>NZ_JBSRYV010000002.1:0-4020000 GCF_054057015.1 Bradyrhizobium sp. JR3.5
CTAACCCGTCTTATTCATCAGCGGCTTGTTGAGAGGCTGGCGAGCGTGGCGTAAGCCGCTGAGATGGCGTAGGATCGGTTGCTGACACCCACCCTCCGCGCATCCGGGCCGCCACACTCACCATGACCGACGATACGAGTCTGCCGTTCTCATTTCCAGCCGTTTCCCGCAAGAAGATCACAGCCTCGTTCGACGGCGGCAAGCTGACGTCGGATGGCGGCGTCATGCTTCTGGCCATGGCGGACCGGCGCCTCGGCTTGGCCGCGAAGTTGTCCTGCGTATTCCCCGAGCGGCGCGATCCGGGACGCATCGTGCACAGCCTTGCGGATATGATCCGCGCCCGCATCTTCGCCATCGCGTGTGGCTACGAGGATGGCAATGATCTCGATCGTTTACGCGGCGATCCGGCGTTCAAGCTGGCTTGCGGCCGACTGCCGGACACTGGCCGGGATCTGTGTTCGCAGCCGACCCTATCGCGCCTGGAGAATGCACCACACCTGCGCGAGGTGATCCGGCTGAGCTCTGTGCTGGTTGACCTATGGATGGACAGCTACGCGCGAGCGCCGAGCGCAATCACGCTCGACATCGACGACACGGTCGACGTGGTGCATGGCCGTCAGCAACTCTCGCTGTTCAACGCCCATTATGATGAACACTGCTTCCTGCCGATCCACGTCTACGACACCGAGCACAGCCGGCCTGTTGCGGTCATCCTGCGCCCCGGCAAGACGCCGAGCGGCCGCGAGGTGCGGGCACACCTGCGCCGCCTGGTTCGGCGCATTCGCCGGCGCTGGCCCGATACGCGTATCACCTTCCGCGGCGACAGCCATTACGCCGGCCCCGAGGCGATGACTTTTTGCGAGCAAAACGGCGTCGATTACATCTTCGCGCTAGCCGGCACGAAGCCGCTCGCCAGAAAGGTCGACGAGGTCTGTGATGCATTTCGAACCGAACGTGCGATCGAGAACAAGATCGTGGTTCGCGGCTACACCGAGACCCGCCACGCGGCCGGCTCCTGGCATCGTGAGCGCCGCGTCGTCGCCCGCATCGAGGCAACCCAACAAGGGCTCGACGTCCGCTACGTCGTCACCAGCCTGGATATCGGCTCGGCTGAGTGGATCTATGACAGCCTCTATTGCGCTCGCGGACAGGCCGAGAACCTGATCAAGCTGCACAAGACCCAGCTCGCCTCCGATCGCACCAGTTGCCGCTCGGCGCTCGCCAACCAGGTCCGCCTCGTCTTCCACACCGCCGCCTATTGGCTCATCCTCGCCGTGCGCGATGCCATCCCAAAGCCGCGCGATCTGGCAACGGCCGAGTTCAACACGATCAGGCTCAGGCTTCTCAAGATCGCAGCCCGCGTCATCGAGACCGCCACCCGCGTCCGTCTCGCCTTCGCTGCGGCGTGCCCCGACGCCGACCTGTTCCGCGGCTTGGCAAACGCTCTGGTCCCGCAAGCACCCTGACGCGCGGGGCATGAGCCCCCGGTCACCCCGCTGCCGTCCTCCAACGCGTTCACGAAGTCGGGTCGAAAAGCGGCGAAAAAGCCGAAGCGTTCGCGCGCGCCTTCACCCCGACCGGAAATGTTCCAGCTGCCCCGCCCGGCAATCATGAATAAGACGGGCTAAGTGCCTGAGTTTGCTGGCGCTCCCTAGGGGAATCGAACCCCTGTTTCAGCCTTGAGAGGGCCGTTGTCCCGCAATCAATCCTTCCCGCAATATAACCCACCACTTGTTGGTATTTTTGTTGGTATCCGACAGATCAACATCTTACCAGATGATTGATTCTACTTACAAAATCCACGCATATGGTAGCTGCCGGGCCCACCAGAAATCAACGGCTTAGTCGCTGTTACTTCATTGGCTCTGAGCCACCGCACCAGAAATGCACGGCTTTGCTGCTCGTTGCCGAGGTTCAGTGCTTGGCAAGCTAGTCAGCCTTGCTTGATCTGACCATAGTCTCTGGTTTCACATCGTAGAATCGGCGGCCTTGTCGCGCGAAAACGGCAGAACATCAATCTTCGATTCCATGGCCGAACGAACCGCCAACGGCCGGCCATGTCTGGCAAACGGTTCGTCGTCGCCCCTGATCGTGCCCCGTGATGTGGTGTAGCTGGCGGCGGGTGACCGCGTTCGCCGGCGAGAGCCGGGCTGGTCAGCTGGCGATAGCCGTGAGGCTGACGTTGGGATCATCGCTCAATGGCGCGATTGTTTCCAGCGTCATGTAGCGAGCGCGTTGGACCGCCCATTCGTCGTTCTGTTCGAGCAGGATCGCCCCGATGAGGCGGACGATGGCATCTTCGTTGGGGAAGATGCCGACCACTTCGGTCCGCCGCTTGATTTCGCCGTTGAGGCGTTCGATCGGGTTGGTGGAGTGCAGCTTGGTCCGATGCTGCGGCGGGAACGTCATGTAGGCGAGCACGTCGGTCTCGGCCTCGTCGAGGAAGCAGGCCAGCTTTGGCAGCTTGGGGCGCAGCTGGTCGGCAACCTTACGCCATTGGGTGCGGGCGGCTTCGGCATCGTCCTGAGCAAATGCGGTGGCGATGAAGGCGGAGACGACGCGCCGGCCGCTCTTGCCGGCATGCGCCAGCGCGTTGCGCATGAAGTGGACACGGCACCGCTGCCAACTGGCGTTGAGCACCTTGGCCACGGTGGCCTTGATGCCCTCGTGGGCGTCGGAGACGACGAGCTTGACGCCGCGCAGGCCGCGGCGGGCGAGCTTGCGCAGGAACGCGGTCCAGAACGTCTCGGCTTCGGACGGTCCAATATCCATCCCGAGAACCTCGCGCCGGCCGTCACTGTTGACGCCGACCGCGACGATCACCGCGACAGATACGATACGGCCGTTCTGGCGCACC
Source organism: Bradyrhizobium sp. JR3.5 (assembly GCF_054057015.1). Taxonomy (NCBI): domain Bacteria; kingdom Pseudomonadati; phylum Pseudomonadota; class Alphaproteobacteria; order Hyphomicrobiales; family Nitrobacteraceae; genus Bradyrhizobium; species Bradyrhizobium sp. JR3.5. The sequence continues at coordinate 2,858 of NZ_JBSRYV010000002.1, forward strand.
TTCACATAGGTGGCGTCGATCCACAGATACGGCCAGTCGCCCTCGATCGGACGGGCGAGGAATGCCTTCACCTTGTCGTCGATCTCCGCGCAGAGCCGGCTCACCTGGCTCTTGGAGATCCCGCTCATCCCCATCGCCTGCACCAGATCGTCGACCGAGCGGGTCGAGACGCCCTGCACATAGGCCTCTTGCACCACGGCGGTCAGCGCCTTCTCGGCCATCCGGCGCGGCTCCAGGAAACCCGGAAAGTAGCTTCCCTTGCGCAGCTTGGGGATGCGAAGCTCGACCGTGCCGGCCCGGGTCTCCCAGGTCCGGTCGCGGTAGCCGTTGCGCTGGGCCAGGCGCTCGGGATTCTTCTCGCCGTAGGCTGCCCCGGTCTGGCCTTCGACTTCCATCTCCATCAACCGCTGGGCAGCAAAGCCGATCATCTCGCGCAACAGATCGGCATCAGGGGTCTTCTCCACGAGCGTGCGCAGGTTCATCATGTCGTCGGTCATCGGTGGTTCCTCGGTTGCGTTGGCGTGTCGCAACCCGATCCTACCGGAGAACTGCCGGTGACCACCGCAAAGCCGCCCGCCCGCTACGGCGCTATTGGAGGCGCGCGTCCGGGCGGCTTTGCTCTACCGAGCTACACCACCTCCGGGGACACGACCGTCGCCCCTCCTGGCTAAGCTAGTTCGAAGAAGGTGCAACCTGCTCGGCGTGCCCATCCAATATCGGGCCGAACATCTGCCATCGCTCGCCCATGAAGCGCATCATTTGTACCTGCTCGATCGGAAAGAAATCCGTCGGAGTCGTCTTTATGCGAATGCCTGGAATCAAAGTGTCGATCTCAAAGTCGAGATTGGCCACCACCTTCATGACGTTCTCGCGGGTGAGGTTATCGCCGCAGCGCTTCAGCACCTCCACGAGTGCGGCCGATGCGTTGAAGGCGATTGACGGACTGCTGCCCGAACGGTCTGCCTCAGGATAGTATTTGGCCATGAAGGCATGGAAGCGCCGCATGCCCGGGTGGCTCTCCCATTGCGGATCGGTGACATTCATCTGAAAGCCGGCACTGAGAATACCCTTGGCGTTATCGAGCCCGGCGGGTTTCAGCACTGCTGCAACGGACACCGATATGTTCGTCACGATATGGATGGGATGCCAATTGAGCTCAGCGAGCTTCTTGATCGCTTGCGCGGCAACTTTCGGCGTGGCGAAGTCGAGGAAAATATCGGGATGGGCGGCCTTGATCGCAACGACCTGCGAGTCCACCGTTGGTGTGCCGGTTTCATACGGCGTACTGGCGACAACCATCCTGTCGTAGTCATCTCGCAGACCGTCCTTCAACCCCAGAAGATAGTCCTTTCCGAAATCGTCGTTCTGGTAGAGCACGCCGATTTTGGCGTTGGGATGATGCTCGAGAATATAGGCTGCGTAGACGCGCGCTTCAGCGCGATAGTTTGGCTGCAAGCCGATCGTCCAGGGGAAATGCGCAGGGTCGCCCCAGCGCGAGGCGCCGCTCAACACGAACAGCTGCGGCACGCGCATCGTGTTCATGTACCTCTGGATGGCGGCATTGGTCGCGGTGCCAACGGCGCCGAAGATCAGAAAGACTTCGTCGCTTTCAACCAGCTTGCGCGCCTGCTCTACGGTCTTCGGCGGACTGTAGGCGTCATCGTAGGAGATGAAGTCGATATTACGGCCATTGATGCCGCCGTCGTCGTTGACCATGCGGAAATAAGCGCTCATGGTCTTGCCGATGATGCCGCAGGCGGATGCCGGACCGCTGTATGGCATGATGTTGCCGATCTTGATCTCGGTGTCGGTCACGCCGGGACCGTATTGCTTCTGGGCAGACGCGCCGCCCGCAAACAGAGCGAGTGCCGCGGACAGCATCACCAATTGTAGAGCTCTGACGGCCATTGGACCTCCTCCTTCTCATTGCACAGGAACGGTGGCAGCCATCAGCACCGTTACCCGATCGACGATCTCCGGGTCGCGCAGAGCGCTTGATGGCTTTATGAGATGACCGACCTCGATCATGATCCGATGCACCGTTGCGTCCTCCACAGCGAGGCGCTGCAGCGCGGCGTTGAAATTCAAGCGCTGGTAAAAATCATTCGGGCGTTGCCCGCGCGTCTTCTCAAAAATGAAGTCGCTCTCCGCCACAGCCCACGGCGCGGCGAGCAGGTTCTGAATCGCCGTAAAGAAAGACCGCGCCAGTTCCCTGAGTGGGTCAGCGTCGAAAGCTCGCGCCTCAATTAACCGTTTCAGCACGCATACTTCCTGCGCGGCCACACTCATTCCCTGGCCAAACGCCGGATTGAAGCGGCAGATCACGTCGCCGAGCGGCAAGAGACGATCCGGAAAGCGCTCAAGCGCCTCGAAGCGCCGGCGAATGCTGCACGGAAAGACGAACCGGTGAATTGGACCAATCGGCACGGCGTCCTTGATCGCGGCATGAATCGTCTGCGTTCGCAGCGTGCCGGCAAACGCGATGAAGTCCCCGACGTTTTCCGGCACCGTTCCGCCGTGCATATGCGTGAGATTGACTTGCCAGCGGTCGTTCTCGACTGGAACGAGCAACCCACCGCGGCCGCTCTGGGCGGAAGCCCGATGCAGCACCGCGCGCCAGTCAGGCGGCGCGGAAGTTGGAATCCGGAACAGCGCCGTTGCGTAATGCAGGTCGATGCCGATCTGTATCTCCTCAGGCCTCGGCAGGCCAACCCTGTCCAGCAATTCGAGGGTTAGTGCGCCGCGCGACGATGCGTCGACGATGAAGTCGGCCGCGAGCTCGATGCCTCGTCCATGGGCATCGTCGTAACGGACGCCGATGACTGCGGTTCGGTCGGCGGATTCCAGCAATTGAGTGACCCGGCAACGCGATATCAGCGCAATATTGCCGTGCTTCTCGATCAGGCGCCTCACCGCGAATTCCAGGAGCGGCCGCGTCAAGGACAGAAAGTCGAATCCAAGATCACGCCGCGGAAACGGATCGAAGCCTGGCAATTCCAGCCGAGATTGAGAGCCGAGCCGCACGCGGATGGCCCCGGCCCGCTCGAGCCTGGTTTCCAGTTCCGGCAAGAACTCGATCAGCGCATCGAGACCGCCCTTGAGCAAAACGTGAATTTGCCGCGCCTGGGGCGTGCCGATGCGCGCGATCGGCTCGGAAGGCAAGGCGTCGCGCTCAAGCACGGTGACGGTTTCGAAGTATGCAGACAGGGCCTTCGCAGCGACGAGACCGCCAATACCAGCTCCGACCACGATCGCATGTCGCCCAAGCAATTTCGGCATCGCAATGACCCACCCGGGAAATGGCGTTGAGCGCTTTCGGTCCGCTGTCTCTTAAGATCACCCAAGCTCGAGGTCTTGGACTGGAGGGAACGACGGCTTGGACTAAAGTGCCCTGATTTGGTAGAAGCGTACTCGGCGAAACGATCCTTGTTGGCCCTTGGAAGAGGACGGCTGATGCTGACTTCGACGCCCGGCTACACGGTTGTTCGGTTCTCGAGCCGCACTTTGCCGGACCAGGGGCGAGGCAAAGCGCTCGAAGAGCTGCATGAGCGCAGCCTGCTTCCGACCAAATTTGTTCGCTACGGCAACGCGGCGCCGCGGGTCGATCTTGTCAACCGCACGATGCCCGGGCTCCGCATTCTGACGGCGAGCTACGCGAGCGTCCGCCGCGAGGGCGTGAGGCAGGAAGGCGACCTCCTCTACCTCTGCATGACCCTGAGTGGGACGACCTTGGGGCGCCAATGCGGATGCGAGATGGTGCTCGGTGAGGGGGACGCCGTGCTGATGACCAACGAGCAGGCCGCCTGGACCATGACCTCGCCCTCGTCCGTCAAGATCGCCGGAATACGCGTGCCCCGGTCGGCTATTGCGCCGCTTGTTCCCAAGCTCGAAACCGCAACGATGCGACGGATCATGAGGGATACAGGCGGGCTGAGGCTCCTGAGAAAATATCTCGATGTCGTCGCCGACGATGAGGCGTTGGCGGCGCCCGCCTCGCAGCGCCTCATCATCAGCCACTTCTATGATCTCGTCGCGCTGGCACTTGGTGCGAGCAGCGACGCCAAGGCGCTTGCCGCGGACAGAACCGTGGGCGCGGTCCGGCTGGCAGCGATCAAGGCCGACATCATCGCCAACCTCCATGACGGGAATCTGAACGCGACGACAGTCGCGGTCCGCAATCGCGTAACAGTGCGCTATCTGCACAAGCTGTTCGAGAGCGAGGGCGTCACCTGCTCAGAGTTCGTACTCGGCCAGCGCCTAGCGCGCGCCTTTGGCATTCTGAGAAACCCATTGCATTCGCGTCGCGCGATCAGCACGATCGCGTTCGAACTCGGTTTCAATGATCTCTCGTACTTCAACAGGGCGTTTCGCCGGCACTACAACGCGACACCATCCGACATCAGAGATGGTGCGAGGGCAAAATAAGGTCGTCGCCTGGGGCAGGCTGGACGCTTGGCCGCGGACCGCACCAGTTTCGCACCAGAAACGACCTCATCGAATCGCAACGAACACGAACGAAATCGAACGAAAATGCAGGAAAATCAACGAAGCTAACGGATATCCCGTCGCTCATAACGGCGTAGTTCAAGGATCGACCTCGCTAGCCAGCTAGTGAGTCCTTGGCCCGATCAAGTATAAGTCGGGATCACCGCACCAGTTGCGACCTGGATGCCGTGACTCTCTAAAGCGCGAATGTGCGGACTAATAGCCCTGCTAGCATCCTATTTGCACTCCAAAGAAGCCGAATTCCCTACGCCCGATGCGGGACCCTTTCGCGTTCGTTTTCTCTGCTCTTATGTTGCATGGACGTCGGCCAAAGTAGCTAAGAGTGACAAGGCATCGCGGAATTATGCATCTGCGTCCGGTGAATACTTTACAGAGCATAGTACTGCCGTATTCCTCGGCCGAGGTTGCGGCGGCGATCGGCATCTCGCTAGATACATTCTATCGGACGCGCCAGATCCGACATGGCCGCGACGGACTGCCAGCGCCGATCAGCGAACGCGGTCCGCTCAAATGGGAGCGCAGCGGCTTCGATGCTTGGCTGACTCGCCACCATCCAATCCGTCCGAAGACCATCGCTATTGACACATTTGCGCCACCGGCGGCGGCAAGCGATGAAGAGCATCGCGAGCGGCTGCGAATGGCCTATGGACACCACGGCGCTTGACATTCTGTTGGGCTCGATTCCAATGGGTCCACATCTCACTTGGCACCGAGGCTGGCTATGGCCGATCCGAAGTTTCCCTACGTGAAGTGGCGCGACGGCCGTCCACGCTCATCGCATGGCGCTTACGCCCGGGCACTCGGCTTTATCGATGGCGACCTGCGCCATCCGCCAAATGATGAAAAAGGCCGCCCGGTTGGTCGATGGTTCAATCTTCAGGAGGCATCCGACTTCTCCGACAAAAGAAAGTCTGAAATCGAGGCGGCGCGTCGCGCTGGTAAATTGCCGAAGAAGATTACCGTTCGCAAACGTAGCACGATCGAAGACCTTCTCGACGACTGGAGCAAATCGGACGAATTCAAGGCGCTGTCAGCCTCCTCTCAAACTTCCTATCGCAAGTGTATCTCCGCCATTCTCTACCGGCCACAAACGCGCGAGGCCGCGGCGAAAATGCGAGCCGAAATCCGCGCCGCGAGGCTGCTTGGCGTGGCCGAGCCCGCGCGCGAACTCGAAGCGATCGCGACTGCCACCCCTTCATCGATCGGCAAGCCGGAGTTCCGAGCATTCTACAACTATGCGAAGTCGGTACGCGGCCATCATATGGCGCTGGCGATGATTGCAGCACTCTCAGCCGCATTCACTTGGGGGCAGGAAAGCATTCTGTGGCGTCTCGGACCCAACCCGCGCGAAGGTATGGAGTTCGATCATCCAGATGGCCGCATCGTGCTTGTCGCAATGCCTGAATTTTCCGCGTGGGTCGCCGCAGCTGATGCAATCGAGCGGCCCTCAATCGGCGACAGTCTCTACCTCGCGCTATTCACCGGGCAGCGCCAAACCGACCGTCTGATCATGCGCAACGAGAGCGGTGTCGAGGGACGTCACGCGTTCCGACAGAGCAAGACTGGCGAACTGGTCGACATCAAGGAGGCGCCACAACTCAGCGCACGGCTGAACGCATCTCGCGTGCGAGTAAAGGAACTCAAGTTACGTCTTCAGCTTGAAGCGGTCCCGTTCGAACTCGTTGTCAACGAGGACAATGGGGAGCCGTACGACGAGAGCACTTATCGCCATTGGGTCTCAACCGCGCGCGCGGTCGCCGTTTTCGGCTTTCTGGCACAGGATACTATCCGGCAAGCAATTGTGCGCGCAGAGCGGCTGAGCACTGAGTTGATCGGAAGTGTCAACAAACTCTTTGCACCTTTCCCACTCGATGAAGAGAACAAGGCGCACCGCGCCCGAGCGGTTGACCAGCGCGAGCGTGTCTTGGCGGAATGGCTTAGCGCGCAAGCCGCGCGCGATTGCAATGGCGACGAAACAGCGTGGCGACTCAAGCCGTGCCCTGCCCTGATATTCGTCAACGGCGGAGGTGAACTCGACCAGAAGCACGACCAGGATCTACGCGATACCTGCGTGATGCTACTCGACCGGGCCGGCTGCGACCTGTTGACGATCTGCGATATCACCGGGCACTCGTACCGAAGTGCACAGACTATCGTAAAGCACTACCGCGCCCGCAATGTGGACCGCGCCGATTCCGGTATCGACCGGCTCCAATTGCAGGTTGGTAAGGAAGGGATGAAGGGCTGACCGCAAGACCGGTTTTCCGGCTCCTTAAGCCCTTCACGGTCCTGTGGTGCCCACCCCGACAGTATTGGAGTTGCACAGCGCGGCCCGATAACGGCGTCGGCCCCAGGCAATCTTCACAGCCGGTCATCGGACCTGATTCCGGGTAAATTCTACCGAGTCAGCACTTCGCTTCAAACCGGGCGGCAGCAATCCCTCGGCCGGTTTTTGTCGAAGTGAGGGCAGGTATCGGATGCGACTAAAAACGCCCAGAAGATCATATCTCGTCGCATGGCGTGCGACGTACGACCACAAAAAGCGTCGCACGAGACCAGTTTTGTTCTATCGGCCAAATTAAAAAAGCCCTTGCGGGCCAACCTCTTGAGGGTGGTGGGCGCACCAGGGCTCGAACCTGGGACCCGCTGATTAAGAGTCAGCTGCTCTACCAACTGAGCTATGCGCCCGGAACTTGTCCGGAAATGACCCTCGCAAGAGAGGCCGTCGTTTAGCAAAGCGATTCCGCGATGTCCAGCAAGCTGGCGCAACTTTTCCCGACTTTCTGACAGCCGAAAAGCCGCCGGATTCCAGCGGCCTTTCATAGGCTTGGCGAGGATGCCGGCGGCTGGCTGTCAGAGCCGGCCGGAGCGCTCCTGATCCGGACCGTCGTCGCGGTCGAAATGATGGTCGCGGCCGCCGCGCTCCCAGCGATCCATGCCGCGCTCGAGGCGATGGCGGCGCCAGCCCTCTGCGCCGAAGCCGCGCCCTTCCATGTGGGTGAGCATGGTCAGCCGCCGCTTCTGGTTGTCGTCGAGCGTCTTGTAGAGCGGGTCGGCGGCATCGGCGATCTTCTTCAGCGACGCCGCGGTCGCGGCCATGTTGTCGGCGCGCTCGCGCAGCCGCGCGACCGGATCATCCGGCTTGTCGGCCTTGTCCGCATCGGTCTTCTCCGCGGCCATCCGCGCATTGGCGCGATCGAGCCGCATCTTGGCGAAGTCGCGCACCGCGGTTTCGACCGGCGGCCACAGCTTCTCCTGATCGGCGGTCAGCTTCAGCCCGGCGTGCACCGCGGCAATGCGCGCGTCGAGGAAGGCGGCCCGATCCTCGGGGCTCATCCGCATCTGGCCATGGAACCACGGGCGATGCTGGGCATAGACCGCGGTCGAACCGGCAATCGTGAGCGCCGCGATGCCGGCGAGCAGAACTTTCTTCATCCAAACCTCCTTTGAAGGTTGCCTGAGAATGATACCGCCTGCTGCGGCCTTCAACTTACGGATTGGACAGAGAGACCTTTCTTGCCAAGATGTAATCCGCTTCATTGCCCGCCAGAAACATCCAAAGCGCGAGGTCGCGCTTTGGTTTTCTGATTGTTTGCGCATGATCTCGTCGGAAAACCGCTTCACACTTTTCCGGATCATGCGCTCGCTAGATCATTCCCAACAGCCGCGGCAGCCACAGCGAGATCTCCGGCACGTAGGTGATCAGGCCGAGGAACACCAGCATCGCGCATAGCCACGGCAGGACCGAGATCGTGATCTCGCTGATGCCCATCTTGGCGATGCTGCTCGCGATGTAGAGATTGAGCCCGACCGGCGGATGGCACAGCCCGACCTCGGTGTTGACGATCATCAGGATGCCGAGATGCACCGGATGCACGCCGAGCTTGGTCGCCAGCGGAAACAGGATCGGCGCCATGATCAGGAGGATCGACGACGGGTCCATCACGTTGCCGGCGAGCAGCAGGATGACGTTGACGACGAGCAGGAACATCCAGACCGAGAAGTTCTTGTCGATGATCCAGGCCGCCATCTCCTGCGGGATCTGTTCATGCGTCATCAGGAACGAGAACAGCACCGCGTTGGTGATGATGTAGAGCAGCATCGAGCTCATGCTCGCCGCCTGCAGCAGCACCTTCGGCACCTCGGAGAGCTTCAGCTCCTTGTAGACGAACACGGTGATGAAGAAGGCATAGGTGGCGGCGACCGCGGCCGCTTCGGTCGGCGTGAAGATGCCGCCATAGATGCCGCCGAGCACGATCGCGATCAGCGACAGGCCCCAGATGCTTTCGCGGAACGCCGTGAACTGCTGGCCGATGGTCGCGCGCGGCATCTTCGGATAGCCGTTGCGCCGCGCCACGAAGAAGGTCACCGCAGCCAGCATCAGCGCAAGCAGCACGCCCGGCACGATGCCGGCCATGAACAGCGCGCCGATCGAGGTGTTGGTGGAGACGCCGTAGAGCACCAGGATGATCGAGGGCGGCACCAGGATGCCGAGCGCGCCCGAGGTCGAGATCACGCCGACACCGAAACGCTTCGGATAGCCGTGATCGACCATCGCCGGCATCATGATCGAGCCGATCGCGACCACAGTGGCGACGCTCGAGCCCGAGATCGCCGCGAACATCGCGCAGGCCGCGACGCCGGCTAGCCCAAGGCCGCCGGGCAGATGCCCGACCAGCGAGGTCGTGAACGCGATCATGCGCCGCGCGACGCCGCCGCGGGTCAAGAACGTGCCTGCCAGGATGAAGAACGGGATCGCCATGATGCCGAAATTGTCGAGGCCCGAAAACAGCTTCAGGCCGACGCTCTCGATCGGCACCTCGGTCATGGTGAACAGGAAGGTGAGCACGGTCAGGCCGAGCGAGATCGAGATCGGCATGCCCGTCAGCATCAGGGCAAACAGCAGTCCGAAGATAAGTGCGGCGCTCATCACGCTTCTCCAAGCGCGACGGGCGCGGTCTTGCTGGTCTCGACGCCATCGACATGGGAGGCGTCATGGTGCGGCAGCTCGTCGGTCCACCAGTAATTCCAACACACCTGCAGGAAGCGGAAGCACATTAAATAGGAGCCGAGCGGGATGCAGGCGTAGACGATCCAGCTCGGGATCTCGAGATCGGGCGAGACCTGATCGGTGTGCATCAGCTCGAACACGAACTTGGCACCCATGGTGCCGACGATCGCGGTGAACAGCGCGCCGCCGAGCAGGCCGAAGCTGATGGTGCGCTTGCGCCAGGCGTCATTGAGGCGATTGATCAACACGTCGACGCCGACATGGATGCCGGTGCGCACGCCATAGGCGGCACCGAACTTCGCCATCCAGATGAACATGTAGATGCACAGTTCCTGCGACCAGGCGAGATTGATGCCGAACAAATACGGATAGAGCACCGGCACGTCGACCAGGAAGCGGTGCACGACCGTGACGAAGGTCAGAAGCGTCGCAGCGCCCATCAGGCTCGCGATGATGATTTCCTCGAGCCGGTCCAGAATTTTCAGCAGCATTGATCTCCCCTGTCATGGCCTGATGCGGCAACCGGCCACGGCACCCAGGCCGCGGCCTCACGCGGCCGCGGCATTCGTTAGATTTGCGAGACGGCTCTCGGCTGAGAGGCCCGTCCACACACTCAGTCCACCTCTCCCCGCCTGCGGGGGAGGTCGCATTGCATCGAAGATGCAATGCGGGTGGGGGCTCTCTCCACAACGCGACTCGCGGAGAGAGCCCCCACCCCAACCCTCCCCGCAAGCGGGAGAGGGAGCGCACCGCCTGTTCGGCGGCTAATAGGCGATCCGCCTTAGTTCATCGGGCTGCGGCCCGTTTCCTTCAGGAATTCGTCGATCAGCGGCTGGCCGACGCGCGAGGCGACGTCCTTGTAGACCGGCATCATCGCCTTGCGCATCGCCTCGTCCTGCTCCGGCGTCAGCGAGATGATCTCGGTCTTGCCCGCCTTCTTGATCTCGGCGAGCGCGTCCTCGTTCTCCTTGGCGGACTGGTTGTTGCCGAACTCGGTGGCTTCCTTCATCGCCTTGTTGAGTTCGTCGCGGATGTCGGCCGGCAGGCCGTCCCAGAACTTCTTGTTCACGACCACGACGTAGCCGATGTAGCCGTGATTGGTGACGGTCGCGTACTTCTGCACCTCATGCATTTTCTGGGTGTAGATGTTCGACCAGGTGTTCTCCTGACCGTCGACCACGCCGGTCTGCAGCGCCTGGTAGACGTCGGAGAACGCCATCACCTGCGGAATCGAACCGAGCGCGCGGAACTGGGCCTCCAGCACCTTCGAGGACTGGATGCGGAATTTCAGTCCCTTGTAGTCGGCGGGCGCGACCAGCTTCTTGTTCGCGCTCATCTGCTTGAAGCCGTTGTCCCAATAGGCGAGACCGGTCATGCCCTTGGAATCCAGCTTCTTGAGCAGCTGGGCGCCGAGCGGACCGTCGGTCACCTTGCGCAGCGATTTCAGGTCCGGGAGGATGTAGGGCAGATCGAAGACTTCGAATTCCTTGATGCCGATCGGGCCGAACTTCGAGTTCGACGGCGCCAGCATCTGCACCGCGCCGAGCTGCAGTGCCTCGAGCTCTTCCTTGTCCTTGTAGAGCGTCGAGTTCGGATAGACCTCGACCTTCACCTTGCCGCCCGTGTACTTCTCGGCGAGTTCCTTGAACTTGTCGGCCGCCTTGCCCTTCGGCGTATCCGAGGCCACCACGTGGCTGAACTTGATGACGATCGGCGACTGCGCCGAGGCCTGCCCGACAAAGGTCAAGGCCGCGATCGACGCCGCGGCCAAAATGAACTTACGCATGTTTCCTCCCGCGTATTGCGGAGCACGAATACCGGCCCCGAGACATCCGGTCGCACCATTACAGACAAGCAACGACGATTGCCATTGCCCCTTTAGCAGGGGCTAAATTGCGCCATTGCTGCACTGCAAAAATCGATACGGCGGTATCCCTTTCGGCTCTTGCGACCGTTCAATGACACCGCCCGCACGCTGTGCCCGGCCATGGCGGCGCGGTCAATGCGAGGTTTGGCAATGGCGAGTTCGCCGGGCGCGAATGCTGGTGCCCATATCCGATGTCGCCCCTGCCGCAGATCTCAGAACCGTCATCCTGAGGCGCGAGCACTTGCGAGCCTCGAAGGATGCACGGCCACCGCCGGTGGCCGTCGACCCTTCGAGGCTCGCCGAAAAGGCTCGCACCTCAGGGTGACGGGGTAGAATTTTCCGCTGCTCCTTCCATGGTCATTGCGAGCGATTCGCATGGATGCAGCAGATCTTCTGCATCCATGGATGCCGGACAGCACAGCCGCCTCTCGCTTCTCCTCAGCGCGACGCGGTGCTGATGTTCTCGCCAAAGAACTTCCATGTCTTGCCGTCGAACTTCGCAAGCTTGAACGTGTCGAAGGTGGAGTAGTCCGTCGGCGACACCGATACCGTGATGCCGGGAAGCAAGAGCGGCAGTGAGACCTTGCTCAGGCTGGTGGCCTGCTTCAGCAGGTTCTCGCGCGTCAGCACGTCTCCGCAGTTCTTCAGGATGATGGCCGTGAACTGCGCCGACAGATAACCGATCTGGTTGCTGCCATCGATCGGATTGCCTTCGGGATACCACTGCTTCATGAAGGCGAGATAGTCCTGCACGCCCTTGTCGGTGTCCCACGCGGGGTCGCCGACCACCTTGGCCGCCAGCGCGGTCATGAGGCCGGTGGATGCTTCGAGGCCGGCAGGCTCGAGCACGCCGCCGATCGAGCTCGCGACGGACACAATGAAGTGCGTGGGCTTCCAGCCGAGATCGGCGACCTTGCGGATCGCCTGCGCGCCGAACTTCGGCGTCGTGATCGTCATCAGCACGTCGGCGCCGGTGGCCTTCAGATTGACGATCTGGGAATCGATCGTGGGATCGGTCACCTCGTAGCTGAGCTCCTTGACGATCAGACCGGCCTTCTCTCCCAGCCCCTCCTTGAAGCCCTTCAGATAGTCCTTGCCGAAGTCGTCGTTCTGGTAGATCACGCCGATCTTCGCGTTGGGCAGCTCCTTGGCGATGTACTTTGCGTAGATCTTCGCTTCCTGCGCATAGGGCGGATAGAACGGCGTGGTCCACGGGAATTCCTTCGGATCGTTCCACTTCGAGGCGCCGGTGGAGATCAGCAGATGCGGGATCTTCTTGCCGTTCAGATATTTTTGGATCGACGAATTTGTCGGGGTGCCCAGTGAGCCGATGTTAGCAAGGATCTCATCCTGCTCCACGAGCTTGCGCGTCTGCTCCACCGTCTTCGGCGGGCTATAGCCGTCGTCCATGCTCAGCAGCGTGATCTTCCGGCCGTTGATTCCGCCCTGGCTGTTGATCATCTTCCAGTATGCGGCCTCGGCCCTGCCCTGCGTGCCATACGCCGAAGCCGGACCGCTGTAGGGCATGGTCTGCCCGATCTTGATTCGGTATCGCTGGCGCCGGGATCGTATTTCTTGTCGGCAGCGAGAACCGCCGAAGTGGAAACAAGGCTGAGCGCGGCGACGGCCGCGAGCGTGATGCAACGCATGTGTTCTCCCCATTCGCGTCGCTGTTTGCCGCGACGTCCGGCGAGATCATGATCAAGCCCGCGCGAGATGTCGACCCCTGAAGTCGGGACATCGAACTGCACTAGCCGTCGAGCGTCACAGCCCCATCCAGTTCATCACGGCTCCGAACGTTGCCCAGAGCGTCCATCCGAGCCCGAGCAGGCAGATCAGCGCAGCCGCCATCGCAATCGCCAGCAGCAGGCCGTCCTCCTGCAGGTAGGCGACCGCGATCAGGACGACCACCATTCCCGGAATGACGTTCACCAGAGGCAGCGGCCAGCCTGCCGAGAAGGCGAGCAGAAACACGACCAGTCCGACGAGGCGGTCGATCACGTCGCGACGCGCGTCCCAGCGCGGCCGGCTGATGCGCTCGATCGCCTGCAGCATCGGACGGACGAGAACGGTGAACCGCTTGAAGCGCTTGAAGTCGAACTGTCGCTTCGACAGGAAGCTCGGAAACGACGGCGCGCTGCGGCCACGCATCATCTCGACCGCCGGAAACAGCAGCGCCAGCGTCGCAACCGTCGCGACGCCGGGGATGATCACCAGCAGCCCCAACAGCAGCAGGAGCAGGCCGAACGACCGCTTGTCCAGGTTGCTGAGGAGCCATTCGAGATCGACGGGGCCGTCCGGTGCTTGAGCGACGAGTTCCTCAAGAAGTTGGGACGTGTGCGTGGGCGCCAATGGGGCTCCGGACGAGGGGGACATAGCTGCCAAAGTGGTCAGACTCGGCATCGATTGCAACAGCTGCCGAAGCAGACTAGGAAGCATGGGTGACCAACGATTCCGACCAGGCATGGCAGCACCATGCGCCGTCAAGCCCGATTCCCGCCGTGCGCCGCCGCTGGCCGTGGTTCCTGTTGATCGTCGTCCTCGCCTGTGCGGGCGCCGGGGGCGTCTACGCCTGGCCCCAGATCGCGCCGCTGGTCCCGTCCCTGGGCAACGCTGCGGTCAGCGACAGAGTGGCCGCAGGCGACAAGGAGACGTTGCCGGATCTGCTCGCGACCCAGCAGAAGCTCGAGGATGACATCGGCGCACTCGGCAAATCGGTGGCGGACCAGCAGGAGCAGCTGAAGGCCGTCGTCGACCAATTGGCGAGCCTGACGTCGAAGGTCGACGCGCTCCAGCGCCCGGCTCCGGCTCCCGTGCCATTGCCGGCCACGGCAGCGGCCGACCAACCGCATGCACCTGTCGCACAGGCTGCCCCGAAGCCCCGAAAGCCGCCGCCGGCTCGGGCACCAAAACCGGCAGGTCCGATTTCGACCGGTGGCGCGCCGCTCAATGTGGCACCCGGCGCCAGGGATCGCTGAGCCGCGCCGCGATCAGCGCAACAGTCGGCGACGGCAGCCTATCCGCCGAGCCGCTCCATGCCCGCCCGCTTGATTGCCGCGCGCAAGATAGCGGTATCCGAGGAAAGGAAATCGATCAGGCGCCTGGCTGCGGCAGGCGACTTTGAGTCGCTGACGACAGCGGCCGTGAAGGTCTGCACGAGCTGGAGATCCGGAGGCAGCAGACCGACAACCTCGATGCCGGTCTCCTGCACCAGTTCGCTGGTCGGCCCAATCGAGAAATTCGCCTTGCCCGCGCGCAGCGCTTCGGCCGCCTCGGTCCCCCGCGCCGCGAGGGTGAGCCGCACCGTGTCCGGCAGGTTCAGCCTGGGGAAGACGTTGTCGCGGACGAATTGTCCGCTCGTGCTGCTTGGCGCCACCACCTCGCCCGCATCGATCAAAGCCTTCCTCAGCGCGACAGCATTGCCGATGTCCGGCTTCGGAGCGCCTGAGCGAACCGCGGCCGCCAAGGGAGCCGTCGCGAGGCCCGTGTCGGATCCCGCACGAATCCGCCCGTCTTCGTTCAGCTTTCGCAGTCCTTCCCGCGAAAGGATCACCACATCCGCTTTGGTGCCGTGCGCAAGCTGATGCCTGATCGTTTTCGGACCGGTGCCCTCGGATGCGCCGGATCCGGTCTCCACCTTGATGCCGGTGCTGCGCTCGAATTCGGGCAGCACTTCCCGGTAGACCGCCGCGAAGCCGCCGGAAATGATGACCTTGATCGTTTCCGGCGTATCGGTGATTGCCGTCGTCAATGCTGCGGCACTCTCTCGGCGGCCCGTTGGCTCATTTCTGAAGGTTTGCGGCAAACAGCTTGGCCGCTTCGGCCTTCGATTCCTGATCGGCCTTGGCGTCGTATCTGAGCGGCAGGTTGAACTTCTTGCCGAGCTCGGTGGCTTCGGGGTTCGTGAACGCGTGCACGGCGCCCGGATATTCGATGATCCGGTAATCGGCCTTCGCTGCGTCGAAATCCTTCTTCAGCGCATCATACTGCTCGCGCTTCACGAACGGGTCGTCGGCGCCGTTCAGAATCAGGATTTTCGCCTTGACGGTGCCCGGCGCCGGTGCCGGCGTGTTGAGACCGAGCGTAGCGTGGAAGCCCGCAACGGCGGTGAGATCGGCGCCGGCGCGCGCCATGTTCAGCACCACCGCGCCGCCGAAGCAGTAACCGACGGCCCCGATCCGCTGAGGATTGACCGAAGCCTGCTTGGCGAGTTGCTCACGCGCCGCGTTGAAGCGCAGCTCCATCACCTTCGCATCCTTCATGACCGACCCCGCGAGCGCGCCGGCGTCCTTCGGGTTGTCGGCGGTCTTGGCGTCGCCGTACATGTCCGCAATGAAGGCTGTGTAGCCCTGCTCCGCGAACTTCCGCGCCTCGTTATGGATATGCGGCGTGATGCCCCACCATTCGTGCACCATGACGATGCCGGGCCGCTTGGCCTGGCTCGCGTCGTCATAGACGACGAAGCCCTTCATCGTGGTCTCGCCGTCGGAGTAGGTGACCGGCTCTTCCTTGACCGCGGCGTGTGCGCTCGCGACCATTGCGATGGCGCAAAGTGCTCCGACGATGATCGTTCGCATGCTGATCTCCCTGTGGGTTCGCGTCGCTTCGTTGCGTTTGTTTTGGCCCGGACGGCTATTCCGCCGCCGTCCGGATATCGATCTTCTCGGCGCGGACTGCGCAGAACTTGAACTCCGGAATCTTGCCGAACGGATCGAGCGCCGGGTTGGTCAGCAAATTCGCCGCCGCTTCCGCGTAGCAGAAACGGCATGAAGACCATGTTCTCGGGCACGTCGCGGTCGGCGCGCACCTTGACCTCGACCGCGCCGCGGCGGGTCTCGAGGCGGATGAAGTCGCCGGGCGCGAGCCCCTTCTTGCGCATGTCCTTCGGGGTCATGAACGCGACCGCCTCGGGCTCGATCTGGTCGAGCACCTGGGCACGGCGCGTCATCGAGCCGGTGTGCCAATGCTCGAGCACGCGGCCGGTCGACAGCACCATCGGGTACTCGTCGTCCGGCAATTCGTCCGGCGGGATCACCTTGGCCGGCACGATCTTGCCGCGACCGCTCTCGGTCGGGAAACCGGTCGTGAAGATGATCTCATTGCCCGGCTTGTCGGGATCGTCGACCGGATAGGTCACCGCGCCCTCGCGAACCAGCCGCTCCCAGGTGATGTTCTTCAGCGACGGCATCAGCTGCGCCATCTCGGTGAACACCTCGCCCGGCCCCGCATAATTCCAGGGCAGTCCCATCCGCTTGGCGATTTCCTGGATGATCCAGAGATCCTGCCGCGCATCGCCCGGCGGCTTGATCACCTCGCGCGCCAGCTGCACGCGGCGGTCGGTGTTGGTGAAGGAGCCGGACTTTTCGGCGAACGCCGAGGCCGGCAGGATGACGTCGGCATGGAACGCCGTCTCGGTGACGAACAGGTCCTGCACGACGAGATGATCGAGCTTCGCCAGCGCCTGGCGCGCGTGCTGCAAATCGGGATCCGACATCGCGGGATTTTCGCCCTCGACATACATGCCGTGGATTTCGCCGGCGTGGATCGCGTTCATGATCTCGACCACGGTCAGCCCGCGCACCGGATCGAGCTCCTGCCCCCACAACTTCTCGAACGCGCCGCGCATGTCGTCGCGGCCGACCGGCTGATAGTCCGGCAGGAACATCGGGATCAGGCCGGCGTCGGAGGCGCCCTGCACGTTGTTCTGCCCGCGCAGCGGATGCAGCCCGGTGCCGGGGCGGCCGACCTGGCCGGTGATCAAAGCCAGCGCGATCAGGCAGCGTGCATTGTCGGTGCCGTGGACATGCTGGCTGATGCCCATGCCCCAGAAGATGATCGACGACTTGGCGCGGGCGTAGGCACGCGCCACCTCGCGCAGCGTCTCGGCGGGAATGCCGCAGATCGGCGACATGCGCTCCGGCGTGAACTCCTGGATCTTCGCCTTCAGCTCGTCATAGCCCTCGGTATAACCGGCGATGTACTGCTCGTCGGTCAGGCCCTCGGTGATGATCGTGTGGATCATCGCGTTCAGCATCGCGACGTCGCTGCCCGGCTTGAAAGCGAGATGCTGCGTGGCATGACGCGACAGCGACTGCCGGCGTGGATCCATCACGTAGAGCTTGGCGCCTCGCTTGGCCGCATTCTTGATGAAGGTCGCGGCGACCGGATGGTTCACGGTCGGATTGGCGCCGATCACCCAGATCACCTCGGCATCGGCCGCGGCCGAGAACGGCGCCGATACCGCGCCGGAGCTCAATCCCTCGAACAAGGCCGCCACCGACGAGGCGTGGCACAGCCGCGTGCAGTGGTCGACATTGTTGGAGCCGAAGCCGGTGCGGACCAGCTTCTGGAACAGGTAGGCTTCCTCGTTCGAGCCCTTGGCCGAGCCGAAGCCGGCGAGCGCCTTGGCGCCCTTCTCATCGCGGATTTTCTTCAAGCCGGCCGCGGCAAGATCGAGCGCCTCTTCCCAGGATGCCTCGCGGAAATGGGTGTAGGGATTTGCCGGATCGACCTGGTCGTTGGCATCCTTCTTCACGCCTGGCAGCCGCACCAGCGGCTTGGTCAGCCGGTTCGGATGATGGATGTAGTCGAACCCGAAGCGACCCTTGACGCAGAGCCGGTTGTGATTGGCGGGACCATCACGGCCTTCGGCGTAGATCACCTTCTCGTCCTTGACCTCGTAGGTGACCTGACAGCCGACGCCGCAATACGGGCACAGCGAATCCACCTTGCGGTCGGGCCAGGTGACGCGCGTCTGCTTGTCGTCGAGCATCACCGCCGGCATCAGCGCGCCGGTGGGACACGCCTGGACGCATTCGCCGCAGGCGACGCAGGTCGATTCGCCCATCGGATCGTCGAAGTCGAACACGATTTTCGAGCCGTGACTACGATAAGCCATGCCGATCACGTCGTTGACCTGCACCTCGCGGCACGCCCGCACGCACAGGCCGCACTGGATGCAAGCGTCGAGATTGACGCGCATCGCCGGATGGCTGGTGTCGGCGTGCCAGCGCTCGGTGGCGGGGAAGCGGCTCTCGGTGACGCCGGTCTTCTCGGCCCAGTGCCAGAATTTCGAGTCCGGATCGTGCGAGGTCTCGCGCGCCGGCTGATCGGCGACGAGCAGCTCCATCACCATCTTCTGCGCCGCGATGGCGCGCTCGCTGGCCGACTTCACCTTCATGCCGACCGAAGGCGTCCGCTTGCAGGACGCCGCCAGCACGCGCTCGCCTTCGATTTCGACCATGCAGGCGCGGCAATTGCCGTCCGGCCGATAGTCCGGCGCGGGAGAATAGCAGAGATGCGGGATCTCGGTGCCCTGGCGCTTGGCGACCTGCCAAATCGTTTCGCCGGCCCGCGCTTCGACCTGATGCCCGTCGAGCTCGAACTGGATCGTCTGGACGGAGTTGTGATCGTTGCTCATTCAAATCCTCGTCGAATTCGCCTGCTTGATCCACCTACTCGGCGGCTTGCTGCGGACGAAACCCGTCCGGAAAATACTTGATCACGGAAGTCAGCGGATTGGAGGCCGCCTGACCGAGCCCGCAGATCGACGCGTCGCGCATCGCCTGGCCCAATTGGTCGAGCAGGTCCTTGTTCCAGACCGGTTGCTGCATCAAGAGTGCCGCCTTCTCGGTTCCGGCGCGGCAGGGCGTGCATTGCCCGCAGCTTTCATCCTCGAAGAACTTCATCAGGTTCAGCGCGGCCTCCCTGACGTCATCGGCCTGCGAGAGCACGACGACCGCGGCGGAGCCGATGAAGCAGAGCCGTATTTCTCCAGCGTGCCGAAATCGAGCGGGATGTCGTCCATCGCGGCCGGCAGGATGCCGCCGGATGCGCCGCCCGGCAGATAGGCCTGCAGCGTATGGCCGTCGGCCATGCCGCCGCAGTACTCGTCGATCAGTTCGCGCACGGTGATGCCGGCCGGTGCGAGCTTGACGCCCGGATTCTTGACGCGTCCCGACACCGAGAAGCTGCGCAGGCCGTGGCGCTCGTTGCGGCCGTGGCTCTTCCACCAGTCGGCGCCCTTCTCGACGATGTCGCGAACCCACCACAACGTCTCGATGTTGTTGATCAGCGTCGGCAGGCCGAACAGCCCGACCTGGAACGGATATGGTGGCTTGTGCCGTGGCAGGCCGCGCTTGCCCTCGATCGATTCCAGCAGCGAGGATTCCTCGCCGCAGATATAGGCGCCGGCGCCACGCCGCAGATGCAGCGTCGGACCGCCGGGCGGAAGTTTTGCGATCTCGCGCGCAAGGATCTCGCGGCAGGCCGGGTACTCGTCGCGGATGTAGATGTAGACTTCGGGCGCCTCGACCACGTGGGCGCCGATCAGCATGCCCTCGAGGAAACGATGCGGATCGGTCTCGAGATAGTAGCGGTCCTTGAACGTGCCGGGCTCGCCTTCGTCGCCG
Organism: Bradyrhizobium sp. JR3.5; assembly: GCF_054057015.1. Lineage (NCBI taxonomy): Bacteria > Pseudomonadati > Pseudomonadota > Alphaproteobacteria > Hyphomicrobiales > Nitrobacteraceae > Bradyrhizobium > Bradyrhizobium sp. JR3.5. The sequence continues at coordinate 22,653 of NZ_JBSRYV010000002.1, forward strand.
TTCACCGCCATAAGCCGCGGACCGGGCTCGCCGAGCACGGCGCGCCACTTGCGGCCGGTCGGGAAACCGGCACCGCCGAGACCGCGCAGCGACGCATCGTCGAGCGCCTTCAACAGGTCTTCCCGCGGCAACTCGCCTGAGCGCAGGCGCGCCAGCAGCCGGTATCCGCCGTCGTCGACATAGGCGTCGTAATCGATGTAAGGGGGGAGATGCACATGCGTGTCGCCGCTCTTCGCCGCAGCGAGCACGTCGCTGACGGTCGCATGATCGACGAAGTTGTGGCCGACCTCGGCGGCGGGTGCGGTGTCGCATCGGCCGACGCACGGTGCCCGCACGACGCGGATGCCGGGGCCGGCGCGGCTCTGGAGATCCTTCAGGAGCTTCTCGCCGCCGAGCATCGCGCAGGTCAGCGAATCGCAGACACGCACGGTGAGCGGCGCGATATCAGGCTCGCCTTCCTTCACGATGTCGAAATGCGCATAGAAGGTCGCGGTCTCGAACACTTCGGCGAATGACAGCCTCATCTCGTCGGCGAGCGCCGCAAGATGCGCCGCCGAAATCTGATGGTATTTGTCCTGGATCAGATGGAGGTATTCGATCAGCAGGTCGCGACGCCTCGGCCGGTCCGCGAGCAGCGCCTCGATCTCATGAGCGGCCGCAGGGTCGACCTGGCGTCCCTTGGGCGTGGCTTTCGCCCGCTTCCTGCCTGCTCCGGGATGCTCGAACGCGCGGACCTTGTGAACGTCGTCTCCACTCATGAAACCTCGCCTTGGAACCCGGCTTTGCGCAAGTTGCGCCGCTTCAACCAACTCTATTCTCTGGCATGCCACAGGCAAGCACATTTAGGAACGCCTCTAGCAGCGTCGGGTTGCCGCGCAGCCCATTGTTACTGTTTGCCTATCGGTCGATCTGAATTCCCAATCGCGCAAGCGGCCGGCTCGCGCGATCTCGACCACGTCTGCGGCATCAGAGCAGGTCGGCGTAGCCGAGAAAGCCGACCGTATCGCCCGGCTCGACCCGCACGATGGACTCGCCGAGCTCGATCAGCCCATCCGTCTCGATCAGCGACGACAACAGGCCGGCCCCTTCGCGGGGAAACTTGGTCGCCTCCAGCGAGCCGTCCGCCGCCCGGCGCAGCGAGGCGCGGACATATTCGCGGCGGCCGCTCTTCTTTTTGTAGCTGAACGCGGCACGGACCGGCATCGGCAACAACGGAGACAGGGTTGCTCCCGACAGCGCCAGCACGGTCGGCCGCACCACGTGAACGAAGGTGACGAAGCCCGCCACCGGATTGCCGGGCAGGCCGATCAGCGGCGTGCCGTCGATGATTCCCATCGCCACCGGGCGGCCCGGTTTGATCGCCATCCGCCACAGCACCAGCGAGCCCGCCTGCTCGATGCCGGCCTTGACGTGGTCCTCTTCGCCGGTCGAGACGCCGCCAGTGGTCAGGATCAGGTCGTAGCGTCGTGCAGCCTGCTTGAGCGCATTGGCGAGCCCGGCCCGTTCGTCGCGCAGGATGCCGAGATCGCCGACCTCGCAACCGAGCCGCCGCAACATCGCGATCAGCATGAAGCGATTGGAATCGAACAATTGCGCTTCGGCGCGCGGGCTGCCCGGCGCGGCCAGTTCGTCGCCGGTGGAGAACACCCCGACACGCAGGCGTCGCACCACGTCGAGCGTGGTGAGCCCGAAGGCCGCGGCGACGGCGATGTCCTGCGGCCGCAGCCGCCGACCCGCCGCCAGTGCGACATGGCCGCGTGGAATGTCTTCGCCGGCAGGACGCACATTGGCGCCGGCCTTCAGGCCCGACGGCAGGATGACGCTGCCCGCATCGTCGATCCGCACGTCTTCCTGCATGAACACGGTGTCGGTGCCGTCGGGCATCGGCGCACCGGTGAAGATCCGCACCGCCTGGCCGGGCCGTGCGGGCGCTGCCGGCGCTCCCGCCTGCACGCGCCCGGCGACGGGAAACGCGCGCTCACCGCTCGCCGGCAGGTCCGCACCGGAGATTGCGTAGCCGTCGACGGCGGAATTCATGAAAGGCGGCAGCGGCAGCGGCGCGGCGACGTCGTGGCTAAGGATGCGTCCGTCGGCGTCCACCAGAGCGACGGCTTCCGTCTCGCCGACAGGCTTGACGCGCGAGGCGATGATCGCGACGGCCTCGTCGACCGACATCATCGGTCCGCCGAAAGCGAAGCAGTCGTCGGAAAGCTGCGCCATGATGTCCCTCAGTCCTCGGCCATCGACAAGATTTGTTCGACCCACATCGCGAACTGCGGCGTTATCCTCAAGGCCGGACCATCCTTGACGAATCCTTGGCAGTTCCGGCGAAGCGGCGGAGAGTGGCCAGTCAGTCTCCGATCGTGCTTATATCCCCAGCTTCGTTGCCATGTGAACCCATTGGGACGCCGACCTGTGACCGAGAAGACCACCGCTCCCGTTATTGTTCCAGACCCGGACGACCCGCGACTGACCGAGCGCGTCATCGGCATCGATCAGACCGGCGCGCCGACCGAGATCAAGGTGCCGGTCGAGCGGCCGCTGACGCTGTACCTCAACGCACAGGAGATCGTCACGATGATGACGATCAACGACTATCCCGAATACCTCGCGCTCGGCTACCTCCTGAACCAGAACATGCTCAAATACGACGACGTCGTCACCGAGGTCGAATATGACGACGACCTCCAGGTGGTGGTGGTCCGCACCGAGCACCACACCAATTTCGAAGCGAAGCTGAAGAAGCGGACGCAGACCTCGGGCTGCGCGCAGGGGACAGCGTTCGGCGACCTGCTCGAAGCCGTCGAGAAGGTCGCGCTGCCGAAGGCCGAACTGCGGACCTCCTGGCTCTACCAGATGACCCACACCATCAACACGATGCCGTCGCTCTATCTGGAAGCGGGCGCCATTCACGGCTGCGTGCTGTGCAAGGAGAGCACCCCGGTCTGCTACACCGAGGATGTCGGCCGGCACAACGCCGTCGACAAGATCGCGGGCTGGATCTATCGCCACAATGTCGATCCGGCAGACAAGATCCTCTACACCACCGGGCGGCTGACCTCCGAGATGGTGATCAAGACGGTGCGGATGGGCATCCCGATCCTGGTCTCCCGCTCCGGATTCACGGCGTGGGGTGTCGATCTGGCGCGGCAGGTCGGATTGACGCTGGTCGGGCGCGCGCGCGGCAAGCGCTTCATCGCGCTGTCGGGTGAGGGGAGGATCGTCTACGACCAGAACCTCGACTATGTCGAAGAGGAATCGATGCGGCACAAGCGCAAGGGCGAGGCCGACAATGGCTGATATCCCGGGGACTGACATCCCGGGCGTGCTGCTGGCCGGCGGCCTCGCGCGGCGGATGGGCGGCGGCGACAAGCCGATGCGCAAGATCGCCGGCCGGACCATTCTGCAGCGGGTGATCGACCGTCTCGCCCCGCAATGCAGCGGGCTGATCGTCAACGCCAACGGCGACCCCGCGCGCTTCGCCGCCTTCGGCCTTCCCATCGTCGCCGACGATGTCGCCGATTATCCGGGTCCCCTCGCCGGCATCCTGGCCGCGCTCGATTGGACCGCGGCCAACCGGCCGGATGCGAAATGGGTGCTGAGCGCGGCGGGCGACTGTCCGTTTCTTCCGCGTGATCTTGTCGCACGCCTGGAGCAGGCGCGCGCGGCAGAGAATGCCGAACTCGCGGTCGCCTCATCCGGCGGGCAGACGCATCCGGTCATCGGTCTGTGGAGCGTGCGTCTGCGGAACGAATTGCGCCACGCGCTCGTTGAGGAGGACGTGCGCAAGATCGATCGCTGGACCGCGCGCTATCCGCTGGCGACGGTCGAATGGCCGACCGGGCCGCTGGATCCGTTCTTCAACGCCAACACCGTCGAAGACATCATGGAAGCCGATCGCCTCGCCGCACTCGACGGCGGCTGAGACGCGCGCCTGCGCTTGCGTCCGGAACGAACATCCCCGGCTGCGAGCACGCACGCAGCTAGCCGAGCTGTTCGCCGGCCCGCCCTCTCCGATCCGTTTCCACGGCGCGCAGATAGTCCAGCATCAGGCGGCCGGTTCCGGACAGGTGCGCGGCATCGCGGACCACAATCTTCAGCTCGCGCCGCCCCCAATCGTCGCGCAGCGGGATCGCACGCAGGCCCATGCCGGCACCGACGACTGCGAAGGCGCGATCGGGGATCAGGCCGAGGCCCATATTGGCCTGCACCATGCGGCAGACCGCATCGAAGCCCGGCACGTTGATGCGCAGCCGCATCGTCTTGCCGGCTTGCGTCGCCGCATATTGCGAGCGCAGATAGATCGAGCTCGCGGTGTGTAGGCCGATGTGGTCGAAATCGAGCGTCTCGATAAACAGCAGCTTCTCGCGGCCGGCGAGCGGATGGTCCGGCCGCATCACCACCACCAGATTGTCGTAGCGATAATGGAAGACCTCGAGCGCGCGGCTGTCGGCTTCGGCCGAACAGATGCCGAGCTCGGCCGCGCCCTCCTCGATGCCGCGCACAACCTGCCCGCTCGGGCGCTCCTGCAAATCGACGCGGAGCAGCTCGTGCGCGGCGAAGAAAGCCGAGAGATCCTCGGGCAGATACTGCACGATCGCCGAGAGGTTGGCGAGCATGCGGACATGGCCGCGCACGCCTTGCGAATATTCCGACAGCTCGACCGCGATCTTCTCGACATTGAGCAGCGTGACCCGGGCGTGATGCAGCAGCGCCTCGCCGGCCGGCGTCAGCGCCATGCCCTTGGCGAGCCGCTTAAACAGCGTGACGCCGAACGCCAGCTCGAAATCGTTCATCCGTTTCGACACCGCGGAGGCCGCAATCCCCTCGCGCTGCGCGGCGCGGGTGAGGTTCTGCTCGTCGCAGACGGCGACGAACAGGCGAAGCGTGGTGAGGTCCACACGGCGCGTCAGCGCGGTTTCCGCGGGTGTGGCGGCGCGCGGGATGTCGACGTCGATGATGGAGGCGAGCGGCATGGGCGGCGTCCTTGCGGGAGGGACGCTGACAGGCTAGCGCGGGCGGCCGCGCAAAAAATCCCAAACCGATCCGGAGACAGTCGGATTGTTGGGAATAGATTCCAACAAAGCCCTTCAAGGGCAAACTTTATTCCAATCGAAAACCATTCTCTTCAGCATCAGATGACGCAGCTACCGCCAATATCTGGTACAGTGCAGCCCTCGGGTGCCCCGACTAGCGTCAGCAATTGACAGGGCCCTGTTCCGACACGGACGCAGTACGCCCATCGGGCTGCCCTGCTGATTCCTTGGATCAGGAGAGCATCATGCGTGACGAAGTCAAAATTGAACTACGTGAAAATTTGCGCGGCGTGGTCATCGCGCGCGGCGATTCGAAACCGATTACGACGAAGCTCGTGCACTCTTTAACGGCATGATCGACAAGCGGCCCTCGCTCATCGCACGATGTGTCGATGTCGCCGACGTCATCGCCGCGGTGAAGTTCGGCCGCGAGAACGACCTGCGCATCGCAATTCGCGGTGGCGGTCATAATGGACCCGGTCTCGGCAGCGTGGATGACGGACTGGTCATCGACCTGTCTGCCATGAAGGGCGTGCGCGTCGATCCGGTTGCCCGCACGGCGCGGGTCGGCGCGGGATGTACCCAGGGCGATGTCGACCATGCCACCCATGTGTTCGGCCTCGCCGTCCCGGCGGGTATCATCTCGACCACCGGGATCGCAGGCCTGACATTGAGCGGCGGCCATGGCTATCTCACCCGCAAACATGGCCTCACGATCGATAATCTGCTCGAAGCCGACGTCGTGCTCGCCGACGGCAGCTTTGCCGTCGCCAGCAAGGACGAGAACGCCGACCTGCTCTGGGCGCTGCGCGGCGGCGGGGGCAATTTCGGCATCGTCACGTCCTTCCTGTTCAGGCTCCATCCGGTCAATGCCGTGTTTGCCGGACCGATCGCCTGGGATCAGCAGCATGCGCGCACGATCATGCAGCATTATCGCGACTTCCTGCCGACCGCGCCGGAGGAGCTCAGCGTCTTCCTCGGACTCAAGACAATCCCGTCAGGTCCGCCATTTCCGCAAGAGCATTGGGGAAAGCGCATCTGCCTGTTGATGTGCTGCTACGACGGCGCCGAGGACGGCGGCAGAGGAGCGCTGGCACCGCTGCTCGATGCCTTGCCGACGCCATGGTTCAACTGGATGGGGACGATGCCCTATCCTGCCGTGCAGAGCATGTTTGACGGGCTCTACCCCAAGGGCATGCAGTGGTATTGGCGTGGCGATTTCGTCAAGACGTTGCCGGACGCCGCGATCGACGCCCATCTTGAGCAGGCCGCAAAGACCCCGAGCGAATTGTCGCTCATGCATCTCTACCCGATCGACGGCGCCGTCCATCGCGTCGGCGGCGGCGAGACCGCGTGGAATTGTCGCGACGCGACCTGGTCGATGATCATCGCCGGAATCGATCCGAATCCGCAAAAGGCAGGGCCAATCACACGATGGACCAAGGCCTATTGGGAGGCGGTTCACCCGTTCGACCTCGGCGGCGCCTACCCGAATTTCATGATGGATGATGAGGGCGAAGCCCGTCTCAAGGCTACCTACGGATCCAACTATGCGCGGCTGGCTGAGGTGAAGCGCAAATATGATTCCGCCAATCTGTTCCGGGTCAACCAGAACATCAGGCCGGCCGCTTGACGCCGACTCAAAAGGTGACGGCGCGCCTGGCAAATGAAAACGCGGCGCCCAAGGCGCCGCGTTTTCGAATGCTTTGATCGAGTGAACGGTCAGCCCGCGACCTTGGTCGCCGGGACGTCGCGCTGGCGCTTCATCACGATCTTGTTCAGCGCGCCGAGATAGGCCTTGGCGGAGGCAACCAGCGTGTCCGGATCGGCGGCGCGCGCGGTCATCGAACGGCCTTCATGGGCGAGACGCACCGAGACTTCGGCCTGTGCGTCGGTGCCTTCGGTCACGGCGTGGACTTGGTACAGCTCCAGCTTGGCCTCGTGCGGCACCAGACGCTTGATGCAGTTGAAGACGGCATCGACCGGACCGTTGCCCTCGGCTTCCTCGATCTTGATCTGGCCGTCGACGTCGAGCTTCATGGTCGCGCGCTGCGGGCCATGGGTGCCGGCGATCACGGTCAGCGAGGCCAGCTTGATGCGGTCGTGCGCGGCCGCCATCTCCTGGTCGACCAGCGCCTCGATGTCCTCGTCGTAGATGTCCTTCTTGCGGTCGGCCAGCGCCTTCATCCGCGTAAAGGCATCCTCCAGCTGGTTGGCGCCGAGCTTGTAGCCCATCTCCTCCAGCTTGTGGATGAAGGCGTGGCGGCCGGAATGCTTGCCGAGCACCAGCGAGGACTGCTTCAGGCCGACCATCTCGGGCCGCATGATCTCGTAGGTCGAGGCATCCTTCAGTACGCCGTCCTGGTGGATGCCGCTCTCATGGGCAAATGCGTTGCGGCCGACGATCGCCTTGTTGTACTGCACCGGGAACGAGGTGGCCGCGGACACGACCTTCGAGGCGCGGGTCAGCTGCGTAGTGTCGATCTTGTTCCAATACGGAAACTTGTCGTTCCGCACATTGATCGCCATCACGATCTCTTCCAGCGCGGCATTGCCGGCGCGCTCGCCGATGCCGTTGACGGTGCACTCGACCTGCCGCGCGCCGCCGACGATGCCGGCCAGCGAGTTCGCCACCGCCATGCCGAGGTCGTTGTGGCAGTGCACCGAGAAGATCGCCTTGTCGGAGTTCGGCACGCGCTCGATCAGCGTCCGCATGAAGTGGGTGTATTCCTCCGGCACCGTGTAGCCGACGGTGTCGGGGATGTTCACCGTGGTGGCGCCGGCCTTGATCACCGCTTCGACGATCCGGCACAGATAGTCCATCTCGCTGCGGGTGCCGTCCTCGGCCGACCATTCGACGTCGTCGATCTGGTTGCGGGCGCGGGCGACCATGGCAACCGAGGTCTCGATGACCTCCTCGGGGGTCTTGTTCAACTTCACGCGCATATGCAGCGGCGAGGTCGCGATCACGGTGTGGACGCGGCCGCGGCGGGCGAACTTGACGGCTTCGGCGCAGCGATCGATGTCGGCCGGATGGGCGCGGGAGAGGCCCGCGATGACCGCGTTCTTGGAGCGGCGGGCGATCTCGCTGACCGCCTGGAAGTCGCCTTCCGAGGTGATCGGGAAGCCGGCCTCAATGACGTCGACGCCCATATCGTCCAGCAACTCGGCGACCTCGAGCTTCTCCTCGAAGGTCATGGTGGCGCCGGGGCACTGCTCGCCGTCGCGCAAGGTGGTGTCGAAAATGATGACGCGGTCCTTCTCGGACTTGTTCGCGGTGGCCATGTGAGAAATTCCTTTAAGCTTTGCGCCCGTCATGTTGCTTGGGCGATATCAGGGTCCGATGATCTCGTACAAACCCCTGAGTGCCCAGGCGCAAACGCCCAGCCGGCCCTCAGGGGCAGGTAAGAAGAAGGCCGCCAATAAGCAGGGTGGGCGCCGCGGCCGGGATCGTGGCGGTAGCCTGCGCCACCTCCCCCGAAATCCCATCGATTTGGCCGCGAATCAGCATTGCCAGACCCTGTTGAGCGCCGAAATCCTCGGTCAAAACCCTTGACGGTTGGTTGCCGGGACGCGCTATGCGCCGTCGTTCTAGACGATTATGGCAAGCCGCCGCAATGGGTAAAGATGGTCAGCGGGGTTGACCTATCGTGCCGCATGGCTCGGCGCGTCCGGCCCCGTCCCTGTCCCCTCACCTCCGCCCGCGCGAAGACGCGCGCAGGCTCGACGGCGAGCGGCCGTAGAGACCGGCGAAGGCGGCGTTGAAACGGCGGACGCTGCCGAAGCCGGCGCGGAAGGCGATCTCGGTCATCGCATCATCGGTGGTGTCGATCAGCCGCTTGGCGCGCTGCACGCGGCGGGTGGTCGCGACTTGCTGTGGGCTGGCGCCGACGTGGCGCTCGAACAGCCGTCCGAGGTGGCGCGCGGTGATGCCGAGCCGGTCGGCCAACGCAGCAACCGAGCCGCGCTCCAGCGCGCCGCCATCGATCAGCTTCAGCGCGCGCGCAACCGTGGAGCGCGTGCCGTTCCACGCCGGACAGAACGGCGCGGTTTCCGGACGGCAGCGCAGGCATGGCCGATAGCCCGCCGCCTCGGCCGCGGCGGCCGTCGGGTAATAGGTGACGTTGCGTGGCAACGGGTGCTTCACCGGACAGACCGGGCGGCAATAGATCCGCGTGGTCTTCACCGCGGTGAAGAAACGGCCGTCATAGCGCGCGTCGCGCCGCAGCCGCGCAGCGTTGCAGACCTCGAAGCTGAGCATGGCCGCAGACTAGCGCATCACGCGATCGGGGAAAGTGGCCGGCGGTGATGAGGTCCGATTCCGGCCAGCAGGCCTCGCCACGCCGACCTAGATCGAGCCGATCGATCACCCCTGGAGACATCGCAATGACCACCCCAACCGTCAAGGAAACCGTCCTCAATGCCTGGCAGACGTTCAGGACCCGCGACACCAACCTGATCGCCGCATTGTTCGCACCGGATGCCGAATGGATCGCGCCGGCCCGCAACGCCACCGCGATCGCGCTCGATCACACCGATCACATGATCGGCGCGGAGGCGATCGCACGCTTCATCTCGACCGAGATGCATCGCCTGTTCACCGAGATCGACATCGCGTTCCGCGCCGTTCATGCCGACAGCGACAGCGTGATCGTCGAGGAGCGCATGCGCGCGACGCTGCCGGACGGCCGGCGCTACGACAACGACTACTGCTTCGTGTTCGTGGTCGAGGCAGGCCGCATCAAGCAGGTTCGGGAATACATGGATACGCGCAAGGGCTGGCAGATGGTGTTCGGAGAGGCTGCGGCGTGACCACGGCTGCGTGCGGCGCGATTCGAGCGTGATTTCGCCCGCCTTCTCGCGAGGGGAAGGCTTCCTTCCCCTTGCGGGTCGCGCAGCCTGATTGACATCGACTAACCTATCCGCACCGTCATGGCCGGGCTCAGCCGTCCGAAGTACGGCGTCGCTTCCGCTCGCCGATGTCCCGGCCAAAACACGAGCGCAGCGAAACCCTTCCTACACCATGACAGCATGCGCGGCACCGGCCGGCGACAGCCGTGGCGCGTATGCGGCCGGGTAAATCAATCTTTGCTCAACTGGTTGCATCTAGTGTGCCGGCGGCGACCGGGTGTTAGGGCGCGTCCTTTGGTTGGTTAAGGAGATATCAGGATCATGCCCACGACGAACCTGGCCGATGGGCCCAATCAGCGCCAAGCCGGCTTCAATCTCTTCCTGGTCGGATTCCTGATCCTATTTCTCGAGCTGGCCTGCATCCGCTGGTTCTCGGCCAAGGTCGTGTTCCTGCAATTCTTCACCAATATCGTGCTGCTCGCGGCCTTCCTCGGCATGTCCTGCGGCTGCCTTGCCGCGCGGCGGACCACCAACTGGCTTGCGCTGTTTCCGGGGCTCGCCCTCGTGACCTTCGCTGCCGTGGCCACGATCATGGTGCTGTATTCCAACTGGGGCCAGTTCGCGGTCGACGTCGGCCATCAGGCCTCGCCGCAGGAGGTGTTTTTCGGCACCGAGTATCGCAACCCGGATCTCGCCAAGTTCGTCGTGCCGATCGAGGCGATCGCCGGGCTGTTCTTCGTGCTGATCGCGCTGATGTTCGTCGGCCTCGGCCAGACGCTCGGCCGCGCCTTCGACGCCTATCCCAACCGCGTCGCCGGCTATTCGCTGAATATCGGCGGCAGCCTCGCGGGCATCGTCGGGTTCTCGCTGCTGTCGTTCGCGCAGGCGCCGCCGGTGGTCTGGTTCGGCATCAGCTGCGCCGGCATCGTCTACCTGCTCTACCAGGACAAGGCGCTGTCGATCCTGCGCCTTGCGACGATCATCATTGTGGTGGGATTTACCGCCTTCTACACCGATCGTTCCGACAGCCATGACATCCGCTGGTCGCCCTATTACGCCGTCGACCTCAACAAATCGAACGGCGTGATCACCGTCAACAGCATCGGCCATCAGGAAATGATGCCGTTCAGCGAACGCGGCTCGTCCTATTCGCTCATCCACCTGCTGCAGCAGCACAGCGGCGGCGCGCCGTTCAAGAACGTCATGATCATCGGCGCCGGCTCCGGCAACGATCTTGCGCACGCATTGCGCTTCGGCGTCGAGCGCATCGATGCGGTCGAGATCGATCCCGTGATCCAGAACATCGGCATCCACAACCATCCCGACAAGCCCTATCAGGACCCAAGGGTGGTGCCGCATCTCGACGACGGCCGGCATTTCCTGCGCACCACCGAACGTAAATACGATCTGGTCGTGTATGCGCTCGTCGACTCGCTGATCCTGCACAGCGGCTACGCCAACATTCGCCTCGAAAGCTATCTGTTCACCGAACAGGCGTTCCAGGACGTCCGCCGCGTGCTGAAGCAGGACGGCGTCTTCGTGATGTACAACTACTATCGCCAGGGCTGGATCGTGCAACGCGTGGCCGAAATGGCCAAGCAGGTGTTCGGCTGCGATCCGCTGGTGCTGCCGCTGCCCTACAAGGAAACGCTGACCTCGTCGGAAGCGGTCGGCTTCACCACGATCATCGCGGGCTGCAATCCGCGCATCTCGACAGCATTCCGCGACCGCGGCCAGTTCTGGCTGAACAGCATTCCGCCGGAAAACCTGGCGGTCAACGGCTTCGACAAGCCGCAAGAAAAGGGACAGGACAAGGCTGCAGCCCAGCACGGCGACTGGGTGCCGCTGGCGCCGGCGAAACTGGTGGTCGACAATGAAGGCGCCAGGCAATCGACCAGCGACGACTGGCCGTTCCTCTATGTCAGCGGCAGGCTGATTCCCGACCTGACCGTTCGCTCGATGATCCTGCTCGGCGTGCTTGGGCTTGGCCTCGTCTATCTGTTCAAGCCGAAGGGCGCCTGGCGACCCAACAACCGGATGTTCTTCCTCGGCGCGGCCTTCATGCTGCTCGAGACAAAGGCAGTGGTGCAGATGGCGCTGTTGTTCGGCAGCACCTGGCTGGTCAACTCTGCGGTGTTCTTCACCGCCCTGCTGCTGATCCTCGCCGCCAATTTGTATGTGATCAAGGTGCCGTCGACCCGCCTGGCGCGGCACTATGCCGGGCTGCTGGCGCTGCTGGCGGTCTCGGTGCTGGTGCCGCTCGACACGTTCCTGAGCGGCGGCATCGTCTGGCGCTACGTGATCCCGTGCGCGCTGGCGCTCGGCCCGATGTTCTTCGCCGGCGTGATCTTCGCCCGCTCGTTCCGCGACGAAGCCAATCCCGATCAGGCGTTCGGATCCAACATCGCGGGATCTGTTATCGGCGGCCTCGCCGAATCGTGCTCGACCCTGCTCGGCTTCCGCTATCTCCTGATCGTGGCGATCGGCTTCTATCTCTTGTCGGCCTGGATGCCGTCACGCAAGGGCTAGCGCGCAAGGGACGCGCTGGCAGACCGGAGAACGGTACTCGCTACCGCAGATATCTGCGGTAGCGATCGAGCTCCCGTCGCAGGCGCGCGCGGCCAAAATATCGAAAACAACCCCATGCAAAGGAGCCGGCGGCTGCCGGGACTCGACCGGGCCACTTGACACGTCGGGCAAATCAAGGGCATATTTCCAGTATTCCGAAATCGCGCCTCGCCCACAGAGCGCGAGAAAAACGCCGCCCTACTTCTTCGCCACATTCTTCTCCGCCGCGCCGCCCTTGCCTTCCGCCTCCAGCGCAGCACGGACACGCTTGAATTCGCTCAGGTCCGCCTTGTCGACCTCGGGGAATTTCAGCTCGAGCCTGTCGAGCGCATTGACGATGGTCGAGCCGATCACGACGCGGGCGAACCATTTGTGGTCGGCGGGCACGATGTGCCAGGGCGCCTCCTTGCTCGCGGTCTGGTGGATCATGTCTTGATAGGCGGCCTGATATTTGGCCCACAGCGCGCGCTCGGAGACGTCGGCCATCGAGAACTTCCAGTTCTTGGCCGGCTCCTCGAGCCGGTCGAGGAAGCGCCGGCGCTGCTCCTCCTTGGAGACGTGCAGGAAGAATTTCAGGATCACGGTGCCGTTGCGGGACAGATAGCGCTCGATCGCGGAGATGTCCTCGAAGCGCTCGCGCCAGATGTTCTTGGTCACCAGCCGTTTCGGCAGCTTCTGCTTGGCGAGCACATCGGCATGAACGCGCACGACAAGGCATTCCTCGTAGTAGGAGCGGTTGAAGATACCGATGTGGCCACGCTCCGGCAGCGCGATCATGGCGCGCCACATGAAATCGTGGTCGAGTTCCTTGGTCGAGGGCTGCTTGAACGAGGACACCTCGCAGCCCTGCGGGTTGACGCCCTCGAACACGCTCTTGATCGCACTGTCCTTGCCGGCGGCATCCATGCCCTGGAAGATCAGGAGCAGCGACCAGCGGTCCTGGGCGTAGAGCTTCTCCTGGAAGTCGTTGAGCCGCGTGCGGTTGGCTTCGATGATCTTGCCGCCGACGTCCTTGTCAATGCCGCCTTTCTCGGCGGTCGGATACGATTTCAGGTGGAATTCGCCTGCTCCGTCGAAGCGGAACGGCGCGACGAAGGGCTTCAGTTCATCGGCGAGCGATGGGGACGGTTTGTTGCTCATGGCCTCTCGACGGCTTGCGGGGCGATTTGATCCGGTCGATCACGCTACCAAGAATGCCCTTGGGCAGGAAGATGATGAAGAGCACCAGCAGCACGCCATAGACCAGGTTGTCCCAGCCGACCGCCTTGGTGCCGAACGAAATGCGCAGCACCTCGGCCAGCACGATGGTGATGATGGCGCCGACGGTCGGTCCCAGCGCCACATAGACGCCGCCGACGATCGCGGCGAACACCATCTGCAGGGAGACCGCGATGCCGCTCACGGTGTCCGGCGAGATGAACATCTGGTACTGGCAATAGAGCGCACCGGACAGCGCGGTCATCAGCGCGCTGATCAGGGTGATCTTGAGCTTCTCGGCGGTGACGTTGACGCCGGCGGCGGCCGCCGCATCCTCATCCTCCGAGATCGCCTCCATGGCGTGGCGGATCATGCTGCGGTCGATCGCGCGCCAGATCACGAGACCTGCGACCCAGACTGCGAGCGCAATCAGATACCAAGTGATCTTGTCGTCGAATTGCAGTGCGAACAGCCCCTTGCCGCTCGGCGCGCGCTGCGGCGTGTAGCCGAGCGAGCCGCCGGTATAGTCGCGGGTCGCGGTGATGACCTGAAGCACGATGCCGGACAGCGCCAGGGTCACCAGCACGAAATAGTGCCCGGTGATGCGAAAGCGGAAGCAAGGATAGGCGACGACGAGCGCGAGCACACCGGCTGTCGCCATGCTCAGGGGAATCCCGATCCAGGGCGAGACGCCGAGGTGATTCCAGAGCAGCGCGGTGACATAGGCGCCGATACCCATGAAGCCGCCATGGCCGAGCGAGACCAGGCCGAAGCGGCCCATGATCGACCACGAGGTGTAGGCGAACGACCAGATCAGGATCAGCACCAACACGTGCAGATGATAGGGGTCGCGGTGCACGAAGGGCAGCGCGACGAGCGCGAGCAGCGCGATGATCCAGCCGGCGAGCCCTCTGTTCACGAGCGCCTCGCCAGGAGGCCCGCGGGCCGGATGAACATCATGACGATGAAGAAGGCGAACGCCAGCACGTAGCCCCATTCGAGATCGGAGAACAGGCCGCCGAGCGAGATGATCTCGGCAAACACGAAGGCCGCGACGAAGCCGCCGATGAAATTGCCGAGACCGCCGAGCACGCAGATCAGGAAGGTGATCGGCCCGAACGACAGCCCGACGAACGGATGCACGTCATATTGCAGCACCAGGAGGCAGGCGGCGAGACCGGCGAGCCCGCCGCCGATCGCCGAGGTGACGAGGTAGATGCGCCTGGGATCGACGCCCATCAGCGGCATGATCTGGCGGTCCTGCGCGATGGCGCGGATCGCGGTGCCGGTGAAGGTCCGGGTCAGGAACAGATAGACGCCGATCATTCCGACCAGCGCCGCGCCGAACGACAACAGTCGCGCGTAGCTGAAATTCATCTCGCCGAGCGCCAGCACCGGGAGGCGGATACCGAGATTGCGGAAGTCGATGCCGAAGGCGACGGTGGCGAAGCTCTGCAGGATGAACAGCACGCCGCCGGTGGCGAGCAGCTGGTTGATCGGCGGCGCGGTCAAGAGCGGCGCGATGACGAGGAAATGCAGCGCGGCGCCGAGCAGCGCTACCAGGAGGATGACGAGCGGCGCGGCGGCCCAGTACGGCAAATGAAACACCTGCACGAGATAGTACATGCCGTACATGCCGATCATCACGAGCTCGGCGTAGCAGATCCAGGTGACGTCGATGACGCCGAAGATCCAGGTTGAGCCCGAGCGCCAGGAGCGCCAGCACGCCGCCGAGCAGGATGCCGTTGATCACGGCCTCCAGCAGGTAGATGTCGAAAATGTCGAGGAAGGATTGCATGCTGCTAGCCGCCGTCCTTCACCTCTCCCCTCCGGGGAGAGGTCGCGCCGAAGGCGCGGGTGAGGGGTCTCGGGTGCCATGAGAGGACGCAACCCCTCACCCGGATCGCATCTATCGATGCGATCCGACCTCTCCCACGAGGGGAGAGGTGAGCCGTTGATGCCGCACGAGCTCGATCTACCTTCATCATGTTCTACACTCCCAGATACGCCTGCTTGATGGTGTCGCTGGCCGCGAGCTCCGCTGCCGTGCCGGCGGCGCGGATGCTGCCGGCTTCCAGCAGATAGGCGCGGTCGACCACACGCAGCACCTGCTGCACGTTCTGCTCGACGATCAGCACGGTCAGCCCGCTGGCGCGGATGCGCTTGACCAGCTCGAACACCTGCTGCACGACGATCCCGGCGCAAGCCCGGCCGAGGGCTCATCGAGCAGCAGCAGTTTCGGGTTCGACATCAGCGCCCGGCCGATCGCGCACATCTGCTGCTCGCCGCCCGACATGGTGCCGGCCATCTGGTGGCGACGCTCCTTCATGCGCGGGAACAGCTCGAACACGAAGTCGAGCCGCTCGGCGTAATGCGCGCGGGCGCCGGGCATGTAGGCGCCCATCTTCAGATTGTCTGCCACGGTGAGCCGCGGAAACAACCGGCGGTTTTCCGGCACATGCGCAATCCCGAGGCTGACGATTCGATGCGCCGGCGTCCTGACGACGTCGGCACCCTCCATCGATATCTTGCCGTTACTCGGGCGGATCAGGCCGGAGATCACGCGCATGAGGGTCGTCTTGCCGGCGCCGTTAGGCCCGATCACGCCGACCGCCTCGCCCGCCTTGACGTCGAGGCTGACGTCGAACAGCGCTTGGAAGCTACCATAGCCCGCGTCGATCGATCGGAGCTCCAGCATGCCGGTCACGCCCCGATCCGGCGGCGCGCCTGCTCGGCGACGGCGGCAGCCAGGCTCGCATCCGCGTCGGTGCCGAGATAGACCTCGATCACCCTGGCATCGCCCGCGACGTCCGCCGGCAGGCCTTCGGCGATCTTCTCGCCGTGATCCAGCACCATCACGCGATCGACCACCCGCATCAAGACACCCATGATGTGCTCGACCCAGATGATGGTGATGCCGAGCTCGTCGCGGATTCGGCGCAGCATGTCGGCGGCCTGGTCCATCTCGGTCTCGTCGAGACCGCCGAGGCTTTCATCGGCCAGCAACAATTTCGGTCCGGTGGCGAGCGCCTTGGCGAGTTCGAGCTTCTTCAACCCGGCCGCGCCCAGGCCTTCGACGCTGCTATGCCGATCGGTCGGCAGGCCGACCATCGCCAGCGCGCGTTCGGCTGCCTCCTCGGCCTTGCTGCGGCTGTGGCGGCCCTGGCCGTAGAAGCCGGCGAGCACGACATTCTCGAAGATGCTCAGGCGATGGAACGGCCGCGGGATCTGGAAGGTGCGGCCGATCCCGCCGACGATGATCCGGTGCGGGGCGAGACCGGCGATCTCGCGGCCGTCGAACAGGATCGAGCCTTCGGTCGGCGGCAGCGTGCCCGACAGCATGTTGAAGATCGTGCTCTTGCCCGAGCCGTTCGGCCCGATCAGGCCGAGGATTTCGCCCTGCTCGACGCGGAACGACACGTTGTTGACGGCGCAAAAGCCGCCAAACCGCTTGACCAGGCCTTCGACGGCGAGCACGGCGTCCCTTTCGCGAGCGCTAGAGCAGGAAGAAGTCAGGTGGAGACGGCTTGGCCGCAGACTCGCTGCACCTCTCCCGCTTGCGGGGGAGGTCGGAACGCATCGAAGATGCGGTCCGGGTGGGGGCTCTCTCCACAATGAGACTCGCGGAGAGAGCCCCCACCCCAGCCCTCCCCCGCAAGCGGGAGAGGGAGCGCGGTTCCTTCGCGGCTGCTGTTTGACCTGATCTCATCTTGCTCGGCTATTTGTAGCTGTAGGTGGTGCCGGCCGGCAGCGGCAGCACGGTCTCGCGCTGCATCTGGCTCTTCGGCCACACCACATAGGATTTATCGTCGATATATTGCAGCACCACCGGGAACGAGCGCGCGTTCTGCCCGGCGTACTGCTCCCCCTCGCCGTAGAACTTCACGCCGTAACCGAGCATGGTGCCGCCCTCGGGAATGTCGGTGTCGAGCGCGGCCTTGCGCAGCGCATCCGGATCGATGCCGCCATACTTCTTGATCGCGCGCGGCAGCACGTCGTCGAGGAAGACATAGGCGTTGGCTGCGCCGATGCCGACGTGGGCGGAGCGGATCGGCACGCCGGGCTTCAGCTTGTCAAACTCCTCACCGACCATCTTGATCACCGGCGGCAGCTTGGCATCCATGCCGTTCTGGTTGGCGAGCCAGATCGAGATCGGGTCGGTGTTGAAGAGATAGTTGGCGTCGGCGCCGAGGCCTTCCTTCAGCTTCTCATAGACGCCATAGCCGGCGCCGTGGCCGACGATGGCGCCGAACTTCAGCCCCTGCTCGCGCGCCTGACGGAATAGCAGCGTGATGTCCGGATTGTAACCGGTGTGGAAGATCACGTCGGGCTTGGCGCGCTTCAGCTTGGTGACCAGCGCCGACAGGTCGGGCGCGGTTGCCGAATAGCCCTCCTTGAGCACGATGTTGAAGCCGGCCTTCTTTGCACCGGCTTCGTTGCCCTTGGCGACGTCGACGCCATAGGCGCCGTCCTCATGGATGATGGCAACGCGGAGGTCCTTCGGCTCCTTGCCGAACTTGGACATCGAGTATTGCGCGATGAAGTCGGTCGTCATCATGCCGTACTGGTTGCCGGCGGCTTGCGGACGGAACACGTATTTGTAGTTCTTGCCGTCGAACACGCCCGAGGAGATGCAGGTCGTGATCCACATGAACTTCTTCATCTGGTCGACCCGGGCCGCCACCGGCACGCATTGCGCCGAGGAGAAGAAGCCCATCACCATGTCGACCTTTTCCTGCTCGAGCAGGCGGACGGCCTCGTTGATGGCGATGTCGGGCTTGCTCTGCGCGTCGGCGTAGACGGCCTCGACCTTGTAGCCCTCGACGCCGATCTTGGCGTAATGGTCGAGCATGATCTTGACGCCGGTATATTGCAGCTCCGAGCCGCCGCCGGCCAGCGGGCCGGTCAAGTCGAAGATCACGCCGATCTTGATCTTCTTGTCCTGCGCATGCGCGGCACCGGCCACGCCCAGCGCCGCAAGCGCGACAGACAGACCCGCAAGCCAGCGGGCGGCCTTCCTGACCGGCATAAATCCCTCCCCAGAGATTGTGCACTGCATTTTTTGTTCGTGCCGCCCTATCACAGGGGGAGCGGCCGATGATGTCAAGCGCGATGGCTGCGTCGCCACGGCGCAGGCTTGCGCAAAGTTTCGGCGGAACGTTGCCGACGAGCTTTCGGACCGGAGAACTACGGAAGGCAACTTCGCTATTTCTGACTTATCCTGAGGGCTGCGAAGTAGCTGTCAGTGGAGGTGACACATGACTCATGTGCTTTGCAGAGCGAGACTCATCTCGTGGTTCGGTGCGTGCGTGCTTGGATTGGGAGCATCGATTGCCGCTTCGTCGGGTACGGTGGCGCAGAATTCACCTACCGCCGAGGCCAGGCTGAAGGAGTTGAACATTACGCTGCCGGCCGTGCCGACACCGGTCGCCAACTACGTCGATGCGGTCCGGGTCGGCAATCTGCTCTTCCTCGCAGGAAACACTCCGGCTGCCGACTGGAAGTACTAGGGCAAGGTGGGCAAGGACCTCACCGTGCAGGAAGGTTATGACACGGCCCGTCAGGTCGGCCTGATCATGCTGGCAAAAGTGCGCGTCGCACTTGGGAGCCTCGATCGCGTCAAGCGCGTGGTCAAGGTCTTCGGGATGGTCAATTCGGCCGAAGGCTTTGGTGACCAACCGAAAGTCGTGAACGGCTTCTCCGATTTGATGGTGCTCGGCGAGGCGGCCGGCAAACACGCGCGATCTGCTGTTGGAATGGCGGGCCTTCCATTCAACAACGCCGTGGAGGTCGAAATGATCGTTGAAGTGGCCGAATGATCGGCCAACCGTTGTTTCGGGTCACAAGCCGTCGATGACGACTGATCCAGGCAACGACCACTTCACCCTCGGAAGCTGACTCTTATGACTACGCGCCCTACGCCGGCAGCTGCGTTTCGATGAACGCGGTGACGAAGCGCGGCATTGCGGAGTTGAGATCGGCGCGGCTGCGCACCAGATGGATGCCGGCGAGTTCGGGATTTTTCTGGCGCGCGAGATTGGATTCGATACGTGCACGTAGCGTGTCAGCGGGCATGTCGACGCGCAGGATCTGCATCATCGCGAGCGCGACACCGGTATAGATGCAGTGCCAATCGGCATCCGCGCGGCAATCTGCTGCGGTAAGACCGGTCTCCTCCTCGAGTTCCCGCATCACGCTGCCGGCGATATCGACCGTGTCGACGCTGATGTCGTCGAGATCGGGCGTGCCGGAGGGGAAATAGATGCGTCCGGCGTTCGCCGTCCGCTCGCCCATCACCCCACACACGAAGGCGCCGTCGCTCGAGAGCAGCGCGCCCATGCCGAAGCCGTTGAATATCTCCTTGTCCGGAAAACCCCAGTCGCGCCAAGCGAGGAAGCTTGCGAAATCGGTCTCGAAATAGCTCGTGCTGAGCCGCTCGCCGGCGAAGACCGGATCGCGCCCGAGCAGAACGCGGCCGTTCCACAGGTTCGGGTTGAGCCGCTGCTGCTCGGCGAAATGCGCGTCGATCTCGCCGCGCCGCTCGTCCGCGAACGGCCAGGGACGCCGCTGCAGCGCCAGGTCGAGCGCGGTGACGCGACAAATCAGCGGAGACGGCATGTCACTCACCGCAAACTCATTTCGGCATGATCTCCGCGCAAACTACTTCGCGCTTCCGGTCGTCTTCTTGACCTGATCGACATATTTGTTGGTGTAGGTCTTGGTGACGTCGATGCCGGCCTTCGCCACTTCGGGTGACCCCTCGCTGAACACGGCGAGCACGGCGTCCGCGCCCTTGGGATCCATCTTGCCGGTCTCCGAATACATCGGGATCGTGTTTTTCAGCGCTGCGAGATACTGCGCCCTGTCCTTTCCGACGATCTCGTCCGGCATCTTGGCCATGATGTCTTCGGCGGTGTGCGAATGGATCCAGGCCAGCGTCGCCATGATGGCATTGGTCAGCGCCTGCACCTCCTTCTCGTGGCCGTTGACCCAGGCCGCGGTCGAATAGAGCGCGCCACCGGGATATTCGCCGCCGAACACCGCAAGCGTGTCGTGCTGGGTGCGGGTGTCGCTCAGGATCTTGAGATCGGAATGGCTGCCCTGCAGAACGGTGACGGCGGGATCGAGCATCACGGCAGCGTCGATCTGGCCCTGCTCCATCGCCGCGACCGCGGTCGCGCCGAGGCCGACGCCGATCACGGCGGTGCCTTGGGGATCGAGTCCGTTCTTCTTCAGCATGTATTTCAGGAAGAAGTCGGTCGAGGAGCCCGGCGCGCTGACGCCGACCTTCTTGCCGGCGAGATCCTTGATCGAATTGATCTCGCCGGTGTGCTTGGGCGAGACCACCAGCACGAGGCCGGGATAGCGGTCATAGACCACGAAAGCCTGCAGCTCCTGCTTCTTGGCCGCGAGATTGACGCAGTGGTCGAAATAGCCGGAGACGACGTCGGCGCTGCCGCCGAGCACGGCCCTGAGTGCATCCGAGCCGCCCTTGAGATCGACCAGCTCGACCGCGAGCCCGGCCTTGTCGTATTCGCCAAGCTGCTTGGCCAGTACGGTGGGCAGATAGCACAGGCAGGCGCCGCCCCCGACCGCGATGGTGATCTTGCTTTGCGCCGCGGCAAGGCCCGTGGACAGGGTCAGCGCCAGCAGCGTTCCGGCAAGCTTGCCAAGCAGTTTGTTCATGACGTCCTCCGTTCGACTGGCCGGCAAGATAGAGGAGCAAGCCTGCCTTGAGAAGGCATTGATCGTGATCCCCAAGGGCACGCCGCATGGCGGCACCAAGCCGAACGGCCGCGCCATCAAGGCAATCGCGATCAAGACGCCGCCGCAGGCGCCTGACGATACCAAGCTGCTGGATTGACGACGGTCCGTCAGCCGTCATCGCGAGGCGCGTACCGTCACCCTGAGGAGGCCGCGAAGCGGCCGTCTCGAAGGGTCGACGGCCACCAGCCGGGCCGTGCATCCTTCGAGGGCCGCTGAAGAAGCGGCCACCTCACGATGACGGAGTGCATGGCTCGATCAACGTGTCGTGTTCGGGCCGGCGCGCAACCCGGAGGTTCCACTACATGACCATTGACAGATAATTCGCTTGCCTCACGTCCGCTCGCCCCATAATATGATGATCGTCATTTTATAGAGAGCGAACCATGAGCCTGGACGATCACCCCACGGTCAAGGCGGTGCGCGCGCGCAGCAGCCAGCACGTTCAGGACGTCCCAGTCTCTTCGGAATTGCTCAAGCGGATCGCGCGGGAGTGCGGAGCCGATGACGTCGGCATCATCGAATTCGAGCGCGCCGCCATCGCGCCGCAGCGCGATTTCATCCGCAAGGTCTACGGCCGGACGCGTTCCCTGCTCGCGATCGTGTGCCACATGAACCGCGAGCCGGTGCGCTCGCCTTCGCGCTCGGTCGCCAACGAGGAATTCCACGGCACTTACGATCACGTCAACGAAACCGCGCGTGCCATCGTGCGCGCGCTCGACGAGCACGGTATCCCGGCCTGCAATTCAGTCGCCGCCTTCCCGATGGAGATGGACCTGCCCCGGATCATGATGGTCCAGCACAAGCCGATCGCGGTGGAAGCAGGCCTCGGGCGGATGGGAATCCATCGCAGCATCATCCACCCGAAATTCGGCAGCTTCGTGCTGCTCGGCACTGTCCTGCTCGGATGCGAGGTGGACGCCTATGACCAAGCCGATCGACTACAATCCCTGCCTGGAGTGCAAGCTGTGCGTGGCCGCCTGCCCGGTCGGCGCCATCAAGCCGGACGGCGGCTTCGATTTCCTGTCCTGCCACACCCACAATTATCACGACTTCCTCGGCAACTTCACGCAGTGGGTGGAGAAGGTCGCGGACTCCAAGGACGCCAATGATTATCGCGCGCGCGTCCCCCGCACCGAGACGCTGAACATCTGGCAATCGCTGTCGTTCAAGCCGGGCTACAAGGCAGCCTATTGCATCTCGGCCTGTCCGGCCGGCGAAGACGTGATCGGCCCCTTCCTGCATGATCGGGACGCGCATTTCACTGAGGTGGTGCAGCCGCTGATCAACAAGGACGAGTTCGTCTACGTGATCCCGGATACCGACGCCGAGGACACGGTGACGCGGCGCTTTCCGCACAAGAAGGTCCAGCATGTCACGTCCGGCCGCCATACCGGCAGCATCCAGGCCTACATCTTCTCGCTCTCGCTCTAGGATTTCAGCGCGGCAGGGCGCGCGGTCTGGATTTCGTGACGCATCTGCGCTTCACCGGGGCAAGCGCGCTGGACATGACAGTCGTGATCAAGGGCAAGGATCTGCAGGTGGTGCCGGGGCGTCATGTCGGAGACGCGGCGCTGAACATCACCGCCGATACCCAGGCATGGCTGCGCATCCAGAACCGCGACCTCGACCTGACCGACGCGATTGCATCAGAGCTGGTGAGCTTCAGCGATGAGAAGCTGTTCGCCGCCTACATGCGGTGCTTCCCGCTATAATCGGCTGCGTAGGGTGCGGTAGCCGAAGGCGTAACCCACCATCTTTCATTGCCGCACAAAGTTGGCGGGTTACGTGGCGCTAACCCGCCCTACGATCTTTAACCCGCCTTACCTCTCCACGTCATTGCGAGCGAAGCGAAGCAATCCATCTGTCCGCGCACGCAGATGGAGGGATTGCTTCGTCGCTTCGCTCCTCGCAATGACGGCGTCGTGCGTCACACCAACAGACCACCGCCATCAACCGCAAGAATCTGCCCGGTCACGTAGCTGTTCAGCATCAGATAGACATAAGCCGCGGCCGCCTCGCTCGGCGATGCGGCGCGCGGTAACGGCAAGCCTGCCACGTAGCCGCGCACCCTCTCCTCCGGCATCTGCTTGACGCGCTCGGTGAGAATGAGCCCTGGGCAGACGGCATTGACGCGGACTGGCGCAAGATCGACGGCAAGGCCGCGGGCCAGGCTCTCCATGGCACCCGCGGCCGCGGTAACAAACGGCATCCCCTTTTGCGGGCGGTGTGCCAGCAGGCCACCGGTCAGCGTGATCGATCCGTTCGCAGCGATCACGCGGCTGGCGTGCTTGACCGCCGCGAGCGAGCCCCAGAATCGAAGAGTGAGAGCCTCGCGCGCTGCAACGAGATCGAGATCACGCGTGGCACCGAACGCCGGGAGGCCCCGATCGCCCGCCGTGATCGCGAGGTGATCGAAGGCGCCGACGCGATCGAAGAAGCGCGACGCGCTGGCTTCGTCGCGCAGATCGACGGTCATGCCCGCAGATCCCGGCAGCCGCGCGACCGCCGCATCGACATTGGCCGGCTTGCTGGAAGCAATCACCACCTCCGCGCCCTGCTCCCGCGCGAGCGCAGCGACGGCAAAGCCGATCCCCGACGATCCCCCGATTGCGATCACGCGCTTGCCGTCGAGCGACATCTTGGCGTCTGTCATGGTCCGTCCTCCGCGGCAGCTACGCGAAATAAGCGGGATGATCGATGTCGGCGATCAGTCCAGGCTGCCGCGGCTGCCAGTCGAGCCGCGCGCGCGTCCGCGCACTCGAGGTCGGCACATCGAAGGCGACGAACCGGCTGAAC
The DNA here is from genome assembly GCF_054057015.1 of Bradyrhizobium sp. JR3.5. NCBI lineage: Bacteria > Pseudomonadati > Pseudomonadota > Alphaproteobacteria > Hyphomicrobiales > Nitrobacteraceae > Bradyrhizobium > Bradyrhizobium sp. JR3.5. The sequence goes on from NZ_JBSRYV010000002.1 coordinate 46,868, forward strand.
ATGCCGAAATGCTCGGCCGCCTCCTCTGAAGACTTCGACACCAGCGGAACGTCGAGCCGGCGGGCGATGACCTCGGCGATCGCCTTGAACGGCACGCCCTCGTCGGCGACCGCATGGAACGGGCCGCCTTCGACCGCCGCGCTCGAGCGCGAGCCGGTAGACGTGGGCTGCATCCAGCCGATGCACGCCGGGCCAACGGTTCTGTCCCTCGCCGATATAGACAGAGGCGCCCTTCTCGCGCGCAAAGGCGACGAGGCGCGGCACGAAGCCGTGGTCGCCGTGACCATGCACCGAGGGCGGCAGCCGGACCACCGCGGCATGCACGCCGCGCGATGCCACCGCCATCGTCGTCGCCTCGGACGCACGCGGATAGGCCTCGGAGACCGGAATCGGCGGATCCTCTTCGGTGGCGACGCGGCCCTGCGCCACCCGCGCGACGCCCGATGTCGTGATCAGCGGACGTTTCGAGCCTTCGAGCACGGCACCGAGCGTCTCGATCGCCCGCCGGTCGTCCGCGCAGTTCTGCGCAAACCTCGAGAAGTCGTGGTTGAAGGCGCAATGGATCACGGCATCCGCCTGCGCGGCGCCGCTCTTCAGGCTGTCGAGATCTTCCAGTGTTCCGTAGTGAACCTCGGCGCCGGCGGCGGCGAGCGCTGCCGCGCCCTTGTCGGAGCGGGTCATGCCGAGCACCCGATGGCCGGCGGCAATCAGATCATTCACGACAGCCGAGCCGACCCAACCGGTGGCTCCAGTGACAAACACGCGCATCAGCAAGTCTCCAGGTTTTGCTGGCGACAAATCTGGGTCGCTGCGCTATCGTGGTAAAGTAGTGACGTTATCATGGTATAATGGCTAACAGGATGAGCGAACCGCTCACGTATGAGAACCTGCTCGGCGCCTATCTGAAGGACCGCCGCAGCAAGCTCGATCCTGCAACGTTCGGCTTTCCACCGGAGCGGCGACGCACGCCGGGCCTGCGCCGCGAGGAAGTCGCGCAGCGCGCCAACATCTCGGCGACCTGGTACACCTGGCTCGAGCAGGGCCGCGGCGGCGCGCCGTCAGCCGATGTGCTGGACCGCATCGCGCGGGCGCTGATGCTGACGGAGGTCGAGCGCGAGCATCTGTTCCTGCTCGGGCCTCGGCCGCACGCCCGAGGTGCGTTACCAAAAGAATGAAGGCGTGACGCCGCGGCTGCAGCGCGTGCTCGACGCGTTGCTGCCGAGCCCCGCCGTGATCAGGACTGCGACATGGGATATCGTCGCCTGGAACCGGGCGGCGACCGTGATGCTGACGGACTATGGATCGCTGGCGCCGCGCGAGCGCAACGTGCTGCGCTTCATGTTCCTCGATCCGCGCGTCCGCGCCGCGCAACACGACTGGGCGAGCGTGGCGCGCTTCGTCGTTGGCGCCTTCAGGGTGGACGCGATGCGCGCCGGCGCGGCCGCCGAGGTGCAACCTTTTGTCGATGAGCTCTGCCGGCTCAGCCCGGAATTCGCGGCGCTGTGGCGCGACAACGACGTGCGAACCCATGGCGAGGGCGTCAAGCAGCTCCAGCACCCGATCCTCGGCCCGGTCAAGTTCGAATACTCAGCGTTCGCGGTCGATGGCCGGTCCGACCTCAGCATGATCGTCTACAATCCTGTTGACCCGGAGGTGACGGAGAAGATCCGCGGGCTGATGGATGCCGCACCGGCAGTGGCCTAGTCCCGTGCCGCCGCCGTCGGCCGCCAGACCAGCAGCCGCTTCTCCACGACAGTCACCGCCATGTCGATCAGAATGACGAAGGCCGACAGCACGAACATGCCGGCGAACACGCCGGCGACGTCGAACACGCCCTCGGCCTGCTGGATCAGATAGCCGAGGCCGGCCGCTGAGCCGAGATATTCGCCGACCACCGCGCCGACCACGGCAAAGCCGACCGAGGTGTGCAGCGAGGAGAACATCCAGGACAGCGCCGAGGGCCAGTAGACGTGGCGCATCAGCTGCCGCTCGTTCATGCCAAGCATGCGGCCGTTGTCGAGCACCGTGGTCGGCACTTCCTTGACGCCCTGGTAGACGTTGAAGAATACGATGAAGAACACCAGCGTCACGCCGAGCGCGACCTTGGACCAGACGCCGAGCCCGAACCACAGCGCGAAGATCGGCGCCAGCACCACGCGCGGCAGCGCGTTGACCATCTTCACATAGGGATCGAACACCGCGGCGACACGCGGCTGCCGCGCGAACCAGAAGCCGACCAGGATGCCGCCGGCCGAACCGATCACGAAGGCGAGGATGGATTCCCACAAGGTGATCGCAAGATGCTTCCAGATCACACCGGTCGAGAACCATTTTACAATCTGGCTGAAGACGTCGACCGGATTGGAGAAGAAGAACGGCGGCAGCAGCACCTTGCCGAAAACCGGCACGGTGGCAAATAACTGCCACAAGGCCAGCGTGACGACCGCGACCAGAACCTGCAGGGACAGCAACGTGACGCGCGACATCAGGCGGCCCCCGCCTGCGTCGACTGCACGTAGCCCTTCATCACCTCGTCCTTCAGCACGCCCCAGATCTCGCGGTGCAGGGCATGGAAATCCTTCTCCATCCGGATTTCGGCGATATCGCGCGGCCGCGGCAGCGTGATGCGCCAGTCGCCGATGATGCGCGCGCTGGGCCCGGCCGACATGATCACGACGCGGTCGGCAAGCGCGATCGCCTCCTCGAGATCGTGGGTGACGAACAGCACCGCCTTGCGGTCGGCGGTCCACAATTCCAGCAGCAGATTGCCCATGATCTGCCGGGTCTGGGCGTCGAGCGGGCCGAACGGCTCGTCCATCAGCAGGATCTTCGGATCGCGGATCAGGACCTGCGCGAGTGCGACGCGCTTGCGCTGGCCGCCCGACAGCATGTGCGGATAGCGGCCGGCGAAGGCGCCGAGCCCGACCGAGGTCAGCCATTGCTGCGCGCGCGCGAGCGCATCCGTGCGCGGCGTACCTCGGATCTCAAGCCCGATCGCGACATTGTCGATCGCGGTCTTCCACGGGAACAGCGCATCCGCCTGGAACAGATAACCGGCGTCGCGGTTGAGGCCACTGAGCGGCTTGTCGAAAATCCGCGCCGCCCCGGCAGCCGGTTTCAACAGCCCCGCGGTGACATTGAGCAGCGTCGACTTTCCGCATCCGGTCGGGCCGACAATGGCCACAAACTCGCCATGCGCGACCGAAAGATTGGCTCGCTCGACCGCGGTATAGACCCGTCCATCCGCCAACCGAAACGCCACCGTCGCACTGTCAAGCGCGACCGCCGTCGGCTCCGTCATCGCCACGCATTCCTCCCGAATATCAGGCACATGGCTTAGCGGTTCGCTCGGGCAAGTTCAACGCAGGAAGATGGCGCAGGACGCGTGCTGAGGGACCGCGGTCACGCGATTTTCAGAGAGGCCGGGTGGCGCACTGCGCAACCGGGGTTGCGCATCGCACCGACTTCGTCGAGGCTGCGGCCAAGGCCGTGGACAAGGAGACAATCATGCGGATCGCAGTGGTAGGCGCCGGAGGCGTCGGCGGCGGCTTTGGCGCGGCACTGGCGCATGCCGGCGCCGACGTCATCTTTATCGCGCGCGGCGCGCACCTCGTCGCCATGCGCAGCGAAGGTCTGAAGGTTCAGGGCGGCCGCGGCGAAACCCATCTGGTCCCGACCCAGGCGACCGACGACCCCGCAAGCGTCGGCCCGGTCGATATCGTACTGTTCTGCGTCAAGCTGTGGGACGTCGAGAGCGCCGGCGAGCACATCAAGCCGATGGTCGGTCCCGACACCGCGGTGATCCCGCTGCAGAACGGCATCGACGCGCCCGACCGGCTGATCCCGATCCTGGGCCGCGACGCCGTGATGGGCGGCGTGGCGCAGATCTCTGCCTCGATCATCAAGCCCGGCGTGATCAACCAGGTCGGCACCTTCATGCGGATGATCTTCGGCGAGCTCGACGGCCGCATCACGCCGCGCGGCAAGGCGCTGCTCGCGCTCTGCCTGAAGGCCGGCTTCGACGCCACGCTGAGCGAGCAGATCAACACCGAGCTGTGGATGAAGTTCGTTGGCCTCGCTACCAATGCCGGGATGACCGCGGTCACGCGCCAGCCGATCGGCAGGCTGCGCGCGACGATCCCGACCTGCGCCCGTTGTTCGTGTCGGCCTGCGAGGAGACCATCGCCGTCGCGCACGCCAGCGCCATCAAGCTGCCGCCGGACCCGCTTGCGAAAGTGCTCGACTTCATCGGCCACGCGCCGCCGGCGATGAAGGCCTCGATGGCGCTCGATCTCGAGCGCGGCAACCGGCTCGAACTGCCCTGGCTGAACGGCAAGGTGGTCGAGCTCGGCCGCAAGCTCGGCGTGCCGACCCCGACGCACGAATTCCTCTATGCCGTGCTGAAGCCCTATGCGATGGGCACGCCGTCGTAAGCAGGCGGTCGCGGTCGGAGCAGCGGCCCCGCTCAGGCATGTTGCGGCGGGGCAAGCGTGGCGACCTGATCCGTATGCACCGTGATGCTCGTGCCGCCATGTCCATCGCTCGCGGCGACGAAGGTGGACGCCATGTAGTTTCCGAGCAAGGCGATGCTGGCGGCGTGCACGCCGTCCGAGACGGCGATCGATCCGCCACCTGCGGTGTTGCCGGCAAAGCCCACGGTTTGCCCGGCCGCAAAACTGATATTGGCGAAATCGATCGCGTCGGCTCCCGTCATGCCCGCGACGGTGCCGGAGAAGTCGGCGGGGTCGTCGAGCTTCAATGTCCCGGAGCTTGATGCAAAGGAGATTTGCGCCGAGCTCGCCGACGCAAGCTCGAGGGTCTGTCCGGCTGGAATGATCGAGGGATCGCTGATCGTGAAGGCGCTGGACCAGGCGCCCCAGACGGTCCCGTCATTGGCCTTGATCCAGAGCGTGTCCGTGTCCGACCCGACATGATACGCAAGCTGGGAGAGCTGCGAGGCCGCGACGACGTTGTCCTGATTTGCTCCGAGCGCAACACCGTTCAGCGTGAAGTAGCCGTTGCCGCCTCCGCTATTCCAGACATCATATGATGTCGCGGAACTGCCGAACGGATCCGAATAGGTGAAGAGCGAGGACACCGAGAACGTCTGGCCCTGAACGGACAGCGTGCTCGAATTGGTCGGGGTCACCACCGGACCCGAGTCCACCGGCGCAGTCACGGTGAAAGCGCTTGACCATGATCCCCAGACGGTGCCGTCGTTCGCGCGGACCCACAGCGTGTCCGCGCCCGAGCCGGATTGATAGCTCAGCGACGCCAGCTGGGCTGCCGTGATGTAATTGTCCTGGTTGGGCGCAAGCGCCACCCCGCTCAAAGCAAAGTGCCCGCCACCTGTGCCCGTGTCCCAGACGTCATATTGGGTCGCGGCGCTGTTGAACGGATCGCTGTAGGTGAACAGCGACGAGACCGCATAGCTCTGACCGTGAGCCGCAACGATGATCGACACCGCTTCAACGGGCCCGCTGTCAACCGGAGCATTGACGGTGAAGGCGCTCGACCACGCTCCCCACACCGTGCCGTCATTGGCGCGGATCCAGAGCGTGTCGGTCCCCGAGCCGGATTGATAGGTCAATGACGACAGCTGCGCGGCCGTGATGTAGTTGTGCTGATTGGCCCGACAGCGCCGACCCGTTCAGAAGGAAGTGCCCGCCGCCTGTGCCCGTGTCCCAGACGTCATATTGGGTCGCAGCACTGTTGAACGGATCGCTGTAGGCGAACAGCGACGAGGCCGCATAGCCCTGGCCGTGGGTCGCGACGATGTTCGACACCGTCTCAACGGGTCCGCTGTCGAGGGGAGCATTGACGGTGAACGCGCTCGACCACGCGCCCCACACCGTGCCGTCATTGGCGCGGATCCAGAGCGTGTCGATGCCGGAGCCGGATTGATAGGTCAGCGACGCCAGCTGGGCGGCCGTGATGTAATTGTCCTGGTTGGCGGGCTGCGCCACGCCGTTCAGGAGGAAGTGCCCGCCGACGGTGCCGCTATCCCAGACATCGTACACGGTCGCGGCGCTGTTGAACGGATCGCTGTAGGTGAACAGCGACGAAGCCACATAGCTCTGGCCGTGGGGCGCGACGATGTTCGACACCGTCTCGACGGGCCCGGTGTCGACCGGAGCATTGACGGTGAAGGGGCTCGACCACGCTCCCCACACGGTGCCGTCATTGGCGCGGATCCAGAGCGTGTCGATGCCGGAGCCCGATTGATAGCTCAACGACGCCAGTTGGGCGGGCGTGATGTAGTTGTCCTGGTTGGCGGCAAGCGCCACCCCGTTCAGAACGAAGTGGCCGCCGCCTGTTCCCTTGTCCCAGACGTCATATTGCGTCGCAGGACTGTTGAACGGATCGCTGTAGGTGAACAAGGACGAGGCCGCATAACTCTGACCATGAGCCGCGACAATGTTCGACACCGCCTCAACGGGACCGCTGTCGACCGGCGCGGTGACCGTGAAAGCAGCCGACCATTGGCCCCACACCGTGCTGTCGTTGGCCCGGATCCAGAGCGTGTCCGCGCCGGAGCCGGATTGATAGGTCAATGACGACAGCTGCGCGGCCGTGATGTAGTTGTCCTGATTGGCGGCAAGCGCCACCCCGTTCAGGACGAAGTGGCCGCCACCGGTGCCGCTGTCCCAGACATCGTATTGGGTGGCTGCGAGGCCGAACGGGTCGTAATAGGTGAACAGCGACGACACGGCAAAGCTCTGGCCGTGCGTTGCCGTCACGTTTGCGGCCGCCACCACGGGCCCTTCAGGGGTTGCCGTAAATTCGCTCCAGGCGCTCCAGAATACGCCGTTGAACGCCTCCACCCACAGCTGGTCGCTCGCGGGACCGAACTGATAGGCAATGCTGGACCACTGTGAAGCAGCGACGTCGATCTCGACCCCGTTCGCCTGCGCCACCCCGCCCACGGTGAAGTGGCCGTTACCGGTGGAGTCCCAAAGCGCATATTCGATGACGGGCAGAGTACCGCTCGTCACATAGAACATGGACGACGCTGCAATCGAGGTTTGCACGCGGCCGGTTATGTTTGACGCGACCACCGTGGGCGCGACGTCGACCGCGCCGGAATTGTCGATGACGAAGTCGCCGCCCTCGCCGGCGATCTGTGTCAGCGAGACTTCAAATTGTACATCCCAGTTCTGGCCGGAATAGCTGTTTCCCCATGGATTACGAACGATGAAATTGCCCGTCGCACTGTCATAGCCGACGACTCCGAAGGCATGGTCCGGGACCAGCTGGATATTTCCGGCACTGTCGTACGTGTACGGAGACGTTGAGGGAATCTCCAGGATGACATCGTCGTGGTTGGAGAGCGCTGCGATATAGACGGACTTGTTGCTGTACCAGGAGGATGAACTGCTCAGATAATAGTTGACGCTCGTCGCGTCGGTCAGATTCTCCAGGACGTCTGTCGGAGGGTCCGCGGAAATGTTGTTGTAGCTGTTGACCGCCGGGTGCCCGATCTGCCCCGTTGCACTGAGCTGCGCGTAGGCCTTCTCCACCAACGCAACCCACATTGCAGTGGGCTGCTCATTATAGTTGTGGCCATAGTCAAGTTCGGTGCCACTGACGACTGGAAACTCGTCATTGACGGTCTCCCATGTCTCCTGACCATTGACATAGAAGCGCACGCCATAGGTGCCGTTTCCATTGTCCACGATCATGGAGCTCATGACCTGAGGGTGAAAGACGACGACGTCGATCAATCCCGACATCAGTTCGCAATCGCCGTCTGCTCCCTGACAGATGTCGTTGACGGTGGCCGCGCCCGTCGAAGAATACAACGGTCCGGTAACCGCGCTGTAGCCCTGCAATGTCCAGCCGCTCCCGCCTGCATCGGGCGGCAAAGTCGGGTCCGGAAGATCGGTCCCCTGGAACCACTTTCCGATCAGTTCAGACATCTGCGTCGACGTCGTGCCAACCTGCAGATTGCCGAGCGTGATGTGAGCAGTGCCGCCCCTGTCCAGGTGGCGTTGGCCGGATTCCCATCAACGAGCTGAACGAAAAGATGGGAGACATAATCCGATGTGGAGAGGCCGCTGTTCAGATTGGCCGCAATCAGCTGCAGCGAGTTCAGCTCATTCGCGGTGACACTCCCTCGATTGGCCACGTCCAGCCAGCAACTGGATGGCTTCAGCGTCGGTGAAGACGCCGTCCGCGGCAAAGTTGAGCATGTCGGACTTGATGCCGCTGTCGACCAGTGAATTGACCCAGCTTGCCGTCATGGAATTCCTTCGCAAGTCTTGACGCAATATGATTGCTGTCGGCCAGGCCTGTCCTGGCGAGGTTGCGCGCGTCCCGTCGCGACGAATCCGGCAATAGAATGCGTGACTATCGCCATAGTTGTGAACGAATTCGGGACGCGTGTCGATCTAGCCGAACGCTGCCAACAGCCAAAGCAGCCCGCATGATCGTGAAGATTCGTTAACGTCTGCCTGATGCGCCGTCCACCACCCGGGATCGCGGCAGGGTTTGGCCCCGACCGCCGCGCCGGGTCCCCAGGGAAGCCGAACCTAGTCCGGGTTCCCTGCCGAGCTTGACCCGCGCCGCCGTCGCTTCGATGCCCTGGCGCGCGCAGCATGAAGGGATGGCCGAGCGCCGCCGGCCCGACCGCATCACGCGCGTTCGGGAGCAGCCGGCTCGGCCCCCTGAAATCCCAGCAGAACTGAAATCTGCCGGCCGGCCTCACGCACCAGCTTCGAAAATTCCAGCAGCTTCTGCTCGTCGATGCGCGCGCCCGGTCCGTAGAGGCCGACCGAACCGACGACGTCGCCGCGGTGATCGAAGCAGGGCGCGGAGACCGCGACCGTGCCGGCGAATATCTCGCTGTGGCTGGTCGCATAGCCGTTGCGCCGCGCAAATGCCAGGGCTTCCTCCAGCCGCGCACGGTCGGCGCTGTTCGATATGGTGGCGAGGAGTTCGGCCCGCCGCGCCGGGTCCATGAAGGCCAGCATCGCCTTGCCGGTCGAGCCGCGGGTCAGGCTCAAACTGTCGCCGACGCCGCGGCTGATCGAGAGCACGTGACGGCTCTGGCATTCGAGGATGCAGATGCTGCGATCCTCCTGCACGCGGAACAGCGCGGCGGTCTCGCCGGTCGCCTCGCGCAGCCCTTCGACGACCGGGCGTGCGATCGCGACGACCTCGAGCCCCGTCAGCCAGACATGGGACAGTTTCATCACGCCATGGGACAGCCGGAAGCGCTGCGGATCGCCTTCGGCCTGGATCAGGTCGCGCTGCGCCAGCGTCTGCAGCAGACGATAGAGCGTCGGCCGGCTCAGCCCGACGCGCTTCTGGATCTCGATCACGCTCATCGCCGGCTGATCGGGGGTGAAACATTGCAGAATCGCGATCGCGCGGTCGACCGCGCGCACGCCTGACACCCCCTGCTCCGCGTCGTGAGCTTCCGCCTTCGGTTTCTTCGCCATCCGTCCACATCCGCAAATTCGGCAGGGCGCGCTGCATCCCGCGCGCTTGACCAATCGGCCCGCATGGATACTATCATATTATGAGAATAATGTCCATCAGACGGACATACTAAAAATGACGGAGGATTGGAATTGCTTCAGACAGACGCCACGCGCAGCTGGTCTGCGATCGCCGTGCTGATGCTCTCGACGTCGCTGGCATATGCCGCGCCCGATGGCTCGGGCATCTCCGACGGCGTGGTGCGGATTGCGGTCCTGGGCGATTACGGCAGCGGCCGCGATCTCGGCGGGCCGGGCTCGGTGACCGCCGCCAGGCTTGCCGCTGCGGATTTTCACAACAAGGTGCTGGGCAAGCCGATCGAGATCATCTCGGCCGATCACCAGAACAAGCCCGACGTCGCAGTCGGGATCGCGCGGCAATGGTTCGACGTCGAGCATGTCGACGCGGTGACCGACCTTGCGGTCAGCTCGGTCGGCCTCGCCGTCGCCGGGCTCGCGACACAGAGCAACCGGACCGCGCTGGTCTCGGGCGCCGCGACCTCCGATTTGACCGGCGACAAATGCTCGCCCGTCATCACGCATTGGGCCGACGACACCTACGCACTGTCGGCCGGATTGGTCGGCGAGCTGAGCCGCCGCGTCGGCAAGGAATGGTTCTTCGTTGCGGTCGACTATTCGTTCGGCACCGCCATGGTGAAGGATGCTTCGCGCGCGGTGACCGATGCCGGCGGCAAGGTCGTCGGCGCGGTACGCTATCCCTTCAACACCACCGACTTCTCGTCCTTCCTGCTGGCGGCGCAGAATTCCGGCGCCAAGGTGGTGGCACTGGCCGGCACCGGCGCCGACACCGTCAACGCGGTCAAGCAGACCCACGAATTCGGCCTGCAACAGGGTGGGCAAACCATCGTCGGCATGCTGACCTTCATCTCCGACGTCCATTCGATCGGCCTGCGCGACGCGCAGGGCATGTACATCGCGTCCCAATATTATTGGGATGACGACGACGGCACCCGCGCCTTTGCCAAGCGCTTCATCGAGATCGAGAAACGCGAGCCGACCAAGCTGCAAGCGGCGACCTATGCCGCCGTGCGCCACTATCTGAAGGCGATCGAGGCCGGCGGCAGCGACGAGGCCAAGGCGGTGAATGCCGAGATGCGCAAGCTGCCGGTCGATTTCTTCGGCCGCCCCGCGCACATCCGCAAAGACGGCCGCGTCGTCTACGACCTGTCGCTTTATCGCGTGAAGAAGCCGGACGAGAGCAAATATCCCTGGGATTACTACCAGAAGATCGCGGTCATTCCCGGCGACAAGGCGTTCCGCTCCGAGGGAACGGGCGGCTGCAAGCTTGACAAATAGGACGCACCACCATTCGCCGCGACGCACGGTCGCGCATGCAAGAACTAAGGAGGAGCCGATGCCGCTTCGCAACGATTTCGATCAACTTGTTGACGTCAAGGGTGGCTTCATCAGCCGCGAGATCTTCGTGGACGCCGACATCTACCGGCAGGAACTCGACAAGGTCTTCACGCGCGCCTGGCTGCTGGTCGGGCACGAAAGCCTTGTGCCCAATCCCGGCGACTTCTACACCTCGCGGATGGGCGAGGAATCCGTCATCCTCTGCCGCGACAAGAAAGGCGAGATCCACGTCTTCCTGAATTCGTGCCGGCACCGCGGCATGAAGGTGTGCCGCTACGAGCAGGGCAACACCTCGCTGTTCACCTGCCCGTATCACAGCTGGACCTACACCACAGACGGCAAGCTGCAGGGTGTTCCGCTGCACCGGACGCTCTATGACGGCGTGCTCGACCGCGAGGCCAACTCGCTGGTCTCGGTGGCGAAGCTCTGCAACTACAAGGGCTCGATCTGGGCGACCTGGGACAAGGATGCGCCCGACTTCATCACCTATCTCGGCGATGCCAGGATCCACCTCGACCAGGCGCTCGACTGCCGCGACGGCCGCGAGGGCGGCTCCGAGGTGATCGGCGTCCACAAATGGGTATTCCCGGCCAATTGGAAATTCGCCGCCGAGAATTTCCTCGGCGACACCTATCACAATCCGAGCCACCGCTCGGTCGATCTGATCGGCATCGGGCCGAGCGCCGCGGCCGGCAAGAAGGGCCGCCGCGACGACGAACTGGAGAAGGCACAGCACGTCTGGATCAGTTTTCCGGGAGGCCACGGCGTGCACAGGAGCGCGATCCAGCCGGAAGCCAACGAATACACCGAGTCCTTCCTCGACAATCCGATCCTCGAACAATACTTCCGGCACTGTTTCGAGGAGCGCAAGCGGCGGCTCGGCGAAGGCGCGCGGCTGCTGCCCTTCGTCGGCACGATCTTCCCCAACACCTCCTATCACGGTCGTCAGCCGCGCGGACTTTGCGCCTGGCATCCGCACAGCCCGACCTCGACCGAAGGCTGGCGCTTCTTCCTGGTCGACAAGGACGCACCACAGGAAGCCAAGGACTATCTGCGCCACTACTACATGCGCTACTCCGGCCCGGCCGGCATGACCGAGCAGGACGACATGGAGAACTGGCTCTATGCGACCGCCGCGAGCACCGGCACGGTCGCGCGGCGCTATCCCTTCAACTATCAGCAGTCGATGGGCGCCTACGTCACCGATCATCCGCTCGGCGGCGATGTCTCCACGCAAGTCACCGAGCAGATCGCGCGCGGCTTCTACCGCCGCTGGACCACCTACATGCAGGGCGGCGACTGGCACGAGTTGCTTGGATCCCCCGCGGGCAGCCGGGAGGCCGCAGAATGACCGCGCCCCGAAAAACCGTCCTCGTCAGCGGGGGCACCTTCGGCATCGGCCGCGCGATCACCCTCGGCCTCGCCCGCCGCGGCCATGCGGTGGTGGCGTTCGGCCTCGAGGCGCCACAGGTCTCGAGCACCGCACAGAACGCCATTCCGGCCCTGCGCCAAGAGCTCGATCGCGAAGGCCTCTCCGCCGAATTGACGGAAGCCGATGTGTCGCAATCGGGCGATGTCGGCAGAGTGGTCGCACAGGCCATGGCGCGGTTCGGCCGCATCGACGGCGTCGTCAACAACGCCGCGATCGGTCCGCTCGGCACCGTGCTCGACACCGACGAGGCACTGTTCGATCGCATTATCGCCGTCAATCTGAAGGGACCGTATCTCACCAGTCGCGCGGCAGTCCCCCACATGATCGCGCAGGGCGGCGGCTCGATCGTCAACATCGGATCCGGCGCCGGCTGGGGCAAGCCGAACATGGCGGTCTACAGCGCGAGCAAGGGCGGCGTCGTCGCGTTGAGCGCGGCGATGGCCTACGACTTCTTCCACCAGCGCATCCGCGTCAACACCGTGATCCCCGGTGGCGGCGGCATCGTCAGCGGCATGAGCCTTGGCCGGGTCGGTGGCGACGCCGCGCGCTTCGGCAAGGGCGCGCCCGGCACCGCCGCGGGCCGGGTCGCTAGCGGCGACGACATCGCCAATGTCGTGGCCTTCCTGCTGTCGCCGGAAGCCGAAACGCTGTCCGGCACCGTGATCGACGTCGGCTGCTTCGCGCAACAAGGCGGACCGATTCCGCCCGCTCCGGCAACCTGACAACCCGCGATCCCTGAAGAGGAGATACCGATGACGACGAGTGTTCAGGATCACGACAAGCAAGCGCACCTTGCCGGCGCCGCGATCGAACGATCGGCGGCCTATTACCGCCTGAAGGCCGATGTCGAGGATTTCTACTACCACGAGGCCGACCTGCTCGATGACCGGCGCTTCCGCGACTGGCTCGAGCTGCTCGCCGAGGACGTCAGCTACTTCATGCCGATCCGGCGCAATGTGAAGTTCGGCCAGCAGGCCACACGCGAAAACACCAAACGCGGCGAAGGCATCAGCTGGTTCGACGAGGACAAATGGACGTTGACCAAACGGGTCGAACAGATCCTGACCGGCGTGCATTACGCGGAAGAGCCGCTGTCGCGGATCACGCACATGGTCAGCAACGTGCAGATCAAGGGCGCGCGGCCGGATATCGGCGCGGCGCGCGAGCTCGATGTCACCAGCCGCTTCCTCGTCTATCAGAACCGCGTCGAGTACGAGACCTACATCTTCGTCGGCCGCCGCAACGACACGCTGCGCCTGACCGACAACGCCTGGAAGATCGCGAGGCGCGAGATATTGCTTGAACAGAATATCCTGCTGGCCAAAAATCTCACCACGTTCTTCTGAGCAAGGTGTGGTGCGATGATTGACGTGACGGCGATCAAGGTGGGGACGCGGCTCAAACTGGAGGCGGGCGTCGTCGCCGAGGTGGTGGAGAACATGGACGACGGCCAGTGGCTGCAAGTGCGCTATCTGGAGTCCCCTGCCCGTCCGGGCGATGTCGGCACGGTGGAGCTTTGCCATGCCCAGGACGTCGTAGAGGTTCTCAGCGACTAGTTCCAGCCAACGGACCATCGATCATGCTGCGATTTGAATACATGCCGAGCGATTTCCATCCGCTTTTTCTGTTCCTCGGCGAGGCCGCCGATCTTGCCGCGCTGGCAAGGCTGTTGCGGCGCTTTGCCGAGAACCCGCAGGCCGTTGCCGTGGCGGAGCGTATTCCCGGCGCGGTCTCGCGCAACGAGGTGGTGCTGGCGCCCGCCGACGAGGAATTCGGCATGCGCGATCTCGGCGGACGGTTTGCCTGGAAGCTGACGGATTGGCAGGCGGAGCGGATCGCCGAGCGCATCGAACTCCTGACGCCTGAGGATAACAAGTCCGGCTCGGAGCTCGTCGAGATCGGCAGCGAGGGCGAAATCCCGGTCAAGGTCTCGCGCGGCGAGTTCACCGATGACTTCCTTGTCACGCGCAGATAGCGGCGGATGGATCGCGTGAGCGCAAACCGCAGGCCAAAAGTCCTGATTGCCGGCGCCGGGATCGGTGGCCTCGTCGCGGGGCTGTCGCTGCTGCAACGGGGGATCGAGGTTGAGATCTTCGAACAGGCATCGGAGCTGCGCGAGCTCGGCGCCGGCGTCCAGCTCAGCGCCAACGGCACAAGGGTCCTGATTGCCCTCGGCCTCGAGCAACAAATGCAGGCGATCGCTTGCGAGCCCTCGGGCAAGGAGATCCGGCTGTTCAGCACCGGGCGGACCTGGAAGCTGTTCGACCTCGGCGCCTCTTCGCGAGCAATCTATGGCGCGCCCTACTGGATGGTGCATCGTGGCGACTGTCACCGCGTGCTGGTTCGACGCATTCAGTGCACGGGCACCGGGACGCCTGCATCTCAACAGCCGCTGCGCCGGCTTTGACGAGGATGGTGACGGCATCTGGCTGCATCTCGCCAATGGCGAGCGGCGCCGCGGCGACGTCGTGATCGGCGCCGACGGCGTGCACTCCGAGATTCGCCGGCAGATCGGTGGCGACACAAAGCCATTCTTCTCAGGTGTGGCCGCCTGGCGCGGCCTGGTCCCGATGCAGCGGCTACCGGCGAGCCTCAGGCGCGACGTCGGCACCAACTGGGTCGGTCCGGGCGGCCATGTCATCACCTATCCGGTTCGCCGCGGCGAGTTGTTGAACTTCGTCGGCATCTTCGAGGGCGAGAGCTGGTCGGTCGAATCGTGGACCGAACGCGGCACGCGGGAGGCCTGCGGCGCTGCTTTTGCCGGATGGAATCCGGATATCCACACCATCATCGACAACCTCGATATTCCCTACAAATGGGCATTGCTTGGCCGCGATCCGCTCGGTCGCTTCGCCGTGGGGCGGGCCTGCGTGCTCGGCGACGCCGCGCATCCGACACTGCCGTTCCTGGCCCAAGGGGCCAACATGGCGATCGAGGACGGCATGGTGCTGGCACGCTGCGTCGAATGCTTCCCGCCCGAAGAGGCGCTGCAGCGCTATCAGGCCGCGCGGCTGACGCGGACGAATATGATCGTGATGAAGTCCGCCGAGAATACCAGGCGCTTCCACAATCCGGCGCTCGCCGACGCTGAAGGCGCCGACGCCTATGTCTCGCGCGAATGGCAACCGGACCGGGTGCGCGAGCGCTATGATTGGCTGTTCACCTACGACGCCTTGAACGTGCCGGTCTGACGGCAGGCATTCGAGCTGCCTGGTGTTCCCACATCAGTGGGCACGATGCCGTCCGCGGTGCGCCCGGCGCTTCGGAGGTGGCGGCGGCGTAAAGAAGGGATTCTCGGAGCACATCGCACCCCGGCCCGACGCCGACGCCTGGCACTGCGGGATCGAGGTGAAGCTGCAATCGATGTAGCTTCCGCCGTACTTGCCCTGAAAGACGTGCATGCATACCGGATAGTTCGGATCGTAGGCCTGCCCGGCGGCAGGTCCGGCCAGGGCGACCGCAGCTGCGGCGATCGCGAACAGTTTCAGGCGCATCGGTGTCCCCCTTGTCGCTAGGAAGGTTTCCCCACGACCGCCGGAGTTAGTCAACTGCGCCAGCGACGCGACGGCGCGCTAGTTGACAGGCTGACGCGGTCGCTGACCCCGCTCCCTGGTCGGCTTTTTTGGACCATTGTAGAAGGGATTGACCGAGCATGTCGCCGATCGTCCCGAGGCCGTTGCCTGGCATTGCGGAAGCGACGTGAAGCTACAATCGATGTACTCGGGCGTCAGCCTGCCGCCATAGACTCCCATGCAGACCGGATAATTCGGATCGTACATTTGCGCGGCGGCGGGCCCGGCGATGCCGACGCCGATGGCGGCGATGATGATGAATTTCAAGCGCATCGAATTCTCCTCAAGCTCGCTCCGGAACGCCGGGCGCGCGGCTATCGCTGCTCGCCGGCCGGCTTGCCGTCGTCCTCACCAAGACAACGGATCATGAAGGCCGTGGTGTCCCGCGGAAGAACCTGCGCGGCCCGCGCCTTGAGGCGGCATTCGAGCTGTGCGATCTGGCGTGCCAGTTGCCGTTCCGACGGCAGCGTCGATTGCCGCAGCCGGCGCAAGGTGATCGGCGAGCCATCCGACTCGAAGCTCAGCTCGTACCGCTTGCCGTTCTGGTCGGTGGCGGCGCAGGTGATGGTCGACACCTGCCGCGTGATGAAGCTTCCGACCTGGCGGCAGGAGCCTGTCGACATCTCGACCAGCGGCACCGGCAGACCATCGACACGCGGACGGTCGCTCGACTTCAGCAACATGCGGTCGACCGCGAGCTCGAACAGATTGTCCTGGGTGCGCTCGGTGCTCTCGCCGGAGAACGAGACGATATGGCTCTTGTCGGCGGGATCGTCGAGCACGACGGTGAATTCGGAACGGCCGCGCAGGGTGTGGAAGTAGGCCACCGCCTTGCAGGTATAGCTGCGGCCGGCGACCGTGACATTGCGGCAGGTACCTGACATCAACGCATACAGGTCGACGTCGTAGACCGGGCCGGCGGCAACGGCGAGCGCAGGCCAGCACACGATAGCAATCGCAATCAATTGAGCGAAACGGTAGATCATGCTGGAACGATCGAGAACACGGTCGATGGAGAGGTCCATGGCGCAAGGTCGCCGATTTCCACGGACTGTGCAACGATGAAGCAGGCCGAAATGTGGACGTCCCGCAAACGACCGGGGAATGCAGGCGAGCCGTGCTGAAAGGCCGCGCCGCTGGTGCCGTGCGTCAGATTTGCGGGCCGGACAGGGTGACCTCGCGCTCGGCGCGGAAGACGTTGCTGTAGAGGTTCGCGATCCACTGACGGCCGCTTGCCGTCATGTTCAGGCAGTTGATGGCGCCCTGGATGTGCGGCGCGACCATATTCCAGTAGAATTGCGGATAGCGGTCGACGATATCGGCCGGCGATTCATAGCCGAGCTGGCGGTTGATGCCGACTTCCTCGAACTCGTGATAGAGCGCGTTGGCTTTCCTGATGTAGTTGGGATCGCCGAGCTGTCCGATGAAATCGGCGGCCCGGACGATCGCCGCCTCGTCGTCATATTGCAGGCCTTCGGGTGCCGGAAACCGCGTGCCTTCGATGTTGCGCGCGACACGTTCGCGATCGAGCGGGAGGACGGCCTCGAGCCTGTCGAGCACATAGAGCTTCGAGCGGTCGACGTGATACGGCATCAGGCCGGCATCCGACGAGCCGCGCGGCAGCACGACCTTCTTGCCGGAGGCATCGATTACATAACCATCCGGTCCGTCGCCCTTCAGCAGGCCGCGCACATAGCCGATGTCGTGCGTCAGGCAGGCGATGATCGTGTGGGTGTAATCCTCCGCGGTGACATGGGTGTGCAACGCGCGACCGCGGATGATGTCGTGCCCGGCCAGCGTGACCAGCATGGTGTGCTCGACATTGTGGTAGAGCGCATCGCTGTTGCCGATGCATTCAAGCGCAATGCGGGCTGCGGCCGGCAGGAGTTCGCCGAAGCGCGCCTGCGAGGCCCCAAAGGTGCGGCTAACGTGCGTGGAGAGAAACTTCTCCAAAGCACCTGCCGCCAACTCAGGTAACGTCATCATCGATGCAGCCCCGACCGCGCAACGTTCCTCGCTCGCCCCGATCTCACGTCGTAGTTGGGCAGAACTATAGCGCATCTGCGGGCGTGCGGCTACGCGCCGGCGAGCGCGTCATTCGTTCCGCCGTACTTTCCCGGTCTTGCCGGCTGCGGCACCAAAACCGCTGATAATGGCATGAACCGTGCATGATTCGGTTCAGCCGGGTTAATCTTACGGATAAAGACCATCATGCTTGTTACGCTCGTCGCCATCCTTTGCAATGCTCAGCTCTGCATGGAAAAGGTCGTCACCAATAGCGACCAATCCGGCATCACCATGGGCGCCTGCGCTGTGAGTGCCCAGATCGGCATCGCCGACTGGCTCGCCAAGGGGCCGTATCACGATTGGCGGTTGCAGAGCTATAAGTGCATCATGGGCAAAT
Organism: Bradyrhizobium sp. JR3.5; assembly: GCF_054057015.1. Classification (NCBI taxonomy): domain Bacteria; kingdom Pseudomonadati; phylum Pseudomonadota; class Alphaproteobacteria; order Hyphomicrobiales; family Nitrobacteraceae; genus Bradyrhizobium; species Bradyrhizobium sp. JR3.5. Next base: position 65,135 of record NZ_JBSRYV010000002.1, read on the forward strand.
ACGTACCCAAGAACGAAGTGTGATGTGTGCTCACAGCCCCCGAAGGGGCTGACCCGCTTCGCGCGCCCGACTGGAACAGCCTGCGAAACCGCGTGATGCAGGCGCGTGCACCTCGAGTCAAAGTCCATTTTATGGGCTATCACTGTCGTTCACGATGGTGAGACGTGAGGTCGCCCAGGAATGGCCCGAGAATGCCCGCAACGTCGCTGATTGCCTACGCGCATGTCGGCAAGAGTTTTGACAATGGTCGCGTGGTAGCGGTCGACGACGTCTCGCTTGACGTGGCCGAGGGTGAATTCCTGGCTGTTGTCGGCGGCTCGGGCTCCGGCAAGACGACGCTGCTCAGGCTGGCCAACCGCCTGATCGAGGCCGACCGCGGCCGGATCGCGGTCGAGGGCGAGGACGTCAGCCGCATCGACCCGATCCTGCTGCGGCGCCGCATCGGCTATGTCTTCCAGAGCGGCGGACTGTTTCCGCATCTCACCGTCGCCGGCAATGTCGGCATCACGCCAACGCTGCTCGGCTGGCCGCAGGCCGAGATCTCGGCGCGGGTCGATGAACTGCTCGACCTCGTGCGGCTCGACCGCGCGCAACATCGCGACCGCCTGCCGCACGAACTCTCCGGCGGCCAGCGCCAACGCGTCGGCGTCGCGCGTGCGCTGGCGGCGAAGCCGCGCATCGTGCTGATGGACGAGCCGTTCGGCGCGCTCGATCCGCTGACCCGCGACGCGCTCGGCGACGATTATCGCAGACTGCATCGCGAGCTCGCCCTGACCACGGTCATGATCACCCACGACATGACCGAGGCGCTGCTGCTGGCCGATCGTGTCGCGGTGATGCGTGGCGGCAAGCTGCTCGCTTTGGGCACGCCGGCGGAGCTCGCGGCCAACACCGACGCCTATGTCGGCGAACTCTTGCGTACGCCGCGTCGACAGGCGGAACGGCTGGGCGCGTTGCTGCCGCGGGACGGCACGGCATGAGCGATCCACGCTGGAGCGAGGCGCTTGCGCATCTGCCCGACTATCTCGGCAACCATGTCCGGGTCAGCGTCGCCGCGCTGGCGCTCGGACTTCTGATCAGCCTGCCGCTTGCGCTCATCGCGCGCAACCGGCCGGTGCTGCGCGGCACGTTGCTCGGGCTTGCCAGCATCGTGCAGACGGTGCCCGGGCTCGCTTTGCTCGCGCTGTTCTATCCGTTGTTGCTGGCGCTCACGGCGCTGACCGCGGCGTGGCTCGGCTTCAGCTTCTCCGCCTTCGGCTTCCTGCCGGCGGTGCTGGCGCTCGCGCTCTATTCGATGCTGCCGGTGTTGCGCAACACCATCACCGGCCTCTCCGGCGTCGATCCGGCGGTGCTGGAGGCTGCCCAAGGCGTCGGCATGACGCCGCGGCAATCGCTCACCATGGTCGAGCTTCCGCTGGCGCTGCCGGTGATGATGGCGGGGATCCGCACCGCCGCGGTGTGGGTGATCGGCACCGCGACGCTGTCGACGCCGATCGGCCAGACCAGCCTCGGCAACTACATCTTCGCGGGGCTGCAGACCCAGAACTGGGTGTTCGTGCTGTTCGGCTGCTTCGCCGCCGCCGTGCTCGCACTGGTCGTCGACCAATTGCTGGCGCTGATCGAGAATGGCCTGCGCAATCGCAGCCGCGTCCGGACCGCACTCGGCGGGCTCGGCATCGCCGCCCTGATCGCGGCGACGCTGGTGCCCGCGATCGCGCGGCCGCAGGCGCGCTACGTCGTCGGCGCCAAGACGTTCACCGAGCAATATGTGCTGTCGGCGCTGATGGCACAACGGCTGCAAGCGGCCGGGCTGCCGACGACGACCCGCGCCGGCCTCGGCTCCAACGTGATCTTTGATGCGCTCGCGGCCGGCGATATCGACGTCTATGTCGACTATTCCGGCACGCTGTGGGCGAACCAGTTCCACCACACCGACATCAGGCCCCGCGGCGAGCTGCTGGGCGAACTGAAGACGACGCTGGCCAGGCAAGACATCACGCTGTTCGGCGAGCTCGGCTTCGAGAACGCCTATGCGCTGGTGATGCCGAAGAAGCGCGCCGATCAGCTCGGCATCCATTCGATCGCCGACCTCGCGTCGCACGCCGCGACGATGTCGATCGCCGGCGACTATGAATTCTTCTCGCGGCCGGAATGGGCCGGCATCCAGAAGGCGTATGGGCTGACGTTCCGCGCCCAGCGTCAGATGCAGCCGGACTTCATGTATGCCGCGGTTGCCTCCGGCGAGGTCGACGTCATCGCGGGCTACACCAGCGACGGGCTGATCGCGAAATACGACCTGGTTGCGCTCGCGGACGACAGGCACGCGATCCCGCCCTATGACGCGATCGTGCTGCTGTCGCCAAAGCGGCGCGACGACGAGACTCTCAAAGGGGCGCTGCGGCCGCTGGTCGGCAAGATCGGCATCGCCGCGATGCGCGAGGCCAACCTGCGCGCGTCGGGCAACGACGCATCATCGTCGCCCGACGCCGTGGCGCGCTGGTTGTGGGAGAAGATCGGGCCGAAATAACCCCATCGTCATTGCGAGGAGCTCGCGACAAAATTGCAAAGCAATTTTGCGCTGAAGCGACGAAGCAATCCATCGTCCCGCGCATGCCGATGGATGGATTGCTTCGCTCGCAATGACGGCGGGGGACGCATGTTGCGTCTCACAATCCCTTGATGATCCCTGCGTCGATCAGCAGGCGGTTGAAGCGGCGCGCCTCCGCGCCGTCCTTGCAGGAATAGAACGCGCCGTTGCAGCGAAGCATGATGGCCTTCTGCTCCTCGAACGATGGATCGAGCGGAATGCCCGCGGCTTCCTGAATCACCAGCGGCAGATAGGCGGCGTCGATCGTGTCCATCACGGCCTGGCTCTTCACCGGTTCGAAGTTGATGGCGTCGATCGCGTAATAGGTCGCGTAGTAGCGCGGATCATAATCCATCAGCTTCTTGCCGATGCCGGCCTCGTCGAGCCCGGGATCGAGCAGCTGCGGCGAGAACTCCGGCTGATGATCGCCGTAGCGCACGATCAAGAACGGCTGCGCCGGAAACTTCTTCTTCAATGCGGCAACAAAGCCGGCATAGTCGCTGGCGCTCATCGCCTGCCGGCGCAGATATTCGTCGACCGACGGCGAGTTGCCCGGCCGCTTCCATGCCGGCAGCAGCTCGGGACGGAATTTCCTCTCCCACGGGAAATGGTTGGCGGCGAGATAGACGAAGGTGAACAGCGGCGTGCTGAGCGTCTTCTGCTCGGCCATCAGCTTCAGCGCCTTGTCGTAGAAGAAGCTGTCGGGTTCGACGTCCTTCGCATGCAGGTCATGCGCGTCGTAGAATTGCTGGATGCCGGTCGTGGTCTGGAAGCTGCGCGCGCTCATGAAGGCGCCGAACGCCGGATAGAGCGATAGCGTGTCGTAGCCGCAGCGGTGCAGCGCCAGCGGCAGGCCGCGCTCGACCCGGCCCGATGCGATGCGGGTGACGAAATAGGCGAACCGGCCGAACGAGCGCGAGGACAATCCCGCCAGCACGTTGTACTCGGTGAACCAGCTCGGCCCGCCATTGCTCTCGGCGAGGAATTTGCGTTCGACACCGTCGTAGGATTTGAACTGGCCGCCATAGCCCGGCGGAACCTTGACGCCGGACGCGGCGCGGATGTCGAAGCTCGATTCATCATGGATCATGATGATGTTCGGCCGCCGACCGGCGGGGTGGCAGGCGTCGACCAGCGGCATCTTGAGCTGATCGCTCGCGCTCGGGTCCGACTCCATGAAGCCATAGGCGACAAAGTCCGACACCGCCGTCACGCCGGAGCGCGCGAATTTCGACAGATAGCCGTCGTCGTAATAGCCGCGCCAGGCTTCATCCGGCCAGGCGAAGGCGTAGCCCGAGAGCGCGGCGGTGCAGGCAAGGCAGGCGGCCGCGGCCGGCAGGCGGCGGATGCGGAACGGATCGAGCCACCACAGCGCATACATCAAGGGCAGCGTGACGAGGCCGGCGCCGATGATCGACCAGCGCAGGTTCGGAAAGATCGTGAGCAGGAACGCCGCGGTGTCGCGATCGATCACCATCAGGTCGACGAAGTTCGCGGTCATCTGCACCACGTCGTGCTTGAACCGCGACAGCAGCACCAGCACCACGACCAGCGTCAGCGACAGCGCGCCTGACAGCGCCGGCCTGCGCAGCAGCGCGATGAACAGGAAGTTGAGGATTCCCCAGGCCAGCAGGAAGCAGAGCCGCGAGCCGAAATCGGTCTCGGTCCGCAGCATCAGGATCAGCGTGCCGAGATGCGGGGTGGCGACCGCCATCAACCGCCAGACGCCGATCGCGGCGAGACCGCCGGCCAGCGCGGCGACGGAAGAGTTTTGCTGAGGCGCGGGCGCCATGGGTGGGACGCAATACAACCCGGCGCAATGCCACGGCCTTGACTGGCAAAGGCCAGGAGGCACACGGCACAGCCGGAGTCTGCGCCGTGTCATAAAAACGTAATTGAATCGTCATGAACGCGCAATGAATTTGCCCGGCCGGCACGGCGAGCCTCAGACCTTCGCCGCAGGCCTTGCAATGCCGGCGATGAAGAGGTCGACGATGTCAGCGGCCATCTGCTCGGCCTCCGCTTCGCCAACGCCCCAACGCGGCAAATGGCCGTCGATATGCATCCGCGCAAAACCGTAGACCAGGGCGCGGCCGGCGATCTGGACCTGCTTCTGATCACGCGCCGCAAGCTGACCGGCCGAAAACGCCTCCGCCAGCGTGCGCTCGGTGAGGCCGATCAACTCCGCATTGTCGCTGGAAACGCCAGCCGAGCGGTCGTGGTCGAAGAAGCGGCGGCTGGAGATGACCTCGAAATGGGTCGGGTTCCTCATCGCCCAGCGCAGATAGGCGATCCCAAGGCAGCGGAAGCGGCCGAGCGGATTGCCTGACGGTGCATCGGCCAGCGCTGTCTCGATCTCGGCGCGGAAGCGGCGCTGCGCCTCCTCCGCCACCGCATTCATCAGGGCATCCCGGCTCGGGAAATGCCGGAACGGCGCACCCGGCGAAACCCCGGCGCGGCGGGCGGCCTCGCGAACGCTGACCGCCTCCGGCCCGCCCTCGCCGACCAGCTGCATGGCCGCATCGATCAGTACGCGGCGGAGATCGCCATGATGATAGGGCTTGGCCGCCGGCGCCCGCGCCCCGACGGCCGGACGCGGCTTGGCGGGCCGGCGTCCGATCGGCGGGTTTTTGGCGGGGCGGCGCATGGCGCATCTCTAGCATCACCCGCTTGTGAATGTAAGCGGCGATTACACGGATTGACCGCGCTCCATCGCGAAATGTAACTGGCGATTACATCAACGGTAGGAGGCGGGATATGGCGACGCGTCGAAACTGGTTGGAGGGCTGGCGGCTGTTCGGCCTGCTCACACTGACCCTGATCGGGCTTTCGATCTGGATCGCCGCGATGCGGCAGTTCGAGGTCGACGGCGTGCGGATGGTGATCCGCTTCACGGCGCGGACCTCGCTGCTGTTGTTCTGCCTCGCCTTCTCCGCGGCGGCGCTGGCACGGCTCTGGCCGAACGCCTGGACGCACTGGCAGCGCCGCGACCGCCGCTATCTGGGCGTCACCTTCGCCGCCTCGCACGCCATCCACGCGGTCGCGATCACCGCGTTCGCAATGCTCGATCCGGCCGGCTTCGCCGCCGCAACCTCTATCTTTTCCTATATCTTCGGCGGTATCGGCTATCTCGCCATCATCGCGCTGACCGCGACCTCGTTCGATCGCACGGCTGCGCTGCTGGGCCCGCGCGCCTGGCGCAGGCTGCATCTGATCGGCGGCTACTATCTGCTGCTGCAGTTCACGGTCTCGTTCGGCAAGCGGATTCCCGAGATGCCGCCCCACGCGCTGTTCCTCGTGCCGCTCGCCACGGTGTTTGCGCTCAGGATGATCAGCATGGCCGCGCGGCCTGCGCCGCGTCAGGCACAGGCGAGCTGAGGCGCGACCGGGTCAGATCGGATCACACCAGGTGAAACTGGCGGCCGAGCCGGCGATGCACCGATAGCACCGCGCGGTCGACGTCGCTGATCAGGCTGTCGCCGAGCACGACGTTCGGAATCTCCCAGTTGCGCCCGACCTGCCCATCGGGCAGCGCGGCAACCGCCGGCACGCGGGCGGTCTCGCAGCCGGGCTGGGCGCGCAGCGCCTCCTCCGCAAGCTGGGTCAGTTCGTTCTGGCTCTTTCCGTCAGTCATGACCAAGTCCTGGCACCGGAAGATGGCTCACTGATGGCCGAGATTCTCCAGTTCCTTGGCACGGATTTCGGTCATGCTGCGCATGCATTCGCCGGCGTCGAGGCGGGCGATGGTGCCCTCGCCGAGGTCGTAGTACAGGCAATTCGCGTCACGGTACTGGATCCATAACCGTTGCGCGGTGCGCAGCTGTTCGCGCTGCTTGTCGCCGGCGGCATCCTTCAGCGCCTGCTGATAGGCGACATTCATCCGCTTGTCCCATTGCGCGGTCTTGGCCTTGAGGCACTCGACCATCTGGTAGGTATTGCCGTCGCAGGACTGTTCGGGATCGCCCTGATCGCCGGCCCAGGCCGACGAGGTGGCGATGATGAAAATGGCCGCAACCAAGGACCCGAGCCTGAACACGCCTGTCGTGAGAGCCGATTTCATGCCGCCTTCCCTTTCCGATGGACCCCGTAAGGCCATACGTTAGTGCGGCCGTAGCCCATCCCGTTCATATCGGTCGCACCGCGGCTGGCCTTCCCGATCCCTGCAGGATATTTCAGGGGCATGGAGGTATTCATGCGGCGGACCGTGACGCCCGCAGTCGTTTTGGCCGTGTTCGGCTTGCTCGTCGGCGGGCTGTTCCGCTACGCCTTCGACGAGTCCGACGAGGCCTCGGTCGCGAACTATCTGCGCAGCGCACTCGAGGGTGCCGCCATCAGCCTGATCGTCTGGGCGACGCATCTCTATCTGGTCGCACGCGGCGGCTGGCTGCGGCGGCAGCCGCTGATCGTCGAGCTCGTCGCGCGCTCCGTCATCCTGGCCGTCGTCGTCGCAATCTCGGCTGTTGTGCTGGAGATCGTTCTGTACGGGCATGGGCTCGAGGCGAAGTGGGTTCGCGACACCTTCCTGAAGATCATCGGCGTCGGCCTCCTGATGTCAGTCCCGATCACGATGATCTATGAGCTGGTCCGGATGATTGGTGGACGGACGCTGCTCAGCGTCGTGCTCGGACGCTATCGCCGCCCGGGGCGCGAGGAGCGCGTGCTGCTGTTCCTCGACCTGGTCGGCTCGACGTCGCTGGCGGAGGCGATGGGCGAGGTGCGCGTGCAGGAGCTCTTGACGCGCTTCTTCTTCGACATCGACGAGCCGATCGTGGCGCATGGGCGGCGAGGTTCATGCCTATGTCGGCGACGAGGTCATCGTGACCTGGCCAGCCGACACGGGCCAGCCGTCGCAGCGCTATCTCGACTGTGTGTTCGCGATCGAGGACCGCCTCGCCAAGCGGGCCGACCATTATCGCAAGGAGTTCGGCGTGGTGCCGGCGTTCCGCGCCGGGATGCATGCCGGCCCGGTCGTCATCGGCGAATGCGGCGACTCGCGGCGGCAGATCGCCTATTTCGGCGATACCGTGAACGTCACGGCGCGGCTGCAGGCGCATTGCAAGGAGGCCGGCCGGCCGCTGCTGATATCGGGCGAACTGCTTCGCCTGCTGCCCTCGGACCCGGATTTTGCCATCGAGCCGCTCGGCTCGACGCAGCTGCGCGGGCGCGCCGCCTCGATCGACATCTTCGCCGTCACGCGGCACGCATCGTCCTAAACAATCTCTTAAGACGCACGGCCATTGTAGCGAAAGCACCAATTGAGCCCTGTCCGGTCGCGGCCCGTTAAGGATGCGATGCACCCGTATTTGCACCGGGTTCCTCCTTAACGCAGGTGTAAGACCGCGCCCTGCATGGTGCACGGATAGGTGTCATTCAACAAAAACAAGGTTGCCCATCGATGGCGCAACAGGCGTCACAATCGATTATTGCCGAACTCGAGGATGCGGTCCGGGACGGGACGTCCGCCAAGCGCGTGCAGACGCTGCGGCAGGTCACCGATCTGTTCCTGAACGACGGCGACCGTCTCAACGATGAACAGGTCAAGGTGTTCGACGACGTGCTTTGCCTGCTCGTCGCGCGCGTCGAGACGCGTGCGCGAGCGGAGCTCAGCAAGCGGCTCGCGCCGCTCGACTACGCGCCGTTTGAGGTGATTCAGCACCTCGCCTGGGACGACGACATCAGCGTCGCCGGCGACGTGCTGACCCACTCCAGCCGCCTCTCGAACGACGCGCTGCGCGAGATCGCCGCCAGCAAGGGCCAGGACCATCTGTTCGCAATCTCGGCGCGGGAAAACCTGCCGGCGTCCGTTACCGACGTGATCATCGACCGCGGCGAGGACAAGGTGATCCGGCGTCTTGCCAAGAACGCCGGCGCGCAGTTCTCCGACAACGGCTATTCCTCGATCGTCGCCCGCGCCGAAGGCGACGACGAGCTGGTCGAGATTCTCGGGCTGCGCATCGATATTCCGGCCAAGCTGCTGCGCGACCTGTTGCAGCGCGCCAAGGATACAGTGCGCGCCCGCCTGCTCGCGATCGCATCGCCCAGGGCCCGCGAGGAGATCAGCCAGGTGCTGAACGACATCGCGCAGGAAGAGGCCGCGGCTCCCCGCCGCAACTACGGCATCGCCGAAGAGCTGGTCAAGCTGATGAAGCAACTGAACGAGCTCGATGATGCGGCGGTCTACAAATTCGCCGAAGACGGCAAATTCGACGAGGTCACGGTCGCGCTCGCCGTGCTCAACGACATGCCGATCGCGATGATCGAGCGCCTGATGCTCGGGCTGCGCTCCGACCTGCTCCTGATCCCGTGCCGCTCGGCTCGGCTCAACTGGCCGACGGTCGAAACCATCCTGCGCAAGCGGCCGCTGCCGCATGCGCTCGACCATGCGACCCTCGAGGTCGCGCACCGCGACTACCGGCGGCTGTCGCTGGAAACCGCTCAGCGCACCGTGCGGTTCTGGCAGCTGCACAACAGGATCGAGAAGCAGTCGACCGCGGCCGGCTAGCCCGGCGACGTCTTCGTGACAAAGAAAAAGGGTGGGCAACGCGCCCACCCTTTTTTGATTCGATGCGTAGGGTGGGTTAGCCGAAGGCGTAACCCACCAATTCGTTCCGCGGAGACGCGGTGGGTTACGCTTCGCTAACCCACCCTACACCTACGCGTCGAGCTTAGTTCTTGCTCTTGTCGACCAGCGCGCCCTTCTTGATCCAGGGCATCATGTCGCGCAGCTTGGCGCCGACTTCCTCGATCGGATGCTGGGCGAGCTTGGCACGGGTCGCCTTGAACGAGGTCTGGTTGACCTTGTTCTCCAGCATCCAGTCGCGGGCGAACTTGCCGCCCTGGATGTCGGCGAGCACGCGCTTCATCTCCGCCTTGGTCTCGGCCGTGACGATGCGCGGACCGGTGACATACTCGCCGTATTCGGCGGTATTGGAGATCGAGTAGTTCATGTTGGCGATGCCGCCTTCATAGATCAGGTCGACGATCAGCTTCACTTCGTGCAGGCACTCGAAATAGGCCATCTCGGGCGCGTAGCCCGCTTCGACCAGCGTCTCGTAGCCGCCCTTGATCAGCTCGACCAGGCCGCCGCAGAGCACCACCTGCTCGCCGAACAGGTCGGTCTCGCACTCTTCCTTGAAGGTGGTCTCGATGATGCCGGCGCGGCCGCCGCCGATCGCCGAAGCGTAGCTGAGGCCGAGGTCATGGGCGTTGCCCGACGAATCCTTGGCGATCGCAATCAGGCAGGGCACGCCGCCGCCGCGCTGATACTCCGAACGCACGGTGTGTGGCCGGGGCCCTTCGGCGCGATCATCAGCACGTCGAGGTCGGCACGCGGATCGAGCAGGTTGAAGTGCACATTGAGGCCGTGGGCGAACACGAGCGCCGCGCCCTTCTTCATGTTGTCGTGCAGGTGCTCGCGATAGATGTCGCCCTGCAGTTCGTCCGGGGTCAGCATCATGACGAGGTCGGCCCACTTGGCGGCCTCGGCGACTTCCATCACCTTGAAGCCGGCGTTCTCGGCCTTCTTGGCCGAGGCCGAACCCTTGCGCAGCGCGATCGCCACTTCCTTGACGCCGGAATCCTTCAGGTTCAGCGCGTGGGCGTGGCCCTGGCTGCCGTAGCCGACGATGGCGACCTTCTTGCCCTTGATCAGGTTCAGGTCGGCATCGCGATCGTAGTAAACTCGCATCGTGTTTTCCTCGTTTGAAGGGGGCCAAAATCGGCCGATGAGTCAGGCTTTCGGAAGGTCAGAACCGCCGGGCGCCCGCGAATTTCCGGCGTTGTCTAGAGCATTTTTCCCCTCAGGGGAAACCCCCATCTCGCATGGCGCGGTGCGGCATCATGCGTCCATGAAGACCGGGTAGAGCGAGGCCAGCAGCAGGATGGCCATGACTACGTTGAAGGCACGGATCGCCCGGGGCGAGGTCAGGACCGGCCGCAGGGCGGTGCCGAACAGCGCCCAGACGATGCAGGACACCGTCCCCAGGGCCAGGCTCAGGCCGACCTGGATCGCGATGTTCCAGGGGAAGGCGGCAATCGCCGCGTAGGCCGTGATGGTGCCGATCACCATCACCCAGCCCTTGGCATTGATCCACTGGAACATGGCCGCACCCCAGAAGGTCATCGGGCCGCGGCCGGGCCCGTCGTCCTTGTCCGCCGAGGGCGGCTCGGCCATGGCGATGACGGCGGCGAGATAGACCAGATAGGCGACGCCGCCATATTTGAGGATCGTCTGCAGCACCGGATAGGCGATGAAGACGGCCCCGAGCCCGACGCCGACCGCGCCGACCATGAAGGCGAAGCCGACCGTGATGCCGGCGATGTGGGGCACCGTGCGGCGGAAGCCGTAGGTCAGCCCCGAGGACAGCAGCATGATGTTGTTGGGGCCCGGCGTGAAGAACATCACGACGGCAAACACGACAAAGGCAAACAGCAGCGAATTCAACATAGTGCCCTCACGCGACTTTCGGCAGAGCCTTTGGCCGCTTCGACAGCAGCATCACGGCGATGCCGGCGATGACCGTGAGCATGCCGGCGAGCCGTAGCGGCCCGAACCTCTCGCCGAACACGATGCTGGAGGCGGCGGAGCCGACGAACGGCACCAGCAGCGCGAACGGCACCACCTGCGCCGCCGGATAATCCCTCAGCAACCGGCCCCACAGCCAATAGGCGATGCTGGTGGAAACGGTGCCGACGAACAGCATGGAAACAATGCCGGCCGGCGACAGATGCGACAGCGCCTGCCACATCGGCTTCGCACCCAGCGTCAGCAGCGACAGGCCGAACAACGGGATCGCGGCACACAGGCACAGCCATGCGAACAGGTCGAACATGCGTGCGCCTTGCGCCGGCCGCAGCAGCAGGTTTCCGATTGCGAACGAGATCGGCGAGATCATCAGGATGGCAAAGGCGGCGACGCTGAAATCGTATCCGACGGTGCCGCAGATCATCAGCAGGCCGATCGCGGCGACGGCGATGCCCACGGTCTGCAGCCGCGACGGCATTTCGCCGAACAGCACCGCAGCAAAGCCGATGGTGAACAGCGCCTGGCTCTGCACGATCACGCTGGTGAGCCCGACCGGCATGCCGTGTGCGATGGCGATGGATTGCGCAAGGAACTGGCCGAGGAACAAGGTCAGGCTGATTCCGATCAACAGCGGCCACGAAACCTGGCCCGGCCTGGGCAGCAACAGGCACGGTACCGCCGCGATGCCGAAGCGCAGCGCCGTCATCAATTCGGGCGGCAGCTCATCGAGCGCGATCCGGCTCGCGACGAACGCAAGTCCCCAGATCACCGCGACCATGACGGCGATGCCAACATCGGCCGGCTTCATTGTTCTTCTTCTTTGGTTCGGTTTGGCTCTGTCGATGCGAGGATCTAGATCTGTTCGTCCGGCTTCGGTTTGCGCAGCAGATAGGTGCCGTGCAATGGCGCATGATAGTCGGCGGCGACCAGCGTGAAACCGGTCTCGGTCAGCATGCGCTCCATCACCCAGCCGAAGGTCGAGTACTCGTCGCGCATATGGGTCATGACGCTCTCGCGCTCGAAATCGTGGTTCTTGATCGAGAAATCCGCCCAGCCCTCGACATCGCGATCGACCCCGTCGGGCATGCTGACGAACACCATGTCGCGCAGATAGAAGTTCGCGCCGGGCTTCAGCGCGTTGAAGATCCGCGACAGCGCCACTGCCTTCCAGAAGTCCGGCAGGTGGTGCAGCGTGAACTCGCTGACGATGAGGTCGTAGGAATTCGGCTGATAGGCAAAGGACAACAGCCCCGGCCGGCTGGGTCCGGATCTTCGCCTTGCGGTCGCGCGCGTAGATTTCGGCAAGCCCGATCATCGCCGGCGAGATGTCGATGGCGTCGACCTCGGCGTCCATCAGCGCCGCCTCGGTCGCCAGCACGCCGTTACCGCAGCCGATATCGGCGATCCGCCACCCCGGCTTGACGCCGAGCATGGTCAGCGCCTGGCGGGCACGGACATCGCTGTCCTCGCTGACGTCATAGATCGAGGCAACCGCGGTATCGAGACCGACCTGCCGCCGTTGCGTGTAGTACCAGTCGCGCGCCAACATGATTCACATCCCTTCCGGCCCACGCGTGATCGCGGCCACCCCGGTTCGTGACACCTCGACCAGGCCCAGCGGGCGCATCAGGTCGATGAATTGACTGATCTTGGACGAATTGCCCGTGATCTCGAACACGAAGCTCTCGGTCGTGGCATCGATCACCCGGGCGCGGAACGCATCCGCCAGCCGCAGCGCCTCGACGCGGTGATCGCCACCGCCCCTCACCTTGACCATCGCAAGCTCGCGCTCGATCGAGCTGCCGGTCAGCGTCATGTCGACGACCCGATAGACCGGGATCATGCGGTCGAGCTGATGCTTGATCTGCTGGATCACCATCGGCGTGCCCGTGGTGACGATGGTGATCCGCGAGAGGTGTTTCTGGCTCTCGGTTTCCGAAACCGTAAGACTCTCGATGTTGTAGCCGCGGCCGGAGAACAGCCCGATCACGCGCGCGAGCACGCCGGGCTCGTTCTGCACGAGGACGGACAGCGTGTGCGTCTCGTTCGGATCGTGACGTTCTTCGAGAAAGTAGGCGGATGCGGGCTGGTTCATGGTCGTCCCCTTACATTCTTTTCACGCCACCACCCGCTGGGCGGCCGGCGCAGCATCCGTCCCGATCCAGGTCCGGAACAGATCGAAATCGATATTGCCGCCGCTCAGGATCAGGCCGACCCGCTTGCCGGCGAGCTTGCTCTTTTCCTGCAGCGCGGCTGCGAGCGCCGCGGCGCCTGCGCCCTCGGCGAGGTTGTGGGTGTCGTTCCAGTAGGCACGGATCGCCTGCCCGACCTCGTCGTCGGTGACCTGCACGATGCGCGAGGCGCCCTTGCGGATCAGGGCGAACGCGTCCGCGTCCGGAATCCGCGTCGCCATGCCGTCGGCAAGCGTGTTGCTGGTCTCGGTGGTCACGATCTTCCCGGCCGCGAACGACAGCGCATAGGACGGCGCCTCGGTCGACTGCACGCCGATGACCTCGGTCTTCAGGCCGAGCAGGTCGCGCGCCATGATGCAGCCGGAGATGCCGGAGCCCTGCCCGATCGGCACATAGAGAATGTCGAGATCGGGCGCCGCACGAAACAGCTCGAGCGCGTAGGTCGCAACACCCAGCACCAGGTCCGGGTGGAACGACGGCACCATGTGCAGCCCTGCGAACTGGGCACGGCGCTCGGCCTCTTCGCGCGCGGCCTGGAAGTCCTCGCCGTGCTCGACCAGCTCGGCGCCGAACGCATGCATGGCACGGTTCTTCTCGACCGAGTTGCCGCGCGGCACATAGATCACCGCCGGCACGCCGTGGCGGCTCGCGGCAAACGCCAGACTCTGGCCGTGATTGCCGCGCGTCGCCGAGATGATGCCGGGCACATCGGGCCGCTCGCGCTTCAACCGCTCGAGATAGACCAGGCCGCCGCGCACCTTGAAGGCGCCGATCGGCGTGTGGTTCTCATGCTTGACCACGACCTCGGTGCCGAGCCGTTCGGCCAGTAACGGCCAGGCATACGCCGGCGTCGCCGGCACCGCGGTGCCGACAATCCTGTGCGCGCGCTCGAGCTCTCCTAGATCGAACATGGCAGCCCCGCCAGCGGTCTGCTCCCTCGCCCCGCTTGCGGGGAGAGGGTTGGGGTGAGGGGGAGCCTCCGCAGTGGCGGTGAGAGTCGGACTCGCGGAGAGCCCCCCTCACCCGGATTGCGCTCACGCGCAATCCGACCTCGCCCCGCTTGCGGGGCGAGGTGAAGCTGGAGTGCTCGTCGCGTGTCGCGCATCATCACACCAGCGCCTTGCCGCCGGCGAAGGCCTTCGCGGTCGCCTCATCGGTCGCTTCTTCCGGCAGCAGCATCTCGTTGTGCGCCTTGCCCGACGGGATCATCGGGAAGCAGTTCTCCAGCGCCGCGACGCGGCAGTCGAACAGCACCGGGCGCCTGATCGAGATCATCTCCTTGATCGCGCCATCGAGGTCGGCTGGCTTGGTCGCCTGCAGGCCGACGCAGCCATAGGCTTCAGCGAGCTTGACGAAGTCCGGCAGCGCTTCGGAGTACGAATGCGACAGGCGGTTGCCGTGCAGCAGCTGCTGCCACTGCCGCACCATGCCCATGTACTGGTTGTTCAGGATGAAGATCTTGATCGGCAGCTCGAACTGAACCGCGGTCGACATCTCCTGGATCGTCATCTGCACCGAGGCGTCGCCGGCGATGTCGATCACCAGACTGTCCGGATGCGCCACCTGCACGCCGACCGCGGCCGGCAGGCCGTAGCCCATGGTGCCGAGACCGCCGGAGGTCATCCAGCGGTGCGGCTCCTCGAAGCCGAAGAACTGCGCGGCCCACATCTGGTGCTGACCGACTTCGGTCGTGATGTAGGTGTCCTTGCCGCGGGTCAGCTCGAACAGCCGCTGGATCGCGTATTGCGGCAGGATGATATCGTTGTTCTTGCGGTAGGACAGCGAGTTGCGCGCGCGCCATTGCGCGATCTGCTGCCACCACGCCTTGATGTCGGGCTTCTTCGCCTCTGCCTTGAACACCTGCAGCAGGTCGCCGAGCACGTTGCCGGCGTCGCCGATGATCGGCACGTCGACGCGGATGTTCTTGTTGATCGAGGACGGGTCGATATCGATGTGGATCTTCTTCGAGCCCGGCGAGAAAGCATCGACGCGGCCGGTGATGCGGTCGTCGAAGCGCGCGCCGACGCACAGCATGACGTCGCAATCATGCATGGTCATGTTGGCTTCGTAGGTGCCGTGCATGCCGAGCATGCCGAGCCAGTTCGGCCCCGACGCCGGATAGGCACCCAGTCCCATCAGGGTCGAGGTGATCGGGAAGCCGGTCGCCTCCACCAGCTGACGCAGCAGCTTGGAAGCCTCCGGACCCGAATTGATCACGCCGCCGCCGGAATAGATCACGGGACGCTTTGCATTGGCGAGCAGCGCCACCGCCTTGCGGATCTGGGTCGCATCGCCCTTCACGCGCGGCGTGTAGGAGATGTGAACGTCCGACTTGCGCGGCGGATGATAGGTGCCGGTCGCGAACTGCACGTCCTTCGGCACGTCGACCAGCACCGGACCGGGGCGGCCGGTGGTGGCGACATAGAAGGCCTCGTGCAGCACCCTGGCGAGGTCATTGACGTCGCGCACCAGCCAGTTGTGCTTGGTGGCGGGCCGCGTGATGCCGACGGTGTCGCATTCCTGGAAGGCGTCGTTGCCAATCAGGTGGGTCGGCACCTGGCCGGTGATGCAGACCAGCGGGATCGAATCCATCAGCGCGTCGGTCAGCGGCGTCACCATGTTGGTGGCGCCGGGACCCGATGTCACCAGCACCACGCCGGGCTTGCCGGTCGAGCGGGCATAGCCTTCGGCGGCATGGCCGGCGCCTTGCTCGTGGCGGACCAGGATATGCTCGACTTCGCTCTGCTGGAAAATCTCGTCGTAGATCGGAAGGACCGCACCGCCGGGATAGCCGAAGACATGCTGCACGCCGTGATCGATGAGCGCGCGCACGATCATCGCGGCGCCGGTCATCTGATTGGGATCGTGGCTCTTGTCGGTCATGGTTCGCTCCGGATGCGCTTGTTTTTGCGCGGCTTTTGTCAGTTCTCGTCAGTTCTGCTTCGGGCAATAAAAAGGGGCCCTAGAGGCCCCATGCACACCGCCCGAATTTGGATGGCCGCTAGCCATCCCCGGCGGTGTGCCTGGGTACGACGGCGATAAGCAGTTTGGTAATAATGTTGCGCACGAGACGACCCAGTCTTCCCAAAGGTTGCGCGAACATAGCGGCCAAAGCCCGAATGTCAAGGCAAGGCAGGCAGTTTCGCGATTTTTGAAGTGTAACGGGGTTCCAGCCGTTCGGCGAGTGTTTTTGCGCGGCGCAACGCGCATGGCAGACGGGCGCCCGGAGGCCGGAGTCCGAGAGGCCGTAGCCCGGATGGAGCGCAGCGTAATCCGGGACAGTCTGCCCGAATGGACCCCGGATTTCGCTGCGCTCCATCCGGGCTACGGGGCCTACGAGATCCGCCCCTCCAGCCAATCTCCCGCGGCCTCGGGCACCACCCATTCGAATTCCGGGAGCTGGTGACGAAACCAGGTGAACTGGCGCTTGGCGTAGTGGCGGGTGTCGGCCCGGCCGATCTCGGCGGCCTCCTCCCGGCTGATCTCCCCCTTGAGGTGCCGGATCAGCGCCGGGACGCCATGGGCCTTCATAGCCGGCAGCAGCGGATCAAGCACGCGCGCGGCCAGCGCCGCGACCTCGTCGAGCGCACCAGTATCGAGCATCGCGCCAAACCGCGCATCGATCCGCGCATAGAGCCGCTCGCGCTCCGGCGCGAGAAACAGCGCATGGAATTGCCCCGGCGGCAGCAGCGCCGGCAGGCCATCGCGATGCCAGTCCGGCAGCGGGCGGCCGGTGGCCTCGACGACCTCAAGCGCCCGCGCGATGCGGGTGCGGTCGCGCGGCTTCAGCCGTTCGGCCGATACCGGATCGCGCAGTGCAAGCTCGGCATGCAGCGCCTCGACGCCGTGCTGCTCCAGCCTTGCGCGCACGCCGTCGCGCACATGAGGGGGTATCGGTGGCACCGCCGACAGCCCGCGCGTCAGTGCCTTGAAATAGAGGCCCGAGCCACCGATGAAGATCGGCAGGCGCTTGTCCGCACGGGCCCCACCGAGCACCCTGGCCGCATCCGCCACCCAGGCGCCCGCGGAAAAATTCACGCCGGCATCGACATGGCCATAGAGCCTGTGTGGAACCTGTGCCTCCTCGGCGGCGGTCGGCCGCGCGGTGATGATCCGGAGGTCGCGATAGACCTGCATCGAGTCGGTGTTGATCACGACCCCGCCGGCGCGCTGGGCAAGCTCGAGCGCCAGCGCCGACTTGCCGCTGGCGGTCGGCCCTGCGATAAGCACCGCCTTGTCCAACAATCCTGAATGCGCCTGCATGTCCCTCGTTGCCACGCTGATCTGCAATCCTGCAAGCCCCGCGCTCGACTCCACCATCGTCGACGGTGCGCGGGCCGTGCTGCCCTCACCGGGCCCGGCGCAGTGGCTGTTCAACGAGGTCGCCGTCGACATTCCGTTCGAGCGTCAGGACGCCAGCAGGGACGACATCAAGGCCATCGAGGAGCGCCTGCGCCAGGCCCGCGGCGACCTGCCGATCGACATTGTCGTGCAGCCTCGGATCGGCCGGCGCAAGAAGCTTTTTCTGGCCGACATGGATTCGACCATGATCGGCCAGGAATGCATCGACGAGCTCGCCGATTTCGCCGGGCTGAAGGCCCATGTCGCAGCCATCACGGAGCGCGCGATGCGCGGCGAGATCGAGTTCGAGTCCGCGCTGCGCGAGCGCGTCGCGCTGCTCAAGGGCCTGCCGGTCGGGGTCGTCGACGAGGTGCTGGAGAAGCGCATCACGCCGACGCCGGGCGGCCGCGCGCTGGTCATGACGATGCGCGCGCACGGCGCCTATACTTGCCTGATCTCCGGCGGCTTCACCCTGTTCACCAAGGTGGTCGCGGAGAAGATCGGCTTCCAGGAGAACCGCGCCAACCAATTGCAGGTCGCGGACGGCAAGCTGACCGGCGAAGTGGTCGAGCCGATCGTCGGCCGCGCCACCAAGCTCGCCACCCTGGTCGAGCTGACCGAATCCTTCGACCTCGACGACATGGATACGCTGGTCGCGGGCGATGGCGCCAACGATCTCGGCATGATCCAGGCCGCAGGTCTCGGCGTCGCCTACCACGCCAAGCCGGCAGTCGCAGCCGCCGCGGCGGCGCGGATCGATCACGGCGACCTCACCGCGCTGCTCTATGCGCAGGGCTATCGCCGGGACGAATTCGCGGCGGAGTAGGCTCGCGAAGCTTGTCGTCCCCTGCCTACTTTTCTCAACAAGAGCGGCCGCGGCGTACTGGATCCCCCGCTTTCGCGGGGGATGACAGTGAGGGTGAGGCGTCAGCGCGCTTCTACTGCACGCCGAGCGCGACGAAGCGCAGTTCGCCGTCGCCGTTGGAGACCAGCAGCAGCACGGACTTCTTGCCGTCCTTCTTCAGCTGGTCGACGCGCTTCTTGATGTCAGCGGCGCTGGACACCGCCTCCTGCGCCACCTCGACGATGACGTCGCCGGCCGACAGCCGCTTCTCGGCAGCATCGGAGGCATTGTCGACACCGGTGACGACGACGCCCTTCACGCTGTCCTTGATCTTGTACTTGGTACGCAGATCCTTGCTCAGCGCCGCGAGATCGAGACCGAGCGCCTTCTGGGTCACCGGCTTCTCGGCGGTGTCGTCCTTGGGCTTGGCGTTGGCCTGCTGAACCTTGTCGTTGTCCTCGAGCCGGCCGAGCGTGACCTTGCGGGTCTCTTCATTGCCCTTGCGGATGACGACGACGTCGACTTCCTTGCCGACCGCGGTATCGGCGACGATGCGCGACAGATCCTTCGGGTCCTTGACGTCCTTGCCGTCGAACTTGACGACGACGTCGCCCGGCTCGATGCCGGCCGGCTTGGCCGGGCCCTTGTCGTCGACCCCGGCAACCAGCGCGCCGCGTGCCGGCTTGATGTTGAGGCTGTCGGCGATCTCGTCGGTGACCTGCTGGATGCGAACGCCGAGCCAGCCGCGGCGCAATTCGCCGAACTTCTGCAACTGGTCGACGACGCCGGCCACCGTCTTCGACGGCACGGCGAAACCGAGGCCGATCGAGCCCCCGGTCGGGGAGATGATCAGCGTGTTGACGCCGATCACCTCGCCATCGAGGTTGAACAGCGGACCGCCGGAATTGCCGCGGTTGATGGCGGCGTCGGTCTGGATGTAGCTGTCATACGGGCCCTGGCTGATGTCGCGGTTCTTGGCCGAGACGATGCCTGCGGTCACCGTGCCGCCGAGGCTGAACGGGTTGCCGATCGCGACCACCCAGTCGCCGAGGCGGATCTTGTCGCTGTCGCCGAACTTGACCGCGGTGAGCGGCTTCGGCGGCTTGAACTTCAGGACCGCGAGGTCGGTTTTCTTGTCGACGCCGACCAGCTCGGCCTTGATCTTGGTGCCGTCGTTGAGGATGACGTTGATCTCGTCGGCGTCGGCGATGACGTGGTTGTTGGTGACGACGATACCCGCGGTGTCGACGATGAAGCCCGAGCCGAGCGAGTTGGTCTTACGCGGCTGGAACTCGCCGCTCTTGTCGCCGCCCTTGCCAGGCGGGCCGCGGCGGTTCTTGAAGAAGTCGTCGAAGAATTCCTCGAACGGCGAGCCGGGCGGCAATTGCGGCATCGTCCGGTCCTTGGCCTCGATCGTCTGCGACGTCGAGATGTTGACGACGGCGTCGATCACCTTCTCGGCGATGTCGGCGATACCCTCGGGGCCGCGTGCGAACGCCGGCACAGAGCTCAGCATGCTCGCAGCACCGATCGAGATCGCAGCTCCCATCATGCGGAGGCGACGGCTCAGGGCTGGTCTGGCAGCGATCATGTCGGAGTTTCTCCAGGCAAACGGGTTCAAATTAGCTGGTCGCAGTATGCGCCCGTGGTCACAGAGTGCGCCCGAACGGGCATATGGCGCAAGCATCTCACCCGGGCATTTCGGCGAAAAACCGGCTGCGAGAGGCTCACGATTATGTTCATTCCGGCGCGATCTGCGCGGTGGAACAGGCAATGATCAGCGCCGCACCAGCCAGATCAGGATCAGTCCCGCAACCGCCGAGCCGATGCCGACGACGCGCAGGATGTTGTCGGGCGTGGCCAGCGCGCTCTTCATCGCCCGGCGCATCCAGGCGGGGCTTGCCGCAAACAGGATGCCTTCGAGCACGAACAGGATTCCCAACCCGATGAGGAAGTCGCCGAACGCTATGGACTTCATCGGATGGCAGCCTCCCGCTCGATGCTTATTGTTGTTGAGTGGCGGCGACGCGTGATCCGCATCGCCGCCAGGTCGTGGTGTTCAAATCGTGATGTTCAGGTCTGGACGTTACTGCTTCGGCGCGGCGGCCGCCTCAGGCGCCTTGCCGTTCGCATTGCCGAAGTATCTGAAGAATTCCGAGTCCGGCCGCAACAGGAAACGCGTGTCGCCGGACTTGAGGCTGTTCTCATAGGCCGTCATCGAGCGATAGAACGCGAAGAAGTCCTTGTCCTTGCCATAGGCCTCGGCGAACAGGCGGTTGCGCTCGGCATCGCCCGCACCGCGGGTTTGCTCCGCGGTCGAGTTCGCATCCGCGACGATCACGGTCGCTTCACGGTCGGCCCTGGAGCGGATCTCCTGCGCCTTCTGGTCGCCCTGGGCACGGAACTCGGCGGCTTCGCGCTGACGCTCGGACTTCATCCGGTCGTACACCGCCTGGCTGTTCTGCTCCGGCAGGTCGGCGCGGCGGATCCTGACGTCGACGACCTCGATGCCGTAGCCGTCGGCCTCCTTGTCGAGCTGCTCGCGAATCCGTGCCATCAGCTTCTCGCGCTCGTCACGCACCACCGTGATGAAGGTGACCTCGCCGAGCACGCGGCGCAGCGCCGCATTCAAGAGCGTGGTCAGCTGCAGATTGGCGGCCTGGATCGAGCCGACGCTGGTGTAGTAGCGCAGCGCATTCTTGATGCGATAGCGCGCGAAGGCGTCGACCACCAGCCGCTTCTGGTCGGAGGCGATCACCTCCTGCGACGGGTTTTCGAGATCGAGGATGCGCTTGTCGACGTTGATCACCGAATTCCACGGCGCCTTGAAGTGCAGGCCGGGATCGGTGACGACCTCAACCGGCTCGCCGAACCGCAGGACGATGGTCTGCTCGGTCTGCTGCACGGTGAACATCGAGCTGTAGCCTACGGCGAGCACGACAAAGAGGACGATCAGGGACACAATGCCGGTGACAGGGGACCTCATCGGGTGGCTCCCTGCTGCTGGCCGGTCGTGGCCGGCGCTGCCGGCGGCCGCCGCGGCGTCAGTTCGCCGAGCGGAAGGTAGGGCACGATGTTCTGGCCCTGGCCGCCGTCATAGACGAGCTTCTCGGAACTGCCGAGCACGCGTTCCATGGTCTCCAGATAGATGCGCTCGCGCGTCACTTCGGGTGCCTTCTTGTACTCATCATAGACTTTCAGGAAGCGTGCGCTCTGGCCCTTGGCCTCGGCGACCGCCTGCTCCTTGTAGCCTTCGGCGGCCTGCAGGATCTGCGCGGAACGGCCACGCGCTTCCGGCACGATCCGGTTGGCGTAGGTCTGCGCCTCGTTCTGCTTGCGCTCGAGGTCGGAGCGCGCCGCCTGCACGTCGCGGAATGCGTCGATCACCTGCGCCGGCGGATCGACCTTCTGCATCTGCACCTGCGCGATCTGGATGCCCGCGCTGTAGGAATCGAGCGTCTTCTGCATCAGCTCCTGGACGTTCTGCTCGGTGACGTTGCGCGCCCCGGTCAGGATCGGCTGGATCTGCGAGCGGCCGATCACCTCACGCATCGCGCTTTCGGCGACCGCCTTCACGGTGCCTTCCGGATTCTGGATGTTGAACAGGTAGGCGCCGGCCCCGCCTGGCTTGATACGCCAGAGCACGGTGAAGTCGACGTCGACGATGTTCTCGTCACCGGTCAGCATCAGGCTCTCTTCCGGCACGTCGCGCATGGTGCGGCCGCGCCGCGCGGGATCGTCGATCAGGGTCATGCCGATCGAGATCGTGTTGACGCGCAGCGCCTTCGGCAGCAGCACCGTCTCGATCGGATACGGCAGGTGATAGCGCAGGCCCGGCTGCGCATCGCGGACGTATTTGCCGAAGCGCAGCACGACGCCGAGCTCTTCGGACTGGACGCGGAAGATCCCGGTGGCGAACCAGATCGCCAGCGCGGCGACCAGCACCAGCGCGATGCCCATGCCGCTGAAATGACCGCCGGGCAGCCACTGCTGCAGCCGGTCCTGGCCGCGCCGCAGCAGATCCTCAAGATCCGGCGGCCTTGGCCCGGCCGACTGCGGACCTGTGCCCCATGGCCCTTTCGGACCCGAGCCCCATGGCCCCCCGCCTTGATTTTTCCACGGCATCAAACGTCTCCTCGACAAGTCCGGACGGGACGCCCGGCCTCGAATGTCCGGCCCGGTTATAGGGGACCGCTCAGGCCCTTACAACGCAAGCTTCCTGGCCGGACGAGCTATGCGCCGGGCCACAATTGTCAATGCAAACATTGGTTAACCCCGGCCGCGCCGACGATATGTCACATAGGAGAAGTCGGCGCTGTCGTCCGGACCTGCCGGATTTCGCACGCGCGCGACCTCGTCCCACTCCTTTGCGTCGATTTTGTCGAACCGTGCATCGCCGTCCGGCCGGGCGTGAACCTCGGTGATCTCCAGCCGGTCGGCCGTGCCCATCCATTGCGCATAGATCTCCGCGCCACCGATGACGGCAATTTCAGTGGCGAAACGCCGCAGCGCGTCACCAAGCGCAATTGCACGAGCATTTTCGAACGATGTGGTGACGATCGCGCCACGCGCGCGATAGTTCGCATCGCGCGTCACCACGATGTTGGTGCGACCCGGCAGCGGCCTGCGCAGGGATTCGAACGTCTTGCGTCCCATCACGACGGGCCGGTTGATGGTGATGGCCTTGAAGCGCTGCTGATCGGTCTTCAGCCGCCACGGAATTGCGTTGGCGTTTCCGATCACGCCGTTCTCGGCGACCGCGACGACGAGCACGATCTCCATCAGCGCGCTCCTTCCGCGAGCGCCGACAGCGCCGGACCGGAGACGCGGCAAATCGTCCATTCGTCCATCAGCTCGGCGCCGAGCGACTTGTAAAATGCGATCGACGGCGCGTTCCAGTCGAGCACCGCCCATTGCAGCCGCGCCCAGCCATTGGCGAGGCATTGCTTCGCCACATGCACCAGCAGCGCCTTGCCGATCCCCTTGCCGCGCAGTGCCGGACGCACGAAGAGATCCTCGAGATAGATGCCGTGGCGACCGGCGAAGGTCGAGAAGTTGACGAACCAGACCGCGAAGCCGGCCGGCTCGCCGTTCCATTCCGCGATGTCGCAGGTAAGCCGCGGGTTGGGGCCGAACAGCGCCTCGGCGATATCGGCCTCGCTGGCGTGGACCTCGTGCAAAAGCTTTTCGTAGTCGGCGAGCTCGCGGACCAGCGAGAACACCAGTCCGGCCTCATCGGGCCGCGCACGGCGGATGGTCAGCGACATCTAATCCCTCAGACCGCGACTTCACCCTTGATGTGCGGATGCGGGTCGTAACCCTCGAGTTTGAAGTCCTCGTAGCGGAACGCGAAGATATCCTTCACGTCGGGATTGATCGCCATCGTCGGCAACGGCCGCGTCGGCCGCGTCAATTGCAGATGCGCCTGCTCGATATGGTTCGAGTAGAGATGTGCGTCGCCGAGCGAGTGCACGAAATCGCCGGGCCTGAGGCCGGTGACCTGCGCGACCATCATGGTCAGCAGCGCGTAGGAGGCGATGTTGAAGGGCACGCCGAGGAAGACGTCGGCCGAGCGCTGATAGAGCTGGCAGGACAATTTGCCGTTCGCGACATAGAACTGGAACAGACAGTGGCACGGCGGCAGCGCCATCTTGTCGACCTCGGCTGGATTCCAGGCGCTGACGATCAGCCGCCGCGAGTCCGGATTGCGCTTGATCATCTCGATCACGTTCGTGATCTGGTCGATGCTGCGGCCATCGGGCGCGGGCCACGAGCGCCATTGCGAGCCGTAGACCGGACCGAGATCGCCGTTGGCATCGGCCCATTCGTCCCAGATCGTGACGCCGTTGTCGTTGAGATATTTGATGTTGGTGTCGCCGGCGAGGAACCAGAGCAGTTCGTGCACGATCGCCTTCAGCGGCAACCGCTTGGTGGTCAGCATCGGAAAGCCGGCCGAGAGGTTGAAGCGCATCTGGTGGCCGAAGATCGACAGCGTGCCGGTGCCGGTACGGTCGTGCTTCTCGGCGCCGTCGGCGAGGATGCGTTCGAGCAGGTCGTGATACTGGTTCATGGCGCTGGTTTCGGACCCTTCGGGGAAGCGGCGAACTTAACGGCCGAGGCTGCCAACCGACATGCCGATTCGGCGGATTACACCGATTATACCCTGAAAAGTGAGCACCCTTGAGCCAAACGACAAGGGGCGGAACTTGTGTTCCGCCCCTGCCCTATCCGATTGATCGCGTTGGCTTAACTTGCCGGCTTGAGCACCGGGGTCCACTTCGCGATCTCGTTCTTGACGAGGGTCGCCAGCGCCTCCGGCGTGCGGTTGGCGGGCGCCGGGATCACGCTGCCGAGCTCGAGCAGCCGCTTGCGCACGTTCTCGTCGTTGAGCGCCTTGATGGCCGCGGCATTCAGCGTGGCGATGATCGCGGGCGAAGTTCCCTTCGGCGCGAAGATCGCGTTCCAGGCTTGGGCCTGGAACGCCGGCAGGCCGGCCTCCGCCGTGGTCGGGACATTGGGGAGCGACGGATTGCGCTCGGGGGTGGCGATCGCATAGGCCTTGATGGTGCCGGCGTTGATCTGCGGCACCGCGTTGACGATCTGGTCGCACATGTAATCGACCTGGCCGGCGACCAGCGCGTTCATCGCAGGGCCGGTGCCGTTGAAGGGCACGCCGACCGGCTTGACGTCGAGGATCGAGTTCAACAGCTCGCAGGAGGCATGCGAGACCGAACCGATGCCGGCATGCGCGGCGTTGACCTTCTCGGCATTGGCCTTCACGTAGGCGACGAATTCCTTCAGATCCTTCGGCGGGAAATCCTTGCGGGCAAGGATCAGGATCGGCGTGCCCGCGAGCAGCGCGACGGGCTCGAAATCCTTCTCCGGGTGATAGGCGAGCTTCGGATAGAGCGGCACGGAAGCCGCGTGCGTGCCCATATGTCCGGTGACCAGCGTGTAGCCGTCATTGGCGGCGCGCGCGGCACGCGTCGTCGCTGTGGTGCCGCCGGCACCGACCACGTTCTCGATGACGATGCTCTGTCCGAGCGTCTGCGCCATGTGTGCGGTGACGATGCGCGAGATGACGTCGGTCGGGCCGCCGGCTGCGAACGGCACGATCATGGTGATGGTGCGCGTCGGATAGGTTTGCGCAGACGCCGGCACGGCGAATGCGCCCAGCGCGGCAAATGCCGAAAGGCATGCGCCCGCAAGCGAGCGAATGGACATCATCTCAATTCCTCCCGGGAACGTTTTGACCAAATGAAAATGCCGGCCAAATCGGCCGGCATTTTCATTTCATGAGACGACATCGAGTGTCGATTCGACTTCCGCCTGCGGCGCGCCGACGCAGGGCCGGCGCTCCTTGTTTGAGCATGATCTATCCGGAAAACCGCTTCACACTTTTCCGGATCATGCTCTAGCCCTCGGACTCCACGAACACTTCGTCGCGCTTCGCACGCAGGGTCGGCAGCACGGCGAGCACCAGGAGACCCGCCGCGATCGCCAGCAGCGCCGCCGACAGCGGCCGCGACAGGAACACGCTCCAGTCGCCGCGCGAGATCAGGAGTGCACGACGCAGGTTCTCTTCCATCAGCGGGCCGAGCACCATGCCGAGCAGCAGCGGCGCTGGCTCGAAATCGTGCTTGATCAGCCAGTAGCCGACCAGACCGAAGGCGCCTGCGAGCACGACGTCGACCGGCGCGTTGTTCACCGAGTAGATGCCGATCGCGCAGAACACCACGATCGAGGGGAACATCAGCCGGTACGGTACGCGGAGCAGACGGACCCAGATGCCGACCAGCGGCAGGTTGATGATGATCAGCATCAGGTTGCCGATCCACATGGAGGCGATCATGCCCCAGACCAGGTCGGGCTGCTTTCACCATCACCTGCGGACCCGGCACGATGCCATGAATGGTCATCGCGCCGACCATCAGCGCCATCACCGCATTCGGCGGGATGCCGAGCGTGAGCAGCGGGATGAACGAGGTCTGCGCCGCAGCGTTGTTGGCGCTCTCCGGCGCTGCCACGCCCTCGATCGCACCGCGACCGAACCGCGATGGATCCTTTGCAATCTTCTTTTCCAGCGTATAGGCCGCGAACGAGGCAATCACCGCGCCGCCGCCCGGCAGGATGCCAAGGATCGAGCCCAGGATGGTGCCGCGGACAATCGCCGGCGCGGAATCCACCAGGTCCTTCCTGGTCGGCATCAGGCCGGTGATCTTCTGCTGGACCAGGTCGCGGCTCACCTCGGCACCCGCGTCGAGGTTGCGGATGATCTCCGCAAAGCCGAACACGCCCATCGCCACCGTCGCGAAGCCGAGCCCGTCTGCAAGCTCGGGGATATTGAAGGCCATGCGCGAGGCGCCGGTCTCGATGTCGGAGCCGACCATCGACAGCAACAGGCCGAACACGATCATCGCGATCGCCTTCAGCACCGAGCCCTTGGCAAGCACCACCGCGAAGATCAGGCCGAGCACCATCAGGGAGAAATATTCGGCCGGGCCGAACGCCAGCGCGAGCTTGGTCAGCGGCGCGCCGAGCACGGCGATCAGCACGGTTGCGACGCAACCGGCGAAGAACGAACCGATCGCGGCGATCGCGAGCGCCGGGCCGGCGCGGCCCTGTCGTGCCATCTGGTGGCCGTCGAGGGCGGTGACCACGGAGGTCGCTTCACCCGGAATGTTGACCAGGATCGAGGTCGTCGAGCCGCCATACTGGGCGCCGTAATAGATGCCGGCGAGCATGATCAGCGCGCCGACCGGCGGCAGGCCGAAGGTGATCGGCAGCAGCATCGCGACGGTGGCGATGGTGCCGATGCCAGGCAGCACGCCGACCAGCGTGCCGACCAGCGCACCGATCAGGCACATCAGAAGGTTGATCGGCGAGAACGCGACCGCGAAGCCGTGGGCGAGATTGGCAAACAGTTCCATCACGCCCTCACTGGATCAGGAAACGCGGGAACATCGGCATCGGAAGTCCCAGCACGTAGGGGAAAAGCAGCGCGCAGCCGATCGTCAGGCAGCCGCCGACGATGATGGCTTCGATCCATTTCGTTTCATGCGAGCCCATCGCCGCGATCAGGAAGGCGGCAAAGGCGGAGACCACGAGCCCGAGCGGACGGATCGCCACCGCGAAGAACACGATTGCCGCCGACACGAACAGCGGCCCGCGCCAGGAATAGGCCGCGATATGCGGACCATCCCGCAGAACTCCCACCAGCGCCACAGCACCGCCGAGCAACAGCAGCAGCACGGCGAACATGCGCGGCGCGGTTCCGGCGCCGAACGAGAATCCGTGCATGCCCTGCAGATCGCTGGAGGCCCACAAGGCAAACACCGCAACCGCCATCATGGCGATCCCGCCGACAAAGTCCTGCGGACCGCGCACCCATTCCGGCAAGATCGATTTGACCGGCGCCTCGCTTGGCGTATCGCTCATGACTTCGCTTCCCCCGTCAGGGCTGTCCCGCCCGTTGTGATTGAATGGCTTGGCTTGTGGTGCGTTGACCGAAAGCCTTGCTAGCGATTTTCGTCAGACAACGCCAGCAAAACCCAAGAGAGCTCCGGCAAGCAACATCCATAAGGGATTGATCCGTGTCGCAAAGGCAAGCGCGGCTGCGACAATGGTGATCAGGACCGCGATCCAACTTTGGTCTGATGTCTGCGCCACGATGAGGCCGGAGGCGGCCATCAAGCCGATCGACAGCGGAACCAATGCCGCCTGAATGATCGCCGGCCAGCGCGCGTCGCGCGAGCGATCGAGGAAACGGCTCACATAATAGGCGAGCAGCGCGGTCGGTCCGCACATCGCCAGCGTCGCAGCCAATGCCCCACCGACGCCTGCGACAGAATAGCCTATCAGCGTCACGATCAGCACGTTCGGTCCCGGCGAGAGCTGCGAGATCGCGAACACGTCGGCGAACTGCTTGTCGGTCAGCCAGTGATGCACGTCGACGGCGGCGCGGTGCATTTCGGGGATCGCCGAATTGGCCCCGCCGACCGCAAACAGCGACATCAGGCCGAAGGTCCAGACCAGCGCTGCGATCGGGCTGGACTCCGAGCTCATGCCTTCACCATGCGGCGCGCCAGGACCGTCGTTGCAATGCTGAGCGGGATCGCTGCCAGCAGCACGATCTGGAGCGGCCATCGGATCAGACCGATCGCGACGAAAACCGCCGCCAGAATGACGAGGCCCGTGACATCACGCCGCTTCAACAGCGGCATCATCATCTTGAGGACGACGGCGAACAGCAGCCCGACCGCGGCACAGGCCACGCCGGCGAGTGTCCGGCGCAGGATGTCGATATCGCCGTAGCGGGCATAGAGTGCGGCAAGGATTGTCGCGATCACCATCGGCGGTCCGACCAGCCCGGCGAAGGCCGCAAGCCCGCCGGCGATGCCGCGAAAGCGCGAGCCGAATACAACCGACAGGTTGACGATGTTCGGACCTGGCAGGAAATGGCACAGCGCGAAGGTCTCGTTGAACTCCTCCGCCGTCATCCAGCGGTGCTGCTCGACGATCGACCGCCGGGCCCAGACCAGGACCCCGCCAAAGCCGGCCAGCGACATCTTGGCAAAGGCCAGGAACAGCTCCAGCAGGCCGGGCTGGAGCGGCGGAGACGGTACGGATGCATCCGGCGCCGGGGCGGCAGCCGGCGGGGATTCCGGGGGCATGGGCAAATCTAGAACGGCGCCAGGACGGTGCCAAGACACAGCGCCAAAACGCCGGCCACCCCAAATCGGCGGGTTTTCACACCTGAACAAGCCTGAATCGGCTCTATTTTTCTCCGTCCGAGCCGCCTATATTGGGGGTGCCGGTTCGCCGGCTATGGAAATAAATGACCGTCGCAATAAACCATTCGGACCCGGGGGCGGTACCCGGCGCCTCCACCAAAACCCATCCCGAGCCCCTTGCTTCGGTGGCTTTTGGCGGGGGCGAAATAGGATCGACGAGGGCGTAAAGGGCGTGTTTTTTCTCGGTATGGTTCCGCCGTTATCGGGCTAATGCAATAGTTGCCAACGACAACTTTGCTCCGGTTGCTCAGGCTGCGTAACGCAGTTTGAAAGACCATCTTAAAGTCCTAACGGGTTAAGCTCCGTTAGGCGGGGTTCGGAGGCACCTGGCAACAGAAGCCTCCACTTTATTTTCCGATCGGGCGTCCGCCCGCATTTTCCGCTGCCAGCCCTGCTGATTTCCACGTCCCGGCGGAGTAGCATGGCCAAAAGGGCGAGTCGGACGGGTCCGGCGGTGCCCTGCCGGCATTTTCGAAGCGACAGGAATACAATGGCGACCGATCACATCCGATATGACGTGCTGGCGCGCGACGCGCTGCGCGGGGTGCTGCGCCGGGTCTTGTCCGACGCCGCCGAACATGGCCTGCCGGGTGAGCATCATTTCTACATCACCTTCCTCTCGCACGGCGACGGCGTGAAGCTGTCGCCGCGGCTGCTCGCGCAGTATCCGGAGGAGATGACCATCATCCTGCAGCACCAGTTCTGGGATCTGGTGGTGACCGAGGACCGGTTCGAGGTCGGCCTGTCGTTCGGCGGGATTCCCGAGCGGCTGAACGTGCCGTTCGCCGCGGTGACCCGCTTCCTCGACCCGTCCGCTCCGTTCGATCTGCGGTTCGACGTCTCGGAGGCATTGTCCGAGGAGGCCCCGCCCGCGACGGCACCGGCCGCTCCCCTTCCCGCAGCGGCCGCCCGGGCGGCAGTCGAGACCGAGACGGCCGAGACCGAGCAGGAGCCCGCGAAGCCCAGCGAAGGCGCCGAGGTCGTGCGGCTGGACCGCTTCCGCAAGAAATAATCTAAACACCGATCGATCCTCGACCTTGTAGGATGCATTCGAGGGCCGGGATGGCAGATCGTCATCCCGGACTATCTTCTGCATGAACGTGCTTCCGCGCGGACGCTGTCGCTTTGCCGCGGGGAAAAGCTGGCGCACCGCCGGATCACGTTCTGATGACGCAACGGAGTGCATCCATGGCTCAATCGACGACACCATCCAACGCCGCCACCCGTAGCGAGACCGACAGCTTCGGTCCGATCGACGTCGCCGCCGATCGCTACTGGGGCGCGCAGACCGAGCGCTCGCGGCAGAATTTCAAGATCGGCCACGACCGGATGCCGATCGCGATCATTCACGCAGTCGCCATCGTCAAGCTCGCCGCAGCCGAAACCAATCGCGAACTCGGCCAGCTCGATGCACGCCGCGCCGACGCCATCATCAGCGCCGCCAGGGAAGTGATCGAGGGCAAGCTCGACGATCATTTTCCGCTGGTCGTCTGGCAGACCGGCTCGGGCACGCAAACCAACATGAACGTGAACGAGGTGATCGCAAACCGCGCCAACCAGATGCTCGGCGGCGAGCTCGGCGCCAAGCAGCCGATCCATCCGAACGATCACGTCAACATGAGCCAGTCGTCGAACGACTCGTTTCCGACTGCGATGCATATCGCTGCGGCGGACCGCATCATCGCCGACCTGATCCCTGCCCTTACCGAGCTGCATCGGGCGCTGCACCAGAAGCAGGAAGCATTTGCCAAGATCGTGAAGATCGGACGCACGCATACCCAGGACGCTACACCGCTGACGCTCGGCCAGGAATTCTCCGGCTACGCTGCGCAGGTCGAGAGCGGTATCGCGCGGCTGCACTCGGCGGTGAAGGAGTTGTTCCCGCTGGCGCAGGGCGGCACTGCTGTTGGCACCGGCCTCAACTCGAAGCCGGAATTCGCCAACGCCTTCGCCAAGCATGTCGCCGAGATTACCAAGCTGCCGTTCACAAGCGCGGCAAACAAGTTCGAGGCGCTGGCATCCAACGATGCCTATGTGCTGGTGCACGGCGCGATCAATTCGGTGGCGACCGGCCTGTTCAAGATCGCCAACGATATCCGTTTCCTCGGCTCGGGCCCGCGCTCGGGCCTCGGCGAGCTGGTGCTGCCCGAGAACGAGCCGGGCTCGTCGATCATGCCGGGCAAGGTCAATCCGACCCAGTGCGAGGCCATGACCATGGTCTGCTGCCAGGTGTTCGGCAATCAGACCACGATCACCATCGCGGGCAGCCAGGGCCATTTCGAGCTCAACGTGTACAAGCCCGTGCTGGCATATTGTATGATAAATTCCATTCAGTTGCTGTCTGACGTTGTCCGCTCATTTACTGAGCATTGCGTTGTCGGAATACGCGCCGACGAAAAGCGCATCAACGAGCTGATGCAGCGCTCGCTGATGCTGGTGACGGCGCTCGCGCCAAAGATCGGTTACGACAACGCAGCCAAGGTCGCGAAGTCGGCGCACGCACGCGGAACGACGTTGAAGGAAGAGGCTTTGCGGCTCGGATTCGTAACTGCCGACGAATTTGATCGCCTCGTGCAGCCGGACAAAATGACACACCCCGGCTGAAGCGAAGCGCGCAATGTCCGGATAATT
The DNA here is from genome assembly GCF_054057015.1 of Bradyrhizobium sp. JR3.5. Lineage (NCBI taxonomy): Bacteria > Pseudomonadati > Pseudomonadota > Alphaproteobacteria > Hyphomicrobiales > Nitrobacteraceae > Bradyrhizobium > Bradyrhizobium sp. JR3.5. The sequence goes on from NZ_JBSRYV010000002.1 coordinate 97,047, forward strand.
ACGGTCAGCGCGCGTGATATAATTATGGATCATAACGCCTAAAGGCTAAGGCTGTTTGCCTATCAGCTCTGCGCTGCCGCATGGTACAGACGTCTAGTTTTCGCAGAGCGAAACGGATTCTTTGATGCTATCAGAAGCATCAAATGGGGATTCGGGATGGATATCGAGCCGGACGCTTTGCGCGATCGCTCTTGCTTTCGTCACGATGCATCACCAATTCCGCTCTGGGGACGATGAGGACGACGAGCATGGGCGACGTGGTCAACCTGAAACGATTCAAGAAGCGCGGTGAGCGCGAACAAGCAGCAAAGCAGGCCGAAGCCAATCGTGCGCTATTCGGTCGCACCAAATCCGAACGAGCGCGTGACGAATTTCTCGGCGAGCGCAGTACGCGCGTGCTCGATCAGCACCGCATCGAAAGTGGTGACGCATCATGAAGTCTCCCGTCGTCAAGCGGTCGATCGTCGTCGCCGGTCACAAGACCAGCGTCAGCCTCGAAGAAGCCTTCTGGAACGGCATGAAGGAGATTTCCGGTCTGCGGAACATGACGCTGTCGGAGTTGGTCGGCGAGATCGACAACAACCGTCAGCAGGGCAATCTGTCCTCCGCGATCCGGCTTTTCGTGCTCGACTACTTCCGTTCGCGCGCCACCCCGGCCGTGCCGACGGATGTCAGGCCGCAACAGGTCGACACGCGCCAGCAGGCCTGATGGCCTTGCCGACCGTCGATTCAGCAGACGGTCGTTCCGCTGCGTGGACTTCAGCATGAAGGTCAATCGCATCGTCGCGAACGTTGCCGCGTCAGATGTCGCGGCAGCGAAGTCGTTCTATCGCGATATCCTCGGCCTCGAGCCGCTGATGGATTTCGGTTGGGTTGCGACTTACGGTTCATCCGAAACGATGCAGGTTCAAATCAGCTTCGCCTCCGAAGGCGGCTCCGGCACGCCGGTGCCCGATCTCTCGATCGAGGTCGACGATCTCGACGAAGCGCTGCACCGGATGCAGGGCGCCGGCATCGCGATCGAATACGGACCGGCGGACGAGCCGTGGGGCGTGCGGCGCTTCTTCGTCCGCGATCCGTTCGGCCGGCTGATCAATATTCTCCAGCACCGATCGTAAGCTCTGGATTCCTGTTCCGACGGGTTTTCGCCACGCGAACCGGTCCCCACTTCGCTTGGACGCGCTTTCTAGTTCTGCATTGCCGGCCGCGGCGGCGGATTGGCGACCTGCGGCGTCAGCGACAGCGGCGGCCGCAGCGGCCTCGACCTGGCCGCGCCGGGCACTGGCTTGACCTCGATCGGCGGCGGCAGCGGTGCCAGCTGCGGCTGGCTCGCAGGCGGCGCAATGGCGACCGGCGGGACGATCGGCGGCCGCGGCGCAACGATCTTCGGCTTCGCCGGCACGCGGCGCGGATCAGGGCCGGGCACCGGCAAGTTGGCAGAAGGCACTCCCGCCGAATTTGGATTGGACGCGTCCGGCGCCGGTGCGGCGGGCGGCGGAAGGGCCGCCGGGGTCGCAGGCGGCACCGGTTCGCCCCGCTCGATCGCGTCGAGCCGCTTGGTCTCCCGGTCGATCGCGCGCACCGCCAGCCACGACGACAACGCTGCAATGTCGATGCTGCGCGACAATCCGTCGGGTGTGCCCACCGCAAGCAGCTGGATTTCCGGGCGGCTGGTGGCGGTGCCGATCTGCGTCGATGTCAGCGCGGTGCGGATGTCGGCCTGGTCGGCCGGAATGTCGTAGCCGCCGGACACGATGATGTTGGCACCGCTCGCCGCGAGCGTGGTGGTGCCGATCCGGATCCGGCCGTCGCGGATGTTGAAGGGAATTTGCGCGGAAGCGACCGACAGCCCGCCGGCTGCGAGCGCCGGTTCGACGATCTGCCTCAGCCGCGCGTCGTCGGTCGCCTGCCCGGAATCGCTGGCGCGGATCGCAACGTCGAACGCGCGCGGATCGAGGCCCGGAAGGTTCAGCCCCTCCAGCGTCACGGCGCCGCTGCCGGACAGCGCACCGATCAGCGCCGCGGCGCTGCGGCCCTGCGTCAACAACGTCATCTGCATCGAAGTGCGTGCCTTGGGCATCGCGAGACTGCGGTAGCGCAAGGCCGAACCGTCGACGCCCGAAAGCTGCACATTTGCATTCAAGGCGAGTCCATTGACGCCCTGCCGCGCATCGATGGAGGCGATCGCCTCGCCGCCACCGATCTTGCCCTTGACGCCGTCGAAGGTCAGCGACTGCCCATCCGACCTGATGGTGCCGCTGAACGGCTGCAGCTCGGCGCCGCCCGGCAGCAGACCGTGCAGCGCTTCGAACGTGACCTTGCCGCGCCAGGCGCTTGTCACTCCCTGGCCGAGCGGCTCCGTCGCATCGTGACCGGCCGCGCCGATCGCTACCGCGAAAATCGGTGCCAGCGTGATCTGATCGAGGCCGACTTCGCCGTCGATGCTCTTCTGATCGGCGAGCGTCAGCGCCAGCCGGCCGCGCAGCCGCGAACCGGCGACAATGCTGTCGAGATCGTCGAAGGTCAGCCTGTCCCCCGCAAGTGTGACCCGCGACGACAGGCGGATGTTTGCCGCCGGATCGGATGATTTCAGATTGAGCAGCGGACTGATGTCGGCGCTGCGGACACGGAGGCTGACGTTCGATTTGCTCTCCCCGGCCCCATCCTTGGACCACGGCTCCACGGTCCCCTCCGCATCCGCGTCGAGCCCGGCGCCCCAGAGCCGCGCCTTCAGCCGCAACGGCGCGTGCCACGCGCCGCTCGCGGTGCCCTCGAACTGCGTCACCCCCGCACCGGCTGCCACCGCTTGGTCGAGCCCCAGCAGCGCCAGCAGCGCATTGCCCTCGCTGGCGGAGAATTTCGCTTCGGCCGTCACGTCGCTGTTGCGAAGTGCGTCGACATCCAGCGCGCGGATCGCAGCCATCGACGGCGTCGCCGAGATCACCGTATTGCCCTTGAGTTGCGGCGTGTCGAGATCGACCGTCGCGCGCGCGCTGACGCGATCGGCGGCCTTGCCCTTGCCGAGGTCGAGCGCGAGCCTGGCACGGACCGGACCGGCATCCGCGCGCAGCACGCCGAGCCGCGCGGCAAGCGCCGGCGCGAACGGCTGAACCACGGCGGTGAGCCGGCCAAGCGACGCGGCGGTCGCATCGACCGCGAGCTTGCCGGTCGAATTGGCGCGATCGAAATTGCCGCTGCCATCCAGCGTGACATTGTCGGGCTGACCGATCTTCACGCGCTCGAGCACGATGTTCTTCGGGCTGTAGGCGATCTTCGCGAGCAGCGGCCGCAATTCCTGCCCCGAGGAGATCGCGCGCCCGACATCGAGCGACAGCTGCGCCTCGTCGGGCCATTCGGCTTGCGGGCCGGCCAGCGAGCGGATGAATGTTGCGGTCGCATCGAGATCGAGCCGTTCCGCCTTCAACTGCGCCTCGACCTTCGAGCCGCTCGTCGCCTCGCGATGCGCGACCGCGACGCGGCCCTCGACCGCGCCGCCCTCGATCTCCGCCTTCATCGCGTCGATCGAAAAACCGGCCGGCGACACCGTGACGTCGCCGCGCAACCGCAGCGGCTTCTGGCTACGGTAGGCGATGTCGCCCCGCCCCTGCAGCCAGCTCATCAACGTATCGGGGTCGGACGATTCGATGTTGAGCGCGGTCTTGAAGCTGTTCGAGGCACCGGCCTGCGCGCTGGCGCCGCTCATCGAGACCCGTGTCGATCCCGGCGCGCGAAACTCCAGCCGGCGCACGGTCCATGATTTCGCATCCGATTGCAGCTCTGCCGAGACGTCCTGCAACGGACGGCCGCCGAGCATGATCTGTTCGGAGGTGAGCTCCACCTGCGCCGGGATCGGGCTTTGCGGAAGACCCGACAGCACCGCGCGCATCGCCGGCAGCACGCGGACCGGCTCGACATTGCCGTTGTTGCTGTCCTTGGCGCTATCTTTGGCGGCCGAACTTGTCGCCATCAAGCTGCCGTGCCGAAAGCGCGGCGCGCAGCAGCGGCGACGCGCCGAACCGGAGGTCGCCATTTCCTGCGAGCTTCAGCGCGCGGTCCTCGCCGCCATAGCTCACCTCGACCTGGTCGAGACGCGCCGCCGAATAGTCCGATTTGATCTTGGCCGCGATCCGCCAGGGCGGCATATCGCTGCCGCCGCGCTGGCCAGGTGTGCCCGCCAGCGTCACGGCGCCCTCGAACCTCGGCGCGCGGGCCTCGAAGGTCAGGACACCGTCGAGATCGGCCGACACCGGCCGCTGCCCGGGATCGATGTTGAAGTGCAGGCGGGTGCCACTGCCGTCAGCGCTTTGCCCGGAGGAGACCCGAAACGGGTAGCGGTTGCCGTCGAACATGAAATTGCCGTCGCCGCGGATCGCGCCGGCAAGCGAGCGAACATCGCCGCTGAAGGCGATGTCGTTCAGCTCGAGCGCGCTGCGGCTTGCGGCGTCATGCAGTGTGATGCGGCCGGTCAGATTGAGACGGTCGATCGCCAGCGAAGCCAGGTTGAAGCTCCCGCTCGACGGCGACCAGTCGATCCGCCCCTTCGGATCGAGCCCGAGATCGAGCGACATGCCGTTGATGGTGAGTTCGTTGGCGCGCCACTCGCCGCGCATCAGCGAGCTCAGGCTGAGCTCGACCTCGAGATTGGTGGCCCGGACCTTGCCGCGGTCGTTGGCGCCGCCGACGGTGACATTTTTCAACCGCAGCGAGGGCGCAGGCAGCAGACGCGCGTCGAGATTGCCGGCGACACGAACCGGCATGCCGATGATCTTGGACGCCTCCGTCTCGAACTGCGGCCTGAACTGGTTCCAGTCAACGAAATACGGACCGACCAGCGCGGCCACCAGCGCAAGAATGAAGGCGATTGCCAGGCCGAGCAGCGTCGTCTGCACGGTGTCTCCCTTTGAGCCCGCTCCGCGGAGCTGAACCTTCGGCCGGAGCAACCCAAATATAGAGACAAGTATGGCGAAGTCACAGCGGCTTTACCGCTGCGATGTCAGGCGGATGACGGTTTTCCGCTCAAGCGTGCGTGCACACCGGCCTTCCGCGGCAGGATTGCTGCCCTGCCGCGCATCCGGGATGTCACCAGCTCGCCGGGAGCCGCTTCAGCCCGCGCAGCACGAAGGTCGGCCGCCACTCCGGATTTTCCGCGTCATCGAGCCGCAGGTCGGGGATCCGGCGCAGCAGCGTCGAGATCGCGATCTCGGCTTCGATCCGCGCCAGCTGGGCGCCGAGGCAGAAATGGATGCCGCCGCCGAACGACAGCGGCTTCACGTTCGGCCGCTGGATGTCGAGCTTCTCGGGATGGTCGGGATAGACGGCCTCGTCGTGGTTGGCCGAGCCCAGCAGGCACAGCACGCTCTCCCCCTTCGGGATGCGCTTGCCGCCGAGATCCTCGATGTCTTCCAGCGCGACGCGGCCGGTCAGCTGCACCGAGGAATCGTAGCGCAGGAACTCCTCGATCGCATTGGTGATCAGCCCCGGATTGGCCTTCAGCAGCGCGAGCTGGTCCGGGTTGCGGAACAGCGCGAGCAGGCCGTTGCCGATCAGGTTCACGGTCGTCTCATGGCCGGCGCCGAACAGCAGGATGATGTTGGCGGTCAGTTCCTCGTTGGTCAGCTTCTGGCCGTTCTCCTCGGCCTGCACCAATTGTGTGGTGAGGTCGTCGCCGGGCTGTTTGCGGCGCAGCTCGAACAGCTGGTGGAAATACATCGCGGCCATCGCGTTGCCGGCGTTGCCCTGCTTGATCTCCTCCGCCGTCAGCGGCACCGGCTCGAGCAGGCGGCCGCCGTCGCGCGAGCCGTTGTAGAAGGCATCGCGATGCTCCTCGGGGATGCCGAGCATGTCGCAGATGATCGTCACCGGCAGGCGGAATGCGAAATCCTCGATCAGGTCCATCTTTCCTTGCGGAATGATGCGGTCGAGCGTTTCGTCGACGACGTACTGAATCCGCGGGCGCATGTCCTCGACCCGGCGCGCGGTGAACGCCTTGACGACGAGGCCGCGCAGGCGGGTGTGGTCGGGCGGGTCCTGCTGCAGCATCCAGTGGCTCATGCTGCGGATGACCGGCTCCTCCATGATCTTGGGGCCGTAGCGGCGGATCGAGCGCTCGACATAGTCCTTGCCGAACCGCTTGTCGCGCAGCACGAGGCTCGCCTCGGCGTGCCGGCTGGCGACGAAGGCGCCATGCACATTGACATGCATCGGATCGAGGCGGCGTAGCCGCTCATAATACGGATAGGGATTGCGAATGAATTCGGGCGCCAGTGGATTGAAAAGCGGCTCGCCGCTGGCCGGCTGAACTTGCTCGTTCATGGTGACCTCGTTCGTGCGCTACGCCGGTGCCTGCACTCTGGCGCGCCTTGGTGTCATCCTCAAGACCGCACCAACACGGGTGCGGCCATTCTGGTTGTAGCAACTCTTGTCTTAATCAAATGCAACTCGATACACTCTTGTATCGAGTTGCATTGTGCCCTAAACTGCAGCGATGTCAAGGGTTCGAACCAGACCGACACGGGACGACACCTGCGAGAAGCTGTTCGAGGCGGCGGCGCGAGTGTTCGAGGAACAGGGAATCGGCGGCGCCAGCATCGAGGCGATCGCGGCTGCGGCGGGTTTCACCCGCGGCGCCTTCTACTCGAACTTCAAGAGCAAGGACGAGCTGATCTTCGCGATGCTCGAGGATCACGTCGAGCAATCGATCCGGCGCAATCTCGATTTGCTCACCAAGCACAAGGACCTGGCCGACTTCCTGGAGGCATTGCGCACCGTGGACCGCAGCCGGCAGGATCCGCTCGGCCGCTCGCCTCTCCTGCATATGGAGATGATCCTGTTCGTGGCGCGCGCCGAGAAGCGCCGGCCCGAACTCGCCAAGCGCCTGCGCGCGCGGCGCAAGCTGATCGCCGACATCGTCGAGACCGCGCAGAAGAATAGCGGCAGGAACGCCAGACTCAATCCGGACTGGACCGGCGCGATCGTGCTGGCGCTGGAAGATGGTTTCCGCCTGCACCGTCTGATCGATCCGGAGACCACCCCCGCCGACAGTTGCCTGCGCGCGATCACCGATCTGCAGCGGGCGATCGGCGTTTCATCCGCCTGATGTGTCAGGCCGCGCTGGCGGCCTTGTGCATCTGGCCGGCGACGGCACGGACCTTGCGCGGCGAAGCCTGCCAGATCGCGAATGCCGACAGCAGGCTGACGGCGATGCCGAGCAGGAACGCGCTGGTATAGCTGCCCGAGAGATCGTAGAGCTGGCCCGTGATCCAGGGACCCGCGGCTCCGCCCGCGAGTGCGGCCAGCATCACGGTGCCGAAAATGCTGCCGTATTGCTTGCCCTGGAAGATCTCGAGCACCACCGGTCCCATCACGGATGTCAGGCCATAGCCGAGCGCGCCCTGGGTGAAGACCATGAGATAGATCAGTGCCATGCTCGGCCAGTATTTCAAGGCGGCGAGCGCGGCAAAGCAGATCACGAAGCCCAAGCACGAGATCGCCCACACCCATTCCCGGCCGATGCGATCGGAGAGATGCCCGAGCCAGATCTGGCCGGGAATGCCGAGCAGGCTGACGACGCCAAGCGCCCAGACACCGACGTTGGAGCTGAAGCCGATATCGAGCAGGAATTTGGTCTGGTGCACCTGCACCGCATACCAGATGTACAAGCCGCAGAAATAGCCGGTCGCGATCCACCAGAACCGCGCGGTGCGCAGCGCACGCGACAGCGTCCAGTCGGTGCCGGCCCATACCGGATCGACGATGTTCGATGCCGGCCTGGCCGACGTCGCCGTCGGCGCCGCATCGCCATCCGGCTGCAGGCCGATGTCCTCCGGCCGCTTGTGCAGCAACAGGTTGATCGGCGCGAGCACGACCAGCACCACGATCCCCATTGCGGTGCAAGCGGTGCGCCAGCCGGTGTGCTCGATCATGTGCTGCACCCATGGCAACAATGTCACCGAGCCGATGCCGACACCGGCGAAGGCAAGCCCGATCGCGAGGCCACGGCGGCGGATGAACCAGTTCGGCACGAACAGCGATTGGCCGGAATAGCCGAGGCAGACGCTGCCGGAACCAACCAGCACGCCGATGGTGAGATAGAGATGCCAGGGCTGCGTGGTCAGCGGCGCCAGCAGCAGGCCGGAGCCCATCAAGAGCACACCAAGCTCCATCACCGCGCGCGGACCGCTGCGATCCATCAGCCGGCCGATCAGCGGGCTCGCGATCGCGGAAGCGACAAAGCCGAACGAGAATGCGCCCGCCGTAACGCCGCGCTCCCAACCGAATTCAGAGATGATCGGCGGATAGAACAGCGAGAATGCCGTCCGTGCGTTGACGCCGATCGCCATGGTGACGAAGGTCACCGCGACGATGACCCAGCCGTAGAAGAAGGGAAGTCGCATTGAAGCCTTGTGGCAGATTTGGACTGTCGATGCATCGGATTTTTCCACGGGGAACCTGGTGCAGATCGGTTAAGCTCTGCCGCACGCTTTCATCCCCTGCTGGGCGAAGGTGAAGAGCGCGGCACCAAAGTCAGCATCATTGAGTGAAACGCCAAGCGGAATATTTTCTTAGAATGGGTTTGACAGGTTTTGCTGATTTGCTGTCGAGACTGGGCAAGGACGTGCAATTAGTTCGCCAACGCCGGATAAAATGATGTGTATGGGCGGCTGCAACTGCACGGCATCAGAATCTCCTTGCCGAGGGTGAATACGGTTGGAGGGCTCTCGACGCCGTGTATTCCGCTGGGCGACATCAATTTCGCAAGAAGGTCAGCCAATCGTGTGAAGCAATTCATAGAATCGGGCCTATAGCGGCAGGCTTGCCGTGCGACATCGACACCTCGGCCCTTTCGAGCTGACATTCTGTCGCACCCGCAGGAATCCTGGCCCGGCGGTCTGGCCGCCCCTGCACCACTCGGACGGGAGCTTGGCTCAAGGTTCCAAGCCATCTAGGATAGGATTGCCGGGATCGCGAAATCAGGTCGCCTATGAGTGATGATGGGGCGGACAAGAGCGAAGGGCAGGCCGTCCGGACCGAGCAATCGGATCTTCGGACCGCAGGCGGCGGACTTGTGCGACAACAAGCCGTTGTGCTGCTCGTCGATCTCGTGGAGTCGGTGCGGCTCATGCGCCAACATGAGACGGACAGTGTACGCCGTTGGGCCGACTTTGTTCAGATCGTAGCCAGCCAAATTCTACCCCGCTATCGCGGCGTCCTGGTGAAAAGCCTTGGTGACGGATTGATGGCGCGCTTCGAGGTGGTGCCCGACGCTGTGGCTGCGGCAGCGGAGATGCATCGCACGCTTGCGACACAAAATGCCGGTATCCCCGAGGATCGTCAGTTTCACCTGCGTGCAGGGATCAATTCCGCCATCGCTTGGAGCGACGGCATCGACATCTATGGGACGGGCGTGAATCTGGCGGCCCGGCTGGCGACACTCGCAGGCCCGGGCGAAACCATTGCCAGCGCTTCCGCGCACGAACAGTTGGCGACCGCGCTCGCAAGCCTTGCCAATCCGGGCGAAACCATTGGCAGCGCCGCGGCGCGCGACGAACTTACGCACGGGGTGGATGCACTGTGCGAAGATCTGGGCGAATGCATTCTCAAGCACTTCGACAAGCCAGTGCGCGCGTATCGCGTTGGTCCAGCAAGTCCGCATCCCAGCCTTACCGCTCGGCGCGACTATGGGACATCCATGGAACCAACCATCGCCGTCATCCCCTTCAACGCGCGCAACGACGCGCTCGAACACTTCGATGTCGGCAATCTTATTGCCGACTGCGTGATCTGGCGATTATCGAAGTCGTCGAATTTGAAGGTCATCTCACGCCTGTCGACCAATGTCTTTCGCGGTCGGATGAGCGATGTCGCCGAGGTTTCGGCCCATCTCGGCGCGACCTATATCCTGAGCGGTGGCTATGTCGTGGACGCTGGCCGGATCCTGGTGACGGCGGAGCTTTCCGCTGCGCGTACCAACCAGGTGGTCTGGACCGATCGGATGAGAGGAGACATTACGGACCTGTTGCAGCCCGAAAGCGAACTGGCCCAGCGCATCGCAAGCGCGGTGCATCTGTCCGTCTTCGACGCCGAAGTCGAGCACGTTCTGACCCAACCGCTGCCGACATTGCAAAGCTATTCGCTGCTGCTCGGCAGCATCCGGCTGATGCATCGTTCCAGCAAGGATGAATTCCTCCAGACCCGCAAGATCCTCGACGAACTGATTGATCGGCACAGCCGGATTGCAGCGCCGCGCGCCTGGCTCGCCAATTGGTACATCCTGCGTGTTACGCGTGGATGGTCGGAGGACCGGAAGCGCGAGGCCGCCGAAGCTCTGAACGCTAGCCACGCGGCACTGGACCGCGACCCATCGGACGCGCTTGCGCTGGCGACCGAAGGGTTCGTCCACTGCCATCTGCTGAACGATCTCGATACCGCCCGCAAGCGATGCGATCAGGCTTGTCGATGCGAACCCGAGCCATGCGCTTGGCTGGCTGTATCGCGGCACGGTGAACGCTTTCAATGGAGAGGGCGAGGCTGCCGTCGTGGCGACGCGACGAGCATTGGAGCTCTCCCCGCTTGATCCGCAACGCTACTACTTCGAGTCGCTCGGCGCCACTGCCGAACTTTCCGCACATCATTACGAAGAAGCCGAGCGGCTTGCCCGTTCATCCCTGATACTCAACCGCATGCACCCCTCCACCTGGCGGGTGCTCACGATTGCGCTCGTCTCACAGGGACGGCTGGATGACGCGCGCGCCGCATTAGCCAGCATGCGCAGGCTTGAACCGGCATTGACCGTCGAACGATACATCGCGCGCATCCCGAATGCGCAACTCGAGACAGGCAGGCAGTGGGCGCGCTGTCTGGAAATGGCGGGTTTACCAACGACGAGCTGATTTTCACCCAAGCAGACTTTATTCATAGGGAGGCGGCAATGGCTCAGCTAGGCGGTGCGGGAGGTGCAGGCGGCGCAGGTGGTGCGGGCGGAGCCGGAGGCGCCGGCGGAGCTGGCGGGGCTGGGGGCGCCGGCGGAGCTGGAGGATCATTCCTTGGAACGCTCGCCGACGCCTATGCCAATTCAATCATGGTCGATGCGCTGATCCTCGGGCGCGAAGGTACGATCGTCCCCGAGCACCATTGCTACGCACCGCCCCTACCCGTGATCGATGACAGGCATCAATTGGAGCGCTGGGAGCCGTGGATTCGCGCCTATATCGCGATCGGAGAGATGATGCACGGGATAACGCTTCGAAAAGCGCCGTCCGGTCACGCTTTCCAGGTGCTGTCTTCCGCGTCCCTGATCGCGGAGGTCGGACGTCCGAAGCGGACGACCTTCGAGAAACAGATCCCGCTGGTGCTGAGCTGGGCCGAACTACGCTCCGAGCGCGCCACCGAGATCATGGCACAGATCGATCCGCAATACGCGTTCTGGTCGTCGATCGTCTACCTGCATCCCGACCGAACCCGGCGCACCTTCGAACTCATCAACCTCGTGCTGCAATTCTGCGTCTACGTGGAAATGCGGTTCAAGCATGCGATGGGCTGTTACCGCCCCGTTGAATACAACGCCGAAGTGCAGCCGATGATCACAACCCCGGGCCACGGCACCTTCCCGATGGGGCATGCAACGCAGGCCTATGCAGTGGTCCACGTGCTGAAAGCACTGCTGGGGCTCAATCCAGCGAAACCGCGACACAAGATGGTGATCGACCAGCTCGAGCGCCAGGCGGCACGCATCACGACCAACCGCGTGATCGCCGGAGTTCACTTCCCCGTCGACAGCATGGCAGGACGACTGCTGGGTATTGCCCTTGGCGAATACTTTGTCGGGCGTTGCAAGTCAGGCCACAAATTCAGGCGCCGCAAATTCCTCGCCGCCGGAATCGACAACGCCCCGAAGACGGATTTCAATCCGTTCAGTACAAGCCAAAACATCCACGGCAGCGCATTCTACTCCGAAGCCGTGGGGCCGAATATCATGAAATCAAACCTGATGGAGTATCTCTGGGACGCAGCTCGTGACGAGTGGGTAGGCAGATTCCCGTAGGCGAAGCAGCGTCCTGCAATCCGAAGCGGAGGGTGTTCCATGGCCCAATACGACCTGCCGAAGTGTTTTGGCCCGTATCTCCGGTACGCGCTCTCGGCGAACTTCAGGAATTTCGAGTTCTTCGACGAGAAGAAGCGCCACAAGCTATTTTTCCTCGTGGAGTTTAAACAAGCCGACTTCGTAATTGCGTTCCGGAGAAAGATGAGGAGGGCTGGATTCCACGTCGCGTTCGGCCCAACCCTCGACGGCACGCGATACGCGACGCTTCGCAGCGAAAGGGCTGCGGTACTCAACGCGATCGGGCTGTCGATCTGGGATGAGTACGTCTCCCGAGTAGAGCTGTCGCTACCGGTGAGGCCGTCGCCGGCGGTGGCTTTCAGCAAGCGGAGGATGATCAGTCGCATGTGGCCAGGCAAGCGATCGGCCGGACCGCTCCTGATTGGCATGCTTGACGATGGCTGCCCATTCGCGGCCGCACAGTTTCTCAGGCACACCGCGAATGGCGGCCTCACCACTCGGATTCGTGCCATCTGGGACCAGAACCAGGGCCGGCAACCGGTCCAGGTCAAGGATGGCGCCGGCAACCAGTGCCTGTTTGGAGAGCCGCTGCAGGGTTTCAACTACGGCCTCGAATTCCAGCGCACCTCCGAGGCGCCCGGCACGCCGGCGCGACAAGTCGGCCTCGACGAATGGATCCAGTTGCACTTGACGCCGTCCGGCAGCGTCGACGAGGACGGCTGCTACGCGGATGCTGGCTTCACCAGCCTGAAGGGCCGGTCGTCACACGGCGCACATGTGATGGATGTACTCGCCGGCCGTATCCCGACCTCGTCGCGGATCGGCCCTGCAAGCGACCGCCGCGATCCGCCGAGTTGGCACAGCGCCAAGGATTCTGCGTCGAGCGTCGACGTGGTGTTCGTGCAATTCCCCGAAACCTGCATCAAGGACGCGACCGGCGTTTGGCTCAAGGCTTATGTCCTTGACGGCATCCGGTACATCCTTTCGCATGCCGAACCGAACAGGACCGAGCGCGTCATCGTCAACCTCAGTTACGGTCCGACGACCGGCCCGCACGATGGCACATCGGAACTCGAGGCGGCGCTCACCGCATTGGTCGCGGAATTCAATGGAGCCAACGGAAAGCCGCAGCTCGAAATCGTGTTGGCGGCGGGCAATGCCTATCTGATTGACGGCCACGTCGCCTTTACGCGAGACAACACGCAACCTGATCATATCAAATGGACCTGGCGGCTTCCGCCCGACAATTCCGTGTTGTGCTTTGCCGAAGTGTGGATGAAGACAGCCGATGCCGGCGGAGTCGTCGTTACACTCACCTCGCCCAGCGGCATTGTCTATGCGCCGTCGCCCCCGCCTTCCTCCGGTCCCTCCGGCCCAATTCCGCCTGCCGGGGTCGACATCCCAATTGTCTGGGGCAGTGACACGATGTGGCGGCTGCAGGTCGAACCAACCGTCGTCGCGCCGAAAATCGACCCGGCCGAGCATGGGGACTGGACTATCACGGTCACCGGTATCCGCGCTGCGGCGGAGCTCCACGCCTTTGTGGCGCGTACCGACCCTAATATGGGTGTCGCGCCCGGCGCCAAGCTTTCTTGCTTCGTCGACCCAAGTTGGGAACGAACTCGGTCGGCCGAAGCCAGCTATATCCGTGACCACGGAGAGTTTGACAGGAGCGGATCGCTGATCCGCCGCGACGGCACCCTCAACGGGATTGCGACCGCCGAAGACGCGGGGATACACGTGGCCGGCGGGTATATTCTCTCGAATGGACGCAAGTCGATCTATTCGTCGGCCGGCCCCGCGCGCAGCGGACCGCTCGCGCTTCGCCGCGGCCCGGATTTCGTGCTTCCCTGCGACGACTCGTACGCGCTCTCCGGCGTGCGTGGCGGGGGTAACAGAAGCGGCTCGGTTTTCAGACTCACAGGCACCAGCGCTGCAGCGCCTCAATTCGCGCGGGAGATCGCCGACGCGACTCCCCCGCAGCCAACCAACATTCCCGGCACGCCGGCGGAAATTGGTAAACGCGGCGGAGGTAACCTGGACGCCCCATAGCGTTTGCATCGGCCGCCAATTCTCAAGCCTATCTCAAACGCGTGACATTCGTGACCACGGGCGCGATCGAGTTGCTCCGGTCTACCCCAGCGCGTGGCTTTCATGCCCGAAATAAGCGCGCTCGAGCCGGTGCGCGAGGTCGCTCTCGCCGGTCACCGCCTCCAGCGCGATCGTCCCCTGCACCAGCGCGTAGACCCGATCGGCACACGCCAGCGCCTTCTCGAGCAGCTGCTCGACCAGCAGCACCGAGGTGCCCTGCTCGCGCAGCCGGCCGATGACGTTGAGGACGCGATCGACCAGCACCGGCGACAGTCCCGCGGAGGGCTCGTCGAGCATCAACAGCCGCGGACGGCGGACCAGGCCCTGCGCCACCGTCAGCATCTGCTGCTGCCCGCCCGACAGCGCGCCGCCGCGCTCGTGCCGCTTCTCGGCGATCTCGGGAAAGAATGACAGCGCCTCCTCGACGCGCACGGCGCGCTCGGCGCGCGGCAGGTCATAGCCGGCGAGCAGCAGATTGTCGGTCACGGAGATCTGCGTGAACACGCGATGTCCCTCGATCACATGCACGAGCCCGGCACGCGCGGCATCGCGCGGCGTGGCGTTGGTCATGTCGCGTCCGCCGAACCGCACTTGCCCGGCATTGACTGGCAACAGACCCGACATCGCGCGCAGCAGCGTGGTCTTGCCGGCGCCGTTCGGACCGAGCAATGCGACGACCTCGCCGGCGGCGATCGTCAAGTCGAGGCCGTGCAGCACGCGGATCTTGCCGTAGCCGGATTCCAGCCCGCGCACGTCAAGCAGAGGTTCAGCCGCCGAGGTAAGCACTGACGACCTCCTTGTGGACGCGAATCTCCGCCGGCGTTCCCGCCGCCAGCGTGCGGCCGAGATTGAGCACGGTGACCTGGTGACAGATATCGAAGATCAGGTCGGCATGATGCTCGACCAGCAGCACACCGGTGCCGCGGCCGCAGACCGCCTTGATCAGGCTGGCGAGCCGCTCGATCTCGTCGTTGGAGAGGCCAGCCGCGGGCTCGTCGAGCAGCAGGAAGTCCGGATCGAGCATCAGCGCCCGCGCGATCTCGATGAAGCGCAGCTCGCTGTGCTGCAGGCGATCGGCGCGCCCATCGGCGAGCGCCTCAAGCCCGACCACGCCGAGCAGCGCCCGCGCCTTGGCGGCGAGCAGGCGTTCGTCCGCGCCGTTGCGCGGCAATGCGAGCATCGCCTCGACGAAATTCGCCCTGCCCTCGATCGAACCGCCGATCATGACGTTCTCCAGCACCGAGGCTTCGCCGATCACGCGCGGTGTCTGGAAGGTGCGCGCGATGCCGCTGATCGCCCGCCGCACGGGTTGGCCCGCCGGCAACATCTCGTCGCCGAGCGTCATGGTGCCGGCCTTCGCGGCGTAATACCCGGAGATCACGTTCAGCGTGGTGGTCTTGCCGCTGCCGTTCGGGCCGATCAGCCCGTGGATCTGGCCGGGCGCGACGTCGAGATCGAGGCCGTCGATCGCCTTCACATTTCCGAAACTTAGCGCGATGCCGCGCAGCCGCAGCGTCTTGCCGCCGTCGCGCCGGCGCACGATGTCGGCGAGCGCCGCCGGGCGAGGAACGATGGCGCGGTTGCTGGCGAGCGGACGGCGGTTGCGGAAATCGAGCAGCGCCGCGATGCCGCCGGGCATCACCAGCACGATCAGCAGCAGCAGCACCGCGTAGAGGAAGGTCGACCACGCCGCGAGCGGCGCCGCGATCTCCGGCAGGATGGTCAGGATGATGGTGCCGAGCATCGGCCCGAGGATCGAGCCGCGGCCACCAATCAGGATCGCGATGAAGAACAGCACCGAGAGATCGAAGGTGAATGCATCGGGCGTGATGTAGGTCTGCAGGGTCGCGAACAATCCGCCGGCGATCGCCGCCAGCGCGCCGGCGAACAGGAAGATCGCGATCAGCATGTTCGGCTTGGAGATGCCGCTGGCTTCGGCGGCGACCTCGGCGTCGCGCACCGCGATCAAGGCACGGCCGAACCGGCTGCGCGCGACATTGGCGCTCATCCAGGTGGTGAACGCGGCAAATCCGATGCAGAGGCCGTAGAAGCCCCACGGCGTATTGAACGGCGCCGGGAATTCCGGACCAGCAATGCCGATGCCGCCGCCGGTCACGCTCTGCCAGGCCAGCGCGATCTGGGTCACGATGGTCGCAAAGCCCAAGGTCGACATCGCGAAATAGAAGGTGCGCAGGCGCAAGGCCGGCAGCCCGACGATCACGCCGAAGATCGCCCCGATCAGGCCTGCGACCGGCAAGGCGGCGAACACCGGGATGGCCGGCATCACGTTGCCGGCGACCAGCACGCTGGTCGTGTAGGCGCCGAGCGTCAGCAGCGCGACATAGCCGATCGCGAGATGCCCCGCGAAGCCGACGACGAGATTGAGGCCCGACACCAGCACCCAGTAGATCGCGGCGCGGGTGCCGATCAGCACCCAATAATCATTGCTGACGAAGGGCAGCAGCACGGCCAGCACGAGGATGCCGAGGAACGGCACGATGTGCGGCAGCGCCGCGCGCCATGCGGCGCTGTCGGTTCGGGGCGGCGTGGCTGCGACCGACGTCATCACACTCTCCGCGCGGTCGAGGCGCCGAACAGCCCTTGCGGCGCGGCGAGCAGCACCACGATGAACAGCGTGAACACCGCGACCGAGGAGAAGATGCCGCCGACCAGGAAGTTCGCCGCCTGCTGGAACAGGCCGAGCGCCAGCCCGCCGATGATCGCGCCTCTGTTATTGCCGAGCCCGCCGAGCGCCACCGGCACGAAGCCGTAGAAATTGAGCAGCGCGCCATTGGCGAAGAAAGCGAGCAGCAACTGCCCGCCGGAGAATCCGGCGATGCCGCCCACCACGCCGGCGAGCGCGTAGCTCGCGATACGCAGATTGCGCTCCGGCAGGCCGAGCGCCCGCGCCGCGAAATTGTCCTCCGCGATGGCGAGGAACGCGCGGCCGACCAGCGTGCGGCGGTAGAGATATTCAAGGCCGATGATGGTGACGGCGCAGGCGGCGACCGGCAGCCAGAACTTCTCGTCCCAAACACCCTCGCCGAATCCTGCGATGCGCGGGAACGGTTGCGGCTCGGTGCCCCATTTGATTGCCGTGACCTGCTGGATCATCAGCGCGACCGCCAGGGTCGAGAGCACGTAGAGATGCTGGTCGAGGCTCTTGAGCACCGGCCGCACCGCGACGAATTCGGTGATGATCCCGATCACCGCGCAGCAGAGCAGGGTCAGGACGAAGCCGACAGCGATCGGCAGGCCGAGCTTCAGCGTGAACATCGAGCCGAACACGCCGCCCAGCATCGCGAGCTGGCCGGCGGTGAAGCTCATCACCCGCGAGGTCGAGAACATCGTGTTGTAGGTGACGCCGACCAGCGCGTAGATCGCGCCCGCCGCGAGACCGGATGCAAGGATCGAGGCCAGCATCGGCTGCGCCCTCGCCCTGCTATGTGTATCCCGGCGCCAGCGCGAAGGTGCCGTCCTTGGCGGTCGAGGCTTCCGACATCACGATCTCTTCGGTCAAATAGCCGTTGTGCTGGGTCGGCGAGAAGCGGTAGTTGCCGAAATAGCCGGGATAGGTCGACAGCGAGTTCCAGTAATTGACGATGCCGGCGCTGTCGGTCGAGCCGCTTTCCGCGACCGCCTTGGCGATCAGTTCGATGCAATCGATGCCGCCCGCGATCCACCACAACAGCGTGTCGTTCAGCGCGATGTTGGCCTTGGTCAGCCGCGCGACCAGATCGGCGCTTTTCGGCGGCAGCTTGCCGGCGCTGTCATAGCTGCAGCTCTTGTAGCCGATCGCATAGACCTTCTTCCAGTTCTCCGGCTTTGCAACGAGGCTTGCAAGTTCACCAGACGCCAGCGAGGGATGTCCGACGAAGGGAACATCCCAGCTCATCGCGGCGCGGGTGTTGAACATGCGCGCCTCCATGCCGGTCGAGACGCTCCACACCACGATCGCCTCGGCGCCGGCGTTCTTGGCGCGCAGCATGTCCGGCGTCATGTCGGGCTGGGTGGCGTCGATGTTGGCCTGATAGACCACCTCGGCGCCGTCCTTCTTGAACGCCGCGACGGAGGCGCCGACCGCGGTGACGCCATAGCCGGTGGTATCGCCGATCACGGCGACCTTCTTCACCTTGAGGATCTTGAGGCAATAGTTGCGCACGGCGTCGTCCCATTGATTGTTCGACGGCGCGATGCGGAACGCATTGGGGAACTTGACCGGATCGATCAGGGTCTCGACGACGCAGGGATGCAAGTCCGGCATCTTGGCGCGCGCCATGATCGGCGTCGTGGCCAGCGCCTCACCCGAATTCAGCGGCCCCCAGATCGCGTGCACCTTGGCCTGGCTGATCAGCTCCTGCGTGGCGTTCACCGCCTTGGTCGGGTCGCCCTGGGTGTCGCGCATCACGAGCTCGATCTTGCGACCCTTCACCCCGCCCGCGCCGTTGATGGCATCGACCGCGAAGTTGACGCCGCGGTTGAACCCGACGGTCGGCGCCGAACTCGGGCCGGTAATCGCCGCGAGACAGCCGATCTTGATCGGTTCCGATTGTGCGATGGCAGGAGCCGGGAAGGAGAATGATGCGGCGCCCAATGCACCGGCGCTGCCCAACAAGACGTCACGGCGAGAAATGGCCATGTGATGCACTCCCTGTTTCCCTCTCGGCGCCCGTCATTTGTTGCGGAACGTCCGTTGATTGATTGTCCGCACGCTCTGGGGCCGCGGTTTGACAGCCTCAAGTTTGGGCCGGATGCGAAGGTCTTGTCCAGTCCCGCGGACGGCATTGGGATCAGCCGAACTTTCATGGCCTCGGCCGCCGCGTCCAGTGCTCGGCATTGACCGCGCCGACAGGGATCTCTCCGGCGACGATCTTTGCGACCTGACGCACGGTCTCCGACGATTGATGCTCGATGGCTTGCGGCGTCAGGCCGCCGACATGCGGGGTTGCAATGACATTGTGCAGCTTCGCGAGCTCCGGCGCCGGCATCTGATCGGGCGCGCGGCCGACATCCATCGCGGCGCCGGCGATGCGGCCCTCGCGCAACGCGGCCGCCAGCGCCGTCTCATCGACGAGGTTGCCGCGCGACAGGTTGATGAAGAAGGCGTGCGTCTGCATTCGCGCCAGCGCGGCCTGCCCGATCAGGTTCTCGGTCTCCGCATTGGCGATCGCGAGGCAGACGACGTAATCGGCGCGCGCCAGCAGATCGTCGAGCGGCACATGCCGGATCGCGGCATCGTCTGGCGTCACGAAGGGATCGGCGACCAGCACATTCATGCCGAGTACCTTGGCGATCCCGGCAAGATAGCGCCCGATGCTGCCATAGCCGATGATGCCGATCGTGCTTCCCGCGAGCTGGCGGCCCATCACGACCTCGGGCGCCCTGCCCGCATGATAGTCAGCGGTGGCGCGCGAGACGCCGCGCGACAGATCGACCATGAAGCCGAGCGCGAGCTCGGCGACCGACTGGACAAAGCCGGCGCTCGCCTGCGTCACCAGCACGCCGGCGGCGGATGCTGCCGCAACGTCGATATTGCGGATATCGACCGCACAGCGCACGAAGGCGCGGAGCTTCGGCAGCAGCGGAAAGATCTCCCCTCGCCCCTCCGTCATGCGATCGGCGACGATGATGTCGACATCGGCTGCGGCCTCGACGAGGGCAGCCGCGTCGAGCGCCGCGTCTCCCTCATACAGCCTGACGTTGGCGACCGCGCGCAGACCGTTCAGGCTGCGCTCGCCATAATAGTCGCGGCGCATCTGCGGGGTATGGGCGAGAAGGACTTTCACGCTTCTTTTCCCCCTAATAGCCAAGCGCATGCGGCAAGGCCGTGCTGATGGCGGGCACGAAGGCGATCACCAGCAGGCACAAGAGCAGCAGGCCGAGATAGCCCGAGATCGGCTTGATGGTCTGCTCGATCGGCACATTGCCGATCAGGCAGGCGCCGTAGAGCCCAAGACCAAGTGGTGGAGCAAAGAGTCCGAGCCCCATCGCGATCACAAGCACGACGCCGAAATGCAGGGGATCGATGCCGAGCTTGACGGCGACCGGCAGCAGCAGCGGCCCAAAGATGATCAGCGCCGCGGCGCCCTCCAGCACCGAGCCCATCACCACCAGCACCAGTATCGACAGCAGCATGAACAGCCAGACGCCGTGGCTGCCCGAGATCGCCAGCATGAGCTCGCCGACCGCGTGCGGCACCTGCTGCAGCGTCAGGATGAAGGCCAGCGACTGCGCGGCCGCGACGATGAACAGCACCAGCCCCGAACGCGTCGCCGATTGCACGAAGCAATGCGCGAGGCTTTTCGCGCCGAGTTCGCGGAACAGCAGGCTGCCGACAGCGATCGCGTAGACCGCGGCAAAGGCCGAGATTTCGGTTGCGGTGGCGAAGCCGCTCTTGAAGCCGAAGAAGATCATGAAGATCAGCCCGAACGAGGCGATCGCGCCGGTCCACAGGCCCGATACTGCGGCGCGCGGCTCGGCTTCCTGGTTCGCGGCGGGACGCTTGCCGAAGATGATCGATACAGCGATTAACGCCAGCGCCATCAGCGCGGCGGGCAGCATGCCGGCGACGAACAGTCCGCCGATCGACAGATTGGCGACGAAGCCGAGGATGATCAGGTTGATGCAGGGCGGAATGGTCTCCGCCATCACGGCGGAGGCCGCGAGCAGCGCCACGGCGCCGCCCGGGTTCTGCCGCGAGCGGCGCGCCGCTGGGATCAGCACCGAGCCGACCGCGGCAACGTCGGCCATCTTGGAGCCCGAGATGCCGGAGAACAGCACCATCGACATCACCATCACGACGTTGAGCCCGCCGCGCATCCGTCCGACCGCGCGCTGCAACAGTTCGATCAGCCGGACCGACATGCCGTTGGCTTCCATGAGGTAGCCGACCAGGATGAAGAACGGGATCGCCAGCAGCACGAAATTGTCGATGCCACGCGCCATCTGCTGGGCGAAGATCACGCCGGGCAGCGAGCCCTCCACCCAGATGAAGATCAGCGCCGCCAGCGCCAGCGCAAAGCCGATCGGCAACCCGCCGAACAGCGTGAGGAAGAAGCCGACCAGCATCAACGCCTGCGACGACGGCACCGACGACGGTGCAAGCGCATCCCAGGCCAGGTAGAGACCAGCAATGATTGCGGTCGCGACGATGCCGGCCACCATGTCGCGCAGCGGCCTGCCGCAGAACGTCTCGAACGCGAAGACCGTCATGAACCCCGCACCGACGCCCATCGGATAGAACGTCCATTCCAGCGGCAGGCCGGAGCCCGAGGTCTGGCCGGTGGTCAGCCAGCCCATCTTGACGGCGTTGAACGCGACATAGAATGCGATGATGGTGACGAGCAGCGCACCGACCGCGTCGACGACCCGCCGCACGCCCGGCGGCAGCATGTCGACGAAGAAGGCGACGCCGAGATTCTCGCTGCGCGCGAGCGCACTCGCCGCGCCGAAGAAGCTCGACCCGACCATCAGCCCGCGGGCGACGTCGTCGGACCATTCGACGGGTGCATTGAACAGGAAACGGGCCAGCACCGAAACGCACACCACCGCGAGATCGGCGGCGAGCAGGATCGCGGCGATCGCGTCACTGACGGCGAGCAGCGGCGCCGTGATCCGATCAGCGCTGCTTCTCGTCGCGACTGCGGCGACTGACATGCGCCGACCTCAGGCCTGGGTGGCGCGGATCAGATCGACGACGGCCTTCGCCTCGGGCCGCGCCTTGATGAAATTGTCGGTCTGCGGCAGCACGCGCTTGCGGAATGCCTCCTTGTCGCATTCGACGACCGTGACACCCTTCTCGGACCAGGGTCGCCAGTGCCTCCTTCTCCACCGCGAGCCCATGCGCGCGGGTGCCAGTCGCGGCCTGCTTCGCTGCGTCGAGGAAGCCCTCGCGCAGCCTGGGGGCCATGCGATTGAAGGTCGTGTCGCTGAAATAGACCGCGAGCGGCGAGAAGATGTGCTGGGTCAGCGCGTAGTGCTTCGCCGTCTCGTAGAACTTGCTGGCCAGAATGGTCGGCGGATCGTGCTCGAGACCGTCGAGCACGCCGGCCTGCAGCGCCGTATAGATCTCGCCG
Source organism: Bradyrhizobium sp. JR3.5 (assembly GCF_054057015.1). Taxonomy (NCBI): domain Bacteria; kingdom Pseudomonadati; phylum Pseudomonadota; class Alphaproteobacteria; order Hyphomicrobiales; family Nitrobacteraceae; genus Bradyrhizobium; species Bradyrhizobium sp. JR3.5. Next base: position 119,271 of record NZ_JBSRYV010000002.1, read on the forward strand.
AACGCCAGCGGCGTCGCGGCAGCCCCCATCAGGCGCAGGCATTCGGTGATGATCGGATTGGGCAGCGTGCGGATCTTCAGGCCGGCGAGATCTTCCGGCGTCTTCACCGGCTTCTTCGCCAGCACGCTGCGGGCGCCGAAATTGTAGGCCCAGGCGATGATGTGGATGCTGCCGCCCTTGAGCAGCGCATCCTCGATCGGCTTCGCCGCTCCGGCGTCGAACGCCCTTGGTCTGCTGCTGGTAGCTGGTGAAGAGGTAGCCGAGATCGAAAGTGCCGACCAACGGCACCAGGTTCGCCGAGATCGACGAGCCCGAAACCATCAGGTCGATCACCCCGAGCTTCACCGAGTTGATGACGTCGATCTCCTGGCCGAGCTGATTGTCGGGAAAGAAGGTGACCTCGATCTGCTCGCCGAGCCCGTTCGCCTTCAGGCTCTTGACGAGGTTGTCGTAGTAGACGCGGCCGTTGGCATATTTGGGATCGTTCGGAAGCGACGACGAGCATCGCATCTTCAAGGTCGCGGCCTGCGCGCGGCCGATGATCGCGGGCGCGGCAGCGAGCCACGCCGCAGCAGCAGCCGACGACCGCAACACGATGCGGCGGTTCACATGCTTCGACGTCATGATGGTGCTCCTCCCCAGGAACGGATCGTTTTTGTCTTCGCTTTGTCTTGGCGTTCTCGTGGCCGCCCGCCGCCTGGCGCGAGCTTGGCAACGCTTTTGTCATAATGTATGACAAAACACATTCGGTTGTGCAAGAGCACCGCGGCGGCGGTGCAGGCAACCAACCGCAGCGAGGCTTCCGATGTTCCAGACCTCCAACGTGTTGCGCCGGAGCGTGCACAGCCAGGTCGCCGACCGCGTCGGCAGCAGCATCGTGCGTGGCGAGATCGGCGTCGGCGAGACGCTGCCGCCGGAAATGCAGATCTGCGAGATGATGGATGTCAGCCGCACCGTGGTCCGCGAGGCAATGCGGACGCTGACCGGCAAGGGGTTGATCGAGTCGCGGCCGAAGAGCGGCACGCGGGTACGGCCGCCCGAGCAGTGGAATCAGCTCGATCCGGACGTGCTGCGCTGGCACCTCGAGACCGCGGAGATCGATCGCTATCTGGCGAAGCTGTTCCAGCTGCGCTCCGCGGTCGAGCCCGCCGCCGCAGCGCTTGCGGCGACCCATGCCGGGGAAGACGACATCGCCCGGATCCGCGCCGGATGCGACGGCATGGACGCGGCAAGAACCAACGAGGACTTCGTCGCCGCCGACATCATGTTCCATCAGGCGATCTATTTCGCGACCCGCAACGAGTTCTTCTGGCCGATCGCGCAGATGTTCGAGATCACCTTGCGTCAGAGCTTTACGATCGCAGCCCCCGGTTCGCACCGCCCGCGCGCGCTGATCGAGCACCGCGCGGTGCTGGACGCGATTGCCGCGGGCGATGCCGAGGCTGCACGCGAGGCCACGGTGGTGCTGCTGGCGCATTCCGCCGACGATCTGGTGCGAATTCGCGGCCGCGAGTTCGAGACGGCGGCGACGCGCAAGCGGCGACGGTGATGAGTACACGGCTCTCTCCCCATTGTCGTCGCTGCGAAAGCAGGAACCCATAGCCATCGATGCTAATTGGTTTGCGACGCTGGGGCCGCAGCTCGCTTCAGCCAGAGCGAGAGCGGCGCCGCTATTTCGACCGTGCCACCGTGGTGCCGTCCCAATCCTCATCGGTGGGATTGGCGAGCTGATGCCTGCATCGCGCGATCATCTGCGCTGACGCCTCATCCGTACCACGGAGTTGCAAGGACCTCTCGAACGCTGCGATCGCTGCGGTGAAATCACCGGCGCGCCAGGCCGCAAGCCCGGCCTCGTAGGAGGCGATCCAGTCGCGCGCGATCGCGCCCTCGTCGGCCATTGCGATCAACTCGTAGATTTCCAGCCCGCCGGCGCGGCCGTAGACGGCGAGCCGGTCGAGCTCGCGGACGACGATGCGGTCACCGGCAAGACGCCGCGTCTCCGGACCGATGATGATGGTCGATCCATAGACCTTGTTGGTGCCCTCGAGGCGGCTTGCGATGTTCACGGCGTCGCCGATCACGGTGTAGTTGAGCCGCACTTCCGAGCCGATATTGCCGACCAGCATGTCGCCGGAATTGATGCCGATCCGGATCCTGACCGCCTCTCCCTTGTCGTCGGCGAGGCCGGCCTGCGCGACCGCGCGCTGGCAGGCGAGTGCCGCCCGGCAGCAATCCGCGGCATGATCCGGATTGGCCGCCGGCGCGCCCCAGAACGCCATGACGGCATCGCCGATGAACTTGTCGATGGTGCCGCTCTCCTGCTGGATCGCCGCGGAGACGATGTCGAAGTAATGCGACAGCAGCGGAATGATGCGGTCACCCAGCCGTTCCGACATGCCGGTGAAACCGGCAAGGTCGACGAACATCACGCTCATCGGCCGCACCGCGCCGCCGAGCCGCGCACCATTGCCGTCGCTGACCAGCCGCCGCACCAGATCGGCGGGAATGTATTTGCGGAACGCGGCGAGCCCCTGCGCCATGTCGCCGATCGCACCCGACAGGTTTTCGATCTCGACAAGGCGCGACGGATGCCGCTCGACCTTGTCGAGGTCGAAGCGCTCGACATGCCTGATCTCGCCGACCACCTTGATCAGGGGCGCCGCGATCAGGCGCTGCGCCAGCCAGGCCGACAACAGCCCGGCGGCCGCGATCAGCACCGCGAGCCCGATCAGGAGATTGCGGATCGTCATCCGCACCGGGCCGAGGAATTCGGATTCCGGCACCACCGTCACCAGCGACCAGCCCGGGAACGAGATCGGCGTCAGCACGGCCTGATAGGCCTGCCCGTCCCGCGTGACCTGGGACCGGTACGCCTCGCCCTCGCCGGGATCGTAAGCCTTGCCGGCCTGCCTGACCGCGGCGACCGCAACCGGCAGCAGCGGATGGTCGGTCTTCAGCGCATTCAGCTCGTCGGCGTCAGCGTCGGGAGACGCGATCACGCCGCCGTCGCGGTCGAGCAGGAAGGCGCCCGCGGACTTGCCGACCGTGAGCTGCGAGAGGAAGTTCGACACCCGGGTCAACTCGATGATGATGGCGAGCACGCCGGTGCGCTGGCCGTCGACGTCGATCGGCACCGCCAGCATCGCGGCCAGCCGCTCGCCGCGGGGCAGCGTCGTCAGCGTCGACCATTGCTGGTCACGGGCCGCGATCGCATCGCGAAACCAGGGCTGCTCCGTGACCAGATATTTGCCGTCCTCGACAGTGCTGCCCTTCGGCTTGATGTCGATGCCGGCATAGTCGTATTGATCGGCCCGCAGCTTGCGGTCGGGCGAGATGGTCAGCATCTCGACGCCGGCGTCGCCGAGCTTGTGGGCGCCAAAAAACGAACCGTCCGGCCAGCCGAACGCAACCCACGAGATGGTCGGTTGCGACTGCAACTGCGACAGGAACACGAACTGCCGCTTGCGCGCGTCGCGGGCGTCCAGCACCTTCTCGGTCAACAGCGTCCGCACCGCCGTCATCGACGAGCGCGCTTCGGTCGTGATCGACTGCAATTCGTCGCCGACGGCGGAGACGATCTGGTCGTTGATGGTGTCGGCCAGCGTCTGGCTCACCCGTTGTGCGGTGCGCCACCACAACAAATGCACGCCGACGGCGCTGACCACGATCGAGGTCAGGACGAGGGCGGAGATGGCACTGCGGATGCCGATGCGCATCGATGAGGTCCGGGATCAGCGGTTGCTTTACCGCATTACGGAACATATCCGCGATTGTTTCGCCAGCGCGGGACGCAACGCAGCCCCCGGACACGGGCCTGTGACCATAGTTGAAGGCCTCAGTGACGAAACTTCTGGATTGTTGGCTGCGTACACGCCAAGACAAGCCAGCTATCCTTGAAGGTTCCTTGATGCACGACGTCACGATCCCGGCCGCCTTGATCGCCGGTCTAGTCAGCTTCCTGTCGCCCTGCGTGCTGCCGCTGGTGCCGCCCTATCTGATCTACCTGACCGGTGCGACCATCGAGCAGGTCAACCAGGACGGCGCCACCGCGGCCTCCAAGCGCGCGGTGATGATCTCGGCGGTCATGTTCGTGCTCGGCTTCTCGACGGTGTTCGTGGCGCTCGGCGCCAGCGCGTCGATCGTCGGCGGGCTGGTGCGCGCCTGGTCGGCCGAACTCTCGATCCTGGCCGGCATCGTCATCATCATCATGGGCCTGCACTTCCTCGGCAATCACCCGGATCGGCCTGTTGATGCGCGAGGGGCGGCTGACCGCGCCCAAGCCGGTCGGGCTGTGGGGCGCCTATGTCATGGGCCTGGCGTTCGCCTTCGGCTGGACGCCATGCATCGGGCCGATCCTCGCCGCGATCCTCTCGATTGCCGCCGCGGAGGCCACGGTGACCAAGGGCGCCGGCCTGCTCGCGGTGTATTCCGCCGGGCTCGGCATCCCCTTCCTGGTCGCCGCCTTTCTGGTCGAGCAGTTCTCCTCACTGTTCGCGCGGATGAAGCGCCACCTCGACACCGTCGAGCGCGTGATGGGCGTGTTGATGGTGATCACCGGCATCGGCTTCCTGACCGGCGCGGTGTCCGGCGTCAGCGTCTGGCTGCTGGAAACCTTCCCGGCGCTGCAGAATATCGGCTAGGGGCGTAACAAGCCCGCCATGTCAGGCGAAACTCCCACCATGACGCGGCCGTAGCTTTTGGCTCGTGCCGGTTGACGTGCGTTCGCAGTCAACGCCGGCGCAGGCTGCGTGGCGGAATATTGGGAGGGTTTCGCATGAATTTCATCGTCAACCTGCTGGTTCTGCTGCCGGCGCGGATCGCCTCGCATTTTTCCTGGACCGGGCCGCTGATCATGCGGATCATCGTCGGCTACACCTTCATGCTGGCCGGCTGGGGCAAGCTCACAAACCTCGCCCAGGTCACCGAGAACTTCGCCGGCTGGGGCATTCCGTTCCCGACCATCCTCACCCCCTTCGTATCCGGCGTCGAATGCTTCGGCGGCGCGATGCTGATCCTCGGCCTGTTCACCCGCATCCCCGCCGCGATGCTCGCGGTGGTGATGATCGTCGCGATCAAGTCGGCGAAATGGGGCGACGTCGACTCGCTAGAGACGCTGCTCGGGTTTGAGGAGGCGACCTATTTCGCCGCCTTCATGTGGCTTGCGATGGCAGGTCCCGGCGCCGCCTCGCTGGACCGCCTGCTGGTCAACGCGGCCGAGGGCCGGAAGGCGCCGACCTGAGTGTAACCCGGGAGGCTGGCTCACAATCCCGTGAGCCTGCGAGCCCCGATCCCGGCGGCCCCGTAGCTCAAACGACCCTTGCCTTCGGGAGCGCGCCATGAGACTTGTCGGTACCATCGCAATTCTCGTGGCCTTGAGCGCGTCGCCATCACGCGCGGCGGACGCTCCGGCATGGACCGGCTGGAGCCACGATCTGTTCGCGCGCGCCGCGACCGAGCAGCGGTTCGTCATCCTCGATCTCGAGGCCGTGTGGTGCCACTGGTGCCACGTGATGGAGAAGACGACCTACGCCGACCCCAAGGTGCAGGAGCTGCTTGCGGCGAAATATTTCCCGGTGCGCGTCGACCAGGACGCCAATCCGGATCTCTCGAGCCGCTACGGCGACTGGGGCTGGCCTGCGACCATCGTGTTCGCGCCTGACGGCAGCGAGATCGCCAAGATCAGGGGCTACATCGAACCCGAGCGGATGCAGGCGCTGCTCAAGGCCATCATCGACGATCCCTCGCCCGGCCCGTCCGTCGGTGAGGCGTTCGAGGTCAAGCCCGCCACATCGGCGTTTCTCGGCAAGGCGCAACGCACCGCGCTGACCAGGACATTCGACGAATCCTACGACGACAAACTCGGCGGCTGGGGCGAGAACCAGAAATATATCGATGCCGACAGTCTCGACCTCGCGATCAGCCGGGCCGAAGGCGGCGACGCGACGGCAACGAGCCGCGCAAGGCAGACGCTCGACGCCGCGACCGCGCTGATCGATCCGGTGTGGGGCGGCGTGTTCCAGTATTCCGAGGCCGGCTCCTGGAGCCATCCGCATTTCGAGAAGATCATCGCGTTCCAGTCGCAATATCTGCGGCAATACAGCCAGGCCTATGCGCAGTGGAAGGAGGCGAAATATCTCGCGGCCGCGCGCAACGTGGAGCGTTACCTGACGGATTTCCTGCTCGGCCCGGACGGCGCCTTCTATGTCAGCCAAGACGCCGATCTAGATCATGAGGTCGACGGCCACGCCTATTATGCGCTTGATGATGCCGCGCGCCGCAAGCTGGGCCTGCCTCGCATCGACAAGAACCTCTATGCGCGCGAGAACGGCTGGGCGATCTCAGGCCTCGTGGCCCATTATGACGCGAGCGCCGATCCCAAGGCGCTCGAGATCGCCGAGCGCGCCGCGAAATGGGTGCTCGCCAATCGCGCGCTGCCGGACGGCGGCTTCCGCCATGGCGACAGGGATCGCGGCGGCCCCTTCCTTGGCGACACCGTTGCGATGGGACAGGCTCTGCTCGATCTCTACGCCGCGACCGGCAATCGCGACTGGCTGACAGCCGCGGTGAGGGCCGGCGACTTCGCCGCGACGTTCCGCGACGACGCCGGCGGTTTCCTCACCTCGAAAACGCCGGAAGGACAAGCCGGCGTGTTCGCCAGGCCCGCCAAGCTGATCGACGACCAGATCCAGGTCGCGCGCTTCATGAACATGCTCAATCGTTATACCGGCAGCGACGGCACCCGCGAACAGGCGGCGCATGCGATGCGCTATCTCGGGGCGGCTTCAAGCGAGGTGCCGCGGCCGATGCCCGGCGTGCTGCTCGCCGATGAGGAGCTCGCCACCGAGCCGACGCATGTCACCATCGTCGGACACAAGGACGACGGCCGCGCGCAACGCCTGCATGCGATCGCTCGCGCCCTGCCCGCACGCTACAAGCGGCTCGAATGGCTCGACCTGCGCGAGGGCAGACTGCCCAACCCGGACGTCGACTATCCCGACCTCGGCGAGCCCGCGGCCTTTGCCTGCAGCAACCGCATCTGCTCGTTCCCGGCGTTCAGCGCCGCGGAATTGCAGGCCAACGTGGCCCAGATGGCGAAGCTGAAGCCGGCGCGCGCCGCGCAGAACTGATTAAAATGCAGACTGTGCAACGCAGCAAACCGGTCGGCTCGGCGCAATGAAATACTCTTTGGCCCACGGTGTTCGACATGGACCGGGCGTCAGACCCGGACCAAACAAAATTTTCTTTTGAAGCGCTGTAACCAAATCGCCTGATACCCCGTAGCTGATCTTGGACGAGCACTCAAATCGCGGGAAGCACCGCGCCGCGGACGCCCCTGCGATCTGATTGTTCTCCGAATGTCCATCCGTTGTGCGGTCCGGGATCGAACGATCGTCGGATGCTCACGGCGCCATGTTTTTTTCTTTCAAGCAATCACCGAGGAGATCGTCATGAAGTTGAGTTCGAAGTCCGGCGCAACGCTCGCCGTCGCTGCGGCCACCCTGTTCCTCGCCGGCTCCGTGGTTTCGACCACCTCGACGCCCGCGAATGCCGCCATGGGCAAGTGCATGGCCGGCAATGCCTGCAAGGGCCAGAGCGCCTGCAAAGGCGGCGCCAATTCCTGCAAGGGCCTGAACGCCTGCAAGGGCACCGGCTTCTCGCTGAGCTCCGAAAAGCAGTGCAACGCGATGGGCGGCAAGTTCGTCAAGAGCTGATCGCAATCGTCCCAAGAGGGCCCGGCGATGGTGCCGGGCCTTTCGCGCCACGGCGCGGATAAATGATCCCAGCATGGGTAACCAAAGCGGTGCATATCCGTAGCTATCCCTGGGTGCAGCCTTCGGCCAATTCACACGGTTTGCAGGCGCACCTTCAACCATCTTGCAAAAGGAGACGCTCATGAAGCTTACAACCAAGTCCGGTGCCACGCTCGCCGCCGCAGCCGCCACGCTTTTCCTGGCCGGATCCGTGGTGTCGACACAGTCCTACGCTGCGAGCGAAGGCAAATGCGTTGGCGCCAATGCATGCAAGGGCCAGAGCGCCTGCAAGGGCGGCAATCACGCCTGCAAAGGTCAGAATGCCTGCAAGGGCCAGGGCTTTGCCGAGATGACGAAGGCCGACTGCACCGCGGCCAAGGGCAAGTTCAAGGCCGGGTGAACGGATCGGACCCAGCGGGGCCCGGTGTAGGCCGGGCCTCGTTTCCATGATAGTTTTGAAGTTGGGCGCCACGATCCTGGCGCCAGAAGCGCGGAGCCGCCATGAACGTTGCGAGCCGATCACCGGACAAGTCGGTGCTCGCAGAGCGCCCGCTGCAATCAGCCAAGCCGCCGTTCCTCGGCTTCGGCCTCGGCCTGCGTGCCCAGCACTACGACGAGATCCTGAACGGAAATCCGCCGATCGACTGGTTCGAGGTGATCAGCGAGAACTACATGCTGCCGGGCGGCCAGCCGCTGCGCATCCTCGACCGGATCTGCGCGCGTTATCCCGTGGTGATGCACGGCGTCTCGCTGTCGATCGCCTCCACCGCGCCGCCGAACTTCGACTATCTGCAAGGCCTGAAGGACCTCGCAACGCGCGTGCAACCGAAATGGGTGTCGGACCATCTGTGCTGGACCGGCGTGCACGGCAAGAACCTGCACGATCTGCTGCCGATCCCCTATACGCAGGAGGCGCTCGATCACGTCGTGAGCCGGGTGCAATTGGTGCAGGATTTCCTCGGCCGCGCTATCGTGCTCGAGAATGTCTCGACCTATGTACAGTTCAACAATTCCGAGATGACGGAGTGGGAATTCCTCTCCGAGCTGTCGCGCCGCTCCGGCTGCTGGCTGCTGTTCGACATCAACAATGTCTATGTCAGCGCCTTCAACCACGGCTACGATCCGATGGCCTTCCTCAACGGCATTCCCGCCGATCGCGTGGTGCAATTCCACATGGCGGGCCACAGCCATATGGGCACGCACATCATCGATACGCACGACCATCCGGTGTGCGAAGATGTCTGGGACCTCTATGTCGCGGCGCTGAAGCGGTTCGGACGGGTCTCGACCATGATCGAGCGCGACGACAACATCCCGCCGCTCGACGAATTGCTGTGCGAGGTCGAGCGCACCCGCGAGATCGCCGAGCAGGTGCTGCCCGTGGGCGCGCCGGCGGCATGAGCGACTTCGCGCGCCAGCAGAGCGAGTTTCAGCACGCCATCCTCAGCGGCGACGACGGCATCCTGACCGAAATCCTCGACAGCCCCAAGGAGACGCGCGCGACGCTGTTCGGCGTCTATCGCCATGCCTACGGCTCGCGGCTGGTCGAGGCGATGCGTAACGACCACGAACTGCTGCATCGCTTTCTCGGCGACGAGATGTTCGACGAGATGGGCCATGCCTACGTCAAGGCACGGCCGTCCGAGCATCCGAACCTGCGCTGGTTCTCGCAGGGATTGCCGGATCTCCTGAAGGCCACCGCCCCCTACAGCAACCATCCCGTGCTCGCCGACCTCGCCGCACTGGAGAAGGCATTGAACGACGCCTTCGACGCGAGTGAAGGCGCCGTGCTGGCGCTGGAGGCGATGGCCGGTTTCGCGCCCGAGGTCTGGAACGATCTCGTGTTCCAGCCGCATCCGAGCGCTGCGAGGGTCGACCTGTCGACCAATGCCGCAGCGGTCTGGATGGCACTGAAGAACGACGAGACGCCGCCCGAGGCGGAGACGCTCGCCGAACCCGCCCGCCTGCTGATCTGGCGTCAGGACACAACGCCGATGTTCCGCGAGCTGCCGACGGAGGAAGCGATGATGTGGGACGAAGCCTCTGACGGCGTTCCGTTCGGCGTGCTCTGCGAGATGCTCGCGACCTACGACGATCCCGACAATGCCGCGGCGCGCGGCGCCGGCTATCTGCATGGCTGGATCACGGCCGGACTTCTGATGGCGGCTTCCATCCGCAAATAGGGGCGGGCAGCACGCCGCGATGAAGAGCATCCCGACATATCGCGTGATCGCTGGCGCGATGCTGGTCGCGGCAATCCTCATCGGCATCGCATCGTGCCACGTCAGGGCGCAGTCCGAGTTCATGCGCGGCGAGGGCATGCCCTACGACGCCTTCGATCGGCTACCCAAGACCGATCTCGACGTCGCCGGCGCCACCATCCATGTCGGGTTCGCACCCGGCGAGATGGCGCTGCCGAAGGACAAGATATTCGACTGGATCAAGGCGTCCGCCCGCGCGGTCTCGATCTATTACGGCCGGTTTCCCGTCAGCTCGTTGCGGCTCTTGATCGTGCCGGTCGACGGTTCGCGCGTGCGCGGCGGCACCACCTGGGGCTACCGCGGCGCCGCGATCCGGCTGCCGATCGGCCGCGACGCGGGCGTCGACGATCTCAAGCGCGACTGGGTGATCGTGCACGAGATGGTGCACACCGCCCTGCCCGATCTCGACGACCGCTACGCCTGGCTGTCGGAGGGGCTCGCGGTTTATGTCGAGCCGATCGCGCGGGTGCAGGCCGGCGATCTCACGGCGCGGGAGATCTGGCTGGCGATGCTGCGCGACATGCCCAAGGGCCTGCCGCAGGCCGGCGATGAGGGCCTCGACAATACCGACACCTGGGGCCGGAAATACTGGGGCGGCGCGATGTTCTGCCTGTTCGCCGATGTCGAGATCCGCAAGCGCACCGGCAACAAATTCGGCTTGCAGGATGCCATGCGCGGCGTGCTCGCCGCCGGCGGCAACCACGAAAAGGACTGGCCGATCGCGCGCGTGCTCTCGACCGCCGACAAGGCCGTCGGCGTCGACGTCCTGACGCGGCTGCACGGCGAATGGGGATCGAAGCCCGTGACGCCCGATCTCGCCGCGCTGTGGCGCGATCTCGGCGTCAGGCTGCAGGGCGAGAGCGTCGAATTCGACGACAGCGCGCCGCTGGCCGATATCCGCAAGGCAATCACCGAAGCGCGCGCTGGCTAGCGACCCGCTCCGCGGTTGCACATAGGCCAACTCCGCTGGATTTTGCCGGCGCGATGTCGGACTATCGGCGAATCGCCGCAATCCTCACGGGAGACCGATGGCCGACGTTCATCAGACACGCGCCAACTGGCCCATCTTCCGTTCGCTGAGGGCGTTCCGGCCCGGCGACTTGCCGGGCGATCTGATCGCCGGGCTGACGCTCGCCGCGATCGCGATCCCCGAGCAGATGGCGACCGCGCGGCTCGGCGGCTTCTCGCCGCAGATCGGCTTCTTTGCCTTCATGGCCGGCTCGCTCGGCTTTGCGATGTTCGGCGCCAACCGCTTCCTGTCCTGCGGCGCCGATTCCACGATCACGCCGATCTTCGCGGCCGGCCTGGCGCTGATGGCGACCGCTGGGACACCCGACTATCAGTCGCTGGCGATGGCACTGGCGCTGATGGTCGGCGCGATCATGATCGCCGGCGGCCTGTTCAGGCTCGGCTGGATCGCCAATCTGCTGTCGACGCCGGTGACGGTCGGCTTCCTCGCCGGCATTTCCGTCCACATCCTGGTCTCGCAGCTGCCCGGCGTGCTCGGCCTGACCACGCCGGACGGGCCGACGCTCTACAAGCTCGGGGTCCTCGCCGAAAAGATCGGCCAGACCAACGCCTACACGCTGGCGATCGGTCTCGGCGTGCTGGCGCTGGTCGCCGGATCGGAGAAGATCAGCGCGCGAATTCCGGGCGCGCTGATCGGCCTTGTCGTGGCCACCATCGCGGTGATCGCCGGCCATCTCGAAAGCAAGGGCGTCAAGGTGGTCGGCACCGTGCCCGGGTCGCTGCCAACGCCGACGTTTCCGGACATCGCGCCGGAGCGATGGGCGAAGCTGGCATCACTGGCGATCCTGATCGCCATCGTCGTCATGGTGCAGACCGCGGCGACGACGCGCTCGTTTCTATCGGATCCGGACAAGCCGGCCGACGTCGATCGCGACTTCGTCGGCGCCGGTGCCGGCAGCCTGCTCGCCGGCCTGTTCGGCGCCTTCCCCGTCAACGCCAGCCCGCCGCGCACCGGTATCGTGTCGGAGACCGGCGGCCGTACCCAGCTCGCCGGGCTGTTCGCCGCCGCCATCGTGCTCGCGCTGCTGGCGTTCGGTGCGACGCTGCTGCAGCACGTGCCCGATGCAGCGCTCGGCGGGGTCCTGCTGTTCGTGGCGCTGCGCATCATTCGCGTGAAGCAGATCGTCGCGATCTTCCGCCAGTCGTTCTACGAATTCCTGCTGGTGGTGGCAACGACGGCCGCGATCATCGTGCTGCCGATCGAGCAAGGCGTCGCCGTCGGCATCGCGCTGTCGCTGCTGCACGGCATCTGGACCACGACGCGCGGCCAGCTGGTGGAATTCGTCCATGTGCCCGGCACCACGATCTGGTGGCCGACGGGGCCGCACGTCACCGGCGAGCGCGAGCCCGGCATTGCCGTGGTCGGCCTGCAGGCGCCGTTGTCATTCCTCAACGCAGAAGGATTCCAAAGCGGCGTGCTCAAGGCCATCGGCAGGGCGACACCCAAGCCGCGACTGCTGGTGATCGAGGCCAGCGGCATGGTCGAGATCGACTTCACGGCGGCACAGGCGCTGCGCGACCTGTTTCGCGAATGCCGCGATGACGGCATGACGGTGGCGGTGGCGCGGCTCGAATCCACCCGCGCGCAGGAGGCGTTCGAGCGCTTCGATCTCTACGGCGTGCTGCAGAGGGACCACGTCTTCCACAGCGTCGATGAAGCGGTCCGTACGCTGGGCGCGCAGGCGTAGATTGCGGGCAATCCGTAGCTCGGGTGAGCGGCTTGTCCGCCGCAGCTCGAGGAGCGAAGGCGGAAGCGATACCCGGGGAAACCGTTCCCGCATATCGCTTCGCTCATGCGGGCTACGCACCATCCTCCGTCATTGCGAGCGAAGCGAAGCGATCCATCGTGCGGCAATGCGGAAACATGGATTGCTTCGTCGCTATCGCTCCTCGCAATGACGGAGCTACATATTCAAGACCACTCAGTATGAGCGACGAGACCCGTGCAGAGCGGGAGACATCATTCCGGCTCCGCCGCGAGCGTCGGATGCTCCTTCAGCACTTCCGCCTTGATTGAGCTGGCGTGGATGGCGCGGAACAGCGCCCGGCCCGTCTTGATGTTGTTGGCCTTCATGCAGAGACCAACGATCTCGCGCACCGCTGAATCACGCACCAATTCGTCGGAGATCTTCATCGCTGTCTCCATTGCGGCCTTGGCTGCACGCTCATAGCGCTCGCGCTCGATCTGCTGCTTCTTCGGGGAACGATTGCTGGGTGAGCCGACCGCCTCGGCGCAGCCGGCCGCCTCGCGGCAGATCGCACGAATCCTCTGCGCAGCCTCGATGTCGCCGAGCGGCTGCGCGACGGGATCGTCCCAGATATCCTTCCGCTCAGCCTTGCTGAACCACCACATCGCAATGTCCAGTGGCCGGAAGATCCTATTTTAAATGGCAGGAACGATCTTTCCGGGATTGAAAATGTTTTGCGGATCGAGCGCGTGCTTCAGCGCCCGCATCGCGTCGAGCGCCTCCGGGCCGAGCTCGGCCTTCAAATATTTCTGCTTGCCCTGGCCGATGCCGTGCTCGCCGGTGCAGGTGCCGCCCATGGCCTGCGCCCGTTCGACGAGGCGGTGCATGAACTCCTCTCCGCGCGCCATCTCCTCCTTGTTGTCGACGTCGCAGACCAGCGAGCAGTGGAAATTGCCGTCGCCGACATGGCCGACGATCGGCGACAGCAGGTTGAGCCGCTTCAGATCGTCCTCGGTCTCGGTGACGCAGTCGGCAAGCCGCGAGATCGGCACGCAGACGTCGGTCGCGACCACGCCGATGCTGTCGCCGGGGCGCAGCGCCTTGACGGACCAGTAGGCGTCATGCCGGGCCTGCCACAGCCTGGTGCGGTCCTCCGGCTTGGTGGTCCAGCTGAAATCGCCGCCGCCGCACTCTGCGGCGATGTCGCGGAAATTCTTCGACTGCTCGGCGACCTCGACCTCGCTGCCGTGGAATTCGAGCAGCAGCAGCGGCGTCTCCGGCAATGACAGTTTCGAATAGTTATTGCAGGCCTTCACCTGCTCGGCGTTCAACAGCTCGATCCGGGCGACCGGAATGCCGGTCTGGATCGCGAGGATGGTGGCCTGGCAGGCGCCGCGCACCGTCTCGAACGAACAGGCGGCCGCCGCGATCGTGTCGGGGATGCCGCGGAGGCGGATGGTCAGCTCGGAGATGATGCCGAGCGTACCCTCGGCGCCGATGAACAGGTGCGTCAGGTCGTAACCGGCCGACGACTTCTTGGCCCGCGTGCCGGTCGTGATGATCTCGCCGTCGCCGCGCACCACCTTCAGCGCCAGCACGTTCTCGCGCATGGTGCCGTAGCGCACCGCGTTGGTGCCGGAGGCGCGGGTCGAGGTCATGCCGCCGAGCGAGGCATCGGCGCCGGGATCGATCGGGAAGAACAGGCCTTGGTCGCGCAGATGCTCGTTCAGCGCCTTCCTGGTCACACCGGGCTGGATCACGCAGTCGAGGTCCTCGGCATGCACCGCGAGCACCTTGTTCATGTCGCGCAGGTCGATGCAGACGCCGCCCGCCGGCGCGTTGACCTGCCCCTCCAGCGAGGTTCCGGTGCCGAACGCGATGACCGGCACGCGATTGGCGGCGCAGATCCGCACCACGTCCTGGATGTCGGCGGTTTCCTGCGCCATCACCACAGCATCGGGCGGCTGGGTCGGCAGCCAGGTGGTGGTATGGGCGTGCTGTTCGCGCACGGCCTGCGACGTCACGAGCCGGTTGCCGAACCGCGCCGCCAGCGCGTCGATCGCGCGCTTCAGGGCCTGCGGCTCAGGTCGCGTCACATTGCTCGAAATCGTTGTCGCCACGTCAAATTTCCTCCCGGCTTTAGCCGACCGTGGCAAAGCTTGTATAAGGGGTCAAGAGAGCCTGACTTGAAAAAGTGGACGCCGGCGTCACAGAAAAGTTCATGCTCGAACACCAACTAGCCGAGGATGGAGAATGACTTTAGTGACTGCCGCCAGCGAGACGCCGATTCCGCCCGCCCCGTTCAAATCTTCCGTGATGCAGATCGAGCCGCAATGGATCGATTATAACGGCCATCTCAACATGGCCTACTACAATGTGATGTTCGACCGCGCCATCGACGAGATGTGGCTGCAGCTCGGCATCGGGCCGGCCTACATGAAAGCGCGGCACTGCTCGACCTTCACGGCAGAGTGCCATGTCCGGTACTTGCGAGAAATTCATCTCGGCGATCCCGTGCAGGTTTCAGTCTACCTGCTCGGTGCCGACGAGAAGCGGCTGCACACGTTCGAGGAGCTGCGCCACGCCACCGAAGGCTGGCTTTCCGCGACGTCGGAAAACCTCACGCTGCACATCGACATGGAAGCGCGCAAGGTAGCACCGTTTCCACCTGACATCCGCACCCGCATTCAGAAGATCGTGGATAGCTATGCGGGCGTGCCGCGTCCCGAGGGCATCGGCCGCAACGTGGCGATGCCCTCGAAGAAATAACGAGCCCTTCACTAGACCCTTGTGCGGCCGCGCGCCAGTCCGACCACCGCCGACACGATGAACAGAATGATGGCGATGAAGAAGATCGCCTTGGCGATTTCGATCGAGGCGCCGGCGATGCCGCCAAAGCCCAAAATGCCCGCGATCAGGGCGATGACCAGGAATGTGACGACCCAGCTCAACATGATCACACCTCTTGCTTCGTTTCCTTGCGCGGACCCTGTGCCCGCGGCGCCGCATTTGTTGAAACAATCCTGCGGGGAAACGCTGGTTCCTGACCGCGAAACAGGGAAATTTTCGCCGACTTCAGGAACCAGACCGGTCGCGCGCTGCTGCCAAAACCGTTCCGGTCGGCGGCGATAAAACCTGTCAAAACGGCCGATCAGGCCCTATATGGCCTTCAATCCCTGTTAAGAAGGCTCCCCTTCACCGTCCCACGGTGCCATCGTGGGACTGAGACGATTCGCCAATGACCGAGCCGAGCAAATTGCCCCATCACGGCGTTCCCGAGCACCAGCCGGTGGCTGGCGGCATCGCCGCGCGTGCGCGGGCCGCGGCGGGCGCTCCGCAATATCTCAACGGCCTCAATCCGGAGCAGCGCGAGGCGGTCGAGACGCTCGATGGCCCCGTGCTGGTGCTCGCCGGCGCCGGCACCGGCAAGACCCGCGTTCTGACCACGCGCATCGCGCATATCCTGAGCCAGGGCCGCGCGCGGCCGCAAGAGATCCTGTCGGTGACCTTCACCAACAAGGCGGCGCGCGAGATGAAGCTGCGGCTCGGCCAGATGCTGGGCCAGGCGGTCGAGGGCATGCCGTGGCTCGGCACCTTCCACTCGATCGGCGGCCGCATCCTGCGCATCCACGCCGAGCTGGTGCAGCTCAAATCCAACTTCACGGTGCTCGACGTCGACGACCAGGTGCGGCTGCTGAAGCAGTTGCTGCAGGCCGAGAACATCGACGACAAGCGCTGGCCGGCGCGGATGCTGGCCGGCCTGATCGACAGCTGGAAGAACCGCGGGCTGTCGCCGTCGCAGGTGCCGGCGGGCGAGGCCGCCTCGTTCGGCAACGGCAAGGGCGGCAAGATCTACGCGACCTATCAGGAGCGGCTGAAGATCCTCAACGCGGCCGATTTCGGCGACCTCCTGCTCGAGAACATCAGGCTGTTCCGCGAAAATCCTGACGTGCTGCGGCAGTACCAGAACCGCTTCAAGTTCATCCTGGTGGACGAATATCAGGACACCAACGTCGCGCAGTATCTGTGGCTGCGGCTGCTGTCGCAGGCGCCGTCGCGGCCGGGGCGATCGCTCGCTGATGTCATTCCGGGAGACATCACCTCTCCCGCCATTCCTGGACGCCTCGAAGAGTCGAACCCGGAATCCAGTGGTGAAGCGGACTCATCTCGCGATTCCGGGTCTGCGCTTTCAGCGCATCCCGGAATGACGGAGAATGCGGCGCCACTGAAAAACATCTGCTGCGTCGGCGACGACGACCAGTCGATCTATGGCTGGCGCGGCGCCGAGGTCGACAACATCCTGCGCTTCGACCACGATTTCCCCGGTGCCAAGGTGATCCGCCTCGAGCGCAACTACCGCTCCACCGGCCACATCCTGGCCGCGGCCTCGCATCTGATCGCGCACAATGAAGGCCGGCTCGGCAAGACGCTGCGCACCGAGGATGTCGACGGCGAGAAGGTCACCGTCACCGGTTCGTGGGATTCGGAGGAGGAAGCGCGCGCGATCGGCGAGGAGCTCGAGGAGCTGCAGCGCGCGGGCGAAAACCTCAACGACGTCGCCATCCTGGTCCGCGCCTCGTTCCAGATGCGCGAGTTCGAGGATCGCTTCGTCACGCTCGGCCTGCCCTACCGTGTGATCGGCGGCCCCAGATTCTACGAGCGCGCCGAAATCCGCGATGCGCTGGCGTACTTGCGCACCATTAACTCGCCGGCCGACGATCTCGCCTTCGAGCGCATCGTCAACGTGCCGAAACGCGGGCTCGGCGATGCCACCGTGCAGCTGCTGCACGACCATGCCCGCAAGCGCCGCATTCCGCTGTTCGAGGCGGCGCGCGCCGTGGTCGAGACCGACGAGCTGAAGCCGAAGGCACGCGGGTCGTTGCGCGATCTCGTGATGCAGTTCGACCGCTGGCGCGCCCAGCGCGAGGTCACCTCGCATACCGAGCTCGCCGAGATCGTGCTCGACGAGAGCGGCTACACGGAGATGTGGCAGAAGGACCGCTCGGCGGACGCCGCGGGCCGGCTAGACAACCTCAAGGAGCTGGTGCGTTCGATGGAGGAATTCGAGAACCTGCAAGGGTTTCTCGAACATATCTCGCTGGTGATGGACCGCGACGGCGAGGCCGGCGACGAAGCCGTGTCGCTGATGACGCTGCATTCGGCCAAGGGCCTCGAATTCGACAACGTGTTCCTGCCGGGCTGGGAGGAAGGCCTGTTCCCGAGCCAGCGCACGCTCGACGAACAGGGCCGCGCCGGGCTCGAGGAGGAGCGCCGCCTCGCCCATGTCGGGCTGACCCGCGCCCGCCGCCGCGCCAAGATCTATTTCGCGACCAACCGCCGCATCCATGGCACCTGGTCGACCACGATCCCGTCGCGCTTCCTCGACGAGCTGCCGGCGCACAATGTCGAGATCACCGAATCCAAGGGCGGATCGGGCTGGGGCGGCAGCGGCGGCTATGGCGCCTCGCGCTTCGACAACCTCGAATCATTCGGCTCGAGCTATTCGACCCCGGGCTGGCAGCGCGCCCAGGCCAACCGCAATCGCGGCGGCGGGGGACGCAGCGGCGGCGGCTTCGAGGAGCGGCAGTCGTCGTTTTCCTCCGACAGCTTCAGCCGCGGCAAGCGCGGTCCAACGGTGATCGAGGGCGAGCTGGTGGCGAAGTCCACCGGCACGACGTCGGAATTTTCACTGGATGACCGGGTGTTTCACCAGAAATTCGGCTACGGCCATGTGGTGAAAGTCGACGGCAACAAGCTGACCATCGCCTTCGAAAAGGCCGGCGAGAAGAAGGTGGTCGACAGCTTTGTGGAGCGGGCGTGAGATAGCGGCTTTCCTTGGCGGCCTTCCTCCGGTGGCCTTCTCTGTTCGTAGCCCTTGACCATCGCTGATTTCACGGGTTGAGATGGCCCCATGGTCCGGGGTGGATTTTTCCTTTTTGTCATCGCGCTCACTGCGCCGTCGCTGGCGGTCGCGGAGACGATCAGCTTTGGCGATTCCGCAGCGCAGCTCGCCAAGGCCTGCGGCGCAGACATCACCGCCAATTGCCGCGGCGTCAATCTCGACTCCAACCGCCTCAAGGAGTGCCTGTCGCGCAACCGCGACGTGATCTCGCCGCAGTGCAAGGAGAGCTATTTCTCCACCCTCGATGCGATCCAGAAGCGGATCGCGGCGCGCGTGACCGTTGCCAACGTATGCACCCGCGAGATCGTCAAGGTCTGCGGCGGCTCGACCAAGGAGACCAGCAAATCGGTGCCCTGCCTCGTCGCTGCCAAGGGCCTCAGCCGCAATTGCGCCCAGGCGATCAATGACGCGGGGTATCAATGATGCGCCTGACGACGCGAGGCTTGCGCGATCTCGGCCTTTTGGCCGTGCTCGGCACGCTGGTTTTGCTTGCGATGCCGCTCGCCCCGGCTCAGGCGCAAACCGCCATCACGCGCGACGACGTCATCGCCAAGCTCAATCACTACGAGACGGACGCAACGATCGACGTCCCCGCATTGCGCCAGCAGGTGCTCGAACGATCGCGGTCGCGATCGAAGAACGAGCCGCCGCCGCAAAAGCGCCCGCCGATCGCCCCCGACCTGACCAACCTGCCGACATTCAACGCCGACATCCAGTTCGACGTCGACACGCCGATCGTGCTGCCAGACTCCTACCAGTCCGTCGGGCGCATCGCCGATGCGCTGACGCACGCTTCGCTGCTGCCGTACACGTTCCTGATCGTCGGTCACATCGAATCGACCGGACGACGCGAGAACAACGTGCTGCTCAGCCAGCGACGCGCCGACGCGATCCGCGACATCCTGGTCAACACCTTCAAGATCACGGCGAAGCGCCTGCAATCGGTCGGGCTCGGCGAAGAGCAATTGCTCGACCCCGCCCGCCCCAACGCGCCGGTCAACAACCAGATGCAGATCATGCTGGTTGGCAAGGTCGCCGATATCGCGCCGCCCGCGCACCCCGCCCCGGCGGCGGCCGCCAAGAAGCCGGCGAAACCCGGCGAAGCGGCACTGATTGGATTGAATAGCGGGGCGTCGGAACTGCGTCCCCTCCCGCCCGTATGCGATGGCCCCGGAGCGAGGGGCGCCTCCACGACTTCGGAATACTAGAAGAATACCGCTGACTTGCCCGACTGGTCAAATTGCAAATGTCCGCCGGCAGCCGCCGGCTCCTTTGCATGGGGTTGTTTTCGATATTTTGGCAGTGCACCCCTAAGGCGGCAGGCTATCGGCCTCGTTCGATAGCCCGGCCACGGTGGACACGTCAGTTGCAGAAGCCGCAAGCGCCGTATGCGATGGCCTTGCCGCAAGCGGGAGCGGTGCACGCCGCAGAATAAATTTCTCCCTCGCCGACCGATTGCAGAACGGACCATGCGTTCCTATCTGGGCTGAACCCGCATCACGCCCCGCCCGGGCCTCAATCCGCGCGCGCCCTTCCCTCACGCTGCCGATCCTCCATGTCGCCGATCATTTCCGTATCCAATCTGTCAAAGACCTATGGCTCCGGCTTCAAGGCGCTGAATGGCATCAATCTCGATATCGTCAAAGGCGAGATCTTCGCGCTGCTCGGACCGAACGGCGCCGGCAAGACCACGCTGATCAGCATCATCTGCGGCATCGCCAATCCGAGCGAGGGCCGCATTTCGATCGGCGGACACGACATCATCGCCGATTATCGCGCGGCGCGGTCGATGATCGGGCTGGTTCCACAGGAACTGCACACCGACGCCTTCGAGTCGGTCTGGGCAACCGTCAGCTTCAGCCGCGGCCTGTTCGGCAAGCCGAAGAACCCCGCCCATATCGAGAAGGTGCTCAAAGACCTGTCGCTGTGGGACAAGAAGGACAGCAAGATCATCACGCTGTCCGGCGGCATGAAGCGCCGCGTGATGATCGCCAAGGCGCTGTCGCACGAGCCGCAGATCCTGTTCCTCGACGAGCCCACCGCCGGCGTCGACGTCGAATTGCGCAAGGGGATGTGGGAAGTGGTCCGCACGCTGCAGGCGGCCGGCGTCACCATCATCCTGACCACGCATTACATCGAGGAAGCCGAGGAGATGGCCGACCGCATCGGCGTCATCAACAAGGGCGAGATCATCCTGATCGAGGACAAGGCGACGTTGATGCAGAAGCTCGGCAAGAAGCAGCTGACGCTGCAGCTGCAGAGCAAGCTCGACGCCGTTCCGCAGGCACTCGCCAGCTACAATCTCGAACTCTCCGACGACGGCCACGCGGTGACCTACGACTACGACACCAAGGGCGATCGCACCGGCATCACCAGCCTGCTCAACGATCTGCGCAATGCCGGCGTCCGGATCTCCGATCTCGATACCAAGCAGAGCTCCCTCGAAGACATCTTCGTCAGTCTCGTGAGGGCGCCATGAACTACCGCGCAATCCGGGCGATCTATCTGTTCGAAATGGCGCGCACCTGGCGCACGCTGCTGCAGAGCATCGTCTCGCCGGTGGTGTCGACCTCGCTGTATTTCGTGGTGTTCGGCGCCGCGATCGGCTCGCGCATCACCGAGGTCGAGGGCGTCAGCTACGGCACCTTCATCGTGCCGGGGCTCGTGATGCTGTCGGTATTGACGCAGAGCATCTCGAACGCCTCGTTCGGCATCTACTTCCCGAAATTCGTCGGCACGATCTACGAGATCCTGTCGGCGCCGATTTCCTATTTCGAGATCGTCATCGGCTATGTCGGCGCCGCCGCCACCAAGTCGATCGTCCTCGGCCTGATCATCCTGGCAACCGCCGGACTTTTCGTACCTCTGCATATCCAGCATCCGGTATGGATGCTGACCTTCCTGGTGCTGACCGCGGTCACCTTCAGCCTGTTCGGCTTCATCATCGGCATCTGGGCCGACGGCTTCGAGAAGTTGCAGATGATCCCGATGCTGGTGGTGACGCCGCTCACCTTTCTCGGCGGCAGCTTTTATTCCGTGAACATGCTGCCGTCGGGCTGGCGCACCATCACGCTGCTCAATCCCGTGGTCTATCTGATCTCCGGCTTCCGCTGGAGCTTCTACGAGATCGCCGATGTCAGCGTCGGGCTCAGCCTCGGCATGACCGCGGGCTTCCTGATCGCCTGCATGGTGATCGTGGCCTGGATCTTCCGGACCGGCTACCGGCTGAAGAACTGACTCGCGAAGGCAACCGTTCCGGGGCGCTCGCGCGCCTCCGGAATGACAGCCACCGCCTCAGTAGCAATGAAAATGCCCGTGGCGGTAATAGCCGCGGCAGCGGTGGCCACGGCGGTAGCCGCGATCCGGGATGCCGAACACGCCCTTGACCGCGCCCATCGCGCCACCAACGCCGGCGCCGACGGCCCCGCCAACCACGCCGCCTATCGGACCGGCGGCCCGGTTGCCTTCATAAGCGCCTTCATGCGCCCCGCGGACGATGCCCTGGGCATGGCCGGCATGGGGGACAGTCACCAGCGCCAAAGCGAGAGCTGCGGCCGCAAGCAGGAGCCGCGCGGAGAGGCCGGCTGGGACGACGGCCGCGGTCTTAACCTTGGTGTTGTTCATCTGGATTCCTTGATGCGCGACGCGAACGCGCCGCTGGGCGGGATTGTGAAACGCCCATGCGGCCAAATGGTTGCGTGGCGGCGACCAATTGGGGCCGTTGTCGCGGCCTGCTCGCGAAAATGTCAGTCCGCCGTGACAGGCCAGCCCGCCTTCGGCCTTGTTTGCGCCGCGGGCGGGATTGACGATGCACCCAGGTCCGCCACTGGAACCAAATTCGGATTCCGTGCATATTGGTTGCCGGGGACGGACAGCCGCGGCTTTGTGATCAGGCCTGGAGGCCAAAGATAAAATGCGTTCGTTCCTCATTGCGTTCACTTCCGTAATGCTTTTCACGGCCGGCGCCGCGCAGGCCAAGGTCGATATCACCATCGACAAGGACAACCAGCAGATGACCGTCGCGGTCGACGGCGTCGCGCGCTATCACTGGCCGGTCTCGAGCGGCATCCCCTCGCGCGAAACGCCGAACGGCACCCTTCCGCGCCTTCCGCATGGAAGAGGATCACTACTCCAAGGAATTCGACGACGCGCCGATGCCGCACTCGATCTTCTTCACCAAGATCGGGCACGCGATCCACGGCACCGACTCGGTCGGCCGCCTCGGCACCCCGGCCTCGCATGGCTGCGTGCGGCTGTCGCGCGACAACGCAACGACGCTCTACGCGCTGGTCCAGAAGGAAGGCGTGCTCAACACCACCGTGACGCTGACCGGCTCGGCGCAGGTCGCGCTGGCGCGCAATCCGCGCGGGCGCAACGGCACTGCGGTCGCCCGCCGCGCGCCGCAGCAGGACGAGCAGTATGGCACCGCCGCCGCGGGCGACCCGGTCGTCCTGACGCCGCAGCCGCGCGAATATCCGGCACAGGCCCGCGCCGACGATGGCTACATCTATCCGGCCGACGGCAGCTCGACCGCGCAGCGCTACCCGGCGCCGCCGTCAAGCCGACGCGTCTACGACGCGCAGGCCTCTGGCCAGCAGCAATACTACGGCAACCAGGGCTACGCGGCGGCGCCGCAAGGCTACTATCAGCCGCGGCCGTACTACCAGCAGCAGCAGCGCGGCTTCTACGGCAACAACTATCAGGACTGAGGCGCGCAATCTCCCGATCCGCTGACGGCGCCGCAGGCAGCGCGCCGTCAGTTCACGCTCCCCTCACCCGCTTGTGACCGTCGCAAAAGGCCCGCGTCGTCGTGCGCCGTGGCCCGTCGTCGCGCCGTCATCTGATTGTAAAATTAGCCCGATATTCGGCGGCAAGAGCGCCCGCCCGGCCCCTGGAGGCCGAATCAAGCGGAATGCCCATGAAACCAGGGCGAGAAGCGCGGGTCGCGTAGGCAATATCAGAGGTCGACATGAAACGGGGCATCATTGTCCTTTGCCTGTGCATCGTGGCCATGGCCGGCTATTTCACGACGGACAGATGGGCCATCCGTCACACCACGCTGACGTTCCACGACGTTCTGCGCGACGATCGCAACGTCACGGTCGAGGTCGCGGTCCGGCGCGACCGGCAAATGCAGGCGATGGCCGAGATGATCGAGCTGCCGGTCGCGATCCTGAGCCACGGCAACACCGTCAGGAACACCGAGTACTCGTTCCTCACCAACGTGTTCGCGTCACGCGGCTACCTCGTGGTCAGCATTCAGCATGATCTGGACACCGACGCGCCGATGGTGACCAAGGTCGGCGAGGAATATGTCGGCCGCCGCATGCAATATAATCGCGGCGTCTTCAACATCATGTATGCGATCGACGAGCTGAAGAAGCTCTATCCGAACGCAAACTATCGCGCGCTGACCTTGATCGGCCACTCCAATGGCGGCGACATCTCGATGTTCTTCGCCAGGCAGCATCCCGACCTGGTCAAGAAGGTCGTGACGCTGGACAATCTGCGCGTCCCCTTCATCACCGACAGCAAGATCAAGATCCTGTCGTTCCGCTCCAGGGATCCGGTGTTCAAGGCAGACCCAGGCGTCGTGCCTGACGACGAGACCTGCGCCAGACTCGGCATCAAGGTGGTCAGAACCGAATTCCAGCACAACGACCTCAGCGACCGCGGACCTGACAATGCGAAGTCGTCGATCCAGGCAGGCGTGGAGCAATTCCTCGACGAGGACGCCGGCGAGAGCGCGCCGACGATGCCGCTGCTTGCGGCTTCGGCGTCGAGCCAGGACAAGGACAAGTCGGCGGCCCCCGACAACAAGTAGCGAACGACCGCCCGGACCATTTTCGGTTCTGATTGAATCAGAACCGAAGCTCTAGCTGTTAGTTTGGCGCGTTTTCTTCACGCGAACCGGCGTCCACTTCGCTCGAAAGCGCCCTACTGCTCGCCGTCGCGCAGGCGCCGGTAGACCGCGCCCAGCACGTTCGAATAATCGTCGGTCCAAACCCGCTGCTTCTCGTTGGCATCGGTCTCAGTCCAGACGTCGGACGATGCGAGCTTGCCGACGTCCTCCTCCTCGCGCGCGGAGACCACGACCGAGGTCGAGAAGATGTACTCATTGTCGCGCCCGGAATCCTCGCTGTAGACCCAGCTCTTCATGTCGTTGGCATCGGCGATGCCGACCACGACGCTGGCAAGTTCGAGATGGCGGTTGGAGACGTGCATCACGACCGCGCCTTGCGGCGCCAGCTTCTCCTTGTAGATCGCCATCGCCTCCTCGGTCGCGAGATGGATCGGGATCGCGTCCGACGAATAGGCGTCGACGATGATGAGATCGTAGACGCCGTCCGGCTCCTTGGCGAAGGTCAGCCGCGCGTCGCCGATCACAGGCTTCAGGTTCGGTTCGCAGCTCTGGATGTAGGTGAAGTATTTCGGATCGCGCGCGGTATCGACCATCGACTGGTCGATCTCGAAGAATCGCCAGTCCTCGCCGGGGACCGATGCGCAGGTCAACGTCCCCGAGCCGAGGCCGATGACAGCCACTTTCAGCGGCGCGCCCTTGCGCTCGCGCATTGCGGTGATGGCCTGCCCGATGCCGCCATCCTTGTGATAGTAGCTGATCGGCTCTGGCTTTCCGGCGACCGGCGTGCCGTCGTCGTTCTTGAACTTCTCGGCGCCGTGGATCGTGGTGCCGTGCATCAGCACGTGATACTGCCCGTTCGGCGTCACCACGATCTTGTGTACGCCGAAGAAGCTGCGCACGGTTTCGACGCGGCCGTCGTCGGATGGATAGGCGCGCAGCACCACCAGCGCGACCACGACGGTGGCGAAGATCTTCCAGCGATTGGCATTCAGTGCGAGCGCGAGCAGCGCCGAGAGCACGCCGACTGCGCCGATAACCCACACCCGGTGGTCGTCGAACCAGTTGAAGATGCCGCCGGCCGAATAGCTCGGCGCGATCAGCGCCACCGCCAGCACCGCAAGGAACGGCCAGTACCAGGCGCTCCAGCGCGGCAGTCGCTCCGCGCCGCCGGGCGGACGGCACAGCGCTGCGAGCGCCAGCAGGATCGGATATTCGGCGATCCATGAGAAGGTTGAACGGCGCGATCAGCCCCGCGAACAGGCCGCCGACCATGCCGCCGAACGACAGCGCGACATAGAAGCCGGTAAGATATTTCGCCGCCGGGCGGGTGCGCGCGAGCTCGCCATGACAGGCCATCGCGATGATGAAGAAGCAGAGCTGATGGCCGCCGAGCGTGAGCAGCAGGTTCTGCTCGCCGCCGACCGCGAGCAGGATCACGACGCCGGCAATCGCCAGCGGCTGCGCCAGCAGCATCCATTTGTGCGGCAGCAGCGGCCGCGACTGGAACACCAGCACCCAGGTCAACAGATACAGCGACAGCGGCAGCACCCAAAGCAAGGGGGCGGCCGCGACATCGGTCGAGATATGCGCCGTCACCGCGATCAGCAGGCCGGACGGCACCGCAGCCAGGAAGATCCAGCGCGCCCGCCGCGACCAGGACGGCGCCAACGCATTGGCATCATCACCTTGCGCGTCGCGCGCGGCCGCATAAGCTGGCGACCGCAACAGCAGCACGCCGCAGCTTGCGATCAGAACGATCAGCAGGCCATAGCCGCCGGTCCAGATCAGGTTCTGGGTGCGCAACGTGAACATCGGCTCGAGCAGCACCGGATAGGACAGCAGCGCCAGGAAGCTGCCGATGTTCGAGGATGCATAGAGAAAATATGGATCAGGGCCGTTGGGGTGACCGGTGCGCACGAACCAGGCCTGCAGCAGCGGGTTGTTGGCGGCGAGCGCGAAGAACGGCAGGCCGATCGAGACCGCGAACAGGCCGAGCAGCCAGACCGCGTAGCCCGAGGTTGGCGGCTCGCCCCAGCCGCTCCTGATCGAGAGCGGCAATGTCAGCAGCGCGACGACGAGCAGCACGAGATGCACCACGATCGGCACCACGCGGCTGTTCAGCTTCATCAGCAGATGTGCGTAGGCGTAGCCGCCGAGCAGCAGGGACTGGAAGAACACCATCGCCACCGACCACACCGCCGGCGAGCCGCCGAGCCGCGGCAACACCATCTTGGGTGAACAACGGCTGCACCGAGAACAGCAGCAGGGCGCTGACGAAGATCGCGGCGGTGTAGACAACCAGCACCAGCCGGTTTCGCGAGGCGGACGGCTCAAATGTCATGAAAGCTCCGGCATGGCCCCGGCGGGCGCCGGAGGCGGACGGTCCGGTGCACCGCACCGGAGGATTTGAACTGAGCATACGGCAGTATCACGAACAAGAAATCACGGTCACGTGGACTTGACGACACCGCGCCGCGGCGCCACAGCACGTTGGATCTACCGGATTTAAGAGCGCGATCGTTGGACAAACCCGGTTTCGACTTTCCCGGATCATGCTCTAATCACTCCTTGTTGAAGCGGACATGAACGAAACAGACGTCATCATCATCGGTGCGGGGCACAACGGCCTCACCTGCGCGGCCTATCTCGCGATGGCCGGGCTCAAGGTCAGGGTCGTCGAGCGCCGCAAGGTGGTCGGCGGCGCCGCCGTCACCGAAGAGTTTTGTCCGGGCTTCCGCAACTCGGTCGCCGCCTACACGGTGAGCCTGCTCAACCCGCAAATCATTTCTGACCTGAAACTTGCCGATCACGGCCTCAAGATCGTGGAGCGGCGCGCCCAGAACTTCCTCCCCGCGCCCGACGGCAGCTACCTGCTGACTGGCGAAGGCCGTACCCAGCAATCGGTCGCAAAGCTCAGTCAGCGCGACGCAACCACAATCGGCGCGTTCTCAAGGGAACTCGAAGCCATCGCCGATGTGCTGCGCCAATTCGTGCTGCGCTCACCGCCGAACCTGGTCGAGGGTTTTGGCATCGGCGCGATGAGCGAGGCCTTCAACGCGCTTGGCACCGCCAACATCCTGCGGCGGCTGTCGCTGGAACAACAGCGCGACCTGCTCGACCTGTTCACGCGCTCGGCCGGCGAGATGCTCGACGAGCGTTTCGAGAACGACCTCGTCAAGGCGCTGTTCGGCTTCGACGCCATCGTCGGCAATTATGCCAGCCCCTACGCGGCCGGGCTCGGCCTATGTGATGCTGCATCATGCGTTCGGCGAGGTGAACGGCAAGAAGGGCGTCTGGGGCCACGCGATCGGCGGCATGGGCGCGATCACCCAGGCGATGGCGCATGCCGCGCGCAGCCATGGCGTCGAGATCGAAACCGATGCGCCCGTCCGCGAGGTGATCGTCGAGAAGGATCGCGCCACCGGCGTCATCCTCGACAATGGCGAGACGGTGCGCGCCAGATATGTCGTCTCCAACGTCAACCCGAAGCTGCTCTACACGCGCCTGGTGCCGGAGGGCGCGCTGGCAACCGAATTCCGCACGCGTATCGGACGATGGCAGAATGGCTCCGGCACGTTCAGGATGAATGTGGCGCTTGATACCCTGCCCTCGTTCACCGCGCTGCCCGGCCCGGGCGATCACCTCACCGCGGGCATCATCGTCGCGCCTGGTCTCGGCTACATGGATCGCGCCTGGCGCGATGCGCGCGAATTCGGCTGGAGCCGCGCGCCCGTCGTCGAGGTGCTGATCCCCTCGACGCTCGACGACAGTTTGAGCCCGCCGGGTCAGCACGTCGCGAGCCTGTTCTGCCAGCACGTCGCGCCGCAATTGCCCGACGGCAAATCATGGGACGACCATCGCGAAGAGGTCGCTGACCTGATGATCGCAACCGTTGATAACTACGCCCCCGGCTTCGCAGGCAGTGTGATCGGCCGCCAGATCCTGTCGCCGCTCGACCTCGAGCGGCAGTTCGGCTTGCTCGGCGGCGACATCTTTCACGGCGCGCTGACGCTGAACCAGCTGTTCTCGGCGCGTCCCATGCTCGGCCATGCCGACTACCGCGGACCGCTCCGAGGTCTCTACCATTGCGGTTCCGGGGCCCATCCCGGCGGCGGGGTCACCGGCGCCCCCGGCCACAACGCCGCGCGGGCCGTCCTCTCCGACCATCGCGCGCTGTTCGCATAAAGCTGACGGCGCATCGGGCGCCGCGGTCACGGCCGGGCCAAGCTGTGGACAGGTCTGTTGAGAAGCTGTGGGTCGACCGTGGTCAGAGGTGGCGTGCCTTGGCGGGACAATCGGTGAGCATCCCGGTGGACTGCCTGTGGAACGGAAGCCGACAACCCCGGGGACAATGCGCTTGATGTCTTGTGGACAGGCTGCGTGCGGCTCTGTGGACAACCTGTCAAAAAGAAAACACCGGGCCTCGTTGTGCCCGGTGCTTGCTCGAGAACGCCGTCTGCGAAGTTACTTGAGCGAACTGGCGACCGTGTTGAACGTCCCGCTCAAGTTCGTGCCGACGCCATTCACCGCGGCGATGATGGCGATGGCGATGCCGGTCGCAATCAGTCCGTACTCGATGGCGGTCGCACCGGATTCATTCTGTAAAAACCTAACGAAAAGAGTCTTCATTGCAGCCCTGCCCTGGGTTGTGATGCCTTGGAACGAAGGGTATTCCCGAGTTCCGCCTCCGTAGTAGTACGGCGACATCTAAGGTTGTCTGAATCGGGAACCTATCAATTCTCGCGATATTCGATTGAATCCGGCTTGAAATTTTAACGAAAACCGCGCTACCGGCCTCCGATGACCCCGTCCACACACCGCGCCAGCATCACCCTTTCAGACGAACAGTCCGCAAAACGCGTGGTCGACGCGCTTTCCGAGATGTTTTTCGAGGATCAGGCGGCTTTTGCGGCCTTCGAACGGCCGGACGCCCGTTGGGACGTCACCGTCCACTTTGCCGAGGCGCCGGACCAGGCCTTGCTGCGCGAGCTGGTCGGCCAGGTGGTAATGCGGCAGGATGTCGCATCGACTTTGGTATTTGACACCATCGAGGCAAAGGATTGGGTCAAGGCCAGCCTGGAAGATTTGGTCCCGGTCGCGGCCGGCCGGTTCATCGTCCACGGCCAGCATGACCGGCACAGGATAGCCCCCAACAAGCTCGGGATCGAGATCGAGGCGGCGCTCGCCTTCGGCACCGGCCATCACGGCACCACGCGCGGCTGCCTGCTACTGCTCGACCACGTGCTGAAGGCCTATCAGCCCCGCCGGGTGCTCGATCTCGGCACCGGGACCGGCGTGCTGGGGATTGCCGCCGCCAAGGCACAGCATCGCAAGGTGCTGGCGAGTGACATCGACCCGCCGTCGGTACGAGTCGCCGAGGAGAATGCCCGGCTGAACGGGGCAGGACATCTGGTCGATGTGATCCGTGCCACCGGCTTTGCGTCGCCGCGGTTTGCCGAGGAAGGGCCGTTCGATCTGGTGCTCGCCAACATCCTCGCCAATCCGCTGCGCCAGCTGGCGGGGCCGATGGCCCGGCACCTCGCATCGTCGGCGCAGGTCATCCTCTCGGGCTTGCTGACCCATCAGGCGCCGGCGGTCATCGCCGCCTACCGTGCCCGCGGGCTGGTGCCGCTGCGGCATCTGAAGATCGAGGGTTGGAGCAGCCTGCTGCTGCGCTCGGTCAGGTGAAATGACCGCGACCGGCAGACAGTGCGGCGACTGCACGCTCTGCTGCAAGGTGATGGCGATCGAGCAGCTGGCGAAGCCGGCCAACGCATGGTGTGCGCATTGTAGGCCGGGGCGCGGCTGCCGGATCTATCCAAGCCGGCCTGCGGAGTGCCGCGCGTTCAGCTGCGTTTGGCTGGTCAACGAACTGCTGGAGGAGCACTGGAAGCCCTCTAGGTCGAAGCTCGTCCTGACCACGTCGGACGACGGCCTCGAGGTCAGATGCGATCCGGGCTTCCCCGACGCCTGGCGCAGGGAGCCGTTTCGCAACGAGCTCAGGGAATGGGCGATATCCGGCGAGCCGCTCGACATGACCGTCGTCGTCATCGTCGGTCAGCGCATGACGCTGCTGACGCCGGAGCGCGAATTCGATCTGGGTGTCGTCGGCCCCGATGAACGGATCGTGCGTGAACTCGAGGGCACCAGGGTCGTCAATGTAACCGTGGCGAAGACGTCCGACCTCACACCGTAAACGCGATCTGCGGATTGGTTATTCGGGTGCTGCGGAATCGCGGCCGGCCGTCTCGGCCTTGTCCTGACCGGCTGCACGCCTGGCGCGCGCCGCGACCAAACGGTCAAGCATCTGCACGATGACGCCACGTTGCTTCTGCTCGATCGGCGCGATCGGCCCGCGACGGACCGGCGGCGAGATCTTCTCAAACGTGAATGCAGGCATCGTGCATCTCCTCACCGTTGAGTTGAGACACTCCTGGACGCCCCCCGTACGCTGACCGTCGATGGTGGACATCGTCCGGTCACTTCCACTATGACATGATTCAAGCATAAGTTATGCCAAAAATGTGGTCATGCCTCAGCGCATTGGCGCGAAGATCATGCTGCATCCGAAGAGAGTGCAAAGGCGATGTTCGAAGCCCATTTCCAGACGTTCGAAGAGCCCGAAGGCGGCGTGGCGCTGACCGCGCGCTTAAGCGCACTGCGCGAGGAACTGGCGCGGCGCAAGCTGACCGGGTTTGTGGTTCCGCGCGCCGATCAGCAGCAGAATGAGTATGTTGCGGCGTCCGAGGAGCGGCTTGCCTGGCTGACCGGCTTCACGGGATCGGCCGGGCTCGCGATCGTGCTGAGCAAGGAAGCCGCCCTGTTCGTCGATGGGCGCTACACGCTGCAGGCCGGCAAGCAGGTCGACCGCAAGGCCTGGCAGGTCGAGCCGCTGGTCGATCCGCCGCCGGAGCATTGGCTGACCCGGCATCTGGCAGCGGGCGACCGCCTAGGATTTGACCCCTGGCTGCACACTTCTGCGGCAGCCGAACGGCTGGCGGCGGCATGCGCCAAGGCCGGCGCCGAGCTGGTCGCCGTCGACGGCAACCCGGTCGATACGGTCTGGCACGAACGGCCGGCGCCGCCGCTCGGCCCGGTCGCGATCCACGGCGCGCAGTTTTCCGGCGAGATCGAGGCCGAGAAGCTGAAGCGCATCCGGCTCGAGATCAACAAGCTCGGGGTCGATGCGCTGGTGCTCTCCGACAGCCACGCGGTGGCCTGGACCTTCAATATCCGCGCGGCGCCGACGTCTCGCATACGCCGCTGCCGCTGTCCTACGCGCTGGTGCCGAAGGAAGGCCGCCCGCTGGTGTTCATCGATCACCGCAAGCTGTCCAACGCGACCCGCGACCATCTCGAACAGTCCGCCGATGTCGAGGAGCCGGTGGCGCTGACGCTAAAACTGACCGAGCTCGCCAGGCGCGGCGCATCGATCGCGCTCGACAGCGCGACCGCGGCCGACGCGCTGAGCCGCCTGATCGCCGGCGCCGGCGGCGAGCCGGTGCGCGGCAGCGATCCGGTCAGCCTGCTGAAGGCGGTCAAGAACCTCACCGAGATCGACGGCACGCGCACCGCGCACCAGCGCGACGCGGTGGCGCTCGTCCGCTTCCTCGCCTGGATCGACCGCGAGGCACCCTCAGGCCATCTCACCGAGATCGACACCGTCGAGGCATTGGAGACCTTTCGCCGCCAGACCGGCGCGCTCAAGGACGTCTCGTTCCCGACCATCGCCGGCACCGGGCCGAATGGCGCCATCGTGCATTATCGCGTGACGCGCAAGAGCAACCGCCGCATCGAGCCCGGCGATCTGCTGCTGATCGATTCGGGCGCGCAATATGAGGACGGTACCACCGACGTCACCCGCACCATCGCGATCGGCAAGCCGACCGACGAGATGCGCGACCGCTTCACCCGCGTGCTGCGCGGCCATATCGCGATCGCCCGCGCGATCTTCCCCGACGGCACCACCGGCGCGCAGCTCGACAGCTTCGCGCGGCAACATCTCTGGCAGGCCGGGATCGATTTCGAGCACGGCACCGGCCACGGCGTCGGCAGCTATCTCAGCGTCCATGAAGGGCCGGCGCGGATCTCGAAGCTCGGCACCACGCCGCTGAAGCGCGGCATGATCCTGTCCAACGAGCCCGGCTACTACAAGACCGACGCCTACGGCATCAGGATCGAGAACCTCGAGCTGGTGATCGGCACCGACATTGCCGGCGCCGAGAAGCCGGTCAACGCCATTCGAGACGCTGACGCTGGCGCCGATCGATCGCCGCCTGATCGAGGTGAGCATGCTGAGCGAAGCCGAATTGAGCTGGCTCAACGACTACCATGCCCGCGTCGCGCGTGTGGTGCGTCCGCATCTCGATGACAATGACACGAAGCTGTGGCTCGACGAGGCGACGGCGGCGTTGAAGTAGCGGCGTCGAGATTAGCCTTCCCAGCTCCTCACACTCGGTGTCATCCCCCGCGAAAGCGGGGGATCCAGTACGCCGCGACCCTTCCGTCAAATAACCGCCGCCCGTGGAATACTGGGTCCCCCGCTTTCGCGGAGGACGACAGCGGTGATTGTTGTTGCGTGAGGCGAAACGTCGCCCGAATTCGCATGGGCGTATGCCGAAACACACGTATTCCGCGCGAACGGGCACGCTACAGTCTTTCCGCAATGCTGGATCGGACCTGAATGCACGGCGTGATGGGCAAGCCGCCCGGCGCGGCCCAAGAGAACATCAAAGACAACAACATCGCGACATCGAAGGTCATGCTGCTGATGCTCGTCGTGATGACGGGCGTCGCGCCGATCTCGCTCTACATGCTGGTTCCGGCGCTGCCGGTGCTGGCGACCACGTTCGGCCGCGACATTGGGATCGCGCAGATGACCGTGTCGCTCTACATGGTCGGCATCGCGCTGTCGCAGCTGATCATGGGACCGCTGTCCGACAAATTCGGCCGCCGCCCGGTGCTGCTCGCGGGCCTCGGGCTGATGGTGGTGGCCGGCATCGGCTCTGACTTCGCCGGGACCCTGCCGCAGCTGATCGCCGCGCGCTTCTTCCAGGCGCTCGGCGGCGCCAGCGGCATGGTGATCAGCCGCGCCATCATCCGCGATCTCTATCCGCGCGAGCGGGTCGGCGCCATGATCAGCCTCGTCGTCGCCGCGCTGATGATCGCGCAGATGGTGAGCCCGCTCACCGGCGGTCTGCTGGAGACCACATTCGGCTGGCGCGCGATCCTCTATCTCATCACCGCGGCGTCGCTGATCACCACGATCTTCATCGCGCTCGCCCTGCCCGAAACCCGCCGCGACCGCGCCGACAGCTCCAGCTTCCGCGGCGACCTCGGCAGGCTGATGCGAAGCCGCGCCTTCGTCGGCTACCTGCTGTGCCAGGTGCTGGCGTCACAGATCATCTTCGCCTTCGCCGGCGGCGGTCCCTACATCGTGGTCACCCAGATGGGCCGCAGCAGCGCCGAATACGGCGCGTGGTTCGCGATGACGGGGTTCGGCTACTTCATCGGCAATCTGCTGTGCGTCCGCTTCGCACCGCGCCACTCGCTGGAGAAGCTGATCTGGTTCGGGCTCGCGCTGCAGGTCGGCGGCAGTCTCTTGAACCTGATCTGGAGTTTCGCCGGGCTGAACCAGGCGCCGCTCTGGCTGTTCGGCACCCAGATGATCGTGATGGTCGCCAATGCCTTCGTGATGGCCAATTCGGCCGCCGGCGCCATCAGCATCCGCCCCGAGGCCGCCGGCACCGCCTCCGGCGCCATGGGCTTCCTGCAGCAGGGCATCGGTTCGCTGATCTCACAGTTCGGCGCCTATCTCGGCGGCCACTCCACCACCACGCTGCCGCTGACATCGGCGCTCTTCGCGATCTCGCTCGCCTGCGCCTGCACCATGATCTTCGTCGTGCCGCGGCGGAACGTGGTGGTGAGCGAAGAGTTGATCGCGCAGGCCGAGGAGGATGAGCAGGGGATGATGTGAGGCGTGCGCAACACGCGCCCCACTCTCCCATCGTCATCCCCCCGCATGAGGGGGATCCAGTAGGCCGCGGCCTATCCGTTCAACAATGACTGTCTCTGGAATACTGGGTCACCCGCCTTCGCGGGTGTCGACAATGGAGAATGTGGCGCCGCTGCGCCCCTACTCCCCGATCAGCTTCAGCCATTCGTCTTCGGTCAGCACCTGCACGCCGTGCTTCTGCGCCTCGGCAAGCTTCGAGCCGGCGCCCGGTCCCGCGACGACATAGTCGGTCTTCTTCGACACTGAACCTGCCGCCTTGGCCCCTAACCGCTCGGCGGTCGCCTTGGCCTCGTCGCGCGTCATCTTCTCGAGCGAGCCGGTGAACACCACGGTCTTGCCGGCCACCGCCGAATTGCTCTTCGGCTTCTCGGCATCGATGATCTCGTCGAGTTCCCTGGTCAGACGCTCGACGATGCCGCGATTATGGCTCTCGCCGAAATAGTCCGCGATGCTCTTGATCACGGTGTCGCCGATCTGGTCGAGCGCATCCATCTCGGCGATGGCCTCCTCGTCGCCCTTGGCGACCTTGAGGCAGGCATCGTGGAACGCCTCCCACGAGCCGTAGCCGCGCGCGAGCGCCAGCGCGGTGGTCTCCCCGACATGGCGCATGCCGAGTGCATAGATGAAGCGCTCCAGCCCGATCCGGCGGCGGCTGTCGATCGCGGCGAACAGATTGCGCACCGAGGTTTCGCCATAACCCTCGATGTCCTCGAGCTTCAGCTTCGCGTTGCGCTTCGGCAGCGTGAAGATGTCGGCGGGCTCCTTGACCCAGCCCTCGTCGAAGAAAAATTGCAGCTGCTTCACGCCGAGGCCGTCGATGTCGAACGCCCGTCGCGACACAAACAGAATGAGGTGCTCGATCTTCTGGAACGGACAGGCGAACTCGCCGCTGCAGCGCAGCCGCGAGCCCTCCTCGCCGGTCGCGGTCTCCTCGCGCACCACGTCGGTGTGTAGCGGGCACGGGCACTTCTTCGGAAAGTGGAATTCCTTCGCGCTCTTCGGCCGCTTGTCGATCACGACATCGACGACCTGCGGAATCACGTCGCCGGCGCGCTGGATCACCACGGTATCGCCGATCCTGATGTCGCGTCCCTCGCGCAGCACCTCGCCCTTGTTGCCGATGCCCTTGATGTAATCCTCATTGTGCAGCGTGACGTTCTGCACGATCACGCCGCCGACACCGACCGGCTCGAGCTTGCCGACCGGCGTGAACGAGCCGGTGCGCCCGACCTGGATCTCGATGTCGCGCAGCACGGTCATGGCGCGCTCGGCCGGGAATTTGTGCGCGATCGCCCAGCGCGGCGTGCGCGACACGAAACCGAGTCGCTCCTGCCAGTCGATGCGATCGACCTTGTAGACGACGCCATCGATGTCGTAGTCGAGCTTGGCGCGCTGCTCCTCAATCTTGCGATGGAAGGCGATCAGCTCGTCGACCGAGTGGCACAATTTGGTCAAGGGGTTGGTCTTGAAGCCGCAGCGTTCGAACCAGTGGATCATGCCGGTCTGGGTCTCTTCCGGCATCGCGCTCATCTCGCCCCAGGCGTAGGCGAAGAAACCGAGCGGCCGCGAGGCGGTGATACCAGGATCCTTCTGCCGAAGCGAGCCGGCCGCTGAATTGCGCGGATTGGCGAAGATGGTGCCGCCTTCAGCCTTCTGCCGCTCGTTCAGTGCCAGGAACGCCTTCTTGGTCATATAGACCTCGCCGCGCACCTCGCAGATCTCGTGGGCACGTTGCGGCCCCTGAGCTTCTGCGGCACATCCTCCAGCGTGCGGATGTTCGCGGTCACGTCCTCGCCTTCGGCGCCGTCGCCGCGCGTCGCCGCAGTGACGAGTTCGCCGCCCTGGTAACGCAGCGACATCGAGAGCCCGTCGATCTTCGGCTCGGCCGAGAAATCGATTTTATCGTCCGGCAGCTTCAGGAAGCGTGTGATGCGTCCGACGAAGTCGACCACGTCAGCTTCCGCAAACGCGTTGTCGAGCGACAGCATCGGGATGGAATGGCGCACCTTCTTGAAGCGCCCCGACGGCGCGGCGCCAACCTTCTGCGAGGGCGATTCCGCGGTGACGAATTCAGGGAAGCGCTTCTCGATCGCGTTGTAACGCTGCCGCAGCGCGTCGTATTCGGCATCGGTGACGCTGGGCGCGTCGTCCTGATAATAACGCCTGTCGTGGCCTTCGAGCTCGAGCGCAAGCCGCATCAACTCGACCTTGGCCTGGGCCTTGGTGAGCTTGTCGACGTCGACCAGCGCTTTCGTCGCCTTGGCAGCCATGGGCAGACTAGCTCGCCGCCCTGAGCAGCCGTTCCGCCGCGGCCCTCGCCTCGGCGGTGATCTCGGCGCCAGCCAGCATGCGTGCGATCTCTTCGCGGCGGTGATCGGCGGCGAGCGCGTTGACGCGGGTCGCGACCCGCTTGCCCTTGTCGAGCGCATCCTTCGAGATCAACAGATGCTGGCTGGCGCGGGCTGCGACCTGCGGCGCATGCGTCACTGCCATCACCTGCACCTTGCCGGCGAGGCGCGCCAGCCGCGAGCCGATCGCATCCGCCACCGCGCCGCCGACACCGGTGTCGATTTCGTCGAACACCAGGGTCGGCGCCGAGCCGCGATCGGCCAGCACGACTTTCAGCGCCAGCAGGAAGCGCGACAGCTCGCCGCCGGAGGCGACCTTCATCATCGGCCCCGGCTTGGTGCCCGGATTGGTCTGCACCCAGAACTCGACGCGGTCGATGCCCTGCGGCCCCGGCGCGGCGGCATTGGCCTCGACCTGCGTCATGAATTTCGCACGCTCGAGCTTGAGCGGCGCGAGCTCGGCATTGACGGCCTTGTTGAGCTTCTCGGCCGCCTTGGCGCGCGCCGCCGACAGCTTTGCCGCAGCAGCAGCATAGCGCTTGTCGGCCTCCGTGGCGGCCGCTTCCAGCTTCTTCAACTGATCGGCGCCGGCATCGATCAGCGCGACGTCATCAGCGTATTGCGCCGCCAGCGCCGCCAGCAGATCGACCGGCGTCGAATATTTGCGCGAGGCGGCGCGCAGCGCGAACAGCCGCTCCTCGATGCGTTCGAGCTCGGCCGGATCGAAATCGGTCGCCGCCAGTGCGGCGTTGAGATGCTGGTCGGCCTCTTCCAGCGCATTGATCGCGATATCGATCGCCTTGACCGCCGGCTCGATCAGGCCGGGCGCATTGGCAGCACGCCGCTCCAGCCGCCGCACCGCGGCCGACAGGGCCGGCACCGGCGAATGCGAGCCGCCGATCGCCTCCTGCGCCTCGCGCAGATCGGTCGCGACCTTCTCGCCCTGCATCATGGTGGTGCGGCGGTTGGCGAGCTCGGTCTCCTCGCCCTCCTTCGGCGCCAGCGTCTTCAGCTCCTGGGAGGCATGGCGCAGATAGTCGGCCTCGCGCGCGGCCCGCTCCATGCCGGCGCGATGCTCGTCGAGATCGGCGTTGGCGGTCCGCCTGATGTCCCACAGTGCTTCCAGCGCGGCGACGTCCTTCTCGTGGCCGGCGAAGGCGTCGAGCAGCTGGCGGTGGGTGGAAGCATCGACCAAAGCGCGCTCGTCGTGCTGGCCGTGGATTTCGACCAGAGCCGCGCCGACCGCCTTCAGCGTCTGCACGCTGATCGCCTGATCGTTGATGAAGGCGCGGGTGCGGCCGTCGGCGAGCTGCACGCGGCGCAGGATCATCTCGCCGGTGTCGTCGAGGCCGTTCTCGGCCAGGATCCTGGCGGCCGGGTGCCCCTTCGGGACATCGAACGTGGCGGTGACCTGGCCCTGCTCGGCGCCATGACGCACCAGTCCGGCATCGCCGCGGCCGCCGAGCGCCAGCGCAAAGGCATCAAGCAGAATGGATTTGCCGGCGCCGGTTTCGCCGGTCAGCACCGCCAGGCCACGGGAAAATTCGATATCAAGCCGTTCGATCAGGACGATGTCACGGATCGACAGACGGGCCAGCATGCGAGGACAATTCCTAGCCGAGACCTATCTTCTTGAAGGTCCTGCTGATCCAGGATCCCTGATTCTCGCTCGGCTCGAGACCGCCGGACTTTACTAGATTATACGCGTCCTTGTACCAGCGGCTGTCCGGAAAATTGTGGCCGAGCACCGCGGCGGCGGTCTGCGCCTCGCCGGCGATGCCGATCGCCATATAGGCCTCGGTCAGCCGGTAGAGCGCCTCTTCGACGTGGCGGGTGGTCTGGTACTGGGTGACCACGGTCTTGAAGCGGTTGATCGCGGCGGTGAAGTCGCGCTTCTCGATGTAATAGCGGCCGACCGCCATTTCCTTGCCGGCGAGCTGGTCGCGCGCAGCCTGGATCTTGGCCTTGGCCTGGGTGGCATATTCCGATGTCGGATATTTGCGCACCACTTCTTCGAGCGCCGCGATCGCCTTCTCGGTGCGGCTCTGGTCGCGCGAGATGTCCGGGATCTGGTCGAAATGCGATGCCGCGATCAGGTACTGGGCGTAGGACGCGTCCGGGCTGCCGGGATGCAGCGTCACGTAGCGGGTGGCGGAGCCGATGCAGCTGTCGTAGTCGCCCGCCTGATAGTACGAATAGGCCGACATCAGGAGCGACTTGCGCGCCCAGTCCGAATAGGGATGCTGACGGTCGACTTCCTCGAACTTCTTCGAAGCGGCCTTCAGGTCCTTCTTCTCGTTCATCATGTACAAGCCCTCATTGTAGAGCTTGTCCGCGGGCTCATCGACGAACGTGTCGTCCTTGGCCATGAACTTGTCCCACAGCGCGCCGGTGCCGCAGCCTGAGAGCGGCAACGCCAGCACGATCAGGCCCGCCGCAAAGCGCAGCGTGCGCGCGGCCTTGGTCAGGCCGGAGACGTCAGAAGAATTGCGTTGTTCGAGCGCCATACGCATTGCCGACATGGATTGTAAAACCTGACGCCTTTGATGCGGTTAACGGCGACCCCACTCCACCCATGAACCGCGATCACGGATGCAATATCTCTCGTGCCGTTGGCGCCGGATCAAGGCAGCCGCGGGCCTGTTTAACCGAAAAATGACCGTCGACCAACCGAATAGGGAGCCAATCCGCCGGGAATAAGGCGACCCGGCGACACTCACAGCCTGCTGTGGTTATTACGGAAATTGGGCCAGACCGCCTGCGGCGATCAGGACACGTCCGGACCGTAGGCCGGGGCGACGAGGCCGCCCACCGTGCTTGCACCGGCTTCGACATGGCCGCGGAGCGGCCGCCGGGCGGTCTCCGATTCGACCACGCGCCAGGCGCTGCGGTCGGCGAGCAGCGCCTTCAGCACCGCGTTGTTGAGCTTGTGGCCACCGCGGACCGAACGGTAGCTGCCGAGCAGCGGCAGGCCGGCCAGCGCGAGATCGCCGATCACGTCGAGCACCTTGTGGCGGGCGCACTCGTCGGCGTAGCGCAGGCCCTCGGCGTTGAGCAGGCGGGCCTCGTCAAACACCACGGTGTTGTCGAAGGAAGCGCCGAGCGCGAAGCCAGCGCCCCACAGCCGCGCCACGTCATTCATGCAGCCGAAGGTGCGGGCCCGCGCGACTTCGCGGCGGAAGCCTTCCGGCGACAGATCGAAGGAGTAGGTCTGGTGACCAATCACTTTATTGGCGAAATTGATTTCGACTTCGGCGCGGAACCCGCCGGCGAACGGACGCAGCTCGCCCATCGCATCGCCGATCTTGACCTGCACCGGCTTCAGCACCTGGATGAAGCGGCGGACGCCGGGCTGGGTCACAATACCGGCCTGATCGATGGCTGCGACAAACGCCGCAGCGCTACCGTCCATGATCGGAACTTCTGCCCCATCGACTTCGATCGTGGCGTTGTCGACGCCCATGCCGCGCAACGCGGCGAGAACATGCTCCGCGGTCGAAACCAGCGGCCCTTCGCGGTCACCCAGCACCGTCGCGAACTCGGTCGCGATCACAGCGTCGGCGGTGGCGGTAACTTCGCGGTCGGCACCGTCGAGACCGGTGCGGACGAAAATAAAACCCGCATCGACAGGTGCAGGTCCCAGCGTGAGACTAACAGGAAGACCGGAATGAACGCCTACGCCAGTCACGGTGGCTTGCGACCGAAGCGTTGTCTGACGGCTGAACTTCATTCGATAATGCCCACTACCCGACTTCGCTCAACATCAAGTGGCCAAACTTCCCCAAGGCCGACTCGCATGAGCTCCCCAAGTCCCGGCAGACCATAGTCACAGCCCTAAACCGCGCCAACTCACGCTTCTTTACCGATTGTTACCCTCATCTCCGCCGCATTCGCGCCCAAGGTTAACCCAATTGCGGCAGCGAAAACGGCCCCCGGCGAGTGGCCATTTGACCACCGAAATAATAATTAATCATTTAAAATCAGTTGCTTGTTCACCTGATGCAATCGCTTGTCCGCCAAAAGGAGAAGGCCTCGGCGGTTCCCCGCCGAGGCCTTCTTCGTCGCCAATGTTGTAACAAACTTCAGTTTGCCTGCCGGCGCAGGAAGGCCGGGATATCAAGATGGTCGTCACCCTGTGGCGCCGGGGCAACAGGCGCCTGGCGGCCATGGGCGTCCAATCCCTGCGGTGCCGGGCGTTTCGCATATTCCGATACCGGCGATTCGTTCGCCGAGATCTGCTGGGCGACGCTGCGGGCCGGCTTGCGGTCGGGCAGCGGCGGCATCGTCGGCATCGCAGGACCCGAGGCACGGGCCGCGATCGGCGGCTCGGTCTCTTCGTCGCGGCGACCGAGGCCGACATTGGCCAGCCGCTGCAACAGCGACAGCCGGGTCTTCTGCGGGTGCTCCGCCTCGCCGTCACCGCTGGCCTGGCGGATCTCGGCCTGCGCCGGCATCGGCAGATCCTCGAACTTCGGCATCCGCGGGGCACGGACCGGCGACCGCTCCGCCGCCTGCGGGATGAAGGTCTCGGGCGGCATCGGCTCGTGCTGTTCGGCGCGGGCCGCCTCGTGGTCCGGGAACAGCGTCGGCTTCTGGGCAATCGGGCGCACGGTGACGTCACCGTAGGACCCCGGCTGCATCGGCGCCTGAGCCGGTGCGCTGTCCGGGGCAACCGCAGCAGCGATTGCCGCGAGCGCGGCGCGCTCGACGGCCGGACGCTGCTGGGGCGCGGCGGCAGCTGCAATCGGAGCAACCGTCACGCCCGTCGGCGGTTCCAGCTTCTGGGCGCGCTCGGCCATGCGCTGATTGTCGGCACGCAGGCGAGCGGTCAGATCGGCCAGCCGGCTCTCGGGCGAGCCGCCCGGCTGCTGCGCGGGAGCCTGGGCACGGGACGCGATCGCGGCCTGCTCGATGCCGGTTGCAACCACCGAGACGCGAATGACGCCGTCGAGCGATTCGTCGAAGGTGGCGCCGACGATGATGTTGGCGTCGGCATCGACTTCTTCGCGGATGCGGGTTGCGGCTTCGTCGACCTCGAACAGAGTGAGGTCCTTGCCGCCCGTGATCGAGATCAGCAGGCCGCGGGCGCCCTTCATCGAGCTATCGTCGATCAGCGGGTTGGCGATCGCAGCTTCGGCTGCGGTCAGCGCGCGCTTCTCGCCGGTGGCCTCGCCGGTGCCCATCATCGCCTTGCCCATTTCCCGCATCACGGCGCGGACGTCGGCGAAGTCGAGGTTGATCAGGCCTTCCTTGACCATCAGGTCGGTGATGCAGGCGACGCCCGAGTACAGCACCTGGTCGGCCATCGCGAACGCGTCGGCGAAGGTGGTCTTCTCGTTGGCAACCCGGAACAGGTTCTGGTTCGGAATGATCAGCAGCGTGTCGACCACCTTGTGGAGCTCGGAGATACCGTGCTCGGCGGTGCGCATCCGGCGCTGACCCTCGAAGTGGAACGGCTTCGTCACCACGCCGACGGTGAGGATTCCCATCTCCCGGGCGGCCTTGGCGATCACGGGCGCAGCCCCGGTGCCGGTGCCGCCGCCCATGCCGGCGGTGACGAACACCATGTTGGCGCCGGTCAGGTGATCGCGCAGTTCGTCCATGACCTCCTGCGCGGCCGCAGCGCCGACATCGGGCTGCGATCCGGCGCCGAGGCCCTCGGTGACCTGGGTGCCCATCTGGATGATGCGCTGCGCCTTCGACATGGTCAGCGCCTGCGCGTCGGTGTTGGCGACGACGAAGTCGACGCCCTGCAACCCGGCGGTGATCATGTTGTTGACGGCATTACCACCCGCGCCGCCGACGCCGAAGACGGTGATCCGCGGTTTCAGCTCGCTGATGTCAGGGGGTGTCAGATTGAGTGCCATGGTTGCCTCTCTCGATTATGCGCGCGTTGGTTCGTCCCGGCCGCTGGCCGCAGGAGCTGGTGAAAATGCAATGAGCCGGGGTGTGGTCATCAGAAGCCCTCGCGAAGCCATCGTCCGACCTTTCCGAAGTAACCGTCTGTCCCTGTCCTGAGCTGCCGCGTACGCCGCGGTTCGACATGTTCAAGATGTGCGTATTGCGGGTAGACCAAGAGGCCCGTCGGCACCGAGAACGAGGCGCCCTTCGCCTCGTTCGGCAGCCGGCCGAAGCCGAGCGGGCGGCCGATACGGACCTGACGGTTCAGGATACGGGTGGCAAGCTCGACGGTGCCGGTGAGCTGCGACGCGCCGCCGCTCAGCACGACGCGCGCCCTCGGCTCTGCCGCAAATGGAGAATCCGCGAGCCGGTCACGAACCATTTCGAAAATCTCCTCGGCGCGATGCCGGACAATGTTCGCGATCGTGGCGCGGGACACGATTTGCGGAGTCTCCCGATCATCGCCTGCAGTGGGAACGGACATCAGCTCGCGCGAGTCCGAACCACCGGTCAGCACCGTGCCGTATAAAGTCTTGATTCGCTCGGCATCCGCAATGCACGCGCCGATGCCGCGCGCAAGATCCATCGTGATGTGTTGCCCGCCGAGCGCAAATCCGGATGCGTGCACGAGGCGGCCGCCGGAATAGGTCGCGATCGTCGTCGAGCCCGCGCCCATCTCGACGACGGCAGCGCCGAGATCGGCTTCGTCATCGGTCAGGACCGACAGGCCCGCAACATAGGGGCTCGACGCCATGGCTTCGACGTTGAGATGGCAGCGCTCGACCACCAGCATCAGGTTCTTGGCAACCGTCGCGTCCGACGTCACCACATTCATGTCGACGCCGAACTGGCGCGCCACCATGCCTCTGGGATCGCGGATGCCCTTGACGCCGTCGAGCGCGTAGCCGACCGGCAGCGCGTGTAGCACGGTGCGGCCGGCGCCGGCGGCGTGGCGCATGCCGGCCGAGGTGACGCGGCTGATATCGTCCGCGGTCACCGAGCCGCCGTGGATATCGGCCGCGGCTTCAACCAGCTGGCCATGCAGCCTGCCGCCGGAAACCGACAGCAGAACGGATTCGACACGGACCTTGGCCATGCGCTCGGCCAGCGCCACGGCATGGCGCACCGCCTTCTCGCATTCGGCGAGATCGACGACGGAGCCGGCCTTGACGCCGCGCGACTGGATCTGGCTGTAGCCGATCAATTCGACCGCATGGGTGCGGCCGCGCAGCGCCTCGTTCGGCGGCGACGGCCTGAGCCGCGCGATCATGCAGGCGATCTTGCTGGAGCCGACGTCGAGCGAAGCCACCATCGCGGTGCGCTTCTGCATCGGGCGGGTCTTCGGGGTCAAATTGCGATCGAGGCCGGTCATGCGGAGTCACCGGCCTTCTTCTTGGACTTCTTGTCCTTGAACAGCTCGTCGCGCGCCTTGCCGGCTTCCTCGGACAATTGCACGATCAGCCGATCGGGCAGGCGCATGTCGACGGCGACGATGTCGCGCGAGAACAGCTTCTCGTCCTTGTCGAGCTTTGAGAGTGCGGCCAGCGCGTTGCCGACATCGTTCTCGGGCAGGCGGACGTCGAGGCCGTCCTTGAGGCGCAGGTTCCAGCGCCGCTCGCCGACGAAGATCGCGGCCTTGGTCACCGAGCGCACCTGCGGATAACGGTCGAGCAGCGCCAGGAAGTCCTGGGCGCGGGTGTCCGCGCCCTTGCCCACCACCAGCGGCAGATTAAGGAAGCGGCGCGACACATAGGGCTCGAGCACCGCGCCGTCGGAGGCGATCACCGACAGGCGGCCGTTCTGCTGCCACAGCGCGAAGGCGGTGCGCTCGACGATGTCGATCTGCAGCCGGCCCGGATAGAGCTTGAGGATCGTGGCGTCGGCGATCCAGGGATTGGCCTTCAGCTTGGCGCGCACGGTATCGGCGTCGAGGAACAGCAGCGAGGAACGGCCGTTAACGCCGCCGATCGCAAGCACCTCGTCCTGGCTCAGCTGCTTGCGGCCGTTGATGCCGACGGTGGTGATGCGGAAGCCCGCGGAATTGGCCAGCGCATTGCGGGTGTCGCTGAGCGCGGTGGTGAACTCCTCGAGATGGCCGCCCCTGACGATGCCGAAGCCCACGCTGCCGAACAGGATCGCGAGCGTCGCGACCAGGCCGATACGGCGCGGCAGATAGCGTTCGA
Source organism: Bradyrhizobium sp. JR3.5 (assembly GCF_054057015.1). NCBI lineage: Bacteria > Pseudomonadati > Pseudomonadota > Alphaproteobacteria > Hyphomicrobiales > Nitrobacteraceae > Bradyrhizobium > Bradyrhizobium sp. JR3.5. Next base: position 164,211 of record NZ_JBSRYV010000002.1, read on the forward strand.
CCAGCAGGACGTAGCGGTTCGGCGGCGCGCGATCGATCATCTGCGGCCGACTGGCGGGACGCCGGCGGCCGCGCGCGAGATGGGCGCCGACATACTCGCGCAGCAGCACTGCCGCTCCAATAGCGGCTGCTCTCAGGTCAGCTTGAGGCCCCAGCGATCGCAGCGATCGGGTGAGGCGTCCTGCACCATCCATTGCACGAGCTCGTCACATGTTGCGCCCGCAAACCCTGCGGGGTCCCGGCACAAATCACGTCTCGGCTAGACCGGTGGGATTAGAGAGGCCCCCTGTTCCCTGGTTGCGATCCTCGAAGCGGTAATCCGCGACAGCTCACGCCCCGGCAGCCAAGCGCTACATGCGCCGCCAGCGTTAACCTTCGGGCTTCCTGGTAAACAAATGGTAAAGGAGTTCAGCCTGGAGTGTATTTTGATCAACGCTCTGAATACTTTGCCGCGAACCCGTTAGCATTTTAGCAACAGCGCCCGGGTTCCATCCGGCCGAGTCGGGCGGGGTCCCGCCCGGTTGGCCTTAACTCCTGGCGCGGCGGCGGCCGAGCTCGATCTGGTCACGAAGGAAGTCGGCAAAGGCGATGCCCTGTGCTTTCAATGCCTTAGGGTACAGTGATGCCGCGGTGAGGCCGGGCAGCGTGTTGGTCTCGAGGTAGACCGGGCCATTGGCCGACACGATGAAATCGCTGCGCGAATATCCGGTGCACGACAATGCGCGATGCGCCCGCAACGCGTGCTCCATGATCGCGGCGCTGACCTCGGGCGCGAAGCGGCCGGGGCAGATCTCCTGGGTCGACTTCAAAAGGTATTTGGCTGTGTAGTCGAAGCCCCCCTCCGCCGGCACGATCTCGATCGGCGGCAACGCGAACACCGTGCCGTCGGATTGCTCGAGCACGCCGCAGGTCGCCTCCACGCCCGACACGAACGGCTCGATCAGATAGTCTTCATGCTTCGCGGCATTGCGGACCGCGACGAGGTCCTGCTGTGCGTTGACGAAGATCAGCCCGTAGCTCGATCCGTCCTTGGCGGGCTTTGCGATCAGCCTGCCGTGCTGGGCGAACGCCTCATCGAGCTGTGCGATCGATATGCCCTGCGGCGCGTTGAGGCCCGCGATCGCGGCGAAGCGTTTCGCCGAAGGCTTGTCGAACGCCAGATGCGACGACGCCGAGCCGGAGCCGGTGAACGCGACGCCGCGCATCTCGCACATCGCCTGCAATTCGCCGTTCTCGGCGCGGCCACCGTGCAAGCCGAGCACCAGCACGCGCTGCTCGGCGCTTGCCCTGTCGAGTGCATGGTCGAGCGCGATGCCCCGACCATCGGGTTTGAAGTCGACCTCGAAGGGCCGCGTGTGGCCGAGCAGCTGTTCGGACGTCACCGCATGCACGGTGTCGTCAACGTCCCAGAACCAGAGGTCAGCGTCGGGCAGCGCGTGGTGCAGCGCCTGCGCGCTCGCCACCGAGACCAGCCGCTCCTTGTTGGTGCCGCCGAACAGAATGGTCACCTGCATCAGCTTTTCCCGATCCGCTTGATTTCCCAGTGCAGCTCAATTCCGCTGGTCTGCTTGACCCGCTCGCGCACCGTCTCGCCGAGGGTCTCGATGTCATGCCCGGTGGCGTTGCCGGTGTTGATCAGGAAATTGCAGTGCATCTCCGACACCTGTGCGCCGCCGACCTTGAGGCCGCGGCAACCGGCGGCGTCGATCAGCTTCCAGGCGCTGTTACCGGGCGGATTCTTGAAGGTCGAGCCGCCGGTCTTCTCGCGGATCGGCTGCGCGGTCTCGCGATGCCGGGCCTGCACCTCGTTCATGCGGGTGCGGATCGCGTCAGTATCGGTGATCCGGCCGCGGAAGCGCGCCGAGGTGAACACGATCGACGTATCGACGCCAGAGTTGCGATAGACGAACTTCATGTCGGCATTGCTGAACGTATGCTTCGTGCCGTCGCGGCCGATGCCGGTGGCCTCCACCAGCACGTCCTTGGTCTCGCCGCCATTGGCGCCGGCGTTCATGCGCAGCGCGCCGCCGATCGTGCCGGGAATACCGAAGAAGAATTCCATGCCGCCGATGTTTGCCGCTGCCGCGGTCTCGGCGACGCGCTTGTCGAGCGCCGCGGCGCCGGCGGTGACGACATCACCAGCCGCGCTGGTCTCGCCGAACGCGCGCGGCGCCAGCCGGATCACGACCCCGGACATGCCACCGTCGCGCACGATCAGATTGGAGCCGACGCCGACGACATAGACCGGCAGCTCCTGCGGCAGATGCTTCAGGAAGTAGGCGAGATCGTCTTCGTCGGCCGGCGTGAACAGCACCTGCGCAGGACCGCCGACGCGAAACCAGGTCAATTCCGCCAGCGACTGGTTCGCCAGCAGCCGCCCGCGCAGCTCCGGCATCGCGGTTTTCAGGTCGGGCGTGATGTCGGGGAAGGTCATGCGTGACCCCTCCATCCGTCATGGCCGGGCTTGTCCCGGCCATCCACGTCTTGCAGTATCTCCACATGGCAGGGGGATACGTCTATTTTCTGACCAACCGACCGAACGGCGTGCTCTATGTCGGCGTAACGAGCGATCTCGTCCGCCGGATATTCGAGCATCGTTCTGGATTCGTCGATGGATTCACCAAGCGCTACGGGTTGAAGCGGCTGGTTTACTTCGAGCAATTCGACGACATCCGCACCGCTATCCAGCGTGAACACACCATCAAGCATTGGCCACGCGCTTGGAAGGTTCGCACAATCATCACAGCGAATCCGAACTGGGACGACCTGTACGACACGATAGTGCAGTGAAGACGTGGATGGCCGGGACAAGCCCGGCCATGACGTGGTAAGATACGAGGCCTCCATCACCCCAGCGCCTTCAATTCGTCGGGCAGTGCGTAGGCCCATTGCGTGATGTTGCCGGCGCCGAGGCAGACGACGAGGTCGCCGGACTTGGCAATACCGTGAACGATCTTGGCAAGCTCGCCGGCGTTTGGCAGCGGGACAACGTTGCGATGGCCGTGGGCGCGCAGGCCGGCGGCGAAATGGTCGCGGTCGATGCCTGCGATCGGTGCTTCGCCGGCCGGATAGACCTCGGCGACCACGACCGCATCGGCATCGTTGAAGCAGGTGCAGAACTCTTCGAACAAGGATTGCAGGCGGGTGTAGCGATGCGGCTGCACCACGGCGACGATCTTGCCGTTGGTGGATTCGCGCGCCGCCCTCAGCACGGCCGCGATCTCGACCGGATGATGGCCGTAATCATCGACCACAGTGATGCCGTTCGTCTCGCCGGTCTTGGTGAAGCGCCGCTTGACGCCACCGAAGCCGGCCATGGCCTGGCGGATCACGTCATCGGACACGCCGAGCTGATGCGCGACCGCGATCGCCGCCGTCGCGTTCGACGCATTGTGGCGTCCCGGCATCGGCAGCATGATGTCAGCGATCTCGTGCGTCGCGCCCGACTTGCGATCGCGGATCGCGACCTTGAATTTCGAGCCGCCGCCCATCGGCGTCAGATCCAGGAGCTGCGCGTCGGCCTGCGGATTCTGGCCGTAGGTGATGATGCGGCGGTCCTCGATCTTGCCGACCAGGGCTTGCACCACCGGATGATCGGTACACATCACGGCAAAGCCGTAGAACGGAACGTTCTCGACGAAATTGCGGAACGCGTCCTGGATCGCCTCAAAGGTCTTGAAGTGATCGAGATGCTCGGGATCGATATTGGTGACGATGACGACGTCGGACGGCAGCTTCAGGAACGTGCCGTCGCTCTCGTCGGCCTCAACCACCATCCAGTCGCCGGCCCCGAGCCGCGCATTGGAGCCATAGGCGTTGATGATGCCGCCATTGATCACGGTCGGATCGAGCCCGCCGGCGTCGAGCAAGGTCGCCACCATCGTCGTCGTCGTCGTCTTGCCATGAGTGCCAGCGATCGCGACGCAGCTCTTCAGCCGCATCAATTCCGCCAGCATCTCGGCGCGCCGCACCACCGGAATGCGCTGCGCGCGCGCCGCCATCAGCTCGGGATTGTCGCGCTTGATCGCGGTCGAGACCACGACGACGTCGGCGCCATCGACGTTCTCGGCGGCGTGGCCGACCGAGATCTTGGCGCCCTTCTTGCGCAGCCGGTCGAGGTTGTAATTGTCCGACGCATCGGAGCCCTGCACGGTGTAGCCGAGATTGATCAGCACCTCGGCGATGCCGCTCATGCCGATGCCGCCGATCCCGACGAAGTGAATGGGTCCGATCTCGCGCGGCAGTCTCATGATCCGGTTCCTGATATCATCGTCCGTGCGCGCCTCACATCGGTCGCGCTGAGTACTGGATGCCCCGCTTTTCCCATGCGTGACAAGGGCTTTTTCCGCCCCGCAGCCGCGGAAATGTCGCTGTTGTCAGCTACCGGCCGGTGGTGGTGATCTGACGTCACGGACATCTCCATCTCGGCCCCGGCGGCTACGCCGCTCCCGGCCGCGCGGCGAACTCATCTTGCATGTCGATGACGCGAAGATAATTGCGCAGGCGGTTGGTCTCGAGTGCGCGCAGCAGCTTGTTCTGGTGATAGGGCAGCACGAGCTCGGCAAGCTGTGCACTCCAGGCGGCGTTCATGTCGAACAGCACGCCGAGGCCGAACACCGCGGGAATCTCGGCGAAGCCGAACTCCCTGCCCTGCGCAAGTTCCTCTGCCAGGAAATCATCGATCGCGGTCATCACGCCGTTGCGCACGCCACCGGCATGAGTTGCGAACGCGAACTGGCCCATGCCGCGAAATCCACGACCTTCCACCAAGCTTTCGCGATCTGGCGTGGCGCCTGCATCATAACTGTGCGTATGGCGATGCTCTGCCGGAATCTGGTCAGGCGCATAGTACGCGTCGCGGCGGCCACAGGGCCAGCCGACATCATGAAGGAAGACCAGAACGGGCTTGGCGGCGCGGCGGCTGATCGCCTCGATCTCGCGGAGCTCGTGATAAACTGTGTACCAGTTATGATCGCCGTCGACGATCCAGGCGTCGGCGGCGTCAAGCTCGCCGAACGCGTCGAGACTGGTCTTCGCGACGTGACGCACATCCGGATTGGCGTTGACCCAATCGAGGAATTCGCGCTTCGGCGCCGGATCGACGCTGGTGAGCCGGCCGCCGCGGGCCCGGCAATGATCGGCGAGCAGCGCCGACATACCGCCATACTCCGCACCGATCTCGACGATATTCTGCGCATCTGCCAGGCGCAGCGCTTCGAGGATCAGGTCCGAGAATTCCGAGACGGAGTGAATCAAAAAACCCGTCATGATCAAGTCTCCCCCGGCGTCCTGCCGGATTGGCGCGTCAAATCCCGGCCACCTTGGCAACCAGATCGGCCAGCCGCTCCGCGGCATCAAGCCGCCCGACACTGCGCGCGGCTTCCGCCATCGCGGTCAGTCTCTCGGGCTCCGCGGCGAAGGCCGAGATTTCGGCGGCGAGCCGTTCCGGCGTGAAGTCGGCCTGCGTGATGCGCAGCGCGCCGTTCGCCTGCGACAGCACGCCGGCATTGGCGAATTGGTCCTGATCGATCGCGCCCGGCAGCGGCACCAGGATCGAGGGCCGCCCGATCGCGGCGAGTTCGGCCACCGTTCCGGCGCCGGAACGCGAGATCACCAATTGGCTCGAGGCCAGCCGCGCCGGCAGGTCCGGGAAGAACGGCGCGAGCTCGGCATCGATCTTGAGCCGGTCATAGACCGCCCGCACCCGCGCCATGTCCTCCTCGCGCACCTGCTGGGTGATGATCAGCCGGCGCCATAACGCCGGCGCGAGCTTCTCGATCGCCGGCGGCACGATGTCGCTCATCACCCGCGCGCCCTGGCTGCCGCCGACGACGAGCAGCCGCAACGGCCCATCCACCTCGGGCGGGGTGTATTTCACCGCGGCCGCCGCGAGGATCGCCGGCCGCATCGGCGTGCCGACGGTGGTGGCCTTGCCGGCGAGCGCGGGATCGCGATCGAGCACGCCGGGCAGCGAGGTCGCGATCGCGTTGACGCGGCCGGAGAGGAAACGGTTGGCGCGGCCGAGCACCGCATTGGCATCGTGAATGATGCCGGGGACGCCGAGCATCCGCGCCGCGATCAGCGGCGGCAAGGTCGGGTAACCACCGAAGCCGACGACGGCCGACGGCTTCAGCCGGCGCACCACATTGGCGGCGACCAGCGTGCCGTAGCCGAGCATCAGCACGGTCCGTGCCAGCGAGATCGGGTTGCGGCTGCGCACGGTCGCGCTCGGCACGAGCTCGATGCTCTCCCTGCCGAACAGGCCGGAGTAGCGCAGCGCGCGGCCGTCGGTCGCCAGCCGCACCCGCAGGCCACGCCTGATCAATTCCACGGCGAGCGCTTCGGCCGGGAACAGATGGCCGCCGGTGCCGCCGGCCGCCAGCAGAATCAGGGGGGACTCAGCCATGGCAACAATTTATACTGTCATTGCGAGCGAAGCGACTTGTCCGTCGAAGCCTTGGCGAAGGCGGAAGCAATCCATGGCGCTCTTCGCAATGGCGATGGGACGCCTCATGCGTAGGCGCGCCGCGCGCTGGCGCCTTCCATCGATTCGATTTCGGTACGCGGCCGCTGCCGCGTCAGCGCCAGCATCATGCCGACGCCATAGGCGAGCGACACGAACGAGGAGCCGCCATAGGAGATGAACGGCAGCGTCATGCCCTTGGCCGGGATCAATTGCAGATTGACCGCCATGTTGATGGTCGCCTGCACGCCGAACAGGATCGCGAGCCCCGATGCCGCAAAGCGCGAGAACATGTCCTCGGTGGCATAGGCGCGGGTCAGCGTGCGGATCACGATGAAGCCGAACAGCGCGACCAGCATCAGGCAGAGGATGATGCCGAACTCTTCCGCCGCGACCGCGAACACGAAGTCGGTGTGGCTGTCCGGCAGGCTGCGCTTGGCGATGCCCTCGCCCGGCCCGAGCCCGAACCAGCCGCCGTTCCAGAACGCTTCCATCGCGGTGTCGACCTGGAAGGTGTCGCCGGAGGCCGGGTTCATGAAGCGCTTGATGCGGCCGGCGACGTGCGGCACCAGGAGATAGGCGCCGAACAGGCCCGCGCCGGCGGCGCCGGCGAGCCCGAACACCCAGATCATCCGCATGCCCGCGATGAAGAACAGCGCGCCCCACACCGTGAGGATCAGCATGGTCTGGCCGAAGTCGGGCTCCATCACCAGAAGCGTGACCAACGTCATCAACAGCACCAGCGCCATCGAGGTCGCCGGCATCTCCGGCCGCTTGGTCGATTCCGCAAACAGCCAGGCCGCGACGATGACGAAGGCGGGCTTGGCGGCTTCGGAGGCCTGGATGTTGACGCCGAGCAGCGTGATCCAGCGCCGTGAGCCCTTGACCTCGGGCCCGATCAGCAGCGTCAGCACGATCAGCACGATCGAGACCGCAAACACGATCAGCGCGGTGCGCCGGATCTGCCGCGGCGTCATGAACGACACCCCGATCAGCACGATCAGCGACGGCACCAGGAACATGACGTGGCGATTGAAGAAGTGGAACGGATCGAGCCCGATCCGGGTCGCGACCGGCGGGCTCGCGGCCAGCGACAGGATGACGCCGGCCAGCATCAACGCGGCGATCGCGACAAGCAGCAGCTTGTCGACGGTCCACCACCAGTCCGAGAACGGGGTGCGTTGGTCACGGGCGAGCATGGGCGTCCCCAGGTGGCAGAGATAACGTCCATTCGTGGCGCAGGATGGTTTCCAAGGGGTTAACGGGATGGGTAACTTTTGAGGGAGGTGGTTGGCGCCCCAAGCACAGTTGTCGTCCCTGCGAAAGCAGGGACCCATGCTCCGCGGCGGACCTTGTTGAAGGGACTCGTCATTCCAGCATCGCGCAACAATCAGCGTTGGTGGTTATGGGTCCCTGCTTTCGCAGGGACGACACCGAGTGTGTGGCGCGATCTCGAGTGAGTTCGGTGTCATCACCCGCGCATGCGGGTGATCCAGTATTCCAGAGACGCCAGTGTTTGAATCGAGAGGCCGCGGCGTACTGGATCGCCCGGTCGAGCCGGGCGATGACAGTTGAAGATGAGGACACGGTTGCGCATTCTCGCGACATGAATCGCCCGAGCTTTGCTCTTCGTTCCGCCCTCTCGTGAAGAGGGCGCAGGGAAAGCCGGGTGCCGATCGCACCCATGGGCCCCGTGCAAAAGGTAGAAAGCACGGGGGTAGGACCACAGGTGTAACCGGAAACAACCCGGCTTCCCCTGCGCGATGGGTTACGGCTTACTTCGTGCTCTCCCCGGCGAGACTGGGCTTGCTTGTCACCGCCTTCGCAAAACGCTTGCGCATCTTGCGAGAGGACACCTGCCGCTAGTGTGGTGGACCAGAAGTTCGCGATATCGAATCTGGATTTGGCGGAGCGTTGTACCGGCAGAAGCGTTCGATGGATGCCAGGATGTCATCGGCGGACTTAGTCCAGCGGAACGGCTTGGGATCGGCGTTGTGCCGGTCGATGAAGGAAGCGATGTCTGCCCGGAGGGCGGCAACGCTTCGATAGATGCCGCGTCTGATCTTCTTGTCGGTCAGGAGTGCGAAGAAGCGCTCGACCTGGTTGAGCCATGACGAACTGGTCGGGGTCAGGTGCACGTGCCACCGGGGCCGCTTGGCGAGCCATCTTCGGATCAATGGCGTCTTGTGCGTGGCGTAATTGTCCATGACCAAATGGACGTCGAGGTCGCGCGGCACGGCAGCCTCGATCTCGTCGAGGAACTTGCGGAACTCGACAGCACGGTGGCGTCCGTAGCACTTGCCGATCACCCGTCCACTGGCAATGTCGAGAGGCGGCGAACAGCGATGTGGTGCCGTGCCTTGTGTAGTCATGGCTTCTTCGGGCCGGTTGGCCGGGACGCATCGGCAGCATCGGCTGACTGCGGTCCAGTGCCTGGATTTGGGATTTCTCATCCACACAGAGAACGATGGCGTGCTCCGGCGGCGAGACGTAAAGGCCCACGACGTCGCGCACTTTGGCCACGAAGTTTGGATCGGTCGAGAGCTTGAACGTCTCTAGCCGGTGCGGCTGGAGCCCGAAGGCCCGCCAGATGCGTTGCACCGTCGACACCGACAGGCCGCTGGCCTTCGCCATGCCGCGGGAACTCCAATGGGTGGCGTTCTCGGGGCAACTCTCCAACGTCCTTACGATCAGGGCTTCGATGCGGGCATCGTCAACCGTACGTGGCGCTCCGGAGCGGGGCTCGTCACGCAGCCCGTCCACGCGCCGCTCCACAAAACGCCGCCGCCACTTGCCTACCGTTGACCGGCCCAAGCCCAGCTTGGCCGCCACTTCCTTGTTTTGACCGCCTTCCGCGCAGGTCAGCACGATCCGGGCTCTCAGAGCCAGCGCCTGCGCCGTCTTCCGCCGCGTCGTCAGCGCCTTCAGTTCGGCGCGCTCTTCATCACTCAATGTCAGGGAGGCAAGTTGCCGGACCGCCATCAGATCCTCCGTCACTGCTGCTGCCTCCCAGCCTTGGCACAGCGACGCGAACCTACTGCGAATCTACGATTGCGAACTTGTGACTCGGGACACTAGGGCGTCAGGACCACACGACTTCACCGTCCGCGTCATGCGCACTCGTCAGTTGCGCAATCCGCGTCCACCGCATCTCGACCCGCGTTCGTGACGATCGCGAAGCGCCCCTCGTGTCGGATGAGACGCCGGATTCATACACTGAGTTACGCTTCTGATAAAGCGAAATATTTTCGCGTGCGAGGATTGACAGGATATTGCTGAGTTGCCCGTCGTGTTGATTATGTCACAGCTGCGTAGCAACCATTAGCGTTTCCGATTGTGTGCGATTGAATTGCCCGATCGCCGTTGAGACTGACGCCGTGCTCGCGGCCATCAAGGCGTGGCCTGGCGAGAGTGGGGATGTGGCGGCATTTGAGCGACGGCCATCCTTGACGGCCGCTGTGCGCGGCGTCCTCGTGACGGCAGGTCGGGACGAAGAAACGGTGCCCCGATCGAACAAAGAAACGCTTCAGCTTGCCGGAGCGACGACTGGCAAGTGAGCTTGCCAAGGGATCGCTCGAGCCACCACGGTGTTGATGAAGATGAGCAGCTTCCTGGCGCAGGCGATCAGGGCACGCTTGTGGCCTTTGCCGGCGGCGATCAATCGTTTGTACAGGGCGATGAGCTGCGGATTCCAGCGAAAGGACGCCGCCAGCGCCGCAGCGTAGAGCGCCTGGCGCAGACGCTTGCGTCCACCGTCGATGTGACGAGCGCCGATGTGTTCGCCGCTGTCGTCGTCATACGGCGCTAGGCCCGCAAGTGCTGCAGCCTGCTCGCGGCTGACCTGGCCGATCTCGGGCATCCGGACCAGGACGGCGACCGCAGTCGGCAGCCCGGCCCCACCGACGCTGTGGATCAGGTCGAGCCGGGCGGCGAGATCGTGTTGCTCGCGGATCGCCGCCACCAGAGCCTTGAACTCAACCCGTTCGCGCTTGGCCAGACGAGCGATGTCGTCTTTCCATAGCTTTTGGATACGCGCGTCGCGACAGCTCTCGAGCCGGTTCTTGAATCGCGCGATATCTTCTCCGATCTGATCAATCAGCGTCAGATGTCCGGCCAAGGGCGGTAATCTGGCGTCGGGTGCCGGGTGGATCTTCTTGACCGCAGCGGTGCAGGCGGCGATCAGCGCGGCATCGATCCGATCGTTCTTGGCGCGCTGCCCGCGGTATTTGGCATAGGCACGCACCTGCGCCGGCTGGAACACCACGACGACAAACCGCTTGCGCCGCAGCTCGACGACGACCGGCTGCTCATAGCCACCACTCGCCTCGATCCCAACCCGCCTGACCTTGTGGCGCCCAAGCCACTCCAACAGCGTCTTGTAACCATCCGCCGTGTTCTCCACCTGCAGCTGGTCCGAGCCGTCGGCGAGCGCCACGTCGAGCTTCCGTTTGCCGATATCGATTCCGGCACAGATTGTGATACGCTTGGCCATCTTCCTCGACCCTCCCTTGTGATGCGAACCTAGAGTTCGTTCAACCATGCGGGTCCCGATGAAGTGCCGATCGCGATCTTGCTACGAACGACAGCCCTCAAGGCTTCGATGGGTATCGATCCGATCGATCAGCGGCCCAGCCCGGGCGGCCACCCGAGCTGGGCCATTCCTCTCGGAACGAGGCCAGTCTAATCCAGCGCGCTAATACAAGGATGGGTGGAGCGCAGCGATACCCATCATTGCGCCGCGGATCGGACTTGATGGGTTTCGCTGCGCTCTACCCATCCTACGATCTGCGCTAACCTGCGTGCAAATAGACACGCTCTATCGGCAGCGCAGCCTGCGCCTGATCCAGTCGGCCGCGCTCGACCAAGTCGTGAATCGTGTGCGCGAGTTCAGTCACGTCGGTGATCTTTCGAATCCATTGACCGACGTAGAGTTGCACCGCTTCGCCACCGATCCCAATCTGGATCGCGCGATGCGGCAGCGGTTGAAGGTGCAGATCGCGCTCAGGGTCCCATTGAATTCGCACAGGCGAATTGGCCTTGAGCTTTTCCCAATCATCCTTGCTCGTCGCTGGATCGGGATGACTTGGACAGCTATTCGCCAGCGCCCACTCAAGACCCTCGCGCGTGATATCAATTGCCAATATCCGGCTTTGCCCGGCGTCCTTGTAGCCCCATCCGGCACGATACATCATCCACAGAAATGACGGCTTGATCCACGTCATCCGCGTCATGCTGAAAGGCGGAGAGACGAAAGTGCCGGCGGCCAAGGCAGCGTCGGCGATCTCGTTGTTGTAGGCCTGATAGATGCGGATTGTGTGCTCGTCGTAGACGGCACGAATCTGGTGCTGCGGGATGTCATTCATAACCCGCAGCTTACGTCCCGAAGCGGCATACGGCAATTCAGGAGCCGCCAAGGCTGCTGCGTAGGATGGGTGGAGCGCAGCGATACCCATCGATATCGCGCCGGGCCGCGATGGGTTTCGCTGCGCTCTACCCATCCTACGACGTCGGAAACGTCACACCACCGGCTTGACGCCGGGCAGTGCCTGGACGATGTCGCGGAAGGCGGTGCCGCGGATTTCGAAATTGCGGTACTGGTCGAACGAGGCGCAGGCCGGAGACAGCAGCACGACGGCTTCGCTAAGCCCCGATGCGTCCGCATCGCGCGCGGCGCTGGCGATCGCGACGTCGAGTGTGCCGGACATCTCGTACGGGACGCGCTCGCCGAGCGTGGCGGAGAACTCCTGCGCCGCCTCGCCGATCAGATAGGCCTTGCGGATGCGCGGGAAATAGCCGGTGAGGCCCGTGATGCCGCCGGCCTTCGGCTTGCCGCCGGCGATCCAGTAGATGTCGGCGAACGACGACAGCGCATGCGCGGCCGCGTCCGCGTTGGTGCCCTTGGAGTCGTTGACGAACAGCACGTTGCCGCGGCGGCCGACCTGCTCCATGCGGTGCGCCAGACCCGGGAAGCTGCGCAAGGCGTTCTGCAACACGTCGGTTGCGATCCCCATCGCCAGCGCGCAGGCCGAGGCGCAAGCGGCGTTCTGGGCATTGTGCAGGCCGCGCAGCGAACCGATGCCGCCGAGACGCGCCACCTCGCTGCGCGCCGCGCCCGATGCGCGCACGATGGTCTCGTGCTCCACATAAAGACCGTCGGGCAGCGGGTTCTTCACCGAGATGCGCACCACGCGCTTGCCGGCGCGATCGAGCCGGTCGGCGATGTCGCGGCACCAGCCGTCATCGACGCCAACGATCGCGGTGCCGCCCTGCTGCACGCCGGCAACCAGCCGCTCCTTGACCGCGGCGTAGTGCGCCAGCGTGCCGTGGCGATCGATGTGGTCCTCGCTGATGTTGATCAGGATACCGACCGAGGGATCCAGCGACGGCGCGAGATCGATCTGGTAGGACGACATCTCGATCACATGGACGCGGCCCATCCGCGGCGGCTCCAGCGACAGGATCGCGGTGCCGATATTGCCGCCCATCTGGGTGTCGTAGCCGGCGACCTTCATGAGATGCGCGATCAGCGCGGTCGTGGTCGACTTGCCGTTGGTGCCGGTGATGGCGACGAACGGCGCGTTCGGCGCGTGGCGGCGCCGCTCGCGGCAGAACAATTCGACGTCGCCGATCACCTCGCAGCCCGCCTCGCGCGCCTTCAGCACGCTCCAGTGCGGCACCGGATGGGTCAGCGGCGCGCCGGGGGTCAGGATCAGCGCGGCGAAATTCGCCCACGACACGGTGCGCAGATCGGCGGTGGTGAAGCCGGCCTGCGCCGCCCTGGCGACGTTGTCGGCACTGTCGTCAGCCGCGATCACCTCGGCGCCACCGGCCTTCAGCGCCTGGCAGCTCGCGAGCCCGGAGCCGCCGAGCCCGAACACCGCGACTGTCTTGCCCGAGAAGGAGGTGACCGGGATCATGGCGACGCTCAGCGCAGCTTGAGGGTGGAGAGGCCGGCAAGCGCCAGCATCACCGAGATGATCCAGAACCGGATCACGATCTGCGGCTCGGTCCAGCCCTTCTGCTCGAAGTGATGGTGCAGCGGCGCCATCCGGAACACGCGTTTTCCCGTGAGCTTGAACGAGGTGACCTGCACGATGACCGAGACCGCCTCCAGCACGAACAGGCCGCCGATCACCGCGAGCACGATCTCGTGCTTCACCGCGACCGCGGTGGCCCCCAACATGCCGCCGAGCGCGAGCGAGCCGGTGTCGCCCATGAAGATCGAGGCCGGCGGCGCGTTGAACCAGAGGAAGCCGAGACCTGCGCCAAGCACCGCGCCGCATAGCACCGCCAGTTCGCCGGTGCCGGCGACGTAATTGATCTGCAGGTAGTCCGAGAATACCGCGTTGCCGGTCAGATACGAGATCATGCCGAAGCTCGCGGCGGCGATCATGACCGGCACGATGGCAAGGCCGTCGAGGCCGTCGGTGAGATTCACCGCATTGCCGGCGCCGACCATCACGAAGGCACCGAAGATCACGAAGAACCAGCCGAAATTGATCACGAGGTCCTTGAAGAAGGGAATCACGAGCGACGTCGACGACACGTCGCGCCCGAGCCGGACCAGCGCGTAAGTGGCGGCGAGCCCGATCGCCGCCTCGATCAGGAGCCGCAGCTTACCGGCGAAGCCGCTGTGCGACTGCTTTGTGACCTTCAGATAATCGTCATAGAAGCCGACGAACCCGAAGCCGAGCGTCACCGCCAGCACGATCCAGACATAGGGATTGAGCGGGTTGGCCCAGAGCAGCGTCGACACCACGAGCCCGGACAGGATCATCAGACCGCCCATGGTGGGCGTGCCCTTCTTGGAGATCAGGTGTGACTGCGGGCCATCGGTGCGGATCGGCTGGCCCTTGCCCTGCCGCAGCCGCAAATGATCGATGATCCAGGGCCCGAACAGGAATACGAACAGCGCGCCGGTCACCATCGCGCCGCCGGTGCGGAAGGTAATGTAGCGGAACACGTTCAGAGCGCTGCGGAATGCCCCAAACCCCGGAACGGTGTTGGACAGTTCGATCAACCAGTAGAACATTCAAGGAGTCCTATACCGCTTCTTCGTGCGCGGCCTTGTCGGGGAAGCGTTTTTCCAGCGCGCTGACAATGAGCTTCATCTTCGATCCCAGCGAGCCCTTCACCATGATCACGTCACCGGCACGGACCGCGGCGACCGCCTGCGCTTCGAGCGCCGCCGAGCTCTCGGCATAGCCTCCCCGCTTGCCGGTGGAAAGGGCATCCCACAGATTCCGCATCAGCGGACCACAACAATATACGAGGTCGATGCGGTTGGCGGTCACGGCTTCGTTGAGGCCGCGGTGCAATTCGGGCCCGGTCGGCCCGAGCTCGAGCATGTCGCCGAGCACGGCGATGCGGCGGCCATGCGGTCCGGTCGCGGCCTGGCCGAGCACGTTGAGCGCGGCGCCCATCGAGGCCGGATTGGCGTTGTAGCTCTCGTCGATCAGCGTGGCCTCGCCATGGCCGACCTCGAGCGTGCGGCGAAGACCGCGACCGGTCGGCGCCTCGAGCTGCGACAGCGACAGCGCCGCGCGCGCGATATCGGCACCAAGCAGCGAGGCGCCCGCGAGCACCGCCAGCGAGTTCATCGCCATGTGGCGGCCGGGCATGCCGATCTTGTAGGTGATGTCATGGTCCAGAATATCGGCGTGCACAGCCGAGCAGGTCGCGTGCAGCGAGAGGTCGATCAGCCGCGCCTCGGCGCGCTTGTCGGTGCCGAACGAGACGATGCGCGAGATACCGGCCTTCTTGGCATGCTTTTGCAGCCGCGCGAATTGCCCGTTGTCGCGGTTGAGCACGACCGCGCCATTGGGCTCCAGCCCTGCGAAGATCTCCGCCTTGGCATCGGCGATCGCCTCGATGCCTGCGAAGAATTCCAGATGCACCGGCTCGATCGTGGTGATGACGGCGACGTGTGGCCGCACCATCTTGACCAGCGGCGTGATCTCGCCGGCATGGTTCATGCCGATCTCGAACACGGCAAAACGCGCGCTCGCCGGACAGCGCGCCAGCGACAGCGGCACGCCCCAGTGATTGTTGAACGATGCGACCGAGGCATGGGTCTCGCCCTGCGCTGACAGCACGCGGCGCAGCGCCTCCTTGGTCGAGGTCTTGCCGACCGAACCGGTCACCGCGATGATCTGCGCGGTGAGCCGCGCGCGCGAGGCATAAGCGAGCTCGACGAGGCCGGCGAGCACATCGTCGACCACGAGCAGCGGCGCGTCGGCAGGAAACTTCTTACGCTGTGCAGTCTCGACGACAGCCAGCCCGGCGCCGGCCTTCAGCGCCGCCTCGACGAATGCATGGCCGTCATGGACGTCGCCCTTGATGGCGAAATACGCATCGCCCGGCGCGATGGTGCGGCTGTCGATCGAGAGACCGGTGATGCCGTTTGGCAATGCGCCCTGCGTGGCGGCGCGCATCGCTTGCGCCATCGCATCCGAGGTCCACAACATCGTGCTCATGCGCCCTCCTCGGCCAATGCATTCGCGACCGCTTCATGATCGCTGAACGGCAACGTCGTGCCACCGACGATCTGCCCGACCTCATGGCCTTTCCCCGCCACGACCAATGCATCGCCCGGCTCGAGGCCGGCGATCCCGGCGCGGATCGCGGCGGCGCGGTCGCCGATCTCGCGCGCGCCCTTCGCCGTCGCCATGATCGCAGCGCGAATCGCCTCGGGCTTCTCACTGCGTGGATTGTCGTCGGTGACAATGATCTGATCGGCATTCTCGGCGGCGATCGCGCCCATGATCGAACGCTTGCCGGCATCGCGATCGCCACCAGCGCCGAAGATCACGACCAGCCTGCGCTTCGCATAGGGCCGCAGCGCTTGCAGCGCCTTGGCGAGCGCATCGGGCTTGTGGGCGTAGTCGACGAAGATCGGCGCGCCATTGTGCTCGCCGACGAATTCGAGCCGGCCCTTGGCGCCTTCGAGATGCTCGAGCGTGCCGAACACGTCGTCGGCGGCGCTGCCGGTGCCGATCGCAAGGCCGGCGGCAACCAGCGCGTTCTCGATCTGGAATTCGCCGACCAGCGGCAGCCGGATCGCGTGTTTGCGGCCGCGGTGCTCGATCGCGAGCTGCTGGGCAAAGCCTTCGATCGCAGCGTCCGTGAGCCTGATGCCCTCGCTCGCATCGGCATTGCGGCCGACCGTGATGATGCGCAGGCCGCGCGCCCGCGCTGCGTCGATCACTTCAGTCGAGCAGTCATGATCGGCCGAGATCACCGCGGCTCCGCCAGGTGCGACGAGATCGCGGAACAGCCGGAGCTTTGCATTCAGGTAGTGCGCGACATCGGGATGATAATCCATGTGGTCGCGCGACAGGTTGGTGAAGCCGCCGGCTTCGATGCGCACGCCGTCGAGCCGATACTGGTCGAGGCCGTGCGAGGAGGCTTCGAAGGCGAGATGCGTGACGCCGTCGCTCGCGATCTCGTCGAGCTGGCGATGCAGCGCGATCGGATCGGGCGTGGTCAGCGAGCCGTAGACGGTGCGCTTGTCCGAGACGAGACCGATGGTTCCGATGCTCGCCGAGGAGTGACCGAGCCGCTGCCAAATCTGGCGCGTGAACGCCGCGACCGAGGTTTTGCCGCTGGTGCCGGTCACCGCCGCGATCGTCGCAGGCTGGCGCGGATAGAACGTAGCGGCGGCGAGCGCCAGCGCGCGGCGCGGATTCGGCGTGATCACGAACGGGATGCGGCCGTCACCTTGCGGCAGATGGTCGCTGGCGACCGCGACTGCGCCCGCGGCAATCGCCGCATCGACGAAGCGTGCGCCGTCGGTCCTGCTGCCGGCCAGCGCGAAGAACAGGTCGCCCGGCTTCACCGCACGGCTGTCGACCGCAAGCCCTCCGACGGCAATCGCGTCGGCACTTGGATCGATCGTGGCATCGGCGCTGAAGAGGTCGCGAAGTCTCATGATCTTCCAGTCTGGCCGGCGCCGTTCTGGCGCCGCTATCTGAGCATGATTTGTTCGGAAAACCGCTTCACACTTTTCCGGATCATGCTGTGTCCATACGCCTTACTGGGTTGTTCTGGATGCCGCAAGAATAAGGCGGTCGGACGGCGGCAGGTCGAATCGCGGTTCAACGCCCAAAAGCGGCGCAATTCGGGCGATCACATTGCCGCCGGTCGGCACCGCATTCCAGCCCGAGGTGATGAAGCCATAGGTCTCCTTCAGGGGCTGCGGCTCGTCGAGCATGATCAGCAGCTGATATTTCGGATTGTCGGCGGGCAGGATCGCAGTGAAGGCGTTCAGCACGCGCTTCTTGGCGTAGCGGCCGTTGATCACCTTCTCCGCGGTGCCGGTCTTGTGCCGCCGATATAGTAGCCCTTGACGTCGGCCTTCTTCGCGGTGCCGATCTCGGCGTTGAGCCGCATCAGGTAGCGCATCTTGTCCGAGGTCTCGGGCTTGATGACGCGCTTGGCCAGCGCCATCGCCTCCTGCTCGGTGCGCTTCAGGAAGGTCGGCGGGATCAGATAGCCGCCATTGACCAGCGCGTCGATGCCCATCACCGCCTGCAGCGGCGCCACTGCAATGCCATGACCGAACGAGATGGTAACGGTGTTCAATTCGCCCCACTTCTTCGGCACGATCGGCGAGGCGCTCTCCGGCAATTCGGTGCGCAGCCGCTCGAGCTGCCCCATCTTGCGCAAGAAGGCCTTATGCGCGTCGACGCCCATCGCCAGCGCAATGCGCCCGGCGCCGATGTTGGAGGAATAATAGAACACCTCCTTCATGTTGATCATGCGGCCCATGTTGTGATCGTCATGGATCGCGAACTTGCCGTAGTGCAGCGGGCCGCGCGCATCCCACATCGAGTTGAGATCGAACCGGCCGCTATCCAGCGCCATCGCCAGCGTAAACGCCTTGAAGGTCGAGCCCATCTCGTAGACGCCGGTGGTCAGGCGGTTGATGCGGTCGGGATCGTGCGCTTCCTTCGGATTGTTCGGATCGAAATCCGGCAGCGACACCATCGCCACAATCTCGCCGGTGCGCACGTTGGAGACGAGGCCGGAGGCGGCCTTGGCCTTGAACTTCTCCTTCGCCTTGATCAGTTCGTCGCGCAGCGCGTGCTCGACGCGCAGATCGACCGACAATTCCACCGGCTTCTGCAGCCGGTCGGTGGCGAAGCCCGCGCGATGCAGATCGGCCAGACCGTTATTGTCCAGCCACTTCTCCATGCCGGCGATGCCCTGGTTGTCGATGTTGACGAGGCCGATCAGGTGGGCGACCTCGTTACCGGTCGGATAGACACGCTTGTTCTCGCGCAGGAAGCCGACGCCGGGAAGGCCAAGGCGATGGATGTCGAGCTGCTGCTTCGGCGTGATCTCGCGCTTCAGCCAGACGAAGCCCTTGCGCGACGACAGACGGTCGCGCACTTCGCTGGTGTCGAGGTCGGGCAAGGCCGCGGTCAAGAGCTCGATCGCCTCGTCCTTGTCGATGAGGCGGCGCGGCTCGGCGAACAGGCTCGGCGCCTTGACGTCGGTGGCGAGAATTTCGCCGTTGCGGTCGGTGATGTCGGGCCGAGCGGTTGCGATCGCGTCCTGCGAGGCGGTGCGCCGCGCGCCATGACTGTCGGCGCCGACGGCGAACAGCACCAGCCGTCCGGCCAGCACGCAATAAACTGCGGCAAAGGCAAGGATCGCAAGACCGACGCGCGCGCGCGCCTTCGCGGCGCGGTCGACATTGCTTCCGTACAGCAGCGTGCGGATCAGCCGCGTGCGCCAGGGTTCAGCGGATTTTGCGGCCGGCTTGCTGGCGGGTGCCGGATCGGTCATGGCAGGTCCCGTCATTACTGATCTCCCCCGCCCTGCTCGGAATCTTCTGCGGGCGCGGACTGGTCGGCGGCCGGCTGGTCGGTCGCCGGCTTGTCGATCGATCCGGTCGTGCTGTCGGGCGCGGCGGCGGCCTCGATGGTGTCGATCATCGCGCCGATCGGATCGCGCGAACCGGGCCGCGTGAAGCTCGGCGGCCGCTCCGGCAGATTCTTCAGGGAATCGTACTGGTTGGCGTTGACCGGCTTCAGCGGCAGATGGCGTTCGGCAAGCCCCTGCAGCCGCAGCGGCGCGTCGAGCTTGGCCCATTCGGCGCGCAAGGTGGCAATCGCATTGCGCTGCTCGCGGATCTCAGCGTTGAGCTGCAGCACGCGTTCGACGCGCGCGGTCGATTCCATCTTGATGCGGTAGACGTAGGATGCCGCGAAGATCAGCATGCCGATGACGAGGAGATGGAGGAGGCGCATCGTCAGCCTCCCTGCTTCAGGTCTGACAGCCGCGGCCAGGACGGCAGGTCGTCGTCCGCATGCGCCGGCGCCGCAGTGCGCTCGGCTGCGCGCAGCTTGGCCGATCGCGCGCGCGGATTGGCTGCTATCTCCGCCTCGCCGGGCGTCACCGGCCGCTTGGTCAGGATCTGAAAGCTCGGCGCGGATTGCGCCACTTCAGGCCGATGCCGCGAGCCGCCGGAGACCTTGCCGCGCTCGCTCAGGAAATTCTTGACGATGCGGTCTTCCAGCGAATGGAACGAGACCACGGCAAGTCGCCCGCCCGGCTTCAGCACCCGCTCGGCCGCAGCGAGCGCGCGATGCAGCTCATCGAGCTCTTCATTGACGAAGATGCGCAGCGCCTGAAAGGTCCGCGTCGCCGGATGAATCTCGTTCGGCTTGGCGCGCACGACTTTCCCGACAATGTCGGCGAGCGCCTCGGTCGTCGTGATCGGCGCGTCCTTGCGCGCGGCGACGATGGCGCGCGCGACACCGCGCGAATGACGCTCCTCGCCGAAGATATAGATGATGTCGGCGAGTTGCTTCTCGGACGCGGTTGCGACCACATCGGCCGCGGTCGGGCCGCTCTGCGCCATCCGCATGTCGAGTGGACCGCCCAAGCGGAACGAGAAGCCGCGCTCGGCCTGGTCGAGCTGCATCGAGGAGACGCCCACATCCATCACGACGCCGTCGACCTGGTCCACTCCCTGCGCGGCGCAGACCTCGGCGAGATCAGAGAAACGGTCCTCGACCAGCGTCAGCCGGCCGCCGGCGCCATCGACCAGGTCGAAGCCGCCGGTTATCGCGGTGCGATCGCGGTCGATGCCGATGACGCGCGTATCAGCGACGTCGAGGATCATCCGGCTGTAGCCGCCGGCACCGAAAGTCGCGTCGACATAGATGCCGCCGGCGCGCGGCGCGAGATAGGCGACCGCCTCTCGGCCCAGCACGGAAATGTGACGGGGAGCACGCTCGCTCATGCGCCGCCCCCGGACAGGGCCGCGTAACTGGCATGCAAGCTGGCTGCGCGCCGACTCATTGCGTCTCGAATCCTCGCGCTGGCTGTTCCGGCAAAAGGCCGCTGCGCGATCCCAGCGCCAACTCCCGTACTCGGCCGCAAAACCTGATATCCGACCGGAATTGGGAGGCTTTCCATGGGATTTCGCGCAAACAGCGGACCTCGGCCGTCCCCCGAAACCGGTTCGGCACTTCACCTCTCAGTAACGGCACTTAACGTTAAGAAAACGTTGATGATCGGTTAGCGCAATCGCGCGACTTTGACCCGCATTCGAATGATACCCTCGGCCCCCGCTCCGGGCATCATTGCGCGGCTCGTGGAGCAGACCATGGAACCGACAGGCCGATTGCGCGGCCCTCACGGTAAAGGAATAGTAAACGCCTATTTGTTTATCCATATGTCAAAATGCCTTCTCCTGGTTTGGGTTTGAGTGATTCGTATGGCTTCTGGTTCGTCCTCGTCCGGCAACGCTGATTCGAAGCGTCAGCGCGTCCTTCCTGTTCCGAAGGGCGTGGCCGACGTGGAGACGTTCACGCCGGATTCCTCGATCGCCTCCGACGTGATCCCGTCGGTGAACTTCGGCGACCGCGCCAACAACCGCCAGCCCGACATGATCGTGCTGCACTACACCGGCATGCCCGACGTCGAGGGCGCGATCGCCCAGCTCTGCACGGCCGGCACCGAGGTCTCGGCGCATTACATCGTGCTCGAGGACGGCCGCATCGTGCAATGCGTGCCGGAGAGCAAGCGCGCCTGGCACGCCGGCGTCTCCGCCTGGGCCAGCGAGGACGACATCAATTCCTGCTCGATCGGCGTCGAGATCGTCAATCGCGGCCACGATTGGGGCTATCCCGACTTCCCGCTGCGGCAGATCGCGGCCGTCATCGCGCTGTGCCGCGGCATCATGCTTCGCCGCAAGGTGGTCTCGCATCGCGTGCTCGGCCATTCCGACGTTGCGCCGGGGCGCAAGAAGGATCCCGGCGAGAAGTTCCCCTGGCACTCGCTGGCCAATTCCGGCGTCGGGCATTGGGTGCAACCGGCGCCGATCGTGCGCGGCGACGCGCTGCAGCTTGGTGCGATCAGCGATGCCGTCTCCAACATGCAGGCCGCGTTCCGGCGCTACGGCTACAACATCCCGACCAACGGCAAGTTCGACGGCCCGACGATGGAGGTCGTCACCGCCTTCCAGCGTCACTTCCGCCCCGAGCGCGTCGACGGGATCGCCGACCGCTCCACCATGGCGACGCTGCACGCGCTGCTCGAGAGCCTGCCGCCGGATGCGGCGGCGCAAGTCGCGGCGAAGACGAAGTAGCGCCGCTTTTTCTGCCAAATGCGCTTGCGCAAATGGAACTTTTGACCACGTGCCGTCTTTCTTAGCTGGGGCGGTCTGAGTGGAGATTCGTCCATGTTCAAAGCACTCATCGCGGGAGCTGTCGCTATCGGCCTCGTTGCCGCTCCGACAGTGGCAGGTGCCATGTCGACCCAGGACAAGACCACGTCGACCCATCACAAGACCCACAAGGTCCATCACGCGCAGAAGAAGATGATGGCGCCCGGCACCACGACCGGCATGTCGAGTGGAACGACGACCGGGCAATCGACCGGCGCGAAGGCCAAGACAGGGTACTGAGCGTTCAACGCCGCGCGGCACGCTTACGATCGTTGACGTGAACGGCGCGCCCTCACGGACCACGCTTGAGATGAGGCGATGTCACCCCATCTCGGCGAGCCGGCGTGCGTAGAGCCGCCGCAGCGGCTCGAGCTGCGTCGCCGCGGTCGCGGCAAGATAGGCCTGCCGCGCCTCGTCCTTGCGGCCGAGGCGGCGCAGCAGATCGGCGCGCACCGCCGGCAGCTGGTCGTATCCCTTGAGGCTGCCGCGCGCGTCCAGCGCGTCGATCAGATCGAGCGCACGCGCCGGGCCGTCGACCATCGACACCGCAGCGGCATGATTGAGTTCGATCACCGGCGACGGGCTGATGCGCAGCAACACCTCATAGAGACCCGCAATCTGCGGCCAATCGGTATCCTCATAGCTCGGCGCCCGCGCATGCAGCGCGGCGATCGCGGCCTGCACGGCGTAGGATTGCGGCCGGCCTGGCATCCGCAGCGCCTCCTCGACCAGCCGCACGCCTTCGGCGATCTGCTGAAAATCCCACAACGAACGGTTCTGCTCCTCGAGCAGCACGATGTCGCCGCCTGCGGTCTGCCGGCCGGCGCGGCGCGCATCGTGCAGCAGCATCAGTGCCAGCAGGCCCTTGATCTCGCCGCGCGCCGGAATCAGCCGATCGAGCAGCCGCGCCAGCCGGATCGCCTCGCGCGCAAGATCGGGCCGCATCAAATCCTCGCCGGCGGTCGCGGCATAGCCTTCGGTGAAGACGAGATAAATCACGGTAAGCACGCCCGTGAGGCGGGGCTCCAGCGCCTCGCGCTCCGGCACCTCATAGGGAATGCCGGCGAGCTTGATCTTCTGCTTGGCGCGCAACAGCCGCTGCGCCATCGCATCCTCGCTCACCAGGAACGCGCGCGCGACCTGCGCCGTGGTCAGGCCGCACACCGTGCGCAAGGTCAGCGCAACCTGTACCTCGGCGGCAAACGACGGATGGCAGCAGGTGAAGATCAGCCTCAGCATGTCGTCGTCGAGCGTCGCATCGGCCGGCTCCGGCGATGGCTCCGCATCCAGCAACAATTGATGCGTCAATTCCTGCTGCTTGCCGCGGAACGAAGCCGCGCGACGAACGCGGTCGATCGCCTTGTTGCGGCCGACATTGACCAGCCAGGCGCGCGGATTGGCGGGGAATTCACCGATCGGCCAGCGCTGCAGCGCGACCGCGAAGGCATCCTGCAGGGAATCCTCGGCCAGATCAAAATCGCCGACGAGACGGATCAGCGTTGCGAGCGCCCGGCCCGCCTCGTCGCGGAAGATTTTCTCGATCTGGCTCGGGGTCATGGCCATCAATCGTTGCTCAGCGGCCGCGCCGGACGGCGCGGCCGCTGCATCGATGATGCGATAATGGCTTCATCGCGGGTTGTCGTAGATCATCACCGGCCTGACTTCGATCGAGCCGGTCTTGGCGCCGGGAATCCGCGCCGCAAGGCCGAGCGCGGTGTCGAGATCCTTGGCCTCGACCAGATAGTAGCCGCCGAGCTGCTCGCGGGTTTCCGCGAACGGCCCATCGGTCGTCAGCGTCTTGCCGTCGCGGACCCGCACGGTGGTTGCGGTCGACACCGGCTGTAGCCCGTCGCCCGCCTTGAAGTGCCCGCTCTGGATGATCGACTGGGTGTAGGCGCCGTACTCCGCCGTCACGGCCTTGCGGTCGTCAGCGGTCATGTGGGCGTATTCCGCGTCGCTCCGGTAGATCAGCAGCAAATATTGCATCTCGTCTCTCCTCTTGATCGGCTGGATCGCCGACACCCAGTCGAACGGGCGGCAGATCAAACGACATCTTCAGGATAAATTATTTTGGCCGCCCTGGCCGCCGTTATCCGCTTGACGGATCGGGCGGAAACGCCCATGCGGTGGGGGTCAGTCGGGCCGGACGGCCGCCCCCGCTGGTGCCGAAAGGCCGCGGGGGAGGAAAGTCCGGGCTCCATCGACATGCGGTGCCGGATAACGTCCGGCGGGGGCGACCCCAGGGAAAGTGCCACAGAGAACGAACCGCTCCCTCCTCGGAGGTAGCAAGGGTGAAAAGGTGCGGTAAGAGCGCACCGCGTTTCCGGCAACGGAGACGGCATGGCAAACCACACCGGGAGCAAAACCGAATAGGGACGGCAACGCGGTTAGTTCGCGCACGCGCGATAACACCGCAGGGCGATGTCAGGCCCGCTGTCCGGGTAGGTTGCTCGAGGCAAGGTGCAAACCTTGTCCCAGAGGAATGGCCGTCGCGTACCATTCGCAAGAATGGTGCCCTACAGAACCCGGCTTACAGGCCGGCTGATATTTTGGAGTATGAAGGGCTCGGCGTAACACGCCGGGCCCTTCGCCATATCGGACGCCACGGTTGCATCCCATTTGCTAGAATGCCCCCCGCGGAGGATCGCAGATGGACCTTCAGAAGATCATGGCGAAGGCGCGAGATATCGCCAGGACCACCGGCACGATCACGACCGAACAACTCAACGGCCTGTGCCCGAACAGCATGGAGCCCGACGATATCGCAGCGCTCTTCGCGGCTCTGCGGACCGAGGGCATTCAACTCAAGGATAGCGACTCAGAAAAGTAGAAGCCGTCGACTTCGGACACTACGCTACGATCTCCTGCAGCAGCGCCATCAGCGCCTCCGGCGCGGTGACGTTCGGCGAGTGGCTGGCGTCGATCTCGAAATAGCGCCAGGTGGCTTCATTCTTGATGCGCCTGGCGAACTGGCCGAACGTATCGGCATGGGTGGTGCGCGTGGCGTAGACGTAACTGCGCGGCAAATTCGTCTCGCCGTGCTGCAGCCTCAGTTTCTGCTCGAAGCATTTGATCGGCATGTCGACGCGACGCGCGGTGAGCCATTCGACATCTGCGGGAGACGTATCCGGCGGCGTCGGCATCGGCGGGATGCGCCAGCCGTCGCCATTGCGCGCCGCCTCGCGCATCTTGTCGATCGCCGCCTCGTTGAGATCGAACAGCGACTGGCCGTCGCGCGGCACGAAGGCGTCGATATAGATCAGCTGCGCGATGCGCTCGCGCACCCGGTCGGCGACGCCGGTCGCGACCATGCCGCCATAGGAATGGCCGACCAGCACGATGTCGTGCAGATCTTCGTAGGAGATGACGCCGAGCACGTCCTGGATATGCGCCTCGAGGTCGAGCCCCTGATGCGCCAGGTGCGCGCGCTCACCGAGCCCGGTGTAGCTCGGCGTGACGAGCCGGTGCCCGGCGGCCTGCATCAAGGGATGCATTTTCTTCCACGCCCATCCGGCCGACCAGGCGCCGTGACAGACCAGAAAGGTTTTGGACGAACGCGCAGTCGGCACACTCGCAGTCATGGGATGCTTCCACTTCGATTATCGTTGATGAGCCGCGATTTTGAAGTGTACCCGCCGGCCGCGGCGTGTAAACGTCGCGGCAAAACATGATCGTCATTCCGGGATGGTCCGAAGGACCAGACCCGGAATCTCGAGATTCCGGGTTCGATGCTTCGCATCGCCCCGGAATGACGACGAAGGAGAAGGCAACTGAACCCGGCAAGCTACGCGGTCCTGTTCTTCGGCGCGCTTGCCGGCGGTTTCGTCTCCGGTCTTGCCGGCTTCGGCACCGCGCTGATGGCGCTCGGCATCTGGCTCTATGTGCTGCCGCCGACACTTGCGGTGCCGCTGGTGCTGGTCTGCTCGGTGATCGCGCAGGTGTCGACGCTGCCGTCGATCTGGAAGAGCATCGATTTCCGCCTGGTCTGGCCGTTCGTCATCGCGGGCCTCGCCGGCGTGCCGATCGGCATTTTGCTGATCGCCCGCGCCGACCCCGGGGTTTTCAAGCTGACGATCGGCGTCTTCCTGCTGGTGTTCCCGACCCTGCTGTTCCTGCAGCGCAAGCCGATGTCGATCGCCTTCGGCGGCAAATGGGCCGACGGCGCGATCGGATTTGCCGGCGGCATTCTCGGCGGCCTCGCCGGACTGTCCGGCCCGCTCCCGATCCTGTGGGCGAGCCTGCGCGGCTGGGGCAAGCAGCAGCGCCGCGGCGTATTCCAGATCTTCAACTTCACGATCCTGGCGGCCGCGCTTCTGGTCCAGATCGCGAGCGGCCTGGTGAAGCCCGAACTGATCTGGCTCGTGGCCTGCGCGTTTCCGGGAACGCTGCTCGGCGCCTGGCTCGGCGCGCGCCTCTACCACGCGCTCAGCGACCGCAACTTCTCCGACGTCGTGCTGGTGCTGCTGTTCCTGTCCGGCGTGGCGCTGGTGTGGAACGGGCTGGCGCCGAAATAGCCGACAGCGCGCGGCTGACGGACATCGGTCCATCAGCCACGCGCCATCGCCTACTCCGCGGCCGCCTGGCCGAACTCGGTCGCCTGCCGCTCGAACAAGCCGCGGTAGATGCCGCCCCGCCGTGCGGCAAGCACCTCATGCGTGCCCTGTTCGACGATCTCGCCGCGATCGAACACCAGGATGCGATCCATGCTGCGCACGGTCGACAGCCGATGTGCGATCACGATCGAGGTGCGACCCTTCATCAGCCGCTCCATCGCCTGCTGGATCAGCGCCTCCGATTCCGAATCGAGGCTCGAGGTCGCCTCGTCCAGGATCAGGATCGGCGCATCCGCCAGGAAGGCGCGCGCCAGCGCCACGCGCTGCCGTTCGCCGCCCGACAGCTTCACGCCGCGCTCGCCCACCAGCGTGCCGTAATCCTTCGGCAGCCGCATGATGAAGTCGTGCGCATTGGCAAGCCGCGCCGCCTGCTCGATCGCCTCCATGCTGGCGCCCGGCCGGCCATAGGCGATGTTCTCCGCCAGCGTGCGGTGAAACAGGATCGGCTCCTGCTGCACGATCGCGATCTGGCTGCGCAGCGATTGCTGCGTCGCCCTGGCGATGTCCTGACCGTCGATCAGGATTTTGCCGCCGGAGACGTCGTAGAGCCGCTGCACCAGCTTGACGAAGGTCGTCTTGCCGGAGCCGGAGCGCCCGACCAGGCCGACGCGCTCGCCGGCATCGATGTCGACCGACAGCCCGTCATAGAGCGGCAAGCGATGGCCGCCATAGTGGAACGTGACGTCGTCGAACACGATGCGGCCGCCCTGGATGTCGATCGTCCTCGCATTGACCACATCGACGATGCCGAGCGGCTCGCCATGGATCTGCACCAGCTCCTCCATGTCGTTCACCGAACGCTGCAGGTTGTTGATGTGCATGCCGACATCCCGCAAGTAAGCGTGGATGATGTAGTAGCTGGTCAGCACATAGGTGACGTCGCCCGGCGTGGCGCGGCCGGCCGCCCACAGCAGGATTGCGCCGCCGATCACCGAAGCACGGAAGCATAGCAGCACCAGGAGCTGCGCCGTCGAGGTGTGGTTGTAGCGGAGCCAGGTCCGCCGCACCCGCCGGCGCCAGCGGCTGATGACGCCGTCCAGCCGCATGTCCTCGCGCGTCTCGGCACCAAACGACTTCACCACCGCGTTGCAGGTCAAGGCGTCAGCCAGCGTGCCGCCGACCTTGGTGTCCCACGCGTTGGAGACGCGCGCGGCGGGCGCGACGTAGCGCACCTGGAACACCATGGTCATCGCGACATAGATCACCGAGCCCACGGCGATCACCGCGCCGAGCGATGGCCAGTGTAGCCCGAGCAGGATCATCGAGCCGAGCAGCACCACGAGCGACGGCAACAGCGCCATCAGGATGGTGTCGTTCAACAGGTCGAGCGCCCACATGCCGCGCGTGATCTTGCGCACCGTGGAGCCCGCGAACGAATTGGCGTGCCAGTCGGTCGAGAAGCGCTGCACCTGCATGAAGGCCTGCTGCCCGACATCGGACATCGTCTTCAGCGTGAACGGCACGATGGTCTGGATACCGACCAGCCGCAGCATCAGCGACAGCGCGCCGAGGCCGACGATGGCGCCGAACGCCAGCATCGCCGCATGGCGCGCGGCGGCATCGGTGGCGCCCGCGGTCAGCGCGTCGACCAGATGGCCGGAAAACACCGGCATGAACAGGTCGGCCGCGGTCGCACCGAGGAAGCCCGCCGTCACGGCGAAGGCGCGCAGCGGCTGCTCCAGCCAGTGGCGGAACACGAATGGCAGGACGATCCGGATCGCGGCCGGTCGCTTGGTCGTCAGAGAGGTCATGGCACATTCCGGCCACGCTTCTGCAGCGCAAGCCGGCTCCACTTAAGGCGACGGGCGGACGGAATCCGGCCGCTTATGTCGCTGGAAATTGTAGATAACGTGTTGGGAAGTTTGGACGATCGGGGATCAGGCCCGATCCGCGCCGGGGGGCTAACGCGAAGGCGCGTCAAGCACCATCGAACGCGGGCGCGCGATCTGCGAAACAAACGACTTCATGCGCATCTCCCGGGTTCGAGTAAGGAATGCGCTGCTTATAAATGCATCATACGCGATTGGCAAGATGACAAGCGCGTGAGTGCGTCAATGTGGCGGCGATGCAACGCTCTGCACGCCAACGGGCGCACACCGCGTGCGAAGCCGATGCGCTCAATGCGCGTCTCCACCGCCTGCGGTCATCGACGGCGGCTTGTTGACGAACAGCACCAGGAGGCTGAGGCCGACATAGAACAGCGACAGCATGAAGAAGGCGTCGCCATAGCTCATCACCTGGGCCTGGCGATGCACGAGCTGCGAGAGCTGCTTCATCGCCATGGTGGCGGCATCACCCATGCCCTGCAGGCGCTGGGTGAAATTGTTGAGGGTCTCGACCGCGGTCGTGTTGCCCCAGGTCACGCGGTCCTGCAGCCGCGAGATGTGCAGATCGGTGCGGTCGTTGAGCACCTCGTTGATCACGGCGAGCCCGACCGCGCCGCCGAGATTGCGCATCAGGTTGAACAGGCCGGAAGCGTTCTTGACGCGGTCCTGCGGCAGCGTGGCGAGTGCGATGTTGTTGGTTGGCACCATCGCGCACATCATGCCGATGCCGCGCAGGATCTGCGGCACCAGCAGCTCGTAGAAATCGTACTCGCGGGTGATCCAGGTCATCTGCCAGGAACCGAGCGCGAAGGTGACGAGGCCGAAGGCGATGATGTAGCGCAGATCGACCTTCTGCATCAGCCGGCCGACCACCGGCGCCATGAAGAACATCGTCATGCCGGAGATGAACATGGTCTCGCCGATCATCAGCGCGCTGTAGCCGCGGATCTCGGCGAGATAGCGCGGATAGACGTAGGTCAGGCCGTAGAGCCCGATGCCGATGCAGAACTGCAGCACGCAGCCGACCGCGAAGTTGCGGTTGGAGAAGGCATAGAGATCGACGATCGGCTCCTCCGCGGTCAGCACCCGCCAGAAGAAGGCGATCGCCGAGACGAAGCAGACCGCGGCGCAGATCGCCACCGAGGCGTCCTGCAGCCATTCATATTGCGGGCCTTCCTCGAGCACATATTCGAGCGAGCCGAGGAAGCCGCCCATGAAGATCAGGCCCCACCAGTCGAACCGATCGAGCAGCGCGAAGTTCGGCTGGTCGAAATCGATCAGCGCCAGCACGCCGATGGTGATGATGACACCCGGCACGATGTTGATGAAGAACAGCCAGTGCCACGACATCAGATCGGTGATGTAGCCGCCGACGGTCGGCCCAACGGTCGGCGCCAAGGTCGCGACCAGCCCGATGATCGGCGCGACGATGTAGAACTTGGAGCGCGGAAAGATCGTGTAGGCCGAGGCGAACACCGTCGGGATCATGCCGGCGCCGAGGAAGCCCTGCAACGCGCGCCACAGGATCATCTGCTCGATCGAGGAGGCGAAGCCGCACAAGAGGCTCGACACCGTGAAGCCGAACGCCGAGATCGCAAACAACAGCCGGGTGCCGAGCGCGCGCGACAGGAAGCCGGACAGCGGGATCGCGATCACCTCGGCGATCAGATAGGCGGTCTGCACCCACGACACTTCGGTCGAAAGACGCCGACAGGCCGGCCTGGATCTCGGTGAGCGAGGCCGAGACGATCTGGATGTCCAGGATCGACATGAACATGCCGAACACCATGATGATGAAGGCGACCACCCGCTTGGGCTGGAGCCGCTCGGACTCCGAGGCGCCGGTCATCATCGAGGGAGAGGCAGTGGTCGCGTCGGCCATGGGCTCATCAGGCTCCGCGCTTCGAACCCGCGGTCCGAAGCTTCAAGGCATCACTGCGGATGGATCATCATCGGCGCGTCGAGGTCGGTATCGGCGTCGGCGTCGGCCGCGCCCTCTCGCGTGTCGACGGTGGTGTAGACCGACATGCCGGCGCGCAGCATGCCCTGCTTCGCGACGCTGTTCGGCACCCGGATGCGGACCGGCAGACGCTGCACGATCTTGGTGAAGTTGCCGGTGGCGTTGTCGGGCGGCAGCAGCGTGAACACCGAGCCCGCGGCCGGCGAGATGCTGTCGACGATGCCGGTGAACTTGCGGAAGCCGTAGGCGTCGACCTTGATCGTCACCCGTTGTCCGGTGCGGATGCGCTTGAGCTGGGTCTCTTTGTAGTTGGCGTCGATGAAGACGCCGTCGAGCGGCACCACATTGCCGAGCCGCTGGCCGACATTGATGTAATCGCCGGTATTGACCAGGCGGTTGGAGAAGGTGCCGTCGACTGGCGCGCGCACCTTCGTGAAATCGAGATCGCGCTCGGCCTTGGCGAGTTGGGTCTGCAACTCGGCGAGTTGGGCGCGGGCCTCGGCCTGCTGCGCCTTGGTGACATCGACGTTGCTCTTTGCGGCGTCGTAGGCAGCCTGCGCCGACCGCACCGCGGCCGCGCCCTGATCACGGCCGGCTTCGGAGACTTCGAAGGTGGCGCGCGAGGCAAAGCCCTTGGTACTCAGCGCCTGCTGGCGATCGAAATCGAGATCGGCGCGCTTCAGGCCGGCTTCGGCGGAGACGAGCTGCGCCTGCGCCTGCTCGACCGAGCTTTCGGCCGCCGCGACCTGGCGACCGATGCGCTCGATCGTCGCCTGCTGGGTCGCGATCCGCGTGCGCGCGGCATCGACCGCGATACGATAGTCGCCGTCATCGATCCGGAAGATCACATCACCTGCACGCACCAGCGCGTTGTCGCCAGGCAGGATCGCCGCGATATGGCCCGCGACGCGCGCGCCGAGCATGGTGTTGTTGGCCCGGACATAGGCGTCGTCGGTCGAGATGTAGAAGCGCCCGACCATCAGGTAGTAAGCGGCATAGCTCGCGGCGGCGAGCGCGAGCAGCCCGAGCACGCCCATCATCACGAATCTGCGCTTGCCGGACTTCGGCGCGGCGGCGGCGGCCGACGCCGCCTTCCCGGGCGCAGCCGCCGGCGGCGCCTCAGCGGGACGCTTGTCGCCGGGACCCTTTTCGCCGGGACTCTTGTCGCCGGGACTCTTGGCTTCGTCGGCCCATTTGGCTTCGTCAGCGCGGCCCTGCTCACCGAGATCGCCGGACGCGTCGCGCGCCATCGCGTCCGCAGCCATCTCAGGCCCGGAACGAACAATGCGTGCAGCCTGATCCCGTGCTGCGGCCATAACCGAGGCTCCCCACCAAAAATCTTGACACGCGCAATGGCCGAAGAAGGGCCGTGCGGCGCATCGTCATGCCCACTAATATCATTGACCGAACGGTTCGGTCAATCTACATTCCCGCCAAGCAGATTATAAGGCTTCGATTCTTCCCGGACTGATTCTGGGTTGAGTTCTTTCGCGAGAAGCTAAATCAATGGTTGCAGCGCCCCCACCCCCCCTCCACCTCGTCGTCGGCGACGAGGAGTCCTCGAAGCGTCGCCAGATCCTGGACGGCGCCCGCAAGGTATTCCTGGAGCTCGGCTTCGACGGCGCCAGCATGGGCGAGATCGCCCGCGCCGCGGGGGTCTCCAAGGGCACCCTGTACGTGTATTTCCCCGACAAGGCCGGGCTGTTCGCGGCGATTGTCGAGGAGGAGAAGCGCGAGCAGGGCAAGGTCGCCTTCAACTTCGATCCGGCACGTCACGTCGACACCACCCTCCCCGAATTCGGCCGTGCCTATGTCGCGGTGCTGTGCCGGCCCGGCGGCGGCTCGGCGATCCGCACCGTGATGGCGATCGCCGAGCGGATGCCCGAGCTCGGCAGCCGGTTCTACACCCATGTGATCGCCCACACCGTCGACCGCTTCGCCGCCTATCTCGAGGCGCGCGCCGCGCTCGGCGAGCTCGTGATCGACGACTATCAGCTCGCGGCCTGGCAGTTCATGCAGATGTGCCAGGCAACGCTGTTCCAGGCATTCATCTTCCAGGCCAATCCGTCGCCCTCGCCGGAGCGGATCGCAACCGTCGTCGACAGCGCGACGCGCGTGTTCTTCGCGGCATACCGGCCGAAGCAGGCGGATTGAACCCCCGCCGTCGCAAGACCGGCGAGTGACGATCCAATACGACTATTTCTTTTGGAAGGACCGCAACTTGGCGCTTGTCGCGCGACGCCACCTCGCGCGACAATTCCCTGCATGAACGGGGATATCGACCCAGATCAAATGTCCAGCGTGATGGCGCGGCTGGGGGAGGCAGTGGTCGACCCGACGGCGTGGACCGACATCATGACGTCGATCTGCGAAGCGGTGGGCGCAACCGGCGCCGTGCTGCTGCAAAGCGACGTGCGGACCCCGGACGTGCCGCGCACCGAGTCGACCGAAGAAATGGTGCAGCTCTACTTCGCACACAACTGGCATGAGCAGGATTCGCGCGCTCCAGGCGTTCCGCGAGCAATGGCCGGCGAAGTGATCACCGATCAGGACTTGTTGACGCCCGAGCAGATCCGGTCGGATCCGATGTACAATGAAGTGTTGTATCCGTTCGGCTTCAAATGGTTCGCCGGCATCGGCTTCTGGGCCGACAGCGCACCGTGGGTGCTGACGTTGCAGCGCACCGGAGAGGAAGGACTTTTCGAGACACGCGAGACGCGGCTGCTGGCTCAGCTAGGGCCGCGCCTGACGGAGACAGCGACGCTGTCGACTGCGGTCGGCCGCATCGCGCTCGCCTCCATGACCGGCATTCTCGACCGGGTGCGGCAGCCGGCCGTCGCACTCGACCGCGCAGGCCTCGTGATCGATCGCAACGAAGCCGCCGATGCCGGCTTCGATGCGGACATCAGGATCAGGGATCGCCGGCTGATCGTGCGCGACAAAGCGGCACAGGCACGGCTTGATCAAGTCATCGATCTGATCCGCGCCGCACCCGAACGCGCGGCGCTGCCGATCGAGCCGATCCTGATCCGCCGTACGCACAAGGGGCCTGTTGTGTTGCGCGTGTTGCCGATCGACGGTGCGGCACGCAACGTCTTCCTCGGCGCGCGGGCGATGCTGGTCTTCGTCAATTTGACGCCACGCGCGATGCCCGAGCCCGGCATGATCGCGCAGGCATTCGGCCTCACGCCGGCAGAAGCGCGGCTGGTGGCGCTGCTCGCGGGCGGCCTCTCGATCGCCGACGCTGCCGAACGGCTCGGGATCGTTCGCGACACGGCACGCAACCAGTTGAAGTCGGCCTTCGCCAAAACCGGCACGCACCGCCAGCCCGAACTGGTCAACCTCGTCCTTCGGATCGCCTGAAAGAGATTCGACTCAATCCACAATGATGGTCACCCGCCC
Source organism: Bradyrhizobium sp. JR3.5 (assembly GCF_054057015.1). NCBI lineage: Bacteria > Pseudomonadati > Pseudomonadota > Alphaproteobacteria > Hyphomicrobiales > Nitrobacteraceae > Bradyrhizobium > Bradyrhizobium sp. JR3.5. Next base: position 198,156 of record NZ_JBSRYV010000002.1, read on the forward strand.
GATTTCGCCCAGCACGGCCGGGCGTTGACCGCCGTACGCGCCGCTCTTGAGCACGGCCGTATACGACCCAGCCGCGCGATAGACGTGCGTCCGTTGAAAGCCGCGGATCGGTGAGATCGTGTCATCGGTCCGGCCATCGCCGAAATCGAGCACGACCACCCCCTCCGGCATCCCCGGCCCCATGCCGGTGAAGGTCACCTCGAGCGGCGCCGCGCCCGAGCTCGGCGAAGCGGCAAGAGCACTTGTCGCGTTCATCTGCGTCGTCGCGGTCATGTCGATCACACCAAGGGTGATTGCGGAGATGGCAAATGCCGGCAAACGCCACGTCATTTCGAATGTCCCGATCAACCACCCGCCGCAAGCAGATTGCGGCGGGTGGTTTTATGAATCAAGCAGCAGGACGACCTCCTCCGGCTCAGACCAGATGGAAATCGCCTGCGTGCGCTTGCAGCTCCGCCGCCTTGATCCCGGCAAAGGTGATCGTATCGCCGAACGCGTCCGTTATGACAGCGCCGGCGGCGGTATCGGCCGTGTGATTGGCCAGCATGTCGTTCACGGTGGCGAAGATCGACTTGTCGAGCTGGACGGCGTCATTGTGCGAATCGAAATCCGTGATCACGTTGGTGCCGAAATGCGGGCGGAACAGGAACGTGTCCGGCCCGTTGTTGCCGGTCAGCGTGTCCCCATCGCCGCCGATCAGGACGTCCGGGCCATTGCCGCCGATCAGGATGTCGTGCCCCGCCGAGCCGTCGAGCACGTCCTGGCCGTTGCCGCCATTCAGCGTGGTATGGCTTCCGGCCTGGTAATCGACGCCGGGATTGAACACGACGATGCTCAGCGTCGACGACGCCGTTGCGCCATGAGGATCGGCAATCGTGTAGGCGAAGGTGTCCTGCGCGACGATCTGCGACGGCAAGCCCCCCTTGTTGGCGACATAGACATAGCTGCCGTCGGCATTCAGCGTCAGCGAGCCGTAGGTGCCGGCTATGGTGTGCCCGACATTGCCGGCCGCCCCGTCGACGGCGCTGACCACCGAGTGACCCTGATCGTGGATGTCAGGATCGGTGTCGTTGGACAGCACACCGTGCGACGCGTCAACCGACAGCGTCGACTTCTTCGCCGTGCCGTTGCTGTCCGCGACCGCGATCGGCGCGTCGTTGGCGCCGTTGACGGTGAGGACGACATCCTGGGTGACGGCCCCGCCGTGCGCATCGTCGATGATGACGGGCACCGTGACGGTGAGGCTCTCGCCGACCGACAGGAAATCGAGATCCTTGTCGACGATGCTGTAGCTCCAGTCGATCTTGCCTGCGTTGGTGTTGCCGGCCTCGGGCGCGATCGTAAACGCCGCCTCGAGCGAGGCGATTTGTGCCGGCGTGAGTTCCGACGTGTAGTCGTGCGTCGCATCCTGCCAGGTCACCGTCTCGCCGGCGGCATCGATCGTCGCAGTCGGCCGGTCGTTGAGATCGGGATCGGTGAAGGCGATCGCGCCGGAGGTCGCATCCGGCGTCGAACTTCCGGTGACGCCGGGCAACTCGCTGATCGTCCCCGTCAGGTTGGAGAGTGCCGGCACCACCGACACGGGATCATTGGTGCCGGTGAAGACGACCGTGATCTGCTGGGTCGAGGTGTCGCTGACGCTCGAGCCGGTGTGGTGGTCGGCCACCGTGACGTCGTAGACCACGGTCAACGTCTCGCCCGTCGCCAGGAAGTCCAGATTCCTGTCCGCCAGGTCGAACTGCCAGTTGAGCGTCCCGCTGGTGCCGTCGACGCCAATCGAATCGGTCAGCGCCGTTGCGAGGGCCGCCTGAGTCGCGAGCGGAACCGTGACGCCGCCGGACCAGGTCGCGGTATCAAACGCCTCACTCGCGGTGTGAGTGTCGCCGGCATTCGCATCGGTGAACGTCAGTGTGCCGAGAAGTTCCTGCAGCGAGGCGGAATTGGTGGTGTTGGCCAATTCGGTCAGCGGATGCGGGGATCCCGGATCGGGCGACAGCACCGGCGGACGGTTCAGCACCTCGGTCTCGTTGAATGTGCCGTCGGCGAACTCGAATTTCTGGATGTTGGTGACGGTGTCGGTGCCGTCAGGTGACCCGCCGCGCTGGTCGGCGATCTGGATCGCGCCGCTGCCGAGCAGGGTCGCGATGTATTGCAGCCGGGTGCCGCTGTAGACCACCGTGTTGGTGCCGCCCCCGCCGTCGATCGTGTCGTTGCCGCCGTTGCCGCGAAGCACGTTGTCGGCGGCGTTGCCGACGATCGTGTCGTTGCCCGAGCCGCCATTGGCGTCCTCGATCAACGATGCGGTCTCGGTCGGGTTGTTCGGATCGATCAACGCATTGGCGATGTTGCCGCGCGCGAAATACTCGGCACCGCCCGCCCCGTCATTGCCGAGATCGGCGCGCTGCGCGTGCGCCGCGCTGGTGTCCAGAATGGTCCAGGCACCGGGATCGAGATCGATGGAGAGGTTGGTCGTGTAATTGGAGAAGTCGTAGGTGTCGGTGCCGCCACCATCCCACAGCGTCATCAGCACGAAATTGCTTTGCGGCGCGCCCTGCCCGACGCCATCGATGAACTCCTCGCCGGTGGTCGCGCTCCAGGTGTAGGTGGTGTTGCCGTTGTGCGCCGTGGCGCCATAGTTCGCGCCGTACATGTACTGCAGCGCGGCGATGTCATCCTGCATGTAGGTGGTCGGATGATCGGGCGCGTTGTCACCATTGGTCGCATTGTCGCCAGGAAACTGGCTGTAGGTCATCACCGAGTATTCGTAGGAATTGTGATCGGCCGGCAGCGCGGGGAACGTCACGCCGTGCCCGTCCTGCGTGACGTGGCCGTGCTTCAATGCCGAGATTATGGCCGGTCTCGTGCATGATGCCGGCCGCATCCTGGAAGCTGCCGAGCACCGGATTGGTGTAGCCGCCGGTGACGAACCATGCGTCGCCTTGCGCGCCCATCGCGGAGAACGGCGCGCTGCCGTTGTAGCCCAGTTCGGGCGGATTGGCCTCCGCGGTGCCGGGCGCGTTGCCGGGGACGTGCAGTCCAGTGTGCAAGGCGACACTGCTGTCGTCGGTGTAATCGATCTTGTCGGCATTGGCGTAGCGCAGCGTCGCGCCGGCGCTCGTCGTCTCCGTGAAGGTGAGATTGGTGAAGCTTGCGATGTTGGTGAGCGCCGTACGTACCGCTGTCTGCTGTGCCGCGGTGAACGCGCTGAAATTGTCGATCTCCTGATAGCCGTATTCAGCGGTGCCGGTGGGGAACGAAAACGTCAGATTCTGCGCGCCGCCCGAACCCCACTCCCATCCCCAGAGAATGCCATCGATATCTGGATTACCGGACAAATTAACAACTTGAGTCATGGGAAAACTCCGTTTTGGGTGAAATGAAAAACGTCCCCAATTCCGTTCAGTTGTCGTACTGAAGCGCGATGCAATCCTTTCTGCTGAGGGTGATTCCGATTTCAAAATTTGCGACGCAAAGGCCGCTGGATCCGGGATTCACGAGTACCGCACCTGAAATCTGCGGCCGCGCGCGAGATTGTTAGGCTTGTGGCAACTACAAGTCAAACGTGTTTCTAACTATGACAAAATCATAAATTGTTAGATGAATTCGTCGAAAATTTTGTGCGTGTCAGGTTACGTTCTGTGGGCAGTCTCATTCTGTGAGGGTAGTGTGATCGTCACAGACAAGGAGGCACGGTCCGTGACTCCAATCACACGGGATCATCGTTGATGAGCGATCTCATCATCCGACATATGCGGCCGGACGAGATCGCGCTCGCGGTGGATTGGGCCGCGGCGGAGGGATGGAATCCCGGTCTCGCCGATGCGCCCTGCTTTGCCGCCGAGGACTCGCAGGGCTTCTTCATCGGCGAGCTGGACGGCCAGCCTGCCGCGGTGATCTCCTGCGTCAATTACGGCGCGCGTTTCTCTTTCCTCGGCTTCTACATCGTGCGTCCGGATCTGCGCGGCCGCGGCTACGGTCTGAAGATATGGAATGCGGCCATCGCGCATGCGCATCCGCGCGTGATCGGGCTCGATGGCGTGGTGGCGCAGCAGGCGAATTACCAAAAGTCCGGCTTCGCGCTCGCTTACGCCAATGTGCGCTACGGCGGCACGGTCGCAGCACCTCCGGCGCCGAACACCGGCATCGTTGCGCTGACCGATCTGCCCATCGCGCTGGTCGAGGCCGATGACGCCACGGTATTTCCCGCACCGCGCCCGGCCTTCCTGCGCGCCTGGATCAACACATCAGGACATGTCGGGCGCGCGCTGATGCGCGACGGCAGGCTGGCCGGCTGGGGTGTGATCCGTCCGTGTCGCACCGGCCGCAAGGTCGGTCCTCTGGTTGCCGACGACCGCGCCGGCGCCGAGACCATCCTCTCGGCATTGCTCGCGAGCGCAGGCGGCGGCGACATCTTCCTCGATGTTCCCGCGGTCAACCGCGACGCCGTGGCGCTGGCGCAAGGCCTCGGACTCTCGCCGGTGTTCGAGACCGCGCGGATGTACACCGGCGCGATCCCGCCATTGCGGATCGATCGCGTGTTCGGCGTCACGACGTTCGAGCTCGGCTAGGAAACCCCGTGCGTTCAAATGACGCACGCTCGCGAACGCGGTTCCTGTGAAGCGGCTCATAACGCGGTTATTCAACGATGGAATACACCTCTGGTTGAGCGAGAGAGCCAGTTCGGCGTACTTCCGCGCGCTGCGCTCGTCCGCAACAGAAGGAGGTGTCGCATGGCGTTCCTGTTTTTCAATTTCCGCAGCATGGGCCTTAGCGAGGCGCTCGCGAATGTCGGCGAGCTCAAGGGCGTCGTCGCCAACACGCTGAAGCAGAACGGCTTCACCGATGTCGTCAATACCCAGTCAGAGGTTGCCGGCAACAAGAACGGCGTCCGCGTGTCCATCCTGCATCTGCACAATGTCGACCGGCAGTTCTGGCAGGTGTTCATGGCCGGCGGCGATACCGCGGCCACCAAGCAGACGCTCGACGACGTCGTGAACAAGGTGGAGCACCTCGCCTTCCTCTAGCAGTCTGCTGAAAAAGCCCTCGCAAAGGGCTGCGGTTGATGATTCAATTATCTATCATGAATCGTCGGGGGCTCGCATGCGGGGCGATTTTGCGGATCAAGGCGGGTTGTTTTCGTACATCTCGCCGGAGGCACGGGTACCTCCGAACCATCCGCTGAGGAAGATCCGAGGGCTCGTCCGCGATGTGCTGGGCGAGATGAACCGTAACTTGGGGAAGCTTTACGCGAGCGAAGGACGGCCCTCGATCCCTCCGGAGCAATTGCTGAGCGCAATGTTGCTGCAGGTGTTCTACGGCATTCGATCGGAACGCCAGTTGAATGGAGCAACTGGACTACAATCTTTTGTACCGCTGGTTCGTAGGACTTTCGCCGGACGCCCCCGTCTGGGACCCGACCACCTTCACCAAGAACCGCGACCGGCTGCAGAACGGCGAGGTGTTTGCGACGTTCATGAACCGGCTTCTGAACCATCCGCAAGTCAAGCCACTATTGTCGGACGAGCATTTCTCGGTGGACGGAACGCTGATCGAAGCCTGGGCATCACAGAAGAGCTTTCGCCCCAAAGACGGCAGCGGTGATGACGACGACGGCGCTAACTTCCACGGCCAGAAGCGCAAGAACGACACCCATGCGAGTACCAGCGACCCCGACAGCCGGCTCTATCGCAAGGCTGCCGGGCGGGAGGCGAAGCTCTGCTATATGGGCCACGCCACCATGGAGAACCGGCATGGGCTGGCGGTAGCCGGCATGGTCACGCACGCCAATGGCACCGCCGAACGCCGAGCCTCGGAGATCATGCTGAAGGCGAGAGGCAAAGTTGCCGGCTGCCGCATCACGGCCGGTGAGGACAAAGCGTACGATACGGTCGATCATGTGGCCAATCTTCGCGCCATCAACGTGACACCGCATGTGACGCAGAACCAGGCCGTCACCAAAACCGGCAAGACCCGCAACAGCGCCATCGACCAACGAACCACGCGGCATCCGGGCTATGGCATGTCGCAATCGCGCCGGGCGATGATCGAGTGCATCTTCGGCTGGGGCAAGCAGCACGGCACCATGCGCAAGACCAAACATCGCGGCATCGCTCGGGTCGCTGCCGACTTCATGCTCAATCTGATCGCCTACAACCTGATCCGCATCCCCAAACTGGTTGCAGCGTAGCCAACTTGGCGTCCAGACCACCAAAGCGCTTCAAACTCTCAAACAAATCATCCCAAAAATGGCACCCGCGACAGAACAAACGCCCAATTCCTTGGATTTTTCAGTAAACTGCTAGAGCCTCCGGTTCTGATTGAATCAGAACTGGAGCTGCGGAGTCGTGCGAAATCCCCGCAAGCAAGCCGCGGGGATTTGCGCCGCTAAAGCGCGATGAGATCAGGTTGAATCGTCATCGCGCTTTAGCTTATTGTCTAAGCATGATCTCTTCGGAAAACCGCTTCGCACTTTTCCGGATCATGCTCTAGTTCGCCGCCGCGTTGACCCGCGGCGCGGCGACGTTGTCCTGCTCCAACTCCTCGGGCAGTCCGGCGAAGTGTCGCAGCGCCTTCGCCATCTTCACGCGGCCGGCGAGGCCGGTGATGATGACGTCGACCATCACGAACGATGAGTGGAAGTGGCCTTGCGCCTTGAGCTGCTCGACCTTGACGCCGGCCTTCGCGAGCGCGTCGCCATAGGCATTGCCCTCGTCGCGCAGCGGATCGAACTCCGCAGTCGCGATGAACGCCGGCGGCAGGCCTTCGAGCTTGCCGCGCAACGGCGCGACGCGCGGATCGGTGCGGTCGGCCGGCGAGCAGTACAGGTCCCAGAACCAGAACATCAGCCCGCGCGTCAGGAAGTAGCCGGCCACGTTGTCAACATAGGACTGCCGGTCGAAGCTCGAGTCGGTGACCGGGCAGATCAAGAGCTGGCCTGCGATCTCGGGCCCGCCGCGATCGCGCGCGAGCTGGCAGGTCACGGCCGCGATGTTGCCGCCGGCGCTCCAGCCTGCGACCAGCACCGGCCCTGCCCTGCCGCCGAGCTCGGCGGTGTGGGCCGCGATCCAGCGCGTCGCGGCATAGCCGTCCTCGGCCGCGGCCGGGAAGCGATGCTCGGGCGCGTGGCGATAGCCGACGCTGACGATGATCATCCCGGTACGCCGGCACAAATCGCGGCAGAACGGATCGTCCGACAGCTCGTCGCCGAGCACCCAGCCGCCGCCGTGGAAATACACCACGATCGGATGCGGCCCCGGCGTCGCCGGACGATACAGCTTGTACGGCAGCGGACCATCGGCGCCCTGCAGCACGCCGGTGCCGACCTCGCCGACTGGACGGCCAGCAGGACGGCCCTTGTTGAACTCGTTGAGGAAGTCGCGGGCGCCCTGCGCGCCCATCGTCTCGATCGGCGGCAGGTTCATCTCACCGAGCATGTTGAGCACCAGCCGCACATCCGGCTGCAAACGCACCACCTCACCGTCATTGCACTGCTCGGCAACGCCGGGACCCGAGAGCTTGAAGCCGAGCATGCCGCGCCCGACCACCTCGTTGCAGATGCTGCGGTACGGACCGACACCGCCGGTATAGGGCATCACGCCCTGCGGCTTGCCGGGCACGTTGGCACCCGTGTACCAGGTGTTGGCGAGCCGGTGCAGCGTCAGCGTCGCGCAATCGGCCATGTGGCGTTCCCAGCCGGCCTGCGCGGTCTCGGTTGCTTCCATCGTGGTGAAGCCGGCGTCGCGCAACGCGGCGATGCGGTCGACCACCCAGTCGACATGCTGCTCGATCGACACCGCCATGTTCGACAGCACCGACGGGCTGCCGGGACCGGTGATCATGAACAGATTGGGGAAGCCCGCGACGGTGACGCCGAGATAGGTCTGCGGTCCATGCGCCCAGACATCCGACAGCGACTTGCCGCCGCGGCCGGAGATCGGATGCACCGCCATGATCGCGCCGGTCATCGCATCGAAGCCGGTGGCGAACACGATGACGTCGACATCGAAGCTGCGCTTGTCGGTCGAGATGCCGCCGGCGGTGATCGCCTTGATCGGCTCCTGCCGCAGGTTGACCAGCGTCACGTTCGGACGGTTGTAGGTCGCGTAGTAATTGGTATCGAGGCAGGGACGCTTGGCGCCGAACGGATGATCGTGCGGGGTGAGCGCCGCGGCCGTCTCCGGATCCTTGACCACGGCACCGATCTTCTCGCGGATCAGATCGCCGACCAGCCGGTTGCCGTCGACATCGACCGCTTGGTCGGCCCAGAGCTGGGTCAGGATGTGGACGAGGTCGCCCGCCGCCCACGCCTTCTCGAACCGCTCGCGGCGTTCGGCGTCGCTCAATTGCCAGCTCACCACGGTCTGCTGCGGATACGGCACCCCGGCCATCGACCAGCGCGCCTGGTCACGATAGGCCGCGCGGTCGGTCTCGAAGAAGGTCTTGCGATCTTCCGGTGCCGGACCGTTGCCCGCGGGCAGTGCGAAGTTCGGCGTGCGCTGGAATACGGTGAGTTGCGCGGCCTGTTCGGCGATCAGCGGGATCGACTGAATGCCCGACGATCCGGTGCCAATCACGGCGACGCGCTTGCCCTTCAGGTCGACACCCTGGTGCGGCCAGCGGCCGGTGAAATAGATCTCGCCTTTAAAATCCTTGACGCCGTCGATCTCCGGCGGCTTCGGCGACGACAGGCAGCCGGTCGCCATGATGTAGTAGCGGCACGAGACATTGGCGCCGTTGTTGGTCGCAATCTGCCAGCGCGCAGTCGCGTCGTCCCAGGTCGCCTGCGTGACCTTGGTGCCGAACCTGATGTCGCGGCGCAGATCGTAGCGGTCGGCGACGAAGCCGAGATAGCGCAGGATTTCCGGCTGGGTTGCGTACTTCTCCGACCAGGTCCACGCCTGATCGAGCTCGGGATCGAATGTATAGCTGTAATCGATGGTCTGGATGTCGCAGCGCGCGCCGGGATACCGGTTCCAATACCAGGTGCCGCCGACGTCCGCGCCCTCTTCGAGCGCAACAACCGAGAAGCCCGCCTTGCGCAACCGATGTAGCAGATAGAGACCGGCGAAACCGGCGCCGACGACCGCGACATCGACCTGTTGCGTGGTTCCGCTGTGCGTGGAGTCCGAAGCGCGTGCTGCAACTGCTGCGTCTGGCATGCCATTCCTCCCGTATGTTTTGATTTGACGGAAGGCTAGCCCTGCGCTTTCAATTTGTCATCACGGCAAACGCAATCTGAGGTCGCCGCAATTGTGACGCGCGCAGCCTGGAATGTGACGCGCAGCGCGTAGACGCAACTGTCCAGGCGTGGACTCATAAACGCGCAGTCACAGCCGCAACGAGGCGAGCGACCCGCAACAAAACCGCAAGATCGGTCGGGCGCGTCATGTGCGCGTGCGCTTAGCTGGTGCTGCCACGGAGGACCGAACGATGAAGGCGGCGCTGCAAGACTACCATGCCCGGATGCAGCGGGTGCTGGATCATATAGACCGGCATCTGGACGACGATCTGGACCTGGACGCGCTGAGCGGCGTCGCTGCCTACTCGAAGTATCATTTCCACCGGCAGTTCACGGCGACCTTCGGGCTGTCCGTGCATCGCTATATCCAGCTCGCCCGCATGAAGCGCGCTTCATACTCGCTGGCGTACAGCGATGCCCAAAGTGTCACGGATATCGCGATGGATGCCGGCTACGATGCACCGGATGCCTTCGCCCGCGCCTTTCGGCAACGGTTCGGGCAATCGCCATCGTCGTTCCGGAAATCTCCCGACTGGGAGCCGTGGCTCGCCGCCTTCGGGCCTCTCGACAACGCGAGGAGCAAGTTCATGCAGAAGACTTTCACCACTGACGACGTGACGATCCGCGATGTGCCCCCTACGCCGGTGGCGATCATGGAGCATCGGGGTGACCCGGCGACGCTCGATGCGACCATCCGGCGGTTCATCGCGTGGCGCAAGGCCACTGGCCTGCCCCCCAGAACAAGCCCGACCTTCAATGTCTGGCGTTCCGAGCGGCAGCCTGCGTCGCCTGCCGATTATAGCGTGGACCTTTGTGTCGGGACCGACCGGCCGGTCGAGGCGAACGGCGAGCAGATCAAGGCCGGCGAGATTCCTGGCGGACGCTGTGCGGTGCTGCGCGTCGTTGGCAACACCGACAATCTGGAGCCCGCCGCGCTCTTCCTTTATCGCGACTGGCTTCCGGCCAGCGGCGAGGAAACACGCGATTTCCCGATCTATGGCCAGCGGCTGAGCTTCTTCCCGGAGGTGTCGCAGCATGAGGCGGTCGTGGACCTGTTCCTGCCGCTGAAATAGCGCTCGGCGCCTGTCCGTTCCGATCGCAGGAAACGGACAGGCCGCGATCCATCCAATCCCGGTCTTTATGGATTCACGGTCTAGATCGACCGCATCAAGCCACCATCGACGCGGATGTTCTGGCCGGTGATGTAGCCCGCGCCGTCGGAAACGAGGAACGCGATCGTCGCTGCGATCTCCTCCGCCTTGCCGTAACGCTTCATCGGCACGCTGTCGCGGCGCGCGTCGGTTGCCGGCAGGCTGTCGATCCAGCCCGGCAGCACATTGTTCATGCGGACATTGTCGGCGGCGTAGCTGTCGGTGAACAATTTCGTGAACGCGGCGAGCCCGGCGCGGAACACCGCAGAGGTCGGAAACATCGCGCTCGGCTCGAAGGCCCAGGCGGTGGAGATGTTGACGATCGCGCCCGACTTCTGCGCCTGCATGTGAGGTGCGACCAGACGTGTCGGGCGGATCACGTTCATCAGGTAGACGTCGAGGCCGGTGTGCCACTGCTCATCGGTCAGTTCCAGCACGCCCGCGCGCGGCCCGTGGCCGGCGCTGTTGACCAGCGCATCGATGCGGCCCCAGCGCGCCATCACGCCGTCGACGGCGCGCTTCAGATCATCGTTCGAACGGTTCGAGCCGGTGAAGCCGATGCCGCCGAGCTCGGCGGCCAGCGCCTCGCCCTTGCCCGACGACGACAGGATCGCAACGCGAAATCCATCCGCGGCAAGCCGCCGCGCCGCCGCCGCTCCCATGCCGCTGCCGCCTGCGGTGACGAGTGCGACCTTCTCCAAAGCCATGACCTGGTATCCCTGTTGGTGACGAAGCTGGCGCAAGGTCTATCATCAGGGATCGCGCGGCGCGACACCCGGGGCGGCGCTCAGGACGAGGTCGCGGCAAGCGCGATCAAGACGACAAAGACGCCAAGTGGCACCAGGTGCGAAAATCACGGTGGCGCAGAACGGTGAAAACCGCGGCCGCAATGATGATCGCCCCAAGCACGAGGCCAGGAACCCGACTGACGGGAAGTCCAATCAGAACAGCGCTGATCATCTCCAGTCCGCCGGTCAAAATGCCCCACCAGCGCGGGTAGCCCCACCGAGCGAAATCGCTTTGCGTCGCGGACGTGCTGATCGCGTTGAAGAGGCCTGCGCCAAAGAAACCGGCCACGAGCAGCCAGATCGAAAGAGCATGCATCATCTCAGGGCACGCCAATGATCAGGGGCATCGCCGCCAGGACCATGATGACCGCCGTGAGACCGTGAATGCCGAAGGCGCTTTTGGTTGAGCCTTTCGCTGCAAGAATGAGCGACATGTCCCCGATGGGGATGATGGCTTCAACCAGCAGGATGATGCCGACCTCGCGCGGCGCCCCGAACACCATGAACGCCAATACGGCCAATCCCGCGGCAATGTCGCGCACCCCCTTGAGGCGAAGCCACCAAGCGATGTTGGTGCCATTTTCAGGAAGCGGCAGGCCGAAACTGCGTGTCGCGGTTGTCGGACTCACGACATAGCCGGTGCCGATCGCGATAATTCCCAGGGCCAGGAGCAACCCCGTTCCGAGCGCAAACCAATGCATCATATTATCCCATCCTAGCCTACGAACAATATCTAGCATTGCTAGATAAATAGCATTGCTAGAATTTCAAGCAGCGGTATGATATTGGTATATTTGGACCTTCAAGGTCCGGGAGATCGAGGATTGGGTACCACGGAGCGAAAAGGCAGGGACCGGGCTGCGCGCGAGCATCGCATTGTCGCGGCAGCGCGGGCGATCGCAGAGCGCGAAGGATGGGATGCCGTTACGGTCCGCCGACTCGCCGATGAGATCGAATATAGCCAGCCCGTCCTCTACTCACATTTCAAGAACCGGGATGCGATTGTTGCGGCAGTTGCAGTCGAGGGCTTCAAGGAACTCGCGATCGCGCTTCGCCAAGCAGCGAGCGGATCGACAGGACGAAACGCCCTCAAGAATGTCGCCCTGGCCTATCTCGCTTTTGCGCTGGATCGTCCCGCGCTCTACGACGCCATGTTTGTCCTGCCAACGGATTTGCGGTTCGCCGAAGCTGGCACCAGACCCGAACTGCGGGCTGCTTTCGAAGCACTCGCGGCGGTCGTCGCGCCGTTTTGCGTCGAGGTAGCTGATGTGACCGAGACTTTTTGGGCAGCCCTTCATGGGTTCGCTGCACTCGAGCGCTCAGGCCGAATCAGGCCCAGCGCGCGCAACGAACGCATCGCGCTTGTTGTCCGGGCGATCGTCGCTTCCGGAAACAGCTCGCGTGCTCGCGGCTGAGACCGTTCAGTTCAACGACTGCTCCGGCGCATCGAAACTGGCCGCCCGCTGATGAGCCTGCGCGCTGGTCTGCCGCGCGGTGTCGCACTACTTCCGGAACACCTGCTTCGAACCGGCGTCGAACCTGGCCACCGGCCGGTCCATCTGCCACAGTTCGATATCATGGCGGTCGACAAGACGGCTGGCTGATGTGACGGCCGCATCGTCATCGCTGCAATCCATATTGACCACGCCGATGGATCGGCTGTGCGGTCCGACGATATAGGCCCGATAGGTGGTCATCTTTGCCTCCATGGAGCTCTGCTGGCGAGCTTGCTCGCCGGGAAAATGAACCGGAGGACGTATGAATTCGAGGAGGAATCCCGCGGCATGATGTAAAGAAGGAATAAGTGCCGCCAGGTCACGGGCCATCGCTCGGCGCGACACCCGGCCCGCTTTGCGGCACCGGATCAATTGGGGCATGGTGACCAGCGCGTCTTCATCTCCTGCCCTCCATCACATGCTGACCACATGACACTCCTGTTCCGACACCTCGTCATCGCGGCCGTGCTGTTGTTCGCCGGTCCCGCGCTCGCACAGTCCTACTCCATCATCGTCGCCTCGACGACATCGACCGAGCAGTCCGGCCTGTTCGGCTATCTGCTGCCGCGCTTCTCGCAGGCCGCGGGCATCAATGTGAAAGTGGTCGCGGTCGGCACCGGACAGGCGCTCGACATTGGACGGCGCGGCGATGCCGACGTCGTGTTCGTGCACGATCGCGCGGCCGAAGAGAAGTTCCTGGCCGAGGGCTTTGCGACCAGGCGATACGATGTGATGTACAATGATTTCGTCATCGTCGGCCCCAAGGCCGATCCGGCGCGGATCGCCGGCGACAAGGATGTGGCGGATGCCCTGCGCAAGATCGCCGCGACCAAGTCGACCTTCATCTCGCGCGGCGACCACTCCGGGACGCATGAGGCCGAGTTGCGGCTCTGGAAAGAGGCCGGCATCGATCCCGCTTCCGCAAAAGGCCAGTGGTATCGCGAGATCGGCCAGGGCATGGGTCCGGCGCTCAATATGGCCGCGGCGTCGAATGCTTATGTGCTGTCCGATCGCGGCACCTGGCTGTCGTTCAAAAATCGCGGCGAGCTCGCAGTGCTGACCGAAGGCGACAGGCGACTGTTCAATCAGTATGGCGTGATGCTGGTCAATCCGGCGAAGCATCCGACCGTAAAAGCCGCAGACGGACAGGCCTTCATCGACTGGCTGGTTTCGCAGGCCGGGCAATCTGTCATCGCCGGCTACAAAATCGGCGGCGAGCAGCTATTTTTCCCCAACGCCGCGCACTAGCAGAAACGCGATCGTGCTGACGCTGACGCTCAGCGCAAGCAGGATCACACCAAGGCCGAGACCGAGCGCCAGCTCGCCCTTGCTGGTCTCGAGCGCGATCGCGGTCGTCATGGTTCGCGTATAGCCGCTGATGTTGCCGCCGACGATGATGATGGCGCCGACCTCCGCGATGGCGCGGCCGAAGGCGGCAAGGAACGCGGTGAGCAGCGAGGTGCGACCCAGCGAGAAAACCACCGCAAGGCTGCGCAGGCGCGACAGGCCGTCGGTGCGGATCAGGTCGGCATACTCCGCCCACAGCAGCGCGACCGGACGATGCACCAGCGCGACCACGATCGGCGTCGCCAGGATGACCTGCGCCACGACCATCGCCGTCGGCGTGAACAACAGGCCGGCGAAGCCCAGCGGTCCCGATCGCGACAGCAGGAGATAAAGCCCGAGGCCGACCACGACCGGCGGCAGGCCGAGACAGGCGTTGGCGAGCACGATCACCACCTGCCGTCCACGAAATCGGGATATCGCAAGCCAGCCGCCGGTCGGCGCTCCGATCAGAAGCGCGAGCAGGCTCGCCAACAGGCTGATGCGCAGTGACAGCGCGACGATCCCAAGCAGGACCGGATCGCGGCTCGCGATCAGTGAAGCTGCCGCCGCGATCGACTGTGCGAAGTCATTCATGCCGGCCTAGCAGCCACGTTTTGCCCCGCGCAACGCGCGCATTGCTAATTTTGCGAGGGGCGATCTATCGCTCAGGCCGGCGCGCCGTTCTTGAGCAGCTTCGCCACGGCGGCAACCAGCTCATCGGGCGAGAACGGCTTGTTCAGCAGCACGCTGTCCGGCACACCTCGGGTCGGCCACTCGTCGCCGCCGCCGCCGGTGATGTAGAGCACAGGGAATGACGGATCGATCTCGCGGGCGCCGCGTGCCACACGCCAGCCGTCGAGCCGGCCAAGCAGGCGGATGTCGGTGACCAGCGCGCTGTATTTGGTTCGGAACGCCTTCAGCAGCGTCAGGGCTTCCTCACCCGAGCCTGCGATCGCCGGCTCATAGCCGCCGTCCCTCAGGGCGTCCTCTACCATCATCTGAAGATCACGATCGTCTTCGATGACGAGAATGATCGGCACGTCTTGCAAAGCTATCCCCCAAGGAATCAGCCGGGTGCGCCCGGTTCAGCGAGCATATGCAGCAAATAGTGGCTACCGTTTGCACGGCACCCCCAGTAAAAATACGGGTATCAGACGCGTCCCTATTCGTCGGCGAATTCGTCTTCTTCGTTGACCCCCGCCTTACCCCGCGGAGTCGGCTTTCTGCCGCCAAGCGATCCTGTGACATAAGGTTCGCGCGCTGCATAGGGGCTACGGCCGCCGGCGTGCGCCGCGACCTCTTCGCCGGAGACGGCAGCGGGCTGGCAGATCAGGCGCCGGCTGGCCCGGCGCATCAGATCCACATGGATGTGGTCATAGTGATAGACGTTGGAACCCGGCGCCAGCACCGTGGTGAATTGCTGGCAGGCAGCAGCCTGGACATCGCGCAGGAAGCCCTGCTCCTCCGGCAGACCCTTCCAGCCATCCTTCACCGAGATGCGTCGGCCGTCAGAGAGCGTGAAGGCCGCGATATCGAGCGCATTGCCGAAGGCGTGCTCGGAAATATGTGCGTGCGAATTGCCGTTCATGCCGCGGCACGAATAGGCCGAGATCTGCTTGATCTCGACGACGCGCGCGCCGAACCAGCGCTGCGCCGCCGGCTGCACGGAATCGGCGAGCCAGCGCTCCAGCACCGAGACGATCGGGCACGCCAGCGTTGCGGCAGGCTTCACCGCGACCGGGCCGACCGTCATCACCGGATTGCCGTTCGACGGGCCAAGCCGTGGCGGCGCCGCGCCGGATGGCTGCTGGGAATATGGCGCGGGTGAATAAGGCGCGGCCGCGCCCTCGCGCTGCGGATTACGGGGCAGACCCGGATAATAAGGTCGCTCGCCGCTGGCATCGGGCGAGCCGTCCGGCGGCAGGTCGATCTCACCCTGCTGCGGCGGGACCCCGGGCGCCGACAGCGACACCGGTCCGTTCGGCTGGCTGCCATAGTTCGGCTGCCCGACGGCCTGTTCGGAATACGGCGCCTGCGCGGGCGGCGGGCCTGGCTGACGATTGATCGGCCAACGCGGCTGGTTGCCGACCGACGCCGGCGGACGCAGGCTGTCGTCGGCAAATCCGTAAGCCGAACTGGCTTCGCCGAGCGCGGCGACCTTGAGCGGAAACTCGGCGCCGCAGACGCCGGGGCCGGAAATCGGATCGATGCGGACGAGGTCCGGGCCTTCCTTGACCGCGCCTGATTTCAGGCAAGCGGCCTCGGCCTCGGCCCGCCACGGTTCGCGCTCGGCAGTCTGAAACAGACCGCGGCCGCAACCAGCAAGCGACACAAGGACAAGGGAGCCGACGAGATACAAACGAACTCCACGCGTCATGGCGCGGAGGTTCTGCGAATTTGATTAAAGACTCTTCAACACATTTCGACTGTTTGATTTCAGGTGTCTTTAACCATGCGGCGGAACCCGGTAGGGCAATTCGCGCGACCGCATCGATCTCGTTGGGTCATCAACTGTGGCGAATGCTTCGCATCACGTCGCAGCAGAGCGAGGCCACCGCATTGTTGTGATCGAGAAGAAGGCATTGAGGTTCAACATCCTGCGGCGTCGTCATTCACCTTTCGATTGTGTTTCAAAGCACCACAATCTTTCTGAGACCTGACAGACGGTATCCGGGACCGGCAGCCTGACCGCAACCCGCAATGCCGCGGAATTTATTTGCGGGTGCTTCAACGTCTTGATTCGCCGCCTGTTTGAGCCACGCATCGCAATGCGGCATCACAGGGGAACACCGAGCTTGGCAGCAAGGCTGACTTTTTCGGCCAGGAACCTCTTGCTAGCTTTTGCGTTAATGCGGGCAGCGTTGTGAGCCAAGGGAGCTTCCCAATGGATTTCGCGAGTCCTCTGCTGAGCAAGCTGAGCATTGTGGCCGCGTACATCGCGTTCGCCTTCGTCGGCGCCATCATTCTCGGCGTGTTCTAAAGCATTCGACCAGGCCACGAGTTCAGCGCCCGGCGGCCGCCCCCGCCGGGCGCTTTGCTTTTTGCGATAGCTTATTCCGTCACCCTGAGGAGCGCGCATCGCGCGCGTCTCATCCGGTTACAAATTGGACAGCTGCGCTCAGGAGCGCGGCTCGCCCCGGAGCTGCCCCTGTGTGATCACGCGCTGCCGTGCGTGCGAGACGCGAACCCAGTCGGCGCCGGTGCAGTAGACGCGGCCGAGCGCGCAGGACGAGACCCGCAGCTTGTCAGCGCCCTTCAATTCGATCGTGCCGTAACGGATGTTGCCGCTGTCCCGGTTGTACACGCCGCCATTCCAGCGCGCACCGTTCTTCGGCTTCATGTTGATCAGCACGGCTTCACCGAGATCGCGCGTGGTCCTGTCGAGCGCGTAGCCGCACAGCGCCACGCCGCAGAGCCGGATGCGCACCAAATTGTTGGCTTCGGTCTGCCAGTCGCCGATCGGACCGTCGTCCGGTTCGTCGGCCTCGCGCGAGACGCGCATCACCGGCGGCGCCGGACGCGCAGGCGCTGCGGGCACCGCGGCCGGCGGCGGAGGTGGAGCTGCGACGACCGGCGGTGGCTGGAGCGTCGTCACGCGCGGCGCCGACGGGGCCGACGGTGGCGGCGCGGCAGCAGGCGCGACCGGGGCGGGCTTGTAAACGATGACCGGCGGAGGCGCGGGAGGTGCTGCTGGCACAGGCGCGGGCAGCGCGCTCGCGGCCGGCGTGGCAGCGATCGCTGCGGTCGTCGCCGGCGCGGGCACCGGCTTCAGCGTGCGGCCCCCGCCGTCGTCGCGCCTGGAGCCGCCCGAGACCGAGACGCAGGACAACGAGCGGCAGCGCGTCGAATCCAGATGGACGCGGTGGCCGCCAATCGAGAACGAGATGCCCTCACCGGCATGGGCGAACGGCGTGATCAGCATCAGCGCGACGAGCAGGCAGAAGCGCTTCATCGAAGCCTCCAAAACATCCGACGACGCTAGGGGCGGCCTGCTCGCGGCGCAGTGATCTCCGTCACCGTGGCGAGCCATTCGGCTCAGCCCGGCAACGTGATGCGCATCACAGAAGCGGGAGCCGATGGCGCGTAGCTTCCGGACCAATCGATGCCTCCCCGCTCAACGCCATGGAGACTTAAGATGAAGAAGCTCGTTGCGATCGCCGCGCTGCTGATGGCCACCACATCAGCGCATGCCGGCGGCACCGGCATCACCTTCCAGATCGACGGCCAGCGCATCCATGTCGAGGCGCCGCGCAATTGCAGCGCGCTGTCCTGCATCCGCATCTCGGCGCCGGGCTATAACGGCACGATCGGCGGCATCAGCAAGAATCTCGGCTCGAAGTCCCGACGACGATGACGATGACGATGTCACCACGACGAGCTCGCCGTCACCCGCGCCCGCACCTGTGCCGATTCAGGCCGCGCCGCAGCCGGCCGCGCCGGCCGCTGCCGCGGTCCCGCCGCCTCCGCCGCCCCCTGCGCCACCGGCAACGGTTGCGACCACGGCCCCCGCGCCGGTTGACGCCGCGCCCGCTACGCCTGCACCGGCCCCGGTCGCCGCGCAGCCCGCGCCGCAGCCGCAAGCCGCTCCGATTGCCGCAGCACCAGCGGCGGCGCCAACCGGACCGATCGGCGTCTGGGCCACCGAGGAGAACAAGGGCAACGTCCGCGTCGAAGCCTGCGGCGCCAATCTGTGCGGCTATTCGGTGAAGAGCAACGAACGCATCCTGATCAACATGAAACCCGACGGCAGCAAGTGGAGCGGCCGCATCCACGATCCCGACTCCGGCCGCAACTACGACTCGACGATCGCGATGAAGGGCCCGAATGCGATGCGCGTGCAGGGCTGCGCCTTCGGCGGCATGTTCTGCGGCGGCCAGACCTGGAAGCGGGTCAGCTAGAACGCCAACCCAGCAGAATCTGATGTCCGCTGCCGCGCAAACGGCGAGCGGACATCAGGTTTTCTGCCAGTCCGACGATCGCTTCATGTCGATCGCCGGACGCGCTATAAGTGTCGCCGTGTCGAGGTTGAATCGAACCTGCAGGCGGCTTGCGATGGCGATGACGGCTCTTGAACTCGGTCTCCGGGGCGCGGTGGTCGCGCTGTTCCTGGTAGTTTGCGCGGTGCTGCTGCTGCGTTACGCGGCGGTGCATCGCGCCGCGCATCTCGGTGCCGCGATGGGCGTGGCCGGCGCGGCCTACGCGATCACGACCGCACCGTTCTTCCCCGCAGCGTCATTCGGCTGGAGCTCTCCGTTCATCGCCTTCGCGATGGGCTCGCCGGTGATCTTCTGGCTGTGGGCGCGCGCGATGTTCGACGAGCGGTTTGCCCTGCGGCCCTGGCACACGCGGCGGTATGGACGCTGCTCGCCGGCCTTGGTGTTGTGAGCCACAATTGCTGGACGATCTGGCCCGATCTCGCCGGGCCGTGCGGCCGCGCCCTGGCGCTGGCGACGATCGCCTTCGCCGTGCTCGGGATCGCGCAAATTCCGAAGGGATGGCGTACCGCCGTGACGACGGCACGCGGCCGGATCCTGATCGCGCTGCTGATCGGCATCGGCCTTCAGATGATGTTCGCCGCCGCGGCCGGACTCGCCGCGATCCCGACCCGGTCGATCAGCCTCAGCGCCGCGCTCGCGCTTGGCGCATTCGCGCTGATCGCGATCTGGATGATGCTGTTCGATCCGCCCGAGAGCCAGCCGGCGGTTGCCGGCGCCGGCGGCAGAACGGGCCAGGCAGCACCGGTCGCGCGTTCGCTCGCCAATGCCGATCCGCCTGCCTCCAGCCAGGCCGCGCTCAATCACCTCAAGCACCTGATGGCGACCGAGCGGACCTATCGGCAGGAGGGGCTGACCATCGGCGTCTTGGCGGGCAAGCTCGACATGCCGGAATACCGGCTGCGGACGCTGATCAATGACGGGCTCGGCCACCGCAACTTCAACGCCTTCCTCAACCGCTATCGGCTCGACGAAGCCAAGGCGGCGCTCGCCGATGCCGGCCAGGCCGAGGTGCCGGTGCTGACGATTGCGCTGGATGCCGGGTTCCAGTCGCTGGCGCCGTTCAACCGCGCCTTCAAGGCGGACACCGGGCTGACGCCGACCGAGTTTCGACGCCGGGCGACGGCCGCGCAAACCACGGACGCTGCGGAAATCGCTCGGTCGAGGTGAGAATTCACTCCTCGATTTCAGAAATCGATAGGCTTGCGGCCCCACAATCTGCCTAGCTGTGCCGACACGGGCGCGGATCGCGCCAAGGCGCGACATGACAATGTGACCTGGCAACGTGATCTGGCAAGCGGAGTTCGACGGCCGATGAAGCACTTTTTCACCGCGGCAAAGCTGCTGGCCCTCGACCTGGCATCGACCCTTGTCTTTCTTGTTCTGTTCCTGCTGACCCACAACACCGCGCTCTCGGTCGGTATCGGCATCGCGTTCGGCGTCACGCAGATCGGCATCCAGATCGTGCGCCGGAGGCGGATCGACACGATGGAATGGCTGAGCCTGTTCCTGGTCGTCACCGCCGGCACCGCGACATTACTCACGAATGACCCGCGCTTCGTGCTGTTCAAGCCGAGCGTGATCTACGCAATCATCGGCGTCGTGATGCTGAAGCGAGGCTGGCTCAACCGCTATTTGCCCGAGATCGCCCAGACCGTCGTGCCCGATGTCGCCGTCATGGTCGGCTACGTCTGGGCAGCCCTGATGTTCACCTCCGCCGCCGTGAACGCCTTCGTCGCGCTGACCTGCGAGATCACGACATGGGCTGTCGTGATGCCGATCTTCGGCATCGTCAGCAAGACCGTGGTGTTCCTCGGCGGCTTTGCCGCGCTTCGGCTGACCGCCAGACGCCGCATCCGCGCCATGCCCGAAGCCCAGCGCGAGGCCGTGCTCGCGCTCGAGGGGGCTCCGGCGGCGGCGACATCGTAGGCGCTGACGTTACCCGTCGGCGTGTGGTTAACGAAACAAACCGGCGTGCGACGAAACCATTTTGCCGTGCGCCCGAAGAATTACCGAAACCAAGCCTCCCTAGTGATGGCCTCCACGACGCGCTGCATCGGCGCGCTCACCACAAGGGGGACATGATGGCTTTCACCGCTTCGACGCTTCGTCACGGCAAACTGCTGGCGGCAACCGCGTTCACGCTCGGTCTGTTGACCTCGGCGTCCTATGCCTATACCGACGAGCAGCAGCAGATGTGCACCGGCGACGCGATGCGGCTGTGCAGCTCGGAAATCCCCGATGTCGATCGCGTCACCGCCTGCATGGTGCGGCAGCGCGCGCTGCTCAGCGACGGCTGCAAGGCTGTATTCCACTACGTGCCGCCGGCGACCGCTGCGCAGCCTGCAAGCTATGCGCCCGCGGCCAGGCCGGCGAAGCCACTCAACATCACGCCTCACAAGCGCGGCTAAGCAAAACCCAACAGCGAGCGAACACTGCGCTTCCTTCCGGGAGTGCGGTGCTTGATCGTTCGGGGCCGCCATGACAACGAGGCAGGACCGTTCATTCGGCGTTCAGCCTGACGCGGCTCAATTGCCGGTCCCCAATGCCTCCCGGGAATCGATGGTGATGCGCCGCGCCTTCCTTTATGCGCTTCTGCTTGGTGCCGGCGTCACGATCGGTTGGCATGCAACGGCCAATGCCGCGCCGGACCTGATGCAGCTCGCGCAAGCGCAGCCTGCACCGGCGCCTTCGGTTGCCCCGGCGCCGAGTGCGACACCGTCAACGCCAGCGCCTGCCACGCCTGCCCCCGCTCCGGCCGCCGCGTCGCAGGCCACCGCGCCCGAGCCGATCGGCAACGTCGCGACACTGACCGGCACCGCCACCGTCACGCGCAACAACACCACGACGCCGTTGCAGATCCGCGACGATATCTTCGCCAATGACGACGTCGCCACATCGGCGGCCTCGTCGCTCGGCATCACCTTCAACGACGGCACCACCTTCAACCTACGGGCCAACGCCAGGATCACGATCGACAATTATGTCTACGAGGACGGCGGCCAGCAGAACAGCGCGCTGTTCGACGTCGCCAAGGGAACGGCGGCGTTCGTCGCCGCCGCCGTCGCCAAGACCGGCGACATGAAGATCTCGACGCCGACCGCAACGCTGGGCATCCGCGGCACCACCGGCCTTGTCGAGGTGCCCGAAGGCGCGACCGCGACCAGCACCAATGTCGGCATCAAGCTCTATCCCGACGCCGACGGACATGTCGGCCGCATCGAGGTCAACGACCGCAGCGGCGCCTCGCTCGGCGTGCTGACGCGCGGAGCGAGCGGTTTTGCGATTCGCCCAGGCCTCGGCGGCGTCCGCTTCGCAGCGGTGCCGCTGACGATCTCGCAGCAACAGATGACACGTGACCAGGGTTTCGTGCGCCAGGTCCACAGTGCGCAGACGCTGGGCCGCCAGGTCGTGACCGAGCAGCGTGACTTCCGCCGCGCCAATCCCGACTTCCGCAGGGCCAATCCCGCCGCGCCCTATCCGAATCGCGGCCAGCCGGTGCAGCCAAACCCGCAGCGCCAGAACGGCCTGCCGGGCCAGAACCGCAATGCGCCGCAGCAGCCGGGTCAGCAAAACCGTCCAGGTCAGTTGCAGCAGCCCGGCCAGCCGAACCGTCCGGGCCAGCCGCGGCAACCGGGCACACCTGGCCGGCAGGGCTCGCAGCAGCAACCGGGCACGCAGCAGCAAGGCGGCGCACAACACGCGCTGCCCGGCCAACCCGGCGGCACGACGCTGCCGCACGCGCCCGGCGTCCAGACGCCAGCCGGACAGCAGCCGGCGGGACAACAGCCCGCGCGTCAGGGCGGCGCGACGCCACCCGGCGGACAACAATCGCCTGCACGTCAAGGCGGGCCTGCAACCCGGACGCACACCGTTGCCGGGCGGCGTGCGCCAGCCGGGTCAGCCGGGCGTGCCGCGACAGGGCGCGGCGCAGCCTGCGCCGCAGGCCCCTGGCCAGGCGCGGCCCGGCATTCAGCAGGCCGCGCCGAGCATCCGCCCCGGAATGCAACGGCCCGCAGTGCAGGCACGCCCCGCCTTCCAGCAACGACGTGCACCGCCGCCGCGCGGCGCGAAGCCGCCGCCCAAGGACAGGCGTCACAATTGATCGATCGCAGCAATGTCATGCTCATCTGAGCTCCACTGACGAGCTTCTGCGATCCAACGCGCGAGCGCGGCGCCGGCGAGAACGCCGGCACCACACTCCAATCGACGAATTGCGAACGGCAGGTCAGCCCCGCCTGGTAATCACGGCCTCCAGATATTCGCTGGGGATGACCAGCGTTCCATCCTTGGCGACGTTGAACCGGTCCATCAGGCCGAACAGGTCGGCGGCGAGCAGTTGCTGCTTGA
This sequence comes from Bradyrhizobium sp. JR3.5, assembly GCF_054057015.1. Taxonomy (NCBI): domain Bacteria; kingdom Pseudomonadati; phylum Pseudomonadota; class Alphaproteobacteria; order Hyphomicrobiales; family Nitrobacteraceae; genus Bradyrhizobium; species Bradyrhizobium sp. JR3.5. Next base: position 221,499 of record NZ_JBSRYV010000002.1, read on the forward strand.
CGGCATCGATCGCCCCGAAGGCTTTCAGGACCGGGCCGTAATAGGTGCGGAAGATCTCGAGGAAATGCTCGCGCGACCTGTAACGGAAATTGAAGTGCCTGCATTTGGCGTCAACCCTGGCCTGCGCGCCGAACAGGACGGCGAGATGCGCCTCGGTGCCCCATAGCGCGGGAGATTTGACACCTGGCGTCGGCGGCACATATTTGCCGATCGCCTTGAACACCTGGCCGATGAAACCTTCCGGCGTCCAGCTCGCAAGGCCGATCTTGCCGCCGATGCGGCAGACACGGCGCAGTTCATTCGCCGCCTGCTGCTGGTCGGCGGTGAACATGACGCCGAAGGTCGACAGCACGACATCGAAGCTCGCGTCGGCGAACGGCAGCCTCTCCGCATCCGCCTCCTGGAACGTGACCGGCAGCCGCTCCGCGGCCGCCCGCTCACGGCCGCGCTCGAGCAACGCTCCGACATAATCGGTCGAGACCACATCGGCAAAGCGCCGCGCCGCGGCCAGCGTCGCATTGCCGTTGCCGGCGGCGACGTCGAGTACCATCTGATTGCTGCGCAGGTCGACTGCCTCGCAGAGCGTTTCGCCGACGATTTGAAGCGTGGTGCCGACGATCGCGTAGTCTCCCGAGCTCCAGGTGGCTTGCTGGCGTGCCTTGACGGCAGCGAGGTCGACGGTCGGCATTTCGGTCTGAGCGTTCATCTGTATCTCCTTTGAAAATGTGTGGTGCGGCTGGCGGCGAAGCCGCTGGCTTCGCCTGAAGTCCACGAGTTGCGCCAAAGGGCGTCGTGCAATGACTTCAATGTGCTGCGAGCTAGCTGCGACGGTCGAGAAGGACCGGGATGGTGGATGCGGCAACAATGTTCCAATCCGAACGATGCCTGCAGCCGTGCCCATTGCGCTGAGGCCTAATCGCCTGCTGCGCCTGAGCTGCACCATGCTCCCGAACGGCAGGCTCCTCGGCTCTCGTGAACACGGGCGACGACAGACCCCCGATCATCAGCCCGAGCACCGCGCTTCGAATGATCGGCCGAGAGCCGCGATTGCCGGCGCCCTTCGATCGCCCGCCGCCGAGATCGCGCGACATCAGGCAATTTGCCTGCCGCTCGCGGCGTGCAAGCATCCCTGCGACCGACTGATTGACGATCCGGCGGATGCGCAAAAGCAGAATGGAAAAATGCCTTCGCACCGGATTGCAGAAGGACTCCATGAATGAAATCGACATTATCGTTTCCTTGATCGAAGTGTGATGGCGCCCCGGATAATGGTTGGGCCGGGATGCGCCATGCGACGCCTCGCAGGCGTCATTCGGCTGCAATGGGCGGTTGGACGGGATCACCACGCACCACCACGGTGGTCGCAACCTTGTAGAATTCCTCGCCCGGCATGCCGACGCAGCGCGCATGATCGCGGATCGAGTCACCGTCACGCGCCTCGTAGATGCAGAAAGTGCCAATGCGACCATCTGCCTCATGCACGACGTAGCTGCGGATCCAGCGGACGCGGTCCGGCATCTGCTCGTCGCCGATCCTGGCGGACGCTGCGCCGGCAAGCTCCAACTCGCTTATGTTTGCCCAGGCGCTCGGACGGCGAATGACATAGAGTTCCATCGAAATCTCCTCAGTTTGCGACTGTCGGACAGCAGGCCACGATGATCTCGGGCCGTGATGAGCTATAGGCGCTGTCGATGCCGACTGTCCTTACCGCGGACTGATCATTGTCTGATCTTTGTCTGAACCTTTTCCGGCGACCCCGGACCCATACACATGGCATTCTCATTTGGACTGTTCGAGCTTGATGAAGCTGGACGCGTGCTGCTGTGCGCGCGGCAGGAAGTCGCTTTGCAGCCGCGTGTGTTCGATCTGCTGGTCTACCTTGTCCACCACCGCGATCGGGTCGTCTCCAAAGACGAGCTGCTCGAGGCGGTCTGGCCGGACGTCACGGTCACCGACAACTCGCTGCAGCGGGCGGTGAGTTCGTTGCGCGCCGCGCTGCGCAAGGGCGGCATGGAGGGCGCGATCCGGAATCTGCCGGGCAAGGGATATCGGTTCTTCGTTGAGTCCGAGATCAGGCAGCCGGAACGCATTGACCACAAGCAAGTCGATGACGCCGTCGGTCCAATCGAACTTGCCCGACGCGCAGCGGCCGGGCAATTGTGGGTGCAGGCAGCCACCCTGTTCGCGAGCGCGGATGAAGGCGGCCAGCTCAACGCTGAAGACTTGCACCAATGGGCGCTTGCCCTGCAATGCCTCGGCAGGACCGCGGCAGCGATTCCGATTCTGGTTCGCGCGGTCGCCGCGCGCAGCGAGGCCGGCGACGCTGCCGGAGCAGCGGTCGACGCAATCGCGCTTTCGGGCCTGCATTTCGAGAGCGGTCAGGCCGCGATCGGAAAGGGCTGGCTCGCGCGCGCGGAAGATTGGGCCTCGAGGCTCGATGATCCTCCGACGACGGCCCTGCTGTTATGGATGAAGTCCAAACTGGCTGCCTTCGATGGCGAGCCGGAACAGGCACTCGCGCTGGCCGACACGGCCTACACCGCCGTCCGATACAAGGATGCGCTCAACATCGAAGCTCTGAGCCTGGCCTATCGCGGCTTCTATCGGCTATGCCTCGGCGACACGCATGGCGGACTGGCCGATCAGGACCATGCCGCCGCGGTTGCACTGTCCAGCACCAATCTGGACCCGATCATGGGCGGCAACCTCTATTGCAACATTCTGTGGGCAGCCCGGATGTTCGGAGATTGGGCGCGGGCCGACCAGTGGACGCGGAGCTACCAGAATTTCTGTTCGAGCAGCGGCATGGAACTGACAGGTTCATGCCAGCTGCATCGCTCCGAGGTGCTCGGCATCAGGGGTTCGCTCGACGAAGCGCTGGCTCGGATTCAGGACGCGCTCGCGCGCCTGACCAGCGATGCGCCATGGTCGATGGGCGATGCCAACCGGGTGCTGGGCGATATCCTGGCTGCGATCGGCAATGACGACGCAGCGCTCGAAGCCTACGACAGGGCTTACACGATGGGTTGGTGCCCGGAGCCGGGCCGCGCGATGTTGCTGCTCGCAAGAGGCGAAGCGGAAGCCGCCCATGCGAGTCTCGAACAGAGCTTGATCGGCAAGACCTGGTGGACCCTGCAGCGGCGGGGAATCCTGCTCGCGCATCTGGCGCTGGTTGCGGCACACACGCATCGGACCAGTCAGGCGAAGGCCTTGATCTGCGAACTTTCGGGAAGTCCTGATCGCTGGCCGATGCCCTCGATTCGCGCGCTCACCAACGAAGCGCAGGCGATCCTCGCGCTCTCCCGGCAGGACCATGAGACAGCAATGCGGCATCTCCACCTCGCCCGCCAGCTATGGTCCAGCATCGAAGGGCGGGTTCAGATCGTGCGGCTCAGGCTGAAGATTTCCAGGCTCCAGCTGGCGCACGGGGACGTTCACGGCGCCATGGCGGAAGTTCATGCGGCACAGCTTCTGGCAAATGAACTGGGTTCGCCCAAGCGCGTTGCCGACTGCATTGCCTTGCAGCATGACATTGACGCCTGGCAGCCAGCCGCACGACGTCAGATGTGCGGGTGATCAGGCCGCGCGACGCAGCCAGTCGCGCACGCGCTCGATCAGATTCTTGCGCGGGACGGGCCGGACGGCCGTGGCAATGGGTTCGATCTCACCCGCGGGTGACGGCGATGCTTTGGATGCATCAGCCGCCGGCGCCCTCGCAATATGGGACGTCTCCGCCATGACCGCCGCCTCGGCAGGCGCCGGCGCGTCGGCGACGGCCGGCGTCTCGGCATCCACGGTCACTTCAGTGACCACGGACGCTTCAGCGACCACGGACGCTTCAGCGATCGCCGGCACCTCTGCGGCGGTCGGAGCTTCAGGGTTTGCAGTCGTATCGACGCCCGGCTCCTCTTCGACGAGCCGGGCGCGCCGTCGCTCGGCAGCCGCAACCCGCAACCGCGCGCGCCGCTCGCGCTCGGCGTCCGCCGCGGCCTGCAGCGCGATCGGTCCGACATTCTCCAGGAACGCACGTTCATAGCCGCGCGACAGCCGTTCGAGCGCCGCATCGAACGGCAGCCAGTCGACTTCCCTGATGTCGCTCATCAACGCGCGCACCGGCTTGCCGCCGGCATCCATGCGCCAGTAATGCACCACCTTGGAACGTCCGCCTGAATCATAGACCAGCGTGCCGAGGAATTCATGCACCTCGACGTCGTGGCCGGTTTCCTCCAGCACCTCGCGCTCGGCGGCGGCGCGCGGCGTCTCACCATCGTCGAGCTTGCCCTTGGGCAGCACCCACTCATTGCGCTTGCGCAGGCGCACGACGGCGAAGCGCTGCGGGGCGTCCCGCCGCAGTACAATGCCTCCCGCCGCCAGAACAGGCGTCCGCGCCATCTCGTGTCCATCAAGTTTGCGATTTAGGATCGTCGCGTGACGATCCCGGCTATTCTAAAGCATTATCCGGAAAAGTGGAAACCGGTTTTCCGGGCAGATCGTGCTCAAAGAATGGCGCGAACGAGACAGCGAGATCAGAGTTCATATTTTGACGCGCTTTCTTCACGCGAACTGGTGCCCACTTCGCTCGAAAGCGCTATGAGGGCTTCCGCAACAACGCCTCGCCGCATTTGATCCGTGCTCCCTCCGCGACATTGTCGCAGAATTCGAAATTGCCGGGCGCGAGGACAATGATGGTCGAGCCGTGCTCGAACCAGCCGAGTTCATCGCCCTTCTTGACATGCGCGTCACAGCGGAAATCCACCGGGCCCCTCGACTGCGCATTCAGCGTGACGTCGAGAAAATGCAGGCGGAGGCTCGCCACCAGGATGGCGGCGACCGGAACCAGTGTCAGCGCCTCGCCGGTTGGAAGCTTCGCGCGCAGCACCGCGCGCTCGTTCTTGCAGAACAGCCGCTCGATCCGCTTCAGCGCGATCGGATTGACGTTCCAGACGTCGCCATGAATGAACGTGACCTTGTCGATCGCAAGATCGTACGGCGCGTGGAAAGCGGTGATACATGCTGGAGGTCAGCCGCAGCGTGACGAAGCGGCCGTTGCTGTGCTGCTCGACCAGCGCGGGATCGCCGACCAGATCGAGCAGCGAATAGGGCGCGCCCTTGACCTGGAACAACTGCCCATCCTCGATCCGCCCATGCGCGCCGATGATCGCGTCCGACGGGCTCGCGATGATGGCGGGATCGGCCACCGCCGGGCGCAGGCCGGGCTTGAGCTCGCGGGTAAAGCAATCGTGCAAACTCTTGAACTCGGTCTTCTTCGCCTCGGACAGATCGAGGTCGGAGAACAGCTTCCAGCAGGCGATCGAGGCGTCGCGCACCAGGGGGTTCTCGACCTTGGAGAACCAGCCCATGAAGCGGGTGATCGCCGCCCGCGGAATCCGGTTGGTTAGCAGGAAATTGAGGTCTTCCTGCTGGGTGAATGCCGAGATCAGGCCCTTGACTGTCATGAATTTGTTAGGTGCCGAGGCTAGCGCTTCTGTCATGGAAACATCCCTTCCGATTCTCTCGCTGTCCGCCGCCGCGCTTGCCGGCGCCGCCGCAGCCTTCCCCAAAATTCAGGCCCGCCTCGCGCTGTCGCGGGCCAAGCACCGCTCGCTGACCGGACATTCCAAGATGTCCAAGATGGTGGCGCGCATGGTGCCGCACTACGAATTCGACATCGACGAATTCTTCCGCTCCGACGGAGCACCGAAGGACGTCGCGATGCAGCGGCAGGACGGCTTCTTCCGCCTCGCCGGCCTCTACGCGGATCGCTATCCCAAGGGCCGCGCGCTGACCGCCGAGGTGACGGAGCGGATCTCCGACCTGCAGTTCACCGAAACCTACCGCGTGCCGTTCCAGTACAGCCGCCTGGTGCGCGAGCATCTCGGCACCTCGGCCTTCGTCGAGGCCTCCAGCGGCGTCACCGTCACCGACCTCGACGGCAATGTGTTCTACGACCTGACCGGCTCCTACGGCGTCAACATCTTCGGCAACGACTTTTACAAGGAGTGCATCGCCGAGGGGGAGAAGCGTGCCCACGCGCTCGGCCCCGTGCTCGGCCCCTACCACCCGATCATTGCCGACAACGTCAAGCGCCTCTGCGAGATCTCGGGCCTCGACGAGGTCTCGTTCCACATGTCCGGCACCGAGGCCGTGATGCAGGCGGTGCGGCTCGCGCGCTACCACACCAAGCGGACCCACCTGGTGCGTTTCGCCGGCGCCTATCACGGCTGGTGGGGCGAGGTGCAGCCCGGCGTCGGCAATCCGGTGTCGCCGCACGAGACCTACACGCTCGCCGACATGTCGGAGAAGACCCTGCACGTGCTGCGCACCCGCAAGGACATCGCCTGCGTGCTGGTCAATCCGCTGCAGGCGCTGCATCCGAACGGCAACGCGCCCGGCGATTCCGCGCTGGTCGATTCGTCGCGCTCCTCGAGATACGACCGCGCCGCCTACACCGAATGGCTGAAGAAACTGCGCGAGGTCTGCACCGAGCGCGGCATCGTGCTGATCTTCGATGAGGTGTTCGTCGGCTTCCGCCTCGCCGCCGGCGGCGCCCAGGAATATTTCGGCGTCAAGGCCGACATGGCGACCTACGGCAAGAGCCTTGCCGGCGGGCTTCCGGTCGGCGTGGTCTGCGGCCGCAAGGATTTGATGCGGCGCTTCCGCGACGACCGGCCGGCCGACATCTGCTTTGCCCGCGGCACCTTCAACTCGCATCCCTATGTGATGACGGCGATGGACGAGTTTTTGAGCCGGCTCGCCAGCCCGAACTTCCGCTCGATCTACAACGGGCTCGACGAGACCTGGAACGGCCGCGCCACGGCGCTCAACGACCGGCTCAAAGCGCAGGACCTGCCGGTTCGGGTCGGCAACATCTCGTCGATCTGGACGGTCTATTACACCGAGCCGTCCCGCTACAACTGGATGCTGCAATACTATCTGCGGGCCGAGGGACTGGCGCTGAGCTGGGTCGGCACCGGCCGGCTGATCTTCAGCCTGAACTACACCGATGCCGACTTCGCCGAGGTCGCCGACCGCTTCGTCGCGGCAGCCGAGAAGATGAAGCGCGACGCCTGGTGGTGGCACAAGGAAGGTCTCACCAACAAGAACATCAAGCGGCAGATCCTGAAAGAGATGGTCGCCGTGAGGTTCGGGCGCTGAGGCGAGCCACCGCTCTCGCGCTCCCTCGCCCCGCCCTTGCGGGGAGAGGGTTGGGGTGAGGGGCCGCATCCACAAAATCGGTAACAGACGGACTTGCGGTGAGCCCCCCTCACCCGGATTGCATCTGGCGATGCAATCCGACCTCTCCCCGCACGCGGGGCGAGGTGAAGAGAGTGCACAGACGAGAAGCTTCAAGACGAGACCTTGTGGTTGCGACGCCCCAAGACGTAGATGCCCGGGACAAGCCCGGGCATGACGCATATCGGAAAGATATTGGAGCAACGATCAGGCGTGCTTGACGTGCTTCTCGAGACCCGGATCGATCAGCTCGCCCTTCATCAGGAACAGCGGCGCCTTGTGGTAGAGCTTCAGGTCGTTGAAGGGGTCGGTGACGATCTTGGTCATCCAGACGAGGCCGGTCTCGATGTCGCGGATGAAGAACAGGTGGATGGTTCGGAACAGGAGGCCGCCGATGCCGACCACGAGCCAGACCTTGGCCACCTGACGGGTGAAGTCGCCCATCGTGACCCAGGGCTTGAACAGGCCGAACAGGGTCGGATCGAAGTACAGCACCATCGGCGACAGCGCCCAGATCGCCATCAGCACGACCTTGCGCTGCAGGTTGTAGCCGACCTTGATGTCTTCCTTGTGCTCGTGGGTCGCCTGGTTGACGTGGTCATACCCCTTCGGCTCGAAGAAGAAGTGACCGGCCTGGCGCGAGGTCATCGAGACCAGCCAGCCGACCAGTGCCGACACGACCGGATCGAAGAACAGCATCACATAGGCGAACAGGAAGCTCAGCGCGCTGACGAAGTGCAGGCTCTGGTTGATCCGGCTGTGATGGTAGAAGCGATGGTCATCCCAGCGCTGGGTACGCAGCTCTTGCAGAAAATTCTTGATCATTGGTTCCCCCAACATCTTTCGGGACAGGATTTACAGGGATTCGATGTACCGCGTGTGACATCATCATAATGACATATGACAATGCGGAGCGACGCCTTGACGCAACCGGGGAAGGGTCTTGCCTCATCCCGGCGAGGTCTGCGGGGATGAGGCGAAGGAGATCGTAGCCTCCTGGCTGGGGGCGCGCTCTGCGCCACCTCACCCGGAGGACCGGCGGGCTGAGCCGCCTGGTCAACCGCCTCAGGCGGCTTTGGCGACGTCCGCCTTGCGGAAGCGGACAAGCGAGAAGTGGCCGAGCGGCGGGATCAGGCGGCGCTCCGCGAGCTCCATGCCGCGCGCGCCGGCCAGCCACTTGGTGTAGCGCGACCAGGCGAATTCGGCGGTCCGGAACCCGAGCGGGCGCACCACCGGCTGCAGCTTCTGCTCGATGAAGCGGCGGACGCCGGCATCGGCGCTGACGCGGGTCAGGATGATCAGCTCGCCGCCCGGACGCACCACGCGGGCGAACTCGTCGAGCGCGGCTTCCGGGTTCGGCACCGCGGACAGCACGTACTGCGCCATCACCACGTCGAACGAATCGTCGGGAAATTCGAGCTTCTCGGCGTCCATCACCGCGAGGCCCTCGACATTCTTCAGGCCCTGCTCAGATACCCGCTTCTTGGCCTTCTCCAGCATCGCCTCGGAGATATCGGTGCCGAAGATGCGCACATTCTGGCTATAGAGCGGCAGCGAGATGCCGGTGCCGACGCCGACCTCGAGCACACGGCCGCCGATCTTGTTGGTGGCCTGGATCGCAGCCTGCCGGCCCTTGCTGAACACGCCGCCGAACACGAGGTCGTAGATCGGCGCCCAGCGGTCATAGGCCTGCTCGACCGTTTCGCGGTCGAAGTCCATGGAACGGTCGGCGCCCAGCTTGATGATTTCAGCCATAGATAGGTCTCTCGTCTTTCGTTCGTTTGAGCTGTTAATTCGGAACCGCACTGCGGCCGGCAACGCGGCGGGCGGGCCGCGGCGCGCGGCTCGGCTGCAACGTGGCCAGATTGCCGATGAACTGACGCGCACTGTTTTCCCAGGAACGCTCCAACGCAAAATTGCGGCAGTCGGCGCGCGACATATTCAGCGCGCGCAGGCAGGCGCTGCGCAGATTGTTGTCGATCGCGCCGATCGGATGATCCGCGATGACGTCCTTCGGGCCGGTGACCGGGAACGCCGCGACCGGCGTGCCGCAGGCCAGCGCCTCGAGCTGCACGACGCCGAAGGTGTCGGTCAGGCTCGGGAACACGAAGACGTCGGCGGCGGCGAGGTGCGAGGTCAGATCCTGGCCCTTCTTCTCGCCGAGGAAAATCGCGTCGGGATATTTATGTTCCAGCGCGGCCCGTTGCGGGCCATCGCCGACCACGACCTTGGAGCCCGGCAGATCCAGCGACAGGAAGGCGTCGAGATTCTTCTCCACTGCGACGCGACCCATGGTCATGAAGATCGGCCGCGGCAGGTCGAGCAGCGCTGGCTGGTCGGGATTGAAGATTTTGGTGTCGACGCCGCGAGTCCAGAAGCCGAGCTTGCGGAAGCCGCGCTCGGCAAGCTCTGATCGCAGCGAGTCGGTCGCGACCATCGTCATCGATCCGGCCGCGTGGAAGTGGCGCAGCACGGCATAGCCGACGCCGTCGGGAATGCCGGTACGCACTGAAACATATTCCGGGAAGCGCGTTGTATAGGAGGTGGTGAAGGCGAGCTTGTTGCGCTGGCAATAGCCGCGCACCGCCCAGCCGATCGGTCCTTCGGTCGCGATGTGGATCGCCTCGGGCGCGACCTCCTCGATCCGGCGCGCGATCTCGCGGCGGTTCGGCAGCGCCATGCGCAGGCCCGGATAGGTCGGCACGCCGACCGAACGGAAGCCGTCGGGGGTGAGGAATTCGATCTCGGCGCCGAGGGTCGCTGCGCTGCGCGCAAGCGACGTCAGCGTCCGGACCACGCCGTTGACTTGCGGATGCCAGGCATCGGTCGCAACGAGTATGCGCATCGCAGGAGACCCAAATCGTTAATCTTGATTCTGCTCGCACGACGTTCTGACATGGATGTTTCAAACGTATGACGTCATCGAAATGTTAGGTTGATTTTCACGACGAACTGCCGGTTTTTCGTGTAACATGACAGCCAGATGTCAGAGCAGCAGAGTGAACATTCCGGCACCGCGCGCCGCAGGCTCAGACGGCGAAACTCGTCGCTCCTGATCCTGGCGGCCGGCATCTTCGTGTTTGCCGTCGCCGCAGGGCTGCTGTTCTACGGGCTGCGTCCGGTGACGCTGAAGATCGCGGTCGGCCCGACCGGCAGTGACGACGTCAAGCTCATCCAGGCGTTCGCGCAGGCCTTTGCGCGTGACGGCAATTCGGTGCGGCTGAAGCCGGTCACGACACAGGGAGTCGCCGAAAGCATCGCGCTGTTCACCGCGAACAAGGTCGACCTCGCGGTCGTGCGCGGCGATCTCAGTCTGCCGGCGAGCGCCGAGGTGGTTGCGATTCTGCGCAAGAATGTCGTTGTGCTGTGGGCACCGTCGGGCGGGAAAGGCAAGCCGCGGTCTGCGAAGATCAAGAGCATCGACGATCTCCCGGGCCGCAAGGTCGGTGTCATCGGCAGCACCCCGGCCAACGTCACGCTGCTGCGCGTGATCCTGACCGAGTCCGGCATCAACCCCGACAAGGTTGCGATCAGCCAGTTCGCCGTCAACAAGGTCGCCGATCTCGCGCGCGATCCCTCGCTCGACGCCTACATGACCGTCGGGCCGCTCGAGAGCAAGATCACGGCGGAAGCGATCGCGGCGACAGCCGCGGCGCGCGGCGAACCGAAATTCCTTCCCGTCGATGTCTCGGAAGCGATCGCGCAGAAGCATCCGCTCTATGAGTCCGAGGAAATCGCGGGCAGCATCTTCTCCTCTTCGCCGGCCCGGCCCGAGGACAAGATCGAGACCGTCGGTGTCAATCACCTCATCATCGCGCAACATGCGCTGCACGAGGCAACCGTCGGCGCACTCGATCGGCAGTTGTTCACGCAGCGGCTTCAGGTCGCGCGCGACCTGCCGGCTGCCGCCAAGATCGAGAAGCCGGACACCGACAAGGATGCCGCGCTGCCGGCGCATCAGGGCGCGGCCGCCTATATCGACGGCACCGAGCGCACCTTTCTCGAAAAATACTCCGACTACATCTGGGGCGGCATCCTGCTGGTCTCCGGCCTCGGCACGGCGGGCGCCTGGCTGCGGCACTACGTGAAACGCGACGAGCGCGAGCGTTACATCACCCATCGCGACGGTCTGCTGACGCTGATCTCGCGGGTGCGCGGCGCCGAGACGCCGGAGGAGCTCGCGGCAATGCAGAGCGATGCGGACGCGCTGCTGCGTGAGGCGCTCGATTGCTACGACGACGGCGCGATCGAGGACGGCGATCTCTCGGCGATCGGGCTGACACTCGAGCAATTCCATCACGCCGTCTCCGACCGCCGCGCGGTGATCAACGGCGACAGGTCGGGCCTGCCGAGGATACGCGCCGGCTAGCCCGCTCGGGCACACCAATTGCACCGAGAGCAATGTTTGGATTGCGCCTGCATGCGTACGCCCCCATGTTGCGCCACACTATGATCGCATCCCTCATCGCAGACCTGCCCGCGCCGTTCGTGCTCGCGGTCGCACTGGCCGGCGTGTTCCTGATCTCCTTCATGAAGGGCGCGTTCGGCGGCGGCTTTGCCATTGTCGGCATCCCGCTGCTCTCGCTCGCGATGGACCCGATTGCGGCCGGCGCACTGCTTGCGCCATTGTTCATTTTCATGGACCTTACGGCGCTGCGTTTCTGGCGTCCGAGCACCTGGTCGCGCGTCGACCTCGCGATGCTGCTGCCGGCGCTCGTGGTCGGCGTCGTTCTCGGCTATTTCGCGCTGCGCGATCTCGACCGGCATGCCGTCGAGATCGTGATGGGCCTGGTGACGCTGGTGTTCGCCGCGCTGTGGTTCATCGGCGGCGGCGAGATCAAGCCGCGGCCGCGCTCGACGATCAAGGCGACGTTCGCCGGGCTCTCCTCCGGCGTCACTACGATGGTCGCACATTCAGGCGGGCCGCCGCTCGCGATCTATCTGCTGCCGCTCGGCATGTCGAAGGCGCTTTACGCCGGCACCACCAGCCTGTTCTTCACGGTCGGCAACCTCCTGAAGGCCGGTCCGTGGCTGGTGCTCGCCACGCCGTCGCGAAGTCTCTGGATGCTGATGGCGCTTTGCGTGCCGGCCGTGCCGGTCGGCGTCTGGTCCGGTTGGCGGCTGCACGAACGCCTCGACCAGCGGGCGCTGTACCGCGCCTGCTACGCCATTCTCGTCATCACCGCGGCCAAGCTGCTGTGGGATGGACTGGCCGGATACTTTCACCTCTGAGCGCCGGCGACGCTGTTGCTGCTCGTCAGGAAGATCGCCTGCTCGGGCTGCCGCTGACGGCTAGCGGCCCGGTCCCGTCGAGCATCTCGACCATATCCTCCGGCTCGAGCCGCTTGCGCGCCACGAACGAGAAATGGCGGCGCAGCCTCAGGACCGGCTTCTCGATCCAGTGCCAGGAGAACGCCGCGAACGCGGTGATCAGCACCAGCGCGACGGCGAACTGGACAATCAGCGACGCGTTCGGCAGCCACACCTTCACCACCTGCTGCACCGGAAAACCGTACAAATAGATCCCGTAGGAATAGTCGCCCCTTGAAAACAGCGGCAGCCGCGGCAGCTTCGAGACACCGAGGAACACGGTGATGTAGACCAGCGCCGGAGCAATGACGGCATTGAGGACGGGCTGGGTGATCCAGGCTGCCGGTCCGAGCAGTGCTGCTCCGAGGCAGAGCGCGCAGCAGACGGCGAGAATGCGCCCGTCATAGGGAATGCGGTCGCGGTAAAGGTAGATCGCGATCCCGAGCAGGCAGGCAACCGGCAGTTTCGCGCCGCGCCCGAGGAACAGCGCCGTGCTGAAGATCTTGTCATACAGCGAGCCGGCGACGCCCGGAGGCAGTTGCGACGGCGTTGCGGCATGGCCCGTGATCTGCACGGCAAAGCCGATGCCGACCAGGACGACGACGCCGAGCACGATCAGCGCCGGCCTGCGCAGCAGCCCCAGCGTCATGATGACCGCCATCACCGCGTAGCAGCCATATTCGAACGGCACGGTCCACAGCGAACTGTTGACCTCCGGCGCGGGATTGCCCGCGAACACGCCCGGCAGCGTGTAGTTCACGAGGCCGACGACGTTCGTGAAATATTTCCAGGTGCCGGCGCTGGTGAAATAGTCCCAGAGCGGCAGCGTGGTGAGGATCGGCCCGAGGATCAGCGCCGACAGCACGATCTCGACCGCGAGCGCCGGAATGATCCGCATTCCGCGATTGATCAGGAATTCCTTCAGGCTGAGCCGCAGCCCGCTTGCGGCGATCAGGAATCCGCTCAATGCGAAAAACATCACGAGGATGGCAAATTGCGGAAACCAGAGGATCCACGTCGGATCGGTGTCGCCGCGACCGGTAGCAACATAGGACGTATGCCCCGCGACGACGGAGATCGCGAGCGCAACGCGGAGAAAATCGAACCCGGGACCAAAGCCTTTCTGCTGATCCAGCATGCTCCCGATCGAAGGCGCTGGCATGATTTCCACTCCATTCCAAACCACCGCCGTTGGACAGCAAGTGCCGTGCCGGGAACGATGTCTTGGGATGGGACAGCCCTCCCGGCAACGCGCCCTTAACCCTGCGACGAAACACCGACGAAACAAATCCCTAACGGCACGAAACCATTTTGGCGATTTCGTGCAAACGTCCTGAAACGCCTCACCTGTACTGGTTTGACCCAACGACGCGCCGGAACTGGCGCGCAGGGCGCAAACAACAGGGGTCGACAATGTTCAATTCCATCAAGCTGAACGCACGTCTCGCTGCCGCCGCCTTCGGTGCGCTGGCGGTTGGCGCCGTCGCTTTCTCGAACGCCGCCGCGGCCGCTCCGCTGCCGATCTTCCCCTTCATCCTGACGCCGCCGACCGAGGCGGTGCAGCCGCCGGTGCAGTCGATGCCGCAGGCGCGGGACGAAGACCGTTCCGTCGAATTGCCCGCCCGGCTGCGCCGCCAGGTCGTCGCCTATCCGACCCGCGAGGCCCCCGGCACCATCATCATCGATACCCCGCACACCTATCTCTATCTCGTGCTCGGAGGCGGCCAGGCCATGCGCTACGGCATCGGCGTCGGCCGCGACGGCTTCACCTGGTCGGGGACCCAGACCATCACCAAGAAGGCGGAGTGGCCGGATTGGACCCCGCCGCCGGAAATGATCGCCCGCCAGCCCTATCTGCCGCGCCACATGGCCGGAGGCCCGGGCAACCCGCTCGGCGCCCGCGCCATGTATCTCGGCGGCACCGTGTACCGCATCCACGGCACCAACGCGCCGGAGACGATCGGCACCCACGTCTCCTCCGGCTGCCTGCGCCTCACCAATGAGGACGTCACCGACCTCTATTCGCGGGTCAACGTCGGCACCAAGGTGATCGTGCTGCCGATGACCGACCGCCGCGCCGACCTCGGCTCGGCCGTCCGCTAGCCCCGACACATTCAGACATTGACGACGGCTCCGGCATCATGCCGGGACCGTCGTCGCGTTCATAATCGTTAACGTCCGGATCGTTAACTTACAGGTGATGTCGGGCGACCTGCCCGTCTCCGCCCCCGAAGCAGCTTGATCCCGCCACACTGGCGCCCTCGTCGGCGGGCCTGTACAAACCCGTCAAGTTGATTTCATCCGGGGGAATGATGCGTCTACCGATGCATCCAAGAACGATCGCGCTCGGGCTCACGGTGGTGCTCATCTCGTTCGCGATCAGCCTCAAGGCCATGGACTGGCTCGCGCCGAGCGTCACGGTGCAGACGCCGCCGCTCGTGCAGCTGCCACCGCTGCCGCAGGCGCCGCGCTCCTCGACGGTCGTGGCGCAGGTCTCGGTCGCGCTGTCGGCGATCCGCGATGCCGCCGAACGCGGCGCGCCGAAGACCTTCGGCGGCAAGGCCGACAACCCGGTTCAGCAGATCCTGCAAAATGCCGACATCGGCTGGACCGCCTCGCGCGGGCCGATCGCGGCGACCGGCGCGCAGGACGTGCTGACGCTGACGACCCCGATCAACGGCACGCTCAAGGTCACCGGCTCGCTGTCCGCGAAGGCGACCGGCGCGGTCAGCGACGCGCTCGGCAGCCTGCTCGGCGGCAATGTCGCCAAGCAGATCGGCGCCGTGAACATCAAGAACATCAACGCCAATGCCGACATCAAGGGCAGCGTCACGCTGACCGCGCGGCCGAAGCTCGGCGCGTCCTGGCGGATCGAGCCGAACCTGCAGGCGCAGGTCAATCTCGGCGAGACCAGCCTGTCGGCCGCCGGCGTCCGCATCAGCGTGCCGGCCCAGGGTCAAGCCTGTCATCGACAGGGCGGTCGCCGACCAGATTTCCGCGGTCGAGGCGCGCTTGCACAACGACCCGGTGTTCCAGAACGCCGCCCGCACGCAATGGGTCAAGGCCTGCCGCTCGATCCCGCTGCAGGGCACCGGCGGCACCGCGTCGATGCCGCCGATGTGGCTCGAGCTGCGGCCGACCCGCGCGATCGCGGCGCAGCCGAAGGTCGATGCGTCCTCGCTGATCCTGACCATGGGGATCGAGGCCGAGACGCGGATCACGGAGACGCAGACCACGCCGAACTGCCCGTTCCCCGATAAGCTCTCGATCGTGCCGCCGATGCCGAGCCAGGTCGCGGTCGGCCTGCCGGTCGACATGTCCTTCACCACGCTGACGCAACTCGTCGAGGCGCAGTTGAAGGGCAAGACCTTCCCCGAGGACGGCTCCGGCCCGGTCGACGTGACCGTCAAGAGTGCGGGCATCGCCGCCTCCGGCGACCGGCTTTTGATCTCGCTTCTGGTGCACGCCAAGGAGAAGAAGAGCTTCTTCGGCTTCGGCGCCGAGGCGACCGTGCACATCTGGGGTCGGCCGCGGCTCGACCAGGCGGCGCAGACGCTGCGGCTGACCGACGTCGAGCTGGCGGTCGAGTCCGAAGCCGCGTTCGGCCTGCTCGGCGCCGCCGCGCGCGCGGCGATCCCGCATTTGCAGCAGGCGCTCGCCGACCGGCTGGTCGTCGACCTGAAGCCATTCGCAACCAACGCGCAGCGGAAGATCACCGCCGCCATCGCCGACCTGCAGAAGAACGAGGAAGGCATCCGCGTCGACGCCGACGTCAACAGCATCCGGCTTGCCGGCATCGCGTTCGATTCGAAGACGCTGCGGGTGATCGTGGAGACCGACGGCACCATCAAGGCCGCCGTCACCGCGCTACCGGCGCTGTAGGACGCAGATCGCGGCGTTCCATCCGCCGCGCGCCCCACGCATGCCCAAAAAGTCGTCTTTGCGACAGGTTGGCGCACCGGATAGAAGGTGCCTCGTGGAAGCAACCCCCAAGGAAAAGATCAGGGAGAGAAACACGATGAAATCGCTCTTGGCCGCAGCAGCGGCCGGCCTCGCGCTCGCGGTCTCCGGCACCGCGGCGAACGCCCAGATCTCCGACGACGTCGTCAAGCTCGGCGTGCTCACCGACATGTCGAGCCTCTATGCGGACGCCACCGGCAAGGGCTCGGTCGCCGCGGTCGAGATGGCGGTCGCAGATTACGGCGGCAAGGTGAAGGGCAAGCCGATCCAGGTCGTCGTGGCCGATCATCAAAACAAGCCCGACGTCGGCGTCAGCATCGCGCGCAACTGGTACGACAACGAGAAGGTCGATGCGATCCTCGACGTGCCGACCTCGTCGGTCGCGCTGCCGATCTCGGCGCTGACCCGCGAGAAGAACAAGATCCACATCAATTCCGGCGGCGGCTCCTCCGATATCACCGGCACCGCCTGCTCGCCCAACACGGTGCACTGGACTTACGACACCTACGCGCTGTCGAACGTCGCCGGCAAGGCGATGGTCAAGCGCGGCGACGACACCTGGTTCTTCGTCACCGCCGACTACGCCTTCGGCATGGCGCTGGAGCGCGACGCCGCCAACGTCGTCAAGGAGACCGGCGGCAAGGTCTTGGGCGACGTGCGCCATCCCCTCAACTCGTCGGACTTCTCGTCCTTCCTGCTGCAGGCGCAGGCTTCCAAGGCCAAGGTCGTGGCGCTGGCGAATGCCGGCGGCGACACCACCACCGCGCTGAAGCAGGCCGCCGAGTTCGGCCTGACCCAGGGCGGCCAGAAGTTGATCGCGCTGCTGATGGAAATCACCGACACCCACGCACTGGGCCTGAAGGCGACACAAGGCCTGATCGTCACCGACGCCTTCTACTGGGACATGAACGACGAGACCCGCGCCTTCTCGAAGCGCTTCAACGAGAAGGTCGGCCACATGCCGACCATGATCCAGGCCGGCCTCTACTCGGCGACCACGCATTACCTGAAGGCGATCGAAGCCATCGGCACCGACGAGGCGCCGAAGGTGATGGAGCAGATGCGCAAGACGCCGGTCAACGACTTCTTTGCCAAGAACGGCCATATCCGGATCGACGGCCGCATGGTGCACGACATGTACCTGTTCGAGACCAAGAAGCCCGAGGAATCCAAGGGCGAGTGGGATCTCTACAAGCTGATCGCCACCGTGCCCGGCGACGAAGCGTTCCGTCCGCTCGACAAGGGCGGCTGCCCGCTGGTGAAGTCGAACTGACGAGCACGCCGCCGCGAGCGGGTCGCCCGGATGTGCGCCCGATGACAGCCAACAAGAAATGCGCCCGGCCGGCACCGGGCGCATTTTTCTTTCCGCGGCAGGTCCCGGTAATCGCCCGCGTCAGCCGGCACTATTCGCCATTCGCGCGCGGGATCATCCAGGTCGAATACGTCTGCCAGACGCCGTCGCCCTGGTTGCGTTGATAGGCGATGAAATCGGCATGGTCGCCGTGCACGAGCTCATAGCGATAGTACCTTGAGAGGTCGTCGATCTGATTGGTCATGGAACGTCTCCGTCATGAGGGGAAGCCACTCAATTTCGACGTAGTCGAGCCGCGCCGGCGATCAATAGAATGGTTTTTATCATTCAATCACAGACGCGAGAGCTGGTCTGATCCGGTTTGAGGATGTGGGTCGATCGACGCACATTCTCTTTGCTGGGCCTCAGCGCCCGGCACGATGCGAACTGCGCCGCGGCACATGAACGACGCCGATGCCGCTCTCCCGCGCCTGCAGCGCCTGCAGCACGGCGGGCGGCAGCAGCACCAGCCTGGCCGCCGGCGTCGGCGCGCCGTTGTTGAGCACGTCCCGGTACGGATACAGCGCCTGATAAGCGGCCGGCTCGGAGATCGCGGCCTGCGCCGAGGCCGCCGTCGCCGTGATGGCCGACAGCGCCACAGCCAGCGCGACAGTTCTGAACGTCGTGGTTCTGAACGTCCTGGCGACGTGGGAAATCCTGGTAGTCATGGTAACGCTCCCGCGATTTACATCGCATACGATTAATTCGCTCGCGCCTGATAAAGGCATCGCGCGACCGGCCTTCAAGTATCCCGATTTAATCGGATGCGATTTATTCGGGCGCGGGGCTTCAAATATCCGTGTGACCGGCGATGCCATGCGCGGCCCGCAATGGCGGCCTGCTCGGGCCACGCGGCAGCGGCGCGAAAGTCAGCGGGCACGCTGGCGGTCGCAGGCGCGAACCTGGGCGGAACCTGGGTTCACTGCGGGATGGTTGGTCACATGCAGCGAGCACGCGAGCTTCGCGCTTCAAGCGCCCGCCGCTGGAATTGTGCATGCAACCGCGCGTCGATGCGGCGCACATCGAAGCGATATCGCTTGCGCAGCACCGGACGCGGTTGCTCCGGTCAAATTCGAGCCGGATCGGACAGGCTGCCGAGGTTGGCAGGATTTAACATCCACGCCATAGTGAATGACTATCCTCGTCATGAGCCAATGTGGGGTCAGCTATGGACGTGTCACCTTCTGGTAACGAGAGCCGAAGCACGTCGGAGCCACCACAAGCAGCGCGGCAGGACTATGCGCACGCCGCGATGCGCATGCCGGCCATCATTGTCGGCGTCGTTGCAGCGATCATCGTTGCGCTGTCGGTGTATTATCTGCTGCGGCCCGAGCCGCTGCTCGTGCAGGGCGAGGTCGATGCAACGCGGCTCGATATCGCCGCGCGCGTCGACGGACGGGTCAAGGACATCCCGGTCGAGCGAGGCCAGAACGTGCCCGCGGGCGCCGTCCTGGTGCGCATCGACAATCCGGAAACGCTTGCAAAGCAAGACCAGATGCGCGCCGCCAAGGCCGTTGCAGACGCGCAACTCGCCAACGTCATGGTTGGAACGCGAGTGGAAACCATTGCCGCGCGGAAGGCGGAAATGGAGCGCGCGGAGGCCGCGCAGGTGCTGGCGCAGAAGACCTTCGATCGCGCCAAGACACTGACCGAGCAAGGCAACGCGCCGCAAGCCCGTCTCGACCAGACCACCGATGCGCTGCACGAAGCCGAGCGCGGGCTCGACCAGGCGAAATCGGCCTATGAGCAGGCGGTCAACGGCTACACCAAGGAAGAACGCGCGATCGCGAAAGCCAATGTCGAAAAAGCCGAAGCCGACATTCAGAGCGTCCAGTCGGTGATCGATCAGCTCGCGGTCTACGCGCCGGTCGCGGCACAGGTCTATCAGCGCAACGTCGAGCCGGGCGAGTTCGTCTCGCCGGGCGTGCCGCTGGCGACGCTGATCAATCTCGGCGATCTCTGGATCCATTTCGATCTGCGCGAGGATCTGGTGAAGGGACTGAAGGTCGGCGACAAGTTCGACGTCCGGATTCCGGCGCTCGACGACCGTCATGTCACGGTCGAGGTCAAGCTGATCGCCACCAAGGGCGAATATGCAAGCTGGCGGGCGACCCGCGCCACCGGCGATTTCGATTTGCGGACGTTCTCGATCCGCGCCTATCCGGTGCAGCCGCTGCCTGAGCTGCGGCCCGGAATGAGCGCCTATCTCGACTGGCGGTCACGCCAATGAGGCTGGCCTCAAAGCCCGGATTCTGGCGGGTCGCACAGCGCGAATGCCAGTGGCTGTTGCGCGACCGCGTGGCATTGCTCTTGGTCTTCGGCGTGCCGCTGTTCGCCTTCGTGGTGCTCACGGCCGTGTTCAGCCAACCGGTGATCCGGGGCCTTGGCGTCACGATCGTCGACACCGACAAGTCGGATACTTCGCGGGCGCTGACGCAGCAGGTCGCGGCGTCGCCGAGTCTCAGAATCGTCGACGATTCCGGCTCGCTGTCGTCAGCCGTACAGGACATCCGGTCGGGCAAGGCGATTTCGGCGATCTTCATACCGCCGAATTTCGAACGCGACCTGAAGGCCGATCGCCGCCCGCAGGTCGTCGGCTTCTACAACCAGCAATTCCTGACCGCGGCCGGCATCGCGTCGTCGGGCCTGAACGATGTGCTGTCCGTCGCCGCGAGCGCGGCCGCTCCCGCCAATCGCGCCGCCCCCGCCCCGGCGTCGATGGGAACGCTTTCCGCGGAGACCATCGCGCTGGTCAATCCGCAGAAGAACTACGCGCAATTCCTGCTGCGTGCGTTGCTGCCGACGATTATCCACGTCGTGATCACGCTCGCCGCGGGCTATTCGGTCGGCTCCGAATTCCGCCGCCGCAACGCGCGCGAGTGGCTCGAAAGCGCCGGCGGCGATCCGATCGCCGCGCTCGCCGGCAAGCTGGCGCCGCTGTTCGTGACCTTCATCCTGATCATGCTGGCCCAGCCGCTGATCCTCGAAGGCGTGCTGCAGATTCCCTTCAAGGGCGATGTGCTGCTGATAATCGCGGCGGGCCTGCTTCTGATCATCGCATATCTGTCGCTCGGCGCCCTGCTGCAGCTTTTGGTCGGCGACCTCGCGACGGGGCTCGGCCTTGCCGGCCTGATCGCCTCCCCTGCCTTCGGCTATGCCGGTGTCGGCTTTCCCACCATCGGCATGAATACGTTTGCGCAGGTCTGGAGCGCGATCCTGCCGCTGCGCTGGTATATGTCGGTGCTGATGGGACAAGCGGCGCGCGGATTGCCGGCCTCGGAATCGGCAATTCCCTTCGCGGCGCTCGCAGGCCTCACGTTGCTGTTTGCCGCGCTCGCATTGCTGCGCATGGCGAGCCTGACGCGCCGGGGCTGGTTTGCGACGGCACAGCCCGAGGAGCCGCCAGCGAGCGAGCCGGCGCCAGCAGGCGTCGGTGGCGCCTTCGCGGCGGAGTGGCGGCGCGTGCTCGGAACGCGCAGCGCCTTCAGCCTGCTGTTCCTCGCGCCGCTGGTCTACGGCATCTATTATCCGCAGCCTTATCTGAACCAGATCCTCCGCAAGCTGCCGATCGCGGTCGTCGACAATGATCTCAGCGATCTCTCACGCCAGATCGTCGAGACGCTCGATGCCAGCGGCACATTGAGCGTGACGGTTCGCGCCCGCACCCTTGCGGAGGCAAGCACCGCCATCGACCGCGGCTATGCATTTGCCGCCGTGCAGATTCCGCCCGGCACCGAACGCGACGTGCTCAAGGGCCTCACCGCGCACATTCCGGTCTACGCCGACGCCACCTATCTGTTCATCTTCCGGTCGACCGCAGGCGCGGTCGCCACCGCGATCGGCACGCTGACATCCGAACTGGTGTCGCGGGGCGCCCGCGCCGACGGGAGTCTCGTCAAGGCGAAGCTGGCGAGCCTCAGCCCGGCCAACGTCCTGCTGCAACCGATCTTCAACCCGGTCGGCGGCTATGCGAGTTACATCGTGCCGGCGGCGTTCATCCTGATCCTGCAACAGACGCTGCTAATCGGCGCCGCGATGCTGACCGGCACGGCGCTGGCGAATTCCCGCAACACGGTCGCGGGCGTGTTCGGGCGCGGCGTTGCCCATCTGACCATCTATCTGCCGGCGCTCGCGCTCTATCTGATCGTGCTGCCGCGGATCTATGGCTTCTCGACGCTGGGCCATCTGCCGCAGATCTTCGCGCTGGCGACCGTCTTCCTGCTGGCGACGAGCTTCCTGGGACAGGCGATCGGCGCCTGGTTCACGCGGCCGGAGAACGCGACCATCCTGCTGCTGGCGACCAGCCTGCCGCAGTTCTTCACCGCCGGCTTCGCCTGGCCGCGCGAGGCCATCCCCCCTGCGGCCACGGCGCTCGGCCGGCTGTTCCCGGCCGACTCGGCGATCGACGGCCTCGTGCGTATCAACCAGCTCGGCGCCAGCATCTGGGAGGTCTCGCATGACTGGCTCAGGTTGTGGTGCCTGGCGCTGGGCTATTTCGTGCTCGCCGTGATCTCCGCGCTGGTGTTCAAGAGAGGACAGCAACATGCCCAACGCTAGGCGCGCAGCCATTGTCGCGATCCCCGTTGTGCTCGTCGCGGGCGCGCTGATCTACGCCGGGAGCCGCGCGACGCCGGCGCCCGCGATCGTCGGCGTGGTCCGCTCGACCGAGGTCAGGATCGAGCCGGAAGTGAACGGCCAGCTGGTGTCGATCGCGGTCGAGAAAGGCGCCAAGGTGCACGCGGGCGACGTCCTCGCCAAACTCTCTGCAGTCGAGTTGAGCGCACAGGCGGAGCAGGCGCGGGCCGCGCTCGCCGCCGCGGTGGCGAACCGCAACAACGTCTATGCCGGCGTACGCCGCGAGCAAATCGACTCGCTGAAAGCCGCGATCTCCAAGGCCAATTCGCGCCTCGACTATGTGGAGACCCAGCTCAAGCGGATCACCACGCTGGCGAGCCAGAGTTTTGAAACCCAGCAGGCGCTCGACCAGGCCGAGAACGACGTTGCCGCAGCGCGCGCCGGCGTGGCGGCGTCCCAGGCCAATTACGATGCCGGTGTGGCGGGGCCGACCAAAGAGGAGCGCGCCATCGCCGACGCGCAGGTGCAGGCGGCCGCGGCCGCCGTCGCAGTGCTCGAGCGCCGTCTCGACAAGATGGTGCTGCGCGCACCGGTCGACGGCGTGGTCAGCGTGATCGCCGCGGAAGTGGGCGAGAACGTTCGTGCGGGCCAGCCGATCCTGATGATTGCTGCGGCCGGCAAGAAATGGCTGTCGTTCAACGTGCGCGAGGACCATCTCGACGGTCTTGCGATGGGCAAGACCGTGAGCGTGATACCGAACGGCTCCGACGCCCCCACCAAGGCTGCCATCACTGAATTGCGGTCGCTTGGGGTGTTCGCCACCTGGCAGGCCGAGCGCGTGATCGGCGATCACGACCGCAACACGCTGCGTCTGCGTCTCGACCCTGCAGGCGCCGCGGACAGTCTCGAACCCGGCATGAGCGTCCGGATCGAACGTTGACAACGCGCCGCGATCGGCCGCGAGCCGCAATGAGGTGCGGACTGTCGCCCTCCGGCGCGTCGCGGAAGCTTGTGTCGGCCCGCCTCGCCGAATAGTCATCGGACTGTCAGAAGATTGCGACAAGAAGACAAAAGCGTCGGCCCTGTTGGGCTCGGCCTTCATGGCATCTCCCCGATGCCACGCAAAAGATGGAGACTTGGCCGTGAAGCAGATTCGTTCGCGACGGAAGGTGCATGTTGGCGCGATGCTGCTCGGTGCGGCGGCTTTGGCGGTCCTGCTGCCGTCGATGGCATCAGCGCAAACCGGCCCGGCGCCGGCCGGCGCCAAGCCGTTCCTGACCGTCGACGGCAAGCAGCCGCTTGTGATCGGGCATCGCGGCGTGCCGGGCCTGGTGCCCGAGGAGACCGAGGCATCGTATGAGCTGGCCGCCGACCTCGGCACCGACGCGCTCGAAGAGGACCTGCATTTGACCAAGGATTGCGTGCTGGTGGCACGCCACAATCCATGGCTCGGCGACAACACCAACGTCGCCGAAGTGGCGAAGACCAATGCGGACGTCGCGAAACGCAAGCGCACCGCGCCGGGCGTTGGCGTCAAGGTGAAATGGGCGCAAACGCCGACCAGCGGGCCGGCCGAATATCCCACCGACCTCATCGATCCGGCCGATCCCAAATCGGTGCTGAAAGCGCTGATCGTCGATGGCGACGACCATACCAATGACTGGTCGATCACCGATTTCACCATGGACGAGCTGAAGAGCTGGATCGCCGGCACCACCTATGATGCGGCCAACGAACGGCCAAGACTATTCAACGGCAAGTTTCCGATCATCAGTTTCCAGGGCATCATCGACATCGCCAAAGCCAAGAGCAAGGCGACGGGGCGTCCGATCGCGGTCTATCCGGAAACCAAGAATCCGACCTGGAACAATGCCCAGGCGATCGCCAATGGCTGCGGCGCGCCCGGCAGCCACCCGCTCGAGGACGCCCTGATCAAGATCATCAGGGATAACGGCCTCAACGCGAAGGACGCGCCGATCATCGTTCAGAGCTTCGAGCCCGGCAGCCTGAAATATATGCGCAGCCACGGACTGGAAACGCGGCAGGTGCAGCTCATCGATGGCAACGGCGTCGACTTCAAGACCGGCAAGGTGCTGCTCAACAACATCGCCAATTCCCGTCCGTACGACTGGACGGTCGCGGGTGACGGCCGCACCTTCGATGCGATGCTGACGCCCGAGGGCCTCGCGGAGATCAAGACCTATGCCGACGGCATCGGTCCGTGGAAGGCCTATATCGTCCCCTACAAGATCTCACCGTGGAAGGACAACAACGCCGACGGCACGCCATACAAGGGATCGACGGCGGATGCCTCGACGCAGGACGCCACCAGCGTGATTGCCGACGCGCACAAGCTCGGCCTGTTCGTGCATGTCTTCACGTTCCGGAACGAGAAGAAGTATCTCGCCGCCGACTATCGCGGCGACCCGAGCCTGGAATATCTGAAGTTCTTCCGTCTCGGCGTGGATGGGGTGTTCACCGATTTCACCCACACCGGCGTTGCCGCCCGCGCGGCTTACTTGCGTGAACTGGGCTGGTGACGCCGCAGCACGGCGCGCCCGGCATCGCCCGAGCGCGCCTGTGTCACTGCCGGAAAACCCGCAGCGTTACGATCTGGAACGGCCGCAGCGACAAACTGCAGCTCCGCGCTTCGGTCGGAATGGCAGCGATGCGATCTTCCAACGTGTTGCTCATCCACACCGACGACATGTCGACGCCGAAATCGAGCGTCGCGGCGGCACGAACGCCCGCACTCTCATAGAGCCGCACCACCCAGCCTTCGCCATCCTCGGCGGGTTTGATCGTATCGACGATCACGTTGGCCGGCGCCGCGGTCAGGAACGACTGCCGCAGCGGCGCGCGCGGCTGCCCCTTGGCCCAGAGCATCGGACGCTCAAAGCACAAAGCGCGCCCGACGGTGTCGGCCGTGCGCCAATCACCCTGGTGGGGGTAGATTGCGTAGCGCATCCGGTGACGTCCGATATCGGCCTGTGGATCAGGCAACTCGGAGCCGCGCAGCAGCGTCAGCGCGAGCTGGTTGCCAAACGCCGAATAGCCATGACGGCAATCGCGCTGAACAACGACACGCCGAAATCGGGCTCGGCGAGATCGGCCCAGCGATGGCCCGGCACCTCGTACTTGGCCGCATCGGCATCGGTGTTGGCATGGGTCGGCCGCTCGGTCGCGCCGAACATCGTCTCATAGGTCGCGTTCGATGCGTGACAGGCCACGGGGAACATGACCTTCAGCGTTGTCTTGCGCTCCTGCCAATCGACGATTGTCTCGAATGCGAGATGATCCGCGCCGGCATCGAGGCGGATCACTTGGGAGAGCCGGCTCGCGCGTCCGATCCCGCGCTCGAAACGGACTTCGCCGCGCAGCCCGCCATCCGACAGCACCTCGCAACTCACCTCGCCTGCCGCGGCGCGCGCGGTCTCCAGCGCGAATGGATCGATATCCCATGCCTCGAAATCGAGCGGCCTGTCATCGAGCAGCAGCAAGCGCGCAGCCGGCGATACGAACGTCTCGCGCCCGGTCGAGGCATGCAGCAGCGATCGGACAAGCCCGGTGCGATCAAGACGTGCCGTGAGTTGCGCATTCGACAGAACGAAGCCGTCCGCATCGGCGGCGACAGTGACGCGGTCGTCGATCGCCATCGCTTCTCCCGCCGCAAAGGGCGCGGCGGCGACATGGCGAAGTACCCCGTCGGGATCGGACACGATCTCGGTGCGCGCGCGTCCCAGCGTATTGACCGGCGTCCAGCCGGCACCTCCGGAATCGCACAGTGTGGCCAGCACGGTCTGCGAGCGGCGGTTGGCTTCCTCGGCGACCCCGGCCAGCTCGACCTCCGCCCGCTCATAGACCTCGCGAATGCTGCTGCCGGGGATGATGTCGTGGAACTGGTTGACCAGCAGCGTGCGCCATAGGCCTTCGATCTCCTGCGCGGACGGCGCCGATTGCTGCCAGGCGGCAGCGACCGCGACCACGAATTCGAGTGCCTGAAGGCCGGCCTCGCAGGCGCGGTTGAGGCGCTTGGTCTCGGACTGCGTGGTGTAGGTGCCGCGATGATATTCGAGATAGAGCTCGCCCTCGATCGTCGCCAGATTCTGCGCAGACTTTGCCAGGCGGTCGAAGAATTCGTCGGCGGTGCGGATTTGAATCCGCGGCAGGCCCTGCAGATCCTGCATCCGCTGCAACGCCTCGAGCATCGTCTCATCGGCGCCGCCACCGCCGTCGCCATATCCGAACAGATAGAGCGCTTCGGGCGATCGATCGGCATCCTTGTAATTGGAGGCGTGATAGCGGAGTTCGGCAAGCTGCACCGATCCGTTGTAGGTGTCCGCCGGCGGGAAATGTGCCAGCACGGTGCTGCCGTCCAGTCCACGCCAATGGAAGCTGTGATGCGGTGGCGAAGTGAACTTGTTCCACGATAGCTTCTGGGTGAGAAAGCGCGACATCCCCGCCGACTGCATCAGTTGCGGCAACTGGGCGTCGTAGCCGAACACGTCGGGATTCCAGAACACGGTGGAGCGCGCGCCAAACACGCGCTCGAAGTAGCGTTGGCCATAGAGGAACTGCCGGCAGATCGACTCGCCCCATGGCAGGTTGCAGTCCGGTTCGATCCAGCTACCGCCGACTGGAATCCACTGTCCGGCCGCGGCCTTGGCGCGGATTCGCGCGAACAGGTCGGGGTCGTTCTCCTCGATCACAGCGTACTGATAGGCTTGCGAGCAGGCGAACTTGAAATCGGGATAGCGGTCCATCAGCGCGACGGCCGTGGAGAAGCTGCGTTGCGCCTTGCGGCGGGTTTCCGCCAGCGGCCACAGCCACGCGGTGTCGAGATGGGCGTGACCGATCGCCGACATCTCGTGGGCAATGGTGCCGTTGCGCGCCGCCAGCAAGGTGGTGAGGATCTCCCGCGCCGCCGGCCAGGTCACGCGATCGTCGGGATCGGCGATGTTGCAAACGCGGTTGAGATCGTGCAGCAGGCGTCCCGCCCAGGTCCGATCAAGCGCCGGCTGCGCCGTCTCGCCAACAGCTCCGTACGACCTGCTCTTTATCGTGGGATCCCGATCGGCCTCGAGCTGGCGAAGCACCTCGTAGTCGAAATAGAACCCGGAAGCCTCGGGGTCGAAGCGGCGCAATTCGCACACCGCCAGCGCGTAGGCTTGCGGGTCGTTCCAGAACGCACCGAACAGGCCGTTGCAGGCAATTTCCACATGGAAGTTGACGGTCTCGCCGCCGCGCGCCGACTGAACGAGCGGCGCGGTGTGACGGCCGGGATTGAGGCCTTGCGACGAGCGGCCGTCGAGCCAAAGCAGCGCTTCCGAGCGGCTGTCCCAATAGAGATCGACGCGCGAGCCGGCCCAGGCTTCCGGTACGACCGCCGCGACCCGCACCCAGTAGGTCGCCCAGAGCGGCCCCAGCGTCTCGCCCAACGCGACCGGCCGGTAATCGAGCTCGAGGGCTTCCGCAACGCTGATCCGCTCAGTGGGACCGGCGATTTCGAGCGAGGTGACCGGCGCGCGGTCGGCGTGAATCTTCTGTTGCAGCCGCTCGGCAAAGCCTTCCAACCGGCGCCGCGTGTATTGCGGGTAGCGGCCGCGAATCCGGGCTATCGCGGGATTGTCGCTCTCTCGATCGGTTTCATTCATCGGGTTCTTCAGCCAGTTGACGAAAGAGTACCTAGGCGCAATTCAAGAATTGATAATAGCGATGGCGTCTCGCCGACCTCACCTTACCAAAGGTGCACAGGCGCGATATCCAAAACTGCTTCCTGCCTACTCGTTTCCCTACTCTCGACCGGAGCCTTTATCCGCAAGTCAACAAAAAGCACGCCCGGCAGTACCGGGCGCGCTGGTCTCTTACAGGTGGTGGTTACGATCCGCGTCAGTCGGTCGCGTACTTGAACTCGGGCATCGCCTTCAGCTCGTCCTTGGTCGCATTGAAGACGGCGTGATCCGGATACCACGGATTCGGCTTCGACGCCGCCGCCGCAGGCGCCGCGCCGGTGGTGGTCGTCGACTTGGTCGTGCTGCCGGTGTTCGAGGCGCCGGTGTAGGCGACCGGCTCGCTTTCGAACTTCACCTTGTCGAGCGGCACGGCGACCAGATGCTCGCCGACGCCAAGGAAGCCGCCGACGCCGATCACGACGGCCTTGATGGCGCCGCCCTTGTCCATCAGGAGATCGTTGATCGAGCCGACGCTCTCGTTCTTGTCGTTGTACACGCTGAGGCCGACGACCTTCGACGCGCGCCAGTTACCTTGATACGAGGTGGTGGCAGACGTGGTCGACGTTGATGTCGACGCCGCAGGTGACATCTTGTCGCCCTTGTCGGTGGGGGTCTGTGCAATCGCGACGGTTGCAAGCAGGGCGGAGCCGGCCACGCCGGCGATGATGGATTTGACCAACATAGTTGCGCTCTCCTCGGTTCGCAAAATCGATGCTGGGAAAACCCCTGATGTCCGCGACCGTTCCTAACGAGCCTGCGCTCAAAGGCCGCCCCAATGCTTGGGAACGCCATGGAAGCGATGCGGCAAGCCCGAGCATGCGCACTTTCCGACGCATGGAACGTTGCGGTCCTTGACGAAAGCGATCGTGATCTCTCAAGTAAGCTGCGGTTGAGCCTCACGACTGCGCCGGACGCGCAGTCCCTGATGTGACGATGTTTGGCTCACTAAGTCGTCCCGGCGAACCGCGCTTGCCCAAAATCATCCGCACGCGCATGTCGCAGCGCGCCCCGCGCCACGGAAGCTGAACGAGCGCGACGTGTTGCGCTCAGAAACCGCCCCAATAGGGCGGCACGCCGTAGAAGCGATGCAGCTCGACTTCCTGCGAGCGGTCGCCCCAATCGAAATCCTTGTCGGCGCGGAACGACGGCGCGCGCTTCAATTCGTCGTCCTCGATATCGAGCTCATAAGCCTCGAACTTCGGATTGTAGTGCAGCCGGGCCCACGGCAGCGGAAGCAGATTGGTTCCGATCCCGAGGAAACCACCGAAGCTCAGAACCGCGTACGACACCTTGCCCGAGATCTTGTCGATCATCAGTCGCTCGATATGGCCGATCATGTCGCCATTGGCGCGGCGCACCGCCGTGCCCTCGACCCGATCGCTTGCAATGAGCTGATGCGGCCTTGCCCTGACCTCGACAGCCATCTCATCCTCCTGGCCTGAAAGAGAAACAACGCGTCGCCTGGGGAACGGGTTCCGGCGCCGGATATGGCAGCCGCTCTTCCCCTTTTTTGGACCGCCGTGGCGCCGCGCGACCGACGCGCGGCATCGGAGACTTCCGCCCGTATTTCAACATATTAGGCTTGATGAAAGAACGATAACTTTTCTCCACAGCGCCAACCTGTTAACTCGTTATGCCGGGCAAGATTCCAGAAATGCACTGAAACAAAATTCCTGAGCCGCTTCCCCCGAATCACGGACAAAAGAGTCGGTATGACCCAGGCTGCGCCCAATATCCTCGTCGTCGAGGACGACCGCGAAACGCGGTCTCTCATCGCAAAATATCTCCGCACCAATTCCTGCCATGTCACGACCGCATCCGACGGCCGCGAAATGGCCCAAGGCCATGACCGATCACCGCGTGGATCTCCTGGTGCTCGACGTCATGCTGCCCGGTGAGGACGGCCTCAGCCTGTGCCGCAAGGTGCGCGCGGAGTCGCAGATGCCGATCATCATGCTGACCGCGCGCGGCGAGGACGTCGACCGCATCCTCGGCCTCGAGATGGGCGCCGACGATTATCTGGCCAAGCCGTTCAACCCGCGTGAGCTGCTGGCGCGCATCAACGCGGTGCTGCGCCGGCAGGCCGCCGCGCGCAACGCCAGCGCGATCGAGGGTGCGACCACGCTGACCTTCCTCGGCTGGCGCATCGACATCCGTCTGCGCGAGCTACGCAACCCCGAAGGCGCACGGGTCGCCATGACCAGCGCCGAGTTCGACCTGCTACGCACCTTCTGCGAACGGCCCGGCCGCGTGCTGTCGCGCGACAGCCTACTCGACCTGACCCAGGGCCGCAGCGCCGGCTCGTTCGAGCGTTCGATCGACGTGCTGGTCAGCCGTATCAGACGCAAGATCGAGCCCGATCCGCAGGAAGCCACCATGATCAAGACGGTGCGGTCCGGCGGCTATGTGTTCACTCCGAGGGTGGAGGCGGTTGCCGCCACGAGCAACTGACCATGAAGCTGCTGCGCGTGCTGAGTCTGCGGGGGATCGGCGCCCAGATGGCGGCGCTGGTCGTCGTCTCGATCGTCACGCTGCATCTGATCATCACCGCCACCTTCCTGATCCATCGCCCGGACCGGCCGGAGCCGTCCGATCGCTGGCACACCCAGCTCGCCGCCGCCGCGCAACTGCTCGGGCACGCGCCGGCATCGGAGCGGCCGCGGCTCCAGGCCGACGTCATCAGAGCCTTCCCGCAGCTTGCGATCGGTGACCTGCCGGCCGATACCGGCACGCTCACCGAGGCCGACACGCCGAGCCTGCACGCGCTGCGCCGGCTCGGCGCCGGCTATCGCGTCTACTCTCTGCCGCGCGAGGCGGGCAGCGCGCCACGTGACGGCGAAATCCGCCGCGTTGCGATCCGCCTGCCGGACGGCACCATGTTCGCCGCGAACCTGATGCCGGATCAGCACATGCGGCCGTTCTGGGGCGGCCCTTGGATGATGACCGTGCTGTTCGCCGTCATCAGCGTCACCCTGCTCGGCCTGTGGGCGGCATGGGCGCTGACGGCGCCGCTGTCATCCTTCGTCAAGGCTGCGGAGACCTTCAGCCTGAACGGCGCCGCCGCGCCGCTGCCGGAACGCGGCCCCGAGGAGATCCGCTCGCTGGCCAAGGCGCTGAACCGGATGCGCGAGCGCATCACGGCATTGATCGACGACCGCACCAAGATGCTGGCCGCGATCAGCCACGACCTGCGCACCCCGATCACGCGGATGCGGCTGCGCGCCGAATTCATCGAGGACGAGACCCATCGCCACCGCATGCTGCGCGACCTCGACCAGATGCGCTCGATGCTGGAATCGGTGCTGTCGTTCCTGCGCAACGACCGCAAGCTCGAGGAGATGACGCTGGTCGACATCGCGAGCACGCTGCACCTCGTCACCGACCAGTTCGCCGATATGGGACACAAGGTCAGCTACGAAGGTCCCCAGCACGCGATGGCGACCGCGCGGCCAGCCGACCTGCATCGCAGCATCACCAATCTGGTCGACAATGCCGTGCGCTTCGGCGGCGAAGTCGCGGTTCGCCTCGCCGTCAAGCCGGATCGCCTCGTCATCGACATCGAGGATGACGGCCCCGGCATTTCGGACGCGCACAAGGCAAGCGTGCTGGAGCCGTTCGTGCGCGGCGACCAGGCGCGCAACATGGACGAGGCCGAAGGCTTTGGCCTTGGCCTGTCGATCGCCAACGCCATCGTGCTCGCGCATGGCGGTACGCTGTCGCTGCACGATCGCAAGCCGCATGGGCTGGTGGTCCGGATCGAACTGCCGGCGCGGCAGCAGCTGCTGCAATCGGCGCGGAAATCCGCGGCCTGATCAGCCGGAGCTGATCGGCAACGAAGCTGACCGAGAATCAAGGCATCAGGCGGCGAGCGGCGTGAGCTGCGCTGTGTCGTAGATCGCGATCGCCTCGAAGCGGTAATTGCAGGCGCGGCAATTCCACAGGAACGACGTGCGCCCCTCGCTGTGCTCCACCCAATCGGGGCGGGCAATCGGCTTGCCGCATTGCGCGCAGGGATTTTCGCGAGGCATGTAGCCGGTGTCCTGACGGACCATGGCGCATCTCCCGAATGTTGTTTTTTTGCGTGCTCTGAAACGGACAGACGCGCTGACTCAACACGCGCGCCTGTCGTTGAGTGCAGTGTAAACCTTCATCGAGTCGTTTGCACGACAATCCGCTGTGGACAGCGTGCGGCAAAAGGCGGCCGAAAGAATCGGCGGCCAAGAAGATCGGAGACAATTTTCGGCTGAAAGGATTGAAGCAAACAATTTGAAGCATCTGTCTTCGCAACCGCGTCGTCCGCTTCACCCCCACCCGGATGATCACGGACGCAGAACGTTTCGCTGATGCGAAGGTTCTGCCACATTCCTGCCTGCTCGCCGTACCAATGAGACCGCAGAACCGACGCGCGTTTGATCACCCGGGCGATCCGAGATGAAGACCCTTCAGAGCCTTAGCTGCCTTGCCGCCGTCATCGCGGTGCTGGCGTCCTGCGCCGGTGCGCATGCACAATCGCGGGCGCAATATGAGGCGATGGTGGCGGCGGAGGCTCAGGCGAACCTGGTGCCGGAAGAGCTGGTGCATCGCGTCATCGTGCGCGAGAGCAAGTACCATCCGCAGTTGATCGGGCGCGGCGGCGCCATCGGGATGATGCAGATCAAGCTCGCGACCGCCCGCGGGGTCGGCTACAGCGGTACCGCCGAAGGTCTGCGCGACGCCGCGACCAACCTCAAATACGGCGTCAAATACCTTGCTGGCGCCTATCGCGCCGCCAATGGGGATTTCGACCGAGCCGTGCGTTATTTCGCGGGCGGCTATTACTATGTCGCAAAGCGGCAGCGCGGCGGTCACCTCAAGGAGGCGATGCAAGGCGGCGCGGGTGCGCCACCGAAGGAACTCGCCAGGCAAGAGCAAATGTCGGCCGAGACCGCCGAGCCAAAGCCGGAACAGGCTCCCAAATAGGTGTTTGCGTGTCCCGGACGCGGTACAACGCAAGCGTTGCTTCGAAAGAATGGCCCCGGACGCAGCCCACCGCTGTCGCGCTGGGCTGCATCCGAGGCACGCGCGCTCTGCGCACGCCGCGGTGCCGCTCCTGGCATGCAAGTTGACACATCCGCCCATCAGCTTACATTAGGCGCGTTCCGAGGGGTGCTCCGAAGGAGGAGCTGAGATACCGCAAGCTTGGACTTCGCCATCACGGCGATCAGTTCGGGACCGCGGTGACCCTTTGAACCTGATCCGGGTCATGCCGGCGAAGGGACAGGGATGTATCAGACGTCACAACCGCGGGGGGATTCCCCCGTCTCCATCATCGGCGCAGGCATAACCGGCGCCTGGCATGCGTTGTTGCTCGCAGAGGCCGGACGTGCGGTCACCCTGCATGAGCGCAGTGACGCTGCGATGACGCAATCGACAAGCCACTGGGCCGGCGGCATGCTGGCGCCGTGGTGCGAGGCGGAGGCCTCCGAGCCTGTAATCTCCCGGCTCGGCATCCGTTCGCTCGATTTGTGGCGGCAGCATTTTCCGGAAACGGCGTTCAACGGCTCGCTGGTGGTGGCGCATCCGCGCGACCGCGCCGATTTCGAGCGCTTTGCCCGCCTCACGTCAGGTTATCACCGGCTCGATGCCGAGGGCGTCCGCGAACTGGAACCGTCGCTCGAAGGCCGCTTCCGTGACGGCCTGTTCTATCCCGACGAGGGCCATGTCGAGCCGCGCCGCGTGCTGCCGCGGCTGCATGCCGCCATCGCGAAGGCCGGCGGCGCCATCAAGTTCGGCAGCGACGCCGAGGCTGATGATCTCGACGGCCTCGTGATCGATTGCCGCGGTCTTGCCGCGCGCGACCGCGAGCCGAGCCTGCGCGGCGTCAAGGGCGAGATGATCGTCATCGAGACCGCGGAAGTCGAATTGTTGCGCCCGGTGCGGCTGATCCATCCGCGCTGGCCGCTTTACGTGATCCCGCGCGGCGACGGCCGCTTCATGCTGGGTGCGACCTCGATCGAGGCCGAGGACAACGGCGTCAGCGTGCGCTCGGCGCTGGAATTGCTGGGGGCCGCCTATGTGGTGCATCCGGCGTTCGGCGAGGCGCGCATCGTCGAATTCGGCGCCGGCCTGCGCCCGGCCTTTCCGGACAATCTGCCCAAAATCAGCATCGAGCAGGAACGCATCACGGTGAACGGACTCTACCGCCACGGCTTCCTGCTCGCGCCGGCGCTGGCCGAGCTGACGCTCGCCTATCTCGCGCGCGGCGAAATCGACAATGAGGTGATGCAATGCGCGTGATCGTGAACGGCGAGCAGCGGGAGATCGCGGCTTCCAGCGTCGATGCGCTGCTCGCCGAGCTCGACTACGAGGGCACGCATTTCGCAATCGCCCTGAACTACGACGTGGTGCCGAAGAGCCGCTGGGCCGAGACCGCGCTCAAGGCCGGCGACGAGATCGAGATCATCACGCCGCGGCAGGGAGGGTGATGTGAACAAGAGTATTGCCGCGAACTCCCCTTACCTCGCCCCGCTTGCGGGGAGAGGTCGGATCGCATCGCGAGATGCGATCCGGGTGAGGGGGTACAGGTCCATCGGCATCGGAATGCGCGGAGAGATGCCCCTCACCCCAACCCTCTCCCCGCAAGAGCGGGGCGAGGGAGCAGACCGCAACATGCGGAGACATTGATGGTCACCTTCTACGGCAAATCCTTCCCGTCACGCCTCCTGATCGGCACGGCGCTGTATGCGTCGCCGGCGATCATGCAGGGCGCGATCCGCGCCTCGAGCGCCAGCATCGTCACCGTATCGCTCCGCCGCGAAGCCGCGGGCGGCAAGACCGGCGATGCGTTCTGGGCGCTGATCCGCGAGCTCGGCGTCACCGTGCTGCCGAACACCGCGGGCTGCCGCAGCGTGCGCGAGGCGGTGACCACCGCGAAGCTCGCGCGCGAATTGTTCGGCACGCCCTGGATCAAGCTCGAGGTGATCGCCGACAACGACACGCTGCAGCCCGACGTCGTCGGCCTGGTCGAGGCCGCCACCATCCTGATCAAGGACGGTTTTGAGGTGTTCCCCTATTGCACCGAGGATTTCTCGGTCGCCTCGCGGCTGGTCGAGGCGGGCTGCAAGGTGGTGATGCCGTGGGCAGCGCCAATAGGAAGTGCAAAAGGCATCACCAACCGCGACGCGCTGAAACTGCTGCGCGACCGCCTGCCCGACATCACGCTGGTGGTCGATGCAGGCCTCGGCGCGCCGTCGCACGCGGCGCAAGCGCTCGAGCTCGGCTACGACGCCGTGCTGCTCAACACCGCGGTGGCGAAAGCTGCCGATCCGGTGGCGATGGCCAACGCCTTCCGGCTCGGCGTCGAGGCCGGCCGCACCGCCTATGAAGCCGGGCTGATGGAAGCCCGCGACTTCGCCTCCCCCTCCACCCCTGTCGTTGGGACCCCGTTCTGGCATGCCGTATCCTGATCCGTTCTATCCCGTCGTCGACAGCATCAAATGGGTCGAACGACTGACCAAGCTCGGCGTCGGCACCATCCAGCTGCGCGCGAAAGAGCTCGACGATGCCGAGGCGCTGCAGATCGTCAGCGACGCGCTCGCCGTCACGAAGGGCACGGGCACAAAACTCGTCGTCAATGACTATTGGCGCGCGGCGATCGTCGCCGGCGCCGAGCATCTGCATCTCGGCCAGGAAGACCTCGCGGGAGCCGACCTCTCTGAAATCCGCAAAGCCAAACTCACGCTCGGCGTCTCCACCCATGACGATTCCGAGCTCACGACCGCGCTCGCGGCGAAGCCCGATTATGTCGCGCTCGGCCCGATCTTCTTCACCACGCTGAAGTCGATGCGGTTCGCGCCGCAGGGCATCCCAAAGATCACCGAGTGGAAGAAGCGCATCGGCGCGATCCCCCTGGTCGCGATCGGCGGCATCAAGTTCGAGCACGCCGCCGAGATCTTCGCCGCCGGCGCCGATTCGATCGCCGTCGTCAGCGACGTCACCCAGAACGCGGACCCCGACGCGCGGGTGCGGCAATGGCTCGGCCTCAACGCGGAGGCCGCGTGATGCTGCCCACCACGCACTGTCCATACCGTCACCCTGAGGTGGCCGCTTCTTCAGCGGCCCTCGAAGGGCGAGGGCCCGGCTCGTCGACCCTTCGAGGCTCGCTTCGCGAGCACCTCAGGGTGACGAGAACAACGACATTCACGCACACGAATTAAACCGGAGGATCCCATGAACATCCGCTCCAACCCCGACACCACGCTCCCCGCCGTCACCACCGGCCCGCTGCCCTCATCGCGCAAGATCTTTGTGACGCCGGAGGCCGCGCCCGATCTCCGCGTGCCGCTGCGCGAGATCATCCTCTCCGAAGGCGCCGGCGAGCCGAACCTGCCGGTCTATGACACCTCGGGCCCCTACACGGATCCGGCCGTGACGATCGACGTCAACAGCGGCCTGCCGCGCAATCGCCTCGCCTGGGTCAAGGAGCGCGGCGGCGTCGAGGAATATCAGGGCCGCACCATCAAGCCGGAAGACAACGGCAATGTCGGCGCCTCCCACGCCGCAAAGGCGTTCACCGCGCATCACAGGCCGCTGCGCGGCCTCGACGGCCACAAGATCACCCAGCTCGAATTCGCCCGCGCCGGCATCATCACCAAGGAGATGATCTACGTCGCCGAGCGCGAGAATCTCGGCCGCAAGCAGCAGCTCGAGCGTGCGGAAGCAGCCCTTGCCGACGGCGAAAGCTTCGGCGCCGCGGTGCCGGCGTTCATCACGCCGGAATTCGTCCGCAGCGAGATCGCGCGCGGCCGCGCCATCATTCCGTCGAACATCAACCATGCCGAGCTCGAGCCGATGATCATCGGCCGCAACTTCCTGACCAAGATCAACGCCAATATCGGCAACTCGGCGGTGACCTCGTCGGTCGAGGAAGAGGTCGACAAGATGGTGTGGGCGATCCGCTGGGGCGCCGACACCGTGATGGACCTCTCGACCGGGCGCAACATCCACACCACCCGCGAATGGATCCTGCGCAACTCGCCGGTGCCGATCGGCACCGTGCCGATCTACCAGGCGCTGGAGAAGTGCGAAGGCGATCCCGTCAAGCTGACCTGGGAGCTCTACAAGGACACGCTGATCGAGCAGTGCGAACAGGGCGTCGACTATTTCACGATCCACGCCGGCGTCAGGCTGTCCTACATCCACCTCACGGCGAACCGCGTCACCGGCATCGTGTCGCGCGGCGGCTCGATCATGGCGAAGTGGTGCCTCGCGCATCACAAGGAGAGCTTCCTCTACACCCATTTCGACGAGATCTGCGACCTCATGCGCAAGTATGACGTCTCGTTCTCGCTCGGCGACGGCCTGCGCCCCGGCTCGATCGCCGACGCCAACGACCGTGCGCAATTTGCCGAACTGGAGACGCTCGGCGAGCTGACGAAGATCGCATGGGACAAGGGCTGCCAGGTGATGATCGAGGGCCCCGGCCACGTGCCGATGCACAAGATCAAGATCAACATGGACAAGCAGCTCAAGGAATGCGGCGAGGCACCGTTCTACACCCTCGGGCCGCTGACCACCGACATCGCGCCGGGCTATGACCACATCACCTCGGGCATCGGTGCGGCGATGATCGGCTGGTTCGGCTGCGCGATGCTCTGCTACGTCACGCCGAAGGAGCATCTCGGCCTGCCCGATCGCAACGACGTCAAGGTCGGCGTCATCACCTACAAGATCGCGGCCCACGCCTCCGATCTCGCCAAGGGCCACCCCGCCGCGCAGCTCCGCGACGATGCGCTCTCCCGCGCCCGCTTCGACTTCCGCTGGCAGGACCAGTTCAACCTCGGCCTCGATCCCGAGACCGCGAAGAACTTCCACGACGAGACCCTGCCGAAGGAAGCCCACAAGGTCGCGCATTTCTGCTCGATGTGCGGCCCGAAATTCTGCTCGATGAAGATCACCCAGGACGTTCGCGACTACGCCGCGACGCTCAACGATCCGACCGGCGTCGGCGCGTCGATCTCAGGCACCATCGAAGACGGCATGGCGCAGATGAGCGCCAAGTTCAAGGAGATGGGCGAGAACCTGTATCTCGACGCGGACAAGGTGAAGGAGAGCAACAGGGTGTTGTGAGGAGTCGGCAGCGACGCCGGCTTGCACGGCGTCGCTGCTACGATGGAGTGCTCACCCCCTTAACTGAATACCTTTGTTGCCCCGACTAACGCGCCGGGCGACAAAATATCGATCAGAGGACGTTCCTGTTTAAATCGGTACTGCTAAACGCGGCGTCCAAATCGTCCTGGGAATAAGACTTGGGTCCCTCTTCGATCAACAACAGGAGTTGGGCGATGAATTCGCTATCTCGCATCTGCTTTCGCGATGCAGGTTGAATAAACGGAAAATTCCTTGGTAGAGTCGCGAAGGTCCATTCCGACAATTCCTCTACCTTGGAAATAAACAGCCCCGAGAACTTTGCGTGGCGCAACTCTTGGCGAGTTAGCTTGGCAACGTTTCGATTAATGCGATCGAACACCGTATTGATGAGGTTTTCATCCTCCGATGGAATGAATTCGACAGCAAATTGATATCTCCAGAAACTGCGCTTTGTGTCGTCATCCAAATCTTTGAAGTATTTGTCGCGATGTTTTGCAATCGACGCCTCGGAGGAGACGGGAAATTGATTCCCGGCAAACTCGAATAGAGTGAGCAGTCGCTGCTTACCATCGACAACGCTGTATTTTGCCACACCTTCTGGGGCAATATCCTCGTAAAGAAATATCGCCGGACAAGGATACTCATTGAGAACCGTGTCGACGAAGAAATCCTTGTAGGGTTGATTCCAGATACTCCTCCGTTGATAGGGAGGATCCATTTCTAGAAGGTTCCTGTTATACAGATCCCATAGCCAGGACAGGGATTGGAAAGTTGCTTTTCGTTGCATCGTTGCACTTTGCTCGCGCCATAGCTGCGGTTGGACATGTAGCTACTTATAATTGAATACTGTACGAGCGGAGAACGCAATACTGAGACGGTTGATAGGACCGATCTAAGCCTGATCTCCATCCTGCGCCACAAAAACCTTGTTATGCAGCAAGCGCGGCCCGAATGAGGGCAGCGTCGAATCCAGCCACTGATAGACGAAAGTCTACGCCGACGCGCTAGCCACCATCGCCTTTACGTTGCCACCCGAGCTCCCACCAAACGCAATCTCCCGATACCCGCCCGCGGCCACCCCGTTGATGATCCCCAAGAACTTCGGCGTACCGCCGTTGTAGACGAAGTACCGCACCGTGCCCTCCTCGTGGCCGGCGACGTTGGAGTTGTAGCCGGTGAACCACGACTTGGCTTTGCGCATCAGCATGATCTCGTACATCTTGACGACATGCGCGGTCCAGCGCTCTTGCGCCTCGAGTGTGGCGTCGGCGCGGGTCAGGCCGCGGTCCCACATGTATTGCAGCAGATTGGTGCACCAGTTGACGCCGTTCTCGATGCCGCGCGGGAAGTTCGTCGACGCGGATGCGCTTTGCGGGCCGGTCGGCATCAACAGGTTCGGGAAGCCGTGCACGAGCATGCCGAGGAAGGTCGACGGTGCATGCTTCCATTTGTCTGATAGCTTCGCGCCGCCGATGCCGGTGATGTCGATCAGATCATAGGCGCCGGTGATGGCGTCGAAGCCGGTGGCGTAGACGATGATGTCGAACTCGTAGTCGCGCGCCGTGGTGCGCAGGCCGGTCTCGGTGACGCGCACCAGCGGCGTCTCGGAGAGATCGACGAGATGCACATTGTCGCGGTTGTAGGCCTCGAAATAATTTGTCTCCAGCGGCAAGCGCTGCACGCCAAAGCCGTGATCTCTGGGGATCAGCTTTTTCGGCGACCTTGGGATCCTTCACACGGCGGCGGATGCGATCGGCGATGTATTCGGACAGCTCCGCATTGGCGGCCTCATCCATGAAAATCTCGCGGAAGTTCGCGAGCCAGATGCCGAAGCCGGGCTCGTCGTAGAGCTTGTCCCACAGTGCCAGCCGTTCCTCGCGGCTCACCTCGTAGAAGCCGCGCTTGTCGGGGCCGTGCACGAAGCTGCCGGGCGTCAGCGCGCAGGCGGCGAAGATCTCGTCGTAGCGTGCGCGGATATCGGCCATCTCCGCGTCCGAGATTTCGCTGTTGTTGAGCGGCGCGCTCCAGTTCGGCCGGCGCTGAAACACCGTGAGCTCGCCGACCTTGTCGGCGATCTCGCCGATCACCTGAATGCCGGTCGCGCCGGTGCCGATCACCGCGACCTTCTTGCCCGCGAGATCGACCGGCTCGTGCGGCCAGTAATAGGTGTGGAACGAGCGGCCCTTGAAGTCATCGATGCCAGGCACGCGCGGCATGGTCGGCGCCGAGAGCAAGCCGATCCCCAGCACGACGAAGCGGCAGGTCAGCGCGCGGCCGTCGCTGATCCTGAGCCGCCAGAGGTCGCGCGCCCCGTCGAACTGCATCGCCTCGACCTTGCAGTTGAACTGCATGTGCCGGCGCAGGTCGAACTTGTCGGCGACATAGTTCAGGTAGCGCAGATTCTCGGGCTGGCCGGAGAAGCGCTCCTTCCAGTGCCACTCGTCGAGCAGCTCGCGCGAGAACGAGAAGCCGTAGGTGTAGCTTTCCGAATCGAAGCGGCAGCCCGGATAGCGGTTCCAGTACCAGGTGCCGCCGAGATCGGGCGCGGCTTCGAGCACGATGGCGTCGATGCCGAGATCGGCGAGCCGCTTGATCTGGTAGATGCCGGCGACGCCGGCGCCGACCACGATCACCTCGTACTGGGTCTTCGGCTCTCCCGTCATGTCCTGCTCCAAAATTCTTCTTGATCTGTTGGCTGGATTACAGACCCTTTTGCTGGTGCAGGCAACTGCGCGCGAGCGGGCGCGACTTGCGTTGAGGCGCTGCGAGCGCCACATCGTAGCCCGGATGAGCGAAGCGGCATCCGGGTTTGCGAGCGCTCCGCAT
This sequence comes from Bradyrhizobium sp. JR3.5, assembly GCF_054057015.1. Taxonomy (NCBI): domain Bacteria; kingdom Pseudomonadati; phylum Pseudomonadota; class Alphaproteobacteria; order Hyphomicrobiales; family Nitrobacteraceae; genus Bradyrhizobium; species Bradyrhizobium sp. JR3.5. The sequence continues at coordinate 262,614 of NZ_JBSRYV010000002.1, forward strand.
GTCGCTACGCTCATGCGGGCTACGCAACTAAGGCTACCATGACCGACAATCTCACCGGCGTCTGGGACGGCAGCTACGTCCAGCCGAGCGGTATGGTCACGTTCCTGGCGACGTTGATCGACGCCGGCGGCGCGCTCGGCGGCAGCGTGACCGAACCCTGCGTCGCGCCGGGCTGCCCGCTCAGCACCCACAATGCCTCGCTGGCGGGTCACCGCTCCGGCAGCGCGGTGTCTTTCGTCAAGCGCTACGAACCATCGGGCTACGGCTATGACACCGTCCACTATGAAGGCGCTGTCAATGCCGACGCGACGGAGATCGACGGCCGCTGGAGCATCCGCGGCACGGCGTTCTCGGGACGGTTCTTGATGGTGCGCTCGACGGGGCCCGGCGCAGGCGGCGACGACTGAGGACGAGATCAAGGAGCCGGTGCGCTAGCGCCTGACGAGATCAAGGCAATCGAGCCGCGACCTCGCCCCGCTATGCGGCAGGCAATCGCATAGGGCTACGGCCATGTCCCGTAGCGCGGGGTGAGGCGCGCCTATCCAATTTCGGAATAATAGAATAATGCCACTGATTTGCCCGACATGTCAAGTGGCCGTGCCCGAATGCCGGCACGCCGGCGGCTACTGTGCATGGGGTTGTTTTCGATGTTTTGGCAATGCGCCCCTGCGGAGCCAGGCCATATGCGGCTAAAGCCCCTCACCCAGCCCTCTCCCCGCAAGAACGGGGAGTGGGCGATTTACCGACAGCGCTCAGCCCAGCGCCGCGATCTCGCGCGCGAGGTTGTCGCGGGCCCGGCGGTCGTAGGTCGCGGCGAAGCCGGCGTCGGGGAAGATCACCTGGCGTGCGGCAAAGTGGCGAAGCACCTTGGCGCGGCCGGCGCGATAGTCGGCATCGGCGACATGGATGAACTCCTGCCGGATCGCCGCGGCATAGGCATCGTAGCGCGCGGGCTCGGCGCCGAGAATGCTGAGGTCGATCGAGATCAGGATCGCGCCGAGGCGATCGCCGGCCTGAACGTCGTGCGTCTTCGTCAGACGGATCAGGCGGCCGACCTCGTGGCCGATCCCGGCGCGAACGTGCTGCTCGGCGAGCTGCGCGCTCAGCTCCTCATTGTCCGTCCGGGTCGGGTCGTAGACGACATCGTGCCAGCAGATCGCTTCCGACAGGATCTCGCGCTCGACCGCGGAGAGCCCGTCGACGCGCGCGAGCGCCGCGAGGCAGTCCTCGATATGCGCGAGGTTATGATAATGGCGGCCGGGCGCCGTGTAGGCGGCGACCAATTCTTCGCGGTTCATCGCCGACGTATATGACGAGGGCGGCGGAAATGGTAGCGGTCGGGTCCGTCACACCGGCGACTTCCACCATCTCTCAAATGCAGGACAACGACAGTCACCGCCTCCCCGACCAGCTCCGCGCCAATCTGCGGCTGGTGTTCGTCGGCACCGCGGCCAGCACGCGCTCGGCCACCGTGGGGCATTACTACGCGCATCCCGGCAACCGCTTCTGGCGCGCGCTGCATGAGGCCGGCATCACGCCGCGGCGCTATCGGCCGGATGAGTTCACCGCACTGCTCGAACTCGGCATCGGCTTCACCGATCTCTCCAAGACCGGCGCCGGGATGGATCATGAGATCGCGCGGGGCTCGTTCGATGTCGCGGGCTTCAGGACCAAGATCGAGATGGTTCGGCCGAAGACCATCGCCTTCACCAGCAGGAAGGCGGCGAGCCTGTTTTACGACCGGCCGACAAGCGCGCTTGCGCTCGGCCGGCAGCCGCCCGTGAGCGGTTTTCCAGAGGTGTTCGTGCTGCCGTCGCCATCGGGTGCGGCGTCGGGGCACTGGACCTTGCAGCCGTGGCGTGAGCTGGCGCAGTGGATCGCAGAATCGTAGGATGGGTTAGCGCAGCGTAACCCGCCATCTTCAATCGCGGATATAAGTCGGTGGGTTACGCCTTCGGCTAACCCACCCTACGCACCGCGCCCCTTACTCCTTCAACGTGATCGCAAGCCCGCTGAGATCGACATTGGCCATCAACCCGATCTGCTTGCCGCTCAATTCGAGCACCGCGCCGTTCTGGTTGGTCAAGAGGATGCCGCGCACGCCGGCGCCGAGCGCAACGCCCATGCCTGCCGCGGCGTAGACGCCGGCGATATCCTGGGCGCGGCGGATATTGCGCACCCGCCCCTGCAACGTGGTCTGCGAGCCGCCGAACACGAGACCATAGTCCAGCCCGCCGGCGGTCAGCCCGTAGGTCTGGCCGTGGAAGGTCAGGACGCCCTTGCCGGCGGAGCCGCCGAAGATCCAGCCGCCCTTGAAGATGACGAGCGTCACCGCGCCCTCGTCGGCCAGTGCAGCGGACGATCCGGTGAGCAGCGCCAGTGCGAACCAGCACGGCGCGGGCGGCGGATGACAATCTCATGGGGAGTTCTCCGGACGAAGTGAAGCGAATCGCGGCAATCCAATCGGGCGGCGGCACGTCGAAATGCCGGCAAAACACGCGGGATTGCGCTTGTTCCTGTTATTGCGGAGTCTATCATCGGGCGTGTAGTCGCGCGACCATTGGCGCATGCGCTGCCACCGCTTTGCGCCATCGCTGAGGAGTTTGCGCAACAGGGACCCGCACCGATGCACGATTTCACCCCACTTTCCGGCCTCGCCGGCGGCGCACTGATCGGGCTTGCCGCCGCGCTGCTGATGCTGCTGACCGGGCGGATCGCCGGCGTCACCGGCATCGTCGGCGGCCTGCTCCAGCCCGATACCGCCGACCGCACTGCCGACCGCTCCTGGCGCATCGCGTTCATCGCCGGGCTGATCGCGGCGCCCCTGATTGCGGCATTGTTCGGCGCGCCGCTGCCGCGGCCGGCGATGAATGCGAGCCTTGTGGTGATCGCGATCGCGGGCCTTCTGGTCGGGTTCGGCACAAGGATGGGCAATGGCTGCACCTCGGGCCACGGCGTCTGCGGCTTCGCGCGGCTATCCGGCCGCTCGATCGTGGCCACGTTCATCTTCATGACGGCGGCGATCGTCACGGTTGCCATCGTCAGGCACGGGATCGGAGGTTGACCATGCCGGTTCTCGCAAGCTTCCTCTGCGGTCTGATCTTCGGCGCGGGCCTTTTGATCTCGGGCATGACCGATCCGCAGAAGGTGCTCGGCTTCCTCGATCTGTTCGGCGCATGGGACGCGACGCTCGCCTTCGTGATGGCGGGTGCGGTTGCGGTCTCGGCAACCGGCTTTGCGATCGCGCGGCGGCGCACGGCGCCCGCCTTCTCGGCGCGCTTCCTCTGGCCGGACCGCAACGACATCGATGCGCCGCTGGTTGGGGGCGCCGTGCTGTTCGGCATCGGCTGGGGCCTCGCCGGCATCTGCCCTGGGCCCGCGCTGGTCAAACCTCGCCGGGCTTTCGCTGCCGATCGTGGTGTTCGTCGTCGCGATGCTGGCAGGCATGATCGGCCAGAATCTCTTCGGCAAGAATCCCTGGCGCTGGCGTACGCTGGCGCCGAGCGCCGTCGAAACCGCTTCCCTTCCCTCTCGCGCAGACGGGTGACCCATGACTGAGATCAAGCACTTTCCTCCTCCGCCCGGCGTCACGGCGCCGCCGCTCTCGTTCGGCGCCCGCGTCGGCGATCTCTTGTTCATCTCAGGCATTCCCGGCTTCGACGCCAACCGCGAGCTGCCCGACGGCTTCGAGGCGCAGTTCGCCAATGTCGTCACCAATTTCCGGCGCGTGCTGACCGAGGCCGGCGCCACAATGCGCGATCTCGTCAAAGTCAACGTGCTGCTGACCCGCGCCTCTGACGTCGCGACGATGAACGTCCTCTATGCCGGCGCGTTCGGCCCCGCACCCTACCCCGCGCGCACCACCTGCGTCGTGGTGGCGCTGCCCAATCCGAAGATGCTGATCGAGATCGAGGGCGTGGCGTCAGTGAAGGGGTGATGGCGTCCTTGTAATTCCCGGCAATTGCGCACCCTGGAATGACGGAAGCCACAAACCAGATGTCGTCCCGGGCAAGCGAAGCGCGACCCGGGACCCATATGTGGACGGCCCCCGTGGCACAAGAGCTTTCTGGGATTGATCGGATCGCTTGCATCCATATGTCCGGCCTGTTGAGTGCGATCGAATGGATCGCTGGCCAAGATGGTTTGCGCGATGCGAGTTCCAAACAACCACGCGACCTGTTGACGGCCGATGGGTCCCACGGATTGTCTCGCATCGTTGCTCGATCGATCGCTCCATCTGCTCTTGCAGCTCCGGGTCGGCTGACGAGCGAGCCCGCCAGCCGGCCAATCTGTTAAGCGGTACCCGTCGTCGCGGCATTCAGCCGTGCGGCGTCATAACTCTCACCCGTCACCATCAGCTTCCAGACGATGCGCGCCACCTTGTTGGCGAGCGCTACGGCCGCAAGCTTCGGCGGCTTACGCTTGATCAGCGCCAGCAGCCAGCGCGAGTGATGACCGCGCCCCCGCCTGGCCTGCTGGATCACCGCCGTGGCCCCGACGACCAGCAGACGGCGCAGGTCCTCATCGCCCGCCCGGGTGATCTTGCCAAGCCTGGTCTTGCCTGCGGTGGAGTGGTCCTTGGGTGTCAATCCCAGCCAAGCCGCAAAGTGACGACCGGAGCGGAACGCGCCCGGATCAGGTGTCTTCATCACCAGCATCGTTGCAATGATCGGACCGACCGAGGGGATCTGAGCCAGGCGCCGGCCCGTGGCATCGCCGCGGTGCCAGGCCATCAGCCTGGCCTCAACCACCTCCAACTCGCCCTCGAGCCTGACGCACTCCCGGCCCAGCACGACAAACAGCTCGCGCGCCAGAGCGGGAAGCGTCTCGTCCTGCGCGATCCGCGCCAGCAGTGGTTCGATCGCCTCCAGTCCCTTGGGCGCGATCAGGCCATACTCCGCCGCATGGCCGCGGATCGTGTTGGTCAATTGGGTGCGCCGGGCGATCAGTCCGTCGCGGACCCCCATCAGCATCAGCGCAGCCTGCTGCTCGGCCGTCTTCACCGGCACAAAGCGCATGCTCGGCCGGCTCATCGCCTCACACAGGCCTTCTGCATCACGCCCGTCATTCTTGTTCCGCATCACGTAGGGCTTCACCAATTGCGGCGCCATCAGCTTCACCTCATGGCCCAGCCTGGAAAGCTCGCGCGCCCAATATTGCGAAGCTCCGCAGGCCTCCATCCCGATCACCGTCGGCGGCAATTTGGCGAAGAACTCCAGCACGAGTTTGCGCGAAAGCTTCTTGCGTAAGACCGGCTGCTCGGACGCATCAACCCCATGCAGCACAAAAATATGCTTCGACGTATCCATCCCAATACGGATAATCTCTCTCACGGACGGTCTCCTTGTCTGAGATTTACAACAACCTCATTCTGGCACACTGATGCCGTAGGGGGCCGTCCACACCATCAACCACGATTGCCAATTGGTTTGCGAAGCCGGAGCGACAGCGCGCTTCAACAATGCAGCCCTGTGGTTATGGGTCCCTGCTTCCGCAGGGACGACGACGTGGAGAGAACTGCGCTTCAATTCCAGCGCACGCTGCGCAGCTGTGCAGACGTTCGCTAAAACAACGACCCCTGCCCGTCATCCTCCGGCACCGGCACCTTGCGCACTGCTGCCTTCTTCGGCGCTGGCGCATCCTCGGCTGCGATCTCTTCCGCGCTCATCGGCAGCAGCAATTGCGCATCGTCGTTGGCGACGGCATTCACCCGCATCGTCACCTGGTGCCAGGCGAACTCGCCGACATCGGGTCCCTTCAGCAGCGGCATCACGTCGTCGACGTCGTTGGGCAGGCAGTCGAGCCAGCGCGCGAATTGCTCGGGCCGGATCGTGACCGGCACGCGGTGATGCAGCTGCGCGATGTCGGGGCTCGCAGGCGCGGTGACGATCGCGACCGTGTCCTGCTCCTCGCCGTTCGGTCCCATCCAGGTCTCGGCGAGCGCGGCGAAAGCAAGCGGATGGCCGTCGCGGCGATGGATGAAGAACGGCCGCTTGCGGCCGCCGGCATCCTGCCATTCGTAATAGCCGTCGGCCGGGATCAGCGCGCGGCGGCGCTTGATCGCGTTCTTGAAGGCGGGCTTTTCCCGCACCGTCTCGGAGCGGGCGTTGATCAACAGCGAGAATGTGCGGGGATCCTTGACCCAGGACGGGATCAGGCCCCAGCGCATCAATTGAAAATGCCGGCCGCCATTCTGCAGCAGCACGACCGGGATCGGCTGGGTTGGCGCAACATTATACCGCGGCGGAAAATTCGGCTGCTCGATGTAGCCGAACATCTCTCGCAAGGCCGCCGGCGGCGAAGTAATGACAAAGCGTCCGCACATATCCTGTCCAGGGTGGTATCCGTTTATTCCGCCTTAACTTGGACCGTTAAAGACTGCGACCAATGACCTCAACGGCCGCCATAGCGGGCACTTCCCCGCGACCGACGTTCCCCGACGAGGCGCGGGCGGCGCTGTTGCGCGCCGCCAACATCAATCCCCGCACCGGGCTTGCGACCGACTACCTCAATCACTTCAACGAAGCCATCATGCTGCTGGAGATGGTGCCGGACCTGCCGGAATGCGCCAGCGATTTCCTCGAATGGCAACCCTTGTCCTATGCCGAGCATTTCACCGCGTCCAATTTTCGGGCGCGTGACCTCGCGATCGAAGCCTATCAGATGGCGGATGCCGGCATCCGGGCAGAATTCGACCAGCTCACCGACAGCATGACCAAGATCCTGACCGAGGTCGGCTCCGCGATGCGGCAATTGCACCAGGACAGGAGCCGGGTCGCGCTCGCCGAGCAGGCGATCGTCTGGGTCAAGCCGCTGGTGATGCAGACCGCCGGTGTCATCAACGGCGCCGCAGAGGCCGATGTCGACGGCATCATGGCGGGCGCCTGATTTTATCGGGCATGATGGTCGTCAAAACTGGTTGTCGTCTTGAGCTCTCCCGAACCTCCGATCCGCCCGCAGCTCGCCGTCTCCGGCGTGATTTTCCGCGACGGCAGGGTGCTGCTGGTCCGCCGCGCCCGCTCGCCGGGCAAGGGCTTCTATTCGCTGCCCGGCGGCCGGGTCGAATTCGGCGAAACGCTGCATACCGCCCTGCACCGGGAGATCGACGAGGAGACCGCCCTGCGGGTCGAGATCCTGGGCCTGGCCGGCTGGCGCGAGGTGCTGCCGACCGGTCCCGGCACTGGGCATTATCTGATCATGACGTTCGCGGCGCGCTGGGCCTCCCGCGAGCCTGTGCTGAACGACGAGCACGACGATTTCAAATGGCTGGCGCCCGAGGAGATCGGCGACCTCAAGGTCACCGGCGGTCTGCATGAGGTCATTGCGGCCGCCCGGTGTCTGGTCTGAGGCCGGTTTGGGGGCGGTATTGGAGCCTTGCCGCCTTGCCTCGGGCGCATTGAGGGGGCATACCACGGCGATTCCGGAACCCCTGATGATCAGAGCCTTTCTCGCCGTTGTGATCCTGATGTCGGCATGCCTCGCGACGCCTGCCCGCGCGCAGGACGCGGCTGCGCCGTTCGACGGCGACCTACAGCGGCTCGCCGAGATCCTCGGCGCCCTGCACTATCTGCGCGGCATCTGCGGCTCCAACGAGGGCGCCAAATGGCGTAACGAGATGCAGGCGCTGATCGATGCCGAAACCCCCTCCGGCGACCGCCGCGCCCGCATGGTTGCGGGCTTCAACCGCGGCTACAACGGCTTCCAGCAGACCTACCGGACCTGCACCCCGGCCGCCACCGTGGCGATCCGCCGCTATATCGAGGAAGGCTCGAAGATCTCGCGCGACCTGACGGCCCGCTATGCCAACTGACCGCGCCATCTTCTTCGACCTCGACGGCACCCTGACCGACCCGAAGCCCGGCATCACCGGCTCGATCCAGTATGCGCTGGGCAAGCTCGGCCGCCCGGTTCCGTCGCAGGACGAACTGACCTGGTGTATCGGGCCGCCGCTGCGGGCGAGCTTTGCGATGCTGCTCGGCGGCGAGGAACTCGCCGACCGCGCCGTCGAGCTCTACCGCGAGCGGTTCGGCGATGTCGGGCTGTTCGAGAACAGCGTCTATCCCGATATCGCGGACGTGCTGGCGGAGCTGCGGCAGGCGCCGGGGCGCATCTACGTTGCGACCTCGAAGCCGCATGTGTTCGCGACGCGGATCGTCGCGCATTTCGGCCTCAGCCGGTATTTCGACCACGTGTTCGGCTCCGAGCTCGACGGAACCCGGGTCAACAAGGTCGACCTGCTGGCCTATGCGCTGGCGCAGGCCGGGGCCGACCCGGGCAAGGCCCTGATGATCGGCGACCGCAGTCACGACGTTGTCGGAGCGAATCGCAACGGCATCCGCGCGATCGGCGTCACCTATGGCTACGGCACGCCGGAGGAGCTGATCGAGGCCGGCGCCAGTCATCTGTGCGCCTCGCCGCGCGCCGTGCTGGACCATATCCACAGCGCATTTGGCTGATCGCGGCGGCGATACCCGGAATTCCCCTTCAAATGCCGTGGCGGGCGTTAACCTTTTCGAAAGATGTGGGCTAGGCGGTACCCGCATGCGTGATAAATCTCGCGCGTCGCAGTGGTTCGCTCCTCGGACCGCGCGCATCCATTTTGCAGAGTTTCATGCGCCATCCAGCGTCCTTTCCCCATCACCAAGACCCGCGTCCCGATCACGAGCAGAAGCAGGCCGCGCTGGGCTACCTGAACGAGGCGTGGGCGGAAGCGCGTCACGACGGCGTCGACGGCGACTGCCTCGCCCAGGCGAGCCTGTTCGCGGCGCTCGCCGAGCTCGTCGGCACCTATGGCGAGGACGCGGTGGCGAAGTTCGCCGAGGGCCTCGCCGCGCGCGTGCGCAACGGCGAGTTCTCGCTGGCATTGGCCCGGCAGTAATCCCGCAAAGCGTTTCGCGCGAAGTGGGCACCGGTTCGCGTAAAGAAAACGCGTCAAACAAGAATCTAGCGCATTTGATGCGCTAGGCCTTCAGCGTCTCGAGGAAGCGGACCGGCTCGCCCGTCGACGGCGTCGTCACTTCGCCCTGCCACATGACCCGCTTGCCGCGCACGAAGGTGCCGACCGGCCAGCCCTGCACCCGCACGCCGTCATAGGGCGTCCAGGCTGCGCGCGAGGCGATCCATTTGTTGGCGATGGTCTCGCTGCGCTTCAGATCGACCACGGTGAAGTCGGCATCATAGCCCGCCGCGATGCGGCCCTTGCAGGCGATGTTGAACAGCCGCGCCGGACCCGCGCTGGTGAGATCGACGAACCGCTGTAGCGACAGCCGCCCGGCATTGACGTGATCGAGCATCAAGGGCACCAGCGTCTGCACGCCGGTCATGCCTGACGGCGAGGCCGGATAGGTCTTGGCCTTCTCCTCCAGCGTATGCGGCGCGTGGTCCGAACCGAGCACGTCGATGATGCCCTGCTCGATGCCGTACCAGATGCCGGCGCGATGATCGGCCGAGCGCACCGGCGGGTTCATCTGCGCCAGCGTGCCGAGCCGCTCATAGCACTCCGGCGCGGCCATCGTGAGGTGGTGCGGCGTCGCCTCGCAGGACGCGACATCCTTGTGGTCGCGCAGATACAGAATCTCTTCCTTGGTCGAGATGTGCAGCACATGGATGCGCTTGCCGGTCTCGCGCGCGAGATTGACCAGGCGCTCGGTCGCCATCAGCGCTGCGGTCTCGTCGCGCCACACCGGATGCGAGCGTGGATCGCCCTCGATCCGCAGCGGCTTGCGCTCGTTCAGACGATACTCGTCCTCGGCGTGGAACGCGGCGCGGCGCCGGATCACCTGGAAGATCCGCCGCAGGCTCTCGTCGTCCTCGACCAAGAGCGCGCCGGTGGAGGAGCCGATGAACACCTTGACGCCGGCGCAGCCCGGGGCGCGCTCGAGCTCCGGCAGGTCCTGCACGTTCTCGCGGGTGCCGCCGATGAAAAACGCGAAGTCGCAATGCATGCGATGGTGGCCGCGCTTGATCTTGTCGGTAAATGCCTCTTCGGTGACGGTCAGCGGATTGGTATTCGGCATCTCGAACACCGCGGTGACGCCGCCCATCACGGCGCTGCGCGAGCCGGTCTCGAGATCTTCCTTCTGCGTCAGCCCGGGCTCGCGGAAATGCACCTGGGTGTCCATCACGCCGGGCAGGATATGCAGGCCCTTGCAGTCGATCACCTCGCCGGCCGAGGCCTGGCCGAGCGCGCCGATCGCGGCGATGCGGCCATTCGTGACGCCGATATCGCGCACGCCCTCGCCGTCCTGATTGACCACAGTGCCGGATTTTAGAATGGTGTCAAAATGCTGATTCATCGGTCCTCGGCGCCCGCTTTCGGCTGTCGCGCGGGCCTTGTTCGGCGCACTCTAGCGCCTTAGCTTGGCAGGGGATATCCGCGAGGACAGCGTTTCCCAAGGAACTTGGAAAAAGAGCCAATTTTGCGAATGAAAGCAGCGTTTCTTCCAGATCGGGGCGTGGTCAAAATCTCTGGCGAGGACGCCCGCAACTTCCTCAACGGCCTCATCACGACCGATGTCGAGCAGCTGGCCCCGGGACAGGCCCGGTTTGGCGCGCTGCTGACGCCGCAGGGCAAGATCATCGTCGACTTCCTGATCACCGAGATACCCACGGGCCACGGCGGCGGCTTCCTGATCGACGCGCCGCGCGCGCTCGCCAAGGGGCTTGCCGACAAGCTCGGCTTCTACAAGCTGCGCGCCAAGGTCGTGGTCGAGAACCTCTCCGACAGCCTCGGTGTGCTGGCAGCCTGGGACGGCGAGCCGGCGGCGATCCCCGATCTCGCTTTCTCCGATCCGCGCAACACAGCGCTCGGCTGGCGCGTCCTGATCCCGGAAGATCTGAAGCAGAAACTCGCTGAGCTGATCGGCGCCGATCTCGTCGACTCCAGCGCCTATGAGGCGCATCGCATCGCGGCCGGCGTGCCGCGCGGCGGGCTCGACTTCATGTTTGGCGACGCCTTCCCGCACGAGACCAATATGGACCGCCTCAACGGCGTCGATTTCGACAAGGGCTGCTATGTCGGCCAGGAGGTGGTGTCGCGCATGCAGCATCGTGGCACGGCGCGCACCCGCACGGTGAAGATCATTCTCGACGGCCCCTCCCCCGAGACTGGCGCGACGATCCAGGCTGGCGACAAGCAGGTCGGCACCATGGGCTCGACCGCCGGCGAGAAAGGCCTCGCGCTGGTGCGCATCGACCGCGTCGCCGATGCGCTCGACGCCGGCCTGCCGCTGACCGCGGGCGGGCTCGCGCTTCACCTCGCCGATCCTGATGCTGTCCGCACCACACCCAAGAAGACCGTTGCATGAGCCGCAGCGCGCAACTGCACCCCGACGGCAAGACGCGCTGCCCGTGGCCGGGCGAGGATGCGTTCTACGTCGCCTATCATGACAATGAATGGGGCGTGCCGGAATATGACGACCGCGCGCTCTTTGAAAAGCTGATCCTCGACGGCTTCCAGGCCGGCCTGTCCTGGATCACGATCCTGCGCAAGCGCGAGAACTTCCGCAAAGCCTTCGACGATTTCCAGCCCGAGAAGATCGCGCGCTACACCGACAAGAAGGTGCATGCGCTGATGAACGACGCCGGCATCGTCCGCAACCGCGCCAAGATCGAAGGTACGGTGGCGAGCGCCAAGTCGTATCTCGAGATCATGGAGAAGGGTCCCGGCTTCTCGAAATTCCTGTGGGACTTCGTCGACGGCAAGCCGAAGGTCAATCAGTTCAAGACCACCGCGAGCGTGCCGGCCTCGACGCCGGTCTCGATCAAGGTCTCCAAGGAACTCGGCGCGCGCGGCTTCAAATTCGTCGGCCCGACCATCGTCTATGCCTTCATGCAGGCGACCGGCATGGTCAACGATCACCTCGTGACCTGCTTCTGCCACGAGGCCTGCAGCGGCAAGCTCCGCACACCGCGGCTCAAGAAGAAATGACTGCGCGTCAATCGACCGAGACCACCCGCGCCTGGCAGCGGATGTTGTCGGGGCGGAGGCTCGATCTGCTCGATCCGTCGCCGCTCGATATCGAGATCGTCGACATCGCGCACGGACTGGCGCGGGTCGCGCGCTGGAATGGCCAGACCTCTGGCGCGCACATCTTCTCGGTGGCGCAGCACACACTGCTGGTCGAGGCCGTGATGCGCCAGCAGACGCCGCGCGTCGATATCCGCCATCGTCTCGCTGCATTGCTGCATGACGCGCCCGAATATGTCATCGGCGACATGATCTCGCCGTTCAAGGCGGTGCTCGCAGGCGAATACAAGGCGGTGGAGAAGCGGCTGCTGTCGGCGATCCATATCCGCTTCGGACTGCCAGCGGTGCTGGCGGATGAGATCACCCAGCAGATCAAGGCCGCCGATCGCGGCGCCGCCTATCTCGAGGCGACGCATCTGGCGGGATTTTCGCAAGCCGAAGCCAGGCGGCTGTTCGGCCGCGATCCGGAATTGCCGGAAGCCACCGAGCGCGACTATCTGACCCCATGGACCGCAGCGAGGGCTGAAAAGCAGTTCCTCGAACGCTTCAAGGCATTGCACGCGTCATAGGCGCCGCCGCGAAGCGTGCAGCCGGTTGCGCCGCAAAACGAAGAGCTGGCATCGCGCCGCCCGGCTTTGCCCACCTGGAAGCAACCGTTATAATCGGGCGCACCCGCTAGCCAAGGACCATCATGCTTCACGTCTGCTCGCTTGCCGCGCTCTCCGACACGGTTCGTGCCACCGGCGCCAGCCATGTGCTGACCGTGATGGCCAATGTCGACCAGGTGCAGCGGCCGCCCTCCGTGCTTCCCGCCAACCATCTGAAAGTGTCGATGGACGACATCGTCGAACAGATGGACGGATTCGTTGCCCCCAACGAGACGCATATCGAGAGGGTGCTGGCCTTCGTGCGCGGCTGGGATCGCCGCGCGCCGATGGTGGTGCACTGCTACGCCGGCATCAGCCGCTCGACCGCGAGCGCGTTCGCCACCGTCTGCGCGCTCAATCCGCACCGCGACGAAATGTCCATCGCCCGGCTGATCCGCGAGGCCTCGCCGATCGCGGCGCCCAACCGGCTGATCGTCGGCCTCGCCGACAAGGCGCTGGGCCGCGAGGGCCGGATGCTGCGCGCGCTCGATGCGATGGGCCCCGGCAGCATGAGCGTCGAAGGCCGACCCTTCCACATCGATCTGGACTGACTAGAGCGGGATGAATTTTGGTTGAATCTCATCTTGCCAAGGTTTCGGTTCACCTCTCCCCGCCGGGGAGAGGTCGGAATGCGAAGCAATCCGGGTGAGGGCTCTTGCTCTTTCGATAGACCGTAACCCCTCACCCGATTTGCTGCGCAAATCGACCTCTCCCAAGGGAGAGGTGAACCTGCGATCCCGTTGTAACACTATCCCATCTCGCTTTAGCACGAACGTGCCGCGCCCGATCGCTTGAACTTCCAGTCCTCTCACCTGCACTACTAGGTTGCGACGGGCGGCCGGCTGGCCGATGGTCCGGCGCGTCCCGCCGGAGGCCCAATGTTCGATTCGCCGTTCGATTTCCTCACGCTCGTCATCGCCATTGTCGCGATCATCTTTGCGCGCAAGGCGCTGGGCCAGATTGCGGTGCTGCAGCGCCGGCTGGATGGGATCGAGGCCGCAGCTGTGGCCGCCGCGCGGACGGCCGTGCCGCCGCCGCTGACGCCGCTCCAGGCGTTCGAGCAGACGCTTCCGGCGGCGCCTCCCATCGCACCGCCGCCGCTCCCCGAAGCGGCTGCGAGCGAACCGGATGTGCATGCAGACGCAGCCACGGAGGCGGCAAGCGCCGCCCCGCCGCCGCTGCCAGAACCGCCCGCCCCGCCGCCCCCGGCGCCCGGCTTCGAGGAAACACTCGGCACGCGCTGGGTGGTGTGGATCGGCGGCCTGACGCTCGCGCTCGGCGGCTTCTTCATGGTGCGCTATTCGATCGAGGCCGGGCTGCTTGGGCCCGGCGTGCGCACGATGCTCGGCGGATTGTTCGCACTGGCGTTGCTCGGCGCCGGTGAGTGGACGCGGCGCAAGGAAAGCATCTCCAGCATTGCAGCACTGCCGGTCGCCAACATTCCGGCGATCCTCACCGCCGCGGGCACCGCGGTGGCATTCGCCACCGTCTACGCCGCCTATGCGCTGTACGACTTCCTCGCGCCGGCAACCGCCTTCATCCTGCTCGGCATGGTCGCGCTCGGCACGCTCGCGGCCGCGCTGCTGCACGGACCTGCGCTGGCCGGGCTCGGCATCGTCGGCGCCTTCGTCACCCCGATCCTGGTCTCGTCCGACAAGCCCGACTTCTGGTCGCTCTACTTTTATCTTGCCATCGTTACGGCGGCGGCGTTCGGCCTCGCGCGCATCCGGCTGTGGCGCTGGCTCGCGGTCACGACGATCGCCTTCGCGCTGCTATGGACCTTCCCCTGCCTGCAATGCGGGCCGGAGATGATCGCGCCGCACGTCTTCCACGTCATCGCGGGCTTCGTGCTGGCGGCGCTGCTCGTGGTCTGCGGCTTCATGTTCGGCCCCGACGGCGATGGCGAGGAGATCGAGCCGATCTCGTCCGGCTCGCTCGCGGCCTATCTGTTTGGCGCCATGCTGATCGTGCTCAACAGCGCGCATGCCGACAGCGCGATGATCGGCTTCGCACTGCTGACGGCGGGAAGCCTTGTCGTGGCCTGGCGCGCGCCCGCCGCTGCCGGCGCGATCGCCGCCGCGTCGGTCTTCGTCTTCATCGTGTTCGGCGAGTGGGCCGTCCGCCGCAACGTCGACATGCTGGTGCTGCCGGGCGGTGCGATCCCGGGCATCGGCCCGTCCGCGACCGATGGCTCGGTCTCGCTGCATCTCGTCACCGCCGCTATGTTCGCGGCCGCCTTCGGCATCGCCGGCTTCCTCGCGCAACTGCGTTTTGCCACCACGAAGATCACGGTGACCTGGGCCGCGGCGGCCGTGTTCACGCCGGTCGCACTGCTGGTCGCACTCTATGCACGCATCGCGCATCTCGATCGCTCGATCCCGTTCGCCATCCTCGCCGTGCTGCTCGCCGCCGCCTACGCGGCCGCGACCGAAGCACTGACCCGGCGCGGCGAGCGGCCGGAGCTGTCGCCCTCGATCGCATTGTCGGCGACCGGCGCCCTCGCCTCGCTGGCGCTGGCGCTGACCTTCGCACTCGACAAGGGCTGGCTCACCATCGCGCTGGCGCTGGTGTCGATGGGCACGGCATGGCTGTCGGTGCAGCGGCCGATCCCGTTCCTGCGCTGGCTCGCCGCGATCCTGGCCGGCATCGTGGTGCTGCGGATCGGCTATGAGCCGCGGATCGCGGGCGATGCCGTCGGCACCACGCCGATCTTCAACTGGCTGCTGTGGGGCTACGGCGTCCCGGCGCTGTCATTCTGGGCGGCAAGCCATTTCCTGCGCCGCACTGGCGACGACGTCCCGCTGCGCATGGTGGAATCCGCCGCGATCCTGTTCACGGTGCTGCTCGCCTTCATGGAGATCCGTCATGCGGTCAATGCCGGCGACGTCTATCGCGACAGCGCCGGACTGACCGAGGTCGCGTTGCAGGTCGGCGTGACGCTTGCGATGGCGATCGGGCTGGAGCGGCTGCGGCTGCGCAGCGGCAGCATCGTCCATAATGTCGGCGCGGTGCTGCTGACCGCGTTCGCCGGGCTTGCCAGCCTGTTCGGCCTGCTGGGGCTGGAGAACCCGATGCTGTGGTGGCAGGACGTCGGCGGCAGCTTCTTCAATCTGCTGCTGCTCGGCTATGCATTGCCGGCCGTGCTGGCGCTGCTGCTGTCCTACGCGGTGGCGGGGCATCGTCCCGCTGCATATGCCAACACGATCGCCGCCGGCGCGCTGGTGCTTGCGCTCGCTTACGTCACGTTCGAAATCCGCAGGCTCTATCATGGACCGGTGCTGACGCGCGGCGAGACCACGGGTGCGGAGCAATACACCTATTCGATCGCTTGGCTGATGTTCGGCGTCGTGTTGCTCGGCATCGGCATCGTCGTCAACTCGCAGCGGGCGCGGCTCGCCTCCGCTGCGGTGATCGGGCTTACGATCCTGAAGGCATTCCTGGTCGACATGTCGACGCTCACCGGAGTCTATCGGGCGCTGTCGTTCATGTGCCTTGGCATTGTGCTGGTCGCGATCGGCTGGCTGTATCAGCGGATCCTGTTCCGCAGGCGGGCCGCTCCGCCGGTCCCGCAGGCTGGGGCCTGAAGCTTGTTGTCCTGAACGGCGAAAAGCCTCAGTCGACGGATTCGGCAACCAGCCGAATCCTGAACACGGGCTTGCGGCTCTCGTCGAGCAGCTCCATGTGCCATTCGCTGTCTTGCTTCATGTTGCGCGAAATGCTGCCAAGGAAATTACCGCAGACCTTGGTCATCTCGGCCCAGGCCACGTCACGGCTCTCGAACTCCGTCGCGTGGTCGGACGCACCAGCGTAATCGCCATCACTGATACGGAAAAAATACTGCGCCATATGACTACTCAAATCGGTGTCCCCGTCATCCCGCCTGTCGGCGAACGCTAAGGATATTGAGTAGCTATCAACGCGTGGCGACCGCCATCCGTATGACTACGGCTTGGCGTTATTCCCGCTAGCGCGCAGATGAGATGTTAGAGCGTTTTCGAGCGAAGTGGATACCGGTTCGCGTGAAGAAAACGCGTCAAAACAAGAATCTAGAGCCCGTTCCGATTCAATCGGAACGGATAGGCTCTAGTCGGTGGAACGGCGCAATTCCGGTGCGCTCTCGACCTTGGCAGGCTCGGCCTTGTCCGGCTCGAGCTTCGAGCTTCCGACCTGCGGTGTCTCGACACGCGACACTTCGGTCGGCGAGGCATCCGCGGATCGGGTGCGCGGGTGCAGCGAACGCGGACGCGCCACTGCGCGTGCCATCAGCATTTGCTGGCCGCCCTGGTGATGGAAATCGCAGTAGGCGAAGCCCATGCCGGAGACCGAGCCGCGGAACGTGCGGTCGTCCTGCTTGTCGAGATTGAAGCACGGTTCGAACGGAATGCCCTTCAGCGACGCGCACACGCTCTGACCGCGGATTTGCAGCGTATTGCCGGGCAGGCGCACGTGGCGGATGGGTCCGGAGCCGGAGAACTGGATCGAGCCGGTGGCGCCCAGATCGTCGAGGATACGGCCGGCGCCGCGGGTGCCGTCGAAACAGGTGAACGCGAACACCTTGCCGGCGACGAATTTGCGGGCCTCATCGGCGTTCATCATGCCTGCGAATGCCGGCACGACCATTGCTCCGGCCGTGACGGCCCCCAACACCAAACGCGCAAGCATGAGCTACTCCACTTACGAGCGCGGGCACCCGCTCCTTGTTGAGCATGATCCCCGCACCAACGCTTCTCGACGTCTGCGCGAGGAAACCCGGCCCCCCGGGATCATGCCGCAAGTCTCTTTACCCGCTGCTTACCATACCAACCGTGGCAACATTGGAGCAGCTTGGTTGGTAAAGTCTGAACGTCCTCAGACTATTTTTACCACGATCCGGCCGCGGACCTGGCCACCGAGGATTTTCGCACCGTACCCCATGACTTCGTCCAAGACGATTTCATGAGTGATATCAGCAAGTTTTGCCTTATCCAGATCGCTGGCAAGGCGGCGCCAGGCGGTCCTGCGAAGCTCGATCGGGCACATCACGGAATCGATGCCGAGAAGGCACACACCGCGCAAAATGAAGGGCGCGACCGACGACGGCAGGTCCATGCCGGCCGCCAGGCCGCAGGCCGCTATGGCGCCGCCATACCTGGTCATCGAAAGCAGATTGGCGAGCGTGGTCGACCCGACGCTGTCGACGCCGCCGGCCCAGCGCTCCTTCGCAAGCGCCTTGGGGGCACCCGACAGCTCGGCGCGGTCGATCACCTCGGTGGCACCGAGCCCCTTGAGATAGTCGGCCTCCGACATCCGGCCCGTCGAGGCGATGACGTGGTAACCGAGCTTCGACAGCACGGCGATCGCGACCGAGCCGACGCCGCCGGCGGCACCCGTCACCACCACCGGGCCGCTCTTCGGCGTGAGACCGTGCTTCTCCAGCGCCAGCACCGACAGCATCGCGGTATAGCCGGCGGTGCCGACCGCCATTGCATCGCGGGCCGAAATCCCGTCCGGCAGCCGCACCAGCCAGTCGCCCTTGACGCGGGCCTTTTCGGCGTAGGCGCCGAGATGGGTCTCGCCCATGCCCCAGCCATTGCAGACGACCTTGTCGCCCGCCTTCCAGTCCGGATGGCTGGATTGTTCGACCGTACCGGCGAAATCGATGCCGGCGATCATCGGGAAGCGGCGCACCACCGGCGCCTTGCCGGTCAGCGCCAGGCCGTCCTTGTAGTTCAGCGTCGACCATTCGACGCGGACGGTGACATCGCCGTCCATCAATTCCGTGTCGTCGAATTGGGTCAGTGCGGCGGTGGTACCCTTGTCCGCCTTGTCGATCCTGATTGCCTTGAACGTTGCCACGATGAGCACTCCCCGTAATTCTGGTTTCGGGGAGTGTTTAACCCATCAGGCAGGCTGCGCAACCGGGCGCACGACCGGCTTTTCGACGATCGGCAGATTGATCAGCGCCGACAGCACGCCGAACAGCACCGACAGCCACCAGATCGGCGTGTAGGAACCATACTGCTCGAACACGACGCCGCCGAGCCAGACCCCGAGGAAGCCGCCCACCTGATGGCTGACGAAGGCGAAGCCATAGAGGGTGGAGAACCAGCGGGTGCCGAACATCAGCGCGACCAGCGCCGAGGTCGGGGGCACGCTCGACAGCCACAGCAGCCCCGAGACCGCGCCGAATGCAATCGCAGAGAACGGCGTCACCGGGAACGAGATGAAGGCGACGGTCGCCAGCGCGCGCGAAAAGTAGATCACCGAGAGCAGGTAGCGCTTCGGGAAGAAGTTCTGCAGCCAGCCGACGCTGAGCGAGCCCACGATGTTGAACAGGCCGATCGCCGCAACCACCCAACCGCCGGTGGTCGCCGGAATGCCGCGGTCGGCCAGGTAGGCCGGCAGATGGATGGTGATGAAGGCAAGCTGGAAGCCGCAGGTGAAGAAACCGAGCACCAGCAGCACATAGGAGCGATGGCCGAAGGCTTCGGCAAGCGCGGTCTTGAACGACTGCTGGTCGGCGGCCGGCTCGTTGGCGGTCGCGGCGGGTGGCGTCACAAGCGCGAGCGAGAGCGGCACGATCAACAGCATCAGCGCGCTGAACACGACGAGCGCGGTCTGCCAGCCGAAATTGTCGATCATCGCAACACCAAACGGCGCGAACAGGAACTGGCCGAACGAACCGGCGGCGGTGCCGGCACCCAGCGCGATGCCGCGCTTCTCCGGCGGCAACAGCTTGCTGAACGCTGCCAGCACCAGATTGAACGACGAGCCCGACAGGCCGAAACCGATCAGCACGCCGGCGCTGATGTCGAGCGACAATGAGGTGGTCGAGTAACGCATCAGCAGCAGGCCGGCGGCGTACAGCAAGGCGCCGACGATCATGACGCGCAGCAGGCCGAAGCGGTCGGCAATGGCGCCTGCGATCGGCTGGCCGAGCCCCCACAACAGGTTCTGCAGCGCGATGGCAAGGCCGAACACGTCGCGGCCCCAGGCGAATTCGCGGCCCATCGGCTGCACGAAGAAGCCGAGGCTGGAGCGTGGGCCGAAACTCAGCAGTGCGGTCGCACAGCCGCAGACGATGATGACGAGCGGTGTGCGCCAGGTGGTGCCCGATGTCGGTCGGAGATCCCCGCTGCTAACGGCCATCTTTTATTCCCCCGCAACTGCTGCGGGGGAACCGCCCCGCGAAACATTGCCGGGAGTTAATGCATCTGCATGGAAAGCCCAAGAGGCGGCGGAGAAAAATATTCGCTCGCAAGGCAGCTCTGCAGAATCCGGGAGGATGACGAGCGTCATTCCGGGGTATGGCGAACCTGGAATGGAAGGCAGGAGGCGTTATCGCTTGGCGCTGGCCTGCTCGGCCGAGCTCTGGGCGGCTTCGGCGAGTTGCGCCGAGATCTTGGCGGTCTCGGCCGGGTTGCCCCAGCTCGGTGCGTCGCTGCCGTCGCCCCAGGCGCGCGGGCGATAGAAGGTGTGGACGCCGAACTTGTACGTCTTCTTCATTTCACTGACCCAGGACGGCCGCACCCAATAGGCGTGGTAGTGGGTCGAGCGATCGACTTCCGGCAGCCACAATTTGCCGTCGAGGATCGCCTTCGAGATCTTCTTCGCGCGGTCCCACATGTCGGGCTCGCGGACCACGTCGGGGATGTTGTCGCAGGCGAAGGTGAACTGGCAGGCGTAGTGGCGGTTCTTGTTCTGGTAGACCACGCCGCACACCGTCTCCGGATATTTGCCGGAGAAAGCGCGGTTCAGCACCACCTGGGCGACTGCGATCTGGCCCCGCACCGCTTCGCCGCGCGCTTCGAAATAGACCGCCTCGGCGAGGCACTTCTCCGACTTGGCGCGCGATTTCTCGTCGAACAGGCCGAGCCGTTCCGCCGGCGTCTTGGTGTGCTGGTCGTCGGCGTTGACCTCACCTTTCGGCGCGATGCTCTCGCCCATCTCACCGGCCTTGACCGGGCCGTCGGCATCGACCGGCAGTGACGCCATCACCTTCATGTCGGGATCGGGCTGCGCTGCCGGCACAACGACCACCGGCGCCTCGCCCGGCTGCCAGCGCTCGAGATTCTCGGGCGTGCCGAGCGACGAGCCGAAGAACAGGCTGGCGGTCTTGAATGCAAACGGGTCGCGCGCATGCGCTGAATCGACAGGCGGCGCAGCAGCAGGCTTGGCGGGCACAGGCTTCAGATCATCGAGCGGACTGGCCTCGAGCGACATCGACACGTCGTATTGCTGCGGCGACGGCTTGGCATATTGCGGCAACGGCGGCGCACGCAGCGCCTCCTGCAATTCGGGATCGAGCGGGGCGTTGTCGGCCGGCGCGGTCGCGGTCTTCATGCCCTTGACCGACGAATTCGATGTTGCGGGATCCTCGTTCGCCGGAGCCGTGTTCGCGGGCTGTGCAGGATCGACCTGGTCAGGCCGCCCGACGACGAGACGATCGCCCTTCAGGGTGCGATCGACCTTGGGAAATTCGGATGCCTGGTAGCGCGGCGGCGGAGCTGCGATCGGATTGCGCGTCACGGTGCCGGTGATGTCCGCGCTCGGGCTGTCCAGCCTTGCGAGCAGGATTTGCGGATCCTGCGGCGCCGATGTTCCGATCGGACGGCCGAAGCTGTAGGTCGCGACGTGGATGGAGCCGACCGCGGAGGCGAAGACGCGTTTCTGCCAGCGCTCGGCAACACCGGGCTGCCGGGCCAAAAGCGACGCAATATCCTGATATCCGAGCTCGGTCGGCATCAGTGCGAAGATGCCAAGACCGAGACCGAAGAGCGCAAGACGTGCGCCCTTCGGCTGGTTACGCGACACAAACATCGTACGCTCACGCAACGCTTACTGAGTGCAATCGAACGCGGTACATCCGCGCAATTCGACCTTTCTCGTTGCTAACTTGTTTAGGTTGCCGCGGAGTTAATCGGCGTTGCACGCGCGCTACACTCAAGCGATCGCGCATCCTAGGCGCGCTGCATCAGGCGCCTCGGTAAACGCGCGGCGCATGAAAGTCGTAAACACCGGGTCAATGAGAATAGTGAACAAAGTGTTGCAGGCGGTGACCGGCAATGCACCGTCATTGCGAGCGAAGCGAAGCAATCCATCTCACCGCTCAAGCGGGTCGATGGATTGCTTCGTCGCTATCGCTCCTCGCAATGACGGTGCTTACCAAGTGCCTCAACAAACAAAAATGGCCGGGACTTGGTCCCGGCCATTGCACTCTCTAAGCCGACTGATCGCTCACGCCTGGCTGGCGATCTCCTTGCCGAGCGCGGCCTGCGCTGCTGCGAGACGCGCGATCGGCACGCGATAGGGCGAGCAGGAGACGTAATCGAGTCCGACCTCGTGGCAGAACGCGACCGAGGCGGGATCGCCGCCATGCTCGCCGCAGATGCCGACCTTGAGGTTCGGCCGCGTCTTGCGGCCGCGCGTCACGCCGATCCTGACCAGCTCGCCGACGCCGTCGCGATCGACCGAGATGAACGGATCGATCTCGAGAATGCCCTTGGCGACATAGGTGCCGAGGAAGCTCGCGGCGTCGTCGCGGCTGATGCCGTAGGTGGTCTGCGTCAGGTCGTTGGTGCCGAAGGAGAAGAACTCCGCGGTCTGTGCGATCTCGCCCGCCATCAGGCAGGCGCGCGGCAGCTCGATCATGGTGCCAACCTGGTAGGTCAGCTTGACGCCGGTTTCCTTCATCACTGCGTTGGCGGTCGCATCGATCCGCGCCTTGATCAGATCGAACTCGGCCTTGGTCGCGATCAGCGGCACCATCACCTCGAGTCCGACCGGCTTGCCGGTGCGCTTGCCGGCTTCGACGGCCGCCTCGAAGATCGCGCGCGACTGCATCTCGGCGATCTCGGGATAGGCGATCGCGAGACGGCAGCCGCGGAAGCCGAGCATCGGGTTGAACTCGGACAGTTCGCGGGCGCGGTCGGCGAGCTTGCGCGGATCGGTATTCATGGCGCGCGCCACTTCCTCGATCTCGGCCTGGGTGTGCGGCAGGAACTCGTGCAGCGGCGGATCGAGCAAGCGGATCGTGACGGGCAGGCCCTTCATGATCTCGAACAGCTCGACGAAGTCGGCGCGCTGCATCGGCAACAACTTCGACAGCGCGGCGCGGCGCGACTGCTCGTCCTCGGAGAGGATCATCTCGCGCACGGTGCGGATGCGGGTCTCCTCGAAGAACATGTGCTCGGTGCGGCAGAGACCGATGCCTTCGGCACCGAACTTCACCGCGGTGCGCGCGTCGTCGGGCGTGTCGCCGTTGACGCGGACGCCGAGCTTGCGGACCTCGTCGGCCCAGCCCATCAGCGTGCCGAACTCACCGGACAGCTCCGGCTCGATCATCGGCATGCGGCCGGCCAGCACCTGCCCGACCGAGCCGTCTATGGTGATGACGTCGCCGGTCTTGAAGGTGCGCGAGCCGATGCTCATAGTGCCGCGGCCGTAGTCGACACGAATGGTGCCGCAGCCGGAGACGCAGGGCTTGCCCATGCCGCGCGCGACCACCGCCGCATGCGACGTCATGCCGCCGCGGGTGGTCAGGATGCCTTCCGCGGCGTGCATGCCGTGGATGTCTTCCGGGCTGGTCTCGATGCGGACCAGGATCACCTTGCGTCCGTCGGCCTGCAGCTTGGCCGCTTCGTCCGACGAGAACACGATCTCGCCGGAGGCAGCACCAGGCGACGCCGGCAAGCCGGTCGCGATCACGTCGCGCTTGGCGGCGGGATCGATGGTCGGGTGAAGCAGCTGGTCCAGCGACGCCGGATCGATCCGCGTCACCGCGTCCTTGCGCGAGATCAGGCCTTCATTGGCAAGCTCGACCGCGATGCGCAGCGCCGCCTTGGCGGTGCGCTTGCCGCCGCGGGTCTGCAGCATCCACAGCTTGCCCTGCTCGACCGTGAACTCCATGTCCTGCATGTCGCGGTAGTGCTTCTCGAGCAGCGTGTAGATCCGCGTCAGCTCCTTGAACGCGGCCGGCATCGCGGCTTCCATCGACAGCTTGTCGGAGCCGGATTCCAGCCGCGCCTCTTCGGTGATGTCCTGCGGCGTGCGGATGCCGGCGACGACGTCCTCGCCCTGGGCGTTGATCAGGAACTCGCCGTACAGCTTGCTCTCGCCGGTCGAGGGGTTGCGGGTGAAGGCGACACCGGTCGCCGACGTCTCGCCCATGTTGCCGAACACCATCGCCTGCACGTTGACGGCGGTGCCCCAGGATTCCGGGATGTCGTGCAGCTTGCGGTAGGTCACCGCGCGCGCGTTCATCCAGGATGAGAACACGGCGCCAATCGCGCCCCACAGCTGGTCGTGCGGATCCTGCGGGAAGTCGTGGCCGGTCTCCTTGGCGACCGCCTCCTTGTACTTGCCGACCAGTTCGACCCAGTCGTCGCCGGTGAGGTCGGTGTCGAGCGAGTAGCCCTGGCCGTCCTTGAAGGTGTCGAGGATGTCCTCGAAATGATGATGCTCGAAGCCGAGCACCACGTCCGAATACATCGTGATGAAGCGGCGATAGCTGTCATAGGCGAAGCGACGGTCGCCGGAGAGTTCGGCAAGCGCTTCGACCGTGCGGTCGTTGAGGCCGAGATTGAGCACGGTGTCCATCATGCCGGGCATCGAGGCGCGCGCGCCCGAGCGGACCGAGACCAGCAGCGGGTTCTTGGCATCGCCGAAGGTCTTGCCGGTCAGCTTGCCGACATAGTCGAGCGCCTTCTCAACCTGTGCTTTCAGTTCCTTCGGATACGTCTTGTCGTGGTCGTAGAAATAGGTGCAGACCGAGGTCGGGAGGGTAAAGCCGGGAGGCACCGGAAGGCCTAGATTGGCCATTTCCGCGAGATTGGCGCCCTTGCCGCCGAGCAGATTGCGCAAGGTCGCCTGGCCCTCGGCCTTGCCGTCGCCGAACGTATAGACCCACTTGCCGGCCTTGATCGCTGGCGGAGCCGCCTTTTTCGCAGCGGTGACGGCCTTTACCGGCGCCTTGCTGGCGGGCTTTGCAGCCGGCTTCAGAGCCGATTTGGCAGCGGGTTTCGGCGCCGGCTTCGGGGCGCTCTTCTTCAGCGCCTTGCGCGCCGGCACGGCCTTCCGGGCCGGTGCCGAGGACTTTGATTTCGCTGCGGTTTTCTCGGCAGTTTTCTTGGACTTCGCGACGGCTTTGGCCATGTCAGACAACAATCCGAAAAGAGGGGTCGAAGATGCGCGCCTTACACCATTTTGGGGGGTTCCGCGCAAGCCGCGAAACCCCGCTTTCCAGCTACAGGTGCAGCCAGCGCAGCAGGCCCATCCCCACGAGCCCGACGAAGATCAGGTAGATCGCGACGATGTAGTTGAG
The DNA here is from genome assembly GCF_054057015.1 of Bradyrhizobium sp. JR3.5. Lineage (NCBI taxonomy): Bacteria > Pseudomonadati > Pseudomonadota > Alphaproteobacteria > Hyphomicrobiales > Nitrobacteraceae > Bradyrhizobium > Bradyrhizobium sp. JR3.5. Next base: position 287,530 of record NZ_JBSRYV010000002.1, read on the forward strand.
CAGCCGCGGCATGATCAGGATCAGGATGCCTGCAATCAGAGCGACAATGTGCGGCAAATGCCCAGCGGTGATGACCATTGAAGAGTTCTCCGGCGGTTTTTGGAGGAGCGAATCGAGCGGCAGTTTATCCGCTGCGGGGGTTTCCACATCAAGACGTCCGCCACGGCCTGAGAGTTCCCGCAACTCACGAAAATTGCTCCAAAATGCCGCGTATGTGGCGGCGATTTTTCCGGAACATCGCCACACCAGATGCATTGGCTCGCCGTGCGCATCGGCGAAGGCCGGCGCGCGCGTCAGACGAATGGAGCGAGCCATGCGAAACAGAATACTTGCCGTTGCAGCGGTTGCTGCTGCGATCACGGTGCCGGCTGTTGCCGCACAGGCCCAGACCGTCGGCATTGTCCGCGGTGGCCCGCCGGTTGCAGTCGAGGATGACGAGGGCATTGCCGTCGAGCAGCGCCCGGCATTCCGCGAATACATCGTGCGCGAGCGCGTACCGAACTACACCGTTCCGGATCGCGTCGTGGTCGGCACCGTGCTGCCGGATGCCGGCGTAACCTATTACGACGTGCCGCAACGGTTCGGCGCGACGCCTTATCGCTACACCGTTGTGAATGGCGAGACCGTTCTGGTCGAGCCGCGTTCGCGACGGATCGTTCAGGTCGTCGAATAGCGCAACTCTGCACGATCGCCTGAACGAACAGTCCGGGCGCCGCGCAAGCGGATGTGCGCGCAGATCGACCGGACCAGAAAGCCCCGCCCGGCCTCCCCTCCGGGCGGGGCTCTTCTGTTCTAAAGCATGATGAGATTAGGCTGAGCTGGAGCGGCGTCGAAAAGTTCACCTCTCCCTTTGGGAGAGGTCGATTTGCGCAGCAAATCGGGTGAGGGGTTACGGTCTGTCGAGAGAAGCAAGAGCCCTCACCCGGATTGCACCGGACGATGCTTCGCATCGCCGAGAGCAATCCGACCTCTCCCCGACGGGGAGAGGTGAACCGAAAGCGCGGCAAGCCGATTCAACCAAAACTCTTCCCGCTTCAGTGTCGCACCAAATTACGATTTCAGGATCGAGAGCAGCGTCGAGGTCGACTTGTAGCTCTTGATCGCCGCGTCCTGGAAATCCTGCGTCCAGTTGGCCGCCTGGCGTTCCTCCGCACTCATCGAGGAATATTGCTTGAGGATGCCGAGGCTGAACTGGCGCGGATCGCCGGCGGACTGGCTCTGCTTCAGCGCATCGAGCACCGCAAGACGGGTCCGCGTGTTGAGTTCCTGCTTGGCCGCGAAGATCTCCTCGCCTGAAAACTTCTTGTCCTGGTTCAACGAGATCGCCGACAGCGAGCGGTTGTCGAGCGAGGACAGGTCGGCGAGCTGCCCGGTCTTGCGGCGGGAATCGTACACCAGTTCCTTGCCGCTCTTCGCCGCCTCGCTCTTCTGCCGATCGAGGAAGGCACGCGCATCGCTCGCCACGCTGCCGAAATCGCGTGGCTTACCCGTCGTGGGAGATGTGGTTCCCGCCAGCGCGGCCGCGATCGGGTCGCCTGGAATTCCCGCCGGCGCCTTGTTCGGATCCTGCTGCGTCGCCTGATAGCCCTTCAGCACCGCGGCGCGCTGGCTGGCCCAGGTGGCGGTGGCCTTTTCCTCATCGCTGGCGCCGTCGAGATAGTCGAGCGCCGACTTGTAGCTGACGCTGTAGTCGCCGGTCAGGCGCGTGGTCGCAAGCGACGGCGCTAAGGCCTTGTCGAAGCGCTGCTTCAGTTCGGTGGCGGCGACCGCCTGCTCGTCCGGCGTGAACTTGCCGCCATTGTTGGTCGAGATCGCAAACAGCGAGCGGCGATCAAGTGTCGAGAGATCGATGGTGGTCTTGCCGTCGACGATCGGCTTGTTCACGCCCGCGACCGTGTAGAGCCGGTCGAGCGTGACGCGCGCGTCGTTGGTGACGGTCGCAAAATCCGGCAGCGGCGCCTTGGCGAGCTGCGCGCGGGCGGCGTCCGACAGCGTCAGGTTGGTTGCAGCGCTCGATGTCGCGGACGCCGACAGGTCGCCGGCGGTGCCGTCGCCCGACAAAGTCGCCGCCAGCGAGGGCGTCGCGGCGGCCCGCGCATAGGCCGAACCATATTGGGCGTAAGGATTGGGCGTGGTGCCGATCGAGGTCATCGGGGAGGTCCCTGCATTGGCGCGAGGGCCGATTTCTTAAGAAATCGTTGACTCGCCAGGAGCCTCGCAGGGCATGGTTAATAAATTGCGAATTGTTTCGAAATATTTCTGGCGCGACACATCTCGCGGCGGCAACCCCTTACCTGTCGACGACCCAGGCGTGGCGGCGCTGCGTAAAGACCGATTGCGACGGCGCGGGAAAATCGGGGTCCGCGAAGGCGCCGACCGCAACGCCTATCAGATCCGGCGCGCGACCGGGCTCCCAATAGACCGACGATCCGCAATTCGGGCAGAAATGAAACACCACCGCAGACCCGCTGCCGCCGATGCGGCTGTATTCGCGCGCCTCGCCCTGCGGCTCGACATCGGCGCGCGGAAAGAACGCGGCGACGCCATAGGTGCTGCCGGTCCGCTTCTGGCACTCCAGGCAATGACACAGCGATACCATGACGGGTTCGCCCTGACAGGTGACGCGGAGCTGTCCGCAGGCGCATGTCGCGAGCCGCGCCATCATCCCCTGCCCTTGCCGGCGACCAGCCGGTGAATGACCTTGCCGGACGAGGCGCTGACGACCTCCGCATCGAGCAGCAACTCGGCGGCCGCAAGTTCAGCCCGCACCAGCGCGGTATCGAACGCCGCGTAGAGCCTACCATGCACATCGCGCGCATCGTCACCCTCGGTGACGCGCCAGCTCAGGTAGAAGATACCGCCGGGTTTCACGAGTTCGAACATGCGGCGCACCGACGGCGCGATCAGCGCGTGATCGAGATGCATGATGACGGTCTCGCACAGCACATTGTCGAAACTGTCGGCGGCGATGCCGGATAGTTCGGGCAATTCGGCGTGGGTAAAGCGCAGCGTCGGGTAGCGGGCACGAGCTTCCGTGAGCAGACCCTCGGAGGCATCGAAGCCTTCGGCCGGAAAGCCGTTGGCATTCAGCCACGCCACCTCGCGGCCGCTGCCGCAGCCGATATCGGCGGTCGCGCCGCCCTTGATGAAGAATTGCCCGACGATCTCTTGCAGATCGACCGGCGCCGGCTGCTCGTGCCAGTCCTGCGCAAACGCCGCCGCCTCCTTGTCGTAAGCGGCGAGCGTTGCGCGGTCCATCGGTCAGCCCTCGATCCGGGAGAAATCTGCCACCGCGCGCGTCGCGGCGCGGATCTCGTTGAGCAGCTTCAGGCGGTTTTCGCGCACCTTGGGGTCATCGTCGTTGACCTTGACCTTGTCGAAGAACGCGTCGACCGCCGGACGCAGCTTGGCCATCGCGCTCATCGCAACGGCGAAGTCTTCCTTGGCGACGGCGGCGGAGGCCTCGGCCTTCACCTGGTCGATCGCCGCAGCCAGCGTCTTCTCTTCGTCGAGCTTGTAGAGCGCGGCGTCGGGCGCGCCGTCGAAGGTCCGCTTGTCCTTCTTCTCCTCGATGCTGAGGATGTTGCTGGCGCGTTTTGTGCCCGCGAGCAGGTTCTTGCCGTCGTCGCTGTCGAGGAATTTGCCGAGCGCATCGACACGGCGCACGACCAGCAGGAGATCATCCTGGCCACCGAGCGAGAACACGGCGTCGACGAGATCGTGCCGCGCGCCCTGGTCGCGAAGCTGGACCTTCAGACGGTCGGCGAAGAAAGCGAGCAGATCGTTCGGCAACGCGTCGGCATCGGCCTTGACCGACAGTCCACGCAATGCCGATTTGGCCGTCGTCAGGATCGGCAGACGCAGAGCGTTTTCGGCGATCAGCCTGATCACACCCAGCGCCGCACGGCGCAGCGCATACGGGTCCTTCGATCCGGTCGGCTTCTCGTCGATCGCCCAGAACCCGGCGAGCGTATCCAGCTTGTCAGCCAGCGCCACCGCGACGCTGACTGGATCGGTCGGCACGCGATCGGTCGGCCCCTGCGGCTTCCAGTGCTCCTCGCTCGCGGCTGCAACCGAGGCATCCTCGCCCTGAGCCAGCGCATAGTATTTGCCCATCAGGCCCTGCAACTCGGGGAATTCGCCGACCACTTCAGTCAGCAAATCCGCCTTGGCGAGGCGCGCGGCGCGTTTTGTCTTTTCGACGTCGGCGCCGACCAGCGGCGCGATCTCCGCTGCTAACGCCTCGATCCGCTTGATCCGCGCAGCCTGGGTGCCGAGCTTCTCGTGGAACACGATCTGCTCGAACTTCGGCAGCCGGTCCTCCAGCCTGGTCTTGAGATCGGTCTCGTAGAAGAACTTCGCGTCGCTCAGCCGCGGCCGGATCACGCGCTCATTGCCGGCGACGATGGTCTTGCCCCCGTCGGGCGCCTCGATGTTGGCGGTCAGCACGAACTTGTTGGTCAGTTTCCCCGTCTTGGGATCCTTGACCACGAAGCACTTCTGGTTGTTGCGGATGGTGGCGCGGATCACTTCGTCCGGAATCGACAGGAACTGCTCCTCGAACGATCCCATCATCACCACGGGCCATTCGACCAGGCCGGAGACCTCGTCGAGCAGCACCTGGTCCTCGACCAGTTCGAGGCCCTGCGCGAACGCCAGTTCCTTGGCGTCCTCGAGGATGATGTCCTTGCGCGCCTGCGGATCGAGGATCACCTTGGCGGCCTTCAGCTTGGCCTCGTAATCCTCGAAGCGGCGCACCGAAATTGCGCCCGGCGCCATGAAGCGGTGGCCATAGGTGGTCTGCCCGGCCTCGATGCCGTCGACCGAGAACTTGACGATGTCGGGCTCCTCGGTCTCCAGACCGAAGGTCGCGGTGATGGCGTGCAGCGGCCGCACCCAGGTGAGCGAACCTGATTTCGCCGAGCGCGCGCCCCAGCGCATCGATTTCGGCCACGGGAAGGTACGGATGATCACCGGCAGCATTTCCGCGATCACGTCGATCGCAGCGCGGCCGGGCTTTTCGATCAGCGCGATGTAGAAGTCGCCCTTCTTCGGATCGGTCTGGATCTTGGCCTCGCTGATCGAGGACAGGCCGGTGGCCTTCAGGAAGCCCTGGATCGCGGGCTCGGGTCCGCCGACGCGCGGGCCGCGGCGCTCGTCCTTCAGGTCGGGCTGGCGCGCGGGAATGCCGTGCACGGTGAGGGCAAGGCGGCGCGGGGTCGCGAACGCCTTGGCGCCTTCATAGACGAGGCCCTCGGCGACGAGCTTGTCGGTCACCATGCGGCGCAGATCGTCCGCCGCCTCGGCCTGCATGCGCGCGGGGATTTCTTCGGAGAACAGTTCGAGGAGAAGATCGGGCATCAGACCGCCCTGCCCGTTTCGGTGTGGATCCATGCCTCGCCGCAGGCCTTCGCCAGATCGCGCACCCGGGCGATATAGCTCTGCCGCTCCGTCACCGAGATGACGCCGCGGGCGTCGAGCAGATTGAACACGTGGCTCGCCTTGATGCACTGGTCGTAGGCCGGCAAGGCCATCAGATGTTCCTTTTGATTGCCACCCTCGCGCCAGCCGGCGGCGAGATATTTGCGGCAGGCCTCTTCCGCCATCCTGAATTGCTCGAACAGCATCGCGGTGTCGGCGTACTCGAAATTGTGCCGCGAATATTCCTGCTCGGCCTGCAGGAAAACGTCGCCATAGGTGACCTTCTCGGCGCCCTCGCGGCCGTTGAAGTTGAGGTCGTAGACGCGGTCGACGCCCTGCACATACATCGCGAGCCGCTCGAGCCCGTAGGTGAGCTCGCCCGCGACCGGCGCGCATTCGACGCCGGCGACCTGCTGGAAGTAGGTGAACTGCGACACTTCCATGCCATCGCACCAGCATTCCCACCCCAAACCCCAGGCGCCCAGCGTCGGGCTCTCCCAATCGTCCTCGACGAAGCGGATGTCATGGACGGCGGCGTCGATGCCGATCGCGGCCAGCGACTTCAGATACAGGTCCTGAAGGTTCGGCGGCGACGGCTTCATGATCACCTGGAACTGGTAGTAGTGCTGGAGGCGGTTGGGATTTTCGCCATAGCGGCCATCCTTGGGCCGACGCGAGGGCTGCACATAGGCCGCGTTCCAGGGCTTCGGGCCCAGCGCGCGCAGTGTGGTCGCGGGATGGAAGGTGCCGGCGCCCATTTCCATGTCGTAGGGCTGCAGGATGACGCAACCCTGCTCGGCCCAGAATCGCTGGAGAGCCAGGATGAAGCCCTGGAACGAACGTTCGGGGCGCATGTGGTCAGGCAGGGCGTCCATCGTCAGTACAGGTCTCGCGAGGGGGTTTTGAAGCGCGCGGGACCGTATCGGCGGCAGCCAATGGAATCAAGGCGATGCCGGAAAATCCGGCACCGCCATCTTGCGGAATCCGAAAGCTATTAGCCCGGGCGATAGGCTCCGGTCACGGGGTCGCGGCGCAGGGTCTTGATTTCGCTCGCACGCGTGGTCTCGGCCACGCGGGACAATCGCGCCTCTTCCAGTTCCTGGTTGATCCGGACGGCCGTCTTGTATGCCCAGCGGACCACGGCCAGGCCTCCCAGGACGCCTGCGAATGCAATCAGCGGCGGCATCGGTCGATCCTTGTCGTTCACGTCTGTCAGGCCCCCAATGGAATGTATTCTCGCGCAAGGCGGCCTGCGCCGCAATCGCGCTTTTGGGGCAAAATGGCGCGCTCAAATCCCCGTGTTCACAGCCCGAATCTGGCCCAAATCGCCCTGGTTTCCACCGCCGAGATCAGGTCGTCCGGCAAGCTTGCCAGCCCATCCAGCGCCGCCATCGAGCCCGCGCCGGGCGCCCGCCGGCCGAGCAGGCCGGACAGCATGCCGCTCGCAGGCGCGATCACCGGGGTCAGCACCTTCTCGCCATAGCGGGCCCGCAGCGTCGCGCGCAGGTCGCCGATGCCATCGGCGAGCCCGAGCCCGATCGCGGTCTCGCCGGCCCAGTATTCGCCGGTGAACAACTCCTCGTCGGGTCCCTTCAGGCGGCTGCCGCGGCTCTGCTTCACCAGCGCGATGAAGATCGCATGGATCTCGCGCTGGATCGACTTCAGCCGGGCGACGTCGTCGGGGTTCTCGGGAAGGAACGGATCGAGCATCGCCTTGTGCGCGCCCGCCGTATAGAGCCGCCGCTCGACCCCGATCTTCTTGATCAGCCCCTCGAGGCCGAAGCTGCCGCCGACCACGCCGATCGAACCCAGGATCGAGGACGGGTCGCAATAGATCTCGTCACCGGCGCAGGCGATCATGTAGCCGCCGGAGGCCGCGACGTCCTCGACGAACACCAGCACCGGCAGCTTCTTCTCCGCGGCCAGTTGCCGGATGCGCAGATAGATCTGCCGCGACTGCACCGGCGAGCCGCCCGGCGAATTGATCACCAGCGCCACCGCCTTGGCATTCCGCGTGCCAAAGGCGCGCTCCAGCATCTTGGCGACGCCGGAGAGCGTCATGCCCGGCCGCAGCGGCGTCACCGCGCCGATCACGCCTGACAGCCGCACCACCGGCACGACAGCCATGCCGGGCCTGAACCGCGCTGGAAGCATTCCCTGCACGCGTTCGAGCCATCCCGAACGTCCTCCAGAATACGTTCCGGAATGCCCTTGGCGATCACTTGTTTGTTCACTCATGCCGTTACCTCGAATTAACCACTTTTTATCACGCCAGTGTCATTGGATTTCGTGGAACGCGTTTTGCATTTTGTCATTCGGGCTGCAACGCGCGGGCGGAGAGGGAGCCATGAAGATCTACCTGCTGATTTTGCTGATCGGTACACTTCTGACCGCGATCCACTTCACATCCAGGCCTGAACGCCAGTCGGAAACGGCCCCGCAGTGATTTAGTGCCAGTACGACGCGGGCAGAATCCCTGCCCGTCAGCGCCGCGCCAGCGGCAATTCCCCTTTCCCAGCCAAGATCTCCTGCACCCATTTATTGGGCACACCTGACTCTTCCTTGAGCAATAGCGCGGCATGCAGCCGAGTCGGCGCCCGGCCGCCCTTGGTGGCCCGCACCAGGATTCGGATCGCCGGCGAGGCCGCCTCGCCATGAACCGGTAGGATCTCGAGGCTGCCAAAGCCGCGATCCAGCGCGGCCAGCACCTCGGCAATTCCGTCGGCCCGCCAGATCATCGCAAGCTGCCCATTCGACTTGAGGATCCGCCGCGCCACGTGAACCCAGCTAGCAAGCGTGGTCGCGGTCGCGACATGGGCGCGCTGCCGCACGCCGTCCGGCGAGGCGCGGTGCCTTGAGGGATCGTTGAACGGCGGGTTCATCAGCACGACGTCGGCGCTGTCGGGCGAGAGGCCAAAATCATCGAAGGCGGAGGCACCGGCCTCGACATCGAGCACGATCACATCGGCCGTGATCGCGTTGGCGCTGGCGTTATTCCGGGCCAGCTCGGCCAATGCCGGGTCGATCTCGACCAGGACCAGGTCGACCCCCCTCACCCGCCGCGCCACCGCAAGCCCGGCGGCGCCGACGCCAGCGCCGAGATCGACCACGCGGTCGCCTGACCGGGCCGGCGTCGCCGCGGCCAGCAGGATCGCGTCATGGCCGGCACGGTGGCCGCCGCGGGGCTGCCGGAGGCGCAACTGCCCGCCGAGGAATCCGTCTTCGGTGATCTCGGCGGCCGGAGACTCCTTCTTTGACGCGCTTTCTTCACGCGAACCGGGGCCGACTTCCCTTGAAAACGCTCTAGTCATCGGCCCGCAATTCGTGGCCGAGGCCGGCATCGGTCAGGAGCTGGCGGGCCTCGTGGTTGTCGTCCTCGTGTACCAGGATCCGCCGCGGCAGCACGCCGAGCGAGCCCTCGATGATGCTCATGTTCTGGTCCAGCACCAGATGGTGGATGTTAGCGCTGTCGAGCAGCGCGCCGATGGCGGAGACCAACACCATGTCATTGGTCCGTACCAATTCCCGCAAAATACGCTCTCCTGTTGCCCCGGCAGTGCAGCGAATGCGTCATATGTCAACAGCTTCGAGGCCTTGCCGCTGCACCGCGCAGTTTCTATTGTTATAGCTGAGCATAGTGCGAATTCGGCAAAATTGGAGACCAGCGTGGCGGTTATTGTACCCTTCGAAAGCCCGTCCAATGCTTCGATCGACGGGCTGGTGGGACTTGTCGCCGCCGACATGGAGCGCGTCAACGCGACGATCCTGTCGCGGACCGGCTCCGAGGTCACCATGATCCCCGAGGTCGCCAATCATTTGATCTCCTCCGGGGGCAAGCGGCTGCGCCCGATGCTGACGCTCGCGATGGCCCAGCTCTCCGACTACACTGGCGACGGCCATATCAAGCTCGCCGCCGCGGTCGAGTTTATGCACACCGCGACCCTGCTGCACGACGACGTGGTCGACGAGAGCGAGCTGCGCCGCGGCAAACTATCCGCGCGGATGCTGTGGGGCAACGAGGCCAGCGTGCTGGTCGGCGACTTCCTGCTCGGCCAGGCATTCCGGATGATGGTCGAGGTCGGCTCGCTGCGCGCGCTCGACATTCTCTCCGCGGCCGCCGCCACCATCGCCGAGGGCGAGGTGATGCAGCTTGCCGCCGCCAAGAACACCGCGACCACCGAGGACGAGTATCTCGCCGTGATCCGCGGCAAGACCGCGGAGCTGTTCGCCGCGGCCTGCGAGGTCGGTCCCGTGATCGCCAACCGGCCCAAGGCCGAGCAGACCGCGTGCCGCTCGGTCGGCATGAATCTCGGCATCGCCTTCCAGCTGGTCGACGACGTGCTCGACTATGGCGGCAAATCCGCAAAACTCGGCAAGAATGTCGGCGACGATTTCCGCGAGGGCAAGATCACGCTGCCGGTGGTGCTCGCCTTCCGCCGCGGCAACGACACCGAGCGCCAGTTCTGGATTCGCGCACTGGAGCGCGGCGAGATCGGCGCGGCCGATCTCGATCACGCGATCGGGCTGATGACCAAGCACCGCGCGCTGGAGGACACCATCAGCCGCGCCCAGCATTATGGCGCAATGGCCGTCGACGCACTGGCGCTGTTCCCGTCCTCGCCGATGAAGACGGCGCTGGAACAGGTCGTGGCGTTCTGCCTCGCGCGCTCGCACTGATCCAGGTACTTTCGAGCACCAAAGACGGTGTCGTCCTGGCGAACGCCAGGACCCATAGCCACCGAATTTGATTGTAAAGGAGATCGTGGTCCCGGCGTCGCGCAACAATTGGCATTTGGGGTAATGGGTCCTGGCTTTCGCCAGGACGACGCTGAGGATGGCTCTCGATTCAACCTGTCAAACAGCTTGCTCGGTGTCATCACCCGCGCATGCGGGTGATCCAGTATTCCAGAGACGCCGATGCTTGGCCCGAGAGGCCGCGGCGGATCGCCCGGTCGAGCCGGGCGATGACAGCTGAGGATGGGACGCAGTTTCGCACTCTCGCGACATGATCTGCCCGGACGGCGCGCCTCCTGGCGGCGAGCCCGGAATGACGAGGGGAGCTACTCCTCGACCGGCACCCAGATCTCGAGCCCGCCGTTACCGCTGTTCTTGTCGAACTTCTCGTCGTAGCGCTCGAAGTTCGGCGCGTCGGCGACCTTCATGCCGGACTGCGGCAGCCAGCGATTCCAGATCGTGTTGACGGTGCGGCGAATGGTCGAGATGTGGTCGGCGTGGGTGAACACCACGTATTTCTGCGCCGGGATCCGGACCCGCGCGAACTCGCGCGGCAGGTCGGAGAAATCGGCGACCTCGACACCCGCGATGTAGTCGAAATTGCCGGCATCGTCGCCGTTGCAGCAGACACCATAGGCAACGTCACCGGCCTGGCGGGGAATATGCGCGCATTGCTGGTGGAAGCCATGCCACTGGTTCGGGATGCCGGCCGTGCTGTCATTGGCGTGATTGTAGCGCTCGCCGATGCCGGCGACGAGGAATGCCCTGCCGGTCGCGATGCGCGGCGGATCGATGTGATCGAGAGCGGTCGAGATCATGGTGATCGGCTCCTGAAGCTTGAGCTTGGTCAGACACGTCGTCGCGCGCACCGTCTCCGGCGTGACGCCGAAATGGTCGCGAAACGCGCGGGTGAATGCCTCGTGGGAGCCGTAATCCGCATCCAGCGCGAGCGTGAGAATGTCGGGCGCACCGGCCGCGAGCTCGCGCGCGGCCTCGCTGAGGCGGCGCGCCCGCACGTAGCGCATCACCGAAAACCCGGTCGCCTCCGCGAACGCCCGCACCAGATGGAAGCGCGAGACCCCGGCAACGACCGCGATATCATCGAGCGTCAGCGACGTGCGCAGGTGGCTTTCGATGTACCAGAGCGCCTTCTGGGCTGGATTCATGGACGACGGCCTTCCTGCAAAGCTCGGGCATCATGCATGGCCGCGGCGCGCGGCATTTGACAGTCCTTGCTGCGCGGCGGCGAAACTATGATTCCGCTCCGCGAAATTTTACCGCAAAGCCGTCGCTGGCAACACCGCTGCAATCGTGCATACTCGCAGTTGCATCGATCCGACGGCTCACCAAGCTGCCCGAAAATCAAGACTGCATGAGCCGCGGCCAGCATGTCAGGGAGAACAATGATGCACCACCACCGCCTGAGCTATGTCAACTGCGTCAAGTCTGCGGCGCTTGCGGGGCTTTTGACGATCGCCGTCGCCAGCGCAGCCAACGCCCAGAAGAAATACGATCCGGGCGCGACCGACACCGAGATCAAGGTCGGCAACATCATGCCCTATTCGGGCCCGGCGTCCGCCTACGCCACGATCGGCAAGACGGAAGCGGCCTATTTCAACAAGCTCAACAGCGAGGGCGGCATCAACGGCCGCAAGATCAACTTCGTCTCCTACGACGACGGCTACAGCCCACCGAAGATGGTCGAGCAGGCCCGCAAGCTGGTCGAGAGCGACGAGGTGCTGTTGATCTTCAACCCGCTGGGCACGCCGGGCAACACCGCGATCCAGAAATACATGAACGCCAAGAAGGTGCCGCGCAGCTGTTCGTCTCCACCGGTGCCGCCAAGTGGAACGATCCGAAGAATTTTCCGTGGACCATGGGCTGGCAGCCGAGCTACCAGGTCGAGGCGCGCATCTATGCCAAATACATCCTGCAGAAATATCCCGGCAAGACCATCGGCGTGCTCTATCAGAACGACGATTTCGGCAAGGATTATCTGATCGGCCTGCATGAGGGGCTCGGCGACGCGGCCAAGAAACTGATCGTCGTCGAATCCTCCTACGAGACCACGTCGCCGACGGTGGATTCACAGATCGTGCAGATCAAGGGCGCCAACCCCGACATCTTCGTCAACATCGCGACGCCGAAATTCGCGGCGCAGGCGATCAAGAAGGCCGCCGAGCTCGATTGGCATCCGGTCCAGTTCCTGACCAACGTCTCCGTCTCGATCGGCGGCGTGATGAAGCCGGCCGGCTATGAGGCGAGCCAGGACATCCTGTCGACCCAGTATCTGAAGGATCCGGCGGATCACGAGTGGAAGAACGATCCAGCCATGAACGAGTGGCGCGCCTTCATGACCAAGTGGTATCCCGAGGGCGACCAGAACGACGCCTCGACCGTGTTCGGCTACGGCGTCGCCAAGGGGCTCGAGCAGGTGTTGCGGCAATGCGGCGACAACCTCACCCGCGAGAACCTGATGAAGCAGGCGGCGAGCCTCAACTTCGAGATCGGCATCTACCTGCCCGGCACCAAGATCAAGACCGGGCCGGACGACTACGCACCGATCGAGCAGTTGCAGATGATGCGCTTCAAGGGCGAGAGCTGGGAGCGGTTCGGCCCCATCATGAGCGGCGAGAAGAGTTCGTAGCAGCCTTCTCCACAGTTTCGGAGTTCGTGATGCCCGGCGCCACGCCGGGCATCCACGTCTTCGACACGATTCACGAGCAAGACTCGCCACAAGCAAGGCTTTACAACCAAGACCTGCGATGGCTGGAACCCAGGCGAGCAGCGACGCCGTCCAGACTGCCGTGTCCGGCCGTCACGAGCTCCAGCTACATCCTGCGATCGGAAGGACAACAACAATGAAGATCACCGACGTCCGCGCCCACCATATTCGCATTCCCTATGACGCAGGCCCCGCGAGCTTCCGCCAGGGCGCCTCCGCGATCTCGGCGCTCGACATGGTGCTGGTCGAGGTTTCGACCGATGCAGGCCTGACCGGCTGGGGCGATGCCTTCGCCTATGTCTGCCCGAAGACGAGTTGCGCGGCGGTGGCCGAGATGATCGCGCCGCAGGCCCGCGGCCTCGAGGTGCCCGATGCGGCCAGCATCCCCGCCGCGATGGAGCAGATCCAGCGCAATCTGCATCTGTTCGGCCGCTACGGCATCACGATGTTTGCGATCTCGGCGCTCGACATCGCGCTGTGGGACCTCGCCGGCAAGGTGAAGGGCGTGCCGCTGCATCAATTGATCGGCGGCGCCAAGCGCAGCACGATTCCGGCCTATGCCAGCCTGATGCGGATCGGCAATCCGACGCACATCGCCGCCGAATGCAAGAAGGCGATCAAGCTCGGTTACGCCGCGATCAAGCTGCACGAGACCACCGTGCCGGCCGTTGCCGCGGCGCGCGAAGCGATCGGCCCCGGCGTGCCGCTGATGGTCGACATGAATTGCCCGCTGGATGGACCGGCGGCGATCCAGTTCGCCCGCGACTGCAAGCAGGCCGCGCCGATGTTCCTGGAGGAGCCGATCTGGCCGCCGGAGGATTTTGCAACGCTCGCGGAGGTGCGGAGAGAAGGCCGGCTCGATATCGCCGCCGGCGAGAACGCCTGCACGGTGCATCAATTCCGCCAGATGATGACCGCGGGCGCGGTCAGTCACGCCCAGCCATCGGTGATCAAGGTCGGCGGCGTCACCGAATTCCTGCGCGTGGCGGTGCTTGCCGATGAGTTCGGCGTCCAGGTGATTCCTCATTCGCCCTATTTCGGGCCGGGCTTTCTCGCCACGCTGCATCTGATGGCGATCCGCGACGAAGGCCTGATCGAAGTGTTCTTCATGAAGCGCCCCGCTTGCCTGTGGGGCGACCGCATCGACGTCGACGCCCGTGGCCATGTCGCCGTGCCGCAGGGCCCCGGGCTTGGCTACGAACCGGATCGCGACGTGATGGAGACGTATCGGATAGCGTGAGCCGCACGCTGCGAGCCACGACAACGATGCGCCCCCTCTCCCGCTTGCGGGGGAGGGCTGGGGTGGGGGCTCTCTCCGCGAGTCACATCGTGGAGAGAGCCCCCACCCGTATCGCATCTGACGATGTGATACGGCCTCCCCCGCAAGCGGGGGAGGCGAAGCGAGACTGCCGACGGACTTCGCGCTACTTCGTCCCGTCCTTCGCGGCCGGCGTCGCATCCTTCGCCGGCGGCACGTCGGCTTTCTTCTTCATATCCTCGGTCAGCTTGACCTGCGTCGCCTGCAAATCGGTGACGAGCTTCTGCAAGCCCGCGATTGTGCTCTTCAGGCTTTCGATCTGGCGGTTGGCGGCGTCGAGCTTCTGCTGATGATCCGATGTGAGCTTGCCGATCGTCTTCTGCAGGAAATCGACATTGCTCTGCAGGCAGCTGGTGCGCCGCTCCATCGTCTTCTCGACGGTGCAGATCTCGATACCGGGAACGTCCTGCGCATGCGCGGTTCCGACGACGCCGAGTGCAAACGGCACGAGCAAGGCAGCAACGAAACGCGCGATCATCGACATCCCCAATCACATGCGTCATTCACAGTTTTGTGCTCGCGACGCTGAAAGCCAAGCACACATACCACACTGAAACCGCATTCGAGCGGTGTGCTTGACCCATTACGGGGACTACTCGTGGGGACGGGGGCCTTCGGAACTTGTTTGGTTCGACCCCTTTTGGCTCGACCTTGGGCAGTGGAGACAGATCGTATGGCTACGCGCGAAAAACGGCTGGCGCAATTCGACGGCAATGGTGAACCTTCGCCGGAACAACGCGTGGAAGTGCTTTGTGAGGATCACAGCGGAACGTATCAGCTGCCGTTCGCCTGCCGCTTCATCGACGGCCAGTGGCGCAATGACACAACCGGCGGCGCGCTGGAGGTCAATGTCATCGCCTGGCGCATGCCGCGCGTGAAGCAGGCCGGCATGGCCTGAGGGCCGCATTGGCGCGCTGTTTCAAAACGCGACGCGCACGCGAGGCGTTTTAAGATTTGGAACGCGGATGGAACGAACCGCGTCCGAATCACTGATTGAGCAACGTACTCCGTTGTTCACGGCTAGATGTGGTCATCAGTCCGAGGCAGCGCACCACATACAGAAGCATGACGATCGGCCGCAGCCAGCGGCCGACGACAAAGGTTAATTCCTCCGCAGACGACATTTGCACTCCCTCCTCGCGGTCATTTCCACGGCGTCACCGGCGGCACGGTCTCGGTCGCAGGCGGCACATCCACGGTCTTGAAATCGGCGGGGCTGACGATCTCGAGGTATTCCATGTCCTTCGAGTAGTCGAACAGATAGTGGGTGATGCTGCCGGGCCGCTGATGGATCACGTCGCCGGCCTCGACCAGCGTCTCCTTGTCTTCATACATGAAGCGCGCCCAGCCCTTGGTCATGATGACGATCTGAAAATCGCACAGATGCTTGTGCCAGCCGGTGCCCTCTTCCGGCGGCAGCTCGGGATTGGCCTTGACCAGATGGCAGATCACCTGCCCGCCGGTGGCATCGGCGATGCCGAGATCCCGATACAGGAAGAAGTCGCGCAGACCTCCGCCCTTGAACTCGGTGTCGCCGGGTTTGACGTGGGAGAATTTGCTGACGATGGCGTGCTGGTTCATTTCAAGCCTCCACGGTTCTCGTGTTCGCGAGATCGCGGCGCGGGCTCAGCGTCCAAATTTTCGGCAGCGTCGCATCGTCGCGGTCACAGCTTGCTTGTTGCTATGCGAAATCCTTGCCAGCCCGGTTGTGCTGCGGCGATCGGTCCTGCCATGCGCTGATATCGCCGCCGAAGCATTTGGCGCGAGGCACATATTTGCGTTCGGCGGCTGCCGGGCGCGCCCGCCGCACGCAGCCGGTGCCGGACGCCGAAGGCACGTCCATTGAGCAAGGCTTGCCTGGAGCTTGAGCCGCCGGCGCGGGCAGGCCGGGCGCGCGCTGCCTAATATTCGACCTCGAGCTCCTCGACATCGGCCGGCTCCGCCTTCGCGGCCTCGATCCATTCCTGCATCTCGGGCATGGTCATGATGGTGCTGGCATACACCGCAAGGGCCGGTTCGAGCTTGACGTCATAGGTCATGAAGCGGGTCACGACCGGCGCATACATCGCGTCCGCCATGGTGCGGCGTTCGCCGAACAGGAACGGTCCGCCGGACCTGCCGAGACAGTCGCGCCAGATGGTGCAGACACGGTCGATATCGGCCTGCGCCCGCGACCAGATCTTGAAGCCGGGAAAATGCCCCTTGAGATTGACGGGCAGCGAGGACCGCAGCGTGGTGAAGCCGGAATGGATTTCGCCCGAGATCGAGCGACAATGCGCGCGCTGGATCCGGTCCTCCGGGAGCAGCCCGGCATGCGGCGTGACCTCGTTGAGATACTCGCCGATCGCCAGCGTATCCCAGACGGTCGCGCCCTCGTGGCGCAGGCAGGGCACCAGGATCGACGACGACAGCAGCAGCAGTTCGGCCCGCGCCGAGGCGTCATCGGGCGCGGTGACCACCTCCTCGAATTCCAGCCCGGCGAATTTCACCAGCAGCCAGCCGCGCAGCGACCAGGACGAATAATTCTTGCTGCTGATGGTGAGTGTCGCTTTCGCCATATCGGATCCTCACGCCTGAACGCGTCCTGAGCCCCCGGTGACCGCGCGCCGGTCCAACCGCCGCGCCCCGAAGCCGTTCATTTTTGCAGCAAGCCACGTGCCAATTTGCCGGGCAGCCCGCCCCCGCTCTGGCGTCGATATTGCATATCCAGCCGGGCCAGGGGCGGATGCGTATGATGTCAATGATGTACCAAGCCTATCAGAACCATATGGACCTCACGGCGCCATGGCGGACCGGGGCTGCAGCGGCGCTGAAATACCTCAATCTGGTGCCGCAGGGCGCCGCCGACCGGGTGTACGGCCGGCTCGCGGCGGCGCTTGAGCTGATTTCGCGCTCCACCCTGACCTACGCCCGTCCCGACTACGCCATCGGCAGCGTGTCCGCCGGCAACCGGGAATACCAGGTGACTGAGGAGGTCGCCTACGCGACGCCGTTCGGCTCGCTGCTGCATTTCAGGAAGGTGGACGGCCCGGAGCAGCCGCGGCTCTTGCTGGTGGCGCCGATGTCCGGCCATTTTGCCACGCTGCTGCGCGGCACCGTGAAGACGCTGCTGCAGGACCACGACGTCTACATCACCGATTGGCACAATCCGCGCGACATCCCGCGCAAGGAGGGCCGCTTCGGGCTCGAGGACTACACCGATCATCTGATCGACTTCCTCGGCCAGCTCGGGCCGCGCGCGCATATGGTGGCGATCTGCCAGCCCTCGGTGTCGGCGCTGGCGGCTGCCGCGGTCATGTCCGAAGATAATCATCCGGCGCGGCCGGCATCGCTGACCCTGATGGCCGGACCGATCGACACAAGGATCCTGCCGACCAAGGTGAACGAATTCGCCAAGAGCAAGCCGATCAAATGGTTCGAGGACAATCTGATCAACTACGTGCCGATGCAGTGCAAGGGCGCGCTGCGTCAGGTCTATCCCGGCTTCGTGCAGCTGACGGCGTTCGTCTCGATGAACCTGGAACGTCACATCAAGCAGCACATCGACCTCGCTGACCATCTCGCCAAAGGCGAGACCGCCAAGGCCGAAGTGATCAAGACCTTCTACGACGAGTACTTCGCCGTGATGGATCTGCCGGCGGAATTCTACATCGAGACGGTGCGCGATGTGTTTCAGGAGCATCTGTTGCCGCAGGGCATGCTGATGCATCGCGGCCGCCCGGTGAACCCGGCGGCGATCCGGCGCATGGGTCTGATGACGGTGGAGGGCGAGAAGGACGACATCTGCTCGATCGGCCAGACGCTCGCCGCCCAGGACCTCTGCACCGGCGTCCGCACCTATCGCAAGGTGCACCACATGCAGGCCGGCGTTGGCCACTACGGCGTGTTCTCCGGCAAGCGCTGGAACAACGAGATCTACCCGCTGCTGCGCGATTTCGTGCATGTGAATTCGTGAGGGTGCTCCTCCCTCGTCATTGCGAGGAGCGAAGCGACGAAGCAATCCATCGGTCCGCATATGTGGAGCAATGGAGTGCTTCGCTTCGCTCGCAATGACGGCGACGCAACCCTAGTCACGCATTCCCTCGCGCAGTAATCTCCCCGCCTACGACGACCTGTTTCCCAAGAATCGTCCAGGGAGGAACTCCATGCGCGCCGCCACCGCCTTCCGCGTCCTCACGCTCGCCGTCATCGGCGCCCTCGCCCTCACGTCAGCCGCATCCGCCGCCGAAGTCCATGTCATGATCTCGGGCGGCCTGACGGCGGCCTACAAGGCGCTGGTGCCGGAATTCGAGCGCAAGACCGGGCACAAGGTGGTGACCGCCTTCGGGCCGTCGATGGGCACCACGACCAACGCCATTCCGGTGCGGCTGGCGCGCGGTGAGCCGGCCGACGTGCTGATCATGGTCGGCTATGCGCTGGGTGACCTGATCAAGCAGGGCAAGGTAGTGGCCGACAGCCGCGTCGACCTCGTGAAGTCGCCGATCGGCATCGCGGTGAAATCAGGCGCGCCACAGCCGGACATCGGCTCGGCCGAAAGCGTCAGGCAGGCGCTGCTGGCGGCGAAATCGGTCGCCTATTCCGACAGCGCCAGCGGCGTCTATGTCTCGACCGAGATGTTCGGCAAACTCGGCATCGCCGATCAGATGAAGGACAAGGCGCGGATGATCCCGGCAACCCCGGTCGGCGAGATCGTGGCCAGGGGCGAGGCCGAGATCGGCTTGCAGCAGATCTCGGAGCTGAAGCCTGTTGCCGGCATCGACATCGTCGGTCCCCTGCCGGAGCCGTTGCAGAAGATCACGGTGTTCTCCGCCGGCATCGCGACCGTCTCAAAGGAGCCCGATGCCGGCAAGGCGCTGATCAGCTTCCTCGCCTCGCCGGATGCGCGCGACGCGCTGGTCAAGAGCGGGCTCGATCCGATTGCCGCCGGCGCGACGCATTAGCGAGACATCGCCGGGTCTATCCCCGTCATCCCCGCTCTCTCCCCGTCATCCTGAGGCGCGAGCGGAGCGAGCCTCGAAGGATGAATCGGCCACCAGCGGGGGCCGTCCATCCTTCGAGACGCGCTGCGCGCTCCTCAGGATGACGGGGATAGGTTGGCGGATTTGGCGCCGCTACCGCCAATGATGCGCGCCGTAGGCGAGCAGCACCACCACGACGAGCGCCAGCAGCAGCGTGGTCGACTTCCAGAACAGCACCGGGTTGCGCTCGATCAGCGGGGTCGATGACGTCGTCAGATATCTTGCGTTGGGATTGCGCAGGTCGAACAGGAACTCCGAGAAGGTGTCGTAGCGTTTCAGCGGATTGGCGTGCACCGCGCGCTCCAGCGTGCCGTCGACCCAGGCCGGGATGTCGGGGCCGCCATGCGCAGCCGGACGGTAGACCAGCCGGTTGAAGTCGGATCGGGTGCGGGCGCGCGCGATCTGCGCGCCGTAGGGCAAGCGGCCCGTCAGCATCTGATAGGTCACGACGCCGAGCGAGAACAGGTCGGAGCGCGCGGTGCCGCCCTCGCCCAGGAAATACTCCGGCGCGGTGTATTGCTGGGTGCCCAGAATGTCCTCGACATCAGCCGGCGCCGCATCGGCAACGCCCGAGATCCGCGTCGAACCGAAATCGATGATCTTCACCGTTCCGGTCCTGTCGATCATGATGTTGTCGGGCCTGACGTCCTGGTGCAGCATCTCCTTGCGGTGGAACGCGCGCAGCCCTTTTGCAATCTGCTCGGTGATGTCGCGCACTGTTTCCAGCGCGGGAGCAGGATTGTCGATCATCCACTGCGTCAGGGTCTGGCCGTCGATATACTCCATCGCGACATAGAGGAAGTTGCGCTTGCGCTGCGGCAGAAACGGCTTCAGCACATGCGGGCTGTCGATCCGCCGGGCGACCCATTCCTCCATCATGAAGCGCTTCAGATAGGCGCCATCGTCGCGCAGGTCGATCGAGGGGATCTTGATCGTGACGGTGGTGCCGCTCTCCTCGTCGACCGCGAGATAGATGTGGCTGCGGTGCGATCCATGCAGCTCGCGGACGATGCGGTAGCCGTCGAACAGCATCCTTGCATCGAGCAGCGGCGGCAGCGGCAGCTCGGTGGGCTGGCCGAACACCTCGCTGGCGTCGCCGTCGGGCAATTCGTCGATCCGGATGATCTGCGCGGTGAGATTGTCCGGGCTGCCGTTCTCATAGGCCAGCTCGACGATCGATTTCGCGGCGGCATCGAGATCGGCAGCGCCGTCGAGGATCATCCGCGCCAGCTGCCGCGCGGGGACGTGCTCGTAGATGCCGTCGGTCACCAGCAGGAAGGTGTCGCCCCGCTCCAGCCGCAGATTCTGGTAGTCGATCTCCAGCTGCGGGTTCACGCCGAGCGCGCGGCCGAGATAGCTCTGCTGCGACGACAGCACGACGCGGTGGTCGTTGGTCAGTTGCTCGAGGCTGTTGCCCGCGACGCGGTAGATCCGGCTGTCGCCGACATGGAACAGATGCGCCGTGGTCGAGCGGATGACCAGCGCGCTCAGCGTGCAGACGTAACCCTTGTCCTTGTCGTAGGGGTTCTGGCTGCGCCTGGTCTGCGCGTGCAGCCAGGAATTGGTGGCCTCCAGCACCCGCTGTGCCGAGGTCTTCACCGACCAGGATTCCGAGGTGCAGTAATAATCAGTCAGGAAGCTTTTGACCGCCGACTCGGCGGCGACGCGGCTGACGCTGCTCGAGGAGATACCGTCGGCAAGCACCACGGCGATGCCCTTCAGGCCGAGCAGCGGCTCATCGGGGATCAGCACGCCGTGGAAATCCTGATTGGTGTCCTTGCGGCCCTGATCAGAGAATTGCCCGACCGATATTGTCAGCGCGCGCGGCATCGACCGTCCCAATGCGAATGGGGCCCTCCGTGACAGGAGAGCCCCATGAGCCGGCCAGGATCAAGCCGCGAGGCGCTGGCGCTTCGGCGCCGTCTTCACATGCGTCGTGTAGAGCGTGAGCCCGGTGAAGGCGAGACCGCCGGCGAGATTGCCCAGCACGGTCGGGATTTCGTTCCAGATCAGGTAGTCCATGATCGAGAACTTGGCATGGAGCATCAGTCCCGACGGGAACAGGAACATGTTCACGACCGAATGCTCGAACACCATGTAGAAGAACACCAGGATCGGCATCCACATCGCGATCACCTTGCCGGGCACCGTCGTCGAGATCATGGCGCCGACGACGCCGGTCGAGACCATCCAGTTGCAGAGCATGCCGCGGATGAACAGGGTGGCCATGCCCGCCGCGCCATGCGCCGCGTAGCCCAGTGTTCGCGCCTCGCCGACGTTTCCGATGGTCATGCCGACCTTGTCGGGCTCCTGCGTGAAGCCGAAGGTCGTCACGAACGCCATCATGAACGCCACCGTGAGCGCGCCGGCAAAATTGCCGACGAAGACGAGGCCCCAGTTGCGCAGCACGCCGCCGAGCGTGACGCCGGGGCGCTTGTCGAGCAGCGCGAGCGGTGACAGGACGAACACGCCCGTCAGCAGGTCGAAGCCCAGCAGATAGAGCATCACGAAGCCGACCGGAAACAGCAATGCGCCGATGAGCGGCTGGCCCGTGTTGACGTTGATCGTCACGGCAAACCAGGCCGCCAGCGCGAGGATCGCACCGGCCATGTAGGCGCGGATCACGGTGTCGCGCGTCGACATGAAGATCTTGGATTCGCCGGCGTCCACCATCTTGGCGACGAATTCGGACGGTGCGAGATAGGCCATTCGTAAATTCCCCTTGCGCAATTCGGCCGCGCCGGTTGCCTGCCGGAAGCGACGCGGGTTGGTTGCAATGCTCGTCCGTCGGGGAGTTGGGGGTGTAACGATTGCTCGCGGCGCCCGGGCGGGGCGCCTTGATCCCTCACCTCGGCCTGCATTGGCTTCGGCAATCCGGAGGACGGCAGTCGTCATTGACTAATGCAACCAAAAGCAATGGACATGCCAACCGGAAACGCTCGCGGGCGGCATTAAATCCTTGTTGATACAATGAGTTAGAGAGGCGACGCTGGAACCGCGTAGCGCGATGGCGCGGAATTGTGCAGCATGCCCAGATGTCACCCACGCCGGATGCGCCGGTCTACTTCACTTCGGTACGGACCGGGGAGCCCTTCAGCCCGTTATTGTCATAGGCCTTGCGCAGCGTGCCGTTGGCGATCGCATCGGTCATGAACCTGGTGGCGAACGCCGCAGCCAACGGATGGTTGAGCGGCACCGCAACCGCAGTGACGGTCTGCTTGAAGGTCTCGTCCAGCACGCGGCTACCCGGAATCTTTTTTGGCCATCGCATTGAGCTGATCGCGCGACAACGCGAACGCGTCGATCTCGCCGCTCTTCAGCAGATTGAAGATCTCGTCATAGGTCTGATAGCCCGTGACCTTGGCGTGCTTGAGGTGTGCGATCGCGCCGCGCATCGTGGTGGTGGCGTTGACGGCAGCGACCTTGACGCCGTCCTGGTCGAGCGCGGCGAAATTCGCGATCGCGGAGCCCGGCTTGACGATGTAGGTGGCGTCGGCAACTTCGTAGATCGGCCCGAACGTCATCTTGGTCTCGCGCTCGGGATCCTTGGGCAGGAAGGTGATATCCCAGCTGTTGCTCGACGCCGCGTCGGTGATCTGGCCGGAATTCTGGTGCACGACATAGTCGACGGGAACACCGAGCTGCGCCGCCATCTCCCTGCCGAGATCGACGGGAACGCCGGCATAGCCGTTCTCGGTCCGGGTCGACCAGAACGCACCGCCCGCCGGACTGATCGCGATCGCGATCCGGAGCTTTCCGGTCGGCGCGATCTGATCCTTCAAGGCGTCGGCATTGGCGGATATGGCCATGACAATCACTCCCAGAACGAGGCCAGCCAGACGCAGCAGTCGCGACAACATCGGACGCCCTCCACACCGGGTCTAGCGCCCGGCGGCGCGCAACAAACCGCAGGAGGCCGCTTTGCGCAAGCGGCGGTCGCGCAAGGGAGCTATCCGTATCGGCCTATTTGACCCGGATGGTGATTTTTTCGGAGACGACCGGCGGGTTGAATGGATAGTGCTTGGCGTCGCCCAGCACCAGCTGCAAGGTGTGCTTGCCGGGCGCCAGATCGAGCTGCGTCTCGGTCTGGCCCGCACCGAAGTGCTGGTGAGACTTGTCCGACGGGATCGGCTCATTCGGATTCAACGGGTCATCCACATCGATCAGAAGATGGTGATGGCCACTGTTCGGATATTCGTCGCCGGCATGGGTGACGCCCATGTTGCGCAGCCCAAAGCGGCACCAGAACGGGCTTCTGACCTTAGCTCCGTCGTGCGGCCAGATGAAATACAGCTTGGTGTCTTTCCCCGCCGGTTTATTTTGCGCGGTGGCCGGACTGGCGAGCAATGTCAGTGCCGCAGCGAGCATGATCAGGCCTGCACTTTTCATAACCCCTCCAAACCTGGCGATTACAGACGATCTCTCAGGGAGACAGCGCGACCCGGAAACCGTGGGTTGGGTAGCGAACATTGGTGTCGTAATTGTCGCGATTGGCCGGACGGACATAGCGCGCATCATTCTTCCAGGAGCCCGAACGAATGACGTGGGAGGCGCAGTCGCCGCCGGGCCACACCGCACCGTCGGCCGGGGCGCCCTGGTAGTTCCTGTGCCAGCAATCCTCGACCCACTGATCGACACTGCCGCCCATGTCGTAAAGACCGAACGGATTCGGCTTGAGGCTGCCGACCTTGACCGGCTGTTCGGCGGCACCGTCGCCGCCGCAATCCTTGCAACCGGCGTTGCCCGATTGAATCTGGTCGCCCCACCAGTATCTCGATTGCGTTCCGCCGCGCGCCGCATATTCCCATTCGGCTTCGCTCGGCAGCCGGTAGGCCTTCCCGGTGCGCTCGGCGAGCCACGTCACATACTGTTTCGCGTCGCTCCAGCTCACATTGGTGACCGGCACGTCGTCCTTGCCGCCGGCCGTGAAGTTACAGGCCTTGGCCGCCGCGCAAGCATTCCATTCCCGCACGGTGACCGGATATTTGCCCATCGCGAACGACTTGACCGTCACCCTGCGGATCGGGCGTTCCGAGGGATCGTCATTGCTCCCCATCGAGAAGCTGCCGCCCTGGAGCGCAATCATTTCGGGCTCCGGCACCGACACCACGGCTGGACTTGTCGAGGGTGCGGCTTGCGGTGTCGCTTGCTGTGCCGGCGCGGCACCTGGGATCGGACTTGAAGCCTGGCCTGGAGTCTGAGCGGGAGCGGCGGTTGTTGCCGGCTGCTGAGCTGCAGGCGATGCCGTCGGCGCGGAAGGCGCCCGCGCCACGTCGGTCAACCTGCCGCGCGGTTGCGCGAGCATGTACCAGAGCGCACCCGCGGCGATGATTGCGATGGCCAATCCGAGCAGCGTGAGCAGGATGGACTCACGACGCCTGCGCGTTCTTTGGTATGCGGCGGCGTCCGGCAGCACGCGATAAACCCGGACCGGATCGGTGATGTTCTTGACCTTGCGGTCCCCGAGCGATTCGTATCCGCAGACCATCTTGTGCTTGATCTGCTCGTAGATGCCGCCCGAGATGAAGACATCGCCCGGCGCCGCGATCCCTTCCAGACGCGAGGCCACGTTGACGCCGTCGCCATAGATATCGTCGGGCTCGATGATGACGTCGCCGAGGTTGACGCCGATCCGGTACTCGATCCAGTGATCTCTCGCGATCGCCGCATTGCGGCCGATCATGTTCTGCTGAATCACGATGCTGCAACGGACGGCCTCGACCGGGCTGTCGAACATCGCGATAAAACCGTCGCCGGTGGTCTTGACCAGCTTGCCGTGGTGCTCGGCAATGGTGGGCTCGACCAGATCGCGCTCGAGCCGCTTGACGCGGTTGTGGGTGCCCTCTTCATCGAGCTGCATCAGCCGGCTGTAGCCGGCGATATCGCCCGCAACGATCGCGGCAAGGCGTCGCGGCATCGCGTCGCCGGGCGGTGGCTTGCCCGGCTTGCCGGATCTGAAGTCGCGAATTTCGCCCATGGCCTCGGCTGCTCCACAAACCACAAATGGCAGTGATCGGCGCAACCGGCGCCTTGGCCCCGAAGGCCTGTGTGGAGCGTATCACACCGCCGGCTCCGGACAAAGTTTACGGATACAATTGTGCGGTGCGCGAAAAAAGCGCCATCCGCTTGGGGCGGACGGGCGCTGTGGGCTTGTTTCAGCTTGAAATGGGTGCGGCAAACCGCCAGGACGTCAACCCGCCTGCGCGGCGGGCGTCCGGATCTCGCGCGGCAGGATGATCGCGGCCGCAATCGCCAGCAGGCACAGCGCCGCGAAGGCACGCAGCATCATCGAGAAGCCGCCCTGGTCGTACAGCCAGGCCACCAGGCCGACGGAAGCGCCTGCGGCGGTGAAGCCGACGAAATAGCGCACCGCATAGGCGCGCGAGCGCCATTCCTCGGTCGTGTACTTGCCGACCATGGCATCGTTCACCGTGACCTGGCCGAACGCGCCCATCACGATGCCGATCGAGACCACGATCAGCGGAAAGTTGGACAGGCTCGCCGCCAGATAGAGGAACGGCGCCAGCATGAACGACAGCGGCAGCGCCACCGTCTTCAGCGAATGCCGGTCGAGCAGCTTGCCGATCGTGTACTGCGTCATCGCGCCGAACACATAGACCCCGGCCGCTATCACGCCGAGCAGCGCCGGGCTCCTGGTCAGATCGGCGAGCCGTTCGGCGAACAGCTTCGGCAGCGCCACCGTCACCGCGTTGAAGGTGGTCGAGATCGCGATCACCACGATCAGCAGCGACAGCACCACCCGCCACATGTCTTCCTTGGCGACCCGCACCTGGGCTGCGGCCTGCCTGGAGCCCTTGCGGTCCTCATGCACCACCGTCATCGCAAAGGCGATGCCGGCCAGCACGGTGACCGTACCGGGCACGATGAAGGCCCAGCGCCAGCCGAGATACTGGCCGATCACGCCGGTGACCAGCGCCGAGGAAGCGACGCCGAGATTGCCCCAGACGCCGTTGATGCCCATCTGGGCGCCGAGCTTCTCGGCATAGGACACGATCATCGCGGTGCCGACCGGATGGTAGATCGAGGCGAAGATGCCGATCGCCAGCAGTGCTGCGCCGAGTTGCAGCGGCGTCTGCACGAAGCCGACCGAGATCATCGACAGGCCGATGCCGACGAAGAAGATCACCATCATGTGGCGGCGGCTCCAGCGATCGCCGAGCCAGCCCGTGATCAGCGAGCCCGCGCCGAAAGCGATGAAGCCCGGCGTCGCATAGGGCAGCAGTTCCGAATAGGCCATGCCGAGCGCCGGGCCCATGATGATGACGGCGGCCGCGAAAATCAGCATCGCATAGTGGTCGATGAAATGGCCGGCGTTGACGAAGCTGATCACTCGGCTTGGACTGTTGGTTGGGCTGCTCATGGGCAGGTCTTTCACTGGCAAGTCTCTCACGCGATTCTTCAATTGCTTGAAAATAGGTTATAGGTCCTTGTCCTGACGGGATGTCGCCAATGACTATCGCTGAGCCGCCAATAAGAGCCCTCCACAAGGACCGGCGCGTCACCGGCGACGGGGTGCACATGGTCGCGCGCAGCTACCAAAAGGGCGTCCGCCTCGACCCGCACATGCACCGCGAGGCGCAACTGGTCTATGCCGCGAGCGGCACTATGCAGGTGACGACGCCGAAGGGCCGCTGGCTGGTGCCGCCGGACCGCGCGGTGTGGGTCCCTGCTCTGCTTCCCCACGCGATCGACGTGCTCGCCGATATCGAGATGCGCACGCTGTATTTCGACCGGGCCTGGCTCGCGCGCGAAGCGCGCAGCGACAGCCTCGACCATGAATTCGTGGTGCGGGTGTCGCCGCTGGTGCACCAGGCGATCCTTGCGCTGTTCGACGCCTCATGCGGACGCCAGCGCACCGACCTCCTCATCAGGCTCGTGATGCTGGAACTGCACCAGGCCGAGGATTCCGCGACCTTCATCCCGCTGCCGCAGGAGCCGCGCTGCCGCCGCGCCGCCGACATCGTGCTGGCCGATCCGACCAAGGACCACGAGATCGATGCGCTGGCGCGCACGGTCGGCACGTCGGCGCGGACGCTGTCGCGACTGTTCTCGGCGGAGACGCAGCTGTCCTTCAAGAGCTGGTGCCAGCGCGCCCGCATCGCGGCCGCGATCGAACGCCTGTCGACCAACGCGAATGTTTCGGTCAAGCAGGTCGCCTCCGACCTCGGCTATGCCAGCGTGCCGGCATTTTCCCATGCGTTCCGCCAGGTCACCGGCAAGACACCGACCGCGTTCGCGGAACGGACGTGAGCGGGGTTTGTCATCGGGCGCAGTGATGAAGAATTATACCGTTGTCGCGCTGCGACATATTTCCGTACGATCCATGCGCTTGATTGCATTCCTGCCGACCTTAAATCCCGTGTAAGGTCCGGCTTCACTGGATACGACCCGCTGGATACGACCCCGCACATGGCCAACGCCTTCTTCTCTGACCTGCTCTCGACGATTTCCGAACGCGGCCGCGTCCTGCTCGGCCGCGCCAGCCCGGCCAACGACAGGCAGGATGCCTCCGAGCTTCTGGAATTGTGCGAGGCGCTGCTGTCCGGCCGCGGCGAGGCCTCCGGCACCGCAATGGCGCGCGAAGTGCTCGACCGCTACCACCACCTCGATGCCGCTGGCCGCCTGTCGTTCTTCCAGACGCTGGCGCGCGATTTCGGCCCCGATCATGCCAGGCTGGCGCAGGCGATCGAGAGCTGGCGCGCCAAGGCGGATGACAAGGCCAATGGCGGCGACGCCAGCGACCTGCATTTCGCCTCCGAGCCGCGCCGCCAGGAATTGATTCGCCGGCTCAACCGCGCGCCGGGCGGCACCAGCGAGCTGGTGTCGATCCGATCGGATCTGCTTTCATTGATGAAGGGCAACAAGGACCTCGCCGCGCTCGATCGCGACGTGGTGCATCTGCTCTCGTCCTGGTTCAACAGGGGATTTCTCGTGCTGCGCAGGATAGACTGGTCGTCGCCGGCCAATATTCTGGAGAAGATCATCCGCTATGAGGCCGTGCACGAGATTCGCGACTGGGACGATCTGCGCCGCCGCATCGATCCGGTGGATCGCCGCTGCTACGCCTTCTTCCACCCGGCGCTGGCCGACGAGCCGCTGATCTTCGTCGAGGTCGCGCTGACCGAAGCCATTCCGGGCGCGATCGCGCCGCTGCTCGCGGAAGAGCGCGAGCCGGTGCCGGTCGAGCGGGCCCGCACCGCGGTGTTCTATTCGATCTCCAACACCCAGCGCGGGCTCGGCGGCATCTCGTTCGGCAGCTTCCTGATCAAGCAGGTGGTCGAGGAGCTGCGCCGCGAATTGCCGAAGCTCGACAATTTCGTGACGCTGTCGCCGGTTCCGGGCTTCATGCAGTGGGTGAAACAGGCCGATGACGTGCCGCTGTCAGATGAGGACCGTCAGCTCCTGGAAAGCCTCGGCAAGCCCGGCTGGTTCGAGAACGCCGAACTCGCCACGCAGCTGCGGACCGTGCTGGAGCCGCTCGCCGCCTACTACTTCCTGAAGGCACGCACGCCGAAGGGACGACTGATCGATTCGGTCGCGCGCTTCCATCTCGGCAATGGCGCACGGCTGGAGCGGATCAACTGGCTCGGTGACCTCTCGCCCAAGGGCCTGCGCGAATCCGCCGGCGTCATGGTCAACTACCTCTACCGCCTCGACGACATCGAGAAGAACCACGAGGCCTACGCCAACAATGGCGACGTGATCGCCTCGAGCGCGGTGAAGAAGCTCTTGAAGGGCGAAGGCCGGCGGCTGCTCGACATGCGGCTGGGGTAACAGGCCGCCCCTCTCTCCGCGTCATTGCGAGGAGCGTGAGCGACGAAGCAATCCATCCTTCCGCTTGTGCTGAAAGATGGATTGCTTCGCTTCGCTCGCAATGACAGCACCGCGGTCGACACCTCCGCCCCTAAAACCTCGCCCGCGCCGTCAGCCGCACCGTGCGGCCCTGTCCCGGCGAGATGTTGTTGTTGCCGTCGGCGGACGCCCAATAGCCCTTGTCGAAAATGTTCTCGACATTGAGCTGGGCGCTCCAGGTCTCGTCGATCTTGGCATAGACCGCCGCATCGAAACGGACGAAGCCGGGCAGCCGCACCGTGTCGTCGGACGAGGCAAAGGAATCGCCGAAATAGATCACGCCGAGCGCAGCCGCCCACATCGGCGTGAGCTGATATTTGTTCCACCAGGCAAACTGATTGTACGGCACGAGCTGGACGCGGTTGCCGGGCACGACGGTCGCCGAAGTGGCGCCGGTGATCTTCGCATCAGTATAGGCATAGGCCAGCGACGACTGCCATTGCTCGGTGACATGGCCGGTCAGGCTCGCCTCGACGCCGCGGGTCAATGTGCTGCCGGAGGGGAAGAAGAAGCCGGGATTGTTGCCGTCGGGGATCGGCTGGTTGGTGCGGTTCAGATTGTAGACCGCGGTCGAGAACAGCAGCTTCGGATTGATGTTCCACTTCATGCCGAGCTCGACATTCTCGAAGCGTTGCGGCTGCAGGATCAGCGTGCCGTCGGTCAGCGAGCTGAACTGATCGCCCGAGGCCGGCAGATAGGAGATGCTGTAGGCGGTATAGACCGACATCGAATCGATCGGCTTGATGATCAAGGCAGCCTGCGGCGACACCAGATTGTCGACCCGGCCGCGATTGGTGTTGGTGTTCATGTCGGTCGCCGACATGTCGAAGCGATCGAACCGCGCGCCCGCGATGATCTGCACCGCACGGGAAATCTCGATGGTGTCCCTGACATAGCCGGACTGGATGTTCAGCGCATAGCGGCTGTTCGAGTCCGGCGTGGTGACGCCGTCGGTATTGGTGCCGGTGAAATGGTGGATGAACGTCACCGCTCCGAAATAGGTCGGCGCGAACGGGTTCTGCACGATGGTGTTGATGCCGTTCGGGAACACGCCGGTGTTGCGGATGTCGACGCCGTTCTGCCGGCCAAATTCGGTGCCGAAGCCCACGGTGTGGAACAGCGGACCGGTCCAGGTCTTGTAGGTGAAATCGGTCTGGTTGAAGACATTGTCGCGGTTGGTCGTGTGCTGATAGGCGCCGAGATTGACCACGGTGTCCGCCGGATTGACCGCGCCCGCGAGCGCACCGCCGGTCGGGTAGACGTTCTGGTAGAACTTCTGGTAGTCGGCGGCGATGGTGCCGTTGCGCACCGTCAGCCCGTTCTCGAAATCGTGCTCGATGATAGCCATGCCGGTCTGCACCGTCGCCTGCGCGGTGTTCAGGCTCGGGCTGCCGAAGAAGGTCGAGAAATCGCCGTTCGGCGCGAACGGCGTGGTCGGGTTGAAGCGGGTCGCGCCGCCCAGCAGCCCCTGCGAGGGATTGCCGCGGTCGGCAGTGCGCTCGTCGTGGAAATACTCGTAGCTCAGCTTGATCCTGGTGTTGTCGTCGGGCTTCAGCGTCACGGTCGGATTGATGCCGTAGCGCTCGAGATGATTGAAATCGCGGAAGGCGTCGGCGCCCTCGTAGAACACGTTGAGCCTTGCTGCGACGTTCTCGTTGATCGCCTGTCCGCCATCGAGGGTGACGCGGCGATCGCCCCACGAGCCGGTCTGCGCCGTCGCCTCGTAGACGCGATTGCCGTCGGCCTCCTTGAGCGTGCGGTTGAGCAGGCCGCCGCCGGCGCCGCGGCCGAAGGTCAGCGCGCTCGGCCCCTTCAGCACCTCGATGCTCTGAGCGTTGTACATGTCGCGGAAATACTGCACGTCGTCGCGGAAGCCGTTGACGAAGAAGTTGGCGCTGGAATCGACGCCGCGGATCACGAGCTCATCGCGATTGCCCTCGCCCTGATGCACGGCGACGCCCGGAACGTAGCGGGTGACATCGGTGACTCCCTGGTAGTTCTGGTCGCGGATCTGCTCCCGCGTGACGACGTTGAGCGATTGCGGGATGTTGACGATGGCGGTGTTGGTCCTGGTTGCAACCGATGTGCTGTTGACGAAATAGCCTGACGTGCCGGTGCGGGCATCCTGCGATTCCGCGAACGGTTTTGCCGCGGCCGCAGGTTCGATCCGCCGCGCCGTCTGGGTGCGGCGGCCTCGCGCGGCGGCCGTGCTCCGCGATGTCGATGGCGCGCTGCGGCGGCGTTGCGCGGCCGGCGGGGTGATGGTCACTGGCGGCAGCGTCGAGGCGCCGGCTTGCGAGAGCGTCGGCTCCGCCTGTGCGGCAGACGCCGCGGGCGGAACGCTCAGTGCGAGATAACTCACCGTGAGCAGCGATAACTCCGCAAGCAAAACAGCGCGACGGTTGGTTTGTGATCCTGATGTCATGACGTCGTCCCCAAGCAACTGTCGCCTTGCGCGAAGGCGATGCGCCGTCCTCTAGAGACGTGAGGTGCTGCGCGTCCAGACGACGGACCTCGGAAAATTTTTGCGTGACGACGGAATAAAATCGCGACGAAAGCGCGCAGGCGCTGCTCGGAGCGAGCGCAGCGTTGGAAAAGTCAAGGATGCAAATGGCTTCTGTCGGCTTCCGGATTTGCGCCGGGAAACGAAGAGCGGCGCTCACGCGCCGCGCTTCTTGTAGGGATTCCAGATTGTACCGGTTCTAAAGCAGCCTTTCGATGCGCGCCGGCGTCACGCGGTGGCAGACCGCGGACGCAGCCCCGCCGGCAGATGCGCCTCGAGCCAGGCGGCGATCGCAGGCTCGTTGCGATGGTAGAGCAGGCCTGCGGCGATCACCGCAATTCCGATCAGCGACAGCGAGAACGGAAACCACAGCGAGTCCTTGAAAACGACGTCGGCGAGATGTCCGAGATAGATGCAGATGCCGAACGCGCCGAACACCGCATAGGCGCGCCGCATCAGGATCACCGCCACCGCGACGAGACCGACGTTGAGCAGGCAATAGACCGCTTTCGAGAGTTCGGTTGATCCTTCGGATGCAGTAATGCCGCCCCAGAACGCCATCAGGCCGAACAGGTGCAGCCAGAACGCAAAGTCACCGTTGCGGCTGCGATAGTCGACGATCCAGGCCACCGCGAGGACGGCCAATCCGAACCACACCGACACCCGGCGCCGTGTCTCGAAGTCGGCATAATTCGTGCCGCTGAACCACGGCGCCAGATCCATCGACATGAACCACAGTGCGAACGCGATGATCGCGACGATGAAGGCGAAGCGGAAGTAGCGCAGCGCGACGATGCCGGCGGCAACGGTCGCGATCTCCATGAAGATCCAGCTGCCCTTCACCCAAATGTAGAAATCCTGCACGGTTCCGGGCTTGCCGAACTTGCCCCACCAGCCGAGCTCGTCCTGGATGCCGTAGACCGCAAGCGGCGCCATCGAGACCGCGATCGCGATCAGCAAGCCGCCGGGAACCCGCAGATCCCTGCCGTACCAGAGGTGGTGACCGGCCACCGCGAATGCAGTGGCGTAGGCGATCGCACACACCGTCAGCGCCCGGCCGCCCATCTGCGTGAACGCCAGGGTCGAGAACAGGCCCATGGCGCCGATCACGATCAGCGCGCCGGCATACCAGAGCACATGGGCGGCATCGAACCTGGCCGCCGGGCTTGCGTCGCCCGCCGCGCCCTGCCCGTCATGGCTCGCCAGGAAGGCAAGCAGCCGGTCCAGATCAGCCGCGCTGATCACCCCGGCATCGGCGGCGTCCCGGAGATTTTTCGCTGAATATGGCATGCGACTATCCTCATGGCCGGTTCCGGCGCCCCTGCGGGGGGATCCGCGGAAGACGCCTCTCCCGCATGAGTATATCGGAACATGAGCAACGTTCAATATTTTATTGAGCGACGCTCAAATTATTCTGCGGCAGACCCAAGCCGATCGGGCGGGGCCGGACGGGCGCTGGCTACTCCGCCAACGCCTTCATCTCCTTGTAGAGGTCCGATTTGCCCTCGAAGCCGATGCCGGGAAGGTCGGGCATGACGATGTGGCCACCCTCGACGCGCACGCCGTCCGGGAACCCGCCATAGGGCTGGAACAGGTCGGGATAGCTTTCATTGCCGCCGAGGCCGAGGCCGGCCGCAATGTTGAGCGACATCTGGTGGCCGCCATGCGGGATGCAGCGGCTCGGCGACCAGCCATGGGTCTTCAGCACCTCGAGCGTGCGCTGGTACTCGCAGAGCCCGTAGGACAGCGCGCAGTCGAATTGCAGCCAGTCGCGGTCCGGCCGCATGCCGCCGTAGCGGATCAGGTTGCGCGCATCCTGGTGGCTGAACAGGTTTTCGCCGGTCGCCATCGCGCCCGGATAGAACTCCGCCAGCGCGGCCTGCAACGCATAATCGAGCGGATCGCCGGCCTCCTCGTACCAGAACAGCGGATACTCCCGCAGCATCTTGGCGTAGGCGATCGCGGTCTCCAGATCGAAGCGGCCATTGGCGTCGACCGCGAGCTGTGCGTCGCGGCCGATCTCCTTCAGCACCGCCTCGATGCGCTCACGATCCTCGGCGAGCGGCGCGCCGCCGATCTTCATCTTCACGACGTTGTAGCCGCGGTCGAGATAGCCGCGCATCTCCTTGCGCAACGCGCCGAGGTCCTTGCCCGGATAGTAGTAGCCGCCGGCGGCATAGACAAACACGCGCGGATTGGCTGATAGCCCGTGGCGCTCGGCAAGCAGCCGGAACAGCGGCTTGCCCGCGATCTTCGCCACCACGTCCCACACCGCCATGTCGATGGTGCCGACCGCGACCGAACGCTCGCCATGGCCGCCCGGCTTCTCGTTCGACATCAGCGTCGACCAGACCTTGTCCGGATCAAGATTGTCACCGGCGGCATCGAGCAACGATTTCGGATCGGCCTCGAGCAGACGCGGCGCAAAGCGCTCGCGGATCAGACCGCCCTGCCCGTAACGGCCGTTGGAATTGAAGCCGTAGCCGACCACCCGCTTGCCGTCGCGCACCACATCGGTGACCACGGCGACCAGGCTCGTGGTCATCTTGGTGAAGTCGATATAGGCGTTGCGGATCGGCGAGGAGATCGGTTTTGTCACCTCGCGGACGTCGACGATGCGGACGGACATGGTGCTGTCGCTCTCTGTGTTGAGTGCCCGCTTCTCTCCTCATCGCCATTGCGAGGAGCGAAGCGACGAAGCAATCCAGTTCTCAACAAGCGGAGGAATGGATTGCTTCGCTTCGCTCGCAATGACGGTGTAGGAAGCGCCTCAGGACTTCGCCTTGTCCCGGAAATACGGCTCGACCGGCCCGTGCACCTTGATGGTCAGCGGATTGCCGTAGCGGTCCTTGGCGTTGCCCGCGGTGACCCGCACCCAGCCTTCGCTGATGCAGTACTCCTCGACATTGGTCTTCTCGGCCCCCTTGAACCGGATGCCGACATCGCGCGAGAGAATCTCCGCGTTGTAGTACGGGCTGTTCGGATCGACCGAGAGGCGGTCGGGAAATTGGTCGTTGGTGTCGTCGCTCATAGCAGCGCCTCGATTTCCTTCTTCAATCCTTCGGGCCGGGCGGTCGGCGCATGCCGCGCCACGACCTTGCCGGCGCGATCGACCAGGAACTTGGTGAAGTTCCATTTGATCGCCGGCCCGAGCAGGCCCGACTTCTCACGTTTCAGATGCTCGTACAATGGATGCGCACCTGAGCCATTGACGTCGATCTTGGCGAACATCGGAAACGTCACGGCGTAGTTGGTCTCGCAGAACGCGGCGATCTGTTTCGCATCGCCCGGCTCCTGCGCGCCGAACTGGTTGCAGGGAAAACCCAGCACGGCAAAGCCGCGCGCCGCGAGACCAGCGTGCAGCTCCTGCAGGCCCTTGTACTGCGGCGTGAACCCGCAGGCGCTCGCCGTGTTCACGATCAGCAGCACCTGCCCCTCGAACCGCTGCAGCGGCACCTCGTCGCCGGTGAGCGATTTGGCGGTGAAATCGTAGACGGTCGCCATTTCAAACCACCGGATCGATCGGCGACGACGGCGTGCCGCCGGCTTCCACCGCCTCGCCCGCGGCAAGACAGAGGTCCTCGCGGTAGCGGCCGGCCACCAGTTGCACGCCGACTGGAATCCGCCCGACGAGGCCGGTGGAGACGACCAGCCCGGGAAGCCCCATGAAGGGGATCGCGATCTGCGGCAGCTGCGCGTGCCACACCCGCGCGAACGAGGCCTCGTCCTTGCGGTCGAGATGATCGGGGAACGGCAGCTCGCCGGAGACCGGCATCAGCAGCACCGGATATTTATCAAGGAACGCAAACCATTCGCGCGTCAAGGTTGCGCGGCGAGTCAGCGCCTGCGACAGGTCGAACGGATGCACCCTGGCGCGGACGCCGCGCAGGCAGGCCAGCGCGCCGGGATCGCCCTCGCGTTCCGCGAACGCGAGCTGGGCCTCGTAACCGTCGCCGAGCCAGAGCCGGGTCTGGATCTCGGCCGCCTCGCGCAGGGACGGCGTGTCGGCGATCTCCTCGACGATCCAGCCGGCCTCTCGCAATCGCTTGCCGGCATCGGCCACCGCGGCGACCACTTCCGGTACCGGGTTGAGGCCATCGGGATTGAGGCACATCGCAACGCGCTTCTCGCGCGGCGGTCCCTCGAGCGGCACCGGCGCGTACCAGGGATCGCGATAGTCCGGCGCCGACATCGCCGCGAGCGAGATGCGCAGATCGTTGACGGTGCGCGCCAGCGGACCCGACACCGCGCTGATCTGTGGGCCGATCGGACGCTCCGGTAAGGCCGCGTTGAAGGCGGGGATGCGGCCCATGCTCGGCCGCAGGCCGTGCACGCCGCAGGCATAGGCCGGATAGCGGACCGAGCCCGCGATATCGGTGCCATGCGCAATGTGGCCGATGCCGGCCGCGACCGCGGAGCCCGCGCCGCCCGACGAGCCGCCCGGCGTGATGCCGGGATCGCGCGGGTTCTTGGTGTCGCCGTGAATGAGATTGGTGGTGAACCAGCGATAGGAGACCGCCGGACAATTGGTGCGGCCGAGCAGCACCGCGCCGGCCTTGCGCAGATTGACGACCACCGGATTGTCGACCTTGGCGATTAAGTCGCGCTGCGCCTTCAACCCGTTGGTGGTGGCGTAGCCCTCCTGGTCGACATTGACCTTGATGGTGACAGGCACGCCGGCGAGCGGCCCGACTGCCTCGCCGCGCGCAATTGCCGCATCGATTTTCGCGGCCTGCGCCAGCACGTCGTCCGGCCGGTGATCGACCACCGCATTGATCTTCGGGTTAACCGCATCGAGCCGGGCGAGACCGGCCTCGGCCGCCTCCTTCGCTGACACCTTCTTGGATTTGATGAGGGAGGCGAGCTCGGCCGCCGACAGACGCCAAATATCCTGCATGAGACACTCCGTATGACGCAGGCGTTTTAGCCCCACACGAAGAGCAAGGCCAGCGGCCGGCCGCCTGATGTTTCAGCGGACATGCGCGAGGTAATAGGCAAGGTCGCCGATCTGCTCCTTGGTGACCGTCTGCATCACGTCCGCCATGGTGGCGTCGTAGCCGTGGCGGCTGTTGTCCTTGTATTCGGCCAGCGTCTTGGCGAGGTAGTCCTCGCGCTGGTTGGCGATGCGGGGGACGTTGTCCTTGCCCGAAAAATCGGTGTTGTGGCAGCTGTTGCAGCGGTTCTGCTGCGCCAGCGCCTGGCCACGCGCCATCCGCGCCGGATCGCCGGCATCCGCGGGCGGCGCAGGCTTCGGCAAGGTGGCGATGAAGTCCGAGAAGCTGCGCAAATCGTCGTCGG
Source organism: Bradyrhizobium sp. JR3.5 (assembly GCF_054057015.1). Lineage (NCBI taxonomy): Bacteria > Pseudomonadati > Pseudomonadota > Alphaproteobacteria > Hyphomicrobiales > Nitrobacteraceae > Bradyrhizobium > Bradyrhizobium sp. JR3.5. The sequence goes on from NZ_JBSRYV010000002.1 coordinate 324,420, forward strand.
TCATCGCCTTCGCCATCTCGTTCATCGGGTCGAATACCCTGAGCTTCTCGCGGAACATGAAGAGCTGGATCAGCGCATAGGGCGCCTGCTGGCCGCCGAGCGAGGGCGTGTTCTCGGTTTCCGACGTGCCGCGCTCGCCATGGCAGGCGAAGCACGCCGCCGCGCGCTCCTGGATGGTCTCGGCATTTGCGGAGAAGCTGAGAGCGGCGAGCGCCGCGGCGATTGCGAGCTTACGCATCGGTCCATCCTTACGTGCAGTTCAAAAGAAAATCGGGGGCAGCAGACGCTGCCCCCGATCTCTGGTTTCAGCTTACTGGTTCGCGACCTTCGGCTTGCCGTAGCTGATGCGATAGACCGCGCCGTTCCAGTCGTCGGAGACGAGCAGCGAGCCATCCTTCAGCAGCATCACGTCGACCGGGCGGCCGACATACTTGTTGTCCTCGAGGAAGCCGGTCAGGAACGGCTCGATCGACTTCACGGTGCCGTCCTTGTTCAGCTTGACGACGACGACGTCACCGCCCTGCTTCTGCGACTTGTTCCAGGAGCCGTGGCGCGCGACGAAGATCGCGTTCTTGTAGGTCTTCGGGAACTGGCTTCCGGTGTAGAAGCGCATGCCGAGCGAGGCGGTGTGCGGACCCATCAGGCCGACCGGCGGCGTGTAGTCCTTGCAGTTCTTGCCCCAGCCGAGCTCCTGGTCGATGATGTTGCCCTGGTAGCAGTAAGGTGCGCCGAAATCCTCGCCCGCCTTGGTGACGCGGTTGAGCTCGTCTTCCGGCACCGTCTCCGACAACCAGTCGCGGCCGTTGTCGGTGAAGTACATCTGCTTGGTCTCGGGATTCCAGTCGAAGCCGACCGAGTTGCGCACGCCGAGCGCGTAGACCTCGGCGCCGGAGCCGTCGAGATTCATGCGGCGGATCTGACCATGATCGGCGTCATGCAGCACGTTGTTGCCGGGCTGGCCGACCGGGACATAGAGCTTGTTGTCGGGGCCGATGGCGATGAACTTCCAGCCATGCGCCTCGTCCTTCGGCAGCTTGTCGTAGATGACGGTCGGCTTCGGCGGGCTGTCCAGATTGTCCTCGATCTTGTCGATCTTGGAGACCTTCGACAGCTCGGCGATGTAGAGCGTGCCGTCCTTGAAGGCGACGCCGTTCGGACGGTAGAGGCCGGAAGCGATCACCTTGACCGAGCGTTTGCCGTCCTTGTTGACGATCGCATAGACCTTGTCGACGAGCCGGCTGCCGACGAACACGGTGCCCTTGTCGCCGAGCGCCAGTGAACGCGCATTGGCCATGCCCGCGGCGTAAACCTCGACATTGAAGCCGGCCGGCACCTTGAGCTTGGCGAGCGGCAGCTTGTCGGGCGCGGACGGCAGCGGCGGCGGCGCCACCGGCGCGAGCTTGGCGGCGGCTTCATTGTCCGGACGCCCGATCATGGGCGAGCCCGGCGGCAGCGGCTGGGCGGCCGGCGCGGCACCTGCGGCGGGCGCGGCCGCCGGCTGTTGCGCCGCGGCGGAGAGCGTGAACGCTCCCAGCATGGCCCCGGCGAGCAGCAGGCTGCGCGGTGCGAACGAGTGTTTTTTCATGATGATCTCCCCTGGGTGGAAGCCGTTGTTGATTGCGCCATTGACGTCGACCGGCGCCATTCGGCTTTCCGTTCATAGCCTTGCGAATTTGTCCGGACAATTGCAATCGGAAACATGCTGACATCGGCCAACGCATGGTTGTGGCCACGCGACCGTGTCGGTGTGCTCTGTGGCGGTGTCGCTCAGTGCTTTGTCATCGAGCGGTCCGGGCGATCGAGAATCGCCTCGGTGAATGGAAACTCCAGCACGATCTCGCCCTCGTCGTCGGTCACCTCGATCACCGCGTTGAGCAGCGCGCCGTCGGTCCCCTCGGTCTTGAGCAGTTCGCGAATCATCGCCCGCGCCATCTCCCACGCACGATCCGGATCCCGCAGGATTTCACCATCGGGGTCGGAGATCAGCTCATCGCCGATACGGGTATTGAAGAAATAGCGTGGCATCGGCAGAACTCGGCTCGGTTAGTTGCTTCCCGTCACCGGGAAGCACGGAATCGTCATCAGGACCTTCGGAGGACCGCGTGGCCCCTGTCTTCTAGTCCAAGATCACTGTTCACCGTGTGGCGAACAACAGGAAAAAGGTCTGATCCCACCGGGTTTTGACCGGAAGTGCGCGCACAAATTTGTGAGGGGACCGGATTCGCTTCCCGCAGTGCAGCAAGCGCTTCCGCAGGGCCGCTTGCGAAAAATTTAAGTGGCGAACTTTTCCAACCGCAGTAGTTTAACCTGCAGGGCGGAAAGTTCGTCCGGTTGCAACAAGGAGAGCCTAATGGCCTGGAAAGCACCGAAGATCGTCGAAGTGTCGGTCGGCATGGAAATCAACATGTATATGTGCGCCACCCGCAAGTAAGCGGGAGCGCCCTATACACGTTTAGCGTTTTAGCGCAGGTGGACATCCGGGCGTAACACGCTCCCGAGCACGGGGGCGTGTTCCAAAGCCGGCGTCCACCTCGTAACGTTTCTGGGTCCGGGTTTTTCGGATCCGAGTTAAACGTCTCCAGGGGACGGATCATGCTTCGTGTCGTCGTCCTGGGTGCCGCGGCGGGTGGCGGTGTTCCGCAGTGGAACTGCGGATGTGCCGTCTGCAGGACCGCACGAAGCGACCATCCGGAATTGCAGAGCACGCAAGCCTCGATCGCCGTCAGCGGCGATGGCGCCCACTGGTTCCTGGTCAACGCGTCCCCGGATCTCCGTCAACAGTTGATCGCCACGCCGCAGCTGCATCCGAAGCACGGCGCCTTGCGCCACAGCCCGATCGCCGGCGTCATCCTCACCAATGGCGAAATCGATGCGGTCGCCGGGCTGTTGTCGATGCGCGAGGGCTCGCCGTTTGCGATCTACGCGCATGAGCGGGTACTGGCGATCCTGCGCGCGAACAGCATCTTCAACGTGCTGAGCGAGAAGAACGTCGCGCGCCGGCCGATCGCGGTCGATCAGGCCTTCGAGCCGGCCCTGCCCGACGGATCGCCGTCCGGGCTCGAGGTGCTGCCGTTCGAGGTTCCCGGCAAGGGCGCGTGGTATCTCGAGGGCAAGGCGCACCCGGCGGGTGCCGACGGCGTCGGCGATACGCTCGGCCTGCGTATTGCGGACAAGCAGAGCGGCAAATACTTCTACTTCCTGGCCGCCTGCGCCCGGGTGACCGACGACCTGAAATCACGGCTCAAGGGCGCGCCCCTGGTGTTCTTCGACGGCACGGTGTGGCGCGACGACGAGTTGATCGCGGCGGGCCTTGGCAACAAGACCGGCCAGGGCATGGGACATATCGCGATGTCGGGCGATCAGGGCGCGATCGCGAGCCTCGCCGGGCTCGACATCGGACGAAAAGTGTTTTTGCATATCAACAACTCCAACCCGGCGCTGCTTGGGACTTCGGCCGAACGCAAGGCGGCCGAACAGGCGGGTTGGCAGATTCCCGCCGACGGAACGGAGATCGTGCTGTGAATGTCGTGCCTACCTCTGGAATGACCGCGCTCTCGATCGGCAAGGGCATCACGCTCGATAGCGCCGAGGCGATGGAGGCGACGCTGCGCACGATCGGCGCAACGCGCTATCACAGCCTGCACCCGTTCCACCGCTTGCTGCATGGCGGCAAGCTCAACAAGGGCCAGGTCCAGGCCTGGGCGCTGAACCGCTACTACTACCAGAGCACGATCCCGCTGAAGGACGCGATGGTGATGACGCGCTTTCGCGACCGCATGACGCGGGTCGAGTGGCGCCATCGCATCGAGGACCATGACGGCGATCTCGGCAGTGAGGGCGGCATCGAACGCTGGCTGAAGCTGACCGAAGGCCTCGGCCTCGACACGGCCTATGTCGAGTCGACCGAAGGCATCCTGCCGGCGACGCGCTTCGCCGTGGAAGCCTATGTGCATTTCTGCCGCGACCGCACGCCGCTGGAGGCGATCGCCTCCTCGCTCACCGAATTGTTCGCGCCGAACCTGCACGAGGAGCGCATCTCCGGGATGCTGAAGCACTACGACTTCGTCAACCCCGACATCATGAGCTATTTCAGCCGCCGCCTGACCCAGGCGCCCCGCGACGCCGGCTTCGCGCTCGACTACGTCAAGCAGCATGCCAGGACGCCGGCCGAGCGCGAGGCGGTCTGCAACGCGCTGATCTTCAAGACCAACGTGCTGTGGGTGCAGCTCGACGCGCTCTATCACGCCTATGTCGAGGGCCAGATTCCGCCCGGCGCCTTCGTGCCGAAAACAAGCTAGAGAACTGCAATGGCCAGCCGCAACATCAGCGTCAGCGAGACCAGCCGGCCGAAACTGCCGCGCCATACCAGGCTGAAATTCGACGAGACGCGGCAGGTCTGGGTGATCCTGGCGCCGGAGCGCGTGCTGGCGCCCGATGAAATCGCGGTCGAGGTGCTGCAGCTCTGCGACGGCGTCCGCAGTGTCGCCCAGATGGTGGACCAGCTCGCCGAAAAATACGCCGCCCCGCGCGAGGCGATCGCGACCGACGTGATCGCGATGTTGCAGGATCTGGCCGACAAGGGCTTTCTCACCGAAGCGCGCGAGAGCACGGCATGACTGACACGCTCGCCGGTAACAAGACAACGACAGCAGGCCCAACCGACGGACTCGCGGTGCTCGAGCAAACGCGCTCGGCAGCCGAAACCTACGGCATCCCGCTCGCGGTGCTGCTCGAGATCACCCACCGCTGCCCGCTGCAATGTCCGTATTGCTCGAATCCGGTCGAGCTCGACCGCGGCTCGACCGAGCTCACGTCAGAGGAATGGAAGAAGGTGCTGGGCGAGCTCGCCGAGCTCGGCGTGCTGCAAGTTCATTTCTCCGGCGGCGAGCCGACCGCGCGCAAGGATATCGTGGAGCTGGTACGACACGCGACCGATGTCGGGCTCTATTCCAACCTGATCACCTCGGCGGTGCTGCTGACCAGGGACAAGCTGTCGGCGCTGGCCGATGCCGGCCTCAGCCATGTCCAGATCAGCTTCCAGGGCAATGAACCCGTCGTCGCAGACCGGGTCGCCGGCCTGAAGGGACGCGCACAAGAAGAAGCTCGAAGTCGCGAAATGGACGCGCGAGCTTGACATGCCGCTCACGGTAAATGCCGTGATGCACCGGCAGAACCTGCACCAGCTGTCCGACATCATCCAGATGGCGGTCGATCTCGACGCCGACCGGCTCGAAGTCGCCAACGTGCAGTATTACGGCTGGGCGCTGAAGAACCGCGCCGCACTGATGCCGACGATCGAGCAGATCGAGGAAACCAGCCGCATCGTCGAGGAAGCCCAAGTACGCCTGAAGGGTACGCTCGCGATCGACTACGTGGTGCCGGATTACTATGCGCTGCGGCCGAAGAAATGCATGGGCGGCTGGGGCCGCCAGTTCTTCAACATCTCGCCGGCCGGCAAGGTGCTGCCGTGCCACGCCGCCGAAAGCATCACCGGGCTCGAATTCGAATCGGTGCGCTCGAACCATTCGATCGCCTGGATCTGGCAGAACTCGGAGGCCTTCAACCGCTATCGCGGCACCGGCTGGATGCCGGAGCCGTGCAAGAGCTGCGAGTTCCGCGAGGTCGACTACGGCGGCTGCCGCTGCCAGGCCTTTGCGCTGACCGGCGATGCCGGCAACACCGACCCGGCCTGCGCGCTGTCGCCGCGGCATGAGGAGATCTTCAAGCAGGCCGAGCAGGAATCCGCCGGCACGCAGAACCGCTTCCTCTACCGCAACTTCGCCGGCGGCACGCTGGAGACGGACGAACCCCAGGAAAAACCGCATGGCGCCTGACGCCGATGCCGGCAAGGCCGCAAGGCGCGCCGATCCCTTCGCTCCGCTGACATCGGAATGGCTCGATGTCGGCGACGGCCACGACCTGCATGTCGAGAGCGTCGGGTGCGAGGGCGGCATCCCCGCGGTCTATCTGCATGGCGGCCCGGGCAGCGGCTGCCAGCCCGATCATCGACGGCTGTTCGATCCGGAGCGCTTTCACGCCGTGCTGTTCGACCAGCGCGGTTGCGGCCGCAGCCGGCCGAAGGGCAGCCGCGACAACAACACCACGCAGCATTTGATCGCCGACATGGAGAAGATCCGCGAACGCTTCGGCTTCGCGCGCTGGATGGTGGTCGGCGGCTCCTGGGGCGCGACGCTGGCGCTGGCCTATGCGCAAGCTCATCCCGAGCGGGTCAGCGGGCTGGTGCTGCGCGCGACGTTTCTCGGCACCCGTGAAGAGCTGGAAGACGTTTTCCTGCGCGCCCTGCCGCGCTTCTACCCCGGCCTCTCCGAGGACTTCCTCAACTTCCTGCCCGAGCACGAGCGTGCGGCGCCGCTTGCGGCCTATTACCGCCGCATCCTCGATCCTGAGATCGCCGTGCATGCGCCGGCCGCGCGCGCTTGGCACGACACCGAACGCACGCTGTCGGAGCACACGCCGAAGCAGACGCGGCTCGACCTGACAAAGACAGCAGGCGCCCTGCCCTCGACGCCGTTCATGGAGGCGCACTACTTCGCCAACAACTGCTTCATGCGGCCGAACCAGCTGATGGACGAGGCCGGCAAGCTCGCCGGCATTCCCGGCATCCTGGTGCAGGGCCGCTACGATCTGCTGTGCCCACCCGCGACATCGCACGCACTCGCCGCGCGCTGGCCGGGCAGCGAGGTCCGCATCATCGATGGCGCCGGCCACATCCTCTACGACCCCGGCATCCGCAACGCCGTGATGAAGGCGATCGCGGATCTGGCGGCAAGACAATGACTGGGCGCGTACACATAAATTGGAGCGCCCGCTCGGCGGTGCGAAAGTAACGCTGCGTCACATCGCGAGCGGCTTTTCATCAACGCGGCGGCAGGGAAGCCCTGATCCGCTCCGAGAAATCGGGCGCGCCGTCGGCTGCCTGTGCGGCTGGATTGATCAGGGAGCGTTGCCGCAATTCATCGAACGGCATGTCCGTGTTGATCCGGCCCGAATGATACAGGTAGCTGTCGATCAGGCCGTTGAGCAGATGACGGATGTCGAACCTCCCCTTGCGTCCCGCGGCATTGGCGTAGCGTACGATGTTGATCGTGCAGCTGTTGGTCAACAGATGATAGAATTCGGGGTGATCGGCGAGCTGGTTGATGCGCTCCAGATAAACCAGCAACAGGCGGCGTGCGTCGTCGGCGGACGAATTGAGGCGATAAAGATAGGTCGGCTCGCTGCGATGGTTGGTCCGCACGCCAACGAGGTCGCGCTCGGTGCCCACTACGTAAATCAACTCGAACTGCTTGAACATCGATGCGATGGGAGCAAAACCTTCGCCGATCTCAGGGCGCGTCTCGATCGAGATGGTCAGCGGCGGCACATTGTCGAACATGAAGCTCAGAAACGTGTGCCCAACTGGCCCTTCCATGAAATAGGAAACGTAGAAATCGATGGCTTTTAGGTGCGACAGCCGCACCTCGCGCTCTTCGTAGCGCACTGTGAAATCGTTGCGCGAACGATAGTCGAAATCGCGCACGCCGGTGAACCGCACGCGGTCGCCGTCGATGAACGCCCGCGGCATCACGGCCACTTCCGGGCGCCAATTGCGATCATGTGACGGGGGAATGGCGATCCACCATCCGACGACGCCGAAAAACAGTACGGCCGCCACTGCGGACATGCTGCGCCGCCGCGACAGCAACAGCGCCCATACCGCAAATAGCGCGAAAGCCGCCGCCAGCACTAGGCGTGCCCAGGCCCACGGCAGGTTGGAATAATAGATAGCCAGCGTGGCCCATGTGACAGACAAGGCCTTCACCACAAAGCCGACGATCGCAATCAGCCGGTCGGCGATTCGAGTCAGAAATCCGACAGGTGCACTCATTGGCGTCCTGGCGTCGGAGCGCGTACGTCGCAGCGGACGGCGCGAGCGTACACGCATTGAACTTCACTTGTTAGACCCGCTCTGGTAGCATTCATGCCTGCGCGACGGTCCACAAATGGCGGCCGTCGAGATGCGATACTGTCACACGCGGCGCTCACGGCATTCTGCTGGATTCCATCCGCGAGGTATCTGCGATGGCTGCCTTATCCCTGCGAGCCTTTCGTGCCACCTTCCCGCTTCTAGCCCTCACTCTGGCGCCCGTGGTCTGCGCCCAGGGCACTCCGCCGGCGCCCATCAGCACGACGTTGTTCGAGAATGTGCGCATATTCGACGGCAAGGGCAGCTCGCTCTCGGCGCCGTCACATGTGCTTGTAAAAGGCAACATCATCGAGCGAATCTCGGCGACGCCGATCACCGCCGAACCTGGTAGCACCGTGATTGCCGGCAACGGGCGGACCCTGATGCCCGGCCTGATCGACAATCATTGGCATGCGATGCTGATCCGGACCAATCCCGTTCAGGCGATGGGCGACGTCGGGTTCAACAACATCGCCGCCGGCGTCGAGGCGACCGACACATTGATGCGGGGCTTCACGACGATCCGCGACCTCGGCGGCCCGACCTTCGGCCTGAAGGACGCCATCGACCAGGGATTGATCGCCGGACCGCGCATCTATCCCTCGGGCGCGATGATCACCGTGACCAGCGGACACGGCGATTTCCGCCAGTTATCCGATTTGCCGCGGACGATCGGCGGCATGCTGACGCGCATGGAACAGGTCGGAGGCAGCATGGTCGCCGACAGTCCAGACGAAGTCCGCGTGCGCGTCCGCGAGCAACTCATGCAGGGCGCTTCCCAGATCAAGCTAACGGCCGGCGGCGGCGTCTCCTCGCCCTTCAGTCCGATCGACGTGTCGACCTTCACGGAGACGGAGCTGCACGCCGCGGTCGAGGCGGCCGAGAACTGGGGGACTTACGTCGCGGTGCATGCATTCACCCCCGCGGCGATCCAACGGTCGATCGCAGCCGGGGTGAAATGCATCGAGCACGGCTTCTTGATGGACGAGGCGACTGCGAAACTGATTGCGGACAAGGGCGTTTGGCTCAGCACGCAGCCGCTCCCCGAAGAAATGCGGACCGGCCTGGCGATGGGATCGGTGCAGCGGGCAAAGGCCGATGAAGTCTGGCCCGGCATTACCAGGACCTATCAACTGGCAAAGAAGTATAAGATCAAGACGGCATGGGGCACCGACGTTCTGTTCTCCGGGGCATTGGCCAAGCGGCAGGGCGCGATCCTCGCTTCACTCACCCGCTGGTACACGCCTGACGAAGCGCTGGTCATGGCGACGTCGACCAACGCCGAATTGCTGGCTTTGTCCGGCAAACGCAATCCGTATCCCGGCAAGCTCGGGGTCGTCGAGCAGGGCGCGCTGGCCGATCTCCTGTTGGTCGACGGCAATCCGCTCGAAAATATCGATTTGGTCGCCGACCCCGCCAAGAACTTCAAGGTCATCATGAAGGACGGCAAAGTCTACAAGAACGAGAGTTGAAGCGGTGGCCACCACTAAGCCGTTCGACGGTCATGTAGCCGCCGATGCACGATTTCTGAATAATATAAAATTGTCGTTGATTTGCCCGACTCGTCAAGTTGCCGCGTCGAACCCCGGCAACCGACGGCACCTTTGCATGGGGTTGTTTTCGATATTTTGGCAGTGCCCCTTCAAACCAGGTTCAGATCCTTCGGCTTGATGCCGGTGAAGATGCGCTCGAGGCTTGCCTGCTGCAGGCCGTAGACGTGCTGGATCAGGCCGGCGAAGAACGCCTTGTAGTCGGTCAGCACAGGATAATCGCGGTTCTGGAACAGCGTCGCCTGGGCGACCTGGACCTGCTCGCCGGCCATGCGTCCGCCGTTGATGCCGCCGCCCATCACCCAGTAGACGCTGCCATGGCCATGATCGGTGCCGCGGTCGCCGTTCTCACGGAAGGTGCGGCCGAATTCGGAGATTACGACCACGACGGTGTCGCGCCACATCGCGGGGCCGATCTCTTCCGAGAAGCCGGCGAGGCCCCTGCCCAGTTCGCCGAGACGGTCGGCGAGATAGCCGGTCGCCGCGCCCTGGTTGACGTGGGTGTCCCAGCCGCCGACGTCGACGAAGCCGAGGTTGAACTGCTCGCGCATCAGCCGGCCGATCCGCCGCGCCGACAGCTCGAAGCCACGCGGCGACACGGCGCCGCGGTTGGCCGCCATCATCTCCTCGGAGACCGATTTGTAGACGTCGTCGCGGACCCGAAAGCCTTCCGACACCGAATTGGCGAGGTCGCCCCTCGCGTACATCTCCCTGATCAGCCGCGCCTGGCGATCGTCGACACCGGGTTTGCTGACGCTGGCGATGCCGATGTTCGGGATCTGGTTCTGGCCGCGGAAGATCAGCGGCAGCTGGTCGGTGAAGGAGATCGGCTTCACCCGCGTCAGCTCGGTCGCCAGCCGGCTCATGAAGCCGGAGCGGTAGTCGCGGCTGCCGCCGACCGCCTGCCCGAGCTCGATCGTGTCCTGGGTCTCGAAATGGCTGCGCGAGAGATCATCGCTGGTGCCGGCAAACGGAACGAAGGCGATCTCCCGCTTGGCCCACAGCGGATAGATCGAATCGCGCAAGCTTGGATGCAGCCCCCATCCGGCGTCGAGCGCCAGCGCCGCATTCGGGTTGCCGGCGTCGGGCCGCGCGACCGCAAGCGTCGGGCGCGAGGCGTAGTAGAATTCGCTGCCGACGGGCACGACGACATTGGCGGCGTCGTAGGCGCCGCGCAGGAACACCACGAGCAGCCGCGCGTCGGTCGCGGGCGCGGCCCAGACCCGGCCGGCAAGGGTGAGCGAAGCGGAAGCGGCGAAGGCCTTGATCAGTTCGCGGCGGTTCATTGGCGAACCTCCATTTCAATGCATGAACTCGGGTGACGACAGAAACAGCGTGTTCCAGTCCTGCGGCGAGACGGCCTGGTCGAGCGCGGCGAGCGTGGTCGGACTCAGCGTCTGCCTGATGTTGCTGAAGTAGAGCCCGTTCATCACCAGCGGAAACGCTGGCTGGTCGACCGCGTTGGGCTCGTTCGGCTTGAACAGCCCGGCCGATCCCGAGCCGATCGCGCGCGCGATCTCGAAACGCAGCATCATCTGCCCGGGACCGTTCCATGCCGCCGACAGCATCGAATAGCCATCGGGCGTCTCGTGATTGAACAGGCCCTCGGACAGGCGATTGAGCCAGCCCTGGATCGGCAGCGTGTTGAGGACGACCTTGCTATCGTAGGCGAGCCGCACCGACGACATCACGTAGAGCATCGGGTCCTTGAACTTGGCGCCGCCCTTCAGGCTCGCCGCGAATTCCGGTGCATGAACCAGCGTCGACATCACGGCCGCGATATCGCCGTCGGTCTTCTGGAAGGTCTGCGCCATCTGCTGCACCAGCGCGGGCGGCGGATTGTCCGACACGAAATAGGTCGCAAGCTGCTTTGCGATGTGCGTGGCGGTCGCGGGATGACGGCAGAGGATATCGAGGGCCTCGTCGACCTCGGCGAGACCGCGGCCCTTGATCTGATGGCCGAGGAAGGTCTTGTCGCCGAAATCGTGGCGCGCCGGATTGAACTCGAACGCGCCCTCGCGGACCAGCTGGGATTGCAGCTCCGGCTTCAGCTTCGGATCATCCGACTTGAAGTCGATGCCGACGCCGGTGAGGATCCGCGCCAGCGCCTCGACGTCGGCCTGGGTGTAGCCGGAGCCGACGCCCATGGTGTGCAGCTCCATGATCTCGCGGGCGTAGTTCTCGTTGAGGTGGCCGGCCGCGTTGTCGGCATTGTCGAGGTAACGCAGCATCACGGGATGATGCAGCGTGGCCGAGAGCAGGTTGCGGAATTTGCCGAGCGCGTTGGCGCGGATCGCGCGGTCCTCGTAGTCGCCGACCAGCACGCGGATGTTGGCCTTGTACTGGTGGACATTGAAGTGGTTGAACCAGAACCAGGTCAGGCGTTCGCGCAATTGATCCGGCGCGTAGAGCGAGTGCAGGATGGTGCGGGCCGCGGCCTGCCTGGCGCGGTCGTTCATGGCCTGCTGATAGACCTGTTGCGCCGCCTTGCGCTGCTCCGGATCGGCGACCTGGTTGGCGGATTTGCCCTGCTGATCGAACGAGGCCGCAATGTCGAACGGGAAGCGATGCACATCCGGCATCGCCTCGATCTGCTTCTGGACGGCGCCTGGGAGTGCGGTGTTGGCCGGATGCAGCTGCTCCTGCAGCCAGCGTTCGGTGCCGATCTCGCGCAGATGCGCCGCGCTCGAGGCGCTGACGCCCCAGGTCAGGCGGTCGAGCAGCGCGATGTCCTGCGCTGCGAGTTCGGCCGCCCGCGCCGGCTGGTGGAACGCCACCAGCCCCGCGATCGTACCGATCATCAGTTTCGCGGCTGTCCGCGCGCCGAGTGTGGCCGTGATGCTCATGAAGGCTGACCTGCCCGGCTCATGGTGTCATGCCCTCAGTGTTTGCATTTGCCGGGAGGGCATGCCGGCGCGGCGCGGGGTGCTGCTGCGGGCCTTGGCGGCGGCGCCGGCCGCGGCGGCGGCGCTGCGCGTTGCGCCTGCACAGCCGGCCGTGGTGGCGGCGGCGCGGCACGCGGAGCCGGTGCCGGATGCGGCGCAATGGCTGCGGCGCGGGGCGGCGGGGGGAGCCGCGCGGGGCGGAGCTGCGACCCGCGCCGGCGCAGGCCGGGAGACCGGTGCCGGCGACACCGCGGCATGTGCCGGTGCCGAACGCGCCGCCGGCGTCTGCCGTACTGGCGGCGTGCGGCTCGCCGGCGACGGCGCCGTTGCGGGCTTCACGTTCGCGGTCGGTGCGGTCGCGGTGAGCGGCTGCTGCCTCCCGGGCTTGCCGGCGGTCGCGGGCGAGGCCGGCGCATTGGTCACGGGGTTGCCTGGTGTCACCGCGTTCGGCTTTGCCCCGGGCTGCGCGGCGCCAGGTTGCACGGCGCCCGGCTGCACAGTGCCCGGCTGCACGGCACCATGCTGCTGCGTCGGGTTGGCCGGCGCGGTCGCCGACTGCGGCAGCGGCGGTCCATTCTTGGCGCCCGGCAAAGTGTGCGCACCCGGCGCACCCATCGCGTTCGGTGCGGCGGCTGCGTTCGGCGCAGCGCCGGGCGCGCCCATGGCCGCACCTTGCGCCGGGGTCACGCCTTGCGGACCGCCCGGCTGTGCCAGATTGGCGCGCTGCATCGCCGCGGCCGGCAGTTGCGGCGCCGCCGTGACCGGTGCGCCGCCCATCGCCGCCGTCACCCCGGCCGCGTGGAGCTGCGCCGGCGTCGGGTTGGGATTGTTGATCACCGTGTTGATCACTGTCGTGTTGTGGATGTTGTTGAACACGATGTTGTTCTGCGGCGGCACGACATAGGCCGGTGCGGCGACATAGGCCGGCATCGCCACGAAGAACGGCGTCGGCAGCACGAACAGTCCGATCGGCGGCGGCGGCGGCGGCAGCACGACGAAGTCGGGCGGCGGCGGCGGCAGGAAGAACACCGGCGGCGGCGGGGGCGGCGCGAAGTCGAATACCGGATCGCTGTAGTAGAGCACCGGGCGGTCGACATAGACGACCTCGTCGGGCGGCGGCGGCGGCACGTCGTAGTCGAGCGCCGTGAACTGCGGCGGCGGCTCCAGTGCGGCCGACAGATAGGCGAGCCGGCGCCGGGCGTCGTATGCATGCGGGCCGCGCGGATAACGCCGCAGATACGACCAATACGCATCGGGCGTGTCGGCGTTGTAGGTGCGCCGCCAGGTGATGGCCTCGCGCCGCGCCGCCACGATCGCGCGCACGCGCCTGGCGAGCGGATCGGTCGGATAGGCCTGCAGATAATCCTCGTAGCCTTGCAGCGTGTCGCGCTCCAGCGCGGCGGCATAGGCGTCGTGCGCCGGGAAGTCGCGGATCGGCTTGGTGCGCAGTCCGGCATCGACCTGCTGCGGCGGCGCGTCCGGCTTGCGCTCGAAGAACATGAAGGGCGCGTCGACCTTCTGGGCATTCCACGGGATCTCGGCGCCCTTGGTCATCTCGTTGACGCGCAGGCGAACGCGGTCGAACACCTCGGGCAAGGTCAGGCCGCCGGCGCGAATCATTTCCGCCAGCGCTTGCGCGTAGGGCCCGTAAGGCGGCGCCCCGTCAGGGGCGACGGTGCCGGGCGCCGAATTGAAGGCGATCAAGAGCTTCGGATCGGGGTCGACCAGCGCAAGGCCGCCGGCCAGCGGCTGGCCGTCCTTGGCGAAGGGATTGCTGCGCGCCGCATCGAGCACGATGACGCCCGCCTTGATCGGCAATGCCGACAGCTGATGGCTGTAGTCGGAGAGGCGGATCGCCTCGACCGGCACGTCGGTGTCGCGGGCGATCTTGGCGTCGACCGGCACGAAGTAGTTCTCTCCGGTGAGCTGCACGCCGTAGCCGGCGAGATAGACGAAGGCCACGGCATTAGGCCCCGCGTCCTGTACCTTCTGGATGAAATCGCGGAACGATTTGCGCAGCGTCTCGCTATCGAGATCGCGCGCTCCGACTACGTCGAAGCCGGCGGCCTGCAATGTCTGCGCGATCAGGCCGGCATCGTTTGCGGCAGTCTGCAACGCGCCGGCCTGATAGGCGCCGTTGCCGACCACGAGCGCGAGGCGCTTTTCCTGATCCTGCGCATGGACGGGAAGCGACGAGAGCGACACCAGACCGACGATCAATGCCCACAGAATGCGCGTCATAGTGGTCGTCCCTTTTCTTCTCGAGAGTTGGCGTTACGGATGGAAAGGCTACTTCCGTGAATGCGCGCTGAACAGGATTGCGGCAATTGTGGCAATCCTTGGTCTGCACGGTCGCGGGCACCCCGGAATCGGCTTCCCGGGCGCGCGCTATCAGGCGATATTGCGCAGATAAAACAGGCAAAAAAGGAGCACTCGATGCCAATCGCCGGACAAGGCATGCTGCTGACCTCGATGGATATCGACAGCTTACACGAAGCTGAATTCAACCGCTGGTACGATCGCGAGCATCTCGAAGAACGGGTCGCGATCGACGGATTCCTGGAGGCCCGCCGCTACGTCGCCCATGACGGCAGGCCGAAATATCTCAGCCTCTACTCGACCGCGACCTTCGAGGTGCTCGAGAGCCCCGCCTACCGCAAGGCGCTCGCCAACCAGACCGACTGGTCGAAGGCCAACATCGCGCGCTTCCGGAACATGATCCGCGGGGTCGCGCGCATCACGGTCAGCCACGGCGTCGGCCGAGGCGCAGCCCTCGGCATCATCCGCCTGCGCCCGCCGGCCGAGGGGGCGGACAGACTCCGCGCTGCATTGCGGGAGCAACTCGATCCGGCCGCGCGCGACGGCATCATCTCGATGCACCTGCTGGAGAACGACCCTGACCTGTCGAAACCGCTGACGCCGGACGCCGGGAAAGCCGATCCCGGTGCCGGCGACTGGTTCGTGCTGATCGACGCCACAGATGTCGGCGCGGTCCCCGCAGCCGCAGCAGGCATCACCGGCAATGCTGCCTTGAAGCCGCTGGTGGTCACCAGCGGCGTCTACCGGCTGTTGTGGGATGTCGCGAAGAGCGATCTTCCGCGCAACTGAAGCGTGGTCCGGAAAAGTGCGAAGCGGTTTTGCCCCGCGACCAACGCGCAGCGCTTGCGCGGAGATCATGCTCGAACAAGCGTGGTATCGCGATGCAGATCATGCTGCACCGCCACATAACGCAAACGAGATTAACGCTGGACGCGCATCAGCCGCGCGAAAGCTGATGATCGGACAATTTAGCCTTTGCCTTCTCCGGAACGGCTCTAATAAGATAAGCCTATGATCCAATTCAAAAACCAGAACAACGTCGTGTGAGCGTTCGTCGTCAACGATAAGGCCGCGCGGCAGGCATTTTTCGCGCGGGTCAAAGGTAGGAATGAAACCGACTGATATCTCGGCGCCGGATTACTTTCATAAAGTAGTCGATTGCCAATGGGCTTGCCCCGCGCACACCCCCGTTCCCGAGTACATCCGGTTGATTGCTGAGGGGCGTTACAGCGACGCCTACATGATCAATTGGAAGTCCAACGTGTTCCCCGGGATTCTCGGGCGCACCTGTGACCGTCCCTGCGAGCCGGCGTGCCGCCGCGGGCGGGTCGAGGACACTCCAGTCGCGATCTGCCGCCTGAAGCGCGTCGCCGCCGACTTCAAGGACGACATCAAGCACCGGCTGCCGAAGCCGGAGCCGAAGAACGGCAAGCGCATCGCGCTGGTCGGCGGCGGCCCCGCCTCGCTGACCGTGGCGCGCGATCTCGTCCCGCTCGGCTATCACTGCACCGTGTTCGACGGCGATCCCAAGGCCGGCGGCATGATGCGCAGCCAGATTCCAAAATTCCGCCTGCCCGACAACGTGATCGACGAGGAGACGGACTACGTCCTCAACCTCGGCGTCGAGTTCAAGGGCGGCCAGCGCGTCGACAGCCTGAAGCAGCTGCTCTCCGAGAATTACGACGCGATCTTTGTCGGCTCTGGTGCGCCGCGCGGCCGCGAGCTCGACATTCCCGGCCGCAAGGAGGCCGCCGCCAACATCCATATCGGCATCGAGTGGCTGGCCAACGTGTCGTTCGGCCACGTCGAAAAGATCGGCCGCCGCGTCATCGTGCTCGGCGGCGGCAACACCGCGATGGATTGCTGCCGCACCGCGCGCCGCCTCGGCGGCGAGAGCGTCAAGGTGATCGTCCGCTCCGGCTTCGAGGAAATGAAGGCCTCGCCGTGGGAGAAGGAGGACGCGCTTCACGAGGACATTCCGATCCTCAACTACATGGTGCCGGTGGCGTTCAAGCATGTGGCCGGCAAGCTGATTGGCGTCACCTTCCAGAAGGTGAAGGCGGAATACGACGACAAGGGCCGGCGCAATCTGGTGCCCTCGGGCGAGCCGGACGAGACCGTGTCCTGCGACGATGTGCTCGTTGCGGTCGGCCAGGAGAATGCGTTCCCCTGGATCGAAGCCGATTGCGGCATCGAATTCGACAAGTGGCACATGCCGAAGGTCGATCCCAAGACGTTCGTCTCGACCAATCCGAAGGTGTTCTTCGGCGGCGATGCGGCGTTCGGGCCGAAGAACATCATCTGGGCGGTGGCGCACGGCCATGACGCCGCGCTGTCCATCCACCGAATGCTGTCCGGCGAGGACATCAACGAGCGCCCGCTACCCGAGGTGCAGATCTCCTCACAGAAGATGGGCATCCACGAGTGGAGCTACGACAACGACATCTCCGCCGACAAGCGCTTCAAGGTGCCGCATCGCGACAAGGTGATCGCGCTGAAGGACATCCGCGCCGAAGTCGAGCTCGGCTACGACCTCAAGCTCGCGCTCGGCGAAGCGCAGCGCTGCCTGAATTGCGACGTGCAGACGGTGTTCTCCGCGCCGCTCTGCATCGAATGCGACGCCTGCGTCGACATCTGTCCGATGGACTGCATCACCTTCACCGAGAACGGTGAAGAGGATGACGTACGGCAGCGCCTGAAAGCCCCCTCGCCGCATCACGACCAGGCGCTCTACGTCTCCGGCGACCTGAAGACCGGCCGCGTCATGGTGAAAGACGAAGACGTCTGCCTGCATTGCGGGCTGTGTGCCGAGCGCTGCCCGACCGGCGCTTGGGACATGCAGAAGTACCTCATCGATATGGTTCAAGCGGGATCAACATGTCAGTCCAAAGCCCGATCAGCAGCGTAAACGACTTCGTCGTCCGCTTCGCAAACGTCAACGGTTCGGGCTCGGCTTCCGCCAACGAACTGTTCGCGCGCTCGATCCTGCGCCACGGCGTGCCGGTGTCGCCGCGCAACATCTTCCCCTCCAACATCCAGGGCCTGCCGACCTGGTATGAAGTGCGCGTCACCGAGGACGGCCATCTCGGCGCCCGCGGCGGCGTCGACATGATGGTGGCGATGAACCCGCAGACCTGGGACAAGGACGTCGCCTCGATCGAGCCCGGCGGCTATCTGTTCTACGATTCCACCAAGCCGATGCCGACGTCGAAATTCCGCGAGGACATCACGGTCATCGGCGTGCCGCTGACCGCGATCACCAATTCGACCTACACCGATCCGCGGCAGCGCCAGCTGTTCAAGAACATCATCTATCTCGGCGCGCTCTGCGCGCTGCTCGATCTCGACCCCAAGCTGGTCGAGCAGCTGATCGGCGAGCAGTACAAGGGCAAGGAGAAGCTGCTCTCCTCCAACGTTCATGCGCTGCACCTCGGCCGCGACTGGGCGCTGCAAAACCTGAAATGCCCGATCGGGCTCCGGGTGAAGAAGTCCGACAAGGTCGGCGACCGCATCTTCGTGGAAGGCAACAGCGCCGCCGCGCTCGGCGCCGTCTATGGCGGCGCCACCGTGTGCGCCTGGTATCCGATCACGCCGTCGTCGTCGGTGGCGGAAGCGTTCACCAGCCATTGCAACAAGTATCGTCACGATCCGGAGACCGGCAAGGCCAAATACGCCATCGTGCAGGGCGAGGACGAACTGGCCTCGATCGGTATCGTGATCGGCGCGTCCTGGAACGGGGCGCGGGCCTTCACCGCGACCTCGGGTCCGGGCATCTCGCTGATGACCGAGTTCATCGGCCTGTCCTATTTCGCCGAGATCCCGGCCGTGATCATGAACATCCAGCGCGCCGGCCCCTCGACCGGCATGCCGACCCGCACCCAGCAATGCGACGTGATCGCCTGCGCCTATGCCTCGCACGGCGACACCAAGCATGTGCTGCTGTTCCCGGAAGATCCAGCGGAGGCGTTCGAATTCGCCGCCGCCGCCTTCGATCTCGCCGAGCGGCTGCAGACCACGATCTTCCTGATGCTCGATCTCGACATCGGCATGAATCACCGGCTATGCCGCCCGCTGAAGTGGGACGACGCCAAGCAATACGACCGCGGCAAGGTGATGACGGCGGAGATGCTCGACGAAGGCCGCGACTTCGGCCGCTATCTCGACGTCGACGGCGACGGCATCCCGTATCGCACCTATCCCGGCACGCATCCGACCAAGGGCTCCTACTTCACCCGCGGCACCTCGCGCGACCGCTATGCGCGCTATTCCGAGGAAGGCGCTGTTTACGCCGACAACATGCAACGCCTGGTGCGCAAGTTCGAGACCGCGCAGGACATGGTGCCGCGGCCGCTGCAGGCCAACGCAGCGAAGCCGACCAAGTACGGCGTGCTCTATTTCGGCTCGACCTCGCCCGCGATGGACGAAGCGATCGGAATCCTGGAAGCGCGCGGCCATCAGCTCGACCGCATGCGCATCCGCGCCTTCCCGTTCCACTCCAGCGTCGCGAGCTTCATCGCCGATCACGACTTCGTCTACGTGGTCGAGCAGAACCGCGACGCGCAACTCCGTCAGCTGATCGTCAACGAAAACGGCATCGATCCCGTGCGACTGGTGCCGATCCTGCACTATGACGGCACGCCGATCACCGCGCGCTTCATCGCCAACGCGATCGGCGACCACCAGGATCATCTCAAGGTGACCCCTCTCCGCAAGGCCGTGACATGACCTACATTGCAAAGCCGAAGTTTCATCATCCCGGCCTGAAGAAGAACGAGCTGGGCTATACCCATCGCGACTACGAGGGGAAGATCTCGACCCTGTGCGCCGGCTGCGGCCACGATTCGATCACCGCCTCGATCATCGAAGCCTGCTACGAGCTCTCGATCGAGCCGCACCGGGTGGCGAAGATTTCCGGCATCGGCTGCTCGTCGAAGACACCGGACTATTTCCTCGGCAACTCGCACGGCTTCAACTCGGTGCACGGCCGCATGCCGTCGGTGCTGACCGGCGCCAATCTCGCCAACCGCGACCTGATCTATCTCGGCGTCTCCGGCGACGGCGATTCGGCCTCGATCGGCTTCGGCCAGTTCGCACATTCGATCCGGCGTGCAGTCAACATGACCTATATCGTCGAGAACAACGGCGTGTACGGCCTGACCAAGGGCCAGTTCTCCGCGACCGCCGACCGCGGCTCGAAGTCGAAGAAGGGCGTCACCAACACCGACAATGCGATCGACCTGGTCGCGATCGCGCTGCAGTTAGGGGCCACCTTCGTGGCGCGCAGCTTCTCCGGCGACAAGACCCAGCTGGTGCCGCTGATCGCGGCTGCGATCCGCCACAAGGGCGCGTCCTTCATCGACGTGATCAGCCCCTGCATCGCCTTCAACAACCACGCCGGCTCGACCAAGAGCTTCGACTATGTCCGTGAGCACAACGACGCGGTGAACCGTCTCGACGTGCTGGTCGGCCGCGATCCTATCAGCGTCGATTACGCGCCCGGCACCGTGCAGGTGGTCGAGCAGCATGACGGCTCGCGGCTCGCGCTGCGCAAGCTCGACGCCGACTACGATCCGCACGATCGGCTCGGAGCACAGACCTTCCTGCAGAAGCACGCGGCCAAGGGCCAGATCGTCACCGGGCTCCTTTACGTCGATCCGGATGCCGAGGACCTGCACACCCATCTCGACACCGTCGAGACGCCGCTCAACACGCTGGACGAACAGGCGCTCTGCCCCGGCTCGGCCGTGTTGGACAAGATCAACGCCAGCCTGCGCTGAGCACTCATTCTCGCCGACACAGTGGCGTGAAGGACGTGCAACAAACTCGGTGTCGTCCCTGCCTCGTGCGCAATTGCGCACGGGAGCAGGGATGACAGCGGAGTGGGTGACGGCTACTTGTCGCTCAAGACCTCGCCGAACAGCGCCCAGGACTTGCCGTCGAACCGCGCCATCTGGATCTGGCGGATCGGCGTCACATTGTCGGGCTCGGTCTGCACCTTGATGCCCGGCAGCAGCATCGGCAGTTCGAGCGCCTTCAGATTGGTCGCCTGCTTGATGATGTTGTCACGGCCGTAATCGCCGTTGCAGTTCTTCAGCACCGCCGTCATGACCTGTGCGACGGTGTAGCCCTGCACGTTGAAGAGGTCGCCCGGACTCGCGTTCGGCTGATACTTCTTCATCCAGGCCGAGAACTCCTGCTGCGCCGGATCGTCGGCCCAGCGCGAATCGGTCGGGTCCTTCAGATAGAGCCCGGTCACGACGCCGATGACGTTCTCGAGCCCGGCCGGCTCGAGCACTGCGGAGACCGAGTTGGAGACGGTCGGCAGAATGGTGAGCGGCTTCCAGCCCATGCTCGCCGCCTTGCGCAGCGCTTGCGCCGCGAATTTCGGCGTCGCTTCGGCGAAGAACACGTCGGCGCCGGACTCGCGCATCGTCACCATCTGGGAATCGATGGTCGGGTCGGTCGTGAGGTAGGTGGTCTCCGCAACGATCTGGCCGACATGCTCGCCGAGCCCGTCCTTGAAGCCCCTGAGATAGTCCTTGCCTGCGTCTTCGTTCGGCGTGATGACGGCGATCTTCGCGTCCGGCTTGGTCTTCAGAATATACTTCGCATAGAGCCGGCCTTCGAGCTCGTAGGTCGGATTGAAACCGACCGTCCACGGGAACTGCTTCGGATCGTTCCAGCGTGTCGCGCCTGAGGACACGAACAGCTGAGGCACGTGCTTGATGTTCAGATATTTCTGCACCGAGATGTTGGGCGCAGTGCCGACCGCGCTGAAGATCGCGAGCACCTCGTCCTGCTCGACCAGCTTGCGGGTCTGCTCGACGGTCTTCGACGGCGAATAGGCGTCGTCGAGACTCTCGAAATCGATCTTGCGACCGCCGATGCCGCCCTGATCGTTGAGCATCTGGAAATACGCGGCTTCGGCGCGCGCGATCGTGCCGTAGGCGGACGCCGGGCCGCTATAGGGTGCGGTGTTTCCTATTCTGATCGCGGAATCGGCTGCAACGGACGGCGAGATCGACGAGGCTGTGAGCGCGGTGAAGGCGAGAAAGGCCGCCAGGCGGGAGCGAGTTGACAAGAGCGTATCCTTTTCTTGGTTTTCTTGACGCGGCGCACATTATCAATCGCGCCCGCGCAGGCAATCGCCAAGAAGACTTCAATGAGATTTCCGCATGCCGGCAGTCACGTTCACGCGCGGAACATGACGCGCTTTCAATATCGGAATGTTGCCGGGATGTTCATGATGCGAGCCTTCGATAGACACGAAGGTTCGCCAAGCAAGACTCGCGTTCCGCGCGGCGGTCACCGCGCGCTGATCGCTGCGTGAGCGTACTGCTCAGGCAGCGACCGCAGCCGCGCGCGGGCTGACGACGTATTCCTTCAGCACCTTGTCGGTGCCGTCGAGTTCGGTGAGTGCCACGTCGTAGGTCCACAGATCGGCGAGATGCTGCAGCACGCGCCGCGTGTCGGTCTCGTTGAGTTGCGCGCCCTTCACGGTGGTGTGACGCAGCATCAGCCGGCGATCGCCGTCGAGATCGACATCCACGACCTCGATATTGGCGTCGACGAAGCCGACATCGTATTGCCGCGCCAGCTCACGGCGCACCCGCCGGTAGCCGCGCTCGTCATGGATCGCATCGACCTTGATACCCTGGCTTTCGGCGGGGTCGTCGTGCAGATGGAACATGCGGAAGCGCCGGATCAGCGCCGGGCTGAGGAACTGGTTGATGAAGCTCTCGTCGCGGTAATTGCTCCAGATCTCGCGCAGCACGCCCTCGACGTCGCCCTTGCCGGCGATGTCGGGGAACCAGGCGCGGTCCTCGTCCTCCGGACTCTTCACGATCCGCTCGATGTCCTGCATCATGGCAAAGCCGAGCGCGTATGGATTGAAGCCGGAATAGCGGCGATCGTCGAACTCGGGCTGAAACACCACATTGGTGTGCGACTGCAGGAATTCGAGGAAATTGCCATCGGTGATCCGGCCCTGCTGATGCAGCCGGTTCATGATGCGGTAATGGACGTAGGTCGCGGTACCCTCGTTCATCACCTTGGTCTGGCCCTGCGGGTAGAAGTACTGCGCGATGTGACGCACGATGCGAATGAGCTCGCGCTGCCAGCCTTGCAGGCGCGGCGCGGTCTTCTCGAGGAAGTAGAGGATGTTCTCCTGGGGCAGGCCGAGCAGCGCGCGGCGGCGCTCGGCAGTGAGCGCGGCCTTGCTCTTGGCCTTGGTGTTCGGCACCGTCCGCCACAGATCGTTGAAAACGCTCTCCTCGTGCTGCCGGCGCTCGCCGGCGCGCTTCTCCTCGGCACGCAAGTCGAGCGTCTTCTTTCCGGGATAGCGGTCGACGCCGTGCGACATCAGCGCATGCGCGGCATCGAGCGTCCGCTCCACCGTCTCGCGGCCGTGGCGATCCTCGCAGGCCGCGATGTAACCCTTGGCGAATTCGAGATAATCGAGGATGCCGTCGGCATCGGTCCACTGCTTGAACAGATAGTTGTTCTTGAAGAAGTGATTGTGCCCGAACGCCGCGTGCGCGATCACCAGCGTCTGCATCGTCGCCGTGTTCTCCTCCATCAGATAGGAGATGCACGGCGAGGAGTTGATCACGATCTCATAGGCCAGACCCATCAGGCCCTTGCGATAGGACGCCTCCTGGAAGGCGAACTGCTTGCCGAACGACCAGTGCTTGTAGAACAGCGGCATGCCGACCGACGAATAGGCGTCCAGCATCTGCTCGGCGGTAATCACCTCGATCTGGTTGGGATAGACGTCGAGCCCGAGCTCCTTGCGCGCGACCTCCTCGCATGCGTCGTGAATCCGCTGCAGCGTCTGGAAATCCCAGTCGGCGCCCTCGAACAGCCCGTTCGCCGGAAGACCCCATCAAACTATACCCTTTCCTGGCTGGTGCGGCGCTTGAACAGGTCCTGGAACACCGGGAAGATCTCGCCCCGCTCGCTCACCTTGCGCATCGACAACGGCGCGCCGTCGTTGCGCAGACGCTCATAGAGCGTCCAGAGCGAGGAGTCCGGCATGTCGAAGGTGTAGTTGGCGGCCTCGCCGACCTCGAGATAGGCGAAGAACTGGCAGACCGGCAGGATCTTGTCGGTCAACAGATGCCCGGTCACCGCGCTGTCGGAAGTCATGTTGTCGCCGTCCGAGGCCTGCGCGGCGTAGATGTTCCAGTCGGCGGGACGGAAGCGGGTGCGGACGATGTCGTTCATCGCAACCAGCGCGCTCGACACCAGCGTGCCGCCGGACGCCGGTCCATGGAAGAACGTATCCTCGTCCACCTCCTCGGCGCGGTCGGTGTGCCGGATGAACACGATCTCGACATGCTTGTAGCGCCGCTTCAGGAAGACGTAGAGCAGCATGTAGAACCGCTTTGCCAGATCCTTCATGTGCTCGGACATCGAGCCCGAGACGTCCATCAGGCAGAACATCACGGCCTGCGCCACCGGCTTCGGCACCGTCTCGAAGCGGCGGTAGCGGATGTCGATCGGATCGATGAAGGGGATCCGCTTGGCCTTGGCCTTCAGCGCTTCGAGCAGCGTGAGCAGTTCGCGGCGGCGCGTCTCGTCTTCGCACGCCGCGAGCTCCGCCTCGAGCGCCTCGATCTCGTCCTTGCGCGGCCGGCGCAGCGCCACGCGACGCGCCAGTGCCCGGCCCACCGTGCGGCTGATCGAGATGTTGGCGGGCGAGCCCGAGGTCGCATAACCGGCGCGCTGGATGCCCTCGCTCTCGGTTTGCGCGAGCTTGCGCTTGGCAAGATCAGGCAGTTCGAGGTCGTCGAGGAAGAGGTCGACGAACTCCTCGCGGCTCAGCACGAAGCGGAAGGCGTCCTCGCTGTCGCCCTCGCCCGCCGCCGGAGCCCTTGGCGCCGCTCTGGTTCGGACGCTGCAGCCAGTCGCCCTCGACGAATTTCTTGTTGCCCGGCAGCACCATGTCACGCGTGCCGCCCTCGCGCCGGAACCGCGGCTCATCCATGCCGTCCAGCGGGATGGTCACCTCGCCACCCTCCAGGACATCCTTGATGTCCCGGTCCTGCGACGACTTCTTGACGGCCCCCTGCACCAGCGCCTTGGCGCGCCGCAGGAAGCGCTGACGATTCTCCAGGCTCTTGCTACCCGGATTCAGCCGCCGATCGACGATATGCATGACCACGTTGCATCTGCCTCACGCCGGATGCGATCATGACAGTCGCATCGCATTCTTATTGGACGGGACGGAACGAGACGGAAAGCCGCTGCCGGCTTTCCGGATCGTGCACTAGCCGGCCTGCTTCACTCGCATGTACCACTCGACGAGCCGGCGGACCTGGCGCTCGGTATAGCCGCGCTCCACCATCCGCTCGACGAATTCGCCATGCTTCTTCTCGGTCTCGCCGTCCTTCTTGGAGCCGAACGAGATGACCGGAAGCAGATCCTCGACCTGGGAGAATATCCGTTTCTCGATCACGTCGCGAACCTTTTCGTAGGAGGTCCAGCTCGGATTCTTGCCGCCATTGTGCGCCCGCGAACGCAGCGAGAACTTGACGACCTCGTTGCGGAAGTCCTTCGGGTTGGCGATGCCGGCCGGCTTCTCGATCTTGGTCAGCTCCTGGTTCAAGAGCTCGCGGTTCATCAGCTGGCCGGTGTCCGGATCCTTGAAGTCCTGGTCCTCGATCCAGGCATCGGCGTAGTCGACATAGCGGTCGAACAGGTTCTGGCCGTAGTCAGCGTAGGATTCCAGATAGGCCTTCTGGATCTCGTTGCCGATGAACTCGGCATAGCGCGGCGCGAGGTCGGCCTTGATGAATTCGAGATAGCGCTTCTCGACCTCGTCAGGCAGCTGCTCGCGCCGGATCGCCATCTCCAGCACATACATCAGATGCACCGCGTCGGCGCCGACCTCGGTGGTGTCGTGATTGAAGGTCGAGGCCAGCACCTTGAAGGCAAAGCGGGTGGAGACGCCGTCCATGCCCTCGTCGACGCCGGCCGCGTCCTTGTATTCCTGCACGCTGCGCGCCTTCGGATCGGATTCCTTCAGGCTCTCGCCGTCATAGACCCGCATCTTGCCGAACAGCGTCGAGTTCTCGTGCTTGCGCAGCCGCGACATCACCGAGAAGCGGGCCAAGGTTTCCAGCGTGGCCGGCGCGCACGGCGCGGCGGCAAGCTCGGAGGTCTGGATCAGCTTCTCGTAGATCTTCTGCTCCTCGGTGACCCGCAGGCAGTACGGGACCTTGATGACGCAGATGCGGTCGATGAAGGCCTCGTTGTTCTTGTTGGTCTTGAAGCTCTGCCACTCGGCTTCGTTCGAGTGCGCGAGGATGATGCCGGTGAACGGGATCGCACCGATGTTCTCGGTGCCGATGTAGTTGCCCTCCTGCGTCGCGGTCAGCAGCGGGTGCAGCATCTTGATCGGCGCCTTGAACATCTCGACGAACTCGAGCACGCCCTGGTTGGCGCGGTTGAGGCCGCCGGAATAGCTGTAGGCGTCGGGGTCGTTCTGGGCGTAGGTCTCGAGCTTGCGGATGTCGACCTTGCCGACCAGCGAGGAGATGTCCTGGTTGTTCTCGTCACCGGGCTCGGTCTTGGCGACCGCGATCTGGCGCAGCCGGGAGGGCTGGATGCGCGCGACGCGGAATTGCGAGATGTCGCCGCCGAAGGCCTCGAGCCGCTTGTAGGCCCAGGGCGACATCAGCCCGCTCAGCCGGCGGCGCGGGATGCCGTACTTCTCCTCGATCATCGGCCCGAGCTGCTCGGGGTCGAACAGCCCGAGCGGGCTCTCGAACACCGGCGACAGCTCGTCACCCGCCTTCAGCACGTAGATCGGATGAATCTCCATCAGCGCCTTGATGCGCTCGGCGAGCGACGACTTGCCGCCGCCGACCGGTCCGAGCAAATAGAGGATCTGCTTGCGCTCTTCGAGGCCCTGTGCGGCGTGGCGGAAGAAGCCGACCAGGCGCTCGATCGTGTCCTCCATGCCGAAGAAGCCGGCGAAGGCCGGATACGACCTGATCGTACGGTTCAAAAAGATACGGCCAAGGCGTGGGTCCTTGGCCGTGTCGATCATCTGGGGCTCACCGATCGCCGCTAATAACCGCTCGGCCGCATTGGCGTATCGCATCGGATCACTTCGACACGACTCCAAATACTCGGCCATCGACATGTCGGTCTGGCTTCGCGCTTCAAACGACCTTGCGAAGGCGTTGAACAAAGAATCGTTGTACATGATCCCTCTCTCCACGATATGTATCGCCGCACGACTGACACGAGTCGCAACCAGAGCGTCCTAGGATCGAATCAGCGTCGGCACGCTGGGTCCATTGGACACTCGACCGACTCATTTCGGCAATGCACGGCGCGTGCAGCCTCTGCCTTATCAACAGGCAGGAAGCTTAATGGTTCATCAATATCCCCCGTTGGTAGCCTGATTTTAACGGTTGTAGCCCCTCAGCCACATCCGTGGTTTACCGGGGCCCAGGCTTCCGAGGCGGACATCCGAGCGGGGCAACCTCCCCGTCCGGCGATGAACGTTGGGCTCCCTGAAAAGGTGTGGCTGTCCTGCCTTGGCGTCAAGATGTGCACGTCACAGACTCGCATGAACAAACTGTCAGACGAGGTTGAACGTGCCTCCTTGTCGCCGCGACTAAGGCAACGAGCCCGCGCAGTTCCACGCGGCACCATTGCCGCGCATTAAAGATGACACCTTGGAGGCGCGGGCTATTCCCGAGGCGGTCATGAAGCAGACGTTCCTTGTTGTCGCACTTGCCGCCGCAGCCTGCGCCGGCGCGGCGTTAACCGTCGAGGCGCAGGAAGGCGTCGACAAGGCCAAGGCGGCCGCCTTCGACAACAGGATGTTCGCAGGCCCGCCCGGCGCGAAAAGCCTATGCCTGCTTCGTGCGGCGATACGATGCAAATCATCTGGCGCAGCATCCGAAGCAGAAGGTCAGCGCGATGAAGCTGCTCGTCGCCGCCGAGGATGCGCCGGAGGACAAGACCACCAACTACTCGTTCCGGCTCGGCGTCGCCTACCGCCACCGCCCCGGCAATTTCGACTCCAGCGGCTACTGCAACCACGCGGTCGCGACCGAATCCGGACACGAGATGCGCTTCGAATGCAGCGTGGATTGTGAGGGCGGCGGTATCACTGTGGCGTTGTCGAAAGACGACAAATCCGCGATCGCGCGCCTTGGCCGCATCGTGGTGTGGAATCGCAACAAGCCCGACGACGATGCGGGCGAGGCGCTGCTCGCCGGCGCCGACGACAAGATCTTTCGCGTCGATCGCGACGACTTGAGCCAATGCGCCGAACTTGTGACCGACCGCAAGGAACTCGCTGCCCTCCGGCACAAGTGATAGGCTTTGCGCCGATCAACAATCATTGCGCGAGGGACGCCATGCATCGACGCAGCATCCTGTGGGGCGCCCTCTCGGCGATCGGCGCTGCCTTTACAGCGTCACGGGCGAACGCC
Source organism: Bradyrhizobium sp. JR3.5 (assembly GCF_054057015.1). NCBI lineage: Bacteria > Pseudomonadati > Pseudomonadota > Alphaproteobacteria > Hyphomicrobiales > Nitrobacteraceae > Bradyrhizobium > Bradyrhizobium sp. JR3.5. Next base: position 352,597 of record NZ_JBSRYV010000002.1, read on the forward strand.
GCTACTGAGACCCCACCACCGGGAAAGCTGAAGGTGGTCTATCACCTCGACGACCTCGGCAAGGTCAATTTCGTGATCGGCAACATCCAGAACCATCTCGACGGCGTCGGCGGCCCCGGCAATGTGACGATCGCGCTCGTGGTGCACGGCCAGGCGCTGAAGGCGTTTCATTCGGCGGCGGTCAATCCCGGCCTGTCGAAGCAGGTCGGCCAGTTCACCAAGGATGGCATCGAGCTCGCCGCCTGCGGCAACACCATGAAATCGCAGAACATCACCCTCGCCGACCTGCTCCCGGGCTTCGTCGCCGCCGAACGCGGCGGCGTGGTCCGCCTCGCCGAGCTGCAATCCCAAGGCTACCTCTACCTGCGGCCCTGACGCGCAGCCGCGCGCCCGCAACGCGTCATAAAAATGTGCCGAGATCAGGGTCTGCTCGCACCGGCGTCCGAGGGGATCGAACTGTTGTGAATGGCGTTATCCCTTGGGAATGCTGATATTCCGCCCGGGCCCCCAGCCATGTTGACAATCCGCCTCCACCCCCGAAAGCTGCCCGGGAACCCAAAAATCGACCCTCGATCGAACGAGAACAGGCACCCATGAACCCCGTCAAAGCACTCGAAAATCACCGCCAGGCCGTCTGGCTGGACTTCCTTGCCCGCGGCTTCGTCGCCAAGGGCGACCTGAAGCGGCTGATCGAGACCGACGGCGTCAAAGGTGTGACGTCCAACCCCTCGATCTTCGAGAAGGCGATCGGCAGCTCGGACGAGTATGACGGGGCGATCGGCAAGGCCCTCAAGAAGGGCGACCGCTCGGTCGCCGACCTGTTCGAACACCTCGCGGTCGAGGACATCCAGCACGCCGCCGACGTGCTGCGCCCGGTCTACGACCAGAGCCATGGCGGCGACGGCTTCGTCAGCCTCGAAGTGTCGCCCTATCTCGCGATGGACACCAAGGGCACGATCGCGGAGGCCGAGCGGCTCTGGAAGGACGTTCACCGCAAGAACCTGATGGTCAAGGTGCCGGCGACGCCGGAGGGCCTGCCGGCGGTCGAGTATCTGATCGGCGAAGGCATCAGCATCAACATCACGCTGCTGTTCTCGCAGAAGGTCTATCGCCAGGTCGCGGAGGCCTATCTTAAGGGCCTGGAGAAGTACGTCGCCAAGGGCGGCGACCCCTCCCATGTGGCAAGCGTCGCCAGCTTCTTCGTCAGCCGCATCGACAGCGCCGTCGACAAGCAGCTCGACGAGAAGATCGCACGCGCCAACGACCCGTCCGAGAAGGAGCGGCTCGCGGCCTTGAAGGGCAAGGTCGCGATCGCCAATGCAAAGCTCGCCTACCAGGACTACAAGCGCCTGTTCTCGGGCCCGCGCTGGGACAAGCTCACGGCCAAGGGCGCCAAGCCGCAGCGGCTGTTGTGGGCTTCGACCGGCACCAAGAACAAGGACTATAGCGACGTGCTCTATGTCGAGGAGCTGATTGGCCCCGATACCGTCAACACCGTGCCGCCGGCAACCCTCGATGCCTTCCGCGACCACGGCAAGGTCCGCGACAGCCTCGAGGAGAATGTCGAGGACGCCCGCCACGTGCTGGAGGAGCTGGAGAAGTCCGGCATCTCGCTCGATGCGATCACCGAGGAGCTGGTCAAGGACGGCGTCAAGCTGTTCGCCGACGCGGCCGACAAGCTGTACGGCGCGGTCGCCCACAAGCGCGCGACCTCGCTCGGCGGCGGCATCGACCATCAGAAGCTGGCGCTCGGCGCCGGCATCGAGAAGGCGGTCGAGAAAAGCACCGAGGAATGGCGTGCGTCGGCCAAGATCCGAAGGCTCTGGCACAAGGACAAGTCGGTCTGGACCGGCGATGACGAGGACAAATGGCTGGGCTGGCTGACCAGCGCCGCGACCGCCGACGTCGCCGACTACGAGGATTTCGCCAAGCGCGTGAAGGGCCAGAACTTCACCGACGCCGTTGTGCTCGGCATGGGCGGATCGAGCCTCGGGCCGGAGGTGCTGGCGCAGACCTTCCCGCACAAGTCCGGCTTCCCGCGGCTGCACGTGCTCGACTCCACCGATCCGGCGCAGGTGCGCGCGATGGAGGAGTATGTCGACATCGCCAAGACGCTGTTCATCGTCTCCTCCAAATCGGGCGGCACGACCGAGCCGAACGTGATGAAGGACTATTTCTTCGACCGGGTGGCCAAGGCGATCGGCAAGGACAAGGCCGGCCATCGCTTCATCGCGGTGACCGACCCCGGCTCGTCGCTGCAGAAGGTCGCGATCAAGCAGGGCTTTGCCCGTATCTTCTACGGCGATCCCGCGATCGGCGGCCGCTATTCCGTGCTGTCGCCGTTCGGCCTGGTGCCGGCGGCGGCCGCAGGCATCGACGTCCGCAGCCTGCTCGGTCATACGCTCGCCATGGTGCGCTCCTGCGGCGCCGACGTGCCGCCGCAGGAAAACCCGGGCGTCCAGCTCGGGCTGGCGATGGGCATCGCCGGGCTCGAAGGCCGCGACAAGGTGACGATCTTCGCCTCCCCCGAGATCGCCGATTTCGGCGCCTGGGCCGAGCAGCTGATCGCGGAATCGACCGGCAAGGACGGCAAGGGCCTGATCCCGATCGAGGGCGAAACCATCGGCGACGCCGCGGTCTACGGCAACGACCGCTTCTTCATCGACCTGCGCACCGAGGGCGAGAACGACGCCGCGCATGAGGCAAAGCTCGCCGCGCTCGAGGCCGCCGGCCATCCCGTGGTCCGGATCGTGCTGAAATCGATCGACCATATCGGCCAGGAGTTCTTCCGCTTCGAGATCGCGACCGCGGTGGCGGGCGCGATCCTCGGCATCAACCCGTTCAACCAGCCTGACGTCGAGGCTGCCAAGATCAAGACCCGCGAGCTGACCGCGGCGTTCGAGAAGACCCGGATCGCTGCCGGCCGAGCAGCCGGTGGTCTCGGCGGATGGAGTCGAGCTCTACACCGACGCGCAGAACGCCGAGGAGTTGCGCAAGGCCGGCGCCAATGGCGACCTCAATTCCTGGATCAAGGCGCATCTCTCCCGCTCCGCCCGCGGCGACTATGTCGCCCTGCTCGCCTATATCGAGCGCGACGGCGACACCATCGATGCCATGCAGGCGATGCGGCTGAAGGTGCGCGACGCGAAACACCTTGCGACCTGCGCCGAATTCGGCCCGCGCTTCCTGCATTCGACCGGACAGGCCTACAAGGGCGGGCCCGACAGCGGCGTGTTCCTGCAGGTCACGACCGACGACAGCAAGGACCTTCCGGTGCCCGGCCAGAAGGCGAGCTTCGGCGTGATCAAGGCGGCGCAGGCGCGCGGCGATTTCGACGTGCTCACCGAGCGCGGCCGGCGGGCGCTGCGCGTGCACCTCAAGGGCGATCTCACCTCCGGGCTTGCGGCACTCGATGCCGCGATCTCGGCCGCACTGAACTGACGGAGGCGAGCAATGCAACTCGGCATGATCGGCCTCGGGCGGATGGGCGGCAACATCGTCCGCCGCCTGATGAGCAACGGCCACACCACCGTGGTCTACGACAAGGATCCGAAGGCGGTCGCGGCGCTGGTCGCCGACAACGCCACCGGTTCCTCGTCGCTGGAGGATTTCGTGCTCAAGCTGGAAGCGCCGCGCACCGCCTGGGTGATGCTGCCGGCCGGCAAGATCACCGAAGCCACCATCGAGGCGCTATCGAAGCTGATGCAGCCCGGCGACGTCATCATCGACGGCGGCAACACCTTCTGGCAGGACGACGTCCGGCGCGGCAAGGCGCTCAGGGAGCGCGGATTGCACTATGTCGATGTCGGCACCAGCGGCGGCATCTGGGGCATCGAGCGCGGCTACTGCATGATGATCGGCGGCGACAAGGCAGTCGTCGACCGGCTCGATCCGATCTTCAGGACGCTGGCGCCCGGCATCGGCGACATCCCGCGCACCTCCGGCCGCGAGGGGCGCGATGTCAGGATCGAACAGGGCTACATCCACGCCGGTCCGATCGGCGCCGGGCATTTCGTCAAGATGATCCACAACGGCATTGAATACGGCCTGATGCAGGCCTACGCCGAAGGCTTCGACATCCTGAAGAACGCCAATATCGAGGCGCTGCCGGCGGACCATCGCTTTGATCTCGACATCGCCGACATTGCCGAAGTCTGGCGGCGCGGCAGCGTGATCCCGTCCTGGCTGCTGGACCTCACGGCCTCGGCGCTGGCACAGAACCACACGCTCGACAATTACTCCGGCTTTGTCGAGGATTCCGGCGAAGGCCGCTGGACCGTCAACGCCGCAGTCGACGAGGCGGTGCCGGCCGAGGTGCTGACGGCGGCGCTCTACACCCGCTTCCGCTCGCGCAAGGACCACACCTTCGCCGAGAAGATCCTCTCGGCGATGCGCGCAGGGTTTGGCGGCCATAAGGAGCCGCCGAAAAAGGCTTAAAGCGAACCGCGGAAGGTCACGTGCAGAAGAAACCCGATCCTTGCTCCTTCATCATCTTCGGCGCCACCGGTGATCTGACACACCGGCTGGTCGTTCCGGCGCTCTACAATCTCGCCGCCGGCAATCTGCTGCCGGAGAAATTCTGCGTGGTCGGCATTGTCCGCAAGGGCATGTCGAGCGAGCAGCTGACCGACAGCCTGATGCAGGGGCTTCGCAAGTTCGCTACCCGCCCCGTCGACGAGGCGATCGCGAAGCAGCTGTTCGAATGCGTCACCTCGATCGAGGCCGATCCGAGAGATCCCGCTTCGTTCGATGCCATGAATGAACGGCTCGACAAGCTCGAGACCGCACGCGGCACCGGCGGCAACCGGCTGTTCTATCTCGCGACCCCGCCGAGCGCCTTCCTGCCGATCAGCGAGCAGCTCGGACGCACCGGCATGCTGGAGGAGAACGGCGCCTGGCGTCGGCTGATCATCGAAAAGCCGTTCGGCACCGATCTGGCATCGGCCAGGGCGCTGAATTCAGCGCTGCTGAAGCTGATGGACGAGCACCAAATCTACCGGATCGACCATTACCTCGGCAAGGAAACCGTCCAGAACATCCTGGTGCTGCGCTTTGCCAACGGCATGTTCGAGCCGATCTGGAACCGCAACCACATCGACCACATCCAGATCACCGTCGACGAGAAGCTCGGCGTCGGCCATCGCGGCAGCTTCTATGACGCCACCGGCGCGCTGCGCGACATGGTGCCGAACCATCTGTTCCAGCTGCTGTCGCTGGTGACGATGGAGCCGCCGGCGCGCTTCGACGCCCATGCGGTGCGCTCGGAGAAGGCCGAGGTGCTGAGCGCGATCCAGATCCAGAGCGCGCAGGAGGCGCTGTCCAACTCGGTGCGCGGCCAGTATCGCAGCGGCCGGATCGGCGACACCGAAATCGAGGACTATCTCAAGACGCCGGACGTCAAGCCCGACAGCTCGACCGAGACCTATGCGGCACTCAAGCTGACCATCGACAATTGGCGCTGGGCCGGCGTGCCGTTCTATCTGCGCACCGGTAAGGCACTGACCACCAAGCGCACCGAGATCGCGATCAAGTTCAAGCAGGCGCCGTTCGCGATGTTCCGCGATACCGCGGTCGACCGCCTGTCGCAGAACTACCTGGTCATCTCGACCGAGCCGACCGAAGGCATCGAGCTGCAGTTCAACACCAAGGTGCCGGGCCCGGCCATCAACATCGACGGCGTCGAGATGAAGTTCCGCTACAAGGACTACTTCAAGGCGGAGCCGTCGACCGGTTACGAGACACTGATCTACGACTGCATGATCGGCGACAATTTGCTGTTCCAACGCGCCGATAGCGTCGAGGCCGGATGGCAGGCGGTGCAGCCCTTCCTCGACGCCTGGAAGACTGCCGGCGGGCGTGGCCTGCAACCCTACAAGGCCGGCAGCGAAGGCCCGGAGGCGGCCAACGCACTGCTGACGCGCGACGGCCGCAGCTGGCGGAAGCTCAGCTGACCATGACCACGAGCGGCGAGCGCAAGATCATCACGGTCGCCGATCCGGCCGCATTGGCGCAGACCGCCGCCGAACGGATGATCGCCAGGATCGACCAGAACAGCGGCCGGATCGCGGTCTGCCTCACCGGCGGCTCCAGCCCCAAGGCGCTCTACCACCTGCTGGCGACGCCGGACTATCGCCGGCGGATTCCGTGGGATCGCATCGACTGGTTCATCGGCGACGAGCGGCTGGTGCCGCGCAAGGACCCGCTGCACAATATGAGCATGGCGCGCCAGGCCTTCCTCGACCGCTGCGCTCCGGCTGCGAACGTCCACCCGATCGCAACCGACACCGCCGATCTCAGGGATCCCGACGTCAGCGCGGCGCTGTACGAGAACGAGCTGATGGCCTTCTACGGCGCCGAACAGCTCGATCCGAAGCGGCCGCTGTTCGACCTGGTGCTGATGGGCATCGGGCCCGATGGCCACACCGCCTCGCTGTTTCCCGGCTATCCCGCGGTCGAGGAAACGCAGCGCTGGGTGGTCGGGGTGCCCAAGGCCAATGTCGAACCGTTCGTGCCACGCGTCTCCTTGACCCTGCCTGCCCTCGCCTCCTGCCGCGAGATGCTGTTCGAGGTGGCGGGCGAAAACAAGCGCGCGATCTTGACGCGCCTGTTCGCAGGCGAGAACCTGCCGGCAAACCGCGCGCGATCGCTAGGCGAAACCGTCTGGTTGATCGATCAGGCCTCGCTGCCGGAGGATTTTCGTGGATGATGCTCTTGGGTGACTTTCTTGGGTGACGGGCAAAACCCCTGCGCACTGGTCGTGATGGGCGTTTCCGGCTCGGGCAAGAGCACCATCGCCGACCGCCTTGCGATCAGGATCGGCTGGCGCTTCGAGGACGGCGACAGCTTTCATCCTCCGAGCAACGTCGCGAAGATGCATTCGGGCCAGCCGCTCACCGACGAGGATCGCTGGCCCTGGCTGCGCGCGATCGCCAATGAGATCGACCGCACCTGCGGCGTCCGCGAGCGCGCCGTCATCGCCTGCTCCGCGCTGAAGCGCGCCTATCGCGACATCCTGGTGCACGGCCGCGACGACATCCGCATCGTCTTCCTCGACGGCACGCAGGAGCTGATCGCCACACGGCTGGCCGCGCGCAAGGACCATTTCATGCCGCCGGGCCTGCTCGCCAGCCAGTTCAAGACGCTGGAGCCGCCGACGCCCGACGAACGCCCGATCACGGTTGCGATCGACCGTTCGGTCGACACCATCGTCGAAGACATCGTCAGTCAACTGAAACTGGACCGCCCATGACCCGCATCGCCCTTGTCGTGTCCGATGTCGACGGCACGCTGCTCACCAAGGACAAGACCTTAACCGACGGCGCCCTGGCGGCCGTGCGCAGGCTGCATGAGGCCGGTATCGGCTTCACCATCGTCTCCAGCCGGCCAACGATCGGGATGGGTTTCCTGGTCGCGCCGCTTGCGATCACGCTGCCGATCGGCGCCTTCAACGGCTCGTCGATCGTCGATCCGCAATTGCAGCCGATCGAGCAGCATGTGATCCCCCCTGCCGTCGCCAGGCGCAGCGTCGACCTGCTCCGCGAGCGCGGCGTCGACATCTGGCTGTTCACCAACGACCGCTGGCTGACGCGGAATCCCGACGGCGAGTACAACGCGCACGAAAAGCGCGCGATCAAGCATGATCCGACCATCGTCGGCGATTTCACGCCCTATCTCGACCAGGCCTGCAAGATCGTCGGCGCAAGCTCGGATGCGGCCCTGCTGCAGCGCTGCGAGGCGGAGATGCAGCAGATGGTCGGCAATGATGCGACCGCGGTCCGCTCGCAGACCTACTATCTCGACGTCACCCCGCCCGGCCACGACAAGGGCACCTTCGTCGAGGGCATCGCGAGGCGCCTCGGCGTGGCGCTGGAGAATGTCGCCACGATCGGCGACATGCAGAACGATCTGCCGATGTTTGCGAGAAGCGGCGTCTCGTTCGCGATGGGCAATGCCAGCGACGACGTGAAGGCGCGCGCCACGCATGTCACCGAAGCCAACGAGCACGACGGTTTCGCGCGCGCGATGGACATCGTGCTGACGATGGGCCGTTAAGACGGTTCTTCTAAAAAGATCGTGCGCAAGACAAATGCCACGATCAGGTCGACCGCTGCACCGCCGGCTTCTCGGCATCGGCCCTGGCGGCGCTGAGATTGTGTGCCGTGTTGATCAGCGCGATATGGGTCAGCGCCTGCGGGAAGTTGCCGGTCTGCCGGCCGGCTCCGGAGTCGAACTCCTCCGCCAGCAGCCCGAGATCGTTGGCGACCGCCACCACGCGTTCGAACATGGTTTGCGCCTTGTCGAGATCTCCCGCCAGCACATGGGCGTCGGCAAGCCACAGGCTGCAGGCCAGGAATGCGCCCTCGATCGGCTGGATTTCGTCGGACTCCTCGCGCGGATCGTGCCGCAGCACGAACCCGTCGCGCATCAAGCGCCGCTCGACCGCCGCGATCGTGCCGCGGATGCGCGGATCGGACGGCGGCAGGAAGCCGACCGACGGCAACAACAGCAGGCTGGCGTCGAGCAGCTTTGAGTCATAGCTCTCGACGAAGCTGTTGAGATCAGGATCGAAGCCGCGCCGGCAGACGTCGCGATGAATGGCCTCGCGCAGCACCCGCCATTTGACCAGCGGCCCCTTGAAGCCGAACCGTTCCGCGCTCTTGATGGCGCGGTCGAAGGCGACCCAGCACATCACCTTGGAGAACACGTAATGTCTGGGAGTGCTGCGACGCTCCCAGATGCCGTGATCCGGCTGGTCCCAGACATCGGCGAGATGACTGACGACGGTGCATTCGAGCGACCAGCTCTCATCATCGAGTTTCAGCTTGGCCATGCGGGACTGGTGGAAGGCGTCGATCAACTCGCCGTAGACGTCGAGCTGCAGCTGCGCATGTGCGGCATTGCCGACGCGGACCGGCTGCGCGCCTTCATAACCGGACAGCCATCCGGCTTCCCATTCCAAGAGGCGCCGCTGCCCCAGGATGCCGTACATGATCTGCATGTCGGCAGGAGCACCGGCCGCGGCCCGCAGCAGCCAGTTGTGCCAGGCCGCCGCCTCCTCGGTATAGCCCGAATTCATCAGCGCCAGCAGCGTGAAGGTGGCGTCGCGCAGCCAGCAGAACCGGTAGTCCCAGTTGCGCGCGCCGCCGAGTTTTTCCGGCAATGACGTGGTCGGTGCGGCAACGATGCCGCCGGTGGGCCTGAAGGTCAGCGCCTTCAGCGTGATCAGCGAGCGCATCACGAGGCTGCGCTGATAGCTGCCGTCATAGGTCGAACGGCTGCACCATTCCTTCCAGTATGCCTCGGTATCCTTCAGCGCTGCCTCGGGGGCGATCGACCCCGGCACCGGCTGATACGACGCTCCATATGTCAGGACGAACGGCACGGTGTCGCCCTCGCCGATCTCGAAATCGGCGATCGTGGTCAAGTCCTTGCCCGATGTCTTAACCGGCGTGCGCAGCACGGTCATGTCCTGCCCGCTGATCGCCAACAGTCCGTCGCCGTCCGGGTTCTTCTTCACCCAGGGGACATCGACCCCGAAGCCGAAGCGGATCACCAGCTCCATGTGCATCTTGACGCGGCCGCTGATGCCGCGAACCAGGCGGACCACGTCGGAGGCATTGCCGCGCGGCGGCATGAAGTCGATCAGCGCGACCACTCCATCCTCGGTCTCGAACCGCGTCTCGAGGATCAGCGTATCGTCCCAATAGCGGCGGGAGGTCTGTCGGACCTCCCCGGCCGGCGCCAGCAGCCAGCGGCCATTCCGCGACGTGCCGAGCAGCGCCGCAAAGCAGGCGTCGGAATCGAATGCCGGCCAGCACAGCCAGTCGATCGAGCCGTCACGGCCGACCAACGCTGCGGTCTCGCAATCACCAATCAGTCCATAGTCTTCGATACGAGAGGCCACGCGCCGTGCTCCGCGTTGTCAGGCGTGCGACCGCTCGCGGGTTGCACGCTTGAGCGCGTCGATATCGATCGCCGACGCGAGATGCTCGATCGAGACCGGCAGCCGCCGTTTCCAGTTCGGATGCTCATAGACGGTGCCGGGGATGTTCGGCTGCTCGACGATGCCGAGCAAATCCTCCATCGAAACCGCCATCATCCGCGACCGCGTCCGTGCCATGAAGTTCACCACCGAATAGAAATCATTGTGGTGGATGTCGTGACGGCGCAGCACGTCGTCGAGATGGCCGAGCGCATCCCAACGCCCCTGGTCGGTCTCGCCGGGATCGATCCCGAGCGCGCGCTTGGTCTTGAGGTCGCTGAACGAGCGCCAGCCGGCATAGGTCGAGAGGTCGTGGGTGTTGAACGTCACCAGCGCATTCGGCAGATAGTAGTCGACGTTGCGGAAGGCGCCCTGGTCGTCGGTCTCGAACATCATCACGAGATAGGACCAGATGCCCCAGCCGTTCATCTGCTCGCGGAACCCCGGGGGCACGGTGCCGAGGTCCTCGCCGATCACGACGCAGCGGCTCGCGACGCTCTCCTGCGCGGTCGCCGCCAGCAGCGCCTCGAACGGCATCAGCACGTAGGCGCCATTGGCCGGGCCGAAGCCGCGCGGCACAAGATAGAGCCGCTTCAGCCCGAAGGCGTGGTCGAGCCTGATCGCGCCGGCATGGTGCATCGAGGCGCGCAGCATCTGCCTGAACGGCTCGAACGAGCGCTGCTCGAGGCCCGCGGCATTGAAGCCGGCAAGCCCCCAGTCCTGGCCCGCGGTGTTGAGCGGATCCGGCGGCGCGCCAACGCCGAGATGACGCGAGATCGCGATCTGCTCATTCCAGGCGTCGAAGCCATCCGACTGCACGCCAACGGCGACGTCGAGATAGAGTCCGACCCGCATGCCGAGCTTGTGCGCGAGCGCCTGGCAGGCGCCGAGCTGCCGGTCCGCCGTCCATTGCACGAATTCGACGAATTCGACCTCAGTGGCGGTGTCGCGCGCCCGGCGCAATTTCGCGCACGCCGTATCGTCGGGCTGCCGCCATTCGTCCGGCCATTCCCACCACGGCGTGTTGAATTTGTGCCGCATCACCTCGAAGCAGGCGAAGCGCGACAGCAGCACGCCCTGCTCCTTGCGATAGGCCTCGAAATCCTGCCAGCGGCCGAGGCCGGGATTGGCCTTGAAGGCCGCGAAGGCCGCGCGCAGCGCGGGCCATTTCAGCGCCGCGGCACCGACATAGTCGACCATGTCACGGCTGCGGAGCTGCGCCAGCGCGGCTTGCGTCTCGGCATCGGCGCGGAATTCGGGAATCTTCGCGACGTCGATATAAAGCGCGTTGAGGAACAGCCGGCTGTTCGGCGAGTATGGGCTGCAATCGCCAGGCCGATCGTCGAACAGCGCATGCAGCGGATTGAGCCCGATGCCGTCGGCGCCGAGCCGATGGGCGAATTCGAGCAGGCCCTGCAGATCGGTGAAATCGCCGATGCCCCAGTTGCGCGCCGACCGCACGCCATAGAGCTGAACCGCGATCACCCAGCAGCGGTCGAACGCGCCGCCGAATGCGCCGTCCGGCGCCACCAGAAACGGCAGCTCCTCGCTGCCCGAGGCGTCCTTCAGCTGCAACCGGTGCACGCCCTCGGGCAGGCCCGACGGCCACGTCACACTCCGCTCATGCGCCTCGCCTTGCGCGAGCACTGTCGTGCCGTTGGTGAGCTTCCATTGCACCGGAAGCCGGGCCGCCTCGGCGAGCTGCGTCTGTCCGCCATGGCCGCCTCTGACGACCACGGGATCGGCGATCATCCGTCGCGGCGTCTGGGGCGGCAGCGCCGCGAGGATCGCCGTCAGCGCCTCAGGGGTTGTCACACGGCGGTGACCGCTACCATCGATATACTCGGTCTGGATTCCCAGGGTCTGGGCTTTGGCGTAATGGTCCATTCGGCACGCTGCCTGCTCGCAACGGTATTGGGATCGTTGCTAAAATTGTACAGATACGGGAAAGGGATAGTTGATGTTCAACGCTCTACCCTATCCGGCGTTCCCACCGGGAACCATTGCCCGGCGAGCGGCTTTCTATATGGGTCTGGCGTGCCTCCTTCCCGGCGCCGGGACTTCATTTGCCTATTCAATGGCGGCATCACCGTGAACAAAACCGCCCGGCCTGTCGAGAGTGCCCACGGCACTTTTCATATTACCGATGTCTATCCGTCGGTTGATGGCGGCCGCTTTGCGGTCAAGCGCATCGCGGGCGAACCTGTCGAGGTGTGGGCCGACATCTACCGTGACGGACATGATGTGATCGCAGCGGCATTGGTGTGGCGACATGAGGGCGACGGCGAATGGCAACACGCGCCGATGACGCCGCACAGCGACGACCGCTGGGGCGGCGCCTTCGTGCCCGACCGGCCCGGCCGCTACAGCTTCGCAATCGAGGCCTGGACCGACGAATTCGCCAGCTGGCGGCATCGCTTCGAGCAGAAGCAGCGCGACGGTGGCGACCACACGCTGGATGCCGTCGAAGGTGCGGGCATGCTGACCCGGGCGCAGGCCGGTGGCCCGGCCGCGGCCGCAATCATCATCAGGCAGTGCGAAATCTTTCTGCAGACCGGCGAGCCGGGCGCGCTGCTCGCACCGGAATTGCGGGAGGCGATGGCCGACAGCCAGTTTCGCCGCGACCTGATGCGATCGCAGCTCTATCCTCTCACCGCCGACCGGCCGCGGGCGCGCAGCGGCGCCTGGTACCAGATGTTTCCGCGCAGCCAGGGCAAGACACCGGGCGTGCACGCCACCTTCAACGACTGCATCGCGCGGCTGCCCGATATCGCGGCGATGGGCTTCGACGTCGTGTTGCTGGCGCCGATCCACCCGATCGGGCGGACCCATCGCAAGGGCCGCAACAATGCCGCCATCGCGCGGGCAGGCGATCCCGGCAACCCCTACGCGGTCGGTGCGGCCGAGGGTGGCCACGACGCGGTCCATCCGGAGCTCGGCACGCTCGACGACTTCCGCGCCTTCGTGGCGGCATGCCAAGCCCATGGCCTCGAGGCTGCGCTCGATTTCGCCGTGCAATGCTCGCCCGATCATCCCTGGCTCACCGCGCATCCGGAATGGTTCAAGCGGCGTCCGGACGGATCGATGCGCACGGCCGAACATCCGCCGCAGCGCTGGGACGATGTCGTCAGCCCGGATTTCGGATCCGAGGATGCCGCAGCGCTGTGGCGCGCGCTGCGCGATGTGGTGCTGTTCTGGGTCGAACAGGGTGTGAAAATCTTCCGGATCGACAATCCGCACACCAAGCCGCTGGCGTTCTGGGAATGGCTGATCCGAGAGGTGCAGGACCGCGATCCGGACGGGCTGTTCCTTTCGGAGGCCTTCGCGCGGCCGAAACTGATGAAGGGCCTCGCCAAGCTCGGCTTCACGCAGTCCTATACTTACTTCACCTGGCGCACGCAGCGTTCCGAGCTCGAACAGTATCTCGGCGAGTTGATATCCTATCCCGATCGCGACTTCTTTCGGCCGAATTTCTTCGTCAACACACCTGACATCCTGCCCTTCCACCTGCAAAGCGGCGAATCCTGGATGTTCAAGTCGCGTCTCGCGCTGGCCGCGACGCTTTCAAGCAACTACGGCATCACCAGCGGCTTCGAGCTGCTCGAGCACACGCCGGTCCCCGCCCGCGAGGAGTATCTCAACTCCGAGAAATACGAGATCAGGGTTCGCGACTGGGATCAGGCCGGGAACATCAAGCCCTATATCGCGGCCCTCAACCAAATCAGGCGCGGCAATCCGGCCCTGCAACAATTCGCCAATCTGCGCTTTATCAATGTCGATGACGGCGGCGTGATCGGCTTCGTCAAGGAAGCGGCCGATCAGGGCAATGTGATCGCGGCCGCGATTGCGTTATCGTCCGAGCCCCGCGACGTCTGGCTACCGCTCGGCGACGTCATGGCCGGCCGTGGCGATGCCCGCCGCCCCGTCACGGCCGTGGAAGACCTTGTCACCGGCGAGCGTCATGCGCTCGAATGGGGAGGCATCCGCCTGCGTCTGGATCCTGCGCGCGATCCCGCGTTGCTGTTGCGCTGTGTCGCCTGAAGGAGCCGTCATGAACGTATTCTCCTCCGTCAATAGCCAGGAGAAGGTCGCGACCGAGACCGCGGACCAGCTGTGGTACAAGGACGCCATCATCTACCAGCTGCACGTCAAGGCGTTCGCCGACAGCAACAATGACGGCATCGGCGACTTCGCAGGCCTGACCGAGAAACTCGGCTATCTGCAGGAGCTCGGCGTCACCTCGCTGTGGCTGCTGCCGTTCTATCCCTCGCCCGGCCGGGACGACGGCTACGACATCGGCGACTATGGCGACATCAATCCCGATTTCGGGACGATGAAGGACTTCAAGCGCTTCATCCAGGAAGCCAAGAAGCGCGGCTTGCGCGTCATCACCGAGCTCGTCATCAACCACACCTCGGACCAGCACGCCTGGTTCAAGCGCGCGCGCCGCAGCCCGCCGAATTCGAGCGCGCGCAGCTGGTACGTCTGGAGCGACACCGACCAGAAATACCTCGATACAAGGATCATCTTCACCGACACGGAGAAGTCGAACTGGACCTGGGATCCGGAAGCCGGCCAGTTTTACTGGCACCGCTTCTTCTCGCACCAGCCGGACCTGAATTTCGACAATCCCCGCGTGGTGCGCGCCATCGTGCAGGTGATGAAGCGCTGGCTCGACACCGGCGTCGACGGCTTCCGGCTCGATGCCATTCCCTATCTGTGCGAGCGCGACGGCACCAACAACGAGAACCTGCCGGAGACGCATGCCATCATCAAGCGGCTGCGCCAGGAGCTCGACGCCTATGCCAAGGGCAAGATCCTGCTGGCCGAAGCCAATCAATGGCCGGAGGACGTGCAGGAATATTTCGGCCAGGGCGACGAATGCCACATGGCCTATCACTTCCCGCTGATGCCGCGCATCTACATGGCGATCGCACAGGAAGACCGCTTTCCGATCACCGACATCCTCAGGCAGACGCCCGACATTCCGGCAGCCGCCCAATGGGCGCTGTTCCTGCGCAATCACGACGAGCTGACCCTGGAAATGGTCACCGACGTCGAGCGCGACTATCTGTGGTCGACCTATGCCAACGACCCGCGCGCCCGCATCAATGTCGGCATCCGCCGCCGCCTTGCGCCGCTGATGGACAACGACCGGCGCAAGATCGAGCTGATGAACTCGCTCTTGCTGTCGTTTCCCGGCACGCCGATCATCTACTACGGCGACGAGATCGGCATGGGCGACAACATCTATCTCGGCGACCGCAACGGCGTGCGGACGCCGATGCAATGGTCGCCGGACCGCAATGGCGGCTTCTCGCGCGCCGACCCGGCGCGGCTCTACGCGCCGATGATCATGGACCCGGTCTACGGCTATGAGGCCGTCAATGTCGAAGCGCAATCGCGCAGCCTGTCGTCGCTGCTGTCGGCGACCAAGCGGCTGATCGCGGTGCGCAAGTCGACGCTTGCCTTCGGGCGCGGCACCATGACCTTCATCCGCCCCGAGAACCGCTCGGTGCTCGCCTATGTCAGGCAGTACCAGGGCGAGGCAATCCTGTGCGTCGCCAATTTGTCGCGCTCGGCGCAGGCCACCGAACTCGACCTCTCCGCCTTCAAGGACCGCATTCCGCTCGAGATGCTCGGACGCACGCGCTTCCCGGCGATCGGCGAGCTGCCCTACATGATCACGCTGGCGCCCTACGGCTTCTACTGGTTCCAGCTGCAGGAGCGCGACAAGTCCGAGCCGGTGAAGCCGCGGGCGGTGCCGGAGTTCGAGACACTGGTCGTGCCGCTCGGTTCGACCTGGACGTCGCTGGCGCGGGAGCGCGGCGTGTTCGAGCACGACGTGCTGCCCGGCCATCTCGCCCGCTCGCGCTGGTACCCGGAGCATTCCGCGAAAGCGATCCAGCCGACGCTGGTGTCCGCGATCCCGTTCTGCGACATCGGTGACAACCGGCCCTGGCTGATCTTCTTCGAAACCACGGAGCGCGGCACCACCAGCCGCTACGTGCTGCCGATGCAGATCGAATGGGTGCGCTTCGACCGCGAGCGCTACAACCCGCGCGCCTTTGCCGCGATCCGTCAGGGCGCGCGCGAGGGCACGCTGCTCGATGTCGCCACCGACCAGATCTTCACCGGCCTGTTCCTGCGCAATCTCAGGGAAAACCTCACGGTCGACGAGGGCGAACAGGGCCTGAAGCTCGAATTCCGGCCGACCAGCCGCTTCTCCGACCGCCCGGTCCGGCAGCCCGAGCGGATCCGCGTCTTCGAGAACGATCAGCCGCATTCGACCGCGCTGGTCGACAACGAATATGTCACCAAAATCTACCGGAAGCTCGAGGTCGGCATCAATCCGGAGATCGAGATGGGCCGCTTCCTCACCGAAGTGGTCAATTTCCCCAACACACCGGCATTGCTCGGCACTTCGGAACTGGTGGAGGGTGACAATCGCAGCGCGATCGCGGTGCTGCACGCCATGGTGGTCAACCAGGGCGACCTCTGGACCGTGGCCGCTGCGCACCTCGATCGCCTCGTCGAGCGGCAGCGCCTGCTGGCAGCGAGCGAAAATCCCGATGAGAGCGGCGATCATGCGACTTATCTGCGCCATCTGTCGCACGGCGGAAAACGTCTCGCCGAGCTGCACATCGCGCTCGCCGGCAACCGCGACCTGCCGGATTTCGCGCCCGAACCGACCAGGCCCGAAGACCTGCAGCGCTGGAGCGACGAGATCATGGCGCGCGCCGAACGCGTGTTCGACACGCTGAAGCAACGGCGCGGCTCCCTGAAAGAGGCCGACCGGCTGCTGGCCGATCAGTTGCAGGCCCAGCACGACATGCTGCCGGAGCGGCTCAAGGCCCTGCTGCCACGTGAGACCGACGGGCTCAGCATCCGCCATCACGGCGACCTGCATCTCGGCCAGTTGCTCGTCGTCAGGGACGACGTCTTCATCATCGATTTCGACGGCGGACCGGGCCGCACCATCGCCGAGCGGCGCCGCAAGGCGCCGGCGGCACGCGACGTCGCCGGGCTGATCCGCTCGATCGATTACGCGGCGACTGTCGGGCTGGAGCGGGCCCTCAAGGTCGCGCCCGACGAGAGCGGCAGGCTGAGCCTCGCTTTGGCCGATTGGCGCGACCAGGCCGCGGATGCCCTGCTGGCGGCCTATCGCGAGACCATGGCCGGCCAGCGGCTGTGGCCCGCCGACGCCAGGGCGGCCCATCGCCTGCTCAACTTTTTCCTGCTTGAGAAAGCCTTCTACGAGATCGAGTATGAGCTGGCCAACCGGCCGGATTGGCTCCGCGTCCCACTGACTGGCCTGTTGAGACTCCTGGCCCAACAGCCGCATGAGGTTGCATGACCAAACTGCCCGCCGAGGCCTATGCCATCATCGAGGGCCGCCACTCCGATCCCTTCCACTATCTCGGGCTTCATGCCGAGGGGGATCGCAACGTCGTGCGCGCCTTCCTGCCTGATGCCAGCAATGTCGAGGCGATCGGCGAGCATGGCGAGGCGGCGCCGCTGGCCAAAATCCATGACGCAGGCCTGTTCGCGGGTCCCTTGCCGAACGGCTCGACGCGCTACCAGCTCCGCGCCCGCTTCGGCGACAACGTCGTCGAACTGGAGGATGCCTACCGCTTTCCGCCGATCCTGAGCGATTTCGATCTCTATCTGCTCGGCGAAGGCACGCATCTGCGCGTCTACGACACGCTCGGCGCCCATCCGATGACGCTCGACGGCGTCGACGGCATCGGCTTCGTGGTGCTGGCGCCCAATGCGCGGCGGGTCAGCGTGGTCGGCGACTTCAATTTCTGGGACGGACGGCGGCATCCGATGAGGGTACGCGGCCCGGGCTATTGGGAGCTGTTCATCCCGCGCGCACGCGTCGGCGATCACTACAAGTTCGAGATCATCGGGCGGAACGGCCAGCATCTGCCGCTGAAGTCCGATCCACTGGCGTTCGCCGCCGAGGTGCGTCCGAAGACCGCCTCGATCGTGATCGACGAGCGCAAGATCCCGCATCCGCGCCCGGCGCCCGATCGCATCAACGCGCTGAGCTCGCCGATGTCGATCTACGAGGTTCATCTCGGATCGTGGCGCCGCAAGGGCCGCAATGAGTGGCTGACCTATCGCGAGATGGCGGAGCAGCTTCCGGCCTACGCCAGCGACATGGGCTTCACCCATATCGAATTCCTGCCCATCACCGAGCATCCGTTCGACGGCTCGTGGGGCTATCAGCCGACCGGGATGTTCGCGCCGACCAGCCGTTTCGGCTCGCCCGACGATTTCGCCGCGCTGATCGACGCCTGCCACAGCGCAGGCCTCGCCGTGCTGCTCGACTGGGTTCCCGGGCATTTCCCCGACGATCCGCACGGTCTCGGCAATTTTGACGGCACCGCACTCTACGAGCATGCCAATCCGCTGCAGGGCCGTCACCTCGATTGGGGCACGCTGATCTATAATTACGGGCGCACCGAGGTCACCAATTTCCTGGTGTCGAACGCGCTGTTCTGGCTCGATCGCTACGGCATCGACGGGCTGCGCGTCGATGCCGTCGCCTCCATGCTTTATCTCGACTACAGCCGTCCCGCCGGCGGCTGGATTCCGAACAAATATGGCGGCCGGGAGAACATCGAGGCGATCGACTTCCTGCGCCGCTTCAACACCGAACTCTATGCACACTTCCCGCAGGCGATGACGGCGGCGGAGGAATCCACGGCGTGGCCGCAGGTGTCGCGGCCGGTCGAATATGGCGGGCTCGGCTTCGGCTACAAGTGGAACATGGGCTGGATGCACGACACGCTGAAATATATCGGCAAGGATCCCATCCACCGCAAATTCCATCACGGCGACATCCTATTCGGCCTGCACTACGCCTTCTCGGAGAACTTCATCCTGCCGCTGTCCCACGACGAGGTCGTGCACGGCAAGCGCTCGATCCTCGGCCGCATGCCTGGCGACGACTGGCAACGCTTCGCCAATCTGCGCGCCTATTACAGCTTCATGTTCGGACATCCCGGCAAGAAGCTGATGTTCATGGGCTGCGAGTTCGGCCAGGAGCGCGAGTGGAATCACGACCACTCGATCGATTGGCATTTGCTGCAACAGCCGAGGCATGGCGGCATCCAGAACCTGGTCCGCGACCTCAACCGGCTCTATCGCGCGCTGCCGGCGCTGCACGAGCTCGACTGCGACCAGGCCGGCTTCGAATGGGTCATCACCGACGACGCCAGCAACAACGTGTTCGGCTGGATCCGCAAGGGCAATGATGCGCGCGCCCGCTGCCTCGTGGTCCTGAACTTCTCGCCCAACGTCTACCGCAACTATCGCGTCCGGGTGCCGTTCGCGGGCAAGTGGCACGAGGTGTTCAACTCGGATTCCTCCCATTACGGCGGCACCAATGTCGGCAATATCGGCGAGGTCCGTGCCTCGGAGGGCGCCACGCCCGAGCTGAGCCTGACCATTCCGCCGCTGGCTGCGATCTTTCTCGTACCGGAAAGCTGATCCATGCGACTGACCGGGGGTACGTCCGCACGGCTCGGTGCAAGCTGGGACGGCAGAGGCACCAATTTTGCGTTGTTCTCGGCGAATGCTGAGAAGGTGGAGCTGTGCCTGTTCGACGGCCAGGGCCGCCGCGAGCTCGAGCGGATCGAGATGCCGGAGCGCACCGAGGACGTCTGGCATTGCTATCTCAACGACGTCTCGCCCGGCCAGCTCTACGGTTATCGCGTCTACGGGCCCTACGCGCCGGAGCGCGGCCACCGCTTCAATGCCAACAAGCTCCTGCTCGATCCCTATGCCAAGCGGCTCGCCGGCCGCCTGGTGTGGAGCGATGCGCATTTCGGGTATCGTACCGGCAGCGCGCGCGAGGACCTTTCGTTCGACCGGCGCGACAATGCCCGCGGCATGCCGAAGGCGGTCGTGGTCGACGAGACCTTCAACTGGGGCCGCCGCGAGATCCGGCCGCAGGTTCCCTGGCAAGACACCATCATTTATGAAGCCCACGTCAAGGGCCTGACGCAGAAGCGCGAGGACGTGCCGCCGAACCTGCGCGGCACCTATGGCGGCCTGTCGTCGCCGGCGATGATCGACCACCTCAAGCGGCTCGGCGTCACCACCATCGAGCTGTTGCCGATCCACGGCCTGATCGACGACCGTGTCCTGGTTGAGAAGAAGCTTTCGAATTACTGGGGCTACAACACCATTGCCTTCTTCGCGCCGGAGGCGCACTACGCCCAGGACAATGCGCTGGACTCGTTTCGCACCACGGTGGCGCGGCTGCACGATGCCGGCATCGAGGTGCTGCTCGACGTCGTCTACAACCACACCGCCGAGGGCAACCACATGGGCCCGACGCTGTGCTTCCGCGGCATCGACAATGCCTCCTACTACTGGCTGAACCGCGAGAACCCCCGCTTCTACGACGACTTCACCGGTTGCGGCAGCTCGGTCAACCTCACCCATCCGCGCGTGCTGCAGATGGTGATGGATTCGCTGCGCTACTGGGTCGAGGTCTGCCATGTCGACGGCTTCCGCTTCGATCTCGCCACGACCTTGGCGCGCGGACCCAACGGGTTCGATCGCAATCATCCCTTCCTCACCGCGATCCGCCAGGACCCGGTGCTGGCAACCGCCAAGATGGTCGCCGAGCCCTGGGACCTCGGTCTCGGCGGCTACCAGGTCGGCGCGTTTCCGTCGCAATGGTCGGAGTGGAACGACCGCTATCGCAGCGCGATGCGGCGCTACTGGAGCGGCGAAGGCAGCCTGATCGGCGACATCTCAGGCCGCATGACCGCGTCCTCGGATCTATTTCACCACGACAACCGAGCGACCCGCGCCAGCGTCAATCACATCACGGTGCATGACGGCTTCACGCTCGCCGATCTCTTCAGCTACAACGAGAAGCACAATGAGGCCAATGGCGAGGACAATCGCGACGGCTCGAACGACAATCACAGCAACAATTGCGGCCATGAAGGCCCGACCGATGATCCCGCGATCATCGCTCTGCGCCGCCAGCTCAGGAAGAACGCACTGGCCTGCCTGCTGCTCGCGCAGGGCACGCCGCTGATCCTTGCCGGCGACGAGGTCGCCAACACGCAAGCCGGCAACAACAACGCCTATTGCCAGGACAACGAAACAGGCTGGATCGGCTGGGAGAACCTCGGCACGGACGACGACGCCGTCGCCTTCATCGGTCATCTCACCGCGCTGCGCCAGCGCTTCGGCCAGATCCGCTGCCAGAGCTGGCTCGACGGCCGCCGCGCCGACGGCACCTATGGCGTGATCTGGCTGACGCCATCAGCGGAGGAAATGAAGGAGTCCGACTGGAAATTCCCGGAAAGCCGGTTCCTCGCCTACGTGCTGGGGCCGATGGAACAAGGCCAGGCGCCGATCTTTATCGTGCTGAATGCCGCGCCGCAGGAGATCGTGTTCAGGATGCCGAGAATGGCGGAATACAACAGCTGGCAGCAAGTCTTGAACACGACCAAGGCAGAACAAACGGCCGAGCAGTTCGCAGCCGGCACCGACACCACGGCACCGCCGCTCTCGGTCCTGGCATTCGCAGGCTCCGCATGAGTGCGCAGCATTTCGGCCCCGAACCGACCGCGGTCGGCACGCGCTTCCGGCTTTGGGCGCCGGCGGCGAAGCGTGTCGATCTCCTGCTCGACAAGCCGCATACGCAAAGCCGCGATGCGCATTCGCTCACGCGCGATGCCGCCGGCTGGTACATCGCCGAGATCGCGGGCGCACGCGCCGGCACGCGTTACAAATTCCGCATCGATGACGACGTCGATGTGCCGGATCCGGCCTCCGCGTTCCAGCCGGACGACGTGTTCGGCCCCAGCGAGGTGATCGATCGCTCAGCCTTCAAATGGCGCGCGACGGAATGGCGCGGCCGGCCCTGGCACGAAGCCGTCATCCTCGAGCGCCCATGTCGGGAGCTTCACGCCGGAGGGCACCTACCGCGCCATGATCGACAAGCTCGATCATCTGGTGGCAACCGGCATCACCGCGCTCGAACTGATGCCGCTGGCGGATTTCGCAGGCAAGCGCAGCTGGGGCTATGACGGCGTGCTGTGGTATGCGCCCGACAGTGCCTACGGCCGCCCCGAGGACCTCAAGACCCTGATCGACGAAGCGCATCTGCGCGGGCTGATGGTGATGCTCGACGTGGTCTACAACCATTTCGGGCCCGAGGGGAATTATCTCGGCCGCTACGCGCCCTCCTTCTTCAGCGACGCGCATACGCCATGGGGCAGCGCGATCGATTATCGCGTACCCGAGGTGCGCGCGTTTGCGATCGGCAGCGTGGTCAACTGGCTGCGCGACTATCGCTTCGACGGGCTGCGCTTCGACGCGGTCAACACCATCGTCGAAGCCGGCGAAATCTCCATCCTGCATGACTTCAGCAAGGCTGCCGGCAAGCTCGCCACGGAGACCGGCCGGCACATCAACCTCGTGCTCGAGAACGGCGACAACATTGCAAGCCTGCTCGATGCCGCCGAGGATCCGCCGCACGGCAAATTCCGCGGCCAATGGAACGACGACTATCATCACGCCTGGCATGTGCTGCTGACCGGAGAATCCCAAGGCTACTACGGCGACTACCGGACGCCGAAGCAGGACCTCGCGCGGGCGCTGTCGTCCGGCTACATCTACCAGGGCGAAGTCTCGGAGTTCTGGGGGGGCAAGGCCCGCGGCGAGCCGAGCGGCGCGCTGTCGCCGACCTGCTTCATCAACTTCCTGCAGAACCACGACCAGATCGGCAACCGGCCGCTGGGCGATCGGCTCGAGAGCATTGCAAAACCGGCGGCGATCGAGGCGGCGCTGGCGGTCACGCTGATGGCGCCGACCACGCCGATGCTGTTCATGGGCGAGGAATGGGGCGCGACGACACCCTTCCCGTTCTTCTGCGATTTCAAGGGCGGACCTCGCCAACGCCGTCCGCGCCGGCCGGCGCAAGGAATTCGCCTGGGCCTACGCCAAATATGGCGACGACATTCCAGACCCGCTCGCCGAGGAGACGGTGCAATCGGCCGTGCTCGACTGGGCTGCGCTTGGCCATGATCCCGCCCGCGCGCGGCTCGCGCTGGTACGCGACCTGCTCGCCGTGCGGCGGCGCGAGATCACACCGCGGCTCATCGGGGCACGGTTCGGCGGCGACCGCGTCGCGGGTGATCTCTTGACCGCGCATTGGCGGATGGGTGACGGCAGCACGCTGTGGCTGGCGGCCAATTTGTCGGATCGGGATATCACCGGCGCAGCGGAACCGAGGGGAACTGCGATCTGGGGCGGCGCGTTGTCGAGCGACCTCCCTGGCTGGGCGGTGCGCTGGCACATCGGATAGCACAATGCCTCCGGCGATCCCGATCGCGACCTACCGACTGCAACTCACTGCCGATTTCGATTTCGATGCCGCCGCCGCCGTGGCGCCGTATCTGAAGGCGCTCGGCATCAGCCATGTCTATGCCTCGCCGTTCATGAAGGCGCGCAAGGGATCGACCCATGGCTATGACGTCGTCGACCACACCAAATTCAATCCGGAACTTGGTGGCGAAGAAGGCTTTGCGCGGTTGAGCGATGCGTTGAAGCAGAGCGACCTCGGCCTGATCCTGGATTTCGTGCCGAACCATGTCGGCGTGCACTTTGCCGATAATCCGTGGTGGCTCGACGTGCTGGAATGGGGACCGGTGTCGCCGCATGCAGTCTCCTTCGACATCGACTGGGACCTCTTGCCCTATCGCGCGCGCGGCGGCGTGCTGTTGCCGATCCTCGGCTCGTCCTATGGCCAGGCGCTGGAGCACGGCGAGATCGAGCTGCGCTACGACGCAAGCGAAGGCAGTTTCTCCGCCTGGTATTTCGAGCACCGCCTGCCGATCGCGCCGGAGCGCTATGGCGAGGTGCTGCGAACCGTCGTCCGCGAGGCCGGCGCCGAAGACAGTCCGGCCGGGCGCGCGCTGCTCGAACTCGCCGCCAGGTATCGCGGGCTGCGTCACCCGAACCGCAAGGAAGCGCCGGCCCTGAAGGCCGCGATCCAGGCGATCGAGGGCGGTGCCGAGATCATCGCGCGTGGGCTCGACGCCTATCGCGCCGGCGAGGACCGGCCCACCCAGATACTGGCGCTGCATCATCTTCTGGAACGCCAGCACTACAAGCTCGGCCACTGGCGGCTTGCCTCCAGCGACATCAACTATCGCCGCTTCTTCGACGTCAACACCCTGGCCGGCCTCAGGGTCGAGGACGCCGCCACGTTCGAGGCGAGCCATAGTCTCGTGAAGCGGCTGATCGCAGAGGACCGGCTGCAGGGCCTGCGGCTCGACCATATCGACGGCCTGCGCGATCCCGCCCAATACTTCCAGCGCCTGCGCCGCCTGATCCGCTCCGCGCAGGGCGCCAAGGCCAAGCCGATCTACATGGTGATCGAGAAGATCCTCGGCGAGGACGAGAAGCTGACGAAATTCAGCGGCGTCCATGGCACCACCGGCTACGAATGGATGAACACGATCAGCCAGGTACTGGTCGAAGGCGGCGGGCTCGATCCGCTCAACGAGATCTGGCGCCAGATCAGCAACCAGTCGCCGAATTTGACGCCGGTGCTGCGCGCGGCCAAGCGCCGCGTGCTGGAGACCTTGCTGACCAGCGAATTCACCGTGCTGGCGCGGCTGCTGGCGCGCATCGCCAGTGGGCACTATTCGACCCGCGACTTCTCCGCCGACAGCCTGCGGCAGGCGCTCGAACTCTATGTGCTGCACTTCCCGGTCTATCGCACCTATCTCACCGCCTCCGGCCCGACCGCGCATGACCGCGCGCTGATCGGCGCGACCATCGCGCGCGCCCGCGCTGACTGGTTCGCCGCCGATGAAGGCATCTTCGACTTCCTGCGCGATGCCCTGACCATGGACCTCTTGAAGCCCGGCCGGCCGCCGCACGGTGCGCCACGGATCCGGCGCTTCGCGCTGAAGGTGCAGCAATTCACCGGGCCGATGATGGCGAAGTCGCTGGAGGACACCACCTTCTATCGCTACCACCGCCTGCTGGCACTCAACGAGGTCGGCGGCGATCCGGCGGCGAGCGCGATTACGCCCGCGACCTTCCACGCCATGATGCAGACCCGCGCCCGCGAATGGCCGCACGGCATGACGGCGACCGCGACCCACGACACCAAGCGCGGCGAGGATGCCCGCGCCCGGATCATGGCGCTTGCGGAGATCCCCGGCGAATGGACCAGCGCGGTGGCGCGCTGGAAGGTGCTGAACGCGCCGCATCTGGTGCTCGACGGCGAGATGCGCGCCCCATCGGCAACGTTCGAATACATGCTGTATCAGGCCCTGCTCGGCGCCTGGGACCCGGACGATACGTCGCTTGTCGCGCGTATCCAGGCCTATGCCCTGAAGGCCGCGCGCGAGGGCAAGCAGGAGACCAGCTGGCTCAATCCGCACGAAGCTTACGAGGCAGGCGTGAAGACCTTCATCGCGCGGATCCTCGATCGCACCGCCTCGCCTGAATTCCTCGAGGCGCTGGCGACGCTGGCAGAGCGCACCGCGCTGATCGGCGCACTGAACTCGCTCAGCCAGATCACCCTGAAGGCGACGATGCCGGGCGTGCCGGATTTCTACCAGGGCACCGAAAGCTGGGATCTTTCGCTTGTCGACCCCGACAACCGCCGTCCGGTCGATTTTGCCGCACGCGCAGGCATGCTCGCGGCGCTGGAGGCGCCGGACTGGGACGCGTTGGCGCAGAGCCGGCGCGACGGCCGTCTGAAGTTCGCCTGGACGCGGCATCTGCTGCGGCTGCGCAACGAGCTTCCCGAGGTCTTCAGCAGCGGCGGCTACCAGCCGTTCACGGTCAGCGGCCCGCATCGCGATCATGTCATCACCTTCGCACGGCGTCATGGCCGCGAGGCAGTCATCGTCGCGGTGGCGAAATCATTTGCCCCGTTCACGCAGGGCGGACGCAGCTGGCCGCGTCCCGAAGCCTTTGAAGGCGAGATCGACGTGGCTGGATACGCGCTCCCGGGCGGCGACAGCAGGATTCAGCTCTCGACGCTGTTCGCCAAACTGCCGGTCGCGGTGCTGAAGGCGAAAGCCGGCGCTGGAGCCAAGCAAGCTTCAAGCCGTGCGCGCGCACATGGCTAGCTCCGCGCGTCAGCGCTTGGTCAGCAGCAGCTGCCCGCTCTTCTGGATCGCGGCCTGCGCGACCTCGGCGAAGCGTTGCAGCAGCCACGGCAGCGTCACCTCCAGCCGCACACGGGTATCCTCGACATCGAGATGGCCGGCCGCGACCTGCCCCAGCGCGCGGACGCGGAAGCTCATGCGGTTATCCTCCCAGCGCTCTTCGTCGACGCTCATCACCGGCACGTTCGCCGCTGCGCGCGACAGGCCTGTCTTCAGGCGGCGCATCGCCTCGTCGCGGCCGAGGCTGTGGGGAATCGAGACAATCAGCGGAGCCGACATCGCGGTGCACTCCTCCATGGATTCCCTTGATGTAATTGTGTTCCAGCGCAAACGGAAGGACCACACAGGTTTATCGCACCGCCGAATCCGGAACCTTCGTAGTTCGCACGTGTTTCCTTCCCCGAAGGGCAGAGATCAATGGGCCCACGGGCTGAGGAGAGACTCAATGTCACTTGGAACGATCATTCTTATTATTCTGGTCATTGCGCTGCTTGGCGGCTTCAGCGGCATCGGCGGCGGACCGTTCTACGGCACAGGTTATTATGGCGGCGGCGGTCTCGGCCTCGTGATCGTGATCCTGCTGATCCTGCTGCTGCTGGGACGCCTCTAGCGCCCGGATGGATGTTGCGCAATCCGCATCAACAACTGTCATCACCCGCGAAAGCGGGTGCTGCAGTATTCCAGAGACGTCGACGATTGAACCGATGAGCCGCGGCGTACTGGATACCCCGCTTTCGCGGGGTATGACGGCTAAGCCAGCGGCACAAGCTTGCCTAGACGTTTGCTACTCGGCCGCGAGCTTCTTCATCGCCGCCTTGATCGACGAGGCCGCATCCTCATAGCCGTCCCACGCCCTGCTCTTCGCAAGCAGCGCCGGCACCGACCGTACCGTGTATTTCTTCGGATCGAGGTCGCCGCGCACCTGGGTCCAGGTCAGCGGCATCGACACCGTGGCGCCGGGCCGCGCCCGCGGCGACAGCACCGCAACCGCGGTCGAAAGCCGGTCGTTGCGCAGGTAGTCGAGGAAAATCTTTCCGGTACGCTTGGCTTTTGACATGTTGATCAGATAGCGCTCGGGATCGTCCTGCGCCATCCACTGGCAGATCGCTTGCGCGAACGCCTTGGCCTCCTTCCATGTCACTCTGTCCCTGGCGCCTGCGAGCAGCGGCGCCACGACATGAAGGCCCTTGCCGCCGGTGGTCTTGCAGAAGCTCGCGAGGCCGACTGCCGTGAGCCGCTGGCGCATGTCCTTGGCGGCCTCGATCACATCGGAGAACGCGACATCGGGCGCGGGATCGAGATCGAACACCAGCC
Source organism: Bradyrhizobium sp. JR3.5 (assembly GCF_054057015.1). Classification (NCBI taxonomy): domain Bacteria; kingdom Pseudomonadati; phylum Pseudomonadota; class Alphaproteobacteria; order Hyphomicrobiales; family Nitrobacteraceae; genus Bradyrhizobium; species Bradyrhizobium sp. JR3.5. The sequence continues at coordinate 380,068 of NZ_JBSRYV010000002.1, forward strand.
GGCCCGGCGTGTCATAGGCATCGGGCGCGCAATTCCAGGGATGCAGCTCGAGGCCGCCGAGCTGCGCCACCGCCGCGAGGCCCTCGACCTCGTCGATTTGCAGGTAGGGTTTGCGGTCGCCGGAGACCTTGGCGAGCTTCAGGAGCTTCGACGTGCCGGCCATCGCGTGGCGCTGGAAGAACGTCTCGCCCTTGATGCCATCGGGAGCGCGCACGATCGAGCACGGCCGGCCCTTGAGGTAGCCGATCATCCATGTGCCGACCGCTTCGAAGTAATTGGCGAGATCGAGCTTGGTGACCGGCTCGCCGTCGCCGGCATCGGGCCACAACGCCTTGTCCGGATGGGAGATGGCGACGCCCATCACCGCGCTGGATTTTCCTTTGGCCATCGGCTTCACCACTCTGGTTACGACCGGCCGTTCGGCCTCGACCTCGCGCGCCGGCTTGTCCTGCCGCAGGCCCTTGAACGCCGCCTGGCGGATATTGCCGGCGTCGGTCCAGCCGGCGAACTCGATCTCGGCGACCAGCTCAGGCTTCAGCCAGTGCACGTCGCGGGTCTTCTTCGGCGCATCCTTGCCGCCGAACGGGCTGGTGTCTGACGCCGCCGCCTTCAGCGCCGGCATGATGCGGCGGACCGTGTCCTGGCCGAAGCCGGTGCCGACGATGCCGACAAAGACCAGATGATCGCCGCGATAGACGCCCGCCATCAGCGAGCGGAATTTGCCGTTGGTGGTCTTCCAGCCACCGATCACTACTTCATGGCCGGCGCGGATTTTCGCTTTCGTCCAGTCGTCTGAGCGCCCGGAGCGATAGGCGCCGTGGAGCCGCTTGGAGACGATGCCTTCCAGCCCGAGCTTGCGCGCGGACTCCAGCACGGCGTCGCCACGCTCCTCGAAATGCTCGACATAGCGGATCAGCTTGCCCTTGCGCGCGGCGAGCAGCACCTGCAGTCGCGCCTTGCGCTCGCTGAGCGGCAGCGGCCGGAGATCCTCGGAGCCGGCAAACAGCAGATCGAACGCGTAGAAGATCAGCTTCTCAGTCTTGCCGTCGGACAGCGCCGCCTGCAGCGCCGAAAAATGGGGGATACCGTTCTCGTCGAGCGCGACGATCTCGCCGTCGATCAGGGCATCCGGCAGCTTGCCGGCCTCCTTCATGATCGCGCCGAACTTGTCGGTCCAGTCGAGCCCCTTGCGGGTCCTCACCACGGCCTTGCCGTCCTCGACGCGAAGCTGCACGCGGTAGCCGTCGAATTTGATCTCGTGGCACCAGCCCGCGCCATTGGGCGGACTCTCGACCACGGTGCAGAGCTGCGGCGAAACGAAGTCCGGCATCTCCGCCACCTGCTTCGGCCTCGCCTTTGGCGGCGTCTTCAATTCCGCCTTGAGTTTTTCCCTGGGCGCCGGCGCCTTGGTCCTGGCGCGCGCGTTGGCGGCCATGCCGTGATTGGACTGCCAGACCGCATCTGCCTTGGCTTTGCCGTTGCCCTTGGCCAGCATGAACGGCTTCGGCGCCCGGCCCTTGCCGGCTGCGATCTCTGCCATCGAACGGCCGGAGGCGACCGAGCGGTCCTCGCCCAGGACCGCTTCGCCATTGCCATCCACAGCGTATTCATCGCGGTGCTTGATCAATAGCCAGTTGGTACGCTTGCCGCCGAAGCGGTCGTTCTTCATCCGCACCAGCACCCAGCTGCCGTGCAGCTTGTCGCCGTGCAGCGTGAACTTCAAGTCGCCCTTCTTGAAGCCGCGCTCGGGATCGTCCGATTCCCAGGTGCCGCGATCCCAGAGCTGCACCGTGCCGCCGCCATACTGGCCTTCCGGAATGGTGCCTTCGAAGTCGCCATAGTCGAGCGGATGGTCCTCGACCTCGACCGCCAGCCGCTTGTCGTGCGGATCGAGCGAGGGCCCGCGCGTCACCGCCCAGGACTTGAACACGCCGTCGAACTCCAGCCTGAAATCATAATGCAGCCGCGTCGCGTCATGCTTCTGGATGACGAAGCGCCGCTGCTTGCCGGGCGCCACCTTGACGTCGCCCGACGGCTCATTGGTCTTCTCGAAGTCGCGCTTCTTGCGATAGGTGGTGAGATTTCTCAGCGACACGTGATTTCTCAGCGACACATCCAGGCCTCGGCGCAAACCCCGGCCGCCGCCCTCGGTGCGGCCATCAGGAACCAAAACCTACGGTATCCGTTCAAGTTCCAAACTCAAGCTGTTTGGAGACGATCATGGCCGCTCCCCGCGCCTACTGGAAAGGCACGCTCAAACTCTCGCTGGTGTCGTGCCCCGTGGCGCTTTACCCGGCCTCGACCACGGTCGAGAAAACCCGCTTCCACATGATCAACCGGGAGACCGGCAACCGGCTGAAGCAGCAGATGGTCGATACCGAGACCGGCGACGTCGTCGAGGGCGACCAGAAAGGCCGCGGCTACGAGGTCACCAAGGGGAAATATGTCGAGATCGAGAAGGACGAGCTCGATGCGGTTCAGATCGAAAGCAACCACACCATCGACATCGACAGCTTCGTGCCCGAGGGAGAGATCGATAAGCGCTATCTCGACCACCCTTATTACATCAGGCCCGACGGCAAGGCTGGCGTCGACGCATTCGCCGTGATCCGCGATGCCATGAAGGACCAGGACCGCGTCGCGCTGGCACGGATCGTGCTCACCAATCGCGAGCACGTGATCGCGATCGAGCCGCTCGACAAGGGCATGCTTGGCACCACCCTGCGCTACCCTTACGAGGTGCGCGATGCTGGCGACTATTTCGACGACATCAAGAGCCCGAAGGTCACCAAGGACATGGTCGAGCTCGCCGGCCACATTCTCGACAGCAAGGCCGCGCATTTCGATCCGTCGAAATTCAAGGACGAGTACGAGACCGCGCTGAAGGCGCTGGTCCGCCGCAAGGCCGCCGGTAAGCCGATCAAGGCCGCCGCGCGCGAGGAGAAGCCGAGCAATGTGGTGAACCTGATGGACGCGCTGAAGCAGAGCCTGAAGGACCGAAAAGGTGGCGCGCGGCGCTCACGCCCCAGTGCACGCCGCCCGGCTGCGCACCGTGCCGCAAAGAAGGCGCACCGGCCGAGTGCGCGGTCGCGCAAGGCGGGGTAGGCCTCTCCACGTCATTGCGAGGAGCGAAGCGACGAAGCAATCCATCTTCCTGCAAATGCGGAAGGATGGATTGCTTCGCTTCGCTCGCAATGACGCTAGGATGGTGCTCGCCGCCCTACTTCTTCTTCGCGCTCTTCCGCTTCTTCGCGGCCTTGCGCTTCGTCGTCTTCTTCGACGCCTTCTTCCGCACCTTCCGTCCCTTGGCGCGCGCTTCTGACAGACCGATCGCGATCGCCTGCTTGCGGCTCGTCACCTTTTTCTTGGAGCGGCCGCTGCGCAGTGTGCCGGCCTTGCGCTTCTTCATCACACGCTCGACATCGCCTGATGCCTTCCGCGAGTATTTTCTTGCCATGGCTTCTCTCCCGGTAACGGAAAACAAGCCTCGATCGGGATGAAAGTTCCGACCATGTCGTCGCCCGGCTCGACCGGGCGACCCAGTATTCCAGAGACGCCAATGGTTGAGCGGAGAAGCCGCGGCGTACTGGATGCCCCGCTTGAAGCGGGGCATGACAGGTCAGTCCGCCGCGCGCAGCCGATAGCCGATCCCGGTTTCGGTCAGCACGAATTGCGGACGCTCGGGGTCGGCCTCGATCTTCTGGCGGAGCTGGCGCACATAGACGCGCAGATATTGCGCGTCGGTCAGCTCGTCCCACAATTCCTTCAGGAGGAAGCGATGGGTCAGCACCTTGCCGGCATGCTGCACCAGCACGCGCAGGAGATCATACTCCTTCGGCGACAGCTTGATCTCCCTGTCGGCGACCTTGACGATCCGGCGCACCAGATCGACCGAGAGATCGCCGGAGCGGAACACCGGCCGCTCGCCCTGCACCTGCAGCTGGTGGCGCAGCGCCGCGCGCAGCCGCGCCAGCAATTCGTCCATGCCGAACGGCTTGGTCAGGTAGTCGTCGGCGCCGAGGTCGAGCGCCTGCACCTTGCCGGCCTCGTCGCCGCGGCTCGACAGCACCACGATCGGGACGCTCTCGTTGCGGCCGCGGATCATGCGCAGGAGATCGTGCCCCTGGATGTCGGGCAATCCGAGATCGAGGATGATCAGCGCCGGCCCCTCGCCCAGCATCTCCAGCGCAATTTTGCCGTTGGAGGCCTCGAGGATGTCGTAGCCCTGCGTGCTCAGCCCCATCCGCAGCAGCTTGCGGATCGGCGGCTCGTCATCGATGACCAGGACCTTGATCGGCGTCGCGTTCATGCAGCAGTGTCCAGCGCGTTGGTGTCGGCGGGGATCGGCAGGCGGATGGTGATGATGGCGCCGCTCCGGTCGGATCGGTTGGCCGCCGCGATCGTGCCGCGCATTGCCTCGACGAAACCGCGCGAGATCGCAAGGCCGAGGCCGGTGCCGGGGCGGACATGGTCGCCCTTCTCGGCGCGATAGAACTTGTCGAATACGCTATCAAGCTCGGCGGCCGGAATGCCGTTGCCTTCATCGAGGATCTGCAGCGCGATGGTGTCGCGGTCGCGCACGCCGCGGATCGAGATCGTGGTGTCCGAGGGAGCATACTTGGCGGCGTTGTCGAACAGGTTAAACAGCACCTGCTCGAACAGCACGGCGTCGAGCTCCAGCATCGGCAGGTCGGCCGCGAGCTCCAGCGACACCCGGTGATGCACCAGGATCTTGGCGGCGCGCCGCAGCGCGCTGCCGACGATCTCGCCGACATCGTGCCGCGCAGTGTTGGGCACGATCGCGCCGGATTCCAGCTTGGTCATGTCCAAGAGATTGGCGATGAAACGATTCAGCCGCTCCGACTCGTCGATCACGGTCGCCAGCAGATCATGCTTCTGGGCATCGCTCAGGCTGGCGCCGAGATCGCGCAGTGCCGAAGCCGAACCGAGCACCGAGGCGAGCGGCGTCTTGAGGTCGTGCGAGATCGAGGTCAAGAGCGCGCCGCGGAGGCGATCGGACTCGACCGTGCGCTTGACGCGATCCATGTCCTCGACCAGCAGCACGCGCTCGATCGCCAGCGCGCCCTGGTCGACCAGCGCGTCGAGCAGCCGGCGCTGGTCCGGCGTCAACAGCGGCCCGGTGCGGTCGTCGTCGATGCCGATCACGCCGATCGGGCCGCGGCCGGTGCGCATCGGCAGGAACAATCGCTTGCCGCCCGGCAGCGTGTCGGAGCCGCGGCCGGCCGGGCGATCGTTGCCCCAGGCCCAGTTGGCGGCGGCGAGATCGGCCTGGTCGAGCTGGTCCTCCGGCGGATAGCCGCTCTTGACGGTCAGCATCCCGCCCTCCGGCAGCAGCAGCACCACGCGTACCTTCAACATCAGAGCAATCTGGTAGGCGGTTGCCCACAACACATCGTCGAGCGTCGCGGTGCCGGCGAGCTTGCGGCTGAACGCATAGAGCGACTCGGTGGTGCGGACGCGGCCGATCGCGGTGTCGGCCTGGACGCGCACCCGCGCCGCGACGTTGGAGACCAGAAGTGCGATCAGCATGAAGAAGAAGAACGCCGCGACGTTGGTCGGGTCGGTGATGGTGAAGGTGTAGACCGGCGGCAGGAAGAAGAAATTGTAGCACAGCGAGGCCGCGACGCTGGCCAAGAGCGACGGCCACAAGCCGTAGCGCGCTGCCGCGCCGACCACCGCGGTGATGAAGACGAGGTCGACATTCTCGATGCCGAAGAATGGCTGGATCAGCTTGGCCGCGCCGAGCCCGATGGCCGTCAGCAGCAGCGCCATCAGATAGGGCCGCGGGTTGAACGGCTCCTGCCGCTGCGCGGTCTGCACCGCCGCCTTGCCGACCGGCAGCTCGTCGCCGGCGATCACGTTGACGCTGATATTGCCGGCGCGGCGCACCAGATCGTGCACCACCGAGCCGTGCGTCAGCTCGAACCAGCGCGAGCGCGTCGACTTGCCGATGATGATCTGGGTAACATTGTTGGCCTGGGCGAAATTGATGACGTCGTCGGCGATGCGGCGGCCGACGCCGGGAAGGGTCAGCGCCTCGCCGCCGAGCGATTCCGCGAGCCGCATGGTGTCAGAAAGCCGATCGCGCTGCTCGTCGTTCAGTTGCAGGCTGCGCCGCGTCTCGATGCTGACGGCGGTCCATTGCGCATGCAGCCGGTCGGCCAGGCGCTTGGTATAGCGCACGAGCCCGGCCGCGCGCGGATCCTCGCTCAGGCACACCAGGATGCGCTCGCCGGCGGCCCAGGGACCCTGGATGGCATTGGCCTGCATGTGGGTGAGCAGCTGCTCGTCGACCCGCTCGGCGGTACGGCGCAGTGCGAGCTCACGCAGCGCGGTGAGATTGCCCGGCGAGAAGTAGTGCTCCAGCGCCCGCTCGGCCTGTTTGGGCACATAGACCTTGCCTTCCTTCAGCCGCTGGATCAGGTCGTCGGGCGTGAGGTCGATCAGCTCGATGGCATCGGCGCGATCGACCACCGAGTCGGGCACGGTCTCGCGCACCCGCACATGGGTGATCTGCGCGACGACGTCGTTGAGGCTCTCGATGTGCTGGATGTTGATCGCGGTATAGACGTCGATGCCGTGCGACAGCAATTCCTCGACGTCGAGATAGCGCTTGGGATGCCGGCTGCCCGGCGCATTGGTATGCGCGAGTTCGTCGACCAGTGCGAGCTGCGGCCGCCGCGCGATCAGGGCGTCGAGGTCCATCTCCTCGAGTGTCTGGTCGCGATAGGCCAGCCGCTTCCGCGGTATGACCTCAAGGCCCTTCAGCAGTGCCTCGGTCTCCGCCCGTCCGTGGGTTTCAACGACACCGACCACGACGTCGACGCCCGCCTTGAGGCGGGCGTGGGCGCTTTGCAGCATCTCGTAGGTCTTGCCGACACCGGGGGCGGCGCCGATGAAGATCTTCAGCCGCCCCGATCGATCGGTCTCCCGGCGCGCCGCTTCCAGCAGCGCATCCGGCGAGGGTCGTTTATTGGGGTCACGCTGATTGGCCATGCCGCAATATAGTCATCCTGCGAGAGCGGGCCTACTCCCCTATTTCGCCTTTGCCGCGTCGAGCGCCAGGTTGAGCGCAAGAACGTTAACGCGGGGCTCACCGACAATGCCGGCGAAGCGGCCCTGCGTGTTCTGCGTCACCAACTCGCGCACCGCGTCCTCGGACATGCTGCGCGCCTTGGCCACCCGCGGCACCTGGAACAGCGCGGCGTCCGGCGAGATGTCCGGATCGAGCCCGCTTGCCGAGGTGGTGACGAGATCGACCGGCACGTTGGCCGACGGATTCTCCGCCTTCAGCTTCTCGACATCCTCCTTGACCCGGTCGTTCAGCGCCTTGCTGGTCGGGCCGAGGTTGGAGCCGCCCGAATTGGCCGCGTTGTAGGGCGCCGGCACGGTCTTCGTGGAATCGTTCGGATCCCGGCGCGACCGTCGCCGACGGCCGGCCGTGGAAGTATTTATCCTCCTTGAACTCCTGCCCGATCAGGGCGGAGCCGATCACCTTGCCGTCCTTCTCGATCAAGCTGCCTTGCGCCTGCTTCGGAAAGATGACGCCGGCAATCGCCGTCATGGCGAGCGGATAGGCAAGGCCCGTGATCGCGGTCAGCAGGACCAGCACGAGGATGGCGGGGCGGATTTCTTTAAGCATTGTAGGTCTCCTCAGTCTGCTTCGTCATTGCGAGCGAAGCGAAGCAATCCATGGTTCGGCAGAACGAGTGGATGGATTGCTTCGTCGCTTCGCTCCTCGCAATGACGGTTGTGGTTACGCGAGGCCAAGGGCGGCGACGATGAGGTCGATCGCCTTGATGCCGATGAACGGGATGATGATGCCGCCGAGGCCGTAGATCATCAGGTTGCGGCTGAGCAGCGCGCCGGCACCGACCGCGCGATACTTGACGCCCTTCAGCGCCAGGGGAATCAGCGCGATGATGATCAGCGCGTTGAAGATGATCGCCGACAGGATCGCGCTTTGCGGGCTCGCCAGGTGCATGACGTTCAGCACCTGAAGCTGCGGATAGAACGCGAGGAACATCGCCGGGATGATCGCAAAGTACTTTGCGACGTCGTTGGCGATCGAGAACGTGGTCAGCGCACCGCGGGTCATCAGCAGCTGCTTGCCGATCTCGACCACCTCGATCAGCTTGGTCGGGTTGGAGTCGAGGTCGACCATGTTGCCGGCCTCGCGGGCCGCCTGGGTGCCGGTGTTCATAGCGACGCCGACGTCGGCCTGCGCAAGCGCCGGCGCGTCGTTGGTGCCGTCGCCGCACATCGCGACCAGCTTGCCCTTGGATTGCTCGTCGCGGATCAGCTTGAGCTTGTCCTCAGGGGTTGCCTGCGCCAGGAAGTCGTCGACGCCGGCTTCGGCTGCGATCGCGGCCGCAGTCATCGGATTGTCGCCGGTGATCATCACGGTGCGGATGCCCATGCGGCGCAGCTCGGCAAAGCGCTCGCGGATGCCGCCCTTGACAATGTCCTTCAGGTGCACGACGCCGAGCAGCTTGCCGTCCTTGGCCACCGCCAGCGGGGTGCCGCCGGCCTTGGCGATCTCGTCGGCGATCGCCTGGATCTCGCGCGCCTCCGGACTCATCGTCGCCGCGACCGCGCGAACCGTGTTGCCCGAGGCGACGGCGCGGGACGAGCCGCCATCGACATAGGCGAGGATGGCATCCACCGCGCCCTTGCGGACAGACGAGGTGCCGGCATCGATGCCGCTCATGCGGGTTTGCGCCGTGAACGGCACGAAGGTCGCGGCAAGCTCGTGCATGTCGCGGCCGCGGATGCCGTATTTCTCCTTGGCCAGCACCACGATCGAGCGGCCCTCCGGCGTTTCGTCGGCGAGCGAGGCGAGCTGCGCCGCGTCGGCGAGGTCCTGCTCGGAGACGCCGCGGATCGGCCGGAACGCGGTGGCCTGGCGGTTGCCGAGGAGGGTGATGGTGCCGGTCTTGTCCAAGAGCAGCGTGTCGACGTCGCCGGCGGCTTCCACCGCGCGGCCGGACATCGCCAGCACGTTGAAGCGGACCAGGCGGTCCATGCCGGCGATGCCGATCGCCGACAGCAGCGCACCGATCGTGGTCGGGATCAGCGTGACGAACAGCGCCACCAGCACCACGACCGAGATCGAGCCGCCGGCATAAGCCGCATAGCTCGGAATCGTCACCGTCGCGAACACGAAGATGATGGTGAGGCCCGCGAGCAGGATGTTGAGTGCGATCTCGTTCGGCGTCTTCTGCCGCTCGGCACCCTCGACCAGCCTGATCATGCGGTCGATGAAGGTCGAGCCCTGCGCCGCGGTGATGCGGACGCGAATCCAGTCCGACAGCACCTGGGTGCCGCCGGTGACCGCCGAACGGTCGCCGCCGGACTCGCGGATAACAGGCGCGGATTCACCCGTGATGGCGGCTTCGTTGACCGAGGCCACGCCTTCGATCACCTCGCCGTCGGACGGGATGTTGTCGCCGGCCTCGACCAGCACAATATCGCCGACCTTCAGCGAGGTGCCGGGCACCATGCGATAGGTCCGGTCGGTGCCGGTGAGCAGCTTGGCCTGGCTCTCGGTGCGGGTCTTCTTCAGCGATTCCGCCTGCGCCTTGCCGCGGCCCTCGGCGACGGCTTCGGCGAAGTTGGCGAACAGCACCGTGAACCAGAGCCAGATGATGATCTGGAAGGTGAAACCGAGGTTGGCGCCGCCGGTGACGAGGTCGCGCACGAAGATGATTGTGGTCAATGCGGCCACCACCTCCACCACGAACATCACGGGGTTCTTCATCATCAGCCGGGGATCGAGCTTGACGAAAGCCGACCAGATCGCCGGCACCAGGATCTTCGGGTCGAGCATGGTCGACGCCGTCACCTGCTTCTGCAGTTTCATGGTTTCCATGGATGTCACTCCGGACGTATTCGATCAGAACAGGGTGTTGGCGTTCATGGCGAGGTGCTCGACGATCGGCCCGAGCGCGAGCGCCGGGAAGAAGGTCAGGCCGCCGATGATCAGGATCACGCCGATGACGAGGCCGACGAACAGTCCGCCGGTGGTCGGGAAGGTGCCCGCCGAGGCAGGGATCGACTTCTTCTCGACCAGCGATCCCGCGATCGCCATCGCCGGCACGATCATGAAGAAGCGGCCGACGAACATCGCAGACGCAAGCGTCAGATTGTAGAACAGCGTGTTGCCGGACAGACCCGCGAAGGCCGAACCGTTGTTGCCGGTCGAGGACGTGTAGGCATAAAGCACCTCGGTGAAGCCGTGCGGGCCGGCATTGGCCATCGAGGCCACCGCCGACGGCAGCACCACGCCGACCGCGGTCCAGCCGAGATACATCAGCGGCAGCACCAGGATCGCGAGCATTGCCATCTTGACCTCGCGCGCCTCGATCTTCTTGCCGACATACTCCGGCGTGCGGCCGACCATCAGGCCGGCAACGAAGATCGCCAGCACGACGAACAGCAGCATGCCGTAGAAGCCGGCGCCGACACCGCCGATGATGACTTCGCCGAGCTGCATGTTGATCAGCGGGATCATGCCGCCGAGCGCGGTGAAGCTGTCATGCATGGCGTTGACCGCGCCGCAGGACGCGGCGGTAGTGACGACGGCGAACAGCGAGGACGCGACGATGCCGAAGCGGACCTCCTTGCCCTCCATGTTCCCGCCGGTAAGACCCAGCGCCTGCAGCGCGGAGGTTCCGTTGGCTTCCGCCCAATAGGTGACGGTGACGCCGGCGACGAACAGGATGCCCATCACGGCCAGGATCGCCCAGCCCTGGCGCTCGTTGCCGACCATACGGCCGAACACGTTGGTCAGCGCTGCGCCGAGCGCGAAGATCGAGATCATCTGCACCAGGTTCGACAGCGCGGTCGGATTCTCGAACGGATGCGCGGCGTTGGCGTTGAAGAAGCCGCCGCCATTGGTGCCGAGCATCTTGATCGGCAACCTGCGAAGCCACCGGTCCGAGCGCAATGGTCTGCTTGCCGCCCTCCAGCGTGGTGGCATCGACATAGGCGCCGAGGGTCTGCGGCATGCCCTGCGAGACCAGGAACAGCGCATAGACGATGCAGATCGGCAGCAGGACATAGAGCGTGCAGCGCGTGACATCGACCCAGAAATTGCCGACCGTGCGCATCGACGAACGGGTGAAGCCGCGGATCAGCGCCATCGCCAGCGCGATGCCGGTCGCCGCCGACAGGAAGTTCTGGTGGGTCAGGCCCAGCATCTGGACCAGATAGGACAGCGTGCTCTCGCCGCCGTAGTTCTGCCAGTTGGTGTTGGTGATGAAGGAGATCGCGGTGTTGAAGGAGAGATCCTCCGCAACCGCCGTCTGGCCGGCCGGGTTGAACGGCAGCACCGCTTGTAGCCGCATCAGGCCGTAAATGAGAGCGAAGCCGCCGACATGGAACAGCAGCATGGCGACCGTATAGGTCAGCCAGTGCTGCTCGCGCCGCTCCTCGACGCCGCCGACCCAGTAGATGCCGCGCTCGACCGGGCGCAGCACGGGCGAGAGGAAGGTGCGCTCGCCGTTGAACACGCGGGTCATGTACCAGCCGAGCGGTTTGACCAGCGCGACCACGATCGCGCAGAACAGAATAATTTGAATCCAACCGATGACGGTCATTGCGTCAAACCTTTCGAATGGGTGCGAAGCGCAGCAGCGACGCGAACACGCCGAGCAACAGCCCGGTCAGCACCGCGTCGGCCAACAGAATTGTGCAAAGCGCTGACATCGCGGGCCGCCTAGAAGCGTTCGGGCCGCAGCAGTGCGTAGGTGAGGTAGAACAGCAGGCTGAGCGAGACGAGGCCGGCGAGCGAGTAATCGAAGATCATCGCCGCCTCCCTTAAAGCCGTTCGCAGGCGTAGGCATAACCGATGCCGGCCGCGAAGAAGCCGATCGCGAGCGCCGCCATGAGAATGTCCATCATGTGAGACTCCTATGCATCCGAGGGGCGCGGGCGACCGTATAAGCGCTCCGCGCCGGATCACCGTGAGGTGCCATCCGGGGCATAGGTTTTCGAGATGTGACGCATAAGGACGTTATAGGAATCCTATAAGTACGACGGATGCTCTCCGCCGTCGTCCCGGCGAAGGCCGGGACCCCCATAACCACAGGGCCAAGTTTTGCGATGGCTGGGGCCCCAGCCTGATCTCACAAGCAGATTCGGTGGTTATGGCAATTGCGCACTAGGCCGGGACGACGCATGATCTTTATGGAATCCCTATATCTCCGCCCCTCGCCTCATCTCGTTTTCAAATGGCCATCGCGCCATTTTGGGCCTGCGGCCAATACCTTCGGCCGCATCTTCGACGAGATGACGCCATGTCCGTGCTATCCCAACCCACTTCCACCGACCTCGGCGAACGGCTCCGCGATGCCCATGCTGTCACCGCCGAGTTCATGGCCGACATCATCAGCCAGACCTGCCGGCGCTTTCCCTCGGTCGGACAAAGGGGCAAGACCTCCCGTGTCGAGCGCCTGATCCAGTCGGGCGCCTGGACCGATGCCGCGATCGCGCTGCTCGATCTCGAGCTGCCGCAATGGCAGATCCGCCGCCTGGTCTATGACGAGGGCGAGTGGTACTGCGCATTGTCGCGCGAACGCGAGTTGCCGGACTGGCTCGACCAATCGATCGAGGCCCACCATGCGGATCTTGCGCTCGCGATCCTCAGCGCCTTCGTCGAGGCGCAGCGGATCACGACACCCGAGAACCGCACCAGCGTGCCCACCGTCCGTCGCGGCATCAGCTCGCTCTACGAGCCGATGCTGGTCGACAATATCGGCTGATGGCGGCGCCGTGGTGAACGCAAAGCAACTGCCGCAGCAGCTGCAGTCGGTCCAGGTCCTGGTCCGGTTCGGTTTCCGGCTTGCCATCATGATCGGGTTCGCCGTCTTCGCGGGCGCAGGCTTCGGCAGGGGCCTCGTCACGCTGCTCTGGATGTCGGCGCTGATCTGCGCGCTCGCTGGCCTCGTCAAGCGCGAGATGCCGTTCGCGGCAAACCTCAATCACTGGGACGAGATGACCGCCTATGTCGCGCTGTGCGCGCTCGGCACCGGAATCGTCCAGCACATCTAAGCCACCCCCTCAAATCCTATGCCGCTCCTATGAAGTCGGCCGTCCGCCGCGCTCGATTTCATATCCGGCAAAACAGACATTGAACGCGTGACTTCCACCTGAAGGACTATCACCGTGAAACTCGTCGAACCTCCCTCGTGTAGCGCTGTGTCCACCATTGTCTTCATCGGCCGCAATCACCGCGGCCAGTGGGTCGCCCAGCAGCAGAACGGCCTCTATGGCGGCCTGTTCGTCAACCGCGCCCAGGCCGTCAAATACGCGCTGTTCGAGAACGGCCAGCACCCCGAAATGATCGTCGAGCTGTCGCGCGAGTTCGAGCTCGATATGCGCGGCGAAACCGCGCCCCTCCCCGCAAGCCGCGTGGGCCTGAGCCACTCCCATGACTGCGAAAGTCACTTCGAAAGCGGATTCGGCGGCGTGGCTGTCAGGCTTCATCCCCGATCTTCCGACCCCCTTCAACCACCGGGACGAAATCGACGCTGATGCGTTCGGCCGGCTGTGCGAGCGTCAGATCGCGGCCGGCGCCTCGGCGCTGGTGGTCGGCGAGACCGCGGGTGAAAGTTCGACGCTGGAGCCCGCGGAGCGCGCGCAGCTGGTTCGCATCGCGGCCAGTGTCGCGCGCAAGCGGATCCGCATCATCGCCGGTGCCGGGTCGAACGCGACGGATCGTGCCGTCACGTTCGCGCGCGCGGCGGAAGCGGCCGGCGCCGACGCCATCATGTCGGTCGTGCCGTATTACAACAAGCCGATGCCGCGGGGCATGGCGGCGCATTTCCGCGCCGTCGCCGCCGCCACGACACTGCCCGTGATCCTGCACGACATTCCCGCGCGGACGGTGAAAGGCCTCACCGACGAGACGCTGGTTGAGCTCGCAGCATCGCCGCGCATCATTGGACTGCGAGATGGCAGCAGCGACGTCGCCCGCCTCAGGCGCCTGCGTCCACGCCTGCCGGCGACATTCCGGATGCTGACCGGCGATGACACCGTGTCGCTCGCCTATATGGCCGCCGGCGGTAATGGCTGCATCTCGTCGGTCTCGAACGTCGCGCCTGATCTGTGCGTGGCGGTGGCCCGGCACCTGCGTGAGGGCCGGCTGTATCAGGCGCGCGAGCTGCATCAGCGCCTGGTGCCGCTCGCGACGCTGCTGGAGCGCGAGCATCCCGCCGCCCTGAAATTCGCACTGGCGCTGTTGGGGTTCATGCAGCCGGTGACGCGGCTGCCGATCGTGCAACTGGGTACAACGGCAAAGGCCGAGCTCGCGCAGGCGATGGCTGAGCTTGCCGACGAGTACCTCGCCGCTGCGCGGTGAGCTTTACCGACCCGACGCCAGCCATCGCGATGCACAATGGGATCAGCGAACGGCGTCCGTGACGCCGCGCCATATTGAGGTTCCGGAACGGCATCCCATATCCACGGCAAGGGAGTGCTTGCCGTGCAGACCTTCAAGGCGGCTCTCGTTGTGGCGATCGCCCTGGTCGCTCTGGTTGTTTCCATTGGTCCCGGTACGGCCGCGGACAACAACCGTCCTGCCCTGACCATTTCAATCGACGGAGCGATCGGGCCGGCATCGGCCAGCTACGTCAAGGACGGCCTGGCAAAGGCCGCTGAGCGGCGCGCCGAGATCGTCATTCTGCGCCTGAATACGCCGGGCGGTCTCAGCAGCAGCATGCGCGAGATCATCACCGACGTGCTGGCCTCGCCCGTTCCCGTCATCGGCTATGTTGCTCCCTCCGGCGCCCATGCAGCGAGCGCCGGGACCTATATTCTCTATGCGACCCATCTCGCGGCCATGGCGCCCGGCACCAATATCGGCGCGGCGACGCCGGTGCAGATCGGCGGCCCGATGCCAGGTTTGCCGGGCAGCACCCCGGACAAGGACGGCAAGGACCAGAAGGACGGCGACAACCCGTCCACGACCAAAGATACCATGACGGCGAAGGTGACGAACGATGCCGTCGCCTTCATCCGCAGCCTCGCCGAACTGCGCGGCCGCAATGCCGACTGGGCCGAGAAGGCGGTCCGCGATGCCGCCACTCTCTCCGCCAACGCCGCGTTGCAGGTCCGTGTCATCGAATTCACTGCGCATGATCCGGCCGACCTGCTCAGGCAGATCGACGGCCGGACGGTGGAGCTTGCCGGCGGCAAGACACAACGCCTGGCGACGAAGGATGCCGTGATCGAAGCCATCGAGCCCTCCTGGCTCTCGCGCGTGCTTGCGGTCATTACCGACCCCAACATCGCATTCGTTCTCCTGATGGTCGGCATCTACGGCCTGATCTTCGAATTCATGTCCCCCGGCGCCGTGGCGCCCGGAGTTGTCGGCACGATCTGCCTGCTGCTCGGCCTCTACGCACTCAACATGCTACCGATCAACTACGCCGGCTTCGCCTTGATGCTGATCGGGATGGCGCTGCTCGCGATCGAAGCCTTCAACCCGACCGTCGTGATCGGCCTCGGAGGCATCGTCGCCTTTGTCCTGGGAGCCGCCATGCTGTTCCGGATCGAGGCGCCCGGATACCACCTGTCATGGCCGCTCATCGGCATCGTCGCCGCGATGTTCGCAGGTCTCATTCTGGTCGTGCTCGGGGCGCTGCGCCGCGCGCGCAACGGTCCACTGCGGACAGGTGCGCAAGCCATGCGCGGGCTACCGGCCGAGGTGCTCGACTGGTCCGAGACGTCAGGTCACGTCTTCACCAATGGCGAACGCTGGCAGGCGCGCGGCACCGAGGCGTTCAAGGCCGGAGAGACGGTCGAGGTGGCCAACATCGTCGATTTGACGCTGGTGGTGCGGCGTGCGCCGGCTTCCGCCGGCGAAGGAGGTACAGCATGATGCTTGATTATTTTACCTATGCGGCGGTCGTCCTGCTTGTCATCATCTTCCTGACCCAGGCCGTGCGCGTGCTGCGCGAATACGAGCGCGGCGTCATCTTCACGCTCGGCCGCTTCACCGGGGTGAAGGGCCCGGGGCTCATCATCCTGATTCCGGTCGTGCAGCAGATCGTGAAGGTCGATCTCAGGGTGATGGTACAGGTGGTGCCGCCGCAGGACGTGATTTCCCGCGACAACGTCTCGGTCAAGGTCAACGCCGTCCTCTACTTCCGCATCGTCGACCCCGAGCGCGCCATCATCAAGGTCGGCGACTACATGGCAGCGACCAGCCAGCTTGCCCAGACCACGCTGCGCTCGGTGCTCGGCAAGCACGAGCTCGACGAGATGCTGGCGGAACGCGACAAATTGAACGCCGATATCCAGGAAACCCTCGACAAGCAGACCGACGTCTGGGGCATCAAGGTCACCGCGGTCGAGATCAAGGATATCGATCTCAACGAAACCATGGTGCGGGCGATCGCCAAGCAGGCCGAGGCGGAACGGTTGCGGCGCGCCAAGGTGATCAACGCCATGGGCGAGCAGCAGGCCGCCGAGAAGCTCGTCGAGGCCGGCCGGATCCTCGCCCAGGAGCCGCAGGCGATGCAGCTCCGCTATTTCGCGGCGCTGCATGATATCGCCGGCGAACGCTCATCGACCGTGGTCTTCCCGCTCCCGATGAACCTGCTCGATCACCTGATGCCACGAGGTGGAACGATGTAATCCGGTTTGCTAGTGCCCGTGATGCTTGGCCCGCCACGCCGGACCCGGGCCGCGCATATAATGCGCCTCGGGCCGGTAGCCGCTGATCGGCTCCTCGCCGATCCAGGCGAGGAATTTCAGCATCCCTTCGGCGGCGCGGCGCAGCAGGGCAGCGATGAATGAAGCGGCGCGCATCTCAGTAATCCCACTTCTCGCCGAGCACGACCGGCGCCCGGGGATATTTCTCGGCATCGCCGCCGAGCATGCCGACATGGAGATGGCTGCGCGCCCAATCCTCGTGGCCGCGATGCAGCAACAGCTCATTGCGCAGCCGATGGATCTTGGCAGCCGCGATGGCGCGGTGAACAGTCCTGAACGCAAGACCGATCCGCCGGATGGTCCGCCGCAGCGTCGCCGGCATGGCACCGGCCGAACCGTGCGGCCGGGCATCGTGTACATGGAGCAAGGTCATGTCCCACCTTCCTGGTAGGCGGTGCGCGAACGCACCGCGTCACGCCAGAAGATGCTGGGAAGGCCGTAGGAATTCGAGAGGACCCGCCGCGGTGCGGCATAGGCGCCGTATAAAGACCGGCCGCGCCGTCTGCTGTGACGGGGCGCCCCCGGGACTGTCGGAACAGGACGGACCCGCGCGTGTTGACCAGCGCCCATTCGGTGCTAGCCTTTTGATCGTGAATTGTCGTCAAGCGGATTCGATAACCGCGTCGAGGGTGGAGATCATGAACCTCGCATCGCCAACTGTCGCAACCGCCGGGCCCGTCCACTCCGATGGCGTCATCGCGGCAGGAGTCTACGTCGAGGGACGACGCGTTGCCAATATCGCGATCGATGAAGCAGCGGACTGGCGCAACAGGCCGGATCACGTCGTGTGGATCGGCCTGCACGAACCCGATATGGCAATACTCAGCAGCTTGCAGCGGCAATTCCAGCTGCACGACCTCGCCATCGAAGATGCGGATCACGCGCATCAGCGGCCGAAGATCGAGCAATACGGCGATGCGCTGTTCATCGTGGCCCGCACCGCGCAGCTCGACGGCGAAAGTATCGCGTTCGGCGAGACGCATCTGTTCGTCGGCGAGGGATACATCGTCTCGGTCCGACACGGCGCCTCGACATCCTACACGCGGGTCAGGGAGCGCTGCGAGAGCTGCCCGCGCGCGCTTGCCCGCGGCGAGGACTACATCCTCTATGCCATCCTCGATTTCATCGTCGACAACTACTCGCCGGTGCTCGAGACGATCCAGGACGAGGTCGAGGCGATGGAGGCGGAAGTGCTGGCGAGCGCGATGACGCGGGCGCAGATCGAGCGGCTCTATCTGCTGCGGCGGGATCTGCTGCGTCTGCGCAACGCGATTGGACCGCTCGTGGAGGTCTGCCGCAGGCTGGAACGCGACGATCTGCCGATGGTGCGCGACACGATGCGGCCCCTGTTCCGCGACGTCACGGATCACGTCCGCACGATCCAGGAACGGATCGACTCGCTGCGCGAGGTGCTCGCCTTTGCGTTTGAAGCAAGCCTGCTCGTCGGTCAGGCGCAGGAAACGGCGATCTCCAAGAAGCTCGCCTCATGGCTTGCGATCGTTGCGGTGCCGACCGCCGTCGCCGGTATCTACGGCATGAATTTCAAGTACATCCCGGAGCTGCAATGGGAGTACGGCTATTTCGTCGTGATGGGCCTGATGCTGGTCGTATGCGGCGGGCTGTTCTGGCGATTCCGGCATTCCGGCTGGCTGTAGGCGGCGATCCGAACATCGAGCCATTCCGGTCCGGGCAGCGCATCGCGCGCCGCCGCAAATCGCGGGATTTCGGACAATTTTAGCCTCGAACGGCCTCGCCCGGGGGCGGTTTACGGTCGGCTGCAAGACCGGTAACGTCGCCTCCCAATACGACGTGGAGAGTGCCCATGCGGCCCAAGGATCAGACCAACTGGATGCTGACGGATGCGATCGAGGCGCTCGCCCGCGCCGAGCGATTGCACCAGAGCTTCCTCAATTTGCACCCGCGCGCGGGCGGCAGCGAGCCGAGCTGGGAACCGCCGATGGACGTGATCGAGACCGAGGAGGAAATCCTGATCCTCGTCGCGCTGCCGGGGGTCGATCCCGACGAGGTCGAGGCCGCGCTCGACGGCGGCACGCTGGTGATCTCGGGCCGCCGCATCCTGCCCGCCGAGCTCCGCAACGCCCGCATCCTGCGCCTCGAGCTGCCGCAGGGCCGGTTCGAGCGCCGCATCGCGCTGCCGACCGGGCGCTACACCATCAGCCGCTTTGCCGCGCATGGCTGCGTCGGTCTGCGGCTCGGAAAATCGAGCTGAGGGATTTCGACATGGCTGCTTCAGGCGTTTCAAATCCGGCGAACTCGGCGCCGATCCCGAGCGACGCAACGATCATCGTCCCGGTGCGCAACACCGTGCTGTTTCCGGACGTCATCATCCCGATCACGATCGCGCGCGCGACCTCGATTGCCGCGGCCCAGCAGGCGGTGCGCGAGCAGCGGCCGATCGGCATCCTGCTGCAGCGTGATCCTGAGACCAACGATCCCGGCCCCGACGGGCTCTACCGCGTCGGCACCATCGCCAACATCGTGCGCTACATCACCGGCGCCGACGACAGCCATCACCTGGTCTGCCAGGGCGTGCAGCGCATGCGCGTGCTCGACTATCTGCCCGGCACGCCGTTCCTGGCGGCCCGCGTGCTGCAGATTCCGGAGCCGACCACCACCTCGCCGGAGATCGAGGCGCGCTTCCTCAATCTGCAGCGCCAGGCGCTGGAGGCCGCGCAATTGTTGCCGCAGACGCCGCCCGAGCTGATCGCCGCGCTGCAGGGCGCGACCTCGCCGGCGACACTGGCTGACCTTGCGACCTCCTACATGGACATCAAGCCGGCGGAAAAGCAGGACATCCTGGAAACCGTCGATCTCGTGGCGCGGATGGACAAGGTCTCGCGGCATCTTGCCGAGCGCATCGAGGTGCTCAGGCTGAGCCAGGAGATCGGGCAGAAGACCAAGGCGGTGTTCGACGAGCGGCAGCGCGAAGCGATCCTGCGCGAGCAGATGGCGACCATCCAGCGCCAGCTCGGCGAGGGCGACGGCAAGGCCGCCGAGGTCGCCGAGCTGACCAAGGCAATTGCGGACGCCAAGATGCCGCCGGAGGCCGAGAGCCAGGCGCAGAAGGAACTGCGCCGCTACGAGCGGATGCCGGAGGCGGCCGCCGAATCCGGCATGGTGCGCAGCTATCTCGACTGGCTGATCGACCTGCCCTGGAGCCTTCCGGAGGAGAAGCCGATCGACATCGCCGAAGCGCGCAAGATCCTCGACCAGGACCACTATGGCCTGGAGAAGATCAAGAGCCGCATCATCGAATATCTCGCGGTGCGCAAGCTCGCGCCCGGCGGCAAGGCGCCGATCCTCTGCTTCCTAGGGCCACCCGGCGTCGGCAAGACCTCGCTCGGGCAATCGATCGCACGCGCGATGTCGCGGCCGTTCGTCCGTGTCAGCCTTGGTGGCGTACATGACGAGGCCGAGATCCGCGGCCACCGTCGCACCTATATCGGCGCGCTGCCGGGCAACATCATCCAGGCGATCAAGAAGGCCGGCGCGCGCAATTGCGTGATGATGCTGGACGAGATCGACAAGATGGGCCGCGGCATCCAGGGCGATCCGTCGGCTGCGATGCTCGAAGTGCTCGACCCCGAGCAGAACGGCACCTTCCGCGACAATTACCTCGGCGTGCCGTTCGACCTCTCGCGCGTCGTCTTCATCGCCACCGCCAACATGCTCGACGGCGTCCCCGGTCCGCTGCTCGACCGCATGGAACTGATCAGCCTCCCCGGCTACACCGAGGACGAGAAGCTCGAGATCGCCAAGCGCTATCTGTTGCGCCGCCAGCTCGAGGCCAACGGGATCAAGGCCGAGCAGGTCGAGATCGATCCGGACGCGCTGCGGCTGATCATCAAGAGCTACACCCGCGAGGCCGGCGTCCGCAATCTGGAGCGCGAGATCGGCAAGGTGCTGCGCAACGTCGCGGTGCAGATCGCCGATGGCAGCACCAGCCATGTCACCATCGCACCGAAGGACATCGTGTCGCTGCTCGGCCAGCCCAGGTTCGAGAACGAGATCGCGATGCGCACCAGCATTCCGGGCGTCGCAACCGGGCTCGCCTGGACGCCGGTCGGCGGCGACATCCTGTTCATCGAGGCCTCGCGCACGCCGGGCCGCGGCGCGCTGATGATCACCGGACAGCTCGGCGACGTCATGCGCGAGAGCGTGCAGGCCGCGCTGACACTGGTGAAGAGCCGAGCCTCCCAGCTCGGCATCGACCCCAGTGTGTTCGAGAAGAGCGACATCCACGTCCACGTTCCCGCCGGCGCGACGCCGAAGGACGGCCCGAGCGCGGGCGTTGCGATGTTCACCGCCCTCACCTCGCTCCTGACCGATCGCACCGTGCGCAGCGACACCGCGATGACCGGCGAGATCTCGCTGCGCGGCCTCGTGCTGCCGGTCGGCGGCATCAAGGAGAAGGTGGTCGCCGCCGCGGCCGCCGGCCTGACCCGGGTGATGCTGCCGGCACGCAACAGGCGCGACTACGACGACATCCCCGCCGGCGCCCGCGCCAAGCTCGAGTTCATCTGGCTGGAGCGCGTCGACGAGGCGATCGCCGCGGCGCTGGAGCCCGCCAAGGCGACACCGGCCGCAGCGGAGTGACCGCTGGCGGTGGGATGAAGCTCCATGCCGATCATCTCGCCCTGGGCTTACCCCTCTCCCCGACCCTCCCCCGCAAGGGGGGAGGGAGCCTGACGAGCGTGCTCACCTCACGCTGCGCCGGACGAGCACGGACGATGCTTGGAAGTGCATTGCTCGACAACGCATACGAAGCGTTATGAGCACCAACCTTGTTTTCGACGGCCGCTGATGTGCGCGCGTGTAAGGGAGTCACCGGCGGAAGGGTTCCCTCCCCCCTTGCGGGGGAGGGTTAGGGAGAGGGGTGCCGCACGGCGGGCTCTCTCAACTTAACGCTCAACACCTTCAAATCGGGGCAGCCGGTTCTCAGGTCTTGTTCTCAGGTCTTGGCCATGCAGTCCGAGATATAGAACCAGCGATCATCGCCGGTCAGTCCCTTCTGCTTTACCTCTTTGCGGCAGGCCTTGAGCTTGGGCTTGTTGGCGCGCCACTGCTCCTTCATGGCCTTCAATTTCTCCATCGTCAGCTTGATCTTCGACGGCTTGGCCGTGGTGGTGGCGGCTGGTGCCGGCGCGGTCGGCGCCGCGGTCTGGGCTGACGCAGCATGAAGCCCTACGGCGAGCAGCGCGGCGGCAAGGCAAATCCGGGTGCGAAACATTGAAATCCCCCAATCCGATTTCTGTTCAAGGAATAGAGCGAATGCCGCGGGCGCCGGGAATCGGCGGCCCGCGGCGATGATGGTCGCAATCAGAGGATTTTGACCGCGCTGAGCAGCGTCATGTAAATGCCCCAAGCCAGCGGAATGCC
This sequence comes from Bradyrhizobium sp. JR3.5, assembly GCF_054057015.1. Classification (NCBI taxonomy): domain Bacteria; kingdom Pseudomonadati; phylum Pseudomonadota; class Alphaproteobacteria; order Hyphomicrobiales; family Nitrobacteraceae; genus Bradyrhizobium; species Bradyrhizobium sp. JR3.5. The sequence goes on from NZ_JBSRYV010000002.1 coordinate 402,208, forward strand.
GACGAACAGCCAGAACAGCGCCGCCCTGCCGTCCAGACCGCCCTTGCCGATGCCGAACGATCCGGTCGCGCCGTTGCCGCCGGTCGCCGTCGCCGCCTGCAGCTTGGCCACCTCGGCGTCGCTCATGTGCCACTTCGGATCGACCGGCTTGATCAGATAGTTGCAGATGAAGCCGGCGATCAGCATGCCGCACAGGATGTACATCGTGGTGTTGTAGAGCTGGTCGCGCGGCACGCCGGCGGCGAGCTGGAATTCGCGAAGGTAGTTCACCACGACCGGACCGATGATGCCTCGCGGTCGACCACGCCGTCAGCAGACGGCCATGGATCGCGCCGACGAACTGGGTGCCGAACATGTCGGCGAGATAGGCCGGCACGGTGGCGAAGCCACCGCCATACATCGACAGGATGATGCCGAAACCGAGCACGAACAAGAGCTTCGAGCCCATCGCTGCGAAGGTCGGCGCCAGCGCGTAGAGCACGATGCCGAGCACGAAGAACGTGTAATAGGTGTTCTTGCGGCCGATCTTGTCCGACAGCGAGGCCCAGAAGAAGCGGCCGCCGATGTTGAACAGCGACAGCAGGCCGGCGAAGCCGGCAGCGATCGCCGCGATCTGCGCCTTCTGCGACGCGTCGAGCGCGTTGAAGCCGACATTGGGCAGCCCGATCAGCTTGCCGGCGAAGATCTCCTGCAGCATCGGCGAGGCCATGCCGATGACGCCGATACCCGCCGACACGTTCAAGCACAGCACCCACCAGATCAGCCAGAATTGCGGCGTCTTGTGCGCATTGTCGAGATGAACGTTCTTGGTCGAGATCATCGCGTTGGTCTTGGAGGGCGGTGTCCAGCCGTCCGGCTGCCAGCCGCTCGGCGGCAGGCGATAGCGGAAGGCGCCGATCATCATGAAGACGAAGTAGATCGCACCCATGACGAGGAAGGTTTCCCAGACACCGACCGAGGTCGGGGTCTTGAAATAATTCATCAGTCTGTCCGCGAGCGGCGCGCCGATCATGGCGCCGCCGCCGAAGCCCATGATGGCCATGCCGGTCGCCATACCGCGGCGGTCGGGGAACCACTTGACCAGCGTCGACACCGGCGAGATGTAGCCGAGGCCGAGACCGACGCCGCCGATCACGCCGGAGCCGAGCCACATCAGCCAGAGCTGGTGCGTGTAGACGCCTAGCGCGCCGATCACGAGACCGCCGGCCCAGCACAACGCCGCGACGAAGCCTGCCTTGCGCGGACCGACCTTCTCGAGCCAGCCGCCCCAGATCGCGGCGGAGACGCCGAGCAACACGAAGAACAGAGTGTACATCCACCCCAGGCTCGCGACCCTCCAGTCGCAAGTCGTCGTGAACAATTCCTGGACCAGCGAGATATCGGGGCACGCCTTCGGCGCGGTCAGCCCGATCGCCCGCGACAGCGGCAGCCAGAACACCGAGAAGCCATAGGCCATGCCGATGCACAGATGGATGCACAGCGCCGCCGGCGGCACCAGCCAGCGGTTGAAGCCGGCGGTCGCGATCGTGTGTTCCTTGTCGAGGAAACCTGCGCCTGCCGCGGATACGCGTGCGGCGCTGCTCACTGTGGTCATTGACACCTCCCCTGCAGGCGCCATTACGTCGGCGCATCTGCGTCTTCGATCCCGTCTCAGCCCTTTGCGGCCACCGTCAGGCGACTGCTCCGCACATTTCCTCGATGCGCCGGGACCAACCACGCGCATTCCGCAAATGCTAACCCCCAATACGACCGGATATGCCCACCCGTGCCGTCCCTGATCTGGACGCAGGCCCGCCGTCGTCCGCCGATGTGCCCACATCCGGGCACAGCTGCATCTCCGCAACCCGGCGGAGATTATCAATTCGCGCAGAATGGAAAATAGGTGTCGATAGGCAAAAGGTAGATATCAAGCCGGATCTAGCGCGTACGCGGCGCTGCAGCATTTGAATTCTCTATCATTCCATTCGCCTTCTCGATCAGGAAAACGATCCGGACGTCGCTTCGCTCGGTGATCTCGACCTTGTCGCCGGTCTCCTGGATAAGGGCCGGAATATCGATCACCGAAAGCGGATCGGTGCAGTGCACTTCGAGGAAATCTCCCGCCGTCACGCTCTTCAGGGCCTTGCGCGTCTTCAGCGCGGGCAGCGGGCATTTCAGGCCGGTGAGATCGAGCTTCGTCGTGGTCATGGTTCGACCATGGCGAAGCCGTCAAGCATCGTCAACGGCGGCACCTTCTCGCCCTGTCAGCTTTCCGCCTCGGCCGAAGCCAGCACATCGTCGACCGGAATGGCGGGAGCGCAGCATCAATTCGGCGACGTCCTCGATGTCGTCGAGATGCGCGACCGGCAGCCTGGTTTCGATCGCGACGTCGCTGGCGATCCCGACCACGCGCGGGTCGTCCGGAAACAGCAGCGGCTTGCCGTTGGCAGCGCGATACACCTCGATCTTGTTGACCGGCTCGCGCTTGAAGCCCTCGACCACGACCAGATCGACCTGCGCCATCTTGGCGAGCAGTTCCGGCAGCCGCGGCTCGCTGGCGCCGCGCAGCTCGTGCATCAGCGCCCAGCGCCGCGTCGAGGACACCAGCACCTCGGTCGCGCCGGCCTGCCGGTGCACCCAGGAGTCCTTGCCGGGAATGTCGACATCGAATTCGTGATGGGCGTGCTTGATCACGGAGACGCGCAAGGCCCGGCCCAGCAGATAGGGAATCACCCGCGACAACAGCGTGGTCTTGCCGGCACCGCTCCAGCCCGCGAGGCCTATCACTTTCATGCGCAATCTCCGCAGACATATAACGTCCAATGCTGCTTATATCAGCCTTGACGCAATGTCATGCCAGCCCCGCCGGCGGCTGGCGATCGATCAGGCCCCCAAGAGGATCACCTTCGGAAACCCCTGGAGCAGCTGCGCCCGCGGCAGCGCGGACGCGACCGGGCCGCCCCATAAGGGCAATATTAACGGCATTTGCCGTACCAGTTCTCCCGATCAATGGGAGGCCTGTCCAGTGCCCAATCGTGATGGTGTTAGAGACGCCATAAGCCTGAAGAACAGGGTTCTGGTCACGGCGATCTTCCTGGCATCGGGCGCGGCATCCCTGATCCTCCAGGTTCTCTGGTTCAAGCAACTGCAATTCGTGCTGGGAAGCGCGACCGTCTCCGTAAGCGTTACGGTGGCGAGCTTCTTTTTCGGTCTCTCCCTGGGCAGCGCTTTCGGGGGCCGGATCGCCGACACCGTCAGCCGCCCCCTGAAAATCTACGGCTTTCTCGAACTTGCGCTCGCGGTCGTTTCCCTGGCGGTGACCGCGTTCCTGTCGCACTGGTCGACATGGGTGGGCTGGCTGTCGCCCATGTTGGACCTGGAGTCTCCATTCCGGTTGCCGCTCATGGTCGCGCTGTCGCTCGCCATCCTGTCGCTGCCGACGATGCTGATGGGCGCAACCCTGCCCTTCCTCGTGAAATTCCTGACCCGCTCGCAAACCGACCTGGCCAATCGCATCGGCCTGCTCTACGGGTTCAACACCCTGGGCGCCGCGATCGGCACCCTGGCTGTCGGCTTTGTCCTGATGGGCTTCTGGGGGATCACCGGATCGAGCCTGGTCGCAGCAGGCCTGTATGTCTGCGTCGGCGGCGTCGCCCTGCTCCTCGCGCGCGGCGCAAGCCCGCTGTCGCCGGTCACGGCGGAAGCGCCGGTGCAAACCGCCGGGCCGGGGCATCGCGGGACGTCCATCCTCATCGCGATCTTCGCGTGCTCCGGCTTCGTGTCCATCGCCTATGAAGTCGTCTGGTTCCGCTTCCTGACCAATGTCAGCACCTCGAGCGTTTACGCCTTCTCCGGCATGCTCGGCGTTTACCTGCTGGGCTTGGTGATCGGCGCCCTGATCTGCGCGAGGGTGCTCGCACCCCGCAAGGATCAACTGCTGCGATACTTCGCCGTAACACAGCTGCTCATCGCGGTTGCGGCCACGCTGACCGTCGGAATCCTCGGCAAGGCGCGCAGCGTGGAAGCCGTGCTGTCCCCCATCGTATCGGGCCTGGTTCCAGTCCCGGCGCAGGAGCTCTTGGGAGGTGATGTTTCATTCTTCCTGATCTGTGCCGTTGCCCTGTTGCTGCCGACCACGCTGATCGGCATCAGTTTTCCCCTGGCCAGCGAACTGACGGTGACGCAGATGAGCGCGCTGGGCCGTCGAATCGGCACGCTCTACGCCTTGAACACGATTGGCGGCGTGGTGGGCTCCCTGTCGGCAGGGTTTCTTCTGATCCCCTATCTAGGCAGCCAGGGGGCGCTCACCGCCCTGATCGTTCTGAACGTCCTGCTCTTTGTCGCGACGACCGTATCGCAACCGGGTCTTCTGAGGGAGAGGAGCCTGTGGCGGCAAGGGGCAGTCGCCGCAAGCATCATCGCTGCAGCGCTCCTGCTCTTCACCCCACACTATCTGGAACGGGTCCTGACCGCGATCGAAGGCGGCAATGTCCTCGAGCTGCGCGAGACCAAACAAGCAACATTTGCGGTGGTCGAGTATCGCGAGAAGGCGGCGGGCACTTATCAGCAATTGGTGGTGAATTCGAAGAGCTATGCCAACAACCGTCCGGAGGGCCGACGCTACATGGCCGCGATGGGGCACTATCCCATTCTGCTGCACCCGGGCCCGGTTGAAACGGCGGTCGTGATTTGCATCGGGACCGGCACCACCGTGGGTGCGGTCAGCACCCATCAGGAATTACAATCCATCGACGCGGTCGATCTGGCCTCGACGGTTTTCGAGTTTGCGCCCCGCTTCGTGCCGATCAACAAGCAGTTCTATCAAAATCCCAAGGTCCATCAGATCGTCGCGGACGGGCGCCATTTCCTGCTGGGGACAAACGAGACATTCGACGTCATCACCCTCGAGCCCCCGCCGCCCCATGACGCCGGCGTCATCAACCTCTACACAGAGGAATTCTATGCGCTGGCAAAGCAGAAGATGCGCCCCGGCGCCGTTCTCGCGCAATGGGTGCCGCTGGATTTCAACCGCGGCATTCTTCCGAAGATGATCCTCAAGGCGATGATGGGCCAGTTCAAGCACGTCTCCCTGTGGTTGCCGTCCAGAATGGAAGGCGTGGCCATCGCCTCCGATGAACCGCTGAAAATCGATCCTCGCGTGCTCGCCACGCGCATGTCGGAGCCTGGAGTGGCTGAAGACCTGACAGCCAACGGCCTGCGCTCGCCCGAGGATTTCCTGGCGACGTTCATCGCCGCTGATGAAAAGCTCGCGGCCTTTGTCAGGGATGTGCCGAGCCTCACGGATGATCGGCCGCGTCTCGAATATTACAACTGGTATCCGCTGAGTTCGGTCGGCGTGGACGAACTGAAGCGCCTCCGCGAGCCCGTGGAAACTTATCTTGCCGACAAATCCATCGACGAGGCCCGTCTCGACACCGCGCGCACGGTGGCCAATGCGATTCTGGATGAGCACCAAGCCACGGCTGAGGGTGACAAGTCCGCCGCCCGTGCCGCGCTTCGCCTGGCCGTCAAGCTGGACCCGGACAATTCCTATGTCGGCTTCCTGGACCGCAAGCTGCGCGAGTGATCGGGCAGCCTCCTAAGAGGGCCACTGGAAGCCGGTGCCGTCGCCGGGCGTCCCCAGGATCGATCACGCCACGCGCCATCCGACTATCCAGCGGATATACCTCGAAGTTTCCAATGCACGGGGCGACCGGAACACGATAATGTGCGGTGCCGGAGCACCAGCCATGCCTCGCTCACCTTCGATCGTGCCGCACCAAATCGACCACGACACCTATCTGGTGCTGAACGATTTTGGCCGGCTTGGCCGCGCCTGGTGCGAAACCGATGAAGAAGGCAGCGACCGGAAAACGTTGATCCGCCGCCTGCTGGATGACCATTACAGCCATCCGGTCCGCATCGTGGCCTTCAATACCAGCGAAGGATGGTCGCGCGACGTCACGACCGATATTGCCGACGAGCTTCGGCGCCGCTTCGTCGAATACGATGAGGTCCCCCGCTCCGTGCTGGAGTTCGTTGAGACGGCCATGCGGCACTGAGCCGGATCCGCAGTCGCACCGAGACCTGCGGCAAAACAACCCGACGGGGCCATCGTGCAGGGAAAGCCGGGTTGTTTCCGGTTACACCTGTGGTCCTACCCCCGTGCTTTCTACCTTTGCACGGGGCCCATGGGTGCGATCGGCACCCGGCTTTCCCTGCGCCCTCTGCCAAGCGAGAGGGCGAAGCAAGAAGCAAAACTCGGACAAATCATGTCGCGAGAATGCGAGTCCATGACTCCGCGGCCGCGCCACACATTCACTGTCGTCCCGGCCTTCGCCGGGACGACAGCGGTGATGTCTGCGGTGATGTCTGCAGCGTTCTTGAATCTACCATGCAGACGCCAACAATCGCCGCTACGCCGGCCTGAACCCTGCCGCCGTCAACGCGGCGCGGCCCTCGTCCGATGCCAGCGCGTCGAGAAAGGCCTGTACCGCCGGCCGCTGCTTGCGCGCCGTCACCAGCGCGAAGTCGTAGTGCTCTTCGGCAAGCGGAATAAAACCGAGCCCGGACGCACGGGCGACCGGGGCGATGGTCATGCCCCAGTCGGCGCGATGCTGCGCCACCGCGGCCGCAACCGCATTATGCGAGCGCGGCTGATTCCAGTAGCCGTCGGGCCGGCTGCCTGCCAGCAGGCGATCGATCAGGATACGCGTGCCGGCGCCCTGGTTGCGGTTGACCATGATGCAGGCGGGATCGGCGAGCGCGGCGCGCACCGCCTCTTCTGCGCTCAGGCCGGCAAAGCGCGTGTCGTCCTTGCGGAACACGATGCCCTGCATGCGCCGCCAGCCCGGCACGAGCTCGAGGCCGTCGGCCAGATACGGCGTGTTGTAGGTCTCGGTCTTGTCGTGGAACAGATGGATGGGGGCGAGATCGCATTCGCCGCGCTTGGCGGCGGCGAGTCCGCCGAGGCTGCCGACCGCGATCGAACGCACCACAAGGCCGGCCTGCGCCAGCGGTGCGGTGACGAGATCGAGCCCGGTGCAATGACTGCCGACAATGACGAGATCGGGCACCCGCACATGCGGCGTGAATAGCGTCACCTCGGCCTCGCTGCCGGCCGGCAGTTGGTCGGCGAGCGCCTCGATCTTCAAGAAGCCGTCGGCCTGGGCGAACGAGGTGATCGCGCCCGAGCCCTTGCCGCTGGGATAGGCGATCAGGCCGTCGGCGCCTTCGACCAACGACACCATCACGAACTCGGTACGTCCGAGCTCGGAGGCGATCCGCACCGGCACTTTCGCCGCCACCCTGGCATCCGAGCGCGGCGGCAGGCCGGCCATCCGCCGCAGCACCGGCACGATCATGTCGTGGAAGGTGAACATCGCCGAGGTCGGAAAGCCCGGCAGGATGATCACCGGCTTGCCGTCGCAGACCGCAAGGCACAGCGGCTTGCCTGGCTTCAGCGCCACGCCATGCGCGATGATGCCGGGCTTGCCGAGCCTTGTGATGATCCGGTGCGAGACGTCGCCTGCGCCCTTGGAGGTGCCGCCCGACAGCACCAGCATGTCGCTGTCCGCCAGCGCCTTGCGCATCGCAGCTTCGAGCATCGCCTCATTGTCCGCGATCGCGCCGAGGAACGCCGCATCACCGCCGTTCTCGGCAATCGCCGCGGTGACGATCGCGCCATTGGTGTCGTAGATCGCGGCCGGCCGCAGCGTCTCACCCGGCTGCACCAGTTCATCGCCAGTGGAGAGGATCGCAACGCGCGGACGGCGCACCACCTGAACGTCGGCAATGCCACAGGCCGCGAGCATGCCGATCTCGCGCGACCGGATCATCGTTCCCGCGCGCAAAAGCGCCTCGCCGCGCGCGATGTCAGAGCCGGCATAGGACACGAACTGCCCGGGCGACGCCGCGCGGCGGACCTCGATGGCGCCATTGCCGGCGGGTTGGGTGTGCTCGACCATCACGATCGCATCGGCGCCGCGCGGCACCGGACCGCCGGTCGCAATCGCGGTCGCGGTGCCCGGCAGCACCGGCCGGGTCGGCGCGGTGCCGCACGAAATGATCTCGTCGTTCAGCACGAGTTGCGCCGGCGTGGCTTCGCCGGCGGACGCAAGATCGGCGGAGCGCACCGCAAAGCCGTCGACATTGGAGCGATCGAACGGCGGCACGTCGATCGGCGCCACCACGTCCTCCGCCAGCGCACGCCCGAGCGCGTCAGCGAGCAGCCGCGTCTCGGACGGCAATTGCCGCGGGAACATCGCCGCCTCGAAGCGCGCGATCGCCTCCTCGCGGGACAGGATGGTCAGGAACTGATCCTGCTCGACGGACGGGTTGGGTTTCGGCGTGAACGTGTTGGTCATCTCGGGAACTCACTCCCGCAACATATAGGCATCGACAACCGTGGCCGCAGCGAAACCCTCGGCGGCGCCAGGCACGATCAAAAGGGCTTCGGCGCGCGCGATGGCATCGAGCGACAGGTCCCCGGTCGCAAGCACCGCCCAGGAACCGTGCTGAAAGCCCTGCCGAGAATCCTGCTGACGCGTCAGCAGCGCGACCTCGGCGATCCCGACGCCGGAGGCGATCTTGCGTTCCAGCGGCAGGGCGAGCGTCTTGCGCGGGCGCCGGCCCGACAGGCGATCGAGCACCGGAAGCGCAATCGCCCACCAGGCTGCGAAAGCCTGATCCGGCGTGCCCGGCAAGGCGACGACCGGCGTTGCATCGGCCCGGCCGACCGCCGTGGTGCGCCCGGGCTGCAGGGCAATGCCGTGCGCGACCAACGCTCCACGCGTCGCCAGCGCATTCACCGCCGCATCGGTGTGACCAACGCCGGTGCCGCCGATCGTGATGATGAGATCGCAACCATCTGCCTCGAGCGCGTTTGCAATCGCTCCCACATCGGGCGCCGCCTCGGCATAGACGATCTCAGCGCCCGCGAGGCGCGCGGTGTCAGCGATCAGTTGCGCGGTCAGCTGGCCATTGCAGATGTTGACGATGCGAAGCCGAGGCCGCCGGACGCGCAACAGCTCCAGTCCGGCCGCGCGCGCGAGCAGCAGGTCGCGCGGCAGCAGCGGTTCTCCCGCCGGCATCACGGCACGCCCAGCCGCAATGTCGCTGCCGGCACGCCGGACGCCCTGCCCCGGGATGGCTTCGGCGAGCACCTGCGGAAGCGGACCGGAGGTGTCGACGGCATCGGCATCGACCACGCAGTCGGTGCCATCGGGCATCGCCGCGCCGGCCGCGACCCAGACCGGGAGTCCGGCCAGCGGCAGCGGCGCATAGGACGACGCGCCGACCAGGTCATTGGCGCGCATCGCCCAGCCGTCGCTGACGGCGACATCGTGCGGCGGATAGGCGCGCAAGGCCGGCATCTCGGCTGCAATGCAGCGCAGTGCATCGGCCGGCGGCAGCTCGATCGGCTGGACCGGCGCGAGGTCGCGCAGCACGGCGGCCAGCGCCGCATCGAGCGGAGTGAGCGAAGCCGGAAGGCGCTGGGCGGTGATCATGGCCCGCTATGGACTGAATCGGTCCCGAAAGAAACCGGTTTGCGCCGGGCACCGCCATTAGACCGATGGCGCGTTGACGCGGACCCCAAAGTAGTTGCAAAAGAAACCAATATGACCGGGTCCCGGAGGCCCGGCACAACCATAATGGCCAATGCGCCAATTCAGGAGGGAGACAGAATGATCGCCACCAGACTAGCCATGTTCGGGACGCTCGCAGCCGCGCTGCTGGCGTCCTCGGCCGTATCGGCGCAGGTATCCGACGACATCGTCAAGATCGGCGTGCTGACCGACATGAACGGCCCGGCCTCGACGCCGACCGGACAGGGCTCGGTCACCGCCGCGCAGATGGCGGTCGACGATTTCGGCGGCAAGGTGCTCGGCAAGCCGATCTCGGTGATCGTCGGCGATCACCAGCTCAAGCCGGACATCGGCGCGACCATCGCGCGGCGCTGGTATGACGTCGATCAGGTCGATCTGATCGTCGACGTGCCGGTCTCGGCGGTCGGGCTCGCGGTGCAGAACATCGCCAACGAGAAGAAGAAGCTGTTCATCACGCATTCGACCGGCGCGACCGACTTCCATGGCAAGTTCTGCTCGCCCTATGCGATGCAATGGGTGTTCGACACCCGCGCGCTCGCGGTCGGCACCGCGCAGGAAGTAGTGAAGCGCGGCGGCGACAGCTGGTTCTTCATCACCGACGACTACGCGTTCGGCCACTCGCTGGAGAAGGATGCCTCCGCGATCGTGACCAAGAACGGCGGCAAGGTGCTCGGCGCGGTGCGGCCGCCGTTTGCGACGCCCGATCTGTCGTCCTTCATCCTGCAGGCGCAGGCCTCGAAGGCCAAGATCATCGGCATTGCCGGCGGACCGCCCAACAACACCAACGAGATCAAGACCGCCGCCGAGTTCGGTGTCTTCGCCGGCGGGCAGCAGATGGCGGCGCTGCTGGCGCTGATCACCGACATCCACTCGATCGGCCTGTCGGCCGCGCAGGGCCTGCTGCTGACCACCTCGTTCTACTGGGACATGGACGACAAGACCCGGGAATGGTCGAAGCGCTATTTCGCCAAGATGAACCGGATGCCGACGATGTGGCAGGCCGGCGTCTACTCCTCGGTGACCGCCTATCTGAACGCGATCAAAGACAGCGGCACCGACGATCCGCTCAAGGTCGCGGCCAAGATGCGCGAGAAGCCGGTCGAGGATTTCTTCGCCCGCAACGGCAGACTGCGCGAGGACAATCTGATGGTGCACGATCTCTGGCTGGTGCAGGTCAAGACCCCGGCCGAGTCAAAGTATCCGTGGGATTACTACAAGATCCTGGCCAAGATCTCCGGCGAGGACGCGTTCGGCCCACCGGACCCGGCGTGTTTGCTGATCAAGAAGTGACTGCGCAAGCAGTGATTCCGGGGCGCGCAACGCGCGAACCCGGAATCTCGAGATTCCCCGATGCACAATTGTGCATCTGAGGTCTGGTCCTTCGGACCATCCCGGAATGAGCTTTGCGGAGACGCGATAACGTCTCCGCAAAGATCACTTCGTCACCCCGATCTCGCGGAAATATCTGAGCACGCCGGGGTGGATCAGATTGATATCGGGCGCGGCGGCGACGGTGTTCGCTGCCGTGGTCTCGCAAGCCTGGGCGAGCTTCTTGCAGAACGTCGCCTCGATGCCGTGCAGCGTCTTCGCCAGCCGGTAGGCGACGTCGTCGGGCAACGTCTCACGCACCAGGATGTAGCTCCACGAGCCGACCGAAGAAATTGCCTCGCTCTGCTTCGGATAGCTGCCCGCGGGGATCGTCAGCGGCTTCAGGAACGTGTGCTTGGCCCGGATGCGGGCGATCTCGTCCGCGGTCGGCGCGATGAAGCGAGCGCCGGTCGTGCTCTCGGCCATCTTGGTGAAGCCGGGCCAGCCAATGCCGGCGCCCCACAGCGCCGCAGCGCGGCCGTCCTCGACCATCGCGGGCCCGTCGCCGGCGCGATCGAGATAGATCGACTTGAAGTCCTCGTCCTGCTTCAGCCCGATGCCGTCGAGGATGTAGCGCGACAGGATCGGCAGGCCGGAGCCCTTGGCGCCGAACGCGACGGGCTGGCCGACCAGGTCCTGGATCGTCTTGTAGGGACTGTCGGCACGCACCACGAACATGCCCGGGCTCGAATACATCGCGGTGAGGATCTTCAGCTTGGTGGCCTTCGGCCGGCCGATGCCCATGAAGGCCTCATAGGACGGCTCGCCCGCAACGGTTGCGATGTCGACGCTGCCGGTCTCGAGCAGCGGGATGTTCTCGTTGGAGCCCTTGGTGTTTGCGCGGCTCGATCGACAGCGTCGCATCGGCCGCGTTCATCACCTCGGCGAAGGCATTGCCATAGAGCGGAAAGCCGCCGCCCGGCGTCGCCGTGGCGAAACTGATCGTGGTCTTGGAAATGGTCTTGCTCCCCTCTTGCGCCGCCGCGCCGCCCGCGAGCAGCAGCGCGCTGGCGCAGATCATAACAGCGAATTTCATCCCGAGCCTCAAGCATTGCACATGAGCGCGACTATCGTCGCACGGGCGGGGTCGTAGGCAAAGCCAGCGTTTTGTGAAACCATGATGGCAACAGTCACGAGAAAATGACGGGAGAGACGATGTTCCGGTTCGCACGTGCCGCGTTGCTTGGCTTGATATGTTGCCTTGCCTCCGTTGCGCCTTCCTCCGCATCCGACTATCCGAACCGCCCGGTGCGCTGGCTGATCGGCTTTGCCGCCGGCGGCCCGGTCGACATCGTGGCGCGCATCATGAGCCAGTGGCTGTCGGATCATCTCGGCCAGCAATTCGTGGTCGAGAACCGCGCCGGCTCCGGCGGCAACATCGCAGCCGCCGCTGCGATCAACTCGCCGGCGGATGGCTATACGCTCTTGTTCGTCGCGCCCAACAACGCGATCTCGACCTCGCTCTACAAGAAGCTGCCCTACGACTTCCTGCGCGACACAACCCCGGTCGCCAGCATCATGCAGCTCACCAACATGCTGGTGGTCTCGAACGCGATGCCGGTGAAGACGGTTCAGGAATTCATCGACTACTGCAAGGCCAATCCGGGCAAGATCGCCTACGCCTCATCCGGCAACGGCACCTCGGTGCATATGTCGGCCGAGCTGTTCAAGGCGATGACCAAGTGCGACATGCAGCACGTGCCGTATCGGGGATCCGCGATCGCCTTCCCCGACATCATCTCCAACAAGGTGCAGCTGATCTTCGATAACCTGCCGTCGGCGCTGGAGCAGTCGCGCGGCGGCAGCGTCCGTGCGCTCGGCGTGACCTCGCCGCAGCGCTGGCCGGGCGTGCCTGACGTGCCGGCGATCGCCGAGACCGTGCCGGGCTTCGAGGCGGTCGGCTTCTACGGCATTTCAGCGCCGAAGGGCACGCCGCCGGAAGTCATCGATACCCTCAACAAGGCGGTCGGCGAGGCCCTGAAGGACCCCAAGCTGGTGGCGCGTCTCGCCGAGGTCGGCGGCATCCCGAAGCCGATGACCCCGGCCGAATTCGGCAGACTGGTCGCCGACGAGACCGAGAAATGGCGCAAGGTGGTGGAGTTCGCCGGCGTCTCGGTGGACTAAGGCGCCGATCGTGGAGCGCGCCGGATGGTCACGGTAGATGGCTGCCGGGCCGGTGTTCCAGCGATGCCGTCCGTGCGACGTGGCGGCACGACCGCGGTGGCGCAGGGCCAGGGGGTGGCATTGCCGAAACCCCACGCACCCTGTAAACGGAGCCCGCACCGTTGCCGGCCGCGGCCCGCAAGGCGGCGGGGCCTGTAGCTCAATGGTTAGAGCCGGCCGCTCATAACGGTCTGGTTGCAGGTTCGAGTCCTGCCGGGCCCACCACAGCAAGATCAAACACTTGTCGGTCACTGTCCTCGGTGCTGAAGCCCACCCCGAAACTGCAACGGTCTGTTCGCAGGTTGATCAACGAGGCGCCGGGGGATCACCTCGTCGCAATTGGAGAGCTACTCGGGCAGCCCTGCTTTCCGAAGACCTTCAACAAGCACCTTAAAGCCCGATTGCCCGTACGCGGACGCCCGAGCCATCCATGCGGATATTGCAAATGTGGGATCGGTCTCAAGCAGACGCGCCGCCGCCTCACGCGCCTCAGCGTCGCGTCCGAGATGCGCGAAAGCGGACGCGAGACACCGGTAAGCTGACGAAAACGAGGGGTTCCGACGAATGGCCTTCCTCGCTGCGATGATGGCCTCGTCGAAGCGACCAAGCTCAATAAAGGCGATCCCCATCCCAACAAGCGGCTGGTGTAGCTCCGGGCCTAGCGGGCTCATGTGAATAGCACGTTCAAAGCTTCGGACCGCTTCCTCCGGCAGCCCCGCAGCGTTATAAACCCAGCCTCGGCTGAACCATGCCCGATATGAATTGGGATTGAGCGCGACCGCCCGGTCCGCCATTTCGATCTCGCTTTCACGATCGCCGACCGTGTAAGCCGAGGTTAAGGCAGCCGATGCTAATGTATCTGGATCACCATCGTCGACGCTCAATGCCCACCGAAGAAGCCGAACCGCTTCGTTGCGTTCGAATTGAGGATCGATGGCATAACCAAAAATGACGTTTCGCGAGTGACAGAGACCTGCCAGAGCCGCGACCAAGCCGAACCGAGGGTCCAGCTTTAAAGCCCGATCCGCCAACCTGATCGCCTCGGCCAACGCTTCGCGGGTCGATAGGTAATAGTGCGGTAAAGCTCGGAGATAATAATCATAGGCAGTGAGGTTATCCGGTCGCCGCCGCGTCGCCATTGCAATTTCTGTTTGAAGCAATCTTGGCTGAATGGCTGAGACAACGGCGACCGTTACTTCGTCTTGGAGCGCGAAGATGTCTGTCAGGTTACGCTCGAACCTGTCCGCCCAAATGTGCGCGCCCGTCACCGCATCGATCAATTGCCCGGTGATGCGAACTTTCCCGGACGCCTTGCGCACAGCTCCCTCAAGGACATAGCGGACGCCAAGCCTGCGTCCGACTTCCTTGATATCGACGGCTCTGCCCTTGAACGTGAAACTGGAGTTGCGAGCGACCACGAACAGCGATTTGAATCGCGAGAGCGCCGTGATGATCTCCTCGACCATTCCGTCTGCAAAATATTCCTGCTCGGGATCGCCGCTCAGGTTCTCGAACGGCAGGACAGCGATGGAGGCCTTATCTGGAAGTGGCGCGGCCGCACTTAGCCTCTCGCTTAGCGGGCTATGCGCTCCCGCGCGTACGGTAAAAGCGCGGACCGGCTTGGAGATGTTCTTGAGCTGCTGTTCGCCCCGGTCCTCGAAGCCAACGTCCAGCTTGCCTTCGACTTCGCTGTGCACTTTTTCGGAAATCAGAATGCCCCCTGGATCGGCGCCCCCTTCTAGCCGGACAGCGATGTTGATCCCGTCGCCAAAAAGGTCACCGTCAGCCCCAACGATAACCTCCCCAAGATTGACGCCAATCCGTAGCGTAAGGGAGCTTCGGCCTGACGCGATGCTTTCCTGTACCTCCACCGCGCATCGCACCGCAGCCGATGGACTTGCGAACTCGGCCAACGCGCCGTCACCCGTGGTCTTGATCAGTCGCCCGTCGTGGCGGGAGAGGCTAGGCTCGATTACTTCGCGCTTCAGCCGCTCGAACTCGGCGTAAGTGGCTTCCTCAGCGCGTTGCATCAACGCTGAGTAACCGACCACGTCGGCAGCCAAGATCGCCGCCAGTCGTCTTTGAACCCGCTGCTCAGTCACGGCGCCCTCCGAGCGGCCAGACTAACCACGCCGCTGAGGCAAGGAGCAGCCTAGCACTTTGTCAAAGACCTGTGAGCGGCAATTGCCCTGGCACGGCGGCAATGAGCGTGCGTCAGCTCGGAGGTGCTCGCCGACATCGCACTCGACGAAGGCTAGTCGGCTGTGGCTCCAACAGCGGACTTTCGGGACCCCGGGGCCAAGCCGGTTTCAGGTCGATCGGGAATTCATCGCCGCCCACCAGAAATCCCACAGAAATCCCATGAACAAACGGGCATGAACATGCACGAACGGGCTCAAGAATCGTTGAAAATGCTCAGATTTTCCGGATATTCGCCCCGCTCATAACGGTCTGGTTGCAGGTTCGAGTCCTGCCGGGCCCACCATTCGAATCAAAGCCTTGATTAGATCAAAGCCCTGGCTCCGGGACCCATGCGCGCCGCGTCGATCGAGCCCTGCGGCATCGCCGCTCGCCACATCATCTCGCTACGGTCAACTACTCCCAGGCCGCCTGGAAAATGGCGCGGTAGCCGTCGGCATCCACAGGACGCGGATTGGTGGCGGTGGAATGATCCCTCGCCGCCTTCTCCGCCATGTCGTCCAGCACCGAGGCCGGCACACCCATGGCACGCAGGCCGCGCGGCAGATTGAGCTCGGCATTGAGAGCATCGAAGAACGCGGCGATGTCGGCAGCTTCGGGCAGACCGAGCGCCAGCCTCAGCCGCGGCAGCTTGCCCGCGATCGCCGGACCATTGTAGCGCATCACTGCAGGCATCAGCACCGCATTGAGCGTGCCGTGATGCAGGCTCGGCGATGCGAGGCTGCCAAGCGCGTGCGACAGCCCGTGCACCGCGCCGAGGCCTTTCTGGAAGCACAGGCCGCCCTGCAGCGCGCCCATCATCACTTCGGCGCGGGCGTCGCGGTCATCGCCCTCCCTCACGGCCTGCTTGAGATGGCCGACGATGCGCGCCGCGCCATCGAGGGCGATCGCATCCGCCGGTGGATTGAAGCGCGGCGACAGATAGGTCTCGACGCAATGCGACAGTGCGTCCATGCCGGTCGCAGCCGTGAGTGCCGGCGGGAGGCGGAGCGTCAGCAGCGGATCGCAGATCGCCCGCGCCGGGATGAGATGCGGACTGATCAGGCCGACCTTGCGGCCGTCCTCGAGCGTGATGAGGGCCGCGCGGCCAACCTCGCTACCGGTGCCGGCAGTGGTCGGAATCGCGATCACCGGCGCGACGGCGGCGGTGATCCGCGCGACGCCGCCATCGATCGCGGCATATTGCGCCAGCGGGCCTGCATGGGTGGCGAGCAGCGCCACCGCCTTGGCGAGATCGATCGGCGAGCCGCCGCCGAGCGCGACGAGGCCGTCGCATCCAGCCTCGCGATAGCGTGCGAGCGCCTGCAGCGTCGCACGTTCGGTCGGATTCGGTGGCGTCGCGTCGAACACGACATGCGCAGTGCCGAGCGGAGCGGTCACGCGTTCTGCCAGGCCGGCCGCGACAATGCCGCGGTCGGTGACCACCATCGGCCGACGGATACCGAGCGCTGCGATCTCGTCGCCGAGCGCGTCCGCCTCGCCGAAGCCGAAGCGAATGGTGGTGAGATAGGTGATCAGCGCCATGGCCTGTCGTCCGTTGCGCCGATTGATCAGAGATCGGTGCGTTCTTCGGCGATGTCGCGACGCTGCTCCATGTTGAAGCGCCCCGCATAGATCGGCCGCCCGCCGGTGGTCGGACCGGGATATTGCACGATCAGGATATCGCCGCCGGTCGCGGTCTCGAACTTGCCTTCGAAATGCGGGTCCGGATGAAAGATCATCGTGCCCGGCGTGTAGAGATTGTCGTCGATCCTGAATTCACCGCTGAGGATGTACCAGACCTGCGCGAACTCGTGATTGTGGATCGGATGATGTGCGCCCGGCTCCAGCCGCAGGATGCCCGCGTTCGGCTCGGTCGGCCGCTCGGGCCGCGGGTGGAACAGCATCTTGCCGGTCTCGCCAGGCCAGCGGATCGTCTCCCACTCCACATCGTCGATGTGCTTCGCCTCATACGGCAGGTGCCTGCCGGTCGCGGTTGCGGTCTGCATGGATCAGTCTCCTTGGGGCTTGCTCTTGGGTGATCGAGGCGGGGCGGCTGCGCTCGGCACGCGCCACCAGTCGAAATGCTCGGCCTTCTGCGGCGACTTCGCGACCACCATCAGAATGCGCGCTTCGTCCTCGCTGATGTTGTCGGCGCGGTGCGGCAGCTCGGAATTGAGGAAAATGCCTTCACCGGGCGCGAGATCGTACACCTCGGCGCCGACGTGGAAGCGGATACGCCCGCTGATCACGTAGCAGTATTCCTGTCCCGGATGCGACACCATCAGGTCCATCCGGTTCTTGCGCGGGAACGAGAGGTGAAACACCTCCAGATCGTCGTTCGGCATGCCGCCCGCTAACAATCGCCAGCGATAGCCGGTGCTCGGGATGCTTTGGTCTTCACCATCGTCGCCATGGCGATGCAGCGTGACGTGGCTGCGCGACTGGTCCTGCGGCGCGGCGAACAATTCGCTGACGCCAATGTCGAGCGCCTGCGCGATCTGGATCAGATTGGCAACGGAGCTCGACACCTGCCCGCGCTCGAGGCGCGACACGAAGGCGTCGGACAGCCCGGTGGTGTCGGCCAGATCCTTCAGCTTCATGCCACGCTCCTCCCGCAGCGAGCGAATGCGTGCTCCAAGCCTCGCCAGCGTCTCGTCCTGCGTTTTCATTGCTTCGACCCTCTCCCGAATTTGCTTACTTGTCAATAGAAATTGCTCTACAAGCAATTTTGTTGTGTCCGATGCTGAAAGATGCCCGTGGCTCTTCGCATCGATGCACGAGCAAATTGCGTATCACGCAACAAAACCAAACAGCAAACAACACGACCTCCGGAGGAGCACCCGACCATGACAACCACTCTCAGAAAGCTATGCGCGGCAATGACGGCGACGCTGCTGCACATTCACGTCGCGCACGCCGCCATGTCCGACAATGTGATCCGCATCGGGATCCTCAACGACCGCTCCGGCGCCTATGCCGACCTCGGCGGCGAAGGCTCGGTCGTCGCGGCGAAGATGGCGGCGGAGGAGTTCGGCAACAGCATCGGCGGCGCACCGGTCGAGATCGTCTCGGCCGATCACCAGAACAAGCCGGACATCGGACTTGGCATCGTGCGGCGCTGGTTCGACACGGAGAAGGTCGATGCCGTTGCCGACATTTCCAATTCGGGCGTGGGTTTCGCGGTGACCGCTCTCGCCAAGGAACGCAACAAGATCGTGCTGAACGCATCGGCCTCCTCGGACTTCACCGGCAAGGCCTGCACCCGGACCTCGTTCCAGTGGGTCTACACGAGCTATACCAACGGCTACGGCCTCGCGCGCGCGCTCACGGCGCAAAAGCTCGACACCTGGTTCCTGATCACGGTGGACTATTCGTTCGGACACGCCTTCGCCGCCGACATGCGCCGCGCGGTCGAGAACGGCGGCGGCAAGGTGATCGGCGAGGTGCGCCACCCGCTCAACACCGCCGACTTCAGTTCGGTGCTGCTGCAGGCGCAGGCGTCCGGCGCCAAGGTGATCGCGCTGGCCAATGCCGGCGCCGACATGACCAACTCGGTGAAGCAGGCAGCCGAGTTCGGCATCACCCGCGGGCAGGCATTGGTGGCGCCGACCGTGTTCCTCACCGACGTCGACGCGATGGGCCTTGCCGCCGCGCAGAACCTGCAGTTCGTCACCGCATACTATTGGGACCGCGATGCCGAGTCGCGGGCGTGGGCCAACAAGTTCTTTGAGAAGACTGGGCGGATGCCGACCATGACCCAGGCCGGCGTCTATTCGGCCGTGCGGCACTACTTGCGTGCGGTGCAGGCCGCAAATTCCGATGACGGCCTTGCTGTCGCAGCCAAGATACGCGAACTGCCGGTTGCCGATTCGTTTGCTCGCGGCACGGTCCGCACGGATGGCCAGTTCGTGCACGACATGTATCTGGCGCGCGTCAAGACACCGGCGGCCTCGAGCCGACGATGGGACTACTACGACATCGTCGCGACGATTCCCGCCGAGCAAGCCTTCCGCCCGCTCGGCGAGGGTGGCTGCGAGCTGGTCTCGCAGTGACGACGCAGGCGGACGGTGGCAAACACCATCATCCGCCATCGCCCATAACGGCCTGTATGCAGGTTGGCGAGCGACGTCTTTTGGGCTGCGTCAGGCGGGCTTTCGCCGTCGAAGTCTGAAATCGATAGACCGCTCGCCCGCGTTCAACTGCCGAAGTCAGTTGCGCGCTTCCCGCCGAAGAAATTGAGCAATCGGCATCAAGGCGTCGATCGAGGGCAAACCTGCGCGCGCTTCACCGTATGACGACCAGGGATAGGGGATAGCCGAAAGCCATTGCAGGACGGGCGTCTGATCGACAGCCGGCAGCACACACATGAACTCAATCTTGATGAGCAGCCGCTTGACGCGACCGTCGCCGGCGGCATCAAAATCCCAAGTGTACTCGCCGCAACCGACGCGAACGTCGCCGTCGGACTTGTTTGACATCCCCACCAGCCAGTCGCATTGAAACTGTGGAAGGCGATTGGACTCAGGGCGCGAGAGGCAGAAGGTGCGCACATTCTCATACTGCGATCCAAAGCTTCGGACGAGAACGTCGGTGACGCTCTCCAATCCATGAGCGGAGCTTGGAAAAGAGATTGCGTCGGTCAGGAGCTGCATCTGGAGCTCACACTCCTGCACGAACGCACGCTTCATGAGCTGGGGCAGGTTTCGGTCCTTTGCCTCGATGTACGTGCTGATCGCCTCGGCTGCCGTGATCGATTGGGTCTGAATCAAGTATTCTCTCCAGAGTTGCGCGACCAGATGCCAGGTGACAGCGGCGCCAACGACACCGCAGGAAACAACAAGATGGGTGCCGCCAAACCAGGCCCCACAATATACCGCAAGCTTGATTCCTTCACCCGCACGCCGCTGCGAAAGACGACTGCGATCAGGCTGCCGGAAATGCCGAGCACCGATCTGCCTGAATGGCAATGCCGACAGGCGCCCCCATTGGCCAGCGCAGAATGGCCTGCTCGCCCGGGGATCGCACCAGCAGCCGCTCCCCGGCGCACTCGATCTGAAGATCGACGTGGCCACCTTGGTAGATCCGAGCAACAACGCTGCCCTTGATGGCGCACGGCTCCTCGGGCGCCACAATGCTAAACTGCTCGGGGCGGACGAAGAGGTCAACCGCCGCGGACTTCTCGAGCCCGGACAGGCTCTCGCCCGGCACCTTCACCAGGGCATCGCCGAGCGCGACGGTCGCTTGCTTGGCCTGCATACTCACAAGCTGGCCACGCAGCCTGTTATTGTCGCCGACAAAGCCGGCCACGAACGGGTCCGCCGGGCTGCGGTAGACGTCGACAGGGCTTCCGAGTTGCCTGATACGGCCCTCGGACATGACAGCCACACGATCGGACATGCTCAAGGCCTCGCCTTGGTCATGCGTCACAAAGATCGTGGTCAGACCCAGCTTGCGCTGAATTTCCCGCAGCTCCACCTGCATCGAGGTCCGCAGGCTCTTGTCCAGCGCCGAGAACGGCTCGTCGAGCAGCAGGACGGTCGGGTTGATGACGAGAGCACGCGCGAGCGCAACGCGCTGCTGCTGACCGCCGGACAATTGCCGGGGCTTGCGGTTCTCCATGCCCTTCAGCTTGACCAGCGCCAGCGCATCGGCGACGCGCTTGTCCCGCTCAACCCTGGGGACCCGCCGCGTCTTCAGACCATAGGCGACGTTTTCCGCCACACTCATGTGCGGAAACAGCGCGTAGTTCTGAAACATCATGCCGATGCCGCGCTGGTAGGTCGGAATGTCATTCACGCGCTTGCCCTCGATCGAGATCGAACCGCCGTCCGGCCTCAGAAAGCCCGCGGCCAGCTTGAGCAGCGTGGTCTTGCCGCATCCTGATGGACCAAGCAGCGTCACGAACTCGCTGCGGCCAACGCCGAGCGTAACGGCGTTCAGGGCCACGACATCGTCAAATCGCTTGGTCACGGCGTCGAAATGGACCGCCGCTTGTTCCCCTTCAACATTCGCAGACGGCTTCAAGATCCGTGCTCCCTAGTGAGACTGCTCGATATTGAGGACCTTGCCGAGGCCCAGGAACGCATTGGCAAAGGCGATCAAGGCGGCGGTGCCGACGATATACATGACCGACAATGCCGCCATCGACGGATCGGCGAACTCGCGCACGTAATTGTACATCGCGACAGGAAGCGTCTGGGTCCGCTGCGAAGTCACGAACAGCGAGGCCGTGAACTCGTTGAACGACAGGATCGCCGCGAACAGCCAGCCGCTGACGAGCCCGGGCAGCAGCAGCGGCAGGGTGACGGTGGTCAGGACGCGAAGCGGTCCGGCGCCGAGGCTCGATGCTGCGTGTTCGTAGCTCTGATCGAGATTCCTCAGCGAGACATACACGCTGCGCAGCACGAACGGCAGCACCAGGATCACGTGGCAGATCACGACGACCGCAAAACCGCGGCTCAGGCCGACTTGCGCCGCGAGGATGAGAAAGCCGAGCCCTACCGTGAAGTGCGGAATCACCAACGGCGAAATCAGGATTCCTTCGATGGCGGACTTGAGCGGAAACTTGTACCGGTCGATGACAAAAGCGAACATGCCGCCAACGCACAGCGCGATCGTCGAGCTCCAGGCCGTGACGATCAGGCCGTTGAGGAACCCTTGCCGGAAGTCTTCATAGGCGAGGGCCCGACCAAACCATCGCCACGACCAGGTCTGCGGCGGGAATGACAGGATAGGCTTGTCGTTGAACGCGGCGATTGTCACGACTACCGCCGGCAGCACAAGAAAAGCGATGATGACGAGCACCGTCAACAATCCGACCCAGCCGAGCACTCTCTGATAGGTCGAGCGCGGAATCATCAGTGCACCTCCATCTTCTGAAGCGGTCGGGAGGCTAGCTGAAGCAGTCCAAGCACCAGGGCGGTCAAAGCCAGCCCGGCCACGCACAATGTCGCGGCGAAGGGAAAGTTGAAGCTGGAAAAGCCAAGCTGGTAGACCAGATTGGAGATCATATTGACGCGGCCGCCGCCGATCAGCTGCGGCGTGGCGAATGCCGAGAACGTCCAGGCGAATGCCGTCGTGGTGCCCGCGACCACGCCGGGCAAGGACAGCGGCAATGTCACGGTGAGGAACACGCGAATCGGACCGGCTCCCAGGCTTTCAGCCGCCCGGGAATAGTCGCGGTCGATATGGGACAATCCGGCAGCCAGCATGATGACCATGACCGGCAGCGTGACATGCACGAGAGCAACCACAACGCCGAATGGCGTGAACATCAGCTGCAGCGGCTTGCCGATGAAGCCGAGCGACATCAGCAAGGAATTGATGAAGCCGTTGTTGCCCAGGACGATGATCCACGCATAGGTGCGAACGACCTCGCCCAGAAACAGGGGCGTCACGACAATCACGAGGAGAATGGAGCGGAGGATCGGCTGTTCGACGCGCACAAGCGCATAGGCCAGCGGATATCCGACGATCAGCGTCACGACCGCGGGTCATCGCGCACACGACGACGGTATCGAGAAACACGCGCGCATAGAGCGGTTTGAGAAGGTCGGCGAAATTCCCCAGCGTGAACCCGCCGGGGTCGAGCGATCCCGGCACGTAGGTCCGGAGGCTGTATTGCAGAACCGCAACCATCGCCGCGAGGAACCCGATCGCACAGAGCGTCGCCGGCGCCGTGAAGATGCGCAGAAATGGCTGCTGATTCATGATGCAGGACCGATCTGGCAACGGATCAGTTCATGATGTTTTCGGCGAACCATTTGCGCCATTCCGCCGTCTTGTTGGCGCGCAGCTTGGCGTCGATGTTGATCTGCTGCTTCCATTGCTCCGCCGACGTGAAGACACCCGGAAGCTTGGCGATTTCAGGATCGATCTTCGCGTTGAGGACTGCCGGGCTCCCCTTCTTCTGCTTCGAGATCTCGGCCTGGATTTCGGGGTCGTAGAGCGCGTTGATGAACTTGTATGCGAGGTCAACCTTCTTTGACCCCTTCATGACCGCGACGGTGTCGATTCCCAGCACCGCGCCCTCTTTCGGCATCGCGAGCGTGATCGGAATGCCCTGCCCGATCATGTAGTAGGCGTTCATCGAAAGCACGATCTGCACCGGCGTCTCGCCGCTCGCGAGCAGTTGCTGGCTGTTGGCATCGTTGGTGTAGAACGCCTTGAAGTTTGGCTTGAGCGCCTTGAGCTTCTCCTCGCCTTTTTCCCAATGGGCCGGGTCGGCGCCGGCAAGAATGGCGGCGACCGCAATGATGTGACCGGGATCGAAATCCGGAGCGGCAAGCTTGTCCTTCAACTCCGGTTTCCAGAGATCATTCCAGCTCTCGAACTTGGTATCCTTGATCAGATCGGGGCGGTAGCCGATCGTGTAGACATAGGCCCAGGCGCCGAGATGGTAGGGACTGATCCGCGCCTCGTCCGCGAGGTTCTTCGCATTGGGGATCTTCGAGGTATCGATCGTCTCGAACAACCCGTCATTGGCATAGAGCCACCCGACATGCGACGTCGTGAACGTCACGTCGCTTTCGGGATTTCCCTTGGCGAGCTTTTCCTTGTTCAGTCGATCGATGGTGCCGCCGGTGATGAATTCGACAGGGACGCCGGTTTCGGCGGTGAATTTCCTGGCCACCGTCTCGGCCACCAGATCGCGCCAACTGCCGCCCCAGATACTGACAACGAGCTTGTCTTGTGCGTGAGCCGGCAAAGCAATCAGAACAACGATCAACACGGACCAAAGGCGAAGCATAGCTGCAGTCTCCCTCCAGCGAGGGAATGCAGCGCCCGGCTCCAGCTGCAATCCTCGGTCATGAAATTAAACTTATCATCTGCTTAATAGTACCTTTTATCAGGCGCCTCATCGACCCGCAATAGGTTTGTCTTATCGACAATAGTACCTTTTGCGATTAGCCTGCGCGCCACGTTGGTCGAAATCACGGAGGCAGTCGATGACGATATCGACGGAAGCTTTAGAGGCCCATCGGCCGTCTGCCGTTCTCAATACGCTCAGGCGTCTTGGTTTCGGCACCGTCGTCTCTGTCCCCGACAGCTGGCTGGGCGAAATCCTCATTCGCATCGACCAGGAGCCGGGCATGACGCTGGTGCGCGCAACGCATGAAGAGGAGGCGCTTGCGATCGCTTGTGGAAGCCGGCTCGGTGGCGTTCGCACCGCCCTGCTTGTGCAGAATGCCGGCGTACTCAGCATGGGTGCGGGCATGGTGTCGCTCGCGCAGCGTTATCAATTTCCGCTTCTGATGCTGGTGTCCTACCGCGGCACGCCGGATGATCCGGTCTTCTATCATGTGCCGAAGGGCCGAGCGACGGAGCCGGTCTTCCGCGGCATCGGCCTCGCCCATGCCTGCACCGATCGATACCGCCCGATCGGTCCACAGGTCGAACATGCCGCAACCTATGCGGAAGAAGCCTCATGTCCGTTTGCCCTGCTCATGGGTCGGGAGGATATCCAGTGGTGACCAATGCACGATCGACCCGGGCGGATCACTACAGGGCGCTTGCCGGCAGTCTGCCTTCTCGCGCGCTCGTCGTGACGTCGCTCGGCAATGCTTCGTATTTGTGGGCATCGCTGCATCACGCGCCGGAAAACTTCTACTTCGAAGACGCCATGGGACTGACACTCCCCCTAGCACTGGGCCTGGCGCTCGCTCAATCGGACCGTCCCGTCATTGCTGTCGAAGGCGATGGCGCGCTGCTCATGCATATGGGCGCGCTCGTCACGATTGGCGCGATGAACCCGTCAAATCTCACCATCCTCCTGATCCAGAACGGCGTTCACGCGGCTTCCGGCGGCCAAGCCTTGACCAACGCGACGCTCGATCTGGCACAGCTGGCGCGGGCCTCGGGAATCAAGCACGCTGAGAACCTGAATGCGCCGAGCGCACTCGCCGCCGGCATCGCCTCGGCCGAAAAACGCGATGGCGTCGGAGTCCTGGTTCTGGCGACGGAGCCCGACATCGAAGTCGTGCGGCCGCCGATCTCACTCGATCCGGTCGCGACAAAACATCGCTTCATGGCTGCGATCGAGGCACCACGTTACGTCCCGACGCTGTTCGGCGGCGGGATGCTCGAGCGGCCCTAGTCGACCAGCACTTCCCTTGCACGAATCCATGGCGGTCCGCTTCATTGCCGAAGCGGGCCGCCTTTTTCACATGCTTCCACATGCCACCCGGCCGCCGGAAGACGCTGCGATCTTAGGCACAGGACGTCGAAACTTTGAACTTGTCGGTCGTCCTTCACATAGTACGATGTATAGGACGATGGACTATTCGCCGGTTCGCTCGCTCTTGATGAGGACGACGACAACGATGGACAGCAACCAGGACGCCTTGCGGATCGATGTGGCCGCGTCGATTTCCGTCGGCATGCCCGTTATTCACTTCAATGACGGCGGCTCCCCGGTCCAGCCGAATAAGCTTGGTGAGACAGCGGCTGCGGGTCAGCCGCAACACGGTGAGCGTCGAATGCCGGTGCCCCAGGCCTTGCTGATGTGGATTTGCTCGTCATCCGGTGAGGCGTGGCCTTCCCTCGAACTCATCCTGGGCCGCGCGCTGTCGCCGCGGAGCCCGATCGGATCCGGCGCTTCATAGGTCATCTGCTTCCGGGTTAGCCAATCGCAAGGCCCTGGCACAGGCTGGCGCCATTTGCCGCCCGCCCTACATCGCCTTGACGATGTTCTCGGTGACCTTCTTGGCATCGCCGAGCAGCATCATGGTGTTGTCGCGGTAGAACAGCGGATTGTCGATGCCGGCATAGCCTGACGCCAGCGAGCGCTTGATGAACATCACGGTGCCGGCCTTCCAGACCTGCAGCACCGGCATGCCGTAGATCGGCGAGGTCTTGTCCTCTTCCGCCGCCGGGTTGGTGACGTCGTTGGCGCCGATCACAAACGCGATGTCGGCCTGGGCGAACTCCGAGTTGATGTCCTCGAGCTCGAACACCTCGTCATAGGGCACGTTGGCTTCGGCCAGCAGCACGTTCATGTGGCCAGGCATGCGGCCCGCCACCGGGTGAATGGCGTATTTCACCTCGACGCCTTCCTTCTTCAGGAGGTCGGTCATCTCGCGCAGCGCGTGCTGGGCCTGCGCCACCGCCATGCCGTAGCCGGGCACGATGATGACCTTGGAGGCGTTCTTCATGATGAAGGCGGCATCATCCGCCGAGCCGAGCTTGGCGGGCTTCTGCTCGCCGGAGCCGCCGCCGGCCGCCGCGGTCTCGCCGCCGAAGCCCCCGAGGATCACCGAGATGAACGAGCGGTTCATCGCGTGGCACATGATGTAGGACAGGATCGCGCCCGACGAGCCGACCAGCGCGCCGGTGATGATCAGCGCCGAGTTGCCGAGCGTGAAGCCGATGCCGGCCGCGGCCCAGCCGGAGTACGAGTTCAGCATCGAGATCACGACCGGCATGTCGGCGCCGCCGATCGGGATGATCATCAAGACGCCGAGCGCCAGCGCGATGATGGTGATCAGCCAGAAGTCGAGCGCGCTGCCCGACATCACCAGGCCGACGATGAAGAACACCAGCGCCAAGGCGAGCACGATGTTGATGACGTGGCGGAACGGCAGGATGATCGGCGCGCCGCTCATCCGGGCCGACAGCTTCAGGAACGCGATCACCGAGCCGGTGAAGGTCAGGGCGCCGATCGCGACGCCGAGCGACATCTCGACCAGGCTCTGCGGATGGATGTTGCCGGGCGTGCCGATGTCGAACGCCTCGGGCGCGTAGAACGCGCCGGCCGCGACCAGCACCGCGGCCATGCCGACCAGCGAATGGAACGCGGCGACCAGCTCCGGCATCGAGGTCATCGGCACCCGGCGCGCGATGACAGCGCCGATGCTGCCGCCGATCGCGATCGCGACGATCACCAGGAGCCAGGCCACGCCGTCGGCCGGCGGATGGCTCGCCAGCGTGGTGGCGACCGCGATCGCCATGCCGATCATGCCGAAGAAATTGCCCTGGCGCGACGATGCCGGGCTCGACAGGCCGCGCAGCGACAGGATGAACAGCACCCCCGCCACGAGGTACAGAACAGCAGCCAGATTGGCGTTCATCTCAGGTCCCCCTTTGTCTTCGTCACCCCGAGGTGCACGCCGCTCACTTGGCTTTCTTCTTGTACATCGCCAGCATGCGCTGGGTGACCAGGAAGCCGCCGAAGATGTTCACGCAGGCGAAGATCAGCGCCACGAAGCCGAAGCCGCGGGCCCAGGGCGAGCCGCTCGACACCATGCCGACGCCGACCGCGAGCAGCGCACCGACCACGATCACCGAGGAGATCGCGTTGGTCACGCTCATCAGCGGGGTATGCAGCGCGGGGGTCACCGACCACACCACGAAGTAGCCGACGAACACCGCAAGAACGAAGATCGACAGCCGGAACACGAACGGATCGACGGCCTGCGCGAGATGCTCCATGGCTTCTCTCCTTACTTCGGCTGGAAGTTGGGATGGATGACGGCGCCGTCTTTGGTCAGCACGGTGGCCTTCACCAGCTCGTCGTCCCAATTGACCGCGAGCGCCTTGCTGGCCTTGTCGACCATCGTCTCGATGAACGAGAACAGATTGCGCGCATACAGGCTCGAGGCCGAGGCGGCGACCCGGCCGGCGACATTGGTGTAGCCGACGATCTTGATGCCGTCGGTCTCGACCACCTCGCCAGGCCTCGCGCCCTCGACATTGCCGCCACGCTCGACCGCGAGATCGACCAGCACCGAGCCCGGCTTCATCGATTTGACCATCTCGCCGCTGACGAGCTTCGGCGCCGGACGGCCGGGGATCAGCGCGGTGGTGATCACGATGTCCTGCTTCTTGATGTGCTCGGCGGTCAGCGCGGCCTGCTTGGCCTGATACTCTTTCGACATCTCCTTGGCGTAGCCGCCGGCGGTCTGCGCGTTCTTGAACTCCTCGTCCTCGACGGCGAGGAATTTTGCGCCCAAGCTCTCCACCTGCTCCTTGGTGGCGGGCCGCACGTCGGTCGCGGTGACGACGGCCCCGAGCCGCCGCGCGGTCGCGATCGCCTGCAGGCCGGCGACGCCGACGCCCATCACGAACACTTTGGCGGCCGGAATGGTGCCGGCGGCGGTCATCATCATCGGGAAGGCGCGGCCGAACGCTTCGGCGCCCTCGATCACCGCGCGGTAGCCGGCCAGATTGGCCTGCGAGGACAGCACATCCATCACCTGGGCGCGGGTGATGCGCGGCATCAGCTCCATCGCAAACGCCGACACGCCGGCATCGGCCATCGCCTTCAGCGCGGTCTCGTTGCCGTAGGGATCCATGATCGCGATCACGAGCGCGCCGCGCTTGTACTTCGACAGCTCGGAGGCCTCCGGCCGCTTCACCTTGATGATGATGTCGGCATCCTTGAGCGCGTCGGCGCTGACGGTGGCGCCGGCCGCGACAAGCTCCGAATCGGGCAGCCCCGACTTGACGCCCGCGCCCGGCTCGACCGCGACCTCGGCGCCGAGCGCCTTGAACTTCTTGATGGTATCGGGCGAAACCGCAACCCGCGGCTCGGACGCATCGATTTCCTTGGCAACGGCGATCTTCACACTCACAGCACCACTCTTGAGAACCAACGA
Organism: Bradyrhizobium sp. JR3.5; assembly: GCF_054057015.1. Lineage (NCBI taxonomy): Bacteria > Pseudomonadati > Pseudomonadota > Alphaproteobacteria > Hyphomicrobiales > Nitrobacteraceae > Bradyrhizobium > Bradyrhizobium sp. JR3.5. Next base: position 431,102 of record NZ_JBSRYV010000002.1, read on the forward strand.
GGTCATTCACCAAATCCGCGCCGCAAGCACGGCATATCCCAGAGGATCGTCATCGATCCCAGGGTGGCCGCCCGCGTCGCAGAATTTTCCGGCTTGGCAACGCCGACGCATCAATCGCGCAGCGTCTCGAGCCCAAAGGAGACAATTCCGCCGGGCTCGAAGTCGGCGCATCGTTGCGCAAACTTGACGATCTCAGCACGAGCCTTTCGATCCCGCACCCTCATGAACGACGCGAGAAGCACCAGGCATTCGTCGGAACCCACCTCATCCCTCGCTCGCGCCGCACCGCCCATGAGATTCTCGTCATTCCTGCTCACCTGCCGTCATCCGCCCAAGTAGGCAGATCGCACATGTTCATCGTCGATGAGATCCTTGCCGCTCCCGGAAAGAACGATCGAACCGGTCTCCAGAAGGTAGGCGTAGTCGCACATCTCGAGCGCCGAGTAAGCGTTCTGTTCGACCATCAAGACCGTCGTCCCGGATTTCCTGATGCTATCGATGATCGAGAACACTTGTTCGACGATGTTGGGCGCAAGGCCGAGCGATGGTTCGTCGAACATCATGAGCCTGGGCTTGGACATGATCGCGCGCCCGATCGCCAGCATCTGCTGCTCGCCGCCGGATAGTGTCCCGGCAACCTGATGCCGGCGTTCGGCCAATCGCGGAAACATCCCGAAGATCCGCTCCCGATCCGCCGCGATCTCCCGACGGTCGGAGCGCAGATACGCGCCCATGTCGAGATTTTCGTCGACGGTCATGTCGGGGAATACACGCCGCCCTTCGGGGCAGTGGGCGATTCCCTTGCTCAGGATCTCCCGCGCCGAGCACTTCGTAATGTCGTGGCCGTCGAACGTAATCCGTCCGGCCGCTGAAGGCAGGATTCCCGAGATCGCCCGCAACGTCGTGCTTTTGCCCGCACCGTTCGCTCCGATCAGAGCGACCAGCTGCCCCTGCCCGATCGACAAGGTGACGCCCTTGAGAGCCTCGACCTTGCCGTATCGGCAAACAAGACCATTAATGTGCAGCATGCCGGCTGGCTCCTTCACCGAGATAGGCACGAATGACCTCGGGATTGCCGCGGATCGCCGCAGGCGGCCCCTCGGCGATGATGCGGCCGTAGTTGAGCACGACGATGCGATCGGAGACGCCCATGACCATGGGCACATCGTGTTCCACCAGCAGGATCGACATGCCGCGGCCGTGCAACTTGTTGAGCAGCTCCATGAACCGCGCGGTTTCCGTCGCGTTCATGCCCGACACCGGCTCATCCAGCAAAAGCATCGACGGGTCGGTCGCAAGTGCAAGGGCGACGCCGAGCAGACGCTGGTCGCCGTAAGACAGCGACCCGGCGAGTTCGTCGGCACGGCGCGCGATCCCGACGATCTCGAGCAGCTCGTGCGCAAGATTCCTCAACTCCGCCTCCGCGCGCCCTTCGCGCGGCAGCGCGAGCAGCGTATCCAGCAATGTCGACCGGCTCCGCCGGTGCAAGCCGATCATCACGTTCTCGAAGACAGTCACGCTCTGGAACACGCTCGTGCGCTGAAAGGTCCGCGCCAGGCCGAGCGAGGTGACTTCATGCGGCTTGAGGTTGCTGAGCGAGGTATTCTTATAGCGCACCTCGCCCTTGGTCGGCCGCAGAAAGCCGGTGATGACGTTGAAGGCCGTCGTCTTGCCGGCGCCGTTCGGTCCAATCAGGCTGACAATCTCACCCTGGTTGACGACGAAGCTCATATCGGTGATCGCAATCAGTCCGCCGAAATGCACGGCGATATGTTCAACGGACAGAACTGGCTGCGGAACGCTGGAGGGCATGGTGCTCATGGCGTGTCGTGCATCTTGGCTTGGAGAGGCTCCGGATCGGCGCGGGTGCTAGGCGCTGCGAACCACTTCTCGACTGCGGGGACAATGCCCTTCGGCAACACGAAGACGATGATGATCATCAGCAGGCCATAGAGGATCCACTGAATCTCGGGGGTAGCGAAAGACCGGGCGGCGACGGGAATGAAGCCGAAGATGAGGCCGCCAACGATGGGTCCCGCAAGGGTGCCCTTGCCGCCCGAGATCACCATGATCACCATCGTGACCGTGTAAAGAAACGCAAACACGTCAGGATCGATGATCTTGAGGTAATGGGCGTAAAGGCTGCCGGCGGCCCCCGCGATGCCGGCCGAAAACACCGCGGCCAGCACCAAATAGCGGGTGACGTCGATCCCGACCGAGACTGCCAGCGACTCGTTCTCCTTGAGCGCAATCATTGCGCGCCCGACGCGGGAGTAGACGAGACGCTGGATGACGATGTAGGACCCCACAAGGACGGCAAGCACGAGATAATAGTTGGATTGCTTGCTGTAGAAATCGAGATAGCCAACTCCGGGCAGCCCCAACGTCATCGGCGGGATCGAGGTCAAGGCCAGCGGCCCTTGGGTCAACTCGACCCAGTTCAGCGCGACCAGCCGGACCACTTCCGCAAAGCTGATGGTCACGATGACGAAGTAGGCGCCCCGCACCTTGAAGGACAGCTTACCGACGGCATAGCCGCAGAGCGCTGCAACCAGGGTGCCGATCACAAACCCGGTCCAGACCGGCCAGGGTTCGTGAACCACGCGGATACCGCCGATCAACTCGACATCGAAGCCCAGCGACACCAGCGCGCTGGTGTAGGCTCCAATTCCAAAGAATGCGACGTGACCAAGGCTCAGCTGTCCAGTGTATCCGAGCAGGAGATTGAGGCTCATCGCCGCGACAATGAGGATACCCGTCGTGATGAAGGCGTTCAGCAAATACGGATCGTGCAGCCAAAGCGGGACCGATGCGAATGCGGCGAGCGCGATATAGGGGATCAATCGCTTCATCCGATCCGCTCCGCGCGTGCAAAGAGGCCGGTCGGCTTGAAGAGGAGCACGACGATGATGATCAGGAAGCCCATGGCATCGCGGTAGCCCGACGAAACGTATCCGGCACCAAGCTCCTCGGCCAACGCCAGCAGGAAGCCGCCGATGGTGGCGCCCCCAATGCTGCCGAGACCGCCCAGGATGACGATGGCGAAAGCCTTCAGCGAAGCGAGATTACCCATTTGCGGGGAGATGACGTAGACGGGTCCGAGCAATGCACCCGCCGCTGCCGCGAGGCTCGAGCCGATCGCGAACGTCGCCATGTAGATGAACTGGATGTTGACGCCCATGAGCGAAGCAGCATCACGATCCTGGAAGGTGGCACGCATCGCCTTGCCGAGTTTTGTGCGGTTGATCAGGAGATAGGACACGCCGATCAAGGCAAGGGCAGCGCAGAAGACGAACAGGCGCAACCAGGACACCGAAATCGAACCAATGACGAGCGGAAGTTCCGGGAACGGCGTCGAAACCGACTTCGCGACACCACCCCAGATGAACTGCTCGCCATTCTGCATCACGATCATGGCGCCGATCATGACCAGCATGGTCGTATCGATGTCCGCACCACGCATTGGGCGCAGCAAGACGACCTCGATCAGCGCACCGGCAAAGCAGCCCAGGACGACCGCCACGATCAGCGCAAGGAAGAAGTTGAGGCCGAGCATCACGCCGACGAAATACAGCGCATAGGCTCCGAAGGAGTAAAGCTCACCATGCGCGAAATTGACGACGCGCATGATGCCAAAGATGAGCGTGAGCCCGATGCCCAGCAGCGCGTAGGTGCTGCCCAGAATGAGCGTATTGACGATGTGTTGCAGAAGCTCGGTCATGCTGATTTTTTCGGCCGAAAGACCGCTGATCCTCTCTTCAGAGCATGTTTATGGGCGAGGCAATGCCAAGGCGCCACCAATTATGGTGGCGCCTTCCGCGATCGTCGAGCTCAGGAGCCCGACAGGATGATCTTTTCGTTCTCGATCTTGATCAGATAGAGGTTGGGCATGCTCTGGCCGCTTTCCTTGCCGGTCGGCCCTTGCTTCTGGAACTTGATCTGACCGTTCAGGCCGGGAAAGTCGGTCGTCCAAAGCGCATCGGTGATCGCCGCGGGCTCTGCCTTGCCGGCCCGCTGGATCGCATTGGCGATCGTGCGAATTCCGTCGTAGCCGCGGAAGCTCTCGGTCGCGCCGGCGATCGCATAGCCACGCTTTTTCCACTCGCCGAGGAAATACTTCGTCGCTGCCGGATCCGGGGTCCTGTCCGGATACCAGGGCGCGAAGGTCGTCAGATGCATGGAGCCGTTCGCTGCGGCGCCGGCCTGCTCGATCAGCTGATCCGGATTCTGCGAGCCGCCGGTGGTGACGATCCGCTTGGTGATGCCGAGCGCTGCGGCCTGCTTCAACACCAGGGTCAGCTGCTCGACCGCGGTCGTGACCATGATCGTGTCCGAGTCGGTTGCCTTGATCTTGGCAAGCTGGGCGCTCATGTCCTGGGCGGCCTGATCCATGATCTCCACGAGGCCGACCTGAATGTTCTGGGCCTTCATGATCTTGCCGAAGTCCTCGGCTGATCCACGGCCCCAGTCATTGTTGATGACGAGGAAGTCGGCCTTCTTGATGCCGAGTGACGGCATGATAGACTTGAACTCGGTCGCCTCGACCGACGACGGCGGCGAGATGCGGAAGATGTAGGAATTGCCCGACGTCGTGATCTTGCTCGAGGAGGAGGTCTCCACCACCATTGGGACCTTGTATTCCATGAGCTTCGGCATCACCGCAAGCGTCAGGCTCGAGCCCCAGGCACCCATGATCACGGGCACCTTGTCGCCGGTGATCAGCTTCTCGGCGACGGCAGCGGCCTCCGTCGGATTGCTCTTGTTGTCTTCGATGACCAGTTCGATCTTCCGACCGAGCAAGCCGCCCTTCGCGTTGATTTCGTCGGCGGCAATCTTTGCGCCGTTCACGACATAGGTGCCGGAAGCGGCGAACGGACCGGTGAGCGGCTCATTGTGACACCGATCTTGATGGTCTGCGCCGCTGCGCCCGTCGCCAGTGCGGTCGACATCGCCGCGGCGAGGGCCGCGCCCGTAATCAATCCGTGTGCTCGCTTCATCTTTCCTCCTGTGCTCGCATGAGCCGTGCCTAGGGAACGAAACACCAGTGCAGCGCGCCAGCTTATGGGTGCCGGCCATTCGTCACCGCCAGGATGATCCTATCATCCTATTCTTAGTATCTTAAAGATACTTCTAATCCGTCGTCAAGCAGGCGCCCTGCTCTATTTTTGTTTTCGCAGTGCCCTCATTTGACGCAGCCGCTCATCATTTGCGCGATTGCTTTCGCCTAGACCAATTTCGAAACTCCTTCGACGGACACGATGCCGCGCGTGCCGATCAAGCGTTCGCCAAATTCGCTTCCTTGTTGAACTCGATGGTGAGTTGATCCCATTCGCCCAGGCTGTCCTGAATTTTGCTCCAGAAGGACTGCGAACGGCGCCGCTCAAAATCGGCGACTGAAACCCCCTGCTGCTCGACCCAGGTGTAGTAGCCGAGGTTGAAGACGGCGCGGCGCGAATGCTCCGTCAGCTCAATGAGATTGTCGGAGGCGGCGCCGAGCAGGCAGGCGCCGAAGATTTCGGCGGCGTTCACCTGATCAAGGCCACGCGCGTAGTGGCTCTCTTCGAACTGCCTGCGTTCACTGCCATACATGGAAGCGCTGTCCGTCGCCACGGTGACAATGGCCTTCTCGGGCCCGTAGTTCATCTGCTTTGCCAGCTTGATCGAGGCGATGATGTTGGCGAGCCCGGAGATGCCTATATGGTCAAAGGCGCGCACCAGCGCGGGTTCGAGACCGCGGCGCGTCTCGAGATAATCCCGGCCCGCTCTCGAACCGAACAGCAGGTTGAGCTGGTCCGTGGTTCGGTCCGAGACCCCGACGACGAAGTCGAGGTTCATGACATTGTGAATGAGCGGAATGTGCTTGTCGCCGATCCCCTGAATGTTGTGCTCGCCATAGGCCATTGTTAAGCATCGTCGGGCATTCGAGCGCCTCGACCGCTACGACCTTTGAGCCCCAGCGTCTCTTGAGAAAATCACCGGCGGCGATCGTCCCCGACGATCCGGTTGCCGAAACGAAGGCCGCCAATTCGTGGTTATCGTCTTGATTGAACGCCTTGAAGGCATCTTCCGCCGCGCGCCCCGTGCACTCATAGTGGATGAGATAGTTTGAGAACGACGAGAACTGGTTGAGAATGACGTTGCTGTCGTCCCGACTGAGCTCCGCGCACTTGTCGTAGATCTCCTTGACGTTGCTCTCGGTGCCGGGTGTCCGGATGATATCGCCTGGGTCCGTCACCCACTTCTCGAGCCATTCGAAGCGCTCGCGACTCATCCCTTCTGGTAAGACGGCAACGCCACGACAGCCGAGGATCCGTGAAACAGCGACGCCGCCGCGACAATAATTGCCGGTGGAAGGCCAGACAGCCTTCTGGTTGAATGGATCGAAGCGCCCGGTCACGAGCTGCTCGATCAAGGCGGCATAGGCCGGCAGGACCTTGTGCGCGCCGATCATCGGAAAGCGATCGCCGAGCAACACGATGATCTTGGCATCGACGCCGGAGATCTCCTTTGGCAGCACGATATGGCCCGGCACCAGGTCCCTGCGCCTGCGGTCTTCCGCATTGTACCAGTGCATGCGCCAGAGGTTCGCGGCGCTCGGCTCATCCGGCCCGACCGCCGCAATGTCCTCCCACACCCTGGCCGACGGAAGCGGTGGATGCGCGAGCTGCGAGAAGGTCGGCAGCCTCAGGTTAAGTTTGCGCGCTTGCGCCGCGGCTTGCCGCCAGCCTTTCCGGTCGACAACATTCGGCTCGATCACAAACGCCATTTCCATCATCCCTGTTGAATCTCACGGCCTCGCCCCGGGTCCTTTAGCACCCCGCGGATCGCATGCCCGTGCTGGTCTGCCGCTCGCGGACCGCGTCAAATGAACGCTGCCTCCGAACGTCATCCGCGACGCCATACGTCGTCGTGCGCTGACGCGGCACACGGCCTGCCGAAATGATGATCGATTCGAGCGCCTGCGGCGTCATTTCCTGGCCGTGCGAGGCGCCGGCCGACCGCGAGATGCTCTCATCCATCAGCGTACCGCCGAGGTCGTTGACACCGGCCGAAAGGCAGTGCCGCAGCCCCTCTGGTCCCATCTTGACCCAGGACGCCTGGATATTGGTGATGTGCGGGTTGAGCACGAGGCGCGACACCGCATGCATCAGGACCGCCTCGCGGAATGTCGGGCCCGGTCGTGCCCGGCCCTTGAGATAGACCGGCGCTTCCATGTGAACGAACGGCAGCGGCACGAGTTCGGTAAATCCGCCGGTCTCCGCCTGCAAGCGCCGCAGCCGGAGCAGATGCCGCGCCCAATGGTCGTACCGCTCGATATGGCCGAACATGATGGTGGCCGTCGATCGGAGCCCGATCGAGTGCGCCGTGCGCATGACGTCGAGCCACTGCTGGGTCCTGATCTTGTCGGCGCAGAGCGTCTCGCGCACCTCGTCGTCGAGGATCTCGGCGGCCGTTCCGGGCAGGGTGCCCAAGCCGGCCGCTTTCAGCTCCTGCAAGAATTCGGCAACCGAAATGCCAAGCGTGTGCGCGCCTTGATGGATCTCGAGCGGCGAGAACGCATGGAGGTGCATGGACGGGACGGCGCCCTTCACGGCCCGACAAACATCCAGGTACTTCTGCCCCGTATAGGAAGGATGGATGCCGCCCTGCATGCACACCTCGGAGGCGCCGCGGTCCCAGGCCTCGGTGACCCGCTGCGCGACTTCGGACATTTCGAGGTCGTAAGGACGCCCGCGCAGATTCTCGCTCATCTTGCCCTTCGAGAAGGCGCAGAACTGGCATTTGAAGGAACAGATGTTGGTGTAGTTGATATTGCGGCATACGACGTAGGACACCACGTCGCCGTTGACGCTGATCCGCAATTCGTCGGCCGCCTGGCAAATGCTGGTAAAGTCGCGCTCGTGAGCGCGGAACAGCCTGACGATCTCGCCCTCCGAAAGCTCATCGCCGCGCTGGGCCCTGGCAATGACCGATGTGACCTCGCTGCCGTGCGCGCTGCGCGGCACGGATTTCAACCATCCGAGCTCGCGCGATGGAAGCCCGCCGATGTGCCCTGGATGCCAGTCGTCGCTGCGCGGAAATCCGTCCCCATCGATGCGATCGAGGACCGACTTCAGCAGCTTGTTGTCGAGCCAGCGCGAGGGATAGCGCGCGAAGCTCGGATAGATCGGCAGCCGCTTCTCGAGCCGCTTGCCGGTTGACCGCGTTGCAGCCTCCAGCAGCCGCAGATGCGGCCACGGTGCTTCGGGATTGACGTGGTCCGGCGTGACCGGCGAAACGCCGCCCCAATCGTTGATCCCTGCCGCAACGACGCGCCCCAAGGCGGCCGGACTGAGGTTCGGCGGCGCCTGAATGTTCATCTCCGGCTCGAATATCAGGCGGGCGATAGCAATGGTCCAGAGATGATCGTCCACGGATGGCGCCGGCGCATCGGCCATGCGCGTCCCAACCTTTGGCCGGAAGTTCTGGACGATGATCTCCTGCAGATGCCCATGCGCATCGTTCAGGTCCCGCAGCGCGAGCAATGCATCGATCCGTTCGGCCCTGGTCTCCCCGATGCCGATCAGGATTCCGGATGTGAAGGGAATGGCCTGCTCACCGGCAGTCTTGATTGTCTGAAGCCTGACGGCAGGCACCTTGTCCGGCGATCCGAAGTGGGGGCCGCCCTTCGCGCAAAGCCGATCGGACGCGGACTCCAGCATGATCCCCTGCGAGACCGATACCTTGCGCAGCATGGCAAGATCGAGCTCGCTCATGATCCCGGGATTGACGTGAGGCAGCAGGCCAGTTTGCTCGAACACGGTCCCGGCGACTTCGGCGAGATACGACAGCGAGGATTCGTGGCCGAGCCTTGTCAGCTCCTCACGCGCGACGCGGTAGCGAAGCTCCGGCTTGTCGCCGAGCGTAAACAGCGCCTCGTGACAGCCGGCCTCCTTGCCAGCCTTCGCGATCGCGACCGCTTCCTCGACCGAGAGATACGGCTTGACGTTCGAACGCGGCGCGTGAGCGAACGTGCAGTAGTGACAGACATCGCGGCAAAGCTGGGTGAGCGGGATGAACACCTTGGGCGAATAGGTGATGACATCGCCGTGCGCGGCATCCCTTCGGTTGGCGGCGGCCATTAGGAGCTCATCCATGTCAGCAAGATCTATGAGCTCGTAGGCTTCGCTTCGGGACAGGCGGCGGTCGAACGGGAGATTCAAGACGGACGTCATCAGAACAGCCTCACGGGAACGGGATGGTCGTCGATGCCGAAGCGCACGGCAATTTTAAGCTCATCAAGAAACGAACCTGTCGTTCCGAGGTTTTGCGACGAGATCAGATACGGACCAAAATCGATTGGGCAGTCGATGTCCTTGCCGATGCCATGGGACTTGAACACGCTGCAGCTCAGTTGTCGCTGCCGCGCCAGAGCGCGGTGCGCGCGGAAACTGTCTTCGCCAAATCGAGGCTCCAGCATGTCGGGCGACCGCATCGCCAGAGCATTTGTGCCGCCGTCGTAAAGTGCGGGTACGAGCACGATCGGCGTGTGGTCCAGTAACCGGATGACGTGTTCGAAGTCCTCCGGACGGGCGAACGGAATATCGGCGGGGACGACAAGAACCCGCCGCCCGAACGGTTGGAACGCATCGAGGCCACGCTGCACCGCGGCATTGACGCCGGTCTCGACCTCATCAAAGATCATGGCCGCGCCGTAGCGCTTGGCGATCGCAAAAGCTTCCGGATCAGCGCTCACCACGGCGATGCCGGCCAACGAGCGCGTATCCCGCAGGTTTCCGAGAACATCGCACAACATGGCTTGCGCCAGCTGTGTGCGCTCGGTCGCCACCAGGATGTCGCCCAGCCTGCTCTTTGCTTGACTGAACCGTTTGACAGGCACCAGGGCCCAGGTTTCCGAATCGTCCATCGCTTCGCTCAGCCGTTGAGTCGATCAAGAAATCGGAGACACTCGCGTGCCAGCTCAACGCGCTCATCCTTCGAGCGCATGATCGTGTTCGTCGCATGCACGGGAATGCCGACCGCATCGGCGTCAGCCTGGTCCTCGCGATCCATCACCAGACCATCGAGGAAGCCATAGTGCCTCACGATCGAGACGCAATTTGTCGCGACGCCGAGCTCGTTCATGATCTTCGCGGTCGGTCCCTTGATGGCGCGGCCGCCGACGAGCGGCGAGATTGCAACGATGGGAGCCTTCGCCGCGTCCAAGGCTGCCCGGATACCGGTTACAGCCAGGATCGGATCGATGCTGAGATACGGGTTCGACGGACAGACAATGATGGCATCCGCGGCGCCGATGGCCCGCAATGCGGCGCTGGTCGCCGTTCCACCGCTGGGGCTCTGGAATTCGATCTTCCTCACCTCGGGTCGCGCCTGCAGCTCGACGAAATAGCGTTGCGAAACGCGAGCTTCTGATCGGCCGTCACGACGATCGTCGCAAACGGATCGTCGGTCATCGGCAGGATGCTCGCCTCAATGCCGAGATGCGATGCAATCCTGCCCGTGAAATCGGTCAAGGTCACGCCGGCGCTCAGCGCGCGCGAGCGCAGGACGTGCATGGCAAGATCGCGGTCTCCCAAACGAAACCATGTCTCGCCCTTCAGGCCGCCGAGCGCCTCCATGAAATTCCAGCTTTCGCCGGCTCGCCCCCAGCCACGCTCTTCGTCGGCAAGCTCGCCCAGCGTATAAACGACCGTGTCGATGTCCGGCGAGATCGTGAGACCGAGATGCTCGAAGTCGTCGCCTGTGTTGACGATGACGGCGAGCTTGGCGCCCAGCAGGCGATTGAGGCCATAGGCAAGCTTGGCGCCCCCGACCCCGCCGCAAAGCGCAACAACGTTGAGGTCAGCGCCACTCATCGGAACATGTCCTGGCTCTTGGGTCGCGCGAGCGCAGCCGCGGGTAAAACCGGTCCATCAAGCGTAAGGCCACGGACGAGAATGATCGGCATCCCCTCGCCCGCCTGCCCCATCAGGAGCGACGTCGCGCCGGCGATCTCATCGGCGATGGCGACCTCGGTGACGCGCATCGCCCGGCCGAACATGTCGGGGACGCCGATTTGGCTCAACAGCGAGGGAATGCCGGCGGCGCCGATCGCCACGCCGACGACACCATTGCGCCAGGGACGGCCAAAACTGTCGTTGATGATGATTCCAAGATTGAGGTCGCCGGCGGCGTCCAGCGCGACCTTCAGCCTCTGCGCGGATCCGTCGGGATCTTTGGGCAGCAGCAGGACGCGCTCCTCGCCTTCACGGTGCTCGATGTTCGATTGATCGATGCCGGCGTTGGCCATGACGAAGCCGAGCCGGTGCGCGGCGATGACGACGTTCGGCCGCGTCTTGACGACTTCGGAGGATTCGCGCAGCACGACCTCGAGGAAGCGCGGATCCTTACCGACCGTCGCCGCGAGTTCGAGCGCCGCCGGGGAAGGCTCGACGTCGCTCAGCCGAACGTACCGCCCTTCCGATTTCGAGACGATTTTCTGCGCAATGACGAGGATGTCGCCCCGCTGCAGCTCGAGAGACATCCCGGCCAGGCTTTGCCCGATGAGCGCGGCAAGATCCTCGCCCGGCTCAACGCGCCGAATGTCCTGCAGGGCGATGTATTCGACTCGCGTCCCCACAGGCATGGATCAGGTACCCGGGCTAGCGGACAGGCCGGTGATGCGGATGCCGGCGCCGGGCACCTTGTAGCGCCGATTGATCCCGATCAGCACGGATGTCAGCGCCTCAGCCGCCGCCGAGTTCGCCAGCACGCCGCCGTCGATGCCGGCGGATGCAACTTCGTTGGCGAGCCCGATGACGACGTCGCGCGCCGCCTTGTCGTCGCCAAAGACCAGAACGTCGCAATCCGCCCGGCTGCCCTGGTGCAGCTTGGTTGCACCCACATTGTGGAAGGCGGAGACGACCCGCACGCCGGGTCCGAGCAATTGCTGCGCGATCTGCGCGGCCGAACCTGCCGGCGGAAGCTGGACGACCGACACTTTCGGCGGCACCAGCGGGACCGCGGCATCCACGACGATCTTGCCCTGGACCACGTCCTTGACTTCGTTCAGCGTCGCGTCATGGCTCGCGAACGGCACCGCAACGACCACGATGTCGGCAGCCCGGGCGGCGGCGGAATTGTCGTCGCCCGCAACGTCGCCGGTCATGGTCTGGGCCGCGCTCCTGGCCTTCTCCGCGGAGCGTGAACCGAGAATGACTTTGTAACCGGCCGCAAGCCAGCATTTCGCGAGACCGGATCCCAAGTCTCCGGTTCCTCCAAGGATGGCAATCGTTGGTTTCGTGTTCATGTCTCGGTGGCCTTTCCGGGATTAGTCGAGGGGCATTTCGGTGAGCGGCACGAGCTTGACCCCGGCCTTCTCGAGGCCTTCCCGCACTGCACGGGCCGTGGCGACGCCGGTGGGCTCGTCGCCATGGACGCACAGCGAGTGGACCTTGCATTTGATCTTCTTGCCGTTGCGGGAGGTGATGGTGTTGTTCAACACCATGTCGAGCACCTGCCGGGTGGCGACCGCCGCATCCTTGATGACCGAGCCTGCGATCTTGCGCGATGTCAGATTGCCGTCGTCATCGTACTGGCGATCGCAGAAGCCTTCGATCGCGACGGGAAGTCCGAGCTTGCGGCCGGCCTTCTCCATCTCGGACCCCGCAAGAGCCACATAGATGATGCGCGGATCGACGGCCTTGATGGCGCGGCCGATGGCGAGCGCGTATTCGGCGTCTTCGGCGGCCATGTTGTTGAGCGCGCCGTGCGGCTTGAGGTGGGTGACCCGCTCGCCTTCGTAGGCCGCCATCGCCTGCAGCGCGCCAATCTGGTAGGCGACCATGTATTCGAGGTCGTCGGGGCGCATATCGATGCGCCGGCGTCCGAAACCCCAGAGATCGTTGAAACCGGGATGGGCACCGATCGTGACGCCGAGGCGCTTGGCTTCGCGCACGACGTTGCGCATCACCCGCGGGTCACCGGCGTGAAAGCCGCAGGCGATATTGGCCGATCCGATGATCTTGAGGATTCCGGCATCGTCACCGACGTCGTAGGCGCCGAACCCTTCGGCCATGTCGGCGTTCAAGTTGATCGATATGGTCATCCGTCACCTCGTCTGCTTGAGCTATAATGTCCTATCGTTAGTAAGACAATTCCTTTTGGCACACAATTTTTCCCGTTTTCCGAAGACCATTCTAGAGCGACGACAGCAGGCGGCCGTCTCACGAGATCCGTATTGAACCATCATCCCAATGATAGTATGTATCTCCAATCCTGGCAAGCTACGCTGCCCGATGACAACGCGTTCGATCAGCGGCGGCGGCTCCCACCAAACAACTCATCGCGAAGGCCGGTTCGAATGTTCCTGTCGAATACAAGTTCATCTCACGACCAACCGCTCGACCCGGCGGATGCCGCCACGCTGGCGCGTGAAGAAGCGAGCGAAGTCGAGCGCTTTCTCGCCTTCCGACCGAACCACGCGGAAACGCCGCTGCGATCGCTGCCGGCGCTCGCCCGCGAATTCGAGGTGAAGTCCATCCATATCAAGGACGAATCGCATCGGCTCGGCCTCGGCAGCTTCAAGGCTCTGGGCGGATCCTACGCCGTCGTCAGGCTACTGCTGGAGCATGCCGGCAACAAGCTGGGCCGCGCGGTGGATATCAGCGAGATCGGGACGCCAGCGATACGCGAGATCGCGCGCAGCCTGACGGTCGGATGCGCCACCGATGGAAATCATGGGCGATCGGTCGCGGCCGGCGCGCAGATGGTCGGAGCCAAGGCGGTCATCTTCGTGCATTCCGGGGTCACGGATGAGCGCGTGCAGGCAATTGCCCGCTTCGGCGCGGAAATCGTGCGGGTGCCCGGCACCTACGACGACTCCGTCGCGGTCGCCGACAAGGTCTGCCAGGACAATCATTGGATCGTCGTCTCTGATACGTCCTGGCCCGGCTATGAGCGCATCCCCGGACTGGTCATGCAGGGTTATACGGCGATGCTGAACGAGATCCTCCGGCAGCAGCCGGAGGCGCCCACTCACGTCTTTATCCAGGCCGGCGTCGGCGGCCTCGCCGCCGCGGTCGCGGGTTACTTTGATGTCGTCTTTGGCAAGAGCCGGCCGACATTCGTGGTCGTCGAACCCGAACGGGCTGCGTGCCTCTATCAAAGCGCCATCGCGGGCGCGCCGATCAAGATCGCCCATGGCGAGCCGACGATCATGGCGATGCTGGAATGCTACGAGCCTTCTCTGGTTGCCTGGCGCATCCTGTCGCGGAAGGCGGACGCATTCATGATGGTCGGCGAAGAGGATGCCGCGGCAGCGATGCGCCGCCTCGCGCATCCGACGGGCGATGATCCAGCCATTGTGGCCGGCGAAAGTGGCGCAGCTGGATTGGCCGGCCTTTGGCGCGCCGCCAAGAGCAGCGCCGTGCGTGAATCGCTGGGCCTGAACCAGGCATCGCGCGTGCTGCTGATCAACACCGAAGGTGCGACCGACCAACAGCGCTACACGGAAATCGTGGGCGCTTCGCCGGCCAGCATCCTCGCCTAGAGCATCTTCGGTTCTGATTACATCAGAACCGAAGCTCTAGATTCTTGTTTTGACGCGTTTTCTTCACGCGAACCGGTGGCCACTTCGCTCGAAAACGCTCCAGCGCGGCCTCGGAGCGGGCCTTGCGCCCGCTCGTTCGTCAGGCCTTCGTTCGCTTCTTCGATTTTTCGAGAAGGTCGGAACGGAGCGCGAAGCAACTACGATGATAGTGGATATTGGCGACGTAGACGGCGATGTCGTTGCTGTCGACCAGCACCAGGCGACAATCGGCCGTTGGTTCGCCGAGGCCGATCTTGAGCAGTTCAGCCGTTTCGGGATCGGCCACGCCGATCGTCACGACCTGATGAGCATGGGCGAGCGTTATGTCGTCCATCTCCATGATCTTCGTCAGCGCGGCCGTATGGGTGAAGCGCTTGCGATCCTTGAGGTAGAGGTTGCGCGCCAGATGGAGGTTGACGACCGAAAACGGCTCGTCCTCGTTGTATTGCACGCTTCTGAGAAACGCGTAGCTGGCGGCGGGCCGGCCTTCATGCGCGGCGAGCCGGGGCGGATCCGCATTTTCCTCGACATAAACGCGCTTGAGGACGTTGTTCCTGACGGAATCGACCATCGACTCGAAATCGTTGGCCAGGTTCAGCCAGTGACGATTCCTGGGTCTTCCGGACACGAACGTCCCGCGTCCCTGCTGCGCGTCGAGGAGCCCCTCGTTCCGCAACATCTCGATCGCCTGCCGGATCGTAACGCGCGCGACGCCGAATTCGGTTTCGAGCTCCTCGATGGTCGAGATCTTGTCGCCCTCTTGCCATCGCCCGGACTCGACCCGTTGGCGCATGACCGATGCAACCTGCACGTAGAGGGGGACCCGACTGCGCTCGTAATTTGGGACTACCTTATTCATGATAGTAAGATAGTCCATTTCATCGCCAAAGGCGAGTTTTTATCGCCGAACAACTAGGATCGTCGCAAGAGCCATCGAAGCGCTCGTCTCACATAATCCAACGCCATCGATCGCATGAGCGCGCCGGCGTCGAATTCCCTGACCATGGCCGGCTCGCCCTCGCCTCCACCCGATCGATGGGAGAGCCGCGTCTCGAGGTTCTGGACAAAGACAGCGATGATTCGTCCGGCCACATCCTGGATCAAGCCGGAGCGGCTGAACTGCGCCAGTGCCCCGGTCAAGGTGAAGCCAATGCTGAGATCGACCCTGGTTTGGTTCTCCACGTCACCCGGCTTGACGGCATAGCCGATCAAACCGCGGGTTGACGAGTTACTGCGCTTGTCCTTGCCTGCACCGACAATCGTGCCCGTGCGGCTCGCATCATCGCGCGTCACATCGGCGATGCCTTGAAATTCGGCAGAGATCGGCCCGACCTTGATCTTGATCTGACCGTCGACGTGACCGTCGACCGGCTCTCCGGCCAGCGATGCACCCGGCAGGCAGGCCGCGACCGCGCCGATATCGGAGAAGAAATTCCAGACGTCATCGACCGGATGCCCGACGGTGAAGCTCTGCGTGAACGTCGTTTGCGGCTTCCAGCTCGTATCCCTGAGCGAGGTCGCCGCCGCTGCCGGAGCTTCCGCCTTTATCGCCGTTGGTGCGGCGGTTGTCTTGGGCCGAGCAGCAGCCGCGGTCACCGCGGTCGCATTGCCCGAGCCCGAAGGCCCAAGACGCGTCCGGTTGCCGTTGGGAATCGCCGCGATCCCTCGCCCCCTGCGGTCCGCGATCACACCCTGGATGGCGCGGACGATGCCGACATAGCCGGTGCAGCGACAAAGGTTTCCGCTCATCGCCACGCGAATATCGCGCTCGCTGGGGTCCTGCATGCGCAGCACGACATCGCGCGCCGACACAACCATCCCCGGCGTGCAATAGCCGCATTGCAGGCCGTGCTCCCTCGTGAAGGCCGCGCGCAGCTCGCGCGTGATCTCGTCGTCGTCGAGCCCCTCGATCGTCGTGACTTCGGCCTGCTGGCAAGCCAGCGCGAAGGTGATGCAGGAGCGCGTGGGCACACCATCGACAAGCAGGGTGCATGCGCCGCAGACGCCGTGCTCGCAGCCCAGATGGGTGCCGGTCAGATTGAGCTTCTCGCGGAGAAAGTCCGCAAGATGCGTCCGCGGCTGGATCTCCGCGCTGACGGCGCTCCCGTTGACGTTGAGGTTGCAGGTGCTCATTGCGGCCGTGCCTGCTCGATCGCGCGGCGCAGCGCGACGACATGGGTTTGCTTGTCCAGGGGATCGACCATCCCTGCCTTCTCCAGAATCTCGTCGACGGCCCCGCCGTCGAAACTGTCGCTCGGACGCGGCGCGCGGCCGTCGCCGATCACATTGCTTGCCTTGGCAATGACGATCGGACGGCTCTCCGTCGCGCCGATCACCGCACGGCTGATGCCGCGATCGGGGTCGGTCATGAAGGCGCCGATCGCGTGGGCAAATTCGCCCGTCTTGCGGCAGCTCTTGTAATAGCCCCAGCGCGCCGATTTGCTCATTCGCGGCACCATGACGCGAACGAGAACTTCGCCAGGACGCAGGTCGGCCTCGAGAGCGCCGACCATGTAGTCCTCAACAGCCACGGTCCGCTCTCCGGCCGGGCCGCGCAGCACGACTTTTGCCCCAACCGCGGCGAGGATCGAGTGCCAGTCGGCTGACGGATCGGCATGCGTCAAGCTTCCGCCGATCGTGCCGCGATTGCGCACCGCGCGATAAGCGATGCCGTTGGCCACGGTCGGCAACGCACCGCGCGTGACGTCGGTGACGCGGAGGTCCTCGATATCGGCATGCGTGACGCAAGCCCCGATCGAGATTTCGTCCGCGCCGTCACTGAAACAGCGGAGCTCTTCGATTCCAGTGAGGTCGACGATCAGATCGGGCGAGCTGCACGAGCCTGAGATTCAACATCGGCCCGAGCGACTGGCTCCCGGCCATCATCTTGACGGTTCTGCTGTCGTCCGCGATGAGCCTGATCACCGCGTCGACCGCATCGGGGCGCGCATAGTCGAAATTGACAGGTTTCACGCCGGCAACCTTTCCGCCAGTTCGGGCGCCTTCTCCTTGCGGCCCTCGGCTGCGGCCCGAATGGCCTCGAGAACACGCCGCGGCGTCATCGGCGTGTGCAAGACCTGCGCACCGAGAGGCCGCAATGCGTCATTGACCGCATTGCCGATTGCTCCGGGAGGCGCAATGGCGCCGCCCTCGCCGATGCCTTTGACACCGAACTCCGTATACGGCGCCAACGTCTCCATGTGGCCAAGCTTGGGCGCGGGCACCTCGGTCGGGCCCGGCAGCAGATAGTCGGCAAAGGTCGACGCGAGGGGCTGCCCCGACGTGTCAAAGTTCATTTCTTCATACATTGCGGTGCCGATGCCTTGCGCCAGCCCGCCATAGATTTGCCCATCGACAACCATGGGGTTGATCAGCTGGCCGCCATCTTCGACGACCACGTAGTCGATCAGTTCGATATCGCCCAACTCCGGATCGACGGCGACCACCGCGATATGGGTCGCGTAACTGAACGTGCCGGAATCACGCGCGGGCTTGTAGCCGATGGTGACCTCCAGGCCCCTCGGATCGACAGTTGCCGGCAGATCCTGTGGCCGGCGATACCAGGTGTGCGCGATTTCATCGATCTTCACGCTGTTCGACGGACCAACCACCGCGCCGTTCTCGAGCTTGACGTTCTCGACTTCGGTCTGCAGCAGATGCGCGCCGATGCCCTTGATGAGCTTGGCGAGTTCACGCGATGCCGTCGCAACCGCGCCACCGGACATCACCGCGCAGCGCGACCCCCAGCTGCCCGTCGAGTAAGGCGTGTACTCGGTGTCGCCGTGAACCAGCTTGATGCGCGCGATGTCGATGCCAAGGATCTCGCGCGCGACCTGCGGAAGCGTAGTCTCCATGCTCTGACCGTGCGAATGCGCGCCGATGCGCAGCTCGAGGCCGCCGTCCGGGGTCATGCGGGCGGTCGCCTGTTCGTGCCCCGGAACCATCGGGATGCCCCAGCCTGCGTAGACCGACGTGCCGTGGGCGCCCTGCTCGCAATAGACTGAAAGGCCGACCCCGATCAACCGACCGTCCGGCTCGCCCTTCTTTTGGCGTGCGCGGAGGCCCGCCAGATCGATCTTTGCCAGAGCCTGCCGCAGCGATTCCGGATAATTCCCGCTGTCGAAATGCTTCTTGGTGATGTTGTCGAACGGCATCTGTTCCGGCCGCACCAGGTTCTTGAGCCTCACCTCGTAGGGCTCAAGACCGCATTCGTGTGCGATCGCGTCCATCATCAGTTCGATCGCGTAGCACACGCCGGTGCGGGCAACGCCGCGGTAGGGCAGAATCGGGCACTTGTTGGTCGACACCGACCAGGTGCGGCAGCGATAGGATGGGAAATCGTACGGCCCGGGCAGAATGCTGGCGATCTGCGCAGCCTCCAGGCATGCCGAGAACGGATACGACGAATAGGCGCCGGAATCGACCGAGGCCTCGCACTCGACACCGCGCAACTTCCCGTCGCGATCGGCATAGACGGTGATGTTATAATGATGCTCGCGGCAATTCGCGCCCGCCGTCAAATGCTCGCGACGATCCTCGATCCAACGCACGGGATAGCCGCAGCGCATGGCGAGCCAACCCAGACAAACATCCTCCGTCAGGACGATACCCTTGTAGCCGAAGCCGCCGCCGACATCGGGCGAGACGATGCGGATCTTCAGCTGCTCGAGATTGAGGCATTCCGACAGGCCATTGCGCACGATGTGCGGTTGCTGATTGCCGGTATAGAGGACGAGCTGGTCCATCCGCTTGTGCCAGACCGCAACCGTGCCGCGGCCTTCCATCGGCGCCATGCTCTGCCGCGCGGTCGATATCTCGCGCGTGATCTTGATCGGAGCGTCGTAGGCCGCTTCCATGTTGATGTCGACAAACGTCTCGAGGAAGACGTTGTCACCCCACTCTTCGTGCACCAGGGCCGAGCCCGGACGCCGCGCCAGCAGCATGTCGTGCACGGCCGGCAATTCCTCGAAATCAACTTCGACCGCAGCCGCAATGTCCTCGGCTTCCGCGCGGGTATCAGCGACGCACATCGCGATCAATTCGCCGACCTGACGGACCTTCTCGAACGCGAGGATCGGCTGATCGGAAGGCTTGAAGCCCGGCAGTCCGGACACAGCGCGAATGGGACGCGTATCGGCCGCGATATCCGACGCAATGAAGACGTTGCTGCGGAGGTGCGGCGGGATACGGATATCCTTGATCCGCGCATGTGCAAGCGGACTACGGACGAACGCAACGTCGCGCATGCCGGGCAAGCGAATATCGCCGACATATTCGCCTCGTCCACGCAGAAAGCGATCATCTTCCTTTCGGGGAACGGAAGCTCCAACGCCTTGCTTTGCCACTCCGTCTCCCCTCTTGTCGTCCGTGTCCGGAGCGATCGACGGCTCGAACATCAAATTCATTCTATTATCTCAAAGATAGCATCACCAGGAATGAGCGTCGAGTCTCGAGACCGCTCCCGTGTGCGACAATAGCGAGTTCGCAGCACCGACGCCGCCAAAAATGGAGGGGCCCAAACCATGGGCCCCTTCCCGATCAATCCGGCCCTTGATTACTTGGTTGGGGCGGAATTGCACCAGTCGTGGATGCTGAGCGCCATGACCTTGATGGCCGTCAGATAATCATCGATCGACACATACTCGTCGTTCGCATGCATGACCGCCGTCGAGCCGGGTCCGAAGATCACGGTTGGCGTATTCGCGTACTTGTTCAAGAACCGTGTATCCGCGGCACCCTGGCGCCCCGAGATCGTCGGCTTCTTGCCGGTCACTTCCGTATAGACGTCGCAGACGGTCTGCACGATTGGATGCTGGACCGGAATCTCCGAAGCCTCGGCGTCGTAGCCGACGAACTTCACCACGGGAGGATGGTCCTTCATCCAGGGATCCTGAGCCGCAACTTCGGCGATCTTCTTGACGAGGCTCTGCTTGACGCCCTCATGGTCCTCCCTCGGCACCGTACCGATCGATCCCTTCAGAACGGCGCTCGCCGGGAAGGCGCTCGGATAGTTGCCGGCCTGGAAGCTGCCGATGATGCAGGGCAAGGAGTCGATGGCGCTCGGGTAGAGCGCGTGCTTGACGTTCGCAACGCGCTCGTCTTCCAGCTCCTGCACGGCCTTCACGATCTTGTTGCCGAGCTCAATGGCGCTGATGCCAAGGTAGCGCTGCTGGATACCGGCGGGCTTGCCTTCGATGTCGATCTGGAACCAGATACGCCCGATGCAAGCCGGCTGCACGAACAGGTCGCTGGTCTCGCCGGAAATACCGGCGTCCGCCTTGTATCCGCGGATGACGGTGTCGAGCGTGCCGTGTCCGCTGACTTCCTCGTCGATGACGATGTTGATCATGACATCGCCCTTCGGAGTGAGCCCAAGCTCTTTCAAGTACTGGACCGCGAGCACGTGGCTGGCAACGCCGCTCTTCATGTCGCACGAACCGCGGCCATAGATGCGCCCGTTCTTGATCGAAGCGGACCACGGATTGTCGCTCCATCCCTCGCCGTTGCCGACGGGGATCACGTCGGTGTGACCATTGAGAAGCAGCGAGCGGCCGCCGCCGGTGCCCTTCAGGGTCGCAACGATGTTGGGGCGATTCTCATAACCGCGGTCGACCGGGCGATAGCCGGGATGCTTCTTCAGCTCGTCCCAATTTGTCTCCCACATGTCGACCTCAAGACCGACCTCGGTCAGGTAGCCGTGCATGTGCTTCTGGATCGCGGCTTCATCGCCGGTCACGCTCGGGATCGCGACCATATCCTGGAGGAACTTGATCGCGTGATCCTTCGAAGCGTCGACCTTGTCGAGGATCTTCTTGCGTACGGGGTCAGTCATCTGCTTGTCGCCTGTGTTGAGCGTTTTCCGGGTTCGTTACTTGGCGCGCAGGCGCGGGATGATCTCACGCGCGATGGTCTCGACCTGGTCCGCCTGATACTTGTACGGGACGAAGATGATCTTCTGGACGCCGAGCGCGATATGCTCGCGCAGCTGGGCGACGCACTCATCAACCGAGCCCATGATGGCGCTCTCGCGGCTGCAATCGCTGTGAGCCGGGAAATCCCACTCCTTGTTGAGCCAGTCCATCATGTCGGCTTCGACCGCCTGCCGCGATTTGCCGATCATGATCGGCAATTGCGAGGCGTTCTTCAAAGTCGACGGATCCTTGCCGCCTTCCTTGGCGAAGTTGATGATCTTGTCCCAGGACTTCTTGAAGTCGGCGGGACGATAGAAGTAGGTGAGCCAGCCATCCCCGTTCAGAGCGGCGCGCTTCAGCACGGGATCGGCGTATCCGCCGATCAGCAGCGGAATTTGCGGCTGCGCCGGCTTCGGATACATCACCGCCTTCGAAATGTTGTGGCGCATGTATTCGCCGGTAACCGACTCTTCGGTCCACAGCCGGCGCATGATCTCGAGATTTTCATCCATGATCTTGCCGCGCTTCTCGAAGGGAATGCCGAGCGCGTCGAACTCGCGCTTGTACCATCCGGACGCCATGCCCATGATCAGGCGGCCTTCCGACAGCTGATCCATGCTTGAGAGCTGCTTGGCGAGAGCCACCGCGTTGCGGAGCGGCAGAACCAGGATGCCGGTGCCCATCTTGATCCGCTTCGTGCGCGCGGCGATGCCCGTCAGCGTCGTCAACGAATCGATGATTGGGAAGTTCGGATCGACGCCGAGAAGCATGTGATCCCAGACCCAGACCGAGTCGTAGCCGAGCTCCTCGACCCGAACGCCGTACTCGACGAGCGCCCGGGCGTTGGGCATTTCGGGATAAGCGGTGAAATTGCGCGCGGCAATACCAAACGTGTTGGCGAGCGTGGTCATCAATAGATCTCCGGACTTGGTGTAGCTTTAAGCGGTGAAGAGACGGTTGGGATCGAGCATCCGCAGCGTCTCGAGTTCGTGATCGGTCGGCGGCGACGTGACGTGGAGGTTCTCGTCGAAGTCGAGCCTGAAGCCGGTATTGTCCTGCACTTCCTCGCGGCTGACGCCGGGATTGAGCGCCAGCACCTTGATGCGCCGGGTCCTGTCATCGAAGCCGAACACCGCGAGCTCGGTAATCACGCGCCACATGCCGCCGCTCGGCAGGCCGGAGTCGCGCCGGCTGGTGCCGCCGCGGATGAACCCGGGGCTGGTGATGAAGTCGACCTTTTCGACGAAGCGCCGCTTCTCGTGCTTCATCGCGACGATCATGTTGGTCAGGCTGGAGATGTCATTGCCGCCGCCGGTACCCGGCAAGCGCGTCTTCGGCTTCGCCGGGTCGCCGATGAACGACGAGTTCAGATTGCCGAACTGATCAATCTGGGCGCCGCCCATGAAGCCGACATCGACGTAACCGCGCTGGAGCAGCAGCAAGACATCGGCGCTGCCGAGGACCATGTTGGCGCGCTTGGTGCAGCGCTGGTCGTTGGTCGACGGCGGCAGTTTGCCCGGCTCGACGAAGGCGCCGACAACGCCGCCTTCGAACAGAATGGTCAGGGCCGGACAGCGGGTGCGCTGGGCCAGGGTTGCGGCGAGCAGCGGCACGCCGATGCCGGCGAAGACCACCTGCCCGTCCTGCAGCTGACGCGCGCTCAAGATCGCGAGAATTTCGCTTGCGGTGTAGCGCTGCGCCTCAGTCATTATAGATGCTCCTGCCCTTCTGCGTCGCCTCCAACACCTCATCCATGCCGATCAGCGAGAGATATTCGTTCCAGGACTTCGGGCTGTAAAAATAGCGGTCGAGATATTCCTGCATGCCCTTCACGGGATCCGCGTTGACCTGCGCGACATAGGCTTCCATGTGCCGCATCATCGGCTCATAGAGGCCGTAGCACTCGTGCGGCGCCGATCCGTAGGGAACCTCGACCACGGCATCAACGCAGAAGAACGGGATCTTGGTCTGGTCCGGCGCGCGCCGGATCTGGTCGTTCGAGACAATCCGCTCGGTCGTGAGGATCACGCTGTTGGCGGCAAGCGCGAGATCGATGTCCATGAATTGCAAGCCGTCGATCTGGGCGTTGCCGTAGGGGTCGCAGCGCTGGACGTGGATCAGCGCGACGTCAGGATTGAGCGCGGGGACCAGCAGCAGCTTCTCGCCGGTGAACGGACAATCGATCTGCTTGGCTTCGGGACGCTGACCAACGATATCCGACCCCAGCATGGCGCGGGTCGGCAGGAACGGAACGCCCATGCCGCCGGCGCGAAAGCGCATGCCGACAGCCATGTGGCTCCATTCCTCATAGCGCTTGCCGCCATTTTCCACGTGATGCCGCATCACCTTGGACAAACCCCAGAGAATCCCCTGGGCGAACCAGCTGGTGACGACGTGGTTCGCGATGCCGGATCCGAACACGAGGTCACCGTCCGTCGAGACGATGCAGCGCGAAATCGAAAGGTCCTTGCGATGCTGGCGGATCAGCTCCCAGAGCATCGCCATCGGCGTGCGGGACATGGTCGACCCGCCAACACCCACTTTCATGCCATCTTGGACGAAGCCTGCCGCTTCCTCGAGCGACACCACCTTCTCGCGCAGGCTGCGGTCGCGCTGCGCCATCTTCTCTCTGAGCCGCGTGTACGGCTCCACCAGGGTATCCGGCAAAACATCCTCCTTGTCGGCAACCGGCAGCGGCTGAGGAGCGAACCGCAGGCCCTCCTGCCAATTGGACCTATCGTACTAATGTTAGTCCCATGCGTCTAGCAGAATCTTCGCGACGGCCAATCGTGACGGATTCGGCAGCCGCGACATGCCATGGCGAAGTAAGTGGCCATCGAAGGACCGCAGCAGTCCTTGCTGCGAGAGATGAGCTATTGCGTCAGGCGACAATTGCTCGGCGCGTCATCGCGCCCTTCGGCCGGATGGTTGAGAACATCCGAATCACCAGGCAGCTCGGCAAGGCTGACCATTCCTTGACGCGAAACAGGGCGAAGCACTTGAACAAGCGCTACGGCATCATTGTGCCGCTTGGCGATCGCAAATCATGAGTCGAACGCGCGAGCTCGCTCATGTCTCAGATGATCCGCGACGGAAGACCACAGGTCGGCTGCACGTGAGACGAGCAGCGCGCACTATTCCAACTTGACGGTCCATCTATCACGGTTCCGGCCATCCGCTGCGTGAGCGGACGGAACTGCCGCATGGTTGACCTGACCAGCTCAAAATGTCGGCTCGAAGCGGCGAGTATTAGGACCATAAGGCGATAGATAGGATGTCCTATCCAGCATCACGGGTCTTGGCACAGATCGTGCTTATGAGCCAACGTCACTTTCGAAAGCATCGCCATGCAGCGCCCTGCTTCCATCACCCCGTTGAAGTGGCCGCCTGGTGCCGCAGCGGGCGCGGAGGCGCCAACAAGAACCAATGAGAAAGGATGGACCGTGGAGCATTATCTTACCTCGACACCAGATCATCTTCATTGGGGACTGTGGGATGGTCGGCTCAGTCCCGTCATCAGAATTGCGTCTGGTGATCGGGTGACGATCGAGACGCTATCGGCCGAGCCGGATGAAGCATTCGATCTCGCGAACGACTCGGTCGAGTCGGCTGCTCGCAGCGACATCCTCGCGTCCCACGGAGCCGCACCGCGGCTATTGACCGGACCGATCCACATCGAGGGCGCCGAACCGGGTGACGTGCTCGAGGTTCGTGTCCTCGATGTCCGCCTGCGATCGGACTGGGGTTGGAACATGAGGGCCCCGACGAGCGCTGCGCGGGAAACCTCATTGGACTTTTGCTGCCGGCATGTCCCGCTCGATCGCGCGCGCAATATCGCGCGCCTGCCTTGGGGACGGGAGCTGAGATTGTCGCCGTGCTTTGGCAACTTTGGTGTCGCGCCGCCGGCGAACTGGGACCCCCGCAAGCCGAAAGAAGCGGATGGTTTCAGCGGGCGCATCGACGACAGGGACCTCGGCGTCGGATGCATCGCCTATTTTCCAATTTTCGTCGCGGGCGCACTGTTCTCGGCGGGTCATGGCCATGCGTTGCTCGACGATGGAGCTGCACACCTCTCCGCCATCGAAACGGCGCTCGCCGGTACGTTCGAATTTCACATTCGCCGCAATCTGCATCTTGCGACCCCTCGGCTCGAGACCACATCCGCGTCGGCTAGCTCATCAATCGTCAATGCGCATGCACCGCAAGGCCGCGGCCAACGCACGAACTAGTGCTGCACGCCGCGCACAGCGCCTTGGCTCGGCGCGATGACACGACCGTCTATTGCTGCTGCAACGCCTGCTCGACGATAGCCACGGCTTCCGAAGGAGCCTTGGCCTTCCACATTGCGATTGGTGCCGACGCACCTTGCTTGAGCGCGGCGAGAACGGGAGCCGGCGCCGGCTCTGCGATCTCAACCCCGTTGGCGCGCATGCGCGCATAATTCTCGGCTGTGCGATTGGCCAGAAGCTGGAACTGGCTTTGTTCCGTCTCGGCAGCTACCTGCATCACCTGGCGTTGAACCGATTCCGGGAGCGCTTCAAAAGCATCGGTCCTTACAAAGGCAAGCGAGATCGGAATCGCGTAGTTGATCGCCGTGAAATGGGGCAGGTCCTGCCAGAGCTTTCGGCCGGCCCCGCCGTCGCCCGACGTCAGGATGGCATTCAGCTCATGGCTTCTTACCTTGGCGATTGCCTCGTTGAACGGAAGGTACTCGGCCGTTGCACCGACCGCGCGCATCACCTCAGCCGAATTGTAGTCATACGTCCGTGCGGCAATGGATCGCAGGTCCGCCGGCGTCGAGATTGGCTGGACACTCCAGAGGCCGGTGGACGGCCAAATGGTGATGTACAGGAGCTTGAGGCCCTGCGCGGCTAACGCCTTCTCATAGAGTGGCCGCGCTTGTGCGTTGATGGTCCGCGCCGCCTCGATGGACTGGACGACAAACGGCAGCGACGGCAGACCAAATACCGGATCGGACGCTTCGAGCGGTCCCGCAAATGCGTCACCACCGGCAATCCGTCCCTCTTGGGCCGCGCGCAGCATTTCGCCGGAGCTGATCTTCAACTCGTTGTCGAACGCATTGCGGACCGTAACGTATCCGCTCGTCTGCGCGGACACGAGCTCCGCGAATTTTGCCAAGCCAACTCCCGAGATATTGCTTCGAGGATATTCCGTCGCCATCGGCCACGCTACTTGAGCGGACGCAGGTAGGCTGAAGATGACCGTCGACGCGATGAGAAGCGCCGCCATGGCAGAGCGCAGACCTGCCCAACGGGTCGGCGAAGGCAAATCAGAATCCGAATTGAGCACCGGAAATGTCCCGCAAGCACAGTTTGACTGCGATCAGTCTTGCCTATGCTGACTGGGCCGTCAAATGACCCAGCTGTCTGCAACTTGTCTTGCGCTGGCTCCGTTCAATCAGCCAGGCTTCTCGCCTCCCTGCACATGCCGTCCTAGACCGGCGAGTGCCCGTCATCGCTTGCTGCTACGCCGTTTCTCGGCGCGGCGCGGTGCCGCCTTTGCCGTCGCACGGGCCTTGTTCGGCTTTGGCGCCTGCAACCCGTAGGTGGAGAACCCCTTCGCGGTGTCGGCGATCTCCTCGTCGCTCAGGATGATCCGCGAGTCGAGCGCAAGCGAGAGGTAGTATTGCCGCGCGAGGGTCTCGAGCTCGACCGCGAGCCACATCGCCTTGTCGAGATTGGCGCCGAGCGCGATCATGCCGTGATTGGCGAGCAGGCAACCATTGCGGCCTTCGAGCGCGGCAATCGCATGATCGGAAAGTTCCTTGGTGCCGTAGCGCGCGTAGCCGGCGCAGCGGACGTCGGTGCCGCCGAATGCCGCTATCATGTAGTGGCAGGCCGGGATCGGCTTGCGCGCGATCGCAAGCACGGTTGCATAGGTCGAGTGGGTGTGAACGATGGCGCCGACATCGGGCCGGGCGCGCGTGATGTCGAGATGGAAGCGCCATTCGGTGGAGGGCTGCAGCGGCCCCTCCCACGTCCCATCGTCGCCCTCGAGCGGCATCGAAGCGATCATCTCCGGCTTCATCGAATCATACGGGGTCGCCGAGGGCGTGATCAGCATCCTGTCCTTGTAGCGGGCGGAGATGTTGCCTGATGTCCCCTGATTGAGACCCGACGCGTTCATCCATCGGCACTTGGCAATGATCGCCTCGCGCAATTGTCGTTCCTCACGGGTCATACGGACTGCCTTTCTCTTCAGCACGAATTGCCTCTTCAGCACGGATTGCGTGACGGCTCGCCGATGTCTTGCACCGCCAACCGTTCTCTTTACTCTGGACCAGCGTAGGACCTCGTCGCTTCATCCCTTCTCGGCGGAGAGGAACAGCCGATAGGCGGGATTCTCGCTCTCGTTCCAGTAGGGGTAGCCGAGCGCGTCGAGCGCCTGAACGAACCGGGCGCGCTCGGAAGGCTTGACCTCGATGCCTGCAAGGATGCGTCCGTAGTCGGCGCCGTGATTTCGGTAATGGAACAGCGAAATGTTCCAGTCGGGCGCCAGGCTCTCGAGGAATTTCAGCAATGCGCCGGGACGCTCCGGAAACTCGAAGCGGTAGATCACCTCGTCCTTGAGAAGCGGCGCGCGACCACCCACCATGTAGCGCACATGGTCCTTGGCCATCTCGTTCTCGCTCAGATCCAGGATCGGATAACCCTCGCGCCGGAGCAGCTCCATGACTTCCCGCTTCTCGGCCTCGCCACGGCTCAGCGCGATACCGACGAAGAGCTGCGCCGGCGCCGTCGTCTCGGCAAAGCGGTAGTTGAATTCCGTGATGGCCCGCGAACCGAGGATACGGATGAAGTGCCGATAGCTGCCCGGCTTCTCCGGCACGGTTACCGCAAGCAGCGCCTCCCGATGTTCGCCGACCTCGGCGCGATCGGCGATGGTGCGCAGCCGGTCGAAATTCAGATTGGCGCCGCTGTTGACGGCAATCAGGCTTCCGTCGCTGAGCGCGCCGCGCTCGGCGTAGGCCTTGAGGCCGGCGAGCGCCAATGCGCCGGAGGGCTCGGCCACGGATCGGACGTCATCGAAGATATCCTTGATAGCCGCGCACATGGCGTCGGTATCGACGGTGACGACCTCGTCAAGCAGGTCGCGGCAGAGCCGGAACGTCTCGGCACCGACCTTGCGGACCGCAACACCGTCGGCGAACAGTCCGACCTGATCCAGCGCGACAACGTTGCCCTTGGCGAGCGCGGCCGCCATCGACGCAGCGTCTGCCGGCTCCACGCCGACGACCTTGATCGACGGATTCAGGAATTTCACGAAGGCGGCGACGCCGGCCGCCAGCCCACCCCCGCCGATCGGCACGAAGATCGCCTCGATCGGATCGGGATGCTGGCGCAGGATTTCCATCCCGACGGTCCCCTGGCCGGCAATCACATCAGGATCGTCGAACGGATGCACGAAGGTCAGGCCGCGCGCGACCTCGATCTCCCTGGCCTTGGTTTGCGCATCGTCGAACGTGTCGCCGTGCAGCACAACGTCGCCGCCCAAACGCCGGACGGCTTCGACCTTGATGGCGGGCGTCGTCCTCGGCATCACGATCGTCGCGGGAATGCCGAGCTTGCGCGCCGCCAGCGCCACCCCCTGCGCATGGTTGCCGGCCGACGCGCAGATGACGCCCTGCCTTCGCTGCGCGTCCGGCAGTCTGACGATCTTGTTATAGGCGCCGCGAAGCTTGAAGGAGAAGATCGGCTGGAAGTCCTCCCGCTTCAGCAGGACGGCGCGCGACAAGCGCTCCGAGAGCCGCGGCATCGGATCGAGCGGCGTCTCGATCGCCACGTCGTAGACACGGGCGGTCAGGATGCGTTGGGCGTAGTCACGGAGAGCGTTGGCGGCAGTGGTCATCAGGTCGCTTCTGTCGATGGGGAGGCAATCCATATCGGTTGCACCTGCCCATCGTCGGCGCCGACCTGGCGAGCAGACGGCCAGAGCCGGCCGCTGCATCCAACTCGAAGCATCGCATGACCGGAGGCTCGAGTGAAGCAAAGACCGCCGGATCAATCGCCTGGCCGAGCGCACATGAAGTCATCTGGGCCGTCGCAGGCAGGCGCCGCCAAAATATCGAAAACAACCCCATGCAAAGTAGCCGGCAGCGTCGCCGGCCTTGACCGGGCAACTTGACACGTCGGGCAACTCAGGGATACATTTCTATTGTTCCGAAATTTGCCGGCGAGCGCCTCCAGCACCGCGGCGGAATCGGTGCCCAGCCAAAAATGCAGTCCTGGCGTTGACCGCCTCACGCCATGAGACGCGACGAATTCCATTCCCTGCCGTGGTCGCCGGGCGCTTCCCAGCCCACCTCGGAGACGAGCAGCGTGTCCTCGAGCTTGATGTAGCCGCGCGCCGGATGCAGCAGCGCGGTTTCGATCGAGATCACCATCCCGCATTCGAGCGGCCGGCCGGCGTCATACGGCGCGTAAGGCACCGGACCGGTCGCGGCGAGGCGCGGCGCTTCGTGACTGACAAGCCCAATACCGTGTGCGGTGAAGTCGAGTACGGCGCGATGCGGAGAGGTTTTGACGGCCGCCTCGCCTGCTGCAATGATATCGCCACCCATGGCGCCCGGCCGGATCGCGCGGCGGGCCACCTGCTGGATGTCCTCGACCTGTTGCAGCAACTCACGCAGCTCACTATCGGGCTCGCCCAGAATGCCCATGCGGCTGAGGTCGCCGATATAACCCCGGTAGTTTCCGCCGGAATCGATCGAGATCACGTCTCCCTCCGCAAGACGCTGGTTCGACGGCGCGCGGTTATGGCTCTTGCCCGCGGCAATCAGGCAATATTCGAAGACGAGATCACGTTGCTGCTCCTCACGGCGCAGACGGGCGACGACGTCGTTCTTGGTCATGCCCGGCGCGCAGCCTTTGAACGTGGCCAGCATCGCATCGACGACCCGTTCGGAAGCCTCCCTGATGAGATCCAGTTCGGCACGAGATTTTACGGCACGAAGCCGTTCCAGCGTGAAATGGGCCTCGCGGACCTCGACGTGGCCAAGACCGGCAAGCAGGTGATCCCTGGCGTCGGCCGGCAGGAAGGCCGCCTCGATGCCGACGCGCTTGGCGGCGCCCCCGAGCTTTCTCACATGATCAATGGCGAGGCCGATCGCATCGATCGTTCCCCATGCGCTCGCCTTGACAATCGGCGCCGATATCCGTCCGAGTTCATGCTCGAACTTCTCCATGCAGTTGCCGATGTAGACGGAATTTTCAGGGTGCCCTTTCTGGTAGACGAAGACAGGCAGATAGCGGCTGGTGCCGATCGCCTCCATGACGTCGAAGAAGAAGAAGCGATATCCGCCGAGCAGGTACTGCACATTATGCCGCGAGGTGACGATCAGGATGTCGAGCCCCGCCTCATCCATCAGCCGATCGAGTCTTGCGGTATCGAACGGCGCCGCCGCCGCGACCATGTCGAGCGCATTGTCCATGATATGACCTTCCGTCTGCTCAAGTTGCCGTTTTTGCCGCCAGCGACTTCGGTGCGGCGCTCGCGCCCCCGTGTTCACCAAACAGAGCCACCGGGTGTCCGTGCGGCTCGACGCCGAGGAACGTAAAGGCGAGTCCAATCAAGAGACCCGCGCCGGCAAGAAAGAGAAACGCCGGCATCACCGCCGACGCGGTCGCACTGGGATGCACAACATTGTCCGCGCCGGCGATCAATGCGAGACACAGGGGACCTACGATCTTACCGACCCCGTTCGAGAGCTGGGCAAGGCCGACCGCGCGTCCCGAAAGCTGCACCGGAAAGATCTCCGCGGGATAGGGCCCGATGTTGGAGAATCCACCGTCGAAGAACACGGCGCCGATGATCAGGAAGACCAGAAACAACGGGACCGAGCCGGCAAAGTCGGCGTGAAAATAGGCGGCCAGCGCCAGCGAGACCGCGGTGCCATAGCCCATCAACTGACCGCACGGCTTGCGGCCGATCCGATGGGCGAGAAAGGCAAAGCCGGTCCGGCCGACAACGCCGGCGAGGCTGACATAGATGAACATCTTCGCCGCATCCTGGGGCGCGACGCCAAGCAGCAGCGCCACGATCGTCGGTCCCCACAGGAAGACGCCGTAATTCGCTGTGCTGGCGCCGAACCAGACCAGGACTGTCAACCAGAAGCGCCGCTGCTCGGCAAACAGATCGGCAAATGTCGCCGGGTTCGCCGGCGGCAGCGTGGGCAGGACAAATGACTCGCCGCCAACGTGATAGAGCTTTCGGATATTCGACTGCGCCTCGCGCACACGGCCTTTGCTGATCAGCCAGCGCGGCGATTCCGGCATGATGATCATGGTCAGAATTCCGAGGATGATCGGCAGGAAGCCGACCGCCGCCAGGCCGCGCCAGCCGACCAGCGGCAACAGGAAGCTCGCTGTCACCGATGCCGACAGCACGCCAAAGGCGACTGGAACGACCACGAGGCTCGTGACCAGCGTGCGATGACGGGTCGGTGCGAATTCGACGATGGCAGGAACTGCCGCCGCCGCGCCCGCGGCAAGACCGAAGCCGACGAAAAAGCGCAGGATCGCAAACGCAATCCAGCCGTCTTCCGGAATGAACGCGATTGCGCCCGAGGTCAGGCCACAAAGCAGAACGCCGGCAACCGCCAACGGCTTGCGCCCGAAACGATCCGCGAGGATCCCCGCGGCGAACGCGCCCAGCATTGCTCCAATGCCGGCGCTCATCAGCATGATCGAGGTTTGCCCAAACGTCAGGTGCCATTTCGGCGCCAGCACCGAGACCAGAAACCCGACCACAAAGAAATCGAAGAAATCCACCACGCCCGAGATGGCGAAGATGATGATCGATAGCCAATAGCGCGTCGTCACCGGCGCTTCGTCGAACGGCACAGCGCTCGCTTGCTCAGCCATGGTCTCTCCCTGTTGTTGTCAAGCCGCCTTCTTTTTGAATTCAGAAATGTCGCCACCGCTTCCGCGACCCGCCCGGGGGCCTGGATCGACGCGACATGGCCGACGTCCGCGATGGTCTTGGTCTCGACGCTCATAAGATCGTGGGCGAGTCCGAATGTCTCCGCGTTCGGGATCAGCCGGTCGTCAGCACCCGCCAGCAGCAACGTCGGGCGATCAAAGCCCGTCAGATCGGCGGCGACTGGCTGCGCGAGCAAGGCGCCGCGTCGTGCCTTCTGGCCGTCGTCGCGGTTCGAGCCACGGAAGATATCGATCAGTTCGGGCCGCGCGCGCAGGTAAGCCGGCGGAAAGAAGAACTCCGCAATCTTCGGCGCGTTGCCTGCAGTGTCCGCGCGGAATGAAGCGAGTGTGCGGAAGACCTCCGCATTGACGTCGAGCGGGCTTCTGTTGACCTTCCAGGTGCTGCTCAGGATCAGGCGGTCGATGCGGCCGGGATGGCGGGCCGCCAGCACTTGCGCGATCAGACCGCCCAGCGAGGTTCCGAAGACATGGGCACGATCGTAGCCGAGCCCTCCGATCAAGGCCGCGGCATCATCAGCCAGGTCGGCCAGCGAATAGGACGACGGAGGATTCCTGGTGGTACCGGAATCGCGCTGGTCATAAGCGATCACGGTGAAATGCGCCGCCAATGCAGGCGCGAGGCTGTCGAACATCGAATGATCGGCTTCGCCGCCATGCAGCAGCACGATCGGCTCGCCGCGTCCGGTCTTCTCAAACGCCGTGACGACGCCATTGGATTCGAACGATTGCATGGGAGGCCCCGCTAATGCAGCAGCGTTGAAAGCGCGCCGGCCAACTCCTTCGCCGGATCCGACGGCACCCACGGCATCCGCCACGCCACGTGTCCGTCAGGGCGCACCAGCACGGCGCCGCGCATGCCCAACTGGAATCCGTCCGCCGGGTCGGCTGACGGCAGTTGCTTGAGCGAGAGCGGCAGGCCGGTCTTCTCCGACACCTGCTTCCCTGCCTCCAGCCACTCGCTGCCGAGCGGACCCGTGACGACGGTGAATTCCTTGTCGAACCAGTCGAGCGTCGATTTCTTGCGCGATGGCTCGAGCCACATATGCGGAAAGCGCGCGCCGGGACGGTCCGTCGGCGTGTAGTAGCGGGAGTTCAGTGCCTTCGCGACGGTGCCATCGGGGATCACCGCGCCCTCCTCGTAATTGTGCCCGAGGTTCTGCCCGATGCTGTGCAAATGATTGTCCATATCGTTGATCCAGAACTTGATCCGGTCCGGATTGCGCGATCGCACGGCGTCGTCGGTCAGCCCAAATCGCAACCTGTTGCCATAACTGAAATTGGCATTGGATTGCGCGATCGGGCGGCGCTCGCTGGAATAACTGTCGAGCAGCCTTTCGTCGGCGCGGCCCTTCAACACGAAGGCCAGCTTCCAGGCGAGATTGTGCGCGTCCTGAACGCCGGAGTTCAGGCCGAAGCCGCCGGTCGGCGGAAAGCGGTGGGCGCAGTCGCCGACCAGAAACACCCGTCCCTTTCGAAAGGTCTCGGCCACCTGCATGCTGACGCGCCAGATCGAGCGATTCAGAAGCGTGACATCGAGGTCCGGAATGCCGACATGGCCGCGCGCGATCTCGATGAACTCCTGGTCGGTCCACGGCCGCTCGCGATCGTCCTTGGTCAGGCCGATTTGCGTCACCGTGAGCCAGCGATCCCGGCCATTGGTGTTCAAGATGCCGGCGCGCGGCAGATCGGGTCTGTCCGGAACGATGATGAAGCCGGCGGCCTCGCGTGCGATCGGCAATCGCGACAGATCGGCACGCCAATACTCGTTCGACATCACCGCCAGCGTGGAGGGGCCGACCATGTCGATCCCGGCGCTGCGCCGCGTCTGGCTGCCCGCGCCATCGGCGGCGATCAGGTAAGTCGCCGTCCACCGCGTCACTTCGCCGGTCTTTTCGCAACGCGTCGTGACGCTGACGCCGCGATTGGTCTCCACGAACGATTCACAGGCCGTGTTGAACAGGACCGTGGCGTGTTTTGACTTCTCGACCACCCGCAGAATTTCCTCCTCGACAGCGTCCTGGGCGACCAGGCTCTTCCAGGCGGGCGTGTGACCGACATTCGGTTCGGGACGGGTGCGGCCGAACTCGTGACCCGCGATGCTGTCGAGGAACACGAACATGTCGGAGTTGTCCTGCAGGCCGCGGTCGCGGATCGCCTGCTCGATGCCCCACTGCCGGAAGATCTCCATGGTGCGGACCCAGCAGCCGCGCGACTTCGGATGATCTGTCGTCGTCGGGCTCTTCTCGACCACGACGCAGTCGATGCCGAAGCGATCGAGCAGCAGCGACATCGCAAGGCCGACCGGCCCGCCGCCGGCGATGAATACGGACGTCTGGCGTGCCTCATCGGTGGCGATGCCCATCCTCGTCTCTCCTCCGTTTGATCCTTGGGAAGGAGACTGCTCCTTTCTTGGTATCTCACAAGAATATGTTTGATATGGTATCCATCTCGAATTGAGATGGAGCGCCCATGGACCTGCGGCAGATCCGTTATTTCGTCGCCGTCGCCGAGCGTGGCGGCTTTGCCGCCGCCGCGAGCACGCTGAACGTCGCCCAGTCGGCGCTCAGCCGTCACGTCAAGGAACTCGAAGACGAATTGGGCGGCGCCTTGCTCGAACGTGGCGCGCGCGGCGTCTCGGTCACGGAATCCGGCAAGGTGCTGCTCGCGCGCGGACGCTGGCTGCTTGGAACGATCGACGACATCAAGGCCGAGGTGCGCACGGAAAATCGGGAGCCCAGCGGTACGGTCCGGATGGGCGCGCCGCCAAGCCTCGGCGATATCCTCTACCCGCCGCTTGCCCAGACATTCGTGAAGCAATTTCCACGCGTGCGGCTCGAGCTCAGCGAAGTCTTGACGGAAAACGCATCCGAACGCCTGCTGCGCGGTGAGCTCGATCTGGCGATCGTGACGACGCCGCCCCCCAACGATCACCTCGACTATGAACTGCTCATCGTCGAGCAGGTGTTCCTGATCGGGCCGCCGCGCGATCCGCTGCTGAAGCGCGGCAGACTGACCCGCAAGGAGTTCGACGCGCTGCCATCCGCCGTGGGCCCGCTCAGCCGCAACCCGTTCCCATCGACAATGCCCTGCGCGGTACGGGTCGACAACAGCACGCCGATGAAGCGCATGGTGGCATCGGGCCTCGGCTATGCCCTGCTGCCCTTCTCCGGCATTCACCAGGAAGTGGCTGCCGGCGCGCTATCGGCAGCGCTGTTGCCGTGGATGCGCGCCGACCGCGTCCTGGCATTGCCGCGTGGACGGCCGGTCAGCCGGGCAACGCGTGAAGCGATTGCAACCTTGAAGAAAATCTGCCGCGCCCTGATCGATGAGGGAATCATCCTGACTGCGCCGGTGCGCAAGACCTGAACACGCAACTCCACCCCAAACGATCTGCTCGTTCCGCGCTGGTGCCCTACGCGCGGCTCCCATGCGCTGCATCCCACCGCCCGTTCCAGACGGCCGGGGGCCCCACCGCGTCTCACTCCGGCTGTCCGGTCAACCAATCGTCTTGACCATAGTTGTCATGACAACTATAGAGTTATTCCAAGATTGGCGATCAAGCCGGCTGTTCCCGCCGCGGACGGACGAGAGCCGTGAAACGGCCATGGCTCTGCAGGCGACCTTGTGGGTCGCCTTGCACAGCCGGCGGTAAGCCGAAGGGAGGACGTGATGAACGCTGCTTCGCAGAACCACGCGGCACGGCTGCGGGAGATCTCCCGGCTGATTGACGACCGCCCCAGCGAACGCATCTTCGAAGTCGATCGCCGGATCTTCACCGATCCTGACGTGTTCGACGCCGAGCTCCGATATATTTTCGAGGCCACATGGAATTTCATCGGCCTGGAATCCCAGATCGCCCGGCCCAACGACTTCGTCACCACCCATATCGGCCGGCATCCGATTCTCGTGATGCGGAGCGCCGAAGGCAAAGTCGGCGCATTCCTCAACACCTGCCGACATCGCGGAACGATCGTCTGCCCCTTCAAGCAGGGCCGGCAGAAATTCCATGTCTGCCGCTATCATGGCTGGGCCTACGACTCGAGCGGCCGCAACATCTCGGTGACGGAGGAAGCGAGCGGGCAGTATCCGCCGTCGTTCTCGAACCGGAATCACGACCTTCTCCCGGTCGCCCGGCTTGGCTCGTATCGCGGATTCCTGTTCGCAAGCCTCTCGGCCGACGTTCCACAACTGGAAGATTTTCTCGGCGACACCCGCGCCTTTCTCGACCTCATCATCGATCAGAGCGACAGCGGTGAGGTCGAGTTCGTGCCGGGTGCCAGCACCTACACATTCGATGCAAACTGGAAGCTGCAGTTCGAAAACGGCCTCGACTACTACCATTTCGCGACCACCCATAGCTCCTACGTCGACATCCTGAAGAAGCGCAACGCCACAGCCGGACCGGACGCCGGTTTCACGGTTGAGCCGGAAGGCGAACAGGAAGGGCAAGGCAGCTTCAGCTTCGATTATGGCCATGCCGTCAACTGGTCGATCAAACGGACGCAGCTCTATGGTCGTCCGCTGGGCATGGACCCCGCGCGTCTCGATGCCGTGCGGCAGCGCGTCGGTAGCACCCGCGCCAAGTGGATGCTTCGGCAACGCAATCTCACGATTTTCCCAAACCTCCAGGTCATCGACATCCTGTCGGCGCAGGTGCGGACCTGGCGGCCGCTGGCGCCGGACAAGACCGAGATGGTGTCGCATTGTCTCGCGCCGGTCGGCGAAAGTGCCGCCGCGCGCACGCTTCGGATTCGCAACTACGAAGACTTCTTCAACGCCTCCGGACTCGCGAGCTCGGACGATAACGTCATGTATGAATTCTGCCAGACCGGCTACGACGCGACATCAGCCGCGCCCACGCAAGGCTATCTGCGCGGCGTTGCGGAGGTCGGCCACGGCGAGAGCGCGCATACCCGCGAGCTCGGCATCACGGCGTCCGAATGGTCGTTCGGCCCCCACCAGCTTCGGCGGCGAGACGAATTTCCACCCGGGCTATCGTGAGTGGCGCAGGCTGTTGCAGCACGCCGCCGGGGAGACGGTGTGATGGCTGAAAGCGCAATCAAACATACGGATGTGCATGCGGTCGCCGCCGCTGTCATCTTCCGCGAAGCCCGCCTGCTCGACACCGGCGAATGGACCGATTGGGTCGCAATGTACAGCGAGGATGCCGTCTATTGGGTGCCGGGATGGCTCGACGAATACACCACCACCGATGATCCCGATACGCAGGTCTCGCTGCTCTACCACGATGCGCGGCGCGGGCTGGAAGAGCGGATCGCACGCATCGAGTCGCGCAAATCGATCACGGCGCTGCCGCTGCCGCGCACGGTGCACCAGATCTCGAACCTGGAAGCGTCCGAGAGCGGACCTGACGAGATCACCTGCCAGTCGGTGTTCTCGGTGCACGTCTACGACCCGCGCGTCGCCAAGGAGCATCTGCGCCACGGGCGCTATCAGCACACGCTGCGGCGTGAAGGCGACACCTGGAAGATTGCGCGCAAGGTCATCACGCTGGTCAATGACCGGGTCCCGACCGTGCTCGATTTCTACAGCATTTGAGAAGGCAAATGACGGATCAGGGAACCTGGCACGAAGCTGTCGCACTCGGCGCGCTGAACGAAGGCGAGCCCCACGGCATCGAGATCGCCGGCCACCACATCGCGCTCTATCGCGTCGGCAATGAGTACTACGCCACCAGCAATATCTGCACCCATGCGGAGGCGCTATTGTCCGACGGCATGCTGGACGGTTGCGAGATCGAATGCCCGCTGCATATGGGCCGCTTCGACATAAGGACCGGCGAAGCGCTGACCAGTCCGGTCGAGATCGACATCCGGACCTATCCCGTCCGCGTGGTTGGCGACAGGCTGGAAGTCTGCCTCTCCGCATAAGGCGACCATCAAAAATCAAGAATCGGGGGAACTGGGATGACCGAAATCGTGTTGGACAAGGCGGCGAGTGCGACCGCCGACCCGGAGATCGAACGCATCACCATCCGCAAGGTCGCGCTGCGCCTGATGTGGTTCGTGATGGCGATGTACTTCCTCGCCATTCTCGATCGCGGAAACATCTCCTTTGCCGCACTGCAGATGAACAAGGAGCTCGGCCTCAACGCCGAGATGTTCGGCATCGCGGTCGGCATCATGTATTTCACCTATTCCATCTTCGAGATCCCGAGCAATCTCATCCTCAGCAAATACGGCGCGCGCGTCACGCTGACGCGGATCGCGATCCTGTGGGGCATTGCCACCGTGCTGATGGCCTTCACCCAGGGTCCGCTGAGCCTCTATGCTTTCCGCGGCTTCCTGGGCTTTGCCGAGTCCGGCCTGTTTCCCGGCGTTATGCTGCTGCTGAGTCTCTGGTTTCCGTTCAGCTACCGCGCCCGCTACAACGCGATGTTCAATTATGCCGTGCCGATCTCCTACATCTTCGCCTCGCTGATCTCCGGCGCCATCCTCGAGCTGAACGGAACGTTCGGCATTTCGGGCTGGAAGTGGCTGTTCATCCTCGAAGGCGTGCCGCCCATCATTCTGGGGATCGTCGGCATCTTCTATCTGACCGACCGCCCGCAGCAGGCGAGCTGGCTGTCGACCGCGCAGCGCAACTGGCTGACCGGCGCGGTGGAGCGCGACGCCAAGGCAACCGGGGTGGTGCATGCCGAGGGCGTGCTCAGGACCATCACCAAGCCGATGGTGCTGCTGTTCGGCCTGTGCAATTTCGGCCTGTTCTGCGGGCTGGCTTCGCTGTTCCCCTGGCTGCCGCAAATCATCAAGTCGTTCGGCCTGCCGAATTCGCAGGTCGGCTTCGTGACCGCGATCCCGCCGATCGCCGGCCTGATCGGCATGATTGCACTGTCGCGGCATTCGGACCACGTCGGCGAACGCTTCTACTATGCCGCGACGACCTTCGTGATCGCGGCAGCGGGCTTCGCGATCGCGGCCTTTTCCACCTTGCCGGTCTGGATCATCGTCGGATTCATGGTTGCCAATGTCGGCGTCTATGGTACGCAGGCCGTGTTCTGGACTATTCCGCAGTCCTACATGTCGCGGCAGAGCGCGCCGGGAGCGATCGGCCTGGTCGGCATGATCGGCAGCATCGGAGGCGCGACGATCCCGATCGTGATCGGACGCGCCAAGGACGCTTCGGGCAGCTTCACCACCGGATTCCTCGTGGTCACAGGCGTTCTCCTCGTCGCGGCGGTCCTGGTCTTGATCGCGCGCACACAACTCGTGAAAGAATGAAAAATCGGACAGCCACAAGTCGGACCAAAGTCGCTGACGCGCGCCACGCCCCGCAGGAGGACGCGCGCTCGGAGCTGGTGATTGATTTCGAACGCTATGTGCCGACGGTGCTGTCGAGCCTGGTCGCGAAGTTGCGCGCGAACGCCAACGCGTTCTTCCCGCAGGCCTACGGCGTCTCGCTCGCGGAATGGCGGGTGCTGTCCTTTCTCAGGGAGCATGAGCCCGCCAGCGCCTACGACATCTGGACCAACGCGCAGCTAGACAAGGCCGTCGTCAGCCGCGAGACGACATCGCTGAAGAAAAAGGGGCTGATCGCCTTGACGCCGGTCAGGGGCAGTGCCCGGAACCGGAGCGAGATCCGCCTCACTTCCCAGGGTGTGGCGCTGCTTGACCGCAGCCTCGACGAAATCCTGCGCCGGCACAGCAACCTCACGGCCGGCCTCGATGCCAGGACGCTGGACACCTTCTTCCGCGTCGTTGATCACATCGAGCACCGCATTCCTCACATGGCCGATCCGTCCGGACATGCCGCGCCGGCGCATGCGCCGGTCAAGCGCATTGCGAAGCGGAGATCGCCGAGCGGCACCTGACAGCGGCAGGCCGGGAAGACGGCGATCGCGCAGGTCGAAATACGAGTCACGGTGCGGTGAGTGCACGAAGGAACCGGGCGTAATTTAGGTTTCAGTAAGCAAGTTGTAGCTAGGATCGATCAGTGAGTTGCGTATAGGAGACTTCCAGTGATCGACTTTGACGAACTTCGTAGTATCGCCGCGGATGTTCGTATCTTTATCGATGCTTCGGAAGACAAGGGTGGCGCGTTGAAGGCCATCGTCGACGCCTACGATGTCGTCCTCGGCATCTTCCCCGCCGGCCCCGGAATGGACCTTCACGTGGTCAAGGGCACCGAGGTCCTCAATCACATCGCGCAGACCCAGGCCTCGTCGGGCTTCACCCATACCGCGATCGCTTTCCAGACCCGCGAGCAGGCTGTTGCACTTGAGCACCTGATGGCGGCCTAGCCACCGGCGCAGAGCCGCTAACGACCGCGCAATTTGCTTTGAGATCAATCGATTGCCCGCCATGCGGCGCGATATGCACTTTGTGCCAGTCTCGTCCCCAAGGCGCGCGGTCCTGACAAAACGACGTCCCGACCCATCAATTCCGTGCCGTGGTCCACGTTGCCTTCCCGGGCAAAACCGGCAAAAATCCCGCCCACGATTCCGCCGTGGGACGCATGGATATGGGCCAGCACCTGACGGTTCACAGCGGTGAGCTTGACGGCTTCGAGGGACTCCACGACGCCGTCAAAGGCTCGCATGTCGAGGTCATGCAGCTTGAGCGCGGCAAGCTGCGCGGGACGTTGTCCCATGTCGGGATCGGCGATTTTTCGCTCAGCATCGGCGCATTCAATGTCGGGGTCCGCACCCAGCGTACTTCGGCCGATGACAAGCTGATCATCGGAATGCTGCTGAACGCCACGGATCGCGTCACGCATTGGGCATTCGACATGCAGCCGGCCGACGTGCTGGTGATCCCTCCGTCAGTCGAGCATGACGGCGTCTTTCACAAGGCCTCGTCCTATGCCGCCATTCGCTTCGACATGGCCGATCTGCCCGACATCTTCGGCGGCGAGCCGCGGCTCGCCGATGCAGAAACATGGAGCGTCAAGAACCATTTTCGCGCTGACCGCACGATCGGCATGAGCGCGGCGAACAGGCTGCCGCAAATCATCGAGCATCTCGCGCGGTATCCGGACGCCTTGTCGGAGGCGTCGGCCGAATTCTGGAAACGTGCGATCATCGACTGCGTGACCGCGACGGTCGTCACGTCGATGCCGCCTGACGGAACCAGCTACCTGCCGTCGGCGATGAAGCTGGTGCGCGACGTCGAGGACTATCTGCACGCCGCGGGTGCTCGCCCGGTCCATGTCTCGGAAATCTGCACCGAGCTTCGGCTGTCGCGACGCAGCCTGCACCGCGCCTTCCACGAAGTGTTCGGCGTCGGCCCGGTGACGTTCCTGCGCTACAAGCGGCTCTGCATGATCCGTTCGATCCTGCGCGAAAGCACGCCGGAGCAGACCACCGTTTCCAAGGTTGCGATCGAACAGGGCTTCATCGAACTCGGGCGCTTCTCGCAATACTACCGCGCGATGTTCGGGGAGTACCCGTCGCAGACGCTCGGCTACGCCGGTTAGAACGATCCGGCGGCCTCACGCACATTCAAACCGCTGCGCGCGCAAGCTCATTTCGATCGTCCCGGATCGCCATTGCCGGACAGCACCTGCGCGGCGCCGCCGATGCCGCGCCGGAAGGCCTCATCGAAGGTGACGCCGCGAAACCGCCATGTGTAGTCCCTGCCGCGCCACGCCATCCGCCATTGCGTGGTCCAGCCGAGATCCTTGTCATCCCAGACCAGCTGTCCGACCAGAATGGCCTCGCCGCCCCGCGGCGCCACGACCGAACTCAGCTGTGTGGGCGGCATCTTCAGGAGCACGGCGGCCGTGACATTGGCGCTCGTCAGAGCGGCCGTCTCGGGCAGCACGAAGCGCATGCCGCGCTTGCCGGCCGCAGCCGCGAGTGCATCGCGCTGCAAATCGGACTGCGTCCCGTCCGATGTGACGATGTAATCCTTCGGGGCGTGCAGCATCTCGACGAAGACGCCGAGCGTCGGCCGCTGCGATCGCCACGGCTTGAGGCCGAGCTTGGCGAGAAGACCGTCGATCTTGTTCTGGTCGAAAGCCACCGTCAGGTCGTAAGGCCGATCGCGGGTGCCCTGCTCGTCATGATGCGGCTTGCCGGCATACTGGTCGTGATAGTCGAAACTGCTGACGAACTCCTTGGCCTTCGCTTTATATGCGGCAAGCCGGCGGTCGCTTGCCAGCATCGGCTGGCCGGAGACCTTGATCAGGACGTCCTCCAGACATGCACCGAAGCCGATGATGCGGTTCGGCTCGCCCTGGCCGGTGACGACGGTCTGCGCACGGTAGAGGTTGTCATCCGCCGCCGCCATCGCACCACTGCACCAGATCAATGCAGCGGCAAGCAGCACCCGGACCACACCACGCGCGAACGCGGCGATCGGATTGCGTTTCGTCTCAAGCAAGGCAGCCATGGTCACCTCCGCTCGGTCACGTCATCAACGGCACATTGGCGGTATTTTCTGGCAGCGCCAACATGTTCGGACATGGGCGCCATGCCATCGGCCGCAACGCGCGCTATGGCCACACGTGGCAGGCCTGACATATGCTCGGTGGATGCGCGGCGGCGCCAGGTGCGCCGCCCGTGATAACAAGCCCCGGCAGGAGACGTCCCGTGAAATGCTATGAGTTGCAAGGTCCCGGCGGCGTCGACGCGCTTGCGCTGGTCGACAAACCGGTTCCACAGGCCGGCCCCGGCGAGGTGCTGGTGCGGCTGAAGGCGGCGACGCTGAACTATCGCGACCTGCTCACGGTCAAGGGCGGCTACGGCTCGCGCCAGAAATTTCCGCTGGTGCCGGTCTCCGACGGCGCCGGTGTCATTGAGGCGGTCGGCGCCGGGGTCAGGAGTTTCGTACCCGGCGATCGGGTGATCGGCAGCTTCTTCGAAAGCTGGCTCGGCGGCGAGCCGAGCGAGGCGCGGATGCGCGCAGCACTCGGCGGCAGCGTCGACGGCGTGCTGACCGAATACCGGGTGTTCCCGGCGCACGCGCTGGTGCGCACGCCGGACCATCTCAGCAACATCGAGGCCGCGGCGTTGCCATGCGCCGGCCTCACGGCGTGGAGCGCGGTAGTCAAGCTCGGCGACATCAAGCCGGGACAGACCGTGCTGACCCAGGGCACCGGCGGCGTCTCGCTGTTTGCGCTGCAATTCGCCAAGATGTGCGGCGCCCGCGTCATCGCGACCTCTTCCAGCGACGCCAAGATCGTGCGGCTGAAGCAGCTCGGCGCCGATGTGACGCTCAACTACAAGACCACGCCCGACTGGGGCAAGAAGGCGCGCGAGCTGACCGGGCGCGGCGTCGATCTCGTCGTCGAGGTCGGCGGCGTCGGCACGCTGAACGAGTCGATCCGCGCGACGAAAATCGGCGGCACCATCGCCTTCATCGGTGTGCTCGCCGGTCCCGCCTCGTCCGACACCCGGCTGCCGCTGATGGTAATGCAGCAGCAAAGGCTGCAGGGCGTCACCGTGGGCTCGATCGAGGACCTGCAGGCGCTGTGCGACGGCATCAGCATGCACGGCGTCAAGCCCGTGATCGACAAGGTGTTCGCGTTCGACCAGGTCAAGGACGCGTTCGCCCACATGGCGAGCGGCGCGCATTTCGGCAAGATCGCGATTGCGATCGGCTGACTTGCACACCATCTCGCTCTATCGTCCCGTGAACTGGGCCTTGCGCTTTTCGACGAAGGCCTTGCGGCCTTCCAGCGCATCGGCACTTTCACGGATCACCATCTGCAGCTCGATTTCGCGGCGGAACTGATCGGCGTAGCTTGCGTGCTCGCTCTCCTCGAGCAGCTGTCGCGTCGCGACCAGCGCGCGCGTCGGGCCGTCGGCGAGGCGGCCGGCGAGCGCTTTCGCCTCGTCGAGCAGCCTTGCGTCGTCGACCACGTCGCGCACCAATCCCCACTCCTTGGCCCGCTCGGCCGACAACGGCTCGTTCAGCAGCATCAGGTCGAGCGCACGCTGGCGGCCGACCAGCCGCGGCAACAGCCAGGTCGAGCCGAGGTCGGGCACCAGGCCGATCCGGCTGAACACCTGGATGAAGCTCGCCGAGCGCGCGGCCAGGATGATGTCGCCGGACATCGCAAGGCTGAAGCCGCCGCCGGCCGCGACGCCGTTGACCGCGACCACCACCGGCATCCGGCACTCGCGCAAGGCCTGCATCGCCGGCCAGTAATGCTTCATCACGCCGGTATAGATGTTGTCGCCGAGCGAGTTGAACGCCTTGAGATTCTGCCCGGAGCAGAAGCCGCGTCCCTCCCCGGTCAGGATCAGCGCGCGGATGCCGGGATCGACGCCCATCTCGCCTATGGCGCGCGCGAGATCGCCGAGCAGTTCCGGCGTCATGGCGTTCAGGGTGGCGGGATCGTTCAGCGTCAGAATACCGACCTTGCCGTCCCGTTCACGCTTCACACTGCTCATTTTCCGCTCCCTGAAACCGGTTCTTGTTGCACTGACAGTGCCATGCTTGGCATGCTACGCCAACGTGACCCACCCGCAACAAGAACAGCGAAAGCAA
Organism: Bradyrhizobium sp. JR3.5; assembly: GCF_054057015.1. Lineage (NCBI taxonomy): Bacteria > Pseudomonadati > Pseudomonadota > Alphaproteobacteria > Hyphomicrobiales > Nitrobacteraceae > Bradyrhizobium > Bradyrhizobium sp. JR3.5. Next base: position 475,998 of record NZ_JBSRYV010000002.1, read on the forward strand.
CGCCATGTCCGACCAGTTCTCCAACTCGCAAGTGATCCGCAAGCCGGCCGTCAGCGCCAAGGGCGGCATCGTCGCCGCGCAGGCGCGCAAGGCGGCCGAAGTCGGCGCGGAGGTATTGGCAGCGGGCGGCGACTGCGTCGACGCCGTGATTGCAACCACCTTTGCCCTCGGCGTGCTGGAGCCGTGGATGAGCGGCGTCGGCGGTGGCGGCGCGATGGTGCTGTATCGCGCCCAGGAGAACCGCGTCGAGGTGATCGACTACGGCATGCGCGCGCCGGACGGCCTGCGCCTGGAGGATTATCCGCTGACCGGCGGCGCCGCCTCCGACCTGTTCCCCTGGGCGCGGGTCAAGGACGACCGCAACCTGCACGGACCGGGCTCGATCGCGGTGCCCGGTGTCGTCGCCGGCATGGAAGAGGCACATCGCCGCCACGCCAAAATGCCGTGGAAGGACCTGCTCGCACCGAGCGTCAAGCTTGCCGGCGAAGGCCTGCTGGTGGAATAATTGGTGGACCACCGACATGATCGCAAGCTCGGCCGCGGATCTGCGGCGCTATCCGGCCAGCGCCGCGGCGTATCTGCTGGATGGCCTGCCGCCGAATGCGCAATGGGGCATCAAGTCGGTGGTCCGCATGCCGCAGGACAGGCTGAAGGCGACGATGGCGCAGCTTGCCGCAGCCGGGCCGCGCGACTTCTACGAGGGCGATCTGGCGCGCAGCATCGCCGACGATATCCAGGCCGGCGGCGGCGCGCTGTCGGTGCGCGATCTCGCCGCCTTCCGCGCCCATCTGCACGAGCCGCTCAGGATTCCCTATCGCGGCGGCACGGTCTACGCGACGCCGGAACTGACCGCGGGTCCGACCATGGCGCGCACGCTCGGCCTGCTGCAGAAGGCGTTCGCGCCCGCACAGGGCGGCCCGGATGCGGCCGCCTATACCGCCTACGCCGAGGCGCTGCAGGCCGCCTATCGCGAGCGGCTGAAGGACATGGGCGACGTCGACGGCCGCCGCGCGCTCGGCGCGGAGGCGATCGCCCCAAGCTGCACCACACATTTCTCCGCGGTCGACCGCCACGGCAACATGGCCGCGGTGACGCAGACGCTGCTGTCGACCTTCGGCTCCAAATTCGTGACGCCGAACACCGGCCTCACCATGAACAACGGCATCATGTGGTTCGATCCGACGCAAGGCGCACCGAACTCGCTCGCGCCCGGGAAGCGCTGCCTGACCAATTACACGCCCGTGGTGGTTGAGGCGGCCGACGGCCGCCGTCTTGCCGCCGGCGCGTCGGGGGGCCGCCGCATCCTGCCCGCGGTGTCGCAACTGCTCTCCTTCGTGATGGACTTCGGCATGGATCTCGACGCCGCGATCCACCAGCCGCGCATCGACGCCAGCGAAGGCAATGTGGTGATCGGCGATGTCCGCCTGTCGCAAGCCGTGCGTGAGGTGCTGCGCGGCAGCTTCGACTATGAGGAGGCACGCATCCAGACCCAGCCAAAGAAGTTCGCCTGCCCCAGCATCGTGCTGCGCGATGGCGCCACAAACAGCGGCGCCACCGAGCCGTTTCATCCGTGGAGCGATGCCATCGCGGAGGCGTGACGGCAGGGACGGTGCATCAAAGCTGTCGTCCCGGCGCCGATCAAAACGACTTGCAGTTGGTTGCAGACTCTCATGCAAAACAACCACGGTGTCATCACCCGCGAATGCGGGTGATCCAGTATTCCAGAGACGCCTGTGCATGAGCCGAGAGGCCGCGGCGTACTGGATCGCCCGGTCAAGCCGGGCGATGACAGTGTGAGTGGGGACGCAGCTTTCATTCTCGCGGCGTGATTGCCCGAGCTTTGCTCTTCGTTCCGCCCTCTCTCTCGCAGAGGGCGCAGGGAAAGCCGGGTGCCGATCGCACCCATGTGACGGGGGGCTTGCGCCGTCGGGCAACTTAGTGATTGGCACTTTCGTGATGGCGTCTCGCGTGCCGGCAAGCCGGAAACCCACGAGGCCACCGGGCATGGTCCGAGGTATCCGGAACGTGAACCGTGTTTCGGCAGCAGAGGACGATGGCGCGCCGAGGGACATTGCAGGACGCAAATGGGCTGATACATTTCGGCTGACAACGAACAATGGTGACCGGCTTGAGCGATGCAAGCGCAGACGTGCCGCCCGGTGCTCAGCTCCTGGGACGCGAATGGCTCGGCTTCGACGGCGAAATCGCCTCGATCCGCTTTGTGGCGCAACCCCTGTTCACCAACCGGCATGGAACGATTCAGGGTGGCTTCCTTGCCGCGATGCTGGATTCGGCGACCGGCCTCGGCGCCCTCGCTGTACTTCCGTCAACCAAGACCGTGGTGACCAGAACTCTCACCACGCGGTTTCTCAAGCCGGCGCGCGTCGGTCCGATCACGGCCAAGGCCAAGGTCGTCTCGCAGACCGACCGCGACATGATCGTCGAGGCCGATCTGATCGACGCTGACAATTTGACCGTTGCCAGCGCCACGGCCGAATTGCGGAATTCTGGACAAGCGATAGCCATGCGTTTTGCTCCCTTCGTGCTGTCAGCGCTGTTGCTGCTTGCGGTCTCGGCGGCGCAGGCGGCCGGGCTACGGCGCTTCGACGTTCCCGCGGGCCCCGACGGGCCTGCGATCAGAGGGGTGGTATGGCATCCCTGCGCCGAGCCCCCGCACGAGATCGACGCCCGCGGCGGCAGAACGTTCTTCGGCGTCAACGACTGCCCGATCGTGGGAGACAAGCTGCCGCTGATCGTGATATCGCATGGAAGGCGCGGCTGGCTCGGCGGCCATCATGACACGGCCGCAGCGCTTGCGGATGCCGGCTTCATCGTCGTGACGATCAATCATCCGACCGATACCGAGCGCGACATCAGCGGCACCGACAGCCTTGCCGTCATGGTCGAGCGGCCTGCCGACATCAAGCGCGCGATCGACTATGCACTCGGAGGCTGGCCAGATGCAGTTCGCATCGATGCCGGACGCATCGGTCTCTATGGTTTCTCCCTGGGGCGGTTATACGGGCCTCGCGGCGATTGGCGGTGAGCCCGATCTCCGCAAGGGCCTGCCGAACTGCCAGACGTCGAGCTTGCGGGCCTGCAAGGAGCTCGAAGGCGGAGAAAAGCCTAGCGGACCGGTCATCCACGATCTGCGGATCAAGGCCGCGATCATCGTCGATCCCTTTCCTGTGCTGTTCTTTGCCGCCGAGAATCTGAAAGCCGTGACGATCCCGATTCAATTGTGGAGCTCGGACCCCGCGCAGAATGGCGACGGTCTCTCCGGGTGCTGTGCGGCCGCGATCAACGACAGGCTTCCGTCCAGACCGGAATTTCACCTGGTGCAGGATGCGAAGCACTTTTCCTTCCTCGCGACCTGCACGCCCGCGGAGACAGCGAAGATGGTTGCCATCTGCACCGACGCGCCGGGCTTCGATCGCGTCGCCTTTCATCAACGCTTCCACGCCGCGGCCATCGCGTTCTTCAGAACGCAGCTTGGCGAGGCCGCGACGCGATAGCGCGTAGCTAGACCCCGAGCTTGTCCCTTACCCGGCCGGTCAGCACCGCCGTGGTGACGCCGACGCGCCAGAAGGCGTGCATCGGGATCGGCTTGATGCCGGTCACGGGCATGTCGATCTCGGCCTTGGGACCTCCGATCAGGCGGCGGGCGAGTTGCGCGCCCATCGCGGTCGAGAGCGCGACGCCGCGGCCGTTGCAGCCGAGCGAGATCAGCAAATTCTCCGCGGGCGCATGGACATGCGGATAGTAATCGGTGGTGATGGCGAGCCGGCTGTTCCAGCCGTGGGTCCAGCTGACGCCCTTGAGCTGCGGCCACAGCCGCTCGGCGTAGCGGATCAGATAGGCGACGTCGGTCGGCTTGCTGATCCAGCGCATCGGGCCACGGCCGCCCATCAGCAGGCGATTGTGCTGGTCGATGCGATAATAGACCGTGATATGGCCGCTCTCGTACAACACCGGACGCGTTGGCATGATCGCACGCGCGATCTCGTCGGACAGCGGCGCGGTCGCCGCGATCGAAGAGAACACCGGCACGATGGTGCGGCGGAGCGCGGGCCAGAGATCATCGGTAAAGCCATTGGTCGCGAGTAGCACCTTGTCGGCACGCACGACCGCGCGCGGGGTCTCGATCCGCCAGCTTCTGCCGTCACGGCGCAACGACAGCGCCGGCGTCTCGCCATGGACGGCGACGCCGGCACCGATCGCGGCGCGCGCCAGGCCGCGCGCGTAACTCAGCGGATGCAGATCGCCGCCGCGCGCATCCAGCATGGCGCAGAGGTAACGGTCGCTGCCGGTCATCTCGCGCATCTCGGCGGCATTGAGCAGCTTCACCGGCATGCCGCGCCGGATGCACTGCTTCGCCGTGGTCTCGATCGCGGTCGCGCTGGCTTCATTGTAGGCGGCACGTAGCGTGCCGTTCTGCCGCGCCTCGCAGGGAATCTGGTAGCGGCGGATCAGGTCATGCGTGAAGTTGGTGGTGCCGTAGGAGAACTCGATCATGCGGCGGCCGAGGTCGGCGCCGAAATCCTGTTCGATCTGATCGGGGTCGTGCTTCAGCCCGGGATTGGTCTGGCCGCCATTGTTGCCGGAGGCGCCCCAGCCCGGCTCCTGCGCCTCCAGCACGGTCGCGAGCACGCCCTGCTCGGCGAGATGCAACGCGGTCGACAGCCCGGTGAACCCGCCGCCGATGATCGCGACCGGCACGCTCTTGTCCGATGTCAGCGGCGGTGTCGGCGTCGCTTCCACCGCGGTGTCGGCGTAGAGGCTCGGTGGCAGCGGCAAGCGGGTAGAAGAGGTCATGTAGGATACCGAACTAGAATGGATGTTGTGCCGAACGGCGCGTCCGCGGACTCACTCACCTCTCCCGCTTGCGGGGGAGGTCGGATTGCATCGGAGATGCAATCCGGGTGGGGGATTTCTCCTCAATATGACTCGTGGCGAGACCCCCCGCCCCAGCCCTCCCCCGCAAGCGGGAGAGGGAGTGCAGTCCCGACGCGGAAGCGGCTTGCGCAAACGTCGTCATCGTCATCACAGCGGGTGCAGCACGCGGCGCAGGAAATCCTGGGTGCGCGGATGCTGTGGTTGGTTGAGGACGGATTTGGCGGCGCCCTGCTCGACGATGACGCCGCCGTCGATGAACAGCACGCGGTCGGCGACGTCGCGGGCAAAGCCCATTTCATGGGTGACGACGACCATGGTCATGCCGTCATCGGCGAGCTTGCGCATCACCGAGAGTACCTCGCCGACCAGTTCCGGATCGAGCGCCGAGGTCGGCTCGTCGAACAGGATCGCCTTCGGCTGCATCGCCAGCGCACGCGCGATCGCGACGCGCTGCTGCTGGCCGCCGGAGAGCTTTGGCGGATGCACCTCGGCCTTGTCGGCGAGGCCGACCTGCACGAGCAGCGCGCGGCCGCGCGCGATCGCCGCCTCGCGCGGCTCCTTCTTCACGTAGAGCGGCCCCTCGATGACGTTCTCGAGCGCGGTGCGATGCGGAAACAGGTTGAAACGCTGGAACACCATCGAGACCTGGGTGCGGATCGCCACGATCGAGCGGTCGCCCTGATCGACCCGCGCGCCTTCGACGCTGATCTCGCCGCGATCGTAGCTCTCGAGCCCGTTGATGCAGCGCAGGATGGTCGACTTTCCGGAACCAGACGGGCCGATGATGCAGACCACCTCGCTCTTGGCGACCGAGGCGGTGATGCCCTTCAGCACCTCGACCTTGCCAAAGCTCTTGTGGACGTCGTTGAGCTCGATCATTTGCGGTTCGCCTTGTTCTCGAAGTGCCGAACCAGCAGGATAAGCGGAATGCTCATGGTGAGGTACATCAGCGCCACCAGCGTGAACACGCTGGTGTTCTTGAAGGTCGAGGAAGCGATCAGCTTGCCCTGCAGCGCGAGCTCGGCGACGGTGATGGTGGAGGCCTGCGAGGAATCCTTCAGCATCATGATCATGATGTTGCCGTAGGGCGGCAGGATGATCCTGACCGCCTGCGGCAGCACCACGCGGCGCATGGTGAGCCACCAGCCCATCCCGATGGTCTGCGCCGCCTCGATCTGCCCCTTGTCGATCGCCTCGATGCCGGCGCGGAAGTTTTCCGCCTGATAGGCCGAATAGGCAATACCGAGCCCGATGATCGCGGCCTGCAACGCGGAGAGAGCGATGCCGAAATCGGGCATCACGAAATAGATATAGAACAGCAGCACGATGATCGGGATGCCGCGGATCACATTGATCAGCGCGGCGCTGAGGCCCGTGAGGATGCCGTTGCCGGACACCCGCATCAAGGCCCACACCAGCCCGAGCACGGTCGACAGCAACAGCGAGCCGATCGTGACGACGATGGTCAGCCAGACACCCTGCAACAGGATCGGCACGAACTCGACGGCGTCATGGAAGAATTTTTGCATCGGTAGAATGTATCCAGTCCCTCGAATACGTCCCCGTCATCCTGAGGAGCGGCGCCTTCGCCGCGTCTCGAAGGATGAATCGGCCCGGCTGGTGGCCGTCGACCCTTCGAGACGCGCTACGCGCTCCTCAGGGTGACGGGTCAACTGATCTCATCTAGCCCTGACGGAGTGAAGCAAGGCGCTCACGACGCGCCAGCCTTCTGGCCCCATTTCTCCAGGATCTTCGCGATCGTGCCGTTGGCCTTGAGCTTCGCCAGCGAGGCGTTGATCTTGCCGAGCAGCTCGGTGTCGCTCTTGCGGATGCCGATCGCGACCGTGCCGACGGTGACCGGCTTGTAGCCATCGACCAGCCGCACGTCGGCGAAATTGCCCTGCTGCAGATTGTAGGCGAGGATCGGATAGTCGGCGAAGCCGGCCTTGAGCCGGCCGGCATTCACGTCGCGCAGGATGTCGGGAATGGTGTCGTAGACCTTGACCTCGCTGAACAGCCCGGTCTTCTTCAGCGCGTCGACGAACGCCGTGCCGACCTGGGCGCCGACCACGGTGCCCTTCAGATCCTCCTGCGTGGCATAGGCCTTGGTGTCGGCCTTCGGCACCACGAGGCCCTCGCCATAGGTATAGACCGGCTCGGAGAAATCGATCACCTCCTTGCGCGCGGCGGTGGCGAACATCGCGGCCGCGATGATGTCGATCTTGTTTGCGGTCAGCGAGGGGATCAGCGCCGAGAACTGCATCGGCTCGATCTGCACGGAGAAGCCTGCATCCTTGCCGATCTCGGTGGCGAGATCGACCATGATGCCCTGGATCGAATTGGTCTTGGTGTCGAGGAAGGTGAAGGGGATGCCGGTCGGTGTCGAGCCGACCTTCAGCACCTGCTGCGCCCCTGACGGCGCGCTCAAGGCAAGGGCAAGCGCCGCGACCGCGGCATGGACGAGACGCTGAAAGGACATCGCAACACCTCCCGAAGCTGGCCTCGGCGCCGCATCGCCCTGCTTTTCGAGCTAGATGTTGCGGGCGACGCCGTTTCGGCCTATTTTCACCAATATGAAATTGTGGTCACGAAACCGCGGCCAATGCAAGCGGTTTTCATGCACATGAAGGAAGCGGATTGACGTGAGCGGCGGCAAGAGAATGCGCAAAGGCGCGGCAGCGCGGCCCGTGACGCCACGCCGCGCGGCCAAAAAGCCGGTCAAGAAGCCGGCCGAGCCGGCGATGGATCTCGCGGTCGGGCGCCGTATCCGCGACCTGCGCCGCACCAAGCAGATGTCGCTGGAGGTGGTCGCCGCGCGTACCGACCTGTCGATCGGCTTCATCAGTCAGATCGAGCGCGGCCTGTCGTCGCCCTCGCTGCGCGTGCTGGCGACGCTGGCCGACGTGCTCGGCGTCGGCATCGCCGCGCTGTTCGGCGCGACCCCCAAGGATGACGGCGCCAGCGGCGTCGTGACCCGCGAGGTGCAGCGCGCCGAGCTGAAACTGTGGCGCACCGGCATTTCAAAGCAGCTGCTCAGCCCCGCGGGCAGCGAGAGCCGGCTCAATCTCTTCCTGGTGCATCTCGAACCCGGCGGCAACACCGGCGACGAGAGTTCTACACCCATGACGGCGAAGAGGCCGGCCTCGTGCTATCAGGCGAGATGATTCTGACGGTCGACACCGAGACCTGGACGCTGAAGCAAGGCGACAGCTTCCGCTTCGCCAGCCGCCGCCCGCATCGGTTCTCCAATCCGGCGCGTGATGCCAACGCCGTGGTGCTGTGGGTGAATTGCGTGACGGCGGCGGGGTGAGGCCTCGCTGCCACCCTCCCCTGGAGGGGGAGGGTCGGATCGCGTTGAGCGCAGCGAAATGCGAGCCGGGGTGGGGTGATCTCTCCCCACGGGCAGCACACGCGTGGAGAGACCGTCACCCCACCCCGCTAAGCATCTTGCTTCGCGCGATGCTTATCGACCCTCCCCCTCCAGGGGAGGGTGAAGCACCTATCCCGCCAACCCCATCACCAATTCCTCGATCTTGATCGGGAAATTCCGCACGCGGGTGCCGGTGGCGTGGAAGACGGCGTTGGCGACCGCGCCAGCGCTGCCGGTGATGCCGATCTCGCCGACGCCCTTGATGCCGAGCGGGTTCACATGCGGATCATGCTCGTCGACCGTGATGACCTCCATCGGCGGCACATCGGCATTCACGGGCACATGATACTCGGCGAGGTTCGCATTCAGGATGCGGCCCGAACGATGGTCCATCACCGCCTCCTCGTGCAGCGCGAACGAGAGGCCCCAGATCATGCCGCCGTAGAGCTGGCTCTGCACCATCAGCGGATTGATGATGCGTCCGGCCGCGAACGCGCCGACCAGCCGCGTGGCGCGGATCTGGCCGAGCTCCGGATCGACCTTGACCTCGGCAAACACGGCGCCATGCGCATGCATCGCATATTGCGACTGCGCCGCCGCATCGGCCGCGCCGCTGCCGGTGGCGTCGACCTCGGCCAGGCCGGCGCGCGCCAGGATGTCGGCGTAGCTTTCGCTGCGCGCGTCATCGTCGCGGCGATGCAGCCGACCGGCCCGCGCCACCACGCCGGCGTTGCCGGCGCCGAACAGCGGCGAGCGCTCATCCGAGGTCGCAAGCTCGGCGAGCTTTGCGATCACGGCAGCACCGGCATTGTGGATCGCGGCGCCGACGGTTGCGGTATGCCCCGAACCGCCGGCAATGCCGGCATCGGGCAGATCGGAGCTGCCGGAGCGGAACGTCAGCTGATCGAAATCGAGACCGAGCGCGTCGGCCGAGATCTGCGCCAGCGCGGTCCAGGCGCCCTGCCCCATATCATGCGCGCCGGTCTCCATCACGCCCTTGCCATCGGCGCGGATCACCGCGCGCGCATTGCCCTGGAACATGATGGCCGGGAAGGTCGCGGTGCCGACGCCCCAGCCAACCAGAAAGCCGTTCTCGTCCCGCATCTGCTTGGGCTGCAACGGACGCCCCGCCCAGCCGAAGCGTTCGGCGGCTCTTGCATAGCACTGGCGCAGCGCCTTGGAGGAGAACGGCTTGCCGGTGGTCGGCTCGACCTCGGCGTAGTTCTTCAGCCGGAACTCCAGCGGATCGATGCCGCAAGCGAACGCCGCCTCGTCGATCGCGCTTTCCAGCACGATCGATCCGGTGGCCTCGCCCGGCGCGCGCATGAACAGCGGCGTGCCGGTGTCGACGCGCACCGCCTCGTGCGCGGTCCGGATCGCAGGGCTCGCATAGAGCGTGTGCGAGGCGTCGGCCGCGGGCTCGTAGAAATCGTCGAAGCTCGACGTCGTGACGCGCGCCTCATGATTGATCGCGGTCAGCTGGCCGGCATCGTCGGTGCCGATCCGGATGCGCTGGCGGGTCGGCGGACGATGGCCGACCGGCCCATACATCTGGCTGCGGCGCAGCACGAGCTTGACCGGACGGCCGATCAGCCTGGCGGCCATGATGCCGAGCACCTGCGGCCCGGAGATCAGCCCCTTGGAGCCGAAGCCGCCGCCGAGGAAAGGGCTGTTGATATGGATATTCGCCGGCGGAATGCCGAACAGCCCGGCGATGCGCATCTGGGCGAACCCCATACCCTGGCTCGGCGTGTCGATGAACAGGCGGTCGCCGTCCCACACCGCGACGATCGCATGCGGCTCCATCGCGTTGTGATACTGCGCCGGAGTCTCGTAGGTCGAATCGGTCAGTTTCGCAGCCGCGGTCATGCCGGCATCGATATCGCCGTGGCGGACTTCGGCGGGGTTGCCGATCCCGACTACCGGTGGCGCATAGGCCTCGCCGGCGTCGAGGCCGACGCGCGCGATCTCGACCTGGTAGCGCGGCGACAGCAGCGCCGCGCCTTCGGTCGCGGCTTCCAGCGTCTCGGCGATCACGACCGCGATCGCCTGGTTGGCGTAACGCACCTGGTCGCTCTGCAACAGCTCCATGCGGAAGGCGAACGGATTCCCCTTGGCGTCGGGGTCTTCGGCAAGTTCGGGCTTGTGCGCCGGCGTCATCACGTCGATGACGCCGGGATGGCGCTTGGCGGCGGCGACGTCGAGCGCGGTGACGCGGCCGCGCGCGATGCAGCTGGTCGCGATCACGGCATAGACCATGCCGGGCGGATGATTGTCAGCGGCATAGCGGGCCTTACCGGTGACCTTCAGCACGCCGTCGGTGCGGGTCATCGGCTGGCCGATGTTCGAGCCATGCCTGAGATGGGCGGGGTCGCGGGTCAGACTCAGTTCAACCGTCATGCGTTACGCTCCTGCAACGGATGAGAAGGGAGAGCCGGGCAGCGCGGCAATGCGGTCCGGCGTGCCTGCGGCAGCAAGGGTGAGCGCGCGCACGACGATACGCTGCGCGAGCTCGATCTTGAAGGCGTTGTCGCCTGACGGCTTTGCGCCAGCGAGCGCAGCGCGCGCCGCCTCGCGATAGACCGCCGCATCGGGCGCGGCGCCTGCGAGCACCTGCTCGGCCTCGCGCGCCCGCCACGGCTTGGCCGCAACGCCGCCGAGCGCGAGCCGCGCGTCGCGGATCCTGCCGTCTTCTATCCGCAAGGCCGCCGCAGCCGAGACCACGGCGAAGGCATAGGACGTGCGCTCGCGCACCTTGATGTAGCGGGCATGCCCGGCGAAGCCTTGCGCCTCGGCCGGCAGCCGGAGCGCGACGATCAGGTCGCCGCGCTCCAGCGCAGTCTCGCGCTCCGGCGTCTCGCCGGGCAGACGATGCAGCGCCTCGAGCGGCAGCTCGCGCCGGCCGCCCTTGCCCTCGATCTCGACGATTGCATCGAGCGCGACCAGCGGCACGCAGAAATCGGACGGATGGGTGGCGATGCAGCCCTCGCTCCAGCCGAGCACCGCGTGCAGGCGGTTCTCGCCCTTCAACGCGTCGCAGCCGGCGCCCGGCCAGCGCCGGTTGCAGGCGCTGCCGGCGTCGTAGAAATAGGCGCAGCGGGTCCGCTGCATCAGATTGCCGCCGACGGTCGCGGCATTGCGCAGCTGTGCTGATGCGCCCGATAGCAGCGCCTCGGCGACCGCAGGATAGTTGCGCGCGAACGCGGCGTCATGGGCGAGATCGGCGTTGCGCACCAGCGCGCCGATGCGCAAGCTGCCGTCGGAGAGATGCTCGATACGATCGAGCCCGGGCAGACGCGTGACATCGACGAGGCGACTCGGCCGGCTGACGCCGCCCTTCATCAGGTCGAGCAGGTTGGTACCGGAGGCGAGATAGCTCGCGCCCTTCTCGGAAGCCGCCGCGATCGCGTCCGCGACGCTGGCCGGCCTGACATAATCGAAATTCATCATGCGGAGCGCCTCTGCTTGCTGGCGGCCATGTTGGATTGTGCCTCGAGCACGGCTTCGGTGATCCCCCGATAGGCGCCGCAACGGCACAGATTGCCGCTCATGCATTCGCGCACGCGCTCCGGGTCGTCGCCGGCCTGCCCCTCCTGGATCAGGCCGATGCCGCTCATGATCTGGCCCGGGGTGCAGAAGCCGCACTGGAAGCCGTCATGGGCGATGAAGGCGGCCTGCACCGGATGCAGCTCGCCGCCGCGCCCGACGCCTTCGATGGTGGTGATCTCGGCGCCGTCGTGGCTGACGGCGAGCGCGAGGCAGGAATTGATGCGGCGGCCGTCGACCAGGATGGTGCACGCGCCGCACTGGCCGCGGTCGCATCCCTTCTTGGTTCCGGTGAGGTCGAGCCGCTCGCGCAACAGGTCGAGCAGCGTGACGCGGGGGTCGTCGAGGACAATGTCCCGTCGAACGCCGTTGATGGTGAGACTGAGTGGGAGATTCATGCAAGGCGCTCCGATCCGTGTATGGTCGGGTTGAATCGAGGCAACGCGAACCCGTGGCCGCCGATGCATGATCGGCGCGCCTTGTCAGGCCCGGTGCTGGTCGCCATATACGGAGGCATCCTCCGTTTACAAGGGAGGGTAAAAAGAAAAAGGAATGGCCGGGTCATCACCAGAAATTGTCCGCAAGCCGCGCGCCGACGCCGTGCGCAACCGCGAGCGCGTGCTGGAAGCGGCCAAGGCCGTGTTTTCGGCCGGCGGCAGCGAGGCGAGCCTCGAGGCGGTGGCGCGCCATGCCAGGCGTCGGCATCGGCACGCTGTATCGCCACTTCCCGACCCGCGAGGCGCTGTACGAGGCGGTCTATCGCCGCGAGGTCGAGCAGCTCGGCGATCTTGCCGAGCAGCTGCAATGCGCGCCCGAACCGGTCGAGGCGCTGCGGCGCTGGCTGCGCGCCAATGTGGAATTCGTCGCCACCAAGAAGGGCATGGTGGCAGCCCTTGCGCTGGTCGCGCACGGCTCGACCGAACTGCACGCCTATTCGTTCGATCGCCTGACCAAGGCGATCGGCACCCTGCTGGCGCGCGCGGTTGCAGCCGGCGCCATTCGCGACGACATCAGTGCCGAGGACGTGCTGCGTGCGCTGATCGGCATGTGCTACATGCACGACCAGCCGGGCTGGCAGACCACGACACTCAGGCTGTTGGATGTGTTCGTGGACGGACTGCGGCTGCAGCCGGCGGCCAAGGCGGCGTCCACGGCGAAACCCGCGAAGAAGAAGGCCGGCCGGCCGCGCTCGCCGTAGCTGCTACAAATATATCGTAATCAGAAATACTCCGCGCGAAGGCCACGTGTTGGGCCTGCGGATTTCGGCCATTGAACGAAGGTCGAATGAACGATCCGGTGTTTCCATTCGCGTGCCGTCCCCGGGAATGACTATGCTGGCAAAAAACAGGTAGACGCGAAGGCCAACTCCGCGATCTGCCGATTGGCCATGGCGAGGAAACGCGCGTTCGCGCTCGAGCTTTTCGAGGACGAGTCCCGGCATTCGGGAAAAGATGCGCCTGCCGTTCATTTGGATTGCCGAAATGAACGAGAGCATCTCATCTCCGTTTATCCGCTACCCTATCGGCACCTCGCTGCTGATGGCCGGCATTCTGTTCGTCGGCATCGTCGCCTATCCACTGCTTCCGGTCGCACCGCTGCCGCAGGTCGACTTTCCGACCATCCAGATCTCCGCAAGCCTGCCGGGCGCAAGCCCCGAAACCATGGCCTCCTCGGTTGCGCAGCCGCTGGAGCGGCAGTTCGCGCAGATTCCCGGCATTGCCCAGATGACCTCGACGAGCTCGCTCGGGTCGACCGCAGTCACCATCCAGTTCGATCTGAACCGCAACATCGACGGCGCCGCCAACGACATCCAGGCCGCGATCAACGCCGCAGGCGGCCAGCTGCCCAAGAACCTGCCGTCGCCGCCGACCTATCGCAAGGTCAACCCGGCGGACTCGCCGATCCTGCTGTTGTCGGCGACCTCCGACACGCTGCCGCTGATCAGGGTGAGCGATGCGGTCGACGCCCAGCTCGGGCAGCAGATCAGTCAGATTTCCGGCGTCGCTCAGGTGTTCATCGGCGGACAGCAGAAGCCCGCGATCCGCGTGCAGATCGATCCCGCCAAGCTCGTCGCCAAGGGGCTCTCGCTGGAAGATATCCGCAGCCAGATCGCCATCACGACGGTCGACAGCCCGAAGGGCAACATCGACGGCGCGAGCCGCGCCTACACGATATACGCCAACGATCAGCTCCCGGATGCCAAGGACTGGAATGACGTCATCGTCGCCTACCGCAACGGCGGCCCGTTGCGGATTCGCGACATCGGCCGGGCCGTCGCCGGGCCGGAAGACATGAAGCAGGCCGCCTGGGCTGACGGCAAGCGCGGCGTCTTCCTCGTCATCTTCAAGCAACCCGGCGCCAATGTCATCGGGACGGTCGACAGGATCAAGGCGCAACTTCCAAGACTGATTGCCGCGATTCCGCCCGCCATCAAGATCAAGATCATCAGCGACCGGACATTGACCATCCGCGCCGCCGTCGAGGACGTGCAGATCACGCTGCTGATCACCATCGTTCTGGTCGTCATGGTGATCTTCGTCTTCCTGCGCAGCTTCTGGGCCACGGTGATTCCCGCCGTCACGGTGCCGCTCGCGCTGCTCGGCGCCTGCGCGCTGATGTGGGTGTTCGGCTATACGCTCGACAATCTTTCGCTGATGGCGCTGACGATTGCGGTCGGCTTCGTGGTCGACGACGCCATCGTCATGCTGGAGAACATCACGCGATACGTCGAGCAGGGCGAGCGGCCGCTTGCCGCAGCGCTGCGGGGCGCCGGCGAGATCGGTTTCACGATCCTGTCGATCAGCATTTCACTGGTCGCGGTGCTGATCCCGTTGCTGCTGATGGGGGGCGTCATCGGCCGGCTGTTCCGCGAGTTTGCGGTGACCCTGGCGATGGCGATCTTCGTCTCGCTGGTGGTGTCGCTGACGCTCACGCCGATGATGGCATCGCGCTTCCTGCGCGCGCATGGCGAAACCAGGCACGGCCGGCTCTATCAATGGAGCGAGGCGGCATTCGACAGGATGCTGCATGGCTATGAGCGCGGCCTCGATCTGGCGCTGAGCTGGAGCCGGACCACGCTCTGCATCTTCTTCGCGACGCTGGCGCTGTCGGTCTATCTGTTCGTAATCATACCGAAGGGATTTTTCCCGCAACAGGACAACGGCTTCCTGAACGCCGTGTCGGAGATGGCCCAGGACATCTCGTTTGCCGACATGAAGCAGCATCAGGAAGAACTCAGCCGGATCGTCCGGGCCGATCCCGCGGTCGACAGCATGGCCGAGTTCATCGGCGGCGGCGGCACCGCGCTGAATTCCGGCCGCATGTACATCACGCTGAAGCCGCACGAGGAGCGCGACGCGGACGCGCAGCAGATCATCGCGCGGCTGCGGCCGAAGCTCGAAGCGGTCGAGGGAGCACGCCTCTACATGCAGGCCTCCCAGGACGTCCGGCTCGGCGGACGCGCCACGCGGACCCAGTTCGAGTACACGCTGCAGGATGCCAATCTCGCCGAGCTGAACCAATGGGCGCCGAAGATCCTGGCCAAGATGAAGACGCTGCCGCAATTGCGCGACGTCGCGACCGACCAGCAGACCGAGGGAACGACGCTGACGATGACCTTCGATCGCGACACCGCGTCGCGCTACGGCATCCAGCCGCAATTGATCGACGACACGCTGTACGACGCGTTCGGCCAGCGCCAGGTGGCCCAGTACTTCACCCAGCTCAACAGCTATCACGTCATCCTGGAGATCCTCCCCGAATTGCAGGGCAAGCTCGACACGCTCAACAAGCTCTACATCAAGTCGCCGACCACGGGCGACGAAGTCCCGCTCTCCGTGTTCGCCAAGTGGACGACAGTGCCGGTGCGCCCGCTCGCAATCGCCCATCAGGGGCAGTTTCCTGCGACCACGATCAGCTTCAACCTCGCACAAGGGGTCGCGCTCGGCCAGGCCACCGATGCCATCCAGAACGCCGTCGCCGA
Organism: Bradyrhizobium sp. JR3.5; assembly: GCF_054057015.1. Lineage (NCBI taxonomy): Bacteria > Pseudomonadati > Pseudomonadota > Alphaproteobacteria > Hyphomicrobiales > Nitrobacteraceae > Bradyrhizobium > Bradyrhizobium sp. JR3.5. The sequence continues at coordinate 491,792 of NZ_JBSRYV010000002.1, forward strand.
TCTCGGCGCTCCGGCAACGCTGAGTTCAAGCTTCCAGGGCACCGCGCAGGCCTTCCAGCAATCACTGAGCTCGGTGCCGCTGCTGATCCTGGCTGCGCTGGTGGTGGTCTATCTGATCCTCGGCATGCTCTATGAAAGCTACATCCATCCGCTCACGATCCTTTCCACGCTGCCGTCGGCCGGCGTGGGTGCGCTGGCGATCCTGATGGCGTTCGGATTCGATTTCAGCCTGATCGCGCTGATCGGCATCATCCTCCTGATCGGGATCGTGAAGAAGAACGGCATCATGATGGTCGACTTCGCGATCGCCGCCGAACGCGAGGAGCATTTGTCGCCGCGTGAATCGATCCGGAAAGCGGCGCTGTTACGTTTCCGCCCGATCATGATGACGACGATGGCCGCTCTGCTCGGCGGCGTACCGCTGATGCTGGGCACTGGAACAGGAGCGGAAATTCGTCAGCCGCTTGGCTATGCGATGGTTGGCGGCCTGATCGTGAGCCAGGCGCTGACGCTGTTCACGACGCCGGTCGTGTATCTCTATCTCGACCGGCTGTCGAACGCGCTTTCGAACTGGACGGCGACGAAACGGCACGACGATGCCGAACCGTCCGTGGACCGGGATGCCGCCGAATAGTGCAGCTCAGCCGCGTTGCGCCTCCTCCACCAGCCAGTCCCGGAAGGCGACCAGCGCGGGATTGGACTCCGAGGACGTCGGATAGACCGCATAGTGGCAATAGGCCACGCGCAGACTGTGGTCGAACAGGCGCACCAGTTTCCCCGCCAGCATGTCCGATCGTGTGATCGAGAGGCGCCCGAGCGCGATGCCCTGCCCGGTCACGGCAGCCTCCATCAGCGCGTTGGTATCGGTGAAGGACGTGCCGACGATGTCGCGATCGAGCTTCAGGCCCGCCGACTTGAACCAGGCCCGCCATGACAGATTGCGGTCGATCAGGAGCGGCTCCGACAGCATCGCAACCGGGTCCTTCGGCAACCGGCCGCCGTTGAGGCTCGGGCTGCACACCGGGAAAAACTCTTCACCGAACAGCTTGATGGCACGAAGCCCCTTCCAGTCGCCGGTGCCGAACCGGATCGCGATGTCGACGCCATCGGATTTGAAATTGGCCAGCGCCTGACCGGTCTTGATGTGCAGGTTGATGTAGGGATGGCGGGCCGTGAAGCGCGACAACCGCGGCACAAGCCAGCGCGCCGCCATCACCGGCAACAGGCTCACGATCAGCTCGGCGTCGGTGCGACGCGTATGAAGGCTGCCGAGCGCCGCGTTCAATTCCGAAAACGCGCCCTTGACGCCGGCCTGCAGCCGCAGTCCGGCCGGTGTCGGCACCATCCGGTTGCCCTGCCGCTCGAACAGGGTGAGGCCGAGCTCCTCTTCCAGCTGCCGGATGCGCTGGCTCACCGCGCTGTGCGTCACATGCAGCTCGCGCGCCGCTTCCGAGTAGCTGCCGTGACGGCAAGCCACCTCGAACACGCGCAGGGTCTCCAACGGCGGCAACGGGGCCATCCGGCAATTGTTAGGAACGCTAACAAGTGCTGTCAAATCATATCGTTCGCCCCATTGCCGCGGCGGGACTAGGTGAGCAGCTGCCGAGACCGAGCACCCTGGAGCACCTGCGATGTCCTCTTCCGCTGCCCTATTGCGCCGAACCGAAGCATCGGCCGACGGACGTCGTTGCCCGCATCGTCACGCAAGCCCGCCGTCGCGCGCCGCGGCCGCCGATCTCGATCCGCGCACCCGCATGCTGCTGGAGCAGCCGATCGCGCCGCTGATCCTGCGGCTTGCGCTGCCCAACGCCACCGTCATGACCGTGCAGATCCTGATCGGCCTGCTGGAGGTCTATTTCGTCTCGCGCACCGGCGTCGATGCGCTGGCCGGCGTGGCGCCGGTGTTTCCGCTGGTGTCGCTGGTGGTGGCGATCGCGCAGGGCGCGATCGGCGGCGGTTTCGTCACGACGGTCGCGCGTGCGCTCGGCACCGGCCGGATCGGCGACGCCAGCGACTACGCGTGGTATGCCGTGGCGCTCGGCGTTTTGCTTGGCCTTGCGACATCGGTCGTGATGTTAACCTTGGGCTCGCAGCTCTACGGCGCGATGGGCATCTCGGCCAACGCGCTAGCGATCGCGTTGTCCTATTCCGGCATCATCTTTGCCGGCGCGATCCCGATCTGGCTGTTCAACCTGCTGATGGCCGTGGTGCGCGGCACCGGCAACCTGCTGGTCCCCGTGATCGTGGTGTGCAGCGGTGCCTTGATCCTGCTGCCGCTGTCGCCGGCGCTGATCTTCGGCGCGTTCGGTTATCAGGGCCTCGGCCCCTCCGGCGGCGCGGTCGCGATGCTGGTGTACTACGCGTTCGGAACGCTGGCCTACGCGGTCTATCTCTGGGGCCACTTTGGCGCGCTGAAGCCATCGTTTCGCATGCCGACGCTCTCGCTTGCGCCAATGCTTGCGATCCTTCGCGTCGGCGGCATCTCGGCCGTCGTATCGGCCACCACCAATCTCACGCTTGCGATCGTCACCGCCTATGTCGCGATCGGCGGCGTCGAGGCGCTGGCCGGCTATGGCGCGGGCTCGCGGCTCGAGTTTCTGCTGGTCCCGCTCGCCTACGGCATCGGCGGGCCGGTCGGCATCATCATCAGCGCCAATCTCGGTGCCGGCCGGATCGACCGCGCGGTGAAGACGTCGTGGATCGGGATTGCGATGGCCTGCACGCTGACCGAAGCGATCGGGCTAGCCGCAGCGGCTTTTCCGGAAGCCTGGATCGGACTGTTCAGCCAGGACCCCGCCGTGCTGCAGATCGGCGCGGAGTATCTGCACCGCGTCGGTCCGTTCTTCGGATTCTTCGGGCTCGGCTACGTGCTCTACTGTGCCGGCCAGGCGACCCGGCGAATGGAAGCGTCGGTGCTCGCCGCGCTGCTCAGAGCCGCGATCGCGATCGCCGGAGGCTACGCGGTGGTCGCGTTGAAGGCGGACGTCACCTGGAATTTCATAGCGGTTGCGGTCGGCATGGTCGCGTTCGGCGTGTTCGCAATGCCGTCGCTGATCAGGCGCGCGGGCTACGAATAGCCCACTCGCTTTCACCCGAACCTGACATCGTAGCGCTTGATCGACAACTCCTTGGTGTCGATCTCGGGCTTCTTCCCCGAAAGCATGTCGGCCAGCACCCGGCCCGAGCCGCAGGCCATGGTCCAGCCGAGCGTGCCATGGCCGGTGTTGAGGTGCAGATTGGCAAAGCGCGTGGCGCCGATCACCGGCGGGCCGTCCGGGGTCATCGGGCGCAGGCCGCACCAGAAGGTGGCCTTGGGCAGGTCGCCGCCGCGCGGAAACAGGTCGGTCAGCGAATGGTCCAGCGTCGCGCGCCGCGCGTCGTAGAGCTTGGTCGAATAGCCCGAGATCTCGGCGGTGCCGCCGACCCGAATGCGGTCGCCGAGCCGGGTGATTGCGACCTTGTAACTCTCGTCCATCACGGTGGACTCAGGCGCGCCGCTCGCGTCCTTGATCGGCACCGTGATCGAATAGCCCTTCACCGGATAGACCGGCAGCGAGATGCCGAGCGGCCGCACCAGATGCGGCGAGTAGCTGCCCAGCGCCAGCACATAGGCATCGGCCGTCATCATCCCGGCGCTGGTCGCAACGCCGGTGATCCGCGTCGCGTCAGCGTTCAATCCGTCGATGCCGACATTGAAGTTGAAACGCACGCCGATCTTCTCGGCCTCCAGCGCCAGCGCCTGCGTGAACATGTGGCAGTCGCCGGTCTCGTCATGCGGCAACCGCAGCCCGCCGGCGAATTTCTGCTTCACGCCGGCCAGCGCCGGCTCGGCTTTGATGCAGCCGTCACGGTCGACCACCTCGAACGGGACGCCGTATTGCTTCAGCACGGCGATGTCGTCGCCGGTGTGATCGAGCTGGGCCTGCTCGCGAAACAGCTGCAAGGTGCCCTGCGCGCGCTCGTCGTAGCGGATGCCGATCTCGCTGCGCAGCGCCTGCAGACAGTCGCGGCTGTATTCCGCGATCGGGATCATCCGGCTCTTGTTCACCGCGTAGCGCGAGGTGGTGCAGTTGCGCAGCATCTTCAAGAGCCAGAGCCACATCACGGGATCGAGCTTCGGGCGGATCACCAGCGGGCCGTGCTTCATCAGCAGCCACTTCACCGCTTTCACCGGCACGCCGGGGCCGGCCCAGGGCGACGAATAGCCCGGCGACACTTCGCCGGCGTTGGCGAACGACGTTTCGAGCGCAGGCTTCGGCTGACGGTCGATCACCGTCACTTCATGGCCGGCGCGCGCAAGATAGTAGGCCGAGGTGACGCCGATCACGCCACTGCCGAGAACAAGGACCTTCACTTTTCCTCACATCCTGCAGCGAAAACGCAATCGCCGCTGCGAAACCACTCTGCTTCGCAACGGCGACAGCAATTTGTAGAGCTAGCTAAAGTTTAGCTAGCAATTATCAGGCCACGCGCTTGATGGCGTCGCCGAGGAACGAGACGATGTCGTCGATATGCGACTTCTCGACGATCAGGGGCGGCGACAATGCCAGCGAGTCGCCGCTCATGCGGAAGTAGAGGCCGCGGTTGAAGCAATCGACCATGACGTCATAGCCGCGCGCACCGACGGCACCATCGCGCGGCGCGAGCTCGACCGCGCCCATCAGGCCCTGATTGCGGATGTCGACGACGTTCGGCAGGCCCTTGAGCGAGTGCAGGCCATCGCGCCAGTAGTCGGAGAGCGAGGCGCCGCGGGTCAAGAGACCCTCGTCCTTGTAGATGTCGAGCGTGGCAAGACCTGCGGCGCAGGCCACCGGATGCGCCGAATAGGTGTAGCCGTGGAACAGCTCCATGGCGTTGTCCGGGCCGACCATCAGCCCGTCATGGACCTGGCGGCTGGCGAACACCGCGCCGCACGGTACGGTGCCGTTGGTGATGCCCTTGGCGGTCGTCATCATGTCGGGCGTGACGCCGTAGAAGTTGGCGGCGAACGGCGTGCCGAGCCGGCCGAAGCCGGTGATGACCTCGTCGAAGATCAGGAGGATGCCGTGCTTGGTGCAGAGCTCGCGCAGGCGCTGCAGATAGCCCTTCGGCGCCGGCAGCACCGCGGTCGAACCGGGCACCGGCTCGACGATCACGGCCGCGATGGTGTCTGCGCCATGCAGCGCGACCATCCGCTCGACGTCGTCGGCGAGCTCGGCGCCATGATCCGGCTGGTCCTTGGCGAATGCGTTGCGGGCGAGATCATGGGTATGGCGGATGTGGTCGACACCCGGCAGATGGGTCGCGAACTGGCGGCGGTTGGCGACCATGCCGCCGACCGACATGCCGCCGAAGCCGACGCCGTGATAGCCGCGCTCGCGGCCGATCAGGCGGGTGCGGGTCGCCTGGCCGGCGGCGCGATGATAGGCCAGCGCGATCTTCAGCGCGGTATCGACCGATTCAGAGCCCGAATTGGTGAAGAATATCCGATCCAGCCCCTTCGGGGCGATCTCGGCGAGGCGCTCGGCGAAATCGAACGCCAGCGGGTGGCCCATGTTGAAGGAGGGCGCGAAGTCCAGCGTGGAGAGCTGGCGCTCGACGGCGGCCGCGATCTGCGGGCGGCCATGGCCGGCGTTGACGCACCAGAGACCGGCGGAGCCGTCGATCACCTGCCGGCCGTCGACCGAGGTGTAGTACATGCCCTTGGCGGAGGAGAACAGCCGCGGCGCTTTCTTGAACTGCCGGTTGGCCGTGAAGGGCATCCAGAACGAATCGGTCTTGATGGTGTTCGGAATCTGATGAACGGTCACGGCGGCGCTCCATTGCTGACTGCGCCTAGTCGGACCACTCTTCACGACACTCAACAAGTCCTTTTCTTTTGCACGGCAAGCCATTGATCTTGTTGAGGCGGTCTGCGACCATTTGTTCGATCCGCAACACCTGCAACAGGGATCTTCCATGAGCGTCGACATCGGCGGACGGCTTCGATTCATCCGCGCGCGGCACAAGCTGTCGCAGCGCGAACTCGCCAAGCGCTCCGGCGTCACCAACTCGACGATTTCGCTGATCGAATCCAATCAGATGAACCCGTCGGTCGGCGCGCTGAAGCGGATCCTCGACGGCATCCCGATGGGGCTTGCGGAATTCTTCGCGATCGAGCCGGAGCGGCCGCGCAAAGCGTTCTACCGCGCCGACGAACTGACCGAGATCGGCAAGAAGCCGATCTCCTACCTCCAGATCGGTGACAGCCTGTTCGGACGTGCGTTGCAGATCCTGAAAGAGCGCTACGAGCCCGGCAGCGACACCGGCCGGGTGCCGCTGGTGCATGAGGGCGAGGAAGGTGGCATCGTGGTCTCGGGCCGGCTCGAAGTCACGGTCGACGACGAGCGGCGGGTGCTCAACGCCGGCGACGCTTATTACTTCGAAAGCCGCCGCCCGCACCGCTTCCGCTGCATCGGCGCCAAGCCGTGCGAGGTGATTTCGGCCTGTACGCCGCCGACATTTTGAACCCGGCGCAGGCGCTGCGCGACCCAAGCCGCAAGGGCCGCATGTCGCGGTCTTGCGGGTGACGTCGATGCCTTGCTCCCCACGGCTTGCGGCCGCCGTCGCGGCCATCTCGGTCCTTGCGCCCGGCGCGTCGGCTGCGATGGACGATTTCCTGCGCGCATCGAGCAGCGCGCCGACCGCGATCAGGCTGTGCGGCGATAGCGGCGACGACCGGATCAAGACCGACTGACTGCAGGAAGGCTGGCTACGTCAAGCTCGTGGCGCAGATCGACAAGGCGTTCGACGCGGCGCTTCCCAAGCTGCCGGCGAATGTCAGGCCGCTGTTGAAGCGCGACCAGGCCTGGTTCAACGAGATGATCATCGACGCCGCGGACGTGCTGGCCGATACCGACGAAGACGAGCTGAAAGCAAGTTTTGCCGCGGCCTTGCGCCGCCGCGCGGTCGCGCTTGAGGGCATGGCATCCGGCCGTCCGGGCCTGTCAGGCAACTGGGTCAATGCCTTCGGCCACCTCACGCTGACGCCGACTGAGGGCGGCGCCTATCGCCTCGCCGCCGATCTGCGCGGCGACTATGGCGGCGATCGCAGGCGAACCTGCAAGCTGACGGCCGATCTGAAGCCCTCGGGGACTGCCTGGCTCTCCGGCCCCGTGCTGATCGAGGCCGAGACGGCGCCCGACAAGCCCAAGACTAACATGGCGACCGATGCCGCCGCCGCCTCAAGCAAGCCCGCCGTCAATAAAACTCCGCCGCCAGGGCGACACGCTGCGGATCGTCGGCACCATCGATGACGAGGAGTTTGACGGGCTCAACGACTGCTCGTCGATGTGGCAGGTCACCGGCAGCTACTTTGCCGCCGGCAAGGATGCGGCATCCGACAAGGCCGACACCGCGTTCATCGCGCCGACCTTCGACTGCACCAGGCCCGAGACCGCGACCGACGAGGAAATCTGCGCCGATCCTGATCTCGCCGACAATGACCAGCGGCTGAACCGCGCCTGGAAGGCGTTGCAGCCGCGGCTCGACGAGGCGACGCGGCGCGCGCTGATCGAGGACCAGCGCAACTGGGTGAAGAGCCAGACCGAACAATTCCCGGAATTCCTGCATCCGGCCTGGAACAAGCAGAGCTCGCAGGTCCACTTCACCGTCGATGCGCGCGATCACGTCAACGGATTGCAGCGCGAACGCCTGGCGCTGCTCGAAGGCTTTGACGACAAGCGCAGCGGGCTTGCCGGCGTCTGGCTCGCCTATAACGCCATCATCAAGGTTACTGCCGAGAAAGACGGCGCGCTAAAGGCGACCGGATGGAAGTGGGACCAGGGCGACTGGAAGGCTGGCTGCGACTACGAGATGACGGGCAAGATCACGAGCGGCGCGTTCCGCTCCGACGAGCAGCGCAAGAATCCGGATACGCTCGAGCGCGATCATGCGATGCTGATCGTCAACCGGCGGGACGATTTCTTCGCCAAAAAGCGCACTGGGAAGGATGGCACCGAAGACAGCGCGGACGAGGCAAAATGCAAGCGCCGGCTCGACAACTCCTCGACCGCACGGCTGTTTCCTGCCCGTCCCTCGGCTGACATCGACAGTTTCAAGGGCTCGATCAGGTAGCAGCTGCGCGGCCGGACGGCTGCGCCATCACAGATTGCGGGTCTGGTGGTCGCCATAGGCGATCACGAACGCGACCGTCGCGAACATCATGGTCACGGCGATGACGACGAGAATGGTATCCAGGGTCATGACGGTCCTCCAAGATTGGCACAAGGTTAGTGCGCCGGCCGGAGCAAGCCTTGCGGCAGATCAATTTTTCGACGGGAATCGATCGCGCGTGAAACCACGCCGGATTTGCCGCGTAAGCTCAAGGATCGACCAGGGAGCCTTCCGATGCGCGCGATCGCCCTCATTGCCGCCATTCTGTTCGCCATCGCCTCGCCGGCCATGGCCGACGATGTCAGCGCCGCGCAGGACGTGATCCGCGCCCAGGAGCAGGCCTTCGGCCGCGACGACGCCGCGGCGGCCTATTCCTATGCCGCCCCTGCGATCCGCCAGATCTTTCCGCAGGCCGATATCTTCATGTCGATGGTGCAGAACCAATACGCGCCGGTCTATCGCCACAGGAGCTTCGAGTTCGGCGAGGCACAGAGCGCGGGCGACCGGATCGCGCAACGCGTTCACATCGTCGACGCCAATGGCGAGGCGTGGGAGGCGCTCTATACGCTGGAGCGGCAGGCCGACGGCAGTTTGAAGATCACCGGCTGCTCATTGCTGAAGGCCGGTCAGGCGGTGTGATCGCACGGATCGTATCCGCAACGGTCACCTTGGGCCGGTCGCTTCAGGACAAGCCCGTTCTCAGCCGGAGCCTGTCTTCAAGCCAGTCGAATATCACTTCATTGGCCAATGTAGGGTTGTCGATATGCCCCTGCATGGCGGCGGTTTCGGCACGCCGGAACAGGATCAGGCTGGCGTCGCGATGAATTCGGCTCAATTGGTTGCCGAATTCAATCAAGGCGCCCGGAAGGAGCCAGCCGCCCTCGCCCGCGGTGACGAGGAGCGGACAATCGATGCTTCGCGAGATCGCATTGGCTTCATCGAGCCATCCGGCCTGCTCGCCGTCGCCGGCTTGCCGATAAAAGAAACTCTTCTCGTGCGAGTCCCAAATTCCGGCGTCGCAAACGGCCGCGGCAAACCGGGCATCACTCGCGGCTGCCCGGGCGACCAGGGACGAGTTGCAGGCGTCCGCCACGATGGCGATCCGCGTGCTGTCGACACCGGGCTGCTCCGAAAGAAAGTCGAGGACGTGGCTCATCGCCGCCTCGAACTTGTGGCCCTCCAGCCGTTCCGGCGACAAGGCCGTGTCAGTCCCCAACAGATCCATGGCGAGAAGCGAGAACCCGCGCTCGTTGGCGTGACCTGCGTATTTGGTGATCAACTCTTCCTTGTAGGAACCTGGCTCGCCAATGCACACGATGACGGGTCCGTCGTCGCGCAAGGTTGACGGCAGGTAGTAGGCCTGAAGCGACAGGTCTTCCGTCCAGGGAACGGAGAGCACCTGGCCGGCCGGAACCCGGGTCTTCAAAAAGCTGGTTGCGCATCGCCGCATGCCGTCGACGGCACGATTCAGCAAATGGTTGGCGTATCCGGGAGGCCTGGCGGCGGCGTGAAAGTAGGTGGTCGCTCGAAGCCAGTTGCGACGGGCGGTGACCAGATTGTTGTTCAGCAACGAAAGCTCAGCTCTCGCCTCGTTCAGTTCCGCGGTCTTGATCCACTCTTCGGACCACGAGCTCTCCGAGGCGAGGTTTATCTTGCTCAATGTCAGCCAGCATTCGGAGACCGTCGAGCCGCCTTCCTGTGCGGCGGCCAGAAGCTTGATGAACTCCGCAGATAGATCCTCGCGATCCGGCCAGGCAGGCCAGCCCTTGTCATCGAACTCGACGCTGCTTGACGAGGCTCCACGCGCCCCACAGTGCTCATGCATATTTCGTCAACTCGTTCGCACCCGGCTCCGCTGCCGGTACGCGTGAAAGGTACGAGTCCGCCCGTTGGGGTCGACGAGCCGCCGCTTCGGTCGCCACAAAAAATCGGCGCCGAAATCGCAAACGCCAATCACGCGGCTCTCCCAAGAAATTATTCCAAATCGGATTCATATAATTGAAGTAATTCGGCGGCGGCAAATGTTGATATGGCGGCGCAGGAATGCGTTGCGCTTATGCCTGAGGGCGAATGTTGCTGCAGCAATCGTTGCCGAGCAAATGCTCGGTCATGTTCCGGAAGCCATCGACTCGCTTTGTCTCGTGTGGCGAACTTGCCGTCGGTATACTCACGGGATCGCGAGAACCGGCACGCCGTCACTCACTCGGCCGTGACTTCGCGACGCAGGTCGCTCGAACGCGCGTCGGCACTGCGCAGGCTTATCCCGGCACCGCTAAGGGGATGCGTTGTCGCCGTCGTCCTGCATCGCCCGCGCCCAAGCTCGGGATCGCGCGACCCTACCGCCTCAAACGAAAAACCTCCGGCAGGGCATTGCCGGAGGTTCTGGAGGTTTCATGAAGAAGTCTGATATCTCCCTCGTCATGGTCGGCAGAGCAACCGACACCCAGTTTGTACATGATAGACTAATGTTAGTAAATCATACAACAGACTCTTCTTTCAAAATCAAAGCCTCGACAGTTTCCCGTCGAGGCTTTGGGTAGCGATCAAGTCCGGATCAACCGGTGCTTTACCAGTTGCGCTGCGCGCGCAGCAGCAGCATGTAGGTGTCCTGGTTGCTGAGAGAGTAGACGGCGGCCGGCTTGCCGATCGCAGCGCTACCCGGGTAGGTGATCGTGCCAGCGTAGTTCTGATCCAGATGGGTGTAGGTGAAGTCAGCCGAGAAGGTCAGGTTCTTCACCGGGGTCCACTGGGTCTGCGTACCGATCTGAGCAATGCTGTAGTCGGGGTTGCACGAGGTCAGATTCGAGGTGGCGCCGATCAGGACGCCGAACGATCCTCCACCGCCAGTCCCGCCCGGGCCGCAGATGTAGCCTTTGGCGGTGCTGTTGTAGTTAACCTGGGCCCACGCACCATAGACACTGGTGTTCCAATAGGGATTCCAGTTGTGAACGTACGCACCGCGCACGCCGTAAGTCGTGATCAGCTGCTGCGAGCCGCCGCTGACGAACACGCTGTCCGGCGCGATGCCGAAGCCGATGCTCTGGTAGGCACCGGGAACGCTGGTGTTGCCGAAGTAGGTGAACGCACCGGCACCCGAGAGATCCTGGATGTTGTAGCGCGTTGCGCCGTTGGTATAGACGCCCTGGACGTTGATGGTATCGCCAGGTCCGGTCGGGATGTTCTTGATCGACAGGGCCAGCTGACCTGCCCAGCCCCACTTGTCGTCCGGATGACCGGTCAACTCGGTGCCACCGTAGTAGGCCGCGTGATTGTCATGCGCCGCGAACGACGCCTGGAACAGACCCCAGGCCTGATCGACGCGGAGAGACGCGACCAGATCCGGAGCAATCGTGCCGGCATAGTCGCTCGCGCCGTAGGGACCGAGAGCGCCGGTACCCTGCACACCGAGATTCTGCACGCCGGCCTGATAGTAGGCCGACTGATCCTGGGCCGACAGGGCCAGCGACACGCCGTTGCCGAACTGCGCGGTGTAGGTGAACTGGTTCACACCGGTGATCGTGCCGCCGCCGCCGACGAGACCGTCGAAGTTGTTGCCCGGATAGTTGGCCCACGGCGCCGAGAACTGGGAGACCGCCTTACCCATGGTGAAGCCGGCGAACTGGATGAAGGCGTAATAGACGCCGACCGTGCCGGCGGCGACACCGCCTGCACTTGCGTTGTTCGGGGCAGCAGCCGTTCCGATCGGCGAGTAGACCGTCGAGCCTGCCGCGGCGCCCGCGCCGTAGCTGTCCGAGGTCCAGCTGAAGGTCGCATCGAAGAAAGTACGGACCACGCCGTATTCGGTCGCGGTACGGGTGTCGACGTTGAGGTCTTCACGCGAGCGCCAGGTGTAGCCGTTGGTGAAGCGGTTCTGTGCGCCGCCCGCGCCGGCGTAGTTGCCGGTATGGTCCGAGTTGGTGTTCGCCAGAACATCCATGCGCAGGTAGCCGCCCAGCTTGATGCAGGTGTCGGTGCCCGGAATAAAGTAGAAGCCCGGACCATAGAGCGAGCAGACCTTCACGTACTCGACTGCCTTGGCCTTGACCGGAAGGTCGGCCGCCATCGCTCCGCTGCTCGCGGCGAGAGTTGCCACCGAGCCCAACAAAAGGCCCTTAACGATCTTCATGCTATCCTCCAAGTGATGCCTTGCACTGCTGGCAAAGCGACAAACGTTCCCCTCCCGAAAACCGCTGCGGCGCAGCCATTTTCAAGATGCTCGTGGTCAACTCGGCCACTGCAGGCGTGAGATGGTGGATGCCCCCCATCTACGACGGGGAACAATGCAATCGGGTAGTCACATATTCAACTTATATTAGTTAGTCATTCTATGTTTGCGCAGCCATGTGTCATTCAGGCAACGCATCGACGAACATTTTCGTCACGGCGCCCGCTTCAAAAATTGCTCGATATCCGTGAAGATGAATTTTTGTTAAGGTACGTCATGACCGAGCGCAAATCGACCGACAAACTGCAGGACGCGGCTGAGCGATTGGCTTGGGAGATCGTGTCGACCAGCATCCGCCTGGACGAGCTGCGCAGCATCTGGGCCAAGATGATCGGAATCACTGGTCCGCAATGGATGATCATGACGGTCCTGGCGAATGCCGAGGACCGCAGCGTCGGCCTGCCGGTCGGCGCGGTGTCGAGGGCACTGCGCGTCGATCAGTCGTTTGTGGTGACGCAGTCGAAGCTGCTCGAAAAAAAGAACCTTGTGCGCCGCAAGAGTTCGACCGAGGATGCCCGGGTCGTGAACCTGTCACTGACAGAGCACGCCAAGAAGCAGATGGCGAACCTGTCCGCGCAACGCAAAGAGTTGAACGAGTTCGTCTATGCCGACCTCGATCTGCGGGAGCTGCTGCAACTGACCGGCAAGATGGATTCCATCAAGAGCCGCCTGGAAAAGGCGATCGCGAGAATCTCGGTCGATCTTTAGGAAGTTGCCGAGATTCCGCTGCAGTCCCGCTTCGCACTTTTCCGGATCATGCGATCGCCAGCCGCTGCCGCGACCGCATCAGGAGCAGCAGGATGATGCTGACATTGAGCAGGTTCCAGGCGAGGCCATTGGCGAAGGCCGCGGCATAGGAGCCGGTGGCGTCGAAGATCACGCCCGAGATCCAGCCGCCGAAGGACATGCCGAACACCGAGGCGAAGATCACGATGCCGATCCGGGTCGCGGCTTCCGAGGCCGGCATCGCCTCGCGCACCATGATGGCGTAGCTCGGCACGATGCCGCCCTGGAACAGGCCGAACATCGCCGAGATGATGTAGAGCGAGGTCAGGCCGTCGAAGAACAGGTAGAACAGCAGCGCCGCGCCCTGCGCGATCGAGCCGATCAGCAGCGTGCGGATGCCGCCGATCCTGTCGGCGAGGAAGCCGGAGCCGATCCGGCTGATGATGCCGAAGCCCAGCATCAGCGACAGCATCTCGGCGCCGCGCGCCACGCCGTAGCCGAGATCGCCGCAATAGGCGACGATGTGAACCTGCGGCATCGACATCGCCACACAGCAGGAGATCGACGCGAGCGACAGGATCGCGGTCAGCGCGTTGGTGGAGAGCCGCATGTCGACCCGCGGCGGCGCGGCGTTGACATGGCTGCGCCGGGTCGCAGCCCCCATCAACAGACGCAGCACCACGAGCGCAAGCGCCATCGCGATCGCGGTGAAGATGCCGATCGCGATATGGGTGGTGCGCCAGCCGATGCTCTGCATGCCGAAATTGACCAGCGGCGGCCACACCGTGCCGCCGACATAATTGCCGCTGGCGGCGATCGCGACCGCAAGGCCGCGGTAGCGCTCGAACCAGTGCGAGGCCTCCGCCATCAGAGGGCCGAAGGTCGCGGCCGACGACAGACCGATCGCGAAATGCAGCAGGATGAAGGCCCAGATCGACGGCGCGTAGCCGGCGCAGATATAGCCGAGACCGAGAATGCCGATCCCGGCACCGATCGCCGCGACGATGCCGTGGCGATCGCTGATCTTGCCGGTCACGACCTGGCCGAGGCCGAAGCCGAGCATCACCATCGTGAAGGCGAGCGACGCCGTTCCGCGGGTCGCGCCGAAGTCGGTCTGCACTGCCGGCAACGCCACTACGACCGACCACATGCCGACGCTGCCGAGCGAGCCGATCACCACGGCGACGGCAAGACGCAGCCATGCCCGGCGCGAGTCGGGAATGAACACTGCTGCTTCAGGGGAAAATTCAGAAGAAATTACCACGGCGCGCGGAACTTCGTCGGCATTTGCCTCCGGGTCAAGCCACATTGCCGAGAGATTAGGCATGCGCCAGCGAGGGGACGCATTGCCTTCACCGGCGCGTGAGGCGGCTCAATTGCCGTAGTTCGGATCCTGCGCCTGGAACGGACCGCACTTCGCACCGATGCCGAAGCGCTGATCGAAATCCACGGTGCCGCCGCCGACCGGTATGCGGGTCGGCGGCAAGCCGCGCCGCCGACCGGTATGCGGGTCGGCGGCAAGCCGCGCGTGTACTGGTCGACGGTCACAGACTTCTTGTCCGCGCTCATCGTCACATGCACCGGCTCGAGGTCCTTGCCCTTGTTGAGCTCGGTCAGATCGAGCGTGTAGTAGCCGTCCGCCGTCTTGCCCGCGGCCATGCCGCCATGCGGCGCGAAGACGACGGATTGCGGCAGGTAGACCTCCATCAGGACGCCGTTACCCTTGCAGGCGATCATGCGGATCATCCAGGCCCGGTCGTCCGGCAGCGTCACGGCGGACGCCGGCGCCGACAGCAGTGCGATCGCGGCAGCAAAGCCTGCTGTCATGGTTCGACCTGCCCGGTTCGACATGGATGCCTCTGGCGGCTGAGTGGCGTTGCTGGCGCTTGGTCGGCGGCCGGGCCGCGAAAGTTCAATCCGCATCGTGCACCGCAGCGGTCGCAACGGACCGATCGACCGGGAATATCGTCCGTCGAACCGTGATCCATGCTGATGAGAAAAACTGCTACAATGCGAGCCGGTTCACATTGGCAGCTCGCCGTCCGGACCTATCATCCGCCCGGATGGCGCGCAGCTCGCAAGGTAAAGGATCGAAGCGCACATCGTCGGAGGAGATCGTCATGCATTCGTCGTCAGCAGAGTGGTTACCCGTTGCGTCGGCGCCGTCTGACCGGGAGCTCGAGGTCTGTGTCCTCGACTATGACGGCATGGTGCACGCGCTGATGTTCCCGTGCCACCGGGACGGCGCCGAATGGGTCGATCATGCCGGCAGCAGGCATCTCGACATCCAGCCGACGCATTGGCGCAGATGGATGCTCTCAGCCAATTGACGCCGCCATGATCGGTCTCGGGCAGCCAACGCCGATCTCGCGCCGGACCGGATATTGAGCTAGACTTGCCACGTGAGGTTCAAGGGTGGGCCAGGAGGCTCGTCATGGAATCACACGTGATCCCTTTCGAAAATCGCTGGACCAACGGCAAGCATGCCTGGGAGTGGCATTGCGAGCTCGAGCGGCTGGGCGTGCCGACGGTCCGCACGATGTATTGCGAGCATGAGACGCACCATCGCGACGAGCTTGCCGTGGTGTTCGACATTCCCGCGGGCTTTGTTCGCGACTGGCTCGCCTTTCATGACCAGCGCGCCGCCCGGCAGCAATTGCTGTGGCGTGCCAGCGTCATCACGCTCGGCCTCATCGCCGCATCGGGCGTCGTGCTCGGCGCGCTCAGATAGAGGCTGCGAACCCGCCGCCGGAACGGCCGGGCGGTCCCACCACCCCTCGCGCCCCATGCCCGGCGCCTGCGACGCCCCGCGCGGTCCTTGGACGGCACTTATTAACCCTTTGCTAACCATACACCCGGCAAGAATTGCCCAGTGAAGTCGAGTGTCGTCGAACGCGTCTAACGGGCGGAGATCCCCGTGAACGCCAGCGCGGTGCCTCACTTTCGGAACGGCGGCCCTGCGGCCGTCGCGCAGACGCTTGGCGGCCGCGGCCGCCAGTCGCGGGGGAGAGCGGCTACCATGGTCGACGTCACGGCGGGTCAGGGCACGGCAGGCAAGGGCGGATTGCCGAGCCTCGGCGAGATCGGCGACATCCTCAAGCGCGGCGATCTCGCGCTGGCGCTCGGCGTCCTCACCATCCTCGTGGTGCTGATCCTGCCGCTGCCGTCGATCGTGCTCGACCTGTTTTTGGCGGTCTCGATCACGATCTCGATCCTGATCCTGATGACCTCGCTGTTCATCCAGGCGCCGCTGGAATTCTCGTCGTTTCCGACCATCCTGCTGATCTCGACCATGATGCGGCTGTCGCTGAACATGGCCTCGACCCGGCTGATCCTGAGCCACGGCCACGAGGGCACGGCGGCTGCCGGGCACGTCATCGAGGCCTTCGGCAACTTCGTGATGGGCGGCAACTTCGTGATCGGCATCATCGTGTTCGCGATCCTGGTGATCGTGAACTTCGTGGTCATCACCAAGGGTTCGGGCCGTATCGCCGAAGTCGCGGCGCGCTTCCAATTGGACTCGATGCCCGGCAAGCAGATGGCGATCGACGCCGACCTGTCCGCCGGCCTGATCGACGAGAAGGCCGCCAAGGAGCGTCGCAAGGCGCTGGAAGACGAAAGCGGCTTCTTCGGCGCGATGGACGGTGCCTCGAAATTCGTCCGCGGCGACGCCATCGCCGGGCTTTTGATCGTCGGCATCAACATCGTCGGCGGCATCATCATCGGCGTCGCCCAGCAGGGCCTCTCCTTCGGCGAAGCCGCCCGCACCTACACCGTGCTGACGGTCGGCGACGGCCTCGTCACCCAGGTGCCGGCGCTGATCGTCTCGACCGCAGCCGGCCTGCTCGTCTCCAAGGCCGGCATCACCGGCGCCGCCGACAAGGCGCTGATGCGTCAGCTCTCCGGCTATCCGCAGGCGCTCGGCATGTCGGCCGGCGTCATGCTGGTGCTGGCGCTGCTGCCGGGCATTCCGACGCTGCCGTTCCTGGCGCTCGGCTCCGGCGCCGCGGCGCTGGCCTGGAACGCGCGCAAGAAGAAGCGGGTCGCCAACGCCGCCGAGGCCGCCGCCGCAGCCGCCCCCGCTGCAGCCGCGGCCGCCGCCGCTGCCGCCGCGGAAGAGCCGATCGCTGCCGCGCTGAAGATCGACGACCTCAAGATCGAGCTCGGCTACGCGCTGCTGCCGCTGGTCAACGGCCCCGACGGCACCGACCGCCTCACCGAGCAGATCAAGGCGCTGCGCCGCTCGCTCGCGATCGAGATGGGCTTCGTGATGCCGGCGGTGCGCATCCTCGACAATGTGCAGCTCGAGGCCAACAGCTACGTCATCAAGATCAAGGAAGTCGACGCCGGCACCGGCAAGATCTGGCCGAGCCAGTTCATGGTCATGGACCCCGCCGGCAACCAGGTGCAGCTGCCGGGCATCCACACCATCGAACCGACCTTCGGCCTGCCGGCGACCTGGGTCGATGCCGGCCTGAAGGAAGAGGCTGCGCTGAAGGGCTACACCGTGGTCGACGCCGCGACCGTGCTGTCGACACACCTGACCGAGCTGCTCAAGACCAATATGGCGGACTTGCTGTCCTACGGCGAGGTGCAGAAGCTGCTGAAGGACCTGCCGAAGGAGCAGGGCGAGCTGATCAAGGACATCGTGCCGAGCCAGGTCACGATGTCGGGCATCCAGCGCGTGCTGCAATTGCTGCTCGCCGAGCGGATTTCCATCCGCGACCTTTCCACCATCCTCGAGGGCATCGCCGACGCGCTGGCGTTCTCGCGCAATCCGGCCACCACGGTCGAGCATGTCCGCGCCCGGCTGGCGCGGCAGATCTGTGCCCAGAACACCTCGCCGAACGGCTATCTGCCGCTGATCGCGCTGTCGGCGCGCTGGGAGCAGGCATTTGCCGAATCGATCGTCGGCCAGGGCGACGACCGCAGCCTGGCGATGCAGCCCTCCAAGCTGTCGGAATTCATGACCGCAGTGCGCAACGCGTTCGAGCAGGCGGCGCGCGAGGGCGAGGCGCCGGTGCTGGTGACCTCGGCCGCGATCCGGCCGTTCGTTCGCTCGCTGGTGGAGCGGTTCCGCTCGCAGACCACCGTTTTGTCGCAGGCCGAGATCCATCCCCGGGCCCGGCTGAAGACCGTTGGCAGCGTGTAGAGCTTCTTGTTTGGACGCGTTTTCTTCACGCGAACCGGCGTCCACTTCGCTCGAAAACGCTCTAGCCGTCGCAAATCATTTGCGTTTTCGCTTGTGCTTTCTCGCCACAGGCAACTGATTTATGCGGAACGGTCCGGAACGGCCCCATCTAGCGTAACATGATCCGGCTTCCGAGCAAGCTATTGATATTACATCAAATTAATGTTGATTTGGGGAGCCGGAGACGGTTTTTGATCGCGCCCGATCACGTCTAATCACGCCCTTGTGATGACCCCTAGGGAACGGAATCGGCAAATCCTACGTTGGGGAGGCAAGAGACGTTGAACCGGGCAACAGACCAAACCGACAGATTTACTGAGAGCAGGAAGGCGGCAGGAGACTTCCATGAACCACTCGATCTACAGCGCTGATCGTACGACGCACCTGAAGATTGTGGTCGTGGCCTTGGTCGCCGGTATCCTGGTCGCTGGTTTCGGGATCACCGCGCACAATTCGTCGGACGAGGGTTACACCCAGACGGCACGTGTCATGAAGGCCGGCAAGCCGGTCGCGATCACGAGCACGAACAACTCGCTGGTCCGCTAACAGGAGAGTTTCACGAATTCACGTAGTGTTCTTTACAGCCCCCCAAAGTCGCTGCGTGGATATTTAAGACCCCCAACTACCCCAAGTTGACTATCGAAAACGCCCGCTCCCCACGGGCGTTTTCTTTTTTGTGCGGGTGGTGGGTTTAACGCCGGTGCCGACTGACAGCGCGCACAGCCCTGTCCACGTCATTGCTTCGTCGCTCCGCTCCTCGCAATGACGTGCTCACCGCTTCCGACAAGTCTCCAACGATGAGGCGCGCTGGCCTACCGTGGCGGCGTGTTCGACGCAGGCGGCACGGTCTCGATCAGCTTGCCGGTGAAGATCGGCGCCGAAGTCGGCTGGCCATTCGGCGAACCGCCGGCCTGCTCGACGGGGGTCACCGCGTAGGTGGCGCCGTTGATCACGTCGGGATCGTAGCCCGACAGCACCGGGCGCGCGGTGAAATCATCAGCGCCGATCACGCCGAGCGAGCGCGGCTGCGGCAGCTTGTCGGAGATCAGCCAGAGCTCAAAGCTCTTGCCGGGCTCGGACGGGGCGCCGACCTTGCGCACGGTGAAATTCTTGGTCGCGCCGTCGATGGTCATGATGAAGGCCGGCCCGCCATTCTGTCCCTGCAACAGCGCGACATATTGCGCCGACGGCGCGAGCGCCGGCGTCGGCGTCTTCACTTCCACGGTCTGGATGCGCGGCTTCGGCCGGATCGCATTCGGCAAGGCGTCGGGCCGGTAGACCTGCAGGCCGAGCGTGACCAGCAGCGCGGCCGCGATCGCGGTCGCGACTGAGGCGATGCCGCGCCAGCGTTTCACGCGGCTCGCAAGCGCGACGACGTTGCTGTCGCCCGCGCCGATCGGTGGCTGGACCGGTAGCTGCCGGATCTCGGCCGGCCGACGGATCTCGGATGGCTGCGGGGGCTCCGGATCGAACGCCGAGCCGAATTCGGGATCGTCGGTTATCGGCGGCGGTGTCACCGTCGCGGCCGGCGTCTCGGGCAGCACCAGCGGCGCCTGTGGCGCGCCGGCATGGCCGATCGCCGCCTTGATGTTTTCCCAGACCACCGGGCGCGGCTCGACCAGGCCGACCATCTGGTTCAGCGGCCCGAGCCTGAACTCCCAGGCCTGCACGAGCGCGGCGAACTCGGTGTCGACGGCCATCATGGTCTCGACCTGCGTGCGCTCGTCGGCATCGAGCGTACCGAGCGCATATTCCGCGGCGAGCGCGATATGGTCTTCGCTATAGGCCATCAATCAGAGTCCAAGACACTCCCGGATATCCATCAGGCTGCGGCGCAGCCAGGTCTTCACCGTGTTCACCGGTGTCTCGAACTTTGCGGCGAGCTGCTCGCGGCTCCAGCCGTTGTAGTAGGCGAGCAGCACGAGCTTCTGACGATCGGGCTCCAGACGACCGACGCACTCCAGCAACCGTTTCAACTCTTCCGTCATTTCCCGTCGCGCCAGCGGATCGGGCGAGTCGGCGGCGACTTCCATCGCCGCAGGCTCATCTTCCAGCGAGGACTCGCCTCGCTTGCGCACGACATCGATGGCGCGGTTGCGCGCGATCGACGCCATCCACGTGATCGGGGACGACAGGGCCGGGTTGAACTGCCCCGCGCTGTTCCAGATCTTGACGTAAGCCTCCTGAATGACCTCCTCGGCGAGGTCCTGACGCCGCAAGATACGGAGCACGACGCCAAAGAGTTTCGAACGGGTCGCGGCGTACAGCCGCTCAAAGGCGTCCTGATCCCCCTTCGCGACGGCGGCGATCAGCCAGACGAGCTCAGCCGGCGTCAGCATTCAGCGCCCTCCAAGCCTGCATCCCCCATCGCCCCATTGCCACCGCGCCGCCGATCATCATCTGGTCTGGACCGGTGGTAGCATATGTTTTGGGACAGCACGATCCGCCAAGTGGCCGACGAGAGGCCGGCTTGTGGACAGCGCCCAACAAAAAGCCCGGGCGATCGGCCCGGGCTCTCAAGATTGTCAGCGGAGGGAGCGAGATATCAGGCGATGACGCCGAGCCGGGCCCGCATCAGGCCGATCGAATCCATGTCGGCTTGCTCGCGGGCGCTCTCCTCCGCGCGTTCGCGCGCCTGGTCGCGCTCATCGAGCAGCTCGACCTTCTTCAGCTCCTCGAACGCCTCCGACAGCAGCGCCTTGGCGTCGTCGAGCTGGGCGCGCAGTTCGTCTGCCGAGCGGGTCAGGTTCTCCCGGCGCTGGATCGCGGCCTTGGCGTAGGTGGGATAGGCGAAGTGCGTGGGGTCGTTGATCCCGGCGCGCTCCTGCTCGGTCTGGATCTCGCGCTCGAGCTCGACGGACATGCGCTGGAAGTCGGCGATCATGCCTTCGATCTGGGTAACCCGACGGCGCTTTTCATCGACCTGGAAACTTCTTCAGGCGGATCAGCGTTTCACGTGACTTCATCGACTCATACTCCCCAGAAGTCCCAAATCTGAACGCGGGACAGAACCGGCTCCCCCCTGGGCCCCGCCGGCATAGCTATGGTGTGCCGAGGATGATGGCCTGACAAAGTTAGCGTTCCGTTTCCAAACCCGACAGGATTTGAGCGAGTTGCCGGTAGCCGTCGCCGAGGCTGGTCGCCTCGTCCTTGGCCTGGCGCAGGAAGCTCTCCAGCGGCTCGTGCAGCCGGATCGCCTCGTCGACCTCGGGGCTGGAACCCGGCCGGTAGGCGCCGAGCCGGATCAATTCCTCCATGTCGGCATAGGTCGCCATCACCTGCCGCGCCTTGTTGATGAAGGGCAGGAAGTCGGGGTCGGCGGACCGCGGCATGGTGCGCGAGACCGACTTGAGGATGTTGACCGCGGGATAGCGGCCGCGCTCGGCGATCGCCCGCTGCATCACAATATGGCCGTCAAGGATGCCGCGGACCGCGTCCGCGATCGGCTCATTGTGATCGTCGCCGTCGACCAGCACGGTGAAGATCGCGGTGATGGTGCCGACGCCGGTGCCCGGCCCTGCCCGCTCCAACAGCTTCGGCAATTCGGTGAACACGGTCGGCGTGTAACCCTTGGCGGTCGGCGGCTCGCCGGCCGAGAGGCCGATCTCGCGCTGCGCCATCGCAAAGCGCGTCACCGAGTCCATCAGGCACAGCACGTCCTGGTCCTCGTCGCGGAAATACTCGGCGATCGCGAGCGTCAGATACGCCGCCTGGCGCCGCATCAGCGCCGGTTCGTCTGAGGTGGCAACCACCACGACCGAGCGCGCCAGCCCCTCCTCGCCGAGATCCTCCTGGAGGAATTCCTGCACCTCGCGGCCGCGTTCGCCGATCAGCCCGATCACCGAGATCGCGGCATCGACATTGCGCGCCAGCATCGACAGCAGCACCGACTTGCCGACGCCGGAGCCGGCGAAGATGCCGAGCCGCTGGCCGCGGCAGCAGGTCAGGAAAGTATTGAGGCCGCGCACGCCGAGATCGAGCGGCGGACCGACCCGCCTGCGCGAATGCGCCGGCGGCGGCGAGTTGCGGTAGGACATCGGCGAGGCGCCCTGGACCAGCGGCCCCTTGCCGTCGATCGGTTCGCCCATCGCGTTGACGACGCGGCCGAGCCAGGCCGGCGACGGCCGCACCTGGCTCGCCGCATTGGCGATCACGGCGCGGCAGCCGCGCCTGACGCCTTCGAGCCCGCCGAACGGCATCACCACCGCGTTCTCGCCGGAGAAGCCGATCACCTCGGCCGGGATGAAGCGGCCGGCGCCGACGTCGATCACGATGCGGGCGCCGACCGACATCGCGTGAATGGGGCCGGCGATCTCGACCATGAGCCCGCGGACGCCGACCACACGGCCATAAATATTGACGCCGTCGATGTCCCCGATCTGCTCCGCGAGCGCCTTCATTGCGAAAACCTTAAGTTTCCGCAATTTGTGCGCCGGCCGCTTAACTTCGTGTTTACCCGCATCATTAATCATTGCGTCACTGTCTTTGGTGACTGAGGTCGCTCGCCCATCAGAAGAAGGGCGAGTCGCGAGAGTCGGTTAGGCCCGGCTCTTAATGTGGAAACTGAACGAGCGCGGTTAGGAAAAGCTTCTTCTACGCAATATCTTAGGGCGATTCGACAAAAATTGCACGGTTAGAGCTTGCGTCGAGGAATCAGTTTTTGTTAACCATATCTCGTCAGGATCCGAATCAGTTGTTCAAAGGCGTTTTGTGAGTGCCGCAAGTGCGGCCGACCTGACGCCCGGAGCGGCGACTATAGGGGACTGGCATGCGCGTTTTGCTGATTGAAGATGATAGCGCCGTCGCGCAGTCGATCGAATTGATGCTCAAATCCGAGAGTTTCAACGTCTACACGACGGATCTCGGTGAAGAAGGCGTCGATCTCGGCAAGCTTTACGACTACGACATCATCCTGCTCGACCTCAACCTGCCCGACATGTCCGGCTACGACGTGCTCAAGCAGCTCCGGGTTTCGAAGATCAAGACTCCCATTCTGATCCTCTCCGGCCTCGCCGGCATCGAGGACAAGGTCAAGGGTCTCGGCGTCGGCGCCGACGACTACATGACCAAACCCTTCCACAAGGACGAGCTGGTCGCCCGCATCCACGCGATCGTGCGCCGCTCCAAGGGTCACGCCCAGTCGGTCATCCAGACCGGCGATCTCGTGGTCAATCTGGACACCAAGACGGTCGAGGTCGGCGGCCAGCGCGTGCACCTCACCGGCAAGGAATACCAGATGCTGGAGCTGCTCTCGCTCCGCAAGGGCACCACGCTCACCAAGGAAATGTTCCTCAACCATCTCTACGGCGGCATGGATGAGCCGGAGCTGAAGATCATCGACGTCTTCATCTGCAAGCTCCGCAAGAAGCTCGCCAACGCCTCCGAGGGCCGCAATTTCATCGAGACCGTGTGGGGCCGCGGCTACGTGCTGCGCGAGCCGCACGAGGCCGACGAGCGCATTCCCGCCTGACCTTCTGGCCCGCAGCGTTCCGACTTCGCTTTCGACTTGAGCCCCGCCGCAAATGGCGGGGTTTTTGTTTTTAGGGCTTACGCCACCGGGATCGCGGTCAAAGCGGCGAGCAGATCCGCGCCCTTCGGAACACCGAGCCCGGTGCAGGCGCTCCAGCCAGGGCCGGCATCGTAGCCCTTGCCGCCGACGCGGTTGTTGCCCTGCTCGACCACACGGAATGCGCCGGGGTTGGAATAGAGCGCAGCGTTGAGAAGGCCGATCTGCTCGCCGCGCGCGGCGATCGCAATCGCGACCAGGGCGGCCCATAGCGGTGTCGCAGCACTGGTCCCGCTCATCGCCATCGCCTGTCCGTTGACGATGATGCGGTAGCCAGGGCTTGCCGCGGCCGCGCAGGCGACATCAGGGACGCCGCGCCGGATGGCGCCGTCGTTCTGCGATTTCGGTAGCGTCAAATGCGAATTGATAATCGGGGACCGGAAACGCGTCGCTGATGCCGCCGCCGGTGCCGACCGCACCGGCGTTCCAGACCGCCTCCGCTGCGGCCGGCCCATTGCCCGCGGCAGGCACGGGCTGGGTGCCGCCGCAGCTCGTCGCATAGGGGCTCGAGGCGGGAAACCAGACATGGAGCTTGCCGTCGGTCAGGCCACCAGAGGCGAACAGCACGCTGACGCGCAGCCGCGCGGCATCGGCCAGCACCGCCTGCATCGCGTCGCGCCCCGGCCCGGTCCAGTATTTCTCGGCACTGCCCCAGCTGACGGAGACCACCTGCGGCGCATGCTGTTCATCGAACACCGCCTGATGGATCGCGTCGGTGAGACCCGCGGCGGAGTTCTCGGCAAAGTAGACCACGATCTTGCTCTTTGGCAGCAGGCCGGCGAGCACCTGGAGATCGAGCGCGATCTCCTGATCGGCGACATCGTTGCTGCCGAAACCGCCATTGCCGGTCGGCGGCACATTGACGACAACCGGCGGCGGCCGGTTCATGCCGGCCACCGCCATGGCGAGATCGCTCGCGAGATAGCCGCCGCCGAGAGCTATGATGCCGACGCAGATCGACGACACGTCGCGATCCAGCGGAATGCCGTAGAGAGCCGCGATGTCGGTTGGCCACAATCCGCTGCCGCTGCCCGTGTCGGCCTGGGCCTGCACCAGCGGCGTCCTGGTCCGCAGCGGCCGCTGATCGAAGCCGAGAATGGCCCGGGTCCACGGCGCGATCTCGGCCGGCACCGTCAGGCCGCCGACGCGCGCGCGAAACGTGCGCTCGCTGTCGCGGTAGGTGCGAAGCGTCGCGCCGAAGATCTCGGCCATCTGTCGCGCGGTGCCTTCCAGCTCGACCGTGCGCGCGACAGAATCTGTGCGGCCGACGGTCAAGCCGCGCTCTGCCGCCAGCCGCACCACGCGGGCGACGGCGCGGGCATGGCTGCGATGGCGCTGCGTCGCGAGCTGGTGCCGCGTGATCGGCCGGGCGAGCCGGGCGAGATCCCCGGCGCTGCCCGTCGGAAACTTGTCGGGCGTGCGCCGCTTCACATAGACCACGATGGGGATCCGCTCGTCGGAATCGACATCGCCGACCAGCGTCGCTCCGACAGGCGCGGCGCGGTTGCTGCCGGCAAGCGGAACCATGCGCTCGGAGGTGCCCGCCATCGATGCGATCTCACTTTCCGCCGCATGGCGTCGGCTGCACCGGATTCTGCGTATCGTCGTAGGCGCAGAACGGGATCGACCACACGAAGTCGGCCGCGGTCGCGATGCGCGTGAGACCGGGCTTGCCTTCGAAGATCGGCGGCTGGCCCGAGAACTTCCAGTACCATTCGGGCAGCAGCGGCCCGAGCGGAGCGATCGGGCCATTCGGACCGAACGACAGGAATCCCGCCTGCGACGACGGCGTGCCGTCCGCCTTGAAGGCTGCGCGGCCGTGGCAGGTAATGCAGGACGATGTTGCGACGAAGCCGTCCTCGGTGACGGAATTGCCGACCCTGATGTCGAGCCCGACACTGTCGACGAAATCGGCCTGGGATCCCTTCAGGCAATAGTTGCTGTAGACCGGATCGATGTCCGCGCTCGACAGCATCGCCGTCAATGCAGCCGTCTTCACGCAATCCGGATAGCCCTGGCCGGCAGTCCGGTTCGACGGCACGAATGCGGTCTGCGCGCCGAAATTGTCACGACAGCCGATGATGTCGCAGCGACTCGGGTTGAACCGGTGCTCGAATGTCGCCCAGGTCCAGTTCGGCACCTGCTTGCTGATCACATGCATCGAGACCAGGGCGTACTGCACGCCGGCCGCGCTGTTGACGTGATAGAGCTGCGGCACCTGCGCCACTGTCACCTTGTTGTTGGTGAATTGCGGAATGTCGCTGACCGGCAGCCAATTCCCCTTCACCTCGATGGAATCGACCGGGAACGACAGCGCCTTGCCGAATGCGGCCTTCACGCCCGAGCGCTTGTGGAGGTTGTTCTGCACGATGAAGTCGAACGTCGGCTTGTTGTGACGCGTTTCCTCCATCTGCCCCTGCGCTGCGCCGGGCGGCAGCGCCGGCAGCAAACCACCGCTCTCCTGCACACCTTCTCGCGCCACCTGGGGGAGGATCGGCGGGCGCAGCGCCGGCGGCGTCGCGGCGGCCGGAAACTGCGGATTGGGCTGGAACAGATCGGTATCGCTCGCCCAGGTCTCGAACGTCGAATTGCTGCCGCCGGCGCGGGTATTGGCCTGGACGAAGAGCTGCCAGGCGACCTGATCCGGCGCGGTCATCGCGGGATTCGGCGGCGATTGCGCCGCGGCCGGAAGCGCGGGAAGCACGAGCAGACCACAGACGAGCAGCGTATCGATCGACCTTCTCATCTTGCTCTCCACATCGGGTTCAAGGTTGGAATCCGTCCCCCATCCAGCTCGCATAGACATCGAGCGCGTCCTGCGACCACCGGTGACCGGGCGGCATGAAGCCGGACGACAGCGCAGCGAAGACGCGGCGTGCGTTGGCGTGATCGGCAAAGTCATCATTGCCGGCCGGGTCGCAGATCCAGCCGGCGTCGCCGAGCCGAACGCCCTTGGGGGTCATGCAGGCGATGTCGCCCGGTCGAAACATCGGCAGGATGTCGTTGCCAAAACTGGTCGTCATCGGGAGCACCGAACCCATTCGCGACATGCACTTCTGGTTGCATATCGTATAGGCGACTATCGCGAGGGCCGCTGTGAAGCGGCTCACATCCCCGCGCAGCAATTTTCCGGCGGCCGTCCGCGGCCACCGCAGCCCACAGGTTGGGTCGAACCGAAGCTTCGCGAACCGCGACCAATCAGCTATAGGATGACCATCTAGGGCTGTTCGGGCGCATCACATGATCCTGCAATCCCTCGCCGGCCTGCCGGCGTTCCTGGTCTATTTCTGCACGGCGCTGATCGCCGTGGTCGCCTACCTCTTCGTCTACACCCGCGTCACCCCGCATGATGAATTCAAGCTGGGAGATCCGCGACAACGATCCGGCGGCGGCGATTGCGCTGGGCCTCAGCCTGCTCGGCTTCGTGCTGCCGGTGGTCAGCGCCATTGCCCATTCCGCCAATGTGGTGGACTGCCTGATCTGGAGCATCATCGCGCTGATCGTGCAGATCATCGTCTATTACATCGTGAAGATCCCGGTGCCGAACCTGTCGGCGCGGATCGCCTCCGGCGAGATGGCGGCGGCGATCTGGCTTGGGCTGTCCTCGCTGGCCGCAGGCGCGCTGAACGCCGCCTGCATGATCTACTGAGCCATAGAGCTAACCATGGCGCGCAAACCGAACCCGGAATTCGGCAAACGGCGACCGGCGGTGCCGCCGCGGCCGGATCCGCCTTCCAAGCGCTCCAGCCATGTCGCGCTGCTCATGATGGGCACGCTCGCGGTCGGCGGCAGCGCCTACGCGCTGATGCCGCGGCAGAATTGCCAGCCGATCCAGCCGACGCCACCGGGCGTGACCGCGCCGGCCCCCCTGCAACCCGGCGCCGATTGCGCGCCGCGCAGTTCGTCGTCCGGGTCGGGTGGCAGCGGCGGCGGCTCGTCGCACAGCAGCTTCTACAGCGGCAGCTCATCGTCGGGCGGCTCTTCATCCTCGTCGGGTTCGTCGTCAAGCGCGTCAGTGAGCCGCGGTGGCTTCGGCTCGTTCGCGCATGCGTTCGGCTTCGGCGGCGGCTGACAAGCACTTTACCGTGTCGTCATGCGCTTTCACTTGCCCGGCGATCGGAGCTGATGGAGACTCGGCGCGGCTCGCAAACGACAAGACGGAAGGCAAGGATCGCGTCCATGAAACGCTCGCGACGGGTCTGGCTGAAATTGATGGGAAGCGTCGCGATCGGCACGGCCTCGATGGGCCTGGCACCGGGCCATGCCCGCAGTCACCACCGTCATCCGGAGCACACGAAGCGAAAGCCCGAGCAAGTGTCACCTTCCGGCGGCTTCGGCGGCGCGCCGCGCAGCATCGCCCACTACGCACAACGGTCCCTCGCATGGCGGCGGCTGACGCCGAGCCGACACCCATCGTCTGAAGATCACGGACTCCTTCATGCAACGCATCGCATGTTCCGAGCGCGACGATTGGCAGGCAACCGCCGAAAGCGCCGGCTTCACCTTCCACACCATCGACGGCGAACGATACTGGGACGAGCGCGCCTATTACGCCTTCACGCTCGACGAGATCGAGCGCGATATCGAGGCGCCGACCGGCGAAATCGACGCGATGTGCCTCGAGCTCGCCGGACGCGCGGTCAGGGATGAACAATATCTGCGCCGGCTGAAGATACCGGAAGCATTCTGGGACCTGATCGCGGCGAGCTGGCGCCGCAAGGAGCCGAGCCTCTACGGCCGGCTCGACCTCAAATTCAGCGGCAGCGGCCCGGCCAAGCTGCTGGAATACAATGCCGACACGCCGACCTCGATCTTCGAGGCGGCGGTGTTTCAATGGACCTGGCTCGAACAGGCGATCGAACGCAACATCATCCCGAAGCGCGCCGACCAGTTCAACTCGATCCACGAGGCGCTGATCGAGGCCTGGAAGACGATCGGCGCGACCCATCCGCTGCATCTCACCGGGCTGACCGGCAACGCCGAGGACGCCGGCACGCTCGCCTATCTCGAGGACACCGCGGCGCAGGCCGGGCTGAAGACCACGCTGCTCGACATCGAACAGATCGGACTGCGCAATGACGGCCAGTTCGTCGACCTCGACGAAAGCCCGATCGCGCTCGCGTTCAAGCTCTATCCATGGGAGTGGATGTTCCACGACGCGTTCGGCAAGAACCTCGCGACGGCGCCCACGCAATGGATCGAGCCGCCCTGGAAGGCGATCCTGTCCAACAAGGGTATCCTGCCGCTGCTGTGGGAGATGTTCCCGAACCACCCCAACCTGCTGCCAGCCTATTTCGAGGACGACCCGCAGGCCGCGCAGCTCGGCACCTCGTTCGTGCGCAAGCCGATCTATTCGCGCGAAGGCGCCAATGTCGAACTGGTCAGCGCCGGCATCACGCTGGTCGCGGAGCAAGGCCCCTACGGCGCCGAGGGCTTCATCCGGCAGGCCCTCGCGCCGCTGCCGAATTTCTCCGGGCAGTATCCCGTGCTCGGCAGCTGGCTGGTCGATCACACGCCCTGCGGGCTGTCGATCCGCGAGGACGAGAACCCGATCACCGGCAACACATCGCGCTTCCTGCCGCACGCGATTTTGTAGCGCGTCGACGCGGTTGCGGTTTCATCCGTCATCCTGAGGAGCGCGTAGCGCGTCTCGAAGGATGAACGGCCCGGCTGGTGGCCGTCGATCCTTCGAGACGGCCGCGTTGCGGCCTCCTCAGGATGACGGACCAAGCAGTATCGCGCAGCCAATCGGAGAACTTCAGCTAGCGCGCCGCGGACGCGACCGCCTTCAGCACATGCGCGGCGCCGGCGCGCGCGACCGGCGCGGTGCTGGGCTGATAGAGCCCGCGGCGGTCGGGATAGGGCCTGAACAGATTGGTGATGCCGACCGCGGATTCCGCCGCGCCAAGCGCCAGCACGCCGTCGGGCTCAAGCATCCGGGAGATCTTGCCGAAGATGCCTGCCTTGGTCTGCTGATCGAAATAGATCAGCACGTTGCGGCAGAAGATCACGTCGAAGGTGCCGAGATGCGAAATGTCCTGCAGCAGATTGAGCTGGCGGTGCTGCACCATGCCGCGGATATCGGCGTTGAGCTGCCAGAGCTCGCCCTTCTGCACGAAGTGCTTGACCAGCAGCTGGATCGGCAGGCCGCGCTGCACCTCGAACTGGCTGAACAGGCCGGCCTTCGACTTTTCCAGCACCGCCTGCGACAGGTCGGTGGCGATGATTTCGATGCGCCAACCGGCGAACAGCGCGGTCATTTCCTTCAGCAGCATCGCGATCGAATAGGGCTCCTGCCCGGTCGACGAGGCCGCGCACCAGATGCGCAGGCTGCGGCGCGCGGCGCGCGCCTGTGCCAGCGCCGGCAGCACCGCCTCCTTCAGATGGTCGAACGGGATCTTGTCGCGAAAGAAGAACGTCTCGTTGGTGGTCATCGCCTCGACCACCTCCGACGTCAGCATCTCGGCGCCGCCCTTCATCTTCTGGACGAGCTCGGGAATGCCGGCGAGGTTCGACCGGCGCGCCAATGGCAGCAGGCGGCTCTCGACGAGATATTGCTTGTCGGCCGACAGATCGAGGCCGGAGCGTTCTTTCAGCAGCTTACGCAGATACTCATAGTCCAGCGGCGTCACGAACGGTCTCCGGCAAACACGCGCACAAGCTTCGATGCGATCTGATTGAGCGGCAGCACGGCGGCGCAGATGCCGGCATGGACCGCCGCACCGGGCATGCCCCACACCACGCTGCTCGCTTCGTCCTGGGCGATCACGCTGCCGCCGGCGGCGACGATGTCCTTGCCGCCGCGCATGCCGTCGGAGCCCATGCCGGTCAGGATCACCGACATGATGCTGCCCTGCCAGACATCGATCGCGGAGGTGAACATCGGATCCACCGCGGGTTTGCAGAAATTGACCGGCGGCCCGTCGTCGAGCGCGATCGTGGCATCGATGCCGTGACGAGCGATCCGCATGTGGCGTCCGCCCGGCGCCAGATAGATCTGACCCGGTTTGATGCTCTCGCCGTCGATCCCCTCATGCGCCGGCCGCTTGCTGGTGCGCGCCAGATGCTCGGCGAGAATGGTGGTGAAGGTCGGCGGCATGTGCTGGGTGATCAGCACCGGGACGCGATCGATCACAGGGCCGATCTCTGCGACCAGCGCCATCAGCGCCTGCGGGCCGCCGGTGGAGGAGCCGATCAGCAGCACCTTGGGCTGCAGCAGGCCGAACGAACGGCGCGCGACCTGGGCGGGCGCTGCGGCGGGAGGCAGCCCCGGGCGCGGCTTGTCGTGTCCGGGCGCCAGCGGCGGGCTCACCGCCGTATGCACCGTGCTGCGCCGCGCCTTGGCGCCGAGATGACGGATCTTCTGGATCAGGTCGTGGCGGAAGGTTTCCGCGGCGGTCGCCTCACGCGTGCTCTCCGGCTTCGGAATGTAGTCGGACGCGCCGAGCGAGAGCGCCTTCAGGCTGATCTCCGCGTTGCGGCGGGTCAGCGTAGAGGCCATGATAATGACGAGATCGCGCTTCTTCGCCAGCAGCTGCGGCAGCGCCGAGATGCCGTCGAGGTCGGGCATCTCGATATCGAGCACCGCGACGTCGGGGTTGATGCGCTCGAGCTGGTTGACGGCGTCGAGGCCGGTGCGCAGCGAGGCCACGACCTCCATGTCGGGTTCGGCGCCGATCCAGCGCGAGATCATCCCTCGGATGACCACGGAATCGTCGACGACCATCACCCGCACCTTGTCGGAACGGGTCGATGTCGGGACCGCAGTACTTGTCAACGCAACACTCATGACTTCACCAGCGACGCAACACGACGCACAACAACCGTTGAGCCGAAGGCTTCTGCCGCCGGATCGAACGTAGAGTTAAATCAAACCGACTTCCTGGAACTTCGCGGTGACGATGTCCCGGTCGAACGGCTTCATGATGTATTCGTTGGCACCGGCATGCAGCGCGCGTGCGATATGCGCGACGTCATTCTCGGTGGTGCAGAACACGACCTTGGGCTGATCGCCGCCGGGCATGCGGCGGAGATTGCCGAGGAACTCGTAGCCGTCCATGACAGGCATGTTCCAGTCGAGCAGCACGGCCTCGGGCATCGCGCGCTTGCAGGCCTCGAGCGCCTTGGCGCCGTCCTCGGCCTCGACGATCTGGAAATCGAGACCTTCCAGGATACGGCGGGCAACCTTGCGAATGACGCTTGAGTCATCGACAACAAGACACGTTCTCATCTGCGACCTCTACTTCCTCATCCCCGCTGGGATGTTTCAGTTCTTCGATTCAGTCGGCCCGTCTCAGGCCGCTTTGGCATCAGGCACCAGTTCGAGCACGCGATCGACATCGAGGACGACCATGAGCTGGCCATCGAGGCGGTGAACACCGCCGGCGAGCCTCGCCATGCGGGGATCGAGGTTGACCGGATTGTCCTGGCGGCTGTCGTCGGGCAGCCGCAGCACCTCGCCGATCTGGTCGATCAAGAGGCCGTAGGATTCGCCGCGCTGGTCGACGCCGACCGCCATCGGCGGCTTGCCGTCGTCGGCCTTCGGCAGGCCGAGCCGGGCCCGCATGTCGACCACGGTGACGATGCGGCCACGCAGGTTGAGCACGCCGGCGATCTCGCTGGAGGCCAGCGGCACCCGCGTCAGCCGCTCCGGCATGAACACGTCCTGCACCCGCGAGATCGGCAGGCCGAACAGCTGCCCGCCGATCACGGCCGTGACGTATTCGGCCATTGCGCCTTCGCTCATCTCGGTCTTGCTGGTCATTACTCTCGTTTCCTTTAAGCGGCGCGGCGCAGTTCGGCGGTCTGCTCTTTCAGCGCCGCGATCAGCCCGGGACGATCGAACTTGGCGACATAGTCGTGGAAGCCGGCCTGGCGGCCGCGCTCGATCGCCGCCGGCGACACCATCGCCGACAGCGCGATGATCGGCAGCCCAACGAGGTTGTGGTCGCTTCGGATGTTCTCGGCGAACTCAAAGCCGTTCATCTCGGGCATCTCGATGTCGGTCAGCACGACGTCGAAGGCCTGTCCCGAGCGCAGCGCGGCGAGCCCTTCCTGCGCGTTCGGTGCGGTCCGCACCTTGTAGCCGGCAGCCTTCAAGACCGGCGCCAGCATGTTGCGGAAGAACGCGGAGTCGTCGACCAGCAGCACCGACTGCGCCGACGCCGACGGGCGCATCTCCTTGCGCGAGAACCAGTCGGCGAACGCCATCGGGAGGAAGTGGCCGACGTCGATCACCTCGGTGGCCTGGCCCTTGATCACGGCCGAGCCCAGAATGCCGTCCTGGGAGCCCGCGACCTCGATGTTGAGCCGCTCCTCGACGATGTCGATGATCTCGTCGACCACGAGCCCCATCGAGCGGCCGTCGTCGGCGAACACCAGGATCGGCTGCGCGCCTTGGGTCTGCACCTCGACCCCGGCCATCTGCACCAGCGGCATCAGCTGCTCGCGGTACTGCACCATGTAGCGGCCGTTCGAGAGCTCGATCTTGTCGGTTGCGATTTCCTCCAGCCGGGTGACGAGGCCGAGCGGCACCGCCTTGGGCTGGCTCGAACCGGCGCGGAACACCAGCAGCGAGGTGAGCTGCTCGCCGCTCGTGGCATGCGCGGCGGCATTGTCATCTGCCATGTCATGGGCCGCCGCGCTGGAGGCGCCGAGCGCCTTGGCAATCCCATTGGGGTCGATGATCATGATGACGGCGCCATCGCCCAAAATGGTGTTGCCGGAGAACATGTCGATGTGCCGCAGCTTGGTCGACATCGGCTTGACCACGATCTCCTCGGTGTGGAACACGCCGTCGACCACGATGCC
This sequence comes from Bradyrhizobium sp. JR3.5, assembly GCF_054057015.1. Classification (NCBI taxonomy): domain Bacteria; kingdom Pseudomonadati; phylum Pseudomonadota; class Alphaproteobacteria; order Hyphomicrobiales; family Nitrobacteraceae; genus Bradyrhizobium; species Bradyrhizobium sp. JR3.5. Next base: position 525,443 of record NZ_JBSRYV010000002.1, read on the forward strand.
GAAGGTCTGGCTGCCCACTTGCGTCACCACGATGAAGCCGTTCTCGGCATCGGTGGTGGTCGCGCCGTCGTCGATCTTGAGGAGCTTCTTGAGGTGGATCAGCGGCAGCAGCTTGTTGCGCAGCCGCAGCACTGCCGTATCCTTGATCCGCTCGATGCGGTGCTCGGAATTGGCGCGCGCCCGCACCAGCTCGACCACCGAGAGCTGCGGGATGGCAAAACGGTCGCCGCCGGCTTCCACGATCAAGGCGGAGACGATCGCCAGGGTCAGCGGGATCTTGATGGTGACCGAGGCGCCCTCGCCGGCCACGCTCTTGATGTCGATGGTGCCGCCGATCTGGTCGATATTGGTGCGCACCACGTCCATGCCGACGCCGCGGCCGGACACCGAGGTCACCTGCGCGGCGGTCGAGAAGCCCGGCGCGAAGATGAACTTGTGGATCTGGGCTTCGGTCATCTTCTCCAGTTCGGCCTCGGTGACGAGACCGTTCTGGAGCGCCTTGGCCTTGATCCGCTCGGTGTTGAGCCCGCGGCCATTGTCGGCGATGCAGATGATGATGTGGCCGCCCTCGTGATAGGCGCTGAGGCGGATGGTGCCCTGCTCGGGCTTGCCGCTAGCGACCCGCTCGGCGGTGGTCTCGAGGCCATGATCGGCGGAGTTGCGCACCATGTGCGTCAACGGATCCTTGATCAGGTCGAGCACCTGGCGGTCGAGCTCGGTGTCGGCGCCGTGCATCTCCAGCTCGATCTGCTTGCCGAGTTCGCCGGAGAGATCGCGGACGATGCGCGGCAGCTTCTGCCAGGCATTGCCGATCGGCTGCATGCGCGTCTTCATGACGCCTTCCTGCAGCTCGGCGGTGACGTTGGAGAGCCGCTGCAGCGGCACCTTGAACTCGGTGTCCTCGTTGCGGCGACTGATCTCCAGCAACTGGTTGCGGGTCAGCACCAGCTCGGAGACCATGGTCATGAGGTGTTCGAGGGTATCGACATTGACCCGGATCGACTGGTTGGCGATCTTGTCGCCTTCCTGAACATCCTCGGTGGCGGCCTTGCGGGCCGGCTTCTTTGCAGCTTCCGCCGGCTCGGCTGCGGGCGCGGCGGCTGCGGGCTTCGCGACCGGCGCGGGTGCGGCGACTTCGATCTCGGTCTCGCGGAAGGCGCGCTCGAGTTCGTCGAGCGAGACCTCACCCGGGCGCAGCGGACGCTCCAGCGTCTGCACCACCAGCGTGCCTTCAGTCATTGCTGCCTGCACGGATGGAGATTCAACGACAGGCATGTCTTCAGGAGCAGCCTCACCGGCCACCATAGCGGCCATGCCGTGCTCGACCATCGCCTCGAGCTGATCGATCAGGTCGCGGTCGTTGCCCTCAGGCTCGGCTTCGGTCGCCTCGAGCCCGCCGAGGATCTCCTTGATGCGGTCGATCGAGGACAGGATCAGCGTCACGGCTTCCGCCTTCACCGGCATGCCGTCGCGGAATTTGCCCATCAGGGTCTCGCCGGCATGCGCCAGCGCTTCCAGCCGCGGCAGCCCGAGGAAGCCACAGGTCCCCTTGATCGTCGTCGTGTGCACAAGCCGGAAAATATTATCCAGGATCTTCGCGTTGTTCGGATCCTGCTCGAACTGCACCAGCTGGTTGTCGACCGTGTCCAGGCTCTCGCTGCTCTCCGTCAGGAACTCGCGCAACAGATCGTCCATGAAACCAACCTTCGAAAAACGCCGAAAACGCTGCGGCGCGCGACATCGACGCGCCGGCCGGAACTTAGGTCAGCTTGTCCGCAAAGCGTTTAAGTTTGGTTGAGTAATTGGAAAAGAACGGGATCAACAAAGAGATAAGGCCGCACGATCGAATCGCGCGGCCGGTCGTAACCTTTGCTTAATGATGTTCCCGCGGCCGCGTTCAGGACGCTGCGATAATGACCTTGTCGCCGTCGAGCGTGAGCGTCACTTTCAACCCGCAGGCTTCGGCCAAGAGGCGCGTGTAATGCGGCTGCACAGCATGCGCATCGACCGTGTTCGACGAGCTTGCATTGAGCAGGTCGACGATGTTCTGCGGCACCCGCGCATTGAGGCCCGCGGCCAGGATGCGGAAGCTCATCGTCTCACCCTCGCCGACCGGATCGATGGTGAGCGTGCCGCCGCGCGGGATGGTCTGCTGCGCGATGACCAGCATGTTCAACAGCAGCTTGACCCGGTTCTTGGGCAGCAGCAGCCGCGGCAAATTCCAGGTCAGCGTCACCTTGCCGTCCTCGATATGCCCCTTCGCCATGTTCTGGGCATCGCCGAGGTCGATCTGCGCGCCGGAGGAACCCGCGGCACCGAACGCCAGCCGGCAGAACTGCAGCCGCGCCGAAGCGGTCTTGGCGCTCTTGCGGATCAGATCGAGCGCGAAGTCGCGGTCTTCGGGCTTGGGATTGTCGTCAAGAACCTCAAGCCCATTGACGATCGCGCCGACCGGACTGATGAGATCGTGACAGACCCGCGAGCACAGCAGCGCAGCGAGTTCGAGTGCATCGGGAGCGGGACCGGGAGACGAAGTGCCAGACATCAATTGTTTCCTGGAAAGCCGCACGCCGCGGGAGGAGTGCGAATCACGCATGCCTGCCGGCTTGATACACCGTGCAGACGGATGCTGCCAGCTTGCGGCGGGACTGATAAGGCATGATCCGGAAAAGTGGAAACCGGTGTTCCGAAAAGATCATGCTCAAACAAGGGGATGAGATCATGATGCGATGCCTTGTCATCGCATCATGATCTCAGGGAACACAAACAGGATATGAGACCCGCCCATGAATAAGGCACAGCCGTCCCTGATCGGCTGCGAAGCCGCCGCCACGCTGCTCGAATCGCTGACCGAACTGGTGATCCAGGCCGGCGAGGCGATTCTTGCGGTCAACCGATCCGCGATGAACGTCACGGGCAAGAGTGACGGTTCGCCGGTCACCGAGGCCGATCTCGCCGCCGACCACATCATCGTCGAAGGGCTGACGCGGCTGACGCCGCATGTGTTGCTGCTGTCGGAGGAGCGCGTCCAACTGGCGACGCCGCCCTACAAGGACAGCTTCTTCCTGATCGATCCGCTCGACGGCACCAAGGAATTCGTCGCCGGCCGCAATGAATTCACCGTCAATGTGGCGCTGGTCACGCACGGCGTGCCGCTGCTCGGCATCATCGGTGCGCCCGCGCTCGGGCTGATCTGGCGCGGCATCGTCGGCAAAGGTGCGGAGCGATTGACATTGCAGGGCGGCGCGGTTTCGCGGGCAGTGCCGATCAAGAGCCGTCCGTGCCCGCCGCGCGGCGCGCCCTGGACCGTTGCAGTCAGCCGCTCACACGGCGATGCGCGCACCGAGGCCTTCATCGACGAACGCGGCGGCGCGGTCCGCGCCGTGCTGGGATCGGCGGTCAAGTTCGGCCGTGTCGCCGAGGGCGAGGTCGATATCTATCCGCGTCTGTCGCCGACATCAGAATGGGATGTGGCGGCTGGTCACGCGGTCGTCGTTGCGGCCGGCGGCAAGGTCACCGATTCGAAGGGGCGCCAATTGCATTTCGGGCTCGGCCGCGAGGACTTTCTGGTGCCCGAATTCATTGCCTGGGGCGACCCGGCCGCAGCATTGTGATTACTGCGCGAGATTTTCTTCCAGCTCCGGCCAGCGCGCCGCGGCTTCCTTCAGGAAGCGCGCGGGATCGGCGGCGAAGGTGTCGCGGCTGTGTTCCCGGTTGAACAGATAAAGCCTGTTCCCGACAACGGCCCAGAAGCGCGGATTGCCCGCGCAGGTCACGCCCCGCACCAGATCGGTCGGATCGTAGCCGCCGAACTGCGGGCCATAGATTTCAGGATGCGCCACGAACGAGGCGCGGTTGCCTTCGTTGCGGAAACGCCATACCACGCCGCTTTCAGCGGCCTCGTATTCCGGCCGCCCCTGGGTGGCGGCGGCATCGGTGAAATAGGCGACGGGATCGAATCCCTCGATCGCGAGGCCAGAGTAGCGGTTCGTCACCACGCGCTCGGTCGTCGTGGCCTGAACAGGCAAAGAGGGCCCGATGGCCGCCAAAATGCCCGCCAACAGGCCGAAAAACGCCATGCCCCGGCACGATCCATATCTTTCCTGCCGTTGTGCCGTCATAGTTGATACCGATAACATCCGAGTCGAGGGGACACTGGGCGCAACCTAGAGCCGTGCCTGTTGGCATCAGGTTAAGGGGCAACGCCCGGATTTCGATAGCAGGGGTTCTTAATGACTTTCGCATCACGCCTTGCCGCGGTCGCGTTTGCCGCGCTGATGTGCTGGAGCGCAGGGGCGTCCGCGCAGCAGCCCCCACCACCGCAATATCCACCGCCGCAGCGTGAGCCGACACCGTATACTTACGGGCCCGACGAGCTGGTGGGCGCCGGACACAAGTTCTTCGGCAACGTCTCGCGCGGGCTCGCCTCGGTGATCGAGCGCGCGGTCAGCCAATGGGGCCTGCCCAACGGTTACGTGCTCGGCGAGGAAGGCTCCGGTGCCTTCGTGGCCGGGCTGCGCTATGGCGAAGGCACGCTCTACACCAAGAACGCCGGCGACCTCCGGGTCTATTGGCAGGGTCCTTCGGTCGGCTTCGACTGGGGCGGCGACGGCGCCCGCACCATGACGCTGGTCTACAACCTGCCCTCGACGCAGGCGATCTATCAACGCTTCGTCGGCATCGACGGCTCGGCCTATATCGTCGGCGGCTTCGGCATGACGGCGCTGACCGCCAACAACATCGTGCTGGTGCCGATTCGCTCCGGCATCGGCTTGCGGCTCGGTGCCAGCGTCGGCTATCTCAAATTCACCCCGCGCGCGACCTGGAACCCGTTCTAGGTCTTGGGCCCGGACGGGTGATCCGACACGGTTAGCGATTCAGGTTAACGCGGCAAACGGGCTGGCCTTTGGCCGGCCCGCCGTGGCATTGTGATTAACAAATTCCTTCTTTCTTTGGAGTGACCCTTCATGATCGAGCCGATCATGTACGCGGCGATCGGTTTCCTGATCTCGATGCTGTGCGGCCTGATGATCGTTCCGCTGGTGCATAACCGGGCGGTGCGGCTGACCACGCGCCGCATGGAGGCGGCCACCCCGCTGTCGATGGCCGAGATCCAGGCCGACAAGGACCAGCTCCGCGCCGAGTTCGCGATGTCGGCTCGCCGGCTCGAGATGAGCGTCGATCAGCTCAAGAGCAAGACCACGAGCCAGCTCGCCGAGCTCGGCAAGAAGACCGATGCGATCAACCGCATGAAGATCGAGCTCGGCGAGAAGAACGCCGCGATCTTCGCGCTGGAGGCGCGCGAGAAGGCGATGAAGGAGCAGCTTCGCGCCACCGAGGAAGAGTTTTCCGCCAAGACGGAGCTGTTGCGCAACGCCGAGCAGGCGCTGACCGACAAGCAAAGCGAGCTTGGCAAGATCAACGCCGAGCTCAGCGATCGGTCGATGACGGCGGACAGCCGCCAGATCGAACTGGTCGCGGTGCGGACCCAGGTCGAGGAGCTGAAGAGCCGTGTCGGCGATGCCGCCAGGGAGTTTGCCGCAACCGAAGCCCGCCTCACCCAGGAGCGCAACCAGTCGGAAACCGCAACGCGCGAGCTCACCGACGCGCGCGGGCGGGTCGAGAATCTGAGCCAGCGGGTCACCGATCTCGACCGCCAGCTGATCGTCCAGGTCAAGGAAGCCGAGATGCTCGGCAACCGCGTCACCGACCTCGAGACCCGGCTTGCGACCCAGGGCAAGCTGCTCGCCGAACGCGAATTCGAGAACGGCCAGCTCAAGCAGGCCAACGCCGCCGCCGAGCGGACGGTGCAGGAGCTGCGCGAGGAGATCGCCGCGACAAGCGGCGGCAAATCGTCCGTGCTCGAGAAGCTGCGGCAAGAGAAGGCGGCGGTCGAGGAGCAGCTGCGCATCGCCCGCGACGAGCGCGGCAAGCTGCAGCGCGACATCAACGCGATCCAGCAGCAGGCCGAGAGTTCCTGGGCGACCGAGCGGATGGAGAACGCGCTGCTGCGCGAGCGCATCAACGACATCGCCGCCGAGGTGGCCAAGCTCGCGATCCAGCTCGAGGGCCCCAATTCGGCGATCGAGGCGATGCTGGCGGCGGAGCCGACCGTGCCGGCCAAGGAGGCCGCCAAACCCGCCAACGGTGCCGCAAATGGCGTCCCGCCGGGCAGCGGGATGCCCGAAGGCGGCGGCACGCTCGCCGAGCGCATCCGGGCGCTGCAGTCACACGCCTCCCGCGCCCGCCAGCAAGGCGCCTGATTCGCGGGCTCGATTCTCGCAGGGTTTGGCTTGACACCCCTACCCGGCACTTCGTAAATCGCACGCTCTGACGAAGCGCCACTTTTCGACCGGCCGCCGACCAGCGGCCATTGGCACGTCACATCCCGGACGCATAGCTCAGCGGGAGAGCGTTCCCTTCACACGGGAGAGGTCCAAGGTTCGATCCCTTGTGCGTCCACCATTCATCAAGCTAAATCAATAGCTTAGCGTCGATCCTCCCCTCTTATAGGCCCCAGAAAAACCGGGACACAATCGGGGCACTCTTGATCAATGTCCCTTTGCCGCCGTTCGAGTCCAATGGCCCGGTGGCGTTCGATGTAGTCGCGAGAAATCGTTCGGGTGTCAGCTGAGCGGGACCAGCCCGGCTCTTTGCTCGCGGCGAACTATTCGTCGCCAGATCGAGGTCTTGTCGTTGCGAGTGACTGCTCGACGCAAGCATGACTTGCGCGACTTGTTCGCCCTGTCGTTAGCCTCCAAGCCCAAACAATGGAAAGTTTAGGCATCATTCTCTATTAAAAGATAGGTTTGCAGATCAAATCGGTTGACTTTGTGCGGCAAAATGATAGCTAAACTAATCATTTCACTCAACAAAGATATGAATACCTATCATGAAGTCCTTCGACGCTCTACATGACTTGGGAAAAATCCTGCACGATGCCAGGAGACAGGCAAAACTGACGCAAGAGCAGGTGGCCGGGCGCGCAGGCATTTCCCGACCGAGCTATCGCGACATCGAGAACGGCGGAGCGGCGGCTCGCGCGACAACACTCATCAACGTTGCCCGCGCGCTCGGTATGGAATTGATGCTGATCCCGCAAGCGATGGTGCCTGGAGTGCAAGCGCTACTGCGCCCTTCCGAAGACGATGACCGCCCAGCATTCACTATTGAACCTGACGATAACGATCATGCCTAAAGTCAGCGCCCCTCACGAAATTCAATCGCTAGACGTATTCCTCCAGGACCTCAAGGTTGGCACGATCGTCCGAACGCCAGGCGACTTCAACGCCTTCAGCCTCGAAACGGAATATCGAAAGCTCGCGAAGCCGCCCATAGTGAGTCTGTCCTTCAGATCCGCAAATGGCGGCCTCCGCAACGATCCAAAACCTACACTGCACACGCTCCCCGCATTCTTCGCGAATATGCTACCCGAAGAACGGCTTCGCGAAGCGATGGAGAAACACCACGCCGGCAAAGTCCGTTCTGGGAACGACTTTGATCTGCTGACGGCACTCGGCGGCGATCTACCGGGCGCAGTGCGCGCACTGCCAAGCGACGGAAGTGCCACATCCCCTCCTCCGGGTGCCGCCGGCGCGATCAAGGCGCGCTTCTCTCTGGCCGGTGTACAAATGAAGCTCTCCGTAATGAAGAACACCGACAAGGAAGGTGGATTGACATTGCCCATCGGTGATGGACAGGGCCAATACATCGCAAAATTCCCATCCACCAATCATATAGGACTGTCGGAGAACGAATTCGCGATGCTGGCTCTCTCCGAGGCACTAGGGATGGATGTACCTGAACGTGAACTGGTCGATAAATCCGCTTTCGAGGGAATTCCCGAAGAGTTCAACACCCACTCCACAGGCAAAGTGCTCCTCGTCAAACGCTTTGATCGAGGCGCTAAAGGCGCGCGCATCCACATTGAAGACTTCGCTCAAATCTTCGGCGTCCCGCCTTCCCGGAAATATGATGGAGCTTCGTATCACGATATCGCCAGCGCCTTGAATGCGGCGGTCTCGATTGACGCCGCGATTGAATTCGTACGTCGACCCTTGGCATTTGCCGCGCTGATCGGAAACGGCGACATGCACCTCAAAAATTGGTCGACTATTTATCCAGGTGATGGACTGACCCCTGCGCTCGCCCCGGTATATGACGTGCTGTCCTCAGTCCCATATCTTCCGAAAGACCAAATGGCGCTCTCCCTGGGTGGCGAGAAGCCATTTAGGGCGCTTACTCCCATCGTCTGGCGCAAATTCAGCAACCGCGCCCGGCTTCCGGAAAAGGCGGTGCTGATGGCTGTAGAACAGGTCGTAACTTCCGTAAATGAGCATTGGTGGAAGCTGCCCGAGCGAAGCGTCGTGCCAGCTTCCGTGCTTGAGAGAATCGATGACCACGTCCGTATGATGAGCAACGTCTTGCCTCCCGGCTAACGACCTTCATATCCTCGCCGGAATCTTACTCGACGTCATGATCCGGGGTGCTTGGTACGATCTCTCGAACGGATTTGGTCCCTACCACCACTTGCCACAAGCGCTTTGTTCGCTGCCGGGAGCAGGTGTATGAATAGTTATCATAAGCTACTTGCTGGGCCCATTACGCGGCTCCGGCAACCCATCCCTTTAGTACGATCTACTATCTTGTTGCGCGACCTCGCTGCCGTCGAGGTTTCGAGCGTCGGCGGCAATCTGCAAGATGCATCCGCGCCACACGACTGGACGCGTTTCAGTAGCTCAGATTTCGACGGTTCATGCCACGTTTTGCGGTAATTCCTGCTGGTTCTTGGCCGCGTCGTATGTCAGCTGCAATTGCAGCTGGGTATTGCGGCGAACCAACCGCTGAGGCCTTCCTCAAGCGTGTCGGGAAAGAGTATCCTCCGCCCCGGATATCAGAGGGGCGCCGCCGGTTATGGCTCAGGGACGACCTGGACGCGGCAATCCTGCCGCAGGAAATGGTCCCGGCAACCGACATCGCCGCGGATCTGTGACCGTGAAGCTGCCTCGCCACGTCATCCCAAAGAAACTGGCGTCCGGAAAGACAGCCTTCTACTACAACGTCCCTACCCGCTATCGGAAGATGAGTTGCCCGGTGCCGAACGAGCCACTGGGCACCGATTACGCGGAGGCCTGCGGCGAAGGCGGCCGTGCGGCGACGCTGAATGGCCTCTTCGACGAATGGATGGATGGCCACAAGGGTCTCCCGATCTCGAGCGTGTCCGCGCCCCGGATCGGAACCATCGACTGGCTGTTTCGGGAGTACCGACAAAGCCGCGCCTACCTTGAGAAGGTCAAGCCTCGATCGCGCCGAAATTACGAATGGAACATGCGTGAGATTTGCGACACGCTCACCAAGCGCGGTGATCGGGTCGGCGGCCGGCCGATCAAGTCGGTGTCGCCGCTTGGCGCGGACAAGCTGTACGATGCGTTCGTGAAGGGAGGCAAAGGCAACCGCCTACGGACCGCTGAAAAGCTGGTCGTGCTGTGCCGTAAGGCTTGGCGCGTCGTCCACCGCATTCACCCCGCCGAATTTCCGTCCGACATCCCGAACCCGTGGCTGGGCGTCACGATGGCGACCCGCGTCAAGCTAGTGAAGCACGCCGTCACGCGAGAGCAGGTTTACAAGTTCGCGCACGGCTGCGTGGAGCGCGGCGAGCATGAGTGTGGTGCTGCTGCTGTCATCTGTTTCGAGTGGCTGCAGCGCCCAGAGAATGTGATCGCCGGCCATATCAAATGGACGGGCTACCGGACCGGACCGAAGCCGACGATCCGGATTGAGCACCACAAAACCGGCGCCGTGATCGACCACCCGCTGGAGGAGCACTTGCCATCCGGCGAGGTTGTGAAGTTCTATGAGGAAGCCGAAGGCGTGCTCGCCAAGCTGACACGCCGCGGCGTGCCGATGATCTTGCGGGAGATTGTCCCCAAGCGCCGTAGCTCGGATAAGGATCAAGAGATCGTCTCCAAACCATACTCGTTCTCCGGCATGCAGAAGATCGTTCAGCGCATGAGGAAGGAGATCGGTCTGCCGAAGGAGTTCACCTTGGACGCTTGCCGGCACGGCGGAATGACCGAACTCGAGGAGGCGGAACTGACCGAGGGACAGGGCCGCGCGCTCTCGGCTCACCGCACCCGGGAAAGTTATGCCGGGTACGCCAAGCGGACCGAGGCACGAATGCTGTCGGCGACTCGGAAGCGCCACGCGCACATGCTGGCGAACCAAACGGCAACAGATGTTCAGAATGCGCGGGCGGACGGCGTTCAGAATACGGACAGAATACAGAACAAGAACCATCAAAAACAGCCTGATAAATCAAAGCGATAGGATGGCTGGGGCGGGAGGGATCGAACCTCCGAATGGCGGAATCAAAATCCGCTGCCTTACCGCTTGGCTACGCCCCAACGCGCCGATCGAAGGCCACGCCGGTCTATAGGGTGAGTCCCACCATTTCAACAGGGCGGCGCGCGAAAAGGCACGAAAGCCGCAGGTTGATGCCGGCACCCTCATTATAGGGGCGCGACGCCGCGGTGGCCGAAACAGACCGGGCGATGTCCGCTCGGACAGTTGAGAGGCCGCTGGTTTCATGGGAAGACAATTTCCAAACGCCTCGTCGGGAGTAACGCCATGACCTACCGTGCGCCGATCAACGATATCCTGCTGTCCCTCAATCACGGCGCGGGGCTCGCTGCCGCCGTGGCGGCCGGCCACTACGGCGATTTCGACGGCGACATCACCGCTGCGGTGCTGGAAGAAGCCGGCAAGTTCGCCTCCGATGTGCTGGCGCCGCTGAACAAGGTCGGCGACGAGCACGGCATCAAGCTCGACAACGGCAAGGTGACGACCGCGCCCGGCTGGCCCGACGCCTATCAGCGCTGGACCGCCGCGGGATGGAACGCGGTGTCCGGGCCGGAGGCATTCGGCGGCCAGGGCCTGCCGCTCGCGATCAACGCCGCCTGCACCGAGATCTGGAGCGCATCGAACGTCGCCTTCGGCCTCTGCCCGCTGCTGACGCTGTCGGCGATCGAGGCGCTCGATGCCCATGGCAGCACTGAGCTGAAGAAGACCTATCTCGAGAAGCTCGTCACCGGCGAATGGACCGGCACCATGCAGCTCACCGAGCCCAACGCCGGCTCCGACGTCGGCGCGCTGCGCACCCGCGCCGAGCGTGCACCCGACGGCACCTACCGCATCAAGGGCACCAAGATCTTCATCACCTATGGCGAGCACGACATGACCGACAACATCGTGCACTTCGTGCTCGCACGATTGCCCGATGCGCCCGCCGGCACCAAGGGCATCTCGCTGTTCCTGGTTCCGAAATTCATGGTCAATGCCGACGGCTCGCTCGGCGAGCGCAACGACATCCATGCCTCCGGCGTCGAGCACAAGCTCGGCATGCACGCCTCGCCGACCTGCACCATGACCATGGGCGACAAGGGCGGCGCGATCGGCTTTCTGATCGGCGAGGAAAACGCGGGCATGCGTTGCATGTTCACGATGATGAACCAGGCGCGGCTCGGCGTCGGCCTCGAAGGCGTCGGCATTGCCGACCGCGCCTATCAGCAGGCGCTGGCTTATGCGCAGGAGCGCCGCCAGGGAAAAGCGATCGGCCACAAGGGCGACGGCATGGATCCGATCATCGTGCATCCCGACGTCAAGCGTATGCTGATGCAGATGCGCAGCATGACGGCTGCGGCGCGCACGATCTGCTACGCCACCGCGGTCGCGCTCGACGTCTCGGTGCGCGCCCAGGACGCCAAGGTGCGCGCGGATGCGGCTGCGCGCGGCGCATTGCTGACCCCGATCGCCAAGGCGTTCTCCACCGACATCGGCAACGAGGTCGCCTATCTCGGCGTGCAGGTCCACGGCGGCATGGGCTTCATCGAGGAGACCGGCGCCGCGCAGCATTACCGCGACGCCCGCATCACCTCGATCTATGAAGGCACCAACGGCATCCAGTCGATCGACCTCGTCACGCGCAAGCTCGGCGCCAATGGCGGTGCCTCGGTGTGGGCGCTGCTCGACGAGCTCGCCGCCACCATCAAGCAGGTCGAGACCTCCAACGATCCGGCATTCGGCACCACCGGCACGAAGCTCCGTGACGCCCATGCCGCGCTCGAACGCACCAGCAAATGGCTGCTCGAGCGGCTGGCCTCGGCGCCGAACGAGGCGCTGGCCGGCGCGACGCCCTATTTGCGGCTGTTCGGCACCACCCTCGGCGGCTGCATGCTTGCCGGCGAGGCGCTGGCCGCCAAGGCGAACGGCGACGCCGAGCCGCAGCGCTACGTCGCACTGGCGCGCTTCTTCGCCGAGAACATCTCGGTGCAGGCGCCGTCGCTGGAGAAGACGGTGACGGAGAGCGCCGAGGCGGTGACCGGCGCGGATGCGGTGCTGGCGGGGTAGGACGCTTTCCGCCGCCCTCATCGCAATTGTCGTCCTGGCGAAGGCCGGGACGACTGCGAATGTGTGGCGCGGCCGCGGAGTCATGGACTCGCGTTCTCGCGACATGAATCGTCCGAGCCTTTCACTTCTGGTAATACGAAATGTTTTTGCCGCGGGGGCTTGCGCCGTCGGGCGAATCAGAGATTGGGCTTCCGCGATCCCGTCGGCACCGACCAGGGACTCCCGTCGCATGCCAATCGGTCTCGCAGTCAAGGCAAGAAGCCGCACGACCGTTTCGTCAACGATCCTGGCGAGACGAGCGAAACTCCCTGGGACCGTCCAGCAGATCATGCTTGCGGGCAGACTGATCGATCAGGCTGGCCGAATGATCTGCCATTGCGTTGATGGCCGTGCCGGCGAGGTTCTGCGCACGCTGCCGTCGCACCTCGTCCTTCGATCGAACATCCCGGTCTTCGGCTCTCCGACGACAGAGTTCGTCAGAGATGCGTTCCTGGAGACATCCATTGCCTCGATAAGGTCGCTGCTTCATCTTGCACGCTCCCTCCAACAGGATTGCGGTACGGAGGACTAACTCTCTCGGGGGCCGCTGGTTCGCGGTGCCAATTGACTGAGTGCCGGGAATTTCGGCGCCAGCAATCTGGGCTTCTTCGGCGGAGCCGCAATCAATCCGTCCCGTATCGCCTGCTTGCGGGCAAGCTTGCGAGCTCGCCGCGCGGCCTCGGCTTTCTCCCGAATCTTTCTTTCCGAAGGCTTTTCGAACGAGCGGCGGCGCTTCATCTCTCTGAAGACGCCTTCGCGCTGCATCTTCTTCTTCAGAACGCGCAGTGCCTGGTCGATATTGTTGTCCCTGACAAGAACCTGCAACGGATCACCTCTCGCGGTAGAAGACACGTCAAGCGCACAAATACGAATGCCCGCTCTATCGGTGACAGAGCGGGCCGCACTGCCATTCCAGTACATCCGTGAAACGGCAGCCGATCAACAAGGTGACAAAAGCTTCAGCCGCAGTGCCGATAGCACTGCGCCTTCCCTTTCATCCGACGATGTCTTTGAAAAAGGGTCCCCTGGGACCGATCTACAAGGCTCAAGGCCAGTCGATATAATAGAAGTATACACTTATCTCAGCTATGCAAGGTGCAATTGCCAGTTCCGGGATTTATCTCTCGCGCTTCAAGCGTTCGAGATCGTAGCCGGAAGACGGTAGCGGGCCAGAGCGGGCCGCGTGAGCGGTTCCTTGAATCGATATCATTGTTGAGTAGCAAATTCGGACCCGCTGACGCAGAGTGCGGCGCTGCCGGGTGAATTCAGCGCGCCGGCATTCGAGAGCCTGGGCAGCTCCCACCGCAAAGAGGGAGCCACAATTGGCAACCCGCTATTATTTCGACATCCGCAACGGCGAGGAACTCTATGCCGACAGGCAGGGTATCGAGCTGCGCGACGAGGAGACTGCTGCCCACGAAGCGATGCAGTCATTGCTCAGCATGGCGAAAGACAACCCGCCGTTGGACAAACACAGTCTGTTGGCGTTCGAGATCCGCACGGACCAAGGGCCGCTGTTTCAGGTCAGTCTCAATCGGGGCATAACGCGGCACTAGGGGCGTCGGCGCGCAACCGAACGTCAAGAATCCGGCCGGCGAAGGCGCCAGGCGATGGCTACGGCTCGTGATCCAAATCTGGGGCGGAGATGCACCAGCTAGTTTCGAAAGACGAGGCAGCGCCCGCCGATTGCCTCCAGCCGCGCGCAGAGCTGGTTGGCTCGTTCGCGCGTCGTCTCGGCAACCCGGAGCAGATACCAGGTTGCCGAGCCAGGCCCGGCCATACGCGCTCTCAGAACGAGCGGCGCGCGATCGCCGAGCACGGATGCAAATCGCTTCTGAAGCTGCTGGTAATCGGCGAGGACCCTGGATTGCGACGGACCGCCGGCCAATTGGAGTCCCCAAGGTCCCCACGCCGCCTGCTGTGCAATTGCCACGGCCTCTCTCGGGGCCGCGGGCAGCGCCCTGATGAGCATACCGCGCACGATGTCACCGCAGGCCATGGCAGCGTCGGTGTGGACTCGGTCCTCTACCGAGTCCTGCGCCCATTCTTCGGCAGACTTACCGGTAATGATCCTGACATAGGCGCGTGTTTCGCCCGGCAGATTCCCACGTCCCGCCAACCAATCCTGAACGCGCCGCGGGCCACCATTATAGGCAGCCGCCGCAAGGCCAAGATTGCCGAATTGCGCGCGCAGCTCGCGAAGCCAGCGGGCGGATTCCTGCAAGGCAGGCAGTGGCTCGAACGGGTCGGCCAGGCCGCGCCAGCGCGCGGTGCCGGGCATGAATTGGGCAATACCCTGGGCACCGGCCGGACTGACCGAACCGGGATCGAAATTGCTTTCCTGCCAGATCAGCCGGACGAAGAAATCCGGCGGCAAGCCGTTCTCCAATGCGGCCTGCTCCAACGCCTTGCAGTATTGTTGCGGCCCGTCGAGCTTCGAAGGCGGTGGCGCCGGCGACGGAACGGATGAGGATTGATGGTCCGACGCCGACCGGTCGGCCTGACCATTGTGCTCTCCGATGCTCGTATTCGGACGAGATGTTTCCGTTTGCGCTGGCCCTGCGTCTTGCGCGGCCGGCGTCACGGCTGGGTCGCCGACGGGTTCAGCGCTTGCCAAGCGGACGAACAGCAGAAGGCAGACCCAGCCGATCGCCGCTCGTGGAAATCGATGAACCAGCTGCGGCCTGAAAATCGACTGCATGAAAGCGATCATCAAAGGGAGTACCTGTTCACCCGATCGTAGCATCAGCACCGCCTGGCAGGCAGAAATCTGGGATGCCGACCTCGTCGGGGTTGTCTTGACGTAAATCTGGAACATTTTTGGCGGGTAGATGGAACAAACGGAGCTATGCTCGCCTTGTGAGTTCGCGCAATTCCGCGCAGGAGGAATATCTCGGTGAGATATGTTCAGTGGATTACTGCAGGGGTGTCGTTATTGATTTTGGCGTTTGTCAGCCCTGCGTCCGCGAGGTTGGGAATAGCGCCGATTGCGGCCCAGGACGCAGCCGTCATTCAGGTAAGGGGCGGCCATGGACACGGCCACGGACATGGCGGTTGGCACGGCAATCGCGGTCATCACTACGGATGGTACCGCGGCCGGGGCAACTGGAAGCACCGTCACTGAAGCTGTCGGGGAGTTGCGACCAAGGGGCCAAATCTTGAAGTCGCCGGGTAGACCGGCGACTTCAATGCAGGCTTGATCCTCTACTTGCGCTTGTCGTTCATGCGATCGCCCGGCGTATATTCAGACGCGCCCTTTGCCCGGCCTACCGTGCCTTTGTCATGCATACGATCCCCGGGGCTGTATTCAGACGCGCCGGGCCCGGTGCTGCTCTTCGAATTTTGCATCTCATGGCCCGGGCTGGACTGCGAAGCGCCCGGAGATGCCGTTCCGCGGCCGCTCTTCGACGTCTGCGCCACAGCGAATGAAGCTGTGCCAAGCAGCAATGCGGTTGCGACTGCAATTGCCTTTGTCATTGCGGTTCCCTCTCTTGGAAGCCCCTTTCACCCAACAGCGGAAGAAGCCGGTTCGTTCCGCCGCGTTGCCCCAGGGGTCGGATGCATTGACGTCTAGTGGTCGGACAGGCTGCCGACGATCGATGCGCGGCGGGACACAGTTCGATCCAGTTGCCGTCCGGATCGAGGATCATGGAAATCCGCGCGACCTCGCCAAGCGTCACCGGCGCGAGGCCCTCGCGTACGCCCTTGGCGCGCAGCCCGTCGTGCACGGCGTCGATATCGGCGACTTGCAGCGTGACGTAGCGCCAGCCGCGCGCGCCCCGAACCGGATCGACGGTCGCGGCCCGATCTTCCCTGAGCAGGATCAGGCTCTCGCCGAGGCGAAACGCCAGACCGCCCGACCAGGATTGCTCGGCGAAGCCGAGAATATCGCCGTAGAATTCGCGATGCGCGGCGAGGTCGCGCACGGCCATGGAAACGGCAATCTGGGTGATGCCGTCATGTCCGGGCGCCACCAGGCAAACGCTGTTGCCGTCGGGATCGGCCATGCGCTGCGGCGCTCCGACGCCGTCTCGCGCAACGATCAGTTCGCGATAGCCGCTCGGTGCCGCATCCGGCAGCGGCTCGACATGATGGTTGAGCTTGATGACCGAACCATGCGCGTCGTGCCGGTACTGCTTCTGTCCGCGCCGGATCGGCAACATGTGGTCGAAGCGAACGCCGGCGTCCTGCTGCCAGAACCGCAGCATCGGCTCCAGATTGTTGGTGGAAAGGCCGACGTCGATCACGTTCTTTGCGAGTTGCATGTCCCGTCTCCCCAGCCGCCGTGCGCGCTCGCTGGGCCGGCTCAGCCGGGAAAGCGATCGCCGAACATCGGCAGTCCGCTGCGCGACTGTTCGCGCGTCGCCTCATCCTGGATGACGTCCCAGTGCTCGGCGAGCACGTCACCCTCCATGCGCACAATGTCGGCGACGACCCATGCCGCCGGCAGACCATGACCGCTGAACCGGCCGTGCAGAATGACGAAATCGCCGCGCGCCGCGCCGACATGGTTCTCATAGCGCAGCGTCGCGGGCAAGCCCTTGACGAGATCGAACAGCCCGTCCCGGCCGGGCGCAATGTGCGCGCTGTGCTGGATGTAGCGCGGCGACCAGAGCCGCTCGGCGGCGGCATAGTCGCGCCTGTTGAACAGGGTATCGAACGCGTCCAGCACGAACTGGACGCGGCAATCTTGGTTCGACGTGTTCATGGCTTCGTTCCCTTGACGATATCAGGGTTACTTGATCAGGGTTGCTTGCGGACCAGCGGGATCTGCAGATTGGTCGGCCGATTCTGCTCGGTGTCGAAGCCGCGGCCGTCGACATTGCGGGCGCCCCAGAACAGCAGGTCGCCCCTGAGATAGACCAGGTCGTATTCCATGAAGTTGGTGCCTTCCTTCAGCGCAAACGGCGCGAAGGATTTGCCGAAGATGCTCTGCGGCGCGTCGACCGCCCATGGCGCGTAGCCGGCGGAGGCGACCTTGTTGAGCACATCGGCAAAGCCCTGTGCCAGCGGCGTGACCTCGTAGGCCTCGTCGGCGACGAAGTCGACCTTCTGCGCGCCAGGTGCGATCGGATGCACACCCTGCCACTGCATGTGTCCGACGATCCTGATCCGCGCCAGCGGCACCTTGCCGTACGGATCGGCCGAGTTGACCACCACGAGTTCGAACCGGTCGGAGGACTGATAAATGAAGGCGCGCTTGAGATAGAACGGCTTGATCGAGCCGTCCGGATTCTTGCTCGGCCGGATCTCGGGCGCGATGCTCTCCCAATTTCCGGCGAGTGCCTGCTTGATCGTTGCGACGTCCGCATCCATGGCACTTGCCCTCGTTTGATTGCCGAAAGATTGCGCGGCGGCACCGCCGGGCCCTGTCAGCACCAGCAGCGGCAACAGCAATGCTCCGAGCCTCATCCGCATGCGCAAGCTCCGGCCTGGCTTCGCGCGGCTCCTCTGCCTGCGAGGCAGAGCGCGCACTGGGAATACGCTTCGCTATAGTGAGCGCTGGCCGGCTTGAAAAAGACTTTGTAAGCTGGCCCCATGCCTGCGAGACATGGCGATGAGGTTGGCAGGCCGTGATTGGGAGATTGCGATGGAGCTCCGGCATCTCCGCTACTTCGTTGCCGTGGCTGATGCCGGCAGCCTGACGGTTGCCGCCGAGCAGAGGCTCCACACCTCGCAGCCCTCGCTCAGCCGGCAGATCCGCGATCTCGAGGAGGAGGTCGGCGTACAACTCTTGAATCGCGGCGCGCAGGGCATCGAGCTGACCGCGGCCGGCAAGGCATTCCTCGACCATGCCCGCATGGCGCTGTTGCAGGCCGAGGCCGCCAAGGAAGCGGCGCTGCGCGCGGCCCAGCCGCCGAAGCCTGTCTTCTCGCTCGGCTTCCTGTCGGGCGCCGAAATCGATCTGCTGCCCGAGGTAACCCGCGTGTTGCGCGAGGAATTTCCCGGCATCGACATCCGCCTGTCGAGCGACTACTCGCCCTTGCTCGCCAAGGCCCTGATGCGGCGCAAGCTCGATGCGGCCTTCATGCGCGCCGACGAGAGCATGGAAGATCTGGCGAACAAGCGCGTGCGCACCGATCCGCTGGTGTTCGTGTTTCCGAGCAACCATCGGCTGGCGGCGCAGTCAGCCGTCGCGCCGGAAGACATCGCGGGCGAGACCTTCTATCTGCCGTCCAAATCCGCGCCGGCGGTGCGCCGCGTCGTACTGGACTATTTCAACCGCGCCGGGATCGATCCGAGGCCGGAGCACGAGGTGCATAATGTCGTGCACGCGATATCGATGATCACTTCGACGCATGGCGTGATGCTGCTGCCGGCCTACACGGCGCGCTATCTGCCCGATAGCATCACGACGCGGCCGGTGCAGGGCGAGGCGCCGACGCTGGATCTCGTGATCGCCTATCACAAGGCCAACAAATCGCCGATCCTGAAACTGCTGCTGTCGCGGGTCGGCCGGCTGGCCGCGGCGCCGGCCTGACACAACCAATCCAGTGAGGACCGATATGCCGGCAAGCCTCGTTCAGACTTTTCGCGCCTTTGCTTACAACAACGCCTGGGCCAATCATCGCCTGCTCGTAGCATGCGGCAGTCTCGGCCAGACGGAGTTCGCCGCCGCGCGGACCGGATTCTTCCCGAGCCTGCAGGCGACGCTGAACCACATCCATGTCATCGATCTGTTCTACGTCGACGCGCTCGAAGGTGGCTGGCTCGGGCCGAAGGCGTGGGCGAACGAGGTGCCCTACCCGGCGGTCGCGGCGCTGCAAGCAGCGCAAGGCGCGATCGACCAGCGCCTGATCGTTCACTGCGATGCGCTGACGCCTGAACGGCTCGATGAGGTGGTCAAGATCAATCGCGACAGCTCGGTGCAGACCGAGCGGCGCGACCGCCTTCTGATGCATTTGTTTCAGCACCAGATCCATCATCGCGGTCAGGCCCACGCCATGCTCTCCGAAACCACCGTCAAGCCGCCGCAGCTCGACGAATTCTTTGCCGCCTGCGAGGCGCCGCTCCGGGCGGCCGAGTTCAAGGACCTTGGCTGGAGCGAAGCCACCGTCTGGGGCGGCTGAACGCCAGGTTGCGCAAGCAATCTGGCGGCGGTGTGGATCGGTTTCCCGATTCGGAACAAGGTCTTGAATCCCGGTGCCTCCGCGCTCACCTCAGGTGAAACGTGGGGAACTCCAGACATGCCATTCGCCAATCATCGGGGCCAGCGCATCCATTACACCGTTGAAGGGTCCGGGCCGCTGATCGTGCTACAGCACGGCCTGCTGCTCGACGCCGCCAGCTGGAAGCAGTGCGGCGTGGTCGACGCGCTCGCCGATCGCTTCCGCGTCGTCTGCGTCGATTCGCTCGGACATGGCCTGAGCGACAAGCCCGCCGATCCCGAATTCTACGATCAGGAACAACGTGCCGGCGATATCGTCGCCGTGATCGACGATCTCGGCCACGAGCGCGCCCATGTGGTCGGACATTCGATGGGGGGCTGGGTGGCGGTCGGCGTCGCCCGGTTCTTCCCGGCGCGGCTGGCGTCGCTGGCGATCGGCGGCTGGGACTTTCTCACCGGACTACCGCGCGGCAATGCCGGCCCGCTGACGTATGGCGCCTTCATGACGTTTGCGCGCCGCACCGCGCCTCAGCTCACGGGATGGGTAACGTCCGACCTCGAGGGCGGCGTGCGCGCCTGCTTCAATGCCCTCGGCCAGGTCGACGGCGCCCGGGACGCCGTGCTGTCCTCGCGCGTGCCGGTGCTGCTCTGGAACGGACAGGACGACGCACCGCATGTGCCGATGCAGCGCTTTGCCGCGGAGAACGGCCTTGATGCGATGTCGGTCCCCGGCGATCATCTCGGCGCCCTACTTCATCACGGCGTGGAGGTCGGCCGCGGCATCGGCTCGTTCGTCGGGCGCGGCTGAGCGGAGCACGATGCAGGGTTACATGCGACGGCGCCGGTTCGGCTTGCGAGGCCGGCGCCCTGCAAATCGCGAAATCCGGTTAACTGCATTGCGCCGTTCTCATGCTCGCCCACGGGGAAAAGCAGAGCAGAACACGCTGGAGCCCTTGGGGCTTGCACGGGATCATGTAGGATGGCGTCACGACCGCTACCGGCGACGCTGCCGGCCGACACTCGGACCGCTTACTCTGGGACTGCTTGATGACCGCGCATGTCATAGTCACCGATGAAGCCGCCACACGCGTGATCCGGCTGCGCAGGCCCGAGAAGAAGAACGCGATCACCCAGGAGATGTTTCGCGCGATCAGCGATGCGATCGACAAGGCGCAGAACAATCCGAAGATCCGCTGCCTGATCATCACCGGCGGCTCCGGCGTGTTCACCGCGGGCAACGACATCGAGGACCTGCTCGCGCAGGGCACCTCGACCGGCGAGACGCCGCCCGCCTCCGACCTGGTCAAGTTCCTGTATTCACTGGCCCACAATGTGAAGCCGATCATCGCCGCCGTCGATGGCGTCGCGATGGGCATCGGCACCACGATGCTGTTTCACTGCGACTATGTGCTGGCGAGCAAGGCCGCGCTGTTCTCGACGCCGTTCTCCAGTTTCGGCCTGGTGCCGGAAGGCGCCTCCAGCCTGCTGATGCCGCGCATGATGGGCCATCAGCGCGCCTTTGCGATGCTGGTGATGGGCCGCACCATGTCGGCCGACGACGCCCGCGTCGCCGGCTTCGTCAACACCGTGGTGGCGCCGGGGCATGCCGAGGTCGAGGCGCACAAGGTGGCGCGCGAGATCTGTGCGCTGCCGGCCGAGGCGGTGGCGATCTCGCGACGCCTGATCCGGCTGCCGCCCGAGGACGTCACCCGCCGCATCGAGCAGGAGAACCATCTGTTCAGCGAGCGGATGCGCTCCAACGAGGCGGTCAGCGCCTTCAAGGCCTTCATGGCGCGCACGAAGGATTGAAACGAAGCGTCGCAAAATTGTAGTGGCGTCGCGCCATGACCGTGTGTTCCATGATCGTGCACGCCCTGGACAGGTCATGAGACAGCCCCGCCTTACGCCCCTCGCCGCGCTGTGCGCACTCGGACTGGCCGCGGCAGGCCCCTGCCAGGCGCAGACCGCAGCGCCGGTGAGCCTGCGCATTCTCGCGATCAACGATTTCCACGGCTATCTGCGGCCGCCGCCGGGCGGCATCCGCATCACCGATCCCGCTGACGCGACCAGGAAGATCATGGTGCCCGCCGGCGGCGCCGAGCGATTATCCACCGTCGTCAAGCAGCTGCGTGAAGGCCACAACAACAACATCTTCGTCGCGGCCGGCGACCTGATCGGCGCGAGCCCGTTTTTGTCGGCGATGTTTCACGACGAGCCGACTATCGAGTCGCTGTCGATAATGGGGCTTGCGATCTCGTCGGTCGGCAACCACGAATTCGACGAGGGCAAGGACGAGCTCCTGCGGATGCAGAAAGGCGGCTGCCACCCGGTCGACAAATGCCAGGGGCCGCATCCCTTCCTGGGGGCCAAATTCCGCTATCTCGCCGCCTCCACGATCGACAAGACCACTGGCAAGCCGGTGTTTCCGCCCTACGAGATCAAGGAATTCGACGGCATACCGGTGGCCTTCATCGGGTTGACGCTGAAGAACACCCCGAACCTGGTATCGCCGGCCGGCGTTGCCAGCCTGGAATTCCGCGACGAGGCCGAGACCGTCAATGCGCTGGTCCCCGAGCTGAAGGCGAAGGGCGTCGAGGCGATCGTGGTCTTGATCCACGAAGGCGGCTTTCCGACCGGCGACTATAATGAATGCCCCGGCATCTCGGGGCCGATCGTCGATATTGTCAAGAAGTTCGATCGCGCCGTCGACGTCCTGATCTCCGGCCACACCCACCAGGCCTATGTCTGCAAGATCGACGGACGGCTCGTCACCTCCGGCGACAAATACGGCACGCTGGTCACCGCGATCGATCTTCAGCTCGATCCGAACAACCATGACGTGATCAGCGCCAAGGCCGACAACACCATCGTGAAGATCGGCGGCACAGCCAAGGACCCGGAGCAGAGCGCGCTGCTGGAATCCTATGACCGGCTGGCCGCGCCGATCGCCAACCGCGCGGCAGGCTCGGTGACGGAAACGCTGTCGCGCACGCCGGCCGAGACCGGGCGAAAGCCCGCTCGGCGATATCGTCGCCGACGCGCAGCTGCTTGCCACCAGCTCGGAGCCGAATGGCGGCGCGGTGATCGCCTTCACCAATCCCGGCGGCGTGCGCACCGACATCGTCAAGCGCGAGGACGGCGCCGTCACCTATGCCGACATCTTCGCCAGCCAGCCGTTCCGTAACCAGCTGGTGACGATGACGCTGACCGGCAAGCAGCTCAAGGACGTGCTGGAGCAGCAATGGGCCGACCCGAAACGGCCGCGCGCCCTGCAGGTCTCGAAGGGCTTTGCCTATGCGTGGGATGCGAGCAAGGGCGACGGCGCGCGCATCATCGCCGCGCGGATGTCGCTCGACGGCAAGCCGATCGATCCGGCCGCGAGCTATCGCGTCACCGTGAACCATTATCTCGCCGAGGGCGGCGACGGCTTCACGGTGTTCAAGGACGGAACGGCGCAGCAGTTCGGCATCTACGACGTCGATGCGCTCTATGCCTATTTCAAGGCCAACAGCCCGGTCGGCCCGGCGGCCGGAAAGCGGATCGAGCGGATCAATTGAAGTGCGGGCATGGAACATCCGTGGGGCGGAGACAGGCCTTTCCGGCGGGCCGGTAACGGCCTAAATTAGACGCTCCTCGCACGCGCGCCCAATGCGCCGGGAATTTGCATGACACTGCTTCTGACGCACACCGCCTGCCTCGAACACCTGACCCCACCCGGACATCCCGAACGCCCCGACCGGCTGCGCGCGGTTGCCGAGGTACTTGGCGAAGACCGCTTCAAGGCGCTGGTGCGCGACCTCGCACCGGAAGGCGACCTCGACAGCGTGCTGCTCTGTCATGGCGAGCACTATGTCGGCGAGCTGCGCCACATCGCGCCGACCTCCGGCATGATCTATATCGACGGCGACACCTCGATGTCGCCGGGCACCTGGGAAGCCGTGATGCGCGGCGTCGGCGGCGCGGTGGCGGCGACCGATGCGGTGATGACCGGCGCGCACCAGACCGCCTTCGTCGCGGTGCGCCCGCCCGGGCATCACGCCGAGAAGTCGACGCCGATGGGCTTCTGCTTCTTCGACAATGTCGCGATCGCCGCGCGTCACGCGCAGCGCAAATACGGCATCAAGCGCGCCGCGATCATCGATTTCGACGTTCACCACGGCAACGGCACGCAGGATATCTTCTGGGCCGATCCGACCGTGATGTACTGCTCGACGCATCAGATGCCGCTGTTCCCCGGCACCGGCGCTTCAGGCGAGCGCGGCGAGCACGACACCGTCGTCAACGCGCCGCTGGCGCCCGGCGACGGCGGCGCTAAATTCCGCTCCGCCTTCGAGAACCTGATCCTGCCGCAGCTCGAGAAGTTTTCCCCCGAGCTCGTGGTGATCTCGGCGGGCTTCGACGCGCACCACCGCGATCCGCTGGCCTCGATCAACCTGACCGGCGAGGATTTCGGCTGGGTCACGCGCAAGCTGATGGACCTCGCCGACAAGAGCGCCGGCGGCCGCGTCGTCTCCGTGCTGGAGGGCGGCTACGACCTCGAGGGCCTGAAAGAGTCGGTGGCATCTCACGTCACCGCATTGATGGGCGGGTAAATCCCCGCCACAATACCCCCGCAAAAATTCGATTGATTCTGCGCCGGGGCAAGCATGGCCTGCGACAGGTCATGGTTGGACGACAAGATCCGATCACGGTCTGATCGGCGCACTGGGAACACATAATGGCCGAAAACGCTCAAGCCGACGTCAAGAAGCTCTCCTTTGAACGCGCGATCGAGGAACTCGAATCGATCGTCAAGCGGCTCGAGGACGGCAAGGTCCCGCTTGAGGAATCGGTCGCGATCTATGAGCGCGGCGAGGCGCTGAAGCGGCGCTGCGAGGAATTGCTGCGCCAGGCCGAAGCCCGCGTCGACAAGATCACCACCGACGCCTCGGGCCAGCCGACCGGCACCGAGCCGCTCGACGTGCAGTAGCGCCGATCCACCGCGATCACGCGACAGGATGTCCGCCAGCGGCGGGCGATTGTTGCTGCGCATTTCCGTTGATCGACCACGCCGCGGGGCGACCGCGGCGATCGGGTGCGGCTGCGAATCAGGCCGATCCGGACCGTCCCGGCCCCGCTAAATTAGCAAAAATGGAACCCGTCCCCGGCCCAAGCATTGAAAAGTCTAGGTTTTTCAGGACAGCGCATAGGAACCCTGCGCCCCCTATCGGGTTGGCTTTGGCTACGGCTTTGGTGTAATGCTTCCAGTTCTATGGGCATTTGAGGGTAGCGGGCGGCCCGAATTTTTCGGGCGGCATGCATCTCAAATGGTTCGACAAAACTGAACCGGGACGGGTGAAGAGCGACCAAGGTGATGCATATCACGTGGTCCAATCCGGAGTGAATCTAGGCTTACAACCAGGCAGGGCCTGCCGGGACGGCACCCAGTGTCTGGCATTCGCTGCGCGGTGAGCGCGCCAACCCATCTCGCGTCGGGCCGTTCGTTCCGACAGGCAAAAATTGGAAATTCGCTGTGACCACATTTAGTAAGACGCCGCTTCTTGACACTATTCACACGCCGGATGACCTGCGCAAGCTGAAGGTCGAGCAGGTGCGGCAGGTTGCCGACGAGCTCCGCCAGGAAACCATCGACGCCGTGTCGGTGACCGGCGGCCATTTCGGCGCCGGCCTCGGCGTGGTCGAACTGACCACCGCCATCCACTACATCTTCGACACGCCGCGCGACCGGCTGATCTGGGACGTCGGCCACCAGGCCTATCCGCACAAGATCCTGACCGGTCGCCGCGACCGCATCCGCACCCTGCGCACCGGCGGCGGCCTCTCCGGCTTCACCAAGCGCACCGAGAGCGACTACGATCCGTTCGGCGCCGCGCACTCCTCGACCTCGATTTCGGCCGGCCTCGGCATGGCCGTGGCGCGCGACCTCTCCGGCGGCAAGAACAACGTTATCGCCGTGATCGGTGACGGCGCGATGTCGGCGGGCATGGCCTATGAGGCCATGAACAATGCCGGCGCGATGAACTCGCGCCTGATCGTGATCCTCAACGACAACGACATGTCGATCGCCCCGCCGGTCGGCGCGATGAGCGCCTATCTGTCGCGCCTCTACTCCGGCAAGACCTACCGTTCGCTGCGCGAAGCGGCCAAGCAGATCAACAAGCGCCTGCCGAAGATCCTCGCCAACCGCGCCAACCGCGTCGAGGAATACTCCCGCGGCTTCATGATGGACGGCGGCACGCTATTCGAGGAGCTCGGCTTCTATTATGTCGGCCCGATCGACGGCCACAATCTCGACCATCTGCTGCCGGTGCTGAAGAACGTCCGCGACATGGAGACCGGGCCGATCCTGGTTCACGTCGTTACCCAGAAGGGCAAGGGCTACGGTCCGGCCGAGGCTTCCGCCGACAAGTACCACGCCGTCGTCAAGTTCGACGTCGCGACCGGCACCCAGGCCAAGGCCAAGCCGAATGCGCCGGCCTACCAGAACGTGTTTGGCCAGAGCCTCGTCAAGGAAGCCCAGAAGGATGACAAGATCGTCGCCATCACCGCGGCGATGCCGTCGGGCACCGGCGTCGACATCTTCAACAAGGCGTTCCCGGACCGCACCTTCGACGTCGGCATCGCCGAGCAGCACGCGGTGACGTTCGCCGCCGGCCTCGCCACCGAAGGCTACAAGCCGTTCTGCGCGATCTATTCGACCTTCCTGCAGCGCGGCTATGACCAGGTGGTCCATGACGTCGCGATCCAGAGCCTTCCGGTCCGCTTCGCGATCGACCGCGCCGGCCTGGTCGGCGCCGACGGTGCGACGCATGCCGGTTCGTTCGACAACGCCTATCTCGGCTGCCTGCCGAACTTCGTGATCATGGCGGCCTCCGACGAGGCGGAAATGGTTCACATGGTGGCGACGCAGGTTGCGATCAACGATCGTCCGAGCGCACTGCGCTATCCGCGCGGCGAAGGCCGCGGCGTCGAAATGCCGGAAGTCGGCATTCCCCTGGAGATCGGCAAGGGCCACATCGTCCGCGAGGGCAAGCAGGTCGCGCTGCTGTCGTTCGGCACCCGCCTCGCCGAGTGCGAGAAGGCTGCCGACGAGCTTGCCGCCCACGGCCTCTCCGCCACGATCGCCGACGCGCGCTTCATGAAGCCGCTCGACGAGGAGATGATCATGAAGCTCGCCCGCGGCCACGAGATCCTGATCACCATCGAGGAAGGCTCGATCGGCGGCTTCGGCTCGCATGTCATGCAGTTCCTGTCCGACAACGCCATGCTGGACAGCGGCATGCTCAAGTTCCGCTCGATGATCCTGCCCGACGTATTCCTCGACCACGACTCGCCGGCGGCGATGTACGCCCGCGCGGGTCTCGACGCCAAGAGCATCGTTGCCAAGGTCTTCGAGACCCTCGGCAAGGACTACAAGACCGAGACCGTGAAGCTCGCGTAATCGCTTCGGGCGGCGCCCACTAGAGCATATTCGGTTCTGATTGAATCAGAACCGAAGCTCCAGGTTCTTCTTTGGACGCGTTTTCTTCACGCGAACCGGTGTCCACTTCGCTCGAAAACGCTCTAGCCCCGGCAAGTCCATGAAAATCTATCTGGCAGGTCCTGACGTGTTCCTGCAAGATGCCGTGGAAATTGGCCGCCGCAAGGTGGAGGTGTGCGCCTATCACGGGCTGACCGGACTCTATCCGCTCGACAACAGCATCAATCCCACAGCCGCCGGCGCTTCACTCACCATCTTCAAAAGCAACGAGGCGATGATGGAGTCGGCCGACGCCGTCATCGCCAATTTGACGCCGTTTCGCGGCCCCAGTGCCGACGCAGGCACCGTCTACGAACTCGGCTACATGGCGGGACGCGGCAAGCTGTGCCTCGCCTATTCGAACGATCCCACGTCCTACGCCAATCGCGTGGCGCGGCTGCAGCAGGTCGTGCCGGCATCCGACGGACGCCTGATCGACGCGGAGGGACTGACGGTGGAAGAGTTTGGCTTGCCGGACAATCTGATGATGATGCATGCGCTCGAGCTGCACGGCAGTCCGCTGGTGACGCCGAGGGAGCCTGCGGCCGACCTCTGGCACGACCTCACCTCCTTCGAGACCTGCGTGCGGCTCGCCGCCGCGCAGCTCCGGCAGGGCGCCAAGTGACCAAGCACGTGACCAAGGCAGGCGACAACGACAACAACGCATCCGCCGGCAAGCGCATCGACGTGTTGCTGGTCGAGCGCGGCCTGTTCGAAAGCCGGGCCCGGGCGCGCGCCGCGATCGACGCCGGCCTCGTCACCGCCGACGGCAAGCCAATTGCGAAGGCATCCGAACTCGTCGCGCCCGGCGCCGCACTCACGGCCGAGCCGGCGCATCCCTATGTCTCGCGCGGCGGCGTCAAGCTCGCCGGCGCGCTCGAACACTATCCGATCGACGTCGAGGGCCATGTCTGCCTCGATGTCGGCGCCTCGACCGGCGGCTTCACCGAAGTGCTGCTCGCCAATGGTGCAAGCGTCGTGTTCGCCATCGATGTCGGCCACGGCCAGCTGCATCCCTCGCTGCAGGGGCATCCGAAGATCGTCTCCATGGAGGAGACCGACATCAGGAATTTCGAGGGCAAGCGGCTGCCGGCGCGGCCTGACGTCGTCGTGATCGACGTCAGCTTCATCTCGCTGAAGCTGGTGCTGCCGGTGGCGCTGTCGCTGGCGGCAGCGCCGATGCATCTCCTGGCGCTGATCAAGCCGCAATTCGAGGCGGCGCGCAAACACGCCAAGCGCGGCGTCATCCGCAACGCGATGGTGCACCAGGAGATCTGCGACGATATCGCCGCCTTTGCTGCCTCGCTCGGCTGCACCGACATTCAGGTGTTCCCGTCATCGATCACCGGCGGCGACGGCAATATCGAATTCTTCCTCGGTGCGCGCCGTGGCTGAGCTTCTCACCATCGACCATGTCGGCCATCGCGGCGACGGTGTCGCGATCGACGGCGCGCAGTCGATCTTCGTGCCCTACACGCTGGCCGGCGAAACGGTCGAGGTCGAAGACGTTCCGGGCAATCATCCCGACCGGCGGCGACTGGTGCGGGTGACGCAGGAAAGCCCCGAGCGGATCACGCCGTTCTGTCCGCATTTCGGCGTCTGCGGCGGCTGTGCGATCCAGCACTGGAATGACGCGCCCTACCGCGCCTGGAAACGCAACATCGTGGTCGAGACGCTGGCGCAGGCAAAGGTCGCGGCCGAAGTCGCGCCGCTGCTCGACGCCCATGGCGCCGGCCGCCGCCGCATCACGCTGCACGGACGCATGGGCACCCATGAGGTGCTCAAGGTCGGCTTCGCTGCGGCCGGTTCGCACGACATCATCCCGGTCGACCGCTGTCCGATCCTCGATCCGGCGCTCGACGGCGCGCTCGAGGCGGCCTGGGCCACAGCCGAGCCGCTGATCTCGATCGGCAAGCCGCTCGATATCCAGGTGACCGCGACCCTCAATGGTCTCGACATCGATGTGCGCGGCTCCGGTGCGCTGCCGACCAGCCTGATCACCGCTCTGTCGCGGGTCGCCGAGAAACACCGGCTGACACGCCTGACTCGGCATGGCGAGCTGGTGCTGCAGCGCGGCTCTCCCGAGATTGCGATCGGAAAGGTGAAGGTCGTGCTGCCGCCGGGCTCGTTCCTGCAGGCGACCGTCAAGGGCGAGGAGACGCTTGCGGCGCAGGTTCGCGAGCATTGCGGACGCGCCAAGCACATCGCCGATCTGTTTTGCGGGGTCGGCCCGTTTGCGCTCCGCCTAGCCGAGAAGGCGCGGGTCACGGCCTTCGACAGCGACGCCGGCGCGATCACGGCACTGCAAAAGGCTGCGCAATCGACGCCGGGGCTGAAGCCGCTCAAGGCCGAGGCGCGCGACCTGTTCCGCCGCCCCCTGATGCCGCAGGAATTGCGCGACTACGACGGCGTCGTGTTCGATCCGCCCCGGCAAGGCGCGCAGGCGCTCGTCACCCAGCTTGCGGCGAGCAAGGTGCCGGTGGTCGTCGCGGTGTCCTGCAACGCCGCAACGTTTGCGCGCGACGCAAAAATCCTGATCGATGGCGGCTACAAGATCGCTAGCGTCACCCCGGTCGATCAGTTCCGCCACACCCCACATGTCGAACTGGTGGCGCGCTTCGCACGCTGAGACAACGCTGCGACTATCGCAGCCCGCAATGTCCTCGCTATAATCCGCATCGCATGTCCGACGATCCGCTGCTCGCGCGCATCATTCCCGTCCTTGCCGGCGTGCCGGGCGTCGCCGCCATCGTGCTCGGCGGCTCGCGGGCGCGCGGCACGGCGCTTGAGGCCTCCGACACCGATCTCGGCCTCTACTATCGGGATAACGCCGCTCCGGATATCGATCGGCTGCGCGCGGTGGTGACCGGCCTGGTCGATGATCCCGCAGCTGCCCATGTGACGGCAGTCGGGGAATGGGGTCCGTGGATCGTCGGCGGCGCCTGGCTCGCGATCGGCGGCCGTAAGGTCGACCTGCTTTACCGCAGCATCGACCAGGTCACGACGGTGATCGATGCCTGCCGGAACGGTGAGGTCAGCATGCACTACCAGCCGGGCCATCCGCACGGCTTCTGCTCGGCGATCTGGATGGGCGAGGTTGCGCTGTGCCGTGCCCTGCATGATCCCGATGGCCTCATCGCGGCGCTGAGGGCAAAGATTGCGCCCTACCCGTCCGCCCTGCGCGATGCGCTGGTGCGGCGCTTTCAATGGGAAATCCTGTTCGCGATCGAGAGTGCCGGGCTTGCGCTGCCGCGCGGCGACAGCACGCATATCGCCGGCTGCGCCTATCGCGCGCTGGCGTGTATCGCGCAGGTGCTGTTTGCACTGAACGGGCAGTATCTGATCAACGAAAAGGGCGCGCTGGCGCAGGCGACGAATTTTCCGGTGACCGTTCGCGGCCTCGCCGGGCGCGTTGCCGAAGTGTGGCGGCAGATCGGCGCCGCGGAGCACACGGCCGCGATGCAGACGCTCCGCGAACTCGAGAGCGACGTTCGAGAGATTTGTACTGGGGGTTAGCGAAGCGTAAACCGCCGTCTTCGTGGCCGCAGATATGGTGGATTACGCCGGAGCCTGTCATCGGGCCGCTTCGCGCGGACCCGTTCGGCTAATCTCTACCCTACGAAGCATCGTGGTCGTCGTCATCGCCCCCAGCGATCCTGCCAGATCTTCTCGCCGATCGTGCAACTGACCCGCGGCTCCTTCTCGGCGGTCCGCATGATCGGGCGCTCGGGGGTGCGGCCGGCGACCTCGAGCAGCAGCTTGGTGCGGATCGCTTCCTTGAACTTCTCGCGATCCTTGATCGACACCACGAAGGAGCCGGGCCCGCCGATCACGCAGTCCTCGTAGTAGTAGTCGAGATTTTCGATATCCATCGTCGAGTAGGACGGCTCCTTCACCATGATCGGCAGGCCGTTGATGACGATGCCCTTGTCGAGCGCCGCATCGCGCGCAGGCGTGATCGGCGTGCCGTTGTTGTTGGGGCCGTCGCCGGAGATATCGATCACGCGGCGCAGGCCGCGATGCGGATTCTCGTCGAACATCGGGATCGCGAAATAGATCGCGCCCGAGATCGAGGTGCGCGAGGCGCGGCGCACCGGCGTCTTCATGATCTCGGCGGAGACCGCATCGGCGGATTCGGGGCCGTCGATCACCCGCCAGGGAATAATGACCTTCTGGTCGTTGGAGGCGGCCCATTCGAAATAGGTGATCGAGATCTTGCCGTTCGGGCCGGCCTTCAGCGCCTGCAGGAACTCCTTGGAAACGATCGCCTGCGCATAGCCCTCGCGCTGGATCGCGAGTTCGTCCATGTCCATCGAGTAGGAGACGTCGACCGCGATGATCAACTCGATGTCGACGCTCGGCGTGGATTCCTTTTCGGCCAGCCGGCCTGTCTGTGTTCCCGGGCCGGGGGCGGCAACACCGGCCACATCGCCGCTGGCCAATATGCCTGCGACAAGCACCGCTCCGATCGAGACATACCAGCGCATTGCGGCCCTCCCGTCGTGTCCTGTCATGGTGACACGCAAATCAGGCGGCGAAAAGCGCAGATATCATCTGTCCTTCACATTCAAGTTAGAGGCCTGCAAGTTAGAGACCTACAAGTTAGACGCTTGCAGGCTGGACATCACTTGCCACGCATGAGGCAACGCGCCGTGCCGTTGCCGCAATGACGCCGTGCAAATCGAACGGTTCCAACATGTGCGGGAAGACGGTATTCTTACGGGCAATCGCGAGGGAGTGCGATGCCCGATACCGTCGTCAAGCCGAAAACCAGGACCAAGACCAAGGTCGAGCGGCCACGCCTGCACAAGGTGATCCTGGTCAACGACGATTACACGCCGCGCGAATTCGTCGTCACCGTGCTGAAGGGCGAATTCCGCATGACCGACGACCAGGCCTACAAGGTGATGCTGACCGCGCATCAGCGCGGCGTCTGCGTGGTCGCGGTGTTTACCAGGGATGTCGCCGAGACCAAGGCGACGCGCGCCACCGACGCCGGCCGCGCCAAGGGTTATCCGCTGCTGTTCACCACCGAGCCCGAGGAATAGCGGCCATTACCGCTCCGTCGGCCGCGCGAGCTGCGCCCGCTGGCTCAGCGCAATGTCGGCGACGACCGCCCCCATCACCAGCGCGCCGCCGATCAGGGCGCGCGACGACGGCACCTCGGCAAACGCCAGCCACACCCAGAACGGCATCAGCGGCGTTTCGAGGGTTGCGATCAGCGAGGCCTGCGCGGACGGCAGCAATCGGGAGCCGACCGTGAACAGGGTGAGGCCGAGACCGACCTGGCATGCGCCGAACATCGCGAGCACGCCGAGATCAGCGCCGGTGACCGCGCCGATGCCCTGCCCCAACGGCAAGCTCACGGCGCTGCCGAGAAAGTTCGAGAGCGCCGCGGCGGCGATCATCGGCGTGGCCTTGCGCCGCCGGATCACCACCGTCATCAGCGAAATCGCCAGCACCATCACGCAGGCAAGGCCGATGCCCCTGTAATCCGCGATGCCGCCGGCGCCGCTGACGGTGATCGCCACACCCGCGAGCGCGACAAGGCTCGCCAGCAATGTGCCGGGCCGCGCCCGCTCACCGAGCCGAAGCCGGGCGATCGCGGCCGCCGCAAACGGCTGCATCGCGATCAGAATGGCGACATTGGCGACGCTGGTCAGTTGCAGCGCCGGAATGAACGTCACCATGCCGAAGGTCGAGAGGCCGGCCACCAGCCATCCGCTCGCCGGCATCACGACGAGATCGTGCGCACCGCGCCAGCCCTGCGTGGCGACCAGGAACAGCGCGATCGCGCCGCCACCGAACAGCCCGCGCCAGAACAGGATGGTCCAGGAATCGAAGTGCAGCAGCCGCGTGAAGAACGGCGCAGTGCTCCAGGCCGCCGCAGCCGCGACGACTAGCGCGATCCCGGTACGATGTTGCGCGTCCTTGTCAGTCACCGTGCGCAGCCGCTAACCAGCCGCCGCAATCGGCGCCTCGTCGAACAGGCCGTAGACCCGCTCTGCCTTGGCAAATCCCGCGATCGGGAACTCGCCGAGATCGCTCCAGCCGCCGTCGTGAATGCCGGCGAAGCGCTCGGAGGCCACGACAGTGCGGCCGAGGCGGCCGGCGATCTTCTCGAGCCGCGCGGCGAGATTGACCGCCGGACCGATGCAGGTGAAGTCGAGCCGGTTGCCGCCGCCGATATTGCCGTAGAGCACGCGCCCGAGATGCAGCGCGACGCCGAAGCGGAAGCGCTCGACCGCGTCGCCATTGGGGAATTGCAGCGCCTCGACCCCGGCGCGGGACGCGCGTGCCGCCTCCAGCACCCGCGAGCACACCTGCACTTCGTCGCCGAGATACTCGTCGACCGGGAAAACCGCGAGCAGTCCGTCGCCCATGAATTTGAGCACCTCGCCGCCATGGTCGCGGATCGCGGTGACCTGACAATCGAAGTAGAGGTTCAGGATCTCCACGACAGTCTCCGCCGGCAAGCGGTCGGACAACGCGGTGAAGCCGCGCAGGTCGGACAGCCAGATCGCGGCATCCATCGTGTCGGCATGGCCGCGCCTGATCTGGCCGCCCATGATGCGCTCGCCGGCACGGTTGCCGACGTAAGTATCGAGCAACAGCGTTGCGGTGCGGCGCAGCGTGATGATCTCGATGTAGCGCGCCAGCGGGACAGTGATCGAGCGGATCGCGTCGAGCTGTTCCTCGGTGAAGCCGCCCGGCTGCCTGGTGGTCCAGCTCGAGGCATTGGCGAAGCCGTCGGTATAGACCAGCGGCACCGCGATGTAGTCGGTGACGCCCTCGGCCTGCAAATCTACGACAATCGGAAAGCGCTTGCTGGCGGGGTCGTCGAGCCGCGCGCGCACTTCAACACCCTGCTTGAAGACGATCGACAGCGGGCTGACGGCAAATTCCGGGGTGTCCAGAATGTTGTGATCGACGGTGCCGGTTTCGACCTCGGCGCCGGGCTTCCAGAAGAAATGGCGGCCATAGATCTCGGGGTGCAGCGTGCGTACGAAGACGCCGACGCGCCATAGCGGCAGCCCGGCCCGTACCAAGCGTTCGCAGCATTCCGCCATCATCTGCGGCGGCGTCGGCGCCGATCGCGCGCCGCCGATCATCCATTCGATGATGTCCCGAAGCTCCGACGCGTTCATGGCATTCCCCAGGCGAGCACCCGATCCGGTGATCTCCACTATACAGGGGATCAGCGCCCGGTCTGCCCGCGGTCGCGCAGAAAATGATCGGCCAACACGCAGGCCATCATGGCCTCCCCCACCGGCACCGCGCGGATGCCGACGCAGGGGTCGTGACGGCCCTTGGTCAGGATGTCGGTATCGGCGCCCTTGCGGTCCACGGTCCGGCGCGTGGTCAGGATCGAGGACGTCGGCTTGACCGCAAAGCGCACCACCACCGGCTGGCCGGTCGAGATGCCGCCGAGCACGCCGCCGGCATGGTTGGACAGGAAACGCGTTCCGTTGTTGCCGGTCCGCATCTCGTCGGCATTCTCCTCGCCGGTGAGCTCGGCGGCGCCGAAGCCGGCGCCGATCTCGACGCCCTTGACGGCGTTGATGCTCATCATCGCCGCAGCGAGATCGCTGTCGAGCTTGGCGTAGATCGGCGCGCCGAGCCCGGCTGGCACGCCCTCGGCGACGACCTCGATGACGGCGCCGATCGAGGAGCCGCTCTTCCTGATGCCGTCGAGATAGCTTTCGAAGAACGCCGCCTTGTCCTTGTCGGGGCAGAAGAACGGGTTGTTGGCGATCTCGTCCCAGTCCCACTTCTCGCGGTCGATCTTGTGCGGCCCCATCTGCACCAGCGCGCCGCGCACCTTCACCTCGGGCAGGACTTTTCGCGCGATCGCGCCGGCCGCGACGCGGGTTGCGGTCTCGCGCGCAGAGGAACGCCCGCCGCCGCGGTAGTCGCGCAGGCCGTATTTCGCCTCATAGGTGAAGTCGGCATGGCCGGGGCGGAACTTGTCCTTGATCTCCGAATAATCCTTCGAGCGCTGGTCGGTGTTCTCGATCAGGAGCGCGATCGGCGTGCCGGTCGTGACCTGCACGCCGATCTCCGGATGCGCCATCACGCCGGACAGGATCTTCACCGCATCCGGCTCCTGGCGCTGGGTGGTGAAGCGCGACTGGCCCGGCCGGCGGCGGTCGAGGTCGTGCTGGATCTCCTCCACCGTCAGGGGGATCATCGGCGGACAGCCGTCCACCACGCAGCCGATCGCGACCCCATGGCTCTCGCCGAAGGTCGTGACGCGGAACATATGGCCGAAAGTATTGAAGGACATGGCGTGTCGTAACGCGCAGGGTCGGCAGCGTCAAACGGGTTTCATGAACCCAGGGACGTGGCTGGCTGGGCGCCCTTAACTATACTTCTGCAGGCCCGCCGCGCTGAACACGTAGACCGCGCCCTGCTCGATGGTGAGGTCGGCCGCAGAGGCCGGGGTCTCGAAGCCGAGCGCCACCATCAGCGCCCGCGCCGTGCCGCCATGGGCGATGGCGACCGTATCCGACGGCACTGAGCGGTACCACTCGGTCATCCGCGCCTGTACGTCGACATAGCTCTCGCCGCCCTCCGGCGCCACCGTCCACTTCTCGGCCAGGCGGCGGGCATAGACGACGGGGTCGGCGGCCTGCGCCTCTGCCAACGTCGAGCCTTCCCACGTCCCGTAGGCGATTTCGCGCAGCCGCGCGTCGAGGGCGTAGTCACCCGGCGGCAGGCCAAGCTCGGTGCGCACCAGCTCCATGGTCGCGCGCGCCCGGAGCAGCGGACTTGCGACGAAAGGCAGCGTCGTCTTGTCACGGCCGTCGCGCGCCAGGAGATCGGCGAGGATGCGGCCGGCATGTGCCGCCTGGGCGCGGCCGCGCTCGTTGAGAGCAATATCCTGCACGCCCTGAAGCCGGCCTTCGGCGTTCCATGAGGTCTCGCCGTGGCGGATGTAGTAGATCGTTGGCACAGGCATTCGCTTCGAATTTTTCTGGCCCGGAGGTACACCAGCACTTTGGCTGGCGACAAGCCCAAATCGGCCGCAGCCGAGGCGCTATGCGCGCAGGTCGGCGCAAACCGGAATAGCCACGCCGTTAGGGTGTTATGTTGAGCAAGGCGGCTATCGCCGCAACCATCGAAGACTGGGATGCATGACCGCGTTTCGTCAAAGTGTCGAAGCCATGATTCCAGCGCTCCGCCGCTATGCGCGGGCGCTGGTGCGTGACACGGATATCGCCGATGATTTGGTGCAGGACACGCTGGTGCGCGCGCTGCGCTCGGAGCGGCTGTTTCTCGGCGGCGACGTCAGGAGCTGGCTGTATACGATCCTGACCAATCTGAACAAGAACCGGAGGCGCTCGCTGGCGCGGCGGCCGGCCTTCATGCCGCTGCTCGACAACAATGCCGACGCCAGCGGCACCGAGGCGGAGGGACGCGACATCGAGCGCGCGCTGTCGACACTGGTCGAGGAGCAGCGTTCGGTGCTGCTGCTCGTGATGCTGGAGGGCATGAGCTACCGGGAGGTCGCCGACATCCAGGGCGTGCCGATCGGCACGGTGATGTCCCGCCTCGCCCGCGCGCGCGCCCATGTGCGGGCCTCGATCGAGGGCCAGCGCCCAACGCTGAGGCGGGTGAAGTGATAATGTGCGCGATGACAGGCGTTACGCATGAACGTTTTTCGAACAAGATTTGGCAGAGACCATTGATATGACCGACCCGAATATCCCCGTCACCGAAGACGAGCTGCATGCTTACGTCGACAACGAGCTGCCGGCCGAACGCCGCGGCGATGTCGAGGCGTGGCTCGCCGCGCATCCTGACGACGCGGCGCGGGTGCAGTCATGGCGCGCGATGGCCGAGACGCTGCATGCGCGCTACGACGCCGTGCTGGACGAGGCGGTGCCGAAGCGGCTCGAACTTGAGCGGCTGGTGCGCCAGCCGCGCCGCTGGGTCTATGGCGCGGTGGCGGCGACGCTGATGGCCTTCATCGCCGGCGGCGGCGTCGGCTGGATCGCACGCGGCGCCGCGGCGACGCCGTCGGCCTTCCAGAGCTTCACGCTCGATGCGCTCGATGCGCATCGGCTCTACGTGGTCGAGGTCCGTCATCCCGTCGAGGTGCCCGGCAGCGAGCGCGACCATCTGCAGCAATGGCTGACCAAGCGCTGCGGCTGGGACGTCCGCGCCCCCGACCTCACCGGGCTGAAGCTGGTCGGCGGCCGCCTGCTGCCGGGGCCGAGCGGGCCGGCGTCATTCCTGATGTATGAGAGCACGTCCGGCGAGCGCTTCACGGTCTACACCGCCAAGGCGAAAACCGAGGCGACCCAGATGCGCTATGCCGTCCAGGGCAGCGACGGCGCACTGTTCTGGGCCGATCGCGGTGTCGCCTATGTCGTCAGCGGCGGCACCGATCGCACGCGCCTGACCCAGGTCGCGCAGGCCGTCTACGATCAGATGGAGAAGAACGGCGGCTGATCTCCCGTAGATTTACGGGGAGATCAGCCACCGACATTGTGCCGTTTCGAGCAAGTGAATCCAGCCTCACTCGGCGTCCCAATTCCGACATTGAAAATTTCGATTCGCGTCATGGACGCGTCTCATTGTCGTACCGGATGCTCACGCGAAGATGATCCGCGCCCGATCCGCCGATCGGCGCACGCGGCCTCGATTGGGGTTTTGTGTACCGCGCTGGTCCCCCTCTCGAGGCCGCACTCTTTTTCCGCAGTCCGATCTGCACGCCGCAGATTTGGACGTCGGACGGCCGGTCATCCATTGACGCCCTCGCAACGGCTGCGTCTACCCCGATAGAGTCCGGGGTAGTGCAGTTTCGCGTCTCTTGCGCCTTTTGGGGCGCGCTCTCGGCGGTCAGCCGAGATCGCTGCGCGGATTGTAGGGATTTCGCTCCCGCCACGTCTGCATCAATGCCTCAAGCTCGGCATCGTTCCCGTCGGGAAGGATGATGCGGGTCGTGACATAGAGGTCGCCGACGGCGCCCGCCTTCGACAGCCCCTTGCCCTTGAGGCGGAAGGTACGGCCGCTCGAGGTGTTCTTCGGGATCGACAATTCGACCGCGCTGCCGAGCGTCGGCACCCGGACCTTGCCGCCCAGCACCGCCTCGTAGAGGGTCACAGGCAGATCGATCCGGAGATCGTTGCCGTCGACCTTGAAGAACGGATGCGGCGCGATCGAGATCGTGATCAGGAGGTCACCGGGCGGGTGGCCTTGCGCGGTGTCGCCCTGTCCCTTCAGGCGGATCTGCTGGCCGGCGGTGACGCCGGGCGGAATCTTGACGTTGAGCTCACGGCCGGTCGGCAGGCGGACGCGCTTGTCGCCGCCCCTGACCGATTCCTCCAGCGACACCGTCATGGCGACCGAAAGATCGAGGTCGACGCCGACCCCGCCGCCTTCGAATTCAAACGGGCTGGCCCGCCCCCCGCGCGCGCCACCGCCGCCACGCGCGGCGTTGCCGAACATGCTGTTGAGGATGTCCTCGAAGCTGCCGCCGCCCACGCCGCCGGGGCCGGGGCCGCCGCGGAAGCTGTACTCGAAGCCGCCGGGACCGCCACGGCCGCTGGCGCCGCCGCCGCCAGGGAATCCCTGAAAGCGCGGCTTGCCCTCAGCATCGATCTCGCCGCGGTCGAACTGCTTGCGCTTGTCCTCGTCGCCGACGATCTCGTTGGCCGTGTTGATCTCCGCAAAGCGGGCGGCCGCCTTCGGATCGTTCTTGTTGTTATCAGGGTGATGCTTCTTGGCGAGCTTGCGATAGGCGCTCTTGATCGTCGCAGCGCTGGCGCTCCGCTGCACCCCCAAGACCTCATAGGGGTCGCGCATCCGTCACGTCTCCTTCACGGGAAAATCAGTTTTGGCCGGGAACCCATCCGGGCTCACTTTACCTTCATGTGGGGGCTCAGTGGCATTTTTGCAACTAGCTTGGCGCCGGCATCGGCCGGAACTTTCAGGACTTGCTCCAGGGCTTCAGGCTATGGATTTGCCACCGGGCCTTGTCCAGACTTGCAGGCGGCGCCCTGCAGCCAGGTCTCGGTGGCTCCATTGACATAGCTGGCGAGAAAATCCCGGCACGTCTTGCCGTCCTCGCCCGAATAGGCCTGGGCCAGCGGCGTCACCGAGCCACGCGCGCCGGTCTGGGGATTTTCCCAGGGCTGGCTGGAATCCTTGTCGCCCTTGGTCAGCACGTCGGAGGCGGCGTTACGGGCAAAGGCGAGATCACTATCGGTCGGCATCACCGCGCTGACCTGGGTCGGACTGATCGAGCCCGTCACATCCTTGTCGTCCATCCTGGCGAAAGCATCGGTGCGCGACAGGCTGCAGCCGCCTGCGCCGACGCCGATCAGGATCAAGGTCACCACCGCGCCCGCGGGGTGGATCGCCGATAGGCCAACGCGCCCCCATGCCCTATATAGGGCTAGAAACGCGCTCTCGGACGCGGGCGAATGCAAATCGGGACTCCTGACATGACCGACACGACCTCCATCAAACACCCGACACCGTTAACATCGGGTGATTTCACCGCGGCGGAGGAGCCGTTCGCCCTGTTCGGCGAATGGTTTGCGGAAGCGGTCAAGTCCGAGCCGAACGATCCGAACGCGATGGCGCTCGCAACCGTCGATGCCGACGGGCTGCCCGACGTGCGGATGGTGCTGATGAAGGGCTTCGATGCCGACGGCTTCGTGTTCTACAGCCACGTTGCCAGCGCCAAGGGCCGCGAATTGGCCGCAAACCCCAAGGCCGCTTTACTGTTTCACTGGAAATCGCTGCGCCGCCAGGTGCGCATCCGTGGGCCGGTGACGCCGGTAACCGATGCCGAGGCCGACGCCTATTTCGCCACGCGGCCGAAGCAGGCGCAGATCGGCGCCTGGGCCAGCAAGCAATCGCAACCGCTGGAGAGCCGCTTCGCGTTCGAGCAGGCGATCGCCAAGGCCGGCGCGAAATACGTCATCGGCGAGGTGCCGCGTCCGCCGGGCTGGAGCGGCTGGCGGATCACGCCGCAGCGCTTCGAGTTCTGGCACGACCGCCCATATCGCCTGCACGACCGCATCGAATTCCGCCGCGACGGCGCCGGCAGCGCATGGTCGAAGGTGCGGCTCTATCCGTGACGACGACAGCTTAAAAGACGCCAACCTGAAAGACACCATGTCCCCTCCTTCCAACGCGCCGCGCCGTACCCTGCTCCTGACCGGTGCCAGCCGCGGCATCGGTCACGCCACCGCGATCCGGTTTGCTTCCGCCGGCTGGCGCGTCATCACCTGCTCGCGGCATGCATTTCCGGAAGTCTGCCCCTGGGGCGCTGGACCGGAAGATCACATCGAGGTCGATTTCGGCGACCATGACGACACGGTTCGCGCAATCAGCGAGATCCGCAAACGGTTGGTGAACGACGAGTTGCACGCGCTGGTCAACAATGCCGCGATCTCGCCGAAGGGGACGGGCGGTGCGCGGCTCGGGACCATGGACACCGATATCGAGACCTGGCTGCACGTGTTCCGCGTCAACTTCTTCGCGCCCATCATGCTGGCCCGCGGGCTGATCGACGAGCTCAGGCACGCCAAGGGCGCGGTGGTGAACGTCACCTCGATCGCCGGCTCGCGCGTGCATCCGTTCGCAGGCGTTGCCTATGCGACCTCGAAAGCCGCGCTGGCGTCACTGACGCGGGAAATGGCATCCGACTTCGGCCGCGTCGGCGTGCGCGTCAATTCGATCGCACCGGGCGAGATCGATACTTCGATCCTGTCGCCAGGCACCGAGAAGATCGTCGACCAGCAAATCCCCATGCATCGCCTCGGCACTCCGGACGAGGTCGCCAAGATCATCTACGTGCTGTGCACGGAAACCAGCTCCTACGTGAACGGCGCCGAGATCCACATCAACGGTGGCCAGCACGTCTGAGCTGTGGCTTGGATGTTATTTCGGGGAAGGAAGCGAAAGGTTCGAGGCGATCCCGGCCGCCGCCGCGGCCGTCACGTTGGGATTGCTTCGATTGCAGGCGTAACGATGCAGACGAGGCTTCTGCCTCCAAAAGGCC
Source organism: Bradyrhizobium sp. JR3.5 (assembly GCF_054057015.1). Taxonomy (NCBI): domain Bacteria; kingdom Pseudomonadati; phylum Pseudomonadota; class Alphaproteobacteria; order Hyphomicrobiales; family Nitrobacteraceae; genus Bradyrhizobium; species Bradyrhizobium sp. JR3.5. The sequence goes on from NZ_JBSRYV010000002.1 coordinate 566,537, forward strand.
TCAGCCTCTAGTCCGCATAAAACCGACGAGATTTCTTCTCAAGCGGCTGCAGCGCGATGTCATTCAACGCGCTTGAGCAATCGTCTTCGTCCTCGCCATCCAGCAACGCAGCGCCACAGTAGCGGCAAAGTCTCGGCGAGATCGCCTGCACCTTGCCTGCTGCGCGGTCGTGTTGATAGCGCGCAAAGTCGATGACGTTACGCCGTGGCGTTATGATCTTCTCAACCATTGCTGTCCTCCGGCTTCGAGGCGGGCGTTATCGCAGACAAATTTCGCCCAAACGTTCAGCGCAACGCTCAAATTTTAGCAGAGGAAATAAGGCAGAAAGCGCGTCCCAAAACGCGACGTGTGGAACCGGCGCTACAGCCACTTTTTCCACTTGAAGATCCAGTACGGCACGATCGCCGCGATCAGCATCAGCACCAGCGCGAACGGATAGCCGTGCGTCCATTCGAGTTCCGGCATGATCTTGAAATTCATGCCGTAGACCGAGGCAATCAGCGTCGGCGGCATCAGCACCACCGCCATCACCGAGAACAGCTTGATGATGTTGTTCTGTTCCAGATTGACCACGCCGAGCATGGCGTCGAGCACGAAGGTGATCTTGTTGGAGAGATAGGAAGCGTGGTCGGTCAGTGAGGCCACGTCACGCTGCATGGTCTTGAGCTGCTCGCGCATGTCCTTGGACCATTTCACGCCCTCCACGATCGCCGAAAGGAAGGTGACGAGGCGGCCGATCGAGACCAGGCTTTCGCGGACCTTCGAGGTCAGGTCGCCCTTGCGGCCGATCGCGATCAGGATCTGCGAATATTGCTTGGCGTGGCCGTGGCGCTGGCTCTCCGGCTCGAAGATGTCGTGGGAGACCTGGTCGATGTCGGCCCCGCAGCGCTCCAGAATGTCGGCGCAGCGGTCGATCACCGCATCCAGCAGTTCCATCAGCACCTGCTCGCCGGTGATGCCGGGGGAACAGGCCCGAGCCAGCTTGTTCTCGACCAGCGCGAACGGCTTCGGCAGGTCGTAGCGCACCGTGACCAGCCGATGGCCGGTCAGGATGAAGGTGACCGCCGTGGTGCGCGGCATATCGGTGTCGGACTGGCACATCAGCGTTGCGGTCATGTAGCGGGCGCTGTTCTCGATATAGAGCCGGCTGGAGATCTCGATCTCCTGCATGTCTTCCCGGGTCGGAACCGCGATCCCCGCGAGCCTCTCGACGGCACGATCCTCCTCGACGGTCGGGTTCACCAGGTCGACCCAGACCGCCGCCTCCGGCAGCACGCCGAGGTCGGTGGCGGCGGCCTTCTTGAGGGAAAAATCGGAGGGAACGAACACCGACAGCATCACGGGCTCCACGAAACAGGGCTGGCAAGACCCGTCGATCTAGCGCGATTCTGGCTGGCGCTTCATGACCGGGCGATTAACCGGACATCCACCTTTGTGGCCGCCAGGCGGCGGTGAATGTGACGTTGAAGCAGCTTCGATTGAACAACCGTTGCCTGTTTGCACAAACACTGGCCGCACACCAGAAAACTTGCGGCAAAAAAGCCACAGGCGACGTCCCGCGATGCGGGAAAGGCATCTAAACTCTGGGAATAATGGCACGTTTCGGCAATAATGCCCTTCATGGAATCGTGGCGTTTGGGGCGTAATGTTGGCGCTTTCGGGCGCGGATTTTCGATTGGAATGTAATCATGTCGTCGTTCAAAGTTACCTTCGGGATCCTGGCCGCGGGCCTGATGTTGTCGGGCTGCATGCAGGCCACGACCTATGAGGCAACCAACACGGCCGCCTTCAAGCCGCGTGACAAGGAACTGCTGGCCAAGACCACCTACGTCAAGACGCCGGTGGCTGAACCGTTCCGCCGCGCCATCGTCGAGTACCACCGCAAGGAAGCCCCCGGCTCGATCGTGGTCGATTCCGACAACCATTACCTCTACTATGTGCTGAACGACGGCAAGGCGATCCGCTACGGCATCACCGTCGGCGAAGAAGCAATGGCCTGGTCGGGCATTGCCAAGGTCGGCAGCATGACCGAATGGCCGGCCTGGCATCCCACCCCCGGCGAAATCTCGCGCCTCGGCGTTCCGACCTTCGTGGCACCCGGCCCGGACAATCCGATGGGCTCGCGCGCGATGTATCTCTACTCGGGCGGCAAGGACACGCTGTTCCGCATCCACGGCACCAACCAGCCGGAATACATCGGCTCGTCGATCTCCTCGGGCTGCATCCGCATGACCAACGAGGACGTCATCGACCTCTACAACCGCGTCAAGCTCGGCACCATCGTCGTGGTGCTGGAGCCGAAGCACGGCGACTCGCCCTACAAGCCGCAGATGGCGCTGCAGGGCGCCGGCGGCACGACCTACTGATCCCAATCACGTCGCAGTCGCGATCAAAGGCGCCGGCTTTGCCGGCGCTTTTTTGTTGGCTGCGGCTTGGTCTCGGCAGCGCCGTCGGGCGCGGCCGCATCATCTGATTTCGCCGCATCCGGCTCATCAACCTTGCCGCGGTCGGCCGTGGATCCGTCGGTCCTGGATGAGTCCGGCTTGGACGCGTCCGATTTGGCGGCGACCTCGCGCGGCGGCGCCTCTTCGGGGCGCTCGGCCGGCAACAGCGGCGCGACACGCGGCAGCGGATCGTACACGTTCCACTGGCAGATCCGGTAATTGTTGCGACGCTCCGTCAGGTCGAGATGGACGTGATCCTCGTGGTACCAGTCCGAGCCCGGACCGAGCACGGTGGAGAAGCGGGCGCAGACCGAATGCAGCACGGTCTCGCGCAGATCGCGCGGCACGCTGCGGTCGGTCAGCGAGATCGACTTGCCGTTGGCGAGACCGAAGGCGCGCACGTCGAGCGCATTGGCGCGGCCATGTTCGGAGAGCTGCGCGCCGGCGACGCGATTGCGGCCGCGGCACTCGAACGAGTCGAAATTGTCGAGATTGCTGATCCCGCCCCCGAGGCTCTGCGCCAGCGGCGCGATATCGGTGCGGACCCAGTCGGCAACCGCACTTGCCATCTTGCACCGGAGGATCGCCGCGGGCTTGATCGCGACCTTGCGCTTATCCGGCAGCACGATGGCCTCGAGCCGCACCAGATCCTCGCCGCCGCAGCCGCCGGCGCCGTGGATATCCGGAATGCTCGGCGCGATCGCGATCTCCTCGGTGAGGGCCTGCCGGCAGGCCGACAGCTGCGACCTCAGAGGCTTGGCTGCTTCGGCTGGCCTGGCCGTCTCGCCGGGCCTGGCAGCCTCAACAGGCGCGGCCGGTGGCGGTGCCGCAGCCGCCGGCGGCTCGGGCTCCGCGGCCGCAGGCGCGTCAGCTGCTGCCGGCGCCTCCGCGGGGCGTGGCTTCGGCAGCGGCACCGCTGAGCGGTGGACCGCCTTGTGCGCCCTGTGCGGCCGGGTGCCGAACAGCTCGTCCCAAGGAAAGCCAGGCGCGCCGCGGGCGGCCTGCGCGGATCCCGCTTGCATGCCAAGGCACAGCAGCGCGGCGGCAGCGGTAACCATTGCCGCGCCCCCGCGACGAAACGCGCCATCAGGCCATTTTCGGCTTGCTTTCTCCGCGCTACAGTTCATGTCAGTTCCATGATTTTACTGCCGGCCGTCCAAGATGCCGGCAGATCATGCGTGAGGATCGAGGAGGGATTTGCGTATGCTTGGCTTGATGCAAGACTGGCCCCTGCTGTGCCACAAGATTATTGAGCACGCCGCCAAATATCACGGCACGCAGGAAGTCGTGACCCGGTCGGTCGAAGGCCCCATTCATCGCACCACCTACGCCCAAATCCATGCCCGCGCACTGAAGGTCTCGCAGAGCCTGGAACGCGACGGCATCAAGCTCGGCGACCGCGTCGCCACCATCGCCTGGAACACCTGGCGCCACCTCGAAGTCTGGTACGGCATCATGGGGATCGGCGCGATCTGCCACACGGTCAATCCACGACTGTTTCCGGAACAAATCGCCTGGATCGTCAACCACGCCCAGGACCGCATCGTCATCACCGACCTCACCTTCGTTCCGGTGCTGGAGAAGATCGCCAGCCAGCTGCCGAGCGTCGAGCGCTACGTGGTGCTGACCGACAAGGCGCACATGCCGCAGACCACGCTGAAGAACGCGGTCGCCTACGAGGACTGGATCGCGGCATCCGACGGGAAGTTCGAGTGGAAGACCTTCGACGAGAACACCGCCGCGGCGATGTGCTACACCTCCGGCACGACGGGCGATCCCAAGGGTGTCCTCTATTCGCACCGGTCCAACGTGTTGCACGCGCTGATGGCCAACTCGAAGGACGCGCTCGGCACCTCCGCGTCGGACACAATGCTTCCGGTCGTCCCCTTGTTCCATGCCAACAGCTGGGGCATCGCCTTCTCCGCGCCATCGATGGGCACCAAGCTGGTGATGCCGGGTCCGAAGCTCGACGGCGCCTCGGTGTACGAGCTGCTGTCGACCGAGAAGGTCACCCATACCGCGGGTGTCCCGACGGTGTGGCTGATGCTGCTGCAATACATGGCCGCCAACAATGTCAAGCTGCCGGATCTGCAGATGGTGATCTGCGGCGGCTCGGCGATGCCGCGCTCGATGATCAAGGCGTTCCTCGACATGGGCAGCCAGGTGCGCCACGCCTGGGGCATGACCGAGATGAGCCCGCTCGGCACGCTGGCGACGCTGAAGCCGCCATTCAACGATCGCAGCGGCGAGGAGCGGCTCGACATCCTGCAGACCCAGGGCTATCCGCCGTTCGGCGTCGAGATGAAGATCACCGACGATGCCGGCAAGGAGCTGCCGTGGGACGGCAAGACCTTCGGCCGTCTCAAGGTCTCCGGCCCCGCGATCGCGAAAGCCTACTTCCGGGTCGATGCCAACATCCTCGACGACGCAGGCTTCTTCGACACCGGCGACGTCTCGACGATGGACGAGCACGGCTACATGCGGATCACCGACCGCTCCAAGGACGTGATCAAGTCCGGCGGCGAATGGATTTCCTCGATCGATCTCGAGAACCTCGCGGTCGGCCACCCGGCGGTGGCGGAGGCGGCCGTGATCGGCGTCCATCACCCCAAATGGGATGAGCGGCCGCTGCTGATCGTGCAGCTCAAGCAGGGCGAGAGCGCCACGCGCGAGGACATCCTGAAATTCATGGACGGCAAGATCGCCAAATGGTGGATGCCCGACGACGTCGCCTTCGTCGACGGCATTCCCCACACCGCGACCGGCAAGATCCTGAAGACCGCGCTGCGCGACCAGTTCAAGGATTACACCTTCCCGACCGCCGCGGCTTGACGCTTCACCCTCCCCTGGAGGGGGAGGGTCGGCTCACAGCGAGCAAAGCGAGATGTGAGGCGGGGTGGGGTGATCTCTCCACTCGGGCAGCGCCCGATATGAGAAACCTTCACCCCACCTCGGTCCGCATTTCATGCGAACCGATCCTCCCCCTCCAGGGGAGGATAAGAATGTCCCAAATCCCTTGAATTCGCCGCAGGTCCGTGGTCTCACACGATCATTGGCGGCGGCTGAGGTCGCCCAAGGACATCTCAACCGGCAGATCTTTCGACGATGGCGCGCAGGTTTTCCGCTCCCTACCAGCAGGAGCCCGTGTCCGGTCTCGCCACCTGGTCACGCAACCTCGCCATCTTCTCCGTCGTCGCGGTGCTGATCTCGATCATTATCGTCCGGTTCGGGTTCCTGGAGGTCAAACCGGCACTGGCGACCTTCTTCGGTGCGCTTGGCCTGGCCGGCCTGTCGATCCTGCTCGGGCTGGCCGCCTTCGCCGCGATCTGGCAGAACGGCACCCGCGGTATGGGCCGGATCCTGCTCGCGTTCCTGATCGACGCCGCGATCCTCGGCTACCCGGCCTATCTGACCTATCAGTACCGCAAGCTGCCGCGGATCTACGACGTCACCACCGACGCGATCGACCCGCCGAAATTCGAGGCGCTGGCGCGGCTGCGCACCGGCGAAGGCACCAACCCGGCCGCCTATGCCGGCCTCTATTCGGCCGAGAAGCAGCGCGCGGCCTATCCCGATATCGAAACCGTCGAGCTGGAAACCCCGGTCGACCGTGCCTATGAGATGACCTTGCGGCTGGTGAACCGCCGCAAATGGCTCGTCATCGACGCACGCGCGCCGCAGCCGCCGCGCCGGATCGGCCGCATCGAGGCGGTGGCGCGCACGCCGATCATGGGTTTCCGCGAGGACGTCTCGATCCGGGTCACGCCCGACGACGAGGACTCGCGCGTCGATATCCGCTCCGCCTCGCGCTATTTCGACACCGATCTCGGCAGCAACGCCGCGCGGGTCAAGAAGCTGATCGAGGACCTCAACTCCGCCGCAGACAACGAAAACGCCAAGCCGGCGAAGAAGGCGGCCCCGGTCGCGCCGAAGGCGCCGCCGGCGAAGACCGTGAAGAAATAGTCTCCCCCGTCATTCCGGGGCGCGCGTAGCGCGAGCCCGGAATCCATCGGGCCGCAGACTCCGTGGTGAAATGGATTCCGGGTTCTCGCGGAGCCTGTCATCGGGCCGCGCTTCGTGCGGACCCGTTGGCGAGCCCCGGAATGACGAACTAAGCCATCCGGTACGTGCCGCCGATCACGGGATCGCCATCCGTCGACACGATGCCGCGCGCGACCAGATCCTCCAGATGCGCCAGCACCGAATAGCCGGCGGCATTGGCGAGGCGCGGGTCGAGCCCGATATAGATCGCCCGCACCATGGTCGGGATGTCGGCCTCGCCCTTGCCGAGGCGATGCAGGATCGACGCTTCGCGCGCCCGTCGATGCCGCGCCAGGAAACGGACGTAACGCGGGCCTTCCGGAATCTCCGGGCCGTGGCCGGAGAAATAGAGCTGCTCGGGGCGCTGCCCCAGCTGCTCGAGCGAAGCCATGTAGTCGATCATCGAACCGTCCGGCGGCGCCACGATCGAGGTCGACCAGCCCATCACATGGTCGCCGACGAAATTGATGCTGCGCTCGGCCCAGGCAAACGCCAGGTGATTGGCGGTGTGGCCAGGGGTCGCGACCGCCTCCAGCGCGAAGCCACTGCCCTCGATCACGTCACCGTGCTTCACCTCGACGTCGGGCCGGAAATCGCGGTCGGCGCCGGATTCCGGATTGTGCTTCTCGCTCTCGAAGCGCGGGCGCGAGGCGCGGTGCGGCCCCTCGGCATAGACAGGCGCGCCGGTCGCAGCCTTGATCCGCGGCGTGTTCGGCGAATGGTCGCGATGGGTATGGGTGACCAGGATATGCGTCACGGTCTCGCCCTTGACCGCATCGAGCAGCGCTTTCGCATGCGCCTCGTCGTCGGGACCGGGATCGATGATCGCGACCTTGCCCTGGCCTACGATGTAGCTGACCGTGCCGGTGAAAGTGAACGGGCTCGGATTGTTGCAGAGGACACGGCGTACGCCGGGCCGGACCTGCTCGACCACGCCGGGCTTCAGCGGAAAATCGCGGTTAAACGGGATGTCGTCGTTGTCGGCCATGGGATCCGATTCCTTGTGAGCCGTCATCCTGAGGTGCGAGCTCTTGCGAGCCTCGAAGGATGTCGGGCACCACCTCTCGTCATCCTTCGAGGCGCGCCAAAGCGGCGCGCACCTCAGGATGACGCCTCCGGGATTTACGAGAACGCCTGGATGCCGGTGATCGCGCGGCCGAGGATCAGCGCGTGGACGTCGTGCGTGCCCTCATAGGTGTTGACAGTCTCGAGGTTCGCGGCGTGACGCATCACGTGATACTCGATCTGGATGCCGTTGCCGCCGTGCATGTCGCGCGCCATGCGGGCGATGTCGAGCGACTTGCCGCAATTGTTGCGCTTGACGATCGAGATCATCTCCGGCGCCATCTTGCCCTCGTCCATCAGGCGGCCAACCCGCAACGAGGCCTGCAGGCCGAGCGCGATCTCGGTCTCCATGTCGGCGAGCTTCTTCTGCACCAGCTGGGTTGCGGCGAGCGGCCGGCCAAACTGCTTGCGGTCGAGCGTGTACTGACGCGCGCGGTGCATGCAGTCCTCGGCGGCGCCGAGCGCGCCCCAGGAGATGCCATAGCGGGCGCGGTTGAGGCAGCCGAACGGGCCCTTGAGGCCGGAGACGTTGGGCAGCAGTGCGCTTTCCGGCACCACGACGTTGTCGAGCACGATCTCGCCGGTGATCGAAGCGCGCAGCGAGAGCTTGCCGCCGATCTTCGGCGCCGACAGGCCCTTCATGCCCTTCTCCAGGATGAAGCCGCGGATCTGGTTGTCATGCGCGGCCGACTTGGCCCACACCACGAACACGTCGGCGATCGGCGCATTCGAAATCCACATCTTGGCGCCGTTGAGCTTGTAGCCGTCGGCCACCTTCTCGGCACGGGTCTTCATGCCGCCGGGGTCGGAACCGGCATCCGGCTCGGTCAGGCCGAAGCAGCCGACCCATTCGCCGGTCGCGAGCTTGGGGAGATATTTCTTGCGCTGGTTCTCGTCGCCATAGGCGCTAGATCGGATACATCACCAGCGACGACTGCACCGAGTTCATCGAGCGATAGCCGCTATCGACGCGCTCGATCTCGCGCGCCACCAGGCCATAGGCCACGTAGCTCGCATTGGCGCAGCCATATTCCTCCGGCAGCGTCACGCCGATCAGGCCGAGCTCGCCCATCTCGTTGAATATCTCGCGATCGGTCTTCTCTTCCAGATAGGCCTTGGTGACCCGCGGCAGCAGCTTGTCCTGCGCATAGGCCCGCGCCGTGTCGCGGATCAGGCGCTCGTCTTCGGTGAGCTGGTCGTCGAGCAGGAACGGATCATCCCACTGGAAGCTGGCGGCAGCCGGCTTATCCTTGGCCTGGGGGCGCACGCTCATGAAACATCCTTTCGCATCGTCTCTCGGAAATTGGCGGATAAATTAAAGCGCTATGCTGCGAAGCGCAATTGAATTGGGATCATTGTCATCCCGGGGCACGCGATAGCGTGAACCTCAGGAGCGCCATTGCGCCCCCGGGGAATCTCGAGATTCCGGGTCTGGTCCTTCGGACCATGCCGGAATGACGATGGTCAGCACTCCAGCCTCTCGTTCGACACGATCTCGATGCCGAAACCGGACAAACCCTTGTAGTCGTGCACCGAAGAGGTCAGGTGGCGGATCGAGGTGATGCCGAGATCGCGCAGGATCTGTGCGCCGACGCCGACCTCGCGCCATTGCTTGTTGCGATCGGCCTCCGCCGACTTCTGCTCGCTCACCGGCTGGACCGGAACTCCGGCGGCACCATCCCGCAGATAGACCAGCACGCCGCGGCCGGCAGCCTTGAAGTGCCGCAACACGGCTTCCATCCGCGCCGGCCCGGTGAAGAGGTCCGTCACGATATTGGGCTTGTGCAGCCGGGTCAGCACATCCTTGCCGTCGCCGATGCCGTTATAGACGAAGGCGGCATGCATGATCTCGTCGAACGGCGAACGATAGGCATAGCCCTGCAGGGGGCCGATCGGGCTTTCGATGGTGAAGGTCGCGACCCGCTCGATCAGCTTCTCGCGCGCCTGGCGATAAGCGATCATGTCCGCGATCGTGACATGCTTGAGCTTGTGGGCGGCGGCGAATTTCGCGACCTGCTCGCCCTTCATCACGGTTCCATCGTCGTTCATCAGCTCGCTGATGACGCCGACCGGCGGCAGGCCGGAGAGCCGGCACAGATCGACCGCGGCTTCGGTGTGGCCGGAGCGCAGCAGCACGCCGCCGTCGCGCGCGATCAGCGGGAAGATGTGGCCGGGGCGCGCGAAATCGTTGGCGCCGGCATTGGGATTGGCGAGCGCGCGGCAGCAGGAGGCGCGTTCGTCGGCGGAGATGCCGGTGCCGCCATCGGGCTTGTAGTCGATCGAGACGGTGAAGGCAGTGGTGTGGTTGGACTCGTTATGCGCCACCATCGGGTCGAGCCGCAGCCGGCGGGCGTCCTCGGTGGTGATCGGCGCGCACACGATGCCGGAGGTGTGACGGATGATGAAGGCCATCTTTTCCGCCGTGCAGAACGACGCCGCGACGATCAAATCGCCCTCGCCTTCCCGATCATCATCGTCGGTGACGACGACGAGTTCACCCTTCGCAAAGGCTTGCAGCACTTCCTGGATCGTATCGGCCATTGTCCTGACATCTCGTTATATGCAGGCAGTGGATTAGCCGGGTTCCGATGTCAGCGCCAGTATCATTATGCAACCCGCCATGCGTCCCGCAGGCATACCAGGACGCTCCACCTCTCCCAAAGGGAGTCGGATTGCATCGCCAGATGCAATCCGGGTGAGGGGCTGCCGCCCTCGTGAGAGCTGAGCCCCCTCACCCGCGCTTTCAGCGCGACCTCTCCCCGATGGGGGAGGTAAGGGAAAGCTCGCTACGGCAGCACCTCGCGCCGATCGCTGAGCTGGGCGTCCAGCTCGGCGCGCTTGTCGTCGAGCAGGCCGGCGTCGGCGGCCTCGATCACCGAATAGAGCTCGCCGGCGTCGCTGAGCCGGGTCACCGTCACGTAGTCAGCGCCGGCGTCGTAGAGGTCGTCGACGCCGGTCAGGAGATCGGCGGTGGCAACAACCTTCGCGGTCGGATTCAGGGCGCGGACGTGGCGTACCAGCTTCTCGTTGTCGGCACCGACCAAGAGGAAATCCGGCACGCTCAGGATGATAATCTCGGCCTTGCCGATGCCGGCATGAACCAGCGTATCGACATTGCTGATGTCGCCATAGATCACATGCATGCCGCGGTCGGTCAGCGTGCGGAACACTAGCGGGTTGAAGTCGATGACGCTGATCTGCTCGAGCAGCGACTGGTTCTGCCGCTCGATCTGGCTGATCAGCGCGCTCGCGGCACGGAAAAAGCCGAGGATGACGATGCGCCGGATTTCGCCATGTCCCTCCTCTTGGCCACTCTCGGGTCCGGACTCGCCGCCGCGCTCGCGTCGATGGTCGAGATCACGCAGCCCGATCCGCTTCAACGGACCGATCAGGCCGCGCACGATCTGATCGCTGCGGGCCATCGCGAAGGTCGAGAGCACCGCCAGCACCACGAAGGCGAACGAGACCGCATTCGCGGTTTCGGTCCCGATATGGTTGGCGGCAACGCCGGTCTGGATCACCACCAGCGAGAACTCGGAAATCTGCGCCAGATTGATCGCCGGCAGCAGGCTGGCGCGCAGGCCCTGCTTCATCAGATAGAGCGGCGTGAACGTCGTGACCAGGCGGCTCGCCACCGTGAAGGCCGCGACGACCAGCGCAAGCCAGATCACCTGTAAGCCCGGGATCGGGATCGTCATGCCGAGCGCGACAAAGAACAGCGTGATGAAGAAATCCCGCAGCGTCGTGACCTTGGCGGTGACGTCGAGCGCGTAGGGAAAGGTCGAGATCGAGACGCCGGCGACCAGCGAGCCCATCTCGCGCGACAGGTGCAGCCGCTCGGCGATCTCGCCGATCAGGAAGCACCAGGCGAGCGCGCCGAGCAGCACCAGCTCGGGCCGGCGCGCGATCTGGTGGAACAGCCGCGGCAGCACGTAGCGGCTCAGCACCAGTGCGGTCGCGACCAGCACCGCGACGCGGGCGATCGACAGCAGCACGACGCTGATCTGCAGATTGTCCAGGCTCGGCTGCACCGCCAGGAACAGGATCGCGAAGATGTCCTGCAGCACCAGCACGCCGAGCGTGATGCGGCCCGGCAGCGTGTCCAGCTCGCGCTTCTCGTAAAGCACCTTGACGATGATGACGGTCGAGGACAGCGCGCAGGCGACGCAGAGATAGACCGCATCGAACCTGCCGCCGCCGATCGCAAGCCCGATCCCGGCAAAGAACGCCACGCCGATCAGGCAGCCGCCGATCAGCTCGCCGGCGCCGGCGAACAGGATGACCTTGCCGGCACGGATGATCTTCTTGAGGTCGATTTCCAGCCCGATCATGAACAGCATGAAGATCAGGCCGAGCTCGGAGATGACGCTGATCGATTCCTGGGACTTGACCCAGCCCATGCCGAATGGACCAATGAAAAAGCCGGCGATAAGGTAGGCCAGTATCAGCGGTTGCCGGGAGAGATGGGCGAGCAGCCCAATCCCCCAGGCAAACAGGATACAGAGCGTGATATCGCGAATGAGTTCATGCATGCGTCAAAGACTTCCTGTTGCCGCAACCTAGAGGGCCGGGCGTGAGGATCAACCGAGCAATGTGTCACATCCGCGCAGGCGGCATTTTTCTGGCAGTTTTGCTCTGCCTGCTCACCGTGCGCATGACCGAGGCGCTAGCACAATCCTCGGCAAGTATTGAACAAAATTTTGCGAACTCGCTGACGGCGGTGCCATCGGAAGGCCTCACGGCCTCCGGTGCATTCTACGTGCCGGTCTATTCCAGCGTGTCGATGAGCCAGGGCAAGCTCAGGGCCGATTTCTCGGTGACGCTCAGCATGCACAATGCCTCGGAGACGAGGCCCCTGGTGCTGAAGCGGATCGCCTATTTCGACACATCAGGCAAGATGGTGGAGAGCTACCTCAAATCGCCGATCGCGCTAAAACCGTTTGCGACCGTCGAGGTCTCGATCGCGACGACCGATACCCGCGGCGGCACCGGCGCCAATTTCGTGGTCGATTGGGCGGCCGCCGGCGAGATCGCGGAACCTGCGGTCGAGGCCCTGATGGTCGGCAGCGTCGGCGCCGGGCACTATGCCTTCATCAGCCAGGGTCGCCCGATCCGGCCGACCGGCAAGAACTGACTTCATGGAAGGCCCTTGCCACGGGCCTTCTCAACGACAACAACACGGAGCGAAACGTCCATGTCCACCTCAGCCCAGTTCGACTTTGCACCGCTGCTTCCGGCCGGCCTGCCTGCGCCGGCCGCGCGCTGGACCGGGCTCGCCAAATACAGCTTCGTCGGCGGCAACAACGATCCCGACCAGGTCCCGGTCGATGGGCTGATCGAGGCGGTCAATGCCGTGCTGAAGCGCGAGGGCAGGAAGCTTGCGACCTACAACCTCGCGCACGGGCCGCAGGGCTATCTGGCGCTCCGCCAGTTCCTCACCGAGAAACTGAAGCGCGATGCCGGGATTGCCTGCACGCCGGACGAGATCATGATCGTCTCCGGCTCGCTGCAGGCGCTTGACCTCGTCAATCACACGATGCTCGCCAAGGGTGACACGGTGCTGATTGAGCAGGAGACCTATCAGGGCTCGCTGAACCGGCTGACCCGGCTTGGCGTCAACGCGGTCGGCATTCCCCTCGATGGCGACGGCATCCGGATCGATGCGCTGGCCGCGGCGCTCGCCGATCACAAGCGGCGCGGCATCACGCCGAAATACATCTACACCATTCCGACCGTGCAGAACCCGACCGGCTCGATCCTCCCCGAGGACCGTCGCGCCGAGATGCTGAAGCTATCGAAAGAGTACGGCGTGCCGATCTTCGAGGACGATTGCTATGCCGATCTGATCTGGAACGGCGAACGGCCGCCCGCGATCTATGCCATGAGCAAGCATGGCGGCGTGATCCATATCGGCTCGTTCTCGAAGTCGATCGCACCGGCGCTGCGGGTCGGCTTCATCGTCGCGCCCTGGGAAATCATGTCGCGGATGCTGCCGCTGAAGACCGACGCTGGCTCCGGCGCGCTGGAGCAGATGGTGCTCTCGGAATATTGCGCCCCGCATTTTGCGACCCACGTGCCGCGGCTGACAAAGGGCCTGCGCGCCAAGCTCGACACGCTGATGGAGGCGCTGAACGAGCAGTTCGGCACCGCGGCCGAATTCGAGGCGCCCAAGGGCGGCATCTTCCTCTGGGTCAAGCTGCCCGACAATGTCGACACCATGAAGCTCTATCAGGCGGCGCTCGCCGCCGGCGTCTCGATCAATCCGGGGCCGGAATGGTCGACCAGCAAGGCGCATTCCGCCAGCCGGCTCCGCCTCTGCTTCGCCAGCCCCTCGCACGAGCAGATCCGCGAGGGCGTCGCCGTGCTGGCGGAGGTGTGCCGCAAGGAGTTCGGCGTGCCGGCGCGCAGCAGCAATGTGGAGAAGCGCGGCTAGCGATCCGCATTCGCCGTCTCACGCGGTCAGGTGAAATTCCACATGCACCTGGCCGCTGCCACTCGACGGGAAATAATCGCAGAGCTGCTCGGCCGCGCCGTGAAAATCGTACCAGCCGAGCGCGGCAAACAGCATGATGGTATCGGCCATGCCGCCCTCGCCGTTGCACCGCACGGCGTAATCGGGGAGCATGTCGAGGAACTCCCGGTAACGGCGCTGCTGCCACAGCTCGAGCACACGCAGATCGACCTGGCGGTTGAATTCGCTGGCGATCGATGTCCAGGCGTCGGGGCCAAGCTTCTTGTTCGGCAATAACCGATGCGACAGCGATCCGCTGGCGAGCAGTGCGACCCGCTCGCCGGACCGCGCGATCGCACGGCGGGTCGCTTCGCCGAGCAGCCGGCTCTCCTCCATCGACGTGAACAGCGGCGACGCAACCGAGACGACCTTGGCCCAGCCATCTTGGTTCAGGTAGTGCATCGGGACGATGGTGCCGTATTCAAGACCGAGGCTTTCGACCCGGTGCGCCATCACATTGAGACCATCGCTCTCCGCCTCGCTCGCAATCGCTTCCGCAAGCGCGGTATTCCCCGGCCAATCGTAGCGCAGATCCTTGATCATCTGCGGCGCCTCGTGGCTCGTGAATGAGCCGCCGTGCCGGGCATTGGCGTTGATGTGGTAGCCGAAATTGGACAGCCAATGCGTATCGAACACCACGAAGGTCGACACGCCGCGTTCCCTGGCGCGCCGGCCGAGCTCATGTAATGCGGCGACCGCGCCGGCCCGCGCATCGTGCAGCGGGTGATCGGGGCGTTCCGACAGCATCAGGGACGGTACGTGGCTGACCTTGGCAGCAAGAACGAGTTCACCCATCGGCGTGATCTTCCCCTTCCCGGTCAGGCCGCCTTGGGGGCGTCGCTGCGGAACGCGTTCAAAATGCGCAGCAGCAGCAAGATTGAGACGTTGCCCTTGCCCGCTTCGATGAGAGCAATGTAGCGCTGCGACACGCCGGATCGGCGGGCCAGTTCGCGACGCGTCATGCCGATATTAGCCCGCGCCCCGCGCATGGCCTCGCCCAGTTGCCGCAGGAAGTCGCTTTCGGAAAACGACGTACCACGAGGCGCGGAAGAGCGTGTCAATCGGTCTATGGAGGAACGATTCCCAGTCACGACGTGCCCCTTATGATTGCCCATCATCGACGAGCAAGATTTCCTGTCCTTGACGCGGATCAATGACAGGAAACCGGCGGGGCCTGCCGCTTATCGTACCGAAAACGGCGCCTGATAGGGCCGGCCGAACGGCACGCCGTTCACCACGGTCTGCACCGGCTTCAGCTGCAGATTGCCGTCGCGCTTGTTGTTGCGGGTGTCGACGAAGGTGACCGGGCCTTCGATGAGGTCCATGATCGCGACATCGCCGGGGGCCCCGCGCTGCAGCGTGCCGATCTTCGGGGTGCGGTTGATGATCCGCGCCGGCACCGAGGTCGCCATCGCCACCACCTGATCCAGCGAGGAGCCCATCGCCAGGAACTTGCTCATCACATTCGGCAGGAACGGGATGCCGGGCGAATTGCCCGAGAAGACGTGGATGTCGGACGAGATCGTATCGGGCGTGCAACCGGCGGGGATCGCGATCTCGGCCACCGTGAAATCGAAGCTGCCGCCGCCATGGCCGACGTCGAACAGCACGCCGCGTTGCTTGGCCGCGAGCGCCGCCGGCAGCAGCTTGCCGTCCTGCACGATGTTGGTGAAGGCGCCGGACATGTTCGGCGCGCCGGAATAGGCGTGGGTGAGGATATCGCCCGGCCGCAGCAAATCGAGGATGTCGGACATCAACTCCCTGGTCTCGACACCGCCGATATGCACCATCATCCGCGCCGGCCAGCCGCACATCTCGCAGGCCTGGATACCGCGCTTCAGCGGCTCGATGCCATGCTTGAAGATGACGTTCTCCGACATCCGCACCTTGACCCCGATCAGGAAGTCCGGGTTCTCGGCGAGCGCCATCGCGCAGGCTTCGACCTGGGCGTTGTCGATGTTGTAGAGCTCGGCTACCGGGAACGCCGACAGGCCGTTGTTGGCGATATGGACGAAGGCATAGATCCGCGCCCGCGACTGCGCCACGATGAAGCGCCGCAGCGCCGCGAGATTGTTGACGCCGGCATCGCCGGCCGAGACCACCGTCGTGGTGCCCTGGAACTGCACCAGCTCGTCGGCGGGAATGCCGATCGCCGAGCCGTAAGGATAGACGTGGCAGTGCAAATCGACGAGGCCCGGCATCACGAGCTTGCCCGATGCGTCGATGGTCTTGGCGGCACGCGCGGCCGGGATCTCGTCTTCGATCGCCTCGATCAGACCCCAGCGGATGCCGATGTCGCGCTTGCCGCGCAGCGACTGGCTAGGATCGATCACGTCGCCACTCTTGATCACGAGGTCGAATTTGTCGTCCGGCCCCATCGCCGCAGCGGCCGGCCCTGCGATGGCAGCAGCTGCTGCCGATCCCGTAGCTTTCAAAAAATCACGGCGCGAAAATCCACCCACGGCGACGTCCCCCCGAACATTGATTTTTATGAAGCGATGATGCGTCGGACGCAGTGGTTAGGCAAGACCACCTGAACAACCGTTCAGAAAACTCCGCCGATTCCGAAGGAACGTTTCGATGCCTGTACGGTTTCCTCCCCGCATCATTTGAGGAGGATGAAATGAAAAAGATTGGTTTTGTTCTTGCGGCGATTGGTATGCTTGCAGTGGCCGTTCCGTCGATCGCGAGCGCCGAGACCGTCGTGATCAAGCGCGGCCATCACCATCACTGGGATCGCGGCTGGGGTGCGCGCGCCGAGATGCGCCATGACCGTGGTTGGCATCGCGGCTGGCATCACGACCATGACCGCACGGTCGTAATTCGGCGCGACCGCTACTAACCGCCGACACATCCAAGAGACCGACACAACGGAAAATGGCTCCTCGCGGAGCCATTTTTCTTTTTCAGCAATCGTATCGGGAGGTCGACGGCTTAATCCCACGCCGGCGCAAAACCTGGATTGACGCAGCGCATGTCCTTGCGCAGCGCAGCGATCGCCTTGCGGTCGTCGTCGTCGAGCTTGACCTTCAGCGCGTCGAGATTGGCCTTTTGGCTTTCCGCGCGCGAGGCTTTCGGGATGGCCGCAACGCCATCCTGGTCGAGCAGCCATTTCAGCGCCACCTGGGCTGCGGTCGCATCATGCTTGCTGCCGATTTTCGCCAGCGTCTCGTCGGTGGCGAAGCGGCCCTGCGCCAGCGGACAGTAAGCCACCAGCGGGATCGATTTCGCGGCGAGATATTTCCGCACCGGCGTCTGGTCCAGCATCGCGTGATACTCGATCTGGTTGCAGGCGATCGGCGCCTTGATGTCCTCGACCACGGTCTTGAGCAGCGCGGTGGTGAAATTGGCGACGCCGATCGCGCGGGTGCGGCCCTCCTGCTTCAGCTTCATCAGCGTCTCGAAGACCGCGGGCAGCTTCATGTTCCGCGACGGCCAGTGCACCAGATAAAGGTCGACGTGATCGAGGCGCAGCTTCTTCAGGCTCGCGTCGAACGCTTTCCGGATCGCGTCCGGCGCCAAATTCTCATGCCAGACCTTGGTGGTCACATGCAGGTCCTTGCGCGCGACCTTCGCGTCTGCGATTGCGGCCCCGATCGCTTCCTCATTGCCGTACATCTCGGCGGTGTCGATATGGCGGTAACCGAGCCCGAGCGCGCTCTCGACCGCCGCGCGGCAGTCATCGCCCTGCATGCGGAAGGTGCCGAGCCCGAGCTGCGGCAGGCTGATGCCCTGTGTCTGCAGACTGTCCATGGATAGCTCCTGACGCGTGGGACGCCGATGTCATCGACGACGTCACGCCAGCAAATCGTCTAGTGGGAATGAAATTGGCAGAACTACCAACACGCAGTCTGCCCGCAAACCGGCCCTTCGGGCAAGGCACCCGCAAATCAAGATGTCGCGACGAATCCTCGCTTGACGCGTTTTCCTCACGCGAACCGGAACCCCACTTCGCTCGAAAACGCTATGGGTTCTAGATGTGCTGCGCCATGATCTGGCCGGGCCGCGCATCCGGCCGCGGCTCGATGTCGACCGACCAGAGATCGTGGTTGTCGACGTCCTTCAGGGTCACTTTCATCACGCCGGTCCTGCCGTCGATGTCGACGCGGCCGAAGAATTGCAGGCCGAAGCACGGCGCGAGATTGTCGCCCTGCTCGGCCGAGCACCCCTTCTGGTACATCGCTTTGGGGCCGAAGGTGTTGTCGAGCTCGCCTGGCGACCAGGTGCCGGCATGCAGCGGGCCGGAGACGAATTCCCAGAACGGCTCGAACTCCTGAAACACGGCGCGGTTCGGATCATAATGATGCGCAGCGGTGTAGTGCATGTCGGCGGTGAGCCACACCGTGTTGCGGATGCCGGCGCGCTTCATGAAGGACAGGAGATCGGCGATCTCGTGCTCGCGCCGCTCAGGCGGGCCGTCGCCGAGCGCGACGGCATCCAGGCTGACGAGGCCGATCGGCAGATCCGCGGCGACCACCTTCCAGTCGGCATCCGACGCCACCAGCTCCCGCTTCAGCCAGGCGAGCTGATCCTGACCAAGGATGAACGCCTGGTCCGCGTCGCCCTGCTTGTTCCAGCTGGAATCGCGATAGGAGCGCATATCGATGATGAAGACGTCGAGCAGCGGCCCATAGGCGATCTTGCGATAGACCCGGCCGTCGCGCTCCGGCATCACCCGCATCGGCATGAATTCGTGGAAGGCGCGGCGCGCCCGCGCCACCAGGCGCGAGATGCCGTCCGTATCGTAGCCGGTTGCATCAGCGGTGCCGATTGGCGACCAGTCGTCGGCGACCTCATGGTCGTCCCATTGCGCGAACATCGGCACCTCGGCGTGGAAGGCACGGAAGTTGTCGTCGAGCCAGTTGTATTTGTAGTTGCCACGAAACTCCTCGAGGCTGTGGGCGACGACCGATTTCTCCTCGGTGACGATGTTGTGCCAGATCTCGCCGTTGGGCAGCGTCTGTTCCGCCGGCACCGTGCAATCCGCATAGATGTGATCGCCGGAATGGATGAAGAAATCCGGGCGCTCGTTCAGCATGGTGCGATAGCTGCGCAGGCCGCCGCGCGCGGGGTCGATGCCCCAGCCCTGCCCCACGACGTCGCCGGACCAGACGAACGAGACCGAGCGGCGGTCGACCGGCGCGGTGCGGAAATGCCCAATGCGGCTTTCGCCGGCGACGCCGTCGCGATCCTCGAAGCGGATACGGTAAAATAGGTCCTGGCCCGGCGGCAGGCCGTCGAGCAGCAGCTTGGCGGTGAACTCGCGCTCAGGCAGTGCATCGGCGGACGCGGTGCGCAGGATAGTGGCGAAGCTTTCCACCGTGGCGCATTCGATATGCATGCGCGCGGCGCGGTCGGCACGGGCCCAGATCACTGCGGAATCGCTGGCGACGTCGCCCGGACTGGATGCCCGCGATCGCGGCCCGATCCGCGGCGCGGCTCAGATAGGGCCTTGCCAGCGAGCCCAATCCTGCCAGCGCGGCCGTCGATGCCGAGCGCACCAGAAGCTGACGCCTTGTGAGGCCTCGCCCCCTCGCGGAGATCGCTGTCGGCATCGAATAACCTTCGTCGAATCGCAACGAAGGTTTTGCCTGCGCTGTTTGACTCCGCCCTTACGGTTTCTTGACTCTGCGCCGACGGTTTTGCGACGGCGGGATGACTCGGGGGATGATGGCTTTTGGAATGGCGGCACTCAAAGTTGATCCGTCATCCTGAGGCGCGAGCGGAGCGACGAAGGATGCACGGCCCGGCTGCGAGAGCGCGGCCGATTCATCCTTCGAGACGGCCGCTTCGCGGCCTCCTCAGGATGACGGATTTGGTATTGGTGCGAACGCGCGCGCAAGCCGGCGTGAGACCGCCGATTCGCACTCACCGCTGCCAGTTGCAGATGCCGCCGGTGCGGCACGGCCAGGTCTGGATCCTGGTGTCGCGGGCTTCCGCATCGAGCGGGTTCGAATGGCGCCGCGCGAGCTTGGCGCGGGCGGGGACGTGCGCCACTGCGCGCTTGGGTTCATGCGGTGCCGACACCCTGGTCGTCCGCACGGCCTTCTGCGGCTCGACTTTCGGCTGTTCGACCTTCGGTTCGACACTGGCGTGCTGATCCGGGCCATGGTCGGTCTTCGCCTCGACCGGAACCGGCTCGAACTGCGCCGGCGGGCCAAGCGGCTTCGGCGAGAGCACGGCCCGCGAGAGATCGAGGCTGAAGAACTCGCTTGGTCGATAGTCATCAGCAAACGCCACGCCACCCAACGCCAGGTACGCGGTGCAAACAGTTGCAACAAAAGCATTTTTCAGGACCATCAAAGGGCCTCCTGAAATCACTCGAACAGAACAGCCATCATGTAGGGACCCGGCCGCGCGAATCCAGCCGCGTCTCGCGGGCAGGGTTACCGGTCAACCAAGGCGGCCGTGGAAAGTTCCGCTGCCGCCGCCTCGAGCGCCGTTCCAACGGTATCGGAACGGGGCTCTAGGTTCTTGTTTTGACGCGTTTTCTTCACACGAACCGGTAGCCACTTCGCTCGAAGACGCTTTGGCCTATTCGGCCGCCTGCGCCAGCGGCTGGCCGATCGCACGCTCCAGCCGCGCACATTCGGTGCGGTAGCGGGCGACGTTGCCTTCCTTGATGTGGCCGTAGCCGCGCACGAGGTCCGCGGTCTTCGCCAGCGCCACCAGGCGCGGCAGGTCGAGCGGCGTCTTGCCGTCGAGATGACGCAGGATCATCGCCGCGTACTCCACCGGCAATGCGCGCTCCATCTTGCGCTCGGCGGTGTAGCCGAAGATGTCGAATGCGGTGCCGCGCAGGCCCTTCAGCCCCGCCAGCAGGCCGAACGCCTTGAAGATCCACGGGCCGAATTCGCGCTTCTGCAATCGCCCGGTGACGGGATCGCGCTGCGCCAGCAGCGGCGGCGCCAACAAGACCTTCAAGCCGGAATTGCCCTCGAACTGCTCCTTCAAGGCCTTGCTGAACTCGCCGTCCGAATAGAGCCGCGCGACTTCATATTCGTCCTTGTAGGCCATCAGCTTGAACAGGCCCTTTGCAAAGGCCTCGGTCAGGTCCTGCGAGCCCGGCGCTGCCGCAGCTTCGGCGGAGCGGACGCGCGCGACGTCGTCGAGATAGCGCTTCGTGTAGGCCGCGTCCTGATAGTCGGTGAGGAATTTGGCGCGGAACGCGATCGCCTCGTCGAGCGTCTTCTGCGCTGGTGCGGCGCCTGCGTTCTTGAAGCGGGCGGCGCTGACCACGCGCTGCAGATCATGCGCGGCGAGCCGGCCCCACGAGAACGCGGTCTTGTTCATCTCGATCGCGGCGCCGTTGAGTTCGATCGCCTTCAGGATGGCCTCGAGCGACAGCGGGATCGCGCCACGCTGGAACGCGAAGCCGAGCGTGAAGGCGTTGGTGGCGATGCTGTCGCCCATCAGCGCGGTCGCAAGTCCGGTGGCATCGAGGATGTCGAGATCATCAGGTCTCACCGCGCCGTTCAGCGCATCGCGCATCGAGCTGGCCTCGAAATCGATATCGGGATCGATCACGAAGCTCGCGGTCGGCAGCAGGTCGGCGTTGACGACCACGCGGGTGACGCCGCGCTCGGCGCGGCTCAGCGCCGGCACGCTGGTGGCGACGACGAGGTCGCAGCCGAGGATCAGATTGGCATTGCCGGGCGCGATGCGGACCGTGGTCAGCATGTCGGACGCCGGCGCCAGCCGGACATGGCTCATGACCGCGCCGTTCTTCTGCGACAGGCCGGTGAAGTCGAGCGTCGAGCAAGCGAGGCCCTCGACATGGGCGGCCATGCCGAGCAGCGCGCCGATGGTGATGACGCCGGTGCCGCCGATGCCGGTGATCAGGATGTTGTAGGGGCCAGTCAGCGCGGCCGCTGGCGGCGGCGGCAGGTCCGCGAACAGCGCCTTGGGATCGGCGGCGGTGCGGTCGGCCTTGCGCAGCTTGGGATCCTGCACCATCACGAAGCTCGGGCAGAAACCCTCGATGCAGGAAAAATCCTTGTTGCAGTTCGACTGGTCGATGCGGCGCTTGCGGCCGAACTCGGTCTCCAGCGGCTGCACCGAGACACAGTTCGACGCCACCGAGCAGTCGCCGCAACCCTCGCAGACGCGCTCGTTGATGAAGACGCGCTTGGCCGGATCGGGAAACAGCCCGCGCTTGCGGCGGCGGCGCTTCTCGGCGGCGCAGGTCTGGTCGTAGATCAGGACGGTGAGGCCCTCGATCTCGCGCAACGTGCGCTGCACGGCGTCGAGCTCGCGGCGATGATGGATGGTGGCGCCGGACGGGAAGTAATTGGCGGGATATTTGTCCGGATCGTCGGAGACGATCGCGAGCCGCTTGGTGCCCTCGGCCGCGACCTGGTGCGCGATCTGCGCCACCGTGAAGCCGCCTTCGGCCGGCTGGCCGCCGGTCATTGCGACCGCGTCGTTGTAGAGGATCTTGTAGGTGATGTTGACGCCGGCCGCGGCCGCCGCGCGCAGCGCCAGCAAGCCCGAATGCGTATAGGTGCCGTCGCCGAGATTCTGGAACACATGCTGTTCGCTGGTGAACGGCGCCTGCCCGATCCAGCTCACGCCCTCTGCGCCCATATGCGAGATGGTCTGGGTATTGCGGTTCGGTACCGACAGCGCCATGCCGTGACAGCCGATGCCGGCCATGGCGCGGCTGCCTTCCGGAATCTTGGTCGACGAGTTGTGCGGGCAGCCCGAGCAGAAATACGGCGTGCGTTGCAGCTTCGCGGTGCCCGTGCCCTCGGCCGGGCGATCGAATGCCTCGAGTTTTGCCAGACGCTGCTCCAGCAGCGGGCTGCGGTGGCCGAGCTTGCGCAGACGCGCGACGACGGCGGCCGCCACCATGGTCGGCGTCAGCTCGCCCTCGCTCGGCAGCAGCGGCGCGCCGCTCTCGTCGCGCTTGCCGACCACGGAGGGACGCCTGGAGGCGTCCATGTTGTAGAGGATGCGGACCAGCTGGTCCTCGATGAAGCCGCGCTTCTCCTCGACGACCAGCACGTCCTGCAGGCCTTCGGCGAAATCGCGCGCGCCGCGCGCTTCGAGCGGCCAGGTCAGCGCCACCTTGTAGATGCGCAGGCCCAGCGCCTGCGCCTCGGCGTCGGTGATGCCGAGATCGGCGAGGGCCTGGCGCAGATCGAGATAGGCCTTGCCGGTCGCCATGATGCCGAGCCGCGCCGGCTTGGAATCCAGCACGATGCGGTCGAACCGGTTGGCGCGCGCGAAGGCCGCGACCGCCTCCATCTTGGGCCCGTGCAGCCTGCGCTCGGCCTCCAGCGGCGGATCCGGCCAGCGGATCGAGAGCCCGCCCGGCGGCATCTCGAAATCGTCGGGCATGATGATCTTGATGCGATCGGGATCGCTGACGATCGAGGCCGAACTTTCGACCGTCTCGGAGATCGCCTTGAAGCCGACCCAGCAGCCGGAATAGCGCGACAGCGCAAAGCCGAGGATGCCGAGGTCGAGATAGTCCTGCAACGTCGCCGGATTGACCACCGGCATCAGCGCCGAGGCGAACACCTGCTCGCTCTGATGCGCCAGGGTGGACGACTGGCAGCCATGGTCGTCGCCGGCGAGCGCGATCACGCCGCCATTCGGCGAGGTGCCGGCGGAATTGGCGTGCTTGAGCGCGTCGAGCGAGCGGTCGACGCCGGGGCCCTTGCCGTACCAGATGCCGAACACGCCATCGACCTTGGCGCCGGGGAACATGCCGACCTGCTGGCTGCCCCACACCGCGGTCGCCGCCAGGTCCTCGTTGAGGCCGGGAACGAAGGCGATGTCATGCTCTCTGAGGAACGATTTCGCCCGCCACAGCGCGTGGTCGTACATGCCGAGCGGCGAGCCGCGGTAACCGGAGATGAAACCCGCGGTGTTCAGCCCGTGCGCGCGGTCGCGTTCGCGCTGCAACATCGGCAATCGGACCAGAGCCTGGGTACCGGAGAGGAAGATTCGTTTCGTATCCAACCGGTACTTGTCGTCCAGTCCAACTTCCATCAACGCCATCAGTTTCAGGCTCCCCGCCGATCAGGTCACGCCGGTCCGAACCGGTCTCATTCTCTTGCCCATGATCATGCATCAGCATGCACCGATTTTGTTATGCATGAACAGCCCCGTTCCATGGCCGCAGCACATATCTCATGTTGCGCATGCGAGGCCTTGTTGCTCTGCGAGGCCTTCTTGCTCTGCGAGGCTTGCCGAACCCCGGCTTCTTTGAAACGGTGGCGCGCAAAGGGAGACCAAGGATGATTAAAGTCGAATCCGCATTCACGACGGAAATCGTGGAGAACGGCAATCTGCTGATGGGTCCCTGGCGCAGCCCGAAGCAGATGCTTCAGGCCCAGACCTACGACTCCCACGCCTCGATTCACGACGATGCAACCGCGCAGAAGCTCGGCTTCCGCGGCGGCACGATCGAGGGACCGACCCATTTCAGCCAGTTCGCGCCGCTGTGCGAGCGGATCTGGGGCCGCGCCTGGTTCATGACCGGGTGCCTGTCCGCGCATTACCGCAATCCGGTGTTCGAGGGCGAAGAGGTGCAGGCCCAGATCGAGAAGCCGAAGCCGGGCCAGACCGTTTGCGCGGTCGGGATGATCAAGCCCGATGGCACCGAGATCCTGCGCGGCACCGCCTCGATCGACGGTGACGGCACGGAGACGGCGCTCGCCCGCAGGCTTGGCGAATTGAAGCCGCTGACCGATCCCGTGATCCTCGCCGACATCAAGGTCGGCATGAAGACGCCCCGGCAGGCGATCAAGATGGATTTCGACCAGAACATGGGCGATCTCTATCCGTTCTCGCTGGCAGACAAGCTCAAGGTGATCACCGAGCCGTCGGACTATTATTCGCTGGAACACAATCCCTGGGGCCGCGCCATCATCCCGATGGAGATGCTGAGCGTGCTGTTCCAGTACCGCGCGCGCGAGGACCGGCTGCCGGTCCGCGGCCCGGCCGTCGGGCTGTTCGCCGATCAGGAGATCCGGCTTGTGCGCGGACCGCTGTTCCCGGGCGAGACCTATTGGGTCGAGCGCGAGGTCGTTGCGCTCTCGGGCAGCAAGCGCACCGAGAGCATGTGGGTGCGCTCGACCGTGTTCGATGCCGACAACGCCGTGGTCGCGACCATGCTGCTCAACGGCGCCAGCATGAAGGACTCCTACGCCAACTACGAGCGCGAGCACAAAGCCCTTTACGGCTGAAGCGTCAGCTGCCTGCTCGCAAGCCGCCGAACCAAGGACAACAATAATGGCCCGCCTGCCCTATCTCGAAGCCGATCAGGTCGCTCCCGAATATCGCGACATGCTCAAGCGCAACACCAATCTGCACAAGCTCTTGGTGAACTCGCCGGACATGGCGCGCGCCTTCAACGGCATCGGCGGCTACATCCGCTTCAAGAGCAAGCTCGACCCGCGGCTGCGCGAGCTCGCGATCCTGCAGGTCGGCTGGCTCGATAAGTCGGAATACGAGTTCACCCACCATGTGAAGATCGGCAAGGAGTTCGGCGTCACCGACGAGGACATCAAAGGCCTGATCGCGGAGACGGACGCCAAGCCGTCGAAGCTCGAGCCGCTGGCAAAGGCGATCCTCAAGGGCGCCCGCGAGATGGTGCGCGAGCTCGCAATGTCGGAGGCAACCTTCGCCGAGATCAAGCGAGAGCTCTCCGACGAGCACATGACCGATCTGGTGCTGACGATCGCGTTCTACTGCGCCGTCGTGCGCGTGCTCGCCACCATGCAGATCGACAACGAGCCAAGCTATAAAGAGGTACTGCAGCAGTACCCGATCCCGGGAGGGAAGTGACATGCGCCTGCAAGATCGCGTCGCCATCGTCGTCGGCGCCGGCCAGAGCCCCGGCGAGGGTATCGGCAACGGCCGCGCCACCGCGCTGACCTTCGCGCGCGAAGGCGCCAAGGTGCTGTGCGTCGATCACAACCTGGCATCGGCGCAGGAAACCGTCGATATGATCGCGGCCAAGGGCGGCACCGCTGTCGCCTTCAAGGCCGACGTCACCAGGAATGCCGACATCAAGGCGATGGTGGCGGATGCGCATGGCCGCTGGGGCAGCGTCGACATCCTGCACAACAATGTCGGCGTCAGCCTCTCCGGCGGCGATGCCGAGCTGCTCGACATTACCGAGGAGGCGTTCGACCGCTGCGTGGCGATCAATCTGAAGAGCTGCATCCTCGCCGCCAAGCATGTGATCCCGATCATGCGCAAGCAGCAGCGCGGCTCGATCATCAACATCTCGTCGATGGCCGCGATCACGACCTATCCTTATGTCGCCTACAAGGCGACCAAGTCGGCGATGATCGCCTTCACCGAACAGCTCGCCTACCAGAATGCGCAATATGGCATTCGCGCCAACGTGATCCTGCCCGGATTGATGAACACGCCGATGGCGGTGGACACGCGCGCACGCGAATTCAAGAAGAGCCGCGCCGAGGTCGAGGCCGAGCGAGACAGCAAGGTGCCGCTGCGTCACAAGATGGGCACCGGCTGGGACGTCGCCAACGCCGCGCTGTTCCTCGCCTCGGATGAGGCCAATTTCGTCACCGGTGTGACGTTGCCGGTCGATGGCGGCGCCAGCGTGCGGCGCGGTCAACCCTGGGGATTAACCTGTGTGACGATGTGCGGTTAATCACTGTGACGGCATCACGCGGCAATGCGCCACAATGATTCGAAAAACTTGAAACATTCCAATGACACGGCGATGTGACGACGCGTCCACATAAATCGAAATCCTGACTCGTTGTGGTCGCACGAAATTCACCTGCGCTCTGTATCTCGCACGCCAAGAACTTCTGGAGTGCCTGGACCAATGAGCGAAGAATTCGAACTCAGACCCGATCAGTGGGATGCGTTGAAAGCGTTGCGGGCTCCCGCAGCAAACCCTTCACGGCTGAACCGGTTCGCCGTCGAAAGCCTGATCACGCTCGGTTATGTTGCTGTGCGAGGAGATTCGTTTGAACTGACGACCGCGGGCCGCAAGGTGCTGGTCCGCGGTTCGTCACAATTGCTGCTCGATATCGCAGCCTGACCCCCTTCAAACTGACACCAACGAGAGCTTCAGTTTTGATCAAAACCGAAGCTCTCGTTTCTTGTTTGGCGCGTTTTCTTCGCGCGAACCGGTATCCACTTCGTTCGAAAACGCCCTGCACACGCGGCATCATGCCGCGTGTGCTTTTCCGGGAATGGTCGCCTCGCCGTGCTGCGTCAGCGGCTTCATGCCGGTGACGGTGCGCAGCAGCACATAGAACACCGGCGTCAGGAACAGGCCGAACACGGTGACGCCGATCATGCCGGAGAACACCGCGACACCCATCGCGCGCCGCATCTCCGAGCCCGCGCCGGTCGACAACACCAGCGGCAGCACGCCCATGATGAACGCCATCGACGTCATCAGGATCGGCCGCAACCGCAGGCGGCTGGCCTCGATCGCGGCGCGGATCGGCGAGCGCCCCGCGAATTCGAGCTCGCGCGCGAATTCGACGATCAGGATGGCGTTCTTGGCCGACAATCCGACCAGCACGATCAGTCCGATCTGGGTGAAGACGTTGTTGTCGCCCTTCGACAGCCAGACGCCGAACATCGCGGCCAGCAGGCCCATCGGCACGATCATGATGATCGAGAGCGGCAGCGCCAGGCTCTCATAGAGCGCGGCGAGCACCAGGAACACCAGGAGGATCGCGAGCGGAAACACCCAGATTCCGGAATTGCCGGCGATGAACTCCTGATAGGTCAGGTCGGTCCATTCGAAGGCAAAGCCCGGCGGCAGCGTTTCGGCCGCGATCCGTGTCGCCGCCTCCTGCGCCTGGCCAGACGAAAAGCCCGGCGCCGCGGCGGCGTTGATGTCCGACGACAGGAAGCCGTTGTAGCGGATCGCGCGTTCCGGACCCGCGCTCTGGCGGACCTTCAGCAAGGCCGACAGCGGCACCATGTCGCCCGAGGACGAGCGCACCTTCAACTGCCTGATGTCGTCGGCACGCGCGCGGAATGGCGCGTCCGCCTGCACATAGACCGAATAGGTGCGGCCGAATTTGTTGAAGTCGTTGACATAGTAGGAGCCGAGATAAATCTGCAGCGTGTTGAAGACTTCCGTGACCGGCACGCCGAGCTGCAACGCCTTGGTGCGGTCGATGTCGGCGAACAGCTGCGGCACGTTAACCTGGAAGCTCGAGAACACGCCGGCGATCTCCGGCGCCTTCTGCATCGCCGTCATGAACGCCTTGGTTGCGTCGTTCAGCGCCTCGTAGCCGAGGCCGGCGCGGTCCTCGATCTGCAGCTTGAAGCCGCCGATGGTGCCGAGGCCGTTGACCGGCGGCGGCGGGAACATCGCGATGAAGGCATCCTGGATGCCGGCATATTTCTTGTTGAGCGCCGCCGCGATCGCCGGGCCGCTGAGCGAGGGATCCTTGCGCTCGTCGAACGGCTTCAAGGTCGAGAACACGATGCCGGCGTTGGAGGAGTTGGTAAAGCCGGAGATCGACAGGCCGGGAAACGCCACCGAGCTTTCGACACCCGGCTGGGTCAGCGCGATGTCGCTCATCTTGCGGATCACTTCCTCGGTGCGGTCGAGCGTCGCGCCGTCGGGCAGCCGGGCAAAGCCGACCAGATACTGCTTGTCCTGCCCCGGCACGAAGCCGCTCGGCACCTGCTTGAACAGCACGCCGGTCAGGCCGATCAGCAGCACATAGAGGCCGATCACCACGGCCTTGCCGTAGATCACCTTGGTGACGGTGCGGCCGTAGTTCTCCGACGACTTCGTGAAGACCTTGTTGAAGCCGCGGAAGAACCAGCCCAGCGACTTCTCCATGCCCCGGGTCAGCCAATCCTTCGGCTCGTCATGCCCCTTCAAGAGCAGCGCGGACAGCGCCGGCGACAGCGTCAGCGAGTTGATCGCCGAGATCACGGTCGAGATCGCAATCGTCAGCGCGAACTGCTTGTAGAACTGTCCGGTGAGGCCGGAGATGAAGGCCAGCGGCACGAACACCGCGATCAAGACCAGCGCGATCGCGATGATCGGGCCGGACACTTCGCGCATCGCCTGGTTGGTGGCATCGCGCGGCGACAGGCCGGATTCGATGTTGCGCTCGACATTCTCGACCACGACGATGGCGTCGTCGACCACGATGCCGATCGCGAGCACCAGGCCGAACAGGCTGAGCGCGTTGATCGAGAAGCCGAACACATGCATCACCGCGAAGGTGCCGACGATCGACACCGGGACCGCGATCAAGGGAATGATCGAGGCGCGCCAGGTCTGCAGGAACAGGATCACGACCAGCACGACGAGTGCGATCGCCTCGAGCAGCGTGTGGATGACGGCCTCGATCGAGGAGCGCACGAACTGCGTCGGATCGTAGACGATCTGGTACGACACGCCTTCCGGCATGTTCTTCTTGATCTCGGCCATGGTGGCGCGGACGTGGTCGGAGATCTCCAGCGCGTTCGAACCCGGCGCCTGGAAGATCGGGATCGCGACCGCCTGCTTGTTGTCGAGCAGCGAGCGCAGGCCGTATTCGGAGGCGCCGAGCTCGATCCGCGCGACATCGCGCAGCCGCACCACCTCGCCGTTCGCGCCGGTCTTCACCACGATGTCGCCGAACTGCTCCTCGGTCGACAACCGTCCCTCGGCGTTGACGGAGAGCTGGAGGTCGAGGCCCTTGACGCTGGGCGAGGAGCCGACCACGCCGGCCGCGGCCTCGACGTTCTGCGCCTGGATCGCGCGCACCACGTCGCTTGCGGTCAGCCCATGTTCGGCGGCCTTCTGCGGGTCGACCCAGACCCGCATCGAATAGTCGCCGGCGCCATAAAGCTGGACGTCGCCGACGCCGTCGATCCGCGCCAGCCGGTCCTTGACGTTGAGCACTGCGTAGTTGCGCAGATACGTCATGTCATAGCGGTTGTTCGGCGACAGCAGATGCACGACCATGGTGAGGTCGGGCGAGCTCTTCTTGGTGATGATGCCGAGCTGGCGCACCACGGCCGGCAGGCGCGGCTCGGCCTGCTGCACGCGGTTCTGCACCAGCTGGGTCGCCTTGTCGGGGTCGGTGCCGAGACGGAAGGTCACCGTCAGCGTCATCGCGCCGTCGGTGGTCGCCTGGCTCGACATATAGAGCATGCCCTCGACGCCGTTGATCTGCTCCTCGATCGGCGTCGCGACCGTCTCGGCGATTACCTTCGGATTGGCGCCGGGATAGGTCGCCCGCACCACGACCGACGGCGGCACCACATCGGGGTATTCCGAGATCGGCATCGCCAGCAGCGAGATCAGGCCGGCCAGGAAGATCAGGATCGACAGCACGCCGGCGAAGATCGGCCGGTCGATGAAGAATTTTGAGAGATTCATGGATCCGCCCCCGCGTGCAGCGCCTAGCGCTGCACGACGTGCTGGTTGGTTTCAGTGGATGCCTGCTGCATGCCGCGGGCGCCCATCTCGGCGACTTCCATCTTCAGAAGTGCACCGGGACGCACGCGCTGCAGGCCGTTGACGACGATGCGGTCGCCGGACTTCAGGCCCGCGGTCACGATCCGCAGACCATCGACCGCGCCGCCGAGCGTGACGGAGCGGTACACGGCGCGGCTGTCGTCGCCGACCAGCATGACGAACTTCTTGTCCTGGTCGGTGCCGACGGCCCGCTCGTCGATCAGCACCAGCGTCTGCTGCTTGGGCTGGCCCATGCGCACGCGGGCGAACTGCCCCGGGATCAGCCGGCCGTCTTCGTTCTTGAACACGGCGCGGACGCGAATGGTGCCGCTCTGCCCGTTGACCTGGTTGTCGATCAGCTGGATGTGGCCCTTGGCGCCGAGGCCGCCCGACGTCACCATGTCGACCGGGATCTGATCGAGATTGCCGCGTTTGCCGGAGGCGTCCGCGATTGAATTCAGCGCGCGCAGCACGACCTCCTCATCCGCATCGAAGCTCGCATAGATCGGATTGACCGAGACCAGCGAGGTCAGGACCGGCGAAGACGTGCCCGCCGCAACGAGGTTGCCGACGGTGACCTCGATCCGGCCGACCCGGCCATCGACCGGTGCGCGGACCTCAGTGTAATCGA
Source organism: Bradyrhizobium sp. JR3.5 (assembly GCF_054057015.1). NCBI lineage: Bacteria > Pseudomonadati > Pseudomonadota > Alphaproteobacteria > Hyphomicrobiales > Nitrobacteraceae > Bradyrhizobium > Bradyrhizobium sp. JR3.5. Next base: position 597,655 of record NZ_JBSRYV010000002.1, read on the forward strand.
GATTGAGCTTTGCGGTCTGCAGCGCGGCTTCGGCGGCCTTGACGTTGGCGATCGCCTCGCGATTGGTGTTGTCGCGCTGGTCGAAATCGCGCTTGGTCACGATGTTGTTGCCGACCAGTTGCGCGCCGCGCTCGACCTCGTTTGCGGCAAACACCGCACGGGCCTTGGCGGCGTCGAGCTGGGCCTGGGCGCGGTCGACCTCGGCCGCGTAGGGCGCGGGATCGATCTTGAACAGGATGTCGCCGGACTTCACCAGCGCGCCCTCGGTGAAATTGGTCGCCAGGATCGCGCCGGCCACCCGCGGCCGGAGCTGGACGCGGTCGACGGCCTCAAGCCTGCCTGAGAAGTCGTCGAACAGGGTAGTCGGGCGAGGCTGGATCACGGCGACGGTCACAGGCACCGCCGGTTCAGGGGCGGCGGCGCCGGTCGCCTGCGCAGCGTGGAAATAATGGCCGGTCGCGATCGAACCGGCCACCGCGAGAGCGCCAAGGATCACGACACCGCCGACGACGCGTCGGAAACGGCCGGAACGGGGATTTTGGGTTGACGAAGGCATTCACGCGCTCCAGATATCTGTAGTGTTGGCTACAGATGTGGAGCTGGACGTCGGTTCGCAAGATACTTATATATCGAGCACTATGAATTTATTATCTCATTCGCGGGGAAATGGGAAGTCGCGGAAAACATCACGTGCAACAAGAGGATAAGCTAGGGACAATCCGTCACAGAAACGGCACCCGGCTTACGGAGCAACAAAAATGGGAATGGGACGCCCCCGCGCCTTCGACGCGGACGCCGCTTTGGACCGGGCCATGGACGTGTTCTGGCGCCACGGTTCACGAGGGCACCACGATCGCGCAGCTCACCGAGGCGATGAGCATCAATCCGCCGAGCCTCTACGCCGCCTTTGGCAGCAAGGAAGGCCTGCTGAAGGCCGCGCTCGACCGCTACTCCGAAAAGCGCGACGCCTGGATGGAAAAGGTTTTGGGCGCCGCAACCGCCCGAGAGGTCGCCGAACGATTTCTGATGGAGCACGCGGACGCCCAGACCGATCCCGCCAACCCGCCCGGCTGCCTGCTGGTCCAGGGCGGCCTCGCCTGCGGCACCGGCTCGGCAAACGTTCCATTCGAGCTGGCGGCGCGCCGCACCCATACCGAAGACCAGTTGCGCGAACGCTTTGTCCGCGCCAAGGCCGAACGCGATTTGGGCGAAAGCGCCGATCCGGTCACGCTTGCCCGCTATCTCTCCGCGGTCACATCGGGCATGTGCGTGATGGCCTCCTCGGGCGCCGACCGCAACACGCTGCGCGAGATCGCGGCAGTGTCGCTGAAGGCCTTCGATGAGCAGGCGAAGGCCTGAGCCGCCGCCTCTTTCGTCACCACATCGTCTGTCGCGCGCGCTCCGGCCATTCGCGATCGTATTTCTCGCCGCCGACCGTGTGCTCGCTCATCTCGGCGAGGATCTGGCCCGGCGTCGGCAAGGCCCTCGGATCGACCCGCTTGTCCGGATTCCAGAGGTCGGAACGCGCGATCGCGCGAGCGCACTGGAAGTAGATCTCGTCGACATTCATCACGATCACCGTCCGCGGCGCCTTGCCTTCCATCTTGAAGGAGGCCAGGAGCTCCGGCTCGGCGGTGACATAGGCGCGGCCGTTGACGCGCAGCGTGCTGCCCGAGCCCGGGATCAGGAACAGCAGCCCGACGCGAGGATCGCGAACGATGTTGCGCAGCGAATCGCAGCGATTGTTGCCGCGGCGATCCGGCATCATCAGCGTCTTCGAATCATGGATGCGCACGAAGCCCGGCAGGTCGCCGCGCGGCGAGCAATCGAGCCCCTCGGGCCCCGAGGTCGCAAGCGACACGAACGGCGACTTCTCGATGAGCACACGATAGAGCGGCGTTACGTGGTCGGCGACCTTCACGGTCGACGCGTCGTTCGGGAAGCCGTAGATCGCCTCAAGCTGCTCGATCGTAGAGATCACCGACATTCGTGCTGTTCTCCTCGTTTGTTTTTTGACGCGTTTTCTTCATGCGAACCGGTATCCACTTCGCTCGAAAACGCTCTACTCGTCCCAACGCTCGCCCTTGATGATGCGGACAAGCTGTCGCGCGTGATATTCGGCGGTGCCGGAATTGACGATGGTGAAATCAGGCGTCGACGTGCTTTCGTCGACGGTGCGGGCCAGCCGCTGCGCGAGAAGGCCGTCGCTGCTGCGTGCCCGCATCGCGAGCCGCGCCGCCAGCACATCCAGCGGCGCCGTGATCGAGACAACCACGGCATTGGCATAGTTACGGCGCGCTGCCGCGATTACCGTGCGCGAGACGTTCGCGATCACGGTGCGCCCGGCGCGGATCTCATCGTCGATCGCCCGCGACAGCGCATAGCGATGGCCGTGTGCTTCCCAGTGCATGGCGTAGTCGCCGGCGGCGGCCGCGCGCTGGAAGGCCTCCGCGCTGACCTCTTCATTGTCTTCCGAGGCCGAGGCCTGGCGGGTGATCAGGCGGCGGGGAAACACGATGTCGCGATCGTCGGCGCAGGCCGCCTTCGCCAGCCCCAGCAGCGTATCCTTGCCGGCGCCGCTCGGACCGACCACCAGGATCAACCGGCCCGGACCGATCGTGGTGGTGTGCTGCTGCGCGGCGACGGCAGGGATTTCGCTCATGCGACCCTCGCTCCTTCGCGCCAGACGCTGCGCACGACTGGCAGATCGCGCGCAACATGCACGCGGATCAGATCGGCCCGTCTGCCGACCGCGATCTCGCCGCGATCGGCGAGCCCGACCGCCTCGGCGGGCGTCTTGGTCACGGTGCGGACGGCGGACGCAAGTTCGATCGCCGGCACATGCCGCGGCAGCTGCAGCGCCGCCATCAGCAGGCTGGAGGGGATGTAGTCCGACGACAGGATATCGAGCATGCCCTCATTGGCGAGATCGACGGCGGCGATATTGCCGGAGTGTGACCCGCCGCGCACCACGTTCGGTGCGCCCATCAGGATGTCGATGCCGGCGCCATGCAGCCCGCGCGCGGCTTCCATCGTGGTCGGGAATTCCGCGACCGCGACCTTATCGTTGACGGCATCGAACACGTTTTCATCCGTGGTGTCGTCGTGGCTCGCCAGCGGAATCCTGTACTGATGCGCCAGCGCGACGATCGCGCGGGTGTTGGCCACGGCATATTCCTTCTGATAGGCGAAGCGCCGTGCGAACAGCACGTCGAGCTGGGCGTCGGTCATGCCGCCGCCCTTGCCGCGGTAGTAGTCGCGCAGCTTCACCTCGTCGCGGAACTGGCGCTGGCCCGGCGTATGGTCCATCAGCGACATCAGCCGCACGTCGGGCCGCTCGATCAGCTCCTTGGCCTCGGCGACGACGTCAGGCATCGGCACCTCGCAGCGCAGATGCAGGAAGTGATCGGCCCGCAGCAGGTCCTCCTCGCGCGCGGCCGAGATCGCCGCCGCCAGCACGCCGGCGCGGCCGTCGACGTCCTCGGCGCCGTCCTCGCGCCAGACCCGCAGCGAATCCAGCACCGTGGTGATGCCCGAGGTCGCGAGCTGGCCGTCATAGGAGATCACGGCCGCGACCGGATTCCAGAACACCTTCGGCCGTGGCACGTAGTGCATCTCGAGGTGGTCGGTGTGCAGCTCGATCAGCCCGGGCATCAGGAGATCGCCGCCGGCATCCTCGGCTGCCTCGGGCGCCTTGCCCTCGCCGAATTCGGCGATCTTGCCGTCTGATATCGCAACCCAGCCCTGCTCGATCACGCGATCGGCGAGGACCAGCCGGGCGTTGCCGATGATGGTGTCTTGCTTGGCGATCATTTCAAACGGTCCTTCAGGCAGCAGCAGGCGAACGAGGTCACATCGACGATGCGATCGGCAATCAGATGGCGGATTTCGTCGTCATGGACAATCGCGACCATCGCGACTCCCCTGGTCTTTTTCTCCGCAATCAGCTCGACCACCACTGCGCGATTCGCCGCATCGAGCGAAGCGGTCGGCTCGTCCAGCAGCAGGATCGGGAGGTCCGAGATGAAGCCGCGCGCGATGTTGACGCGCTGCTGCTCGCCGCCGGAGAAGGTCGAGGGCGGCAAGGTCCACAGCCGCTCCGGAATGTTGAGCCGGCGCAACAATTTCCCGGCGCGATCGCGGGCCTCCTCGCGCGCCACGCCGTTGACGATCAGCGGCTCGGCGACGACGTCGATCGTCGCCACCCGCGGCACCGCGCGCAGGAACTGGCTGGCATAGCCGATGGTCGAGCGGCGGATGCTCAGCACCTGCCGCGGCTCGGCGGTCGCGAGGTCGACCACCGTGCCGCGGTGGCGAATGCCGATCCGGCCGCTGTCGCAGCGATAATTGCCGAAGATCATCTTCAGGATCGAGGATTTGCCGGCGCCCGACGGGCCGGACAGCACCACGCACTCGCCCGGATCGGCGTGGAACGAGACGCCCCGCACCACCGGCAGCTCGACGCCGCCTTGCAGATGCATGGTGAAGGTCTTCTCGGCGTTGGCAAGTTCGATCATCGCGGTCATTGGCAAGCTCATGGCGGAAGTATCGAGGAAACGAGCAGCTGCGTATAGGGCTCGCGGGGATCATCGAGCACCTGGTCGGTGAGACCGGTCTCGATGACGCGGCCGCCTTTCATCACCATCACGCGATGCGACAGCAGGCGCGCGACCGCGAGATCGTGGGTCACGACGATGGCGGCAAGGCCGAGCTCGCTGACGAGATTGCGCATGAGGTCGAGCAGGCGCGCCTGCACCGAGACGTCGAGGCCGCCGGTCGGCTCGTCCATGAACACCAGCCGCGGCTCGGTGACGAGGTTGCGCGCGATCTGCAGACGCTGCCGCATGCCGCCCGAATAGGTCTTCGGCGCATCGTCGATGCGGCCGACATCGATCTCGACCCGATCGAGCCAGGTCGACGCGGTGTCGCGGATCCGGCCATAGTGATTCCAGCCGACCGCCATCAGCCGCTCGCCGACATTGGCGCCGGCCGAAACGCCCATGCGGAGGCCCTGCGCCGGGTCCTGATGCACAAAGCCCCAGTCGGTGCGGAACAGGAAGCGCCGCTCCGCTTCGTCGAGTTCGGCGAGATCGCGCAGCACGCCGTCGCGCATCCGGTAGGACACCCGCCCAGCGCTCGGCGCGAGCTGCGCGGAGAGCAGTTGCAGCAGGGTCGACTTGCCCGAACCGGACTCACCGACAATCGCCAGCACTTCACCGGGATAGAGCGCGAACGAGACATCGCGGCAGGCCGGGAGCCGGCCGTAATTCTTGGCAAGCCCCTCCGCCACCAGCAGCGGCTGATCATTGTCGAGGCTCGAGAGCTCAGACATGCGCCTTCTCCTTGTGCGGCGCCGCGCTCTCGGTGCCGTGATGGCCGGCGGCCTGGCGCTGCTCGCAGAAGTCGGTATCGGAGCAGACGAACATCCGCCCGCCCTTGTCGTCGGTGACGATCTCGTCGAGATAGGAATTATCGGCGCCGCACAGCGCGCAGGGCGCGTTGAAGCGGTAGCGCGTGAACGGATGATCCTCGAAATCCAGCGAGACCACGCTGGTGTAGGGCGGGATCGCGTAGATGCGCTTCTCGCGGCCGGCGCCGAACAGCTGCAGCGCCGCGCAATTGTCCATCTTCGGATTGTCGAATTTCGGCGTCGGCGACGGGTCCATCACGTAGCGTGCGTTGACCTTCACCGGATAGGCGTAGGCGGTCGCGATGTGGCCGAAGCGCGCGATGTCCTCGTAGAGCTTGACATGCATCAGCCCGTATTCGGCGAGCGCGTGCATGCGCCGCGTCTCGGTCTCGCGCGGCTCGAGAAAGCGCAGCGGCTCGGGGATCGGCACCTGATAGACCAGCACCTGTCCGGCGTGCAGCGACGCCTCGGGAATGCGGTGCCGGGTCTGGATCACGGTCGCGTCCGTGGTCGAGGTCGTGGTCGCGACACCCGCGGTCTTGCCGAAGAACTTGCGGATCGAGATCGCGTTGGTGGTATCGTCCGAACCTTGGTCGATCACCTTCAGCACGTCGTCGGGGCCGAGGATCGCCGCCGTCACCTGCACGCCGCCGGTGCCCCAGCCATAGGGCATCGGCATCTCGCGGCTCGCGAACGGCACCTGATAGCCGGGGATCGCGATCGCCTTCAGGATCGCGCGGCGGATCATCCGCTTGGTCTGCTCGTCGAGATAGGCAAAATTGTACGTCGGCGCGTTCATTCCGCGGCCTCCTGCATTTCCACGGCCTCATTGGCCTCCGCGAACTCCTGCCGCAGCTTGCGCAGCAGGCCGAGCTCGGACTGGAAGTCGACGTAATGCGGCAGCTTGAGATGCTCGACGAAGCCGGTCGACTGGACATTGTCGGAGTGCGACATCACGAATTCCTCGTCCTGCGCCGGCGCTTCCGCCTCCTCGCCGAGCTCGCGTGCGCGGAGCGCGCGGTCGACCAGCGCCATCGACATGGTCTTGCGCTCGCTCTGGCCGAACGCGAGGCCATAGCCGCGGGTGAAGCACGGCGCTTCGGTGGTCGAGCCCTTGAACTGGTTGACCATCTGGCACTCGGTCAGCTCGATCGAGCCGAGCGGCACCGCGAAGCCGACGTCCTCGGCTGAGAATTCGACCTCGACCTCTCCGAAGCGGATCTCGCCGGCGAAGGGATGATTGCGGCCGTAGCCGCGCTGCGTCGAATAGCCGAGCGCGAGCAGGAAGCCCTCGTCGCCGCGCGCCAGATTCTGCAGCCGCAGATCGCGATCGGCCGGGAAGCTCAGCGGCTCGCGCGTGAGGTCGCCGACCGGCGCGTCGGCGTCCGCCTGCGGCGACGATTCGATCAAGCCGTCGCGGCCGAGAATGTCGGTGACCCGCGGCGTTGCCGCCTGCGAGGCTTCCGCGGTCGCCGGCTGCTCCGGCACAAAGCCTTCCGCGAGCTGCGGATCGAGCAGGCGATGGGTGTAATCGAAGGTCGGCCCCAGGATCTGGCCGCCCGGAACGTCCTTGAAGGTCGAGGAGATGCGCCGCCGCACCTGCATCTCGCCGGTATTGACCGGCTCGGTGGCGCCGAAACGCGGCAGCGTGGCGCGGAAGGCGCGAACCAGGAAGATCGCCTCTATCATGTCGCCGCGCGCCTGCTTGATCGCGAGCGCCGCAAGCTCGCGATCGTAGAGCGAGCCTTCGGTCATCACGCGGTCGACACCGAGCGCGAGCTGCTCGGAGATCTGCGCCAGCGTCACCTCGGGCACATCGCGATCGCCGCGCCGCTCATGCGCGAGCAGCCGATGAGCGTTCTCGATGGCGCGCTCGCCTCCCTTGACGGCTACATACATCGCTCACACTCCGCTTGCGATCAGCCGCGTGGTGCGCGGGATCGCGACAATCTTGTCGTCCTGGACCAGCACGACGTCGATGCCGCGCGGGAACAGCGCTTCATTGATCGACAGCCGCTGGAACAGGTCGCGCGGCTTGATCATCGCCTGCAACAGCGCGCTGCCGTCGATGCCGGGACCTTTCAGCTCGAAGGCCGGCCCCTGCGTCAGGCTGTCGACCTGCAGGATCAGAGTGGTCGACCGGTCAGGATATTCGCTGCTGCCGAACGCGAAACGCTCCAGCGCCGGCAGGTTTGCGGCATCGCCGATCAGCGCAAAGCTTGCGATCGCGGAATCCGCGACCACCGGCGCGCTGGCGTGAAACTTCAGCCAGCGGGCGACGTCCAGCGTCGCCGACATCGCGGCATCGAGCCAGATCGGCGTATCGTGATCGAACAGCGTCAGCGCGATCGCGGCCGAGCCGCGCATCATCCCGGCCGGCGTTCCGACATCAGCGGCGACACGCTGCACGCTGCCTGGGCGCGCCATCGCATCCATCACGGAGCGGAACGTGGATTGCGCCGACAGCACCTTGTCGGCAAACCCTGCGGGCATTTCGGCAATCGTCGTCATTGCATCATCCCTCACCGCGCACCATGGTGTAGAAATCAACCCGCGTCGCCGCGGTCTCCGCGGCCTTGCGGGCGCGTTCGGCATTCATGGCAACACGCAGCGGCGCGATCACCTTCGCTTCGACCTCGCCGGACAGCTCCGCCGATTGCACCATGGCGTCGCACAGCGCGATCATCTGCGCCTTGTGCGCATCGCGGCCGAGCGTGTAGCCGAAGCCCACCTCGCCGGTCGCAAGCCGCACCGCCGCGCGCGACACCGTCGCCTCGCCGACGTTGAACGGCGCACCGTCGCCGCCGATCCGCCCGCGCATCATCACGAGGCCATTCTCCGGCTCGCGCAGGTTTTCATGCGTGGGTACTGCGATCGCCGCCAGCCTGCCTGCGATATCGGCCGCGGCGGAGTGCGCCAGCACCGTCATCGCGGCCTTGCGCTGGGCCTGTCTGCTGTCGGGTCCGGTCGAATTCATGGGCAACCTTGCTTGCATCAAGTTGTCTATGATAATAGACAACTTGATAGCCGAGTGCCATGACTGTTTCGTGACAAACCGAAGATTTCTGGTATCACCGCGCCATGAGCATGCAGGAAAGTTCCGGCGTCGCCTTGTGGCGGCAGGTCGCTGACGGCATCGAGCGCGGCATCGCCGACGGCCGCTTTGCCGCGGGCGAAAAGCTGCCCGGCGAGATGGAGATCGCCGAGACTTACCGGGTCAACCGCCACACCGTGCGGCGGGCGCTCGCCGCACTGGCGGAGCGCGGCCTGGTGCGCGCCGAGCGCGGCAGCGGCACCTATGTCGAAGCCCAGCGCCTTGCCTACCCGCTGCGCTCACGCACGCGATTCTCGGAGATCGTCGGCGCCGGCGGCCACGAGCCGCGCGGCCAGCTGATCGATGCAGGCAGCGATGTTGCCAATCGCGGCATCGCGCGCGAGCTGGGCTTGAAGATTGGCGCGCCGCTGATCCGGATCGAAGCGGTGCGTCTCGCCGACCGGACGCCGATCTGCGTTTCCACCACCTGGCTGTCGGCCGAGCGCTTTCCCGATGCAGGCAGCGTGTTCGCCGACGTCCGGTCGATGACGAAGCTGCTCGGGCATTACGGCGTGAAGGATTACCACCGCGCCTCGACCCGGATCACCGCGGCGATTGCCGATGCGACCGACGCCGCACGGCTCGATCTGCCGCTGGGCCGGCCGGTGCTGGTGGTCGACGCGACCGATGTCGATATGCTGGACCGCCCGCTGGTGACCAAGCGCTCGCGCTTCGCCGCCGAGCGCGTGGAGTTTCTCGTCGAGAATAGCTGATCTCTCTACTCCCTCGCCCCGCTCTTGCGGGGAGAGGGTTGGGGCGAGGGGCTGCCTCCGCGAATCCGACAGATGTGAGTACGGGGACAAACCCCTCACCCGGATTGCACCGGACGATGCTTCGCATCGCCGAGCGCAATCCGACCTCTCCCCGCAAGCGCGGGGCGAGGTGACGTCCTACACCACCGCCCTTTGGCCGATGATGGCAAAGCGCAGCTTGCTCGAGATGAAATCGATCGCGGCGACCGCAATCAGGATCATCAGGATCAGGAACGACACCTTCTGCCATTCCAGCACCCGGATCTGCTCGGCGAGCTGCAGCCCGATGCCGCCGGCGCCGACGATGCCGATGATGGTGGCCGAACGCGTGTTCGATTCGATGAAATAGAGCACCTGCCCGGCGATCACAGGCAGCACCTGCGGCAGCAGCCCGAAGCGGATTTCATGCAGCGCGTTGCCGCCGGAAGCGCGGATGCCCTCGACCTGCTTGCGGTCCGCCGCCTCGATCGCCTCGGAGAACAGCTTTCCGAACGCGCCGAAGTCGGAGACCATGATCGCCAGCACACCGGCAAACGGGCCGAGGCCGACGACGTTGATCCAGACCAGCGCCCAGATCAACGTATCGACGCCGCGGATCGAATCCAGGAAGCGGCGCACCGGAAAGCGGATCAGGTTCGAGGGGATGATGTTGCGCGCCGCCAAGAGGCTGACCGGCAGCGCAAAGAGGGCCGCAAGCGTGGTGCCGAGCAGCGCGATCGACAGGGTCTCGCCGAGCGCCTGCATGTAGAGCGGGAACGACGCGCCGGGATTCGGCGGGATCATCATCATGGTGATCCAGCCGAGTTGGCTCATCCCCGTGATCAGCTTCGCTGGCGAGAAGTCGAGATCGACCAGGCCGTATGCGAAGATCGCGAGCGCCGCCACGATCACGGCCGGCAGCGCCAGCCGTGCCGACGCCGGACGTTCGAACACGCCGGGGTATTTCCCGCGCAATTCCGCGGTGTCCGGCTTCGGCAGCTGGCTCATCGGCGGGTTTCCTTGCCGAACAGCCGGCCGCGCAGCCAGCCGGTCGAGATGTCGATGATGAAGACGGTGACGATGATGGTGACGAGGATCGCGCTGACGTCGGAATAGTAGAACTTGCGGATCGCGACTACCAGCTCCTGCCCGATGCCGCCGGCGCCGACGAAGCCCATCACCGACGCCTCGCGGACATTGATCTCGAAGCGCAGCAGCGCATAGCTGGCGTAGCCCGCCGAGACCTGCGGCAGGATGGCAAAGCGCATGCAGGACAGCCAGCTCGCGCCGGTGGAGCGGATGCCCTCGACCGGCTTCATGTCGGCATTCTCGACGATTTCGGCGAACAGCTTGCCGAGCGCCCCGGTGGTGTGGATCGCAATCGCCAGCACGCCGGCCATCGGCCCGAGGCCGAACGCGATCACGAAGATCAGCGCGAACACGATGCCGGGCACGGTGCGGGCGAATTCGAGCAGGCGACGGACGGTAAAGCGCACCCACGGTCCCGGCGAGGTGTTCTGGGCGGCGAAGAAGTTCAGCGCAAAGGCGAACACGGCACCGGTCAAGGTGCCGACATAGCTGATCAGGAGGGTCTCACCGAGCAGCCGGAGCCATTTCTTCAGACCCCAGAACCATTCCACCGGATCGGTCCAGACCCGGGCACCGGAATCCAGCGTCAGGATGCGGTCGAAATAGCTGACGAAGTTGCCGAAATAGGTGAAGAACGTGTGCAGATTCACCTCGGCGCCGAGCGCCGCGATAAAAAGCGCCGCGCAGAACACCGCGGCCGCCACCGTTACCTTCAGCCGCTTGCGCGCGACCGCCTTGCGATAGGCATCGTTCAGCGTCGCCAATTGCTGCGCGGGAAGGATGGAAATGGCGGTCGCCATCGATGCGGGCCAGTCTGCTCGAGGGGTGAACGAAAAGGGCCGGGTTGTCGAAACCCGGCCCAATTCAGCAGCGACGTGCGATCAGGAGCCTTTCTTGCGCAGAGCGTCGACGAACTTGATCAGCTCGATGGTCTTGTCGTAGTCGGCGTTGGTGACTGGCTGCCATGGACGGTTCTTGCCGTCGGACAGCTTCTTGAAGGCTTCCGGATCCTTCGTCGGCATGTCGAGGAAGGCCTGCTTGATCTTCGCCTTCATGTCGTCGGGAAGACTCTCGAGATAGGCGTAGGGCGAGTTGATGATCAGGTCGGACTTCACGATGATGCGGAAGTCCTCCTTCTTCAGCGGCGTGCCGTCGCTCGACTTCACCATGTTCTTGGCGAGCATGCGGGTCAGGTTGGAATCATCGTCGGCATTCCACCAGTTGGCGGCGACGTCGACGGTGCCCTGCGCCAGCGCCAGCACAGCGTTCTCGTGGCTGCCGGTGAAGACGACCTTGGAGAAGTAGGTCTCCGGATCGATCCCCATCTGGTTCAGCTTGAAACGCGGCATGTTGTTGCCGGAGGTCGAGTTGGGATCGACCAGGCCGATATTCTTGCCCTTGAGGTCTTCGACCTTCTGGTACGGGCTCTTGGCGAGCACGTAGAACACCGAATAATAGCCCTTCGAACCGTCGGCATTGACGTCGATCACGAACGCGTCGGTCTTGACGCCGGTGAGGCGGGCGCGGGCGAACGACGCCGGGCCGTAGTAACCGATGTGGATGTTGCCGGCGCGCTGGCCCTCGATGACGGCTGCGTAGTCGTTGGCGACGCGCAGGGTCACCTTGATGCCGAGTTCCTTCGACAGATATTCGGTGAGCGGACCGTAGCGCTCGGTAACGCCGGAGCCGTTCTCGGCGGGGATCACCGCGAAGGTGATCTCCGGATACTTGGTCTTCCAGTCCTCGGCCGAAGCCGATCCTGCGAATGCCAGCGCAGCGGCGCCGGCCAGAATGATGCGACGAGTGATCATGTTACCCCTCTTTGGTAGTTACGCCTGTTGGCCGGGCGAAATGCCCGGTTGCCCTGTTTCTCGAAAATGCGCCGCTCAGGCCGCGGCTGCGGTGCCGAGCGCCGGAGCAGTTGCGCCATCGGGCACGGGCAGCGGTGCCGCGCCCATGACGTCATTGGCCTCGAGGTCATAGAGCTCGCGGGCAATGTGGTCGGTCAGCGCCGCGGGGGCGCCGTCGAACACCACGCGACCCGCCGCCATGCCGATCAGGCGATCGCAATAGGTTCGCGCCAGGTCGAGGGAATGCAGGTTGCAGAGCACCGTGATGCCGAAATGCTTGTTGATGCGCAGCAGCGCATCCATCACAATCTTGGTGTTGCGCGGATCGAGCGAGGCGATCGGCTCGTCGGCAAGAATGATGTCGGGCTCCTGCACCAGCGCGCGGGCAATCGCGACCCGCTGCTGCTGGCCGCCGGAGAGCTGGTCGGCGCGCTGCGCCGCGAGCTGGGCGATGTCGAACTGCTCGAGCGCCGACAGCGCAAGCGCCCTGTCCTGCTCCGGCCAGACCTGCGCCAGCGAACGCCAGGACGGGATCTGCGCAAGCCGGCCCATCAGCACGTTGGTCAGCACGTCAAGACGCCCGACGAGGTTGAATTGCTGGAAGATCATCGCCGAGCGCGCCCGCCACTGCCGCAGCGCCTTGCCGCGCAGCGCGGTGACATCGGTGCCTTCAAACAGGATGCGGCCGGAGGTCGGGTCGGCGAGACGGTTGATCATCCGCAGCAATGTCGACTTGCCGGCACCGGAGCGGCCGATCACGCCGACGAAGCTGCCCGGCGCGATCGAAAAGGATGCGTTATCGACTGCGGCCTTTGTGCCGAACCGGCACGTCAAACCTTCCACCACCAGCATGCAATGCTCCAACCGCGTCGCGTTGGGCCATCGCTATCCCCGGTGCTTGACAGTTATGTGACGTGACATTGCAGTGCGGCGATCGTCCACACCCCTCCCCTGCCGTTCGTTTGACGTCATTGCAACGTCATGATGTTGTCATCAAGCATCCCGATGACGAGCCCGCATCTCCCCGGAAGCCAAAGATTTACAAGATTTGCGGAGGCCCTGATGGCCGGAAAAACACTCTCGGTTGTGCCGACGATCGACCCGACTGCGTCGGTGCGCGAGAGCAAGCTCGGCAAATATACCGAGGTCGGCGCGCGCACCATCCTGCTTGAAGTCAGCATGGATGACTATTCCTACGTCGTGAACGACAGCCAGATCACCTACACCTCGATCGGCAAGTTCTGCTCGATCGCCGCGATGACCCGCATCAATCCCGGCAACCACCCGATGCATCGCGCGACCCAGGCGCATTTCACCTACCGCGCCAGCGCCTATTTTCCCGGCGAGAGCGACGACACCGACTTCTTCAACTGGCGACGTGCGCATCACGTGCATATCGGCCATGACGTCTGGATCGGTCACGGTGCGATCCTGCTGCCGGGCCGGAACGTCGGAACCGGCGCTGTCGTCGCTGCAGGCGCGATCGTGACCAAGGATGTGCCCGCCTACACCATCGTTGCCGGTAATCCGGCGCGTCCGGTCAAGCGGCGCTTCTCCGAGACAGCAGCGGATCGCCTGACAGCACTCGCGTGGTGGGACTGGGATCACGAAACACTTCGTCGTGTCCTGCCCGACTTCCGCAAGCTCGCGGTCGAGGAATTTCTCGACAAGTACGAGGCCGAGGCCGTATCCCAATCACGGAATAAATAACGGAGCACCGTATCGTGACGGACATTTTCATCGAGGGCGGACGCGCGCTGGTTGACGGTGCCTTGGTCGAGACTTCGCTGCGGACCTCAGGCCGCGACATCGGCGCGCTCGACGCCGAACAGGGCCGCGCCGCGCTCCACATCAATGCCGGCGGCCTGCTGGTGCTGCCCGGCATCATCGATCTGCACGGCGATGCGTTCGAGCGGCAGATGATGCCGCGCCCCGGCGTCGATTTCCCGACCGACGTGGCGCTCATCGACAGCGACCGGCAAGCGATCGCCAACGGCATCACCACCGTCTTCCATGGCACGACCTGGTCGTGGGAGCCCGGCCTGCGCAGCGCGGAGAACGCGCGCAAGCTGCTCGATGCGATCGAGGCGCTGCGGCCGCAGCTCGCCGCCGATACGCGCTTCCACCTGCGTCACGAGACCCACAATCTCGAAGCCGAAGCCGAGATCATTCAATGGCTCACCGAAGGCCGCATCGACCTGTTCGCCTTCAACGACCACAGCAACGTCAAGCCGAAGAAGCGCAACCAGCTGGCCGAACGCACCGGACTCTCCGTCGAAGCCGTCAACGACATGCTCGATCGGATCGTGGCGCGCCGTCCCGTGGTGCCCGCCTCGATCGCGCGACTGGCGGCCGCAGCACGCGCGGCGAACATTCGGATGCTCTCGCATGACGACAACACCCCCGCGATGCGCCAGGAGTTTCGCGCGCTCGGCGCCACGATCGCCGAATTCCCCGTCAATGAAGACACCGCGCGCGATGCCGCGGCCGCGGGCGACTTCATCGTGTTCGGGGCGCCCAATGTGGTGCGCGGCGGCAGCCACACCGGCTGGACCAAGGCATCCGACATGATCGCACAGGGCCTCTGCTCGGTGCTGGCGTCGGACTACTATTATCCGGCGCAACTGCTCGCCGCGTTCCGCCTCGCCGCCGATGGCATCCTGCCGCTCACCAAGGCCTGGGACCTGATCTCGTCGGCGCCGGCACGCGCGGCCGGGCTTGCCGATCGCGGCGTGATTGCCGCGGGCCGCCGCGCCGACATCATCGTCGTCGACGACAAGGTGCCGCAGCGGCCGCGCATCGTCGCCGTAATATCAGCCGGACGGTTGGTGCATCTGGCTGATGCGAGCTGCCTCGTTCACTCGCTCGCCCCGCGCAAAACGGTTGCGGCAGCATAGTCAGGACCTATTCTGCTGCCATGGCCAACACTCCGCGCTACGCGATCTATTATGCGCCGTCGCCCGACAGCGCCCTGCACCGCTTCGGCTCGACGCTGCTCGGCTACGACGCCGTGTCGGGCGACGACCTGCCGTTTCCCGATGGCGTCGCGCCGGACTGGCGCGAGGTAACGGAGGATCCGCGCAAATACGGCTTTCACGCCACACTGAAGGCGCCGACCGCGCTCGCCGATGGCGCGAACGAGTCCGAGCTTGTCGACGCCTGCGCTGCCTTCGCCGGGCGCGCACGGCACATTCCCGTGATCGCGCCTGTGGTCGATGCCATCAGCGGCTTCATTGCCGTGATCCCGGCGAGCCGCTCGGATGATCTTCAACAGCTTGCCGCCGATTGCGTCACCGAATTCGACACCTTCCGTCCGCCGCTGACGCCGCAAGATCGCGCGCGGCGCAGACCCGACCGGCTCACTGCGCGGCAGCGCGACTATCTCGATCGCTGGGGCTATCCTTATGTCATGGAGGAATTCCGCTTCCACATGACCCTGACGGGACGATTGAGCGAGGAGCGGCGGGGCCCGATCGTGGCGCGGCTGCGCGAGCGGTTCGCGGCGATCGACCTTGCGACGCTCGCAATCGACCGCATCGCGCTGTTCAAGCAAGCCGACAGCGCATCCCGCTTCCGCATCATCGGCAGCTGGCCGTTGCGAGCGTAGCGGCGGACGCTACTCGTCCACCCGGGTGCGGGCGATGATCTCGGCGGCACCCTTCGCGAGCAGCTCCATCCCGACGGCGCGACCGAGTTCGCGCGGCCGGTCCGCCGGTCCGCGCCGCGTCACCTCGATGAAGCCGGCACCGGCCTCGTCGAGCACCGAGGCGCGCAGCGTCAGCTCGTTTCCGGCGAGCGTGGCGTGGCCGGCGATCGGCGAATTGCAATGGCCGTTGAGCACCCACAGCACCTCGCGCTCGGCCTCGGCGGCAAGCCGCGACTGCGCGTTGTCGATCCCGGCAAGCCGCGCCCGCGTCGCCCAGTCGGTCTCGACGCATTCGACCGCGACGATGCCCTGACCGACCGCCGGAAGCATCTCGTCGACGGAGAAGTCATGCGCGATCCGCGCGGTCATGCCGATGCGCTCGAGGCCGGAACGCGCCATCACCAGCGCATCCGCCGGCCCCACCTCGCCGCCATCGGGCAGCCGCTGCTTGGCAGCGCGATCGAGTTTTGCAATTCGCGTGTCGGCGGCACCGCGGAAATGAATGACCGTCGCCTCCGGAAACAGCCGCCGCAGATAGGCGGCGCGGCGCACGGCATTGGTGCCGATCATGAAGCCCTTGCCGCGCGAGGCGCGAAACGCATCCAGCGACAGGCCCGGCCGCAACACGAGGCTGTCATTGGCGGCATCGCGCGCCAGCATCGCGGCAAGGACGAGACCCGGCGTCTCCTCATTGCCCGGCACGTCCTTCAGCGAATGCATCGCCGCCTGCAGCGTGCCGGCACGCATGGCTTCGCGGATCTCGGCGACGAAGGCGCCGCCCTTGCCGCCGTGACGCAACAGCTTGCTGGTCTGGTCCTGGTCGCCGCGGGTCTCGAACTTGACGATCTCGACGGCAAGGTCGCCCGCCGAGGCGCGCAGCAGCCGCGCGACCTCGTCCGTCTGCGCGAGCGCCATCGCGCTCTTGCGCGTCCCTATCCGCAAAACCTGTCCTGACACGAAAGCTCCGCTGCGCGTGATCATCAACGGCTGGGGATTAGAACAAAAGGCCAGTTAAAACAATGGTTTTTGCCCCGACCCGGCCACGCTCAGGGAATCTCGTCAACGAGCGCCACGCCGGCCTCGCGCATCGCCGCCGTGGCGGCAGCAAGCGAACCGCCGAGATCGATGGCGCGGCAGCCCGCCAGCACGACCGCGGTCTCGAACCCGAGCCGCCGCGCATCGAGCGCCGAATACTGCACGCAAAAATCCGTCGCGAGCCCGGCCATCACGACGCGCTTGAGGCCGCGCTCGCGCAGATAACCGGCGAGCCCGGTCGGGGTTGTCCGGTCGTTCTCGAAGAACGCCGAATAGGAATCGATCGCGGCCCGGAACCCCTTGCGGATCACGAGCTCGGCCCGGTCGGTTACGAGGTCGGGATGAAACGCGGCGCCCGCCGTGCCCTGGATGCAATGATCCGGCCACAGCGTCTGCGGCCCATAGGGCATGGCGACCGAGGAGAACGCTGCCGCGCCCGGATGCGAGCTCGCAAACGAGCTGTGGCCTGCCGGGTGCCAGTCCTGGGTCAGCACGACATGGTCGAAGCGCCCGGCGAGCCGGTTGACGACAGGCACGACGGCATCGCCGTCGGCCACCGCCAGCGCGCCGCCCGGGCAGAAATCGTTCTGCACGTCGATGATCAGCAAGAGATCGTCGGGCCCGATCTTCATCACGTCCCGATCCGCAACGACGCGCGCAGCTTGCGCAGGCAGGCGATCACCGACAGCGCCGTGATGCGGCCGGTCTTGGGATTCTCCGAGGGGATGTTCTCGATCATCATCGAGAATCGCGCGGAATCGGAATCGACCTCGATCCGGTGGGTGTTGCGTGTCACCGTCGGATCCGCCCAGATCTCGACCCGGGTGCGATCGGGGCCGATGCCGGCGAGCGACAGCGCCACCGCGACGTTGAGATTGGCCGGAAAGCCCTTCGCCGCGTCGCGCGCGCTGCCCTCGAAGACGCGCAGCGGTTCCGTGATGTCATCGATCCGGATGTTGTTCTCGACCAGATGCGGCGCGCCGATGAGGCCAGCGACCGGCTTCCGCGTCACGAGCCTTGCCGAATGGATGGTCCCGACCGCAGCCGCAGTCACGGCATCGAGCCCGATCAGCGCGCCGGTCGGCACGATGATCTGGCCGCCATGCGCTTTCGCGAGATCGACCAGGTCCTCGTTCTGCAACAGCGCGCCGACGCTGAGCACGACCGCGGTCTTGCCGCGCTCGACCACCGGCGCCACGATCGCGCGCACCAGCTTGCTCGGCGCACACTCGACCACGATGTCGGCGAGCTCGGCAAGCTCATCGATCGGCACCAGCTTCGGCGCAGACTTGAGCTCCGCGATCCAGCCGCGGTGCTTGTCCGGGCTGTTCGCCGACACCGCAACCAGCGTCAGGCCCTCGATGCCCCGATCGAGCGCCTTGACGACATCGGTGCCGATCGCGCCGAGGCCGGCGACCGCAACCCGTGTCTTTGCCTTGCTGTCAGCCATCATTTCCCGCCGGCGAGCATCTTGACCAGGCGATAGAGATACTCCTCGCCCTCGTAGAATGATTTGACGAGCACGCGCTCATCCTTGCCATGGTTCCGGTTGTCGTCGACATCGGCGCCGAGCCCTGAGTGACCATAGGTCGGAATTCCGGCATTGCGCAGATAGCTGCCGTCGGTGGCGCCGGTGCTCATCACCGGGACGATTTCGGCATTCGGCCAGAACTCCTTCGACAGCTTCTCGACCGATCCCATGATCTCTTCGTTCAAAGGCGACGGCGGGCTCAACACGGCTTTTCCGGTCGGGGTCACTTCGAGTTGCTTGTCGGCGAGCACGCGCTCGATCGTCGCCTGAACGCCTTCGACCGGCTCGCCGGGCAGAATCCGGCAATTCACCTTGGCGGTCGCCAGCTGCGGCAGCGCATTGATGGCGTGGCCGCCTTCCAGCATGGTCGCGACGCAGGTGGTGCGGAGCTGCGCGTTGTAGCCAGGATTCTCCGACAATCGCGCCAGCGCCGCCGGATCGGGCTGCGGTGCCAGGATTGCCTTGATATCGTCGGCATGCGACTTGTCGACCTCGGCGGTCTTGGTGAAATAGATCCGCGTCGTCTCGTTGAGATTCATCGGGAAGTCGTAGTTGGAGAGCCGCACCAGGCCTTCGGCGAGCCGATAGATCGCGTTGTCCTTGCGCGGCAGCGAGCTATGGCCACCGCGATCCTTCACGGTGAGCTGATAGCCGATCGAGACCTTCTCGCTGGTCTGCACGCTGTTGCGGATCGCCTTGCCGTTCTTCAGGCCGACGCCGCCGCCTTCGTTGAGCGCGAACTCGGCGTCGATCAGGTCGCGGTGGTTCTTGATCAGCCACTGCATGCCGAGACCGTTGGCATCGAGGATCTCCTCGTCGGTCTCGAGCGCGACGATGATGTCGCGGTCCGGCTTGTAGCTCTCCTTCTTGTAGCGGATCAGGTTGGTGATGAAGGCCGACGCCATGTATTTGTCGTCGCTCGAGCCGCGGCCATAGAAATAGCCGTCCTGCTCGGTGAGTTTGAACGGATCGACCGACCAGTCCTCGCGGAGGGCGGGGACGACGTCGATATGGGCGACCAGCAGGATCGGCTTGCGCGCACCGGAGCCGTGCAGCCGTGCCACCAGATTGCCCTTGTGCGGGGCGGGCGAGAACACGTGGACGTCGCCCTCGGGAAAGCCCGCCGCGCGCAGCCGCGCGCCCATCGCCTCCGCCGCCTTCTGGGTATCGCCGGTCGCGGTGGTCGTGTTGATCTCGACCAGCTCCTGGTAGATGCCGCGGGCAAATTGCTGCTGCTCGGTCAGTCCCTGCGCGCTGGCGCCGGACGCGAGCAGGAGCGGAGCGAACGCTGCCGCGATCTGCAGCGATCGAACCATGTTTCGGGGCCTGTGCGACATCGTGCTCTCCCAGAATTCCACCACCTGATTGGGGATGAATTCAGACAGGCGGCACGCGCTTTGGCAAGACGGCGAGCCCTTCAATTTCCGCGCGCATGCTCCGCGCTTTCGCGCACGCATTTGGCGTCCTTATTTGGCCGCAATCACCTCGATCTCGACCAAGAAGCCGGGATTGGCGAGCGCCGCGACGCCGACCACCGAGCGCGCCGGCAGGTTTGGCTGGCTGCCGCCGAAGAACTGGGTGTAGCCCTCCATGAAAGCCTTGAAGTCCATCGGCGCAGCCGTGTTGTGGACCAGGAACACCTGCATCTTGACGACATCGCCCATGCCGAGCCCCTGACCTTCCAGAATGGCCTTGATGCGGTTGAGCACGCCGACGGTCTGGGTCTTGGTATCGCCATAGGCCTGCGGGCTCGACGGATCGGCATCCTTGTTGGCGACCGGCGGCACCTGGCCGCTGACATAGACCGTCGTGGTGTTGCCGGTGACGGTCACGGCCTGCGCGATCGGGAAGGTCGAGTTGGGAATCGGATGCCTGACCACATCAGCCGAAGCAGCGGTCGCCATCGCCGACAGCGCGGCGCCCAGTGCAATACCGATGAATTTCATCGAACTCTCTCCAAAGTGGTTAGCGGCGGGCGTCCTGGACGTCCTTGGTCGTCACCGCGTCCTGATAGGTGTTACCGAAGTGCGTCCGCAGATAGTTCACAACGGCGGCGACTTGACCATCGGTCATCATGTCGCCGAACGCCGGCATGCCGCGGCGGCCGTTGACGACGAGGTAGATCGGATAGCTGCCGGTTTCGAGATTCTTGTTGCCGGCGAGCGAGGGATAGGTGCCGGCGCCGCTTGCGCCCGTCGCATCCGGCATGTGGCAGCCCTGGCAGACACTGCCGAACAGCTCCTCCCCGGTCATCTCCACGAAACGGTAGCCTGAAGAGAAGGTGCGCTTGGTCACCCCGCTGTCCTGCCCGAGGGCCGCGGTCGCCGACAGCAGTGCGAGCGCCGCGATAACCGATGTTCCTGTCCGCACCATCATGTCTTCACCACGCGTTCGTGCAATCGGGTAATGGCGTCGAGCGCGGACAGGATTGCGCCCTCCTGCCAGGCCGGCAACTGCGAAGCGTGCTCGCCCGCCAGCGCGATGCGGCCGTCGATCTGGCAGAGATTGCGGTAATGCTGCGCCCGCCCGGCTTCGGTCCATTCACCGGCGCAGCCGAGCGTGAACGGCACGCGATGCCACGCCACCGCGACACCGTTCTCGAACTCGCTTTTGTACTGCGGATGGATCTTGGCGCCGAACTCGACCGCGCTGGCGACCCGCTCGGCCGGCGTCATCGCGGTGAACTCGAAGGAATTGGCGCCCTCGTACAAATAGGCGCCGAGCAGGACGCCGCGGCCGCCGCGGTTGAAACCATAGTTCGGATAGCCGATATTCCGGATCGGCAGATCGGTGTAGCTGATGCCGCCATAGATCGCCTCATCCTCCTCCCAGAACCGCCGCTTGAACTGCAGCCCGACCTTCACCGAGGCGGCGTAGGGCAAGGAATCGATCGCATTCTTCATCGGCCCGCTGACGTCGAGCGGCAGCTGGCTCAGGATCGGCAGCGGAATGGTGCAGATGCACCAGTCGGCGGTCGCCTGCTGCACCGCGGATGCACTGGCGGTGTCGACATAACTCACGGTGACGCCGGAGCCGTTCTGCTGGATCTGCGTCACCTTGGCGTTATAGCGGATGAGATCGCCGACCTCGCGCGCGAACGCCTTGCCGATCATGTCCATGCCGCCGACCGGCTGGAACATCGTGGTCTGGAAATCGTAGTGCGCGAAGCTCTGCACGTAGCGCCACATCCGCGACCGCAGCAGTTCCTGGAGCGAGATCGGATCGCTGGGCAGCGGATCGCCCATCAGGCCACCGCCGGGATCGCGCGCATAACCGCGGACGTCGGCGGAGCCGAGATTGGCATTGTACTTGTAGTCGCGATCCAGTGCGCCCCAGTCGCGCAGCGCCTGCAGCAGGATCTCCTGGTCTTCCTTGCTGACGAACTCGTCGAGCCTGCCCTGCTGGCTGACTTTCGCGAGCAGTTCCGACAATCCGCCCTGGAAGTCTGCCTTGATGCTGCGAAAGCGTTGCTTCTTGCCGTCGAATGCACGCGTCGCGTGCAGATAGGCATTGTGGTTAAGCTGGATGAAGGGTTCCAGCGTCACGTTGAGCCGGCGGCAGTAATCGAGCAGCGCGCGATGATGATAGGGAATCCGCCACGGGCCGGGATTGAGATAGAGCCCCTGCTCGAACTGGCAGGTCTGCTTGAAGCCGCCGAGCTCGGTAAAGCTGTCACCGCCGCGGATCGACCAGTTGCGGCCGCCGGCGCGGTTGTTGAATTCGAGGATCTGGACCTTGTAGCCGGCCTTGCGCAGTTCCAGCGCCGCCGTCATCCCGGCAAGCCCCGCGCCGAGAACCAGCACCGAAGCGCCCTTCACGTCGCCCGCGAGCTTGAGCGGCCCCTTGTAGGCGGACTCGGATGCGAAGCCGAGGCTCGTCATCGCCTGATACATCGCCGAACTGCCGGCGATGGTCCCGATCAGCGCCAGCAAATCCCGCCGCCTGATCACAGATTGGTTCTGCACCCGCGTTCACCCAGCCGATGATTTCGATGGCGAAGGGAAACGGTTGACGCGACCAGTGTCAAGAAAGCGCACGCGCTTACACATCCGCCCACACGCGCTTTTGATGCATCACGCGACCGATAGATCACACTACGCGTTCGAGTTGCACACGCCGGCAATCCATTTCATAGTCTAATCCAACCACCGGCGGCCGGTCGAAATGCCAGGTCAGGCCGTTGCGAAGCACGCCACGGCGGCCGAGCTCGCTTTCGAGCACCGGATAGGCATCGTGCACGGTGTAGAGCTGCACCGCGGTGGTGTCGCGCCAAGAGGCACCGAACGCGCTCATCCGGCGTTCCATCTCGTTAGCCACGAATTTCGCCTTCGCCAGGATGCCAGCCGGGCTGGTGTCGCCGGGCGCGACAGTATGATCGCGATAATTGGCCTTGCCCTCGACCGACTCGCCGCTGCCGGCGACGACGAAGCTCGTCGGCGCGTCCTTCGCCGCCCCGGCACCGTGTAGCAGAAGGCGTGGAACGACGGCTCGGCGGGCGGATCGAGCTTTGGGCAGACATTGCTGCGCGCCACCGGATTGACGCCGTCGCGCATCACGCCCCAGGCGATCAACGTCTTGATGTAGATCTCGTTGAACGCCTTGAACCCGTCCTCTGTGAACGGCGCCGGCGAACGCAGTTCGCAGGCAGCGAACGCCGTCAACGGGCGGCCCGCGTCCCTGATGATCTCGGCTATCCGTTCAAAACCCGCGCTCAAGGGTGCCGGTTCAGAGAACCTGACCCGCTCGATGGCATAACCGGGCAGCGCACCGACGCCGCAGGAATACTGACTGACGCCGGGCATGAAGCGGTAGCCGCCGTCGGGAGCCTCGATGGTGTTGGTCATGGTGCCTCTGTTGGATGCTCGATGCGGTCGTCGCGATGGAGGGTATGCGCGGACTGCTCGATTTCATCACAGCCGTCGTCCTGGCGAAAGCCAGGACCCATAAACACCGCATTTCGTGATGAATGGGATCGCGGCCCCAGCGTCGCACAGCATTTGAGATTTGGGTAATGGGTCCTGGCTTTCGCCAGGACGACGCTGAGTGTGTTGCACCGCTTGTGAGTCGCACGTTCGCATTCTCGCGACATGAGCCCGAGATTTGCTTCTCATTTCGCCCTCTCCTCTCGCAGAGGGCGCAGGGAAAGCCGGGTACCGATCGCACCCGTGGGTCCGGTGCAACAAAAAGCACCGGAGATAAGACCACAGGTGTAACCGGGAACTCCGGATCTCGCCCGGGGGGGCACCCCTCTCCCCACCCACTCCCGCAAGGGGAGCGGGAGCCCGCGAAGCTCACCTCACCCCCGCTTCCACAACCGGCGCATCAGAACGCCGGCCGCAATCGCCTCGCTCCCTAATGCGCCTTGGCGACGTAGGGGCAGCCGCCTTCATCGAGCGGACGGAAGGCCTGGTCGCCCGGCACCGTCGCGAGATATTCGTAGAGATCCCACTTGCTCTTGGACTCTTCCGGCTTCTTGATGCGCATCAGATACATGTCGTGCACCATGCGGCCGTCCTCGCGCACCACGCCGTTCTGGGCAAAGAAATCATTCACCGGGGTCTTGCGCATCTGCGCGATCACGGTCTCCGAATCCACCGAGTTGGTCGCCGCGACCGCCTTGAAGTAGTGCCGCAGCGCCGAGTTGACGCCGGCCTGGTAGGCCGTCGGCATCGCGCCATGTCGCTTGAAGAACTCCTGGGCGAAGACGCGGGTCTCGGGCGTGCGATCCCAATAGAAGGAATCGGTGAACAGCAGATCGTGCGCATGCGCGAGGCCAAGCGCCGGCACGTCGGTGAGCGTCACCTGCAGCGCGACGAGCTGCATGCTGGCGCGGATGTTGAACTCGTCGGCCTGGGACACCGCGTTGCGGAAGTCGGAGCCGGCATTGGCGAGCGCCAGGATCTTGGCGCCGGAGGACTGGGCCTGCAACAGGAAGGACGAGAAATCGGCGGTGTCGAACGGATGACGGACCGCGCCGAGCACCTTGCCGCCGGCCGATGTCACGGCCTTGCTGGCGTCGCGCTCCAGCGCCTGGCCGAACGCGTAATCCGCGGTGAGGAAGAACCAGGGCGTGCCGCCACGCGCAACCACGGCCTTCGCCGTCGCGTTCGAGGAGGCATAGGTGTCGTAGGTCCACTGCACGCTGGTCGGCGAGCATTGCTTGCCGGTGAGGTCGGATGAGCCGGAGCCCGAGATCAGAAACAGCTTCTTGCGTTCGCGGGTCACCGTCTGGATCGCAAGCGCCACCGCGGAGTTGACGCCTTCGGCGATCACGTCGACACCCTTGTTGTCGATCCAGTTGCGCACGATGCCGGTCGCCACGTCGGGCTTGTTCTGGTGATCGGCGGAGATGATCTCGATCTTGCGTCCGGCGACCGTGCCGCCGATCTCCTCCGCCGCCATTTGCGCCGCGATCACCGATCCCGGGCCATTGCCGTCGGAATATTGCCCGCTCATGTCGGTGATGATGCCGACACGCAGGACACCATCCTCCGCGCGGGCAGCGCCGGCCGCAAATGAGAGACAAGCGGCGGCAATTGCGACCAGGACATGCGAGCTTTTGGTGATGGACATTTCGTTCCCAAGGGTTCGGATGGTTGGGACGATCTCCTGAAGCAATCAGGGATCGCCGACAACCCCGTGGCCGGCATGGCGCTCTGCGATTCCGCGCAAGAATTCCGGGAGGAGGAACATGCCCGCTGACACGCGCGTCGCCGATCATGCGAACGCCGCGACGAGATCTCGCCGCGGCGTTCCTTACAGTGCTGGGTGGTTTCGAAATCGCCTTAACGCCGCTGCCACAATTGTCTTGCCAGGATGCCGACCTTGCGCTCGATCGCCTCGGCCGCATCGAGACACATGTCCTCGCGATAGCGCGAGCCGACGATCTGGACGCCGACCGGCAACCCCTCATGCAGGCCGACCGGCACCACGGCCGCCGGTAGCCCCAGCACGTTTATCGACGAAATGAAGCGCAGGTCGTTCCAGAACAACTCCTTGACGCGCTGGTCGCCGCCGAGATCGGCATTGACCTCCGGCGTCTGGCGCACCGAGGTCGGCATCAGCACCAGCGGATACTGCTCGAGGAACGTCATCCAGTTCCTGATGTGGCGCGAGCGCTCGGCGATCGCCTTCATGTAGCCGGCCTGGTCGAGCGGGTTGGCCAGCGCCATGAAGCCGCGGAACGTCTTCTGGAAGTCGGCACTCGTCGTCGCCAGCATCTGGTCCTGCTGCAGGACGCGGGTCTCGGTCATGATCAGGTCGCACCAGAGCTGCCAGACCTTGTTGAGATCGGGCACCTCGACTTCGCTGACCGCGTAGCCTGCATCGGCCAGATGATCGGCCGCCTTGCGCTGAAGCGCGATCACGCCGCGATCGGTCGCCATGTCTTCAGGGATCCTTGCGAGCGCGACCTTGACCGGTGCGGCCGGCTTCGGCCCCGTCAACGGCGCCGGCACGTACCAGGGATCGCGCGGGTCGCGCTGCGCCATCACCTCGAGGCCGAGGCGCACGTCGGCGACGTGGCGCGCCAGCGGTCCCTGCGACGACATGAACTGCGCCATCAGCGGCCGTTCTGTCGTGGCGCTGGGATTGAACGCCGGAATTCGGCCCTGGGTCGGCTTGATGGTGGCGATGCCGTTGCAATGCGCCGGCCAGCGCAACGAGCCGCCGATGTCGTTGCCATGCGCGATGGTGCCGATGCCGGCCGCGATCGACGCGCCGGCGCCGCCCGAAGATCCGCCGCAGGTCACGTCGGCATTCCAGGGATTGCGCGTCAGGCCGTGCAGCGGATTGTCGGTAAAGCCGCGGAGCGAGAATTCCGGCGTGTTGGTCAGGCCGATGATGATTGCGCCGGCCTTCTTGAGATTGGCCGTCACCGGCGAATCGCCCGGCGCGATATTGTCCTTGAAGGCGACCACACCGTTTGAATTGGCCTGGCCCTCGACGTCGATGTTGATCTTGATCGTGACCGGCACGCCGTGCAGCGGCCCCACCGCGCCGCCCTTCCCTTTGCTCGCCGCCAGCGCTTCGTCCGCCGCCTTAGCTGCCTTCATCGCTGACGCGCCGAGATCGACGACGACGGCGTTGAGCGCCGGGTTGGCCGCCTGCATGCGGTCGAGATGGTTGCGAACCACCTGCTCCGAGGTCACTTCGTTGTTTCTGATCGCCCCGGCCGTCTCGAGGGCGGACCATTGCCAGATCGGTGCATTCGTCACGTGGTGTTCTCCCGTTATGTTGAGTGCTTT
Source organism: Bradyrhizobium sp. JR3.5 (assembly GCF_054057015.1). NCBI lineage: Bacteria > Pseudomonadati > Pseudomonadota > Alphaproteobacteria > Hyphomicrobiales > Nitrobacteraceae > Bradyrhizobium > Bradyrhizobium sp. JR3.5. The sequence goes on from NZ_JBSRYV010000002.1 coordinate 624,287, forward strand.
GTTGTTGGTTCAGTCGCGCGGGTCGATCGGCGTCAGCGTCGACGCACGCGCCTCGATCACCTCGGCGACGGCGAGACAGACATCCTCGCGGAAACGGCCGGCAATCACCTGGACGCCGACCGGCACGCCGCCGGCGGTCCCGGTCGGCACCACGACCGACGGAAAGCCGAGCGCGGGGACGGCGAGCAGCGGCCGCTGCGCATCGAGCAGCGCGCGCACCACCGTTGCGTCCTCCTGATCCTGATCGAAGCGGAACGGCAGTTGCGCCGAGACCGGCAGAATGATGACCGGGCAACGCTCCTGGAACAGCTGCCAGGCCCGCACGATCGCCAGCCGCTGCTCGAAGCAGGCCAGCACCTGATCCCCGTCGAGCTCAGGCGCATACGCAATATGGCAGTCCAGATTGTAGCGGCTCCGATCGTCGCCGAACTTGCGGATCATCGGCGCCAGCACGCGCCGCTCCTCATTGATGACGAGGCGATGCCAGAGATCGGCAGCCTCCGCGAGCCGCGGCGGCACGGTCTCCTCCACGGCAAAGCCGGCCTCGGCGAGCCAGCGTCCGGCGGCGCGCACCGCCGCGCTGACCTCCGGCGCCTCGTCTCCGAACGGCGCCGCCGCGATCGCAACGCCGACCGGACGCTTGAGTGGCGCGCCTTGCAGAGGCACCGGCAGCCATGTGCCGTCGCGCGCGTCCGGCTGCGCCATCGCGGCGAGGCCTGTGCGCAAATCGGCGACCGAGCGCGCGAGCGGCCCCTGCACCGACATCATCTGCGCCGTGATCGGACGATCGGAAGTCGCCGATGGATTGAACGAGGGAATTCGTCCCGGCGTCGGACGCAGGCCGGCGACGCCGCAGGCATAGGCGGGATAGCGGATCGAGCCGCCGAAATCATTGCCGTGTGCGATCGCGCCCATGCCGGAAGCGACGGCCGATGCGGCGCCACCGCTGGAGCCGCCCGGCGTCAGCCGCCGGCTCCAGGGATTGTAGGTCGCGCCGTGCAGATCGTTGTTGGTGAACCAGCGGTGCGAGAACGCCGGCGTGTTGGTGCGCCCGACAATCACGGCACCCGCTTTGCGGAAACTCGCGACCACCGGGCTGTCGTCGGTCGCGATGACGTCGCGGAAGGCGACGACGCCGTTGGTGGTGGCGTGGCCGCGCTGATCGACATTGACCTTGATTGTGACCGGCACGCCGTGCAGCACGCCGAGCTCCGCGCCGGATTTCACCGCTTCATCCGCCGCATCCGCCGCAGCCAGCGCTTCATCGGCGAGCACCTCGACGATGGCGTTCAACGCCGGATTGACCTGCGCGATCCGGTAGAGGCTGGATTGCACAGCTTCCCGGCTCGAGATCACATGCGTCGCGATCGCGCGCGCCAGATCGACGGCCGACCAGCTCCACAATTCATTCTCGCGCCGCGTGACCATTGTTGTTTCCTCCAACGCGTGATGCAGCAGTCAGCCGATGCGGTTCAGTCGAGCCGCAACGGCTGGTGAAAGACGGGCAGATCCATGCGGCGGTCTTCCGCGGGGACCACCACGGCTTCGGCGCTCAGCACATGGTCGAGCATCACGCGCCGGGCGCGCGCGGCATTGCCGGAGCGGAACGCGGTCATCAGGCGCTTGTGAAACTCGATATTCTCGCAGGTGAAGCTGGATGCGAATTCCTGCACGCCGAGCTTGCCGATCAAATGCCGGATCGCCTCGTTGACGAAGCGGGCGACCAGGCCGAGCAGCGGATTGGGACAGGCCTCGATCAGGATGTCATGGAAATCGATCTCGGCGTGGCGGTGGTGCTCCCAGTCCGCGATGCCACCGGGATGATGCTCCTGAACCGCGATCGCCTTGTCGAGCGCCGCGAAATGCGCCGCTGTGAGGTGGCCGACCACGCTGAAGGCGAGCTCCGGCTCGATCAGGCGGCGGATCTGGTAGATCTGCGCGGTGCTGATCGACTGGAAATAGAAGTAGTTGCTGAGCAGGCCAACGATCCGGTTGATCGACACCGGCGCCACCCGCGCGCCGCCGCCGGGACCGGTGGTGTTCTGCACCAACCCCTGTACTTCCAACGATTTGAGGGCCTCGCGGATGGTCGAGCGACTGCAGCCGAACATCTCGATCAGCTCAACCTCCTGCGGCAGCCGGTCGTTCGGCTGCAAGCCGGCCTGGAAGATGTGGCTGCGGATCAGATCGGCAACGGCGTCCGAGCGCTTGCGCTTGATCGAGGCGCGCCGCGACGGGTCCAGGGAGGGGAGAGCCGATTTATCCATTTTATGATCATAAATAGGATCGCGACGGCTTGGCAAGGGGTTTGATCGCCCCTCAAGTCGTCATGCCCGGAGTTCTCCCGGGCACAACGGCAAACCGAACATTCAGGAATTGGCGAGAGACGATCGCTCAGTTCGTTCCGCGCTGTGCCTCGAGGCCGCGGCTGTAGCGCGACATCGCAAAGCAGAACACGAAGTAGATCAAGCCGACGAACACATAGACCTCGACGCTGAAGGACTGCCAGGCCGGATCGACGATCGCGGTCTTCGCGGTCGTCAGGAGATCGAAGATGCCGATGATCAGGACCAGGCTGGTGTCCTTGAAGAAGGCGATGAAGGTGTTGACCAGCGGCGGGATCACGTGGCGGATCGCCTGCGGCAGCACGATCAGCGCGTTCTTCTCCCAGTAGGACAGCCCGAGCGCATCGGCGGCCTCATACTGTCCGCGCGGCACCGCCTGCAGGCCGCCGCGCACAACTTCCGCTAGGTAGGCGCCGGCATAGAGGATGAAGGCGATCTGCGCGCGCAAGAGTTTGTCGATGTTGACGCCGTCGGGCATGAACAGCGGGAACATCACGCTCGCCATGAACAACAGGCTGATCAGCGGCACGCCGCGGATCAGTTCGACATAGAGCACGCAGAGCGAGCGGATCGCCGGCAGCTTGGAGCGCCGGCCGAGCGCCACCAGGATGCCGAGCGGGAAGCCCAACGCCAATCCGAAGGTCGCGAGGATTAAGGTCACCGGCAGCCCGCCCCAGCGGTCCTGCGTGACAAAGGACAGCCCAAGGAAGCCGCCCCACATCAGGCATCCGATCGCGCTCAAGGCCGCGGCCCAGAGCAGGAACAGCTCCTTGCGCCAGAAGCTGCGGCGGCTCGAGACCGCGAACAGCGCGATGAAGATCAGGACCGCGAGCGCCGGCCGCCACTGCTCGTCGAACGGATAGGTGCCGAACAGGATGAAGCGGTACTTCTCGGGCACGACCGCCCAGCAGGCGCCGGCGCCGCGCAGCGCGCGGCAGGCGCTGGTGTCGTTGCCGGAGACGATCCAGACCGCGTTGGCAATGCCCCATTGCCAGAGGCCGATGCACGCCTTGCCGAGCACGAACAGCAGCAGCAGCGTCATGATGCTGGACGGGATCGAGGCGAACAGATTGGCGCGCAGCCACGCAGTGAGATGTCCACCGAGCGCCCGTGGTGCGGGCCGCGGGCCGATCGGCAGCGGATCCTGCGGAAGGTGCGCGACCGAGCTCATGTCAGCGCTCCACCAGCGCGATCCGCGCATTGTACCAGTTCATGAACAGGCTGATGCCGAGACTGATGGTGAGGAACACCATCATGATCAGCGCGATCGACTCGATCGCCTGCCCGGTCTGGTTCAGCGTGGTGTTGGCGATCGAGACGATGTCCTGGTAGCCGACCGCGACCGCAAGCGACGAATTTTTCGTCAGGTTCAGATACTGGCTGGTCATCGGTGGGATGATGACGCGCAGCGCCTGCGGCAGCACGATCTGCTGCAAGACGAAGCTGCGCTTCAGCCCGAGCGCCTTGGCGGCGTCCCACTGGCCGCGCGGCACCGCCTGGATGCCGCTGCGCACGATCTCGGCAATGAACGCCGAGGTGTAGGTCACGAGCGCGATCAACAGCGCGAAATATTCCGGCGCCAAGGTCAGGCCGCCGACGAAGTTGAAGCCGCGCAGCTCCGGCAGCATGATGCTCCAGCTCGCGCCCGAGAGCCACGACACCAGCGCGGGCAGCGCGACCACGAGGCCCAGCGCGTAAGGCCAGGCCGGCCGCGCCTTGCCGTCGAGCATCTGCTGCGCGATCAGGCGGCGCCTGACGAGATGGAGCACGACGAGGCCTACGACCAGCGCAAGGATCGTCCACCAATTGGCCTCCTGCAACGGGACCGACGGCAAGATCAGCCCGCGGTTGGAGAGGAACACGGCCCTCGACCGGCTTCCAGGCCTGGCGCGCCGCCGGCAGCCCCTGCATCAGCACGTACCAGAACAACAGCTGCAGCAGCAGCGGCAGGTCGCGCAGCACCTCGACATAAACAGCGGCAAGCCGCGCCAGCAGCCAGTTCGACGACAGCCGCGCGATGCCGACCAGCGTGCCGATCACGGTCGCCAGCACGACGCCGATGACAGCGACGCGCAGCGTGTTGACGATGCCGACGATGAAGGCGCGCAGGTAAGTGTTCTTCGGCGAGTAATCGATCCAGGAATCCGCGATCGGCATGCCGGCTTCGCGGCCGAGGAAGGCGAAGCCGGTCGAGATGCGGCGCACCGAGAGATTATGGACCGCGTTCGACCACAGCCAGGCGACGATGGCGACCGCGATGGCGACCACCAGGACCTGCCAGAACAGGCCGGCGACACGGGGATCGCTCAGCGAAAGCCGCCAGGACCGACTTGGAGCCCGGGCGGGAGTGCGTTTCGGCGTCGATGTCGTCACAGCACAAGGATCCCAGTGAGAAGCGATCTTCTGCCATGCGCAAGAGCGTATTCTGCGCACTTCATATGTTGCACCAAATTGATATTCGTGCAACATATGTTTCATGGCCCAGGCTCAGCCGAAACCATCGCCCCTGAACGAATTGTGCAGCGCATTGCCATCGCTGCCGATGCGTTTGCAGGAGGTCGGGCGTTTTGTCGCAGCCAATGATTACGACGCCACCACCCGCTCGATGCGCGAGCTCGCCTCGGTCGCCGGCGCCGATCCTGCATCCTTCACCCGTCTTGCCAAGGCACTCGGCTATTCCGGCTGGGACGAATTGCGCGCCGCACTCACCGAGGCGCGACGGCCGGCGCAGAGCTCGCCGTTCTCCGGCCGCGCCAAGGGCCGCCGCGCCGGGCCGAATGCCGATGTCAAACTGGTGCACGACAAGATCGAGGCTGAAGCTGCGGGGCTGGCGCGGATTTCCGCGAGCGCGATCGCGGACGCCGCGCGTGCGCTGCATTCCGCTGATAGAATCTGGATCACGGGCTTTCGCAGTTGCCGCAGCGTTGCGGAACTCCTGACCTATCAACTTCGCCTGTTCCGCCCCGACGCCGTGCAGCTGGTCGGCGGTTCCGGCCCGTTCGATCTCGACCATGGCGCCTTCCGCTCAGGCGACGCCGTGGTCGTGATCGGCTTTGCGCCCTACACATTGGTCAGCGTCGAGACCGCGCGTGCGGCGCACCAAGCGCGCGCCACGCTGATCGCGATCGCCGACACGATCAGCGCGCCGATGGCCGAGGGCGCCGATCATCTCTTGCTGTTCGAGGCCGCCTCCTCGCCCGGCTTCTTCCCGAGCCTCACCGGCGCAATTGCGGTGGCGCAGTCGCTGGCCGCCGTCGCCTTCACGCTGGGCGGCGCGGGTGCGAAGCGCAAGCTGGAGGAGACCGAGGGCCGGCTTGCCGCGATGTCGCAATATTTTGTCGAGAAAGGATAAGTGTCATGGCAGTCCCCTTGGCCGCCAACAAGAGCCGCGTGATGCATCGCAGCCTGCGCGAAACCCCGCCGAAAGCGGTCGGCGGCGACGGCGTCTGGTTGATCGCGGAGGACGGCCACCGCATTCTGGATTCCTCCGGCGGCGCCGCGGTGTCCTGCCTCGGTCATCAGCATCCGCGGATTCTCGCCGCGATCGCCAAGCAGGCATCAAAGCTAGCCTATGCGCATACTGGCTTCTTCTCCTCGGAACCCGCGGAAGAGCTCGCCGAGCGGCTGGTCGGCCACGAGCCCGGCGGCCTCGGCTATGTCTACTTCGTCAGCGGCGGGTCGGAGGCGATCGAGGCCTCGATCAAGCTGGCACGGCAATATTTCATCGAGCGCGGCGAGCCGAAGCGCGCCCGCTTCATCGCGCGCCGCCAGAGCTATCACGGCAACACGCTGGGCGCGCTGTCGGCCGGCGGCAATGCCTGGCGACGCGAGCCCTATGCGCCGCTGCTGTCACCCGCGTTCAGCCACGTCACCCCGGCCTTCGCCTATCACGAGAAGCGCGACGATGAATCGGAGGCCGCGTTCGTGGCCCGACTTGCCGCCGAGCTCGAGGCCGAATTCCAGCGGCTCGGCCCCGAGAACGTCGCCGCCTTCATCGCCGAGCCCGTGGTCGGCGCCACCGCCGGCTGCGTGCCGGCGCCGGACGGTTACTTCAAGGCGGTGCGCGAGATCTGCGACCGTCACGGCGCGCTCCTGATCCTCGACGAGGTGATGTGCGGCATGGGCCGCACCGGCACGCTGCATGCGTGGGAGCAGGAAGGCATCGCGCCCGACATCCAGGCGGTCGCCAAGGGGCTCGGCGGCGGCTACCAGCCGATCGGTGCGATGCTTGCGAGCGGTACAATCGTCGACACCGTGCGCAACGGCTCCGGCGCGTTCCAGCACGGCCACACTTATCTCGCGCATCCGCTCGCCTGCGCTGCCGCGCTCGAGGTGCAGAAGGTGATCAGTGAGGAGAAGCTGCTCGACCAGGTCAAGGAGCGCGGCCGCCAGCTCGAGCAGCGGCTCACCGAGCGCTTTGGCAATCACCGCCATGTCGGCGACATCAGGGGCCGCGGCCTGTTCTGGGCGATCGAGCTGGTCGCCGACCGCGGCACGCGGCAGCCGTTCGATCCCAAGCTGAAGCTGCATCAGCGGATCAAGTCCACGGCCTTCGCCGGCGGCCTCGGCTGCTATCCGTCGGGCGGCACCGCCGACGGCCAGCGCGGCGACCATGTGCTGCTCGCGCCGCCCTATATTGCGACTTCCGGCGACATCGACATGATCGTCGAAAGGCTCGGCTCTGCGGTAGACAGCGCGTTGAAAGATGTTGGTCATTAGGAGGAGGACAGGATGAGGAAAATATTGGTCGCGGCGAGCCTGGTCGCCGCAAGCATCACGGGCGCAAGCGCGGCGACGCTCGACACCGTCAAGCAGCGCGGCACGCTGGTGTGCGGCGTCTCGACCGGCTTTGCCGGCTTCTCGGCGCCGGACTCGCAGGGCAACTTCAAGGGCCTCGATGTCGACTATTGCCGCGCGCTTGCCGCAGGCATCCTCGGCGATGCCAATAAGGTGCGCTACGTCGCGCTGACCGCGCAGAACCGCTTCACCGCGCTGCAGTCGGGCGAGATCGACGTGCTCTACCGCAACTCGACGCAGACCTATCTGCGCGGCACCACGCTCGGCCTGCGCCAGGGCCCGGTCAATTTCTACGACGGCCAGGGTTTTGTGGTGAAGAAGGACCTCGGCGTGAAGGAGCTGAAGGATCTCAAGGGCGCCACGGTCTGCGTCGCGCAGGGCACCACGCATGAGGTGACGCTCGGCGATTACGGCCGCGCCAACGGCATCGACTGGAAGCCGCTGGTGTTCGACCGCCCCGACACCATGTACCAGACCTTCTTCGGCGGCCGCTGCGATGCCATGACCCAGGACGCCTCGGCGCTCGCCGGCGCGGTCGCGACCGCCGCGCCAAAGGCGGAAGATTACGTCGTGCTGCCGCAGACCATCAGCAAGGAGCCGCTCGGCCCGTTCACCCGCAACGGCGACGAGGTCTGGAGCGACATCATCACCTGGCTGCATTACGGCCTGGTCGAGGCCGAAGAGCTCGGCGTCACGCAGGCCAATGTCGACGAGATGACGAAGTCGCAGGTCCCGGCGATCCAGCGCCTGCTCGGCGCGTCCGGCGATCTCGGCAGCCGGCTCGGCCTCGACAACAAATGGCTGGTCGCCGCGATCAAGGCGGGCGGTAATTACGGCGAGATCTTCGAGCGCAATGTCGGCAAGGCGAGCCCCTTGAAGCTCGAGCGCGGTCTCAACGGCACCTGGAGCAAGGGCGGGTTGATGTACGCGATCCCGTTCAAGTAACGCTTCTTACCTCGCCCCGATTGCGGGGAAAGAGCCCCTCACCCCAACCCTCTCCCCGCGAAGAGCGGGGAGAGGGAGAACAAGAAGCATCGATGCGTATCACCCTCATTCACGCGCTGAAGCATTCGATCGTCCCGATCGAGGCCTCGTTCGCACGCCATTGGCCGGAGGCGCGGCTGATGAACCTGCTCGACGACAGCCTGTCGGCTGACCTTGCGCGCGACGGCAAGCTCAGCGAGCGCATGACCGAGCGTTTCCTCACGATGGGCCGCTACGCCGTCAGCACCGGCGCCGACGGAATTCTCTTCACCTGCTCGGCGTTCGGCCCCTGCATCGAGGCGGTGGCGCGCGCACACGCACCGATGCCGGTGCTGAAGCCGAACGAGGCGATGATCGAACAGGCAGTCGCGAAGGGAAAGCGCATCGGCCTGCTCTCGACCTTCCCGCCGACGCTGGTGTCGATGCCGCCGGAGTTTCCAGCGTCGGTCACTCTGGTGCCGAAACTCGCCGAGGGAGCGCTGGCGGCGCTCGATCGCGGCGACCGGGCCGAGCATGATCGCATCGTGGTCGAGGCAGCCAGGGATTTGCGCGACTGCGACCTGATCGCGCTCGCGCAATACAGCATGGCGCCGGCGGCCGAGCGCGTCGCGGAAATCACCGGCCGCGAGGTGCTGACGACACCCGACAGCGCGGTCAAGAAGCTGAAGGCGATGGTCGGGGCGTGAGCCCCGTCATTGCGAGCGAAGCGAAGCAATCCATCGCGCAGCATATGCGGCGACATGGATCGCTTCGTCGTTTCGCTCCTCGCAATGACGGAGATGCGAATTCACCGCCCTACCGATCCTACCCGCCCGCGTCATTCACGTTGAGATCAACGCCCTGCGGATCCTTGATGGTCGACACCGTGATCAGCGAGATCAGCGACAGCACCGCGATATAGACGCCGACGCGCCAGGACTGGCCGTAGGTGCCGATGATCCATTGCGCGATCATCGGCGCGAAGGCGCCGCCGAAGATGGCGCCGAGCGCGTAGCCGATCGAGACGCCGGAATAGCGCACCTTGGCCGGAAACAGCTCGGCATAGAGTGCCGCCTGCGGGCCATAGGACAGACCGAGCGCGATGGTGAGGCCGACGGCGCTGACGAAGAACAGCAGCAAATTCTTGCTGTCGATCAAAAACCACATCGGCACCGCCCACAGCACCATCAGCCCATAGCCGATCTGGAAGCAGCGCACGCGGCCGATTCTGTCGCCGAGGATGCCGCCGAGCAGCGTGAAGATGAACCAGCTCACCGCCGCCAGCGTGCCGATCAGAAGCAGCTGTTCCGACGGCATCTTCAGCGTGTTGGTGCCATAGCTGATGATGAACGCGATCAGGATGTAACCGGCCGCATTGTTGGCCATGAAGATCAACGCGGTGCGCAGGATCTCCTTGCTGTGGTTGCGCATCAATTCGCGCAGCGGCGCCGAGGATTCTTTATGCCGGCGCTGCATCGCCAGGAACACCGGAGACTCTTCGACCGTGCGGCGGATCACGATGCCGACGACGATCAGCAGGATCGAGAGCAGGAACGGAATCCGCCAGCCCCATTCGATCATCGCCTGCTTGCCGAGCGAAGCTGTCAGCGCCCACAACACGCCGGTTGCCAGGATCATGCCGAGCGGCGTGCCGATCTGCGGGAACGAGCCGAAGAAGCTGCGCTTGTCGCGAGGCGCCGATTCCACCGCCATCAGCGCCGCGCCGCCCCACTCGCCGCCGGCCGAGAAGCCCTGCAGGATGCGGAGCAGAATAAGGAGCGCCGGCGCCCAGGCGCCGATCTGCGCGTAGGTCGGCAGCAGACCGACCAGCGCGGTCGCAGCGCCCATCAGCAGCAGCGTGACGACGAGCATGTTCTTGCGCCCGAAGCGGTCGCCGAGATGGCCGCAGACGATGGCCCCGAGCGGGCGGAACAGGAATGAGAGGCCGAGCGTCGCAAACGAGACGATCTGCGCCAACAGCGGATTGTTCGCGTTCATCGGCGCGAAGAACAGCGCGCCGAACACCAGGCCCGCCGCCTGTGCGTAGACGAAGAAGTCGTACCACTCGATCGTGGTGCCGACGAGCGTTGCGATGAGGACCTTGCGCTCCTCATCCGACAGCGTAGCTTCGCGCGAGCGCGCGGAAATTTCGATGGACATTTGGCCTCCCCAAACCCGTTCTTGTCTGCACGGGCATGATCGGCTGCGATGCGCCTGCCCCGCACGGATGCTGGTATCGGGATAGCAGAGCTTCCTGCGCGGGACGAGCAAAATAGTTGCAGAAGCAACGATATAGCACCAGCCGACGGGCGCGCGGCCGGTTCCATGACCCGGCTACCTCACCCGCCGCCGACGGTCTCCCATCCCAAAACGCCGATTGTGCAATGCAGCAAGGCCGCTATGCTGGGAGCCTCCAAGGGGTTCTAAGTGTCTGACATCAATGCCGATGCCTGGGTGTCCTCAGGCCACCGCCCGATGGGCTTTCCCGAATTCGTCGTCGTCATCGCTTCCATCATGGCGCTCAACCCGCTGGCGATGGACATGATGCTGCCGGCGCTGCCGAGCATCCGTTCCGCGTTCCAGATCGCCGACGCCAACCGTCCGCAGATGGTGCTGTCGATCTTCCTGGTCGGTTTCGGCGTCGGCCAGTTCGTGATGGGCCCGCTGTCTGATCGCTTCGGCCGCCGCCCGGTGCTGCTCGGCGGCATGACCGTCTACACCATCGCCGGCCTGCTCGCGATCATGGCACCCTCGTTCGAGACGCTGCTACTGGCGCGCGCGCTGCAAGGGCTCGGCACCGCGGCAACCCGCGTGATCGCGACCTCGATCGTGCGCGATTGCTACGCCGGACGGCGCATGGCGAGCGTGATGTCGCTGGCGATGATGGTGTTCATCGCCGTGCCCGTGATCGCGCCGTCATTCGGCCAGGCGGTGATGCTGGTGACGCATTGGCGCGGCATCTTCGTGCTGCTGATGATCTACGGCGTGATCGCGCTGGCCTGGAGCGCGATGCGAATGCCCGAGACGCTGCCGCTCGAATTGCGCAAGTCGCTGGCGATCCCCGAGGTGCTGTCCGCGTTCCGCCAGACCATCACCAACCGCCAGACGCTCGGCTACGCGCTCGCCGCCGGCGGCGTGCAGGGCTCGCTGTTTGCCTTCGTGTTCTGTTCGCAGCAAATCTTCACCGAGATCTTCAAGCTCGGGCATTACTTCCCGGTCGCCTTCGCGGCGTGCGCGGTCGGCGTCGCGATCGCCGGCTTCCTCAATTCGCGCATCGTCGGCCGGATCGGCATGCGGGTGATCTCGCACGCCGCGCTGACCGGTTTTGCCGTGGTCGCCGGCGCGCTGTTCCTCGCCGTGAAGACCGACACGCTGTCGCTGCCGCTGTTCATGGTGCTGGCCGGCCTGATGATGTTCGCGTTCGGGCTGATGATGGCAAACTTCACGGCGCTCGCGATGGAGCCGCAGGGCAAGATCGCCGGCACCGCGTCATCGCTCTACGGCACCATCACCACCCTCCTCGGGATCGGCGTCGGCACCACGATCGGCCAGGATTACGACGGCACGCTGCTGCCATTCGCGACCGGCTTCTTCCTCTGCACGCTGGCTGCGCTCGCCGTCGTCCTGGTGACGGAAAAGGGCCGCATGTTCCGGCCGCATCATCATCCGATTTGATTTCGTAGGGTGGGTTAGCCGAAGGCATAACCCACCATCTTTCTCGCGAGTAGAACGGCGGATTACGCTCCGCTAATCCGCCCTACAGAGCCGGCGTTGGTCCGCGCCCGCACCGGCGCGGCGACACGCCGCGTCGCCGCAAACCCTTCCATACCAAGCTGCCACTGCAGGCCGACGATCGCGCCCTTGGTCGGCTGCAGCAGTCCGAGCGCGCTGAACAGCGTGAACGGCAGCCAGATCGCCAGTTGCAGCCAGGCCGGCGGCGCGTAGGTCATTTCCATCCAGAGCAGCGCCGGCACCACGACGTGGCCGACCACGACGATCACGAGATAGGCCGGGAAATCGTCCGCGCGCTGCGGGGTGAAGTCCTCGCCGCACGCCTCGCAATGATCCGCCACCTTGAGGAAGCGGCCGAACAGATGGCCGCGCCCGCAGTTCGGGCACTTCATCGTGAAGCCGCGCCACATCGCCTTGGGAAGGGAAACCGTCTCGGTCATTGTCGTTGTCCTTGACCTGATCTGATGATCCATACAATATGAATTGTGGCGCATACAATCAAAGACAAATTGCCGAATTGCATGGATTGGATCCCTACAGTTTCCGAATGGCACGGCCCGATGTTCCTGCGGATCGTCGATGCGCTCGCCGCCGATATCGCGGGCGGCCGGCTGGTACGCGGCCAGCGGCTGCCGACCCATCGCGCGCTGGCGTCGGCGCTCGACATCGATCTCACCACGGTGACGCGCGCCTATGGCGAGGCGCGGCGGCGCGGGCTGCTCGACGCCCGGGTCGGCCAGGGCACTTTCGTCTCGGAGACCACCGCGCGCGCGGCGTCCGACCTGCCCGCCTCCGTCAACATCGACCTGTCGATGAATCTGCCGCCGCAGCCGGTCGAGGCCAATCTCGATCTGCGGATCGCGCAGGGACTCGCCACCATCCGCTCCGAGGCCGGGTTCTCCGCCTATCTCGGCTATGCGCGTCCCGGCGGCACCGCTGATGAGCGCGACGCCGGCGCTGCCTGGCTGCAGCCGCGTGTGCCGCAGGCATCGGCCGAGCGGATCGTGATCTATCCGGGATCGCAGGCGATCATCTTCAACGCGCTGCTGGCGCTGACGTCGCCCGGTGATGTCGTGGTGACGGAGGCGTTGACGTTTCCCGGCATCAAGGCCGCGGCCGCGCGGCTCGATGTCCGCCTCGTGGGTGTTGCGATGGACGCCGAGGGGGCCAGGCCCGACGCGCTCGACGACGCCTGCCGCAAGCACAAGCCGAAGGCCGTCTATCTGGTGCCGACGCAGCAGAACCCGACCACGGCGACGATGAGCGCGATCAGACGCAAGGCGATCGCCGACATCATCAGGAAGCGCGGCTGCGTCCTGATCGAGGACGACGTCTACGGCCCGCTCGAACCGCAGGTGGCACCGATCGCCACGCTGATTCCCGAACGCACCTACCTTGCCGCGAGCATCGCGAAATGCATCGCCCCGGCCTTGCGCGTCGCCTATCTGCTGGCGCCGGATGCCGCCGCCGAACAACGGATGCGCGCCGGCATGCAGGCCACCATGCAGATGCCGCCATCGCTGATGGTCGCGCTGGTGACGCAATGGCTGCGCTCCGGCGTCGCCGCCGACATCATCCGCGCCATCCGCAACGAGGCGGCCGCGCGCCAGCAGCTCGCGGCCCGCTTCCTCAAAGGCGTCAGCTACGCGGCGCGGCCGGCGAGCCACCATCTCTGGGTGCCGTTGCCAAAACATTTCGACGGCACCGACCTGCTGTCGCATCTTATGCGCAATGGCCTTGCCGTGGTCGGCGAAGACGCCTTTGCGGCCGGCGATGCCGCGCCGCGCGGCTTGCGCGTCTCGCTCGGCGCCGCGCGCAATCGCGCCGAACTGAGCCAGGCGCTGCAGGTGCTGTCGAACGCCGTGCGCACGCCGGCCGGCGCCACGCAAATTGTATAAATTTCAACCATCGTGAGGGAATAAACTCGCCCGAAAATGATTATGGTGCGGGGGCGCCTGCGCTAGAACTGCGGCGTTCAGGGCATCAGGCAGGGGCGGCTTTCAATGTCATGCGGATACGATCGAGCATTCCACACTGCCGTGCGGACGCTCCGTGAGGTAGTGACCACGATCGCGTGTCTTGCACTTGTGACATCAAGTGCGGCGCGCGCCACCGAGGCCCCTGCCCCGTCGCCGGACAAGCTCGAACGCATCACCGCGTTCTTCGACAACGAGGTTGCGACAGGAAAAATTCCAGGCGCCGCCATCCTGATCCAGCAGCACGGCAAGCCGGTCTATCTGAAGACCTTCGGCTATCGTGACGTCACGACCAAGTCGCCGATGCGGCCGGACACCATGTTCGCCCTGCATTCGATGACCAAGCCGATCACCAACACCGCCGCGATGATGCTGGTCGACGAAGGCAAGCTGTCGCCGCAGGATCCGCTGTCGAAATACATTCCGGCATTCGCCGACGTGAAGGTCGGCATCGAGCCGGACGGCGGCAACGATCTGGGCAAGCTCGAGCTGGTGCCGCCGATCCGCCCGGTCACCATCGAGGACCTGATGCGGCATACCTCGGGCATCACCTACGAATATATCGGCGCCGACTGGATCCAGAAGCTCTACCGCGCAGGGCATCTGTTCGACGGCAAGTTCGACAACAAGGAATTCGTCGCGCGGCTCGCCAAGCTGCCGCTGTCGCGGCAGCCGGGCACGATGTGGCGCTACGGTCATTCCACCGATGTGCTCGGCCGGGTGATCGAGATCGTCACGGGCAAGACGCTCTATCAGTTCGAGAAGGAGCGCATCTTCGATCCGATGAAGATGAACGACACCAGATACGTGCTCGATGCGGAGACCGAACGGACGCGGCTGGCCGAGCCGCTGCCCTCGGACACGATCCTAATCGCGGGGGAGAACGACCGGCGCGGTGCATCCGGAGTGGGAATCCGGCGGCGGCGGCCTGGTGTCGACCATCCTCGATTATGCACGGTTCGCGCAGATGCTGCTCAACGGTGGCGAGCTTGACGGCAAGCGCTATCTCAGCCCTGCCGCCTTCAAGACCATGACGACGGACCATATCGGGCCGGGCTCCGGCGTCGGCCGCGACTATTGGTACTTTCCGGGCGACGGCTTCGGTTACGGCTACGGCATCGCCGTGCGCACCGATCCCGGCATTGCCAAGCCACCGCCGCCCGGCTCGATCGGCGAATTGAAATGGGACAGCGGCAGCGGCACCTATTTCGGCGTCGATCCGAAGCTCGACATGATCTACATCATGCTCGAGCAAACCCAGAACGAACGCCAGCGCATCACGCCGGCGTTCCGGAAGCTGGTGTACGAAGCGTTCAGCCCGGATTGAGTGAAGATCGGCAGCTCCGTCATTGCGAGCGCAGCGAAGCAATCCATCTCGCCGCATGGGGATAGATGGATTGCTTCGTCGCTTGCGCTCCTCGCAATGACGGAACCGGAAGCATTTCGCTTTACGACTTCCGCCGAACCACTTCCTGCCTGCGCCGTGCTGCTGCCGCGATCAAGCTCGCGGTGCATTCGTTGCGGACGAACGCACACTCATCCGCAAACAGGCCGATCCGCGGTTCGAATCCGATCGCACCATCATCGGCCAGCCCATCGATGACGCCGCCGCAGCACACGCATCGGTGGCGTGACGCCAGTTCCCACTCCATGACG
The DNA here is from genome assembly GCF_054057015.1 of Bradyrhizobium sp. JR3.5. NCBI lineage: Bacteria > Pseudomonadati > Pseudomonadota > Alphaproteobacteria > Hyphomicrobiales > Nitrobacteraceae > Bradyrhizobium > Bradyrhizobium sp. JR3.5. The sequence goes on from NZ_JBSRYV010000002.1 coordinate 639,756, forward strand.
CGCCCTCCGGCCGTCGCAGCTTCCCGCTCCGCAGCTTCCTCTCTCTGCAGCTTTCCTTGCGCTATATACTATCCTATATATCGAGACGACAAGGCAGGCGGGTGAACAATCCGGTCGGGAACCCTGCAGACAACAACCATCGACCGGAGACGATCGCCTCACAATTCCTGCCTGGTCCAACCAGGTTCATTGAGGAAACGCGATCATGATAAAAAAGAACGGCGACGCGGGACATCCGCGCGCAACGGGAGAACTGCTCAAGATCCGCCGCGCATCGGCGGAGCGTTTTCGAGCGAAGTGGATGCCGGTTCACGTGAAGAAAACGCGTCAAAATAAGAATCTAGCGCGCGCCGCGGCCACCATCCTTGCGCTCGGCATGGCCGGTATAGCCCGCGCCGAAACCGCTCCGGTCGGAGTTCCCGACAAGAGTTTCCCGGAGAGCGTGACCTCGACCTCCGACGGTACGCTTTATGTCGGCAGCTTCAACCATGGCGGGGTGACCAAGATCGCCGGCGGCAAGGCCGAGCAACTGGTCAAGCCGGGTGCTGCAGACAGCCGCTCGACGCTCGGCGTGCTCGCCGACGAGAAGAGCGGAACACTCTATGTCTGCTCCAACGACATCAGCGCCATGGGCGTCGCGGGACCGAGCGACGTCAAGGGCGCCTGGCTGAAGACCTTCGATCTGAAGAGCGGCGCACCGAAGGGCAGCTTTGCCCTGACCGATCCGAAATCGTTCTGCAACGACATCGTGGTCGGCGCCGACGGCACCGCCTATGTCAGCGATTCCTTCGCACCGTTCGTCTACAGCCTGAAGCCCGGCGGCACGGCGCTCGCGACCTTCGCGACCGATCCGCAGCTCGCGCCGGCCAAGGACGGCGTCGGGCTCGACGGCATCGCGATCGGCGCCGACGGCAACCTCTATGTCACGACCTTCGTTCCGGCAAAGCTGTTCAAGATCGAGATGAAGGACGGCAAGGCCGGCGCCGTGACGGAGCTCAAGCCGTCGCGGCCGCTCGACCACGCCGACGCGCTGCGCGCCCATGGCGGCGGCTTCCTGCTGATCGAAGGCAATGGCAAGCTCGACAAGGTCACCGTGAAGGGCGGCGATGCCACCATCGACACCATCAAGGATGGTCTGGCCGAGCCGGTCTCGGTGACGCAGGTCGGCGATGTCGGCTGGGTCGCCGAAGGCAAACTGTCCTACGTGATCGGCGACAACAAGGGCAAGGACCCCGGCCCGTTCAAGCTGACGCCGGTGGTGCTGCCGAAGTGAAGACCGAGAGTATCGCGATCTCCCTCCACTGACTCGCTATACCTCTCCCGCTTGCGGGGGAGGTCGACACGCGACGAACGACGCGAAGCGTCGTCCGGAGCGTGGCCGTATATCCTCGTCCATCGCTGTCATCGCCCGGCTCGACCGGGCGACCCAGTACGCCGCGGCCTATCAGTTCGAATACTGACGCCTCTGGAATACTGGATCACCCGCATGAGCGGGTGATGACACTGAGCAAGCTGAGCAATCACCCCATCACCCTGTGAGCCCGCCAACGGCGGGCGTCTCGAAGGATGGCCACAAGAAGCGACGCGCCAAGGTTTCCCATGCGAGGGACGTGTGCCACGATTTCTGAATAATGGAAGAATGCCGCTGATTTGCCCGACGAGTCAAGTTGCCGTGTCCCCCGGCAGCCACCGGCTATTTGCATGGGGTTGTTTTCGATATTTTGGCAGTGCGCCCCTCGCGACGGCAGGCTATCGCATCCGATGCGGTCGCACCGCCGTCACCACGTCATCCGCTAGATCACATAAAACCCATGCGTGCCGTCGCGGCGCAGCTGGTCGACAAGGCCGTACTCCCAATCGAGATAGGCCTGCATCGCCTGCTCCGCGACGCCGGTGCCTTCATAGGGACGCCGGTAGCGGTGCGCGGGATCGGGCCTCGGCACGACGCGCGACTGTCCGACTTCAAGCGGGCCGTTATAGCAGCCGTCGAGCACATAGACCTCCCAGCCCATCTGCGCGAGCCAGGACGCCGTCATGTCGGCGCGGATGCTCTTGTCGTCGGTCAGCACGATGCGGGCGCCGCGCACCGGCGCGGCCATATCGATTTCCTGCACCAGCTGGCCGCCCGCATAATGGCGGAAGCCGGCCAGATGGCCTGCGGCGTACTCCTCGGCGTCGCGCACGTCGAAGCGATACAGCGTGCGGCGTGCGTCCTTTTCCAGCGCGGCGAGTTCAGCCGCGCCGATGTGGCGGACGCCCGCGCGATAGGCGACCTCGCGCGCATTGTCGGCGGCGCCCGCGAACGGCCCGATGCCACCGCGCTGGCCGGCGCCGTGTTCGAGATCGTGTTTCGCCAGCGTCCAGCCGATCGTGCCGTTGCGCAGCGCCCACACCTTGTTGGGCAGCCCGGCATTGATCAGCGACTGCGTGCCGATGATCGAGCGGGTGCGGCCGGCGCAGTTGACGATGATGGTGGTGTCGGGATCGGGTGCCGCGCTCCCTGCGCGCAGCACCAGCTCCGCGCCGGGCACGCTGACCGAGCCCGGGATGTTCATGGTGGCATATTCGTCGAAGCGGCGGACATCGAGGATCGCGATGTTGGCCTTGTCGGCTATCAGCGCGGCGACCTCGTCGGCGCTCAGCGAGGGCGTGTGCCGGCGCGACTCGACCAACTCGCCGAAGGCCTTGGCGTAGGAATTGACGTCCTCGAACACCTCGTAGCCGGCCGCCTTCCAGCCCCTGCAGGCCGCCGGCGAGCGCCGCAACGTTGCTGTAGCCCAGCGCCTGCAACTCGCCAGCCGCGGCAGCGACCAGTCCCTCGCCATTGTCATAGAGAACGATCGGCACGTCCTTGCGCGGCAGTCGCAGCTCGGCTTCGAGCGCGATCCGGCCGGCGGCCATGTTGGCGGCAAACAGCGGATGGCCCGTGGCGAATTCGGCCTCATGCCTGACGTCGAGCAGCGCGATCTCCTGGCGCAGCAGCAGCATTGCACGGATGTTCTGGGGCGTGACGGAAGAAACTGTCATGAGATGCCGGCCTTGGGCAGGAAATGCGCAGGCCTGCTCTAGGCCGAAATCGCGCGCCGTCAATAGCCTTAACCAGCCCGCAACCCCGATCTTCAGAGGCCGGGATTCGGGGAACGAAAATCCGCCATCCCGCTTTGCCCAACCGGGGCGCGCTTGCTAACGTTCCAATCGGCCCCGTTGGCGCCGATCAGGCCTTCCGGACAAGAGAAGGTAGCGGGGCCGCGCCTGGAGTTCTGGGAGGACGACCATGAGATCAGTCGGAAATGAACCATTGTCGCGTCACGCCCTCGCCTACGTGCTGGCCGGCGGACGCGGCAGCAGACTTCAGGAGCTCACCGACAGGCGCGCCAAGCCGGCGGTGTATTTCGGCGGCAAGTCCCGCATCATCGATTTCGCGCTCTCCAACGCCGTGAACTCGGGCATCCGCCGCATCGCGGTGGCGACCCAGTACAAGGCGCACAGCCTGATCCGACATCTGCAAGGCGGCTGGAACTTCTTCCGCCCGGAACGAAACGAGAGTTTTGACATCCTGCCGGCAAGCCAGCGCGTCTCCGAGACCAACTGGTATCTCGGCACGGCGGACGCCGTGTATCAGAACATCGATATCCTCGAGGCGCACGGCACCAAATACATCCTGGTGCTCGCCGGCGACCACATCTACAAGATGGACTACGAGGTGATGCTGAAGCAGCATGTCGAGAGTGGCGCCGACGTCACGGTCGGCTGCCTCGAGATGCCGCGCACCGAATCCAGCGGCTTCGGCATCATGCATGTCGACGACAACGGCCTGATCAAGTCGTTCCTGGAGAAGCCGGCCGATCCGCCGCCGATGCCCGGCAAGCCCGACAAGTCGCTCGCCAGCATGGGCATCTACGTGTTCGACTCGCAATTCCTGTTCGACGAATTGCGCCGCGATGCCGCCGATCCGAATTCCAACCACGATTTCGGCAGGGACATCATCCCCTATATCGTCAAGCACGGCCGCGCGGTGGCGCATCAGTTCAACGATTCCTGCGTCCGCTCCGGCGACGATCCCCGCTCCTACTGGCGCGATGTCGGCACCGTCGACGCCTATTGGGGCGCCAACATCGATCTCACCGACGTCGTGCCGGAGCTCGATCTCTACGACCGCGCATGGCCGATCTGGACCTATGCCGAGATCACCCCGCCCGCCAAATTCGTCCACGACGAGGACGGACGGCGCGGCCAGGCGGTGACCTCGCTGGTCTCGGGCGCCTGTATCATCTCGGGCGCCGCGCTGCGCCGGTCGCTGCTGTTCACCGGCGTTCACGTCAATTCCTACGCCAATGTCGAGAACGCGGTGATCATGCCCTATGTGAATGTCGGCCGCGGCGCGCGGCTCCGAAACGTCGTGATCGATCGCGGCGTGCGGATTCCGGAAGGGCTCGTGGTCGGCGAGGATCCCGAGTTCGACGGCAAGCGATTCCGCACCACCGAGAACGGGATCACGCTGATCACGCAACCTATGATCGACAGGCTCCCGACATGACGCCCATCCGCGTCCTCGCGGTCGCCTCGGAAGTCTACCCGATCGTCAAGACCGGCGGCCTCGCCGACGTGGTCGGCGCGCTGCCGGCGGCGCTGAAGCAGCACGGCGTCACGATGCGGACGCTGGTGCCCGGCTATCCCGATGTGCTCAAGGCGCTGGCCTCCGCGGAGACCCTGCTGAACTGGGGAGAATTTTACGGCGGGGGGCCGATCCGCCTGCTCGGCGGTACCCATGACGGCCTCGATCTTGTTGCGCTAGACGCGCCGCATCTCTATACGCGCCCCGGCAATCCCTATGTCGGTCCCGACGGACGCGACTGGCCCGACAACGGCATCCGCTTTGCGGCGCTGTCGCGGATGGCGGCCGAAATCGGCCGGGGTGCGATCGAGGGCTTCGTCCCCGACATCGTGCATGCGCATGACTGGCAGGCCGGGCTCGCGCCGGCCTATCTGCATTACGGCGGGCAGCCGCGGCCGGGCACGGTGATGACCGTGCACAACCTCGCCTATCAGGGGCAATTCTCGCCGGACATGCTGGCTGCGTTTGGTCTTCCGGGCGAGGCCTATTCGCTTCACGGGGTCGAATATTACGGCACCATCAGTCTCTTGAAGGCCGGCCTGCAATTCGCCGACCGCATCACCACGGTGTCGCCGACTTATGCGCAGGAGATCCAGAGCGACGAAGGCGGCATGGGGCTCGGCGGCCTGTTGCGCGAACGCTCCGACGTGCTGAGCGGCATTCTCAACGGTATCGACATCGATGTGTGGAATCCGGCCACCGATCCCGACATCGCCGCGCGCTTCAGCGCCGGACAAATCGCGGAGCGCGCAGCCAACAAGGCGGCGCTGCAGCGGCGGTTTGGTCTCGATCCGGCGCCAGATGAGATGCTGCTCGGCGTCATCAGTCGGCTGTCATGGCAGAAGGGGCTCGACCTGCTGCTCGAGAACATTCCGACATTGCTCGGCGAAGGCATTCAGCTCGCGCTGCTCGGCAGCGGCGATCGCGATCTGCAGGATCGCTACGCCGCGCTGGCGCGCGACAACCCCGGGCGGATCGCGGTCGTGATCGGCTATGACGAGGCGCTGGCGCATCTGATCCAGGCAGGCGCGGATGCGCTCGCGGTGCCGTCGCGGTTCGAGCCGTGCGGCCTCACCCAGCTCTGCGCGCTGCGCTACGGCGCGGTCCCGATCGTTGCCAATGTCGGCGGCCTTGCCGACACCGTGCAGGGCTTCGACGAAGCCGCGATCACCGGCAGTGCTGCGACCGGCGTCAAGTTTGCACCCGTGACCTCGGAAGCGCTCGCCCATGGCTTGCGCACAGCGAACCTGCTGTTCAACGACAAGGTGACGTGGCGCCGGCTGCAGCAGGCCGGCATGGCCACCGACGTCTCCTGGCACAATCGCGCCGGCCGCTACGCCGCGCTCTACCGCGAGCTCGCCGCCGCGCGAGGATGACGCGCGATCAATTCAACAGATCGCAGGACGCGATGCGGTTGATGTCGGCGAGGCGGCGGTCGGGATTGCCCTTGAGATCGAGGCTTGCGACGAGAGCGAGCAGGCGGCCATAGGCGCGGTCGGCGACCGCGACGGGCAGCGGCTCCTCGTCGAAGGCCTCGATGTAGTTGCCGACGAGACCGCTCAGCAGCCGGCACATGGCCCGTTGCTCGGGCTGATGCCTGCTCAAGGTCTCGAGTTTTTCCTGGAGGGTCCGGTAGGTTCGCAGGCCGTGCGGCTGTTGCGAAAGCCAAGTATGCAAATCAGGAGCGTGCAAATCAGAATTTTGTAAATCAGTCATATCAGCCTCTTCAAGCAGGAGAAGAAGCTACCGGTTTATATAGCCGATCACGGTTCCGCGCCATGACGATTTTTGCATGCATCCCCTGCTCGGCCGCGCAGGCCGTGTCATCGGATTGGCGCGCGGCATAGCTAAAGTATCTTGGTTTTGATCAAAGTCGCGCGAGTGCCGGCAGGATCCTGTAGCGCGCGATCTCGTGCGGATAGTCGCCGCGATTGGCGAGCAGCACGATGCCGAACCGGCGCGCCGGCACCAGGCCGATATAGGCCGAGGCATTGTTGAGACCGCCGGGTTTGTCGATGACGGTGACACCGTCCAGCCGCGCATGCTCCCACGCCATCGCCTGCCCGAACGTCGCATCGACACGAAAACTCTCGCGCATGGTCATCTGCAATGCCGCGCGCAATTCGGGATCGATCACCGCGCCGTCGAGACAGGCGCGCAGCAGCACGCCGAGATCGCGCGCCGACGAGAACATCTGGCCAGTGCCGGGAAAATCGTAATAGCTCTGCTGATTGCCGGGTGGACCGATCGCCGTGCCGTCATGGGAGTAGCCCTGGACCATGCGCTGCATGATCTCCGGCGCCATCGCCGCGCGATTGTCCTCGCCACGATCCGGAACGAAGGTCGAGGTCATGCCGAGCGGCCTGAGGATACGGCTCTCGATCAACGTCGTGATCGGCATGCGATAGCGCTGCTCCAGCACCAGCTGCAGCAGGACATAGCCGGCATGGCTGTAGATGCGCTGCTTGCCCGGCTGCTCTCCTTTCTTGGGCGTCCAGGCATTGAGCATCGCGATGAACTGATCGCGGCTGAAGGCCTCGTTCGGCCAGGGCGGATGATCGGTCGGCAGCAGCAGCCCCGATGTATGGTCGACAAGCTCGCCGACCGTGACGCGGCTGATATAGTCGCCGTGCAACTCCGGCAGATACTTGCCGACGGGATCGTCCAGCCGCAATTCGCCGCGCTCGGTGCCGAGGGCAACCAGTGTCGCCTCGAACAGCTTGCGCAGCGAGGCGAGATTGAACAGCGTGTCCGAGGTGACCGGCCGCTTTGCCGCAGCGTCGGCGAAGCCGTAGTTGAAGAAGGCGACCCGACCGCCGGCATAGACCGCCGCGGCAAGGCCGCCCGGATCGGCCACGGTCGCGGTTGGCGCCAGTTCCGTCGTGACGATGTCCCTGATCTGCGCATCCATGTCGGAATCAGCTCGCGCTGCCGTCAGCACGCTAGCGGCAACGGCAAGCAGGACGGCCGCGATCCGGACGAAGAGCCATTGTCTCATGTAGAACGAATTCGGGACGATGTTGCGGTATGACCCGCAGCCTGTTCAGCCATCGAGAAATGGCGACATCGCGATCCTAGCGGTGGGACCCACGTTTCCAAATTCACGATCGCGCGTCTTGCACCGTGACCCGTTCCGGCTGGGGAACGGGCGGCCCGATCGCTGCTCCGGCGGTCACTCCCGGAACCCGCGATCGCGACCGCCCTCCCACTCCAGCCACGGCGCGGGAACTGCAATGGAACTAAAAAATGCGGGACGTTTGAAAATACGAGAAATGTGCAGCGACGGAGAGGCAATACCGACGCTTGCCGGGCTCGCCGCCGATATGTCTGACTTCGCCACATTCCGCTCCCAACCCGGGGACGGTTTCTTACTAGCAACAATTCGTCAATCAAGGGTTGCATATGCCCATGGGATTCGATTTGCAAGACACGGCTGCATGCGACGGATTGTCCTGTTCCCGATGCAGGGCGCGCGCGATGCCGTGGTTAAGCATGGCTTAACTATTGAACGCAGGGCGCGCCTATCCGCTTCGCGACCGGACGATCGACCGCGGCAACGACGCCAGCAGCAGCACGAGGCAGACGCAGAGCAGCACGATGTCCTTGAACAGGAACTCGCCGGCCAGGTTCCATGCCATCGGGTCGGTCGACAGGCTCCATTTCACCACCCCGGGTGTCGTGAAGAAGAACGACCAGGTCACCGCAAAGGTGATCACGCCCATCAATGCGCCGATCGCGGACAGGATCGGGCTGAACGCGCCGGCGGCAAGCAGCACGGCGATGCCGAACTCGGTGACGCCGAGCACATAGGCCTCGCCGCGAAGGCCGAACACCGACAGCCACGAGACGAACGGACTGTTGCTGATGAATTGCACGATGCCTTGCGCCGATTGCAGCGTGAACTTCTGCATGCCGAACGACACGAAGATCACCACCATGACCCAGCGCAGGATCGCGAGCAGACGATAAGACCCCTCGCCTTGTTCGGCGATGTTGAACGACAGATTCATGCGGATGTTTCTTCCCTCGCTGCGATGCCACCATCAGCCGCGGTTACGGCGTTCGTGGCAAACTACGCGGCGCGCCGCGCGCGCGTTACGCGCGGGACACGCTCGCAGCCTTCACGATCATGTGCAGAAGGTGATCAAGATCGTCGCTCGCGGCGATGGTCCTACGCGCGCTGACGCAGCGGCCGCGCGGTGTCCTTGGCCGGCACCGGCATGGTGAAGCCGTACAGGAACAGGTCCACCACCATGTCGGCGAACTCGCTGGGGTCGACGCCACCCTTCGGGTCGTACCAGGTGTGGCTGAAGTTCAGGATGCCGAACAGCATCATGCTGTAGATCTTCTTGGTCCGCCTGACGATCTTGCCTTCCTTGTCGAGCTTGACCAGAAGATCGGAGACCGTGTCGACCAGCTGGCGCTCCAACGCCTTGATCGCATCCTGCTCGGTCTCACCGAGGAACGAGAGGTCGTTGAGGATGACGCGCTGCTCGTCGCTGGAGCGCGCATTCAGTGCGACGATGGCCTGGATCGCCGCGCGGAACTGCTCCAGCGTCGCCGCCTTGCCGGCCATCGCGGCCTCGACATCGGCTATCATCTCGCGGATATGCGCATCGAGGATCGCGAACAGGATCGCTTCCTTCGAGTCGAAATAATGATACAGCGCGCCGCGCGACAGCTTGCAGGCGTCCGCGAGGTCCGCGATCGAGGCACGCATGTAGCCCTGGCGCGCGAACAGGCCGCAGGCGGTGGTGAGAATGCCCCGCTGGATCTCGTCGTAGTTTTCTGAGCGCGTCCGCGCCATACCCGTCTCTCTCGTCCACCGCTGACGCCGCCGGAATCGGGCGGCTTCCGTCTCTCTATACTATAGCCGTCGCGCTCTCCTCCCCTTTGCGGGCACCGTCCACCAGAACTCATCAACCCTGGCGCAGCGGGATCATTGACCTGCGTCAAAAAATAATTTGAACGACCGGTCGGATTATATTATCGTGACCATCATCAAGCAAGCAGATTGCGCACGCCGGAACCAATCCGGCGGCATCGAGGGAGGCTGCGCGTGGATGCTCATAAGGTCGATGCTGTGGTGATCGGAGCTGGCGCCGGCGGGCTGTGCGCCGCGGCGCGTCTCGCCCATGGCGGGCTGCATACCCTCGTCGTCGACGACAAGGACCGGCTCGGCGGGCGCGCCTCGACCGAGGAGATCGACGGCTTCAAGGTCAATATCGGCGCAATCGCGATCGAGTTCGGCGGCGTGTTCGAAGAGACCTTCCACCGTCTGCGCGCCGCTCGATATCCGCGCGCCGGAGCCTGCGAGCTCGTTCTTCATCGACGGCAAGGTGATCGATGTCGGCCGCGGCGGCTGGTCGCTGCTGCTCGGGCAACTGACCAAGCAGGCCTCGCGGATCCTGGAGAAATTCGCCGATGCCCGCTCCGGCAACCTGCCCGACGGGCGGCAATCGACCGAGGACTGGCTGAAGGGCTACACCAGCAACGCGACGGTGCACGCGCTGTTTCGCAACCTCTGCGCGGCGATCTTCGCTTGCAACGCCGCCGAGCTGCCGGCCCGCGCCTTCCTCACCTATTTCACCAGCAAGGGCGCTTTCAAGAAGTTCGGCTTCTGCCCGCAAGGCACGATCGGGGTCTGGAACAGCCTCGGCGGCGCGATCAAGCGCAATGGCGACATCTGGCTCGGCACGCCGGCGACCACGATCCACACCGCCAACGGCCGCGTCGAAGGCGTCACCGTTCTCAGGAATGGCGAGCGGGTGCGGATCGAGAGCGATCTCGTCATCAGCAACGCGGGACCGAAGGCCACTGTCGCGCTTGCCGGCAGCGAGGTCTTTCCAGCGGATTACATCGCCAAGGTGAAGAACGACCTTCGCCCGGCCGCCAATATTGTGATCAATGTCGCGAGCCGCGAGCCGCTGATCAACCATCCCGGCATCGTCACCTTCGGCAAGACGCGCCGGCTCTGCAACATGGCGAACCTCTCCGCCACCTGTCCGGAACTCGCTCCGCCGGGCTGGCATCTTTACGTCGCCTACGCCGTGCCGGTGCCGGCGCTCGGCGATTTCGACGCGGATGCCGAGGTCGCGCTCGCGCTCGAGGACCTCCGCGAGCAGTTCGCCAATTTCGATCAGGCGAAAATCCTGTCGATCCGGGTGATGCGCGACGACTGGCCGGCGCAACGGAGCTGCGCCGGTTACGATCTGCCGCGCGAGACCGGCATCGAAGGCCTGTGGTGCGTTGGCGACGCGGTGAAGCAGTATGGCAATGGCGGCACCCAGGCTTGCGCCGAGACCGCCAAGATCGTGACCGATGCGATCTTCGCCGCGCGACCGCGCCGGTCGGCCGGCCGGGTCTAAACGCGATGCCGACGACCATTCCGCATCCGACGCCGCCGGTAGCGCCCCAGGCCGCGCCGGCGCGGGAGTGCCTGCTCGAATTCCGCAACATCCGCATCGTCTACGACAACGCCATCGAGGCGATCCGCGATGTCTCGATCGCGGTGCCCGAAGGCAACATCGTCGCCCTGCTCGGCTCCAACGGCGCTGGCAAGTCGACACTGCTGAAGGCGATGTCCGGCATCCTCTATACCGAGGAAGGCGCGATCGAGAACGGCAGCATCCGCTTCCGCAATGACGAGGTGCATCACCTCGCGCCGGACGAGCTGGTGCGCCGCGGCATCGTGCAGGTGCCGGAGAGCCGCCGCGTGTTCGCGGCGCTGACCATCGATGAGAATTTGCAGATGGGCGGCTACACCAGGACCAGCGTCGAGGCGCGCGAGCGCCGTGACAAGGTGTTTGCGCTGTTTCCGCGGCTCTATGAGCGGCGCGACCAGATCGCCGGCTACATGTCCGGCGGCGAGCAGCAGATGCTCGCGATCGGCCGCGCGCTGATGACCGACCCCGTGCTGCTGGCGCTCGATGAGCCGTCGCTCGGCCTCGCGCCTCTGATCATCGACCGCATCTATGAGGTGATCGTCCGGCTGCGCGACGAGCTGAAGATGACCGTGCTGCTGGTGGAGCAGAACGCGCAGCGCGCGCTCGATATCGCCGATTACGGCTACATCCTGGAGACCGGCCGCGTCGTGCTCGACGGCACGGCCGCGAGGCTCACCGCCAACGAGGACGTCCGGGAATTCTACCTCGGCGTCTCCTCCGCGGGCCGCAAGAGCCTGCGCGACGTCAAGCATTACAAGCGCCGCAAGCGGTGGCTGTCGTGACGGCGCTGCTCGCAGTCGAGAACCTGTCCAAGCGCTTCGGCGGCCTGCAGGCGGTCGCCGATGTCAGCCTTGAAGTCGCGGCGGGCGAGATCTGCAGCGTGATCGGCCCGAATGGCGCCGGCAAGACCACGCTGTTCAACATGATCTCGGGCGTGCTGCGACCGAGCGGCGGCCGGATCACCTTCGACGGCATCGACCTTTCGACCATTTCGCCGTGGAAGTTCGCCGCCGTCGGGATCGGCCGCACTTTCCAGAATCTCGCGCTGTTCAAGCACGGCACGGTGGTCGAGAACATCCTGACCGGCCGCCACACCCATCTGCGCTCGACCGTGCTCGATGCCGTGGTGTTCTTCGGCCGCACCCGCAAGGAAGAAATCGCGGCCCGGCAGCGCGTCGAGCACATCATCGAATTCCTCGAAATCGAGCATATCAGGGACGCCGTGGTCGGCACGCTGTCCTACGGCCAGCAGAAACGGGTCGAGCTCGCCCGCGCGCTCGCCTGCGAGCCGAAATTGCTGCTGCTCGACGAGATGGTATCCGGCATGAACCAGGAGGAGACCGAGGACATTGCGCGCTTCGTGCTCGACATCCGCGACGAGCTCGGCATCACCGTCGTCATGATCGAGCACGAGATGCGCATCGTGATGGACATCTCCGACCGCATCCACGTGTTGAATTTCGGCCGCAAGATCGCCGAAGGCACGTCCGACGAGATCAGGCGCGATCCGGCGGTCGCGGAGGCCTATCTCGGCGGCCAGCGCGCCGAAGCGATGAAGGCAGGCGCGTGATGTCGACGATGGACAGCCTGCGCACCACGCATCCGCCGCTGCAAGCCAGCGCCGCGCGCAGCGCGCCTGCGGCAGGCACGGACGCGCTGCAGGCGACGCTTGCGGATGCCGCCATCACCATCCCGCAATTGCTGCGGCAGCGCGCCGTCATGCATGGCGACGCATTGGCGCTGCGGGAGAAGGACTACGGCATCTGGAATCCCTATTCCTGGCGGTACTATTACGAGACCGCGCGCGCGGTCGCGCTCGGCCTGCTCGCGCTCGGGATCAAGCCGGGCGACCGCGTCGCTATCGCCGGCGAAAACACGCCGGAATGGTTTTACGCCGATCTTGGCGCCCAGATGATCGGCGCGGTCGCGGTCGGCATCTATCCGACCAATCCCTGGGTCGAGCTGCAATATATCGTCAAGCATTCCGGCGCCCGGGTCGTCATCACCGGCGATCAGGAGCAGACCGACAAAGTGCTCGACGCAATGGCCAGCAATGGCGGCCTGCCGGATCTGGAGGCCATCGTCTGCGTCGACATGAAGGGCCTGCGGCACTACCGCCAGTCCGAGCTGATGTCGTTCGCAGCGCTTTGCGAACGCGGCAAGGCCTACGCCGACGCGAACCCGGAGGCTAACGCCACCCTCGACCGCCTGATCAGCCAGGGCGCACCCGACGATGTCTGTATCCTCGTCTACACCTCGGGCACAACGGGCCCGCCCAAGGGCGCGATGCTGACCCACCGCAATCTCGTCTACGCCGCCTATGCCTACGCCAAGACCGTCGGCATTGCAGACAAGCCGTTCGAGGCGGTGAGCTATCTGCCGCTGTGCCACGTCGCCGAGCGCTGCTACGGCACGGTGACGCATTTGGTGCTCGGCGGCACCGTGTCCTTTGCAGAATCGATCGACACCGTCGCGATCAACATCCGCGAGATTGCACCAACTTTCTTCGTCGGTGTGCCGCGCATCTACGAAAAGCTGCAGCAAGGCTTCCTGTTCAGGCTCGGCGAGAGCGGCCGGCTGCGGCAGGGCTTCACCAAGGCCTGCCTCGGCTGGGGCCGCACGCTGTCCGACCGCCGGCAGGCCGGCAAGGCCAATTGGCTCGATCACGCCGCCTACGGGCTGCTTTACCTCCTGATGTTCCGCAATTTGCAGCGCCATCTCGGCTTCGCTTACAGCCGGCACCGGCTCTGTGCCGGCGCATCGATCTCGCCGGAGACGTTGCGCTTCTTCGACATCGTCGGCCGTCCGGTGTCGCAGGGCTATGGGCTGACCGAAAGCGGCGGCGTCGCCTTCATCCAGACCGAAAGCCACCACCGGATCGGCGGCTGCGGCGTGCCGCTGCCGCAGACCGAATGGAAACTCGACAGCGACGGCGAGATCCTGCTGCGCAACCCCGGCGTCTTCAAGGGCTACTTCCTCGACGAGAAGGCCTCCACCGCTTCGCTCGAACAAGGCGGCTGGCTGCGCACCGGTGACATCATCGACGTGCTCGACAATGGCGAGATCGCCGTGGTCGACCGCAAGAAGGCGATCATCATCACCGCCGGCGGCAAGAACATCGCCCCGTCGGAAATCGAGAACGCGCTGAAGGATTCCGAATTCATCAAGGAAGCGATCGTGGTCGGCGAGGCCAAAAAATACCTCGGCGCCATTGTCCAGGTCGATTACGACAATGTCGGGCGCTGGGCGCGCGATCGGGCGCTGGCCTACACCAACTACAAGTCGCTGTCGCAGCTGCCTGAAGTGCACGAGCTGGTCGAGCGGATCGTCAACGAGACCAACAAGCGCTTCGCCCGGGTCGAGAACATCCGCCGCTTTGCGATCCTCGAGAAAGAGCTCGACCACGACGATGGCGAGCTCACCGCCACGCAGAAGGTGCGCCGCGCCATGATCGAGAAGAAGTTCGCGCGCGAGCTCGCCATCATCTACCAGTCGGAGGGCTGAATGCAGTATCTCATCCAGCTCCTGATCTCCGGGCTGGCGATCGGCGCGATCTACGGCCTGATCGCGATGGGCTTTGCCGTGATCTACAAATCTACCGGGCTGGTCAATTTCGCGCAGGGCGAGATGACCATGATCACCGCCTATATCGCCTGGACGATCTCGACCACGGTTCAGCGGCAATGTGCTCGTCGTCGCGGCGGGCGCGATCCTTGCAGCCATCGTGCTCGGCCTCATCATCGAGCGCTTCGTGATGCGGCCGATGCTTGGCGAGCCGGTGTTCGCGACCGTGATGGTCACGATCGGGCTCGCCGTGATCCTGCGTTCGGCCATCAACTTCATCTGGGACGCCTATCCGCACGGCCTCGATATCGGCATGGGCCGCGGCATCGTCCATCTCGGCGGCATCGGCGTGCGCACCGGGCAAATCGCCGTCATCGTCACGCTGCTTTTGCTGCTCGCCGCGATCTGGGCGTTCTTCCGCTACAGCAAGGTTGGCGTCGCGATGCGCGCGGTCGCGGCCGACGACCGCACCGCGCTGTTGATGGGCATCAGCGCCACGAAGGTCCATGCGCTGGCCTGGGCCGCGTCGTCGGTGATCGCCGGCATCGGCGGCGTGTTCTTCGCGCTGTCCTACGACCTGTCGCCGGCGATGTTCCAGCTCGGCCTGAAGGCGTTTCCGGCCACGATCCTGGGCGGGCTCGACGCCGTGCTCGGCTCCGGCCTCGGCGGCCTCCTGATCGGCATCACCGAAAACCTCGCCGGCGGCTATCTCGGCTCCGGCATGAAGGAGGTGGCGGGCTTTGCCATGATCATCGTCGTGCTGATGATCCGCCCGTTCGGCATCTTCGGCGAACGCGACATCGAGAGGGTCTGATGCGCACCGGTGATTACAAGCAGAGCTATGGCGATCTGGTTGCGCTGATCGATTCCCCGCCGGTGTGGCTGTGGTCGGCCGTGCTGCTGCTGGCGCTGATTGCAGCACCTTATCTTTTGAATTCCTACGCGCTGTCGTTCCTGATGATCATCCTGATCACGGTGACCGGCGCGCTCGGGCTCAACATCCTGACCGGCTACACCGGCTTGATCTCGCTCGGCCATGTCGGCTTCCTCGTCACCGGCGCCTATGCCTACGCGGTGCTGGTCTCGAAGTACCACATGCCGCCGCTGGTCGGCTTCCTCGGGGCCGGCGTGGTGCCGGCGCTGGCGAGCCTGATCGTCGGCGCGCCGTCGCTGCGGCTGAAGGGGCTCTATCTCGCCGTCACCACACTCGCCTTCTCCTTCATCATCAACACCGTGATTCTGGAGATGCGCTGGCTCACCAACGGCGCGCGCGGCATCCAGGTGCAGCGGCCGGAGATCTTCGGCATCAGCTTCGACGGCGACGCGGCCTTCACCTATCTCTGCCTCGCCTTCGCAGCCTTGACGCTATTCGCAACCCTCAACATCCGCCGCAGCCGGGTCGGCCGTGCCTTCGTCGCGATCCGCGACAACGACACCGCGGCCCGCGTGATGGGGATCAACCTGCATGCCTACAAGCTGTTCGCCTTCGTCACATCGGCCTTCATCATCGGAATCGCCGGCGCGCTCTACGGCATCTACCTCTCCTTTGTCAGCGTCGAAGGCTTTCCGTTCCTGCTCTCGATCGAGGCGCTGGCGATCCTCATCGTCGGCGCGGGCTCGGTTCGGCGCTCGGCGCCGTGCTCGGCACCGTCCTGATCGTGCTGCTGCCGGAAGCGACAAGGCTCGTCTTCAGCCTGTTCAGCGCTCAGATGGACGCGACCTTCACGACCGGCGCGCAGGAGCTGAAGAGCATGCTCTACGGCCTCGTCATCATCCTGTTCCTGCGCTTCCAGCCGAGGGGGCTGGTCGGCGCCTGGCACGACATCAAGCGGACCTGGGTGCACTGGCCGCTGCGCTACTAACCAAAAAAAGAGACACAGCACCATGAGGAGGAGACAATGATCAGACATCTGGCGGCGGCTTCGCTGCTGCTTTCCACGGCCTGCCTTGGCATCGGTCCCGTTGCCGCCGCCGACCCCGGCATCACCGACACCGAGATCCTGATCGGCGACGTCGAACCCCTGACCGGCCCGCCGGCGCTGCTCGGCGTCGCGGCCTCGATTGGCCACCAGATCGCAATCGCCGAGGCCAATGCCACCGGCGGCATCAACGGCCGCAAGATCAAATACGTGCTGGAGGACGACGGTTATGTCACCGCGCGAACCATCCAGGGCGTCAAGAAGGTGATCGACGTCGACAAAGTGTTCGCGATGATCGGCATCTCCGGCTCGGGCCAGTCGATCGCTGTGATGCCGGTGCTGGAGAAATCCGGCATCCCGACCGTGATCGACGTCGCGCCGGTGAAATTCCTGTGGGAGCCGCCGCGCAAGAACGTGTTCGTGGTCGGCCAATCCTACGAGGAAGGCATCATCCACCTCGTCAATTTTCTCGCCGACAAGAATCCCGGCAAGAAATGGGGCCTGATCACCCAGGACGACGATTACGGCATCACCGTGCGAGACGGCTTCGATACCGTCGTCAAGGCCAAGAAGCTGAACGTCGTCTACAGCGGCAACTACAAGAAGGGCCAGCAGGACTTCTCGTCCGACATGCTGCAGCTGAAGGATTCCGGCGCCGAGGTGTTCCTGGCCGGCGGCATCATCGGCGAGAACATCGCGATGATGAAGGAGCTCGAGAAGCTCAGCATCAAGCCGGTGACCGGCATTTTCTGGCCCGGCCGCATCGAACCGGTGCTGAAGCTGATGGGCCCGGCCGGCGACGGCATCTATGCGGTCGACTATGTCGAACCGTTCGCGGGCGCAGCCGGCAAGGCATTTCTGGAGAAGGCCAAGCCGCTGGTGTCGGAGGCCGAGTTCAAGGGTATCAACCGCTACACCATGACTGGCTATGCCGCCGCGAAGGTCCTGATCGCAGCGATCGAGCGCTGCGGCAAGCAACCGACCTGGGCTTGCACCATCGCGGAGCTGGAGAAGACCAAAAATGTCGAGACGGGCGTGATGGCGCCGATCGGCTTCGGCCCCGGCGTCCGCTTCTCGAACCAGAAGCTGCAGATCATGCAGGCCGATACGGCGACGCTCAGCTTCAGGCCGGTGAACTAGAACGATGAAGGTCCTGATCGTCTTTGCCCATCAGGAGGCGCAATCCTTCAACGCTGCGCTGCTGGCGCGATCGGTGGCGGAACTGACCGCGCTCGGACACACGGTCAGGATCTCCGATCTCTACGCTATGCGCTTCAACCCGGTGGCGACCGCCGAAGACTTCGGCGAGCGGCGGTTCCCCGACCGGCTGCAATATGACCGCGAGCAGAAATACGATCTGCAACAGGAGTCGCTCAGCGGCGACATCGTCGCTGAGATCGAGAAGCTGTTGTGGTGCGACCTCTTGATCCTGCAGTTTCCGCTGTGGTGGTTCTCCGTTCCCGCGATCATGAAGGGCTGGATCGACCGCGTGTTTGTCAACGGCGCGGTCTATGGCGCCGGCCGCCGTTACGACACCGGCGGCCTCGCCGGCCGACGTGCCATGGTCGTGACCTCGACCGCCGCCTATCCCGGGATGTGCGCGCCCGACGGGCTGATCGGCGCACTCGATGTGGTGCTGTGGCCGATCCAGAACGGCACCTTGGCCTATGCCGGCTGCAAGGTGCTGCCGCCCTTCGTGTCGTATTCGGTGAACTTCGTCGACGAGGCGACGCGGCACCGCTATCTCGACGGCTACGCCGAGCGGCTGCGGCAGCTCGAGACCACCGAGCCGCTGTTCTTCCATCCGCTCGCGGATTTCGGCGAGGACTGGCGGCTGAAGCCAGGGATCGCGGCACAGACGGTCGGCCAGGGTAAGGCGGCGGCGACTTAACGGCCGCCCTCCTTACATCCGCTTGGCAACCTCTTCCAGCATCACCTCGGTGGCGCCGCCGCCGATCGTCAGCACCCGCGCGTCACGCACCATGCGCTCGATCGGCGTGCCGCGCATGAAGCCTGAGCCGCCATGCAGTTGCAGGCAGCCATGCACGACCTCGTGCAGCACCTCCGGCGACAGCGCTTTCACCATCGACACTTCGCGCAGACACTCCTGACCGGCCGCCGCAAGCTCGGCGGCCTGATAGGCCAGTGCGCGCGCCGCGGCCGCCTTCGCCGCGAGCTGGGCGAGCTTCAGCCAGCACGCCCTGCTGGTTCCAGAGCGGCACGCCGAACGCCTGTCGCGTCTTCACATAATTCGTCGTCAGCTCGATCGCCTTGGCGGACTCGCCAGCGCAGATGCCGCCGATGCAGATGCGCTCGTTCTGGAAGGTCTCCATGATGCCATAGAAACCCTTGTTCTCCTCGCCGAGCAGGTTTTCCGCCGGGACGCGCACGTCCTGGAATGAAATCTCGGCGGTGTCCGAGCAGAGCCAGCCGTGCTTGTCGAGCTTGGTTGCCGTGATGCCCGGCGTGTTGCGCTCGACGATGAACAGCGAGATGCCGCGGCTGCCCTTGGCATGCGGATCGGTGCGCGCGGCGACGATCAGGATGTGGCCATAGACCGCATTGGTGATGAACATCTTGGCGCCGTTGATCACCCAGCTATCGCCGTCGCGCCGCGCGCGCGTCTTGAGGCCTGCGACGTCGGAGCCCGCGTCCGGCTCGGTCACCGCGATCGAACAGACCGTCTCGCCGCGGATGATCGCCGGCAAATATTTCTGCTTCTGCTCCGGCGTGCCGCGCAGGCTGATGTGCACCGCCGACATGTCGGTATGAACCAGGATCGACGAGGTGAAGCCGCCGAAGCTCGAGCGCCCGAGTTCCTCGGCGAATACCATCGAGGCCAGCGGCCCCATGTCGGTGCCGCCATATTCGGCCGCATGGCGCATGCCGAGGAAGCCGAGCGCACCCATGCGGCGATAGATCTCGCGCGGGATCTTGCCGTCGCGCTCCCAAGCTTCGGCATGCGGCACCACTTCCTTCTCGACGAAGCGGCGAACCTGCTCGCGCA
This sequence comes from Bradyrhizobium sp. JR3.5, assembly GCF_054057015.1. Taxonomy (NCBI): domain Bacteria; kingdom Pseudomonadati; phylum Pseudomonadota; class Alphaproteobacteria; order Hyphomicrobiales; family Nitrobacteraceae; genus Bradyrhizobium; species Bradyrhizobium sp. JR3.5. Next base: position 659,307 of record NZ_JBSRYV010000002.1, read on the forward strand.
GCATGCGCAGCTCCTCGGGCAGGTTGGGCTGCTCCGGGAAATGGAACTCGCTTTCGGTGAGGTGGCGCGGATCCGAGGTCATGACGTTCATTGTGGCGCCCTCTCATGGCCGATGTGAAGATGGTTGCGCAGAAAAACTGCGAGGGATGCGATCGCCTCTCGCGTCTGCGGAATCTCGGGGAACATCTGGAAGACGTGGATCATGCCGTCCCAGACCTGCAGCTCGACGTCGGCGCCGGCAGCCTTGGCGCGCGCGGCAAGGTCCACTGAATCGTCGCGCACGGTCTCGCGGTCTCCGACCTGAACCAGGAGGGGCGGCAGACCGTTGAGATCGGCATGAAGCGGCGAGGCCAATGGATTACGGGGATCGCCGTCCTTGCCGAGATAGTTCTTGGCGAGCGCCAGGATCATTGTGCGCTGGTGGATCGGATCGGCCTCGGCCCTGCTCTCGTAGCTCGCGCCAGCAGCGGTGAGATCGGTCCAGGGCGACATCAGCGCGCCGGCGGCGGGGAGCGGCAGGCCGCGGTCTCTCGCTGCCAGCATTGCAGCGAGCACGAGATTGCCGCCGGCCGAGTCCCCGGCGAAGGCAATATCGGCCGGACGCAGTCCCTGATCGCGGAGATACTGATAGGCAATCAGCGCATCATCGAGCGCCGCCGGAAACCGGTGCTCCGGCGCGAGCCGGTAATTGATTGCGAGCACACAGCAGCCGGACGCAGCCGCGATCCGCGCAATGAGGTCGCGATGCGAGGCGACCGAGCCGATGCGGAAGCCGCCGCCGTGAAAGTAGAGGATCGCCTTGTCGCGCGATGCGTCTGATGGCACCAGCCATTCGCCGTCGATGCCGCCGGCGGAAACCGGCTCGCACCTCACCGGCACCGAGCAGCCGGCAAAGGCCGCATCCCAATCGCTGCGCATCTGCGCCACCGATGTGTCGCGGGTCCAGCCGCGATAGATCGCACGCAGGCGCTCGATTGCGCGATCGACCGGCGTGATGGCGATATCGTTGCCTGTGCTGGCCATCTCAGCCGCCGATGCCCATACCGCCGGACACGCCGAGCGTCTCGCCGGTGATATAGGCGGCCTGGTCGGAGGCCAGGAACAGCGCGGCCGCCGCAACCTCCTCCGGCTCGCCGAGCCGGCCGAGCAGTGTCGCGCCGGTCATCGCCTGCAGGATCTTATCGCCGCCCTTTGCGACGGCTTGCTCCAGCATCGGCGTGCGGATCGGTCCCGGCGCGATCGCGTTCGCGGTGATGCGAAAGCGTGCATTCTCGCGCGCGATACTCCTGGTGAAGGAGATCACGCCGCCCTTGGCCGCGGAATAGACCGCGCCGCCCTTGGAGCCGAGCCGAGCCGCCTCCGAGGTGACATTGATGATGCGGCCGAACCGTGCCGCCTGCATCGCCGGCAGCGCGGCGTGGGTGCAGGCCAGCACCGAGGTGAGATTGACCGCGATCAGCCGCGCCCAATCATCCGCCGTGGTGTCGGTGAAGAATGCGTGCTGATCGACGCCGGCATTGTTGACGACGATGTCGAACGGGCCGTCCTGCGCTATCACGGCCTGCACGGCGGTGGCATCGCTGACGTCGAGCCCGGCGACGCCGGCGCCGGTCTGGCGCGCGAGCTCCGAGGCTGCGGCGACGTCGAGATCCGCGATCACGACCCTGGCGCCTGCGCCGGCAAAGCTGCGGACGATCGCCGCGCCGATGCCGCGCGCGCCACCGGAGACGAAGGCGCGGCGGCCATCGAGACGCCCGAACGGCAAGGTGCCCACCACGTCTCAGCGCCCCTTGAAGACGGGCTTGCGTCTCTCGATCACGGCGGCGAGCCCTTCGCGCGCGTCGGCCATTCCCGAGAGCTCGGCAACGGTGCGCGCCTCTTCCGACAGGCACTGCTCGATGCTGGTGCCGGTGCCGGCCCAGACCAGCCGCTTGGTCGCCGCCAGCGCCTTCGGCGCGCCAGCCGCGAGCTCGCGCGCCAGCGCGAGCGATGCATCGGCAAGCTCGGCATCGGGTACGACCTTGGTGACGATGCCCATCTGCAGTGCTTCCGCAGCCGGGATCACCGGGTTGGTCAGCAGGATCGACATCGCCCGCCGCAACCCGACCAGCCGCGACAGCGTGACGGAGACGCCGGCATCCGGCGCCATCGCCACCCGCGTCGCACCGGCGAGGAATTTTGCCGACTCCGCCGCAATCACGATGTCGGAGGCGCAGACCAGGCCGAAGCCGCCGCCGCCCGCCGCAAAGCCCTGCACCGAGGCGATCACCGGCGCCTCCAGCCGCAGCAATCCGCTCACCGCATTCTGCAGATACGCGGTGGCCTGCCGGATATAGTCCGGCAGCTTCTCGCCCTTGGAGGCAAAGGCGCGGACATCACCGCCCGCACAGAAATTGGTACCCTCGCCGCTCAGCAGCACGACGCGCAGATCCGGATGGCCGTGGCAGACCATGATGGCGTCGCACAATGCGCTCAGCAGCTCGGCGCTCATGCCGTTCGCCGCGTCGGGCCGGTTGAGCCGCAGCCGTGCGATGCCGTCGGTGATGTCGAGCAGAACGGGGCCCTTGTCGATCATGGCGAGACCTTCCCTAAAGCATGATCCGGAAAAGTGTGAAGCGGTTTTCCGAACAGATCATGCGCGAGCAATTTTCTAAAGCGCGATGAAGTCATCGCGCTTTAGACCAGGAATGACAGCGTGTAGATCGCCTTGTCGTTGTTGACGAGGATGACTTTCTTGCTGGCCATCCGCAATTCGCCATCGACATGGCGTAGCCGGTATTCGTTGCGCGCCGCCCACAGCGTGTCGTCGCGCAGGCTCGACTCGAAGATCAGGCTGTTGCTGGCGACCGCGATGTCGCCATCGTCGGGCTGCTCGTCCATCAGCTCGATGTTGGAGATCAGCCGGCGCAGGTTCGACTGCGGCGTCTGGGTGAAGTGCTTGCCGGTCATCAGCTGCCGGACGCGCAGCGCGATCCGCGAGCGGTTGTCGTAGATGATCGACATCTGCCGCTCCGGATCGATGTCGGCGCCGTTGGCCGGCACCCAATAGACGCCGTCGTCGGTCCAGAGCTTTTCCCAGGCCTCATATTGATGCTCGTCCTGCAACCGCGCCTCGCGATAGAGGAAGGCGGTGATGGCGCTAATCAACGTGGCACTGCTCTCGCGCGACAGCATCAGGCCGGCTCCATCAGCTTGCGGTAATGGGTCCAGATGCCGCGCGACGGCACCTCGTCGGTGACGTGGCCGACCGTGAAGCCGAGCTCATCCTGCCGCTCGCGTTTCTCGCCGCGGCCGAGGAAGATCCATTCCGGATTGCGCGCCAGCACGCCGCGATGGCAGCGCTCGTACATCTCGGAATCATCCGCAAGCAGGAAGCCGGCCGGGCCGACCGAGCCCATGGTCTGCTGGCGCAGCCGGCGGTTCAGATCGGGCGCGCCCTTGAACTGCAGCGCGGTGACGTGCTGCACGCTGTCGTCGACGCCGAGGGGCTGGATCACGAACATCTGGATCTCGGCGATGAACAGGTTCGGAAAGATCATCACATGCGGCGTGCCGTCGATCATGATCTCGCGCGCCGCGGTGTCGCCATAGGCTGTCTTCATCCGCGCGGTGTAGTCGGGCAACCGCTCCTCGCTGGTGCCGAACCAGCTCATCGGCGCATCGCGCTTGCGAAACTCGGGCCGCAAATCGATCTCGGTGTGTCCATTGCCGTAGTCACGCGTCAGCGCGGTCGAGGCGCCGCCATAGAGCTTGCCGATCATGCTGTCGGCGACGCCGAAGATCGAGGTGTGCACGAAGGCCGGGTGATAGCCGTCGCACTCGTTCTCCAGGATGAACTTCCAGTTCGCCTTGACGCGATGCTTGAGGAAACCCGCCGTGATCTCGACCTCGCCTTCTGGCGAGGTGCGCACCAGGCGATCGATGGTCTCGGCGGCGCCGCCGAGATGTTCCTTCAGGGTCGGGCCATCGGCCGCGAAAGAGCCGAACACGAAGCCGCGATAGGACTCGACTCGCGTCACCCGCCCGAGGGCGAGCTGCGACTTGTCCTGTCCTTCGTAACCATCAGGGAACGCATAGCCGACCAGCCGGCCGTCATTGGCAAAGGTCCAGGAGTGGAACGGACAGGTAAACGAGCGCGCATTGCCACGCTCAAAGGAGCAGACCTGGTTGCCGCGATGCGAGCAGCGGGTTGAGCAGCAGATTGACCTTGCCCTGCTCGTCGCGCGTCATGATCACGGATTGCGGACCGATCGACTTGACGACGTAGTCGTTGGCGTTCGGTACCTCGCTCTCGTGCCCGACATAGATCCAGGTCCGGTACCAGATGTTCTTGAGCTCGGCCTCGAAGATCTCCGGATCGGTATAGAGCGATCCATGCACCCGATCGGGCCGGATCAATCGCTCCCATGGCGAGACGCCGGTCATCATGTTCATCGCTCCGTCTCCCTCGCCGGCCGCTTGCGCGGATGCCTTCACTGACCGCCAATAATAATCCGAACGGCCGTTTTGTTAATGAATAACACGTGCGAGACGGGCCGGCAAGCTTCTTTGCAAACACCGCGGCTGAGTTCCGGAGCAGCGCGCAATGATGCAATCCCGGGTGGACCGCTGCGTGACTGCCTCAGCCCTGCGCCGCGCCGCCATCGCGTTCGCCGCCCGCGATCTGCTGCAACATCGACTTCGGCGTCGTCGCAAGCTCGACCTTGAGCTGGTCGCAGATCGAACGCCGTAGCAGCTGCTCGATCTCGGCCGCGGCATCGCGATTGGCCGCACGCGCGTCCGCGCCGCTCGCCCAGAGCAGAAGCTGCCCCAGCCGCCGGTCGCCATCGTCGCGCAACGCCTCGATCGCGGCAGTGTCGGACAAGTCGCTCGGGATGCGGGGCGTCGTCGGAATCTCCGGATGCGCAGCGCCATCCGCCAGTCGTTTGACCGCAGCAAGAGTATCGTCCTGCAGACGCACCTGCTCGAGCAGCGGTCCCACCTTCCAGTCGGCGGCGAGCTTCAGGCCATTCAGCGCATAGATCGCGGAGAACACCTGGCCGCGGACGAAATCATCGTCGCTGTTCGGCACGACGTGGATTTGCAGGGCATCGATGATGCCGTCGACCAGCCGCTCGAAGGATGCACTCATGCCGCGGCCTCCAATGCGCGCTCGAAGGCCCGCACGATCGAGGGCATCTGGCTTGCCATCACCGCAAGCCGCAGGTCGTTGAAGCGATCGACCTCGAAGGCGCGCACCGCACACATCTGGATCGCCGCCGCCTGATACAGCGCGTAGGCCTCGTAGAAGGCGAGGCTCTTGTCCGAGACCGCAATGCCGGAGGCGCGCTGATAGAGATCGATCACCTCGGTGCGCTCGAGCACGCCATACAGCTTGCGGCTCCTGGCATTGAAGGTCGGCATCATCGCCCAAGCCAGATCCTCATGGGGATCGCCGAGGTGAGTGAGCTCCCAATCGAGAATGGCGGTGATCCGCCCATTGTGCTCGATGAAGTTCCCGATCCGGTAGTCGCCATGCACGATGGTGCGGCATGGCGGCTGTGGGCAGTTGTCCTCAAGCCAGCGTCCGCCCCAATCGAGCAGCGGATAATAGCGCGCGGTCGGACGCGCCAGCGACGCGCGCCAGCCGGCGATCGCGCGAACTTCGGCGCGCTCTCCGCCCTGTTGCAGCGATGCAAAAGGGGTTGCGCTCGGGTCGATCCGGTGCAGCGACGCCAGGATCTCGACGAATTGCCGGGCGATCGAGCGCTTGTGGTTCGGATCGAGTTCGCTCGCCGTCCATGGTGCGGGCACGTCGCCCTCGACATGCGTACAGATGAAGAACGGGAAGCCGAACTCGGCGCCATCCTGTTCAAACGACACCAGCGCCGGAACCGGCACACCGGAGCCGGCAAGCGACTGCAGCGCATACACCTGCGACAGCACCGAATAGGGCGCAAACAGCCCATTCGGCGGACCGACGCGCAGGATCAGCATGCGGTCTCCGTCAGCAGCAGAGCGCGCCACGAAAACATAGGTGATCCAGGAGAAGCCCGACGATTTGCGGCCGAAGCTCGTGATCTCCGTCCGGCTCCCAGATATTCGCGACAGATGCTGCGCGAGCGCCGTCCGCACGGCGTCGTCGTTCACCACGGCCGGGCGGACGGGCTCCGACACATCATCGGATCGTTTGGTAGCCTCCTGCATCAATTGACCGACCTCGTATAGCCCTGCCACTTCTCCTCGCGCAGCGCCGACTTCATGATCTTGCCGGAGCCGGTCAGCGGCAGCGGCTCGAGGCGGATGTCGACCGAACGCGGGCATTTGTAGCCCGCGATCAGGGTGCGGCAATGCGCGATCACCATGTCGGAATCGAGCCGTGCGCCGTCCTTCGGCACGACGATCGCGTGCACCGCTTCGCCCCATTGCGGATCGGGCACCGCGATGACTGCGCATTCCCTGACTTGCTCGTGCTGGAAGATGGCGTTCTCCACCTCGCCGGAATAGACGTTCTCGCCGCCCGAGACGATCATGTCCTTCAGACGGTCGACGATATAGACGAAGCCGTCCTCGTCCATCCAGGCGCCGTCTCCGGTGTGCAGCCAGCCGTTGCGCAGCACGCGCGCGCTCTCTTCCGGCTTGCGCCAGTATCCGAGCATCACGCCGGCGCCGCGGATCGCGATCTCGCCGACCGTGCCGCGCGGCACTTCGTTGCCCGCGAGATCGACGATGCGGATTTCGACACCGGGCGCTGCTCGCCCTGCCGATTTGCGCTTTCCCGCCAGCGGTCCTTCCAGCGCGTGGTACTCCCACGGCAGGATCGTCGCCAGCGCCGCGCTCTCGGTCATGCCGTAGCCCTGGTGAAAGCGCCAGCTCGGCAGCACGCGCATCAGCTTGACCAGCAGCGCATCCGGCATCGGCGAGGCGCCATACTCGCAATCCCTGACGCTGCTCAGATCATAGCTGCCGAAGGACGGATGATTGAGCATCATGTTGAGCATGGTCGGCACGAACAGGCAGTAATCCACTCTGTGCTCGGCGATGGTCCGCATCGCGAGCTCGGGCTCGAATTTCGGGATCGTGACATGGGTGCCGCCGACCAAAGTCAGCGCGATCATCGGCGAGGTGCCGGCCAGATGGAACATCCCGGCCGAGTGCAGGTATCGCGTGTCTTCCCGGAACCGGAGCGCATAGATCCAGACCAGCGATTCATAGATGATATTGGCATGCGACAGCATCACGCCCTTGGGGAAGCCGGTGGTGCCGCCGGTGTAGAAGATGCCCGCGAGATCGTTATAGGCGCCGGATGCATCCTCGATCGGCGCGTTCGCAACAAGCTCGTCATAGCCCTGCATGCCGTCGGGAACCTGTCCCTCGTCCAGATAGACCATCGCGGTGAGTGATTTCGCGCCACGCAGGCCCGACGCGATCTCGGTAAAGGCCTTGTCGACCAGCAACAGCTTTGGCGTAGAATCGTCGACCGCATAGGCATTCTCGGCGACCGCCCAGCGTGTGTTGAGGGGCACTGCGACCGCACCGGCCCAGGCGATGGCATAGAGCGCCTCGATATAGAGGTCGCTGTTGTGCGCGAGGATCGCAACGCGATCGCCGGCCTCGACGCCGAGCCGCCGCAGTCCGCCTGCGGCGCAGGCGACGCGACGGCCGATCTCCTTCCAGCTTCGCGACCGTCCCGCATGGATGGTGCCGGGCGCATCCTTGCGCAACTGCACCGCCGAGATGAGCGCCTGCGTCAGCTTCATGTTTCCTCCTCACCGCCATGCGGCCGCGCGCGCCTGCGGATGTTTCCGTCATGCGTGAAGCCGATACGCTGCCCGGAGATTCCAGTTGATAATCCGGACAGACGGTCTATTATTACACAGCCAACGCGACGGGTAAAGCCCTTGAAGGCACCGCCGCAGGGATCAACCAGCCCCGCGAAAGAGGGCGTCATGGGAGGGGAAGATGCGGAAGCCAATCGTCACGCTTGCCGTGTGGGCGTTCGCGCTCACCGGCGCGCTCGGAACAGCGAATGCCCAGAAGGCTTATGGTCCCGGGGTCAGCGACACCGAGATCCTGCTCGGCGCCAATGCGCCCTACAGCGGACCGGCGTCGATCTATTCGAGCTTCCCGAAGACCATGCTCGCTTATTTCACGATGCTGAACGAAACAGGCGGCATCAACGGCCGCCACATCAATTTCGTAACCCGCGACGACGCCTATAGCCCGCCAAAGACCGTCGAGGTGACGCGCGCGCTGGTCGAGAACGACAAGGTGCTCGCCATCATGGCGCCGTTCGGCACGCCGACCAACGCCGCGATCCAGAAATACCTCAACAGCAACGGCGTCCCGCAGCTCCTGGTGCAGAGCGGCGGCACCCGCTGGAACGATCCCAAGCAGTTTCCCTGGACGACGCCCTACTCGCCGACCTACGTCAACGAATCCCGGATCATCGCGCGCTACGTCCTGCGCGAGAAGCCGGACGCCAAGATCGGCGTGCTCTTGCAGGCCGACGACATCGGCAAGGATTTTGTCCTTGGCCTGAAGGAAGGACTGGGCGCGAAAGCCGACACGATGATCGTCAAGGAGGCGATGTATCAGTCGACCGAGCCCACGATCGACTCCCAGATCGTGAATTTGAAGGCGTCCGGTGCCGATACCATCCTGATCGCCGCGCAAAACAAATTTGCCTCGATGGCGATCCGCAAGATCCACGAGCTCGGATGGAAGCCGCTGATCTTCCTCGGCTCGACTGCGAATTCGATCGCCGGCGTGCTGGTGCCGGCGGGGATCGAGGCCTCGACCGGCATCCTGACCACGACCTCCTACAAAACGCCGAACGATCCGGCCTGGGCCAATGACAAGGGCATGACCGACTATCTCGCCTTCGCCGCGAAATATATGCCGGGCATGGACCCGAACGACGTGATCGCGGTGACCGGCTACACCACGGCCCAGCTCGGCGCGATCATCCTGCAGCGCTGCGGCGACAATCTCACGCGGGAGAACGTGCTGAAGCAAGCCACCAACTTGAGCGGCATCGAGCTGCCGATGCTGCTGCCGGGCATCACCATCCAGACCACGCCGCAGGATTACGCGGCGATCACCGAACGCCGCTTCGCCCGCTTCGACGGCAAGACCTGGGTGCTGTTCGGCGACATCATGGGCGCGGGCCCGGCCAAGGACTGATCCTGCGCCTCGCATCCGACTGACCGAGCCGGCTCAAACACAAGGACAAGAACAATGCTGACAGCCCAGGACGATCTCATCGGCCACCAGACGCCGCAGCCGTTTGCCAAGGCAGGCGGCGGCGACATCAGGTTCACCGAGCGCTACTGGTACACCGCGCATCCAATCGACGGCAGCGAATTGCTGATCGACATCGGGCTCGGCTATTACCCGAACCGCAACGTGATGGACGGCTTTGCCGGCATCACCATCGGCCGCCGCCAGCACAATTTCCGTGCCTCGCGCCGGCTCGGGGCGCGTCCGCTGGAGACGGAAGTCGGTGGGCTCAGGATCGAGATCGTCGAGGGCATGGGCCTGCATCGGCTGTCGCTCGCCGACAATCCGTCCGGGATCAGCTTTGCGCTCGAATTCAAGGCGAGCTTTCCGGCGGCGCAGGAGAAGCAGAATTTTCGCGAGCGTAACGGCGTCGTCGAGGAAGACCTCGCGCGCGTCTCGCAATTCGGCCGCTGGCGAGGCTGGATCGTTGCCGACGGCAAGCGCACCAACATCGAACCGGAACTGTGGTGGGGACAGCGTGACCGCTCCTGGGGCCTGCGCTCCGAGATGCGCACCGACGAGACCAGGCCGCCGGTTGCAACCCATCGCAATTTCTTCTGGACCTGGTCGATGTTCCAGTTCGAGACGTCGGCGCTGTCGATCTTCATCAAGGAGCGCACGCCGGGCAAACCGCATTACCTCTCGGGCAGCGAGTTCCGCCGCGAAGCCGACGGATCTGTTTCGCATCGCGAGGTGACCTCGGTCGAGCACGCGATCGAATGGGTCGACGATCCGCTCGGCCAAACCATCGCTGTGGCCGACTTCACCTTCGGCTTCGATCGCGGCGAGCCGCGCCGCATCAGGATGCACGGACTGCCGATGCGATTTTATCTCAAGGCCGGCATGTATGGCGGCCTGCAAGGCTGGACCCATGGCGACGACCGCGGCGAGAACCATGCCGCCCACGACACCTGGAACCTCGACGACGCGGCAACGCGCGCCATCGCGCGGACGCTGTCGGACCATGTCGTCCGACTCGAAAGCGGCAACGAGACCGGCTTCGGCATCAGCGAGTACGGCGTCGCCGCCGGCTACCCGCTCTATCCGGGACCGCAGAAATTCCCGGCGATGTGATGGACGGGCAAGGCATCCGCGTCGCGGAGGAACATGGCGACACCTGCGATTCCTGGGACGACAAGGCAGCCGAGGCACTGGTCTCGCTCGAGACCATCGCGCCGCTCCGCTATCGCAGCCGCTTCGGCGACGGCAATCTCAACGGCCGTTCGTATGGCGGCCAGATCCTTGGCCAAGCGATGATGGCCGCGACGCTCAGCGCGCCCGAAGATCGCCCGGCGGCGATGCTGCAGCTCTTGTTCCTGCGCGGCGCCGATCCCACCCGGCGCATCACCTTTGACGCGGAGGTTCTGCAGGACGGCAAGCGGTTCTCCTCCCGCCATATCGTCGGCAGCCAGGGTGACGGGCGCACCGTGTTGAGCGCGCAGGCTACGTTCTGCGCAGCCCAGCCGGGCCCGCGACACGCAGCGCCGTTTGCGCCGCCGGAAGATCCCGAAAGCCTGCCCGATCTGACCATGATCCCCGATGAGCTGATGGCGCAGTTGCGGCCGCTCGGTCCCTATTCGCCGCAAATCAAGCCTAGCATGGATTTCCGCATCCCCGAGATCGAACGTCAGCTCTCGGCCGCGACGGCAGAGCCGCGACTGCGCTTCTGGATCAGATGTCGGCAGCCGCTCGCCGCCGGTTCCCGCGCCCAGGCCGCGGTGTTCGCCTATCTCTCGGATTGGTGGCTCAACTTCTCCAGCGTCGGCGGCCATCTCCGCGACCTGCAGTCGCGCGCGCCGCTCTATCTGTCGAGCCTCAACCATTGCATCTGGTTTCATCGTGCATTCTCGCCCGACGCCTGGATGCATGTCGAAACCGAGAGCCCATGCGCCGATGGCGGCCGCGGGCTGTCGATCGCCCGCGTCCATGACCGCGATGGGTCGATGCTCGCAACCTCGATCCAGGAAACCTTGATGGTGCATCCCGATGGCGATGCGTAGGTCACGCAGCAACAGCTGAGACGGCGCCGTGATCGCGGCTGAGTTGGAGCCGCTGTTCATCACCGGTTCCATGACCTGTTGAATCCCGGCAACACCGGCAGACAAAATGCGCGATCGTGCAGATTGCGCGTTTTGAACCACGACTGTGCCGCATCTCGGTCCAATCCTGCCTGCGGGTGGCGCAACAAAAACACGATTGGGGAAAACCTACATGCAGCAGGCACCGTCGGGCGCACGGAGCGCGGAACCGTCTGGATATGTTCTCCACTTCCAGCTTGCCAGCAATGGCGCGAGACGCGCGTGCAGTCTGACGATCCAGGCGGAAAGTGCCAACGAGGCAGCGCGAATCTTCCGCGAGAACTGGAGCGCAATCGAATCGATGGCACGCGACGGCGTCAGCACGGGGATGGTCGGCTCGGCGCCCATCCTCTTGGCGATGTCGTGAAGCGCACCGCGCTACATGAGCCATCCTGCGCTTGAGGCGTGACAGGACAACGACCGCTCACGTCATGCGAGGATCGCGCGACCATTTGACGCGCTAACGTGACATCAAGTCATGAGATGCGGGGCTCGCGCACACGCGCGAGCCCCGTTGCGTCTTAGAACGATTCAAATCCAATCCGGTTAGAGGGATTCAAGTCTGCTCCGGTTCTTTTCGCGCGCGCCGACTGCTAGAGGCGCGGCGTGAATGAGTTCGCGTGAATCGGAAATGCAAGAGTGCCTGTGATTGCTGATGGCCGGATTGTCGGCGACCGTCGAAATGCCGCCGACAAGGGCCGCACCCATCTGCTGATCGGCGCAGCATTCCTGCTCGCCGACATCTCCTCGGCGGTGACGCCGGCAAGCGCCCAATCGAGCGTCCCCTTGCCGCCGGTCATGGTCGAGCAACCGATACAGAAGCGCAAGCCCGCAGCCAGTTCGGCGCGGTCGGCACCGCGAACGCAGTCGGCCGCCGCGGCACGGCAGCGCAGCCGGAATGCCCAGCCGACCCCACCGACACCATCGGAGCGTGCGGCAGCTGCCGGCGCCGTGCTGAACGAAGCCAAGCTGCACTATCGCGCGATGCCGAGCTCAACCACCTTGCGCAGCGGCGCCTCGCCGCTCGACACCGCGCAAACGGTCAACGTCGTGCCGGAACAGGTGCTGAAGGATCAGCTGCCGCGCAATCTCGACGACGCGCTCGCCAATGTCAGCGGCGTCACCCAGGGCAACACGCTGGCCGGCACCCAGGATGCGGTGATGCGCCGCGGCTTCGGCGACAACCGCGACGGCTCGATCATGCGCAACGGGATGCCGCTGGTGCAGGGCCGCAGCCTCAACGCTGCAGTCGAGAGCGTCGAAGTGCTGAAAGGCCCGGCGTCGCTGCTCTACGGCATCATGGATCCCGGCGGCATCGTCAACACGATCAGCAAGCGCCCCGAGCTCTATCAGCATGGCTCGGTCACCCTGCTCGGCTCGACCTTTGCCAACTCGAGGACTGGCGCCGACGGCACCATCGACATCACCGGCCCGATCGGTAATGGCGGCCTCGCCTATCGCTTCATTGGCTATGGCGTCAGCGAGGACTATTGGCGCAATTTCGGACGCCATCGCGAAATGCTGGTCGCACCGTCGCTGGCCTGGTACGGCGAGAACACCACCGTCCAGCTCAACTACGAGCACCGCGAGTTCATCACGCCGTTCGACCGCGGCACCGCGTTCGATTCCGTGACCAAGGTGCCGCTGGCGATCCCGGCGACGCGCCGGCTCGACGAGCCCTTCAACAACATGTGGGGCACCTCGGACCTGATGCAGGCCTCGGTCGAGCACCGCCTGAACCAGGACTGGAAGCTGTTCGCGGCCTACAGCTACAACACCGAGACATTCAGCGCCAACCAGCTCCGCATCACCGGCATCAACACCAAGACCGCCGTCGAGACCCGCAGCAATGACGGCACGCAGGGCTCGCTCAGCAATTCGAGCTACGGCACCTCCTTTCTGCAGGGCAATGTCTGGCTCGGCGGTTTCCGCAACGAGGTGCTGTTCGGCGGTGACGGCCAGTACCGCACGATCTACCGTGACAATCTGATCCGGCAGGCGACGCCGAGCTTCAACTTCTATAATCCGGTCTATGGGTTGATCACGCCGGGTACCACCGTGTCCGCCGTCGACAGCGCCCAGACCGACAAGCTCGGCCAGTGGTCGCTGTTCTTCCAGGACACGCTACATCTGACCGAGCGCTTCGCGCTGGTCGGCGGCGTGCGCTACATGGACTACGACCAGATCGCGGGCAAGGGACGACCCTTCATCACCAACACCAACGTCTCGCAGGACAAGGCGCTGCCGCTCGGCGGCGCGATCCTCAAGCTCACCGACGAGGTCTCGCTCTATGCGAGCTACACCCAGTCGCTGAAACCGACCTCGACCATCGCGCCGCTCACCGGCGGCGTCGTGATCGGCTCCAACATCGCCCCGGAACAGGGCACCCAGTGGGAGACCGGCGTCAAGTTCGACTTCAACAAGCGGATCTCCGGCACGCTTGCGCTTTACGATATCGACAAGAAGAACGTGCTGGTCTCGCAGCTCAACCCTGCCACCAGCATTGTCGAGTACCGCACCGCCGGCAAGGTCCGCTCGCGTGGCATCGAACTCGACGTCACCGGCAGGCTGACCGAAAATTGGAGCATGATCGGCAGCTACGGCTATACCGATGCGCGCGTCACCGAAGATCCGGTGCTCTTCGGCAAGGCGTTGCAGAACGTCGCGCTCAACACCGCCTCGCTCTATCTGGTCTATGATTTCGGCACCACCCTGCCCGGCCGGCTGCGTCTTGGCGGCGGCGCACGCTATGTCGGCGACCGGCCCGGCGATGCCACGAACAGCTTCGTGCTGCCGGCCTACACCGTCGCGGATGTCTTTGCGACCTATGAGACCAAGGTCCAGACGTTCCCGGTGGTCTATCAGTTCAACGTCAAGAACCTGTTCGATACCGTCTACTATCCCTCGGCCGTCAGCAATCTGGCCGTGGCGATGGGCGACGCGCGGCGCTTCTCGCTTTCGGCGACGGTGAAATTCTAGCATGGCCACTGCACGGACAGCAATCGGACTGCTGGCCGTCCTGGCGACGACCGCCTTCGCCTGCGTCACCGCCCGCGCCGACGAGCTCACGCTCTACTCGACCCGCGAAGCCAATCTGGTCGAGCCTGTCATCGCGGCCTTCACCGCAGCGACCGGCACCCAGGTCAAGACCGTCTTCGTCGAGGACAGCCTGATCAAGCGACTGGCAGCGGAAGGCGACAATTCGCCGGCGGATGTCCTGCTCACCATCGGTCTCGACAAGACGACCCAGCTTGCCGCGCGCGGGCTGACACAGGCGGTTGCATTGCCGGCGCTTGACCAGGCGGTTCCGGCTAACCTGCGCGGCAACAACGGCCAGTGGATCGCGCTCGCAATCCGTCCGCGTGTGGTGTTCGCACGCAAGGACTACCCGCTCGCGGCGATCGCCTATGAAGAGCTCGCCGATCCCAAATGGCGCGGAAAATTGTGCATACGACCGGCACAGCACCAGAACAATGTCGCGCTGATCGCGGCCTATCTCGCGCATCACGGAACAGATGCGACGGAGAGCTGGCTCGCCGGGCTGAAGGCCAATCTCGCCCACAAGCCGAAAGGCAAGGACAACGACGTGATCCGCGAGATCGCGGAAGGACACTGCGACATCGGGATCGGCAACACGGTGGCACTCGCCCAGCTCCGCGACGGCCGCGAAGGCAATGACTTTCGCACATGGGCGGACGCCGTGAAGGCCGTTCCGACCGCGTTCGCGAGCGGCAGCAGTCACGTCAACCTGACCGGCGCAGCGATTGCCCGGCACGCACCGCACCCGGCCGCGGCGTGCGCGTTCCTCGAATTCCTCGTCACACCCGAGGCCCAGACGATCTTCTCCCACCGCCGAGCTGGAATACCCCGTGGTTGCGACCGCAAAGCGGGCCGCGATCGTGGAGGGAATCGGATCGTTCGCTGCCGATGCTCTCCCCATCGACGAGATTGCCGCGCATCAAGCGGCCGCAATCGCACTGATCCGAAAGGCCGGATTCGATGAATGATATCCGCCGCCCGATCAAGGCCGCGCTGCTGCAGGTCCACTCCCTCGCCGGCCTCGCGCTGGCGCTGCTGTGGGCTGTGGTCGGCATCACCGGCGCGACGATGGCGTTCGAGGACGAGATCGAGGCCAGCCTGAACAGCCACATCATGCGCGTCGACGCCAGCGCGACGCGGCGGCTGACACCGGATGAACTGGTCGCACGGCTGCAGTCGGCCGGCGACTTCGGCCGGCCCTCCGCCGTGACGATGGCGAGCGACCCGTCAGCGGCCGCACGCATCCGTTTCGCCCGCAGCGAAGGCGGCGCGCGTCCCTCCTCGGTCTATGTCGATCCCTATGACGGACATTTGCTCGGCTCGCCCCGCGGCGAGGACTTCTTCGCCACCGTCCGCAAGGTGCATCGCTGGCTGCTGTTGCCCGGCGACGGCAATAGTATCGGCCGCAAGGTCACCGGGTCAGCCGCGATCTGCCTGATCGTGATGCTGATCACCGGCCTCGTGCTGCGCTGGCCGCATCGCGCGCGCAGCGTGAAGATGTGGCTGAAGCCAAACCTCGGCCTGCGCGGGCGCGGCCTGCACCGCTCGCTGCACGCTGTGATCGGCACCTGGGTGCTGCCGGTCTATCTGGTGATGACGCTGACCGGCCTGTGGTACTCGTTCGAGTGGTACAAGGCCGGCGCTAACTGGCTCCTGGCGCGGCCTCAAGCCGCGGATGCGGCGATGCAGCCCAAGCCACCACGCGGCGCGGCGGCCGCCGCGGGCAAGGGCGATGCCAAAATCGAAGCGAAGGCGGAAGCAAAGCCGCTCGCCTTCGATCGTGTCTGGACCACGTTCCTGCAGCAGGAGAACAACGATTACGGACGGGTCCTGCTAACCCTGCCGGCCGGCGCGGGCACCGTGGTGCGCGTGCGGTCATGGCTGCGGGATTCGTCGCTCGAAAGCGTGCGCGACGAATTCCGGATCGATGCCGTCACCGGGCGCGTCATCTCGTCGGATCGTTACGCGGACAAGACGTTTGGCGAGCGCGTCCTTGCCGGCGTGCTCGACATCCACCGCGGCGCCATCCTGGGTTGGCCCGGCAAGCTCGTCTTCATGCTGGCCGCCGCCATGATGCCGCTGTTCGCCGTGACCGGCCTGCTGCTCTATCTGTCCCGCCGCAGGCACCGGTGCCTCGCGCGACAGCCGATTGGCCACCTCGTTCCGGGTGAATGAACCTCGCGATCAGCCGAAGCCGCACGCCGCGAGCCGGGCGCGCAACGCGGCGTCCGCTTCGGCAGCGAGTTCGAGCAACCCGCGATAGGGATCGCCCGGTATCCCGAGCAAGGCGACGAACGCAGGCTCGGTCCTTGAGGCCATCTGCCCGCAACTTGCCGACGGCTCGCCGCAACCGTCCGTTATCAAGCGCGAGCAGCCGCCGCTCGGCCTCGAAATGGATCCAGCCCTGCTGCTGGTTTACCGGACGCTGGTCGCCGAACAGTTCGAAAGGCCAGCCATCCCACACAAAGCGGGCAATCGCCGGACACGTTCCCTTGGCCCATCGGTACAGCACGAAATCATCGGCCGATTGGCAGTGGGTCCAAACGATGTCCGCGAAAGCGTTCGGATCGGGCGCATGACAAACGATATCGATGTCGCTACCCGGCACGGCAAGGCCGAGCGGCAGCGTTCCGACGATGCGGGGATCGAACGGCTTGAGCAGCTCCATCACAGCGGAGCTGGTGACGGCGGATGCATAGTGCCCGACAGTCATCGCGTGGTATGCCCTCAATGGTCGCAGTGACGCAATACCACGCTGGCAGGGAACGAGAGAACCTCGACAAGCGGGGACGAAGCCTGACGGGAACGGTCTTGCATACGCTACGGGGCGAATTCGACCGCGTCACCGTGGTCGAAATCGCCCGGCCAAACGAGCAGACAGGCGAGACTGCCTCGCAATCCCGCCTGTCCAGCCGATGTCTAAATGACCTATTCGATCGATTAGCCGAACTGGTTCATCGTGTTGTGCGCGCCGCCCGCCTTGAGGGCGGCCTCACCCGCGAAGTACTCCTTGTGATCGTCGCCGATGTCGGAGCCTGCCATGTTCTGATGCCTCACGCAGGCGATGCCCTGACGGATCTCCGCGCGCTGCACGTTCTTGACGTATCCGAGCATGCCCTGGTCGCCGAAATACTCCCTTGCGAGGTTGTCGGTCGACAGCGCAGCTGTGTGATAGGTCGGCAACGTGATCAGATGGTGGAAGATGCCGGCGCGCTTGGCCGAATCCGCCTGGAAGGTACGGATACGCTCGTCGGCTTCCTTCGCCAGCGGCGTCTCGTCGTACTCCGCCTTCATCAGCTCGGCGCGATTGTACTTGCTGACATCCTGGCCGGCTTCCTTCATCGCGTCGTAGACCTGCCAACGGAAGTTGAGCGTCCAGTTGAACGACGGCGAGTTGTTGTAGGCCAGCTTCGCGTTCGGAATGACCTTGCGGATGCGATCGACCATCGAGGCGATCTGCTCGATATGCGGCTTCTCGGTCTCGATCCACAACAGGTCGGCGCCGTTCTGCAGCGAGGTGATGCAGTCGAGCACGCAGCGATCCGCACCGGTGCCGGGACGGAACTGGTAGAGATTGCTGGGCAGACGCTTCGGGCGCATCATCTTGCCGTTCTGGTTGAGGATGACGTCGCCATTGCGCGCATTGGCAGCCGTCACTTCCTCGCAATCAAGGAAGCTGTTGTACTGGTCGCCGATGTCGCCGGGCTTGTGGCTCACGGCAATCTGCTGCGTCAGGCCGGCACCGAGCGAGTCGGTACGGGTCACGATGATGCCGTCTTCGACGCCGAGCTCGAGGAACGCATGGCGGCAGGCGCGGATCTTCGCGATGAACACCTCGTGCGGCACGGTGACCTTGCCGTCCTGGTGGCCGCACTGCTTCTCGTCGGAGACCTGGTTCTCGATCTGCAGGGCACAGGCGCCCGCCTCGATCATCTTCTTGGCGAGCAGATAGGTCGCCTCGGCATTGCCGAAGCCCGCGTCGATGTCGGCGATAACAGGCACGACGTGAGTCTGGAAGTTGTCGATCTTCTCGATCAGCGCCTTTTCCTTGGCCTTGTCGCCTTCCTTGCGGGCCGCATCGAGCGCGCGGAAGATGTCGTTGAGCTCACGCGAATCCGCCTGGCGCAGGAAGGTGTAGAGCTCTTCGATCAGCGCCGGCACCGAGGTCTTCTCGTGCATCGACTGGTCGGGCAGCGGTCCGAACTCGGAGCGCAGCGCAGCGATCATCCAGCCGGACAGATAGAGGTAACGACGGTCGGTAGTGCCGAAGTGCTTCTTGACCGAGATCAGCTTCTGCTGGGCGATGAAGCCGTGCCAGCAGCCGAGCGACTGGGTGTACTTGGTGCTGTCGGCGTCATAGGCGGCCATGTCGGCGCGCATCAACGCAGCGGTGTAGCGGGCGACATCCAGACCGGTCTTGAAGCGGTTCTGCAGGCGCATGCGCGCCACGGCCTCGGCGGTGACGCCGTTCCAGGTGTCCTTGGTCTTGAGCAGCGCTTCGGCCGCCTCAAGCTCGCTCTGATACGAAGCCGGTCCCTGGATGGCCCGATCGCTGATCCCGCGCGGTTGGAAGTTCATGTCCGTGATCCCTTCGGTGACGAAATAACTGCACCATTTGTGACGCGCGGCGTCATCGGGAGCTAGACTTGGCGCGGAAAACTTGTCATAACTTACAAGAAACTGATGTATTGTTGTAAGAATCTTACAAACCTTGGATGAGGCGATGGTAACCTCAAGCGCCCGTTCCGTTTTCATGGGCCCGCGGCTGCGGCGGCTGCGGCGCGATCTCGGGCTGACCCAGGCGGACATGGCAGCCGATCTCGAAATCTCGGCCCCCTATGTGGCGCTGCTGGAACGCAATCAACGGCCGGTGACGGCGGACATGCTGCTTCGCTTGGCCCGGACCTACAAGATCGATCTTGCCGATCTCGCCGGCGACGGCGGCGCGGATCACACCGCGCGCATGCAGTCGGTTTTGAAGGAGCCGATGTTTGCCGACATCGACATCCCCGCACTCGAGGTCAGCGACCTCGCTGTCAGCTATCCCGGAATGACCGAAGCGTTCCTGCGCCTCTACACCGCCTATCGCGAAGAGCAGCTGGCGCTGGCCGAGCGACGCGCGCCGGACCTGGTGGGTGGCGGGTCGCACCCGGGGCAGGAGAACTTTGACGCCAACGATCCCGTCGCGGAAGTCAGGCGATTTCTCGCCGCCCGCCGCAACAATTTCGTCAACCTCGACGATGCCGCCGAGCGTCTCGTCCATGAACCGGCCGGACCAGCCGGATTTATCGAGCGGCTTCGCGAGCGTCACAAGCTCCAGGTCCGCTACCTGCCGCCGAACGTCATGCTCGGCTCGGTCCGGCGACTGGACCTCCATCGCCGACAATTGCTGCTCGAGGATTCGCTCGATACCGCAGGCCTCAATTTTCAGCTGGCCAAGCAACTCGCCTATCTGGAGCTGGAAGGCGAGATCGGCGCGGCGGTGGAAGACGGCAAGTTCACCAGCAAGAGCGCCGAGCTGCTGGCCCGCCGGGCACTCGCGGCCTATGCGGCGGCCGCGCTGATCATGCCGTATTCCGTGTTTGCCAAAGCGGTCGAGACGCGTCGCTACGATCTCGAGGCGCTGGCGCGCCAATTCGGCACCAGCTTCGAGCAGACCGCGCACCGCGTCACGACCCTGCAGCGGCCGGGGCTCGAGAAAGTGCCGTTCTTCCTGATCCGCGTCGATCCCGCCGGCAACATTTCCAAGCTGCTCGATGGCGCAGGGTTTCCGTTTGCCAAGCACGGCGGCGCCTGTCCGCTATGGTCGGTTCACGATATCTTCAAGACGCCGCGCCAGATCGTCACGCAATGGCTGGAATTGCCCGACGGACAGCGGTTCTTCTCGATCGCCCGCACCGTGACCGCCGGCGGCGGCGCGTTCGGGGCCATCCGCGTGGAGCGGGCGATCGCGATCGGCTGCGCCGCCGAGCATGCAAGCCAGCTGATCTACACGCGCGACGGACAGGGGCCGAACGCGGATGAGCCGACCCCGATCGGCGTCGCCTGCCGGGTCTGCCATCGCCCGCGATGCGCGGCGCGGTCGGCGCCTCCGATCGGACGCGAGATTCTTCCCGACGATTTCAGAACCTCGAGCGTCCCGTTCGGCTTCTCGGCTGATTGACGAGGTCGATCACCCCTGCGGCCGGTTCGCGTCATACAGCACCCGCACCCGGATCGTGCCGTCAATGGCTTTCAAATCGGCCAGCAGCCCCTCGCCCTCGCCGCCGACAACGTCGGTCTCGAGCACGACATAGCCGACTTCCGGATCGGTCTGTAGATATTGCGCCAGGATGTTGATCCCGTGCCGGGAAACCGCGTCGTTGACCTGACGCATGACGCCCGGAACGTTGCGGTGAACGTGGATGAAGCGGGTGCCGGTCGGTCGCGCCGGCAATTGCACCTGCGGAAAATTGACCGCCCCGAAGGTCGATCCGACATCGGAATAATCGATCAGCTTGCGTGCGACTTCGCCGCCAATGCGATCCTGCGCTTCCTCCGTCGAACCGCCGACATGCGGCGTGAGGATGACGTTGGAGAGGCCCTGCAGCGGCGAGACAAAGCGCGCCTCGTTCGACACCGGTTCAACCGGAAACACGTCGACTGCGGCACCCGCCAGCCGGCCCTCACGCAGGGCGCTCGCCAGCGCATCGAGATCGACCACGGTGCCGCGCGAGTTGTTGATCAGATAGGCCTCGGGCTTCATCAGCCGGAGCTGGGCTGCGCCAATCATGTTGGCGGTGGTCGGCGTCTCCGGCACATGCAGCGAGACGACGTCGCTCGCTGCCAGCAGCGCGTCAAGCGATTCAGCGGGCTCGGTATTGCCGTGGCGGAGCTTGTCGGTCTGATCAAAATAGATCACGCGCATGCCCATGGCTTCCGCGAGGTTCGACAGCTGCGATCCGATGTTGCCGTAGCCGACGATGCCCAGCGTCTTGCCGCGCACCTCACGGCTGCCTTCGGCGGACTTGTCCCAGCCGCCGGCATGTGCGGAAACCGAACGCGGAAATATCCGGCGGAACAGCATGACGATCTCGGCGATGGTCAGCTCCGCCACGCTGCGGGTGTTGGAATATGGCGCGTTGAATACGGGGATGCCGAGCTTTCGCGCGGCGTCGAGATCCACCTGATTGGTGCCGACCGAAAAGCAGCCGACAACGAGCAACCGGTCGGCAGCCTCGAGGATTTCCGCGGTCAACTGGGTCCGCGACCGAATTCCCAGCATATGGATACCCGACAGCGCTTGCCTGAGTTCTTTCGGTCCTAGCGCCTTGGGCAGGCGTTGCAGCTCGGTATAGCCGTTCGCCTCGAACATCCGGGCTGCGGAATCATTCACGCCCTCCAGCAGCAGCACGCGTATTTTGGTCTTGGGCAGCGACAACATCATCAAGATCCAGGCTCGTAGGTTCGGGCAAGTTAGGCACGAACGCAGTTTCGACGGATCAGGTGATAACATGGAAAACAATCGCGTCAGAAGCCGCCATGGGCGGCGCGCCCTGCGATTTCCGGTGAAGCCCCCTCGATCCGAGGGTTCAGACGCGAGGCAGGAACCGAATCAGCCAAATGTCCTGTCAATTCGCCGGCAAAGCCCCTGTTGCGGTTCCCAAGGCGTTCGAGCGCCAGCTCCGGCTGAAGGTCAATCCCAGTCGCTTCAACTCGGCGCCGAGGGTTATGTCCGGAGCGTTGGTCTCACTTCCCGGTTCCGGTGCCCGCAAGCCTGCTGCCGTCGCCGGAGCAGATCAGCAAACAGCCATCCCTGACGCGCTGTCGAACAAATGCGTTCGCTCGAGATCGAGCGCGACGTCGATGACATGATCCGGCTCAGCGGCAACGCCGACCGGCATTTGCGCCGTAAACGCAAAGCCGGCGACGGTCCCGATCACCAGCGTGTGCGGCCCCAGCGGCTCCACGTCTTTCACGAGCAACCGGACGGAAGACCCGTCCGGCGCGCCTTGCCGCAACACATGATCGGGCCGCACGCCGAGCACCACCGGCTTGCCGACGCTGCCCGCATAGGTCGCCTCACGCGACTTCGGCACGCGCAACGCCGTGCCCGATGGCGCGGTGAAGGTGAGCGCGCCGTCGCGAGCGATGATCTCGCCATCGATGAAGTTCATGCTGGGCGCGCCCATGAAGCCCGCGACAAAGAGATTAGAGGGCTTCTCGTAGATCGTGATCGGATCGGCCGCCTGCTCGATCCGGCCTCTGTTCATCACCACGACGCGATCGGCCATCGTCATGGCTTCGACCTGGTCGTGGGTGACATAGACGATCGTCTTGGCGAGACGGCGATGCAGCGCCTTGATCTCGGTCCGCATCTCGATGCGGAGCTTGGCGTCGAGATTGGACAGCGGCTCGTCAAACAGAAACACGTCCGGGCTGCGCACGATGGCACGGCCGATCGCTACGCGCTGGCGCTGTCCGCCGGAAAGCTGCTTGGGCCGCCGCTGCAAATATTGCTCGAGGTCAAGCACGCGTGCCACGTCATTGACGGCCTTCTCGATGCTGGCGCGCGATCCGCCCCGCACCTTCATGCCGTAGCCGATGTTCTCGCCGACCGTCATGTGCGGATAGAGCGCGTAGTTCTGGAACACCATCGCGCAGTTGCGCAAGCCGGGGCGCAACTGCGTGACGTCGCGGTTGCCGATGCGGATGGTTCCGCTGGTGACGGCCTCCAGTCCCGCGATCATGCGCAATGTCGTGGTCTTGCCGCAGCCGGACGGGCCGACCAGCACGACAAATTCCTCGTCGGCCACGTTGAGGTCGAGCCCCTCGATGATCTTGTAGGGTCCGTATGCCTTGCTGACGTTCTCGATCTCGACGTGCGCCATGGAATCCTTTTCCGTCCTTTCGTCGACGGCTGGTCAAGCCCCGGATGACGCTCGCGCATCATCCGGAGGTCTCACTGGAAAGCTAGTTCTTGGGCGGGAGGCCCATCGCGGCGCGATAGGCGGCAAGCTGCTTGGCCCGGCCGAATTCGTCGGTCAGGCGATTCCACTCCTTCGCCATCGCCTCGAGCGCCGCCTGCGGCGTGGTCTGGCCGGCCAGCGCCTTGCCGAGCTCGATCTCCACCACCTCGGTATAGGAGAAGTAGCCGGGCAGACGCATGTCGAGCGCGACGTTCTTGGCGTTGATGGAGTCCGATTGCGCGCCGAGATATTCCTTGGCCTCTTCCGGCGAGAAGATCTTGCTCCACAGTTGCAGATTGGCGGTGTGCGATTTGCGATAGGGATTGACGCCGCTGCCGCCGGTGATCGCCGCCTGGCCCGACACTTCGGGGCTCGTCAAGGTCTTGACGAAGTCCCACGCCGCCTGCTGGTTCTTGCCGGCCTTCGGCACCGCGATCTGCCAGCCGCCGAATGCCATGAACGGGCCCGGAAGCACGCTCGGGAATTTGTCCCATTTCTTGGTCTTGGCGTTCCAGATCTCGTCCGAACCGGGCAGCATCGCCGAGCCGACCTTGCCCGAGATCTTCGACTGCTTCGGGTCGGCGGCGATCACGCCGGTGTCGCCCCAGCCGATCGATTCCGCCACCTGACCGCCGGCCACCGCAGCGTTCACCTCGCCGAACGAGAAGTTCAGCGCGTTGGGCGGCCCGAGCTTCGAAGCCCTTATGTATTCCTCGAGCCCCTTCACCCAGCCCGGGTTGTTGATCTGCGCGTCCATCGTCTCGGGGTCGAAGAACATCGCACCCGGATAGTTCGGATTGTTGGCGTAGGCCGCCGCATGGCTGAAGAAGAACCAGAACTGCTGACCGCCGCGACGGAAAGCTTCCGCCGTTCCCCACAGGCCCTTGTCGGGCCGCTGGAAGAACTCCGCAATGTCGAGATACTGCTTCCAGGTCTTCGGCGGCGCGAGGTCGTAGCCGTACTTGGCCTTGAAGGCGTCCTTCTCCTTGGGATCGCTGAACAGGTCCGTGCGGTAGGTGTAGGTGTGGACGTCGCCGTCCATCGATTGCGAGTAGATCTTGCCTTCCCACACCATCAGGCGTTCGCGATAAGCCGGCTCGATATCGTCCCAATCCTTGCCGGACTGCATCTCCTTCGGCATCTCGCTGAGATAGGGGACGAAATCCGGCAGCCAGGCCGGCGCAAAGCTGACGAGATCGAACGTCGCGTCCGACGCCGTGAGCGATGTCGCGATCTTCGGATAGAGCTCGGACCATGGAAATTCGACGACATTGACCTTGCCGCAGGTCTTCTTGGCCCATTCGTCCGCGCCGAGCTTGAGCGCGGATGCGATATAAGGTCCGGTCTGCGACGCCACTGTCAAGGTGACGCCGGTGTAATCCGGACTGCAGGCAGCATTCGCCTGGCTTGCGGCACAGGCCATCGCCAGCGAGGTGGTCAGCATCAGGAACGTCCGTCGCAACATGGTCTAGTCCTCCCTACAAGGTTTTTTGCTATTTAATGGCCCCGAGCAGCAGGCCCGACCGCATCATCCGGCTGAGCAAGCCCGCCATGATCATCATGGGAACGATTGCGACGAGCGCCGCAGCTGATATCGCCCACCATTCGTCGCCGCGCTGGCTGTTCTGTCCTGCCACCAGGATGGGCAGCGTCTGCCATCTGGAATTGGTCAGGAACAGCGCGAACAGAAACTCGTTCCAGACGAAGGCCAGCGTGATCATGAACGTCGCCAGCAGCCCGTTCATTGACATCGGCACCACGATGCCGAAGAAGATGCGCCAGCTCGGCACGTTGTCGACCATTGCGGCCTCCTCGACCTCGATCGGCACCGCCTCGAAGAAGTCGCGCATCAGCCAGACGACGATCGGCAGCGAGAAGGCGACGTAGCACAGCGTCAGGCCTACAAAGCTGTCGATCAGCTGGAAACCCAGCCGGCCGATCTCGCTGTAAAGCAGATACAGCGCGAAGGCCGTCACGATCGGCGGGAACATGCGCTGGCTGACGAACCAGAACAGGATGTCCTCATTGCCGAGGATCGGTCCGGGCAACGGCAGGCGGTTGGCGACGACGGCAGCGATCAGCGCGATTGGAAAGGCGAGTAGCAGCGCCTGCGGCCGGGTAAATCCGAACGTCGCGTTGAAGAGCAGATAGCCGCCGAGTGCGAGCAGGAAGAACACGAGGCCCGCACCAAGGCGTACCCTGAACTCGAACCGCACCAGCGCATAGGCCGCCATCGCGCCAATCGCGGTGGCGATGGCTGCCGCAGACAGGCCAACGATGGTCGAATTCAGGAAGGTGTGGAAGAACTCGCCGCGGATTCCCTGATAGAGATCGATGAAGGGCTGCAACGTCGGCGTGAAGTCGATGAACGGCAGATAGGTCGGTCCGCCGACCACGCCCGGCGGCGTCTTGAATGCGGTCACCACCACCCAATAGAGCGGAAACACCGTGATCAGGCACCAGGCGAGGACGCCGACCGCGACCAGGCGGCGACTCCATGGCGACAGTCCGGTCAAGCCCTGCCCGCTCATCGGCGTTTCTCCAGATGAGGCCGCAGCAGCGCCAGATAGGTGACGCCGATGATCGTGATCGCGATCAGGAACAGGAAGCTGAGCGCCGACGTGTAGCCGAGATTGAACTTCTTGAAGCCTTCCTGATAGGCGAACAGCGTCAGCGTCTCGGTGTCCACGCCCGGCCCGCCGCCCGTCATCACGAACACCGTGTCCATGATCTTGTAGCTCTCGATCAGGCGGATGAAGACGATCGCGGCCGAGATCGGCAGCAGCATCGGAAAGGTGATGCCCCAGAACTGCTGCCAGGCGCTGGCATTCTCGAGCTCGGCGGCCTCATAGACATCTTCGGGAAGCGTTTGCAGGCCGGCCAGCATCATCAGGATCACGAACGGGGTCCACTGCCAGACCTCGACCGCGATGATGCAGGCGAGCGCCCAATGTCCGTTGGTGAGGAACGGCAGGTTGACCAGGCCGAACTTCGATAGGAACTGGTTGAGCGGCCCCATGGTCGGGTTGAACATCATGCGCGCCACCAGCGCGACCGCGACGGGCGCGAGCAGCATGGGCAGCAGCAAGGCGACGCGAAACAGCCGCTCGCCCGGCACCCGCGCGTTCAGCGCCAGTGCGACGCCGAAACCGATCGCGTATTGCAGTCCGACCGCGATGAAGGCAATCAGCGTCGTGGTGTAGATCGCGTTCCAGAACCGCGGTTCCTGCAACAGCGTGGCATAGTTGCCGAGCCAGACGACCCGCGGCGGGATCGGCGGAATCAGGCGGTAGCTCAGGAAGCTCGTGGTAAGCGAATAGATCAGCGGAAAGATCGAGATCGCCAGCACGACGAGCACCGCCGGCCAGATGAAGACATGCTTGATCGGATCATTCCGCATCATCGCGCGATCATCCCTTCAGCAGCGCGTCGATCTCCGCGCGCCGCGGCATCGCGGGCGCGGTGCCCGGTCGCGTCACCGAGATTCCGGCCGTGGCCGAACCGAACCGCGCAGCCTCCAGCGGATCGGCGCCGTCAGCGAGCGCCGCCGCGAAGCCGCCGACGAAGGCGTCGCCTGCGCCGGTGGTTTCGACCACCTTGCCTGCGGCGAAGGGCGGCACGTGCACCGAGCGATCCCGCGCATGAAACAAGGCGCCGCGCTCGCCGAGCGTGATCAGCGCCGTTCCTGCGCCTTTCGCCAGCAAGGCATCGCCGGCGCGGCGGGCACCGGCGAGATCGCCGACCGCGATGCCGGTCAGCGCTTCGGCCTCGGTCTCGTTGGGGACGACATAATCGCAGAGCGCAAACAGGCCAGAGTCGAACTTGATAGCCGGCGCCGGGTTGAACACGGTGATGCTGCCGGCGGCGCGCGCGATCTCGAGCCCGCGCCGCGCCGCATCGACCGGCTGCTCGAGCTGCGTCACGAACACGCGGCTGTCGCGGATGGCGTCGGCCACCGCGTCGACATCGGCCGAACCGATCCCGCCTGCTGCGCCCGGCACCACGATGATCGCGTTATCGCCGCGCGTCTCGTGGACGTAGATGAACGCAGCTCCAGTCGGCGCGTCCGCCGTCGTGGCCACGCGCGGCCGGATTCCCTCGGCCTCCCAGGTCCTGATCGCAAGCTCGCCAAACGCGTCGCTGCCGATCCGGGAGATGAAGCTCACGCTGGCGCCGGCCCGCGCCGCCGCGACAGCCTGATTGGATCCCTTGCCGCCGGGCCCCATGGCAAATCCCGAGCCGGCGATGGTCTCGCCGATCGCCGGCATGTTGCCGGCGCGGAACGCCAGGTCGACGACGAAGACGCCGAGGACGGCGACGCCATGCTTGCTCATGTCGTCACTCCCCATCCGGCGCAATGACGCCTTTGCTGAACAGGAAGCAGCCGTAGAAGCGCCGCTCGCCGGTCGCGATCACGCAATAGGCCGCCTTCGCCTTCTCGTAGAACGCATGGCGCTCGACGCCGACCAGCGGCCAGGATCGTCCCTCGGCGCGATCGATCGCGGCCTGCACCTCGCGCTGCACGGGAGGCACTTCCTGGGCCTGGCCGACGATCTCCATCCGGATCGCGGCATCGTCGACAAACGTATCGAGCGACATCACCGAGAGAACGGCTTCGACCGCCTTGGCGGCACTTACATTGTCGATGCGCAGCAACCGGCCAAGCGCGCTCTGGCGCGCGATCGAGTCGGCCGGAAAATTGGTGTCGCATACCACCAGGCGATCGCCATGCCCCATCGCCCGCAGGGCGTAGAGCACGTCGGCATTGAGCAGTGGATTGATGCCCTTGAGCATGTTGCGTCCCTCCCTTGTCGTCTAAATCGCCGAACTCTGGCGGTCCGGATCCCCATCCCTATCACCGCAAGGTGACGTCTCTAGTGCCCCGTTCCGATTGGATCTGACCGGGGCACTCGATTCTTGTTTGACGCGTTTTCTGCACGCGAACCGGAACCCACTTCGCTCGAAAACGCTCTAGTCGCCATACGGAATCCAGATGTTCTTCACCTGCACGGCATGGCGGAGCAGGATCGGGCCCTCGCTCGCGGCCTTGTCGTACCAGTCGATCGCGAGGCCTTGATCGACCAGCGTGCGCTTGAGATTACCGATCGAGTATCGTTCGGCCGCCGTCGAGGCGTCCTGCGACCCGAACGCCCAGAGCGCGTCGACATCGTCATGCTCGGCAAGGACCTTGACCAGCTCATCGCGATCGCCAGTGACGATGTTGACCACGCCGCCCGGCACGTCCGACGTCTCGAGCACTTGGTAGAAGTCGGTCGCGGCGAGCGGATGCCGCTCGCTCGGCACGGCGACGACCCGGTTGCCCATCGCAACCAGCGGCGCGACCAGGCTGATGAAGCCGAGCAGCGGCGCCTCGTCGGGACAGACGACACCGACCACGCCGATCGGCTCATGCATCGCCAGCGCCACGCCACGCAGCGGCGGCGCATGGATGGATCCCTCGAATTTATCGGCCCAGGCACCATAGCTGAACAGCCGCTCGATGCTCGCATCGACTTCCGCGCGCGCCTTTGCTGCAGAGACACCGGTCATGTCGGCGATGCGGCGACTGAATTCGTCGCCGCGCGCGGAAAGGTTTTCGGCAAGGTAGTAGAGGATCTGGGCGCGATTGTGCGCCGTCGCCCGCGCCCATCCCTCGGCGGAGCGCGCCGCGGCCACCGCATTGCGGATATCCTTGCGATTGCCCTCGCCCGCCTCGCCGAGACGCCGACCCTTCGGCGAGAGCACCGCGCGCGAATAATTGCCGTCCGGACGGACCTGCTTGCCGCCGACGAACAGTTTTGCCGTTCGATCGATCGGCGGCACGTCGAAGCCGGCGCTGGCGCCGGACGCCGTCGGCAGCGGCGATGGCTTGGTCCGTGCCTTGCGGCCGCTCCAGGCCTTCGGCTTGAGATACTCATACATGCCTTCACGGCCGCCCTCGCGGCCGAAGCCGGACTCGCGATAGCCGCCGAAGCCGACGCTGGCGTCGAACAGATTGGTCGCATTGACCCAGACCACGCCGGCCAGGAGTTTCGGCGCGATGTCGAGCGCCAGCCCGATCGTCTCGCTCCACACGCTGGCGGCAAGGCCGTAGCGCGTGTTGTTGGCAAGCATCACGGCCTCGTCGGGCGTGCGGAACGTCATCGCCACCAGAACAGGGCCGAAGATCTCTTCGGTCGCAACCGTCGACGACGGATGCACGTTCCAGAGCAGGGTGGGCGGATAGAAGCAGCCTTCCGACGGGATCGCGCCGGACGCCTGATATTTCTCGGCGCCCTCCTTCACCCCGGTCTCGACCAGCGACTTGATCCGTTCGAGCTGCACCGGCGCGACGACCGCGCCCATGTCGATCGCCTTGTCGAGCGGCATGCCGACGCGAAGCGTCTCCATGCGGCGGATCAGGCGCCTGCGGAAGGTCTCCGCAATCCCCTCCTGCAGCAGCAGCCGCGAGCCGGCGCAGCAGACCTGGCCCTGGTTGAACCAGATGGCGTCGACCACGCCTTCCACCGCGCCATCGAGATCGGCATCGTCGAACACGATGAACGGCGATTTGCCGCCGAGCTCCAGCGTCAGCGATTTTCCGGTCCCTGCGGTCGACTGGCGGATCAGGCGCCCGACCTCGGTCGAGCCCGTGAAGGCGATCTTGTCAACGCCGGGACTTTCGACGAGCAGCGCACCGGTGGCACCGTCGCCGGTGACGACGTTCAGCACGCCCGGCGGCAGGCCGGCTTCGGCCGACAGTTCGGCGAACAGCAGCGCGGTGAGCGAGGTGAATTCCGCCGGCTTCAGCACCATCGTGTCGCCCGCGGCCAATGCCGGAGCAATCTTCCACGCCAGCATCAGCAGCGGGAAATTCCACGGGATGATCTGGCCGATCACACCGATCGGCACCTGATCGGCGAATTCGCGGTCCTGCAACTGCGCCCAGCCGGCATGATAGAGGAAATGGCGCGCGGCGAGCGGCACGTCGAGATCGCGGGTTTCCCGGATCGGCTTGCCATTGTCGATCGCCTCCAGCACGGCGAACAGCCGGGCGTGACGCTGCAGCATGCGCGCCAAGGCATAGAGATGACGCGCGCGGCCGTGACCGCCGAGCTTTGCCCACGCGACCTGCGCGGTGCGCGCGGCGTTGACCGCCGCCTCGACATCGGCAGCGTCGCCCTGCGCGATGCGCGCCAGCGCCTTGCCGGTGGCAGGTTCGCTTGTCGTGAGGTGCTTGCCCGCATGCGGCGCTGTGAACTTGCCGGCGATGAAATGCCCGAACGTGGCGCCATGCCGCGCCAGCCAGGCGCGCGCCTCGCCGTCCGCCTCGGGCGCGGGGCCATACTCCATGGTCTCGAAATAGCTTGCGACGCTCATCGCTGGAGTCTCATCCCACGGGGTGGCGGTTGAAAGCCGAGTAGTGGCCGGTCACGTGATGCTCGAGCTGCCGCTCGATGTCGGCGAGCAGGCTGGAGGCGCCGATGCGGAACAGATCCGGCTCGAGCCAGTCGCGTCCGAGCTCCTCTTTCATCAGGAACTGGTAGTTGAGCACGTCCTTTGCCGTCGAGATGCCACCGGCCGGCTTGAAGCCGATCTTGTAGCCGGTGCGCTCCTGATAGAGGCGGATCATCCGCAGCATCGCCAGCGTCACCGGCAGCGTCGCGTTCACGCCTTCCTTGCCGGTGGAGGTCTTGATGAAGTCGGCGCCGGCCATCATGCAGACCATCGACGCCTTTGCGACATTGCGCAGCGTCTTGAGGTCACCCGTGGCCAGGATCGTCTTCAGATGCGCGTTGTCGCAGGCGGCGCGGAAATCCCGCACCTCGGAGTAAAGCGCCCGCCAATCGCCGGTCAGCACGTGCTCACGCGTGATGACGATGTCGATTTCCTGCGCGCCATTCCGGACCGACGCCTCGATCTCCTTCAGTTTCAGCTCATGCGGCACCAGGCCTGCGGGAAACCCGGTCGAGACCGCGGCGACGGGGATGCCGGATCCATCGAGCGCTTCGACAGCGGTGCCGACGAACCGATCGTAGACACAGACCGCTCCGGTATGCAGCTCGCGCCCGGCAAAGCCGAGCTGCTCGAGAAGGTCGCCGCGCACGGGCGCCTTGGCCTTGGCGCAGAGCCGCTTCACTCGTTCGGCCGTATCGTCGCCGTTGAGCGTGGTCAGGTCGATGCAGGTGACCGCCTTGAGCAGCCACCCCGCCTGTGCGTCCTTCTTGACCGTGCGCCGGCCCGGCAGGCTCGCGACCCGCCGTTCGGCGGCCGACAGGTTGATCCTGATGTCGTCGACCCAATCCATCTCGAGCGCACGGCCGCTGTTACGCGGCAGCGGATGCAAATGCTCGCCGCCCGGGGAAGGCGATTGCACGGCCAACGGGGACGGATTCTGGATGAAGACGCTCTGCGTCATGGCGGCGCCGTGCGGTCCTAGCGAATCGACGAGGTGGCCAGATAGATTGAATGTGTCGATCGCAACATGTGATCCTCCCCTGACCTGGCCGCCGGGTTTTGCCGCCTGCCGAGGACGACATCGTCTCGACACCGGATCAGCCCGCCTGGATGTTATTATTGTAACAAATCGACGTTGATAAACTCACAACATTGTAAGATCATTGTCAATCGGATAAGCAAGCTCGGCGATCAAAATGGCTGAAACTTCCAACGCACGACCAAGCGAGACGCGCGTCCAGCGCCTACAGAGGCTGCGCCGCGCGGTCGAATCGAGTGGTGCGCTGCACCTGAAGGACGCCGCCGAGCTCCTCAAGGTTTCCGAAATGACGGTGCGCCGCGACCTTGCCGGTCCGGAGGCCGCCCTCGCTTTGCTCGGCGGCTACGTCGTCAATGCGGCGTCGCCGACCGGCATCAAGTACACGTTCGAGCAGGAGATCGACCAGCACACCCAAGACAAGCGCCTCGCCTGCCGGGCTGCCGCCGCCTCCATCAACGAAGGCGATACGATCTTCATCGACTGCGGCACCACGATGCAGTCGCTGGCGGACTGCCTGCCCGAGGATCTGCCGCTCTCGGTGATTTGCTATTCGATGAACGTGGCGTCGATCGTGACGCGCCGGCCGGGCACGCAGGTGATGCTGATGGGCGGGCTCTATCATCCCTCGTCGCAGTCCTTTGCGTCGGACGACGGCCTGTCCTATCTGCGGCGGCTTGGGATCAACAAGGCCTTCATCTCCGCCGGCGGCGTGCACTGGACCCGCGGCGCGAGCTGCTCCAACTTTCACGAGGTCGCCGTCAAGCAGGCCGTCATTGAGACCGCGATGGAGAGCACCCTGGTGATCGACGCGAGCAAGCTCGGCAGTCTCAAGTCGGCATTCTTCTCCGATATCGGCGCGTTCTCGCGGATCATCGTCGGCGGCGCGGCGTCATCGGAGATGCGCAAGCACTTCCGCAGCCTTCCTGTCGAGTACGTGACCAGCGCAACCTGATCCGAGCGGGGGCTGGCACGCCCGGATCAGGCTGCTCACGATGCGCGGGCTCGCGGGACCACGCATCGAACTCCTGCGGCTCAGTTGCAGGCAGGCTTCGCCTTGTTGCAGGCGTCGGTCAGTTCCGGCGGCGGCTCCTTCTTGAACACCGTCTTGTAGGATTCCAGCACGTTCGACTGCGTCACCGGCAGCGACTGCACGCCGATCCAGCCGGGCGTTTCCTTGCCGAGCAGCGCGTTCATCATCGCCATCGCTTCCGCGACACCCTGATCGTAGGGGCGCTGCGAGCCAGTCGCCTTCAACGGACCGCCCTTGGCGATCTCGATCGCCGATTGCAGGCCGAGGTCGACGGTCGTGACCGGAATATCGATGCCCTGCGCGCGCATCGAGCTCAGCGTATCGAGCGCCGGCTGATCCCAGACCGCGAACAGACCCTTGATATCTGGATTGCCGGTGAGGAAGTCACCCGCGATCTGCGACACCTTCGGCGGATCGGTAAAGTCGATCTGCTTCATCTTGACGTCCGGCCGGTTCTTCTGCATCCACTCGCGGACACCCTTGGTGCGCTCGTTGGTGCTGAAGTAATCGACGCCGAAATTGACGAGGCCGATGGTCGCGCCCTGCGCCACGCAGGAGGCCAGGATCTGGGCCGCGATCTGGCCGTTACCCTGACTGTCCGCCGAGATCATCGAGGCGTATTCCTCCGGATGCTTGAGGCCGGTCGGGATGCTGTCCATCAGCACGAGCTTGATGCCGGCCTTGGCGATCTTCTTGTAGGTCGGCGCGGTCGCCGTGAAATCCACCGGGATCGAGATGATGCCGTCCGGATGCTGCTGGATGGTGTTCTCGATGTCGGCGATCTGCTTGTCGACCTGATATTCGGCGGACGCGACGCCGGTCACCGTCACACCGTACTTCTTCAGCGTATCGGTGATGCCCTGGATCTGCAGTTGCGCCCAGTCGAGGTTGACGGTCTGCATGGAGATGCCGACCTTGAAATGCTTCTCCTTGATCTTGGCGGCGTCGGCGTCCGACAGTGCGAGCACCTCGGGCGATGCGGCCTTCTCGCCGTGCGGCCCCTGACCGACGATCGATTTCGGTCCCAGCGTCGCGAGATCGACGCCCTTGACGCAGCTTGCCGGCACTTCGGCGCGGGCCGAAGGGGCGATCGAAACGGCCGTCGCCGCGATCAGTGCGGTCAGCGGCAGGGTTTGTCGCAAGATTGGCTTCATTGTTTCCTCCCTTTTTTGGTCGCCGATTGACCGGAGGCCGGCGACCTTGCCCCTACCCTTCAACGCAGTGACCTTGCGGCCCATGCGCTTGGCGTCTTATTGGAGCATGATCCGGAAAACCGCTTCACACTTTTCCGGATCATGCTCTAGCGTTTCGTGAAGGCGACCGCGGCCACGATGATCGCTCCCTTGATGACGAGCTGCATCGGCGAGCTGACGCCGAGCAGCACGAGGCCGTTATTAAGCGTGCCGATGATGAGGCTGCCGAACAGCGTTCCCAGGATGTAGCCGCGCCCGCCGAACAGGCTGCAGCCACCGAGGATCACCGCCGCAATGACGTCGAGCTCCATCCCCTGCACGACGTCGGGCCGCGCGGCATGCGAGCGCGCGGACAGCACCAGCGCCGCAAGCCCGGCCAGCGCGCCGGTCAACACAAAAGCCGCCGTCGTCACCCATTTGGTGTTGATGCCGGAATAGAGCGCCGCGGTCGGATTGCCGCCGACCGCATAGATGCGACGGCCGAACACATTGTAGTGCAGCAGCAGGATGCCGACGATCATCGCCGCCAGCGTCCAGGCAATGGGAACGGGAATGCCCAGGAACGCGCCTTCGCCGAAGATCGCAAAGTATGTCTCGTTGGTGATGATGACCGGCTTGGTGTTGGTCACCATCATCGCCAGCCCCCGCGCCAATGCTCAGCGAGCCGAGCGTGACCAGGAAGGACGGGATCGAGAGCTGCGTGGTCAGGATGCCATTGAGCAGCCCGACCAGCGCACCGGTGCCGAGCCCGGCAATCGCGCCGACGATCCAGCTGTTGCTGATCTGGCTCATGGCGAGCGCCGCGGCCATGCCGGACAGCGCCAACGTCGATGCGACCGACAGATCGATCTGACGTGCGATGATCACGAAGGTCATACCGACGGCGATGATCGACACCAGCGTCGTCTGGCGTCCGATATTCAGGAAATTGTCGACCGACAGAAACCAGGGCGAGGACAGGCTGAAGACGACCAGGAGCACGACGAAGGCGATGTAGAGCATGTAGGGCCGCTCGCCGCGCAGCAGATTCTGCAGCAGCTTGCGGCGACGATCGGTTCGGGTCGACGCGGCGACGACATTTGGCGCAGTCAGTTCGGTCATGCGGGCAGCTCTTGCAATACGCCTTGTCCGGAGGCCTGGTACATCTGCAGAAGATGGTGGAGCTCTTCGGCATCATCGATCTCGCCGCGCGCGAGCGTTCGCGCCACGCATCCATCGACGATCACGGAGATGCGGTCGCAGAGCTCGATCAGTTCGACGAGATCCGAGGAGACGATCAGGACGCCGCTGCCGTCGCGGGCGGCATTGCGGATCACGCCGTAGATTTCCTCGCGCGCGCCGACGTCGACGCCGACCGTCGGTTCGTCCAGCAGCAGCACGCGCGGCCGCGGATCGTTCCATTTTCCGAACACGACCTTCTGCTGGTTGCCGCCGGACAGTGTCCTGACCAGGCTGGAAGCGCCTTGCGCTTTCACCGAAAGCCGCGCGACCGCGGCGTCCGCGCGCCGGGCGGCGGCGCGCTGCTGCACGAAGCCCCAGCGCGAGAAATGCGGAATCCGCGGCAGGGTGATGTTGCGTTCGATCGAGTGATCGAGCACCAGGCCCTGCACATGCCGATCCTCCGGCACCAGCGCGACGCCCTGATCGATTGCAATTCGCCGCGCTCTTCGGCAACCACGGCCGGCTCTCGATCTCGAGCGTGCCGCTCTCGGCCGGCCGAAGTCCGAAGATCGTCTCCAGAATCTCCGTGCGCCCGCTGCCGATCAATCCGGCAAGGCCGTGGATCTCCCCCTTCATCACGGACAAGTCGACGTCCGACAGCCGGTCATTCGACACACCCGACAGGGACAGAACCGGCGATGAATCCAACGAACGCACTGCCGCGGGCGCGGCGCGCGATGCCGCCGGCGCCAACCGATCGGTTCCGATGATGGCGTTCACTAGCCGCTTCATGTCGGTATCGGCGGTGACGAACGTGCCCGCATTGGCGCCATCGCGCAGCACAGTGACACGCTGCGAGATCTCGAACACCTCGTTGAGCCGATGGGTCACGTAGATCACGCCGACGCCGCGGCGCGTCGCCTTGCCGATCGCGTCGAACAGGATGCGGACCTCATCCGACGTCAACGAGGATGTCGGCTCGTCGAGGATCAAGAGCCGCACCTCGCCCATCAACGCCTTGGCGATCTCCGTCATCTGGCGGTAGGCGAACGGCAGGGAGCCGACCGTCGCGCGTGTATCAAGGGGAATGCCGAGCTCCCTCAGGAACGCTTCGGCTTTGGCCATCAGCTCGCGCTTCCGGACAAAGCCGAACCGCGCGCGCGGCTCGCGGCCGAGCAGCAGATTGTCGGCGACACTCAGCGATTCGACGAGGCTGAGGTCCTGATAGACGACGGCGATCCCCGCTTCGCGCGATCTTGCCGGGCTGTCGAACGTCACTGGTTTGCCGGCGATCTCGATCGTGCCACTGTCGGCCGCATGAACGCCGCTGAGGATCTTGATCAGCGTGGATTTTCCGGCGCCGTTCTCGCCCAGCAGCGCATGTACCTCGCCGGAGAGGACCTCGAGGTTGACGTCGCGCAGCGCGCGCACGCCGCCAAAGCGCTTGTTGATGCCACCGACCGTCAAAAGCGACGCCGACGGCCGAGGCTCTGGCCGCGATCGAACCGGACAATTCCATTTTCCTCCCATCGCCGCGCGAAACGCTGATGCGATGATGACATCTTGTTATTTTTGCAACTTATTATGTTATAATTCTATCACATCGGGCGGTCTGTCAATGGGAGATCACGCCGCCAGGCGCTCGATTTGGGGGCGGCCGGTCGCGATCGGGTCCGGCACCGCGCCACCGGCCTCCCCAAGCACGATGGAAGCCGGCAGGTTGTGCTACGCTTCAGTCGCTCATCTCATCAAAGCCAACGCTGGTGAACCACGATGAAACTGAGTGCCGCGATTGCCGTCGCCCTGATCTGGTCCTGCCTTCCCGCGACAGCGCAGCAAAGCGGAGCCGCTCTCTACGCGCAACGCTGTGCGCAGTGTCACGACAGCAGCAACACGGATATCCGCGCGCCGAGCCGCACCGCGCTGCAATCGAGGTCGTTCGATGAGGTCCTGGGTGCGATCACCACGGGCGCGATGTCATCCTTCGCGCAGGGGGCTGAGCAATGACGAGCGGGCGGCGATCGCCTCACTCGTCACCGGCAAGGCCGCCTCGCATGCGTCGGCCGACAGTGCAGGCCAATGCGCGCAGAGCGAGACCGGTTTCCCGCAACCGATCGATGGGCCACGGTGGAACGGCTGGGGCGCGGATCTCAACAATAGCCGATTTCAGCCGGCGGCGATGGCCGGCCTCACGCCAGACCAGGTCTCCCGGTTGCGTCTGAAATGGGCCTTCGGATTTGCTGACACGTCCAACGCCAACGCTCAACCGACTGTGGTCGGTGGCTTGCTGTTCGTGGGTGGCGGCGACCGCAAGGTCCACGTGCTCGACGCCAAGAGCGGATGCACCCGCTGGGTGTTTCCGACCGAGGCGCCGGTCCGGGCGGCCATCAGCGTTGCCCCGCTGGATAATGGCCGGTCCGCCATTTTCTTTGGTGATGTGCGCGCCAACATCTACGCCGTGAACGCTGCGACCGGTGCGCTGATCTGGAAGAGCAAGGTCGACGATCATCTGGCCGCCCGGATCACCGGTGCCCCAACCTTCCACGCCGGCGTCGTCTATGTCGGCGTCTCATCGATCGAAGAGGCCATCGGGTCCCGCCCCACCTACCAATGCTGCACGTTTCGCGGAAGCGTCGTTGCGCTGAAGGCCGAAACCGGCGCGCAGATCTGGAAGGCCTACACCATCCCTGAAGCGCCCCAGGCCACGAGGACGAACGCTATCGGGACCCAGCTGTTCGGTCCGGCGGGCGCGTCGGTCTGGTCCGCGCCGACGATCGATGTTCAGCGCCAGGCGCTCTATGTCGCGACGTCGAACAGCTATGCCGACCCGGCAACCGACACCAGCGACGCCATCCTCGCGTTCGATCTCGCGACCGGGCGAATGCTTTGGCATCAGCAGGCGACGCCGAGGGACAGCTTCGTCGTGGCGTGCTTCGGCACCGACCAGAGCAACTGTCCGCAGGACCGCGGCCCGGACCACGACTTCGGACAATCGCCGATCCTGGTGACCTTGCGTGACGGACAACGCGTGCTGGTGATCGGCCAGAAATCCGGCGTGGTGCATGCACTCGATCCCGACCATGAGGGCAAGATCCTGTGGCAGACGCGGATCGGCCAAGGTGGCCCATTGGGAGGAACCGAGTGGGGCTCCGCCGCGGACCAGGAGCGAATTTATGTCGCCAATTCCGACGTGCGGTTTCTGAGGGACGGCTCGAGGCGCCTCAACTCAAGCGAAGGTGGCGGCCTGTTTGGCCTCGAACTTGCGACCGGGAAAATCGCGATGCAGGTGGCGCCGGTTGCCTGTGGCGATCGTCCCCAATGCAGTCCCGCCCTCTCCGCAGCGATCACCCTCGTTCCCGGCGTCGTCTTCTCAGGTGGAGTGAGCGGTTTCTTGCGCGCCTACGCCACCGATGATGCGCGGCTGCTTTGGGAGATCGACACCGCGCGCGACTACACCACGGTGAATGGCGTTCCGGCCCGTGGCGGCGCCATGGACGGCCCCGGCGCGGTCGCCGTCGATGGCATGCTGTATGTCAATTCCGGCTACGCGCAATGGGGCGGCCTGCCCGGCAACGTTCTGCTGGCCTTCGAGGTCGGCAACCCCTGACGAGCGCAATGTCAGCATTTGCGACGGCACGTTGAGCACTACTCGCCACGGGCTATTCGTGCTTTGATGTCGGCCAGGATCGACTGACAGGTCCGACGGGAGGCCTTCTGGTGCTTGGTGACGTGCTACCCAACATCACGTCAGGCGGCTTTTCCCCCGCGCCCAACAATCGTCGCGCGTCAGGTTCCGAGCGGCGTCGAATCGAATCGACGGACATGGCTGCCGCGCCCGAAATCGATGCGCATGTCGTTGCGCACAAAAAACACAGAAACTATAAGTGCTTGGAAGAATGGTCGGAGTGGCGGGATTCGAACCTGCGACCCCTGCGTCCCGAACGTAAGTAGCAAGCGAAAATCACAACGAAAACAATGAAGTTTGGTTGCGATTGACCACCTTTATCGCCCCTTGTTCACGGCGTTTCGGTGGTCAATCGGTGGTTGGCGAAGCCTGATTTCTGGCGTGAGTAGCGGATTCTACTCCGCGGGTTGCAGGTTCGAATCCTGCCGGGATCGCCAGTTCATTTTCCCGCTCCAGTCTTCTCAATAGGTTGCGATTGATTTTGGCTCACCGGGTCGAAAGGTGAGCCAATGCCTATTCCTGAAATGAGCTTCGCTCCCTCCCGTGCCATCCGCTTCCGGTTTGCCGATCGCGTGTAGACCTGCGCCTGCGAGATCGACGTCCAGCCAAACCACGCCATTAGCTGATGGTCGGTAAAGCCCAGCTCAGCCAAGTACGTCGCGGCAGCCTTCCGAAGACCGTGCGAGGTGCAGTGCTCGGGCAGCTCCGCCTCACGGCAGAGATCGCGGAAGTAGTTTGCAAAGCCGGCAGCGGTGAAGGCTTGCCCTGCGCCGTGACCAAGAACGTTAGATGATCGCTCGCTGGCATCGCATCGATCGCGGCCTGTAGGCGCGGCATGACCTCCACGCTGAACGGAGCGCCGGTTTTCTGCCGGCCCATCGTCATCATGCCACCGCGGACACCCGCATGGATTGGGGCGAAGTGATCGACTTCGCGAAGGGCGTTTTCTGGCTAGCACCCGCGGCGTTCATTCCGAGCTTGTGCTGGAGTTGAGCAAGTTTCTTGCTAGTCTGCGCTCATCTGTGCTGGTTGGAAGGTGCAAACCAAGCCTCTGGGCCCGGTCATAAATGGAGTTGATCGGGCGCCTCAGTGCGACGGCAATGCGGTTAGCACTCGCTCGCGCAGCAATCATAGCTTTCAGTCATTCGATCTGTCCATTTTCGATAGCGCATCTCGTTTAAATCATTCGTGGACGGCCGCGTTCCGTTCCCCACCGCGCTGCTGATTTCTGATGAAATAACCTATGTGAATCCGCCCGGTGATATTGCCACTTGTTCCTGAAAAAACGGCCTCAACGAGAGGGACGCGGCTGAGGCCAAGTCTCCACTTTGGTCGACCCAGCGCGCAGACGCGCTGGAAACGCAACAACCGCATTGTCTTTTCGTCGTTCCTCCTGCCGGACTTTCGCAAGGATGGCCTCGCTCCGGACGTAGCTTTCCTATAACGCGCGCGCTGTCGAGGATCGCTAGGAACCGACGTCTTTTACAGTTGGTTGGAGAACACGGGCGGCGCGTATATGGACTTGGCACTGTGGAAGCCATGATGATGCACAAGGACGCGATCATAGACGAGCTAAGGCAGATTGAGTTCGATGTGGTCAAAAACGAAAAGCGGCTAGCGGAGCTTGAGGCGCTCCTGATTGAAATGAAGCGGCTGAATGAAGACACGACCAGAGTTCAAGCCGAGCTTGCCCTGATGCGTAGAAATCAGCTCGACCGGGATCAGAGCCGCCAACGCCTACTTTCGCTTCTTCATCCCTAACGGAAGGCAATTGCCAATGAGTCCTAGAGAACGCCATGACATGCCTTGGATAGTCGGAGCTGCCGCTTTGGCTTTCGTCCTAGCGATCGTGGCGGGAGGATTGACCTACTTCCATTAACCGGCCGGTCCCATTCTTGGCGGCGCGTCTACCGAACGAAAGATCGAGCCTCGCTTGCCGCAAACTGTGCAGGTGATTGCCGCGGGTACCCGGCACCTCTTGCTGCAGCATATGCCCAAGGGCGTAAAACTGCGGCTTGCTGACGTACTCGAACTGTTCAAGTTGATGCGATGACGACCCTAACGCTCGTCCCGCATATATGGACTTCGTTGGGAGACGAGTCTCAGGTCGCGATCTACAGCCAGCGCTTGGAGCCCGTGCATACGCGGCACATTCACCGGATTGCCCCAAAAGGTCCAGGCGACTGCGCCAGTGGCAAGTATTCCACCGCAGATAGCCAAAAGGTCCCGCCTCATTGCGCTTTCCTCCGTAGGCCATCTCGAAGCAAAACCA
Organism: Bradyrhizobium sp. JR3.5; assembly: GCF_054057015.1. Lineage (NCBI taxonomy): Bacteria > Pseudomonadati > Pseudomonadota > Alphaproteobacteria > Hyphomicrobiales > Nitrobacteraceae > Bradyrhizobium > Bradyrhizobium sp. JR3.5. Next base: position 700,450 of record NZ_JBSRYV010000002.1, read on the forward strand.
GGCTAAGCCCAGCGAGCACGATGCCAATCACTGTGTGGAAAAGGCCAGGAAGGCCGCGACACTCAATAACGCAGTCCAGACTAGGAAGTGCTCAGCAATCATTCCCGCCCCCTCTTTGCCAATCAGTGGTCAAAACGGGCCAAACAAGGATGGACGCGCTACCGTGATGGACGCGCTACCGTTATGAGCGTTTGGCGTCCAGTTGACGGCCCCCGGCCTGCGCTTGGGTCGATACCCGTATGGACTGGAGCGAGGTCATTAACTTCGCCAAGGGCGTTTCTGGCTGATTCGGCACCCCGTAAAGGCCCGCCAACCGCAAGGCCACGCTGCACGACCTTCGTAAGGCGCTGGAGGACCGGAATATGGTCCGCGACTACGGCGGACAGTGGAGCGTGAATAACACCGGCTAGGTTCGGTTACGGTTTACGGCTCTCTATAGAGAGAGAGCCGTAACGTAACGCCGTACGCGCGCCGCGATGTGTCTCATTGCCTTAGCCAGGCGGAAGGTAGCCGCCCGGCTTCAGGTCCTTCACCATCGCAAGATTCTTGTCGATCGCCGCCAGCAGCTTGTCGAACGCATTTCCGGGAACACTGACCGGGCTGGTCGGCTTGCCTCCCGAAACTGCTCCCAGTTCGTCGGCTGACAGTTCACGAATGCTCGTCATCTTCATCTGCTTTCCCTCCTGTTGCCGGCGGCTCCATTGCGACCGGTGCGGGATGGATACGAACTCCGAGCGAGGGTCGCCGTGACGCACGTCACACTCGCCTACAAGCGATAGGGCCGCTGCGGATCGCCCCCTCGCCAGCTACTGCTATATATTATACCTGATGGACCTCTTTCTCCGCCCTACCGTCATAGCCGGCGACAAGCTCGAGAACGACTTCGGCGTGATCCACGAAAGCCGGATGGCCGGCCGGATCAGGTTCGCGCAATTTCACGTTAATGCGAATGCCCAGAACCGGCATAGGCTTCATCAGGCGCTGTTGGACGCACTCTCCCCCGATACACCGCCGACAGAGAACCACCGTCTTCTCGCTCAGCTGCCCCTTACGACTGTTTGGACAACAAACTATGACCGGCTGATCGAGACTTCTCGTCGAAGAGTACAACGAGGTGACTGAGGTCCTAAAGGAGCTCGTGAATCGCTACCGACGTCGTACTGTCTTTATTTCGGCTAGCGCGGTTGACCTCACCCCTTGGGGAACAAGCGCCGTGGTCAACTTTGCGCAAGATCTGGGGCGCGCGATTGTGGCCGACGGAATGCGAACCGCGGCATGGCCGGATTGACGGCAAGGAAAGCCAGCCCGCCGGGCGTGAACCGGCGGACCAGCGCCAAGGTCGCCACTAAAACTCCCAGTCGAGGATGGGCACCTGAAAGGGAGCGTGTATCTACTCCAGCCGTTGCCACTAGTTCCCGACGACGGGCGGGCTTCATCCCGCTATGAGGTTAAAGAAATAGCAACTTGGACATAGGCACTGACGTTATGCGTCACGCTGGGAATTTTCAGGGCCCGGTTGTAGGAATGAACGCCGCCCGGGCACGTATTTCTGAAACCGGCGGCGTCTTTTCTTGGGACGATTTGATCAGGCGCAGTCGTGGCCACCGATCAGAGCGGCGATAGTCAACCGCGCAATAATGAGAACGACCCCGGCATGGGCAGCACGCCGAGGTCGCCATTCTAAACTCCCGACCGGGGGTTGGGTGTGAGAGCCGGGAGTATTTCCACGACTCCCGGCATTGTCACTTGTTCCCCGCTCATTTGGCGGCGGTAAATTGAACGTCAGTCCAACGGTGAAAGCGTCGAAGGCAACACCTTGTGGCCCTGCGGACAACCTGTTCGCCCATTGAGCGGCAGAACCGGAGCTGAAGTGGCCGCGGCCACCTCAGTCGTCCGGCTCACGAAATGGGCTAGATTGGCGTCCGACGACCACTCCACATAACCAACGACCGCAAATGCAAGCGCCGCTACGACGAGAATGCCGATCACCGAAGCGGTCGCTACTCCGGACCAACTTTCGCTGCTGAATGATGGCATCGCGATTCTCCGACACGGGGGCTTGCCGGTCGATAGGCCTACTCGCGATTTTCAAATGTGAACTGCGTTACATCTCACGCACACTTGATGCGCCGGCCGCCGTTAGAAAATCAGCAACTGAACCGGCGCAGGCTTCTTGTGGCACGGGATCGTTGGGGACGCAGCGCGGTCGCGTTTCGGGGAGGAGCCTGGGGCGCGGGCCCTGACGCCGGCTCCTCTTCCATTAACTTTGTGTGAACGAAGCCACAGTCATGTGCCCCCGATCCTGCTAGAAACATCGCCACTGGGGATTTCAGGGCCCAGGGCTGGAAGAACAGGCCGCCGCCGGGACGCTGCATTTCGAGCCCGGCGGCGTACTTTTCGACCGGGTCAGGCGCAGTCGTTGCCTCCAATCAAAGCGTACGGGAGCCGCCACCTCTCCTCCTCGTCGACGGTGAGGAAGGCCGTCACCAGTTGCTCGGAAAGCCGCGGCACCATCAGCGCATCCTCTGAAAGATGCGCGACCATCTGAATCGCGTGACGGCGATGCCAAGACTGCGCTTTCATGCCATCGCTCCCCTGCTGCCAATCATTGGTGCCGGCCTGCTCGTGGAGCCCGTCGTGATCGCCGATGCCGGATTCGGCGGGATCGGCCTCGAGGTCACGGCGACCGCCTGCAGCCCATCGCTCTTGGCTGTGATTGTGGTCCAAGCTGCCGAGGGTCCGCTCTAGATCGGCGTAATCCAGCTCAGCGTCGACTTCGACCTGCTCAGCGCCGATCCGTTGCCGGTTGGACCGCTCCTGATTGATCACCCGGTCGAAGCTACCCAGATCCGGCTCGCGATCGTCGCCGCCTCCGCCCGGGCCCATGCCGGGAAACGCGTCTTGGGTGCCGAGAGACGGCTCGTCATCGTCCGGCTCCCGCTCCATGTGGTCGTCGGTACCGTTCAAAAACCGGATGAGCCAGTCTATCTCGTCCCCGGCCTCTCTGCGGAGTTGCCCTATGGCGACGAAGACTATCTCCGGGGAAATGTCGGTTCGGAAATAGAGCTCACCAGCTGGCTCCGTAGCGGCGGGCATAGCTATGCTATTCTCAAATCAACCTGAGCCATGAATCACCTCATAGCTTAGACTAGTCCTGTTGCAGTGTTGCAAGCGCTGCGGCGGGCCGCTTGTTTTCAAGCCCAATAAGTGTAGTACGTTTTTATGAAGCCGTCAAAGAAAAACGTAGTACGGAAACGCCCTGGGCGTCCTGCCACAGGGCAAGATCCGGTGACGGCTATTCGCTTGTCGGAGGACTTGCGCGCCGCTGTTGATGGCTGGGCAGAACAGCAGGACGACGCGCCAAGCCGCTCCGAAGCCATCCGCCGGCTGGTCGAGATCGGGTTGACCGTACCGACCGAGCCCCTGCCTGATGAGCGCGAAGAGCAAGGCCGGGAAGACCCAAAGCAGCGCGCCCGCGAACTGGCGAGCAAAGCAATCGACAAGGTTACCGACCCTGCGGCCAGCCCGGACGAATCAAGCCAGTCGTAAGCGTCGGCTCATCAAAGGACCGGAGGAGTTTCAGAAAGTCAGACGCGACCGAAACTCAACTTGAGCAGTTTCGGCATGGCCGCCGCCGTCCCCTGTCAGCCCCCCAAAGCAAATAGGATCAAAACCAAGTCTCTGCGCGTTGACTGTCGAGCCCAAAATGGGAGGTCAACAATGATCAGTGACCGAGAACGACGGGCACCTACGGCAGCGGAACGCGAAGCCCGCAAGGTATTCAGACAAGCCGAAGCGAAGAAAGCTTTGACCGAATATGCGAAATCGCAAAAAGCGCTCCACGACAATCGGGAGCGCCTAAAGGCGGAACGGCTGGCGCGGGAGGCTGAAGCGGCCAATCGCACAAAAGCAGGTTAAAGCGTTCATCTGGATGACCGCGGAGGACAAGCTTGGACCCCGCCTGTTGGAGGGCTGAAATGGCCCTGCACTTTCGTCGCGTCGATACTGCTGAGGATCTGGAAATTTGGATCGCAAGCAGCGATGACTATTCATTCGTTATCAGCAGCGAGAATCGAAGTGGACCGGGCTTGCATGGAGAGCCTGGTTTTGTTGCGTCATATCGCCCGGACTTTCTGAATATGCCCGCGGCTCAAGTATCCGGATCGCCCTTCGGCACGTTCGCTGAAGCCGAGCGGGCCTGCAATGCGTTCCTGGGTCGCCTCACTATCGAGGGATGACTACCAGGGTCACCAGAGCAGCAAGGGTGACGTTCGTCCCGTGTTCTCCACCGTAAACTCACGCGCTACGGACGGTCCCGGACACCGCTTCCCTGCCCGCTTAGGTTGCGATACGTTGTCGCGCCTTTATAACGGGAGAGCGACCAAATGGCCGATAACCGAAACAAGCGCGGATCGCCGGACAGCAAGACGATCAACATGAACGAAGAATGGGAGAAGGAGTATTGGAAAAAGAAGTTCGATGTGTCGGGACAGCAGCTCGCGGGGCAGTCCGAGCCGTCCGGAAATCCGTCGCTAAAGTCAAAAAGTACCTAGAGGATAAGTGAGCCCGGAGTGAATGGGAAGATCATCTGTTGAGCTCTTCTTGGGGAGCGTTAGTTGCGACGGCACTTTGGGCGATATCACCATGTTTTTCGGAGAGCCATTCAATGTGGGGGATGCTGCAGGGCCGGGCGCCACCGTATTTGCTGCGGGAATGGCAGGTTGGATAAGCCCCAGCTTGTCGAAGTATTGGCGCGACGATTCCTAGCGGCTTCTCTCCGCACGCGATCGGCGTGATCATGGCGCCTGCCCTGGCGCACGAAGCCCGCTCGTTTCCTCAGATATTGGTCCGGCCCCGTTGATCGAAACGCCGGCTTCAAGACGGTGCTGGTCTCCTGCGTCGGGTGCCAGCACCACAACGGCCGGCTGAAGCTCGAGGACCTCCCCGACTGGGATTGGCAGGATACTTCGGCGCACCTCAAGTGCACCGCCTGCGGCAAGGTCGCCTGGGTCGATACACGGCTGGATTGGGGCGAGGTCGTTAATTGTCGCGCGCCATGGAAAACTGCCCCCTCAGCGTCACGAGGAATTGCCCCCTCCTCGGATAGCTGAGGAGAGAGTGAATGAAGCAGGAACGAATCACTGAAGGCTCGGCGTGGAGTGATCCACGGGAGCAGGTGATGAAGACGCCGGATGACGTGGCGGAGATGTTGCGCCTGAGGGCGTGCGGGTGGGGTCTGAAGCGGATTGCGCGGCAGCTGGGCTGCAGCCATCACACGGTAAAGGGCTACGTGGCGGCGGGCGGGGTGAAGGCGTTCAAGTCGCCTGAGCGGCCGAAGCGTCTCGACGGCCTTGAGGGTTGGCTGCGCGAGAGGCTCATTCGGCATCGCGGCAATGCCGACGTGGTGCGCCAGGACCTGTTGGCCGAGAAAGGCGTGACAGTCAGCCGGCGGACGCTGCAACGCGCCGTGCAGCCCAATCGCCAGGCGCAGAAGGCGGAGGCTCTGGCGACGACGCGGTTTGAGACGCCGCCGGGGCCGGCAGCTGCAGATCGACTTCGGGGAGCGCTTGGTCGAGATCGGAGGAGCGAAAGTCAAGGCATTCGTGTTCGTGGCAACGCTCGGCCACTCGCGACGGCTTCATGTGCGTGCGTTCCGGGCCGAGAGGCAGGAGCATTGGTTTGCCGGGCTCGAGAGTACATTCACGACCCTCGGCGGTGTGCCGGAGGAAGTGCTGATGGACAATCCTCGGGCGCTCGTGGTGCGCCACGACGCGGTGAGCCGGTCGGTTCAGTTCAATGACAAGCTGATCGCCTTCGCAAAACATTGGGGCTTCCGTCCTCGCGCGTGCGCGCCATATCGGGCGCGCACGAAGGGCAAGACGGAGAACGGCGTCGGCTACGTGAAGAAGAACGCGATCGCCGGTCATACCTTCCCTAGTTGGGAAGCATTCGAGGCGCATCTCGACAGGTGGGAGCGTGAGGTTGCGAACGTTCGTATCCACGGAACGACCGGCGAGGCGCCGATCATCCACTTCGCGCGTGACGAAATACATCGGTTGAAGCCGCTCGGCGGGCAGCCGTCGTTCGGATACTTGCGTGAACTGACCCGCGTCGTCGGCAATGATTGCGCCGTCGAGATTGATACGAACAGCTACTCGGTGCCGTGGCGCCTTATTGGCGAGCGCGTAGCGGTAACGATCGCGGCCGGCGAGGTGCGGATCCGCCATGGCGGGCACCAGGTCGCGGTTCACGAGCAATCGAAGGGGCGCCGGCTGCGGATCGTCGATCCGGTTCATCTCGACGGTGTTGCCGGGCGCAATGGCGCGGTCCGCCGGCCGGAGACTGCAGCGGCGGTGCCGGGATCGTCTCCACCGCATTCGTTGTTGCGTCCGCTTACCGAATATGAAGCCGTGATCGGGGGAAGCTTCTGATGACGCGCGCAAAGAAGGCAACCGAAGCACCGACCGATCCGCTCGATGCCATGCTGGCGCGATTGCAGCTCTCCGGCATCCGCGATCAGCTCGACAGCCTGCTCGACGAGGCGGCGCGCGCGAACCTGTCGGCGCGTGAGACGCTGATCTTGCTGTGCGAACGTGAGATCGCGCGCAAGGATCATCGCCGCATCGATATGGCGCTGAAGCTTGCACACTTCCCGGCCGTGAAGGAGCTCGCAGGCTTCGACTTCGAGGCGCAGCCCTCGATTGATCCCAAGCAGATCCGCGACCTTGCCGCATCACGTTGGATCGCTAACGGAGAGAACGTGCTGTTGCTCGGGCCGCCCGGAGTCGGCAAGACGCACTTGTCGATCGCGCTGGGGCGAGAGGCGATCCTGGCCGGGTACACGGTGCAGTTCACCACGGCGACAACACTGGTCGCAGGCCTTGCCAAGGCGCATGGCGAACGGCGTCTGGATGAGAAACTGCTCGCGCTGTCGAAGCCAAAGCTGCTGATCGTCGACGAGCTCGGCTACCTGCCGCTGGAACCTGACGCGGCGCATCTGTTCTTCCAACTGGTCAGTCGGCGCTATGAAACTGGCGCCATGCTGATCACCTCGACCCGCAGTGTTGCCGAATGGGGCACCGTGTTCGCCGATCCCGTGGTCGCCACCGCGATCCTCGACCGGCTCTTGCACCACAGCCACGTGCTGACGATCCGCGGCGACAGCTACCGGCTCCGAGCCAAGCGCAAGAGCGGCCTCATCAAAACGCCGACCGCCGGTGACGGCCCTCCGGTCGGCTCCGCCTCCCTCCGGCCCGTCACCGGCGGAAACAACCTTCAACCGAGATCATAATCCCGATGGAGGGGGCAGTTCTTCATGACGCAAAGGGGGCAGTTCCGGATGGCGTTTGACACGTTAATTTTGCGAAAGGCGTCTCCGGCTGATTCAGCGTCCCGTAAAAGGCCGGCCTTGCCCTCCATTGGCGGTTGCGGAAGGCGGTCTCTCCCTGAGAGCCGACGCGGCACCCTAATATCGATCACTAGTGATTTGCTCTGGCACCACACCCAGGACGCGGCCAGCAGGCGCTTCGGAAGGGACAAAGGGCTAATGGTTGACGTCGAAGTCTATACCGCCCGCTATGAACGCGAGCATGGGCACCCGCCAGTCGCAGCCGGTTCTGGCTGTTCACGCTGGTGTCGGAGACCGGCGCCATCCTCTACGAGGTCAACCTCAACGAGCAGATGATCTACCCGGCGGCACTCGATCGGGCCCGGGCAACGGCTGAACAGAGGAACGCCTTCCGGATTATCGTGGAGCCCTAGCGCGATTCTCGGGCCGTGAACCCGCCGCCTACATGGTGGCCAGGGGAGCGGTAGATCCGCTGCCCAAGTCTGCGCAGGCTGCACCATGATGAAACAACTAACCCGTCTTATTCATCAGCGGCTTGTTGAGAGGCTGGCGAGCGTGGCGTAAGCCGCTGAGATGGCGTAGGATTCGGTTGCTGACACCCACCCTCCGCGCATCCGGGCCGCCACACTCGCCATGACCGACGATACGAGTCTGCCGTTCTCATTTCCAGCCGTTTCCCGCAAGAAGATCACAGCCTCGTTCGACGGCGGCAAGCTGACGTCGGATGGCGGCGTCATGCTTCTGGCCATGGCGGACCGGCGCCTCGGCTTGGCCGCGAAGTTGTCCTGCGTATTCCCCGAGCGGCGCGATCCGGGACGCATCGTGCACAGCCTTGCGGATATGATCCGCGCCCGCATCTTCGCCATCGCGTGTGGCTACGAGGATGGCAATGATCTCGATCGTTTACGCGGCGATCCGGCGTTCAAGCTGGCTTGCGGCCGACTGCCGGACACTGGCCGGGATCTGTGTTCGCAGCCGACCCTATCGCGCCTGGAGAATGCACCACACCTGCGCGAGGTGATCCGGCTGAGCTCTGTGCTGGTTGACCTATGGATGGACAGCTACGCGCGAGCGCCGAGCGCAATCACGCTCGACATCGACGACACGGTCGACGTGGTGCATGGCCGTCAGCAACTCTCGCTGTTCAACGCCCATTATGATGAACACTGCTTCCTGCCGATCCACGTCTACGACACCGAGCACAGCCGGCCTGTTGCGGTCATCCTGCGCCCCGGCAAGACGCCGAGCGGCCGCGAGGTGCGGGCACACCTGCGCCGCCTGGTTCGGCGCATTCGCCGGCGCTGGCCCGATACGCGTATCACCTTCCGCGGCGACAGCCATTACGCCGGCCCCGAGGCGATGACTTTTTGCGAGCAAAACGGCGTCGATTACATCTTCGCGCTAGCCGGCACGAAGCCGCTCGCCAGAAAGGTCGACGAGGTCTGTGATGCATTTCGAACCGAACGTGCGATCGAGAACAAGATCGTGGTTCGCGGCTACACCGAGACCCGCCACGCGGCCGGCTCCTGGCATCGTGAGCGCCGCGTCGTCGCCCGCATCGAGGCAACCCAACAAGGGCTCGACGTCCGCTACGTCGTCACCAGCCTGGATATCGGCTCGGCTGAGTGGATCTATGACAGCCTCTATTGCGCTCGCGGACAGGCCGAGAACCTGATCAAGCTGCACAAGACCCAGCTCGCCTCCGATCGCACCAGTTGCCGCTCGGCGCTCGCCAACCAGGTCCGCCTCGTCTTCCACACCGCCGCCTATTGGCTCATCCTCGCCGTGCGCGATGCCATCCCAAAGCCGCGCGATCTGGCAACGGCCGAGTTCAACACGATCAGGCTCAGGCTTCTCAAGATCGCAGCCCGCGTCATCGAGACCGCCACCCGCGTCCGTCTCGCCTTCGCTGCGGCGTGCCCCGACGCCGACCTGTTCCGCGGCTTGGCAAACGCTCTGGTCCCGCAAGCACCCTGACGCGCGGGGCATGAGCCCCCGGTCACCCCGCTGCCGTCCTCCAACGCGTTCACGAAGTCGGGTCGAAAAGCGGCGAAAAAGCCGAAGCGTTCGCGCGCGCCTTCACCCCGACCGGAAATGTTCCAGCTGCCCCGCCCGGCAATCATGAATAAGACGGGCTAAGACACTTGATCTAGGAGATGCACATCGAAAGAATGCAACCTACTGGCGGGGACGCGCCGACGCGGGGTTTCGAGAATGATAGACGAGCGAGGTCGAACGGCGGCGGTCGAGTACAGCTCCGCTTTCGTCATCTTGGTGGATGGCTACATTACTAAAGGCAACCTGACTGCGCTTCAGAGCCTTCGATCTATCTACACCGCGGCCGCGCGCAGGCCACTAGTCTCCAACCGGCAAGACAATCTGGACCTGATGTCGATCTTCAAAACTCGCCTCGATCTCCTGGACGAGGCTATCACCACGGTCAGCCTCAACGCGCTCGAACGACATCTCATTCAAGAGCGGCCATTGTGAAATCCGTGCCCGGGGAAGCCGCGTACAAGAACAGCGATCCTCAAGGAGTGGGACCGTTGGATTGGGACGCAGCCAGGTCTAACAAGCCCAACGGGGCGTGACGCCTTCAGATTTTTCCTAGAGCTTCGATCATCGAATTCTTGCTCGATTTCGGCTCTGACGACGACAAATGGCAAGTTGTTCACGGTTGGCTGTTGAGCGCTGGCCGCGTGACAGACTGAAGCGCCTCCGGATAGGAACGCTTGACGATTGCGATGATTGCTTTCTGAAGCAGTCGTTTGTGGAGGATTTATCATGGCATTGGAAGCGAACGAGGCCGGCAACCTGATTGGAAGCGATAAGGTCGAAGGCACTGCGGTATACGGAGCGGACAGCCAGAAGATCGGCAGCATCGAACGGCTGATGATCGACAAGATGAGCGGGAAAGTGTCGTATGCGGTTCTGAGCCTCGGCGGGTTTCTCGGCATCGGCAACGACCACTATCCTCTCCCGTGGCAATCACTGAAGTATGACACCAATCTTGGAGGCTATGTCACTAGCATCACCGAGAGCCAGCTTCAGGGCGCCCCAAAGTATCGTGAAGAGACAGGCTGGAACTGGAGTGATCCGGCAGCTGGCCGGTCGGTGAACGAATACTACGGCGTCCCATTCTGACAGCATCAGCTCCACAGGGCGCGCTCGTTCCCGGGCACGCTGAAACTGTATTTGCCTATGTCCGGTCAACGCGAACTCTACCATAGCTCTAACGGGGATCGCTGGACGCTCTGCAGCGAGGATGACGGACGCGTATTTGTGCTGCACGAGGCCCATCTACCCTCGGGCGGTGCCTTTAAGAGGATAGAGATTTCGGACTTTCTTTCTCACGGAAACGGTGGACCCGAGCAGCAAGCTCTCCTTAAATTAATCGCTGCACTCGTTCATATGAATTGAGCGGCGGCTCGCCGCCCATGATGGCGGATACACACTCACCCTTGCGAACCCACCGGTCTCTGGAACCTAAGCGATCCGCTCGGCGTTCCTAGCGTTTGGAGGCTCGACAATGTCAATCAAAGAGATAGATGTAGGCGTTCGAGAAACGCTGAGTGAGTTTTCTCAGCGGCTTCCCAGCGAGCGAGCGAGCCCGGTATGGATCGATCGTCTCAGCGCAGCAACCCGTGAAGCTCCGCTTGAGATGCTTGCCGCGGCCTTTCTCATCGGAGCACTTCTGGGGCGTCGTCGACGCTAGCAAAACGCCGGCCTAAGCAGAAGCGCCGCGCGATATCAGCATTCACAGTTATCTCTCACCCACAAAAGGTTAGGCGGCCGAAGCCGCCGCCTGTCGATACTACGCCGTTGCCGCCGCGACGCGAAGCATCGCCTCGGCAAGGTCGTAGCCGAGAAGCACTCCCCGACTGCTCTCCGTAGCTATGACCGCCTCACTATGCCTCTTCGAAAAATGGTCATAGCGCGCGCGAAGATCAGCACGCCCGCCACCGTTCGCGGACGATGCTTCCGAATTTTGCACAACAGCGAATGGATTTCGGGCGCCCGTGCGCGCGCAGCTTTTTTGCGGCGTCGAAGCCCGACGCCCCGATCGCATTCGCGCAGTCGGCCTCGTACCCCTTCACCGCGACGATGCGGTTGGTCAGGTCCGCTTCCAGCCGTTGCAGAGCCCTCTTCCCACCCCAATCGCTGGGCTCTGTTACGGTCGTGTCGAGGAGCGACCGGAGGCGATCGGACCCGAGCACGTTAAAAAAACGTGGGCTGCCTAAAGCCGCCGGCCTGCTCAAAGCAGCCTTGGAAGGCGCGCCGGTCGGCCGCAGATGCGATCACGATCGACGCCGGCGGTTCGGGCCATAGTTCGGCAGCGAGCGCCTTGGTTTGCTCCACGCGCGCAAGAGCAAGCCGGCAGGCAGCCTGCTTCGCGTCCAGTTCGTGGCCCAGGGTCAGCAATTCGCAAATCCGCCGCAAGATAACCAGGCGCGCTACGGAGGGGCTGGTAAGAATTCGCCCTTCCGAGGAAAGGCAATGGTGATAGTTCATTTTTCGTGCCGCGGCTGCGGCGCTGTTTATTCTGCGGTTCAAAAGCGGAGCCCCGCTCACGTGATCAGTTCCGGATTTTTTAGCTGCGAACGTTGCGGGACCATCGTGCATCATTGGTCGGGACTCTATGGTTACGCCAACTGGAAGCGCATCGGGCACGGTGGCGATGGAAAAGAGGCGCCTCCGTTAAAACGGCCGCAGCTCCGGGGTAAGCATTGAGGCCGATCCATGATGACGTCACGCACACGCTCTTTCGGTGGGCGGCTCGTACCTTGAGGCGGCGCACTTCTATCTTGATGCTCGCAATCCCTTCGGCGTTAGCCATTCGCTCATATGGGCCGCCTCTTCGTGCTGCTGTGCCCTCCTAAGCAGCGATTTCCGGTCCTGACCCGACGAAAGCTCTTTCGCCCGGCGGTGCAATTCCTCGACTTCTTGTGCAAGGCGCTCTTCAAGGGAATGAATTTTTCTTAACCCAGCGTCGCTTCGTGCATGGTCACTCGCTCCGCTGAAAAATTCCCGGCGAAATGGAATCAATAAGCGCAGCACTGCCAAAAGTTCCTTTAATCGGAACCTACGGGCTGGAGCGAACGTCGCTCATGGCGCGCTCGACTTCATCAGCCAGGGGGCACGCGCACCTCCGGTAGTGCGTGGCCAGCTTGGCGAACAGCTCTTTCTTGGTCGCGTTGGGCGAGCTTGTTGATTAGCTCGCACTCGTCAGCTTCAATCCGAAGCTTCTCCAAGTGCGCTCGCATGTCCTGCATGAGAAAATCCCCCTCGGGACAGGCATCATCCCATGCGGAACCTGTCGCGGATAGTGGCCTTTTGGGAGAACGGATCGCGTTTGCTTAATCGGAATTAGGACACTCCCAAAATCCACTTAGGACACTGGCACAGACAGCTGCCGCTGGGCCGGTACTGGCCGGAATACTCGTAGGAACGCTGCGGTTTGGTTTGGTTTGGTTGGGATATCGGAGATCTGAAATGAGCGCCCGATGCCTCGATACTACTTCGACCTGAAAGACAGGAACGGAACTGCCGTTGATGAGGAAGGCCTTGACCTACGGGATTTGGTAGCGGCGCAGAGCGAAGCCGCGCTATCCTTAGGAGGCATGGCTCGGGATGCAGTCGTCAGCGCCAATCAGAACGGGATCGAGCATATGGAGATCGCGGTCCGGGATGAGGATGGACCGGTGATGGTCGTTCGCTTTTTCTTTGAGATCTGCTCGAAAAAGAAGAGCTAGCGCGCCGCCAAGCTGGCCACGGTCGATGGAAACAGCCCAAGCCAGGCGGCCTGTTAAGAGGTGCCTCGATGAATTCTGACCGGTCGCCCTGGTTTCCAAAAGAATGGCTCGAGCGAGGAGCTGGAGCCCAAAAATGTCGCCGGACTCCGCCGGGTGTCGAGGTCAGCGGACCCGTACTCGACGCCGACACCGGCGAAGAAGTCGCGTCCGACGACATCATATCGACGATCTCTATCTCGTGCGCCCCTACTACATCGTTCCCGATGGCAAGGTAGGACACGACGCTTATGCGGTCATCCACGAAACCATCCGCTCGCTCGATAAAATCGCCCTCGCCGGTGTGGTCTTGAGCAACCGCGAGCACGTCGTCGCCCTCGAGGCGCGCGACAGGAGCCTGATGGGCAGCTGCTTCGCTCCCCCTATGAAGTTCGCAACGCCGCAGAATACTCCGACGACATCCAGGATGTGGAGCCCGAAACATTTGAAGACCACTACGAGCAGGCTTTGCAGGAACCGCTCGACCAGAAGCGGAAGGGCCTTCCGATTGCGGCCGCCCGGAGGCCGGCACCGAGCAATGTGTTCAATTTGATGGACGCGTTGAAGCAAAGCATCGAGAGCGGCGACAAAGCTAAGCCAGTGACGAAACCCACGAAGGCGAAGAAAGCACCGGCCAAGCGTCTCACCTAGATAAACCGTTCTGACCATGGACGCCGGCGCCGCGGCCTTTCTTCGGCTTCTAGGTCGGCTTCTTCTGGCCTTTGCGCTTGGCCTCGGCCGCGGCGCCGCCGACGCTCTACCGCAGTCCATCCGATCGACGACGAACGGGCACTGCACCGTGTATAAGGAACGCTTCTGGGCAGATTTAATTACTGCCTTAGGGACTTTGCTGGTCCGCATGAGTTACACCGTCGTTCAGCTCGCTTCGGAGGTGAAATCAAGTATGAATCTGATGGAAGCCGAATCCGTCGCTCGATTGCCGCGCGGAGCAGAGTGGCAATATGAGCCGAAGTGGGACGGATTCCGTTGTCTTTTGATCCGCGAGGGCAGCCGAATTCGCATGCAATCCAAAGGTGGCCGCGACCTTGTTCGCTACTTTCCGGAGGTTGCTGCGGCCGCGGCGACCTTATCGCAGAAAACGCTCACGATGGATGGCGAATTGATCATCGAGCTTGAGGCCGGGTATTCGTTCGACGCGTTGCTCCAGCGCATCCACCCGGCCGTGAGCCGGGTTAAGCGCCTTGCCGAGGAGACGCCCGCGACCTTCATGGTTTTTGACCTGCTGCAATCGGGTACGAGAGACCTTGCGGTGCTTTCGCTTATGAAGCGTCGTGTCGCTCTTGAAAAACTTTCGCGACACACTTTCGAGGTAGGCGGCATCTTTCGTCTGTCACCGGCAAGCCGCAACTATGCGGACGCCGAGGCCTGGCTCAACACCGTGAATGAAGATCATGATGGCGTCGTCGCCAAACGCCTTGATCTTCCCTATCGAGCCGGCGCCAGGGATGGTATGCAGAAGATCAAGCTCCCTCGGTCGGCCGATTGCGTTATCGGAGGGTTTCGTTACGCCGAGAAGAAGCTGGCCAATCGTAAAGTGGTCGGCTCCTTATTGCTCGGACTTTACAGCAAGGACGGCCTTCTGCACCATGTCGGCTTCACCTCCGGCATCCGATCGTCGGATCGACCGGCTCTCACCGACCGGCTGGAGAAAATTGTAACGCCGCAGAGCTTTACCGGCAACACGCCCGGCGGCCCAAGCCGGTGGACGACAAAGCGATCCGGCGAATGGAGAGCCGTTCGACCGACTTACGTCGTCGAAGTGTCCTACGATCACGTATCGGGCGACCGTTTCCGGCACGGCACGAAGATAATCCGATGGCGTCCCGATAAGAAGCCGTCGCAGTGCCGCCTGGATCAGCTTCGGCAAGCGGCAACCAAGCGGCCTTTGAAAACTGTTAGCGGGGCTTGAGAAAGGCTGATGTGGACGGCAATGGTCGCGGGCGCTTTTCATAGATGTCGTGCCCGGGGCATTGTGGCGACGTCACGGCCTTGCCTCATTCACAATAGTTTTCAAGATTGTCCGCCCTTGCGTCCGGCTTCGCTGGCTTTTCGCGGTCATTGGCGAAGTTGCCCGGATTGCCCGACGAACTTCCGCCCTGCTGGCCGGGCTTGCTTTGCGCGTTGCGCCTGCTGCCCCGACTGCCAGTGGCTGTGCTCGCCACCTTTCTTGGCCCGCTTCCGATGCGCGCTGCGGATCATTCGCGAAATCTCCAGCACCACCGAAGACGCAATGGCGAAAGTGACAAGAAATGTCGGAAGGCATGCGGGAGATTCTCGAAGAGAGTCAGCCCCGGGCCAAGCGCTCGGCTTTCTCCGCGAGACTCCGCTTCCCTCATTGCTCTCGCTTTCATGCTTGGCTGCCTTGTCGCCCGCCGTTAGTCGGAAATATCACGGTCGATTGCAAAGTCATCGAGCAGGGGCGACGATCCTCCCGAGAGAAGCGAGCCGATCAGCTCCGCGGCTAGGAAGCTGAAGGTAATTCCGTTACCGCCATAGCCAAAGGCCGCAATGATATTCTTGCAGCCGGGCACTGCGCCGATGAGGGGCAGCCCGTCGAGGGTGGCGTCGAAGGCTCCTGACCAGGCGAATGCTACGCGGCTGGAGGCGCGCGGCCAGAGAGCTTTCAGGCGTTCCTTCAGTACCCTCACCTTTGCCGGGGTCGCAGCATCGCGGGCGCCAGATTGAATCAGCCCATGATCATCCTCACCGCCGAAGATGATGCGGCCATCGAATGTGGTGCGGGCATAATGGTAGTTCTGGGTTGCTTCCCAGATGAGCGCCTGCTCCGGCCATAGATTATCCCCCTGCGGGGCAGTTGCGATCGCCCAACTGGAGGCCGGTTGTTGGACAGTGGATCGCACGATGTCCGGCATGACATAACCTGTCGCCAGCACCACATGCTGCGCTTCGATCGAAAACCCGTCTTCAAGGCCGACGGTCACGGTCGAGGCGGTGTCGTCATATGCAACCGCGTTGGCCCTCAGAAGGCGGGCGCCACGCTTGCGTGACAGATCGAGCAGGCCGCGCGTGAGCAGAACGGGATCTGCGTCGGCTGCGTCACTTGACAGGATGGCGCCGGCCCGGACGAGCGCGAAGCGTTGCAGAAGTTCGGCATGGCCCAGTAGGAGGGACGGCAGATCAGTGCGGCTTCTGAGGCCATATTCGTCCTGAAAAAGCTTCGGGCTCTCATCGGCCGCAAGATAGAGCGAAGGACGCGGCCGCATGTGACACGCGATTCCATAGTGCGCAATCAACGTCCGCAATCCCCGAGCAGCCCGGTGACTGGCGCGATAGCAGCGGACTGCCTTCTCGAAACCGTAAAGCTGTGTGAGTTGGAAAAGCGGACGGTCGATTTCCCAAAGCAGCATTGCAGTGCTGGCGACCGTGCTGCCGAGGCTTGGAATCTCGCGATCGATGATGACGACCTGCCGACCTGCCGGGTCAGGCGCTGAGCCACCAGGGCACCGGTGATACCAGCGCCTATGACCAGGACTTCGCAGCGAAAGCTGTCGGCAATCGGCTCGATGGACGGTGGCGGGAGAACCGCCCATGGTGTGCGGGCACTGCGCAGGTCGTCCTGTTCGATATCTTCGTCTTTGAAGATGGAAAGCTCCCGAAAATAGGTGAAGTGACCTCGTCACGCAGGCTTATCGTTGAACGGGTCGCAAGGCCGAAACGGCCGGCGCATTGATCGGCTGGCCATTGGGCGCGAAGATCGAGCCGTGGCATGGACAGTCCCAGCAGGTCTCGAAGCTGTTCCAGTGCAGATGGCAGCCGATATGGGTGCAGCTTGCCGAATGCAAATGCAGCTCGCCCGCTTTGTCCCTGTAGGCAGCGATCTTCTCAAGACCACGACGCAGGATGGCGCCCTCACCCGGTCTAAGCTCCTCGAGCGAGGCGATTTCACCCGGCGCCACATACTCGGCGAGGTTTTGCAGGATCGTCATGTTCTCGCGCACGAAATTCCGTGCCGCTGCGAGAGGTTTGCGATCCGGCGCATAGACAGACCTCCAGGGGTGATCCTCGCCGAGAATGAGGGATGAGTTCAGCACCGCGCCCATCACACCATGGGTGAGCCCCTGACCGGAGTCGCCCATTGCGAGGTATATGCGCTTGCTGCCGGGCTCGCGGCCGATGAAGCCCGCATAATCGATGGTATCGAGTACCTGTCCCGACCAGCGGTGCGTGACGCTGCCAAGGGCCGGGATCAATTCACGCGCCCAGCTCTCCAGCCGGGCAAAGCGCTGGTCGGCGTCATTTGCCTCGCCGCTTTTGTGGTCTTCGCCGCCGACAAGAACGAAATCATGATCGTCCAGACCCGCTTGCAGCCGCACATAGTGGTAGGGATCCTCGGTGTCCCAGTAGAGCCCGTCCCGGAAGTTCACCCCGCGCGATCGCAAAAGCGACCACGTAAGTGCGATAGGGAGCGACCTTGGAATGCAGCTGGAAGCGGTCGGCAATCGAGGCGTTGGTCGCGATCACGGCGTGACCCGCGGTGATCTGCCCGTGTGGGGTTCGCAGCGTAACGCCGCCGTCCCGTTCGGCAACTTCTTCGACCGGGCTGTTGGCGAAGAAGCGAACACCGTTCGTTTCGCAGACTGCGGCAATTCCGGCAAGATATTTGAGAGGATGGATTTTTGCCTGGCGCGGATAGTGAAGCACGTGGCGTTTCTCACAGCCTTTGAGCGGCACGCCGACCAGCCGATGGACCGGCGCGCCGACTTCCTGCACCGCTTCCAGTTCCTGGTCGATGATGTCGGCCGGCATGCCGTTGCCCTGAAACAGGTACCCATCCAGTCGCATAAAATCGCAGGCAATCTTCTCGCTGGCCTGAATCTCCTCGATCCGATCGACCGCGGCGGCCTGACTTTCGTAGAATAGCTTGGCGATTTTAGCGCCGCGCAGTTTCTTGAATTCGGTCATCAGATCGTCGCAGAGCGGCGCAAGGTGCGCCGAAGTCCGCGCTGTCATGCCGCGGCCAATACCCTTGCGATCGATGACGATGACCGACTGGCCGCGCTTGGAGAGTTCATAGGCGGTCGAAAGCCCGGCGATTCCGGAGCCGACGACGGCTACATCGCAATGCGCATCGCCTTTGAGCTCAGCCGCCTCTGGGAGTATCTCCGTGTCCATCCATAGCGAGGTACTGACCATCCTGATCTCCGCGCAATATGGCAAAACGCCCGCTCGGTGCCGCAGTTCCGCCTGCGACGGGAAACGGCCTCCGCGCCCCTTCGCAGGGATGGTCAGAACGGCGACCCGACAGTTGCGGCCGCCGCGGCAAAGGCTGCGAGGAACAAAGTCTAATCCGCGCCGTTCCATCGGTTTGAATCAAGGAGTGACGTCATGGGACTATTCACAAAGGACATCAAGACGATGGATGATCTTCTGCTGCACGGTTTGCAAGACATCTATTATGCCGAACAGCAGATCCTCAAGGCGCTACCGAAAATGATCGACAAGGCCACCAACCGGGATTTGGTCGCGGGCCTCAAGGGCCATCTCGAAGAAACGAACAAGCAGGTCGAGCGTCTCGAGAAGGCCTTTCAGAAACTGGGCAAGTCGGCGAGCGGCACGCAATGTCCCGCCATCGACGGCATCATCAAGGAAGCAGATGCGACGACCGGCGAGATCGAAGACAAGACGGTACTCGATGCGGCGATCGTCGCCAATGCGCAGGCTGTCGAACATTACGAGATATGCCGCTACGGCACGCTGATCGCTTGGGCGGAAGCGCTCGGCCACGACGATATCGTGCGTTTCCTGACCACGAACCTGAACGAGGAGAAGGCGGCCAACACCAAGCTCAACACGGTTGCGCTGCGCAAGGGCGTCAACAAGAAGGCCTCCACCGCCGCCTGATCGCCGCCCACGGGTCTGGCGCATGAACTCGCGAGGCCCGTACCCATTTGTCGACGCCGAGATCGACGGTCGCGCCATGACCAATCTGACAAAACTGCCAAGCTGGGCCGACGACGACAACATCTTCGCCGTTGTCGAGACGCCGCGCGGAAGCTCTTGCAAGCTCGATTTCGATCCCAAGCTCGGTGTTTTTGCCCTGGCGAAGCCGCTAATGGCGGGTCTGACCTATCCTTACGACTGGGGCTTCATCCCCTCGACCAAGGCCGAGGACGGCGATCCGCTGGATGTGCTGATCCTGCATGACGCGCAGACCTATCCGGGCGTCGTGCTGCGCTGTCGCCCGGTCGGAATTCTCGAAGTAGAACAAAGGCGCAAGGACAAGAAGGAGCGAAACGACCGTGTGTTTGCCGTGCCTGACCGGTCACCGCTCGAAACGGATATCAAGGATATCCGAAATCTGCCCTCCCGTGCGCGCGACGATCTCGAACAGTTCTTTCGAGCGACGAATGCGCTGGAAAATAAGGAACTGAAATTTCTCGGGTGGCACGGCCCGAACCGTGCGGCCAAGACCATCAAGCGTCTGGCCCGCTAGTCGGCCCGGTCTTAATGCACATGGCCTCATGGTTTAGGGTTCGTCCGCACCCTTTGCTTCCTTGGAAGCGCCGCCGCCGCTCGTAGTCGGCAGCCAGCGCCTCGATTTTCGAAGCGGCTTCTCATTCATTGATGGAGGCAGCCAAACGTCGACACCGCGACGCTTCCGCAATCAAGCGGTATATTCGTTCGGCATTTCTTCTTAACAATCGGGTAGCGGCATGAGCTTCCCGACGGAAGCTACGCCGGAAAGAACTTGACCGGTTGTTAATCGTTGCCGCTCCAGCTCGCAAGAATGCTGGCAACTGGAGCCACCTCGATCTGCAAGCTGAATCGCTTGGTATAGAGATTGATGAGCGCATCATGACTTTCATCGGACGAGCTGCAGAGCGCGTCCTCAGCGAGGATGACACGGTAGCCGATATCGACCGCAGCCAGTACCGTTGCGAGCACACAGACATCGGTCTCACCGCCGGACACGATCAGCGTGTCCACCTGATGCCCATCCAGAAAGGCCTGCAGCCGCCCATTGGTGAACGCGCAGTAAGTCTGGCGGTCGAATACTGTGGCAGGCGGCACAAAGCGTGTCAGGGCCGGCATCAGCTCAAGCAACGCCGGATCGACCTTGTCGCGCGTCACGCATTCCCATTTCTCATAATAGGCTTTCCAGACGCCGCGCGCCTCGGACTTGTTGCGGACCGGAATGAAGCGCGTGAAGACAGTACGTTGCGGCGCGTGCGCGATCAGTCTGACTGCCTCAGGCAGCGCACGCTCCAACGAGGGCGTTGCCCATGGGGCACATGGCGCGAACAACCCTTGCATGTCGATACAGAGATGGACGGCACGCCGCCCTGCTTCCAGCCAACAACCGAAGCGACATGCATCGGCGGCATCAGATATTGCTGCAGCGCCGGCAGGTCGGGCCGCGCACCGATCTGGGTCTTCGGGTCGGGGGCCGTCTCCCTGCTGCAGCCAGCAAGTCCCAGCCCGGCCGTCAGCGCTCCGACCAGTGCGATGCGAGTTGCGTTTGTCGGATCAAATCGCATCAGTCCGCCACTCCAACCCGATACCGATAGACCATGGTCCAGCCGAGCCAGCCCGTGAACAGCATGACGAGGACCGTCAGCGCCGACAGCACCAGACCGGTCGGCACCACCGACGTCCAAGCGTCGCGACTGTGGATCAAGGCGTTACACAGCGCGAGCAGCATCACAACGACGTTGCCGAGCATGTGCAACCAGGCATAGGGCAGCCCGCGGACCAGGCGATTGCCCCAGGAAGTCGATCAGGCCGGCGATTGCGGCAAGACCGCCCATGATCAGTCCCGCGAACAACAACCAGGCCGAGAAATCCGCCCACATCATTTCGGCCGTGCGCCAGTAAGTAATGTCGGTCACCAACGTGCCGACGAAGCAGGCGATCGGAAATGGCACCAGCATCGGATGGAGGGGATGCATGCCAATTTTTGCCGTAGAGGCGGGATTGATAGAGCACGTGGTGACAGTCACGACCTCGTGCATTTGCGCACCTCCGAAAAAAGCCCAACGGCGCGCTCAGAGCGATGTTCCTAAAGTGTGTGCGGCCTCGTCCCGGCACACATTCTCATCTACGTTTTGATAAGATAGATGCGAACGCGTCGGCTGTCAGAAGCGGGCTGTCAAGCCGCCGTCCGGCACATCTCCGCGCCTGCCATCATCAAGCGGAAATGTGCCGGCCCAACGTGCTTGCCGCCGGTGACGGGGCAATGGTTCATCGCCGTGGCAAGGCAGGCCTTGGAAGAGGAAGTGCGAGCCTCGGCGCATCGGGTCATCTCATCCGAGAACGCCATGACTGCCACCTCATGCCGCGCTGCGTTGTGTATGCCGGCCTTCTCTCACCTCCTCGATGATCTTAGCGCTGAAGGCCTCAAGATCTCCAGGATTTCGAGAAGTCACGACGCCCTGGTCGACGACGACCTCGGCGTCCTCCCAGATTGCGCCGGCATTCGCCACGTCGGTCTTGATCGACTTGTAGGAGGTCATCTTGCGGCCCCTGGCGATCCCGGTCTCGATCAACAGCCAGGGCGCGTGACAGACCGCTGCGACGATCTTCTTCGCATCGAAGATATCCTTGATGAACTTCAGCGCCTTGGGTTCGACACGCAGCAGGTCTGGATTGATTTGTCCGCCCGGCAGGACGACCGCGTCGTAATCTAAGGCTGCCGCTTGATCCAGCGTTTTGTCGACGTTGACCGGACGTCCCCAATCCTTCTTGTCCCATCCCCTGATCTCGCCCGCGGCGATCGACACGATTTCGACCGTGGCGCCGGCCTTTTTCAGGCGATCGCGCGGCACTTCGAGCTCCGACTGTTCAAAGCCATGCGTTGCGAGGATAGCAATTTTCTTGCCATTCAAATTCATGAGTTGCTCCGTTGGCGTTCTTCACCGATCCATGATCAACGCGAAGCGGCACAGCTATCTGACGTCCTGCGATGGCGAGCGTAATGCCTCCGTCAGCAACCGTCGCAAGTAGCGCAGCCCGTCAACGGTCAGCCTGGTTTCTCTCACCTCGCCCTTCGCGACCTCCGCCTTGAGAAACGTCTCAGGCTCGGGAAGCGCACAATCGAACTTGTCTGCGATGCCCATTAGCTCGCAGGTTTCCTTGATGCGCTCGATCGGTCTTTCCAGCACGTTGACCTGAACCATTTGGCTCAAGCGCGGGTGCTGTTATTGGTTCCTATGTACATCGCAAGTTACGCGGTTGCGAAAAATAGCATCCACCTCGGCATCATGCGGCGGTCACGTGCGTTCATGGAACATGCGCCATCGCCAGGCAAAAGCGTCCGCCGCGCTTCTGGAATGGTTGCGCGATCGTTGAACGGCACAGGGCGTATCAATCTCGGGCAAGGCGCGGTCCCTACCGTCCAGGGCGTTGGCGCGTTGCTCAGCTCCGCACTCGGCGGCCGGATCGCACAATGGATCGGCTACGGCCCAGCCTTCTTGGTGCTCGGCGGATTGGGACTCCTGTCGGTTGCGATCTGGATCGCTTTCCGGTCAACCGTGCGGCTGTACTAGACAACGAGCGTCTTGCTATGACGCCCTGCCAACCGTATCCGCCATCCTTGCGCCCCGCGCCCCGAGGGGCTTGCCGCGACCCTCGGTCGAATCGATAGCGGTCTGATGCTCGATCTCCGAATTCAATTCTGCGCCACACAGCACGATGATAGCGGACATCCACATCCAGGTCATCAGGCCAATGGCCGCGCCGAGCGAGCCATAGGTTGCGCCGTAATTTCCAAAGTTTGCAAGATACCAGGAGAGCAGCGCGGAACCGATCAGCCATAGGAGAGCCGCCGCGACGGCACCGACGCTGAGCCATTGCCAGCGCGGCTTGGCTCGGCTGGGGCCATAGCGGTAAAGCACCGCAAGCGCCGTTAGGAGTAGGAGCAGCAAGATCGGCCACCGTCCGAACCGGACGATAAGCTCGGCCCGTGTGCCCAGGCCAAACTGCTGCAGCAGAAGGGGCACGACGACCACAGCTCCGACCATCAGCATGATCGAGATCAGCGCTGCGACGGTGAATGAGAGGGATATCAGATTGAGCTTGAAGAAGCCACGCTTCTCCTTCTCCTCGTAGACGACGTTAAGCGCATCGAAGATCGCTTTCATGCCGGCATTGGCGCTCCAGATCGCAACCAGCAGACCGACCACAAAGGTCAGGCCGAGCGTCGAGGTGCCCTTCGCCAGCACGCGGGCGATCTGGTCCTGGACGATCCCAAACGAACCTTCCGGAAGCATCAGCGCGAGGCTTTGCAGATTGGACGAGATCGTCGACGGATCGGCGAACAGGCCGTAACTCGACACCAACGCGGTGATGGCCGGGAAGACCGCCAGCAGGCCGTAGAACACGACGCCGGCGGCGGTCGCCAGCAGCCGGTCCTCGTCGATCTGCTGATAGGTTCGCAGCAGAATATCTTTCCACCCCGCGGCCGGAATCTGAAGCGGCGTCTCAGCCAGCCGTCCACGATCCTGTGCTTCGGCCAATGCGGGCTTGATGCCTTGCTCGCGCTCGACCGGCGCCTCCCACCGCGAGATATGTCGATAAATCGCGAGGGTTGCCAGAGCCGTCGCACCGGCAAGCATCAGGTCGTTTGGCCAACTGGAGCGCTGTGCCATCGCCAGCCCTAAATGCCGTCGTGCCGCCGCTTGAAGCGCGATGCGGCGAACCAGCCGACGAGCATGATTGCAGCCCCAGCGGCCAGCACCTGGGTCGTTGGGTCGACGGCTGCTGCCGATCCCGACCGGGAGGTGGCGATCAGCCGCGCCGCGACGGGCACGGCGATGGCACGCTTGAGCATGTCGGACTGCCGGCTGGGGCGCGGCACCGCCGGCGCTGGGCGGGCGAGCAGAATACGACCCGCCAGCAGCCCAATAAGCCCGAGCAGCAGAAAGGCGCCTCCGACCACCGCGTATGCGATCCAGATGTCGTAGCGCATCTCAAGGGCGTGAAAAGCCGCGCCAACCCCGATCCCGATCGCAATGAAGAGCGAGACCGCGCCAAACAGCATGACTCCGCACGCCACCGCGTAGCCGGTCATCAGGCGTCCGGCCCAACGTCGCAAGTCCCCGAGATAGGAGCGGAAGATCAGGCTCAGCGAAGACGATCGGGTGTGGGCGCCCATGGCGATATCCAATGCAAGTCGGCATCCGACAACCCGGCAGGATCATCGACGTTCCCTACCCCTGCCGCTTGAGACGGCTCCGGCCGGGCGGTGCCGGAATCGGTGAGCATGGCAGTGACGAGGTCCATGAGCCGCTGCTTGACGGCGTCGGCGTCGGCCGGCTACCACGTTCCCGCCACGTGGCCGGTCGCCAACCGAGTGCCTAGCTGATCGGAGCGAGATGCGTGCGCGGCGGCAGGGAACTTGAGAACGGCCTAGCAACCATGAGGGCCGCGCGCTCGTCGGTTTCGAGCGCGATCTTCTGGGCAAGCATCACGTCGCCCGGCACCAAACAACCGACCGGCCGAAAGCACCAGCCGACCACAATGCGGCCTGTGTCGTCTATTTCATAGACGTTGGTCGATGTCCCGTAGCAAATTCGATATCGCTTGCCCGACTCCGAGCCGACGACGTCGAAGCGGTTGCATTTTTCGAACTGCGAGCGCTGCTCGGGCGACAACCATGCGGACATCAGCGCCAGCCCGCGCGCCTCGTTTCGTTCGTGGGCCTGCCAGCGCTCCCAAATCGCGGATAGCGTCGCACGCAGCGTACCGACGGCGCGCCGCAATGCGGACAGTAGAGGCACGGTACGCAGACGGGCCATCATGGCCTTATCCGCCGACCAGCCTTGGATAGAACAAGGTTTCCTCGGCGGTCGGATCCAGCGCCCGCACGAGCGCGGCTTCGCCGTGCGATCTCCGCACCGCGGCGGTGTAGCCATCCGACGTCAGTTCGGCAAAGCGCGCGTTCGCCCAGGCGAGTTGCTCGCTGTCACTCGGGTCGAAATAATGCCGAGTGTCGCCGGTGTGGTCCATGATCAAGATCGTTGCCATCTCTGTCTTCCTCGAGCACGTTCAATCAACGATTCAAACGATCGGTACGGCCGTGGTCGGCCGACTTCCCATCCACTCCGGCAGTGGTGCGCCATCGCGGTGGCGACCTCCCGCGCAGGCCGCAACCCAAGCCGCGACCGCGCCGCACAGCAGCGCCGCCGCAGCAGAGAATGCCAGGATCACCGAGCTGCGCCGCGACCGCTGGATTGCGGTTCTGGCATCACCGATGACGCTGTCGACGCGACTTTCGGCGTCGGCAGCCGGCAACCCCGTCGCCGCCGCAACCTGCTGGATCAGATAGCTGTGATCTTCGGTGCTCACGCCGCTATGGCCAGAGCTAGTCAATAGAATGCGGCCTGCCTCAGCCCGTTCGTAACCGATGTCAATATTGGCCGGACGTCGTGGCGACCGGTACAGCCGGTCAAGCTCGGCACTCAGCAACGGCTCCGCGGCCGTGGCCGATGGCCGATTCTGGATCGTCGGACGCGCGGCCGATAGTCCGACCAGCGCGACAACCGCCGCGCCCACGATGACGGCGAGCGCCCAGGCGATCAGACCATGAAGCCCGTCGCTGCTTTCGATCACGTCGGCCGGCGTCGCGCCGATCACCTGCCGCGCGCGGCCGGCAATATAGCCGCCGACACCGAAGCTAACCAGCGCCTGCAGGACCAAGTACAGCCCGGACAGCAACGCGAGCGCAGACGATGCATCGCGCCACGAAGGTGAACTCGAGCTAACGCCCAAGCCGATTGCAGCGCCGAAGCTGATCAAGATCAGCGACAGAGCAGCTGCGGCGAGCGCACCCGCGAAGACCGGGCTCCACTGCAGACGCAAGCCGACCTTGCTGTCGACGACGTCGGCAACACTTTGGTGACTGTCCATGATGTACCTACCGCAATCCAAAGAACGACAGCACCGCAAGGATGACCACGATCAGTCCCACCAGGTAAATCAGCTGGTTCATGCAAGCCTCCTCCGCTCAATCGTCCTGACAATCTGGCCAGGAAGCCAAAGTTCCTATGCGAGCCAACGAGCCCGATGCGCGGGTGAACACTCGCGAACGGCCAGAAGCTGGAACAGGCGTGTGGCACAGCTGTTGGTGGAGAACGATCTCGCTGTTGACGAGGAATACGGCCCTATTCCTCGTAAGGGCTATCGAGTCGCGAGACTTCGCGAATGCGAACCTCAGACCAATTGGAAACTGGCCATCTCGCCTGAAGCGCCATGACGTCGCTACCCAACCCAAGCGGTTCAAAATTGGACGGGTGAATTGATCACCCCGGAAGCGTGGTCCTGTTGGGTTGGTCGATCTCCGTCGGTGCGTCAGGGCTCTCGCGTTCTGCATTTAACTCGACTTCCGCCGCGTGCCAGAATTCGGTGTCCCGGCCTTCTGGCTTCCCAGCTCTCTCCCAGAGCAGGTGCGCGTAGTCTCGTATCTGCTGTTCGGTCGCCATGGCTACTCCTTGATCCCCAACTCTTTGCGCACCGTCGCTGCAGAATTCCCGACCTTGTCGACGGCCTTCTGAAGCTCTTCCTTCGACACGCCAAGCGCATGAGTCCAGTATTTGACCTCAAACGGCTCGTGCATGTTGATCTTCGACCGGTCCGGCTGCTCTTTTTTCGTCAGATTGTCCATCGGCCCTTCGTTATTTCAAACGGCGCATTCGGGACGGCTTTGGTCCACGCAAATACCTCACTGCCTCGACCGCGACGACGTTTTCTTCGCCGGCCTTTCCGGCGATGAACTCGGTGACAGGTTGCCTAACCGACTTGCTTCTCCGCGGTCAAATCAGTCATCCTTCTCCGGCTGCTCCTTCGGGAAGACCGATCAACGCGGCCTAGAAACCGTCGTTCCTCGCGTTCGATTGGGGGCCTGAAAAATGAGGATCGATCGGTTCGGAGACGGAGTGTCCGCGTTGCCTTCAGCGGCTCGAGCCCATGATGTCTCTGGAGCGGCGCGCCAACCTGATCCGCCGACGCTGCGGTTAGGTTGAGCAGCGATCGGACAACAATATCAGGTCATCGGCCAGACGATCGAGATTTGCAGGGTGCGGTAAGCGACAGGACGGCACGCGCGGAAGCAAGCGTCCAGCAATCGGCACAAGCGCCGCTGACCAGGTTGGCGCCCGAATAGGAACGTAGTGCGTCTCGCGGGACTTAGGACTCGCTAGTTCGTCCTCCAGGAAACCAAGCAATGGCGAAGACAACGAAACCAACCCGCGAATTGCGCGGGACGGCAACCATTCACGACCAAAAACTTGAACGTGGTGAAGGAGGCGAACTTCATCAAATTGCATCAGGTAAGGTGCCTATGCTCACGACGGCGCAGGGTGGTCCGGTTTCCGACGACCAGAACTCCCTGAAAATCGGTCCGCGTGGCCCGACGCTGCCGGAGGATTTCCATTTTCGGGAAAAGATCTTCCACTTCGATCACGAACGGATCCCCGAGCGGGTCGTGCATGCCCGTGGCTACGCGGCGCACGGCTTCTTCGAGAACTACAAGCCCCTGTCGAAGTATACCAGGGCTGACCTGTTCCAGCGCACCGGTGAAAAGACACCAGCCTTCGTCCGATTTTCAACCGTGGCCGGCAGCAAGGGCTCTTTCGACCTCGCCCGGGATGTCCGTGGCTTCGCCGTAAAGCTCTACACACAGGAAGGCAATTGGGACATCGTTGGCAACAACATCCCGGTTTTCTTCATCCAGGACGCCATCAAGTTTCCCGACATGGTCCACGCTGTGAAGGAGGAACCTGATTGCGCCTTTCCGCAGGCACAATCGGCCCACGACAATTTCTGGGATTTCATCGGCCTCACCCCTGAGAGCATGCACATGATCATGTGGGTGATGTCCGATCGTGCTATCCCGCGATCGTTCCGCTTCATGGAAGGGTTCGGTGTGCACACCTTCCGGTTCGTAAACGCGAAGAACGAGTCCACCTTCGTCAAATTTCACTGGAAGCCAAAATTGGGCATGCAGTCAGTGGAAGCCGTCAAAATCAACGGTGCCGATCCGGACTTCCATCGCCGGGATCTTTGGACCGCCATCAAAACCGGCAACTTCCCGGAATGGGAACTTCAACTGCAACTGTTCGATCAGGACTTCGCCGATTCCTTCGACTTCGACGTGCTTGATCCGACGAAGCTCATACCGGAGGAAGTACTGCCGCCCATCCCCGCCGGTCGGCTAGTGCTCAATCGCATGCCCGACAATTTCTTTGCGGAAACCGAACAGGTCGCCTTCATGACCCAGAACGTTCCGCCGGGGTCGAATTCTCGAACGATCCGCTGCTGCAAGGACGCAACTTCTCGTACCTCGACACCCAGCTCAAGCGGCTCGGAAGTCCAAACTTCACGCAGATCCCGATCAATGCGCCCAAATGCCCGATCGCTCATTTTCAGCAGGACGGCCACATGGCCCTGCGCAATTCAGTCGGGCGCGCCAACTACCAGCCGAATTCCTTCGGCGAGGGCCCCAGAGAGTCGCCACAGCGCGGCTTCACGTCATTCGCCGACGTGGAGCAAGGCCCCAAACGTCGTCTGCGCGCCGAGAGCTTCGCAGACCATTATAGCCAGGCGCGTCAGTTCTTTATCAGTCAAACCATGGGAGAGCAGGCGCACATCGCTGCCGCTTTGACGTTCGAACTCAGCAAGGTTCAAACGCCTGCAATCCGGGAACGGATGGTCTCGCATCTCCTGAACATCGATGAGAAGCTGGCCA
The DNA here is from genome assembly GCF_054057015.1 of Bradyrhizobium sp. JR3.5. Lineage (NCBI taxonomy): Bacteria > Pseudomonadati > Pseudomonadota > Alphaproteobacteria > Hyphomicrobiales > Nitrobacteraceae > Bradyrhizobium > Bradyrhizobium sp. JR3.5. Next base: position 729,311 of record NZ_JBSRYV010000002.1, read on the forward strand.
ACAAGGTCGCCGGCAAACTTGGTCTGCAGAAGATGCCAAAGCCGGCAGATGCTGCCGCACCGACACGTCAGGATCTCAATCCCTCCCCGGCGCTGAGCATCGTCGAGAACGGACCCGAGCGCTTCGAGGGCCGCAAGTTGGGTATCCTGGTTTCCGACGGAACCGATGCCGGTCTCCTTCAGGCACTCAAGGCCGCGCTCGGCCAGGCCGGAGCGACGTACGAGATCATTGCGCCGACGGTCGCCGGAGCCAGGGCGAACGATGGCAGCTGGATCCACGCCGATCAAATGATCGATGGCGGGCCCTCGGTGTTGTACGATGCCGTTGCCCTGCTGCCGACACAGGCGGCCATGGACGATTTACTGCAGGAGTCATCGGCACGGGATTTCGTCGCCGACGCCTTTGCTCACTGCAAGTTCATCGGCTACGTTGGCTCCGTGCTACCGCTGTTCGCGAAAGCCGGCATCGCCGCCGATGACTTCGACGAGGGTTGTGTCACCTTGGAAAGCGCCGGGGACGCCAAATCGTTTGTCGACGGCCTCGGGAAGCTCCGCGTCTGGGAACGCGAGCCCCATGTCAAGATTCCCTAGAAGAGACAGTCTTAAGCGGCCAGAAGGAAGGCTTCGACGACGCGTCTGCGCTTTGCGAGCGAAGCGGCCAGACCGACCGGTTCGAAAATAGATTTCTGACTGAAGCGGAGCGCGAAATCGGCGCGGGCACGACTGAACCGTCGCAATAACAACGCCGCCGCTGCTTTTCATTCAACTTATGAAGACAAGAATCGATCAGCGCCGTCCTCCAACCTCGTCAATCCGGCGCAACAGGTCGGCTGGGTCGTCATAGACGCGAAACGCTCCGGATTGCCTGAGTTCGTCCGATCCATAACCGCCGCTCAGGAGACCTACTCCCAGTGCACGGCAACGAACGGCCGCCATCATGTCCCAGACACTGTCGCCGACCACGATGGCAGTCTCGATTGGCGCGTTAAGCCGCGCGGCCGCGGCAAGAAACAAATCCGGATCCGGTTTGGCATACTTGACCTGATCGCGCGTCACGACCGAGGTTCGTTCCGGATCGACGCCCAACGAAGCAAGATTAACGGCAGCGGTTTCCATTCGACCACTGGTCGCGATCGCCCACGGTATTCCAGCTTCCGACAACCATCGCAAAAGATCGCGCGCGCCCGGCAGGGGGCGGACCTGGCTTGCCTGTTGCTGGTAAGAGGCCGCATGCGCGCGCCGTAGGCGGTCGATGCGCTCCGCGCTGATCTCGATGCCAATCTCCCGGAGGAGTTGATTGGTGAAGAGGCCACCGCTCATGCCAATCTTGCGATGGATGCGCCAGACCGATAGTTCGATTCCTTCGGAATCGAGTGCATGCTTCCAGGCCAGCACGTGCTGATAGACGCTGTCGACCAGCGTACCGTCGAGGTCGAACAGGAAGACTGGCTCGATGCGCATGCGAACTCTCCGTCACAGTGGGCTTGCACCCTCCCCGAGGGACGACATAGGACTCATCGATACGCAATCAAGGTGCTGGCCCTTGGCCGACTGGAATGTAGGCTTCAGTCCTCGCCTTGCAGTTGCAATCAGTGAAGCGCACTTTTCCGACACAGGCCGGGACGCTTCTTTGGGGACCGCAAATGTCGTCGGATCAACTTCGCTCGCGCTGTATGAAACATCTGCGAGAGGCCGCGCAGGTTCCGCGGCCGACTGCGCCTAACAAGGCTCACTGCGCAATCGGCGCAGCCCGCCGATTTCTCTGGACGCCGCCTTCATCAAACCCCTTGCCGCCTCGCGCTCCCGACCAACCACAAATCCGGACACGAATGCCTGAGCCCTCCGATTGGCGCGAGGGGCGTTCAGCGCAGCGTTCGTCCCCATCTCGCGATGCGCCATAAAGTCATTCAAGGAGCCAAGGGCCGATTGAATTCTCTTGAGCCGGTCGGAGAGCCCTGCGAGTTCCTTGTGATCGCTATGGGCGTAAAGGCTCTTAAAGAACTCGACTGCATAACGGATCTTCTTGATTCTTATGCGTAGTTTGTGGCGTTGCGTCGGATCGAGTTCCTGCAAGCGCTTGCCTTGCTTGCGTGCCTTCCTGATGCGCCGGTCGAGCAGTGCTGCCGCATAGGGACCAATCAATCGCTTGTCGTGGGCTGACGCGCTGCTGGTCGCGATCCATTCGAGCACATCGAGCAAAAGACGACGAAACCGGGCCGACGCAACCGCCCGTCCAGCGCGCCTGAAGGCCGCAAGCCGTTGGGCGGCAAACTTCTTCTCGATAGCGCGAGAGCCGCGTTTTGGCACGCTCTCATGCGCGACGGGATGAACGCGCTCTTTCAAGAATACGTCGATCTCACGAGCTGGCGCGAGCTCACGGGTGAGCCATTTAAGCTCAGCCTTAATCCGCGCGGTATTCGTTCGCGGAAGGACATCGTTGAAGAGCGAGATGGCGGCACGCGTTCGCCGCAAGCCTACGCGCATCTGATGGATTGCCTCCGAATCCAGTGCACGCACCGCATCCGCATTGCATGCAAAATGCCGGAGCGTCGCAGACGCAACAATGCGGAAGGCTCCGTTTGGCGCTAACTCACGATCAAGCCGAATAGGTGCCGCATGCATCGCTCTTTCGCCGTCATCTTCGAGGAGCCGATAGCCCTTCTCTGCCTTCGATCGCAAGTCGAGTTCGGCGGCGGTCTTGCGGTCGAGCTTTCGCGCCAACGAAAACAGATCCGACGGACGCCCGGATTTTAATTCGAGCTCGAATTCGGCAATCGGTTGCGAGCGCCCGCCGGCCGAAATCTTGCCGCGGTCGATCGCGAGCTCAATCTCGCTGCGGCGGGTTCGAATTGTCTGTACGGCACGGCGAATCGAGGTGCGAAAGACCGGCTTCAGCTTCCGGGACAAGTGCTTAGCGCTGAAATCATCGAGCGGCGTACCTTCCGCCTTGGCAATGTCGGGCTTGAGGCGATCGACCTCGGCCTCCCATTCGCCACGCGTGAGGTTTCCTGAAGCGGTCGACTTTACCGTTTGCACAAACTTGTTGTCGACCTGTCGCACCCTCAGCGTGAGGCCACTCCGCTTGAGCTTGCGCTTGTTCGTATCAAAATACGTAGAAACAAGATCTTGCTGGGACCAATCGGCGCGCCGCACACCGGGGACGCCGCCCTTCGTCATGGCCGATAGCCCGCGGGGCGAAGCTCGGAACTTCAATTCAGTCTCGACGCTCATTGCCGATTCAAAAAGACGCAATCACGGAAAGGTTCCCGTCGTCGCGGCGTGAGATCTTTTTGGCTGTGACTGCGCAGTTAGGATTTGGCACGGCGACCGCGCCACAAACTTGTCGTCATGACTGGAACAGACAGGCCTTCCCGGTTTTGAACCGAATATTTCAATCGAGGAGGACCCCATGCCTCGCGGCGACAAGTCCAGCTACACTGAAAAGCAAAAGCGCCAGGCAGAGCACATCGAGGAAGGCTACGAGCACCGCGGCGTTCCGGAGAAGGAGGCCGAGCGGCGTGCTTGGGCGACCGTGAACAAGGAGACCCACGGCGGCAAGAAAAGCGGCTCCGGCCGCGGAACAGAAGAAGACCATTCGCCGTCGAAGAAAGGCGGCCGTCTCGGCGGCGCCGCCTCGGCCAAGCGGCCCGCTGCGGAGCGGTCGCGATCAGCCAAGAAGGCGGCGCGGACCAGAAAGCGGCGCGCTGCCTGAAGACGCGTAATCGGCTGCCGCTTCTCGGCGCGAGAATGGCTGTCCTTGCCACGGATCAAACGGGAGCCATCTGTGGACGAAAGGTTCCAGGAAAGGGCCATCATCACTACCGGCGGGGCGTCCGGCATCGGCGAAGCAAGAGCTCGCCGGTTCGCGGCCGAGGGCGCCAAGGTCGCGTTGGTCGACCGCAACAAGGACGCCCTCGAAAAGCTCGCCAAGAGCCCGCCGGCCGACCGGACGATGGCCCATGCCGCCGACGTGTCGGATTCCAGGGCTGTCGACGCAATGGTCACCGCAGTAGTGGGTCACTTCGGCCGGCTAGACGTGGCACCAAACCGGCGCGGCCGCCTTGGGTGAGACTTTCGGCCTCTTAGGCCTTGTCGCGGGCAAAAGACGTAGTCGCATCTGAGGCCGGTATCCGACATGGATTCATTGTGAGGTGATCGCGAGCACGGCCGTCGGCCATGCTCGATCGTTAAAGGAACGCCGCGCCTTCTATCCGGTTGTTTTTGACTTTCAACCTTGCGGGAGAAGCAGACGAAGGAGGAAGCAGTCATGCGGATACCCACTCTATTGACGCTCGTCTTCGCGGCCACGGCGATTGGTCTTCCGGTAGCCGCCCAGCAGACGAGCCCGGGGCAAAACCTTCAGAGCGAAGCCGACAAGGGTGCGAAAACCCACAACTCAGGCGCGTCGGGCTATGTCGGAGAACAAGAAAAGCCGGGCGCTGCCTCCCATCCGCCTGGCGAGCCGAACACCGCTGCCGCGGGCACAAGTCCGGCAACGGCGCCCAGCGCGCAGAATTCCGGTGCCGGCATCAGCGGTTCAGCTGGCAACAAGAACGGACCTGCTGCGCAAAAGGGCACAGTCGGATCAAGCCAGCAAAACCTCTCGGTGCAGGAACAGGATCCCTCGAACATCAGGGGCCTTCCGGGGGGCAAGAGCGGATCCGCCACCAAGCGATCACCTCGGTAGAACGTCAGACTATCTGTTGTCTTGAAGAAAAGGTGCCGCTGCGATCGTGGCGGCTCCTACGTGTGTGCGCGAGGTCGATGCTCGTGCAATATCCGCAACATTCGCGCGTCGCCGACACGACGTGAAATCCCGTTCGCACGCTAACCAGCAAGAGCCTGGATCCCGTCGTCTTCCGAAGGCGCACACTGTCCAGGAACCGTTCGCCCGCGCGCGTTCGCGCCCCTCGCGGCGACGTTCGGGTCGCCGCCTCGTCCGGTCAACGCCACATAATCGGCGCCTGCGAGAGAGCTCGGCGTCCGACCTGCTTGAGACCTTCGGGGCGACACCTCTCCGCAGTTGGCAGCTTCCAAAATCTTCGAGGCGAGTGGGCATGAAGGTCGCAGCTTTTCGAGGCTAGCCACGAGGGAGCTTTTCGGCCGCCGGCTGCCATACCGCGCCAGGGCCGGATTCAAATAGTTTCGGTTTGCACGACAGCTAGGAGGTCGCGGCATCGCCGGTCCGATGTGACGGCAATCGCGTCCATCTAGCTAAAAGTACGGCAGTTGCCGACGCCGGAGCTTTAGTGCCTTTCAGGTGACAGGCGGAGGACCCATATTAGATTTCCCGCCTCGTCAGTTACTTCCATCCGCCATTCCTGGCCGGGCTTCAGCGTGCCATCGAGGTCCTGAAGGAATTTTCCAGCAGTGATGGTGGCTTCCTTCCAAGCGGCGTCGCTGTCGGGCAGGTCCATGCCTGTTTCGTCTGGATCCCGCTGTCGGTGCTGGATGTGAAAAAAATACCGCGGCATCTCGGGGCCACTGATTGGAACTATTGCGCTCAAGTTGGCGGGACAATTATCTACATTCACGCCCGTTCCAAGCGTATGGTCGGAGTGGAAGCGGACAGCCTCCCGTCCGGAAAGGTTGACAAGGAACTTCAGATGCCCATCGAGATGATGATCCGGAAGTTGCGGCAGCACTCTGAGTTACCCGACGAGGATACGAAAGCCCTCCGGTCCATTATTGCATCGGTGAAGAGCTTGCCGGAAGATTCTTCGATCTTTCGCGAGGGGCAGCTTAGTACCCAGTGCTGCGTGATTCTGAGCGGCTTTGCCTATCGATCGAAAGTGTCGGAAGATGGCAAACGGCAGATTCTATCATTCCACATCGCAGGCGACATGCCCGATCTTCACGGCTTGCCACTGAAGCGGATGGACCACGACCTGACCACGCTGTCGAAAGCGCAACTTGGTTTCATTGATCACGATGCGCTCGAGCGAACCCTTAGTACGCGTCCGGCTTTGGCACGAGCGCTCTGGCGCGAATCGCTTGTTGACGCCGCATTGTTCCGGCAATGGATAGTCAATTTGGGCACACGATCCGCATCGGGGCGCATGGCCTATTTGATTGCGGAATTGCGCCAGCGGCTTGGAGCGATGGGTATGGTCGCTAACGAGCAGTTTGACTTTCCGATCACTCAATCGAACGCTGGCCGACGCGCTTGGATTGAGCGTCGTGCATGTCAACCGCGTCCTTCAGGCGTTCCGAACCCAAGGCATCCTTGATTTAAAGCGCCGCGTCGTTACGCTTGGCGACTTCGAAAGGATTGTCCAACTCGGTGGATTTGACAGCTTAAACGACAAAACTAGCACCCAGTAGCGCCCAGTGCGGTTGAGAAGCAGGACGGACTTCCGCTTGGGGCCAGACTCGGAAGTCAAAGGGCGCACCCGCGACGTCCGCTTCACCGCCCACTCTCGCGCCGCTTGCGCAGGTTTTTGCTCCTTCCAATGCGCGCGCAACGCGTCGAGTGTCTTGCAAATCGCAAGCCCTCATAATGCTGGTTTTTTCCGCCGGCGAAAGCCGATCGCCCGCACGCCGAGATCAGACAGTGCGATGCTCATCAAGGACATGCCGATGCGCTCACCGGTGGTCAACAACCTGTCGAGTTCGCGGCGATTAGGATGCGGGCTGCCTGATAGGCCATCCTGACGAGTTCGTCTGTGGTCTTGACGATCGCCGAAACGATCGCGACGACACGATGACCACGGCCAAATCTGCTGTTGCGAGACAGGCGCCGCGATATTTCTGCACGGTGACGGGATTGGTAGGCATTCTTGCCCGCGTCTTGTTGAAAGGCGCAGCTGGACGGGATCAGATCGTTCTCCCCTTCGACGCTTTTGCGGTGTTTGATCGTCTCGCCACGATCTGCAGAGCGCCCCTGTTGCGCTTCTTGATATCCGCTTGCGCGTGAGCCCGATCCGAGGCCTGTTGCACAGCCCAGCTCGCGACAGGGTCGATCATTTGGATCAAAATGGAAACGCGCAATGGGCGGAAGCCGTTGGCCCTACGTTTTCCAAACGCTGTTGCTCGAGCGCAACGTGCAGCTGCTGGCAGCGCGCTGCTGCGTTCGGTGATTTTCACCGACGATGAGCTCTGATATTGGTGTCGTCACCGAAACGATCAAGACTCCCCTCCCCGGCCGCGGCGACGTGTTACGGCGTGTATCCATACATCCCGGATGTCCGGTTTTGATGCTGCTACTCCAAGGACAGCCGGACCTACTTTTTCGCGTGCTTCGGGGCCGGTGCGCCGTCTTTTTCCCTTTTGATATTCCCCTTGGTCGCACTCATGCCGGTCGTATCCATCGAACCATCTGGCTTGGCACCGTGCGTCACTCCGGGTTTCTCCATCCCTGTCTGTGGAGCGGGGCCGGTGTTCTGAGCCAAGGCCGAGCCGCACAGGAGCGTAAGAGCGGTGACCGCGACGAACTTCTTCATTGGTGTCTCCTTTGGATGACCTACGAATAATTCGGCGCGCTAAAGTGCGGTTCCCAGGTAGGCGATCGCGGCGCTTGTAAGTGCAGCAGCGGACTGGCAAAAAGCGGCAAAGATTCACATGCGTTATTTCGGGAACCGCAGATCAATTTGATGATCCGAGCCACGGGGCACCTGATTTTCATTTCGTGTTTTTTCAGCCCTAGTAGCGACGACCGCTGCTTCTCGGCGGACGGCGGTTCGGCGATCCGGATTGGCCCCGGCATTACCCTCCAAGGGTGCCGGGGCCTTTTTTGTGGTGGCCAAACAGCACAAAACGGCCGCTAGAAATACGCGCGAGAATCCAGCCAGGCGCGGGCGCCAAACTCGTCAAAGGGCTGACGAGTTTCAAACGGGAGCGGAGCGACAGAAGCCAAAAACGATCGGCTGAAATATGCCAAGCCTTGCCAACGGCTCGCAGGCTTTGGAACATCGCGAAGTCATTGCCGTTGCTTCCCAATGCGAGGAGATGTGATGCTGATCCAAAAAAGCAGGCAGACCGACTGCGTATCAACATACATCAAGTCGCTGACATCAAGCACTGGACACACCCTCTCAGTGTGCCGAAGGCAGAGCTTCGAATGATCGTCGAGAAAGCCTGCGATTCAGTGATCGCCGTTCGCAAACAGCCTGGCATCGAGTGGAGCGATGAAGATGAATCGTGAGGCTGAAGAACTGGCAATTGAAGCCGCGCAATGCGCAAAAGAGGCCCGCCACCAAGCTGCGCTCCTACCGGAAGGTCCAATTCGCGATGCGCTACTTGAAAAAGCAAGCCAATACGAAGCTCTAATCCAAGTCGATCCAACGCATAATCCTGTTGGCTAGCGACAGGAACGGACTGCGCCGTCCTCGTCGCGCACCTCAATTGCTAATTCGCGTGTAAGTCCGCCGTCAGAAATAGCTCGCCGCGCCTCATCTCTAGCGAAGTTGGCCAAGCGCTCGTGCCGCTTCGTCCTGCAGGGCTATGACATTGCCTCGCTCGTCTCGTAGATCGAAAAAATAACTGCGCATTGAGTGCGCTCCCATATGGGGCGGGAGCATGATCGTTCCTACCCAGGCGGTTTCCCGATAGTCCCGCTTTCTTTCGCGAAGGCATCGCCCTTTCGCCCAAGACGCAGTGCGCGAGGCAACACCGGATGGAGCTTGCCTTTGGTTCGTGTATCGCCACTTGCGAACAAGGTAACGTCATGCCCAAGCTCGACCAGCTCGTCCCCCAACCTCTGCGTCGCCATAGAGCTTCGGAGAAACGCCTTCAGCCAGGAGGACCAAGTTGGGCTATGCGCATAGCCTATTCCCCCGCTCCGAGCATGGATCGCAGGGCCAACACGACGATTGAAGAGAGCAAATATGAGACGGCGAGGAGTGTCCAAACTGGCCGCGCGCCGACCGTGACGATGCGCTCGAGCAGCCTTTCTCTGCGCTTTAACATTCGACGTCGGGAAGTCGCGTGAGATAGGCCAGTCCAAAGCTGGCAATCTCTTCCGCATCGCCTTCGCGAACCTCCCATCCTGCATGCAGATGACGTTCAAGGAGACAGCGGCGCGTATCCGAGGCATCGACCCCCGAATGAGTAGCGCGGAAAACGGACCAGGCGGTGTCGACAGCTGTTCGCAACGTGCATGCTTCTGCCATTCACAAAGCTCCAAGGGCGCAGGTATCATTCGCCGGTAACTCGGAATCGGGGCGAAGGTTGCTACTTTCTCCCGATCTGACAAAACAGCTGCGACCACCCTGCCGCGCCACGTCGGAGCCTCTCCGGCGGGCCGGGCCCTGGCGTAGCCTGCTAGCCTCTACAGATCGGCAGTACCGCCTCGATCAGGCCCCATGTTTTGCGTCCTGATTCTCGGCGCGGCCCGCAACCCAGCAAGAATAAGAAGCGGCGGAAAGTTTCAGGCGGGCTATGTACCTTGGCCGTCGTCTCCGTCCTGTCGTTCGCGCCGTGCCCGTTGTCAATGGATGGTCAGATGGCCCGTCACCGCGACGGTCGTACCTGACGTATAGCTCGATCATGATGGCTGGCTGCTTGAGAGATGCCAGCAGTAGGGCTTTTCGGACGACAAAGCCGGAGACTTCTGACTTGATCCCCTGCCGAGAGGGGTTGCAGAGTAGGTTTTCTGCGGTGCTGCTTGAGAAGAGCCTCCTTTTGCCTTTTGTGCCCCAGCGACGCCCCATCCGACGGCGAGGCAATAGACCCGGCAAGGCTCCGGAATCGCCGACAGCACCGCCGACGATGCCGAGCGCGAAAACTAGCTCCGCGAAAGGAGTTGCGGCTTCAAGACCTCGGCTGCCCGAGAGCGCCTGTCCTCACGCCCACGCCGCCGCATTCTATGCGCGGCGCCGGTCGTCCTGCCTCATCCTTGGAACATTTGCCACTTCGTCCTGTTCCATAAAGGCAATCACCGAGGGAGACATAAGATGAAGAAACTCTTCGCTATTGGGCCTCTGCTGGCCGTCGCAATGGTAACCGGCGCATCCGCCGCAACAACCGTCCTAAAGGAAGGACCGACGGAAAGTTGGACTGTGACGAATTACTACAAGCAGGCCGTGTACGATCCGAAGGAAAGCAAGATCGGCGATATCGACGACGTCCTCGTCGACAAGTCGGGGAAGATCACGGGTCTCGTGATCGGCGTCGGCGGCTTTCTCGGAGCCGGCCAGAAGGATGTCATTGTGCCATTCACGGCAGTCAAAACCACCAAGAAGAACGACAAATGGTGGTTGACCCTGGACGAAACAAAGGACGACCTGAAAGGCGCTCCGGGCTTTAAGTACGACCGCACCAGCACCACCTGGGTGCCCGAGACAAAGTAGCGCGATATCAGCGAACGCGAGCATTCGTTGCTCGTGTTTGCTATGCAGCGTCGATCGCGCGGCAACTGCCGAAGGAGCAGGCGTCGCGAATTTGGCAATACGCCTCTCGGATGTCCGAGAGCGGTTCGCTAGGCGATTGAGATGCGGATAGCCTCGGCCGCCGAACCTAGTGGCGACACTTATCGCAGTGCCATGCGATGTCCATGGCTGCCATGTTCGCGGACGCGGAGGAACGAAATTCCTCACCAGGCCGGAGAGAAGCGACGCGCCACCTGGTTTGCCGGCGATCTGAAGATGCGTCCCGACCTCGGGCACGTCGTTCTCAGGCAGCCTGGCGTCAACGGACGTCGTCGTTCCCTATGCGATCGCCGCCAAATAGGCTGCGCCCGATTGTCCGTCATTGCGCCGTCGGCGACGGCCCCAGGGGATCGCGACTGATGCGCACCGGCACCGACTTGGCCGCCGGGCCCTTGCTGCCCACGGCGAAATGCCAGAGCGGGATAAGGACGTTGCACTCCGGATAGTATCCGACGATGCCGCCAGGGGCACGTCGTAGGGAACGACCTGAAGTTCTCCCAGCCGGCGCTCGACACCGTCATTAGCTGCGGTCTCCAGCGTGACGAGATCTCCCTGGGCGAGACCTAATGCGGCCATGTCGTCCGCGTTCATCAGCAAAACGTCACGGCTGCCGTAGATCCCGCGAAAGCGGTCATCCTCGTTGTAGACGGTCGTGTTGAACTGACCGTCAGCGCGGATCGTCATGAGTTCGAAGACGCCGTCGCGGATTTGCGGAACATCGATCGCTGCCTTCGGAACCGTGAAATTGGCCTTTCCGTTCGGCGTATGCCACTTTCGCTCACGGGCGCCAAGCGGACGGGCAAAGCCGCCGGGCTCGAACATGCGCGTGTTGAAATCCTTGAACTGATCCGGATAGGTCCGCTCGATGGCGTCGCGCACCAGCGCGTAATCGCCGACCCAGGCATCCCAGTCGACGTTCGGATTGCGCGACAACGTCGCTTTCGCCATCTCCGCGATGATCCGCGGTTCGGACAGAAGCCGGTCGGCAACCGGCTTGCGCTGTCCGCGCGAGCCATGAATGCACGCCGTGGAATCTTCCATGGCGACAGCTTGCGCCCCGCTCGCCTGCTGATCGATCTCGATCCGGCCAAGACAGGGCAACAGATAGGTCACCTCGCCGGGCACGAGATGCGTCCGGTTGAGTTTCGTCGCGATCTGCACGGAGAGCCGAAGCTTAGTCCAAGCCGGCTCCATCAGCGACCGATCAGGAATGGACCGGACGAAATTACCACCGAGGCTGACGAAACCGCGCACCTCGCCCTTCAGAATACCCTTGCAGGCGTCCACCGTCGTCAGACCGTCCTCTCTCGGCGGCTCGAAACCATAGAGCTCCTTCAGCTTGTCGAGAGGGACGAGCTTGGTCTTCTCGGAGATGCCGACCGTGCGCTGGCCTTGGACGTTGGAGTGGCCGCGGATCGGCGAGATTCCAGCGCCCCGCTTTCCGATATTGCCGCGCAACAGCAGCAGATTGACGATCATCTTCACGGTCTCGACGCCGTGTCTGTGCTGCGTGACACCCATGCCGTAGTTTGCGATCACGGCCTTCGCGGCCATGTACGTGCTCGCGGCCTGGGACATCGCGGCCTGGCACAAACCGGACGTCCGCTCCAGGTCGGTCCATGATTGCTTGCGGCAGAAATCCGCGAAAGCATCGAACCCGTGTGTATGCTGTTCGATAAAGCTCACGTCGACGATACGTGCATGCCCCGCGGACCGCGCCGCGTCATCCGCCTCGATTACTGCCTTGCAAATACCGAGGATGGCTGCGGCGTCGCCGCCGAAACCTGACCTGATGGTATTGCGAACTGATGCGGGTGCCGCCGGCCACCATCTGGATGGGATCCTGTGGATTGGTGAAGCGCTCAAGACCACGTTCCCGCAGCGGATTGAAGGTGATGATCGGCACGCCGCGCTGCGCTGCCTCCTGCAGCGGATGCAGCATCCGAGGCGCATTTGTCGTCGTGTTATGGCCGAAGAACAGGATGCAGTCGGTTTGCTCGAAATCGTCGAGGTGCACGGTGCCGACGGGCACGCCGATCACCGGGGGCAGGGCCACCGACGTGCTTTCGTGGCACATGTTCGAACTGTCGGGGAAATTGTTCGTACCGTACATCCGGCCGAACAGCTGATACATGTAGCTCGCCTCGAGCGAAGCACGGCCGGAGGTGTAGAAGACCACTGAGCGCGGATCGAGCGCCTTCAGTTCACGGCCGATTTCTGCGAACGCGTCCGACCAGCTCACCGGCGCGTACCTGTCTGACGCCGCGTCATAGCGCATCGGCGCCGTAAGACGTCCCTGCTCCTCGAGCGCGTTGTCGGACCAGCCACGCAATTCCGCGAGCGTGTATTTCGTAAATAAGGTCGCGTCGACCGCCTTGTTGGTCACTTCCCATGCGGTCGCCTTGGCACCATTCTCGCAAAACTCGAACGGACGCGGCTTGGCCGGCTTCGCCCAGGAACAGCTGACGCACATGTAGCCGTCGGGCTTGTTCTGCTTCGACAGGATCTCGCTGCCGAGCAGCATCACTTCCTCCTGCGAAAGAATGCCCGCGACGGCTTTGATCGATCCCCATCCACCGGCCGGCCCGGCATATGGTTTCACCGTCACTTTTCGCTTCATGATTGATCTCGCAGAGCGCATCTTTTGGCGAAAACCACTGATCGAATGGGAAGTTCCTAGTGCGAGGAGGAACCTCCTCGCTGTGCGCTGTGAGCCGCGCCGGGATCAGGATGGATTCGAGGCGTGGCGCGCCCTCGCCGAGGAGTGCCCCCATCGCGTCCAGCTGCTGCCGTCCTATTCGTGACACCCGACGACCTCGAGGAGTTTCAATGATGTCGCCGAACTGCGGTCGATCGACGTCACTCTGGGCCCATCAGGTATTGAGTTGCGCATGTGGCTTGCCGGCGCCGGCGAGGAGCGCTGAGGCGCCGTCACCGGAACCTTGTCGGCCCGACGGGCTCCGGCCAATTCGGAATCGAGACCCTTGCGGACGCCGCACGTCCAATGCTGCAGTTGACCAGCTGGACCGCGCTGCGTCCTACAGAAACGGCTTCCCGCCAGTCACGGCAACGGTCGCACCGGACGTAAAGCTCGAGAGTGGATCGGCCAACATGACGTAGGCTGTCGCCAGTTCGGCGGGCTGTCCAGCCCGCTTCAGCGGAACCTGCTTGCCGAAATTCGTCACCGCCTCCTCCGGCATGGTCGACGGAATCAGCGGCGTCCAGATCGGTCCCGGCGCGACTGCATTCACGCGAATGCCTTTGGACGCCAGCATCTGCGCCAGCCCTCCGGTGAAGTTGTGGACGGCGCCTTTCGTGGTCGCATAGGCCAACAGGATCGGGTTCGGCATGTCGGAGTTGATCGACGCGGTGTTAATGATCGCGCTACCCGCCGGCATATGCGGCACCGCCGCTTTGGTGAGATAGAACATCGCGTGGATGTTTACCTCGAAGGTCAGCTGCCATTCCTCGTCGCTGATATCGGCAATGTCCTTGAACGTGGCCTGATGCGCGGCGTTGTTGACGAGGATATCGATCCTGCCAAAATCCTGGACGGCACGGCAGACAACCGAGCGGCAGTGGTCAGCACTGCGCAGGTCGCCAGCGATCAGGACCGCCTTGCGTCTTTCAGCCTCAACCAGCGCTTTCACCTCAAGCGCGTCGTCATGCTCGTTCAGATAGGCGATCAGGATGTCGGCCCCCTCGCGGGCGTAGGCGAGCGCGACCGCACGCCCAATGCCGCTGTCCGCGCCTGTGATGACGGCCTTCTTGCCTTTGAGTTTGCCCGAGCCGCGGTAGCTGGATTCGCCATGGTCCGGAGGCGGATCCATTTTGGCCGTCGTGCCCGGCATGGGTTGCGTCTGATTAGGATAGGGCGGCTTGCGATAATCGGGCATGAACGACTCCGCGTATTGATTGATTTTCAATCGCAGCGCTTGACAAGTGTTCCTAGATGCCAGTGTTCGTGGATAGCAGAGCGCAGCACAAAGGCAGCAACGCGCCAAGTGCTACGCTTTAAAGTGCGGATGATTCAGTGTGAGCGGGACCAGGATGGCCAAACGAAGCGGCAGCGCAGACCTTCCTCTCCACGGCGGACGCGTTCCGCCGTGGCTTGCCGAACGGGTGTCCGAACTCGGCGCCATCGTCGCTAGGTCGTCGCGCGTCAATATGCTCGCGACGAGTTCCTGCAACGGCTGTTACATCCCTTTTGCTTCCAGTCGTTCGGACCGTCAATCACGGCCAGTGGCATCGGCGCTCTGAAGCACTCCTGTCGCCACTCGAGCGAGAGGTGGGAAGCATACGTCAGCGGCGACCGCGGCAAGCACTTGCGCCGCACGCCGACGAGCTAGCTCAACTCGGCGAGCGCACGGGCGTCGACGGCCGGAATGACGCGGGCGAGCCGGCTCGGGCGAAAGTCGACAGTGTCGCGGTGCGGACAGTGAGCCTCCATGGGTTCTTCGCGACGCGGTACCGCAGATGGACCGTGGTGCAGCAGGGCGTGAACGGCGACAAGCGGCAGGCCTGGCGCTAGCATTCCGGAAATCTGCGCAGTTTTGTCGATGAGCCGCACAGTGCGATCGATGGTCCGGAGCAATGCGAGATCGCCAACGTAACGGATCATCGTGCCGCCCTTTCCCGCGACACCCCAGATCGATCTGCTTGCCGCGCTCGGCCCTGACGGAGTCGCCAATCAATACAGGACGCATTTCAACCATCTCGACCGCATGTGCGACACATTGCGACGCCCCATCCAGGCGGCCGAAGCGGTTGCTTCCCCACTTCGCCAATCCTACCGCAGAAGCCCGGCGCGTGCATCGCCGGGCCTTTAGGGGTGCAGATCGTCTGGGCTCACCAATAGGGCGAGGCTCGATAGTAATCGTAGACGCGCCGGTCGTTCTCGCGATTCCAGCTCCAGTCATTGTCGCTGGTGTAGCGTGGCGCTTTTTCCAATTGGTCCTTGGTAACGTTGGTCCGGTACCCGCCGAGATTGGTATCATAGGTTAAGCTTGACCACGGCGTCGGATAGTGATCATCGCCGATGCCCAGGAACCCGCCATAGCCCAAGACGGCATAGGCGACCTTGCCCGACACCTTGTCGATCATGACGCGCTCGATGCTACCAATCTTCTGCTTGTCGGCTCCATAGACGGCGGTGCCTTCCACCTTGTCGCTGCCGATGAGATTTCCAGTCTCGCGTTCTGCCATCACTCTCTCCCGGGGTTGGACGGTTAGAAAGTCAAACGCGGGCCTAATGAGCTCGTTCCTAGTGCTGAGAACGTGTCGCGGGAGATTATGATGGCCAGGTCCAGCACCTCGGGTGCTATCGCATATTGCGGGCGCCAGGCTCGAGGGCGATGCGTTGTGGCCTCGGCCACCCTTCGCGCCATGGTGGATCGTCAATCGCATCATGGCGCGCCTCAAACCATGAACGATGAGGAGCGCGCCGTCGTCATTGCAATGATCGACACGGGTGCGCGGCCGAGCGAGATCATCAACCTACGCCGCCGACATATCGTCCCGGACGCCACTCCCGCATATCCGCGTGCGGCTGGACGAGCGCGTCCTGAAAACAGCGTTTTGCCACCGCGACATCCCAATGATCAGAATCTTGCTCGAGGCGATGCAGCATTCCCTGACGGCTTCCCGCACCACCGCAACAAGGGCGGCATCCTGTCGGCCGCAGTCAATGCGTACTTCTCCGACCATGGTTTGCGCGAGACAGAGCACCACACGCTTTATTCGCCTCGTCATGGCTTCAAGGATCGTCTGCGAAGCGTCGAAAATGCCGGACGAGCTCGAGGACGGGCTGATGGGCGACGACGCTAAGAAGCCGAAGTATGGGGACGGTCACGGGCTCGGCCTGAAGCGGAAGTACATTCAGCTGGTCGCTCTAGCGCCTGGAATGCGGGTACTCGCTGCGCTGCAGCTGGCGGCGACAGGTTAGGAGTTCGTACTCACGCAGATCCGGATGTTTGCCTTCGGGAGGGAAAGCGGAATCTGGAACATTTTACTCCCCCGTGCTTCATCCGTTTCTAGGGCAGCAACATCAGCTTTGCAAAGAGGAGCCATGAAGCGACCACGCCGGGTCAAGCAGATTTTTTCCCTTGAAGAACGCCTTGCCAAAGAAGCCGAAGAGCTGCGCCAACGGGCTAGGAAGCTTCCTGCATGTGGAGAGCGAGAGGCCTTGCTTGCGAAGGCACAGCATGACGAGACCGCCGCCAATTTGACCGTGTGGCTCCTGTCACCCGGTCAACGCGCGCCCTTCTAGCCCCAGCGCGGAGACGACCTCGCGCCTGCGGGGTTTTCGCTTGGGGAGTGGGCCAGCACCGGGAGTGCGCTGGGATCGCAACAGGGCTTGGTCGAGATCTCAAAAATGGCGCTCTGTTAGCATGATATGGCGCAGCGAGAGCATGCGTCAGCCGTGTTTCATTCCAGCACCTCGGATCCTAGGGTCCTGACCAACTGCAATGGATGGTCCCGCTCACCCACGCCTTTGCGCCTCTTCAGTCTGCATGGACGCGGCCCGCCAACCAGGCCTTCTCCGCTGGCGGCGGCGGCGCTCTGGATACATGAAGGAGTTGCCTTGCTCATTGTGGAACCGCAAGCGGCCGCAACCGCTGCATGCAGGGCTGCACGCGTTCCAACTGGCTGGCGAGCTGCAGCAGAAGTGTCTCGTTGCCGAACGAAGCGATGAACTGTACGCCGAGTGGCAGACCCGCGGCCGTCCGCAGCGGCACGCTCATGGCCGGCGCACCCGTCAAATTGGCGAATGGTGCAAAGTGACACGAGCGTCAAGTTCTGGCGCGACAAGTCGGCGAGTGCTCGTTCCATCGGGCCGAGGCTAGCAATGCTACCCCAGATTCCGGTATTCAGCAAACGCGACCAAGACACTCCACTGCGCGGCAGGCATCACCGCCGGCAAGCATCTTAGACCTAGCTCATTTTGCGCCTTCTGGTGTCAGCTAAGCTGGAGCTTTCGCGTTACGAAGTGCGCCGTTCAAAAAGTTAGAATTCCAGGCGAACCAAGATACCGCCCATAATGCGGATACTTGGTTCGCCAGGACGAGCGCCAAGAGCGCTGGCGTCATCATCGAAAAACGCTCCGGGAAATAGGGACGGTCCGAGCTAGGCCATTGATCAGCATCGCGGACTTTACTTTCTCAAAGGCTCGTTGCTCGATCTGGCGGACGCGCTCCCGCGATATTCCGTATTCGGCCGCAAGCTGTTCAAGTTTTAAGGGTTCGTCGGTCAGCCGGCGGGCGATGAAAATTTGACGTTCGCGTGGATTAAGGGCGACGATGGCGTTGTGCAGACGCTGATGGCGATAGGTTGCCTCCTGCTGCTCGGCCAACGTGGCTTCGTGAGTCTCTGAAGGATCGGCAAGCCAATCCTGCACCTGTTCGGCGCCACCGTCGTCATGAACCGGGACATTCAGGGAAACGTCGCCCCGAAGACGGCGATTTATTTCAACGACATCTCGCTCGGCGACCTTGAGACGTTCCGAGATCAATGCCACCTGCTCTGGCCGCAAATCACCGTCCTGCAGCGCCGCAATCGCGCTTTTGGCCCGCCGTAGCTTGAAGAACAATTTTTTCTGACTGGCGCTGGCCGCGATTTTTACCAGCGACCAGGAGCGAACAATGTGCTCCTGGATTGTGGCCTTGATCCACCACATCGCATAGGTCGAGAGCCGAACTCCGCGGTCCGGATCAAAACGCCTAACCGCCTGCATCAGCCCAATGTTGCCCTCGGACACGATTTCGGAGATGGGGAGTCCGTAGCCGCGATAGCGCATCGCGATTTTTGCGACCAACCTGAGATGGCTGGTGACAAGATGAAATGCGGCTTCGCTATCCCGGTGTTCGTGCCAGCGCCTTGCGTAGGCGGCCTCTTCCTCCGGATCGAGCATAGGAAATTTGCGGATCTCGGCGAGGTATTTGGACAATCAGACGGAGCTGGCAGGCTTGCAATGCTAGTCATGTTTGACACCCCGGTCGCTGCCATGGTGGGGTGCATCGACCAAATCAGAAGAACGGTCGACATTGACAATTAGCCGGAACGGGCTGAACTCGGTGGTCCTCATAGCCAAATCCTCCAAGGAGCAAGATGGGTACGAGCAGGCGTCGGACACCTCCGGCGCCCGTCTGTGCCGGGCCCACGAGGGGCGCCCGGGCCGCTTGTTGCGGCAAGCAGAAAATTATCAAATCGATTTTTGGTTTCAAGAGAAAAGGCAACAATTTTGTCTAACAGCTAATCCATGGTTGCCCGCGATATCGACCTATTTACATCAGCACCGACGCAGCCCGCCACGTCGGTCACCGCCGCGCTAATTTCCGATCCCAGCTTGATTTGCCGAGTTGCGCGCTGACACTCAGGCAACGGGATGCGAAAAATTCGGTTTCGGCGATCCCGGCCAGCCGGATGAGGCGATGGCGATGTTCGGCATCAAGATCCTGAGCTGTGAGAAGCCGCCTGCAATGTTCGATAACTCTGCGTTGGCCACCAGCAGGAAGGATCGCTCGCTCGAAGAAGTCCCTCAGAACCGGCTGGCCGGGATCGCCGAAACCGGACACTGGTCGGTAAGTCGGGCATAGTCGATTGACAAGTTGAGTGGCAGGTTCGGGATGCGATCCGCAATGCCGCTCATGACTGGCGATCAAGTCATTACACTCCGTGCAAATAGGTGCCAGACTCGTGCAAATAGGTGCCGCAATTTTCTGGCGGGTACTCTTGAAAAAGGTACCGGTTTTTTCTAACTCGTTTCTTGCCGCTTACGGGCGGTGCCGGGCGCCAGCTTTGGGTCCGGCTGACTTAACAGGGCGCCGGACCGGTGTCTTGCACGAGTGTCCTGCGCTCCTTCGTACCCATCTTGCTCTTAGGAGGACTTGGCTATGAGGACTTACGACTTCGCTCCCGTTTGGCGTTCGACGATCGGCTTCGACCGCCTCTTCGATCTCCTCGACCAAACCCAGCACCGGCCCGAGGAAAATTACCCGCCCTATAATATCGAGCGGCTCGGCGAAGACCGCTACCAGATCTCGGTGGCGTTGGCTGGATTCAGCCCAGACGAGATCGCGGTTACGGCCGAGCAGAATGTGCTGACCGTTGAAGGTCGCAAGCGCGACCAAGACCAGCATGAGTATCTCTATCAAGGCATCTCGGCTCGTCCGTTCAAGCGGCAGCTCAACCTTGCAGACTACGTGCAGGTAAAGGCTGCGAGGTTCGACAATGGCCTGCTACGGGTCGAACTCGTCCGTGAAATCCCCGAGGCCATGAAGCCGCGGCGCATCGCCATTGGAAGTGGTACTCCCGCTGGGAAAATCATGCAGAAGGCGGCCTGAGCCCGCTTCACATTGAGTCAAATCACGCACGGACCGTAACCGTCCGTGCGCAGACCAAGTTCATGTGAAGGAGGATATCATGGGTATTCGGGATCTTGTTCCCTGGTCCAAAGCTCAAGAACTTTCGACCAAACGCGAGACGTTCGATCCGTTTCTTACGCTTCACCGCGAGATGAATCGCCTGTTCGATGACGCCTTCCGCGGCTTCGGCCTATTCGATCGCGTCAACACTTCCCTAATGGAAGGCCCGTTCAGTTGGCCGCGAATCGAACTGAGTGAGACCGACAAGGAGGTCACGGTTTGCGCCGAACTCCCAGGCCTTAGCGAAAAGGATATCCGGGTCGAAATCGCCAATGGCGTGCTTTCGATTCGCGGTGAGAGGAAAGCTGAACGCAGCGACGAGGCCAGGTTCGTCAGCGAGCGATACTACGGGGCTTTCGAGCGCCAGATTCCCCTTGAGGGCGTCGTGGAAGATCGGGCGAAGGCCGACTTCAAGAATGGCGTACTCACTGTGACGCTGCCAAGGTCTGAGCAGTCAAAGTCGAACGTCAAGCGCATAGCAATCAACAGCAACTGACGCCAGAAGCCGGCGGCGATCACCGTCGCCGACTTCCACTCCCAGACTATAATCAAACGCGTCTCTGGACGCCTCGCCGACCTCCTAACTGCACTAAAGCACCTGGACGATACGAGCGATCCACCGCTGCGCGGAACAATCGCCATGCGGCCGTCTCGTTTCGGCAAGCCCGACTGCACCATTTCCGGTCCCGGACGGCATGTCTCGAAGAAGCGGCATCGGCCGTTGAGGGTATCTCGCGCAGATGCACAGTGGACCCTCGAAGCAAATGTACGGCGGTACCGGAGGCCGTTGAACACTCAACTGACGGACGTGGAACGTAGCTTCATCAAGCGGCGGCTCATCGTTGATCAGCTCAAAAAGCGGACGTCAGACGAACTGAAGCCGGTGCGACCGCTGGTCGCTGGCGTCATATGATCAAAAAGACGCCGCGCTGTGCTCGAGCGGCTTGGCCGGCTCCTGATCCCGCGCGCCATCGATATCTTCCGCGTAGCAACTCGGGTTCCTGAGAGCGGCCATCGAGCGGCAACGCCGAACGCCCGTCCATCTCCAACTGTAACTCCCTCACTTCTGTTCCTTCGTCTTGCGACCGTGCCTTGTATAGGCGCCGCGAAGTTCACCATTCCTCTTTCAATTCGGGGGCAGCTAGGCGCTCAAGCGGATCGCTGCAGCCAAATTGTTCACTAGTGACCACAGCACTGGGAGCGGTGTGCCAGCAGAGGGAACCGGCTGCACTTGGAGCGATTACTGTTAAGAGAGGAACCTCCGTGATAAGTTTTATCCGCGACACCACGCGCATACCCACCGGAATTAGCGGCCTCGACGATATTCTCGGCGGCGGCCTCACAAAGCACCGTGTTTATTTAGTCGAAGGCACACCCGGTACCGGCAAAACGACGCTTTCGTTGCAGTTTCTGCTTGAAGGCATGCGAGCCGGCGAGACCGGGCTCTACATCACCCTTTCGGAAACCGCAGAAGAGCTCAGAGCGGTTGCCGCGACCCACGGCTGGTCGCTGGAAGGGTTGTCCCTGTTCGAACTCGTCAACCAGGACGACCTCGATCCAGACAGAGAACAGACCATACTTCATCCATCAGAAGTCGAGTTGGGGGAAACGACCCGTGAAGTCATGAACCGGGTCGACAAGCTTCGCCCTTCCCGGGTCGTGTTTGACAGCTTGTCTGAAATGAGGCTCCTGGCGCAGAACCCGCTGCGGTATCGACGCCAAATCCTGGCCTTGAAGCAATTCTTCGCAAGTCGCGATTGTACCGTCCTGATGTTGGACGATCGCACGTCGGATCCGAACGATCTTCAACTGCACAGCATTGCCCACGGCGTGATTTCGCTCGAACAGGCCGCCCGGGAATTTGGCGCGGAGCGGCGCAGGTTGCGGGTGGTCAAGATGCGAGGCATTAAGTTTCGCGGCGGTTATCACGACTTCATTCTGAACCGCGGCGGTCTTTCGGTATTTCCCCGGCTTGTCGCGGCAGAGCATGGCACGGAATTTTCTTCCGAAGCAGCTTCGACCGGAAACGACAGGCTCGACCGGTTGCTCGGCGGAGGCCTGATGCCCGGCACCAATACCCTGCTGAGCGGCCCATCCGGCGTAGGAAAGACGACCACAGCGATCTTTTGCATCCGCGCGGCGCTGGATCGCGGGGAAAGGGCGACCTACTTCCTGTTTGACGAAGGCATCAAGACGCTGCTGATCCGCAGCAAAGCCCTGGGAATGGATCTGGCTCGTTATATCGAACGCGGTGTTCTCGATATTCAGCAGATAGATCCCGCCGAGCTTTCTCCCGGGGAATTCACCAGCCGCGCGAGAGTCGCGGTGGAAAACAACGGGTCGTCCTTCGTTTGCATCGATAGCCTCAATGCCTATCTGCAAGCGATGCCGGGCGAGCAGTTCCTGCTCCTGCAAATGCACGAAATGCTCAACTATCTGAATCAGTCCGGTGTCACCACCATGTTGATCCTCGGACAGCACGGCCTGGTGGGCGACATGCGGTCCGATATCGACCTGAGTTATCTGAGCGATACGATCCTGCTGTTTCGCTTCTTCGAGGCCAAGGCGGAGGTCCGCACTGCCATCTCGGTCGTCAAAAGCCGAACGAGTTCGCATGAACGCTCCATACGAGAGTTCACGCTTGGCCCGGGCGGCCTCGAGGTCGGCGAAGCGTTGCGCGACTTCGAAGGCGTGCTGTCGGGCCTGCCTTCCTACAAAGGCGAGACCCCTCTGCTCCCATCGGCGACGAAGGGATAGTCGTGGATCATTCCTTGCGCGAAACACTGTTGATCCTGGCTCCGCGAGGTCGGGATGCGGAGGTGATCCGTCGGGCACTCGAAAGAAACGCCGTGAGGTCTCGGATCTGCGACAGCTTGCCGGCTCTGCAAACCCAAGTCATGAGCGAGACCTTCGGAGGCATCATCTTGACCGAAGAGTCCTTGGCCGGCTCTGGACTGGCGGAGCTGCTTGACGGCTTGACGCGCCAACCTCCCTGGTCGGACTTGCCGATTGTCGCCCTCGCCACCAAACAGGCCGGCCATCGTTCGAAGAACTCGTCCAATCTGCTGCAGCGGCTCGGGAACGTCGTGCTGCTCGAGCGGCCGATCAACGCGGAGACGCTGGCCAGCGCCGCTCAATCCGCATTGCGTGGACGGAGGCGGCAATACCAGGTTGAAACGCTTCTCGAGGAGCAAGAGCGCTCGGCGATCGAATTGAGAGCCCTCAACGAGACGCTCGAAGAGCGGGTCGAGCAGCGCGCCCGCGAGTTGAACGAGGCTCGGGAAACCTTGGCGTTCGCTCTGGACTCCGCCGGCATGGGATCGTGGGATTTCGATCTGGTTCAGGGGTCGGCGCGGAGAAGTGCCAGACACGATCGGATCTTCGGATACGAAACGCCGCTGCCGTCGTGGAGCACGCGCGATTTCATCGCTCACGTTGTCGATGAAGATCGGCAGACGGTCGAGACGGCACTGGCGAAGGCCATGCAGGGCGGCATCTTGGACGCCGAATGGCGCATCGATCGTCGAGACGGCAAGATCCGGTGGATCGCCGCTAAGGGTCGCGTCGTCTATGGCGCCGACGATCGGCCGGTTCGGATGGCCGGGATCCTGATGGACATCACCGAGCGAAAGCAAACGGAGGCCGCGCTGCATCAGGCCCAGCGGATGGAGGCCATCGGTCAGCTCACCGGAGGTGTTGCTCACGACTTCAACAATCTCCTGACGGTTATCGTCGGCGGGCTCGACATGATCATCCGTCGTCCGGACCAACCCCAACGCGTGGCCCATCTGGCTCAAGCAGCCCTGAGCGCGGCCCGTCGCGGCGAACAATTGACGCAGCAGTTGCTGGCCTATTCCCGTCGGCAAATGCTGCGGCCCGAAACATTGAACCCGAACCGACTTCTGCTCGATTTCAAGGGGTTGGCCGACCGCGCGGTCGGGGACTCGATCACGCTTGAATTCCACCTGGACCCCGGCGTCCATCCGATCCACGTGGACGCCGCGCAATTGGAGTCCGCGGTGCTTAATCTCGTCGTCAATGCACGAGACGCGATGCCGCAAGGGGGCGTCATCTCGATCACCAGCAGGAACGTTCACTGCGGGTCTGAGGCGGTGGCGGGAAAAGGCGTCGATCCTGGTGCATATGTGCAGGTCAGCGTCACCGACCAGGGCACGGGAATGGACCAGGACACGCTCGACCGCGTTTTCGAGCCGTTTTTCACGACCAAGGAAGTCGGCAAAGGTTCGGGCCTCGGACTTGCGCAGGTCTACGGGTTCATTCGCAGCGCCGGCGGCTTCGTCGCGATCGACACCGAGAAAGGGCGCGGCACAACCGTAAGGCTTCTTCTGCCACGATCCAACGAGCGCATTTCTCATGACCATGCCTCCTCGACAGGCCAGTTGCCCCTGAGGCCGGCAGCAACCGGCGAAACGGTGCTGCTGGTCGAAGACGACGAACAAGTGCTTGCGATGGCCGTCGAGAGCCTCGAAGAACTGCATTACAGAGTGATCGTGGCGCACGACGCGCGTGAGGCACTCGCGCATCTGCGTGGGCCCGAGCGCATCGACATCATGTTTTCGGACGTGGTGATGCCGGGAGGCATAAATGGAGCTCAGTTGGCGAACCAAGCGAGGACTATGCGACCGGAGCTCAAGGTCTTGTTGACGTCGGGATATGCCGGCGAAGCCGGAGATGCCGAAGTGCTCGACAAGGATATGCCGCTATTGACGAAACCCTACCGCAGGGACGAACTTGCCGAAAAGCTCCGGCTGGTGTTGGGATCGCGGTGATCAGTCGCCACTGCTGCGGCGCCCGGACTGCACAAGTCGGGACGCCAAGCTGACGTTCGACCCTCGCGAGTTGCAGGCCAGAAATCCCCGGCAGGCCAACATCCGTTAGAAGGATGTCTACGAGACGCTCATTAAGGATCTTGTATGCCTCCTGGGCCGTGCTGGCCCATCTCACATTGCATCCAAGATCCTCCAGCATCTCTGTTGTCATGGAGCGGATGAAATGGTCGTCTTCGACAAGCAATACCATCGCGCCCTTGAGAACCTCATTGTTCTTCGACTGATGCGACCCTTGAGGCATGATGCGCTTTTGGGCATGATTGGCCAAAACATGCCTGATCTTTCGTGCGAGTGCCTCGCGCGTGTAGGGCTTCGGCAGGAGCTCTACCCCCGGGATCGAGCCGTCCGCCGTGTACAATGGCGTTCTGTGTGTAGCCGGACGTGAAGAGGACGGCGACGCTAGGTAAGCGATCCTTGGCCTTCCGCGCCAACTCGGGACTGCGCATCGCGCCAGGCATCATCACGTCGGTGAAGATCAGATCAATTGGCATGCCGCCAAGTAAGGGAAGCAACCGGCACGTCGTGCTGGCGGAGGAAGGAATTGCTTCCGGCCCTGGACAGCTAACATTGCCTTTGGCGATCGGATCTTTTTGAGGAATGATAGTAAACTGCGGGTACAGCGGCCACTCAATGAGGCGAGTGGCCTGACTACAATCGTTCCAGCAGTGAACTATCGCTTCCTGCGGCTCGCGCATCTTACTTCGCCACGGCTGGCGTGCCCATGGGGGGTAGCCGCGCGACAACTTGGCTATGCAAATTCGCGAATGAAGCACTGCGCTCATTTCGCGCCAAGCCGTCGGGCCATGGCGGCCGGGGTTCAGCCGCTCTCTGCCCCCGGAAAGACCCGATGTTCCTTCTCCGGAACGTAAACTTGTTGCTGCGGTTAACCTTCCATGGAGGACTCTCGCATGAGCCTGAGACGGATTATAGAAAGTCTTGGACCCTATCCATCGTTGCTCCTTTTGGGGGTGCCGGCCGCCACGGTCGAGCCGCTGAAGGTCGCCGCCGTGGCCGTCGCTGGCAAGGGCCACTGGATCACCGGTACGGCGATGATCATCGCTTGCTACGCGTTCAGTCTTCTGGTGATCGAGCGGCTCTTCGTCATCGTAAAGCCGAAGCTGCTGACGATTCCCTGGTTCGCCAAGCTCTGGGAAGCGTTCGTTTTCGCCCGAACGCGCGCATGGCGGATCCTCAAAACTTCGATCGGCCATCGCAGTGATCGAAAACCAATCGCATCATCCTCATGGAGAGCGCGAAGCTCCCCCCGCTAAAGCAGTCCTCGAGCCCAGGTCTGCCCGGAGATCTCCCGCGCAAGAAAGCCGCGTCAACGCGACGTCCAAGCTAATGCTAGTTCGGGCGCGCCCTTTGTGGCCCGCGGCCACCTCGCCGTCGATAATCGCCTGACCTGGAGCCTCGAACGCGCCTGCGACGAGCGAGAAATTCCTTGTCCAGTCCAACCCGTTATGCGTGTAGGCTGCCGCCTTCCCATGTTGAGATGCGGCTGCACACCGTAGCCATCGTGCTTTAGGCAGCGCCTCGCACCGCCATAGGCACGCGCGAACATTGCCGATTTTTCCCGATCTTAGGAACGAACTGATTTGTCCCACGTTCACCGTTCGAAGCAAACGCGGAGTGGCTGAGATGGGCGTTAGCGATCAGCTCGCATGCATGTCGATGGTGGCAGTGTTCTCACTTGCGTTGATCGTGACGTCCAGTCTGTTCGCGGAATCGAGGGCTGCAAAGAACCTCGCGCTGCCGGCCGTGCAACAGGTCCGCGCCTCCCGCTAGCCGAGCAGGTCGCGGCTATTTGCACGGCGACAAGCGGACCAGCTCAGTGGTTCGCGCTCGGCAACACGAAGAGGGCCGCGGATTTCCCTAGCGAGACGTCAGGAACGGTTGCCGCTTTTTCCCGTTGTCGGGCGCCGACGCCGATACGCGGAATTTGGTGAAGATTGATGCCTCTGCTTCGATACGTTCTGTTTACCAGCTCGATGCTGCTTGGCCTGCTGTTTCTCGCGGATTGGTATTTTCCGGCAACGCCGATCGCCGTCGCCCATGACGACATCGATCGCGCAACGATCCGCATTCGCTCCCAGCACAAATGGCCGGAGCCGATACGGATGGATACGAGCACCCCGCTCGTCACCATCTCACCGGCCCCCCCGGCTCCTATTATCGCCGCGGCTCCGGCGCCCGAGGCGAAACCTGCAGCTGTCGTGCAAGCCGACACGCCTCGGTCAATTCCGTCGAAGGCGCCAGAGCAAGCCACCCGGCACGCCAGATCCACCCGGCACACGCAGCGCGAGAGAAGCCGGCGATTTGCACAACGCGGCCAGCGCTACGCGAGCTACCGCGCGCCGGACCGGCAACGCTGGCCGTTCCCCAGCTGGTGAACTCAGCGCGATTTCCCGGATGCGGATCGCCAGAGCACTGCGTTCGTCGCGTCCATTGCCCGACGAACGCGGCATCTTCCGACAAAGAAGAACTGGCCGCATGATTGTACGTTCAATTCCTGCAAGCGTCAGGCGAGTTCCATTTCGACGGCGATCCGCACCAGGTCGGAGTGGTTCTTCGCGCCGAGCTTCTGCTTGAGCAGGGACGTGGTGTTGGCGACCGTCTTGTAGGAGATACCGAGCGCCGCTGCGACGTTGACGATCTTGTCGCCGCGGCCGAGCAGCCGCAGGATCTCCAGCTCCCGCGCCGACATTTGCGAGGCAGGATTGGCCTTAATCGCGGCTCCAGCGAAGGCGACCGCCTCAGCGAGGTGCGGCGAAATGAACCGCTCGCCTGCGGCGACCTTGCGCACCGCCTTGACGAACAGGCGCGGGTCGTCGCTCTTGGAGAGATAGCCTTGCGCGCCCATCTCTACGGCCCGCACCACGAATGCGGGATCGTCATTCATGCTGAACATGATGATGCGAGCGTCCGGATCGTCCTTGCGGATCCTGCGCAGCAACTCAAACCCGGAGACGTCGGGAAGCTTGATATCGATGACGGTCACGTCCGGACGCTTATGCATGAAGGCACGATGGCCGGCCTTGGCGTCGGCAGCCTCGTCGATCCTGACCGTCTTGTCGGCTGCGAACAGGGATCTGCAGCCCGACACCACCACCGGGTGGTCGTCGACGATTAATACCCTTGTGGCTGATTTGGCCGTATCGTGCACGACTGCCTCCGCTGCCAAAATAGAACTTCGCGCCGGAATTAAAAGAGAAGATTCGTCGAATGGAGCCCGAAGTGCCAAGAGCCACAGAAAGTCCCTCGACAAAATTCTCAAGTCAACTCTGGAACCGGCTCTCCCTGCGCGCACGGCTGTTGCTGCCACTGGGGGCAATGGTCGTCGCCGCGCTGCTGCTCGGCGGCGTTGCCTTACAGACTTTCTCACCCGAGCAGTTCGAAGATGAGAATGCCCAGGGCGCGCGCGCTGCCCAGTTCGTGGCCAATGCGCTAAATGCTGCGCTCGCAGCCGCGAGCAATCCGCAACAGACGCTCGACGCGTTCGCGGACGGACTGGGCACGCTTGCCGGCATCGAGTTCGTGCCGGCGGGATCGAGGCCGCCCCGCACCGCCACGGACACCCATCGCGGCAACGTTCCCGCTTGGTTCACCGCCCTGCTACAGATTCCGCAGCTTGGCTCGACCCATCCAATCAGAGTCGGAACGGCGCATGTCGGCGACATCGTCTTCAGGCCGGACCTCTCGGCCGAGATCCTGGAAAAATGGATAGGCTTTCTGGCCATCGTCGCGTCCAGTGCGGCGCTGATGCTGCTTGCCGGGCTCAGCGCTTATTTCACAACAGGCACTGCGCTGCGGCCGCTGGCGCAGCTCGGCGCCGGACTGACCCGGATGCGAAACGGCGACTATGATGCCACGATTCCATTGGGCGGCCCACCCGAGATCCGCCAGAGCTGTGCAGAGGCCAACGAGCTCGCTGCGACGCTGAAGCGCCTCAGCCGCGACAATCGAGACCTGCTGCGCAAACTCGTCGCCGTGCAGGACGACGAGCGCCGCGAGCTGGCCAGGGAACTTCACGACGAGATGGGGCCGCTTCTGTTCGCGATCCGCGCCAACGCGACGGCGCTGTCAGACCCTGAGGCGGAAGGCCCTCCCGAGCCCGGCTCGCCGGCGCACGGCATCCTCAGCGCGGCTGAGGCCCTGCAACAGGCGAACCGGCGCGTGCTGGAGGGCCTGAGCCCGGTCTACGTTGCGGAACTCGGGTTAGCCGCGAGCATCCAGGCGCTGCTGCGCAATACCCAATCCCAGGCTCCCGGACTTCGCGTCACATCCCGGATCGATAATCTTCTCAATGAGCTCGACGGCCCGATCTCGCAGACCATCTACCGCGTGATCCAGGAGGGCTCGATCAATGTGCTTCGGCATGCGCAAGCGACCACGATGGGCGTCGTGGCGACGGTCAACAGCGAACAGATCCAGATCGAGATATACGACGATGGCATTGGCCTGCCGCAAGACCTGACGTTCGGCAGAGGCCTGACTGGCATGCATGACCGCGTGCGCGCGCTCGACGGAACACTGCAGCTGCTCCGCGAGCACGGCCAGACCGTCGTGCGCTGCTGGCTTCCGCTCGACCGCCCTGTTGGGCCGTGACGAAGACATCACCGCGACGACGGGGCGCAGCACATGTGCTCAATCTTGCCCTTTGCATCGAACATAAATTCGATCCTAACCCGCCTGCCCTCGAAGCTCAGATAGTTCAGCGTCACCCGGTCTGCCGCGGCGCGATCTCTTCGAGCCTAAACGCGTCCGACGTCAGCGTGGACAGCTTCGGCCGCCAATAGTCCGCCAGCGCAGATCGACCGTTGATCCACCTCCCCTCGCACGGGCGTGGGGAGCCTCGAGGCCGCCTATTCCACTTCCAGCAGCCGGGCATAGGACCTAGCGGCCCGGCCATCCCGGGCCGCGGTGACGCGCTCAACGCCAGCTACCCTAGCTCGAGGTGAGGTGTCTCAGCTGCGACACCCATCAGACGGTCGCACTGGATATCGTGCGACAGCCGAAGTCGACGCCAATCCGCGCGCTAGCGCGGTACATGCGATGCAAGCAGTGCACTCGGCTGCATGGCTATCCGTTCAAGCGGAGCCATCTCGTGGCATTGAGGACCACCAAGATCCCGACCATGAACCCGCGCGCTAGGGTCGGGTCGTCGCTTTATTGCTTCCATGAAACAAAATTAAACCGATTGACGAAATCCGCAGGTAATGTTTGACGACTAGCCTTTCCCCATTGATTTGGGGAGAATTGCAAATGGTTGCGCTTTCGAAGCCCGTTACTGCTCTTCAAGCTGCTCGACGGCCCATTTCGGGTCTTGCCGTCGTAGCTCTGTTCAGCCTCTTCGGCCTGGTGCTGTCTATCGCTCTCGCGCGGTACGGGATCGATATCGCCGCGAGCATGTAGCTCGCGATTGCCAGTCGGGTCTGCGTAAGCCTGTTCCAGGAATAGGACGATTGCCGTACCTTCCGGTATTGGCGCCTGACCTCGATTGCTGAATCGGCCGCATCCCCTTCCTGCATAAACACCGAGGTGTCACGTTCAGCGTGACCCGGTAAACGACGATCAATTGAGATCGTCATTGAGCTTAACGATGAAACGGCACACGGCGCGGCGCACGAGGCTGCCCGAGTTGGCAAAGCTGCGCGCCGAAATTGTTGATAATCCGCAAGCTCAAGGAGACGATCAGACCAGTCTGAGAATGCGAGAGCTTCCCGACTGATGCGCGGAAACGAGGTCATCCGACCGATGATAGGATGAGGCGACGCCGGCTGAATATTGGCCAGCCTACAGCATGCAATGGGCTCAGGCTGGCTCGAATACCACGAGAGCGGGACGTTCGTGCGAAAGAAGCAGGCCGGGAAAGACCTGTTCACATAAAAAACACCAGCGCTGACGGCCAGCGGCAACGCTGGTGCTGAAGTTCCGGGGACGTGTAGCGAGCGCCCCCACGTTGGGAATTTTCCGCAAAACCTGCCGCCCAAGACAATGCGAAATTCGTCTAAGCGAGTCGCGCTTGCATCCCTGAATATTATCTTTCGGGCATACCAAAGCTCAAATTTGCCTGCCTCACGGTTGGGCAAGCCGTGCCCGCGAGTCCCGAATAGTTCCACGATATCAAGCACGACCGCTACCGCCTCTGCCTCGAGCGCGTCTGGCTGATCACTAGGGCCCCCACGACTGAACGAAACGCCTCCTGTGGATCGTTGAGGCCGGGCTTCAAGAACCGTCAGAAACAGGTTGAGATTGACGGCGAGAGGATCGTGCGCGGCGTTGACGGCTACTCCGACATCAACGTCCTACACTCAGGCGAGCACAATACCGCGGTCGAGATGCTCCGTTCGGGAGCCCGGCGACGAAAAATAACCTACGTGAATCCAATGAAGCAAAATTGCAACCTTTTCCCGCGCATTCGCGGTTGGTCACTTTTCGGGCTTGTCCCTCCGCTGAAATCAAATCACGGTTACGTTGACCAATCCTGATGACGCGGGACTGGCCAAGTGGCCCCAGCAATCGCCCCCTGGGCCTCCAAGGGTTGCTGGGGCCGCTAACAAGGCCAGATTCTTGCACGCTATAAACCAGGCACTCCGGTGACGGCACCACCGACCTATTCTATCTTCGTCGTCGAAGACGAGACGATGATCAGGATGCTGGTCGTGGAAATGCTAGAGGAGCTCGGTCATACCGTCGCGGCCGAAGCCGCTCACTTGGAACAAGCGCTTGATCTGGCAAGCAGTAGTCAGTTCAACCTTGCGATCCTGGATATAAACCTCGCCGGCAGATCAAGTTTACCGGTGGCGGAGGTCATCAAGGCACGCAAGCTCCCCTTCATCTTATCAACCGGTTACGGCGCGAACGGCATGCCACCCGACTTTGCCGATGCTCCTGCTATCCAGAAACCTTTCACCATTGAAGCGCTGGGCCGAACGATCAACGAACTTATGAAAGGGACGTTACCCTAGCCGATGCCCATTAGGCGCTACATCTGCCGATCGAATGATTGAGCGCGCTTGTCAGAACAGTAGCAGGTGAATCGCTATCGAGAGACGCACCTCGACCATCTCGCGCGTCCATCGAGACATTTAGCGCCATCCGCAGCGCGTCTAGAAGGCAGATGCGGAAATCTTCGAGGGCCGGCAACGCTCACGAAAGATCTTGGGATAGTAGGTCGACGAGCGACGCTATCAATATGATGAGCAGCGAAGCCGAGACGAAGAAAAGTAGGTAATCATGCGACATGATCGTTACCGGTCCCTTCGCCATGGCGCTCGTTTCAGCGACGATTTGGGTTCTCGGCATTGATGCATCAGGGCACCAGGTAGGCAGCCGGCATTTGCAAAAGAACTGCCCGGGCGAAAGGCAGGCGCGCAGCGGACCGACGACTATGGCGCCGTTGCCGTTTAGGAACGATCCCAGGCAAGCCTTGTTTTTCAGTCTGCTCTTAGAAGCAGGAAGGAAAACGGACCAATGAAAATCGCAAAAATTGCCTTGGCTACCGCGTTCGTATTCGGTTCAATTGCTGCGGCATCCGCACAAGGCGGCGGTGGTGGTGGTGACTCGCCGGCCGCGACCTCGGGTCAGGGCGCGTCCAGCAGTCCCAGCGCGGCAAATCCAGGTGCAACGCAGAATGACCCGAAAGAGCGGGAAGGCACGACAGGCAAGAGCACCGGCACGACGCCCAAGCAAGGTGCGATGTCCAAAGACATAAGGAAGTGAGCCACGATTAGGAATACTTCATCGGAATTGCTCCACTTCAACCCGGCCTCAGCATGTCCTCCTCGCTGGGGCCGTCTTTTACGAAGGTACGATGCGGTGCAACATCCTCTCCCGCCTCCTGATGTACTACGTCTGTTGCGGCGACCGCGGTGTTCCGGGCGCAAGATCAGACGGCGGGCACAGCCGAGCCAGCCCATTCGTAGCCGGACGCGTCTCGTTGCGAGCTATACGCATCGTACTTTGTCCTGCCATCTTGATCGCCCTGGCATTGGCACGGCCACCCCCGCATGCGTCTGCGCGTCGTAGATCCTAATCTGAAGCATGGGAAAACGCTTCTTCAGTTCGCCACCTGCCCTGGCGCCGTCTCTGGTTGTACACTCGGCTTTGAGCCGGCCGTCCCCTTCAAGCGCGCAGCCAGAGGCCGGCAATTCACGGGTGGCTGCAACCATTTCATTCCCATTGTGCAGTGAGGTGATTGGGAATGATGGGTAGCGTGAGTCGCCCAAATAGCGCCGAGCCACCTGTCCAAGCGCGGTGATTGGCCAGCGCACGTTGTGGATTGGGCCCTGCGGGATCGTATCAAGGATGGGCATTTGCATCGTCCGAACAGGCGGACGGCTTTCCACTTGCGCGGATGCATGCACGATAGAGCCACGGCTCGACGAAGCTGCCCTTCCAGAGTCCCTGGCCGGTGCGTTCGGCCTCGCGCTGAGCTTCGTGATACCTACTCTTAGAGTATTGAGGCCAATCCAGCGCAAGGCCATTGCGTACAAGCCATTCGCCGAGATCCGCACCACCGACCCTCGGTCGCGACCGTACGGCCATACGAGTCGAGGCTAACTGGAACACAATTGACGGGATGGCGGGCAATGAAGGCGTCAAGGCAAAAGCCGAATGCGCACTCCGCGCATTTCCAATGTGTCGCCGTCGATCACGCTGGTTTGTCCGACAAAATCGTCGGCTAACGCCACGTTCGACAGAATGGCGAGAATCAATGCGACAGAGGTTCGGCGCATTCCAATGACTTTATAGCTACCGCAAATCTCGCAGGTTGGATTTCGGACAGTTCTCGAGTGGGTTCATTGCCGGCAGGTTCTCTCTGGCCGCTCGAGATAGTGAAACTCTGTGCCGCGCAGCCACTCGTCACGCGCGACGCGGACAAGGTAGACAAGATTGCTGCGCGGCTGGTTTTGCACAAGGCGACGGAACACGTGGAAAAACATCTGCCCCGACGATTTCGAATCCCCGCCCTGTGTTAGCAGCCGGAACGAATCGAGGGTTGCAAGGATTCGTCCGCTCGGAGGAGCGATCTTGATGCTGATGAGCAAGGAGGGGCGGACGGCGATCCGCACGGTGCGGGGGTGGGCAATAACCGTGCTGCAGGAGGCAGGCGCGATCTGCGAGTGTGAGTACCACGGCTGGATGCAGGACCGCGCAGATCCACACGCCCGTCAGCGGGGGCTCGAAATCGCCCGCCAGGATCCGCCACCGGGTCTTTCGCCCGAGGCGGCCGCCGGCGCGGTGTTCGAAGTCCTGGACTCGATCGGCGATACCTGCCCCGAATGCCGGCCCGAGGTCTAGGCAACGCGCCGGACAATCGGCGCGAGCAAAGACCTAGCGCTCGAGACGCTTCTCAACCCGCTTCCGGCTGTTGCCGACCTTCTTGACAGCCTTCTTGACCGCTAACGCTGACCGGCCCGTCTTCTTGGACTCGTACCCCACTTCATACTTTTGCCCGCCGGCCACACGGGCCCGGTCCTGCTTGCGCCCGCGCGCCGTCTTCTTCTTCGCTGCCGCCATCAGCTCCTCCTTGTCGTATTGATGACAGACCAACGCAGCAACGGATTCACGGGTTCCGGAACGATTCGAACTGTGTCAGTTTGAATCAGCTGTTGCGTGGAGTTCTTGAGTGGCGTTTCAGCGTAAAAACCCGGCGGCCATCGGCGTCAAGGCGCCCTTCCCCGGCTTCATCGAACCGGCCCTGGCGACCTCGATCGGAAGGGTGCCGTCCGGCAGGCGATGGCTTCACGAAATCAAGTTCGACGGCTACCGGGTGCAGGTCCATCTGGCCAACGAGGCGGCAGGATCTTTACCCGGCGTGGCCACGACTGGACGCACCGCTTCAAGAAAGTCGCCCACGATGCCTGGCGCATCAAAGCGAGCTCCGCCGTCATCGACGGCGAGATCGTCGTCCCCGCCACCGACGGCACCACCGACTTCTCGGTGCTGCAGAACGAGCTTAAGGGCAGGTCGACCAAGATCGTGCTGGTGGCGTTCGATCACACACTGCTCTATCTGAATGGCCGCGATCTGCGGAAGCTGCCTCTATTCCTGAGGAAGGCCGAGCTGAGGAAGATCGTCGATGGCACCGACGTCCAGTTCAGTGAAAGTTTCGAGATCGGAGGTCAGGAGATGTTCGCGCACGCCTGCAAACTTGGTTTGGAAGGCGTCGTCTCGAAGGTGCGAGACGGTCCCTATCCGAAGGGCCGCACGAGCGATTGGGTGAAGAAAACCTGTGTCCAGCGCGAGACGCTGACGATCGCCGGCTTCGCCCTCGACGAGGGAAAGTGGGACGGCATCTATGTCGGCCGCCGCAAGGGCGACGATCTCGTCTATGCGGGGAAGGTCGACCACGGCTTTGATAAGACATCCGCCGCTGATCTCCAAAAGAGACTGAAGCCGCTGATCCGGAAGACGCAGCCGTACACGAAGCGGATCGCACATAAGGGCATCTGGGTCGAACCAAAGCTGCTCGCGGAGATCGAGTATCGCGCGAAGTCGGCCGAGGGAAAGGTCCGGCACCCATTCTACCGAGGCCTGCGGGAGGATTTGTGATGGATGCATTCGATCGCTTCTGGCAGTGGGCCAACAAGCCCTGGAGAGTCATCTGACCATACCGGCCGAGTTATATCGGGCCGTCATGGAGCTCGCTCCGGAGGACCGACGGGACCGCGCCACCGTGAACGAGGCCGTGGGACGCGTCCTAGATTCCCGAAAGGGTTGAAGGGACTTCCCGCGTCGGCCCGCCATAGAAACTAGCCCCGCGCGCGCCGCAGCGCAGCTTTCAGCCGCACCTTCTCCTTATCCCAGCGAGCGTCTTCGGTTTGCGATTTCTTCTCAAGTGCCTCGACCTCGGCCCTGATGGCGGCCGCCCGCTTCGCGTGCTCCTGCTCGGCCTTGGCCAACGCAGCCTGCGCCTTGTCGACCGCCTGCTGACGTCGTTCACGCTTTTTCTGCCTGGCGGCCTCTTCCTTCGCCTGTTCTCGCTCGCGGCGCCTCTGCTCCCGTTCGTAGGCGAGAGCGGCCTTCCGCTCCGCAGCCTTGTCGACGGGGGGAGAGGAACCCTTCTTCGCCTTTGAGCCTTTCGACTTGCGGGCGGCTTTCTTTGGTCCGCCGCGGCCAAGATCGGTAGGCAGCTCGGCATGTTCGCTGAAAGGTCGGTCGGTTCCAACCGGGCGCCTGAGAACGACGCCGGGCTTTGCCATGGCCGCGGCGATGACGTCCGGATCGTCGCTCTCCTTCGCCGCGCCCTGATGAAACAGATTGCTGTCGGCGCCCCAGGCTTCCAGAGCCGCCTTCATAGATGGCGCGGCGATTGCCTGATCGTAGAAGCCCAGCGAGGTCTGATAGGTCTTCAGTTTTCTGGCCATCGGTCTGATGCGCCCTCCGCGATCGATCGTGCTCGCGCCACGGCAGCGCCTACGGAACACGACGCGGGCTGGAAGCGTTCCCTAAAGCTTGAAGGACGTCCATGCATTTCGCAACGCGCATTCAAGGATTGGCTTCGAATGAGCCGGACATCGACCCTGCCCAAGCGCTTGCAGCCGATGCTCGCGACGCTCACCGACGCGCCGTTCAGCGATGCCGACTGGGTTTTCGAGGACAAGTACGACGGCTTCCGGATGATCGCGGAAATCCGGCGGGGCAAGGTTGCACTCTACAGCCGCAACGGCAAGATCATCAGCCGCAGCTATATCGAGGTCGCCAAAGCGCTGGAGGGCGTGAAGGGCGACGCCGTGATCGACGGCGAGCTCGTCACGATCGGCAAGGACGGCGTCTCACATTTCCAGCTACTTCAAAACGCGCTGCGTCATGAAGCGAAGCTCCTGTATTGCGCCTTCGATCTCATGTTTCAGAACGCAGTTGACTTGCGCAAACAGCCTCTTCTCGAGCGCAAGGAGCGGCTGAAAGCGATCCTGCCGAGCAACCGCCTGATCGCCTTCAGCCGTCACCGCAAAGCGAACGGCACGAAATTCTTCGCCGAGGCCGAGCGGAAGGGCCTGGAAGGCGTCATCGCGAAGCGCGCCGGCAGCGCGTATGCGTCCGGAAGCCGGACGGCGGATTGGCTGAAGATTAAGACAGCAAAGCGGCAGGAAGTGGTGATCGCGGGTTTCACGGCGCCGAAGCGCACCAGACCGTTCTTCGGCGCCCTGGTCCTCGCTGTGCGGGAAGACGACACATGGCGCTATATCGGACACGTCGGCACTGGCTTCAGTCACAAGGTCCTGGGAGACCTCCATGCCAAACTCGTGAAGCTAACGACCCCGAAATCACCCTTCCCTGCCAAAGTGAAGGACGAGGCCGCCACGACCTGGGTAAGGCCTTCGTTGGTGGCCGAGGTCAAATTCGCGGAGTGGACGAGCAAGGGCGAGCTGCGCCAGCCCGTCTACCTCGGGCTCCGGTCCGACAAGCGGGCGAAGGATGTCGTGCGCGAGCGAGAACGACCGCGCAAATAACGCTTCCCTTCGGGCGCAACCGCGAGCGGAACGAATTTGCGCATTCGCCTCGTCTGCTGTTAATTCCCTGCACGCTGACGCGCTCAGTCCCCTCGAAGGTCGTGGATTTCTGGTCGCATGCCCTTAGGGGTGATTTGGAGCGTCGCTAGCGTGATCGGTAGCTTGAAGCGCCGCGGTCCCGCGCTGCCGGGATTCAGGTAGAGAACGCCACCGACTGTGTCGATCTTCGGCACGTGGGAATGCCCGGAGACGATGATGTCGATGCCGGCGCCAAGACCGGCCTGCAGCGTCTTCAGGTCGTGCAGAACGTAGATCGACTTTCCCGCCAGGCGCACGAGCTTCGTGTCGGGGTATTGGCGGGCCCACGCGTCGTTGTCCACGTTTCCGCGGATGGCCGTGACGGGCGCGATCCGGCGAAGCGCGTCGACGATCTCGGGGCGCCCGATGTCGCCGGCGTGAACGATGTGGTCGACACCCGCCAGGCCTCGTTCCGCCTCGGGCCTCAACAGGCCGTGCGTG
Organism: Bradyrhizobium sp. JR3.5; assembly: GCF_054057015.1. Taxonomy (NCBI): domain Bacteria; kingdom Pseudomonadati; phylum Pseudomonadota; class Alphaproteobacteria; order Hyphomicrobiales; family Nitrobacteraceae; genus Bradyrhizobium; species Bradyrhizobium sp. JR3.5. The sequence continues at coordinate 766,929 of NZ_JBSRYV010000002.1, forward strand.
TCCGAAATGATTCCAATCCTGAACATCATTTCCCCGCGCTCTCAACCGCGTTCGCCAAAAGACGATCGAGAAGCTCTACCTGAGCGGACAGCATTGTGGCCCGCGCAAACTCGATATCGAACCATTCCGCGCGGTCGACTTCGGGAAAGATTTGGCGTTGGCCGCTTCGCGGCGGCCATTCGATATCGAAGGTATTGCTGGTCAGCGCCGCCGGGGCAAAATGGCCCTCGCCTGCGAATGCGATGACGCGCTTGCCTCCGCGCTGTCGGACCTCCCCCAGCTTCCGGAGTGGACCAATCGAAGGGCTCGGGCCGAGTTCTTCGGCAAACTCGCGCCGCGCGGCCTGCTCCGGAGCATCCGCTGCATCGATTTCGCCCTTCGGAATGGACCAGGCGCCACTATCCTTCTTGCGCCAGAACGGACCGCCGGGATGAACGAGCAGAACCTCGCGCCCACGAGCGCCCTTGCGGTAGGCGAGAACGCCCGCGCTCAACAGCGATCTCCTGGAAGTGTTCTTCAGCGTGCTCCTCCTTCGTCACCTCGATGAAGGTGTCCGTGTCGACCTTGTACCCCTTGACGATGTCCTCGTTGTCGACCTCCTCACCGGTATCGACATCAACCTTGGCGTATTTGATGCGGTGGCCGGTCTTTCGATTGAGCTGGTTGAACGAGACCTTTTCGGATACCGATCCGATCTCTTTGCGCCTGGATGTCTGGATGGCCCCGAAGTATCACCCCATGCCCCTGTCGGGCGGCGACCGCAAGGCTCTGGCGAAAGAGATCGGCAAGGCACGCACGATGGCCAACATCCTGGCCGCCCAATCGGCGGAGACGCGGGCCAAGGGCGAAGCAATGATTTAGCAGGCTGGCAGGCTGCTTTGCGAAAGCTGGAACGAGCGGATGTGGAGCGACGGCGAGGCCTTCAGCTGGGAGGGAATGGTGAAATTGTACATCGGCGCGCCGATCACCACGATGTCGGCGGCAAGGAACTCGTCGAGAACCGCCGTCGAAAGGGCCGCTCGGAGAGCGGCCCTTTCCTTGTTACCAGCTCCGGGTGCCGAAGCTAAAACCGATGGTCGGACCGCCGCCGTAGTAACCGCGATCGTAGTAGCCCGGCCCGCCATAATAGCCGTAGCTGCGGCGGACCACATAGCCGTCGTCATCGCCGTAATAGCGCTGAACGTAGCGGGGACCGCGAGTGCGGTAGCAACGTCCGTATTCGTTGCAGACCAGGCGGACCTGGTCGATGCCGGAGACCCCCGCGGAGCCAACGGCGGTCGGATTGAGCGGTGCGGCGACCGCTGCCGATCCCAGCAGCGCCGCCGCAATGGCGCCAAATGCGATTGTCTTCATGGTGTTCCTCCTTAATGCGAGATCAGTGGATCTCTTCGATAATGCGACGGTCACCGGGCTCGACGATGTAGGTGCGGCTGTCGCGGTTGATGTACCGGTATTCTCGGAGCGTCGGAGCCTCGCGATAAACCTCCTCGGGGAAGGCCTCAATCTCCACGCCCTCCGGCACTCGCTCGCCGGTGCGGATTTCGGTCCGGACCGAGCTGCCGGTCGTCACGCGCTTCTCCCGCTCGGCAGGATGCGCCTTGGCGTGCTTGCGAATGACTTCACGATCGCGATCGCTGAACGTCGCGTTACGCTGCTCGGTGCGCGCCGGCGCGGCGGCCGTGGAGCGGCCGGTGTACGGCAGGGTCGCGACGATCTTGTAGCTCGACGGCTCCACGATGACGATCTCGTCTTTCACCAGAACGAAGTTATAGCCGCGATATTGCGGCACGAGCTCCACCACTTCGGCCGGCAGCGGCTGCAAGCGGACGTCGCGTGGCACGACCGTGCCCACCGATAGCGAGAAGTTCACGTTGTTCAGCGGCTGCACGTTCAGGTGCGAAATGGACGCGCTGATGCGAGTCCGCTGCTGGTCATTGATGTTCACCGACGCATTCGCGTTGGTGTTCGACGAACGGTCGGCCGTGTTCTGCTGATTGTTCGGCTGCTGGGCCGTGTTGGTCGAACCGCTGCCCGTCGGCGACTGCGCTTGGCTGGTGCCCGAGGGGGGCGGATTGGCGCTCTGCGTCTGGGGGTTCGTGTTGGAAGGCGAATTGGTCTGCGCCTGGTTCGAAGGCGCGGCGCTCTGGTTCGAGGGCGGATTGGTCTGCGCCTGATTAGTCGAAGTGCCCGAAGCCGGCGCCTGCGTGGTGTTGGTGCCAGCACCGGAATTGGTCGATTGGCCTGCGGCGGCCTGACCGGCCGAAGACGGAGACTGCGTTTGTGCCGAATTCGTCGGAGGATTGGTCTGCGCGGATCCCGAGGAAGAGTTGGATGAGGGTGCCGACGTCGAAGCGGACGGCGTCGACGTGGAGTCCTGCTGACGTTGCGTCGTAGACGGGTTCGAGCTGGACGTGCTGGGAGAAGACTGCGCGAAAGCGGAAGTAGCGATCGCGACTGCGGCGGTCGTGGCCAAGAATAAACGCTTGTTCATCTGAAACCTCCTGGATGTGGACGCCGATCAACCTCTGATGTGTTGCGAAGTTCCTTTCCGGGACATTTCGGCAACGCAGAGGCCCCAGCCTTGCTTCCGACCGGCGACGGATCGCTGTGTAAGCGAAATTGGACGCATCGACCGTGTCGGGAACAACCGGAACTTCGGGCAAGTCTCCTCGTTGGCAATGACCACTTACGAAAATCCTATGAGGAGGACATCATGAAGAAGTTGATCGTGTGCAGCGCCCTTGCCGCTTTCGCCCTCGGCACCCAGGCCGCGAGTGCCGCCGAGTTCTACATCGTTCGCGACGCGACCACCAAGAAGTGCACCATCGTCGACAGCAAGCCGACAACGACCACCACGACGGTCGTAGGCGACGGTGTCTACAAGACCAAGACGGAAGCCGAATCCGCCGTGAAGACCACGAAGGTCTGTACCGAGCAGTAACCGCTCCGCGGCTCCGAACGGGCAACATTGGAGGAGAAAATGCCCGTCCTGATTTTATGGGCCGTTCCTGCCATCCTCGTTGATTGGCGGCGTCGGCTATTTTCTGGTTCACATGCACTGAGTGATTAAAACTCGCACAATGGGCTCGTCCGGAATTCCGGGCGGGCCCATTTCGTCTGGCGCGGCGACAACGGCCGAAGTTTGCGACCGTCGCGGCGGCGATTGAGGCGCCCGCGAATCCCTTACGACCCATTTAGGTTGGCGCGAGGCGCCGTCCCCGGGCGATCAGCTCGCGATATCGAGCTTCGTAATCTCTTGCCATCCGGCTCGCCGCGAAACGTTCCTCGAAGCGAGCGCGAATCCTTCTTCGGTCCAGTCGGCCCACCTCGTCGAGGGCTTCGATCGCCTGCTTCTCGCCGTCCGCGATGAAGCCTGTGACGCCGTCTTCCACGACTTCCGGCACCGATCCCGAGCGGTAGGCGATCACGGGCGTACCACACGCCATCGCCTCGATCATGACGAGTCCAAACGGCTCCGGCCAGTCGATCGGAAACAGGAGGGCGGCCGCGCCGGCGAGGAATGGCTGCTTCCTGTTTTCGTCCACCTCGCCGATGAGCTTGATCTCTTCCCCGTCGATCTCGGGTTCGAGCTTCTTCTTGAAGTAGGCCGTCTCCGCGCGTGGTATCTTGGCCGCGATCCGCAGCGGCATCCCGACGGCGCGTGCGATGCGTATGGCGTCTTCCGGTCCCTTCTCCGCCGTGAGCCGACCGAGAAAAGCCAGGTAAGAACCCGGTTCGTAGGAGGGCCGAAGCAGATCCGTTGGCAGTCCGTGCGGAATTGTCGCGATCCAGTTCGCATCCGGAAGCGGCCGGCGCTGGTTGGCGGAGATGGAAACGAAGGGAGCTTCCGGAAAAGCTCCGATCACGTCGGATAGGCCAGGAATGTCGAGCCGGCCGTGCATGGTCGTCAGAAAGGGCACCCCGGCCCGGCTTAGTACAGGCAGGGGCAGCCAGTCGACATGAGAGTGAATCACGTCGAAGTCGCGGGCGCGGTCGGCGATGGTCTCGATCATCACCGCGCAGGCGGCGTTCGGATCGACGCCCTTCCGCCCCAGGCGCAACGCGCGCGGCCACACTGCCTGGAGCGTTGCTTTCGTCTTCGAATCCCGGCTCGCGAACAGGGTGACGTCGTGTCCAAGCCCAACCAGCTCGTCCACCAACCAGGCAATCACGCGCTCCGTGCCGCCATAAAGCTTCGGAGGGACGCTTTCGGCAAGTGGCGCGAGCTGGGCGATCCGCATCGGTTAGGTCCCGAAAACAAACTGTAGGACCAAGACAAAGGCGGCGGAAAAGATCGGCGCGATGGCGAGCAGCGTCCAGGCGGGCCTTGTGCTTCCGCGAGCGGCCCGCGCGACGAGCATCTTCAGTCCCTCAACATTCGTCCGGAAGCCGCCGCAGGTCGGCAATCCCAAAGCTGGCCGGTCTCTTCGGAATCGCTCTGTCGCTCTTGCCCTATTCCCGACAGGTGGCGCTGGCGCTCCAGTAGACATCGCCGCCCGCCGTGCAAATCGGCTTCGGGGGCGCTTCGCGCGGTACAGCGTCCAGGCCATCTCTGTGGCCCTTCTCGCCACGATTTCGTCGACCATCCTCGTGCTCCGCGGCCGGATCCAGTCGCTGCCAACTCGATGTGCTCCGGAAAGTTTCCGGGTTTTCCCGAAGAGCCCATGGGAAGTTAGCCGGAGAGTCGAGACGCGGAGGTCAGGAAGCCTTTGTCCCCGAGTTGCTCGGCGCCTTGATGCGTCAGCCGCCGTTCAGCCGCTTGACCAGCGCTGGGGGGTGCGGGGTCCGACGCAGTCACGTAGAGGCAGGAAGCCCAGGCGGAACGATCAAGCAGTCGTTCTGCTCCGAGGAGATTGTTCTGCAACGCGATAAGATGTCGTGATACGGCACCCGCGCCGGCAGGCGCCCCGCTCGGCGCAGTCCCGTCCGATCGTCGCTAGGATTGCCATATCGCGCTTGAGGTTCGTCATAGCGGCGAATCCATCCGGGCGGCTCACTGGGTCTTCAAAACCGTGACCTGGAAGTTCACGGCCCGCCTTCGCTATCGCCGCGTGGTCGGCACGCCTCGCAATGGGCCGAGCGTCAATCCAGCAACCATCACCTCTTTTTCCCGTTGTGAGTCGGGCAGATAGCTTGGAAGGAGAAGTTGATGAAGAAGATTGCAATGGTGGCGGCCATGGTCGGCGCCCTTGGCGTCGGCTCGATCGCGACGACATCGCCCGCCGAAGCTCACTGGCGCGGCGGCTGGGGCCCCGGCATCGCGGGCGGCTTGATCGCCGGCGCGGTGATCGGCGGACTGGCCTCGTCGGCCTACGGCTGGGGACCTGGCTACGGCTACTATGGGGGCCCCGGGTACTACGGCGCCGGCTATTACGGCGGACCATACGCGTACGACTATGGATACGATTCGCCTTATCGTTGGGGCGGCGGCTATGCCACGACCACGTACTACACGGCGCCCGTCTCCTATGGCTATCGGTACCGCCGGGTCGTTCGACCAGCCTATGCTTATTACGGCGGCGCATATCCGATCGTGCGGCACCGGTTCCATCATCATCACTGGTGATGCGCTCCCAACGCGACCTCAAGCCGCGCCGGTACGGCGCGGCTCTCGCTCGTCCGAAGCGCAATCGTCCAGACGATACCATCCGTCCGCAAAGAAGTCCTACCGATCGAGCGCCAAGCCGTCGATCGGGCGAACGTCTCACCGGCTTCGTCCACCGTCTCGCCTGCCGGCCTTCCGCGTGGATGCGGGACCGCTCGCGGCTCGCCAGCGCCGACACGCGACCCGCATGCTCGGGCACGGACGCAACGGACAGCGCTGTAGCGGCGTCTCACGCTCACCTCGCGCGATCGGTCAACCGTCCTGACTCACGGCATGCCGAGCGCTCGATGCGTTCGACCAGGCGCCGCAGAATCCGCGCCAACGCGCCGAGACCGAATGAAGGTTGACCGCGGGGAGTCGCCCCTCGTGAACTCATGCTGGGCGACGGAACATTCGGCTCAGCCGCCAGTTCGCCCAAGTTCGCGGCGGCGCACTTGTAACTCCTAAGCAAGCGTTTGTTCATGTAGGTTCCGCTGATGTCACCGTCCGATCCAGTCGGGAGTGTTCACGATCGACGCCAACGAAGGCTATTGATCGTGCTGGCTTTCGGATTTGTGGTTTTTGGCGCCGCTGCGGCCGCCCTTTTCTATGTCTTACAGCCCGAAACCCTCCGGATCGCTGTCGGACCCGCAGGCAGCGACGACCATCAGGTGGTCCAAACGATGGCCGAGGCTTTCGAGGAGGAAAGCAGGACGGTCAAGCTCTCCCCGATCACGACCGAAGGAGCTGCCGAATCCCTGGTCCTGCTGGGCGCCGGCAAAACCGACCTGGCAATTGGTCGCGGCGATCTTGGCATGCCGGCCGACGCGCAGACACTGGCCGTCCTACGCAAGAACTACGTCATCCTGTGGTCGCCCTCCGGGCGACCGGGCAAGGACTCCAAGAAAAAGTCCACTGGAAAGATCGGAGAGATCGCCGATCTGGCCGGTCATAAGGTCGGCATCATCGGAAGGTCCGGAGCCAACGTCGCACTCTTGCGGACCATTCTGGAGGGCTCCGGCGTGCAGCCCGAGAAGGTTGCCACGGCTCAATTCGGGACCGAAGAGATCCAAAAACTTGCTCAAGACGTCACCATCGATGCGTATCTCGCCGTCGGTCCGCTCGACAGCAAGATCACCGCGGACGCGATCGCGGCGACTTCCCGATCCCGCGGAGCTCCGAAGTTTCTTCCGGTAGAAACATCCGAGGCCATCGCATTGAAGCACCCCCGCTACGAAGCCGAGGAAATTCCAGCTAGCATCTTCAACGCGAGACCGGCCTGGCCTGAGGACAAGGTCGATACCATCAGCGTCAACCATCTCATCCTGGCCAGAAAAGAACTATCGGAAGCCAAAGCGGCGGCCTTCTATCGGCAGCTTTTCGCTGTGCGCGACACGATCGCGCAACGTGTCGCCGGCGCCGCGCACATCACGAAGCCCGAGACGGAGAAGGAGGCGGAGCCCTCCGTGCATAGGGGGGCCGCGGCGGTCATCAACGGGACAGAGCGGACCTTTCTGGACAAGTACAGCGACTACTTCTGGTTCGCCTTGCTGCTTCTTTCCGGCATCGGTTCGGCCGCCGCCTGGCTGCGTCGCTATCTGAACCGGGACGAACGGGACGACGACACGAGCCACCGCAACCGCATTCTCGCGGTGGTCTCGGAGGTTCGCAATGCCCGGTCCGAACAGGACTTATTGACATCGCAACGTGAAGTCGACGCGATCATCGCCGACATCCTGAAGAGCTACGATGATGGAGCGATCGAACAAGAGGATCTGGCCGCGTTCGATCTGGTCCTTGAACTGTTCAATCATGCTGTCGCCGAAAGGCGAGCGACGTTGCAGAGCGATCCCACCGATCAAGCAAAGTCTCCGGGTCCAAGCCTTGCGACTCGCCGGTAGGGCATGCGGCCCATGAGAGTGTATCTAGCTGGCCGCGGCCGCTCAAAGGTTCGCGCGGAGCCGCTTGATGAAGGGATGGCGCACCTTCCCCTCGGCCGACTTGGCGGGGTACTCGATCTCGGCCAACAGCTTCGGCTCCGCCCAGATGCCTTTGTGGCGATCCGTATCATAAAAAAAGGCCCCGCATCGCGGGGCCTTTGTCTTGTCGAGGCGGAGGAGCCCTATCGCCGGGCGCCCGCGCCGTAAAGCTCGCGCTCGCGGCCGATGTCCTCCGGCGACAACGGCGGGCTTGCGGCATCGAAGTCGGTCCAGCCGGACTTCTGCCAGGCCGCGCTACGCTCCTGCAGGTTCACCGCTTTCTCGTTGAGCAGCGCATCGAGGCGCGCGCGGTCCTGGTCGGGCACCTTTGCAGTCACCAGCGTGCCGCCGCGGCGGACGCCCTCGGCATAGCGCGAGGCGTCTTCGCGGGAGACGCCGGCTTCCGTCAGGGCACCGACGATCCCGCCCGTGGCCGCGCCGGCTGCCGCGCCGACGGCCATCGAGGCGAGCCAACCCGCCGCCACGACCGGCCCGAGGCCGGGGATCGCGAGCAGGCCGAGGCCGGCCAAGAGGCCTGCCGCGCTGCCGAGGCCGGCGCCGATGCCGGCACCGGTGCCGGCGCCTTCGGCGCGATCGTCGACGCCATCGCGGTCACGATCGACCTTGCCGGACCGCGCTCCGTACCAATTGTCCGAATTGTTGGCGACGATGCTGATGTCGGAGTGCGGCACGCCGGCTCCTTCGAGACGGGTCACAGCGCGCTCGGCATCGGCATAGGTGTCGTAAAGGCGCGAGATGGTGGTTGTCATTGCATGATTCCTTACTTGGCGGGGTTTACGTTGCCCTGGAAGTCCAGGCTGACGTCGGTCTTGGTGCCAGCCTTGTCGGCCTTGCCGCGCCAGATGCCCTGATCGTCCTTGTGCAGTTCGGAGACGTTGGAATATCCGGCGCCCTCGATCCGCGATTTCGCCTGTCCCTCGGTGAAGCTGTTGCGGCCCTCGACCGGCTTGTTCGAGTTGTTCTGGTCCGAGCTGTTGATGGCATTGTTGCCCGGCACGGTTTGCGCGGGCTGCGACTGCGCGCCTGCGGGCACGGCTGCGAGCATCAGCAAGGTTACGGCTAATACGGTAAGACGTCTCATTTGTTGTTCTCCGGCGGTGAATGTGCCGGCGGCAACCTGTAAGATTCGAATTGGTTGCTAGGGCGCGAAGACGGGGAGTGAGGCAGTGCTACCTCTCTTTAAAGCGAGCCTGAGCAAATGAAGCAGTGAGGAACGATTGCCGCGATGTCCCGTTCAGCCTTCTTGCTCACCTCCGCGGCGGGCCGGCGTCCTTACGAGATTGCCCCGACTTAAATCGGAGATTGCGAGCGACAACCGTGATCGAATTGGTTCGAAGGGAGTAATCGCGCAGCTTTGCATATCATCGGGGTACGGGCGATGAAGATGATCGTGGACAGTCTCGTTTCAGGCGTATTTCCTGCGGGCCTGAGGAGCGCTTTGATCCGCTTCCCCGAGTATCCGAAATTGAAAGAGGACAACATTCTGCTGCCGTTTGCTGATCTTCCCAAACTGAGGCGGCCAGAATGAAAGAGCCCGCCAACCGAGGCGGCCTTACTTCATGCGCCCAAAAGGCGGGTTGCCGTAACCAGAATTACGAAGCCGGCCCCGGTGACGGCAACGAAGGTGAGGAAATACCAGATGCGATACATGCCGGGTTAACCCGCACGCGTCCGGATGGTTCTGTAAGCGGACAAGCTTCCCGCTGGTTTGGAGCGCCTTACTCGTCGTTTTCGGTCCATGTCTGTTCGCTGCACTGGCACCTGAACATGCGAACCGTCTTGCCGTTTTTTACATTCAGCGTCTTCAGCTCAAGCCTAGGGGTTCGCCCACATTGATTACACGGCTTGGTCGGATTGGGTTGAAAGCTGGAAAAAACTTCGTTCTTAAAATCGTGATGCACGGCAGTGTCCTCTCCGTATGCAAAGTCACTAAGTGCAAAAGTGAACATTTGTTCCAGCGGAGAATCGGCCGGCACCTTGAAATGAACGAGGCCGACAAATGTCGGTCTTACGTTCTAAGTCGGAGCTTGTAGACCGGGCGAAGCAAGCCATTCGCTCATGTGCACGCCTGTCTCAGCCTGCCGTGCTTTCTAGAGGAAGCGACTTGGCCTTTTCGCGGAGGGCTTTTGCTTCATCGCCAAGCCGTTGTTCAAGTGAGCGCGTTTGCTTTACGCGACGCCGTATTTGTACCATGGCCTTCCCTCGTTCAGGTCCCTGCCCGGGAACGGGGAATCTAAATGTCAGGTTGGCGTAAGGTTCCTATTTCGGGTCATTCATTGCTCGCTCGACCTCATCAGCAAGCGCACGGTGATGCGCAGCCAATTTGGCGAACAGCTGCTTTTTGGTCGCGTTGGTCGCGAGCTTACTGATCAGTTCGCATTCCTCCGCCTCGACACGAAGCTTTTCCAAATGCGCTCGCATGTCCTTCATGGACAGTCTCCCCCGCCCGAATTGAGAGGGATTATCCCACATGGAACTCGGCGGGCAAATGACATGGAGACCTCCGTTCACCCACGGAGAAACCCTGGTACTCTCTCTGTTCTGTGGATTGGGAACAGATAGCGTCCTATGGAAATTTATAAGCCCAGAACCTTGAATATGGCCTCTCGGCAGTCCTACTGAGAACACGAGCAAGCCTTGGTTTCTGTTCAAACCACTCCAAAATCCAAATTAGGCCATTAGCGGTTAAAACAGGCCAGCACCCGAGCGCGACTACAAATGCAGTGTTTGCGGCACGTCCGGCGCGGGCATCAGACCAAACTTCGATACCGTCGTTCGCCTAGCCCCTGGTGAGCGCGAACCGGACTGCCGCACAGGCGGGCTGTATCGGTCCAGGATTACGGTCTTTGGGGAACTCTGCGTCGGTCGCGAGAAGGCACCATCGAACTGGCGATAGCCGCCAACCGCTCCTCATCGTGCGCATGAGGCCAGTCAGCGGACGGTTTCGCCGCTCCATTCCCCAGACCGGATCCCGCCATGATGCGCTCCAGCCGTAGCTTATAGACCGAGTTGGGTTAACATCATGATGAGGAGGTCCTTATTGCATGTGAGCGGCGCCTCACCGGACTCCCGGCGGGTAATCCGGATGGATGTGCGATCCGGCGGATCTACGGGAACAAGTGGCATTCCAGAAGTTAATCGCCAGTTCGTTATGGAGTCGGACACTTCCACGGCCTCAGCGCTGCCCCGGGTGCTGGGGCCGTCGTTTTTTGCGCGTTAGCAATCCTGACAATCAAGAAAAATGGAAACTCCGGCATAGGCATTGACGTTTGCTCGCGCTTGGGAATTTTCAGGGCCCAGGTTTTGGAATGAACGCCGCCGGGCACGTATTTCTGAGACCGGCGGCGTCTTTTCTTTGGGAGCCTCCAATCAAAGCGATCAGTGAAGCCGATTTCATCTCCGGCTCGTCGACGGTCAGGAAGTCCGCCACAAGCTCAGTTGCCAAGCACAATACAGCAACGCGTCCTCGGTTTTTTCCGGAAGTTGGCTTGCCAGCATCACGGCTTCACGGCAATGCCACTCCTCGATCTTCACGCCGTCCCCGCGTTAGGCTCAATCTGGTGCACGTCCGAGAGCGACAGCGGCGTGCGCCGGGGTCGGACGCCTCTCGATCTGATCCCTGATCGATCGGTCGATCTCGCGTGTTCGCCGATACCAAAACGCATCGGCGGGGAAAGACCCGGCGCAGGTCGTCCTGCAACCGGTCGAGATCCCGCGCACAACCTTCGGATGAATTGATCGAAGCGGTCGACGCATGGGCCGCTGTACAGCCTGACGAACCCACCCGCTCAGAAGCCATCCGCCGGCTGGCCGAGATCGGGTTGACGGTACCGACCGAGCCCCTCTGGTTGGAACGGTCAGAGGCACCAAGCTCTGGGCGGGTGACTGCGTTGGTGCGGCGCCTACTGCGGCCGAAACTCCGTCGCCGCCACCCCCGCTGCCCCCAAGCGACTTCGGCGCCCCTGCAGAAAGGCGGTAAATTTCCGCGCGTCGCTTCGCGCGACAAGTCTCAGATCATGGCGCCGTACCAAATCACGAGCGCGAAGATCACCAGCAAGACGATGGTGATGATTTGTTCACCGATGGGTATCGGTCGTTTGTCCATGATGGCCCGGGCCCTCCGTGCGCGCGGGGAGCGGGATGCTGCAACGGGCCGTTCGGTTCATCAGCACAGCGGCTCCCGCTTAAACTGCGTGCGGGGCGGGCCATTGGCTGCTCTGGACCCAGGAAGGTGATGCAAAATCCTGACGGCTCAAAGTCTGCACCCTCCGTGGGCGAAGGGCTATGGCGCAAACGGACTAAGCGCCGGGCGAAAGGGGCGTTTCGGTCCCGATAGCAAAAATAGTTCTGCTTGATAACGATGTTCACCGAGAACTAATCTAAAGGTGTAGCGTGGTTGGTCCCTCAGTAAGCGTTCAGGGGCCCCCCTATGACTGCTCTGCTTGCCAAGCTGGAACGATTTGAGAGTCTCGCCGCGGAATGCGATTTGATCGCTGGCCGGGAGGCGGATGGAAGCAGGCGAGAACTCTACTTGCGCTTGGGGGCGCACTACCGCCAACTAGCCTGCGACATGCGCAGTGTCATTGCGAGCGTCGACGCCGCCGCATGATGGCGTTTAATTCCACGCCTTGACCCGATCTCTTGTTGAGCACGCCGCCACCGCGCGATTGCTAGCGGCTTCCCTCCGCGCGATCGGCGCGATCATTGCCGCATGCCCTGGCGCCGCAAGCCCGCTCAGTTCCTCAGATACTGGACAGGCCCCGTCGATCGCAACGCCGGCTTCAAGACGGTGCTTGTGTTCTGTGTCGGCGCCGATCCGACATTTGGGCCATTGCAGGAACTGAGGTGCATATCCGATTGTTTGCTTCAGTACGAAGCCACTGGAGGTTTCAGTGCGGGACCGATTAGCATTGATTTTCCTTATGCTGTCCTGCGGATTAGCCACGGCGCAGCCTGCGACAAAAGGGGACGTCAATGCGCCAACTGGGCGTTCGGCTCCCGAAGACAAAGGTCAATTGCAACCCCAAGGCTGGACTGGCCCAATCAACACAGGCTCAGGCGGAGCGCCACCAGAAAGCCCCCAGGGGCAAAGCCCGCCAGGGATGCAGCCGGCGCCGGACGGATCGACAAAAACGACGGTCGCGCCTCCTAAATGACTGGGGCGGCCAAACATCGCCGCCGGTGCACCTGGTGCTGCACCGGCTGGGAAAGCAGCAATCGACCTCTGGCCATAGTGGCGGAGAGCCTTGGCGACGAGGTTGCCGGACGCCGCAGACAGACAATTGACCAACCAATAGCGCAACGGGCGGTTTGACCGGCAAATCCTGGCGGTCTTGCTCCGTACGCGATCATGGGCGCACGCCCTGGCGCACGAAGCCCGCTTGTTTCCTCAGATATTGGTCCGGCCCCGTCGACCGAAACGCCGGCTTCAAGACCGGCGCTGGTCTTCTGTGTCGGGTGCCAGCACCACAGCGGACGGCTGAAGCTCGAGGATCTTCCAGACTGGGACTGGGTGGACATCTCCGCGCACACCGCATGCGGCAAGGTCGGCTATGTCGACACCCGGCGCGACTGGAGCGAAGTGATCGACTTTAACCAGGTCATTTCCGGTCGATTCAGCGCCCCGTAGAAGCCCGGCCTTGCCCTCCATCGGCGATTGCGGAAGGCTGCCTCTCCTGAGGGCCCGAAGCGGCCAACCAGATTTGCTCTGGCATCACCACACCCCGGACGCCAGCAGGCGCTTCGGAAGGAACAAAGGCTGATGGCTGACGTCGAAGTCTACACCGCCCGCTATGAACGCGAACATGGGTACCCGCCAGCCGGGCGCCGGTTCTGGCTCTTCACGCTGGTGTCGGAGACTGGCGCGATCCTCTATGAGGTCAAACTCAACGAGCAGCTGATCTACCCAATGGCTCTGGATCGTGCTCGGGCGACGGCCGAACAGAGGAAGGCCTTCCGGATTATCGTCGAGCCTTAGGCTCGATAAAAATGGCCCCAGCGCGCGAGTGTACACTGAGGCCAAAGGTGGAGTCGTCGAGGGTCCCATTCTGCACGCGGCTTCGCTCCACCGCATTAGCCTGTGTAAAGAAGGGTCGGCCCCCTCGCTCTAAATCAACAAGCAGCCCAACTTGAGGAACCGCGCGCTCGAATGAGCGCGCCCCCACCGCGCACCATACGCGGCGCGGCAATTTCACCCCGGTTCAGCGACTGCGACCAGCTCATATTTCGGGCGCAGTTCTCTGCAGATGCGCTCGAGCCCAGAATGTAGCTCATAGAGATCCTCCTGCGCCGCCACCATGGTTGTGGTCGTGTCCCCGGAGGTGATGAGCTCGGTAGAGCAAAGCAGCGGCCCGGACGCGCGCCTCCAATAGCGTCGTAGCGGGCGGGCGGCTTTGCGGTGGTCACCGGCAGTTCTCCGGTAGGATCGGGTGGCGACACGCCAACGCAACCGAGGAACCACCGATGACCGACGACATGATGAACCTCCTACAATGCGCCTGCTCGCCATCTGAGCTATGCGCGCGTGGCGCCGGCGGAGATCTGAACTGCCGACCTTCGCGTTACGAAAGCGCGGCGCTACCGCTGCGCCACGCCGGCGAGAAATTCTCAAACGGCCGGGACCTGCCCGGCCAATAGAAAGAAACATCGCTGCCTGAAACCACCGTTTGCCGCTCCACTGAAGGAGACCGGTACCGGTCAGCGAGATCGCCTTATGTCCTTGGGGGCGACCATCCCGTATTCGAAGTTCACGTCATGCAGCCGTGCGCGCGCCGCGACGATGCGGCTTCGCTCGGTTGAGGTAGTCGAGATAGATCCTGCGAGCCCGGGCCTCGGTCACGCCGCGGCGAACCACGACGGTCGCTGCTGCTTCGGTGTCATTTCGTCGCTCGTCCTCCGCTCGGGGCCATAGGAACACAGGCCTCTAAGTCAGAGTTATCCGCGTTGTCGTAAGGAGTTCTGCGGTGGTCACCACGATGATCTCTGCAAAGGATCTAGAGCTGATTGCCCTTCGAGAGCTTGGAAGCGTTCCCGGGGGCGAATACATCGCCCATGTGGAAGTTGATCCCATAAGCGACGAGTGGCGTCTCAACGTGACCGCCCGGGACGGCGCCGATCTCGACCGCATCCAGGAGGCAATCAAAACAACGACGAACAGGCTCAAGCAACGATACGTCCTGCGGACTGATTGGTGAGGCGCCGGTCGTCATGGGCCGACATCCTCCCCGTGGATGACACCGGTTAGCCGCTCCTCCCGCTGGCCAGAGGGGGTCCGCACGAAGGCGAGCGCTACCGGCGAAGAGAAAATCCTCGGCCCGGCGCGGTTCTCCCGCCATAGCCGGCGCCCATTGACCAAGTCGTTGTAGGCGGGTGCGGGCTGCCCGATAGTTCTAGCGGCTTCCCACCCTCGCGGATCGGCGCGATCATTGGGAATGGGATCCAAGTCTCGCGAGTACATGTTCGGGTCGACGGTCAGGCATCTGGCCGAGCGTGCTGCCGATGCTCGACGGGATGCCGACATATTGGCCTGCCAGGCGTGGAACGCCCGCATGCTCGCCTTCCGGGGCCGGCCCAGCCGTCCCCGGCGCTCGGCGACGCGCTCAACGCCGCCTACCGATACCTCGAGGTGAAGTGCCTCGGCGCAGGAGTCGTTCGCGCTCGATGCCCGGTGGAGTTCCTCTTGCCTCTTTGCGCCGGCGCTGCGCTTCTTCGTTCAAGCGTTGATAAAGCGACGTGGAATATTTGACAGGATGCCGTTGCTGCATGACGCACTTCCTTGCTTCGTGGAAGGCGGGAGCATGATGCTCTCAGTCACCGGTAAATTGCCAAGCGGCCGAGCGGTGATATTCAATATGTAGCTACCCAACCTCTATCAAAACAGGCCACCGCGCCGAATATTCGCGGCGGTGTCGGTTTGCGGACCGGGGCCAAAAAGCGGAGTGTGGCAGGATCACTGGCTTGTAGCTGGCCACCGTCGGCGCATAGTCTCTTGATGACCGAGCAGCTACCAGCTTTCATGGCTTGCAAAAATCCCGGCACTGGCTGGAGGATCGATATTCTATGGCCCGATGGCGAAACGGAAGTTATCAAGGGCTTTGTTACGGAGCACGACGCGACCAAGTGGATTTCTGAGCACTCGACGACGTGGCAAGAAAATCCGGACCAACCGCGCTAGACAATTGACCCACCATTGGTGATCGCCACCCATAGGCGGCCGATTCCTAGCGGCTTCTCTCCGCATGCGATCGGCGCCATCATCCGGCCATGCACCAGCGTCGATCCACGAAATGGTCCGGCCGCTACCCGCCGGGAAGTCCGGCTGATTGGCTCGCGGACGGCCACGTTACCTGCAATATCCAGTGCCACGGCGGTTGCGATCGGTTGGTCGATTTCAGGCTGGACGCCCTACCCCAAGATCAGCCATGGTCGCGCGTTGGCTGGCGACTGGTGTGCACCGGCTGCGTCGCCGTTGGCGCTGCGAACATCGTTCCGAATTGGCATGACAGGGTCGGTCGCGCGATGCCATTCAGTGCGGGATGGAAGTCGTGATTCTCCGCCGATGAAACTCACCGCAGATCGTCCTTACGCCAATCCCGAGAAAGCCGCCCGCAGGATCATGGAACACGCGCGGGCATTCGAGCCCATCCAGGATGGCCGGATCTACATCGAGAAGACCAACCGTCCGATGATCGACCAGGACAAGGCGACGCCGGCCGAATATTGGGCGGGACTACAGCACGCGATCGGCCAAGGCTGGCTCGAGTACCACGAGAGCGGGACGTTCGTGCGGATGAAGCAGGCCGGGAAAGACCTGTTTACCTGAAATGAAAAGGGGAGGGTCCACGCGGGCGCCCAAAAGAAAAGGCCCCAGCACCTGGGGCCTAGGGGCCGGTGCTGAGGCCAGTTATTCCTATACTGTCGGGGCGTGACCCGATGTTCCAAGACTGCACGCTCGGTTCCCCAGGGTCAAAGGAATTGCCGCTTCTTCCCGATGCTCGTCTGTCGGGCGAGTTGACGCCCCGTAATCCTACGGGCGACGATTGGCACAAGCTGCACTGGAATTGCCGAGTTTTCCCGGCGTAGGCTGCTCGTCTACGTTCAGTGGTTGGAAAAGCATACTCCAAATTTGACGGTCGCGGCGAAGCGACCGTCATCGTGGCGTAGATTCTTGCATGTAATCGGTTACGGCACCGACGCGAAAGCACCTCCGAAAGCGTAGGGGGCACACATGGAAGAGCGAAAAATTGCGATGCTGCGCATGCACGAGCAAAACATCGAGCGCTACCAAGGGTTGCTGCGCACCAAACTTAGCGATATCGAGACTCACTTCATCGAACGTCGCCTCTCCGAAGAGCGTTTCGCGATCGAGATGCTGAAATTTATGAGTCGCGGGGAAACGCCCCCGAAAGATCATCTGTTCGTATAAAGACGTTTAGTCAGAGGTAGTAGCCCGTTCGAGACCTGAACCAGGGCAGGCTTCGTGCTGACCTTTATCTGTCGGGATTTTGCACATCCTTCCCGGGCTAGACAAACGCCGCCAGCGAGTATTTTAAGCTTGGCGGCGTTGTCATGCGATGGCTTAGACATGCCCATCACCCGAAGGCCGCTCGGATTGTAAATTACAAGTCCTTCCATTACCTGCACCAGCATCTGCGTCCCCAACGCAAGTAGCGAATGGAAAGATAAATAAAAACAACGGAGGTCGTTGGGGCCTGCCCCGTCGCGTGAGTTCGAAGCTGCCTAATCTCAAGGACATCTCGCCGCTCACCCGGGTGCTCGCCCTGCCGATAAGTCGCCACCGGACCCCCGCTCCATGGCCTTCCCTCGCAGTTTTTGAGGCTGTGCTGGATGCCCAGCGCGGATGAGTTTCCGACAACATGCTCGCTTTTCAAGGCCCGGTACAACCAATTGCTGGCGCTTACCGACGCGTCAGGACGCGGCCCGCGAAACCGTTTTCACCAGCTGGCGAAACCGGCCGGAAACACTCGGCTGATACCACTTGCCTCAAAATGATAAGGGGAAGTGTCATGATGGAAATCGCGATCATCGGTCTGCTGTTTGTAAGTACCGTCATCTTTGGCGCTCACGCTTACGACGCGATCCACACCCATTGAAGAGCCGTGACAGCCTCGGCGACGCCGTTGCTGGAGGACACACCATCACGCGGATTGTCCCCTGGATGGCTCGCTGAGCATGCGGGCGGTTTCGGCCAAACTTAGGCGTCTCTATCCACAGCCACGATGCGCAGTAGGGCCGCCCTCTTCCCCACTTCAACCGATTGACAATTTGCTGCGCCGTTCGAGCCCTGCCTTCTGATCGCAAGGGCTCGAAATCTCGGGAGTATATGAAGCGCCATCGTCGCCTTTCCCTGATTACTCTGCGCCCGTTGTTCGCAATGCCGGTGACGAGTGGAGGATCGAGTGCGTCCGACTCAGATCAATCGCGTCAGCGCGGCAACTCGTGAACTCGTGGAGTACCCTTGAGATGTTACCTATGGCCGTTCTGATCGGAGCACTTTTGGAGGCGTCGTCGACGCAGGTTCGAACGGCGTACCTACAACGCTACTCTGCTGGCGCAGGCCTATGACTGCCTTCGATTGACGGCCGGTCGCCGGACTTTAACGCGGCTGACAACGTCGTGAATGATCTCAAGACTGCTTTTCAAATCGCGATCAAGCGAGGATTCGCAATCGCGTCACGCGATTGAGCATCCGTACGCTTCACGACGCCGTCCGTCGATTTGATCGGCCCTTGCCGCGGCGGCGCCGCGTTTGTTGACGACGTTTTCGAGGAGGATCAGGCAATCTCGACGCATCTGTCGCCCCCGGCGCAGCGGGTTCAGTGGTTGGCGGATCGTCCACTGATCGAAGCGGCGATCTTCGAACAGCGACCGCAGTTTCTAACGCGGCCAGGAATAGCCGCCCCTCCGCCGTGATTTCCCAGCCCGCGTCATCGCGAAGCACGAACTTCGCCGAGAAGATATTCAGGTCCGGCGCATGCTCGGCCAACCGCTTCATGCGCTCGGTCCAGTCTCTGCCGCTGTTCATCAAGATTGCAACGGCGTGCCGTAAGTCGGCAACGGAGGCCCGCCCGGCGGACTGGCCGGCCAGCACTTTCAAGACGGTCAGTTGGAAGGACACTTCCACGTCTCCGGTCTGGCTGGGTGCAAAGTGTCGGCGAGATCGGTTAACCGCCCGTCAAAAATCGGACTGATGCGCCGGCTTATCCCCTCGCCAACTTCGAATTCTCCTGATCGATAACCGATCGTTCACCAAAATCACCCTACTTAAGCGTGTGACCTGAAGGTCCTCAGACGGTGCCGTCGTGCGCGTTGAGTTGGTGACGGCGACCCCTTCCATGAGCGAGAAATCAGCCAAGAGGCGAAACACCGTTCAGCGTGACGCTCCAATCGCGCGAGGCGCGAGCGTGGCGCAGGCGTGCTCTGATCTGGACGAGTGCTCGCCATAGCTTCTTCAATGGCTTGGTGATTGCAGTTATCACGGGCGCTGTGCTCAGCTTTATGTTGATCGCCAAGCATTACTCGTGGTCTCTGGGCGGTGGAGGAATTTGCGATCGTGGCGAGCGGCCGCTGATTGGCGCTTCAGATTGCACAAAGCGCCGTTCGTAGTGGGCCGCTAGCTGCAGAAGGCGCAGCTTGATAAACGGATCAGCCTCTTCGGCCAGCGCGCGAACGGTCCGTGCCCTCTCCTTGCAGAACTCGTGCTCCATGGTGTCCTCGCTGAAATCTACAGCGGGGATAGTCTCGGTTAAGCGGCTGGGCCCCGGTGTGACGTAGGTTACATTGCCAAGGGGTTTTCCCCGCAATTCGCCGGATACGTAGAAAGTCAAAGCGACGCCGGGGGCGCGCCATCGTGACCCCAGCTTCCGGACGTCCACCTTCGTGGGGTCCTTGCCGGCCTTCGACCGTCCAACCAGGCCCGGGGTTACGGGCTTCGGCGTTGCGGATTTGGTGTCCTCGTGCATTTCCTGCCGGGTAATGCCAGCGTCCTTTTGCGTGACAATGTCGGCGCGTGCGACATTGTCACGGTAGTGACCGCCTTTCCCGGCGGCTTCGCCCCGCGCCAGGCATGCGCTGGTATCACGTGCCGGCTCGTTCACGCTCGCGTGCGATGAATTTGCCGGGATTAGTTTAGGCGGTACAGAGAGAAGTTTAAGAGCGACGCAAACGCCACCCAGGCCGCGTAGGGGAAAAATAAAAGCGCAGCGAGCCGATTGGCCTGCCATTGCAGGACTATAAAAAGCAGTATCAAACCCAGCAGCAGAACAATGACCGAAAGTCCCATAGCCAGGTTGTGCAATCGGAAAACGATGGGAGACCAAAGAAAATTAAGTGTCATCTGTGCGAGCCAAACTTGCAAGGCGAGGCCATTAATCTCCTGTAGGTAGGTACGCCATCCGGCGATTGCGATCATCACGTACAGAATGGTCCAGGTTGGCGCGAACACCCAGTTTGGAGGATTGAATGACGGCTTCTGCAGCGCAGCGTACCATGCGCCCGGCAAGTTGGTTGCGCCGATCAGCCAACCAACACCCACAACGGCGACAAGAAAGATGAGCAGACTTCGGTTTCGTGCTTTCATGAGCCGATATTGCACGTTCAGTAACGGTCAGAAATAGGAGAAAACAGACATCGACAGGTCAATTATCCCGGGGGCACCATTCGCGGCGTTGCCCGATGGCACGCTAAGTTACTCGAGGAGCAGATAATGTGCCCGCGGGTCCGCGAAATTTGCAACAGGAACCATCGTGATCGACGTCTGTTCTTGACTCCTATGAGTGAGCTGTTGCCAATCCTCGTGGAGAAGTCGATTCAGATCGCCTGGGACTTCCTTGAGCGCTCCGGCGAAATCACAGATCCTCGCGACGCGAGCCGCTTCCTTCTTCGCAACATCGACGACATGGCGCGGGCTGGTGAGCATCGGCCACTGATGCTAGCGAACCATGCCATCGACGCATATCGGCGCTACAAGCGCCTGCTCGCGGCATGATCAATCCCAATTGTCCGATCTGCGGGGGTTTGGGCTGGGTCTGCGAAAACCATCCGCATTTGCCGTGGACGAAGGATCCGCGTGGTTGCCAGTGTGGCGCAGGGATGAGGTGCGCGTGCAACAGCTCCGACGACATTGATGTAGGCGTTGAGAAGCCCGATGTGAGCGGGGTCATCGAGGAGAACCCGCCGACCAAGAATTAGCGCCGCGTGATCTTCTTGCGGCGGTTGTACGGTGAGCGGTTTATCGGCCGCAGCGAGATGCCCTCCCGATGCGCTTTGCTCGCGATCGAGCCCTTCGGCCTCTGCATCTTTAGGCTAATGACGCCTGTTGGGGTGTTCGCTCTCGCCAGCGACCGAAGCTGTCTGACTTCTTTATCCGTCCAGGGCTGGCGCGAACGGCGCTTGTACTTTGGGTTGGCTTTGCGTGGGGCCCTTCTTGCCGATGGGTGAGCCCGGTCGCTTCCATGCTGCTTTTGCCATGGGGCACCTCCTGATCGGATGAACACACCAAGCAGGCCACCAGTTCCTACTTAGGAACGTAGCGCCCGAGCCGCAGTTGTTTGAGAATGAACAGTCTTACGAAGAAAGATCAATTCGAGCGCTCAAAAATCGATCTGCATGCGCCTGGTCAAATGAAATGCTGGGCTCATGCACTCGGCGTCTCGAAGGAAGAGCTTCGCAATGTCGTCGATAAGGTCGGGAATTCTGCCGCGGCCGTCCGCAAGGAGCTGGAGGCGAATCGTGACGAGAGAACAAGAAGTCAGCGCTGAATGTGCACGGGAGGCGCGAAGGCAGGCCGCGCTTCTGCCGCCTGGTCCAGTCAGAGACGCGCTGCTGGAAAAGGCTCGCCAGTACGAATTGGCCTTACAGACTGATTTGCATCACGATGCCAAAGAACCGCCCCTGGGATCCTGCTGAAGACGACCTTCTGCATAAGCTCATCACGGAAGGCCGCTATGCTGTCGACATCGCCGTCGAAATGAGCCGCAGCGAATCAGCGGTACGGCTCAGAGCCAAGATTCTAGAGCAGATTCTGATCAGACACGGTCATAACCGGCTGCGGCGAAGAAGTTCAGGCACTCTTAGGGCGGTGAAGGCGGTCAGGGCGATGGCAATAGCGTTGTCCAAAGCCTCGATTGATCTGGCGGCGGCCTTTCGAAGTGCGGCTTTGAGCTTGGCGAAGGCCATTTCGATCGGATTGAGGTCGGGCGAATAAGGCGGCAAATAGAGGAGCTGGGCGCCCACGGCATCGATTGCGATGCCGACCTCGGCGCGCTTGTGTGCTGCGAGATTGTCCATCACCACGATGTCGCCGGGCCTGAGTGTCGGCACGAGGACTTGCGTCACGTAAGCCTCGAACGCCAGACCATCCATGGGACCGTCAAGGACCATCGGCGCAGTCATGCCGGTCGCTCTGAGGGCGCCGACGAAAGGTCGTCGTCTTCCAATGACCATGCGGGAGCGCTGCGACACAGCGCTGGCCGTACGGCGAGCGGCCATAGCGCCGCGCCATCTTGGTCGAGGCTCCCGTCTCGTCGATAAACACCAACCGATGGATGCCGATCTCAGGCTGAGATGCCTTCCACGCCGCGCGTTCAGCGGCCACGTCCGGCCGATCCTGCTCGCTGGCGTGCGATGTTTTTTTTGAACGTGATGTTGCGGCGATCGAAGAATCGCCAGACCACGCTCGGCACGAAACGCTCGCCGTGGACTTTGAGGAGATGGTCAGCGATCTCGGCCAGCGTCATGTCAGGCGTAGCCTTGACCAGGGAGAGGATCTCCGCAGCATGACCCTCGATCCGAGCTGAACGTCTGTCTCCGCCCTGCGCTCCCGCCTCACAAGCGCCGGTGCTGCGCCATTCGTTGACCAGTTCGATCGCTGTCGATGGCGCTACGCCGAACCGGCCGGCGGCGCCCCGACAGCTCATGCCTTCCTCTTCCACAGCCCGAATAATGCGAAGGCGAAGGTCCGGCGAGAGCGGCTTAGCCATGGGGGCTGGCCTCCATCACCAGCCCTCAGGGTGAATCACGATTTGCCTCACAAGGGAATCCCTTCCGATTCCGCCAGGTCAGAAAATGCTCTAGGTCTGAACTTTGCCACCGCGCCGCGCGGCCCAAGGCCGAGATAACGCGGGTCGTCCCAGCCGAATGCTGGGAAGACCCGCAAGCCGGCTACTTGGACCTGGTCGAGCCGCCCGACTTCATGCCCGTGTTGGCCCCTGTCGTCTGACCAGGAGCGTATCCCGAGGCGCCGGGGCTGCCAGCCTTCGAGCCTCTTGCCTGCATTTCCTGTCCGGGCGCATAGCTTGAGGCGCCAGGGCTTCCCTTCTTGGAGCCCCTGTCTTGCATCTCATGACCGGGAGATTTGCTCGAGACGCCTTGTGCAAAAACGGCGGTGCTCGAAGCCATCAGGCATGCTGCGGAAAGTGCGATGATTGTGCGCTTCATTTTGTCCTCCAGAGTGAGCCCCGCCAACCAACCACCCGATCCTAACGACGTTCCATGGATGTTGCTCATCGGGCTCTTGGTCGACGCCGTCGCAAGAGTGCGCCGCGCTCTGCTTGGCTCCGGACGCAGCGGTCGTGAACCGGAGGTGAACGCATTGTTCAGCGGGCATTCCAACACACAACTGATAATCTGTCGGGTTATTAGTCAAAAAGGGTGGAGACTCATAAGATGAAACGGCTTCTCGCAATCGCATTTATTGGCTGTGCTTTTTCGCTCGCGCCAATTCTGTCGGCATCGGCCATGCCGATGGCAACGCCACATACGCTGGGTAGCACAGACGATGGCGTTATCCAGGTCAGAGGCGGCCATGGACATGGACACGGGTGGGGCCATCACGGTGGGCGCGGCCATCACTACGGTTGGGGCCGCGGTCGTCACTATGGCTGGCACCGGGGCCATCACTACGGTTGGCGGCATCATCACCGCCATTGGTGGTGACGTCCTGAATCAATGGCAGAGGCCGCATTTGATATGCGTGCGGTCTCTCTTTTTGTCGTCCGATCGCAGATGTCGCGCCGTGCCTGTCTACGACTGCGTAACGGCAGCCGGCTATCCGACCATCGCAGGCATCCAGTCGAAGTCTCGTCAGTCTGCGCTGAGGAATGATTCGAGCTCCTCGAAGAACTGCGGCATTCCGGGGTCGTTCTCCAGGGGCAAGTGATTCTTACCGGGTAACGAAACGAACTTTGCGCCTCGTATCCCGGCGCCCAATAGGCGGCCTTCTTCAAGCGGAACCATCGCATCATCGCGGAAATGCAAAACGAGCGTGGGGACGGCTACCTTCGGAAGAAGTTCGCGGACGTCAAAGTTGCTCACCGTTTCGTAGTATCGCGCTGCGCTTTCCGCCGACAAGCTCCGACGCTGCATTTCATTGAAGGCAAGCGCTTGTTCCTTGGTAGCACCGGGAATCAATTGCGAAGCCAACATCTGTCGGAATGTGGGATCCTCAGAGCTCCATCCGAGCCTAATGAGGGTTGCAGTAGCTTTGTATCGCTCCAAATCCGCGGCCGTGGTTGATGGTCTCCTGAATCTACCGGTTGCAAATCCGCCGAGCAGAACTAGCTTGGATACTTTTGCGGGATGTCCGACCGCATAGGCGATCGATACCGCGCACCCCTGCGAAAAGCCGAAGATGGGAAAGCGCTCCAGACCCACAGCATCCGCGATGGCTTCCATGTCATTTACCCACGCTTCCAGCGATAGCTCACTTTGATCCCAATCAGACAGTCCGTTGCCACGCGCATCGTACCGAATGAGTTTGTGCCGTTTCGTCAAACCTACGAACAGATGGCGATAGAGAGGTAGCTCCCAGTCGAGCTCCAAGTGGTTGATCCAGTTCGCTGACTTCAACAAATAAGGACCACTGCCGACGACAGAATAGGCCAGCCGAACGCCGTCGGCAGATCGGCAATATTGGATTTTGTTGCTGAAATTTGGATGAGGCCGGATTATTTGCTTTTGATGCCCCTGAAGAGGCCAAACGGCTCCGTAACCGTATTGCGTAGGCTTCGATCGGGCGTGTGATGTTCTTCAATGCCTGAAGCCCAAGAGGTTCGATGGGGTAGTTGATCTTTCCGTCCACCTGATCGAAAACGGCGCCGGATATGCAAATGCCACCGGGATCGGATATTCCTTCAAGGCGGGCAGCGATGTTGACTCCATCTCCTAGGAGATCATTTCCCTGAACGACAACGTCCCCTAGATGAATACCAATCCGAAAACGAAGCGCCAGGTCTTCCGGCTGACCATCCTCGGCTTCGACCAGCCGAACCTGAACGGCGACGGAACATTCAACTGCGTCGTTTGCACTGGGAAACTCGGCTAGAATACTATCACCAGCCGTGTTCGCTATCCGGCCGCCGTATTCCGAGATCAGTCCATCAAAAATTTGACGATATGCGGAAAGTGTTTGGAGAGTGGCGGTCTCGTCATGACTCATCAGACGAGAATAGCCCGCTACGTCGGCCGCCATGATGGCAGCTAGCTTACGTTGAAGCGCCACCCTGGCCAATTCCCTGCACTCCCCCTTCGATACCTCGCAACGGCTGCTCGTACGATCGCGAGTTTAGATTAACCCACGGCTTTGGCGCCGAGAAATTCAAAGCGGAGAATTCTTGCGGGTCCGCTAGAGTCATTACCGTCGATTTGACAGTCGAGCGCTCACTTCCGATCTTCCCGCAACTCCGGACACGAGCCCGCGAAGCGGAACCATGATCGGCTTTGGTGAAGAGCCGACTTCACTCGCCGGCAGGCCTCCGCATCGATTCAAAATACAATCAGACCGGTGTCGCGAGCGGTTTTCCTTTTTCAACGATGTAATTGATCAATAGCCTGGTCTTCATCTCTGCAGGCTTGCCGCCGGCATGCGGGGTTCCTGGCGGGATCTGAAAGGCTTCGCCGGCTTTGAGAATGCGCGTCGGCTGCCCCTCGACCGGAAGTTCGCCCCCACCACCTTCCATGACGTAACTCGACTCGATCCCTGGATGCGTGTGGCGTGCTACCCCCACACCGGGTTCTATGGTGACGTCCATTACGATCGTCGTGTAGCCCGGTATTGGGCCGTCAATCTGCGACAAGACCTTGCGCGTCACTCCACCCGAGGTGGTGGCGGGTTGGGCACTCCCCTGCGCGGAGGCATCCTCCGCTAAGAACCCCGCCAGCCCACAAATCGCACATGACGCGACACCTGCAAAACCTCGGCGTGTCAGCATGACTTCCTCCGTTTGCGTCCAGGTCACGAGCGCCCGGATTGGCAATGACGATAGTAACGCTTGTTTGCAGCCCACGACAAGCTTGGTGCGCCGCCGAAGATCCCGCTTGGGTCAGTCGCTTCGGTTTGACCGCTTGCCGATGGCGTCGAGCTTAACCCGGTTCTCGGACATAACCGACGTGGGACGCTGCTTTCGAGAACGGCCACGCCTGCGACATTACAGCTCTCGTCGCTGTTAGCTCGTCCGCCCGTTGATATGGATCAAAGGGTCCTTCGCCAATCGTAAAGCTTGATGATGAGCTGTGCGGGGGTCGTCATTTCAGTCTATGTTGCTCAGCACCGCTTGAAGATCCTCTTTGGACCAAGCGTGTTCGCGGCTCACGGCGGATCACAAGTTCGGATTCCCTCTATCCATTGTTATGGAAGAAGCCGCCCTGTGGCCGAGCGCGGCGCCGCCGCTCAGCAACGATTAACCCGCAATGGGGACGGGCTGAACCAGGCAGCGGATGCCGCCACCGCCTCTCGCAATATTGGGGGTGCTGATCATCAGCACTTCGCGACCAAGGAATGCCTCAGCCAGCGCCCTCTCCGCTTCCCGGTCTCTTTCCCTGTCACCAAATTTGCTGGCGATCACCGCCCCGTTCGGCGTGTAGGTGTTGACGTAGGTCGCGGCGAAAAGGCTGTCCTCTGCGGCAGAGACTCGCGGGGGATCGATCACCCTTAGGTGGCCCAAATGAGGATGGGCACGCAGGCAGGCGATGTCTGCGTCCCTCGCTGCGGCACAGGGATCGTCGGGCTCACAACGCTGGACGAGCAGGTCGCCGGATTCAGTCGGGAGGAGATACCCATCCACATGTCCGCTCGTGATTGGCTCGGCCGGGTCTCCATAAAGCCAGATGACTTCACGCGCCCCAAGCCGCACGAGCTCCCGCTCGATATCAGACTGGCTCAACTGCGGATTCCTATTCCTGTTCAAGAGGCAGCTACGGGTGATTCCCGAGGAATATTTTTATAACGACGGCTAGGGGCCGCAAGACGCGAGGCGGCCCCTTTCGATTCGGCGGAGCGGACAACGCGGGCTATCGCTATCTTGAGGTGAAGTGCCTCGGCTGCGAGACGCATCAGACCGTCGCGCTCGACGTTGTGCGGCGCCAGAAGTGGACGCCGGTTCACGAACTCGAGCGGTACATGCGATGCAAGGAATGCTCGCGCCAGCAACGTCATCCCTTCAAGCGCGGCCACCTGGTGGCGCTTCGGACAAGTAAGATTTCCGCCATGAACCCGCCGTCGACCTGGTGGCCGGGAGAGCGGTGACCATCGCGGCATGGCGAAATTAGTTGGGTCCGAAAATCATATAGAGCAGCATTGTGCCAACCACGGCTGTCCGGCCGATCGAAGCGGCAACGGCCCACACCTGTATCGGCATTGGACGCTTCCTTTGCAATTCGATGAAGCAAAACGAAGAGGCCGCTGGCGCTGGACAGCGACCTCTTGGACCCGATCTCAAATGAACGTCTTGGAAATAAAATCGCCGCCGAAGGTCCATCGTTGTTAAACAACGAATTCGCAGCGCAGTGAAGCCTAAACACGTTCCATGCTCTGCGGAACTATCGTAACGTGTCGAGGACGACACACTTTCTTCCTTCGAGATTCTCAACAGCGAGCACGCGCGGGCGTTTGAGCCGATCAAGGATGGCGGTATCACATCATTAACGCGGATTGTTTTTGCCTCCACTTTTTCCCTAACCCATACTTCTGCGGACCTACGGTATATGAGCCAAGAGCAGTTTCGGACAGTCGAAGGGAGATTCAAGGTCTATTTTTCGTGCCGCGGCTGCGGCACTATTTATTCTGCGTCGCAGGAGCGAAGCTCCACTCCTGCCTCAGGCCTCTTTAGCTGCTTAACTTGCGGCAAGCCCGTCCATCATTGGTCGGGGATCTACGATTACACCGACTGGAAGCGCGTCTTTAAGGCATAAGCAAAACGGCCCCAGCATCCGGATCATGCTGGGGCCGAGTTGGATCGCCCAACCGCTGTCCGCCGAGAAGCAGCGGGTCGTCGTTGCTAGGGCTGAAAAAATACGAAATGAAAATTACCTGCCCTGTTGCTTGGATCATCCCAAACGACGTCCGGTTCGGGAAATAACCCGTGTGAATCTCGATGGGACAAAATTGTCTTGACGGATTTCCGAAGAGAGTTTGATTTGCGGCTCGACTCTCTCCAGGCCGAGAACCCCTACCGCGCAAGGCAAGGCCCCGTAGAAATCCCATAGCGGGGCCTTCGCTGCGGATTCGTAATCCGGCCCCGGATACTTATCTTCCGGATATGCCGATTACACGAAAGCCGCTCGAAATCCCGCCGGAGGTGGCTCGCCAGTTTGCTTCCAAGATGCGCCTATTCCACGCTGCGCACAGCCCGCTTGAGCGGGACGAGATCGCCGCGGATACCCGGCACCTCTTGCTGCAGCATATGCCCAAGGGCACAAAATTGCGGCTTGCTGACGTACTCGAACTGTTCAAGCTGATGCGATGACTGAGCCAGCATGCATCCTTTGCGACGATACCGGATGGGTCTGTGAGACCCACCCGGACCAACCGTGGACGGGATTCATGCTTGCAGGTGCGGCGCCGCTGGGGCGCCCTGTCCGAGTGCAACAAGCCGAAGCCGGATGATGGAGTACCACGGCTGCCTCGCGGGTTTCGCGACATATTTGATAAGGGCGAGCGCTGAGCGATCGATGGCCGCCGTCGCCCCAGCTCGGGGGGCGTGAGCTGGGGCTAACGCGGCATAGGAGGTTGAGCGGCCAACCTCCGACTATCATTTTACGACTTTCCCGAATTCCATCTATATGGAATCCGCAATTGCTGCGTCGCGCTACTACTTTTGCGCCATCGGTCTGCCGCGCCAATACCGTCAGCCGCGCCGTTCGCCATTGGGTTGTGATGGTAGCCTCCCTCTCTTTTAAGGAAGGAATTTTCAATGAAACGATTGGTTCTGGCGGCTTGTTTATCGATGCTGGCCGGTGGCGCCTGGGCGGAGCCGCGAGAGATTCCCTCGGAAGGGACGATCGAACTCGTCATGGGTCAGGCCAAGACGTTCGAATTCAAAGATCCGGTCGGCGAGATTTATTTCGCGCCCAAGAACGTTGTGGAAGCCCAGCCGCAGAGCGACAGGCAATTTACGATCACGCCATTGACATCGGGGATGACCCCGGCTGTTTGTCCGATCCAACTCGATATCGTCGTGGCGCCAGAGCCCGGACATATCGTCAAGTTCTACGGCGACACGAAAAATGCTGATTTCAACGCGGGTTACAGTGCGGTCTATTGCACCGAAACAACGTGCGAACGACCCGACAGGGATTTGCCAAAACCGACCACGTATTCGGTTGGCTTTCCCAGCAGCGGGTTTCCGGAGACAGGAAAGGGCAATGATCCGTCAATCGGCGTTTGACTGGGGCTCTGACGCAGTTTTGGTGTGAATAGGCGCCCAACATTGACCCTGTCATCATGAGGTCGATCAGGTAGTTAGAAGGCCGATCGGCGCTCGGACCCCACACCGAAAGGGCCCTTCTTCTTGCACAAGACAGCGCTGCTCTCTCCACAATCAACATCGTTATCGCTGAAGGAATGGACCAGCTATTCCGAAAAGGGGACCAATTCCAGGTACCCGTGCCCGCCATTCTTGGAAGCGGGTAAAGCGGCGACAGTAATGGTCCCATCCTCTTTCCGATGGAGCGACGTGACGCCGATCGGTTGGCACGGCATTTCGTTGGGGCGATCCCGGAGACTACGACCGACTACTGACCGCTCTGGGTCAAACTCGGAAGTCGGAACGCGCGATTCGCGACGTCCGCTTCACTCCCGGCACCGGACCTTCAATAGCTAGCGCGACAGTTCCGAGAAGAGCCAACTCCGGAAGCCTCGGTCTGTGTAACGGTTTATGATACGAACGCATCGAGCAACCGTCTGGCCGCCTTCAGATCAACAGTGTCAAAGCCTTCGGTGAACCAGTCATAGACCGGTGCAAGCAAATCGCGGGCCTCATCGCCCTTGTCTTGATGGCGCCGAAGCCGCGCCATGCTCGTCGCGGCGCGCAACTCGCACCTTGCTTCCGGGCTGAGAGTGGTGCTGATCGCGCATGGTATCGATCAACGTAATGCCAATCGCCTTTGGAATGTCTGCGTCGCGATGAGCGCCATCGCCGCAGCCCGCGATCATCGCGGGAATGTGCGGCGTCAGGATCGGTGCATTGGCTTCGTGACTTGCGGACGTGGTTATCGCGGTTGCATACGCCGTTCTGCGCAAGGGCGCGGGAATACCCGACCCGGGTGGCCTGTCGACACCCACGTGGTGATTGACTCTCCGATTCGCTGTTATCGTGGTGCTGGTGTTCCTGCAGGGCTGGCGGCCGGCGATCATCCCGAGTTGCGATTGACCACCTTTATCGCCCCTTGTTCACGGTGTTTCGGTGGTCAATCGGTGGTTGGCGAAGCCTGATTTCTGGCGTGAGTTAGCGGATTCTACTCCGCGGGTTGCAGGTTCGAATCCTGCCGGGATCGCCAGTTCATTTTCCCGCTCCAGTCTTCTCAATAGGTTGCGATTGATTTTGGCTCACCGGGTCGGCGCGGCAATTTCACCCCAGTTCAGCGACCAGCTCAATTTCGGGCGCAGTTCTCTGCAGATGCGCTCGAGCCGAGAATGCAGCTCATAGAGGTCCTCCTGCGCCGCCACCATGGTTGTTGTCGTGTCCCCGGAGGCGGTGTAGCTCGGTGGATCAAAGCAGCGGCCCGGACGCGCGCCTCCAATAGCGCCGTAGCGGGCGGGCGGCTTTGCGATGGTCACCGGCAGTTCTCCGGTAGGATCGGGTTGCGACACGCCAACGCAACCAAGGAACCACCGATGACCGACGACATGATGAACCTCCTACAATGCGCCTGCTCGCCATCTGAGCTATGCGCGCGTGGTGCCGGCGGACAGGTTTGAACTGCCGACCTTCGCTTTACGAAAGCGCTGCGCCACGCCGGCACAAGCCCGGCAAATAGAAAGAAACATCGCTGCCTGAAACCACCGTTTGCCGCTCCACTGAAGGAGACCGGTACCGGTCAGCGAGATCGCCTTATGTCCTTGCGGGGGCGTGTTCGAAATTCACGTCATGCAGCCGTGCGCGCGCCGCGGCGATGCGGCTGCGCTCGGTTGAGGTAGTCGAGATAGATCCTGCGAGCCTGGGCCTCGGTCACGCCGCGGCGAACCACGACGGTCGCTGCTGCTTTGGTGTCATTAGGAACGCAGACTCTAAGTCAGAGTTATCCGCGTTATTGTAAGGAGTTCTGCGGTGGTCACCACGATGATCTCTGCAAAGGATCTGGAGCTGATTGCCCTTCGAGAGCTTCGAAGCATTTCCGGGGGCGAATACATCGCCCATGTGGAAGTTGATCCCATAAGCGACGAGTGGCGTCTCAACGTGACCGCGCGGGACGGCGTCGATCTCGACCGCATCCAGGACGCAATCAAAACAACGACGAACAGGCTCAAGCAACGATACGTCCTGCGGACTGATTGGTGAGGCGCTGGTCGTCATGGGCCGACATCCTCTCCGTGGCTGACACCGGTTAGTCCCTCGTCCCGCTGACCAGAGGGGGTCCGCACGATGGCGAGCGCTACCGGCGAGGAGAAAATCCTCTGCTCGGCGCGGTTCTCCCGCCATAGCCGGGCGCCCATTGACCAAGTCGTTGTAGGCGGGTGCGGGCTGCCCGATAGCTCTAGCGGCTTCCTACCCCGCAGATTGGCGCGATCATGGGGGATGGGATCCAAGTCTCGCGAGTACAGGTTCGGGTCGACGGTCAGGCATCTGGCCGAGCGTGCTGCCGATGCTCGACGGGATGCCGACATACTAGCCTGCCAGGCGTGGAACCAGGGGCCGGCCCAACCGTCCCCGGCGCTCGGCGACGCGCTCAATTCCACTTACCGATACCTCGAGGTGAAGTGCCTCGGCTGCGAGACCCACCAGATTGTCGCGCTGGATATCGTCCGGCGGCCGAAGTGGACGCCGATCCACGAACTCGAGCGCTACATGCGGTGCAAGGGCTACTCCCGCCAGCAGGGCCACCCGTATAAGCGCAGTCATCTCGTGGCACTCCGGACCACCAAGATCTCCGTCATGAACCCGCCGCCGACCTAGTGGCCTGGGGAGCGGTAGAGCCGATGAAGAACTGACCTAGTCGTCAAACCGAACAAACCCGCCGAAGTCCGGCAGGTTTGAATGCGACTGCGCATCATTCTCGATCCTATCTGGCCGATGGCACGAACCGTGCAGGAGACTTGCTGCCGGGAATTTCAGTGTCCCGGTTCAGGAATAAACTGTCGCCTGGTGTGTGATTCTGAGACCAGCGGCCCGACCAATTGGGGAGGCATCATTGAACAACACCCCACCTCTAGACGCCAGATTCATTGTTCGAAGAGGAAGCACCGACTGGATGGTTTACGATCGAGAACTCAAGGGACCGGCGCAGTTGGAAAAAGGTGGCCGTTTCGCCGAGAAACTGACGATGGAACAGGCCGAACACATCAAGCAGGCGCTCACGAATTCCCTCATTATGCAGGCGGGAGCGCGTTCGGTCTCTCAGCCACCGACGTCTACGGGCAAGCCTCGGCCGTGAAAGCGGTAATCGACCATCACATCGGTGCTCGCAAACCGCGAGACCACCGCGCCGAATATTCGCGGCGGTGTCGGTTTGCGGACCGGGGCCAAAAAGCGGAGTGTGGCAGGATCCCCGGCTTGTAGCTGGCCACCGTCGGCGCATAGTCCCTTGATGACCGAGCAGCTACCAGCTTTCATGGCTTGCAAAAATCCCGGCACTGGCTGGAGGATCGATATTCTATGGCCCGATGGCGAAACGGAAGTTATCAAGGGCTTTGTTACGGAGCACGACGCGACCAAGTGGATTTCTGAGCACTCGACGACGTGGCAAGAAAATCCGGACCAACCGCGCTAGACAATTGACCCAACATTGATAGTCGCGACCGGTTCGTAGCTATCGCATCTCGACAACTCGACCGTGGAAGGTCCTTAGGACGGCGAAAGCCGGCACAAGGGCTTCACTTGAAGATCAATTCAGCCATGTTGCTGCGTGCTGCTCCGATGCGCGGTTAGACTGTTTACAGCCTCGAGTACCGTTCCGACGACGAGTTCCGGCGCGGTGATCAGCGACGCATGATCGACCTTTTCCGAGCGAACCTGCGCGCCCATTCGGTGCGCCAGAAATCGCTGCGTCGCCGGGTTGATCATCCGATCCTCTTCAGCGATGAGGTACCATGAGGGCCTCGACTTCCAGGCCGGCTTCGCAGCTTTTTCCTGGATGGCTGCGACGGCTATGGGTCGCTGCGTCGCTCCGAGAACCGCAGCCTCTTCAGGCCGCGCGTTCTGACACCAGGCAGCGCCAAATCTATCCGCAGGCATCCAAAGCAAGCCATGACTATCAGGCGCCAGCTTCGGAGCCTGCGCCGACGGCTTATCGCGATAGAATACTTCAGCGACCGTTTCACCTTCGTCCGGACAGAGAGCGGAGATGAAGACCAGCGACCGCACTCTTTCGCTCGTGCACGCGCCGATCACGGCGCCGGCATACGCATGCGCAACGAGGACGACCGGCCCATCGGTCCGCTCCAATGCGCGCTCAAGCGCCGCAACGTCATCTGATAACGATGTCAGCGGAATCGGAGCGGCGATCGTCGACAGCCCCTTGGATTGCAATGGCCGAATGACGCGCGCCCAGCTGGAACCGTCAGCCCATGCGCCGTGGACGAGAACGACGGTGGCGTGCGTTCTCGCAGCCTCCGATTCGCCAGCTACATGTCGGGCCACCTTCCTGGTCGTGCCAGCATCCGCCAGCGCCGTCATGCCGACCTGCGCGGCGGCAACCGTCGTTGCGGCGACGCCAAAAAACTGCCGGCGGCCGCGGTTGATTTTCTCAGACATGACTGACTACCCTCTTCTTCGGGACGGTTGGCGCAGCCACGCTTACGCCACTGCACCTTCCACCATTCGGAATGGCGGCCGGATTGGTTACAGCTGGAAGATTATTCTTGCGATCGGCTCCCTGGGTTCGCTGGCAGGTGGCCGTGATCGAATCTCTTGCTCGAAAGGTCTGCTCCATCGCGGGTAACAGCAAGAGTCATTCGAGCTGCGAAGATTGGGCCGATCGGCGTCGGTCCCCGGCCGCCATCATTCAGCAGGAACGGTTTAAACACGCCAATCCTGCGAAAGCGTGTTTCCGTGACGCCCGGTAACCTCCATCGAGGGGCGGCCGCAAAGAGAGCGGCGCACCAATCGAAGGAAATCGCAGATGGCGGACAACACCAGCATCGAACGTCGCGCATTCGTCCAGGCGATTACTGCGGCGTCGAGCGCCGCGCTGTCGTTGGCGATTCTGCCGCAGCGCTCCATGGCTCAATCCCTTGATAACGTGAGCTCGGCGGATCATTTTGAAACGGCGGAAGTCGAAGCCGAGGGCAACAAAATTTTCTTCAGGCGCTACGGGAACGGATCCCCGCTACTCATGGTTCACGGGTTTCCTCGGACCAGCTTGATGTGGCGGCATGTGGCGCCGCATCTGGCTAGCAACCACACCGTGATTTGCGTCGATCTTCGCGGCTATGGCCGCAGCGGCGTGCCGGCCTCCACCGAAGATCATTACCCCTATACAAAGCGAGCGAGCGATGGCGAAGGAGCTTGTCGCCGTGATGGACAAACTTGGGTTCACCAAGTTCGATTTGGTCGGACACGACCGGGGCGGCCGCGTTTCCTACCGCCTCGCGCTCGATCACCCGGAGAAGGTGCAACGTCTCGCGGTGTTTGATGTCCTGCCGATATCAGAAGCGTGGGGTCATGCCGACGCCAAATTCGCCATGACTTACTGGCCATGGAGCCTCCTCTCGCAGAAATCACCGCTTCCGGAACAATACCTTTCGAGTGCACCTGGTGCTGTCTTCGACAACCCATTTGGTGAAGGCTCGTTCGGCCACGAAATAAGAGCGGAATACACGGAAACCTATCGCGATCCAGCTCGTGTGCATGCAATCTGCGAGGAATACCGCGCGGCTGCAACACTGGACATCGAGCATGACGAGGCGGACCGGAAGGCATCTCGGCGCATCGCGTGCCCGATGCTGCATCTGTGGGCTGCCGGCGGACCACTGGACACCTTTTACGAAAAGGATGGTGGCGCATTGGGAATCTGGCGGAAATGGGCGGACAACATCCAAGGGCAGGCCGTTAAAGGCGGCCACTTCTTTCCCGAGGAGAATCCCGCGGAGACGACGGAGATGCTGACAAGGTTTCTATCGGCCTGATACTCGACAGCGGCTCCAATCCCGCAATCGAATGCCGTATCCTTGAGAACGGCGTCGTTGACGGCCTCAAGCATCATCGTGCGTGCTTCAACCTTGCCGCTTGCATGCCCCCTGAACGACAGAAATTCCTTCACCGCCTCGTCCGGTCCAACCGTGAAATGGGTCGTGGCGAAAGCGATGGTTCCGTCGGGCTGGATCATGTATGCGTCAAACCGCATGCTCGCCTTGATCGGAGGTCCCGCCTGGCTCGCACCATGAACTTGGCAGGCTGAAAAGTCGACGAGCATACGGAGCTCCTTTCCATCGACGATCGCCTTGTTCAGCGCCTCACAGTCGGCATTTCTCGCTTCGCCCTCGATCGTGTGGCGCGGCCAGAAGCTCGCGACGATCGTCAGGGCAATGGCGGCGCAGTTGCGCAGGTCATTCGTCATGTGGATCCACGGATGGAGGCTCTCGGCAGGACTTCCTTTCGCCAGAGCAGGCATGCGGCGATATTCGCCGCCTAGCCGCCCCCCGATTGGAGCTTCACCGCCTCATGATTGGCGATGACTTCCCGAACGACCAGAGCATGCAGCTTCTGGATAAAATCCGGACCGAGCCCGCTCTGTATTGCGAGGGTGCGAAGCCGCTTCAATTGCGCAGCTTCACGTTTGGGATCTCGGGAGACCAGTCCATGCCTAGCCTTGAGTTCGCCGATCGCGTGAGTACAGCGAAAGCGTTCCGCAAGCAGATGCACCACCGCCGCATCCAGATTGTCGATGCTGCGGCGCAGTTCGGCCAGATCGCCGGCAAACTCCTGGTGATCATCCGTCATCGATGGGCACCTCCAGAGAGCGACGCGGCGGACAACCCGCCCTTCTGCAGAATGAAGCCGGCGATCTCATCGACACCTTGGCCATTCTTCAGATTGGAGAAGACGAACGGCCGCGCGCCACGCATCCGTCGTGCGTCCGCTTCCATGATCCCCAGATTCGCACCCACCAGGGGGGCGAGGTCGATCTTGTTGATCACCAGCAGGTCGGATCGCATGATCCCCGGCCCCCCTTTCCGCGGGATCTTCTCTCCGGCCGCAACGTCGATCACGTAGACGGTCAAATCCGCAAGCTCCGGGCTGAAGGTGGCGGCGAGATTATCACCGCCCGACTCGACGAAGCAGAGCTCCGCGTCCGGAAACTTCAGGTTCATGTCATGGATCGCGGCCAGGTTCATCGACGCGTCCTCCCGTATCGCCGTATGCGGACAACCACCCGTTTCCACTCCCATAATGCGCTCTGCCGCCAATGCTTGCGCGCGGGTCAGAATGAGCTGATCCTCCTTGGTGTAGATGTCGTTGGTGATCACGTATATCTCATAGAAATCGCGCAAATGTTTGCACAGCGCCTCGACCAGCGCCGTCTTTCCGGAGCCGACCGGACCGCCGATTCCGACGCGCAGCGGCCCGTTGGTTGCCGAAATGCCGGATGCGCGCAGAGACCTGCTCTCGCGTTCAATCGTGGTCATGACCGAAACAACCTTGTGTACTGGAGTTCGTGCGCGATGGAGGCGAGCTCGACCATCACGGCCGCCGAACCGAGATCGTCGACGGTCTCAAGGCTTGCGATTTCACTGCGCGATAGGATCGCCTGTTCGAGCGCCGCGATAGTGAGCTGCCCATCGGTCTGACCGAGAGGCACCAATCGGACGCCTGCGCTCGCCAGATTGGCGACGTAGCTGTGCAGGAATGCCGGCAGTGCGATGTCGAGCGCTATCCGTTCACGCGCCGCTCGCACACCGAGCAGGACGGCCAGCACGGGCGGACACCTCGGGTCGGAGAAAATATCCAGAATTCGATCCGGCCAGACACTGCGAAGGGTCGCAAGGCACGCGGACGATTGCTGCGCGGATTCGAGCACGAATTCCGACGTGCCACGGGAAGCGGCCGCAAGTTCGGCCAGATCCGGAAGTTCATCTTCGGCGCCCTCGGCGACGCATCGATAGGCTTCGCTGAAGAAGATCGCTTCGTTCCGGCCGGAGCCGTAGCAAAGGTCGGCCTCGAGCCAATCGATCAGGCTGCGTCGATCGGAGACATAGCCGGCCTCCACGGCCCATTCCAGCCCGTGCGAGTAGCTATAGGCCCCGTTCGGGAACGACGGCGAGAGCCAGCTCTGCAGCCTCAGGAGCGCAAGCGCCGTACATCCACGGCTTTCATCTGTCATCGCAACACCATGCCGGCAACGCGTCAATACATGAAATAGCGTTGCGCCATCGGAACCGTATTCACCGGCGGACAAGTTAGGAGGCGTCCGTCCGCCCGCACCTCGTAGGTTTCGGAATCGACCTCCATGTGGGGCAGCGCGTCGTTGAGGATCATGGAATGCTTGCCGATCGATCGCGTATTCAAAACCGGCAGGAGCTGCTTTGCCAGGCCCAGCTGTCTCGTCGTTTCGAGCGAGGCTTGACTGACGAAGGTCACGGAATTTCTGCCGGGAGAACGGCCAAAGGCGCCAAACATGGGCCGGTAGTATTCCGGCTGAGGCGTCGGTATCGATGCATTGGGATCGCCCATGATCGCGGCAACGATCATGCCGGATTTCAATACCATGTCGGGCTTGATCCCGAAGAACACCGGATCCCAGATGACGATGTCCGCGAGCTTGCCTACTTCGATCGAACCGACATAACGCGACATTCCCTGCACGATGGCCGGATTGATGGTGTATTTCGCGACGTAGCGCCGCGCCCTGAAATTGTCGTTATGCCCGCTCTCCTCGGATAACCGCCCGAACTGCTTCTTCATCTTGTCGGCCGTCTGCCAGGTCCGCGTAATCACCTCGCCGACGCGCCCCATCGCCTGGCTATCCGACGACACGATCGAGAACGCGCCGAGATCGTGCAGGATATCCTCTGCGGCGATCGTCTCCTTCCGGATGCGGCTCTCCGCGAAAGCGACATCTTCCGGGATACGGCGATCCAGGTGATGGGTCACCATCAGCATGTCGAGAGCTTCGTCGAGCGTATTCGCGGTGTAAGGCCGCGTGGGATTTGTCGACGCTGGGATGACGTTCCTCTCTCCGCAGATCTTGATGATGTCCGGCGCATGGCCGCCGCCGGCCCCTTCCGTATGGGCCGCGTGGATCGTCCTGCCCTTGAATGCCGCGATCGTGCTCTCGACGAACCCGCCTTCGTTCAGGGAATCGGTGTGGATCATGACCTGCACATCCATGTCGTCGGCGACAGAGAGGCAGCAGTCGATCGCCGCGGGCGTTGCACCCCAGTCTTCGTGAAGCTTCAAACCGCATGCTCCGGCCTCGATCTGCTCGACCAGGCCGGCGGGTACGCTCGTATTGCCCTTGCCGAAAATGCCGAAGTTCATCGGGAACGAATCCAGCGCCTCGAGCATCCGATGGATGTGCCATGGCCCGGGCGTGCAGGTCGTCGCCGTCGTTCCGGCGGCAGGTCCGGTGCCGCCACCCATCATGGTTGTCACGCCTGAGAAGAGCGCTTCGTCGATCTGCTGAGGGCAGATGAAATGAATGTGCGTATCCATCCCGCCGGCGGTGAGGATCTTGCCCTCGCCGGCAATGATTTCGGTGCCTGGTCCAATGATGATGGAGACACCCGGCTGAATGTCGGGGTTGCCCGCCTTACCGATGGCGGCAATGAGCCCGTCCTTGATAGCAATGTCGGCCTTGACGATTCCCCAATGATCGAGGATCAGCGTGTTGGTAATGACCGTATCGACCGCACCTTGCGCGCGCGTGAGCTGCGATTGTCCCATGCCGTCGCGAATGACCTTGCCGCCGCCGAACTTCACCTCTTCGCCGTAGATCGTTAGGTCCTTCTCGGGCTCGATGAACAGATCGGTGTCTGCCAGACGCACCCTATCGCCGACCGTGGGGCCGAACATCTGCGCATAGGCTCTGCGGCTCATCGTATGGGACATGTCTTCCTCGCCCTATTCGTTGGAGCCGGACGCATCGGTTCCTGACCCCAGAGGTCCCATCACGCTGCCGCTGAATCCGTAGACGCGCCGCGCTCCGACAAACGGAATCAATGAAACCTCGCGCGATTGACCTGGCTCAAACCGCACGGCCGTTCCGGCCGGAATATCGAGGCGGCATCCGCGAGCGACGGACCTATCGAACGTGAGAGCAGCGTTCACTTCGGCGAAGTGATAGTGGCTGCCTACCTGGATGGGCCGGTCGCCGGTGTTGGAGACGGTGATCGATAGACCCGTCCTGTCCCCGTTCAGGACGATGTCGCCGTCATTCGAAATGACCTCCCCGGGAATCATGCCACGCCTCCGAGCAGCAGCAGCCCGACAAGGCCGGCACAGACACCCGCCGCGCGAATCAGGCCTCTCCTTGCCGCGCTTCTTCCCCAATGGCCAGCTACCATACCGACAAGGAGGAGAGCAGCGGTCGCCATTGTGAAGCCGACGACGTAGGGAACAAGCATCGAAGCCGCTTGTGTTCCGTGCGCGTGACCATGGAAGAATGCGAACAGGCCGACCGCCGCCGCACCCAGCATGACGGGCATCCTGAACTCGAACGCAACGAACGCTCCCAGCGCCACCACCGAAAGGCTTATGGCCGCCTCCACAAAGCTCGCCTGAAGTCCCGCGCTTGCCGCGACGAAGCCGGCCAACATCGCGATCAGAAAGGTCAGCGGCCACACGGCTCTCGCAGATCCGCCCGTGAGCGCGCTCCACATTCCTACCAATGTGATCGCAATCAGATGATCCGCGCCGCTGAACGGATGGACGAGGCCGGCGTCGAACGAGCCGCTCATGCCCAGGACAGGATGAGCGAAAGCCGGCGAAGCAAGCATGCTCAACACCGCGACGCAAAACAGGACGATACGCATCATCAGCTCCTATCGGATCGGGTTGTGCACCGGGACCAGCTTGGTCCCGTCGGGAAATGTCGCCTCCACCTGGATCTCGCGAATCATTTCCGGGATGCCTTCCATGACCTGGTCGCGGCGCAGAAGCCGGCCGCCTTCGGACATCAGGTCCGCGACCGTCCGTCCGTCGCGAGCGCCTTCCGTGATGGCATCCGAGATCAATGCGATGCTTTCGGGATAATTCAGCTTGACGCCGCGCGCGAGCCGGCTACGCGCAACGATCGCAGCGAGGGCGATCATCAGCTTGTCTCGTTCCCGTGGCGTCAGATTCAAGGTGCTTCTCCCGCTTGGCCGTGCTGTTAACAGGACCACATCTTCGGCACCCCGAAGGGCCCCGATCCGAGTTCGTGGTTGAGTTGATCGAGGAAGCGGCGCAGACCTCGTCTGAGATCCGCGCCGGAAATCGCGGCTACCCGGATCACGATGATCGCGCCCACGATCGTGACGCCGCACGCGCATTCGAGCGAGGCACCGATCTCGCGCAATCGCTCGAGTCGGCTCTCAGGACGTGGACCGAAATAGATCATTGTTGCGATCGCTTTCCAGGTCGCAAGCAGAGCCGTCTTCCGAAGCTGCGGAAATACCTGGTCAGACGCCAGGAAGCCATCCGCCCACACCAGACGGCCGTCGACCCTAATTCGCCAATTGTCCAGGAGATGTCCGCCGAGAACCTCCTCGCCGCTCTCGATGCGGCCAAGAACCAGCCACTCGAGGGCGATCAGCTCGGTGCCCGAGCTCACATCGATCTCGGTCTGCCGCGCGATGCGGGCCTGGTTGAAGACGATCGCCTCTTGTGGAAGCCACGCTAGTCGAGCGGCTCCTTCGGCCCGTAACCGGGTCAGGATTCGGGCAGGCCGATCCAGCGCCCGATAGACCTTCTCCGCGGCCTGCGTGGTCACCACGACCGACGCATTGCCTTGAGCGACCACATCGACCCTGATCTCGTCGCCGCCTGCGACACCTCCCGAGGTGTTGATCAGGACCGCCTCCTTGCACCGATGATCATCGACATTCGGAAAGGCAATGGCCATTGGAAACTTCTGATAGATGTCGCTGATCTCCGTATCGCTTGCCGCGCCGGAGAACACCATGCGCGCGGCCCCTTCGGCGCGCTGCAGGACGACTTTTTCCGCCGCATCCTGCCCTCCTCCCGGAAGGCCGGGACGGGCTGTGGATTTGCCACGAGAGCGCTCATGAATCACCTTAAGCATTCGTCTCGGGGCTCGGGGTTGACGTTGCATGTTTGGCTTGCGGATCAACGAGAAGCTGGGCGTGGAGCGGCAAGGCCGGCCACGCCCAGCTTCGGGTTGCGATCAGAACCCTGCCAGCCCCTGCGGGCTGTTGTACGGAATCTTGACGCTGCCGATCTCCTTCAACGAGCCGTCCGGTTGCGTGCTGTAGCTGACCAGCTTCGAGGCGTTGCCGTAGATCTGATAGAGATAGGCGCCATCCGGCGTAATCCAGCTATCGCTGGGGCCACTCGTCACGGTTCCGTTCAAGCCCCTCGCAGTGCCGTCGCCGGGAACCTTCGGACATGCCGGATCGCACGCAACCTCCAGGCCGGCACCATTGATGCGGTAGCTGCTGATGTTGCCGTAGCCGAAATTCGTCGCGTAGATCGTGCGGTCGTCGGGCGCGACGGCGAGCCAGCACAGCTCGGTCGGTACGCCCGCGCTGGTGTCGATCTTGACGAGCGGGCCAATATTGATCGAGCCGTTCTTCTCGATGGTACACATGGAGCACCCGTCGCCGACGGCATAGCCAATGACGAACGTATTCGGACGCTGGTGCAGGAAGGCGATATAGAAGGGCGAACCAGCCTTCGCATCGTAGAACCTGGCCGGGCCGAGCGAGCCGTCCTTTCGCAGAGCGAACACGGCGAGGCCGTCCGGATCCGGTGCGTTCGAAGCGATCGAGTGCAGCGCGCCGCCGGCCCGCTGGACCCAAAGGATGGGCGAGCCGTCCGGATACAGGCCCGTCAGCGCAATCGGCTCATCGAAAGTGGTGCCGACGAGCACCAGCTCCTCGTTCGGCGAGACAACGACCATGGTGGAGACGCGGTTTCGCTTGCTGGAAGTGTTCACCGTGTACCGCTCGGGCCGCGCCTTGAGCATGCCCTCGGCATCGACCGACATCAGCCGAAGATGATCCGGCCCGAACGAGTGCAGCACGAAGAGCGTGCGCGTCGACGGGGCGAAAGCCAGCGATTTGGCCGTGCCGCTCCGTCCTTCGATCGGATTGCCGGTCGACTTCACATCGAGCAGCGTGAGGCGGCCATCGCTTTCCAGGCGGAAGCTCGAAACGGAGTTGTCACCGCCGTTGGTCGCAAACATGAAGCGCCGATCGGATGTGATGATCACACTCCCAGCGCCCTCAAAGGAGTTGGGCGCGCTGTCCTGGCCACTGATCGGCTTGAACTCACCGGAACCGGCACCGCCCGTCTTGATGCGTTCGACCTCGACCAGTTTGCCGTCCGCCTGCCGCGTATAGTGAATGATCGCATTGTCGACTTCATTGGTCTGGATGTAGAGATGGCCGCCCTGTCCTTTCGACATCCCCATCTCACTCGTCGTCGCCTCTTTAGCCATCTGTCGCTCCTTTGATGATTGGCTTTGGTTGAATCGAATGATGTCCCGTGACTGCACCGGTCTTAATGCTTCAACGGAGGGTATCCATCGACGTAAACCCAGTCGGATGCCTGCGCTGGCACATGGCACGCCTGACACTCGGCCCTGTAATTCGACGTCGTCGTTCTTGACGGATCGCCGGCGTCGAACCAGGACCATCCCCAGCCGTCGCCCCACAGCGCGTTTTCCGGGTGACTGTTCGCTGCGTCCTTCACCATGACGAACCACCCCTTCAAAACGTCGGCACGGCTGACGGTGCCGGTCGTCATTTCAGAAGTTGCCGCCTTGAACACTTCCTTGATCAGGACGGCCCCGTCGGGAAAGCGTTTGTCCTTCCGATAGGCGTCGATCGCGCCGGGCGAAGCGTACACGACGTGTAACTCCTTCGAGCCGCGTCCGTCGTCCAGCGCAATCGCCCAGCTTCCGAGGAGCTGATAAGTCGTGCGGTAATCAGCAGGCACATGCAGATGCCCGTCACGGTCGGCAACACGCGCGTCGGTGGAAGCACCACCCGCTGCGTGCGCCCATAACTGTGGCTGCCTGATCGCAAACGCTCCCGCCAGGATCACGACCAGGGTCGCACAAGCTGCTTTGAGGATTTTCATGCCGACCTTCCGCCGATTACGCGGTCACCGCGCATCCTTGTTGTCGAGCAGCGGATAGAATTGGGTCCAGACCTCATCCTTCTTGGCGTTCGCGATATGGCAGTAGGCGCACTCGTCCTTCGACTTCACCTTGGCCATTGGCGCCTTCGGCTCGTGGTGATTGAAGTTGAAGTAGCCCCAGCCGTTGGTCTCGGCGAAGCGCTTCGAGTCCTTGACGGTCACGTCCGCGCCGTTCCACTTGCCCGGGAAGTAGCCGCGTCCCGACGCCTCCGTTCGCGAGCCGTCGGCATTCTCCTGCGGCAGCGTCAGCTGCAGTTCCTTGAACAGGATCGTCCCTTCGGGGAATTCGCCGGTCTTCTTATAGATCGCATACGAACCCGGCTCGATATAAACATTGTGGAATTCCGGGAAGTTCGCCTGCCCGCCGTTGAGGGCATTCGGCGTCAGCGGCGAGCCGACATAGACCCACTCGTGGAAATTCTTCGGTAGGAGCAATTGCCCGTCCGCGGTATATTCCGGCAGATAGCGCGTATTGGTCTGGGCGCTGCTATCCTTGAGCGAGCCGAAGAGCAGGATCGTTGCGACTGCACTGCTTACGATAATCGCCGCTGCTGCCTGGAATCCCACTCGCATTGCTTCCTCCTGCGACTGCGGCCGACACGCGGGGTACCGGCACGGTTAACTTGTCGATAAACGACATAATCGGTCGCAGAGCCCCTTGCGCGATGGAGATTGCCTTCGCTTGTTCTATCTTGATGTATTCCGCAGCGATCTTGCGATCGAAGCGAGCTTCGTGCTTCGCAAGCAAGAGGCATGGCCCGACTGCGGCTGCACCGCCGCGCGGACAGCGCTCGCACCGGGAGGATGCAAGGTCGGCTGGTCTGAAAGCGGGCTTTCTCGGGTGATGATTCGCATCACCTGAGAACGCTCGCGACACAAGGAGGTCGGCCTCGCCCTCAAGTGGCCTGCCGTTGACCTGAAGATCGGTTGGACGTCTCGTCAGGCGCGAAGCCGCCGAAGATTGATGCTGCGGGACGGCCGGCCGATCAGCTAGCTGGTCCGTCACGCCCGCAGAGGACGCTCGCGGCAGATTCGGTAATTGTCCTGCCAGGGACGAAGCCTTTCGAACGCTGCGCTCGCAGCCAGTACCTCGAAATCGGCGTTTCGCCGACCTATGATTTGCATCCCCACCGGAAGACCGTCGGATAGTCCCGCCGGAATCGAAGCCGCCGGATGGCCAGTGAAGTTGACGAAGTAAGTCAGGCCCCATCCGATGAGAGGATCGATGTCGACACCATTGATCGACCTCGGCCCAATCGTGTTGCCGTCGCTGGCGTTGTCGACCGGCGGACACGCGACAGTCGGCGTTACCAGCAGATGAAATCTGCCGAGGACGCTCTGGAACGCGTCGTATACCTCTGACCGGACAGCCTGGTCGCGGAAGAAGTCGAGCCCCGACATGCGATTGGTCTTCTCGACCCAATCCATGTATTCGGGCGGAAAGTCGTCGCGATGCTCGCCGAACAGATCGATGCCATCGCGTTTCATGTTCTCGATCGCCTGCAGATTCAGAAGCATGTAGAGGCGCGACCAGACGTCACTCAGCTCCCGTTGCGAGCGTGTGATGCCGAGCTTCACTTCCTCCACGTGAGCGCCGGCTTCCTCGAACGCCCGTAGCGCCCGGCCGACGGTCTCCGCGACCTTTGCGTCGATCGGAAAGA
The DNA here is from genome assembly GCF_054057015.1 of Bradyrhizobium sp. JR3.5. Taxonomy (NCBI): domain Bacteria; kingdom Pseudomonadati; phylum Pseudomonadota; class Alphaproteobacteria; order Hyphomicrobiales; family Nitrobacteraceae; genus Bradyrhizobium; species Bradyrhizobium sp. JR3.5. The sequence goes on from NZ_JBSRYV010000002.1 coordinate 811,927, forward strand.
CGTCCAAGTTTGGACTATAGGCAATCTTGAGGCCACGGATGGACCGACGGGTGGCGGCGGTGAAGTCGACGGATGGCTCGATCAGGCTGAAGGGATCTCGCGGATCATGGCCGGCAAGGACGTTCAGCGCGATCGCGGCATCCTCGACCGTCCGCGTGATAGGCCCTTCGAACAGGAACGGAGAGTCGGCCGTGCCGAACGCATTGGGACGCACAAGGAACGGCACTCGGCCAAATGACGCCTTGTAACCGTAGACACCGCACCAGGCGGCGGGGATTCGGATCGAGCCGCCGGCATCCGTACCTTCTGCAATCGGCAGCAGTCCATCGGCCACCGCCGCGGCGCTTCCTCCGGAGGACCCGCCGGTATTCTTGGCGAGGTTGAAGGGGTTGCGCGTGGGACCAAACAGGTAATTATCGCAAGTGCCCCGGAATCCCATCAGAGGGCTGTTGGTCTTGCCGAGGAACACCGCTCCGCCGCGCTTCTCCATCCGCTCGCAGAACATGCAGTAGCCGTTCACGACGTGGTGCTTGAGCGCACGTATACCGCCCAGACTCGCAGGCCAGCCCGGTTTGAAGTCGAACAGATCCTTGAGCGCTGACGGAATGCCGTGCAGCGGCCCGAGTGATTCGCCGGCGACCACTGCACGCTCGGCCTCTTTCGCTCTCGCGCGAGCGCCGTCGAAATCGAGATAGACCAGCGCATTCAGGCTCGGGTTGCGCGCTTCGATACGACGGATAAACGCATCGACCACTTCAACCGGCGACAGCTCACGGCTCCTGATGCGAGCCGCCAGCTCGTGCGCAGTGAGGTAAGCGAGTTCGTCGGAATGCAAAGTTTGGCTCGCGCTCGTCATCATTCCTCCTTTTGAACCACTTCGGGGCGAACAGCATTTGACATTGAAATTGTCCGCCCCTGCGCAGTCGCTATTGCTTCGTCTTTCGCAATCTTGATGCATTCACCGCGACGGCCATCGACAAGGCATCGATCAGGGTTCATGTGCGCTTGAGCGGGCTGCACGGCGTGCCGATGCACATCCGGACACCCCGCGCCTCACTGCATAAGGGCACGCGCCATGGACCGACCTCCCGTTTCCCGCGGCTTCAAACCAAGGCGGCAGACATCCGACGCCGCCCGGTTGCCACCAGGGCAGTATCTGACGACCGACTTCCCGGTACTGTCCGCCGGACCCACGCCGGAGATCCGTGTCGCCGACTGGAAGATTGCACTGCAATTTGGCGGCGCGTTGCTCGGGAAATGGAGCTGGGACGAATTCGAGGCGCTGCCCCAAAGCAGGATCACAGTCGACATTCACTGCGTCACCAAGTGGACGAAGTTCGACACGGTTTGGCAGGGAGTGAGCCTCGACGATCTTCTCAAGGTCGCCGGAGTGAGCGAACCGCCGGGCGCCTACGTCATGGCGCATTGCGACGGCGGCTACACGACGAACCTTCCGGTCGCCGACCTCGTCGCGGGAAAGGCGATGATTGCCACGCGCTATGAGAGGTTGCCGCTCGCTCCCGCGCACGGTGGTCCTGCCCGACTCTTGGTGCCGCATCTCTATTTCTGGAAGAGCGCAAAGTGGCTGCGACGGCTCCGCTTCATGCCCAACGACGAGCCGGGTTTCTGGGAATCGCGTGGCTATCACAACTATGGCGATCCCTGGCGGGAGCAGCGTTATGACGGCGACTGATGCACCCCTGCAGCAGCCCAGCATCGCATGGCAGACCGGTCGGGTGCAGGCCATCCTGGCCGAAACCAGCCGCGTGAAGAGCATCATCCTGCAGCCGGCGACATGGTCCGGGCACTGGCCCGGCCAGCACGTCGACATACGTCTCACGGCCGAAGATGGCTATCAGGCCGAACGAAGTTACTCGATCGCATCGCCTCCGGAGGAAAAACTGCTCACCCTCACCGTGGAACGGGTCGACGACGGCGAGGTGTCCTCTTATCTGCTCGACGAATTGCGGGTTGGTGACGCTCTCGAGTTTCGCGGGCCCATCGGGCGGCATTTCATCTGGAACCCAGACTCGCGGTGGGCCGATTTGCCTGGTCGCGGGCGGCACAGGGATTACGCCGCTGATGGCGATGCTGCGTCACCGCGACAGGTCGCTCGCACATGTACAGGCATCATTGATCTATTCGGTACGCAGCCTGGCCGACGTCGTGTACCGGGATGAACTCGATGCGATGGCTCACGGCGATCGCGACCTGCGCCTCGTCTATGCGCTGACCCGCGAGCATCCCGCTGACTGGAGCGGACATAGGGGGCGGGTCAATGAGATTCTGCTCGCAGATAACAGCTTTGCGCGCGAGCACAATCCGAGCTTCTTCGTGTGCGGACCCACTGGGTTCGTCGAAAGCATCTCGAGCAAGCTGATCAAGCTCGGCTTCGATCCCCTCAGTATCAAGACGGAACGATTTGGACCATCAGGAGGATGATCGCCATGGCAGACAATATCGCCGACCTCATTCTCGGTGGTGACGCAGGGACACGCTTGCTTCAAGAACCCTTTGCCTCCGACATCACGCTGATGAAGATTCGGTGTGCGGCATGCAACACCGTGTCCAGTCTTGGCGCATTAGTCGTCGATAGCAGCCCCCTGGAGGCGCTCGTCAGGTGCGCCGATTGCGGCGGCGATCTGATGAGGGCAACGCGAACCCAGAACGGCTGTGTCCTTGAATTGAGCGGTGCCCGGCACCTGTACTTCTAATTGCGGTGTCGTCCGCCAGACTCCGAAATCAAAGACCTTTCATGCACGGTGAAGACATCCATCTCACTGAGATCGAACGCCAGATTGCCGCCGCAGTTGCGACCCTTCGCGAGTTGATCGAACAGGCCGCCTCATATTCTGTCGCCGTGGGTGAAGAGCTCCTCGGCAAGCAAATCGACGATCAGGCCGCGCGGCTCGAGATTCTGATCAGGCATCGCGAAGTGCTTCTCAGATCCAGAACTGGAGAAGACTGAAAGGGTCGGCAAGCGCCGGCGACGGGGTCTGGAAGCGAAGCGTCGACTGAATAATCCGTCCCGTCCGCGGTCCCGCAGTCCGAACGCATGACGGTTGCGCCCGGCCCGCCGGTCAGATCGACTTCACCTCGCCCCCATCCATTCGTAACGCCGAGCCGGTCATCCAGCGCGCGCCGGACGATACGAGGAATGCCATCAGCTCGGCAATTTCCTCCGGCTCGCCATAACGCGCGATGCCGGCCTCCTTGGGAAACTTCGCCGTCGCCTCCTCGAGGCTCATGTCGTGCAGGGGCGCCCAATGCTGGAGGTAGGAACGGCGACGGCCGGTCATCACCGGCCCCGGCAGGACGCTATTCACCTGGACGCCATCGCTGATTCCCTTGTCGGAGAAGGCCTTGGCCAAAGCGACGATCGCAGCGTTGATGGTGCCGACCGCGGCATACGGCGCGTTGGGAAAGGAGGCGGAGTTTCCCGACATCATCACCACGGCCCCCTTCGCGACCATGAGCGCCGGCCAAGCGGCGATCGTGAGCCGCCGAGCGCCATGCAGCTTCAACGCCAGCCCCGCTTCCCACTGAGCCTCCGTCGTCTCGAACAGTTCGACCTGAGGTACCGCACCGGCGATATTGAGCAGCGCATCGATCCGGCCGAAGGCCGCCAGGGTCTGGGCGACGACAGATTGGGCAGCAACTGGCTCGGCCAGATCGACATCGATCACCAGCACCTCGGCGCCGGCGGCCTTTACCGCCTTTGCGGTATCCTCAAGGTTAGCGCGATTTCGCGCCACCAGGACTAGCGCCGAGAAATCGCGCGCCAGACGCACTGCAGTCGCCCGGCCGATTCCCTGGCTCGCACCCGTCACGATCGCCACTGAATTCGGCATTTCAACTCTCCCGGAATACCACGCTTGCAAACATCAGTCGCGAACAACGACCATCTTTCCGGCCGCCTCGTTCGCCTCCATGACGCGATGGGCCTCGCGAATCTCGTCGAAGCGAAAGATGCGGGCTGGCTTGACATCCAGCCGGCCGGCCGCGGCGTCGGCGGCAATTTCCCGCAGCGGCACGTCGGAGAGCGGAAACCCGGGCGTGCCGAACACGAAGCTGCCGAAGAAGGTCAGGTACACGCCGCTCGGCATCTGTAGCAGCGGATTGAAATCCGGAATCGGATCAAGCCCGCCGAGCCAGCCGGCGAGACAGGAACGGCCGCTACGGCGAAGCATGGCAAGGGAGTCGAGAACGACGCTGTTGCCGACGAGGTCCAGAACTGCGTCTACCTGCTTCGCCTCGGCCAGATGTTTTGAGAGATCCCGCCGTTCGATCTCGCACCGCGCGGCCCCGAGCTTCTCCAGCATGGCGAACCGTTCCCGGCTGCGCGTCGTCGCAATCACCCGCGCTCCGGAATTGACCGCGAGCTTGAGCGCCGCTTGACCAAACGAGGAGGTCGCTCCCCGGATGACAATAAGCTGGCCTCTCTGGAGCTCGAGGTTTCGGAACAAACAGGTCCATGCCGTCGCGAAGGTTTCGGGTATCGCTGCGAGCTCAGCCCAGGGCAAATCTGCGTCGATCAATGCGACGTTCGAGACTGGAGCACGCGTGTACTCGGCGTAGCTGCCATTGATGGTCCGGCCTAGGCCGCCCATCAGTGCGGCCACCTTGGCCCCCACGGGAAATTCTCTGCCCGGGCACGACGTCACAAGACCGACGCATTCGATGCCGCTGATCGGCGCCGCTTCGACCCATTCGCCTCGGCGCATGTGCATCTCTGCATGATTGATGCCGAAGCCCTTGACCTCGATCACGACATGGCCAAACTGCGGTTCCGGGTCCGGAACGTCCCGATAGACAAGGCTGTCCAAGCCGCCGAATTTTTCAAGAACGATGGCAAGCATGATGGTTCTCCTGGCGTCTGGCGCGGCGGAAAGCGCTGATCATGCAGTGGAGATCGGCTGCGCAAGAAAATTACCGATCGCCGCGGCGATCTCCTGGGCATGCGTCTCAAGCGCAAAGTGACCCGTGTCGAAGAAGCGCACTTCGGCATCCGGGATGTCGCGCTGGAACGCCTTCGCGCCAGCCGGCAGGAAGAAAGGATCGTTCTTGCCCCAAACTGCCAGCAAGGGCGGCCTGTGCTTGCGGAAGTAGGCCTGGAATTCCGGATACATGGCGACGTTGGTCCTGTAGTCGCCGAAAAGGTCGAGTTGGACCTCGTCGGCGCCGGGGCGCGCGAGATAATGGTTGTCGAGCGTGTATCCATCAGGAGAGATCAAGGAGGCGTCAGGCACCCCGTGGGTGTATTGCCAGGCCGTCGTTTCCGGCGAAAGGAATGATCGCAGCACCGCCCGGTTCGCTTGCGACGGATCTTGCCAGTAAGCACGGATCGGGCTCCAGCCTTCGCTCAATCCCTCCTCATAAGCATTGCCATTCTGTGAAATGATGGAAGTGATACGCTCGGGATGTCGAACAGCCATCCGAAAGCCCGTCGGCGCGCCATAATCGAAGACGTAGAGCGAGAAACGAGCAAGTCCGACGATTTCCGTGAACCGTTCGATCACCTGCGCCAGGGCGGCGAACGTATAGGCAAAACTTTCGCGAGCCGGCATGTCTGACTGGCCGAACCCGGGCAGATCCGGCGCCACCAGTCGGAAGCGATCCGAGAGGGCCGGGATTAACTCGCGGAACATGTGGCCCGCCGTCGGAAATCCGTGAAGCAGCAGCAAGACGGGCGCGTCGGCCCGGCCAGCCTCCCGATAGAATACGTTCAGTCCGTCCACGTCCGCCTTGCGGTATCGAATGCTCGTCATCTGCGGTCCCTTGCGGCTCCCCTCGACGCCGGTTGCGTCTTGTGAAAAGGATGACCCGTTGGCAGCCGATCCGCGGCGGTCTGACGTAGCTATTTCGCGGCTCGGCACGATCCGGTTACAGCCCTGGGATTTTTCTGCCCAGCACGAAACCCCCTGTCACCTCCTCTGCCCGACTGATCACCCTTCTGATCGACTCATTCGAACTCCCTGCGATAGTCGGAGGGCGTCCAACCCGTCGCTTTGCGAAAGGCTGAGCTGAAGGAGCTCGTTTGCGCGTAGCCAAGGCTGAGCGCGATGTCCGTAATCGATACCGCGCGATCCGCCAGTCTCGACTTGGCGAACTCCATACGCCGCTGGACCTGATACTGATAGGCCGGGATTCCGAACGACTTCTTGAATGCGCGGCAGAAGTGGTGAACGCTGAGCCTGGCAAGCTCGGCGAGCTTCAGCAGGCAGACTTGCTCGCCCAGATGCTCCTCGATGTACTCGACCACGACGCGCTTCTGCCAACCTGCAAGACCACCGCGGCTGACCGGTGCCGGTTCGCGAACAAGATGGTGATCAGACCTGGAAAGCTCGTGGGCAAGCACGCCACAGAGCGCCTCGAGGTAGGGCGCGCAATTCGTCTCCGCGCTCTCGATTGCCTTCTTCAGTTTGGAGGCGGTCTCCCAGACCAGCGGATCCTCGAAGTATATCCTTGGCGCGAGCCCGTTCTTGCTGTCGTCGGACTTATGAAGCGCGGCGGGATCGAAATAGAGGAAAGTCACCTGCGCCGACGAGGCGGTCTCATACCATTCCCTGTAAGCGCGTCCGGCCGGGACAAAGGTCAGTCTGTGGTCGGAACCGCGCAGCTTCGACGAACTGAGACCATCGATGGAAGTCTCGCCGCCTTTCCGTGCCCCCTCGTTGTATAACGCCAGGAGGTGTCTCGATCCCTGAAAGCGAAATTCAATCCGGTTGCCCAACGGAAGGTGGACGCTCTCCGAAAACCACCAGCGCCAGCCTATTCCAAGGCGCTTCACCGGCTCGGAAGGCGTTATGCTGACCGTCGGATGAAGCGCCGCCTCGGACGGCCTGGACGTTTGCGTCGCGTTCACCGGACTGATTGGCGAAGCGGAGACAACCATTCGCGGCGCACTCTCACTCGAATTTGATACATACATCCCCATCGTCGTCGCCCTGTTCTGTGCTCCGGATGGCTGTGTCCAGTCGTCAACGAACTTCTGCTCGGAGGAGACGCCTTGATCGCACGGATGCGAGCGTTGAAGCTGGAAGCTGCAAGTGGCGTCACCTCGCCGGTTAAAGCGAGATGCCAACACCGGCTGGCAGCCCCGCACAGGAGCACCATGCTTTTCATCACCCTGGCGGGCAATCTCACGCTTGTGCTGTTCCGTCCCATACCTAGGTATGGGGTCCGCGTGCAGGGACGGCGCTGGCGATTGGCTGCGCGGTGCCAGCTCCGGAGAGACGCTTCAGCCCTGGAGTTGGAGCGCCTCAGCCATTCGAACGAGCGTTGCCGCGGTCTTTGCCCCGAGCTTCCGCATCACGCTGCCGCGATGCATCTTGACCGTCGCTTCGCTGATCGAGAGTTCGCTGGCGACCTGCTTGTTCATCAGACCGGATGCCACCAGCGTCATCACTTGCCGCTCGCGCGTGGTCAGGAGCGCAAACTTCTCCTGCAACTGCGCAAGGTGCGCGTTGTCATCGCGTCGATCGATGTCCTTTCGGATCGCGGCGGTGACCGCATCGAGAAGATCCTGGTCACGTATCGGCTTGGTGAGAAAATCGACCGCGCCCAGCTTCATGCCCCTTACCGACATCGGAATGTCTCCGAAAGCGGTCATCAGGATCACCGGGATTCCGACGTTGATTTTTGTCAGGTACTCCTGCAGCTCCAAACCGCTCGTACCCGGCAATCTGACATCGAGCACAAGACACGCGGGCGCATCGGAAAGGTCAACCTTGAGGAAATCCGGAGCAGATCCGTACAAGGCGACCTTGTAGTGCAGGGACTCGAGCAGGTCGCCAAGGGACTCCCGAACCGCGCGGTCATCGTCGACAATATGAACAATGCCAGAAGCAGGCATGTCTACCGGCTTTCCGACGTCCGAACCGCCTGGCGAAGCGGGAGAACGAAGGTGAACCTCGCTCCGCGCCTCCCGTTTTCTTCCACCCATAGCTGTCCTCCGTGGAGTTTCACTATCTTGCGGCAGATCGACAGTCCCAGACCGAGTCCCGCCCCCTTCGTCGTATAGAGCGTCTCGAAGACCCGCTCTCTATCAGCCGGGCTGATGCCAACCCCCGTGTCCGCGATTACGACGGAAATCATACCATCGGCGACCCTCGAAGAGAGAGCCAAAATGCGGTTCCCCTCCTCAACCCCGGCCATGGCCTCGATCGCGTTGCGCACCAGGTTGAGCGCAACCTGCTGGACCTGAACACGATCCGCTTCGACATGAGGCGATGATCGATCGAAGTCGGTCCGGACGATGATGCCGGCTCGCTCGATCTCCCTTTTCGACAGAAGCAGAACCTCCGTAACCGCCTCGTTGATATCGAACTCGGAAAAATGGACCTGCGTACCCCTCACGAGAGATCGCACCCCAGTCACAACCTCCGCGGCGCGGCGAGCCTGCCTGATGATGCGTGCGGCCGACCTCCGGGCAGCCGCGGCCTGGACGGGATCTCTGGAGAGCCATCGGAGGCAAGCTTCCGCGCTCATGATCATCCCCGTCAGCGGCTGATCGATCTCGTGAATGATCGAGCCGGCGAGCTCGCCAAGGGACGCCAGACCCGTCGCTCGCGCCAGCTCGTTCCGTGCGTCGGCAAGGGCTTGCTCCGCCGCCTTCCGCTGCGTGACATCGGTGATGATGCCTTCCAGCTCAAGGTCTCCCGTCGGCCCGTCATCGAACTGCCCGACGGCGGTGACATGCAACGTCTTGCCGTTTCGATGGACCACCCGGTAGTCGTGGGAGAATGGCGACTTCGCGCTGATCGCCTCGGTGAGAGCCTGCTCCAGCGCGGGATAATCTTCAGGATGGACCCGGCTCCTGAACACCTCGAATGGCACGGGATTTAAGTCGAGATCGATATCCAGAATGCGGTAGCATTCGCGCGATCCACGAGAGAGCAGCGTCCGGGTATTCCAGCGATAGCTGCCCATCCCCCCGATCTGCTGACCTCTGACCATCCACATGTTGGTCTCGCGCAGCGCCTCGAAGAGGCGTACGGATTCGAATAGGACGGCGGCCTGGTTGGCGAGCATCGATATCACCCAGACGCATCGCGGCGTGAAGATATCTGCATCTCCGTCCGCCTCGATATAGAGAACGCCGATCGCCCAGTGCTGGTGAACCAACGGCAGGCATAGCTGGGTTATCTTTCCAGACGGCAGGTTCGCATGATCAACTAGCGCCGACCTCTCCACGTCAACCCGCCTCACCACCGTTTCCTTGCGATCGAGCACCTCTTCGGCGAGATCACTCGGCAAGCGGAATTGCGCGTTCGGCGGGAAGGAGGCGAGGAAGTTCGCCCTCTCGCGCGGGAAGCTCGCATCGGCTTTGGCAAGCAGCTCTCTTTGCCCGCCGAGCAAGATCGCCCCCCGAGTCGCGCCGGAGTAACTCAGCGCCTCCATGAGGAGAGCCTTGGCCAATCCCTGATAGCTAATTTCCTTCGAGATGATCCGAAACGCCTTGGCGACCAGATCCAGTTCGTGCCTCTCGTGATCAAGCCTCATACCGAGATGTCTCGTCGTCACCTTCATATCCAGACGTCTCGACGCATCACCTCGCGGCCTGCGCATAGAGGGCTGGGGACGAGAGCGTGCGTCAGTACGTCCCGAGATGTAACGGGACTCGCGAACGTTGCCAAGTTTTGCTGCGGGGAGCCACGGTTCACGAACCCGCAACAGACACTTCACCGCGCATCGCGCTTTTTTTTCGAAGCCGGTGTAACCAATGCGATGGCTGCTTCGAATAATCACGAAAGTGCGGAAGAGTGTTACTGCGCCTTGCTGGTCATTGGCATGGCGCTCGCCATGACTGCTTCTGCCTTGCGGGGTATCTCAAGCCGCAAGTCGCTTCACGACCCGCACCGTGTCTTGCTTCAGAAGATACAACGACACCGCAAGCAGCACGACATCCTTCATCAGGAATGGGACATTGCCCGTCATCGCCGGAAAGCCGCCCGCCGCAGCGTCCCAACCATCCGGCATGAACGGAATGATCGTGACCGTCGCAATGAAGGTACCAGGTGGATCCAAGGGCCCCTAGAATGCCGAGGCGCTTGCTCCAGAAGCCTGCGAATATCAAGGCGCCGAAAGTCCATTCGGAGACGCCAAGAAACCAACTGGCCCCCTGATGGCCGAAAGCGGGGTAGAGCCACCAGATCAAGGGACCGTTGCTAATGAAGGGCTCCAGGCGATCCGCCTCGTACGCCCACCATTTCTGGTAACCGAAGAAGAAGAATAGGATCACCATCGAAGCCCGGACGATGTGATAGTCCAGATTTCCCGCCAGCAGACCCGATACCGGCAGCTTGCTTGCGAACGATTTCCGCGGAATGCTCGTCAATAGGCTCATGATGTCGATCCTTTTATCTTAGCTAACAGCCGCTTGTGTGGCCTGCGTCTGGCCGAGATCGATCAGAAGCCGGCAGACAAGACCGTCGGGCGCGAAGTCGAGATCGACCTGCGCCCCCGGTAACACCTTCGCAATCAATTGCGTGCCGAAGCCCCTGCGTTCCGGCTTGGTCACCTTCGGTCCACCGCGCTCGCTCCACTGGATGGCAAGGCGTTGTCCGCCGAGATAAGGCAAGCTCTTCCAGATCACCTCGACGGCTCCCGCAGCCGATGTCAGCGCGCCGTACTTGCTCGCGTTCGTCGCCAGTTCGTGAATGATGACGTGCAGCGACAGCGCGATGTGAGGCTCCAGCGCAAGGTCCGGTCCAGCGAGCAGAATCCGGTCCTTGTGAAACATTGCGTGCGGCTTGAGCGTTCGCTTCAGCATCCCCGCAAGAGGCACGCGCTGCTCTCGCGCAGACTCGATAATCCTGCAAGCATCGGACAGGATCGAGATCCGGGCCGAGAGCGCGGCCCGAAAGTCCGTCGTCGTGCTCGCATCGGTGTTGTTCACGAAACACAAGACGATGCTGAGGATATTGCGCATTCGATGCTGCAATTCCCGTACGACGAGCTCCAGCGAATCATCGCGGGTCGGAGCGATCCGCTCGTGGTTCGCGCCCCCGCTTTCATGACGGAATGAACCGGTGACAGTGCGCCTCATATGCAGGCCTATCGCTGTTTGCTGAACCGGATATCGGTCAACAGCCGCGGCAGATTTTCAGCTTCTTGTCGAGATCTGCCTCCAGATCTTCCTGTTTTCGGTTGAAGTCGGTAATGCGCTTCTGCACCGCATCCTCGGCGAGCGAATTCGGCATGAAATCATTGCCGCGCGGCTGCACCTGGACGCTTGCAGCCGTGCTCGACGCTTTCGGCGACGGCGCCGCGACTGGATCTGCCAGGGCGGCCAGGGGAACAGCGGCGAAGCCCAGGATGAGGGGTGAACGGAGTTGCATGGTCGTACCTCAACGCAGTTGATTGCCGTGAAGACGCGCGCACTATGCAACATAGGTTCGAACCTCGCTGTTTGTGGATTGCGCCGACTGAGGCGATATTGTTGGAATGATTCCGTTTAGCCTGACGCAACCTAGGGCGATGCCTGCGCGGGCATTTTCTCCGCGAGTATGACTGAGCTTGAGAAGAGCTTGCTGTCGTCAGCCCAATCGGCGATGGGACTCCATCCGCCGGCCTGCAGCAGGACAAAGGCATCCCTCCGCCCGTATTTGCGGCTGTTCTCCGTGTGGATGGTCTCGCCCTTCGACAACGAGAAGACGCGACCGTCGACCTCGAAGTGGGCGTCGCGAGTGGCTTCCAGATGCATCTCGATACGCGCCTCCGCATCATTCCACCGCGCCAGGTGGCGAAATGCCCCCAGAGGAACCGAGCCGCCCAGTTCGCGATTGATCCGATGCAAGAGATTGAGATTGAAGGCGGCCGTCAGCCCTTGCGTGTCGTCATACGCCGGCAGCAGAAGCCTCTGATCCTTGATGCGGTCGATACCTATCAGCAACATCGATCCGGTACCCAGCGTCACCGCCATAGCCCGCAACAGATCGACCGCCGCAGGCACGGCGAGGTTCCCGATTGTCGACCCCAGAAAGACGGCGAGGCGCGCAGTCGACGCAATCTCTCCCGGCAACGCAAAGGGATACGTAAAGTCGGCCTCTGTTGGATAGATCGGTAGCCTTGGGAATGCCTGCGACAGGTCTTCCACCACCTCCCGGAGGAATTCTCCCGAGATGTCGATCGGCACATAGGCGATGGGCGCCGTCTCCGCCAGCAGCAGTCGCGTCTTTGCCGACGAGCCCGAGCCGAATTCTATGACTGCGCGGTCGGGCCCCGCCAGCGCGGCGATTTCCGATGCAGCGGACGCCAGGATCGATCGCTCAGTTCGCGTTGGGTAGTATTCGGGCAGTAGCGTGATGGCTTCAAATAGAGCCGACCCGCGACGGTCATAAAGCCATCTCGCCGGAACTGCCTTTTGCACGAGGCTCAGCCCTTCCATGATGTCACAGCGGAACGCCGTCGTCAGGTCGGCGGCCCCGGATCGCACCTCGTACTGGAGTTGAAGCAATTTTGTCTTTCCTTCGCGCGACGTCCCGCTTGCCCGGCCGGCGGCGGCCATGGCGTCAGGAGACCAATGCCGCCAATTTCTTCAAGCCGCGGTGGATATTGATCTTCACCAGGGCCGCCGACTGGCCGGTCGCACCTGACGCTCGCGCGATGCTGAGACCATTGAGCTTCACGAGGCGGATCACACGCTCTTGCGCGGGCTTCAGCCGGCCGAGCAACTGGTCAAGCGCAGCAGCGCTGAGCGTGGCACTTTCGTGATCCTCGACTGCGATGTCCTCATCGAGCGCGAGCGCACTGTAGCGCGATGCATCGCGAACCCGATCGACCCATTTGTAGTGGGCAATCGCCGTGACCCAGGCCCCGAAGGGCTTCGATGGCGCAAACATGTGGCGTTTCGCGTGAATGGCCAAGAGCACCTCCTGCCGCGCATCGTCGGCGGCGGGATAGGGAAGCCGGCGCGCATAGTAGGCCCGAAGCCATAGATCCAGCTCCCGAAGCAATTGCTCATATGCGGCTCCATCCCCCGCTCGCGCCGCAAGCATCAGCCGGCCCCATCGCTCCGAGCAGTTGTTCCATCTCTCCCAGCGGGCCGTTTTCCGGCGATCATGCCGCGACCGATCCGCATCGTCCGGGGGCCGCGCATACCCGGCTTCGTCGCCACCAGACGATTGCGTAGCCATAGAGGACGTCACGTCGTCACTCGAGACCGCTTTCATCTTCGCAGACTCCTGTCGAGACACTCAAGCAGCGCGCTGGTTTCGAACGGCTTTCTGAGCAGGCAGAATGCGCCTATCGAGGTCGCCTCCGCGTCCAGCTGCTTGTGAGGAAGCGCGGTAATGAGAATCACCGGCGCTCCGACCTTCTGCTGCTGGAGCTCGCGAACGAGGTTGAGCCCGCCTATTCCAGGCATGTGAACGTCGGCGATGATGCAATCGAAGCTGAACCGGTCGGCGTAGCTAAGTAGCGTTTCGGCGCTGTCAAACGGCTCGGAGCGGTAGCCGATCGATCGCATCAGATCCACCAAAGACAGGCACAGGGCCTCGTCGTCATCGACGACTCCTACGAAAAGGGACCTTCACCTGACTTACCCTCGCAAGGCGCAACCATCATCGAAACGCGATCGCAACGAGGTCGACCGGCGCGCTGGCCGCACGCCGTCCGACGAAGCGACCGCCGTCGTAACGCTCCATGCTTTTTCGCGAGAAGCGCATGTTCGGTCTCCCCGAGTGAGGAAAATCCAGTAGTTGCGCCAAGATTGGTTGCGCAGATGAGCCCGGAGCATGCGTTCGGCAGGTGCCCCCCTACAATCTCACGATTGTGATGCACAAACCCATACTTTGGTATGGGTTTGCGGCGGCGGCACGAGCCACCGGGGCGACACGGACACGCAGCTGCAAGACCGCCCTTCGTCTCACGACGTCGTCCGCAGACACCGGAACTCGAGCGAGGTCAGGCTACGCTGACACGGTTGCCGGCAGCCGAACGGCGCAATTTTGAGAAACGCGCGATAAGCCGCGCACAGCGCGCCCTTCGAAGCTTGGCTATCGTTCAGGCGACGATAAGCGTCGACGCCACCCTTGGCACCAATCCGCAACCTCGATGACGAGACGACATCCGATGGACCATCTCATAAAGAAGCTGTCCGAGCTCGATCTGGTCAGGGGCGATTTTGACTACCATGCCACTCGTGTGGCGATGATCGTGGTCTTCTTCGTCTTCAGCTGCCAGAAATGGTTCGACTACGAAGCGCATGCGTTGATTCCATTCATCAGCCACGGCCCTCTGATCTTCTGGCTGTATCCGGTGTTTGGCGTGCGCGGGGCGGCCTACTTCCTGGGTTCTGCGGAATTGCTGTTTGGATTGCTTCTTGTGCTCGGCTTCTGGAACCGAAAACTGGCGGTCTTGGGATCACTGGGTTCATGCGCGACCTATGTCGCTACCGTGACGATCATTCCGTTTTTCCCTGATGCCTGGGCCGCGCCGGCCGGTGGCTTTCCCGCAGCGACCTTGCCGTTCCTCTTTCTCATGAAGGACGTCGTACTGCTTGCGGCTTCCGTCTATCTGCTCAAGCAGGACGTCATCCGCGCAGCAGCCGAAGGGTCCCCGGCGCGGGACAGGGTTATTCGACAGGGAGCGATACACTAGCACCGGTTGACCCGAGAAGAGCAAGATCAACGCCGACGAATACATTCGTAGACCAGCGCGGCTTGCTGACGACGCGGGTCAAAAAGCTGCCGGCGGCTCACGGGAGAGCCGTTGCCCCTTTGAGTTCCCTATCAAATCAATCTGTAACCGCTACGGCGGCATCGCCGAATATTGGAGGCGAGCAAGCCCGGCGTGCTGATCAGTGCCGTTGTGAAGGACCCTTCCGGGGAGTAACGTTATAAAGGGGGCGTTTGGACGCTGGGTACCCCTTCTCCACGGGCCCGCCGACCAGCTGCGGAGTCCGGCAGATGAATGCATCTTCGCCGATCCCCACGCACGGTGGTTCCGGTCCCGAGCTTCTGTGGGACGACGGGGAGCGCATCTTCTGCCGCGAATGGCGCCGAAGCGCCGATGGCGACCTCAATAGTGTCTTGACCGTAAGAGCCGCTGCGGAACATCCGCCCGCCGTCTACGACCGGCTTGCTCACGAATACGCCTTGCGGGACGAGCTCGATCGAGCCTGGGCCGTACGGCCGCTGGAGCTAGTCCGCAATGGCGATCATGCCTTGCTGATATTGGAAGATCACGGCAGCGAGCCCCTCGAGCGGCAGCTCGGCGAGCCGATGAAGCTGGACCGCTTTTTGCGGTTGGCTCTAGCTATCACCATTGCTGTCGAGCAGCTCCATCGGCGGGGCCTGATCCACAAGGACTTGAAGCCCGCAAATCTTCTGGTGACCGAAGCCGACGAGGTCAGGATCACCGGATTCGGCCTCGCATCTCGCTTGCCGCGTGAGCGTCAGCAGCTCGAACCACCGGAGACGATCGCAGGCACGCTGGCCTATATGGCGCCCGAGCAGACCGGCCGCATGAACCGGTCCGTCGATTCCCGCAGCGACTTGTACGCGCTCGGCGTCACGTTTTTACCGGATGCTCACGGCCGTTCTCCCGTTCACCGCGGCCGATGCCATGGGATGGGTGCACTGCCACATCGCGAAGCGAGCGGTACCACCTGTCGAACGAACAAAGGACGTGCCTAGTGCCGTCTCGGCGATCGTCATGAAGCTTCTGGCCAAGACTGCCGAGGATCGCTACCAGACCGCCACCGGCCTCAAGAGCGATCTCCAGCGCTGCCTCGCCGAATGGGAAGCCCAACGCCGAATCGAACATTTTCCGCTCGGCGAAGAGGACCAACCGGATCGCCTCCTGATCCCCGAGAAGTTGTACGGGAGAGAGCGCGAAATCGCGATCTTGCTTGCGTCGTTCGATCGCGTTGTCAAGTACGGTAAGTCGGAGCTGGTCTTGGTGTCAGGACATTCCGGCATCGGCAAGTCTTCTGTGGTCAATGAATTGCACAAGGTGCTTGTTCCCCCGCGTGGCCTCTTCGCCTCGGGCAAGTTCGAACAGCACAAGCGTGACATCCCATATGCCACGTTGGCGCAAGCGCTTCAGAGCCTTGTCCGACCGCTGCTGGGTAAGAGCGAAGCCGAGCTGCGCATCTGGCGCGATGCGTTTCTAGAGGCACTCGGCCCGAACGCACTGCTCATTGTGGATCTCGTCCCCGAACTAAAGCTCATCATAGGAGAACCGCCGCCGGTCCCTGCTCTTCCGCCACAGGATGCGCAGCGGCGCTTCCAGCTGGTGCTCCGGCGTTTCATCGGCGCATTCGCACGGCCGGAGCATCCGCTTGCTCTCTTCCTAGACGACTTGCAATGGCTCGACGCCGCAACGCTCGATTTGCTCGAAGACCTGCTGACTCAGCCGGATGTGCGGCACCTGATGCTAATTGGCGCTTATCGAGACAATGAAGTCGATTCCGCCCATCCGCTGATGCGCAAGCTCGAAGCGATCCGAAAAGCGGAAGCGGCAGTGCAACAGATCCTCCTCGCGCCGCTGGTCCGCAGAGACCTTGGTCAGCTGATTGGGGATTCTCTTCGCTGCGAGCCAAAGCGCTCGGCTCCGTTGGCACAACTGGTCCACGAAAAAACTGACGGCAATCCATTTTTCGCTATTCAGTTTATCTCTTCGCTTGCCGAAGAGGGGCTACTTATCTTCGATCATGGCGATTCTCGATGGTCCTGGGAGCTGGCCCGGATTCATGCGAAGGGTTACACCGATAATGTTGTGGACCTTATGGTAGAAAAGTTGAGCCAGCTCCCCATCGAAACTCAGAACGCGTTGCAGCAGCTCGCTTGTTTGGGCAACAGCGCGGAGTTCGACCAGCTTGTCATGGTTTACCAGGAGACGCAGGAGGAAATTCACCACAAGCTTTGGGAAGCCGCCCGAGCCGGCCTCATCTTCCGCTCGGAAGTTTCCTACAAATTCCTCCATGACCGCGTTCAGGAAGCAGCATATTCCCTGATCTCGGAACGGTCGCGCGCGGAAGCTCATCTTCGAATAGGGAGGTTGCTAGTGACGCATACGCTTCCCGAGCAAAGAGAAAAAGCGATCTTCGATATTGTCAATCAGCTCAACCGCGGCACCACAATGATCACTTCGCGAGAAGAACGCGAGCATGTCGCTGAGCTAAATCTGATCGCAGGCAAGCGCGCCAAGGCATCAACAGCCTACACCTCAGCGCTTGGATATCTCATTGCCGGCGGAGCACTGTTAGCCCACGACGCCTGGGAGCGCCGGCGCGAGCTTATTTTCACATTGGAATTGAACCGAGCTGAATGCGAGCTTCTGTCTGGGCAGCTGGCTGCGGCAGCGGATCGCTTGACGATACTTTCATCACGCGCCGCAAACACAATCGAACTAGCCACCATCACATGTATGCAGATGGACCTGTATACAATACTTGATCAGAGCGATCGCGCAGTTGCGGTCTGTCTCAGCTATCTGCGGCATGTCGGCGTCGAATGGTCCCCGCACCCAACATGCGAGGACGTGCGGCAAGAATACGATCGGATCTGGTCGCTGCTCGGAAGGCGCACAATCGATGCCCTAACCGAGCTCCCTTTAATGAGCGACACCGCCTCTCTCTCGACGATGGATGTTCTGACAAAAGTCATGTCGGCGGCATATTTTACAGACGAGAACCTGTCTTCGCTTGTCATTTGCCATATGGTCAATCTCAGCCTCGAGCACGGCAATGGCGACGGGTCATGTTTCGCATATGTATGGCTTGCCGTCATTGCTGGACCGCGCTTCAACAACTATCAGGATGGCTTCCGTTTTGGAAAACTAGGCTATGACTTGGTCGAAGAGCATGGATTGAAGCGTTTTCAGGCACGAACTTATATGTGTTTCGGAAACATGGTCATGCCGTGGGTGAGACATATCCAGGCCGGACGTGCTCTCGTGCGTCGAGCATTCAGTGCGGCAAACGAAATCGGTGACCTTACCTTCGCGGCCTACAGCTGCAACCACCTCGTCACAAATCTTTTGGCGGCGGGAGATCATCTCGGAGAGGCGCAATATGAAGCCGAAAGGGGTCTCGCGTTTGCCAGGAAGCTTGGCTTCGGTCTCATTGTGGACGACATCACAGCCCAGCTCAGACTAATCCTGAGCCTCCGCGGGTTGACCGCTAAATTCGGCTTTTTCGACGATGAGCAATTCGATGAGCTCCAATTTGAGCAACATCTTGCAAGCGGTCTCGTTGTGGCGGAGGCTGAGTGCTGGTATTCGATCCGAAAGCTGCAAGCCCGCTTCTTCGCCGGGGATTATGCTTCGGCCGTCGACGCCTCATTGAGAGCGAAACCGCTGCTTTGGACATCGCCATCACAATTCGAAACGGCAGAATTTCACTTCTATAGTGCGCTTTCTCACGCGGCATGCAGGGATTCCGCATCTCTCGACCGGCGACACTTTGAAGCTTTGGCAAATCACCATCATCAGCTCCAGGCGTGGGAGAAGAATTGTCCGGAGAATTTCGAAAGCCGCGCCGCATTGGTGGGGGCGGAGATCGCTCGGATTGGAGGCCGCGAGCTAGACGCCGAGGGGCTCTACGAGCAGGCCATCCGCTCGGCCCGCTCAAACAGTTTCGTTCACAATGAGGCCCTCGCCTACGAGCTGGCCGCAAACTTCTATGCGGCCCGTGGCTTCGAAGAATTTGCGCTTGTGTATCTGCGGAAAGCGCGCGAGGCGTATGTCCGCTGGGGGGCCGATGGCAAAGTGCGGCAGCTCGACGACATGCACCCGCACCTCGCGGAGAAAGCACCCGTTCTCAGCCCGACGAGCACGATTGGGGCGCCTGTCGAACACTTGGACCTCGCAACGGCCTTAAAAGTCTCTGAGGCAGTCACGGGTGAGATCGTTCTTGACAAGCTCATCAAAACGCTCATGCGTACAGCCCTCGAGCACGCTGGCGCGGAACGTGGACTGCTGATTCTGCAGCAGGACGCGGAGCCGCGGATTCGAGCGGAAGCGATGACCCAGGGAGTTTCGATCAATGTCGGTCTGTGCGATCGACCGATCTCCCACATGGAAATCCCGGAGTCGCTCGTCCTGTACGCGGCCCGCACGCAGGGGAGCGTTATTCTCGACGATGCTGCGGAAAGTGGGGCCTTCAGAGGGGATCGCTACTTCCAGCTCAAGAGCGCCCGGTCGATTCTGATCATTCCGCTCACGAAGCAAGGCAGCCTGGTCGCTCTGCTGTATCTCGAGAACAATCTTGCCAAGGCTGTATTTACGCCAGCAAAGGTCGCTCTTCTCAAATTTCTCGCGTCTGAGGCCTCGACGTCGCTCGACAATGCGCGTCTGTACCGCGAAGTTCAGGAGCGTGAGCAGCGTTACCGCGAGGCTCAGATGGAACTGGCTCACGCCAACCGCGTGGCGGTAATGGGACAGCTGACGGCGTCGATCGCCCACGAGGTCAATCAGCCGAACACCGCCGTTATCGCCAGCGCGCAGGCGGCATTGAGCTGGCTCGATCACCGCCCGCCGGCGCTTGAGCAGACGCGCAGGGCGCTGACGCGCACCATCGAGAACGGTATCCGCTCCAGTGAAGTCATTGGACGTATCCGCGATCTGATAAAGAAATCACCGCCGAAGCGGGACTCACTGGCGATCAACGACGTGATCGGCCACGTCATCGAGCTGACGCAGGCCGAAGCGGCGCGGAACGATGTCTCGATCCGAACGGCGTTCGCCGATCGCCTGCCCAAGGTCATCGGCGATCGCGTCGAGCTGCAGCAGGTGACGCTCAACCTGATCCTGAACGCCATCGAGGCGATGAGCGGAACCGCAGTGGGGAAGCGCGAGCTGCTGATCCGGACCGCGAGAGCCGATGCGGAAAGCATACTCGTGTCGATCGCAGATTCGGGACCGGGACTGTCGCCAGAGGGCCTCGCGCGGCTGTTCGAACCCTTCTACACGACCAAATCGGGCGGCCTCGGTGTTGGACTATCGATATGCCGTTCGATCATTGTCGGGCATGGCGGCAGGCTGTGGGTGACCACAAACGAACCGCGCGGAGCCGTCTTTCAGTTTACCGTTCCGATCGACGATGGACTTGCGGTTGGCTGAGTCACACCCTCAAATGCGCGACCGGGCAGCGAAGATGCATCATCCGCGGTTGAGCGGAATCACTGGTCAGAGCACACCGGAACAACCCTTGACGGTCGATGATGGCCTCGATCAGGGCTGCGCGTCCGGAATATGGCTCATACTATGGCTCTGATCCCGGCTATTGTTGGCGACTGGCGTTGGGAGTACGTTCCCGCACGGGACAGGCAAACACCTCTCCCTCGTTCTCAACCGAGTGGCCGGCTGCCCCCGGAGTCCGGCAAATGCAAGTGTCGTCGCCGATCCTCACGCATGGAGATGCCGGTCTCGAACTTCTCTGGGACAACGGGGAGCGCGTCTTTTGCCGCAAATGGCGCCGGGGCGCCGATGGCAATCTCAATAGTGTTTTGATCGTAAGGACCGCAGCAGAGCATCCGCCGGCCGCGGTCCTCGACCGGCTTGTCCATGAATACGCCACTTGCGCGACGAGCTCGAGCGGACGTGGGCCGCGCGGCCCCTGGAGCTGATCCGCGACGGCGGTCGAATGTTTCTGATATTGGAAGATCACGGCAGCGAGCCCCTCGAGCGGCAGCTCGGCGAGCCGATGAAGCTGGACCGCTTTTTGCGGTTGGCTCTAGCGATCACCATTGCTGTCGAGCAGCTCCATCGGCGGGGCCTGATCCACAAGGACTTGAAGCCCGCAAATCTTCTGGTGACCGAAGCCGACGAGGTCAGGATCACCGGATTCGGCCTCGCATCTCGCTTGCCGCGTGAGCGTCAGCAGCTCGAACCACCGGAGACGATCGCAGGCACGCTGGCCTATATGGCGCCCGAGCAGACCGGCCGCATGAACCGGTCCGTCGATTCCCGCAGCGACCTGTACGCGCTCGGCGTAACGTTCTATCGGATGCTCACCGGCACACTGCCGTTCAGTGCGGACAATCCGATGGAATGGGTGCACAGCCACATCGCGAGACGAGCCGTTCCGCCGGTCGAACGGATCAAGGGCGTCCCTGGTGCCTTGTCGGCGATCATCATGAAGCTCCTCGCCAAGACCGCCGAGGAGCGCTACCAGACCGCCACCGGCCTCAAGAGCGATCTCGAACGCTCGCTCGCCGAATGGGAAGCGCAGGGACGGATCGATGATTTCGTTCTGGCCCAATCCGATACGCCGGACCGCCTGCGGATTCCCGAACGGCTATACGGCAGGGAGCGCGAGATCGAGGCGTTGCTCACCTCGTTCGATCGCGTCACCCGGAGCGGCACGCCCGAGCTCGTCCTGGTGTCCGGCTCCTCGGGTATCGGCAAGTCCGCACTCGTCGACGAAATGCACAAGGCTTTGGTCCCATTGGGAGGGTTCTTCGCCTCGGGCAAGTTCGACCAGCATAAGCGCGACATGCCTTACGCGACGCTCGCGCATGCTCTTCAGGGCCTTATCCGAGGCCTGCTCGCCAAGAGCGAAGCCGATCTCGCGCCTTGGCGTAGCACCCTGCGCGAAGCGCTGGGTCATCTCGGTCAACTGATGGTCGATCTGGTACCGGAGCTGCGGCTGGTGATCGGGGATCAACCGCCTGTCCCGGAGACCTCCCCGCAGGACGCACAGCGACGCTTCCAACTCGTCGTTCGACGCTTCATCGCCATTTTCGCCAAGCCGCACCATCCCCTTGTCCTTTTCCTCGACGACCTGCAGTGGCTCGACGTGGCCACATTGGATCTGATCGACGACCTCCTGAACAGATCTGACCTGCGGAATCTGCTTCTCGTCGTCGCGTATCGACGCAACGATGTCGACGTCAAATATATGCTGGCACAACGGCTCGTCGAAATTCGCGCTTCCCGCAAGCGGGTGCGCGAAATCGACCTGGCCCCCCTCACACGGGATGCCGTCGGGAAGTTCGTTGCGGATGCACTTCACTGCGAGGCGGCATCCGCCATGCCTATCGCCGAGGTCGTGTACGAGAAAACGGGCGGCAATCCGTTCTTCCTCACGCAATTTCTGCAGACGCTGGCCGAAGAAAAGCTGCTGACCTTCGATCATGACAAGAGGCGGTGGCAAGGGGACCTCGAACGCATCAAGGACAAAAGCTACGCCGAAAACGTCGCAGATCTCATGGTCGGCAAGCTGAGTGGCTTGCGCGAAGAGACGCGTCAGGCCCTGCTGGAGCTCGCCTGCCTGGGCAACAGCGCCGAGGTCGCAATGCTCTGTCTCGTGCACAGAGGATCGGAGGAGACGCTCCACGCTGATCTGCGAGACGCGACGCGTCTCGAGCTGGTTCGACGCCTCAAGAACTCTTACGCTTTCGTGCACGATCGCGTTCAAGAGGCCGCTTATGCGCTAGAACCGGACCAGGACAGGCGAACGTCCCTTCACCTTCGGATCGGCATGACCCTGGCAGCGCAGCTGACGCCCGACGAAACCAACGAGCGCGTCTATATCGTCGCCAACCAACTGAACCGCGGCATCGCCGCTTTGGCAGCCACGGTGCCGAACGCGACCAGGTCGTTGCCGTCAATCTCGCTGCGGGTCGCCGCGCGCGAAATGCAACGGCTTACCACGCGGCAACAGCCTACCTTGAAATTGCCCACAAACTGCTCGGGGAGGAAGGCGATCCACGACGCAGCCAGGACGCCTTCGCGATCGGCCTGCTCCATGCCGAATGCAAATTTCTGCTCGGCGATTTGAAGACAGCCGAAGCGGAAATGGCGATCCTGTCACAGAGCCGATCGGACATCCAAGAGAGCGCTGAGGTCGCCAGACTTCGGGCCCAGCTGTACACCGCTGCGGGACAGCTCGAGCGGGCGGTCGACGTCTGCCTTGCTTTTTTGCGCAGGACCGGGATTGACTGGTCCCACCATCCCAGCCGAAGCGAGGTCGAGGAGGATCGGCGGCGCCTGCGAAGGCTGACCGAAACACTGTCTGACGACCAGCTCCAAGCGCTACCGCCGATGACCGATCCGAATCATCGAGCAACGATGTGCGTCTTGGCTGACCTCCTCACGCCAGCCTTTCTCACGGATCGCAACCTGTCCGACATTATGCTCGTGGAGGCTACCCGGCTGACGATCGAACACGGGGTGAGCTCGGAAGCGTGCTATCCGCTGACCGCCATATTCGGCGTGCTCGCGAGCAGTTCGACCGATGCCGAACTTGGATTCCGACTGTCACAATTTGGCGCAGCCCTTGCTGACAGGCAGCCACAGCAAGGATTGAGCGGCCGGGCACTCCTGGCATTCGGCCTCCACGTAACCCCGTGGATTCGTCCGATCCGATCGGGACGGCCGTTCATTCAGCGCGCTCTTGCAATCTGTTTGGCGACTGGGGAGCTGGCGTTCGCGGCGTACTCGCATCGCGGACTGATATCGGTGGATCTGTTCTGCGGCGATTCGCTCGTGGAAGTCTGCTCGAGCGTCGAGCGAGCCTTGTCATTCGCGGAAGGTTTGGGTATCCGGCTGGCGGCGGAGGGCCTGGCCAGGCAAAGAAATCTGGCGCTGAGCCTTACGGGGCGCGATGGGGGGATTAGCTTCAAGAGCCCCGGAGCGCTTCAGCCCCTGGATGCAAGCGAGCCGATCAGCGCCTTCTTCTACTACGCGACGCACATCCAGATCGAGGTCCTTGCCGGACGTGACGACGTCGCGGTTGCCCTCACCCCGCGCGCCGAAGAGCTCTCATGGTGCGCACTGTCTTATTCGGATTTCTCCGAATACCGGTTCTACGCGGCACTCGCTCATGCCGGGGCTTATCACGCGTCACGCCCCGAAGATCGCGAACAACGCCTCAGCGGCCTCCGCGAAAACCATCGCAAGCTCACGGTCTGGTCGAACCGCTGCCCGACGAACTACGCCGCCCGGCAGAAGCTCGTCACGGCGGAGCTTGCGCGCATCGAAGGCCGCGAGCTCGAGGCGGAACAGCTATACGAAGAATCGATCCGATTGGCGCAGGAAGCCGGATTCGTGCAGATCGAAGCAATCGCCGCGGAGCGTGCGGCAGCGTTCTACGAGGCGCGCGGCATTCGAACGGTCGTCCTGTCCTACCTGATAAAGGCGCGCGATTGCTACGCGCGCTGGGGCGCCGAAGCAAAGGTGAGCCAGCTTGAGGAACGCTATCCGGACGTGCGGGAACGAGGATCCGCACTCAATGCCGCGGGCATGATCGGAGCGCCCGTCGAGCAGTTGGACCTCGCGACGATCCTCAAGGTGTCGGAGGCCGTTTCGGGCGAGATTGTGCTGGAGAGGCTGACGGAAACCCTGCTTCGTTCGGCCATCGAGCACGCGGGTGCGGAGCGCGGCGTGCTGATCTTGCCGAGGGGACCAGAGCTGCGAATTCGGGCGGAGGCGGTGACCGGCGGCGGTTCGGTCGCTCTCGATCTTGCCGATTCACCGATTTCCGCCGCCGAAGTGCCGATGTCGATCGTACTCTACACGGCTCGCACGCGAGAGAGCGTCGTGCTCGACGATGCCTCGACGAGCAGCGCATTCGGCGGCGATGAATACATCAAGCAGAAGCGCGTCTTGTCGGCCCTGTGCGTACCACTCATCAAGCAAGGCAGGGCGGTGGCATTCTTGTATCTTGAGAACAATCTTGCCTCGCGCGTTTTCACCCCCGCCCGGATCGCGATCCTTAAATTTCTCGCGTCCGAAGCCGCGACCTCGCTCGACAATGCGCGTCTGTATCGAGAGCTTCAGGAGCGGGAGTCGAGGATTCGCCGGCTGGTCGAATCCAACATCATCGGGATTTTCATCTTTGATCACACCCCGGACATCCTCGATGCCAATGAGGCCTTCCTGAAGACCCTGGGATATGATCGTGAAGATCTCGCCGCAGGCCGGTTGCGCTGGGCGGATCTAACGCCGCCCGAATGGCAGGAGCGAACCGATCGCGCCCGAGCCGAACTGAAGGCGACGCGTGTCGTCAAACCTTTCGAAAAAGCATTCTTCCACAAGGATGGCAGCCGAGTGCCGGTGCTGACCGGCGGAGCCTTGTTCGACGACGAACAGGAGCAGGGTGTTGCCTTCGTGCTGGATCTCAGCGAGCGCAAGCGCGCAGAAGCCGAGGCATGCGAGAACGAGCAGCGTTACCGCGAGGCGCAGATGGAGCTGGCCCACGCCAACCGCGTGGCGGTGATGGGACAGCTGACGGCGTCGATCGCTCACGAGGTCAATCAGCCGAACACCGCCGTTATCGCCAGTGCGCAGGCGGCATTGAGCTGGCTCGATCACCAACCGCCGGCGTTGGAACAGACGCGCAGGGCGCTGACACGCGCCATCGAGAACGGTATCCGCTCCAGTGAAGTCATTGGACGTATCCGCGATCTGATAAAGAAATCACCGCCGAAGCGGGACTCACTGGCGATCAACGACGTGATCGGCCACGTCATCGAGCTGACGCAGGCCGAAGCGGCGCGGAACGATGTCTCGATCCGAACGGCGTTCGCCGATCGCCTGCCCAAGGTCATCGGCGATCGCGTCGAGCTGCAGCAGGTGACGCTCAACTTGATCCTGAACGCTATCGAGGCGATGAGCGGAACCGCGGCGGGGCAGCGCGAGCTGCTCATCCGGACCGCGAGAGCCGATGCGGAAAGCATACTCGTGTCGATCGCAGATTCGGGACCGGGACTGTCGCCAGAGGGCCTCGCGCGGCTGTTCGAACCCTTCTACACGACCAAATCGGGCGGCCTCGGTGTTGGACTATCGATATGCCGTTCGATCATTGTCGGGCATGGCGGCAGGCTGTGGGTGACCACAAACGAACCGCGCGGAGCCGTCTTTCAGTTCACCGTTCCGATCGATGATGGATTTGCGGTTGGCTGAACCATCTCGGCCCGCTTGGAGACCCCGCGGAAACTGTTGTGGCAGCCTGTAACCAAGGCCCGGCCGCGGACGAACTATATTCACCGGATCACGCCTGCGAAGCCAAGCGAGGGCGGCAGCAGGCCTGCCGGCGGCTGACGGCGAGCCAAAAGGAGAGAGCAGTTGGGACTGTCCTGGCAACAAGGCCCGCTTTCAACGGGAGCAATTGGCCGCTTCCTCGTTCCTCAGCCGCTGCCTAAGCGACTATTATACGTCGAACCGTTACGCCGCCGTATGCGCGTGCACTTTGGCGGACGCTGGATCGCCGAAAGCGAGAAGGCCCTCCTGCTGTTTGAACCGGGCCGTTATCCTGTGGCCTATTTCCCGGAGGCCGACGTGTCGCCCGATGTCCTGGAACGCACTGAGCATAGCACCGAACACGCCGACCTCGGGCCCACATCCTGGTACAGCGTCCATGCGGACGAGCAACACATCGCGGCGCGGGGAGCCTGGCAGCACACCAGCTTGCCAGCCCACGCGAGCGACTTGCACGGTCTAATCGCCTTCGCCTGGCGAGCCATGGATGCTTTCTACGAGGAGGATGAACGCATAGTGGGCCATGCCGCCGATCCGTATCACCGCATCGACATCCGCCAGACCTCTCGTAACCTTGTGGTCAGCCATCAAGGCCGAGTGATCGCCGATACGAAGCGGCCGCTTGCCCTTTACGAATCCGGCTTTGCACCTCGCTGGTACGTTCCACGTACCGATATCGACGAGTCCGCTCTTACTCCGCTGAAGCTGCAGACGTTCTGCCCATACAAGGGTCTCTGCAGCTATTATTCCATCGGAGAGGCGCGCCAGGCGGCATGGTCGTACCCCGACGCCTATCCAGAGGTCCGCCGCATCTCCAATTTTGTATCGTTCGAGCCCGACATCGTGACGGTTCATCTCGATGGCACGCAGATGCGTCTCGAAACCGGCCAGTCGGTGGTTCCACATGGCCCCGATCGCAATCTAGACGTAGCCGAGGTGGCCGCCCCGCCAACGCCTGGCAGCTGGCCCAAAGGGGCTGCAACCGGCTAGAAGATAGCTGGATCGGTCGAAACGGAGCGGCACATGGCGCGACTCCTGTCGGTGAACGTCGGACTTCCTCGCAACGTCGCCTGGAAGAATCGCACCATACGCACAGGGATCTGGAAGAATCCGGTGCATGGCCGCTGTCGGGTCGGCCGATTGAACCTGGACGGAGATGGTCAGGGCGATCTGGGTGGCCACGGAGGCGAGCAGCGAGCGATCTTCGTGTACCAGATCGAATCATATCGCTACTGGCAGGTGCAGATGGGCCGCACCGATTTCGTCCACGGACAGTTCGGCGAGAATTTCACTATCGAAGGGCTGCCCGACGACGCCGTTTGCATAGGCGATCGCTATCGAATCGGCAGCGCCGTGTTCGAGGTCACTCAACCGCGCGTGACCTGCTATCGCGTCGGCATTCGGACCAACGAGCCGAGGATGCCGGCACTGCTGACGTCCAGCGGAAGGCCGGGGTTCTACTTTCGCGTCCTAGACGAAGGCGAGGTCGGCGCCGGCGACGAAATCGTGAAGCTCGGCGAAGCCGACGAGCGAATGACGGTCGCCGAGATCAACGCGCTGCTCTATTCGTCCAATCACCCACGCGATCGGCTGGAGCGCGCCTTACGTATCGGGGCACTTTCACCAGGATGGCGCGCCTCGTTTGAGGCGCTGCTTCAGAGCCAAACGACCGATACGGGGAGCAGCGGCAACGCGGGCCTTGCTCCGGCAGCCGCAGCATATCCAGCCGCTTCGGGATTTCATCGCGTCATGGTTGCGTCGATCGATCGGGAGACCGTGGACGTCGTCTCGCTCTCCCTGCAGCAACCGGCCCGCGAGCCGCTGCCACCATACCTGCCCGGCCAGTACGTGGTCCTGCGCCTTCCGCGAACCGACGGCCCACTGCTCGTTCGCAGCTATTCACTCTCGGGTCCCCTCTCGACAGCGAGATACCGGATCAGCGTGAAGATCGAGCCGAATGGAGCGGCCGGGAACTACCTCGACGAGCACGTCCGGGTGGGCGACGTTCTCGAGGTCAGCTCTCCACGCGGAGGCTTTACCCTGCAGTCCGGAGAGCGGCCGGTGGGGTTGGTCAGCGCGGGGATCGGAGCAACGCCCGGTTCTGGCCATGCTGCACGCTCTGGCAGCGGCACGTTCGAGGCGACAGGTCTTCTGGCTGCATGCTGCGCGCGACGGGCGGCATCATCCGTTCGCGGACGAAGTACGCCGCCTCATGCGTGCCCTGCCACAGGGCCGTAGCTTTGTCTGCTACAGCAGACCGGATTCGCGCGACAAGCTCGGCGAGGGGTTCGATGCTCCCGGCCGCCTGTCGCAACAGATCTTCGAGGACATCGACATTCCGCGCGAGGCGGACGTCTACCTCTGCGGGCCAGCGCGCTTCATGGCGGACATGAAACAAGCGCTCGCCGGGTCCGGCATGATGCCGGAGCGAATTCATACGGAAATTTTCAATGGCGGCGAATCATTGATGCCCGGCATCGTCGGCGCGGCCAGCCGGGCTCCGCACCCGCCCAAGGACAGAGCCGACAGCGGCCCGCTCATATCGTTCGCGCGAAGCGGCATCGCCGTCCATTGGGAGCCGTCGACTTACGCGAGCATTCTGGAGTTGGCTGAGGCGTGTGACGTTCCGGTCCGCTGGTCATGTCGGACCGGCGTCTGTCACAACTGTGAAAGCGGCCTGGTTTCCGGCGCGGTGGCCTATGCGCCGCTGCCGCTCGACAAGCCGGCCGACGGCAATCTTCTGATTTGCTGCTCACAGCCGGTTCAAGACGTCGTCATCGATTTGTAGATCGCAGCGATGCAGTCAGGAGCCATCATGAAGTTTTCGGTCGAGGTGCTTACTGTTCCCGTGACAGACGTCGAGCGGGCACTGCGCTTCTATGTCGATCAGGTCGGCTTCGCCCTCGACGTCGACTATTCACCGAATGGCGCATTCCGCGTGGTGCAGCTCACGCCCCCCAGCTCAAGCTGCTCGATCCAGATCGGCAACGGCATCACCGATGCGCCCGCGGGGTCGCTTCGTAACGCCTATCTCGTCGTCACGAATCTCGAGACCGCGCGACGCCACCTGTTGAAACGTGGCGTGCAGGTGAGTGATATCAGGCACAAGACGCCGATCGCTCGGTGGGATGGCGGCTTCGCCCCAGGCCTCGATCCCGCGCGCAGCGACTATGCCAGCTTCGCCGACTTCTCGGACCCGGACGGCAATAGCTGGGTGCTCCAGGAACGAGGCTACCGCACGGCTTGACGCATGCGGCCGCGTCAACATTGGTCACGGCAGACCAGTCCGCTCATCGACGCCTGTGAGACGAACGAGCATAATTCCGAGATCGCGCGGCATTCAGACTTTCGCGTCCACGACTATTGTGGAGCTCCACGGAGCCGCTCACCCCGAGCCTCCACCCAAGGGGGCGCCGCCATGTCCCCTCTTTCGAGCCAGACACATCCGATCCGTTCCGCTGTTGCGCGCCTACTCTTGATCGGCCTGCTGTTGCCCGCATGCCACCGATCGGAGCATCTCTTCCAACGCCCTCCCCGGCCTGACCTCGCGGACCACCCAGTACCTGGCTTCGGTCGAGCTGACGTCGCGCCTGCCCTGGCTCGCTCCGGTCGGCCACCATCAGCCCGACCGGGCCGACGTGCCGCAATCGGATGCGCTGTCGGCCTGGGCGCATGAGCAGCAGCAGAGCGACCGGATGCTGGATCGCAAGCTCATCATCTGCCGTGGATGCTGAGGTCCCGGCTACCCGGCGTTCGTCGCCCAGGCTTTCTCAAACCGGTATCGCGTCTGTGTTCTTCGCGAGTATCCAGCTCGTCAATCGCCACAGGCGTCTGCGCCGCCTTTCGCCATTGCGCAGGGGTGACACCCATGTGTCTCTTGAACGCCCGCTGGAACGCCGCCTCCGACTGATAACCGACCGCTTCCGCGACCGCTCCGGTCGAGATCGATCGTTTCCTCAATTCATTCGTTGCCAGCGTCATGCGGATATCGGTCAAGAGTTCGATCGGTGAACGTCCGACCTTGTCCTGGAATTGACGGGCGAGTGTCGCGCGCGACATGTTGGCGAGTTGCGCGAGCTCGGGCAGCGTCCATGCGCGCGCGGGCGCGTCGAACATGGCCGCAACCACCGGCGCGAGGCGCGGGTGACCGGCGAGGGCAAGCAGCCCGCGTGGAGCGTCGCCGGTCTCGCTGGCGAGGCGCAGCACGAGCGCGAACATCGCCATCGACAACGCGTTCAGCATCGCGCGACCACCGAGCTGATCGCCCGCGGTCTCGCCCCGCATCAAGGTAACGAGTCCTGCGAGCTGCCCCTTCGCGTCCCCCTCGCCGGCCTGCGCGCCGGCCCTCACGATCAGCACTGGCGGCAGATAGTTGCGCAGTAGCCGGTCGTGCGGCGGGGCGATCGAAAAATGCCCGCACAACAGATCGAGCCGCGCGTCCGAGCCGGGGTTCTCGCTGATCGTGAAGTTGAGAAGCGCGCGGTTGCGGGCCTTCAGCGGCGCAGCGCCACTGTCGTCATGCATGACATGGCGGGGGTTGCCCGGCAGCAGCAGGATGTCGCCGGCCTACAGTCGCAGCGGGCGGCCTCCCGCCGGATTGTCGAGCATAGCCGAGCCTGCAAGCACCGCATGATACGGGATTTCGTTGGCCTCGCCCGGCCCCTGCTCGATCCGCCAGGGCGCGCCATAGGAGCAGCGCAGGTCAAGACGACCGCGCACCGGCATCATGTCGAACAGCTGGCTCAACCAATCCATTGTGACCTCTATTGGTGCGCCAAGGTGAGACGAATGAGCATATAAACGAGCATATTAGGAATTTAACATCTCATATCCCGATCATATCGTCACTCCGAAATCGTTCACTGTTTCAACCAAGGAGTGCCATCGTGCCCCGCCTTTCCGTCCCGAACCTCGAAACTGACGCCGGCCCTTCCGGGCAGGTCTACGCCCAGATCAAGAAGGCGATCGGCAGCGTGCCGAATACCTTTGCCGCCATCGCCGCCCATGGCCCGGCCGCGCTCAGGTCCATCCTCGCTGCCGATACCGTGCTCGCCTCGGGCCGCCTGACCAAGTCCGACAAGGAGATCGTCAAGCTCGTCATCAGCGAGGCGGCCGGCTGTGACTATTGTGTCGCCGCCCACAGCCATCTTGGAAGGCTCGCCGGCCTGACCCCGGAGGTGCTGAAGCAAATCCGCGATGGTCTGCCGACGGGCGATATCAAGCGCGATACGCTGGTCGCTTTCGTCGACAAGCTCGCGCGGACCAGCGGCACGGTAAGCGAAAAGGATTTCCGCGCGATCAAGTCCGTCGGCTACAGCGACGCACAGCTCGTCGAAATCAGCCTCGCCTTTGCCACGACCACGTTCACCAACATCTTCAACCGCATCAACGACACCGAGATCGACTTTCCGGCGGTCGCGTAACGCAGCGACGCGGTCTCGTCTCGACAGGGATCACGACCATGACCATGCTAGCCAGCACCAATTCTTCTCAGACCCCCTTCGTCCGCGCGTTGCAAGGATCCGGCCTGCTCGCCGCGGACATCGACTACCATCTCGTTCGCGCCTCGATGGTGATCATGTTCTTCTTCTTCGGGTTACCAGAAGTGGTTTCCGTACGAATTCGAGCGGCTGCTCCCGTTCATCAGCAACGGCCCATTGATCTGGTGGCTCTACCCGCTATTCGGCCACGCCGGCGCCAGCTATTTCCTCGGCGCCTCGGAATGGACCTTCGGCGCACTGTTGCTCGCGGGCTTCTGGAGCCTCCGGCTAGGCGTGCTCGGAGCGCTGGGCTCGACCGGCACCTTCATTGCGACCGTTACCATCATTCCCTTCATGCCGGAGGGTTGGGACGTCGCGGCGGGAGGCTTCCCGGCGATGACGGGTAACGTGCCTTTCCTGATGAAGGACGTCGTTCTGCTCGCAGTCTCCCTCTACCTGCTGCGGCAGGATCTGGTTCGCCTGATCCGGCATTAGGTGGCCCTCTGCCGAGGGCGATGCATCGCCGGCGAGCTCTTGAGTTCGCCGGCGATTGCCCGTCTTGGCGCGGCAAGCGATCAGCAGTGGCGGCAAATGACCAGCCGTCGATCAAGCTCCTGATCCTGCAATTTCAGCATCTCGTCCAGATCGATAGCCCGCCTGTGAACCGCCATCGCGCTCGCAGAGTTGGGGTCGAACGACGGCCCATGCGGCTGAACGTGCACCTCCGGCAATGGTCTGGCGGAATCCGAATAGGCCGGTTGTCCTCCGCGCCTGGATGGATCGTCGTAGCTCGGCACCGCGTCCACATGCTCCGACGGTCCCTGCATCATTCCCGAGGTCCCATGGCTATAGCGCCGCGTGGATGCACTGGTTGGGCCCATGATCAACATAAGGCTGAAGGCTGCGATCGTGACGTGCCAGCACTTTGATTTTCTACTCATTTCCCACCTTTGTAAGCCGCAGTTGCGTCGCAGCCGCGCGGGCGGCCTGTACGATCACGTCAGTTACGACGTCCGGATTGGAGACGGTGACGGCGTGCGATGCATTCACCTCAACGACATGCGACTTTGCACGGTCAGCTTCGAACTTCTGTTCGGCCTGAGGAATGGCGAGATCCTGCAAGGTCCTGATTTGCCAACTCGGCTTGCTCGTCCATGCAGCGGATGTCAGCGTCTCGGTCAGGGCTGCCAAGTTCATCGGCCGTTGGGTGGCGAGCATCATGGCAGCCTCGCTCGCTGGCACATCAGCAGCGACGTTGCTGTGGAACTTGTCGGCCCGATAGAGGAGATACGTGCCGCTGGTCCCGTCAGGGAGAGAGTAGGTGACCGCCTCGACGGACGTGGGGAATGTGCTGCCGGGAAACCGCTCGAGCAAATTGCTTGCGGCTTCCCCTGCCGCGGGCATGACCGCGGCAGCGTAGACGAGGCCCTTGACCTTGGGGTCCGTGCCGGCCTCGGTGATGACGGCTCCGCCGTAGGAATGGGCGGCCAGGATCACGGGTCCCTGGATCCTGTCCAACACGCTACGCAGGTAGGCGGCGTCGACCGCCACACCCAGCAGCGGATTGGCAAAAGCGACGACCGGGTAGCCGGCGCGCTGGAGCCGCTCGATCACCCTTATTCCAGATCGACGCGTCTTCGAAGGCTCCGTGCACAAGCACGATCGTGGGCGCGACTGTTGCGGGATTCATCGTGGTTCCTTCTGATGAGAGTTACGCAGGCAATGGATTCGATGACGTGCGCGCAAAGCCGTGCCGCCCGCGAGCATCATCCGCCTTGTGAGCTGCCGGGGCCGGCGCCCGTGCGATCGTCCGGGATCGCAGTGACGGAGAGAGCCACGTGATGCGGACAGCGCTAGCTGCGCAAATGGTGCTGCCGGTACCACTTGTTGATCTCGCCGCTGGTCGTCAGCCACACGTCCTTTTGGCTCGAGATGTGGGCGAACGCCGCCGCAAGGTGCTTGGTCCGAAACGCCTGTCCCGTGATGAAGGGATGCAAGGCAATGGGAAGAACCCTCGGTATCCGTTCGCCCTCCTCATAAAGGACATCGAATTGGTCGCGTATCATCCGGCCAAAATCTTCCGCGGATGTGCCGAAGCTCAGAACCGACGGGAGGTCGTTACATTCGACGGAGTACGGCATTCCCAGAAGAGAGCCCTTCCTCACCTTCATCTGAAAGGGCAGATCATCGCACGTATAGTCGCACAAATACTCGATGCCTTGCTCAGCGAGCAGATCCGGCGTGGCGTGAGTCTCCGTCAAGAACGGGCTAAGCCAACCCTTGGGCTTTTCACCAGTGGCCGCAGCGATGACCGAGAGCGTTTCCTCGATCAGCGCAGCCTCCTTCTCCAGCGAAAGGCCGTTGACAATCTCGGAGTTGTTTCGTCCGTGCCCCATGAAATCCCACTTGCGTTTCGCGCTTTCCTCAACGACCCGGGGATACTCCCGACAGACATCGGAGTTGAGACACACGCTCGCCGGCAAGCCATACTTGTCCAACGCCTCCATCAAGCGCCAGACGCCCACGCGCTGCCCATAGTCGCGCCAGCCGTAGTTGAGGGAGTCCGGCTCGAAATGCGCGGTGTGCGGCACGATCGCCGGGCCAGGCCGGTCCTCCCGGAAAATGCTCCAGATTGATATAGATCGCGACCGCGACGCGTTCTTCTTTCGGAAAGGACGCACGCGGACGATCGACAATCGGCGTGAAGTCGTAACGTCTGGTTTGGGTCTGCATCAGTTGATCACTCCTCGGGAAGCTACCTTGGCCATCGCTCTCACGGCGACGCACCGCCGCGAACACGGGGCGTCCGAAATGCCCTTCTGCGAGGCGGTCAGTCCAACTTTAGCCATGCTTCCCCTTGTCAATTGCCTGTCGGCCGCGGGCGAGTGCGACGCCGACCGCCGGCACGATCAAGGTTCGGATTAGGCGCCAGTTTGGTTACAGGCATCGAATGATTATGATCATCCAGCGAGCCCCGGCACCGCCGGTTGGCGACGATCTTCTCGTTGCCAGCCGAGCCGGCGGATCAAGATAGTCAAATGGTTGGATATGCCCGCTTTTAAGCGTCGCTCACGTCATGAGGGCATCAAGTCGCGCGCAGTCGACTCCCTCGGGACGCCGAGTTTGGAAATGTTGTCGCGATTATAGCAGTCTTGCCTCTAACTGCCGCGCGATGGGCCCGTTCTTGATCGTACCCATTGTGAACGCTAGGCCCGACAATATACTCGGCCCAACCTCGTATAATTGACGTACCGAAAGACGAAGTCATCTTCGGGTTGGGCGCAAAGACAACGGAAGGAAGACGACCGCAAGCTGATATCTAAGCGCGTGAGGGAGATTGATCACCGAGGAGCCAAATGGCAATGGCAAGTCGATTTGCCGACTGCCATTTGACTTCGGTCTTGATGCGTTATGGCATCGTCTCTCGCTCGTAATGAAGGGCTCTCGCCACCGTGTATCAACAAACGCCCAGCTTATGGAGTTGAGGTCTTTTATACCCTGGAATCAATTTCCATGTCCAAAAGGCATTGGATGCTACGACGGTATGGAGGCCCTGTGCCCGTTGTCCGCTGCTTTTGTTTTCGGCATGGGACCGGCTGCGGCAAACTTCAAGTGGCATTAACTCGATGTCCGCCGATTTCGCCTTTCTTTCCTCGCTCACGCTGCGTATGGCAGTGTCCGCCGCATTCGTAGTCACAGCGTCCATCATCACTGAACGTTCCGGTCCCGCAATCGGCGCGCTGATTGCAACGCTGCCACTCTCGGCCGGTCCAGCCTATTTGTTTCTCGCTCTCGATCACGATGCCACGTTCATCGCAAAAGGCGCGGAAGCTGGCTTGGCGATCAACGCGGCCACGATGATCTTCTGCCTGACGTATGTGATGCTAGCGCAATGTCGCAGCGCGCTCCTCTCAATCGGCGGCGCCGTTGTAGTGTGGATCGTTCTTGCTGCACTGGAAGGATTTGTGACGTGGACATTGCTCAAGGGATTTCTCGCGAACGCCGCCGCATTCGCAATCTGCATTCCGCTCCTTCGTCGCTTTCAGCATGTGGAGAAGTTACCGCTGGTCGCACACTACTGGTACGACATTCCGCTGCGAGCGACGATGGTAGCCGCGCTGGTCGCCATTGTCGTTTCGTCATCTCACTGGGTCGGCCCCGTGGTTAGTGGCGCCATTGCTCTTTTCCCGACCGTTCTTTTTAGCATGATGCTCATACTCCATGCACGCATTGGCGGAAGGACGACGGCCGCCATGATCGCTAACGGCGGTTGGGCCATGATGGGATTCGGCCTTGCGATAGCTATCCTTCAAGTCACCGCGATCCCGTTCGGGTCGGCGCTTGCGCTCAGCCTCGGTTTGGCGACCTGCATAGTCTGGAACCTTGCCCTGTGGCGTTTGGGACGTGAAAAGTGATGGCGAGAAGAATTACCAAGCGTTCCCTAGCTCATCAGATTGGATGACCAAACATGCGCCTCGACTTCGACGCGATCGTCATTGGTTCAGGACAGGCCGGTCCCTCTTTAACAGGCCGATTAACTGCTGCCGGAATGAAGGTCGCACTGATCGAGCGCGGCAAATTCGGGGGCACTTGCCCGAACACAGGTTGCATGCCAACCAAAACCTTGGTCGCTAGTGCCTATGCCGCGCAACTTGCCCGCCGCGGCAGCGAATACGGCGTCATTTTGGAACATCCTGTCCGTATCAACATGAAGAGAGTCAAAGACCGAGCTGCGACCGTAATCGCCAACGCAAGTCATGGCGTCGAAGCTTGGTTACGAAACATGAAAGGCTGCACCGTCTTTCAAGGCACCGCGCGATTCGAAACGCCCACGGAAGTCCGGGTCGGAGCCGAAGTGCTTTCAGCACCTCGAATCTTCATCAATGTCGGAGGGCGAGCGTCAGTTCCCGAACTCCCGGGACTAAGCGAGATCCGATTCCTCACTAACAGCTCGATAATCGGCCTGGAGCGCGTCCCCGAACATTTGGTGGTCGTGGGCGGCAGCTACATCGGCCTGGAATTCGCTCAGTTGTATCGCCGATTCGGCGCCGAAGTCACCGTAGTTGAAAAAGGGCCCCGCCTCCTCGGCCGCGAGGATCCCGACGTCTCGGACGCGGTGCGCGATATCCTGGAAAAGGAGGGAATTCACATCAGGACATCCGCGGAGTGCGTTCGTTTCGCGAACGACGATCCCGATATCCTCGTCGGTGTCGATTGCTCGAAAGGAGATCCCGAAATTCGTTGCTCGGACGTACTATTGGCCGTTGGCCGACGACCGAACACCCATGATCTCGGCTTAGCGAAGGCGGGGATAGCCACAGATCCGCTTGGTTACATCGTCGTCGACGACCGACTTCAGACGAATGTTCCCGGCATCTGGGCTCTGGGCGATTGCAATGGACGTGGCGCGTTCACGCATACTTCCTACAACGACTACGAGATAGTCGCGGCGAACCTCCTCGATGGGGAGGATCGGCGCTTAAGAGACCGTGTCGTCGGCTATGCTGTATTCATTGACCCCCCGCTCGCCCGCATAGGGATGACCGAAACGCAAGTACGAGCCCGTGGCCTCCCTTACCTTTCCTCCACTCGACCCATGTCGCGCGTCGGCCGGGCTGTCGAAAAGGGAGAGACGCTCGGCTTCATGAAAGTTTTGGCCGATCCTGAAACCAAGCAGATTCTCGGGGCGTCTATACTAGGCACTAATGGAGACGAAGCGATTCATGGGATCCTCGACGCCGTCAGCGCCCAGACTCCCTACGATATACTTCGTTGGGCCGTACCAATCCACCCGACTGTATCAGAGCTCATCCCAACCCTTCTAGTCGGGTTGAAGTCCGCTTCGTTGGATGAGTAACGATTCTCGTTCAGTACGCGCGGGACGCTCGGTAGACACTGCCCGTGAGTCCTTCGGAGCCTATTCGATTGGCCGTCAGCGTGCGCCAGCCACCAGCGCACCATCAGCATCCTTCGTTTCCCCGTCGGCGAAGTCACTTGCGTTCACTAACGCGCCCGTCGTTGTGGCGGTGCCGACCCCACGACCGTCTCTTCCGACTAAAACGGCCGCTGGCCCACCTGCCTCCACGGTAAATGCACCCGATAAACCTTCCGCAGGCCATCCAAGCGCAAAGTTGAGGCGGTTATTACTTCTGCGGCTATAGCTGCGCTCATCATCAAAGCTAGTCGGGATCAATATCACGCGACGGGCAAACCTTGTGCGTGTTCGACCTCATCAATCAGAAGCGGGCGG
Source organism: Bradyrhizobium sp. JR3.5 (assembly GCF_054057015.1). Lineage (NCBI taxonomy): Bacteria > Pseudomonadati > Pseudomonadota > Alphaproteobacteria > Hyphomicrobiales > Nitrobacteraceae > Bradyrhizobium > Bradyrhizobium sp. JR3.5. Next base: position 849,589 of record NZ_JBSRYV010000002.1, read on the forward strand.
GCAAGCCGATCGTTCCGAAGGACCGTCTGCGCGGCGAGAACGTGGTCGACCTGATGGATGCTTTGCGCAAGAGCGTCGGCGGCGCGGCAGCGCGGAGCAAGGCTTCGAAGAAACCGGGCAAGAAGCCGAAAACGGCCGCGGCCGGTCAGAAGGAGATGCTGGTGCCCATCGCCGGCAAGAAGTCGGCGAAATAGGCGGCAGACCCTGGGCGATTGCTGCGACTGACAGGCGTTCCATGGACTGATAAGGTTTGTGCAATTTCCTTATCAGTTGCGAACTGGATAGGTTTTGCATGAAAGCTTATCAGTCACGCATCAACGAGCTCCGGCCAACTACTTGGGCCAGGCCGAAAGCCATCGGAAAACCCAATTGCGCTTGAGGTACCACACGGCAGCCGGAACGGCACAGGCCAGCCTACTGTTTCCGCTATGAAGCTACTTGACGCGTCAGGGTCCGCGCCTCGCAGCTCGAGAAGCGTCATTCTCATCGGTGAAGAAAACGACTGAACAGGCCGCTATATCACTTCGGATTCGAAGGCGGCTTCACTTTGACGAATTGATTGGGTTGATTGCTCGGAAGATACAACATCAAGCAGTTTCCAGTTGAGTCTGCGATCAGCCAAGGGTGCGTCACGTATGTGTGGTATGCACGGCTCTCGCCATTCTGAACCGTATTATAAAACTTCCGGTTACCTTCTGGGTCTATCCAATAGATGACGACCGGTTCTCCCGTTTCATTCTCGAATTGAACTCCCACGGCCACCTCCGCCGATGTAGGCCGATGCTTGCTCTCTTCATCGCACATTAGACGCGGGGATCGATCCGATGGATAGATGCATCCGGGGTCCAAGCCGGGGATGCACGCCTCTGCGGAGGCCGGCCGTGTTAACGAAACGACCGCCAAGAGCATCAAGAGCAGCCAAAACCCGGCTCTCTCATTGAATGATCGAAGTAGCAGCCCAGGCAGCGTTGAGTATCTCGCGGGGTGCAGCATCATCGAGCGAGAGCCCGATTTTGAACCCTTGCCGAAACGCAGTTTGCCGCTCCTCGGTCGTTCCATGATGAAGTTTTTCCGTTGCATGATCATCACCGCGAATGAGCGAGGTCAGGCGGGTTGTCGCCAAGACAAGCGGCATCCTTCTGCAATGCTTCGAGCGGTCTGTTGCCCGCTCGTTTCGTTGGCAGATGTAATGCATCTGAGCAAAGCAGAGGCTGAATGACGATCGTCTTCAAGTCCTTGTTTTTCGGTCGTAACGTCACGACGGTGAGAAGATTTGCCTCTTCCATGTTTTGCTCGGGAAGCGGGCTGAAAGACGCCCAAATCGACTCTCTGGGACGCACGGTTGAGGAATTGAAGCGTAAGCTTCGAGCAGGGCTCGCAGCAAACACAGGGCGAGGCCTTTGAGCTCGAGCTTGAGAATTTGCTGCGGGGGAAATTTCCACTCGATCTCGTTGAGCCGGTGGCTAAGGGTGAAACAGGAGGCGACATCGTTCACACGATCAACGGCCAAATCGGATCACCGGCCGGCATCATCCTCTGGGAGCTAAAAAACACAAAGAATTGGTCTGATAGCTGGCTCCCGAAACTGCGCGACAACAAGCGCGCAGCTAAAGCCGATGTCGCTTTGATAATCTCTACAGCACTGCCCAAAGGGGTCGAGACCTTCGACTTGATCGATGGCGTCTAAGGCCCTGACCGAGTTTCTGATTGAAAAGCGAAAAAAGGCGGGACTGACTCAAGCCGAAGTTGCTAAGAAGCTCCGCCGATATCAGTCGTTCATTGCGACCGTTGAGAGTGGTCAACGAAAGATTGACGTAGTCGAGCTACTAGCATTCGCTGAAGTTATCGGCTTTGACCCTCGCGAAGCAATAAAGCGGCTGTCGTCGATCAAGGCTGACTGACGCATACTCGTCATCCTTCTGGCGCCGGTCTTCCGGCTTCAATCCCTTCGCGCAGGAGGATATGGTCGGCTGGACAGAGCCAGTAGGCGATCCCCGCTAGTGTCGTGGACCAGAAGTTCGCGATATCGAATCTGGATTTGGCGGAGCGTTGTACCGGCAGAAGCGTTCGATGGATGCCAGGATGTCATCGGCGGACTTAGTCCAGCGGAACGGCTTGGGATCGGCGTTGTGCCGGTCGATGAAGGAAGCGATGTCTGCCCGGAGGGCGGCAACGCTTCGATAGATGCCGCGTCTGATCTTCTTGTCGGTCAGGAGTGCGAAGAAGCGCTCGACCTGGTTGAGCCATGACGAACTGGTCGGGGTCAGGTGCACGTGCCACCGGGGCCGCTTGGCGAGCCATCTTCGGATCAATGGCGTCTTGTGCGTGGCGTAATTGTCCATGATCAAATGGACGTCGAGGTCGCGCGGCACGGCAGCCTCGATCTCGTCGAGGAACTTGCGGAACTCGACAGCACGGTGGCGTCCGTAGCACTTGCCGATCACCCGTCCACTGGCAATGTCGAGGGCGGCGAACAGCGATGTGGTGCCGTGCCTTGTGTAGTCATGGCTTCTTCGGGCCGGTTGGCCGGGACGCATCGGCAGCATCGGCTGACTGCGGTCCAGTGCCTGGATTTGGGATTTCTCATCCACACAGAGAACGATGGCGTGCTCCGGCGGCGAGACGTAAAGGCCCACGACGTCGCGCACTTTGGCCACGAAGTTTGGATCGGTCGAGAGCTTGAACGTCTCTAGCCGGTGCGGCTGGAGCCCGAAGGCCCGCCAGATGCGTTGCACCGTCGACACCGACAGGCCGCTGGCCTTCGCCATGCCGCGGGAACTCCAATGGGTGGCGTTCTCGGGGCAACTCTCCAACGTCCTTACGATCAGGGCTTCGATGCGGGCATCGTCAACCGTACGTGGCGCTCCGGAGCGGGGCTCGTCACGCAGCCCGTCCACGCGCCGCTCCACAAAACGCCGCCGCCACTTGCCTACCGTTGACCGGCCCAAGCCCAGCTTGGCCGCCACTTCCTTGTTTTGACCGCCTTCCGCGCAGGTCAGCACGATCCGGGCTCTCAGAGCCAGCGCCTGCGCCGTCTTCCGCCGCGTCGTCAGCGCCTTCAGTTCGTCGAGCTTGACCGAGAGATACTCGCGATCGCTGTCGCGGGCGGTCTTCTTCCAGGCGGCGCCGAACTCGGTGCTACCTGCAAAGATGCGGTAGTCGGGAGCCTTGTCGTTGTCCTTCTCGGATGCGACGAGCTTTGCCTTGATGTTGAGCGTCAGCGTCTTGATCGAGCCGGCGTAGCCGGTGTCGGAAGCGGTGAAGGTGCCGATGGTCGCCATGATAATCTCCGTCTGTTTTTGCTCGGGCCGCGCCCACCGCAGCCTCGATGGCGATCCCTTGCCCGGGGCGCGATCGGCCCGCAGCCGCAAGGCCCGCAGCGCCAGCGGAGGACGGCGAAGGCCTGCTTTTTTGCACTTATCGCGAGGAATGCCGCCGCTTGGCGGCAGGGGAAAAAAGCAGGCGCAGCCGTTGCGGAAGGCGATCGAGGCCCTTGCCGCCCCCCGGGCTTGATCAGCCCAATCGAGACTGCGTTGGACGCGAGCCCTTGACCGGAACTGACGGAGATTTTCGTGGCGACCGCTCCCTCGTAGCATCAGGAAGCAGTTGGATCGGTCAAAAAAGCCGATGTCCGCGCATCAATCGCAGTGAGGACGCAGCCGGATCACCGCGAGGAAACCCGGCCACATATTCGCACAAGAAGCCGATCGCACCGCCAGAATTACCCGCCGGAATGCGCGCTCAATGCGCGCCGGCAAGACCAGGACCCGCGCTTCCCGGCCGCGATCTGCGCCTCGCTGGTGAAGGTTGATGGGAGCGCGATACAGCTACCCTGGCTGCCGCAGCAATCGGCGTAGATTGGACGGATCGTGCCCCCGATTGGATGAAGCGCTTGCGTAGGGAATCGCCACTTTGCATCCATGGTATCGGCCGCGCGCCACAGGCGTGCGGCCGATTTTTTTGACCCGTCGGGGCCGCCCACGCGGCCCCGACGGCGGTATCACTCCGCAGCCTGCGAACGGGGCTCGCCGTCCTGCGTCTCGCTTTGCAGATCGGTTTGCCCTTGCGGGAGGGCCGTCCTTAGCAACGACGGCAGCCAGTCAGTTGCGGCCAACAGCTGCTCTGCGGCCTGCGCCATGTCGGCCTTCTTCAGGTCCGAGAGGCGCTCAGCCGCCTCCTCGCTGACGGCTTCGCGCACGGCCTCCAGAATGCCCGCCTTGGTGACGCGGCCGAGATAACCGCGCGCTGTCGGGCGCCAGTAAGCGGTCATGTCGAGGGCCAAGGCCTCAGCCAAACAGCGGGCCGCCGCCAGGGCGCGCGGCCTCCGGTCAAATGGCAATTTGACCGCATTGACCGTCAGGGCAACGCAATGCGCGAACAACGCCATGCGGCTGTCGTGGTCGAGTTCGGCCACGAATTCCCACAGTCCGGCGACGTCTTTGGGCATCTGCCGCGCCCAATTGGCATGGCGATCCGACCACGCCTTGCCGGCCGGCGTATCCTCAATCCCGTCCGCATGCGCAGAGAGTTCGATCTTCACCGGCTGGATGCCGACCACGTGCGCATTGGCACCGAAATAGAAGATTTGGGCGACGAGCGCATGGGTGACCGCCACGATGGCGACGTCAGGCTGCTCACTCAAATTGAGCCGCAGCCCCAAGGTTCGGTGCGCAGTCAAGTCGCGAACAAGAGCGTCGGACAGCGGCTGGTCCTCGTCCTCCTCGTCGCTCGCGCCCTCGTCTTCCTCGCCATCCGGCGCGGCGTCCTCGCCTCCCCGGTCCTCCTCATCCCGCGCCTCGGCGTCGCTTTCCGGCCCGGTTTCGGCCTCGGGTTTCTCGTCTTGCGGGCGGATAAAACCCCGTTCGATCCTGACCGTGCCGTCGTGATTGAGGACCACGAACGCGCCGCCGCGCGCGACGTCGTCGGGATCGTAGGCCTGCCGCCTTGCTTCCAGCCGCTCGATTTCGGCTTCCAGTTCGCCAAACCGCGCATCGACGTCGTCAGCCAGTTCCTCGGCCGTCTGATGCTGTTCGGTCAGCCGGTCGAACTCGGTCTGGACGGTCTGAAGGGCGGCCTGATCTTCCGCCGAAAGCACAACCGGATGCCGGTAGACGCGCCGCATGCCGTGGGCATGCGGGAAGTCCAGATGTGCTTCCGTCCACCGCCATCCCTCGGCCACCCGCAGCGCATCCGCCTCGCGGCCGAGCCTTGCCGTCACCAGCAAATCGAGCAGCGAGACGTCCTCCAGATAGCCGCCGCGATCCTCGGTAAAGAGGTCGCGCAGCACCGTGCCGCCGGCTTCCGTGTAGGCCTCGAGCCCGACAAAGCGCGCACGGCGATCGGTGGCCGCGACGTGGGTTTCGGTGAGCAGACGGCGGATGGTGCTGGCATCCGGGTCGAAGGGCAGGCGCTCATAGACGGCTTCCTGCCGGGCATGATCGTCCGTGATGGCAAACGCCATCAGCTGCTCAAGCGTCAGATCGCCATCACGATAGAGCTGCACCAGTTTGGGCGAAACCGCCCCCAGCCGCAGGCGCTGCCGCACCACATGCGCCGTCACGCCGAAGCGGGCCGCGATCTCCTCAGCGCCGAAACCGCGCTCGTCCGCAAGCTTCCTGAACGCCTCGAACTCGTCCGCCGGATGCATCTTCTCCCGGGTAACGTTCTCGTCCAGGCTGATCTCGTGCGGATCGTTCGCGGTATCGACGATGCACCGGATCAGCTCGTTTTTCTTGATCTCCTTGCGCTTCACCCGCAGCAGCTGGGCCAGCCGTCTGCCCTCGCCGATGGTCACGCAAAAAATCCCCGTGGCCGCTCCCTCTCCATCGACCTCCGGCTCAACGACCAGATTCTGCAGGATGCCCCTTGGCCGCGATGCTCGCCGCCAAGGCCTCGATCGCCGCATCACTGTGCGGCGTCTTGCGTGCATTATTCGGGGACTTCTTGAGCTTGCCGAGCGGAATGCGAACCTCGGTTCCGCTCGGCATTCCAACTGATTTAGCCGACATGGTTGATCTCCTTTTGGCTTCATGGGTGCAGGGCGCACTCCGCGCCTGCGCCCCTGCCCGTCGGCGAGACCGGGGGTAGCAAGTGCCAGGGCGACCCGAGCGGAGGGGGTTCACCCGCCCGAAGGGCCGCTTCGTGAGAAGCGGGTCTGCACAAGCGTGTGCCACATCATCGAAAGTCGATAGCGTGAAAGCAGCGCGGAAGACCGGGGAAACCGCTTGGGGCGGCGACGGCAAAGCCGGCGCTTTACCCTGGCGCGCGCGAGGGGCAGCGCCCCTTCAATGTCTTTATTCGTGAAAAGAGACGCGCAGCGGCCATCGCGGCACCGAGGGTGCGGTGGTTAGGTGATCGCAATCGAGATGCTCTCAAGCGTGAGAATGCTGGGCACTGCAAAGGAAGTGAAATCAAGCCGGGAGTGACCAAATTAAAGAGCAGCCGCCGACAGGGCAGTGATAGCGACGCGGGCATGCAATGACCGCGGGCCCCGAGGCGACTGCAGTCGCGAGACCGGTCAACAAGGCACCCCAACGCGGGACAGTGATAGCGACGCCGGCATGCAATGACGGCGGGGCCCGCGGGCGAGTGCCTCCGGCGAGCGACACATTATATATATTGCGATATATCGCGCGCGTGATCGTGATATGTTTCCGCGAGGGATCGAGGCCGGATGGCCGAGACGCCACGCGGCTCGGTTCACAAGAGCCCGGTGCGGCATCGCCGCACGCGCCTGGACAAAGGCACCATGACCAAGTTTGACGAATCTGGATCTCGTTGCGAGCCATTGTCGTCGCGTCATTGATTTGCGCGTTGGAAAGAATCTCTTCAACTCTTTCCCACCTGGCCTGGTGCTTTCCCGGGTCGCAGCATCGGTCTTCGGTCGTTATCCACTGCAGACGCAAGACTGAAGCGAACGGAGCGCCACGGCTCACCGGACTTCAATCCTCGAGCTCGCGTCGTCGCGAATCCCAGCCATGTGATAGGAGGGGAACGAATGGCGGGCACAGCGATTCGTCTGTCAGGAGCTATTTTAATGCTGATGACGAGGGAACGAATGCCGGCGATACGGACGTTGCGCGGATGGGCGATCCGCGTGCTCCTGGAAGCGGGCGCCATCCGCGAGTGCGAGGAGCACGGCTGGATGCAGGATCGCGCCGATCCGCATGCGCGGGATCGCGCCATCGATATCGCCCGTAAAGACCCGCCAGCAGGCATCTCCACTGATGAAGCGGTGGCTGAGGTTCGCGAGGTGCTGGATTCGATCGGCGATACCTGCCCGGAATGCCCCTGATTCAGGAAGGGCTATTCGAGCGCGCAAGACATCTGTCTCATGGCCCCGTTCTCAAAATACACGACACCATCCTGGGCCGTGCTGCTGACGAACTCAGCGGCAAAGGCGCGAGCGATATCGTCCTGCTCGATCGCGCCAAAACGCCCCGGAATCAGGCGGCCGAGCCAGGCGACATACCTCGGCGTATGCGCATTGCCCGCGATGATTCCCGGGCGAAAAATCGCAAGACGTTGAAAGCCTGCCGCTTGAACCGTCTCCTCCTTGAGCCCCATGACCCGCACGTAGCGAATCCTGCTCTTCGAGGTGCTTCCCACGGCCGAGAGCAGAGCAAACCGTGTGATACCCCCGGCGCGGCAACCGCGGGCAAAGCCACCGACCACGCCGATCTCAAGGGCCTTCAGCTCCTCTTCGCTCCATTTCAGGCTGCCTTGACCGACATCGACACAGCATGCCGCCAAGACGGGATCGCCCTGCGCGATCATGCTCTGGGCAAGCTTGGTCACATCTGACGGAAACTCGGCAGCTGCGGTATCCAGAACCACCTTGCGCACACGGGGAGCAGCGTTCAGGGAGATTGCCCGGCGATTGACCATCACGACTTCAGCGCAGGACGGCTCCGCAGCCAGGGCTCGCACCACCGCAGCGCCCACCTGCCCCGTGCCGCCTATGATCAGGACACGAAATGCCATGCCGCACCTATATCAGCAAAATTCGGCAGGACGGCCTAAGCTGATTTCCGCTGCGGTTTTGCCGCCGGCTTCTTTGCCGCAGCTTCCTTCGCCGACTTCTTGCCGGTGATCGGCATCAGCATTTCCTTCTGACCGCTTGCGACCTTGCGCGGCTTCCTGGCCGGCCTGGATGCCTTCTCCGCTTTCTCGCCGCCAATGCTCTTGCGCAACGCGTCCATCAGATCGACGACGTTCTCGCCACGCGGCCGCTCCTTCGCGGTAATCGGTTGGCCGGCGCGCTTCTTGTTGATGAGCTCGATGAGAGCGGTTTCGTACTGATCCTCGAACCTGTCCGGCTCGAAGTGACCCGACTTTTGATTGACGATGTGCTTGGCCAGATCGAGCATGTCCTTTGTCACTTTGACATCCTGGATCTCGTTGAAATATTCGGCCGCGGGTCGCAGCTCATAGGGGTAACGCAGCAGCGTTCCCATCAGGCCCTTGTCCATGGGCTCGAGCGCGATGATGTGCTCGCGGTTGGTCAGTACCACGCGGCCGATGGCGACCTTGTTCATCTCGCGGATGGTTTCTCGAATCACGGCAAACGCATCGTGCCCAACCTTGCCATCCGGACACAGGTAGTAGGGCCGGATCAGATATCGCGGATCGATCTCGCTGCGGTCGACGAACTCGTCGATCTCGATGGTTCGCGTCGATTCCAGCGCGACATTCTCGAGCTCCTCTTTGGTCACCTCGATGAAGGTGTCGGTGTCGACCTTGTAACCCTTGACGATGTCCTCACTCGCGACCTCTTCGCCGGTGTCGGCGTCGACCTTGGCGTATTTGATCCGGTGGCCGGTTTTCCGGTTGAGCTGGTTGAACGAGACCTTCTCGGATTCGGACGTGGCCGGATACAGCGCGACCGGACAGGTGACCAGGGAAAGACGCAGAAAGCCTTTCCAGTTAGCGCGGGGGGCCATGGTGGTGGGAACTCCGATACTGATACCGGATTCAAGACGATCCGCGGGCCTTGGTTCCGACATCCTGACGTCCCCAACGGGACGATTTTTCTCCGCGACCGCCTGAGCGGACTCGACATTTGTTCTTGTTATGTTCTAATTCAGACATGAATGACCGACCCGCGAGCTGGCGCATGCCGACCCCGAAGCAGATGGAAAAACTGGCCGCCGAGGCCGCCCGCAGACCGGCTTCGCCCGCTCCGGCTCCGGATGCACCGCTTCCCGCCGAATACTGGGAATCGGTGCTCAAGGATCCTCGCGCCGATGTGGCCGATGCCCAGATGCGGCAACGGCGTCTGTCTGACATTCGGCGTCACGTCCTTCGCGTGTCGTGCCGCCGCTGCGAGCGGATCGTCGAAATCCAGACAACCGATGCAGTCCGGGTTGTATGGCCGCAACGCGATCTGGAAGGACGTCGCGCAGCGGCTGCTCGACAACACCTGCCGACAACGAACCGGCAGGCATGAGGAAGACGGGTGCTGGCCGGCGTTCGAGACGCCGTAGCCAGCACCAGGTCGCCGATCGGATCTCTTTGCGCCGGTGTCCGGATGGCCCCGAAATACCACCCTACGCCCTTGTCGGGCAGCGGCCGCAAGGCGCTGAAGAAGGAGCTTGGCAAGGCGCGCGCAATGGCCAACATCCTGGCCACCCGATCGGCAGAAATGCGGGCGAAGGGGGAAGCATGCATCCAGCAGGCGGACAAGCTGCTGTGCGAGAGCTGGAACGAACGCATGTGGTCCGACGGAGAGCCGATCAATCCGTCCCCGACGATCGACCAGGCCGTGAATGGAGGCTTCGCCTGGCTCGAAATCAGATGCGAAGGTTGCAAGACGCCAAGTGACGTTGACCTCGCGGCGATGAACAATCCGCGGGCCACCTTCGTGCATGATCTCGCCTGCCGGCTGCGCTGCCGAAAATGCAGCACGGCCGGCCGGCGTCCCTCTGCGACTCTGTTACAACTGGCGGGGCAGCCGCGCCACTCTCGGACCAAAGCCTGACCGATGTGCAATCTCTACTCGATCACGACCAATCAAGCCGCCATCGCTGCGCTGTTCCGGGTCGTGAACCGGTACGTCGGCAATCTGGCGCCGATGCCGGGGGTTTTTCCCGATTACAAGGCGCCGATCGTGCGCAATGGCGCCGCGGGCCGCGAACTCACGACGGCGCGGTGGGGAATGCCGTCATCGCAGCACGCCCTGATGGAGGCGACCAAAAAGCGTGTGGTAAAGCTCGAAGCGAAGGGTAAGGCGGTTGATTTCGGGGAATTGCTGCGGATGGAGCCGGACGGCGGCACGACCAACATCCGCAACGTGAAGAGCAAGCATTGGACGAGATGGCTCGGCCCCGAAAACCGCTGCGTGGTGCCGTTCAACTCCTTCAGCGAGTTCAACAAGGCCGAGGGTGGCGATATCTGGTTCGCGCTCGATGAGACGCGTCCCCTCGCCTGCTTCGCCGGCATCTGGACCAATTGGACGTCTGTTCGGAAAGTCAAGGAAGGCGAGACGACCAATGACCTCTACGCGTTCCTCACGACAGAGCCGAACGCAGAGGTTGGCGCCATCCACCCGAAGGCGATGCCGGTGATCCTCACATCTCCGGATGAGGTAGAGGCCTGGATGACGGCATCTCCTGGCGAGGCACTGAAGTTACAGCGGCCGCTTGCCGACGGAACACTTCGGATCGTCGCTCGTGGCGTCAAGGAGGATACAGCCGGGCTAGCGATGTGACTCTCGAGATCGATGACGACGAGGCGGTTGCGCCGGTCCCCCAGCGCAAGATCATCCACATCGACATGGACGCATTCTATGCGTCCGTCGAGCAGCGGGATAATCCGGACCTGCGCGGCAAGCCGGTCGCCGTTGGAGGTCCCCGCGAACGCGGCGTCGTAGCGGCGGCCAGCTATGAAGCCAGAAAGTTCGGAGTTCGTTCGGCCATGCCGTCCGTCACGGCAAAACGGCAATGCCCCGATCTGATCTTCGTCAAGCCGCGCTTTGAGGTCTACAAGTCCGTCTCGCAGCAGATCCGTGACATCTTCGCGGAGCATACATCGATCATCGAGCCCCTGTCACTCGACGAGGCCTATCTCGACGTGACCGACAACCTGCAACGCATTCCATGGGCACGCGACGTCGCGCTCGCAATCCGGGCCAAGATCAAGGTCGAGACAGGTCTCAATGCTTCGGCCGGCATCTCCTATAACAAGTTTCTGGCAAAACTCGCCTCGGATCACCGCAAGCCGAATGGCCAGTACGTCATCACGCCTGAGATGGGCCCGGCCTTTGTAGAAACCTTGCCCGTCGGCAAATTCCACGGCATTGGTCCTGCGACCGGCGCCAGGATGAATGCCCTGGGCCTCTACATTGGGCTCGATATCCGCAATCAGTCGCTCGAATTCATGCAGGCCAATTTCGGCAAGGCCGGCGCGTACTACTATTGGATCTCGAGGGGCGTCGATCATCGTGAGGTCCGCGCGGATCGAATCCGAAAGTCGGTCGGCGCAGAGACCACTTTCTCAAGCGATTTGACCGAATTCCAAGCGTTGGCCGCCGAACTGCAGCCACTTGTCGACAAAGTCTGGCGGCACTGTGAAGACAAGGCAGCGCGTGGCCGAACGGTGACCCTCAAGGTAAAGTTCAACGATTTCGAAGTCATCACGCGCAGCAGGTCGGTAGCTGCCGCGGTTTCAAGCCGCGCAGAACTCGAACGACTTTCGATCGCGCTGCTTCAAAACGAGATACCCTTCTCCAGGTCAGTCCGGCTGTTGGGGGTTTCGCTTTCGTCCTTACAAGGCGACGATGCGGCGCCGCAACTTGACCTGCGGATCTGAAGGTCGCGGCTGGCACAAGGACGTCGCCAATTCCGGACGATACGTCTTTCATCGCCACGCTGCGGAAATCCGGATTGCCGAAGCGGCTCTATCGCATGGCTGCAACAAGTTCGGCAGTGGCGCCGAGGATCGGCCGGTCGGCAACACCTGCCATCGGGGCAGCGGGACGCATGAAGAAGACGGTGCTGGCCAACTTTTGATGATGCATTGAGGGTCTCGATCAGCCGTCATTTGTCCGTATCGACGGCCCGGTAGCGGATTCCGCGCCGGCCGGCGAGATGAGCGCGCCTAGCTCTCATCTCGCCGGCTGCGCGTCATTTCACGAGCGCATCATACGCTCGAGACCGGAGCAGCCTTCATCGCCGGCTCCGAGTCCGCATCGGCCTTGAAGCCCTTCGCGGACAAATCCCGACCGAGCGTCTCAGGAAGCAGAAGAGAGGCCAGAACGAAGGTAGCTGCGGCGGGAAGAGCCACGGCGACCATGCCGTTCAGCAGGCTTCCGCCAAAATGAGCGGCTGCAAGGGGCACAACAACCGGCGCGATGCTGCCAAGGCCGCGACCGCCCATATAGAATGTGGACACTGCCGTCGCGCGCAGATTGACCGGATAGAGTTCCGAGATCCAGACGCCCGTCACGCCGAGCGCAACGTTGCCAATCCCGAAGCCGATATAGAGCCAGAACATCGGCCACTCGGACTTCGAGCCGGCGTAGAGCTGACCTCCCCACACTGCCATGCCAACCAGCGATCCGATCCAGAACAATGCCGGCACGAGAGCACCGAACCGGCGGCCGGCCCTGTCGTTGAAAAAGCCGTTCGCGAGATAGCAGATGCCGCTGACCACCGAAAGAAGGACGGCCGTGGTGCGAACGACGTCGCCCGGCGTGTGCATGTCCCGGAGCAACAGCGTCGGAATGAAGGAGACTACGCTATAGTAGCACAGCATGTAGCTCATCAGCCATACGAAGGCAGTAGCGGTCTGCCGCGCCAGACCGTTGCGGAACAGATCTGCAAGGGGAAGAGTGCGGGCTGCCTCTGCAACCTGACCGGCTTTGCGTTGGGCCTCATACTCCAGCCAGATCTTCGATTCAGGCATGAAGAAGCGGATGAAGATGATCAGCAGAATCGGCACTCCACCACTCAGCAGGCCGATGCGCCAGCTCCACTCGTCGCTGAACGTCGCGATGAGCCAGATTCCGGCGATCGAAGCCGTGGACGATGCGATCACGGCGCAGCCCTGAAGCGCAGCCGCGCCGAAGCCTCGGCTGCCTTTTTTCCAGGCTTCGTTGAAGAGCACCATGCCAACGCCATACTCGCCGCCAAGACCGATGCCGGTGATGAACCGCAGCACCGCAAGCGACCAGTAATTCCATGCGAATGCGGAAATGATCGCCGCAACCGAGAACAATGCGATAGTGAGCTGAAGCGAGGTCTTGCGGCCAAGGCGATCACCGATGACGCCGAACAGAGCCCCGCCGATCGCCGATCCGAACAGGGTCAGGGCCTGCAGAGAGCCGATCTCAGTCAACGATAGCGACATTGACCGCTGGATCGCCGGCAAGAGAAACGGAAAGATCAGGACATCATAGAAGTCGAGAATGTATCCCAGCATTGCCGAGATCATGATCGAATACCGTTGCGTGGCCGTGTAATCTTCCGCGCCTGAGCTGGTTGTGGACATGCAATGCGTTTCCCGTTGAAAGAGCTGAACAGTGGATGGTCGTTGCCGAAGCGCTTTCCGCGTTATTGGAGGCCGCAAATACGGCTCCGGGCACGAGGTCGATGGGCGCGGCCTAACGGCCTGGTGCCCTCAACTCCGGATAGGCAAACTCGCCCTTGTCGAGGATATGGACATCGTCGAGCCAGAGGCTGCAGCCGCGAAGCGGGATGTCGAGATGACACGGCGTGTCGTTCGTGCCGCCAAGCTCGGTATTTGGTCCCGTCGAGAACAGAACGTTCCCATAAAAGGAAAGGGCATTCATGATATGCTCCGACGCGAGCTGCTGAGATGCAGCTATATGGTGCCAGTCGGCGCGCTCATTCGATCCCCACCCGATATGCGAGATTGCCCAACCTCGTGGATCGCCGAAACTGTCGATATAGTTCCTGATGAGCGTCGCGTCGGTGCCCTCGCCCTTGAGGTCGACGATGTAGCCGTCCTTGATGGTGAGCGTGACCGGAGACTGGATGTAGCGCTTGAATGCGCAGAGAATGTCGCCCGGCATCAGAACGACAGTTCCGTTGACGTCCCCATCGGTAGCTTGCGTGAAAGCAAATCCTGACGGGAAATGATCCCAGCGGCCCGGTTCATCCGTGTATCCGTACTCGGAAATGACCGGATACTGATTTAGGCCGTAGGTCACATCTGTTCCGCCCGGCGACGTGATGCGCATGGTTCTGGCTGACTGCAGGAGCGTTCGTGAGAGCTCGGTTCGCCGGCGGAGATCCTCAGTCGGGAACATCTTTTTGAGAATGTGGAACGGCTCCATTACGCGCAGAATGCGCGTGCCCGCCTCCTGAATTTCGAGTTGCTCGCGCGAGAACAGCAGGCCCAGAAGATCAATCACCATATCCACGCGCCTGAGTGTGTCGATCGCCGGCTGGTTGCCGCTCAGCGCGTGTCTGCCCTGCTGGCCCGCAACCTTGCTCTGGCCGTACTTTGGAACATTGAGGTGGAAGGTTGTCGCGCCAAGGCTCCGCGCGGCCAGCATGAACGTCTGGGCATACTCCGACTGATCCTCGCCGCCGCTCAGGACAGCTACGACCTCGCCTTCCCTCACCTTGCAAAGTGCAAGTTCGGCCTTGAAGAGTTCGAGCATTTCAACATCGATGCGTTGCCGGGTCATCTTCAGTCATCTCCTCTTTGCCAGGCATGTATTCGCAGCGCTCCGACCGGCGTTTCGGCGGTCAGGCGAGGACGTCACTGACGATCGACAGGAAGCCTTCCGTGTCGTCGATGTGCATTTGGTGACCTGCGCTCTCCAGTCGCTTGATCTCGATGGACGGTAATAATCTTTGAATCTCTCTTTCATCCTCGGGACGGATGACGTCGCCTTTTGCCTGCAACGAGCAGCCAAGTGCGGACGCTGAGGTTGGCAAGATCATTGTGAATGTCATCGTGATGAAAGCCCTTGTGACTTTCGATCAGGGCACGCTCGTCGCAGGTGTGCATCCACTCGGCCCTCGCACGAATGTGCTTTTCGGGCCAGCGCGGCGCGGACGGGCTTCGCAGCGCCGCGTCCGCTTCCCCAAGGCTTGCGCTATGAAGCAGCTTGAGAAGAGGCCCGATCGGACTCGGGTAGGCGCGACGTCCGGGGCCGGAGACCGGTGGATCGACCAGGATCAACTGTCTTATGGACGATGGCCGCCACCGTGCGGCACGAATTCCGATCCGGGCCCCCATGGAGTGGCCGAGCAGGGTATACGCGCCTATTTCCAGCGCCCCGGCGAACGAGACCAGATCGGAGGCGCAGGCATCCAGCGAATAATTGAGATGCGGTCCGCTTTCGGAAAGGCCGCGCCCCCGGACGTCGACTACATAGACGTCGTGTCCGATGCACAAACGTTCCGCGATGAACGCCCATTGTGCCGCGGCCGTTGAGATGCCCGGGATGATGACGATGGCCGGGCCGGCTCCGCCGAAGCGCAGGTAATGCTGGCGGATGCCGTTCGCGCGTACGTGAGCACCGTAGAGCAGACGGGAGACCTGGGCGACACTCATGTCGGGCGATCCCTGTTACGATCATCCGGCAGCGCACGAAGCCGCTCGATGGCTTCCGAGGTTGGCATCACATCTGCGTACTTGCTGGCTATATCGAACAGGTTGACGGCGTGCGAAGTCGGCGAACGATCGTAGACGGCATCGCTCGGCACGATCGATTTGAGATTCAGCGCGCATGCATCGACAACCGATGCCCGGACGCAGCCGCTGGTCGTGCAACCGGTCACCACCAGTGAATCGATCCCGGCCCCGACGAGATACGTCGTGAGCGGGGTGCCGAAGAACGCGCTTGCCTGCGCCTTTGGCAGCAGCAGTTCCCCCGGCTCTGGAGCCACCTCGCGAACAAAGGCGTAGCCCCCGGGCGGAATTTGCATGATGCCCGGAATTTTTGCCGCGAATGACCCTTGATCATGGCTGACCTTGGAGGCGACATGCGGAAATATCACCGGCCATCCTCTCCCGCGAAACAACCGCATCAGATCGGAGATCTGCGCTATGGCCTGCCAACCAGCCTCACCGCAGCTGGTTGGATATTGCTTGATCGCCTCGCGGATCGGCATCGGACGGTCACCGACCGAGCGGTACTGCACGTCGATCACCAGGAGCGCAGGCCGCGTGCCGAATCCAGCCGCGCCACCCAATCCTGCGATCGCATAGGTCTCGCGCTCTTCGAGCGGTATTACGTCGTCCCAGGGCTGCTCTTTGCCGATCATCGTTGTGCACCGGTGCTCGTTTGGAAGAGATGTCAACGAAGAGGAACGGCGGTCGCGTCGTACTGGTAGATCCAGTCGTAACGAGCGGCGGTCGCTTCCGGCGCCCACTGCGTCCTGATGTAGTCTCCCGCGGTTTCGGCCTTGGACAGCGCCGGGTTATGGAAGATCGGCAGCATCCCGGCCGCGGACTTCACAACCCTGGTTGTGCGATCTAGGCGCAGGCTCTGATATGTCTGGAAAGCTCTTTCTGGATCGTCGGGGTGCTGCTCGAGGCATCGGGCGAGAACGGAGGCGTCCTCCAACGCCATGTTCACGCCCTGACCGAGATATGGCAGCATGGAATGGCACGCGTCTCCAAGAAGCGTGACCCGTGCTTGCGACCAGCCAGACAGCGTAGGCCGCACGAACAGACCCCACTTGTGAAGGCTTTCGACGTTGCTGACGAGCGCGATGATGTCGGGATGCCAGCCCACGAAATCCTTCAGGCACTCCTCGACAGACCCCTTCTCCGACCAGGATTCCAGGAGCCAGTCGTTGCGATCGACCTGACCCGAGAACGTCATCAATTCCGTGTTCTGCCAACGGACCGGATATGCCGTGACATGCGCGGTCGGCCCGATCCAGGTCGACACCACGGGCTCGCGTTGATGCGGCTCGAGCCGGTCGACCGGCACAAGACCACGCCAGGCGATTGCGTTGGTGTACTGGCTTTCGATTTGACCGATCAGTCCGGTTCGGACTTTCGAATGCGAACCGTCGGCGCCGATCAGCGCCCGACCTTCGATCTCGCGGCCGTCCGCGAGCCGGGCCCGAACTCCCTCCTGGTTCTGGCTGAATCCGACAACATGAGCATTCAAATGGATGGCGTCCGCCTTCAATCGTCGGACACCGTCGACGAGGATTTTCAACAGGTGCGCGCGCAACAGAAGATAGGGCTGGTTACGGGCTGCGTCGGAGCTCCGGTTATAGAGGGACCAAGTTTCACCAGTATTCCAGAGCCGGATGGAACGTCGCTCGGCTGCGATGCAATTCTGTTCGACCTGCTCGGTGAGGCCGAGATCGCAAAGAACACGGACGCCGTTCATAGACACCCATAGGCCGGCGCCTACCTCGCGCAACTCGGCCGCTTGCTCGAAAACATCACAATCGATTCCGCGGCGAAGCAGCGATAGTGCCATCGCCAATCCGCCGATGCCCGCGCCTGCAATGAGGACGCTTGTCTTTTTGATCTCATCGATACTCATTGATACCTCCAAAACGTGGCTGCACTATTTCGCGGCGATCAAGCGGCATCTTGCGAAGATTGCTCAAGCGCAAGGCTCTTCACGGCTTCGAAAATCTTGATGTAACCGGTGCAGCGGCAGAGATTTCCGTGCAGATGATGCCGGATTTCCGCGTCTGTCGGATGTGGAGTGGTTTTCAAAATCGCTGTCACCGCCATGATGAATCCGGGCGTGCAGAAGCCACACTGCAGGCCGCCGTGGAGCACGAATGCCTGCTGAATACGGGACAGCCCGTCGGACGGCGTCACGCCCTCGATTGTGGTCACCTCGCGCCGATCAACATCGACGGCGAGCGTTGTGCAACTCGAGATCGGCTCACCGTCGAGAAGGACCGTGCAGGCGCCGCACACTTCCATGTCGCAGGAGCGCTTTGTCCCCTTGAGACCGAAGCGATCGCGAATAAGGTCGATCAAGAGCGTATGGGCCGGGATGTCGACGACGATGCTCTTGCCGTTCAACGAAAAAGAAATGGCCAACAGCTGCGTCATTTCAGCCAGCTCCCGCCGGCGATGATCGCGTCATCAGTGTTACGAAGAAGAAGCACGCCTGCAAGGTGACGCTTGTAATCGGCCCCGCCATGCCGATCCGCGTTGACGTCAAGCTGATCCAGCGCTGCCGGAAGCACTGTCTCGATCGTGCCACGCGCCTCGCCTACAGCCACGTCTCGGAGGGCGCTTTCGACGGCCGTCAAGGGCTGTGGCCGCGAACCAAGCGCGCCGACCCGCACGCGAGCGCTTTTGATGGCGCGCCCGCCGGCGTTCAGTGACCAGGCCATCGCGACGTTCACCGACGGCCTCTCACCATGCTTGAACCGACGATAGGTTACCGGTCCCGCGGGCCGCGGGAACACGATGACTCTTAGCAACTCGTCAGGCTCGCGCACAGTTTCCATTTCACTTCGGATGAAATCATCAGCGTGAATTTCACGCGTGCCCTTGGGTCCCTCGAGCACCAGTCGTGCGTTCAGGGTCGCCAGCATCGTCGGCGGATCGGCGTGAGGCTCCCCGAAGCACAAGTTGCCGCCGATTGTTCCGACGCTGCGGACCCTGATGTTCGCCACCTCGGCGCAGAGCGCTGACAAGGCCGGCACGTGCTCGCGGATGACGGAATCGCCGGCGATTTTCTTATGCGTGCACCGCGCGCCGATCTCGATCTCGTTCAGATCGTTGACGGCGATGCAATCGAGCCCAGGGATTCCCTTGATATCTATGAGGCGATCCGCACGGATGACGCGCATTTTCAGCGCGAGCAGCAATTCGGTCCCACCGGCATAGAACATGCCGTCGCCAGAATCGCCGACGGCACGCACGGCGTCGGCGATCGTCGAGGGCCGCTCGAATTTGGAAGGGTGACGGCAACATGATCAGGCCGCGCCCAGCATTTCTTTGAGCCGCTTCTCAAACTCTTCGAAGTTCTGATCGACGCGGCGTTTGATGATGCCGAATCCCATTGTCGCAAGCCGGCCCTGCACGTCGACTTTCGCGTCCACGGCAAATGTGGAACCAGACCCGTCCTGTGTGACGGTCACGTCGAGGACAACCGCCAGCCGCGTTCCTGTGATCTTGTCGCGGCCCGTAGCGCGGGTGCGCACGTGAGACGGCTCGGTGATCGACTCAACGATGATGTCTGCCGGCACTTCGAGCTTGAAAGGGCCGATCCTCTGCTTGACGGTCGCTTTGTAGGTTGCAAGCCGCTGGATTTCCTCGACGCTTTCGCACCCGGGAATGCAGCTTGATATGCGGGGAACGTCGAGCAGCGTGTTCCAAAGCTGCGCCGGCGTCGCCGGCACCGCCATTGACATGTTGAATTCCACGAATTCAGCTCCTCTTCTGTAGCGCGCGCCCCCCCCCCCCCACACTTTTTCGGGTGTCATTGGTAGATCGGTGATTCGGATGCCGTAGGCAGAAAACAGCGCATTGGCGATCGCCGGTGCGACTGGAAGGATCGCTCCCTCGCCCATTCCCTTGGCTCCGCCAGGCCCGGGGCCATCGCCGTTTTCGACAAGTATCGTGTCAAACGAGGCCGGCACGTCGCAGATTCGCGGTATTGAATAATCGATCGGTGTCGCGTTGACGGGTTGTCCGTCTTCGAACTCGAGGGCTTCATAGAGTGCGTGCCCTAGCCCCATGATCGCAGCGCCTTCGTCCTGACCTTCCGCAGCGAGGCGATTGATCACGCGGCCGACGTCGGCGGCGCTGGCATACCGAGGAACATGGATCTCGCCGGTCTCTTCATCGACGACGATCTCGGCGATGCCCGCGGAGGTCTCCCAGAACAAAGGTGACTCGGCCAGGGCGCCCTTCTTCGAACGAGGCGTTATGGCGCCGCGGCCGACGACTTCTCCCGAATCGACACCAAGGCTGCGGTGAAATATCTGATGGAAAGTGAGAACTTCCGAACCAGTCGAAACGCCCCCCTCGACGAGTGACAGGCTGTCGCGGGGAAGCTCCCAGACCTCGGCAACCATTTCGAGAATCTGATCGGCTGCGTCGAGAGCGGCGCTCTCGACGCAGAGGCCAACGACGACGGTCGAGCGGCTCGCGCCGGTACCCCAGTCGTAAGGGGCGACCGCTGTATCGGAGCGCAGGACGGTGACCGCAGACACCTTCTGCTTCAAGGTTTGCGCCGCAATTCGGGCCATCGTCGCGTGCGCACCCTGACCAACTTCAATGCTCGAGACCGAAACGAGGACCGACCCATCGATCTTGAGACGCACGATCGCGTTGCTGATCGGCGTGTTCGCCGGATCGGTTGCGGCGACGGCCAATCCGCGCGCCTGGCGGTTGGAGGGTTTCGCTTCCGGCGCGAACGATTTCGTCACCCGACCGATCAACTCGCTCATGTCCATGTCGAGCGCGCGCAGGTCGGGGCGGATGCGCTCACCACGGGAGGCCAGATTCAGCATGCGGAACTCGGTCGGATCCATGCCGATTGCCGCGGCCACATTGTCCATGTGGGATTCTTTGGCCCAAACAGCTTGCGGGCCACCGATTGAGCGGAATGCCGCGCCCGGGACCGTGTTCGTGTAGACCGCAGATGCTTCGAGGCGCATGTTCGGCACCACGTACGGTCCCATGATGCGATTTGCCGATTTTGTGGCGACGGCTGAGCCCGTATCTGAATACGCTCCGCCGTCGAGAAGAAGTTTCGCGCTGTTCGCGAGGATCCGTCCTCTGGCGTCGACGGCGGTTCGTATCGTGATGTCTGCGCCGAGCCTTCGACAGGTGAGCATCGATTCGGCCATGGATTGAGCGAGGCGAACAGGGCGCCGCACCTTCCAGGACGCAGCAGCGACCAACGGCTCGATCTTGACGGAGGCCTTACCGCCGAATCCTCCGCCAACGAACGGGACGATGACGCGGACCTTGGCCAAGGCCAGCCCGAAGAGCCTGGACAGGACCTTCTGAACCGCCGTCGGCGTCTGCGCACCAGCCCAGACCGTCAGGGAGTCTCCCTGGAAGTCGGCGATGACCGTATGCGGCTCCATCGCGAAATGCGAGATCGCCGGAAAGCTGAAGTGGTCTTCGTGGATGTATGCCGCAACTGCCTCCGCAGCGTCGACGTCTCCGACGTTGTTTCTGTAGGTGTGGAATATGTTGCTGTTCGGGGTCGGCCGGGCGCCGCCCTTGAAGTAGAAGTCCTCGAGATTTTCATGACGCTCATGGATGAGCGGCGCATCCGCCACCAACGCATCCCGGATGGTCGTTGCATGCGGAAGTTCGTCGTACGCGATGTCGACCAGCTCAGCGGCAGCCTCGGCGATCTCGATGGTCTCGGCGATCACCATGGCGACCGCCTCACCCACGTAGCGGACCCGGTCGATCGCTATGATGGGCCGGTCTTTGAGCACAACTCCCCAGCAACCGAACGATACGACGTCCTCGCCGACAAGCACGTCAATGACGCCGTCCGCTGACCGGGCAGCGCGCGTATCGATCGAGGCGATGCGTGCGTGACTCGCGGGCGAGCGAACCACAAAGCCGTGCAGCACTCCTGGGATCATCAGGTCAGTTACGTATTCCGCGCGACCCGTGACCTTCTCAATGAGGTCGGGCCGCACAGAACTCATAATGTCAGTCGTCGACATGCGCGCATCCGGGGTGCGAGGTCGCCCCCGATGGTCGCGCCGACGTGGCTCCTCCCAGGGGGCAATCTTCAAACCCTATCCCATTTATCACTCGTATGCAAGCGCTACACTCGTATACGAGTAATAAACGATGCGCCAGCGATGAACGATCCGATCAGATGGATCGCGATGGGGACGAACGGCATGGATTCTTGGGTTCAACGAATGTACACAAACGAGCAGCCCGACACTCTCGGAGCCAAGCCATCAACTTTCTTCAAACCGAGCCAGGTTAAGTGCCGCAAGGGAACGAAAACCGTGCAACCGAAAACCAAGTCGCCTCCGACTGAGAAGACGAGAGAGGCCGCACAATCTTACAGGTTGGACGATGCACCAGGGTTCCTGTTGCGCGTCGCCCTTCGCACACACACGTCCATCTTTGCCGAGAAGATGATCGAAGAGCTGACCCCACCCCAATTCTCGACGCTGGCGAAATTGAGGGAAGTCGGATCATGCTCTCAAAATCACCTGGGGCGGCTGATCCACTATGACTCAGCAACGATCACCGGCGTCATCAATCGCCTCAAATCGCGCGGGCTGATCAAGAGCTCCAAGGATCCTTTAGATCCCCGACGACGGCAGATCGAATTAACCGACAAGGGGAGGCGAACAGCGGACGCGGCGATCGAGACCATTGGTGAGATTTCGGGCGAGACTTTTGCCCCCTTGACCCGGGAGGAATTTAAGACGCTGACCGAAATCCTCAAGAAAGTCATACGCCGCTGAGTCCCGCAGCGCCGAGCCGACCGATAAGCTGATCCCGCAATCGTTTCGATCGATGCCAAGCGAAACAATGGCCCGGCGCGAGCCGGGCCAAGTACAGGGAGGAGCGAGGGATGTAGATCCTTCGCAAACGCCGAACGCGGATCTCGATCGAAGACAGCCCAACGACCGATCTCAGCGGCAGAACTATCCGGCATGCCGCCCAGCATTTTGTGCTGAAGAGGACGGAACTGCGCTATTCTGTGGCATTTTTCGCGCTGGTTTGCGGCAGGCGCCGATGCAGCGTGCGCCTCATAGGGATGCATCCGTTCGCTCGCGAGACATGGCCGGGATGAGCCGCATCGGCGCGCGAGCCATGCTGTATGGACCTGCTCGCCAGTTGGTCTGCTGCCGATGACGACATGATCCCGCGGTAGATGGCGCCCATCACTGGCCGTCTATTTGATGCCGGGCTTCTTCGCGCGATCGATCGACCCCGCTCCGCCAGCGGCTATCTCGCGCTTCTGCGCAGGGCACGGACAATTTTTGTCCTGAAGCGTGCGAGATCAAAAAGCAATTTGGGCGCTCTCCTGATCGCAATCGCTTTACCCACGATTGCGAGCCGCAGAACTCGGACCAATCTGGCCAGACCGAATGCCATGAATGCTTCCCGGACATGTGGCTGGTTGGCGATCGAAAGCATATTGTTCACGACAACGATCGACGATCTGAGCTCTGGCTCCTTCTGCAGAACGAAGTCTCGGCATGCTGCCGCGAACTCCTGCTCCTGAGCGCTCAAGGGTATGCTGAAGACGGTTCGAGTATCTTCCGTCATATCCAATTGCCCCCGAACGATCGCCGTGCACGGCCTTCCGTCTTCGATCTCCTGGACCGCGCAGCTTGGCTTTGCTTCCCAATAAGCAACGCGTCCGTGCCGTAGACTTTCTGCGATCTTCTTCCGTGGTAGCATTGGAGGCTGCAGCATTTCCTGCCGAAAGCTCTCGCGTCCAGGCTTAAAAGCGCGATCGATGAGGCCAATTGACGCGAGGTCCGGCATTCTCTGCCATCGGCGCGCTGACCTCTCCGACGCCGGGAAGCGGTATTCGAATTGCGCGTATTGTCGCAGCTGCTCGCGCTGCGTTGACGTTGCGGCCCGATCGCGGACCCCGAGCATGAGCAGCCGTTAAGGTCACCAAAGTGCTCGTCCCGGCCGGACAAGGCCAACCCCCAGGATCGGATTCTCGTTTCTCCGTGCTACTTTTCGGTGACGAGCATTTCCCGGAGCGCTATCTTCTGCCGGAACCGAGCCGAGCCCGTTATCGCCGTCTCCTGAACTGCGGGAACTACAGCCAAGAACGAGCGAATTCGATGAGCATGTTGTCCACGTCCGAAATGGATCCTGGTCTTGCCAGAATGAATTTGCCCGAGCTTCGGATCAACTACGATCCGATCGATCCAGATCAGTTCGATCGGCCGATCACCTCATTTTGCATCGAAACCGGCGAAGACAATGACGAGCTTTCCGCTCCACTCACACAAGAAAGGACAGCTCGTTGTCGCTTCACATGGATCGGTTATGTGTCGTGCCCCTGGCGGCTTATGGATCGTTCCGCCGCAGGGTGCCGTGTGGATACCCGCCGGGGTCATGCATAGCAATTGCGTCTCGGACAATGGAAAGGTCTACGTCGTCTTCATCGATCCGCAGGCGAGTACGCTTCCGAGCACGTGCTGCACATTCACGATATCATCGCTCGTCCGTGAACTGATACATCGGCTCTCCATCTTTCCTCCCCTGTATCCGGTCGAGGGGCCGACCAGCCGACTCGGACGCGTGCTGCTCGACGAATTGGTGCAGATGTCCACCGAACAGATGTACTTGCCCATCTCCACCGACAGCCGACTTCAGCATCTCGCGACATCGCTGCTCAATGACCCCGGAGATCGCAGCACGATCGACGAATTGGCGACCAGATACGCGATGAGTGTCCGGACCTTCGCCCGCCTGGTCTTGAAGGAAACCGGGATGACGTTCGGACGCTGGCGACAGCGCCTTCACATCCTCGTCGCGCTGCAGCGGCTGTCTGCAGGATCTTCCGTTCAGGCCGTCTCGCTCGATCTGGGCTATGAAACTCCCAGCGCCTTCATAACCATGTTCAAGAAGGCAATGGGCAAGAGCCCGCGCCGCTTCCTTGCCGAGCGATCCAGCTTCGTCAGCCGTGAGCCTTTGGCTTGAAGACCTTCGCCCGGGAGCCCTGGCCCCAACATCGCCCGCTGGCGCCGCAGCTCACGGCTTCGCCTATCGCGAGTTGAATGGGACCAGAGGATATTGGAGCGCAGCTTCGGCGACCGACTGCGGCGCCACCACGCGAGGCTTCCCGTTCTGCCCTTGAAGGATGGTCACGTCGCTGCCCGTATTCTGGCCATTGGCGTCGAATTTGATCTTGCCGCTGGACATCAGGATAGGCGTCATGTCCGTTCCTTTAAGCGCGGCGTGGATCGCAGCAGACTCGGAAGAACCGGCGGCGGCTTACGGCGTCCGCAACAATCTGAACGGCTTCGAAGGCACACCCTGAATTCCCGTCGACCCAGTCATCTGGATAATCGGACGCAAATCTCTTCAAGATCGCCGCGGCATCGGGCGCCTTCGGATTATACCACAGGGTCGAGAGTATCGCGCCGTCGCCGTACTTGCCCAACGCGTCATAGTACGCCTTGTCCTGCGCGCCATTCGAGTTGGGTGAGAAGATCATTTTGGGATTCCACCCCTGCTTGGTGCATTCCCGAATGATCATGATAGCGTCGTTGACACGCGTCACGGAGACCAACGCGTCCGCGCCTGACGCTTTGGCTTTTGCAACTTCGACCGAGAGATCCTTGGCTCTTTCATCGTATGGAATATACTCGGCAATCCGGAGGGGCACTTCGACCTCCTTCCACGCCTGATCGATGCTCGCCGCGGTCGACTGTCCCATCGTATTGTTGAGGTGCATGACGGCGGCGCTTGTTGGAGCGTCCTTGAGCGAGGACAGGAGTGATTTCAGCTCCATGAGGGACTTCCTGACGATTGTGAGGGACGTCGGGTAGTACCTGAACACCTCCGTGAATCCTTGAGAAGTCACCTGGGTCGCGCTCGCGATGTGAACGACCATAGGCACTTTTGCGGCCTCTGCGGCCTGAAGCGCGGAGATGGTTGCTCCGGAATCCCACGCGCCGATAAGTACCGTGCACCCCTGTCTGATCAGGTTCTCGGCGGCAATCCGTCCGTTTTCCGGCCGACTTTGCGTGTCCGCATGGATGATTTGCAGGTCTATACCGAACTTCTCCTTTGCGAACTTCGCACCGACATCGATGCCGCGCACGCAAGCCTGCCCCGGAAACGCCAGGACGCCACTGCTCGGATTGATTGCGCCGACGCGCACCTTGGCCGGTGTGGCAGCTCTTGACTGCCACGATGCGAGCCCGACGGCGGCGCCAATTCCGCTACCGATCAAGGACCGACGGGTCAAACCGCTTTCGCTGTGCTTTCTCATGTAACTCCCCTTTGGTTGGCTGCAAGAATATCGATGCGGTCTGACAGGCGCGCTCAATGACCAGTGAGGTGCTCTCGCGCCGGGGACGTGCACTCGCGCTCGGCGCCTCACGGGATGCGCCGCCCGCGTGATTTTCAGGGTTTGATTTCCGCCTTGACGAGGTTGTCTTCGCTCTCGTCATAAAGCGTATCGATCAACGACCGATACCTCTCCATGATCTGCTTCCGACGCTTCTTCCGAGTCGGCGTCATCATGCCGTTCTCGGGAGAAAGCTCTTCCGGCAATATCCGGAACGCCTTGATCTGCTCGGCCCTGGCGAGCCTGCCATTCGCCTTGCCGATCTCCGCTTCGATCATCCGCACCACGATTTCGGAGTTCGCCAGTTCCGAGTACCGGTCGATCCGCAGACCGTGCGATCTGGCCCAATCCATCGTCGCGGTCGCGTTCACCTCGATCAGCGCGGTGAGATACTTCTTACCTTCTCCAAGCACAGCCGCCTCAGAGATAAAGGGACTGCGCCTGAGCTCGTTTTCGATCTGCGTCGGGCTGATGGATTTTCCATTGGAAGTGTTGATGATCTCCTTTTTTCGATCGACCAGCCTGAAGAGGCCCGTCGAATCGACGTCCACGATGTCGCCGGTGTAGAGCCAGCCATCGCGAAGAGCGGACTTGGTCTCCTCAGGCTTATTCCAGTAACCGACAAAGAGTCCCGGTCCCCTGACAATCATTTCCCCGTCCTCGAGAACCGCGGTCTCCCAAGCGGGATCCCGCAGGGGTACGCCCACGGTGCCAGCCTCCGGCCATTCCGCCATCTGCACCAGGTTGGCACCGACCAGCTCTGTCTGTCCGTAACATTCCTTCAGCTGCAGTCCCCATAGCTGCCACAGCGACATAAGCTCGGGAGGCATCGCCGCGGACGACGTATATGTAACCGCGAGTTCCTCGAACCCGACCTCACAAAGCAGCGGACGAAAAACGTGTTGCTGGCACACGGCAAAGAGGCCAGAAATGAAAGGGTCCGTCACGCCTCCGGCCTGGCGATCATCGAGGGCCCTGCGGGCGATGGTCATTGCGAGCTGATAGTCCTGCTTCTGCTTCTCGGACCCGGAGTGAACCTTGCTGAGGATCTGGGTGGCATACCGCTGGAAGAAGCGCGGTGGAGCCATAAAGTAGGTCGGCTTCACTTCCTTGATCGTTTGAGCGAACTCTGCGCTGCTCTCGCCGAAGTACGGCACCAGGCGGATGAGCAAAGGCAGTGTCGTTGCCTGTGCGCGTGCCACCGTGTGTGACATCGGCAGGTGCACGACGACACGGTGGACATCGGAGCGCATCTTCGACGTGAACAGGGTTACGCTGTGCGCACCGGCGAGCAGCGACAAATGGGTCAGCATCGCTCCCTTCGGAAATCCCGTCGTGCCGGACGTGTATCCGATGCTGGTCAGATCGCTCGCCTTTGCTTTCGCGACCTGCTCCTGTAGAAAGATGTCGGCGTCGACCGATGTTTCCCTCCAGAAGTCATGAAGAGAGACGACGTTCGTCGGCTCGCCTGCCTTCTTCCACGCGGGATCGAGCACGATGATTTTTTTCAGCTGGTCAGCATGGCCCGATGCAAGGACGGTACCGAGCTGAAGTTCACTGCCGACGAACATGAACGACGTTCCGGAGTCGCTGAGATAGAAACCGATCTCCTCCGCCGATGAGGTGAAGTAGACGCCGACCATGATGCCGCCGGCACAAATGATCGCCATATCCGCAAGAAGCCATTCCTGGGACACATCTCCCATGATGGCCGCGCGATCGCCGCGTTCGAACCCGGCCATTTGCAGAGTGGCCGCCAGCTTAGCCACTCGGTCCGAATATTGCTTCCAGGTCGTGGCGATCCACTCACCGCGACGTTTTTGCTTGAAAGCGATCTCGTCAGAAAGCTCCACCCTCCGCTGGCTTAGAAGCTGCGGAATGGTCACGTCGGCGAGTTGGGCGCCTGACGAAAAGCCCCTCGGCGCTCACCTCAACGCTCCGCGAAGCGCTTGCGCTTTTCAGCGAAGGCGGCCACGGCATCGCGCCGGTCGGGCGCGGCAAAGGTGATCGTCTCGAGGGCGGTCGAGGTATCCAGGAGCAGATGCGCGTACTGCTTGATGATCTTGTTCACGCAATACTTGGTCCAGATGATTGATTCTCTCGGGCCGCTCGCAAGCATCTCTGCGTACTCGATTGCAGCATCCTTGACGTCCCCGTTCGAAATCACCTCGTTGATCATGCCGATGGACGCGGCCTTTTCGGCGGAGATGAAGTCACCCGTCATCAGGTAGTGCTTCGCACGGACGGGCCCCATCAACAGTGGCCACATCACCGCGCCGCCATCGCCCGCGACCACGCCTGCGGTAACATGCGTGTCGGCAAACCTCGCGGCCGGACTCGCGAATATGACATCACAGAACAAGGCGAGAGTTGCCCCGAGACCGACCGCGACGCCGTTGACCGCGGCGATGATCGGCACCTCGACTTCCAGCATGTTCCGGATCAGGTGGCGCCCGCCCCGAGTCGGCGACGGGATCGGACTCTTGTCGAGCGTTTTCTGATCGCCGCCCGAACAGAACCCCCGTCCCGCCCCCGTCAGAACGATCGCGCGGACCGCCTTGTCCTCGTCCAGCTCGACGAAGACCCGTTCGAGTTCGCTGTGCATATCCCAATTGATCGCATTGAGGATCTCCGGCCGGTTCATCGTGACGATGGCGACACCGCTCGGCCGCTTCTCGACGATCAGATATTTGTAGTTCTGCTTCGACATGGTTATCTTCCGTTGGTTCCTGTTGGCCTTACTTTTGCGGTCGCATGGCGCGGATCTGTCCGAGAATATCTTCCGTAGGCCGGACGACGTTGTTCTTGTCGTTGAAGTGGGGGATCACATAGCGGCCACACATGTCGATCGCTTCCATGATTTTCTCGTGACTGACGGAGTCGAGATGCAGAAGAACTTCGTCGACGCCCATCGCCTGGAACTTCTCGATCTGACGAATAACGGTGTCGGGGCTCCCGCAGACTGTTGTCGCGGAGTGGTTGAGTAAGTAGTCCCAGTCCTTTCCCGCGCGCTCCATGGCTGGCACGCTCTCGCTCATATACGCATAGTCGTCGGCGAGCTTTGCGAGACGGGGATACGCGTCCGTTGAAATCCTCGCATAGTGCATGAGGGGCTCGGCGTAATCGTCCTTCGCTTTCTGATCGGTTGGCCCGATGCCGAAGAAAAGCGGAATGCCGATGCGCGGCCGATCAAGCGGACCTTGCTCGTCACGCTTCCAGGCGCGACGGTATGTGTTTAGAAGCTTTTCCTGGACCTCCCATCCCTGGTAGATGGAGTTGCTCATGACGGCGAGGCCTTCGGATCCGGCCCAGCTGTGGCTCCGCTCGCTGGTCGCAGCGATGCCGATTACCGGATGCGGCTTCTGCATCGGCTTGGGCACCAGCATCCGCGGCGGGATCTGATAGTACTTGCCCTCGAAGGTGAAGATATCTTCGCGCATCGATTTCTTCAGGAGCGCGATACCTTCCTCCATTTGAGCGAGAGTTTCGCTCGGATCAACGTTGAAGGCGCGCATGGCGATGGTCGTGTTGGCCCGGCCGGCGTAGAATTCCATGCGGCCATGCGAAAGGATGTCGGTTACTGCCAATCGTTCCGCAGATCGCAAGGCATGATTGATCTTCTGGGGCATCAGCGTCACCGCTGACCTCAGCTTCACGCGCGAGGTGACGGCTGCCAGGTACCCGTAGACGACCTCCGGCGCGGAGCTCGATATGCCGCCGAGTGCAACGTGCTGCTCGGAAAGCGCGACGCAGTCGAATCCGACTTTTTCCGCCAGACGCACCTCGTCCACGAGTTCATGGAGTCGGCGGGCATAGCTCTGCCCGACCTGGGTTTCTTGCTCCGACCAAAACCCGAACGTAAGTGCCATCTTCTGGATCCTCATGGAGTGTCAAGATGGCGAAGCATTTCATGGGCGCGGCAACATTTTTGTTCGAATGCGCCCCACAGTTACATGACTTTCCGAATTTTGTGCCGTAAGCAGTCGACGCCCACTCCTTTCGCAGCCAACACCGCGGAACGTGGCGCGACATTCATTCTCGGCGTTCGTCCGTGGAGGAGCACGAGAGATTCAGACAGCGTTGCTTGGCCTTTGAAACGAGACAGCCAGAAGATCCGCTATCGCCTCGAGACATCGCTCGCCGATCCGGGCCGTCGAGCCAAACGGGTTGCCGATGATGCCGTTAACGGTGACGGACTTGATCCCGTTCATCCACATTAATTGAAGCTGCTCCTCGGATAGCGCACCGAGATGGCCGACCTCGAACCGATCGAGCCGAACGCTATCGGGCCGGAGCAACATCATGAGCGACGTCTCCGCAATATCGGCATGCCCGCCAACAGCATTCGGGTCACCACCCGCCTGCTCGACGGCGCTTCGCCATCTCTCGATCCAGGCGATGGCGTCGCAGTACGCGTCGACCTCGACGTCTTGCGCAACTGCGCTCCTCAGCCGGGGAAGCATGTCCCGGAGGGCGGGAAAATTTCCGACGTGCCCCGAGAACAGCAGAATGCGCCTGAAGCCGTGTTTCGCGAGACTTGTGCAATAATCCAGGCAGATCGATTCGAACGTCTCCGGGCGAATGGATATCGTCCCCGGGAAGACCAGATGATGGGCTGAACAGCCGACCTTGATGGTGGGCGCGATCAGGGTGCGTCCTAGACACCGCGCCAGCCTTGCGGCGATGGCGTCGGCATGATCTGCATCCATGCAGAGCGGAAGGTGCGGTCCATGTTGCTCCACAGCTCCGCAGGGTATCAGGACGGTGGATGCCCCCGCAGCAAGGGCGGCCGATACCTGTTCGAAGCTCATAAGTTCAAGGCGGAGCTCCTCAGGCAATGCCGGTGCGGTCATTCACGCTTTCCTTGGCTGTTTCGACAGGAAGCGCGAACGCGCCTGTGACGCGCTATCGTCTACCAGATAGGCCGCGAGATCTTCGATCGTCACCGCCTCGAGCGAAGCATCGTCCATTTGGGCGGTCAGGTTGAGCGAACGCTTGATCGCCGCAAACAGCTTTTGCTCCTTTCCACGAAGATACTTGCATACCTCCCCGGCCCTCACCATCACTTCCGTGGTGCTAGCGATCTCGTTGATCGCCCCAATTTGGAGTGCCCTTGGGGCGTCGGTCAAGTCGCCCCAATAGAGCAGTGCCTGCGCCTCACGAAGCCCAAGCTTCTGAACTGCCTTTCGGATTCCCTTGGCTGCCGGCAAGAGGCCGTGGTTGATCTCCGGAAATCCGATCTTGCATTCGCGGTTCGCTATGACGTAGTCGGCGTGAAGAAGAAACTCCAAAGCCCCGCCGACGGCGTATCCACGCACGGCACACACGAAGGGCGCGGGGTATCTTTCCATCTCGCAAAGAAGCGCGTGGAAGCTCCTCATCCGAGGCCGGGATATCTCGATGCCGGCGACCTCCTTTATGTCTCCGCCCGCGCTGAAGAAGCGCTCGCCCTGGCCGGTCAGGACAATGCCCGGCGGCGACACTTCACGAGACAGTGCGCGAAACGTGTCCAGCAGCCGGCCAACAAGCGCGTTATTCAATGCGTTTGCCGGCGGCCTGTTCATGGTCATGGTGACCACATCGCGGTCGCGTTCGATTAGAAGAGCGTCATCGGCTTCCATAGAAATAGCTTAAGCGAGGCCTTGCGGAATTGATTGCGGTACACCCTTTCCCCGACGCCGCTGCTCGACACAAATGGTCGTGCCGGGGCTATTTCGCGGCATCTTCTGCTGCGATCTCTCGGTCGCCTTTTCGGACGACGGTGTGATCCGCCATTCAGGACCGCTACATTCCAAGATAAGCGCGCTGAATCTCGGAATTGTTCAGCAACTCGTCGCTGGATCCGTGGAGCACGATTGAGCCGTTCTCCAGAACGTAGCCGCGATTGGCCAACGCAAGCGATTTCGCCACATTCTGCTCTACCAGCAGTACCGTGGCTCCCTGCTCGTGCAGGGACTTCACCACACCAAACATGACGTCCGTTAGGGCGGGCGACAACCCGATGGAAGGCTCGTCAAACATGATGACCTCGGGCTTTGACATGATTGCACGGCCGATAGCCAGCATCTGCTGCTCGCCGCCTGACAGCGTACCGGCCAATTGCCCCCGGCGCTCACGAAGCTTCTCAAACAAGTGGTAAACGAACTCGAGCGTTTCGGACCGTCGGGCCTTCGCGCGCTTCAGCGCCCCTCCCAGGAGCAGGTTTTCTTCGACAGAAAGACTTCCGAAGATCTGCCGACCTTCCGCGACCTGGGCAATGCCGCGCTCGCAGATCTCCCATGGCGGCATCCCGGTGATATCAACACCGCTCATTTTGATGACACCGCTCGACGACCGAACGATGCCCGAGATTGATCTGATGAGTGAGGTCTTCCCTGCGCCGTTAGCGCCAACGACGCAGATCAATTCGCCTTTGTGTGGATCTGCAAGGAGACGCCGTTCAAAGCGCACGATCCATCGTACGCGACACAAAGTCCATCGATCGTCAGAAGCGCATCGTCAAGCATGAAAGCCTGCTCCCAGATAGCTCTCGAGGACCCTCGGATCCGCAACCACTTCTCCGGGAGCTCCTTCTGCGATCTTGGCGCCGTGATGCAGCACCACCACACGCGAGGCCACTTCCATCACGATGCGCATGACGTGCTCGACAAGGAGGATCGTCAATCCACCTTCGGCAAGCTTCTGCAGTACGCTTACAACACCCGCAGCTTCAGTGGGTCGGAGGCCCGCCATAACCTCGTCCAGCAACAGCAATTTGGGCCGGGTCGATAGCGCCTTGGCCGTCTCCAGCATTTTCCGATCCGGGAGCGTTAATTGATCCGTCCTTGCGTTTGCCTTGGCGCCGAGACCAACGCTTTCAAGAGACTCGTAAGCCTTCGATCTGGCCTCGCTTACGTTTCTGGTCCAGCTGAAGGCTCCGATCATGGCATTCTCAAGTACCGACATCTCCCGCATCGGTCGCACGATTTGAAATGTTCGCGCGATACCCATCCTGCAAACAGTCTCGGGTGGCGAATTGTCGATCTGGCGCCCTTCGAACAGCACCCGGCCGCTGGTCGGCTTCAGGGCACCAGCGACCAGGTTGAAGCATGTCGTCTTTCCCGCTCCATTTGGTCCAATCAGCGCGGTGATCCGTCCGGCTCCAAGTGAGAAGCTTACATCCTTCACCGCGACCAAGCCTCCGAACGACCGGGAAAGGTTCTTGACCTCGAGCAGGGTTGTCATTCTTCGACCTTCCGCGGATGCCATAGCCAGGCCCGGGGCGGGGCCTGGATAGTTTTGCAAAGGCGCACGATCGCCGGCCAGATGCCGTCTGGCAGGAACCAGACGACTGAGATCAGGACAACACCGTATGTGACATTGTTCAGTCCCGGGATCCGAAGACTGTCGCCGAGCGCGCTCATCAAGTGATTGAGCGAGATCGTGGCGAGCGACCCGACCAGCGGACCGAACGTGGTCCCCAGTCCCCCCACCACAGGCCCTATCAGGACGTCAACCGATAGCCCCATTCCCATGATCGAGTCCGGGAATATCGCGCCTTGCACGAGAGCCAGAACTCCACCGCCCGCGGCCGCCGTTGCAGCCGATATCGAGATCACGAGAATCTTGTGCTGGAATGTCCGGACGCCGAGTGCGCGTGCGGCCGCTTCGTCGTCTCGCATCGCCCGCCACACGTATCCGAGGTAGGATCGTGAAATAAATTCAGTTCCAATAATTCCCAACGCCGCCAATGCAAGCGCGACGAAGTAGTAGAAGCGGGCATCGCCGCGAAGCATGGAGATTTCAATCCCGCCTGTTGGCGCAGGAAAGAACAACCCCTGCATTGCACCAACAAACTCCCAGCCACTGAACATGATCCTCGCGAATTCGGCGGCGGCAATCGTGAGCAGCGCGAAATAGATGCCGCGAACTTCGAAACCGGAAGCTCAACCATGCGATCACCGCGCCGACGGATCCGGCGAGGATCATTCCGGTCAGGAGCCCTACCCATGGCGAAATGCCGTACTTTACGTCGAGGACGCCGACGGAATAGGCTCCCAACCCGACAAAAAGGGCATGACCGATCGATAGCTGTCCGCCAATCCCAAGCATCAGATTCCAGGACTGTCCGAGGAAGGTGAACAACAATACGATCGTCAACAGCGAGATGATGTACGGGTTTGCCAGTACTCCGACTAATCCCAGGACAGCAAAGACCATTATCCCGGCGAGCCACCGTGTCTTCTCCAACCCACGATCAAATTTCATTTGCACCAAAGAACCCTCTCGGACGGAAAACCAGGATGATGATCAGGAGCGCGTAAGGAAGCGCCGTCTTCATCGAAGGCGCGAACATCAACGCCGCGACTGCCTCGGCGACGCCGATCACCAAACCTCCAAGGAGTGCTCCGCCGAAGCTACCGAGACCGCCCACTATGACCGTCACGAAAGCGAGTAGAGTAAAATCGACAGCGAGATATGGTTGAGCGTCGAATAGTGGAGATATCAGTGCGCCGGCGACCCCTGCACAGGCCGCTCCGATGCCGAAGGTAACCGCATAGACTCGTGGAATGTTCAGTCCAACAACGAGGCCGCCCAAACGATTATCCGCCGCCGCTCGCAGCGACCGGCCAAACGAGGACAACTTCAGATACGCTCCGAGCAGAGCTATAAGCAGCCCGGCGATCGCTGCTGCCTGCACTCTCGCCAGGTCGAGCGTCACAAAGCCCAGTGATATGGTCTGAAACGATAACTGCGAAGCGGTTGGACGCGGATCCGGCCCGAACGCGACCAACAGGGTGCCGCTAAAGAGCAACGACAAGCCGATGAAGACAATGAACTGATAGTGGTGCGGCCGGCTCACGAACCGCTTTACGATCAGCGCTTCCAACAGATATCCGAAGACGAACATCACGGCCGCAGCGATTGCAGCCGCCACGATGACTGGGACGTTCCACAAGCGGACCGTCCAATATCCGATATAGACACCGAACACGACCATCTCACCGTGCGCAAAATTTACGACGCGCATGACGCCAAATATGATGGTCAGGCCCAACGCGACGAGGCCGTAAACGAGACCGAGCAGAATGCCACTCGCAAGAACATTGAGCCAGAGCGAGAGCATCAGCGAACACTGACAAGCGCGAGCGAATACTGGGCCTTGGACACCGCGACACTCAGAGAAACTGCTACCCGCAACTGGCCGCACTCGGCCGGGATCGAGACCACCCCGGCATTGAATTTCCACCCGATCTGGTCAGCGCCCATAGTCCCCTGCATAAACATTGCTCCAATTTTTGACGACAGGCATCCTCTCAGCGACAGGACGTTCTGGCTCGAGCTTTGCGGCGACATCTCGGTCGGCATGCCGGCGCTATTCTGACTAACGTGCAACATTTCTTCGACAGCCGAATTAGTCGAAGTGTAGATTTCTAACGCTTCGGTACGGTGAAGTCGCCGTTTACGTAGACGAGCGGTTCTCGATCGAGGTTAGTCGTCTGCGCAATCACTTCGCCGACAAAGATCGTATGGCTACCGGCATCGTACGCGCCCGACACCCGGCAATCGAAGCTGCAAATTGCCTCGATGAGGCTGGGCGCACCTGTAGTGAGTTTACGCCACAAACCTTCTGTGAAGCGTATGTCACCCTTGCTTCCGTCCTGTCCCGCAAACCTCTTTGCCAGCTCAGCGTGATCCGCCGTGAGAATATTCCAGCAGAATGATCCGCTCTGCTTTATTGTGTCGTGACCGCCGGCGGATTTGTTGACGCAAACGAGCACGCTTGATGGGTCCGTTGACAATGAGCAGCCGGCCGTCAACGTCAAACCGTGCCTGCCCGGTTGTACCCCCGTGGTCACGATAGATACCGCACCGGGCACGCTGCGCATTGCGCTCCGGAATGCCGCGCTGCTGAACACCGGGGTTTCTTGATCTGGCATCGGAGACACTCGGAAGTTCATGATGATAGGTTCCCGCAGATACTCGAACCGAATTGTCCGGAGCCGGCTATCCGCCCTGCTTGATCGCAGCCTGAAAGAGCTGGACCATGTTGTGCTGCGGATCCTGCAAGTGAGCCACACGACCATGCGCCCCCATGTCCCGCACTTCGCCGAAGACCTCGGCTCCCAAGGCGCGGGCGCGATCGAGCGTCAGCTCCAGATCATCCACTTCAAATACGACGACCGCATTCCGAGCCCGCTCGGATACCGACTCTCCCGGGCTTGCGATGCAGAAGGCGGCCTTCTCTCCGGCGAATTGAACCCACTTGGCGCTGTCGGCGAAGCGGATCGTCAATCCAAGCCCTTCATAGAACCGGGCTAACGCTTCCGGCTCCAGGGCGGTAAGATAGATGTGCTTGAGCTTCATCCTTCGCTTTCGATTCCAGGCTCACCATCGATCTGTGACCTTCAGACCACGATTGTCCGATGATATTTGC
Organism: Bradyrhizobium sp. JR3.5; assembly: GCF_054057015.1. Classification (NCBI taxonomy): domain Bacteria; kingdom Pseudomonadati; phylum Pseudomonadota; class Alphaproteobacteria; order Hyphomicrobiales; family Nitrobacteraceae; genus Bradyrhizobium; species Bradyrhizobium sp. JR3.5. The sequence continues at coordinate 885,966 of NZ_JBSRYV010000002.1, forward strand.
GCCGCCCGGTCGGCATTAATGTTCGAAATTTTCACCACGTGCATCGCCAATCAGCATATTATGCTGCAGGCTATCCGGACCGGGTTGCTTAATCCCGGCACGTGCGAAGAGGGGAGACGATTCATAGCGTTATTGGAACGCTGACGCTTCCGCGGAAGAGCGATCGGCGCGCATCATCGTTTCCGCCGGTTGCGATTTGGCGGGCGGCGATCCGTGGTGATCTAATGCCGTGCGCTTGTGCAGCTCGCGAGTCACCGGTGATCGATTTTGCACCTATTGGGGCTCTCTGCCGGCCCATTCACGCTGCTGCAAGGCGGCTCGATTCTAGAGTCGCCGCATGTCGCATGAATGAGGCTTTCAGAATGCCCACTTCAGTATGTTGTGGAACTTCGGTTCGCCTTGATGTGACGCGGACTGAAAGTCAGACGCGTGCGCAAAATCGTTCGACCTTGATCAACCATAGCCCATTGACATACGAGGGCGATTGTCCCATCGCCGCCCTGGAACACCGACATCTCCTCACGGTAGAATGCGAAGATCGCGATCCCTTGTTGTCACGTAAACTCCAGGATCAGTGCATCGACCGCGAGCGTGGCACCGGCGGCGGTGTGGATCTTCTTGACCGTGCCGTCGCGCTCAGCGCGCAGCACGTTCTGCATCTTCATGGCTTCCACCACCGCGAGCGTCTCGCCGGCCTTGACCTCCTGGCCCTCGGTCACCGCGATCGACACCACGAGCCCGGGCATCGGACACAGCAACTTCTTGCCGGTGTCGGCCGCCGAGGTCACCGGCATCAGCCGCGCCGAGGTCGCCTCGGTCTCGGTGAAGACATAGACCGGCACCTCATAGCCTTGATGCGCGAGGCGGAAGCCGTTGTTGATGGCCCGCACCTGCACGGCGACAAAATTGCCGTCGATGGTGCCCTGCCACACCGGCTCGCCCGGCGCCCAGCTCGACACCAGATTGTGCGGATTGCCCGGCAGCCCATCAGCGCCGATGAAGCGCACCGCGATGGCGTCATCCTCGCGCGCGACGTCGAGCGCGATTTCGGCGCGATCGAGCCACACCGCGCGACGGCGCTCGCGCTGCACCACGCGGCCGCCCATCTGGCCGGAAATCTGCCGCTTGCGCTCGCCCAGCACATGATCGATCGCGGCACCGACTGCCGCGAGCCGCCGCGCGATCTCGCCCTCGGGGGCGCGCGCGGAGAATCCCTTCGGGAATTCTTCCGCGATGAAGCCGGTCGAGAGCCGGCCCTCGCGCCAGCGCGGATGGTTCATCAGCGCCGACAGGAACGGAATGTTGTGCCTGATGCCGTCGACATAGAACGCGTCGAGCGCGGTCGCCTGCGCCTCGATCGCGGCGGCGCGCGACGGGGCATGGGTGACGAGCTTGGCGATCATCGGATCGTAGTGGATCGAGATCTCGCCGCCCTCCTGCACGCCGGTGTCGTTGCGGATCGTGATGCCGTCATGGCTGGCCTCGGCCGGCGGACGGTATTTCACCAGCCGGCCGATCGAGGGCAGGAAGTTGCGGAACGGATCCTCGGCATAGACGCGGGACTCGACCGCCCAGCCGGTCAGCGTGACGTCCTTCTGCGCGAGTGCAAGCTTCTCGCCGGCGGCCACGCGGATCATCTGCTCGACGAGGTCGATGCCGGTGATCAGCTCGGTGACGGGATGCTCAACCTGCAGACGGGTGTTCATCTCCAGGAAGTAGAAGCTCTTGTCCTGGCCGGCGACGAATTCCACGGTGCCGGCAGAATCGTAATTCACCGCCTTGGCCAGCGCGACTGCCTGCTCGCCCATCTTGCGGCGGGTCTGCTCGTCGAGCAGCGGCGACGGCGCTTCCTCGATGACCTTCTGGTTGCGGCGCTGGATCGAGCACTCGCGCTCGCCGAGATAGATCACGTTGCCATGCTTGTCGCCGAGGATCTGGATCTCGATGTGCCTGGGATCGACGATGAATTTCTCGATGAAGACGCGGTCGTCGCCGAACGACGACTTCGCCTCGGCCTTGGCGAGGTTGAAGCCTTCGGCGACTTCGCTCTTCGAATGCGCGATGCGCATGCCCTTGCCGCCGCCGCCGGCGGAGGCCTTGATCATCACGGGATAGCCGATCTCGTCGGCGATCTGGACCGCGTGCTTGTCGTCCTCGATGACGCCGAGATGGCCGGGCACGGTCGAGACCTTGGCCTTGGCCGCAGCCTTCTTGGATTCGATCTTGTCGCCCATCGCGGCGATGGCGCCGGGGTTCGGGCCGATGAAGACGATGCCGGCGGCTTCCAGCGCGCGCGGAAAGGCCTCGCGCTCGGACAGGAAGCCGTAGCCGGGATGCACGGCCTGCGCGCCGGTCTTGCGGCAGGCGTCGACGATCTTGTCGATCAGAAGATAGCTCTCGGCCGCGGCGGGCGGGCCGATCAACACGGCGTCGTCGGCCATCTCGACATGTAGCGCGTCGCGGTCGGCCTCGGAGTAGACGGCAACCGTCTCAATCCCCATACGGCGCGCAGTCTTGATGACCCGGCAGGCGATCTCGCCGCGGTTGGCGATCAGGATTCGTTTGAACATGATCACAGAGGCAAGTTGTCGTGTTTCTTGGCCGGGATCTCGACCTTCTTATCCCTGAGCATCGCCAGTGCCCGCGCGATCCGCCGCCTCGTCGAATGCGGCATGATGACGTCGTCGATGTAGCCGCGTTCGGCGGCGATGAAGGGCGACAGGAAGCGGTCTTCGTATTCCTTGGTGCGCGCCGCGATCTTGTCGGGGTCGCCGATGTCAGAGCGGAAGATGATCTCCACCGCGCCCTTGGCACCCATCACCGCGATCTGCGCGGTCGGCCAGGCGTAGTTCATGTCGGCGCCGATCTCCTTCGAGGCCATCACGTCGAAGGCGCCGCCATAGGCCTTGCGGGTGATGATGGTGACGAGCGGCACCGTGCACTGCGAATAGGCGAACAGCAGTTTCGCGCCGTCCTTGATCAGGCCGCCATATTCCTGGGCGGTGCCCGGCAGGAAGCCCGGCACGTCGACGAAGGTGACGATCGGGATGTTGAAGGCATCGCAAAAACGAACGAAGCGCGCGGCCTTGCGCGAGGCATCGCTGTCGAGCACGCCCGCCAGCACCATCGGCTGGTTGGCGACGAAGCCCACGGTGCGGCCCGCGATGCGGCCGAAGCCGGTGACGATGTTCCTGGCGAAGGTCTCCGAGATCTCGAAGAAGTCGCCCTCGTCCACGACCTTCAGGATCAGCTCCTTCATGTCGTAGGGCTTGTTCGGATTGTCGGGGATCAGCGTGTCCAGGGACATGTCGACCCGCTCGATCGAATCGAAGCTTGGCCATTCCGGCACGCCGTCGGAATTGTTCGACGGCAGGAAGTCGATCAGCCGGCGCATCTGCAGCAGCACGTCGACATCGTTCTCGAACGCGCCGTCGGCGATCGAGGAGCGCGTCGCGTGCACCGAGGCGCCGCCGAGTTCCTCCGCCGTGACCACCTCGTTGGTGACGGTCTTCACGACGTCAGGGCCGGTGACGAACATGTAGCTGGTGTTCTTCACCATGAAGATGAAGTCGGTCATGGCAGGCGAATAGACGTCGCCGCCGGCGCAGGGGCCCATGATGACCGAGATCTGCGGGATCACGCCCGAGGCCTGCACGTTGCGGCGAAACACATAGGAATAACCCGCGAGCGCGGCGACGCCCTCCTGGATGCGCGCCCCGCCGGCGTCATAGAGGCCGATGATGGGCGCCCTCGCCTTCATCGCCATGTCCTGAAGCTTTGTGATCTTCAGCGCATGGGTTTCGGAGAGCGAGCCGCCGAAAACTGTAAAGTCCTTGGCAAAGACAAAAGTCTTGCGGCCGTTGACCGTGCCCCAGCCGGTGACGACGCCGTCGCCGGGGATCTTGCTCTTCTCCATGCCGAACTCGATCGAGCGGTGCTCGACGAACATGTCGAATTCCTCGAACGAGCCCTTGTCCAGCAAGAGCTCGATCCGCTCGCGGGCGGTCAGCTTGCCGCGGGCGTGCTGCGCCTCGATGCGCTTTTCGCCGCCGCCGAGCCTTGCGCCGGCGCGCCGCTCTTCAAGAGCTTCAATTGTGGAGATCACGCAACTATCCTCAGTGGGTCCGCTAAGGCAGGCACCTACCCCGCCATACACAAGCAAGACGAGACCTGAGAAGGCTTGAAGACGCACATTTGCACATGTTACATAATTACAAATAGTAAATTGCGAAGTTGCAAATGGCAGGAAAGCTTTATATTGGTCGGAGGTTCCGCGAGGTAAGGGAGGGCACCAGGCTCACCCAAGCCGCGTTCGCTGAGCGGCTGGGAATTTCGCTTAGTTACCTGAATCAGATCGAGAACAATCAGCGGCCGGTTTCAGCCTCTGTACTGGTGCTTCTCGCCGAAAAATTTCAGGTCGACCTTAGCTCCTTATCGCTTAACGACAGTGACAAGGTCATTTCGATGCTGACCGAGTCGTTGGCTGATCCGATCTTCGCTTCCTACGCGCCCAGCATACAAGAGTTGAAACTGGTGGTTCAGAACGCACCCGGTTTCGCTCAAGCGCTCCTGATCGCTCATCAGGCATATCGTCGCAACAGCGAGCAGCTCGCCAGCCTGGATGGCCAGATCGCCAACCTGGCGGGAGAGCCGACGGCTTACGAGGAAGTTCGCGATTTCTTTCACCTGGTCGACAACTACGTCCACGAGTTGGATACGGCGGCCGAGGCTCTTGCTGAACGGCTGAATATTCCCGAGAGCAACGCGACAACGGCGTTGATTAGCTACCTGGAATCGCAACATGGCGTGCAGATACGCCAGAGCGCTCCTAACGAGACCTCGTTGCGGCAATTCGATCGTGCATCGCGCACGCTTTTTCTGAGCCAATATCTACCTACACCAACTCGAACCTTCCAGATTGCCCTGCAAATTGCGGCGCTTGAAGAAGAAGACCGGATTGGTCAGATTGCAGATCGGGCGACGTTTCGATCAGTCGATGCACGAAACGTATGCGCGGCCGGATTGCGAAACTATTTTGCCGGCGCTCTCATTCTACCGTACCAAAGATTCCTGCAGTCGTCTCGAGAGCTACGGCACGATCTCGAATTGCTCGCGACCAAGTTCGGAGCGAGCCTGGAGCAGGTTGCCCATCGTCTGTCTACGCTTCAACGGCAAGGCTCGAAGGGGGTGCCCGTTTTCTTCGCGCGATTGGACCGCGCCGGAAACATCACCAAACGCCACAGCGCGGCAAAGCTGCAATTTGCACGTTACGGAGCCGCGTGCCCGCTCTGGAATGCTCACCAGGCATTCGAGGCCCCAAGTCAAATCATTCGGCAACTCGCCGAGACACCAGACGGCATCCGATTTCTTTGTATCGCAACCGAGCTTTCGAAGGGCCGGGGCGGCTTCGGCTCCCCTCGTCCGCGCTATGCCATCGCGCTGGGATGCGAGGTCTCCTACGCGAAAGATTTCGTGTATGCAGATGGGCTCGACCTCACAAACAAAGGCACTTACGATCCCATCGGAATTTCTTGCCGAATCTGCGAGCGGACCAATTGTTCTCAGCGGGCGATTCCGCCGCTCAAGAGCAGATTGAGAATAGACCGCGATCGCAGGGACATACTGCCCTACCAAATACTTGGCTAGGCCCGACGACAAAGACCCGGATCTCCAGAGATTGCAGGCTTCGCGCTGGACGCCGATTCAAGCCCCGCGACCAAATGCAATGCCCAGCTTGCAATCCTGTTGCCCATCGGGAGGGCAACAGGCAACGGCGCGTCGGCCACACGCTCGGGCGGCAAGACCAGATTGACCGTTTTTCGATACAAGTCGTCATTTTATCGAAATTCTACGCGCCCGGGCGAGGGATAGCATTTATTTCATCGAGATGTCACCACGCGAGATAACGCGAGGGCCGGGCCTCGATGGGACGACGAATGCTTGCCCATGGGAGAACGAAATGACGACGACGGCTTTGGACAGGATCGACATAAAGATCTTGAATGAACTGCAGCAGAACGCCAGTTTGACCAACGTTGAACTTGCTTCCCGTGTCAATCTCTCACCGTCTCCCTGTCTCGCCCGAGTTCGTACGCTCGAAAAGCTCGGGGTAATTGACCGGCGAATTGCAGTGCTGGATCCCGCAGTTCTCGGCATCGGCGTTACGGCATTCATCCAAGTAAAGCTTGAAAGACAGGCCCAACCATCACTCGAGAGCTTTACGCGTTCAATTGATCGCCTTAGCGAGGTGATGGAATGCTATCTGATGACCGGGGATAGCGATTATCTTCTCCGCGTTATGGTGTCTGACATCGAGGCCCTTGAGGATCTCATCGTAAACCAGCTCTCGCGCATAGCCGGCGTCTGCAGCATTCGCTCGAACCTGGCCTTGAGGCGGATTTCTCACAAGACGGTGCTCCCCATCGACACGAACCGACCAGTTCAGGTCAAGTCATGCAGCTCATCTTCCAGGCGCCTCGACAAACCCGCCAAACAGCAATACGGCGCCTCGCCCCAGGCGCGAATCGATGGCGGCATGAATCTCGAGGCTTCTCGGATTGTGCAGGGTGACGGGCAGTACCCCTCAAGCCCTCCGTTAAGCTAGGGCGCCCAGGAGAAGATTCTCGAGCTTGCGCTCGCTGTCGTGGCCTTTGGACCGCTCCAGGGCACACAGACCAAGTGCCGTTCCGCATTCGATTGCCCGCGCGCCGAACGCGACGATCAAGAGCCAACCGCTTGGAGACAGAAAAGGCTCCCGCGCGAGGCGCGGGAGCCCAAAATCCCGGGCTAGTCTCCGGGATTCCAGATCAGGAAGAAGCCGTTATCGTCGCCCAAGCCGACGGCTCGGCCAAGGTTGGCGTAGAGCTTGCGAGACCCGAGCTCAGGTGCCGCAAGGGACAGGCTGACGTAGTCCTTGCCGCTGCTCTCGCCGCGCCGGATCCAGCCGGCTCCGATCTCAACTCCCTGGGCGAGGATGCGGAAATCCGGCTGGGCCTCAGTCGACTTGCCGCTGTTGGGAACGATGTCGATGTGGGCACGGATGGACAAGGTCTTGAGCTCGCCCCTGAAGCCGCCGTTGTCGTTACGGGTGACGAATCCGATTGCAGTCATGGTCTGTCTCCTTCGTTGCCGCAGGGCCGATCCCCTGCGATGGCGAGACCGTCGTGGCGGCCGAACGCCGCCGAACCCCTGGGGCGAAGCGTCAGCGGCGCACCCGAGCTCGCGCCTTTTTTGCAGCGAAGCGGCCGCGAGGAGCCGGCTTGCCGGCGGGGAAAAAAGAAGCATGCGAGGGTTTCGGCGGCGGGACGGCTGCCACAGGTCGTACAGCCATGAGCAGGGAAATCGTCCCTGGAGCAGCGGTAAAACAGACATCGAGCGCATCGATATCCCGAACCGAAGCGCACCCGTGGGTTCGTCAGGCCAATGCTCCACCTGTCAAATCTACCAGTACCGGCAAAACATCCGACCCGATAGAATCCAGCAAGCCACGTCGAGCAAGCCCCGCATATTGTCGAACTAGATCGATCTATCGGCCATCGTGCGAAGCGCTGCGCGTAGCCGAGTCAGCGGCCAACTCGAGCCTGTTTCGCCCGCACCGTTGACGGTAGTAAAGGTTGGCAAGTCGAGAATTCGGCCGAAACGAACAACGTGAGATGAGCCCTTTCGCAAAAGTGATCAATATCCGCACCTAGGATAGCGCTGGCGCTTCCGTCCCAGGCATTCTCCCTGCCCGATCATATCGGCCCAAACTGCGGCTCGTCGCAATTGAGTTGCCGTCCACGGGTTGATTGTATGTGCCGATGGGCTCTGACAATCCCGAGACGTCCAGCACCACGGAGCGGCTGATCAGAAACGGCAACGCTGATCAGAACCGCATCTTTGATCAATACAGGAACACATTTTCGGCTCCCGACAACTCCGAGACAAACACACGCTCTAAACAATCAGAGAAACAAGAATGCAACTCGCGTAGGCTCGATCACCGTCAGTGCGTTCGCAATTTGCGATTTCACTGACATGATCGACACAAAGCACCGCGAAGCTGTTGGACTGCACGATCCGCTTCGGCTTTCGGTGGCAGCGGCCGTGGCATTTCCCGATGGTTCGATGACCGCCTCCGGGTTGCGCAGAGAGAGTGCTCGCGGAAGGCTCATCATCGAGCGCATTGCGGGCAAGGATTACACGACACTGTTTCATATAGAGAGAATGAGGGAATTATGCCGCGTCCAAGCAAAGGAGCCCGGCTCTACAGACGCAAAGCACGGTATCGCGGAGGCAACCTCGTCGCCCAGTCCGTTTGGATTATCAAAGACGGCGACCGTCATATCGCCACAGGATGCATTGCGAGCGCGTCTGAAACAAAGCCTCCGCAGAAAGCAGAGCAAGCGTTAGCAAACTACATCGCGCAAAAATATCAACCGGAGCGCAGTCGACGAGATATTGACGACATCGATTGCGCCGACGTGCTGTCGATCTATCTGACCGATATCGGCGAGCCCGGTGATCAGTTTGAAATCGAAGCGAGGATCGACCGGCTCAACGATTTCTGGGGTGGCAAGAAGCTGGCGGCAGTCAACGCGCAAACCTGTGCCGGCTATGTCAAACATCGCGGCAGCCGTGGTGGCGCGCGTCGTGACCTTGAGACTTTCCGCGCCGCGATCAACCATCATGCAAAAGAGGGCTTTCACCGGGGCACGGTTCGCATATCCCTCCCGGCAAAAGGTGAGGCGCGCGACCGTTGGCTGACACGCAGCGAGGCGGCGGCCCTGATTTGGCAATGTTGGCGCTATCGCGAAAAACAGACAATCCACGCAGGCAGCTCTAAGGGCGACCCGGTATGGACAGACCGCCGACCGCTGCGACACGTGGCCAGATTTATCCTGATCGGCCTCTACACCGGCACGCGGGCAGGCGCGATCGCGGCGGCATCGCCATACCCCGAGCTTGGGCACTCGTACGTTGATCTCGAGCGTGGTATCTTTTACCGGAGGCCGATCGGGAAGCGGGCGACCAAGAAGCGTCAGACGCCAGCCCCGCTTCCACCCCGGCTACTGGCTCATTTGCGTCGCTGGAAGGACCGGAAGCTGATCAGCACCTGCTTCGTCGAGTTCAATGGCAAGCCGGTCGCTTCCGTAAAGAAAGGCTTCAAATCTGCCGTGGATCTGGCCAAGCTGCCCGGGAAAGTCACTCCGCACACGTTGCGCCACACGGCGGCGACCTGGTTGATGCAGCGCGGCGTGCCGATCTGGGAGGCGGCCGGGTTCCTCGGCATGTCGCCGGAGGTCCTGCAGGAAATCTATGGCCATCACCATCCCGATTTTTTGCACGGGGCGGCGGCAGCCATTGGCCAAAAAGCGCGGTATGTTTCGGTGGTCAAATCGGTGGTTGACTCGGGAACAGCCACCGATGAGAAGAAAAAACCTAAGGAAATCTGGTCGGAGTGGCAGGATTCGAACCTGCGACCCCTGCGTCCCGAACCCGGTTATCGCGCCGCATAGTGCTGAAAAGTCTAGCGTTTCGGCTTCATCCGACCACGGATATTTCCGTTCGCTTCTGACTTAGCCGGGGTTATCCCGGGGTTGGCGCTCCATGTAGAATATACGTTTTTCGGTTGGTTGCGGAGGCCCGCAACCGCCGATACCGACATTTGCTGATGGTGGCCATCTGAGGCGGAGAGTTTGTTCCGGTGCAGCACGGCACGATAATCCTGGTGCATAACCACCCCACTACCCCTTCGTCGATCACGCTAAATCACGCTCGATAGTTATGTGCGTCAAGTTCTGCAAGATTGATCGTGGGGTCCGGTTGAGCCATCCCCTCGGAGCCACCGTCGCTCGCTTGCCCAAAGCGTAGCGCTGGCGAGCGACGGTGGCGGAGAGGGGTGGCGTGCATCCCCTTGGTGGGCCTGAGCATCGTCAGGCCGCCTGACGTAGCGCCTCCTTCTTGTGCTCCTTCAATAGATCCATGTTCAGATAGCGATGGTCTTCGAGCCAGGCCTCGTGGCGCTCGACGGTCAGCGCCCGCACCAGCCGCAGACAGCTCTCGGCATTGGGGAAGATTCGCACCACATAGGTGCGTCGCCTGATCTCCTCGTTGAGCCGCTCCAGCATGTTGGTCGACTTCATGTGTTTGCGGTGCGCCAGCGGCAGGCGGAAGTAAGTCAACGTCTCCTCGATGTTCTCCTCGACCCAGCCGGTGAGCTTGGGGTACTTGCCGCCCCATTTGGCCAGCCAGGCGGCGAGATCACGCCGCACCTCTGAGAGGTCGCGCCGGTCGTACATCCAGCGCAGCTCGAGCAGGCAATCGTCATCGACCTTGCGCGGCACATAGTCGAGCGCATTGCGCAGGAAGTGCACATAGCAGCGCTCCTAGAACACGCCTGAGAGAACCTCCGGGATCGCTTTCTTCAAGCCCGGATGATCGTCGGAGACGACGAACTCCACCCCATGCAGGCCGCGGACCTTCAACGTCTCCAAAAATTCCTTCCAGCTCGACCGGCTCTCGCGGTTGGCCAGCTCGACCGCGAGCACCTGACGGCGGCCTTCCCAATCGACGCCAAACGCGATCAGCACCGCCTGGCTCGCAATGATCCCGTCCTCCCGGATGCGCTCGTAACGGGCGTCCAGGATCAGATACGGGAACGGCTCCTGCAGCTTGCGCTCGGCCAGCGCCGCGACCAGCGCCTTCTCCGATCGCTGATGGCGCTCGGACGGCATTGTTACGCCGTTTGTCCTAGACGGCCCCATGGATGGAGATACTTTCCTTGCCTACGTCGAACTCGCCAGGCGAGTGTCGAAACTATCTCGTCGCCGAAAGATACGACGCAACGTGATCGGAATATGCTCTAGCTCCCGCAAGGTTGATGCGAGCTGAGAGGACAATCCCGTCGGCTTGGATTATCGTTACTGCGTATTCGTCAAAGCGATTGAGCGGTACCAAACAGCCGTTTTCCGGCTTGCGCCAGCCGCCAGTGCGCCGATGACAGTTCGAGCGGACGATTCTCCTGCCGCCGCGGCGAATCTATGAGAGAGACTTCGAGTTCCCAAAAACCAAATCAACATACTCTTTCATTTGCCCGATATGCGCTTCCGAACGAGGAGATGTGCATTCATTCAAATGGTCTTCCAGCTTTTCAAGGCGCATCAGTATTTTTTTGCCCTGATAAGAAACACTCCGAAATACCGGGATGGGCTTGATGCTTTCGATGTAAGTGCGGCGGCCGGCGCCATTTCTGCTCCCCTTTGCCAATTGAATGTTTAAGATCATACTTAAGACGAGATGCGGCGCGGTATACCATCCCCACGTCAAGCTACCCAAAGAATAGGCAATAACACCAATACGACCTGGATCCCTCTTTGTCCGGTAATATTCAAGCGGCTGAATAACGTGAGGGTGATGCCCCAGAATCAGGTCCACTCCTTCCTCAATCAATGAATGAGCGGCCTCGATTTGTCTGTAACGCGGGAAAAACTCAAATTCGTACCCCCAATGAATCGATGCGATAATGAAATCACAACCTTGTTTATTGCAATCGTCGATTTGCTTTTTGAGCAACCCTAAATCGGTTGGGACGTACTTGGACAAGAGTTTGGCCGTATGCACACGAAATATCTCGTTATCGGGCAGCTGATGCGCATTGAGTCCAAACGTTGCCGATACGAATCCGACCTTGATTTGATTTTTGGCAAGAATGTTTGCTCGCCCGTATTCCTCGGGGAGACGGGGAACACCAATATTTACGATCCCGGTTTGGCTCATCAGGCTCCGGGTAGCTTCAATACCCTCTATTCCCAAGTCCAATATGTGATTATTGGCGGTGTTGAGAACAGTAAAATGCTTGCTCCCATGTTCCGTCAACGCAGAATATTGAGCGAACGAGCAACACATCATCGCCGAGCGGCCGTCACCTAAAGCTTTTCTTACAACCTCTTCTTCTGCTACAGGCGATTCATAATTCGCGAATGAAATGTCAGCATCAAAGAGGGCAGAAGCAACGTTTTCAAAAAGGAAATCCTTGGAGGATTCGAGGCCATCTGCCTGAATTAGATCACCCGATGCGCTCAGCGTCACCGACGTATCGCTCCTGAAGTCATCCGGCAACTTCACAACGGATTTGTCGTGTAGGAACAAGATCTCGGATACATTCTTTTCTGATCTTGTGATCGGCCTTGCACTTTTGTAGAACCAGTATGCCATATCCATAAATCTCATTTCTTCTAAATCGGTGGCTACATCCTGAAGCGGACGATCCCAGAGACCTAACCACGTGGCGCATTGTACGGCTGCGCGTGTTCGCGCGGAGACACGGAAAACCTCGGCAGGACTTGCGGGAAGGTGACGCGGCATGAACAGATGTCTCTCGAGTAGGAAGAGGATAGGGCTTTGTGATGCCTGGCGGGTCAATAGCTGTCGTCGGTGCGATCAATTATTCGCGCTGGCGTGGCCACTCTCGACGGAATTCACCCCGACGGCCGCCCCGCATCGGGATCGTACTGACGCACTCATCAATCGGCGCGCGGGTTGAGCTCTGATAGCGTCTTTACCTGAGCGATGGATATGCTCCAAAACTTGCCGCGACATCGATTCCGCCGGCGCCCGCTGATAGTAAGTCCGTTGTTTGAGGTTTTCTCTTTGGCTGGCAGCCTTCATTGGAACTCCTTCCCTATCTCGGAAGTGTTTTCCGCAGATCTGGATAGCTTTTGGTGCGCTGAGACTATGTGGAGGGTCGCGCCTCGAAACTACCAGCATCGATAGTTGATAGTTTGGTAGCCGTGATCTGCCACTGAGCTTTCAGGCCGTTAGGTAGCTATCGCGGCTGCTCTTGGTCCGTGTTGCTTGCTGGCTAGGATCATCTGCGAGACATCATCGCTGCAGGTCGAGCGTATCGCAACGAACCACGACATTTGATAATGTGAAAGATCGTCTCGCAAGATCGATGGCAGATTGAAAACGGATGCGGGTTGGCTCTTTCGGCCGATCCAACTGAAAATGGTTCGCCATTTTGTACAAGTTGTCCTCGTCCTCCGTCGCGCGGCGCGTGACCGCGTCCTGTCGCTTGAACACATACGTCTGATCGCCATAGTCGATTCCGGCAAAGTATCGGACGCCATCGACGAACGGCGCGCGCACACCGATGTCCGCGCGTTGGTTTGTCGGCAGAAAATTCGTGGCGAGCAGGATGGGAGCGCCAACCGGATTACGGTCGGACCGGAGCTCCACGGCAAATTCGCCGGGCTTCACGCACTGCTTCTGAGGGTCGTTGGGCGTGGCGGCTGCCGGAGCATCGGCAGCTCCGGGCGCGGCTGCGGGCTTTTGAGCTAACTGATCCGCGCGCGGTTGTTCGGGCATCGCGGTCTGATCCGCGGGTACCGGGCCATTGGCCGGAGCCGTGTGCTGGTGGGCTTTCGTCGGTGTGCAGAGGGAGATACTTGTCAGCGCAACGGTGCAAAGGGCAACGAAAAGTGATCTGAGCATTTGTCGCCCCAATAGCCGCAACATCGGCGCCATTTACCAAGGGTTGCATCAAAATCATAAGACAACCTGTCGCGTTGTCCCCCGCTATGCGATCAGCGGCCCCAAACGACTGGCAGCAACAGCCGTCCCCAGAACGAGATAGTCGGCGAGAAGTACAACGTCGCATCTGATGTCAGTCGCCGTAGGGTCGGAAACAAAACGGCACCTCCCCAAGACACCCACACCTGCCGCCGCGCCAGCTGACGGCCCAGACAAAGCCGCACGCTGTGGCGAAAGGAGAGGTATTGCTTGATGTCCGGGCGGCAGATGTCGAACTGCTCGGGGTCCGGCAGCACGTCCGGATCCTGTCGCCGTAGCAGAATCAGTTTCCCCCAGGAATAGACATGTCACCTGCGATCCCAACAAGCGAAGCGCGCGCCCACCCAAAGGCCATGCCAGTCGTCCTCCCAACTCAGAGAAGTACGGCACCTGAATGCGCCCCTTGGAATGACGGCAATGCAGTGTCCGCTCCGTACAATTCCCTGGAGATCGTAGCGCCGGTGATAAGTAAGATCCGGCGCCGTTCACTTGAGGCTCTGGGGCGAGCCTCGGCTGCCGCCGGACGGCATCGTCCGCTCGTTATGAGAGTGTACCGCAGGAGAGTAGCAGGACGCTTGCGTGTCGGCTATCAATCTAGTGAATCTTAAGAACGTAGAATCACTTTCGGGGTAGGACGCGGTTTGGAAATCACCGACGAACAGTGGAGGGAGAAGGCTCTCGGCATTCCCACCGGTCTCCGGGCTGTGTCTCGCAGCGAGGACGACGACGGTTTGCGGCGGGCGATGCTGATCGTATGGGCGGCTCTTGCCAAGGCGTCGGGGACGATCAAACATCTGTACTCGCTCGTCCGGGAATCGGCGATCCTTGAACTCGCCGCCAGCCTCGACATGCAGGCGCCTGACTATGGGCTCTCATTCGACGGCACGGAGAGCTACCAGGAGATCGTGAAGCGGCTCGGCGGATGTCTTCGCGCCATGGAGCGCGAATATACCGAACGGGATCTGGGCTCGAGGCCCACAGATCCGGCCGATTGGCTCGTCGACCATGCCGGGCATTGCGCGTATCTCATCCCGATGGGACGCGTGGCCTGGAGGGAGGCGAGAAATCCAGCCCAAGACATGCGCAACTTCGACCAGCGGGGACTGCTACGCCTTCGGTTCGTGCCCGCCATCGTGGACGGCGCGAGGGTCCAGATCGTGAAGGCCGACCGGATGGCCAAGCAGAAGTCGTCGGCGTTCGGTGCCGTGCTATTTCCCGATCCGACCTTCGACTGCGACGAAACTCCGATGACGTTTTTCGTCAAGGCGGTCGGCATTCCAAATGGCGAAACGATCATCTCCGACGCGTGCAAGGCCGCTCACGCCGAAGTCTGCCTGACTGCGGTTTTTCCCGAACTCATGATCGACCCGCAATCGCGTCGGCTTATTCAAGCCCAACTCGCCGAGAAACCTTGGCTGGCCGACGGTGAAATACCAGAGGCGCCGGGCATCGTGGTAGCGGGCTCCTGGCACGAAGTGGAGGGCGGCCAACGATACAACATCGCCACCATCTACGATGGTCATGGCGTCCAACTCGCTCGCCACAAGAAGCGGATGGCCTACAGGGACGCTGAAGGACGTGTAGAAGACATCCAGCACGGAACCGAGCTCATGGTCGTGGTCCTGCAAGAAGCCCTTTTCGGCTTCGGCATCTGCCTCGACTTCTGCAATAGGTGTTATCATACCCCATATGGATGGCTCGACATTGATTTCGCGATCGTTCCGTCGTGCGGCAACGAGGCGACCATGGATGGACACATCCGTACGGCAAAAGATCTGCACAATGAACGAAACACCCGCAGTTTCGTGGTCCAACAGGCCTATCCGCCGCTGCAGCAGGCCGCCGGCTATGTCCTTAATCCCGACGGGAACTCATCGAGCTGGGTGGCAAACCAACTTCTCATCGAGGTGCCCTGGAGTGTGTACCGCGGCCAAACGTTACACGACCGTTGACTTGTCCTTAATGAGGGCCGATGTAAAGCGTACGGAAACGAGTTCTGCCGGATCTCCACTCACCGGGTCCCATGTCCGCCACAGACCGCAAAGCCTTCGAAACCTCGCTCGATCGCATCGGGCGCGGCGATGCGACGCCGGCCGAAGCGGCCGCCGCTATCCGAAAGGCGCTGACCGCTGAGCCATCTCTGGCCGAGCGAGTCTACGACGCGCTGCGCGACGTCACGTGGCGGACGTTGACGTCGCGATCCTTCGGCGACGAGCTTTTGCAATGGTTCGAGGTGTTGCGGCACGCCGCGGCACTTGCTGGTAGCAAGAATGCCGGCGGCATCTCGGAGAGGATGCGCGCCTTTGCGGACCTGATCTCGCAGTCAGCCAGGTTCGCTGAGCTCCAGCCGTTGGACGAGGTCCTGAATCGAAAGCACACGAAGCCGCTTCTGAGCGCAATCGCAGGTGCCGGCAAGGCCGTAAGCAACATCGCACTGATGAGCATTCTCGGTCTTCGGGAATCGAACCTCTCAAGGGTGACCGGAGCTCTCCAGGGAACGGGGCTGATCGAGCGATCTTCGTCAGGAAAGGAAGCGAGCTTCACGCTAACCGACCTGGGCCGCCGAGTGGCGAAGAAGCTCGACATCGCCATCAACGATCCGGGCACAGATCGCGAATGGTGGCATGAAGCGCCCTTCCCGCTGGCGATCTGGGACGCGAGCGGTGAATCCGTCGGCGCGAATGCCGCGTTCTATCAACTGACTCGTTCAAAGCAACCGCATATCCTTCCGTCGCTTACCGACTGGAAGCTGATAATGGCGAAGATGGTGCGCGACGACCGGATGACGTCGAAGCATACTTGGCGGTTGCAGATCGACGACGCGACTTGGATACAATTCACCGAAGCTGTGATGCCAGACGGCCGTCTGTGTCTCTTGGGATCGGATGTGTCAGTCGCCATGAAGGGGATGAGCGACGTCGAAGATGCGCTGAAGATCGCGAAGGAGGCCGCGGCTCGGGCCCGACGCGAGTTCGCTGATACAAAGAACCGTTTGGTCGCCTATCAGTCTGCGAACTCGCACATCAGAGACGAGATCATAAGCGTTGCCGCACGGTCGAACCAGCGCGTCCGCGACACGATACACGTTTGGGCGCACGCCGCAGCAGGCCAGATTGTGCCACACGAACTTCATGCGGTGGAGAAGGACCTCGGCGCGATGCAGGTCGCGGTGCGCAACCTCATGGGCCCGGCCGATGTCGTTACGCACGGAAAGACCGCGTCGGATTGGATCGACCCAAATCGAGTCGTGACCGAGGCCATGAACACGGCGAGAGATCTCGACCCGAGCATCCATGCGACCGCATCGTTCGCTAATGTTCCGAGAGTTCGTGGTGCCGTATCCCCACTACGTACGGTGCTGAGCCACATGGTGATCATAGGCACCCGTCATGGCGCGTACGATTTTCATGGCACGTTGAAAGGATCCAACCTGGTCACAACGGTACGCGTCAAGAGTCCTGACGAGCATGCATATCTCGACCCGCTCGAGGCGGTGACGAATTCCGGTCTAGGCTATTGCCGCGCGATTGTAGAAACGAATGGCGGAGCCTGCGAAGTACGGGAATCCGGATCGGGATCCGATACCATGATCGTCTTTTCTTGGCCTGTTGAAGAGACGACTCCGCACGCAGGCAGGATAAAGTTCGGACCATCGGCCAAGACGAACAAATCGCGCAAGCCCACTTCGCGGAGCCATCGATAACGTTCGTAGCTCACCATTCGGCTTGAGCCAGCGCCTAGATGTTGGATGACACCTTTAGCGTATGTTGTCACAGTTGGCGAATACCGAAGTCCACGACGGGGCGCCACACCGAGCCTAATTTAGCGCGTACGAGAGCCGATTTTCCCTACTATGAGACCCTTTCACGGGGAACGAGCAAGCCGGCCTGCAGGCGACCCAGGACGACATCGGTTACAGCTCGGCGTCCTGGTATTCGCAATAGGGCCGGGGCTCGGCATCATGTTTGGGAAGCGCGCGAGTTAACCTTTGGTTAACCAAATGCCGGCGAACGTGACAACCTTGGGTAAGGAGGCGCCTATGGCGACGTTTCGAGTTCAGCTCGCCGATGGCGAAAAGAGGCTTAAGACCGACTTGAGAGCCGCCAACGAGGATTCAGCCCGCGATGCTGCGGAGAAATGTTTCGACGGCGCTCGTTGGCACATCGTCGAGATCCGGCGGCTGACCGACTGATCACCGTTCCGTCGACGACTGACCGTGCGACCGGCCCGAAAGATCCAAGCAACACGCAGGAAAGCATGAGCGAAATCAGCGCCGGATTTAAGGCCCGCCTCGAGTTCGTCCTCGACCAGACTTGCGTCGAGGCACCGGACGGCGGTAGCCACGAAATGCGCCGTTTCATTGCGGAAAGCCTGATGCGGTTGGCCCAAGCCGGAGAACGCTCCAGCGAGGGATTGGCTCAGGTAGCACGTCAGGCGCTGACGGCATTCCGCGAGCAAATGATGACGAAGACCGCCTGAAGGATTCGACCTGAGAACCTATTCCCTTCTCGCTTCGCTGAGATCGCTTCGGCGCAGGAGGCGCGCCTGAGATGTTGAGGATCGTCCAAGCCACAATGCGTGGTGCCACTGACGGTGGGTTCGCGTCAAGGCCGGCGTCTCGACGAGACATCGTGCGGTCGTTGAGACCATCTCATGGGGCCGCGCTGAAGCCGGCAACACGAAAGCAGCGCGACAATATTGCCAAGCAACCGCGATCATCCTTTTGAGATCAATGTGATCGTACCGACGAAGGCCTTGAGGTCGCCTTCGTCACGCCGGCCGTTCTCGATCCGCTGCTTCATCCTGCGAACGAATGCGTCGAACGCGAATGGCTCGAACGAGCGCCCCTCGGGCGATTCCCAGACCTTGGGAACGGCCATCCGGCGCATCAGATCCGCGTCAAATCTTTTGCTTAGGCGATTGCTGCAGATCGCGAAGGTCAGGGATATCTTCGCTCGCTGCAAGGTGGCACGGATCTTCTCGGCGCGAGCTTCCTCGAGCTGTAGGCAGGGAATCGAGGCCGGTTTGAAAACGAGCTCCGCAAAATACGGCTGCTTCTGAATTCCGCCAGCGCCAGACCAGAGAGGCTCGACGAAGAACGCCGCTGGAATTTCCTTTCGACATGCGGACTCGAGCGCATCGAGCGTCGCCTGTTCACAACCGTTTGCTGGGAACGGGACAGAGGTGACGTCAAACAGCAGCGTAGGCCACCTTGAACAGGCCTCGCGCCCCAACCGACATCGCCCCAACCGTATCGCCGTGATAGGAATGTTGCATCACGACAATGCGTATTCGCTGTTTGCCTATATTATGCCAATAGCCGAGCGCCCTTTTTAAGGCGGCTTCCGCACTGCTTGAGCCACTGTCGGAGAAGAAGACATGGTCGAGACCACGCGGCGCGAGTTTTAGCAGCAGCAGCGCAACCTCCTCGGCCGGGTTCATGGGTGTACCCGGTAAAGATGATCTGGTTGAGCTTGCCAGCCTGCTCGACGATATGCGGATGACAATGGCCATGGCTTACTATTACCCGCCAGGAGGAGATTGCATCTATGATGCGGCGCCCATCTGCCGTTTAAAGATAAGCCCCATCAGCGCGCACGACCCTTGTCATCTCGTCTTGAAGCGCGTGTTGCGTGAACGGATGCCAGATCGACGACTTCTTCTTTTGCGTCATGGCTTGAAATCATCGCGGCGGAAGGAGGTCTTGAACGCGGCTTGCAGCGTGTCTGCCGATAGAGGAGCAATCCAGGGTAGTCGTCCCAGCCACCGCACGCGGCCAATCTCGCAGATTGCTCTCACGGCATCCGAATTCCTTTCGCCAACGAAGGCGATTCCGAGAATGTCGATCTGACGTTTTCGGAGGACCTCTATCGACAGCAGTGAATTATTGATTGTCCCCGGTGCTGTGCTCGCGCAGAGCACGACAGGAAGTCGCCATCTCTCGAAGACGTCAATGTAAAGCGCGCCGCCACTCAGCGGCACCATGACTCCGCCGGCCCCCTCGATCACGAGCGGCTTCTCTCCGGTGTCCGGCACGTCGAGCGAATCCGCGTTGATGCGAACCTCGTCAAGCTCCACGGAATGAAGAGACGAAACGGCGGTTTGCAGGCGGTAACGCTCAGGCACGATGCGATCTGGTGGAAGACCGCCAAGCCGAGCGACACGCTCGGTGTCTGTCTCTCCTTCGAGGCCGGCCTGAATCGGTTTCCAAAAACTCGCGCCGAGGAGATTGACGAGCCCCGCGCAGAAAACCGTCTTTCCGATGCCGGTGCCTGTACCGGTTACCACAATCCGCTGCTGACTCATCGAGCTTGACCTCTTGTCTCCTCGACCAGAGCATCCAGCATTTTACGCACGTCGTGCTCCGCGACTCAGTGCATCAGTGAAATTCACACGCGCCAGCCGTGAGGATCGTCTTGGCCTTGGACAGCTCGGCAGCCTACGATCGACCCACGGTGATCCGAACTCCCAGCGAATCGAGCAAAGGCTGCTCAGCGTCCTTACAACTATTCTTCCAATCGCTTAACGCCAACAGCGGCGACACAATTGTTATGCAAGATACCAAACAACTTAACAGCCACGTCGCCCCCGACCTAAAGACTCTTCCCGTACGTCAACTGACAGGTTGAACCATCGAGTCGCCACGCACTGCCATCGCGCTCCCCTGAGTTGCGTTTCATGCATTGTGACAGGTTGAGATTGTTATCGGTGCACAAATATTTGTCCGGACCGGACGAAGGCATTCACGTCCGGCTGGATGTATCCTAATAGATGCAGAACGGTACGTTTCGAACGGCAGCCATACGTTTGGTGAGTGAGTTCACTCAGTTTGGCGTCATTGAAATAATGCTGACTCGCCCTGTCAGGAAAACAATCGACGCATATGGCTCTGCGGATCAAAGCGGCCGATGCCAGCCGCGCCTTTCATAATGACCCGAGTGGGCCCTATGGATTGGTATTCGCGATGGCGCGCAACTAGTGGCTGACGACCGCCCCCGATCACGATCATCGTCTGATTTTGCAAACGCTCCAAGCGCGCGACGTCGATCAAGATAACCTGCTTGTGCGCCACATACCATTGAGCACCTGGCAACGCCCCCTCCTGATCAGTAGAAATACTGCGGGCTTCTGCGGCAAGGCTGGGACGTGGTACGAGCGTCAAACACCTCTTCTGCTGTCAACCCTTTTCCAGCATTGCGTTGAGCTCGATCCCGATATAAGAACGCTGCCAAGTTGCGGCGTCACGTTTGCGGCCAACATGATCCGTCACATCGTCTTCTTCACAGCCAAGGATAAGGCCGGTATCGACCAAATCATCGAAGGTCTGTCGGTCCTCACCTCAATCCCATATGCACGCCGGCTCGAGATTGCGCGCAACCGCAAGAGCGATCAGCTCGGCAACGATATCGACGTCGTGGTGTACGGCGAGTTCGACAGCGAGACGGATCTTGCTGCGTACAAAACGCACGATTTGTATCGAGAAGCGATCCGGTGCGTACGCCCAATCCGGGAGCTGCGGTTTGCCGCTGACTACGAGCTATCAGCCGATGTGCATTTCGCCGGAACGGCAGGGTTAAGCCAAGTTGCTCGGCGCAGCCGACCAGCTGGCCGCGACTAGCTTGATGATCAGCCTCGAGGCCTTGTACGTGCCGGACAAAAATAGCTCTTGTTCGGGACGGGATCACGATTGGCGCGTGCCTCACCGCCTGCTGGTGGTCGATAACGGATAGCCCTATGCACGTCCGCGAATTGCAGTGGATTGAGCCTGTCAAGGCGCTGCGATGCTTGGCGCAGCGGCCGCAGCTTACCTTTCTCGATAGCGCGGCAGGGCATGAGCTGCTTGGGCGTTACTCATATCTGACCTGCGAACCGTTCAGCACCTATTTGGTCGCCGATGGACAGGCAAATTGGAATGGAGCGGCCGTTACTGGCGATCCATGGGCGGTCCTCCGCAGCCTTCTCGCCAGATATCGAGAAGCGCACCGCCCCGATCTCCCGCCGTTCCAGGGCGGCGCTGCCGGCTTCCTTGCTTACGACCTGAACCGAACACTGGAGCGGCTGCCGGCGACGTCAATTGCCGGTCTCGGGTTGCCTCAATCGATACTACATTTCTATGACGTGGTGGTCAGCTTCGATCACCGGGACCACAGGTGTTGGATCGTCTCGACCGGATGGCCGGAGCAGGACTCCGCTCGACGAACCGAGCGTGCGTGTCGTCGCGCCGACGAGTTTGCGTCGCTGCTTGCCAAGCCAAGGTTGCCGCGGATCATAATGCCTAGCACGGCTGGTGGATGGGATTCGAACTTTGGCCGAGAAGGCTTCATAGCCGCGGTCCAGCGCGTCATCGAGTTGATTCTGGCTGGGGATATATTTCAGGCGAACATCGCGCAATGCTTCAGTGCCAGGGTGTCGCCCCTGTTCGATCCGCTCACCTTCTATTGCCAGCTCCGGTCATCGAACCCGGCACCGTTCGCAGCCTTCTTGCGCTACGACAAACTAACGATCGCATCGAGCTCTCCTGAGCGATTTCTGAAACTTGACGGACGACAGGTCGAAACACGCCCCATCAAGGGCACGATCGCGCGCTCCGCTAATTCAGATGAAGATCGGCGTCGCGCCGAAATCCTTCTTGCGTCCCAAAAAGACCACGCCGAAAACATTATGATCGTCGATCTGCTGCGCAACGATCTGTCACGCGTTTGTACAGACAACTCGATTGAGGTTGCAGCACTATGTAACGTCGAATCCTATGCCTCAGTGCACCACCTCGTCTCGGTCGTCAGGGGCGCACTTGCTGCAGACCAGGATGCGGTCAGTCTGCTTCGCGCTTGCTTTCCGGGCGGCTCCGTGACCGGTGTTCCAAAGGTGCGGGCGATGGGAATCATTGCGGACATCGAGAAAGTGGCGCGAGAGGTCTATTGCGGGTCGATCGGCTTCATCGGGTTCAATGGGCACATGGACACCAACATTGCGATCCGCACCGTGATGATCGACGACAACCTGGCTGTGTTTCATGCAGGGGGCGGAATAACGGCGATGTCGAATCCTGAAGCCGAATATGAGGAGACGCTTGCCAAGGCACAGCGTCTCTTCGACGCCTTTGGTGCCGATCTATCTGGTGCATTTTGATTTTCATCATCGACAATTACGACTCCTTCGTGTTCAACATTGCGCGCTATTTCCGCAAGCTTGGTGCAGAGACCAAGGTAGTGCGGAACGACGCGATCAGCGTCACCGATCTCGTCGGACTTCAGCCGCGTGCAATCGTCATATCTCCCGGTCCCTGCACGCCAATGGAGGCCGGTATATCCACTGCGGTTGTCCGCGAACTTTCGGGTCGTGTTCCGATTCTTGGCATCTGTCTTGGGCACCAGTGTATTGGGAGCGTTTTCGGCGGACGCGTCGTGCGCGCACGTCGTCCCATGCACGGCCGGGCCTCACACATAACGCATGGCGGCCGTGGGTTATTCAAGGAACTCCCGTCTCCACTTTGTGTCGGGCGCTACCATTCTCTGGCGGTCGAACTCGATGGGTCAGGCCCGCCGGACCTCACGGTGACAGCCCGTTCAGATCAGGGAGAGATCATGGCCTTGGCACATCGTCATCAACCAACCTATGGCGTACAGTTCCACCCGGAGTCGGTACTTACTGAACAAGGTCACGTCTTGCTTGGGAATTTCCTGGGATTGGCAGAGAGCTTCCGAGCGTGAGGATCGAAGACTTCGTTCCGGACATGGCAGCCTAATCCGGGGCAGGAAACGGCAGCTGCGCACTGAATGAATCGGCTCGGCAGAACGTGGTGCGAGACAGCTCTGATCTGTTGAAGATGTAACGAGAAAGCGCGAAAGAGCTCAATTGGTACGCTGCGTACTCAACTTTTTCTTTCAGTGCAGTCTCAATTGAATTACTTGAAGCCAGCAATGCGTAGCCCTCTTCGCATCACCTCCATTCCATGAGCAGGCGGATTATCCTCTAGCCTCGCCGCAAAACATGTTTACTTGAGATCCGCCAAGAGATTGGCGGTGCCTGCGGTAGTCTCGCTACCGCTGCCCTCACGGGCGTTTCCTCCCTTGACTTGGCCGCCGGTCCTACAGGATCGGCGGCTCCCTTCGGTGCGAGGTCAACGTTCTCATGATTGAGGAACCATGGATCAATCTGCACTCGGCCGACGCGGCGCCGACAGGCGCAACGTGGGTGATGGGGGGGGTGGGAGAATTTATGCAACACAGAGGCGTGCAATTCAGCATTCGAGAAGCGTTGCCGGGCGAATGGCGCTACAGTTTTAAGATCGACGACAAGATTATCAGTGGCAAGACCCAGACGAGATTGCAGCTTCTTGCGGTCCGCCGGGTCAAGGATCGCATTAATCGCGAACTGAATCGCGGCACAGAAACTGAGAGTTGATATTGGAGTGGGCTCCTCTCCCAGGTGCGCTAGCTCAACGTCTGCGACGACGGGACGCAGCGGCGCGAGTTGGCCCGCCGTCTCGAACTTGATGCGCACGCGCAGCACTGGGCGCGATCCGTCGTTGGACCTCGCCCATCGCAGCCCAACGGGCGGCGCCTCTTCGCCCCGGCCGACGTGCACGTTGCAGAGCGTTTCATGTCCCGCCCCCATCGGCACGTCATAGAGCTCTGGCAAAATGAACTGAATTGGTGCAACCTCAGGTAATGACGGGTGGGACCGACATATGCGTCGCGTGGTTTCTATCGGCTTTCTAGCCTTGGCTCTCGGCATTGCGGTATCCCCGGCCCGCGCATGGTGGGACGAAGGGCACATGCAGATCGCTTATTTGGCGTATAAGCGCCTCTCCGATCCTGTCCGCGATAAGGCCGACGCCTTGCTGAAGCTCAACAAGGATTACGCGAAGTGGACCTCCGGCGCCGCCGACGACAAGACGGCGAAGATGCACGCTTTCGTCCATGCCGCGACTTGGGCCGACGACATCAAGACCAAGGAGTACGGCTATACACGCGACGCGGTCAACAGCCCGACGGCCGGCCAGAACATCGGCTATTCGGATCACAACCAACATGCCTACTGGCATTTTAAGGACATCGACTTCACACCCGACGGTACGCCCCTGCCCGCCGCGGCCGCGGTCGACTTCGTCACCCAGCTCAAGCTGATGATCGCTGCGCTGCCGGCATCCTCTGGCGCATCCGACGATTTGCGCTCGTATGACCTCGTCTGGATCCTTCATCTCGTCGGCGACGCCCATCAGCCGCTGCACGCCGCCGCCCGCTACACGCTGCAGATCCCCGACGGAGACGCCGGCGGCAATGCGGAATCCGTGATACCCGCGAGCGGATCGAGCATGGCTCTGCACAGCTACTGGGACGCGATCTTCGGCGGTTACTCCTCGCCCTATGGTGCCACCTTCGACGCCGATGACAAGGACGGGCTGTCGAGCGTCGGCGTCAGCCAAGCCGAGGCGCAGATCGCCGATCCCGCCGTCTGGGCTCGGGAAAGCGCGGACCTCGCCAAGCAATACGCCTACGCTGCGCCGATAAGCACGGGAAAGAATCCCGTCCTTCTGACGCGCGACTATGAGACGAGCGTCAAAAACGTGGCCCGGGCCCGGGCCGCGCTTGCCGCCGCCCGGCTGGCCAACCTGATCGAGACGGCGCTCAAGTAGATTTTCGCCGGATTCCGGCATGCGATGATTTGGAGGACCAGACCATGTTGAGACTTTTCGCCGCCGTCGCCTTGTCCCTTGCGTCGCTCCTTTCGGCGCCCGCCTTCGCGGGATCGCCTTTGGCGCAGCTGACGCCGACCTCCGGCACTTCCGTTTTCTTCGACGCCAAGCGCATCACCGCGGTCACTTCGCTGCCGCCGATCAACGAATTCAGCGTGAACGCCGAGACGTTCCGCCTTTTGCCGCAGATATTCTTCCCGACGCCTGCCCAAATCGAATCGACCGCGCCGAAGGCGCCGGTCACGCAGGTGCTAGGCGTCTTCGCGAACCTGATGCCGGTAAAGGAATCCGTAGACGACGTTCTGGAGCTGGCCGGCCGCGACCAGTTCGCCGAGTTCATCCTGATGGACGGCTCGAAGGTGTGGATGCGCGCCTCCGCTATCGGGTGGGTCTCCCACGAATTCCCGGCCGCGGGCATCCCCAACGCCGGTAGCTTCGTCGGCCTCGGGCTTGCGCCCGGCCGGGCCACTGCATTGAAGGAGGACGTGGATACTGTGCGCAAGGCCATCGAGCAGATCACCGCTCATTAGCAGACGACGTTTCGCGCTTTCGGCTACGAAGCGCGCGCAGCATCCATACCATGCGCGATGGGCATCAGCAGCCGTCGCAGAATCCATCGTCCAATTCACGGTTGAGAGACCGCGGATGCAGTCCGCACTGCGCAACGAGCACGACTCCGCGGAGCTCCACTTCAGACCGGGGGCGAGCGCCGCCTGAATGTTGCGGTGACGCGTGCAACAGAGAAGGTGGTCATCGCCACATCCATGCCGATATCGGAGATATCAGACCTGCTGACGAGACGGAGCGGCCGAAGGGTGCCGCGCGACTATCTGCAAAGCTACCTGAATATGCTAGGACAGTATCCGATGGTCTTACAGACTCCGGAAAGACTCTGTTGGACCGCATGATCGCCGAACAGCGTCCTCACAACGAAGCTCGAGATCATGAGGAGGACGGCTTTACAAGGTCCGTCGAAGCCTTACAGGCCCAGCAGGGCTCGCGATGGCGGCGCATTCAGCCTTTATTTCGCCGTGATGATCCCCGGACCGGCCTCTAGGATCGGCGTGGGAATGCGATCCGCCGCGACATCGATTGCATCAAAGAGCGTGCTCGCGAGATCTGGCGTCCGAATGTGTTGGGAAGAGCCGTCCCTTACTCCAGAGAGTTTGTTCGTATGCCTGGCCTCATGGCGGAGACGCCAAACGCCTGCGGCTCAAGAACGCTGTCGAACATGCGCTCCGCGGGGGGAGGATTGCAATGAGCGGACCCAAAGCATTCAGGATCGCAACCCGAGCCGAGATCGTCGCCATCTGTCGTCGCAACCTCGCGCGGCTCGACGCCGCGATCGAAAGCTGGACCTCCGCTGGCAGACGCAATGGGATGATTGAGCAGACGGACATCGAAAAGGTCATAGCCCGGCGATGCTCTTCATCCGCGAAGTGAGTCGGCCGTCGCCCGGGCAAGGTCCAGTTCGTCGAACAACCGTCCTTGTGCCGTTTGGCGTTTGATGGACGTGGAGCTGGAGACTGGGTGGCACGATGAGGTTGGGTCGACGTGCATATTGACGCGCACGGCAAAGATCCGAACGATCACCATCGCACCGGAAGTGCTTTACGCCAGATCCTGCAAAAGAGACTCAGTCAAACTCTCTTCGGCAATCGATAGCTGATGCTCCCGCATCGCCACGCGCAGAGCCTCATCCCATACTGCTTTGGCTTCGGGACCCGTTAATGCAAGTCCCGGGCGAGGTGCCTGCGCAACCGCAGCGATGTAGTTGGCAGCGTCAAAGCGCCATGGTTGGGCGCCGCATTCGCGCATGACATAGTTGCCAATGCGCACGCCGGCCCAATCGAAGTCTCCATGGTATCGCAACAGAGCACCAGCATCTGCCAGTTGTTGCAGCATAACCCGTTGCGCGGCCGCTGGCATGCCATCGGTGCACATCATCGCCGCACAGTTAGCGCCATGCCGATCAGCCGCCGCGGCAAGCAGGTTTGCGTTCTCACAGACATAAACGTCCCGTCCTTCTACGTCCCAAGAAGGATTGGACCGCAGCAAGAAGCGAAGTGAGGCATAGGTAGGCTCGCCCGAGGCGACCAACTGTGTCGATCGCCCCTTTACGTTGAGGTTCAGCAATAGAGCTGGCCGCGCTAACTCGTTGACCAGCACGCCAGCCCTCGCCCAAACGTCCCGAATCCGCTCGTCGCCGATGTCGTTCTCGACGCCGAATGCGTCTTCATCATGTTGCTTTGGCGCCGGCTTCTCTCGCCACACCGCCAGAACTAGCGCGGCCACAGGCCGCCCATTGTCGAGCGCATGCGCGTCTCCCAGAATGGTTGCAGCCAACTGAGCTCGAGTCATTCCACCAGCCGGCAGAGCATTGAGAACAACATTTGCGCGGTAGCACAATTGGCCGGCGGCATCTGGATTGCCATTCGACAAACGCTTCAAAAGACCAAGTCCGGAGGGCGCCTGAAGAAATGCCAAGAGGTCTGCGTGGCTGGCAACTGAAACGGCCTTCGACCATTGCGCGTGCAGTTCGGCGCGAGCCGTCTCGGCATGAACGATGGGGCCGTCGATGAGCTCAAGCGCCTCACGGAGCGATCCGGCTATGCCGGCTCGGCTCAACGCCGCATCAATCAATGGAACATCGATCTGCATCGAACTTGTGAAACGCACGTTGCGGCCGATGAGTCCTGCGAGCGCAGCATGCTCGTCGGCATCAAGATTGGCAAGACGAAGGCTTTCCAGCTTGCCATCCGCCGGACCGCGTTCAAAACGCTGCCGAAGCCGCTTTCTGAGCGATGACAGCACCTCTCCCCCGAGCAGACGCTGCAGACGATCGTCATCTTGCATCATGCGTCAGCGAACCGTCGGTTGGGATCGCTGTCTCGTTGCTTGGCGCGACCATCCCATGTCCAACGAGAGACGTGTATCGCGTCGATATTTTCAAGCCGCTGAAGGTGGCAGATGGACACGCCCGGCAGTTCAGCGTAACAGCCCCATTCGCGCTCGCTGGTTACGACGAAGTCGAGATCGAACTCGCGAATCAAAGCCATACAATGGGCCCGCGCAGCATCGTCGATGCCGGCGAATACTTCGTCCAATAATACCAGACGCGGCGAGTGTGGAGTACCGCTCTGGCTGTAGAAGCTCGCGACCGCCGCGAACAACGGTACGGTGAGCCCCAGCGCACGTTCGCCGCTCGAAGCCGGCCCCGACAATTTGACCCATTGTTTGTCTTGCCAGCGTTGAACCGTAAATCTATGCCAACGACGATAGTCAAGAGCTCGGGTCAATTGGTCGAGCAAGCTTCCTGTCGTAGACGCATCGGCATTCGCTCGCTCAATGTTTATTCGCTCCTGCAGCATCGCGCCGACGACGCTGCGATCCTCCAGGCTCCAAAGATCCGCGTTGGTGTTGAGCAGGCGCTTGCGCGCGGTTGCGAGACCGACTGGCGCGCCGCCGACACCCTCGGGAAGAGGCTGCCAGTCCAGACGAAAGCGAACACCCGTCGAAGTTGGCCGCTTGTACAATTCGGCGTTGATGGCTTCGACCTTCCGATCGGCGTCCTGCAGCAATCGTTGGATGGCTGCGGCAATTTCCGCCTGAAGATGATTCTCCAGGACCTCGCGTTCACGCGCCGTCAGCAATTCGCGGCGCTGAGCAATTTCCGCCTCGAGCCGTTCGGTCAAACGGTCGGGCCGTTCCGCGCGATTCTGATAAATAATTGTGACGACCAAACCGTAATCGGCAGTCTGATCCATCTGGGGTTGATGACCCAGGGCACTCAGAGCACGGCCGAGATCGGTATAGTCCTGTGAAAGCTGGGCCTGGATGCGCTTCCAAGCTTCATCGTCGGAGACGACCTCTGAGAGTGACTGTTCGGCGCGACGCGCAAGCGTCAGCGCAGGCTCGATGGTCCATGTTGTGCGCAGGTCGGGAAGCTCCATCTCGGGAAGCGCGACGGAAAGCAGATCCGTCGCCGCGAAACCCTGAAGCCGAGTTATGGCCTGCTGCCGCGCGAGCGTCCGCTCATGCAAGACCTCATCCGCGGAGGTCACCTTCTGTTCGGCACGCGCGCGTTGCTCGCCGGCGATACGCGCGGCCGTTTCCTTTGTCTCCAGGTCGGCTTCGCCAAGCCTGACTGCGGTCCGAGCCGCAGCAAGCTTCTCCTGCAATTCCGCGACCTTCGCGCCGACCGACCCTTGCAGTGTTTCGAGCCGGACCTTCGCTTCGTTGGCTTGGCGTGCTCGCTCCTCCGCGTGTGCGGCGCTTCTTTCAACGTCGACTTCCGCATCATGTTCGCGTTGTCGTTGCCGCAACAGCTCGGATTGGGCTTGGCGCAGATCCCGCCCTGCATGGACCAGCGCCAATAGCTTCTCGATCAGTTGTGATAGCGCCGCATCGACCGCATCCAATCCCGCATGGGTATCCGGAAGGCGCAGGTCTTGGGCGTCGCGCGCAAGCACCGAACGTGCCTGGTTGACGGTTTCAACAGCGCTTGCCAACTGTTGCGCGGCCTGCTCAAGGCGACCGGCCGCCACACGAAACTCGCGAGCGCCCGCTGCCGCGCCAGCATGCGAGGCGCGCAGCCGGTCGTCGGCCGGCGCGTTGCGCCACTCAGCGGCTGCGCGCTCCTGGTCGCGCGCGTGTTCCGCAAAGCGCGCGTCGAGATCTTGATGCGCTTGTGCAAGCTCCGCGAGCCGGGCAGAAATGGCCGTGAGCCTGCGCGCGCGGGCATCGGCGCGAGCGGCGTAGCCGATATAGACCGCAACTGGCTTTACCCACGCGCCGGCGAGCGCACCAATCCGGAATTCGCCGGCAGGCGACAGCCAGGTCTCTGCTTGGCCGCCATCTGTGGCGCCACAGCTCATGCCTTGGAGTAGCTTCTCAACAATCTCACCTGCGACCTGACGACCCGAAGGTCTTAACCACCCCGCCAGGGTCTCCGACTGGGCCGCTCGTTCCACCAGCTTCGCATCGTGAAGCGGTGGAACGCCATTTGGCAGTTGTATCTGCCCATCCGGGTCAACCCAGGCATCAAGCAATCCTGACGCTTCGAGGGCGGCTTCCAACCCGGCCCGTTGCGCGGCGTCGAGGCCGTCGTGAAAATCCACCAACTGCCACAACGGCGCGCCGGCACGACCGACGCGAGCATCGCCGGCTCGGAATGGCGGAACCGGCGGAGTGCTGTCCTCACCTTTCTCAAGACGCTCGCGCTCGTCCTTTAGCTCCGCTTCTTCAGTCGCAAGCGTCCTTCGCTCGGCTGCAAGCGCAGATTGCCGTCCTGCAAGGCGTTCGCTGGCCAGCTGTTGCGCGATTTGCAACGAAGCGCGCGCCGGGTTCTCCCCTTCAAGCGTTGTAACCCAAGTGGCGAGGTCACGCAGCGGCTGCTCCGCGCTCGGCAGGATCAATTGCTGCAACGCGCCAAAATGTGTTCCCCATGCCTCGAGGAGTGCACTGCCTTCCTGTTCGACTGAAAGATCCGCGGCATCGCGACGCGCTTGCGCAGCTTTTGCTTCGTCTTGCCGCTCTTGGTGCGCTCGAATCCTGATATCATGCTCGCGCTCAGCATCGTCCATCGCTTTCCGTCGTTGCCGCACGAGCGCCGCCTGTTCCCGACGTCGATCGATCATGACTCGTAAGTCGTCTTTTGCCGAATCGTAGCTCTTCTCGTCGAGTTCAACGAGCTCGGCGGCGCCCGCTGTGGTCAGCGGGCTGTCGCTCCATCGACGATCGAGCCCGGCCCGTCTCAGCGAGAGGAACGGCGGCCGTTCTGATGCCGAGCAGCGCGCGTTCAATCTCCGCGACGCGCTTTGCGCGCTCGGCCGCTGCGCTCGACTCCCTGGACAATCGGGTCCGCGATTCGATCGCGCTGGTCTCTGCCCGTTCGGCGTCGCGCCGCCGATCGTCGGCATCCCTGGATGCCGAATCCAGTCTGTTCGCATCCTGATTGACCGGATCAGACTGTAGAACCTCAAGACGGGTACGCTCGGTTGCCACTGTTTCCTTCGTCGCCAGATGAGCGGCCTTGGCCACTTGTTCTTGCGCCTGCGATTCTTCGAGCTCTGCGCGTGCCTCGTTCAGTGCGCGGCTGGCGCTATCAAAACCGGTCTGCGCGGTGCGGAGCAATCGAGCCTGCCGGCGGGTTTGAGTCTTTGCGTAGATCCGGTAGCGATCGGAGAAATGCCCTACGCCTCTAGCAAGAGCTTGATACTCCTGCAGCTGACGACGGTCTTCCTCAATGCTGGTTGAACGCCTCGGCCACGTCGGTGAGCAAGTCGGTCGAAAGCGGCGGCAGTGCCTCGGTCAGTGCGGCGGAGAGGCTCGCCTCATCCGGCTTTTTCGAGAGCTGCGGCTGCCTGAGTTGGATCAGCGTGTCCATCAGGGCCGCATAGCGCGCATTTCCCAGCTGAAAGAGATGTTCATCGACCGCGCGGCGGTAGCTTGCGGCTGTCTCAAAGACCTGACCGTGGTCTGCCAGCACCTCTTTCAGTTTTTCCTTTGACAGCACGATCCTTTGCCGGTTCGTGAGCCACACCTCGTGACCGACACGCCATCCTTCAAGAATGAAGAACCAACTGTCGACATTGCTGCGGGCCGCAGCGGCGGACAGGCCACTGCCTAGCGTGAGAAAGTGAGATTGTCCGTCGCCGCCCAGGCGCCCGAACTCGATCCACGCATATCCCATCCGGCGCTCGTGCTTGCCGAGCAATAAATTCCAGGACATTTTCTTCGAGCCATCGCCATCAGGTTCTATTCGCGATGACTTGAGCTGCGCATCAAACAGAAATGGCAGCGTCAGGGACAGAACCTTCGACTTTCCGGTGCCATTATTCCCACGGAGCAGCAAATGGCCGTCCCTGAACCAGAATTCTTCGCTATCGTAATGGAACAGGTCAACCAGGCCGAGCCGAAGCGGTTGCCAGCGTTCGCGGGTCGGCATAGGTAACTCTGGCTTGTGACCGTTAGCGGGCATCGGAGTTCTGCCGAGAAGGGGTTTTGCGAACAGTATTTGCCTCGCGCACTTCCGCCGGCCCGACGGCGAACCGGCCGATTGCAGGCAACGGCCGAACTATTCCGTCCGGCGATATCGTGATCAATCGAAGCTTGCGCAGTCGTTCCAGCGCGATCTGAGCCAGTTCACGCTGCATACCGGGCTCTCGAGCAGATCGGCGCCAATAGCGACCATATCTCTCGCGGGCTTGGTCGATGAAGCTTGCGATATCGACCTCGGACGATTGCCCGAAGTGCTCTGCGCCCTGCCGCAATTTCCTGGAGAGATATTCGGCCACCAACAGCGTAATGTGCGCCTCAGTGCCTTCAGCCGGCATCGAGATATCGGTCAGCGTACCGGCTTCGTCAGCGAGCGCCAGGCCTTCCGCGCGTTGCTCGGCCACAAGACCGGCAGCCTCCGACAGGCGGGCAGCCATCGGCCCGCGTTGGTTCAGGAAGTAAGCCCGCGTGGTCGCATCGAGCGCGTCGGTATAGACCACAGGGTCGTCGAGGAGACGGCGCGACAAATCGCGCCGCATGGCAGTTCGGCGGGCTTCGTCACTGTCCGGGACATGTTCGGCCGCGAGGGCTCGTAATCGCTGCTCAATGTCGCTCGGCATTTCGTCTGCGGCCCACGTGGATGGCCCTCGTATGGCCGCGAGGACTCCTGCAAGCACGCGGCGTTGCACATCATAAAGCGCGTCATGCAAATGTTCACCGCTCTCGAAAGCGTGATGAACGAAGCCCTCCTCTTCCCCGGCAACTCGCACCAAAATGCCGAGCTCCAATAGGTGGTGACAGACCGCCACGAGTTCGCGTCTTTCGTGGTGCGTCTCCAGTTTGAAGCTGAAGCCAACGTCGTTCAATGTGGGTTCAGCGGCCAACGCCAGCAGGCGGTCGCCTAGAACGCGAAGCGTAATCTGCGGATCGGCGCGTTCAAGTACAGCGCACGCCAGGCAGAACAGGACATAGCGACGCCGGTCGTAATCCGGAAATCCCCGCGTGGAATCGAAGAGATCGGCGGGACGTTTGAAAAGTCGGGCGCAATCGCGCTCAACGTGAAGAACCCAGCCGGTCTCACGCGCGAACCATTCCCTAAGGTCCTCGACATGCCGCCGCACCGCCGCGAAGTCGGCATGTCCTGACGTCATCAGCGGGGTCATCAACAGTGCACGCAGCGCCGACGAGAATTCTTCACGCAAATACTGTGTCTGATGCCATCCAATGCTTTGACTCTCGGTGCGGGCCGTCCTTCCGTTGATCTTGCCGTCTCGTCCAGTTTCGTCGCCATGCGTTTCGAGCACGCTATTCATCTTTTCACTTCCATCGAGGTTACGGTGAGAAGATGATCACGGCCAGCGAACAGGCCTGTCTCAGTCAGGATCTCAGCGGTAGAGTCAGCATCGAGTGGCTCCAGGCGCACGTGAAGGAGGCCATCGCCGGTTTGTCGTTCGACGGCATCATCAGGATTTGTTTGCGCTGGGAGCGTTTCACCCAGCAGATGCAGAAACAGCTGAAATCCATGGCGATCGAGCTCACCAAGATCAGACAAGCGCTTTGGCTCGCCATTCGCAAGCCGCGCACGAGCGGCTTGAATTTCACGGTCTTCTTCCGTCAGCTGCGCTTCGAGCCGCTCGCGCTCGGCCTGGCGATCCTGTACGCGTGGTAGCGGGCCACGCGGAGCGACCTCGCCATATTCGCGCAGGCGCGGATGAATGCGAATAGGCGGGGCATCGGCCCAAGGGATCGTCGCTGGCAGTTCCGGTACTTCCGCCCCGATCAGGAAATGGCGTGCGGGATTGAGTGCGAAGGCCGCACGCGCAAGACGATGTGCATCGCCGTCGTTCTGACAACCGGCGAACCAATGGGCAAGGGTCCGAAAATCCGCCGAACGATCGCTGCGGCCGCTACGCCGCTCATTCAACGCAGCAATGACCGCAAGCAGGTGTGGGATCGCGGACCGCGCCCTCGATCTTAGAACTTCGGCCTGCGGCGGCTCATGTCCGGCGCTGACAAACCAGCCGCGCAAGCCTTTCCATCGCTCGCTCCAGGCCTGATAAGACCGAGACAGCGCATCTTCCTGCTCATTTTTCTGATCGGGAGCGGCATCACGCGACTCGCGCTGCGACGCCTGCTGCAAAAGCGGCTGAATTATGGGATCAAGCGCGACAATATGCTGTGCAATGCCGCCCGAGCGACCCACGAGGTCGCCAATGAATCGGTCCAGATAGTCAATCAAGCGGCTTTTGTAGGCAATGATAGAGGTTGTGTCTGAATGCTGAAGCTCGATGCTGCGGCCGATATTCACCATGAACGCCTGAGCGTTCTCCGCCAAACCTTCGAAGACGCGTACGAGATCCCTCAGAGTTTCGTGAATCTTGGCCGCATCAAAGACCGCCTCTTCCGCGAGATTGCGGAGAACCTGAAGCTGCTTTGCGATGTCTTCAAGCGCAACACTCTGCAGCTCCGCACGTCGCTGCAGCGCCTGATTGAACACAGTGAGCGCGGATTCGACCGCTTCTCCACCCTCGGAAAGGCGATAAAGAAAGCGCGCACGATAGAAATCGCTGATACTTGCAACACGCGCCGTGTCGGGCTGCGACTGCAGGTTCCCCCACTCGCTCAGTTGCGAGAGAGCAGCTTGGAGATCTTCTATCTTCGGCGGCGATCCTTCCCACTGGGCCTCGGCAAGAACCTCGTCAGGCCTTAGGTGGAGACGGAACTGACGTTTCGCCGCGGCGAACGCCCCCATGATGTCACGGTAAAGAACGCATTTCTCGGCACTGACGTGCCGAAAGAGCTCGCGTGCATCAATACGCATGGGATCGTCCCAGGATCGGGAAGACTAGTCGCGGGAGACTCGCAGTGGATTACCGAAATAGAACAGTTCGGGAACAACCGCAAGCCGGCGGCGCGAGTTTTCTATGCGCCAACTCCGATAACTCGATCTTATGCGAGTTAGCACATAACTTGGTTTCATGCGCCATATCCGAATATTGCAGCTTTATCGGATCTGTCGCATAAATGGGGTCGGACAGTGGGCATGACCGACCTCGCAAGGACACCATAGCAAATAGGCAATCTGATACGCCGCGCCCGCAAAAAGCGTGACCTCAGCCAGACGCAGCTTGCCGATCTGGCGGGGGTGCGACAGGAGACGATTTCTCTGATCGAGACCGGTAACCCGGCGGCGAGGCTGAAGACCATCCTCGCCGTGCTAGCCGCCCTCGACCTCGAATTCCGGATTGTGGCCCGCAGCAAGACCAACCCGGCAGAAATCGAGGATATCCTCTGATGGCGCGCCGCCCCCGCCATGTGCTGCTGCGCGTGCTCCTCAACAACCGGCTTGTCGGTCGGCTTATCAAAGTAGATCCTATGCAGGCGCGACGGACAGGAGGTTTGTGTTACCGCTTCGGTTTCTACCTTCACCAGGTGCATAGGAGAGACGCTGATGGAAACCCGGACAGTGAACAACCTGCCGCCCGCCGCAACCCATGATGACGCCGTACGCTGTCTTCTTGCAATCGAATTGAGCAAGAAAAGTTGGATTGTTGCCGTCAACACGCCCTTGTCGGACAAGGTCAGTCGCCACACGTTGAAGCCCTGGGATGGGAAGGAGCTGTTGGATCTGTGCGAGCGGATCCGGACGCGAGTTGCCAGAGAAACAAAGCGGCGCGTGGAAATCATTTCTTGCTACGAAGCTGGCTACGACGGCTTCTGGCTCCACCGCCTGCTCGAAGCACACGGCATCCGCAACTACGTCATTGATCCGGCAAGTCTGCAGGTTGATCGTCGGGCGCGTCGCGCGAAGACTGACCGCGTCGATGTCGAGCGATTGCTCCGATCACTGATGGCGTATCTGCGAGGTGAGCCGAAGGTTTGGAGCGTTGTGCGCGTGCCAAGTATCGCCGAAGAGGACAACCGTCGGCTCCATCGTGAGCGTGGTCGGTTGATTAACGAACGTATCCAACATGTCAACCGGATCAAGGGACTGCTCGCGATCCATGGCATCTATGAGTACCAACCCCTGCGCCGCGATCGGATGCAGCAGCTGGAACGGTTGCGCACCGCTGATGGTCGGTCGTTGCCGCCGCGACTCATGGCGGAACTCCTGCGCGAACTGCAGCGGTTGGAGCTTGTCATCGGAATGATCAAAACGATCGAGGCGGAGCGCGATGCCATTGCATCGGCCAAGACTGAGGCGGAGCATACGAGCGCAAAGAAGATCCAGGATCTGGCCATAATTAAGTGCATCGGGCCCGAATTTGCGAACACACTTGTCGGCGAAGTGTTCTACCGCTCATTCGACAATCGCAAACAATTGGCGAGCTATGTCGGTCTGACGCCAGCGCATTTCCAGAGCGGCGCGACGTGCCGTGATCAGGGGATCAGCAAGGCTGGCAACGCCAAGGCTCGCACGGTCATGATTGAGCTCGCCTGGCTGTGGTTGCGGCATCAGCCTGACAGCCCCTTGAGTATCTGGTTCCGCGATCGTGTTGGCAAACTCAAGGGCCGCATCCGGCGGATTACGATCGTCGCCGTCGCACGCAAGCTGCTGATTGCGCTCTGGCGCTATCTTGAGACAGGTCTGGTGCCTGAAGGCACTGCTCTGAAGGGGTGTGACTAGATTCACTGAAAGAGGACGAAAGGAACATTACCGATTCCAAGGCGGATGTGTGACCGGTAGCCTAGCCTGGCTGCAATACGCCGCAAAGTAGAATGGTCCCATCCTCCTTGGAGCCCTGTGCCCTCGCACTGTTGCATGAGGGACCTTGGTATGGGCTCGTCCCGACCGGATATAAGTTGATGCGGCGAGCGCCGCATAGCGAAAGGGGCTCCGCCTTGGGTCAATTGAACAAACGTCATCGGGAACGTCAAAACGGGGAAAGAGGATCAACAGAAACGCAGTTACGTTTGCAGCGTAATGGGCCGGACACCAATTGTAGCTCGGCGCGCGCTTTCGCCGTCAACCCCTCGCGCCTTCCGGCGCGACCCTCCGGGCTCCGGGCGGTTGACCGCTCAGCGCGGCCAAGCAAAGGGGCCTGCCGTGCCATCAATGCAGAACTGCGCTCGCACGAGCCCCCTCTTGAAACGTAGGAAGAGAAGAAATGTTGATCGCGAAAAACTTCTTGACACGCCAAGCCCTCATATAAGCTAGCGGCACCATCGAATTCCGGTACGAGACTGAATGGCTTGGCTGGGAGCATGCCCTGCCTGTTTCGCTCTCGCTGCCGTTGCGAGAGGACGCCTTTCCGCGGCGAAACGGTCACAGCAGTCTTCGACAACCTCCTCCCCGATTCCGATGCGCTGCGCCGCCCTGATGGCGCAAAAGGTTGGTGCCGCCGGAACCGACGCCTATAGCTTGCTCGCTGCCATCGGCAGGGACTGTGTCGGCGCCCTGCAGTTCGTCGCCGACGATGATGATATTCGCTATGGTGATCCTAAAAGAAGTGGTGCTCGATGTACTCAGCTACGCTGGGCTCATTGCCCGGCACCGTGTAAAGCCTGCGGATGTAGCCGGTGGCGTCCGGGTGCTTCCATTGTGGCTTCACCTGACGGTACGGCCCGGTGTATTCGCACAAACGACCATCCGGACCGGTCCATTCGCGAGAATAGAAGATGGGGATGTACTGATGCTTTTCACCTGTTCCTGCCGCCAACCTTAAAAGCCCGCCCTATGCCGGCTGCTTTGCTATAGGAACTTGGCAAAGGCCATCCTGAATACGTGAGAGCCGCCACGAGAATGCTCGCGTCCTGAAAGGGACTGGTGGATTGTGGAGAGCCAAAACGACCGGGCGCATATCGACTGGCACACCTTCAGCTGCCGCGCACGTCTATTGATCTGGGAAGGAGGTGCGAGTCCGAAGCGTTTACGGATCCAGCGGTCATACACCGATCCTGACCAGACGTAGAACGTCAGAACAGCATTTTCTTCCTTGACCTCAGAATCGAGCAGGACCGACGTCGCACAAGTCCCTTTCAGAGTACAACCTGCCAAAGCTGCCGCCCATCCAAGCCCAGTCACCGCTCATAAAAATATCGCAGCGAGCGTGCCAAGCCCGCCGAGCGCCAGCCCGATCAGCGAACCGACCGTCGGCAGGTCTCGAAAGAGCAGAACGGTGAGAAGCGGTTCAACCACCACAATAATAGCTTCCACCGATATTTGCGATAATTATCGAAATATTCTTAAGATGCGTGTAGCCGAGCGCGCATCCGAAGACGAGCAGGATACCAGCAAAGGATATCAGCACAAACATCGGCAGGAGCATTGTCAGATCCCCGCCGGCCTTTCCAGACTGCCTTGAGGCAATCAACTCCGCGATTATCGAATCGCGCTTCTCCAAGGAAAATCGCTGCTACCGCTACAATCTTCAAGATCAAGCTGATCGCCTCGTTTCGAAAAACGCAAGGTCAACGGCACCACCGAATATTGACTCCATCTCCGTGCTGCCTTTGACAGCTGGAAACGCAAAGGCCTTCGGCAAGGCACCACCGTCTATCGCCCCTCGCAGACAATTCAACGTCTGTCCGGCGGCTGCCCGGATCCCGAGATGCAGTGATTCCTTCGCACCGATCAAAGCGCTTTCATTACTGTGCAGCAGCGAGAGTGGCCCAAGACGGACGCAAGCGCGCCGCTTGCTGGCTCTCAGGCCAGAGCATCACAGCCTAAGCAGCAATCTGCACAGGCAGTGCGGAATAGCCGTGCACAAAGTTAGACGCAATTCGCTCGGGTTCGCCGACAACCTTGACCTCCAGTCGCGCATTCAAGATCTCTTCCCAGAGGACTTTCAACTGCAGTTCCGCGAGGTGTCGACCAACGCAGCGATGGATTCCGAATCCGAACGAGAGATGCTGCCGTACGTTCTTGCGGTCGATGACGAAACTGTTGGCGTTCTCGATGACCTCTTCGTCTCGGTTGCCAGAGATGTACCACATGACGACCTTGTCGCCCTTCCTGATCTGTTTCCCACCTACGATGCTATCGGCCGCGGCGTTGCGGCGCATATGAGCGATGGGCGTCTGATATCGAATTATCTCGGACACGGCGCTCGACACCAGCCTGGGATTGTCGCGTAGTTTTCGCAGCTCGCAGGGGTGCTGATTCATGAACAGAAGGCCACCGGTAATCGAGTTGCGCGTTGTGTCATTCCCCCCCACGATCAGCAGAATCAGGTTCCCGAGAAACTCACTCGGCTCCATATCGCGTGTGGCGGGCGAGTGCGCCATCAAAGAAATCAGGTCGACGCGCGGCTCGGCATCGATCCGCTCGTTCCAAAGTCGAGTGAAATAATCCAAGCACCCGGACAAGAGTGTGCTCCGCTTGGCCCAACTGTCGATCACTTGGCCTTTTTTAGGAATCGCGACAGCTATATCCGACCAATAGGTCAAGAGACGCCGATCCTCAAATGGAAAGTCGAATAACGTGGCGAGCATCTGCGTCGTCAACTCAATGGAGACCATGTCCACCCAATTGAAGGCGACGTTGCGAGGCAAGCCGTCCAGAATCGCCCTGACCCGAGAGCGGATCAGGCTCTCGAGCTTCGTCAGGTTTTCCGGTGCGACTATCGGACTTACAGTATTGCGCTGCTCGCGATGTTTAGGAGGACCCGTCTTGATGAAACTCTGAGTCCAGTGCTCATTAGGCACGTCGACAATAGTGACACCTTGCTCTGAAGAGAATGCCTTGTGATTTGTATCTACTGCTACGATATCGCGGTATTTCGTTATGGACCAATATGGACCATAAGGGCTATCCTGGCAGTAGTGAACCGGATCTTCCCTTCGCAGCCGCTCGAACCATCTCCAAATGCTATCATCTTGAAAGCGCTTGGCTTCGCTTACATCGAGATTGCTCAGCGAGATATTACACGCATCGTCGGCTCCATAATTTGCTAATCGGGTTTTCATGATCGTCTCCGCGGATTTTGCTCTGTCGAGAGCTTACGCATCCACAGGTCGGGATCCATGGTTTCGAGCTGCCATGGTGTTTTGGTTGCGAGCGCGCCGCTCCTCGCACAGAATATCCCAAAGTGCAGACCGTCCCTCCTACCATGTCCGGCAGTAAGGATCGGATTGACTTTCTGAATCGATTTGCTTCAGTGGATCGATGAGAACTATCACCACTACGCGGGCATCGTCATAGCAGCGGCATCGCTACTCGAGTTATCGAAGAGGATGCAATGTGACCGCAGCTTCCGACTTCGTTGCGCGACGTCCTCGGCTCCTCGCGGCCGTACTTGAGGTGGCTACTCGCTGGCCGCAGGATCGTGAGGTGACAGTAGCCAAGGCCGATCGTGGTCGACGAAATCGGTACCGCCGTCCCTCCTGGAAAACCCAGTTTGTTCCTCGACATGGCAGCAAACCTGCGAGCATCCAGCATCCTGGCTAGCCAACCTGCCATTTAGGCGGCGCACGGACCCTTCGCGGATGATCGGGCTTCGGGGGCCAAGATGCTCGATCGCCTGCTGCAATACATGCATATCGTCCAGACCGATCGCGAGCGCTATCGCCTCGCGACAAATGAAACAGCAGTCCGGCACGCAAGCCGTGATCGGAGAAAATACCATGTCCCCACTGAAGCGGGTCAGATGCCAGTTACGCATCGTTCGCGATTCCAGAAGCATCTCGGCACGCTCTTCGGAAATGATC
Organism: Bradyrhizobium sp. JR3.5; assembly: GCF_054057015.1. Taxonomy (NCBI): domain Bacteria; kingdom Pseudomonadati; phylum Pseudomonadota; class Alphaproteobacteria; order Hyphomicrobiales; family Nitrobacteraceae; genus Bradyrhizobium; species Bradyrhizobium sp. JR3.5. Next base: position 926,863 of record NZ_JBSRYV010000002.1, read on the forward strand.
TCGCTCGACATTCGTAGCTGATATTGCACTAACCTTGCCAAGGTGTTGCTCAAACAATGCTTCCTGCGTCGGCTGCCTTGCCGGGACGATCAGCTTCCAGGAGCTGACGAAATTTCGTTCTCCGGAACGGAAACATGATAGATATCATACCCAGTCTACGGCGTCAGTGATGCACAGAAGAAATCCTGCGGTGGTCACAGGGCGTCTTGCCTCCGACACGATCGGTAGGTTGCTCCGCGGTCGCAAACCAGGAGAAAGAAATGGGCGCCTGAGATGGGGCTTGCTTTCCTTGGCTCTCTCTTAGCGATACGATCACCGAAGTTCTCGCAACAGAAGCATCCTTCAATATCGGAGCTGCGGGCGTTCACAACGCGGCAGAGAGCTCCAAGCTCGTGATAGCCCGCCGAACGAGCTTGAATCGCACGTAGCGTCATATTGTACGATCTCGAGTGCGCTACAACTGTCCCGGCAAGCCAACGCAGGCTATTCCAACGCCCTGAGCGCGCTGGACGCTCTCGGTCAACTCTGGTTATGGCAGTTCTCACGGTAGTAGTGACCTTGCTCCGATCGGCAGGTCACCTTGCCGCATGGCGATCTTTAGCGTTTGAGGTAAGACAATGGCCGCCAATCGGCACGATGTATGTAGCCGGGAGCAGTCCGAATGTGGCGACCTCGTCCACTCGATCGCCGGAAATAGATTTCCGATCCGGTCCCTCAGGATCGAACGTTTCCTCGCGGGCCAACTTACGCCTCTTCAACGAAGCAGCCCGGCGAGCGCCACCGAACCCGGGCATCTGGCGTGTGGCGAGACCGAACGAGGATGTCAGTAGCAGTCAACGATCCTAAGCGGCAGTCGAGGCTGAGAGTGGGGTTGCGACACGCCAGGCTGATCCGACCTTCGGTAGCGGATTGGCGAACTCGGCACAGCGTTGGCGATCTGCTAGGAGCTTCGTCCAGGGGCCTTTTTGTCAACGTTCCCATCCTTGAATTGCAATCCGACGGAAGCAAAGCAAGCCGCTGTGCACTGAACGCTGCGCCCTGCTCATGCAATTCCTTGCTCCGGCAGCTGAAAGGACCAGCCAGAATGACCGCATACTCCTTGGTGTCGCAAAACTTACGCGCAGCCAATCCCGGTGGCGGCGTATTAGAGATAACCACGACCGCAGGATGTATCGTCCGATGTTCATATTGCCTCCAGGACAAGTTTGCCGATCGTCAAAGGCCAATCTCCCAAGCGAAGCACCTTGGTCTTCAGGATTTCAAGCAGTGTCTGGCACGCGTACCGACAGCTATCGACATCAGTTTTGCGGGCTACTCAGAGCCTTGGCTCCATCCGGCGTGCACCAAGATGGTTGAGCATGCTTACGCACTCGGCCATGGCGTCCGAATTTTCACGACTCTTGTCGGTATGAATGGGAGTGACATTCGGCGGTTGCGAATGCTGAAGTTCAGGGCATTCGTTGTCCACGTCCTCGATGACGGCACTTACATGAACAGCCGCCTTGTCGGAAAGACCTATCTCAATGTCATGCGCCGACTGGTCGAGGCGAACATTCCGTCAATTCGATTCGTCGTCGTCGGCAACGTCCATCCCGATCTCGTTCGGCATAATTCCCGCCGGAACGCTAGCGCGCTTGCAGCCGCTCGGTAGAAGGCGCGGAAGCATCGATCGACAGCCGCTCGTCGGAACTCTGACATGTATTGGCAAACGGCAATATCGGAATGTCCTTCTCCCAAATGGCGACGTCACTCTTTGTTGTATGGATTTTGAGCGGCGCCACGTCTTGGGCAACCTTCTGCGCGAGGAATACGAAGATCTCTTCGAAGGACCAAGCTTTCGCGAAATCGTCAATCGAATGAACGGAAGGGATGGGTTTCTGCTTTGCAGGATGTGTGAGTTTGCCAGACCACAGGCGTCGGGATGTACGATGGGTGCCTACCAAGCTTCTTGAGCGGCAGCCCCGCTTGCGTGCCGATGCTATGGGTCTGTGAGGAATGATATGACGAGGAGCTGCAGGTCGCCCCGCCAGTTGCGGCCTGCAACCGGACTTCGTTACCCGTCTGCGCGGCAATCCGAACTGCCGCTCCCTCAGCATCACTGACGTGACCGCAGTTGGCTATCCCAGCCGCGAAAAGCTCTTCGGCGTGAGCTACCATTTGCTGTTTCGCCGACGCTGAACGCGCATATCCGCGATCGACCGCCACGATCACCGCGATCGAAATCGGAAGCGCATCACGATCACGCTCATCAGTGGAAGGGCATACGCCAACTGCAGCTGAGATCTTCGGCTGACAACTCTCTTTTGTCATCAGACGCCTTCCTTGCTGGCACGACCTACGCTGCAGCGTCTATCGAGATAGGGTACCTGCAGGTCGTCGCTCATTCTACCTTTCACTATGCCACGTCAGGTTTAGGAAAGCCGATATTGGTAGCGTGAGAACGAGAGATCGATGCCAGCGGACGGGAATTGGATAGGCTTAACGATATCAGCCCAGCCGATCCGCTGCGTCCGACACCACCGTGGAGCAGCTGCAACAGCAGCGAGCGGCGTTAGAGCAGCACCACCTGGGAGATGCGCGACAGATTGGCCCCATATATCCCCCACAGGGAGCTTCATGATGTCGCTGAGTAAGACGATCGCCTCATCCAAGCAGCGTCCGCTGCCGCGCTCGAGCGAAGACCAAGCTGAGTGCGACCACCGTCGAAGTTTATGATCGTCGACTTCGCAGATTGGCCGAGGCGCTGAAGCAGTCTGACCAGTCAATTTCTCGGCTCGATGACGATACGTTGATCGATTTCGCCAAGAAGCTGCGGCCAAAGGAAAAGGTCGTCGTCTCGGCATTCGAAGAGTCCTACGCCTTGAACCCGCGTTTCAAGTGCCTAAAGCAGTTTCCGCCGGATTTGAATCTGAGGGATTCCCAAACGGTTAGCGATGATGGAGACTCTGTGCATTGATTCTCCTTGCCGGCGTGGGCGGGCGGTGCCGAAGGCCTATTCTTGTGACCTGCGGGAGCGCGTTATCGAGGCCGTGGCTGCGGGCGCGTCACGGCGCGAGGCGGCCGAACGTTTCGAGGTGAGCGTAGTATCGGCGGTCAAGTGGCTGCAGCGCTGGCGAGACGATAACAGGGCCGCTGCGAAGCCGCGCGGCGGAAGCGTTTCGCCACTCGAAGAGTTCGCGACAGAGATTTTGGCTGTGATTGCTGATCATCCAGACCTGACCCTGGTGGAGACGCTTGCAGAGCTGCGCAAGCGGCGAATTCGAACCAGCCGCAGCGCGCTGTGGCGTTTTCTCGACCGTCACAACATCACCTTTAAAAAAAAGCCTGCAAGCTACTGAACGGCAGCGAGAGGACGTTGCCCGAGCACGCCGACGTTGGATACGAGAGCAAGGTTTTCTTGATCCCGCCCGGCTCGTGTTCATCGACGAGACTGCGGTCAGCACAAATCTGGTGCGGCTCGGGGGGCGTGCGCCAAGGGGTGTCGGGGTGATCGGCGCCGTTCCGCTGGGGTCATGGGAGACAATCACTTTCGTGGCGGCTTTGCGCCACAATAAAATGACTGCCCGGTGGTCGAGGGAGCTATGACCGGAGAAATGTTCCTCGCCTATGTTGAGCAGTGCTTGGTTCCAACCCTCCCGGCGCAACGACATCGTGGTGATGGATAACTGCCGAGTTCACATGGCTCCTGCCGTGAGGGAAGCGATTGAGAAGGTAAAGGCGAGCGTGCGGTATCTCCCGAAATACTCGCCTGATCTTAATCCGATCGAGCTGCCTTACAGCAAATTTAAGGCGTACCTGCGCAAGGTCGCGGCGCGAACAGTTCCGCATCTCACTCGCGCGATCCGTTCGTTCATCCCACAACTAAGCCCAAGCGAATGCGCCAACTATTTCGCTCACGCAGGCTATGTTTCAAAATGACCGGAATCCGCTTTAGCTCCGAAATGGACTTGAATCGCACCCGGCGTCAGATTGTACGCTCTTGGACAAGTCGCGGCATCCGCCGCGTCGCACTCCAGACAGGGAGCTAAAATTGCGAATGTCTCAACGTCACAAGATCACACCGCTCGACTGCGTCATGATCGTCGCGCATCACTTCTCCCGATTGGCGGGTCGTCAACAACCCTATGCACAGCGCAGTAGATCCGCCAGCATGCGAGTTGCAGCCGGGATAAAACGAGCCCCTCGACGGCAGAGCGGACCGCATGCGGCCAAATTCAGCGCCGGTCCGCTGTCGTCGAGCTGTAGCATCGGCGGCATCAAACAGAACTGAATACCGAAACTTTCCGGTGTTCGTTCGTTATCTCCCCTCTCAAAAGGATCTTCCGCTGGTTGGGCGCCTATCAGTCGCTTCGTCTGGCATAACAGCCTCTGGGCTGATGGGCCGGCGTTGGTCGCGCCTCACCCTGCTCTTCAACATCGCTCCGCGCCTCTGGCATTTCCCAAACGGGAGCTCTCTGGATTCGTCGGACCTCCTTACCGACGTTGATGCGCTCGGATCTTGGCGTGGTCGGACGAAAGGCGATTAGATGCGAATTCTCTTTGTTGATCGTGATGTGGACTTCGCGCGCGTCGTAAAGGAGGCGCTATCAGCTCGCGGTTTTGCCGTTGACGTCATCGGCACCCTTAACGAAGCGCAGATCGCTCTGGCTTGCGCCAGCTATCACATTCTGTTGCTCGAGCTGGTTCTGCCGGATGGAGATGGCCTGGACTGGCTGAAGCAGCTCAGACGCGAAGGATACTCGATGCCCGCGATAACGATGAGCAGCTTGAACGATCTCGGCAGACGGATCGCGATCTTCAATGGTGGTGCCGACGATTTCCTGCCTAAGCCGGTGTCGATCGATGAGCTGATCGCGCACATGCGCGCCATTTTGCGCCGGTCGTCGCAAATGACGGCCCCTGTCGTGACATTCGGCAATCTACATTTCGATCCAATCGGCCGGCAGGTCTCAGTTGGTGGGCGGCCGTTGAAGATTGCGCGTCGTGAAATCTGCATCCTTGAACATCTGCTCAACCGCGCAGGGCGCACCGCGCCGCGCGCGTCGCTGGAGGAAGGCCTCTATGCCTTTGATCACGAAGTCTCGACCAACGCGCTGGAAGTCGGGATATATCGCTTGCGCACTCATTTGAACCAGTCAGGTGCGACGCTACGGATCAAGACCGCGCGCGGCATCGGTTACGCGCTTGAACTGAGCAGGGCGGCATCCGCTGCCTAGCCGATGGAACTCGAGAGCAAAGCACAACTGAAGCTTCCGCCTGATAGTTATACTGGCAGCCGCGGACTTTCGAGCGCCGTCACGTCTGCCGTTCTTTCCCGCCTTTTGTACGCCCTGTGCACGACCGCTCTCCTCGTTCCTCTCACTGCCGCAGCGGAGATGAGGCGCGACGCCAATCAGGGGACGCCTCGCGCAACTCCTGACAGCCTTAGTGGAACTCTGTGTCTCTCCTCCCAGGGCAAGACTGTTCGTCTCCCAGCGCCAGCCGCGAGCATCTTTGTTGCCGACCCGGCGATTGCGGACTATCAGGCGCCGTCGAGCACGACCATCTTCGTCTTTGGAAAAAAGCCGGGGCGGACCAGCCTTTTCGCTTTGAACGAAAATGGAGAGGCGTTAGCTGAGTTTCGCGTTGTCGTCACCCAACCCGTCGAAGATCTGCGTGCCACGCTCAAGGCCGAGCTCGGGGACTATCCGATCCAGGTCACATATACGGCGCGTGATGCCATCCTGAGCGGGACAGCGCCGAATGCCGAGATCGTCGACGGCGCCAGGAAGATCACTGAGCAATATCTCAGTGCGGGCGCGCTGGTCGTCAACACGATCCAGGTAGCCGGTTCATTACAGGTCAATTTGAGCGTGCGGGTCGCCGAGGTTTCACGCAGCGCCATGAAGGAGCTCGGCATCAATCTCTCTGCCTCGGGACAAAACGGCGCCTTTGTTTTCGGCTTAGCAGTGGCAAAGCTGGCGGTAGCCGCGCAAGCCGTGGCGGCGGCACGGCCAGCGTCGGAGTCGGCGTTGGCGGTGCGAACGTCAATGCCGTGCTCGACGCACTCGCCAGCGAGCACCTCGCCTCAGTCCTGGCTGAACCGAACCTGACCGCCATGTCCGGTGAATCGGCAAGTTTCCTGGCAGGCGGCGAATTTCCGATCCCGGTGATGCAGGACAATCGGCAAGCGTCAGTCCAGTTTCGTCAATTCGGGATCAGCCTCGAGTTCGTGCCGATCGTTCTCAGCAACAATCAGATCAATATCCACGTAAAGCCTGAAGTCAGCGAACGATCGAAAGAAGGCGAAGTGAGCGCGAACGGGATATCTGTGCCAGGTCTCTCCACCCGGCGTGCCAGTACTGTCGTCGAGCTTGCCAGCGGTCAAAGCTTTGCCATCGGGGGACTCATCAGGCGCAATTTCAGCACTGACACTGGTACTTTTCCTTGGTTAGGCGATGTGCCGATCCTGGGTGCGCTGTTTCGCTCCTCTTCATTTCAAAGGCAGGAGACGGAGCTGGTCATCATTGTCACCCCCTACATCGTGCGCCCAGGATCTAGCCCGGGCAAGATGAGCGCGCCAACTGAGCGCATCGGACCGCCTTCGGACGGGGGGCGCACTTTGACGAACACGCTGGCAGGTTCGCCAGAAGGCCGCCAGGCGCCTCGCACGGCTACACCGGGCGCGACCGGCGGTGCCGGCTTTATCATCGAATGAGGACCGCGAATGAGCTTGCGACACCTGTGCCATTTGATCGCGGTTGCGGCAGCCCTGGGCGGATGTACAAATACTGCTGCGATTCATTCCGGGCCGGCTGAACAAGCGATCGGGGTGGAGCAGAAGACCAGTGTGTTGCTGCTCCAGAACCTCCGTCGCACCGAGAGGTATGATCTGCGGAATTTCATTGCGAATGCCAGCCGCGGTCGGCGGGATGCACTCCAGCTCGACGTCGCTGGCTCGCCCCGGCTAATGGCGCAGGTGGCCCATGAGGCGCGCGCGATGGGCGTTGCGCCCTGCAATATCCGCCTGTCCGCCTCCCCTATCGATCTGTCCGCCCATTTCGGGGTACGGATCGAGGTGATTACGAAGCACATCCTGCCATCTGTTCCCCCCTCTCGATCGTTGGGCCTTCTGTAGACGACAATTCGTCCAGTTCGACTTGGCTGCTCGGTCCGGAATAACCTCGCAGTCATGATCAATGATCCTGGCGACTTGCTGGGCAATGGGGCCGTCATGCCGATCGTGCGGTGCTTCCTCTTACCGCACGCGGCGCCCCGGCGGCGGGCAATAAGAGCAATTTGGAAGATGGGACCCATGACAGGATTCCGCCAGAAACCCAATAAGCGGCTCGTTAGACCCGAGCAGCATGAACGTTTGTTGTGTTCCGGTCCACGCCGGTCTCGCGATAAGCAGACGAGCCCCCAAGACTCAGTCTTCACGCTGCCTCTTCCGGTCGCCCGGCCTGCAGATCAGGTGCTGCGACAATTGGGCTTTGACCAAAGGCCCGAATGCATCGCTCTGGCGCGCGAAGCTAGGCCAGCCCCGCAGCAAAGACTGCCTTTGCAACCCTCTCAAAACAGTTCATTGGAACGGCCTTTCCCGGCGCGCCTTTTCGGATCAACTGACGCACCAAGACATGGTCCTCGATAATGCTCAGACGCAGGGCCTGCGCTTCGTCCAGTAACCGTAAAGCCGTTTCGTCCTCGCCGAGGCACACCAATACCGGGACGCCGGTCTCACCACGAACGTAACGCAGCCCAATCAACGTCGCGCGTCCCGTCAGAATCAATGTGGCCCGATGGTCGCCGAGCGGAGACTCGTTCGCCGACTCCCGACCGAGCCTGCGGTGTTCACCCTTGATGTGCGGATTACCGTCCTGCTCCTTGGACCCGCGCTTGGCTTCGCTCTGCGTCATGCGCATATCGCGCAAGAACAACCAGCGCTGGATGAGCAGATCGGCCGAGCCGCTAATCAGAAAAGCCTGGACGACCCGGATGATCTCGGCGTCGGGATAATGGATGTCGACGAGATCACGCATGCATTGGGCGTAATCTCGTGCCGCTCGCCGCTCGGTGACCTTGACCTTGCGCCAGGGACGATGCACGTCGAGGAGAAAGAAGAGGCGCGGCGCTTCTCGGCGTCTGCAAGATCCCTGGACGCTCGCTCCACCGCTTCAACTGCGATTCGGTGCCGCGCTTCCATATTGGACAACTCACGAAGCGCGCTTCGCTCCCTCATGTCTTTCACCAGCCGCAATTTCGACGCTTCGGCGGGATTCAGGCCGTCAGACGCGACATCCATGTGACGGTCTCATCAAAGCCGCACTGCTCGCCCTCCCCCTGGCGCAAGAACTTCCGCAGCCGGCCGCGCTTAAATGCCTCTCTGACGTTCGTATTTGATCGCGCACCGATCATCCTGTAGAACGCAGGAATTGTGCAGCGCAGAGGATCTGGACGCCCGAAAAACGTAGCGATCCTCTGCAAATTCTCGTCATAAGCCCGGCGTAAGGTGATAGTGATTGACAACAGCCTTGCATCGAACCGGTCGCCACTTCCGCCGAGGAATGGGCGGCAATCTGCACGTTCTCAGACGCAACCAATCGGCATGAATACGGAGCCATGGACCGGCTGCACACTGAAGACCCGCATGGTTGATCGTTTCCAAGACCAGTGAACCAACATCTGTGATGACGTCGATTGATGATAGATTAAGTGAGATCAGATGGGTGCGGAACGAGATCTGGCGTTGTCGTAGATTGCTTAAAACGGAGCTGCCTCACGTAGAACGTAAGGTCGTTGAGAAGCGTCTACTTGAACAGCTTTCTGCCTTTGAACGGCTCTTGAGCTTCGCCTTTCCTTTGGCCTTGCGCTGTGAAGTGGATTCGACCAAAAGCACCACAATCGGACCGAGCGACTCTACTGAAGTGCCCATCTCGAACGCCGGAACGGCATAAACCCGGCTCCTCTCAGGGGTCGATGCGTGCCGAATCTCCGCCTTCGCGGCCGACAATCAAGGCCAAGCTAATCCCGCACAGAGCCGCTCTGAGTTGGAAGGCCACCCGGGGATGAGCTTCCCGACGTTCACGTTCATCAATTTTTGGCCAGCTATAGCCGATTTGGCCAGGTTGCCGGAAACTTTGAGCTGTCGACGATATCGCCATAGATTGACGGATCCATGGATTGATGAACCGTACGGATTGCCGAACGAAGTCCGGCCGTAACCACCTCAAGCGTGCACGCCGATATATTCTCCGGACCAGTTCCAGCGAACTGATGGCAACTCATCAAATTTCTCCGAATTGGCTGCACGGCCGTTGATGACCGCAAGCGGTGCATCCGCCAAATACGCACTTCAGATCGGATCACCATCTCGCGATGCGCGCACGCGCCCTCTCGATTCGCGCAATCGCGCTTATCATTCATGCAGCTCACGTGCCGCCGGTGACTCAATTGCGAGCCGGCAGGATGACGCTTGCAGCTCGATCAGCTCTAGAGAGAGACCTACCTGGCGAAAGCTCAGCGGCCCATTAGTTTGGGGCACGCGTCGCTTATGTTTCAAAACTTCCGTTCGGGCGGTTCACTCTCGCTGGAGGACGATCGGACATTTGTTGACGCGTCGTTTCGGTCCTCCCTTTCTCTGCGCCGCGGCTGGCATTACGCGGCGACATTCGATACCTAAGCTTTTGAAGTTGTCCTTGAGACAAAATATGGCAGCGTCCACGTCGCTACGTCCTGTAAAGTTGTCACAGAGGCGCATCACGTCTGGCCTGCACGACGTCAAGACCTCCTCTGCGCGCCGCTCTCGCGCCCGAGCGTATCCCGTGCAGCACGTGGCAGCGATCGCAATTGCCGCGAAGACAGCTGCATGGCGATGCGAATTGTAAGTCCAACCCATTCGTCGTTTTCGATTCACCGAACCCCTCTTAAGTCGCATAGGCTTCACTATTCTTCTTCCCCGTGGCCCTCATCTGTTTGCCGGAAACTAGACAAACGCCGCGGCAGCGAGATGCGGGCCCGCCGTTCATTGCGGCACTCACCCAATCGTCGTGCCCGGCCCCGCGCAACGCACCTACTGCGAGCACCAAGACACGACAGAGATCGGCCACACTAGCAGCGCGCACTTTGCGCTTGTGACATTCGCGACGTTAGCTACCAATATGATGCTTCTGCAAAGGTCTCCGATTCTGCTTCGCAATGCCTACAACCTGACGCTACGGTCGATTCAAGCACTTTGGGTGTCGCGCAAGTGTGAATACGCTCTGAGACGAGCACATCTGCATCTCGACGTGAGCCAGCAGGGCACACCCTCGACAACTGCACGCCTCACCGGCCGCGGCGCGCGCGAAACGTCATCCAATGTTGGTTATCCCCCGCCCAGTGTGGGGGTAAAGGGCGTCGCAATGTGCACAGCGATTCCGTCGAATCGACCACCGACAAGTTGCGTCAACGCAACTACTTTGTTCGGCGTCCGGCCATGTCATAAACCGGCAGACTAACTAAATGCAGCTTTCGGTGCTAAGCGTCAAGGCGTGAGGTGATGGGCCAGAATACCTGATCTGGACGGTAATTGTCGCGTCTGTGACGGACGCTTGATTCCGCAGGTCAGTCCGTGGTCCTCACGGTAGCAACACTCCGCGCTGTGAATGCCGAGGAATACGGCGCAGGCACTCAGGCCCGCCGTCACGAACTCAAGATGCACGGCCTCTACGCGCAGCTCTCAGTCGGACAAGAAAATTGCGGACTTCTGAGCTCCTGCCCCTACCGGTAGGCTTTCGCGACAGTCGCTTGGGCTTGCGGCCAGGCCCTGAGAGGTTGCCAGCCGCGACTGCTACCTCAGGCGCGATGAGCTCCTCAACGGGTCGTTCGGTTGTGAACCGCCTTTCGCTTTCAAATGCTGAACAAGGCGTGCGTTTCGGGACGCGATCGTGCGAAGTGTCACGGCCTCGACCCGAATGACCTTCGCCTCATTTGTTCTTCGGCAACTCGATCGCTAAGGCGTTCCAGTTAGGCGGTCTCTGACCGAGTAGTTGCGAACAAAGAAGTCCAGCAGCTTGAGCTCGGCATAACCGCCGGAGTGTTCCGTGATCGGCGCCGGTGTTGATGAAATCAGGAGATCGTTCAGGAGTTCGCGCGTGGCGCCTCATCCCTCGGTGTTGCGGGGGCGATCGCGCGAGTCTGCGGACAGGGCTCGGCCGTGATCCACATGAAGTGACGGCAGCTCGCGTCTTTGAACTGTCCATCCGAGGGATCACTAACTTTCTGGTGAAGTGGTCAAAAGCCCTCGGTGCCAATGAGCCAACCTTCTCCTACGCGCAGATCGGAAGGTGCGGACAAATTGGATGGTGCCAGCTTATGTTCTACTCTAACGGGATCGTCAAAACACCATCAACGCAAGAGGCAATGGTATCATCCTTAGCCCCCATCTCGTCCCTCCTGCATGTCGGGTTGATGACGCGAACGTCCGAAACTTAACAATACGATGTGGTCAGCCGCGCGCTGGGCCCGACTCTATGCGAGTTTCCCATGACCAAGCCGGCCGCGCACGGTATTCCTTGAATCGGCACGGGGATTGCTGGATGAGGAGCAAGGAGTTGCCGGAAGAAAGCGGTCGCGGCGGACATCCTCGGGGTCCCAATGAGGCTTATCCAATTGACTCTAATCGATCTGGCTTTGACGCTGCTTGCGCCTGAAATTACAGAAGCCATGGATGTGGGCTCCCGCGCGAACTTCGCATTGGCTACCAAAGCTGTGGCGCTGTTCAAGCGGGTTGTCCACCCCCAGGCGGTATTGAGCTCTGGTGATAGGCGACACTTCTACAGCCGAACAACACAAGCCGTACAGTTCGTGCCAGCGGACAGCCACGGTAAGGCCAAGCTGGCTGAGAGTTCCGCGATTTGCCTGTTTCACCGGCAAGCGCGCGCGGCAGCGTTCGATTGCCACGATCCTCGATGGCGCGGAGACGCTCAAGATGCCAGGTGTGCGGACACCATCGATCTGCAATCCGGCCGCCGCAAATTATGGCTTCCTCGGAGCGGAGACGCCGCGCTGGAGCAAAAGAGGCTGTCTTGTCGCCGGCATGGCGATCATCGCCTTTGCGCCATCCTTCTCGGCACCATGGAAGGATACAGCACAGGCGCGGGCACGTGAGAGAAGCAAAACCGGGCTATATTGAAGTTGCCTTCAACGGCTCTCGCGCCAACGTCCCGCTGGATGCACAATTCAGCGTACCCGCCAACGGGGTTACGGCAATTTTCGGCGCGCCAGGGTGCGGCAACGCCACACTCGCGCGCTGCATCGCGGGCGTACAGCGTCTACCAAGCGGATTTTGTGCGATCGATGGCGAGATTTGGCAGGATGAGACCACGTTCCGGCCGCCTCATCTGCGTCCCGTGGCATATGTATTCCAACGACCAATTCTTTTTTCTCATTTGTCTGTCAAGCGCGCCCTTCTGTACAACGCGTCGAAATCGAAGCCGACACTCATCGATTTTGATGGCGTGGTCGAATTGCTCGGCTTGGGGCCACTGCTTGATTGCTCGCCGTCACGTCTTTCTGGCGCAGAGCGACAGCGGCTTGCCTTGGGCAACGCGCTGCTAGCGCAACCTCGGCTACTTTTGCTGGACGACCCGCTCACTATGCTCGATCGCTCCGCCAAGTGCGAGATCCTGCCGTTTCTGGAGTGCATGCGGGAAAAGCTCCCACTGCCGATGATCTATATCAGCCATGACATGGCTGATATCGAGCGCTTTGCCGATCGTCTCGTCATGATGAAAGATGGCATTGTGACTGCGGTCGGGCCGCTCAACGTCGTTCAGAGCGATCCCGTGCTTGCGGCGTGCGGCGACGCAGCGGTCTGCCTTGATACCGTGGTCGGCGGCTATGACGGGCGCTATGGGCTGATCATCCTCCGCCTCAAAGGTGCGCGCCTTTTGATACCTGGAGCGCCGCTTAGACCGGGCGCGCAGCTGCGGCTGCGCATCGCAGCCGGCGACGTCAGCATCGCGTACGAACCCCCGCGCGCAAGCTCCTTCCTCAATGTCTTTCCGGCACGCATCAAAGCCTCTCTGCCGTTCGACGAGGCTGAGGTCACTTTGGTTCTGGCTGTCGAAACTGCCCGCTCGGGCGTCACGTGCCGCTTCTGGCGCGCATCGCGCGCCGCTCCTTTGATGCGCTAGGGCTCAGCAATGGAATGAACGTATTCGCGGAGGTTGCGCGCGCCGCGCCGGTTGCGGTCCCCGAGCGGTTGCTCATAACGCCTTCCACATCAGCAGGAAACGTTCGATAGGTAAGCGCCGGCACGAGAAACGAGCGGCATTAGGACTACGGCCATGATCGACAATCTTGATGAAATCGCTCCGAATTTCGTGGGGGCAATTCTCTACCGGCCGAAGGACGACGTCGATCGGCTGCTGGCCGATCTCGCGTGGCGAGGCGTACGCGTCGGCGGACTCGTCCGGCGACACGAGAGGGGTGCGGCGGCACGCACGTTATGCTCGCAGTCGACGTTGCGACCGGGCAAGAGATCTCGATTGCCCAGCCACTCGGCAGCGGCGCTATGTCCCGTAAGCTCGATACAAATGTAGGTGCCGAGGCCGTCGCTGTCGTTTGACCGGCGCTTCGCGACAAAGTCGATCTCCTCGTGATCAGCAAATTCGCCAAATAGCAAGTGGCTGGCCGCGACTTGCGTATCGAATTCGTTGACGCGATCACCCGCGGTGCACCACTTCTGACAGCCGTTCAAAGAAGATGTCTGGACTGAGGATGTTGCCACGCTGCTGCTTGCGATCGTCAACTCGGGGAGCAATGGTGGCGCGGCTCGCCGCATACACGCAGTGTGTTGGACAGGCGATTCAATCGAACCATGGATCAAATGCCCGCAGCCAGGCCACCGGGTGGCGTAGTTAGGACAATCGGATATTGAGAACGGATGGCATATGGCTTGCTTCACCAGTGAGGTCACGATCTCCGGAAACAAACCTTGTGAGGGCAGTATGCTTGGAATTGGAAGTCAGTTGCCGCCGTTCGAGATCACAGGCGTGAAGCCCGGCTTTCAGGCTCAGGAAGAAGACGGGCAGAGCGCATTCGAGAAGTTGACCGAAGCGAGCTTTCCAGAAAAATGGAAGATCATCTTCTTCTATCCCAAGGACTTTACCTTCGTCTGCCCGACCGAGATCGCTGAGTTCGCCCGGCTTTCGAAGGAATTCGTCGACCGTGATGCGGTGGTACTGGGTGGCTCGACTGACAACGAGTTCTGCAAGCTCGCTTGGCGCCGCTCACACGCCGATCTGCACAATCTGCCAATCTGGCAGTTTGCCGACACCAAGGGAACGCTGGTCGATGGCCTTGGTGTACGTTCACCCGAGGGTGTCGCCTATCGCTACACCTTTATCGTTGATCCGGACAACACAATCCAGCACGTCTATGCGACCAATCTCAATGTCGGGCGCAGCCCCAAGGACACGCTGCGCGTTCTGGACGCGCTGCAAACCGACGAGCTCTGTCCCTGCAACCGCGAAATTGACGGTGAAACCCTGAAGGTTGCTTGAGCCAGCATGTCCTCGATCGAACAGTTGACCGATAAGATTCCCGATTTCGCCAAGCACGCCAGGCTCAACCTGACGTCCTTGGTGGCCGATGAGACGCTCTCGCCGCAGCGACGGACCGCGGACGTCAGTTCCGAAGCGATCCAGACCGCCGTGCGATTTTCCGCGATCGTGCAGTCAGTGGCTGTCGCAATCGAGGCCGATGGGCCTATCTCCTCGCAGGCGACAGGCTGAGTCCTCCTCTGCCATCGATCGACAGCGTTGTGGCGCCACTCAGCCGCGCCACGATCGTCCTTCGTGTTGGTCCCGGGAGACAGTGATACCCGCAAGCTGTCGCTTGCGGAGCATCCCCTTGAAAGTTGGCGTCTCGCTCGAATTTTGACTTTGCTCCGAAGCGAGGCGGAATGCGCCACAAACAGGTGAGATCCTGTCGCTTAATGGCGATCACACCGGGTCCCTTCGTTGCTTTCTCAGCCAAACTTGAACAGCACTCCATATCCGCCGCGCGGGTGGCTCCATTGGATATCGCCGGTGGGCTCGGCGATCACGCGGCAGGTGCCGCACTCGATGCAGCCGTCGACGGTTTATCTCAACCTGGCCATTGTCGTTGAGTTCGTAGCATCGCGCCGGGCAGGCTTTCAAAAGTGCAAGTAGCTGCGGCGATGGCGTCGTGTGCGCGCGGACCTTGACGTGGGGGCGACCGACGTCAACAAGATAGCGGTTGTAGTACAGTTTGTCTTCCACGCGCACTGAGGGTTCGACATTCATGTTTTGGCCTTCCATTGCAGGACTTCACACTCTTGCCGATCAGCGCCAGGCCCGGGCAAAACGACATGCATCGCCGAACAGACCTGTCCATGACCGCGCCTTGACAAAGGCTTTCAGGGTCGCCTTCTCCTTCTCAGCCTTCGGCGTACCATCGACGCGCACAAAGTTATGCATCGCTTTGGAGATGAGTTGTGGATAGGTGAGAAAGAAGTTTCGCGAGTTGGTATGCATCAGGGGCGGCAAATCCTTGTACTTCTTGAGATCCTTCATGACGAAGGAATCGTCCAGCATCTTCTTGTAGAGCGCCAGATTTGCCGCGGTCATCGGCTCGCCGCGCGATTTCACCAGGCCGATCGCTTCGGCCGCGATGCGGCCTGAGGTCATCGCGAGATTGGAGCCCTCGCGATGAATTGCATTGTTGAGCTGCGCCGCATCGCCTACCATCACCCAGCCCTCTCCATAGAGCTGCGGGATCGACTTGTAACCGCCTTCAGGAATGAGATGCGCCGAATATTCCTTGACTTCGGAGCCTGCTATCAGCGGCGCCACAGAGGGATGCTTCTTGAATTGCTCAAGCAAGCCATAGGGCGTCCGGGCGGTACGCTGGAAATCGGCGACGAGACAGCCGATGCCGAGCGAAATGCACTCTTTGTTGGCATAGATGAAACCCATTCCGGTCATGCCGTGGGAAATGGTACCAGCCGCCTCGATCACGACGCCTTCATCGCCCTTGAGATTGAAACGCGCCTCGATCGTCTCGCGAGCCAAAAAGTGCATCTCCTTCACCGCGAGCGCAACGTTATCGGGTGTCGGCCGCGGGCGCAGGCCCGCGCGCGTCCCAAGCAAGCCATTGACACCTTCAGCTAGCACGACGACGTCAGCGTGTATTTCGCCGTCGCGGCGGTCCGTTCGAACACCGACGATCCTTTCACGGTCGTCTCGTGCGAGCTCGGTGACGGTCGTCTCGCACAGCACGGTCGCACCGGCCTCCCGCACCTTCGACGAGAACCATTTGTCAAACTGCGCACGTATGATCGTGTAGCGGTTCGGCCGCTCCTCATTAAAGTCGTCCGAGCGGTAGTGCATGCCAACATGGGAGCGGTCGTCCATCATCCAGAACCGCTGTTCGATCAGATGGCGTTCGAGCGGCGCCTCCTCGCGAAACTCAGGGATCAGCTTTTCCATCATGTCGGCATAGAGGATTGCGCCCTGCACATTCTTCGATCCGGGATATTCGCCCCGCTCGAGCTGCAGCACCTTCATGCCTTGTCTGGCCATGGTCAGCGCCGCCGCGTTGCCGGCCATACCGGCCCCGACCACGATCGCATCGAACCTCTCTTCAATCATCGTCATCTCCTCTAGACCGCGATCCGGGCGCGCGAATTCGGCAAAAGCCGGGCACGAAATGCCGCCGTCAGCGCCGGTAGCAATTGCACGGCGTCACTGACGATTGCGATATGGGCGAAGTCGAAGATCGGAGCGTGCTTGTCGGTATTAATGGCGACGATCAGATCCGCTCCCTCCACGCCGACCCGATGCTGGATCGCGCCGGAAATGCCGGCAGCAATATACAGCTTTGGCCTGATGGTCTTGCCGGTCTGGCCGATCTGCCGGTCAGACGTCACCCACCCTTTTTGCACCAGAGGACGCGAGCAGCCATATTCAGCGCCGAGCAGAATTGCGAGCTCCCGCACCAGCCGAAAATTCTCAGGCGATCCCAGTCCCAGGCCGCCCGCAACCACGACATCGGCGTAGGCGAGATTGGACGTTTCGGAATCGCGGTCGGGGATGAACGACAGCACTTTCGTGACAATATCGTCTTCGACGAGGCCGAGTGGATGGATGATGATGCGAGCGGCATCGCGTACGACGCGCTCAGGCATCGGCATGACCCGCGGGCGGACGGTTGCCATCTGCGGACGATAATTCAAGGTATAGATCGTGCAGAGCAGCGACCCGCCAAAGGTCGGACGCGTCGCCGCGAGGGAACCATCGGCATCGACATCGAGCGCGGTGCAGTCGGCAGTAAGCCCCGTCGACAAGGTCGTGGCCACGGAACCTGCGAGATCGCGACCCAGCGTCGTCGCACCCAGCAGCAGGATCTCGGGCTTGTAGGTGTCGACGAGTTCGGTCAGCGCTTTGGTATAGGATTCGTTGCGGTAATCCGACAAGACATTGTCGCTCACGAGATAGGCCAGATCGGCGCCATAGCAGAAGGATTCAAGCGCGGCGTTACGTGTGAGCTGCCCCTCCGGACCAATAACGACCGCGGCGAGATTCACCTTCAACCTGTCGGCGAGCCTGCGCCCCGCACCCATGAGCTCCCAGGAAACCGGATGGACCTGCCCGCGCTCTAGCTCGACGAATACCCAGACATGCTTGTAGGTCTTAAAGTGCTCCGGCAGTTCTTTTTTGGCTGCCGCGCGGCCGGCCGCTGCCGGCGTCGGCGTTTTGGTGACATTGCTCATGCTCTAGATTTCCCTCAAAAACACGCGCGCCCGCGCCACAGGTTTGCTCTCTAGCTTCGGATAACTGAAGATCACTTTTGATCAGCAAGTGGCCGGCCGGCTACTCGTCTGCTCCATCTGCTCGGTGCAGCTTGACCGCACAACGAGACGCGTCGTCGCGGCAGACTCGCCGGGCGGGCCACAATTGGAGAGGTCCTCGACACTGGTCTCTTGCGTGCTCCATTCGACGAGCGCCACCAGCGGCGGCCAGGCCGCTGCGAGGGCTGTGACCGGTCGTTTCCATGCATGAGTTGATGTGTCCGCTTGCCGCGCGAGACCCGCGCCTCGCTATCGGCCCAGCGCTCCCACATTGAGTCTGATCGCAAAAGCGATCCTGGCATCGCACCTGTTACGCAATCCGTGCCCGGGCTCCAGCGCCCACAACTCGCACTGGCCGCCGTTTGCATCTCATCCTGACGCATGTTGCTATCCGCCTTGCGATGGATGCAGCTCTGCGCACTGTTGCGGACCTGCTCAATGCGGACGGCTATGTCCATACTCTCTCCACATGTAGCGTCGAAGGGCGACTTAGCCATTGACCACCATCTCACGGTCGACGCTGGCTTCGATCGCATCAAAGGCCATTTCGAACGGACCCGGCGCGCATGAGCCATGAGACGTATCGCTCGGCAGGCAGTAGAAGCAACGTCATAGGGTCTTCCTTCAATCTCATCGCGGACGACAATCGTCTGTCGGCGTCGATGACCGGACAGACACGACAACAGCAAGTGTTGTACCAGTTGCAAAAACCATGGAAAGTCAGTCGAACGCAATGATTTTGGAGAGACTTAAAATGGCCGCTGACACCGCTGACACGACCAGTCCAGACATGGGTCGGGAATACGACAGCGCCGCTCGGATCATGACTGCAGAAAGTTGTTCTGAATGAAGGCGAAGGCTTCGCAAGCGGGCCGCTACGGCGCCGCTTGGGGCAAACCTCACTGGCAGTGGACGCGAGATCACTTCAGCGCGTTCAAGGGGACAAAAGCCGGAGGCTTGTGAGTGTCTGCGACGGCATCCTTCAAAACCTTGAACACTCTCTGGTCGATCGGTGTCGATGCCACGAAATCGGCATAGGCCTGCTCCAGCATCGCTTTGCACCGCGCTCTGATTTCCGGCTCTGCGGCACCAGCGAATTGCTCCTTGGCAAAATTTTGTCCCATGCGCCTTAGGATGTGAAGGCGCGCGACATTGACGATCCTTGGGTTGTAATCGACGCCAAGCAGCGAAAAAAACTCCTCCGCCGACGAAGCCTTGCTGAGCCGATCCAGGATACCGGCTGCCGGGGGTGAATTGATCATCGAGAATCTCCTTTGGATTAGCTCGTGGACGTTCAATGAGACGCGATAGAGCCGATTGCTCCTGCTGCAGTGCTAGCTCGCACGGCTCATGCGGGCGCCAACACCTGCCCCTGAAAAGCCGACGCCCTCAACTTCGCTACCCAGATCAGCAGGCGGTGACGACGTCCGTCTCGATGGAGGTGCAGCATCAATGGCCAGACCGCGATCAATGTTGACGTTCGTCAGGGCGGTGGCCGGACCGGAAAGCAGCCGCACGGGGAGCCGCACGCTTGGCAGTCCGGGGACAGCTCGCGATTGGATAGCAGGTCACAGCATGTATGCCGAAATGGCCAGCAAGCTCTGGAGCTGAGATCGCGCCAGGGGATCTGGCATGCGTAAGCAAGACGTCGTTCCCGCCGATCAGCGACAACGGATAACGTCCTTGCGGCGCGTTGGTTTTCGAATGGTCGGCGCAAACGAAGGTGAACACGGCTCTTCACGCGGGGTGGGTTGCCAGGCATCCGCACGCGTCGTGCCAGATCGCCGCCACCGTTTCGCGCCCGACCGGCAGCTTGTGCTCGATGGCATGTTTGCGGACTTGCGACAGGATCTGTCTGGCCTGATCGGCGCCGGTGACGAGTTGTAGTTCATCGAGTAACTCGGTGATCGCCGCAAGTCCGGAATGCTTGCCGATCACAAAGCTGTTGCAGCGGCCAACCAAAGCAGGATCAAGCGACTGATAGGTGCGTTGATCCTTTAAGAGGCTATCGACATGAATGCCGGATTCATGCGTAAATACATGCTCTCCGACGATGGCCCTGTTCAGAGGAATCGCACGTGCGGCCGCGGCTGCCACCACCGCGGCAACGTTCTCGAACTCCGGCAGTACGATGCCGGTCTCGCGCCCGTAGAGCTGCTTGAGTGCGACCGCGATTTCCTCGAGCGGCGCATTTCCGGCCCGCTCACCCAGCCCGATGACGGTCACCGAGGCGTGGGTCGCGCCAGCCTTGATGGCGGAGAGCGTATTGGCAGTCGCCAGTCCGAGATCGTCGTGGCCGTGAAATTCGAGTTCGAGATCGGTGGTCGCACGCAAACTCCCGACCAGCGCGTAGGTTGTGTCTGGATCGAGCACACCGAGCGTATCTGCAACACGAAAGCGACGCGCGCCTGTGGCTTTTGCGGTTGCCATCAGTCTGACGAGAAAATCGATGTCGGCGCGGGAAGCGTCCTCACCGCCGACGGCGACCTCAAATCCCCGCTCACGGGCATAGCCTACCACTCGCTTCACCTGTTCCACCGCCCGGTCGCGATCACCGCCAAGCTTGGCCGCGATCTGCACATCGGAAGTCGGGATCGACATATTGATCATGGACACCTTTGCTTCGATCGCCGCGTCGACGTCCGCTTGCCGCATCCGGCACCAGCCTGTGGTGGTCGGCGGAAGATCTGCTTCGACCATGGCGCGGATGGCTGCGATCTCCTCGTTGCCCATCGCTGGCGTTCCCGCCTCGATCTCCGTGACCCCGGTCCGCGCCAGCGCCTGCGCGATCGCCAGCTTTTCCTCTGTGGTGAACGCAACGCCAGGGGCTTGCTCGCCGTCGCGCAACGTCGTGTCGTTGAGCACGGTGGGCTCGGCGCGCGCCTGATCGGACCAAGACGGTTTGGCGGCGGTGGTGGCGGCAATCACGCAAGGGCTCCTCATTGTTTGACCCGCATATGCTTCAGCAACCGGCATGCCAGCCAGCCGCGCCCGACAACCCATTGACGAGGCTACGCCTCCTTCCTCAACCACTTCGGCAAAAGGATTGTCGCAAATGCGACAGGCTCGTGAAGCGGACGCCTTGCCTTCTCTCGCCAGTGCGAGCTCGAACGTTAACGCGATTGCGGCGCGCCGGGATGCGAGAATTGTCGCGGAGCACTTGACCCTGCGCCGCTTTGCACACCTCACTCGCTCGCATCGAAACGGCGTTAGCTGCGCCCTCCGCCTCCCGCCAAATCGGGCGAGGCCTTCTCGGATGACGGGACGATCGAGGAGGGACCCTTGTGGCAACTCAGATGGGCCAGTCGCCGGCAACGACCGGGCGAGCCGGCTGCCGCAGAAAATCACGCCGGCGCTCGGCCATCCGGCTCTCACCGCTTTCTTCACCGAAGCAGAGGCTGAAGTCGTTACATTGTGTGCACACGGGTGTCGTGCACATTGCGAGGCCTTCATCCTCGCAAAGCATGCGGTAGAAGAAGCGCTTCCAGCGCATATTGTTGATATTGCGCGCGGCGAGCGGCGCGAAATGGCGGCTTAGCAGCCGAGAGAGTTCGCCCCGATTGCGCAATCCGAGAGCTTCCCATAGATGGTCTGGCTCAATGGCGCGGCGCGCGATCATCGCAGCCAGCCAGCGGCCGATATCCCCTTCAGTCGAGCGTTGCTTGAGCAAGAGATCGCGTACCATTGCGATCTCGTCGTTCTCATCGCACTTAAAGGTCAGCAGCTGCGCCGCGAGCTTGATCTCAAGCGACGGAAAGTACCGGTGCAGCAAGGCCGCAAGTTCAAGGCCGGACAAGCCGGCCTTCTCGGGAAGCGGGCCACCGTCCATTGTGGCAGCCGCCAGAATAGACGCCAGGACATGGCGATCGAGATTGCTGTCAATGGCAATGTCGGCATCTGCGGGAGACGCACCGGTGAGCAGGCGGTAGGTCGCAATTCCCCTGTGTACCTGGCTGTTCGCACCTACGCCACAAGCAACCATGAACGGAATGAAGTGCGCTTCGGACATGGTTTTGTCGATTTCCATAACGGTCAGGTCTACCTCGCCGCATTTGGTTCCGGTCAGGGGTCGATCGTCAGAATGCCGGCCTCCCCGGATGGGGGGTGGAGGGAGGCCGGCATCCGTCGCGCGCCTTCACAAGGCCGCGACTCGCGACCTTTACGAGGCCGCGAGTTCCGCGGCGGTCTTGCCGACGATGGATTCGTCGACGGGCTTCATAATGCCATGCTCCATCAGCATGTCCTCGAGCTCGTCCATGGAGATCGGGGTCGGAACGATGCCCTTGCCGCCATTGTTGTGAACCTTGGTCGCGAGGTTACGATAGTGATCGGCCTGCTTCGACTCGGGCGCATACTCCAGCACCGTCATGCGGCGTAACTCGGCATGCTGCACCAAGTTGTCGCGCGGGACGAAGTAGATCAGCTGAGTGCCAAGCTTCTTGGCCAGCGCCTCCGCCAGTTCCAGCTCCTTGTCGGTCTGTCGCTCGTTGCAGATCAGGCCGCCCAGCCGCACGCCGCCAGAGTTGGCGTATTTTAGGATGCCTTTGGAGATGTTGTTTGCGGCATACATCGCCATCATTTCACCGGACATCACGATATAGATCTCCTGCGCCTTGTTCTCGCGGATCGGCATCGCAAAGCCACCGCAAACGACGTCGCCGAGCACGTCGTAGGAGACATAGTCAATGTTCTCATAGGCGCCGTTCTCCTCCAGGAAATTGATCGAGGTGATGACGCCGCGGCCGGCGCAGCCGACGCCCGGCTCCGGACCACCGGACACTCCACGCAGCGGATGTCCCTGTAGCCGACCTTCATCACGTCCTCGAGTTCGAGGTCCTCCACGCTGCCAGCGCTCGCTGCAAGACTCAAAATCGTGTCCTGCGCCTTGGCGTGCAGGATCAGGCGGGTCGAATCCGCTTTCGGATCGCACCCCACAATCAGGATTTTCTGGCCCATCTCGGCCAGCGCCGCCAGCGTGTTCTGCGACGTGGTCGACTTGCCGATGCCGCCCTTCCCGTAGAATGCGATTTGTCTCAGTGAAGACATGTTGCTCTCCATCAACCGATTTGCCAAAAGTTGCGCGCTTTTTACGCGCGAGCTTGTTTCTCTCTCAGAAGCGGGCACACGGGTTCAAGGGAAGGAGCGCATCGCTCGTCGTACGCGTCGGCGTGCACTCAGCCCTCACTCAGTGTTGCTGCCCCATACTAGCAACCGCCGTGCCAACGCTTGTCCGCGCCCCTTAAGCTTCTGATTACGTTTTATAAAACGCCAACGAGCCGGTGAGTGATCTTGGCTGTTTTGGATCTGACAGCATCTACGCGGCTGTCAGAAAACGAACAAGGCCACAACCGTCAACCCGATAAAGCCGACTTGGCATGACCTGTTCCGACACCTTCATGTGTGGGACGGGACTTGCTACGGTTCCCGCAAGCCGGTTGGCGGCGATTTGAGGAGGGTCAAGATGCATGGCGGGCTCGCAACCTAGCGGACCAGCGACGGGTGTTACGCACACGGTGCGCTTAGTCCGCCGACGTTGGAGATGATCGGCAGGAAAGTCGAATGGGCTTCCGGACGCGGCGGCACCGCACCGAGGACGTAACCGCCAAGGATATCTTGACGGAGCCGTGCAGTCCGGCGGAATTGCGCCGCTTTTTTTGCGAGCCCGTATCCTGGTTCAACCGAGCCGCGCCCCGTATCAAGTCAGTCGAAGTCAATCCCGACACTATGGACGCGGCAAGGGCACTCGCGTTAATGGCAGGCGATCCCCTCCTGCTACGACGACCTTCGATCAACATCGACAGGGCAGGATGCGCCGGATTCGATCCGCGCTGTCGCTGCTTGGCCGGAAAACGCAAGCTGATCTCGAGAGATGTTCGCACGACGCAAAGGGCACGCTCTATCCGCAGAGGTGAGGAAACGACGGATCGCACCATGCCGGCAAAGGAAGAACGACGTTTGAGGCTTCTTTCACGGGTAGCCGACGGGACCTTCGCTGAGAAGGCCAGCGTGATGGCTCCGTACAACGGCATTGCCCATATTGCGCTCGGTGCGAATGCAGGCTTTCCCGCCCTTGCAGTGTGTGAAAGGCGTCCGCAGTTGCCGCCTTCATCGCGCATGCCCCCTGCGGACCCGATTGGATTGGATCAGAGCATCAAGCGGTGAAACAGTTTCTTGAAGAGATTCGGCTCAGGCGGACTCTTGAATTGAATAACGATCAGTCACAGAGACCACGACACTTCGCGGCCGTGATCCTTATGCAACTTGGCGGCATAATTGCGCTACGGCCGCTCCCATTTTGATCGGCGTCAAATCCTTCGCCATCCGCCATGTGTGACAGAGATCTCGCGCGACTCTTCGCGCGGACTTTGGAATGGAGAATTCGATGAGAACAAGAACAATTCTGACGACGGCATCGCTCCTCGCGCTCGCGACCTCGTTGGCCAGCATCTCGGTACAGGCTGCGGATCTGGGTCCGTCACCAGTCTACTACAAAGCGCCTCCGATCGAACCCTTCAATCCATGGATGATCCGCCTGCGCGCGCTCGGTGTTTTGCCGGACACCGCAGGCAGCTCGGTCAACGTCGCGGGGGCGCCGCCGCTGTCCTCGCCAAGTTCTGGACTGTCGATCAGCGCTCAAGCCATACCGGAGCTTGACATTACCTATTTCTTCACAAAGAACATTGCCGCCGAACTTATTCTCGGCGTGACCAGTCATCACATCAGCGGCACTGGCGCGCTTAGCGGGCTCGATATCGGCAAAGCCTGGCTGTTGCCGCCAACGCTAACCCTGCAATATCACTTCACCGATTTCGGCCCGCTCAAACCGTATATCGGCGCAGGCATCAACTACACCGCATTCTTCAACCAATCGGCCGCCAATACGTCCTTCGCCGGGCTTGCGGTGACGGATTTGCACATCAGCAACCAGTTCGGCGCGGCGGTCCAGTTCGGCTTCGATTACATGCTTGACCGCCACTGGGGCCTTAACTTCGACGTGAAGAAGCTGTGGCTGCGGCCGAACTATTCCGCGACCGTCAACAATGGGATTGCCGTCACCGGGCGCGCCAATATCGACCCATGGCTCGTCAGCGGCGGCGTCACTTACAAGTTCTAACGAACAGCATTCAGAGAATGGCATCGGTTTGATCAACTCGGACGCGCCGAGTCATCGAGCGCGTCCACCAACCGCACCGCAGTCCGACGGCGAGCGAGATGACGCGTCAAAGAAAACGTCGTCTCGCCGGGCATCGGGAGCCACTCGCAGCATTGCTTTCGCTGTGAGCTACGGGTGGGACGGCATGAACTGACGAACCACAAACGGTTCGAGCCAACAGCGATCGATCAGATCATGCTCTTGTTTCGCAGCGCGCTGCAAAAGCGCCACTTGCTTGTGAGAGCCGAAATCCAGCCGGTACGCCGCTCTGTGAAGACGACCGCCTCACAAAGGACTTGACGCTCAGGGCTCACCGACCCCGATCAAGAGCAGCACTCTGATCGGGGATCCTCGCACCGAACATCGCGATGAAATCCCGAGCCATAACGACAAGCTCAGTGGCCCGCTGTTGCGCGCGTCCTGGAGCGTGAGGGCGCCCGGTCATCCTCGGACGATTCGACATATCGAGATGCCAGCTCATGGACGGATAAGCCATCTCTCTGTTTGATAGGCCGCGCAAGCGACGCTAAGCGACGCCTTTAGCTTCTCTTTAGCACCATCACGAGGCGGTTGACACGTTTGCCCTGCTTGAGATGGGAGTTTACGATTTCATCAACGTCCTCAGGCGTTGTCGCGCGATACCAGACTCCGTCTGGATAAACGACCAACAAGGGACCGGCGCTACAAAAGCCGAGACAGCCCGCCATCGTGAAGCCGACATCGTTGAGGCCTTGCACTTCGATTGCCTTGCCCATCCGCTCCCACAGGGCTTGCGCGCCAGAGGCGCCGCAGCTGCCGTGCGGATGAGTCGGTGGACGTTGCGTGTGGCAGGCAAAGACATGATGCCTATAAAGTTGAGGAAGCTCGAATTCCGTTTCTGCGTTCATGCGCCTGTCCTGTGATCATCTGAAAAGAAGCAAGTCCGATCGCGTCGCCCCCCATCTATTGCAGTTGAAGGCGGCATTGAGCATTAATGCTGCTGATTCCCACTCGTGCTTGCTTAAGCAGGCGAAATGAGCGGGCGCCATGGTGATTGTCATCGCTAAAGATCAGCGACAGGTATCTCTGCGTCTGGAGCAGCCTTCTTGATCAGTTTCAACGTCTTCTGCATCGCGATCTTTTTACTCCGCATCGTTTTCTCGACCACCCCACTTCTCCAAAGCAAGTTCCACACCAGAAGCGTAACGCTCGTTTCTGCAACGGTCCCTTGCTCTGCTCCGCCGCAGCTGACAACCGTTGCCGAGGTTGCGACAATGTCGTTTTCTTCTGTTTTGGACACGACAAGCGTCGCATCGCGCGCTTCAGCCTTCCGCAGTTTGTACGCAGAATAGGCGGGAGTCTCGGTTATCCGTTTAGCTCTTGCGCTATCATTTCGTGAAATGAGCAGAGATCTTCATGATCCCCCGTACGGCCTATCGAGGAGCTTTCATTTTGGAAGATCGGCCCGGTAAATAGAGCGGTATGCTCCCCCCTGGCGTGATCAGCTGGCTGCATCGTCCGGCGTGAGCCCGCCGCATCTTCTTTGCCTAAAAGCTGGACGCCGCGTTTTGCCATCGTTTGCCTCAACAGGTTAGCGCCTGGCGCGAGCCCAAAGACACGGGTGATCGCCGAGCCGCGTTTAAGGCTACAAGTTAAGCCGGCCGCAATCCTGATTGGCAGCAACGGCAAACCGACAACACAGCGGTCCGGGCGCCACCGCTTTGCACGATACACGTGAAGACACGCTTGCCGCATCTAATGCGGAATAAGAGCACGTGCTCGTTCATGCATTCGACCCAAACCGGCGCCGTCGGCTGACCATGGTCGCGCCACTCGCTAAGGGCGTCGCATGGACGAAGGTCTGGCATTGCAATTGCAGCGCAGGCAATAACGCCGGTTGCGGCGGACGGCCAAGAACTTCTAATACAGGATCGTCATTCCTCCTGCCCAAACGGTCCTGTCAGTCTGGGTCTCCCCATTCTCCCAGCCCAGACGGTGCCCTCGGCGGACTTCTAGCCACCGAGGGCATTTCCTTCTCGAACGTATTGTACCCGCCGGCAGCAAGGACCGCGTCCTGCCAGCCGGATCCATTGGGGAGCTAGCGCCAGGGCACCTTCTTGATGCGGCGGAGATCGCCGGGGCATGACCGCAATTCAGCGGGCTGCTCGTTTGCTCTCACAAGTTCAAAAGCGATGACACGCGTCTGTTCCGACGCTCACGCGTACGACGGCTTTAGCCGGTGACAAAGCGCCCAAGGCAACTTGCGCGACAGCCAAGTAACGGCAAGGTGATACGCGTGTTAATCCGGCTGGATCGCGATATCCATGGTTTCGTCGCTGTCCTCGAACGGGTCGGAAAACCGATCGTCCTCCATCAGCTTGACGCCGCACAGGCAGACGTCACCTTCGATCACCGCGAGCGCTACCGGCTCAAGCGCTTGTCCATCGCAGGGGCCATCGATGCACACCCCAGTGTCGATCTCAAAGCTTGCACCGTGGCGGCCGCATCTGAGAAAGGAGCGGTCCGCCGAGAAAAACTCGCCGGAGCCGATGTTGAGCCAGACGCTGTCATGCGGACAACGGTTGACGTAACCAAAATAGTCATTTCCGAAAGTGCGCACCACAATAATTGGAAATGGCCGGCTCTCGCCGCTATCATCGATCCGCGACAGGCTAAAGCCCCTGACGCCACTCCGCTCGATGGCATCGGCCGGACAGACCACAAACACCTCGATTTGATCGCTCATCAGGTTGCCGATCGTCTTCGCTCATCGCGACCTCGTCGTGTCCTGTTTTAACGCTTCGACCGCAATCCTGTTCAACCGAAAAACGCCACGGCCACGAGCGAGCGGCTGATAGGCCGAGCCGGAACGGGCGTTGAGAACATCAAACCATTGGTTCGGCGTGAGCTTCCCCGGGCGCTCACTGATTTGGACCACCCTCCCGTTCGGAGCGAAGCGAACGTGAATGATGACTTGTTGCGAGTTCATAGCAATCCCCTATTTGGCTAACTCCAGAGACCCGAGCCGAGACCGAGGATCTCGATTGTGATGTGCCCGGTTTCCTGCACCTTGGCCCGTGAACCTGGAGCCGCGGCTTGGAGACGTCGTCTTCTGTGTCGAACAGGTCTTCTTCACGCTCGCAGTTGGAGCATTTCTCCTGCGGTCTTCCCCGACGAATACATGACTGGAGCGTCATCCGGCCTTCTCCTCGCATTTACGTGGCTGGTGATCCGCGCGCTAAGCACGTCCGTCGCAAGCGATGTCGCCTCGGCCCCCTTGCTCATCTCTCGCTATGACAACTACGATCATCGCCATTCAATCCTCAGTCTTCCATGTCGCGGATGACGACGATCTCAGTAGATCGCTGCACCTGCGCCCACGTTGATCGACGCATCTTTCATGGTCTCGACGATAAACTCGATCTGGTTGTTCGTGAGATGGGTGTGAAACGGCAGCGCCAGAGCGCGATCGGCTATCTTTTCCGTAACCAGGAAGTCGCCGCGCCGATAGCCGAGGTCGAAATAATGGCGCTGTAAGTGCAGCGGGTAGCTGTAGGCGGCGGATTCAACCTCTGCGGCGTTCAGATCATCGACAATGGCATCGCGGGCGGATCGCGTGAAGCGTGTCCCCAGATGAACGAGATAGAGCAGCCAGTTCACCTCCGTCACATGGGGTCCAACATAAGAAGGTTTGATGCCCTCAAATGATTGCATATGCGCGTTGTAGAGCTGCTCGACCAGCCGACGCCGCTCCAGGATTTCATCGAGACGTTTGAGCTGCGCCAACCCCAAGGCAGCCGTGAGATCGCTCATGCCGGCCTGGTAGGGTGCTGTGCCACCGACGACAACGGAGAAGCGCTCGTCCAGGCGGTGGGCGCGATGGCGACGCAAGCCAACCGCAATGTCGATATCATCCGTCACCACCATTGCGCCTTCGCCACAGCTTAGGGCCAGTGGCTGGGCAAAGTCGAACACCGCCAGGTCGCCAAACCGGCCGACGAGCTCACCCTTGTAGCTCGATCCGATTGCCTCGGTGGAATCCTCCAAAAGCAGCAGCTGATGGCGCTGCGCGATCGCGCGCAGTTGCGACCATGGCGCGGGATGACCGTTAGGGTTGCCGGCGACGATCGCCCGCGTGTTGGCCGTGATGCGCTCTTCCGCCTTCGCTGGGACCAATGTTCCCGACCAATAGTCGATATCGGCAAATACCGCCCGTGCGCCTGCGAGACTAATGGCATACGCGGTCTCGCGAAAGGAGTAGGGCGAGGCGATGACCTCCTGCCCCGGCCCGATGCCGAGCGTCTTCAGCGCAAGCAGGAGCCCGATGGTACCACTCGAGACCGCAACGGCATATCTGCGCCCAAGATAGGCCGCGAAAGCGTGCTCGAACGCCTCAGTGATCCGCCCTTTGGAGATTTGGGGCGAACACAATAGCGTTTCCACGGCAGAGAGCTCGGCGAAGGTGATATCGGGATCGGACAGTGGAATGAAGGACGTCTTTTCCTCCACAGTGTGCGCGCCATCAAGCCTATGCTCTGCGAGTTTGGTGCCGCTCACCGCCCAACATTCCTTTTGGCCAACACGATGCCGGTCGCCCGCGCCGGATCGGCCGTAATCTGCACGCAGTGATCCGATCCATCGAGCAGATGAAGGTCGAAAGAGGAAAACTGCCGGAACGGCTGGTCCGCTACATCCGACGCATCACAGCGCGCGAAAGCAAGCTGCGGAAAGCGGCGCCGCAGCTCAACAAACTGACCCATCTCGGCATCATCGGCCGCAAGCAGCCGCTCGATTTCGATCAATTCCTCCGCGGTGAGCGCCATCGTGGCTCCTCTATGACTCGTCAAAGGTGGTTCATCATTGCCAGAACAGACGCTCCGGATCTGCATTCAATTCGTCGATTGCTGAAGTCAAGCGGTTGTAAAGGCTGTAAAATTCCCAGATTCCTCGCGTGTGGTTCTTGCGAAACATCTTCCAGATACCGCTCACGGCATCATAAAGAATCAGCGCGACATCAATTAGACCGCCATCCTCGTCGATATTGCGCGAGCAACAGGGACTCTCGACGTGGTAGCCGCCCCTCACCGGCGTCACGTTCGGCACGACATAGAGATAGCGCTTGCGCGAGCTCAAGCCGCGCTCGATCCGCTTGCGATCGAGCTCGTTGGGGTGAGCCACCAGCCCGGTCTTTACCTTCCTCATCAGTGCGGCATTCATTGCCAAAGCCACCCTTCAAAGCACTGTAATTTCTTCTTCGAGACAGCCGATGAGCAGTTGCTCACCAAAATCGACAGTGTAGATCGGTACGTTCGCTTCGGTATGGATAGCAACCCTGATGACCTCGCCGGTCGCTCCGGCGGCGAGCAAGACTCCCTCGGGCTCCGTATTGGGAAAAGAGCCGTCATTGATGAGGTCGACAGCGGTTTTGACCCGCTGGCCCCGTCGATATTTCGGAAAGCCGGGCTCCGTCATGACACGGCCTCGTCCGGCAACGGCAGATCATCGATCTCCTCGCAGGCGTCCACCGAGTCAAGTTCCTTACGCTTCATGCCGACGCGGTAGCCGCTTTCCAGAAACTCGACGCCGTAGATGTAAAATTGCTGCAGGAATGTGCCGATCGAGATGACGTAACCTACCTCACCCTTCTTGACCAAAATGTCGCCAATCTCCTTGCCCCGATAGGTCCCGTCATTGCGGATGGCGCGATTAGCTCGCACCTTTTCGTTGAAGCTAAAGACAGGCGGCCCGCTCAGCTCGACGACGTTGCTGTCGCGCACAATGCTGCTCATGTACCGCTCCCTCGTGGACGCGCAGGGACGCTGCCCGGCCCCGCGCATGCGCGGTGCTGCATCACTTTGTACTCGACGAACTCAGACGATTCACCAGCCGCAATGCAGCTCGGCACCCCCTGCCGGTCAGGACAGCGCTCTAGGGCAGCTCGCGCCTCCGCCAACGGCCGATGTGCGACCTCGAGCCGCACGGAGGTGTCCAGGTCGCTCGCTATGGCTAGGAGCCACGCATTGGGAACATCGCCTGTCATGATGCGGCGAAACTCGCTATCCTCGTCACTGATCGGCTGAATGCGCAGCTGCGACGCGACGTGGCGCGCGACCGCGCGACTAACTTCATAATCCTTGTTGGCCAACATCGGCGTCACTTCCTCGCACCAAACGGAGTTTGTAGAAGTAGAAGCGGTAGATCCCAATCAGGACCGCGGCATGGTCCGGCGCCAGCGCACGCGCTTCGAGCAGATGTTGTTCCGCAACGTCGTCCAAATGATAGGACAGCCCGGCATGCGGCAGATGATCCTCAGCTTCGCGCGGGAGATCGTCACCGGACAGCGTGGACGCGATCAGCGCTCTCTGGCTGCCGGATGGCGGCTTCAATGCTACATCCAGGTTCATCGGCGACTTTGCTCTTGAGTGAGCTTGGCGATGTTCCGGCGCGGCACGACTGATCCCGCGAAAAATGCGCTGATCTGCGCGGCATGGTTAGTCACATCGACGATAACAGCGCCGCCTGGAAGGCGCCTCTCGGTACACAGAAGCGCCTTTGGACCTCCGCACGGAATGAAAAGCCCGCCACGGCTGTGCTGCCCGCGACCAACAGCACTATCGCAGGGCAATCCAGAGCAGTCGGCGTCCGTGAGGCAGGACCGAACGTCGACGTCTACGCCGCCGCCAACGCGCAGCACGAAGCTTGCGACGTCTTCGGCTCTTGGCATGCTGTTCATGTGGCTCGCCCGTTAGGCTGGCGCCTGGTAGCGCGGCAAGGACGTGTCAAGGACGCGGGTATTGTCGACCGGCCAGGGGGCGACACATTGCGGCTCGTCGAAATAGCCAATACATTCTGTGCATTTCGCCGGTTCAATGAAGAAGCTCTCCCCTTCTCCGAGATGGCAACGTTCGGTCGCAGGCTGAGCAGCTCGTGCACTGCGAGGCGATGATCTTGAATGGCACATACCCCCCTTACGCCGCAGAGATCAGAGCTCCTTGCCGGATCGCGGCGTCGCCGCGCTTGGCGTGCTGGATCTCACCGCTTTTCACCTTGTCGAGATAGGACCTGAACCAGGCGATCGCCGACTTCTCGATGAATTCATGCGCGTATTGATCGACCGGTTCGATCCCGGCCTTAATCAGACTGCTTTTCGGGGAGGCGCCGATCTTGGCCACGAAAACCGCATGGCAGTCATGGATGCCACGGATGATGGTCGAAAGCCTGTCCTCCTCGCCATAACCGCCCTGGCAGTAAACGTCTACGCGACGATGGCCGACGAATTTGGCGCCGGATGTAGAAAGTTCGTACACCTTGAACTCTTTTGCATGCCCAAAGTGCTCGTTGATAAGCCCCGAGCCCTTGGTTGCGACCGCCACAAGAAGCGTGATCGTGCTCATCTCGCCGGCGAACTTCGTAAGCTCCTCTTCGCCGGCCGCGACTTTGGCGGCACGCTCATCCTCTACCCTGTCTTGATACGCCTTGCGCATCTCGAGGTCATATCTGACATCCATTTTCATGACCTGGTCGGTGGTGAACTCTGCGCTGCGATCCTCTCCGAGCAGACCCACAGCATCGGCGCGGCACTGGCGGCAATGCCGCATCATGTTTATCTGCCCTTCGCAAGCATCCTGCAGCGCCTTCAATTCCTGCGCCGTCGGTCCCCGCTGACCCTTGAGGCCAAATACTGTGCCGTACTCGGGCGCGGAGATCAGCGGCATGATATTATGAAGGAAGGCACCGCGCGACTTCACCGCCTTGTTGACCTCGACCAGGTGATGGTCGTTGACGTGCGGGATCATCACCGAGTTCACCTTGCACAGGATACCCCGTTGGCTAAGCATCTCGAGGCCTTGCAGCTGGCGATCGGTGAGAATCCTGGCCGCGTCGACGCCGGTGTAGCGCTTGTGGTTGAAGAAGATCCACGGATAGATCTTGGCTCCGATTTCGGGATCGATCATGTTGATGGTGATGGTGACGTGGTCGATTCTGGACTTGGCGATGATGTCAATATGGTCCGGCAGCGTCAGTCCGTTGGTTGACAGACACAGCTTGATGTCGGGAGCCGCCTTGGCGACCAGTTCGAACGTCTTGAACGTCTTTTCTGGATTGGCCAGGGGATCGCCAGGACCAGCGATGCCGAGCACGGTCATCCGCGGAATGGCGGTCGCGACCGCGAGCACCTTTCTCACCGCCTGCTCAGGGGTGATCTTCTCGCTCACCACGCCCGGACGTGATTCATTGGCGCAGTCGTATTTGCGGTTGCAGTAGTTGCACTGGATGTTGCAGGCTGGCGCTACCGCGACATGCATGCGGGCGTAATGATGATGCGCTTCTTCGCTGTAGCAGGGATGGTTCTTCACCTTTTGCCAGATTTCGATCGGCAGATCGCCTTGGCCTGCCCGCGAGCCGCAGCTTGCCTGGTCGGTCTTTGCCGAGATGCGGCAGCCCTTATGCTCGACGGCAGGCTGCATCATCTTGCCGTGATCCACCGCAGCTTTGGCATATTTTCCGCGCCCGACGACCGCGTTCATGTTCATTTCTCCCTGCAGGCACCATCGACTTCCCAGGACCAACCCTGAGCAAGCTTCAAGAAGAGGAGTAGCAACTCACATGCCACGGCGGAGACGATGAAGTTGCAGCTATACGTCAAAGAGTTAGCAGGCACTGATCGACCCTGACGCATGTAGAGCAGTAATGATGTGCATGTTGTAAATGCGACACGGACGTCGTCGTTCTGACAAAGTGGCTCCGCGGTGAGCCGCTTCGTTCTCGCGCTAAGCCCGCGAGAACCCTGCTCCATCTCAACCGAGTTTGATGCGATGCGGCCTCTCACAATAGGCCGACGAGGTGAGCGAGCCGGCCCTTACAACGCCGTTAATTGGCCAGCAGTACCTCCACCGCACGAGGGAGCCCAATCGCAAGCGGCGTCAGGCCTTGCTCGATTAAAATCGGACCTCGTTGCGTGAAAGCGCATCCGGATCAACGATCGCATAATGGGTGTCGGCCGTACGCTTGATGATCTGCCGCGCATAGCTACGCAACAGCTGGTCGTTGAAGCGACAGCCGATGAAGAGAAAGGTTTGTCCGGTCCGCTTTTTCTTGATGATGTCCGGAATCGGTGTCTGGATGTCGATTTCGGTCAACACCTCGACATAGTCAGCGTCGGAGATCAGGAAGTTCTTGGCCGGGTGCACGCCGCCGTGCGGCTTGTACAGCACCGTCGCCCAGCCGCCGGCCACCACACTGTCGACCTCTTGTCCAACGGAATCATAAAAGCGGTACCAGCGGTTCTCGCCAATGCCGACGCGGGTGATACCCTGCACTTCGCCCCATCCATCGCGCTCACCCAGCGCCGCGCGCATCGCGCCATCGTACCACGCATCGACTATGACGGGCAGCGACAGGGACGCAAGATGATGGTGCAAGCGCGTCGGCTCGACTGGCCGAGCGAAGGCCTGCGTCATCAATGTCGTCACGGCAGAGCGATGTTTGCTGATCTCGATATGCTGCGCCGACGCCCACGCATTGCCCTTGGCCCGTCGCGGCAACGCTACCCTGCTGGCGAAGAAGCCGGCAAGCGCTTCGGGCGTGGTCGGCACATCGGATCTGGACAACTCGACGAGGCCAGGTCCAAGATAAGGCACAACGCCCGCGGCCCTCAGCCCGGCAGCGACGTCCGCGAGAATGGCCTTTGCATCCGCCGCATCGACAAAATCGATCCGCGGGGTCGACTTCACGGATCGTCCCCGTTCTCGCCACGTTTTTTGGCATTGATTGTGATCGGTAACCGCGTGTCGCTCGCCATCTCGGGTAGATCGAGCACCCAGCCATTGGCTATTTTGATCCAGCCGCCCCAGAGCGTTTCGTACTCGGATTCCACGATCGGTTCTTCGAGATCCTTTTTGGGCACGTAGATCGACAGGCCCGCGTCCAAAGACCGGCGGATCATGATTTTCACGAGGGCAACTCCTTGGACTGTGACGCATAGCTGGCCAGACCGGCAGACTCCCGCGACGTGGCGCGCAGGCGAGCCACAATGTCGGACACTGCGCACACGACCTCATCGACCTCCCCGAAGGAGGTTTCACGCGACAGAGAGAAGCGCACCGCGCCGCGCATGCTCCACGCCGGCACCTGCATGGCGCGCAAAACATGCGATGGCGCCATTGAGCCGGAGTTGCAGGCTGATCCGAGCGACACGGCTATGCCCGCACGATTGAGATGATGGACGATTGCTTCGCCTTCGAGATGGCCGAAGGCAATATTGGCCGTGTTCGCCAGCCGGTTGCTGACATCGCCGAGCGTGACGCACTCGCCATTGTGCAAAAGCCCCTGCTCCAGGCGGTCACGCAACGCACCAATGCGAAGGCGCTCCGGTTCGAGCCGCTCCACCGCAAGCTCCGCAGCCTTTCCAAGGCCGACGATGCCCGGAATATTCTCAGTTCCAGCGCGGTGCCGTCGTTCCTGTGATCCGCCCCAGATCAGCGGCCGGAATCTTGTCCCTTTGCGCAGATAGAGCGCGCCGATCCCCTTGGGGCCATGCAATTTGTGCGCGGATAGCGACAGCATGTCGATCGCGCTGTCCTTTAGGTCCACGCGCACCTTGCCCATGGCCTGGACCGCATCGGTGTGAAACAGCGCGCCCGCCTCACGGGCCAACCCGGCCAGAAACTCGACAGGAAAAATCGTGCCGGTCTCGTTGTTGGCCCACATGACAGAGGCAATCGCCGTGCGTGGCCCGAGCGCGCAGCGAAATGCCTCGATGTTGAGCCGTCCCCGGGAATCCACGGGTACGATATGCGTCTTGACCCCTCTTGTCGCCAATTGCTCGACTAGCGCAAGCACGGCGGAGTGCTCAACCGAACTGGTCACGATCTCGTCACGGTCTTCCTGAGTCGCAAGCGCAGAGAGGATTGCGGCATTGTTGGCTTCGGTCGCACCCGAGGTGAAAACGATCTCATGATCGTAGGCGCTCCCTAGCAGACCCCGCAAGCTGCGCCGGGCCTGCTTCAGCGCGACTGCGACCTCGCCGCCGAAGGCATGCGTGGATGAGGCGTTGCCGAACTGCTCAGTAAAGAACGGCAACATGGCTTGCACGACAGCCGGATCGGTCCGCGTCGTCGCATTGTTGTCGAGGTAAATCGGCATTTGATCCCCGCTCAATCCGGCGTCTTGCCTGCCGCACCAACCGGGATCAGGCGGATGAATTCGCCGAGCCTCTCGACCAGCCGCGCCTGAATGCCTTCCAGCGTCAGCCTCGAAAGCTTACAGAACGTGCAGGCCCCGGTCAGCCCGACCATGACCTTGCTGCCATCGATCCCGATCAGCTGACAGTCGCCCCCATCGCGTTGCAGATCGGGGCGGATCTCCTCGATGACGCTGCGAATGCGCAGCTCTCGCTCGGTTGCAGTCGCCGACGATTGCCTCAGTTGTTCGGTTTCGGCTAGCATGCCTCGACGCCTCTTCTTCATCAGCTGAACGATTTTCCGCAGGAGCAGCTCGCGGTCGCATTCGGGTTATGAAAGGTGAAGCCAGGGCTCTCCAGCGCCATCACGAAATCGATGGTCGTACCGACGAGATAATCATGGCTCTTGTTGTCGACAAATACCTTCAGACCGTCGCACTCGATCACAGTGTCATCAGGCTTCGGTTCCTCGGCCAGACCCATCATGTATTTGAACCCGTTGCAGCCGCCTGCTTCGACCATAATGCGCAGACCACTAGCCGGCCGCGTCGACGATGAAATCGCGCTCTTGATTGCGTTCACTGCGCTATTCGTCAGGTTTATCACGGCTTGCCCCTCGTCGGCTTAGGTCTGCCTGCCCAAGGGCAAGTCATGTGCCGGCGTGCAGACGCTTGACGATGCTCACATTTTCCGATCGCGCCTGCCGGCTTTGGAAGCCGTGTCGGATTTCTGACAGGGCTACGTGAGACCGATCGCCGCCCGCTTACGCGTTTTCTTTCTAAGCTCCGCCGAAGGCCGCCACACATGCGACGGCAAGCAATTTGCATTGCATCTGGCACCGGCCAAGGAGTCGGTGAGGAGCTTAGATCGAGGACCAATTTAATGACTGCAATCGAGAACACCGCACTCAGCAGACTTGAGAAGGAGGGCCGCCTGCTCAATGCCGTACTCAAAGGCGGGACGACCAAGCCGGGCCGGTTCGGCTTTCGCGGCGACATCGCACTACACTTCCAGACTCAAGTCGCGGACGAGAAACGGCCGCCGGACTATTCGATCGAGCAGGTTTTGACGATCGCGCAGGACGGAGAACGCACTATTCCGGTCCTGGCCGGCTACCTGCATTCCTTCGCGTATCTTGCTGACGTCGCGACCGTCCTTGATGGTGCCTTAAGCTCGCGCGGAAGTTACTTCATGTTCTGCAACAACATAGATTTGCTGGCGAAATACCGAACCAAGCTCGGTGATATTACCTTCCACGTCCTACCGTGCGATGAATCCACGGTTTGGAAGGAGATGATGGACCTGGTCGGGGTCAACAAGGACGACATCAAGAAGCTCGATGCGGGCGGCAAGCTTGATTACCTGCTCGATGCCGCAAAGGATCTCGATCAGTCCTATGACGAGATCTCCTATGAAGACGGGCTGAAGAGAATGGAACCGGTGAAGAACCGCAACGAGAACGCGGCCGGTCTGAGCGCGAACTTCATTCGTTCCGGGACACGTCGTCTTCGACAAGACGTACGCCGACAACACAGACGTCACCATCCAGAACTGTCAAGGCGATCGGCGTGAGCGCTCTGCCCTTACATGGACCTTCGACGCACCGCCCGGTGCCGAGTTCGAAGGTCGATCCGTGCTTGCCGCATATCAGCCGGACGCTGTATGGATCAAGGAATCTGTTCCGCTCCCAGTCCAGATTGACGCCGTTGTGCGGGCACTTGTTGATATAGCCAAGCACCTTTTTGCCCCATCGCACGACAACGATGGACCATGGTCGGTGAACGCCGTCGTTGTCGATAGCTATAAGGTGAACGCCCATGGCGTGGCGGTTTGGAATGTCGTCAAAGCCGCAAATTGTATAGATAGCTTCTGGCTGCATTGATTGCTCTTCGGGCACTCTTCATTGTCGCGGCGCGATCGCCCCTACAAAGACCGTAGGAGTAGGGACGACCCGCGTTCTGGTATTCCAGGCAGCGGGCTGCACCACTTGAGCACACCTCATCGGTGCGGGTGCATAATTCAGACCACTTCGCAGACCCTTGCTTCCCGTTCACGGGCGTGCTGCGCAGGGGCAGCGTTCGCGACATCTAAAGTCAGTGCCTGCTCGCAAAAGCAGTCGCGCCGAATAGCCAGAGCGTGTTAGCAATTTCACGTCGGCACAGCTTTGAGATGCGCGCAGCCACTACTCCCATGTACACGTCTCGCCCGCTGATGCAATCGACCGGAAGACTACGGCCGCGACCCGAATTAATCTTCGCCGAAGGAATTGAGCTGCTCCGCCCTGTAGGGGTGAGCACATCACCGGGGTTTGGACAACCGTCGCGCTTTGCGAACAAGCTTGTTGCAACATCGACGATCTTAGCTTGCCCATTTCGGCACTCCCCGTCATCAAGCTGACTTATGGATGCGGCTTGTTCGCCACGTTATTGCTGTCTTCGAATGCACGTTCGGCGAACCGTCGACCAAACGTAAACCTGGCGTCCAGGCGGCGCAAAACGGAGCACACGCTTCGGACGCGCGCAGCGCTTTTTGAAGGCCAAGACTGTTTTGCCGACGTTGGCGTTGACGGGAGACCAGTCATTTCGGCGCTGCAGTCCGATTCGCCTTGCTCCCTAGCCAGCTTTTCCATGGCTCGATCCAAATAACAGGACGGATCATCATCAGACGAGTCACTATCGACGCTACCATCGTCGCCAGCTTTGGAAGGATACTTTGTCGGCCTGTCTACCCGCTGCCACTCGTCGTTATCGTTCTTCGTTCACACCTCAGGATGCTGGCTAGGATCACGCACCCTGTGATTACGACCCACATGAACAAAAACCCATTTCCGCGAGTCGGGGCTCCATGCCGGGCAAGGCAGGACGTGACAAGACCAACGGATAATCGCCGTCTTCTCGCAGCTGATGTTCCGGTAGAATATCGCCGGCGTTCTGGACCAGGGATGAGTAATCCGCAGATCTACTTGAGACGTGATGTCGTTTCGCCAAAACTGCTGCCGAAAATGCTCTCTCTTAATCAGATCTGGGCCTCCCATCCTTAACATCCCGACAGCTTCGTCACCCAACTGATAGCTGAAAAATCGAGCCGGGATGTCCGGATCATCGGAACTGTTGGCAAAGCTTCCAGCAACCGTTGCTGCGCGCTCAGCTTTATCTGCGACGAAATCCGAGTATTCCTTTGGGCTACTGGCGATGCGCACGACTCAATATGATCTCATCATCAGGCACGTACTCTGTACACACACAGATCCGCGCCCGCGAGCACTCGTCTGACCGCGCTGCCGCTGTTGAGAAGCGCCCTCCCGTTCCCCCATGTCGACGAAGTTCACGAACTGACCGCTCCTTTGGTCGGCGCAGCGATGTCGTTCGCGAGTGAGACCTGCTCAGAAGGATCGAGAGCCAGCCCAAAAATACTCGGCTGAAGTGCGAGCTACCCCAATCAAGGCAGAGATGATTGGCCGCGATAGAGTCAGCCGTCACTCACGCCGCTGCCGCTGTGGCCGAACCGTGGGTCTGGCAGTTGGCTGGGCAGACCCTGGCGCAGGCGCCGCAACCGATGCAGGCGCCCTGATCGTTGAGAACCATGATCTTCTTTTCAATCTCGTCGTCCTCATCATCGTCGAGGTCGACAAGCTCGCCCTCCTCGTTGATTCCCCTTAGCATCATGACATCTCGACCGCACACCTTGAAACAGCGCCCACAGCCGATGCACTTCTTGGCATCGATCGAGATCAGGTAGTTTGGCGTCCAGTCACGGCCGTCGCGCGTTGCAAATGACATGATCGGGCCCCTTTAAGTATTTTCCAGCGCCTTCAAATCGCGGCTCTTGCGCTCGAGCGCGGCATAGGCATCGTGCGCCTTCTGCGCCACCACCATGATTGAGGCCCAGTTGATGGGCAACTCTTCCGAACGGTCATGCAGATCCATTTTTGCCTGTATCGCTTTGGCCGACAGCTTCTTGAGATCTGCCCTCAGTGTTTCACGATCGCTCATGAGCGTCCTCAATATTTCGCCACCTCGGGAAATTTACGAATCAGGTCGATTCCGTCGCTGACATATTTGTCACCCTCCTGCGCGAGCTTTACGAAGTTATCGAAGCCGAAGCGATGCACATCGCGAAGCTGCTTGTTCACGGCGATCAGCCGGCCTCCGATTAGCACCACGCGGCCGAAGCCTTCATGATGCAGCTCCAGAATCGGCTGGATCATCACGCCGGTTACCCTCTCGATCGAGAGCGCGACCGCATCGAAGAACAGCTCAAGCCGCCACACCGTATCGGGATCAGGATCGCCGACAATCGGCAATGCGCGCCGCTTTTCCTTGTCCAAGATATAGGGTTCGAGCAAGTCGAGATCGCTCTTGGCCTCCCAGGCTCCGTTGGTATCCTGAGCGCGCCAAATCTTGACTAGCTCCATGAGGAACGGCGCCTCGACGCCGCTGCCCTGCTGCTCCATTTTTGCGCGTCATATCGCCTCATTCGTCGAACTCGAACGTACGCCGTTGGTCCTTTGCCATAGCCTTGCGTAGCCAGGGAGGTGGCGTGCCCTTCAGGGTGTGCTCGAGTTTTTCGAGCAGGACCAAGATGCTTTCCGGCTCGTTCACCTTGATAGGATGGATTTTGTTGGCGACCACCCGCGCGGCACCGGCACCGCCGATGGCGGCGACGTAAAGAATTGTGCAATCCTTGATCGCGTCAATCTTCGGCGCCAACTTGTCGTCGTTGCCGTCTTCCTTGAGATCCCCCTCAAACTCAATCGCCTTGAGAAACACGTGCCCGCCTGGCGCGACATCATAGATAGCGATATACTTTGCCCAACCAAAATGGGCATCGACCCGTCTCAGGTCTTGAGTTGCGAATGCGACCTTCATGCAATCGACCTCTCAGCTGCACTGATGGAGCTGCGGTTCCCGGACCTTAGTGGCAGTGGCCGGAGCCCGCCATCTGTCGGGAGTAGGCTGATGGTTCTCCTCGCGGTCCGCGATCACAAGATTGGCGATATCGAAGATCAGATCGCGCGTACCACGATAACCGATGGATCGTTGGTGCCCTGCGCCAAGCCGATCGAACATCGGAAAACCGGCTCGATAGAACGGGATTTTCAGCCGAGCCGCCGCTTGCCTGCCATGCGAATGCGTGATCAGCAGGTCGCAATGCTTGGTTCTGGCAAGCTCTTCCAGATCCTCAAGATCGCCGATCAGCACTTCCTCGGTCTTGATCCGCTCAATGACCGCCGACTGAGTAGTCGTCACGGCCGCCGTCACCTGCGCGCCCATGTCGTGCAGCATACCGGACAGGTCAAACAGGAGGTCTGGCTCGGCGGCGATTGCAACTTTGCGACCACCAATATGGAAGTGCGCGTCCAGCATTGCATCGGCGAGCTGGCCGCGCTGGCGCCGATATTTGAATGGTACGGGGCGGCCGCTGATCTCACTCAAGAACGTGATGAAGTCGTCGTTCGGGCCGAGACCGCACAGCCGTTCGAACAGCCGAAATGGCACGCCGGTCTTGGCCTGCATGACCTCTGCCGCTCGCCGCATCTGGGCGCCAATTGCGATAGTCCAGTTGGCGCGGCCCATGCTCGCAATTTCGTCGACGCCGATGCCGCCAATGGTCGTTGCCGTAAACTCATCGGGGATATGCCCATCGAGCGATCCCGCCAGGTCAGGCAAGAAGGACGGCCGCAAGCCAAAGTCCTCCAGGGTGGCCCGGAGTTCATCAAGATCACCCGGCGTGAGGTGACATCCTGGAAGAACATTCACCCTCGAGGGATCGCGCAGGCCATTGACGCTGGGCGGTTCAACCAGCAACTCCACAATGCGCGCCACAGCCTTCTCCCAGCCGTCCTGGAACGCACCCTTGAAATCAGGGGTCGAGACATAGACCAGCGGCAATTTCGCGAGCTGCGGATGCTTGTCGAGGATTAGCTTGAGGTAGGCATCGACATCGTCCCCATTGGTCTCGGTGACGCCGGTCGAGCAGATTCCGATGATCTTTGGCTTGGTACGGTTGTAGATATTGAGTATCGCCTGCTCGAGATTCCCGTAGCCGCCAAGCACGGTCGCGACCTCGCTCATCGCGGTGGTCTGCAGCGGCACGGCCTCCCTGAAATGCCGGACAAAGAGCGTGAGCCCGAAGGATGTGCACCCTTGCGAGCCGTGCAGAAGCGGCATTGCCCCACGCAACCCCATGAAGGCGAAGGCGCCACCGATCGGTTGGCTCATCTTCAGCGGATTGACGGCACAGGCTTTTGTGGACGCCGTGAGGCTGGCCATGACACTTCCCTATTCTGCGGCCTGTGGCATGGCCGACGGCGTGGACACCAGGATCCCCTCGATGCGTCTGTTGCAGCAGCCACCGACCGCATTGGTGTACTCTCTGACCGCCTCCACGCTCCTCAGGCCGTGCCCGTCGATTGCATCCTCGATGGTGCCGAGATCGACCTTGTTACAGAAGCAGATCCTCCTCGCGCGGCGCGCCGTTTCGGCGAGCACCGAATCGCAAGCGATGCCGGCCATTGGCGATCGCATCTGCACCATCGCCTTCGCCAATGCCTCCCATGGCGCTGGTCGCCGTAGCTGCTCCCACATTGGATTGGAGAGCGCCTTGTCGATCTCCTCCACCAGCTTGACCATTCCGAAATAGCCCATATAGGCATGGCACCGCTCCTGGTTGATATCGAGCCAGGGCATCGCCGCTTTCAGCGCGATGAACTGCGACTTGCCGCCCGAAAGCATGATGTCCGCTTTGGCGTCCTTCAACATCTTGTACATTTCGCGCGGCGTCATGTCCTCGATCATGTGGGCATCCTGCCCCATGAGCTCTTTGATGCGCTGCTTGTCCTGCCTTGTCGATTTCTTCACGCTGGTTCCGACTAATTCGAGCCCGGCTTCCTGCAGTGCCGCAACGACCGACCATGACTTGACGCCGCCGGTAATCAACAAGGCCTTCTTGCCTTTGAAGCGTGGCTTGTACGGCTCGATCGCAGCCCAGGCC
This sequence comes from Bradyrhizobium sp. JR3.5, assembly GCF_054057015.1. NCBI lineage: Bacteria > Pseudomonadati > Pseudomonadota > Alphaproteobacteria > Hyphomicrobiales > Nitrobacteraceae > Bradyrhizobium > Bradyrhizobium sp. JR3.5. The sequence continues at coordinate 970,006 of NZ_JBSRYV010000002.1, forward strand.
CACGCTTCCTGGCGCGCGATCACCGCTTCGGTGCGCGCGAGCAGAGCGTTCGGCGCGCCGCGTTCAACCAATAGGCGCGCAATCTGGCGCAGCGATTCGCTTGAATCCTGAATACCGTAGAACGACCCCTCGAAGAACGGGATCCCGTAGCGTTGCTCCATCTTGCGTGCCACGTTGATCATCGACTTTGAGCACACCAACATCGCCGCCCGCGCGCGATGAGATGAAGCGACTTCGCGATATTTTCCATCGCCGGAGATGCAGGAGAGAATCCGCACTCCAAGCTCGTCCAACAATGGCTTCACTTGCCAGAGCTCTCCCGAAAGGTTGTATTCGCCGATCAGGTTGATATCGTATGGTGTGGTGTAGTCCGGTTCCTGCGTCCCGATCACATAGTCGAGCAAGGCCTCGCCGGCGAGCTTGTTACCGAGGTTCTTGGAACCGACGAAGCCCGGGGAATTGATCGGGATCACCGGCTTTCCGAACCTTCGAGATGCTGCCTTACAGACCGCGTTGATGTCGTCGCCGATCATCGCCGGGATGCAGGTTTGATAGACGAAGATGGCGGGCGGATCGTACTTGTCGATGATCTCCTTGATCGCTTTGCAAAGCCGCTTCTCGCCTCCGAATACGATATCGGTTTCGCTCAAATCGGTTGTGAATGCGATGCGCCACAGATTCGAGCCGGAAGACGCCGCGCCGCGATTGTCCCAGGAGTTGCCTTCGCACGCGATCGGACCATGCACCAAGTGAGCGACATCGGTAAACGGCTGCAGCGCAATCTTGGCGCCGTCGAAAGCACAGCCGCCCGCAGCGCTGCCCGGCTGCAGCTGTTTGGTGCAACCCTTCTTGCGCTCAGCCTCCGACTTACTGCCATTCCTGGCGCAGCCCGGCTCGTTGAAACTGTCCTGGACCGTGGCCGCTAGCGAACTCATCCGTTTTTCCTCTCAGCCGAAGCAAATTGCAAGGGTCAATCGTCTTGCGCTTGTGCCATCGTCGCGTGTTTTCGACGATGGCACGCGCACTGCCCGCCATCAGCGAATGATGTCGAAGCTGTAGTCAGTTTTGCCGAGAACATTGGTCTTCTTGTCGATTTCGTCGAAGATCTTGTCGAGGATCTTCACCAGCACATTCAGGCCCCCCTGATAGCCCCATACAGGGGAGCGGTGATGGTGATGCCGATCAAAAATCGGGAAACCGATGCGGATCAGTGGCGTTCCAGTGTCACGCTCCAGGTACTTGCCATAGGTGTTGCCAATCAGAAGATCGACCGGCTCGGTAAACAAGAGCGAGCGCATGTGCCAGAGGTCTCGGCCCGGATAGGCGTGGCAGGCTTCCCCAAACGGTGAGCTCGCAAATAGCGCCTGCATTTTTTCATGCCAGGCCTTGTTGCCGTTGGTGGACAGTACGTGGGTTGGTTCGGCGCCGAGCTCGAGCAGAAAGGCAGCTAACCCATAGCAGAGATCCGGGTCGCCATAGATCGCGAACTTCTTGCCATGGATATGCGCGCTGGAGTCCGCGATGGCATCCACGAGGCGGCCACGCTCGCGCGTGAGTTGTTCCGGAATCTCCTTGCCGCTGATGCGTGATAACGTCAGGAGAAGGTCATCCGTTGCGGATATGCCCACCGGGTAATTGAAAGATACGACCTCCTGGCCATGCTCGGACACGAACGGCAGGGTCTTTTCCGTACACCACTGCTGCATGGAGACTGTCGCTTTGGCGTGAACCGCGTTGGCCGTATCTTCCAGCGTGGTGCCGCCGTCATACATCCGGAACTCGCCATCTGTCGGGGTATCGAAGACTTCGGAGTTATCCGCGAGTATGGTGTGCTGGATACCCATCAATGCTAGGATGCGGCTAATCTCGCGAAGGTTTCCGACGGTATAGCCATCGAACCCACCAATGATGTTGATTGCCTCGTTCGGGCTGCGTTCTAGCTTCGGCGCTGTTCCGGCCTTGCCGTCCCAAAAAATGCCCCAGAATGCCCTTGAGCGCGTTGTCATAGCCAGTGATGTGGCTGCCGACGAACGCTGGTGTGTGTGCGAACGGCACGTCGAACTCTGCCGGAATAGAGCCTTTTTCCTTCGACGTCTTGATGTAGGCGTTGAGGTCATCGCCGATCACCTCAGCCATGCAGGTCGTGGAAACCGCAATCATCTTTGGCTTGTACATATTGTAGCTGTTCGCGAGTCCGTCGATCATGTTGTTCAGGCCGCCGAATACAGCAGCGTCTTCCGTCATCGATGAAGAGACGCAGGAGCTCGGCTCCTTGAAGTGTCGCGCCAGATGGCTGCGGTAGTAGGCCACGCAGCCTTGAGATCCGTGGACGAAGGGCAGCGTGCCCTCAAAGCCGACCGAGGCGAACACGGCGCCAAGCGGCTGGCAGGCCTTGGCCGGATTTATCACCAATGCCTCCCGCGCAAAGTTCTTCTCGCGGTATTCGGGTGTCTTCGTCCATTCCTTGGTACGTTCGACCTCAGCGGGATCGCGAGGATTCTCGAATATCTTCTTGTCGGCCAGCATCTGCTGGTATTCCGGACCGCGGAACAGTTCTAGATGATCGAGCACGTGTTCGGCACTCTGCGCCATTTTTGGAATCCTTCGTTATCGAAACTGGTATCGCCCAGCTCTCCGCGAGAGCGGGAATTGGTAGCTTTATTCTGCAGCCAAGAGTCTTGGCTTCGAAGCTTCCTTCCAAGGCGCCTTCGTCTTCTTCCAGACCGGCGAGTTGACAGCCATGTCCATGTCGCGCGCGAAGATCGCAAAGCCGTCATAGCCGTGATATGGGCCCGAATAGTCCCAGGAATGCATCTGCCGGAACGGCACACCCATCTTTTGGAAGACGTATTTTTCCTTGATGCCCGAGCCGACCAGGTCGGGCTGGAGCTTTTCGACGAAGCGCTCAAACTCATAGCCTGTGACGTCGTCGTAGATGAGCGTGCTGTCCTTTACGTAGTGCTGGGCGGTGCGCTGATAGTCGTCGTTGTGAGCGAACTCGTATCCGGTGCCCACGACTTCCATCCCGAGGTCCTCGTATGCGCCAATCACGTGACGCGGACGAAGCCCGCCGACGTACAGCATCACCGTTTTACCCTGCAGGCGCGGACGATATTTTGCGATCACGGCGCTCACCAGCGGCTGGTACTTTTCAATCACCCGCTCGGCGCCTTCCTTGATCTTATCGTCGAAATGTCCCGCAATCTTGCGTAGCGATTCTGCGATCTTTGAAGGTCCGAAGAAGTTATACTCGCACCAGGGGATACCGAACTTCTCCTCCATGTGGCGGGAGATGTAGTTCATGGAACGATAGCAATGCAGAATGTTGAGCTTTGCCTTCGGCGTTGCCTCAAGCTCAGCGAGCGAACCGTCGCCCGACCACTGCGCAATCACCCGCAGGCCCATTTCCTCCAAAAGAATTCGCGATGACCAGGCATCGCCGCCGATATTGTAGTCTCCGATGATCGCAACATCGTAAGGCGTCGGCTCGAACTTTGGTTTGCCATCCGGCTCGAGCTTGTCGAAAATCCAATCGCGCACCGCGTCGTTGGCAATGTGATGGCCGAGCGACTGCGACACGCCGCGAAAGCCCTCACAGCGGACCGGAACGATGGTCTTGCCGCCATACTCCTTCGATTTCGCTCTTGAGACGGCCTCGATATCGTCACCGATCAGTCCGATCGGGCATTCTGACTGGATGGTGATGCCGTTGTTGAGCGGAAACAGCTCCTGGATTTCGTCCAGAACTTTGACCAGTTTCTTGTCGCCACCGAATACGATATCCTTTTCTTGGAAATCGGAGGTGACCTGCAAGGTCACGAAGCTATCGATCCCCGTCGTGCCAACGTAATAGTTGCGGCGCGAGCCCCACGAATACTGACCGCAACCGACCGGGCCATGGCTGACATGGACCATGTCCTTGATCGGTCCCCAGACCACCCCCTTCGATCCCGCATAGGCGCAGCCTCTGATTGTCATCACGCCGGGTATGGATTTGATGTTGGACTTCACCCCGCAGTCGGACTTGCCGGCTTGGTGAACGTTGAGGTGCTTGGCACGCCGTTTCGCGGTTTTCTCCGGATAGACCTTCAGCACCTCCTCGATCAACTCTTTGTTGCGAGCCCTGATTTCTGCGATGCTCTGGGTCGTGGCGAGACTCATCTGATGTCCTTCAAGGTTAGCTGTTGCGAGAGCGGCTTCTTGATCAAGACTTTTGCAACCAGCATGCCAGCGGCTCGTGAGCACAAAAAACAGAACGATCAAAACCGGTTAGCGCGTCTCGCGCTGTGACAATGGATGTTGTTGCGAATGCGACATCGCGCTTTGCGCGGAGAACTCTTGGTTTGGCCTGTTCGAAATGGAACAAGGGCTGGTGTGTGTAAAATTTCCCGCTCAATTCTCCGCGCGTGTCCGCGTTCGCAGTACTTTGCGATCGCGCTCGCTGAAGGCGGCCGCAACAAGGAAAACCGGCTGCAGGGTCAGCTGGCCGACACAGACTTGCAATACGATCTCTGCTTGCCGAGACCTACAGGAGCTTACCCTCTGCGATGACGATGATGCTCAGGTGCATGACGTCATCCTCCTCCAGAGCTCAATGCAAGCCCCCTCCCACCTGGACGTGGCGGGCTCGCCGATCACGAGAACAGCTGCCGCGCCTTGATAAGTGCACGCACGAGCGTATCAATCTCTTCGCGGGTGTTGTAAAGTCCGAGGGACGCACGGCACGTCGCCTGCACGCCGAAGCGCTTGAGCAGCGGCATCGCACAGTGAGCTCCCGCCCGCACCGCTATACCGGCGCGATCGATGACGGTGGCAATATCATGCGCATGCGCACCTTTCATATCAAAGGAGATGATTGGCCCTTTCTCGGCCGAAGTCCCAATCAGGCGCACGGAGTTGATGTCCCCCAGCTTTTCCTGCGCGTAAGCAAGCAGTGCGCTCTCGTGCTTGCGGATCTGCACCTTGCCTATTGAATTGATGTAATCCACAGCCGCGCCCAAACCGATCGCCTCAACAATCGGCGGCGTACCCGCTTCGAACCGGTGCGGCGGATCGGCATAAATGACGCCGGAACACGAGACCTCGCGGATCATTTCGCCGCCGCCATTGAAGGGCGACATCGATGCCAGATGCTCAGACTTGCCGTAGAGCACGCCGATCCCGGTCGGACCATAGAGTTTATGGCCGGTCATGACGTAGAAATCGCAATCAATGTCGCGTACGTCGGCGCTCAGATGGACGCAGCCTTGCGAGCCGTCGACCAGCACCGGGATACCACGAGCATGAGCGATTCTCACCGCGTCTTTCACCGGCAAGACCGTGCCGAGCACGTTCGACATTTGTGTGATTGCAACCATCTTGGTGCGCGGGGTCAGCAGTCGCTCAAATTCGTCGAGCAAGAAGTTTCCGTCATCATCCAGTGGTGCCCATTTGATCACTGCACCGAGCCGCTCCCTGAGAAAATGCCATGGCACAATGTTGGAGTGGTGTTCCATAATCGACAGAACGATCTCATCACCCGGGCTGATGCGTTCACGGCCAAAAGTCTGGGCGACCAGATTAATTGCCTCGGTGGCGCTGCGGGTGAAGATGATCTCTTCGTTCAAATGCGCGTTCACAAACCGCGCCACCCTCGTACGGGCGCCCTCATACGCCTCGGTCGCCGCGTTAGCGAGGTAGTGCAAGCCGCGATGAACGTTGGCATATTCGCTGGAGTATACCTGCATCATACGGTCAAGTACCACATTGGGCTTTTGCGCGGATGCAGCGTTATCGAGGTAAACAAGCGGCTTGCCGTACACCGTCATGGCCAGCGCAGGAAAGTTCGTACGCAGACGGTTGACCTCGTAACTACCATTGCTAACCGCGGGATGTGCGCTCATCGCCGCGCCTGCAGCCAGTGTTCAGCTTGCGCGGTCACAAAATCGCGCAGATTCTCGGCGGCAATATCTTCAATCGACTCGCCAATGAACGCTTTAATCAGCAACATCTGCGCATCCTTTTCGGATAGACCCCGAGCGCGCAGATAAAATACGAGAGTGCCGTCCAGCGCACCTGATGTCGATCCGTGGCCGCAGGTCACGTTATCGGCCAAGATTTCAAGTTCGGGCTTATGGTCGGCCTCGGCCTGGTCAGAGAGGAGCAGCGCTCGCGTCGTCAGCGTGGCGTCCGTCTTCTGTGCGCCGGGACGAACGACGATTCGGCCCTGGAACACCGAGCGGCCGCGATCATCAACGATCGCGCGGAACTTCTGCCGACTGGTGCAATGTGGCACAGCGTGGTCGACTACGATTGTTGTGTCGGCGTGCTGCTTGTGGCTGATGAGATTGACGCCGTTCGCTGAGAGCTTGGATCCCTCGCCTGCCAGCGTGACGAATCCCTGATAGCGGCTAATGGAGCCACCACAGGTCATGGTGAAAAGATTGAGCTTCGCCCTGGAGCCGACCGCGATGATCGCCGACGAGATGTTCACGGCGTCAGCAGCATCGGCTGCCACTCGGATATGCGAAAGGCTCGCCTCGTCACCAACCAGGACGATCGTCGTATCGTTGGTCTGATAGCCGCTCGCGCCCTCAGCCGAGACGAAGCTTTCCACAAAGGCCGCATGCGCGCCCTTACCGAGTTGCAGATAGGAACGCGTGAAGTTGGATACCGACAATCCGGTCGCGACATGAACGATGTGAATCGGGCGCTTCACCAAATTGCCCTCGGCGATCGCAATCACCAGGCCATCGGTCGCCATTGCGGCATTGAGCGAGACCACCGCATCAGTCGTCGTCGATAGCACCAGACGGGCCGTCGCGCTGTTGGCCGAATTCTCCAGAACGTCTCGTAACGACACGACATCGACCCCATTTTCCAGCCTGCCGAGATCGGATAGCTCAGGTGCGAATATGCCATCCACCAAAACCAGTTTGACTGCCTGGTCCAACGCCGCTTGCCTGGCTGAGGCCTTCGCGCGCACCAGCGCAGCTGCATCCGGTCCTGGAGCGAGTGGCAGCACCTTGCCGATCAGGGCGCGTAGATCGGTGTATTTCCATGCCTCCATGTGCCGATGCGGGAGGCCGGCACGCTCGTAGGCCTCGAATGCCCTCGCACGGATATCGGGAACAGCGCCCACGCCTGGCAGCCTTCCAAGCGCTGCAGCGAAGACATTTCCCATTGCGCGTCCGGCGTCGCTTTTGGCCAAAACTTGCTTCATCATGAAATACTAGAGCCGTCAGGCGGCGTCCTCGAATTTGGCGTAACCGGTGGCCTCGAGCTCCATGGCCAGTTCTTTACCGCCACTCTTCCTGACCCGCCCTTTCGCCATCACGTGCACAACGTCCGGTATTATGTAGTCGAGCAGCCGCCGATAGTGGGTGATCACGATCATCGCTCGTTCCCGCGAGCGCAAGGCGTTGATGCCGCTAGCGACGATACGTAGCGCGTCGATGTCGAGACCGGAATCGATCTCGTCGAGTATGCAGACGGCCGGCTCGAACAATGCCATCTGCAAAATCTCGTTGCGCTTCTTCTCGCCGCCGGAGAACCCGACATTGACGCCGCGCTTCAGCATGTCCTGGGGGATGTTGAGCGATTCGGCGACATCGCGGACTCTTTTCAGAAATTCGGGGATGGAGAATTCCTGCTGGTCGCGCGCCTTGCGCTGGGCGTTCAGCACCGTGCGCAGGAAGTTCATCGTGGTCACGCCGGGGATCTCGACCGGATACTGGAACGCCAGGAACACGCCCTTCGCGGCCCGCTCGTTCGGCTCCATCGCCAGCAGGTCCTCGCCCCGGAACAGGATTTGGCCGCCGGTGACTTCATAGCCCGGCTTGCCGGCGATGACGTGGGAGAGCGTCGATTTGCCGGAGCCGTTCGGCCCCATGATCGCGTGCACCTCGCCCGGGTTCACCGTGAGCGACAGCCCGTGAAGGATCTCGCGCTCCTCGACACGGACCTTCAGATCTTTCACTTCAAGCAGAGACATCTGATTTTTCCTGAGCATCACCCCGGGCGCGTCGGCCGCGCCCTTGGCGGGATGGATTAGCCAACCGAACCTTCAAGGCTGATCGAGATCAGCTTCTGCGCTTCCACCGCGAACTCCATCGGCAGTTGCTGCAGCACGTCCTTCACGAAGCCGTTGACGACGAGGCCGACGGCTTCCTCCTGCGAGAGCCCGCGCTGGATGCAGTAGAACAGCACGTCCTCGGAAATCTTCGACGTCGTCGCCTCATGCTCGAACGTCGCCGAGGAATTCTTGGCCTCGACATAGGGCACGGTGTGCGCGCCGCATTTGTCGCCGATCAGGAGCGAGTCGCAGGCGGTGTAGTTGCGCGCGCCGGTGGCTTTGCGGTGCGCGCTGACGAGGCCGCGATAGGTGTTCTGCGACTTGCCGGCGGCGATGCCCTTGGAGATGATCCGGCTCGACGTGTTCTTGCCGAGGTGGATCATCTTGGTGCCGCTATCGACCTGCTGGAAGCCGTTCGAGATCGCGATCGAGTAGAACTCGCCGCTCGAATTGTCGCCGCGCAGGATGCAGCTCGGATATTTCCAGGTGATCGCTGAACCGGTCTCGACCTGGGTCCAGGAGATCTTGGAATTCCGGCCGCGGCAGTCGCCACGCTTGGTGACGAAATTGTAGATGCCGCCCTTGCCTTCCGAATTGCCGGGGTACCAGTTCTGCACCGTCGAATACTTGATCTCGGCGTCATCGAGCGTGACGAGCTCGACCACGGCGGCATGCAGCTGGTTCTCGTCGCGCTGGGGCGCGGTGCAGCCTTCGAGATAGGAGACGTAGGAGCCCTTGTCGGCGATGATCAACGTGCGCTCGAACTGGCCGGTGTTGCGCTCGTTGATGCGGAAATAGGTCGACAGCTCCATCGGGCAGCGCACGCCCGGCGGTACGTAGACGAACGAGCCGTCGGAGAACACCGCCGAGTTCAGGGTCGCGAAGTAATTGTCCGAGGTCGGCACCACGGTGCCGAGATATTTCTGCACCAGATCGGGATGCTCGCGGATCGCCTCCGAGATCGGCATGAAGATCACGCCGGCCGCCTTCAGCTCCTTCTGGAAGGTGGTCGCCACCGAAACCGAATCGAACACGGCATCGACCGCGATCTTGCGGTTCGGCGATGGCGGGCCGCCGGGCGGCGGCTCGACGCCCTCGAGGATCGCGACCTCGCGCAAGGGAATGCCGAGCTTCTCATAGGTCTTGAGGATTTCCGGATCGATCTCGTCGATCGAGGATAGTGTCTTTTTCGGCTTCGGCGCCGAGTAGTAATAGAGATCCTGGTAATCGATCTTCGGATAGTTGACGCGCGCCCAGGTGGGCTCGGTCATGGTCAGCCAGCGGCGATACGCCTCCAGGCGCCATTCCAGCATCCAGGCCGGCTCATTCTTCTTTCCGGAGATGAAGCGGACGGTGTCTTCCGACAGCCCCTTCGGGGCCTTGTCGGATTCGATCAGCGTCTCAAACCCATATCGATACTGGTCGACGTCGATGCGCCGGACGCGCTCGACCGTCTCTTGTATAGCTACCACTGCCCGCTCCGTTCGCGCAAGAACAACTCCCGCCGGCGATGATTTCGCCGAGCCCTCTCCGAGCGGATCGCGCAAGTCACGGCCAACTCGGGGCCAGCGAGTGAGAGAACCAGGAGACGGATCCAAAAGGCGGCAGCCGCCGATAGGGTCTTCATCATGTTTCGCGCCAGAATTCCACTTCGGCTACCTACCTATGCCGGCACGCACGTATCGGGCACCGGGCAAACGACGGCGCATTGCGGCGCTTCAAAATGCCCCTCACATTGGGTGCACTGGGTTGGATTAATCACATATATGTCGTTCTTCAGGTTGATCGCGGCGTTAGGACATTCGAACTCACACGCACCGCAGACGGTGCACTGGGATGCGATTATCTTGTAGGCCATCACTGCGATTCCATGAGCAAAAGGTGCGGGACAATTTGTTGCTTTCAAGTCTTGTGCCAGACAGTTTACGCTTGATTTGTCTTGGCTATTGCCGATAACGCAAGTCGCCGCCTCGACACGGTGTCGCAAATCCTACAATTGGCATTACAGCGGCTTGATCTCGATGCCGTAGTTTGGGCATCGTCGATCTCACGGCAGTCAGCCGGTGAATCGCGTTCGCCAGTCGCAGGAACCGATCTACGATCCTTCCCATGGCCGCGGTGGCGCGGCGACGATCGATGGGCCTCGCCACTTCGCAAGGGCTCTGCCGCTGCGTCAGGCGACCGCATCTTATCGGTTCTACTCACCGGGACAGCGGCGGATTCAGCGACAGCACCAGATGACCAACCGGCGCGGTCGTCGCTGGTCCGGTCCGCGTCTCCACAGCGCAGCCAGAAAAGGTCGCGGCGATCGCGCCAGATAAAGCCGCTCCGGTGATCGCGGGCCCCTGGGGGAGCGGCCGCACGCAATTTTCAATCCCCGCGGATTGCCGGCAAGCCGGCATTTATAGGCCCTGTTATGGGGCAAAAGTACATTGTCCCGCATCGCGAGGACGGCTGAACGCCAACCGTGGACCGCCTGCTGATCCCCGGCTTCCCTTCGCGCTCCAAACAAATGCAAGTGGTGCGCAGCAGATCAATAGAGCCGAAAAAGGCCACCCCGCAGGGTGGCCCAAGTCAGGGAGGAAACGTCCCGTAGGGACCTCTGGGATCAGGCTGCAACCTGCTCGATCGGTGAGAAAGGGAGCCCGAGGCTCTCGGCCACGGCCTTGTACGTTAGCCGGCCCCGATGGACGTTGAGGCCCGCGCGCAGATGCGGATTTTCGAGCACGGCGGAAAAACCCTTGTTAGCCAGAGCCAAACCAAACGGCAGCGTAGCGTTGTTCAATGCTTGGCTCGAGGTCAGCGGCACGGCGCCGGGCATATTAGCCACGCAATAATGAATGACGCCATCCACTTCGTAAGTTGGATCAGCGTGAGTGGTTGGGTGCGACGTCTCAAAACAGCCGCCCTGATCGATGGCGACATCCACGAGTACCGCCCTCTTACGCATCGAGCTCAGCATGTTCCGACGGACCAGCTTTGGCGCGCTCGCACCTGGAACGAGCACCGCACCAATCACCACATCCGCCGCAAATACCTCTTCCTCTACGGCATCGATGGTCGAAAACCTGGTGCGAACGCGTCCTTCGAATAGCTCGTCCAACTCGCGGAGCCGGGGTATCGAACGGTCGATGATGGTCACCTCTGCGCCCAGACCGACCGCCATGCGCGCCGCGTGCGTACCAACGACGCCGCCTCCGATCACCACGATCCGGGCCGGCTGAACGCCGGGCACCCCACCGATCAACAGCCCTCGTCCGCCTGCACTCCGCTTCAGCGCGCTACCCGCCGCTTCGATCGCAAGCCTACCCGCGACCTCGCTCATCGGCGCCAGCAGTGGAAGACCACCATGCGCATCAGTTACGGTCTCATAGGCGATCGCGGTGCATCCAGATTTTAGGAGGCCCTTCGCCTGCTCAGGGTCGGGGGCTAGATGCAGATAAGTGAAGAGGATCTGATTCTCCCGCAGCTGGCTCCATTCGGACGGCTGAGGCTCCTTAACCTTTACGATCATCTCGCTCGATGCAAACACCTCAAGTGCGGAAGTTAAAATCGCTGCGCCGGCGTTGCGATAGTCGTCATCGGTTGCACCAATGCCGGCGCCGGCATTGGTCTCGATCGTCACGCGGTGGCCCGCTGCCACGTATTCGCGGACGGCTCCAGGAGTCAGGCCCACGCGATATTCGTGCGCCTTGATTTCCTTGGGAACTCCGACCTTCATTTGAAAACTCCCTGCCTGAAACGCCTTTCTAGTCGGAAGAGCGCAACGATATTGCCACACAGCCACCAGACTGGCGCAGGAATTCAGCGATATTTGACAAGCTACGCAGGATTTCAAACACACGGGTGCCGAGCGGGTCGAGTGACCTGCTCGCCGAGCTTGACCGCCGAGACTGCGCAATGGCGCTGAATCGTTTCGAGTTGGGTTCTCGGTTCGTGGAAAGGCTAACAACCAAAATCCAGCCTTGTCGAACTTCTTAAAGAGCGAGCAGTCTGCCAGTTGGGCAGGATTGCCCATAGACTAGCCGAGAACCGGAACCCCTCCTCGATGATGAAGCTGGCCGACAGATAGGGCGTACGTGCACCGGACATCACGACACCATTGATCGTGCCGTGCACAGCGAGTGAGCCGATATTGCCGCCGGGAAAGAACAGCGGGCGAAACCACATAGCCGTCGGTCGTCATGGCCATCCCGCCTGCCGCAACGTCAAACGCCGACCGATCGGTGCAGCGGGCAAGCCATTCATTACCGAGGCCTGGTGAAAAAGGCCGGAGATCAGCTGTGCCATGGCACGGCCCCCGGATCATTGGGAAAGATCAACGCGTCCGTTCTCGACGTCGAGGTTGCGTTGATAGGCCTTTACATTCATGACATCCGCCTCACTTGATCATCGCGAACTCGGCCATATGTCCAATATGCGGCACAGGCACCTTCCGATGAGACTATGCAGGACGCAATGGGAGTTTCCGGCGTGCAGACGGTTCCAAACAGCTTGCAGTCGACCGGCCGCTTGGCGCCGCGCAGGATCGCGCAGCATTCGCACGCCGGATTGTCGGCGACACGCAGTTCGTGCATCGCAAAACGCGCCTCGGCGTCGAATCGCGCGTAAGCCTGCTTCAGCTTCAGTCCGCTACTGGTAGGAGTCCAAGCCCACGCCATTCGGGTTGCTCACGCATTTCGAATATCTGCGAGACCTCGCCGTTGGCGCGCCGATTGCCTTCCCGCGTCACCGCGCGGCTGTATTGGTTCTCCACCTCGTGGCGGCCTTCGTTCACCTGCCGCACCAGCATCACAATGGCTGCATCACGTCGAGCGGTTCAAACCCCCGCGGTCATGATCGGCTTGCCGAATTGTGCCGTCAGGGGCTCGTAAGGCTGCGCTGGGAGACAAATGCTTCGTTGTCCCGCGTGATGGTGACGGTCGACTTCAGCGCGCCGCCGACGGCGAGCACGGGCGGTGCGGTTTTCTGGATCGAACAGCTCACTGAGGCATTGCGGACAGGTCGCCGCATCGGCGGCGATCCGCGTTGACAACTTGCCGCTTTCGCTTGCGCCGATCGAAAAGTCTTTCGCCGCCAGCGCCCGGGTCTCCTGAACGCAGATGTGGTCGATGCGGGCCAGTGGAGGCGCCTCGAGCGGCAAAGCGGCGACAAACTCCGACACACGGTCACCCTCGATCTCGATCGTGACGCCCTCGGGACCATTCACGACAAAACCGGCCAATCCGTACCGCGTGGCCAAGCCATGGACATAAGGACGAAAGCCGCCCCCTTGGACGGCCCCGCTCACGCGCACGCGCAGCCGTGTTCAGTCGCAGGTGGCGGCGACGCTCATCGGCTTGTCCAAGCGCAGAGCGCGCCAACACCCTCGCCGGTTCGCGCCAAAACCGTAAGCCCTTCTATCTTTGGATTGACACGTCTTGTCAGACCTCGAACGATGCCGAACGCATTCGAGCGGCCGGAGTGCCAGCCACTCGGTCTTCGCTCGCGAGATCGCAAGCAAGCGCGCGCCGGGGTGGTGGTTGCAATCGCCAGAGACGGCAAGCTGATACACTACAAGGCAAGACGCTGCTGAGAAACTCCAACGTCATCGGCCTTCGCCTCCGGCAGAGGCGCGGCGTGCGCTGAATTGACGACGGTTCCAGCAGCCGCCTCGGCCAAAACAAGCTTGTTCATTGTATCCTCGCCAAGGAAGGATGGATCTGGCTTGCAACCCTGCTGCTCGGTCATGATCGGACATGTGTGGCCTGCAGTCCGAACGCGATTCGATCCGGCCTAATGCGCCTGCCCTCAAGTGCCTCTCCTGGCACAATATTTGTCGATGAGCGTTAACGAGAAGATGGCAGCAAAGGCGAACATCACCATACCGCCGGCAATCAAACTCGTCTCGCGCCAGCGCGATGCTTGGACGTACTCTTTGACGTAGGCCGACAACACCTTGGTGCGCCCAGGAATGTCGCCGCCGATCATCATCACGACCCGAATGTGCCGATCGTATGAGCAAAGCCAAGCACCGTGGCTTCGACAAACTCCAGTCGCGCCAAAGGCAGGCCGATGGTAATGAAGGCATAGAACGGAGAAACGCGCCGCGCAGTTTCCAGCGGGCGGCCATCTATCGCAGCAAAAGCGTTACGGATCGGCTGCACTACCAAACGCAGTGCCGACAGAACCGATCCGACCACGATTCCTGCAAAGGTAAAGGCGAGCACGCGCTCGCCCCAGAAAGAGGCGAGAAGGCCCCCGGTCCGTCCGAGCCGAGCAGCACGAGTACACAGAAACCGAGTGCCGTCGGCGGTAGCACCAGCGGCAGCGCGATCATCGTCGCTGCCGCCTCGCTGAGAACCGTCTTTGAGCGCGCTAGCCATCACGCGAGCGGCGCGCCAATCACCAGGAGGATCATGGTCGTCAGGCTGGCGAGCTCTATCGTGAGCGCACCGGATTGCCAAATCTCTGCCGAAACGGCATCCATGTCCGTCAGCCCGGCAGTGAGAGCACGTCGCCATACCGACACAGTGATCGCCTGCATGTCCGGCTCGCCGAGGCGATGTAGCGCGCGTCGCCTTTTAGTCGAGCGGAATTAGTGGCGGCCGCTACATTGACGCGCGTCGTTTCTGCGAGCAAGAGCAGCATCGCAAGCCTCATCGAAAACTCCAGTGACAGGGCCGCTTCGACCGGTCTCACCGGCAGCTCCTTGCACGTCACCCAGCAATGCCCGTGCCGTTTGCGAAATGTGGTGCGCCCTATGCTCCAACGTGAGAAAAATGCGCGGAGATGCCGACGTCGCTGTGGAGCGGACCTGACGCTCTGTCAGTTTTCCGGCACCTTTGTTCCCGAGCAGAAAGCGACGGCACGATGCAGCGGCAGGATTTGACGGCCCCAAGAACTCTTGTTGGGTTTTCCCGCGCTCCATGATCACGCGATGTAATCCTTACGTCCATTATGCTTCGAAGAATTGGCTGCGCATTGACAATCCTGCAAGCGGATATGAGCGCCACCACCCGCCGCAGTCCCATTTGCGAGAATGGACGCGGCTACGAAAGTTCCGAAATTCAAGTCTTGCCGGACTATCGTTTGGAGAAAGACAACCTTGGGACATGCGTGATTCTGCCGGGCGCTGGGTCGGAACCTGCTGCCGAAAAACAACACCTTATAACGCGTCCGGTCGGAACAGGATATCGATTGTGATAGTGCCGCGGGCGCGAGAGACACAGGCACAGATCTTTTCGTTTGCGCGCTTTTGTTGCTCGTTCAAGACGTCACGGTGGTCAACCTCGCCGTCGACGTTGACGAGCTCGATCGCGCAAACGCCGCACGCGCCGCGCCGGCAATCTGCGATCACCTCGTAACCGGCCTCGCCCGAGTACTTCTAGCAACGAACGATCGCGCGGAATCTCGATCCCGACAGCCCAATCTACAAGGCGCGCCCGGAAGCCTTCAGTCGGCAGCGAGGCGAACAAGTTATCGAAATCGAGGCGGCGCCCTTTATTACCTGCATCGACACTAAGCCGCTCGTTCAGCAAGGGGGCGAGAACATCCAAATAGACGGCTTGCTCGCGGGAAGGCACAGCAAAATGCAGGGTGAAGCCGGCATTGCGGCGGGCGAGCGCCTGGGCTGGTCCAACCGGTGGCGTAATGCCGATGCCGCCTTGCCGACCGGATAGGCCGCGACATCAAACTTTTCCGGTTTGATCAGGAGCTCGCGGATCGAAGGCGTCAGATCGCGCGTCGCGACGAGGGTTGGGGGGTGCCCAGCTTTCAATGAAACGCATGCAGATTTCCTTTAATCGCCTGCCATCCTGATGAGCGCCAGTCCTGACAGCAGATCAAATGCGTCGTGTTCTTGAGCGCCATGCGCAAATTGCGCGCGGCCACTCGCACGTGCTCGCGCATGAGCGCTTCGATCCGCGCGCCTTCGAGGTTTTCGATTGCGTCGATCACGACGCGGTGTTGATCTTGCGCAATCAAGAGCGTGCGGCGCTCACCCAGCAGAGTAGATTGGGTCATCACAAAGCCGCTTGGCGAGGCGAATGGCAACGCGGACGCGCGATCGACCTGCCGGATCAGGAGCGGGCTGCGCGACAATTCAGTCAACAGGGCCATCTTATCGGCCGCATGTTGACGTGTGGCGCATATCTTGCTTGACGAAAAACGATAATAACTGAACGTCCGCCTTTTGCAATGACGCCCGGCTCTCGGAACCGTCCTCAATCGGCCACGGCGAAAATGACAGCCTCGTATGATGACGTCGCCTCTCAATGAAGAAGCGGCTCGTATTCGAGTGCATTCGGGAAGGAAGCGTCATGACCACCATGGCAACAACGGCGCCCGCGCGCGCGTCGCAGACTTGGTATAAAATTCTCTACGTCCAGGTATTGATCGCAATCGTAATTGGCGCCATCCTTGGCTGGTCGTGGCCATCGGTCGCGACCAACGACTGGGTCAAGGCCCTCGGTGACGGGTTCATCAAGCTGATCAAGATGGTGATCGCGCCGATCATCTTCTGCACCGTCGCATCCGGCATCGCGCATATTCAAGATGCAAGAAAGGTCGGACGTGTCGGCGTCAAGGCGCTGGTTTATTTCGAGATCGTCTCGAGCTTCGCCTTGGCGTTGGGGCTTGTTATGGGCAATCTCGTCCAAATCGGCCGTGGCCTTGCGGTCAAACCCGACGCTGCGGCGGTCGCCAATTACGTCAAGCAGGCGGAAGCCTCGAAGACCGTCGATTTCTTTCTCAATATCATTCCCGATACGGTGGTCGGCGCCTTGGCTCGCGGCGACGTTCTGCAGGTGCTCCTGTTCGCGATCCTGTTCGGCTTCTCGCTGATGGCGCTGGGAGAGCGTGGAGAACGGTTGCGCCGCATAATTGATGACCTCGCGCACGCCGTATTCGGCGTGATCGCCATCATCATGAAAGCGGCCCCGATCGGCGCGTTCGGCGCGATGGCCTTCACGATCGGCAAGTTCGGGCCGGCGGCGCTCGGGAATCTGATCGGTCTGATCGCGCTGTTCTATGCGACGGCGGCGATATTTGTGGTAGTCGTGCTCGGTCTGATCGCGCGCATCGTCGGTTTCTCGATCTTCAAGTTCATCGCCTATATCAAGGACGAGGTCCTGATCGTGCTCGGCACCTCGTCCTCGGAAAGCGCGCTGCCGCAGTTGATGGAGAAGCTCGAGCGGCTTGGCTGCTCCAAGCCCGTGGTCGGCCTCGTGGTGCCAACCGGCTACTCTTTCAACCTCGACGGCACCAACATCTATATGACGCTTGCGACACTGTTCATTGCCCAGGCACTCGGGGTCGATCTCACGTTTGGCGAGCAGCTCACGATCTTGCTCGTGGCGATGCTGACCTCGAAGGGAGCGAGCGGCGTCACCGGCGCAGGCTTCATCACGCTCGCCGCGACATTGTCGGTGGTCAACCCAGCGCTCGTGCCGGGGATGGCAATCGTGTTCTCGATCGACAAGTTCATGAGCGAGGTGCGAGCTCTTACGAACATCGCCGGCAATGGCATCGCCGCGGTGTTCGTGTCCTGGTGGGAAGGCGAGCTCCAGCACGCGACGCTGCACGCCCGCCTCAACCAGCCCACCGATTCCAGCAGCACCGCCAACGGAAGAAGGAGGCAGGCTTCGGATTTTACGCATGATGACAAGAAGCGTCGAACTCGACCGTAACCAATTCACGCTTCTTCGCTGTTCAAGTCGGTAGAGCCGACTTGGAATGCGAACGGAGCGTTTTTCACCAGGTCTTCGGACCGCTCCGCCGGATCAAGGCCGCACCCCGGCAACAGCCTCTGAAAAGATCCGCTCACACGGGCGTAAAAGAAATTGTTTTCGGCAGTCATCTGCAGGTCACCTTTCGAGTTGAAAGCTCCTGCTGTCCAAATGCCGGCACAAGGTTGGCCAAGTCAGACACTACGTTAGGACAGAACGCACCCGCCCTGGCGGCCAAGGTAGCTGGGCTGCGCATGAAACGGCTGGTGCGCGACCACCGCAAACGTCGCCCGCCCATGTGGTGGCGATCTCACCGGCGCAACTCGATTCATCCCTTTGTTCCGGTGCATGTCGGGCATCGGACCGCGACGGAGATTGGCACCTTCGCCAAGCCGAGATGAAGCTCACAGGAGCTAATGTCACGCCCTCCACAGCTTTGTCGCTGCTCTTTGCAGATTCGGCAGCGCGTGCCTTATTGTTTCAGCCGCAGCTTCTAGCTGACGCGATGTAGCCGTTTTCTGCCGCGTAGGATGTGCCTGGCCGCCACGCAGCTGTCTGTGCTCGGCCGGCTGCCTTCAGCCTCAGGCGCCGCCAGAGGAATAGGCAGCGAAGGAAAACAGACGTCTCATACGCGATTGTACGCACGTCAGCGCGTCATATCGAAAGGTTTAAGACAACTATACCTACGTTTGTAATGCGTCTTTCTTCGGCCGCGTGCTGAGTCCCTGCAAGCAATCGATCTCCGAACCACCCCGCGAGCATGTCTTGGGCCGAAGGATTGCCTCATTTTTGCCTAAGATGTTATAGTTCTCCGCTGGAGAAAGGCCGGACGGTCCAAAAATGTATAACCAGTTCAGCAATTTCAAACGTTCGGCCACGCAGCTTGCTTTCGGCAGCATAACGCTGGCGGGGATGACGCTAACTTCCCTGTACCTTGATACGCATTTTGCTGCGACGGCGTTCGCCTATTTGCTGGTGATATTGCTGTTTTCGTTGATTGGCAGCTTTATCGCATCGTACGCGCTTTCCGTCTTAGCCATGGCTGCTTTGTCGTACTACTTTACTTCGCCGGCATTCAGTCTGAGGATCGACGACCCTCAAGTCTTTACAGTGGTTGTCGCATTCTTTACTGTCTCGATTGTCGGAACGCACCTCATCGGAAAAGTCCGGCGGGAGAGAGAGGTTGCGCGTGAAGCTGCCGCTGAGCTCCGGCGCAGCGCGGCCGATTTGAAGGATCGCGAAAAGCAGTGGCGCGCAATCTTTGAGCACAATCCGGCCATGTACGTCATGGCCGATGAAGCCGGTACTGTCCTCAACGTCAATACGTTCGGCGCGACAGAACTCGGCTATGCGCGTTCCGAACTGATCGGTCAATCCGTCCTGGGAGTCTTTCTGGAGGAGGATCGCGAGTTCGCTCGCAAATGTATTCGGACGTGTCTTGATAATATCGGTCGATCGCAAACCTGGGAGGCCCAGAAAGTCAGGAAAGACGGCTCGGTACTGTGGGTACGCGAAAACGCCAAAGCCATGCCCTGGGCCGACGACCGGCCCGTTATCCTCATAGCGTGCGAAGATATCACGGAGCGAAAGCGGACCGAATTTGCCCTGCAGCGCAGCGAAGCACATTTGGCCCAGGCGCAGGAGCTAAGCCAAACAGGCAGCTTCAGCTGGAACGTCGCCACCGGCGAGGCCTTTTGGTCGAAGGAGACCTTTCGAATTTTCCGGCTAGACCCGCAGACGGTTCCGGCGCCGCACCTGGTCGTCGAGCGCACTCATCCAGAGGATAGGGCTTCGGTTCAAGAGGTCATCGATCGAGCGAGGCGAGATCCAAAGGATTTCGAGCATGAATACCGGCTGCTGCTGCCGGATGGCTCGGTGAAGCACGTCCACGCGCGGGCGCGAGCCACGACAACCGCCACTGGTGACATCGAGTTTGTCGGAGCAGCGACGGATGTCACGGCAGCACGGCAAGCAGAACAGCAGCTGCGCCGCAGCGAGGCCTATCTGGCCGAAGCCCAGCATCTCAGTCACACGGGCAGTTGGTGCTGGGACGCCCACCGTCTCGATTTTATATATCGCTCCGCCGAGGTCGATCGTCTGTTTGGCTTTGATCCGCAAGAGACCGTGTCGATAGAGACCATTCGATCGCGCATCCATCCAGACGACCTGCCGCGGCTTCAAGAAGTGCAGCGACTGGCTAGAGACGACAAGGAAGGCCGTTTCGAATATGATTTTCGAATCCTTCTCCCAGATGGCTCGATGAGGCACATACATTCTGTGGCCCATGTCGCGGTTGGCAGCGAAGGCAATGTCAGCGAGCTCATCGGAACACATATGGATGTCACTGAGCAGTTCGCAGCCAGGGAACGCCTTGAAAACGCACTTGCTGCGCTGCGCGAAAGCGAGCAGCGCTTTCGCGACTACGCCGAAACGGCTTCCGACTGGCTCTGGGAGACCGGGCCAGATCATCAGGTCACCCACTTTTCCGAGCACACCAGCGCTGCGGGGATCCTGGCCAAAGGACTAGTGGGTCTGGACATTGCTTGCGACGTCGAGGACGAACCCGAGAAATGGCGGCAACATCGTGCGAGGCTGGACGCACATCTGCCGTTCCGTGATCTGGTCTATCGCACCGTCAACCGGATCGGATGTCCGATCTACGTCCGGACGAGTGGCAAGCCATTTTTTGATATAAACGGCAATTTTCTTGGCTACCGCGGCGTCAGCACCGACATCACCGCTATAATTCGCGCAGACCAGGCTGAACAAGAGCTGCGGAAGGCACAGGCGGAACTCGCCCATGTGACGCGCGTGACGACACTTGGGGAGCTGACAACCTCCATCGCCCACGAAATCAGCCAGCCGCTCGCCGCTATTATCAACAACGGCGACGCGTGCCTTGGTTGGATGGGGCGCGAAACTCCCGATCTCTCCGCCGCGCGCTCTTCGGTTGAGTGGATAATCGAAGATGCAATCCGGGCAAGCGAGGTGATCCGTCGCATTCGCGCGCTTGCGAAGAAAGGCGAGATCGAGATGCTGCCGCTCGACATCAATGATGTCGTTAAGGACGTCATTGCGCTGGTGAGACGTGAGCTGGTCAGCCACCGAGTGACGCTAAGAACGGAACTGGCGGCAGCGCTGCCAGTAATTCTCGGTGACCGGATTCAGCTGCAACAGGTGATCATCAATCTGGTCATGAACGGGATCGAAGCCATGGACGCAGTTACGGACCGGACCCGCGAACTGGTGATCCACTCATCTAGGGACGATATCGGACACGTGCAGCTTGCCGTGACTGATTGCGGCGTCGGAATCGCCGACAATGACCCTGAGCGAGTGTTAGACCCCTTTTTCACAACAAAATCGAATGGCCTTGGCATGGGTCTTTCGATCTGCCGTTCGATAGTGGAAGCTCACGGAGGGCGCCTTTCGATCGTCCCCAAGCAGCCGCCGGGAGCGAGCTTTCGGTTTGACTTGCCGTCGCACAAGGAGGTCGTCACGTGATCGAGCGCCCCAACTTCCCGCGCGAAGACAGCAAGTCCGAGGCGTCGACAAATGCGATTGTCTTCGTTGTCGAAGACGACGCCTCGATGCGTCGCTCGCTTACGAACCTCTTTCAATCCGTCAGCCTGGAAGTCGTTGCATTCGGATCGGCCCGCGAAATGCTGCAGAGCAAACTTCCGGACGTTGTTAGCTGCCTGGTTCTAGACGTCCGGCTGCCTGGCTTGAGCGGCCTAGAGTTCCAGACTGAGCTAGCCAGGTTGAACATTCGTATTCCCACCATTTTCATTACCGGACATGGCGACATCCCCATGAGTGTCAGGGCTATGAAGAGTGGAGCGGTCGATTTTCTGACCAAACCGTTTCGCGATCAGGAACTGCTGGACGCCGTGATCGCGGCGACCGAGCGCGATCGCAAAAGACGTGAGGCCGAGCAGACCGTCGCGAACCTGCAGTCCCTGTTTGAGACCCTAAGCCCGCGCGAGCAGACGGTGATGAAACTGGTCGCCACCGGCCTGATGAACAAGCAGATCGCCGCCGAACTGGGGCTCGCCGAGATTACGGTCAAAATCTACCGCGGACACGTGATGAGAAAGATGGGCGCCCGGTCGCTGCCGGCTTTGATCAGAATGACTGATTCGCTGGGAATCCGCGCCAATCGCTCCGAACAAACCTAAGTATGATTTTACAATTTAACGACTCAAGCCCACTTTTCGGCCAGGGTGGCTAATGCCTCGGGAGCCGCTATTCCCGCCTCAGGAGGGCTTGTCTTGTCCACGCCTTTAATTTCTGTGGTTGATGACGACGCGTCGGTCCGTGCGGCGACAGAGAATCTTTTGAAATCGCGTGGCTACATCGTTCAAACGTTTGCGTCGGCCGAGGCGCTTTTGAGGTCGCCTCGGTTGAACGAAACCTCCTGTGTAATCACGGACGTGCAAATGCCGGTTATGAGCGGCTTGGATCTGATGGCGGAAATGCGGATTCGTGGTTACGCTGCGCCGTTTATTTTCATTACTGCATTTCCCAACGATCGCTTGCGCGCCTCAGCCCTGAGCGCGGGAGCGATTGGCTTCTTGGCTAAGCCCTTCGCCGGGCATACCCTGATCGAGCGCCTCGATGCCGCTCTGAAGGAGAACCGCGGCGGGGCTGACACCTGAAACGATCGGCCGGCCGCCAACTTCATGTCGATCTCAGCGCGTCTCATGCGAGACGATCTCGATCGACGCCCTGGCAGTCGAGCACGCTGCCCATTCAGTTAGGCTCCCCTCAGGCGGGTCTGCTGATCCGTCGTCGTATCGCCGGTGGCGATCGCGCCTCCTTCACCACCTGGTGTCCAGCGGAAACGTCTATCGAAACGCCGGTGACGGTCGAAGGCCATCGGTGGGCGATCGAGGACAGCGTTGAGACTGCGAAGAACGAGTTTGGTCTCGATCACAACGAGAGCACCGGCCCCTGCCGAGAGGCGCTTGAAATAGAGAGGCTGCCTACGCCGCCCCACTCCAGACATGCGCTGACAGCAGTTCGTTCGAGGAGCGGGACAGCAATTCCCGCGCCGAGAATGAGGAGCGGCTCTCTTGGTCAACCAGATCTGCGGCCTCGCGATAGGAATCCATTGCGATCGCTGGCCGACAACCGTATTTGCTGTTGTACCAATCCGCGTCGCCGCGAGGGCGTCAGCCAGTCGGCTGTTGCTGGGTCAGATAATGGCCGATATACGCCGGCCGCACATACAGCCGAGGCGCCGCGTCCTCCGGTGCGGTGCACTACTTGCACTTGATTCTAGGCCTTCAATACCTTGTACGGGAATGTCTTTTCTAACGATCTTTGATGACCCGTAGCAGGTGGGAGGGCCGGCGGTGCACGTGCGAGCCCAACCGAATCGGATGAGCTGCAGAGCTGATAGCAGGCTGGGTTACCAAGAGCTGACGTGGATCTCCTACTTGTCCCCTAAGTCCCACTTATTATCGACCATTCTAATTGAACGGCAGGAAGGTGACGCTCGCGCCCATTGGCCGTGGTCATGATTGACGAGAGACCGCGAGCACGACTGAAGCTGCTCGTCCAGAATGAGTTGGATCAGTCTATGATTGGCCTGTCGATGCAGCGATCGTTTTCCTTCCGAGCTTGCCCCGCGCCATAGTGACGCTCAGATCTTTGTCTCGTCGGTCAGCGGAGCACGGGCAGGCTGACCATAGTATTGCCCGAGGTCGCGCAACCATGCGGCAGCTACGAGCAACTTCGTATACAGCAGATTGAAAACTTGTCCGGCTCCGCCATCCACAAGACCGATGCAACCAAAATGCACCCAACGGCTCGACGACGGAGCGCAGCGCTCCGATATTAACGCTACGGCCTATTCCACAGTCACCGATTTTGCGAGATTACGCGGCTGATCTATGTCCGCGCCCATTGCGAGGGCAGTGTGGTAAGCCAAGAGCTGGACCGGAATGGCATAGACCATCGGCGTAAAGCTTGCGACCATCTCTGGCAGCACGATGGTCACGAGTGTGTCCACCGTCGCTTCCGAAGCGCCCTTCGCATCGGTGATCAGGATGATCTTGCCGCCACGAGCGGCGACTTCTTGCATGTTCGAGACGGTCTTCTCGAAGACCTCGTCGTAAGGCGCGATCACCACCACAGGCACGGTCTCATCGATCAATGCGATCGGTCCGTGCTTGAGCTCGCCGGCGGCATAACCTTCTGAGTGGATATAGGAAATTTCCTTCAGCTTGAGTGCGCCCTCCAGCGCTAGAGGGGCCGATGTGCCACGGCCGAGATAGAGCACGTGCCTCGAGTTGGCGATATCACGCGCGAGTTTCTCGATCTGCGGCTCGATCAACAGCGCCGCAGCAATCAGCCGCGGCACCTCGATAAGCTCACGCACGAGCTTTGATTCATCGATCTCGGACAGCTTACCGCGCTCTTTGCCTGCTACAACGGCAAGCGCCGCCAACACCATCAGCTGACAGATGAATGCCTTCGTGGAGGCGACTCCAATTTCTGGCCCCGCCAGCGTCGGCAGCGCGGATTCGCTCTCGCGCGCGATCGTCGACGTCGGGACGTTGACCACAGATATCGTATGCAGGCCCTGACTCTTGGCGTATCGCAACGCAGCTAACGTGTCAGCGGTTTCCCCCGACTGGGAGATGACGATTGCGAGATCGCCCCTGCGCAAAGGCGCCTCTCTGTAGCGGAACTCGGAGGCCACATCGATATCGACCGGTAAGCGCGCCAGCCGCTCGAACCAGTATTTGGCGATGTGACCGGCATAGCTTGCCGTCCCGCACGCGGTAATTGAGATGCGCTGAATGAAATTAAAGTCGAACGGTAATGTGAGCGGCAGGGCTACGCGCTCGGCTGCCATATCCAGATAATGCGCCAATGTCTGGCCCGCCACAGTCGGCTGCTCGTGAATTTCCTTGGCCATGAAGTGACGATAATTCGCTTTGTCCACCAGGAGTGACGACACGTCAGACTTTGATGTTTCGCGGTGGACGACAGCGCCGTCTGCGCCATAGATCACGCAGATCCTACGGGTAAGCACGGCCCAGTCGCCTTCTTCAAGATAGGTAATGGTATTGGTCAAGGGCGCGAGCGCGATCGCGTCCGATCCTAGATACACTGCGCCGTTACCATGCCCAATCGCAAGCGGCGCCCCCTTCCGTGCACCGATCAAAAGGTCGTCATGGCCTTTGAACAGAAATGCCAGAGCGAAGGCCCCGCGCAGCCGCGGCAGCGACGCTTGTACCGCATCCTGCGCCGAGTAGCCATTTTTGAGGTAAGAATCGACGAGATGCGCCACCACCTCGGTGTCCGTCTCTGAGCTAAAATGAGCTCCATTCCGCTCCAGTTCACCTCGCAGCTCGCGGAAATTCTCAATGATCCCGTTATGGACGACCGCGACATTTTCAGTCGCATGCGGATGTGCATTGCTCTCGGTCGGCTTTCCATGAGTCGCCCAGCGGGTGTGACCGATACCGATATGCCCCGATGGCGGACAATTGCGCAGCCGCTCCTCAAGGTTTCTCAGCTTGCCTTCAGCGCGCCGCCGCTCGATACGCAGCCCTTCGAGCGTCGCGAGGCCTGCGGAGTCGTAACCACGATACTCCAATCGCTTGAGTGAAGCGACCAACTGCCCAACGACCGGACCGCGCCCCAAGATGCCGACAATTCCACACATATCGATCAATGCAGCCCAAGTTCCCGGAGCCCGACGTTCCCCCTACAGGAATCTGGCCATGAGATTCGCTTACCCGGTGGTAATTGGTCAATTTCGAGATTGTTGCGGCCGCCTGTATCGCCGCCGCATTCAGAAGCGAGAGTTAGCTCTCCTTCAACCGTCATCGTTTCGCCCAGCTACATTCCGCTTTTGGCTGCCCCCATCGAGTACATAGTCTGATGCGGCTACGAATGGCATAACTGCTCCGAGGTAATCGGGAGATGTAGGTTCGCCTGCGCGGCTTGGTGCTGAATCCAAGCCTGATAAGAACTGACTCTTCGCTCGATAGCGACGATGGATGTCATCGTTGCAGCAAGCCCGCGGCGAGGATATATCGCGCAAGTAGGCTGACGCCATAGATTGAGGACATTCGAACCAGATCGGTAGACCAGTCATCCTACGATAAAACATCATGTCTTGTTTGACTCATCATCGCTGATGAGCCATTCACGACCCTTTCAGCTAAAACTCCCAAGAAAGTGAGCGGCGATGCCGCCGGACCGGATGGCACTTCGTGTACTGGGGCCTTTGGTTTCACTGACAGACTCTTCGAGAGGCTCACATCCCGCATCGGCTGCGCTCCTTGGGCAGATAGAAAGATGCAGTCTCCCACTGCCGTCGCACGGCCTGCTCTCGATTTATTCACGCAGCCGTCCTAGCGTGAATTGTCGTATGTTATTGGAAAGTTTTTGTCGCGCTGGTTTAAGAAGCTAATCATACTCGGACAGATGCAAGCTATGCTGGTCGGGATGAGACTAAACGATTGGCATCGAAGCTCTATTGTACGAACGTAAGCTTTCTATATAGAAACGTTCGAGGAACTATACCAACGTTTGCTACTTTTTCCCATTTCGTACTTGCGTCGACCGTCCGCTGCCTACGCGAGCAGGCTGTCAGCAGAAGCTACAGATCGTGGTCGATGACGCTGCCGCCCAGACGGCGCTTTCCGTCCGGAGGTTGAAGGGTCGGGCTTCTTGTAGGCTACGATATTGATGCGTAGGTTTCACTGTGTGCTGTCCTGCGTGTCATCGTTCAGACGAATGCATCAACAACTGCGGCTTCAACACGTCACTCTCCCCCGCTATGAGGAAACCAATCGAATGCATACGTGCGCCTGAAGATAGATAAGGAGCACAGACGGTTGGCCTTTATCTCGTTGGAAGTATCGCCTAGGGCAGCGCGCCCGGCCGCGCCTAACGGCGTTTGGCATCCATCTCGCCTGCTTAGGATCATCGCGGATATCAGGCAGGTTGCGATGGTTAGTTGACTTTCATTTTTTGAAGCTCAATGGTACTGGCGCGCTCCAGTCCAGTATAAATCTATGTATATAGTGTACATTCTTATGCGATGTGTATGACTAGAGCCAACGATCGCTTTCCTCTAATTGCGAGTGGAGCACGCTTGCGCATGTAGATTTATCGAGAGGCCAATTCGCAAAATAGCGTTTCAAAGGGAAGCTTTCTTTCCGGCGCAATTAAGAGAGACCATGGCGGCTCAGGACTCAAAGCGGCGCGTTGCGCTGATCACCGGCATCACCGGGCAGGACGGCGCGTATCTCGCCGAATATCTGCTCGGCCTCGGCTACACCGTGCACGGGATCAAGCGCCGCTCGTCCTCGTTCAACACCGCACGCGTCGACCATCTCTACCAGGACCCGCACGCCGGCAACGTGCCGTTCCTGATGCACTACGGCGACATGACCGATTCGACCAATCTGATCCGGCTGATGCAGCAGATCCGGCCGACCGAGATCTACAACCTCGCCGCCCAGAGCCACGTCCAGGTCAGTTTCGAGAGCCCGGAATACACCGCCAACGCTGACGCCATCGGCGTGCTGCGCCTTTTGGAGGCGATCCGCATCCTCGGCATGGAAAAGGAGACCCGGTTCTACCAGGCCTCGACCTCGGAGCTGTACGGGCTCGTGCAAGAGGTGCCGCAGAAGGAGACCACGCCATTCTATCCGCGTTCGCCCTATGGCGTCGCCAAGCTGTATGGCTACTGGATCACGGTGAACTACCGTGAGGCCTACGGCATGTTCGCCAGCAACGGCATCCTGTTCAACCACGAGAGCCCGATCCGCGGCGAGACCTTCGTGACGCGCAAGATCACCCGCGCCGTCGCCCGCATCGAAGTCGGCCTGGAGACCAAGCTCTATCTCGGCAATCTCGATGCCAAGCGCGACTGGGGCCACGCCCGCGACTATGTCGAGGGCATGCACAAGATCCTGCAGGCGGACGAGCCCGGCGACTTCGTGCTCGCGACCGGCGAGACGCGCTCGGTCCGCGAATTCGTCGAACTGGCATT
Source organism: Bradyrhizobium sp. JR3.5 (assembly GCF_054057015.1). Taxonomy (NCBI): domain Bacteria; kingdom Pseudomonadati; phylum Pseudomonadota; class Alphaproteobacteria; order Hyphomicrobiales; family Nitrobacteraceae; genus Bradyrhizobium; species Bradyrhizobium sp. JR3.5. The sequence continues at coordinate 997,790 of NZ_JBSRYV010000002.1, forward strand.
TGCGGAGGTCGGCCGCAGCATCGAATGGCGCGGCAAGGGCGTCGAAGAGGTCGGCGTCGACAAGGCGACCGGCAACACCCTGGTGCAGATCGACCCGGTCTATTTCCGTCCGACCGAGGTCGATCTTCTGATCGGTGACGCCAGCAAGGCGCGCGCCGTGCTCGGCTGGGCGCCGAAGACGCCGTTCGCGCAGCTGGTGAAGGAAATGGTCGCCAGCGATCTCGTCGAGGCCAGGCAGGATGCGGCCAATGGCAAGCACGGCGTTTGAACTGAAGGGCAAGTCGGTTTTCGTTGCCGGCCATCGCGGCATGGTCGGCTCGGCGCTGATGCGCCGGCTGGCGCGCGAGCAGGCCGATCTGCTGACGGTGTCGCGCAACGAGGTCGACCTGCGCGACCAGGCCGCGGTCAATGCCTGGTTTGCCGCGAAGCGGCCGCAGGCCGTGTTCCTGGCCGCCGCCAAGGTCGGCGGCATCGTCGCCAACAACACGCTGCGGGCCGAGTTTCTCTACGACAATCTGGCGATCTCGACCAACGTGATCCAGGCGGCCCACGTCAATGGCTGCCGGAAGCTGATGTTCTTCGGGTCGTCCTGCATCTATCCGCGTCTGGCGCCGCAGCCGCTGCGTGAGGACTCGATGCTGACCGGTCCGCTGGAGCCGACCAACGAGCCCTATGCCATCGCCAAGATCGCCGGCATCAAGATGGCCGAGGCCTATCGCAGCCAATACGGCGCCGATTTCATCAGCGTGATGCCGACCAATCTTTACGGTCCCGGCGACAACTATCACCCCGAATACAGCCACGTCGTCGCCGCGCTGATCCGCCGCTTCCACCAGGCCAAGGTCTCGGGTGCCACCAACGTCGTGGTGTGGGGGACCGGCACGCCGCGCCGCGAATTCCTCTATGTCGACGATCTCGCCGACGCCTGCACCCACCTGATGAAGACCTATTCCTCGCCGGAGCTGGTCAATATCGGCACCGGCGAGGACATCACCATTGCCGAATTCGCTCGCGTCGTCGAAGCCGCCGTCGGCTATCGCGGCGAGATCAGCTTCGACACGTCGCGGCCGGACGGCACGCCGCGCAAGCTGCTCGACGTCGGCCGGCTGGCGAAGCTCGGCTGGCGGGCCACGACCTCGCTTGAGGACGGCATTCAGCTGGCATACCGGTCGTATCTTGCCGACAGCAAATGGACGGCACCAGAGTGATCTGCGTGTTCCCGACAAGCGGGCCCATCGGATGATGAGTCGGGCGGTGAATGTCCCAGCCTAGCTGCCTGCCCCTCAAGTACGGATCAACTTTGCCGCGCGTTGACCAACGCTCTTCGTCAACAACAGCGCTCGGTCGGACGCCAAGCACCCGGCGAGCCGGTTATTCTAGCGACGACTCAGCCAACCGACTTGTCATGATCGAGACGTGCTGTTCTACTGCCATCAAGCTGAGACCTGATCGACTCTCAGCCTCAAACGCCGACTCGGGCCGATCACTAGCTCGAAACGTGCTGGGTCCCTTTCTTTCGACCAAGGGTCTTAGCGAGAGTCTGCCATCACCGTCCGCGCCGACAGCATGACGATACACATGAGCGCGCCTAAAATCCCGAATGCCAAAGGCAAGCCGGTCATGTGTGCCACGAGCCCGATGCTGGCGGGCCCCACCAGTATACCCGCGTAGCCGGCTGTCGTGATGACCGTGATCGCAACGCCTACTGGCATCAATTGTGAGCGTCACGATAGGATCACCGGTGCCGGGGCTTGACTTGCGCGGAATGCTTTGGATAGCGCGGTCGGAATGATTGACGCCGCCGGCGCGCGGTGATGGGGTGACCCCCGGTTCGGAGCGGGCAACGGGGATCAGAATGACCAGCGAGTCGCAGCTGCGCGAGAAGCTTCGGAAGATCGAGGCGTTGTTCGCAGGTGCCGGAACTACTGGTGAGCGCCTTGCGGCGGAAGCCGCGCTGCAGCGGGTGCGGGCCCGGGTCGAGGAGCTCGCTCGCCACGATCCACCGATCGAACAGCAATTCTCACTTCCCGACCAATGGTCTCGGCACCTTTTTCTGGCGCTTTGCCGCCGATATGGGCTGCGGCCGTTTCGTTATCGCCGGCAGCGACGCAACACGGTGATGGTCCGTGCATCACGAGGCTTCGTCGAACGAGTCCTACTGCCGGAGTTCACTGAGCTGGAGGGTGCGCTGCAAGTGTATCTGCACGAGGTGACGCTGCGCGTGATCCGCGAGGAGATCTACGACGACGCCAGCGATGCGCAGGAAGTTCCCGACGCCTTGCCGTCGAACTGATCAAGCGGCGAGCTTTGCCTCCGAACCGTCGCGCTCGGCTTTCCAGTTCCACGGCAACAGCAGGTGCAGCTGATTGATCTTTGTACGTCCGGAGACGATGCGCTCGAGAACATCGGTCAGATAGTGCCGCGGGTCCATGTCGTGCAGCTTTGCCGTGTTGATGAGCGACGCGAGAATGCCCCATGTCTCGGCCCCGCCTTCACTGCCGGCGAACAAGTAGTTCTTTTTTCCCAGGCCTATCGGCTTGATGCTGCGCTCGACCGTATTGCTGTCGATCTCGATGCGTCCGTCATCGATGAAGCGTGTCAGGCCGTGCCAATGGTTGAGGGTGTAGCGGATGGCTTTGCCCAGACCGGATTTCTTCGAGACTTCCAGCAGTCGCGCCTCGAGCCAGGGTTTGAAGTCCTCGATCAGCGGCCTAGTGTCGGATTGCCGCACCGTAGCTCGCTGCGTCGCCGGCAAACCGCGAATGCGATCCTCGATGGCGTAGAACATCGCGATCCGCTGCAGCGCTTCCGCGGCAATCGGCGACTTCGTCGCGACGTGAACGTCCCAGAACTTCCGCCGCGCATGCGCGAAGCAGAACGCAAGTTGCATCAGACGGCCGCCGTTCTTGATCAGGCCCTTGTAGGCGGCATAGCCATCGACCTGCAGGATGCCGTCGTAATCTCCAAACAGCTGCCTGGCGCGGATCGCCTTGCGATCCTCGGCGAACACGTAGACCACTGCCGGCGGCGCCGGGACCGCCCCACGGACGGTCGTCGGTCGCGATCGCCCAGAACTGGCAGACTTTGGTTCTGCCACGGCCGGGATCGAGAACTGGCAGCGGCGTCTCGTCGGCAAACAGCCGCGGGTAGGACATCACTGCGCGGCGCAACAGCGCGTGAAGCGGCTTCGGCCACCAGGCGACGCGGCCCATCCACGAGGCCAGCGTTTGCCGGTCGAGCGTGATGCCTTGGGCGGCAAACATCTGTTCCTGGCGATACAGCGGCAGCTGGTAGCCGTATTTCATCACCGCGATGTGGGCCAGCAATACTTCCGTCACCATTCCACCGTCGATCGCCTGGGCCGGCGCGGGTGCCTGCAGCACACCCACCCTGGCGGCATCCCCGGCAGCCGTACCGTGGACGCACAATGCGCTTGACCCGGTACTGCATCGGAATGACGTCGAAGGCTTCCTTGACGGTCTCCCCGATCTTGTGCAGCTGCTCGCTGCAGCAGGGGCAGATGTGGCTCTCGATATCGATCACGACATCGATGCGCGGCAAATGCTCCGGAAGCTTCCCCCGGTTGCGTCGCGCCGGTCGCTTTCCACGGCCCTCCGCTCCGTCAGGCAGCCTGCCTCCGGTCACGTCGTCGTTGGCGGCGGCACGAGCCGCCTGTGCCGTGATGGTGAAGAGAGACAGCTGTCCGAGATCCAGTGTCTCGGAGCGGGGACCGAAGACCGTGCGCTTGTACTGTGACAGGATCATCAGGAGCTTGTCGTTCTCCTGGATCGCAGCGTCGCGTTGGGCGATCGCGGCATCACGCTCGACCGAAAGCGAGCTGCATTCCGCCGACAACGCCGCAAGCCGTGACGATAGCGCCATCACGGTTTGCCGGATCAATGCTGGATCGGAAGGCAAATCACTCATGCAAAGTGATTCTACAACAACTCCGCATGAGTGACGAACGACTCTTGATAAGGATCAACCAGCTCGTACTGGCTGATCCACAATTCGCATCGGCACACGCTTCCAGTCCGAGCCATCGAGCAGCACCGAGAGCTGAGCATGAGACAGCGGCATGACGCCTTCCTTGATCGGCGGCCAGGTGAACTGCCCCTCGATTCTCTTGTAGTAAAGGACAAGCCCGCTTCCATCCCAAGTCAGGATCTTCACGCGATCTCGGCGCTTGGAGCGGAAGACATAAAGTCCGCCGTCGAACGGATCGGCTCCAAAGGCCTCGCTCACCAGCATCGCCAGCGAGTCCATGCCACGACGGAAATCGACCGGCTGCGTCGCAATCCAGATCGACAACCCAGGTCGAAGCCCGATCATCGACCAACCGTCCCGACTGCCGCCAGCACCTCGCACAGTGCCCGCCGGTCGACTGTCCCCCTGACACGGATGCGAACCGCGCCGACGTCGATCTCGATCGCCGCCTGCTCCTCACTCGGCAATTGGCCCCCGCAGCCGGTGATCGCGACCGGCACAAAGCCAGGTGGCATGCCTCTGTCCCCGCGCTCCACGACCTGCGCCCGCGTGGCCTGGCGACGCCAGAGAAACAACAGACTTGGACTGATGTCGTGTCGCCGCGCCACCGCGGACACGCTTACACCCGGCGCAAAACTCTCCGCGACAATCGCCGCCTTCGCATCGGTCGACCAGCGCGGACGCCGGCCCGTCCCGGTGATGATCTCGACACGCTGCAGCGTGTCGGCGCCGTTTTCTAGGATAGGCGTATGCCTACCCTTATCGCTATCCTTACGACTATCCTTGGACATTGTGACCTCGCGACAAACCATTCCGCGAGATCTTTCTAGCTGACCAGATCAGCCCTCAGCGCGTGGTCCCTGCATGACGCCCACCATCAATTTCTGTTTGCCGGCGCGCCGACACAGTACGGGTACAGCATTTGAAATACCCAATCCAATAAGCCGGAACCCCGCCATAGCAATCAACGCAACCGGGGCGGCCACCACAGCCAAGAAGCCTGTCACGATCGGCAGAGTCCCGAGCATTAATGTAGCACGGTCACCGATACGCGCGACCAAGGCATCTCCGCCGAGACGCCCTGCGGTCATCGCGATTGAGAAGAGCATACAACCAAGGCCCCCATGCGCCTCCGCGAGAAGATCTCGCCCAACGAGAAGCAAAGCGCTCCAATCGAGCATTGCACCTTCGACAAGAAAGGTGATAGCCGCGAGCACGGCTATTAACAACACACTGCGATGGGGCAAGACAAACAACAGCCCCTGCTGCCTCAATCCCGTCGCGAGCAACCGCGGCCTAGCCGACAAAATCGCGATCATCATTAATGCCGAACAGACCAACGTCGAGATAAACGGGCCAAACTGCAGCGAGAGGAACGAGGTCACGGCGGCAGAGCCGGTGAATTCCCCAATGCTATAGTGGGCGTGGAAGCCGGACATCAATGGACGGCCGGTGGCCCGCTCCAATTCGATCGCATGAATGTTCATGGCTACATCGATCGGGCCGAGTGAAACGCCGAAAGCAAACAGCGTGGCACCGAGCCTGAGAGGTGTGCCAGCAACAGCAAGCCACGGCAGGATGAGCGCGACACCAAGTCCACCCGCGAGGATGACGGGCTTGCTGCCGTACCGCGTATTCGACAAGCTGGTCAAAAGCATAGCGGCGACGGATCCAGTCCCGAGGCAGAGCAGAAGAAGGCCAAGCATGCGGTCATCTACCGCGAGCCGCTCCTTGGCGAGCGGCACCAAAGGCGCCCAGGCAGCGAGGCCGAATCCGGCAACCAAAAATGCGAGCCGCGTCCCAAGCAGCCCGGCAGACCAATTGGCGGATATTATCACAGGCACTCCTGAGAGAACGGGCTCGTGAGCGCTGCGCCCCTCATCCTGTGAGCGTCGCCTGCAAGCGGCCCACAGCTCGACGATGATGGCCTCAAGTCGACAATTTCATCCCTGAAATGCGATGCCGTCGCAAAACTGGGCCAAGTCTCGCGGGGCAAGCGTCAAATAAGAGTGATTGTCGAGCACCCTGATACGGTGTTTCGCCTATCTTCTCGGATAAGCTAGCCCTACGAATGACGATAGTCTTTGCTAGTCTCCGACAGTCGGAGGCGCAACAGCTCAAGGAAGATTTGTCGCAAAACGTACAAAGCCGACGGCGCCAAGCCCCTGCGCGTAATTGGCGGGAACACGGCCGTAAGTTTTATGACAGCATTTTCAGCCAATCCGGAAGCTGTCATCACAAGCAACGGCACAGTGTTACGAGATCAATACAGCGAACATCACCAGAGCAGGTTCTAGATCAACACCTAACTTGGTTTGGCACAATCGCGGAGGCCGAAGGACAGCTTGGTTATGCCCAGTATGCCAACGTCACTCGTGAACTGGTGCGCGACGGTCCATTTCGGATCCCGTTATTCGTGCGGCGCGATCGACGCCTCTGCCTTTGCGTCTGGCTTCTCCGAAAGCGCTCCCGTCAGCCAGCAGCTTCATGCGTTTTCGCGTCGCTCCTCGCAAACGCAGGTCCTAATCCGGATCGGTAGAATTGGAGCGTATCACGTGCCCGCCGAAAGCTTCCGGGCAACCGGAATAGAGCAGGAATGCGTCCGGGTGGCTATCGAACCGGACGGCGATCGCCCGCGAGCCGTCAATGTCGGCCCGATACCTGTGGAATTCCAATATTCATTCCCGGATGCAGGCTGCCAGGTGGCTCCCCCCGCCGCACTCGGTGTGCTTGTGTCTCGAGTGATCCGTTTGCTTCTCGTTTGGCGCTCGCGGGCGACGACCACAACCACTTCGAACGACACCGCGGCAACATCAGCCTGCAAAAGGTAAGGGTTGTTCTCTGATTCCAAGTTCCCGGCGCCGGTGTTGCTGGGTTGTCTTGGAGCAATCAACCAACCAGATCCCCCATACCACAATGCTCGGGGCTGAAAAGGGCGGCGTCGGGTCGCGTGCGCTCATCGATTACCTTTTCGATCGGCCTGGTCGGGTCCATGCCGCGCGCGCATTCGATACCGAGGCGCCCGCCGGCATCCTCAGGCGTTTATGTCCGCAGCTCGCCGGGATCGTCGCTCTGACCAAGTCGGACTGTGCGTGGTAAAGAACAAGTATAGCAGGCAGAGATCAATCAGTATCGTCGTCACCATCACGCTATAAGCCCAGGGACTCTGCACTAGAGCGAGCTCGATCAGCCCCCGTGACAGACCGAAGCCCACGATCCAAGCATCAAAGCTCATGCAGACGCGTCGGAATATCTCCGGATCAAGCCGGCGGATGACGTAGGATCCCAACGGGATGCCGAGCACAACGCTGGGTATAAAAACATAGAGCAGGCTGCCGCTTTCGGAAATGAACAAGCCGAGCTTGCAATAGACGAAGGCGGTAACGCTCGATTCCGCCACGCGAACCAGGGCTAGAGCGGTTCACGAAATTACTGAATCTGGAGGGATTCCGGTTCAGCGGCGAATATGATTCAAGATGCTGGCTGGATTGGAGGCCAGCATCGATGGTCAGACCCCTTTCCAATGACCTGCGGAAGCGGGTGGTGGCGGCGGTATCGAAGGGTGAGAGTTGCCGCTCAGCGGCCTTGCGTTTTGGCGTCGCGGTCTCCTCGGTGGTGAAGTGGTCGCAGCGTTATCGAGCGACCGGCTCTGTCAAGCCGGACAGGATGGGCCGACAGCGCAAGTCTGCGCTGGATCCGCACGGCGACTTCATCAAGGAGCGGATCAGGCAGACCCCGCATCTGACGCTGCACGCGCTGAAAGACGAGTTGGCGGCGCGCGGGGTCGAAGTCTCGCATAATGCGGTGTGGCTGTTCATGCACCGCGAGGGGCTGCGGTTCAAAAAAAACACTGTTCGCTCTTGAACAAGGCCGCTTTGATGTGGCCCGCAGACGGCGACGCTGGCGATCGTGGCAGGCTGGTCTTGATCCTCAGCGCCTCGTCTTCATCGACGAGACCTGGATCAAGACCAACATGGCTCCGCTGCGCGGATGGGCACCGAAAGGAACTCGCCTTCGCGGCTTCGCACCACATGGCCACTGGCGCACGATGACCTTCCTTGGCGCACTGCGTTACGACCGCCTCGCGGCTCCCTGCCTGTTCGACGGGCCGATCAATGGGGAATGCTTCCGTGCCTATGTCGAGCAGATCCTGCTGCCCTCGCTGAAGCCTGGCGACGTCGTCATCATGGACAATCTCGGCAGCCACAAGTCGGCTGCGCTCCGCCGCATCCTCAGGGCCGCTGGAGCCAGGCTTTGGTACCTGCCGCCTTACTCGCCTGACCTCAATCCGATCGAACAGACCTTCGCCAAGATTAAGCACTGGATGCGCGCCGCCCAAAAACGCACCATCGACGAGATCAGCCGCCACCTCGGCGAACTCATCCAAACCATCCAGCCAGACGAATGCAAAAACTACTTCGCCAACGCCGGATACGCTTCAATAAAAACGTGAAACGCTCTAGGCCAGCGCGAAATTCGTTTTTGACGAGGCCCTGATTGTTAAACAGCATCGCCAAAGGCGGGCCAGAGATAGTCGTCACCGAATAGAGGATGCCCAGCATCGACCCGAATGGCAGACCGATCAGCCAGCTTGCTTCGATAGGGCGCCGCCAACCCGCGGCTTGCAGGAGGATCAGGGGCAGAATGATCGTGTAGGTAGCGAATTTGATCCAGCCCGGCTGCAGCGAGGCCAACGCATAGCCGCCGAGCGCAATGCCCGGCAAGAGCCCAAGCAAGATGGGAAACACTCGTCTCCAAGCCGCCGGCACACCCTTCAGATTGATGAGGAGGACGTAGACGTTGACGAAGACTTCGATGATGACAATGGCGGGGTTGAGAACGCGATTGGTGTAGAAAATAAGCGCAAGGGGTACAGTGAGCGACGAAAACCCGTAGCCGATGGCTCCATTTACAAAGGCCGCAAAGCACGTCGTTGCGGCCAGAAAAAACATAGCAGCATCAAACTCAGGCATTTCCTTAACTTTCCCACTCCGGAGGGCGTCGGATCACCCGTCAGGGAACCAGGCGTGAACATTGGTCATCGGGATGGCGGCAGATTCTGACCACTCGCTTGGCAGCTCCAGCAGCCTTCATAGTGATAGTGGCCGTGGTCAAGTGCAGAGGTTCAACAGTTGCTCCAATTATCGACTTCGGTCGTACAACGAAAGCCGTACCGTACTTCCCACTACCCGACTACGATCACTCAGCCAATACGTGTCAGTCTGTTTTTCGGTTTGACGATCAATGGTCTTCGTTATGGCAACGTCACCTTTTTATAGGGAAGCATGAGTTCTCTCTGCGCCCGGCGAGGTCGAGCTTGGGCGTTCCGCTGCCGTGGATGTCCGGCAATTCGCCGTGGCGGAGCAGCAACGGATCGCTGACGTGCTCTTCGCCGACCATCTGATGCTCCCCAAGCTCGGCACCACGGGCGTGAATATCTCGATGCGGGAGGGAGCGTGAAGCCGTCCCAGGGTCCGTCGCTCATCACACCGGCACCATGAAGCAGTCGTATCTCTTGCGGTGTAGTGCTTCACCGCGAGCGAACGATAGGTAGAGACGAGCGCAGCAGCCGGGAATCATCCTTCGGTATCGTCACGAATGTCGGACCCATCAAATCACCGCGGTCGGCGAGCAATGCCCTGTCTAGAGCAGCAATCGAGCCAATCCGCATGGATTTTTAGCGTCATCGCTTGGCCAGCTGGGGATCCGCAGCGTCAGTGAGGTTGAGCTCGGCTGCGTTCTTCGCGCGACCGGAACTCGCATTGGCTCGGTGATCGGACGCGATCGCGACATAGACCGCGGGCAGCACGAAGAGCGTGAACAGCGTGCCGACAGACATGCCAGCGACGATCACGAGCCCGATCGAGAAGCGGCTCGCGGCACCAGCTCCCGTTGCGGTCAACAAGGGTATGAGGCCCGTGACCATCGCCGCCGTGGTCATCAAGATTGGACGAAGTCGCACGCGCGCCGCCATCTCTATCGCCGAGCGACGGTCAAGTCTCTCCTTGAGCTGCAGCTTATTGGCAAACTCAACCATCAGGATGCCGTGCTTGGAAATCAAAGCGACCAACGTCAACAGTCCGACCTGGGTGTAGATGTTCATCGTCGCCAAGCCAAAGAATAGCGGGATCAAGGCGCCGACTATCGCCATCGGCACGCTGATCATGATGATGAGGGGGTCGCGCAGACTTTCGAACTGCGCCGCAAGCACCAAGAATATGATGATGAGTGCAAATGCAAAGGTGATGGGCAGTTGGTTACCCTCGTGCACATACTGGCGGGCGTCGGCGAGGAAGTCGTGGCTGAAGCCTGCGGGCAGTTTCTTTGCCTCCGCTTCCAGGAAGTCCACTGCCTGGCCGATCGTAACACCGGGCATCGGCACGGCCTGAAAAGTCGCGCAGTTGAGCTGGTTGTAGTGGGTGAGTGCGTTCGGATCAGTCGCAGTCTCGATGGAGACTACGGTGGACAGCGGGAGCATCGAGCCCGTCGCAGTCTTCACATAAAAGCTCCCGATTGCTTCCGGTGCCAGGCGCTTCTCGCGCGGCACCTGCGGGATCACCTGGTAGGAGCGGCCCTGCAGGTTGAAGCGATTGACGTAGTTTCCGCCAAGTAGGGTGGCGAGCGCGTTACCGATGTTCTGCATGGTGATGCCAAGATCGTTGGCCTTGGATCGATCGACCTTGATCCGCACCACCGGCCTGGTTGAACTCGAGGTCAGAGTCGCTAACCATGAAGAGACCGCTCTTGCGCGCGGCATCCTTCAGCTTCGACATCTGCTCATAGACGGATTGGAAGCCGAGCGTCGAATTGATCACCATCTGCACTGGTAGGCCGCTCGAACCGCCCGGAAGCGGCGGCAAGCTAAAAGCAAATGCGTTAATGCCTTCGATTTTGGACAGCTCCGCCTGGACAACGGACTTTAGCGCGATCGATGACCGCTTGCGCTCGTCCCATGGCTTGAGCAACATGCCAGCCATGCCACCCTGCGGGCCGCTAGTGCCGTTGAGCACGAAGCTCAAATCGGTCTCGGAAAACTTCTGGAACGCCTTTTCGAGCTTGGCGCCGTAATAGTCGAGGTAGTCAATATTGGCGTATTTCGGCGCCTTGGTTAGTGCGAATACGATGCCTTGATCCTCCTCGGGCGCGAGTTCTTTGGAAGTATGCATATACAGAAAGCCGACGAGTCCCAGCAGGGTCAGCGCGCGAACAGCCCGGTAATCGGGCGATAGTCGAGCGAGCGGTCTAGCTTGCGCCCGTACCAGCGTGTCATGGCGCCGAACACGCGGTTCACAAATCCGGCAAACCGCCCCTCCTCAGCGCTCTTCAGGAACACCGAGCACATCATCGGCGACAGCGTCAAAGCAATCACGCCCGATACGATCACCGCCCCCGCCAGCGTAAACGCGAACTCGCGAAACAGCGCACCGGTGAGGCCGCCGAGAAAGCCGATTGGGGCGTATACGGCGGCCAATGTAATCGTCATGGAGACAACGGGGCCAACGATCTCGCGCGCGCCCCCCTTAGCAGCCTGCAGGGGCGGCGCACCCTCTTCTAGATGGCGATGAATGTTCTCCACCACGACAATCGCGTCGTCGACCACGAGACCGATCGCGAGCACGATCGCAAGGAGGGTCAGGAGATTGAATGAAAACCCCAGCGCCAGCATCATGCTGCAGACGCCAACAAGCGACAACGGGATGGTGACGACAGGAATGATGACCGACCGCAGCGAGGCCAGGAATAGGAAGATAACCACCACGACGATCATGACGGCCTCAATGAGAGTCTTTTCCACTTCATCGATCGATGATTGAATGAATTTTGTGGAGTCGTAGGCCACTTTCATCTTCAGCGATGGCGGCAGGTTACGCTCCATTTCTGGAAACAGCGCGCGAACGCCTCGCACTATGTTCAGCGGATTGCCCTGCGGGCTCGCCCGCACGCCAATGAAGACCGCGTGCTCACCGTTCATCGCGACGCTGACGTCTGTGGTCTGCGCGGCAAGCTCGACTGTCGCAATGTCCTCAATGCGCACAAGACCGCCATCGTTGGCTTTGACGATCATGCGCTTGAAGTCATCGACACTCCGCAGATCGGTATTTGCCGTGACGTCGGAGATAGTGAAATAGCCCTTGGTCTGGCCGGCCGCCGCCTGGAAGTTGTTGGCGGCGATTGCAGCTGAAACATCAGCCGGCGACACGCCGTGCCCCGCCATTTTCGCAGCATCGAGCCAAAGCCGCATCGCAAAACTCTGGCCGCCCAGGATGTCTGTCGCTGCGACGCCGTCGACGGTTGACATAACCGGTTGCACGACGCGGGAGAGATAGTCGGAGGTCGCGCTGGCCGTCAGTTCGTCGCTAGAGAAGGCGATATACATGACAGCGGTGGTCTGACTCGTTGACTTAGTGACGACCGGATCGTTTGATTCCTTCGGGATTGAATATTTGACTGAGTTGACCTTAGAGAGCACCTCGGTGAGCGCCTTATTGGGATCGAAATTGATCTTGATGTAGGCTTGGATCGTCGACGTGCCGAGCACCGATGAGGAAGTGATGTAGTCGACGCCCTCGGCGGAAGCGACTGCCTGCTCCAGGGGAGCGGTGATGAACCCCTGGATCATGTCGGCAGAGGCGCCAGGATAGGAGGTCGTGATATTGACGACCGTATTAGACAGCTCGGGATACTGCCGGATCGGTAGAACGGTGGCCGCGCGAAGTCCGATCAGCAGGATCAGGAGACTGACGACGACAGACAACACCGGACGTTTGATGAAAAGCTCGGTAAATGCCATCTCGGCTCGCATTCAAGAGGGTGACGCAAATTCGCTAGCAAGTCGCGCTATGGCCATGGTCATCAATGCGGCGATGCGGCTAAGGCCCGTATTATGAGGGAAGCGGAAACGCCTGCTCTAAAGGCTCGCACGTTCCTAAGCGGAGAGCTCAATCCTCCGCTTCTTCCATCCTCGTTGCTTGGATGAACGTCGGCCTTGCCATGCTGATCGCTGATCGCGATCTCGAATAGGGGGAGCACCTTCCCAAGATAAAGAGCCATGTTTTTTGCGGGCAATCAGCCTGAGGTCCGCGTCAAGATGTGGGCTCACGTGTTTCCATTTAGTCTCGTCCTCAGGTCTGAATGGAACGCAACGACTTCCAGCAAGGAATTAAGCCGGCTCAAGGCTTCGTGTCGACCGCTCGATCCAATGATCCAGCTTCGATATTGAACGTAGAACCAAACTGACGGGTGCTCAACTCTACAAAGGTAAGTGGATAGTATAGAATGGGTTGCCAAACCTATACCAAGGTTTGTCAAAACGGAACGCTGGTCGCAACCGCGCAGACTTGTGGCGTCGCTAGGCGGAAAATTCTTGGTCCGTTTTGACTCCCACAGTATGACCCCAGGCGCCCCGATCGCATCTTTAAGCGCTGAATAACGTTGGCTGCGACTTCGCCCAACGCAGTTGCGCCGGCAGATACGCACCAGCTACGAGGCACACGGTAATAGGGGTTCTCCACCCAGCGCTCGCACAAGACCGCGTCGGAGAGGTCGTAGGTATGCTTGAGGATGGCAAGTCCCGCCATCAAGCGCGTCGGCAGCGGCGGCCGGCCCGGCTTATCCTCATGGACCGCGCCGAACCGCTCTTCGAGGAACGACCAGTCGATCGTCCGCGAAAGCTTCACCAGCGCATGGTTCATGTCGATGATCGCGTCCAGCCGGGAGCGCAGGAGATCGGCTTGTCCGCTGTCGCGTCGTTCCTTCGGCTTCATCGTTCCCTCCGATCCGACCGAAGGAATCACGACGCGCGATCCGACGGAATCTTGAGGGTTCTGTGAGGTCGCGGGGCAAAAGCTCACCACCTCGTCGGCACTCAGCACGACCCGCAGCTTGCGTGGCTCCCGCGCGTAGGCGATGCGCTCCGGGATCGTGCTGTGGCCGAGCGTCACGCTGTAAAAACAGCGCAACGCGCAGACAATCTGATTAAGCGCAGGCCATGATATCCCCGTCGCAACCAGATGAACCTGGAACGCGTGGACATCCTCCAAGCCCAAATGGTCGGGCGATCGGCCAAAATATCGGCTGAACTTCGATACCGCGTTGAGATATGACCGCTGCGTCGCCGGCGACAAATTGCGGACCGTCATGCTTCGATCATGCGTCGCCGGAGAGGGCTCACCTGGGCCATCGGAAAACCTCCTGTCTGAAGGGTTGGGCTCGGAAAACCCTCGATCCTCTCAGACAAGAGGCGGCCGTTACCACCTCTCCTCAAATGCCGCGCCAGCGGCTTCGTTCAATCCTCAAAAGCAAAATCGCAAGCTTTTGGGCCATCAAAGCCCGAAAACCTGCAATCTCAAAACTCCTCTCCTCAGAAAAAACGACTCCCGCTCAAAGGCCTAGAAGTTCTTCACATGGCGTAATCGCGGCTGGCGTCTTCTTGAAGATACGAGGGTTGGTAGGATCGGCCTTAGCGGATTATCGAAAGGGAGCAGCGCTATGAAGCAGTACGTAGGTCTGGACATCTCTATGGAAGAAACCAGCATTTGCGTTTTGGATCAGACCGGCAGCGTGACATTCGAAGGTTGCGTGCCCACCAATCCAGAGGTCATCGCTAATCTCTTGCGGCGTCATGCCGACAATGCTGAGCGGATCGTTTTTGAAACAGGCTCGCTATCGAACTGGCTTTGGCACCAACTCAAGGCGCTGGGCTTTCCGGTCATTTGCCTTGATGCGCGTCATGCCAACGCAGCGTTATCGATGCGCATCAACAAGTCGGACCAGAACGACGCCAAGGGGTTGGCCGAAATGGCCCGCATGGGATGGTATCGGGAAGCTGCGGTGAAGGGGGCGGAGAGCTGGAAAACCCGTTCGATGCTGGCGGCTCGAACCAAGCTGGTGAATCTGCGGCGAGATATTGACAACCAAATGCGAGGTCTGTGCAAGGGGTTGGGAATAGTGCTCGGCAAGGCCAGCTCGACGAACTTGGCTCGCAAAGTCGACGCCGTGCTTGCTGAAGCGCCGGATTTACAAGATATTTTCGCACCGCTGGTCCTTGCCCAGTCCTGTTTGACCGAGCAAATTGAGAGGTTCGATCGACAGCTCCTGGCAGTGGCAAAAGGCGACCAAGCTGTTCGGCGAATGATGACCGTTCCCGGTATCGGTCCCCTGACTGCCCTGTCCTTCGTCGTAACCATCGACAACCCCACTCGCTTCAAACATTCCGCCGACGTGGGTGCCTATCTAGGCCTGACACCAAGACGTTATCAATCCGGCGAGATGGATCGTACTGGCCGCATCTCCAAGCGCGGCAACCACCAGATGCGAACTTATCTGTTCGAGGCCGCGAACGTCCTGCTGACCGTTGTCAGGCGAGGTTCTGCGCTCAAGCGCTGGGGCAGCAAGCTGGCCAAACGCATCGGCGCCAAAAAGGCCAAGGTTGCCGTGGCTCGCAAAATAGCTGTCATCCTCCATGCTATCTGGACCGACGGCACCGAATTCCAGGCAGAGATGCGCACCGCATGAACCAGTCTTAAACCAGCCCGGATCCGCCTTCGGCGGAACAAGCGTCCCTGCCGGGACGAAGGTGTGGGCAATCTCGAAGTCGTCCCTGCGGGCTTTACGCACCGCGCTCTTCACATCGAGATGCCACGCCTTTTGAACGCCATCATGCGGCGCTCCTGCATAGAGACGACCGCGGAAAGAACCATGAACCCGGCAGCGGATCATTTTTGTCTATCGGGGTTGACACCGTGCCCGCGATTAAAGAACGGACGACCAAAGCCTTCTTGACCTCGCTTCAAATGAAACCGGAGACCGGCTATCACGCGCGTGCGTACCGATACGATCCCTTGATGTTTTGAGCCAGGAATTGGCCTTTGGAGGCTGCCCGAACGAACCCATCATAGGCGGCTTCGGGGACATCGTAGTATTCGTAACGTCCGCCGTTGTTGAATTCGACGATGAGAACCTGCCTTGATCCATCGTAGACAAAGCGCGCAATGGTCGACGACTCGGGTGTTTCAATCCAATTCATGACTTCTTCTTTCCTGGCAATGCCGACTTGGTCGAACTCTTTTTGTGCTCGTAGCGGGGGGACTGTTTCCGCCATTGTCGCATGACGATCGCATAATCTTCGTCATGCCGATTGACTGCCCATCCACCCTCGCCCTCGTACCCGTCCTTGTTGGGATCACCACGGACGACCACTCGAGGATCGCTGCTGTCTGGGCGCCGTCCCTAGTCGGGAGGATCAATAAGAGTTCTGATCGGCAAACTGACCGCTTCGCCGACAATAATTGCTTCTCCAGTTCGGAGAATGGGAAGCATGTCGAACAATCCCTTCAGATTGTCAGACGCCGAGCCAGCCACCTGCCCCCGATCGAGATCGTTGGCCAATCGCATGGCAAAGATGGTACCGCACTGTGACAGGATCGTCGGATCGATTTCGGATGGCCGCTGGCTTACGATCATAACCCCGACGTCATACTTTCGGCCCTCTTTGGCAATTCGGCGAACCGCCGAGGCAGCAGGCCCCGCGTGCTCTTTGCCTAGATAAGCATGGGCCTCTTCCAAGACGACCATCAGAGGGCGCTCACGACCACCCTCGGGAAGATTCCTTGCCCAGAACAGCGCATCATAAAGAATGCGAAGCAACGCCCCGACCAGATCATTAAGAACTGTGGATGGTGTTCCGGACAGATCCAGGATGGTGATCGGGGACGAAGTGCCGATCCAATCTTTCAGCACCCCATCGAGATCCTGCTTTACGGTGCCATCGAGCTGCGGCGTCCAGTCCGCTGGGTTGAAAAGAAATGCGAACTGGGGATCTCGCAACTTGGAAGCCAGTACAGCGAGCTGTTGCCTGATGTTGAGCGCATCGGGCCCCCAGTTGACGCGCTCCGCGGGCGGCCCCGATGTTTTTACGGTCCTGTAGAGCGGAGGCGTCACAGACATCGCATCCCCCGGCTGAGAGGGCTTGCCATCGGCGCCTAGCACATAAGCTGGCTCGATTTCATCCGCGGCAGCACCAGGCTTCGGAATTACGGTCCGATGCTCTCTCTGATGGAATTCAAACCACAATTTGTGGATGCAGAAAGGTACCGGTGTATCAACCGTCAGCCGATTCGAATCTATGCCTTCACGTGGTTGTTTGCTGAGAGCTTCGGCCTTCAGCTCAACCACCTTGTCAGCGACGACGGCGGCCTGCCGATCATCGAGCTTTCCGAAAGATAACTTGACCAATTCCTCGAGTGCCCAGAACGGAATGACGAGCGCCTTCTCGTCCTTTTCGGTATCTGGTGTGATGCGAAAGACCGTTGCCCGATCAGCAAGTGCCTTCGCGTATTCACCGTGGATGTCCAGGATCACGATGCGAGAGGATGGATAACGCTGCGGTTCGGAAAGCGCGGCCAGCAACCCCGCCACCGTCGTTGATTTTCCGGCTCCCGTCGTTCCGACTACAGCGCAGTGGCGCGTCACGAGCTTGTTGATGTTGACCAGCGCTGGGATGGATTCGGCACTCGCCAGCCGGCCAACGCTCACGAAATCGACGGGATCACCAGGACCATAGATCTCCCGAAGGTCGTCCTCCGTGACGATATGGACCGCGTCGTTGATCGTTGGATGTTGCGAGACACTCCGCTCGAACTGACCGTTGCGACCGCGCTCTCCCACCAACTGGATGCTAAGCCATTGGTTGCCCCAGGGACGGGCATCGCCCTCAGCCTTTGGGGCGGCGCCCGCCCCGACCTGAGAGACGATGCCAAACAGCGACGTGTAGCCGAGCGGAATGCGGACAAAGCTGCCGACCTGGCCAATGCGATGGGACTCACCCTTGTAAAAGCTCAGACCCGTCGCGGACTCGCGGACCAATGCAACACTCACGGCCGTTCCAGCCACATCCTGTACCGTACCGATGAGGGTCGGATCAGAGCGCATCGCCGGCTTCCTGTTCAATGTCCCTGCTGGCGAGCTGATGAGCCAAAAGCTGGCCAAAAGCCTTGAAGTCTCCAAGCAGCCACTTGCATTGATCCGCAGGGGCGGCCGTTCGACCCGACATGACGTCTTTGCTTACTGCGATTGCGTAGGCCGGGTTGCCGTCCCGATGTGTACTGTCCCAGCCGCGGTCCACCGTTCCGACAATCCCGCCGTCTGCAGCGAGCACAGTTAGGTTGGCATGCTTCTCTGCCAAAGCGACTGCTTTCGGTGCACTGCTCCGATCGTTGAAAGACATCGCAAGGCAGGATGCGTTTGGATTACCTTGCGAATGAATAGCCGCACGTCAGTAGCACGCACTGGTCTGAACGTAGGAACGTGGCGAGCCGGTCAAGCATCGCGTAATAGGGCATCTGCCGGCTCTGATCATATTTGAGATGGGACGGGTAAATAAGCAATTGCTCGCCATCGATCTTGTCCCGGCTGCGCCGTATCTTGGCCTTTTTGGTCATCCACCAATTGACTGAACCATGGATTTTCCATAGCCGCGCCCAGCGCGACGGCAGATCATCCTGTGCCATCGATTCATGGTCGAGGAACGCAGTATCCGATCCGACAAAGCCATCGAAATATGGGACGCCCTGCTCCTCTAGAGCTTGCTCCAGCAGCAGATCGTAGTTCGTGGTGAATATCTCCACCGGTTTTTCGCGGTCGATTGCCTGGATCCAGCTTGCGAGCACATGATATGGCGTATCGCCATTCGGCAATGAAACGCTGACGATCGCGCGAACGTGTTCGCAGATCGCGAGGTCGAGCTTGTGAAGCTGTTCGCCCGTGAAGCCATCGATCGCACCAGCGCCGCAAAGCGACTTGAGCGTGCGGATATGGCTCAATACGTCCTCGATCGTCGGCGTCCCCACACCACGAGCCACGATGCGCGACCAGGCGATCTCGGCAACCTGCTTCAACTCGCCTGAGCCGTCCAGAACCGTCTTCACCTGAGCGGTCAATCCAGCGATGTCCGGTATCAGCGGCTTCGTGCCGTTTCCATCGGTAACCCGAACCGACAGGGGGCATCCTGCCCCGATGAAAAAACCAATTCGCATTTTCCCAGGTGAAAGGCGCTGCAACAAGTCGGTTGTCCGTCGAAACGGACTATGCGCAGGCTTGATCGGAGACGGTGACGCCTGCTTTGTGTCCTTGTCAGAAGGGATACTCGCATCCAATGACGCCCCCGCATCACTACTCATTGTTGTCGGCCCCCTCGAAATGAGCAAGCTCGGCTCGTCCACGCTCCTCCGAATAGCTCGAACCTCAGTCCCCACCCAAAATCGGCATCCTTGCGCCGTCGCGGCTACAGAAATTTGCACCCGCCAGTTGCATTGGGCATTTTCCCGTGGAACAGTCTCACACAGAGAGCTGCGCAGCATCTAGCGATCCGATGGCGATCTTCAGCCTCACCACAGCTTGCTCGGCCCCAGTACCACGCTGCGGACGCCACCAGACATTATGCCCCATGCGACCGGCGAGGACCTCTGCACCGAAAATATCAGTCGGAGCAGCAACGACTTAGCGAAGCGGAGCAAGCCCGGCCGGAAGTCCGGGATGGAAGCCTGTTTGCAGCAACTCGACCGTGAGCGTCATAACGATCGGCGGCGGCGCGGACGATAAAGAGCCATGTCAAGTGTTTGCTACGGAAATGACTGATCGGAGAAGATAAATTGGCTGATCCGCGACCACCAGAAGATCACCGGCCGGAGCGCTATGTCGCCCTCGGACTAACCATTTTCATCGTTCTATTCTGCGCGTACATCATTGCTCGTCCTGAACAGGATATCAGTCCCAACTCGGTCGTCTTCATGCGGATCCTCTTGTCCGTCGCCTGCGGCGTGCTTGGAGGTACGATCCCAGGCTTCCTGAATGTACGATACGACGTCGGTGGACTTGCGATCAGAGCAGCCGGCGGACTTGCATTCGCCGTCCTTGTGTACGTATTTACGCCGACCGTATTGCCCAACATGCAGACCCCGACCGAAAAGACGTTGCAACGCTCCAGCAGCGGCGACATCGGGCAGCGATTTAGGTCCGTCAACTCCTATTGGGATCAGCCGGGAAACCGAGAACGCTACCAACAAACCAAGCTCGAAGACCGCAAAAAGCTGATCTCGGAATGGGTGCGCAGCGATGGCAGCAGGAACGAAGCCCTCTTGGAAGTGCCCAAATTCCTTGCTGATGTGCATGGCTGTATCCAAAGCAAGCGGTGCGACGCAGATCGACTTTGCTCATCTTCGTTGTTCGACGATGCGGACAATTTCTTGATCTTCTTCGATCCGCTTTTGGAGGATTGGGCAAATTCGGGCTACTAGCAAACCCTAGTCAAGGCCAGAGAGTTCATCGGTTGCGATTGCTACAAGGAGCTCGACGCTAAGCGTTGCCCCGACTATCCGTCGGAGTGCGGGGCTCCGCCAAAATGTCATGAGCGCGCCACATGACCCACGTCTTCGTTCTGTCTCGCGTCTTGTCGAGACGCGGCATCGACGCCGCTTGCGATCTGCTCTTGACCTTGGGCACCGTGAACGCGGCAGCGAGCGGAAGACGAGCTACCGATCGCAGTCATTGCAGATATGTCAATGCCGGGCGCTGCAGGTCCATCCATGGCGCTCGCCGTCAAACTCGCGCTCGAGGACTCACGGCTTTCAGGCGAGCTCAAACACAAAGTTCGTCTCGTAGAGATGGACGACCAATGCAAGCCTGACTGGGCGAGCGCGATGGCACGCCAAGCGGTTCTGCAAGATCGCGTAGTCCTCGCAATCGGCCATTCGTGCTCTGGCGCGAGCATTGCCGCTTCCGCAGTATATCAAGAAGTCGGTGTCCTCCAGATCGACCCTGTGACGACTGCCCCCCTACTTACCGAACGCAACCGGGGCAAGTCGGTCCCGCTGTTTCGGATTGCCGAACGACAAGACCGGGCGGCAGCAATCGCGGTCGTCGCTCTGAGCGACGCCATCTCAGGCAAGAATGTCTTGCTTGTCGGAGGTCGCCATCAAAAGGTTTGGCTCGATCGTTTCCAGTCGCTAGCCTCCGGCAAAGTCAAGAATGTCGCAGTAAAAGACGCTATTTCAGACGACACGCCCTTGTCAGACGTAGCTATCGTTTACGATCAATATTCTCTGAGCAGAGACATGAATTCCGCGCCGAAAAGCGACAATGTGTATGCGGTCTATGGTCCGGACGAACGCTTTGGCGTGTCATGGGGCGATAAAGCGGCGGTCGAGAAGCTCGTCGATCGACTCAAGCAGGAGCGTCAGCTTCCACCATTCGGTGCCGCGATCAACGCCTATGCTTCGGTGCAGGTGTGGGTGAAGGCACTGAAGGCAGCAGGTAGCGTCGACCGCGATCGGGTGGTCGAGCAGATACGGAAACTGAAATTCAATACGATCAGGGGATTGATCACCTTCGACGAAACCGGCGATGTGCGGCAGCCTGTCATCACGATCGTCCGATACTCGAATCCGATCATTCAGGTTCCCAATCAATGCAACGAACCTGTGTGCAAGGACTGCAAATGCGAGGTGTGCTGTCGGAAATAGAAATGACCATGTGCACTCGTGTCCCTGCTGATCCGAAGCGAATACGAGCGATGAACGCCTTTACTTTTCAGAGCATCGAGGGCCGGGTTGTCGCTCGGTGCCGCCCCCTGACGCCGCGCGATATTCGCCCTATCGCAATCGGCCCCATCGATTTCGAACACCTGAAGGCATAGCTTAGCAAAGGAAGCTTGGGGGAGATTCCTTTAAATGCCGCGAAAGACGTGTCCACATTGCCAGGAACGTAGATATGGAGTGCTTTCGCATCGACGAAAGCGGATATACGGGGTTCGACGTCCTGAACACCGACCAGCGCTTCCAGGGCGCTTCAGCGATGGCCATCAGCGACGAAGATGCCGCTCGCCTCATCAGGGAAGACTTTCCCCGACTCCAGGCGCCGGAGCTCAAGTATCTTCACTATCGCGCCGCCCCCCCAATCACGAGCGCCTGCCTTCGCTGCAACGCGACCTTCTCACCCACTACAAATGCGTGACGTATGTCTGTGACAAGCACTATCTGCTGGTGCTCATGTTCGTGGACTATGCTGTGGAACCCTTTTACTACGAGCGGGGCATCGACTTCTACGAGAACGGGCAGAATTTCGCGATGGCGTCGTTGCTCACGATGTCCGGCCCTACCTTTCTCGGACAGGCGGCCTTCGACAACATGCTCGCGGCGTTCCAAATACGCCGTCAAGGACAAAACGCCGGAGGCGTTTAAGGCGCTTATTGCCGCAGCGCGCGCGACGCGCTGGCGCGAATTCCCCGAGGCCCTTGGACCACTTGCCCAGTCCGCCGCGCCCGAATGTTCCTCGGTAATCGCGACGCCCAGCGTGAACACCGACGTTGCCCTCGTAGTGTTGCAGTCGCTCATCAGCCGAATGGAAGTGATGGCAGATGGGCCCTATCGCGTCGAGCACGACCAATCGAAAAATCTGCTCACCTATCATGACCTGCTGCAGCGTTTCATCGATCACGACCAGGAAATCGAGTTTCGCCAAACCGAAATTACATCGCTTAAATTTCCGCTTAAGCTCGCAGAAGTCACACAGGTTGATTCAAGGACGAGCCCAGCTGTGCAGCTGGCCGACGTCATGATTGGCGCCGCGATCGAAGCGGCAAACAATATAGCGGGCCTACGGTCCAGTGGGCTCGATCCCGAAGCGGTACGCCGACCACCAATTCATCCATATGGTGCCCTCCGTCGACTTCGATGAACAGCGACGATTCAGACAAGGCACCCAGGCTGCCGAACTGATCGACTATTTTTCGGCGAACTTCTATGGCCCACGCGAAAGCTGAAAGGACCAGACATGCGTCGACACGCAGAGGCGAAAACCTTCCCCCGCGTCCGAGCCCGTCGGTCTCGGCCCCCCTCTTCGGGCGAGCTGTCCGGCAACGCCTCGCTTGTGACCTCTACTTGACTTGCAGGAGGTTCGTCGCCCTTTTTGCAGCTGAGACAATCCGTGCGAGCGGGCTCGAACCGCTACCGTCGGGAGTACAACATCGTAGAAGATCGTAGTTTGGCGTGCAAAGCCATCTGAACGCGCGTTACTCTGGCTTTACGGGGTCACCTGCGACTACAAGGCCATCGATTGATGGGGTCGAGTAGAGGCGTCGATCGCTCGACGCCACCGGGTCGCGCGAGGCGGTCGCCCGCCTCGCGCTCCCACAGAACGTAGCGCGCGGATTTACCGCACTACGCTCTTCGGTAGTTGGTTCACAGCGCTGCTAGTGCCTGCAGCCTCCCGTATGGGAGGCGCAGTTTTGGTTTCAGCAATGGTGTCCGCTCTTTGATTTGGTGGAAGGCGTCCCAAGTGAGGCAACGACCTGCCCAGCTGCGGCTACACAACATCTTGCGCCAGTAACGCTCGACGACCCGATAGACTTTTACGAGGCTCCGGAGATTTCCGGCAACACCGTAGTAAGCATAGTGGCCGCGAAGGACGGCGTTGATTTCGCCAACCTGTTCACTGATCGTTTGATGTCATATTCGCTGTATTAGCTCTTGCAGAGACGTAAGGCTGCGCCGTAGCCGAGATTTCTCGGTGCGCATCCCAACCTTGAAGTTGCCTTTCAGGTTTCGCGTGCAATACAGCGTCAGTCCCAGGAAGTAGATGGTTTCCGGGCGCTTTCTGCCGCGTTTGCCCACGTGTCGCTGCGCGAACCGTCCAAACTCGACCAATTTGGTCTTGGTTGGCTCGAGAGTGAGGCCGAACTTTCCCAACCGCAGGCGTAAGGCATCCTGAACACCAATGGCGTCCGATCGATGTTTGAAGCAGATCACAAAGTCATCGATATAGCGCACTGGCCGGGCTTCGCCCCGCAACCGGTCCTTCACGACGCGTTCGAACCAGAGGTCGAGCACATGATGGAGATAAAGGTTGCTCAAAAGCACGCTGATCGATCCCCCTTGCGGTGTTCCTTCCTCGTTCGGATGAACCTTTCCATCTTCCAAGACACCCGCCCTCAGTCAGCGCCGGATCAAGCTGATCAGGCGCGGATCGCCTACTCGATGTTCGACAAACCGGAGGACCCAATCATGACTGAGACTCCCGAAAGACTACTCGACAGAATACCCACCACCGCGCTCATTATCTCGACGACTATCCCGATCAGGCAACCATCGTTCGGTCGCGCCATCCCTTTGAGGATCTGCGCTTAACGTGCTTGGCTAGTGTCATCGACGCGGCGAACTTCACCTGACGCTTGTACTGCCCGATGGTACCCGCGCCCTTGTACCGGCCGCGTGGACGGATCTGCCTATCGCACAACATTTACCGCGTGCAAGCCCGCAATGCGCTGGAGCGGCATTCCTGGCTTCCCACGCCGAACTGCTGCACGCCCGGACGATCGTCAACGCTTTGCTGCGGCAATTGGATGCCGCGCATACAGTCCTGCCACCGGAATCGGAGGACAGCCATGCAGCAGCTAAGCTTTCTCGACCCACCACCTCAGCGCGGGGCCGTACCCGTATGGGAGACCCTCGATAAAGAGCAGCGCGCACATCTCGTGCTGCGACTCGCCCGAGCAATCGCCACTGCCGGAGATCACAACGATGAACGAACTGAGCAAGATCACCGCTGAGCACCTACGCCGATGCGCAATCGTCTACGTGCGTCAGTCCAGTGCGACGCAGGTCGATCATAATCGCGAGTCCACTGCCCGTCAGTACGAGTTAGGCGAACGCGCCGCGCGGCTTGGTTGGCGATGGTACGCAGACTGCGCCTCAAGTCATGCATGGTGAATTTTGCGACCCCCGCCTCCTTGACCAAGCGATTGACCATCTTGGTGAAGCCCGGCATCTGGCCACCGGTCTTCGGTGACGGGAAGACGCAGTCGGACGTGGCACGCTGAAAATGTTTCGCGGCCGCGAGCACCTCATCAACGAGGTGGGTGCGCGGTACATCGTGGTGCAAGGCCATCTTGGTCCAGGCCGCATCGAAGTGATGCGATCATCCATGACGTGCTTTTGCCATTCGATCATGGTTGGCTCACTCTGGCGCGGGCCACCAAGTAGGCACATCCTCGTCAGGAGCCCAAAGGTGCCGAGCTTGCCGGATGCGTGCCAGACCTTGATGATTTCTTCGTCGGTCAGCGCACGGCCCTTCGTTCGGCGTCCGACCCTTTGCGCACGAGTTTCCTTAGGGTCGCGATAACCAGCCAGCACAATGTGGTCGACATAGCCCTCGCCAACGCACCATTCGAGGAACGTGTGGGTGTGCTTGCGCAGGTCCTTGGCCGCGCCCCACTTGCCGGTGACCTTGTCGACCGCTGCCATGATTTGCCATCGCGTCAGATCCCCCACGCCACTCTCGGCGTTCTCCTTGAGCCCGCGCCGCAGCGCCCACATTGCCAGCTTCCGGTTGATGACCTGACGTCCGGTCAATGACGTCTGGTAGGGACATCTTCAACGATGAGGTCCGCCAGTGTGGCGCGCTGCTTTTCAGCCGCCTGTTGCCGCCTCTCCTCACGTTTCGCGTCGTTGGGGATCATGCCCTTCACCACCTTGCCTGCGGCGATGGTGGCGGCCTTGCGCACGGCCTTCTCACTATACCTGGGCCATGGGCGAAGGGTGTTGCGTTGGGTGCCTCTCACGCCCGTCTTGGTGAAGAGGTGAACCCAAGTCCGGCCACCGGTGGCGCGCATGCGCGGGGCGAGGCCAGGCAGCTTGTCGTCGTGGAGATAATGCTGTGCCTTGCCGAGCGGCAGCCTGGCATTGCGGATCACCGTATCGGTGAGTGTCAGCTGGTTGGTCGGCGCTGTCAGCCCCGCGCAGAACCGGCTCTCAGACCTTCCCGACATTGTGGCCCTAGGAGAAAATCTGCGGCGGGCACATGGCCGCTGTAATAAAATGAATTACTTCGACAAATCTGTGGCCGCGTGTGGTCAGGCTTGATTTACGGACTGTGGTTCTGACTGACAAGATCGTTGGCCTGTAGCAGTTCGTCTCCGACGGTCCATTGTCGCCACTCATTGGGTCTTTCGCTCTGTGTATCTTGGCAATCAGCCTCCACAAGCAAGCTTCAAAGTACTTGATTCGCACGTAGCGTCAGATTGTACCATCTAACGCAGCGGCGGGGTGGACTAGAGCGCCGGCTAGACCGAGCGAGACTCCAATGATCGGCATCACTTTTGAGAGCCCTCGGCGAGAACAAGTCGGTGGATGATCGTCCGGCCCCTTCCAGGCGCCTCGTCGGGACACATCAGTCGACCACAGGAGATTGGCGAGTGTGCCGGATACCGGCAGGATGTTCGATATGGGTGCTGTCAACACCTACAGGACGCTTTCCTGACCAGTCCCGTAAACGTCCATTCGTCCGTGCCCGTCCGATACTTATGGATGAACCTGGCAACAACTTGAGCCTATCCGTACCAACCTAAGTTCGATTCAAACATCATTGCGCCGGACTGCTGGGTCGCCGCGTCATACCAACGGCGAAGCAGACCAAGACGCGGCGCGATATCGGGAGCTCCACCATGTCGATTCTTCGCGTTCATAGGCTTGCAACTGCTGCGCTCCTTTCCTTGATCCTGAGTTCGAGCGCCTGGGCAAAAGATGTTTACATTGCGGTAGCGGGCCCAATGACGGGTAGCACTGCGGCGCTCGGCGCACAGATACGCGACGGAGCGGTCGCGGCTGTGGATTCGATAAATGCATCGGGTCTGCTGCCTGACACAAAGCTCATATTGAGGATTGCCGACGATGCATGCGATCCCAAGCAGGCCGTCGCTGTTGCCAATCGCTTGACAACCGACGGGATCAAGCTTGTCGTCGGGCACTTCTGTTCATCTTCCTCGATTCCGGCTTCAGATATATACGCCGAAGCGGAGGTGATTCAGATTTCACCTGGCTCGACGAAGCCCCGCCTGACAGAGCGTGGCCTAACCACGCTGTTTCGGATTTGCGGCCGCGATGACCAACAAGGCAGGGTTGCAGCCGAATACATCGCGCGGCACCACCAAGGCGCAAAGATCGCGGTCCTCGACGACAAGA
The DNA here is from genome assembly GCF_054057015.1 of Bradyrhizobium sp. JR3.5. Lineage (NCBI taxonomy): Bacteria > Pseudomonadati > Pseudomonadota > Alphaproteobacteria > Hyphomicrobiales > Nitrobacteraceae > Bradyrhizobium > Bradyrhizobium sp. JR3.5. The sequence goes on from NZ_JBSRYV010000002.1 coordinate 1,024,786, forward strand.
GTACAGCAGGTAAAGGCATCGCCGATATCGTTGCATCGCGGCTTCGTGCAGCTGGCGAGGACATTACTCGACAAAGCTATGTTGCCGGCGAGAAGGATTACACCGCTCTGGTTTCGAGACTGAAGAGAGAGGAAATCCAGATCCTCTATATCGGCGGCTATTACAACGAGATCGGCCTAATCGTGCGTCAGGCCGCGGAGGCGGGCGCACGCCTGACCGTGATTGCCAACGATCCGCTGATGACAAGCGACTTTTTGGCTATTGCCGGCGACGCCGCAAACGGCACGCTCTTCACCTTTATGCCGGACCCGACGAAGAATGCTGCAGGGGCAGCCGCTGTCGCCAAGCTCAAGGGTTCGAGCCAATCTGCGGCAGGTTACACGCTCTACGCTTATGCCGCGGTTCAAGCATGGGCCGACTCGGTCAAACGGGCCGGCACCTTCGATGCCACGCGGGTCGCTGCGGCCCTACGCTCGGACTCAATCGAAACGGCCGTTGGCACGGTTCGATTCGACTCCAAGGGAGACAATGCCGCTCCCGGATTCATCGTTTACCGCTGGCGCGACAATACCGTGGAAGCGGTCGAACAGAACTGATCGCCCGTCGCAACACCGCACGGAGCGTTCGAATGATGAACCATCCTCGACATAGAGATGACGCGCTGCTCACGTGCCTCGCAGTCACCACAGTCGCAGCATTTCTCGTTCTCGCGGCAATGCTATCACAGCCTCGCCCGTGTGCCGGTAGGCCAGGGTGGCAGATGGTGGCAGGCGGCGTTGCAAGACCAGAGCGTCCTTGTTGCCTTCTTTCCGGATGCCGGCCTGCATGAGTGCTTTCGGGTTAGCATCGGTACAAAGCCCCAGATGGATGCTTTTCTCGCGGCTGTCGGCACCATTCTTAAGAGAGTGGGATGCCGTGGCTAGTGGCCCCTTTCACTCATGTCACAGATCCCAGTTCGTAATCGATCCGAACTCACACATGATGCAACCGGAGTCAGTTTCTATGCGGTCGGCGCATTACGAGCTGTTGAGAACGGCTTCGCAGCATATGCAGCGCATTGCCAGCGAGCACCTCTTGCATTCCCGAAACCCGGCGGACTCCGGTCCTTTCTATATAGGAGATAACTGAGTGAGAAACGTTGTTCCCTCAAATCTGACCTGCGGCATCTTTGATCATCTTGACGAGGACGGCCGCGATATCGCCCAGCAATACGCTGACCGCCTCGCGCTGGCCGAGGCTTACGACCGGCTCGGTTTCTATGCCTATCATCTGGCGGAGCATCATTGCACTCCCCATGGACGGGGTCCATCGCCGAACTTGTTTCTATCGAGCGTTATACAACGCACACGGCGACTTCGCGTCGGTCCATTGGTCATGCTGCTCAACCTCTATCACCCGCTGCGGGCATTCGAGGAGATCTGCATGTTGGATCACCTGAGCAGTGGCAGGGTCGAGGTCGGCCTTGGTCGCGGCTCCCTACCGATCGAACTGAGTTATTTTGGGGTTGGAGCCGACGTTGCCTCAAGCCGTTACGAGGAAGCCTCCCAAATCTTCGTTAGCGCGATGAATGGCGGCTCGCTGTCGTACCGAGGACGACATTTTGCGCTGAGCGATGTTCCTTTGACGCTTTCACCTCACCAGCGTCCATGTCCCCCGACATGGATTGCCACAAATCGGCCAGAGTCCGCGCATTGGGCGGCGGCGAATGGCGCTAATCTGGCGTGCATGGGGCCCTCTTCCGCCGTTCGCAAGGTAACAGATGGCTATCGCGCTCACCGAAACGCCGAGCATGACGCCAACGGTTCAGCACCATTTCTTGCATTGCTCCGCATGATCGTAGTTGCCAGCTCTGAAGCAGCGGCCCGTTCTCTCGCCGCACCCGCCTACGAAGCATGGCTCAAGAGTTTTAAGTTCCTGTACGAGCTCAATGACATCCTGCCTCCATCCAACCTGCCCCTCACCTTGGACGCGGCAATTGAGAGTGAACTGTGCGTTGTCGGAACGCGCGCTTCGGTGCGCCAAACTCTTCTCGATCATGTGGAAGAGGCAGGCGCCAACTATCTCCTTTGCCAGCTCGCCTTCGGATCTCTGACACTGGATGCATGCGTCAATACGGCAACTGCGATTCACTCCGAGCTCATAGCGGCCGACCGCTGACGGTGAGTCAACAGCGAGTTCCAATAAATCCGCCATTGCCCCAGAAGCAAGTGGCAACACCGAGGCCGAAGAATACCGAAGGCCAATGCATCCATAAGGCCGCTCTTGCGATCCACATGACTTTTATGCGCATGCGACCCTTTCGACTAATCACCGAACAGGAGGCGTAACGCCATGAATGGCCTGTCCTCCACTTTGCGGATGTCGACACAACCCGAGCAGTGGTTTGCTTGGGCAGGTAAGTCGGCCCAGCTGCATCCCGCTTTGGCGCGCCGGTTCGTCGATCGCATTCCGCACGGATCCAAGCTGTGGCTTATTGCCGGAGCGGGCCTGTCGCGACGCGATCTCGGCAGCGCTCCGCTCAGACCAAAGAGATCGCGCGTAAGCTCGGGATCGTACTGGCGGAGTTGGCCTCGCCGCGCATTCTACTGGCCGCGCACGGCATTAGCACCCCGCGACCTTTCGATGAGGACTACCTCACTGTTCAGCGGTTCGCAGTGATGAACCACATAAGCTCGGAAGCCGTGCTCTCTCGGATGGGACTTGAATCGTACCTAGCATCACGTTGTAGGATCAGGCATCCGCCGCCTCACGCCGACAACAGGTCCACCACCGATGGTGGGCGTGTGACGTAACACATCAAAGCAATCCTCCAGTTAGACGTCGAGATGACGACAGCACTCCATTTTCTACTATGATCTTCTTGTGCGGCTTTGGACTAGGATACCCTGTGCGCAGCTGGCGTTCCCGCAAACGACGTGAGCGCGCCCGGCTCTATGGTGCTTTCTTTCATTCCGGCACTTCTGCTCCGCCGCCGCTCCGAGTTCCCGCACGCGGCGGTTCCTAACGCTGCATTCGGCCTTCCTCAAACAAGGAAGTTGCCGATCCGCCACGCTAGGGGCGAACACCCTCCGCCGCCAGTTCGTCGAGCACAGATTCGCAAGACAGACTGGAGGCCACGCGCATGCTCGCGTGGAGTCAGCCCCGACCACGGTGTAACGTGTGACTGATCGCCGATTTGACCCGAGACACTGAGCGGTGAAGACTACGAATCGGCGCTTCACGGATCATCGGGCGGCGACGGTTGATTCGCAATCGGCCTCGGCCCGACAACTACATCTGTATGATCTTAGCATGTGCGGAAGCATTGGCAGACCGAATTCCAATCAGCGCTGGTGTCAAATGCGGAGACGATATTTCCGGCACGCGAGTTAGCGCTTGAACTGAATTCGACACGAGCACGATTGCGACAGCGTCGATAAGGAGCACCTTCACTCTCCTGCAGCATTTACAGCGCTTCGATGCCCGTCGCGATCTGCGCTCGGCAGAAGGGAGATCCAGAGCCCTCGCACGACTTCGAATTTCATCGCGCGCCAGGATCAACGCCGCGTTGATTGTGACCAATGTTTCCTGGCCGAATTCGATTCGCTGAGCTAGCCCACCTAAACTGAGAGGTTTCGAAGGTTAGGCTTCCTTCGTAGAACTCGATCCGCGATAGTCAGTACGGCGGATGCATCATGAAGCGTGACGATCGCCTCGCCGAAGTCCTTGAGAATAGCGCGTGTTTTGATGATGAGGCATGGGAGGTGTAGGCACGGTGCCTCTCACCCGCTGAGCGGCTGGCGTATATTCGCAAGCATCGCTCTCACTTCCGGTTCACAGATTACGATGACGTGAGAGCTGTCATGCGGGGTCAGCGCTTCACTGGTTGCTCATCGCAGCTCCTTCGATGGCATCACAGGATAAGAGCAAGGACGTTGCAAAGCGCTTTGCTCTCTTCGGTTGCGGTGTGGCTTGGCATCATCTGGCTTGCGGTGCGCTTAATCCGCTGAGGTCAGCAGTTCGCTTTTCGACCACGCCTACGCAAACTATGTGCGCGCGCGAAGGAAGAGCATTGCGACGCCGTGGGATATGATCTGCAACACCGCAACCTGACGCAGCGTTCGGTTCAAGCATTCCTTTCGGTGCGAATGTTGCGATGCGGTTACAGCAATTCGCGCGGACGTTGTTAAGACCCACGAAGCTCGGGGGCACTCAAGACATGAGAGTAGAAATGAAGAACTTCTTGCTTGCGACTGTGAGCATCGTGGCGTTTGGCGCAGTGTCGTCCGCATTAGGTGCAGATCTGGCTGTGCAGCCCGTCCAACCTCTCTACACCGGAGCTCCGCGGCCTGTCGCGGCTGCAATCTACGACTGGAGCGGCTACTATCTCGGTATGAACGGCGGCTTGGGCTCAAGCTCGAATTGCTGGGATTTCAATGGCGGCACGCCTGAGGGCTGCCATGATGCGACGGGCGGTACCGTGGGTGGCCAGATCGGCTATCGATGGCAGATGGGTCAGATCGTGCTTGGCGTTGAAGGCCAGGGGAACTGGGCTGATTTGACCGGCTCGAATGTCAGTGTCGCGTTTTCGGATGTCAACCAGACCAAGATTGATGCGTTCGGCCTGGTAACGGGGCAGATCGGCTATAGCTTCGACAACGTACTGATTTATGCCAAGGGCGGCGCTGCAGTCACGAGCAACACCTATCAGATCAGCTCGTCCCTCACGGGCGCGCAGCTTGTAAACAGCGAGCACGTTCTTTGGGGCAGCGCGTTGGGAGCCGGGATCGAGTACGGCTTCGCACCGAACTGGTCGGTTGGCCTCGAGTACGATCATTTATTCATGCAGCCCGGCACGGTGAACGTCGCCGCACCGGCTGGTGGGGCCGATCGCATCCGCCAGGATTTGGACCTTATGACTGCACGGCTCAACTATAAGTTCGGCGCTCCGATTCTTCTCAAATATTGATCTATCGTTCAAATGGCGGATCAAAAGCCCCGGCCCATGGGCCGGGGCTTTTTTTGGACCTGTTGGTCTGCTGTACGGGAGGCACCCACGGTCTTATGCATTCCGGGAGGCCACGCTTGCTGCATCAAGCAAGCCGCGCTCCTCGTCGTAGACATCCATGATCCGCGACAGGTCCAAGCCCGTGCGAACCGTGTCGCGAACAAAGTGAGCCATGTGCCCGGAAGGCACCAAATCCTGGATCGACGGCGGCAGCAGCCAAACCTGATCAACGTCTCAAGGACGAAATGTCGTAAGCGGCAAAGAGACCCCGTCTGGCGGAGTGGGTGAGCGATCGGCTATCGGCTGCTGAGTTTGTGAGCCGATGTGAGCTTCTATGTCTGAGCCTAGTTCTGGAACTAGAACCTTCCATATGATCGAAGCGGTCGCCGACCGTCTCGAGGGAGCGCCGCGGCAGCTTCGCCTCATAGTCCGTCGCCATCATGCCGTCGACGCCGGGCGCGCCATCCTTGCGCGTCAGACGATAAGCCTCGAGCATCCATTCACGGTCTCACGGTCGATCAGGTGATGCAGCGCGGTCAGCACCCGCTCGGGATGTTGCCTCGCCAGATCGGCTATCCATTGTCGTTTCGTGGACAGGTTTGCGGGACTCAGGGTTCCCTCCCGTGCTTCTCGTCAATGGGTCTTAACGCGTGACGGCTCCCTTCCCTCCAGCGGGTCCCGGTGAGCCCAGTTCCCCGCCTTCCTCGGTACTACGAAGCCGCTACGACTTCCCGCCGCGCATGTCCGTCAGCTTATGTCTTCGCCTCGGGTTTCACATGCCTTGGTGTTTCGTGTTCGCGTCTGCGCTCCCGATGTTCGCCAAGTCGGTCATCAGGCCCGGAGCATTGTTCAGGCCGGTGCTCCTGTCCGGCCGATTCATGTGGACACAAACGGGATCTCTCAGGTTTCCTGGTGGCCCATCCTGTACCTTTGCCCTGCTCTGAGACCCCGGCCGAACCGGTAAGCCTGACCATAGCGGCTTTCCCAGTGCTGCCCCCGGATCCAACACGGCGAAGGCTTCAGCACGACCATGATTTCGAGGCTTGCCACAGGGCTTTGGTACCCGCTGTCTACGCTTCACGAGTGACGTTGCCGTCACCCATGCAAGACTCGCTTCCGGCTGGCGGGCTCCGCCTTTGCCGCGAGGGCGTCGAACCCTCTGGGTCACGATGAAAGGTTTCAGGTCACATTCTTCCTCCTCTTTCCAGGACTTATCCTGACGCAAGCTGGTCACACAGCAGACGCAAGTTCTACGAGCTGCATGTTGCAGGAAGCTCGAGAGTGGCAACGACGACGGTCGAGCGGATGGCAAAGCTCTGGCAGGTCGAGAAAACCGTGCGCGGTCAAAGCCCCGACGCACGCGTCGCCGCGCGCCAGCAAGCCTCCGCGGCGATCGTCGCAGATCTCTTCGACCTCTGGCAGCAGACGTTGCGGCGGATCTCCGGTAAATCAAAACTGGCCGAGGCAATCCGCTATGCCGTCTCGCGCCGACGCCGTCTTCGAACGCTTCCTCAATGACGGCCGCATTGAGCTCGACTCCAACATCGTCGAACGCGCCATCAGACCGCAAACAATTACGAGAAAGAACAGCCTCTTCGCCGGCAGCGGACGAACCTGGGCGACCATCGCGATACTGCTGCAGACAGCGAAGATGAACAACGTCGATCCGTTCGCCTGGCTTACCCTAACGCTTCAGCGCATTGCCAACGGCTGGCCGAGCAGCGAGATCGACGCGATTATGCCATGGAAACACGCAGCCTGAACGGCCTCAGCTTTCCACTTACGAAATGTCTTGCTCATCCGCCTTTGAATCGCGACGCTTGTTCCTCGTCGAGAAAACTCCGAATACTCGGACAGGCTCCTAGCCGGCGTGCCGCACGGCCTGAGGGAATCAATGCGCATCGTCTAGTTGGAAGTGGAAAATTTCCGCGGCATCAAAAGGTTGAAATCGGCACTATCCCCGGCGTAAATTGTCTCATTGGCCCAGGGGATTCGACCAAAACCACCGTGCTGGACGCGATCGAGCTGTGTCTCAATCCCAGGTCCTACATTTTTGCTGACGACCGCGATTTCTTCGATCTCGATATCAAGGCGCCAATCCGGATCACCGTGACCGCTTTCTGACCTGCCATAGCACTTCTAGGCCGAAGATCCATATGGGCTCCACCTCCCGGGATGTCTCGGCCAAACAATCATTGATGAGCCGGGAACAGACTTGGAGCAAGTGCTCTCGATCAAACTCGTCATCGATTAGACTACGGAGGCTACGCTCGTTTTCTGAGACGGTAGCAGGCGGAATTTCTCCCTGGCCACCCCGCTGCAACAAAGTGACGAATTCATTTGCATATCCGTCGCGCGCCGGGACGCGGCCTCTATCAGCGCAGCGGTCGCACTTTGAGATTGCCCTCGGGTGCGAGGAGGTATTGAATCCGCTTTGTACCACTTAGCAGGAGTGGCTGGTGGCTGGTGGCTGAAGGCGAGCGGCATCGATACCGCGACCGCCGAGCGAAGCGGACGGGGAGCGATTCGGCCGTAATGTCGCCGTCGGAGCAGATGTTCGACTTCGGCATGAGGCCGCCATCATCATTCAACATTCCGCGTTGTCGTGTTCAGCCGTGTCCGGCTGAAGACGTTAATTGTCCGGGATCAGACACTGAGCGCGAGTATTCCGTCGGTGGACCCGAAGCACATGGTTTTGACCTCTTCAAGCGAGGCTCGCAAATGGCTTTGGTGGCACGTGGATTGCTGGGACGCCGTACGGAATCCGTACGACCATGACGGCCTCGCAGTCGCCAGCCCAGGAGTCCAAATGAAACTGCTCGATTAATCGAAATCAATGCCATAGACGCTGCGCGATTGCCTGCGGTCCGGCCTAAAGCTTTGCCGCATTCCTTGCGGGTCCCGCTGTCTCAAAGGTGGACCACCATTTTCCCGAGCAGTATTCGCACCCCTCGGCGCATGAAGTCTTCCTCGGTGCCGTTTCGCAAATGCCCGAAGGACATTCGCTTGGGCCACGGCATCTGTCTTCCTCGCCGAACCATGATCATCCCGCGCGTGTAGCCGAGCGGATGGCGACGCTCGTTCTGATATACGGTGGTTGCCTCGAGTGGGAGCCGATAAACGCGCCTTTGATCGAAATGCACGGCTTCGGTATCGAGCCCGAGCTGAAGAGCGCGATGCGAAGCGAGGAACGGAGGTGCCATCGCGCCTTGCTTCACACGAAAGCTAGTGTTGTGACACTGACGCTTGTTTCGCTCGGGCGACTTTTTCGAGGATTTGGCCCGCGGATTTTGTCCAGACGAAGGGTTTGGGATCGGCATTGTGGTTCTACAGGTATTCCATGATGGTGCTTTTGCGCTCGGCCACGCTCTTGAAGGCACCGCGGCGAATGCGGTTTCGGGTGATCTCGGCAAAGAAGCGTTCGACCATGTTGAGCCAGGACGCCGAGGTCGGCGTGAAGTGCAAATGCAAGCGCGGATGCGCCTTGAGCCAGCGCTTTACGGCAGGCGTCTTATGGGCGGCATAGTTATCGACGATCAGATGGAGGTCGAGACCGCGCGGGGTCCGATAATCAATCAGCTTGAGGAAGCGCAGGAACTCACGATGCCGGTGGCGTGGCATGCAGATCCCGATCACCTTGCCGTCCAGCATGTTGAGCGCCGCGAGGCTAAAACAGACAACGACGCCACAGGCGCAGGCGTCCGACACCGGTCGAGAGGTGTTAGTCGATGTCTCAAGACGAACTGATCCTTCGTCGCTTCGAGTCCGGGGATAGCGATGGTGTATGGCATCTGCACAGAAGCGCATCGCAGGATGTTGGTGTGTGTGGGCCGGAAGGGGCCTGGGAGGATGATTTCCGCAATATCGAGGAAGTGTACATCGGGTCGGGCGGAGACTTCGTAGTTGCGCATATTGGTCCCCGACTCGCTGCCATGGGTGGGTTGAAACCTTTTGATGATGATGTCGCAGAACTTAAACGTATGCGGGTCGATCCCGTCCTTCAGCGACGAGGGCTTGGAAGGACGGTTCTTCGTGAATTGGAGTCGCGAGCTGTTGCTCTCGGTTTCAAGTGGATAATGCTTGACACGACAACGATCCAAGTAGGGGCTCAAAGACTCTATGAGACCGCTGGCTATGTTCGCCGCAGCGAAGGTATATTGCACGGATATGCAGTGATCTTTTACGAGAAGCGGCTGACTGGGCAGGATGACCCAACATGCGCAAATGAGGGTTGTGAGACCGGATAATCCAGTGGTGGATCCAACTCTGGTTCGCGACGCGGTTGATGAATTCCTCTAAGAAAACTTCGAGGGACGTTGTGAATCCGGGTCTCTTGCGTGGTCGGTCGTAGAGGCGTTGCTCGATCCATCGCAGGCGGCTCTTCGGTGATGGTGCTGAAGTCGGTGTGCCGTGGCAAGTACTGGCGTGTCAGTCCATTTGCGTTTTCGTTGCTGCCGCGTTGCCAAGCAGAGTATGGATCGGCAAAGTAGAGATCGGCCTGCAGGGCCGTGGCAATGAGCCGATGATTCGGCAAATTCTTTGCCGTTCTCTGCTGTCAGCGTATGCACCACATGGCCCAGCTTGCCCAGGCGGTGGACAATGGCGTTGCGCACGTTCTGGGCCGTGCCATCGGGCGAATGGGCAAGCAGGTGCAGACCACTGCGACGTTCGGTCATGGTGACCACCACGGCCTTGCAGTGCGAGTTGTCGATGGTGTCCAACTCCCAGTCGCCGATGCGGCTGCGTTGCTCGACCACAGCGGGGCGTTCTGTCCAATTACGTCGGTGCGTCAGCTGTCCGCGGCCATCGCGCATGCGCCGTCGACGGCGCTTACGACGGCGTTTGCGCAAGTGCGTGAACAACCACCACGCTTCTGGTCGGCGTAGATGTACTGATAGATCCATTCGTGACTGGCCAAGCCGGTGCGACCGGCGATCTGTTCCGGGCTGAGGTCCTCAGCCAACAAGACCTCGATCTGTGCAATACGCTCGGCATCAATGCCTGGCGCTGACTGGCCTGCGTGCGCCGATGCCCGCTCAAACGATGCGCTTGCTCCGGCGCATAGCCTTTATCCTGACGATGACGACGCAGTTCGCGGCTGATCGTGCTCAGTGTGCGCTCCAAGACAGCGGCGATGGCGCGTAGCGACAGACCGGTTTCGTAAAGCGCATGCAGACGGTATCGTTCGCACAGGTCCAGGCGGCTGGATGACATGGGCAACTCCACTTGGCGGTGAAGTGGCACAGGTCAGGTCGCCTGCGCCGCTTCACAACTGATGGTGTTGCAGAGTTGAATTCGCGGACGAAATACCAACCGCCACAAGTCAAGCATCTGGCGATGCACGAACGGGTGAGCGCGGAATCGTCGGAATCGATTATCAGGCAGTGGAATCGACGTGTCGCTGCCTGCAGATTGCCACGTGGGGCACTACCGGTTGCAGATTCATGCCACTTTCCTCACTGCGGATACAGCTTTCCCAACGTTCGCACGCGCACAAGGTTGTAGCCGTCATGTTCAGCACGAACATCTGGTCCACCTTCTCCAGCCCGCGCATCATCGCCCGCCGGATGCGTCCGACCGTCTTGGCCCAACCGAAGCCCTGCTCGATCAACTTGCGCTTGCGTTGAGAAACCGCGTAACCCTCGCTGGCCGCCACCGCATCGGCGACAGCCGAACGTCGACCTCAGGTGTTTTGCGCCACATGTGCAACCACCTTCGGTTCTTCCAGCGCTCGAATGAACTCGGCCGCGTCATAGCGCTTGTCCGTCCCCAGCGTCAGCACCGCCTCCGGCTCGGCCGCCTGCCGGGCATCGGCAATCATCGCCTTGGCCGCCTCGCGTTCGGCGTAGCCGTCGGCCTGCGTCACCCGCGCATTGGCGATCAGTCCATGCCGGTTGTCGCTCAGCGTGTGTTCGACGTAGCGCAGCTCGCTGGCCGTGCTGCCTTTGCGATACAGCCGCGCATCCGGATCGCTCGTGGACACGTGCGTGTGGTTGCTGCGCGATTGTCCGCGGAAGTCGCCGCTGTCCTCGTCATCGCCGTCCTTGCGCATGAAGCTCCTGTGCCCGGCCCAGGCCTGGATCAACGCGCCATCCACACTGAAATGTTCGCCCGACAATAAGCCCCGCCGCCAGATCAGCCGAGCCGGTGCAGAAGCGTCGGCGACATCGATCACCGCCACGCCCACGCTGCGCGCGGCGCGAGCGATCTGCCCCAGGACGCCGCGCCAGTCGCGGTCGCCCTCCGGCTGTACCGCTTCCTGCAGCGGATTGAGATGGACGATGAGTCCATCGGCCTCCAGCGCATCCACCGCCCGGCGCGCCAGGTCCAGGCCGTCGGCCTCGCGCAGTTGCGCGGCGCCGATATTGGCCAGCAAGGGAATGTCTGGGGCTAGCAGCGCAGCGCGCGCGTCAACCCTTGGGCGTTGCGGGATTGCAGGCTCACGCGCTGCGAACCGATGCACATGGCGATCCCCAAGGCTTGCGCTGCCTCGCTCAGATGCCGGTTGATGGCCTCGGCGCATGGCATGCCGCCGGTCATGGAGCTGATCAGCAGCGGCGCGCGCATGGTCTTGCCCAGCAGCGAGGCGCGCAGGTCGATCTGCGTCAGGTCCAACTCGGGCAATGCGCAGTGTTCGAAACGGATGTACTCTCAGCCAGGGCGACCGTGGCCGGCGCCGTTCGCCGATCCAGCACGATGTCCAGATCGTCGTCCTTGTGCCGGCTCAGAGCAGTGTCGCTTATGCTCGCTCCATCCGTCGCATCGGCCGACGGCGTTGCGTCGGATCGGACCGACGGCAGCGCGCGCACGCCGCCGCCTCCCGCGCGTTCAGGCCGGCGCACGCTGGCCTCACCCCGCAGCGTCGCTGCGGTAGCGGCTGGTCGAGGTCTGGTAGTACTGCGCGCGGATGGCCGCCATGGCCTCGATCAACGCTCCCCACGGCGCGGGAAAGCGTTCTTCCGCCATCACCCGGTGCAGCATGCGCGTATGGCCGGCCAGCTCGTCGTTGAGGAACTCCGCCACAGGCATCGCCGGATAGCGCTGCAGCAGCAGGATCGCCGCGTTGTCGGCCTCGCCGGCCGACCTGTCCTTGTCGCGTCCATGCAGATCGTTCTGCAGGCGCCCTATCGCGGAGATGAGCCGCAAGACCTGGCGAAACGTCGGACGCGCGCGCAAGGTCGCCATGTCCAGCCCCCACAGCAACGACAGGCAACAGAACACGTTCGCGTAGCCGATCGAATCGATGCCGTTGTGCAGGTACTCGGCGTAAGACCAGCGTTCCGCCCCTGCCGCCTGCGCGTGTCCGGCGCGCAGCGCCGCGCAGTAGCACCGGGTATCGTCGAGAAGCTGAGCATAGTCGCGACGATCGTAAGCGAGCGCGGCCAGCGAAGCGCGCAGCACAGCGCAGCCCTCGAATCCGGGGAGCGCGCACGGCACGCCCTGCCCCAGCGCCTGCTCCACCGCGGCGAGCTGCTCCGGCGCGATCAGGCCAAGGTCGTTGCAATCGTCGAGCCAGAACAGCAACGCCAGTTCGCGACAGAATGCCACGATCAGCGTTTCGTCCTGCGGATCGCGGCCGGTGCGGGCGCTGGTGTCGCGCAGGCTCGGGTGGATGCGCTGCAGGATGTACTGGCCGCCCCTGACCGCTTCCACGGCATGCTCGTCGGCGAACCCGGTCAGGGAACGCCCCCACTCCAGCACCTGCTGCAGCGCGAGTTCGGTCTGGATCATGGCGCCGCTCCTGCTCCCTCGGTCAGGACGCGCCGCCCCCAACGAAGCGCCAGCCACAACCCGGCGAGTTCGGCCACGCGCACGACCCGGGTGGGGCAATACAGTTCCTTGCCGATCCACAGTGGCGTCTGCGGCAATGCATGCGCCGCATGGCGGGCGAGCATCCACTCCCGCGCACGCGCCACCGCCTGCGCGACGCGCCGGCGCCCTGTCGGCTCTTCGCTCCCGTCCATCACGTGCAACGCGAACAGCGCATAGGCGGTTTCCTCGAATGTGGACGCGCGACCGGCGCCCCAGCCGCCGTCGTCGCGCTGCGCCTGCAGCAGCGCCGCCAGCGCGCGCTCGTCGCGCCACTGGGGCTTGCCTTGCGCCAGCGCAGCGACCGCATGCGCGGTGGGATACAGCCACGAAACATGCCATTTTTCGTTGTCCCATAGACCGTGCGGGTTGCGATTGGCCTCGACGTAGGCGCTGGTGCCGACGGCGGGCTTTCCCAACAGTCGCAACGCATGCAGGGCATGGATGTTGGTCGACACCGAGGCATTGCGCTCGCCGGGGAAGGTGACGAACAGCTCGCCGATTTCGAAATGGCGCAACGCATCGACCGCCGGGTCGCGGCCTGCAAGGCGCAGGACGCACAACGCAACGGCGGTGTCGTCCGCATCGGCCGCGAAGTGCAAGGCCGGGCCCAGACCGCGCCCCCCCAGGCGGGCGTCGAGCTGCGCGACGATCACGCGCACCGCCTCGGCGAGCGCGGGATGAGCGAACAGCCCGGCCAGATGCAGGGTGTACAGCGACCAGCATGGCTCGAACACATTGATCGGCCAGACGTTGGGAACGACACCTTCGATGCCGCTGCGCGTCGCCCGCGATGCCGCCTGCAAATACGCGTCGGCGCGCCCGACCTGCGGCGTGCTCCCCTGTGTCGCGGCGTGCGCACGCCACGCGGCGGTGGCCGCCGGACTGATGCCGATGCTGCCGTCGTCATCCGGGCATGCGGTGGTCGGCGACGTCCCCCAGGCTTCCCAGGAGTGCAGCAACGGATGGCCGCTCGGCAACGTCACCACCGCCCCCAGCTTGACCAGGCACGCTTGCCGCAACGGCAACAGCGCCGGGTGGCGCGGAAACGCCGCGTCGCCCAGCAAGGATGCGGCCTCGCCGCAAAACTGCGGCAGGATCAGCTCCGCGCCGATCGGCGCGTCTTCCGGCACCGCATGCGCGTACGGATCGGGCTGGCGCTCGAGGAACCGGGTTGCTGCGTGGACTGCGTCGGCAGCGCCGGGAAGAGGATCGGCACGCTGCAATGCCAGCAACGCCGCCCACGTGGGTGCATGGCGGAACAGCGGGAAGTCCGCGCTTCCCCATCCGCCATCCGCCTGTTGCTGCGCGATCAGCCACGCGTACGCGTCCTGCCGACCGGTGACGTTGCCGTGGAACTGCAGAGTTCGCGCCGTGTCGTAGACGGACGGACCGACGCTGCCGCCATCGCTCATCTCGCTCAGCAGGTGACGCAATTCGGAAAGGATATGTTCGGACAGCGCCTTCACGCGGGATGTTCCTTCTGCAGACGGTTGACGAGAACCAGGATCGGGCAGACGCCGCGCATGTCGCCGCAGGCCCGTCGCCGCCCAGCGCATGGGCAGCGCCGGACGGCCGCCCTGCGCCGGCGCGGCGACGCGCCCGATGCTGGCGCCGGTCCGCCGCATAGGCTTGCGCGCAGCGCGCCGCGTGCGCCGCGGCCGTGCTGGCAACCGCTGCGATCGGCGCCGCGGACCCGGACACAGTGCAGCATGCACCGCTGCCGCCGGCCGATCGCAGCGGCACAGGGGCGACTCCATGCGGACGGGCGCGCTCATGCGCATGGCGCGTGCTTGAACAGATACGCGTTGGCCCGCTGCAGCATCTGCGCCAACCGTTCCGCACGCGGCCCCAGCGGGGCGATGGCCTCCCCGGCGTCGCGCAACAGATCCAGCGCGAACTGGCGCGCTGCCTGCAGCCCCATGATCGACGCGCAGGTCGGCTTCTGCGCCGCCGCGTCCTTGCCGGGGGTCTTGCCCAGCGTCGCGGTATCCGCTGTCACGTCGAGAATGTCATCGACCACCTGCAACGCCAGGCCGAAACAGGCGCTGTAGCGATCGAGCGCACAGTACAGCGCAGCGTGCGCGGCATCCTCCGCGATGGTGCATAGCGCGCCCATGCGAACGGACGCGCGCACTAGCGCTCCGCTCTTCATCCGGTGCATCGCCACGATCCTGTCCAGCTCGACGTGCTTTCCAACCAGCGACAGATCCATGGCCTGCCCGCCTGCGGCACCCTCGGCGGACACCGCCTGCGCCAGTTCGCGCACGAGCGCGATACGGTTGTCGCCCGGCGCATCCAGGTTCGCCAGGGTCAGGAAGGCGTGCGCCTGCAGCGCATCGCCGACCAGGATCGCAGTGGCTTCGCCGAACTTGACGTGCACGGTCGGAAGGCCGCGGCGAAGCACGTCGTCGTCCATCGCGGGCAGGTCATCGTGGACCAGGGTACAGGCGTGCATCATCTCAATGGCGGCGCCGACGTCGTCGAGCATGTGCGCCGGCGTGTCGGCTAGTGCGCCGGCAGCCAGACAGAGCAAGGCGCGGGTGCGCTTCCCGCCATGCAAGGTGGCGTAGCGCATCGCCGCCATCAGCTCGGTCTCACCATCGTCTTCGGCGCAGAGAAGACGCGCCAGCGCCTGTTCGACCCGCTTTGCGCCGTCCTGCATCCAGATCTCCGGCAGCAGCCTGCCGGATGCGTCGCGCGCCTGCGCGCCCAATCCGCCGAGCGCGGAAACGCCACTTCGGTCGTCGTGTAGCGTGGAACCGGTCTGCATGTTGTTCATGTCCTTGTACCTGACAGGAGACGGCCACGGCGAGCGGCGAGCCGCCGCGGTGTTGCCGGCGTCGCACCGAGCGCGCGCGCCGAGTGCAGCAATGCCGCGCGTCGCCGGCGCCGCTGCCTCGCCACACGGGGCGTGCGATGCCAGCTCATGAGAATCCGATGCGGATTGTCATGGACGGATGTGCGGTCGGGTAATAGCGCCGGCCTTTTTCGACGCCGCTCAGCAACCGCGGCCGAACCCCGGCCTTGTGCATGGTCAGCGCCAAGGCGATGCAGAACTGCACCAGTTCCAGCCATACCAGGTGGTAGCCGATGCAGACGTGTGGGCCGGTACCGAACTGCAGCATGTCCACCGGCCGGATCGGCTCCGTGCGTTGCAGCCACCGCGCCAGGCGGAACTGATCAGGCGCCTCGTGCAGCAGCGCCGAGGTCGAGAAATGCAGCAGCGGGATGCACAGATCGGTGCCCGCGGGAATGCGCCGTTGGCCGAGTTGCAATTCCTGCAGCGCGCGACGCGGCAGGAGCGTGGTCGGCGGATGCACGCGCAGCGTCTCGCGGAACAGCGCCTCGGCGATCGGACACTGCGCCAGGTCCGCGTGCCGGGTCGGCACCGCGCCCACGCGTTGCGCCTCCTCGACCAGGGCGTCCCACAGCACAGGCTGCCGCGCCAGCTCGATCACCATCCAGGCCATCGTCGAGGCGGTGGTGTCGTGACCGCCAAGCAGCAGCAAGCGGATATTGGCGACCAGGACATCATCGGAGAGCGCATCGTCGCTGCGATCGAAGGCGCTCACCATGTCGTTGATCAACCCGGTGCGCGCGGCATGCGCGCGCGCGTCGCGGACGAACTGGCGCAACTGCGCGTCGATCCAGTCGCGGGCGGCGCGGCCGCGCCGCAAGGGCAGTCCGGGCAGCTCGACCGGGGGCGCGACGATCAACTGCAGCAGTTGCCGGTACTTGCGATGCCATCCCGGCAGGTCCTGCGCGGGGATTCCCATGAAGCTGAAGATGAGCTTGAGCATCAGGTCGCCGGTTTCGCGCAGGATGGTTACGTCGCCGCGGTCGCGCCACGCCTGCACCCGCGCCCGGATGACGGGAGCGAACAGGTCGCCGATGCCTGCCTGGGTCAGCCCCTTGGGCAGGAACGCCGCCTTGATCGCATCGCGCGCCTGCCGGTGCGCGCCGCCGTCCTGGGCGACCAACGTTCCGCCAAGCAATTCGGGCGCGATCTCTTCGATCAGCGCCGAGGACACGTCCTTGTGCCGGAGCAGTGCGAACGCATCCGGATCCACGCAGGTCATCAGGTGTCCGGCAGGGCCGAAATCCAGCCAGAAGTGGCTGCCCAGCGTTCGTTCCGCGCGCCGCAGCAGGCGCGGCAGGTTGCAGACGATGGCGGGGAGATGCCCGACCAGGGGGAAAGCGCCGGGCACGATCGGGATGTCGCACCGCAGCCGGTGCCGACGCTCCAGCGGGTTGAGCAGCATGTCCATCAGCAGCGCCGCGCCGCGGCCGCTTCGGCAGTGTCGCCGGCACGCCGCGCGGCGCGGCTGTTGCCACCGTCGGCGTACGTCGGCACATGCGCCAGCATGCCGCCGTCGATGCACACGACCTGGCCGGTGATGAACGCAGCATCGTCGGAGAGCAGGAACGCCGCCAGCGCGGCCACGTCCTCGGGGCGCCCGACGCGCGGCAGGAGCTGGTGCCGGCGCAGATGCCGTTGCATGCACTCGTCCAGCTTGGCGAGGAGCCGCTCGGTCATGATGAGACCCGGCGCAACCGCGTTGCAGCGGATCCGCGCATGACCGTACTGGGTGGCGAGCGAGGCCGACAGCATGTTCATCGCCGCCTTCGACGCGGCGTAGGATGTCTGCGCGGTGTCACCGCTGAGCCCCTGGCACGACGACATGTTGACGATCGCGCCACCGCCGCGGGCGATCATCCGTGGGATGGCCTGCCGGCAGCAGAGCAGCGTGCCGCGCAGATTGGTCGCCATGGTCTGATCCCAGACCGCCAGGTCCAGGTCGAGGATCGCGCGGTCGCGCGGGGTCAGATGCATGGCGCTCGCGTTGTTCACCAGCAGGTCGACCCCACCGAAGTGCCGCTCCGCCGTCTCGAACAGCGCTGCCACTTCCTGCGCATCGGCGATGTCCATGGACAGGGCCAGCGCGTGGCCCGCTTCGGCCGCGATCAGCGCGGTGCAGGCGATGGCCGCCGAGCCATCAATGTCGGCCACCACCACTCTGCCGCCCTCGCGCGCGATGGCGAGGGCGCATGCCTTGCCGATGCCGGCGCCGGCGCCGGTCACCACGGCCACCTTGCCTTCAAACCGTCCCATCGTGTCCTCCTGGATTGCGTTGGTCTTTCGCGGCATGCCGCTCGGCCTCCGCCGGAGAAGGCGCAGGGTCGGCGCTGGCACGCTCGTCATCGCCACCGTCGCTTTCGATGATCCGAATGGCGGCGACCGGACACTGGCTGGCCGCGAGCCGCACGGCGGCGTGCAGCGCCGGCGGGACCGTCGCCACGCACACTTCGGCCACGCCGTCCGGTTCGCGCTGGCGAAAGGTGCCCGGCAGCGTCAACACGCATTGCCCGGTGGTTCCGCACAGATCCTGGTCGACCACGACGCGCATCTCAGCCCCCTGCGCATGCAGCCGCACCGGCAGCGCGCGGAACGTCCTAAGGAACGCGGAGGGCTCCCGGGTCGGCTGCTCGGCCAATGCCAGGGTGGGGAAGCGCGCCTGGATCCGCGGCAGGCTCTCGGCCAACTGCACCCGGGCCAGTTGCGCACCGAGGCAGAAGTGGATGCCGTGGCCGAAGCTCAGCATGATCTTCCCGTCGGTCGACATGCCAGGACTGGTGCCGTAGAACCGCGCGGGATCGAAGCGGTCGGGATCGGCGAAGGCGTCGGGGTCGCGATTGCCGGCCGCGATCAGCACGCGCACGTCCGCGTTCTTCGGGATCACCACACCGCCCAGTTCGATGTCGCGCTGGGCGATACGCGGAATGGAGCTGAACATGGCGGGCGCGTCGCAACGCAGGACTTCTTCGACGAATGCCTTCACCCCCACGGCGTCTCCCTGCAGCCAGTGCCGCCGTTCGGGATACGCCAGCATCGCCAGGACCGCATGGTCGATGGTCGCAGCAGTGGTGGCGAAGCCGCCCAGCAGCATGCCCCACAGCATGCTGATCAACTCCGCATCCGACAGCGTGTCGGCATCGTCCTCGTGTGCGCCGACCAGCATCGACACGATGTCGTGGCGGGGATCGGTGCGCTTGCGCTGTATGAGGTCGCCGAAGTAGGCCTGCACCCTGGCGCTGGCCGCGTCCGCCGCGGCGAGTTGGGGATCGCTGGCGTGCGGGCTCAGGCCTTCCAGAATGGCGCCGGTGCCTGCGGCGAGCCCGAACATGTCGTCCTGGGGCATGCCGAACAGTTCGGCGAAGACCAGCATGGGCAAGGCCAGCGCGAATTCCCGATGCAGGTCCACCGTCTCCCCGCGCTCCAGCGCGGGCGCCATGCCGTCCAGGCGCGCTGCGACGATGCGCGCGATGCTCGGCCGCAGGTTGTCGATCTGGCGCATGGTGAAATCGCGCGAGATCAGCCGGCGCAGACGCGTATGCGTCGGTGGTTCCTTCATCGCTAGCGTGGACGCCAGCAGATTGAGCGACAGGCTGGTCTCCGCACGCGGGAAATAGCGCGCCAGTTCGCCCGGCGCCGGTCCTCGAAACGCATCGCCCGTGGCCTTGAGCGCCCAGTAGATGTCGGCGTGGCGGCTCAACAGAAAGAGGCCCGACGCCGCGCGATGCACCGGATCGTGCTCGCGCAACCACCGCATGAACGGATACGGGTCGTGGATGCACGCTGGCGACGCCAGTTCGGCGAAGGCGTCCCGGCATGCTGCCGTGGTTTCTTGCACGTCCATCTTGGTTAACTGTTGGCTGGCTGGTTTGACCGGCGCGCGCCAGGCGCGCCGGCAAATTGCGGAGAAGATCACGATTCCCGGCGGCGTCCGCGCATCACCAGAGCACCGGGAACTCCTCGAACCCGCCAGTGATGATCTCCTTGCGCAACTTCAGTTCTTCGGGCGCCACGGCCAGGCGCAGCGCGGGAAAGCGCTGGAAGATCGAACCGAACACCACCTTGAGCTCCAGCCTGGTCAGCGCCACGCCGATGCAGTAGTGCGGTCCGTAGGAGAACGCCAGGTGCGGATTTTCGTCGCGTCCGATGTCGAAGCTTTCCGGGTCGTCGAAATGGCGCGGATCGAACGACGTCGCCGGCAGGCCGACCAGCACCTTGCTCTCCGCGGGAATATGCACGCCCGCGATGGTCACGTCGGTCCTCGGATAGCGCATGATGCCGTCCCAGCCCGCGCCCGGCGGGTACATGCGCAGGGTTTCCTCCACCGCCTTGTCCACCAGGGACGGATCGCCGACCAGGCGTTCGCGCTGTTGCGGATGGCGGAACATGGCCAGCAGGCCGAATTCGATCTGCGCGACGGTGCTCTCGTGCCCCGCCACCAACATGCCCGCCGCCAGGCCGATCGCCTCTTCCTCGGTCGCGTTGCCCTGGTCGACCGCCGCGAGCAGATCCGCCAGCAGGTTGTCGCCCGGATCCTGGCGCTTGTCCCACATCTTGCCGCGAATGTAGGCGCGCAGTTCTTCCCAGGCCAGGCGCGACGCGCTGCGCGGGCCGCTTTCATGCTGGTGCGTCATCACCTCGTCGGACAGCGCGGCGAAAAATGCGTGATCCTCGTAGAGCACGCCCATCAGCGCGCTGATGACCATGGCCGGAAGCGGAAAGGAGAGGTGGCGCCGCAGGTCGGCGGGCTGGGGCTGGGCCGCCAGCGTCTCGAACAACTGCGCGGCGATCGCCTCGACCTGCTGCGCGAGCAGCTTCACCCTGCGGTCGCTGAAGGCCGGCGCCACGATCGTGCGTAACCGGGCATGCTCGCCCCCCTCGTGCGAGACCAGCCACCCCGGCGAACCGAGAATCACCGAATCCGGGGTGAATGCCGCCGGCGGCATTCCCGCGGGCCGGAACGCCGCGTCGGACAGCACCGCCTTGGCCTCGTCGTAGCCTGTCACCCACCAGCCTTCGTGCCCGGACGGGAAGCGCACGCGGTGGATCGGACCGTTGGCGCGTAGCGCCAACATCTCGGGCGAGGGCTCGATGTGATCGACGCGCCACATCGGCAGCGTCGGCAAGGGTTGTTCGGACATGGTGGCACTTCACTCTCTAAGCGATGGAAGGGCGGAAGGTGACCGGCAGGCACTGCGGGCAGCGGCTTCACGTGCGCTTGCGTTCACTTCTGTTCGTCGATGATGACCGGCAGGGAAGGCGGCCGGACCCTAGAGCCTCAAGTTGGCTTTAGCCAACTACCGAATCTTGTAGTAGCCCCTAAGCTAAACGCCTCTGGTGGCACGAAAAATATGCAGAAAACTCTGTCGCCACGCGCTGCCATACGGAAACCTATTTCCGATGGGTATCCGCCTATGTCGGTTGACTACGTGCGCATGTCGTCGGACTCCGAGCGCCGGAGCACGGACTTGCAGCGCGATGCGCTGCTCGCCGCCGGCGTTGATCCGCGTCACCTGTTCGAGGATCATGCCTCGGGCGCGAAGGATGACCGCACCGGCTTGGCGCGGGCGCTCGAATTGGTCCGGCCCGGCGACGTGCTGGTCGTGTGGAAACTCGACCGGCTCGGCCGCTCGCTGTCGCACCGGCTCGTCATCGTGGCCTCGCTGAAGGACAATCGTGTGGGCGTTCCGCTCGTTGACCGAAAACCTGGACACCACGACGCCCTCGGGCGAATTCCTGTTCCAGGTGCTGTTCGGCGCGCTCGCGCAGTATGAGCGCGCTTTGATCCAGGAGCGTGTCGTCGCCGGCCTGGCCGCCGCACGCAAACGCGGCCGGATCGGCGGCCGGCCGCAGGCGATCACCGGCGAGAAGCTGGACGCCATCATCGCCGCGCTGGACGGCGGCATGTCCAAAGCGGCGGTATGTCGCAACTTCTGCGTCAAGCGAACCACGCTGATCGAGAGCCTGACACGGGTCGGTTGGATGGGCTCCCGCGGAGCGTCATCGCGATGACGACCAAGAGCGAACGCTTGACCGTCCTATCGGACGCCGAGCAGGAAGCCTGTACGGCCTGCCGGATTTCGACGACACCCCAGCGGCTGGAATACCTGGCCTTGACCGAAACCGAACTGGCGCTTGCCAGCAGCCGTCCCAGCCTCACCGCTCGGGTTTATTGCATCTTGCAGACCGGCTACTTCAAAAGCCAAGCATACCTTCTTTCGCTTTGACTGGAACGAGGTCGAGGAGGATTGCGCCTTCGTGCTCAGTCGCTATTTCCACGGCGATGCGTTCGAGCGCAAGCTGATCACCAAGCACGAACACTACACCCAGCGCGAGCGAATCGCTGCGCTGTTCTGCTACCGGCCGTGGGCGGCCGACTTCCTGCCGCAGCTCGCGCAGCAAGCTGCGCAAATCGTTCGGCGCGACGTGACGCAAGGATTCGTCGCCACCGAGTTGATTGGCTGGCTCAATGAGCACAAAACCATCCGATGTCGCGGAGCAGGTGCGCCGTCAGCAAGACACGCCACAGGTCGGTCGCCTGCTGTCACTTTACATCGACGACAGCGTGCCCGACCCCACGCCGTTCGGCGATGTATGCCAGCGCCTACAAGATCATGCCCCGCGATACGCTGCAAGCCACGGCACTGCGCATGAGCGTGAAGCCGGTGAGAAAACTGGCTTTGCATTGGCAGGCGGTGGACGGCCTGGCCGAGCGTATCCGTCGGCATCTTCGACCATTGTACGTCGCGCTCGATCCCGCCGGCACCGAGGATCGGGTTGTAGGACGCCAGGAACCAGATCTCTCTGCCGTCCCTTCCGATACGCTTGTATTCGCTCGACTGAAATTCCCCTCGGCTTAACCTGCTCCAGAATTCACGATAGCCGTCGCTGTCGCGTTCGCCCGGTGCAACGAACATACTGTCGTGCTTGCCTTGAATTTTCCGAGAGAGAATAACCTACCATCCTGAGAAAGTTCTCATTCGCATCGAGGATGGTGCAGTTCACACCGAACGCAATGACGGCCTGCGATCGCCCTATTGCAACAAGCTGTCCTTCATTCTCCATGTCCATGATTTTTCGGGCCGTTACATCGGTAGCGAATTTGATGACCTTTAACGGACTTGCCTCGGACATCGAGCACCGGATTGTACGACGCCTGGATCCAGACTTCTTTCCCGCCCTTTCCGACCCGCTTGTACTCGGCAGCCTGGAATTTTCGCCGATTGAGCTTTGCCCGGAATTCGCCATAGGCAACGCTCTCCCGCTCGCCGATCTCGATCTCGACGAACATACTGTGGTGCGCCGCCGCTCCTCGCCCTCCGTCAAGCGGCGGAATTGCTGAGAACCCAACAATCGGGTCTCAGCCGAAGAATCAGCGAGATCGAATATCACCTGGGGAATTGCGATTTTTGAGCGCTTCAGGGGTGGTGTGCGCCCGACGCAGGCAGGCCGCAGTGCTCTTCGCGTGGCAAGGACAATTCTTGCGGAGTTCGATGCTCTCATCGCGACCGCGAGGGCCGTTCGGAACAGCGAGGCTGGCCGGCTGAGTGTCGGGCTCTGCACCCCACTTTCCATTGGCAACCTGCAGACGTCCTTGCTGGATTTCAAGCAACAATTCCCTCAAATCGAGCTTGTGACGATCGAGAAATCACGAACACGCCTGGCGACGGCACTTCGCAACGGCGTTCTCGATATCCTGATCGTCACAGGGAACCTGCCGTTACTCGACAACAGAGTGATGCCGCTGTGGAGCGAACGTGTTCTGGTCGCCTTACCCCATGATCATCCCCTCACTGCGCGCGACACAGTCTATTGGACTGACCTGCGCGGCGAGACGGTCCTTCTGAGCCATTACGATCCGGGAAAGGAGTTTGAAGATCTTCTGATTTCCAAGCTCGTGTCGCCTGAGGACCATCCTAAACTCGAGCGCCACGACGTCAGCCGCGGTATCATCAAGAGCCTGATCAGGATGAACACAGGAATCAGCCTGGTGCTGGAATCCGACATGGGCATCAACTATGCAGGTCTCGTCTACCGCGAATTGCGCGACGGAGCCGGTCCGAGCCGATTCGACTTTTCGGCATACTGGCGAGACGACAACGAAAACCCTGTCCTGGCTGGCTTCCCGAAGTTGCTCTCAGAGCGCTATCCCTCATCTCCGCTCGGACGCGCCCGTCGAGCCTTCCGGAAATTTCTATCCGCTGCCATGAACCGCGCCAACATGGGAGCGATAAGCTTGGCCGGCTCCCCGATCGGCTGTCCGCTCTCTTGTGCAAGGATTTCAGCATATGCCACGAGATCCCTGTGCACGCTCGCCGGGAGTTCATGCGTAATCTTGATCGGCTTATCGTCTTCGATCGCTCCAAGTTTAAGCTTTGCCATCGTACCTCACCCTCTATACGGTTCGAGCACCAGGTCGCGATTGACGATCACCCGCACCGCAAATCCCGGACGGATCGTCAACGTTGGCTGGATATTGAGATTGCGCCGAACCACCTGCTGGCCGGTTTGATTGAGCGAATCTCCAGCCCCACGGCGGAGCGCCTGGACAATGTCGCTGTTGGTGTTACCCGTGTCTGCCCCCGAATTCACCTCTGTGCCGACGGCGAGCAGCGTCGAAAGCGCGGCTGCCGCTAACAACTCTTTCCAATGATTGTCGACCTCGTCCTCAAGACCAGAGTAGCCTGCCGCATCTGCACCGGGCTGCCGCTCCAAAACGATCGACCTCCCATTCGGCATGATAAGGCGCGTCCAGACCAGGAGCACGCGCGACTGCCCAAATGCGACCTGGCTATCGTAGGTCCCAATCAGCCTTGCTCCCTGAGGGATAAGGCGTGCTCGCCCGGTAGGAGAATCGTACACCGCCTCTGTTACTTGCGCCGTGATCTGGCCAGGCACGTCGGAGCGGATTCCTGTGATGAGAGCGGCCGGAATGACCGTTCCGGCCTGGACTACAAAAGGCGAAGCCGGCCTCACCAGGCGATCGGGACTGGTCGTCCGGCGATCGACGGTTTCATTGACGAACGCAAGCTTTCGGTCCTGGCCATTCTGGGCAAACGCTTCGTCGGATGATGGCGCTGTGTTTGAACGGGCTTCGCTCGACGAGCTGGCAGGGGCCTGTGGCCGGACGTTGGTGCTCGCAAACAGCTTGCTGGTACGTGCCGCCTCGCCCTCTTGGTTGACGCGCTGCTGTTCAGCATCAACCCCAAGTGGACTTGCCGTCGAAGAGCCCTGTGCTGCAACGATCGGACGGCCAAGATCGCCCGGCAAAGGCGGTCCCAAGCGCGGCACATCCTTCGGGATCTCGGTGTAATCCTTCGGTAAGGTCGCAAGCTGATCGGCGACATTGTGGTGGTCGGTCGCGTAAAGCTCCTCGGGGGCAGGCCGTGCCGATCGCTTCTCCTGCAGAGCCCAGAACACCGCGCCAGAGATGAGTACCAGTACAACGGCGCTGCCGCCCGCAAGGACCTTGCGCGACAGGCGCGCAACTTCCGGCCGCTCCGGCCGCAGTCGCAGGGTTTCGACGATCTCTCCCGACTGCTGCGGCCGAGGAGCATCATGGGGTCCGCCATTTACCTGATCGGAATCGGTCACAAGGACCTCCCGTCGGCTCGGACGATCCTGACCTTCTGCTGGTGATCATCGCCCAGCCTCAGTTCCGCAGCCGCGAACAGCCGGTCGACGATCAGCACATTGCCGTAAGTGCGGTAGTTGACGAGCTCTGTCTTGCCATCAGGCCCGATCACGAAGAGCGGCGGCATCTCGCCTTGGCCGATGCCAGGCGAAAACTCGATGTAGACCTTGCGCCCATCGTCATAGGCATTGACAGGACGCCAGGGTGGGCTGTCTCCCTCGATGGCGTAACGGTAACGGCGCTGCGCCTGATCCGGGATGACCGGTGTGGGCGGCAGAGTTCGACCACGCGCGGTCCGATCCTCCGGATAGAACCACGAGACCTGTGGCATGTAGGGCTTTTCGCGGGAGCGCAGCTCGATCAGGTAGGTGCGCCGATCCGTGTTGATGACCAGATTGGTCTCGATCGAGGGCCGGGTTGGCTTGACCATGATATGTACGCGGCGCGTTTCGCCGCTGCCGCTCTCGGTGTCGCCGACCACCCAACGCACGGTATCACCCGCGGCAACTGGTCCCGACCCGATCAGCTGCTCGCCGGGCTCCAAGGCGATGTCGGTGATCTGCCCCGGCGCGGCATAGATCTGATAGAGAGCGCCCGGACTATAGGAAAATACTTGCACCGCATTGAAGTAGCCGGCTTTCCGAGGCTGCACGCGTGCCGCGTCATTCGCGGTCTCAATCCGCTCGACGGGCTCTTTGGCTTCCGCGTTCTTGCCGCCGCGCGCCGCCTTCCAGGCCGGTGGCACATGCAGCGGGCGCGGCCGATCGTCGGCAAGCGCCGGCAGATCTGGAGCTGGCGGGACATCGCTATCGTAACTGATCTTCGGCGGCTTGAACGTGGTGCACCCGCCAAGGGTGGACACACCAATAACGAGAGCCAGAGCCAGGCGTCGGGCGGACCCTCTGTGACGCAATAACGAGACCTGACCGCATGACTAGCCCAGCTCCTTCGACCAGTTGATGGCGTTGACGTAGATGCCAAGTGGATTCATCCGCAGCCGATCCAGATCGCGGGGCATTTCTACGACGATGGTGAGGATGGCGCTCCACCGCTCGGTTGCGGCAAGCTGACCGTTGTCGTAGCGCCGCTCGATCCAGGCCAAGCGAAAGCTCTCAGGGGATGCCCGGATGACGCTCGAGACCTCGATCGCAATTTGCGTCTTGCCGAGCTTGGCGAATGGATCGTTATTGCGGGCGTAATCATTGAGCGCGGCGGCGCCGCGGTCGGTCGTGAAGTCGTAGGCACGCAGCCAGTTTTCGCGAAGGACGATGGCGTCCATCGGCAGGCCACGCACATGCTCGATGAAGCGGGCCAGATGAAAGGCTACTTGAGGATCGGTCGGTTGATAGCTGGCATTTGCCGGAGCAACGGCTTTCGCTTCGCCCAGTTGATCGACCTCGACCACCCAAGGCGTGATCGTCCCGTGCGCCGATTGCCAGACCAGGGCGCCGGCGAAACCAGCGGATAAGAAGAGGGAGCCAAAGGCCATCAGGCGCCAGTTCTTGGCCTGCACGCGCGCAGACCCAATGCGGTCATCCCAGACCTGGGCGGCGCGTTGATAGGGAGTGACGGCTTCTGGCGTGCGGCCATAGTGAACAGCCGATCGTTTGAACATTGCTTGACCTCAAGAGATGGCAGGGAACCGAATTCGAAAGAAAGGAGTCGTCAGTGATCCTGCGAGAGGTCGACAGATCCGCCGCCGCCTCCGTGATCACCCGAACGGATCGCGTGGGTTGCCGCTGATGTGCCATGGCTGATCGTCTGCGCTCGCTTCATGCGCCGAACCCAGGCGGGCACACTGTCGGACGCTCTCGAGGGGCCCCCTCCCCCCTTACCGGCATTGCTCGCCGGTCCGCCACGACCAGCTGCGACCGAGCGCAATGGACTTGCAGCAGGCGAAGCGCTCGCCTCGGAGCCGGACTGACTCCCCGCCCGAAACACGCTCATGGTGCCGCTTGCAATCGCGCTTCCACCTCTTACGGCGCCTGCAATCGCGCCGCCGGCGAGACCGGCAGCGCCGGCCGCAAGGCCAGCGCCAGCCGCGACGACTCCACCGGCGGCAAGTCCCGTCCCAACGACGCTACCCGCGCCGAGCTGCGGGCCTCCGGAGACGATGCCGTTGGCAATGCCGGGTCCGAAAATGCCGAGGCCCAACAAGGCGAGAGCGCCCAGGACAAGCGCCATCGCGTTCTCGATGGTCGGCTGATTGCCGCCGAAGCCTGCCGTGAACTGCGAGAACAAGGTCGATCCGATGCCGACAATGACGGCAAGGACCAAAACCTTGACGCCGGAGGAGATGACGTTGCCCAGCACCCGTTCGGCCGCAAAGGCGGTCTTGCCGAACAGACCGAAGGGGATCAGCGCGAAACCTGCGAGCGTCGTCAGCTTGAACTCGATCAGCGTGACGAAGAGCTGGATAGCGAGAATAAAGAAGGCCAGAAGCACCACGATCCAGGCGAACAGGAGGACAGCGATCTGAACGAAATTCTCGAAGAAGCTGACATACCCCAACAGCCCCGAGATCGAGTCCAGGATCGGACGGCCGGCATCGAGCCCCACTTGCGCGATCCGACCTGGCCGCAAGAAATCTGCCGATGACAGGCTCGTGCCCGAGGCCTTGAGGCCAAGTCCTGCAAAGCTCTCGAAGACGATGCGGGCAAGGCTATTCCAATTCCCGATAAGGTAGGCAAAGACGCCGACAAACAAAGTCTTCTTGACGAGGCGGGCAACAATATCTTCATCAGTCCCCCAGGACCAGAACAGCCCCGCGAGTGTGAGGTCGATTGCGGCCAAGGTGGTCGCGAGATAGCCGACTTCGCCCCCGACCAGGCCGAATCCGGAATCGATATAGCGGGTGAAGGTTTCCAGGAACTGGTCGATGACGGAGGTGCCGCTCATTGCTCACTCGCTTTGGCTTCGAATGGAGGGTGGGAGGGACGGGACGCGGCTTTCGTCCTTACGCGGCAGCGGGGAGGAAAATGGCGCCGTGCCCGCCCCGCTATTCAAACCGTCTACCGAGCCGCTTTTCCCCAAGAACCGCCTGCGCTGTTCCGCCCAGATCTTTTGGCATTCGAGAAGAACCTCTCTCTGCTCGTAGGTGACGGTGCGGCATTGCTCGAGCTTTGCCGCCGTCGGATCGGGCTTTGCAGCAAACGAAGCGGACGATTGGGTCGCGCTCTCGTCCTCGCGCAGGCGGATGGCGCAGGCGGCGACGACCAGGACAGCAAGGCTAACTGCCACCGCCGTCGGCAGCCGTTCAAATCTATTCTTCATCATCAGTGGAACATCTGTACGGTTGTCGGTTGGTAGCCCTGACCCCGGGTCAGAAAGCGCCGAAGCTGCTCCCTCCCCTGATCCTGGGCACTTGCTCTTTGCGCGGCTTCGAGCGTTTTGTGCGCGCCCCTGCGCGGCCACGGTCGCGGTGAGATCAGCAAGCTGCTGGGCTTGAAGCGCAAGCAGCTGGTTGCCGGCCTGGTTCGCCTGGAGTGCACCTGAGGCGCCCTGGCTCGCAGTGACCAAAGCCGACATCTGGGTGCGGTTGGTGTCGAGATTGCCGACGACGGTTGCCTGCATCCGCATGGCGTCCTGCAGGCCGGCAACCGCATTCTGCCAGCGTGTCTGGGCGTTGGCGACGAGGAGCTCATTGGACATGCTCGCGGATGTGGGCGCGTAAGTGGTGGAGTACGCACGATCGATCTGCTGGACGTCGTAAGCGATCCGCTGCGCCTGGGAGAGCAGCTGCTGGGTGCGCTGAATCGATTGCTCGAGCTGCTGCAACGACGAATATGGCAGGCTGGCGAGGTTCTTCGCCTGATTGATCAACATCTGCGCTTCGTTTTGCAACGAGGTGATCTGGTTGTTGATCTGCTGCAGCTCGCGCGCGGCCGTCATCACATTCTGCACGTAGTTGTTGGGATCGAACACGATCCACTGTGCCTTTCCTTCCCGGGGCACCTGGGCCAGGCTAATTGCGATGACACTTGCTGCCAGAAGCGGACGGAGACGGCTCATGACAAGCCTCCTTCCTTGGCAAGCTGCGGAATGAGATTGCAGGCCCAGGCGAGGTCTCGCGCCTTGAGCCAACCGGTGACGAAGTCATCCCTTCCGTGCTCCTCGAGCACCGGCTCGACGAGAGCCTGGTCGGTTTTGGAAGACGCGGCCGCAAAAGCCAGCGCGATTTCGCCAAGGCCGAGCTCGAACAGCCGGTTGCCCCGGCGCGACTGGCAATAGTAGTCGCGCTTTGGCGTCGCACGAGCGAGGATCTCGATCTGACGGTCGTTCAGCCCAAACCGCCGGTAGATCGCCGTGATCTGCGGCTCGATGGCGCGGTCGTTGGGAAGAAGGATCCGGGTCGGGCAGCTCTCGATGATGGCCGGCGCAATTGCCGAACCATCGATATCGGCCAGCGATTGGGTCGCAAACACGACGGAGGCGTTCTTCTTGCGCAGCGTCTTCAGCCATTCGCGGAGCTTGCCGGCAAAATCGGCATCGTCGAGCGCAAGCCAGCCCTCATCGATGATGAGAAGCGTTGGACGACCATCCAAGCGATCCTCAATCCGGTGGAACAAATAGGAGAGAACCACCGGCGCGACACCGGTCCCGATCAAGCCATCGGTCTCGAACACCTGGACCGAGCCCTCTCCGAGCCGCTCACCTTCCGCATCCAGCAACCGCTCAAACGGCCCGCCGAGGCAATAGGGCTGCAGCGCGCGCTTCAGCGCATTGGATTGCAGAAGAACGGACAAGCCAGTCAGCGTCCGCTCTCCAACAGGCGCCGAGGCGAGCGAGGTCAATGCCGACCAGACATGATCCTTGGTCTCGGGCGTGACCTCGATACGCTCGCGCGCAAGGATCGATACGATCCAATCGGCTGCCCAGCCGCGCTCACCAATATCCTCGATCCGCGCAAGCGGCTGAAGCGCCACGAATTCTGCCGAGTCTCCACTAACCGCGCCGCCGAGATCATGCCAGTCGCCACCCATGGCGATCGCCGACGCACGGATCGACCCACCGAAATCGAAGGCAAAGATCTGCGCTTCCGGATAGCGCCGGAACTGCAGGGCCATCAGCGCGAGCAGCACCGATTTCCCGGCACCGGTCGGTCCGATCACCAAGGTGTGTCCGACATCCCCGACATGGAGCGAGAAGCGGAAAGGGGTCGACCCTTCCGTCTTGGCGAAGAAGAGCGGAGGCGCTTTGAAGTGAGCGTCCCTCACCTCTCCGGCCCAGACTGCGGAGAGCGGGATCATGTGGGCGAGGTTCAACGTCGAGACCGGCGGCTGGCGGACATTTGCATAGACCTGTCCCGGCAGGCTGCCGAGCCAGGCCTCAACGGCATTCACTGTCTCGGTCATGGAGGTAAAGTCCCGGCCCTGGATCACCTTTTCGACCAAGCGGAGCTTTTCGTCCGCCGCGTGCGGATCCCTGTCCCAGACCGTGACGGTTGCCGTCACGAAGGCTTCACCGATCTGATCCGAGCCCAGCTCCTGGAGCGCACTATCTGCATCCATCGCCTTGTTGTGGGCATCGGTATCCAGAAGCGCGGACGCCTCGTTGGTCATCACCTCCTTCAGAATCGCGGCAATCGACTTGCGCTTGGCAAACCATTGCCGCCTGATCTTGGTCAGGAGTTTGGTTGCATCCGTCTTGTCGAGCATGATCGCGCGCGTCGACCAGCGGTACGGGAACGCCAGCCGGTTCAGATCGTCGAGAATTCCGGGCGTGGTCGCGCTCGGAAATCCCACGGCGGTCAGAACGCGCACATGCGCCTCACCCAGCACCGGCTCAAGCCCGCCTGTCAGCGGCTGATCGGCAAGGAGCGCATCGAGATACATCGGGATTTCCGGCACCCGAACGCGATGCCGCTTGGTCGAGACCGTCGAGTGCAGGTAGGTGAGCGTTGCCTCGTCATCGAGCCAGCCGCATTCCGGCATAAAGCCCTCAACGAGCTGCAGCACGCGGTTGGTCCGGTCGACGAAGCCACTCAGCACCTCGCGCGCATCAGCTCCCGCGCCGCGATGGCTGCCCTCGTACAGGAGACGCTCGGCCACAGCTGCACTCTCTGCTGGCGGCAGATAAAGGAAGGTCAGGTAGTAGCTCGATTCATAATGGCTGCCGGCCTCCTCGAATTGCGCTTTGCGCTCCGCATCCACCAGGGCGGATGCGACATCCGGGAATGTGTCGGGCGGATAACGCCCTGCCGAATGCCGTTGCGCCTCGACGAAGACGGCCCACCCCGATCCGAGACGCCGGAGCGCGTTGTTCAGCCGGCTTGCGACCGCAACGAGCTCGGCCGGCACGGAACTGTCGAGATCCGGCCCTCTAAACCGCGCCGTCCGCTGAACCGAGCCGTCCTTGTTCAATACAATTCCCTCGTCGACGAGTGCGGCCCCAGGGCAGGAAGTCGGCAAGGCGCGTATTTGAACGGCGGTATTCGGCAAGATTCATCATGGGACTATTCTCAAGTGCTGAGGTGACCGGGAACGCGAACATGCCGGCGCACGACTTCCACGAATTCCGGATCGCGTTTTGCGGCCCAGACCGCGGCCATGTGGCCGATGAGTGCCAGCAGAAGGCCGGCTAGCCACAAGCGCAGGCCGAGGCTGAGTGCGGCGGCCAATGTGCCATTGAGGATGGCGACCGGACGTGGTGCCCCGCCCAGCAGGATCGGCTCGGTCAGCGCACGGTGGACAGGGGCGACAAAACCCGGGACTGGCTCATCCATCAGATCATCACCCCGCCGCCAAACGAGAAGAACGACAGGAAGAAGCTCGAGGCGGCAAATGCGATCGACAGACCAAACACGATCTGGATCAGCCGCCGGAAGCCACCCGACGTGTCGCCGAACGCGAGCGAGAGACCGGTCACGATGATGATGATGACCGCGATGATCTTGGCGACCGGCCCTTCGACCGATTGCAGGATCTGGTTGAGGGGCTGCTCCCAGGGCATGTTGGAGCCGGCGGCCCAGGCCGGTAGGCTAGCCAGGTACAGACAAGCGAATGCCGCAACTGACGTGAAACCTCGTCCGAGAGACGATCGTGCGTTCATGACTGATCTCCGATTTTTGAAAGGCTGTAGTCGCCTGATGTCCCGAGCCCAGTGACGCAAGCGAGCTCGCTCAAACGCCGTTCGGCACCACGGCCAGAGAGCACGGCGATGACGTTGATGGTCTCTGCGATCAGTGCGCGCGGGACCGTGACGACGGCCTCCTGGATCAGCTGCTCGAGCCGGCGTAGCGCGCCAAGCGCGGTGCCGGCGTGGATCGTGCCGATTCCACCGGGATGCCCGGTGCCCCAGGCTTTGAGCAGATCGAGAGCCTCGGCCCCGCGCACCTCGCCAATCGGGATACGATCAGGGCGCAGACGAAGCGACGAGCGCACAAGATCGGACAGCGAGACCACGCCATCCTTGGTCCGCAGCGCCACAAGGTTCGGCGCTGCGCACTGAAGCTCCCGCGTATCTTCAATCAGAACGACGCGATCCGAACCTTTGGCCACTTCCGCCAGAAGCGCATTCGTCAGCGTCGTCTTACCTGTCGAGGTGCCGCCGGCGACCAGGATGTTCTTGCGCGCGACAACCGCATCACGCAGCGCGTTCGCCTGCGCCGAGTTCAGGATGCCGGCAGCGACATAGTCGTCCAGGCCGAAGACAGCGACCGCGGGTTTACGGATTGCGAAGGCCGGCGCGGCGACGACCGGCGGCAACAGGCCTTCAAAACGTTCTCCCGTTTCCGGCAGCTCAGCCGAGATGCGGGGCGAGCCGGCATGAACCTCAGTGCCCACATAGTGCGCGACCAGCCGGACAATTCGCTCGCCGTCGGCAGCCGATAGACCGTCGCCGGTATCGGTCAGGCCGCTCGACAGCCGATCGATCCACAGCCGGCCATCAGGGTTCAGCATAACCTCAACGATCGACGGATCTTCCAGAAAGCCTGCGATGGCAGGCCCCAGCGCCGTGCGCAGCATGCGCGCACCCCGCAACTCGGCTTCCGAATGAAATGAATGGATCGCCACGACTGCCCCCAGTTAACTGAGGCAGCTAGCGTTCACCGGCCCCACGTGAGGACAACTAGAAAAAGCAGAACCTGCGCTTTAGCAACAATGGGACCAAATTGATCGTAGTCTGGCGTAGAAGAAGAAAGATTCGGGACGAACGCTTTGGACGCGCCGAAAATCATGACCCCGGACATCAGCCCGGCGACAGGCTGGCTTCACCACTCAGCATGGTCGTCCGCCTCCAGGATGGCGAGCTCGGCTGGTGGAATAACGGCCTCAACCGAGTTCCAGCCGCTCGCCGGTTGATGTGTGACCGAAACGCCAGCCGTCCATTTCCGGCGCTCGAGCCACGGGACGGCGAACCAGACCAGCGCTGCCAGCTGCAGAAAAACGTTCACACCGAACGCGGTCTGATAGGCCGTCAAAGGATAATGCCCAGCCTCTAGAGGCCATTGCTCCAGAATCAGTCCCATCCCGTACTGCACGACGAACGCCCAGCCACATTGCAGGACGTTCAGACCCCCATTGGCGCGCGCAACCAGCTCGGCCGGGCAATAATCCGCTATGATGGCGTAGGTCAGAGCAGTGGCTGATCCGGCCAACGACACCACGCACCACGGCAGGAGTGATGGCCAGGGCGGATGCAGGATCAGCACAAGCTCCGCCACAATCAACATCGCCGCGACCAAACCAGACAGAGCCTCGGTCTTCTTAGCCCGGCGGCGCACCCAGTTGGCAAGGACGCCCAGGACCAGAGCCCCGAGACTCAGAGCGACCGCCATCACGAACAATTCGTTGACCAGTCTCGTTCGATCCAGCCGCTCCACATCGGAAAGCCAGGGCGCCGCCCATAAGGATTGCAGTGCCCAAGCGGACCCGACGCAGGTCGCCGATAAGGGCGCAATTCTCCAGAACCGGGCATCGGAATAGACTGTTTTCAGAGTGGCGGGCGTCCTGCTGCCCTGTGGCCGAGTGGTTCGTTCGGGAACCACGAGATAGATCAAAATGGCAGCAGCCGCGCTTGCGGCGGCCAGCACGCCGAATAGACCCCGCCATCCGATCCAGTCCAGGAGCGCCTCGGCAGGTGCTGTTGCAGTGACGGCGCCCAATGAGCCCAGCATGATCATGCAGCCATTGATGAGCGCCATACGTTCTCTTGGAAACCAGAGGACGATGATTTTTAGCCCGGACATCAGGGCTGCTGCACTCCCAAGTCCGACCATCGCGCGAGCAAGAAGAAGCGACAGGAATCCCGTCGATAGTCCAAAGAGCGCGGCACCTCCTGCAGCAACAGCCAAGAGCACGCTCTGGACCCGGCG
The DNA here is from genome assembly GCF_054057015.1 of Bradyrhizobium sp. JR3.5. Lineage (NCBI taxonomy): Bacteria > Pseudomonadati > Pseudomonadota > Alphaproteobacteria > Hyphomicrobiales > Nitrobacteraceae > Bradyrhizobium > Bradyrhizobium sp. JR3.5. Next base: position 1,059,389 of record NZ_JBSRYV010000002.1, read on the forward strand.
CGGCCCAAAGCGATCAAGTAACATGCCGATCGGAATCTGGGCCGCCATAACGACCAGAAAATAGATTGACGTGAGCAGCCCGACATCGGCAGCGCCAAGCCCGAGATCAGAGGCGAGGCGTCCAGCAATGAGCGTATTGATCGTCCGGAACAGGTACGAAAGGTAGTACCCGGCCGCGAAGGGAAGAAACACGCACGCGACGAGCCGCCACACATTACAGGGCTCAACGCGCTTTGCGGGCGATGATTGCGCCCTAACTTGCTTCGGCGCGCTTCTGCCGGCCCGCTCAGTCGCCTCAAAAAAAGGAGTTAGGCAGGTTTCGAAAGTTCAGATTGCTGCCGCCCTCCTCGGCGGCAGCGCTCGGCTCGGAGTTTCCATCCGCCGCGACTGCGGACAGACCTTCCTGACTCGACTGTTCTTCTGCCGCGCTCTGTGACGCGCCGCCATGGGCTTCACCGGCAGGTCGACTGCCCCTGCCCAGCCGATCGATCGTCTCCCGGATCAATGGCTGACCGAGCCGTACCCGCCGTTCGACCTGTTCCGCCAATACCTTGAAACGCTGCTGGCCGAGCAGGCACGCCTCCCGTTGCCCCGATGGCGGCATGGGCGGCGTCACGGTGAGGTGATAGCGCGCATGCAGGGCCACCGTCTCGGCAACGATCGCGATCTCGCGCTCGAGCCTGGCGATCTGGCCACTTGTCCGGTCCAGAGCCTCATGAACGAGCCCCTCGATGGGCGGTGCAGGATTCAGGAATCGTTCAAGGGCCATCTCGACGACCATGCTTTTGCCGAGGCCCGGGCGCTCGGTGGCAACTTCAAGCCGCTGAAACATGCTCTCGGAGAGCTGAACGGTGACCTTCTTGGTTCGCGGTCCTTCGTTCGGGCTCGACTGCGCATCGCTGTCGGCTTGATTCACAATCGAGCTGGGCTGGCCTCCAAGCTCTCCATCGACTTGCATTGCTTGTTCACTCCCCAATGTTCGACCGCGACCTGCCCGCGCACCGGGGCACGCGCGGCGTTCCGATCGAAACGGCTGAATTGCCCCCAGCGATGATGGACTTGAGAGAAGGGCCAATCCGAACCTCGCTTCAACCGCACCGACATCTGCGTCGTAGTCTGGCGTAGCCAAAGAAAGACAAGGCGGTCTCAAGAAGAGACGGATTTGTCAGCCTATATCGTTCGCGGGAAGCTAACGGCCTGTTACGGCGGCCCCGGAACCTTGAGTGACACGCCCATGCCTTGCGTGCTTCGTGGCGTGCTGCCGATCTGCGGGTCGGCTTATCTGACCAAGCGCCGCATCTATTGCCAGGAGCTGCCAAGGCGCATTTGGGGCGCGCGTACTGATTACTCGTGCTTCTCAGAGGCGTGCATATCGATACTCACCTCTTTCAGGACGGTGGATCCGCTTGCAAGCCGCCGTCCGAGCGCCTCCACAAAGCGATCGTAACGTTCTGCGCCCTTGGCGCGCGCGGCGGGAGTCGAATGTTCGGGGAGCGCCGGCGTCGAGATCAACCAGAAACGGATGAAGAGCGCGATGGTCTCAAGCGTGATGCCATCATTGCGCTCCTGGCGTTTTCGAGCACGCGTGCGATCCGGTCCAGCCGCTTGGCGATCGCCGCCTCGCGCCGATCGGAATCATCGGGGGAAAGGAACGCGGCTATCGCGGCCTCGGCGACCAGCGACTTGGGCTGCCCCCGGCGTTTCGCAAAGGCCTCGAGGGTTTTGAAGGTTTCCGGATCGAGATAGATACTGAGCTGGATCTTTTTCACGCTGCCTCCATCACAGATCCATCCCATCGTCCGCGTCGAGGCTGACGGTCCGCGCGACGCCCTGCATCGAGCGGCTCAGAGCTCGTGCCTGGACGGCATCGGCATCACCCTCGTCGAGGTCGGCGTCGAATTCGTGTTCGCCGAGCGGTGCCTTGATCTCGATCTCCTCATGTTCTGGCAATTCCGGCTCGCGACGCAAACCACCGTTCGCCCCGTCGCTCCTGCGCTTGCGTCTGGTCAGTAGCTCGACTGATGGTGGAATTGGAGCGCCGGCCGACCAGTCATCCGGTCCTGCGGACAAGGTGCGCGGCTCGAAGCGGGGCGGCTTCAACACACGTCGCTGAAACTGCGGATCCTCATAGTAGCGGACTTTCGTGGCACGCACCGGGTGCACCCCGGAAATCATCACGATTGCGTCTTTAGGCGAGAGTTGCATGACCTCGCCTGGCGTCAGCAGCGGCCGCGAGGTCTCCTGACGGCTCACCATGAGATGTCCAAGCCAGGGGCTCAATCGGTGCCCGGCATAGTTCTTCATGGCGCGTAACTCGGTCGCAGTTCCGAGTGCGTCGGATACGCGCTTGGCCGTACGCTCATCATTGGTCGAGAAGGCGATCCGCACGTGACAATTGTCGAGGATGGCATGGTTCGGCCCATAGGCGCGTTCGAGCTGATTGAGGCTCTGGGTGATCAGAAAGCTGCGGATGCCGTAGCCCGCCATAAAGGCGAGCTGGCTCTCGAAGAAATCGAGCCGGCCGAGCGCTGCAAACTCATCGAGCATCAGAAGAAGTTTTTGCCGGCGCCGGTTTGCATCGAGGCTTTCGGTCAATCGCCGCCCGATCTGGTTGAGAATGAGTCGCATCAAGGGTTTGGTGCGAACGATGTCGGATGGAGGCACCACGAGATAGAGTGAGACGGGCTCCGCGCCGTTGACGAGATCGCGGATGCGCCAATCGCTTCGCGCGGTGATCTTGGCAACGACCGGATCGCGGTAGAGCCCCAGGAAGCTCATCGCGGTTGAGAGCACGCCGGAGCGCTCGTTCTCGCTCTTGTTGAGAAGCTCGCGCGCGGCCGAAGCGACAACGGGATGAACGCTACCTCCAAGATGCGGGGTTGCGAGCATTGCGTTGAGCGTAGCGTCGATCGGGCGGGAGGGATCAGACAGGAAATTGGCGACGCCGGCGAGGGTCTTGTCGGCTTCGGCGTACAGGACATGCAGGATTGCGCCGACAAGGAGAGAGTGGCTGGTCTTTTCCCAGTGGTTGCGGCGTTCGAGTGCCCCTTCCGGGTCGACAAGTATGTCGGCGATGTTTTGGGCATCTCGCACCTCGCAATCACCACGACGGATCTCGAGAAGCGGGTTATAGGCGGCGCTGGCCGGATTGGTCGGATCGAATATGAGCACTGGCCCAAATCGGGCGCGCCAGCCGGAGGTCAACTGGAAGTTCTCGCCCTTGATATCATGAATGATCGTGGAGGCCGGCCAGGTCAGAAGGGTCGGTATGACGAGGCCCACGCCCTTGCCCGAGCGCGTCGGAGCAAAGCAGAGCACATGCTCCGGTCCGTCATGCCGTAGATAACGCCCCTCAAAACGTCCGAGCACGACGCCATCAGGCCCCAAGAGCCCCGCGCGCCTGACCTCGCGCGAATCGGCCCAACGCGCTGAGCCGTAGGTGGTGACGTCCCTCGCCTCATGGGCCCGGAACACCGAGAGCATCATTGCCAGCGCGATTGCCGCAATTCCGCCGCTTGCGGCGATGGCGCCGCCCTCAAGGAAGATCACAGGCGCGTAAGCATCGAATTTGAACCACCAGGCGAAGAAGGCAGCCGGCTGGTAAACCGGCCACCGCCCGAGGCTGAACCAGGCGGGTCCAAGCTGCGGCTGGAAGGCAAGCCGCCAGGCGGTCCATTCGGTCGCCGCCCACAGGAAAGCGAGCGCGACGAGACAGACCAGGATGATCTGATGCCAGATGATTTTTGTCGCGGACATGGGTTTGAGATGTGGACACCATCCACGTGCGAGCACAACCACAGCCCTCGCGGATCGCAGTCGCGCGCGTCCGAGCGGAGAGATCGGCGGGTCAGAGCGACAGCCCGCGTTTGCGCCCAAAGCTCCACTCGACGCTGCCGGGACCGGCGATGCCGCCCACCTGTTTGCCCAATTCGCGCTCGAGCGAGGGCGCCCAAGGCACGAGCTGGAAACCGAGACCATTGTCGATCATGGCGAAGCGCCCCGAGGCCAGTGACAGCCGCTGGCGATAGATCCCCGAAATCTGCTCACCTGCCTCAGCGGACAAATGCGCAAGCCCCCGTTTTATCGGCAAGCCCTCGTCCGACTGCGTCGAGCTCGCGACGGCGCAGGGTCTCGGTCAGGTTGCGGCCGAGCGTGATCTTGTCGCCATTGCGGCGGGCAAGTCCCTGCTCTGCCAGGACGTCGATCCGCCGCTCGAGCGCGGCGCGCACCTCGGCGCCAAAGCCGGCGCGTGAGAGATCGGTAGGCTCGCGTGCCACGAGCCGTCGGTCGAGCCAGGTCGCCCCTTCCGCCGAGACCTGCTGCTCGAGCGCCAGGTCCGAGCGGACCGCAAGCGCGATCCGTGTTCGGCCGCGCGCATCCTCGAAGCGCCGGAGCTCCACGATTCCACCGATCGGGCCATCGCCGGCCGCCTCGATATCGGGAATTTTGAGATGATGCACGCGCCCATCAACCCCGTCGACAATGGCAAAGGCCGTACCCTTGAGTTCGTCATCGAGCCCGCGCGCAACGAGACGACCGATGACCGGTTCACCATGGCGTTCGCCTTCGAGTGCCCAGGACGAGGGTGCACGTGACGTGCCCTCCTTCGCAATTGTGTTGTGTAACCGCTTGATGATGTCGCCGCGCTCACCGAGCGCACGCAGCCGCGGCTCGGCGTCGGCGGCCAGCACCCAGCGCGCAGGACCGGCGGGCTCGGCCAAGCCGAGCCGCTCGAGCGTCCGCATCCGCCCTATCCGGATCTCCCGTAACGGATCGCGCCCGGCATCGCGGTCGGACCTCAGATCGATCACCCCGTCCGCCGCGCCCGCTTCCCGGCCAAGCGCCCGGTCGAGCCTCGTGAAGCGTTCGGCCGCCACTTCCGCTTCAAGGGTTTGGCGGATCTGGAGCTCTGACCGCGGACCGAGCTCGCGCGTGACGAGATCGCCGGCCCGGGCGCGCAAGCCCGTCGAGATATAGTCACGACTGATGACGAGGTCTGTTCCGTCGTCGGCGCGACCGCGCACGAGGATGTGGACATGCGGGTGCTCGGTGTTCCAATGATCCACGGCGACCCAATCGAGCCGGGTGCCAAGGTCGCGGGCGGCCTGATCCATCAGCTCGCGAGTAAAGGTGCGCAAGTTAGCCAGTTCGCCAGCATCATCGGGCGAGACGATGAACCGGAAGTGATGCCGGTCGCCCTCGCAGCGCTCGGCGAACGCGCGGCCGTCGGCATCATTGCCCGCCGGGTCAAAGAGCTTGCCCGGCGTCCCATCGCGGGTGACACCGTCGCGCTGGAGATAACCGATATGCGCTCGCAGCGCGCCCGGCGAACGCATCCGGCGCACGACCCGCGCCTTGACCATGGCGCTTCGTGCGCGGTTGTTGAAGAGCCGCGTCGCGGCAAGGCTCGCCGCGCGACCGCGTCCGAACCTGGAGCCGTAACCGCGGCCGCCGCGCGAAAGACCGCCGGCCTTCTGTGCGGCTCTGAGTGCTTGGCCCAGAAACGGTTTTGTCCGGGGCCCGCGCGTCGAACGGATGCGGCCTGGACGGACACGGAACTCCTTGTTACCGCTCATCGCGCGCTTCGCAAGGTGACGAAAACTGAGCAGGATCGGTGTGTTGGTGAAATGGGCAATGTGCGCTGAGTATCCGCAATGTTCACTGTGCAATTGAAATTGATACAGTTTCGCCAACAACCGACCGGCCACACCTTGCGGCTTTTATCCTGCCATCCCCGGTCGCCTTCTCTCTGTGGCCTGTCAATCAGCTTTCGACCTGTCAAAATCTCCGACGCCCTACAACGAAATGCGATTTCAATCATGGGATCGCACCCGGTTCGCTCGATGCACGAACATGCCATCGGCATGCGGCGTCAGCACATGCGGACTTGCCCCGGACAGCACATCCGACGACAGTTTCGAGGAGAACGACGATGCTGATGGGTCGATAAGGTGTCGCGACGCCCGATGAACAGCGGAGCTTGTCGCCAAGTCATGATAGGGTTCGCGACGGAGGCATCGGCGTCACGTGGCTCGGCGTCAAGCATTGGCGCGAGCGCAACTACGTACGCCTGCGTTTTCTGCTGGAAGCGGTCGACCCGTGGTCAGGTGTTGTTCATAGCGGTCGGGACCCGCGTTGTAGGCTGCAAGGAAGCCGGGCGATCCGAAGCGGTCATGCATCTCGCGAAGATATCCTGCGCCTGCCATGATGTTGTCGCGCGGATCAAATGGATCGATGCCCAGTCCGTAACGAACGCTCAGCTCAACCCAGGTCTTGGGCATGACTTGCATCAACCCGAGCGCTTCCTTTGGCGAGATTGCTCGCTCATTTGTGCCGCCATCGAGCTGCATAACTGCGCGAATCCAGTGCTCCGGGATCGCAAATCTGCGGGATGCCTCGGCAATGAAGTCTGCAAAGGGCTCGACACGAGATGCGCTCATCGAATGTGCTACCGGAGCGATCAACTTAACATCCGCCAGGGCTTCGTATGGCAATACAGTCGTCACAAGAGCGGAAATACACATGGCTATCCCAAGAAGCCGGAAACCTGCCATCGCGCTCGCGACCGTCCAGGGTAAACGCGCGCTTGCGCCGGCCTTGCGGCCGCGCTGGACCGCCCCTGTGCGCGACGGCTGGCACGAAGGTGGTCGGGACGAAGGAATGGTACTGCGATCGATCGAACAAAGGAATGACAGGCTTTTCGATATTGGCGATCACAATCACTCCTCCCTAGTCCACATAGGCAACGCCTTGCCGATGACGGACGAGTGAGGCACAAGGCCAAAGTAGCGGCCGTCCAGAGAGTCTTCCGATTCCAAGTTCATGAGAAAAAGTTCGTCCGTGCCGACGACGCGGCATCCCTGCCAGATCGGGAGCGGCCTCCCGCGACCATCGCGCGCTTTTGCCTCTCCCATCTCGATCGCGTCGACGGAGATGGTGAGCCCTTTTCTGCAGACCGTTTGTCCAGGAAGCGCCAGCACGCGCTTGAGCATGGGAACGCCGATCGGCAGATAGCCGTTCAGATCGAGAAAAGTCGCAAGTGGTTCAGGCGGTCGGGCAGCGACGAGCTCAGTCACCAGCAAGCCTACCGGTCGGCTGCAACTGGTAGAGACCGATCGGAACGCTCTTCGAGGCGTTCCAAATGTACGCTGGCGTTGCCTCTCCCATTGTCGACGTGACAAGGGCAACAGCTGCGAACGTCACTAGAATTGTCACTGACCGACTTCTCACGGTGCGATCCTCCGCCGACGCAGCCAAGCTTGGTGGCGTCCGCGAGTGTACGGCCGCGGCGTCTCATTCACGGACAAGCGGTTGTGGACGTGATGCCAATAGTCCAGCGCGACGTCGGCCGGATGGATGTCGAGCGCTTCCACTGCATCGATTAACTGCAGCACACGTTCGACTTTCGGCCAGCCGGTAAGCCGTAATAAAATGTCACCACCTGGCTTGACCCAAGGCACCGTCGAATAGCGCTGCCCGGGCGTGGCAGCGCGCATAATGTCGACACGCGAGATGACCGTGCCAAAATCGTTGGACGCCCATCGAACGAACGCAAAGACGGTGCCGGGCGCGAATGACAGGATGCGCCGGCGGCGATCAATGGTTTGTTCCGCTACCGCTCGGCCGAACCGAATTCGATTCTCGATACGCTTTTCGAGCCACAACAGCTCGACCGTCGTGAGGTCAGTCACGTTGTCCTCCGAAGCTTGTGGGGAGTTATTGCGGCAGGGCAGATTCCGACGTACACTTGGGCGATCGCGTCTGGGTCGCGTAGCCATCTTGCCGTTGGCGTATCCGTCACGACCACTTGTCGGTGGATGCTTTGGCCAAGCAAGCGCCAAGCGGCTGTATGTGACTTTGCAGACCGCACGCTATTATCCACAGTCCCTGTCGGTGGGCGAGGTTTCGTGAATCGGCGGGAGAGCGGACCTGAGTCCGCGCAAGGACTTGCGTGCATAGAGTTCGTTCCATGTTTGTGAACTGATCCCAAAATGTGCGAGGATTGCGTACTGAGTCGTTTTCCAGATGGAGGGCGATTTGCGGCGCATTCCGCTGAGCCGGCGGTCGCATGTGACTGGATTCCAGTCGCTGGGGACCGGGTTGACGGAGCATGAGAGCGCGCTTGAGCGTGACTTTGTGACGCTCGCGAGCTTCATGGATGCTGGTGCCGTCGTCACGGCGCAGCCGGTGACAATCCGCTTCAGGGATGACGGTCGGCCGCGCCGGTATACGCCGGACTTCCGCGTCGATTGGAGCGATGGCCGAACCGATGTTGTCGAGATCAAGTACCGCGCCGATCTGCGAGCCGGATGGAGCCGGCTCCGACCGGCCTTTGCGGCCGCGCGGGATTGGGCGAGCAACAACGGCGCGCGGTTCAGGATCTCGACGGAGTGCGGCATCCGCGGTCCGCGCCTTGAAGCCGCAAAGCGACTGCTGCCGCTGAGAAATACGCCGATTGACGCGATGCTAGCCGCGCGAGCTGTCGCGTATGCCCGCGCCCATGCAAACACCTTTGGCCACTTGGTCGATCTGCTGCCGGCACCGCGCGAGGCCGGCCTCGCGGTCGTGTGGCGACTGATCGCGCGCGGCGCTCTCGTCGTCGATCTGACGCTGCCGATTACCACCGACACGCGAGTAACGGCGCCATGAGCGCGCCAGAGATCTCGATGGTGGATGTCGTCGCATGGGACGAAGCGCGCCGCTATCTGCCCATCATCCGCCGGCTCGCCGAGAACTCGAGGCGCACGCGACAGGACGTGGCGGCTGCCGCGGCCGAGCTCGCCTGCGGACCGACGCATGTCTATGCGCTGCTGCGGCGCTACCTCGCCGATGCTCGCCTGACGAGTCTGCTGCCGCGCCGCCGGGGACCGGCGCGAGGCACGTCCTTGCTGGATCAGGAGGTTGACGCGCTGATCAATAACGTCATCGAGGATGTCTATTTGACGCGTCAGCAACCGCGGATCAGCGATCTGGTCGATGAGGTCCGACGCCGCTGCATGGTGGCGGGTTTGGTCGCTCCCAGCCGCAAGGCGATTACCGCACGGCTGCAATCGCGCCCGGCACGCGAAGTCGTCGCAAAGCGCCAGGGCAGAAAGGCAGCCCGCGATCGCTTCCTTCCCGCGGTCGGTTCGCTTGAGGCCCACTGGCCACTGTCGCTGATCCAAATCGATCACACGCTGGTCGACGTGATCGTCGTCGATTCCGTCACCCGAAAGCCGATTCAACGACCGTGGCTGACGCTCGCAATCGATGTCCGCACACGCTGTGTTGCCGGATTCCACCTGTCGCTGGAGCCGCCGTCTGCGACATCGGTCGCGCTCTGCTTGAGCCATGCGGCACTGTCCAAGGAGAGCTGGTTGGCCGAGCGCGGGATCGATGCAGTCTGGCCGGTGCGCGGTATCCCCGAGCGGTTGCACCTGGACAACGCCAAAGAGTTCCGCTCCGAAGCCTTGAAGCGCGGTTGCGAGCAATACGGCATCGCCATTGATCACAGGCCGGTGCGAACGCCGCATTATGGCGGGCACATCGAGCGGCTGATCGGCACCATGATGGGTAAGGTTCATCTGTTGCCGGGCACCACCTTCTCCGATGTCCGGACCAAAGGCGAGCTGAACCCCGACAAGATGGCTGCGATGACGCTCGATGAAGTTGAGCGCTGGCTTGGCCATGCGGTTGCGGGCATCTATCACTGCGATCTGCACCGCGGCATCGGCACGACGCCACTGGCTGCCTGGAAACGCGGCACGGTTGGCGACAGCACGACGCTCAGCCGTGGCGAGCCGACAGCGGTCACCGATCCTCGCCGCTTCCTGATCGACTTCCTGCCGATTGCTCGCCGCATGGTCCGGCGCGACGGCGTCGCGCTGCACTCGATCGCTTATTGGGCTGACGTACTGACCACCTGGATCGGACACCTGGAGCCGATGATCATCCGCTACGATCCGCGCGACCTCAGCCGGATCTATCTGCTCGGGCCTGACGGCTCCTACTACGACTTGAGCTACCGCGATCTGCGGCGCCCGCCGATCAGCTTGTGGGAGCATCGCTTGGCGCTGACGCGGCTGCGCGAGGACGGCCGCTCGCTGGTCGATGAGGCTGCGATCTTCCGCACGATAGAGACCATGCGCAAGATTGCCGATGATGCCGTGCTGGCCAGCAAGACGGCACGCCGGCAGCACGAACGGCGCAGACGTATTGTGCCCGCGAGCGAGCGTACCGATCTGCTCCCGGTCGAGCTCGATGCGGGCGATACCCTCGAGCAGATCGGCAAGGAGTTGCAGCCGCACGAGCGGATGTTCCCTGTCGAGGAGTGGGAATGAGCAAGGATTACGCACATCTCCGCCCGACGACGCGTCCATTTGCGGCCGAAGATGCAGGGTCGCGGATACGCCGCATCCGCACGGATCGATGGATCGGTTACGCACGGGCGGAAGCCGTCCTGGCGGCGCTGGAAGACCTGCTGAGCTTCCCGAAGCGTCTGCGGATGCCAAACCTGTTGTTGGTCGGCCCGACAAACAACGGCAAGACGATGATCGTGGAGAAGTTCCGGCGAACGCATCTGGCGAATGCCGCGAGCGAACCTTCTGACGGCGCGGCACTCATTCCAGTCTTGAAGGTACAAATGCCTTCGGGGCCAGATGAGGGCCGCTTCTTCGGCGCGATCCTCGAGGCGCTGGGAATGCCGTTCAACCCACGAGATCGGATCGCCACCAAGCAGGACACGGCGGTGCGCCTCATGCGCGCGACCAACGTACGGCTATTAGTGATAGATGAGCTCCACAATCTGCTCTCGGGCACGGCGATGCAGCAGCGGCGACTGCTCAACGTACTGCGCTGGCTCGGCAACGAATTACAGATCCCACTGGTCGGCGTCGGAACGACCGAAGCGCTGCGGGCGATCCGCAGTGACGAACAGCTCGTCAACCGATTTGAGCCGTTCCCCCTGCCCGTTTGGACCGATGACGACGAATATCGCCGGTTACTGAGCACCCTGGAGGCGGTGCTGCCGCTGCGCAGGCCGTCGAATCTGACCGATCCAGCGATGACAGCGCGCATCCTGTCCGCCGCCGAAGGCGTGCTTGGCGAGATCATTGCGATTGTCGCCCGCGCCGCCGTTAAGGCGATCGAGACGGGTGCGGAAACGATCTCCCCGCGCATGATCGAGCGTGCAGGCTTCATCAGACCCTCCGAGCGTCGACGTGTTGCAATCTGATCTGTTTGCAGTCACGGCATTGCCGCCAGCTCCGGCAATGACCGGTCTCCTGCCTCTGCGTGTCGTTCCGCAGAGCGGAGAAGCGCTGGCATCCTGGATTACGAGGCTCAGCGCTGCTTTGAGGTTGTCGCCCCTGGCGCTGGGCCGCATTGCATTTGGCGTTGATGCGACTGCCGATCCCGACTGGTGGCGCCGCCCATCGACCGAAGTGCTGGCGCTGATCGCCGAGAAGACAGGTGTCAGCACACGCGACCTTGCAGCAATGACGTTCAGAGATTGGGGGATTGCCCGCGATGATGAGGCCGCGCAACGGATAGGCAGCAAATATCACTTCGGCTCGCATCGGAGCCGCCGTGACCGGCGTATTGGTATCTGTCCGCGGTGCCTGGCCGACGACCGGTCCGGCTATTTGCGACTGCTCTGGATGAACGGATGGGCTGGCGTCTGCCCGGAGCATCGTATTGTCCTGACAGGACATTGCCCGTCTTGTCGCTGCGTGCTGCGAGTTCCCGGTCTGAACACGCGTCAACCCGTCGACTTGACCATCTGCCGAAAATGCGGCCTGAAGCTCGCCGGCACCATAGGAGTTCTCGCCCCTCCATCGGCACTGTGCCTTCAGGCGATCCTTGTTGCGGGCAAGGAATTGAACCGAACAAGGTTGCCGGGCGGCAGCACCCTCGACTGGCCGACCACAATGGCGCTGATCGACGTGCTGCTCAGCATGGTCTGGATCGACATCCCTCGGAAGTATCGCGAGCGCCTGTTCGTTCGCATTGCCAAGGATCTCGATCTCGGCGAACACAATAATATTGTGTGGAGCTCGAACTATGGCGGCCTCTTGATCCTCGCCTGGCTGCTTGAAGATCTCGCGAAGCGCCTGTCGGCGGCCATCGCCATTCTGCATGCGCCACGGCTTGATCGCCTGCTCGCTCGCGTGCCGGACTTGTCCGCCGAGATGAGCGATCTGCTGCGCGTCATTCTCGCGCCGGCCATTGCTTCTTCGCCGAAAGGACGCCGGAGCTGGTGCAGCTGGATCGAGACTCTTCCTGAGGCTGGAATCGATCTGCGTGAGCGTGCGCTCCGTGAACGCTACAAGCTGCGGCGCCAGCGCTTGTTCGCGTTCGCGGCCGTCCATGATGGCGCGATGGTCGAGGCCGCCGCCGAGAGCGTCGGCGTCACTGCCCGAACGCTCTATCGCTGGCTGCTCAAAGGCGCGGAGCACGGACTGGAAGCTGCGCTGGAGCGTCCTCGACGGCAATCGCAATTGACTGGCGCTCAAGCGGAGGCGCTCGGGAGATGGATCGCTGCCGATCGGGCTCATCAGCATCGCCCCGTGGTGATTGCTGAAGCGATGGCTCAGTTCGGGATTGCTCTCAGTCCTGATCACGCATCCGCGCTGCTTCGTGTCCATCGCCGCGCCAAGCCAGGACGTCGTCACCGACGATGGAAACCGAAGCCACGGAAGCTCACGCAGGTTGCCGGACCTACTCATGATCCGGCTCCTGGTTTGTGAATCCAGTTCGCGAATCCTGGAGCCGTTCCGCGAAACGTTGCACGAGTTCGCGAAACCTCGCGCACCGACACTTGTTCACAACGTACTGATTCACAACAAGAAGTTAGTGTCAGTATGTTAGGAAAGTTACGGGGCGAAGTTGGGATTGAGTGCCAAGGCGTTAGCTCCGATTCCGGTCCCCGATAGCACGAGGATCGGGTCCCTGATGGCACGACAGTTGCGGTCCCCGATAGCACGAGATGATTCACAGGCTACCCCCTGACGGAGGAATGGGTCCGCGCTTGCGCAACCGCCCCACAAAGGCGTCGCTAAGAACGGGCGTGAAGTTCAGTCGTTCTGCTCGGCGCGGGTCATGCGTAATGACCAATCGGTAGCCAGGCAGTGTCTGCCGGCGAACAATCTCGCGCAGATCGTAGGTGAAATGCTTGAGCGGAGAGAGGCTGCCGGATTTGGCGTGGAGATGCGCAAGATCAAAGCTCCAGCCACCCTCCTGGCGACCGCCGTGCTTGCGTACGAGGCGGTAGAGCCAACGCTCCAGTCCGCCGGTCAGATCGAAATAGGCGCGATCGATGGTCAGTACGAGCGATTCGTTCAGGACGCCAGTATAGAACCAATCCGGTAGGATCAGTTCGAGTCCTCTTGCGCGGCCGTGCATATCGGCCGTCTCTTTCCATTCATTGATCCAGGAGAAACGATGCCGCCGCCGCTCCGTCGGCTGGCGGATCGAGGTCATAACGGTGGTCGATTGCAGCCGGTCGAGCGCGGCCTTGAGGCGATCGTAGTCTCTCACGCTGGTGCCTCGACCGGCAAAGGACAGGATTTCGTACGGCGTTGCCGCCATCAGACGGGATGTCTTCAGACCGGCGTCGCGAGCCTCAACGATTTGCGAGGCAGCCCAGATCAGAACGTCCGCGTCCCAGATCGTCGCCATGCCATGTTCCGTCAGGGCTTCAACCCGAATGGTGATAGTCCCGGCGCGGAAATCGATCGGGGCGATGCGCCTGGATTTCGCCAGCGAGAAGAACGGATAGGCCATTAGATCCTGCGCGTCCCGCGGCGCCAGATCGCCGGGCAAGGCGCGAAAGAGATCGAGCTGCGCACGCTCTGATCGATGTCTTCGCGGTGATGACATGTGGTGCTCCACTGCCGTCAGCGTCGCGGCTTGCCAGCGTATGGAATGGGCGCAGCCTGCCGTTTGGCCGGCAGGACGGTGCCGTTGCCCGGATCGGCGGTTGATGTCTTGGTGCCGCGGTCAGCCCAGGTTTTGAGATCATCGAGCGCGTACACCACGCGCCCACCGATCTTCCGATAGGTCGGTCCCGTGCCGTAGGTACGGTGTTTTTCTAGCGTCCGGCCCGAGAGACTGAGGAACCGGGCAGCTTCGGGCGTGCGCAGGTAACGCGGCGGCAAGTCGGCGTTCGGATCGGACATTGGAAAAGCTCCGTGATCGTCTGGAGCGCCCGAGCGGCTGCCGGCGCCTTGGCGGTTACGATCGCGGAGAAATGCCGCAAAGGGGGATGGCGAAGAAAGGGGGATTGGTTTTCGATACCCCGTCGACTTCTCTACTTCTTGCGGGGTGATGGTCGCAGCAACGCGCGATAGCCACCGCGCATCAAGGCAAAGCCGGTCTGAACGAGTCTGATCGTTCGATCACGCAGATCGTGGGTTTTCCAAGCGCGTTCAGGAATCTGCCCCGCGCTAAACAGGATTTCCGCGATTTCGCGGTACGTATTGCCGTCCATCCGCGCATCGAGTGCGCGAAGTGCGAGCGCCAGGCGGCGGCGCTGGGCGGAAAACATATGCAATGGCGGTCCGGGCGGACGGTCATTCAAGGTTCGCCACAGCCGGCGCGCTGCGTGCGCACGAAATTCGAAGTCGCGGTCGAGCTGAAGCTCGACTGCATAGGTTTCGGCGACGACTGGTGTTTCCTTCAGCCACAAGCGGTGTTCGACGCCGCGCGGATTCAGCACGGCGTACCAGCCGTCGGGCGCTTGCCGCAGCTCTCCCGCGGTCAATTCGCGCAGCTTAAGACAGGACGTGAGTGTCCGCGCTGAACGGCACCGCCGGACGAATTGGGATCATCGTCGGCAAGACCTCCGGCGCCCAAAACACTGTCTGTTTCGAGAAAGATTGGTCAGGGTTAGCTGCGAAAACACAGCAGCCATTTTTGGCGGAATTCGGCGCTCACAGTGGAGGCCGGGGCGATGCTGCGACAGTCGCGTTGATAATCTGATTGCGACGCAGGCATTCCCAGGCAAATCCGGTGATCTCTGCGCCTTGCGCGCGCTCGTAGCTGTTCGTCGAACTCCAATCAAACTTAGACGTTCGCGTCCCCACTTTGCGTTGCAAGAAATTGCGGGGCGATAATCCTGATCAGCAGAGGTTGTGGAAGTCCCCGATCATGCATCGCGTGATGCATTGGGACGATCCTTCAATGCTGGAGGAGTTTTTTCCAACGGCCTGCAAAAGCGCAATTGACTATTCTGAATTGGACGCACCACCCCGCAGCAAATGGCGATATCCCTGTTCAGTCTTCCATTTCGCGCGGATCAGATGGCTTTCGAATGCAGTTCTTGCCCGAACAGGTTCAAGTTCCGGGTCAATATGGAGCACAAGCTGCGCTGCCTCGCGCCAATCCGCTCCTTCGGCGTCGGCATCAAGCAGCCGCAGATAGGTAATGATGTGCTCTTCATCATAGACTGTGAGCACTGAATTGGTCGGAGCCTGATCAGCGACGTCGGGATTGAGGGGTGGCTTCTTCATGACACTCTATAGCCGGGAGCTATTCTAATCTCCCGAGGCCAGTCGCCTAATTTTAGCCCAGATCAATTCTGGCACCGCCAGGGCATGCGCAAATACATATTATAGGAGATAAACCTCATAGTATGTGTGAGTCACGTCGACCTAGTAATACCCGATGACGAAGCGCGCGGCGCACGGGTCAAAACATCCAAGCGAAAATGAGCGCGCCCCTTTCAAGACCGTCATAGATAAAAGTCGGATTTTGATCTTCCGCGAGCCGGTCTGGCGGCCCGGCGACCCGCCGCACCCGGATGCGCGTCATCGCCGCCGGTCCCGCTTGCCGGATCGGCGGCGACATAGGCCGTACCTAGGAAACAGCCACGCTACCTTCGCGATAGCGCGACTCATACAGCCCCTCAGGAAGGCGAAGCCTTGGCACGCCGCGCAGATGGCGAGCGAGCGCAGTCGGACAGTGCGACAATGAAGCGCCCCGCTCAGATGAGCGGGGCGTTCGCATGCTGACCTATGCCTCAGTCGCCGTTGGACTTGCGACTGCGGGACCAGATGAGGGTGAAGGTCTCGGCGTCTTCGTCGTCGAAGAGGTTGGCGTAGATCGGAGCGTTGAAGCTCGGATCGTCCAGCTTGACCGAGAGGTAATCGCGGCCCTCGCTGGAGCGCTTCGACCAGGCGGCCCCGATCTCGGCGCGACCTACGTAGACCCGGTGGCTCGGAGCATTGTCGTTGGTGCGGTCTGTCTCGGGGACAATGCGGACGCCCTTGGTCTGGAGGCTCAGGGTGACGATTTCGCCCTGGAATTCCTGGCCGGATTTCTTGAATGAGCCGATGTTAGCCATGTCACTTCTCCTTGCTGTTTTCGAGCTCCGCGACCACCGCGGCCTCGATGGCGATCTGAAGGCCGAAGGCGATCGACGCCGCACCCGTTGGGCCGCAGCGCAGCGGAGGATGGCGGCGGTGAGACTTTCTTGCCTCGCGAGGAATGGGCGAAGCCCAGGGGAAGAAAGTCTCACCGCCGCCATTGCGGTTGAGGCGATCGAGGCGCAGCCGGCCTTCGGCCAGATCAAGCCAATGAGAGGCTAGGTGCTCGCGTGCGCTGAACAGCATTCAGGAGAAGTGCCAGGCGGCGATCGGCTCACACAAGAAGCTCCGCATTCCCAGCGAAGGAAAAGAAAACCTGGCGTGCAGAAAGGTGGCCGCCTGTCGCCGCGCAGACAGAAGACAACGCACACTAAGCGACACAGCGGATCGTGGGCTGCCGACGAGATCACCGGCTCAATCGAAGTCTCCAACAAGAGCCGCGATTATCTCTCGGTCAAGCTGGACGATCCGAGCTTCAACGCTCCGATCCACGCCAACGGAGATAGACGACAAACGCGCGCTGTCACCCGCCCATAGTCGCCGCTCCACGCGGCGCCTGCATAGGGCTGACTGCAGCACCCGGTCTGAGGGCGGGATCGATCTGCGTCGATACACCAGCCCAGGCAATGCTCCCAACAGCGATGGCGCCAAACAAAGCGAATGATTCCCGCCAGCCTTCCGAGGAAATACCGAGCTGTGCAAGGGCAAGCGTCTCGCCATAACCGGCGCGTGGCCGCAGGGACCGCGAATAGTAACCCGATGACAACGCGGACAATCGGTGAGCGTGCGACGGAAAGGGCGAACTGCCCGACCACGAGCGTGAACCCGGCCGTAACGAAGCCGACGACGATGGCCGCTAAGGGACCTGCTCCGGCTTGAGATGAATAGATCCCCACCGTCATGCCGACGAAGAACGGCAATGCATGGATTGCAAGCGCGAACAGAGCCCAGCAGAAAATACCGAGCCCGACGACATTAAGGAGAATGCCGATGATAAGCATGGTGATGGTCCCGTGACAAAGGTTGCAAGGGTCGCGCCTTCCACCACCACCACGGCGCGGTCCTAGGAATAGCCGATACTGTGCTCGTTTGGAATCCCTAGCGGCCGGGCTGGCGAGCCAGATTTCCGGCCGCAATAGGACGGCCGAGCGCATGGCCCAGTTCGCTGTAACCAGCAGAGCGGCATTGTCGCTCTGCGGGTTCGATGGATAGCAACTCAGACAGGAATAAGGTGGCGCTTACGCGCCGCCGTTGCCGAATTTCCAGACAGGGATCCCGAGCTTTCGTGCCTTGTCGGCGAGGTTGTCCTGAATGCCGGTACCGGGGAAAACGATGACACCGATCGGCAGGACGTCGAGCATCTGATCGTTGCGCTTGAACGGTGCTGCCTTGGCATGTTTGGTCCAATCGGGTTTGAAGGCGATTTGCGGAACCTTTCGGTGGTCGGCCCAGCGGGCGGCAATGCGTTCGGCGCCCTTCGGCGAACCGCCGTGCAAGAGAACCATGTCCGGATGTTTGGCATGGACCTGGTCGAGCTTGTCCCAGATCAGGCGATGATCGTTGCAGTCGAGGCCGCCGGTGAATGCGACCTTCGGCCCGGCGGGCAATAGCACCTCGGTCTCGGCCTTGCGTTTGGCGGCAAGGAAGTCCCGGCTGTCGATGACAGCCGAAGTCATGGCGCGGTGGTTCACGATCGAGCCGCTGCGCGGATGCCAGTGCGATCCGGTGTGGCGTACGAAATGGTCTGCGGCCTGGTCGCGGAAGTATTCCATGCTGTCGCGCCGCTCGATCAGCGTCATACCCTCGGCGGTAAGACGCTCGAGTTCAACCGAGCGGATTTCGGAGCCATCCTGGTCGCGTTGGCTGCGCCTCTGCGCCTGTTCGTTGTCGTCGAGTTCGCGTTCGATCCGTTCGTTGGCGCGGTGGAAAAGGTTGACGGCCGACCACAAGAGGTCTTCGAGGTCGGGTTCGAGGCGGGTTTCGCTCAAGCTCGCGATGAGGGCGTCGAAGATGTCGGCGACGGCGGCCGCGACGTGACATCCTTCGGGCAGCGGTCTCGGGTCGGGTTCGTCCTGGAAGGGGCGATAGCCGTGAAGCTGGAGTCCAGTGAGGACGTGATCGGTCGGGGATGTGGCGCATGGCTGCTCGTAGTCGGTTTCGGTGCGCTCGATCGTCATGGCGGCTTTCCTTGGTCGGATCGGCCGCGCTCATCGCGGCCTTCATGGCGACGAAAGGCGGCAGGCGGGCCGGACCTGCACCGCCGAGCGCAGCGACCGCGGCCGGAGCGCCAGCGGAGGATGGCGGGAGCCGACTATTTTGTTTCGCGATGTAAAGCGCCCTCTTTAGGGCGCGACGGAAAATAGTCGGCTCCCGCCATTGCGTGGCCGGTCCGCTCGCCGCACGGTCGCCCTCTCAAGAAGGCCGTGAGCGCGGTCCTCTCTGACAATAGAAGAAGCCTCGGGATCGATCGCGCGTCGGCGGAGCGGAATAAGAGCCTCATCCCCTATTCCGGGTCCAAGCTCTCGTCCTCAGGAATCGAGCCACGTCTTCAGACACGAGCTGGACGTGCAAAGCCGCACGCAGCGCGTTGATGTTAGAGTGCCGCAGATCCCCGTTGAAATCTCCACACTGCGGCGACAGCACCATGGATTCGATCCCGACCGACTGCGCCCTGTCGAACAGTGCCGCCACCGCGCCATCGCCGGCCGGATCGTCGTCACGGACGATATAGAGTCGGCGCAGCGTTGCCGGAAACAGGATGGCTCCGAGATGCGCGGCCGAAAGTGCTGCGACCATCGCCATGGTGGGCATGACGCAGCGGAGCGACAGCATGGTCTCGATACCCTCGCCAGCTGCCATGACATCGCCAGCCGGACCGAAGCGGACCGCGTGACCGAGAAGATGACCCATCGCGCGGCGTGGGGTATCGACCGGTGCCTTGTCGCGCCCTGACGGATCGAGCCAGGTGCGATGCGCGCCGGTGATGTGGCCTTGTAGATCGGTCACGGCGGCGATCATCGCGGGCCAGGTCTCGGTTGGCGTGTCGGCGTCGGGACGATAGTAACAGCGTGGATGGTATCGGAGGCTACCGATGCCATGCAGATAGGTGATCCCGCGTCTTCGCAGATAGGTTTCCACGACCGTTCCGGCAATCGGCTGCGACATGGCAAACAGACGCCGCGCCGACTCCGGTGAACCGATCGACGCTGAAGGCGAATGAGGCCGATTGTTCGATTCCGGTTCGGATCTTGGCAGGCTAAGGAAGCGTCGTGCCTCCTCGATAACGTCGTGGAAATCAACCAGACCGCAACTTTCTCTGATGACGTCGAGCAGGTCGCCGTGCTCACCGGTTGCCGCGTCGGTCCATTTGCCCGCCGGGCGGCCACCGGTGTCACCGCCTTTCAGGCGGACGAACATCGAGCGGCCCGACGTATTCCTGACGTCACCGACCTGCCAGTAATTGCCGACGCGACGTCCCTTGGAGAGATAGTGACGGCACACCGCCTCGGCCTCGCGCGCGAGGCGATGTGCCAGCTCTGCCGCATTGCGCGGCATGTCACGCCGCCGCGCGATCGGAGATGCGGGCAATGGGACAGCACTCCAGAACCCTGGCGAGGATCGCAGGACCGGTCCTATCGACCGGGACGAAGAAACGCAGCTTCCACGAAATGATCTCGCCGAACAGGCCGTAGGCGCGCAGCCGATCCCGCATGGGTCCCGAGAAACCGGTCAATTCGATCCGGTTCGTGCTCATTACGCGGACACGCCTGAGCTGAAGACCGTCGGCGAGATCGAGGATGGTCTTGCCATCGATAAGCGCGGTGAAGGCGGCGGCGGGAGAAAGACTCGACGTTCCGACTTCCAGCGCACTGGCGACCCACGCGGGTGAGACCTTGCGACCGATAATCTGCTCGCCGCTATCGGTCTGCAGCCGACACACCCTCGTCGACTCGTTCGGCAGGCGCTTCCAAATCGGCAATAGAAGGCCTGCAACGATATGGATTTCGCTATCGGTGAACTCCGGAACCCCGGCGACTTCGGCCGCCCAGGCGCGGGCGAAGGTGTGGCGATCGACTTCCTGCCAATGTTTCTGCGGCATCATGGCTAGCGGGACGGTCGGATGCTCCATCGGTCGGATGAGACGAACCCGGCGTTCGACCTCGCCATCGTCGAGCATCACGCTGCGGGCCGGAACCTGTACGGCGGCGCGGCCCGACTGGCTGTTGACCAGAAGAACCGCGCGGGGACCGGAGAAACGCGACAGCGCTTCATCCGATGTGACCGGACAATTGCGCTCGCGCTGGGTAATCGTCAGCAGCCGGGTCTCGGCGGAGGTGCCGGGATGGGTGTAGATCGTCTGTCGGTCGGCGACGACGAAGCTCTCGGCCGTCAACGTCTCCAGTCCAACATCATAGGTGCCGGACGCGATTGCGCCCTCGATCCGCGCGGTCAGCAATTGCTCAAACGCGGTGAAGAGGATGTTCTGCAGATCGATGGTCAGGGCCAACAGTCGATTGAGAAACGTTGTGATCGGCGGCAGCTCGTGCTTAATGCCATTTGGGTCGGTGAGCTTCAGTCCAGTCGCTTCCTCAAACACCTGAAGCGAACAATCCCTGACCTTGCCCGTGACCAGCAGAACGTAGAGTTGGCGCAGCGCATCGCGCACGTAGTGACTTTCGAGATTGTCCTCGGGGCGGAAAAGGCCCTGCCCGCCGGTCTGGCGTTGTCCCTTTGTAATGGCACCCAACGTGTCGAGGCGCCGTGCAATGGTCGAAAGGAAGCGCTTCTCAGCCTTCACATTGGTGGCGATGGGTCGAAACAACGGAGCTTGTGCCTGGTTGGTGCGGTTGGTGCGGCCCAATCCCTGAATCGCGGCATCGGCTTTCCATCCGGCCTCCAGGAGATAATGCGTCCGCAAACGCCGATTCCTCGCCGACAGCTCCGCGTGATAGGAGCGCCCGGTACCGCCGGCGTCGGAGAAGACGAGGACGCGTTTGACGTCATCCATGAATGCCTGGGTCTCGCCGAGGTTGGCGGAGCCGGCGCGGTTCTCGACGACGAGGCGGTCGACGCCATCATTCCCTCGCTTGCTTATGATACGCCGCGAGCGCCCTGTGACTTCCGCCACGATGTCGGTGCCGAAACGCTGCACGATCTGATCGAGCGCTCCTTGAACCGGCGTCAAAGACGCCAACTTCTCGATCAAGAGGTCACGACGCGCGACGGCGTCCCGGCATTGCACCGGCTGGCCATCTCGGAAGGCCGGGCGCGACGACAGGTTACCTTCCCTGTCGGTAAACGGCTCATAGAGTTGGGTCGGGAAGCTGTGTACCAGATAATCCAGCACATATTCGCGCGGTGTGATGTCGATCTGGAGGTCGTCCCATTCCTCGGTCGGGATTTCGGCAAGCCGGCGTTCCATCAACGCCTCGCCGGTCGAGACGATCTGGATCACAGCGGCATGGCCGTCGCTCAGATCGCACTCGACTGACGCGATCAATGACGGCGTCTTCATCGCCGTGATCAGATGATTGAAGAAGCGCTGTTTCGCCGATTCGAACGCTGATCTGGCCACGGACTTGGCCTGCGCGTTCAGCGTGCCGGTCGCGCCGGTGATGTTCGCCGCCCGTATGGCCGCGGCGAGATTGTTATGAATGATCGCGAAGGCGCCGGCATAGCTGTCATAGATGCGGATTTGCTCATCCGTGAGCTGACGCTCGATCAGTTCATACTCAATTCCTTCGTAGGACAGCGACCTCGCCGTGTAGAGACCAAGCGCCTTGAGATCGCGGGCCAGCACCTCCATGGCCGCGACGCCGCCCGCCTCGATTGCTTCGACGAACTCGCTGCGCGTCGCGAACGGAAAGTCCTCCCCTCCCCACAGCCCGAGCCGCTGGGCGTAGGCGAGATTATGAACCGTAGTGGCGCCGGTCGCCGAGACATAGACAATGCGCGCGTTCGGCATGGCATGCTGAAGGCGAAGCCCCGCGCGACCCTGCTGCGACGCGGCCTGATCGCCGCGTTCGCCCTTGCCGCTTGCGGCATTCTGCATCGCGTGGCTCTCATCGAAAATGACGACACCGTCAAAATCGGCACCCAACCATTCCACAATCTGTTTGACCCGCGAAACCTTCTCGTCGCGCGCGTCGGAGCGCAGCGTAGCGTAGGTTGTGAAAAGGATGCCCTGTTCCAGACGAATCGGTGTGCCCTGGCGAAAGCGCGACAGCGGCGTGACCAACGGCCGTTTCATGCCGAGCGCCGACCAGTCGCGCTGGGCGTCCTCGACCAGCTTGTCGGACTTGCTGATCCACACCGCGCGGCGGCGGCCTTTCAGCCAGTTGTCGAGCAGGATGCCGGCGACCTGCCGGCCCTTCCCCGCGCCGGTGCCGTCTCCCAAAAACCAGCCACGCCGGAATCGCACGGCATTGTCGGCATCATCGCGCGCCGCGCAGACGAGGTCATAAGTCTCGTCAACGGTCCATGATCCCGCAAGCAGCTGGGAATGCGCCTCGCCGGCATAAATGACGGACTCAAGCTGCGCATTGGACAGCAGACCGTTGATGATGATCTCAGACGGGAGGTGCGGCCGATAGGAAGGGGTCGGTGGTGCCACCGACGCCATGGCGGCGGATTGGACCAGCTTGGTGGGATGTGGTTGAGAACCGGGAATGCGGATCGATGGAAGTGCATATTCCTCGTAAAGCGCCTCGGTGATCCGGCCGCCCTCAGCCGGTGTCCAGGCAACGGTCTCATAGGCGAGTTCAGCCGCTGCAGGATCCGCTGTAGGAGCCGCGATGCCGGACGGGCGCATAGCGTGGGCGCGGACTGGTCCCGAAACGGACGGACGCGTGATCGACGGAGCGGCAACAGCCGCAGATATCGGCAGCCGCGCTGGAACGTACTCCCTGACCCAGCGGAGCAGCGTGGCAACGTCCGGCGCCACGCCGAGAGAGGACGGAAATATTGTCGCATCGTCCGCGGACAATCGGTCGATCACAGTCAACCGCGTCTCGATGGTGGTAGCGTGCTTGGCGTAGACCTCGCCGGCAACGGCGGCGCTGAAGACGACGCGCCCGCGTTCCTGCAACCGGATGAAGGCATCGCGCCAGACCGGCTTGTCCGGCGAAGAGCTCGTCCCGGTGATCGCGACCAGCCGGCCGCCTTCGGGGAGCCGCGCCAGGGCCGACGCGATATGTCGCAAGGCAGCGTCGGCCATGCGGCGATCCACGTTGGCGGCGGCCGAGAATGGCGAGTTCATCAGGACGACGCTTTGCGTGATACCGGTGTCGAGATGATCGTTGATATGGGTGGCGTCGAAGCGCGTGACGGCGATGCCGGGAAAGAGAAGTGAAAGGAGTCCAGCGCGGGTTTCGGCGAATTCGTTGAGAACAAGCGACGCGCGCGACAGTTCGGCCAGGATCGCCAGCAAGCCCGTGCCAGCCGAAGGCTCCAGCACAACATCCGCCGGCGTGATCGCCGCTGCGGTGCTCGCCGCGAAGCCAAGCGCAAGGGGCGTGCTAAACTGTTGAAGCGCCTCACTGTCTTCAGAACGGCGGGTGTGGGTGGGAAGAAGGCCGGCGATCTTTGCCAGCATCGGCAGCATCGCTGCAGACGAATCGGCACGCGCGCGCATGGCCGGACCGAACTTGCGAAGGAACAGGACGGTGGCCGCCTCACAGGCGTCGTAAGCCGTCTTCCAGTCCCATCCACCATCGGCGTCGGAGGCACCAAAGGCGCTTTCCATCGCCTCGCGCAACATCGGTGCATCGACGCGTTGACCGCGCTCTAGATGCAGAAGAAGATGTTGCGCGGCTCTAGCGATCGTGCCGGCCTTGTTCAGCGAAGTGGGCGTAACGCGAAGCGGCGCGGCCGCAACAGCGGCCACGGATGCGGGAATGATCGTCATGGAGGAAGCCTCGGAGAGCGGGGAAGGATCGAGCCGCAGGGCGCTCTCTCGACCGCGCCGGCTCAAACCCATCCCGGCCAGCCTCTCCCTCTTACGGTGGCGGCTACGCTGACTGACCGCCAAAAAACGCAGGCCAAGTGGCTCCGCACCACGGAAGTGAAGGGAAACAGGCCCTTTTGTCACACGAGGCGGCGCGCTATCTTTCTGCCTATCGAGAATCACAGGCGAAGTGACGAGATGAACCACGAGACGATCAGGCGACGAGTAACCACGCCAGCCGAACGAGAGGCGCTGAAAGTATTCGGGCCGGTCAAGACCGAGAAAGCCGTGAGCGAGCATGAAAAGGCACAAAAGGCGTTTCACGAAAATCGCGAACGCTTGAGGGCATTGCGATTGGCGCGTGAAGCCGCCGAAAAGGCAAAGCGAACATGACGCCCACGCTTTTTCCTTCGGTCTTTACGATCGAAATCGACGGCAAGCCAACGCTCACGTTCGAAGCAAAGAGCCTCCATGAAGCGAGCGAGATTTGCAACGCGCCGTGGCTACGCGAAGATTTTGTGTCAGCACATTCCAATGGCTCACCGTTGTGGGATGGCAAGGCCGAGTTGAGAGCGCGCATGGGCTACGAGGACGAGATCGCAACATTCAGCGAGGCTTCCAAAGATGCTCAACCGTCTGATGGAATGTTGCTGGTCTATCTCGTCGAATTGGACGACAATGACGGCGCAGAGAATTCCGAGTCCAATTCACCTACGTAACTACGCTGAGAAACGATGGCAAGATTTCTTCGAGCCGCATCGAGATGATCCTGGAGGCCTCAAAAAGAAAAAAACCCGGCCCGGAATGCCGGGCTTGGGAAGGCTTAAGATAAGAAGGTGCGGGCTGGCCGGAGCGCCCGCACCTGGTAGATTATTCTGCCGCAATGATGTGCGGCCGGTCGTCGTCGGCCTCGGTGTCAACTTCGTCCTCGCGGGCCGCGAGGAACTCCGGTAGCGCCTCGGGATCTGCAGCTGGCTCTCCTACCGCGCCCACCTCATCGAGACGAAGTGGTTCAGGCAGCCATCCGGTCCCTCGAGCAGTCTCTCGGCTTCCCGCGCCATGTCGCCTTTTTTGAGGTGATCGATGAGTTGCACCGATTGTTCGCCCTTTACCTCGCGCACGGCCTCGAGAATGCGAGGTTTGGTGACCCGGCCGAGATAGTTGTCGACAGTCGGCCTCCAGCCCACTGCTGCCATGTCGAGACCGACGGAACGGGCAAGAACGTTGGCATGATCGAGCCTTCGGCGTGTGCCGTGGGCGGAGATGCGTCCCTCATTGTAGCGGTTGGCTGGCTCGTAGAGCGCGTTGACCGCGGATGACGCGCAATGCGCGAACAACGCGGCCTGCTCTTTTCCGTCGAACGCAGTGAGCACGTTCCACAAATCGGCTTCGTCCTTGGGCAGGCGGCCTTTCCATCCGTCATGGCGAGCGTCGATAGCTTGCGCCGATGCACTCTCCTTCGAGCCGGGTGCTTGAGCGGGGAAGGTCGGGGTCCGGATCGCAATTTCCAGGCAGCCGTCCGAAGACGCGAAGCGGTAGAAAGTTGCCAGCACGATATTGTGCAGCACCGCCTGGAAGGCGACGGCCGGATCGTTCGCCGGCGCATTGCGCAACGCCAGTGTGCGATGCGCGGTCAGCTCGGTGATGAGCCGATCCGGCAGCGGCCTGACCGTGTCGTCGTCCTCCTCCTCGACGGCTGGCGCACCGCCGACCGTGATCACCGCGTTGGACCACGCCATTGGCAGCTGGCCTGTCGTCGTTGGTCTGGACGTCGCCTTGTACTTCGCTTTCGGAATCGACGGCGCTGGGTGCCTCATCCCCTGGCCGCACGAAGCCACGGGCGATCGACAGCAAACCCTCGGCATCGACGCTGACGAACACGCCGGCGCGGGCGATCTCTGCCGGATCGTAGACAAGCGATCGAGATTCCAGGACGGACCGCGCCGCCTCGATTTCTCCGAGGCGCTGATCGATCTCGTCCGGCAGTTCGTCGGCGTCCTTGTAATCCTCCTCGATCTTGGCGTACTCGGCGTTGAGGGCGTCAAGCGTCGCCCGCTCCTCCTCCGTCAGATCAGCCGGTTCACCCTCAATCTCGCGCAAGCCGTTGGTGTGGCCGGAGGGAAAATCGACCGCCACTGCGATCCACTTCCAGCCCTCAACCGCGATCGTCTCGGCCTCAGCCTTCAGCTTTTCGGTGACGAGACGGTCGAGCAGTGGAACGTCCTGCAACCAGCCGCCGTCGTCATGCGCGAACAGATTACGCATCACGGTACCGCCGGCCCGCTCGTAGGCTTCGAGCCCGATGAACTGCGCGCGGCGGTCGGACGCACGCACTGTATCCTCCGTGAGCATCCGACGAATCTGATAGGGTTCGTCATTGCCGGAGCAGCCTACGCCATCCCAAATCTGCTCCTGCCGCGCATGATCGCCAGTCACTGCAAACGCCATCAACTGTTCGAGTGTCATGCCATCGTCGGCATAGATGTCGTGCAACTTCGGCGACACTGACGCCAGACGCAGGCGCTGCTTGACGATCGCCGGCGAGACGAAGTGCCGGGCGGCAATATCCTCTTCGCTCATGCCACCGTCATGCAGCAGCTTGAACGCGCGGAACTGATCGAGCGGATGTAGACCGACCCGCTCGTCATTCTCGGCGAGGGAATCGTCCTCGGCGATGCTCCTCCATCCCTGATAATGCAAGGGACAGGTTGCGTCTTCGCCATACGCTTCTGCTTGACCAGCAATTCGAGCGCGATAGCGTCGTCCGCCGGCGGGTACCTCGAACATGCCGGTCTCCTGTCCGTCGGCATCGACGACCGCACGAACGCTCAACCTTTGTAACAGCGTGCGCTGAGCGATGCTTTCTGCCAGTTGCTCGATCGAGACGCCGGCCTTCACGCGGCGGACGTTGGACTGGCTGAGCACCAACTTGTTGAAGGGAATATCGCGGGAGGAACTGGGTTTGATTTTCTGAACGCTTGCCATGTCAGATTCTCCACGACGGGCGGCCGGGAGACTCTCTCTCGACCTCCACCCCATCACAGACAAGCCGGCGCTCCTCTCACTCTCTAACGCGCAGCATCTGCTGAAGGCTAAAACGGCGTGCGGATGCATCATGCGGCCTCCTGGCTGCTCTCAACGACGGAATCGATCGCGGGCGGCAGAAAGGCGAGCAGGAAATCAGCGGCTTTCGATGCCGCGCTCGCGGCGCGCATGACGGCCCGATTATCCTCGCGCAGCACGTCCAGCCACGAGCCAATATAATCGGCGTGCCGCACCGTAGGCACGATACCGAGCGACGCGCAACTGAACGCAGACGAGATTTCCGCAACCAACTCCTCAAAGGCATACTTCTTGGTACCAAAGCTGCCTGACAGGTCACGGTTGAGACGTGAGGGATGGCCGCAGGCATGTGCCAATTCATGCAGGGCCGTTCGATGCCAATTGATCGGTTCGAAATAGGCTTGGGGTGGCGGCACCTGCACATAATCTTCCTTCGGCGCATAAAAGGCACGGTTGCCGCCGATCCGGAAGTCGATCCCGGTCGCCTTGATCAGGTATTCGACGTGCGGCTCGATCAGGCCTGGCGGCGGAGGCGGCGCCGTTGTTGCGATCTCTGCAGGCAGGCCGTCGCATTGATCGCTGTTGAAGACCGTGAAGCGCTTGAGGAACGGAATGGCCTGCGCTTCCTCACCGTTCTCGCTCGCGCGGCGCCTTTCGTCGACCGGCACAAAGCGGTCGGCGTAGACGACGGTCGTGCCGCGCTCGCCCTTGCGGACGTGACCACCGAGCGACAGCGCCTGGCGGAATGTAAGCCAGCTCTGACCGGTGAATGCGCGCTCAGTGGCGGCTCCCCAGAGAATCAGAATGTTGATGCCGCTGTATTGACGGCCGGTCGCAGCGTTTTTGGGCATAGCCAAAGTCGCCTTCGCCGCCGCGGTACCCCAAGGCTGCACCCACGGCACTCGGCCAGCCTCCAGTTCGGCGATGATCTTGTTGGTGATTTCGTCATAAAGGCTCGTCCGGTCCTCACTGGTGCGCGCCCGAGGATAATGTCTGGACATCGCGGATCTCCGCGACGGGCGCCGCGAGCCTCTCTCGCAGCCTGTAACCCGTCACGGCAAAACCGCGCGACACTCTGACTCTCGCCTCTACCTGAGAGAATGCGAAATCTGCGACGCAGCCCGCCTTGCATCGGATATTCATGGGAATTGCGTTGAACTACCTAGGGCCGCAGGCCCGACCCGGCGTGCGCCAGGGGCGCATCGCCTCAACGGAAAATGGCACCCGGAGAGCGTGAGCATAGCGACCCGAAGGGGCACGCGGGTCCGAGTGCAGCGACGAGACCGGTTCAATAGCGGCACCCGGGAACGGGGCAGTGATAGCGATCGCCGCAGGCGAGCCCCTTTTCCGAGTGCCCCCGGCGAGGAGCTCCGCTCCCTTTGCGCGAGGGATCGACGCCGCGCGGCCGAGACGCAAAGCGGCTCGGTTTACGAGAGCCCGGTGCGGCGAAAGCCGCACGCGCTCTGGCCGACCAACTCCGCCAAAACTTGAATCAGCGGATCTAGATTTCCTCGCGCGCATTCGTCTGCGCGTCATAGATCCTGATCTGAAGCATGGGAAAACGCTTCTTTAGTTCTTCGCCACCTGCCCTGGCGCCGTCTCTGGTTGCAAATTCAGCTTTGAGCCGGCCGTCCACTTCAAGCGCGTAACCAGAAGCCGGCAATTCACGGGTGGCTGCAACCATTTGATTCCCATTGTGCAGTGAGGTGATTGGGAATGATGCGTAGCGCGAGTCGCCCAAGCCGCGCCAGATCCACCGACCCAAATGCGGTGATAAACCATTGCACATTGTGGATTGGCGCCTTGCTGGGATTGATCGGGATAGGGGGGAGCCTCGCAGCTCCGCCCCTCCCACACCACCGTGCGAACGGGTCCGTACACGGCGGTTCGAGAAGTTGCGCTAACACGATTGGAACAAGGATGTCAGGCCGAGCGATTTGAAGTATGCATTTTGAGAGCCCAGTAGAGAGGGCTCTGCTGCGGGCGAGATACCAAGGACCGCGGCCGCTGCCGGCCGTGTTCCTTGCAGCCCACTCTGAGACCCCATTTGCGATGAGTGCTGCGCGGCGGCGCCGTGGAGTTTTCCATTGGCGCCACAGAGCGGCCCGCAGTCGCAGTCGGACCCAGCGAGTGAGGGCTATCAGCACCTCGGGCGTTTCGCAGAAGCCGAAATAGCCGCGCCAGCCCCGCACATAGGTGGCCAGTTCTTCCATTGTCGCCTTGATGCTGACGCCCTTTGCCTTTCGCGTGATCTCCCGGATTCGCTGTTTGAAGCGTTCCAGAGATTTCGGCGCGATCGTGCGCTTGATGCCTGGACCAGCGGTGAAGCTGAACCCGAGAAACGTCCGCTCCTGCGGTCGTGCCACCGCACTCTTCGCCTCATTTACCTTGAGTTTGAGCTTTTGTGAGATGAAGCGCGAGATGCTCTCCATTACCCGCTGACCCGCGCGTTCGCTGCGAACGTAGATGTTACAGTCGTCCGCATATCGAGCAAAGCGGTGTCCTCGGCGCTCCAACTCGCGGTCGAGTTCGTCGAGCACGAGGTTACTTAGCAGTGGCGAAAGAGGACCTCCTTGCGGAGTTCCTTCCACGCTCGGACTGACCAGTCCATTCTCCATCACCCCGGCATTCAAAAATGCCCGAATGAGCTTTAACAGCCGCTTGTCCTCGACGCGCTTGGCTATTTGGCCCATCAGTTTGTCATGATTGACTCGATCGAAGAATTTTTCCAAATCGAGATCGATCACCCATCCGTGGCCTTGCGCAATATATTGCTGCGCTTGAGCCACGGCGGGATGCGCCGACCGACGCGGTCGGAACCCATAGCTGTATTGGGAGAACGTTGGATTCCATTGCCTTTGCAGAACCTGCATCACCGCTTGTTGGATAAAGCGATCTAGCACGGTTGGGATGCCAAGCTTTCGCACCCCTCCTCCATCCGGCTTCGGGATTTCCACCCGTCTCACCGGTTTTGGTTCGTAGGTTCCGTTCAGCAATTGCTCCCGAATGGACGGCCAGTGCTGCTTCAGGTAGTCGCCAAGCTGATCGACCGTCATCCGGTCGACGCCCGCGCTGCCTTTGTTGCTTCTCACCTGCCGCAATGCCTCCTTCAAGTTTGCTCGTTCACATATTTCCTCCATGATTCGACTCGTGTTGGCTGGGCGTTCGGGTTCATGCACCACCGGGAGCGATTCGATGTCTTCCCGTCCCGCCTGCCGGGCTTCACCCGTCGGCGTCGATGAGAAGTCCAGTCTCAACTGGATGTTCAGCCGCGTGTCGCTCTCGAGAATCATGTCCTAATTGCCTCTCCTCTCGTTCGGGCCTTCAGTCACCGTTCCCGGCTCGGCCTATCTGTTGACTCCGCCTTTCGGCATGGAGTGCCTCACTAGACGACCGATTCCGTGAACTTGGCAGTGATGGAACGGGACGTTTGTTTGTGGATTCCTCGTTTGGGATTGGCTGAACGAGGAGTTTCATCATGGCAGGATGGCGGCGAGCGGTCGAGTTGGCGATGACCGATGAGGAGATTGAAACGTTGACGGCTCTTTCGCGGTCGAGGACCGAACCGGCGCGCCGGGTGTCGCGGGCCGCGATGCTGCTTGCCTACCGCGAGACCCCGTCGTTCTTTGCGGTGGGACAAAGACTTGGCGCCCATCATCAGACGGTCCAGCGCTGCGTCGAGCGGGCGGCGGCCGATGGCGCGCTGGCGGCGCTCGACGAGCGCCCCCGCGACCGGGCAAGGAGCCGGTGATCACGCCGGCGGCCAAGGCCTGGCTGGTGTCTCTGGCGTGCGACAAGGCCAAGGAGCACGGCTATCCGCACGAGTTGTGGACGACGCGGCTGTTGGCCCGCCATGCACGCGAGCACGGACCGGACGCCGGACATGAATGTCTCGCCCGCCTGGTTCAGGGCACGGTGTGCAAGCTTCTCGGTCAGGAGGAAATCAAGCCACACCAAGGTGCGCTACTATCTTGAAAACCGCGACGCCGAGTTCGAGCAGAAGATGGCGGAGGTTCTGTATGTCTATCGCGAGGTCCAGGTCCTGAAAAAAGCCGCTGCCCGGTCGAAGAAATCGGACAAACCGGTAGCGATCGTCTCCTACGACGAGAAGCCGGGGATCCAGGCCATCGCGACGACAGCGCCGGATCTGCCGCCAGTGCCGGGCGTGCATGCGACCTTCGCGCGCGATCATGAGTACAAACGTCACGGCACGCTCAGCCTGTTGGCGGGGATTGACCTGCTCACCGGGAAAGTCCACGCGCTCGTCAAAGACCGCCACCGCAGCCGAGAGTTCATAGAATTCCTCAAGCTCCTTGATGCCGCTTATCCGGCCAGGACCGCGATCAAGTTGATCCTCGATAATCATTCCGCGCACATATCGAGAGAAACCAGAGCCTGGCTCGACACACGACCGGCAGGCCGCTTCCAGTTCACCTTCACGCCCAAGCACGGCTCCTGGCTCAACCTCATCGAGGGCTTCTTCTCCAAGTTCGCCCGCTCCGTCCTGCGTCACATCCGGGTTACATCAAAGCATGAACTCAAAGAGCGCATCATGGCCGGAATCGACGACGTCAATCGCCATCCCGTCGTCCATACTTGGTCCTACAAACTCGCCGAGGCCGCCTGATATGATTCGAACCAAGAAAACGCTGACCTAGCCTCGCCGACGACATGACCCACTATGCCCTCTGCTGACTTCTGCCCCGCGGTCAGGATGCCTCGCGGCATTCTCAGTCGCCGAAGCGACACGGGACAGATCTCCTGGGGTAAGCTCAGCCGCCTTCCGCGCACTGTCGCCGAATCTACGCTTCGCATCTTTGATGGATATGGACTTCGCGGTACGTTGCCCGCTTGTCCGACGCTAGCGCCTTGTATTCGGTTTTTGTCCATCGACTCACGCGTTTGCTCGATGCTTCCTTCAGACACCGCCTCGCGGCGGCAGCCCTTGCACTTTGCTAGCCCTTCACCTCCATCAGGTTGGGCAGAGGACTTTCACCTCCAAGCTGCTGAGCATGCCCAGCACACAACGAACCCGCTACGCGGGATCCGCGGCTTGGCCGGTAAGGGAGGGCAGCTGACCGGAGGGCTCCTGGCTGAGAGGATGTGGTTGTTCACGCCCATCCCACTCAGAACAGGAGCCCTCCGATGGCTACGATAAGCCCTCTTCGCCGGCGGATGATTGAGGATATGACGATCCGCAATCTGTCGCGCTCGACTCAGCAATCGTACATCTATGCAGTCGCGAAGTTTAGCCGGCATTTTGGCCGCTCCCCGGATCTGCTCGGTATGGAGGAAGTACGAGCCTACCAGTTGCATCTGATCGAGCAGAAGTACTCGTGGGCACATGTTAATCAGGTGGCATGCGCGCTGCGGTTTCTCTACGGCATTACGCTCGGGCAGAAGGAGGCGTTCGAGCGGATCGTCACCGGCAAGGCCCCTGAGAAACTGCCGCCGGTTCTGAACTCTGAGGAGGTCGTACGTTTCCTGCAGGCGGTTGTAGGCCTGCGGAATCGTGTTGCGTTGACGACGGCTTATGCGACGGGCCTGCGCATCGGCGAAGTGGTGCGGCTGAAGGTCGCCGCGATCGACAGCGGACGGATGCTGATCCACATTGAGAGCGCTAAGGGCGGGCGAGATCGGTATGCGATGCTGTCGCCGCGTCTTCTGCAGATCCTGCGGGCCTATTGGAAGCGAGCGCGGCCGAGCTTGTGGTTGTTTCCCGGTCAGGAGCCCGGGAGCCATGTCAGCCGCGGCGCTCTTCAATCGGCCTGCCGCGTAGCGCGGCGGCGAGCTCGGATCGGCAAGCATGTGACAGTCCATTCGCTGCGGCATAGCTTTGCCACCCACCTTCTGGAAAGCGGTACCGACATCAGGATCATCCAGGTCCTGCTCGGTCACTCCCATCTTGAGACGACGGCTCGTTACGCCCAGGTCGCGACCGGCCTGATCGCTGGAACGCCGAGTCCGTTCGACGCGCTGGCCTTGGAGGTCATCCCTCCCGATTAGCGCAGCCTCATGCGTCCCGTACTGGAGGTGGCGGACATTTTCCGCCGCCATGGCGAGGCATTCCGCGTCGCGCAGGGTGATCGGCTTCTGCCTGACCAGCGCCGCGTCATGGCGGCCATCGAAGCGTGCCGCACCGCGAGGCTCGGCGGCCATGTCGAGCAGTGCGATGACTGCGGCCTGGTTCGCGTCGCATTCAACAGCTGTCGCGATCGGCACTGCCCCGAAGTGCCAGGGTCTGGCGCGTGCCCAGTGGCTTTCTGATCGCCAGGCCGACCTGCTGCCCGTTGCCTACTTCCATGTCGTGTTCACGGTGCCTGCACCCGTCGCCGCCATTGCTCTCCAAAACAAGGCGATCGTTTACAACATTCTGCTCAAGGCAGCCGCCGAGACGATCCGCCGTATCGGTGCCGATTCCCAGCATCTCGGTGCCGAGACCGGGATGATCGCCATCCTCCACACCTGGGGCCAGACGCTGACGCATCATCCACACGCCCATTGCCTCGTACCGGGCGGCGGCCTTGGCCCCGGCGGGCACTGGGTTCATTGCCGGCCTGGCTTCTTCCTTCCAGTGCGCGTTCTCTCGCGGCTCTATCGCCGTCTGTTCCTCGAGCACCTGCAGGCGGCGTTCGACGCTGCAAAGCTCGAGTTCTTCGGTCGTCTTGCGCATCTCGCGGAGCCAACAGCATTCGCCCGCCATCTCAACCTCCTGCGCAAGGCCGAATGGATCGTCTACGCCAAGCGGCCGTTCGCCGGGCCTGAGCAGGTTCTCGCCTATCTCGGGCGCTACACCCATCGTGTCGCGATCGCCAACAGCCGTCTGCTGGCCTGCGAGAATGGCCATGTTCGCTTCCGTTGGAAGGACTATCGCGACGAGAACAAGTCCAAAGTCATGACGCTCGAAGTCGATGAGTTTATCCGTCGCTTCCTGCTCCACATTCTGCCGAAAAGCTTCCGCCGTATCCGTCACGTCGGCTTCCTGGCGAACACCTGCCGAGCCGCCAAGCTCGCACTGATCCGCGGCGCTCTCCAAGCGCCAGAACCGCCGCCGAGGGTCAAGTCGGCCGACTATCGCGAGCGCTACGCCGTGCTGACTGGGCATCGCATCGACCTTTGTCCCATCTGCGGAGGTCGCATGATCGAGATCGGCCCTTATCCGCGCTCGCCAATGCCGCGACGTTCAGCACCGCGGTGCGACACGTCATGACCACCTTTAACCCCGCACGTCTGAGCATCCGTTACACAGATCGTAATCCCGACCTCCTCCGTCGGAATACTCAGGCGCGCCCGCATGTTCCGCTACGGTCTCTCCGTCGTACATTTGTCATTGACGATCCCGGGGTCATCAAGAATGATCCATCCGGTAATCGACGCTACCGTCGCCGACCAAACGTTCCGAGCAGGCCGTCGCCGTGCGCTATGCCTTCCTCCGCACCCGCTACCTGTCTTCAACGCCCATAAGGCCCGGGCCAACAACACGCGGCTTCGTTCAATCCGGCTTCAAATCGCTCCCGCGCTGAGCAAGCGGTGACGTCGGCGACGCGGGACCGATTTGAAGCCTCTGAGATTCCATCAAGGATGAGCATTTGCATCGTCCGAACAGGCGGACGGCTTTCCACTTGCGCGGATGCATGCACGATAGAGCCATGGCTCGACGTAGCTGCCCTTCCAGAGTCCCTGGCCGGTGCGCTCAGCCTCGCGCTGAGCTTCGTGATATCTGCCCCTCGAGTATCGGAGCCAATCCAACGCAAGACCGTTGTGCACAAGCCATTCGCCGAGGTCCGCACCACCAACCGAGCAGGTCGCGACCGTGCGGCCATATGGGTCGAGGCTGACTGGGACACAATTGACGGGACGGCGGGCAATGAAGGCGTCAAGGTCGTTCGCGGCCTGCGCACCGCAACGATATTGTAAGCTGTCTTCGCCGCGGCACAGCTGGCCGCTCTCCGGTGCATCGATACCCCAAAGCCGAATGCGCACGCCATGCATTTCCAACGTGTCGCCGTCGATCACGCTGGCCTGTCCGACAAACTGATCGGCCAACGCCACGCTCGACATAATGGCGAGAATCAATGCGACAGAGGTTCGACGCATTCCGATGACCTTGTAGCTATCGCAAATCTCGCGGATTGGATTTCGGCCAGCTCTGAAGTGGTTTCAGCGCTGGCAGGTTCTCTGGCGGCTCGGGAAATGAAACTCCATGCCGCGCAGCCAGCGTCCTTCGACGCGAGCCCAGAACAGAAGTGCGTCCATCTGCCAAGTGGATTCATAAACCTTCCAGACGCCGTCATTCCTTATAACGTCGCCGGTCGCGTTAAATGGCAGGCTGTTCAGCTGGCAAAGCGCGTAAATTTCGTCCCGGCGCGCCCCTTGGGATGGGGCAAGGCGCTGCAGCGCTCTCTAACCACGATGATCATCGGCATGATCATCATGGTCGTCCCGGCTAAAGCGCGATCAGATTGGGTTGAATCGCCATCGCGCTTTAGCTCATTGTTTGAGCATGATCTTTTCGGAAAACCGCTTCACACTTTTCCGGATCATGCTCTAGGTCGCCTTCTCCCCGTCCCTCAGGGCTCGGGCTTCCTGTGCGCGCGGCATCAAGAACTCCGCAAGCGTCTTGGCCACATCCGTCAGGGGACCCGGGTCGACCGCGACCTGCCTGGTGAACGCCGCCCACTGATCCTTCTTGCCGGCGTCCTCGGTGAAGGCCGGGGTGAATGCGTTCCGGCGGTGCGGTCGGAATCTCGGTCTTGCGGCGCGCGAATGTCGCCTTGATGGCGCGGGCCAGCGTGTCGCCCTCGAACTTATAGGAGCGGATCAGCACCCAGACGTCGTACAAGTCTTTCAGGCGTGTGTTGGCGAAGCCGAGCGCGACCGTCGCCTGGAAATTTCTCGGCGATGACGGTCTCGCGCGGATAGGAGCGCAGCTTGGGCGCCGGAAAATCCAGCAGCACCGGGAGATCAGTTTCCTGCACGCCGGGCTCGATGGCGTCGCCGAATGCGATATCGATTACGACGCGAACGCGGGCATTATCGACCGTGGCGTCGCCCTTGATCCGGACGCCGCCATATTCGTTTTCGTCGCGGATGCGGTCGACGGTGAAGCTGGCCGGATCGAAGATGACGCCATCGACGGCGGCGATCTCCTTGAAGATCGCCAAGAGCGCGTCGGGATTGCCCGAGCCGAGAAGGTCGAGGTCGCGCGTCGGCCGGAACTGGTTGTCGACCCAGGTTGCGAGCAGCGTCGCGCCCTTGAGAGCGAAGCGGTTGCGATAATCCGTCGAGCCGAGGCGATAAAGGAGCCGTTCCAGCACGTAGTGGGTGAGGAAAAGGTCGAAGGGCTGGTCGCGCTCTCTGGAGAGCGTAAGCAGCCGCGTGCGAACCGAGGCAGCGACATTCTTGGGTGGGTTAGCCATTGGCGGTCATCGCTTCCATATAAGGTTGCATGACCTTCCAAACCCCCGCCTTGCGTGCGAAACCTGCGATCTCCGAAGGCTTGGCCTTACGGGTTCGCAGGGCCTCGCGCAGGCCTTCGAGCGCGAGGTTGAGGCCGGGTGCTGTGACGATAGCGTGTCCCGGCGCTCCGCTGGTAGCGAAAAAGATCGACGACGGTCTTGGCCGGGCTGAAGATTCTTCACCGGGCAACCTTCGATCGTATGGATCTCCACGCCCTCCTGAAGCCGCTCCGGGTTGAAACGAACGAACTGCATGGCTGGATTGGTTGGGAAGGGGCTGGCGGTCTTTGGGACCGATGGCGAGCCAGACCATCGAAGGAATGCTATCGGTCAGGTCATGGAAGGCGAGCGCCGAGGTCAGCGCGACGACCCCTTTGGGCACGCGCTTGGCGGCTTCGGCGAGGGAATGGTGCGTATCGATGGGCGCGTCGGGCAGTTGGTAGAGACCGCGCCCGAGTTGGACAACGAGGCCTTTTTCCTTCATGCGGGCGATAGTCGCGGCCGTGATCCCTGCCGTGGCAACCTCGGAAGGGCCCGATGCCGCGCTCCTTGAGGAGTTCGATGGCACGGTCTTGTTGGGTCGAGGATAGCTTGGCCGTGGCTCATGATCCGATTTGTCGGATATATCCTATTTATATCCTGCATTTCATATCATACGGAACTACCGCGTTATAGATATCCTGCGGAACAAAATCCGATCCTCTACGGCCCGCTTGCCGCGCCACAACTGGCGTGGTCGGCCGGCCATACTCTGCGCGCTCCGTTCTGCTGACAGCATGGGAATCTGACACAAGGTGTCCCAGAACGCGGGCCGCACCGTCATGGTCTGATATTGTGTTCGTCGGTCCTGCCGAGCCGCAATTGGCGGCCATCCGGCGCCAACGCAATGTATAGCTTCGTGGGGCAGCCTTCGTGCTTGCCCTAGCTGCGCAGGGTGGCCACGTTCCATGACGCGGCACTTTCCGCGACGAATCTAGCGGTCTCGACCGGGAATTCGCTGGGCCTCGTTTTAATACGACAAGACCGACGCGAGAAATGTCCGCTAAGCTGCCTGAGCCGACACGGTTTCCAACGAAACAAACAGAACACCGCGTTCTTTTTCGCCTGCCTGAACGGTTAACTCATCTCCTGGCGAGCCTTGCGACAGCGCCTGTCCAAGCGGCGAGGACAACATCAGGTAGCCATTGATCGGATCATCCGCGATGTCGCTTATTGTGAGAAATTCCGGCCGCGACGGTTCCACGTCGAGATACCGGATGACGACGCGGTCGCCAGGAGCTAATCGGTATTCCGAATCAGCGTCATTTGATGTGGGATCGAGTTCAGCTCGCAAGGCTGCTACCGAGATTGTCCTGTCTACCTGCGTCGCCGCAAAATCGCCTGACGTTTCTGCAGCAGGCGAAATGGCACGATGCTCGGAATAACTTCGATTGACCGGTTCGAGTCCGATCGGCTTAATATGCATACGATCGAGCGTCTGAATTAGATCGTCCATAACGCCTTGTTGATCGATCTGGTAGTTGGAACCGAAGCAGCGCCAAAAGCTCCAACCTACGCGCTCCAGGATGCGCTGCCGGCGCATGTCGTCCGCCCAACGCTCCGGGCCGTGATACCTGTCGCCGTCGCATTCGACAGCAAGACGCCTTCCACCTTCTCCCTCGACCACCATATCAATGGAAAACCCCACAGATCCCACTTGCGGAATGACGCGGTATCCCCGTTCGATAAGTGCCATAAACACAGCCCGCTCGAATTCAGACTGGCAGAGATCAATGAGGTCCAAGCTAGGGTTAACGACGTTCAGCATCGGCTCGCGGAAGTGTCCGATCACTTTCGATTTCAGGTCTTTTGGATTTAGCTCTTCCTCTTTCACGGACCGCACAAGCACCATCCGATCCCTTGCCCGCGACAATGCCACATTGAACCGCTGTTGATACTGAATGGATGTCTGCGATTGTTTGCGGGAACGATCGGCAATCATTGAAATGAAGACGATGTCGCGCTCGTCTCCCTGGAGGGACGCACTGTCACCGCACACAACGCGATGGCGCATCATGGCCGCTTCGCCGATGCGCTCCATCAGAAGCTTCTGAATATGCAGAGCCTGATCGACGCCGATAAGGGAAATGACCCCGATTGACCGCACCGATCCTTCGACAGCCGACGCCTGCTCGACGATCCCCGCAATCTCCTCAACGATAACTTCAGCTTCTCGCGGATTGACCTTGGATTTTCCTCGGCGCTGTCCATCCTCTACGTAAATATCGATCAGCGGCGGGTCCAACCGCTCACTTGGCTTTGGAATGCGAAGCGGCACCAGGTCTTGATTATAGAATTGCATCGAAAAACGTATGATGGGTTCGACACATCGAAAATGCTCCTTCAGCATGACGAATTTGGCGGGGAACATAACGCGCGCGAGATCGTAGATCGAAGACCCCGGTTCAACTTCCGCACGGAAAGGAAACTCGCTAAGGAAATTCTGTCGTAGGCGCGCGATGTTCGCGATCGACAGGAAAGCAGAGCTCGGACTGATCTGGCGGTCGTCACCAACAACAAGCACCTTTTTGCCGCGCAAGAGCGCTGGTAATTCGCGCGCATCGGACTGCGACGCTTCATCAAGGATCACGAGATCAAAACTGGCGAGGGTTGCAGGCAACTGTTCGGAGACGCGCCACGTAGGCATAATCCAGCACGGTACCGCCTCGTAGCAATTCTGCATGGCTAGACGTGCGTTCTGACGATGCAGTACGACCCTTTGCCCGGTCCACGGCCCCCAAACGCCGAATAATGTTGGCAAAACCTTGAAGGGCGGATTTGGCGGATCCCTTCATTGTAGCGGCAAGATTGAAGAAGGTTCTTTCCTTCACGAGCGTGGCGAACCCGTCGCGAAGAGCCTTCTCTACCTCCAACCGCTCCTGATGCAACTGGGCGAGATGACTGGTGGCTCCAATATTTTCGAGGTAGGTCAACCGCGCCGCCCATTCCCACGCCTCCCGCCAGTCCTTTGGCGCTGTTGGATCTGTTGCTTCGTTGGCAGGTTCGCTTCGTAGGCGCTCGGCCCATGCTGGTACTCCTGCCTTCGAGAGTTCGCCACAGGTGTTGGTGATGCGATCGAAGAAAGGCCCTAATGCACGAACATGACCTAGTTTAGAAAGAATACCCTGCCACACGCGCGTCAGCCGTTCGATATCCGCGTTCGGCTTTCCGATCAGTTCGGTCAAGAGTTGCCGCGCAAATCCTGCCAGATCGGTTTTGCTGCCGTCGAATTGTGCCACCGCTTCTGCAACGTTCTTTGCGACGGCGGCCAGCCTTACAGACGAAACGTGATGTGCTAATGCCTGAGAGAAGGCGGCAGTCGCCGTGGGATGCCGCAAAATCGCGCTCGCTTCATCGCGATTACCGAGGGCCACCGACAATTGCCTCGATACTTCGGCTATTTGGCCAGGCACGCCGGTCAGGCAGGCATGGAGCGTGTCGGAAAGTGTATCGAGCAGGAATACCGATTCTACCGCAAACGAGAGATCGTTTGGCCCTGATAGCTCCACCTTGAGCGTCTCCCAACGCGCCGATAGGCTCGTGACCGCACTGCAGAATTCAATGAATCGCTGAACGTGTTGCCAATCGTTCGGCGTGGTAGGCCGCAGGCCTGAAATTCTCACCGCTTCAAAAACGGGTTGATGACTCTTGGTGCCGAAGGCCATCAGTCCAAACGGGTTCTTTCCGATGCTGAGGGTTGCCAGAATTTGAGAGAGCTGTTTTGCAGGCGGCAATTCCTTCGGGAGATGGACTGGCCTTGCAATAAATGGCGCGCGCTGCGCCACTAAATCGCGCGCGTCGGCCAAAAATGCATGCGCGAGAGGTTCGAGTCGACCGGCCATTGCCGTTTGCTCGAGGATGGCCTCGGTCAACGTCCATGCCCAGGATTGGTCCCGGAGAGAGGATATGCTCGACGCTAGGCGCTGCAGCCGCTCGCCAAGCTCGGCAGCCTTGTCGATGCCAAGCGTTGCAATTGCGCGCCGGGTTAAAGGTTCGGAAGCCGCATTTTCGGCTGTAAGGGCTTGTGCCGCAATCAAATCGAGATGCCAGGCACGCACAGTCTCGGGATCTGGCAAGTTGGCGGGGCTAGGAAATTGTTCTCCCAGGTATTTGAGATCACCTTTGACCGTTCTGCGCGCTGTGAAAAGCGCGTCGATCTCGGCCAGGGTCACGCCCGTTTCCGAAAACGATCGCACCGGCCGATCCGAAAACCATGTATAACGCGCCTTGTCCTCAATCACCCGTTTGGCGGCCTCAAACGGCAGTTCGGTAGAGCCAGGTATCGGCAAGAGATGTTGGGTCGCAATTTTTGCAAGACGCACATCGATTTCGCCAAGGCGATTTCTGTCCGCAAGAATGTTGGCCTCAAGGTCGCGAATAATGTTCACCTGCCGCGCGCGGTTCGTATCGATCGTGTTAACTACCCCGAGCATGAGGCCGATCGCCTTCTCGACCTGCTTCATCCCCTCGCGTTCGGATGTTGTCACGCTGATTGCAAGATCGCGTACACCCTCGGGCAGTTGGTCCTGAATGACCCGTAGCGCAGTCTCTCCATGCGAAACGACAAGGACGCGCCGTCCCGTCGCCAGCATGTGGCTAATGATGTTCGCGATGGTGTGCGTTTTTCCGGTGCCTGGCGGCCCCTGAACCACGATCCCATCCGACTTCTCCAGGCGGCGAATGATCTCGACCTGCTCGTCGTTGAACGGCTTGGGAAAGAACAGGTCGCCATGATCCGGGTCAACCGCCCCCTCCTCTGCGTCCAGTTGGACCTCGCCGGCTGCGCCCAAGCGGTCTCCCAACGGCTTGAACATGTCGTCAACACCGTCGGTGGGACCCAGGACCAGCGTTCGGGCCGCACCTTCAATCTTAATCGGCTTGCTGTCCTCCGAAGACACTTCTTTCTTGAGACGCTCGATATCACGCAGTACGGAATTGCTCGACCGTCGGCGCGCATACAGCACGTAACGGTCGCTCACCGTCAGATATTCTCCCTCGGGCTCAGGAACCGGCTCAGATGCCGGCAGCGAACGGTGGTCGGGAAGAAACCGGCCTTCGGGGTCAAGCTGGCCACCGCAGATTTTTAGGATGGGCTCAAAGGTCTCCGCACGGAACGGGGAGATTCCTTCATTATCTGGCCCTTCCAGCGAGCGAAGGCAGCGCCGCGCCGCGTCTTCCGCCAGCACAAATCGCGCGCCGGCGAGCTTCTCAAACGGCCGAAGTTCAACGCGCGTCACACCGCTACGCGGGCGAACGGTAATGTCGGCGTTGCCCGTCTCGGCGATTTCAATTTCAACTCCGCATTCAATCATTGGAAGGTCGACGAGCTCGGAAAGGTGCTTCCATCGCGCTAGACCGATTCCCCACACCAACTCGATCGATTCACTGCCGCCAGACTGGAGTAATCGCTGTGCGATCTCGAAGAGCCGCTGATAAACGGCGATGGATCGCCTTCGCGGCTTCTCTACCTCGGACCAAAGCGACCAGGGGCCGGCACAGTATTGTTCAAGCGCGCCTTGAAGCGCCGGCCGATCCCCCAGACGCAACATAACATCGTAGAACTTTTGGTTGGGGGTATCTGATTTCTCCGTTTTCAGTGATGGGACGCAATCTTCCGGGCGTGCTTCGCAGGTCGCTATTAGCCGCTGCTGTTCCGCCTCGGGCACACGGATATGAAGTGCGTCGTGTATAACCGGAACGCGAAGCGGATCGTTAGAAACCTCGATCCACTCCTTGCCGGCGCCGTCAATCGCCGGCGGCGTCGTGCGCTGCAGGCGTTGAACCCGCAACCAGATCGGGCCGTCAGCGTCACTGGTATCGCACTGGATTGCAGGAAGTCCTACGATTTCATGCTGGTGAAGAGCGAAATGGGATCCATCGGCGAGTTTGTGCTGCGACAGTCGCGTTGCAACGCGCTCATCCAGCTTGACGAGCGCCTCGACGTAATCAAGCAGGCCCGCCAACCGCCGTGCGGCCAGTTCGTCTTCTACAGTTATTTGGGCGGGCACGGCGAGCGGGACCCCTAAAAGTTATGGACAGCTTTAGAGCGAATCGTTGCGTATTTTAGGCGCCCCTTCAACTGGTATGATCGTAGCACCACAACTCTCGCGAGGTTATTTTGCTGTTAACTATCCACTTCCGCATACCTCCCGCAAACAGCCGACGCCATTCAGTTGGCACCGAGCACAGCCCAAACCTCACGCCGCCTCCCGAATTTCCAACGGGGCGGCACCAAGCCGGGTGAAAAGCCGCTTTCGGCAGGTCAAAACGATAATCTGCACTTTGTCGCCAGCGCGCATCAGGACATCGAACATGCTTTCAATGCGGTCGTCGTCTGAAAAAGCGAGCGCGTCGTCGAGGATGACCGTGGCCGGCCGGCCCTGGCCGAGCAGCAGCTCGGCGAACGCCAACCGCGTGAGGACGGCGAGCTGCTCCTTCGTGCCGCCGCTCAGTACATCGAAATCCTCGCGTTGTCCGGCACGTTGAATCGCGGCGATGCGCAAATCCTCGTCGAGAACAATATTGGCTCCTGGCAGGAGCATTTTCAGGTAGGGCTCTACACGGCTGATAACCGGCGTGAGGTAGCGGGTCTTTGCCTCACCTTCGGCTGCTTCTAATGTCTGCGAAAGGAGTTTTAGGACAGCCGCCTCGTTCTCAAATTCGGCTACGGCGCTCGTGAGGCGATCACGTTCAGCCTCGGCGGCAAGAAGCATTTCTTCGACGCCAGCGCCTTCGTTAGCCTCGATCAGCGCGGTAAGGCGTGTCACCTCAATCCCGAGATTTGCGACCGACCGCTGGTGGTTGGCGGCGGCGCCTTCGAGCCGCTTAATTCGGGCGTCGATAGCCTCCACTGTTTCGCCCTGACCGCGCAGCTTCTCTGCCAACTGTTCATCCCTCGCAACGGCGTCACGTTCAAGGCTCTCTGCGTTTGCGGTGAGCTGCTCGTCGCTGGCGCCGGCACGTCCAGCTGCTAGGTCCGCTTTCTTGGTCTCGATCGTGCCGTTCAACCCAGCAAGACGTTCGCGCGCGCTCAGGAGTTTTTTGTCGGCCTGGGCGAGAGCGTC
This sequence comes from Bradyrhizobium sp. JR3.5, assembly GCF_054057015.1. Lineage (NCBI taxonomy): Bacteria > Pseudomonadati > Pseudomonadota > Alphaproteobacteria > Hyphomicrobiales > Nitrobacteraceae > Bradyrhizobium > Bradyrhizobium sp. JR3.5. Next base: position 1,103,301 of record NZ_JBSRYV010000002.1, read on the forward strand.
CTGAGGCCCTGCCAATTCAGCCTCAGCTGTCTCGATTTCGGCAGCAAACCGCGCGCCTTCTGCATGATTGTTGGCAATGTCGCTTGTCAAATCATCTTCGCCGGGAATTTCCGCAAGTCCGCATTTTTCCATCTCAACTCTGAGCCGGCCGCGCAACTCGCCCAAATGGCCCTTGAGAGCTTCCAGCCCGGCCGCCAACTTCTTCGTCCGATTTCCGGGAGCGAGATTTGCCAGCTCCTTGCCGACGTCTGCGGAACGCCGCAGATATTCCTTGCGCTGGGCCGCCGCCGTGCGCGCGGCGGCTAGATCCATGACGCCTGCAGTCTCCAAAGCGGCTTTCACTTCCTCTTGGGCGGCGTCCCGGCGTGCGACCAAGGCGGCACGATCTTTGATTTGAGGCTCTACCGTGATCGCGCCCACGTCTTGAATGGTGATTACTGTCTTGCCAAGGATTAGCATCGATGTTGCGGATGCATCGAGCGCTTTGCCGTCTAAGGCAACACTCGGCAGCGCGCTTTCCTCCAGGGAGAATGAAACAGTGGTCGCAACAGCGTTCGCGGCTGCATCCGCGGCCGATAGCTCCGTAACGGCCTCCTCGATCCTCGTTACGGCGGCATCGGTCGTCGCAGTAGCACCGATCAATTCCGAAAGCTTTCCCGCCTCGCACTCAAGCGAAGCGGCCTTATCGAGGGTCAGCTGATGCTGGATGAGTTCCGCATTCAGCGACACAATGGCACGGATACGCTCAAGATTCCGCGCTCGTTCGGCGTTCCGGCTTGTTTCACTGCGAAGATCAGAGAGCTTGGCTTCGCCGGTATCGACGGAAGCCTGGGCGTCGGCCTTCGCAGCAACAGCGCCGGCGCTTGCCGTATTCAGATCGCTGAGTTGCAACTCGAGCGATTCCAGTTCTGCAACGGCTTTGGCGCGATCATCAACCGATCTCCGGGCTTGTGTTGCGCGTTCGCGCGCGAGCTTGGCCGCGTCCATCGCACTTCGAAGCTCGGCAGCGTGTGTCGCGGCAACCGTGCGCTTGGTCCGTTCTGCCTCGACTTCCAGGCGGTACGCCGCGTCGTCCCAGCTATCCGTTTCCTGTTTAAGCTCGCGCTTATTTCGCGCAAGATCTTCCATCAACTGAAACACTGACTGCCGCTTCGCTTCGAGGTCGGCGGTCTCCTGCTTGCTCTCGGCAAGCCGATCCATTGCGTCCTTGAACTTCCCGCGCGGTCCTTTCGAACTCCGTAGCTTTTCAAGGGCGTCTCTGATGGCTTTCGGAATTTTCTGGCCTCGCGTTCCACCTGTCACAAGGCCTACCTGCGCTTCCAGGCAGCCTTGCATGGTGCGCTGGCCATGCTCGTCAAGCGCCGCATCACCGAAGGATTGCCCCTGCTGCACCCAAAGCGTTCCCCAGATACCAGGCTCGCCGCCGCTGCGACTGCCGGCAAAGCCGAGAAGGCGCTGCAATTCCGCCTCCGCTGCGTCGTCCTCGAACAGCCGGCCATCCGAGCAGGTCAAGGTTGACTTACCAGCTTGTCCCGCGAAACGCTTGTGAATGGTCCAGCCCTTGCCGTCGATGTCGAAGGCGAGCTTCACTTCGGGCACGGTGCCGTTGACGAAGTGGCGAAACGCCTTGACGTGCGCAGCCGTCGACTTGGCCTTTTCGAAGAGTGGCGCCGTTGATGGCTTTCAGCAGGGTCGATTTGCCCAACTCGTTTCGCCCCACCAAGACATTCACGTTGTCGCCAATGTTGTCGACGCGGATGGTTCCGACAAATTTGCAGAAGTTGGTAAGCTCAATCGATCGGATCTTCATGACCGTGTCCCCTGACGAAGGTGCTCGATGTAAAGACGCTTGAGAGCAAGGGCGGCAAGCGACGCCTGGCCTTGATCGGATAAGATTGCAGCCATGGCCTTGAGGCGGTCTGCTGCCACGCGCACAAAGCCGCCGTGATCGATCTCATCGAGATCCTGGTCGGTCGGATTGAGGACAAGGCCGGCCTCGTCAAAGCGCAGGCCGCGAAGCGCAGCTCCGACGCTCTGGAGGATTTGTTCCTCAAATTTCTTACGGCCGGCGAGAGACACCGCGCCCGTAACCCGGAGATCGACGACGATTTTGCTGAGGTCTGAATCGAGCGCACGAAGCTCGCTTTCGAGCAAATCCACTTGTGCATCTTCGGTCAGGACCTTCTCGACCCTGTGCCATTGGTAACGGCCTGTCGGGATTGGCGAGACCACCGGCAATGCATTTGAGCTGTTGACCTCGACAAGAAGCGCCGAACCGCCGTTGCAGTGCGAGGAGACGGGATTTGGCGGAAGCTTGAACTGGTCGGCCTCGGGCGTGCCGCTATACCAGCAACGGTCGTTCACCCGCATCTGCCGATGCCAGTCACCCATCGCAAGGTAGCAGAGGCCCGCGCTGTCCGCGCGGCTTGGCGCCACGTAGTTGCTGGCTTCACCCTCTGATCCAAAGCCTTGAATGGAGCCGTGCGCCATGCCGATACGGATCGCACCTTCCGGCGTTGCCTCCTTATCCATATAGGCCGTGAGATCGTCCGCGCTCGACGTGAAACGAAGGGGCGCAGGCAACACAAAGATAGGAGCGCCACCCTCGTCCGCGATCTGCACCGCACCCGTCTGCGTATGCACGGTCACATTCGAGGGGAGCTGCATGCGGACAATCCGATCCCATAGTCCGTTTTCACGGAAGTGATCGTGGTTTCCCGGCATGAGATGCCATTGAACGCTTTTGAACGCGCGCATGTTCTCAATGGCCCGTGCCAAGGTCTGTTGAGACATCTGTTGTTTTTCGTAGATGTCGCCGGAAATGAGGACCGCCGTCGCGCCGGATTTAACCGCAGCCTCCCCAAGGGTCCGAACGACGGCCTGACGTGCATCCTGCAGGGCGCTCGCAACCTCCGGCTCGAAATAGCCAAAAACCTTGCCGATTTGGAGATCGGATGAATGGATGAATTTCATGGTAGACGCCCTCCCCTTAATTCTCGCTAGAGTAGAGAGCAATGTGCTCCTGGCCTAGCGGGAAGCCCAGTTATGCCCATTTCGTTTTTGTCTTCTGCGAACCGGTTCTTCGCAGTGAAAGGGTGAACGCCCGCCGAAGCGGGCGTTCAGGCTTAGGCGTATTGGTTGAGCACCCAGGTGACGGCTTTGCCGTCGTAGGGGGGCATCCGGTTGCCCTTCGCGATGGGTGCGGTCGTGCTCGGCGAGCCGTCGACCTTCCAAACACCGCTCTCCGGGCATACTTCTCCGGTGCGGGCCTTAGTGCCAATCGGGGCACGTTTTGCTGTAGCAGTACTCATGTCTTACTTTCCTCATAGGTTGGCAGGTCATCCCGGCTAGGCACGCCTTGACAGGCCCGGCGGCCACTAGATCCGCCGTAAGGCATGGCCCTGCGCCTGCCTTCAAAGGGTCAATCGATGCGAAGAAGGCCGACCGGTAAGTCCGTCGGAGCTACAAAGAATTTTTTTTCGAGCACGCCGTCGGGCACGGGGCCACAGATGAAAAAAGCCGGGCAACGGGGACAGATACGCGCGGATTCCTTCCGTGGAAGCAGCCCGGCGCGGATTTCAGCGATAAACTCCTCGGCGGTCGCACACCGATTGTTTAAGACCCGGTCCGTCATGGTTACGGCGCCAATCGTGCCGTCACCGAGATGGACGAACTCAACGGTACATCCCGGAAAGGCCTTGTACGCTGCGAGCGTAAAGACGCCCGCCGAAATGTTCTCAAAATCCTTGGAGCCGGCATGGCCGGTCCGGATCGCCCGAATATGCTTCCGGCCGTTCGGTGCCGTAAGCACCTCGTCGGGACGAACAATGACCTCACTGGCGCCAACGCGAAAGCGCATCTCGGTGGGTATGGCGCGGGCGTAGCCAGTGCGGGAAGATACAAAGAAATCAATCAATTGCTTGGCAAATCGGCGATAATCTTCTGAATAGCCATGGTCCGTGAGCCGCCGCGAATCCCATGCCTCAGTAAGGCGAGCATCAAGCTCAGCGGCGGACGGCGTGAGGGTTGGATCCGCAGTCAACCATTCGACGAGCGACCGAACGGCATTGTGCATCTGCATGAACGGGGTTTCGGTTCGCCTTCCACCGATCTCAAGAATATGCGTATAGAAGAAGCGGCGAGGACACCGCTGGAACAAGGCGAGCTGGTGATCCGTGAGTACAATCCCCGCTGGGAAACTGAGGTGAACGGGAGCGGCATCTACATCTGGGGGAACTGCCTGGCGCGGGTGAACGTGCCCGCTGACGATTGTCGACCCGAGCCGAGCCAGAAACTCGGAAGGATCGCGCCGCCGCCCGTTCTTAGCCTTGGTCGGCGAATACAGAAGAAGGCGGTCTCTCGCCCGGGACATCGCAACAAAGAATAAGCACTCTTGTTCTTCGACGTGACCCTTCCTCAGAATATCGACGGCGGTGCCCGACAAACCTTCAATCATGCCATCCGGAGGTATGCACCCGCGCATCTGGTTGGGCGAACGCGGAATTGTATCAGCATTCATACCCGGAAGGTGGACAGCGCGAAACTCCAGGCCCTTGCTCCCGTGAATCGTCATGACGCGGAGAGCATCGATGCTCTGTGCAGCCGCCGGCAGCTCCCGGAGATCCCGCTCATCAGCGAGCAAAACAAGTCGGCGTATTCTGTCGAGAAGACGCGAAATCGGAAGCCCGGCTGCCGCCGGCTGTGCCCGGACAAAATTCATGAATTGCCAGATCGCTACACCCCGCGCACGGACCGCGACATCGTCAGAATTCGCAATAGCAGCCGCAAACCGCGTGCGATCGAGGAGAACCGTCGATACCACCTGCCAAGGGGGCGACGCACGGACGAACCCGTTCAGAACATCTCGCAGCCGCGTCAACGCAGGGGTCGCATCTGCGGAGACGCTGCTCAACGGTGCACCTTCCCTCAGCCAAGCGAGCGGCTCACCCTCGTATTCCCTTAAGTGGGCGATAACCGCTGCGGTAGCCGCCAACGAAAGCCGGAACTCCGGTATTGTTCCCACACGCGCAAGGCCCATCGCGCGTCGGTCGATCAGCAACGAGAGTAGAGAGAGCAGCTGTTGGATTTCGTCTCGCTCAAAGAGACTGCCAAGGAACAGCAACGGGATTCCCATGCTCTCCAGCTCGGCCGCCATTCGTCCAAGGCGCTCATTACCTGTACAGAGCAGGGCTTGGTCTCGATAGGAAATCCCTGCAGCCCGCTGAGTTTCGATGGCTTCGGCAATGGCCGCGACTTCGTCCGGAGCCATGTCGACGGCGGAGTACTTCGGTTTCACACCGGACGGACCGCGCTCCGCCTTCAATTTCACGTCTGCGCCCGCCGCCGCCTTCATGCCATGCTCCGCAAACGCGACAAACGCGCTCACGATCTCTTCGGTCGACCGGTAGTTCACTTTGAGGCGGCCGGTTTGACCACCTGGGAAATCCTTAGTGGCAAACCGCGCAATATTGACAGACGACGCGCCCCGGAAGCGATAAATGGACTGCTTGGCATCGCCGACGACCCAGAGGTTTGTCCCGTCCCCGCACAGAGCTTTAAGAAGGCGCACACTGGCCCGATTCACGTCTTGGAATTCATCAACCAGAACATAGCGATGGCGAGCGCGGAGTTGCGCACGCACCTCCTCATCCGTTTCAATCAGTCCTACCGGCAGCGCGACGAGATCGCCGAAATCAAGGCACTGACGCTCAATTTTCAACGCTTCGTATGCTGCATAAACCTTGGCGACCTCCTGACATTTTTCAGCCGCCTCTCTCGTCTCACCCGGTGCAGCAGTTTCCCACATGGCATCGGCAAGCTCGGCGTAACGCTCCGGTGATGTTACCTCATCTTTCGCACGCGAAATCGCAGCGAGGATGTCGCTTAGCGCAAGCGACGGGTCCCATACATCGCGATAGTGTTTCAGATCCAAGCGCGGAAACTGATCGGCCAGCTCGTCGATGGCTTCCGTACGATCCATCAGCCTAGGATTCGTGGGAAGCTCAAGGCGCTCGTGAAAACGACGGATAATGTCTAGGCCGAATGAGTGAAATGTACCGATCCACATTGCGGCGGCGGCTGCAGGGATTCGGGCCGCCAAACGATCTGAGAGTTCACCGGCCGCTTTGTTGGAGAAGGTCAGCACAAGGATCTGGTCTGCAGGAATCTTCTTGTGCTTGAGTAGCCATTCCACCCGACCTACTAGGGTTTGCGTCTTTCCCGTACCAGGACCGGCCTCAAGCAAGTAAGGTGAACCCCAATGTTCGGCCGCAAAACGTTGCTCGGGGTTGAGCGACTTTTCCGCATGGACATCCGTATCTAAGCGAACGGGAGGAAGTAGAAGAGCATCTAGTAACTGCTGTGCCACAACATCGAAGGGCGCACCGAGCCGCTGCGCAATGGCCGTTGCCGTCAAATTTTCGTCGAGATGAAGTTTGCGCACAACGGATCGGGGCAAGAGCAGCTCTCGCCCGAACAGGTCCATTTGGACCTCGCGGCGTTCGCGGCGGCCATAGTCAATAACCCGATCGACACCAATGGGCGCCGCCTCCGCCGGGCGCATCGGGCTCACCTCATAAGAGAGCGTGCTCTCTCCAGCCCCGCCGAATTCAACGTGCCCGATCTCATGCGCGACAAGAAACGCATTCATAAAATCATTGCCGGCATCTTCGTGCAGAATGGTCAGTCCGCCTGGGTCGTATGAAGCACGCGCGCCGCGCAAGCGCGCATCCCCCGTCGGAAGCTTCTCGACGGCAATCGACCGGCGAAGAGCTTCGGCACAGGCGAAGGCGTAAGGCTGCCAGGGATTGGCTCCCTTTTGCGCGGCCGCAAGATGCAGCCGTTCGGCTGTCTGGCGTGTGATTTCGATCGTGTCCATCTAGGTAGACGACATGAAAATATCGTCTTTCTCCTCGGAGGTGACACCTGAGTTAATGAGGAGTCGCTCGAATTCGATCTTGGCGGGAGCTTCGGGCTTCCCGTCCGACTTATAGCTCGCCCCGGGAGCCACGGTCGTGGGTTGATCGAGATATTCAAGAAGGACTTCGGTCGTTGAACGGGTCGCTATGGCTAGCCGCCTTAGGAAGGGTTTGGGAATTGATGTCGCAATGACGATCCGGTCCCTTAGTGCAATCAGGATAGAACGGCGAATACGAAGCTCGGTCGCTTAAGGCAACAAAGGAAGGCCCCTGAAACAGGGTAAAGGGATTCTCGACTAAGCGGGGACGTTCGGCGCGGGGCGGCGTGGCAGTAAACGCATCCCATGCCTTTTGTACTGCAGATTCATCATCTGTGGTATGAACGATCCCTTCGGAAGAGAGCCTAAGCTCGCTCAAGAGATCAACCAAATCGGTCGCGTATTGCGGATAACGCGAAAGATAGCGCTCAAGAGTCGCTTTATCGTAAGAAGGCTCGACGGCAAACGCCAACAGCACATGCTCAAGAAGGGAGTCTGTATCTGCTGTGCTCATGCGTCTTCCTCCGTTTCGAGAGCCTTCCGAATCGCTGCATACGCTCGGTCGCGGCGGTTCCGGGCAGTCTTTTCCGTGCAACCGAGGAATCGGACGATCGTAGGAACGTTGGGTTCCTGAGAATCTATCTGGATTCCGCGCAGCAATAGTTCGATCACGCGGCGCTGATTGTCCGGTAATGATTCAATCGCGGCGTAAAGCAGTGACCGGTAAACAGGATCGTCAAGTTTTGACTCGGATACTGGATTCTGGGCTGCCGCGGCTTTCTCCACCTCAGCATTGAGTTCACTGGTTTCATCGTCATAGCCAATGGATTCCGAGCGCTTTTCTTCTCTTAGGCCCTTTTTTCGACCGTCCAGACGAAGGGTAGCCAAAGCGGCATCAAAATTTACTTCGTAGTAATCGAGCCGCTCATCATATCCGGCCCGATCCTGGACAAGCATCCCCTGAAATCGATCGACCACATGCTCATTGATCGCCATGTTCCGCTGCGAAACCAACGACTTACCCTCACTGCCCCCCTTTATCGCCGGGTTCGGTAATCGAGCGAGGATCCGTTGCCTTAGTGTGCGGAATATCATTGCGAAGAAATGGTCGGAGTCGTCGGAGCGACACCCGCGGATCAAGTGAAGTAGGCACTCCGTCGGAATATAACCGGGATCAGATGGGTCGGTGATCTTACAGCGATCTACTTGATCCGAACGCGACACCTTCACGAGATCATCAATCGCATTCTCAATCAGCAGCCTGCGCTGATACAAGACCCCATCTTTCAACTTGCGAAGTGGAACGGCCATGTGGGTCCAAACGACGTGATTGGGAAAGGATCACTCGGTTCTAGTCATTGCTTCCTTGCTACCGGAAGCTGTAACTCAATTGCGGCGAACCGTCGAGACAGAGCTCGTGTGGAAGGATAAAATCTCTTATATACAATAGTTTAGCGGCAGCTCACCGGAAATCCGCACCTTCAACGTATCGATATGCAAATCCGGTCTGTACGTGTCGCGCGGCTGGATGACGCGATGCTTTGGCCTCACGGCTGTCAAAGCCGCTGCCACCATACTTGGCTTCGTCCCCTCGCCCCGTTTTCAGCGGGGAACGCTGCATCGAGACCGGAAATGCACTTCATCTCCGCTGTAAGATCGGCGACCTGATCGACCACCAGATGAATGAACGCCGTTGGCGTTTTGCACTTTTTCCGGCAGACCCCATCAAGGATGCGGCGAGGATAGCGCGGCGGTTCTTCTCGAATATCGAGGGCCACACGATGATATTCGCATTGGCGCTTTTCCAAGGAAGCCGCCGACAACCTTGCCAAGCTAAAGAAGCATGCGATGGCTGAGCTCTGTCCACTCGTCAAGTGAGCGCTTGCCGTCGTGAATGATGGCCCTGTGTCGAATTTCAGCCGGCCGGCGTGAGGCCGATAATAAAGTCACGGTGACGGATCAACACCTCTGGTCCACCCTGGGTGGACCGATGAACATTTCAGCTTCGAAGCGTAGCGCCGACCCCAGACCTAGCCCCCCTGATAGATACCTCGCACGGACCAAGCGCAGGCGGGGTAATCAGAAGCTCGTCGAGATTATCAAACAGCGCTCCTTGACAGGGGATTCGGGTGCCAAACCGGCTATCGAACACCTGGAAGCTCTGAGGTTTCAGAGGCGCAAGTCCGAGAAGCAAGTTGCTGAGTGATTACATGGGCGACAGAAACCTGTAACGCTGATCGTTGCTGGTGCTGGACCGCTGATCAGGCTCGCGTGTGCAGACGAGTTGAGGCTGCTCCGTCGTTTGGGCGCCCCGTTGGCACTGGGGCTTACTCCGCGGCCCGGGCGACCGCGGCGCCGGCCCCCTCCGCGACGTCGGGTACCGCAAGCGCCTTCGGCTTGCGCAAGCGCACGTAGACCTGCGTCGTCAGAAGCGCCACGTACAAGACGTTGCGGGCAAGCCGGCTATGGCAAAGGTTTTTCCTGTAATAAGCGGCGCACTCACTGACACAGCAATCGTGCATCATAGCCCATTTGACCGGACTGCGCTCGCACGAGCCGCAGCCACAAGAGGACACCCCTGCATCTGGCTCGGTAGCCTTCAGGTCGCTCGGCGCGCCTGGGACGGGTACGGATCAAATGGCGGCTATGGTCTAAAGAATCTCGCCACGTCATTCGGCATCGAGTTCAAGCATCATGACGCGGCAGAAGACGCGAGAGCCTCCGGCTTAATCGTTACGCGCGCAATCACCGATACAAAGATCAGCCTCCAGGCGTGGATTGATGACATCGGATATGAGGGTGTCGCCGGTTTGCCTCCGAGACCATTTAAGCGCAAGACCGACTGGAAAAGACATTCCCAAGACGGCAATCCCGATGGACCGCTATTCGGTGAGACCATCGTTTTTACTAGCGCGTTATCTATCGAACGCGGCTCAAGCCGCTCAGATGGCGGCTGTCGCAGGGTGCAAGGTTGCAGATTCCGTAAGCAAGAACATTACCATCCTGGTTGTCGGAGATCAGGATCTGCGGCTTGCTAAGGGACAAGAAAAAAGTTCGAAGCATCGCAAGGCGGAAGCGATGATTGCCGATGGCGTCGCGATAAGGATCGTTCGCGAGAGCGATTTCTTGATGATGGTTGAATGACTGGACGCTGGCGATTACGATTCCACGTGACAAATATGTAAGCCGCCATACGAGGTCTGGTATCTCGACGTATGCGCCACATATGGCAGGCATGAACAAGACATTTCCTCAATTTGAGCCACGACAGGCGAAAGGCGGTCGCTGGTTCGTTTCGGTAAAGACCGGAAATGGTCCAGATTCCCATATTGGGGACTTCGCGACCGAGGCGGAGGCGCGGCATCGGATTTCGGCCAAATCGAAATACTGGCCCGACAAACCGATATAGGGGTAGCCCAAAAAAATACGCCGTCGGGCTCGAAATACGCGTTCCGGCTGCGCCCTGTTGCCGGTTCGTCGAGTTTTCCAGCCTCAAAATGTCCGACGATGGAAAATTGCTGTTTGATCGATCGCGGCTGCAGCACCGCCTCGGTGCAGCCACTCAAACGCCCTATTGGAGGTTCGCTCCCACAAAATCACCCGCTAGATCGTTTGATTTTGCTGAGGAGCTTAGTGTGTTTCTTCGGCGCTCGAAAAAGAAGCTCGACGCAGGTGCGGCTGAAATGGCGTTACTCGTCAAGATCGAACGACTGCTTAACGAGTGGTAGCATCCCGCTTCGCCAAGCCTCAGATCACTCCCGCCCCGCAGCCATGCGGCGCCGACTTCGAGGTAAGCCGCCCCGCCACGGTCGAAATCATACTTCGTCGCGCGATCGCGAAGCTACCAGATTGTCGACATTAGCGAACGACCTACGTTGACGGCCCCGCCAGAAAGTTTTTCCTCGCTTGAAACCTTTTACGCCGAGGCGCGTTGAGGGCGGCGAGAGAATCCTGGATTGCTTCGATTGTCTCTTAAGCGGAGAACTGGCGCGTGAACACAATAGAGCGAACGGTCGATATCTACGTCAAGCTTTGTGATCGCAACGCCTTGTGTGAACTTCGCGAACATCGCCAGAGATTAGTTTCCGGGCTCGATCACAACCCGCACACAGTCACAGGGCGCATGGCCCGTGAAGTGCGTGCGGAAGTCGCAGTGATCAATGCTGGCTTAGCCAAGCTTCCGGATTAAGACCTAGGCGAGTACGCGACGCGCTTTCGCATCCTTGACCGCGGCAACGATTCATATCGCTGGCGAACTGGTCGAGCCGAGCGCCGAGCTGGACGACTAAATCGTTTGACATTGGTAATCCTATAGTTGAATGCGCGCTGCTGCACGAGCGCGGTCACGCAGTGGTGAAAACGAACGTGCGCGGGTTTGCGTGTCGCGCGGGTTGGGGACGCAGCGCGGTCGCGTTTCGGGGAGGAGCTTAGCGCACGGGCCCTTGGCGCCGGCTCCTCATCCGTTAACTTTGTATGAACGATGTCACATTCATCTGTCCCGGATCATGCTAGACTACCGCCACTGGGGATTTCAGGGCCCAGGGCTGGAAGAACAGATCGCCGCCGGGACGCTATATTTCGAGCCCGGCGGCGTACTTTTCTGAGAAGCCGTAAGATCAGCGACCCCGCCCGCGGGACCAAAGTCCGACTGCGTATCTTTGTGTGCTGTCGAGCCGTAAGCCCCCAAAAGGCAATGAGCAGCAAGGCGCAAGCACCAAGTCCCATCAGCGACACTAGGGCTTCCAGCTCCCTGGCCGAATCAACCTCGCCCGTTCGCAAAGCATGCGCGCGAGCGAAGTTTTTGTCGTCATCAAAGGCGATATAGTCGCCCGCCAACTTAGAGGCCGACGCGGCGCCATCCCTAGTCGCTCATCCCCGGTTCACATTGACCCTCCTACTGTGCGCGACGCCCTAGAATGCCAGAGGAGGGAAACCATGAAGCTCAAATTTGCACTTGTTGGACTTGCGGCACTCGGTAGCCTTGCCGCGGGAGGAACAGCGTCCGCTATGCCGGCTGCCCCACTTTCCGCCGCTTCAAACGTCGAGAACGTCGCCGTGGTCTGCGGCCCGCGCGGTTGTGTCCGCACCGCGCCCGCCTACCGACGGTACGGCTACGGTGTTCGCCGCTATGGTTATGGCGTGCATCGGGGTTACGGGTATCACCGCGCATATCGCCGTTGGTGATTGGCGCCTAGCCAGTTTTCCGCCCGCGGCTTAACGGCGCCGCCGTCACCAAAGAAAAAACCGCCGGGCGCGAATGCCGGCGGGGAATTGCCTCCGACCATCGTTAGCCGACTCTCAGATTTTCCGCGGACGTCTTGCCCCGGTTTTCCCTCTCTTCGTAACTCACCTTGGCGCCCTCGTTGAGGCCGCTGAGGCCGGCCTTTTCTACGGCCGAGATATGCACGAATACGTCCTTGCCGCCATTGTCGGGCTGGATGAATCCAAATCCCTTGACTGGATTGAACCATTTCACAGTACCTGTCGCCACGTCGCTCTCTCCCTTTGAAGCAATAACGGGCAGCCTAGGGGGACAGCGCATCACACCGCAAGGAAAAACCCGCCGGGCGTGCCGGCAACGGGTAAGGATCCGTCGCGAACCTTCAGATTCTCAGACGAGTTCATGAACGATCTCAATGCGTGGGCCGTTGCAAACGGCGTTACACGCTCCGAGGCTGTCCGCCGGCTGGTCGAAATCGGGCTAAAGGCGAAGAAATGAGCGCGGCTACCAAGCTGGCTCAGGCCTTTCGCCTTCTTCAGGCGAGCAACCTGCTTTCAGAGGCATCCTCCCTCGGAGATCGGCGGGGCGCCAGCATCGACCTACTTGCTCCAGCTCTATCGAAACTCAACGGTGCTTTCTCGTCGATCGCGTCGAAAGACATCCCGACCGCGCGAAAGCGCTTGGCGGAATCGAAGAAAATGCTGATCGATTTAACGGCGAAAATGTCGCCGTTGCGACGGCTGGGGCGAGACCAGATCAGGCTGAAGCCCTCGCCTTCCTCGTCGGCGAAGAGGTTGGCGAAGATCGGAGCGGTGAAGCTCGGATCGTCGAGCTTGAGACCCAGATAATCGCGGCCCTCGTTGGAGCGCTTGGACCAGGCGGCCCCGATCTCGACACGGCCGACATAGATCCGGTGGCTGGGGGCGCTGTCGCCCGAGCGGCTGGTCTCGGGGATGATGCGGACGTTCCTGGCCTGGAGCGAGAGGGTGACGATTTCGCCGTTGAACTCGTTGTTGCCGGTCTTCTTGAAGGTGCCGATGGTCGCCATGGTAGTTCTCCTTGATCTCTGTTTTCCGAGCCCGCACCTTGCGGCCTCAATGGTGATCGACAGGCCGGAGGCGATCTACGGCGCACCCCGCAGGGGCTCGACAGCAAAGGAGGAACTTTCTTGTTTCGCGAGGAATGACGGCGCAGCCGGCAGGGGATGAAAGTTGTGACGCCGCTGTTGCGCCATAGGCGGTCGAGGCTTCTTAGCCGGCCTTCGGCCAGATCCATCCATCGAAGAGGCCGTTTCGCGCGCTCGATCCGAACAGAGCTGACATCAAGGAGAACGCAGCGATAGCGAGTCCCGCCGGGAAGCCGGCCCAACGAATTCAGTGGTGATTGGCTCTTTGTGCTGCCAGGTGCAGATTTGCGCTTCCGCGATCACTGCCTCGGCCCTACGCCCCGCTCACAATAGTCGCCGGCCGTATCTGTGATCCGCCGCTATTTGGTCGATCGCTCACAACGATCGCCACGTATCTGCCTCCCTGCGACAATCGGTCGAGCCACGACGCTTGCGCTGCTCTGAGTGACGCTTCAAAGCGGCGAGCGCTCCGGCTGTGTGATCCAGTCAACCTCACTCGACGTGAAATTATCAGCCCATCGCCGAGCCTTGCCCGGCAGGTCCGGGCGCGGTCACTCGCAGGCTCTGCATCGACAAATCCAACCAGAGCGTGGCCGCTCAGACAATGGCAGCGGCCGGGCGAGCGATCACCTTGCCGAAACAGGCAATTCCCTGTGGCCTGTGCCACGTGCGCATTCTGTCAGAATACAAGCGCGCTTCATGTCTGAAACCCGCCTCCGACTGTCTTCGAAAGCCACATTGCATCAAAAAAGACGCGAGAGTGCCCCTTCTATAGTGCTGGCCCAAATCCTGCACCGGCTCTCTGCGCCATGAAGTTTGGCGACGGCAACAAGATGGGAGTCGCGTTTGGGTCTCGATCCGTCAATCGACAATGCGGTTGCCTCGCCGGAGGTCGCCTGTCTGCACCACGCTGGGACAACGGAACACGTTCCTGCTTGCCACGGCCTCGCGCGGCATCGGTCATGCCACCGGAAAACTGCTTTCAGAAGAGGGCCGGCGTATCTTCACTTGCACGCGGCACCCCTTCGGTGGCGGGCGATGTCGGCGGGATTTGGAGACAGACAACCATGTCCAGGTAGATCTAGGCATTCGTCGGACGGTGCCGCGCGCCACCGCCAAGGTCGCGGAACGGCTTGTTGGCGCACCGCTACACCTATTGAGCCACAATGCCGGCATTTCGCCATAGACACCGGACCATACCCGGCAGAGGTCGTTGATGGCGTCATTCGAAAGCTGGATGAGGCTGCTCCATCTCAATCTGCCTGGCCTGACCCTCCTCCCGCAAGATCTCTTTCCCGAGTTCAAGGCGGCCTCGGTAATGATCGTCGAGATGACTTGATCGGCAACCTAGCCGCGCGCAACCGTTTCCCAGCACCGCCATTGCCTCCCGCGTCAAGACTGACGGTTGCCTGCTCACCCTGAAGCGAGGCGTCAAGACATGACCGATGAACTGGATCTGCGAACCTTCACGCCACATCCGCAACGCAACGCTGTGCTCGGCGAAGTGCACGCGCGCCCTTTCACGCGCCTTGTTTCGCCCTTCAGCGTGATCCACTTCGCTTTTCTCGCACAGGGCGAGGCGGCCACAAGCGATCGCTGCCGTTTTATCGATTTTTGCCTCGAGCGCAATCTTCCGCCGCCTGAGCAATCGGCGAAACTTCATCAGATTGTCATCGGGCCCGCTACGCTACGCTGGGAGCAGCATTCGGAATTTACAACATTCACCTGGATCTGGACTAACGCAAATTGTTCTGCCGCACACCAATTTGACAAAGTTGATGGTACCGTCCGATCGCTGATCCACGCGTTGCGTCAGACCGGACAGTTGCTGGTCGCGATTAGGCTAGAAGTGGAGCAGGACGCCTCGCCGACCAGGCGCGCCGAACAGGTTTTTGACAAGAATAGCCTGGCCATGGTTGCCACAAAGAGCGGTGCAGGGGTTGCTGCCTCAGACTTCCGCGTAGACGAAAAAGGCTTCACGAAAATCCTCGTCTGCGACCTCGGGTTGACGCCGCACGATCTCGGAGCGCTGGTGCAACGGCTCCTGGAAATCGAGACCTACCGTCCGTTGGCGCTGCTTGGCCTGTCGGCGGCCCTTGAGCTTGCACCATCTGTTGATCGCATCGACCGCCGTCTTGTTGAGGCGCTCGAGAAAATGCAAAGCGGTGAGGGGCTGCAGTTCAACAACCATCTGCTTGCCGAACTGACGGCGCTGGCCGCCTCCTTCGAAAGAGGCGCGACCGGCAGCCTGTTTCGCTTCGGCGCCAGCAGGGCCTATAACGAGCTGGTCCAATCGCGACTGTCCATCATTGAAGGCAACGATGTCTCGGGTTATCCAACCTGGTCGTCGTTTCTGGCGCGCCGCATGGCGCCGGCGATGCGAACCTGCGCGACTGTGGAGGATCGTCAGGCGACTCTGTCGGTGAAGCTCGCGCGTGCCGCCGATCTGTTGCGAACCCGGGTCGACGTCGAAATCGAGCAACAGAATCGTGACCTGTTGCAGGCTATCAACGAGCGCGCGAGACAGCAACTTCGCCTGCAGTGCACGGTCGAAGGATTGTCGGTCGGGGCGATAGGATATTATGTGGTCAGCCTGTTTAGTTATCTTGCCAAGGGCGCGCATGATGTCGGACTGCGAGTAGAGCCCTCGTTCCTAACCGCAGCCTTCGTGCCGATCGCGGTCGGCGTGATCTGGCTGGTGAGTTACAATGTCCGAAAGCGACACCTCAAGCACGACGACGCGCCCTCGGTGGCTTGCGACTAGAGCTCCTCGAGGGAATCAGTGCGTCCGTCCTGCGAAGCTCGCATGGTCGTGGTGCGACGCTGCCGCAAGATCGCGGCCGGCTCCTGAGCAAATAATGCCCACGCCCGGACCAGCCGGGCAAGGCATTGTGGATCGGGTCAGTCGCCGTTGCGACGGCTGGGGCGAGACCAGATCAGGCTGAAGCCCTCGCCTTCCTCGTCGGCGAAGAGGTTGGCGAAGATCGGAGCGGTGAAGCTCGGATCGTCGAGCTTGAGACCCAGATAATCGCGGCCCTCGTTGGAGCGCTTGGACCAGGCGGCCCCGATCTCGACACGGCCGACATAGATCCGGTGGCTGGGGGCGCTGTCGCCCGAGCGGCTGGTCTCGGGGATGATGCGGACGTTCCTGGCCTGGAGCGAGAGGGTGACGATTTCGCCGTTGAACTCGTTGTTGCCGGTCTTCTTGAAGGTGCCGATGGTCGCCATGGTAGTTCTCCTTGATCTCTGTTTTCCGAGCCCGCACCTTGCGGCCTCAATGGTGATCGACAGGCCGGAGGCGATCTACGGCGCACCCCGCAGGGGCTCGACAGCAAAGGAGGAACTTTCTTGTTTCGCGAGGAATGACGGCGCAGCCGGCAGGGGATGAAAGTTGTGACGCCGCTGTTGCGCCATAGGCGGTCGAGGCTTCTTAGCCGGCCTTCGGCCAGATCCATCCATCGAAGAGGCCGTTTCGCGCGCTCGATCCGAACAGAGCTGACATCAAGGAGAACGCAGCGATAGCGAGTCCCGCCGGGAAGCCGGCCCAACGAATTCAGTGGTGATTGGCTCCCGGCCGCATGGCGACACAAGGATCTAGGTTTCCGCGACCGCACTCGAGCAATACGCCCGACGACTCGAGTTGTCGGCCGTGTTTGTGGGACGTCACCGCCTAGACCACCGCGTTTCAACAGTCGCCGTTAGCTCGGCCACATCGCGATGATCGAGCTTCACCGTTCTCTATCGAGTATCGGGGATGGGCGCCGCGAGCGCTCTGGACGCCTGATCTTGTCGCGGCCCAACGTCCGACGCTCGGGTGTTAGCCCTGCGCCAAATCCCGTCCGACGGATCCGGGTGCGGTCGTAGCCGTAAAGCGGATGAACGCCGTGATGGTGACGGCAGTCGCGCCAACGATCGCGAAGATCGTTTGCCAGGCGGGCGAAGGCATCGTCATCTGGGCGATTCCGTGCGTCGCGCTGTAACCCGCGAACGTGGCGGGCGCGACATACAGGAGGATGATCAAGAGTCTAAGCCAAGTCCATGGCACGTAGGCAAGCGCGAGTTGGCCAATGCAAATGGTTGCACCGCCCGCCACGAGCCCTGCTGCCGTGCCACTGAGCATTCCGGCGCCGGTGTAGAAGGCCCAGATGCCGATCGTCAGGCCAACGAAGAGGGGCAGCGCGAAAACAGCGAGTGTGAACAGCAGCCAGCAGAAAAAAGCCGATGCCAACGACGACGAGCAGTGGTCCGAAGATGACCATGGTGGTGGGCTCCGTGAGATAAAGGTCTGACGGTCGTGCCTTCCACCACGACCACGGCGCGAGCAACACTATAGCAGCAAAAGCAGCGACCGGAATCGTCACAGATCCAGTTGCGCGCGACAGACAAAGTGACCATATTGACGGTCAGGAGCCGATCGCCTGGGCTGCAAGCGACCCAAAAGGCGGCATCTCGATTTCTCAATCGAACACCCCAACGGCAACCATTCTGCCGGCGCGCGGTGGTCATGAAGCGCTTGTGACTGCCACTAAGACGCCGGAGTAAAATGGATTTGCCATGTCTACCATCCAAAAGGACTGCGCAGACTTTCTGCGTATGACGTTCAACAATCTGGCCGGCGGCAAGCTCGGATCAGGTCACGCCCACGAGATCGTGGCTGCGTATTTTGGCTATGGTACCGCGGCGGCTCTGAGGGCCGAGCCGAAGTACCAGCTTGCGGCTTTGGACAAGGCCGCGATCCTCATGCCCGATCTGCGCTTGATGGACCAGCGCGTGCGGCAGCTCAACGGTCTTCCCGCGGGCCTACCCGTTGTTGACGAACTGGCGTCGCAGCTCTCCAACTTTATTAGCACAAACGGCTATTTTTCTGGTGAGGTTTGGTACACCCGAGATCTCGAAGAGTACATCAACGTGTCCTTCATTCAAGAAGATCCCATGATGATCGAGGACGCCCTCTCGGGTGAGATGGCTATGACGAACGCCTTTTTTGATGAGCTTTACGTCAAAGAAGTAAGTCTGGACGTTGGAGACGATGTCCTTGTGGCAAATGTCTCAGGTGCGCTCAATGGGGACAACGATCCGGATAAACCCTTTCACGGAGATTCGATCGCGTTCACAACGATCATGTCATTTGAGCGTGTAGCCAGTCGGGTCGGGTATAGGCAGCCGGAGCTGGATACATCGGGCGCCATTGATGAGTCACATTACTATGATGAGGACGCCTGAGGGTTGTTAGGTACTTCATGGCGCGATTGGACTCTCAGCTCGCCCGTCGTTCTGCACGACGGGGTACGGCGGCGCCTATGCGCCGCCAAACTTCCAGACCGGGATGCCGAGTTTCTTTGCCTCGTCGGCCAGATTGTCCTGGATGCCTGTGCCCGGGAAATACATCACCCCGATCGGCAGCTCGTTGAGCATCGCATCGTTGCGTTTGAACGGAGCGGCCTTGGCATGCTTCGTCCAGTCGGGCTTGAAGGCGATCTGCGGAACCTTGCGGTTGTCGGCCCACTTGGCGGCGATCAACTCGGCGCCCCTGGGCGATCCGCCGTGCAGCAACACCATGTCCGCATGCTTGGCGTGAACCTGATCGAGCTTGGCCCAGATCAACCGGTGATCGTTGAAGTCGAGTCCACCGGTCAACGCGACTTTCGGGCCGGGCGGCATGAGCACCTGATTGTCTGCGCGCTTCTTCGCGACCAGGAAATCGCGGCTGTCGATCATCGCGAAGGTCAGATTGCGGCTGCCGCCGACGGAAAATAGTCGACCCACGAGGTTGCCGGTCCGAGCCGCTTGCCGCCCGATCGCCCTCTCAGAAGGCCGTGGGTGCGGTCCTCTCCGGCGCCGAGGGGAGGCAGGACCACCGGCCTCCCCGTAATGAAGCGGCCGCATTGCCCTTATCCGTTCCGGCTATGCCGCCAGGTCCATAAAGCGCGCGACGTCCTGCGCCGGGATCTGCACGCGGCTCGCGGCCCGAAGGGCGTCAAATCCGAGCAGGCGAAGATCCGAGGGACGCGGGCGATTTTCTCGAGCGGAGGCGATTTGGCTCTGGCTCCAGTTCTGGATGGGGCAGACTCAGAAAGCGTCGGGCCTCATTGGCGACATCGCGAAAGTCTACGAAACCGCAGCTCTCGCGGATCACGTCAAGGAGATCGCCATATTCGGCCGAGGCGGCATCCCGCCAATGCCCGGCGGCGCCAGGACCGAATTCCGGTCCGCTGAGCCGGACGAACATCGACCGGCCGGGCGTATTGCGGACGTCGCCGACCATCCAGTAGCGGCCCTGGCGCCTTCCGTTGGACAGGTAATGGCGGCACACCGCCTCGGCGTCACGCGTGATCGGCGGCAGCTCGTCCTTGATGCCGTTCGCGTCCATGAGCTCCAGGCCCGTGGCGTTCTCGAAGATCTGGAGCGAGCAGCCTTCGACCTTGCCGCGCACAAGCAGCAGATAGAGCTGGCGCAGCGCATCGCGGGCGTAGTCGCTCTCAAGATTGTCCTCGGGCCGGAACAGGCCCTGGCCGCCGGTCTGGCGCTGGCCGCGCGTAATGGCACCCAGCGTGTCGAGCCGGCGCGCAATGGTCGAAAGGAAACGCTTCTCGGCCTTGACGTCGGTCGCGATCGGCCGGAACAGCGGTGGCTGCGCCTGGTTGGTGCGGTTCGTGCGACCGAGACCCTGGATCGCGGCATCGGCCTTCCAGCCCGGCTCGAGCAAATAATGGACGCGAAGCCGGCGGTTCCGCTCCGAGAGCTCGGCGTGGTAGCTGCGACCCGTGCCGCCAGCCTCCGAGAAGACAAGCACGCGCTTTGCGTCATCCATGAAGGCGGCGGCCTCGGCGAGATTGGCGGAGGCGGCCCGGGTCTCGACGGCGAGGCGGTCACCCTTGTGCACCACGCGTCGCGACCGTCCGGTCACCTCCGCCACGAGGTCTGCGCCGAAACGCTGCACGATCTGGTCGAGCGCGCCGGGAACAGGCGGAAGAGAAGCGAGCCGCTCGATCAGCTCATTGCGGCGGGCGACGGCCTCGCGGCTCTCGACCGGCTGGCCGTTGCGGAAGACGGGCCGGGACGAGAGATTGCCCTCGGCGTCAGTGAAGGGCTCATAGAGCTGCACCGGGAAGGAATGGGCGACGTAATCCAGCACGTATTCGCGCGGCGTGATGTCCACGCGCACGTCGTTCCATTCCTCAGGTGGAATCTCGGCGAGCCGACGCTCCATCAGCGCCTCGCCGGTCGACACGATCTGGATCACCGCGGCATGGCCCTCGGCCAGATCCCGCTCGATGGAGTGGACCAAGGTCGGCGTCTTCATGCTGGTGAGCAGATGACCGAAGAAGCGCTGCTTGGCTGACTCGAAGGCCGAGCGCGCGGCCGCCTTTGCTTGGCGATTGAGCGTGCGGGTCTCGCCGGTGATGTTAGCGGCCTGCATGGCTGCGTCGAGGTGATTGTGGATGACGCTCAAGGCGCCGGCGTAGGCGTCGTAGATGCGCCGCTGCTCGTCGGTAAGCTGGTACTCGACCAGCTCATATTCGATGCCGTCGTAGGAAAGCGAGCGGGCGGTGTAAAGGCCGAGTGAGCGAAGGTCGCGGGAGAGCACCTCCATCGCCGCGACGCCGCCCTCCTCGATCGCCTCGACGAACTCGGCGCGGGTCGCGAACGGGAAATCCTCGCCACCCCACAGGCCGAGCCGCTGGGCGTAGGCGAGATTGTGGATCGTGGTGGCGCCCGTCGCCGAGACATAGACGACGCGGGCGTTCGGGAGCGCGTGCTGCAGGCGCAAGCCAGCACGGCCCTGCTGCGAGGGCGCGACATCGCCCCGCTCGCCCTTGCCGCCACCGGCATTCTGCATGGCATGGCTCTCGTCGAAAATAATGACACCGTCGAAGTCGGAGCCCAACCATTGAACAATCTGCCGCACGCGCGAAAGCTTCTCGCCGCGGTCGTCGGACCGCAGCGTAGCGTAGGCTAAAAATAGGACACCTTCGGCCAACCGGATCTCACGCCCTTGAGGGAAGCGCGAGAGTGGTGTGACCAGCAGACGCTCCATGCCGAGCGCCGACCAGTCGCGCTGGACGTCCTCGAGCAGCTTGTCGGACTTCGAGACCCAGACCGCCTTGCGCCGGCCCTGCAGCCAATTGTCGAGAATGATGCCGGCGGACTGGCGACCCTTGCCGGCGCCGGTCCCGTCGCCGAGCATGAAGCCTCGACGGAAACGAACGACGTTCGACGCGTCGTCGCGGGCGGCCGTGACGAGATCGAAGGTCTCGTCAACGGTCCAGGCGCCGGCGAGATAATGACCGTGCGCCTCGCCGGCATAGATCAGCGTCTCGAGCTGGGCGTCGGACAGGATGCCGTCCCTGACGAGGTTGGCCGGCAGACGTGGCCGTTAGCTCGGCTTTGCCGGCGCGACCGAGGCCATCGCCGCCGACTGCACCAGCTTGGTCGGGTGCGCCTGCGCGCCGGGGATCCGGATCGATTGCAGCCGGTACTCCTCGTAGATGGCGTCGCTGAGGCGCGCGCCCTCGGGCGGCGTCCAGTCGATTGTCTCATAGGCGAGATCAACGGCTTCGGGATCGGTGACCGACACCTTGGTCGACTGTGCGGCCACCCGCGCCAGATAGCCGCGCACGGTGCGTGCCGGCGAGGCTGACACGGGAAGCGCGCCAGTCGAGGCGACTGGCAAGCGAGCTGGAACGTGTTCGCCGATCCAGCGGAGCAGCGTCGCGACGTCGGGCGCGATTCCCGGCGACTTCGGGAATATGCGCGGGTCATCGGCCGGCGTCTTGTCGATGATCGCGAGACGCGTCTCGGTCGTGGTGCCGCGCTTGGCGTCAACCGCACCAGCGATCGCGGCGGTGAACACCACCCGGCCGCGTTCCTGCAATCGGGCGAAGGCGTCGCGCCAGGCTGAGGCTTCGGGCGAGAAGGTTGCGCCGGTGATCGTGACCAGCCGGCCGCCATCGGCAAGACGCACCAGCGCCGAGGCGATGTGACGGTATGCAGTGTCGGCCGTGCGGCCGGAGACGTTCGCCATCGCCGAGAACGGCGGGTTGAGGCCGTCACTATCTACGGAATGCACGATATTTCCCACCTTATTCCGCCATCGTCTCCTACCAAGTCGCTGCCTCCGAGGCAGTCCGGCCCCGTCAGCAATCCTCGACTCACTTGATCGCGGTGCAGAATACGTCAAGCGCTGCGATACGCTGCTGGCATTGCGTCAAGCTGAAGATAAGATCTCCGGGAACAAGGCCAGCGCGATCTTTCCTGACACGCTTTGGCGATCGTCTTGCGCCACTGTGCGTGCTTTGCCGATCTTGTTGCGAACACTCTCGATTTCAAGGACAGCATCCCTGTTGGTCAGTTGGGCGAAGGTGCGAATGAGGCGCACATAGCGCTGTCGTCGCTCGACATTGAGGAAGGAGTTCAGCACCTCGACAAGATTTTGCTGCCGCGATCCGACCGGCCGACCGTCGACCAGGGAAAGCAGACAGTTGATCAATGCATCCACGTCGAGCGCGTGCAGTTCGTTGACGTCGCTCCCCGGAATCGCCACTTTGGCGACGAGTTCGCCAAACAGGATCTCACGCTCTTTCCATTTCGTACCTTTTTCTCCGAGCGCGCCGCGCCAGCGCGACAGAAAGTCATGATGCCAAGGCGGCCTCGACGGGACCGCGTTTGCGCGCCCTCCCTCGATCCAATTGAGGTCGGAAATCGTGACCAATTTCGAGCGCCATGCATCTTCATCCAGCCAGAACGCGCGCAAGATTACTTCTTGCCGCTGTCTGGAGAGGACTATCGTTTCATCGTCCATTGAGAACAGGTTCTTGTCGTGGGAGTAGAAAATGTCCTCAAACGAACTGAGTAATCGGCGGCTCGCGGGTGGCTCAAAATTCCAAGTCAGCCACATCAGGCGAATGGACGCGTTCTCATAGAAATCTTCGCGTTGCACTATGATGGGGATTTGCGTGGTTGAAAGTTGAACCTCCACAACGAGTGGCATGCGATCGTAGATCGCCCGTACGTCCGGACGCCGTCGTCCATTCTCTAGGATGAGATACTCATCGACAACGACGCTTCCCGCGGTCGTGCGCTGATCGTGGGTCAATAACTCACCGACGATATGTTTGATTTTAGCATGCAGCGGGCTTTCCCGCGCTCCGTCAAATTGCTGCGCGCTAACGATATCGACGCTGGCCGGCGTCCCCGTCCACCAGGGACAAACTTGTGGGGCACCCGGGTGGTGTTTCCAGTAAGGCTGGCCGGTCCGACCTTCGCGCGGAGCATAGACGGCATGTCCGCATTTCGCGCAGGCGAAACGCGCTTTCCTGTCGAGCCGCGCACGCGTCGCCGCGCGACGGAGAACCTGATAATCGTCCTTGCTCATCGCAATGAGCGCATCACTCGTGATGCTGTGCATCGATGCAAGGTCAACCACTCTCTTGAGTGTCCTTCGGAGAATCGCCCCGACCATCTACCGAATCTCCCTTCCTCCGACGTGATCATTGAGCATTTGCGGGATCGCGTGCTATGGAAAATCGCCTGGGTCTCAAGGAAGTCCAGCCGACGCATGACCGACGGCGGGGCGAGGCCGCAACTCGCGGCGTCACCGATTATCAGCCCGGCATGGCGGCCGTCAGGTGTCCGCACCGGGAAGAATGGGTTCTTCGCCGAAGGGGCGGTTAATGATCGACAGCGCGTCGGGCGCGGCGAAGACGCGGTTGCGCGCATAGCCGGTACGCTCGTTCAAGATTTCATTCTCGACTAGTTGCTCTACCGCTTGCGAGGCTGCAGGCACCGTAATGCTGAGAAGCGAGGCCAGACGCTTGACGGTCAGCACCGGATAGTGCGGCAGAACATCGAGTGCGCGCAGGCTGGCTGAGCCCTGGCGAAACTTCCGCCGCTTCCGCCATAGATCGCCAAGTGCAGACAAGGCGTCGCGGGTCTTCAGGAGCTCATCTGTGGTGCCGACAATCGCGTCTGCCATGAACCCGACCGCTTCATGCCATTCGAGGCGCTGCTGAGCCGCCTTGAGCGATTCATAATAAGCTGTCTTGTGGGCTTCAATGTACGGCGACAGGTAAATCGGCATCATGCCTTCGGCGGCCATCATCAATGGCAAAAGCAGACGGCCAACGCGGCCATTGCCATCACGAAACGGGTGGACCGCCTCGAAATGTGCGTGCGCAACCGCCATTCGCACGATGAAGCTCTGGTACATTGCCTGCATGCCCTCGCAGCGCATGTACTTCATCGTGCCCTCAAGGCACGCGGCAATGTCCGACGGCGGCGTCGGATTGTAGGTTGAGTAAGCGATATCGCCCCTGCCGCCGATCCAGACGACAACCTGGCGAAGATCGCCGGGCCTGTCCTTGTATTCCGCGTCGCCGCGCATGACGGCGCGATGCAGATCCTGCACCAAACCGCTTGTGAAGATTTCCAGTTTCTCTTGTCTGGCCCGCGGCAGGAAGTCATCGAGCGCGAGCGCGTAATCACGCACCTGAATTACCGCCTCGCCCTGCTGGGAGTCTTCGCTTTCTTCACCGGACAGCAATTCGTCAAGCGTGCTGTTGGTGCCTTCGATCGCCGAGCTGCTGACAGCTTCCCGCCGTGGCAAGATGCGGCTGATCAGATACGGGTCATTTAGTTCGGCCGCGAGCGTCTCGATGCGCACCAGGGCTGTATCCGCCGCCCTGAGCCGGGCAAGGACCGGACCCACGGCAACGCCGTCCTCGGGCGGGGGCAGCGGAACCACGCCGTAATGCGCGGCATGGGGCGCCGGAAGCCGCTTCAATCGTTCCCGCACGACGTGAGTGAGATTATCGCGGTTCAACAGAAACCTTTCGCATAGGAGCTAATTTCGGCACCATAATAAAACGTTATTTATACATACTTCAATAAGGCACCTGACGGGGATTCCTACGCAAGGTTTTCTGAATTCCATTTCTGAGGAACCACTTTCCCGTACTGTCGTTACGACCTATATCACGTAACGACAGTACGGAGACATTTCGTGGCCGATCCTACGGTAGTCAGGCGAGTAAAACGCCAGCGCGACGTTCGCCTGGCTGAAGGCTGGCAGGAAGTCCGCGTGTGGGTGCCCACCGAACAAGACGCAAACGACATCAGAAACCTCGCCGCCGAGCGCAGGGCAAAAGCCAAAGCGCTCGCCGGCCTTGACGAAGGAATTAAGAGCATGCCCCCAGAAACACTGCACCGCATTGCCGAGGCTATCGCATCCCAGGGCTCGGCAGCCTACACGACCCCCTCCGGGCCGGTACTGGACCTCCTGACCAAACTCGCGGAAGAGGACGATCTCGCGAGCTTCTCACGGGCCTTCATTCTTCTGGCGCGCGCCGAACCGGCTAACGCCGCCTTTGTCGCGGGCGCGGTGCCGGCAAAGATCTCCAACTTCCTGATCAAGCATCGGGGCGTCAAGGCGACCGCGCTGATCAAGTGGACCGAGTCCAATCCGGATTGGGCTGAGGAGTTCAAGAACGCACTGCGTGATCCCGATCTATTTGTTCGGGTCGTCGAAGGCTTCGCCTCTGCGATCAAGCAAGGTGCCGCCGCTCACTAGACCTTTGACAAAGAAACCGGCGCCGTTTCTAAAAAAGGCGGCGCCGGTTTCCTTGTGACTCGGATGAGCCTTCACAATGAATGCGCCTTAGGGCGACTCGCCTTGCCATGCTAGACTGGGCAATGCCCTTTCCAGTCACCGCCGCAGCCGGAGACGATCCCCGCCAGTTTCTGATTCAAGACCCGACGGGGGTTCGGCATCCGATTATCTCCTTGCTGGCAATCGACAGCCACACAGGCCGCGTCTCTGGTCTCGGCACGGCGATCCGGATCGACCCCTTCGGAGGATATCTGATCGCGCAGCACGTGCTTGAAGCATGGCTCGGGCCATCGCCTCTGCAAGCACCATGGCGAACTTCACCCGAATCGCGTCGCCGATCAGTTCCTGGATGCCGGGGCGAAGCAGCGATGCACCAGAGATCGCTCGGTCTGTATAGCTGTCGACGACAGTCCAACCTTGCTTCTCGGCGTGGAGCCGGCATAGGCGCAATTGATCCTCGATCGAAGCATCGCGCCGGTTGTCTGATGAGTAACGGGCGTAGAGCGCGATCTTCATGACGCCTCATTCCGGGAGACGGTCACGCTTCCGTCTGTCTGTTTCGGCTTGGACGAAATCCCGCACGGCCTGCCGAGCCAGCAGGCGCACCAAATTGACCAGGCGCGGATCGGATTTCGATGCGGCGACGGTCGCAACGGAGGCTCCGGGCGCCGTATCGGCGACCACGCGAAGCTTTTCGGATGTTGTTCCTCTCGGTCGCGCCAACGCGGCGTCCTTGTCGTTGCGCGGATCGCTCCGCATCGTGACAAAGATAGCGAGTCGCGGCCCCAACGCAAGAAAAATATCTAGCGATATCAGTATCTTGTGTCGTAATCGCGCGTTGATCCGAGATGCGAAGCGTAGCGGATAGGGAAATCGCAAAGTCGAGCGCACGAAAAATATTGTCGTGGTCACCTCTGCAAGATGCAATCTGTTTAATCGCAACGTCGGACAACACACCGACCTCTTACTACTGCTGCTGACGTCAAATGAGACCGTCGCAGTCTTGCGGCAAGCCGAAGATTCGGCTAGATATCCAGATATACCATTGGAGGCGATCCGTGGGCAATAGTGCGCAGAAAAGGGCGATCGAAAATTACCGATCCCGGCTGATCAAGCGCGGCATCGTGCGGTTTGAGCTCCAAGCCCTCGAGACCGATCGCGATCTCATCAGAGCGCTTGCCCGGAAGTTGACCGAGGAAGGGCCGGAAGCCGGGCATCTCCGACGGGCGGTGCAACAGGCCGTTTCTGGCGGGTCACCGAAGCACGGTGGCATCTTGAGTGCGTTGCGTCGCTCGCCGCTCGTTGGTGCCGATCTCGACCTGACGCGCCCCCGTGAAGAGGGGCGTAAGGCCGATCTGTGACGCGCTATCTTCTCGACACCAACATCATCAGCAACATCGTCAAGCCGAAACCGTCAGAGCCACTGTTGGCCTGGATAGGCCAGCAGCGCGACGACGATCTGTTCATTGCCTCGCTGACAGTAGCCGAAATCCGGCGCGGTATTCTGGAGACGCCACGCGGCAAGAAGCGCGATGCGCTCGACGCCTGGTTCGTTGGTCAAGAGGGACCGCAAGCGCTGTTTGCGGGGCGCATTTTGTCGTTCGACGACAAGGCAGGCCTGGTCTGGGCGCAGCTGATGGCGGAAGGGAAGGCTGTCGGACGCCCTCGTAGCGGACTCGATATGATCATCGCCGCGGTCGCGGATGCCAATGACTGCGTGGTGGTGACGGACAACGAAAAAGACTTTGCTGGGCTTCAGATCATCAATCCATTGCGCGGCGACTTGTAGGGGGAAGTGCATGACAGGAGGACCGCCTCAGCCGCGATCAAGAGGACATTGCAGGGCTCTTCAAGCGCATGGCCTTCGCCGGCGTGCCGATCGTCACCCTTTCGGAGGGCGACGTCACACATCTCCACGTCGGGCTGAAGGGCACGATGAATGCCCTGTTCCTGAAAGACCTAGTGTTCTGACTCATTCATTTGCATCCCGCTTTTGCGATGGCGAGCGCTTTTTTGGCTCGGCGGTGCTTTGCGAGGATGGATTTGGCGCTGGCGATCCACTTGAAGGGCTTTGGGTTTTGGTTTCGATGCTCGATCCACTCGTCAATCGCGGTCTTGAGTTCGGTGACGTCATTGAAGGTTCCTCGCCGGATGCGCTGGCGAGTGATTTCGGCGAAGAGCCGCTCGACGAGGTTGAGCCAGGAACAGGATGTCGGCGTGAAGTGCAGTGTGAAGCGTTTGTGTCGCGCCAACCAGCGCTTCACGGCCGGTGTCTTGTGGGTGGCGTAGTTGTCGAGGATCAGATGCAGATCGAGATGTGCGGGCGTCCGGCGGTCGATTGTTTTTAGAAACGACAGGAACTCGTCTGCCCGATGGCGTGCCAGACATTCGCCGATGACGGTACCGGCCGCCACATCGAGCGCGGCGAAGAGTGTTGTGGTGCCGTTGCGCTTGTAATCATGGGTCATCGTGCTGGCACGGCCCTTTTTCAAGGGCAAACCCGGTTGCGTGCGGTCGAGTGCCTGGATTTGGCTCTTCTCATCGACGGAAAGCACCAGCGCCTTCTCCGGCAGATCGACGTAAAGGCCGACGATGTCCTCGACCTTCGCGACGAAGTCGGGATCGTTGGAGATCTTGAAGCTGCGCACGAGATGCGGCTTGAGGCCGTGTTCGGCCCAGATGCGCTGCACGCTCGTGTGGCTGATGCCCATTTCTTCCGCCATCGATCGCACGCTCCAATGCGTGGCATTGGCGGGACGCTCCTTCACGGTCTTCTCGACGACCTTGAGCTTCATGGCAGCGCTGAGCGGCTTTCGGCCAGGCGGCTTGGAGCGGCCTTTGATCAGACCATCGACGCCGGCCTCGGCAAAATAGTCCTGCCAGCGCCAGACGGTGGTCTTCGAAACCCCGACCTCACGCATAATCGCCACGACGCCATGACCGTCCGCCGTCATCAGCACGATCCTCGCTCGCTTGGCGATCTTCTGAGCCGTGTTTCCATCGACGAGCAGTTGCTCCAGTTCCCTGCGAGCCTTGCGATCAAGTACAATCAAGTCATTTCCCATCCCGCGAGTGAATCATGTTCGCGACAAGCTGGGATTCAAATGTCAGTGACAGAACACTAGCGGACAAGACGCGTCGGGGTCTGCGGGGTCGCGTCGCGCACGGTAAGTCCGGCGGGGGCTGTGCTTCGGATATGAAGTCGTCAAGCAGTTCACTGCCGGCGGCGAGCCAATCCGCGGCGATCGAACGATAAACGAAGCCGAAGCGGCTGTCGTCCGGCGCATCTTCACAGATTACCTCTGTGGCAAATCCTCGCGCACAATCGCCTTCGAACTAAACCGCAAGGGTGTGCCTGGACCCCAAGGCGCCGAATGGGGACCATCGACCATTCACGGCAATCCAAAGCGCGGCGTTGGCATTCTCAACAACGAACTCTATGTCGGCCGCCTTGTGTGGAATCGGCTTCGCTACCTGAAGGACCCAGATACGGGCAAACGGGTTTCTCGGCTAAACCCCGAATCCGAGTGGGTGATTCTGCACGTTCCCGAATTGCGCATCGTCGATCAGGATACCTGGGACGCTGTGAAGACGCGTCAGCAGACGCTCGCCTACGAGCCCTCGGCCCCGGCGAGAACAAGCTTAACGACCGTCGGCGACCCAGGCATCTCTTCGCCGGTCTAGTGAAATGCGGTTGTTGCGGCCTCGTGGCAAAGGCAACGATTCGTCCCATTTGTACGCCACAGCTACCCCGCCGCAATATCTGCGCTCTCGATCCCTTTCTTGCTCGAAAAGCCTCGAGCCTAATGCCCCAGACCCGATCACGGTTCAGGGCAAAGGCATGAGCGGCAAGGACCAAGCGAATCGGATCGAGGGATTACGGGCGCCAGATAGTCTGAAAATGCCGCTCGCGACGAAGCGCCATCGCAAGAACCGTGGCATGCCGCCGCCCGCGACATTCGATATCGATACGCTGCCGGGCAGCTCCAACTTGACCGCATTAGAGGCGGCAGCGGTCATCCGGCGCACGCCCGGTGCACTTGAGCAGTGGCGGCGCGACCCGAACCACCCGCTGAAATGGCGCTACGTCGATGGCCGGCCACTCTATCGTGTCGATGCAGTGCGTGACTATCTGGCCAAGTGCGACAAAACCACTAAGACCCCTCAGCCGCATAATGCTCACGGAGACGCCCGAGGAGCTCGGCCTTGATCGGGTCAAGCGGATTCGTCCGCTGCAGGCGCACGATTTTGCCGACCGCTTTTCGCGCCGACCAACTCCGCAATGTAGTCGTGAGCCGCTTCGAACGCCATCTTGCGGATGATCCACTGTTCGTCGTGATTGTAGACCTGATCGATTCCACTTGGCTTTTGCCCAACACACAGCCGCTGGATTTCGTTGTCGTAGCCACAGCGTGACATGATCGTGCGCAAGCTGCGCCTTAAGTCATGCATGGTGAACTTGGCGACGCTCGCTTCCTTGACCAGGCGGTTGACCATCTTTGTGAAGCCGGACATCTGGCCGCCGGTCTTTGGTGACGGGAAGACATAATCGGAGGTTGCCCGCTGGAAATGTTTCGCGGCCGCGAGCACCTCGTCAACGAGATGGGTCCGCGGCACGTCGTGGTGCAGGCCCATCTTGGTCCATGCCGCATCGAAGGTAATGCGGTCATCCATGATGTGCTTTCGCCACTCGATCATGGTTGGTTCGCTGCGACGCGGGCCACCGAGTAGGCACATGCGTGTCAATAGCCCAAAAGTCCCGAGCTTGCCGGACGCATGCCAGACTTTGATGATCTCCTCATCGGTCAGCGCGCGGCCCTTCGTTCGACGCCCGACCCTCTGCGCACGGGTTTCTTTGGGCGCGCGATAGCCGGCGAGGACGTTGTGCTCGACGTAACCTTCGCCGACGCACCATTCGAGGAAGGTGTGCGTGTGCTTGCGCAGGTCCTTGGCTGCGCCTCGCTTGCCGGTCTTGGCGATCCTGTCAACCGCCGCCATGATTTGCCGTCGCGTCAGCTCGGCGATGGCGTGGCCGAAATGATCCTTCAGACCGCGTTGCAGCGCCGACATGGCCGGTTTCCAGTTGACGACCTGGCGTCCGGTCAGGGACGTTTCGTAGGGGCCATCCTCAATGATCAGGGTCGCCAGCGTGGTGTACTGCTTCTTGGCCAGCTGTTGCCGCTTTGCCTCGCGTTTAGCGTCGTTCGGATCGACCCCAATGACCACCTCGCCGGCGGCGACGGTGGCAGCCTTGCGCGCGGCCTTCTCATTGAACTTGGGCCATGCGCCCAGCGTCTTGCGTTGGGTGCCTCTCGCCCCAGGCTTGGTGAACAGGAAGACCCAGGTCCGCCCACCAGTCGCGCGCATCCTGATGGCAAGCCCCGGCTGCTCTGTGTCGTGCAGATAGTGCTGCGATTTGCCCGGCGGCAGCGTGGCTGCGCGTATCGCCGCGTCAGTGAGCCTCAGGTAGTTCGCCGTCACCTCGGCTCTGAGACCCTTCTCGTTGTTTTCCATCGTTTGTGCCCTTACTCTTTGTGCCCTGGGACACGCTGAGAGAGATCCAAGAAACGGATCACAAACCGTTCCCCCAACGTTCCCAGCTCTGTTGTGCCCCATGGGAAAATTCACGAGGGGCACGGCCGGGACATACAAAATGTACCAAGGCCAGCTATGGCCTCCTAGGGGCCAATATGGCCACAAGTCCATGTTCTGCAAGGACTTTCAAAACTATACTATGGCGTGATTAGGTTGGCTATGGTCTACAGATTGTGGTTCACACGGGAGAGGTCCAAGGTTCGATCCCTTGTGCGTCCACCATTCCCCTTCCTGAACCGCCGGTGGCGGACGATTGTCGACATTCTGCTACCCTTCGGGACCGCGCCTCATCAAAAATGTCGAAAACAACCCCATGCAAAGTAGCCAACGCAAGCCGTAGCGGCGCTTGACCGCCGTTCGTCGCGCCGTTCCGGTTCACTGCCGGTGGCGGTTCGGTGCGGATGACCGCTTGGCGGTGCGTCGGCCGAGTTCGCCGAGCAGGTCGCGAACCGCGCCGTCGAGTTCGTCGGGTGGGGTGGCGCGACCGGCCTGCCGCGTGCCGGGCGGCTGTCGCAGGTTACCGGCGGAGATGTCGTCGTTCGCGGCGAGGAGCGCGTCGGCGTCATCATCGTGCCGTCTCCGTGCCCAATGCCGCGCGGCGCGAACCTTCGGCGCGTGAACGCCGAAAGGAGACCGCCGTCTGCGGCGGGAGATCAGCTCGCGCACGCCGTACCCCGCCACGAACCCGATCCCGGTGACCAGCACGACAATCAGAAATTCCAGCATTGTGTCGTCCCACCATCACCCTGCCGCAATGCAATAAGCGCGACAATGCGGCAGCGGCTTGACCGGGACGGTTCCTTTTCACTGCGCCGAGCACAACGCTGACCCTCGGAGTCCTACGGGGTTTTGTTTGCAGGCCTCCTCGGCTACCTTCCCGGAACTCGCGGAGGCCGGGACGTCTCGATGCGCAAGGGCAACGACTACATTTTGAAGCTGCGGCCGTGGTCATTGTCGACGTTCGTCGTCGCCCTGCTGGCCGTGGTGCTCGCCACCGCGACGCAGGAGATGTTCGCAAGCTTCGGCATGCAGTTCTATTTCGCGGCCTTCGTGCCGGCGATCCTGATCGCCGGGCTGATGGGCGGCGCGCCGGCCGGCGCCTTTGCCACCATCATCACGGTACCGATCGTGTGGTGGGTGTTCATGCCCCCCTACTTCGAGTTCGCCTGGCCGACGGCCGACGATTATGACAGCCTCGCGACGTTCCTGCTGTCGAGCGCGCTCTTGCTCGGTTTCTCTCAGCTCTACCGGGAAGCGCTGGCCATTTTGCGGAAATAGCTGACCGGCGCAGGCCGCGAGCACCCGCCGGCGCCGGCAAGCCGGTTGCCTGCGCGGATCGTTCGCCCTCAGATCCCGAACATCCAGACCGCGACGATGGTCGCCAGTGTCGCCAGCCCGCTGATGGTCCAGCCCACCGTGTAGAAGGTATCCTCGGGGGCGGTGTCGAGCACCGTATTGGTGGTTTCCGTCATTGACCGCCAGCGCATGGCGTCTCTCCTCGGAGCTCCTGCCCAGCGACATAACGCGGCTCGCGGTTCCCGGTTCCGGCTCTTTCGCGGCGACTGCGCCGTTCACGCACAACTCACGGACTGCTGATCGGGGTCGCGGAACCTGCGACATTCTGTCCCGTTGAGGGTCGCCGGAAACCAACTTGGGAGAACCATCCGATGCGAACACTGATCCTCGCCGCCACGGCGCTTGCCTTCGTCTCGTCCACCGCGCTCGCGCAGGACAAGGCCGGCAGCAGCCCGGCCCCCGCAGCGCAAAGCGGCGACACGGCGACCAAGGGCGAGGCGACCAAGATGGCGCCGAAGAAGAAAGCCAAGAAGAGCGCAAAGAAATCGAGCGCCAAGGGAGGCAAGGCTGGCGCCGCCACGACCGGCGACGATGCGGCCAAGCAATAAACAGAAACAATCGCGGTAGCCGATCACGGATCTGGCGATCACGGAAAAGGCCGCCCCGAAGGCGGCCTTTTTGCTTGCTGTCTCGGTGCGGATGCCGCCTCGCCCGTCGCGTCGCGTCGCGATCAAATGCGCCGACCGCTTGGGGCAGTGATTGTTGGGCAAGCCAAAATTGAACCAGTGAGAATTGAACCAGAAAATTAAAGTGCGGGAGAGGGAGCGAAAGAGGCGCAGAGCCGATAATCCGCACCGCCATCGGATCGTTCTGAAAATTGACCACCAGCTCCAGGAATTGCTCCACCTCCCGCACCTTTTGTTGTGACGCGCGTGCAGCGGCAACGCATGATCCAAACGGGCTATCACTGCGATGCAGAGCAAGATTCATCGCGATAGAGTCAATGCTGGGCACCATCGTCGCGCCTGCCCGCGAGCCCGCTCTCGCGTATGCGCTCCGCAAACCAGCGCGACGTGGCGCTGTCGATGGCGCCGCCGGCATAGACTTCGGAATGGCTCACGCCGTGCTGTCCGATGATCACCAGAACGCCCATTGCATAGGCAAACCAGACATTCGGATCGGTCAGCGCCTGCAGCTTGCGCTGATCGTGCTCGAGCGGCTGGTGGTTGCTGTCCTTGCGCAGCTCGATGGCCAGGAGATTGTTCGGGATGTCGCGCTGATGCACGACGATATCGGGATAGATCGACTTGCCGAGATGGTCATCGGTCGAGCTCCCCGAGCCGCGCGGCAGCCGCAGCGTGCGCTCGCCGAGCCGATCATAGTTGCAATCGACCTGCCAGCCGGGAAACTGCCGCTCGACATAGACAGCCAGCCGGTGAGTAAGCGTTCGCTCGCCGAGATCGCGCTCCAGCAGGAACGTTTCCCGCGCGTAAAACTCCTGCACGGCGGCGATCACCTTGTTCAGCTCGGTCTGCATTGGCGCCTCCGACTGGACTAAAGCGCGATGAGATCAGGTTGATCCATCATCGCGCCTTAGCTTTTTGTCTGAGCATGATCTTTTCGGAAAACCGCTTCGCACTTTTCCGGATCATGCTCGGCCGCCGCCGCGGCCTTTTCAAATCATGCTGTTACATCTGCACTTCGATCAGCCGCGGGCCCGGCTCGGCGACGGCATTAGCCAGCGCCTTGTTGAACTCGTCGGCATTCGTCACCGCCACCGCCGGCACGCCCATGCCCTTCGCGAGCGCGACGAAATCGAGCGTCGGCCGATCGATCTTCAGCATGTCCTGCGCCCGCTTGCCTGGCTCGCCGGCGCCGACGCCGTCGAACTCGCCGCGCAGGATCTGATAGATCCGGTTGGCGAACACGATGGTCACGACGTTGAGCCCTTCGCGCGCCTGCGTCCACAGCGACTGGATAGTGTACATCGCGCTGCCGTCGCCCACCATGCAGATCACCTTGCGGTCCGGACAGGCAACAGCGGCGCCGGTCGCGACCGGCGTCGAGAAGCCGATCGAGCCGCCCATGTTCTGCAGCCAGTCGTGCGGCGCGGCCGCCGCCGTCGGCGGGAAGAAGCCCCGGCCGGTGGTGACGGACTCATCGACCATGATGGCGTTCTCGGGGATCGCGCACGCGATCGCCTGCGCGATCGTGGTGTGGTTCAGCGCGCCGGTCGGCTTGACCAGCTCCTGGTGCTGCTGCGGCCTAACGTCCTGCGCCGTCGCATGCAGCGCATTGGCGAGCGCCCCGAGGGCTGCGACCGAATTCTCGCCCCAGGCGGTCATGCGATGCACCTCGCAGCCTTCCGCCTTCAGCATGCTCGGCTTGTTCGGATAGGCGAAGAACGCCACGGGATCGTTGGCCTCGACCAGCACGATGTGACGGAAATTCTTCAGGATCGGCAGCGCTTGCTCGATCACATAGGGGATGCGGTTGATCGAGAAGCGGCCGCGGCCGCGCGCCATGCGCGGGTGATAGGTCTGGCCCATCACGGTGCAGCCGGTCTTGCCGGCGATGCGCTCGGCGAGCGCCAGCCCCTGCTCGGTCAGCGCGCTGCCGGTGACCAGCAGCAGCGTGTGCGCGGCATCGCCATGCAGGATTTTTGCCGCGGTGTCGACCGCCTGCGGCGAATAGCTCGGCCGCTGCGTATCGACAGCCACCTCGGCGATGCCGTCGGCCTCGTTCCAGGCGGTGTCGGCCGGCAGGATCAAGGTTGCGATCTGCGGCGGCGCGCTCTTGGCCGCGGCGATCGCAGCCGCGCCATCGGCGGCGACTGACTTGGCATCGGGTGACGTGCGCACCCAGGACGACATCGGCCGCGCCAGGCCTTCGATATCGGACGTCAGCGGTGCGTTGTAACCGATGTGGTAGGTCGCGTGCTGGCCGACGATGTTGACGATGCCGGAATGCGCCTTCTTGGCGTTGTGCAGATTGGCAAGGCCGTTGGCAAGGCCGGGCCCGAGATGCAGCAGCGTCGAGGCCGGCGTTCCCTTCATGCGGAAATAGCCGTCGGCTGCACCGGTCACCACACCTTCGAACAGGCCGAGCACGCAGCGCATGCCGGGGACCTTGTCCAGTGCCGCGACGAAATGCATCTCCGAGGTGCCGGGATTGGTAAAGCAAACGTCCACGCCGCCTGCGACCAATGTCCGCACCAGACTTTCCGCACCGTTCATGCTCACGCTCCCGTTTCGAGATGTTCTTGAGGTCGCTCCAGATCAACCATTCTTCATCCGCTTCGTCAAAGGTTTGGCCGGACAATGCAGCTATCGCTTCCGGTCTGTTGCCTTTTTAAACCGTCTTGTTCGAAAGTGCCTGAAGTCACGGCTTCGTCGCTTGCGAAAGGCCGGCGATTGTGGCCTTTTTGGCTGCATATTTGATTGTTCGCGAGGACGACGATGCGCCCGATTGCCGTGATTTTTGCCGCACTCACGATCCTGGCAGGTGCCGGCCAGGCCCACGCCCAGTTCTTCGACTCCCGTGGCTACCAGACCGAAGCCCCGAGCTTCTTCGGCGGTGGCGGCGCGAGCCCGATCCCGCGCACCACCGTCAACTACCCGACCAACTACGCCCCCGGCACCATCGTGGTGAACACCGCCGAGCGCCGGCTCTATCTGGTGCTGGCGAACGGCCAGGCACTGCGCTACGGCATCGGCGTCGGCCGCGACGGCTTCCGCTGGGGCGGAGTCCACCGCATCAGCGCGAAGAAGGAATGGCCGTCGTGGACGCCGCCGTCGCAGATGCTGCGCCGCCGCCCCGATCTGCCGCGCCACATGGCCGGCGGCATCGAGAACCCGCTCGGCGCACCGCGCGATGTATCTCGGTTCGACGCTGTACCGTATCCACGGCTCCAACGAGCCCGAGACGATCGGCCAGGCCGTCTCGTCGGGTTGCTTCCGCATGACCAATGACGACGTCAAGGACCTCTATGATCGGGTCTCGGTCGGCACCACCGTCGTGGTGAAGAACTGATCGCGTCGATTTCAACGGAACCAGGCGCTTCCATCCGGCAAGATCGCTGATCCCGCCTTGCGCTGCCGCGCGCATTGCGGCAGCGTGATTCGAATGCGCCAACCTTGCTCGCCGATCCTGCTGCTGCTCGCCGCGGCGCTCACCACCTCGCTCACCGACGCCATCGTACCGGCGACGGGCGCAGAGATTCCGGCCATCGCCTCGCGCCAGCGCAACGAAAAGAAGGTCTTCACCGACGCCGAGATCGTCGAGGGCTTTCTTAAAACCGCGTTCGGCGCCGAATATCATCTCGCCGGTCGGGTCGACCGCATCCGCAAATACGACAGACCGGTGCGCGTGTTCGCCGACGGCAACCGCGCCGACCGCAAGGTCCAGCTCGCCAAGGTCATCGCCGACATCCGAGCCAAGGTGCAGCATCTCGACATCGCGATGACCGATAACAACGACGCGGCCAATGTCGTGGTCAAGCTGGTGCGCGACCGCGAGCTCTACCGCACGATCGCGATCTTCTACGGCCAGGAGCGCGCCAAGGAGATCCGCACCTCGCTCGACCCGCAATGCCTGTCCGGCTTCCGCAAGAACGAGAATTACGAGATCGAGCATTCCGACGTCATCCTCACCGTCGACAATGGCGATTTCGTCTTCCTCGACTGCGCCTATGAGGAGCTGTTGCAGTCGCTCGGCCCGATCAACGACACTGCGACCGTGCCGTGGACGATGTTCAACGACAGCGTCTCGATGGGCTTTTTCGACGTCTACGACCAATACCTGCTCAATCTGCTCTACGACCCCCGCATCAAGCCCGGCATGAACGTGCAGGAGGTCAAGGCCGCGCTGCCCGAAGTCCTCACCGACGTCCGCGCCTGGGTGGCGAAGGTGAACCATCTGGAGTGAGGGCGGGCCGCCGCAATAGGCAGGGATGCCGCAACACATAAAACTGTCGTCCCGGCGAAGGCCGGGACCCAGGATTGGCTTGGTGAGGAAAGCTGTGGCCCCAGCGTCGCGCAACAATCACCTTCAGTGGTAATGGGTCCCGGCTTTCGCCGGGACGACACTGAGTTTGTGGTGCCGCTTGTGAGCCATACTTCCGCATTCTCGCGACATCTTTTGCCCGAGTTCTGCATCTCGTTCCGCCCTCTCCTCGAACAGAGGGCGTAGGGAAAGCCGGGTGCCGATTGCACCCATGGGTCCCGTGCAACAAACGGCGTGCTCGCCTCACTGTCATTCCGCGACCTGGGGACGGCCACCCTGCCCGCTTGACCTTGCCCCTGCGGCCGCCTCCATAGAAGCGCGGTCAGACGACGCGAGGTGATTCGATGAATGCTCCTGCTGCCCGTTTCCTCAGTCCGTCCGAAGCTGCAAGGCAGCTCGGGATCTCGGCGAAAGCGCTGCGCCTCTATGAGGAGCGCGGCCTGATCGCACCCGGCCGCACGCCGGCGGGATGGCGCGCCTATGGTGCGGCCGAGATGGCGCGCGGCGCCGAAATCGTCGCGCTGCGCGCGCTCGGTCTCAGCATCAATGAAGTGGCGCGGATCCTGAGCGGCGACGCCGTGATCCTCGATCGCGTGCTGGCCGCGCATGAGGCCACGCTCGAAGCACGCATCCGCCAAAGCGGCGACAGCATCGCCAGGGTGCGCCGGCTGCGCGCCGACCTCGGCCGCGGCAAGATGCCCGCGACGTGCGATCTCATCGGTGCGGTCAGGGTACGGCCCGCGATCGGCGTCGCGTTCGATCTGCCGTGGCCGTGGGGCGGCGAGCGCTTCGAACTGCGCGACATCAAGCTGCTGAACTACATCGTCGGCCCGCTCGGCAGCGGCAAGACGCGCCTCGCGCAGCGGCTCGCCGACGTGCTGCCCGACGCCGGCTTCGTGGGGCTGGACCGTGCCGCCGACGGCGGCGCGGCCGTTCGCGCGCGGCTCGATGCCGACCCGGCGCATAAGGCGAGGGTCGAGGCGAGCCTTGCCGTCCTCCTCGCCGACGGCGCGGTGGACTCAGCCGCACTGACCGCCCTGCTCGCCGCTCTCGAGGCCAATGGCGACGCGATCCTGGTGATCGACATGCTCGAGCAAGGGCTCGATGCGGCCAGCCAGGAAGCCGTGATCGCGCATCTGCGTCGCCGCGGGCCCGAAGCGCGGCCGCTGTTCTTCCTCACACGCTCCAACGCGATCCTGGACCTCGACGCGGTCCGCGACGACGAAGCGATCATCCTGTGCCCCGCCAATCACAGCCGGCCGATCTGCGTCACGCCCGTGCCCGGCGCACCCGGCTATGAGGCGGTTGCGACCTGCCTTGCCTCGCCGGAGGTGCGCGCGCGGACCGAAGGCATGGTTGCGTGGCGGCCATCCTGATTTCTCGCATTGGTTGTATTATAATCACGCGACAAGGTCGGATGCACGGCAGGAAAAGTGTGCTATAAGCT
Source organism: Bradyrhizobium sp. JR3.5 (assembly GCF_054057015.1). Taxonomy (NCBI): domain Bacteria; kingdom Pseudomonadati; phylum Pseudomonadota; class Alphaproteobacteria; order Hyphomicrobiales; family Nitrobacteraceae; genus Bradyrhizobium; species Bradyrhizobium sp. JR3.5. The sequence goes on from NZ_JBSRYV010000002.1 coordinate 1,142,552, forward strand.
CACGCAATGAGCGAGCTTCCCCGTACCCAGGCCTTGCGTTGCTTCATCACGGTTGCCCGTGAGGGCACTGTATCGCGCGCTGCAGCGATGCTGAAACTGACCCAGCCGGCGGTCAGCCTGCAACTCAAGGCGCTCGAGGAAAGCACCGGGCTGCAGCTGTTCAACCGCACCCCCGGCGGCTTCACGCTGACCGAGGCCGGCGCCGCGCTGCTGCCGCTGGCGCACCGCGCGGTGGCCGCCGCATCCGACTTCAAGGCGATGGCGGACTCGCTGAACGAGGCGCAGCGCGGCACGCTGCGCGTCGGCACCATCCTCGATCCCGAATTCACCCGGCTCGGGCCGTTCGTGCGCAGCCTTGCGATGTCCTCGCAACGCACCGAAGTGTTTCTGCGCCATGGCGTCAGCGACGACGTGCTGGCGCAGGTCGGCCGGGGCGAGCTCGACGTCGGCTACTATGTCGACGCCACGCCGCCGGAGCAGCTCAACCATCACAGCTTCGCCGAGCGGACCATCGCCGACGGCCGCTACCAGCTGGCGCCGCTGCTCAGCTACCACTACCGCGTGATCGCGCCGATCGGCTGGCGGGACCGGGTGATCGGCAAGGACTGGGCGGAGCTTGCCGAGCTGCCCTGGCTCGCGACACCGCCGCATTCCGGTCACCGGCGACTGCTCGACGACATCTTCCGTCCGCTCGGCGCCTTGCCGAAGCGGGTCGGCTACACCGATCAGGAAGAGGCGATGATCGACTTCGTCGAATCCGGGCTCTGCCTCAGCCTCGCGCGCGACAGCGTGCTGGCGCCACGGATGGCGCGCCCGCATCAGTTCGTGGTCTCCGACAAAGTGAAGCTCACCTGCGATCTCTCTTTCGCCTGCCTTGCCGCCCGCCGCCAGGAGCCGGTGATCGCGCACGCCTTCGCGGCCGTGCGCGCGGTGTGGAACATCAAGCCGGCGATCGCCGGCGCCGGACCGACGCGAACGCGGAAGGTCGCGAAGAACGTGTAGGCGGCGCGCGGTCCAGGGGCCGCACTCTGCGAGACGCCACGTGAATTCGCCGACAATGCAAGTTGAGAGTAGCGATCAGCCCATGGCCGAACGACAGCGGAGCGAGAGACCGTTTCGTGAGAAGATATGAAAGCTCTCGCATCGTCGCGTTCTGCGTCGCATTGGCGATGCTGGCGCTGGATCAGCTGACAAAGCTTTGGGCCCTTCGATCGCTGGAAACCGGCGCCACCGTCGAGCTGCCCGGCCCCGTTGATCTCACCCTCGTGTTCAATCGCAGCAACGCATTCGGTCTCGTTCCCGACTACGGTGCGTTGTCGCGGTGGGCGCTCGCGTCCGTCGGTCTTGCCGCAGCGGCGGCCCTGCTCGGATCGATCCTGCGGCGATCGACATCGACCATCAACGCCTTCGGATTCGCCTTGATCGGCGCCGGAGCCGCCGGAAATGCCCTCGACCGTCTTCGATTGGGTGCCGTCGTCGACCTGTTCGATGCCTCGAAACTTCGATTTGTCTGGATTTTCAACACCGCCGACGTTTCAATCGATTTGGGGATCGCGCTTGTCTTGCTTGCTGCGCTCCTGCCGTCGTTGGAGGCGCCCAAGGCAAAGGCAGAGTCAGACCACGGCAACAACTAGATCGATATCCTAGGCTGCGACGACCAGCGGCTGCGTCATCTCCGCGATTGTTGGCACCAGCGACGGCGCCTCACAATCCTGCAGAGCGAGTTCGTTCACGAGCTCGCGCAGCCTTGGCGGCAGATTGGTGTAATCGTCGCGCAGCACGTAGCGCAGTCTCTCGCCAATCTCTTCGCAGATGGCGCGCGCGTGCTCCGGCGCGATCGGATGATGCTCAATCATGGACGTGCACCGCTTGCGACGGCCGCGCGCCGTCCGCCTGCACGCCTGCACGCCTGCAACCACGGATCCCGCATACCGAGATGCGATCAAGACGAGGATCCGAACAATGCTGAACATGGTTCGTACTCCCTTTTCCCGGCCATCAATAGCAGGAGGACACTACCGTCCGATTAGGGAAACTGGTTCCCGCGGCCTTTAAGGGATTGGTAAACGTGAGGTTCACGACTGCGCCGCAGCCGGATCGAAACCTGCGGGATGGGGTCGGCTTTCCTGAAGGCGCGAGCCCTTCCCGGGCGCCACCCGGATGTCCCCAATCAGGGGGACAGACGGATCAGGCGGAATCAATATGATGCGAAACCGGAAGCCGGTCGGCTATCATCGCCGGCGCATTATAGAAGAAAGACTTGCTGGGAGGATTTGCAATGAAGCTGGCCATGGCCGGACTCTGGGTACTCGCGGGCGTGCTTCTGATCGCGCCGGACGCGCGTGCCGACATCAAGGTCGGCGTCGTGGTGTCCGCATCCGGGCCGGGCTCGGCGCTCGGCCAGCCGCAGATGCGCACCATCGCGGCGCTGCCGAAGGAGATCGGCGGCGAGAAGGTGGTCTATATCGCCCTCGACGACGAGTCCGACCCGACCAAGGGCACGCAGAATGCCCGCCGCCTCGTGATCCAGGACGGCGTCGATATCCTGATCGGCTCCTCGCTGACCCCCGTGACCATGCCGATGCTCGACGTCGCGTTCGAATCCAAGACGCCGATCATCTCGCTGGCGGCGGCGACCGCGATCGTGCGGCCGATGGACGACCGCCGCCGCTGGGCGTTCAAGGTGGTCCCCAATGACGATCTGATGGCGGCGGCGATCCTGAAATACATCGCGAAATCCGGCATCAAGACGCTCGGCTATATCGGCGTGTCCGACGGCTATGGCGAAGGCTACTACAATGAGGTGTCACGGCTGGCACCCACGCTCGGCCTCACCGTCACCACGCATGAGGTCTATGCGCGCGCCGACACCAGCGCGATGGGCCAGGCGCTGAAGGTGATCGCGACCAATCCGGAGGCTGTCTTCATCGCGTCCGCAGGCACGCCGGCGGTGCTGCCGCAGGAGGCGCTGCGCAGCCGCGGCTATGCCGGCAAGATCTTCCAGACCCACGGCGTTGCGTCGGAGGAATTCATCAAGCTCGGCGGCGCCAATGTCGAGGGCGCTGTCTTCACCGGCGAGGCCTTCACCATCGCCGACGATCTGCCGGCGAGCGATCCGTTCCGCCAGGCGCGCGACGCGTTCGTGACGTCCTACGAGAAGGTCAACGGCTCGAGCCCGAACATCTTCGGCGCGCATCTGTGGGACGCCGTCACGCTGTTCAAGCGGGCGGCGGCGAGCGCGCTGAAGACGGCGAAGCCCGGCACGCCGGAATTCCGCGCCGCGCTGCGCGACGAGCTCGAGCGCGGCAAGGACGTCTACCTCAACAACGGCCTCTCGACGATGAGCCCGACCGACCACAATGGCTATGACGAGCGGTCGGCGTTTCTGATCAAGGTCGAGGCCGGCAAGTTCAGGCAGGTGAAGTAGAGGCTCGCGACCGGCTATACGATGATTTCAGGTTGAAACCGCGTCAGGTTTTCCATGATCCGAGCCGACGCCAGGTTCGACGGCACCGCGGAGGGAGTGAGAGCAATGAGCGGTTCGCATGATGCAAGCTGCTCTCTGCCTGCCGACGATCGACCGCTGGCCATTGCGTTGGCTGCGCCGTCTTTGGACTGTGCCAGGCGGCGTCATCACCTCTTGCGCGCCACGATGTAGGGGCGGTGATCGTCGCCCTTCGTCGCATGGTTCTCTGCAGCAACGATCTCAAACCCGCCGGCACCCAGGAACTCGCGCAGTCTCTCGGACGTGAACACGCCTGCATGGGGCGCCATTCCGATCGCGCGCATCGCCGGCAGCACAAGCCGCACCAGCGGGTTCATCTCACCGACACAGGGCGTCTTGGAAATGAAAACGCCATCTGCCGCCAGCAGCGCGTGAATCCGGCAGAGAGTGCCATGCAGGTCCCCGAACCAGATGGAGGTAGTTGAACCCCAGGATGGCGTCGAACGCTCCAGCATCGACCGCAGTGGTATCGACGGTCGCGACCCGGAACGTCAGACCCCGGATCGGCGTCGTCGCGTGCTTCTCATTGGCGATCGCAATCATCTCCGCCGAAATGTCGGTGGCGAGATAACTCTCGACGTCGCCCGCGAGCCGGAGCGCCGTGGTGCCGGTCCCGCAACCGAGCTCCAGCACACGATCGCTGGATTTCAACAGTGCGCGGGTGCGGTCCAGCGTGCGCTCATATTCGGCCGGCGCTGCGATCGGCCGCGCGGCATATTTGCGTGCAGCCCGGTCCCAGAAGCGGGCGTCGCTTTCGATGGTCAAGACGGGCAAATCCTCCGGGCACGCGCGGGCTCGGAGACCATGAGCAGTCTGCACCCACTCGGGTCAATTCGGTCAAAATGTCGCGCGACCGAGGGAAGCAATGGCCCGCTCAGTCCTACCCAAATTCCCGGCTGCCTGAGCTCATCGCGCTAGTCGCCGCCCCGGCGCCAGCGCGGCGGCTCGCCCTTCCACCAGCACACGCCGGTGAGCAGGACGCTCAGCACGACGACATAGGCGATGAAGCGTGCCGGAGAATGCGGGAGGATCGTCGCTGCGCCGACGGCGATCAGCGCGACAAAGCCCGCGAGAACCGACCAGCCTTGCCAGTTGTTCGGAGGTCCCCAGCCCCAGCCGTAGCGCTTGGCGGGAAACCAGTATCTGTCGTCACGCGGCATGGGACTGCTCCAGTCCGCAATCCCCTGCTTCACACCTTGCCCTTGCCCGATCCGCAGATGCCCTTCAGCGCCTGCCATTCGGCGGACGACAGCAGCGGCTGGCCGTTGGCCGAGCCGGCGGCATCGGCCTTGTCCATGCGCGCGAGGCGATCCTCGGTCAGCGGATGGCTGGCGACGAGCGAGAGCCCCTTGCCGCCTTCCTTGCCGGTGACGCGGAACATCAGTTCGCCCATCGGCTTCGCCGGACGGCCGAGCTTGTGCATGGTCTCGATCGCAAAGCTGTCGGCATTGGTCTCGGCGTCGCGCGAATAGGATGACGTCACCAGCGAGCGCGAGGCGAAGACCAGCGCGCCGGACCCCGTGATGTCGCCGAACAGCAGCCCGATCAGGAACGAGGTGCCGCCATTGTGGATCAGCTCGCGCATGCTGTCGCGATGGCGGAGATGGCCGAGCTCATGCGCCAATACGCCGGCGATCTCGTCGGGGTTCTCCGCCTTCTCCAATAGCCCCTCGAACAGATAGACCTTGCCGCCCGGCAGCGCGAAGGCGTTCGGCACCGAGGTCGCCAGCACGCCCGACTGAACCGAATTGTCGAGGCCCGCGGTCTCCCGCAGCTTGCCGACCAGCTTCTCGAATGCCGCCTGGCCGGCCGCGTTGCTGCACGGCTTGCCGTCGAACACCACCATGACCTGCGCTTCCGCGACGTCGCCGAGACGCCGCTCGAAGGCATCGGGCACAAGCGGCGTCAGCCGCTCGGCGGCGAGCGGCACGCCGAACAGCACCACCAGCACGATCGACGCCGCGGCCGCGAGCGACCAGCCGACGATGCCCGCGACGCCCTTGCGGTTCGGCAGGTCCTGCTCGAGCCTGTCGCAGCGCGCGACCAGCGCGGCCATCAGCTGCGCGTCGCGGATTTCGAGCCGCGCCAGAGCCGGCGCGGTCAGGCAGCTCAGCCGCAGCAGGCCGGCCGGGCTGTCGGCGCGGCGGATGTCGGCAAACGCCCAGCGCGCGAGCAGTTCGCCGCCTTCCCCGATCTCCAGCGCATCGGACAGTTTGAGCGCGACGATGCGCCGGCGGTTCGATGCACCGTCGAAGAATACCGCGTCCGGGACAGGCGGCGCCGCCGAATTGGCCGGGCTGACATCGGGTTCCATGGCGCTAGAATCCCGCGACGTCGAGGCCGTCGGCAAAGCCTTCGCCGAGCGCATTGGCGAGCTCGCCGCGCGCGGTGACGTTGGCCGCCGCCTCGATGTTGTGCACGATGGTCGACGACAGCACCCGGACCCAGAGATCGCGCATCAGGTAGACCCGCATCACCACGTTCATCGCCAGCGCAAGGGCAAGATAGCCGATGCCGAGCAGGACCATCAGGGGAATGCTCCTGGCGAACGCCTCGGTCCTGAAGAAGTCCGCGATCGAGGAGCCGTCCATGCTCGCGGCCAGGAAGATGCAGAGCGCGAGATAGGCCGAGAACAGCGCACCGAGCAGCACGGCCCAGCCGATCACCTTCCAGTACAGCCCGATCAGCGCGCTACGGCGCATGGTAGATTCCAGCCTGACCCCGCCGAAGCGGATGCCCGACAGCCACCAGCGCCACTCGATCGCCTTGAACGCGGCATAGGCGAACGGGCCGAAGACCGAGACCAGCGCGAACGGCATCAAGAGCCAGAGCCACCAGCCCCGCTTGAAGAAATCCCAGCCGCGGCCCTCGAACGAACCCTGCAGATCGCCGTAATAGGAATGCCGCATCTTGTAGCGCTCGAGCGCCGCCTCGCGCCAGGGCAGCGCCAGGCCGAGCGTGATCACGACCAGCATGCCCCATAGCGAGGCCTTGAGCGCATAGATCCAGCCCGAGCCGCTCATCCAGAAGCGGATGCCGCGCCACACCGTGCGAGTCAGCCGATAGCGCCGCGCGCGGTAGATCGCGAACTGGCCGAACAGATAGAAGAAGGCGACCAGCGGCAACGAGGCGAACGCCTTGAGATGCTCGGCCTCGATGCCGATCAGGAAATATCCGAGATAGATCGGCATCAGGATCGCCAGCGCAACCAGGAAACCGATCAGGAGCTCCTTGCCGCGGCCGGTATATTCCGGCGCATCGCCGTCGATCAGGGTGTTCGACCAGAGGTGACGGCGGATGTCGGTGGTGAGCCAGAACCGATAGAAGCCGAGCGTGACGAGCTCGAGCCCGGCGCCGCGCGCGACCAGGCGGAAGAACTCGTTCCGGCTCCCGGAAAACGCCACCGGCATCGGCGGCGGAACCGGTTGCGGTGGCGGCTGCGGCGGCCCCGGCGGGGTCCAGCTCATGTCGTTCACGGGATAGCTCCAGGACGGGACAATCTCTGCGCATCAAAAGCACAGGTTTGTCGCTGCGAGTGTGATCCAGGTTTCACAGGAGGTCGAGAGCGCGGGCCGCTTTTGGCTGGGTGGGGTTGGCTTTGCCTTAACGGGACTGCTGGAGATCGGCCGCAAGCCGAGCTGCCGCCCTTTTTCCCACCCCGAGGTCACCAGCTTCCCACCCCGAGGTCACCAGCGTCGAACCCAAAGCGGGAATTTGCCGACTTAACCGACAAGCCGAACGGCAAAGACGCCGCCGCAAGCGCGAGGAAAGCTTGGCGATGAACAGATGGATCTTGGCGGCGTGCTTCCTGGCGCTCACGGCGGCTCCCGCGGCTGCCGTCGACGTGCGGCTGGATTCCTATCGCAATCCGAAGAATGAGAACTTTCGCATCTTCAATCATATGTACCTGGACGGCGTCAGGGGCGGCCTGATGGCTTCCAATGCCTGGTTGAAACGGCATGGCGGCCAATTGCTGTTCTGCATGCCCGACACCCTCGCGCTGACCAGCGAGCAAACCGAAGAGATCATGCTCAAGTCGGCCGACAAGCGGTCCGCGAAAGGCGAGATGGTGGTCGCTCTCCTGCTGTTGTGGGGCATGCAGGACACCTACCCCTGCGAAAAGCCCGGCACCCAATAGACAGTCCCCGCACCGTTCGCACCTGCCGCCTAACCAAATCAAACGCCGTTTCAAACAGCGTTGGTCGCCACCTCGCCCCCTCCACCGGCGAAAAGCCCGGATTCGGCCGCTTTGGCCTGACATCAATGCGGCCAAATGCGCGTTGAGAGCCCTTGCGCAAACCGCGGAATGAGAATGTAATTCGGTAAAACATGCCGCGCCGGCGATGCCCCGGCCGCGAAACGGTTGAGGAGCCGCTCATGCACGGGACCATCGATCTGGTCGACGACACCAATCTGGATGCCGCACGCGAACGCGCCGACACGCTTGCGCTCGCGGACTACGATCCCGGCCATCCAGAGCTGTTCAAGACCGATACCTTCTGGCCGTATTTCGATCGGCTGCGCCGCGAGGATCCGGTGCACTACTGCAAGGATTCGATGTTCGGTCCGTACTGGTCGATCACCCGCTACAACGACATCATGGACATCGAGACCAACCACGCGGTGTTCTCCTCGGCCGCATCGCTCGGCGGCATCACCATCCGCGACGTGCCGCCGGATCTGCGCCGCGAAAGCTTCATCGCGATGGACCAGCCGCGCCATTCGGCGCAGCGCAAGACCGTGGCGCCGATGTTCACGCCGACGCACCTCGACGAGCTCGCGATCAATATCCGCAACCGCTCGACCGAGTGCCTCGACAATCTGCCGCGCGGCGAGGCGTTCGACTGGGTCGACAAGGTCTCGATCGAGCTGACCACGCAGATGCTCGCGGTGCTGTTCGATTTCCCCTGGGAGGATCGCCGCAAGCTGACGCGCTGGTCCGATGTCGCGACCACGCTGCCCGGCGCCGGCGGCCTGGTCGCCACCGAGGACGAGCGGCAGGCCGAACTGATGGAATGCGCGACCTATTTCGCAAGGCTCTGGAAGGAGCGCAGCAACCAGCCGCCGAAGAGCGATCTGCTCTCGATGATGGCGCACAGCGACGCCACGCGGAACATGGACCCGAAGAATTTCCTCGGCAACCTGATCCTGCTGATCGTCGGCGGCAACGACACCACGCGCAACACGCTGTCCGGCAGCATCTACGCGCTGAGCAAGCATCCGGAGCAATACCGCAAGCTCAAGGAGAACCCGGCGCTGATCGACAGTTTCGTGCCCGAGGTGATCCGCTGGCAGACGCCGCTCGCCCATATGCGGCGCACCGCGCTCGCCGACTTCGAGTTCCGCGGCCGCCAGATCAAGAAGGGCGACAAGGTCGTGATGTGGTACGTCTCGGGCAACCGCGACGAAGAGGCGATCGAGAAGCCATACGAGTTCCTGATCGACCGCGCCCGGCCGCGCACTCACATCTCCTTCGGCTTCGGCATCCACCGTTGCGTCGGGCTGCGTCTCGCCGAGCTGCAGCTCAAGATCATCTGGGAGGAAATCCTCAAGCGCTTCGACACGATCGAGGTGGTGGAGGAGCCGCAGCGGGTGTATTCCAGCTTCATCAAGGGCTACGAGACGCTGCCCGTGCGCATTGCCGCCTGACGCGTGACGATTTAACTCCCTCTTCCGCTTGCGGGGGAGGGTTGGGGTCGGGGTGTCGCCGCAAGTGACACTCTTCGCATGGAGAAAGCCCCCACCCGGATCGCATCTTCGATGCGATCCGACCTCCCCCGCAAGCGGGAGAGGTGGAAGTCAGAAAATTCACTGGAGCTAGCTGAGATGAACGTCCAGACCGCCATCCGTGCCGACCGGGCCGAGCTGCTGCGCCAGGCGCGCGAGGAAGCCTATGCGACGCCCCTCAGGGATTTTCACCCCGGCGCGCCAAAACTATTCCAGAACGACACGTTGTGGCCGTGGTTCGAGCGGCTGCGCAAGGAAGAGCCGGTGCACTATTGCACCAATGCGCCGATCGAGCCCTATTGGTCGGTCGTGAAGTACAACGACATCATGCATGTCGACACCAGCCACGGCATCTTCTCCTCCGACTCCACGCTCGGCGGCATCTCGATCCGCGACGTGCCGCCCGGCTATGACTATCCGAGCTTCATCGCGATGGACCAGCCCAAGCACGCCCATCAGCGCAAGACCGTGTCGCCGATGTTCACGCCAACGCATCTCGACGAGCTGGCGAAGCTGATCCGCCAGCGTTCGGCGAGCGTGCTCGACAATCTGCCGCGCAACGAGACCTTCAATTTCGTCGAACGCGTCTCGATCGAACTGACCACCCAGATGCTGGCGACGCTGTTCGACTTCCCCTGGGAAGAGCGACGCAAGCTGACGCGCTGGTCCGACGTCTCGACCGCGCTGCCGAAGAGCGGCATCGTCGATTCGCCGGAACAGCGGCGGCAGGAAATGGACGAGTGCTACGCCTATTTCTCAAAGCTGTGGAATGAGCGCGTCAACGCCCCGCCGAGGAACGACCTGCTGTCGATGATGGCGCACAGCGACGCCACCCGGCACATGGACCCCGACAATCTGATGGGCAACATCATCCTGCTCATCGTCGGCGGCAACGACACCACGCGCAACACCATGAGCGGCTCGGTGCTGGCGCTGCATGAGCATCCCGACCAGTTCAGGAAGCTGAAGGAGAACCCCGCGCTGATCGACACCATGGTGCCGGAGGTGATCCGCTGGCAGACGCCGCTCGCGCATATGCGGCGCACCGCCCTGCAGGACACCGAAATCGGCGGCAAGACGATCAGGAAGGGCGACCGCGTCGTGATGTGGTACGTCTCCGGCAACCGCGACGACGAGGTGATCGACCGCCCCGACGAGTTCATCATCGATCGCCCCCGGCCGCGCATCCATCTGTCGTTCGGCTTCGGCATCCACCGCTGCGTCGGCATGCGGCTTGCCGAGCTGCAGCTCAAGATCGTCTGGCAGGAGATGCTGAAGCGCTTCGACCGCATCGAGGTGGTCGGCGAACCGAAGCGGGTCTATTCCAGCTTCGTGCGCGGCATCGAGAACCTGCCGGTGCGGATCCCGGGCTGAGCCTCGAGCCGTTGCGGCGCGCTGTCCGGCAGCATCTTGCAGTTTGGGCCAGTTGACGGAACATGAACCGAAAAGAACGGCGTGCGGCCGGTAAGCGACGGGACGAGTCCGCCGGAAACGCACCCGCTTTCGGCTCCGCAGGCATCGGCATCGCCGATCTCGCCGCCGAGGCCAGCCGCTTCTACGGCATGCGCCGCTTCAACGAAGCGCAGGAGATCTGCCGGCAAATTCTCGCGCGCGAACCTGGCCATGTGCAGAGCCTAAATCTGCTCGGCCTGATGGCGCAGGCCGTGGGTGATCACCGATCAGCCGTGAAGACGTTCGCGAAGGCGATTGCCTCCGACGCGGTCAACGCCGCCTGCCACTACAACGCCGGCAATTCGTACCAGGCACTGGGCAATCGCGCCAAGGCCGCCGCGCATTTCAGCAAGGCGCTCGCGCTCGGCATGGATGCGAAGGCCGTCGGCTTCATCATGCAGAGCCCAACCGTCACCGCCTATATCGGGCGGATTGCCGGCAAATGGCCGCTGCCGGTCACGAGCGCCGAATTGTTCGGCACTGACAGCGTCGCCCGGCTTGCTCGCGACCTGTTCCTGTGCGCCGCGATGGAAGCGACGACGCTGGCAAGCATGCAACTCGAGATGCTGCTCGGCTATGCACGGGCCGCGCTGCTGCGGCGCGCGAGCGATCAGGACGCAGCAGACGACGAGATCGTCGGCTTTGCCTGCGCGCTCGCCCGGCAATGCTTCATCAACGAATATGCCTACGGACAAAGCCAGGCGGAAGGCGAACTCGCCGGCGCATTGCGCGATCGATTGCTGCAAGACCTCGCATCGGCGGCCGCGATCGCACCGATCACGCTGGCGGTGGTGGCGGCCTATTTTCCGCTTCATGCCCTGCCTGGGACGGACGCGCTGCTGCGGCGGGACTGGCCCAAGGCCGTAGCCGGCCTGTTAAAGGTACAGCTTCGCGAGCCGCGCGAGGAAATGGCAGAGCGCAGCGCCATTGCGACGCTCACCCCGATCAAGAACGACGTATCCGTCGAAGTGATGCGCCAATACGAGGAAAATCCCTACCCGCGCTGGACCATCAACCCGCTGACGGCATTCGCGGCCGATCGAGCGCGGGGACGAACCGTCGCGACCGCAGAACAGCAAGCCAAGCTGGACATCCTGATCGCGGGTTGCGGCACCGGCTCGCACGCGATCCAGATCGCGCAGGTCTATCCGAATGCCCGCGTGCTCGCGGTCGACATCAGCATGGCCAGCCTCGCCTATGCACGCCGCAAGACGCGGGAGCTGGGCTTGCACAACATCGAATATGCGCAGGCGGATATCCTGGAATTGGGCGCGATCGGTCGCACCTTCGACAGCATCGAGTCGGTCGGCGTGCTGCACCATCTGGCCGAGCCTTTTGCCGGCTGGCGCGTACTGGTCTCGCTGCTGCGGCCGGGCGGCACGATGCGCATCGGCCTGTACAGCGATCTGGCCCGCCGCGTCATCGTGGAGGCCCGCGCCCGCATCGCCGCGCGCAATTATCGCACCACCGCCGACGACATCAGACGGTGCCGCCAGGACATTTTTCGCGAAGCCGAACAATGGAAGCCGCTGATCGGCGCCAAGGATTTCTACAGCATGAGCGGCTGCCGCGATCTGCTGTTCAATGTCATGGAACATCGCCTGACGATTCCCGAGATCGCGGCATTCCTGAACGAGCACGGCCTGTCGTTCGGGGGGTTCGAGCCATTTGACGACCCGGCGGTGCTCGACCAATTCCGCAAACAGTTTCCGGGCACGGCCGACGAGACCAACCTGGAGCAGTGGCACCGCTTCGAGGTCGAGCACCCCGAGACGTTCTGGGACATGTACGTCTTCACGGTCGGCAAGAACGTGCGCTGAATCGTTTCGGCTCGACCGGACCAGGGCTCGATCATGCCCCGGTCGGATTGAAAACGGGGCTGGTGCGCTGCCGCGCGATCCGCACACCACGCTGGGCAAGGTCGCGCAACTGGACGAACATCATCGCCGTCATCAATGCGTCGTCGAACGCATCGTGCTGACTGAGCGAAGGAATGCAGAGGTCCTTGAGGATTGCCGAGAACGAGAGATCAATCGACGTGTTCGGTGGCGCGTCGGCGTATTTGCGCTCGTAGTAGAGCCGCGAGACTTCTATCCGCTCGTTCGGCAGTTCGATGCCCACCAGCGGAAGGATGTACTTGTCCAGCATGGCGACGTCGAAGTCGACGTAATAGCCAATCAGGGGACGCGAACCGATGAAGCGCAGAAAACTCGGCAGCACCTTCCACACGATTGGCGCAGCCTCGACGTCGGACTGACGCAAACGGTGGATCTTGATCGCCTCCGTCCTCATCTTGCTGTCGGGGTGCACGACTGCTCCGAAATGCTCGCTGGTCAGGATCCGATTGCCCCGGATCTTGATGGCGGCAATGGTGACAACGTCGTCTGTCCGCACGTTGAGCCCGGTCGTCTCGCAGTCAATGACGACGAGGTCGTCGTCCGGAGGACGATCGAACATGAAGCGGTACGACTGATCGCTCAGGGTCGCCCGATGGAGCAATCGCTTGATCGCACGCGGAAGCATTCAGAATATCGCCAGCTTGAAGTGGTGACGAATAATTTCACGAAACTGTTTCACCACCTGAAGCGCGTCGCGCAGCAGATGGCGTTCCATGCTGGACAAATGCGCCGGTCTCACCAGAGTGCCCGACGTGCCGGCAGACGCGGCCAGCTGTTCGTCGAGCCGAAGCATCAGCATGAATCGGAAGGCCTGCTTCAGGTCGCGTCCAAATTCGGTACGCAATATGCCCAGGTCGCACAGCCGGGATATCCGCCTGTCGGTGGAGGTCTCGTGCAGACCCTGCTCGAGCGCGAGGCTGCGAACGCCGTGGACGATGGGAAAGATGCCGCCTTTCTTGAGGTCGAGCGCGTCCCCGGTGCCCTCCGACGTGATCAGGTTGTTGAACAGGCCGATGGGCGTTGCGAAAGCATCGATCGCGCGCGCGAAATGGGCCAGAAAGGCCTGCTCGCCCCGCACCAGCTCGATCAGCTCCGCTTTGGCGCGGTCCAGCAGCTGCACATCGCCGGCGATCGCTTGCGCGTCATAGATAATGGCCACATTCATGTGCGCAGTCTCGTCGGGCAGCGCGATCCAGCGGCGGAAATCCGCAAGGTAGTCAGCAAGCGGCTTGGACCATGCCGGATTGCTTACCATGACGTTGCCGGGACAGGGCGGAAAACCGAAACCCTGCAGCGCACCGGAGAACGCGCTCCGGAACGATTGAAGAGTCTCGACGTCGACAGGCGCGGACAGGATGAGGCCGTTGTCCTGATCGGTGCGCATGGTCTGCTCGCCGCGCCCCTCGCTGCCCATCACGATCAGGCAGCCGCCACTGCGTATGCCGGCCGGCGCAACCATTTCAAACAATCGGGACAGCAGGCGTCTGTTGAGGTCGGAGACGATCTCGGCGATCACTTCCACCTTGACGCCTTGTCGCCGCAGGACCCGTGTCTGAGCTTCGATCTCGCGTGCCGCGATGGCCAGATCCTGCTGGCTCGAAGCTCGGTCGATCCGGCCGGCGGTAACCTGGGCGCTTCCTGCCAGAAATCCCAGCAGGTCGATCTCCTCCAGAATGCCGACGAACCGTTCGCCGTCCTTCACCGCAAGCCGCCGCTTGTTGTGTTTCGTCATGAGCAGGAGCGCCGAGGACACGAAATCGGTGCGTTGGACCGACACGATGTCGAAGTTCGCGAGCAGACCAATCGGCATCTCGATGGACTCGCGTCGCAGCACCACCGCCTTCGACAGGCTCATGCCCGTGATGATGCCGACCCGCTCACCGTCGCGAACAAACAGGGCATTGCTGTCGATCCGGCGCATCTGGCGACCGGCCATCTCGATCGTATCCTCTGCAACCAGAAACGCCGGAGGGTGCAGGAAAAGCTCGGCTACCTTGGCGTACATCAGCGAACCGAAACGTTTCGCCTCCTCGTCATTGGCGAGTTCGTCCAGCTTCTGCGAGATCTCACGGTAGAAGAACGCGGCAAAGCGCGGGTTCGCCTTGATCAGGTCGAGCGCAACCTTCCTGGGAATGGTGTAACAAAGCGTCTCATCGCGTGCCAGAAACGCATGCCCGATCGTGTCGTGGACGAGTGCGCGGCTGTCGAAAGTGTCCTTGTTGCCGAGCAGGGCCACCAACCCGGATTCGTCGCGCTCCTCGACCGTGCCCTTGATGATGACGTGGAGCGCATCCGCGGGCGCGCCCTTGCCGAGGATCACGTCGCCGGGGCGGAAATATGCCACATCCAGCGAAGCCCGCAGCGTCTCGGCCTCGCCCGGCGTCAAGCGATCGAACGGTGCATTGCTGATGTCGAACGCCTTGGGCATGTCGGTTTTGATGGCCAGTTGAGCGAGGTACCGGCTGGGTCGTGAACCCAGCCGGGACCGAAGGGGCTATCCTGAAGGCCTCTTAGTGCGTCGTGGCAGAGGCCGCGCCGATACCGGTCTGGCTCCTGACGAATTGCGCATCGAAGCCGTCGCGGTCGATCGCCGCCCGCTTGCTGCGATCCAGGATCGAAAACAACCAGATCCCGGCGAAGGCGATCGCCATCGAGAACAGGGCGGGATTATCCAGCTTGATCGGCGCCGAACCCTTGGCGTAGCCCAGGGTCGCCTCCCACACCGCCGGCGATAGAACGACACCGACCACAGCGCTGATGAGACCGAGGAAGCCGCCGATCAGCGCGCCCCGCGTCGTCAGCCCCTTCCAGAAGATCGACATCACCAGCACCGGGAAATTGCAGGACGCGGCGATGGCGAACGCAAGACCGACCATGAATGCGACGTTCTGGTTCTCGAACACGATGCCCAGGAAGATCGCGAGCACGCCCAGCACCAGTGTCGCAATTTTCGAGACCCGGATCTCGTCCTGCTCGTTGGCGGCTCCGCGCTTGATCACCATGCCGTAGAGGTCGTGACTGATGGATGATGCACCGGCCAGCGCCAGACCGGACACCACAGCCAGGATGGTGGCAAAGGCGACCGCCGAGATGAAGCCGAGAAACAGGTTGCCGCCCACCGCGTTCGCGAGATGGATAGCCGCCATGTTCGAGCCGCCCTTGATGGCCGCGATGCCGCTCTTGGTCTTCTCCAGGATGGAGGCGTCCAGGAACGTCGCATCGGTGGACACCAGCGTGATCGCGCCAAAGCCGATGATGAAGGTCAGAACGTAGAAATAGCCGATGAAGCCCGTGGCATAGAACACCGACTTGCGGGCAGCCTGGGCGTCCTTCACCGTGAAGAAGCGCATCAGGATGTGCGGCAGGCCGGCTGTTCCGAACATCAGCGCGAGGCCGAGCGAGATCGCCGACAATGGATTGGAGATCAGACTGCCGGGCTCCATGATTGCGATCTTCTTGGGATGCACCTCGGTCGCCTTGGCGAACAGCGCTTCCGGGCTGAACCCGAATTTGTAGAGAACGGCTCCGGCCATGAACGTCGCACCCGCAAGCAGCAACACGGCCTTGATGATCTGCACCCAGGTTGTTGCTTTCATTCCCCCGAAGGTCACGTAGATCATCATCAGACCGCCGACCAGGACGACCGCGATCCAGTAGTCGAGACCGAACAGCAACTGGATCAGCTTGCCGGCTCCGACCATCTGGGCGATCAAATAGAACGCAACGGTGACCAGCGAGCCGCACGCCGCCAGGATGCGGATGTCGGTCTGTCCAAGTCGGAACGACGTGACGTCGGCGAAGGTGAACTTGCCGAGATTGCGCAGCTGCTCGGCAATCAGGAAGGTCACGATCGGCCAGCCCACGAGCCAGCCCACCGAATAGATCAAGCCATCATAACCGGAGGTGTAGACGAGGCCCGAGATGCCGAGGAAGGAGGCCGCCGACATATAGTCACCGGCGATCGCCAGCCCGTTCTGGAAACCGGTGATTCCACCACCAGCCGAGTAGAAGTCCGCAGCCGATGCGGTCCGTTTTGCGGCCCAATAGGTGATGACGAGCGTCAGCATGACGAAGCCTACGAACATGCCGATCGCCGACCAGTTGATCGCCTGCTTTGAGCCGCCATCAATGGTACCAGCGGCAAGTGCGAACGTCGGCATGCCGACGAGGAGAAGCGTCAGGAGCCAGGAGACCTTTTTCATGGGCGGTTCTCCTCGACAATCTTGCGAACTAGGACGTCGTAGCTGGAATTCGCCTGGCGCACGTAGATGCCCGTCAGTACAAAGGCGAGCACGATGACGGACAAGCCGATGGGAATGCCGATCGTCATCACGCCGCTGCCCAGTGGCGTGCCCAGAAACTTGGGAGCGTAGGCCACCAGCAGGATGAATCCGAAATAGACGACAAGCATGATCAGCGACAACCTCCAACCCAGCGACGACCGTCGACGCACGAGTTCCTGGTAGTTCGGATCGCGTTCAATCCTTGCGAGATTAATCACATCAATGATCCCTTGGGGTTCTTCCGGTTGAGACGTCCCCCTTGTATGGCGAGGGTTCAGCTAGTCTGTATTGCGTCGATCGACCGGCTCTATGATCCAGATCAAAAATGCGACCCGCGATAGACATCGTGCAGGTCAGGCGGCCACGGGGACAACGGCCACGACTTGCCGGCGAAGCCGGCTATCCCTCGCTTTTCCCGCTCAAGTGGTCTGAAGCAGCGTCCTGGCGAGGCGCTTTCCGGCGGTCCATGGAAGCGCGCGTCAACATCATGGCCGAATTTGCCGGCACCCCGCGCTGGAGATTTTCACGCGTGCGCCGGCCTCCAAGCCGGGCGGCTTGGCCGTAGCCCTTGCCAGTTGCCCGCGCCAGCAAGGCACCGCCGGACTAGCGAAGGTGCTGGCCCTTGTTTGTCGGCAACGGGCAATTGGTGCAGACGCGGTCATCGCACATCCGGCAGATCGTGAAGCGATCCATCTCGGACGTGTCCTGCCTAGCCAGCAGCTCCCGGATCAATGTTCCAAGCTGTTTCCGCTCAGACGACGACAGCACATCGAGCAATGACGTCACGGCCGAAATCCGCGACGCCAGCAGTTCGTTCCGGGACGCGGCGCCGGTCGCCGTCAGGTGCAAGGCGACCTCGCGGCCGTCCTTGCCAGGACGGCGTTCGACAAGCCGATCCGAGACCAGACGATCCACCAGCCGGACCGTTCCGGAATGCGACAGGCCGAGGATCCGCCTCAGCTTGTCGTTGGTCATGCCCTGGCCATAGCCGATGACGATGAGGGCCGCGGGTGTCTCGCCGCCGCGGCCGACGACCTCGCGCGCGCCCTGCTCGATACGGTCCATGACGGCGAGCGACAGCGCGCCCAGCAGATTGGCGATTCCGTTTTCCATGCGGGGATAATATGTGCGCTGCGCACAAAAAACAACTTGACCAGATATGTGCGCTACGCACATATTTGCCGGGAGAGCACCAACGACGGAAAAATGGAGAGAGCGATGACGATCCGAAGCACCGCATTGGCAACGCCTGACGCCGCCGGCAGCGAACCCACGCTAAAATACGTGCAGGCCAACGGCGTGCGATTTGCCTATCTCGAACAGGGCAGCGGACCACTTGTCATGTTCATGCACGGCTTTCCCGACAACGCCTGGTCGTATCGCAAGCAGCTGCAGGTGTTCGCTGATGCCGGGTATCGCGCGGTCGCGCCGTTCCTGCGGGGCTATGCGCCAACCGAGATTCCGGCCGACGGCATCTTCGATCCGATCGCGCTGGGCCAGGATCTCGAAGCGCTGATCGCGGCGCTGAGCGACGACGGACAGGCGCGCGTCGTCGGCATGGATTGGGGCGGCACGTCGACGTTCCAGGTGCTGGCCACGGCGCCGGCGGCGATCAAGGCCGCGGTTGTCATGAACACCGCGCACCCGATCACAATTGCGAGCCTCAGGAGCGATCCCGATGCCGTTCGATCGGTCTTCCATGTCTATTTCTTTACGGTGCCTGGCGCTCACGCGGCGGTCAACATCGAGGGACTTCCCTTCGTCGACTACCTTTGGAAGTTGTGGTCGCCAACCCTGGAGAACGACGCGCATCTCCGCTCGGTCAAGGAGACGCTCAGCTCTCCCGGCACCATGAAGGCGGCGCTGAAATACTACAATGGCCTGGTCGATGCGGGCGTTGCGGGGCGCCTGCCGATCAACGACATGCATACGCCGACGCTGACGATTTATGGCGGCAACGATCCGACAGCGCGGTATTCGATGAAGGAAGAGCCGCTCTTCAAGGGGCCACATCAGCGCGTTGTCCTGCCCGATGTCGGGCACTTCCCGCACCTCGAGCGTGAGGCCGAGGTCACCGGTCTGATCATGGACTGGTTCAAGACCCACGCCGCCGGCTGAACAGGCACGCCGCAACCAGCGGCCACGGCAGTCTTTCGAATTCTCTCCAACCAGGAGTGCGCGCAATGGACGCCACGACACAGCAGCAATACGCCGAAGCATTTCATGCTCTTCACAGGACGGGCGATCCTCTCATCCTGTTCAATGCCTGGGATGTCGCGACCGCCAAGGCGATCGCGAAGACCTCGCCGGCTATCGCGACAAGCAGCGGCGCGGTGGCGTCCGCGCTCGGCTTTGCCGACGGCGAAAATGCCCCGCTCGACATCGTGGAAGGCCTGGTCTCGCGAATGACCGCTTCGGTCTCTGTTCCAGTATCGATCGATCTGGAGGCCGGATATGGCGACACGGCGGACGCCGCCGCGCATTCGGCGGCGAGGATCCTGAAGGCCGGCGCGATCGGCATCAATATCGAGGACGGGCTTTTGGGCGGCAAGCGGCAGCTCGCCAATCCCGAGCAGCATGCCGCCAAGATCAGGGCGGTGCGCGACACCGCGCAACAGCTCGGCATTCACCTCTTCATCAATGCGCGAACCGATCCGTTTCTGCTGAAGTTCGGCTCGCCGGAGCAATGCCTGAATGAAGCGGCACGCCGCGCGAAGCTCTATGCCGATGCCGGCGCCGACGGAATTTTTGTACCGGGGCTCACCGACCTCGCGCTGATCGAGCGGCTCGTTCAACTGACGCCGCTGCCGGTCAACATCATGGTGACGCGGGGCGTTCCTGAAATCCCGGAGCTTGCCCGCGCCGGCGTGCGCCGGGTCAGCCTTGGGCCATGGCCGATGATGGCGGCGATGCGCGTCATCGGAGAGGCCGCCGCCGCGGTCGTCGCGAGCAAGCAATACGGCACGTTTCTGCAGCCGAACGCCTGAGTTCGAGGGTCCCGGCCGCGCTGACGGAGGTATACAAATCCGGTATAGCTGCGCGAGCCAGATGCGAAGGGGATTAAGTCTGCTCGCGCGGTAAAGGGCTTCGGTGAGGACGCGCCACTGCGCGCCCCTAGCCGAGGCCACGATGGACCAGATTGCCGTTCACCAGGACAGCGCGACCAGCCGGGACTGGCCGGTTGCGATCTACCGCACGCTGAAGAACTTTGGCGTGGCGCAAGTGTCCTACGTTCCCGATGCCGGACACTCGAAGCTGATCAAGCTGTCGCACGCCGATGCCGACATCAAGACCACGGTGCTGACGACCGAGGAGGAAGGCGTGGCATTGTCTGCCGGCGCCTGGCTCGGCGGCGACCGCGCAGTGCTGTTGATGCAATCGAGCGGCGTCGGCAATTGCGTCAACATGCTGTCGCTGATGGCGAGCTGCCGCTTTCCGCTGCTCACGCTGGTGACGATGCGCGGCGAATGGGCCGAGTTCAATCCCTGGCAGATCCCGATGGGCCGTGCGACACCGCAGGCCTTCGAGATCATGGGCACCACCGTGCTGCGGCTGGAGAACCCCGATGACGCCGAGGAAGTGATCTCGGCCGCCGCCTCGCTCGCCTATGACGGCGACCAGCAGGTCGCGGTGCTGATCTCGCAGCGGATGATCGGCCGCAAGAAGTGGACCAGGGAGACGCATTGATGTCAGCGCCAACAGGTACTCTCGACCGCCGCGCCGCCGTGAAGGCGTTGCTCGCTGAGCGCGGCGACCTGCTCGTGATCTCCGGTCTGGGCTCCTCATCCTATGACGTGTTCGACGCCGGCGAGCACGCGAGCAATTTCTATCTCTGGGGCGCGATGGGCGGCGCCGCGATGGTCGGGCTCGGCCTTGCGCTGGCGCAGCCGAAGCGCCCGGTGCTGGTCGTCACCGGCGACGGCGAGCAGCTTATGGGGATCGGCAGCCTCTTGACTATCGCCACCAAGCAGCCCGGCAATCTCTCGATCGCGGTGCTCGACAACGGCCATTTCGGCGAGACCGGGATGCAGCTCAGCCATTCCGGCTTAGGGGCGAGGCTCGAGGTGATCGCGAGCGGCGCGGGCATCGGCAATGTCTCCGACATCGCCGACATGGCCGGCATCGAGCGCTTCCGCGCGAGCCTGCGCGATCTCGCTGGCGGTCCGCGGCTGGCGCGCATCCGCATCGCGGCCGGCGAAGTCGAGCGCGCGCTGCCGCCGCGCGACGGCACCTATCTGAAGAACCGTTTCCGCGGCCATCTCGGCTTCCAGGTGAAGTGATGCGAAGCCGCGCTCAGGCGAGCTGGATATCCCAGAGCCCCTCGGCGCGGCACGCGGCGACCTCGTCGCGCAGCAATTTTGCGATCAGCGTGATGGCGTTGGAGCCGGGATGCTCGACCGGCGAGGCCAGGGTCAGCTCGCGCCGTGGCGCGGGCCGCGCGATCGGCGCGGTCTCGAGCCGGCCGTCGGCAACCTCGCCGCGCACCGAGGACGGCGGCAGCATGGTGTATCCGAGCCCCTCCTCGACCAGGCTCGTCAGCACGCGGAACGAATCCGCCTCGAGCTTGACGTCGAGCGTGACCTTCTTCTTCGCCGCCGCATGCTCGATCATGGCGCGGAGCCCGTGCGAATGACTTGGCAGCACCAGGCGCTGGCGCAGCAGCCAGCCGATATCGACCTGCTTCTTCTGCTTCAGCCCGCTGCCGCGCGGGCCAACCGCGACGATCGAGTCGCGGCCGAGGCTCTGCACCGCCAGGTGCAGATCGACCGACGGGCCGTAGATCACCGCAAGGTCCATCTCGCCGCGATGCAGCCACTCGATCAGATGGCCGCTGTAGCTTTCGACGATGCAGAGCGAGATGCCGGGGTAGCGTTCCACCGTGCGCCGCGCCAGCCGCGCCGAAATCACGCAGCTCACCGTCGGCACCAGCCCGAGCACGACGCGCCCGGACGGCGCACCGCCCGCGGACTGGATGTCGTCGCGGATCTGGTCGATCTGCCGCACGATACCGCCGGTCCGCGCCAGCAGCAGCCGGCCGGCATCAGTCAGCACCATGCCGCGGCCGTTGCGCGTGAACAATTCGGTGCGCAGCTCGTGCTCCAGCAGCTTGATCTGTCGGCTCAGCGCCGGCTGCGCGACCCGCAGGGTATCGGATGCCTTGCTCAGACTCCCGAGTTCCGCGACGCACGCAAAGGTCCTAAGCTGGCGGAAATCCATACTTGCCAATCCTGGAAGGCAGGTTCATACGCTATAACAAAACAGCATAGGGAGTTTACCGGGACCCCACAACAGCGGGCGTTTTCCTCACGCGAACCGGTTTCCGCTTCGCCCGAAAACGCTCTGGCGCAACCTCTCGGCAAAGCGAAATCATGACCGCACACGATCAGCACACCGACGACCATACAGACATCCGCGACGCCGTCGCAAAACTCTGCGCGCAGTTTCCCGGCGAATACTGGCGCAAGCTCGACCGCCAGATGGCCTATCCGAAGGAGTTCGTGGATGCGCTGACGGAGGCCGGCTATCTCTCGGTGCTGATCCCCGAGGAATATGGCGGCGCGGGCCTGAAGCTGTCTGCCGCGGCGGCGATCCTGGAAGAGATCCAGCGCGCCGGCTGCAACGGCGGCGGCTGCCATGCCCAAATGTACACGATGGGCACCGTGCTGCGGCACGGCAACGACGCGCAGAAGGCGAAGTATCTGCCGAAGGTCGCGACCGGCGAATTGCGGCTGCAGGCGTTCGGCGTTACCGAGCCGACCAGCGGCACCGATACCTCTTCGCTGAAGACCTTCGCACGCCGCGAGGGCGACCACTACGTCGTCAACGGCCAGAAGATCTGGACCAGCCGCGCCGAATATTCCGACCTGATGGTGCTGCTGGCGCGCACCACGCCGAAGGAGCAGTCCAAGAAGCGCACCGACGGGCTCTCGGTGTTCATCGTCGACATGCGCGAGGTGAAGGGCAAGGGCCTCGAAATTCGCCCGATCCGCACCATGATGAACCACGCCACCACCGAAGTGTTCTTCACCGACATGAAGGTGCCGGCGGAGAACCTGATCGGCGAGGAAGGCAAGGGATTCCGCTACATCCTCTCCGGCATGAATGCCGAGCGCATCCTGATCGCCGCCGAATGCGTCGGCGATGCCAAGTGGTTCATCCAGAAGGCGACCAACTACGCCAAGGAGCGCAGCGTGTTCGGCCGGCCGATCGGCCAGAACCAGGGCATCCAGTTCCCGATCGCGAAAGCCTACGCCTCGATGCGCGCGGCCGAATTGATGGTGAAGGAAGCCACCCGCAAATATGAAGCCGGCCTCGACTGCGGCGCGGAAGCCAACATGGCCAAGATGCTGGCGGCGGATGCCTCCTGGGAAGCGGCCAATGCCTGCGTGCAGACCCATGGCGGTTTCGGCTTCGCCGAGGAATACGACGTCGAGCGCAAATTCCGCGAGACCCGGCTCTACCAGGTGGCGCCGATCTCGACCAATTTGATCCTGTCCTTCGTCGCCGAGCATGTGCTCGGCATGCCCCGCTCCTACTGAGTTCTCAGATCATGCTGCCGCTTGAGGGATTGACCGTCATTGCCGTCGAACAGGCGGTCGCTGCGCCGTTCTGCTCGTCACGCCTGGCCGATGCCGGCGCTCATGTCATCAAGATCGAGCGGCCCGAGGGCGATTTCGCCCGCGGCTACGACGCCGCGGCGAAGGGCCAGAGCAGCTATTTCGTCTGGCTCAACCGCGGCAAGGATTCGGCCGTGGTCGATCTCGCCACCAAGGAAGGCCGCGCGCAGTTGGAAGAGCTGATCGCGGGCGCCGACGTGCTGTTGCAGAATTTGAAGCCGGGCTCGATGGACAAGCTCGGCTTCTCACGCGAGCGGCTGCGCAAGGACTACCCGAAACTGATCATGTGCACGATCACCGGCTATGGCGACACCGGTCCGTACGCCGACCGCAAGGCCTATGACCTCCTGATCCAGGCCGAGAGCGGCCTCGCCTCGATCACTGGCGGCCCCGAAGGCGCCTCGCGCGTCGGCATGTCGATCGTCGATGTCGCCACCGGCGCCACCGCGCATGCGTCGATCCTCGAAGCGCTGATCGGGCGCGGCCGCACCGGCCAGGGTGCCGATATCCGCATTTCGATGTTCGACGTGATGGCCGACTGGCTCACCGTGCCGCTGCTCAATGCCGAGGACGGCAAGTCGCCGAAGCGGATCGGCCTCGCCCATCCCTCGATCGCGCCCTACGGCGTGTTCCGCTCGAAGGACGGCAAGGAGATCCTGATCTCGATCCAGAGCGAGCGCGAGTGGAAGACGCTGTGCGCCAAGGTGCTGGGCCAGCCCGGCCTGCCCGACGATCCGCGCTTTGCCAACATGGTCGAGCGCGTGCGCAACCGCGCGGCTACCGACCAGATCGTCGGCGACAGTTTCGGCAAGCTGACGCGCGAGGACTTGCTGGCGAAGCTCGCCGAGGCCGACATCGCCTTCGCCGAGGTCAACAGCATGGATGACCTCGCCAAACATCCGCATCTGCGCCGTATCGAGGTCGACACGCCGAACGGCCGTGTCAGCTATCCGGCACCGGCCGCGATTGTGGTCGGCGAGGACAGGCACTACGGCAAGGTGCCTGCGATCGGCGAGCGCATCAAACGATCCTGAGACCCCTCCTGCCCGGGCAACACAGTCATGACCGATAAACTCGACCTCGATCGCCTCCGCCAGTGGATCGGCCGCTCCCAGCAGGCCTCCGACGTCGTCACCAAATATCTCGTGATGGGACTGCGTGCGACGCTTTTCCAGGAGATCGGCGAGCCGAAAGCCGGCGACGCCGCGCCGTGGACCACGCATTGGTGCCTGGCGCAGCCGGTATTTCCGATGTCGCAGCTTGGCCCCGACGGCCACCCGACCCGCGGCGGCTTCCTGCCGCCGGTGCCGCTGCCGCGCCGGATGTGGGCCGGCGGCGAACTCGAATTCTTCGACGCGTTGCGCATCGGCGATGACGCCAAACGCACCTCGCGCATCGCCGACGTCACGGTGAAATCGGGCTCGACCGGCACGCTGTGCTTCGTCTCGGTCCATCACGAGGTGACGACCTCGCGCGGGCTTGCGGTCCGCGAGCGGCAAGACATCGTCTATCGCGAGATGACGAGCACACAAGCCGCAGCGCCCGCCAAGGCGCCGCCGCCTCCCCCGACTGCGCAGCATCGCGAGAGCCACGTCTCCGATCCGGTGCTGCTGTTTCGTTATTCGGCGCTGACCTTCAACGGCCACCGCATCCACTACGATCGCGACTACGTCACCAAGGTCGAGGGCTATCCGGGCTTGATCTTCCACGGCCCGCTGCAAGCCTCCTTCATTGTCGAACTCGCCGCCAAGCTGCGCGGCGGCAAGCCGCCGAAGAAGCTCACCTATCGCGGCGTGCAGCCGCTGTTCGAGGGCAGCGAGTTCTCGATCAACGCCAACGACAAGGACGGCGGCATGGAGCTGTGGACCGCCAATGCCGAGGGCCAGCCGACCATGAAGGGCACGGCGACCTGGTAGGTCGCGAGCGCGACACACATCAGAATGCTTGAGAATAAAGAGGTACTTTCATCAGCGCCTCGTATTCCGTATTGTGATCGCATTCATCCCTGGATCGCAGATCATGAGTCGCTTCTGGAGTTCGGTCGTCCACAACCTGTCGCCCTACGTGCCCGGCGAGCAGCCCAAGATCGACGGCCTCATCAAGCTCAATACCAACGAGAATCCCTACCCGCCGTCGCCGCGCGCGATCGCGGCGATCACAGCGGCCACGGATCGCCTGCGGCTCTATCCGGATCCGCGCGCAACCGCGCTGCGCGAGGCGATCGCGACGCGCTATGGCGTCACGTCCGACGAGGTGTTCGTCGGCAACGGCTCGGACGAGGTGCTGGCTCATGCCTTTCCGGCACTGCTGAAGCACGATGCGCCGCTGCTGTTTCCCGACATCACCTACAGCTTCTATCCGGTGTATTGCCGGCTCTATGGCGTCGGCTACGAGACGGTCCCGCTCGATGCCGCGATGCGGATACAGCTTGCAGACTACCGGCGGCCGGGCAGCGCCATCCTGCTGTGCAATCCCAACGCACCGACCGGCATCGCGTTGCCGCGCGCCGCGATCGAGGCGCTGGTCACTGAGCATCCCGACCGGCTGGTGGTGGTCGACGAGGCCTATGTCGATTTCGGCGCCGAGAGCGCCGTGCCGCTGGTCGCGCGCCACGACAATCTGCTGGTGATCCAGACCCTGTCGAAGTCGCGCGCGCTGGCGGGATTGCGCGTCGGCTTCGCCATCGGCCAGCGTCCGCTGATCGAGGCGCTGGAGCGCGTCAAGGACAGCTTCAACTCCTATCCGCTGGATTGCTTCGCGATCGCGGGTGCCGTCGCCTCGATCGAGGACGACGCATGGTTTGAGGAGACCCGGCAACGCATCATCCGGAGCCGCGAGGCGCTCGCCCGCGGCCTCACCGAGCTCGGCTTCGAAGTGCTGCCGTCGCATGCAAATTTCGTGTTCGCCCGCCACGGTGGCGTCATCGCGGCGCGGATCTCGCCGGGAAACTGCGCGAGCGCGGCGTGCTGGTGCGGCATTTCCAGAAGCCGCGGATCGAGGATTTCCTGCGCATCACGGTCGGCACGGACGATGAATGCGGCCGCCTGATCGACCTGCTGCGTCAGATGGTCTGATCCCGCAGCTGCGACGGCGACGACAATGTCTACTCGGCGGGCGTGCACCAGGTCCCGGCAACCTTGACGCCCAGTGCCGCGGTCTCCTCGCGAAACTGTGCGATCGATCGCGCATTGCGATGTGCCGCGAACGCGGCGTCGTCCTGATAGACCTCGTAGAGCAGCAGCTTCGAAGCATCCTCGCGAGGCACAAGAACATCGAACTGCAACGTGCCCGGCTCATCCCTCAACGAACGGGCACGGTGCGCCATCAACAGCGGCAGCACCTCATCCCGCTTACCCGGCGCGACCTCGACGGTGGCGATGATTGCAAGCTTTGGCATGATGGATACTCCTTTCGGTTGTATTGAACATTCAGATCAGCTGCGCAGCGGTCGGAACGCGTCCCGAACCTCTCTGCTGAAGATGTCGGGCTGCTCCCACGCCGCGAAATGGCCGCCGGCCTCGGCCTGATGGAAGTAGATCAGCTTGTGATAGGCCTTTTCCGCCCAGCTTCGGGGCGCCACGAAGCTCTCGCCGGGAAACGCGGTGACGGCGGCCGGGATCGCGACATTGGCGGGCAGATAAAGGTTGGTCTTGTTCTCCCAGTACAGGCGCCCCGAAGAGACCGCCGTGTTGGTCAGCCAGTAGAGCGTGATGTTGTCGAGCACGTCGTCGCGGGTCAGTGCGCCGGCGGAATGTCCATTGACTGCGCGCCCGAGCACGGCTGATTGCATCGCGGAGGCCGGCTGGGCATAGCCGTCGCCGTGATCGAGCAGCCATGCGGCGAGGCCCGCCGGCGAATCCGCAAAGGCCGCAAGCGTCTGCGGGCGCGTGCCCATAATCAGCGCATAGGCGCGCCGTTTCATGTGAACTGACTGAAGCTTGATCTGGTCGAAGGCGTGCTGCTCTTCTGCTGACAGATTGTCCGGCGCGGGACCACCCGAAACGACCGCGTTGAGGACCTCGGGCGGAACGACGCCAGGGAGATTGACGTGAATGCCGAGCAACTCCGGCGCACCAAGCTTGGCCATTTCATTGGAGACCGGCGAACCCCAGTCGCCGCCCTGCGCCACGAACTTGGCGTAGCCGAGCCGCGTCATCAATTGAACCCAGGCCCGCGCGATGCGCTGGGGATCCCAGCCGACCGTGGTCGGTTTGCCGGAGAATCCGTAGCCCGGCATCGATGGAATCACGAGATGGAACGCGTCCGACGCGCTGCCGCCGTGCGCGGTCGGATCGGTCAGGGGATCGATGATCTTCATCTGCTCGATGACCGAACCCGGCCAGCCATGCGTGACGATCAGCGGCAGCGCATTGTCATGATTCGAGCGAACGTGAATGAAGTGAATGTCCAGCCCGTCGATTTCGGTGACGAACTGCGGCAGGGCGTTGAGCCGCGCCTCCACCTTCCGCCAGTCGTAGTCGGTCTGCCAGTAGCGGACGAGATCGCGCAGCATCGCCTGCGGAACGCCTTGAGAGTCGTCGTTGACGGTCTCCTTGTCGGACCATCGGGTCGCGGCCAGACGGCGGCGAAGGTCGACAAGGTCTTCTTCGGGAATGTTGATGCGGAATGGCCGGATCGCATCGCTGCTGGCCGCCGCGGCGGGATGCGCGGGAAACAGGCTGGCAGCACCGGCAGCGATCAGGCCCAGCGCCGCGCCCGTCAGCAGCCTGCGCCGGTCCTGGTCGATGGCGTCCTGGTTCAATTGGCCTGTCGCGATTGCAGCTGGTGTCTTCGATGTTGTGGTCATTTGACTGTCTCCTTGGAAAGAGAGGCCGCCGGCAACGCCGCGATCACCTCGGCGGTTGCCAGGATGGAATGGGCGTAGGTCGGGCCATTCAACTCGTGGGCGGCGTGCATCATGTCGTGCGAGAAGGCGGCGGTGGCGTCGCGCACCAGCGTCACGTGGTAGCCGAGCTCCATCGCGAAGCGGGCGGTCGACTCGATACAGGTGTTGGCGAGCAGCCCGACCACGATCACATGCGTGACACCCTTCTGCTTCAGCAGGAAATCGAGATTGGTGTTGGCGAACCCGCTCTGCCCCCAATGCTCCTGGGCGATCAGATCGCCGGGCTTGGGCGCAAAGTCCGGATGCCAATCCCCGCCCCATTCGCCGCGCGCAAAGCTGTGGCGCTGCATGATCAAGCGCTGGGTCGGATTGGGATGATCCCAATCCTCGTAATCGCCCGGCTCCCAGCGGCGGTGCGGGACGATCACCACCTGGATGGCGGCGGCCCGGACCGCGCCGTCGAGCTGGCGCAGATTGTCGAGCAGCCCGACCTCGTCGGCGACCGGCTTGATGCGTGGAAAGACCATGCCGCCCTCGGACAGGAAATCATTGTAGGGATCGACGAGAAGCAGCGCGGTTCGCTCGCGTGGATAGGTGATCTGGGACATCGATCGCTCCTTGGCCATCAGGCGCCCGGTTGGATTTGCTTCAATGACGCGCTCCGTTCACTCGGGCAGCGGCTTGCCGGCCTGCTCGCTGACGATGTAGTCGGCGTACCAATCGGGCCAGTTCGCATCGTGCCCGCCGGTCCGCTTCTCGTGCTCGCCATGGGCTGCTGCCGCGCGGCGCAGCGCGGCGGCGAGATCGGCCGATGAGGAGAAATTCGTGCTGTTGCCGTCGACCCGCCCGGGCAGGCGTTGCGTCACCTGCTGCAGCAGCCAGGCGTTTCCGTCGGGATCGTTGAACGTGGCGAGCGCCCCGTAGCTCGGCCGGTCCGGGTCCGGCCCCTTGATGCGGCCTTCCGCGCCGCGGTGAAACACCTCGCTGACATCGGCGCCGCGCGCGATCAGCTCGGCGCGCGCCGCTTCGATGTCGTTCACGATCAGGAAGCGCGGCAGCGCGGATCCCGAGCCGAGATGGATCGAGGTCGGCGAACCCGGCGGCGTCAGTTGCACGGCGCGCGAACCGTCGGGCCTGACGAAGTCGGCATCTAGCCGCCAGCCCAGGTCCTGATAGAAGCGCTTGGCGCGGTCGACGTCGGACACCGGAATGACGACGACCTCGAGCTTCAGATCAACTTTGGCCGCTGCCGGTCCCCTGTTGTCGGTGGTCATGGCTCGCTCCTTGATGCTGAGGAACAGGGCCGCGAACGGCCCATTGCATTTGCGATGATGCCAGGCCATATTACTATGAAAATCATAGTAACAAGCCTGCTGAAGAAAACGTGATGACCAAAATGAAGGACAACGCGGCTGACCAAACGCTGTGCCCTGTCGCTCGCGCCGAAACCGTTGTGGGCGACCGCTGGACAGTACTTGTTCTGCGCGAACTGTTCGCGCGGAATCATCGCTTCGAGGAGATCCAGGCGCAGTCCGGCGGCACGCCGCAGATGATCACGGCACGGCTGAAAAAGCTGGAAGCGCACGGTCTGGTGACGCGGCGCGTCTACAACAAGCACCCGGTGCGCCACGAATATCACCTCACCGAGAAGGGCGAAGCGTTTTTTCCGGTGCTGATGGCGCTGCGCGCCTGGGGCGAGACCTGGTGCAAGTCACCGCGGGAAGGCCGCGCAATGAACTACACCCATCTCGTCTGCGGCAAGCCGGCCGGGCTCGGTCCGGTCTGCGAGTCCTGCGGCGAGCCGGTGCGCCGCGCCGACATGGTGGGCGAGCGGACGCCCAAGTACCAAAGAGAGCGCGATGCGCGATGGGAGGCCTTCAAGGCGAGCCGCTGAGCCCCTTTGGCGCCGCCGCCGACGAAGCGGACAACGCAATTGCTGTCACACTGCTGAACCATTTCCATCACGCGGGTCTCTCATGGCCGAGCCCCGCATAACAAACGGAGACCACCATGCCA
The DNA here is from genome assembly GCF_054057015.1 of Bradyrhizobium sp. JR3.5. Taxonomy (NCBI): domain Bacteria; kingdom Pseudomonadati; phylum Pseudomonadota; class Alphaproteobacteria; order Hyphomicrobiales; family Nitrobacteraceae; genus Bradyrhizobium; species Bradyrhizobium sp. JR3.5. Next base: position 1,172,896 of record NZ_JBSRYV010000002.1, read on the forward strand.
TTCGTTCGTATCGACCTGAAGCGCGGCAAGTCCGCCGAGTATCGCAAGACCCTGGGCGAGATCATCTACAAGGCGATGCGCGAGGTGATCAACGTGCCCGAGAATGACAAGTTTCAGGTCATCACCGAGCACGATCGCGGCGACCTGAATTATGCCGACAGCTATCTGGGCAACACCTACAGCGACGATCTCATCTTCATCCAGATCACGCTGAATGCCGGGCGTACGGTCGAGATGAAGAAGGCGTTCTACAAGCGGATCGTGGACGATTTCCAGAGCCAGCTGCAGGGACGTCCGGACGATATCTTCATCAACCTGGTCGAGGTCGCCAAGGAGAACTGGTCGTTCGGCAACGGCATCGCACAATACGCGAGCTGAACGCGGAACAGGCATGCATGCGCCGGACACGCGGTGGCATGTCCGGCTGCTTGCTGTCCGTATCTTGCGATCGGCCTTGCCGGCACGCATAGTGCGGCTCCGTGCACAAACAACAACAAATCGGGAGGCAACCATGAGGACGATCGCAGCCGCGCTGTGCGCGCTCGCGCTGATCGCAACCGGGGCGCAAGCGCAGACGCTCAAGGATTTCATGGCTGTTGTCATGAAGAAATGGACCGCACCGTTCGAACCGTTCCAGCTGGTCGACAATATCTACTACGTGGGCACTGACGGGATCGCGGTCTATATCATCAAGACGTCGCAAGGGCTGATCCTGATGGACACGGCGATGCAGCAGTCGACCGGCATGATCAAGGACAACATCGCCAAGCTCGGCTTCAAGGAAGGCGACATCAAGATCATCCTCAACACCCACGCCCATCTCGATCACACCGGCGGCTTTGCCGAGATCAAGAAAGAGACCGGCGCGCAGCTGATCGCGGGCGAGCGCGACAAGCCGCTGCTCGAGGGCGGCTATTATCCGGGCGACGAGAACAACGCCGATCTTGCCTTTGCGCCGGTCAAGGTCGACCGCACCGTCAAGGAAGGCGACAAGGTGACGCTCGGCGACGTGACGCTGACCGCGCACACCACACCCGGCCATTCACCCGGCTGCACCAGCTGGGAGATGACGGTGAAAGACGGCAACCAGCAGCGCAACGTGCTGTTCTTCTGCAGCGGAACGGTGGCGCTGAACCGGCTGGTCGGCCGCCCAACCTACCCCGGCATCGTCGACGACTACCGCTCGACCTTCGCCAAGGTCAAGGCGATGAAGGTCGACGTGCTGCTCGGGCCGCATCCGGAGGTCTACGACATGCAGGCCAAGCGCGCGGAGATGAAGGACGGCGCGCCGAACCCGTTCGTCAAACCGGGCGAAAACGCCACCTATGTGGCGGGGCTGGAGCAGGATTTCGACAAGCAGCTCGCCAAGCAGACCGCTGCGCTGCAGAAGGCCAATTAGCAGCCACTGCGAAATGTCGTCCCGTCATCCTGAGGAGCCGCGAAGCGGCGTCTCGAAGGATCGACGGCCCGGCCGGTGGCCGTCGATCCTTCGAGACGCGCGCAAAAGCGCGCTCCTCAGGATGACGGGATAGGCGCCCGCGCAAATTTCAGCCGTTGCCGTGGCAACTATGGGGGCAGCGGCTTGACATCGCCAGGCAATCCATCGAGAGGTGGATTGCTTTTCCGCTTTTGCTCCAGGCAATGACGGAACGTAACAAGACAGCAATGGGAACCGCCCGATGTCGTCCCGCAAACCCGCCGCCAGCAAGGGCAAGACCGTCACCGTCAAGGACGCCACCTTCGGCCTCCTGCGCGCGTGGGGCATCAAGAAGGTATTCGGCAATCCCGGCTCGACCGAGCTGCCGTTCCTGAGCGACTGGCCCGACGACATCGACTACGTGCTCGGCCTACAGGAGGCCTCCGTGGTCGGCATGGCCGACGGCTACGCACTGGCGACGCGCAATGCCGGTTTCGTCAATTTGCATTCGGCGGCCGGCGTCGGCAACGCGCTCGGCAACATCTACAACGCCTATCGCAACCAGACCCCGCTCGTGATCACCGCCGGCCAGCAGGCGCGCTCCATCATGCCGCTGCAGGCGTTCCTCTATGCCGAGCGCGCCTCCGAATTCCCGCGGCCTTACGTGAAATTCGCGGTCGAGCCGGCGCGCGCCGAGGACGTGCCGGCCGCGATCGCACGCGCCTATTATGTCGCGATGCAGCCGCCCTGCGGGCCGACCTTCGTCTCGGTGCCGATCGACGACTGGGCGCATGCAACGCAGCCGCTCGAGGCGCGTCAGGTCAGCCGCGAGGTTGGCCCCGATGCGGCCGCGATGCAGGCGCTGGTGGCCGCGCTCGGCGAGGCCAAGCGCCCCGCCCTCGTCGTCGGCCCCGCCGTCGATCGCGCCGAGGCTGTCGGCCTCATGGTTGACGTCGCCGAGAAGACGAAGGCTGCGGTCTGGGCCAGCCCGTTCTCGGCGCGCTGCTCGTTCCCCGAGCGGCACCCGCAATTTGCCGGCTTCCTGCATGCCGCACCGGGCCAGCTCTCCGATGCCTTGCGCGATCACGATCTTGTCGTCGTGGTCGGCGCGCCGGTCTTCACCTTCCATGTCGAGGGCCATGCCGCGATCTTCGACGGCACGACCACGATCTTCCAGATCACCGACGATCCCGATGCCGCCGCGATGACGCCGACCGGCCACAGCATCGTCGCCACCATGAAGCCAGCGCTGACGGCGCTGCTCGAGATGCTGCCCGAAACCAGGCGCACCGCATCGCAGGGCCGCGTCCTGCCGCCGGCGCCCGCGGCCGGCGATCCGATCCCTGCCGAATACGCGCTGCATGCACTCTCGGCCGCAATGGGACCGCACGATGCGCTGGTCGAGGAAGTGCCGTCGCATCGCCCGCTGATGCAGAAGGCAATGCCGATGCGCGGCCAGGACAGTTTCTACACCATGGCGAGCGGCGGCCTCGGCTACAGTCTGCCGGCCGCGGTCGGCATGGCGATCGGCCGCAGCACAGGGCGCACGGTTTGCCTGATCGGCGACGGCTCGGCGATGTATTCGATCCAGGCGCTGTGGACCGCCGCGCAGCGCAAGCTGCCGCTGACGGTCGTTGTGATGAACAATTCCGGCTACGGCGCGATGCGTTCGTTCAGCCAGGTGATGCAGGTGCGCAACGTGCCGGGCCTCGACCTGCCCGGCATCGATTTCGTCAAGCTCGCCGAAGGCATGGGCTGCGATGCGGTGCGGGTGACGAAATCGGCCGAGCTTCCGGGCGCCTACCAGCACGCCCTCTCGCATCCGGGCGCCAGCCTGATCGAGGTGATGGTCGATTCCGCGGTGCCGTTGCTCTACGCGCAGAAGGCATGAGCGTAGCGGCGACCGCCCAGAGCAAAGCACGATGGAGCATGACTAGTCGATCTTGCGGCAGACTGCCTGCACCTTTCCCGCTTGCGGGGGAGGTCGCATCGCATTGAAAATGCGATGCGGGTGGGGGCTCCTTCCACGGTGTGGCTCGCGGAGAGAGCCCCCACCCCAGCCCTCCCCCGCAAGCGGGAGAGGGAGCCTGACGGGGATGCTCACCTCACGAGATCAGGCACCCGCTCCGATGGCGCCGGCACCTCGCAGCCGGTGGCGCAGCAGCGGCCGGGCTGCTTCGACACCCGCTGCCCCTCGTCGACAAGGCCGCGGCCGAGCAAATTCTCGACCAGCTCGGCCTTGTCCATCACCGGATAGTTGCGCCAGATCTCGCGCTTCATCGCCTCCGGCGAACCGCCGCCGTGCAGTGAGATCACGGAGTACCAGCCGGCTTCGTGCGACACCGTGAGGTCCTCGATCAGCCGCGCCACCTCGGCGCGCTGCTCGGCCGGAATATCGGGCCGCCCGCCCATGACAGCGGCGAGCGAGGCACGCGTCTCCGGATTGTGGTCCTCGTCGGGACCCGGCAGCGCGACGATCAGCCCGCCGGAGACGTAATGCGCGACGCGGTGCATGTCGTAGATCTTGGTCGCCAGCAGCAGCTTGCCGATGTTGGAGAATACCGCATCCGGCATCACCGAGCCGGCCGGATCCTTCGTGCAGTAGACCGAGGACGCGACGCCGCAGGCATAGAAGCTCTCGGTGATGGTGATCAACTCGACCATCGCATCGCGGATATGCGCGTGCTTCTCGGCATCGAGCCCGTTGGCCTCGATCATCAGGGCGCCGGCGCCGATCAACAGATCGCCGAAGCCGGCACGCGCGCCGATGCAGGAATGGCGGTGATGCGTGGCGTAGGACGTGGTGAGGAAGCCGCCCTCCTCGGTCTCGCCGGCGAGGAAGACGCGGTCATGCGGCACGAACACGTCGTCGAACATCACGACGCCGACCGACTGGCCATACTTCGCCGAGAATTTCGCCGATGCATCGCCGGGCCGGCCCGCCGGGCGCGCGACGATGGTGACGCCGGGCGCATCGACGGGCACGGCGCAACAGACCGCAAAATCCTTGTCATCGGGCACATGGGTCCGGCACGGCATGACCAGGAATTCGTGCATGTAGGGCGCGCCGGTCACGATCGCCTTGGTGCCGCGGATCACGATGCCGTCGGGACGGCGCTCCTTGATGTGAACATAGACGTCCGGATTGGCTTGCAGGCCCGGGCGCTTGGAGCGATCGCCCTTCGCATCGGTCATGGCGATGCCGAGCGTCAGGTCCTGGTCCTGCACCTCGTGCAGATAATTGAGGAAGCGCTGGCTGTAGTCCGTGCCGTGGCGATCGTCGGTCAGCTTCGTCGCCTGATAGAGGCCGTTCAGTGCATCATGGGCGAGGTAGCGCTGGGCGCAGCCCGACGTCCTGCACACCAGCCGCACCGCCTCGAGCTTGTAGAGCAGGTCCTGCGAGCTCTCATTGATGTGGAGCATCCGGTTGACGGTCTTGCCCGAAGTGCCCTGCCGCGCCGTCATGATCGGCGCGTGCTCGGCGCGATGCGCGAAATCGTAGGTCACGCCGACACCCGCCACGCCCGGCGCCAGCAACGGCTCGTCGGCGACGCTCGCCACGGCCTCGCCGTTCACAAACACCCGCGGCTTGTAGCGGCGCAGGGATTCCCGGTAGTCCGCGGCCGTCATCAGCATGGCGCTTCTCCCTTGCTCATTTATTCTAACACCGTTAAATTATCTGATGCTGTTAGAATTGAGTCAAGAACGGATTCGCCGATGCAGATGCGCGAGAGCAGGAAGGAAGCGGTCAGCCGCCACAAGCGGGAGCTGATCCTCGATGCGGCGCGTAGCGTGTTCGTCGAGGAAGGCCTCGAGGGCGCGAGCCTGCGGGCGATCGCGACGCGGGCCGGCTACACCCCGGCGGCGCTGTATTTCCATTTCGATTCAAAGGAAGCGATCTATGCCGAGGTGCTGCGACAATCGCTGGCCTCGCTCGGCGATGCCGTCAGCGCGGCGGTCGCCACGACGCGCGGCGCCAAACAGAGGCTGCACGCCGCCGGCATGGGCTTCTTCCGCTATTATGCGGACCATCCGCGCGACCTCGATCTGGGCTTCTACCTGTTCCGCGGCGGCATGAAGCCCGCCGGGCTCGGCCATGATCGCGACCACGAACTGAACGCCGCGCTGGAAGCCGCGCTGCATCTGCCGATCGCCGAAGCCGCCGAGGCGCTCGGCGCGTCCAGGCAGAAGGCGAACACCGTGATGGTGGATTGCTTCGCGCACGCCACCGGCCTGCTGCTGTTGCTGCACACCGGCCGCATCAGGATGTTCGGTGCCTCCGCTCCCGATTTGATGGACGCCTATCTGCGCGACAAGATCGCGCAGCTCGGCAAGGTGTGAGGATGGCACCGGCGCAAGTTTCGTAGCCCGGATGAAGCGGAGCGAAATCCGGGATTTGTGCGCGCACGCTCGACCCGGATTACGCTGCGCTGCATCCGGGCTACGTATCTCGAGATTCCGGGTTCGCTTCGCGCCCCCGAAATGACCTTCGGTCACTTCCCGTGCGCTTCCCGCATCTTGGCCTGGATCTTGGCCATGCCGCCGATCCAGCGGTCGTAGTTCTCGGTCTTCTTGCGCATGTAGCCCAGCACCTGCGGGTGCGGCAGGATCAGGAAGGTCTCCTGCTCGATGCCCTTGAGCGCATCCTGCGCGACCTGCGCGGCGGAGAGATCGCCGTCGCCGGATTGCGGCCCCCTCGGGATCGAGCGCAGCATCTTGGTATCGACGCCCTGCGGGCAGAGGATCGAGACCTTGATGTTGTCGGCGCGGTGCGAGATCGCGAGGTTTTCCGCAAAGCCGACCGCGGCGTGCTTGGTGGTCGAATAGGCCGGGCTGCCGACCTGCGACAGCAGGCCCGCGGCCGAGATCGTGTTGAGGAAGTAGCCGCCGCCGCGAGCCTTCATGCGCGGCACCAGATGCCGTGCGGCATAGACATGCGCCATCACATGGATCGCCCAGCTCCGCGACCACGGCTCGTCCGAGGTGCCGCCGGCATTTTTCGACAGCGGATCGAAGCCGCCGCCGATGCCGGCGTTGGAGCAGAACAGCGCGATCGGACCGAACATGCGCTCGGTCTCGTCGATCACGTGCAGGATGTTCTTCTCCTGCCCGACATCGCACTTGAACGCGGCGCCGCCGACCGAGGCCGCGACCTGCTCGGCCGCCGCATGGTCGAGGTCGACTACCACGACCTTGGACGCACCCGCGGCGTGGAACGCCTCGCACAACGCCTTGCCGATGCCATTGCCACCGCCGGTGACCACCACGACTTTACCTGCCACCTGCATGGCTATCCTCCCGATTTCTTTGCTTGAGCGCTGTCACGTTGCTCACCCATCTATCTATCCCGTCATCCTGAGGAGCGCGGAGCGCGTCTCGAAGGATGCACGGCCCGGCTGGTGGCGTCGACCCTTCGAGACGCGCGTGCCGCGCTCCTCAGGGTGACGGGAGAGAGCAGGACGGGCCTACGGGCTTATGATAGCCCATCCGCCGCGGATGGCGAGAACTTCAGCTCGCCAGCACGACGTCGAACACCGCCGTATAATGGCAGGCGGCCCCGAGCAGCACGAAGCCGTGCCAGATCGCGTTCTGGAAGCGCAGCCGCCGCCAGGAGTGGAAGATCACCCCGAAGCTGTAGAGAATGCCGCCCGCCAGCACGAAGCCGAGCGCCTTCGCCGGCAACGCCTTCACGACGGCGTCGTGGAGCATGATGCCGCTCCAGCCCATCGCAAGATAAAGCCCGACCGCGAGCCGGTCGAAGCGGCCGGGATAGGCGAGCTTCAGCCAGATGCCGACGATCGCGACACACCACACGCCGATCAGCAGCGCGATGGCGAAAATGCTGTCCTTCAGTTCCACGATGAACGGCGTGTAGGTCGCGGCGATCAACAAATAGATCGCGGAGTGATCGAAGCGCCGGAGGATCCATTTGGCGCGCGAGACCGGCCAGAGATTATAGGTCGCCGACAACGTCAGCATCGCGAGCAGGCCCGCGACATAGACCGAGACCACCGCAATATCGAACGGACCGGCATAGACCGCGGTCAGCACGATCAGCGCGGTGGCGGCAACCAGCCCGAAACAGACGCCGACGAGATGAACGACGCCGTCGGCGATCAGTTCGGCGCGGTCGTAGTTCCACAGCGCGGCGCCGGCCGCGTGGATCGAGGTCGAGATTTGCTTCAGGCGAAAGACCGTCATGCAGGCTTTCCGGTGTGCCGATTTGACCATGGGGTGGCGTGACGCGCTCAATCCCCCTGCAATCCCTCGCCCGCAAAGGCGCCGGAAATGTGAAGCTTGATTTTGGCCCGATAATCGCCACCTTGCGGGTGATCGCCCGCCTCTTTGGCTCCTCCTGCCGGGTCTTTTCGTTAACCCTCCATGCCCCCCCGCTTCTCTGATATCGTCGAGGAAGCGCGTCTGTCGGCGCGGGCACTGCTCGACTATAGCGAGGGCCTTTTCAAGCCGACGGTGCGGCTCGGCGTCACCGGCTTGTCGCGGGCCGGCAAGACCGTGTTCATCACGGCGCTGGTGCATGGCCTGACCCGTGGCGGCCGCTTCCCGGTGTTCGAGGCCTATACCTCGGGGCGGATCGCGCGCGCCTATCTCGCCCCGCAGCCCGACGATGCGGTGCCGCGCTTTGCCTATGAGAACCATGTCCGCACCCTGATCGAGGAGCGGAGCTGGCCGAACTCGACCACCGACATCTCCGAGCTCCGGCTCGTGATCGAGTATCAGCGGCAAAATGGCGCGGACCGCACGCTGACCCTCGACATCGTCGACTATCCCGGCGAGTGGCTGCTCGACCTGCCGCTGCTGAACAAGAGCTACGAGCAATGGTCGGCGGAGAGCCTGGCGCTGTCGCGCGAGCCGTTGCGTGCAAAGCTCGCGGCGCCCTGGCACGCCCATCTCGCCACGCTGAAGCCCGAGGCCAAGGAGGACGAGCAGGCCGCCCGCGCCGAAGCAAGACTGTTCACCGATTATCTGCGCGCCTGCCGCGACGAACGCTTCGCGATGAGCTTGCTGCCGCCCGGTCGCTTCCTGATGCCGGGCAATCTCGCCGATACGCCGGCGCTGACCTTTGCGCCGCTCGACGTGCCCGTGGACGGCAGCGCGCCCGACGGCTCGCTATGGGCGATGATGCGGCGGCGTTACGAGGCCTACAAGGACGTCGTGGTGCGGCCGTTCTTCCGCGACCACTTCGCGCGGCTCGATCGCCAGATCGTGCTCGCCGATGCGCTTGCCGCATTCAATGCCGGCCCCGAGGCGCTGCACGATCTCGAGGCGGCGCTCGCCGGCATCCTCGACTGCTTCCGGATCGGCCGCGGCACGATCCTGAGCGCGCTGTTCCGGCCGCGCATCGACCGCATCCTGTTCGCGGCGACCAAGGCCGACCATCTGCACCACCAGAGCCACGACCGGCTGGAAGCCGTGCTGCGGCGGATCGTGGCCAGGGCCACCGAGCGCGCCGAATATGCCGGCGCTGCCATCGACGTGGTGGCGCTCGCCGCGGTGCGCGCCACGCGCGAAGCGCAGGTCGCACGCGGCCGCGACCGGCTACCATCGATCCTCGGCACGCCGGCACCGGGCGAGGTCGCCAATGGCGGGACGCTGGATGGCGAAACTGAAGTTGCGACCTTTCCGGGCGACCTGCCCGACAATCCGGAGGAGCTGTTCAACGGCGGATTCCGCGGCCTCTCGAGCGCCGGCGCCGAGGCCGCCGATTATCGTTTCCTGCGCTTCCGGCCGCCGAAGCTGGAACGAGGCGGCGATGCGGAGCCGGCGCTGCCTCACATCCGCCTTGACCGCGCCCTCCAGTTCCTGATCGGAGACAAACTGCAATGAACGAGAAGACGCCCCCGCGGCGGCCGGCGACGTTCAAGCTCGACGATCCCGGCGTGGTCGTGATGGATCCCGACGACAACAGCCGCCTCAGCCGCGGCACGATCCAGATCGTCCCCGAAGCCGAGCCCGCGCAGCTCCCGGTGCCGGTCGATACGCCGCTGCTGCCGGCGCGCCGCGGCTTCCGCTCGGGCACGCTGTTCTGGAGCGCGGTTGCGGGCCTTGTGGTGCTCGGCACCGGGCTTGGCGTGATCAACCTGGTCGAGGATCTGTTCGCGCGCAACGAAGGCCTCGGCGTCCTCGGGCTCGGGCTCGCCGTCATCGCCACGGTGGCGCTGGCCGTCGTGACCACGCGCGAGCTGGTCGGCCTGGCGCGGCTGGCGACCATCGAGAAGCTGCATCTGCGCGCGGCTGAGGTGCTGATCAGCGACGACCGCACCGCGAGCCGGGCTGTTGTCGCCGACCTGCTCAAACTCGCACACCAGACCCCGCAGCTCGCCCGCGCCCGCAGCGCATTGCAGAGCCACACCGACGACATCATCGACGGCGCCGACATGATCCGCCTCGCCGAGCGCGAACTGATGGCGCCGCTCGACGAGGAGGCGCGGCGGCTGGTGTCGACGGCCGCGCAGCGCGTCTCGGTCGTCACCGCGGTCAGCCCGCGCGCGATGATCGACGTGCTGTTCGTGTTCGTGGCGAGCTTGCGGATGATCCGGCAGCTGGCGCGGCTCTATGGCGGCCGGCCCGGCGCGCTCGGCATGATCCGCCTGCTGCGCCATGTCATTGCGCATCTCGCGATCACCGGCGGCATGGCCGCGAGCGACAGCCTGATCCAGCAGATGCTCGGCCACGGCATCGCGGCCAAACTGTCACAACGCCTCGGCGAAGGCATGCTCAACGGCCTGTTGACCGCCCGCCTCGGCCTCGCCGCGATCGACGTCACCCGCCCGCTCCCCTTCAACGCCCTGCCGCGTCCGGCACTGACCGATCTGGCGAAGGACCTGATCCGCAAGCGCGAGGAAGAGGAATAGCAGTCTTCGCCTCGCCCCGCTTGCGGGTAGAGGCCGGAATTTTCGCGAAGCGCAAATTCCGGGTGAGGGGGAGTATCCGCGGGTCCAACTCTCACCGTCCTCGCGGAGACTCCCCCTCATCCCGACCTTCTCCCCGCACGCGGGGAGAAGGAGAAGGCCAGCACCCGCCAGCGGAAGAACGTGGTGTCCGGCGGCGGCGACAGATCGGGTGTCCAGCCGCTGATCTTCTCCAGCGCATAGGTGTCCATCACCATGCCGCGCCAGCTGCGCGTCACGCGCTCCAGCGACTGGCGCACCGCTGATGTCTCGCTCCATAGCGGCAGGTTGTTCTCGGGCTCGCGCCCGACATAGATGCCGACGTGATCCCTGATCAAGCTGATGCCGGGATCGGCAAAGCCCTGGAAGCGGCCGCGCTCATTGACCTCGATCACCGGCACCCGCCCGCGCAGCATCCAGCGCAGCATCGCATAGGTGCGATAATCCGTGGTCGCGACCCAGGTCGCGCCGGTCGCCTGCACCTGCGCCAGGGTATGCGCGGCCACCACATCATAGCCCGCCTCGGTGCCGATCGGATCGGTGCGGCCGATCAGATTCCACGGCGCGAACATGTAGTAGAGGAAGACGCAGACGACGAAGACGATGCCCGATGTGATCGCAGTCCGCGCCCAGGAGACGGTCGATTTGATGAGCCCGAGCGACCAGCCCTCGAACGGCATCCGCGTAACGTTGATGGCGACCGCCGCAAAGCCCGCCGGCCACAGGAACATCGGCCAGGTGTCGCCGACCCGCAAGGTCAGCGACTTCCAGAGGAAATAGACGAACGGCACCAGCACCGCGGTTGCAAGCAGGATCGCGACCGGCTCGCGCCCGACATAGCCGCGCCATGCCGTCAGCACTGTCCCGAACAGCGTTACCGGCAGCAGCACGAAGCCGACGAGGCCGAACTGCATGCCGATGAACTCGCCGAGCGTACGGAACGTGAGATCGCGCTCGGCGGTGGCACGCACCGCCTGGAAGCGGAACGAGGCCCAGTCGTGCTCCGCATTCCAGATCAGCACAGGCGAGAACACGACGATCGCGATCAGCGCGGCGAGGTAGGGATACGGGCTGCGCAGCCAGCGCCAGCGCCAGTCCGGCACCAGCGCAAAGGCGAGCACCGCCGGCGCGAACATGATCGCGGTGAATTTCGACAGCAGCGACAGCCCGGCGAACAGCCCTGCGGCGAGCCACCAGCGCCCGTCATTGCTTTGCGCGAGCCGCACCAGCGACCACAACATTGCAACCGAAAACGGGATCAGCGCCGTGTCGGGCGCGACCTTGGCCATTAACAACCCGTAATACAGCGCGGCCTCCGGCAGCAGCAGCGCCAGCATCACGGCACGGACATTGTTTGACGTCACGCGGCGGACGATGTCGGCGAGCAGGAGCTGGGTGGCCAGCATCGCCACGATGCCACCGAGGCGGACGCCGAGATTGGTGTCGCCGAGGATCGCTGTGCCAAAACGGATGAACCAGGCGACCATCGGGGGATGGTCGAGGAAGGACAGCACGTTCTCCTTCGACCAGGTCCAGTAATAGGCCTCGTCGGTGCGCAGATCGAGCGCATGGGCATAGACCAGCCGCATCGCGGTCATGGCGACGATCACGGCGATGACGCCACGCCAATCCGGCGCGCGCGAACGGGCCGGCTTAACGCTGATGTTATCGGCTCCGGATTGGGCTCGGGCTATCGTCACGGCGCTTTTTGTTCGACTCTTAACGGAGTGTCAACGTGCCGCACGGCCCGCTACCGCGGCCCGTCCGGACCCGCGGTGGTGTTCAGCGCGGGAATTAAGCACTAGAATTGCCGATATGAATCACATGGCCTCCCCCTCGCGCGAGCATTTGCAGGACATGGCCCGCGGCGTCGGCCAGCGGCAGGTTCGCCTGGTCACGGGGGCGATCATGTTCGCCTATCTGATCAGCCATTTCCTCAACCACGCGCTCGGCAATATCTCGACCGAGGCGATGGCGATCGGGGTGCACTACCACACCAAATTCTGGCAGTTCCTGCCGGTCGCGATCGTGTTCTATGGCGCCTGCCTGGTACATACCGGGCTCGGGATCTGGGCGCTGTATCAGCGCCGCGAGTTCCACTGGAAGGCGATCGAGCCGCTGCAGCTCACGCTTGGCCTCAGCATCCCGATGCTGATCGTCGCGCACGTCGTCGGTGTGCGGCTCGGCAAGACCCTGTACGGACACGAGAAGCTCTACCCGCAGGAGCTGTACACGTTCTTCATCGCCTCGCCGAACCGGCTGTGGCTGATGCTGGCGGTACTGCTGATCGCCTGGGTGCATGGCTGCATCGGCCTGTATTTCTGGCTGCGGCTGCGTGCGTTCTTTACGCGCGCCGCGCCGTTCCTGCTCGCCGCAGCCGTGCTGATCCCGACGCTGGCGATACTCGGCATCTATCAGGCCGGCCGCGCCACCATCGCCGACTACCAGGATTCCGACTGGCGGCGCGAGGAGCTCTCGGTGCAGAAGCTCGGGACGGCGGCCCAAGGGACCACGCTCGAGAAGATCACGGATGACCTGACGTCCGGCTATCTCGCCCTGCTCGGCCTCGTGCTGCTGGCGCGGGGCGCGCGTGCCCTGCTTGAGCGCCGCGGCGGCATGATCGCGCTGTCCTATGGCAACGGCCGCACGCTGCGCGTGCCGAAGGGATTGAGCGTGCTGGAAGCGAGCCTGCGCTACAACGTGCCGCATGCGAGCGTCTGCGGCGGCCGTGCGCGCTGCTCGACCTGCCGCATCCGCATCATCGGCGATCACGCCGCCCTCCCCGAGCCTTCCCCGCGCGAAGCCTTCGTGCTGCACCGGGTCGGCACCGACGATCCGTCGATCCGGCTGGCCTGCCAGTTGCGGCCGACCACCGACCTGGCCTTCTTTCAGCTGTTCCTGCCGCACACGATGTCGGCCAATGCGCACGCCTCCAATCCGACGCGGGTCGGCCAGGAGCGTTATCTCGTCAGCATGTTCGTCGACATGCGCGGCTCGACGCAGCTTGCCGAGAAGCGGCTGCCGTTCGACACCGTGTTCATCGTCAACCGCTTCCTCGGCGCGGTGTCGCAGGCGGTGCTGGAAGCCGGCGGGCGGCCCAACCAGTTCATCGGCGACGGCATGCTGGCGCTGTTCGGGCTCACCACCGACCGGCAGGTGGCCTGCCGCCAGGCGCTGCGCGCGGCGGCGCTGATCGCAGCCAATATCGACGAGCTGAACCAGTTCCTGAGCCACGATTTGCGCGAGCCGATCCGCTTCGGCATCGGCATCCATGGCGGCGAGGTGATCGTGGGCGATATCGGCTATCGCGACCACATGGTGTTCACCGCGCTCGGCGACGCCGTCAACGTCGCGGCACGGCTGCAGGACATGACGAAGGCGCTGGCCTGCGAGGCGATCATCTCCGACGAGGTGCGCGTCACCGCCGGCCTTGCCGACGATGCCCTGCCGGCGCAGGAGGTCGCGATCCGCGGCCGCAACGAGCCGATGACCGTGCGCACCGTCGAGGCGACGCGCGGCCTGTCCACGCTGGTCGATGACCGGCACGCCGTCGCGGCCTGACCGGTTCATCTCCCACTTCACCGAATGTGACCTGCCGCACATCCGAAGCTGCGTTGAGCGGAGATGCTCGAACGTGCCCGGTGCCGGATGCGACTGACTGGCGATGGGTAACACTGCAACCGCGCCGCGACAGAGTTCAACGCGCATCTGAAGGAGACGACCATGCTTCGCAAAGTCACGCTTGCTCTCGCGACTGCCGCAACGCTTGCTGCCGCCGCGCTGGCGCCGACCTCGGCTTCGGCCAAGCCGTTCTTCTGGCATCCGTATCACCATCACTTCTGGGGTGGCCCGGGCATCTCCGTCGGCTTCGTCGATTCCGGCTGCTACGTCACCCGCCTGGTGATGACGCCCTATGGCTATCGCTATCGCACCGTGAACGTCTGCTACTGATCCAGCCTTCTTGATGGAAATGCCCCGGTCGCCGCATGCGACCGGGGCTTTTCGTTGTTGCGACGCAACGCCAAAGCACGATGAGATTTAGGGTGGATGGACGCTGCGAAAGCTCAATTGACTTGCAGTTGTCAGGTGCGACATTTGTCGCCGCGCGCACTCCATGATGCGAACGCGCGCAAGGCAAGGTGAGTCTGGTGATGACCAGCTCACGACAGAACAGCTTCGGAGGAAGCGGAATGCTCGATCGACGAGACTTGATGAAGCGCGCCGGATTGGCCGCTTTGGTGACGGGGTTGGGATCAAGGGGCGCATTCGCCCTCGACACCGTGACGCTGCCTTTCGGCAATGGCGAACGGCCGCTGGTGCGCTACCCGCAGAAGCGCCCGATGATCGGCCTGACCGCCCGGCCGCCGCAGCTGGAAACGCCCTTTGCGGTCTTCAACGACGGCCCGCTCACGCCGAACAACGCGTTCTTCGTCCGCTACCACCTCGCCGGCATCCCCTACGATCTCGATCCGGATAAGTTCACGCTCGAGATCAAGGGCAAGGTCGACAAGCCGCTGAAGCTCTCGCTGAAGGAGATCCGGAAGCTGAAGGCTGTCGAGCTCGTCGCCGTCAACCAGTGCTCCGGCAACAGCCGCGGCTTCTTCAATCCGCGCGTCGCCGGCGGTCAGCTCGGCAACGGCGCGATGGGCTGCGCACGCTGGCACGGCGTGCCGCTGAAGACCGTGCTCGACATGGCCGACGTGCAGGCCGGCGCCAAGCAGGTCACCTTCAATGGCATGGACGGTCCGGTGATGGATACGACGCCTGACTTCGTGAAGGCGCTCGACATCGACCATGCGCGCGACGGCGAGGTGATGCTGGCCTGGGGCATGAACGGCGAGGACCTGCCATTCCTCAACGGCTTCCCGCTCCGCCTCGTGGTGCCCGGCTATTACGGCACCTATTGGGTGAAGCACCTCAACGAGATCACCGTGATCGACAACGTCTTCGAGGGCTTCTGGATGAAGTCGGCCTACCGGATTCCGGACACGCCGAACAATGCGGTCGAGCCCGGCACCGCACCAAAGGCGACGATCCCGATCAACCGCTTCACGGTGCGCTCGTTCATCACCAGCGTTGCCGACGGCGCCAAGCTGAAGGCCGGCCGCACCACGCTGCGCGGCATCGCCTTCGACGGCGGCAAGGGCATCAAGGAGGTCGCAGTCTCGATCGACGGCGGCAAGAGCTGGACGCCGGCCAAGCTCGGCAAGGATCTCGGCAAATACGCCTTCCGCGAATGGAAGCTGAAGGTGGCGCTCCCGGCGGGCCCCTCGGACCTGAAGGTGCGCGCCACCAGCAATGCCGGCGACACCCAGCCGATGGATCCGCTGTGGAATCCCGCCGGCTATCTGCGCAACGTCGTCGAAACCGTGCGCGTCACCGCGGCGTGAGGAGAAGCATCATGACCAGCAAGCTGCTTGCCTCCCTCGCCGCGATCGCCGCACTGTCGATCGGGGCTACGATGGCCGCGCCCGTGAACTACACGCTTCCCGAGGAGGCCGCGGCCTTCAAGCCGGGTCCCAACCTCGACGTGGTGCAGAACAACTGCACCGCCTGCCACTCGGCCGACTACATCAAGACCCAGCCGCAGGGCGAGAAGTTCAAGAAGGACTTCTGGCAGGCCGAGGTAACCAAGATGATCAAGGTCTACGGCGCGCCGATCGACCAGGCCGACGTCGGCAAGATCGTCGAGTATCTTTCCGCGACCTATTGAGACCGCGGCCTGTCCATTGCCCGCGCGCCGGCCGGACGCCCGCGCGCGGGGCTATTGATCCATTCGGTTCAGTGGAACCGATCTTTTTTGCAGCGCATCAATTGACCACGAAACAGGCAATCCGGCTCCAAAACCCTGCAAAGCAGGTTGTTTCCGGGCAAAAACACACCGTGGTTTGATCTACCCAGCTTTTTTCAAACTGCTATCCTGTGCGGTACGGACAAGCCGGTTTGTGCGGGGACCGACTGGTCTGTTTTCGATTGAT
This sequence comes from Bradyrhizobium sp. JR3.5, assembly GCF_054057015.1. Lineage (NCBI taxonomy): Bacteria > Pseudomonadati > Pseudomonadota > Alphaproteobacteria > Hyphomicrobiales > Nitrobacteraceae > Bradyrhizobium > Bradyrhizobium sp. JR3.5. Next base: position 1,189,200 of record NZ_JBSRYV010000002.1, read on the forward strand.
TCCGCGGAGACGACTGGAATGCCCAAAGGTACAGTGAAGTGGTTCAACCCGACCAAGGGTTACGGATTCATCCAGCCCGCATCGGGCGGCAAGGACATTTTCGTGCATATTTCAGCAGTTCAGAAGGCCGGTCTTCAGAGCCTCAACGAAGGCCAGTCTGTTGAATACGAAGAAATTGCCAATCGCGGCAAGACATCAGCCGAGAACCTCAAGGTCTAGCGCACCGCGCCAGATCCAGCGGCGCACTCTCGGACAAAACGATCCGGGAGTGAGGGCCGATCCAACATCACACGACGTGACGTTCGGCGGGGCGGGCACGGCGCCCGCGCGCCACGGCGTTAAACCCTTTTTGGCCACCATCAAGCGCGGGCCGCTATTGGCCATTTGACCGTCACATCCGGGCATCGCCCTATTGCTGTGGCCCGTCGCGCGTGAGCGTCACAGACAATCGCGGGCATGCATGCAGAAACGGTCAGCCGTTCAATCTTCCGTCACCCATTTGGCGACGGTCATGACGTCAGGCGGTTGCAGATAGCCGCGAGGCCAGAGATCGACGGCCCATTCCACCTTGGTCGCGCGTTCGAGCAGAACGGCGGTGTTGTGCGGCGTTTGTCCCAGCGAAAATCCGCGATAGTGGGGATCCCCGACGTCGTGAAACTTGAACAGGTTCCACGACTGCATCACCAGCATCAGACTGGTCGTGTTGCGGGTGGTGTCCCAGCAATCGTAATTGTGCTTGTCGTCGTTGGCGCGGAAGTCCGCTTTCGCCACGCGCTTGTCGGTGCCGAGGATCGGCCCCATCCGGCGGTCGAACCAGATCACGGCCTTTTGCACGGCGGCGCGTTCGGCGGCGGCGTTGGCGCGGCCCGTGGCCATGATCCTGGTCAGGGCCGCCCGGTCGGCCGCACTGAAGTCGAGCATCTCGCGGCGCCGGCAGACGAAGCCGTAGCACACCGTCATCGTCGAGGCCGACGGTGGATAGATCGAGACCGATGTATAGAGCTGCATGATGCCGGAGCTGAACTCGGCCGCGCGGGACGGCGTCATCGCGGACAGGGACAAGATGGCCGCGCATAACGCGCCGGCAACCCCGGTTCGCTTCGCACCTATCGGCTGATTGGCATCGTCCATGTCGCGGCCCCCACAACTGAGGGGAGAATTATCGCGGGTGCGTCGCGATGCCAAGACATCCTGCGTACATCCTGCGCATGGCTGTGGATCAGATCCGGAGCCTGTCAGCCGACCGGCAGCGGCGCGTCGCGCTTGACTTCCTCCATCACCGCGTAGGTTCGCGTCTCGCGCACGCCCGGCAGCGCCAGCAGGGTCTCGCCGAGAAACCTGCGATAGGCGGTCATGTTGGCGACGCGCGCCTTGACCAGATAGTCGAACCCGCCGGCCACCATGTGACACTCCAGCACTTCCGGCGCGGTCTGGACGGCCCTGGCGAACTTCTCGAATACGTCGGGGGTGGTCTTGTCGAGCAGCACCTCGACAAACACCAGGAGGCCGAGCCCGAGCCGGTGCGGATTGAGCCGCGCGCCATAGCCTTCGACGAAACCATCGCGCTGCAGCCGCTTCAGCCGCTCGCCGACCGAGGTCGGCGACAGGCCGATCCGCTCAGCCAGCTCCACATTGGCAATCCGGCCATCCCCTTGCAGGATCGAGAGGATTTTGCGGTCGATCTTATCTATGTCTGTCATATCTACGGCAATACTCTAGTTGGTCCTGATTTCCTAAGGCAAATCTGCTAATTTGTCTATCGAACTACGGTCCACGGGCGCGTAGGTATTCCCGTGCAACCCTCGAGGAACCGCCCAAGGAATCGTCATGCTCGACCCATCCCCGCTCCCGCCGCCGTTCAGCGCGCCCTACGCCCCCGACGACGCCGCCATCGCCGGCCGCCTGCGCCAGGATGCCAGGCTCAGCGCGGAGGCTGAGGCCCGGATCGATCGCAGCGCGACGCACCTGATCGAGGCGATCAGGGCCAACGACGATCCGCTCGGCGGGGTCGAGGACATGCTGCGCGAGTTCGCACTCTCGACCAAGGAGGGGCTGGCGCTGATGGTGCTGGCGGAGGCGCTGCTGCGGGTGCCCGACGCGCGCACCGCCGACCAGTTCATCGAGGACAGACTCGGCCAGGGCGACTTCGTCAACCACGAGACCAGGTCGAGCGCGTTCCTGGTCAACGCCTCGGCCTGGGCGCTCGGCATGTCGGCGCGCGTGATCCATCCCGGCGAAACACCGCAAGGAACGATAGGCCGGCTGACGAAGCGGCTCGGTGCCCCCGCGGTGCGTGCCGCGACGCGGCAGGCGATGCGGCTGATGGGCAGTCATTTCGTGCTCGGCGAGACCATCGAGGCGGCGCTGTCGCGCGCGCAATCACACACGGCGCGCGGCTCGCGCTATTCCTTCGACATGCTTGGCGAGGGCGCCCGCACCGCCGACGATGCCCATCGCTATTTCGAATCCTACGCCCGCGCGATCGACGCGATCGGCAAGGCGGCCGGCGATCAGGCCCTGCCCGACCGGCCCGGCATCTCCGTCAAACTCTCCGCGCTGCATCCGCGCTTCGAGGCGGTCAGCCACGCGCGGGTGATGACCGAGCTGGTGCCGCAGCTCATCGATCTTGCGCGCCGTGCCAAGGCGTTCGACCTCAACTTCACCGTCGACGCCGAGGAAGCCGACCGGCTGGAGCTGTCGCTCGACGTCATCGCGGCTGCGTTCGCCGACCCGTCGCTCGCCGACTGGAGCGGCTTTGGGCTCGCGATCCAGGCCTATCAGAAGCGCGCTGCCGACGTCATCGACTATGTCGACGCGCTGACGCGCGCACTCGACCGCAGGATGATGGTACGCTTGGTCAAGGGCGCCTATTGGGACACCGAGATCAAGCGCGCGCAGGAGCGCGGCCTTGGCGGCTATCCGGTGTTCACCCGCAAGGCGATGACCGATCTGAATTACGTCGCCTGCGCGCGCAAGCTGCTGGCGCTGCGGCCCCGGCTGTTCCCGCAATTCGCCACCCACAACGCGCTGACGGTCGCGACCATCCTCGAACTGTCAGACGATCCCGCGAGCTTCGAATTCCAGCGGCTGCACGGCATGGGCGACGCGCTGTACGCGCAGCTCGGCGACGACAGGCCGGAGATCGCCCACCGCACCTATGCGCCGGTCGGCAGCCACCGCGACCTGCTCGCCTATCTGGTGCGCCGGCTGCTCGAGAACGGCGCCAACTCGTCCTTCGTGGCGCTGGCCGCGGATAATCGCGTATCCATCGTGGACCTGCTGCGCCGCCCGGCCGAGATCATCGGCGCCGACACCAACGCTGCTCACTCCGGAATTCCATTGCCGGCCGATCTCTACAGGCCGCAGCGCGAGAATTCGCACGGCATCGAGTTCGGCGAGCGAAAGGCGCTCGACGCGCTGACGTCTTCGATTGCCGTAGAACCCAAGGTCGCGTCCGGCATGGTTGCGACATCGACGGTCGAGCAGGCGAATGCCGCGGTCGTCGCCGCGCGCGGTGGCTTCAAGGCGTGGGACGGCACGCCGGCCACCCGACGTGCGGCGATCCTCGACAAGGCCGCGGACCTGCTCGAGCAGCGCCGCGCGCACTTCCTCGCCTTGCTGCAGAGCGAAGGCGGCAAGACGCTCGACGACGCGCTCTCGGAGGTGCGTGAGGCGATCGACTTCTGCCGCTACTATGCGGCGCTGGGCCGGAAGCTGTTCGGGCAAGGCGAGGCGATGCCCGGGCCGACCGGCGAGAGCAACGTGCTGGAGTTGCGCGGCCGCGGCGCATTCGTCGCGATCTCGCCGTGGAATTTCCCGCTCGCGATCTTCCTCGGCCAGGTGACGGCGGCGCTGATGGCCGGCAATGCGGTGATCGCAAAGCCCGCCGAGCAGACGCCACGCATCGCGGCTGAGGCCGTCGCGCTGCTGCACGAAGCGGGCGTGCCGGCATCGGCCCTGCATCTGGTCCAGGGCGATGGCACGGTCGGCGCCGCGCTGGTCGGACATCCCGCCATCGCCGGCGTGGTCTTCACCGGCTCGACGGAGGTGGCGCGATCGATCAACCGCACGCTTGCGGCCAAGGATGGCCCGATCGTGCCGCTGATCGCCGAAACCGGCGGCATCAATGCGATGATCGTCGACGCCACCGCGCTCCCCGAGCAGGTCGCCGACGACGTCGTCACCTCGGCGTTCCGCTCCGCCGGCCAGCGCTGCTCGGCGCTGCGGCTCCTGTTCGTGCAGGACGACGTCGCCGACCGCATGATCGAGATGATCGCGGGCGCCGCGCACGAATTGAAGATCGGCGATCCCTCGCAGCCATCGACGCATATCGGACCTGTGATCGATGCAGAGGCCAAGCAGCGGCTCGATGCGCATATCGCACGGATGAAGAAGGAGGCGCGGGTGCATCTTGCCGGCGATGCCCCGGCTGGCAATTTCGTCGCGCCGCATATCTTCGAACTGTCGGCCGCAAGCCAGCTGCGTGAGGAGGTGTTCGGCCCGATCCTGCATGTCGTGCGTTACCGCGCCGAGCGGCTCGGCGAGGTACTTTCTGCGATCGAGGCAACTGGATTTGGGCTGACGCTCGGCATCCATTCCCGCATCGACGACACGATCGAGCACGTGATCGACCGTCTCCAGGTCGGCAACATCTATGTCAACCGCAACATGATCGGCGCGGTCGTCGGCGTGCAGCCGTTCGGCGGCAGCGGCCTCTCCGGCACTGGCCCCAAGGCCGGCGGCCCGCACTACCTCACGCGCTTCGCAACCGAGCAGACGGTGACGACCAACACCGCCGCCGCCGGCGGCAATGCAGCGCTGATGGCGGGAGTGGAGTGAGAGCATGCACCCTCCCCTGAAGGGGGAGGGTCGACTCGCATTGAGCGAAGCGAAATGTGAGTCGGGGTGGGGTGATCTCTCCGCATGGGCACCATGCGAGTGGAAAGACCGTCACCCCACCCCGCCGCTCATTTCATTCGCGTCGACCCTCCCCCTCCAGGGGAGGGCAAAAGGGAGGGTAAGAAAGTGCCGTTGCATCGTGTCCCCGAGATGGGTCAAATGGCGGTCCGATCGGGATCATCGCACACGATAATTCCAGCTACCGGAAAAACACCAACAAGCGCCACGGGAGCGACGGCACGATGGAAAAAGGCATTTTTGACGGGCTCAAGGTCCTGGACTGCGCGAGCTTCATCGCGGCGCCCGCGGCCGCCACCGTGCTGTCCGACTTCGGCGCCGACGTCATCAAGATCGAGCCGCCGGGCGCCGGCGATCCCTACCGCAATCTGCCCAACCTGCCCGGCTACCCCGCGAGCGAGCACAATTTCGCGTGGATGCTCGAGGCCCGCAACAAGAAGAGCCTTGCGCTCGACCTCACCAAACCGGACGCGCAGCAGGTGCTCTACAAGCTCGTCGCCGAGGCCGACGTGTTCATCACCAACATGCCGCCGCAGGTGCGCCAGAAGCTCGGCATCACCTACGATCACCTTGCCCATCTCAACGACCGGCTGATCTACGCCTCCTTCACCGGCTATGGCGAGAAGGGCGAAGAGGCCAACAAGCCCGGCTTCGACTCCAACGCCTATTGGGCCCGCTCCGGCCTGATGGATCTGGTGCGCGCCGACGAGGACACCACGCCGGCCCGCTCGGTGGCCGGCATGGGCGACCACCCCTGCGCGATGGCGTTCTACGGCGCGATCGTCACCGCGCTGTTCCAGCGCGAGAAGACCGGCAAGGGCTCGCATGTCTCGACCAATTTGATGGCCAACGGCGTCTGGGCCAACGGCGTGCTGGCGCAGGCCAAGCTCGCCGGCGCCAAGTTCAAGAAGCGCAAGCCGCGCGAAGAGGCGCTGAACGCCGTCACCAATCACTACAAGTGCAAGGACGGCCGCTGGCTGATCCTGTCGCTGCTCAACGAGGACCGGCAGTGGCCGACGCTGGCGCGCTGCATGGGCCGTGAGGACCTCGTCGCCGATGTTCGCTTTGCCACCAAGGCGGACCGCCATGCGCGCTCGATCGAGCTGATCAAGATCTTCGACGAGGTGTTCGCCGGCAAGGATCTCGCCGAATGGCGCAAGATCCTCGACGGCAACGGCCTCGTATTCGGCGTCGTCGGCATCCTCGACGACATCCCGAACGACAAGCAGATGATCGAGAACGAGGTGCTGGTGCGCTTCGAGAACGACACCATGCTGACCGTCAACAGCCCGATCTTCATCGACGGCGCCAAGAAGGTGCAGCCGCGCAAGCCGCCCGAGGTCGGCGAGCATTCCGACCAGATCCTGCGCCAGGCCGGCTACGACGAGGCCACGATCCAGAAGCTGCGCGCGTCCGGCGCGGTGGCGTAGCCGGAGCTGACGCTGCTCCTTCTCGCTCGTCCCGCTCTAGCACGTCGGCAACAACGCCTTCATGATCGGGGCGCGGCCCACCGTGTCGGATTTCTCGATGATGGCCTATCTGCATTATCCGGGCAGCGAGGCCGGCTACGATTTCGCGACCAGCCATCCCAATATCAGCGCCTGGCTCGGCCGCATCGCCGCCCTGCCCGGCTGGAAGTCGGCCTATGACCTGTTGCCCGGTCCGCACCTAAAGCACTACGCTTAAGTTTTGACGCGTTTCGTTCACGCGAACCAGTACCCACTTCGCTTGAAAACGCTATGGCGGATCAGCGCTTCAGCCAGGACCAGACCAGGGCCACGGCAATAGTGCCGACGATGACCGCGAGCCCGATCGCCCAGCTGCTGACGCGGACGGCGCTCACCGCCTGACGCTCGGCCTCGTTGGCAGCGATCTCGCGGTTGCGCTGCTTGTCCTGCTCGGGAGCACTCATCGGGCCGATCTCCGCTCAAGGGCTGGGCTGTTCAGGTCGTGGTCGCGAACCGCAATGTAGCATCAAACAATGACGCGCAGCCGCTTCGGTTCCGACTGGAATTACCGGCCCTTCACGAAGCACATGCCCATCCGTGAGGTCTTCCCCGCGACCTGGCAGGCGAGGCCTTCGGCGCAGGTCCAGCCGCGAAAGCTGCGGTCGGTCTCGGCCGGCCTGGCGCCCGGCAGATAGCAATGCGCGCCCCAGCCGTCGCTGTATTCGGTGCCGGCAAGCTCGGCGCCGGCGCGTAGTTGCGGCCGGTTGGAGAAGCCGCGCGAGAAGTCCGGCGCCTTGCCGTCGCGGAAGCTTGCGAGAATATCGCGGCGCCGAGGTTGGTCGCCGAAGAAATGCGGCGAGGCCGGCACCACGGTGGAGTTCGACGGTTTTTGCCGCCATCCAGTCGACGCCGGGGAAATGGAAGCCGCCAATGCCGCGGGTCTGGTGGCAGCCCGCGCAGGTGACATCGTTGAGGCGCCGCTCGAAGCCGGCCAGCGACTGGATGTTTTGCAGCTTCGTTCCGTCGGCCGCGGCCTTCTGCAACGCGCCGACGACGTCACCTTCCGAGAACACCGCATTGCCGGCCGCCCCCTCGCCCTGCACCAACCCGTACTCGGGCTCCAGGTCGCTGACGTCAAAGCCGGTCGGGGTCGGCGCAACCGCGCCGCTTGCGAGGAATTTGTCGGGGATCAGCAAGGTGCCGCGATCGAGCTCGGCAAAATGCTTGGGATCGAGCAGCCATGTCTTGAAGTCACGCTTCAGCGCCTCGTCGGCGATAACGCGATCGCGATCGATCTGGTTCTCCAGCGGCGCCTCGACAAAGCGTTTCGCCCCGTCGTCATAGTCGAACACTTTCAGGAGATAGTCGGTGCGGAAGTCGCGCACCGCCGATTTCGGCGCGTGCGCGATCTGCAGATTGGTCTCGATCCGATCGATATTCCGCGCATCGATCAGATCGAGCGGACCGTCCTTGCCGAACAGTTTGTCTATCGCCGGCGGTGCGCTGCCGGTCGCGAGCCAGCGCCGCGCGATCTCGCGGCAGGTCAGCAACGCGTCGTTGCCATTGCCCTTCGCCTTCAGCACCAGGTTCAGCGTCATCGGCAGCCGCTGCGACACCGCGTTCTCGCCGATCAGCGGCACGTCGGTGCGGGTCAGCCGGTAGATCAGCCGGATCTCGCCGCAATCTTTCGGCGCCACATAGGCGCGGTCCATGCGATTGACGATGCCTGCGAGCACGAAGCGAACGTCAGCGGATTCAAACAGCGCGCGATCGAACAGCTGGAACGCAAAGCTGTCGCCGACGCCGATGCTCTCGTTCGGCAGGCTTACTCTGTGCTTCGCGACATAGCCATTGAACTCGCGATCGAGCGCCTCGCGCACCGGCACCATCGCAGGCAACCCGAACAGATCGCGGTTCGACAGCGGCGTGTCGGCGGAACGCTCCGGCGCGAGCATCCGGCCGAGACTGAGGCGGCCATGATCGAACTCGCGCAGGATCGCGGGATCGATCACCGCCGTGCCGCGCTCGAGCGCGCGATCCTCCGCGGCACGCGCAGGCACGGCGCCACCGAACAGAACGGACATCATCAGGAGGCATTTCAGCGCGCGGCTCATGCCTCACTAACACCGCACCGCAAACCCTATTCAAGAAAAAAGGCGCTTCACATCGCGGTGAAGCGCCTTGCGGTTGTCGTGTTTGGCCGATCAGCGGGAGACGATCAGGCCCTTGCTGGTGACGACGACCCAACGGCCGTCCTGCTTGCGGATCGCGTCGACGCGGCCGAGACCCGGGACGGGATCACCGGCATAAACCTCGTAGATGCCGCCGCGGCCCTCGATCAGCGCGCCGCCATTGCCGACATCGCGCAGCGCCCAGCCGTCGACCACCGGCATGCGGCCGACCTCGGGCCTGGGGGCCGCCGGTGCTGCCGCGGCAGCCGCCGGGGTGACCGAGCCCGTGACCTCGCGGGCGGGCGTCGCAGCGGCGACGGTCGTCTGCGGGGCGCGGAGCTTGTCGACGGTCTCGCTGAGCTTGTTGAGCTTGGCCAGCGGCTCGGCCTGGGCCTTCTCGACCTTCTCGATCCGGTCGCTGGCCTTGCTGAACTGGGCCTGGCCGGCCTTGGCGGTCTGCTCCACGCTGGCCTTCAGCGCGGCGATTTCGGATTCGATCCGGGCAAAGGAGGCATCGGCCGCTTCCTTGGCAACGGCGTCCTTTGCAGCGTCCTTGGCAGCCACATCCCTGACGGAGGCAGCGGCGGGGGCGGCGAGATGGCCAAGCCCGGCGGTCGCGAGCGCGCCACCGATGGCTCCTGCCACGGTCGCCAGCGCTATCACAGCGGCCATCGCCCCGAACCGGCGCGTGCCTGCCGGCTTGCCTGCTGCCTTGGCCGTCCTTGCCTGCTCGGCGCCCGGCTTGGAGGCGGTCGCTTCGTGGTCCCAGGTCCGGTCACCGGGCGCCATGATCATCAGCTTGCCCGGGAAACGCGGCTCTTCACGCTCGCCGGTCTCGACCTTGGGCACGTCCATGTTGATCGGCTCGATCTTCGCGTCGATCTTGGCCTCGATGATGGGATCGAGCCGGGACGGCTCGACCTTAGGGGATTCGGCCTTCGGCGCGTCCATCCTGGGCGCGTCGGCCCTTGGCGACGTCTCTTCCTGCTCGGGCGCAAGCCTGGGAGCCTCGACACCGGCCGCGGCCATCACGGGCTCGCTCTTCGCCGCCGTCTCGGCGCCGGCTTGACTGCTGACCGGCTCGCTCTGCTGCTCACTCACGTTCAAAGTCTCCAGACTAGGTTGACAATTCGGTAACTTTTATTGCTTGCGAAATGGTTACCCCGCTCCGCCATTACCTAAATTTTAGGGAGTTTTCCGGGCCGGATTTGGGCGATGTTGCCATGCGGCAATCTGCGTCAGCTCCGTTTGCGCGCGGCGTTTTCCCGATTAACATACCTCCGTCTTCCAGCCAGAAGGCAGGAGAGCACCATGACGATCGAGAAGTGCATCAATGAATTTGATGTTGATGACGTCATTTTTGAGGAAGGCTCGACCGGCCGCGAGCTGTTTGTCGTGCTCGACGGCACCGTCGACATCGCCAAGATCGATGGCGGACACAAGACGGTCATCGTCAGCCTCGGCAAGGGCGAGTTCTTCGGCGAGATGGCCGTGATCGACGGCTCGGCGCGCTCCGCAACCGCGATCGCCTCCGCGCCCGCGACGCGGGTGATGCGAATCAACCACGCCCGGTTCGTCTATCTGGTCAGCCAGCAGCCGGCGTTCGCGCTGATGGTGATGGATGCGCTCTCGAAACGCCTGCGCGCGTCCAACGCCGTCACTTACCGAGCGGCGGCCGCCCCATGAGCGAGCGCAAACCGAGCCCATTCAAGACGCTGTTCGAGGGCCGACGTCGCAACGCTGATCCACGCGGCCGACGACGTCTACCAGATCCGCTTCAAGAACCGTGCGGCGAACGCCTATCTCGTGCGCGGCAGCAAGCGGACCATCATGATCGACGTCGGGCTGTCGACCAACTATCCGTCGCTGGTCGCCTGCCTGAACCATCTCGGCATCACGCCCGAGATGATCGACATGGTGGTGCTGAGCCACGAGCATCTCGATCATATCGGCGCGGCCTATCATTTCCACGGCAGCGCCTACATCGCCGCGCACCGGCTCGCCGCCAACAAGATCATGCTGCGCGACGACTTCTCGATGCTGCGCAAGATGTTCAACGAACCGAACGTGCCGATCGACATCGACATCTGGCTCGAGGAAGGCAATCTGATCGACCTCGGCAATTTCCGCCTCAACGTGATGTACACGCCGGGCCATACCTCGGCCTGCATCTCGCTGTTCGATCAGGACAAGGGGTTATTGTTCGCCGCCGACACGCTGATGCGCCGGCGGCGTGATGGGTGGCGTGTTCGGCTCCGGCTCGATCGCCGATTACATCCAGTCGCTGGAGCGGCTGAAGGGCCTCAATTCGAAGATCCTGCTGTCGGGGCATGGCCGGCTGTCCGACACGCCGCAGGACGACGTGCGGATCGCGCTGCAACGCTCGCATGCCCTGCTCGAGGACACCGCGCAATTGTTCGACGCGCTCGATGCACGCTCGAATTTCGAGCCGATCATGCAGTCGGTGCGCGACCTCAACAAGCTCGACGATTGACGCCCGGACCAGCCAAGGGGCTCGTTGTGGCCCGCCGTGACTTTGCATTAGGATCGGCCCGCAACGATAGAAATCATGGGCTCCGCGATGCAAGCCGTTGCCGACAGCGGGGAGACGAAACGAATGCAGGCTGACACGATGGCGCAGATGCGCCGCCGGGTGGTGATCTCCTCCACGATCGGCAATGCGCTGGAATGGTTCGACTTCACCGTTTTTGGCCTGTTTGCCGGCATCCTGAGCAAACTGTTCTTTCCGGCGGACAATCCGCATTCCTCGCTGCTGCTGACCTTCGCGACATTCGGGATCGCCTTTGCAGCCCGGCCGTTGGGTGGCCTGGTGTTCGGGCTCTATTCCGACAAGCACGGCCGCAAGAAGGCGCTGGTCGTGATGATATCGCTGATGGCTGTCGGCACCGGCCTGCTCGGCCTGCTGCCGACCTATGGCGCGATCGGAATCGCGGCACCGCTGTTGCTGCTGGTCGAGCGGCTGATCCAGGGCTTTTCCGCCGGCGGCGAGTTCGGCAGCGCCAGCGCGATGCTGATCGAGTTCGCGCCGCCCGGCCGGCGCGGCTTCTACGGCTCGTTCCAGATGGTGTCGCAATCGCTGGCGTTCGGCCTCGGTGCCGCGATGGCGATCGGTCTCAATCTCGGCCTGTCGCCCGACGCCTTCGCGAGCTGGGGTTGGCGCGTGCCGTTCATCCTCGGCATTCTGATCGGGCCGACCGGATGGTATCTGCGCCGCAGGTGCGACGAGTCGCCCGAATTCCAGGCGTATCTCGCCGAGAAGGCCGCGACGGCGCGGCCGAGCAGGCAGACCACGCTCGGCCAGTTGTTCTCCGAACATCCGCGTGAGTTGATTGCCTCGTTCTGCCTGATCGCGGCCGGTACGGCGATCAACTATGTCAATGCGATCTTTCTGCCGACCTACGCGGTCGCCGAGCTGAAGCTGCCGATCCTGAATGCACAGCTGGGCCTGCTCGTCGTCAGCGTCATCAACGCGGCGGTGGCGGTGGCCTGCGGCGCCCTCTCCGACCACGGCAGTAGGTCTCGTGGGTCTGGCGGTCTATCGCGGGCGGCCGTCCGTGCCGGAAATCGCGCCTCAACCGGCGCAATGACGTCCGTCGGCAGACGACAAGCAGACCATGCGGTCGGTACGCGACCGGTACGACGACTGACGCGTGCGCGACCGCACATGTGACGCTTCATTTGACAAATCCGCGCATGGCCTGTTCAACAACGGCAACAACAACGTTGAAGAACAGGGAGCGAACCATGAAGCTTTACGACTCGATCGGACCCAATCCGCGCATCGTGCGCATGTTCATGGCGGAGAAGGGCATCGAGATCCCCAAGGAGACCGTCGACCTGCGCAAGGGCGAGAACCGCGAGGAAGCGCATCTGAAGCGCAATCCGCACGGCCAGATGCCGGCGCTCGAGCTTGACTGCGGCAACTATCTGTCGGAGATCACGGCGATCTGCGAGTATCTCGAGGAGAAGCACCCCTCGCCCGCCATGATCGGCACGACGCCGGAAGAGCGCGCGGAGTGCCGGATGTGGACGCGCCGCGTCGATCTCAACATCGCCGAGCCGCTCGCCAATGGCTACCGCTTCGGCGAGGCGCTGAAGTTCTTCGAGAAGCGCATTCCGGTCGCGCCCGAGGCCTCGCCCGGGCTGAAGATGATCGCCGCCAACCGCATCAAATGGCTTGATAACCAGATGGCCGACGGCCGCGACTACATCTGCGGCAAGCGCTTCACCCTCGCCGACATGCTGCTTTATTGCTGGCTCGATTTCGGTAACCAGGTCGGCCAGCCGCTGGACCAGTCGAACGGCAACATCGTGGCCTGGTTCAATCGCGTCGGCGCGCGGCCTTCGGTGAAGGCGTAGGGGTCTTCTTATTCTTATCCTCCCCTGGAGGGGGAGGATCGGTTTGCATGAAGCGCAGCGCAATGCGAACCGAGGTGGGGTGATCTCTCCACTCCGGCAGCGTTCACGCGGAGAGACCTTCACCCCACCTCGCCGCTCATTGCATTCGCGTCGATCCTCCCCCTCCAGGGGAGGATGAAGAGCACCGGACCAAATCGTTGGTCGCTCAAATCACCACGGGCTTGTCCGGCAGCTCGTTCGGGCCGCCCTCGGCGTGCGGAAAAAACTTCGCCAGCTCCCGCGACACCGCCTCGATCCCCTTGATCACGCCCTGCTCGAACCGGCCGGCCCGAAAGTCCGTTTCCATTCGCGCGGCAGATCGCTTCCCAGCCGGCGTGGCCGACCTTGGCGTCGATGCCACGATCGGCGACGATCTCGACGTCGCGGTCGGCGAGCAAGAGATAAATCAGGACACCGTTGTTGTGATGAGTGTCCCAGATCCGCAGATGCGCGAACACGTCGAGCGCCCGCTCCCGCGCCGGCTGGTCGCGGAACAGCGGCACGCCGTCGAGCGCGCCCTCGACGACGAAGCGGATCTGGCCGGAATGGGTTGCCTCCCCCGCCTTGATCGCCTTCTCGATCGCGTCGAGCACGCGCGGCGGAAACTCCCGCCGCACACGCCAGCGATGCTCGAGCAGATGCTTGCCGATGCGCTTGATGCCCATATGCCTACCAGCTCCCCGAGGCGCCGCCGCCGCCAAAGCTGCCGCCTCCGCCGCTGAAGCCGCCGCTGCTGCCCGAACTCGAGCCGCTGCTCCAGCCGCCGCCACCGGACCAGCCCCCGCCGCGCCGGTATGGTCCCGAGCCGGCCGCCGGACCGCCAAAATTCAATCCACCGAAGATCAGCGCCGCAATCGCAGCGAACAGCCCGACCACCAGGGCGGTGGCGAGCGAGCCGGCCACCATCCAGGTGAAGACGCCGACGATGCCGCCGGTCGCCGCGGAGCCCAGCAGCCGCCCCAGCATCGCGCGCAGCACGCTCGCCGCGATGATGACGACAAAGATCGTCACCGGATTGGCGAGATCGACGAGATTGGGGCCCTGCCAATGCTCGGGCTCCGGCGCCGGCAGCTGCTCGCCATTGATCAGGCGGATCATGCGGTCGACGCCGGCCGAAATGCCGCCGGCGAAATCGCCGGCCTTGAATTTCGGCGTGATGTCCTCGTCGATGATGCGGTGGGTGACGACGTCGCTCAGCACGCCTTCGAGGCCGTAGCCGACCTCGATGCGCAAATGCCGGTCGTTCTTGGCGACCACCAGCAGCGCGCCGTCATCGACCTTCTTGCGCCCGATCTTCCAGGCCGCAGCAACGCGAATCGAGAACTGCTCGATCGTTTCCTCAGCCGTAGTCGGCACGATCAGGACCGCGATCTGGCTGCCCTTGCGGGTCTCCAGATCCTTCAGCCTGTCGTTCAGCGACGCAACGTCACTCGCCGACAGCGTCCCGGTCTGATCGACGATGCGGCCGGTAAGCTGAGGCACCGCGACCTCGGCCCACGCCGGGCACACGAAGCCCAGCAGGAAGGCCAGCAGGAAGACGCGTGCGGCTGTCATCGCGTTGCTGGGCACGCCGGCGCTATTTCGACGGCGCGGGCGACGGCGCCGGATTGAAATCGACCTTCGGCGCGGTCGAAATCTCCTTCTCGTTGTCGACCGTGAAGTTGGGCTTCTCCTTGTAGCCGAACGCCATCGCAGTCAGATTGTTCGGGAAGGTCCGGATGCCGACGTTATAGTCCTGCACCGCCTTGATGTAGCGGTTGCGTGCCACGGTGATGCGGTTCTCGGTGCCCTCGAGCTGCGCCATCAGGTCGCGGAACAGTGCATCCGATTTCAGCTGCGGGTAGTTCTCCGTCACGACCAGGAGCCGCGACAGCGCGCTGGTGAGTTCACCCTGCGCCTGCGTGAACTTCTGGAACGCGGCCGGATCGTTGAGCACTTCGGGCGTCGCCTGGATGCTGCCGACCTTGGCGCGCGCGTTGGTGACGCCGAGCAGCACGTCCTTCTCCTGCTGCGCAAAGCCCTTCACCGAATTGACGAGGTTCGGCACCAGATCGGCGCGCCGCTGGTATTGGTTCACCACCTCCGACCAGCTCGACTTGACCGTCTCGTCATTGGTCTGGATCGCGTTGTAGCCGCAGTTGGTCAGGCTCAATGTCGCCAGCGCTGCCAGCACGGTCCAAAGCTTGCGCATGAAGTTGTTCCTCCCGGTGGATTCTCAATCAGAGTAACAGATTTTCGCCCGACAATCCCGCGTGGCGGGATTCGCGGCCGGTTTTGCCGATGATGCCCCTTGCCTATCCCTCCCCTGCGCCGTTCATCATGCCAAGAAAATCGATCCTGGGAGGATCCATTGGCGTCTGAACAATTCGAGACGATTGTTGTCGAGCGGCCGGATCCTGCGATTGCGCGGATCGTGATGAACCGCCCCGAGGCCCGCAACGCCCAGAACCTGCAGATGACCTACGACCTCAATGCCGCCTTCGACCAGGCGGTGCAGGACGACGCGGTCAAGGTCATCATCCTTGCCGGCAACGGCCCGCATTTCTCGGCCGGTCACGATCTCAGGCCGGGGGCCAAGAATCAGGCGGGCGTCGATTTCCCGCCAGTCGGAAATTGGGGCGGCTTTGCCGAACCCAATGCACACGGCCGCTTCGCGCGCGAGCAGGAGATCTACCTGCAGATCACAAGGCGCTGGCGCAATCTCGCCAAGCCCACGATCGCCGAGGTGCATGGCAAGTGCATCGCCGGCGGGCTGATGCTGGCCTGGGCCTGCGATCTGATCGTCGCGAGCAGTGACGCCGAGTTCTGCGATCCCGTGGTGACGATGGGCGTTTGCGGCGTCGAGTGGTTCGTGCATCCCTGGGAGCTCGGCCCACGCAAGGCCAAGGAGATGCTGTTCACCGCCGACGTCTGGAGCGCCGACGAGGCGCATCGCCTCGGCATGGTCAATCACGTGGTGCCGCGCGGCGACCTCTCCTCCTTTACGCTGGCGCTGGCGCGGCGGATCGCAGCAAAACCCGCGTTCGCGTTGAAGCTGTCCAAAGAGGCGGTGAACCGCTCGATCGACATCATGGGGCAGCCCGCGGCGATCGATCAGGCCTTCGCGCTGCATCAGCTCTGCCACGCCCACAATCTGCAGGAATTCGGAATGGTGGTGGACCCCGCAGGTCTGCATCCCTCCGTCAAGAAAAACGCCAACGTGAAGTAGACCAGATGGACCTGACCCTCAGCGACGAGCAGCGCCTGCTGCGCGAAAGTGCCGACCGCTTCGTGGCGGAAACCTTCACATCCGACCAGCGCAAGAGGGTGGCGAACGATCCGCTGGGCTATTCGCCCGCGATCTGGAAACAGTTCGCCGAGCTCGGCTGGCTGGCGCTGCCGATCGCCGAAGCCCATGGCGGCCTCGGCGGCGGCGCAATCGAGATCGGGCTCTTGATGGAGGCATTCGGCCGCGGACTGGTGTCCGAGCCGTTCCTCTCCACCGTCGTGATTGGCGCTGCGCTGGTCGCCGAATGCGGCACCGAGGCGCAACGGCAAGCGATCCTGCCCAAGGTCGCCGAGGGCGCGCTCACGCTCGCCTTCGCGCATTCGGAGCGCGCCGCGCGGTTCGATCTCGGCCATGTCGACACGACGGCGACCCGGACCGCCGACGGCTGGCGGCTGAACGGCCACAAGATCGCGGTGCTGGATGGCGCTGCCGCCGGCGAGATCATCGTCTCCGCCCGCGTCGCCAACGCCAACGGCGCATCCGGCAAGCTTTGCCTGCTCCTGGTGCCGGCTGGTGCGCCCGGCCTTGCCCTGCGCGACTACGCGCGGCTCGGTGGCGGGCGCGGCTGCAACCTCGATCTCAGGGATCTGCAACTGCCTGCCGACGCGCTGCTCGGCGACGGCCAGGATGCGCTGCCCGCGATCGAGACCGTGGTCGACCGCGCGATGGCCGCACTCGGCGCCGAGGCGGTCGGCATCATGCAGACACTGCTCGACACCACGCTCGAATACACCAAGATTCGAAAACAGTTCGGGCGGCCGCTGTCGGCCAACCAGGTGATCCGCCACCGCCTCGCCGACGTCGCGATGCAGGTCGACGAAGCGCGGTCAATGGCGCTGCGCGCTGCGCTGATGGCCAATGCCGAGCCTGTGGCCCGCGGCCGCGCGGCGTCCGGCGCCAAGGCGAAGATCGGCAAATGCGCGCGCTTCGTCGCCGAGCAGGCAGTCCAGTTGCACGGCGCCATGGGCGTCACCGAGGAGCTCGACATCGGCGCCTATTTCAAGCGGCTGCTCGCCTTCGACACGTTGTTCGGCGGCAGCGCCCATCATTATCGCCGCCACGCCGCCCTGAGCGGCCGCGCCCACGCGTAAACGGAGAGCGCACCATGGATCTCACCTTCAGTGCCGAGGAACGCGCCTTCGAAAAGGAAGTCCGCGACTTCATTGCCGAGAGCCTGACGCCGGAAATGAAGCGCGCCACGGCGCTGACGCCGTCGGTGTTCTCCGACCCCGACATCGGCATGGCCTGGCAGCGCGCGCTGCACAAGAAGGGCTGGGGCGCGCCGGGCTGGCCGGTGGACCATGGCGGGCCGGACTGGACGCCGGCGCAGCGCTGGATCTTCGAGGCCGAATGCGCGCGGGCCGGCGTGCCGAATGTCAACGTGATGGGCGTGAAGATGGTCGGCCCCGTCATCATCGGCTTCGGCTCGCCCGAGCAGAAGAACTTTTACCTGCCGCGAATCCTCTCGGGTGAAGACTACTGGTGCCAGGGTTATTCCGAGCCGGGTTCGGGCTCCGATCTTTCGTCGCTGAAGACCCGCGCGGTGCGCGATGGCGACGACTACATCATCAACGGCACCAAGATCTGGACCACGCATGCGCATCACGCCAACCGCATGTTCGCACTCGTGCGCACCAATGAGGGCGAGCGGCAGCAGGACGGCATCAGCTTCATCCTGATCGACATGAAGACGCCGGGCATCACCACGCGCCCGATCCTGACCATCGGCGGCGACCACGAGGTCAACCAGGTGTTCTTCGACGACGTCCGCGTGCCCGTCGCCAACCGGGTCGGCGAGGAAGGCAAGGGCTGGACCTACGGCAAATACCTGCTCGAATTCGAGCGCGGCTCCGGCATCGCCTCCGCCAAGCTGCGCGAGGCGCTGAAGACGATCTCCGATCTCGCCGATTCCGAGGTGACCGGCCGCGCCATCGAAGATCCTGACATCGCGATACGGATGTCGGAAGTCGAGGTCGATATCGATGCGCTCGAGATGACCGAGCTCAGGGTGTTGTCTGCGCTGCAGACCGGGCAGAATCCCGGCGCGGTGTCGTCGCTGATCAAGCTGCGGGTCAGCGAGATCCGCCAGGCGGTGACGCGGCTCGGCGTCGACGTGATCGGCCAGGACGGTCTTGCCGTCGAGCCGGCGCGGCCGTTCTACCGGCTCAACCATGAGCCGGCGATCCCGGAAGAGCTGTTGCCGGTGGTGCCGGAATATCTCAACGGGCGGGCCTACACGATCTTCGGCGGATCGTCCGAGATCCAGCGCGACATCATCGCGAAGATGGTGCTGGGGCTGTAGCGCACCCCGACGCGCTCGCCTTCCCGTCACCCTCCCCTGGAGAGAGGTGACGGTGAAGGAACTCCTCGCCAAGTGCGCCGCCAAAATATCGAAAACAACCCCATGCAAAGGAGCTGGCGGCTGCCGGCGTTCGACCAGGCAACTTGACACGTCGGGCAAATCGGGGATACATTTCCAATATTCCGAAATCGTGCAAGCAACGTCTTGGACGCCCCCTCGCCCGAGAGTGGCGACGCTGGCGGGCTACGCCCCCGCCTTGGCGTCCTGGATCGCCTGCCAGATCTTCACCGGCGTCAGCGGCGTGTTCAGCTGGGTGATGCCGAGCTCGCTCAGCGCATCCATCACGCCGTTGGTGATGCAGGGCGGGCCGCCGATCGCACCCGACTCGCCGCAGCCCTTGGCGCCCAGCGGATTGGTCTTGCAGGGCGCGGAGGGATCGAGCGTCACTGACATCGGCGGAATGTCCGAGGCGCGCGGGATGCAATAGTCCTGATAGCTTGCGGTCAGAAGCTGGCCTTCCTCGCTGTACGCCACACCTTCGTACAGTGCCTGGCCGATGCCCTGGACAACACCGCCATGCACCTGCCCCGTCACCAGCATCGGATTGACCGCGACGCCGACGTCGTCGACCGTGGTGTAGCGCACTACCCGCGTGACGCCGGTCTCGGGATCGATCTCGACCTCGCAGATATGGGTGCCGTTCGGCCAGCTCGGGCCGTCGACATTGCCCTCGCTCTCGACCGAGAGCTTGGCGCCACTTTCCTTCTTCGCGATCTCGAACAGGCTGATGCGCCTGTCGGTGCCGACCACGGTGAGGAAGCCGTCGCGATACTCGATGTCGCCAACGGAGGCTTCGAGCAGGTGGGAGGCCTTGTCGCGCGCCTTGTTGATCATGTCGTTGGTGGAGACCGCTACCGCGGTGCCGCCGACGAACAGCGAACGCGAGCCGACGCTGCCGAAGCCGGTGGCGAGATCGGTGTCGCCCTGGACGACGTCGATCTTGTCCATGGCAATGCCGAGCGTATCGGCGATCATCTGGGTGTAGGTGGTGGCGAGGCCCTGCCCCATCGCCATGGTGCCGGAATGCAGGATGACGCGGCCTTCGGCGGTCGCATGCAGCGAGACGTTTTCGGTGTGGGCGCGGCCGCCGGTCCATTCGATGTAGCTGGTCAGGCCACGGCCGTAGAGCAGGCCCTTCTTCTTCGCCGCCTTCTTGCGCGCGGCAAAGCCGTTTCCAGTCGGCCAAGTCAGACGCGCGCTCCAGCATGTGGGCGAAGGCGCCGGAGTCATACACCTGCCCGACCGCGTTGGTGTAGGGCAGCTGCGCCGGCTTGATGTAATTGACCTTGCGGATGGTGCGCGGGTCCATGCCGATCTGGCGTGCGGCGGCATCGAACAGCCGCTCGACGATGAACACCGCCTCGGGCCTGCCGGCGCCGCGATAGGCGCCGACCGGCGCGGTGTTGGTCATCACCGACTTCACCTCGAAATGCACCAGCGGCAGATCGTAGACGCCGGTCTGCACGAACGGGCCGAGCACCAGCGGAATGATGTTGGCGGTGCCCGACGAGTACGCTCCGGTGCCGCCGATCGAGCGCACGCGGTAAGCCAGCACGCGGCCCTTGGCGTCGAGCGCGAACTCGCCGGTCGACGTGAGGTCGCGGCCATGGGTGCCGCCGACGAACTCGTCGGTGCGGTCGCCGCGCCAGCGGATCTTCTCATTCAGCTTGGTCGCTGCATAGGCGACGATGCCGTCTTCGGGATAGAGGCTGGTCTTCTGGCCGAAGCCGCCGCCGATATCGCCGACCAGCACGCGCACGCTGTCCTTCGGCCGCTTCAGGATCGATTCCGCCAGGAGATCGCGGGTCGAACCCGGGGTCTGCGACTGCACATGGAGAATCAGCCGGCCGGTCTTCTTCTCGATCTCGGCAATGGTCGAGCGCGGCTCCATCGCCGACGGCACCAGGCGCTGGCTGACCAGGTCGAGCGACACCTTGTGCGCGGCGTTGGCGAAGGCTTCCTCGACCTTGGCGGCGTCGCCATAGCTCATCGCAGCCACGATGTTGTCGGGCGCCTCCGGCCAGACCGCCGGCGCGCCCGGCTTGATCGCCTCGACCGGATCGACCACCGAAGGCAGCACCTCGTAATCGACCTCGATTGCTTCGGCCGCGGTCTGCGCCAGCACGCGCGAGGTCGCGACCACAGCCGCGACACCCTCGCCCGCGTAGCGCACCCACCTCATGCGCCAGCAGCCGCCGCGGCGGCACGGTCATCGGCGAGCCGTCGGGGCGCTTGAAGATCGCGAGCGTCGGCAGCGTGCCGATATCGTCCTTCACGAGGTCAGCGCCGGTATAGACGGCCTTGACGCCGGGCATCGCCAGCGCGGCCTTGGCGTCGATCGACTTGATGTTGGCATGGGCATGCGGCGAGCGCAGCACGTGCAGCCAGAGCGCGCCGTCCTGTGGCTTGTCGTCGATGAAATGCCCCTTCCCGGTGAGCAGCCGCTGGTCTTCCAGACGCTTGACCGGCTGGCCCACACCAAAACGCATATTGCCGGGAAGAATGTTCATCGGAGGGTCCTTGATTTCAGAAATTTCGGCGGGTTTTAGCGGATTTTCGGCGCGAGACAACACGCCCAAGAAAGACGACGCAATGCGCCTTATGCAACGCGCAAGCCAGGTTCAGTTGAGATCGCGCAACGCGTCCTCGACCACCTTGCGCTGCTCGGCCGTGAGCGGCTCCTGCGGCGGCACGGGGTCGCCGACGTCGTAGCCCTGGATCGCGAGCCCGGCCTTGATGCAGGCCGCGAGGTTGAAGCGGGCGAACGCCTCGTTGATGCGCCAGAGCTTGCGCTGCAGGGCCATCGCCTCGTCCCAGCGGGCGCGGCGGCAGAGATTGTAGAGCTCGACGCTCTGGCGCGGGATGATGCAGGCCGGGCCGGCCATCCAGCCATGGCCGCCGATCAGCATCACTGCGGCCGGAATATGGGCGGAAGCCGAGAACACTTTCAGGCTGTCGCCGCAGCGGTTCATGATCGACAGCAGCCGGCCGGTGTTGGTCGAAGCGTCCTTGATGTAGCCGATCCGTGGATGCGCGGCGAGCCGCGCGATGACGTCGAGCGTGAGGTCGGAGCGCTGGAAATTCGGATTGGTGTAGATCACGACCGGAATGTCGACGGCGTCGGCGATGGCGCGGAAATAGGATTCCACCTGGGCGTCACTGAGCGGAAAATACGCCTCCATGATCGCCAGAATGCCGGCAGCACCCCGCTTCTGATAGGCCTTGGCCTGCGCCACCGCATCCGCCGTCGAGGTCGAGGCGACGCCGGCCACCACGGGCACGCGGCCCTGCGCAGCCTCGATCGTGGTCGCCACCACCTGCATGCGCTGCGCATTGTTGAGATAGGCGAATTCGCCGGTCGAGCCGAGCGGCGTCAGCCCGTGGACGCCGGCCTTGACCAGATCGTCGCAGAGCCGGCCCAGCACCTCGGTGCGGACATGGCCGGCGGGATCGACCGGGGACACCAGATACGGAAAGACGCCGTGAAAATCAGCCATTTGCGAGCCTCGTTGACGGCGAGACATAATCGGGATCGTGCGCAAAGGGAAGCGGCTCGCCGCTGCGCAGGGCGCCGAGCACCGCTGCAAAGTCGGTGACCGCGCGGAAACCGAGCAGGCGTTCGGCCTTGCTCGCGTCGTAGATCCGGCCGATCGAATGCGGCAAATGCCAGCCCGCGGCGCGCGAACAGCGCCGGTGCATCGGGGAAAATGCGCGCGATCACGCCGGCCGCGTCGGTCTTCAGATCAGCGACGTCGCTGCGCGCAAACGGCGTCGGCGCGCTGATCACGAAGACCTCGAAGCCACGGATCTTCTCCAGCGCCACGACATGGGCGTCGGCGGCATCCTCGACCGTGAGACGGCGATACAGCAGCTCGGTCGCCTTCAGGTTCTCGCCATGGATGTCGCGGATGGTGTCGTCGTCCTCGGGGAAGAAACGGCTGGTGCGCAGCACCGCGCAGTTCAGCCCATGCTCGCGGCTGTACAGCCGGCACAACCCCTCGGCGGCGAGTTTTGTAACGCCGTAGATGTTGCGCGGCTCGAGTGGCCCCGAGCTCTCGTCGAGCCACACCGCCGAGTGACCTTCATCGTCGCGGATCGCCTGCGAGATCATCAGCGATGTCGTCGAGGTGAAGACGAAACGGTCGTGGCCGGCGGCGGCCGCCGCCTGCAGCAGATTGAGCGTGCCTGACACGTTGACGTCGACAAAGGCCTGCGGCGAGAACCGCGCGATGTCAGGCTTGTGCAGCGCGCCGCCATGGATCACAGCCTCGATGCCGTGATCGCCGAACACCCGATCGACCACCGATCGGTCGGCCACGGAGCCGATCACATTGGTCGCCTCGCCCGCAACGACGTCGAGGCCAGTCACGTCATGGCCGGCCTGTCGAAGCCGCGGCGCGAGGAAGCGGCCGAGCCAGCCGGAGGAGCCGGTCAACAATACGCGCATGAATTCCGCCGGCCCCTGCCTCAGAACACCTTGGCGATCGCGGCCTGCGCGTCGCCCTGGATCTGTTTCAGATGATCCGGCCCGCGGAAGCTCTCGGCGTAGATCTTGTAGACATCCTCGGTGCCGGAAGGACGCGCGGCAAACCAGCCGGCCTCGCTCTCGACCTTGATGCCGCCGAACGGCTGATCGTTGCCCGGCGCCTTGGTCCTGACCGCGCGCACGGGATCGCCGGCGAGCTCGGTCATGTTGAGCTGCTCGGGCCCGAGCGCCTTCAGCGCGCTCTTCTGCTTCGGCGTCGCCGCAACATCGATCCGCTCGTAATAGGGAACACCCAATTCGGCCGTCAGCTCGTTGAACAATTCACTGGGATCACGACCGGTCCTGGCGATGATCTCCGCCGCCAGCAGGCCGAGGATGATGCCGTCCTTGTCCGTGGTCCACGCCGAGCCGTCGCGCTTCAGGAACGACGCGCCGGCGCTTTCCTCACCGGCGAAGCCGAAGGTGCCGCTGCCGAGCCCTTCGACGAACCATTTGAAGCCGACCGGTGTCTCGACCAGCTTGCGACCGAGCTTCTTCGCTACGCGATCGATGATCGAGCTCGACACGATGGTCTTGCCGATCGCGGCGTCCTTGCTCCATTGCGGCCGGTGCGCGAACAGATAGGCGATCGCGGTGGCGAGGAAGTGGTTCGGGTTCATCAGCCCGTTCGAGCGGGTCACGATGCCGTGGCGGTCGGCATCGGTATCGTTGGCAAAGGCGACGTCGAACCGGTCGCGCATCCCGATCAGGCTCGCCATCGCGTAAGGCGACGAGCAGTCCATCCGGATCTTGCCGTCCCAGTCCGCGGTCATGAAGCGGAAGGTCGGATCGACCGCATTGTTGACCACGGTGGCGTTGATGCCGTAGCGCGCGATGATCGGCTGCCAGTAATGCACCGCCGCGCCGCCGAGCGGATCGATGCCGATCTTGACGCCGGCGGTCTTGATCAGCGCCAGATCGACAGTGTTGCCGAGATCGGCAACGTAGGGCGTGATGTAGTCGTGCAGATGCGTGGTCGCGGCCTTGCGCGCGCGATCAAACGGCATTCGCGCGACGCCCTTGAGGCCGGCCTCGATATAGCGGTTGGCGTTCTTCTCGACCACGGCGGTGACGTCGGTGTCGGCCGGGCCGCCATGCGGCGGATTGTATTTGTAGCCGCCATCCTCCGGCGGATTGTGTGACGGCGTGATGACGACGCCGTCGGCAAGCCCCGTGCTGCGGCCCTTGTTGTAGCTCAGGATGGCGTGCGAGATCACCGGCGTCGGAGTGTAGCCACCCTGCGCGTCGATCATGATCTCGACGCCGTTGGCCGCGAACACTTCCACCGCGCTGGCCAGCGCCGGCTCGGCGAGCGCATGGGTATCGATACCGATGAACAGCGGCCCGGTGAGGCCCTTCTCACGCCGGTAGTCGCAGATCGCCTGGGTAGTGGCGAGGATATGGTCCTCGTTGAAGGAATTCTTCAGCGAGGAGCCGCGATGGCCCGAGGTGCCGAAGGCAACCCGTTGGGTGGGATCGCTGGCGTCGGGCTTGCCGGCAAAATAGGCCGTGACCAGCCGCGGCACATTGGCAAGCGCGGCGGGATCGATGGGTTTGCCGGCGGCAGGATTTGGTGCAGTCACGTGACCTCTCAGATCTGGTATCGCCGACCATCAGCACAACGAGTGATACTCATTGCGTAACATCCTGGCGTGCTACCATGGCGGCTTACGTTCAATCAAGCCGAGAGCATTTCGTTCCGTGCCGTCAGCGGCAATCCGCTATTCGACGTCGATCTGCTGCACCTTCTCGCGCAGTTCGTCGACCAGCACCCGCTTGTTCTCGGTATAGTCGATCGGCACCACCACGAGATGCACGCCGCCGCCGGAGAAGGCCCGCTCGAGGGTCGGGACGATCGCCTCCGTACTCTCGATCCGCGAACCCTTGGCGCCATAGCTTTCCGCATATTTGACGAAATCCGGATTGCCGAAGGTCAGTCCGAAATCCGGGAAGTTGTCGACCGCCTGCTTCCAGCGGATCATGCCGTAGGCAGAATCCTCCAGGATCAGGATCACCAGATTGAGCTTGAGTCGGACCGCGGTCTCCATCTCCTGCGAGTTCATCATGAAGCCGCCGTCGCCGCAGACCGCGAGCACGCGGTTCTTCGGATACAGCATCGCCGCCATCATCGCCGACGGCAGGGCCGGCGCCCATGGTGGCGAGTGCGTTGTCCAGCAGCAGCGAGTTCG
This sequence comes from Bradyrhizobium sp. JR3.5, assembly GCF_054057015.1. Lineage (NCBI taxonomy): Bacteria > Pseudomonadati > Pseudomonadota > Alphaproteobacteria > Hyphomicrobiales > Nitrobacteraceae > Bradyrhizobium > Bradyrhizobium sp. JR3.5. The sequence goes on from NZ_JBSRYV010000002.1 coordinate 1,214,499, forward strand.
CGAGCAGCGTGCGGTAGTTGCGCGCGAACCAGATCTTGTACATGCCGTTGTCGAGCGCGACGATGCCGTCCTCGGGAATGACCTGCCGCACATCGTGCACGATGCGCTGCGGCGTCGGCGGCCAACGGCCTTCGGTGGCGCGATCGGTGATCCTCGCCAGGATGCCCTCGCGCAGGCTGAGCAGCGCGCTGGCAGACGGCAGCTTTCCCGCGACCCGGTCGGCCAGCAGTTCGAGGCTCGGCCCGACGTCGCCGATCACCTCGCATTGCGGGAAGTAGACCTGCTCGACATTCGTTGCCGTGTAGCTGACATGGATCACCTGCGGCCCCTTCGGCCCCATGATGAACGGCGGCTTCTCGATCGTGTCGTGACCGATCGCGATGATCAGGTCGGCGCGGTCGATCGCCTCATGCACATAGTCGCGCTCGCTCAGCGCGGCCGTCCCCATATATTGATTCGTGCCGCCGGATACCGTGCCCTTGCCCATCTGGGTGGTGAAGAACGGAATCTTGGTGCGCCGCACGAAGTCGCCGATCCCCGCGGTACTACGCGGCCGTGATGCCGCAGCACCGAGCATGATCAGCGGACGCTGCGCCTTCAAAATCATGTCGGCGGCGCGGTCGAGGGCGGCCGCATGCGCGATCGGAATTTCGATCGGATGAGGCGGCACGATCTCGACCGGGGCGATCTCCTCGCGTGCGATATCCTCCGGCAGTTCGAGCAGCACCGGCCCCGGCCGCTCCTGCGTCGCGATCCGGAAGGCATCACGGACCAGCGTCGGAATGGTCGCGCCACTGACGATCTGCAGCGACAGCTTGGTCAGCGGACGAAAGGTGTTGACGATGTCGACGATCTGGAACTTGGCCTGCCGGCTGCTCAAGATGCCCTTCTGCCCCGTCAACATCACCATCGGCATCGCGCCGAGCAGCGCATAAGCCGCCCCCGTGGTGAGGTTGAGCGCGCCGGGGCCGAGCGTTGTCATACAGACACCGGGCTTTCCGGTCAGCCGGCCATAGGTCGCCGCCATGAACGCCGCCGCCTGCTCGTGGCGGGTCACGATCAGCTTGATCGAGGATTTGCGCAGGCTCTCGACGACGTCGAGATTCTCCTCGCCGGGAACGCCGAACACCCGTTCCACGCCCTCATTCTCGAGGGCCGCGACCAGCAAATCGGAACCTTTGACCATGTCAGCCTCGCATCGTTGATTGCATGCCGCGCATGGAGCATAGCCGCATCGCGCGCCGCCGGAAACTCTCTTGCGATCTCACGGCTTGTGCGCCCTGATCCAGGCGTCGGCGGCGGGGAGCACACGCGCGGCGAGATCGGCCGAGATCGCGATCGCCTGCAAGGAGCGCGCCACCATCACCCGCCCGCCGCTGGTGGACTGTGACGGGGCGAACGCGGCCAGCTCTGCCGCGTGGGCTTGATCGGTAAAATTGGTCATGAAGTTCGGCACGAACTGGTCGCGGAAGCTCGGCCCCTGCTTGACCAGCAACGTATCGAAATTCGCTTGGACGAAGTCCCAGGCAAGCTGCGGCTGTTCGCCTGCGGATGCAACCGCGTTGATCATCCCGGTGACGATCGTGTCGGGCAATTCGTTGGTCAGCGTCAACGCCAGCGTCGCGCGCGCCAGCTCCGTATCGCGGGCGCTGGCCGCGGCGAAATAATAGCGCAGCCGCTCATTGGTCGCCGTGCTGTTGCGAGCGAGCGCCAACAGTCTGTCATAGGTTGCCCGATCGGCCGTGATACCGGCAACATGGGTGACCGCATCACGCAGCGTGGTCGGCAGTGAATTGGGATCATCGCGGAACGCCGCAAAGCGCCGCTTCGCCTCGGCGACGATTGCCGCGTCGCCGAGATCGCCAAGCGCCGAGATCAGGCTCGCGCGCAGCAGCGCGGTGTCATCGTCGCCCAAGCCTCCGCCATCCCATCCGATCCGGTCGAACACCGGGCGCAGCCTGGCGCGGGCATAGGCCTGAATCACCGGCCGCTCGCTGCGGTCGCGCGACAGCCGGTTGAGCGCAGCAAATGTCGAGATCACCTGATCCCACACCGCGCGATGGTCGCCGGCATCGAGCGCGTCGAGCAGCGCGAGATGGGACGGCGCCTCGGCGCGGCCGGCCTGCACCAACGCCCAGCTGTCGGTGACGACGTTGAGCCGGTCAGCGACCTGCATTTGCGGAAATGCGTTCAGCAATGCCGCACGGTTCTTCGGGCCGTATTCGACCCTGAAGTAACCGACGTCGCCGAGATTGACCTTGATCGCATCGCCGCATGTGCCGGCCGGGATATCGGCACTGCCCTTCAGCAGTATCTCGTCAAAGGGCGTGCCGCGCGCCGGTCCTACCGCAACCGGGACCTGCCAGTTGTGGGCCGGCAGCGGCGGATCGTGGGCCGGCGCGATCACGAAACGGTCCTGCCGCAACGTCAGGCGTTGCGCTGTGCCATCGCAGGTCGTCTCGGCCACCACCAGCGGCACGCCATCCTGCTCGGTGAAGGAGGCGGCGATGCCGGTGATCGGCTTGCCGCCGGACATCTCGAGCGCCTGCCAGAGATCGGCCGTGGTGGAATTGCTGTAGGCATGCGCGGCCATGTATTTGCGGATACCGTCGCGGAACGCCTGCTCGCCGAGATAGGTCTCGAGCATGCGGATCAGCGCCTGGCCCTTGTTGTAGGTGATGGCATCGAACGCCGTGACCGCTTCGCTGTGATCGGCGATCGGCTGCTGCACCGGGTGCGAGGTACGGCGCGCATCGAGCGCCATGGCAAACTGCTTCGCACTGTTGCCGTTCAGCCAGCTCTGCCATTGCGGATAGAACTGCTCCGAGGCCTTGGTCGCCATCCAGCTGGCAAAGCCCTCGTTGAGCCAGAGATTGTCCCACCACGCCATGGTGACGAGATCGCCGAACCACATATGCGCCATCTCGTGCGCGATGATGGCGAAGATGCCGCGCTTGGCGGTCTCCGCATTGGTTGCGGGATCGAACAGCAGCCGGCTCTCGAAGAAGGTGATGCCGCCCCAGTTCTCCATCGCACCGCCGAACCCGCCGGGGACGGCGATCAGGTCGAGCTTCGGCAGCGGATATTTGACGCCGAAATAGTCGTTGTAATAGGCGAGCAGCTTCACTGCGCTGTCGAGCGCGAACCGGCCTTGCCCGCTCTTGCCCTCCGTCGTCACCACGCCGATGGTGACGCCGCCGGCATCCGCCGTGACGCGCTCGAGCTCGCCGACCGTGAGCACGAACAGATAGCTCGACATCTTCGGCGTCGGCGCGAACGTAACCTTCTTGAGATCGCCGGCGACCGGCGCCTCGCCCGCCACGGGCATGTTGCCGACCGCGAGCAGATTGCGCGGGATCACGACACTCAGCGCGAAGCTCGCCTTGAACGACGGCTCGTCCCAGCACGGAAAGATCCGCCTTGCATCGGCCGGCTCGAGCTTGCTGGAGATCAGCCGCTTGATCCCGGTCGGGGTCGGATAATCGACCGAGAACAGCCCAGTACCGAATTTGTTGATCTGCGCCGTGAAGGCGATGCGCAGCCTGTGCTGGCCGACGGCAAGCGGCCTGGCGAAGGTCAGCGTCGCGGTCTGCGCGGTGGCGTCGGTCGTCACCTCCGCGCGTTGCGCACCGTCATCGATCGTGGCCTCGGCAAACGTCGTGTTGATCGCGTTCAGCGTCAGTTGCGCCGTGGCCTCACGCACCTCGATGTCGACGGTCTCCACGCCCGGCAGCGCCAGGCTGGTGATATCAGGCGTCAGCTCGATCGCGTAGCTCAACGGGACAACCGTCTTCGGCAGCTTTCCGGGTGTGCTGTCGAACGAAAATGTCTGCTCTGCCTGCGCCGTAGCGGCCGTCGCCAGCAGCAAGCCGATTGCCGTGGCAAGACGGCGCAGGAGCGCGGATCGGACATGGGTCGCAGGCTTGTTCATCGCGCAGCTCACCGGGATCTCGGGATTTTTGGATGTCATTGCGGAAGGACGTAGCAGGCAATCTAGTAGAGAACATGTCGCCATAAAACTGACAACTCCGCGACATCTGACATCGCAACGGTTCGCACCGATTGGTGTGCCGCTCGCTACCGCGCCTCGACCTCTGGCCGTTGTTGCTCAACGGCGGGGTGGAAGGTTAACCTGCGGCTGGCATTCCAGCCGCAGCGTCCGGCCACGGGAGACAATAATGTTCGGTAAGTTCTCGCGCCGGCAGTTTGCGGGCCTTGCAGGCCTCTCGGCGCTCGGTTTGACCGGCCCTGCCGAGGCAGCGAACCATGCTCCGCGGCGTGACGGCGCGAACTTTCCAGCCGGCTTCGTCTGGGGCACCGCGACCTCGTCCTACCAGGTCGAAGGCGCGGTCAATGAGGATGGCCGCGGCCCGTCGATCTGGGACACATTCACCCACACATCGGGCAAGATCGAGGACGGTTCTACCGGCGACCGTGCCAACGACCACTATCACCGCTACAAGGAGGACGTCCGCCTCATCAAGGAGCTCGGCGCCAAGGCCTACCGTTTCTCGATCGCCTGGCCGCGGGTGTTCCCCGATGGCACCGGCGCGCCGAATCCGAAGGGCCTCGACTTCTACAACCGCCTGGTCGACGAGCTGCTCGCGAACGGCATCGAGCCCTACGCCACGCTCTATCACTGGGACCTGCCGCAGGCATTGCAGGACCGCGTTGGCGGCTGGCGCTCACGGGACACGTCGAAGGCGTTCGGCGACTACGCCGGCCACGTGGCGCAGCGGTTGACCGACCGGGTGAAGAACATCTTCACCCTCAACGAGGTCGGGCGTTTCCTCCCCTTCGGCTATGCGCTCGGCGTCGACGCGCCGGGCCTGACGCTGCCGCCGGCCGAGGTGAACCAGGCGCGCCACCATGTCGCGCTGGCGCACGGGCTCGCGGTGCAGGCGATCCGCGCCAAGGGCCGCCCCGGCACGCGGGTCGGCCCCGCCGAAAACATCACCGCCTGCGTGCCCGCGATCAACACGCCGGAGAACATCCGCGCCACCGAGATCGCGACGCGCGAGCTCAATGCGGGCTTCCTCGGCGTCGTGCTCGAAGGCAAGTACACCGAGGGCTTCCTGCAATATGCCGGCGCCGACGCGCCCAAATTCACCGCCGAGGAACTGAAGATCATCGCACAGCCCAACGATTTCGTCGGGCTCAACATCTACGCGCCGCACTGCTATGTCCTCGCCACCGACCGAGCCCCCGGCTGGAAGCCGCTGCCGATGCCGGGCTCGTTCCCGCACATGAGTTCGGATTGGCTGCGGATCGCGCCGGAGACGATCTACTGGGCGCCGCGGATTGCCGCCAAGCTCTGGAACATCAAGAGCATCTATATCAGCGAGAACGGCGCGTCCGGCGAGGACAAGGTGCAGCCGGACGGGCAAATCTACGACCTCGACCGCATCATGTTCCTGCGCAACTACCTCGCCCAATTGCAGCGCGCGACCGCCGACGGTGTGCCGGTCCACGGCTACTTCCTGTGGAGCCTGATGGACAATTTCGAATGGATCTTCGGCTACGCGAAGCGCTTCGGGCTGTACCGGGTCGATTTCGAGACCCAGGCGCGCGTGCCGAAACTGAGCGCGGCGTTCTATCGCGATGTGATCGCACGCAACGCCATCGGGGTTTGATCTATCCGGCCTGCGGCCGTGCGCCCGACCACGCGCGCCGGAGCAGATCGCTGATGCCGCGCTCTTCGATCGGCCGCGGATTCCAGTAAGGATTCCTGGTGGCGAGTGCGGCCGCCTTTGCGATGCCGTCTTCAGGCATGCCGATCTCGGCGAGCGAACGCGGCGCGCCGAGCCTTGCCGACAGATCGAACAGGCCGTCGGCCGCATCAGCAACCCCGAGCGCCCGCGCGGCGCGGCCGATCGCATCGCGCGCGGCCGGCGTGTTGTAGGCGATGGTATGCGGCAGCAGCACCGCATGGGTTTCGGCATGCGGCAGGTCGAACAACGCGCCGACGGTGTGGCAGAGCTTGTGGTGCAGCGCCATGCCGACGGTGCCGAGACAGACCGCGCACAGCCACGCGCCGTAGAGGGCATCCGAGCGCGCGTCGTGATCGCGCGGCCGCGCGATCACGTCCGGCAACGATGACGCGAGTTTCGCAATCGCCTCTTCCGCCATCAGCGAGGTGATCGGATTGCCGTCCCGCGCATACAGCGCCTCGGCCGCATGCGCGATCGCGTTGAGGCCTGATATCGCGGAGAATTTTGCGGGCATCGAGAGGGTCAGGTTGACGTCGTAGATCACGGCCTCGGGCAATATCTTGGGCGACGACTGCGTGGTCTTGACGCCGTCCACGGTCTCGCCGAGCACCGGCGTCATCTCGGAACCGGCATAGCTGGTCGGCACGATCAGTTGCGGCAGATCGGTGCGCAGCGCGATCGCCTTGCTGAGACCGGTCGCGGCACCCGCGCCGATCGCAACCACGCCATCGGGCTTCAACTCGCCGACCATCTGCATCGCGCGTTCGGTCACTGCGACCGGCGTGTGCACCACCGCGCCGTCGAACGCGCCAGCCATGCGGCCGCCGGTCAAGCCTCGGAGATCGCCGAGTTCGGACTGCTGCCGCCGGCTTGCGAGCACCAGCGCGCGGCTGATGCCGAGCCGGCCGAGCTCGTCGGCCAGCTGCGCGACCGTGCCGGTCCCGAACACGACCCGCATCGGGCTGACTTGATAAATGAACGATTGGGCCATGACGATTTCCAGAACGGTTGGTCAGCCGCGCCGCCAGTCGCGCAGCGCGCAGCCGAAGCGATGCCGGAAGCGCCGGGTGAAATGCGACAGGTCGGAGAAGCCCCAGTCGAACGCGATGTCGCCGATCGCGCGCCCGGTGGTCGCGGGATCCTTCAGGTCGCGCGCCGCACCGTCGAGGCGGCGGTCCATCACGTAGCTCGCGAATGTCGTCCCGGCGCGCTCGAACAGTTTGTGGACGTAGCGCTCGCTGGATGCCGATCGCGGCGGCGATGGCGGCAACAGCGAGCCCGGACTCGCGCAGCCTGCGGTCGACGGCGCGGCGCAGCGCGAGCCAGGTTGCATCGGCAAGACCCGCGCTCTCGGCAACGCCCGCGCGACCGGACCGCGACAGGCTGAGCGCGACCAGGTCGAGCAGCACGCCGAACAGCCGGGCATTGTCCGTATCGGACGCCCGGAGCGCCGAATTGTTCAGCACTTGTGCCGTCTCGGCGATGAGATGGCCGACGAACGGATCATCGGAGACCCGCGCCGGTGCGACCTCCGGCGCCGACGGCAGCCGTTCATCGAGCGCCTCGGCCGGCACCCAGAACGAGGCGACCTGCAGCGCGGGACCGCGGTCGTGCAGCAGCGAGAAGCGCTGACCGCTGTCGAAGATTCCGACCTGCCTCGGCGAGAGGCTGATCTCGCGACCCGCCTGCTGGATGCGGCAGCGGCCGGCGAGCTTCAGATTGAGATAGTAGCAGCGCCGGCTGGACGCGGCGATGTCGGCAGCCGAACGCCGCACGACATGCTCCGGGAAACCGACCCGGTTGACCGCGCCGTCGCCGAGCCCAACGGTCTCGACACGCGCGATGAAGCCCGGCGTCGCCGGCGGCTCCGGCGTCAGGTTCATGAAGGCCTGGCAGATCGCCTCGCGATAATAGGCGAACTGCTCGCCCGGCCGCGTGTCCGCGGTATTCCAGCTCAGCCTGCGGGAGCGATCCGCGGCGGCGATTTGCTGCATCAGTTCACTCCGAGCCCAGTCCGGTTCGGTTACAGCCAAGCGCGTTCCGTGGCCCCGGGTCAATATCCATCAGGAACCGCATGACGTCGGCGCGTATCCCCGGCCGTCCGAACCGCGCAATCGATCTGACCAAACCACACAGGAAGGTACAACATGTCGACCTATGTTCTCGTCCATGGCGCCTGGCATACCGGCGCCGAGTTCGAGCCGGTTGCGGCTGCCATCCGCAAGGCCGGCCACGTCGTCCCACACCCCGACCATCAAGGGCAACCGCCCCGGCGACCGCAAGGGCTCCGGCCTTGCCGAGGCCATCCAGTCGATCGTGGATTACCTCGTCGAGCACAATCTGAATGACATCGTGCTGGTCGGCCACAGCTATGGCGGCATGGTCATCACGGGCGTTGCCGATGCCGCCGCCGATCGCATCCGCCGGCTGGTGTACTGGAATGCGTTCGTGCCGAACAATGGCGAGAGCCTCAACGACATGGTGCCGCCGCACTATGTCGGCCTGTTCGATGCCATCCATGCCGAGCGCGGCGACGGCTCGGTGGTGTTGCCGTTCCCGGTCTGGCGCGAGGCCTTCATTAACGACGCCGATCTCGATACGGCGCAGCGGGCCTATGACCAGCTCAACCCGCATCCGCTCAAGACCTTTCAGGACAAGATCGCGCTGCGCAGCAATCCGGCCGAGATGCCAATCGCAAAATCCTACGTCAACTGCACCGAGGATACCGCGATGCCGCACGGGCCTGCCCTGGCACCCGCGGCTGTCGGAGAAGCTCGGGCTGTTCCGCCTGGTCCAGCTGCCAGGCAGCCATGAGCTGTGCTTCTCCAATCCCGAGCGCCTGGCGCAAGCCTTCCTCGACGCCGGCCGCGACTGAACCACATCGGCACGAGAGCGGCTGCACCTCTCCCCAACGGGGAGAGGTCGGCTTGCATAGCAAATCGGGTGAGGGGCCGCAGCTCCAACGAGAGACCGCAACCCCTCACCCGGCGCTGCGCGCCGACCTCTCCCAAGGGAGAGGCAAACCTGCGATGCCGCATCAGCACAGCCTAATTTCATCACGCTTTAGGCCACCGCCTTGTATTCAGGAGCGGTCGCAAGGAAGCGCGCATAGGCGTCCGCGTCCGGCGGCGTGAACTTTTCGACGAGCGGGTTGCGGCGCGACGCCTTGGTGCCGATGTCCGCCAGCAGCTCGTCGAAATGCTTGAAGTGATACGGCGCGACGCACAGGCCGCCATAGACGCCCGCCGCCGGCCGCTCGACGCGCTTGAAGTTCAGCATCATCGCGATGTTGTCATGCATCTCGGTCGCGCTCGGCTGCCGCGCGAGCTGGCCGTCGGCGTAGCGCACCAGCCAGTTCGCCGCGAGATCGGCGCACAGCACGGTGCAGAAGCTCGAATTGAAGCCGACAAAGCCCATGTCGGGCAGATCCGGGTTCGCGATCAGCCGATAGAGCCGATATTGCCCGTCGGGCTCGACCAGCTTGTTCTGATACTCCTTAGGGAGGAACGGCACGCCGAGCTTGTAACCGATCGCGAGCACCGCGACGTCGGCTGCGACACGCTGGCCGCCGCTCATCACGATGGTCTTGCCGTCATAGTGATCGAAAGTGCCCTGCACCGCCTTGATCCGGCCATCGGCAACCATCGGATAGAAGCCGGGGGTCGCGATCGGCACCGAGCAGTTGACGCCGTCCTCGATCCGCTCCTTCGGCACCATGCCGCATCGCTTCAGCTTGAGCTGCATCTTCAGCATGCTCTCGAGCCCCCGCCAGTTCGCCCAGACGAACGGCTTTGCGACGACATGCGCGAGGCGCGCCATCGGGCCGATGCCCCAGCTCGCGAACATCTGCTCCTGCGCGCGGATGTAGAGGATGCGCTTGAAGTTGACGAGACCGCCGACGAAATAGGGAATCCGCCAGACCGGTTCGCGAAACACGATGGTGACTTCGCTGGCGCCGGAATTGACCGCATTCACCGCAATGTCGGTCGCCGATTTCGAGCCGCCGAGCACGACCACCTTGCGGCCCTTGGCGAGATCGGGGTCGCCGTATTGCGACGAATGCAGGATCTGGCCGCCCTGCGCCTTGAAGCCGTCCTCGCCGGGCAGCGGCAGCGACTTTGGCTCGTTGAATTGCCCGGTACAGACCGCGACGAAGTCGAAATCCTCATGGTCGGTGGCGCCGTCGGTCGAGCGCAGCGCGAGCGTCCAGCCCGGTCTGCCGTCGGCGCGGCGCATCATGCTCTCGACCCTGGTGTTGAACCGCATCGCACCGTCGAGCCCATGGCTGCGGGCATAGTCACGCAGATAGGCATGGACCTGCGGACCCTTCGGCCATTCCGGATAGGATTCCGGCATCGCCTTGTCGGTGTAGCGATAGAGCTCCTTCGGGCTCTGGGTCTGCACGTCGGGATAGGAGCGCGCCGGCTCCCAGACCCCGCCGAGATCGCCGCTCCGCTCGATAATGGTCACCTTGTGACCGCGACCGGCAAAGGCCTTGCCGGCGGCGAGCCCGGAAATGCCGGCGCCGATGACGCACACATGCTTCTGCTTGACCATGAAACGTCTCCGCGATGAATGAACAGGTGCAATTTCGTAAGTGCGCGCATCCCCGCGATCGCCGGCGCCTGCTCCGGCGATTGCCGCCTCGCGTGCGTATTGTCTGCTGGCCGCCGGCCTACTCGTTGGCTTCCGGCGGCAGGAAGTCCACCTCGTGCTCGGCGGAAATGCGCACCACTTCGACGGGGTCCTGCAGATTGTGCAGCTTCTCGAACAGCGCCTCGAGCTTCTGCATCGGCGATACCCAGAACAGCGCCCGCGCCGGCTTATCGGATTTGTTGAAATAGCCGTGCGGAATGCCGCGCGGCATGCGCACGAGGTCGCCGGCCTTGGCCTGCACCCAGACGCCGTCGAGCTTGAGGTCGAGCACGCCCTCCTGCACCAGGATGAATTCGTCCTGGGTCGGGTGGATGTGCACCGGCACGAACTGGCCGGGATCGCTGTTGGTCTCGAATGCGAAGGTCGAGTCGGTGACGGCCTTCGGATAGTAGACCTGGCCCAGGATATTCCAGGTCTTGCCGCCGTAGCCGGTGCCGGTTCGGGTAATGCCTTTTTCGAGCGCGCCCATGTCAGCCTCTCCAGTTTTGGATGCGTATTGCCGACACCGAGCCTGTCGCCAGCCGGTGCGGCTGTCTAGCCGATAAACGAATCCGCAGCCGGCGCGACCATGCTGCAATGCGGCAGCGACGAGCCCGGAAGCCTCTGCCCAATGCCGCCGCATCCGCCTGCGCGCCGATCGGGCAGATTGCGCGACGAAACGGCGTTCCCCTTTGCCGGCGGATGCACTAGGCTGCATGATGTTTTAGACCTCAAACAACTCCGGACGGCCGGCGTGACTGCTGTTGGCAACGAGGTTTCGGCAAGGACAAATCCCGCGAGGGCAAGGCTCAAGGATTTCGCGCGCGTCGCGACGGCACGCGTCGATGACGCGGCCGAGGCGATCGGCCGCATCTTCTGTCCGCATGAGCTGACGCCGGTCGATCGTTCGGAGCGCGATTTCTCCGCGCACCACAATTGCGCCGGGTTCGACGGGTTCTCCGTCAACTATGTCGCCTATGGCGGATCGGTCGCGATCAATCCAGGTTGCCTCGACCGCTTCTTCCTGTTGCAGATGCCGCTGTCCGGCTCGGCCGCGGTGCGGACCGCCGCGCGTGAGCTCACCACCGGGCCGCAACACTGTGCCTCGCTGCTGTCGCCGACCATTCCGACCGAGATGACCTGGCGCGACGACTGCGCCCAGCTCATCGTGCTGCTCGACCGCAAGCTGGTCGAGCATCGCGCCGCAGCACTTGGCGGCGTCGCGGTCCAGCCGGTCGAGTTCGATCCGGCCGTCGCGCTGAGCGGGCAGCTCGGCGAGATGCTCTCCGCCAGGATCGAGCGGCTCGTGACGACAGCCGAGCAGCTCGGGCCACGCAAGACCTTGTCCACGGTCGCGGCGGCCGATTGGCGCGAGTCGTTTCTCAATGTCCTGCTCAACGAGCAGCGACACAGCCTGAGCTCGGCGATCGATGTCTTCAACGGCCGAACCGAGGCCCAGCCGGCGGCGCTGAAGCGCGTGCGGGCTTATCTCGAGACCCGCGCGACCGAGCCGCTGGATCTCGCCGAGCTTGCGGAGATCGCAGGCACCGGCGTCCGCGCGCTGCAACTCGGCTTCCGCCGTCACTTCGGCACCACCGTCTCCGAGATGCTGCTCGACATCCGCCTCGCCCATCTCAACGCCCGTCTCAAGACGGCGCGGCCAGGCGAACGCATCGTCGATATTGCATTCGACCTCGGCTTTACCCATCTGAGCCGCATGGCGAGCGCCTACCGCGCCAAGTTCGGCGAGAGCCCGAAGGCGACCCTGCAGCGGCTGAGCTGAGCGGCAGTTCCGATCGGCCCGTCCGCGCCCTGCCCATCCGGCCAGTATCGCCGTCAGCCGCGACATCCCAGATTGCGGGAAGCCAACGGAGTTTCCCATGACCGAACCGACCACACTCGCCTCGCTGTCGTCAGCCCTTTCCGAGACCATTGCGCGCGCGGCGCCTGCGATCGTTTCCGTGCATTCGCATCGCGCGCGCGCCTCCGGCTTTGTCTGGAAGACCGGCCTGATCGTCACTGCGGACGAAGCGCTCGCCGACGAGGGCGAGATCGAAATCCAGTTTGCCGACGGCAGCCGCAGGCAAGCCACCGTCGCCGGACGCGACCACACCACCGACGTCGCGCTGCTGCGGGTCGACGGCGACGTCGCGCCGATCAAGCTGTCGACCGAAATTCCCGCGCTCGGATCGCTCGCGGTGATCGTCGCGGCCGACCGCGGCGCGCCGATCGCGCGGCTCGGCATGGTCTCCCGGTCCGGCGCCGCATGGCGCAGCCTGCGCGGCGGCGAGATCGACGCGCGGATCGAGCTCGACGTCCGGCTGCGGCACAGCCAGCAGGGCGGGCTGGCGCTGAATGCCGCGGGCGTGCCCTTCGGCATGGCGGTGCTCGGCCCGCGCCGCGTGCTGACGATCCCTGCCACGACCATCGAGCGGGTCGCAGCCCAGCTCGAGAAGAACGGCCGCATCGCGCGCGGATATCTCGGCGTCGGGCTGCAGCCGGTTCGTCTCGACGATGGCCTCGGCGCAATGGTGATGAACGTCGACAAGGCCGGCCCGTCAGCTGCCGCCGGCATCCGCCAGGGCGACGTGATCATTGCCGTCAACGGCGAGAAGCTGTCGGGCGTGCGGGCGCTGTCGCGCGGCCTCGGGCCGCAGAGCGTCGGCAGCGTGGTCGAGCTCACCGTACATCGCGGCGGCGAGCCGTTGAACTTCAAGGTGACGGTCGGCGAAAGGCCCGAGACGTGAGCAGTGAGCCCACTTCCGACATCATCATCGCACTCGAGATCGACGACCCCGCCCTCGCCGACCGGCTGGCGACACTGCTCGGCAGCGTCGCCGGCCTGCGGCTTGCCGCGCCGGGCGAACAGGCGACCGCGACGATCGTCGCACGCAACCGGGAGACCGCGGGCGGCGGCGACTTCGAGCTGACGCCGCGCGAGCTCGACGTGCTGGCGCTGCTGGCCGAAGGCGCATCCAACAAGATGATCGCTCAGCGGCTCGGAATTTCGGTCCACACCGCCAAGTTTCACGTCGGCTCCCTGCTCGACAAGCTCGATGCCACCGGCCGCACCGACGCCGTGGCGCATGCGGCGCGGCGCGGCGTGATCAATTTGTGAGGGCCGGACGTACAAGGTTGATGCTGCCGGATTGACCTATCCCTCCGTCGTCCTGGCGAAAGCCAGGACCCATAACCACCGCATTCGATGCTGAACCGAACTGTGGCCCCAGCGTCGCGCAACAATTGAGATTTGGGGTAATGGGTCCTGGCTTTCGCTAGGACGACAGGATGGTTCTCGATTCAAGATGTCAAGCAACGCGGTGTCATCACCCGCGCATGCGGGTGATCCAGTATTCCAGAGGCAGCAGTGCTTGAGCCGAGAGGCCGCGGCGTACTGGATCGCCCGGTCGAGCCGGGCGATGACATATGAGAATGGGGATACACATCTGCATTCTCGCGACACGATCGCGCAACCACTCAAACGGCCCCAACTCAGTGGTCGCGAAAATTCCGCCGCACGGACGCTTAGACCAATTGTGTAGGTAGTCGTCCGGATACAGACGCCTCCTCGATCTGGTTATGCAATCTTCAGCCTACAAGAAGAAACGGCATGAAGAAGCTGATCGATCGTCATCGGGACATTCAATACACGCTCACCAACATCGAACCCGACCTCTGGAGCTGGTCATTCGAAATCAACGGCAAGATCAGGCAAGGCACTACGCGCGCGCGGCTCGGCCTGCTGGCGCAGCGGCGGGTCTGCACGCTGATCGATCGCGAATTGAAAAGCGCGGAACGCGACAAGCCGAAGAAGCCTGACTAGGCCCCGCGTACTGGCTCGGTTTCTCGGCACGGCGGTCGCCGCCGACTTGGCTCAAGACTTGGACTTTGACTCATGACAATGCGAACACGGCCGCAGCGACGTCGAGCCGTGGTCCGGCATATTGCCTGTCGTCCGGTCCATGCTGTCCGCACCCGACGCTCCAGAGCGCGGGCCACGAGAACCGCTCGAGCCCCGTCGCCGATATCGCCGCGAACGACGTCCAGCTGATGTCACCGCGGCGTCGCCACAGCACGCCTCCCGGTCCCATGTCCGGATAGAAGGCGATGTCGAGGTCGAAATCCCGCTCATCGCCGAGATCGGGACCGACCCAGTAATGCGGACTACGCCCGGGCTCGCGGCCGAGGATCAGGGTGAGCGTCTGGTTCGGCCCGCGCAGGCCGAGCCAGAGCGGCGCGATCATGTCAGGCACGGGCGTACAGAGCAGCGTTTGCGGCGCGGCGCTTGCCGCGGCCGTGCGGCCCGACAATTTCAGGGCGACCACCGTCGCGGGCGCCGGCGTTCCTGACAGCGGCGCAGGGCTGGTCCCGTGCGGCAATGGCGACCACGCGGCGCGGTCGAGAGAGGGCAGCGGCCATGCGAACTGCTCGCGCACGGCGCCTTCGGTGTCGAGCACCTGATAGCGAAGACCATCCTGATCGAGCGCCGCCTGCACGCAATGCAGATACTCGACGCCTTCGGGCATCCGGTGCGCGGTGCCCGCACCCGCCGTGCAGATCTGCAGCACGCCGCGATGGACCTGAACATCGAATGCGAGGATGTGGCTGCACAGATAGGCGGTCACGCCGGCGCCGACCAGGATCTCCCAGAAGCGCGCGCTGTATTCGTGACCGATCTCGCGCTGATAGCTGCCGCTGAAGCCGTTGATGGGGAACACGGGATGATGACCCAGCACCAGCTTGTGCCGGGCATCGCTGTGCTGTTCCAGCACCGCTTGCAGCCAGTCGGTCTCGACATGGCCCTCGCCGCCCAACCCGCTCCACAGCGTGTGCACGAACACCATCACGAGATCGTCGCGGCGGACCCAGTAGGACAGCCCCTCCTGACCGGGCGGACCATTGCGCGGCAGCTTCAGCACCTCGCGAAACACCGCCTCGCTCATCTCGTCATAGGTGGTGTGGTTGCCGGTCGTGTGCCACAGCGGCACCGCGCGCCGGTCGAGCCAGCCCATTTCGGTGTCGAGCCAATGCCGCCACTGTTCGCGCAACGCGTCGGCATCGGCGGTGAGGCCGATGATCTCGTCGCCAGGGAAGAGGATGAATTCGGGCGCAGGATGCAGCCGGCGGACCACGTTGTTGACCGATGTGAAGGTGCGCTCATGCAGCGCGCCGGCTACCCCCGAGCAGGCGTCGGCATAGATCACGAACTGGTGGCCCGAGTTTCTAGGTAGCAGAGACGGAATTGAATCACTCATCGCCGGATTGTAACGCGAAGCGGCGCGTCATGCGATGACCATGCCATGATCGAGAGAAAACCACACCGAGACGTGACGTTGCGGAACAGCTGATCTGCCGGCCGGCGCTAGGCGACATCATGCCAAGCTGCTAGCCTTTCGCGCTTCAGATTGCCTTAGTTGAGGAACCGAAGCAAATGGACAACCGTAATGATGTTTGGCGCGGCGTCGACACGATCAAGCCGCGTTTCATCGAATTGAGCGACCGGGTCTGGGCGATGCCCGAGGTCTGCTACACCGAGGCGCGCTCATCCGCCGAACATCTGGCCGAGCTGCGCCACCAGGGTTTCCGCATCACCGAGAACCTCGCCGACATTCCGACCGCGGTGATGGGCGAATGGGGCGAGGGCGGCCCGGTTATCGCCTTCCTCGGCGAATATGACGCCCTGCCCGGCCTCAGCCAGGAGGCCGGGGTTGCCGAACCTCGTCCGGTCGAGAGCGGCGGCCACGGCCACGGCTGCGGCCACAATCTGCTCGGCTCTTCCGCGCTGCTCGCAGCGACCGCGGTGAAGGACTGGCTTGCTGCCAACAAGGTGCCGGGCCGGGTGCGCTACTACGGCTGTCCGGCCGAGGAAGGCGGCGCGGCAAAAGCCTTCATGGTGCGCTGTGGCGCGTTCGAGGACGCCGACATCGCCATCACCTGGCATCCGCACAGTTTCTGGGAGGTCGCGGTGACGCCGTCGCTCGCCAACACCCGTGCCGATTTCATCTTCACCGGGCGAACCTCGCATGCAGCGGCCTCGCCGCATCTCGGCCGTAGCGCGCTCGATGCGGTGGAATTGATGAATGTCGGCGTCAACTACATGCGCGAGCACATGCCGAGCGATGCCCGGGTGCACTATGCGCTGCTCGACACCGGCGGGATTGCACCCAATGTGGTGCAGGCCCATGCCCGCGTGCGCTACTCGATCCGTGCCCGCGACCTGCCCGGCATGAACGAGCTGGTCGAGCGCGTGAACAAGATCGCGCAGGGCGCAGCCCTGATGACCGAGACCAAGATGGAGATGAAGATCATCTCCGCGGTCTCCAACATCCTGCCCAACACCCCGCTGGAGCAGACCCTGCACCGGATCATGGAGGATCTCGGCCCGCCGCATTTCGACGATGCCGACAAGGATTTCGCCGGCAAGATCCGCGCGACCCTGACCGACAAGGACATCGCCTCGGTCTATTACGCGATCGGCATGGAGCCGACTGACCGGCCGCTGGCCGATTTCCTGGTGCCGATCGACGCCAAGCGCAATCCGCTGATCGGCTCGACCGATGTCGGTGACGTCAGCTGGGTGGTGCCGACGGTGCAGGTCCATGCACCGACGGTTGCAATCGGCACGCCGTTCCACACCTGGCAGGTTGTGGCGCAGGGCAAGACGCCTGCCGCACACAAGGCAATGGTGCAGGCCGCCAAGGCGATGGCCGGCCTCGGCGTCAAGGCGCTGATGGAGCCGGCGCTGATCGCGGCCGCCAAGGCCGACCTCAAGAAGCGGACCACCCGAACACCTTATATCAGTCCGCTGCCGGCGAATGTTGCACCGCCGTTGGACATGTCGGTCGCCTGAGCGCCGCATCTGCGGCCGGGCCTGCGCGTCGATGCGAGGCCCGGCCAGCACCTATTCTGATCCGATCGGAGCGGAGCGGGGCCTCTGGATTTTTGCTTTGACGCGGTTTCGTCGCGCGAACCGGCACCCGCTTCGCTCGAAAACGCGCGCGCGTGACAAAAAAGCATCTCGGAACAAAGGATAACGAACAAATTTTCCGCACTGCGAGGTGCGCGCAGGCGCGCTTTGGCACCGAAATGCCGAACCGATGTGCGGCGCTGAGCGGTTCTGCACAAGCGATAGCCAAAAGACCTAGTCGCTGAACCTCGGGAGGCGTTGACCTTCGCGGTCATTCGGTGTGCCATCTGCCGCCAGCACGGCGGCCGGTTCCAAGGCCCGCCGCAATCACACGTGAGCCGGACCGAGGGGACAATGTTCGACAACAATCTGCGCGGGATGATCGACGACGTAAGGGACGGACGGATGCACCGCCGCGCCTTCGTCAAGCGAATGATTGCCGTCGGCCTCACCGCGCCGTTGGCGAACCAGATTCTGGCGATCGGCGGCGTCGCGATGGCGCAGAGCCCCAACCCCTA
This sequence comes from Bradyrhizobium sp. JR3.5, assembly GCF_054057015.1. Taxonomy (NCBI): domain Bacteria; kingdom Pseudomonadati; phylum Pseudomonadota; class Alphaproteobacteria; order Hyphomicrobiales; family Nitrobacteraceae; genus Bradyrhizobium; species Bradyrhizobium sp. JR3.5. The sequence goes on from NZ_JBSRYV010000002.1 coordinate 1,232,270, forward strand.
CAAGCCGACCAAGCGCGGCGGCGGCGGTCCACTGAAGCTGTTGTGGTGGCAGGGCCCGACCCTGCTCAATCCGCATTTCGCCACCGGCACCAAGGACCAGGACGGCTCGCGCATCTTCTACGAGCCGCTGGCCAGCTGGGACGTCGACGGCCATCTCAACCCGATCCTCGCCGCCGAGATCCCCTCGATCCAGAACGGCGGACTCGCCGCCGACGCCAAATCGGTGGTCTGGAAACTCAAACCCGGCGTCAAATGGCATGACGGGAAGCCGTTCAGCGCCGACGACGTCGTCTTCACCTGGGAATATGCCAGCGACCCCGCGACGGCCGCGGTCTCGAGCGCGACGTACGCCGGCATGACCGTGGAGAAGGTCGACGAGCTCACGGTCCGCATCAAGTTCAAGGATCCGACGCCGTTCTGGGCCAACGCGTTCGTCGGCGCCTATGGCTGCATCATTCCGAAACACCTGTTCGCGGAATTCAAGGGCGGCAAGTCGCGCGAGGCGTCGACCAATCTGAAGCCGGTCGGCACCGGACCCTACAAGTTCATCGAATTCAAGCCGGGCGACCTGATCCGCGGCGAGATCAATCAGGACTACCACATGGCGAACCGGCCCTATTTCGACACGATCGAGATGAAGGGCGGCGGCGACGCGGTGTCGGCTGCCCGCGCGGTGATCCAGACCGGCGAATATGATTTCGCCTGGAATATCCAGGTCGAGGACGAGGTCCTGCTGCGGCTGGAGAAGGGCGGCAAGGGAAAGACGCTCTATGCCGTCGGCGGCGACATCGAGTTCATCGCCATCAACTTCACCGACCCCAACACCGAGGTCGACGGCGAACGCTCGTCGATGAAGACCAAGCATCCGATCCTGTCCGACCCGCGCGTGCGCCAGGCGCTCGCGCTGCTGGTCGACCGCGACTCCATCAAGAAGGTGATCTACGGCCGCGCCGGCCGCGCCACCGCCAACTATCTCAACGGCCCCGAGGAGTTCGTCTCCAAGAACACCAAATGGGAGTTCTCGGCCGAGAAGGCGAGCGCGCTGCTCGAGCAGGCCGGCTGGAAGGCGGGCTCCGACGGCATCCGCGAGAAGGACGGCAAGAAGCTGAAGCTCTTGTACCAGACCTCGATCAACGGGCCGCGGCAGAAGACCCAGGCGATCGTCAAGCAGGCCTGCCAGAAGGCCGGCATCGACGTCGAGCTGAAATCGGTGGTGGCCTCGGTGTTCTTCTCCTCCGACGTCGCCAACCCCGACACCTACTCCCATTTCTATGCCGACATCGAGATGTTCCAGATCCCGATGACGCAACCCGATCCCGCCCTGCACATGCGCCGCTATCATTCGCGCAACGTCGCCACCAAGGAGAACAAGTGGCAGGGACCGAACTTCCCGCGCTGGGTCAACAAGGATTTCGACGCCGCAGTCGATGCCGCCGATACCGAGACCGATCCGATCAAGCGCGCGGATCTCTACATCAAGTGCAACGATCTGATGTGGCAGGACACGGTGATGATCCCGGTGATGCATCGGCTTGCGGTGGAAGCCTGCTCCAACACGGTGCGGCCCGCACTCTCCGGCTGGGCCAACCAAACCGACAATCTGCAAGACTGGTATCGTGAAACCTGAGACACGGGGACGGGTTCGGAGTTGAGTGGGTGCATCTTCTCCCTCTCGGGGAGCGGGGCTCCGACCGCAAATACCGTGAGAGATGAGTTCTTGGAGAGTCCCCCTCGCCCGGAATTCAAGCTGTGCTTGAATTCCGACCTCTCCCCGCACGCGGGGCGAGGTGAAGCTCGCCTTTCGACTGGAAGCAAGATCAACGTGCTCAAGGTGCGAGCGTTAGCTAGATGATCTCTCGATGAGTCAGTATATCCTGCGCCGTCTGATGATCGCGATCCCGAGCCTGCTCGGGATTTCGGTCGTGCTGTTCGTCGTGCTGGCGCTCGCGCCGGGCGATCCGTTCAGCGAGCTCGCGACCAATCCGAACGTGCCGCCCGAGGTACAGGCCGCGCTGCGCACCAAGTTCGGGCTCGATGATCCGATCTACCTCCGCTATCTGCACTGGCTTGCGGCGATGGCGCAGGGCGACTGGGGCTTCTCCTTTGTCAGCCGGATCAACGTCGACACGCTGATCCTGCAACGGCTGCCGACCACGCTCTACGTGATCGGCTCGGCGCAGCTGCTGGCGCTGCTGATCGCGATCCCGGTCGGCGTCTATGCCGCCACCCGGCCCTATTCGCTGTTCGACCAGCTCGCCAACACCTTCGCCTTCATCGGCTTCTCGCTGCCGACCTTCTTCACCGGCATCCTGTTCATCCTGGTGTTCTCGGTGAAGCTGGACTGGCTGCCCTTCGTCTACACCGACGTGCCCGGCAGCGGCATCCCCTGGCTGCTGGAGATGATCCGGCAGGCCATCATGCCGGTGATGGTGCTCGGCCTGTTCCAGGCGGCGTCGATGACCCGCTTCGTGCGCTCGGCGATGCTCGACGTGATCCGGCTCGACTATGTCACAACCGCGCGCGCCAAGGGGCTCGGGCAGGCCAAGGTGATCGTCAAGCATGTGATGCGGAATGCGATGATCCCGGTCGTCACGCTCATCGCACTTCAAATGCCCGCCGTGTTCGGCGGCGCCATCGTCACCGAGCAGATCTTCCGGATTCCCGGCATCGGCTCGCTCCTGATTTCGTCCATCCTCGCCAACGATACGCCGGTCGTGATGGCGGTGACCTTCGTGTTCGCGTGTCTCGTGGTGCTCTTCAACCTGATTGCAGATGTCCTCTATGGCTGGCTTGACCCTCGCATCTCCTTCCGCTGAGCGGCGCGGCTACTCGCCCTGGCGCGAAACCTGGCGGCGCTACCGCCGGCACCGGCCTGCCGTGGTCAGCGCCGTGCTGCTGCTGCTGCTGATCGCAGCCGTCGTGATCGGCCCGTTCGTCTGGCGCGTCTCGATGAGCGACATCGACGTGGTGGCAGGCATGCAGGGCCCCTCGCTGGCGCATCCGTTCGGCACCGACGATCTCGGCCAGGACCTGCTCGCCCGCATGATCTATGGCGGCCGCATCTCGCTCGCGGTCGGCCTCGCCGCGATGCTGGTCTCGGTGTTCGTCGGCACGCTGATCGGCGCGCTCGCCGGCATGTCGCGCGGCCCGCTCGGCTATGCGCTGATGTGGCTGACCGACCTGTTCCTGTCGCTGCCGCAACTGCCGCTGCTCTTGATGCTGATCTATCTGTTCCGCGACGGGCTCAAGGCCGTGTTCGGCCCGGAGGGCGGCATCTTCATCCTGATCGTGCTTGTGATCGGAGGGTTACGCTGGATGCCGGTCGCACGCCTGGTGCGCGCCCAGTTCCTCTCCCTGCGCGAAAAGGAATTCGTCGAGGCGGCGCGTGCGCTCGGCGCGAGCCCGGTGCGGCAGGTGGTGCGTCACATCCTGCCCAATGCGCTGGGACCCGTGATCATCGCCGGCACGATCGACGTCGCCGCCGCGATCATCGCCGAATCGACGCTCTCGTTCCTCGGCCTCGGCTTCCCGCCGGATACGCCGACCTGGGGCCGCATCCTCTATGACGCCAAGGACTTTCTCGACATCGGCCCGCATTGGGCGCTGTTTCCGGGCGGCGCGATCTTCATCGCGGTCGTCGCCATCAACTTCATCGGCGACGGGCTGCGCGACGCGCTCGATGCGCGCAAGGTGATCTGATGGCGCTGCTCGACATCAAGGGTCTGAAAACCCATTTCACCACCGACGACGGCATCGTCCAGGCGGTCGACGGCGTCGACATCAGCATCAACCGCGGCGAGACGCTCTGCGTGGTCGGCGAATCCGGCTGCGGCAAGACCGTCACTGCGATGTCGATCCTGAAGCTGATCGCGATGCCGCCGGGCAAGATCGTCGCAGGCGAGATCATGTTCGAGGGCCGCGATCTGGCGCCGCTGACCAGCCATCAGCTCGACGACATCAGGGCCAAGGAGATCGGCTTCATCTTCCAGGAGCCGATGACCTCGCTCAACCCGGTGCTGACGATCGGCGAGCAGATCGCCGAGAGCCTGCGCCGCCACGAGGCGGTGACCAGGAAGCAGGCGCTCGAGCGCACCATCGAGATGCTGCAGCTGGTGCAGATCCCCAATGCCGCGGGCCGCGTGCATCACTATCCGCACCAGTTCTCCGGCGGCATGCGCCAGCGCGTGATGATCGCGATGGCGCTGGCCTGCCGGCCCAAACTCGTCATCGCCGACGAGCCGACCACCGCGCTCGACGTCACCATCCAGGCGCAGATCCTCGACCTGCTGCAGGACATGAAGGAGCGCCTCGGCATGGCGGTGATGCTGATCACCCACGCGATGGGCGTGGTCGCGGAGACCGCGCAGCGCGTCGTCGTGATGTATGCCGGCAAGGTTGTGGAAGAGGCGCCGGTCGACGAATTGTTCGGCAATCCGAGCCATCCCTACACCCAGGGCCTGATCCGCTCGATCCCGCGCATCGATCTCGACGCCGAGCACAAGACCCGGCTGGAAGCGATCGGCGGCTCGGTGCCGATCCTGATCAACCCGCCGCCCGGCTGCCGGTTTGCTTCCCGCTGCAAACACGCCATGAGCATCTGCACCGACCAGGAGCCGCGGCTGCGCGAGATCGCGCCCGGCCATCGCATGGCCTGCCACCTCGGAGACGCGTCATGAGCGAGTGCTTCGTAACCGCTGCTGCGCGTCAGCAATCTGAAGAAGCACTTTCCGGTGCTCGGCGGCCTCTTGTCGCGCGAGGTCGGGCAGGTCTATGCGGTCGACGGCGTGTCGTTTGCGGTCAACCGCGGCGAGACGCTGGGGCTGGTCGGCGAATCCGGTTGCGGCAAGTCGACCACCGGGCGTTGCGTGCTGCGGCTGATCGAGCCGACCTCCGGCGAAGTCGTGTTCGACGGCCAGAACGTGATCGGGCTTGGCGGCGGCGACCTGCGCGCCATGCGGCGCAACATGCAGCTGGTATTCCAGGACCCGTTCGCCTCGCTCAACCCGCGCATGACGGTCGGCGCGATCCTCGCCGAGCCCTTCATCATCCATAATCTCGTGACCTCGGCCAGCGAGCGCGAGGACCGCGTCGCGCGCCTTCTGGTCAAGGTCGGGCTGAAGGCCGAGCACATGCGGCGCTATCCGCATGAATTCTCCGGCGGCCAGCGCCAGCGCATCGCGATCGCCCGCGCGCTGACGCTGGAGCCGAAGCTGATCGTGTGCGACGAGCCGGTCTCGGCACTCGACGTCTCGATCCAGGCCCAGGTCATCAACCTGCTCGAGGATCTGCAGGCCGAGCTGAACCTCACCTATCTGTTCGTGGCCCACGATCTCTCCGTCGTCGAGCACATCTCCGACCGCGTCGCGGTGATGTATCTCGGCCGCATCGTCGAGCTCGCCAAGGCCAGCGATCTCTACCGCAATCCGCAGCATCCCTACACCAAGGCACTGCTGTCGGCGGTGCCGGTGGCGGATCCCAAGGCGAAAAAGCTGCGCATCCGCCTCAAGGGCGACGTGCCGAGCCCGATGAATCCGCCGAAGGGCTGCCACTTCCACACCCGCTGCCCGATCGCCGAAGAGCGTTGCCGCCAGAGCGCGCCGGAGCTACGGCAAGGCAGCAACGGGCATTCTGTGGCGTGCCATCTGGCGTAGCGGCGGATCGCCCTGCTCGATCAGGTCGAGCACGTAGCTGGCTGCAGCGCTCTCTGCTCCCTCACCGTCACCCTGAGGAGCGCGTAGCGCGTCTCGAAGGGTCGACGGCCACCAGCTGGGCCGTACATCCTTCGAGACGCCGCTTCGCGGCTCCTCAGGATGACGGGGCTGGATGAACTTCGACTAGCGTTGCCGCTTCTTCGCGGGCTTTGTTCTGGCCTTCTGCTTTGGCTTTTGGCTTGGGCCGTGCGGCGGCCATCTCCACCGCGCCCCTCACCTCTTCGCGCTCGCTCACCTCCGCCCGCAGCGTATCCAGCAGCCAATCCCGAAACGCGCGCATGCCTGGCGTCACCTCGCGCGACTTCAGCCAGGTCAGCCAATAGGACCCCGCCGGGACTTCAGCCGCGAATGGCCGCAGCAGCCGGCCCGACGCCAGCTCGTTCTTGAACATCGCAGTCGGCACCAGCCCGACGCCGACGCCGCGCGCGGCCGCCTCGGCCATCGCAACCGAACTGTCGAAGATCGGTCCCTGGATTTTCGGGCATGGCGCGCCGGCCACCGCAAACCACAACGGCCATTCTTCGGCGCGGTAGGAGCGCAGCAGGAATTCCTGCGCGAGATCGGACGGCTTGCGCAGCCGGCCCGCCACGTCAGCGCAGCACACCGGCGAGAGCGGCGCGGACAGCAGATGGATCGCCTCGGTGCCGTGCCACGAGCCGTCGCCGAAGCGCAGCGCAAGATCGAGCCCGTCGCCCGCGATATCGACGCGGTTGTTGTTGGTGAGCAGGCGCAGGTCGATATAGGGATGCGCGCGCTTGAAGCGATCGACCCGCTGCAACAGCCATCCGGTCGCAAACGTCGTGACGCAGCCGACGGTGACGACCTCGCGCGTGCCTTTGGCCTCGATGCGGTCGATCGCAGCCCCGATCCGGTCGAACGTGTCTGACAGCACCGGCAACAGCGCCAGCCCTTCGTCGGTGAGCACCAGTCCGCGCGGCAGACGGCGGAACAGGCTCGCGCCGAGGAGTTCCTCGAGCTGCTTGACCTGGTGGCTGATCGCGGTCTGCGTCACGCGCAACTCCATCCCCGCGCGCGTGAAGCTCAAGAGCCGCGCGGAAGCCTCGAAGGCGCGCAGCGCGTTCAGCGGGAGATGCCGGCGCATGGCGTCATGACCAAGTTTTTCTCATGCCTCGTTGTATAAATGATCGTTTGTGCGCCGTCACGCCGTTCGGCAGGTTCGCGCCGCCAACGGAGACGGGACATGCTGACGAGACGGACATTGGGATTGCGCGCACTGGGCCTTGCGGCCTCCTGGACCCTGCTGCGGCAAAGTGCAGCGGCGGCACCGGGCGAGCCGGCGCAACGGCTGCAGGAGGAGTTTGCGCGCATCGAGCTGGCAACCAGCGGCCGGCTCGGCGTCGCCGCGCTCGACATGGAGACCGGATTGCGCGCGAGCCAGCGCGGCGACGAGCGGTTCCCGATGTGCAGCACCTTCAAGGCGCTGGCGTCGGCCGCGGTGCTGCACCGGGTCGACCGCGGCGAATCCAGCCTCGACCAGCGCGTGCAGGTTGAGGCCAAGGACATCTTGGCCTATGCGCCGGTGGCCAAGCAACACGTCGGATCGAGCATGACGCTGTCCGAACTCTGCGAGGCCGCCATTACCCTAAGCGACAATACCGCTGCCAACCTGCTGCTGCGCGAGATCGGCGGGCCTGCCGGCTTCACCAGCTTCTTCCGCACCATCGGCGACAATGTGAGCCGGCTCGATCGCTGGGAGGTGGCGCTGAATGAAGCGGTGCCGGGCGATCCGCGCGACACGACGAGCCCTGTCGCGATGCTGAAGAGTCTGCAGCGCGTGGTGATCGGCGACGTCCTGCACGCCGCCTCGCGCCAGAAGCTGGTGGGCTGGATGGTCGCCAACAAGACCGGCGACACGAGGCTGCGCGCCGGCGTGCCCCGCGACTGGCGGGTTGGCGACAAGACCGGCACCGGCGAACGCGGCACCTATAACGATATCGGCGTGTTCTGGCCGCCCGGCCGCAAGCCGATCGTGGTGACGGTCTACCTGACCGGGGCAAGTGCTCCGATGGAGAAGTGCAACGAGGTGATCGCCAATGTCGCGCGCGCCGTTGCGAATGCGAGCACCGGACAGACCGGTTAGAGCAGCACAACGCCGCGCGGCACAACGGCGCTGCGCGGCGCGACATCCCTGCGCGGCTTGAAAATCGCCGCGCGGCTTGGCAGCAATCAAGGATCATGCGACGCTCAATCCGAATGGCGATGCCGTCAGCAGGCCATACGGAGGACACGTCTTGTATCGCTGCATCGCCCTCGCCGCGCTGCTTGTTGCAGGCCACGTTGACAGCAGCCGCGCGGCGGCTGACCCGGCGCGGTGTCGCGAGCTGATCCGCAAATACGAAACCGACAAGGCGCAGCTCAGCGCAGTCGAAATCTCGCTGACCTTGTTTGCGGCGGCCAATGCCGATTGCATCAATCTCGCCACCGCGCTGCTCGATGGCGGCGCCTCGGTCGACGCGCGGGGACCGGCTCGGCGCAAGGCCGCTGAGCCACGCCGCCCGCTCCGGCCATCTCGACATGGTCGACCTGCTGCTGGCCCGCGGTGCGCCGGTCGATGCGCGCAACCTCGCGGGATCGACCGCGCTGTATCTTGCCGCCGAGCGCGGCCATGTCGCAATCGTGCAACGCCTGATCGACCGCGGCGCCGACGTCAATCTCACCGGACGCAGCGGCGCTTCGGCGGTCGCGGCCGCCGCCTATGCCGGCCGGGACATGGTGGTGCGCATGCTGCTGGCGCACGGCGCCGACGGCCGCAAGGCCGACGACACCGGCAAGCCGCCGGTGGTGTATGCGGCCGCCGGCGGTCAGCTCGGCATCGTCAAACAGCTGCTCGCGCTCGAGATCGACATCAACGCACGCTATGCCAACGATCTGACGCTGCTGATGTGGGCGGCCGGCCCCGATGAGACCGTGCCGGAGGCGCAGGCGCTCGAGGTCGTCTCCTATCTCCTGGACGCAGGCGCCAGGATCGACGAACGCGACGCCCGCGGTCGCACGGCGCTGATGATCGCCGCCGAGGGCAACCACCCGGCGATCGCGAAAGCACTGCTCGCCCACGGCGCCGATGCGGCGCTGGCCGACAAGGCCGGCAAGCACGCCGCCGATCTCACCATCCTGTCGGCGCTGCGCGAGGAGCTGACGCCGCGCTGAGGCATGACGCGATGGACTCATTGGTTGCGAAAGGTCCGCGGGTCGGCTAGATTTTTCTCTACGAAGAGTCTCCGTGCTCATTCGTCCTATCGCGCGACTGGCGAGCTAACGTGGAATCGACCACGGGGAAGCGCGAAGGGTTCCAACGCCGATCGCCTGGGCAACCAATCTGCTGGAAAAACAGCGTGTTGAGGAGCCCGAGCATGCCGTCATTTCACAACGAACTGTCCATCAACGATCAAGAGATCGCTGCCGCCCTGGTAGGGGAAGAGCGCCGTCAACAGGACGGCGTCGAACTGATTCCGTCCGAGAATTACACGTACCCGGAGGTGCTTGAACTGCTCGGATCGATCTTCACCAATAAATACTCCGAGGGATATCCGGGACGCAGATACTACGGCGGCCAGCAGTATACCGACAGCATCGAGAACCTCGCACGCCAGCGGGCCTGCTCGCTTTTTCGTGCCGAGCACGCCAACGTTCAGCCGCTTTCCGGATCACCGATGAATCAGGCCGTCTATCTCGGCCTATTGAAGCCCGGCGACACGATTCTCGCCATGGACCTCTCCCACGGCGGTCATCTCACCCATGGCGCGCCGGTGTCCCACATGGGGCGCTTGTTCAACTTCGTTCGTTACAAGACGGCCCCGTCAAACGGCGCGATTGATTTCGATGAATTGCGCGCGATTGCGCGTGAAGCGCGTCCGAAGATGGTGTTGTGCGGCTACAGCTCCTATCCGCGCGACCTGGACTATGCGGCATTCAAGAGTATCGCCGACGAAGTTGGCGCGCTCACGATGGCTGACGTGAGCCACTATGGCGGGTTGGTTGCCGCGAATGTCATGCGCAATCCGCTTGATGCCGGCTTCGACATCATGACGACGACATCCCACAAGACACTGCGCGGCCCCCGCGGCGGGATCATCCTGTGCCGGAAGGAGAATGCCGGTCGGATCGATGCTTCCGTCTTTCCAGGTTTGCAGGGCGGACCTCACATGAACGTCGTGGCCGGGATTGCCGTGACGCTCAAGAAGGCGGCGACTTCGGATTTCCAGGTTTACGCGCGGCAGGTTCTGCACAACGCGAAGGTTCTTGCCGGCGCGTTGATGGAACGCGGGATGAAGCTGGTCACGGACGGGACGGACAATCACATGATGGTCGTCGATACAGTAGCGTCCGTCGGATTGGACGGGCGAGCAGCCGAGGACGTGCTCGATGCCATCGCCATCACCACAAACAAGCAGGTTATTCCAGACGATCCGCGCCCGCCGCTCAGGCCAAGCGGTATTCGCCTTGGGACACCGGCGGCGACCACGCGTGGTATGGGAGACCTCGAAATGCGCCGTATCGGTGAGTTCATTGCGGCGGCTCTGCAGGCGAACGGAGACGATGCGGTCGTCGCGCGTCTCAGGTCGGAGTGCATCGAGATGTGCCGGGCCTTTCCTGTTCCAGGCGTGGTGTCCAGGTCTCGACCGAACTGATCGGTTGTACGGCAACCGGAACTTGACTCGCAGATATGCAGAACGGGTCGGGCGCCGGCGCCCACCCTCGATCACCAAAGACGCATATGCGATAGCCCTGCCCGCTACAGCCCCGCCAGATAGTCCACCAGCGCGGCGAGGTCGTCGGGCGACGTCGCCAGCATCAGGTCGGACATGCCGGGATTGTTGCCGCGCGCGCGGGTACGGAAATCGGCGATGGTTTTCGCGAGGTAGTCGCGTCCCATCCCGGCAAGCCGCGGCACCGTGCCGTCGCCCTGGAAGCGATCGAGATGGCAGGCCGGGCAGCCGACCGAGCGGCTGGCGCTGACCGCCTTCTCCGCCACATCCTTGGGCGCGCGCGGCTGGCCGAGATCGGGCCATGGCTTCTGCGAGAAATATTCCGCGATCGCCAGCATGTCGTCGCGCTCGAACTGGGTCGCGATCGGCTGCATGATCTCGCTCTTGCGATCGCCGCGCTTGAAATCGCGGAGCTGGATATAGAGATAGCCGGCCTGCTGGCCCCAGATCGTCGGAATGGTCTTGTCGACGGGCTTGCCGTCCTCGCCGTGGCAACCGGTGCAGACCTGCACCTTCTCCTCGATCGTCTCCGCGCGCGCTTGCGCCGCCATCAGCAGCAGCGCGGCGCCGCACATCATCAATTTACCGAACATTGGCTCATCCGAAGAAAACAGAGGCGGGACCGAACCGGTCCCGCCTCGCCGCGCGATTATGCATCCCGCCTCGGCTCAGTCGAGCGTGAAGGCGATGATGTTGTTGCCACGCTTGTAATCGATCTGGGTGTTGCCACCCGCGCCGACCACGACATATTGCTTGCCGCCGATCATGTAGCTCGACGGCGGCGCGTTGACGCCGGCGCCGGCGCGGAAGCTCCACAGCTCCTTGCCGCTCGACGAATTATAGGCCGCGAACTTGCCGTTGCCCTCGCCGGTGAACACCAGGCCGCCGGCGGTGGCGAGGATGCCGCCGATCATCGGCTCGGGCGTCTTGACCTGCCATTTGATCTTGCCGGTGTTGTAGTTCACCGCGGTGATGTTGCCGGACTGCTTCTCGCTCGGGATCACCTTGAAGGCGCCGCCCAGCCACAGCTTGCCGTTCGGATAGGCCGAGCTCTCGACGTGGTAGGTCATCGGCTGGTGCAGGTTGATGGCGTAGGCCAACTCCTGTCCGGGGTCGGTGGCGATCGGCGACCATTCGACGCCGCCATTGGCGCCGGGCAGCATGCGCGCGCCTTCCTTGGTCGGCAGCACCCACATGTTCTCCTGCGGCACCATCGCCTCGGAGAAGCGGATCAGGCTGCAGTCCTTGCGATCGTGCACATAGATGTGCCCGGTCTTGCCGGCATGAATGACGCCGGGAATCGTCTTGCCGTCCTTGTCCTTGACATTGACCAGCACCGTCGGGCTGACCGCGTCGAGGTCCCACACATCGTGGGCGATGTACTGGAAGTGGCAGACATACTTGCCGGTATCGAGATCGAGCGCGACCAGCGAGTTGGTGTAGAGGTTGTCGCCGGGCCGGTTCGAGCCGTCGAGGTCGGGCGAGGGATTGCCGACGACGAAGTAGATCCGGTTGGTCGCCAGATCGACCGACGGGTTCTGCCACACGCCGCCGCCGAGCTTGGCATAGGGATCGCCGATCTTGGCGAGCATGTCCTTCTCGGCCTGGATATTGCGATGCATGTCGCGGCCGGTGGCGTCCTTGGTCGCCCAGACGCCGACGGAGTTCTCCGGAATGGTGTTGAAATTCCACAGCTGCTTGCCGGTCTTGGCGTCATAGGCGCGCACGAAGCCGCGAATGCCGTATTCGCCGCCATTGGTGCCGATCAGCACCTTGTCCTTGACCACGGTCGGCGCCATCGTCTCGCTGTAGCCGAGCTCGGGATCAGCGATGTTGGTGGTCCAGACCACCTCGCCGGTCTTGGCGTTCAGCGCCATCAGTTTGGAATCCAGCGTCGCCAGATAGACCCGGTCGCCGAGCACCTGGACGCCGCGATTGTTGGGACCGCAGCAATAGACGGTGATCGGGCCCATCTTGTGGGCATAGTGCCAGAGCTGCTGGCCGGTCTTGGCGTCGAGCGCATAGACATGGCTGAACGACGTCGTGACATACATCACGCCGTCGACGACGATCGGCGATGTCTCGAGCGACTCCTTGACGTCGGTCTGGAAAATCCAGGCGACGTGCAGGTTCTTCACATTGTCCCGGCTGATCTGCTTGCCCGGATAAAACCGTGTCTGGGCGTAATTTCCGTTGGTGAGCAGGAAGTCCTTGGCGTTCTTGTCGGCGGCGTTGAGCTGCTCCTGGGTCACCGGAGGCACATTGGCGTTACCCAGGACCGACTGCTTCTCCTGCTTGACTTCTTGTGCGATGGCAGCACCGGACAACAGGCCAACGCCGACCGCTGCGGCGAATGCCGCAAGCCCTTTCACGTACATGGTCTCCCCCGTTATTTCTTGGTTGCAGTATCAGGGATGATGTTTGCTACTTCCCCTTCGAGGCCTGGCCGCCGTAGCAAGCGCGCACCGTCGGTGGCCCTTGGTTGCGCTGCAATAGGTGATCAAAAAAAACAACGACAGGTATCGATGGACGGGTTCCATGTTAGCGCTGTCCTTCACAAAGACAACCAATGCGCTCAATGCGAAGCCACAACAACATGCGTTCGCGCGCCCGAAGTGCTACGAGCGCTGGCTTGCATCAACCTGAGCAATATCGGTGGCTTCCGGCGCCTTCGCGCATCGCCGGACACATTCGCCTTCGCAGGCGCAGCACGCAAAATGAGACTAAGCGTCAAGCGACGGCGTCGCGCGAGGTGCGGCGCCGGCTGAGGCCATTGGTCTCCGCCGGCGCGATCGCTTCCTCCCGGATTACTCCCAGGTTACTCCCAAGCCCAGGTCGAGAAATCATTCTCAAACTGCGGCACGTCCTTCCACACGCCCTTCAGCTTCTTGCTGGCGATCGTGATCAATTGCGGCTGGAAGAGGAAGCCGGCGACCGCATCGGTTGCCAGCATGCGCTGCGCGTCGCCGAGCAGCTTGGCGCGGCCGGCCTCGTCAGGCGTCGCCATGATCTGCTGATAGAGCGCGTTGAACGCCTCGGACTTGTAGCCGAGATAGTAATCCGGCTCGGTCAGCTTCACGAGGTCGAACGGCTCGACATGCGCGACGATGGTGAGGTCGTAATTGTGCGGGCCGGTGAAGACCTGCGACAGCCACTGCGCCCATTCCACGTTCTCGATCTTGGCAATAATGCCGACCTTGGCGAGCTGCGCCGCGAGGACTTCGCCGCCCTGCCGCGCGTAGGACGGCGGCGGCAGCTTGAGGCTGAGCTCGAGCGGCGTCTTGACGCCGGCCTCGGCCAGCAGCTTCTTGGCCAGTTCGGGATCATAGGGGTTGATGCCGGTGGTATCGACATAGCCGAGCGATCCCGGCGTGTAGAAACTGCCGATCGGCGTGCCGAAGCCGTCGACCGCGCCGTCGATCATCGCCTTGCGGTCGATCGCCGCCAGGATGGCGCGGCGAACGCGGACGTCGTCGAGCGGCTTCTTGCGCTCGTTGATGCCGACGATGGTCTTTGTTCGCGAGCCGCCGATCAGCACGTTGAAGCGCGGGTCGGCCTTGAACTGCGCCAGGCTGCGTGCCGCCGCAACCCGCGGGAACGCGTCGACGTCGCCCGACAGCAGCGCCGCGACCTGCGCGGCGGGATCGCCGATGAAGCGGATCGTCACCTTGGCGAGCTTGATCGCGGCGGCGTTGCGATACTCCGGCCATTTGACCAGCGTGATCGACGAGCCCTTGGCCCAGTTGCCCGTGAGCGTGTAGGGTCCGGTGCCGACCGGCTGGGTCGCATCGGTCGGCGCGCTCTTCGGCTCGACGATCGAGCCCGACGCCTGGCCGAGCAGGAACGGCAGGTTGGGCTCGGCGTACTTCAACGCGACGACGATGGTCTCCGGGTCCGGCGCCGTCACCGACGCGAAGGCCTGGTACAGGCTCCTGTCCTTGTTGGTCGAGGTCGGCGCCGCGGCACGGTCGAACGTGAACTTGACCGCCGCGGAATCGAACGGCTCGCCATTGTGGAATTTGACGCCCTTGCGGAGCTTGAAGGTGTAGGTCTTGAGGTCCGGCGAGGCCTGCCAGCTTTCGGCGAGCAGCGGCGACACCGAGCCGTCCTCGTTGATCTTGGTCAGCGTCTCATAGACGTTGTAGAGCGTGACTTCGGCGATCGCCGCGGCCGCCGCGTTGGTGGGATCGAGTCCCGGCGGCTCCAGCGTCATGCCCATCACGACGTTGTCCTTCTTGCCCTGCGCGAGGCTCGGCAGCGGTGCTGCGGCGAGCGCGGCGGCGGCCGCAACGATGCACAATTTTCTCAACATTGGTCTGCTCCCCGGACGTGCTCTTTGATCAGCCTGGGCCGGTCCCGCACAATAGACTAACCGGCCTCCGCGACCACCGGCGGCAGCGCCATCACGGCTTCGGCGTAATGGCAGGCCGCCAGATGGGCGTCTCCCACGCTGCGTAGCGCAGGCGCGGCCTCGCGACAATGCTGGTCGGCGAGAGGGCAACGCGGCGCGTAAGGACAGCCGGCCGCGGCCGATGCCTGCGAGCCGATCGCCTGCGCGCCGCGGCGCCGCCGGACGCGACCTGCCCGGGCGCGCGGAACCGCATCCAGCAGCGCGCGCGTATAGGGATGGGCGCTGTGGGCGAACAGATCGGCGGGACGCCCCTGCTCGACGATCCGCCCAAGATACATCACCGCGATCTCGTCGCAGAGCAGATCGACCACCGCAAGGTCATGGCTGATCAGGATATAGCTCAACCCGAACTCGTCCTGCAGGTCCTGCATCAAATTGAGCACCTGCGCCTGCACCGAGACGTCGAGCGCGGAGACCGGCTCGTCGGCGACGATCAGTTTCGGCTGGGTGATCAGCGCGCGCGCGATCGCGATGCGCTGGCGCTGGCCGCCGGAGAATTCGTGCGGGAACTTGTCCATGTCGGCATCGCGCAACCCGACCTGCTGCAGCACCGTGGCGACACGCTCGCGCAGGCTGCCGCGATCGATCCGCCCGAGCGCAGTCAGCGGCTCGGCCACGATGCGCGCGACGGTCTGGCGCGGATCGAGCGAGCCGTAGGGATCCTGGAACACCATCTGGAAATCGCGGCGCGCATGGCGCAGTTCGTCCGGCGGCATCCGGTTGAGGTCGCGGCCCAGCAAACACACTGTGCCCGATGTCGGCCGCTCTAGCGCCATCACCAGCCGCGCAAAGGTCGATTTGCCTGACCCGGACTCGCCGACGACGCCGAGGCTCTTGCCCGGCATGACCTGCGCTGTGACGCCGTTGAGCGCATGCACCTGCGCCGCCGGCTTGAACAGGCTTTCACGCGGCAAGGTGTAGCGTTGCGCGAGATCCGTCACCTCGAGCAGCGGCCTCGCGGGCGCGGACCGGGGTTGATCGAGCACAGTCATGTGCCAACGCTCCCGGCGGCCATCGAGACGTCCGTCCTGATGCAACGCACGCCATGCGCCGCGCCGACATCGACGACAGCCGGCAGCGCCGCGCGGCAACGTCCTTCCACGATCGCGCAGCGATCGGCGAAGGTGCAGCCCGCAGGCAGGTCAACCAGCTCCGGCACGGTGCCGGCGATGGTCCTGAGTCGCGTCCCCTTGCGCGCGCCGAGCCGCGGGCGGGCGCGGAACAGGCCCTGCGTATAAGGATGGCCCATCCGGGTGAACACGGCGTCGGTGGCGCCGCTTTCGACGACAGTGCCGCCATACATCACCATCATGCGCTCGACATTCTCGGCGATCACGCCGAGATCGTGCGAGATCAGGATCATCGACATGCCGCGCTCCGCGACGAGATCGGCGATCAGATCGAGGATCTGGCCCTGGATCGTGACGTCGAGCGCGGTGGTCGGCTCATCGGCGATCAGCACATCGGGCTGGCAGGCCAGCGCCATCGCGATCGTGATGCGCTGGCGCTGGCCGCCGGAAAACTGGTGCGGATAGGCATCGACCCGCCTCGCCGCATCAGGCAGGCCGACGCGATCGAGCAAGGCAATGGCTTCCAGCCGCGCCTCTGTTGCCGAGACGCCGGTATGACGCCGCAGCGGCTCGGCGACCTGGTGGCCGATCGTGTGCATCGGATTGAGCGCGGTCATCGGCTCCTGGAAAATCATGCTGATGCGGTTGCCGCGCAGCTTGCAATAGGCCGCGTCGGGCAGGCCGACGAGCTCTGCGCCGTCGAGCCGAATGCTGCCGCTGATCACGGCGCTGTCGGGCAAGAGCCCCATCAGGGCCAGCGCCGTGACCGATTTTGCCGCAACCGGATTCGCCAACCAGCCCGAGCGTCTCGCCGCGGCGAAGCGCAAAGCTGACGCCGCGGACGGCCTGCGCCAGGCCGCGGCTGGTGTTGAGCCGGACGCCAAGGTCCTTCACCTCGATCAGCGGCGCACCTGTGTCAGCCATTGCTCAACGCTCCCGCGCCAGACGGGGATCAAGCAGATCGCGCAACCCGTCACCGAGCAGGTTGAGCCCGAGCACCGCGATCGCGATCGCGACACCGGGATAGACCGCGAGCATCGGTGACTGGAACAGCAGGGTCTGCGCATCGTTGAGCATGCGGCCCCAGGACGGCTGCGGCGGCTGGGTGCCGAGCCCGAGATAGGACAGCGCGGCCTCGGCGAGGATCGCGAGCGCGAACTGGATCGTCGTCTGCACGATCAGGATCGACAGGATGTTCGGCAGCACATGCTCGATCGTGATACGGAATGAGCCCTTGCCCGCGGCGCGCGCCGCCAGCACGAATTCGCGGGCCCAGATCGCGTTCGCCGAGCCGCGGGTGACGCGGACGAAGGTCGGGATCTGGAAGATGCCGATCGCGGTGATCGAGGTCACCATGCCCGGGCCTGCGACCGCGGCCAGCATGATGGCCGACAGCACCGCAGGGAAAGCGAAGGTGAAGTCGCTCATCCGCATGATGAGCTCCTCGGTCCAGCCCTTGCGGGCAGCCGCGATCAGACCGAGGCCAACGCCGAAGGTCAGGCCGATGCCGACGGCGATGACGCCGACCATGATGGTGGAGCGCGCGCCGACCAGCAGCAGCGAGACGATATCGCGGCCGAGCACGTCGGTGCCGAGCCAGTGCGCCGCCGACGGCGGGTGCAGCTTCGAGGCGACGTCGATGTCGTAAGCAGACCACGGCGTCCAGACCAGCGACAGCAGCGCCGCGCCGAGCACAAGCAGGCTGAGCACCGCACCAAGCACGAGGCTGCGATGGCGCAGCGCGCGGCGCCAGAAGCCGGTCACAGGCCTCGTCCCCGGTGCGATCGCCGCTGTGGCGGATGCGGTCAGCGGCGTACTCACAGGTTGGCGACCTTGATGCGCGGATCGATGAAGGCATAGAGCACATCGACCACGAAATTGACTGTCACGACCATCGCGGCGAGCAGCATCACGCAGTTGCGCACCACGATCAGGTCGCGGTTGGCGATCGACTGGAAGATCAGCCGGCCGAGGCCCGGCAGATAGAACACGTTCTCGATCACGATGGTGCCGGCCAGGAGATTGGCGAATTGCAGGCCCATGACAGTCATGACCGGGATCATGGCGTTGCGCAGCACATGGCGCCACAACACCTCGCGCTTGCCGAGCCCCTTGGCGCGCGCGGTGCGGACGAAATCTTCGCGTAGCACCTCCAGCACCGCCGAGCGGGTGACGCGGGCGAGGATCGCGGCCTGCACCACGGCAAGCGAGATCGCGGGCAGCAGCAGCGAGCGTATCCCGAGCCAGATGCCGTCATCCCAGCCGGCAAATCCCGCCGGCGGACAGCAATTGCAGCTTTACCGAGAACAGCAGGATCAAGAGGATCGCGAACCAGAAATTCGGCAGCGCGATGCCGATCTGGGTGAGCGACATCACGCCGACATCGCCGAGCTTGTTGTGGTTGGCCGCGGTGTAGATGCCGGCGGACAACGCCAGCACCACGGTGATCAGCATCGACATGATCGCGAGCGGGATCGTCAGCACCAGCCGCTCCGCGATCAGGCCGGCCACCGGCGTGCCATAGACGTAGCTGTTGCCGAGGTCGCCGACCGCCATGCCCTTGATCCAGAGCAAATAGCGAACCGTGAGCGGCTGGTCGAGCCCGAGCTTGACGGTCAGCGCGCGCACCGCATCGGGCGAGGCGTCGGCGCCCATCAGCATCTGCGCGGCATTGCCGGGCAGCGCGTCGAGCACCAGGAAAATGATCAGCGAGGCCGCGAACAGCGTCGCCACCAGGGTCAGGATCCGTCGCAGGAAGAATACGCTCATGCCCGCACGAAGGGTAAGGAACAGGCCGCAGGTTTCAACATGTTCGCGAACGAATGCAAGCCCTTCACCGCGTCATTCATGATTTCAGCGCCGGCCAGCGGCCGAGCAGATCGCTCGCCTCTTCGAACAGCGCCGCAACGCGCAGCAGTTCCGCATCGGCCCGGAAGCGGCCGACCAGATGCAGGCCGATCGGCAGGCCGTCGCGGCCGAAACCCGCGGGGATGCTGACCGCGGGATGCCCGGTCATGTTGAACAGCATGGTCCAGGGAAACCAGTGCGGCCGCACGCTGTCGAAGCTCTGGCCGTCGATGTCGATGGTGCCGAACAGGTCCTGATCGATCGGCAGCGCCGTGCGGGTCAGCGTCGGCATCGCCAGCAGGTCGCCGCGCGCAAGCAGCGACTGCACGCGGCGGAACAGCGCGGTGCGGTCGAACATCGCCTGCTGGTAGGCGACGCCGCTGACCTTTGCGGCGAGTGCGAGCTGCTTCAGGAAGGTCGGGCTGAGGTCATCGGGATGGTCGGCCGCGAGCTTCTCGAAGCGGGTCCGCCAGACCGTGTGATTGATGGCGCGCCAGATCGGCTCGATGTCGAAGCCGTCGCCGGAAAATTCCTCGAGTTCGGCGCCGAGGCTGGCCAGCCGGTCGAGGCCCGCCTTGAAGTCAGCGGCGACGTCCGCGGTCACCGGGCGCCCGGGCGGCGACAGGCAGTACAGCACCCGCCGGCCCCTGAGATCGCCGCGCGGCGCCGCGCGATCGAGATAGTCAGGCACCGGCACGCCGATCGACCACGGATCGGACGGATCCTCGCCGGCCATCGCCTGCATCATCAGCGCGGTATCGGCGACGGTGCGCGTGGTCGGCGTGACATAGGTCTGGTTGCCGAAGGCGTCCTGCACCTGGCTGTGCGGGATCACGCCGTTGCTCTGCTTGATCCCGACCACGCCGTTGCAGGCCGCTGGAATCCGGGTCGAGCCGCCGCCGTCGGTGGCAACCGCCAGCGGCGCGATGCCGCTTGCGACCGCCACCGCCGCGCCGCCGCTCGAGCCGCCGCTCGTCCTTTCCGCACTCCACGCATTACGGGTGCGGCCGAACAGCGGCGAGTCGGTCAGGCACTTGCTGCCGAACTCCGGCGTCGTGGTCTTGCCGATCAATATTCCACCCTGCGCACGGAGCCGGGCCACCGCCACGGCATCGTGGTCGGGCACATTGTTCCGGTACGGCACCGCACCGAAGGTCGTTCGCACACCCTTGGTGCTGACGATGTCCTTCACGGTGAAGGGGATGCCGTGCAGCAAACCGAGCGGCTCGCCGGCCATGACCTGCCGCTCCGCCGCCTTCGCCTGACCCATCGCCGCCTCGCCGCACAGCGTGATGAAGCAGTTCAATTCCGGCTGCAGCCGCTCGGCGCGGGCCAGCACCGCGGCCGTCACCTCGACGGGAGATATTTCCCTGGCGCCGATGCGCGCACGCAATTCAGTCGCCGGCAAAAGGCAGAGATCTCCACTCATTCTGACGCACGCTCTCCAAAAGCCGGTCGGCACCTCTGACCGCGTTGACAGCCAGAATGCCTCCCATGTTAACTCGGCGTCCAATACGAATTTGAAGGCCAACCCATACGTTTTCGGTATGCCTATGGATTTGCGTCGGCTTCGTTACTTCGTCGCGGTGGCTGAGGAGCGCAGCGTCGGCAAGGCCGCCGAGCGGCTGCGGATGGCCCAGCCGCCGCTGTCCGTGCAGATCCGCAAGCTCGAGGCCGAGCTCGGCACACCGCTGTTCCGCCGCGGCACGCGCGGCATGGATTTGACGGAAGCCGGCCTCGCTCTGCTGTCGCGGGCGAGCGAAGCGCTGGCGCTGGCCGAGGAAGGGTTCGAGGCCGCGCGCGCGATCGCCTCCGGGCAGCGCGGACGGCTCTCGGTCGGCTACATGTTCGTGCTGGCGAGCGCCGTGCTGCCGCGCCTCGTCCCGGAGCTGCGGCGGTCGCTTCCGGGCGTCGATCTCGATTTCGTGGAGCTCAGCGCATCGACCCGCGAAACCTTGCTGCTCGACCGCGCCGTCAGCGTCGCCTTGTGCATGCCGGCAATCCATCATCCGGAAATCCAGGTGGCCCAGATCGGCACGCAGCCGCTGATGCTGGCGATGCCGGCGCGCTCGCCGCTCGCCCGCCTCTCTGCGGTGCCGGTCAGCCGATTGCAGGGACGCCCGCTGATCGCCTTGCCGCGGCCGGAGGAACAGCCCACCTCATCGGCGGTGTCCGCGATGCTGCGGCGGCATCAGGTGGTGATGCCGATCGTCAGCCGGGTGGAGACCGTGCACTCGGCGGTCAGCCTCGTGCTCGCCGGCGAGGGGTTCGCGATCCTGCCGGCTTGCGCCAAGCTCGGCGCGCCGCCCGGCGTCGCGTTCCGGCGCTTTGTCGACATCACCGACACGATCGAGATCGCGGCCTGCTGGCGGCGCGATTCCTCGAGCCCGTTGATTCGAAATTTCCTCAGGAGCGCCGAGAAGGTCGTCGCGCGGCTCTGACGCGAACTGCTGCCAACCAACTACCAATAATCCGCGGGCAGCTCCCGGCTTCGCGGCGGATCGGCGCCGGCGCGCGTGCAGGTGAAGGCGGCGCATCTGCAGGCAAAGGACAGCGCGCGCGCAAGCTCCGCCGCGGAGATGTCGCGCAGCCGCGGCCGTGCGATCCGGTCCAGCCGATGCAATGCGGCGAGCAGCGCCGCCTGAAAACTGTCCCCGGCGCCGATCGTATCGACGACGTTCACCACCGGCGAGGCGGCCTCGATCGCTCCGGCCTTGCGATGCCAGGCCAAGGCGCCGTCATTGCCGCGCGTGACGACGACGAGCGATGCGCCGCCCGAGAGCAGCGCCTCGGCGCGCGCCACATAGGCCTCGTCTCCGAACAGATAGGCAAAGTCGACGTCGGACATTTTCACGATGTCGGCCTTGCCGCAGAACGCGAGCATGCAGGCGCGATGGGCATCCTTGTCCTTGACCAGGTTCGGTCGGCAGTTCGGATCGAGCGAGATCGTCACGTTCGGCCGCGCATCCTCGATGAAGGCCAGCGTCTCGGCCGCGCCCTTGTCATGGACCAGCGTGGTCGAGCCGGTGTGCAGGCATGTAACGCCGGCAAGCGCGATCGCATCGCGCCGATAGATCCAGTTCCGCGATGCCGTGTCGGCGTCATAGAAGGCGTATTGCGTTTCGGTGCCGGTCACGCGCGCAAAGGCGAGCGTGGCCTGGCGATCGCTGCGCGTCGCGCGACTGAGATCGACCGCGGAGTTCGTGGCATGATCGGCGATCATCCGGCCGAAGGTGTCGGTCGAGATGCCGCCGACAAAGCCGGTGGGAACATCGAGCCGGGCGGCACCGATCGCGATGTTGAGGCAGGAGCCGCCGACCGCGGGCGTCAGGGCCTCGCGTCCATCCGCCGTCCGCGACGGCAGGAAATCGATCAGCGCATCTCCGCAACTCAGCAGCATGCAAACACCTCAACCCGGCGCCGCACCGGGCGCCCGCTTCATCGCCTCGCGGCTGTCGCGATCGAGCTGGCGCAGCATCTTGTGCACGCTGCGCTTCTTGCGGTGGAAATCGGCCAGCTCGGGCCCTGTCGGCTCGCTCAACCGTCCAAGTGCCGACATGCCGGCCATCGCCGCATTGATCGAGTCGTGCGCACCACTGGCGACCGCGCCCAGCATCGCGGCGCCGAGCAAGACGGGTTCTTGCGTCTGCGGCAACGCCACCGTGTAGCCGGTAGTGTCGGCCATGATCTGGCGCACCAGGGGGCTGCGGCTCGCACCGCCGCCGATCACGATGGTCTTGCCGCTGACGCCGTGGGCCTGCAGCGCCTCGATGACGTCGGCGAGGCCATAGGCCAGCCCGCACAGGCCGGCGACGAACAACCGCTCCAGCGCCGACACGTCGGCGTCGAGATCGAGCCCCGCGATCACGGCGCGCGAGCCGGGATCGGCATAGGGCGACCGGTTGCCGAGGAATTCCGGCAGGACATGAACGTTGCGCGCGAGCAGTGCTGCCGCGCCGGCATTGCCGCTGCGCGCCAGGATACGCCTCTCGAGGTACTCGATGACATCGACGCCGTCGTTCCTCGCAGCTAGCAAAACCTCACCATGCGCCGGGTGCGACTTCAGCAGATGATCGATCGCGGCACCTGCCGCGGATTGACCGCCCTCGTTCAGCCAGAAGCCCGGCACCATGCCTTCGAAATACGGGCCCCAGACGCCGGGCACGAAGCAAGGATCGACGGTCGTCGCCATGATACAGGCCGACGTCCCCATGATGTAGGCCAATCGCTGGCAGACATCGACATCGGCGCCTGAACCGTCACGGCCACCGATCGCGCCGACGCCGCCGGCATGGGCATCGATCAGCGAGGCGCCGACCGCGGTTCCCGGCACGAGGCCGAGATCGCGCGCGGCATCCTCCGACAAGCCGCGGCCGAGCGGCGAGCCGGGCGGCACGATCTCGGTACCGATGCGGGCAAAGCGATCGGCGGCGAGCGCCTCGAGCCCGACCCGCTTCAGGAACGGTTCGCTCCAGCCGCCCTCGCCCGCGACATAGGTCCATTTGCAGGTGACCGTACAGGTCGAGCGCGCCAGCGAGCTGGAGGCGCGGAACGAAAGATAGTCGGCGAGATCGAAGAAGTGCCCGGCGGCATCGAAGGTCGCGGGCAGATGCCGCTTCAACCAGAGGATCTTCGGGATCTCCATCTCGGGCGAGATGGCGCCGCCTACATAGCGCAACACGCGGTCGCCGGTCGCGTTGACGAATTCGGTCTCATCCATCGCACGATGGTCCATCCAGACCACGACATTGCGCGCGGGATCGCCGGACGGGCTGACGGTGAGGGGCCGGCCGGCTCTGTCGAGCACGACCAGCGAGCAGGTCGCATCGAAACCGATGCCTTTGACCTGTTCGGCCGCAACCGCCGCCTCCCGCATCGCGTGACGCACGGACGTCACGCAGGCCGCCCAGATGTCATCGGACGATTGCTCGACGATGTCGCCGGGCTCATGCCAGACCCGGATCGGATGCCGGGCCGAACCCAATAGCTTCCCGGCCTCGTCGAATACCCCCGCCCGGGCACTGGTGCTCCCGACGTCCACCCCGATATAGGCTTGCCGCATGGCCGCTCCGTTATTTCCGGCGCGATCCTACCAGCAAGTATAGCCGCCATCGACCAGAACGATGCTTCCAGTCATCAGGCTCGCCGCCTCGGAGGCCAGGAACAGCACCACGGAGGCGATCTCGTCGACCTGGCCCATCCGCGCCATCGGGGTTCCGCCGATCCAGGCGTCATACATGCGGGGGCTATTCTTCACGAAGGCGTTCAGCGGGGTCTCGATATAGGTCGGCGCCACGGCGTTGACGCGAACCCCGCGCGCGCCCCATTCGGCGGCGAGCGATTTGGTCAAATGATGCACCGCGGCCTTGGAGGCGTTGTAGAAGCACTGCTCCTGCGGCTTGTTGACGATGAAGCCGGACATCGAGCCGACGTTGACGATGGTGCCGGACTTCGCCTTGAGCATGTGATTGCCGAACGCGCGGCAGCACCAGAAGGTGCCGTTCAGATTGACATCGATGACGTTGAGCCAATGCTCGTCGGTCACGGTCTCGGCTGGCGTCTCGCTGCGCGCGATGCCGGCATTGTTGACGAGGATGTCGACCTTGCCGTACTTGCGGACCAGCTCGTCGGCGACCGCCGAGACGCGCCCGGAATCCGTCACGTCCATCAGCGCGATATCGGCATCGAAGCCCTTGGCCTTCAGCGCCGCCTGCGCATCATTGGCGACCTTGGCGTCGCGATCGCCGATGATGACCTTGGCGCCGGCTTCCGCGAGTGCCTCGGCACAGGCGAGCCCGATGCCCTGACCGGCGCCGGTGATGATGGCGGTCTTGCCGCCGAGTTTGAATTTCTCGAGATACATTTTCTTCTTCCTTTGCCTAGAGCCCGCATTTTCGCGGGCGTGCCGCCCCGGCCAGAGCGAGATCAACTGCGGAGGACGTCCATGCCTTACCCGTGGATCGATTTGCCGCTGTCGTCGAAACGATGGATGCGTGCCGGATCCGGGATCAGCGACACGCGATCGCCGGGATGCAGGTCGAGCTCGCCGACATAGCGCGCGGTCAGCGTTCCCAATGCCGCAGCGTCGACATAGAGAAAGGTGTCGCTGCCGAGATGCTCGGCGACCGCCACTGTCCCCTGCCAGCCGCCCTGCCCGTCGCGCTCGACCTTCAAATGCTCCGGCCGGACCCCGATGGTGGTCGCGCCCTGCTGCTTGGCGAGCTCGCCGGTGACGAAATTCATCTTCGGCGAACCGATGAAGCCAGCGACGAACAGGTTTGCCGGCTTCTCATAGAGCTCCAGCGGCGAGCCATATTGCTCGATCTTGCCGCCGTTGAGCACGACGATCTTGTCGGCCATGGTCATGGCCTCGACCTGGTCGTGGGTGACGTAGATCGCCGTGGTGCCGAGCTGCTTCTGCAATCGCGTCACCTCGAGCCGCATCTGCACTCGCAGCGCGGCATCGAGGTTCGACAGCGGCTCGTCGAACAGGAACGCCTTAGGCTCGCGCACGATGGCACGCCCGATCGCGACCCGCTGGCGCTGGCCGCCGGAGAGCTCGCGCGGCTTGCGCTCGAGATAGGGCGTCAGGTTGAGGGTGGCCGCGGCGGCTTCGACCTTGCGGTTGATCTCGTCCTTGGCGACCCCGGCCATTTTCAGGCCGAACGCGATGTTGCCGCGCACGCTCATATGCGGATAGAGCGCGTAGGACTGGAACACCATCGACAGCCCGCGCTTGGCCGGCGGCACATCGACCACGTTGCGGCCGTCGATCAGGATGGCGCCGCCGGTGACATCCTCGAGCCCGGCGATCAGCCGCAGTAGCGTAGTCTTGCCGCAGCCTGACGGACCGACGAAGACGACGAAGGAGCCGTCGGCGATCTCGAGGTCGGCCCCCTTGATGATGTGGACCGGCCCGAACGATTTTTGCACACCCTGCAGCGTAATCTGACCCATGGCGAAAGCCTTTCTGCTACTTGACCGCGCCGAAGGTCAGGCCGCGGACGAGTTGCCGCTGACTGAACCAGCCGAGCACGAGAATGGGCGCGATCGCGAGCGTCGACGCCGCCGACAATTTTGCCCAGAACAATCCTTCCGGGCTCGAATAGGATGCGATGAACACGGTGAGCGGCGCGGCCTCGAGGGTCGACAAATTGAGAGTCCAGAACGCCTCGTTCCACGCCAGGATCAGATTGAGCAGCAAAGTCGAGGCGAGCCCCGGCACCGCCATCGGCGTCAGCACATAGATCAGCTCGCGCCCGATCGTGGCGCCGTCCATCCGCGCCGCCTCAAGAATGTCCCTCGGGATTTCCTTGAAATAGGTGAACAGCATCCAGATCACGATCGGCAGATTGCCGAGGCACAGGATGAAGATCAGGCCGCTTCGGGTATCGAGCAGACCGAACGTCCGGTAGATCAGGTAGATCGGCACCAGCACGCCGACCGGCGGCATCATCTTGGTGGACAGCATCCAGAGCAGCACATCCTTGGTCCGCTTGGTCGGCGAGAATGCCATCGACCATGCCGCCGGAATTGCGATCAGCATCGCAATCAGCGTCGAGCCGCCGGCGATGATGATCGAGTTGAGCGCGTGATGAAGGTAGTCGCTGCGCTCCTGCACCGTGACGTAGTTCTCCGTCGTCCAGTGGAAGAACAGGAACGACGGCGGGATCGCGAAGGCTTCGAGCTCGGTCTTGAAGCTCGCCAGCACCATCCAGAGGATCGGGAAGAAGATCAGGAAGCCGACCAGCCAGGCTGCCGCCGTCG
Organism: Bradyrhizobium sp. JR3.5; assembly: GCF_054057015.1. Taxonomy (NCBI): domain Bacteria; kingdom Pseudomonadati; phylum Pseudomonadota; class Alphaproteobacteria; order Hyphomicrobiales; family Nitrobacteraceae; genus Bradyrhizobium; species Bradyrhizobium sp. JR3.5. The sequence goes on from NZ_JBSRYV010000002.1 coordinate 1,258,803, forward strand.
AGATCACCTTGTTTCGTGTCGTGACCATCCGCGCCATGACGTTACGCCTCCAGATTCCGGCCGACGATACGAACGAGGAAGAACGCAACGATGTTGGCGAGCACCACCGCGACCAGGCCGCCCGCCGAGGCGCTGCCGACGTCGTACTGGATCAGCGCCTGCGAATAGATCAGGAAGGCGATATTGGTGGTCTGCAGACCGGGGCCGCCGCCGGTGGTGACGAAGATCTCCGCGAACACCGTGAGCAGGAAGATGGTCTCGATCAGGATCACCACCGTGATCGGACGCGCCAGATGCGGCAGCGTGATGTAGATGAAGGTCGAGATCGCGCTCGCGCCGTCCATCTCGGCGGCCTCCTTCTGTTCCTCGTCGAGCGATTGCAGCGCGGTCAAGAGGATCAGGGTCGCGAACGGCAGCCACTGCCAGGAGACGATCAGGATCACCGAGAACAGCGGCGCATCGTTGAACCAGTCGATCGCCGGCAGCCCGAACAGATGTGCGATCCAGGCAAACAGGCCCGACACCGGATGCATCAGGAGGTTCTTCCAGACCAGTGCGCTCACCGTCGGCATCACGAAGAACGGTGCGATCACCATCAACCGGACGATCGAGAGCCCGACCACCTGCTGGTCGAGCAACAGCGCCAGCGGCACGCCGAGGATGATCGTGATCGCGAGCACCGATCCGACCAGCACCAGCGTGTTCTGCAGCGAGGCGAGGAAGGCCGGATCGGTGAGGAAGTAGCGGAAGTTCTCCAGGCCGACGAAGGATTCGGAGCCAGGATCGAGCAGATTGTAGTGCAGGGTCGCGAAGTAGATCGTGAGCGCCAGCGGCACGATCATCCAGATGAACAGCAGCGCCACCGCGGGCGTGAGCAGCGTGCGTGCGAGCAGTTGGGTCTGCTGGGTCGCCATCCCCGCCTCCTTCTTAAGGAAAGGAGCGACCACCCCGCTGCGGGACAGGATGGTCGCAGTGGTCCAGCTCGGGAGGTTTGAGCTGGTCGGGCGGCCAAGGCGCGTGCTGCGCCCTGGCTTTGTCTGGGCGTGGCTTATTTGATGTAGCCCGCGCGCTTCATCTCGCGCTCGGTCACGGACTGCGCAGCGGTGAGTGCCGCATCGACGGTGGTCGAACCCGAGAGCGCCGCCGAGAACTGCTGGCCGACCTGGGTGCCGATGCCCTGGAATTCAGGGATCGCGGCATACTGCACGCCCACGTAAGGCACCGGCTTCACCGTCGGCTTGTTCGGATCGGCCGCATCGATCGAGGCCAGCGTCAGCTTGGCGAAGGGCGCGACCTTCAGATAATCAGGGTTCTTGTACAGCGACGTGCGCGTGCCGGGCGGCACGTTGGACCAGCCTTCCTTCGACGCGACGAGCTTGGTGTAATCCTTGCTGGTCGCCCAGGCGATGAACTTCTCGGCCGCATCAACCTTCTTCGAGCCGGCGGGGATCGCGAGGCTCCATGCCCACAGCCAGTTGGCGTTCTTGCCGAGCCCGGTGTTCGGCGCCAGCGCGAAGCCGACCTTGTCGGCAACCTTGGAATCCTTCGGGTTGGTCACCATGGACGCCGCCACCGTGGCGTCGATCCACATCGCGCATTTACCGGCGCTGAACAGCGCGAGATTCTCGTTGAAGCCGTTGGACGAAGCGCCGGGAGGGGGCCGGCCTGCTTCATCAGGTCGACATAGGTCGTCAGCGTCTTCTTCCATTCCGGCGAATTGAACTGCGGCTCCCACTTCTCGTCGAACCAACGCGCGCCGAACGAGTTGGACATCGCGGTCAGGAATGCCATGTTCTCGCCCCATCCGGCCTTGCCGCGCAGGCAGATGCCGTAGACGCCGCCGGCCTTGTCGTTCAGCTTCTTGGCGGCATCGACGACGAAATCCCAGGTCGGGCTTTCCGGCATCTTCAGGCCGGCCTTGTCGAACAGGTCGGTGCGGTACATCACCATCGAGCTCTCGCCGTAGAACGGCGCGGCGTAGAGCTTGCCGTCGACCGAGACCGCGTCGCGGATCTTGGGCAACAGGTCACCGACGTCATAGTCGGCGCCGAGCTTGTCGAGCGGCACCAGCCAGTTCTTCTTGGCCCAGATCGGAACCTCGTAGGTACCGATGGTGAGCACGTCGAACTGGCCGCCCTTGGTGGCGATATCGGTGGTCACGCGCTGGCGCAGCACGTTCTCTTCCAGCGTCACCCATTTGACGGTGATGTCCGGATTCTTCGCGGTGAACTCGCTGCTGAGCCCCTGCATGCGGATCATGTCGCTGTTGTTGACGGTCGCCACCGTCAGCGTGGTCTGGGCGATCGAGGGGGCAGAGATCAATAGAGCAGCCGCGCCCGCAACGGCGCAAAGGACGTTTTTCAAGGTGACCTCCCTTATGTCACGTTGAGCATATGCCCACGTGTTGGGCGTATGTTCATCCCGTCGTTAAAATTTGTCAAGCACGCGACTGCACCGTCCCGCGCGATTGCGGGTTCCAACACAGCCTGGAATGGTGGTTTTCGCGGATGCGAAGGGAGCGACTGACGGCGAATTGGATTGAGCTGGAGCGGCATCGAAGGCTCACCTCTCCCGCCTGCGGGGGAGGTCGGATTGCATCGACGATGCAATCCGGGTGGAGGCGCTCTCCGCAGTACTCGAGGACAGACCCCCACCCCAGCCCTCCCCCGCAAGCGGGAGAGGGAGTGCACCCGACTCGTGACTTCTAGCGATCCAGAACCGCGCGTGCGGTCGCCTCATCCGTGATGAGACCGTTGATCACCCGGCCCGCCAGCGCGGCCCTGATCGACGGCACCTTCGCGACGCCGACGGCCGCCGCAATCGTGGTCGACACCGCAGGGATCTGCGGCGGAATGCTGGTCAGCCGCTTGTTGGTGCCACCCTTGATCAGACGGCCCTTGGCATCATAGGCCCAGCCGGTCACCTCGCCGACCGCCCCAAGCCGCATCATCTCCAGCAATTCTTCGCGGGTGACGAAGCCGTCGACGTGGACCTGGGCCTTCTGGTCCATCTGGCCGATGCCGATCAGGCGCAGATCGGCCTTGGCGGCGACCGCCCTCACCCGCGCGATCGGATCGATGCGGATCATGCGGTTGCGCTCGTCCTCGCTCGACATCAGGAACGGCAGCGGCATCGGGTAATGCCGCGCGCCGGTGCGGTCGGCGAGCCGCCCGACCGTGTCGTAGAAGCTTGCCGAGCCGTCGGCGGAGATGTTGCCGACCAGCGAGACGATCTGATGATCGGGCCGCTCGATCGGCGAGACCCGCTCAACCGCGGCACGCACCGCGCGGCCGGTGCCGAGCGCCACGATGACAGGCGTCTCCGAGCGCAGCGTCAGCTCCAGCAGATTGGCGCTGCGTTCGGCGATCCCTGCATTCGACAGCGGCGCCGCCGGGTCTGATGGCACGACGTCGCAATGCACCAGATCGAACCGCGCCTTCAGCCGGGAAGCGAGCTCCATGCAGGCGGCAATGGGGTGTTCGAGACGAAACGTGATCAGCCGCTCCGCAAGACACAGCGACACCAGGCGCTGCGCCGAGGCGCGCGACACCTGCAGCATTTTTGCAATCTCGTCCTGGGTATGGCCCGCGATGAAATACAGCCAGCCGGCGCGCGCCGCATCGTCGAGGCGAGACTTTTCGTTGTCGGGCGCAGCCATGATCGTGCGTCAGCCTTCGTTCCAGAAATCCGTCATCGCGGCGAAGATTCGATCCGCCCCGGCGTGCTTCAGCAGAGCACTGCCGTCCGCCAGCCGATAGTGGGCGCCGCCGACAAATCCCCACACTTTCATGCCCGCGGCCCTTGCCGCCGTCACCCCGCTGAGGCTGTCCTCGATGACCAGCGTGCGGCGCGGATCAGCTCCCATCCTGCCGGCGGCAAACAGGAACAGATCCGGCGCCGGCTTGCCATGCTCGACCATCTGCGCGGTGTAGAGCCGCTGTCCGAAGCTGGCCGCAAGGCCAGTCAGCTCCAGCGAGAACCTCACGCGGTCAAGATCGCTCGATGAAGCGACACAATACGGCAGCCGCAATTCCGCGAGCACGGCGGCGGTGCCCGCGATCGGCTTGAGCTGCGCGCGGAAGGTCTCGCGCACCTGGTGCGCCAATTCGGGCAGGAAAGTCGCAGGCAACGGTTTGCCCACGCCCCGGCAATAGTCGACCAGGGCCGTGGTGCTGCGCCCGAGGAAGAGTTCGAGCGCCCGCTCGGTGGTCATCTCGATGCCGGCCTTCGCCATCGCCTCGGCGAGGCAGCGGCAGCTCAACTCCTCGCTGTCGACGAGCACGCCGTCGCAGTCGAAGATGACCAGATCGGTCTTGGGCAGCCGCGGATCCATTCCGACATGAGATCATATGCTCACGCGATGAGCAATAGATCACGGTTCGACGCGCGGAATGCCGCGCCTCAAATGGTCGCGGTGCACCGCCAACCATGCTGTGCGACAAGGCGAAATGCCGCATGACACACCTTTGATCGCGACCGTCGTCGCCGGCCTTGGACTCGCCTTCGTCTTCGGAACCATCGCCCAGCGCTTTCGGGTTCCGCCACTGGTCGGTTATCTCATCGCGGGCGTCGCCGTGGGTCCGTTCACGCCCGGCTTCGTCGCCGATCAGGCGCTGGCAACCGAACTCGCGGAGCTCGGTATCATCCTCCTGATGTTCGGCGTCGGGCTGCATTTCTCGCTGAACGATCTGCTGTCGGTGCGCGCGATCGCGGTGCCCGGTGCGATTGCGCAGATTGCGGTCGCCACGCTGTTGGGCCTCGGCCTCGCGCTGGTGATGGGCTGGACCGTCGGCGCCGGCCTGGTGTTCGGGCTCGCATTGTCGGTCGCAAGTACCGTCGTGCTGTTGCGCGCGCTGCAGGAGCGCCGCCTGATGGACACCGAACGCGGCAAGATCGCGGTGGGCTGGCTGATTGTCGAGGACCTCGCCATGGTACTCGCGCTGGTGCTGTTCCCGGCGGTGGCGAGCTTCCAGGGCGGCGATGGCGCGGCACTCACCTCCGACCCGCTCGCCGCCCGCTTCGGCCTCGGGCTGACCGGCGTGCTTGCGCTGACGCTGATCAAGATCGCCGTGTTCATCGCGCTGATGCTGGTGGTCGGACGGCGGCTGATCCCGTGGGCCCTGCACTACATCGCGCATACCGGCTCGCGCGAGCTGTTCCGGCTGGCCGTGCTCGCGATCGCGCTCTGCATCGCGTTCGGCGCGACCAAGCTGTTCGGGGTGTCGCTCGCGCTCGGCGCCTTCTTCGCCGGGATGATGCTGCGGGAATCGCCGCTGAGCCAGCGCGCCGCCCAGGAAACCCTGCCGCTGCGCGACGCATTCGCGGTGCTGTTCTTCGTCTCGGTCGGCATGCTGTTCGATCCGCTCAGCGTAGTGCGCGAACCCTGGCCGTTCGTCGCGACGCTGTTCGTCATCGTGGTCGGCAAGTCGCTTGCAGCGCTCTTGATCGTCGTGCTGTTCCGTCACCCGATGGCGACCGCCCTGATGATCTCGGCGAGCCTCGCCCAGATCGGCGAATTCTCCTTCATCCTGGCGGAGCTCGGCGTTGCGCTCAATCTGCTGCCGAAGGCCGGCCGCGACCTGATCCTGGCCGGCGCGATCTTCTCGATCATGCTCAACCCGCTGGTGTTCGCGGTCGTCGACTGGCTGACCTCGCGGCTCGAGAAACCGCAGGCCGCCTCGCCGACCGCCGCAACCTCCGAAACGATCCCGGTCACCGACTTGCAGGATCACACCATCCTGGTCGGCTACGGCCGGGTCGGCAGCATCGTCGGCGATGCCCTGCATCGGCGCAACGCGCCGTTCCTCGCGGTCGAGGCGTCCGACGACATGGTCGCAAACCTCAAGCAGCGCGGCATCGAAGCCCTGATGGGCAACGCCGCGCGCGCCAGCGTGCTGCGCGCGACCAATCCGGCCGGCGCGCGATCGCTGGTCATCGCGATTCCCGAAGCGTTCGAGGCCGGACAGATCGTCGAGCAGGCGCGCGCCGCCAATGCCGATATCCGGATCATCGCGCGCGCCCATTCCGACGCCGAGGTCGATCATCTGAAGGGCCTCGGAGCCGACATCGTGATCATGGGCGAGCGCGAGATCGCCCGCGGCATGATCGAGGAGCTCGATCGCAGACACTCTGGTGCGGTCACGCAAAATGGTGCGAGCGCAAGGGAAGATTCCGCAGCCTGAGGTAACGGCGTCGACTGCGCGACGAAAGGAGATCAGACATGGCGTTCAAGAGCCCGCACGTTTCATTGGTGTCGTTCTCGATCGAGATCGGCGCCGATGCCACGACCAATGTGATGCAGATTGAGACCGATCTGCATCTGAACACCCGTCATCCGAGCTATGACGCCGCGGCGATCGAGCGTTTGGTACGCGACGCGCAGTCCTATCTTGCCGGCAATGCCGACCAGATCACGCAATTCCGGCTGGTCTCCAACCGCAGCGGCCAGACCTGACGAAATCAACCGCCGAGGAATGCCGGCGCCAGATCTTCCTGCACGATGATGTTGGCGGCTTCCGTCGTCAGCTCGCTGCCGACAAGGTCGAGATTTTTCGCGGCCTCGAACAGCATCGCGCGGACGTCGTCCGGCGTCAGCACGCCCTTTGCGATCAGCTTGCGCACCAGCGCCTGCAAAATCAGCACGTCGATCTCGCCATGGGCCAGCGGCGTCGGCTTGTCCGTCATGATCGTCTCCCGGGACTGAGGTTCGCCGCAAGCGAGGCGGCTAAGGCATGATCCGGAAAAGTGCGAAGCGGTTTTCCGACAAGATCATGCTCAAACAAAGAGCTAATGCGCGATGACGATTCAACCTAATCTCATCGCGCTTTAGCGCGGCGATGACGCGATATCCTTGTGCAACTCTTCGAACGCACGGCGCAAGCCATGCAGCTGGTCGACCAGATGGAGGATGACGTCGATCCCTTCATCGTTGACGCCGAAATCACCTTTCAGATCCCGGATCAGGTGCGCGCGTGCCACGTCGGTGTCGGAAAAGCTGATCTCGTGCGTGGTCTCGTCCGGAACGAGCCATTGCTGCTCGATCCAGAACTCCAGGGTCTGCACCTCCAGACCCGCATCGATCAGGAACTGCTGCTTGTTCATGATGCACCATCATCGCGTGGATTGAATCCCTTGCGATCCCAGTTCGACACGAACGCCTCGAGCGCGGGATCGGGCCCCTTGGGCAGGACCACCTTGAGCTTGACGAACTCATCGCCATGACCACCGCCGACCTTGGGCGCGCCCTTTCTGCGCAACCGCAGCGTCGTGCCGGTGTTCGAGCCTTTCGGAACCGTCATGGTGACCGCGCCGGTCGGCGTCGGAACGTTGACCTTGCCGCCGAGCACCGCCTCCGACAAGGAGATCGGCAGTTCCAGCGAGATGTCGTCGCCCTCGCGGGTAAAGCGCGGATCGGGCCTGATCTCCACTTCGATCAGCGCGTCGCCAGGGCCGCCCTTGCCGCTGCCGGGCATGCCCTTGCCGCGCAGACGAATGACCTGGCCGTCGATCAGTCCCGGCGGGATCGTCACATCGAGCGAGCCGCCATCGGGAAGCGCCAGGCGCTTGCTCGCGCCGGCGATCGATTCGGCGAAATCGATCACGAGGCTGTAGTGCAGATCGCGGCCGCGCCGATTCGCCCGCGCCTGCTCTGTGCGCCGCAGCAGCTCGGCGAACGCGTCGTCCTGGTCCATATAGTCGGCATAGCCCGAACTATCGGCATAGGGATGCCCCCCATCCGCGGTGGCGAAATCCCGATAGTAGCGATGCTGTGGCCGCTCGGTGCCATCAGCGTCGATCTCGCCGGCGTCGAAGCGCTTGCGCTTGTCGGCATCTGAGAGCAGATCGTTCGCCGCGGCGACTTCCTTGAACTTTTCTTCGGCCGCCTTGTCACCCGGATTGAGATCCGGATGCAGCTTCTTCGCCAGCTTTCGATAGGCCTTCTGGATATCGGCCGAGGACGCCGTCGGGGCAACGCCTAGAACCTCGTACGGATTTCTCACAACCTGCTCCGCAACACCGTGAGTGCACCTGCAATCATGAGGGCGCAAAAGCAGGCGATTTGCAAGTGCGCCCGCGCGCCGCCCGGCAATGGGCGGCGCAGCACGCGCTCAGATCGCGGGCGCTACGAGGTATGTCCGGGATCGAGATAGTTCGGCATGATGTTCTTTTTCTGTTGCGGCGTCATCCTGGCGGTATCCGGCTTGCCCGGCACGCCCCTCGGACCGAGCAGGGCTCGCTGCATGTCGTCCTCGCTGAGGCGCGGCTTGCCGTCGTCAAGCTGTCCGCTGCCACCGTGACTCTGTGCCATGACCGACCTCCAGTGATGATCGCTTGCGCGCGGATGGAAGAGAGTGCGCGCTCCGCCGGAACGAGCCGGCGGAGCGCGACTGTACCTTAGCGCTGCTCCTGCCGCTTCTCCTCTGCGGGGTGACCTGCGGCAGGCGCAGCATGCGGCGGCGCCTGAACGTGCGGCGCGGCCTGAACGTGCGGCTCCGGCCGTGGCGCCGGCTGCGGATGCGCCTCAGGGCGCGCCATGGTCTCCGGCCGCGCTTCCGGCCTTGCCGCAGGCTCCGGTCGTGGTTCGGGCCGTGCTGCCTGCTCCGGCCGCGCGACGGGCTTCGCGGCAGGCTCGGGCCGCGGCTCCTCCTTGCGCACCTCTTCAGGCCGCCTCTGCGGTGCGGCAGGACGCGCCGCTTCCGTTGCAGGCCGCGGTTCAACCTTCGGCTCGGCGGCGGGCGCCGCGCGCTTTTCCTCGACCGCAGGCCTGCTCACCTCGGCGGGCGGATGCGCCGCAATCCCCTTCTCGGGGACCGGAAGCGCGTGAGATCCCGCAGCCGCCGGTGCAGCAGGATGCGGCTCGACCTTCGTCTCGGGCGCCGGCGCTGCGTGCTTCTCCTCGACCGCAGGCTTGTTCTCCTGAGCGGTCGGATGCGCCGCGGGGGCTTCCTTCCCCGGGACCGGCAGCGCGTGAGAGGCAGCCGGTGCATTGGCCGTCGCACGCGCAGGTGCAGCCGGAGACCCCGGCCGCGCCGGCTCCCCGGGCGCCGGCTTTGCGGCGGTGGCAGGCACCGCCTCGCCGGCCGGGCGCGCGCGAACCACGCCCGGTCCCTTCAGTTCGCCGGGACGCGCGGTCGCGGCGACGACGGGCACGCCATTGTTGGTCCGCCTGAACAGGCTTGGATCCTGGCTTGCGGTCTCGACCTGCTTGCGTTGCAACGGCGTCGCCGCGAAATGCTGCTCCTTGGCGACCGCACGTTCGGCGGGAGTCGGTCGCACCTCGATGCCGCCGCGGCCGCCATTGTAGCTGACGTTGTTGACGGTGGTCTGGTTGATCGTGACGTTCTTCTCGTAGACGTTGGTGATCCGCGCGCCCTGAAGATTGTTCACGGTACGATTGTAGAAGAAGTTGCCGTGATCCCAACGGCCGCCTTCATAGCCTGAACCGCCGTAGCCGAAGCCGTAATTGATGCCGCCGTAGAAGCCGACGCGATCACCCCAATAGCCCTGATGGAAAATGAAGCCGCCGCCGAACGCGCCCCAGTAACCGGGGGTCCACAGCAGCCCGACCCGTGGCGGCTGCACCCAGGTGCCCGGCACCCAGTAGTAATCGCCGCGATCCTCGTCCCACGACCAATTGCCCGGCGACCACATGTAACCGGGGGGGCGGGGGGGGCCCCGGCACCGGCGGCTGATCGTAGGTCGGCAACGGCGGCGGCGCGGTATCGACGGCAGAGACCGGCGCGCATGCCGCATCCTGCGCGATTGCCGGCACGGCGGTCGCAGTGAACAGCGCCGTGGCAATCGCAGCGCACGACGCGGTCGAAAGAAGACGAGTGATCATTGGGGGAGCCTCTTCGATGAGCACATTCAACGTGAGAACCGGAACAAAAGTTCCGTGCATCGGCAACGCACCGACACACTTCATCGCTAGCGCCTTGACCTTACATCAACCTGAAACAGCGCCAAACGCATCACACAGCTATTCATCGACGGTTCAGAGTGTGCAGTGACTCATGATCGCGCGATGCAGTGGAACAGCGCGCGAGGCACGTCTGCATCATCGCGTGCATTCCGCGAGGTGCGAGATGACAGTTACTGAAATCGCGAACATGACTTCCGCTCGCGCACGATTGCAACCATCCGGGTTCGTCGCGCCGCTCATTCCGCAAGCATCACGATCAGCCGAGCCGCCATCGGCGCGATGCCGGACCCCGATTTGTCGGTGCGTCCGTAACAGTGCCTCCGGATCAGTGCCAGAAGCGAACACCGGCAGTCGCAACACCTCAAAAGCGGTATGCCGGCGGCCACGCTCCGCGATTGACACTCCCCTGAAACGATCACACGATACGAGCTACGGCAGCGTCAGGCCCGCGGTTCTCCGCCCGGCACGATTGGACGCCTGTCGCATGATGGATGTCATCGTTCCGCCATCTGTCGCCGGCGGCAATGCATGGCATACCGGATCTCGACGAGCCTGTGCTGCCTTGAGGTGCCACGATGAACATTGAAAGATATACCGATCGCGTCCGCGGCTTCATTCAGTCGGCACAATCGCTCGCGACGCGCGAAGGACACCAGCAGTTCTCGACGCTCCACATCCTGAAGGTGCTGCTCGACGACAGTGAAGGCCTCGCAGCCGGCCTGATCGACCGGGCCGGCAGCAACTCGCGCGCGATCCTCAAGGCGACCGAAGACGCGCTGGCGAAGGTGCCGAAGGTCAGCGGCGCCGGCTCCGGACAGATTTACCTCGCGCCCGAGACCGCGCGCGCCTTCGCCGCGGCGGAACAGGCCGCCGACAAGGCCGGCGACAGCTTTGTCTCGGTCGAACGCCTGCTGCAGGCGCTGGCAGCCGACAAGGACAGCGAGGCCGGCAAGCTGCTCGCCAAGGGCGGCGTCAGTCCGCAGAACCTGAACGCGGCGATCAATGCGCTGCGCAAGGGCCGCACCGCCGACAGCGCGTCGGCCGAGAATGCCTATGACGCGCTGAAGAAATACGCTCGCGATCTCACCCAGGCCGCGCGCGACGGCAAGCTCGATCCGGTGATCGGCCGCGACGAGGAGATCCGGCGCACGATTCAAGTTCTGTCACGGCGCACCAAGAACAATCCCGTCCTGATCGGCGAGCCCGGTGTCGGCAAGACCGCGATTGTCGAGGGCCTTGCGTTGCGCATCGTCAATGGCGACGTGCCGGACAGCCTGCAAGACAAGGCGCTGCTCGCGCTCGATCTCGGCGCCCTGATTGCCGGCGCAAAGTATCGCGGCGAGTTCGAGGAACGGCTCAAGGCGGTGCTGCAGGAGGTGACGTCGGCGGAAGGCGGCATCATCCTGTTCATCGACGAGATGCACACGCTGATCGGCGCCGGCAAGGGCGACGGCGCGATGGACGCATCGAACCTTCTGAAACCCGCGCTCGCCCGCGGCGAGCTGCACTGCATCGGCGCCACCACGCTCGACGAATACCGCAAGCATGTCGAGAAGGACGCGGCGCTGGCCCGCCGGTTCCAGCCGGTGTTCGTCTCCGAACCGACGGTCGAGGACACCATCTCGATCCTGCGCGGCCTCAAGGACAAATACGAGCAACATCACGGCGTGCGCATCGCGGATTCGGCGCTGGTCGCCGCCGCCACGCTGTCGAACCGCTACATCACCGACCGTTTCCTGCCCGACAAGGCCATCGACCTGATGGACGAAGCCGCGGCGCGGCTGAAGATGCAGGTCGATTCCAAGCCTGAGGAACTCGACTCGCTCGACCGCGAGATCATCCGCCTCAAGATCGAGCAGGAGGCACTGAAGAAGGAGACCGATCTCGGCTCCAAGAGCCGTCTGCAAACCCTCGAGAAGGATCTCGTGGATCTCGAGAAGAAGTCGGCGGACATGACGTCGAAATGGCGGTCGGAGAAGAGCAAGCTCTCCGACGCGCAGAAGATGAAGGGCGAGCTTGAGCAGTTGCGCACCGAGCTTGCCAACGCGCAGCGCAAGGGCGAATTCCAGAAGGCGGGCGAGCTGGCCTACGGCCGCATTCCGGAGCTCGAGAAAAAACTCGCTGCCGTCGAGGCCAGCGAGACCTCCTCCGCCAGCGAGACCGTGACCGCCGACAACATCGCGCAGGTCGTGTCGCGCTGGACCGGCGTGCCGGTCGACAAGATGCTCGAAGGCGAGAAGGACAAGCTGCTGCGCATGGAGGAGATGATCGGCAAGCGCGTCGTCGGCCAGGCCGAGGCCGTGCGTGCGGTGTCGACCGCGGTGCGCCGCGCCCGCGCCGGCCTGCAGGATCCGAACCGGCCGATCGGCTCGTTCATGTTCTTAGGTCCGACCGGCGTCGGCAAGACCGAGCTCGCAAAAGCACTTGCCGAATATCTGTTCGACGACGAGACCGCGATGGTCCGGCTCGACATGTCCGAATACATGGAGAAGCACTCGGTCTCGCGGCTGATCGGCGCGCCGCCCGGCTACGTCGGCTATGACGAGGGTGGCGCACTGACAGAGGCCGTTCGGCGGCGGCCTTACCAGGTCGTGCTGTTCGACGAGATCGAGAAAGCGCACCCTGACGTGTTCAACGTGCTACTACAGGTGCTCGATGACGGCCGCCTCACCGATGGCCAGGGCCGCACCGTCGATTTCCGCAACACGCTGATCATCATGACCTCGAATATCGGCGCCGAGTACCTCGTCAACCAGCCGGAGGGCCAGAGCACGAGTGCGGTGCGCGAGCAGGTGATGAACATGGTGCGGGCGCACTTCCGCCCCGAATTCCTCAACCGCATCGATGAGATCATCCTGTTCCACCGGCTGCAGAAGAGCGACATGGGCCGCATCGTCGAGATTCAATTCTCACGCCTGCGCAAGCTGCTCGAGGATCGCAAGATCGAGCTCGAGCTCGATCCGAAGGCACGCGACTGGCTCGCAGAGAAGGGCTGGGATCCGGCCTATGGCGCCCGTCCGCTGAAACGGGTGATCCAGCGCAGCGTGCAGGACCCGCTCGCGGAGATGATCCTCGCCGGCGACGTGCGCGACGGCTCGCGGGTGAAGCTCTCCGCCACCAAGGCCGGCCTCACCTTCAACGGCAAGAAGCCCGAGAACGCCGCCGCGGACGAATTCGAACCGGTGTGAGAGAAGCCCCGGATCGCCAGCGACGCGCCGTCATCGCCGCGTCGTCTGCGCGCATCATATGCAAGCTGAATATACAAGCCGACCTGCAACCAGGGAGAGCGCCATGACGCAGCAGAGCATCAAGGACAACATGGAGATCATCGGCGCCGACGGCGTGCATGTCGGCACCGTCGATCACGTCGAAGGCAACCGCATCAAGCTCAAGAAGAGCGAAAGCGACGGCTTCCACAAGGGCCATCACCACTATATCGAGCTCGGCTTCGTTGCCGGTGTCGAAGGCTCCAAGGTGCGGCTCTCCGCCAACGCCGCCATTGCGGTGACCCTCGAGGAGGAGCAGTCCGGAAAGCCGGTTGGTCCGTCCGCGGAAGCCTAGCAATCCGGGCTCTTGTAAAGGCTCCGATGGCATGCTCCTCTCCCCCGTATCTGGACGTCAATCCGGCGTCCGGCCCGTCTTTTTGTCGTCGTGGAAGTGCCGTTAGTTAAGGAGAGATGCGTGCCATCAGCCGTTCCGCAACCGGTCGCTGCGAAGCTGACGCGCGCGGCCATCTTCCTTGCGGTCACGATCAAGCCCAATCCGGAATATGATACTGTGGTACGGTCGCTGTGTGCCGATCTGGCTGCGCTGGTGCGCGCGGTCGGCTTCCGCGATCTCGAGGGCCGGCTGTCCTGCGTCATGGGCATCGGCTCGGATGCGTGGGACCGGCTGTTCGGTGCGCCGAAGCCGCAAGGTCTGCATCCGTTCCGCGAGATCAACGGCGTCCACCACGCCGTCGCCACACCGGGCGACCTGCTGTTTCACATCCGCGCCGTGCCGATGGACCTGTGCTTCGAGCTCGCGACACAGATCATGTCGCGGCTCGGCGATGCGGTTGCCACCTCGGACGAGGTGCATGGCTTCAAATATTTCGACGAGCGCGACCTGCTCGGCTTCGTCGACGGCACGGAGAATCCGGAGGACCAGGCGGCGACTGAGGCCACGATCATCGGCGACGAGGACGCGGCCTTCGCCGGCGGCAGCTATGTGATCGTACAAAAATACCTGCACGATCTGAAGAAGTGGAACGAGCTGCCGGTCGAGATGCAGGAGAAGATCATCGGCCGCACCAAATTGTCCGACATCGAGCTCGACGATGCGGTGAAGCCGAGCTACGCGCACAACGCCCTGACGACGATCGTCGAGAACGGCGAGGAGCTCGATATCGTCCGCGACAACATGCCGTTCGGCAACATCAGCAAGGACGAGTTCGGCACCTATTTCATCGGCTATGCCAAGTCCCCGCACCGGATCGAGCAGATGCTGGAGAACATGTTCGTCGGCAAGCCGCCGGGCAATTACGACCGCCTGCTCGACTTCAGCCGCGCCGTGACCGGCACATTGTTCTTCATCCCGTCGGCCACCTTCCTGGAGGAAGTCACCAGCGAGGCACCAGCGGCCGCGCCCGCCGAGCCGTCGCTGGATGACGCCGGGGCTGACGAGCCACCTGCACCAAGAATACCGCCGTCCGACGGCTCGCTCGGGATCGGCTCACTCAAAGGAGAGGCTGGACATGAATAATCTTCATCGGGGACTAGCCCCCATCTCAGACGCGGCATGGGCCCAGATCGAAGAGGAAGCCTCGCGGACGTTGAAGCGCCATCTGGCGGCGCGCCGTGTTGTCGACGTCGATGGTCCGAAGGGCACGGACTTCTCCGCGGTCGGCACCGGCCATCTCAAGAAAATTGCGACGCCCGGCGACGGCGTCGAGGCGACGCAGCGTGACGTGCGCGCGCTGGTCGAGCTGCGCGTGCCGTTCGAGCTATCGCGGCAGGCGATCGACGACGTCGAACGCGGCTCCAATGATTCCGACTGGGATCCGCTCAAGGAGGCCGCGCGAAAGATCGCCTTCGCCGAGGATCGCGCAGTGTTCGATGGCTACACGGCCGCCGGCATTCAGGGCATCCGTCAGGGCACCAGCAACCCGGTGCTGAAGCTGCCGTCGAGCATCAAGAACTATCCCGCCGTGGTCGCGCAAGCGGTCAGCCAGTTGCGGCTCGCCGGCGTCAACGGTCCCTATACGCTCCTGCTCGGCACCGAGCCCTATACTGCGATCGGCGGTGCGACCGACGACGGCTACCCCGTGCTGCAGCACATCCAGCGCCTGATCGACGGCAAGATCATCTGGGCGCCTGCGATCGAGGGCGGCGTCCTGCTCACCACCCGCGGCGGCGACTTCCAGCTCTCGATCGGCCAGGACCTTTCGATCGGCTATCTCAGCCACTCGGCGACCTCGGTCCAGCTGTATTTCCAGGAGACCATCACCTTCCTGATGCTGACCAGCGAAGCGTCGGTGGTGCTTGCGCCGGAGGCGAAGAAACCCGCCTAGACCCGCCGGCGTTGGCTCTTCCAGGAAGCCTCCGGCCAATCTGTGCCGGAGCTTCCGTTGAACTTCAACGGAGAGGAGGCGCGCAATGGACTACGATCTCTACATCAACCCGAAGAAGCCGTCGGTCGGCATTTATGTCCGCAAGGGTGCGGGTCTCCCCGATCTGGCGGATGCCAAGGACTGGGTGTTCGACGGCACACCTCGGCGCAAGCCAACCTGCCGCCGCAGCTCGTGAAGGAGATCGAGGCCAACGGCCACGCCTTTCGCAACATGGACTGAGCCTGAGCTCAGCGGTTACTTCTCGCCTATCTTCACCGGCGCAGTCTCGGGCATCAGGCTCATCGCCACGATACCGACCGCCGCCGCGAGCAGCAGATACCAGGACGGCGCCAGTGGATCTCCCGTCACATGAAGCAGCCACGTGACCACGAGTTGCGCGGTGCCGCCGAAGGTCGCGATCGCGACCGCGTAGATCGTGGCGAACACGCCGCCGCGAATATTCTGCGGCAGCGCTTCGGTGAAGGCCGCATAGAACGCCGTGAACGGCAGCGATCCGATGAATGACAGGATGCCGAAGCCGAACAGCAGCGACCACGCGCCGGGGTCCCGGACGATCCACAGGAAGGCCGGATAGGTCAGCACCAGCACGACCAGTTGCGGCCAGATCATGATCGGCTTGCGTCCGAGCCGGTCGGCAAGCCAGCCGCCCAGTACCGCGCCGATGATCTGGAGTCCGTTGCTCACCAGCGAGACGGTGAATGCCAGAGAGGGCGACACATGCAGCGTATTCTTGGCATAGGTCGTCATGTACTGCGTCACGTAGGTCGAGATCGTGCCGCTGGCCAGGATCATCACGGCCAGCATGATCACGCGAAGGTGCCGGCGCGCCAGCATGACGTGGTTCGAGCGCTCGACGCTTGCGACAGCGCGCTCGCCGTGAGGGACCGTTTCAGGCAGCGTGCGGCGCATCCATATGCCGAACGGCAGGCACACCGCCCCGAGCAGGAACGCGACGCGCCATCCATACGCCTGGAGCATGTCAGGCGCCATCGTGCTGCTCAGGATGACACCGACGAGGGCGCCGACGGTCGCTGCGACCTCCTGGCTGGCGGGCTGCCATGCCACCACCAGGCCGCGATTCCTGGGTGCCGCGATCTCGATGAGATAGGCCGTGGTCGGTCCGACTTCGCCGCCGAGCGCGAACCCTTGCACCATCCGCGCCAGGATCACGATGATCGGCGCCACGACGCCGATCGCGGCATAGGACGGCGTCAGCGCGATGGTCAGGATCGCTCCACCCATCAGCGCAAAGCTCAGCAACATCGCCGGCCGCCGGCCGACCCGATCGGAGAAGATGCCGAGCACGATGCCGCCGATCGGCCGTGTCAGGAAGCCGGCACCGAAGGTCGCAAGCGACAGCATGAGGCTGCCGTATTCGCTATGCGCGGGGAAGAAGGTGCGGCCGATCTCGGTCGCAAAGAAGCTGTAGGTGATGAAGTCGTAGAACTCCAGCATGTTGCCGATGGTCGCGGCAAAGGCGGCGCGCTTGACATCGAACTGTTCCCTGCTCGCAATGTCCGGCAACGCTCTCGATTCCCTAGGCTGTCCGGAGCGAGTATCATTCCTCGGGCCATGCAAGGCAAGGCATGGCGTACTGCGCGATCCTGCATCAGGGGCCGCGCATGGGCCGCAAGGGTTCATCGAACCGGCGGAATGATCGCGCGGAGGATGTCCCTGTTCCAGCGTTGCCGGGCGCCGTCGAATGCCGCGAAATCGTGATCGAATTGCCAATAGGCCCACGCCCAGCCGAAGCTTTCAGCGCGCCTCGCCACGAACGACAGGTACTTCGCCCGGCTCTCCACCGGCGCACGCTCGTAGACGCCGAACTCGCCGAGATAGATCGGGCGCTGCTCCCTCTTCGACCAGGACCTGACCTTGTCGAAATCGGCAGCGGCCTTGGCTTCGTCCTCCGCGGAGCCCCAACTCAACGGGCCGATTTTCGAGAAAGTCGCCGACCACGGCGCGCCTTGATGGGTGAATTGCAGCGGCAGGTAATAGTGGAACGTGACGATCAGGTTCCTGTCACCGGCCGGCAGCGTCAGCTGCTCGACCGGCAGCTCCTCGGTGTTCAGGACGGCGACAACGACATCGCGCGTCGGATTCGTTCCCCTGACGATGGCCAGGCATTCGCCGAGCAGCCGGCGCGTTCCACTCGGCCGACGTCATATTCCCACCGGGCTCGTTCAGGATCTCGAACACCAGCGCCGGGTATTTGCCCGCGTAGCGCGATGCGATCTGGCGCCAGAACGCCTTGAGCTTCGCCGTGCATTCCGGCACGTCGCGTTGGCAGAGATCGGTGTCGTGCTCATCGAGGATCGGGATCAGCTTGCTCGCCAGCACCTGCTCGATCACGGCATCGAGGCGCCGCAAGACGGCATCATCCAGGATGTTGCCGGCATCCATGTGCTTGAAGCCGAAGAAGTTGATCCGGACGTGTGAAAAGCCCGCCTTGCGGATGGCGGTGAGGTTTTCCAGGCGAAAGGGCGCGTTCGGGTAACCTTGCCAGATGCCGTCATAGCCAAGAATATTGATGCCGCGCCCCAACGCCGCGACGTCCGCAGATGCCCCCTGCCCGGCCGCACGCGCGGGCGAGATCAGCACGGCAGAAAGCGCCGCCGCCAGCAGCACGCTTAAGGCTCTTTGCGGAACAAATCGAAACGCGGTCATGACGGCTCCAGCTCGCGCAGCTGCAGGCGCGACGACGGCAACGAGCGGCAAGCGGCGAAGAAAAAGGCGATCAGCAGCACCGATGTGAACATCGTCGAACGCAGGAAGACCGTTTCGGTAAAATTGGTCTGGCAGTTGAGGAAGACGAACCCGACGATCAGCGCGCAATGCAGACGGTCGATCGCCCGCTCCGCGATCAGGCAGAGCATCTTGTAGGAAAACAGAAGGACGCTCGCCGTGAACAGCAAATAGCCCAGGAATCCGGTTTCGACGAGAATGGCGATGTAGCCGTTGTGGTAATTGTCGAGCACCCAGCCGTGGTTCTGGTTGAAATAGTCGTAGATCTCCGGTCTGGTCCAGAACCCGTTGATGCCAAATCCGAATAGCGGCGCATCATCGAAATGGCTGATGGCGTAATGCCAGATGAAGGTTCTTTCGGTAAAATTGATCGTCGTGTCGAACACGTGGATCGAGCCGTAGCCGGTCGTGTAGAAGTACAGCATCAGCAACGCGGCCGCGACGCACATGGCACATGGCAGCACCGCGTAGACCCGCATGCAGCTGACCGACCACAAGGAGGTCAGCAACAGCGCACAGGCGACCAGCGACAAGGCGCCGGCGCCGCGCGACTCCGAAAAGACGACGCAGGTCGAGGCCAGTGCGAACGTCACGAGGAACGGCAGCCATCCCTGTCCGGTTATCTTTCGATAACAGGCAAAGAACATGAGATAGGCACCGGCGAAGCCCAGGGTCTGCTTCGACTCGAAGACGCCCTGCCATTGCCCATTATGCATCCAGGTCTGGTCCACGCCGATGTCCGGGAGTGCGACCGCACAAAACGCCGAGCCCGCGATCAGGACGAGGAGGCCGCGGGTGGTCGCCTTCACGATGTCGTCGATGTCGACGCGGCTGACCATGCAGAACGCGCCCAGCGTCGTGATCGCGAGCGCCCCGGCCTTCATCAGCGCCGCCGCGTCCAGATTGGTCCAGAACACCGAAAGCGTGGCAAACGCATAGAATGCGACGATCACAAGCGTGTCGAGATTGAACGCCAGGCGCAGGCAGGGACGCACGAACAGGCTCGCATAGATCAGCACGCCCCACATCAGCAGGGCGACGGCCTGCTGAACCAGCGTTACCTCGGTCGGAAGCAGCGCGGGGTGGAACGTCCCCATCGACATGATCACGTTGACGGTGATCGACCAATTGACGACGGTTCGCGCGAAATTTTCCGCATCAACGCCCGGCGTCTGCCAGACCGAGCTATCGACTGCTCGACCGTCCATATCAGTTGTACTCCGCTCACTGAAGAGCTCGCCGCTCCGGTGGATCGGAGCGGCACATTGCACTCGGTACGGATTCAGTCCCTGGTCGCCGAGGACCGGGTCCGGTTGAACAGCAGATAGAGAGCGTGCGGATTGGTCGTCAGATAGCGCCAGAACAGCCGGCGCGGCTCGAGCCAAAGACGCCAGGCCCATTCGAGCCCGACGATCTGCATCCATCTCGGCGCGCGCGGCCGCGATCCGGACAGGAAGTTGAACAATCCGCCCGACGTCTTGATGACGCCGACATTACCAAGCCGCGACATGAATTCGTCGACGAAGGCCTGCTCGTAGGGCACGCCAAGCGCGACCCAGAGAAAGTCCGGCGCAAGAGCGTTGATCTGATCCACCTTGGCCCGAAGCGCGTCGCCGCGCAGATAGCCGTGCGAATGGCCGACGATCTTGAGAGCCGGGTAGGCCCGGCGGACATTGGCGATTGCCGCCTTGTTCTCGGCCTCGTTCGCGCCAAACAGGTAGAAGGTCAGCCCGAGTTCTTCCGCCTTGCGCGCGACGTTGTGGAACAAATCCGTGGTCGCAACACGCTCGGGAAGCGGGTTGGGCGACCGCAGCTTCGACACCATGACCAGCGGCTGCCCGTCGGCATTGATCAGGTCGGCGGCACGGAACAGCCGGTCGGTCATCGGCTCGGTGGAGCAGCGCGACAACACCTCGCCATTGGCTGATGTCAGATACAGCGGCCGATTGATACGCCGGTTCGGATACACCGCCTCGACCATGAAGTCCGCGGTCTGCTCGCGATCGAGCACGGCGAGCCGCAGCCCGCCGATCGTCGCCCGGGCAACCCTGGCGGTCGCAGCCCTGCCGACAGGATTGGTGCGCCGCTCCAGCATGCCGTTCGGCATCGTTGATTCGGCTAGCACATCCGTCGAGGAAGCCAGCCGCCCGGCGCTCGAAGTGTTGCAAATCCGGACAGCTGGAGCAGCCATATCCGAATCGAGACGCCGCGGCCGCTCGCGATCGGCCTGCAGGGGCGAGATTGCGTCGGAAACGCGAGCTTTTTGGCTGTTAGTCAACATTTCAGCAGGGGCTCCAGTGCTTACGTGCACCTAACTGCAATATCCGGTCCAGACGGATGCGATATCACGCGGCAGCGCGACGTGCGAGACGGACCGTAAGGGATTGTTAACGATGCCGGCGCTGGGCGGAGCGACAGCATCACACAGGATTCCGCAAGGCCGGCGACGTTTGAGCAGCAACACTGCGCAAAGGTCAAGGGACTACATTAATACAAATCGTAATCTCCCGGTGCCCGAGATCATCAGCCTTTGCTATAAGCAGATCACGGCGGCTCGACCGGCGCTTTGAAAACCCGTTTGTTTGGTTTCACATGAATAAGAATGATGACGCGTTCGATGTTTGCATCGACGACGCATTCGACTTCCTGTCTGAAGAATACGCGACATTGTTCGAAGGCTCGGACGCGACCGCCTTCCAGCATCCGCTATGGCTCGACAGCCTCTATCGCAGGCTCGCTCCCGCCGCGGCAGCGAAGCCGCTGGTCGTCGTCGTCCGTCATCGCACCAACAAGGCGCTGGCGGCCGTGCTGCCGCTGCTCCGCGTGCGGCGCGGCCCGATGCGCACGATCGAATTCGCGGACCTTCGCGTGTCCGACTATTTGTCGCCGGTCTGCGCCCGCCAAGACATTCGCCGACCTGCTGGTGGACCGGCAGGCCTGCGAGCAGCTTCGCAAACTGGTCCGGCCATTCGACCTGCTGCGCATTCCCAAGCTGCTCGACGCAAGGATGCCGATCGAGAATCTGCTCGGGGCGCCTCACCGCAGTCTGATGGATACCAATGCCTATGCGACGGTCCTGTCCGCGCCGTTCGAGCAATGGGAGCTCAACGCACTGGGAAAATCCTATCAAAAGGAACTGGCAAAGAAATGGCGCCAGATCCACAAGAAGGGCACGCTCACCTTCGCATGCTGCAACGACAGCGCTTCCATCGGCGAAGCCATGGACGTGATGAGGAAGTTTCGCGGCCCGCGTTTCCAGGCACACGGCGACGGTGACCTGCTGCAGCGTCCGGAATATTTCGATTTCTACTCGAGCGTGGCGCTTCGCGGCATGGGCTCGTTTACTCGGCTCTATGCCATGAAGATGGATGGCAAGGTCATCGCCACCGCCCTTGGGCTGGCGCACCGCGGCAGCCTGCTCGTCGTCATGACGGCTTTCGACATCGAGGGATACAAGAGCCAGTCGATCGGCGCGCTGACGTTCGAGAGTGTCGCCAAAGACTGCATCGAGCGCGGAGACCGGGTGCTGGATTTCACCATCGGTGACGAACCCTACAAGATGCAGTTCGGAGGCCAGCCCACGCCGATGTCGAGCGTGACACAGGCCGGCAGCGCGGCCGGATCGCTTGCACTGTTTGCGCTGAAGCAGGCGCCCTGGATCAAGCAGGCCGCCAAGCGGGTGACCGACCTCAGGCCGGTCCGCACCTCGACCGGCACGCGGTAAGGCCGCCTGGGAAAAGCCTAACTGCTGCCTAAGGCGCGATGAGATTAGGTTGAATCGTCATCGCGCATTAGCTCTTTGTTTGAGCATGATCTTTTCGGAAAACCGCTTCGCACTTTTCCGGATGATGCTCTAGGTGGTGTGGACACTTACCGCATCCAAAGGACGATGGCTGCGAGAGTGACGACGGCTAGGTAATTTCGGGCGGTCTTTTCGAAGCGGGTTGCGACGCGTCGGAACTGCTTGAGCTTTGAGAAGCAGCATTCGACGAGGTGACGCTGGGCATAGAGGTGCTTGTCCAGCGGGTATTTGAGTGCGCGTGACGGGTTGTTGGGGATGACGGCGAGCGCGCCCTTGGCGGCGATGGCTTGGCGCAAATGATCGGCGTCATAGGCCGTATCGGCCATGACGACCTCGGCAGGTAGTCCCTCGATCAATGCGGCAGCTTGCGGTGCATCGCCCTTCTGGCCTGCGGTCAGCGCGAACCGTACGGGACATCCCAAGCCACGAACGGCCATATGTATCTTGGTGCTCAGGCCACCGCGCGAGCGGCC
Organism: Bradyrhizobium sp. JR3.5; assembly: GCF_054057015.1. Taxonomy (NCBI): domain Bacteria; kingdom Pseudomonadati; phylum Pseudomonadota; class Alphaproteobacteria; order Hyphomicrobiales; family Nitrobacteraceae; genus Bradyrhizobium; species Bradyrhizobium sp. JR3.5. The sequence goes on from NZ_JBSRYV010000002.1 coordinate 1,281,356, forward strand.
GATCGCCTGATCTTCAGACCCCCTTTTTTGGCCCCGGCGGCGTGCTGATGCGCCCGGACGATGGTGGAATCGACGATCAAATATTCGAAGTCCGGATCATCGGACATCGCCTCGAAGATCCGCCACCAGACGCCCTTGATGCTCCACCGACTGAAGCGCCGGAACACGCTGTTCCAATCCCCGAACGCCTCCGGGAGATCACGCCAGGGAGAGCCCGTGCGAACAATCCAAAGTACACCTTCCACGAACATCCGATTGTCGCGCCCAGTGGAGCCCTTCTGGTCGGGGCGACCTATGATCAGCGGCGCCATCCGCTCCCAAGCCGCGTCGCTCAATACCAAACGGTCCATCACACCCAAGACTGCCTCCCCAAAAGCAGTCTTGAATCTGATTTGCGCCTAAAAGGGAATCCTTAGAGTCCACACCACCTAGCGGAGCGCGCTGCGAACGCGCATGATCCATCCCGGATGAATCCGGTCCACCTGATGCGTAATCATGCGGCGCAGGAAGTGCAGCTTCCGCTGCATGGTCCAGCGCACATCGGTGTTGGAGGTCAAGGCCTGGCGGAAGCGCGCCAGTTGCAGCGAATGCCGGTCGGCGGCGAGCTTGTCGCGATCGGAATAAGAACTGCGCAATCTTCTCCGTGCCCATGCCGTCGGTCTCGAGCCAGCGCGGCACATATTCGGTGCAGAGACGCTCGACATCCACCAGCAGGCGGCTCACGCCGGTACCGGCCGCAGGACAGTTGGTCTGGTAGGCATCGCCGATCAGCACGACGCCCGGCTGCAGATGGCCCCCGGTCACCGACAAGTCCATGACCCAGTTGTGCACCTGGCCGACGATCTGGAAATCGCCAAGGTAGCGCTCCAGTCCCGGCATCAGACGGAGCAGCGTCCGCCTGGTGTCGCGGCGCAGCTCGCGCATGATCGGATCGGTCGGATCGCGGAACATGAACAGGTTCGCGCGCATGCCGCCAGACATCGGAAACAGGCTGAGATAGTCGACGCCGTCAGCCGCCTCCTTGCCGTAGCAGGTCAGCGCGTCGAAGCCGAATGGCGCGTTATCCGGCCGCGCGATCGTGAAGCCGAACGTCACCGAATGGCGCGCGGCGATCATCTGCCGGCCGCATTCCGAGATTGTAGCCAAGCGCGCCCGCCATGCCGGTCGCCAGAACGACCAGGCGCGAGACGACGCGTTTTCCGGAGGCCAGCGTCAGTTGCTGACGATCCTCGCTGCAGCTGACATTGGTCACCTGGTCGAGCAGGAAGCTGGATGTATCAGGCGTCAGGCCACGGGCCATGTCGACGAGGTTGGCATAGGAAACCCCGTAGGACCGACCGACGCCGATATCGACCAGTCTGCCGTCCCTGATGTTGAGCACCCGGTCATAGGACGAGGCGACGGCCTCGACATCGTCGATGAAGCCCAGGCGGCGGAAGATATCGATCTGCCGTCCGGCGATCTTTTCGACGCGGAATTCATCCGGCGGGATCGAGCGCTTGTCGATCAGGACGACCCGATACCCGGCACGCGTGAGGACGGCCCTCGCGAGCGAGCCCGCCAAACCGGCGCCAACAATGGCAACGTCCGCTTCGATCGTTTCAGCCTCGCAGGCTGCGATCGGCTGGGTCATGCTTTCCTCGGCAATCATCTTTGTCCGCTCCGACGGCTAATTGGCCTGGAACTGCAATTTCCTTGCCTGCCCTGCAGCCTCGCACAACGGACACGATGAGTTCCACTATCGAGGTTAACGACAACGCCCCCACCGCGATCAGCCCGTTCCCGGCATGTGGCTTGCAGCCAATACGGTCATGAAACTGACGTTTTGGCCGCTCCACGGCGGGCCGGCAGGGCAACTGCCAGGCCGTGGCGCTTCGACGGGTGCCGTTGACGCGCTAACGCGGCTTCAACCAGCGCGGCCCACGCTGTCGAACCGGGCCCGGAGGAAAATCCAATCTGCGCCGTTTGGACACAGCGAGGACGGCAGCGTTCCAGAATGGAGCAGCGCGACATATTGGCCGTAGCGCCTCAAGCCCGGTTGGAAGGAACGGAATTTTAGCAAGAGAACATTAACACTCCAGACCTCACCGGTTGCTAAGGTCAGCAGCCTGACAGGATATTGAGACGTCGCTTGTGATTGCCTCCGTTCTTCAAATGCTACGGCGCGATGTCACGCGCGGCGTTGCCGGGACCATCCTGCTCAAGGTTGGCAGCGGCGGGCTCGCGTTCGCCCTGTTCTCGCTGGCGGCGCGGACGATGACGCCTGACGCGTTCGGAGACTTCGCAACTTTGCTCTCCGTCGCCCAGATCGCCGCGGTCGTGGGCCTGGTCGGCCAGGAGCTGCTGCTGGTTCGCTTCCTCAATGAGTACGAGGTGCGCGGCCAGGCCGAGTTGACCAAGGGCGTGCTGCTGTCGAGCCTGAAGTACTCGGCGATCGGGATGCTGATCTCGATCGCCGCGATCGCCGCGGTGGCAAGCATTCGCGGCGAATGGTGGCTCTTGATCCTCTCGGTCTCGGCGTTCACCGCCGTCAATGCCGGGCTGATGCTCGGCAGCCAGATCGCACGATCGCTGGTCAGCATCCTGATGGGCGAAGGCAATCGCGAATTCTTCTGGCGAGTTGCCATTGTCCTGGTCCTGATCGCGGCGCTGTTCGGCCACCGCCAGCTCACCCCCGCCGAACTGTTCGCCGCGATGACGGTCGCGATGGCGTTGGGGCTGGTCGTGCAGATCGTGTCGATCGTGCGCGTGCTGCCGAACCTGCGCGCGGTCACGGCGCGCTTCGAGACGTCGCGCTGGAACCGCAGTGCGTTCCGCTTCTGGCTCGCCTCGATTCTCGAAGCGGCGAACCAGTATTTCGACGTCATCCTGGTCTACTGGATGCTGGATCCGGCCACTGCGGGCGTCTATTTCGCCGCCTCGCGTCTGGCCAACATCTTCGCGATGCTTTCCGCCGCGCTCTACACGTTCGGCGCGCGCCGGCTGCCGTCGCTGTATTTCAGCAAGAATCACCGCGAGCTCGAACATACGCTGAAGCTGATGGCCGAGGTGACCGCGCTCTGCGTGCTCAGCGGGCTCGTCATCGTCTGGGTCGGCGCTCCCTACCTGCTCGGCCTGTTCGGACCGCATTTCGCCGCGCAGCAGTGGGTGTTGATCGTGCTCGCGATCGGGACGGCCTTGCAGGCGGCGGGCGGCCCGTCGGCCGCGGTCCTGCAGCTGACGGGGCATGAGCGCGATTATGTTCCGGTTGTCGCCGCCAACGTAGCGTTGCGACTGGTCGGATTCGTCGTGCTGATCCCTTGGCTCGGCGTGCTCGGGGCGGCGATCTCGGCGACGGTTTCCCTGGTGCTCGCCACCGTCGCACTCAATGTGCTGTGCCGCCGGCGGACCGGCGTCGACCCGTCAATCCTGGTGTTGTCGCATCTCGCGTCGTCGAAGGCCGGCGCTTACGCAGTCCGCGTTGCGGATAGCAAGGACTAGAGCGTTTTCAAGCGAAGTGGACGCCGGTTCGCGTGAAGAAAACCCATCAAACAAGAATTTAGATCTTCAGCTTGCCAATCCCACGGCTTCGCGCTGAGGGTTGCTGACCGCGGCATTGGCCGCCACGCGATTGATGACGAGCGCGATCGGGACCGAGCCGAACCTGGACAGATCGGTCCGCGCCTTGCCGATCGCAGCCGGGTTGGCAGCGCCCTCGCGAACCACCAGGATCACCAGGTCGGCTTGGGCGGCCAGCGCGACCGCGGCCGGCTGCATGGCAAGCGACGATGCGTCGACGATGATCAGGCCGAAATCGGCGCGGATGTCGTCCTGCGGATAGGGCGGCGCCTTGCTGCTGGCGCCGAGCAGTTCGACGACCGAAGGCAGATCGGCCTTGATGATCCCCGAGCCTTGCGGCGGCGCGGCTTCGGCGCGGCTGGTTTCCATCTCGATCAGGACGCTAAGCATCCCGTTCTTGACGGCGGACCGGTTGAGCGACCGTGCGACGGTGCTGCCGCCCGCACCGGTCTCGACCGACAGCAGCAGCGCCACCTTGCCGTGCTCACCCGGAAGCTGCTCGATGTTCTCGATCAGCAACTGAAGATGCGGACTGAGATCGGGCTCGGCCGTCGTCGAAATCGGGGTCTGCCACACACTCCTGACGGCATCTGACGACACCATGTTGGGAATGCGGGCCAGCACCGGCAAGCCCGGCGGCAGCGCAGATTGCGGCGCGGCCGAGGGCAATGCCGGGGCCGGTGCGGGCGCCTCGGCGCGGCGAAGCGGAATACTTTTGATCGGGAGCTGCTTCAGATCCAGACCGGGCACGGCGACGATCGCCGTCGACGTCAGCAGCGAGACGATCGCGAGCGCGACGAGCAGCAGAGGAAGCGGCGGAAGCGTCGAACGCACCGGCGGCGTCGCGGGCGATGCCACCTTGGTCTGCGAGTTCTGAAGACCGCGCTGCTCGTCGGTCGTCCTGTAGCGCGACAGGAACTGCTCGTAGATATTCTTGTTGGCATCGGCATCGCGCTGCAATTCCTGCAGCTTGACGAGCGCTTGACCGTCGACAAGGATCTGCTGCTCGGCCGCCTTCAGCTGGTCTTCGAGCGCCTTCTGCTGGTCGCGCTGCGCCTCGTATTCCGACTTCGCGGTGTCGATGTTCTTCTTGCGCTCGATCTCGATCTGCCGGTTGAGATCGTTCAACTGGCTGAGCGCCATCACGAGGTCGGGATGACGATCGCCGAGCACGCCGCGCTTCTGGGCAATCTGGTCGTTGAGCGCGGAGCGCTGGGCGCGCAGCGCGCTCAGCAGGTCCTGCTTGACCGGCCCGTCGACATTGGCCTTCAGGTCGCGTTGCAGCTGCTCATAGCGCGACTTGGCCTCCTCGGCACGGGCGCGCGCCGCGGCAACCTGCTGCGTCAGGTCGGTGACGCGCAATTGCTGCGTGGTGGATTCCTTGCCCGCGTTGACGATCCGGTGCTCGAGCTTGAACTTGGCAACGGCATCTTCCGATGACCGCAGCCGGTCGTTCAAGGTCTTGAGCCGGCTCTTCAGCCAGTCGGCGGCCTCGTCGGTTGCCACGCTGCGCGTCCCGCGCTGGCTGGCGACGAACGCCTCGGCCACCGCATTGGCGTAGTACGCGGCGCGCTGCGGGCTGTTGGACGTGAACTTGATGGCGATAACATAGGTTAACCCGCGCCTCGAGATATCGAGCCGGTTGCGAAACCGGTCGAGCAGGCGCGTGGCGTCGGTCCTGCCGCCGGCGATGTCGCCGTCCTCGGCGACCTTGAGCTGATCGATCAGCGGCCCGAGAAATCCATCGGATTTGGCGATTTCGACGTAGCTTTGCAGAGCTGCGGCATCTTGACCGATCCCAGGCAGGACGTCCTGGTCGGCGGTCACGCGCTGCTCGCGCGGATCGAGTACGACGAGCGCCGTCGCGGCGTAACGCGCCGGGATCAACATCAACAGGATGACACCGACCGCGAAGATGACCGCGGCGAGCATCAAGATGCGTTGACCCTTCTCGCGAAAAAAAGCCAACACACCCGGAATGCTAAGCACGCCCTTGGTGGTTTCCGCCGAGGATTGGCCAGCCGGTACGCCAGCAGTTTCCCACGACGCTGCGGGTTCCGTGACTTCGGAACGTCTCGGGCCTATCCGGCTACCGAACTTCATGGGCTCTGACTCGACTTCAACTGACAGTACTGCTCCAACGTAAATATCTATGGTTAATCGCCGGTTACCCCCTCTTTGCGTTGCCGTAACCAATTAGTTAACGAGCCGGCTGTACCCTATCTGTGAGATAATAGCTCTCGATTGCCGACACATGTCTGATTGCTAAATGAGCAGTAACCTCAACACACGCTACTCGATGCACGAGCGCGCTTCGCGTGATAGTTACGCGCGCAAAAATGCAGGGGACGAATCCACCCCTTCAACGGGTGAGGAATCCGTGCTCCAGCACACGCCAAGCACAGAATTGCGCGAAGCATCGACCGCATCACGCGATCGACCGAACGAGAGCAAGCGAAAGCTTCGTGTTGTCCTGGTGCAGACCCAGGCCGAGAACGCCGGCGCGCAGGAGATCTCGCGGTTGCTCGGCGCCGGCCTCACCGCACGCGGCTACGACGTCGCCAACCTGTTCTTCTTCCGCAAATCGGATTCGTTCGACGAGCCGCCCAATACGTTCTATTGCGCGCAGACCCGTCCGGGAAACCCGGTGGCCCTGCTGCGCATGCTGTGGGCGCTCGCCGGTCATCTCAGGACCATCAAGCCCGACGTCGTCCTGACTTTCCAGCACTTCGGCAATGTGATCGGCGGAGTCGTGTCGCGCCTCGTCAGCCGCGCCCCCGTGATCGCCAACCAGGTATCCTCGGCGCTGTCGATGAGCATGCCGGTGCGCGCTGCCGACATCATCATGGGTTCTACCGGTTTCTTCCACTGCATCACGCTGAACTCGCGGGACATGGAGCGCGAATATGCGCGCTATCCGGCTCCGTACCGATCGCGCATGAAGCACGTCCCGCACGGCTTCGACGACAAGTCGCACAGCCTGCCTAAGGACGTTGCGCGGCAACAGTTCAAGCTGCCGCCGGACTGTACCCTGCTCGGCTGTGCAGCAAGGCTGCACCCGCACAAGCGGCTCGATGCGGCCATTCGCCTGCTGGTTGCCGATCCATCCTGGCACCTTGCGCTCGCCGGCCAGGGCGCGGATGAAGGGCGGCTGAGGGCCCTGGCGGACGAGCTTGATGTCTCCGACCGGCTGCACCTCATCGGCGAGATTGCACCGCGCCAGATGGCCGATTTCCTGGCCTGTCTCGACGTCTTCGTATTCCCCACGCAGGCCGAAACCTTCGGCCTTGCCGCGGTCGAAGCCGCGGGCGCCGGCATTCCCTGCGTCGTCAACGATCTCCCCGTGCTGCGCGAGGTGCTGTCCTACCAGGGACAGCCTGCCGCGGTGTTCGTTGACGCTTCGAACGAGGCCGAATTCTCGGCCGCCGTATCGAAGGTCCTGACAGATCGTGTGTTGAGCGACCAGCTGCGGCAAAGCGCCGTGGGCCTGAAGTCGCGCTATTCGTTGGATGCCATGATAGGGGAATACGTCCGCATTCTCGGCGACGCCGTGGGCGCGGACGCGCACTAGGAAGTTGGGCTGGCCATGATTATCGAGTTTCGCTGCGACCGCGCGCAGCCACGGCTCTGGATGTGCCGCGAGTCGTTGCGCGTCAACGATCAGGATATTCCCGTTCAAATCGCCTGGGCCACGACGCCGGAGCCTCGACCCGCGGGCCTCGACATGCTGTTCGAGCTCGAGCGCATCGTCCTGCGCAAGGGCAAGACCGGCGGCGCCGACCGGCTGAAGGCGATCCCGGAGCGTCCGCGCGCCGGCGAGCCCGACGTGGTGGTCGACTTCACCACTGCCACACGGGATCCTGGCTGCTCCGCCAAGCTCTATCTCCGTCCGCGGTTCAATGGGCACGCGGGGGAGAGTGGGCTACTTTCGGCCATTCTCGCCGGCGATCTGCCGGTGATCGAAATCGTCAATGAGCTCGACGGCTCGGTGATGGACCGCGGCCATCCCTCCGCGGAAATCGCGGCCGGCCTGAGCGGCGGGCTCGAAACGGTGATGGCACGCACGCTGTCGATGCTGCCGCCGATTCTGTCAGGAGCTCCGCGGCTGGTGCCGCAATTGGCTGCTCCGGCGAGCGGCGGCGAGCTGCGAAATCCAGCGCCCTTTGTCGTGCGCGGCGTGGCGACTTCGATCGCGAAGGAAATCTATCGCCTGTGCTGCTACGCGCCGCATTGGCATGTCGGTTGGCGCTTCGCCGGGAATACGGATACCTGGCGCACCGGCGACCTGTCGGGACCTGCCTGGAACGTGCTCGGCGATCCCGGTAACCACTTCTATGCCGATCCGTTTCCGGTGCAATGGCAGGGCAGGACGTTCGTCTTCTTCGAGGACCTCGACCACCGGACCGGCAAGGGCATCATTTCCGCGATCGAATTCGACGGCAGCGGGCCGATCGGCACGGTGATGCCCGTGCTCGAAGAGCCCTGGCATCTGTCCTACCCGTTCCTGATCGAGGATGGCGGCGAGCTCTGGATGATCCCGGAAAGCACCGCGCATCGGGACGTTCCGATCTACAAATGCATCCGCTTTCCGGACAAGTGGGAGCGGCACTCAACGCTGCTGTCCGGCCTCGAACTTGCCGACGTGACGATCACGCAGCACAACGGCCTGCACTACATGTTCGGAGCCTGGCGCGACGGCACCGGCGGCTATTCCGACACGCTGGCGATCTACTACGCCGGGCAATTGCTCGGCCCCTGGCAACCGCATGCGGCCAATCCGATCCTGATGGATCGCGCGACCACGCGGCCGGCCGGCAACTTCGTGACCGTCGATGGAAAGCTGTGGCGGCCGGTGCAGGACTGCACCAACGGATACGGCGCGGCGCTCGGACTTGCAGAAGTGCTCGAACTGTCGCCAACGACCTACAAGCAGGCCGTTCGGCATCTGCTCAAGCCCGGGCCGCTATGGAGCGGGCGCAAGCTCCACACGCTCAACCGGTGTGGCCAGCTCGAGGTGATCGACGGCTCGCGGGTCCAGCCGAAGACTACGGCGTTTCTGGCGAGCCTGCGATCGAACGACCAATCATCGCAATGGGGCTGGCATGGTACGCTGGCGAAGCCGATCGCACGACGGCTCCTCTAGCAGTCTGCTGAAAAAGCCCTCGCAAAGGGCTGCGGTTGATGATTCAATTATCTATCATGAATCGTCGGGGGCTCGCATGCGGGGCGATTTTGCGGATCAAGGCGGGTTGTTTTCGTACATCTCGCCGGAGGCACGGGTACCTCCGAACCATCCGCTGAGGAAGATCCGAGGGCTCGTCCGCGATGTGCTGGGCGAGATGAACCGTAACTTGGGGAAGCTTTACGCGAGCGAAGGACGGCCCTCGATCCCTCCGGAGCAATTGCTGAGCGCAATGTTGCTGCAGGTGTTCTACGGCATTCGATCGGAACGCCAGTTGATGGAGCAACTGGACTACAATCTTTTGTACCGCTGGTTCGTAGGACTTTCGCCGGACGCCCCCGTCTGGGACCCGACCACCTTCACCAAGAACCGCGACCGGCTGCAGAACGGCGAGGTGTTTGCGACGTTCATGAACCGGCTTCTGAACCATCCGCAAGTCAAGCCACTATTGTCGGACGAGCATTTCTCGGTGGACGGAACGCTGATCGAAGCCTGGGCATCACAGAAGAGCTTTCGCCCCAAAGACGGCAGCGGTGATGACGACGACGGCGCTAACTTCCACGGCCAGAAGCGCAAGAACGACACCCATGCGAGTACCAGCGACCCCGACAGCCGGCTCTATCGCAAGGCTGCCGGGCGGGAGGCGAAGCTCTGCTATATGGGCCACGCCACCATGGAGAACCGGCATGGGCTGGCGGTAGCCGGCATGGTCACGCACGCCAATGGCACCGCCGAACGCCGAGCCTCGGAGATCATGCTGAAGGCGAGAGGCAAAGTTGCCGGCTGCCGCATCACGGCCGGTGAGGACAAAGCGTACGATACGGTCGATCATGTGGCCAATCTTCGCGCCATCAACGTGACACCGCATGTGACGCAGAACCAGGCCGTCACCAAAACCGGCAAGACCCGCAACAGCGCCATCGACCAACGAACCACGCGGCATCCGGGCTATGGCATGTCGCAATCGCGCCGGGCGATGATCGAGTGCATCTTCGGCTGGGGCAAGCAGCACGGCACCATGCGCAAGACCAAACATCGCGGCATCGCTCGGGTCGCTGCCGACTTCATGCTCAATCTGATCGCCTACAACCTGATCCGCATCCCCAAACTGGTTGCAGCGTAGCCAACTTGGCGTTCAGACCACCAAAGCGCTTCAAACTCTCAAACAAATCATCCCAAAAATGGCACCCGCGACAGAACAAACGCCCAATTCCTTGGATTTTTCAGTAAACTGCTAGAGCGGGATGGGGTTAGGTTGAATCGGGTTTTGGCCCCGGATTCGGGTCACCTCTCCCCACCGGGGAGAGGTCGATTTGCGCAGCAAATCGGGTGAGGGGCCGCAGTTCCAATGAGAGACCGCAACCCCTCACCCGGGCGCTTCGCGCCGACCTCTCCCAAAGGAGAGGTGGGCCTCCGATGCCGCTCCAACTCGACTTGATCTCATCACGCTTTAGCACGACGCGTTAGTTATCCTTGCGACGGCTCAGTTCGGCTCGGCGCTCAGCACGCCGCCGAACTGCTCCCAGGAGCTCCCCGTCCAGCGCTGCAGCTGAAGCTGCGTATAGGCCATGCTGTTGTCGGGTCCCGTGTTGACCGTGATGCCCGGCATCAGCGTCGGCAGCGCAAGTCCCTTGATGTTGCGCGCCTGCTTCACGATGTTCTCGCGCGACAGGTCGTCGCCGCACTGCTTCAGCACCTGCTCCAGGATCTGGCCCTGCTGGGTCCCGAACAGATAATTGCTATCGCCGATATCGGCACCCGGAAGATACTTCTCGAAATGAGCGCGATACCATTTGATGCCGGGATCGTCGGCCCACTTCCTGTCGTTCGGATCCTTCGCGATGGTCGCCACGACGACACCGACCGCCTTGTCCGCTCCGGCCGGCACGATGGTCGAGGAGACCGAGCTCGACACGTAATTCACGATGGTGAGTGGCGTCCAGCCGATCTCACTCGCCTTCTTGATCGCTTGCGCGGCGAATTTCGGCGTGCCGGCGATCAGGAACGCCTGGGCGCCCGACGCCTTCAGCGTCACCACGCGTGATTCAATGGTGGGCTCGGTGACCTCATAAGGAGACGTCACCACCTTCCTGTCGAACTCGCCCTTCAGGGTTTCCTTGAACGCGGCCACGAAGTCACGGCCGAGATCGTCGTTCTGGTAGAGGATCGCGATCTTCGCGTCGGGCGCCGTCTGGGCAATGTACCTGGCGTAGATCTTTCCTTCGGTGTTGTAACTCGGCAGCCCGGTGGTCGTCAGCGGAAACTCGGCGAAGTTCGCAAACTTGGTCACACCGCTGACGACGAAGAGGTGCGGCACCTTCTTCGCGGTCACATATTTGATGGTTGCGCCGATGCCGGGCGTCCCCAGCGGGCTGAACAGGAACGCGACCTCGTCGCTCTCGATCAGCTTGCGGGTCTGCTCCACCGCCTTGGGCGGCGAATAGGCATCGTCATAGGTGATGAGGTTGATCTTGCGGCCGTTGATGCCGCCGCGATCATTGATGGAATGGACGTAGGCGATGAGGCCCTTGCCGGTATTGCTCAGCGGGGATGCCGGGCCGCTGAACGGGAATGTCGCGCCGATCCTGATCTCAGACTCCGAGACGCCGGGCGTTTCCGCGCGGACCGCAGTAACAGCAACGGCCGCAAGCATCGCGATGGACACAGCAAACGTCTTCACCAACATGAACTCCCCCTGAACGCTTATGAATAGACCGGCTCTTGCGGCGCCGAGCGGCGCCTACCAGGCTTCGCCGAACGGCCTGATCTCGACGTTGAACGACCACGCGCTGCGGTCCTGATGGGCGACGTGCCAGACCTCGTCCGCGATCGCGCGCGGCTTGATGAAGAAATCGTCCGGCCGCTCCGGCCAGCGCTTCCGCGTCCACTCCAGATCGATCACCGCATCGATCACGAGATAGGCGACGTGGACGCCCTGCGGCCCGAGGTCGCGCGCCATCGCCTCGGCCAGAATGCGCTGCGCCGCCTTGGTCGGCGCGAACCCGGCGAAACCGGCCTTGCCGCGCAAGGCCGAGGTGTTGCCGGTCGCAACGATGGCGCCCTTGCCGGCGCTGATCATCGCCGGAGCAAACCGCCGTGCCAGGTACAACAGGCCCATCGTGTTGACCTGGAAGTTGCGATTGAGAATCTGCGGATCGATCTCGCGGAACGTGCCGAACGCCCCGCCGACGGCATTGTGGATCACAACGCCGGGGCTGCCGAGATCGCGCTCCACGGCCGATGCCACCGTCTCGACCTGCACCGGGTCGGAGACATCGCATCGATAGGCCTTTGCACCCGGCAGCTGCTTCTCGAGCGCGGCGAGACGCTCCTCGTTCCTGGCGAGAAGTGCGACCCGATAGCCGCCTTCAGCGAACCTCCGGGCAAGCGCCGAACCGGTGCCGGGCCCGACGCCGGATATCAGACAGACGGGTGCGGTCATGCAGTCAATCCTCCGCGTAGCAGCCAACAGATTTCAAGATCAGGCGGCCGCCTTCGCCAGCAGCTTCTCGACGTAGGGCTTGAGATCCGGCCTGACATGCGCGTGCTCGACCAGCCGGGCAAAGTGAGCGAACATCAGCGGATACGCATCCTGCACCCCCGGGTGCAGAATTCTCTCCAACCCCTGCTCGCGCAATTGCTCGGTCCGCGCATGCTCATTCATGAACAGCGCAAGCTCGGCGGCAAGGCAAATGTCGGCAATCGAGATGCCGTTTCCGACCAGCGCCTCTCGCCGTGGCGACAGCGCCTGCTCGATCCCCGAGGCATAGATCGCGAACGCATCCTTGGCGCGGGCATGGATGGCCGCATCGACCGTGCCGCCCGACAGCGCGAGCAGATAGATCTGCGAGTCCCGCGCAAACACCAGGCTGGCATCGAGAAAACTGTCGATCCTGGACGCCTCATAGGCGTCACGTCCGTAGAGCGGGAACTTCGCCTCGCCGAGCCGCGCCACTGCCCGCATGATGCTGTTCGATTCGAAGATTCCGACCTTGCCGTCGGCACCGAACGCCGCCGGCACATTGCCGAACGGTTGCGCCGCCATGAACGCATCGGTCTTGAAGAGCTGCGCGCCGGTCAGTCCGACCCGGCCGGCTCGCGCGAGCGAGGCGAGCTCAGCGCGCTCCTGCTCTGCCAGCGGACGGGCATCGTAATCCCACAGCCAGTCACGCAATTCCTTGCCGGAGGCGCCCCTGACCTCGACGTCGACGCCGCAGAACCGCGCGGCGATGGTTGCCTTCCAGACCCGCGGGTTCGGCAGATAGGAGAAGATGCGCAAGGCGGCCATGATGGGCTGCTCCAGATGCTGTTGCCTCAGGCGGCCAGTTTCAGGATCTTGACGACATCGCCGGGCTCGCGGATCGGCTGCGGGTTGGTGCGGGTGAAGATCGACAGCATGGCGTTCCGGCCGATCAGCTCGAAGCGGTCTTCGCCGACTCCGACATCGGCCAGCCGCCGCGGCAGGCCGAGCTCCGCGATGAACGCCGCGAATGCCTCGCCGGCATCATGTCCCGGCGCACCGAGCGCGGCGGCGATCGCTTGCTGGGCCGTTTCCGTCGCGGGACGGTTGTAGCGCAGCACGCTCGGCATCATCACCGCCGTGCAGAAATAGTGCGGGACGTCGCAGGTGCCGCCGAGCACATGGCCGATGGCGTGGCTGGCGCCCATCGGCACCCGCGACTGCAATCCGAAAGCCGACAGCCACGAGCCCAATTGGCAGCTCAGCCGCGCTGCCTCGTCGTCGGGATTGGCCTTGGTGCGCAGCAGGCCGTGATGCAGATAGCGCAGTCCCTGCTGACACACCGAATCGACCAGCACGTTGGGCCGGCTGGAGCAGATCGCCTCGATGCCGTGATCCATCGCGCGCGTGCCGGAGCCTAGCCAAAGCTTCTCCGGCGTATATTTTGTGATCGCGGGATCGAGGATGATGCTGCGCGGCATCATCATCGGGTGATTGAAGATCTGCTTCAGCTTGCGGCTGGTGTCGGTGACCAGCGCGCCGGAATTGTATTCACCGCCCGAGAGCGTGCTGGGGATCGCGATCATCCGGACCTTCGGGTTCCGGAACGGCCCAAACCGGCGGTCCGGCGTGGTCTCGAAGCCGTCGAGCCCCGCCGGTTCGAAGATCGCATGCTCCATGCACATCAGCACGATCTTCGCCGCATCGACCACCGAGCCGCCGCCGATCGCGACGACGAGGTCCGCCTTGGCTTCGCTCGCCTGTCGCGCGATCTGCGTCACCACATCCCGGGTCGTGTGCTGCGGCACGCCGTCGAAGGTCGCGGCATGGCGATCGCCGAGCCCTTTGCGGATCTTCTCGATCTCGTCGGTGGTGGTGTTCAGCGTGCGGCTGGCGATCAGATAGACGCGTTTCGCGCCCAGCCGTTCGGCCTCCTCGCGCAGCGCTTCGGCTGCCGGCTTGCCGTAGATCACGGATTCCATGCTGGGATATTGATGGCTGCCGACGACGCGCATGCTTTCGCTCCCTCGATGTGTCCGTGAGTTCGGCTGCCGGTCAGGCCGACAGCTTGGTGAAGTCAGGCTGGCGCCGTTCGGCAAACGCGGCAAAGGCCTCGCGCGCCTCCGGTGTCGTCAGGCGCTGCTTGAACAACACGCCTTCCTCAGCGATCTGCGCCGCGATCCGCTGCTGCTCGCGCATCAGCTTCTTCGTCAGGCCAAGCGAACCGGCCGGCCGCTTGGTCAGCGCGACCGCCGCGTCATGCGCCTTCTTGCGCAGATCCGCCTGCAGCACCACGGCATTGGCGAGGCCGGACGCCAGCGCGCCCGCCGCGTCCATCGGCTCGCCGAGCGCGAACATCGCATAGGCGCGCGCATGCCCGATCCTTAAGGGAAGCAGCCAGCTCGACGCTGCCTCCCGGCACCAGAGCGAGATTGACGAAGGGCGTAATCAGCCGCGCGGTCTCGGCGAGATAGACCAGGTCGCAATGCAGCAGCATGGTGGTGCCGACGCCGACCGCATTGCCCTGCACGGCTGCGACCAGCGGCTTGCCGACCTGGCTGATGGTCTCGATGAAGCGATGGGCGGGGCTATCGACCGCGCTCTCGCCGCGCGCCTGGCTCGCGAAGTCGACCAGGTCGTTGCCCGCGGTAAAGCTGTCGCCATCGCCCTGGAACAGGATCACACGGACGGCTGGATCCGCCTCGGCCTGCTTCAGCGCGTTCGACATCGCGTCATACATGGCCCCGGTCAGCGCGTTCTTCTTCTCGGGCCGTTGCAGGGTCAGCGTCATGACGCCGGCAGCGATTTCGACTTTGACATGCTCGGTCATGGCACTCTCCGTCAGGCGACCGCGCGGGCCGCCGTGGTTTCAAACTTGCCGTCGAGGAAGCCGGTCAGCCGCTGCCGGATGATCTGCTCCGCCTCGGTCATGATGCGGTCGATCAGCTCCTTGACGGTCGGGATATCGTGGATCAGGCCGACCACCATGCCGCAGCTCCAGGCACCGGCATCCATCTCGCCGTCGATCATCACCTTCGGGTAGACGCCGGCGACCTGCTCGTGGATGTCCTCGATCTTCAGTTTGGCGCCCTTGTCGCGCTCGATCTCGAGCAGCTCATCGACGCCCTTGTTCTTCAGCACCCGTTCGGTGTTGCGCAGCGCCCGCATCACCAGGCGCGTATCGAGCTCGTCGGCATCGAGCAGCGCCTGCTTCACATTGGCATGGACCGGCGCTTCCTTGGTCGCGATGAAGCGCGTGCCCATGTTCATGCCGGCAGCGCCCATCGACAGCGCGGCGACGAGGCTGCGCGCATCCGCCATGCCGCCCGAGGCCACGAACGGGATCGTCAGCTCGTCCGCCGCGCGCGGCAGCAGGATCATGTTCGGGATGTCGTCCTCGCCAGGATGGCCGCCGCACTCGAAGCCGTCGACGCTGACCGCATCGCAGCCGATCTTCTCGGCCTTCAGCGAGTGCCGCACCGAGGTGCATTTGTGGATCACCTTGATGCCGGCTGCCTTCAGCGCCGGCATATACTGTTCCGGGCTGCGGCCCGCGGTCTCCACCGCCTTGACGCCGCCCTCGCGGATAACAGCGATATATTCCGGATAGGGCGGCGCGGTGAAGCTTGGCAGGAAGGTGAGGTTCACGCCGATCGGCTTGTCGGTCATGTCGCGGCAGCGCGCGATCTCGTTCGCCAGCAGCTCCGGCGTCCGCTGGGTCAGGCCGGTGATGATGCCGAGGCCGCCGGCGTTGGACACCGCGGCCGCCATCTCGGCGAAGCCGACATAGTGCATGCCGCCCTGGATGATCGGATGCTGGATGCCGAACAGTTCAGTGATTGCTGTCTTCACAAGTTTCTCCCGCGTTTCCGGTCAGTGGACGATTTCAAACAGGCCCGCCGCGCCCATGCCGCCGCCGATGCACATGGTCACCACGCCGTATTTCGCCTTGCGCCGCCGGCCCTCGATCAGGAGGTGGCCAGTGAGCCGCGCCCCGGTCATGCCATAGGGATGGCCGATCGCGATCGAGCCGCCATTGACGTTCAGCTTGTCCGGATCGATGCCGAGCTTGTCGCGGCAATAGATCACCTGCACCGCGTAGGCCTCGTTGAGCTCCCAGAGATCGATGTCGTCGATCTTCAGATCATGCCGCTTCAGCAGCCGCGGGATCGCAGCAACCGGGCCGACCCCCATCTCATCCGGCTCGACGCCGGCGGCGACGAAACCGCGGAAGATACCGAGCGGCTTCAGCCCCTTCTGCGCGGCGATCTTGTCGCTCATGATCACGCAGGCCGAAGCACCGTCCGAGAGCTGGCTGGCATTGCCGGCACTGATGGTCTTGCCCTCGAACACCGGCTTGATCTTGGCGAGCCCGTCCGCCGTGGTATCCGGCCGCGGACCTTCATCCTTGGCCAGCGTCACCTGCTGGAAGCTCACTTCCTTGGTGTCCTTGTTGACCACGGCCATCTTGGTCGTGATCGGCACGATCTCGTCGTTGAAGCGGCCGCCCTGCAGCGCGGCGCCGACGCGGCGCTGGCATTCCAGGCTGTATTCGTCCTGCTTGTCGCGGCCGATCCCGTAGCGCTCGGCGACGACTTCCGCCGTCTCCAGCATCGACATGTACATCTCGGGCTTCATCGCCATCAGCTCGTCATCGACGGCGTGGAACCTGTTCATGTGCTCGTTCTGCACCAGGCTGATCGACTCGATGCCGCCGCCTATCGCGATCTCGACGCCGTCGAGCATGACCGAACGCGCGGCGACCGCGATCGCCTGCAGCCCGGAGGCGCATTGCCGGTCGATGGTGGTGCCGGCAACGGTGACGGGAAGTCCGGCCCGGATGGCGCCCTTGCGCGCGACATTCATCACCATGGTGCCCTGCTGCATGGCGCAGCCCATCACCACGTCCTCGACCTCCGCCGGGCGCGATGCCGGCGCGCTTGACGGCCTCGGCCATCACGTGGCCGGCCAGGGTCGGGCCGTCGGTGTTGTTGAGCGCGCCACGATAGGCCTTGCCTACGCCGGTACGCGCGGTGGAAACGATGACTGCATCCTGTGACATGCTTGCCTCTCTGGCTTAGGCGACCGCGTCGAGCTGCGCATAGCGCAGCACGTGGTAGGCGGGATCGCCGAACTGGATGTTGATGGAGGAAATCCGCTTGAAGTAGTGGCCGACATTGAGCTCGTCGGTCATGCCCATGCCGCCGTGCAGCTGCACCGCCTGATCAGCCACGAACTTGCCGGCATAGCCGATCTTGGACTTGGCGCCCGAAGCCAGCCGGGAGATGCCGGCCTCATCGTCGTTGAGGCTGAGGCTGAGGCTGAGATGCTGCATCAGGGACAACGCCTCCTGATGCGCGATGAACATGTCGACCATCCGGTGCTGCAGCACCTGGAAGCTGCCGATCGTGACGCCGATTAATTGCTTGCGCGTCTTGGAGTAGTCGAGTGTCGCGTCATTCAGCTCGCCGATCGCACCGACCGCCTCGGCGCAGAGCGCGCCGATAGCCCGGTTGCGGCAGGCTTCCAGCGCGGCGACGCCCTCGCCTTCCCGGCCGAGCAGCTCGCCGTGTACGCCGCGCAGGCTGATCTCGGCCGCCCGGCGGCCATCGATCGTCTTGAAGCTCTGCAGATCGAGGTTGGCAGCGCGGCGATCGACCACGAACAGGCTGACGCCGCCGCGATCATGACGGTGGCCCGAGGTGCGGGCGGAGACGATCAGATAATCCGCCCAGGGCGCGGCCATCACCGCCGTCTTCTCGCCGGTGAGGACATAGTCGTTGCCCTCCCGTCGGGCCGCGGTAGTGACCGTGGCGAGATCGAAGCGCGCGCCCCTCTCGGTCCACGCCAATGCCCACAGCTTGGTCCCCGCGATGATGTCGGCGATGTAGGCTTGTTTCTGCGCGTCTGAACCCGCCTGCTCGAGCAGGCCACCCGCAACGACAACCGTCTCGACGAACGGCTCAACCACGAGATGGCGGCCGAACTCCTGCATGATAATCATGGTCGACAGCGGGCCGCCGCCGAGGCCGCCGGCGGCCTCCGGGAATGGCGCGGCGAGCAGGCCGAGCTCGGCGAACGCGGCCCAATGCTTGCGGCTGAAGCCGTCCTCGCTCGCGACGATCTTGCGGCGCGCGTCGAAGTCATACCGGTCACGCAGCAGCCGCTGCACGCTGGACCGCAACAATTCCTGCTCTTCCGTGAACTGGATATCCATCCGATCCTCTCGTGCCGCCGCTGCCAAAGCGCGATGCGATGCGCTCCAACGCCTTGTTTGAGCACCATGCTCTAGAGACCAAGCACCGCCTTGGCGATGATGTTGCGCTGGATCTCGTTCGATCCGCCGTAGATCGAGAGCTTGCGCGAATTGAGATATTTCTCCGATGCCGTGTGGCCGTAGTCCGGACCCGGCATGAAGTGATTGGCGCTGACCGGATGCTCGCGGATCGCAAGCCCGTCATTGCCGATCGCCCGATGCGCCAGCTCGGTGATGTCCTGGAAGATCTCGGTGCCGCGGATCTTGAACAGCGAGGCCGCCGGCCCCGGATCGATGCCGCGCGCCATCTGGGCGACGACCCGAAGCTCGGTCGCCTCCAGCGCCAGCACGTCGAGCTCGACGCGGGCGATGTCCCGGAGGAACTCCAGATGCGCCGGATCGTCCTCGGGAATCTCGGCCTTCACGATCTTCTTCAGCCGCGCGATGTAGCGCGTCGAGCGGCCGATGCCGGCCATGCTGGTGCGTTCATTGCCGAGCAGGAATTTCGCGTAGGTCCAGCCCTTGTTTTCCTCACCGATCAGGTTCTCGACGGGAACGCGGACATCCTCCAGGAAGACGTCGTTGACCTCGTGCGAACCGTCGATGGTGATGATCGGGCGCACCGTCACGCCCGGCGACTTCATGTCGATCAAGAGAAACGAGATGCCGGACTGCGGCTTGGCCGTGGGATCGGTGCGGACCAGGCAGAAGATCCAGTCGGCGTGCTGCGCCAGCGTGGTCCACGTCTTGTGGCCGTTGACGATATAGTGGTCACCGTCGCGCACCGCCTTGGTGCGAACGGTGGCGAGGTCGGAGCCGGAGCCCGGCTCCGAATAGCCCTGGCACCACCAGTCCTCGCCGGACAGGATGCGCGGCAAGAACTTCGCCTTCTGCGCGGCGTTGCCGAACGTGTAGATGACGGGGCCGACCATGGTGACGCTGAACGCCAGCGGCGGCATCGTGCCGGCGCGCGTCGTCTCCTGCTCGAAAATGAACCGGCGGGTAATCGACCAGCCGGGCCCGCCATATTCCTTGGGCCAGAGCGGCGCGATCCAGCCCTTGTTGTGCAGGATGCGATGCCACAGCAGCATCTGCTCCTTGGAGAGATCGGTCTCCGGATTGGGAACGCGCATCTCCGCCGGGTAGTTGTCCTTAATGAAGGCACGGACTTCGTCGCGAAACGCCGCGTCTTCAGGAGATAGCGCGAGCTCCATCTGTGATGCTCCCTACCACTTCTCGCCGAAGGGCCGGATTTCCAGCTCGAAGGTCCAGGCGCTCTTCGGCTGCTGGTAGAGCTGCCAGTAAGACGTGGCGACCGAAGCTGGTGGCATCAACAGATCGGGATCGTCGAGCGCGTTCGGGCCGAGCGCCTCGATGCGACGCTGCCGCACCCATTCGGTGTCGACGCCGGAATCGATGATCAGATGCGCAACGTGGATGTTCTTCGGTCCGAGCTCGCGCGCCATCGCCTGCGCCACGGCGCGCAGGCCGAACTTGGCGCTGGCAAACGCGGCATAACCGCTGCCGCCGCGCAGCGACGCGGTCGCGCCGGTGAAGAAGATGTTTCCCTCGCCGCGCGCCGTCATCAGCCGCGCCGCCTCGCGCCCCGCCAGGAAGCCGGAATAGCAGGCCATCTCCCAGACCTTGCGGAACACGCGCTCGGTGGTCTCCAGGATCGGAAAATTGACATTGGCGCCGATGTTGAAGATGCAGACCTCCAGCGGCGCATGCTTGTCGGCGTCGTTGAGGAAGGAGATGATCTCCTCCTCCTTGCGCGCGTCGAGCGAGCGCGCGTGAATCTCGCCGCCGGCGGCCTCGATCTCCTTGACCAGCGGCGCGAGCTTGTCGCCGTTGCGGCGGCCGGCGAAGATGGTAAAGCCTTCGGAGGCGAACTTCTTGGCGATCTCGCCGCCGATGAAATCACCGGCACCAATGACGGCCACCGTCTTGTTTCTCTTCTGCATGGTGTACTCCGGTCGTGTTTGAGTGAACTGGCTTGCGGCGTCGGCTCAGCCTCAGCTGCGCAGCGACTCCGCCAGCTTGTGCTTCAGCAGCTTGCCCGTCGATGTCGCGGGCAGCGCATCCATCAGGATAATCTCCGACGGGCGCTTGTACGAGGTGAGTTGCGGGGCAATGTGGGCCATCAGGTCCTGCACGGTGGCGGTCGAACCCTTGATCAACTGCACAAAGGCGATGACCTCCTCATTGCCCTCGACGGGCCGGCCGACCACGGCGCACTGCACAACGGCGTCGTGCGTACTCAGCACCGCCTCGATCTCGGCCGGATAGACGTTGAACCCGGAGCGGATGATCATCTCCTTGGTACGCCCGACGATGTAGAGGACATCATTCTCGAAACGCGCTAGATCGCCGGTGTTGAACCAGCCGTCGGGATCGATTGCCTTGGCGGTCAGATCAGGCGCGCGGTAGTAGCCGCGCATCACGTTAGGACCGCGAACATGCAGCTCGCCGACCTCACCCGGTGCAACCGGCTTGAGATCGCGGCCGACCAGTTTTGCTTCGAGGCCCGGCATCACGGTGCCGACCGCGTGGTCGGCACGCGGGTTATCGGGCCGCACGCCGGAGATGCCGGGCGAACATTCGGTGATGCCATAGCCATTCAGCAGCGGCAGCCCGAGCTCCTGCTCGACCCGGGATTTAAGCTCGAGGTCCAGCGGCGCGCCGGCCACCGAGATCACCCGCAGCCGGCCACGATCGAGCTTCGGCAGGCCGGCATTGCGCCGGTATTCGAGCAGGCGCTGATAGGTGGCGGGCACACCGTTCAGGATCGTGATGCCTTCCTCGGTCATCGCCTTGACCAGCGCGGCCGGATCGTACTTGGCGACCAGGCGCACGGTGGCGCCGACCATCAAGGTCATCGTCAGCAGCGAGATGCCGACGATATGCGAGATCGGCAGCACGCAATATTGCACGTCGTCGGCCGCCATCTTGCGGAAGCCCGCGGTACCCCGGGCGCTGAACAGCAGATTGCGATGGGTCAGCATCACGCCCTTCGGCGCACCGGTGGTGCCGGACGTGTAGATCAGGACCGCGACCTGGTTTGCGCCGTCGGGCTCGACCGGCTCGGCCGTGGTTGCTAAGTTCAGGCCGGTGACGGCAACGCCGCGGAGCGGGCCGACATCCTGCACGACAGCCTCATAGCGTGCAGCATGCACGGCCGCCTCTTGGGATACATCGGCGGTCAGCAACACACGGCGGGCGCCGCTGTGATCCCTGATCTGATCCAGCTCCCGCGGCGACAGCCGCGGATTGACCACGATTGACCAGACATCGAGCCGGCTCGCCGCCAGCAGCAGGCAGGCCAGCGGAATCGAATTCTCGCTCACGATCATCATGCGGTCGCCGGCGCGGATGCCCAGCGCCTGCAATGCCTCGGCGACACGGCCGACCGTTCGATCGAGCTCGCGATAGGTCAGCCGCCCCTTGTCGTCGATCAGCGCCGGATGATCCGGCGTCGCCGCGACGTGATGATCGATCACCTCGTGGAGGCGGTTCGGCAAGCCTTCCACACTTCCTTCGATAATCCGGATCGGCGCCTGCACTCAAACCTCCCTGTCGCTGCCCTTTGGGCTTGTGTGTTGAGGAATCTTCCGCTCAGGCGGTCTTGCGCTGCCCCGCAGCCAGCTGCGCGACGATCTCTTCCTCGACTTCGCGCACCTTGTCCTTGCCGAAGAAGATCTCGCTGCCGACATAGAAAGTCGGCGATCCGAACGAGCCGCGCGCGACCGCGTCGCTGGTGTTGTCGATCAGTTTCTTCTTGACGTCATCCTGCTGGGCGCGGGTGATCAGACGATCGATGTCGATATCCGAGGACAGGAATGCCTCGCGGAAGACCTGCGGGTCGTCCATCTTCTTGGGTTCAACCCACATGTGGTTGTAGGCCGCCCGGAAATAGGGCTCGAACACGCCCTCGAACTGCGCGGCCACCGCGCCGCGCATCAGCGCCAGCGTATTCACCGGAAAGAACGGGTTCATGGTGAACTTCGTGACGTTGTGGCGGCGCAGGAAGCGCTCGGTCTCGAGCGCGTTGTATTCGGGCTTGTTCTTGATCCCGCGCAGCGACTCGCCGGGCGACATGTTGCCGGTCGCCTTGTAGACGCCGCCGAGCAGCACCGGGATGTACTCGAACGTGACGCCGGTGCGCTTCTCGATCCCCGGCAGCGCGAGCTCGGCGAGATAGGCGTTCGGGCTTCCAAAATCGAAATGGAATTCGACCTTGAGCGGAGCAGCCATGGAACGCCCTTCCCTTCGTTTGGCGGCAATCGCCTGTTGCCGCCGGTTGATCGTGGCCCGGACCATAAGTTCTATTTTAGAACTGTCAATATGATATTTGTCATCCAATGACTGTGCGGCAGCCATTGGCTGGGCATCCTATTGAAATGACGTCAGTTCTGTTTTAGAATTTTCTGTGCGATGCCGTCGCAGATCGCAGGAGACGCCGATGAAATGGGATACCCTCGAAGAGGAGCCGTGCTCGCTGGCCCGCACCGTCGCTGTGATCGGCGACCGCTGGAGCTTGTTGATCCTGCGCGAATGTTTCCTGCGCATCCGACGGTTCGATGACTTCCAGGCATCGCTCGGAATCACACGGCATCTGCTCGCCGACCGGCTGAAGAAGCTGGTGCGGTTCGGCGTGCTGCGCAAAGATCCCCTATCAGGAAGCGCCGAAGCGCTACGAATACATCCTGACGCAGAAGGGTCTCGACCTCTATCCGATCATCATGTCGATCGTGCACTGGGGCAACGTCCACATGGTCGATGCGCGCGGCCGTCCGATGCTGCACGAACACAAGACCTGCAACAAGATGTTCGATCCCGTCATGGTCTGCTCGGAATGCGGCGAGCCGCTGACGGCCAAGTCCGTCCACGTGCATCCCGGCCCCGGCGCGCGGAAATCGTCGCCCGTGCATGCACGGGCGCAGGAACGGGCCAAGCGCGCCGCTGAATCGACCTAGAGATCAGCCCGCTTCAGTGTGACGGCGCAGCCATCAACGCGACATTGCCGCCGAGCAGGCAGCCGACCGGACGGCCGCCGGCGAAACCGATGCGGACGCGAATCTCCGACAGACGCCCCATCGCCCTGCCCTGCAGGATGCGAATCTCCGCGTCGTTCGGAGCGATCAGGCCGTTTTCGAGCAGGCCGAATGCCAGCGCCGCGGCCGCAATGCCGGTTGCGGCATCCTCGCGATAGCCGGACGAGCGCGGGAATTGCCGCGCCTCGAACAGGCGCGCCTCGCGGTCGATCACCGCGAACGGATAGAGCCCGGTCGATCCGATCCGGCCGCAGACCGCTTCGACGGCCTCGGCGGCGGGATCCAGCGCGTTCAGCGCCTCCGGAGAGCGCATCGGAATCAGGGTCTTGATCCGCGATGTGACCGCATTGCGGGGCGCAGCCCGGCCGATCGCATCCGACCCGACCGCGAGCGCCTGAAGCACGTCATCGCTTTGACTTGCGGTCAGCGGAACAGTCTTTCCGGCCGGCTGGGTGATCTCGACACGGGGCTCGCCGTTGCGATCCCGGCTGATGAAGCCGGTGACAGGACCGCTGCGCGTCGAGATCCGGACCGTATCGCCCGGCAGCTTTCCATGGCGCGCCAGCAGCCAAAGCGCACCGATGGTGGCGTGGCCGCACATCTCCATTTCGTGTGGTTCGGGACGAAGAAACGGAACGTGGCGTCGAAATCGTCGCTCTGCGCCGGCAATACAAACCCGGATTCGTGACCATGACGGCGGGCAACGTCCTGCATCTCGGACGCGCTCATGCCGCTTGCATCGACCACGATCGGACAGGGATTGCCGCCCTCCCCATCCACCGTGAACACACTGACCAATTCGGCTATCGTCATGATGTCGTCCGCTTGTCCCACCGCCCCTTATTTGACCAGCGTCGCGCCCGTCTCCGGATTCTGCAACCAGCCGAGCAGCGCCGCGTGGAAGCGCTCCGGCGCCTGGATCTGCGGCGAATGGCCGAGGTCCGGGAATTCGATCAGCTGGGCATGTGGAATTCGCTTGGCGGCCGCCTTGCCCAGCACCGGATAATTGCCGAGCGTCTTGCGGATCTCGGGCGGCGCGGTGTCCTTGCCGATCGCGGTGGTGTCCTTGTCGCCAACGAACAGCAGCGTCGGCGGCTTGATCTGCTCGAACTCGTAGAACACCGGCTGGGTCGCGATCATGTCGTAGAGCCGCGCCGAGCTCGATGCCACGGCGGCGCGGCCCTCCCCGCGATACATGCCGGCCAGCATCTGCACCCAGGTCTCGTAGGACGGATCCCAGGTGTCGGCGTAATAGGTGGCGCGCTCATAGGTGCGGATGCTGTCCGCGGTGACGCGCGTCTCGCGCTGCATCCAGCCGTCGAGGCTGAGCCACGGCACGCCCTTGACCTTCCAGTCCTCAAGCCCGATCGGATCGACCAGCACCAGACGGTCGGTGGCGTCCGGATACATCAGCGCATAGCGCATCGCCAGCATGCCGCCGGTCGAGTGGCCGACCATGATCGCATGCGCGATTCCGAGCGAGGCGAGCAACGCGCGGCTGTTGCCGGCGAGCTGCTGGAAGGTGAACTGATAGCGCTCCGGCTTGGAGGATTTGCAGAAGCCGATCTGGTCCATCGCGATCACGCGATAGCCGGCGCCGCTGAGCGCCTTGATGGTGCCGTCCCAGGTCGCGGCACAGAAATTCTTGCCGTGCAGCAGCACCGCGGTCTGGCCGTTCGGCGTGGCCGGCTTGACGTCGAGATAGGCCATGTCGAGCTCCTGCTCCTGCGAGCTGAAGCGATAATGCTCGACCGGATAGGGATAGTCGAAGCCCTGCAACTCCGGTCCATAGGCCGGCTCGGCGGCCGATTGCGCCAATGCGCTCGGCGCGCCGAGCACGACGGTTGCAGCAACGGCAAGGTGAAACAGGGCTTTCAGGTGCATCTCGGCAAATCCAGAACTCAGGGGCGGCTTCGTGATGCCGTAGCCGAACGGCTGGGCGCCATCCAGCGCCCATCGATGATTTGTTCGTGATCGATCGTGCCCCCCGGTTACGCCGGATCGAACGCCCGGATCGGCGGCAGATTGCCGTTGAAGCGCTCGACCTCGACGGTCGTGAGCTGGCCGGTGCAGCCCTGCGCGAAGGATGACGTGCCGATGTCACGGGTCAGCACATTCGGATTGCCATGCACGCAGAGCGGCGCCTCCTCCTCGGGGTCCATCGGGTCATACCAGGCGCCGGTCGGCAGCTGCACCACGCCGGGCGCGATGCCGTCGGTGACATGCACCGCGGCGAGGCAGGCGCCGCGCGCATTGAAGATGCGGATGATGTCGCCGTCGGCGATGCCGCGCGCCTTGGCATCGCGCGGGTTCATGCGCGCGACCTCGCGGCCGCGATGCTTGGCCTCCTGCGAGTGCCCGCCGAAGTCGAGCTGGCTGTGCAGGCGCGTCACCGGCTGGTTGGCGACGAGAAAGCACGGCGCACCTGATGTCGGCGTGTCGGTCTTCGCGAGCCAGACCGGATGGCCCGGGCAGTCCGCGTCGCCGTGGCTAGCGATCTTCTGCGAGAAGATCTCGATGCGCCCGCTCGGCGTCGGCAACGGCCGCGCCACCGGGTCCTCGCGGAAGCGGCGCAGCGAGCCGCCGTCGTCGAGATGTTGCGGCACCACCAGGCTGCCGCGTTGCCAGAATTCCTCGAAACTAGGCGCCTCCAGCCCGCGCGCGGCGAGCGCCTTGCGGGTCGGCTCGTAGAGATGTTCCAGCCATTGCCGCGACGTGCGCCCTTCGGTGAAGGGCTCGCGGGCGCCAAGCCGCTCGGCGAGATCGGCGAAGATCTCGTAGTCGTCGCGGGCGAGGCCGAACGGCTCGGCGATCCGGTGCATCGCGACCATCAAGGGATCGTTGCTGGAATAGCCGATGTCTTCGCGCTCCAGCGTCATGGTCGAGGGCAGCACGATGTCGGCGTGGCGCGCGGTGGCGGTCCAGGCCAGTTCATGCACCACCAGCGTGTCGAGCTTCGCAAACGCCTTGCGCAGGCGATTGAGATCTTGGTGATGGTGGAACGGATTGCCGCCCGCCCAATAGACCAGGCGGATATCCGGATAGGTCCGCGTCTCGCCATTGTAGCGATAGGCGGTGCCGGGATTGAGCAGCATGTCGGCGATGCGCGCCACCGGAATGAAGTCGGCGACGCCGTTGCGGCCCTGCCCGAGCGTCGGTCCAGGCACGGCATTGACGCGGCGGCCGTAATAGCCGATCGCGCCGAGCGAATAGGCATAGCCGCCGCCGGGCAGGCCGATCTGGCCGAGGGCTGCCGCCAGCACCATGCCCATCCACACCGGCTGCTCGCCATGCTCGGCGCGCTGCAATGAGTGCGACACGGTGATCAGCGCGCGACGCCCGGCGAGCCGCCGCGCCAGCGTCTTGATGGTGTCGGCATCGATGCCGCAGATCGCGGCGGCCCACTCGGCGCTCCTGGGCACACCGTCGCTCTCGCCGGTCAGATAGCGCAGGAACACCGGCCAGCCCTCGGTGTAGCGATCGAGGAAGGCCTGATCGTGCAGGCCTTCGCTGACCAGGGTGTGGACGATGCCGAGCATCAGCGCGGTGTCGGTGCCGGGCGTGGCCGTCATCCATTCGGCGCCGGCCTCGACCGGCAGATCGTCACGCAGCGCGGACTGACCAGGATGAACCGGCAGCCGCGCCGCCGCGCCGCTTCCATGGCGCCGCGCTCGACATGCTTGCTGATCGAGCCGCCCGCCACCATCGAGTTCTTCAGCGCCATGCCGCCGAACGCCAGCACGATGTCGGTCTCGGCGGCGATCTGCTCCCAGGTGACGTTGCGCTTGGTGATGTCCTCGTAGCCGCCAAGGATCTGCGGCAGCAGCACCGAGGACGCGCCCGAGGAATAGCTGTTCACCGAACGGACATAGCCGCCGAGTGCGATGTTGAGGAAGCGATGCACCTGGCTCTGCGCGTGGTGAAAGCGGCCCGCGCTCGACCAGCCGTAGGAGCCGCCGAACACCGCGCCGGGACCGACCGTGTCGCGGATCCGCGCAAGCTCGCCGCCGAGCAGGTCGAGCGCCTGCTCCCAGCTGACCGGGACGAATTCGTCGCGGCCGCGCCGATCGTCCGGCCCGGGACCGCGCTCGAGCCAGCCGCGGCGGATCGCCGGCTGCGCGATGCGCGCCTGGTGGCGCAGCGCGCCGGGGAAGTTGTTGATGATGCGGTTCGGATCGGGATCGCCGCCATAGGGCCGGACTTCGAGACCTGCCTTGCCGAGCCGCGCCGAGAACACGCCCCAATGCGAGGTATGCGGCTTGAAATCATCGGACAGATCGAGGCCGGGATCGGGGTAGCCAATGGTTTCGCTCATTCGGTTTCGCTCATCGAGTGTCCTTGATCCGCAGGCCGGCGGTCAGGCCGCGCCGGCCGCGACGCTCCGGCCAGTATAATGATCCGATCGGCGCGCGGTACCCGCTGGCCGGTTATCGCCCCGTGCCTTGCCGGCATGACTGCGGGTGATGTTGCCGGAACGCCCCGCCGCAGGGCCCGTCGCCAAAATATCGAAAACAACCCCATGCAAAGGAGCGGGCGGCGGCCAGCGTTCGATGAGGTAACTTGACACGTCGGGCAACTCAGGGGTATTTTTCCAATATTCCGAAATCGTGCAAAAACACCCCCCCTCGCCCGCACCAGCGGGCGCGCCGGGTGCGCTTGCGACCAACCCCTCCACACAACTGACATCGCACCGGCGCCCGCAGCGAGCGATCGCCTGCGCGCGCGCCGCGCGCGTTCCAGGGACACCCGACATGACCACTGCACCTGACATCACCGTGCCGACGACGGCGGCCGCAACCGATCAGACCCCGGCTGCCACAGCCCCGCGGATCAAACTCTCGCCGCGCGGATACGCCATCGACCATCCTGACCCGAAGCTCGGCGAACAGCTGATGGCGAACGCACTGGGCGTAGCCGATCGCGACGCGATGGAGGGCATCCTGCGGCAATTGGTCAAGGCCAGCGTGAACGGCGGCAAGGCCTGCAAGGTCAATCTCGCCTTCATGATCTCGATGGTGAAGAGCATTGGCCCACGGGATTCCGTCGAGGCCATGCTGGTGGCGCAGATGGCTTCGGTTCATGTGATGGCGATGCGCTGCGCCCATCACCTCGCGCATGCCGACGACCTCGCCCAACACGACAGCGCCGCGCGGGCGCTCGGCCCGCTCACCCGCACGTTTCCCGCACAGATCGACGCGCTGACCCGCTACTGCAGCCAGCGCGAACCCGCCATCACCGTGCAGAACGTGAAGGTGGAGGACGGCGGCAACGCCATCGTCGGCAACGTCACCCAGCATGCGAACGTGATCGTCTCGGACAAGCCGCCGGCACCCGCGGCGCGAGCAGTGAGGCCCGCGGGCTCCAGGCGACGGCATGATTGCGCCGATGCCAGGCAGGACGCGCAGGCATGAGCGGTCACAGCGGCACGGCCGGCCCGATGCTGGCGAGCCCGCGCTGTGGCGCCAAAACCCGCTGCGGCGGTTCGTGCCGCGCGCCGGCGGTGCGCGGCAGGACGCGCTGCCGCATGCACGGCGGCGCCGAGGGCTCCGGCGCGCCAAGGGCAAACAGGAACGCGCGCAAGCACGGCTTGTTCACCAAAGATGCGATCGAAGAGCGGAGGCAGATGCGGGCGTTGTTGGGGGACGTGCGGAAGGTGCTGGAGGGGATGAAGTGATTAGCTGCGGAGACCGTGCACGAATCTAGGCGCTGCGTCATGTGTCCGACCCCTCTCCATCTTCGTCCGGAAAATGGGCCTTTACCACGACGTTGTTGATATGGCCCAGCGCCGTCACGACATTTGCGATTTCAGCTCTGAAGGGCCGCGTCCTAACCGCTCGACGAAGGCAGCATGAGACGGAAGTCAACACCTTGACGTACGGGCGGTCGAGCCAATAGATGATCTTCATCATATAACAACCCGACGCCCGGGCACTTGTGCGTCCCGGCCATGCCGGTTCGCACGAAGGGCGCGACAGGAGAACCATGCGGCGAATTGTTGTGACGGGCCTGGGGACGGTGTCCCCGCTGGGCTGTGGCACCGAATTGGTCTGGTCGAGGCTGCTGGCGGGGCATTCCGGGCTTACGGCATTGCCGGAGTGGGCGGCCGCACTGCCGGGGCGCGTCGCGGGACAGGTCCCTAGCAAGGCCGCCGATGCCGAGGGCGGGTTCGATCCCGATTCCGCGGCGCCGCGCAAGGACCAGAAGAAGATGGACCGATTCATCCTGTTCGCGCTGCTGGCCGCGGCGGAAGCCGTGGCGCAGGCCGGCTGGATGCCGGCCGAGGCGCTTGCGCAGGAGCGCACCGCGACCGTGATCGCATCCGGCATCGGCGGGTTTCCCGCGATCGCGGACGCCGTGCGCACCGCGGAGACGAGCGGGCTGCGCCGGCTGTCGCCGTTCACCGTTCCCTCCTTCCTGGCCAATCTCGCGGCCGGGCACATCAGCATCCGATACGGCTTCAAGGGTCCGATCGGCGCGCCGGTGACCGCCTGCGCAGCGAGCGTGCAGGCGATCGGCGATGCCGCGCGCCTGATCAGATCCGGCGAGGCCGACATTGCGATCTGCGGCGGCGCGGAGGCCTGCATCGATCCCGTGAGCCTCGGCGGCTTTGCGGCGGCGCGGGCGCTTTCGACGTCGTTCAACGACACGCCGGCCCGGGCCTCGCGGCCGTTCGACCGCGACCGGGACGGTTTTGTGATGGGCGAAGGCGCGGGCGTGCTCGTCATCGAGGAGCTCGACCACGCGCTGCGGCGCGGCGCCAGGCCGATCGCCGAGCTCGTCGGCTACGGCACGACGGCGGACGCCTATCACATCACCGCGGGTCCCGAAGACGGCGACGGCGCCCGGCGCGCCATGGAGGCGGCGCTGCGGCAGGCGGGGTTGCGGCCCGACCAGATCCAGCATCTCAACGCGCATTCGACATCGACGCCGGTCGGCGATCTCAGCGAATTGGAGGCCATCAAGCGCGTGTTCGGGCGTCAGGGGCGCGTTGCCGTCAGCGCGACCAAGTCGGCGACGGGACATCTGCTTGGCGCGGCCGGCGGCGTCGAGGCGATCTTCACGATCCTGGCGCTGCGCGATCAGGTCGCGCCGCCCACCCTCAACCAGGAGAACGCCGATCCGGCGGCGCAGGGCATCGACCTTGTCGCGAACGTCGCGCGGCCGATGCCGATCGAACACGCGATCTCGAACGGTTTCGGATTTGGCGGCGTCAACGCCAGCCTGGTGTTTCGACGCTGGTCGTGAAGCGGCCAGTTGCTTCATCGGCAGCGGAGGCTCACCTCTCCCCAGCGGGGAGAGGTCGGCGCGCAGCGCCGGGTGAGGGGCTACGGTCTCTCGTTGGAGCTGTGCCCCCTCACCCGATTTGCTTCGCAAATCGACCTCTCCCCGCTGGGGAGAGGTGAAGCAAGCAAGTCGCTCACCCTCACCCCTTCGCCACGCTTGCATCGATCAGCAGCTTCGCAACCGTCAGCGCCGACTGCGCCGGTCCGTCTTCCGACTGCTGGCCGGTGACGTAGATGCCTTCGATCAGCAGCAGCAGCGCATCGCCGAGCACGGCGGGGTGACGCGCGCCCATGCCGGCTGCGAGCTCGCGCAGGCGCTTGCGAAACACTTTTCTTGTGGGCTTCGGCGACCTGCCGCGCGGGATTGTCCCGCGCCGGATATTCTACGGTCGCATTGCTGAGGCCGCAGCCGCGATAGCCCTTGCGCACCGCGCGCGTCGACAGGTCACGAATGTAGGCGAGCACGTGCTCGCGCGCATCTGAATAGGATTTGCCGCCGGGCTTCTCGAATTCCTCCCAGAAGGCCAGGTCGTAATCGCGCATATAGGCGGCGGCGAGATCGTCCTTGGATGCGAAGCTGCGATAGAGGCTCGGCTTGGTGACGCCGGCCCGGTCGACCACTTCATCGACGCCGACCGCGCGGATGCCCTCGCGATAGAACAGCTCGCGCGCGGAGGCGCGGATCCGGTCGGCGGCGCGCGCGGGGCGTTCCGCAGACGGCGCGACGGTCTTCTTCATGACGGCTCCCTCCAGTTTTGCGCTGGGCACGCTTGACAATGTTACTGACCGGTACGTATACATGCCGCATCGCAACACGTACCGGTAAGTAACATGCCCGATGCCTCCATTCAACCCGCCCCCGTGTCGAGACGGCCGTTCGGCCAGAACTACGCTTTCGTCGTCGTCGCCGTGATCTTCCTCGCGCTGCTCGCGTCAGCCGGCCTGCGCTCAACGCCGGGCGTGCTGATGCTGCCGCTGCAAAAGGCGTTCGGCTGGGATGTCGGCGTGATCTCGTCGTCGGCCGCGGTCGGCATCTTCCTCTATGGCCTCGCGGGCCCGTTCGCGGCGGCCGTGATGCAGCGCTTCGGCATCCGCCGCACGGTGCTGGGCGCGCTGGTGCTGATGTCGGCCTCGACCGGCGCCAGCACTTTCATGACCGCGCCGTGGCAATTGTTCATGAGCTGGGGACTGCTCTCCGGCATCGGCTCGGGCGCGGTCGCCAACGTGCTCGGCGCCACCATCGTCAATCGCTGGTTCACCACCAATCGCGGCCTCGTCATGGGGCTTTTGACGGCGTCGACCGCGACCGGCACGCTGATCTTCATGCCGGGCCTCGCGGCGCTGGTGGAATGGGGTGGCTGGAAGCCGGTGGTGCTGACGGTGGCCGCGTGCTGCGCGGCGCTGATCCCGCTGGTGTATTTCCTGGTGCCGGAGCGGCCCGCCTCGGTCGGCCTGCGCTCGTTCGGCAGCCCGCACGAGGATCATGCCGCGCCGAAGGCTGAGGGCAACCCGTTCACCGCCGCGTTGTCAAACCTCGCGCGCGCCGCGAAGACGCGGGCGTTCTGGTTCCTGTTTGCCACCTTCTTCATCTGCGGCTTCACCACCAACGGGCTGGTCGGCACCCATCTGATCGCGTTCTGCGGCGACCATGGCATCGTCGAGGTGCAGGCTGCGAGCCTGCTCGCGCTGATGGGGTTCTTCGACCTGTTCGGCACCACCTTGTCGGGCTGGCTCACCGACCGTTTCGATCCGCGCAAGCTGCTGTTCTTCTATTACGGGCTGCGCGGCCTGTCGCTGATCTACCTGCCCTACTCGGATTTCTCGCTGGTCAGCCTGTCGGTATTCGCGGTGTTCTATGGTCTCGACTGGATCGCGACCGTGCCGCCGACCGTGCGCATCGCCAACGAAGCGTTCGGCGACAAGAACGCACCGCTGGTGTTCGGCTGGGTGGTCGCCGGCCATCAACTCGGCGCCGCCTGCGCCGCGTTCTTCGCGGGCTTCATGCGCTCGGCCCAGGGCGATTATCTGCAGGCCTTCATGATCGCAGGCATAACCGGCATCGTCGCGGCCGTGCTGTCACTGACGATCACCCGGCGGCCGGCGCAACCGGTCCTGGTCGCAGCGTAAGCCCGCGCCGACCTCGATGCGACCCTGCAGCATGTCCGGGGTGGGCCACCCCGGAATACAATTGCGAACTCATACACAATTGAAATTACTTGCGATTTTGTCTGACCCCATGATCCGTCGGCCGCCAGCGCCGACTTCGGCCTCACGCGCTGCAGCAGGGCATCCCGGCACGTCTCACGACCGCATCCGCCTTGGATAGCTTTGGGATCGGAGTATTGTCGACGGGAGTTGTCGCAACTTCGAGACCGGGGATTTCGCGGACGCGCTCGATCGCGGTCAAGGCTGAGGCGCTCGAAGCGATGCACTCCAGAATCAAGCTGATGATCGCGGCTGCGATCGGACGGCGCGGCAAATGGAGGACATGATGGCTTGGCGTGACGACAAGGCCCGTTCGATCCTGATCCGCGATGCAGCGGGAAGCGTGCAGCCGGGCAAGGCGCCCCGGAGCTTTGCCGAACTTCTGTTCGGCTACACCAATGTCGAGGACCTCGCCAATCACGATGCCCGGTCGATGGCCTTCCTGGCGGAACAAGCCTGGGAGCACGTGCAGCAGCGTACGGCCGGCAGCGCCGATATCCGTGTCGTCAATCCGATGATGCCGGACGGGCGCGAGATTTCCGTGCTCGAGATTCTCAACGACAACATGCCCTTCCTGTTCGATTCCACGACGGCGGAGCTGGCCGAGCAAGGCATCGAAGTGACCCTCGTCGCTCACCCGATCCTCGCGGTGGAGCGCGACAGCCAAGGCAAGCTCCTGCGCTTCCACGGCGAAGCGCTGCCGGCGGGAGCAAACGGCACGCGGGAAAGCCTGATTCACCTCCACATTACCCGCCTGGACGCCGATGCCGATCGCCAGAAGCTGATCGACGGCCTCACCAGGACGTTGAACGACGTCCGCGCCTGCGTCACCGACTGGCGTGCCATGCACGACCGGGTCGAGGACGCGATCAAGACCTTCACTTCCAATCCCCCGCCGCTGCCGATCGACGAGGTCGCCGAGGCCAACCAGTTCCTGCAATGGCTGTGCGCGGACAATTTCACCTTCCTCGGCGTGCGCGAATATCGCTTCTCGCCCGACAGCGATGCATCCGACGACATCACGACCGGCAAAGGCCTCGGCGTCCTCCGCGATCCGGATGCGAAGGTCCTGCGCCGCGGTAGCGAAATGGTGGTGATGACGTCGGAAATACGCGAGTTCATGCACGACCCCACCCTGCTCATCGTCATCAAGGCCAACGTCTCCAGCCGCGTTCATCGCCGCATTCGCATGGATTATGTCGGCATCAAGCTCTATACGCCCGACGGCCGGCTGGAGGGCGAATTGCGGGTCGTCGGCCTGTTCATCTCGGGCGCCTATACCCGCTCCGCACGGCAGATCCCTTATGTCCGCCACAAGGTGACGCGCGCGCTGCAACGCGCCGGCTTCGACCCGAACGGCCATTCGGGCAAGGCCCTCATGCATATTCTCGAAGAATATCCGCGTGACGAACTGTTCCAGATCGACGTCGACACGCTCTACAATTTCGTCATGGAGATCCTGATCCTCTACGAGCGTCCGCGCGTCCGGGCGCTGGCGCGGGTGGACAAGTTCGATCGCTTCGTCTCCATCCTCACCTTCATTCCGCGCGAGAAATACGACACGAACGTCCGCACCCGCGTCGGGGCCTTCCTGTCGCAGGTCTACAAGGGGATGCTGTCGGCCTCCTACGTTTCATTCCCTGAAGGGGCGCTTGTGCGCGTCCACTACATCATCGGACGCTATGACGGCAAAACACCCGTCGTCGAACGCGCCACGCTCGAAGCCGGGATCAGCGCCATTGCCGCGACGTGGGCCGACAAGCTGAAGGCCGCGCTCACTGCCTCTACCGACGGCATGCGGGCGCGCATGCTCACCAACCGATATGCCCAGGCGTTTAGCGGCGGCTATACCGAGGTGTTCAGCGCGGAACGGGCGATCACCGATATCGCCACCATCGAAAAGCTTACGCCAACCGGCCCCGTGGCGATTTCGGTTTACCGTGACGAAAGCGAGGCCGATCCCAAGCGCTTCGGACTGAGGGTGTTTTCGCACGGCGCGCCCCTGTCGCTGTCCTACCGCGTGCCCGTGATCGAAAATCACGGCCTGCACGTGGTCAACGAACGCACCTATCAGATCGCGCCGCGCGCCACGCCGGCGCCTCCGCCGGCTTGGCTCCACGAGATGACGATCGAGACCAGCGACGGCCAGCCGATCACGATCAGCCCCGAATTCAGCCATCGCCTTGAAGCCTCGATCATGGCAGTGGTCCGCGATCACGCCGAATCCGATGGATACAACGGCCTGATCCTGCGCACCGCCCTGGGCTGGCGGGAAGTCTCGACCATCCGGGCACTGTCCCGCTACCTGCACCAGATCCGCGCGCCGTTCACCCAGGATTATATGTGGGAGACATTGCGCAAGAACGCCGCGATCACGGCCAACCTCGTCGCGTTGTTCCAGACCCGCCTCGATCCACGCCTCGCCTCCACGGATGCCGAGCGCTCGGCACGCGAGACGGCCCTGCTTGCCGAGGTCGAGGAGCAACTCAAATCCGTCGCCTCGCTGGACGAGGACCGCATCCTGCGCCGTTTCACCAACCTGGTGCAGGCGACGATTCGCACCAATCTGTGGCAGATCGGCGAGGATGGACAGCCGCGTCCGGTGATCTCCTTCAAGTTCGACGCGCGCCGGATCGACGACCTGCCGGCTCCACGACCTCTCTACGAGATCTTCGTCTATTCACCTCGTGTCGAAGGTATTCACCTGCGCTTCGGCAAGGTTGCGCGCGGTGGCTTGCGCTGGTCCGACCGGCCGCAGGATTTCCGCACCGAGATCCTCGGCCTCGTGAAAGCGCAGCAGGTCAAGAACGCCGTGATCGTGCCGGTCGGCGCCAAGGGTGGCTTCGTGCCCAAGCGCCTGCCGCCGCCTGCCAATCGCGACGCCTGGCTCGCGGAAGGCACCGAAGCCTATTGCATCTTCGTTCGCTCGCTGCTGGAGCTCACCGACAATCTCGACGGCGACATCGTCGTGCCGCCCGACTCCACCGTGCGCCACGACGGCGACGACCCCTACCTCGTTGTCGCCGCCGACAAGGGCACCGCCACCTTCTCCGACGTCGCCAACGCGATCTCGGCCGAGAAAAACCATTGGCTCGGCGATGCCTTCGCTTCCGGCGGCAGCCAGGGCTACGACCACAAGAAGATGGGGATCACGGCGCGCGGCGCCTGGGAAGCGGTCAAGCGCCACTTCCGCGAGCTCGGCACCGACATTCAGACCATGCCGTTCACCGCGGTCGGCGTCGGTGACATGTCCGGCGACGTTTTCGGCAATGGCATGCTGCTGTCGCCAGCGACAAAGCTTGTGGCGGCTTTCGATCACCGCGACATCTTCATCGATCCCTCGCCTGATCCTGCGATCAGCCTCGCCGAGCGCAAGCGTCTGTTCGACCTGCCGCGATCGAGCTGGCAGGACTACGACAAGTCGCTGATCTCGGCGGGCGGCGGCGTGTTCTCGCGCCAGCTCAAGGCGATCCCGCTCGCTCCGGAGATACGCGCCCTGCTCGATCTCGACAAGCCGCAAGCGACGCCTTTCGAGGTGATGACGGCAATCCTGAAGGCGCGCGCGGATCTCCTGTGGTTTGGCGGCATCGGCACCTATGTCCGCTCCGCCGCGGAAAGCGACGATCAGGCCGGCGACCGCGCCAACGATCCAATCCGCATCACGGGCAGCGACGTGCGGGCCCGGGTGATTGGCGAAGGCGCCAATCTCGGCGTCACCCAGCGCGGTCGCATCGAGGCGGCGCAGAAGGGCGTCAAGCTCAACACCGACGCCATCGACAACTCGGCCGGCGTGAACACGTCCGACGTCGAGGTCAATATCAAGATTGCGCTGGCGCGGCTCGAGCGCGAGGGACGGCTCAGCCCCGCGGACCGCAACAGTTTGCTGGCCGCGATGACCGACGAGGTCGGCACGCTGGTGCTGCGCAACAACTATCTGCAGTCGCTGGCGCTCTCGCTCGCCGAACGCAAGGGCGTGGCCGAGACCGGCTTCCTCACGCGCCTGATGCAGTCGCTCGAGCAGCGCGGTCTGCTCAGCCGCGCGGTGGAGTTCCTGCCCGATGACGCGGTGCTCACCGAGCGCACACGGCGCGGCCATTCCCTCACACGGCCCGAGCTTGCCGTGCTGCTCGCCTACGCCAAGCTGACGCTTCACGATGACCTGCTCGTCACCAGCGTACCCGATGATCCCTATCTTGCCCGAGAACTATCCCAGTATTTTCCGCGCGAGGTTCAGGACAAATTCCCGACAGCGGTCGAATTCCACCGCCTGCGGCGGGAGATCATCGCGACGAGCCTCGCCAATGCGGTAATCAACCGCGGCGGGCCGGCCTGTGTCGTGCGCCTGATCGACGAGACGGACGCCGATATCCCGACCATCGTCATGGCCTATGTGGCGGTCGATGAATGCTACGGGCTCAAGTGGCTCAGTGACGCGATCGATGCACTCGATGCCTGCATCGACGGGCAGGTGCAGCTGTCCCTCTACGCGTCTGTCCATGACCTCCTGCTCTCCCGCATGGTCTGGTACGTGCGCAATGTTGATTTCAAGAACGGGCTGGAGGCCGTCGTCGCGCGCTT
This sequence comes from Bradyrhizobium sp. JR3.5, assembly GCF_054057015.1. Lineage (NCBI taxonomy): Bacteria > Pseudomonadati > Pseudomonadota > Alphaproteobacteria > Hyphomicrobiales > Nitrobacteraceae > Bradyrhizobium > Bradyrhizobium sp. JR3.5. The sequence goes on from NZ_JBSRYV010000002.1 coordinate 1,318,932, forward strand.
CGGCCCGGCTATCCGCCAGATCGTCGCAGGGCTCGACACCGCGCTGCCGCCGGACTTGCAGGCCGCACGTGCCAAGCGTCGGCAGGACCTGACCGATGCCGGTGTCCCGGCCGGCCTCGCCGGCGAACTCGCCGATCTCGACGCTCTGGTCTCGGCACCCGATATCGTGACGGTTGCCGAGCGCACCGCCCGCCCCATCGGCGACGCCGCCGCGACCTTCTTCGCCGCCGAAGCGAATTTCCGCCTCGACTACATCGCCGCCGCCGCGCGCAGCGTGCCGGCAAACGATTATTTCGAACGTATGGCGATCGATCGCGCCGTTGAGCAGATCGCTGGCGCCGAAAGAAGACTGGCGGCAGATATGCTGTCAACCGGGCAGTCCGGCCAGCAGGCTGTCGAGACCTGGCTCGCGGCCCACCCCGAAGCGACGCGCATCCGCCGCTCGGTCGAGGAGATCGCGGCCAGCGGCCTGACGCTCGCCAAGCTGACGGTGGCGGCGAACCTGCTGGGGGACCTGGTCAAAGCCTGAGGCATGCGAGGCGGCGATGTGAAACTCCAAGAGCAATGCCAGCGCAGGTTGTTAGCCGGCGAACGGAGGAATCCAATGATCCACGCGACTTGCCATACCGCCGATAATGCCCGCTGCATCGAGTTCGATGCCACACCCTGGTTCAGCGAGGCCGACGCTCCGAGCATTGTCGATTTGGCCCAGCGAGGATGGGCCAGCAAAGCGATTGCAGATTCCCTTGAGCGCCGACGAGGCTATGAACGCTTGCACGACCTCGTTGAGTATGCGGCGAAGCGACTGCAACCGGAATCCCTGGAGGACCCAACCTGGGAAACCTTCGCGTGCGTTGTCGATGGACCCGACGCCGTGGCCTGGCTCGAGAGCAACCGGCCGGAGGTTGTGGCAAGGATCCGGAACGCCACCGGATGCGCCAGCAATTGCGACGATTGATCGGCGGCACCGCAGGCGAAGCGGAAATGGCGCGCCGTCCAGAACACAACTGCGAACTCTTATGTCATTGAAACGTAACCTTTAACAGCACCCAATTGAGGCGCGCGTCCGCGCTCACGATTCGCCCGCGCCATTAGTGACCGACGGAGCGCCGGTTCATTTCCTCCAGGGGCTCGCGCAGGGCATCGAACTGCGTGCCGAAACCTTTCAAGTCTCCGGCCTTCAATCGCTCCACCGCCTGATTGTAGCGATCGAGCGCCTGCTGCGCCGGGCTCGCCGCCCCGCCCGCAGGGGACACCGCTTCCGTTGCGTTTGAAGCCTCCGGCACGGCACCGGGCTCTGCGAACAACGCGGCCAGGGCATCAGCGAGCGTCTCTTTCATCACGACATGTTCACCGTAGGCTGCGATCACGCGTTTCAGCTCCGGCAGGTGTCCAAGCTCGGCGCGCATATAGAGCGGCGAGACATAAAGGATCGAGTTCTCGATCGGGATCACCAGCAGGTTCGCACCGCGTATCACCCGCGAGCCCATCTGATTCCACAGCGTGAGTTGTTGCGAGATCTCGGTGTTCTGGTTGATCCGCGCCTCGATCTGAAACGGCCCGTAGACAAGCTTGTCCTTTGGGAATTCGTAGACGATCAGTTTGCCGTAGTCGGGGGCGTCGCAACGCGCAGCGAGCCACGCGATCATATTGTCGCGACGACTCGGCACCATGGGAAGCATCAGAAAGAACTCGGCCTGAGGCTCGCCGGGCAGCCGCATGATGATGTAATAGGGGGTCATCACCGAGGTGCCATCGCCGCCCGGCTGTCGCGGAAACTGCCAGAAGTCCTCTCGGTTATAGAAAGTTTCGGCCTGCTCCATGTGATAGGTCTGATAGAGCCGCGCCTGAATCAGGAACAGATCTTCCGGATAGCGAATGTGCTTCTGCAAATCCGCCGGCATGGCCGTGAACGGCTTGAACAGGCTCGGAAAGATACGCTGGTAGGTCGCTGCAATGGGGTCGCGTGGGTCGATCAGATAGAAATCAACCGTCCCGTTATAGGCATCGACAACAATTTTCACCGAATTCCTGATGTAGTTGAGATCGAGCTCCGGCACGGGCTGCGCAGAGGGGAAATAGGAGCTCGTGGTGTAGGCGTCCTGCATCCAGAACAGCCGCCCGTTGCTGATGACCAGATAGGGATCATGATCGAGCCTGAGGAATGGAGCGATCGTGCGCACCCGTTCCGTGATATTGCGCCGGATCATGATTCGGCTGTCGGCCGTGATGTAGCTTGAGAGGACCAGATTCGCGTCATTGAAGTAGTAGGCGAACAGCGTTCTCCATCCCAATGCTCCGATCGGAACACCGCCACTGCCGTCATAGGCCGCATAGACGTTGTCTTTCCCCTTCGGATAATCGAACTCCGGGATGCTGGCCTTGACGATGACGTAGTCGTCGCTCTCTTCGCCGTAGTAGATGCGCGGTTCCTCGATCTTGGGACCGCCGTCCGCAACGGGCGGAATATCGCGCAAATAGAAGAACGGCAGTCCTTCTGGGCTCTTACGGGTGACCGGGCTCATCACCGCGCCGTTGCCGTGCGTAAACAGCACGTGGCGATTGACCCACGTCTGGGCGTTTGCCGGCAGCAGGGAGGCCCGCAGTTCGCGGGCCGAGAGCATCACGCTCTGGTAGGAGCCGTCGAGCCAGTAGCGATCGACGTCAAGATCGTGGAATTTGTAGTAGGTACGGATCTCCTGCAGTTGCGCGTAGGTATTCGACAGCGGCAGCCAGTCCCAGAGCCGGATATTGTCGATGGTGGCCTTGTTCGCTTCCAGCGTCTTGAAGGTCAGCCGCTGTTCGGCGGCAAACGGCTTGGCTGCGATCCGGTCGAGATTGTAGGCCTGCCTGGTGAGCGCGATGTTGCGTTCAATGTACGGCTTCTCCAGCTGCAACTCCGTCGGTTTGACGACGAGGTGCCGGAACAGCGAAGGGACGAGGCTCGACAGCACGACAGAGCCGACGCCGACGAGGATGAACCCGGCGGCAAGAAGCCGGTAGGTGCGGGCGCGCAAATTGGCCCATGCGATCAACGCCGCGATAATCGAAAGCCCGATCATCAGCCACAGAGCCGGCAGCCCCAGATGGACATCGGTGTAGCTTGCCCCGACCACGACACCATTGTCGCCGTAGAGCAGCAGATAGCGGTCGAGCCCATAGGACCAGGCCTTCACCGCGAACAGAAGGCCAACCAGCGCCGAGCCATGTGTGATGACCGTCGGCGAGATTGATCGGCTGTGAACATCGTACTCGATGTCGCCGCGCGCCCAGTAGATCGCTCCGGCAAACAGCGCACTCAGGACGATTGCGAGCAGCATCCAGTTCTTGATCGCGAGATAAGCGGGTAGCGCAAAGAGATAGAAGCCGATGTCCCTGTTGTAGAGCGGATCCTCCGCGCCATAGGGCACATGGTAGAGAAACTGCAGGAAGATGCCCCAGTTGCCGGCTTCGCCTGCGGCAACCAACACCGCGAGCAAACCCGCACCGAGCGCGATAAACCACGGCCGTGTTAGTCGATCGCGCAGCAATACGGACAGATCGGGCGGCGTAACACCCGCCACCTTCCACGGGGCGGCCGGAATCTGTCGCGGCGGCTGCATGGCAAACCGCGCCGCCAGCACTCCGTTCAGCCAGAGAACGACGGCGGTCGCCGCCAAGACGGCGAAAAAGACGGTCGCCTTGGCGCCGATCGCCGTCAGGAAAACCTCAAGATAGCCGATCGAGGAAAACCAAAGCCAATCGACCAGGAAGTCGCTCGCGAACGAGAGCAGGATAAGGCAAATCGTGACGACGACGGCCGCAACGATCAGCCTGACCACGCCACTTTGCCGTGGTACCTTCGGGCCGGGTCCGGTAATCCCGATCGTCATGGCTTGATCATAGCGGAAACGAGGGACGCTCGCCGCTTGATTCGTGGGAGGGATTGCCCCGCCAAGGCGCGATGAGTGCTCGAAGCTCCGTCACCGGGACACGAATGAGCACAAGGCGGCAACTGCTCAGGCGGCCGGCGTGATCAATCAGTCGTCGAGCAGGAAGGCCTCACGAAAGGAGCCGTATCGTACAATGCCGTGGAATAGGGTATATTGGCGCTCCCTAGTGGAGAGCATCAACCTCGCGTTATCAAACACTTAGCCGATGATTTGGGGAAATCATCCAGCATTGAAACTCAAAGGGTTTCTGAGGCCGACCCCGAATTCGAGCCTCTCGAGCATTCCGTCTATTTCGGCCGCTAGCGGCTGGGGGCGGTACGAGCGCGTCTCGGCAAAGCGGTACGCTGCCTACGTTGCAGCCCCCGGGGCGCTTTGGCAGGCGCCGCGAGGCTTAGTCGGCCATCAGCCGAGCAAGCTTCCAGGGCCGCCCAATGAACGCCCTTTCGACCGCTGCGGCGGCTCTCTACGAAGCTATCAATTCCGCAACCTCGCCCGACGAGCTGGATACCGTTTCAGATGCAATCTGGCACCGCCACTGGCCCGTTGGAGCAATCAGCGACGATGAGGCTCAGTTTCTCGCTGAGGCCATTCAGAAGCGGAAACCGCAGCGCAGGTTCGTCGCGCAATCGCCTGTGGGCAAGCTTCAAGCACGCGTGTCGTCGCGCTTTACGACTCGGCAACGGCCACGTTCATCGGATCGTCAGGCCTCGCGGGGATCGGCGGCGCACGCTCGGCAGTTCGTCAGCCATGCCACCCGCAATGAGGGCGAAGGGCAACGCGCTGTGCTCGCCATCGTTGCTGGCGAGATCAAACATCACGGCGTTTGTGATCTGCCTTATGACAGTCGGATGGCAAGGCCAATGCTAACGCTGATGGTGAGAGAGGCTATGACGTACCCAACGTACACGGCCATAGATCGAGTTCACCCTGATGTGAAAATCGGTTCAGTTCATTGAAATCGTGATCGTGCTCAAGTTGGCGGCGAACTCCCAGCCACCCCTTGGACCGCGCAGCTCCATCGTGACGCCCTTGTCGTTCCGCAGGTGAACGGCACCAACGCCGCCGACGAGTGATGCCCCACCGCCGACAGAACTGTACGTACCGGCAAAATCGGAAATCTCTCGAATTCCTGACGCCGACCCCTCGAGTCGGCCGACAGTCGCGCCGGCCGTGACACCGAGGCTGATGCCAGACCAGCGAAAGCGATAATTGCGGCCCCGATAGCTCAACACGCCGCTGCCCGCGCCTGCACCCACGAGCAAGCCCGCTTTTACGATCTTGAGCTGGACAAAGGCGGGGGCCTGAGCGAAGGACGGCGTCACGGGCACGGCGAACGCAAAAAACGCGATCGCCGCAAAACCGGTGAAGCATGTCCGCAGGACAGTCTGCCTGCCCTCAGGGTTTCGTGGCATCGACTTTCCTCCAAGTCTGGTCCGGATCGAACAGCATGATCCGCTTGGCGATGATCCCAGTGTGCTTTCCCAGATCCCGCTGGTAAACGGTACCGGCATGATTGACCAGGAAGGTCATCACGCCGGAGTTGCCATATTCGGCAGGATAGGCGATCAGCGCGAAGCCGCCGATCATCTTGCCTCTGACGACGTAGTAGAGCGCGCCGCCCGGCGCATCGGAGCCCTGCCCCTTCAATATCCGGAAATAATATCCGTGATAGGGCGCCCCTTGCCCGTCGACCTTGTAGCCTTCATTTGATGCCTGCGCCGCCAGTTCGCCGAGCGGGCTCGGGTCGCGGTCGTCGCGCCAGAACAAGCCGTCCTTCTTGCCGGAACTGCTCACGATGCGTTGTGCATAGACGCCCGCGCCGTCGCCGCGATCCTTGTCCGCATATTCATTCTCGGCATCGACGAAGGCAAGGCAGGTCTTGATCGCGTCCAACTCATTACGACCGATGCGGCGATAGAGAATCTCGATGCGGCCTGCGTCCGTGTCGAACTCCCAGCCGCTCTTGGTGTTGACCAGCGGAATCGGGAACGGGAAGTCATCGGCGCCGAGAACGAGCGTGGCCTTCTTGTTATCCTCTGTCTTGACCGAATGCCTGGCATTATAAGCAGAAGTAAAGCCTTGGCGCGTCGCGGCATCCGCAACCTCATCGCCGGAGGCAACGAGGTCCTCGGCAGCGTTGCCGAGCACTTTCAAGACTGCCCGGTTTGTGCCGCTCTTGACCGCGGCAGCCAGCGCGGCTGCGGCGTCCTCTGGCGTCGGATAGGCCTGCTGCGCCTGGGACGCAGACGTCAGCAGTGCAAGCGCCATGATGCCTGGCAAAGCTGCGCGATGGAGCGTCCTCAAATTGTTCATGGCTTCATCTCCGCGGGGATCCTTGCACCTTCTGCGAGCCAGTCTCTGTAGCTACGCAGCTTCAATCCGAGCCTTTCATAATAGACACGCAAGTAGCCGTCGCGGCCGCGGGTCACGGCCTGCGGCATCACGCCTTCCACTTCCTGCGCTATGACGCCGACATAGGCCTTCTGGCTGCCAAGATAGCTGAAGCGATAGAAGCCGAGGCCGTTGGCGAGATGCCCGAGCAGGACGATGTCATGCTTCAGCGCAATGTCGGACCGCCGTCCTCCACCGCCTCCGCCACGTCCGCCTCCACCACCGAAGCCACCGCCACCACGCATGGCGCCACCGCCGCCACCGCCACGCCCGGCGAAGCTCGCCCCGCCGCCGCCACGGGCGCCCATGCTGGCTTGACCGCGGGCTGAGGCGGCGGCAGCCGCCCTACCCGACGACACGTTCATGGCGCCGCCGCGATTTTCGCCGCCGCGGCGCGCCGCATTGCCAGCATTGTTGGCAGCCCTCGCGCGATCTGCACCGCCTTTGGTAGCAGCTTTGCCGCCCCCCTTGGGAGCACCCTTGCCGCTTGCCTTAGCGCGATCTGCCGTGCTCGAGCGGTTGGCGCGATCACCGCTCCCGGGGCCGTCGCGTGCGCTCGCGCGATCGCCACCGCGATCCGCGGCCCGATCTCCGCCACGATCCCCGGCGCGATCAGCGACACCGGCACGATCCTTGAGCACTTGCTGTCCATCACGGCCGCGGAAATCCATTCGATCAGCAGCACCGGCCTTCAGATTGTTGTTACCGAAACGCTGCTGAACGTTTGTGTTATTGTATCGTACCCCTTGGCGATGCGCCGGATTGTGCTGCCAGTTGTTTCCGACGTTGTTGATCCTGTTGTAGTGGTTGACGTAGAGGTTGCGGTTGCCCCAGTTGCAGCCGCCGCCCCAGTAATTGCCCCAACGCCCGATTGCCCATCCTGCCCCAAAGGCAACGCCAGCTGCGATCACGCCTGCACCGATATAAGACGGATACCCGAAATAGTAGGGCGGATATTCCGTGTAGGGCCAAGTTCCGTACACGGTGGCCGGATCGTAATACGGCACGTAGATCGTATCCGGCTCAGCCTGTTCGATCACGACCACCTGCTTGTTCTCCTGAGTCTGAACGCTGACCTTCTGCTGTTTAGTGGTGACGAGTTTCTTGTTGTCGTACGCCTTGGTGCGCAGCCGCTGGATCGCGTCCATCACGTCCGGTTGCTGCGCGAGCACGGCATCACCCAGGCTTTTGATCCATTCGAGTTTGTCGCTCATCATCGTCAGGACATCGGCGGTGCTGGTGAGCGCCTTGATGCTATCGTCCCAAGCCTGCTTGTCGACCTCCTTCTTGAGCGCATCGCCCTTCAGGTTCTTGCGCTCCTTGAGCCAGCGGTCGGCCTGCACAACTTCCAGCGGGTAAGTCGACGCCGCCAGCACATTGGCGAGCAGTTCGTCCGGATAGAGCGCGATCGGCGCGACAAGCGCCTCGAGTTGCTCAGGCTTCAACAGCTGGTCGGCCGGTTGAGCCGGGCTCGCCGGCTGCGCCTGACCGCTCTGAGCAGGCGGCTTCTCGGCGGTCTGCGCCATCGCGGCGATCGGAATGCCCAGCAGCAACGCGAGCACGAACAGGATTTGGCCGCAACGAGACATCGACACCTCCCTCGCCTTCCAGCGGGAAACTTCGGCGTTGCCGATGGGGCAAGCTTGATCAAGATCAAGGAAACCGGTCATTCAGGGACGCGGCGCCTGTTGCAGAGCAAGAGAGATGCGGCGGTCGTGGATCAGATTTTCGAGGCGATGAGCCGCAACATTCGCAGCCGTGACTTCGCGTTCGGTTTCCTCGTCGGCCACACCCCTGGCCCGTTGCGCCCGCAGTACCCGGTCGATCTCCCGCTCGATCTCGTCGAGATCAGCCTCGCGGTCGCTCGCACGGATCCTTGGGCCGAGAGCATAGAGCGCATCCAGCGCCACCTCCGCGGGCAATGACACGTTGCCGGCGCGAAGGAATTTCCAGGCATAGGCGAGGATCGAGACAAGGCCGCCCGCGATCATCGGCGCAAGAAAGATCGCATTGCCCCATTTATCAAGGAAACCGAGCCGCGAGCCGTCATAGAAGGCGGCAGCGCCTGGATGCAGCTGAAGGTAGGCGTCCTTGCCGGTATCCGGCTCCGAACTCTGGGCCAGGATCGGCATCTCGGCAAGCAAATCCCTGCGCGCTTTCATCAGCGACTCCGTGAGGTCGGAGACAACATCGTTACCGAGCTTCTTCTGCGCTACGAGATAGAAGGAGGTCCGAAGTGTCGTGACATCGTCCGGCGGAATGGTCGGCGAACCGCGCAGCGTGCCTTTCGGGACATCGAAACTCTCGTAGGCACGTTCCCGCTCGGCGATCGCGCCAGCGGACTCAACCGCGATCAGCACCGGACCGCCTTTCCCCTGTGCAAACAAGCCGCGCACCAGAGCGAGATACTTTTCCGCCAGCGGAACGACCAACAGGACGGCGCGCACCTCCTTGGTTTCAAGCGACCGCCGCGCTTCCGCCGGCGCGAGAGGCTTGAATGTCACGTTCGCACGTCCGAGGTCGTAGGCATCGGTCAGAGCATTGATCAGCTTTTGATTGATCTCGCCTCCGATCACACCGATCGTTGCGCGCTTCAGCTCCGCCAGGTCCGTGACCGTGGATCCGGGCGGCGCGATCAGCAGAACCGCGACATGCGCAACAACGAGCACCGCCTGCGCCAGCCTGAGATCGCCGGCATCAGCTCGCACCACCGCGAGGTCGACGTTACCGGCCGCAAACGCTTTGGCCGCTTCGAGCGCTCCAGGCGTCGGAACGATAGTGAGCCGCACCGGCGCATTGGATTGCACGAGCTTGCTGGCGAGGGCATTAACGACCAAATTGGCTTCGCCATCCAGCGACCCAACAGCGATCGTCAACGTCACTGGCCGGGAGTACCAGCGATAAGCAAAGAGCCCCGCCCCGCTGGCCAGGATCACCAGCCCGCCTAACAGGACGACGCGAAACCATTTTGGCAATCCAGCCGCGCTCATCGGGTTGGGCGGTCAGCAGCGAATGCCGCTCGCCCGTGAGCATCGATGACCGGTGTGCATGTCGGCGCGACGCATGCGGCTGCGGCGCCAGCCGCGCGCAAAAGAACAGCGACGCTCAGCGCGGGTCGCATCATCAGTTCAAATGTCGTGACAGGCTCCATACCAGGACTCCATTGGCTCGAGGTATTTGAGGAATATCGGAGCGCCCTGGCTTTGACCCTGAATTTTGCAGGTTGATCGGCGCGCAGACGAGCCGGCGGGCTAGATCTTGCAACGGTGATAGTTCGTATCCATCCCGTCCACGCCCGGGAATAGCCGCGTGACCGTATCGTCATCGATGACCTTCAGGAAGAACTGGATGTTGGAAAGCATGACACCGTTCGCACAAGCGACAACCAGATTGATGGATTCACCGTCGTCCTTTCTGGCCTTGATCGTGCAGGTTTCAAACTTGCTGCGCAGGCGGTTGGCCTCGACGAGGAAGCCACCGCCATAGGCGCCAGAGAAGTTGGTGAAATCGACCTGATTTGCGCGCCCCTTCCGCGCAAACACCTTGCTGCATTGATCCGCTTTGGCCGCCCAAGCGCCCGCGAGCTCGAAGGCATCTGACCGCTGCGTTATCGTTTGGCAGGCGATGACGAACGTCGCCGCGACGAACAACCTGCATAACCTCACGGTACGACGCCCCCGCTCATGCGGACTCTCCTGGTTGCCTTCGATTTTATCGGATCGGGCAGCGGTGATAGGTGATCTCCATGCCGTCCATGCCGGGGAACAGCCGAACAATACTGTTCGCATCCAGTTCCTTCACGCTGAACTGAACGCTCGACAGCATGATGTCGGTTGCACAGCCTGCGATCAGGTTGACGCTCGGGCCGCTCTCCTTTCTGGACTTGATCCTGCAGTGCGCGAATTTGCCGATGATCTGGTCACCATCGATGATGAAGCCGCCGCCATAGACGTCGGACATCTCGGTGAAGCCGGGCTTTCCGCCCTGGCGGGTGAACACCTTGTCGCACTGATCGGCGTCGCCGACCCAGGCGCCATTGAGGTCGACAGCATCCGCACGCCCGGCCGTCGCGACCACTGAAGCGAACAGCAATCCAGCCAAGGTGCCGAGTTTTCGTGGACAAACCATCCATTCACTCCTTCTTACGTCTTCAGTGACCGCCCAGCACAAGCGTCTGGATCGGCAGCACTAACGCCTGGATTCGCAGAAGCATGGCATGTACGAGGCCGACGCCGTCGACGACGTGCAACGCGATCTTCCGACCGACGCTGGTGTCCTTGGCGGAAATCTCCTCGTGGTTGCTGGTGTAGGCGTTGACGATGCAACTGCTGCCCGCCGTGACCCCTTCGAGACCGCCTTTGTAAAGCGGCTCGAGGTACACCAGAATCGTACCGGGCTTTGCGATGTTCTGGGCCTCGATCAACTGCTCCCCACCGCGAAACTGACCTGTGGCGACGTAGTCCTGAACAGTCGTGACCACCATCGGAATAATCACCCATGGCTTGGACATGCAGGCCGCCTCGGCCGGCATTCCTTCCTTCATCACCTGGGCCTCGATCTGACCAAATCCGGCGAGCACCGCGCGCTGACCGGCGCCTTCGGGTATGAGTATCCCCGCGGGACGCATCAGCGGGTTGACAATATCGCCGACACGAAGAAGGAACTGCTCGACCCGGCCGTTGACGCCGGCGCGGACGACGGTCTTGTCGAGATCAACCTGGGCCTGCGCCAGCGCCGCTTCGGCGCTTGCCTTCTCCGCCGGCAAGAGTGCCGAGACCCGCAACGTCGTCGATTGCTTGGCCGCAGTGGCGGCATCGATTCCAGCCTGCCGCTGATCGACCAGTACCTGGAGCTTTTCGATATCGCGCTGCGGCACAATGCCGGGATTGCGGCGCTGCAGTTCGGTCTTGACCTCCAGTTCGTCCCTGGCTTGTTGATGGTTCGCCCTGGCCTCCTGGATCTGGGCTTCGGCCTTGACCACGTCTGACTGCGCGGTTTCCATGGACGCATCGACCTCGGCGACCTTGCGCCTGGCGGTTTCGAAGGCCGCCTCCTGCTTTGAGCTGTCAAGTTTGAACAGCACGTCGCCCTTCTTCACCGCTGCGCTATAGCCGAGATCGACCTCGGCCACCCGTCCCGAACCTTCAGGGAGAATTGGGATCGTGCGAAAATACAACGCGGCTGAGTTGGTCGCCGGATGAAAATAGAAGATCATCGTGATCAGCGATATCGTGAGCATCAGGCAGCCGGTGATGCCCCATCGCAGCTCATACCAGACCGAATAGAACGTGATCTCCTTGCCGAAGCGCTTGCCTTGGGCGTAGCGGCGGAACAGATAGTCAGGCAGTATCGTCAACAGGGAGCAGAACATAAGCTCAAACATTGCTTTGCTCCCTCGCCTTCACCGGACCGGGCTTCTCAGTCGGCGGAGAATTGGCTTGGCCGTCGGCCGGCAGAGGTGACGGCGCGGCTTCGTTTCCGTCTCCCGGCGTCGTCTCGGCGATCTTCTCCACCGAATCGGCAATGCTGCGCAGCGGGGTGCCGAAATCGGGAATATCGATCAGCGCGAGAAACAGTCCTATCACCCAGAAGAGATGGTTATGCGTGAACAAGGACAGCAGGCCGAGAATGGCCACGATTTCGAATTGCAGCTTCTGTGACTTGTGCGCCATCCGCTCGGGGAGGCTGTGCAGGCGCCAGTAGATCGTTCCGACCCAGAATACGGCGCCAACCAGGAAGATCCCCATCAGCACCATCAGCGTATCGGTCCCGTTCGCCGGGGCCAGATAGAAGGGCAGATGGTGCGGCGCCATCGGGTGAAGCTGCTCGCTCAACGTTCCCTCCCTTGACGGCAACCGGCCGGCTCCCGTAGCCAATCCCCAGATTGACCAAACCGGGGATGAGCCCGCTTGATCTGGATCAAGGGATCGAGCCCTTCCGGCCCTACCCTTACAGGAACGCTGGAGCAGCAAACCGACCGGGAGGCGTCAGCCATGTCCAACGCCATCGACGATCTCATTCCCAACGCGATGCAAATCCGGAAGGAAGCAGCGCTCAAGGAGGCCGAAAAGGTGGACGAATATGCCCGCCTTGCCGCCGCAGCCGAGGCCGAGAAACACGCCTTGATCGATCGATTGAGCAAACCGTCAGGCAAGACCGAGGAGGAAAAGATCAAGCTCGCCTCCACCATCATCCAGCGTGCGGTACGAAATGGGATGACGGACGTCCAGGTCTATCGCTTCCCCAATACGCTGTGCACAGACAAGGGCCGCGCCATCAATCAGATGGAAGCTGGCTGGGAGAACACCCTGACGGGAATCCCGAAGGAGATTTTCCAGCTCTGGACGGATTATCTGAAGCCACGTGGCTATCGCATCGCCTACCAGATCATTGATTTTCCGGGCGGCGTGCCTGGCGACATCGGCATCACCATCTCCTGGGGAGATTGAAGGCCGTTCGGTCGCTTTGAACCTGAAATAGCGAAAAATGCGCATGGCAAAAGACGAGCCCGCGGAGCGGATGAAGCGCAAGGAATACGAGAAGGAGCTCGAAAAGCTTCAGGTCGAGCTTTGCCATCTTCAGGACTTCGTGAGGGCGAATAAGCTTCGGGTCATCGTCCTGTTCGAAGGCCGGGACGCCGCCGGCAAGGGCGGCACGATCAAGGCGATCACAGAGAAGGTCAGTCCCCGCGTGTTTCGCGTCGTCGCGCTTCCGGCGCCGTCGGATCGAGAAAAAACACAACTCTTCTTCCAGCGCTACATGGAGCAGTTTCCGGCCGGCGGCGAGATCGTGATCTTCGACCGGAGCTGGTACAACCGCGCCGGCGTCGAATATGTGATGGGCTTCTGTACGCCCGCCGAGCACGACCGCTTTCTTTCGCTCTGCCCCCAGATGGAGAAGTACATCATCGACGGCGGCATCATCTTGATCAAGATCTGGCTCGAGGTCGGAATGGATGAGCAGGAGCGCCGCTTCAAGGCGCGTATTGACGATCCGGTACGACAATGGAAGCTGAGCCCGATGGATCTGGAATCCTATCGGCGCTGGTACGACTATTCGCGCGCCCGCGACCTGATGTTGAGAAAGACGAGCACGAAGCACGCACCTTGGTATGTCATCCGATCCGACGACAAACGGCGCGCGAGGCTCAATTGCATCGCGCATCTCCTGAAGGCGATCCCGCACAAGCGCGTCAGGAAGGACAAGGTCAAGCTGCCGAAGCGTTCCGACAAAGGGCGTTACAACGACCAGGCGGGCCTGCGCGGGATGAGATTCGTCGCGGAGCGGTATTGAGCAGACCAGGCCGCGCATCGCGCGGCCCAATCGCTCGCGCCACTATTTCAAGCGAATCGTCACACCGCCTACTGCGGCCGACACCTCCGCGCCTACTTTCGGGCCGCTGAGCTGCAGGATCACCCCATTGCTGTTCTGCAATTGCACGCCTCCTGCGCCAGCCGCAATCGCGCCACCCGCTCCGGCCACGGCGTAAGAGCCTTCGATCGAAGCCGGCCCCCTGAGATTGATGGCCCGGCCGACAAGCTTGGTGGTCGATGCGCCGATCGTGAAACCGACGCTCATGCCGGATACGGTAAATGGGTATCGCTTGCCGCGAAGAATGAGCACGCCCTCACCGCCGCCGACCCCAACGATGAATCCGCCTTTGGTGAAGATCACGCCGACCTGACCGGTCTCGGCACGCGATGGCGTGCTGAAGCCAGCTACGCCTGCAAGAAGGGCGACGAAAACGGTGGGGATAGCAAATCTTCTCATGGCTTTCTGTCCTCTGAGGTTATGACGCCAGGCTATTGGGCCAGGAGCATCGCGAAGTAACCGAATACGGTAAGCAGGATGCCCGAAACGGCATAGCCGACCGGGAATCCGATCCAGGGTACGGAACTCTGGATTTCCACCGCGGCCTCGCGGCACGGACCTGAATGCGATCGTGCACCGGCGACACCGCCCATCAGCACGGCTGGATTGATCTTGAAGATATGAAAGCCAATCGCCCAGACGATGAACGGGGGAATGGTGCAGGCGACGAAGCCGACGATGAATATCTTGAGCGCGACGGCGCCCGAGAGCTGTGCAAGCAGGCCCGCTCCCGCATTCACGCCGACGATTGCGACGAATACGATAAGGCCGAGATCCTCCAGCACATTACGCGCCGCGTTCGGCGTATTGCCGAAGAAACGCAGCCGCGACACGATCGACGATACGATCACGCCCGACAGCAAAAGGCCGCCGGCGTTGCCAAGACCGATCTTGGCGCCGAAGGCCGGAAATTCGATCATGCCAATCAGGAAACCGATGATCATTCCCACGGCAAGCGTCAGTAAATCCGTCGACGTGTTGGTTCGCGCGATGCGTCCCCACATCTCGCCAAGCTCGCTGACGGCGGACTTCAGACCGACCACCGAAATGATATCCATCCGTTGCAGCTCGGTCTTGAGGCCTGCCGGAATCTGCACGCCTCCGCGCTCGACTTTCGTGACCTGCAATTGGCCGGCAAGCGCCTTGTCGCGGAAGGATTCGAAGGTCCGCCCGACAACTTCCTTGTTAGTGACGAGAATATCCGCCTGATCCATGGGCACGCTGAGCGCCTTGGCGTCCGCGACCTCGGGACCGATCAGCCCCATTTTGTCGGTGAGATGCTCGGTCGCGCCACCCAATGCGATGACGTCACCCCTTTGCAGGACGAGATCGGGATCGGCCCCCAACGATTCGCCCGCACGCAACACGTTGATGATACGATACTCGGGATTGCTCTTTCGGAAGCCGGCGATGCTCATGCCGACTTGGGCAGCGTTTTCCAACCGGTATGCGCGCAAGCCAAATTGCCGATAGCCGGTGAGGCCGCCGCCTTCGAGATCCTTGACCCCGAATTCCTGTTCGTACTGCTTCGCCGCAGCCTTGGCGTCAACTCCCCACCAACGCGGCAGGTATTTGCAGATCAGGATGATGCCAACGGTGCCCCAGATGTAGGTGATGCCGTAAGACAGTGCGATCATGCCGGTCGCGTCCTCGGGCTTCATCCCTTCCGGCAGCTTCACCACGCCGGAAGTGATTGCCTGCTCCGCCGAGCCGATCGCCGCCGACATGGTCTGCGAACCCGCCAGCATGCCACCTGCCGCGCCGATGGGCAGCGAGAAGAGCTTTGCGCCGATGACGACAAGCGCCAACCCGAGCACGCTCGAGACCAGCGCCAATACGCAGAATTTGAGACCGTCACCCTTCAGACTGTTGATGAAGGAAGGCCCTACACGTAGCCCAACGCCGTACATGAAGAGGTAGTAAAACAGGCTCTTGGCAAAATTGTTCAGCTCGAGCTTGACCCCGTAAGTTGAACCCCAGACGGATAGACCCGCGCCGACCACGATGGCGCCGGCAACCATGCCGAGGCCATAGCCCTTGATGCTGGCCCGGCCAATCCACACCGCGAGCCCGACAACGAAGAACAGCAGCAAGAACGGATTTTGCTGAAGAAATGTGAAAAAGCCCTGCACGTTCGTTCTCCCTTATGACGCGGCCTTCAGTTTCGGCGCTGCGCCGGGCTTGAGCTTTCCGATCTTCATCAGGGCCTCCGCGCGCACGAGCTTCAGCCCTTCCTTTGCGTCGTAGCCATGGATTTCCTTGACATCGAGCTTCCGCATGAAGTCGATGGTTTCCTGCGTGATGACCTGGCCCGGTACCATGATCGGGAAGCCCGGCGGATACGGGATCACGAAATTGGCCGAGACGAGATCCGGACCTCCCTTCAGGCGACGATCGATCTCGGGATCGGCAAGCCGGATATATTCGCATCCTGCCGCGTCATAGGCCGAATAGAAGCCGCTGCGGATGTCGCCTTCGTTGGTCTTTGCGCCCGCATCGCCGCGGAAACTCGAGTGAAAATGCGAGAAATTCGGCAAGTCCGGCACGTCGGTCATCAGGCTCTTCACCCGCGCCTCGAAGGTCTTCCTTGCATTGGCGCCGCCTTGCGCCAGGCCCCGGTCGACCTCGCTGGCAATCTCCATCAGCACCCGGATCAGATGCGCGACGTCACTGCGCGTGTTGTTGATGTTGGACTGGAACAACACCGAATTGCGCGAGGTCTTGTTGACCTGGATGCCGTACTTGTTCGCCAGAATGCCCTTGAATTGAGTGCCATCAAAACCGGCGGTGCCGCATACGAGCGTCATCCGGGTCGGATCGAGGCAGAATTCATCCTCCTGGAAGCTCTTCAGAGCCGTAACCCAGTTCGTATCGGGCGCCAGGTAGTCGACGAACCCGGTTTGTCGATACTGCGCCGGCACCATGCCGTCCGCACCGAGGATGTGGAAATACTTCGAGATCAGCGCATTGTTGGCGACAGCCTGACGGATGGCGAACGCAATCTCAAAGGCATTGTTAACGAGGCCATAGCCTTCGAGCTCCATCTGTCGCCGCGCGACGTCGAGGCTCCCGATCAGCTGCTGGTTGGGACTGGTCGAAGCATGCGTGAACACCGCCTCGTGAAACTGGGCCTCGACGGTGTGGAATTCGACATCCTTGACGAACAGCATGGAGCCTTGCCGCAGCGCGGACATCGATTTGTGGGTCGAGTTGGTCTGGTACACGCGCAGGCGGATCTGGCGCGGGTCGGGAATCAGCCGGGTCTTGAGCAAGAGTTCATCAGACGGATTTTTGCCAAGTTCCGCCTGCTGCTTCTCGTAAGCCGCGACAGATTTCGGGTCGTGCATCCACGCCTCGATGTCGTTGGCGGCGCCCATCGCGGTCCGCGGCCTCAGGAACGGCGAGAAGCGTGCGAAGCCGAACCAGGCTTCATCCCATAGAAAGATCAGGTTCGGCTTGATCGCCAGGCATTCCTCCATCACGCGTCGGGCATTGTAGATGTGGCCGTCGAAGGTGCAGTTGGTCAGGTCAACCATCTTGATCCTGTCGAGCCGGCCGTCGGCCTTCGCATGCAGCAGAGCCTGCTTGATCGTCTTCAGCGGCACGGCTCCATACATCGAATATTCCGTCATCGGGAACGCTTCGACGTACAGCGGTTGCGCGCCGGCGAGCACCATCCCGTAATGATGCGACTTGTGGCAATTGCGGTCGACGATGGCGATGTCGCCCGGACCGAGCAACGCTTGCACCGCCATCTTGTTGGAGGTCGAGGTCCCGTTGGTCACGAAGAACACGTGGTCCGCGCCGAACGCGCGCGCCGCCTTGTCCTGTGCCGTCTTGATGTTACCGGTTGGTTCCAGCAAGCTGTCGAGGCCGCCTGTGGTCGCGCTGCTCTCGGCCAGGAACAGGTTCGGGCCGTAGAATTCGCCCATATCGCGGATCCAGTCGGACTTGAAGATCGACTTGCCGCGGGCGATGGGCAACGCATGGAACGTCCCGATCGGACGTTGCGCATATTTCTTGAGATTGTCGAAGAACGGCGTGTCATACCGATCCTGGACGCCTTCCAGAATGCAGAGGTGCAGCTCCAGAATTTCCTCGATCGAATAGAAGATGCGGCGTACCACGTTGGCCTCGGGGTTGCCGGCCATCTCCTCTACGTTGCGATTGGACATCAGATAAATATCAAGCTCGGGACGCAGCCGCTTGATGATCTGTGCGAGCCGCAGCGCAGAAAGATCGGACTCCATCTGTGGGCCCATCGAGGCCATCAGGGCACGAAGCACAGGCGCGTCATGACGCGAGCGAAGCGTGAAGCCCTCGTTGATCACGACGGCGGCAAGATCTGGATTCAGGACGGCTGCGCAGAATGCGTCTTCGAGGCTGCCGACAACGACAGGCTCGTAGACGAACGAGTCGATCGGACGCCTCAGCTTGCGCCATTCCGTGCAGAGCCCCGGCCAATTGTTGGAAGAAACGCCGGTGACGATCAGGGTCTCAAAGTAGGGGCGGTGCGCCTCTTTCCGTCCGAACGCGGGCGGCAGCAGATCCGGAACGTCACCCTCGGCTTCGTCATTTACATTCCAGTCGCCGGCGTGCTGACGGAAGGACTTTGTCGTCAGCGCCTGCGCAATCCGCGTCGAAAGCAGGAGCGAGGCCGCCGCGTCGCCGGACGTCGCCGCCTCTTTCAATGCGGCCATCAAGTACAAGCCGGGATAACCATGAAATTCCTCTGTCACCGCGATATCGGCCAAGACCGCATCGTAGTTCGCGCGGTCGCCACCCTGGGCCCATGCCTTTGCGGCTTCAACCAGGTCACGCCAGTCGTCCCCGCGCCCACCGGGGCCGGAAAAGAATTGATCGATCCGCTTCTGGGTGGGCTTGGCGTCCTTGGGCATGTCCCTGTCTCCCGACTGGTGGGCAAAGCTGATGAGGCACCGTGGCTCCCTTCCCTCGTGCTCCCTTGATCCAAGTCAACGGTTGCCGGCGATACTCAACTCAAGATTTCCGATGACGATCACGGGGCGCATACGTCATCGCACTGCAATAATGCGCCCGGGAGGCCGAGAGGATCGCCCGGCTCCGAGATCAGAGCGTCAGTTGGCCTTACCGTTGCCAAGCACGCTGTCGAGCGACCGGAGCCAAAGACCGCTGTCGGTCTTTTCCGCCAATCCTTCCGCCCGCAGCAGGTCGCGCAATTGCGCATGCGCGCCGACGATACAGAACGCGACGTGACGGGCGGCGAGCTCATCATGGAGATCGCGCAACATGCCCGCACCCGCCAGATCGATGTAGGGCGATGCCGAAAGGTCGCAGGCAACGAGCTTGATGTCGGACGATTTCCCGAGCACACCTAAAACAGAGCCCAAAATTGTCTCGGCGTTGATGTAAAGCAGCGAGGCTTCGGGGCGAAAAGCGATCACGCCAACGAGCGGCTCCACGCCCTCATGTCGGGCGCTGTCGGAATAACGCCCGGTTCCAGGAAGGCGCCCGAGGAACGCGATGTTCGGGCTCGATGCGCGTGCCAGCAGCAGGAATATGGACGCAATCGCCGCCAGCAGCACGCCCTGCAAAATTCCGAGGAGGAGTACGGACACCAGCGCAATCGCCGCGGCATAGAAATCAAGCCGGCTGACCTGCCACATCCGCATCAGCGCCCGGATGTCGACCAGCCTGTACACGGCGACGAAGACGATGGCGGCCAGTACGGCTTTTGGCAGATTAGTCAATAGTCCAGTGAAAAACAGCAGGCAGAGCGCCAGGGTCGCTGAGCAGATCACGAGAGCCAACGGCGTGCGCGCACCTGCATTATCATTCACCGCGGACTGCGACAGGCCGCCCGCGACGGGATACCCGTGACCGAACGCCGCCGCGAGATTCGCGGCGCCGAGCCCCAAAAATTCCTGCCGTGCATCCAGATTGTAGCCGTGCTTGGCCGCAAAACTGCGGGCCGCCGAGACCCCCTCTATGTAAGCCAGCAGCACGCATCCCGCCGCGAGCGGAAAGAGATCGTCGAACTCCAAAAGACCAAACGTCGGAAGCCCGAGTGCGGGCAGTCCCTCCGGGATTTTCCCGGTGACCGGCACGCCCGCGGCCGGAAGACCGAGCAGTGTTGCAACCACGATCGAGAGCGCCACGATCGTGATTCCGACCGGCTTGCCTGGCAGAAGCCGTTCGCCGAGCAGCAGCAGCACAAGCGCCGCCGTGCCGATCGCCACGATGAGGAGATTGACGCCGCCAAGCTGACCCGCGAGCTGAAACACGCGCTCGAAGAAATTGTGACCGCCACCGGCGACGCCAAACAGGCTCGGAAGCTGACTCACGATGATGGTGAGCCCGGCGCCGGCCTTGAAGCCGACCAGGATGCTGTCGCTGACCAGGCGGACGAGGACGCTGAGCTTGAACAGCCAGGAGATAAAGCACAGGACAGCCACTGCGAATGCCGCAAGACTGGCGATTTGCGCGTATCGCACCGCGTCTCCGCTCGCGAGCGCCCCGACGGTGCTGGCGATCATGAGCGAGATCGCGGATGTCGGACCAATCGCGAGCTGGCGGGACGAGCCGAGCACCGCGTAGCCGATGCCGCCAAGCATGTAGCCGTAGATCCCAACCTGGGGCGGCAAGCCGGCAAGCGCGGCATAGGCCAGCGATACCGGGATCGCGTAAGCGGCCAGCGTTATTCCGGCAATTGCGTCGAAGGACAACCATTCAGCGCGATAGCCGACAAGCCAGTCGGAAGGCGGAAAAAACCGTGTCCAACCTGCTCGCTGCTCAGATTGCGAATTCATGGGCTTGCCTCGTTAGGTTGAACTTCGCAACGCAGCATAACGATCACCAGGGCAGTCACGGGAATCCCGAGCGCCAGATCCGGGATGTTCTCGGTCGCAAAGGCACCGACGGCCGCCCCGAGGCCGAAGGCGATGCATAGCCCGGTAAAGATGCCCGAGCGGCGGAGCGTCCCGAGCGGACCGCCGCTGCATAGCGCAAGGAAAACGCCTTCGATCGCCTGGCGCATGTTGCCGGTGATCATCACCGAGCTGTAGGCCACGCCCTCGACCTTGGTGAAGATGGCAGTCTGCATGGCGGCGACGAAGGATATCCCCAGCGTTCCCGCGAGATCCGGCAGCCGGTTATGCAAAATGCCGATCGCGACCAGCAGCAGGATCTCGATCAACGTGTTGATCGCGCTGGCCCGCTCGCCGCTGGCCCGGCGCAGCCACGCGGCGGCGACGATGCCGATCGCAAATGCCAGGATCGGAGGCACGAAGCGGAGCGCGTCGCCCCAATTGCCCGCCGTGCCATAGACCCAGAGCAGAACGAGATTGGCGGTTTGGGCATTGGCCATTACGCCATGGATGATCCAGGTGTAGGCGTCGAGATAACCGCCGACAAACGCCAGCAGCAGTGCAATCGACACGGCTTCGTCGCGGGGCGGCAATGGAATGGCTGCGATATCCTGTGAACTCATGTTTGGGACGTTGTGTGTCACCGGTCATGCATCGTTGCATCAACGACGCCTCGGCGCGTGAGAGGATTGATTTGGATCAAGCCTTCATCCGGGTTGGAGGGCTCAATTGAACTCAATCAATGACACTTGGGGCGTACGGCTATGGATACGGTCAGGTGGATCATCGCCACCGCTCCCGAAATCTTTCTACTGTCAGCGATCGCGCTCGGCACCATTCTCGGCCGCGTCAAGGTACGTGGATTTTCTTTCGGCACGACGGCGTGCACGCTGATCGTGGCAGTCCTCATCGGACAGCTCGGCAGCTTTACGTTTCCTTCCGTGCTGAGGGTTGTTCTCTTCAGCCTGTTCGTATTCACCATCGGCTACCGTTCAGGGCCGGAGTTCTTTGCCTCCTTGAGCATGCGGACGCTTGCACAGGTTGCACTGGCGCTGGTGCTCGGCGGCACCGGTCTCGCCATCGTGCTCATTTTTGCTTTTGCCTTCGGGCTCGATCCCGGCACGGCATCGGGTCTCGCAGCCGGTGCCCTGACGCAATCCTCCGTGATCGGGACCGCATCCAGCGCGCTAAACCAGCTCGGGCTCCCAAAAGCTGCGCTGGAACAGCAGGAGGCGAATATCGCAGCCGGTTACGCGGTCACCTATGTGCTCGGCTACATCCTTACGCTCATCTACGTCCCGCTATTCGCGCCGAAGCTGATGGGGATCAACCTCAAGGAAGAAGCGAAGAAGCTCGAGATCGAGCTTTCGGGCGGCAAGCCTCCGAAGGCCGAGAACCTGCATTATCGCAAGTTCCAGGCCCGCGCCTATCGCGTTGCGGCGGCAGCCGGCCGAACCGTCAGGGCGATCGAAGACGAGATCGGCAGCCGCACTGTGATCGAGCGGATCGTGCGCCAAGGCGCGGATATCGAACCGCATCCGGACACTGTTCTCGAGGCCGGCGACGATATCGTGATTGCCGGACGAACGGCCGCCATTGTTGCCGCCAGACCCGTCATCGGCGCCGAAATCGATGCCGACGAGATTCTGAAGGCGATACCCGGGAATGTAATCGACGTTCTGGTGGACAGCCGCAAGCTCCATGGCCGGTCCCTCCAGGAGGTCGCCGATCGCGTCGGCGACAATGCACGCGGCGTCTTTTTGCGCACGCTGACGCGGATGGGCCGTGAGGTCCCATTGAGCCCGGATACCAGGCTCTACGTCGGCGACGTCATGACGTTGGTCGGCAGCACCCGCAACATCGAGCGCGCCGCCACGCAAGTCGGCCAAATCCTGCGTTCCGGCGACCGAACCGACATCGCCTTCCTTGCGACCGGCATCGCCGCGGGCCTGCTCGCGGGTCTCGTCAGCTTCAGGGTCGGCGGCATCGCGCTAACGCTCGGTGGCGGCGGCGGCGCGTTGATTGCGGGTCTCGTCTGCGGCTGGCTGCGCTCACGCCGGCCGACAATGGGCGCGCTGCCGCCCGCTGCGCAGCAGACCCTGAGCGACTTCGGCCTCGGCGGCTTCATCGCAGCTGTAGGGCTGGGCAACGGCCACGCCGCCTGGGTAGCTATCCAGGCGCATGGCGTTCTGCTGGTCGGCATGGGCCTTGTCGTCACGCTGGTGCCACTGATCGTCGCGACCTTGTTTGCCTATCACGTCCTTCGCATGAATCCGGTCATTACCTGCGGCGCGCTGGCCGGCGCGATGACGGTCGATGCCGCCGTGACCGGATGTTGCGACGTTGCCGAAAGCCAGACGCCGGTGCTCGGCGTCGCCGTGCCATACGCCGTCGGCAACGTCGTGCTGACCGTGCTGGGCCCGATCATCGTAGCTCTGACATACACCGGCTGAAGGAGGTTTCGATGCCTCGGCAACCTGCCGCACTGTTCGGCTCGCTTGTGACCGCCCTGCTCTGCCTCGCTTGTTTGATCGCACCGACACACGCCGAGGACAAGGCGGCCTCGCCCCGCATTCAGGAAGAAATCTGGGCTCTGCCGCTGCCATTGCCGATGTTCGCCTATGTGGTCCGCCCGGTCGGCGACGGGCCGTTTCCGCTCGCTATCATGAACCATGGTGTCTCGCTCAATCCGACCGAGCGCAGCTTCTTTCCGCTGGTTGAATTCCGCGATGCGGCCAAATGGTTCGCGAGGCGCGGCTATCTCGTGGTCGCGCCCGTCGGCTCGGGATACGGCGCGGCTGCCATCGATCTGCCGGAACGCGGGCACTACGGTCCATTCTTTTCCAAGGTCGGCAACTGCACCAAACCGAATTTTCGCGATCCCGCCATGGCGGTCGCCCAGGCTGACCTCTGGATCATTGATTACATGGCGGCCGAGAGGCGTATCGTGCCCAAGGATGTTATTGTGGTCGGGCAATCCGCCGGCGGCTGGGCTTCGATCGGGCTGTCGAGCCTGAACCCGCCACAAGTCAAGGCGATCATCACCTTTGCCGCCGGCCGCGGCGGCCGTGTCGGCGGCAAGCCGAACAACAATTGCGCGCCCGACAAGCTGGTCCAGGCAACCGGTGAGTTTGGCCGTACCTCACGGGTGCCGATGCTGTGGATTTATGTCGAGAACGACACGTTCTTCGGCCCAGCCCTGACCCAGCGCATGCACCAGGCCTTCACCGCCGCGGGCGGCAAGGCCGAATACCACCTATTGCCTCCGTTCGGCCACGACGGACACTTTTTCATCGGTTCACCCGACGCGATTCCGATTTGGTCGCCACTGGTGACGAAATTTCTCGACGAACAGCGTTAACGGCAAACGCCGACGCCTGGAGGTGCAATCGTGCCACACGATCCACGTAAGCAAGACCGGCTACAACGCAGTATCGCAAACCCCGCTCTCGCATCACTCCTGGTGGCTTTCGTTCTTGGTGCCTCCTCCATTGCTGACTCCGAGGCGCGGGACAAATCGTCCGTGACGTCGAAACCGATCGCTGGCGAAGCTTCGCCCCGCGGGGAGCGCACGACAAAGGACATAAAGTACGGAGACTGGCGGAAGCTCTGCTTCAAGGCAGGTGGCGCAAAGACGCTTTGCAGAACGACGATCACTGGAACATTCGAAACCGGCCAGATGGCAGTCCGCGTCGATCTGGTCGAGCGCGAAGGCGACCGCACCGCGCGACTTCAACTGTTCGTTCCAGTTGGGATGTATCTCCAGATCCCGGCCAAGCTCACGGTCGACCACGGTCCGCCTTACTCGATCCCCTATAGCTGGTGTCTCGCCAATGCCTGCATCGCGGCCGACGTCGCCGATCCGAGGCTCATCAAGGAATTGGAGGCAGGACACACCCTCGAGCTGGTCGTCGTCGACTCCAGTCTTCTGTCGCTCAAGACCGTACTGCCGCTTACACAGTTCGCCGATGTTCACCGGAGTGCGCCGGCGCCAACGCTTGAGCAGGACATCGATGAATAGCTGCCAGGATTCCTGCACAGGAGATTCACGCAAAAGCCCGGCATGCAAGCCGGGGCTCTGCATGGCTGAGTAGCGAACTTTCTACTCTTCAGCGGCGTCCGACGCGGTTGACGGGACCCCCGCGATTCATCGGCGTTCCGGGACGCACCGCTTCGCGGGCGGCAGCGCGGGCGACGGCGCGCGGCCGGAGCACGACGCCAGGCGTCACGATGCAACCAGAGGGATAGCCCACATATTGGCAGTGTACGGCGGCGCTGGCATCCTTCGAACTGACGGCCGCCAGAGCTGCGATCAACAGGACAGTTGCGAACACGATTGCTGACTTCAGCTGGGTCTCCTCTGGTTGAGTCCAATTGATTCTCGGAGGGCGACCGTAGCTTGATATGGATCAACGTATGCCAACCAAGACAAAGCATCGTCAAATCTCGACGTGAAGATACGGGAGATTCTAATGATCAGGATGATCGCAGTTGCTGCCTTTGCCCTAGCCGTCGCAACGTCGGCGCAGGCCATGTCACCCGCGCCGCTTCATCAGCCCGACGGCATGACCACAATGGTCGCCTTCGGATGCGGAGCCGGCCGAACGCGAGTTGGCGACGTCTGCGTAGCCAGGACCACCAAACGCCAGGTCCGCAGGTGTGCGGTGTGGGGCGTTGGCAACGTCTGCCGTCGGTGGCGTTGAGACGCCGCGGCACTAGCCGGCGAAGAACAACGCGGCGCTCTGCCTTCAGTTTCCCCGGTTGATTGCGGCTGGCTTTTTGGCATGGCTGAGGTGAATCCTCCCGCGGTACACCCAAGCCGTCCAACATCGATTCGAATGTCCGGACCTCACATCTCAACGACGGAACGCTTGCTGCGGGTCATCTTGGCCTGAGGGCTCAATCTTGTTGCTGCGGCGCTTTCGCACTCTCAACCGCCAACAACCTTATAAGCAACTCTCGCTCAGCGTCTGTCTTCACCTCTGCGAGACGCTTCCTGAACAGCGCAAGATTCTGTTCGTGAATGAACTTCTCCATCAGCGAATCGCCATGATTACGCACAGCGGCCTTTCGGACGAGCGACGCTTGCAATCCAGTTGCTCCAGGCCGTCGATTTCATAGGGTCTTCCGGGCTTCCGACTGCACCGACGACATGAATCGCCCTTGGGCATCCCTTGCACGCGGGAAACTCAAACACGCAGAACTCATAGCTCGAACGCGCGCCTGCTGCCGTCATGGAGAACCGGCACTGCACGTTGTCGGACTCATTCCGGTCTGGTTGAATTTCGGACACGTGATGCGCCCTCGTTTTGGCAGGCGGGAGCGCAACACTCTCTGTCACCGGTGAATGCCGAGATCGGAGCGGTGATGACGCTAGTGGATACCTATTGCGCTCATGAGTCGATTGAAAACTGAAGCTCGAGCCTCTCAGTTACCGACAGCGCTATTCACCTATCTTGACCTACGATCGTTGGAGTTCGTTCCCGAACCGGCACGTATAAGTACGGGTCACTCCGCAGGAGCACCGAATTGGCACGAATTGCATAGGCGCCTGCGTCAACTACTCTTCTTGACACATCTTTCGCCGAGGCGAACAAGTATGGTGAAACCGCCGAAGAACGTCCGTTGACGAATGCGCTGCCGGACGACCGTTCTCAATTGATTTTCATCAACAAGATTCCACCACGGTTTATTAACTAGGGCTGATGACGCCAACGCAGCCGATGTCCCACCACTTGGATCACTAGAATAGACTCATTTGCGAAGTAGGGTTTTGCAGCCGCGAGGCGGTGTGGCTGAAGTCATTTGAAATCGAGTTGATCGGTTGATGATCGAGACCGGCGCTGTCGGACGCCGCAGATCAACTGATGCGGGAGAGAAAAGCGCGGCGCGTTCACGGTGCATCTGGAAGGAATTCTGCGAAGTTCAGGAGTTCGGTCATGTTAGTGCGCATCGCGACAGGCCCGACAGGGCGCGCCAATTCCCTTGGCGACTTTGGAATGACCAGCGATTCAAATCCGATCGTCAGCTTGAGCGAGTTTACCTACAAGAGGGGCACTGAAATCTACGGCGAGAAGGAGTCCGCCGAGTACGTCTATCAGGTCAAGTCTGGTGCAGTTCGAAGCTACAAGCTGCTCGCGGATGGACGACGGCAGATCGGTGCGTTTCATCTCGCCGGCGACATCTTCGGGCTCGAGAATAGCGCTTCGCATCGGTTCACGGCGGAAGCAATCATCGAGACCACGGTTCGTCTGATCAGGCGACAAAGCCTTGAACTGGTCGCCGACCACGACCTAGTGGTTGCGAAGAATTTGCTCAGCATGACCACGACCAGTTTGCGGCACGCGGAAGACCATATGCTGCTGCTGGGACGCAAGACATCCCTGGAGCGGGTTGCCGCCTTCCTGATCGAGATGGACAAGCGACTGACCGCGGCGGGCATCATGGCGCTACCGATGTCGCGACGCGATATCGCCGACTATCTCGGCCTTACACTGGAAGACCGTGTCTCGCGCGCTATCGCGGCTGCATGAGCTCGGCATTCTCGGATTCATCGGCAGCACCCAGCGCGAGATCGTTCTGCTGGACCGGGTGCAGCTTGCTCACCTCGACCTTCAAAGCTGAAGCCTGATGGCCCGATCGCTGCGAGATCTTCGCCTCCGCATCGTATCGTTCGGGATCACTTGATGTGAGATCGCCGCCACGATGGTACGTTACCTTCGAAGTCCGCAAGGTCGGTACTTTGCCCAAAAAACGGAGCCCGCGAGAGACGAGAACCTTTCGAAGCGAAGCCGATGCCCGGAGCTTCGCTCGCAGCATAATCGCCGAAGGCCGCCTTGTATTCGCCGGCACGATTAATCCTCACACCCCCAAGCAACTCATCTCTCCCGAACGCATCTTTAGCTGGAGTTGCAATGGAGAGAGCGAGGCGCCGCAAACGTCCGACGAGCGTGCGGACTGAGCAGCAGCGCCGCGGCAAGCAAACCCTTCACGACCTGATTGGTGTCGCAGTCATATTTGCAATGCGCAGCTTTTGATTGAGTGTTGCCATTCTGACACATGGATCTTGTTGCTCGCGAACTAGGCTCGCGGAATAGATCAACGCAATTGCGCTTTACGGAGTAATGAGATGAAGGGAATTTCACTAGTTGCAGCCTTCGCCGTGTCGCTGGGCCTGATCGGCCACGCTTCGGCTGCCGATCTTTCAGCGCGCCCGGTCAAGGCGCCACCCCCCATGTTGACCCCCGTGTATGACTGGACCGGCTTCTATATCGGTGCGAATGGCGGGTGGGGCGAGAGCCGCAATTGCTGGGGCTTCGTTCCCGTGACCGGTGGCGTCATTCCTGATGGATGCAGCACGCGATCGGGCGGAGTTTTCGGCGGTCAGATCGGCTACCGTTGGCAGATGGGTCAGGCCGTTTTCGGCCTTGAAGGGCAAGGCGATTGGGCCGATCTGAAAAGCTCTCGCCTGAGCCTGGTCAACCCGGCCTTTTCAACAACGACAAAGATGGACGCCTACGGGCTCTTCACCGGTCAGATTGGCTATGCCTGGAATGCGGCCCTGCTCTATTTGAAGGGCGGCGCTGCCGTGACCAGCAACCGGTACGACGTGTGGACCACGCTTGGCGGAGTCGGGGTCGCATCTGCGACTTCCACTCGCTGGGGCGGCGCACTCGGGGTTGGCTTTGACTATGGCTTCACGCCGAACTGGTCCGTCGGCATTGAGTACGACCGGCTGTTTATGGGCGACGCAAACAATTCCTTCTCGGTCGCAAATCCGATTGTGGCCGGCGCCCAGAATCGAATCAGCCAGGACGTCGACCTGCTGACCATCCATCTCAATTATCGGTTCGGCGGTCCCGTCGTCGCCCGATATTGATCGTCGAGAACCAATAATCAGAAGGCCCCGGCAGAATTCTGCCGGGGCCTTTTCTTGCACGAACGATTATGCGGGCGAACCGAGGTCGAAGAACCCATATCAGCCGTTGATGCGATTTTCGACTACCGCCAACTGGCTGCGGCTAGAGCATGATCCGGAAAAGTGTGAAGCGGTTTTCCGAAAAGATCATGCTCAAACAAAGAGCTAAAGTGCGATGACGATTCAACCTGACCCCATCGCGCTTCTAGTCTCGATCTTCAGAACTGAAGTCCGGCGCGGCGATCGCCGCCAAATGCTCGAGCGTCTTGCGCAACACTTCGAACAGGACGGCGGTTGACCAGCCGAACATCAGGATGCCGTTCATGGCCGTCATCGGCCCGGTCAGGCGCCACGCCTCGACCGGCGTGATGTCGCCGTAGCCAAGCGTGGTGTAATTGACGAAGGCAAAATAGATCAGATCGCTACCGGCGGGTGCCACCCTGAAAATGCGATATGCCAGCGACCATACCAGGATCTCGAGCGTGTGCGCTATCATCAAGGCAGTCGCAGTCGCGACCATAACGGCCATCAGATGCAATCTCGGCCACGCCGTATGGCGTAGCCCGGCCGACCGGGCGATGCCGATGGCGCCGACAGTTACCATCGCGTGGATCATGATGTTGATCCCGCTGACGACGGCGCCGACCAGGAATTGAAGCGTCATATGGACCAGTCAAGCCTCAGCTGCGTTTAGGCTTGCTTTGGTCAAGACGCAATCTCTGCGCTCGCATCCGCCTGACCTCTTCATTCAGGGCCTCGGTCTTTTCATCGAGCTGCTGATCCCTCGATTTCAGCCGATCGCCACCGCGCAGCTTTTCGAGCGCCTTCTCGACCGAGAGTTTCGTCGTTTCTGCCATGAAGTTCCCCTACGTTCTCGCGATCTGACCGAGCACCGACGCGGCGCCAGGCCAGCTGGACGATTCCAATTCCGATGTCTCTACAGCTTCAGCCCTTGTGGCCGAACATTCCACTTGCAGCCTTCATGGCCGTCTCGCCCATGTTCTTGGCCTGGTCGGTCAGTGCTCGCATCTGGTCCTGGAAGAACTCCGACTGCGTCTTGAGCGCGTCCTGCATGTCCTTAGCCTGGACGAGCTTGTCGCCGAGGTCGAACGTCGCGGTAACGTTGCGCTGCATGAAGTGACAGAACTGCTTGGCCTGGTCGGCGATGGGCAGCGGCGAGGAACTCAAGCCTTTCTCCAGCAGCGCAAAATACTCCTCATTGGCCTTTCGGAGGCGGTCGAGTGTTTCGGTCAGCATCGCGCGCATCTTGTCGGCGGATGGATTGATCTCTGGCATGACAATGCTCCTTTGCTCGTTTGCAGTTACGCGGCAAGTCCCCCGAACCAGGCGCCGAAATAGCCGGCGTAAAGGGCCGGCAGCTCGAGATTCATTGAGTGCCCGATACCGGGTACGATGACGAGCCGACAATCCGGCATCGCCTCGGCCATTGCACGAAGATCCGAAGGCGGAATCCAGCCGTCCCGCTCACCCCACAGCACCAGATGTGGATGGCGGATGTCCCGCATGCGGCGTTCCAGTTCGCCACTCTCCCGCTCACGGGTGAGATTGACCGGCGTTCCGATCCAAATTCCTTCGGAGACGCCAAAGGTCTGTTCGATGATCCGGTCGAACAGCGCCTGGATATCCCCGAGCCCGTCGCGGAATCGCGGGATCGCATTCGGCGCCATGCTGTCCGGCACGAACAGCGAAGACGCCGCCGTGGCCATAACCGTCCGCGTCAGCTCCTTGCTTGCCATCATCGCACGGAAAAGGCCGATCTGGTCCGCATTGAAGGCCATGCCGAGCGGCGTCACCGGATCGAGCGCGAGTACGCGCCCGAACCGATGCGGGTGCATCTCCAGCATCCGCGCGGCAATGATGCCGCCGGTCGAATGGGTTGCGAGATGGCAGAACTTGATACCCAACCCATCCAGCGCCGCCAGCATGTCCTCTGCGTGCTGTTGCATGGAATAGTTGGAATAGTCGGCCGCGGGCTGCGGCCGATCGCTGTCGCCGCAGCCGCGCCAGTCGATCCCGATCACCCGCAGGCCGATGGGAAAGAGCGGCGCGGCGAGCTCTATCCAATCCTTGCTGGCGAGATTGCCGTGGATGAAGACGACGGTGGTGTCGCCTTTGCCCCACTCCCGCCAACCCAATCGCACTTCACCCGCCTGCACCGTTGACATGACCTGGCCTACTTGTTCAGGCCGGCCGTCGGCGCCGCACCGGCCGGCGTCGGCGCCACAGGCAATGCCGATACCACCGCTCCCTTGATCATGCGGTCGGTGCCGAGCGGCGAACTGGTATCGACCGTTCCCTTGGTCACGAAGTCCACGACGTCGACCGGAAACTCCACCGGATTATCCGTATGGATGAAATGCCCGGTCTCCGGGTAGATCTTCAGGATCGGCCGGTTGCCGGCATTGGTCATGCGCGACATGAACGGCGTAATGACGTCGCGTCCGAGGTCCGTCAGCCCGTTGAACGCAGGCGTCGGGATGAAAGGCTCCTTGTCGCCGAACGACAGGAAGATCGGCGCCTTGATCTGGGTAAGCCGTTCGTACAAGTTCTTGGGATCATCCTGCTGCAGCTCCGCCCCGATCGTGTAGACGTCGAAGATGAAGACGTTGCACCACTGCTCCAGCTCCTTGGGATTGCCCTTGGTCAGCCCGACGCGCTGCTCGGTGTGGAAGCGGGCATATTCGCTGTCGCTGAAGAAATAGCCGCTCTTGGCAGCCGACACGGCGTTGGTGTCCGGATCGCGCTTCTTGAAATAGAAGAAGTCGCGGATGTTCTGTTCGGAACGCCCCATCTCCGAAGCGAGGATGCCGGTCTGGTCCCAGGCCTGCTTCCACTTGTCGAAGTCGCGGCCGAAGGCCTCATCGAACAGCCGCGCTCTCTTGTCCTTGGCGATGGTGATGTCGCGCGGATATTCCTCCAGACCGGACGGCGCCTCGAGCGCGAGACCCTGCACTGCGTCCGGCCAGGTCAGGGCGTAGCCCATCACGAACTGACCGCCGAGCGAGTGGCCGAGATAATACGCCTTCTTGACGCCGAGCTGGTTGACCACGAGGTCATAAATGACCTCGCGCATGTCTTGCATGGTGCGCGCCGGGCTCTTGTCGAGATTGCCGGGCCCGGACATGCCGTAATGCGGCAGATCGGGCGCGATGACACGCAACCCGCTGCGCAAAGCATACTGCATGACATTGCCGTAATGCCCGGCGAACGCGCCCTTGCCATGGATGATGACAAGTACTTTCGGGTCCTTGTCGGTGCCGGCGTACTCGTCCATGTAGCCGATTTGCCAGGACGTGCCACGTTTGTCCTTCGCGGTCGCGTATTTGACCGGATACGGATAGGTCACATAGTTCTTCCAGAACGATTTGGTCGGGTCGATGTTCTCGGCAACGCCGGGCACGCGATAGTTCTTGTCGACGTACGTCTGCGCCCGGTCCAGGCTCGCCACATCATCCATGAAGGCGACGAATTTCGGGTCGTTCTTCCGGTGGTTGATGATCGGGAATACGCCGTAATGGGCAACTGGGCTTTCCTCGCCGATGATCTGTGCACCGGGGACCCGATCGACGGCGCGTTCGGCCAGCTTGTAGTTCAGCCACTGGTCGTTGGTGATGTGCATCACCAGGGTACGGGCCTGGATGCGACCGAGATATGGATTGACGTTGTGTGCCTCACCAACGCGGTTACGCCAAACGAGATCAACGGCGTCATACAGCTTGGCGCGCGTGATCACGCTGCTGCCCGCCTTCTCGTTCGGTGGGTCCCAATAAAACACTTCCGGCTGTACTGCCGAAAAGCTTTGCGTCGTTCGGAAGCCGAAATCATAGCCCGTCAAGCCGAGCACCGACCAACCGAATGCCACGCCGAGCATCGGATGCTTCTCTTTGGGCAGCTCATAGTAGTCGCCCTTCGTGGCCTGCCATACCGGATCGGCTTCGATGGCAGCGGTCATCAACTGGAACGTCCAGTTGCCGACCGGATCTTCGGCGTCCGATTGCGTGGTGCCGCCGATCGGCATCAGCCCACCCATAAAATCCGGATGCATGACGCCCCAGACATAGGTCTGCGTACCGCCCATCGAGACGCCAGTGATGAGCGCGGCGTGCGCGATCTTCAAGCCGTCGCGCAGCATGCGGTAGTTCGCCTGGACCATGTCGTAGTAGCTGTACTGCGGAAACTTGATGCCGAGGCCGTCGGACGGCTTGCTTGCGCCCCAGGTGCCGAGCGGATCGACCATGACGACGTAGTAGCGATCGGTATCGATCGGCCGACCCGGGCCAATGATCGGCACACCGCCCGACAGGGCAGCGCCCTTGACCCACTGCTCGTACATGTCGGTGGAATCGCCGGAATAATAGGAATTGATGATCACGGCATTGGTGATCTCGCCGGCGGCGTTGCGACGTGGCGTGCCGACCGCGATGTAGGCGCTATGCAGCTTGCCGGCATCAAGTGATTCCAGCGTGACGCCGCCCTCGCCACCATTCTCCCATTTCGAGGGATCGCTCAGATCGTATTTGCCGCCGAGGCGGAAGTTGGCAATCTCGATCGTCTTCTTGAGCTCATCATGCTGCATCTGCGATGAGCGGCGGGTAAGGGGCTGCGCAACTGCAAGGGCGGTGCCGATCAGCAACAGGAGCACGCTGACAAAGCAATGCCTTGCAAAATTTCTTGCGGTCATGGCCGATTCCTCCTGGCAGCTTTGAAAGGAGGCTAGGTACGGCGTCTCGGTCGACCGTTGATATAGCTCAAGGGATTACCGTTTTCATGGACGAGTATTTATTGTCATTCCTCTGGTGCGGACCGCCGCAATGCCCTTTCTCAGTCACGGCTCATATCGCATACGCTATGAGCTCGAGGGGCCGACGGATGCCCCCGCCTTTGTGCTGGTCAACGGACTCACGCAATATGCCGAGCTGTGGGCGGCCTATCGCGACGCCCTCGTCACGCGTCACTTTCGCGTCGCGACATTCGACCTGCTCGGCCAAGGTGAGTCCGACAAGCCCGCCCTCTTCATCAATCAGGACGACCAGGTCGCAGCGCTTCATCTTTTGATCGGCGAGCTCGGCAAGGTCCCCGTTTTTCTCAGCGGCATCAGCTTCGGCGGCCTGATCGCGCTACGCTATGCCGTCGCGCATGGCGAGCGGCTGGCAGGGCTGGTGCCGATGAGCTGCTTCGCGGAACTTCCGCCGCAACTCCTCCTGCTCGGCAATGCCCTGCGCACCGGGTTGATCCTCGGCGGCACGGGCTATCTACAGGACTTGCTGCTGCCGATGAACGTCTCCGATCAGTGGCTGGAGCCGGTGCTGGACAAGCTCGACAGCGTGAAGCGGCAGGGATGGCTGGTCAACGACGTCTACGCCCTGCAAAACCTGATGGAGTCCTTCCTCGACTTCCAGCCGCTGACACCGCAGCTGCCGTCGATCAGCGTACCGACCATGATCCTGAACGGCGAATTCGACTTCCTGACGCCGCGCGCACTGCACGAGACGCTGCGCGTCCATATCCCCGACAGCTCGCTGGTGATCATCCCGAGAGCCTATCACGCCTTCACGCTGGAAAAACCGGCGCTGACCGCGGACCTGCTCGCGCGTTTCGCGGAGGATGTGCTGGCCGGTCGCTGGCACGGCAACAAGGCGGTCTGGATCGCTCCGGAGGACGCCGGCGGCGAGCTCGTTCCATTTCCGGCCGGCTATGATCATCTACGCGCGATCCCGGTGCAGGGAACGACCCAATGAGCGCATTTTTCGGGCCGCTCGACTCCGAAGGCCGCGTGCCGCCGCGTCAGCAGACGCGCGCCGCCGCGTTCCTGACCTCCGCCCATGGCGCACTGGCACGCCAGTTCGCATTTGCGTTGCCCCCGAAGCTGGAATCCGCCTGGCAGACCGAATTGAACGCGCAGTTCTACCACGAGGCGGAGATCGTTTCTCTGCTGCTGCGCGCGACCACGTGGGTGCCGGATGTCGCGCTGGGCTATATGGCGATGTCGTGGGAGACGGCATGGTTCCCTCGGCCGCCCGAAGAGATTCCGGATCGTCCCCTGGCGCTGGCGCTCGATCTCGCAACGCTTGCACATGCCGTTCATGCCGGCATACGGCCGGCAGCCTTGCTCCCGCTAGAAGCCAATGCCAGCGACCCCTTCATGATGGCGCTGCGCCGCATCGAATTCGAAAGCGGCCGACTCCTGCAGGCACAAATCCTGTTCCTCAAGGGTTCGGCACTCGTGCCATTTCGCGAGGCCGTCAACGCGGCTCTTGAAAAACGTCACGCCGAAGTGCGCAAGCTTTGGAGCGAAGCGCTCGAAGGCGTCGGCGTCATCGTTCGCGAATGATGAGAAGCCTTGATGCAGATCAATGGAGCGTGGTGATGGCACGCCAACATTCATTCACCGTCGCCTTTCTTTGATCGCCTGCAGACCGGAGTTACAATCATGAGGGCCGTTTCCGTCGAAGAAGCTGTCGCGATGATCCCGGCCGGCGCCACCGTCATGGTCGGCGGCTTCATGGGTGTTGGAACGCCGGAGCGCCTGCTTGATGAGGTGGTGCGGCAGCAAAAGAGCGGACTCACCATCGTCAGCAACGACGCGACGGTGCCCGGCAAAGGCGTCGGCAAACTATTCGATGCTGCGCTCGTGTCGCGTCTCATTGCGACCCATATCGGGCTCAATCCGAAGGCACAGCAGCAAATGCTCGCTAACCAGGTCGCCGTCGATCTCATTCCGCAAGGAACGTTCGTCGAGCGCATTCGCGCCGGTGGATGCGGTCTCGGCGGCGTCCTGACGCCGACCGGCGTCGGCACGTTGGTCGCGGAGGGCAAGCGCCAGATCGAGGTCGACGGCAAGCCGTACCTGCTCGAGACCGCACTGCGGGCGCAGTTCGCCCTGGTGCACGCCTTTCTCGCCGACTATCTCGGCAACCTCTCCTACGCGCTGACTGCGCGCAACTTCAATCCGGTTATGGCGATGGCGGCCGATACCGTGATCGTGACGGCGGAGCACATCGTGCCCGTCGGCGTCATCGGGCCCGACCATGTCGTGACGCCGGCGCCGCTGGTCGACTATCTCATTACGAACCCGAACGGGTGAAAGCATGGACGCACAGGAGATCATCGCCCGGCGGGTCGCGCAGGAACTCCATTCCGGCGATCTCGTTAATCTGGGGATCGGAATTCCAACGCTGGTCGCGAACTACGTTCCACCTGGCTTGAACGTGTTCTTTCAGTCGGAAAACGGGTTGATCGGCACCGGGCCGATCCCCGAGCAGGGATTGGCGCATCCGTTGCTGACGGACGCTGGCGGTCGGCCAATCAGCGCCCTGCCCGGCGCCTCGACCTTCGACAGCGCAATGTCTTTCTCCTTGATCCGCGGCGGCCATGTCGATGTCACCGTGCTTGGCGGTCTGCAAGTCGACGCGCACGGACATCTCGCCAATTGGATGATCCCCGGCAAGATGGTACCGGGCATGGGCGGCGCGATGGATCTCGTGAGCGGCGCGAAGCGCGTCATCGTCGCCATGCAGCACGCGGCCAAGGGCAAATCGAAGATCGTCAAGCAATGCAACCTGCCCCTGACCTCGGCGCGGGCGGTTAGCCTGGTGGTGACCGACCTCGCGGTGATCGGCTTCCCCGACGGCAAGGCCACCCTGCTGGAAACCGCGCCCGGCGTCAGCGTCGGCGAAGTCATGGCGGTCACGGACGCCGAACTCGTGATTCCCGATACTGTCCCCGAAATGAAGATATGAGCAGGGAACGAACATGCGGATATTTAGCGACTTCAACGAGATCAAATCCGCCGTCGGCACTGAGATCGGGGCCAGCGATTGGGTCGAGGTGACCCAGGATCGCATCAACCGCTTTGCGGAGGCGACCTGCGACGAGCAATGGATCCATGTCGACCAGGAGCGCGCGAAGAAGGAGTTGCCCGGCGGCACCACGATCGCGCACGGCCTGCTGTCGCTCGCGCTCGCGCCGATGTTCATCCGGTCGGTAATGGGCCTGAAGGGACTGCGCAATACCCTCAATTATGGCGCGGACAGGATCAGGTACCTGGCCCCAGTGCCGGCGGGCTCCAGGCTGCGCGGCCGCGTCACCGTCGCCGAGACGGAGGACGTGCCGCCCGACGGCCTACGGGTCAACTATCATCTCGTCATCGAGATCGAAGGCGGCAAGAAGCCTGCCTGCGTCGCCGAGTTGATCGCCCTGCACTATCGCTGAGCGGTGCGCGCCAGACGCGCGCCAATCACGCTCAATCTATGATGTGATAGCCGCCATCGATATAGAGCACTCCGCCTGTGATCAGCTTGGCGCCGTCGAGCGCCAGAAATGCCGTGGCGTTGCCCACGTCATCGATGCTGACGAGGCTACGACTCGGCGCCTTCGATTGAGCCTTGTCCATCAGCTCGTCGAATTCGGGGATGCCTGACGCAGCCCGCGTGGCGAGCGGCCCCGGCGAGATCGCGTGCACGCGGATGCCCTTCGGCCCCAGTTCGGCAGCAATGTAACGGACGGCAGCCTCAAGCGCCGCCTTCGCCACGCCCATCACATTATAATTCTCGACCACCATCTGGCTGCCGTAATAGGTCATGGTGAACATCGTGCCGCCGTTCTTCATGAGCGGCTCAGCCAGATGCGCCATCCGCATGAACGACCAGCACGAGACATCCATCGTCTTCAAAAAGCCATCGCGGCCGACATCGACCACGCGTCCGTGCAGCGCTTCCTTTGGCGAGAAGGCGATCGAGTGCAGCATGAAATCGAGCTGTCCCCATTCCTTTCCGATCCGCTCGAACACCGCCTCGGTCTGCCCCTCCACCATCACGTCAAGCGGCATGAAGATCGGCGCTTCGAGCGCTTGCGCAAGCGGCTCGACGTGCTTCCGGGCACGCTCGTTCAGATAGGTAACCGCAAGCTCCGCCCCGAGCGCTCGAAATGCCCTTGCACAGCCCCAAGCGATGGATTGATCGTTGGCGATGCCGACGATGATGCCTTTTTTCCCTTTCAGGGCAACCTTGGTATCCGGAAATACTGGGATCATGACACCCTCGCTTGTTTGGGGTTCGGCGATGGCCTGTTGATCAGGAGCGACAGCGTGTGCTGCGCGATCATCAATTCCTCGTCGGTCGGCACGACATAGACCGGAATGAGGCTGTCGGGGCCCGATATGAGGGACGCGTGGCGGGAATTCTCGGCAGGATTCAGCGTGACACCGAGCCATCCCAGCTGCTCTCCCACGCGTGCGCGGATGGTTGCGGAGTTCTCGCCAATGCCGGCCGTGAAGACGAAGGCGTCCGGCCCCTGCAACGCGGCTGCAAGCATGCCGGCATTGAGTCCGATCCGATAAACGAAATAGTCGATCGCCAATCTGGCGTTGGCGTCTTCGCTGGCCTCAAGCTCCCGCATATCGTTGCTGATGCCGGAGAGCCCCTTCAATCCGCAATCACGATAGAGGAAATTCTGCACGTCCGATGCCGACATTCCCTTCTCGGATAGAAGATAGAGCACGACGCCGGGATCGATCTGACCGGGACGCGTTCCCATCGGCAGACCATCCAGCGCGGTGAAAGCCCATGGTGCTCTCGATGCTCCGCCCTTCCTTCAGCGCACACATCGAGGCACCGCTGCCGAGATGGGCGACGATCACCCCGCGCTTCGCGATATCGGGCGCGACCTGTGGCAAGGCTCTTGCGATGTATTCGTAGGACAAGCCGTGAAAGCCGTACCGCCGCACGCCATCGGCGTGGAGCTGACGCGGAATCGCGTAATGATCGGCGACCGCGCTGTGCGTGCGGTGAAACGCAGTGTCGAAACAGGCGACCTGCGGCAATGCCGGAAAGCCGGCGAGGATCGAGCGGATCGGCGCCAGATTGTGCGGCTGATGCAGCGGTGCGAGGCTGACGAACCGGTCCAGGCGGGCGACCACCCCGTGGTCAATCAGGACCGGCCGGTCGAAGTCCGGACCGCCGTGCACCACGCGATGCCCGACAGCTATCGGGTGAATGCGAAGCTCGTCTCGCAACCATGCGCCGGCGATGCCCATTGCGGCCGGGACATCCGGAATGGCTTCAATCGGATAGGCGCGGTCAGCCAGCGGATCGCCGCTCACACCTCTTGCCCGCAAGCGCGGCCGACTGCCAATTCCGTCGACCTGGCCCTTGATCTGCCGCCGCAGTCTGCCCTCCCCCTCGACCAAAAAGATCTGGAACTTTACGCTTGAGGAACCTGCGTTGACGACGAGGATGGTATCCATGCCGATCACGCAGCTACTGTTGGAGCACGCTGGCGTCGCGCATTGGCATAGAGCGCCGCCACGGCACACGATGCCATTCGCGCGCGCGCCGAGTCCGCGCGCGACGTCAAAACGACCGGAACCCGGGCGCCGAGCACGATACCGGCACCATCGGCCTTGGCAAAATAAGCGAGGTTCTTGGCCAGCATATTGCCCGCCTCGAGGTCGGGAACGAGCAGGATCTGCGCCCGCCCGGCGACCTCGGACTTGATGCCCTTTATTCGTGCTGCCTCCAGGTCGATCGCATTGTCGAACGCCAGCGGCCCGTCGAGCACACCGCCGGTGATCTGGCCGCGGTCAGCCATCTTGCAGAGCGCCGCCGCCTCGATCGTCGACGGAATCTTGGTGGTGACGGTTTCGACCGCAGACAGGATCGCCACGCGGGGCGTTTTGCCGAACCCGGCCTCGTTATAGAGATCAATTGCGTTCTGGATGATGTCGCGCTTGGCGTCGAGGTCCGGAAAGATGTTGATCGCCGCGTCCGTCACGAACAGCGTTTCGGCATAGGCCGGCACGTCCATCACGAACACATGGCTGATGCGACGATCGGTGCGCAGGCCGCCCACTTTTGCAGTGACAGCGCGCATCAGTTCGTCGGTGTGCAGGCTGCCCTTCATCAGCATTTCGCCTTTGGCAGCGTGGATCAGTTCGACACTCTTGGAGGCGGCTTCCTCGCTATGCGCGGCATCGACGATCTCGAAGCCGGAGATGTCGAGACCATGCTTGCTTGCAGTGTCCCTGATCTTCCTCTCGGGACCGACCAGGATCGGCCGGATGATGCCAGCCCTTGCGCTCTCGACCGTGCCGCGCAGCGAAGTCTCATCGCAAGGGTGCACGACAATGGTCGGGACCGCAGGCACGGCCTTGGCCGCCGCGATCAGGCGGTCGTACTTGCTGGGTAACTGCGTGTCGGCTGACATGATGCCGTCCCTTCCAACCGGTGTTACGACGCTTTCGCCTTGGGATCGAAAGGGGCAACTTTCGACGCCGCCCCTGCATCGACGCCGAACAACTCACCAACACGATTGAGACGATTGGCGACTTCACCCGAAATTTCGCTGCTGGCTGACAGCACCTCTTGGATCGCCGCAAAGGCCGCGCGACGTTCATTGGCATTCTCGGGCAACAATTTAGATATTGCCGCCAACGCAGCCTCCTGGTCCAGCAGCAGCATGAAGAACTGCTCCCGGACCAGCATCTTGAACTCGGACAGCGTCATGCGCGCACCTGTATCCTGGCGGCGCAAGTTGCGCAGCGCCTCGAGGCTGCGTTCGTCGACCATCCCTCGCACCGATCCGGCATAGAGCAGGCCACGAATTCCCGCTTCGCGAAGGCCGCCGTCACCGATCTTGGACTTCAGTTCCGCGATCCGCTTCTCGAGCATTGCACGGTGTTCGGGCGGCATTTCGCGCCTGCGCGATGGCTCGGCCTTCGGATCGATGCCGACGGCCGCCTGCAGCGCCGGCGAGCCATAGACGTTGAGGAAGATCGCCTCGCTCAGCGCCTCCTGCGAGTCGCGCCAGCTATCCAGCATATGCACGATCTGCTTGGACATCTGCTCCTGAAATACCAGGAAGGGATTGTCCTTCGAAACCGGCTTGCGGCTCTCTTCTATGTCGTCAGCGGCCGACTTAACTGCCGTCATCCACGGATTATGGCTGCTGAGGGCCTCATACTGGAGCCGCAGCGGATGCAGATTGCGCATCGTTTCCGCCATCTGC
Source organism: Bradyrhizobium sp. JR3.5 (assembly GCF_054057015.1). Classification (NCBI taxonomy): domain Bacteria; kingdom Pseudomonadati; phylum Pseudomonadota; class Alphaproteobacteria; order Hyphomicrobiales; family Nitrobacteraceae; genus Bradyrhizobium; species Bradyrhizobium sp. JR3.5. Next base: position 1,359,413 of record NZ_JBSRYV010000002.1, read on the forward strand.
GGTGTCACCATGCTCTTGATCCACGGCTGGACGAATTTCTTGTAGGCGGCGAGATTGAGCTCCGAGACACGCTTGGCGGTGGCAAAGCGCCGCTCGTCCTCGGGCGAGTTACCGCCCATGGCACGAATGTCGTCGAGTGTCCGTGCTTCGCAGCGCATCACCCATTGGCCGACGACGAGATCGGAGCTTGTGGTTTCTTCGCCCTTGGCCTCGAAGGTCGCTTCGTAAAGTCCGGGCGGCAGCACATCGATCAGATCGATGTTGCTGGAAAATTCCGCATGCTCCTTCTTGGCGACCCCGCCGGACACGAAGATGCCGAGATGGCCGATGCTTTCGTGAACCGTGTAGACGATCGTCTGCCCGTAGGCCCTGATTTCGTCGACGTCGGCGTAGCAATCGAGGATCCAATCCAGCGCCTGCTGCGGCGGGGTGACATTGTCGCCCTTGGAGCAGAACACCACGATCGGAGACCTGATGTTGCGCAGGTCGACCTTCTGGCCGTCGGACATCTCGATCTTGCCGGCGGCGAGGTTGTTGCCGATGAAGAGCTCATCGACGATGAACTGGATCTCCTCGGCATTCAGGTTGACGTGTCCGCCCCACCAGCGCTCGAATTCGAGGTAGCGATCGGCCTCGGTGTCGGCCTTGGAATAGACATTGTACTGCTTGGTCCACAGCGTGTTCGAGGGATTCTGGTTTTCGAAGTTCTGCACCAGCCAGGCGCCGTCGAACTTGCCGGCTCCGAGATCGCTGGTCAGCGCGGTCAACCAGCTCCCGCCCAACAGGCCGCCCGAATAGCGCATCGGATATTTGCCGTGCACACCCGCCCAATAGGCGAGCGGAGCGCCGGCGATGATCAACGGCCCGAACAGCTCCGGCCGCAGCGACGCCAGAATCATGACGGCCCAGCCAGCCTGGCAATTGCCGATCACGCAGGGCTTGCCGTCAGCCTTGGGATGCAGGCTGATAACCTTCTCGATGAACCGCGCTTCGGCGCGCGCGATGCGTTCGATGGTCTGCCCGGGCATCGGTTCCGGCAGGAACCCGACGAAGTAGCAGGTATGCCCAGCCTTCATCGCAACGCCGATCTCGCTATCGGCCTTGAACCCGCCAATTCCGGGACCGTGCCCGGCGCGCGGATCGACCACGATGAACGGCCGCCGCTCCGGATCGATCTCGACGCCCGCGGGCGGAATGATGCGGACGAGCGCGTAGTTGACCGGTTCATCCAGCTTGCGACCGTCGATGATCAATTCAGCGGCATATTGCAGGACATGCGGCGCCGTCTGGGCGACGTGTTCACGGTACTGGTCGCCACGCCGGCGCATGATGTCCAGGAACAGCACGCTCCGTTGCCCTGCATCGACCATGTATTCCACTGCCGAGGCGACAAGCCCGGACATAGCACCGCCCGGCAGGTTTGGAGTTTCCGTCGACATGTTGATCCGACCTCACTGGTATCTCGTCTCATACAAGGTGAGTTGCGGTGCAGGACGTTGATTTAGGTCAACGCTCGCCGGTTACTTGCAAGCTGGCCCGATCCGATCGGATCCAAGGCCACGGCGAGCTCCCAAGCCACCGACAGGATGATCGGCCCGACAAAGAGGCCGACAATTCCGTGCGCAAGCGTGCCGCCAATCACGCCGATCAGGATGACCAGTGTCGGCGTCGTCAGCCCGCGCCCCATCAGCAGCGGCTTCAGGATGTTGTCGAGAATGGCGACGACCCCAAGGAACAACGTCAGCAGGAGTGCCGTGGTGATGTCCTTGTCGGTCCAGATCCAGATGATCACGGGCAGAATGATGATCGTTGCACCGATCTGAACGATAGACAGCAGCAAGACCAGGAGCGCCAACAGGCCGGCGCTCGGGATGCCGGCCATCTTGAAGCCGACACCGGCGAGCAGCGACTGGATGATCGCGACGCCGATCACGCCTTGGGACACCGCACGGATCGTTGCACCGGCCAAGTCAAGAAAATGCTCGCTTTGGTCCGGCACGATCCGCGACAGAAAACCCCTCCCGGCCGCCACAAGCTGCGATCCAAACGGAAGGATGGCGCCCGCCACAACCACGGAAAGCAGGAACTTGATCGCGCCGAGGCCAGCACCGCCCGCAAAGGCAAGTAAAGTGGCCGCGACGCTTTTCAGATGCGGCGCAACTTGATGCAGAACGGAGCGGAGATTGGTTGTAGCTTGGTCCCACAGCTCATAGAGCTGCGATCCTATCAGCGGCCAACTCTTGAGGGCCTGGGGAGGCGAAGGGAGCACCAGATCGCCCGTGGTCAACCGTCCGGCGAAGTCCTTGAGTCCATCCAGCGCGCTCAGGCCGAGCCAAGCCGCCGGCCCGATGACGATGACAAGATTGATCAGTGTGAGCGCGGCCGCCGCAAGCTTCGGCCGTCCGCCGAGGATTTTGGCAAGCAGGACGAACGCGGGATTGAGTGCAGCCGCGAGCACGAAAGCCCATGCCAGGATCGGCACAAACGGTCGCATCAGGACGAATGTCCAGAAGATCAACAAGCCGAGCAGTCCGAGCCGGATCAGGAGCTGGACCATTTCCTCTCCGGTAAGAAGCTGACGAAGGGTTTTCACGTCCGCGCCTCTATCCTCTAGCCGTGCCTGCTGCGACCAAGCGTAGCTGGCGCCTTCGCGCGCCTGTCTTGATCCAGATCAAGCGAACGCGGGCTGCCCGACGGATTCATTCATGGACGCCGGTCGAGATCGCTGCCCCGGCGTAAGACAGGAAAGCCTCTCAATGTCGGATTTCGCCAACTACATCGCCCACGAAAATTCGCGCGACGGTCGGCCGGTCGAAATTCGAGCGCTCCGGCCGGATGATGAAGCCGACATGCTGGCGGCGCTGGAGCAGACCAGTGCCCGGTCGCTCCAGCGCCGGTTCTTCGTGATGAAACGCCATTTCTCCGACAAGGAGCGTGCGTTCTTCCTGGACATCGACTTCAGCAACCACGTGGCGTTGGCGGTACTCGCCGAGCAAGCCGGCCGGAAGGTCATCATCGGCGGCGGCCGATATATCGTCTTCGCGCCCGGGCGGGCCGAGATGGCCTTCATGGTGATCGATTCCTGGCAGGCGCGCGGGATCGGCTCGATGCTGATGCGCCATCTCATCAAGCTCGCGGGTCATGCCGGGCTAAAGGAACTGACCGCGGAAGTCCTGCCGGAAAACGCGGCGATGCTGAACGTGTTCCGCAAGTTCGGCTTTAAACCCGTCTCGACCCGGGATCCACAAACGGTCCATCTTGTTCTGAAGCTCACGTAGCGCTGACGTGGCGGTGAACTTGAAGTGCCAGCCGCACCTGACGGACCCGCGTCAGGGGGCTTGCTGAGCTCCGTGGTCCCGTTCAAACCAGATATTCGCGCTCACCAAGAGCACCCAGAATGGGAATACGACAAGGCTCCAATCGATGAAATAACTGCCGATCAGCAATATCGCCGCCACTGTATAACCCCCATGCGCCAGCCACCGGGGAGTCAGGCCGGTGTAGAGTGCAATCGTCGACGTCGTGATCATGAAAACCGAAGCGGTCTTGACCAGGTAGACGTTGACCATTCCATAGGCCAAGCCGCGGCCAAAATGGAAGGTCGCCGAATTGATCAGCGTTCCGGGTGCTGCGTGAAAGGCAAGAATGACCGCGCCGATGACGGCCGCGGCGGTGAACAGCATAGCGAGCAGCAGTACCGCACTGCCGAGGAAGATCGTCGCAAAGAACTGATCCTCCTGCGCGCCGAGGCGATCGCGAAGAAACCCGACGAACCAAAGAAAGGCGACGCCGGCGAAGGGCACCAGATTGAGGGCCAGTGCCACATTCCCCGTTCCACCCTCGAGCCATGCTCCAGGTTCGAGCGGATCGGCCGGCACGGAGCCGCGCATCAACAGGAATACCGCAAGGAGCAGCAGCGAAAACAGGATGCCGGCCACTGCGGCGACCCGCGGAGCCCGCAGTCTTGCTCGCATCGATCCGGATGACCCGGCGGTCACGATGCAGCCCGTCCGGCCGATTCCATCAATGCGGACCGATCGACTTTGCCGTCCTCGTGCCGATGCGACAAGCCTAGCCCCTGCCGGTCTTCGATACGGGCCGCGGCGCGATCCTGCAGATCGAAGCCCGACCGTTCGATGCTGGAATCGAGATGGCTGAGATAAGCGCGAACTATAACCGCACGCTCACTGCCGATACAGTCGGCAAGCTCCAACAAAGCGGAGCGCAAGCGGCGCATGACCTGAATGGAAGTCGATCCGAACTGCCGAATCTCATCGAAGGCGAGTGCGAGGTAATCTTCCCAGGTTGGCATCCGGTAGATCACCCTCAGAACACCCTCCTGATCATGCGCGCTGCAGGTCTCCAGATCGCATTTTGCCAGCCGCCGCAGCAGGTCCTCGATCTGGTCGATAGCCTGAACCGCCGTTGTGGGATCATTGATTGCTGGAGACAGGGCCTTAATGGCGATATCGACCAGCAAGCGTAACGCGTACTTTGGATCCTGCTCGAAGGTGCGTTGGTCGCCGAGATGAATGCATGCGTTCCACTGCTCCTCCGAGACCAAGGCGACCTTGCCGTGAGCATGCAAGATGGTTGTATCCTGGAGCAACGTATCGCCGACGGCGCAATCCAATGTGACGACTCCGTCGATCCGACGCGCATAGCCTACCAACCCAGCGATATCGATTGACGTAACCGATCGCGGATTTCCGGTACGCTTGACCGTAAGCACCGTCCCTCTGGATGGTTGCTGCGCTTGAATCGTCTCGCCGGATGTCAACCATGGGGCGGCCTGATAGGTGCTGATGATGACTTCCCTGCCCTTATCTCCCAGAATCTGCAGCACCCGCGTAATCTGAAGATTGTTCAAGCGCTCGACCAGCCGCGAAAGCATCAGCACGCTAGCCATCAACATCGCGGCCACGATGGCCGCGGACAGCAAAGGAACGCTTGGCGCGTCCGCGCGATCGACCCAGGCCAGCGTCGCGAGGCTGTACATGAACGTCGCAACAAACATGCCCAATGAATGAAACAAGAGCCGATCGCGTGCGAACCAGACGACGAGACGAGGCGAATAGACGATAGCGTTGAATTGGACGAGCACAAAGGCGATCGAGAAAACGATGCCGGTCAAGGCCATCATTCCAGAAGCAACCGCCGACAGATACGCCTGGGCCGACGACGTCGAAAGGTGAAGGCTGATAGCGAGAAATCTGGACTCGAGGCGCGGCACCACGAAGCCGCCTGCGATGCTCAAAGCGGCATAGATCGTGGGTATGAGCCAGAGCTGCATTTCACGTCCTCGCGACGATTCATTGACTGCTAGTTTTCGGCGCCAGTCTTGACATAGGTCAATCGGGTACGGCTGCGGCACGGAAAGCTGTCCGCGACGGACCGGCGTGGTCCGTTCCTTCTGTCCCGTGCGCGAATTGGTCGCTCACCGGACAGATCTCGTTGTGCTTTGCGACGCAGGGGACACTTGAAGCATGAATTCCGGCTCCCTTCCCTTGCCCTCCTTCGAGATGACCACCAGCCAGTGGATACATTTGGTCGGCATAGGCATCGAGATATTTGGAGTCTTCATCATCGTCGCGGGAATCATATGGTCCAGCCGATACGTCTATCGTCGCGGACTCACGTCCCGTTACGAGGGCTACAAGATCAGCATCGGACGTTCGCTTCTGCTCGGGCTCGAAGTATTGGTGGCAGCAGATATCGTCAAAACGATCGCCATAGAGCTTACCTTTACGAGCCTGGGTCTCCTCGCCGGCCTGGTCCTGGTACGCACCTTCCTAAGTTGGACACTGGCGCTCGAAATCGAGGGGCGCTGGCCCTGGCAGCGAGATGTCGCGTCAATGCACCCGAACAAGCCTCGACAAGAGAGTACGGCTGGTTAGGCCTTGCGCTCCTCAGCCTGGTGGCGGGACCGCATCAAGGTCGATACCTTGTACAACCCGGACAGATGCCGAAATGAAGGCCTTCGAGGACCGATGGGCGTTTGGCACAAAGCAACGCGCGGCTTACGAGCTGATGCTCAACGTTGGCACCGCTCGCTCGCATTGACACCAGCCTGACGACATGGGTGCAGGCCGACGCTGGCGATTTCGAGTACACGAGGCGCAAAACCGGCGTTTCGGTCTTGGTCGAGAAAGCGCAATCCCTTTGCGCCGCCCTCGCCGCACTCCCTCGCAAGCACGTCCGCATCTTGACCACCGAATGGGGCAAGCCATTCACGGTCGACGGCTAAAGCGGATGGATGCGCGATGCGATGACGGAGGCCGGGCTACCGCTTGATTGCCGACCGCATGGCCTTCGCAAGACCTTTGGCCGACTTCTCGCAGACGCTGGCGCGACCGCTCACGACATCATGGCCACGCTGGGCCATCTGACGCTCGGCGAGGCTGAGCGCTACACGCGCGAGGCTGACCGTCGCCGCGGTGGCCGTCGCGCAATCTCAAAGCTTGAAGATCACAAGGCGAACAGAATTCCCCAAACCTCCTCAGTCAGTTTGGGGAAATTGTCAAAAACCGCAGGAAAATCAAAATGAATGGAAGATCACTGGCGCTCCCTAGGGGAATCGAACCCCTGTTTCAGCCTTGAGAGGGCCGCGTCCTAACCGCTAGACGAAGGGAGCGTTGAGGGGGAAGGCAATAGCCTCGAAATCGCCCCGCCGCAAGATGGCTTGTGCGTTGCGGTGGGGATTTTGTCATCCATGCTTACCATGCCGTGCCGGCGGTTTCGGCGCGGCAGCAGCCCCGGAACGCCCCCTGCGCCCTGCGGGGCCTCAGCGCGACGCACCCGCACGGACCAGCGATGCGGCCGCGCCGCTCGCATGATGGCCACCTCCGGATGTCATGTCTCCATCGTGCACGGCCCTGCTTTCGCCAAACGGAAATGCAAAACACCTGGCTGTGAAGTCACCCCGCGGCCTGCCTCTGCTAACATCGCAGTTCTTCACCATGCTGCGCCGGGCAAGGCGCTCGAGAAGCGAGAGGAGTGCTTGGAACAAAGCGCAAGCCTTTGACGTCACCCCCCTTGGCGCACGGCAATTTGGCTCACGAATATCTTGGCAAAAACAAACATCAACGCGGCCGCAGGCAATGGAAGACGTTCCGCCCTGCCCGCACCGGTCAATAGCTTAAGCAGAGCGAGGAAAGACCATGATCAAACTAAAAATCAACGGCCAGGAACAGAATTGGGACGGCGACCCTAATCTTTCGCTGCTCTGGTATCTCCGTGACGAAGCCGGCCTCACGGGCACCAAGTTCGGCTGCGGCCAGGCGCTGTGCGGCGCCTGCACCGTGATCGTCGACAAGGAAGCAGTGCGCGCCTGCATCACCTCGGTCTCCGACGTCGTCGGCCGCGAGGTCACCACCATCGAGGGGCTGCACCCGACCGGCGACCATCCGGTGCAGAAGGCGTGGCGCCAGGTCAATGTTCCGCAGTGCGGCTACTGCCAGGCCGGCCAGATCATGCAGGCCGCGGCGCTGCTGGACCAGAACCCGAAGCCCAACCACGACCAGATCCGCGAAGCCATGTCCGGCAACATCTGCCGCTGCGGCTGCTACCAGCGGATCGAGAATGCTGTCCATCTCGCATCGACGGGAGTGTGACATGAACATCCGCACCAACATACCCACCAATTCTCGCAAGCTCCGCGGCTTCGAGAAGCACGTGAAGGTCGAGAACGTCTCGCGCCGCAGCATCCTCAAGGGTCTCGGCATCGCCGGCTCTTTCGTGCTCGCCGCACCCGTGATGACGCGGCAGGCGTTCGCCTATGAGACCGGTGCCGGCAAGATGCCGCACGGCGTCGTGGTCGACCCGCGCGTGTTCGTCGCGATCGCCCCCGACGGCGTCGTCACCATCCTGGCGCACCGCTCCGAGATGGGCACCGGCGTCCGCACCAGCCTGCCCTTGATCGTCGCCGAGGAGATGGAGGCCGACTGGTCGCGCGTCCATGTCCAGCAGGCGCATGGCGACGAGGTCAAGTTCGGCAACCAGGACACCGACGGGTCGCGCAGCACGCGGCACTATCTGTTCCCGATGCGCCAGATCGCGCGCCTCCGCGCGTTCAATGCTGGAAGCCGCCGCCGCCAAGAAATGGGGCGTGCCGGTCGCCGAGGTGAAGGCGCAGAACCATGAGGTTGTGCACAGCTCAAGCGGACGCAAGATCGGCTTCGGCGATCTCGCGGCCGATGCCGCCAAGGAGTCGGTGCCGAGCATCGAGGGCCTCAAGCTGAAGGATCCGAAGAACTTCCGCTATCTCGGCAAGGGCGAGGTCTCGATCGTCGACCTGCACGACATCACCACCGGCAAGGCTCAGTACGGCGCCGATGTCCGCCTCCCCGGCCTGAAATACGCGGTCATCGCCCGTCCGCCGGTCACCGGCGGCAAGCTCAAGTCGTTCGATGACAGCGCGGCGATGAAGGTGCCCGGCGTCGAGAAGGTCATGGAGGTCAAAGGCTGGCCCTGGCCGTCCAAGTTCCAGCCGCTCGGCGGCGTGGCCGTGATCGCGCGCAACACCGGTGCCGCGATCAAGGGCCGCGACGCGCTGAAGATCGTCTGGGATGACGGCGCCAACGCCAAATACGACTCCGCCACCTATCGTGCCTCGCTCGAGGAGGCCGCGCGCAAGCCCGGGCTCGTGGTGCGGAAGGAAGGCGACGTCGATGCGGCGCTGAAGAGCGCCGACAAGGTGATCGTGGGCGAATATTATCTGCCGCATCTCGCCCATGTCAGCATGGAGCCGCCGGTCGCGGTTGCCGACGTCAAGGGCGACAAGGCTCAGATCTGGGCGCCGGTGCAGAGCCCCGGCGGCACCCGCGAGGACGTCGCTAAGACCCTCGGCATCCCCGAGGACAATGTCACCGTCAACGTGACGCTGCTCGGCGGCGGCTTCGGCCGCAAGTCGAAATGCGACTTCGCGCTCGAGGCGGCACTGTTGTCGAAGGAACTCGGCGCGCCGGTCAAGGTGCAGTGGACCCGTGAGGACGATGTGCATCACGACTTCCTGCACACGGTCTCCGTGGAACGGATCGAGGCGGGTCTCGACAAGAGCGGCAAGGTGATTGCGTGGCGGCACCGCAGCGTGGCGCCGACCATCGCCTCGACCTTCGCCGCCGGCGCCAACCACGAAGCGCCGTTCGAGCTCGGCATGGGCCTGATCGACAACCCGTTCGAGATCGCCAATCTGCAGTGCGAGAATCCGGAAGCGGCCGCGTTCACGCGGATCGGCTGGTTCCGCTCGGTGTCCAACATCCCGCGCGCCTTCGCGGTGCAATCCATGGTCGGGGAGATCGCGCATGCGACGGGCCGCGACCAGAAGGAAATGCTGCTGGAGCTGATCGGAAGCCCGCGGATCGTCAACCTGTCCTCGGTGAAGGATCCCTGGAACTACGGCGAGCCCTATGACAGCTACCCGATCGACACTGCGCGGCTCCGCAAGGTGGTCGAACTGGTCGCCGAAAAGGGCGAGTGGGGCCGTACCGTGCCGAAAGGCCATGGTCTCGGCATCGCCGTGCACCGCTCATTCGTCAGCTACATCGCGACCATCGTCGAAGTGGCTGTTGACGACAAGGGCAAGCTCACGGTGCCGCGGGTCGACACCGCGATCGATTGCGGCACCTACGTCAACCCGGAGCGGATCGCCTCGCAGATCGAAGGCGCCGCGATCATGGGGCTGAGCCTCGCCAGATATGGCGAGATCAGCTTCAAGGACGGCAAGGTGCAGCAGAGCAATTTCGACGACTTCCCGGTGATCCGGATCGACGAGTCGCCTGTGATCACCAACGTCTACATCGTGCCGCCCGGGGCAGACACCCCGCCCAGCGGCGTCGGCGAACCCGGCGTGCCGCCGTTCGCACCGGCCCTGAGCAACGCGATCTTTGCCGCCACCGGAAAGCGCATTCGGGCGCTTCCGATCGGCAAGCAGCTGGAGACCTGAAGCAGGAACGTTAGCTGAAGCGGGCCGTTCTCATCGATCCGCGGCATGATCCGGAAAAGTGCGAAGCGGTTTTCCGAGAAGATCATGCCCCAGCAAATCAGCTAAAGCGCGATCCAGATCGCGCTTTAGAGGAGCAGATCGATGAGAACCCCACCTCGAAAATTCAAGACGCTCGCGGCGATCTTGTCCGCGGGCGTCTTTCTCTTTGCGACACAGGCAGCGTTTGCGCAGACCGCCTCGCCGCCGAGCACGACCGCGACGCGTCCAGCGAAAGTGCTGCCCGACCAGACTTCGGTTCCGAGCAGCGGCCCGCCCTCGACCACCGGCCAAACTACCGGCGAGGCCAGCCGTGATCCTACGATCAAGCAGATGAACGAGGACGAGAAGCAGAAGGTCGACACCAAAGGCAAGTAGCGCATGATACGGAAGGATCATGCTGAAAGCCAAAGCGGACCGGGAAGCGGCGGTCTCCCCAACCGCCGCTTCCCGATCGCATCGCCCCCTATCGGCGAGAAGCGCTTTTCTGGAGCTTCGGTTCTGATTCAATAGAACCGAAGCTCCGATCGCGTGCCTTATTTCTTGTCGAGCGCGAACACCCAGATCACGCCGCCTTGCGGGACGTTGTTCTCGAAGCCCCCAACCTTGCCGGCGAGCGCATCCTGGATGCGCTGCGCGTCGACGCCCCAGCCCGACTGGACCGCGATGTATTGCGTGCCATCGACCTCATAGGTCATCGGCATCGCCATGATGCCGGAGTTGGTCTTCTGCTCCCACAGCAGTTCGCCGGTCTTGGCATTGAAGATGCGGAACATCCGGTCATTGGTGCCGCCGGCCAGCACCAGGTCGCCCGCAGTCGCCGTCACCGCGCCGAACAATTGCGAGGTCTTGTAGTCATGCTGCCAGACCTTCTTGCCGGTGACCGGATCCCATGCCTGCAACTCGCCGAAATGATCGGCGTTCGGTGCCGGCGTCAGGCCGATGTCCTCCGGCTTGGTGCCGAGCCAGAGCTGGCCGGGAACCAATGGCTGCTTCTCGCCCGTGAAGCCGCCGCAGAAATTCTCGTTGGCGGGAACATAGACGAGCTTGGTGTTCTGGCTGTACGCCGCCGACGGCCAGTCCTTTCCGCCCCATAGCGACGGGCAGAACTCGACCCGCTTTCCAAGCACGGGCTTGTGCTCGGGATCGAGGATCGGCCGGCCGGTCTCGGCCTCGATGCCCTTCCAGACATTGGTCTTCACGAACGGCCAGCCGGCGACATAGTTGATCTTGTCCGGCTTGCGCTCCAGCACCCAGAAGATCGCATCGCGCCCGGGATGGACCAGGCTCTTGAACGACCGCCCGTCGCGCTGCATGTCGATCAGCATCGGCGCATCGACCTCGTCCCAGTCCCAGGAATCGTTCTGGTGATACTGGAAGTGGGTCTTGATCTTGCCGGTGTCGGGATCGAGCGCCAGCACCGAGCTGGTGTAGAGATTGTCGCCGGCATGCATCGAGCCGGGCCATGGCGCGGCGTTGCCGACGCCCCAATAGACCGTCTTGGTGTCCTTGTCGTAGGTGCCGGTCATCCAGGCCGATCCGCCGCCGGACTTCCAGTCGTCGCCGCTCCAGGTCTCGTGACCGGGCTCGCCTTCGCCGGGGATGGTGAAGGTGCGCCAGAGCTCCTTGCCGCTGTTGGCGTCGAAGGCGACGACATAGCCACGCACGCCGAACTCACCGCCGGAGCCGCCGACGATCACCTTGCCGTCGACCACCAGCGGCATCAGCGTCATGTACTGACCCTTCTTGTAGTCCTGGACCTTGGTGTCCCAGACCACCTTGCCGGTCTTGGCATCGAGCGCGACGACGTGGTCGTCGGTGGTGGCGAGATAGAGCTTGTCCTCCCACAGCCCGACGCCGCGGCTGGTCGGATGCAGCTGGAACAGATCGTCGGGAAGCTGCCGCTTGTAGCGCCAGTACTCTTCGCCGGTCTTGGCGTTGAGCGCGATCACCTGCCCCATCGGGGTCGCGACGAACATGACGCCGTTGTTGACGATCGGCGGCGCCTCGTGGCCTTCGATCACACCGGTCGAGAAGGTCCAGGCCGGCTTGAGGTCCTTGACGTTGGACGTGTTGATCTGGTTGAGCGGACTGAAACCCTGTCCGTCATAGGTCCGGCGATAGAGCATCCAGTTGCCGGGTTCGGGATTTTCGAGACGCGCGGAGGTCACCGAACTGTAGTTTTCGATCGGCCCCGCGACGGCGTAGGTCGAAATGAGGCACGTGAATGCGACACAACTCGACAGTAATAACTGCTTGCTTGTCATGAGATGCTACCTCCCTGCTCTGTTTTGTTTTTTCAGTTTTGTTTGAGCATGATCTCCGCGCAAACGCGTTCCGCGTTTGTCGCGCGGAAAACCGCTTCACACTTCTCCGGATCATGCTTTAGGTCGTGCAGAAATCCCGATGTGGCCTCATCCTCCCTGCTGAGCACCCACCTTCCCGACGAATGGCGCGGCGACCGTGATCGCGCCGTCGGCAACCGTCAGCGGCAAGGCCGCGAGGCGACGTGGCGCCGGCCCGAACACGACCTGCGCATTCTGCCGCGGATCGTATTCGGAGTTGTGACAGAGGCATTTCAGAACGTTCTTGTCGCCCTGATCTTGCTTCACCCAGGCGGTGATCGGACATCCGGCATGCGAGCAGATGATCGAGTAGCAGACGATGCCGTCAGGCGCGCGGGCACGCGTGGCGTCGTCGAGCTCGTTCGGATCGAGCTTGACGAGCACGACCTCGTTGAGCCGCGAACCTTTGCGGACGACGGAAGTTTTCGGGTCCTGCGGCCAGGCGCGAACGGGCGGTCCGCCCAGCGTCAGATCATCCGACTTGATGACCTGGCCGGCCTTGTCGCCTTCGGCGCGCACCAGGACGTCGGCTTTTTGCGGTCGCTCACTGGCGCCGGGCTGCTCTTCATCGTCGGCGGCTGCGGGCTCGATCGCGGCGAGACAGGCGCAGCCCGCAAGCGCGGTCAACACCGCACGACGCGTCGGGTCGGTGCACGACGCTGCCGCTTCGGATTCACCGTACTGTTCGCAGGAAGCGCTGGGGTTGGACTCCGGCATGGCGCAAGCTGAGCGTGCAACTCGGCCGAAAAGATGGCGGCACACATTCTCGATACGCGAACGCATGCGCAAAAAATACGCTGCAGCTTTTGGTTGATCGACCGCGCCGCTTCGCGATTGCCTCGATCAGGGCTCGTTGACGAAGCTCAGCCGGCCGACAGGTTTCAGCGTCTTTGCATCAAATGTGCGGATCTCTGTTGCACCGCCTATATCAAGCGTGAGGACGAGCCGTTCGCCGGCGACGCCGGTTGCGACGATACGGGCGCCTTTCGGCAGCGCAGCAGTGACGTCGGATACGGAAACGGGGCTTCCCTCGCTGCGATAAAGGCGGTAGCCGATGGCAATCAACACGACGGCCACGGCCAATGCCGAGGTCAGGCCCGCGATCAGCATCATGCGCCGCACCCGCGCGATCAGCGCGGCCTGGTCGGGGGTCGGTTCGGTCACAGCGGTGTCGGTCATCACAAGGCTCTATCTTTGCAACAGGTCGATTTGAATCAGGTCTCTTCGAATGGCGGTCGGAAGCTGGAGGTCATCGTCGCGGGCGACGAGGGCTCGGCCCGGCTTGACCGCGTGCTCGCACAGCGCACCGCGGAGCTGTCGCGGTCCCGGCTGAAGGCGCTGATCCTCGCCGGTTCCGTGGCCGTCAAGGACGCCGTCGTGCGCGACCCCGCTTATCATGTCGCCAAGGGCGATACGATCATAATCGACGTGCCGGAGGCCGTGCCCGCCGAGCCTCAGGGCGAGGACATCGCGCTCGATATCGTGTTCGAGGACGACGACATCATCGTCATCAACAAGCCGAGGGGCCTCGTCGTGCATCCCGCGGCCGGCCACGCCACGGGAACACTGGTCAACGCGCTGATCGCGCATTGCGGCAGCAGCCTGTCGGGCATCGGCGGAGTCAAGCGGCCGGGCATCGTGCACCGCCTCGACAAGGACACCACAGGGCTGATGGTGATTGCCAAGAACGACCACGCCCATCAGTCGCTGACCGCGCAATTCGCCGACCACGGCCGCACCGGCCCGATGGAGCGCGGCTACATGGCGTTCGCCTGGGGCGTGCCGAACCGGCCCCACGGCACGATCGACGCGCCGATCGACCGCCATCCGCATGCCCGCGAGAAAATGGCGGTGCGCCAGAGCGGCCGCGAGGCGATCACCCACTTCGAGGTGCGAGAGAGTTTTGCCGGCCGCGACGGCAGGCCGGTCGCCTCGCTCTTGGCCTGCCGGCTCGAGACCGGGCGGACCCATCAGATCCGGGTCCACCTTGCCCATCTCGGCCATCCCCTGATGGGCGACAGCGTTTACGGCGCCCACTTCAAGACCAAGGCCGGGCAGCTCAGCGTGGAAGGTAAGGACGCACTCACCGCGCTCGATCGCCAGGCCCTGCACGCCTATCTGCTGGCTTTGGAACACCCCCGGACTGGGGAACTTTTGCACTGGGAGTCGGCTTTGCCGGAGGATTTGCTTCTCCTGCAGCAGGCGCTGGCAGCGGCGGTATGACGCACCCCCTGCTGAAAAGCCTTGCCATGACAACAGGTTATAGCTGCCACACGGGGACGTGACGTCAGCAATCCTTCCCTATCACGGACAGTTTGGTGTATGTTGCACCTGCGTTGAATATCCAACGCGGAACATCGCAGCATGGCCGGCTTTAACCCAGCGGCCACCTGCCGGGCCCGCCGCTATCGGGGGCCTGAACCACTGGAGGGCGCAAGTAATGGCCCGTACAGCTACGTTGCCGGTCCTCAATGGAGAATCCGGCCTCTCTCGATACCTCGCCGAGATCCGCAAGTTCCCCATGCTGGAGCCCCAGCAGGAGTACATGCTCGCCAAGCGTTGGCGCGAGCATGACGATCGCGACGCGGCGCATAAGCTTGTCACCAGCCATCTCAGGCTCGTGGCCAAGATCGCCATGGGCTATCGCGGCTACGGCTTGCCGATCTCCGAGGTCGTCTCGGAAGGCAATGTCGGCCTGATGCAGGCGGTGAAGCGATTCGAGCCCGAGAAGGGCTTCCGTCTCGCCACATACGCCATGTGGTGGATCAAGGCGTCAATACAAGAGTACATCCTGCGTTCCTGGTCGCTCGTGAAGATGGGCACCACCGCGAACCAGAAGAAGCTGTTCTTCAACCTGCGCAAGGCGAAGAGCAAGATCTCCGCACTGGAAGAGGGTGATCTCCACCCCGACCAGGTGAAGCTGATTGCCAAGCGCCTCGGCGTGACCGATCAGGACGTGGTCGACATGAACCGCCGCCTCGGCGGTGACGCGTCGCTCAACGCCCCGATCCGCGACGACGGCGAAGCCGGCGAATGGCAGGACTGGCTGGTCGACAACTCGCCCAACGCCGAAGCCTTGATGGCCGAGAGCGAGGAGTTCGATCATCGCCGCCAGGCCCTGAACGGTGCGATCGGCGTGCTCAACCCGCGCGAACGCCGCATCTTCGAGGCGCGGCGTCTGGCGGATGAGCCGATGACGCTGGAAGACCTCGCCGCCGAGTTCGGCGTGTCGCGCGAGCGCGTGCGGCAGATCGAGGTCCGCGCGTTCGAAAAGGTGCAGTCGGCCGTCAAGGGCACGATCGCCCGGCAGGAAGCCGCACTCGAAGCCGCGCACTGATCGCGCGGCGGCAAGCCAACAGACACGAAAGCCGGCGGCAACGCCGGCTTTTTTGTTGGCCGTTGACGGCGCGCCAGCTAACCGCCTCCCGGATGAGTAGGCTTGTCGTAGGTCGTTTGCGGGTGTATGTGCTGCCGCCCGGCGCCAACAGCCAACCCGCGCCTGTTCTGTTCAACGCTTTCAAGGGAGGCGGCATGAAGTTTAGATCGATACGTTCCGACCGCCGCCGCCCGTCTGTGATCGGCTAGAGCATGATGTGTTTATACGGAAACGTACCCTGAATTTTTGAGATAGTTGGCGCACTCCTCCTTGGAGAAGACGTCGAGGAGTTCGCCGACCTTGCGCCAAGTCGCTTCGACATCACGCGGCTGCGCGGCTCGCATCAGGTGTTTGAGCTTGGCGAAGACCTGCTCGATCGGATTGAGGTCGGGGCTATAGGGCGGCAGGAAGAGCAGATGGGCTCCTGTGGCGCGGATGGCGTTGCGCGCCGCCTTGCCCTTGTGACTGCCGAGATTGTCGAGAATGACGAGTTCACCCTTTGCGAGGGTCGGCGCCAGCACCTGCTCGACATAGAGGGTGAAGAGCTCGCCATTGATGGGGCCGTCGATGACCCATGGCGCGCTGATCCGGTCGTGGCGCAGCGCCGCGATGAAGGTCATGGTCTTCCAATGGCCGAAAGGCGCAGACGCCTGGAGACGTTGCCCACTCGGTCCCCAGCCTCGCAGCGGCGCCATGTTGGTTTTGATCCAGGTCTCGTCGATAAAGACCAGGCGCGAGGCGTCGATCCTGCCCTGATGGGTCTTCCAGCGCGTCCGTTTACGCGCGATATCGGGACGATCTTGTTCGGCCGGCAGGATCGTTTTTTTTGAAGCTCAGCCCTTCGGCATGGAACGAACGTCCACACTGCCCGCACGTCGGTCTTGATCCCGCGCGCAGCCAGTTCCTGCGTCAGCTTCCGCAAAGTGAATGGGCCGGAGCGAATGCGTTTGCGCAGCCAGTCGGCATCGGTGCCGGACAGAACCGGCTTCTTGTGACCGCCGATCTTGCCGGGAGAAACGCCTCCGGTCTCCCGCCGCAGATTCTTCCACTTTGTCACACAGGAAGGACTGATCTGAAGCGCTTCTGCAATCGAACGCACGGTCTCGCCCGCGTCAGCCCGCGCCAGAGCGAGTTCACGAAGATCTTCCGAATAGGGTCGCGTCATCCATGCTGGCCCCCGTTCCAGCATGGAGTTTGAATCAGAAATTGTCCCTTCTGGGAATCCCGATTCCGGCAAAAAACAACATGCTCTAGCGGTCACGCGCTGAACGCCGCTTCGCGGCAGTTCTTCCATTCATCCAATTTGGCTACGAGAGGCGTGACGCAACACGGCGTCGCGCCGTGTCGTCATGTATCTGCGGTTCGTTACACCGCTCATCCACCCGCACAGCCGTGTGGAGAGCGGCTTCTTTCGTGCGTCCTGGTATATCCACCGGAACGGCTGTCCGGATTGGATCCGGCAGGAGCTTTCGGAGCAGTTCAACTGGTACGGACAGCATCTACCGATCCCGGGCCGCATCGCGCGGCACTTCAAGCGGCGCGACTCGATCTGGGTGATTTGCTGGTTCGATCCCGACGCCCGCGAAGCGATCAGCCGCGCGCGCTACTGCGCCTGGCTGCTTGAGGAGGGCGGCCTGCCGGTGCGGACGATCACCACATCGCGCCAGCGCGAAGTGCTCTGGCGCGATGCGCACCAGGTCGTCACTAAGCCGTCAGCCGAACTTCCCAAGGCATTCTCCTGGACAAGGCGTTTGCCTAAACAAAGACCTTCCCCCCAACAGGCAAAGGTCCCGGCCGCGGAAAGCCAAATCCCCGACGAATGTACGCATCAAGCTCGAGAGCGCACATGACCGGCGCCGTCGGAATGCCCGCGACGGACCGTAGCCGAATCAAACCCGACCTCTCAAAGGTCTGCTTGGCCTCAGGTTGTAGATCTTAGACAAAGGAACTGAGTTATTGGGCATCGGCCATCTTCGGTCGAGCTGACAGCAACTGCACGTTCGTTGCCGAAGGTCGATTCGACGGCGACGCCGGGTCCTGCGTTGAGGCGGTGTAGGGCGGCGCTCCCTGGGATGGTCGATGGGCAGCTTGTGCCGAAAGCACGATCACTTTCGCGCCGACCTTCACCCGATCATAGAGGTCGACGACGTCCTCATTGGTCAGCCGGATACAGCCGGAGGAAACCCGCTTCCCAATCGTATCGGGCTTGTTGGTGCCGTGAATTCTATATTCGGTATCGCCGAGATACATCGCCCGGGCGCCGAGCGGATTGCCGGGACCGCCTGCCATAAACCGCGGCAGATAAGGCTGGCGCGAAATCATCTCTGCCGGCGGGCGCCAGTCCGGCCATTACTGTTTTGCGGGCCACGGTCTGTTCACCGGACCATGTGAAACCTTCGCGGCCGACGCCGATGCCGTAGCGCATCGCCTGTCCGTCGTTCAGAACGAGGTAAAGGAATGTGTTTCCGGTATCGATGACGACGGTGCCCGGCGGCTGGTGACTGACGTAATCAACCATCTGCCGAACAAATCTTCCGGGAGCATCAGCGGCTTTTGGTGTTTCGACCCGGAGCGCTGGGGCCGGGATCGGAACCGGAACTGACGCTGGTGCCTGAACTGGCGCCGATACGTGAACGGGAGTCGATGGCGTAGGACTGGATGGCGCCGGGACCTGGTGCGCGGCTTGCTTCCGTATCGGTTGAACGCTCGCCGGGCGCCACAGCAAACCGTACCCCAATGCGACAGCCGCCACGGCGCCAATTGCAACTCTTCCCGCCACCGGTAGCGCGAGCGCCTCAGTCTTCCCACGTTTGGCCCGCTTTGCCATGTCTTTCCCCCGATCCCTGTGCTTCGAACAGGTACCCAGCAAATTTTAACAAGCTTCGAAGCGATTTCGTTCAGGCTGGAATTCGCCAAGCGTCGTTAACGCCAGCTCTTGTTCCGCAAAGGTTGAGAGGAGCGCTCGACATCCAGGTAGTTTGTAGGACGGGTGGAGCGCGGCGATACCCAACATCCCACCGCGCAGCACAAGGTTGATGGGTATCGCTTCGCTACACCCATCTTACGAAGCTGTTTTTGGCATGATACTTCGGCGCGCACCTCGATCTGGGACGTGTACCCATAGATCCGCCTGCCGACGAATGTCCGCATTAGCCTCAGCAGCGGAAAAAAGAGGCTCTCTTGGCCATATCGGCTAAGGGGCCAGGAGGAGACAAGCACGACGTATTCGTGCCTTCGCTCTTGAACGTCGTCAGCTGTTTGTTTTGGCCGGCGCGACAGCAGAAGGGCAGATTCAAGCCGGCATGATTGTCAGCGTGCCGCTAAACTCTTCGCTATCTATCTCTGGACTAATTCACAGCATCGAATATGCCCGGACATCCAGCGGCCGAGAAGACGTCTGCCTATGCATTGCCTACGAAAACTCTGGTGAACTCGACATATGGAATAGCCTTAATCTAAAGAACGAGACGTTGGACGTACTGCCAGCTTCACAATCCATGTACCCCTCTTGCTGGCGGTCTTTGAGTGGCAACGACGTCCGCTTTGGGTCTTGGTTGTGTAAAAACGCTAAGATACCTGAGGGCGATAGAAGAAATTATCGTCTAAGACTGTCTTAGCCCTCACATTTGCAAGCTCATTTACCTCAGAGAGCGAACTGAGGAATGTAATTCTCGCTGCATTTCGATCTTTCGTGTTTTTACACAGCCAGGGCCAACAGGAGACACGCCGGCCATCGGTCTATGCCTGCCGCCGACGTCAATGCTCACGGTCGTCTCGCCGCTCGCTATAAACACTCAAGCACCCGCGGGCAACGAAGCAGGCCGCGGCCCCCCGCGACCGTTCGTTGCCCAGACTTCGGTGGCGCCGCTGGCGATCACCAGCGATAGCCATACCCGCGATAGTACCTAGGGCCGTAGGCGTATGCGGGGCGAATAACGCGCCGGTACGCGGGACGAGCATAGTAAGACCGGTATCCGCCGTAGTATGCGGGGGCGTAGCCGTAGTCATAGTATGCCGGCGCATAGCCGCCGTAATACGCGGGGGCGTAACCCCCGTAATAGCCATAACCCGGTCCGCCGTAGTAGCCGTAACCTGGGCCATAGGCGTAGGCGCTGGAGGCTATGCCACCAACTACCGCCGCTCCGATTAGTCCGGCCGCGAGTCCAGCGCCCCAGCCACCACCACGCCACGCTTGGGCCGGTGATGGGGCCACCAAGGCAGAGACACCGATGGTGGCAGCGGTCACTAACGCCAATGCTGCTTTCTTCATTTCCGAAGCCTCCGTTGTTCCCGGAACTTCAACCGACAATCCAGCGATAGTTTCCTCCGACCGCCGTTGGCGGAACGGTTTCCGCGAAATTTAATACTGATGAACGGCTTGGGAAAGCAAAACCACGGCGTCCCAATGTCCGTGTCGGGGTCACAAGGCGACATCCCCGCGGTCTAGACCGCGTGTCCGCTTCGTCCCCGAAGCGGGCGTCCCGGATTTTAATGAGCACGCGCCCTATTCTCCCCACTCCCGCGCCATGGTCGCGAGCGCGCAGCCTTCGCAATAGCGGGCGTCCTTGAAGTCGATCCAGTTGTGCGCGTAGACGCGCTCCAGCGGGATGCCGTAACGCGCGCGCAGCAGCTTCACCAGCACCCGCCAGGCGGCGATCTGTGCCTCGGTCGGGCCCCTCGTGACATCGGGAAAATTGCCGGCGAACTCGACGCCGATCGAGGTGTCCTTGTTCACCTGGCGATAGGTCTTGCTGTTGTCGATGTACTTGTTGTCGTTGCGGTCGGCGCCATCGGTATGGGTTGGGACCAGATTGTCGGCGATCGCCCAATAGACCGTGCCGTCGGTTTCGACCCAAACCATCACGCCGCGGCGGGTCGGGTTCCTGTGCTGCTCGGCGGCGCCATTTCGTGCCGAGCCGGCCGGGCCTTCGGTCTGGTGGACGATGATGTTGCGCCACGGATGGGATTTGGCGACTTCGCCCCAAGGCGACAACCACACCATCTTCAACCCGGGAATCTCGGGCGTACCCTGCGATCGCGCGATCGCTGCAAGATCGGTTTCGGCCGATACGGCGGAGGACAGCACGAGCGCAAGGAGTGCGGTGAGCAGGCGAGGCATCATCACGGAGAGATCCAGTGTGGCCCCTCGCTAGCACGCTCAGGCGCGCTTGCGCAGGGTCTCCTCCACGAGAGCGACCATCTCGGACGGCAGCTTCGGCTCATAGGTCGCGTAGCCGTTCTTGCCGCCCTTCTTGGCGTCGTAGAGCGCATGGTCGGCGGCGGCGACCAGGCGGTCGGGATGCAGGCCGATCTCGCGGGTCCATTGCGCAACGCCGATCGAGACCGCGATCGGAATGTCATTGCCGGTGCACTGCTCGGCGTCGGCGCGACAGACTTCCAGCACGCGGCGGGCAATCATGGCGCCCTCGCGCAGCGTCGAGGACGGCAGCACGATGCAGAACTCGTCGCCGCCGGTGCGGGCCAGCATGTCGCCCGGGCGGAGCCTCGTCTGCGCCATCAGCGTGAAGTGCTGCAGGCAGGCGTCGCCGGCGGCATGGCCATGGGTGTCGTTGATGCCCTTGAAGCCGTCGAGGTCGATCACCAACAGCGCGAACGCCTCGCCGTTGCGGTCGGAGCGCGCGCATTCCTCGGTCAGCCGCTGCAACAGATGGCGGCGGTTGCCGACGCCGGTGAGATCGTCGAGCAGCGCGAGGTCGGCGACCTCGTTGCGCAGCCGGTCGATCGCCATCAGCAGGAAGCCGAAATTGAGCGCCATCGACAGGAACACCATCAGCAGGATCACCAGCGACTGGCTCGCACTGAAGCGAACGAAGGAGAACTCGCCGGGCTGCAGCAAGGCGCCGACGAGGCGCAGCGCATAGATGCCGATCAGCACCGAGGCGACGATGCCGGCAAGGCGCGCGCCGGGGCTGACGCGGCCGTTCTCGGGCGACAGCAACAGCTTCAGCGTCAACGCAAACGGCATGACCTGGGCGACGGTGTAGACCAGGATGCGCATCGGCATGCTGTTATAGGCAAAGATGAAGAAGCCGAGGCCGGCGCAGGCGAATACGGTCGACAGCGCGGTGCTGCGCCAGCCGACCGGCTTGCCGTAGAAGCGCTCGATGCCCATCGCGGCAAGGCCGGCGGCGAACACCATCAGCGTCCCTGCCGCAAGCAGCGGCAGAAGCGAGTCCGTCATCATCACGCGGAGCATCGCGCAGGCGGCGCCGGCGGACGCGACGAAGGTGGACGCGGTCCAGAACCGCGCCGCACCGAAAGCTGGATAGCTGCGCGCGACATAGGCCCAGATCAGGCCGAGCGCGAGAAAATTGATAACGAATACCGTCCAAAGCGTCGGAACGCTCAACATCGCCCCTGTTCGAGACCCGTATCGGCCTCGCCTCTCCTGAAATGACCGTCCGCCCCTGGGGCGTTTCTCCCAATGGCAATCCCCGTTGCCTTGCGGGACAGGATGCGGCCGCGCCGCTTAACGGACTCTCACCCGCCACGCGCCAATCCGCGCTGTGGTTTTGAATTGATGAAGATCGGCGCACCGGCCGTTTGCGCGTCGTTAAGCATGACGGATGCGACGCCGCCGCGACACGTGACACGCGCACACTGACGAAAAACTGGCGAAAACACGTAACAGCTGTGGATAACACGATGACAGTGCAGTGACAGCACGCGGCAGCAGCCTCCGAATCTGCTGAGTTTGATACTGAGGATGTTGCGAGGCTGGCCCTCCGCCAAGCATGCCTCGGAGTCGCGTTCAATCCATTAAACCCTGAGAGGATACTATGGCTAAGAAAGCGAAGAAGGCGAAGAAGGCGAAAAAGGCCACCAAGAAGAAGGCCGCCAAGAAGTAACCAATTTCTCGCCCGGGTAGCGGCTCATGCCCTGCCCGGGCACCCGATCCAGACCATCCAGGCAGGGACGCAAGGCAGCAGGCGCAAAGCCTGCTTTTTTATTGCCTGCCGCAAGGCGCGAGGCAATGCGAACTCAGCGCTCCGCGAAGGCGAGCTTGGCGCCGAGCAGGGCAAAGCCCGCGGCAAAGCTGCGCCGCAGCCAGGCCATCACCTTCGGGCGGGTGATGACGCGGTCGCGCACCGACGCCGCGAACAGCCCGTAGACTGCGAACACCGCAAAGGTCATCGCCATGAACACACCGCTGAGCTCGACCATCCGCGCCAGCGGGTGGGGTTCGTCGACGGCGATGAACTGCGGCAGGAAGGCCAGGAAGAAGATCGACAGCTTTGGATTGAGGATGTTGATCAGGATCGCGGTCACGATCACCCGCCCGCTCGAGCGCGGCTTGATCTCGGTGTCGACGGCGAGCGCGCCGCGCTCGCGCAGCGCCTGCCAGGCCATATAGAGCAGATAGACCACGCCGCCCCATTTCAGCGCCGCGAACGCCATCGCGCTGGTGTGCAGGATGGCGGCAAGGCCGAGCATCGCCGCGATCATCTGCGGCACGATCCCGAGCGTGCAGCCGAACGCCGCCGCCACGCTCGCGCGCGAGCCTCGGGTCAGCGCCACCGCCAGGGTGTAGAGCACGCCGGTGCCGGGCGAGGCGACCACGATCAGGGTGGTCAGCAGGAAGGACCAGGTCATTTCAAAATCCCCAGGGACATCAGCCGCCAATATCACGTCCCGCCCCCGGGGCGGAAGCAGCCACCGGCTGGCGGCTCCTCCCCCGCGCTGACAACTCTGTTATGAGGGCCCTGGGCTTGTCAGGACCTGGTCTTGTCAGAACCTGCGGACCCCACCGCCCGACAGCGCCGACGCCTTCGTCTCGGCGACGCGGATCACGTCCAGCGGCGCCCAGGGTTTTGCCCAGAACGTCGCGCCGTCAGGCAGGCGCTGCCGCAGCGGCTTGCCCGAGGTCACGATCACATCGAGATCGGGGCTGTAAATCTTGGCGACATAGGCGAGCTCGACGCCGGTCATGTTTCCGGCCAACTCGACATCCGTCAACATCAACACGACACTGTCGCCGTTGCTCCGCAGCACCAATTCCGCGGCCTCCGCGCTCTCGCAGGAGATGACCTCGAACTCGCTCTCCTCGAGCAGCAATTCGATCATCTGGCGCTGCATAGGGTCGTCTTCGACAACCAGGGCCTTCGCACGACAGGGTCTCGATTGTCCCATGGCTGGGCCTCCCTTGGGTTGAATGCCTCGGTTTGAGAGTGTGACGAGGGTCAAACACCTGGGCGCTGGATAGTTCGGTTCCAATCTGAAAAAATGGGGAAACCCGCCGTGTTCCTCACGGCTCCCGCCCCCTCGTTGAGATGGAGCTGACCTGACATGACCGCGATCTCTGGATCTGCCGCCGCCGTAACCGGGGCCGCCAGCGGCATCGGCCGCGCGCTCGCGCATGAACTGGCGCTGCGCGGTTGCGATCTGGCGATCGCCGACCGCGACGAGGCCGGCCTGCAGGCCGCCGCCGCCGAGATCGCCAAGGCGAGCCCGCGCAAGGTCACGGTGCATCGCCTCGATGTCAGCGAGCCCGGGCAGATCACGGCATTTGCCGAGGCCGCCAGTGCCGCCCATCCCGGGCTCAACATCGTGGTCAACAATGCGGGCGTCGCGCTGCTCGGCCAGTTCGACGAGATCGAGCAGGCGCAGATGGAGTGGCTGTTCAACATCAATTTCTGGGCCGTGGTGCACGGCAGCCGCGCCTTCCTGCCGCTGCTTTCGCGGCAGCGCGAGGCGCATATCGTCAACATCTCCTCGATCTTCGGCATTCTCGCGCCGCCCGGCCAGAGTGCCTACTGCGCGGCCAAGTTCGCGGTGCGCGGCTTCTCGGAAAGCCTGCGCCACGAGCTTGCGGTGGCGAATAGCCCGGTGCGGCTCTCCGTCGTGCATCCCGGCGGCGTCGCCACCAACATCGCGCGCAACTCGCGCACCGGCGCCGGCATCACCGACAATGCCCGCCGATCCGAAGCGATCGAGCGTTTCGACGCGCTGGCCAGGACCACGCCGACCGCAGCCGCGCAGCGCATCATCGCCGGCATCGAGAAGAACCAGCCGCGCATCTTGATCGGCAAGGACGCCCGCTTCATGGACCTGCTGCAACGCTTCCGCCCCGCGACCTACTGGAAGGTGATGCAGCGGCTGATGGAGAAGACGGCGGCGCGGCGGCTGGCGCGCGAGGCGGCGAGGGCCGGTTGAATGTGCGGCGGCGCGGCGTGAGGCCCTGCAGCGCAGACGCGGCACACACCCGTCGTCCCAGCGAACTCATCAGATCCGTCATCCTTGAGGTGCGAGCGCAGCGAGCCTCGAAGGATGCACGGCCCGACCGGTGGCCGTCGACCCTTCGAGACGGCCGCTGCGCGGCCTCCTCAGGGTGACGGTGATTCATCTTCAACGCTGTGCTAATCCGCCCAACGCATACCTTACCCTTCCAACTGCTTCTTCACCCCGAGCGCCAGCCGAAACAGCGGATCGCTTCGCTCCGACGGATAGAGCGCGCTCTTCGTGAACTGCGGGAAATTGTCGTTCTTCCAGAACGACGCCGGCGCGAACAAGAATTTTGCGACCAGCCGCCGGCCGAAATCCATCTCGTAGGGGAAATAGTTCTCCTTCTGCTCGGTGCCGGACATTTCAGGATATTCGCCGAGCAGATAGCCCTCCTGGATATGCGGCCGCACCGCCGCCGGCGGGCAGACGCTGGAGAGCCGCACGATCTGCAGGCCGGCCTCGGCGCTCGCGGTGATCGCGCCGCTGAGGTTCGGCACGCCGAGCACATAGAGGAAGGCGGTGCCGGTCTCCGCCAGCGACGCAAACGACGCCGCGATCCGGATCGAATGGGTGACGTCGAGCAGCGGCGTGGTGCAGACCTCGTAATGCTGCAGGATCGACCAGCGCAGGATGCGATGCCGTTTCAGCCGCTCCAGCCCGAGCAGCTTTGCTTTCGCGTATTCCGCAATCAGGATCTGCTCGGCGCGGGCCAGCGCCGCGAACCGCGACGCCAGCGTCGCGCGGTCCGGATTGCCGCGGCCGGCCCGGAACAGCGTCGGCTTCAGCGACGAGTTGCGCTTGACGTTCCTGAAATCGGCGCCCTGGCCGCGAAACAGCAGCACATGGTCGCGGTTGAGGAATTGCAACTCGGCGATCTTGGTCGCGAGCTCGAGATAGGAGCCAACGCGATGGCCCGGCCCCTCCCGCACCGCCGCGTTCTTCGCGATCTGGCATCCGCGGCGGTCAAAGAACGACCAGATTTTTTGGCTGCCGATGGTTTCCATGGGACGTCACTCATTCTCAACTCGTCATTCCGGGGCAGCCCGCAGGGCTGAGCCCGGAATCCATTCCACCACGGATTTTGCGGCCCGATGGATTCCGGGTTCTCGCTTCGCGAGCCCCGGAATGACGGGTGGAGTTAACCGCAGCTCCTCGTCACCGTCCCACGAGCTGATCGGCAAAGTACCCGATGGTCTTGCGATAGATCACCGCCCTGTTCCACTCGCGCATCGCCTCGAAATTCGCGCTGCCTTCGCCATAGGGCGCGCCCATCTTGAAGCCGTTCGAGTGCAAGAGATTCGCGGTCGAGGCCAGCACGTCCGGCACCGAGTGGCGCAGATCGACATGGCCGTCGCCGTCGAAATCGACGCCATACTTGATGTAGGACGACGGCAGGAATTGCGTCTGGCCGATCTCGCCGGCATAGGCACCGATCATGTCGTTGAGCCTGAGGTCGCCGCGTTGCAGGATCTTGAGCGCGGCGAGCAGCTCGCCCTGGAACAGGTCGGTGCGGCGGCAATCATGCGCCAGCGTGGCCAGCACGCGGAACACCGGCAGCTTGCCCATGTCGCCCTTGCCGAAATCGGTCTCCAGCCCCCAGATCGCGACCAGGATCTGGCGCGGCACGCCGTATTGCTGCTCGATCTTCGAGAGCAGCGCGGCGTGCCGCTGCAACATGGCGCGGCCACCATTGATGCGCCCGGCGCCAACGCGGGTTGCGACATACTGCTCGAAGGTCTTGTTGAAGGTGTAGCGCTGCCGCCGGTCGAAGGCGAGCACCCCGCCGTCCTGCTGCACACCGCCGAGCGCCTGCGAGATCACGTCCTGCTGGATGCCGGCGCTGGCTGCCTCCTGCGAGAACGACTGGACGAAGGCCGGAAAACTGCCGCCGCAGCGGGCGGCATAGGAGGGGGTGGCAAGCAGCAAGGCGCCGAATACAACCGCCAAACGACACCTGAGCATGCAACAATCCCTCCTGCTTCGAATGGCCGATCATGCCACGGAGCAAACGAAGCAGTCAAAGCATCGGCACCGACGCTTGACCGGTGACCTCGTCGTCCCGCCGCCGCACGCCGGCACCCGCATTCTCGAATCTCCACTTCCGCGGCGGATTGACCAGGCTGACCAGCGTGTAGCTGATGATCAGAAGCAGGAACCAGGAGCCGAGCTTGTCGATCGAGACCATCGACCAGCCGAGCCGCTGCGACGATAGAGCCAGGTTTTGGTGAAGGTGCCAATGTTCTCGGTGAACCAGATGAACAGCGCCACCAGCACGAGGCCGAGCAGCAGCGGCATCGAGCGGTAGCTGGTCCAGACCTTGAAATGGACGCTGGCGCGGCCGAACAGCCAGATCGCCCAGCCGAACAGCAGCCAGCGCAGGTCGATGACGTAGTGATGGCTGAAGAAGTTGACATAGATCGCGACGCTGAGGACGATCAGGCCGAGGCGGCGCGGATGCTGCGAGAAGCGGAAATCGAACAGTCGCCAGCAGCGGCAGATGTAGCTGCCGATGCAGGAATACATGAAGCCCGAGAACAGCGGCACGCCGCCGATATGGAAGATGCTGGACTCCGGATAGATCCAGGATCCGACCGAGGTCTTGAAAATCTCCATCGCCGTGCCGACGACATGGTAGATCAGGACGACCCTGGCCTCCTCCCATGTCTCGAGCTTTCCTGCCAGTAGCGCGGCCTGAACGGCGAGCATGCAGAGAAACAGGAAATCGTAGCGCGAAAGCGCCGCGTCCGGCGGATAGAAGCGCCAGGCGCTGATCATCAGCGCCACCGCGATGCTGCCGAACAGGCAGGCCCAGGCCTGCTTCACGCCGAAGCGCAGGAATTCGTAGAGACCCGCGGTCCAGCGGCGCTGGGCCATGAACAGGCCGAGGCGATGCTCGCCGGTGATGAAGCGGCGAGGCGGCCAGTTGGCCGCGGCGCTCGCGATCGGTCTGACTGGTGTCAGCTTGTGATGCACGCCGCGGACGATGGCCGTGGATCACGGTCGCAGCGCGGCGGAGTTGTGCAGATTTCCCTCAATCCCTGAGCTGGCGCTCCAGATCGACGAAGTCGATTTCGGCCCAGCGCTCGGAGATCCTGCCGTCGTGAATCCGCCAGAACGTCATGCCGCGGAATTCGACGTGGCGGCCGGTCGGGGCAATGCCGCGCCACGGGCTACGGTGCCGGCCGCGCCAGACGAAGCGGCCGGCGACGATGTCGCGCTCGGCCACCAGGCATTCCGCCACCGCCGACATGTCGGCGAACGTCTCGTGCATGGCCGTCGCATGCGCGATCACTTCATCCGCGCTCATCCGCTTGCCGGCGGCATGGTCGAAGAAGTCGGACGCCAGCTGCGCGCGGATCGCATCGGGATCGAGACGATTGGTCACGGCGTCGCAATGCGCGAGCACCAGCGCCTTGTTGGCGTCGAGGGTGGCGTTGGACATCGGCGGGGCGCCTTCAATCAAAGTAAAAGTTGCAGAAAAGGAAGGATGCGCCTCATACGCGAATCGAACCGGACGGTGCAAGTGACGATGGTCAGCAAAACCTCAGCTTTCGACCGGCGCGCGTTTCTATTCCGAAGCGAAAGGCGGTCGCCGGCAACGTGCGGCGACTTGCGCGCGGGCTGCCGCTCCCGGAGCCAGCCCGATGCGTACAGCATAACCAGCCGGCATGCCGGCGGTAACATCATCCGATGGCTTGACCATGCCGGTGGCATGCAAGCGGCGGTGCACGGCATGGCGGCGGAGCAATTCGAGGCGCGATGCGTGAACGCCGGAGGCGCTGGCGGCGACCAAGAAGCACGAGTTCGGCTCGCCGGTTCCGCGCCACGCGCGACCGGCCGCCGTGTCTTGTTCATGCAAAGGCGCGCCGCTAAAGCGTCGTGGGCCTGATGCGACGAAGCCGTCATTTGCGAGGAACGCGATCCGATGACGGACGACACGATGAGGATGTGCCATCGATGATGATCACCGGGGGGTTCGTACGTGCGCGCAGGGTTGCCGCATCGCTCAGTATCATCCTCGTGTTCGGCGCTGTTCTGATCGGACCGATCGACACCGCCGCAGCGCAGGACACCCGCGCCAAGCGCACGCCGGCGCAAGGCGCCGGCAGCACGCAGGCGATCGCCGTGCAGATGAAGAACGCCATTGCGCTGACGCGCGGCGGCAAGTTCGACGCGGGCTATGCACAGCTGCTTACGGCACTGGATGCGGCGGACAAGCTCGACGACGCGCAGTTCGTCATGGAGCAATATTTCGACGCGACAGCCACGCTGCGCGCGGTGAAACGCGATGACCTCGCCGAGAAGCTGTTCGTGCGGGCGTTCCAGGGCAAGGCTGCCGCGCAATCGCCGCCCGGCAATGCCGATGTGCTCCTGATGTACGCGATCCTCATATCCGACCACGCCAGGATCGCGGAGGCGGTCCCGCTCTACATGAAAGCGATCGCGGCCTTCAACGCCTATTGGGGCGAAGGCTCCGAGGAATCGCTGATCGCGAGCGACAAGCTCGCGGTGGCGCTGTCGGCCAACGGCTCGGCGGCGTCGGCGACCAATATCGGCCGGCGCAATTTCGAGCGCGCGGAAAAGGCGCTGGGGCCCGACCACCGCACCACCTGGAAGCTCGCCAACAATTATGCCGACATGCTGCGCGAGATCGGCGCGCCGGCGAAGGCGCTCGAGCTCGATCTGTTCGCGATCGAGAAGCGCGCCAAACATTACGGCGAGAACCATCTCAATACGCTGGTGACGGTCAACAACGCCGGACAGGATTTTCTCAATCTCGGCCGCTTCGACGACGCCCGCCGCTACTTCCGCCGGCATCGCGCGATCGCGACGGTGCTTGCGCCGAAGGATCCGAGCTTCGCCGGCCAGGCCGATGCGTGGCTGTTCTACACCGACATGCTCGCCACCGGCGACGCCGCGATGCCGCAAGCCGACCTGGAGCGGCTGGAGGCGATCGTCGCCAATGAGGAGAATTTTGCGGACTTCCTGCGCATCAAGGCCGCGGTGCTGGCCGCCGGCCAGCGCGAGCAGCGCGGCGAACCCGACAAGGGCATGCGGCTGCGCGAGACCGCGTTTGCGATTTCGACCCGCGCCTTCACCGCGCAGCATCCGCTCAGCTTCGAGATCAAGCTCGGCATCGCGGTGGCGCTGATCGCGACCGATCCGAACCGCGCGGTGCGCGCGTTCACCGCGCTCGACCGCGAGATGTTCGACTGGATGAAGCGCGAGGTCGGCACATCAGGCGATCGCGCCGTCGCGGAGGCAATCCGCGCCCATGCCGACCATCTGCTGTTCGCGTTCGGCCGCTTCGCCACCTCCGCCGGATCGTCGGTGGCACAGCCAGCCTTTGCCGCCGCCGTGCTGCGCTGGAAGACGCTCGGCGGCGGCGACGCCACGGCGCTGCGCCAGCTCGAGACGCAAATGGCGGGCAAGGACGAGGAGACCGCGGCGCTGCTGCGCGCGGCGCTGCGGCTCAACGGCGAGAAGCAGGAGCTGTTCTCCTCGGGCAATATCGACGACTGGGCGAGGTCCGTGTGGCAGCGGCAGGACGCGACCGAGAAGGCGCTGAACAAGCGGCTCGATGCGATCGGCGTGAAGCTGCCGCAGGACCCGATCCGCCCCTCGCAGCTGCTCGCGCCTGACGAAGCCGTCATCAACTACTTCATCACGCGGCAATGGAAGGCGGACCGCCAGTCGAAGCAGCCGCTGGCGGCGACCGTGCTTTACGCCATCGTCGAGACCGCAACGAGCGAGCCGCGCGTGATCGATCTCGGCGATCCCGGCCGGATGGTCGACACCGGCGTGCGGACCGAGATCGCGCGGTTGCGTGCGACGCAGGCCGCCGCGCCGGATCGCGATGCCAAGGCAGCAGACGACAAGGTGCCCGACGACAAGGCGCTCGACAGCAAAGGCCGCTTCCAGAACCTCCGCGCGCGGCTGTTCGCGCCGCTGGAGCCTGTCCTGAAGGACAAGACCACGCTCTATGTGGTGCCGGACGGCTTCCTGTTTGCCGTGCCGTTCTCGCTGCTGCCCGGCGCCGACGGCGGGCTGCTCGAGGACAGGTACACCATCCGGATGCTGACCAGCCCCGAAGCGCTGATCGCAATCCATGCGCGCGAGACGCTCGACCGGACGGGCGCGATGCTGCTCGCCGGCGGCCTCGAATACGGCCAGCCCGGGCCGATGCCCCTGCCCGGCACGAAGGCCGAGATCGAGGCGATCGCCAAGCTCGCCCGCGCGCGCGGCGCGCCGGTCGAGATGCTGACCGGGCGCGGCGTCAGCGAAGCTGTGCTGCGCGAGGCGATCGGCAAGGCCCGCATTGCGCATCTGGCGACCCACGGCTTCTATCACGACAGCACGGCGTCCGGCCTCGACACGCTCTGGCAAAGCGGCATCGTGCTGTCCGGCGCCGGCGACAGCCGGTGGCCGCTGCGCGACGACAAGGACGGCTATCTCTATGCGTTCGAGGTGATGGACTGGGACCTGTCCGGCCTCGATCTGCTGGTGCTCTCGGCCTGCGAGACCGGCCGCGGTGACGAGAGTTTTGTCAGCGGCCTGCGCGGCCTGCCGACCGCGCTCGGCATCGCCGGCGCCCGCCGCGCGCGATGCTGACGCTGTGGCCGGTCGCCGACGAGGGCACCGCCAACTTCACCGTCCGCTTTTATGAGCACCTGGCGGAGGGCCTGACCTATTCGGATGCGCTGCGCCAGACCCGGCGCGATGCGCGCGACGGCAAGGTCGCGGGCGCCAGGGACGCGAGCGTGTGGGCGGCGTTCGTGCTGTTCGAGGGCTGAGGCATCGCCCCGCCTTGCGCAAGGGCCGTACGCCGCCGAATCATGCAGGGCAGATCGGCACGAGCGGCAGGTAATTTGCTTTGACAGCGGCGGCCTGATCGGAGACAAGCCGCCCATGCCGAAAAAACCCGGGACCAATCCCAAAGGCGAATTTGCCTTCTTCAACGTCTTCTATGAAGACGGCTCGCAGCGCTCGAACCGCCGCGTGCCCTCGGAGCTGCTGGGCGGCCTGGACGGCGACGAGCCGGCGCGCGCCTTCCTGCGCGAGCAGGACCGCGAGATCGCCGAAAAGGGCGGCCGCCCGCCGCTCGAGATCAAGACCATCGAGCGCGTCGGCGCCAAGAAGAAGTAGCGCGCGCGGACAGATTGCCTCATCATAACGAAAAACGGCGGGCCTAGGCCCGCCGTTTTTGTTTCGATGGATTGCCGGGTCAAGCCCGGCAATGACGACATTAGTTGTCGAGGAACGACCGCAGCTTCCGCGACCGTGACGGGTGCTTCAGCTTGCGCAGCGCCTTGGCTTCGATCTGGCGGATGCGCTCGCGGGTGACCGAGAACTGCTGGCCGACTTCTTCCAGCGTGTGGTCGGTGTTCATGCCGATGCCGAAGCGCATGCGCAGCACGCGCTCCTCGCGCGGGGTGAGCGAGGCCAGCACGCGCGTCGTGGTTTCGCGCAGGTTCGATTGGATCGCGGCGTCGATCGGCAGGATCGCGTTCTTGTCCTCGATGAAATCGCCGAGATGCGAATCCTCCTCGTCACCAACAGGAGTTTCGAGCGACAGCGGCTCCTTGGCGATCTTCAGGACCTTGCGGACCTTCTCCAGCGGCATGCCGAGCTTCTCGGCGAGCTCTTCCGGGGTCGGCTCGCGGCCGATCTCGTTCAGCATCTGGCGCGAGGTGCGGACGATCTTGTTGATCGTCTCGATCATGTGCACGGGGATGCGGATGGTGCGGGCCTGGTCGGCGATCGAGCGGGTGATCGCCTGCCGGATCCACCAGGTGGCGTAGGTCGAGAACTTGTAGCCGCGGCGATATTCGAACTTATCGACCGCCTTCATCAGGCCGATATTGCCTTCCTGGATCAGGTCGAGGAATTGCAGGCCGCGGTTGGTGTACTTCTTGGCGATCGAGATCACGAGACGGAGGTTGGCTTCCACCATCTCCTTCTTGGCCTGACGGGCCTCGCGCTCGCCCTTCTGCACACCGTGCACGATC
Source organism: Bradyrhizobium sp. JR3.5 (assembly GCF_054057015.1). Taxonomy (NCBI): domain Bacteria; kingdom Pseudomonadati; phylum Pseudomonadota; class Alphaproteobacteria; order Hyphomicrobiales; family Nitrobacteraceae; genus Bradyrhizobium; species Bradyrhizobium sp. JR3.5. The sequence goes on from NZ_JBSRYV010000002.1 coordinate 1,392,365, forward strand.
TTGCGGAATTCGCCGATCTCGAGCCCGGTGAGCGCCGCCAGCGACTGGATCTCGTGGCGCAGGTCCTTGATGCGGTCCTTCTCGTGATGGACGAAGTTCTTCCAGCCCTTGGCCGACAGCTTGGAGACGCGGTTGAGCCAGCGGGGGTCGAGCTCCGAGCCCTGGTAGTTGCGCAGGAAGTCCTCGCGCGCGACGCCGTGGCTGTCGCCGAGGCGCAGCAGGCGGCCCTCGAACGAGACCAGCTTCTTGTTGATGTCGTAGAGCTGCTCGACCAGCGAATCGATGCGGGCCTGGTTGAGGCGCAGCGACTTCACCTCGACGATGATCTCGTCCTTCAGCTTCTTGTACTTGCGCTCCTGCGAGGGCGACAGCGACTCGCTCTGCAGCTGGTTGGCGATGTCCTGCTCCTGCAGGCGGCGCAGCTTCTTGTATTCGGACGCGATCTTGTCGAAAGTCTCGACCACCTTCGGCTTCAGCTCGGCCTCGATGGCGGCGAGCGACATCTGGTTCTCGAACTCGTCGTCGTCCATGTCGGACTCGGCGGCGGCTTCGGCCGGATCCTTCTCCTCAACGCCGGCTTCGCCACCGGCGGGCGCGGCGCGGAACGGGGTCGGCGCCGGCGGCGCTGCGGGCGGCGCGACATGGGCCGGCGCGCCGGCCTGCACATCGCCGCCATTGCCTTCAGCGGCGGCGCCCTCGGCGCCGTTGTTGCCGATCAGGTTCGGATTGATGCCGCCCTTCGACTCGGGGCCGGCATAGGTGGCTTCGAGATCGATGATGTCGCGAAGGAAGATCTTTCCTTCGTTGAGCTCGTCGCGCCAGATAATGATGGCCTGGAAGGTCAGCGGGCTTTCGCAGAGGCCCGCGATCATCGCCTCGCGGCCGGCCTCGATGCGTTTTGCAATGGCGATTTCGCCCTCGCGGGAGAGCAATTCCACCGTGCCCATCTCGCGCAGATACATGCGCACCGGATCGTCGGTGCGCTCGCCCGGCTCCGACTTCTTGACCTCGGTGACGGCCTTCTGCGTGACCTCGACGAGCTCGTTGTCGGTCTCGTCGTCGCCGTCGTCCTTCTCGTCCTCGCCTTCGCTGTCATCCGCCTCGGTGACGTTGATGCCCATGTCCGAGAGCATCGACATGATGTCTTCGATCTGTTCGGGCGAGGTCGTGTCGGAGGGCAGCACTTCGTTGAGCTGATCGAAGGTCACGAAGCCGCGCTTCTTGGCCTGCTTGATCATCTTCTTCACCGCGGCATCCGACAGGTCGAGCAACGGCGACGGCGCGTCAGCGGCATCCTTCTCAGGAGCATCCGCTGCCTTGTCGTCTTTTTCCTTGTCCTTAACCTGCAGCGTCTTTGCCTTGGTGGCCATTCACTAAGCTCCCGAAACGCGGTCATGCCAGATGGCGCCACGCACGCGCATCCGCACGAAATCTAGATTTACTCTCTCGACGCACAAAGGGCGGCGCACACTATCGCCACCCCTGTCATCCGTCTCGACGGTTTCCATCTTGAAATAGCCGCGAGGCTATTAAGTTTCGCTTAACCCTGTTTTTGCAGCCAAACCATGGATTTGGCGAGTCTTTTTGCGGGTGCGGCCAGCGCCGTCCGCAGCATTTTTGTTATCAGACATTACGCTGGAACCGGCCCGATAATTCGCCGAACCCTTCAATCAGGGCTTCGGTCCCGTCGGCTTCTGCCATCCGGGCCTGGATATCCTGCAACCATGCCAGATTGGCCTCGCTTGAGTCTTCAGCCAAAGCCGCTTCCGCATCTTTTCTTTCCCTAAGTAAGGCGTGGGTTTTCTGATGCAAGGCAACGAGTTGACGCCAGGTCGATAAAACATCCTCGCGCGCGGCGCCGATCTGCGCCCCCCACACCGCCTGGGTTGTGATCGCCCGCTCAACCCTTTGAAGAATATGCGATAATCCGCCCGCCTCGAGGTCGGAACGCATCTTCTCGGCCTGCTCCTCGACGTCAGGGGAATGGTGATGGTCGTGGGCAAAGGCGGCAATGATGGCAGCCCGCAGCTTGTGGGCCTCGGGATGGGCGAGCTCCAGCGCCGCCACCTCCTCGAGATGGTCGTGCAGCAGCCAGGGGTGATTGATCAGGGATTGCAGGATCAGCGCCTCGCGGCTCGAGATCGCGCTGCGCTGGCCGCGCATGATCGGGCTGTTGGCCAGTTGCTGGCTCGCGGCCTGATAGGGGCCCCGTGAAAACCAGGGGTTGGCACCGCCCTTGGCGCCGAACCGGCCGGCTTGGCGACCTTGGCCCGGGCCGCGCGGGGCAAACTGGCGGGGTGATTCGCCACCGCGGCCACCGCCGAAATTGCCCCTGTTGCCGTAGCCGCCGCGGCCGTAACCGCCGCGTCCCCCCTCCGGGGCAAAGTTGCGTTGCAGCCGCTCCTGCAGGTCCTGCCGGTAATAGCGGCGCACCACCTCGTCGCGGATGCCATTGGTGAGCTCGCCGATCCGCGCCTCCAATGCTGCGCGGCGCTCGGGGGTGTCGAAATTGCCGCCCTCGATCTCGCGCGACCAGATCATTTCGGCGAGCGGCCTCGCGGCGCCGATCACATCTTCGATCGCGCCGCGGCCGCCGGAGCGCGCGAGATCGTCGGGGTCCTGCCCTTCCGGCAGCAGCGCAATACGCAGGCTCTTTCCCGGCTTGAGCTGGGGCAAGGCAAGGTCGGCGGCGCGATAGGCGGCCTTCTGGCCGGCGCGGTCGCCATCGAAGCAGAGGATCGGCTCGTCCACCATCTTCCAGAGCAGCGCCAGCTGGTTCTCGGTCAGCGCGGTGCCGAGCGGCGCGACGGCGCCGGGAAAGCCCGAGGTGACCATGGCGATGACGTCGACATAGCCCTCGACGACGATCAGCTGCGCGCCGACATGCGCGGCCTGGCGCGCGGTGAACAGGTTGTAGAGATTGTCGCCCTTGTGAAACAGCGGGGTTTCCGGCGAGTTCAGATACTTGGCCGGAACGTCCTTCTCCAGCGCGCGGCCGCCGAACGCGATGACGCGGCCGCGGCCATCCGTGATCGGGAACATGACGCGGTCGCGGAAGCGATCGAACGGCACCGGCTTGTCCTCGCCGGACACCAGAAGCCCTGCCTCCACCATGTCTTCGGTGGAGATGCCCTGCGCGCCGAGATGCTCCTTCAGCGCAAAGCGATCCGGCGGCGCATAGCCCATCCGGAACTGGAGCTGGGTCGCCGACGAGATGCTGCGGTCGGCGAGATAGCCGCGCGCCTTGGCGCCGCCTCGCGAGGCCAGCGTGTCGGCGAAGAACTTTGTCGCCAGTTCCATCACGTCGTGCAGGGTGCGGCGATGCTGCTCGTGGCGCGCCGCATCGGGCGTTACGGCCGGCAGCGGGACACCCGCCATCGCGGCGAGACGTTCCACCGCCTCGGGGAAAGTCACGCCCTCGGTCTTCATCAGGAAGTCGAAGATGTTGCCGTTCAGCCCGGACGAGAAGTCGAACCAGGCCTGCTTCTGGTCGTTGACGAAGAACGACGGCGTCTTCTCCTGCTGGAACGGCGACAGCCCCTTCCACTCCCGCCCGGCCTTCTTGAGCTTGACGCGCCTGCCCACGACTTCCGAGACACGGAAGCCGGGCGCGCAGCTCATCGAGGAATTCGGGCGTGAAACGCATCAGGGTGATTCTGGGCTCGGGCGGCGAATCGCGGACAACCGGTTAGCCATATAGCGGCTCGGCCGGGCATGCCGAACAATGTGGGGCTTTTCCGGGCTATTCACAGGCCTGGTCCGTCACGGCTCCGTCGAGCGGGCTACCCCCGAATCCACGGTGGAGAGCCTGCACGGCAAGCTTGCCCCCTCCCCGCTTCCGGGATTGGATAGCGCCATGTTCACGACATTCAGGGGCGGACAGAGCGGCGGCTGGACGGTCACCTCCATCACGCGGGTGAAGGGCGAGACGCTGCCGAAGGTCGCGGCGCTGTCGATCGTTGCGAGCGACTCGATCGCGCTGCCGCTGTTGCCGGCGCAGACCTCCTGGCGGCTCGCCGGCGTTGCCAGCTATCTGCGCTACACCGAGAAGGAAGAGCGCGAGAAGCTTGCCGCCGTGCAGGCCGGGCTCGGCCGCAGCGAGGCAACGCACGCGGCGCTGATCCCGATCAGAAAATCTGCGGCATGGTGGGAGCTGACGCAGCAGGAGCGCCGCGAGATCTTCGAGGACAAGTCGCACCATATCGCCGGCACCTTGAAATTCCTCCCCGCCATCGCCCGCCAGCTGTTTCACGCCCGCGACCTTGGCATGCCCTTCGACTTCCTGACCTGGTTCGAATTCGCCCCCGAGCATGTCGCCCTGTTCGACGAGCTGGTCGGCATGCTGCGCGCGACCGAGGAATGGAGCTATGTCGAGCGCGAGGTCGACATCCGGGTCGAGCGGGAAGTGTGAAGCAGTCAGTGCTCGAGGAATTTTCCTGACGCGATCCGCGGCAGCTCGGTGACCGGCCAATTGTAAAGATAGGTCCACGCCTCGCTCACGCTGCCGTCGGCGAGCGTGACAGCAAGCATCTCGCGGACATATTCGGTCGGCGGTGGAAAGCCTTCACCGCAGGCTTCGTACATGTCGAATTCGCGCAGCATGGCTTCGCGCTCGCGCAAGCGGAACATTTCACCGTGCACGATGTCGGCGGGATCGTCCGATACGACCAGGCCCGGATAGTGCTTCACCAGGTAGAGCCGGCCGCGACACTGCGCCGGCCCGAGGAATTCGGCGTTGCCTGCGAGCAGCTTCGCCATCGGATGGTCGAAGCCGCGCATCAGCGTGCCGTAGACGAAGAGAAGGTCGGAGATCATCAGAACTTGTACAGCCGTCATTGCGAGGAGCGAAGCGACGAAGCAATCCATACCGCGCTTTCAGCTCGCGGCTCAATGGATTGCTTCGCGGAGCCTGTCATCGGGCGCGCATTCGCGCGACCCGTTGGCTCGCAATGACGAGAGACCTACTCAAGCCGCCACCACCTCGTCGGTCACCACGACGAACTTCGTCAGCGTCATGCGGCCGAAGCTCGTGGTGAGCGCGACGTCGGCAGCGTCGCGGCCGGTCGCCATCAGGATGCGGCCGATCCGCGGCGTGTTGTGGCGGGCATCGAAGGTGTACCACTGGCCCGACAGATAGACCTCGAACCAGCCGGAAAAATCCATCGGCGCGGGATCAGGCGGGACACCGATGTCGCCGAGATAGCCGGTGCAGTAGCGCGCCGGAATACCCATGCAGCGGCAGAAGGTGAGCGCCAGATGCGCGAAGTCGCGGCAGACGCCGGCGCGGCCTTCGTAGACGTCATGCGCCGACTTCATGTGATGGGCGTGCTCGTAGCCGAACGTCACATGGTGGTGCACGAAGTCTGTGATCGCCTGCACCCGCGCCCACCCCTGCGGCGTGTTGCCGAACAGCGACCAGGCGACATCGGTTAGCTTGTCGGTCTCGCAATAGCGGCTCGGCATCAGATAGAGCAGCATGTCATCAGGCAATTGCTCGATCGGAACCTGCTGTGCCGCCGGATTGACGACATCGGGCAGCCCGGAATCCCGCACCAGCGCGCTGCCGCGGAAGGTGACACCACCGGCAGGGGCGACCAGACGCCCGCAGACATTGCCAAAGCCGTCGCGATAGAGGCCGATCGGGACATTCGGCTCGGCTGCAATGCTCTCGGTGCCGACGATATCGGCGTAGCGTGACGGATGGATCGACAGCATGATCACCATCGGGGTCGGCTGCGGAGCTGTGTAGGTGATCTCGAAGCCGACCTTGATCTGCATCGTCAGGCCGTCTCCCGCTCCGCCGCATTCTCGCCGACCGACACGACCTTGATGTCGATATCCAGGTCCAGAAAGGCATCGGTCGGGCCGAGATAGACGCCGTGCAGCGGGATCGCCTGGCGGGGATCGCGCGCGACAGCGACGCGGATCAGATCGCGCGTGCCGACGATGCCGTTGGTCGGATCGAACTCGATCCAGCCGGCGCTCGGCAGATAGACCTGCACCCAGGCATGGGTCGAGCCACCGCCGACATAGCCATGCGCGCTGTCGGTGGGCATGGCGAGATAGCCGGAGACGAAGCGCGCGGCGATGCCGAGCCGGCGCAGCGCCTCGATCATGAACAGCGCATAGTCGCGGCAGGTCCCGGACTGCGTCCGCAGCGTATCGAGCGGATGCTGGGTGCCATGCTCAAAGCGCTTGCGATAGCTGAACGCCTCACGGATGCCGTGCGTCATGTCGCTCAGGATCTTGAACGTCAGGGTCGGGGCCTCGACATCGAGAAAGCGCCGCGCCCAGGCCGACAGCTCGCCGTTCGGGTCGCCATATTGCGGCGTGATGAACTGCTGCAGGTCGGGGAATTCCTCATCGTCGTAGAGGAACGGATAGAAGTAGGCGGCGTCGTCCGGCGTCAGCGCGAACCTCTCGGCCGGATTGTGATCCACCGTCGCGGTCGAGACAAACGACAGCGTGTCGGCGCGCTCGTCGAAGGTGGCGATCGCGACGCTGTTGCCGAACACGTCGTGGATCCAGCGCAGCGACATCGGCTGCGGGTCGATCACAAGTGCGCTGTCGAGCACCCGCAGATCATGGCCGTCGCGGGGGCGCAGCATGATGCGGTGTTCGCCGAACGCCACCGGGCGCGCATAGCGATAAACGGTCTTGTGATGGATAGTCAGGAGCGGCATCTTCAAACAATCATCGTGATTTGGGCCGCTAAATCTATAGAGAATGCTGCTTGATTCCAAACCAGCATGCCCCTTGAATAGGCAAAGTTGAGGAAAAAGCCCGTGAATCACGCCGGTGGCCCGTTCTTTCTGCTGACAAACACCGATGTTTCACCGGTTCTTGAACATAATCCTGGCGGCCGCTCGCCGTTCCTTCTGACTTGCGATCATTATGGCAGGCTGATTCCCTCCCCGCTCGGCGACCTCGGCCTGCCCGAAAGCGAGCTCGTCCGGCACATCGCCTGGGACATCGGCATCGCCGGCGTCGCAACCCAGCTCTCCGACCTGCTCGGCGCGCACCTGATCGCGCAGCGCTACTCGCGGCTCGTGATCGACTGCAATCGTCCGCCGCATGTCGCAGGCGCGGTACCACTGATCAGCGAAGCCACCACCGTTCCCGGCAATGAGGGTCTGTCGCGCGAAGCCGCCGAGATACGCCGCGCGCAGATCTTCGATCCCTATCACCAGCGCATCGACGAGATCATCGACGAACGTACGCGTCAGGGCATTCCGACGGTGCTGGTGTCGTTGCACAGCTTCACGCCGGTCTACGCCGGCATCGCGCGTCCCTGGCACATCGGCACGCTTTATCACCGCGACAAGGCGCTGCCGCCGCTGCTGCTGAAGCATCTGCGCAGCGAGGGCGATCTCGTGGTCGGCGACAACGAGCCCTATGCGGTCAGCGACGAGACCGACTACACGATCCCCGTGCATGGCGAAAAGCGCGGCCTGATGAATTCCGGCATCGAGATCCGCCAGGACCTGATCTCCGACCAGGCCGGCGAGACGGCATGGGCCGAGCGGCTGGCGCGCATCCTCGGCGAGATCGAGACGACACTGCGCGCGGAAGCGCGGGTCTAGCGCGTCGAACGCAGCAGCTGGTCGTCCGTCCGGACAGGCGTCTTGAGACGTCGCGGACGAAGCCGCCGCTTCTTCATCGAGCGCGCGACAGTCGTCTTGAGCCGGACCTAGCCGCCCATCGTCGAACCGCGATCCAGCCAGCCTGATCAATTCGGTCGGCGCAGCCAGATGAACAGCAGATAGAGCAGCACGGGCAGGCCGAGCGCCACCCAGGAGACGGCATCCCACCAGCCGTCGCCGACCAGCGCGCTGATCAATCCCACCGTGCTCACGATCGCGATGACGAGCGGGGCGGCGAAGATCTCGGTCAATGAACGATGTGCGACCATGCTGATGTCACGACGTGAGCGCGGGGTTGTCGATGGACGCGGCGTTGGCGATGGCGCGTTCCTGGCTGACGCCCGCCTTGCGCCGGCGCATCCACAAATACACGCCGGTGACGAGGATGAAGATGGTGAGGATGTCGAGCAGCGCCCAGACGATCTTGAGCGGCATGCCGCCGTAGTCGCCGAAATGCAGCGGCTGTGAGACGTAAAGCGTCGACACATACCAGGGCATATCGCGGCTGTCGGTCAGTGTCCCGGTTTCCGCATCGATGAGCGCGGGCTTCAGCAGCCGCGAGGTCAGCGGCGTATCGCCGTGCAGGAACACCGCGTAGTGGCTCTTGCTGCTGAACAGGGTCCCCGGGAATGCGACGAAGCTCGGCGTCATTCCAGGCACCGCGTGCCTCGCAACCTCAACGGCCCCGTTCAGCGAGGTCAGCTTCGACGGCACCGGCCGGTCCTTGTATTGCGTGGTCATCTCGGCGAGCTGGCCGAATTGCCACATCTTGAGGACGAGGTCCGCCCAGGTGTTGATGACGCCGGTGAAGCCGACCACAAGCGTCCAGGCCACCAGCAGGATGCCGGCGAGATTGTGGACGTCGAGCCAGCGCACGACGCGGGTCCGCTGCGCACGGTAGGCGCCGAAGCGCAGCTTCCGCATCGACGGCGCGTAGACGACGATGCCGGAAATGATATCGCGACGCAGAACAGGATCCCCATCAATCCAAGGAACAGCTTGCCGGGCAGGCCCGCGAACATGTCGGTGTGGAGCTTCAGCATGATGTAGGTGAAGCGGCCGGTCACGTCGGGGGAATCGAGATAGGCACCGGTATGCGTATCCATCCGGATCAGGAGGTTGTTGGTCGGATCGGCGTCGATCGTCGGACCAACGCTGACCCACATCGCGCCGGGCTCGTCGCGATCCCAGATCAGGAAGTGAGGCACCTTGCCCGGCGCGCGCGCGAGCGCGTTGGCGAGCAGATGATCCAGATCGGCCGGCGGCGTGCCTGCGGGCGCCTCGGTCGGCTTGACCTGGCTGTGCAGGAGATCGTCGATCTCGTCATGGAAGATCAGCGGCAGGCCGGTGATGCACAGCAGCAGCATGAACAATGTGCAGATCAGGCTGGTCCATTTGTGGACGGCGCCCCATCGCCGCAGGGATTTGGTCGTCGCAGTCAACTTCGCTACCTAATTACCAGTCTTCATTCTTGCCGTCACTAACACGATGAACGAAGCGTGCAGTCGCGCGGCGATTAGAACCCGTCCAGTGTTGGACTTATCGTCGGTCGTGTTGCGATCACGCAACGAGAGCGTCCGCGAACTGCGACGATGCGTCTCGGCCTTCAGCGCAATTTCCTGGGATCGTTCTAAATTGGATCTCCGCGTTCAGCCGGCTGACGCGGCGTGGATGGGATGCTTCGCACGCCATTTGGGGCCCGGCCCGCGCATGTAGTGCAGCTCGGGCCGGTAGGGATCGCGCATTCGCGCGATCAAATTCTGCCAGCCGGTCGCGAGCGTGTTCAGGCCGCGGCGCAGAGGTAGCAATGACTGCAGCGACAGCATGGCTTCCTCTCAGTGCGGTTTGCCGAGAACGGATGCGAAGGACAGGATGACGATCTCCTCGCCGGCCTCGTCGCTGACATGCACCGCCCAGTCACGCCAATCTTCCAGGCTGGCGGTTGCGACCAGCGATCGCATCATGCAGGTCGCCGCCTCGCAGGCCTCGGCGAGGCCCGTCACCGAGGTGCCGCGGCGATCCATCAACACGCCACGTGTATTCGAGCAGTGGAAATAGACCTGCGTCATGTCCGTATCCTCGTAAGCTCCGGGCGATCGGGCTCGCCCTTGCATGACGAAGCTTTACGCGGGCAGCGCGCGACGATCCGTGATGCGGCTCACACAAGCGCGAGACGGCCGCCAGGCCGCGCCGCCGCCCTCACCAAATCGCGATTTGACAGTTCTCCTATATTTGTCAAAATCGTCAAATGGGACCGAAAACCCGCATCCTCGATGCCACCATGCTGGTATTCCGCCGGCACGGCTTTCGCCGCTCCTCGATCGAGCAGGTCGCCGAGGCGGCCGGCCTGACGCGGCAGGCGCTCTATCATCATTTCGAATCCAAGGAAGCGCTGTTCCGCGCCGTGATCGAGCGCATGCATGAGTCCGCGATCGCGGCCGAGGAGATTGCGGTTGCCGAGGCAGAGGCGGCGGGCGGCAATCTCGGCGACATTCTTGCCGCGGGCATGACCGCGCGGATGTCGACCATGATCGCGTCGCTGGACGGCTCGCCGCATCTCGAGGAATTGTATTCCGAGCACCTCGTGCATGCGCGCGATCTCTATCAGACCTACGCCGCGCGCTATGCGGAGCGCATGGTCGCGACGATTTCGAAGATCGTTCGGAAGCAGCAGCTTGCGCTGCCGCAGGAGCTCTCGCCCGCCGAATTCGCGCGGCTGGTCGAAATGTCAGTGTACGCATCGAAGTCGCAGTATCCGGCGATGCACCCGGCGGATGCGTTCCTGAAAGACATGGCCATGATGGTACGAACGCTCTGCGCGGGCGCCTTGCCAAAATCCTCGCCGAAATCCGGGAAGCTGCCCGTCAAGAAGGCGGCAATCAAGGACAAGCCGGCACGCCGCAAGACAGGAGGACGTCCATGAACACGACGACCATCAATGGCCGCGTTGAATCGCTGCCCGATGATCCCGATGCGCTCTTGATCGACATCGTGCGCGACCAGCTCAAGCTCACCGGCACCAAGCTCGTGTGCGGTGCCGGCGTCTGCGGCGCCTGCACGGTGCTGGTCGACGGCGCGCCGGTCGCAAGCTGCCTGATGCCGGCGCACGCCGCGGCCGGCAAAGCGGTGACGACGGTGGAGGCCATCGGCGCCGCTGGGCTGCATCCGGTGCAGAAGGCGTTCATGGCGCATGACGCCCTGCAATGCGGCTTCTGCACGCCGGGCTTCATCGTGGAGGCGACCGCGTTCTGCGACCGCTGGCGCGCGACCAGGGGAACGGTCGTGCCGTCACGCGAGGAGATCGGCGCGGCGCTGTCGGGCCATCTCTGCCGCTGCGGCGCCTATGACGGGATCTTCCGTGCGGTGGCGGATGCCTGCGCCGGCCGCTTCGACGGCGACAATGTCACAGCGCCCCGGATCGAGGCGCGCGACAAGGTGACGGGCGCGGCAAAGTACACCGTCGACATCAAGCATGACGGCCAGCTCGAAGGCCTGATCCTGCGCTCGCGCGAGGCGCATGCCCGCATCACCGCGCTCGATCTGGCACCGGCGCGTGCGCTCGCCGGTGTCGCCGCGGTGTCGCTGCTCGGCGACGATCGTATCGTGCGCTATGTCGGCGAGCCGATTGCGGCGGTCGCCGCAAAGGACCGCAGGACCGCGCTGGCCGCGCTGGCTGCGATCAAGCTGACCAGCGAACGGCTGCCCGCGGTGGTCGGGCTCGACGCCGGGCGCAAGGACGGCGCGCCTGTGGTGTTCGACAAAGCGAGCCGCAAGCGGGCAGGCAACGTTTCGGAGGCGGCCGGCGGGCCGGCGCCATGGAAGCAGAACATCCGCGGACCGACTGCGGTGTTCTCGAAGCGCGCCAAGAAGGCCCGCAACTGGGTCGACGAGGCGCGCCAGGCCAACAACCGTCTGCTCGTCGAGGCCACCTTCCGCACCGCCACGCAACAGCACGCGTGCCTCGAGCCGCATGCCGCGGTAGCGCGCTTCGACGGCGACCGGCTGACCTTGCACGCCTCGACCCAGCAGGTGTTTCACCTGAAGGAGCAGATCGCAAAGCGCTACAAGCTCGATCACGACAAGGTCCGCGTGATCGCCGATCACGTCGGCGGCGGCTTCGGATCGAAGGCGAGCCTGGGCATCGAGACCATCGCCGCGATCGAGCTCGCGCGGGAGGCGAAAGCGCCAGTGAGAGTCGCCTACGATCGGCAGGAGGAGCTGTCCGTCGCCGGCTATCGTCCGGCCGCGGAGCTGAAGGTCGCGCTGCTCCCGTCCGAGCAGGGCGGCCTGAAGGCGCTCTCGGTCACCGCGCACGCCGATACGGGCGCTGCGACCAACTCGACTATCGCGGGCCTGGCACGGCTGATCTATCCGGCCGAGGCGAAGGATCTTTCGGATTTCGACGTCATCAGCAATCTGCCGCCCGGCGCGGCCTTCCGCGGCCCCGGCGGTCCGCCGATGGCATTCGCGGTCGAGCAGTCGATCGACGAGGCCGCGCTGCGGCTCAACGTCGACCCGATCGCCCTGCGCAAGCGCTGGGATCCCGATCCCAACCGCCAGCGGCTCTACGACTGGGCATCCGGGCTCGAGATCTGGCGCAACCGGAAACGGGCGCAGAATGGACGCTATCGCCGCGGCATCGGCGTGGCGACCGGCTACTGGCTCTATCTCTGGCAGCCCAATGTGAAGGTCGAGGTCGCGGTCAAGGCCGGCCGCATCGTCGCCAGCACTGCGACGCAGGATATCGGCACGGGCACCCGCAGCGTGCTCGCCGACACGATCGCCCGCGAGTTCGATCTCGAACCGGCTGACATCGACGTGCGGATCGGCGATTCGTCGCTGCCAGAGGGGCCGGGCTCCGGCGGCAGCCGCGTCACCGCCTCGGTGATGCCGCCGACGCTGCAGGCGGTGCGGAAGCTGAAGGCCGCGATCCTCGAGCAGGCGACAAGAAAGCCCGTGCCCGGCTCGAACGCGCCCTGGCGCGAGCTGATCGCGCGCTCGCCCGACATCGCCGTGACGGAGGCGCGCGGCGAGGACGGCAAGAACACCGCGCCCGGCATCCGCTCGCCGCTGCGCGAAGTCGGCCTGATGGGCATGGTGTTCGGCTGGATGATGCGCCGCTTCTCGAACATCGCGGTCGGCGCCGGCGTGCCGAGCTCGGTGCAGGTGATCGAGGTGGAGGTCGACACCTGGCTCGGCCATGTCCGCGTGCTCAACGTGCACACCGGCATCGCGGTCGGCAAGATCGCAGCGCCGGCGCTGGCGCGCAGCCAGGCCTGCGGCGCGGTGATCCAGGGCCTCGGCTACGCGCTCTACGAAGCGCGCGAGCTTGATCCGACCAGCGGCGACGTCCTGACCGCGGGAATGGAGGATTATCGCATCCCTGGTATCGCCGACACGCCGGAGATCGATGTCCATTTCGACGAAGCCGGCTTCGACCATGTGCTCGGCAACAGCGTCGGTATCGGCGAGGCGTCGACGGTGCCGACCTCGGCCGCCGTCGCCAACGCGATCCACGACGCGATCGGCGTCCGCCTCACCGAGATTCCGATCCGGCCCGACCGCATCGTCGCCGCGCTGAAAGGGAGGGATGCCGCATGAGTGCCGCAACCGCAGACGTCATCACCGCACCCGAATTCCGCGCCGCCGGCACCGATCTGTCGGAGCGCCGCCGCAGCGGCCTGTCATGCGGATCGATCATCGATCTCACCGCCAGTCCCGATACGATCGGGATCGCGTGGGGTGCGGACGGCGCTGCGCGCATCGGCGCCCTCACCGCAATCGCTGCGATCGCATCCGACGCGCGGCTCGCGCAGGCCTATCCCGGCATCGTCGCGGCCGCGCAGGGCCTCGCCACGCCGCAGATCCGGCACATGGCGACGCTCGGCGGAAACCTCGCCCAGCGTTCGCGCTGCTGGTACTTCCGCAATCCGCAGATCGCCTGTCTCAAGAAGGGCGGGCTCCGACTGTCCGGCGCGAGCAGGAAATCATCTCTATCACGTCGCGTTCGATCTCGGCCCCTGCGTGGCGCCGCATCCGTCGACCATGGCGATGGCACTGCTGGCCTATGATGCGAAGGTCATCACGGACCGACGCAACGGGCTGTCGATCACCGACCTGCTCGGCGACGGCAGCAACGGCACCGCCGACAATCTGCTCGCATCGGGCGAACGGATCGAACGGATCGAGCTCCCTGCCCCGCTGGCCGGCGAGCGCGCACTCTACAAGCGCGCCATCAGCCGCTCGTATGCGGAATGGCCGCTGGTCGAGGTCTGCGTGCGGGCCGTGTTATCCGGCGGCACGTTCCAGCAAGTCCACATCACCGCCGGCGGCATCGCCCCGGTCCCGCTGCGTCTTGTGGCAAGCGCTGCGGCGCTGCAGGGGAAGCCGGCCAACGCGTCGACCATCGCACAGGCCGCCGAGCTGGCAACATCGGGGGCCAAGCCGCTGACGATGACCGGATACAAGCTCGACCTGCTGACGGGCCTCGTCCGCGACGTGGTCGAGCGGATCGCCGTGTAGCGCTGCAGCGGTTTCGGGCGTGCCTGATTACCGCGCGCGGGTGAGCGCCAGCCAGATGCCGCCGCCGATCATGAAGCCGCCGGAGATGCGCGACATCAGCCGGGTCCGCTCCTTGGAGAAGAACTTTCGGGCGCGGCCGGCCGCCAGCGCGTAGGCGGCGTCGGTCAGCACGGCGGTCGCCATGAAGGTGACGCCGAGCAGCGCCACCTGCGGAATGTGCGGCTTGTCCATGTCCATGAACTGCGGAATGAAGGCGCCGAAGAACACCAGCACCTTCGGGTTCGAGAGCAGCACCAGAAAGCCCTGCAGGAAGAAGCCGCCGCGCGGCGGTGGTGGCCGGTCGTCGGTGCCGACGCCCTCGACCGGCGAGCGGATCAGCTTGATGCCGAGCCAGACCAGATAGGCGGCGCCGGCAAAGCGCACCCAGTCGAACCAGTAGCCCATCGTCGCCATCAGCGAGGTCAGCCCGACCGCTACGATGCCGATCACGATCGCGAGCCCGACCTGCGCGCCCAGCACATTGGTGAGCGCGGCGCGCGTGCCGTAGCGCAGCCCGTTGGCGATCACCATCGTAACGATCGGACCGGGCAACAGCGCCAGCGCGATGCAGGCGGCGACGAAGGCGAAATAGGCTTGCAGGGACATGGGGAATTCTCTGAGTTGAGTTCGAATTATGCACGTAGAAACTGACAGAGGAAACCGGTTCTTGCTCATTTCTGTCATACTCCGCGAAAGCGGGGTATCCAGTACGCCGCGGCTTATCCGCAATGCATCGGCGCCTCTGGAATACTGGGTCACCCGCTTTCGCGGGTGACGACAGCATTTTCGGACGCACGAGATCAGCTTCTCAACGACCTTCCATCGCGGCCGTCATCCACGCTCCGATCTCTCGCGACTCCAGAAATTTCAACGTCGCGCGCTGCACCCGCCCGGCGTCGCCCCTGCCCTGCGCCGCCACCGTCATGAGATCGCAGCGGTGCGACACTGCGATGCCGATCGCAGTGCGGCTTCCGTCGAGATCATAGGCCCTGATCCGCCCCGGCATGCCGGTGACATCGACGACATCACCGGCCTTCAGCGGCACAAATCGCGGACTGATCATGTCGACATCGGAAACGCGATCGACCTCGTCGTCATCGGCGACGCCGCTGTCGCAATTGCAGAAACCAAGCTTCGGCCGGAGATAGACCTCGACGTCGGTGCCGCACTCGGCCGTGCCGCAGTGGAAGGCGCGGCCGGCCGGCCAGCCGTCACGCGGAAACGGCCAGGCGATCTCGCGCCATTGCGCGGGGCGCGGCGGCGCCATCTCGTAGCCGGCTACGGCCGACAGGCCGCCGAGCGCCAGGAACATCGCCACGATGACCGGCCATGAGCGCGTCATCGCCGGCTCACGGCAGACCGGCGACGGCCCGCGCCGCGCCGGTCAGTTCCAGAATGTGCAGGCCGGTGTTGGCGCGGTCGACCGCGTAGATGTAGCCGCGCTCGTCGGTCTCAACATTGTTGGTCTGGATTGCGACTTTGCAGCGGTCCTTGCCGTCGATCGTGACACAGCGCTTGTCGGTCGCCGCTGTGATGGCGGGAATGAAGTACCCGACTTCCCTGGGGTGATAGGGATCGCGGATATCGAGCGCGCGGACGCCGGCGTTGAAGAAGGCGATGAAGGCGAGCTTCTTGTAATAGATCGGCGCCATGCTCTCGTTCGACGAATGCGAGCCGAACCGGCCGCCGCGCTCGCAGAACGCGCCGGAGGCCTCGGGCACCGTATAGCTCGAGATCAGCATCGGCCGCGCCTCGGTGGTGACGTCGGCGAACCACACCATCTGCCGCGCCTCGCCGCATTCGTTCTGGATCGCCTCGTCGACGATCATCACGATATCGCGGCTCTTGCCGTCCTTGTCATTGGCGAATTCCGCGATCGGTATGTCCGGCATCGGGAATACCGTGTGCGCGCCGTTCATCGCCGACAGCGGCATCCGCGCGATCTCGGGGAATTTCAGATTGTCCGGCGTCGGCTCCTTCGGCCCGTTCAATAGCTTCTCGCGATCAACGATCTGCAGGAAGCCGCCCTTGTCGGTGCCGTAGCCGAAATAGACGCGGTTGCTCTTCGGCCCGGTCGAGATCGGCCCGTGCAGTTCGGTCGGCACCGCACCGGTCGCGCCCGGCTCTTGCCCCGGCAGTCCGAAATCCCTGATCTTCTTTGGCTGCGCCGGATCGGAGAGATCATAGATTTGCGTCATGCGCCGGGTGCGCCAGTCCGGCGCGCCCGACACCAGGAAGGCGATGCCGCTCTCGCATTCCCAGAAGTTCTTGTGCGTGTCCTTCAGCCCGCCGATCCGGGTGACGAGCACGGGATTGGCGGGATCGGCCACGTTCCAGATCTCATGCGCCTCGCTGCCGAAGGTGCGCAGCATGTAGACCGCGTTGCGATCGCCCTTCGGCAGATCCTTGCCGTCGCAGATCCGCACCATCTGCGCACCGCCGGATTCGTATTTGCCTTCCTGTCCGGGAATGTGCCGCAGATATTTCGGATGCGCGGGATCGGTGACGTCGACGATCGAGGTGCCGTTCGGCTCGGCCTTGCCGGTCATCGGATTGATTGGATCGGGAATGTCGTCGGTGCCGCCGTGATGGCCGATATAGGCGATCCATCTGTCGCCCTGGTGATGGATGGTCGGCTGATAGGCGCTGCGTGCCTGCAAGTCGTTGGTTCCAACCAGCCGCATGTTGGAGGCTTCGGGCGAGTCGCCGATCTTCTGCTGGGCGCTCGCAACATTTGCGAGCAGGACAAGAAGAAACGTGCAGCAAACTGCCGTAACGCGACCGCCCATGCGGATCACCCCGAGTTCCACGCCAATCTGCGTTGGCTGCGCGGGACGCTAGCACGGCGATACCAGCGCCCAAACACACGCTCTTGACATGCAACCATTTGGTTGCCTATTATCCGACCCATGGATGAAGTCTTCAAAGCCCTCGCGGATGCCTCACGGCGGACGCTGCTTGACCGGCTTCACGATCAGAACGGGCAGACGCTCGGCGAGCTCTGCGATGGTCTCGACATGACGCGTCAGGCCGTCACCAAGCACCTTGTGATTCTCGAGGAGGCCAACCTCGTCACCACGATCAGGCATGGCCGCGAGAAGCTGCATTACCTCAACCCTGTTCCGATCCATCAGATCGGCGAGCGGTGGATCAGGAAGTTCGAGCGCGGGAAGCTCGCCGCGCTCAGCGAATTGAAAAGACAATTGGAGAAGCGTGATGAGTAAGCCGGACTACGTCTACGTCACCTATATCGAGACCACGGCCGAGAAGCTGTGGCATGCGCTGACATCGAGCGACTTCACCGAACGCTTCTGGTTCGGCTATCGCGTCAGCTCGGACTGGAAGGTCGGCTCGCCCTATTGTTTGATCAAGGACGGCAGCCGCAGCGTGCAAGGCGAGGTGCTGATCGCCGATCCGCCGAACAGGCTCGCCTACAGCTGGGACGTGGTGAAGGAAGGCGCCGCGCGCGAACAGGTCTCGCGCGTGACCTTCGACATCGAACCGCACGGCGGGGTCGTCAAGCTGACCGTGACGCACGACAATCTCGGTCCGAAGACGCTGCGCGACATCTCCGGCGGCTGGCCGATGGTCATTGCAAGCCTGAAGAGCTTCCTGGAGACCGGACGCGAACTGCCGGCCGAGCTGCTGACGAGCGGCGCAAAGGAGAGCTGCAATGCCTAAGCCCGAATTCGTCTACGTGACCTATATCGAAACCACGCCGGACAGATTGTGGGACGCGCTGACCAGCAGTAGCTTCACGCGGCAGTACTGGTTCGACACCGAGCTGAAATCGGACTGGAAGGTCGGCTCGCCGCTCGCGCTGGTGATGGGCGGCAAGACCACCGATACCGGCGAGATCCTCGAGGCCGACCGGCCGCGGCGCCTCGCCTACACCTTCAAGCACGTGCTCGACGAAGACATGCGCAAGGAGCCGGCGACCAAAGTGGTCTTCACGCTCGAGCCCCATGGCAAGATCGTGAAGCTGACCGTGACCCATGAGGGCTTCGGCGCCGGCAGCAAGCTGCTCGACGGCATTTCCAAGGGCTGGCCGGCGATCCTGTCCGCGCTCAAGAGCCTGCTCGAGACCGGCAAGGCGGTCACAATCCCGCCTGCCGCGCTCGGGATCGACGGCTTCGAATGACGATGAAAATCTATCGACGGGTGCGTACAGACATGAACATCGAGAAATTCAAGCCGGCGATCGTCTATGCGATCTACATTGCAGCCACACCCGAGAAGGTATGGCAGGCATTGACCCAGGCCGAGTTGAGCCGGCAATATTTCTCCGGCAACGCGGTCGAGGTCGACCTTCGCGTTGGCGGCGCCTACATCGTGCGCACGCCCGACGGCGCGCTGCACATCTCCGGCGAGGTGATCGAGTGCGATCCGCTGAAGCGGCTGACCGTCAGCTTCAACGTCAACTGGCCGCAGCTCGTCGAAAAGCTCGGGCCGACGCTCGTGACCTACGAGATCGAGCCAGCCGGCGACGGCGTGAAGCTGACCTTGCTGCAATCGCATGACCGCCCGATCAGCGACGACATCCTGGCCGGCGGCCGCACCGGCTGGCCGGCGATCCTCTCCAGCCTGAAGAGCCTCGTGGAGACCGGCAAAGCCATGGTGATCCCGATGCAGCCGCCGCAGCGCATGATGGCCGCGCTGAAGGAACTGGGAATCCCGATGCCGTCGTGAAGATCACTCCCTGCGCAGCATCGGATCGGCAAAGGAACCGACCGGGACCACGACGCGACGGTAGAGATGCCAGGTCGTGTGGCCCAGCACCGGAATCGTCACGAGCAGGCCCAGGAAATACGGGATCGCCGAGACAATCAATAGCACGACGATCACCGCCGCCCACCCAATCATGGGCAGCGGGCTCGTCACGACGGCACGCACGCTCGTGATCATGGCGGTGACGAAGTCGACCTCCCGATCCAGCAGCAGCGGGAACGATATCACGGTCAGCGAGAACAGAATCAGCGACAGCGCCGCCCCGTCGGCATTGCCGATGGCAAGGAACAAGAGGCCCTCATTGGTGGTCAGCACCACCGTCAGGAATTCGCGGAAGCTGGAAAAGGAAACGTTGAGCCCGAGCAGCAGCGCGAGCAGCAGCCTCACCTGATACATCCAGATCACGAACACAAACAGCGTGACGAACGCCATCCAGCCGATTTCACCACGCGAGCGCAGCTTCGACCAGATCACGCCGAGCGAAATCGGCTCGCCCGCTTCGCGGCGCCTGCTGATCTCGTAAAGACCGATCGCAACGAACGGGCCGATCAGCGCAAACCCCGCCGCGAGCGGATAGGCCAGATAGACCATGCCGAGCGCGGTCAGGCACAGCAGGATCGCATTGCCGCCGAGCGTGTAGATCGCACCGAACATCAGTCCGTAGAGCGGCACGGCCTGGAAATCGCGCAGCCCCTGCCCCAGCGCCTCCGCGATATCAGCCACGCGGATCTTGCGCACCACCGGATCGAGCTTGCCAGATATCGACATCAGCCTTGCCGCGAATGATTGAGCGGGCATCGATGCAGGCGATGGCGAGTGCTGCATTGACGCTGATCAATATTGTGTCGCGGCCTACCCCAGCGCCCGCAGTTCCCGCCGCAGCACCTTGCCCGTCGCCGTCATCGGCAGGCTGTCGGCGAACTGCACGAAGCGCGGATATTCGTGGGCGGCGAGCTGCACCTTGACGAACTCCTGGATCTCGCGCGCCAGCGCGTCACTCGGCGCATAGCCCGGCCGCAGCACGATCCAGGCCTTGATCGATTCGGTGCGGATCGGATCGGGGATGCCGACCACCGCCGACATCGCGACCGCCGGATGCTTCATCAGCGTGTGCTCGATCTCGGACGGGCCGACGCGATAGCCGGCCGTGGTGATGACGTCGTCCTCGCGCGGCTGACGTACCAGAAATAGCCGTCGTCATCCTGGACGCCGAGATCGCCGGTCAGCAGGAATTCGCCGGCGTATTTCTTGCGCGTCGCTTCCGGATTGCGCCAATACTCGATCATGGTGCAGGGGCACGGCTGGCGTACGCCGATGATGCCGCGCTGGCCCCGCGGCAATTCCTCGCCGTTGTCGTTGACGATGCGGACGTCGAAGCCCGGCGTGGCGCGGCCCATCGAGCCCGGACGGATCGGAAACAGATTGGAGTTGCTGCCGATCACGAGGTTGCATTCGGTCTGCCCGAACACCTCATGGGCATCGATGCCGAAGGTCTCGCGCACCCAGCCCAGAAGCTCACCGCCGAGCGACTCGCCGCCGGTGAAGATGCTGCGCAGCTTGACGCCGGAATTTTTCACATTGGCCTGCCGCATCAGCTTCAGCGCGGTCGGCGGCAGGAACACGTTGCGGATGCCAAGGTCGGCCATCATCTGCATCGCCGCCTGCGGCTCGAACTTGCGCGCGCGGTGACCGACCATCGGGATGCCGTGGTACCAGAACGCGAACAGGCCGTTGATCAGCCCGCCGATCCAGGCCCAGTCGGCCGGCGTCCACATCAGGTCGCCGGGTCGCGGCAGGAAGTTGTGGCACATCTCGACATTGGGCAGATGGCCGAGCACGACGCGGTGCGCATGCAGCGCGCCCTTCGGATTGCCGGTGGTGCCCGAGGTGTAGATGATCAATGCAGGATCGTCGGCCGACGTGTCGACGGTCGCGAATTCCAGTGATGCCGACTTGATCGCGTTCCAGAATGACTTCGTACCGGCCGGCGTCTTATCGCCGACGATGTAGACGCTCTTCAGCTCGGGCAGGCGATCGCGGATCTTGGCGATCTTCTCCCAGCCGGCCTCATCGGTGATGACGGCTTTCGCCGCGGAGTTCGACAGGCGGAATTCGAGCGCGTCCGCGCCGAACAGCGCAAACAGCGGGATCGAGATCATGGCGCCACGGAACGCCGCGAGATGCGCGACCGGCAGCTCAAGCGATTGCGACAGGAACACCGCGACACGGTCGCCGCGCACCAGGCCGTCGGCGGTCAGCACGTTGGCGAAGCGGCGCGAGGCGTCTGCGACCTCGTCGAACGAGGTGCGCGTGGTGCCGCCATCCTCGTCGACATAGACCAGCGCAAGCCGGCCCGAGCCGTCGGCATGGCGGTCGCAGCAGGCCGTCGCCATGTTGAAGCGCGCGGGAACGTCCCAGCGGAAGTTGCTGTAGAGCTCGTCGTAGGTTTTGGCTTCCTGAAGCATGGCTACAGAGTAGACGATTGCGGTCGGACCACAAACCCCTCCTTGAGGGAAAGGGGTCAGGCTGCCGCCCGCTGCATTGCGATCTCGGCCTCAAGGCTTTCGCGGTCGCGATAGATCGACGCGACCGCGAGCACGCGCCCGCGGTGCTTGTAGCGGAGCACGCAATCCCTGGCGGCGATGCTGCCGTCCACCGCGATCTCGTCCCACTGCTCGGCGTGGCCGACATAGTTGATCGGGACGTCGTAATGCTGGCTCCAGAAGAACGGCACCGCATCGAACACCTCGCGCTGCCCGAGCATATTCCGCGCGGCGGTCTGGCCCTGGCGCTCGGCCACCACCCAGTGCTCGACACGGATATTCTCGCCGCTGTGCGGATCGGGCCAGCGCGCGATATCGCCGGCCGCGTAGATGCCGGGAACGCTGGTCTCGAGATGGGCGTCCACTTTCACGCCGCGATCGATTGCGAGCCCAGCTCCTTCCGCCAGCGCCAGCCGCGGCTTCACGCCGACACCGACCACGACGAGATCGGCATCGAGCACGAGCCCGCTCTTCAGCTGTGCGCGCTTGCCCTCGATCGCGGTCACGGTGTCGCCAAGGTGAAAGACGACGCCATGCTCCTCGTGCAGCGCGCGGACGAAATCGCCCATCTCAGGCCCGAGCACGCGCTCCAGCGGCCGCTGTTCCAGCCCGACCACGTGAACCTCGATCTCCCGCGCGCGCAGCGAGGCCGCAACCTCGAGCCCGATGAAGCTCGCGCCGATCACAACCGCGCGGCGGGCTCCGCTGGCCGAGGCGATGATCGCGCGGCAATCGTCGAGAGTGCGCAGCACGTGAACGTGGGGCTGATCCGCGCCCGGGATCGGCAGCCGTAGCGTCTCCGCGCCGGTCGCCAGCAGCAGCCGGTCATAGCTGAGCGCCTCGCCGCCGGCGAGCATGACGTTGCGGCGGCCGGTGTCGATCGACTTGACCTCGGTCCTGAGCCTGAGATCGACCGCCGCGTCGGCATAGAAATCGTCCGGCTTCAGCGGCAGCCAGTCTTCCGGCGCGCTGCCGGCGAGGAAATCCTTCGACAGGTTCGGCCGGTCCACCGGCGGCGCGGCCTCGCCGCTGAGCATGACGATGCTGCCGCGATAATCCTGCCGTCGCAGCATCTCGGCGGCGGCAAACCCTGCCGCGCCTCCGCCGACGATCACGATCCTGCCGGGGTGTGCATCGACCGGGCCCTTGACGCGGGGCTTCGGCTGCTCGCGCTTCTCGCGCACGACGATGCGATCGCCGTCTCGCTCGACCTTCCAGACGGCAAGCGCGTTGAAGGCGGGCGCTGCGACCGCTTCACCGGTGCGAACGTCGAAACACGCATGATGCCAGGGGCAATGCACGGTCTCGCCCCCCACCAGGCCCTCGGCGAGCGGGCCGTGGTAATGGCTGCAATGCGCGTCGATGGCGAAGATATCCGCCTCCGAACGCACCAGCAGCACGTCCTCGTCGCCGACATGGCCGAGCAACATCGTGCCCGGGAAGTCGGAGAGTGCCACGCCTTGTGTCAGATCCGGACCGGAAGGAGCTTGCTGATCGGCCATGGCCTATCTCCATTTTTTCCAGCACGTCACCCCGAGGGCACCGCCCTCATCAGCTTCCCTGCATGTAGCGGACCGGGTTCTCCTGATCCGCCTTGAAGATCTCGGCGGCCTCGGCGAACAGCGCCGCAACGGCAGGCGCCTTCAGATCAACAAACGCCTCGAAGCTGAAATTGTTGCCGCCCGCGCGCAATTCGCCGAGCTTGCCGGCATAGCAGGACACCAGCGGCTTGCCGCCACGGGTCACCGCGACATAGACGCTGATGTAGTTCTTCTGCAGCGCCACCCCGATCACGGGCCAGACAGCCGTCTTGCCGGACTTGATCGCGTAGCGAAACTGACCATAGCCGATCATGTTCATGCGCATGCCGGCCTCACCGGCCGGCGTGCCCGCATGAAAGTGCCGCTTGAGCCAAGGCGCGGCCTTTCGCATCACTGCATGCAATTGTTCGAGATCCGCGGTCCGGCCGGGATCGAAGGCGAGGTAGGCTTCCAGACTGTCCGCAGCGACACGAAACATCGGAAGCCTCCGCCGCTATCCCGCGAGCGCCGCCTTCACCAGGCCGCTGGCCTTGCCGAAATCCATCTGGCCGGCGTATTTCGCCTTCAGGGCGCCGATCACCTTGCCCATGTCCTTGATCCCTGCCGCATTGGTCTCGGCGATAACAGCCGCGATCGCGCCCTTCACGTCGTCGTCGGACATCTGCTTCGGCAGGTACGCCGAGATCACGGCAATCTCCTCGCGCTCCTGGGCGGCGAGCTCGGCACGGCCGCCCTTGTCGTAGAGCTCGACCGATTCCTGGCGCTGCTTGATCATCTTCTGCAGGACGCTCAGAAGGTCGGCATCGGACAGTGGCGGCTTGCCCTGCCCGCGCGCGTCGATGTCGGCGTTCTTGATGGTCGAATTGACCATGCGCAGCGTGGAGAGCTTGCGCTCGTCCTTCGCCTTCATCGCTTCCTTGACCGCCGTATTGATGTCGTCGCGCAGCATCCTGATGTCCTTAAGCCGGTAATGCCTTCATGTAGGCAGTTTGGGACGACTGGACAACCTAGTTCCTGAGCCATTCAACCAGCGCATCGGCGCAGGCCTGCGGCTGCTCCAGTTGGGGCAGGTGACCGCAATTGGCGAGCACCACGAGCTTGGCCCCGGGGATGCCGTTGGCCATCTCGTCCGACAGTGCGTTCGGCACGGTGTTGTCGGTATCCGACGTCAGCACCAGGGTCGGGCACTTGATCCAGGCCATGCTCGGCCGCGAATCCGGCCGGCTGAGCACGGCGTTCTGCTGGCGGATGAAGGCCTCGGCGCCGACGTCCTCGCTCATGTCGTCGACGATCCGGCGCAGGCTTGCATCGCCCTGCCGCGACGGATGCACGAAGCCCGGAAACAGCTCGTCGACCACGCTCCGGTACTGACCGTTTTTGGCACGCTCGATCATGCCGCGGCGGCGCGCGGTTGCTTCCGGGGTGTCAGCCCTCGCCTGGGTGCTCATCAGCGCCAGTTTCGCCACCCGCTCGGGGGCCTGGCGCATGATCTCGAAGGCGATGTAGCCGCCCATCGAATGTCCGGCGAGGGCAAAGCGCGGCGGCGCCTCGGCCAGGATCCGGCGGGCGATCGCCCCCATATTGTCGTCCCTGACATGGTTGGCGACCGTGACCGGCCCGCACCGCCACAGCGCCGGGATGACCGGGGCAAAGATCCGCGGTGAGCAGATGAGGCCCGGGACGAGCAGGATCGGCATCGTATTGTCCATGCGGGGAGCTCCGGACCGGGTCATTTTCGGCAAGTAAACGGCCGCTTCAAGGAACTTTAGATTAAAAGGCGGCTACGGCCTGTCAAATCGGCCGGTATTGCCGTGTGAATCCGTGCCCTTTCGCTTTGACGCCGCAGGGTGCGGCGACTATTTAAAGGGCTCATGACAACCCCCGAAAACGCTCCCGCCTGGCCGGACCACAAACCGACCGCGCTCCTTGTGCTCGCCGATGGTACCGTGCTGGAAGGCTTCGGTCTCGGCGCGGAAGGCCACGCCGTCGGCGAGGTCTGCTTCAACACCGCGATGACCGGCTATGAGGAGATCCTCACCGATCCGTCCTATGCCGGCCAGATCATCACCTTCACCTTCCCGCATATCGGCAACGTCGGTACCAACGAGGAAGACATCGAGACGGTGAACATGGCCGCGACGCCAGGCGCGCGCGGCGTGATCCTGCGCTCGGCGATCACCGATCCCTCGAATTACCGTGCCACCCGCCACCTCGACCAGTGGTTGAAGGCGCGCGGCATCATCGGCCTGTCCGGCATCGATACCCGCGCGCTGACCGCGCTGATCCGCTCCAAGGGCATGCCCAACGCCGTGATCGCGCACGCCAGGAGCGGCGAGTTCGACCTGCACGGCCTGAAGGAAGAGGCCCGCGAATGGCCGGGCCTCGAGGGCATGGACCTGGTGCCGATGGTCACCTCCGGCCAGCGCTTCACCTGGGATGAGACCCCCTGGGAGTGGGGCAAGGGTTTTGGCCAGCAGACCGCGCCGGAGTTCAACGTGGTCGCGATCGACTACGGCATCAAGCGCAATATCCTGCGCCTGCTCGCCGGTGTCGGCGCCAAGGTGACGGTGGTGCCGGCGACGACGGCGGCCGAGGACATCCTGGCGATGAAGCCGGACGGCGTGTTCCTGTCGAACGGCCCCGGCGATCCCGCCGCGACCGGCAAATATGCCGTGCCGGTCATCCAGAAGGTGATCGCTTCGGGGACGCCGACCTTCGGCATCTGCCTCGGCCATCAGATGCTCGGCCTCGCCGTCGGCGCCAAGACCATGAAGATGCATCAGGGCCATCACGGCGCCAACCATCCGGTCAAGGACGAGACCACCGGCAAGGTCGAGATCACCTCGATGAACCACGGCTTCGCGGTGGACCAGGCGACGCTGCCCGCTGGTGCGACCCAGACCCATATCTCGCTGTTCGACGGCTCCAATTGCGGCATCGCGCTCGAGGGCAAGCCGGTGTTCTCGGTGCAGTACCACCCCGAGGCCTCGCCCGGCCCGCGCGACTCGCACTATCTGTTCCAGCGTTTCGCCGATCTGATGCGGAAGAAGAAGAGCGCAGCGTAAGATACTCTGCAGGCCATGTCCAAGATCGTCATGCCCGGGCTTGTCCCGGGCATCCACGTTTTTGGCGCCCAAGACGTGGATGGCCGGGACAAGCCCGGCCATGACGGCGTTCTATGTTTCCGACCGCAGTGGCAAGATGAGGTGTTCTCTATGACGACCACAATAGAAACACGGGACATGCCGACATGACCGACAGCGCCACCCCAAAGCCCGCATATGGCGTCTCCTCGATCGAGGTGATGGCGTCGATGCCGGGGCTCGACTTCGTGCGCGGCATCTTCGCCCGCACCTTGCCGGAGCCGCCGATCATGGAAAACGTCGAGCCGTTCGACTGCACCGCCGAGCCGGGTCATGTGGTGATCCATAGCATCCCCGGCCTGCGCCACTACAACCCGATCGGCTCGGTGCATGGCGGCTATGTCGCGATCCTGCTCGATTCCGCGATCGCGCTCGCGGTGCAGACCACACTGCCAAAAGGTTCGGGCTACACCACGCTGGAGTTCAAGATCTCCTTTGTCCGCGGCATGAGCCGGGACACCGGCAAGATCCGCACCGAGGGCCGGGTGCTCAACGCCGGCCGTCGCGCTGCGACCGCCGAAGGCCGCATCACCGATGGGAACGGCAAGCTGATCGCGCATGCGACGACGACCTGCATGGTGTTCGAGCTACCCAAAAACACCTGAAGGCAATCGCGTCCTGACGCATTGGAGGCATGACGAAGCGCGCTGGATTGGCGGCTGCGCTCTGTGATTGAGTTTCCCTGTCCGAGATCAGGCTACATGATCCGGCCCGGAAGGAAGGGAAAAGCCCGATGACCTCAGCCAATCCAGACATGACCATCCGCGACATCCGCGTGACGATGCTGCGGCTGCCCTGGGCCGACGACCGCTGGCTGAAGGGCGCAGCGCTGGGCGCGACGCGCGATATCCTGATCTGCGACGTCGAGACATCCGGCGGCATCACCGGCATGGGCTATCTGTTCGTGTTCCGCCCGGCGATGCAGTCGATCGCGGCCTGTCTGGACGAGTGCATCATCCCGCGCGTCATCGGCAAGGATGCCACCGCGATCGAGGCGATCTGGCGCGATCTGTGGACCGCGACGATGACCTATGGCCGCGGCGGCATCGCCGCGATGGCGATGTCGGCGCTCGACATCGCGCTGTGGGATGCGGTGGGAAAACGCGCCGGCCTGCCGCTGCACCGGCTGTGGGGGCACTATCGCTCGGAGATCCCG
This sequence comes from Bradyrhizobium sp. JR3.5, assembly GCF_054057015.1. Taxonomy (NCBI): domain Bacteria; kingdom Pseudomonadati; phylum Pseudomonadota; class Alphaproteobacteria; order Hyphomicrobiales; family Nitrobacteraceae; genus Bradyrhizobium; species Bradyrhizobium sp. JR3.5. The sequence continues at coordinate 1,419,680 of NZ_JBSRYV010000002.1, forward strand.
ATCTATGGTTCCGGCTGCTTCCGTGGCGCCGGCGGCGACGGGATGATCGAGAAGGCGCTGCATTTCGTCAAGCAGGGCTACAAGGCGATCAAGATGCAGGTCGCGCACGTTCACACGCCCGCGCAGGATCTCGACAACGTGCGCCGCATGCGCGAGGCGCTCGGGCCCGACATCGACATCATGATCGATGTCAACATGGGCTGGAGCGCCGATGTCGCCATCGAGATGGGGCGCAAGTTCGAGAAGTACGATATCTACTGGCTCGAGGAGCCGGTGCCTGCCGATGATTTCGCCGGCTATCAGCGCATCGCGGCAGCGCTCGACATGCGCGTCGTCGGCGGCGAGACGCATTTCACGCGCTACGATCTGCGGCCGTTCTTTCTCAATCCCTGCCTGCCGATCCTGCAGCCCGACCCGATGCGCGGCGGCATGACCGACCTGCGCAAGATCGCGGCGCTTGCGGACACGTTCGGCATCACCATCGCGCCGCATCTGTTTCCCGAGCTCAATGTGCACCTCTTGGCTTCGATCCCGAACGGCATCTGGTGCGAGAACATGGCCCTGATCGACGACCTCTGGATCGATCCGCCGGAGATTGCCAATGGCATGATCACCGTGCCGGAGCGGCCGGGGCATGGGCTCAAATTCAAGGATGAGGTGCTGAAGTTCAAGATCTAGCGGGAACGGTTTCCGGACCGACGGTTTGATATCACCACCCCTCGCAACGCTGGAGAGCCGCCATGCCGGTGGTGAGTAAGGATGCCGAACCCCAGACCTTCGTCTTTCAGGATGACGGCCTGGTGCCAAACAATCCGATGCCGTTCCTGGTCTACAAAGGCGCGATCAACGTCGGCAAAAATCCCGAGGCCACGATCGAGCAGCTGTTCGGCGACAACGGCTGGGGCGCGATGTGGCGCAACGGCGTCTACGACTTCGCGCATTATCACGCCACCGTGCACGAGGTGCTGGGCGTCGCGCGCGGCAGCGCACGCGTGCAGTTCGGCGGCGAACGCGGGCGTGGGCTGGAGATCGCCGCCGGCGACGTCGCGATCCTGCCGGCCGGCACCGGGCATCAATGCCTGTCGGCAAGCGGCGATTTCAGCGTGGTCGGCGCCTATCCGCCGGGCCCGCCGATGGACCTGCAACGGCCGACGCCGGAGAACCACCTCAAGGCGCTGAAGACTATCCCGCTGGTGGCGATCCCCGCCACCGATCCCGTGATGGGCAAGGATGGGCCGCTGATGCGGCTGTGGAAGCGATAGGAATTGGCCTGCACCGGTGCCGCTTCCCTTCTCCCCTTGTGGGAGAAGGTGGCTCGCATCGACGGATGCGAGCCGGATGAGGGGTCTGTCTCCGCGGATAGAACCCCTCACCCGGCTTCATCTCGCTCCGCTCGATTGCGCCACCCTCTCCCACAAGGGGAGAGGGTGAAACTCAGGCCGCGTTGCTGCCTTCCTGGCGGCTTGCCTCGAACAGGAACCAGGTGCGGCGCTCGGTCTCGTCGATGAAGGTTTCGAGCAGGCCGGCGGTGCCGGAATCCTCGTGGTCGTCGGCGAGCTTGTGCGCCTTGCGCATCGCCGCCGCCATGTGCTTGTTGTCTTGCATCAACTCGCGCAGCATTTCGCGCGGCGGGACAAAGTCCTCGTCATTGTCCTTGATGGTCTGATGCTTGGCGATGTCGCTGATCGACCTCAGCGTCGCGCCGCCGAGCTTACGCACCCGCTCGGCGAGTTGGTCGGTGGTCGCGAAGATCGCGTCCGACTGCTCGTCCAGCAACAAATGGTAATCATGGAAATGCCGGCCGCTGACGTGCCAGTGAAAATTCTTGGTCTTCAGGTAGAGCGCGAAGGCGTCCGCCAGAAGCGTGTTGAGCGATGCCGAGATCGTATCCACCGCAGCCTGCGGGAGATCGTTCGGCGTGTCGAGATCGGGCGAGATCTTGTCAGTCTTAGCGTCACTCTTGGCTTTGCTCACGTTGGACCTTCCTGTTAGGAACCCCGTATTTCGGCGCATTGAACATTGGCCGCCGGACCGCTAACGCATCATCAGCCCACCTGTTCCTGGAAGTCAGGAACCCGTTCTGCCGGATACCAAGCGCGATGGATGAATGGATCGACTATTACGATTCCACGCATACGATCTATGCCAGCCGACTGCACCGCGACCTGCATTTCCAGGTCATCGCAAACGACATCATCGGCTACATCACCTCGCCCGACGCCGTGGTGCTGGACTATGCCTGCGGTGAGGCCCTGTCGGCGGCGAAGGTCGCCAATGCCTGCGCTCAGCTCTATCTGGCGGAGCCGGCGCCCGGCGTGCGCGGCCGCCTGGTCGCGCGCTTCGCATACGACACCCGGATTCGCGTCCGCTCGCTCGATGAGCTGAAGAACATGGCGGCGGATTCGATCGACCTCGTGGTGATGAACTCGGTGGCGCAATACATGACGCCGCAGGAGCTCGACTCCGCGTTCGACGTGATCCACCGCCTGCTGAAACCCTCGGGCCGTTTCGTGCTCGGCGATATCCTGCGGCCGGAAGTCGGCATGGCCAGGGACGTCATCGCGCTGCTGCGCTTTGCGGCGACCCATGGCTTCCTGCGCGATGCCTTGATCGGGCTCGCCTCGACCGCACTGTCCGATTACCGGCAGCTGCGCACCAGGATCGGACTGCAGCGCTACCGCGAGGACGAGATGATCGCGAAGCTCGTCGCCGCGGGCTTTGACGCCACGCGCGCGCCGCGCAACATCGGGCACAATCCGTGGCGGATGACGTTCGTGGCGCGCCACTGATCAGAGGTTGCGGAAAATATTAAGGTTAACCAAAAGTAAACGTAGCGACCGCTGAAATAATCAGCAATGATCCACTCGGCCCGGTGGCGGAAGCGTCGACGCGGCAGTGGTGCAACACTGTTTATCCTGGTTCAACTCCAGGCCGGGCCTCCACGCTTCGCCCTGACGGGCTCGCGTGGCGCAGCCACGCAGGACCGGCGGTGCAGAGCGTGTCCGGCGTAGCTTGAGCGTAGCGAACGCGTAGACGGACTGGGCAGCGAGCGCAGCCGGGCCTCAGCAGTCACCCCCGCGCCCCAATCGCCCCCCCCCCTCGAATGAGGGATTTCCCCCAGAATCGCAGTTGATTGGGCGTTTTTGGGGGTTTCGCAGGTGCGGAAACTGGTCTAAAGACCACCCGCGCGCGAGGGATCGCGCTTCCGGCGCTACAAGATGTAGCGCATGGCTCGAGGGACGCGCGGGACGCGCGCCCTTTTTTTGTGCCCAAATTCCAGTCCGCGAGAGCTGATGCCCAAAAGAACCGACATCTCCACCATCCTGATCATCGGCGCCGGTCCCATCGTGATCGGCCAAGCCTGCGAATTCGACTATTCCGGCACGCAGGCGGTGAAGGCTCTGAAGGAAGAGGGTTACCGCGTCGTCCTCGTCAATTCCAATCCGGCCACCATCATGACCGATCCGGAACTGGCGGACGCGACCTATATCGAACCGATCACCCCCGAGATCGTCGGCAAGATCATCGAGAAAGAGCGCAACGTCATCCGGGGCGGCTTTGCGCTGTTGCCGACCATGGGCGGCCAGACCGCGCTGAACTGCGCACTCTCGTTGCGCCGGCAGGGCACCCTCGACAAGTTCGACGTCGAGATGATCGGCGCCACCGCTGACGCCATCGACAAGGCCGAGGACCGCCAGCTGTTCCGCGAGGCCATGACCAAGATCGGGCTGGAGACGCCAAAATCGCGGCTCGCCAACGCCTCCGCGCTGAAGAAGTCCTACCGCGACAAATATCTTGCCGAGCGGGAGAAGCTGTCCGGCGAGGCGCTGGAAGAACTCGAGCGGCAGTGGACGCTTGGCGAGAACGAACGCCGCAAACGCTATCAGGAGCACGCGTTCGGCGAGGCGCTCATGGCGCTGTCGGAGATCGGCTTGCCCGCGATCATCCGGCCCTCCTTCACGATGGGCGGCACCGGCGGCGGCATTGCCTACAACAAGGAAGAGTTCCTCGACATCATCGAGCGCGGGCTCGACGCCTCGCCGACCAACGAGGTGCTGATCGAGGAAAGCGTGCTCGGCTGGAAAGAGTACGAGATGGAGGTGGTGCGCGATAAAAAGGACAATTGCATCATCATCTGCTCGATCGAGAACCTCGATCCGATGGGCGTGCATACCGGCGATTCCATCACCATCGCGCCGGCGCTGACGCTGACCGACAAGGAATACCAGGTCATGCGCGACGCCTCGCTGGCGGTGCTGCGCGAGATCGGGGTCGAGACCGGCGGCTCCAACGTCCAGTTCGGTATCAACCCCGTCGACGGCCGCATGGTCGTGATCGAGATGAATCCGCGCGTGTCGCGCTCGTCGGCGCTGGCGTCGAAAGCCACCGGCTTCCCGATCGCAAAGGTCGCGGCCAAGCTCGCGGTCGGCTACACGCTCGACGAGATAGCCAACGACATCACCGGCGGCGCCACCCCCGCCTCGTTCGAGCCGACGATCGATTACGTCGTCACGAAAATTCCGCGCTTTGCGTTCGAGAAATTCCCCGGCGCATCCTCGACGCTGACCACGTCGATGAAGTCGGTCGGCGAGGTGATGGCGATCGGCCGCACCTTCCAGGAGAGCCTACAGAAGGCCCTGCGCGGGCTCGAGACCGGCCTGACCGGCCTCGACGAAATCGAGATCGACGGGCTCGGCCGCGGCGACGACAAGAACGCGATCCGCGCCGCGCTCGGCACCCCGACGCCGAACCGCATCCTGCAGGTCGCGCAAGCGATGCGGCTCGGCTGGACCGACGAGGAGATCTTCAACTCCTGCAAGATCGACCCCTGGTTCCTGGCGGAGATGCGCGCCATCGTCGAGATGGAGGACAAGGTCCGCCGCAACGGCCTGCCGCCGAACGCGTTCGCAATGCGGACGCTGAAGGCGATGGGCTTCTCCGATGCGCGGCTCGCCGTGCTCACGGAAACCACCGAAGCCGACGTCACTGCCAAGCGCCACGCGCTCGGGGTGCGCCCGGTGTTCAAGCGCATCGACACCTGCGCGGCCGAGTTCGCTTCGCCCACCGCCTACATGTATTCGACCTATGAGCGGCCGTTCGCGGGCGAACTGGCCGACGAGAGCGCGCCATCGGACCGCAAGAAGGTGATCATTCTCGGCGGCGGGCCGAATCGCATCGGCCAGGGTATCGAGTTCGACTATTGCTGCTGCCACGCCTGCTTCGCGCTCGAGGATGCCGGCTACGAGACCATCATGGTCAACTGCAATCCGGAAACGGTGTCGACCGACTACGACACCGCGAACCGGCTGTATTTCGAACCGCTCACCGCCGAAGACGTGCTGGAGATCATCGCGACCGAACGCAAGAACGGCACACTGCACGGCGTGATCGTGCAGTTCGGCGGACAGACCCCGCTGAAGCTTGCCCGCGCCCTCGAAGCCGCCGAAGTGCCGATCCTCGGCACCTCGCCGGATGCGATCGACCTCGCCGAGGACCGCGACCGCTTCAAGCGAGTGCTCGACAAGCTCCGCCTCAAGCAGCCGAAGAACGGCATCGCCTATTCGGTCGAGCAGGCGCGGCTGGTGGCCGCCGATCTCGATTTGCCGCTGGTGGTGCGTCCGTCCTACGTGCTGGGCGGCCGCGCGATGCAGATCATCCGCGAGGAGACCCAGCTCAACGATTACCTGCTCGGCACCCTGCCCGAGCTGGTGCCCGCCGATGTCAAAGCACGCTACCCGAACGACAAGACCGGGCAGATCAACACCGTGCTCGGCAAGAACCCGCTGCTGTTCGACCGCTATCTGTCCGATGCGACCGAAGTCGACGTCGACTGCCTCTGCGACGGCAAGGACACCTTCATCGTCGGCATCATGGAGCATATCGAGGAAGCCGGCATCCATTCCGGCGACTCCGCCTGCTCGCTGCCGCCGCATTCGCTCGACGCGAAGACCATCGAGGAGCTGGAGCGGCAGACCCGCGAGCTCGCGCTCGGCCTCGACGTGGTCGGCCTGATGAACGTGCAATACGCCATCAAGGACGGCGAGATTTACGTGCTCGAGGTCAACCCGCGCGCGTCCCGCACCGTGCCGTTCGTCGCCAAGGTGATCGGCATGCCGGTCGCCAAGATCGCGGCGCGGATCATGGCCGGTGAAAAGCTCGCCGACTTCAAGCTGAAGAAGAAGAAGCTCGGCCATGTTGGCGTGAAGGAATCGGTGTTCCCGTTCGCGCGTTTCCCCGGCGTCGACACCGTGCTCGGACCGGAGATGCGTTCGACCGGCGAAGTAATGGGCATCGACCGCTCGTTCGAGGTGGCATTCGCGAAGAGCCAGCTCGGCGGCGGCACGCGCGTGCCGCGGCAGGGCACGGTGTTCGTCTCGGTGCGTGGCGACGACAAGATGCGTATCGCGGATGCGGTGCGGCTGTTGCACTCGCTCGGCTTCAAGGTGATGGCAACCTCGGGCACGCAACGCTATCTCAGCGATCACGGCGTGCCGACGGAAAAGGTGAACAAGGTGCTCGAAGGCCGTCCGCACATCGTCGACGCCATCACCAACGGCGACGTCCAGCTGGTCTTCAATACCACCGAAGGTCCGCAGGCCCTGGCGGACAGCCGTTCGCTGCGGCGGGCTGCCCTCTTGCATAAAGTGCCATATTACACCACTCTTTCAGGCGCGGTGGCGGCCGCGCGGGGGATCCGGGCCTATCGGGACGGGGACCTTGAGGTCCGCACGCTTCAGAGTTACTTTTCCGAAAGCTGACCGCTGCCCGGGCTTAAGGCCCGAAGCGGTCAATTAGCCGAATGGCTGGAACTCACCGCGCGATTGGATGTTGTCACGGCCCTTAGCGGGGCCGAAAATCACTGGGCTTCCGGGCGCATTCGCGTCCTGATTCCTGCGTTAGCTGAACTGGATATTCGTGCACGGCCGCCGGCCGCGCACGATGAAGGACGAAGATGATGGATAAGGTTCCGATGACCGCGGGCGGATACGCCGCGCTGACGGACGAGCTCAAGAAGCGACAGTCGGAGGATCGTCCGCGCATCATCGAACACATTGCGGAAGCGCGTTCGCATGGCGACCTCTCGGAGAACGCCGAGTATCACGCCGCCAAGGAAGAGCAGTCGCACAACGAGGGTCGCATCGCCGAGCTCGAGGACAAGCTCGCGCGCGCCGACATCATCGACATTTCGAAACTGTCCGGCGACACCATCAAGTTCGGCGCGACCGTAACGCTGATCGACGAGGACACCGAGAAGAAGGCGGTCTGGCAGATCGTCGGCGAGGTCGAGGCCGACGCCAAGAAAGGCCGCATCTCCATCACCTCGCCGCTTGCACGCGCGCTGATCGGCAAGAAAAAGGGCACCACCGTCGAAGTGATGGCGCCGGGCGGCGCCAAGGCCTACGAGATCACCAAGGTCGAGTGGCGGTAGTTACCTTGACGTGACTGGTGCAAAAAAGCCGCGTCCCGCACGCGGCTTTTTTTATACCCCGCGTCTGACAGCAATTTGAGTGGAGAGCGCGTGCGCGGCGTACTAGTGAGGCCGTGACATGGTTATGCAGTATAATCATATCGGGGGACGGAGTTCGAGCTGGTGATTGCGTCGCAACACGCATCGCGGCGCGTCACCGTGCCACTGCCTCATTCTCTCGCAACTGCCATCGAGCGAGGAATGATTGCAGGCGCAAGGTGTTGACGCCACACTCCGGTGGCGAACACCGTGTGTTTCTGCTTCATGCAACGTTCCAGCGTGTCAAAGAGGGGTAACTGACAATGGACCAGACGTTTTCCAAGTTTCAGCCGGTGGCACTCAGCCTGTTTCGGTTCATCACCGGACTGCTGCTGTTTCAGTTCGGCGTCGCCAAGCTCCTCAAATTTCCCCCCGGGACAATGTTCGAGAAAGTCGAACTGTTCTCATTGATCGGAGCTGCCGGCACACTCGAATTGGTCCTGGGCGGGCTGCTGATGATCGGCCTGTTCTCGCGAATCGTGGCCTTCGTCTTGGCGGGCGAAATGGCTTTCGCCTACTTCATCGGCCACTTCCCCAAGGGCTTTTATCCGCTGCTCAACAACGGCAGTCTGGCGATCGCGCTCTGCTTTGCCTGCCTGTATCTCGCGACCTCGGGCCCCGGCCCGATCAGCGTCGACGCTGCGATGGGCAGGAAGTAACAACGCTGAGCCCGTCCCGTTCAACCGGGACGGGCTCTTCACGGCTGCGCCACAACGACAGCGGCAATCCGTCGAACAATGCAAGAATAGTCAGGAGAGCCTGAGGGCGCTGTCCGAGCGCGATGGGACCACCCCGAAGCGCGTTGCAAAGATCGAAGAAGCGCGGTCCGCTGGACGGATCTCCTACCGGCCCAAAAAGGGCGCCTGAAGCCCGTTACGTCCTGCGGGTCAGTTGCGGGCTCGAATTTGCATTCCGCACCGGTTCGCATTGGGTGGCCAATGCAACCATCTGCCCCTTCATCTGAGTAGGCTCAGCAGCGTTCCCGGTAGCGGCTTTGCCCAATTTCAGCCGCAAGGTCCTTGGCGAGAAAACTAACGATCCGAAGCGAGTTGCACCGTTTGGCGCCCGCCGTTGATCTCTTTCAGCTGGTTTACGTATTCCTCAGGCTTCATCAAATGGAATGGGGCCTTCAAGCCCATGAAGCTGGCAATACGGCCAATAAAGGCCGTGCAATTGGTCGTTTCCGCATTCCAGAGCGGCGAGGTGGCCTGAAGGTGCTTAATATACGCAAAAACCTTCTTCGCGTCGGCCTCACTCAGGTACACGCGATAGTTGGCCGTCAAGTACTGCTCGTCAAGGTCGCCGTAGCTTGCTCCGGTCTCGGAGGGCACCCATGTCAGATGTCCCAGCACGTAGGGCAGGACGTCGCCCGCTGGGTGCAGCCCCGCAACTTCGACCTGTTTCTCGCTTGTCTTGCCGTACCAGACAAACGCATGCCCATATGACGCCGCCGTGCGGGCACGAAAGTCCACGTAATACGGCCCTTTGGCCGTTGACCTCCGAACCGGTTTGACGTCTCCTCCAGAAGCGGAAGCGCTCGGTCCAGCAACGGCGGCTGCCACAACCGATCTTGACGACGGTTTGCGCAGCTTGTCCTGCTGCAGCGGCGCTTGATCCGTTTGTGCAGCCAATTGCTGCGCATAACCGATACCGGCTTCAAAAGTCACGGAAGCCACAACGACGCCAACACCGACAAGCAACCGCAGGCCGCATCGTTTCCGATTGAATTCTGGCACCTTCAGACCCTCACAAGGGCAAGACATCTCCCCGAGCGCCGCCTTCAGCAAAGCTGAAGGTGTGCGCTGCCAGGGCGATCCCCGAACTAACCCTTCGTTACGATCGGAGCCGGAGCTTTTCCAACCGGGTACTTGCCGACCGGGTACTTGCCAACCGGGTACTTGCCGATCGGCATCTTGCCAACCGGAGCGTTTTCCGTGACCGGCTGCGGATGTGGCAGGTCGGCTGCGCTGGCGGCAGCCATGAAACCAAAAGTCGCAACTCCAACAACCAGAAATTTTAACATCGTGATCTCCGAGATGGATAGCGTGAGTGGGAGCACCTTACCCTCTATCGGCTACGGCGCAATTAACGCTGTATCGAGGCTCGTGCTTGTGCGGTCATTTCTTTGCAGGATGTGACAAAAACGACACGGAATGATTGCTTTGCGTGCAGGGCCCGGCGAGACCGACCTCGTATCGCCGGCTCAGAGCAGCCTCGGCATAATGCGTCCGGTCCGAGCCATATACTCGCGATACTCGTTGCCGAACGTTTCCAGCATCATCTGTTCTTCTCTGGCAAGCCGCCCGAAAAACAATGTCCCAAATCCGATCAGGCCAGCGAAACCGGCGACCAAATTCGGCAAGAGCAATGCCTGGGCGGCAGCCCAGAGCCAGAATGCGGAATACATGGGGTGGCGAATTTTTCGATAGATCCCGTCGGTGATCAGGTGATGATTTTCCCGCACGTCGAGACTTACCGACCAGTTCCGACCAAGAGCGCGATGGGTCAGCCGGAACATGATCAGCGCTGCAATCGCCAGGAGAACGCCCAGCCAGGCTTGAGCTGGCCGGAAGACGTACGATGCGAAATGAGGTGCGGCTGTTGCGATGTAGACGAACGGCACAATGCCGAGACCGGTGAGCGATATCAGCAGCAGGGTGTTTTCGCGAGCACCCCGGGCGCTCCGCAAGACCCTTTCACGGCGAGCACGACGCGCGTATCTGTAGCGGATGAGATACCAACCGACCGCCATCATGATAAACACGAACTTGGCAATGTCAGGCGTCATCGTGGGCCCAGGGCTCGTTTCGCTGGCGCGTCATCTCTGCCGACCATTGAAAGGGCGCCAACCTTAGCGAGCGTTAGAGATTTGACCTAAACTGATCCACAGATCAGCATGAAGCAATCATACAGGGCTTGCAGGTTGTTTCCACTGATAAGTTGGCCGTGCGACCGCTCGAATCCAAGGCGGAGGCGTCGCTGGGCTCTATCTCGCCTGCGGCGAGGCCGCGATGGCTCTCCGGTCTATCATCGCCAACACTCGCGGGAGTAACTGCGACGCTATGAAAGCATGGCCGTCAGCCGTGAGGTGAATGAAGTCAAAAGCGTAATACTGCGGAGGAATCTCTTCGTCGTACACGATCACTTTGATGGCGCGATCACGCAACCGCCGCTCCATCGCGGCGATGTTGGCCGCCCGCTGCTCCTTCGTAACCAGGAAACGCCTGTCGTTGCCTCCAGGCTGCAAGATTACGATGTCGGTTCCCCTTGGCACATCGCTATCAATGCGCTTGAGCATGCCGGCCGTGGTATCGAAGGGAACACCAGCATTGACGACGTTCGCATTGACGCCCTTCCCTTTCAGCAGCACCTCTAACTTGGCCGGGTAGGCACCTTGCTTTCCGACGTACCAGCCTTGCGTATTGCTTGCGCCGACCGCCACGATATGAATCGGTTTTGTGAAGGCGGCGCACACGGTCGCCAGGATACACAAGGCCATAGCGACCGAGAATTTTCTGAACGGCGTCACCGACTGCCTCCGGCCTGAAGTGCTAGAGAGAACAATACGAACACCGGGCCCCGACAGAGACGTGACCTAAAGCCTTACATGCAGTGTCAAACCCCAACTCCAGCTGCCTTCTGGGCGTCATGCGAGGAATTGGTTGAAGCTCCGGCCGCAGGCAAATCCGAGTTCGAAGGATTCTGGCGTTGTCGTGGGCGCGCGACAGCGAGCCCGATTGCCCTGATCTTTCGTATCACCAGGCTATGCAACGCCGCGCTTTTATCGATGTTGAAGTGGTCGACGTTTACATCGCGGACATAGAAGTTTGTAAGCTCGCCGCGGAAGCCGGGGCCGCGGCTTATTCGAGCGCTTTCATGCTTGTACAGATTCAAAACCCTTGCGACATTAGCCGTCGCCGCATGAGGCGACGTTCCGTCGAATGGGACAACTAAAGCGACCGGCACGCCCATCTGGCCGAGGTACTCTGCCATCGACATCACGGCATCCGCACCAAGAGAGTGCCCCACCAGTATAATGGGTCCACGCTGGCCCGCTCGATAGTTCGCGATAATTTCGTCGGCAACGCCTCTCCACTGGGCGTGATTGGCGACAACCGCGGCGATGCCGGCCGCGCGCAGCTGGACGGCAAGGTCGTCCATGCCCAAAGAGAAGACATTCAACAATCCGCGAAACAAGTAGACGTGCGCCGCGGAGGAATGCAGCCGAGCGGGCGAACCGGTCGATCTCAGTGCAACGGTTATTGCGGGGCGAGCCTGCGCAGCGTTGTTCAAATGCAAGCTGCTTGCAAAAAGAACCGTGAAGACGGCGCATACCCGGGCCGCGCTGTCACATAATCTTTTCATTTCAATATCCCTCGCCCACCTCAAGTCCAGTCGCATTAAACCAGACCTACGAATCGTGACAATCAAGAGCGAGTTCGAAATGCGTGTTGAGGCGCGCAATTGGTTTACTGTCGCGGATTTGCCACATGGAAAAACGATCGAGCCACGACCGTTCATGACCTTCCGGCGGTCAATTGGCTTCCACTATGGGAGGGTCCTCTGTACTTTTTGATCGAGGCCAACTCAAAGGGTGTCGCCTCGCGGAGGGAGTGGTAATTTAATAAGGTCGAAAGCCGCACCATCCATGTCGGCTACACCAAGGCTTCGGAATCAGCGTCGCAAGAGTTCCGGGGTAACTTATCTATGCGGTCCAGTTTTCGGGAACCGGTGGCAACCAACGTCCATAACGATTTCGAGTTGCTTGATGATTCAACGACGGCACGTCTTCCACATTGGCGGTTACGATCCAATCACCCCCGAAGAGCAGGTCGAGCGCTTGCGCCGCTCGCTGTCGAGCTTCGAAAAGGTTTGGGGCGCCTCTTCACGACTGTCGGAAATCTCGAACACATCTGCAATCAATGCTTCGTGCGACCTGGAAGCATGGGGACCAAACTGGAAAACCGACACCACCTTCGAGATGCTGCGCTGGGACGATCTCATCCGGCGCGATTCGGGAGTTAGGCTGGTGCCTCGCCTCGTTCAGTCCCTGAAAGCGCTATTCAACTTCATCCTTACCGGAACTCTATTCAGATATGCGGTCGCAAGCTGGAAATATGCTCTCTTCTTTGTCTTTCCATATTGCTGTTTGCTGTTGATTGCATGCTGCGGCGTTGGGCTGTCATATCTGCTTGTCAGGCTCATACCCGCTACATTCTGGCTTGAACAATTGCTGCTTGGTGTTTTTCTATCGCTTGCCATCTTCATCAGCTCGATGCTCTGGCTTGGACCCAAGCGTCGGATAAACCACATCCTTGATGATGCCATTTTCTCCTACCAGTTTCTTTACGGGCAAAAAGGCGAGCTTGATAAGCGCCTCGGCGATTTTGCGGCCTTGATGTTGAGAACAGCTCGGGCCGCAGATGTTGATGAAATTCTGATTGTTGGCCATTCCCTTGGCGCCGCGCTCTCGATAGCGGCGGTCGCGCGCGCGCTGAAGCTGGATCCTCTGCTTGCAACGCACGGACCGAAGCTATGCATTCTCACAGTGGGCGCCACGATTCCCAAATTCTCATTGCATCCGATGGGCGGCCAGATACGGGAAGCCGCACAACTTGTGGCCGGAACGTCTGCCATCGACTGGGTCGAGTACCAGGCACGAGATGACGCAATCAGCTTCTATCGCTTCGATCCCGTCACGCTGAAACGCACCAGTCGAGACTATTCAGGTGAGCACCCGAAGATTCGGCGCGTCCAAATACATTCAATGATCGATCCGGTCCGCTTCAGACGCCATCGATTCAACTTCATGCAAATTCACTATCAGTTTCTAATGGGAAACGATCAGCGCTCGGTTTACGACTATTGCATGATTACTTGTGGCCCGCTCTCGTTCAACGTCGCGACTTCACCGTCCGGGGCCGTTGGACTATTCGAGGCAAACGGTTCGGTGATGACAGCCCGAGGTTGCTGAGAAGACCCTTCACCAAGCTCAAACATGGTGCGTTGGCACCAGACGTCAGACGCGTAGTTGCGCACCCCCGCTTCGATGCCGGCGCATCGCCCCGAAATGACGCGCCGCCGCGCGCTATCCGGCAGCCTTGAGATCCAGCGGCACCGCGGCTTCGTATTTCGAATTGTGCAGCACCAGCGACGTCCTGACGTTGCGCACATGCGGCGCGGCTGTCAGGTGGGTGACGAAATCCTGGAAGGTCGCCATGTCCGGAGCGACGCATTTGAGGATGAAATCGACTTCGCCGGACAGCATCCAGCATTCCCGCACCAACGGCTCGGCGCGCACGAAGTTCTCGAAGGCGCGGAGATCGGCGTCGGCCTGGCTCGACAAATGCACCGAGGCGAACACCGTGACGTCGTAGCCGAGGCGGCGCGGATCGAGCAGGCCGCGGTAGCCCTGGATGTAGCCCTCCTCCTCCAGCGCCCGGACCCTGCGCAGGCAGGGCGGCGGCGAGATCCCGACGCGTTTGGCGAGCTCCACATTGGTGATTCGGCCATCGGCCTGGATCTCGGCGAGGATTTTGAGGTCGATCTCGTCAAGGTTCTTCGACACGCGACTTGGGTTCCCTCAGGGTTCGGAAGGTTTGGCAGGTCTGCCGGCAACTCTCATAGCGCAGCCGGCCGGCATTGCGCAATTTTATTGCGCGTGCAGCGCACGATTTCGCGAATGTGACTTCAGTTCCGGGGAAAAATCGCTGCCATGGATTGCAAATCTTGCATAGCTTCCCAGATATCCTAGACTTGGATTTGACACTTTTGGCGCCGCCGTGACGCGTTTCCGGGGCGCTTCCCGCACAAGTCCTTGATCAAAATCCCCAAAACAGAGGGATCTCACAATGCCCGCGCCTACCCATGCCAAGGTCGTCATCATCGGGTCCGGCCCCGCCGGTTACACCGCAGCGATCTACGCGGCGCGCGCGATGCTCGAACCGATCCTGATCCAGGGCATTCAGCCGGGCGGGCAGCTCACCATCACCACCGACGTCGAGAACTATCCGGGCTTCGCCGACGTGATCCAAGGCCCCTGGCTGATGGAGCAGATGGAGAAGCAGGCGGCCCATGTCGGCACCAAGCTCGTCACCGATCTCGTCAACAAGCTGGAACTCGGCCAACGCCCGTTTCGTCTGACCTGCGATTCCGGCGACGTCTATCTCGCCGAGACCGTCATCCTCGCCACCGGCGCCCAGGCGCGCTGGCTCGGGCTGCCCTCGGAAGAGAAATTCCAGGGCGGCGGCGTATCGGCCTGCGCGACCTGCGACGGCTTCTTCTACCGCGGCAAGGACGTCGTGGTGGTCGGCGGCGGCAACACCGCGGTCGAGGAAGCGCTGTATCTGACCAATCACGCCTCGCAGGTCACCATCGTGCATCGCCGCGATCATTTCCGCGCCGAGCGCATCCTGCAGGAGCGGCTGTTCAAGCATCCCAAGATCAAGGTGGTGTGGGACTCCGCGATCGACGAGATCTGCGGGTCGGAGAACCCGAACAAGGTCACGCATGTGCGGCTGAAGAACGTCAAGACCGGTGCGCTGACCGACCTCAAGACCGACGGCGTCTTCATCGCGATCGGCCATGCGCCGGCGACGGAGCTCGTCAAAGGCCAGATCAAGCTGAAACCGTCGGGCTATGTCGAGGTGGCGCCGAACTCCACGGCGACCTCGGTGCCCGGCCTGTTCGCCGCCGGCGACGTGGCGGATGAAACCTTTCGGCAGGCGGTCACCGCCGCCGGCCTCGGCTGCATGGCAGCGCTCGAGGCCGAACGCTTCATTGCTCTTCGCGCGAGCGATCGCGCAGCGGCGGAATAATCATGGCACGATCTCGCGACGGATTTACGGATATGGATTGGGACAAGCTGAAGGTCTTTCACGCGGCGGCGGAGGCTGGCAGCTTCACGCATGCCGGCGAGCAGCTCGGCCTGTCGCAATCGGCGGTCTCCCGCCAGGTCAGCGCACTGGAGCAGGAGCTCTCGGTGTCGCTGTTTCACCGCCATGCCCGCGGCCTGATCCTCACCGAGCAGGGCGACCTGCTGTTCCGTACCGCGCATGACGTCTTCATGCAGTTGCAGGCGGCGCGCGCAAAGCTCACCGACAGCCGCGAGCGGCCGAGCGGCGATCTCAAGATCACGACACCGCCGGCGCTCGGCATCAACTGGCTCATCCCGCGGCTCGACGAGTTCGTCGCGCTCTATCCGGACATCCGGATCTCGCTGATCGTCACCGACGAGGACCTCGACCTGTCGATGCGCGAGGCCGACGTCGCGATCCGCACCCGCAAGCCGACCCAGCCGGACCTCATCCAGCGCAAGCTGTTCTCGATCGGCTTCCATGCCTATTGCTCGCCGGAATACATCAAGCGCTTCGGCACGCCGAGGACGCTTGATGATCTCGACTCGCACCGCATCATCATGCTCGGCGACTCGCAGGTGCCGCCGCATCTGCAGAACCGCAGCTGGCTGATCGATGCAGGCCGCAACGGCTCCGGTCCGCGCGAACCCTACTTCAAGGTCAACAACATCCTTGGCCTGGTGCGCGCCTGCCAGCAGGGCCTCGGCATCGCCGCGTTGCCGGACTATCTGGTCGAACAGAACAACCTCGTGCAGCTGTTCGGCGAGTCCGACTCGATCGCGCTCGACACCTACTTCGTCTATCCGGAAGAGCTGAAAACGGTGGCCCGGGTGCAGGTGTTCCGCGACTTCGTGGTCAGCAAGGCGCAGCGCTGGCCGTCCTGATTAAGCCGCCCTTATAGGGCTGGTTTATAGGCTTTCCGCGCTGCCCCAAGAGGCCCCCTGAATCTCCGCATGACTGACATGCGACCTGGATAGTTGCTGCGGGGCGTCGATGGGGATCATAGTGTTTACACGCTGAGCGGTCGCGTCGCGCATATGTCCCCCTCCTCCAGTGGCGCGGAAGTTCAGTAATCCCTCTTGGAAGGTGATTGTGTCGGCCTCACGTGGCCAATACCTTAAGCCGGGCTCACTCGAGCCCGGCTTTTTTTCATCTCGATGTCTTTCATGTCATGCTCGAACGTGCCGCACGTCACGGTCAGCATGTGGATTGACAACAACCTCGCAGCGCAGCATCATTATCCAATGATCACGACTTCGTGCGCCGTTCTGTCGTCGAAAAAAGCTCCCCTTCCGGGGACACGAGATCGCGCGCGATAAGATCACCTTCGCATTCAACCGATCCTGAAACCCCGCCGCCTGGACGGGGTTTTTTGTTGGTCCCGTCTCCGGCTTTGCCCCCTTAGGAGATGGAACATGACTGAGCTACACCAGCAATTGCAGGGCCTCTGGCTGCCCTTGATCACGCCGTTCCGCGAAGGCGAACTCGACGTCACCTCGCTGCGCCGCCTCGTCCGGCACTATGCCAGCAGCCCCGTCGACGGCTTCATCCTCGGCGCAACCTCCGGTGAAGGCATGGCGCTCAGCACCGATGAGCTGGAGGGTCTGGTCAGCGTCGTGCTCGACGAGCTTAGTGCCAACTCCCGCCATTTGCCGGTCTGCCTCGGGCTCTCCGGCGCCTCGACTGCCAGGATGAAGGATGCGCTGGATGATACGGCCGACTGGCCGATCAACGGCTACCTGATCGCGAGCCCCTATTACATCAGGCCCTCGCAACGCGGGCTCGTGCAGCACTTCAACGCGCTGGCCGATCACGCATCGTGGCCGATCGTACTCTACAACATTCCGTATCGCACAGCGGTGAACCTGACCAACGAGACGCTGCTGGCGCTCGCGGAACATCCCAACATCGCCGGCATGAAGGATTGCTGCGCCGACCGTGCGCAGTCGATCGACTTCCTCAACCGCCGGCCCGCCGGCTTCCGCGTGCTGACCGGCGAGGACGCGCAGACATTCGATGCGCTCGCGGACGGCGCCGACGGCGCGATCCTGCTCTCCGCGCATCTCGAAACCAACACCTTCGCTTCGATCCGCACGCTGCTGAAGCAGGGCAAGCGCGAGGCGGCGCTCGCGGCGTGGCAAAGCGTCGTCGGCCTGACCCGGCTGTTGTTCGCTGAACCGAGCCCGGCGCCGGCCAAGCACTGGCTGTGGCGGCAGGGGCTGATCGACAGCCCCGAGGTGCGGCTGCCGATGGTCGAAGTGAGCGAGGATCTCGCGACCTGGCTCGATGCCGAGATGGAGCGGCGCGCGCAGCTTCTGCTGCCGGCGTGATCGCTTTTCTCCCTCTCCCCGCTCTTGCGGGGAGAGGGTTGGGGTAAGGGGCCGCTTCCGCAATATCGGAGGGAGATGGATTCGCTGGGCGTCCCCCTCACCCGGATCGCATCTTACGATGCGATCCGACCTCTCCCCGCAAGCGGGGCGAGGTAAGAGACGCCTAATCCAGCTTCACCCGCGACAGCCGCAACGCGTTGCCGATCACGCTGACCGAGGACAGCGCCATCGCGGCAGCGCCGACCATCGGCGACAGCAGGATGCCGAACAGCGGATACAGCACGCCGGCCGCGATCGGCACCCCGGCGGCATTGTAGACGAAGGCGAACGCCAGGTTCTGGCGGATGTTGCGCATGGTCGCGACCGACAATCGCCGCGCCCGGACCAGGCCCGTCAGGTCGCCGGTGAGCAGCGTGATGCCGGCGCTCTCGATCGCGACATCGGTGCCGCCGCCCATCGCAATGCCGACATCGGCAGCCGCCAGTGCCGGCGCGTCATTGACGCCATCGCCCGCCATCGCGACGGTGCGGCCCTCGCCGCGCAGCCGCTGCACGACCTCGCTCTTGCGCTCCGGCAGCACGCCGGCCTCGACCTCGTCGATGCCGAGTGTCTTTGCCACCGCGCGCGCCGTGGTCTCATTGTCGCCGGTCAGCATCACGATGCGCAAGCCCTCGGCGCGCAGCGCCTGCAGCGCATTCGCTGCCGACGGCTTGACCGGATCGGCGATCGCGATCACGCCCGCGGCGAGGCCATCGACCGCGACATAGATCGCCGTCGCGCCATCGCGGCGCGCGGCCTCGGCGGCCTGATCCAGCGCTGATGTTACGATCTTCAACTCACCCATCAGCACCGCATTGCCGAGCGCAACCTGCCTGCCTTCGACCGTTCCGGTCGCGCCCTTGCCGGAGGGCGAGGCAAAGTTGCTGACGGCCGCCGATGCCAGCTTGCGCTCCCTGGCGGACGCGATGATCGCCTGCGCCAGCGGATGCTCGCTGCCCTGCTCGACGCTGGCGGCAAGGCGCAGCAGATCGCTCTCGTCGAACCCTTCGGCCGCGATAATGCGCACGACCTTCGGCTTGCCCTCGGTGAGCGTGCCGGTCTTGTCGATGACCAGCGTGTCGATCGCTTCCATCCGCTCCAGCGCCTGCGCGTCGCGGATCAGGATGCCGGAATGCGCGCCACGGCCGACGCCGACCATGATCGACATCGGCGTTGCCAGTCCCAGCGCGCAGGGACAGGCGATGATCAGCACCGTGACGGCGGCAACTAGCGCGAAGGTCAGGCGCGGCTCGGGGCCGAACACCGTCCAGGCGATGAAGGCGAGCGCGGCAGCGGCGATCACTGCCGGCACGAACCAGCCGGCGACGCGGTCGGCGAGCCGCTGGATCGGCGCGCGCGAGCGCTGCGCCTTCGCCACCATGTCGACGATCCGCGCCAGCATGGTGTCGCGACCGACCTTCTCGGCACGCATCACGAGGCCACCGCTCCGGTTGACGGTGCCGCCGATCACCCTCTCGCCTTCCGCCTTCGCGACCGGCATCGACTCGCCCGTGACCATGGACTCATCGATGACGGCGCTGCCCTCGATGACGACGCCCATCGACCGGCACCTTCTCGCCAGGGCGCACACGCAGGCGGTCGCCGACCTTGATCGCGTCGATGTCGATGTCCTCGTCACCGTGATCGGTGATACGCCGCGCGGTCTTGGGCGCGAGGCCGAGCAGCGCGCGGATCGCGCCCGATGTCTGCGCGCGGGCGCGCAATTCCAGCACCTGGCCGAGCAGCACCAGCACCGTGATCACGGCCGCCGCCTCGAAATACACCGCGACCGCACCATGCATGTCGCGGAACGCCGGCGGGAACAGCTGCGGCGCCAGCGTTGCGACCACGCTGTAGAGATAGGCGACGCCGACGCCCATGGCGATCAGCGTAAACATGTTGAGATTGCGCGTGACCACCGACTGCCAGCCGCGCACGAAGAACGGCGCGCCGGCCCACAGCACGACCGGCGTCGCCAGCACGAACGAGATCCAGTTCGACCAGTGCTGGGGCACCAGGTGCATCAGCCCGAGATGGCTGCCCATCTCGAGCACGAACACAGGCAGCGTCAGCGCGAGCGCGATCCAGAACCGCCTGACCATATCGATCAATTCGGGATCCGGCCCATCGTCGAGCGAGATCTGCTCCGGCTCGAGCGCCATGCCGCAGATCGGGCAGCTGGCGGGACCGACCTGGCGCACCTCAGGATGCATCGGGCAGGTGTAGATCGTGCCGGCCGGCATTGGCGGCTCGGGCGCGCGCGGCTTGAGGTACTTGTCCGGCTCGGCCTCGAAACGCTCGCGGCAGCGGCCGCTGCAGAACAGATACTCCTCGCCTCGGTAGCTGAAGCGGTGCTTGGCGGTCGTCGGATTGACCTTCATGCCGCAGACCGGATCGATCGCGAACGCTGCTTCCGCCGGCACGGCGTCGTGATCATGCTTGCCGCCGCAGCAGGACTGCGTAGCCGCGCCATGATGGTGATGATCCGCGTGCGAATGATTGTGCTCTGTGTGCGCCACGAGACTCTTCCCGGCCGGTATCCCGGCCTCTTGATTTGTATACCCTAGGGGGGTATATGAGACCTATGAGAGACGAGGTCAAGACATCCTGCTTAAAACGGCTCAAACGGATCGAGGGTCAGATCCGCGGGTTGGCCGCCATGGTCGAGGAAGACCGCTACTGCATCGACGTGGTGACGCAGATCGCGGCCGCGCGCGCGGCGCTACGCCGCGTCGAGGAAGAGGTCCTGCGCGATCATGTCGCCCATTGCGTCGAGCATGCGATCTCGTCCGGCGACAAGGCCGACCAGCGGCGCAAGATCGCCGAGCTGATGGATGTGATCGGTCGCGCGGACCGGTGAGCTGGAAGCAACTCCTATCAGGGTCGCTTCACCTCGCCCGCTCACGATGGAGTCGGGAGCGTTACCGCATATTCAGTGTCGTCCCGGCGAAAGCCGGGACGACGTGGAGATAGAGCGGTGCTTAATTCGCTGCCGCCGCGCGCACGGCTGAACAGTGCGCTCAGGTATTGAAGCGGAAGTGCATGACGTCGCCGTCGGCGACGACGTAGTCCTTGCCTTCGAGCCGCAGCTTGCCGGCGTCGCGCGCGCCGGCTTCGCCGTTGCCGGCGACATAATCCTCATACGCGATGGTCTCGGCGCGGATGAAGCCCTTCTCGAAATCGGTATGGATCACGCCGGCGGCGGCGGGCGCCTTGGTGCCGCGGTCGATCGTCCAGGCGCGCGCTTCCTTCGGGCCGACCGTGAAATAGGTGATGAGGTCGAGCAGCTGGTAGCCGGCGCGGATCAGCCGATCGAGCCCGGCCTCTTCGAGGCCCAGCGTCTCCAGGAACTCGGCGCGCTCGGCGCGCGACAGCGTCGCGATCTCGGATTCGATCTTGGCCGAGATCACCACCGCGACCGCGCCTTCCTTCTTGGCTTGCTCGAACACCGCCTTGGAGAAATTGTTGCCGTCCTTGGCCGAGCCTTCCTCGACGTTGCAGACATAGAGCACGGGCTTCGAGGTCAGCAGCCCGAGCATGCGGAAGGCGCGCTCCTCTTCCGGCTTGCGCTCGAGCGCACGCGCCGGCTTGCCGTCGCGCAGCAGCACCAGCGCGCGGTTGACGAGCTCGAGCTGCTCCTTGGCTTCCTTGTCGTTGCCCTTGGCCTTCTTCGAGAGGTTGTCGACGCGCTTCTCGAGGCTGTCGAGGTCGGACAGCATCAGCTCGGTCTCGATGGTCTCGATGTCGGCGAGCGGCGCGATCTTGCCTTCGACATGGGTGATGTCGGAGTCCTCGAAGCAGCGCACCACATGGGCGATCGCGTCGACCTCGCGGATGTTGGCGAGGAACTGGTTGCCGAGGCCTTCGCCCTGCGACGCGCCGCGCACCAGGCCTGCGATATCGACGAAGGTCAGCCGGGTCGGGATGATCTGGGCGGATTTCGCGACCGCTGCGAGCTTCTCCAGCCGCGGATCGGGCACCGCCACCTCACCGACATTCGGCTCGATGGTGCAGAACGGATAGTTCGCCGCCTGGGCGGCCGCCGTCTCGGTCAGCGCATTGAACAGCGTCGACTTGCCGACGTTCGGCAGCCCGACGATCCCGCATTTGAATCCCATGTTTGTCCCGATCTCTCGCGCGCTCACGCTGCACGGTTGAATTGACTGAGGTCGTCATACGCGGGCTTGACCCGCGTATCCATCCCACCTGGAAAAGTGGATCGCCGGGTCGAGCCCGGCGCTGACGGGGGTCTAGTTCGGCCCCTCGTCCTTGTTGTCGAAAAATCCCTTGGCCTGCATCGTCAGATGCACCTTGTTGGCGAACGAGGCGTCATGTCCCGCAGCCAGCAGGCCGGCATTGTCGGCAACGGCCTGGCACAAGGCCTCCACCCACGCCCGGTCGCTCTTGGCGAAGTCCGACAGCACGTGGCTGTGCACGAGCTCCTTGACGCCGGGATGACCGATCCCGAGCCGCACCCGTCGATATTCGTTGCCGATATGCGCGGAGATCGAGCGCAGGCCGTTATGGCCGGCGATCCCGCCGCCGATCTTGACCCGCACCTTGGCGGGCGGCAGTTCGAGCTCGTCCTGGAACACGGTGATGTCGGCGGGGGCGAGCTTGAAGAAGTTCGCCGCTTCCTGCACCGCGCGCCCGGACTCGTTCATGTAAGTGGTCGGCTTCAACAGCACGACCTTCTCACGATCGACCACGCCTTCGGAGGTCTCGCCCTGAAAGCGACGGCGCCATGGTGCGAAACCATGACGCCGTGCAATCTCGTCGACCGCCAGAAAACCGATATTGTGCCGGTTGCTGGCGTATTTCGCGCCAGGATTACCGAGACCGACAAAAAGGCGCATGGCGCGGCATCCCACGTCGGCGCGCCATCAGACGATCGCGCGCCGACCTGATCGATTACTTCTTCTTGTCGCCACCGCCAGCGGGAGCCTTGGCACCCGCGGCCGGAGCCGCAGCACCGGCAGCCGGAGCCGCCGCAGCGGCCGGAGCTGCAGCACCCGCGGCCGGAGCAGCGCCACCAGCAGCCGCCGCAGCTGCGGCCTTCTGCTCTTCGGCGTAGCCGGACGGCGGCACGATTGTGACCAGCGTCGCGTCCTCGCGGGTCAGCGACTTCACGCCCTTGGGCAGCGTGACCTCGGAGAGATGCAGCGAGTAGCTGATCTCGAGGCTGCCGACGTCGACTTCGATGTATTGCGGAATGTTGTCGACCGCGCACTCGAGGTCGAGCGCGTGGGTGACGATGTTCACGGTGCCGCCGCGCTTGATGCCGGGGGCGGTTTCCGCGTTCACGACGTGCAGCGGCACGCTGACGCGGATGGTCGCGCCTTCGCCGAGCCGCATGAAGTCGACATGGAGCGGGAAGTCCTTCACCGGGTCGAGGTGGAAGTCGCGCGGAATCACGCGGTGCTTCTTGCCCTCGAGGTCGATGTCATAGATCGTGGTCAGGAACCGGCCCGCCAGGATACGCTGGCGCAGTTCACGATCGTCGACCGAGATGGTGACGGGGGGCTGGTTGTCTCCGTAGATCACTCCGGGAACTCTCCCGGCGCGACGCTCTGCCCGGGCGGCCCCCTTGCCGCTCTTCGGACGCGCGGTCGCCTTCAATTCCTTGACGGTCGCCATAGCGTTAAGTCCTTGTATTTAAAAAGTTAAAGGCCGCAGCGCGGCCCATGCTCAGGTCCACAGCAAGCCTCCAGGGGTGCGGGGGCCGCGGACGTGGCGGGCTTTTAGCCCCAAAGGGCCGAAATGACAAGGAAATGAAGGGATTTTTCTCACCCTCGCTTTCCCACCCTCCCCTGGAGGGGGAGGGTCGGACCGCATGCAGCGAAGCGGAATGCGGGCCGGGGTGGGGTGATCTCTCAATACGAGCAGAACTCGGGTGGAGGGACCTTCACCCCACCCCGGCTCAAATTTCGCTGCGCTCAATTGTGAGCCGACCCTCCCCCTCCAGGGGAGGGTAAAGAATCAGGTCGCTCCGCCTACCCCGAGCTTGGCTTCCAGCGCGGCGATCCTCGCCTTCAGCGCCTCGTTCTCCTCGCGCGGCCAGGCGGGCCATATCCTTGACCGCGTCGAATTCCTCGCGCTTGACCACATCGAGGTCGCGCAGGATCCGTTCGGCCTGGTTGCGCATGACCGTGTCGACCTCACGCTTGACGCCCTGGGCTGCGCCCGCGGCATCGTTCATCAGACGGCCGATCTCATCGAAAAACCGGTTGCTGGTCTGGGTCATCTGGCAAAACTCTCCGCGTTCACTGAATCGCCAGAAGACAATGGCGATCCCCGCCATCCGGTTCAAGTCCGCCGCGAATGGCAGACCTCCCGGGAGCTTGCCTTGTCATGCTCCGGTTTCCTTGCAATCGTATGAACTCACAACAGAAATCGCACACATAACGCGAGCAGAAACGCCATGATCGAGCAGACCGTCGAGATCCCGACCAAGGACGGCAAGACGACCACCTTCATCACCCATCCCGAGCGCGGCGGCCCCTTCCCTGTCGTCATCTTCTATATGGACGCGCCGGCGATCCGCGAGGAGCTACGCGACATGGCGCGCCGGCTCGGCACGTCAGGCTACTACGTGATGCTGCCCAACATGTATTACCGCGCCGGCGTGATGGAGCTCGGCCCGATCAATCCCGATCCGGAATCGCCCGAGCGCAAACGGATGTTTCAGCTGATGCAGTCGCTCAACATCCCGCTGGTCATGGAAGACACCAAGGGCCTGCTCGCCTACGCCGAGACGCAGAAGGCCGCCAACACCGAGATCATCGGCACCGTCGGCTATTGCATGAGCGGCCGCTATGCGGTGAACGCGGCGACGCATTTCGGCGATCGCGTCAAGGCCGCCGCGTCGGTCTACGGCACGCATCTGGCGACCGATCAGCCCGACAGCCCGCATCTTGCCGCGCAAAAGACCAAGGCCGAACTCTATTTCGCCTGCGCCGAGACCGATATCTACGCGCCACAGGAAATCATCGAGCAAGTGAAGGCCGGCATGAAGGGATCGAACAACGAGGTCGAGATCTATCCCGGCACCCATCACACGGCTTTGCGTTCCCCAAGCGTCCGGTCTATGACCGCGACGCCGCCGAACGCCATTGGGAGCGGCTGCTGGCGCTCTACCGCCGCAACCTCGTGAGCTGAGTCTCAAGACACACGATGCCGTTTCTGCTGATCGACTTTCCGGTATTCAACCCCGTCGCGCTCGCGCTCGGGCCGATCGTGATCCGCTGGTATGCGCTGGCCTATATCGTCGGCATCGTGCTGGGCTGGATCTATGCGCGCTCGCTGATCAAGAAGGAGCGGCTGTGGGGCGGTCCGGCGCCGATCACGCTGCCGCAGCTCGACGATTTCATCCTCTGGGTCACGATCGGCATCATCGTCGGCGGCCGCACCGGCTACGTGCTGTTCTACAACCTGCCCTTCTTCATCGCGCACCCGTCCGAGATCCTGGAATTGTGGAAAGGCGGCATGTCGTTCCACGGCGGCTTCCTCGGCTGCGTCGCCGCAGTGATGCTGTTTGCCCGCCGCAACAACATCCCGATCCTGTCGCTCGGCGACATCACCACCGCGGTCGCGCCGATCGGGCTGTTCCTCGGCCGGCTCGCCAATTTCATCAACAGCGAATTGTGGGGCCGTCACGCCGATCCAAGCCTGCCCTGGGCCATGATCTTCCCCAATGGCGGACCGCTGCCGCGCCATCCGAGCCAGCTCTATGAGGCAGGCCTTGAGGGCATCGTGCTGTTCACTGCGCTGGCGATCATGATCCGGATGGGAGCTCTGAAGCGGCCCGGCCTGATCCTCGGCAGCTTCATTGCGATCTACGGCATTGCCCGGATCATTGGCGAGCATTTCAGGGAGCCCGATCCGCAGCTCGGATTCCTGTGGGGCGGATTAACCATGGGCATGCTGCTGTCGGTGCCAATGATCATCGTGGGCGCGATCCTCGTCACGGCCGCCGTTCGCCGCAGGGCGAACGGGCCGGCGCCGAGTTCAACGTAGAGCGAGTGCAATCCAAGGAAGGCCGTGAGCGAACCCTCCCACACTGCTGGATGAGATCAGGAAGCTGATCAAGCTGTCCGGGCCGATGCCGGTCTGGCGCTACATGGAATTGTGCCTGATGCATCCGCGCTACGGCTACTATCTGTCGCGCGATCCGCTCGGCCGCGACGGCGATTTCACCACGGCGCCCGAGGTCAGCCAGATGTTCGGCGAACTGCTCGGGCTGTGGAGCGCCTCGATCTGGCGCGCGATCGGGTCGCCGGACACGCTCCGCCTGATCGAGCTCGGGCCCGGCCGCGGCACCATGATGTCGGACGCGCTGCGTGCGCTGCGCGTGTTGCCGCCGCTCTACCAGTCGCTCAGCATCCACCTCGTCGAGGTCAATCCGGTGCTGCGCGAGAAGCAGCACGCCACGCTGACCGGCGTGCGCAACGTCACCTGGCACGACAGCATCGACGACGTGCCGGAGGGACCGGCGGTGATTCTCGCCAACGAATATTTCGACGTGCTGCCGATCCACCAGATGGTCCGCCGCGAGACCGGCTGGCACGAGCGCACGGTCGGGATGGATGCCAACGGCAACCTGTATTTCGCGCCCGCCGCCGAGCCGACACCGCACTTCGAGGTGCTGTTGCCGCCGCTGGTGCGCGCCGCCCCGCTCGGCGCGGTGTTCGAATGGCGGCCTGACAGCGAGATCATGAAGCTCGCGACGCGCCTGCGCGACCAGGACGGCGCCGCGCTGATCATCGACTACGGCCATCTGCGCAGCGACGCCGGCGACACCTTCCAGGCGATCGCGCGCCACAGCTTCGCCGACCCGCTGAAGAACCCGGGACAGGCCGACGTGACGGCGCATGTCGATTTCCAGGCCCTGGCGCGGGCCGCCGAGGATGTCGGCGCGCGCGTCCACGGGCCGGCGACGCAGGGCGACTTCCTCAAGCGCCTCGGCGTCGAGGCCCGTGCCGCCGGATTGATGGCGAAAGCCTCACCCGAGGTCTCCGCCGACATTGCCGGCGCGCTGAAGCGCCTGACCGATTCCGGACGCGGCGGGATGGGCTCGATGTTCAAGGTCATGGCCATCTCCGACCCGCGACTCACCTCGATCGCTGGCCTCAGCGATCAGCCTGACGAGACCGAACAATGACATTGGGATCACCGCTGCTGTCGGCCATTCCGGGCCTGCGCCATGCCTTCTTCTCGCGTGAGGGCGGCGTCTCAGAGGGTATCTATGCCGGCCTCAATGGCGGGCTCGGCTCGCACGACGATCCGGCCAAGGTCGCGGAGAACCGGCGGCGGATGGCCGACCAGCTCGGCGTGCCGTCCGACCACCTGATCAGCGTGCACCAGGTGCACTCGCCTGACGTCGTGGCCGTGACCGGACCATGGAATGGCGCCGTGCGCCCGAAGGCGGACGCGCTCGTCACGCGCACCGAAGGGCTTGCGATCTCGGTCACGACGGCCGACTGCGGCCCGATCCTGTTCGTCGATCCCCATGCGCGGGTGATCGGCGCGGCGCATGCCGGCTGGAAGGGCGCGCTGACCGGCGTGCTGGAATCGACCATCGATGCGATGGAGAAACTCGGCGCCGAGCGCGGCGGCATCGTCGCCGCCATCGGCCCGCTGATCCGCAAGGAATCCTACGAGGTCGGAAACGAATTCGTCGAGCGCTTCATCGAGGCCGATGCGGAGAACGGGATGTTCTTCCTGCCCGCCGAACGCGACGCCCACGCGATGTTCGATCTCCCGGCCTTCATCCGGATGCGCCTGGAAAATGCCGGCGTGCTGATGATCGACGATCTCGGCATCGACACTTACTCCGACGAGCGCTGCTTCAGCTACCGCCGCTCCGTGCACCGCAAGGAAGGCGATTACGGCCGGCTCGTTCACGCCATCGCGCTGGAAGGCTGACGCCGGGCGTCCTCATCATTTTTGGCCGCACCGCGAGCGGCTATCGCGTCTTCACCGACGACGAACTGGTTCGCCTCGACCTGATCCGCTGCCTGCGCGATGCGGGGCTCGGTCTCGACGCGATCAGGGAGGTCCTGACCAAGGAGCTCTCTCTGGTCGAGGCGCTGAAGCTTCGCCTCGAGACGTTGGAAGCGGAGATCGCGGCACAGCGCCGCGTCGCTTCGGCGCTACGGGCTGCGTTGCGTTCACCGCAACTCACCGAAGCAGACTTGAGGAGATTCCTGACCATGACGCAGCTATCCCGCACCGAGCGCCGTAACGTCGTCGAACGCTTTTTCGAGAAGGTGTCCGACGGCATCAACATCAATCGGGATTGGGTACGGCAGATGATCGAGACGACGGTGCCCGAATTGCCCGACGATCCGACACCCGAGCAATGCGATGCCTGGATCGAGCTGTCCGCGATCCTCAACGATCCCGGCTTCATCGCCAACATGAGATCCAACGCCAGCGATGTCTGGGATCGCGACGCCTTCGATCCGGAAGCCCACCGAATTGCCAGCGAAGCCATTCTGCGCGAGGCCACGCTGGCGATCGACAGCGGGCTCGAGCCGACGTCGGAGGTCGGCAACACATTGGCACGCCAGTGGCTGGCGACATCGGCGCGCCTGATGGGGCAACAGCCCGACCTCAACTTCCGCAACTGGCTCCGCACCAAATATGCGCAACACGATCCCCGCGCGATCCGCTATTGGGAACTTGTCGCCATCATGCGAGGCCAGTCGCCGGACAGCAGCCCGAACCGGCAATGGGCATGGATCGTCGACGCCATGCGGCATCATCTAGCTGACTGAGTCAGGAATTGGACCAGGGATTGCGCAAGGAATTTGGTCCGCTCCTCAACGCGGCCGACCTGATCGGTTAAGTGCTGTGGCCGTCCTGCCCTAGACGTTAAGCCGTTTTAACGATATCGCAGGACGCAATGAGGGAAGCGTCAAACCACCAGTTTCAAACTGGGACAGTCGTGCGTGCCGCGATCGCCGCCACATGGCTGGCGATTGGCTGCGCACTTGGCGGATGCGCGGCCGGCGGCAACGTGGCCGACTCCTACGCCATGGCGACGCCGGCGAGCGGCGGCGCCACCGTCGCATTCGAATCGATCGACGGTCCGCCGCCCCAGGTCTTCGACCGCATGGTCGGTGTGCTCGACAGCGAATCCAAGCTGCGCAGCCTGTCGATCGTGTCGCGCCAGGGCACCGCGGCCTATCGCGTGCGCAGCTATCTCTCGGCGCAGGTGGTGCGCGGCCGCACCATGATCGCGTGGGTGTGGGACGTCTACGACAGCAGCCAGCAACGGGTGCTCCGACTCTCCGGCACAGAGCCCGCCGGTAAGGCCGGCCGCGACGCCTGGGCCGCCGCGGACGATCTGGTGCTGCGCAAGATCGCCCAGGCCGGCCTCAGCGGCCTGTCCAGCATGATCAATGGCGGCCCGGCGGATGGCCCGGCGCCCGCCGCCGCACCGGAGCTCCGTGGGCCGGCGATGGTCAGCGCCCCGGCCCTCGCCGCGCCCGAGACCGTGGCACTCAGCTATTCCGCCAACTAACCCCCGGAATCTCCCGGGGAAAGGCTTTTTTGCCCAGGAAAACGTGGGCCGAAGCGCCTAATGGGTTGCCAGCGGCGGCGCCTCCCTGATATTCCCTCGCGCACCGAAAACCCGCCGGTTCTGTAAGGACTTGAGATGCTGAACGTCGTATCCAGCAAGGCGCGGGGGGAAGCATCGATGTCGGCAAAGAACGGATCAATCAAGCTCGTCGCCGGCAACTCCAATCCTGCGCTGGCGCAGGACATCGCTAAGGGACTTGGCATCGAACTGACCAAGGCCGTGGTCCGGCGCTTCGCCGACATGGAGATCTTCGTCGAGATCCAGGAGAACGTCCGCGGGTCGGACATGTTCATCATTCAGTCGACGTCGTATCCGGCCAACGACAATCTGATGGAGCTTCTGATCATCACCGACGCGCTGCGCCGTTCCTCGGCGCGCCGCATCACCGCGGTGGTGCCCTATTTCGGCTACGCCAGGCAGGATCGCAGGTCCGGCTCGCGTACGCCGATCTCGGCCAAGCTCGTCGCCAACCTGATCTCGCACTCCGGCGTCGATCGCGTCATGACGCTCGACCTGCACGCCGGCCAGATCCAGGGCTTCTTCGACATCCCGACCGACAATCTGTTCGCGGCGCCCCTGATGGTGCGCGATATCCGTGAGAAGTTCGACCTCGCCAAGGTGATGGTGGTGTCGCCCGACGTCGGCGGCGTGGCGCGTGCCCGCGGCCTCGCCAAGCGCATCAACACCCCGCTTGCGATCGTCGACAAGCGCCGCGAGCGCCCCGGTGAGTCCGAGGTGATGAACGTGATCGGCGACGTCGCCGGCTACAACTGCATCCTGGTCGACGACATCGTCGACTCCGGCGGCACGCTGGTGAACGCGGCCGAGGCGCTGATCGCGCACGGCGCCAAGGAAGTCTCGGCCTACATCACCCACGGCGTGCTGTCCGGCGGCGCCGCCGCGCGGATTGCCTCGTCGCGGCTGAAGGAGCTGGTCATCACCGACTCGATCCTGCCGACCGAAGCCGTCAACAAGGCGCCGAACATTCGCCAGATCTCGATCGCCGGCCTGATTGCCGAAGCGATCGGCCGCACCGCGGCGGAAGAGTCGGTCTCCAGCCTGTTCGATTGAATGTGTCGTCCCGGCTCAAGGCCGGGACGACACCGAGTTTGCGGCAGCGGCCACCAACTCAAAACCCCGGTCGCGGCACGTGGCTCATCAGCGTCCGCGCATAGCCGCCGTCGACGATGATCTCCTCACCATTGACGTATGACGCGCGGTCGCTCGCCAGGAACAGGGTCGCATCCGCCATGTCCTGCGGCGCGCCGATCCGGCGCATCGGCACCACGGCGGTGCGCCGCTCGGTGACCCCGGGCGTGTCGTAGAAGGCCTGGCTCATCGGCGTGACGACAAGGCCCGGGCTGACCACATTGCTGCGGATGCCGTGCGGCCCCCATTCAGCGGAGAGTTGCTGCGAGAGCATCACGACGGCGGCCTTGCTGACGCTGTAGGCGCCGCTCTGCCCCTGCGCATTGCTGGCGGCGATCGAGGCGACGTGGATGAGACTGCCGCGTCCGGCCTTGCGCATCTGGCGGCCGAACGCCTGCGCGCAGATGAAATAGCCGGTAAGATTGACCGCCAGCACCGCGTTCCATTCGGCGAGCGGCAGCGTATCGAGCCCGCCGGGGCGCAACACCGCCGCGGTGTTGACGAGGATGTCGCTGGGGCCAAGCGTTCGCGCGACGGCATCGGCCGCAGCCGCGACGTTGTCCTCGCTGGTCGTGTCGCAGCTCGCGACGAGATGACCATCGCCGAACTCGCGAAGCTTTGCCTTGGTCTCCGCAAGCCCGCGCTCGTCGCGATCGAGCGCGGCGACCCTGGCGCCGGCGCGCGCGAAACTGACCGCGGTGGCGCGGCCGATGCCGCCGCCTCCGCCGGTGACGACGGCAACGCGGCCCGACAGGCCGAGCCAGTCGGAAGATTGTTGTTCGGTCATGGGGCGCCTCCCGCGCGTTCTGATTATGCCGGCAAGCATAACCGAACGCGCTGGCTGCGACAGCGATCCCGGCACGCATGCCGGAATCGCTTTTGCGTCGGGCCTTGAACTAGCCGGGTATTCCCGCCGCGACCTGGCCGCGCAGACGTTCCAGGCTGAGCAACGTGTTGGCGCAGGCCTCCGCGACCTCGATCCCCTTGATGACGAAGTGCTTGCGGAAGAAGTCGTAATGCACCTCGGTCTCGTGGAATTGCTGCGGCGTCAGCACCGCCGAGAACACCGGCACCTCGGTGCGCAACTGCACATCCATCAGCGCCTTGATCACGGTGTCGGCGACGAATTCGTGGCGGTAGATGCCGCCATCGACCACGAGACCGGCCGCGACGATCGCGGTGTAGCGGCGGGTCTTCGCCAGCAGTTGCGCGTGCAGCGGGATCTCGAACGAGCCCGGCACCTCGAACACATCGACATTGGTGATGTGGCGCGCCTCGATCTCCTTCAGGAAGGAGATGCGGCACTCTTCCACCACATCGCGATGCCAGGACGACTGCACGAAGGCAACGCGCTGCGGCTTGGCGAAGTGCGGATGCTCCGGCGCCGGCGGACGAGCCGGCGTATCGGGAAGGCTTTCTGCTTGGGAGGTCTGGACTTGAGAAGCTTGAAGGTCTTGGTCTTGCAACATCTGATTCATGGCTTTCCTCTTTCAGGACCAGAATCAGGGCACACGGACAACGACACAAGCCCACGCGAAAATCGCGTTGGCTGCCGCAACCGTTCTCTTTCATCCGGACTGTAACCGTCGGCTTCGGAATTGCACCGAATCTGCTGACCCTTCCTCCGGCTTCGCGGAAGAAGGCGCTCGCGGGCTTGGGCTCATCACCCTTTACCGCCGGTGGGGATTTTCACCCCGCCCTGAGAACATCGGCACGCCCGGGATGGACGTGCCTGAGGCGAAATATGACCAAACCGCGACAGCTGGGCAAGCACCTTTGGCATGGGGAAACGGCATGTCCCCATGAGCGCGCTGCGGCCCTTGCAGAGAGAAGTGAGCGCCCGAAAGGCTGATTCACGCGTGCGGCGAGGCGCCCGCAAATGGTTAATAAATCGTTACGCGAACGCCTAGATTCCGAATTGTTCGCAAAATCACAAGTGTGGCGGAGATCAGCTGTGGACGATGCGCGCTTTGGCTGTGGACGGACTCGGCGTGCGGTTGCGCGGATTCCGCAAATCACATCACTTCATCGGCGTCAGGTCCAGGGGCATCCGGAAGCCCGGTCAAGGAACTGCACTCGGCCACGACGCAGTATGTCGCAAGTGCCGGCTTCCGTGTGCGTATCAAGCGATCATAAGAACAAGGTCCGAGACGGCATGTCCCTCCTCGAAAGCATTATCGATTCCCGGAACAACCCGCTTGCGGTGGTCGAGGATATCGCCACTGACAACAACTGGGCGTTCGAGCGTTCCGGCGAAGATGAGGTGACGATTGTCTCCAAGGGAGACTGGATCGATTATCAGCTCTCCTTCACCTGGATGGGGAGAGATCGAGGCGCTGCATCTTGCATGCGCCTTCGACATGAAGATGCCGCAGGCGCGGCTCGCCGAAGTGCAGCGGCTGGTCGCCGCGATCAACGAGCAATTGTGGGTCGGCCATTTTGACCTGTGGACCCACACCGGCATGGTGATGCATCGCCAGGCGCTGGTGCTGCCCGGCGGCCTCACCGCCTCCACCGCACAATGCGAGGCCATGGTGGTCAACGCGATCCACGCCTGCGAGCGCTACTATCCGGCGTTCCAGTTCGTGGTGTGGGCCGGCAAGTCGACCGCCGAGGCGATGGCCGCGGCGATGTTCGATACCGAGGGCGAGGCGTAGGGTTTCGCCCGGCCTTTCCACACCTTCAGCGTCGTCCCTGCGGAAGCAGGGACCCATACTCCGCGGCGTCAGTGGTCGCGCATACTGCTTGTCGCCCGCCCCTCGGTTCACTAGAACCGCCTGTGGTTATGGGTCCCTGCTCCCGTGCGCAATTGCGCACTAGGCAGGGACGACACAGAGTTTGTGGAGCCACCCGTGAACACATCCAGCAACGCATTGACGAACACTTCCGGCATCATCGCGCTTGCGGGCGCGGGCAAGATGGGCGGCGCAATGCTGACCGGCTGGCTCGCGCAGGGCCTCTCGCCCAAGCATGTCGCGGTGATCGATCCACATCTTTCGCCGGAGATTTCCGCACTTGCCGCGAAGGGCGTGCGGCTCAATCCGCAGGCGACGGATCTTGGCACGGTCGACACGCTGGTCGTCGCGGTGAAGCCGCAATCGTTCCGCGACGCCGGCGCCGCGCTGAGGTTGTTGGTCGGCCCGTCGACACTCGTGGTCTCGATCATGGCCGGCACGACGATGTCAGCGCTGGAAGAGGTGGTCGGCGGCGCGGTGGTGCGCGCGATGCCGAACACGCCGGCGGCGATCGGCCGCGGCATCACGGTCGCGGTGCCGTCAAAGCGCGTCACCGCCGCGCAGCGCGCCATGACGGATGCGCTGCTGAAAGCGACCGGGCTGGTCGAATGGGTCGACGATGAGAACCTGATGGACGCGGTGACCGCGGTCTCCGGCTCAGGGCCGGCCTATGTGTTCCTGCTCGCCGAGGAGCTCGCCCGCGCCGGTGTCGCGGCCGGCCTGCCCGAGCAGCTCGCGACCACGCTGGCGCGCGCAACCGTCGCCGGCTCCGGCGAGTTGCTGCATCGCTCCGATCTGCCGTCGGCGACGCTGCGGCAGAATGTCACCTCGCCCGGCGGCACCACGGCGGCCGCGCTCGAGGTGCTGATGGCGAGCGACGGCATGCAGCCGCTGATGACCCGCGCGATCGCTGCGGCGACGCGACGCTCGAAGGAATTGGCGAAGTAACACTTTAACAAACCCGTCACCCCCGCGCAAAGGCTTCGCCTTTGTCGCTGGAGGTGCGAGCGCAAGCGAGCCTCGAAGGGTGCACGGCCCGTGGCCCATCCTTCGAGACGCGCTGCGCGCTCCTCAGGATGACGCCCGAACAAGTGGATTCGGCCGCGCCAACACCTTCATCTACTGCGCTTGGCCCGAGGTCCTGCCGAGCCGCCTGTTGAAGCTCTCGACATTGATCAGGCCGCGGGCGTGACGGCCTTCGCCGAGCTTGCGCGTGCCTTCAAAGGCCTCGACCGCGAAGCGGATCACGCGACGTTCGACCGCGATCACCTTTGCGGTGGTCCGTACGGTAGCGCCGACAAGCGCGGCGGCGAGATGGCGGATATCGACCTCGGTACCGACCGTGACCCAGCCGGGCTGCAGCGCATCGCGGATGGCATCACCCGACGCCATCTCCATTTCGAGGATCATCATCGGCGTCGCGTAGACCATCGGCATGCCGGGCACGAAATGCCCGACCGTACGCTCCGGCGGCACCACGAGCATGCGTTCAGCGCTCATGCCGATCTTGATGAAGTCGCGTGCGTCCATTAGCGCCTCAAAAGACCGTCGTCCCTGCGAAAGCAGGGACGACGAAGTGAATGTAGTTATTTCTTCGCGGCGGCGGCGCGCTCGACGAAGGTCTTGCCGCCCTTCATCTTGTGATGCAGCGGCGCTTCGTTGATCTGGATCACGACGGCATCGGCATCGACGCCAAGGTTTTTCACCAGCGCCTGGGTGATGTCGCGCATCATGCCGGCCTTCTGCTCGTCGGTGCGGCCGGCGGCCATGCTCACGGTGATCTCAGGCATTGTTGCTCTCCCTCTTGTTGTCGTCATGGCCGGCTTGTCCCGACCATTCACGTCGCATCCATCAAACAAGAGGTGGGTGCCGGGCACAAGGCAGGTCATCGGTCGCTGAGCGAATGGCTATCCCTACCTTAAGTCATGCCAATTCAGAAGCTTCCGAACTTCCTCAACTAATAACGCCTCCGCAACTTTGACCTGCAATTGCGCCTGCTTTTGCAAATACTCGTCTCGATCCTTCTCAATGGTTGCAAGATGCGCACCAAGAATGAGATTCTTAATGATGACCTGCGGTCCGGCAGGATCATTCTTTTCATCTGAACCTTGGATAATTACGCAGGGCGAATTGCGACGATCGGCATATTTGAGCTGGTTGCCCATGTTCTTGGGATTACCGAGATAAAGCTCGGCACGGATATTTGCGTTGCGTAGGTCCGCGACCATTTTCTGGTAGTCGGCGACACGATCGCGATCGAACACGGTCACGACGACGGGTCCGAACTCGGGGCGTGTCTCGAGCTTACCGAGCATCGTCAGCGCGGCCTGCAAGCGCGAGACGCCGATCGAGAAACCGGTGGCAGGCACCGGCTCGCCGCGGAAGCGCGACACGAGCCCGTCATAGCGGCCGCCGCCACCGACCGAGCCGAACCGCACCGGGCGGCCTTTCTCGTCCTTGGTGTCGAGCAGCAGCTCAACCTCGTAGACCGGGCCGGTATAGTATTCGAGGCCGCGGACGACTGAGGGGTCGATAACAATTCGACTTTGATCATAGCCTGCGGCGGCAACTAGTTCCTTGATTTGCGATAGCTCCGCGATCCCCTCGAGGCCCAATCGATTGCCGCCGACAACTGATTCAAAATTCGCGATGGTCACGTCATTCGATGAGTACTCGCTCTTGGAACCAGATCCACGCTCGCCCCAACCAGTAAAGTTGACGACGCTGGATATTCCATCGTCGGAGAGGCCGGCTCCCTTGGTAAAATCGCCCTTGCCCTCTTCGCCGCCATCCCATCGGCCAGGGCCTAGTAGCTTCGCCACTTCATCGAGTGGAAATTTGTCCAGCTTGTCTATCGCCCGCAGCACCGTAAGCCGGCGTCCTGCGTTCTCCTCACCGCCGAGGCCGATACTTTCCATCAGGCCGTCGAGCACCTTGCGGTTGTTCACCTTGACGACATAGGAGCCGCGCGGAATGCCGAGCGCTTCCATCGTGTCGGCCGCCATCATGCAAATCTCGGCGTCGGCCGCCGGCGTCGCCGAGCCGACCGTATCGGCGTCGAACTGCATGAACTGGCGGAAGCGGGCCGGGACCCGGCTTCTCGTTGCGGAAGACATAGCCGAAGCGATAGGACCGATAGGGCTTAGGCAGCGCGTCGAAATTTTCCGCGACATAGCGCGCCAGCGGCGCGGTCAGGTCGTAGCGCAGCGAGATCCACTGCTCGTCATCGTCCTGGAACGAGAACACGCCCTCGTTGGGCCGGTCCTGGTCGGGCAGGAATTTGCCGAGCGCATCGGTATATTCCATCGCCGGCGTCTCCACCGGCTCGAAGCCGTAGAGCTCGTACACGGCGCGGATCTTCTCGACCATCGCCCGCGTGGCATTGATCGCGGCCGGGCCGCGATCTTCCAGCCCGCGCGGCAGGCGCGCCTTCAGTTTCTGGGGTTTTTTGGGTTTCTCGGCCATGTCATACGTCGGCTGCAAGTCAGTATTGACTTCAAGGCCGGGTTATCAGGCAGGGCTCTGTGCCGCAAGCGTCTGGCGCCTTCTTAACTCGCCCCGCTTGCGGGGAGAGGTCGGAATTCAAGCAAAGCTTGAATTCCGGGTGAGGGGGGCTCTCCAAACATCCCGGTGCGGATAAGGCCGTCACCCCACCCTCCAAGAGCGAGCGATGGAGCGTACCTGACTTACGCGACGTTCCTGATCCAGTTATGCGGGTCGTTGGTGCGACCGTACTGGATGTCGACCAGCTTCTTGCGCAGGCCCATCGCGACCGGGCCGGCGACGCCGCCGCCGATCTGGAAGTCGCCGCTCGCCGAGCACACCTTGCCGATCGGCGAAATGACGGCCGCGGTGCCGCAGGCGAAGGCTTCCTTCAGCTTGCCGCTGGCGGCGTCGGCACGCCACTGCTGGATCGTGTAGGGCTCCTCGCGCACGCGCGTGCCGGTATCCTTGGCAAGCGCGATGATCGAGTCGCGGGTGATGCCGGGCAGGATGGTGCCGAGCGGCGGCGTCAGCAGCGAGCCGTCGTCGAACGCGAAGAAGATGTTCATGCCACCGAGTTCCTCGATGTAGCGGCGCTCGACAGCGTCGAGGAACACGACCTGGTCGCAGCCGCGCTCGATCGCCTCGGCCTGCGCGCGCAGGCTTGCGGCATAGTTGCCGCCGCACTTGACGGCGCCGGTGCCGCCGATTGCGGCACGCGTGTAATTCTCCGACACCCAGATCGACACCGGCGCGGGACCGCCCTTGAAATAGGAGCCGACCGGCGATGCGATGACGGAGAAGATGTATTCCGCCGATGGCTTCACGCCGAGGAAGACCTCGCTCGCGATCATGAAGGGTCGCAGATAGAGGCTGCCCTCGCCGCCCGGGATCCAGGCGCGATCGATCCGCACCAACTGCTCGACCGCCTCGATGAACACCTCTTCGGGCAGCGGCGCCATCGCCATGCGCTCGGCCGAATCGTGGAAGCGCCGGGCATTGGCGTCGGGACGGAACAGGTTCACACCGCCATCGTCGCGCCTGTAGGCCTTGAGACCTTCGAAAATCTCCTGGGCGTAGTGCAGCACCGCGCCGGCCGGATCGAGCGGAAAATTCGCGCGTGCCTCGACGCGGGCGCTGTGCCACCCCTTGCCCTGGCTGTAGCGGACGATCGCCATGTGGTCGGTAAAGACGCGGCCGAAGCCCGGGTCCACGAGCTTCGCCGCGCGATCCTTGTCGGACGTGGGATTCGGCGAAGGCTGGATGTCGAATTTCAAAGTCATTTTTCTTGCTTTCCGCTGTCGGAACCGGCGCCATACCGGGCATCGGCCTGTTTCCCCGGAGCCTCCCGGCTCGGCTGGTGCGAACTTCACCACCGTCGGCAACCCGGCCGGCTTCCATCGCCAACATGCCGTTCAGACATGCTTTTGCGGAGTGCTGAAGTCCAGTATGTTTGCCGAAATGCCGCTCGACAATCGCACGGTAGTCCAATTTGCGGCCCAAACCGCCTCACAGGCTTTTTCAGGCCGCCTCAAACGCTGTCGGGGACGAAGCGACCTAATGTTTCGTCGTGACAGGCAGTTTTGTAACATTGAACCCAAGATACGTCAATATGACTGACATAAATTTCTCAGGCATGGCTGCCAAGCCCGATTCGCAGGGAGATGATCACGCTCCTGCGGCGGGCGGCCGCGACCTCCGCTGGGACATCATCGAGCTCTTGTTCTTCGCCTACCGCGACTTTGTCGGCGACGCCGACCAGGAACTGGAGGCGTTCGGCTTCGGCCGCGCCCACCACCGCGTCATCCACTTTGTCACCCGCTATCCCGGCCTGAAGGTCGCCGACCTGCTCGACGTCCTGCGCATCACCAAGCAGTCGCTCGGACGCGTGCTCAAGCAGCTGCTGGACGAAGGCTACATCGTGCAGAAGACCGGCAACAACGACCGCCGGCAGCGCCTGCTCTACGCAACGCCGAAGGGCGAGGCGCTGGTCGCCAAGCTCGCAGGGTTGCAGACCGACCGCATCAACCGCGCGATCGCCGGCATCGATCCGGCTGGCGTCGAGACGGTTCGGCAATTCCTCCGCGCGATGATCGACCGCGACGATCCCGACAAGGTGCTCGAAGCGATCTTCGGCGGCGGCAGAAAAACAAGGGAGTGAACCTGGTGCAGGCTGCAACTCTGGTGCGCACGCCGGTCGAGCCGGCCGACGATGCGCCGCATCTCCTGCTGGTCGATGACGACCGGCGCATTCGCGACCTGTTGTCGCGCTTTCTCTCCGGCGAAGGCTATCGCGTCACGACGGCCATGAGCGCCACCGACGCGCGCGCCAAGCTGCTCGGGCTGCATTTCGACCTGCTCATCCTCGACGTGATGATGCCCGGCGAGAACGGCTTCGACCTCGCTCGCTTCATCCGCACCTCCTCGACGGTGCCGATCATCATGCTGACCGCCCGCCATGAGGCGGAAGCCCGCATCGAGGGCCTGCAGATCGGCGCCGACGACTATGTCGCCAAGCCGTTCGAGCCCCGCGAGCTGGTGCTGCGCATCGGCAATATCCTCAAGCGCACCGCGCCGCCGCAAGTCACGGTGGTCGAGCAGATCGCGTTCGGCCCCTACATCTTCCACATCGAGCGCAGCGAGCTGCGCCAGGGGGAGGAGATCATCCACCTCACCGACCGCGAGCGCGAGATGCTGCGTATCCTCGCAAGCGCACCCGGCGAGACCGTGCCGCGCGGCGAACTGACCAGCGGCGGCACCGTCAACGAGCGCGCGGTCGACGTCCAGATCAACCGCCTGCGCCGCAAGATCGAGCACGATCCCGCTAATCCGCTGTTCCTGCAGGCGGTACGCGGCATCGGCTATCGCCTGGTCGCCTCGCCGTAAGATGCAGCCATGAGCACGCTCGACACCGGCCTGACCCTGATCAAGAACGCCTCGCAGCGCGTCTCGAAGGCGAACGGCTGGATGGGCAATGCGTTCAAGAGCTGGATGCCGACCGGCCTCTATGCGCGCGCGCTGCTGATCATGATCGTGCCGATGGTGATCCTGCAGACCGTGGTCGCGTTCGTGTTCATGGAGCGGCACTGGAACACGGTGACGCGGCGCCTGTCGGCCGCGGTGGTCTCCGACATCGCGGCGCTGATCGACGTCTACAAGAGCTATCCGCAGGACAAGGACCGCGCGCAGCTGCGCCGCATCGCCCAGAAGCTGCAGCTCGTGGTCGACTTCCTCCCCGCCGGCGACATGCCGCCGCCGGGGCCGAAGCCGTTCTTCTCGCTGCTCGACCAGACCCTGTCGGTGCAGCTCGGCCGCCAGATCAGCCGTCCGTTCTGGATCGACACGGTCGGCAAGTCCAACCTGGTCGAGATCCGCGTCCAGCTCGACGATTCCGTGATGCGCATCTTCGCCCAGCGCAGCGCGGCCTACGCCTCCAACTCGGAGATCTTCATCTTCTGGATGGTCGGCACCTCGTCGATCCTGCTGATCGTCGCCGTGCTGTTCCTGCGCAACCAGATCAAGCCGATCCTCAGACTGGCCGATGCCGCCGAAAGCTTCGGCAAGGGCCGCGAGGCACCGAACTTCCGGCCGCGCGGCGCGCGCGAGGTGCGGCGCGCGGCACAGGCCTTCATCGAGATGAAGGAGCGCGTCGAGCGTTCGATCGAGCAGCGCACCGCGATGCTCGCCGGTGTGTCGCATGATTTGCGTACCATCCTGACCCGCTTCAAGCTCGAACTCGCCTTGATCGGCGAAGGCCCCGAGATCGACGCGATGCGCAAGGACGTCGACGAGATGTCGATGATGCTGGAGGATTACCTTGCCTTCGCGCGCGGCGATTCCGGCGAGGTCGCGCAGCCGACCGACATGGCTATGGCGCTGGAGGAATTGCGCAGCGACGCCGAACGCCACGGCCACACCGCGACCGTCGCGTTCCACGGCCTGCCCGTCGTCACGGTGAAACCGGCCTCGTTCAAGCGCTGCCTCGCCAACCTCGTCTCCAACGCGGCGCGCCACGCCAACACGATCTCGATCACCGGCCAGCGCGACCATCGCTATCTCAACATCACCGTCGACGACGACGGCCCCGGCATCCCCGCCGACATGCGCGAGGAAGTGTTCAAGCCCTTCCTGCGGCTCGACGACGCCCGCAACCAGGACGAAGGCGGCAGCGGCCTCGGACTTGCGATCGCGCGCGACATCGCCCGCTCGCATGGCGGCGACATCATGCTCGGCGAAAGCCCGATGGGCGGCCTGCGCGCGGCGGTGCGGGTGCCGGTGTAGCTACCAGCGGTAAGACAAGGTGCCGATCACCTGACGCCGCTCGCCGGCATAGCAGTAGCCGGACTGGCAGGTCTGGTAATGCGTGTCGAACAGATTGGTCGCGTTCAAGCGCATGGTAGCTCCGAGGAATCGCCGATCCAGCTTGCCGAGATCGTAGTCGATCACGGCATCGAACAACGTTCTCGCCGCATTCTGGAACGTGTTCTGGTCGTTGCCGAAGTTGGTCCCGATGTAACGGACTCCGAGACCAAGCCCGAGCCCTTCGACGGGGACGCCGGACTGGAACGTGTATTTGCCGAAGGCGGCGAAGGAGTTCCTCGGAATGCCGGAGAGCTCATTGCCGGTCGTGTCGGGATTGCCCTGCGTGATCGCGACGTTGAGATGGGTGTAGGCCGCGGTGAGATCAAATCCCTGCTTGAGCGCCAGCTTCGCCTCGAGCTCCACGCCCTTCGATTCGACTTGCCCGGTTGCCGCCTGGAACGCCATGTTGTTCGGATCGGTGCGCAGCACGTTGTCCTGCGTGATGTCGAACACCGCGGCAGTCAACAGCACCGGCACCTGCGGCATCTGGTACTTGATGCCGATCTCCTTCTGCTCGCCGGTGGTCGGCTTGAACGGCGATCCCGATGCGTCGACGCCGACCTGCGGGGCGAATGCCGTCGCGTAGCTGACATAGGGCGCAACGCCATTGTCGAAGACGTAAGCGAGGCCCGCGCGGCCCGTGAAGGCGGTCGCCTTCTGCGTTGACGGCACGCCGTCCAGGCCTGCGGTCGTCGTCTGCGAGACCCAGCTCTGGCGCCCATTGAGCGTCAGAATGAAGCCGCCGAGCCTGGCCTGCTCCTGCGCATAGACCCCGACCTCGTCGGTCGACTGCTTGTTAAAAATCGAGAATGCCGGCGACGCGATCGCCTGGGCACCGTAATTCATCGTCAGCAGATTGAGATCGGGAGCCGGCCCGTAGCCGATCTTGTCGTTGTAGTAGGAGTGGCCGTAGTCGACGCCGAACAGCGCCGTGTTCTTGATCGCGCCGAGCATGAACTTGGCTTCGGCCTGGTTGTCGAGCGTCAAGGTATTGAAGCTATCCAGGATCCGCCAGGCGGACCGCGACGCGAGA
The DNA here is from genome assembly GCF_054057015.1 of Bradyrhizobium sp. JR3.5. Lineage (NCBI taxonomy): Bacteria > Pseudomonadati > Pseudomonadota > Alphaproteobacteria > Hyphomicrobiales > Nitrobacteraceae > Bradyrhizobium > Bradyrhizobium sp. JR3.5. The sequence continues at coordinate 1,461,761 of NZ_JBSRYV010000002.1, forward strand.
TTGGTGCTGCTGTCGATGGAATCGATCTGGGTGTATTTGGCGTCGGTGTCGACCTGATAGAAGCGGAAGTTCTGCCGCACCGTCCAGACGTCGTCGACATTGTGCTCGAACGCGTAGCCGATACGATATTGTTTCTGATCCATGGCGCTGAAGGCCGGATCATTCGAGTAGATGTTGGTCAATTGTCCGTCGGGCGTGCGGAAGTTGCCGATGCTCGCGGCGGTTCGGTTGCTTTGATATTCGCTGAGGATCGTGAAGGACGTATCGACGTCCGGCCGCCAGGTCAGCGCAGGCGCGATATAGGTCCGATCGTCGTCGTTGCCGGGATACCAGGTCTTCGCGTCACGGAGCAAACCCGTCAGCCGGTAGTACAGCTGATCACTGCCGGGCACCGGACCACCAATGTCAAAGCTGCCCTGGTAACGGTCGTAGGTGCCACCCTGCAGCTCTACCTCACCGAACGATGTCAGCGGCGGCCGCTTGGTGGTGACGTCCACGATGCCGCCCGGCGAGCCGAGGCCATAGAGGCCCGAGGCCGGGCCGCGCAGGATCGACACGCTGTCGAGACCGTAAGGTTCGATCTTGGGAATGGCGAAGTTGCCGCCGCCCTGGCGCAGGCCGTCGCGATAGATCCCCGTATAGGTCGCATCGAAGCCGCGGATGTAGAAACTATCGAACCGGGGATCATAGCCGAACGCCGTGGTCGTGACGCCGGGCGTGTAATTGACGGCGTCCTTGAGCGTCTGAACGTTACGATCCCTGAGCTCCTTTTGCGTGACGACCGAAAGCGACTGCGGCGTCTCGATCAGCGCGGTGTTGGTCTTGGTGCCGACCGTGCTGCCGGTCGCAACGTAGCCGGTCGTCGTACCGATCGTGCCGGCAGCGCCTTGCGACCGCGGAGCCTGGGTCTGAGCGGGCGCCGCAGCAGCACGGCGTCGGCTCACCACGGTGGTGCGCGAAGATCTGGTGTTCCGACTTGAAGCGACGGCGCTACGTTTCCTTGCAGCGCCAGGTTCATCCACGGTTACGGCTGGAAGCACGCTGACATTGTTCTGCGGAGCGCTGGTTTGTGCCTGAGCGCTGGCGACGTTTGCATCCATCGACACAAGCATGACCGAACCGAGAAACACTGCGTTGATCGCAGCCGTTGATGCAAGCAAGCTGCGCTTGCTCCGCGACGAAGCCATTCCCACCAAGCAATCCCCACACTTCCCCAGGCTGATCTTGATCGAGCCGCGCGCTCGTCATTGAGTGGGCTCGATTGGGGCGGACTTCTATCGGCGGGATGAGCGAGACTCCACACGCGCAAAATAGAATCCATTGAAGCGCGCGATGCACGACACTGGAACGATTCAAGATGCGCAACACTGGAGCGATTCAAAAAGACATGTTGTCGCAGCAAATTTTTCAGCGCGAGGAATTCGCTGCACGTCCTCGCTCTCTCAGAGAGTCTCGCGTGCGAGGCACGCAGCGATCATTCAATGATGTTGATGTCGCCCTGCAATGCCGTCGTGTATTGCGCGTGGCCGCGACCAACACCGGACATCATGTTCGACATCCAATCTATTGAAGGTGAGAGGCCGGCGTGCGCCGAGACGGCGCTTGGCGTCAACCGTCGGCGACAGTGGTAAAGCGAATACGCTGGCATGACGGAGTTGGCGCACGCGGCCCAACGACATCATTGCAAGACAGGTCGCACGAACGCACGCGCAATGACGGGCAGCGCAAAGCCGCTTGGCAGTCTTGGCGCGGGCTCGCTGCAATGATGGTGGTGCAAAACGTCACGCCCTCTCAACATGAGAGAGGGCGTGCTCTGGGCGCGCGGCGGCAAGCGAAGGCGCTGCGCCTATTTCTGCTTGGGCAGGAGGCCCTTCAGCTTTTCCATATCCTTGACGTTCATCTTCATGCCACCGGGCATGATGATGTCACCGGGCTTCTGGTCGCTCTTGCAGGCGCCGAGCCATTTCGCCTCGATGGTCATCGTGGTGTCGCGGGAGCCGGCCGCGCCGCCTTCCGCGTGCGAGGTGCTCTTGACCGTGTAGGCGGAATTGAAATCGCCGACGATCTCGGCATGGCTCTTCATCGACATGCCGGCGACGCTGCACACGCTGTCGCTGACATAGCCGGTCGCGGTCTTCTGGATGTCCTGCTTGGAGCAGACTTCCTTGGCCATCGGCGAGGCCGCCGCGCTCATCTCCTTGTCGGTGGTCTCGTCGGTGCAGTGCTGCATGGTGATTTCCGGCATCGGCCCGCCGGTGCGCACCATTTTCATCTCCCACAGACCGGCCTTGCGGATCGGCAGGTCGACGGCGCTCGCGGCACCAGTGGACAGGACAAGGCAAACAGCAGAACCAAGCAAGGCAAGCTGTCGGGTCATGCGGTGAGCTCCCGGCTGAACGATCGAAGGATCTGGAGTGCGCTCAGTAGAGCGTGCGCACCGGCCTCTGGGCCGAACCGTAGGGCACCCAGCGGCAGGCGAACGAGATGTAGCCACCCGGGTAGCGCTGCATCGCAAGGAACTTGACCACCTTGCCGTAGGAAGCGCAGTGATCGACGGCGAGCTGCCGCGCGTCGGTCTGGGCCGCCAGCGTATAGGCGATGATACCGCCGGTATCATTGCCCTTGAACGGCGGCACCGGCTGCATCCAGTCGGCTCGCGCCGGACCAACGGCCAGCATCCCGCAAACGGCAACCAGGCACGCGGCCAATTTCCTTCGCATCGCAGACTCCATTTCGCTTGTGACCAACATAGAGTGCGCCGGCGACCATGGAAAGAACGAGCCGGCTGCTTGAGGTGGACTTCTCCGCAGGTGTTGCCGCGCTGCACTTGACCTTGCCGGGGCTTCACGGCACCGTCCGCCGCATCTGATCATCGGGTGGATTCCCATGTGCAACCTGTTCAACTCCCCCAATAAACTCAGCCACACGCTTGGCCTCGGCGCCGCGCTCGTGGTCGGCCTTCTGGCGTTCGGGGGCACGGCTCAGGCCGCCAATCCGTTCGAATTGAATTTCTGGCTGTCCGGACCGCGCTATGACGGCAATGTGGCCCCCTGCGAGAGGGCCCTGGCGACCATCAGCGATCAATTCCATGAGAAAGAAGCCACCTTCTGGAATTCGCCGCTCGTGATCACCGGCTTCAGCCGGATCCACGAAACCGCGTTCCGCCCCTGGCAGTCCGACAACATTCCGCGCCGCTATTGCTCGGGAGACGCGGTGTTGAGCGACGGCAAAGTGCGCAAGGTGCACTATTCGATCATCGAGGATGGCGGCTTTGCCGGCACCAACCAGGGCGTCGATTGGTGCGTCGCCGGGCTGGACCGCAACTGGGCCTATAACCCGTCCTGCAAGGCCGCCCGGCCCTGATCTCCGACCAGATTGCTGAAGCAGAAGCCGCCGCCGTCCAGACGGCGGCTTTTTGTTCTTGAAATGTTCTAGTGGCCTGCTAGGCTCTGAATGGTCGCGTGAGGGGAGCGTTTGATGCTTCGGTTGGTCGCAATTTCCCGATTTCTGATTTCAATTGCCTTTGTTCTGTGTGGTGCGATGGGGGCCTCGGCCCAGGATCGCCGGCAGAATGCGCCCGGCGAGTTCGATTTCTATGTGCTGTCGCTGTCGTGGTCGCCCTCGTTCTGCGAGGCGGCGAGCGAGCGCGGCAACAACGGCCGCGGTACGCAGGCGCAGTGCGGCGGACGGCCGTACTCGTTCGTGGTGCACGGGCTGTGGCCTCAGTATGAGCGGGGCTTTCCGGAATACTGCCAGCGGCCCTCGCCCCGCCTCGCCCGCAACATCATGACCTCGATGCTCGACCTGATGCCGGCGCCCGGGCTGATCTACAACGAGTGGGACAAGCACGGCACCTGCTCCGGCCTCGGCGAACGGGCCTATTTCGAAGCCATCCGCAAGGCCCGCGCCGCGGTGAAGATCCCCGAGGAATTCCTGCAATTGACGGAGCCGAAGACGATCGCGCCCGACGAGCTGGAGACGGCGTTCATCAAGGCCAATCCGGGGCTCAGCAACTCCGCGATCTCGGTGACCTGCGACAGCAAGCGGCTCAGCGAGGTGCGGATCTGCCTCAGCAAGGATCTGCAATTCCGTTCCTGCGAGGAAATTGATCGCCGCGCCTGCCGCCGCGATGAGGTGCTGATGCCGCCGGTTCGCGGCGGCTGAAGTCTCGTCAGCGTCAGGGCCGGGCAAACGCGTTGTCGCGCCGAGTGTCCCGGCCATGGACGCCATCACGAAACCAGCGAGATAAGGCATAGATGCCCGGGACAGGCCGGGCATGACGCAGTACAACATGCGCACCCTCTGGAGCGCAGCGTCATCGCATGAACTATCGTCACGCCTTTCATGCCGGCAGCTTTGCCGACGTCATCAAGCACATCGTGCTGGTGCGCATGCTCACCTACCTGCAGGAGAAGCAGGCGCCGTTCCGCGTCATCGACACCCATGCCGGCGCTGGCCTCTATGATTTGACGTCGAGCGAAGCGCAGCGCGGCGGCGAATGGCTGACCGGCATCGCGCGGCTGATGCAGGCACGACTGTCCGACAAGGCGATGCCGCTGATCGCGCCCTATCTCGACATCGTCAGGGCATTCAATCCGAGAGGCGAGTTGAAAGCCTATCCCGGCTCGCCGTTGATCGCGCGGGCGCTGCTGCGTCCGCAAGACCGTATGACGGCCTGCGAGATCGAGCCCGTGGCGCGCAAGCAATTGATCGATGCATTGCGACGCGATGCGCAGGCGCGCGTCGTCGATCTCGACGGCTGGATGGCACTGCCCGCATTCGTGCCGCCGAACGAACGGCGCGGCCTGGTGCTGATCGATCCGCCATTCGAAGCGAAGGACGAGTTCGAGCGGCTGGCGAGTGCCTTCACCGAAGCGTTCGCGAAGTGGCCGACCGGCACGTATCTTTTGTGGTACCCCGTAAAAACCCGGAGAGCTACCGACGAGCTCGCGCGCAGCGTGGCAGCAGCAGCAGCAAGCAGTCGGCCCGCGGGCAAATGCTTGCGTTTGGAATTCAGTGTGGCGCCGCAAGAAACCGGCGCAGGCCTCGTTTCCACCGGGCTTTTGATGGTGAATCCGCCGTGGACGCTGGCGGGCGAGCTGAAGATCATCCTGCCCGAACTCGAGAGACCGCTTGGTCAAGGCGGCGCCGGACGCTTCAGACTCGAAACGCCTAAACCTTGATCGGTAGCACCCACTGAAAAGTTCTATTTGAGCATAGGCAACGCGCGCGGAACCGTATTATGCTCATCCTGTTACGACTGGCTTTACGTTCCGCTTCCGCGAATGGTTGCGGCGGAGTGACAAGGCCGAAATAAAATCCAGGCAGACCGGCGGCGTGACGCCGGCCTGTTCAGGTGGCCAAGCTTCCGACAAGCGAATGTCGGTCAACCGCTACGCGGCGTGCGCGTAGCGGTGGAGCAATACGGGGGAGGAGTTTCCCGATGGCCATGACTGGGACAGTCAAGTTCTTCAACGGAGAGCGTGGCTATGGCTTCATCAAGCCTGATGATGGCGGCCGCGATGTGTTCGTTCACATCACAGCTGTCGAGCGTGCAGGCTTGAAGGACCTGACTGAAGGACAGCGCATTACGTTCGAGGTTGAACCCGACAAGAAGGGCAAGGGCCCGAAGGCGGTCAACCTGGTGGTTTCATGACGAGCGCGCGCGTGCGTGGCTCGTGATGAACGGCGAATGAAGCGTTGCGTGTGAGTTGACTGCCGGGCGCGTGGCTCGCGCTCGCTGCACGACCACCTGCATGATGCGGACGCGATTGGCGGTGCCCGCATATCGGGTGCGTGCGGCTCACCGACTGGATTCGCGGACGCTGCCGCGCGCACGCTCCATGCGTCATGTCCAAGCGATCAGCACAAAAGAAAAACCCGGCCGCGCGAGGCGCGGCCGGGAGTTGATGTCAGACGTTTTCTTGTTCTCAGAAGTGATAGTTGATGCCGGCGCGAACCAGGCTGAAGCTGTAGCCGTTCGGCGCGCCGCCGGTGATCGTGAAGTTGCTGTTGGCGAGATCGACGTAGAGATATTCGATCTTGGCGCTCCAGTTCGGGGCAAAGCCCATTTCGGCGCCGGCGCCGACTGCGAAGCCCGCATTGGTATGCGACTCCGATATGCCGAAGGTCTCGCCGCGCAGTTCGCCGAAGGCGAGACCGCCGGTCGCGTAGAACAGCACGTTGTTGACCGCATAGCCGGCGCGGCCGCGCACCGTGCCGAACCACGGGTTGGAGAACTTCCAGGGCGCGAACCGATCGTCGGCGGTGGTGCCCTGGATATCGGCCTCGATGCCGAACACCCACGGAGAGCCGTTCTGGAAATTGTAGCCGGCTTGCACGCCGCCGACGAAACCGGACGGCTTGGTCGGGTTGTTCTCGACCGAACCCCAGCCGTAGCCGACGTTGCCGCCGAGATAGGGGCCGGCCCAACTGTAGGCATTGAGCGGCTGATAGACGGTATAGGGCGAGCCGTAGTTGAGATCGGCCGCCGCCGCCGAGGTCGTCCAGCCTGCGACGATCAGTGCCAGCGCACGCGCAACAAACCGGGTCATGGGTACTCTCCACACGCAACTGCCGCAGCCCGCAGGCCCAGGGCCGGCGTGGTTACGGAATTCCACTTTTTTCGCTAAGGTTTATCGAGAGTTTTAAGTTAAAGGGTTGTTAAGCCCGGTTAGCGGCCCGCTCATCAGTCTTAAAAATGTGTTACCGACCCGTCCCGGCCGGCCGCGCTGGGCCAGTAACGCCCTGCAATCGGGGTTGTTTTCCTGCGCCGCCAGCGCTGGCGACCGGTCGCTCAAGCGCTTAATTTACGGCCCATGGTTCACGATTCTCCCGAGCGTCCGACGCCGGCCCCCAAGGCTGATCCCAAGGCGCGGCGCAGTCCAAAGTCCGATCTGCCTCAGGACGACCTGACGCTCGACACGAGCGACGTCGATCCGGAAACCTCCGCCACCGAGGAGGAGGATGACGCGCGTCTTCCCGAGGCATCGGAGGACGCCGCCGAGACAATCGCCGAGAGGACGCTCTCGATCGGGCATGAGGCGATCGAGAACGCGGTCCGCCTCGCCCCGACCTCGCCCGGCGTCTACCGCATGCTCAACGCCGCCAACGACGTGCTCTATGTCGGCAAGGCGAAGAACGTCAAAAAGCGGCTGTCGTCCTATGCGCGGGCCAACGCGCCGCTGCCGGCGCGCATCCTGCGCATGATCGCGGCGACCACGCATGTCGAGATCGTCTCGACCATGACCGAGACCGAGGCGCTGCTGCTCGAAGCCAATCTGATCAAGCAGCTCCGGCCGCGCTTCAATGTGCAGCTGCGCGACGACAAGTCGTTTCCCTATATTCTGATCACCGGCGACCATTGGGCGCCGCAGATTCTCAAGCATCGCGGCGCGCAGTCGCGGCCCGGACGCTATTTCGGCCCGTTCGCCAACGCCGGCGCGGTCAACCGCACCATCACGGCGCTGCAGCGCGCGTTCCTGATCCGCTCCTGCACCGACGGCTTCTTCGAGAGCCGCAGCCGGCCCTGCCTGCTCTATCAGATCAAGCGCTGCGCCGGCCCCTGCACGCGCGAGATCGATTTCCCCGGCTATGGCGAGCTGGTGCGCGAGGCGACCGAATTCCTCTCCGGCCGCAGCCACGCCGTGAAGCAATTGCTCGCGGCCGAGATGGAGAAGGCCTCCGGCGAGCTCGAGTTCGAGACCGCGGCGCTGTACCGCGACCGCCTCGCGGCACTGTCGGCGATCCAGTCGCAGCAGGGCATCAACCCGCGCACGGTCGAAGAGGCCGATGTGTTCGCGATCCACCAGGAAGGCGGCTATTCCTGCGTCGAGGTGTTCTTCTTCCGCACCGGCCAGAACTGGGGCAATCGCGCCTATTTCCCACGCGCGGAAAAGAGCTTCACGCCCGAGGAGGTGCTGTCCTCATTCCTTGCGCAATTCTACGACGACAAGCCGCCGCCGAAGCTGATCCTGCTGTCGCACGAGATCGAGGAAAGCGCATTGCTCGCCGACGCGCTGTCGGTGAAGGCCGGATCCAAGGTCGAGGTCTCCGTGCCCAAGCGCGGCGAGAAGAAGGAGCTGATCGGCCACGCGCTCACCAACGCGCGCGAGGCGCTCGGCCGCAAGCTCGCCGATACCGCGACGCAAAGCCGGCTGCTGGAGGGCATGGTCACGACGCTCGGCCTGCCGCATACGCCCAAGCGCATCGAGGTCTACGACAACAGCCACATCCAGGGCACCAACGCAGTCGGCGCGATGATCGTGGCGGGACCCGACGGGTTCATGAAGAACCAGTACCGCAAATTCAACATCAAGTCCGAAGGGCTGACGCCCGGCGACGATTACGGGATGATGCGCGAGGTGCTGGAGCGCCGCTTCAAGCGGCTGCTGAAGCCGCCGGAGGGCGAAGCCAGCAAGGCAAAAGACAAGGCGGACGACGACTCGTTCCCGCAATGGCCCGATCTCGTCATCATCGACGGCGGCCGCGGCCAGCTCAACGCGGTCCGGGAGATTTTTCAGACCCTCGGGCTGACCCAGGTCTCGCTGATGGCGGTGGCCAAGGGGCCGGAGCGCGATGCGGGGCGCGAAACCCTGTTCATGCCGGACCGCGAGGCCATCAAGCTGGAGCCGCGCGACCCGGTGCTCTATTTCATCCAGCGGCTGCGCGACGAGGCCCATCGCTTCGTGATCGGCTCGCACCGCAAGCTGCGCAAAAAGGACATCCGCGAGGCCGGGTTGCAGGAGATCCCGGGCATCGGCCCGTCGCGCAAACGTGCCTTGCTGCACCACTTCGGAACGCTCAAGGAGATCGAGCGGGCCTCGATCACCGACCTCGGCAAGGTTCCCGGCGTCAGCGCCGAGAGTGCCCGCAAGATTTTCGAGTTTTTCCACGCCCAGCCGGGTTAAACCAAAGGCGAGTCATCAGGGCGTCGCCTGCGACAGGGCATCTAGGGCATGATGCGGAAAAGTGGCAGGCAACGTTCTGAAAAGATCATGCATAAACAAGGGGCTAAGGTGCCATGACGATTCAGCCTAATCTCGCCGTACTTTGGCGCTCGCACGGTTGACCTTCTGGCTTCAGCGGTATTGGTAGAACGGATGAACATCGCGACGACCCGGGGACAGACCAAGACCATGTCCCTCCCGAATATCCTGACCTACGCCCGGATCGCCGCGATCCCGGTGGTGATCGGCTGCGTCTACTGGCAATCGATCCTGGACGGCCCGTTGTGGCTGCGCTGGGTGGCGCTGGCCGTGTTCATTGCGGCCGGGATCACCGACTATCTCGACGGCTATTACGCCCGGATGTGGGACCAGCAGTCCGCCTTCGGCCGGATGCTCGATCCGATCGCCGACAAGCTCCTGGTGGCCTCCAGCCTGCTGATGCTGGCCGCCGACAATTCGATCCATGGCTGGACGCTGTGGGCAGCGATCGTGATCTTGTGCCGCGAGATCCTGGTCTCGGGCCTGCGCGAATACCTCGCGGGGCTGCGGGTCAGCGTTCCCGTCACCAAGCTTGCGAAATGGAAGACCACGATCCAGCTGGTGGCGATCGGCTTTCTGATTGCGGGCGAAGCGGGCGAGCAGGTCTTCCCGGCGACGACCCTGATCGGCATCGTGCTGCTGTGGATGTCGGCGATCTTCACGATCTACACCGGCTGGGATTACTTCCGTGCCGGCATCCATCATCTCATCAAGGAGGATGAGGGATGAAGCTGAAATATTTCGCCTGGGTGCGTGAACGCATCGGCAAGACCGAAGAGATCGTCGAGCCGCCAGCCGAGGTGCGCACCGTCGGCGAGCTGATCGGCTGGCTTGCCGCGCGCGACGACGGCTACGCCCATGCTTTCGAGAAGCCGACGGTGATCCGCGCCGCGATCGACCATGCCCATGTCAAACCGGATGCTGCGATCTCCGGCGCCCGCGAGATCGCATTCTTTCCGCCGATGACCGGCGGTTAGATCTTCCTATGGCTATCGCAGCGACCATCCGGATCCAGGAAGCCGACTTCGACGTCGCGCAGGAGATCGCCGGCCTAAGCAAGGGCCGCACCGATGTCGGCGCGGTCGTCAGCTTCAGCGGCATCTGCCGCGGCAGCGAACAGGGCGAGCCGATCGCCGCGCTGACGCTCGAACATTACCCTGGCATGGCGGAGGCCGAGATTGCGCGCCATGCCGACGAGGCCATGGCGCGCTGGCCGTTGCAGGGCCTCACCATCATCCACCGCTTCGGCCGCATCGCGCCGGGCGAGAACATCGTGCTGGTCGTGACCGCCTCGGCGCACCGGCAGGCGGCGTTCGAGGCAGCCGAGTTCCTGATGGACTATCTCAAGACCAACGCACCGTTCTGGAAGCGTGAGGAAAGCGCGCGCGGCACGAGCTGGATCGAGGCGCAGGACCATGACGACGCGGCCGCCGCGCGCTGGACCAAATCCTGATGGCGAAGCGCAGCAAAGTGCCGGCCAGGCGCAGCCCCGCCGCGCCGAAAGCGCCCAAGAAGGCGCCGAAGGTCAGTGCCGGCGAGCTTCACACCCTGTTCGATTTCCTGCGCTATGCGGTCAGCCGCTTCAATGCGGCCAAGCTCGTGTTCGCGCACGGGACCACCGATCCGGTGGCGGAAGCCGCGTTCCTGATCTGCGAGACGCTGCATTTGCATCCCGACCAGTTCGAGACCTTCGCGACCGCGCGCGTCACGATTTGCCGAAGGCAAGCTGATCCTCGACCTGATCGAGCGGCGGATCGCGACGCGAAAGCCGGCCGCCTATCTCGTCAACAAGGTCTATATGCGCGGCCTGCCGTTCTATGTCGACGAGCGCACCATCGTGCCGCGCTCCTTCATCGGCGAATTGCTGGATTCGCATTTCGGCGGTGACGATGACGGCACCTCGCTGATCGGCGATCCCGAGCAGGTCGAAAGCGTGCTCGACCTCTGCACCGGCTCCGGCTGCCTTGCGATCCTGGCCGCACGGCATTTCGCGAACGCTGCGGTCGACGCGGTGGATATCTCAAAGGATGCGCTCGAAGTCGCCGCGCGCAACGTCGCCGACCATGGTCTCGACGACCGCCTGACGCTGCATCGCGGCGACCTGTTCAAGCCGCTCGGCGACCGGCGCTACGATCTCATCATCTCGAACCCGCCCTATGTCGATGCCGAGGGCATGGCCGCGCTGCCGCGCGAATGCCGCGCCGAGCCGAAGATCGCATTCGACGGCGGCGCTGACGGGCTCGATATCGTCCGCCGCCTGCTCGATGAGGCCAAGCGGCATCTGACCCCGCAAGGCGGTCTGCTCTGCGAGATCGGCCGCGGCCGCGACAATCTCGAGGCCGCCTATCCCAACCTGCCGCTGCTCTGGCTCGACACCGAGGACTCCGAGGGCGAGGTGTTCTGGATCGCTGCCGCCGACCTCTGACGGACGCGCCGCCGTCGGCTCCGGTCGATTACGGAGCCCGACTTCGAGGCCGACCAGGACGAAGCGAAAATCGTGTGCAGTTCCAGCCGGTTCCGAAGATCGCAGGCCCGTCGAATCAACAATGGTGCTAAGCTTGCGCTCCGGGGACATTCGGAGAGAGGGCGCGGGCGCGCGACATGATTCGCATTTCGACGATCTTCATCGCCATCTGCATGGTGCTGGTCGCAGCCTCGCTGGGCTTCGTCCTGTATTCGGTGGCGGGCATCAGCGGATCGGAATCGGCGATCGTGGCGCTCACCGCCCTCACCTGCCTGATCCTCTACAACGCCGTGTCGATGCGGTTGCGCGACCGCAGCGATGTCGGCGGCCAGATCGCGGATCTGTCGCGCGGCACCGCCGACCTCGCCCGTCAGGTCGCCGAATTCGGCCGCCGGCTGGCCGCGGTCGAAGGCCGCGTCGCCTCGGCGAACTCCACCGGCGCCGACCGGATCCAGGGCATGGCCGGCGAGATCAACGAACTTGGCGGCCTGGTGCGGCAGCTTGCGGCGTCCGTCGCCCATCATGAGGATTTGCTGACGGCAGCTCCCGTGGCACAGCCGGTCGCCTCGCCGCGCGACGATCTGCTGCAGCCCGTCCCGCCGGCTCCGACCGCCGTGTTTGCGCCCCCGCCGCCGGCTGCGCCGCCATCGGCGATCTCACGCAGCCAGACCCAGCTCATTGCCGCGGTCAGGCACGCCATCGACGAGAACCGCCTCGACATCTACCTGCAGCCGATGGTGACGCTGCCGCAGCGCAAGGTGCGCTACTACGAGGCGGTGACGCGGCTGCGCGACGAGCGCGACCAGGTCCTTGCCGCCGACGATTTCATTGAGGCGGCCGAGGTCGGCGGCCTGATCGGCCGCATCGACCACATGGTGATGCTTCGCTGCGTTCAGGTGCTGCGCCGCCTGATGATCCGCAGCAAGGATGTCGGCGTGTTCTGCAACGTCTCGGCGGCGACGCTGTCCAGCCCGCAGCACTTCACCCAGTGTCTCGACTTCCTCGAGGCCAACCGCGCGCTGGCCCCATCCTTCGTGCTCGAGTTCAAGCAGGCCACCTTCCGCAATCTCGGCCCGGTCGAAAGCGAGAATCTCGCGGCGCTGTCGCAGCGCGGCTACCGGTTCTCGATCGACCACGTCAGCGACCTCCACCTCGAGCCGCGCGAGCTCGCCGATCGCGGCGTCCGTTTCATCAAGGTGCCGGCCGCGCTGCTGCTCGACGCCAGGCAGAGCGCGACCAGCGATATCGATCCCTCCGATCTGTCCGACCTGCTCGGCCGCTACGGCATCGACCTGATCGCCGAACGGATCGAGGGCGAGCGCTCGGTGGTCGACCTGCTCGACTACGATGTCCGGTTCGGCCAGGGCTTCCTGTTCGCGCCGCCGCGGCCGTTGCGGCCGGAAGGGGCATCTGCTACCGCCGAGGCTCCGCAGACCAAGCCTCAGGACCTCAATGGCGCCGGCACTTCCGCACCCGTCTCCAGCCCCGCAGCGCCACCGCGCACAACCGGCAGCGCCGCGCTGGCGCGCCGCGCGCTCGGGCCCAACTGACCGGCGGTTCGCATCATGACATCGCTGCGTTTCGTGGAGCGGCTGGGCGACCTCACGGACGGCGTCGACGTCGTGCTGTCGGACATCTGGGGCGTCGTGCACAACGGGCTCGAATCCTTTCCCGAGGCCTGCGAGGCGCTGCACACGTTCCGCCAGCAGGGCGGCACCGTCATCCTGATCACCAACGCGCCGCGTCCGGCCCGATTCCGTGCAGCGCCAGCTGCGCAAGCTCGGCGTCGCCGACGAGACCTATGACGCGATCGTCTCCTCGGGCGACCTGACCCGCCACTTCGTGGCCGATCATCCCGGTCAGAAAATATTCTGGATCGGCCCGGAGCGCGACAGCTCGATCCATCGCGGCCTCGACGCCACCTTGGTCCCGCTGGAGCAGGCCGACTACATCATCTGCACCGGACTGTTCGACGACGAGACCGAATCCGCCGAGGATTATCGCGACACGCTGCTCAAGGCGCTCGAGCGCAAGCTGACGCTGGTCTGCGCCAATCCGGACATCGTGGTCGAGCGCGGCGACCGGCTGATCTATTGCGCCGGCGCGGTTGCCGAACTCTATCGCGAGCTCGGCGGCGAAGCGGTCTTCTACGGCAAGCCGCACCGGCCGATCTACGAGCGCGCCATGGCGCTGGCCGCCGAGCGCCGCGGGCGTCCGACCGAACTCAGCCGCGTGCTCGCGATCGGCGATTCCGTGCGCACCGACCTCACCGGCGCCCACGGCTTCGGCATCGATCTCCTGTTCGTCACCCGCGGCATCCATTCCGAGCAGTTCGAGGGCATCGAGCAGCTCGACCCCGCCTCGGTGAAGGAATTGTTCGGCCATCCGCCCCGCGCGCTGATGCGCGAGCTGAAGTGGTAACGGCCAACTCCGCACGCTACCAAAAAATCGAAAACAACCCCATGCAAAGTAGCCCACGGCGCGCGGTGTTCGACCAGTCGCCTTGACACGTCGGGCAACTCAGGGGCATTCTTCCAATATTCCGAAATCGCGCGCGCGTCCGCTCGCCTCACTTTCAACCCCAAAGACGCAAATGCCCGGGACACCCCGGGCATAGCGTGAATTTCAGTTGATGCGATGTCGGGCGCTACGCGGTCGCCATGTCCGGGAAGACCGCCTCGATCTTGGTCTTCAGCGTCGCCGCGTTGAACGGCTTGACGATGTAGTTGTTCACGCCGGCCTTCTTGGCCGCAATCACGTTCTCGGTCTTGGATTCCGCCGTGATCATGATGAAGGGCGTGGTCGCGAGATTGGGATCGGCGCGGACTTCCTTGAGCAGGTCGTAGCCGGTCATCGGCTCCATATTCCAGTCGGAAATCACCAGGCCGTACTTCTTGCCGCGCATCTTGTTGAGCGCCGCAGAGCCATCGGAGGCATCGTCGATATTCTCGAATCCAAGCTGCTTGAGAAGATTCCGGATGATGCGGATCATGGTGCTGTAATCATCAACCACCAGAACCGGCATGGACAAATCAACCGCCATCTTTCCCCCCAAAACCACTAACGCAACTTGGCTTCTGCACGAACGCAGCTTTCCGCCAACGACTAACAGCAGCCGTTAAACAGCGCGTTAACCGGCTGAATCCGGATTGTTACGGATTTGACGCGATTTTCGCTATGCTTGACTTCCACGCCGCCGCCGCGTCACGGTCCGGCCCGCAACAATCATGCTTAAGAATCCTTGAAGAATCCCTGACATGAGCACCGGCTTTACCGTTATCCGCGACAACACGCCCGAAAGCGCCATTCCGAAGGGTGCCGTGGTCGCAATGGGAAATTTCGACGGCGTCCATCTCGGTCACCGCGCCGTGATCGGCGCGGCGCTCGCGATGGGCAAGTCGCACGGCGTGCCCTCGCTCGCCGTGACCTTCGAACCGCATCCGCGCAGTTTCTTCAGCCCGAACACCCCGCAATTCCGTCTCACGGACGAGACCAACAAGCTGCGGCTGCTCGCGGCCACCGGGCTCGCGGGCGCCGTCGTCATGACCTTCGATAAGGCGCGCGCCGGGACCACGGCACAGGACTTCATTCACCATGACCTGATCGGCCGGCTCGGCATCAGCGGGATTGCGGTCGGCTACGACTTCCATTTCGGCAAGGGCCGGGTCGGCTCGCCGAGTCTCTTGGTCAGCGAAGCGCCACGGCTCGGCATCGAGGTCGATGTGCAGGCCCATGTCGACATCGAGGAGCGCCCGGTCTCCTCCAGCGCCATCCGCATGGCGCTCGCCGAAGGCCAGGTCGACGATGCCACCACGATGCTGGGCGGCCCCTGGTTCGTGACCGGCAAGGTGATCCATGGCGAGAAGCGCGGCCGCGACCTCGGTTACCCGACGGCCAACATCCGCCTCGACAAGCATTGCGGCTTGAAGCACGGCATCTATGCGGTGCGGGTCGGCAAGGCCCAGAGCAAGGACAAAGGAAACGACAGGGTGCGGTTCGACGGTGTCGCAAGCTTCGGACGCCGGCCGACCTTCGACAACGGCGCCCCGCTGCTCGAAGTGTTCCTGTTCGACTTCAAGGGCGATCTCTACGACACGGTGCTCGATGTCGCCTTCATCAGTTTTATTCGCGAAGAGCTGAAATTCGACACCATCGAGGCGTTGATACGCCAGATGGATGACGACAGCGCCAGGGCGCGCGCGGCATTGGCCGCAGCGCCGGACGCGTTCCCGCAGCTCGGAGTGATTGGTTGAAGACAGAGAAAGAGAAAATGCTGGCGGGCGAACTCTATCGCCCCGATGCCGAGCTCGCCGCCGACCATACCGCGGCGGAACATTGGATGGCGCGCTACAACGCATCAGGCGCATCGTCCGCAGCCGAGTTGCACGCCCTGCTCTCCGCGCGCTTCCGCAAGGTCGGCAAGGACGCCGTGATCCGGCCGCCGTTCTTCTGCGACTACGGCAGCAATATCAGCCTTGGCGACGGCGTGTTCCTCAACTTCAATTGCGTCATCCTCGACGTCGTCGAGGTCGTGATCGGCGATCGCACCCAGATCGGGCCCGCGGTGCAGATCTATACCGCCGACCACCCGCGCGACGCCGCGACCCGGCGCGCCGGGCTTGAATTCGGCCGCCCGATCCGGATCGGCAGCGACGTCTGGATTGGCGGCGGTGCCATCATCCTGCCCGGCGTTGCGATCGGCGACGGCGCCCTGGTCGGGGCCGGCAGCGTGGTGACGCGGGACGTCGCCCCCCGGCGCGATCGTGGCGGGAAATCCGGCCCGGCCGCGGCCGGCCTAGTTGGGTTAGATCAGTTTGACAGCGGGTTCGGTCCACCTCTCCCCGGTGGGGAGAGGTCGGCGCGCAGCGCCGGGTGAGGGCTTCTGCTCTCTCGCTAGACCGCACCCCCTCACCCGATTTGCTGCGCAAATCGACCTCTCCCAAGGGAGAGGTGGCACCTCCGCCGCCGCTCCAGCTCAGCCTAGATCCATCCCGTTCCAGGGGCGGTCCCGCGGAACGATCCTCAGGCAACCGGGGCTTTGCGATTTCCTTGGCTGGCTGCTATGGAAACCCCATGTTTTCGCGGCGCATCATACGGATTAGCGGCCCGGCTTCCGCCTGAGCCTGAAGGCTCGGCGCAAGACCGGGACTTCGTCGTTTCACCCGCGATTGATCGCGTTTCCGCGCCCGCACCTGCCAAATCAGAGCATTTATGTCCGACAAGCCGCAAAAGACCGACGCCCAAAAGACTGACGCCAGGGACTATTCCAAGACCCTTTACCTGCCGCAGACGGAATTCCCGATGCGCGCCGGCCTGCCCCAGCGCGAGCCGGAAATCCTGAAATACTGGAACGACATCGGCCTCTACGACAGGCTCCGCCGGGAAGCCGAGGGCCGTGCCAAATTCGTGCTGCATGACGGTCCGCCCTACGCCAACGGCAACATCCATATCGGCCATGCGCTGAACAAGATCCTCAAGGACGTCGTGACCAAGAGCCAGCAGATGCTCGGCTTCGACTCCAACTACGTGCCGGGCTGGGATTGCCACGGCCTGCCGATCGAATGGAAGATCGAGGAGGAGAACTACCGCTCCAAGGGCAAGCAGAAGCCCGACTTCCGCGACTCCGTCGCGATGGTCGCGTTCCGCAGGGAATGCCGCGCCTATGCGACGCACTGGATCAACGTGCAGCGCGAGGAGTTCAAGCGGCTCGGCATCATCGGCGACTGGGATCATCCCTATCAGACGATGAGCTATCCGGCCGAGGCGCAGATCGCCCGCGAGCTGATGAAGTTCGCCGCCAACGGCACGCTGTACCGCGGCTCCAAGCCGGTGATGTGGAGCGTGGTCGAGAAGACCGCGCTTGCCGAAGCCGAGGTCGAATACGAGGACTACACCTCCGACATGGTGTGGGTGAAATTCCCGGTCACCTCGCCGGCGCATGGCGCGCTGGCCCATGCCTCGGTGGTGATCTGGACCACCACACCGTGGACGCTGCCCGGCAACCGGGCGATCTCGTTCTCGCCGAAGATCGCCTACGGCCTTTACAAGGTAACCGACGCGCCCGCGGACAATTGGGCGAGGACCGGCGATCTCCTGATCCTGGCCGATGCGCTCGCCGCGGAAGTGTTCAAGCAGGCGCGCGTCACGTCCTATGAGAAGGTCCGCGATATTCCCGGCGACACGCTGGACGCCGTGGAATGCGCCCATCCGCTGCGCGGCTTCGGCGGCGGCTACGAATTCACCGTGCCGCTGCTATCAGGCGAACACGTCACCGACGACACCGGCACCGGCTTCGTGCACACCGCGCCGAGCCACGGCCGCGAGGACTTCGACGTCTGGACGGCCAACACCCGCGAGCTCGATGCGCGCGGCATCCCGACCGCGATCCCCTACACGGTCGATGAGAACGGCGCCTACACCGCGCAGGCGCCGGGCTTCACCGGCAAGCGCGTTCTCACCGACAAGGGCGAGAAGGGCGATGCCAACGAGGCGGTGATCAAGGCGCTGATCGAGGCCGGCAAGCTCTTGGCGCGCGGCCGCCTCAAGCATCAATATCCGCATTCCTGGCGCTCCAAGAAGCCGGTGATCTTCCGCAACACGCCGCAATGGTTCATCGCGATGGACAAGCCCATCGCGGAAAACGGCCATGCGATGAAGGGCGACACGCTGCGCGCCCGCGCGCTGCACGCGATCTCGGTCACGCAATGGGTGCCGCCGGCCGGCGAGAACCGCATCAACGGCATGATCGCCAACCGCCCCGACTGGGTGATCTCGCGCCAGCGCGCCTGGGGCGTGCCGATCGCCGTGTTCGTGCGCGAGAACAGCGACGGCTCGGCCGAGATCCTGCAGGACGAGGTCGTCAACCAGCGCATCACCGAGGCGTTCATGGAGGAAGGCGCCGACGCCTGGTACATGGACGGCGCCCGCGAGCGCTTCCTCGGGAGCCGCGCGTCGGAGAACTGGAAGAAGGTCGACGACATCTGCGACGTCTGGTTCGATTCCGGCTCCACGCACGCCTTCGTGCTGGAAGACCGCCAGAACTTCCCGCAGCTCGGCAACATCGTCCGCAAGATCGATGGCGGCAATGACACCGTGATGTATCTGGAAGGAAGCGACCAGCATCGCGGCTGGTTCCACTCTTCGCTGCTGGAAAGCGCCGGCACGCGCGGGCGCGCGCCGTACGACATCGTGCTGACCCACGGCTTCACGCTCGACGAGAACGGCCGCAAGATGTCGAAGTCGCTCGGCAACACCGTCGAGCCGCAGAAGGTGATCAAGGATTCCGGCGCGGATATCCTGCGCCTGTGGGTCTGCGCCACCGACTACGCCGACGACCAGCGCATCGGGCCGGAGATCCTGAAAAACACCATCGAGACCTATCGCAAGTTGCGCAACTCGATCCGCTGGATGCTCGGCACGCTGCACCATTTCAAGCCGAGCGAGAAGGTCGCCTTTGCCGAGATGCCCGAACTCGAGCGGCTGATGCTGCACGAACTGGCCGGCCACACCGAGACCATCCGCAAGGCCTATGCCGCGTTCGACTACAAGACCGTGGTGGCAAGCCTCGCGGCCTTCATGAACTCCGAGCTGTCGGCGTTCTACTTCGACATCCGCAAGGACACGCTGTATTGCGACCCGCCGTCCTCGGTGGCGCGCAAGGCGGCGCTGACCACGATCGACCTGCTGTGCGACGCGATCCTGAAATGGCTGGCGCCGATCCTGAGCTTCACCACCGACGAAGCCTGGCGGATGTACCGGCCAAACGCCGAGCCCTCGGTGCATCTCACGCTGTTCCCCGAAGGTCTCGAGCAGTTCCGCGACGATGCCCTCGCCGCGAAGTGGGAGACGATCCGCAACGTCCGCCGCGTCGTCACCGGTGCGCTCGAGCTCGAGCGCGCCGCCAAGCGGATCGGCTCGTCGCTCGAGGCCTCGCCGGCGATCTACATCGCTGACCGACAGATGCTGGCCACGTTGTTCGACATCGATCTCGCCGAGGTCTGCATCACCTCGAATTACGAGGTGCGCGAGGGCGAGGCGCCGGCCACAGCCTTCCGCCTCGATGCCGTGCCCGGTGTCGCCGTGGTGGTCGAGAAGGCGGTCGGCACCAAATGCGCGCGCTCGTGGAAGATCCTGCCGACGATCGGCGAGGATCCCGACTATCCCGACGTCTCGCCGCGCGACGCCCAAGCGCTGCGCGAATGGAAGGCGCTGGGGGTCTCGGCCTAGCCGTCGTCCCTGCCTGGTGCGCAATTGCGCACGGGAGCAGGGACCCAACCACCGCTGTCTAGAATGGACTGAGGTTGATGACTCCCTGTCATTCAAACAACACCCGGCACGGCGTATGGGTCCCGGCTTTCGCCGGGACGACACCTTTGATGGGGTGCCGATGACCCCTCCCGTTCGCGCCGGTGTGCTGGCGGCGGTCATCACCCTGATCGCCGACCAGGCCTCCAAGCTCTGGCTGCTCCACGTCCTCGACATCGCGCACCACGCCCCTGTGACGGTGACGCCGTTCTTCGACCTGGTGCTGGCCTGGAATCCCGGCATCAGCTTCGGCTGGTTTCAGAGCGAGACCCCGGCGGCCCAGATCCTGCTGATGGTGATCAAGGCCGCTGCCGTGATCGCGCTGGCGATCTGGATGGCGCGGTCGCGGACCTGGCTTGCGACAGTATCGCTCGGCCTGATCATCGGCGGTGCGATCGGGAACGGGATCGACCGCTTCGCCTATGGTGCGGTGGTCGATTTTGCCCTTGTTTCACGTCGAGATCGCCGGAAAAAACTATAATTGGTACATCTTCAACCTCGCCGATGTGGCGATCGTTGCTGGCGTGGCGGCCCTATTGTATGATTCCGTCATGGGGACCCCCGCCGTAAAAGCGCCCTGATCCCGGCCGATACGAGCCGGTCGGCGGCCGACCTGCACCCAGCGGAACTGAGCGCTAAGCCAGTGATCGCTTTGGCGAATTTTGAGATGGGAATAGCGCGATGCGCAACACCAAAGTCCGCGGTTACCTGATCGAGACGTCCCGGCTGCCTCTGATGCGCGGCCTGCGTCTGGCGTTCGTTGCGGCCGGGATCGGCCTGGTGATGACGGCAGGCCCGGTGCGTGCCGGCGACGATGACGATGACGGCGATGACGGCCTGACCTTCGAAGAACGGATCATCGACAATCTCATGACCGGGCTCGGCGCCAAGAGCGCCGCCAGCAAGGGCATCGACTATCGCGAGCGCTCGCCGCTGGTGGTGCCGCCGAAGCTCGACCTGCCGCCGCCTGCCACAGCCGCCCAGGTCAACGCGCCGAACTGGCCGAAGGACCCTGACGTCGCGGCGCGCAAGGCTGCGATCGCGGCGCGCAAGAAGGAAGTCAAGAAGGAGCCGTGGCAATCAGCGGTGGCGTTGACGCCGGCCGAGATCGAGGCGGGCCGCAAGCAGCAGACTGCCACCGAGGGACGCAAGGAGCCGCTTGAGCCGGGTACGAACACCAATCCGTCGCTGATGCCGAGCCAGCTCGGTTACAACGGCGGCCTGCTCGGCCTCTTCAAGGGGAACAGCAGCGAGTCGAAGCCGTTCACCGGCGAGCCGACGCGCGACTCCCTGACCGAGCCCCCTCCGGGCTACCAGACGCCGTCTTCAGGCTTTGCCTATGGCACAGGCCCGATGAAGCCGAAGGTGAACGAGGGCCAGTACGACGTCATGACCGGAAAACCGATACAGTGACGCTTGGCCTGTTTGGGCGAAGGCTGACATGAGCAAAGCTTAATGCGGGGGGACGTCCGTCTCTCCGCTTCGTGACGACTGGCACGGACTGCACCGTGTACGATGGCGTCTTTCATGCCCGGCCATCTGTCCAGGCTTCCATAAGGACCATGATGCCCTCACGCCGATCGATTGCCCTGTTCGCTGCCGCCTTTGTTTCAACCATCCCGCTGTCGGGCACCAGCCTCCGCGCCCAGACCACCGTCACCTCGGAACGCCCCGCGAGCTTCACGCTCGACAACGGCCTGCAGGTCGTGGTGATCCCGGATCACCGCACGCCGGTCGTGACGCAGATGATCTGGTACAAGGTCGGCTCCGCCGACGAGACGCCGGGCAAATCGGGCCTCGCGCATTTCCTCGAGCACCTGATGTTCAAGGGCACCGCCAAGCATCCCGCCGGCGAGTTCTCGCAGACCGTGCTGCGCATCGGCGGCAACGAGAACGCCTTCACCTCCAACGACTACACCGGCTATTTTCAGCGCGTGCCGCGCGAGCAGCTGCCCACCATGATGGAGTTCGAGGCCGATCGCATGACCGGCCTGATCCTGAAGGACGAGAATGTGCTGCCCGAGCGCGACGTCGTGCTCGAGGAGTTCAACATGCGGGTTGCCAACAACCCGGATGCGCGGCTCACCGAGCAGATCATGGCTGCGCTCTATCTCAACCATCCCTATGGCCGGCCGGTAATCGGCTGGCACCAGGAGATCGAGAAGCTCGACCGCGAGGATGCGCTCGCCTTCTACCGCCGCTTCTATGCGCCGAACAACGCGATCCTGGTCATCGCCGGCGATGTCGACGTCAAGGACATCCGCCCGCTGGTCGAGAAGAATTTCGGCCCGATCCCGGCGCAACGTGCGATCCCCGAGAAGCGGGTCCGGCCGCAGGAGCCGACACCGGCCGCGCCGCGCACCGTGACGCTGTCGGATCCCCGCGTCGAACAGCCGAACCTGCGCCGCTACTATCTGGTGCCGTCCGCGACCACAGCGGCGGCGGGCGAGAGCCAGGCGCTCGATGTGCTCGCGCAATTGATGGGCGGCGGCGCCAACTCCTACCTCTATCGCTCGCTGGTGATCGACAAGGGCCTCGCGATCTCGGCCGGCGCCGGCTACCAGGGCACCGCGCTCGATCCGTCGCAATTCTCGATCTCGGTAACGCCCAAGGCTGGCGTCGAGTTCGCGCAGATCGAGGACGCGATCGACAAGGTGATCGCCGATCTTGCGCAGAACCCCGCACGCGCCGAGGATCTCGAACGGGTCAAGACCCAGCTGATCGCCGAGGCGATCTACGCCCAGGACAACCAGGCGACGCTGGCGCGCTGGTATGGCGGCGCGCTGACCACCGGCCTCAGCATCGACGACATCAGGAGCTGGCCGGATCGTATCCGCGCGGTGACCGCCGAGCAGGTGCGCACTGCTGCCGCCACCTGGCTCGACAAGAAGCGGTCGGTGACCGGCTATCTGATCAAGGATACTGCGCCGAAACGCGAGGAGAAGCGCTCGTGATCTATTCACTCACTCGCCGTGCGGCGCTGATCGGCGGCGCCTGCGCCGCGATGCTGACGCTGACCTCGGCGCCCTCGCAGGCCGCGGCCAAGATCCAGCGGCTGGTGTCGCCCGGCGGCATCGAAGCCTGGTTCGTGCAGGACGCCACCGTGCCGCTGATCGCGATGGAATATTCCTTCGCCGGCGGCGCCAGCCAGGATCCGCCCGGCAAGCCCGGCGTCGGCAATCTGGTCGCCGACCTGCTCGACGAGGGCTCCGGCGATCTCGATTCCAAGACCTATCATGAGCGGCTCGAGCGCCGCGCCATCGAGCTCAGCTTCCAGTCCAACCGCGATCAGTTCCGCGGCTCGCTGCGCATGCTCAAGGACAACAAAGACGAAGCCTACGACCTGTTGCGGATGGCGCTGACCTCGGCGCGGTTCGAGCCGAAGGACGTCGAACGTATCCGTGCCCAGGTGATCTCGAACCTGCGCCGCGAATCGACCAATCCGTCTTCGCTGTCCGGCCGCAAGTTCCTCGAGCTCGCCTTCGGCGACCATCCCTATGGCAGGACGGCGACCGGCACGCTGGAGAGCGTGCCGACCATCGAGATTGCCGATCTGAAGGACTATGTCCGCCGCATCATCGCCAAGGACACGCTGCGGATCGCGGTGGTCGGCGATGTCGATCCCGATACGCTCGGCAAGCTCCTGGACAAGACCTTTGGCGGCCTGCCGGCCAAGGCCGAACTGACGGCGATTCCCGACGTCGTGGCGACCAAGCCGCCGCAGCGCGCCTTTGTCCCGCTCGACGTGCCGCAGACCGTCGTCACCTTCGGCGGCCCCGGCATCAACAGGCACGACCCGGACTTCATGGCCGCCTATGTGGTGAACCACATTCTCGGCGGCGGCGGGCTGTCGTCGCGGCTGTACAAGGAAGTGCGCGAAAAGCGCGGGCTGGCCTATTCGATCTATGAGGCGCTGCTCTGGATGGATCACTCCGCGCTGTTCATCGGCAACACCGGCACCCGCGCCGACCGCGCCGGCGAGACCGTCGATGCGATCGAGGCGGAGATCCGCCGCATCGCCGAGGAAGGTCCGACGCAGCAGGAGCTCGACGAGGCGAAGTCCTATCTGAAGGGCTCGCAGATGCTGGCGCTCGACACCTCCTCCAAGCTCGCGCAGGCGATGCTGCAATACCAGCTCGACAAGCTGCCGATCGACTACATCGAGAAGCGCAGCGCCATCGTCGATGCGGTGACGCTCGACGACGTCAAGCGGGTCTCCAAGAGGCTGTGGGGCAACGGCCTGCTCACCGTGATCGTCGGCCGCGCCCCGCAGGCGGCGGCGCAGCCGGCATCGGCGCCGCCGAAGGCGAACTGAGGCGGTTACGCGCGCGTCCGCTTCGTCATACTCACCACCGTTGTGGCCACCCCTCTCCCCGCCCTCCCCTCCGCAAGGGGGGAGGGAGCCTAAGAGGCGTGCTCACCTCACGTCGCGTCTTAGCAGTCGTTTGAGACGCTTGAGATAGCGCAAGGGACGCGCGGGCGGTTGGGCTCCCTCCCCCCTTGCGAGGGAGGGTTGGGGAGAGGGGTGAGCCACGCACTCCGACCGTGGTCGCGACCAGCGCTGCATCAACACCGCCCAAGCACGCCCAGCGCAAACCCGCTATCCTGCGGCCGCCGATTCTTCCCTCCATGGGTGATGTCATGCTGCGGTTGTCCCGCGACCTTACGATCGACGAGAACGACATTGAGATCGTCTTTGTCCGTGCCTCCGGTCCGGGCGGGCAGAATGTCAACAAGGTCTCGACCGCAGCCCAGCTTCGCTTCGACACGAACAAGATCGCGCTGCCGCCGGACGCGGGGCAGCGGCTGGCGCGGCTCGCCGGCAGCCGCATGACCAAGGACGGCGTGATTGTGATCCAGGCCTTTCGTTTCCGCACCCAGGAGCGCAATCGCGCGGACGCGATCGAGCGGCTGTTTGAGATGCTGAAGGAAGCGATGGTGCGGCCGACACCGCGGCGGCCGACCAGGCCGACGCTCGGCTCAAAGAAGCGCCGGCTCGAAGGCAAGAAACGCCGCAGCGACATCAAGGCCGGCCGCGGCAGTCAACGTTTCGACGATTAGAGCGTTTTCGAGCGAAGTGGATCCCCGGTTCGCGTGAAGAAAACGCGTCAAAACCAGAATCTAGCGCCCCGTTCCGATTCAATCGGAACGGAAAAGGCTTTTGGGGAGCACCGGACGCAGCGCAGGCACGGCGCTGCATCCGGGATCCGATCATCGCGGATCAGTACTTCTTGGTTGCAGGCGCCATCTCGGAACCGCCAGACTTCGGCGTCGTCGCGTGGCCGCTGCCGACCGTTCCCTTGTTGCCCGACTTGGCGCTGGTGCCGCTCTTTTGCGTCGGCGAAGTCGGCTGCGCCGCCATTTCCTCATCGCCGCTGCCGGACATGCCGCCACCCTGCTGCATGGTCCCACTGCCTTGTGCGCCGCCGCGAAGCTGGGTGCCCGGTGCAGCCGCCCCCTGGGCCAGGACGGGGCCGGCCATCGCGGCCGTAATGGCAAGGGCGAGCACGCTGGTCTTTGCAAACGTCATCTATTTCTCCAGGACTTTGATTGACGATGGACGGAGCGGCGCAGGTGTGCGCCGTTTGCAGCGCCGACCCTGAACCCCATCGCGCGAGATTGAATTTTCCGCAAACGGCGCACGCGCAATGCAAGCGGCGTCGTGTGGTGATCGTGCAGGGATTTCGCGGCCATTTCGCGGATTTGTCGTCCGCATATGCGGCAACGATCGGTTCCGCGCCAGATCGCCGCCCAGCTTTGTTCTGCTGTGAAACAGCCCGCTACTACCAACGGCCGATTTCAGCCTCCTACAGTCAGCGCACAGAGGCGGTGATGTATATGACAAAGCTGCGCGCGAGGTGGACGTTGGCGCTGGGATTTTGCAGCGCGATGTTTGCAGTGCAAATGACGTCTGCGCAAATACCGTTGCCTGCCGCCAAGCCGCCCGAACGGGGCGACGCTGTTCAAGCAGCAATGCGCGACCTGCCACACGACCAACATTTCGGATCCGGTCCGGCAAGGACCGTCGCTCTACAAGGTCGTCGGCCGCCATGCCGGCAAGGCTGACGGCTTCAAATATTCCGCGGGCTTCGCCGGAGCGGATTTCGTCTGGGACGACGCAAGGCTCGATGCCTGGCTGACCAATCCGCAAGAGGTGATCCCAGGCGCCGTGATGGCCTACCGGCAGGCCAAGCCGGAAACCCGCGCCATGATCATCGCCTATCTGAAGGAGCTGAACTGAATGGCGAAACCCGTGCATTCGATGATCCGCGTGTTCGACGAGGCCAAGGCGCTCGACTTCTACAAGCGCGCGTTCGGGCTCGAGATCGCGGACAATCTGCGATTTCCCGACTTCGCGCTGATCTATCTGCGCCATCCCTCCTCGCCCTTCGAGGTCGAGCTCACGGTCAATTTCGACCGCAAGGAGCCCTACACGCTCGGCGACGGCTACGGCCATCTCGCTGTCGTCGTCGATGACCTCGATGCCGAGCATGCGCGTTTCGAGAAGGAGAAACTGTCGCCCGGGCCGCTGCGCGACTTCCAGCATGACGGCAAGACGCTGGCGCGTTTCTTCTTCGTCTCCGATCCCGACGGCTACAAGATCGAGGTGATCCAGCGCGGCGGGCGCTTCGGCTAATCCAATTGCAAAATAAAATTACGGAGGAAACCCATGAGAGAAATCGATCGACGCAGCAAATATGACCGGCGTGTGTTCCTCAAAGGCGCGGCTGCTACCGCACCGGCGGTCGCGATTGCGACATCGACCGGGCTTGGCATCACCGATGCGTGGGCCGATGAGGCGGGCACGCTGACGCCGGCCACGATGAAGACGCTGCTGAAGGTGGCGCGCGACATCTATCCGCACGATTTCCTCGGCGACAGCTACTACATCACCGCAGTGAAGCCGTGGGATGACAAGGCCGCCAAGGATCCAGCGGTGAAATCACTGATCAATGAGGGCGTCGCGAGACTCGATCAGGCGGCCAACGACCGCCACAAGATGCCTTATGTCCAGGTCGCCTGGGAGAACGATCGCGTCGCGTTGCTGCAGCAGATCGAGCAAAGCGCGTTCTTCCAGAAGATCCGCGGCGACCTCATCGTCTCGCTCTACAACAACAAGGAGGTGTGGCCGCGGTTCGGCTACGAGGGCTCCTCCGCCGAGCATGGTGGTTACATCAAGCGCGGCTTCGCCGACATCGACTGGCTGCCGAAGGCTTGAACGGACAACGCCCAGGAGGACACAATGGCAAAATTCGATCTGAATGACAGCGGCGTTGTCGTGATCGTCGGCTCCGGTGCCGGCGGCGGAACGCTCGGCAATGAGCTGGCGCAGAAGGGCGTCAAGGTCGTGATCCTCGAAGCCGGACCGCGCATCGAGAACCAGGACTTCATCAACGATGAATGGGACAGCTTCACGCAGCTCGCCTGGTCCGACGCGCGCTCGACCTCAGGAAGCTGGCGCGTCCACCAGGATTTTCCGGGCCTTCCGGCCTGGATCGTGAAGGCGGTCGGCGGCTCGACCACGCATTGGGCCGGCGCCTCGCTGCGCTTCGACGAGCACGAGTTCAAGATCAAGTCGGCCTATGGCGGCATCCCCGGCGCCAACCTGCTGGACTGGCCGATCACGCTCGCCGAGATGGAGCCTTGGTACGCCAAGGCCGAGGACAAGATGGGCGTCACCCGCACCAACGGCATCCCCGGGCTGCCTGGCAACAATAACTTCAAGGTGATGGAGGCCGGCGCCAAGAAGCTCGGCTACAAGGAAGTGCACACCGGGCGGATGGCGATCAACAGCGAGCCGCGCGACGGCCGCGGCTCCTGCCAGCAGATCGGCTTTTGCTTCCAGGGCTGCAAGTCGGGCGCCAAATGGTCGACGCTTTACACCGAGATCCCGAAGGGCGAAGCCACCGGAAATCTCGAAGTGCGCCCCGGCAGCATGGTGATCAAGATCGAGCATGACCAGTCCGGCAAGGTCATCGGCGTGGTCTATGCCGATGCGACCGGCGCGATGCAGCGCCAGAAGGCCCGCGTGGTTGCGGTCGCCGGCAACTCGATCGAGAGCCCGAGGCTCTTGCTCAACAGCGCCTCCAGCATGTTCCCGGACGGGCTCGCCAATTCGTCGGGCCAGGTCGGCCGCAACTATATGCGGCACATGACCGGCAGCGTGTATGCGAGCTTCGAAAAATCCGTGCACATGTATCGCGGCACCACGATGGCCGGCATCATCCGCGACGAGGCGAAGAACAATCCGAGCCGCGGCTTCGTCGGCGGCTACGAGATGGAGACGCTGTCGCTCGGCCTGCCCTTCATGGCGGCGTTCCTCAATCCCGGCGCCTGGGGACGCAGCTTCACCAGCGCGATCGAGGGCTATCCGCGGATGGCCGGCATGTGGCTGGTCGGCGAGGACATGCCGCAGGAGACCAACCGTGTCACGCTGGATCCGAAGATCAAGGACAAGTTCGGCATGCCGGTCGCAAGCGTGCATTTCGACGATCATCCGAACGACGTCGCGATGCGCGATCACGCCTACAAGCAGGGCGCCGCGGTCTATGAGGCGGTCGGCGCCACCGTGACCTATCCGACGCCGCCCTATCCCTCGACCCACAACATGGGCACCAACCGGATGAGCGAGAAGCCGCGCGATGGCGTGGTCAACAAGTTCGGCCAGACCCACGACATCAAGAACCTGTTCGTCTCCGACGGCAGCCAGTTCACGAGCGGAGCGGCGTGCAACCCGACGCTGACGATCGTGTCACTGGCGATCCGGCAGGCCGACACGATCGCCGGCGCAATGCAGCGCAAGGAGATCTAGGGTCCCTCTAACTGAAGCGGCCCTTGTCCAATTCGGACAAAGGCCGCTTTTCTTTTGCGCAACGGATGGGCGGAAATTCTATTCCGCCGCATCCATGATCGCCGCAGCCGCCGGACGATAGTCCGGGACGACAGCCGGCGCATTGGCCTTGGCGCGGTAAATCAGGCAGGAGCAGCGCAGCAGCGAGGCAAAATTGTTCACCTCGCCATGATGGTCGAGCACCTCGTTGTGCAGGGTGGTGAGGAACTTGGCCAAGGTCATGCCTTCCTTGGCCGCGATTTCCTCCAGCGTATCCCAGAACGACATTTCCAGCCGGATCGAGGTGCAATGGCCGTCGATCCGCAACGAACGGGTCTGCGATTCATAGTCACGCTGCGGCTGGTGCGCGAAAAGATGGCACATGGCGTTCCTCCGGCGAGAACTTATAATTTTTCTAAACGATATACCTGTGCGTGCAGCCCCACAATCGCGACGTAGGGGGTAACGGACCGGACGCCGAAGACGAGCGTCTTCAAGGCGATAGGCCGGAATCATCCCCAACGTGCGGCCGATGGGCCCAGCCCTCCCATGCATTTGCCGGCGCGGCGACTTATAGTAACCGCAAGCCTCGAATCGCTTTCCCAACGTTCAACCCATGCCCGTCCGCCAGCTTCCCGAACAGCTCGTCAACCGCATCGCCGCCGGCGAAGTGGTCGAACGCCCTGCGAGCGTCGTCAAGGAACTGGTCGAGAACGCAATCGACGCCGGCGCGAGCCGGATCGACGTATTCACCGACGGCGGCGGGCGGCGGCGGATCGGCATCACCGACGACGGCGGCGGCATGACGCGCACCGACCTCGCGCTTGCGGTCGATCGCCACGCCACCTCCAAGCTCGACGACGAGGACCTCTTGCGCATCCGCACGCTCGGGTTCCGCGGCGAGGCGCTGCCGTCGATCGGCGCGGTCGCGAAGCTCGGCATCACCACGCGCCATGCCAGCGAACCGCATGCCTGGTCGCTGGCGGTCGAGGGCGGCGAGAAGTCGGAGGTCATGCCGGCTGCGCTCGGGCAGGGCACCCGCGTCGAGGTCAACGAACTCTTCTACGCAACGCCGGCGCGGCTGAAATTCCTCAAGACCGACCGCACCGAGGCGGAGGCGATCCGCGAGGTGGTGCGGCGCCTCGGCATGGCGCGCCCCGACATCGCCTTCACGCTGGCCGGCGAAGAGCGTGCTCCGGTCACCTGGGCCGCCGCGCTGCCCGGCGCGGCCGGCCGGCTGACCCGGCTCGGCGATATCCTGGGCGCGGATTTCCGAGCCAGCGCGATCGAGGTCCGATCCGAGCGCGAAGGCGTCGTGGTCGAGGGCTTTGCCGCCGCGCCGTCGCTGACCCGCGCCAACGCGCTCGGGCAATATCTGTTCGTCAACGGCCGCCCGGTGCGCGACAAGCTGATCCTCGGCGCGGTGCGCGCGGCCTATTCCGACTATCTGCCGCGCGACCGCCATCCGGTCGTGGCGCTGTTCGTGACCTGCGACCCGCAACAGGTCGACGCCAATGTGCATCCGGCCAAGACCGAGGTGCGCTTTCGCAATGCCGGCCTGGTGCGCGCGCTGATCGTGCACGCTCTGAAGGATGGCCTTGCGCGCGAGGGCAAGCGCACCGCGGCCAACACCGCCGATGGCGCCGCGCTCTCGGCGTTCCGACCCGCCTTCACGCCGGCGCGCCCAAGCAATTGGGACTGGCGCAGCTCGCCGTCCTATCCGGTCAATCCGCTGCGCGCGTTCGAAGGCGCGGCGGCGCCGGCCTTCGCCGAGCCCGGGCAGGCCGCCTTCGACGTCGGCACGCCGACCGCCGATGTCCGCTTCGAGGCGGCGGCCGCGCCCGATCTGCTCGACCGGCCGCTCGGCGCTGCGCGCACCCAGATCCACGAGACCTACATCGTCTCGCAGACCCGCGACGGCCTGATCGTGGTGGACCAGCACGCGGCGCATGAGCGCATCGTCTACGAGAGACTGAAGGCCTCGCTGGCGAAGAACGGCGTGCAGCGGCAGATCCTCTTGATCCCGGAGATCGTCGAGCTCGATGAGGCGACTGTCGAAAAGCTGCTCGATCGCGCCGAGGAACTGGCATCGTTCGGGCTCGCGATCGAGTCCTTCGGTCCCGGTGCGGTCGCCGTGCGCGAGACGCCCTCTCTGCTCGGCAAGGCCAATGCGGCCGGGCTGCTGCGCGACCTCGCAGAACATATGGCCGAGTGGGACGAGGCGCTGCCGCTGGAGCGCCGGCTGATGCATGTCGCCGCCACCATGGCCTGCCACGGCTCGGTCCGCGCCGGGAGACGCCTCAAGCCGGAAGAAATGAACGCGCTGCTCCGCGAGATGGAAGACACGCCGAACTCCGGCCAGTGCAACCACGGCCGCCCGACCTATGTCGAATTGAAGCTGAGCGATATCGAGAAGCTGTTCGGGCGGAGATAACCGCCGCACATTCCGTCGTCCCGGGCAAGCGAAGCGCGACCCGGCAACTGTTATGTTGATGGAGCGATCTTGTAGGGTTTTCGGTCGCGCATCATGGCATTGAGGATGGTCAGCAGCTTCCTGGCGACAGCAATGAGGGCGAGCTTGGCCGGTTTGCCGGCCTGGCGCAGCCGGTCGTAAAAGACCTTGAAGCGACCAGCGCGGCGAACGGCGTTGAGGGCGGCCATGTAGAGGGCGTCACGGACGCGCTTTCGTCCGCCGCCGATCCTGCGCTTGCCACGATAAGCCCCGCTATCAACGTTGAAGGGAGCTAGGCCCGCAAGAGCGGCCACCTCCTTTGGCCCGACATGTCCGAGTTCCGGCATCTGGGTGATGAGTTGCATGCAGGCGACGGGTCCCACACCGGGCAGGGAGCGCATCAGCTGTGCATCGTCCGCGAGCTCCGGCTCGGCTTTGACGAGCGCGCTGATCTCGGCTTCGATCTCGACGATCTCATCATTGAGGACCTCGATGAGGCGGCCGATGCGTTCGGCCATGGCGAGGTCCTCGGCCTCGCTGCGGCGGTTCTTTTCCTGGGCTCGCATGGCGACCAGTTGGTCCCGCCGTTTTGCGAGCCTCGCCAATGCGTTGCGGGCGGCCGTCGCGGCCTGCTCGGTGGCAGGCTGCATGGCACGCCCAAAGGCCGCCAGCATTCGCGCGTCAATCGGATCGGTCTTGGCGAGCTGGCCGCCGGCACGGGCAAAGTCGCGGGCACGAGCCGGATTGATCCGGGCAAAGCAGATGCCGGCCTGACGCAGCGCCTCGCGAAGCGCGAGGTCGTAGACACCCGTGGCCTCAAAGACCACCAGCGCATCGCATCGCCAACGCGCCACCAGCTGTGTGATGGCCTGTGTCGCGTTGGCGATGCGCTCCGGCACGCCTACGGCTTCATCAAAAATATCGAGATGGTGTTTGGAGACGTCGATTCCGACGCAACGAAGAGCTAGGATCACGGTGCCTGTCCCTGTGATGCGAGGTCTGTTGGCGCAGCCTCGTGCAACTGTTCAGGTTGATAGATGGAACGGGCGGGGGACCGAGCCGCGGCTCACGGCGTCAAGCGCCAAGGACCCAACGGCTTCCCGCCCACCGCCATCATGGCAGACTTTCCAGACACAGGGACCCATAAGCTCCGATGTCTGGGTCGAGAGAAGTTGGGGCCACAACGCGCTTCCAAAATGCACATTTGTGGTTATGGGTCCCTGCTCCCGTGCGCAATTGCGCACTAGGCAGGGACGACAGATCAGGGCATCCTACGAAACCGATCGCGCGAACACCTCCAGCGCGGTGCGCAACTGCGCGATCCATTCATCGCCGTCCTCGAACCCGCCTGCCGCGATCCGCTTATACACCTGATCGAGATCGTCACCATCGGCTGCGTGCTTGCCGACCTGCCGCGCAATCGCAGCATAGCCCTCCGTCAGCAGCACCAGACCCGGCGCATTCGCGGCAACATATTGCTCGTGCGCCTCGCGGAAGAGCTGCGAGGCCTCGTCGTATCGGCCGAGCGCCAGATCGAACGCCCCCACCATCCAGACGCCCGTTGCCTCGCGCAGAGGTCCGAGCTCCAGGGTCCGCACCAGCCCGAGCGAGCGTTCTGCAAGCTCGCGCGCGGCCAGCAGATTGTCGGGGCTGATCGGCTTGTCGGAAACGCTCCAGCCCGGCCAGCAATCGGCAGCCGCGTTGAACGTCCACCGCTGAACCATCATGAGCGCTTCACGCGCGTCACCATGCTGCGCGCCGCGATGGCGCTCGATCTGGTCGGCGGCGTCGCGTGCGGCTGCGAGCAGCGCTGCGTCATCACCCGTACCGCGCAACGCCTTGACCTGCGTCTCCAGCTGATCGGCCAGCCCGGCAAGAGTGTCGGCCATGGTGCGCGCTCCGCAAGCGATGTTGAATCAGTCTCGGGGTGAAGAAGGCGCAACCAGCATAAAGTCAGCGGATGACGCTGACACCAACGGGCTCTACACTTTTTCGCGAAGGAACACGAACTCGGTGTCGTCATACGCACGCCGCTCGAGCTCCTCGAACCCCGCGGGCGCCGCGAACGCCGCGGCCTTCGCCTCCTCCACCACGAGCAGCGCGCCCGGCGTCAGCCAGCCGCCGTCGCGCAGCGAGGCGAGCGCCTTGTCGGCGAGCCCCTTGCCATAGGGCGGATCGAGAAACACCAGCGAGAACGGTTCGACCGGATGCGCCGGTCCGAGATCGGTGGCATCGCGGCGATAGACTTTGGTCGTCCCGCCAAGGCCGAGCGACTCGACATTGTTGCGCAGCAGCGCCCGCGCCTCGGCGCCATTGTCGACGAACAGCGTGAACTTGGCGCCGCGCGAGGACGCCTCGATGCCGAGCGCACCGGTGCCGGCAAACAGGTCGAGCACGCGCGCATCCTCAATCGGATTGTCGTAGGCGTGGATCAGGATGTTGAACACGGACTCGCGCAGGCGGTCCGCGGTCGGACGGATCTCGCGGCCCGACGGCGACGCGAGATTGCGGCCCTTCAGCCTGCCCCCGACGACGCGCATCAGAATGCCCTCACTGCTTCGGCACGGGTAGTCGGCTCCCCTCCCCCTTGTGGGGAGGGGTTGGGGAAGGGGGTGCCCCACGGGCAGACTGCCCGTGTGGCACCCCCTCCCTGCCCCTCCCCCACAAGGGGGGAGGGAACGGAGAGAGCGTTGATCGCGTCGTAGCGAACGAACACGACTTATCCATCGTCGCGACGCCCCTACTCATCCTTCGGCGTGAGATCGCGCTTGCCGTGATAGCCGCGCTTGGGGCGGCGCGGCGGGCCGTAGCCGTTGGCCTCGTCCTCGTTGCGGGCGCGGGCTTCCTCGCTGCCGGTGCGCTGCACCAGCACGCGGCGGCCCTTGCGGTCATTGATCGTTTCGCGCTTGCTGGGCTTCGGCTTCCTGGCGGGCGCATCGTCGCCGTCGGCGGCGTCACGCTGCTCCGGCCGCGTGAAGTCCGCACCTGCGACCTTGGCGATCTTCTCGCCGAGCTGCTCGCGCAGCACCCGCGTCTTGACCTCCTCGACCTTGCCCTCCTCGAGCTCGCCGAGCTGGAACGGGCCGTAGGAGATCCGGATCAGCCGGTTCACCTCGAGCCCGAGATGCGCCATCACGTTGCGCACCTCGCGGTTCTTGCCCTCGCGGATCGCGAACACCACCCAGACGTTGGCGCTCTGGTCGCGCTCCAGCGTCGCGTCGATCGGTCCGTATTTGACGCCGTCGACCTCGACGCCGTCCTTGAGCTGGTCGAGCTGGCCCTGCGTCACCTCGCCATGCGCGCGCACGCGGTAGCGCCGCAGCCATCCGGTGTCGGGATGCTCCAGCGTCCGCGCCAGGCCGCCGTCATTGGTGAGCAGCAGCAGGCCCTCGGTGTTGAAATCGAGCCGGCCGATCGAGATCAGCCGCGGCAGGCCCTCGGGCAGATTGTCGAACACGGTCGGCCGTCCCTCGGGGTCGGCATGCGTCGTCATCAGCCCGCGCGGCTTGTGATACATGAACAGCCGCGTCCGCTCGCGCGGCGGCAGCGGCTTGCCGTCGACCGCCACGACATCGTTCTCGGTGATGTCGAGCGCCGGCGAGTTGATCACGCGTCCGTTGACGGTGACGCGGCCCTGGGTGACGATCTCCTCGGCATCACGGCGCGAGGCGAGGCCGGCGCGCGCCAGCACCTTGGCAATGCGTTCGCCCGCCTTCTTCGGCTTCGGCTCGGGACGCTCGCGGCGGTCATCAAAGGCACGTTCGCGATAGGCACCGCGGCCACCGAACGCCGGGCGCTTGGCAAAGACCTTGCTGTCGTCCTCATTCTCGCGGCGCGGCCGATCTCCGAAACGGCCTTCGCTGCGCGGATGCTCCTGCCAGTCGGTACGGCCTTCGGGGCGCTCGCGGTGGCGATCGCCGGCTTCGTCGTCACGACCCCAGCGCGGCCGGCTGAACTTCGGCCGATCATGGCGATCGCCCTGCTCGCGATCGTCGCGGGAGCGCGAGAACCGCGGCCGCTCGCCGCCGCCGCGATCGTCGCGCGGCCTGTCGTAGCGCGGCTTGTCGAAATTGCGCGGGCCGTCGCGGAACGGACGCGAACCACGCTCCGGACGATCGGAGCCGCCCTCGCGCTTCTGCCACGGCTTGGATTCGCCGCGCGGCGGCCGGTCGCCAAAGTCCTTGCGCGGGCCCCGATCGCCGCGATCCCCCGCACCGCGCTTGAACTTGCTGTCGCCACCGAATTTCCGTGCGGGCCGGTCGCCATCGCGCGAAGGACGGTCGCCGAACGATCGCTCGCCACGCGGCGTATAGGGCCGCTTCTCGCCGTCACGTTCGCGCGGCGCGTAAGGCTTCCTGTCGCCGAACTTCCGATCGGAAGACCGCCCCGCCGGGCGCGCATCATCGCGATCGCGCCGCGGCGGGCGATCGTCGCGATTGAAGTTCGGACGGTCGCCGCGGGGCGTGTAGGACCGCTTTTCGCCCCCGCGGTCTTCGCGCGGCTTGAACGAACGCTTTTCGCCATCCCCGCCGCGATCAAATCTCGGCCGGTCGCCGCGCGGCTTGAACGTGCGCTTCTCGCCATCGCCGTCTCGGGCCGGACGATCGCGGAATGGCCGATCGCCACGGGCATCATCGCGATTGAACCTCGGCTTGTCGCCGAACTCGCGGCGCGGCGGACGGTCCTCGCGATCGCCGCGATAGGGCCGCTTCTCGCCATCGGCCTTGCCGGCAAACTTCTTGTCGTCAAAGCCGCGCTTGGCGAATTTCTTGTCCGGTCCACGGGCGGCGCCGGAGCGGCCCTTGCCACCGCCGGCGCGGCCTTTTCCGTCGCCGGCGCGGCCCTGGCCACCGCCGGGCCGATCACGCCGGCCGCGGGAATCGTTGTTTTTGTCGCTGTCGCGGGGCATGAATAATCTCGCTGGACGTTCAATTGGGGTGCAAGGGCAGCCGGGCGTACGCGCCCTGTTGGCAGCGCATTTGACGCAAAACCGGCATCCACTTTTGCTGAAGGCGAAGCTACTAGCAGGTTTCTTCCGATGATACGAGGCATGTCAGCCCCTTCTTTCATGGATTTGGCGCTGAAAACGGCCGAAAATGCCGGAAAAGCCGGCGAAGTTCCGATCGGATGCGTGATTGTCCGGGGTTACGAGATCATCGCCACCGCCAGCAATCGCACCCTCACCGATCGCGATCCGACCGCCCATGCCGAAGTCCTGGCGATCCGGCAGGCCGCCGAGGCCATCGGCACCGAGCGGCTGGTCGATTGCGACCTCTACGTGACGCTGGAGCCCTGCACCATGTGCGCCGGCGCGATATCCTTGGCCCGCATCCGCCGGCTGTATTACGGCGCCGCCGACCCCAAGGGCGGCGCCGTCGAGTCAGGCGTGCGGTTCTTCGCACAGCCGACCTGCCACCACGTCCCGGAGGTCTACGGCGCCGTCGGCGAGACCGAGTCCGCGCGCCTCCTGCGCGAGTTTTTCCGGGAGCGGCGGTAGACATCCTGCGAATGTAGATCCGTCATCCTGAGGAGCGCGGAACGCGCGCCTCGAAGGATGAATCGGCCCGGCCGGTGGCCGTCGATCCTTCGAGACGCGCGTTCCGCGCTCCTCAGGATGACGGGACAAAAACTACATCACCCCGCCAGGAAAAACTCCCGCAGCAACTTCGCCGTCGCGTCCGGCGCCTCCTCGGGCAGGAAATGCCCCGACGCCACCGGCGCGCCGCTGACATTGGTCGCCCAGTTCTTCCAGGTGTCGAGCGGCGTGGTTGCCGCGCTGGCAACGCCGGCATCGCCCCACAATGCCAGCATCGGGATCGTGATCTTCCTGCCGGCATCGACGTCGGCCTTGTCGATCTCGTAGTCGGCATAGGCGCCGGCGCGGTAGTCCTCGCACATCGCATGAATGCGGGCGGGATCGCGGAACGGCGCAAGGTAATGCGCGAGCGCGCGCGGATCGATCGCCTCCAGCGTCTTGGTCCTGGTCTGGCTCGCCATCTTCTCCTTGAGGAAGAATTCGCCATTGTTGGAGATCAGCGTCTCCGGCAGCGGATAGGGCTGCGCCAGGAACGCCCAGTGGTAGATCTTGAGCGCCGAAAGCCGATTGAGCTTCTGCCAGTAGTCATAGGTCGGCGCGATATCGAGCACGGCGAGCTTCGACAGCCGGCCGGGATGATCGAGCGCGAGCCGGTATGAGACGCGGCCGCCGCGGTCATGACCGGCGAGTGCGAAATGCACATGGCCGAGCTGCTCCATCGCCTCGACCATGGTCTTCGCCCAGGCCCGCTTGGTGTACGGCGTATGGTCCTTGTCGCTGTCGGGCATGTCGGACCAGCCGTAGCCCGGCAGGTCGGCGATGATCAGCGTGAATGTGTCGTCAAGCTTCGGCGCGACCGTGTGCCACATCACATGCGTCGAGGAAAACCCGTGCAGCAACAGCAGCGGCGGCCCCTTGCCGCCGACGCGGGCGAAGATGCGGCCCTGCGAGGTGTTGATCCATTTGGATTCATAGCCGGGAAAAAGATCAGCGAGATCAGGCATCGGTGGCTCCCCCGGTCGCGTGCGCCGTGCTTCAAACTTTGTTCGGCGTTGCCGCTGGCAGGCGAGGTTTATGCCATCCTCGAGCCCAACCAACAACAACACGAAACGAGGAAGTGCCATGTCGATCGATTTCGAGATTCCCGCTGAAGCCAAGGCGATCCGCGAGAAGGTCCGCAAATTCGTGCACGACGAGTGCATTCCGGCAGAAAAGGAACTCGACACCAAGCCGCTTGCCGAGGTGCTGGCGCCGCTGCGCAAGAAGGCCCGCGCGCAGGGCCTGTGGTGCCCCTTCGTGCCGAAGGAGTATGGCGGTATGGGCCTCGGCCCGCTCGCGAATGCGCTGGTGCAAATGGAGCTCGGTGAGAGCATGCTCGGCGCGCTCTCGATGAACACGCAGGGGCCGGACGACGCCTCGATGATGACGATCCTGGCGCACGGCACCGAGTACCAGAAGGAGAAATTCCTCAAGCCCCTGCTGAACGGCGAGAAGCGGATCTGCTTCTCGATGACCGAGAAGGCCGCCGGCGCCGACGCCACCGGCATGCAGACCACGGCCGTCAAGGACGGCAACGAGAACTACATCCTCAACGGCGAGAAATGGTTCTCCTCGTCGGCCAGCGTCGCCGACATGGCGCTTGTCATGGCGAAGACCGATCCGAACGCGCCGCGCCACAAGCAGTATTCGACCTTCATCGTCGAGCTGCCCAACCCCGGCTACCGCATCAAGCGCAACGTCGCCAACATGGCGATCGAGGGCCCGCACGATGACGTGATCCACGGCGGCCACTCCGAGATCGAGATCAAGGATCTGAAGGTGCCGGCCGACAATTTGCTCGGCGGCGAGGGCAACGGCTTCAACATGGGCCAGCACCGCCTCGCCTACGGCCGGCTGCGCCACGGCATGCACAACGTCGCCAAGGCACAGCGCGCGCTCGACATGGCGGCCGCTCACGTCACCAAGCGCTCGACCTTCGGCCAGTTGCTGGCCGACCGCCAGGCGGTGCAGTTCATGCTCGCCGATTGCGCGAGCGAGCTCTATATCGGCCGGCTGATGCTGCTGCACATCGCCTACAAGGCGGAGAAGGGCCTCGACATCCGCCAGGAGAACTCGATCGCCAAGATCTTCCACGCCCACATGGTGCACAAGGTGATCGACACCGCGATCCAGCTCCATGGCGCGCTCGGCTTCAGCCAGGATACGCCGCTGGCGAAATGGTACACCCAGGTGCGCTCGCAGCGGCTGGTCGATGGTCCCGACGAAGTGCACAAATGGAAGATCGGCAAGAACGTCATCAAGGCGTTCCGCGAGCACGGCACCACCGCGAGCGCGGCGGGTGGGGATTTGCTGTAGTCGGCAGCGGCGTCCCACACACCCATCGTCATTGCCGGGCTTGACCCGGCAATCCATCTCACGAAGGGACTTTCTCGAAGGCGATGGATGCGCGGATCAAGCCCGCGCATGACGAGCGAAAAGTGCGGCGCGAGCTAGCCCGTCGGCTTTTCCGCCTCCACCGCCTGCCAGGCGATGTCGCGCCGGCAGAATCCCTCCGGCCATTTGATGCGATCGACGGCCTGATAGGCGCGGTCGCGCGCCTCGGTGACCGTCTTGCCCATCGCGCAGACGTTCAGCACCCGACCGCCGTTGGCAAGGATTGCGCCATCCTTCGCTACGGTGCCGGCGTGGAAGATCTCGACGCCGTCGACCTTGGCGGCGTCATCGAGGCCATCGATGCGCGTGCCCTTGATGTAGTCGCCGGGATAGCCCTTGGCCGCCATCACCACCGTCAGCGCCGGGTCCGGGTACCAGCGCAGATCGAAATTCCTCAGTTGGCCGTCGCAGGAGGCAAGGAAGGCCGGCACGATGTCCGACATCATCCGCAGCATCAGCACCTGGCACTCGGGATCGCCGAAGCGGACATTGTATTCGAACAGCTTTGGGCCCTGCGCGGTCAGCATCACGCCGGCATAAAGCACACCCTTGAACGGCGTGCCGCGGCGCTTCATCCCGGCCACCGTCGGCAGGATGATCCGCGCCATGATCTGGTCGTGCACCTCAGGCGTCACGAACGGCGTCGGCGAATAGGCGCCCATGCCGCCGGTGTTCGGGCCCTTGTCGTGATCGAACACCCGCTTGTGGTCCTGCGCTGAGGCCAGCGGAATTGCGGTCTCGCCATCGCACAGCGCGAAGAAGCTGATCTCGCGGCCCGACAAAAATTCCTCGATCACGACCTCGGCGCCGGCCGAGCCGAATGCGCCCTCGAACATCATCGCAACAGCGGCTTCCGCCTCGAGCAAGGTCTGCGCCACCACGACACCCTTGCCGGCGGCGAGCCCATCGGCCTTGACCACGATCGGTGCGCCCTGGGCGCGGACATAGGCCACCGCGTCCTTCGCATTGTCGAAGCGGCGATAGGCGCCGGTCGGAATGTTGAACTCGCTGCAGAGGTCCTTCGTAAAGCCCTTGGAGCCCTCGAGCTGCGCGGCCTGCTTGCTCGGCCCGAACGCCTTGATGCCGACGGCGGCGAGATCATCGACGATGCCGGCGGCGAGCGGCGTCTCCGGACCGACCACCACCAGATCGACCGTATTGCGCCGGCAGAATTCGATCACCGCGGCATGGTCGGCGACATCGAGCGCGATGCACTCGGCCTCGCGCGCGATCCCGGCATTGCCCGGCGCGCACCAGAGTTTCGTCACCAGCGGAGATGCGGCGATCTTCCACGCCAGCGCATGTTCGCGGCCGCCGGAACCGAGCAGGAGGATGTTCATCTGTGTCGCCGATTAGAGGGGTTGTAACGCCGTTTCGTCCGGTTTAGCACGCTCCCGGACCGCAGCAACCAGCGGTTCGATCAGATGTGGATATGTGATTCGACGCTTGAAACGAGGCGTCCGGACCTTGCACACGGGGTCGAAAACCCCGATTCTATAGGCCAGATGACCGCTGCTCCGAATCTCGTCAACGCGCCCGAATTCACCGTCTCGGAACTCTCCTCCGCCCTGAAGCGGACGGTGGAGGACCGCTTCGGCCATGTCCGCGTCCGCGGCGAGATCTCCGGCTTCCGCGGGCCGCACTCCTCCGGCCACTGCTATTTCGCCCTGAAGGACGAGAGCGCCAAGATCGAGGCGGTGATCTGGAAGTTTGCCCACGCCCGGATGCGCTTCAAGCCCCAGGAAGGGCTCGAGGTCATCGCCACCGGCAAGCTGACCACCTATCCGAACTCCTCGAAGTACCAGATCGTCATCGATTCGCTGGAGCCGGCCGGCGTCGGCGCGCTGATGGCGCTGATGGAGGAGCGCAAGAAGAAGCTCGCGGCCGAGGGCCTGTTCGACGAGGCCCGCAAGCAGCTGTTGCCCTGGCTGCCCGAAGTGATCGGTGTCGTCACCTCGCCGACCGGCGCCGTGATCCGCGACATCCTGCATCGCCTCGAGGATCGCTTTCCCCGCCGGGTGCTGGTCTGGCCGGTCAAGGTGCAGGGCGACGGCTCGGCCGAGCAGGTCGCGGCCGCGATCCGCGGCTTCAACGCGCTGCCGGAGGGCGGCCGGATCCCGCGGCCCGATCTGTTGATCGTTGCGCGCGGCGGCGGCTCGCTGGAGGACCTGTGGTCGTTCAACGAGGAGATCGTGGTCCGCGCCGCGGCCGAGAGCCATATTCCGCTGATCTCGGCAGTGGGGCACGAGACCGACATCACGCTGATCGACTTCGTCGCCGACAAGCGCGCGCCGACGCCGACCGCCGCAGCCGAAATGGCGGTGCCCGTACGCAGCGAGCTGTTCGTCGAGGTCACAGCGCTCGCCCGCCGCACCATGGTGTGCTGGCAGCGCGGCCAGGAGGCGCGCCGCAACGAGCTGCGTGCCGCGGCGCGTGCGCTGCCGGCGGCGAACGAACTGCTGGCGATCCCGCGGCAGCGGCTCGATCATCTCGCAGCCGGGCTGCCGCGCGGGCTGAAGGCCAATACGCACGCACATTTCCGCCGTTTCGCCGCGTCGAGCTCGCGCCTCACCATCGGCGTGCTGCGCGGCCAGGTCGCGCATGCAAGGCAGAGGCTGACCGTCTCGGGCGAACGCATCGCGCTGTCGGCGCGCTCGCTGCTGCATCACCGGCGCGAACGCTTCAGCGGGGCTCGAGATCCGGCTCAAGGCCTCCAAGCTCGCCAACGCGAAGGCCCAGCGCAACGCGATCGCGCGCGATCTCGAGCGCACCCACCGCCTCGCCGAGCGCGCCCGCCGCGCGCTGGTGACGACGCTGCAGCGGCTCGAGGCGCGCGTCGCCCATCGCAGCCAGCTGCTGTCGGCGCTGTCCTATCGCGGCGTGCTGGCGCGCGGCTTTGCGCTGGTGCGTGATACGCAGGGACACGCGATCCATTCGGCCGCGGCGGTCGGCCCGAACGCCGGCCTGTCGATCGAGTTCGCCGACGGCCGCGTCGCTGCCACCACGAATCCTGATCAGCCCGCGGCGACGGCGACGCCCGAGAGCCAGCCGAAGCCGCAGCCGCGCGAGGTGAAACCAGCGGCGCCGAAGCGCGTCACCAAGCCGGTCGATCAGGGCCGCCTGTTCTAGAGCATGTTGTTTTTTGCCGGAATCGGGATTCCCAGAAGGGACAATTTCTGATTCAAACTCCATTGCTGGAACGGGGGCCAGCATGGATGACGCGACCCTATTCGGAAGATCTTCGTGAACTCGCTCTGGCGCGGGCTGACGCGGGCGAGACCGTGCGTTCGATTGCAGAAGCGCTTCAGATCAGTCCTTCCTGTGTGACAAAGTGGAAGAATCTGCGGCGGGAGACCGGAGGCGTTTCTCCCGGCAAGATCGGCGGTCACAAGAAGCCGGTTCTGTCCGGCACCAATGCCGACTGGCTGCGCAAACGCATTCGCTCCGGCCCATTCACTTTGCGGAAGCTGACGCAGGAACTGGCTGCGCGCGGGATCAAGACCGACGTGCGGGCAGTGTGGACGTTCGTCCATGCCGAAGGGCTGAGCTTCAAAAAAAACGATCCTGCCGGCCGAA
This sequence comes from Bradyrhizobium sp. JR3.5, assembly GCF_054057015.1. NCBI lineage: Bacteria > Pseudomonadati > Pseudomonadota > Alphaproteobacteria > Hyphomicrobiales > Nitrobacteraceae > Bradyrhizobium > Bradyrhizobium sp. JR3.5. Next base: position 1,504,343 of record NZ_JBSRYV010000002.1, read on the forward strand.
CAAGATCGTCCCGATATCGCGCGTAAACGGACGCGCTGGAAGACCCATCAGGGCAGGATCGACGCCTCGCGCCTGGTCTTTATCGACGAGACCTGGATCAAAACCAACATGGCGCCGCTGCGAGGCTGGGGACCGAGTGGGCAACGTCTCCAGGCGTCTGCGCCTTTCGGCCATTGGAAGACCATGACCTTCATCGCGGCGCTGCGCCACGACCGGATCAGCGCGCCATGGGTCATCGACGGCCCCATCAATGGCGAGCTCTTCACCCTCTATGTCGAGCAGGTGCTGGCGCCGACCCTCGCAAAGGGTGAACTCGTCATTCTCGACAATCTCGGCAGTCACAAGGGCAAGGCGGCGCGCAACGCCATCCGCGCCACAGGAGCCCATCTGCTCTTCCTGCCGCCCTATAGCCCCGACCTCAATCCGATCGAGCAGGTCTTCGCCAAGCTCAAACACCTGATGCGAGCCGCGCAGCCGCGTGATGTCGAAGCGACTTGGCGCAAGGTCGGCGAACTCCTCGACGTCTTCTCCAAGGAGGAGTGCGCCAACTATCTCAAAAATTCAGGGTACGTTTCCGTATAAACACATCATGCTCTAGTCTAGCGCGCCAGCCACTCGGCGACTTGCTTCTGCGCGTCCTTGCGCGCGCTCGCATCGGTGCCGATGTGACCGGGCTCCGTGATGTCGACATCGGACGAGGCCGCGACCGCATGCAGCGGCAGGTTGGCGCGGTCGAAATCGTGATAGGCCTCGGGATAGACCACGATCCGCGCCAGCGCGCTGCGGCCGCGCGCGCCGTCGACCATCTGGTGGCAGGCCGACGATGACGTCACATCGTCGCGCGCGCCGATCAGCACCAGCGTCGGCACCCGCGCGCTCCAGCCAAGGCCGGACGAGGTGCGGCAGTCCGGATAGAACGCGACCGCCGAGCGGAAGTCCGGCTCGACATTGCGCGACCACATCTGCGGCCGCACGGCCCACAGCAAGGCGGCCGCGCCGTTGCCCCAGCCGATCAGGCTGATGCGGCTCTTCGCCACCCATTTCTGCTGCACCAGCCATTGCCGCGCCGCGTTGATGTCGGCAACCCGCGCACGGCGGGTCTGGACCTGGTGCTCCTTGATGCGGCACTGGGGTCCGAGCTCGCGCGAGCCGTAGCTGTCGGGCAGCAGCACTGCATGGCCTGATGTGAGCAGTTGCTCGGCCCAGTCGCGATAGCGCGGTGCTACCTGCTCGGAACGGCCGGCAAGACCGCCGCAGCCGTGCAGCGCGATGACCGTCGGGAACGGGCCATCGCCGTCGGGCCGGTAGAGCTGCGCGTGCAGCGTGACATTGCCTTCGGGAATTTCGACCTGATGCGGGGCCGGAAGCGGCGCCGCCGCCGCGGCCGGCACGGCAAGCATGGCGAGGCACATGAAAACTGACTTGAGGCGCATCCGATCCGGCCGGCTCGTTATGGCGCCGCAAACACAGCGGACCACACCTGCAACGCTACCATGCGCGTCTGCCGCCAAATCATCACAAGTCGGTGGTTTAACGGGCGGACATGACCCCCTATCTGTGATAGATGGCTTGGTAAATATCCAGGTGGCCTCGTGCGAGGCAAGGCGGAGAGCTCAAACGTGCTGAACAAGTTCGGTCCCTCGGGCCATGGCGAAGCGCAGGTGCAATATCTCGACGGCGATTTCCGCGTGATCTCGCCTGGCACCTTTGTGCGTTGTGCCATCACCGACGTCCGGATTCCGCTCGACGAGCTGAAGTACTGGAGCGTCGACCTGCAGGAGGCCTACGCCACCCCGACCGCCGTGCTGCAGCGCCACCATCCCGGCGTGCTCAAGCCGCAGGCCTGAGCTCAACTCCAGGCTCATTTGCGCAGCCTCCTGTCCCGCGCCTTGAACAGCTGATCGGTCACCAGGCGCCGCAGCGCGGCAGCATCCTCGAATTGCAGCGTCACCGCGAACGGCACGATCGCCTGCGCCCAGGCCGGCATCCCGGCCGGACCACGCAAGCGCGCCAGATCCTTTTCCGTCGTCACCAGCGTCAGGGCGTCGCTTCGCCCGTCGGCGACGAGCTGTTCGATCTCATCCTTCGTGAAGGCATGATGATCGGGGAAGGCTCTGTTGCGCACGACGTCGACGCCGCTTGCGCGCAGCGTGTTGAAGAAGCGCGCGGGATCGCCGATGCCGGCGAAGGCGAGTACGCGCTGACCGCGCAATGCGCTCCATGAGGCCTCATCGGGCCTCAGATGCGCCGGCAATATCGGCTTGCCACGGGACGCGAGATCGGCCGCAATCTTCTGCGCCGCGCTCCCCTCGCCGACCACGATCAGCGCGTCGGTCCGCTCCAGCTGCGGCGACAGCGGTGCGCGCAACGGTCCTGCCGGAATGACGCGGCCATTGCCGACGCCGCGCGTGCCGTCGATCACGATCAAGCAGCTGTCCTTGAGCACGGATGGATTCTGGAAGCCGTCATCCATCAGGATCACGCTTGCGTCCTGCGCGCGCGCCAGCGGCAGGCCTGAGGCACGGTCGCGCGAGACGACGACCGGCAGTGTTGCCGCCATCATCAGCGGCTCGTCGCCGACATCGGCCGCCGTGTGGCGGTCACGATCGACCTTGACCGGGCCGGCAAGCCTGCCGCCATAGCCGCGGCTGAGCACCACCGGCCGCTCGTCGAGCTCGCGCAGCAGTTTTGCCAGCGCCAGCACGGTCGGCGTCTTGCCGGCCCCGCCGACATGGTAATTGCCGACGCAGATCACGGGAATGCCGGCATCGATGCCGGAGCCCTGCATCCGCCGCGCGGCCACCGCGCCGTAGAGCGCGGCAAGCGGTCTCAACAATTGCGATGTCCAAGACGATGGCCGGTGCCAGAAGGCCGGCTCACGCATTGGCGGCTCCCATCTCGAGCTGCAGCTGCAACAGATACGGCTCGAGAGCGGTCACCGTGCGCTCCAGCGCGCCACCGAGCTGTTCGACGACGCGCTCGGAGGCCGCAAGCGAGGCATCGCGTGCCGCGGGATCGGCGAGGAACTGGCCAAGCTGCTTGACCAGCGCTTCCAGATCGTCGGCGCGCCGCGCACCGCCGGCACGATCGAGCGCGTCGTAGACCTCGGTGAAGTTGAAGACGTGCGGGCCGTGCACGATCGCAGCGCCGAGCTTGATCGCCTCGATCGGGTTCTGGCCGCCATGCGCGACCAGCGAACCGCCCATGAACACGATCGGCGCCAGCCGGTAGAACAGGCCGAGCTCGCCCATCGTGTCGGCGACATAGATATCGGTGGTCGCGACCGGCAGGTCCTCATGCGAGCGCAGCCCGGGACGCAGGCCTGCTTCCGTCACGAGCCGCGCCACGGCCGCGCCGCGCGCGGCATGCCGCGGCACGATCACCGTGAGCAACCCGGGGAAGAATCCGGCGAGCGATTTGTGCGCCTGGATCAGGAGCTCTTCCTCGCCGGGATGGGTGGACGCGGCAACCACGATTGCGCGGCCGCGCGTCACCGACATCAGCCGCTCCAGCTTGGCGGGATCGGCCGGCGGCGCCGCGACGTCGAGCTTGAGGTTGCCGGTGACCATGACGTTTGGGCTGCCGAGCGCGGCAAAGCGTTCGGCATCGGTCTTCGACTGCGCGAGGCAGATGTCGAACCGTCCGAGCAGCGCCCCGATGGTGTTGGAGACCCGGCGCCAGCGCGGGAACGAGCGCTGCGACATCCGCCCGTTGATCAAGACCATCGGCAGCCGCCGCGCGGCGCTCGACAGGATCAGGTTCGGCCACAGGTCGGACTCGATGAACAGCGCCAGCGACGGATGCCAGTGATCGAGGAAGCGCGCGACATAGCGCGGCGAGTCATACGGCACGTATTGATGGATCACATCGGGCGGAAAGCGCTTGGCCACGATCGCGGCCGAGGTCACCGTGCCGGACGTGAGCAGGATGCGCAGATTGAGCGCGCGCAGCCGCTCGATGAGCCCGACCGCCGCCAGCACCTCGCCGACGCTCGCGCCGTGAATCCACACCAGCGGCCCCTGCGGCCGGACATCGCCGCTCATGCCGCGCCGCTCGCCGACGCGTTCGGGATCTTCCTTGCCGAGCTTGAGCCGCCGCTTGATCAGCGCAGGCGCGAGCGGCACCATCGCGGACGACAGCTTGCGGTAGACGCGCAACGTCATCGGTAGCGAGCTAGCCAAGCGTTGCCTCCGGCCGCCCGACGGCTGCATAGGCGCGCCGGGTCGCTTCGTTGAGAAGATTCTCCACGTGCTGCCGAAGCTTTTCCATCGTCGCGGCATCGGCATCGGGCGGCACATAGACCGGCTCAATACCTACCACTGCGCCGCGTCCGAATGGCAAATTGATGGTCGTGGAATCCCAGTTTTTCAACCGGATGAATCGGCTGGTGACCATCGCAAAGGGGATGATCGGCCGGCCGGTTTCCCGCGCCAGCATGATGGCCCCGAGACCCGCCACCCGCGCCCGCTTCGGCACGTCGGCCGTGGTGGCCATGTTGCAGCCGCCTTCCAGCGTCCGAACCATCTCCAGGAAGGCGCCGACGCCGCCCTTGCGATGGAACGCGCCGGAATGGTCGCCGGAACCCCTGATCGTGCCGATGCCGAGCCGCTCGACCGCGAGGGCGTTGAACTCGCCGTCGCGGTGGCGGGAGATCAGAACCTTGGCGCGGTAGCTGTCCTTGGTCTTGATGAACGGCGTCATGAAGTGCTGGCCGTGCCAGAACACGAAGATCGCCGGCATCAAGGGCTCGACGATCCCGTATACGTCATGCGGCTGATAGATGAAGCGGTTGGTGTACCACACCAGCCGCAGATACTCGGCCGCAAGCACACCCAGCACGCGCTGCACGAAGCCGCTGCGCAGCAGATCGCGAAGAAGTCGTTTCAATGGGAGTGCTTTGTGTCCTGCTCAGGATCGAGCAACCGGTGGAGGTGAACAACGAAATAGCGCATCTGGGCGTTGTCCACGGTCGCTTGCGCCTTCGCCTTCCAGGCCGCATAGGCGGTCGCATAGTTCGGGTAAACGCCGACGATCTCGACTTCGTCCAGGTTCTTGAAGGTGTTGTGCTCGAGATCGGTCAACTCACCGCCGATCACGAGGTGAAGCAGCTGTTGCTGGGCATTGTCTGACATGATGGTTTTCCTAACGAGATGCCCGGCAAGCAAATGAAGTCGTGGTCGTCACAAGTCTGGTCGTCACGAGTCTGGTCGTCACAGGTTTGTCGTAACAAGTCTGGTCGTCACAATCGGAAACGCGGTGCGGATCGGCGAGGCCTCACGGCAATGGACGGTTGCGAAAATGCTCGACAATGCGTGCATGACGTTCGCGTCCCGCTGCCACCAGCACCCCATGCGTCACCTCCCGGCGATTGTACTCAATCGCATCCCCCGAGAGCGCGGTCATCTTACCACCCGCTTCCTGCACGATCAAATTCGCGGCGGCAAGATCCCAGTCGCGGCTTTGCCCGCCTGCAAAGGCGGCGTCAAGTCGACCTTGTGCTACGCGGCACAACCGCAGGGCCAGCGATCCGATCCGCGGAAACAGCGTGATCTCGTCCGATGTCGGGCTGAGCCGCTGCACCAGCGGTTTCGGTCCGGCCATGCGGGGAAATTCGAAATCGGTGCCCGCGGTCGCGTGCACGCCGCTGTCGTTCAGGGTCGCGCCCTGGCCGCGGGCGGCAAAGAAGAATTCTTCGGTCACCGGCGCATACACCGCCGCGAGCACCGGCGATGCATTTTCAACCAGCGCCACACTGACGCACCAGTCCTCGCGGCCGGCGAGATAGGCGCGGGTGCCATCGATCGGATCGACGATCCAGGTGAAGCGCCGGTCGAGCCGGGTCGCGTTGTCGGCGCTCTCCTCCGACAGCCAGCCGTAACCCGGCGTCGCCGAACGCAGCTGCTGCTCCAGGAGGTCGTTGACGGCGATGTCGGCCTCCGAGACCGGCGAGGACGCGCCCTTGATCCAGTTCTTCAATTCGGTGCGGAACAGCGACGATGCGAGCCGGCCCGCCTCCTGCACCGATCTGGTCAGCAAGGCGGCGTCGCGCGCCTTGGTCCAGTCGTCCGTATCAGCGTCCGCCAAGCGTCAGGCCCTCGATGCGCAGCGTCGGCGAATTGACGCCGTAACGGAATTCCAGATCGTTGGCGGCGACCAGCGACTTGAACATCGGCAGCAGGTGGCCGGCGATGGTCACTTCGCTGACCGGATAGGTGATCTCGCCATTCTCGATCCAGAAGCCGGACGCGCCGCGGCTGTAGTCGCCGGTCACGCCGTTGACGCCGGAGCCGATAAGGTCGGTGACATAGAAGCCCTGCTTGATGTCCGAGATCAGCTCCTTCGGCGTCACCGCACCCGGCTCGAGATGCAGATTATATGTTCCGGGCGACGGCGAGGACGACACGCCGCGATGCGCATGCCCGGTCGTGACCAGACCGAGCTCGCGCGCAGTCGCGGAGTCCAGCACCCAGGTGGTCAGCACGCCTTCGTCGATCAACGCGATCTTCTTCACCTTGACGCCCTCGGCGTCGAAGGTCTGCGAGCGCAGGCCGCGCACGCGCAAGGGATCGTCGATGATACGGATATCCCTGGAGAACAGTTGCTCGCCGAGCTTGTCCTTCAGGAAGCTGGTCTTGCGCGCGATCGAGGCGCCGTTGATGGCGCCGACCAGATGGCCGACGATCGAGCCCGCAACCCGCGGATCGAACACCACAGGCACCTTGCAGGTCTCGACCTTGCGCGGATTCGACCGCGCCACCGCGCGCTCGCCGGCCTTGCGGCCAACGGCCGTGGGTGAATCGAGATCGGACGCGTGTGGCGCGCTGGTGAAATCATAGTCGCGCTCCATGCCGGTGCCCTCACCGGAAATCGCCGTCGTCGAGATGCCGTGGCTGGAGCGCAGGTAAGAGCCGTGGAAGCCGGTCGACGTCACCAGCACCATGCCGCCGATCCCGGTCGAGGCCGATGCACCGCCGGATTTCGTGACGCCCTTGACCGCGAGTGCCGCAGCCTCCGCTTCGATGGCGCGCTGCTCGAGCTCGGCCGTGGTTGGGACGGTGCGGTCGAGCAGATCGAGATCGGGGAAATCATGCGCATGGAGCGCGGGATCGGCCAGACCGACATATTTGTCGTCAGGCGCCACGCGCGCCATCGCGACCGCGCGCTCGGCGAGCTTTGCGATCCCGTCGCCGCTGACGTCGTTGGTCGACACCACCGCCTGGCGCTGGCCGACAAACACCCGAAGTCCGACATCATCGCCCTCGGAGCGCTCGGTTTCCTCGACGCGGCCGTCGCGGACTTCGACGCCTTGCGAGACGCCGCGCACCGCGATGGCATCGGCCGCATCGGCGCCGGCGCGCTTTGCGGCTTCGACCAGACGCTGCGCAAGGTCGCTCAGGCCGGACTGGTCGAACAGATCGGAGGTATCGCCGTGTCGCGATGCAGATGGTGAAGAGTTCACGAACGAATTCCTGCGGATTGAGGGGGGCCCGGAATGGCGTCGACAGACCTAACCAGATGTGCCGGATTCACAGGGAATTCAAGCACTTTGCACCGGCGGGCAACAAAGATTTGAGTAATCGGCGCAAGGCTTCGTCAATCATGCGGGCCAACCTCTTGTCAATCATGGCGCCAGGTGAGGAGCGGTTAACCAGGCTTTTTAAGCCGAAACGGCCATCGCTCGGCTAGGCTCTCACACATCGACCGGGAACATAATCCCGGCGGGGAGACTAAGGCTTTGAGGCGTCAAATACCAACAAGCGGAATCAATTCCGCCGGGTCGAGCCGCGCATTGCGGCTCGACCCACTTTCCCTTCCGCTCAGCTTCCACGCGCAGGATGCGCGCGCGGATGGCGGCATGCGGCAGGTCGAGCTTCATCGCGAACATGTCGTGCTGCGCCGCGCCGTTCTCGGCATGCGGATGGCGGTCAATGTTCGTGTCAGCGATTTTCTCGGCGTCGCACTGCGCGGCATCGACGACGCGCAGATGCTGGTGCTGGTTCACCGCGATCCCGCGCTGTCCGTTCCGCTCGGCACCAGTGCGGATGCCGAAGAGATCAGCTCCGCCTGGCAGATGTGGAGCGACATCTTCCATCTCCCGCAACTGACCGAGCCGGCGCCGCGCCAGCCTGCCCCGCGCCGCCGTCGCCGCAACGCAATCCGCGCGCGCCGCCCGAAATTCCTGGTCCGCCGCCGCGCCGGCGTCAGCCTCAACGGCACCAGCGTGCATCGCGACGAGCGCGAGATCATCGCGCGGGATTGAGTTCGTTTCGCTGCGCTCCACGCCTCTCACCTCTTTCGTCGTCCTGGCGAAAGCCAGGACCCATAACCACCGCTTTCGGTGACGGGCGTGATCGCGGCCCCAGCGTCGCACAACAATTGAGATTTGGGGTAATGGGTCCTGGCTTTCGCCAGGACGACGCTGAGTAGGTGACATTACCGACATCCTCAAGTGTCGTCCCTGCTTTCGCAGGGACGACACCGATTTTGTTGATCGGCTGGCGGGGCATACTCTCGCGTTCTCGCGACATGAATCGTCCGAGTCTTGCTCTTCTCGCTTCGCGAGCCCTCAGGTGCGCAATTGCGCTCCGGGGAATGGCGAGAGCGCGCCGCTACGCTGCGCGCAGCATCGCATCGACGACCAGGCTTGCGAACAGGATGAAGCCGGCGTCGCGGTTGGATTTGAAGATGCGCAGACAGAGTGCGGGATCGCTGGTGTCGAGCCGGCGGACCTGCCAGGCGAGATGCAGCGCGAACGCCGCTAGCCCAATCCAGGCCGGCCAGCGCGCGCCTGCGAGCGCGAAGGCCACGCCGATCAAGAGCACGGCGAGACCATAAAAGATCACGAGCGCGCGATGGGTGCGTGCCCCGAACAGGCGCGCGGTGGATTTGACGCCGATCAGTGCATCATCCTCGGCGTCCTGATGGGCGTAGATGGTGTCGTAGGCGATCACCCAGGCGATCGATCCGGCGTAAAGCGCGATCGCGGCCGCATCGATGCGCTCGAGCGTCACCGCAAATCCCATCAGCGCGCCGTAGGAAAAGGCGAGGCCGAGCACGACCTGCGGCCACCAGGTGATCCGCTTCATGAACGGATAGATCGCGACGATCACGAGCGAGGCGATGCCGGTCATCACCGCGAAGCGGTTGAACTGCAGCAGCACGAGAAGCCCGATCAGCGCCTGCAGGACCATGAAGACCACCGCCTGCGTCACCGTGACCTGCCCGGCCGGGATCGGCCGCGACCGCGTACGCTCGACCTTGGCGTCGAGATCGCGATCGGTGATGTCGTTCCAGGTGCAGCCCGCGCCGCGCATCACGAAGGCGCCGATGAAGAACAACAGGACGACGAGCGGGAGCGAGCGCACATCGTGCGCGACGCCGGCGGCGAGCGCCGCCGACCACCAGCACGGCATCAACAACAGCCAGGAGCCGATCGGCCGGTCGTAGCGCGCAAGCCGCAGATAGGGCCGCGACCAGACCGGCGCATGGGTGTCCACCCAGTTGCCTGTGGAGTCGGCAACGCGGGCGGAGACCTCGCTCATGGCCGGTCAATCATCGGGCGCCCAATCATCGGGTGAGAACGTTGCCGTTCAGCGTGTCGAAGGTGCTGCCGCCCTTCTTGGTCGGCGTCGCTTCCGGCAGCGAGGCGGACGAGCCGAGCACGTCGCTCAGCGACGGCCCCGCGGGCCCGCGCGGCTGTGCCGCCGCCTGCTCCGCGACGTTGCAGACCTTCTTCAGCAAGGCCTCGGTATTCTTGTGACCGTCCTTGAGCTGGTTGGAGATCTGCGGCGGGATCCCGCACTTCGACGCGTTGGTGTCGACGTACTTGATCATCTTGACTTCGGCCTGGCTGTAATTGCCGATCAGCTTGCAGGCCTCCTGCGGGCTGGCGTGCCGGTCGCTCGCCGCCTTGATCGCCTTGCCGCGCCTCTCGGTCTCCTCGCGTAGCGGGACGAAATCCTTCATGCAGGCGTCACCGGCGGCGCCACCACCGGCGCCGGGCGGGGGCGGCGGAGACGACAGACCGCCGCCGGCGATGGGAGCCGCACCACTGCTCGGAAATGGCGACGGCGCGCCGCCGACCCTGGCCGCGGGGGCGCCGTTGACCGGCGGAAACGCAGGATCCGGTGCGGTGCTCGCCCGGCTCGGGCGCGCGCCGTTCACCGGCGGGAACGCGGGATCCGAGGCGGTGCCGGCCTGGCCTTGATTGGGCAACGGCGCGGGAAAGGCGCTCTGGGCCGCGGCGTGCCCCGCGGACAGGGCGGTCGCGGCAACGGTCAGCACGATCAGTCGGCGGATCATCGAGGGTGTTTCTCCGGCAAAAGGTCCAGGCAACCCCAGCGCAACAAAACGAAGCAACGAAATTTGGGGGCGTTTTACGATTCCTGTGAGCCCTTAACAACCCGTGGATTTGGGCGACAGCGCGGCGTAGGGCCACACCGGCCACATTAAATTGTTCCCCGATTTGAAGCCTTTAGGCCGCGAACGGCGGTAAAACCGGACCATCACATGTGCCTGAACGGGATTTTCGGTGATGCATCAGCTCGAATATGCGGCCCCACACCGACCGAAAAACAAAAGGGGCCGCGTGCAAGCGACCCCTCGGACTTCAAAAATGACTTGGTGACAGAAGCAATATATCGACACCACTGTAGTAGTTGGCCGGAGCGTTCCTGACGAGTCCGCGGGACTACGGTGTCGCCCGGCTTGGTTAACTTGCCTCGCCGCATGGAAGCGGCCTTAGCGCCGGCGCCCGACGCCAATTACGGAATCTGCCGATCCTCTCCGATCGCAATCAACAGCAGCGGGCGATACTTGGCAGCACCGTTGGGCTAGAACGCGGCTCAGGAATCCAGGACATGCCTGAACTCGATTTTCGCAGCCCCCGCCTGTTTGTCGATGCCCCGCTCGGTGCCGGCACATCCGTTTCGCTCGAACGCGACCAGAGCAACTATCTCGGCAACGTGCTGCGGCTTGGCGCCGGCGATACCGTGCTGGTGTTCAACGGGCGTGATGGCGAATGGCGCGCCGAGATTTCCGGCCGCAAGCGGGCCGACACGCTGACGATCACGACGCAGACCCGGGCGCAGGACCGCCTGCCCGACGTGACCTATGTGTTCGCGCCGCTGAAACATGCGCGGCTCGACTACATGGTGCAGAAGGCGGTCGAGATGGGCGCGGCACGGCTGGTGCCGGTGCTGACGCGCTTCACCCAGGTGTCGCGGGTCAACAGCGAACGGATGCGCGCCAATGTGGTCGAAGCCGCCGAGCAATGCGGGATTATCTCGCTCGCCGAGGTCGCCGATCCCCTCCCGCTCGAACGTTTCCTGGCGGGGCGCGATTCGGCGCGGCTTCTGGTGTTCTGCGACGAGGCGGCAGAAGTCGCGAATCCGGTGCAGGCGTTGCAGGCGGCGACCGCCGCAAATGGCGGGATCGACGTGCTGATCGGCCCCGAGGGCGGCTTTGCCGAGGAAGAGCGCGCGCTGCTGCTGCGCCAGCCCAACATCCTCCGTCTCGCACTCGGCCCGCGCATCCTGCGCGCCGACACCGCCGCCGTCGCCGCGCTGGCGCTGGTGCAGGCGGCACTGGGGGACTGGGGAGGTAGTGATCGACGGACCGGCGGAAGGGTTCCCTCCCCCGCAAGGGGGGAGGGAGCCTGAGAGGCGTGGTCACATCACTCGCAATTCGGCGTGCCCTGCCCCTAGCCAAGCCGTCGCAAAATCGTTAACGAACCCAATCATTAAGCCACTTGGCTGATCCCTGTCGAAACCCTGATACGGCCATGCTAAGGGCTTCGCCAACACCACCCATGGAACCCACTCCGAAACGCGAGTTCGGAGCGAATTGGACGTCGAGATGAGCGAAGCTGCCGCACCACGACCCGCCGCCGGATCCGCCCCAGGAGCGGCTTCCTGGGCGGATGCGTTGCTGGCCTCGTTCGCGCAGGCCGGTTATCTCAGGTCCGAACCCGCCATCCTGCAGCCGGCCGAGCCGTTCCTCGACCTGTCCGGCGAGGACATCCGCAAGAGCCTGTATCTGACGACCGACCCGAGCGGCGAGGAGCTCTGCCTGCGCCCGGATCTCACGATCCCGGTGGCGCGCGACTACCTCGCCTCGCCCCGCGCCGGCCAGCCGGCCGGCTTCAGCTATCTCGGCCCGGTGTTCCGCTATCGCGACGGCCAGCCGAGCCAGTTCCTGCAGGCCGGCATCGAATCCTTTGGGCGGCAGGATCGCGCCGCAGCCGACGCCGAGATGCTGGCGCTGGCGCTGGAGGCGACCACGGCCTTTGGGTTGAAGGATGTCGAGATCCGCACCGGCGACGTCGCGCTGTTCAACGCGCTGATCGATGCGCTCGAGCTCTATCCGGTGTGGCGGCGCCGGTTGATCAAGGATTTCAACCGCAAGGTTTCGCTGACCGACGACATCGAGCAGCTGACATTGGCGACTGCGCCGGGCCGGAACGAATATGAGGGCGTGCTCGCAGCGCTGGCCGGCTCCGACCGCAAGGCGGCGCTGGCGCTGGTCACCGATCTGATGTCGATCGCCGGCACCACCAATGTCGGCGGACGGACGGTCGCCGAGATCGCCGACCGCTTCCTCGAGCAATCGACGCTGAAGGGCGGCGCGCTGCCGCGCGATGCGCTCGCCACCATCAAGCGCTTCCTCGCGATATCGGGCGATCCCGACGACGCAGTCGCGCAGCTGCGCGCGCTCGCCGCCGACGCCGGGCTCGACCTTGCCGCGGCGATCGACCAGTTCGAAAGCCGGGTCGGCTTCATGGCCGCGCGCGGCATCGACATCCGGAAAACGCGGTTCGCGACCGCGTTCGGCCGCGGCCTCGACTACTACACCGGCTTCGAGTTCGAGCTGCACGCCAAGGGCAACGGCGCCGAGCCGCTGGTCGCGGGCGGTCGCTATGACGGGCTGATGACGCAGCTCGGCTCGGCCAGTCCGATCCCGGCGGTCGGCTTCTCGGTCTGGATCGAGGCGATGACCCGGCATGGCAAGGCCGGCGCCTCCGGAGGCGCCCGATGAGCACGCCGTTCGTCGTCGCCGTTCCCTCCAAGGGGCGCTTGCAGGAAAACGCGGAGAGCTTCTTCGCCCGCGCCGGGGCTGACCTTGTCGAAGGCCGGCGGCGCGCGCGACTATCGCGGCACCATCGCCGGCGTCGACAATGTCGAGATCGCCTATCTGTCGGCGAGCGAGATCGCGGCCAATCTGGCGCGCGGCTCGGTGCATCTCGGCGTCACCGGCGAGGATCTGGTGCGCGAGAGCATTCCGGATGCCGACAAGCGCGTGCTGATGATCGAAGGCCTCGGCTTCGGCTATGCCAATGTCGTGGTCGCGGTGCCGCAGGCCTGGATCGACGTCCGCACCATGGCCGATCTCGACGACGTCGCGAGCGGCTTCCGCGAGCAGCACAATCACCGCATGCGGGTCGCGACCAAATACATCAATCTGACGCGCGGCTTCTTTGCGAAGCACGGCGTCGGCGACTACCGCATCGTGGAGAGCGCCGGCGCCACCGAGGGCGCGCCCGCGGCCGGCACCGCCGAGTTGATCGTCGACATTACGACTACGGGCGCGACGCTTGCCGCCAACGGGCTCAAGGTGCTCGACGACGGCGTGATGCTGCGCAGCCAGGCCAACCTCGTCGCCTCCCGCGATGCCGACTGGTCGAATAGCGCCCGCGAGACCGCGCGCGTCATCCTCGACCACATCGCCGCGCGCGCCCGCGCAGCCAAGTATCGCGAGGTCCGCACCCGCTTTGCCGGCTGCAACGATGCGCTGCTGTCCGAAGCGCATACCCGTTTCGGCGTGGTCGCCCCGTTCGGCAGCCCGACCTCGTCGGGCATGCTGACGCTGCACTGCCCACCGGGCAAGCTTTACGCGCTCGGCAGCTTCCTGCGCGAGCACGGCGCCGAGACGGTGTCGGTGGTGTCGCTGGACTATGTGTTCGACCGCGAGAACCCGCTGTTCGCCAAGCTCGAGGCGTTCCTGCGACAATGAGCGGGCGGGGCCGTTCATGTTGGCGACAGCCGGCCGTCGGTACCATATTGAGTTCATGATCTCTCGTTGTGACGCGTTTTCTTTCACGCGAACCGGAACCCGATTTCGGTGGAAAACGCTCTAGTTCTGGAACCTGACCGATGATGCTGGGCTCTGACGTTTCCAGCCTGACGGCAACCGCCAAGACCGCCCCCGCGCAGGGTCTGTCCATCGTCGTGCCCGTCTACAACGAGGCCGCCGGGCTTGTGGCGCTGCACCAACGTCTGATCGACCTCGCCAGCTCACTGCGCGCCCGTTACGGGCTCACTTGCGAAGTGGTCTATGTCGACGACGGCAGCGCGGACAACACGCTGGCGATCGCGCGTGGCCTGCCCGCCGACGGGCTCGACCTGCAGGTGGTGTCGCTGTCGCGCAATTTCGGCAAGGAGGCGGCGCTGATGGCCGGCCTCGACCATGCCCGCCGCGGCGCGGTGCTGTTCATGGATGGCGACGGCCAGCATCCGCCGACGCTGGTCGAGCAGCTGGTCGCGCACTGGATCGATGACGGCTACGACGTAGTCTACACGGCGAAGGCGAACCGCGACAATGAATCGGCGTTGCGGCGGCTTTCCGTGCGCGGCTTCTACGCGCTGATCAATTGGGGGGCGCGGCAGAAGATCCCCGAGGATGCCGGCGACTTCCGCCTGCTGTCGCCGCGCGCGGCGCTGGCGCTGCGGCAATTGCCGGAGCGCAACCGTTTCTTCAAGGGCCTCGCGAGCTGGATCGGCTTCAGGCAGATCCGCGTCGACTACGAACCGGCACCGCGCGCGCATGGCGTCACCACCTTCAACGCCGGCCGGCTGATCGGCCTGTCGATCGAGGGCCTGACCTCGTTCTCGGTGGCGCCGCTGCGCTTCGCCAGCCTGCTCGGCGCGCTGCTCGCCGGCGCGGCGTTCCTGTTCGGCCTCTCGATCCTGTGGGAAGTGCTGACGACCGGCAAGCAGGTCCCCGGTTATCCGTCACTGATGATCGGCGTGATGACGATCGGCGGCGTGCAGCTGATCATGATCGGCATCGTCGGCGAATATATCGGCAAGATCCTCTCCGAACTGAAGGCACGGCGGAACGATCTACTTCGTCGCCGAGCATACCGAGAAGCACGCCGACGGCGGCGCGGCGCAGGGCGCCACCGAGCGGACCGCCGCCGAATGAACGAAAATTCGCCGCGCCGGATCTGGCTGTGTGCTGACGATTATGGCTTGAGCGATGGCGTCAACCGCGCGATCCGCGACCTGATCGAGCGCGGCCGCCTCAATGCGACGTCGGTGATGATGGTGACGCCGGCGATCGGCCGCGAGGCAGCGGCCGCGCTACAGGCTTCGGTCGCGAAAGGCCCGCGCTGCGCGATCGGGCTGCATGTGACGCTGACCGCGCCGTTCCGGCCGCTGACGATGCATTTCCGTCCGCTCGACGGCGACATGTTCCTGCCGTTCCCGCGGCTGTTGCGCGCCGGGCTGATGCATCGGCTCGATGCCGATCTGGTCCATGCCGAGGTGCTGGCGCAGCTCGACGCCTTCCACGATCTGTTCGGCCGTGCGCCCGATTTCGTCGACGGCCATCAGCACGCGCGCAGCTGTTCCCGCAGGTGCGCGACGGCTTCCTGCGTGCCGTGAAGGAGCGCGCGCCGGGCGCCTGGGTGCGGCAGTGCGGACGCGAAGGTCCGCTGGCGCGCCAGCTCGCGGCGCCGAAGGCTTTGGTGCTGAACGTGCTCAGCACGCAATTCCGGATCAAGGCCCAGCGATCGGGCCTGCACTTCAACCCGGCCTTCGCCGGCGCCTACGACTTTACGCGCGGCAGCGAATTCGCAGGCCTGATGCAGGGCTTCCTCGACGGCCTGCCGGAAGACGGGCTCGTGATGTGCCATCCCGGTTTCGTCGATGAAACCCTGAAGACCCTCGACCCGCTGACCACGCAGCGCGAAACCGAGCATGCCTATCTCGCGGGCGAGGATTTCCCCGCTTTGCTGGCCCTGAATAAAGTTACACTGACCTGAGACCCTTGTTTTGACGCGTTTTCTTCACGCGAACCGGGATCCACCCCGCATCAAGTGCGGGGCAGGCTTCGCTCGAAAACGCTTCAGGTTCACGAAAACCGCCGGTCGTATTGTCGCATACAGAAATTTAATTCTGGCCCCCACTCCTTGCGCCACAAAGCCCGTCCTACATGAGCCGCGCGCCGATTCGATCGACGCGATGGAGAACGCCATGACACCGCAAGAACGCCAACTGATTGACGATCTCTTCGACCGGCTCGCCAAGCTGGAGAATGCCCCACGCGACAACGAGGCCATGTCCGCGATCATGCAGGGCCTGCGCAGCGCGCCGAATGCGGTTTACACGCTGGTGCAGACCGCGCTGGTTCAGGACGAGGCGCTGAAGCGCGCCCATGACCGGATCCAGGAGCTCGAGGCCGCGGTCGGCCAGCAGCAGGGAGCACAGCAGCAGGGCGGCGGTTTCCTCGATTCGATGCGCGATGCGATCTTCGGACAGGGCCAGCAGCAACCGCACGGCTCGGTGCCGCCGGTGCGCCCGCCGGATGTTGGCGGCAGCCGCCCGGTCTGGAACTCGGGCCAGGCGATGCAGCAGGCGGGCGGCTATGGCCAGCCGCCGCAGCAATACGGCCAGCCCCAATACGGCCAGCCCTACGGCGGCCAGCAGCCCCCGCCCTTCGGCGGCGGCGCGCCCGGCGGCGGTGGCGGCTCGTTCCTCGGCACTGCGGCGGCGGCCGCGGCCGGCGTGGTCGGCGGCGGACTGCTGCTCTCCAGCATTCGCGGCATGATGGGTGGCGGCAGCCATCAATCACTGGCCGACGCCGGCGGCCTCGGCGGTGGTTCGCGTCCCTGGGGCGGCGACCAGTCGTCGAGCAACCTTGCCCGTGACGCCGGGATCAACGATGTCAGTTCGTCCGGTCGCGACAGTGATTCCGGCTCGCGCGCCGGCGCGTTCGACCAGGCGCAGGCCGACCAGGACAGCGACGATGATCAAGACGCCGACGACTTCGACGACAACGGCGGCGACGACAACAGCGATTACGCGTAAACGCGATCGCTGAAACGACGACGGCCGCTCCAATCGAGCGGCCGTTTTGATTCCGTCGTCCCGGCGAAAGCCGGGACGACACCATCTTTAGGGCAGCTGCTTCAAAACCACCTCACATCACGACGACCTTGGCGCCGACATTGACGCGGCCGTAGAGGTCGATCACGTCCTCGTTGCGCATCCGGATGCAGCCGGACGAGACGTTGGTGCCGATCGTCCAAGGCTCGTTGGAGCCATGGATACGATAGAGCGAGGAGCCGAGATACATCGCACGGGCGCCGAGCGGATTCTCCGGGCCGCCTTCCATGTGCCGCGGCAGATCGGGACGGCGCGCCAGCATTTCCGGCGGCGGCGTCCAGGCCGGCCATTCCTTCTTCGCCGAGATCGTCTTGACGCCGGCCCAGGTGA
Source organism: Bradyrhizobium sp. JR3.5 (assembly GCF_054057015.1). NCBI lineage: Bacteria > Pseudomonadati > Pseudomonadota > Alphaproteobacteria > Hyphomicrobiales > Nitrobacteraceae > Bradyrhizobium > Bradyrhizobium sp. JR3.5. The sequence continues at coordinate 1,521,838 of NZ_JBSRYV010000002.1, forward strand.
AGCCGGGCCGCCCAACGCCGATGCCGTAGCGCAGCGCGCGGCCGTCGCCCTGCACCAGATAGAGGAACTTGTTCGGCGTATCGACGACGATGGTGCCGACGCCTTCCTTGCCGCTGTAATCGGACCAGCTGCTTCTCATATCTGGGATCGAACGGACGCTGCGCCGGATCGCCCGCGGCTTCTTCCTGCTGGCGGATCATCTGCTGCTGCGGATCCATCGGCGGCAGCCCCTGGCGGTTGCCGTAATAGCCAGGCTGCTGCTGATACATCGGCTGCGGCGAATACCCCTGCGACGACGGCGCATCGCCGAACAGGAATTCGATGAAGCCGCCGCCCATGTTGGAGCGCTGCGGCTGCGCGTAGGCGGTGCGCATCGGCGGCTGCGGTGCGCCCTGGTTGGCGTAGATCACGGTGGGCTCGGGCTGAGCCGATGCGTCGATCGCCATGGCATGTTGGGGAATTGCGATAAGCGAAGAAGCGCCGGCGAGCAGCGCAAGCGTGGTTTTCCTGAACATCGACGTACTCTGTACTGGTTTCGTCGTGACGTGTGACGTGGACGGAGCGCACATGCGCCGTTGCACGTGGTCAATAAGCAATGAAAACCGCATCGGTTTGGTAAACGGATCGGCCGTTTCGATTCACCATCTCGACAATGCCGCGCGGTTTTGCCTGACAGCGTTTATTTTGCGTGAACGCCGCAGCGACATGGTTAATCGCCGGTATCGCAGCGGTTGCGCGCACTCGGCGCAAACTGTTCCCGCGTGAACCTGACGTTAAATCACCTCTCGCTAGAACGGACTGCAGTGAAGGGGCGGGAATGAAATCATGTCAGTGAAGCGTAAGCGTTTTCGTGTCGAGCAGGCCATGGGCGAAGTCGTGATGCCGGAGCCGGAAATTGCCGGCGGCGCCGAACTCGGTCCGATGCATAGTGAGATCATGGCGGAGCTTCGCTCGATCCGCGCCCAGATGGCCGCGGCACCGGCGCAGCGCACCGGCGACAGCGTCGATGCCGCCGTCGCCCGCGAAGTCGCCGAGACGCACGCGCTGCTCGAGACCTACCGCGCGCAGGTCGAACAGTGCGAGAAGCTCAAGGTCGAGCTCGACCTAATCCACGACGCGATCAGCCGCACCAAGCGCGAGATCGCCGTGCTGCACGGCAAGAGCTTCAACGGCGAGGAGATGGCCAAGGTCAATGGCGAACTCGGCGCCGTGGTCGGCGGCACCGAACAGGCCACCCAGCAGATCCTCGAAGCGGTGGAAGCGATCGACCAAGCCGCGACCGCGCTCGCCAACAACGTCACGCCCGACCAGCAGAAGCGGCTCAGCGAAGATATTCAGGAGCGCGTGGTCTCGATCTTCGAGGCCTGCAACTTCCAGGACCTCACCGGCCAGCGCATCAGCAAGGTGATGCAGACGATGAAGTTCATCGAACAGCACATCAACGAGATGATGAACATCTGGGGCGGTGTAGACGCGATCAAGACCCACTCCCCGCCGATCGTCGACACCCGCGAGGGCGATGCCCGCCTGCTCAACGGCCCGAAGCTCGACGGCGACGCCGGCCACGCCTCGCAGGACGACATCGACGCGATGTTCAACTGAGATTTGTCGGATCGAAACGAAAAGCGCCGGCCTTCGGGCCGGCATTTTTGTTTGGGCGATGGTCCAGCCTCGTGAGGGATCACCCGACAGAGTTGTGAGATTATCGCGGTCGCCGCTTCGTGAGTGACCTTGCGCGGCAGCTTTCCTTGCATGCACGTCAAGTGACACCTCTGTCTCGACCGCATGCAGTTTGTGCCAATTGTGACATCTGCAAATTTGCTGGCAGGTCCGCTATCGCAGGCGCATACTGTGTGTGAGGGAATTGTCATGCGTGCGCCGGGAGCCAACGTTGGGTGCCCGTTGCATCGGACTTCCGGAGTGAATCCGGTCGCCCCGAGCGGGGCTTCGTACTTCCACACAGCACAGGTTTGCGGGCCACTCGTTACGCGCATCCGGCGAGGGCAAGCCGGCTTCGCTCGGGCGCAGCCGTCATTGAAACTGTGACGATGCGCGGCGGGTTGCTTCCGCGCTGATACCTGCGCCTTGTTAAGGGATCACCGATTGGGGGGAGCCACTGAAAGTACTCAACACTGGAGATAGAACATGACGCGAAGAATTGTCAGAAATACTGCAATTGCGCTCTCGACTTTCGCTTGTGCGACACTATTCTCCATCACCTGGTCCGAGCAGGGTGGCATTTCGGCTTCGGTCGAAAGCGCCCAAGCGCGCGTGGGCCGACCGCTGACGCCCATGAGCGCCGCGGGCGTTGCGCGTCGTCACACTCGGCGCGCCGCGTACGGGTACGGGGTCGGCGCGGGGATCGCCGCCACGGCCGCGGTCGCCACGGCAGCCGCCACTGCGCCGGCCTATGCTGGCTGGGGCACGAATAACTGGACCGATGCATACGCCGCCCAGACGGATCCCCACTTTGGCCAGCCCTACTATCCGGCACGAGCCTACTATGGTGGCAGCCCGTATTACGGTTATGCCGGATGGGCAGACTACAAGGCAGCCAATGGCATCACCTGCGAACCTGGCACGATGACGAAGATGGCCGACGGCCACACTTACGTCTGTCAGTGAGATCCGCGCAACGACACGGAAAGAGGGCGGATCAATGAGCCGCCCTCTTTCATTTGAAGCAGATCGATCTCGCATAGTGGCGGCCCGCGCCCAGCGTTGATCTACGTCAACATCGCCTGTCCCTTGCCACTCATGTTCAGCCGTACCTGAACCGGCGCCATCATCTGTCGGTTCGCCTGCGATGAAAGGGATCACCATGCATCGGACGAACATTCTTTCGACCAAGTCGGTGACGGTTACGGGGATCGTGGCCAGCCTCTTGTTGGGTACAGCAGGTGTCGCGCTCAATTCGGCACCGGCCAAGGCGGTCGTCTACTGTCAGTATGTCGGCTATCCGCATGGTTGCGTGGCGAGGGCAGGCGTCGTGCTAAGGCCTCGACCGGTGGCGCGGGCTACGGTTCGTCATCACGCGGGCGGCAACCTGAATGGTGGCGTCAATCGGGTCGGAGTCCGGCGATAAGGCAGTTCTTTGCGAGTCATGACCCGGGGGCGCACGGCAAGGTTCGAGCGCTGGGGTTCGTTCAGGAACAGACGAAATCGCCGGCCCTCGGGGCCGGCGGTTTTTGTTCTTGACCTGCTTCAAGGCCAATTCCTCGGTGCGCAATTGCGCACCTAAGGTTTGATGCCTCGCATCGCCCTCGAATGACGTGCCAGCCGCGTTACGCCCGCGGCGCGCAGCGGACGTAGACCATGTTGCCGTAGCGGGTGGCGGCGTCCTTGTCGACGAAGCGGGTGATCAACACCCGGCCGTCGAACGAGATGATCTCGCGGTCCTGCTCGCCGGGCACAGGTCCGGGCGGGCCGATATAATTCTTGCCGCTCGGGGAACCCTTCAGCCGCAGTTCCTGCGGGGTGGCCTGGTCGGCCAGATGCATGATGACGCCGCCGTTCTGGCCGGCGCCGATCACGTAAGGCTGCTTGCACTGGCCGCGTGCGGCGGCCTCGGTGCGGGCGCGGTCGGCGGGATTCTGGAACGAGGCGAGGCCCCAGCGGCCGACGATCTCGTCGGGGCGGATGCTCGCCGGCATCTCCGGGGCCACCCCCGGTTCGACCGGCCCCGGCTCGGGGTTCGACGACAACGACGGCAGGCTCATGCTGCCGCACGCCCCCAAAAGTGTCGTCAGCGCCGAAACAGCCGCGAACCGTGCGACCAATCGCGCGTTGAGTGACCTGATCATATGCATCCCCCGAACTATCTCCCGGCCGCACCCGTCATGCAGCCAAGCGTAAAACTTAAGGCGGAGCAATGACGTCTGACAAAATTACGTCATCGCTACGATTTGGTTTCCGGTCCACCATCCTATATTGGCCTCACCAAGGCCTTAACCCGTTTGCTTGACAGAAACTGCGCCAAGCCATATTTCCCGGCGCACAATTAGCACTCTCGCACCACGATTGCTAAATGCGCCGGGCGTCCTGCCTGGCGCCGACCGGACCGGCATTCAACGCCGGTCTCGATGAACCGGACCTGAAACCGAGCCTCCAAGAGGGAACGTCATGGCTAAATCCACCTTCCGCCCACTGCATGACCGCGTCGTGGTCAAGCGTATCGATGCCGAGGAGAAGTCCAAGGGCGGCATCATCATTCCGGACTCGGCCAAGGAGAAGCCGTCGCAGGGCGAGATCGTCGCCGTCGGCCCGGGTGGCCGCGACGAGGCCGGCAAGCTGATCCCGATCGACCTCAAGGTCGGCGACCGCGTGCTGTTCGGCAAGTGGTCGGGCACCGAGGTCAAGCTCGACAACCAGGAGCTCCTCATCATGAAGGAGTCCGACATCATGGGCGTGCTGGCGTAAGGCCACGACCAATTCGAGAAACGCGACGCTCGCTCCGCTGTCATGCCCGGGCTTGACCCGGGCATCCATCACGCTTCCCAAGACTCTCACGAGGGCGATGGATTGCCGGGTCACCTAGCACGAAGACGCACTTCGTGCTTTTGCCCGGCAATGACGCGCAAAGCGAGCGGCAAGCAATTCACAGACATTCCAGGAGTTCAAATCAATGGCTGCCAAGGACGTAAAATTCGCCGGAGACGCCCGCGACCGCATGCTGCGCGGTGTCGACGTGCTCGCCAATGCCGTGAAGGTGACGCTCGGCCCGAAGGGCCGCAACGTCGTCATCGAGAAGAGCTTTGGCGCTCCCCGCATCACCAAGGACGGCGTCACCGTCGCCAAGGAGATCGAGCTCGAGGACAAGTTCGAGAACATGGGCGCGCAGATGCTGCGCGAGGTCGCCTCCAAGACCAACGACACCGCCGGTGACGGCACCACCACCGCGACCGTGCTGGCGCAGGCCATCGTCCGCGAGGGCGCCAAGGCGGTCGCCGCCGGCATGAACCCGATGGACCTGAAGCGCGGAATCGACACCGCGGTCGCCGCCGTCATCAAGGACATCGAGAAGCGCGCCAAGCCGGTCGCTTCCTCCTCGGAAGTCGCCCAGGTCGGCACCATCTCGGCCAATGGCGATGCCGCGATCGGCAAGATGATCGCGCAGGCGATGCAGAAGGTCGGCAACGAGGGCGTCATCACCGTCGAGGAAAACAAGTCGCTCGATACCGAGGTCGACATCGTCGAGGGCATGAAGTTCGACCGCGGCTATCTGTCGCCCTACTTCATCACCAACGCCGAGAAGATGACCGCCGAGCTCGAGGATGCCTACATCCTGCTGCACGAGAAGAAGCTGACCGGCCTGCAGTCCATGCTGCCGGTGCTGGAAGCCGTGGTGCAGTCGGGCCGTCCGCTCCTGATCCTCGCCGAGGACGTCGAGGGCGAGGCGCTGGCGACGCTGGTGGTCAACCGCCTGCGCGGCGGCCTCAAGGTCGCCGCCGTCAAGGCGCCGGGCTTCGGCGATCGCCGCAAGGCGATGCTGGAGGACATCGCGATCCTGACCGGCGGTCAGCTGATCTCCGACGACCTCGGCATGAAGCTCGAGAACGTCACGATCAACATGCTCGGCCGCGCCGGCAAGATCGTGATCGACAAGGAGAACACCACGATCGTTCAAGGGCGCCGGCAAGAAGAAGGACATCGACGCCCGCGTCGGCCAGATCAAGGCGCAGATCGAGGAGACCACCTCGGACTACGACCGTGAGAAGCTGCAGGAGCGCCTTGCCAAGCTCGCCGGCGGCGTTGCGGTGATCAAGGTCGGCGGTGCGACCGAGGTCGAGGTCAAGGAGAAGAAGGACCGTGTCGAGGACGCGCTGAATGCGACCCGCGCCGCAGTGCAGGAAGGCATCGTGCCCGGTGGCGGCGTCGCGCTGCTGCGCGCCAAGAAGGCGGTCGGCCGTCTCACCAACCCGAATGCCGACGTCCAGGCCGGCATCAACATCGTGCTCAAGGCGCTCGAAGCTCCGGTCCGCCAGATCTCGGAGAACGCCGGTGTCGAGGGCTCGATCGTGGTCGGCAAGATCCTCGAGAACAAGTCGGAGACCTTCGGCTTCGACGCCCAGACCGAGGAGTATGTCGACATGGTCGACAAGGGCATCATCGACCCCGCCAAGGTGGTGCGCACCGCGCTGCAGGACGCCTCCTCCGTGGCCGGCCTCTTGGTGACCACCGAAGCCATGGTCGCCGAGCTGCCGAAGGACGCGGCACCGGCGATGCCGGGCGGCGGCATGGGTGGAATGGGTGGCATGGGCGGCTTCTAAGCCCCGTCTGCACATCCGCGTCGAGATCGAAGGCCGCCTCCGGGCGGCCTTCTTTTTTGGCAGTTTGATTACGATCAAGACCTAAGGATCATCTCATGTCGCGCGACGCCAAATCGCTGACGTCAACGCTGGTGCTGTTCTACGCGATCGGCGCCGTGCTCGCGTTGGGCGCCTATGCCCTGGACAGCATCGATGATCTTGCGGTCGTCCTGACGTTCTGGATCAGGCAAACGATAACGTTCGCCGTCCTCGGCGCTGGTTATGGCCTCTACTACGTGATCTCCGGTTCTACCGGTCATCGTCCAAACGCGCCGCTGCGATTTCTGGACATATCGTTTCTGGCTGCTGCCGCCCACGCTCGGGGTTGGCATGCTTGTGCATAGCTGAGCGATTTTTGAGGGCGACATCCAAACCTCCCTTTTTTCCTTCGCGGACGGGCTGTGATGCTTGGCACCACTGTCATTGCGAGGAGCGATAGCGACGAAGCAATCCATTTTTCCGCTTGCGGCCCGATGGATTGCTTCGCTTCGCTCGCAATGACGTGGATAGGCCGGGATAGGCGGGTACGAATTTAAGCCACGCAGATGTCAGCCACCGCCACCTTCTGGAACAGATGCGGCGACGCCACGGCCGAGGCCGGGTAGGCGGCGAGCTTGGCCCTGAACTCGGGATTGGCGAAGGCGGACCGGAAAGCCGCGGTCGACTCCCACACCGCGTAGTTCAGATAGGCCGGGCTGTCGCCGAGCGCGCGGTGCAGCTGGGTCGAGATGAAGCCGGGCTGCCGCTTCATGATGGCGGCGTCGGCCTGCCAGGCTTTCAGAAAGATCTCCTCGTCGGCCTGGTCGAGCGTGAAGACGTTGACGAGCACGATATTGCTGGCATCGACCGCGAGCTGACGGTCGATCGGGAATGCGGGGTCGAGGGGACGCATCTGCGGCATGGTTGGCTCCGTCGATTTGGTGCTATGATGTCATTCCGCTACGATGGATACATATCGTTTTGACATCATGATGTCAACATCAACTTATGGTGACAAATGCCACAGACCAAGCGAACGCCGGCCGGCGAAGCCCTGAGCAGCCTGATTCTCGACCTGTTCAGGCTCAACAGCCTGCTGTTCACCGCCGGCGACCGGCTGGTGGCCGGGCTTGGCCTGACCAGCGCGCGCTGGCAGATCCTCGGCGCCATCGTCACCGCCGAGCGCCCGCAACCGGTCGCGTGGCTGGCGCGCGACCTCGGCGCTGCCAGACAAAACGTGCAGCGGATCGTCAACGACCTGCAACGGGACGGGCTCGTCACATTCGAGACCAATCCGCATCATCGCCGCGCCCAGCTCGTTGTGCTGACCGAGAAGGGACGGCACGCCTTCGAGGCGGCCATGCGCCTGCAGCTGCCCTGGGTGAACGGCCTCGCCGACGGATTGTCGATCAAGGACCTCGAATCCACCAGCCGCGTCGTGAGTACGCTGCGCGGCAGGTTGGAGAGCGGCCAGGAACCGGACGACCGCGCATGACAGCGATTCTGGAAGCGCCGCCGTTAGGCGGCCTTCTTTTTTGGCCAATGACACGGAGGTTTGCTAGTTACGGCGGAACCGATTCTGCCCTTCGAGGACTTATCGTATGCGCGCGCTCCCGCTCCTGCTGCTCGGTCTTGCCGTCGTCTCGGCACCTGCCCTCGCCCAGATGAAGCTGCAAACGAAGCCGGCACCGTCGAACGGCCCCGAGACGCGCTATTTCACTTCGATCGACGGCCTGATGGACGGCAATGCCGACGTCGTGCTGAAGGAAACCCGCCAGGGCAAGACCGTGACCGCGGCCGTGCTCGACGTCTGCTATCCCGCCGACAAGAGTTCGGACCGCAAGGACCGCTTCGTCGCCAACCTGACCGTCAACGGCCAGACGCTGTCCGGCACCACCCAGAGCGTCGCCGACAAGCAGCCGATCACGGTCAAGCTGAACCGCAAGCAGACCGGCGACAGCTTTGAGTTCCGCGGCCAGATCACGATCGGCCAGACCGTGACGGAGGTCGCCTCGACGGACAATTCCGATCTCAGCGAGAAGGAATTCCAGGACAACCAGGCCACCGAGGACGGCATCACGCCGCAGCCGAAGGACTTCACCGACGTCTCGCCGGAAGCGATCGGGGTGCGGGTGAAGCTCGATGCGGCAGCCGATTTCCTCAAGAGCCTGAAGGGCGAGGCCGCCGAGATCGGCACCTCCAGCCTCGCGGTGACCTGCGATGCGATGCGCTCCGGCGAGCAGACCATCAACCTCACCGTCGATCCCGAGCACGCCAGCGCGCTGCTCGCCAAGGCGAAATCAGCGCCCGGCGTGACGGCGGCCGGCTGGACCAGCGGCGTGGTCGAGATGGACCGCACCATCCGCTTCGCCGCCGCCGACTGGCGTGATGGCGACAAGATCAACAAGGACAAGCTCGCATCCGCGATCGCGGGCGTGCTGGCGAAGACGCTTTCCGCAAAGCCAGCCTCGGCGACTTGGAACGCGAATACCGGCAAGCTCAAGCTGGTGCTGAAGCGGCCGAGCGCGATCTACCCTGCGCTCGGCCTCACCCAGAATTACGAGGTCACCGCCGTCGTCTCGCCCGACAAGCCCGGCAGCTCGGACAAACTGATGCTGTGGGTCTCGAGCCCCACCGTCTCGACGTCGGACGACAGCGCCGGCGCCAAGCTCAATCTGTCCGACGATTCCAGCAGCGACGAGGAAGGCAGCGAGGCCAAGGACGACAACGGCGCGATCGACGCGCTGGTCAAGGAGCTCAAAGGCCAGCGCTGGGACGCCGACAAGTCGGTGTGGCGGTAAGGCCGGCGCTCGCCTGATTCACGCCGCCCTCGTCTTCAGCGGCACGACGTTGTTGCGCACCGCCTTCGGAGCGGCGTCCGGACCGGACTGAAGCATCCCGTCGCTTCTGACGAACAATTCGGAACCAGGCTCGACCGCAGCGCGATCGAGCAGCGCCCATAGCTCGGGACGAAGTCCGTCGCCGCGCGGCGCAGCGATCGCATCGAAGTTGCGCATGATGTTTTCTCCTGTGTGACGGCGAAGACGTTCTCGCCCGCGCGTTGCGCGAACCACCCGCTTTCCGATTGCGCGACAGCGTTCGAGAAACGGCGTTAAGCGCCATGTCGACAAAGCGGAATCTCGCCTCCAACGCGCTCGCGCGCCCGATCCGGAATCGGGTGGCTCGACACACGTCTTCGAATGCCTATTGCGCCCATCGAGACAACGCCGGTCGCGATACCGGCAACGCGCAAATGGAGACGATCCGATGTCAGAGGAAAACAAGACCATCGTAGGCCGGTGGTTCAAGGAGTTCTGGGGAAACCCATGGAATCCGGCGCATCATCGACGAGCTCGCGACACCAGACATTGTCGTGCACTACCCGATGCACGAACCGAAGAAGGGCCGCGCCGCGGTCACGCAATTCATCACCGAGTTTCGCGAAGCGTTTCCGGATCTCAATTTCTGGGGCGTCGGCGATCTCGTCGCGGAAGGTGATCTCGTCGTCGGCCGCTGGGAAGGTGGCGGCACGCACACCGGGCCCGCCTTCAGCGACTTCCGGCTCGGCTCGCTGCCTGCGGCCTCCGGCCGCAAGATGACGTTCGCCGGCACGACCGTGCTGCGCGTGCGGGACGGACGGATCGCCGAGGAGCTCGGACAGGAAGATGCGCTGACCGCCATGCTGCAGCTCGGCCTCATTCGCTTGCCTGAACAGAGTGGCTACGCCGGGTGAACCGGCGTTTCATCGACGATCGCATCGCGGCTACCCGAACGCACCTCCCTGCGCTCGGGTAGCGGCTCTAATCCGCAGGCTCGCTGGACGCATTCCAATGTTGCCTGCGCCGGCATCGCATCTCCTGATGCGGTGCCGGCGCAGGCTCTCCGCAGCGGCTCTTCATCAAGCCGGAAAGATCAGGCACGTCGTCGTGCCATGCGCGAGCAGCCGCCCCTTCTCGTCGGTGACCCTGCCTTCCGCGGTGCCGATGCGGCGGCCGCAATTGAGCACCTGGCCCTCGGCCCGGATCGGGCCGGTGTCCGGCGTGATCGGCCGCACCAGCGAGATCTTGAATTCGAGCGTGGTCTGGCTCGTTCCGGCATCGAGCGTCGACTGCACGGCAAGGCCCATGCAGCTGTCGAGCAGTGTCGCGGTGAGCCCGCCATGCACGGTGCCTGCCGGATTGAGATGCGCATCCGTCGGCAGCAGCGCGACGACGACGCGGCCGTGCTCGGCTTCAGTGACGTCATAGCCGAGCGTCCGCGCGATGGTGTTGAGCGGCAACGCGCCGCTGGCGAGCCCCTGGACGAATTCGAGGCCGCTCATCCTGAGTTTCTGTTCGGCACTGACGGTGCCGTAGCTCTTGGCCATTGCTGATCTCCATTATTGCATCGTGATGTTTGGCAGCCGCTTCCGTCGCAGCGAGACGGGCGAGCGGCCGTAGAGCTTTGCGAATGCGGCGTTCATGCGCCTTGCGCTGGAGAAGCCGGCGCGCTGCGCCACCCGACAGATCGGGAGATCGCTGCCGTCGATCAGTCGCTTGGCGCGCTGCACGCGCAGCGAGAGCGCGACCTGCAGCGGCGAGGCATCGAGATGCTCGGCGAACAGACGCGACATATGCCGCGTGCCGATGCCGAGCCGATCGGCCAGCGCAGCGACATTTCCGCGGTCGAGGGCGCCCGCTTCGATCAGCGCCAGCGCGCGCTCGACCGTCGTCCTGGTGCCTTTCCATGCCGGGCAGAACGGCGCCGCCTCGGGACGGCAGCGCAGACAGGGCCGGAAGCCGGCGCGCTCGGCCGACGCGGCGCTGCCGTAGAACCGCACATTGCGGGCGAGCGGCGTGCGCGCCCGGCACACCGGACGGCAATACACGCCCGTCGTCCTGACCGCGACGAACACGATGCCGTCCCAGGCCGGGTCGCGGCGCTGAAAGGCTGCATACTGGGCGGCGAAATCGAGCATGCCACCGCTATAGCGGCGCCTAAGCGCCACGACGACCCGCTTTGCGGTGACGGCGTCCGGAAACGACCGCTTGGAGTTAGAGGCGCTTGGTCAGGAACAGGCTGAGTGGATCGGGCGCGTAGTCCCCGAACGGCGGGCACTCCTGGTAGCCGGCGGCGCGATAGAGCCCGATCGCCTCCGGCTGCCGGATTCCGGTCTCCAGGCTGATGCGCGCGATCCGCCGGTCGCGCGCGGCGTCCTCCAGCGCGTCGAGCAGGCGGCGGCCGAGCCCGTGCCCGCGCGCGTCGGCACGCACGAACATTCGCTTCATCTCGGCATGACCGGGCGCGATAGGGCGGAAGGCGATCGACCCGAGCACCTCGCCATCACGCCGCGCGACGAGGAAGACCGTATCCGGGACGGCAAGCGTCTCGACGGCGGCGAGGTGATTGCTATCAGGCGGATATAGCGCCTGCATGTGGGCGTCCGATAGATCGATCAGCTGCCGCACGTCGGGCTGCCGCGGGTCTTCGGGGGCGATGCTGATTTCAGGCTTGTGCATCTCTGGCCCAATGCAGGGTCGTCGTCGCGATTGTCGGCCGCCCTCACCGCCCCGTCAATTTGCGGGGACTGCGACCAAAAGACTTCGTGCTGCCGCAGTTCGGTCACCGAAAATTAAGGCTCGATTTAGTTTCGAGGATCATCCTTTGCGTCACCGAACACGGGTCACGCCATGCAAGACCGCGAGCCGATCAGTCCTGGGAGCATCTGGCCAACGGATGTGACGGAGGGTCATTCGCCGGCGCAGACGGCGGACCTCTGGGACGTCTCAGGCGAGAACCACGACGCCGCCCTGCTGCTGCGGGAGCCGTTCGCCGACCGGATCGGCACCGCGCTGCTGGCAGCGACCGCACTGGCCGCAAGCTTCGTGCTGGGATGGACCGGCGGCGCCAATTGGCACGATTTTGCGGCTCCCGCCCCGGTCCCGGTGGCCCAGAAGGAAGCGCCGGTCCCGCACGTTGCCGAGACCCGGCCGAGCCCAAGAAGCGAATCGAGGGGCGAGCGCCGGACCGCGTCCAACGCCGACCCCGCCGTCACCGGCAGCATTCCGAAGAACACCCCTGCCAGCCTGCGCCCGCTCGCTCTCGGCGCCGCGCCCACCACCCTGAACGCGCAGGCCGCGGCGCTCGGGACGAAGCCGCCCGTGGCGGCGGCGGAGACCCGGCCAAGCACGATTCCCGGATGGTCGGTGGTCGAAGTCCGCGACGGCACCGCCGTGCTCGAGGGGCCGGAGGGTGTCAAGATGGCCGCACGCGGCGACGTCGTCCCAGGCCTCGGCCGGGTCGATTCCATCGTGCGCTGGGGCAATCGCTGGATCGTTGCCACCGCGAGCGGATTGGTCGCAACGCCCTGAGCGCGCGTTCGACGCAGTAGCGCGATGAGTTCGTCACTTTTTTGCTTGGGCATGATCTTTTCGGAAAACCGCTTCGCACTTTTCCGGATCATGCTCTAGTTGCTGTTGATCACGAAACGCAGCGACTTGCTTCCGATGAACGTGACCTGATCACCCTGCCGCCGCCAACTCGTCATCTCTCCGAGCGCGGTGAGCAGATCCTTGTCGGCCTGCGCCCGGTCCGGCGTGCAGTTGCGGTTCTCCATCGCGCCGGGAACGAACACGATGGTGTTGCCGGCAACCGAGAACTGGCCCTTGCCGCCGTCGCACCACAGCTCGAGGATCACCTCGCCATCGTCGCCGACCTCGATCGAGGGAATCCGCTTGGAGCCCGGCATGCGCGCGGCATCGAGCGTCATCACGAAGCCGAACGGGAATTCTTCCTGGGCCTGGACCGGCCCCGCGCCAAGCGCCGCTGCAACGACCACCAACGCGGCCATGCCGCCGTTCAGAATCCGCCTCATCGACATCACGCCATTCCCAGCAATTGCGACGCCGCCCTTGTATGGGACGAGGCTGCGATTGGCCAGAATGGCGGCGCGAGAAAAAGCACTTGTAAAGCAAAATCCCCGCAGGCTCGCACCCGCGGGGATCTTCGTTTGGGCGACGCCTCGCCGCGCTATTTCAGCACCAGCGTCGTGAACGGATAGACATAGGCCTGCAAGGTCACGAACAGACCGACCAGGCACGCCAGCACGATCGAGTGCAGGAACACGTAGCGCAGGATCGATCCTTCGTGGCCGTACCAGTTGGTCGCGGTGGAGGCGACCACGATCGATTGCGCGTCGATCATCTTGCCCATCACGCCGCCCGAGGAGTTCGCCGCCGCCATCAGTATCGGCGACAGGCCAAGCTGCTCGGAGGTGATCTTCTGCAGATTGCCGAACAGCACGTTCGATGCGGTATCCGATCCGGTCAGCGCCACGCCCAGCCAGCCGAGTAAGGTGCCGAAGAACGGGTACAGCACGCCGGTCGCCGCGAAGGCGAGGCCGAGCGTGGCGTCGACGCCGGAGAGGCGGGTCAGCGTGCCGATCGCCAGCATCGCGGAGATCGTGATCAGCGAGATCGCGCAGAGACGGATGGTGCGGCCGTACTCGGCGATCAGCTTGAGCGGCGAGAAGCCCATCAGGAGGCCGGAGATGATCGCCGCGATCAGCATGCCGGTGCCGGTGAACGACAGATAGGTGAAGCTGAACACGGCGCCTTCCGGCGTCGGCTTGGCGGCTACCGGCGGCACCTTGAAGATCAGCTTGTCGAGCTCGGGCACCGCATAGTTCCAGGTGAAGTTGGCGTTCGCCCAGGTCTTGAAGGCGCCGTTGCCCCAGATCAGCATCAGGATGCAGACGATGATCCACGGCAGCAGCGCGCTCCACAATTCGCCCTGGGTCAACGGCGTCTTGTCGAGCGGCTTGGCTGCCGCCATCGTCGCCGCCGATTCATCGCGGCCGCGCAGCGCGGGCGACAGCCAGAGCTGACGCGGCTGCCAAACCTTCAGGAACAGGATCAGCGCGCCCATCGAGATCAGCGAGGCGCCGATGTCGACGATCCAGGGGTTGATGTAATTCGAGATCACGAATTGCGGGACCGCGAACGACACGCCGGTGACCAGGATGGCCGGCCAGATTTCCTTCATGCCGCGCCAGCCCGCGAACGCCCACACCACCCAGAACGGCACGATCAGCGAGAACAGCGGCAGCTGCCGGCCGACCATGGCGCCCAGGATGTAGGGGTCGAGCCCCGTGACCGAGGCAAGCCCCTGGATCGGCGTGCCGAGCGCGCCGTAGGCCACCGGGGCGGTGTTGGCGATCAGCGACAGGCCGGAGGCCGCGAGCGGCGAGAAGCCGAGCCCGATCAGCACCGCGCCGGTGATCGCGACCGGCGTGCCGAAGCCCGAAGCGCCCTCGAAGAAGGCGCCGAACGAGAACGCGATCAGGAGCAGCTGCAGGCGGCGATCCTCGGTGACGCCGCCGACCGCGCGCTTGAGCAGCTCGAACTTCCCGCATCTCACCGTGACCTGGTAGAGGAAGATGACGTTGAGCACGATCCAGCCGATCGGAAAGAATCCGGTGACGATGCCGAGGATCGATGCGCGGATCGACATGCCGGCCGGCATCGTGAACACGAAGATCGTGATCAGGTTGGTCACGATCACGGCGACGATGGCGGCGATATGCGCCTTCACCTTGCCGCTGGCGATCAGCACCAGCAGCGTGACCACGGGAATGGCGGCCGCGATCGTCGACAGCCCGGCATTGCCGAGCGGATTGTAGATTTGATTCCAGGTGCTCATCTCGGGGTCCTTCCCACATTCTTGTGCAGCGCCCCGGCCTCGGTGCAGGCTGGCGCGCTGGTGCGATTGCGGGAGTCCGTCGGAAGAATTGCAGCCCCGGCTCGCGAATGAACGATCGGTAAGGATCGCTCACATCCTCGCGAAAAATCGAAGGTCCCCCGCCCCTCGCCGTTGTCGTCATGCTAGGGTTGACTCGATCGCCGGGACAAGCCAACGCTTGCATGCCAGACCTACGACTTTAGTCGAGGACCACGCCGATTGTCCCGATTCTTCAGGCCGTTGCGGCCACTTCCCCGGAGACGATAATCTGTGAACAACATTCGCTCGACGCTCGCGACGGTGTGGCGCATCGCCTCGCCCTATTTCAACTCCGACGACAAATGGGCAGGCCGCGGACTGTTGGCCGCGGTGGTGATCATCGAGCTCGCCAGCGTGTTTCTGACCGTGCTGTTCAACCGCTGGAACAATGTTTTCTACAACGCGCTGCAGGAGCGCGATCAGGCGGTCTTCACCTATCAGATCGGCTATTTCTGCGTGCTTGCGGCGTTCTGGATCGGCCTGAAAGTCTACCAGCTCTATCTCAATCAATGGCTGCAGATCCGCTGGCGGCGCTGGATGACCACGCGTTATCTCGGCGGCTGGCTGCACGACGCCAACCCACTATCGCATGCAACTGCTCGGCGACGCCGCTGATAACCCGGACCAGCGTATCGCCGACGACACCCAGCGCTTCGTCGAACAGACCCTGACGCTCGGGATCGGACTATTGAGCGCCGTGGTGACGCTTGCTTCCTTCGTCTTCATCCTGTGGGGCCTTTCCAATCAGGCGCCGCTGCATCTGTTCGGCAAGGACCTCGCGATTCCCGGCTATCTGGTGCTGGGCGCGCTGGTCTACGCGATCCTCGGAACGGTCTTGACCCATGTGATCGGCAGGCCGCTGGTCGACCTCAACTTCCGGCAGCAGCGGTTCGAGGCCGATTTTCGCTTCAACCTGGTACGGACCCGTGAGAACGCCGAGCAGATTGCACTGCTCCACGGTGAACCGGCCGAGCGCACGCGATTGCTCGATCGCTTCGGCTTCGTGGTCGGGAACTGGCTCGACATCATGCAACGAACCAAGAAGCTGACCGCGTTCACCGCGACCTATTCGCAAGCCGCCGTGATCTTCCCCTATGTGTTGATCGCACCGGCTTATTTCGCCAACAAGATCCAGCTCGGCGGCATGATGCAGACCGCGTCCGCCTTCAGCAGCGTGCAGGATTCACTGTCCTTCTTCATCTCGGCCTACCGGACGCTGGCCGAATGGCAATCGGTGGTCGCGCGTCTCGATGGCTTCGAGAACTCGGTCCGCGGTGGCGATGCGCTCGCGCAGCGGCAGGACATCATCCACGTCAAGCCCACAGCCGGCGACACGATCGATCTCGACGATCTCCTGGTCACCCTGCCGGACGGCAAGCCGCTGCTCGCGGCTGACGGCTTCAGCCTTCGCGACAATGAACGCACCCTGGTCACCGGTCCCTCCGGCGCCGGCAAGTCCACGCTGTTCCGCGCGGTCGCCGGCATCTGGCCGTTCGGCCGCGGCGCCGTCCATATCCCCGCCAATGCCAGCCTGATGATGCTGCCGCAACGTCCCTATCTGCCGATCGGCTCGCTGCATGGCGCGGTGGTCTATCCGGGCCAGGCTGCAAGCTACGATGCGGGACGGGTCCGCGAGGTCCTCACCGCCGTCGGACTGCCGCAGCTCGCGGCGCGGCTCGAGGAAGAAGCGCACTGGAACCGGATGCTGTCGCTCGGCGAGCAGCAGCGGCTCGGCATCGCCCGGGCGCTGTTGCATGCGCCGCAATTCCTGTTCCTCGACGAGGCGACGGCCTCGCTCGACGAGCCGTCGGAGGCCGCGCTGTACCGATTGATGGCGGAGAAGCTGCCCGACACCACGGTGGTCTCGATCGGCCACCGTTCGACGCTCGACGCCTTCCACCAGCGCAACATTTCGCTGGTTCGCGACGGCGACCGCTTCACCTTGCGTGACAAGGTCGAGGCCGCCGCGTCGTAGCTGTGTGACCGGGTCGGCCGCGGCCTGCGGCTGCCCCTCGCGACGCCGGCCATAGGCGATGGCGGCCAGCCAAGCACCACCACCGGTACCCCGCAAAGCAAAAAGGGGGGCGGCAGATTGCTCTGCCGCCCCCCGATCCTCAGAAGAGGAAATTACTTTAGGTTGGACATCGCGGTCAAGTCGACCGAGAGCTTGGCGATACCGGCCGCGCCGCACCAGTTGGAGCCCGTGCCGAGCGGGTTGATCGGGGTGACGTTGGTGGTTCCGCCCGCGGTGAAGTCGCTGGTGAAGGCGCTGCAATTGCCCTTCGACAGGTCGGTGTCGGAGTAGCGCAGATCGAGCGTGAACACCTTGTAGGTGAAGCCGATGCCGATGTTCCAGGTGTTGTAGTCGGCATACTTGATGCCGTTCGGGAACGCCGGAACGCCGTAGAAGCTGTCGGAGGTGCCGAGCCACTGCCGGCCGAACTCACCCGACACATACATGCCGACGCCGCTGGTGCCGAACACGGTGCTCGGCGCAGTGTACTTGCCGATGATCGAGGAGTAGTTGCCCCAGGCGCCGGTGTTGAGGAAGTTGGGCGAGTAGTACTCGTTGATGGTGAACGCCCAGTTGTCGTTGATGGTCCAGGTCGCCTTGCCGTAGACTTCGAAGAATGAGACGTCCTTCTTCATCACGTTGCCGTTCAGCAGGGCGTTGGCTGCGCACTCCGGGCTGAGCAGCTTGCCGGCAGTGTCGGTCGGCGCGCCGAAGTAGCAGGTTCCACCCGGATACAGGTAACCCCAGACACCGATGTCGAAGGCGAAGGCGCCGAAGGTCGGACGGATACCGCCATAGACGTCGACCTCAGCCGCAGCGCGGTTGGCGAAGGAGATGCTTTCGGTCGAGGTGCCGATGTAGAGCTGCAGGTCCTTGTTGACGTTGTAGCGCGGCTCGAAATAGGCGGTGACCGACGGATTGTGGTTGGACTGGGTGACGCCGCGGAAGATGTAGTCGCTCATGATGCCGGCGCCAAAGGCGACGTCCCAGGGATCGAACGGAGCCGGCGGCGGCGCCTTGACGGCCTTCACCGCCATGTCAGCTGCCATTGCCGAGCTCGAAATCATTGCTAGCGCCGTTGCTAACAAAGCCAGTTTCTTCATGACGATCCCCATCTACTTTTCCAGACAGCCCAGCTCCGGTGGCCCCCAGGGCGCGCGATAACGGACTGCGACTAAATCGCGTGGGTTCAATCTGAAGCCCATGCACGGGACCGTGAAGCCAAAAAGACATGCATGTGCCGACTTTTTAGGCGTTCCAGCACTCTCGCCACACGTTGGTTGACGGGTGTTGCATTTGCACCACAAGACTCATGGCTCCCGCCCCGGTTGAGCGGCACGCAAAATCGGATTCGAGCAACAGTTCGACATACTGCGGTCGGTATCGACGCGAATCGCGCCTCCGCAAAACTACGGACGGCCGATACGGAAAAAGCCGCAGCGGCGTCCGCTGCGGCTTCGATCAGGTGAACCGGTGCAGGTTCGGCTAGTGGTGCTCGCTGTCGGACGTGCCCCAGCTCGGCGCCGGCTCGTGGCTCGGCGTGGCCCAGCTCGGGGCCGGCTGCGGCGCGGGCTCGGACGCCGGGGGCGCTGCAACCGGGGCAGCCGGCTTCGGCGCGGCGGCCTTCCTCGGAGCGCTCTTCTTGGCGGCCTTCTTCGCAGCCGGCTTCGCGGCCTTCTTGGGCGCGGCCTTCTTCGGAGCAGCCTTCTTCGCAGCTTTCTTAGCGGTCTTCTTGGCTGACTTCTTCGCCGATTTCTTTGCAGACTTCTTCGCGGCCTTCTTCGCAGTCTTCTTGGCCGACTTCTTCGCGGACTTCTTCTTCGCCGCTACCGCCTTCTTGGCCTTTTTGGCCTTCTTGCTTTTCTTCGCCTTCTTCGACTTCGCCATCGTGGTCCTCCTGTTGCCGCTGATTTGAGTCCACCGCGTATTGAAGTGATCGCTTGCCGGTCAGCAGTTGCACCTCGAGGAGAGGCACCTTCCACTTCGCTTGTCGGGCATGATGGCCGCGCGATCGCTTCGCGTCTGTGGCAGGGAAGCGCCGGTCCTTCAGTTTGCGTCAGGGCAAGGCTGGGGTCCGGATCATGCTCGAATGGCAGTCGATCAATTCAATCCTGGCCGGGGACCTCCTGTCGCCCAATCGAGAAGCTCAATCGTGTGCACCACAGGAACTGACGTACCGCCGGCAATCTGAACCATGCAACCAATATTGCCCGCAGCGATCATGTCCGGTTTGACAAGCGCAATATTGGCGACCTTGCGATCGCGCAATCTGCTCGCAATGTCGGGCTGGAGAATGTTGTAGGTCCCCGCCGAACCGCAACACAAATGGCTCTCGGGCACATCTTTCACCACGAATCCATTCTTGGAAAGCAATTCTTTCGGAAGTTGAGTGATTTTCTGTCCATGCTGCAACGAACAAGCCGAGTGATAGGCGACGGTGATGTCGCCTTTCTGCGTTGAAGGCGCGAGCTCGAGGCCAGCGAGATACTCGGTGATATCCTTTGCCAGCGCCGAGATTCGCTCGGCCGCTTCCGCGAATGTTTTGTCCTCGCGCAACAGGTAGCCGTTTAGTCCTTGACGACTGTCCCACAGCCCGAGGTCGTCACCAGAATGGCGTCGAGCCCGTTCTGGTCCGCTTCCCTTTGCCACACCGTGACGTTGGCCCGTGCGCGCGCCAGCGCGTCGGCGTCCTGTCCCATGTGATGGGTCAACGCGCCGCAGCATTGCTCGTCCTTGACCAGCACCACCTCGACGCCGTGCCGGGTCAGCACGTTGATCGCAGCCTGATTGATGCGTGGCGCCAGCACCTGCTGGGCGCAGCCCTGCAGCAGCGCGACCCGCCCACGCCGACGGCCGGTCGCCGCAAACACGGTTCCCGCAGCCGGGCCCGGCGGCGGCAGGCCGCGCGGCGCCAACGCCAGCATGGCCTTGATCCGCCGCAGCAGGCCCGGGCTCGCCGCACCGACCGACGGCGTTGGCAGCAGAGCTGTGAACGGACGGGCGAGCCCGGCCAGGATCATGCTGATCCGGAACAGGCCCGGCCGCGGCAGCACGAAAGCGAGCACCGACCGCAGCAGCCGCTCGGTCAGCGGCCGCTCGTAATCCCGCTCGATCCGGACCCGGGCCTGGTCGACGAGGTGCATGTAGTTCACGCCCGACGGACAGGTGGTCATGCAGGCGAGGCACGACAGGCAGCGGTCGATATGCTTGACCACGTCCGCCGTCGGCGGCTTGTCCTTCTCCAGCATCTCCTTGATCAGGTAGATGCGGCCGCGCGGGCTATCGAGTTCGTCGCCGAGCAGCACATAGGTCGGACAGGTCGCGGTACAGAAGCCGCAATGCACGCAGGCGCGCAGGATCTTGTCGGCTTCCTTGATGTCGGGATCGGCGAGCTGCGCCAGGGTAAACTCGGTCTTCATGCCCCCCCGCCTCGAATCATCCGGCCGCGGTTGAGGACCGACCTCGGATCGAAACTCGCCCGGACCCGTTCGCCGAGTGCGGCAAGCCCGGCCGGCTGCGGCTGGAACACGTCGACCGCACGGCGAACATCCTCGGTAGCGCGGATCAGGGTGGCGTGCCCGCCGACCGCCTCGACCTGGCCGCGGACCAGCGCGGCCTGCGCGTCGGCATTGGGCGGCACCGCGGCCCAGATCAGCCCGCCACCCCAATCGTAGATCACGTCGCCGCCGGTGGCGCGCGACAACGCCTGACCGAGCGCGCCGCCTGAGGCCGGCGGGCAAACGATGCGCCACACCGGCCAGGCCCCGAGCGCGCCGTTCGCCGCGAACGGCACCACGTCGCGCAGCGCACTCCAGATCAAGGCCGAGGCGTCGTCAGCCAGGCCGTCGACCGTTCCATAGGAGGAGAGTGTCTGGCTGAGCGAGGCCGCCCGGTGCGCCGCCGACGCCGAAATGCCCTCAAGCCGCACCAGCGTGACCGGCTGGCCGGAGGCTGCGAGGCCGGCGAGCGCGCCGGTCCCGGACCGCAGCGCCGAACCAGGCAAATGCGCCGCGCCCGACACGTCGAAGGGCGAGCCCAGCGCTGCCGTCATCGCCTTGTTGGCGGTGACGTCGTCGAGCCCGCGCAGCACCAGCGTCCGCTCGGCTTCCGGCTTCGGCATCACCTTGAGCGTCACTTCGGTCATGACCGCCAGCGTGCCCCAGGAACCGGTGAGCAGCTTGCAGAGATCGTAGCCGGTGACGTTCTTCACCACCCGCCCGCCGGTCTTGAAACTGTCGCCGAATCCGGACACCGCGTGCGCCCCGAGCAGATGATCCCGGGCGCCGCCGGCCTTGATGCGGCGCGGCCCGGCAAGGCCGGCGCCGATCATGCCGCCGATCGTGCCGGCTCCCCCGCTGCCGAGCAGCACGGACATGTCCATCGGCTCGAAGGCGAATTGCTGGTTCTTGGCGTCGATCAGGGATTGCACGTCGGCGAGCGGCGCGCCGGCCTGCACGGTGATGATCAGCTCGTTCGGCTCATAGGAGCTGACCGCGTTCAGCACCGAGACGTCGAGCACCGCATTGGTCGCCATCGGATGGCCGATGGCGCGTTTCGATCCATGACCAATGACCTCAAGCGGCTGCTCGCTGGCGACAGCGGCGCGCACCACTTCTTCGACGTCCTGGACGTCTCTGACTTTCAGCGTTTCCACACGCTAGTCGGTAACGAAGTTTGGCTCCGAGATCAAATGCGACGAGCCCCACCCTCGCAATGCCGACGGAATGGTCCGGGAGCGGGGCTTGCCACCCAACAAAGGTGGGAACGGCGGTCGGGCCACCCAGCTCGAGGTTTTGGCCACATCGCGCGTCCTGCGCAGGCGGAGACGTAACACTTCGACCGATGTCGAACCATTTTCACGACATCGACATTTCGACCGTCGCCTAACCGAGTGCGCAGCACGATCCACTATCTCTCGCGGGCGGTTCGGCCGGCACGACGGTTGGCGCACTTCATCTGGAGGCGATCATGAAACGTTCGGACGTCACGACCACGACGATGATGCTCACCCGACGATCGGCCATCGGCTCGTTCGCCGCGATCATGACGATCGCCGGCGTCTCGCCCTGGACCGGATCGCAAGCTCGATCGGAGCAAAGCAACGGAGGAATGCAAATGAAGCACTATGCGATGAGCACGAGAACCATCAGCGATGCGATCAACACATCAGGCCTGCTGGTCGTGGCGCAATGGGAAGCAAAGGAAGGCCAGGCCGACAAGGTCGCGGCAATCCTCGATGGCTTCCTGCCCGAGGCGCAGAAGGACCCCGGCACCAAGCTGTTCCTGATCGGCCGCGGCAAGGACAATCCGGCGCAATTCCTGTTCTACGAATTGTTCCAGGACGAAGCGGCGTTCAAGGCGCATGCGGAGAGCGCCTACTTCAAGACCTACATCGCGGAACAGGCGCTGCCGCTGCTCGCCAAGCGCGAACGGACGCAATACGTGCTGCTGTGATCGACGGCGCCGCGGGGAGGATACCAATCCTTCCCGCGCGCGCAGATCAGATCGATGCGCTGCTGTTGCCGAGCCTTGCGCGCAAGCCGACCCGCTCGGACGACCTGCGCCAGAAGCCGATGATCGAAATCCGCGACAGCGCCGCGGCCTCGAACGTCTCGACATGGCCGCGGAGCCGCAGCGCATGTTTTTCGACGAGATGCCAGGACGCGACGGCGACGCCGAAGGCAAGCGGCAGGCTGATCAGGATATTCAGATACCAGTGCTGTACCGGCGGGCCGAACGCGGCAACGCACTGCTGGATGACGAACCCATAGAGATAGAGCCCGTAGGAGTAATCGCCTGACGACACGATCCAGCTCCGCCGTGGATTCATCAGGCCGAGATAGCACACGACATAGGCGGCCGGCACCGGGGCCAACGCGTCGCCGCGTCCCGTGGCCATGCCGGCGGTGCACAGCAGCAGCGCGATCAGGCAGGCCGTGCGGTTGTACGGCACCTTGTCGCGCCAGAGGTAGAAGCCGACACCGGCAAGGAAGCAGAACACCAGAAGGTGCGGGCGAAGCTGGATCGGCACCTCCTCCCAGCGGTAGACGTCGTAGCTCACCAGCGCGACCTGAACGATCACCAGGAACACAAGGTACGCCACCCTGTTGAAGCAGATCGTGGTCACCGCGAGCAGCGCCAGGATGACGTAGCACCACAATTCATACGGCACCGTCCAGAGCTGGGCATTCACCACGTCCGGCAGCGGATTGTGCAGGAAGACGCCCGGCAGCTCGTAATGGATGTCGCCGACCATGTTGAGAAAATAGGCGTGGAATGTCGGGTCCGCGACATACTGCGCCAACGGCAGTTCGGTAAAGACCGAGCCGATGATGACGGCCGACAGCGTCGTCTCGACCGCGAGCGCGGGTCCGATCCGAAGCACGCGCAGGCCGAGGAAGGAGATCAGGCTCTTGCACCGCTGCAGGCTCGCCGTCACCAGGAAGCCGCTGAGCGCAAAGAACAGCGCGAGGATCATCGCGATGCCGATGCGGAACGAGCCCAATATTTCCAGCGCCCGGCCGAGCCCGAGCGTCACGTTCAGGCTGTGCAGGCAGATGATCGATACCGCCAGCACAATCCGCATGTAGTCGAAACCTGCGGGCCGATTGCGCGAAAGAGCCAGCTGATCAGCCAGGCTGGGCATCGATGTGCTCCCGAAGACATGCATCTTGGGAAAATACCGAGGAACAGTTGAAGGCCGTGTAAACGGTGGCCGCCCGCAATTGCAGCGACGCGCAACGGCAGCCGTCACGACCTGCCACGGCCATCGCGGCAAGCATCGGTTAAGGTTATCGGCTGGCTAGCGCGATCGATCGAAATGTACCGATCGCCCTAAAGCGCGATGAGATCAGGTTGAATCGTCATCGCGCTTTAGCTCCTTGTTTGAGCATGATCTTTTCGGAAAACCGCTTCGCGCTTTTCCGGATCATGCTTTAGAACCGCGGGATATCCGGGAAGGCCAGCTTGCCGGCGTGCACATGGACGCGGCCGAGCTCGGCGCAGCGGTGCAGCGTGGGAAACACCTTGCCGGGGTTGAGCAGACCCTCCGCATCGAAGGCGCATTTCAGCCGCTGCTGCTGGTTGAGGTCGATCTCGGTGAACATTTCCGGCATCAGGTCGCGCTTCTCGATGCCGACGCCGTGCTCGCCTGTAAGCACGCCGCCGAGCTCGACGCAGCAACGCAGGATATCGGCACCGAACGCTTCGGCTTTCTCGATCTCGCCCGGCTTGTTGGCATCGTAGAGGATCAAGGGGTGCAGATTGCCGTCGCCGGCGTGGAACACATTGGCGACGCCGAGGCCGTATTTCTCCGAGAGTTCGCGGATCCGCGCCAACGCCTTCGGCAGCGCGCCGCGCGGGATGGTGCCGTCCATGCAGAGATAGTCCGGCGAGATCCGCCCGACCGCGGGGAAAGCCGCCTTGCGACCGGCCCAGAACAGATTGCGCTCGGCCTCCGAGGTCGAGATCTGGCACGAGGTCGAGCCGCAGCCCTGCGCGATCGCCTCGACCCGCTTGATCAGCTCGTCGACCTCGACCTGGGGCCCGTCGAGCTCGATGATCAGGAGCGCCTCGACGTCGAGCGGATAGCCGGCATGGACGAAGGCTTCCGCGGCGTGGATCGCCGGCTTGTCCATCATCTCCATGCCGCCGGGGATGATGCCGGCGCCGATGATGGCGGCCACGCATTCGCCGGCCGCCTCGACCTCGGCGAAACCGACCATCAGCGCGCGCGCCGTCTCGGGCTTCTGCAAGATGCGCACCGTGATCTCGGTGATGACGCCGAGCAGCCCCTCCGAGCCGGTGATGATCCCCATCAGATCGTAGCCGGCGTTCTCGGCCGACTTGCCGCCGATGCGCAGGATCTCGCCACTCATCAGCACGATCTCGCAGCCCAGCACATTGTTGGTGGTCATGCCGTATTTCAGGCAGTGCACGCCGCCGGAATTCTCCGCGACATTGCCGCCGATCGAGCAGGCGATCTGCGACGACGGATCGGGCGCGTAGTAGAAACCGGCATGGGCGACCGCCTGGCTGATCGCAAGGTTGGTGACGCCCGGTTCGGTGACGACAACGCGGTTGTCGAAGTCGATCTCGCGAATGCGCTTGAACTTGCCGAGCCCGAGCAAGACGCCGTCGGCAAGCGGCAGCGCGCCGCCGGACAACGAGGTGCCGGAGCCGCGCGGCACCACCTTGATGCCCTGCTCCTGGCAATATTTGAGGACCTTCGCGACCTGCTCGGTGGTATCGGGCAGCACCACGACCATCGGCGGCTGCCGATAAGCGGTCAGGCCGTCGGATTCATAGGCCAGCATTTCGGCGGCACTGTCGATCACGCCCTCGCCCGGGACGATTGCGCGCAAGGCGGCAACGATTTCGGCGCGGCGGGCAAGGACGGCCTGATCGGCCGCCGGCATCATGATGGACATCGGTGTTCCCTCGGAGCGCTGTGCGCTTTGCCGATTTGTTACGACAAATCAATCAGGTCTGCACCTGTTTCAGTCACCCTGTTTCAGCCACCCGGCCGAAGGTCGGATTGCCCCGCCCCGCAATGCCGAGTTCTCTCTCGGACAAGCGGACGGCCATGAAACCTGTCAAAGTTTCGTGGCTTGTCCTGTCCAAGCCGGACATGCCACAAATCAAACGCTACCCCCCGGGACGAAACGAAGAGAACCCCATGAACCTAAAGACCTTGAGCGCGCTGGCGGTCGTCACATCGCTGGCCACCGCATCCTCCGCGCTGGCGCAGGACGCCGCCGCCGGCAAGACCTCGTTCAACAAATGCCTCGCCTGCCACGCGATCGGTGAAGGCGCCAAGAACAAGGTCGGCCCCGAGCTCAACGGCCTCGACGGCCGCCACTCCGGCACCGCGCCGGACTACAGTTATTCCGATGCCAACAAGAATTCCGGCATCACCTGGAACAAGGAAACGTTCCTCGAATACATCAAGGATCCGAAGGCCAAGATCCCTGGCACCAAGATGGCCTTCGCCGGCATCAAGAACGAGACCGAGGCCAACAATCTGTGGGCCTACGTGTCGTCGTTCGACAAGGACGGCAAGCAGAAGTAAAGCCGCTCGACACTCCCTCACAACGCCCGCAATGCGGGCGTTGTGATTTTGTACCACCGTGTGGTACAATGGGTCATCGAGGGGGCTGCGTCCGATGATCCTGAGCTTCCGGGACGAATGGCTGCGTGCTTTCTTCACGGAGGACGCGAAATCGCGAAACATCCCGTCGGATCTTGAAGACCGTTTGTTTCGCAAGCTGCAGATGCTCGATGATGCGACGACTGATCAGGACCTGCGGGTGCCGCCGAGCAATCATTTTGAGAAACTCCGAGGCAATCTTGCGGGGCTTCATTCCTTTCGCGTCAACAAGCAATGGCGCCTTGTCTTTCGGTGGTCGGGCGCGCGAGGCGAAACACAAGGCGTCTACCTCGGCGACCACAGTTACAGATGACGGAGGAGCAGGGTCATGCTGACGACCAAGCGCAAGCCCGCCACGTTGGGCGAGATTCTCAGGGAAGAATTCATGGCACCGTTGGGGCTGACCCAAGGCGCCTTGGGCCGAGGCCATGGGAGTTCAGCGCAAGCATGTCAATGAATTGTGCAATGATCGCCGGAACGTCACCGCGGCAACCGCGCTGATTCTTGCCCGCGTATTCGGCAACAGCCCGGAGTTCTGGCTGAACGTCCAGCGACGCACTGACCTTTGGCAAGCCATGAACTCGCCGAGCGAGCGGAAGCGCATCGAACGCGCGAGGCCGCTTGGAAGGGCCGCTTGATTTTGTGCGTCCGCTGCGATCAGCGCGGCAACAGATTGGTCTTGGCGAGATCGACCACCTCGTCGCCGCGGCCGCTCATCACGGCGCGCAGCACCCACAGGCTGAAGCCCTTGACCTGCTCCAGCGTGATGGTCGGCGGCATCGACAATTCCTGCGTCGCGGTCACGACGTCGAGCACGGCCGGGCCGTCATGCGCGAGCACGCCGCGGATCGCGCCCTCGAGCTCGCCGGGATCCTCCACCCTGACGCCGTGAATGCCCATGGCGCGGGCCATCGCCGCGAAATCGGGATTCTTCAGATCGACGCCGGTCTCGATGAAGCCGGCGGCCTTCATCTCCAGCGCGACGAAGCCGAGTACGCTGTTATTGAAGATCACGACCTTCACCGGCAGCTTGGCCTGCGTCAGCGTGATCAAATCGCCCATCAGCATCGCAAAGCCGCCGTCGCCGGACATCGACACCACCTGACGCCCCGGCTGCGCCGCCTGTGCGCCGATCGCATGCGCCATCGCGTTGGCCATCGAGCCGTGCACCCAGGAGCCGACCAGACGGCGGCGGCCATTAATTTTCAAATAGCGCGCAGCCCAGATCGTCGGCGTGCCGACGTCGGCGGTGAACACCGCATCCTCGGTCGCCTGCTCGCTGAGCAGGCGCGCCAGATATTGCGGATGGATCGGCTTTTGCCCCGGCTTGCCGCGGGCAAGATCGTCGAGTCCGGCGCGGGCGTCCTTGTAGTGCGCAAGGCTGGCGTCGAGAAACTTGCGCTCGGTCTTGACCGTGAGCTTCGGCAACAGCGCGGCGATGGTCTCGCCGACGTCGCCGACGATGCCGAGATCGAGCTTGCAGCGGCGGCCGAGATTTTCCGGGCGGAGATCGACCTGGGCGATGCTGATGCCGGTCGGGAAGAACTGCTTGTAGGGAAAGTCGGTGCCCAGCATCAGCAGCACGTCGCAGCCGTGCATCGCGGCATAGCCCGAGGAGAAGCCGATGAAGCCGGTCATGCCGACATCGTAGGGATTGTCGTACTCGACATATTCCTTGCCGCCGAGCGCATGCACGATCGGGCTCTTCAGCGTCTCGGCGAGCTTGATCAGGCCGTCATGCGCGCCGGCGCAGCCGCGGCCGCAGAACAGCGTGACGCGCTTTGCGCCATTGAGCAGCGCGGCCAGCGCGTTCAATTCGGCCTCGGCCGGACGCACCACCGGCACGGGCGGCAGCAGGCCGGCATTCGGTGCGATGTCGCGCTTCGGCGCCGGCCGCATCGCAACGTCGCCCGGCAGCACCAAGACGGCCACGCCGCGCTTGCCGACCGCGGCGCGGATCGCATTCTCCAGCATGTAGGGCAGCTGCGCCGGATCCGATACCAGCTCGCAATAATGGCTGCATTCGCGGAACAGGTCCTGCGGATGGGTCTCCTGGAAATAGCCGCCGCCGATCTCGGCTGACGGAATCTGTGCTGCGATCGCCAGCACCGGCGTGCGGCTGCGATGCGCGTCGAACAGGCCGTTGATGAGATGGAGATTGCCCGGGCCGCAGGAGCCCGCGCACACCGCAAGGTCGCCCGTGATCTGGGATTCGGCCGCGGCGGCGAAGGCCGCCACCTCCTCGTGGCGCACATGCAGCCAGTCGATCGTGCCGCGCTTGCGCAGCGCCTCGGTCAAGCCGTTGAGACTGTCGCCGACGACACCGTAGATGCGCTTCACGCCGGCCTGGGCGAGGGTTTCAGCGATGAGGTCGGCGATGCTGTCGATCCGCATGGGGCTTGTCCTTTGGATGTTATCTGTCGAGCCACGCAGCCGCATGATGTTCGGCAGGCTGCAACCGCGCAAGCCTCACCGGATCACAGATTCGCGGGCGCAATCTTGTCCGCTGTTGCTGCCGGTTGGACCAACCGGTCGGCCATCGCCTCGATCTCGGACGCCACGAGATCGGACGCCGCATACTGCACCATGTGGCCGACACCCGGCAGCACGATGAGCCTGGCGTTCGGCGCTGACGCTGCAAGCGGCCGCGAATGGATTCCGGTCGAGACCGTCTTGTCGACATCGCCCGAAATGATGGACACCGGCGCCTTGATCTCCGCATAGCGCGGCGCCTGTTCGACCACGGCGGCCTTCAGCGTGACGAGGTCGCGCGCATTGGCGATGAATTCGCGCGGGCGCAGCAAGAGCAATGTCTCGCTGTCGCGGACGAAATCGGCCGGCATCGGCTGCGGCGCAAACACCCCGCGCGCGCCCGAATTGGCGACGAGGCAACCGAGCGGCAGCGTGACTGTGTGCGCCAGCAACGGTCCGATCAAAGGCGTCGAGATCACATCATTGTAGCGGCCGGCGCCGCCGCGCCAGGGATAGGCGACGGGCGCGAGCAGCGCGAGGCCCGCCACGCGATCCGGATGATCTAGTGCCATGCGCAGGGCAAGCGCGCCGGCCCAGGAATGCGCCACAACGATCGCCCGGTCGATAGCGAGCCTGGTCAGCACTTCCGCGAGCATCCGGCCCTGGATCGCCGGCGTCGAATCCGCGACGCGCGCGCGCGTGCTCCAGCCATGGCCCGGCCGGTCGATCAGGATCACCCGGCGCGTTTTGGCAATGCGGTCGCTGAGCGGCTGCATTGCCCGCAGGTTGGAGCTTGCGCCATGTAGCAGCACGACCGGCGCCCCCGCGGCATCGCGCGGGCCGAGCTCGACGACATGCAGCCGCGCGCCGGATACCTCGATCATTCGCCCCTGCGGCGGAAAGGCGCGCTGGATCAGCTGGACGCCGATTTGCGTCGCCAAGGCCAGTGCCAGCCCTGCGGCCGCCAGTGCGATGATCGCGATTAACATCGAGGGGGTCCGAAGGGTCTTGGGTAGTTGAAGCGTCTTGGGCACCCGAAAATTACGACGAAGGCGAAGCCAGGTTTCGCGTGGATTTGCCCGCAGCCCTGGGATGCCCTTGTTCGGAAAGCCAATTTTCGGTTGTCCGGTTCGCGCCTCGGGGCGCAGTTGTCCACAATCCGCCCAGCCTGTGGATAGCGGGTTCATCCCACCGTCATTAGTAATTCCATAGATTGCCGGTGGCAATTTCGCCATCAGAGGCGAGGCTTCATCGAAACCGGGACGCTACCGGGATCCTTCTTGGCTTGTGCACTGTATCCACAGGAACCTGCGTCCGCACGACGAGTTCAACGGGAAGTAATCGGAGGAGTACCATGATTTCCGACCCTAGCGATGCGGCCATCGATCAGATCGTGGCAAGCTGCAATGGTGACCTGCGTGGCGCCCTGAAGGCACTGTTGCTCGTGAATGAGCACCTGGAGGCGGAGCTTCAGCAATTCTATGCTGCTGTCGCCCAGGACAGCGCATCCCGCGGCAAGTTCCTGCACTAGTCTCCTGTACCGGACCGTATCGCGAGCAAGCATCAAGCTCGCGCGCAACGTGTCCCCTCGCGTCAATCGCACGCAATCAGATGTCGCGGCCTTCGACCTTCTCGGTCAGCTGCTTGACGATCTGCGGCACCTTCTCGAGATAGGGATCGACAGCCAGCGCCTTGCGGAAGGCGTCCAGCGCGCGCTTGTCGTCGCCCATGTCCTGCATGATCATGCCGACACCCGCCAGCGCGCCGAAATGGCGGGGCTCACGGGTCAACACCTGCTGCAGGTCTCCCAGCGAACGGACGTAGTCGTTCTTGAGATAATAGATCGTCGCGCGCCGGTTCCAGGCCTCGACATAGTCGGGCCGGAGCTTGATCACCGCGTCCAGAAGCTTCAGCGCCACATCGATATTCTGCGCATCGAGCGCAGCCTTGGCGCGCACCATCAATAGCGCCGCGGTATCGCTCGGGGTTTGCAGCCACAGCGCCCAGATCCGCGCCTCGACGTGGCGGGCGCTGTCCTCATCGGGCGCAGCCTTCAGCGCGCCGAACAGGAAATCCAGCCCGCGGGTACGGTCGGCCGGAACCTTCGGCAGCTTGGTCGGGGCTTCGGGCAGTTTCTTCTGGGCCTTCGGCGGCGGGACCACCCGCGGGTCGTCCTGCGCGGCGGCGGCGACAGGCATGGCCAAGACCGGCACGGCAAGCAGCGCGGCGATCAGGATCGCCAGCCGGCGGTTGCCAGGTCCAAGGAAGTTGAATCCCATGGCCCGAAGTCTAGACGCACAACGCCGCGCTGCAAAGCAGCACGGCGTCAAAGACCTGTGAAAGAGATGTGTTGGGATCGGCGCAATCGGCCGACCCGCGCCGGATCAACCCTGGCGCGCCTTGAAGCGGCGCTGGACCTTGTTGATCACATAGACGCGGCCCTTGCGGCGGACCAGACGGTTGTTGCGATGGCGGCCGCGCAGCGACTTCAGCGAGTTACGGACCTTCATGGGACAATCCTGTTACTTCGAAAGGCCCGTGTTGGAGGCCGTACCTGATTAATGCCAATGGATGGCAAAATGGGATTATCCCGACAAGCGGCCGACCGCGCGGGACGGCCGGGTTCTAAGCCATCGGACCGTTGAATGTCAACCGAGATGGGCCGATTTTCGGCCATACCGCGGCCTGGAACCGGTGTCGGTCACCCTGCCACGCCATTGAGATCACATCAGAAACGGCGACCGTCGCGATATCCGACGCCAAGCCCCGATCCCGTCGCGGCGCCCTGACGGTGGATTCATGGCCAGCGAATCGTGCTCGCACGCCGCGCTCGCGCCCACCCAAGGACCACTCGCGGCCGAACCGAGCCCGCTTCGCCATCGCGTCCCATCAACTCAGACCGCTTGCGGAAATTGTTATATCATATAATTATTTTCCATCACCAACAAACACGCCGCCGGGGAAGCCGAATGTCCAAGCTCAAACTGCCCGACATCGAAAAGGTCACAGCAATCGATATCCACACCCATGCCGAGGAGCCGTGCGGCATGCATGGCGACGACGGCTATGACGATTTCCAGGCGCAGATGGCCGACTATTTCAAGTCGCCGCACAAGCATCCGCCGACCGTGCCGGAGACCGCGGCCTATTACCGCGCCAAGAACATCGCCGCGGTGATCTTCCCGGTGGACGCCGAGCGCGAGACCGGTTTCCGCCGCTACAAGAATGAGGAGATGCTGGAGATCGCCTCCGACCATCTCGACGTTCTGATCCCGTTCGTCTCGATCGACCCGCACAAGGGCAAGCTCGGCGTCCGTGAGGCGCGCAAGCTGATCGAGGACTACGGCGTGCGCGGCTTCAAATTCCATCCGACCATGCAGGGCTTCTACGCCAACGACCGCATGGCCTATCCGCTCTATGAGGCGATCAACGAGGGCGGCGCGATCGCGCTGTTCCATACCGGCCAGACCGGCGTCGGCTCGGGCATGCCGGGCGGCATGGGGATGCGGCTGAAATACTCCAACCCGATGTACATGGACGATGTCGCGGCCGATTTTCCCGACCTCAAGATCATCCTCGCGCATCCCTCCTTCCCCTGGCAGGAAGAGGCGCTGTCGGTCGCGACCCACAAGCCGAATGTCTATATCGACCTGTCCGGCTGGTCGCCGAAATATTTCCCGCCGATCCTGGTGCGCTACATCAACTCGATTTTGCAGGACAAGATGCTGTTCGGCTCGGACTGGCCGGTCATCACGCCGGACCGCTGGCTCGCCGACTTCGCCAAGCTCGATATCCGCGAGGAGATCCGGCCCAAAGTCCTGAAGGCCAACGCGCGCAAGATTTTGGGGATCTAAGGGAGTATCGTCGGCCGCACGCTTGCGGGGCGGCCGATGACGAACCGGGCCGGACTTGCCACCCTCCTCGCCGTGCTCCTGGTCGGGAGCGCGGACGGCAAGCCTGCGGCAGCAGCCGAAGCGCCCTCTGTGCTGGTCGAGTTCGAAAGCCCGCTCAACAACGCGCAGCCACTGCAGGGCCTGTTGCGGCGGCCGGAGCGACCGGGTCTCTTGCCCGCCGTGGTGTTGCTGCATGGCTGCAGCGGGCAGTGGCGAGAACTCGACGAGCGCTGGGGCAAACGGCTCGCGGCCTGGGGCTATGTCACGCTCACCGTGGACCGGTTCGGCCCGCGTGGCATCAGCAACACCTGCACCGGCGATGTCCCTGCCGCAACGGTTCACGACGCCTACCGCGCGCTGAGCTTCCTGAGCCGACAATCCATGGTCGATCCGACAC
This sequence comes from Bradyrhizobium sp. JR3.5, assembly GCF_054057015.1. Lineage (NCBI taxonomy): Bacteria > Pseudomonadati > Pseudomonadota > Alphaproteobacteria > Hyphomicrobiales > Nitrobacteraceae > Bradyrhizobium > Bradyrhizobium sp. JR3.5. Next base: position 1,554,806 of record NZ_JBSRYV010000002.1, read on the forward strand.
GCATTGCGGTGATCGGCTTTTCGCAAGGCGGATGGCTCGCATTGTTCTCTGTCGAGCATGGCGCGATCGAGGTCAACGCGACGGAAAAGTTTCGCGCCGCCGTCGCCTTCTATCCGCGCTGCCTCGGCATCAAGGGCAACATGACCGTGCCGACCCTGATCATCGTCGGCGAACTCGACGACTGGACGCCGGCGCAAGAGTGCCGGAACCTCGCGGAAGGCCGCGACGATGACGGCATCTCGCGGCAGCAGGGCCTTGGTTATCCGATCGAGCTGATCGTCTATCCCGGCGCCCATCACGATTTTGACGTGCCGCAATATCGCACACCGGGGCGGCTGCTCAGTCATCACCTCGAATTCAACGAGCAGGCTCGGGATCAGTCCATCGACGCACTCAGGAAATTCCTGTATGCGACGATCGGCGGGCAAGAGAGACCACAATGACAATCAAAGCGATCGTCTTCGACGCCTACGGCACGCTCTACGATGTCCAGTCAGTGGCCGAAATCACCGAGGATGCATTCCCCGGTTATGGCGACATCATCACCCAGGTCTGGCGCATCAAGCAGCTCGAATACTCCTGGCTGCGCACGCTGATGCGGCGCTACCAGGATTTCGCCACAGCGACCCGCGATTCCCTCGCCTACACGCTGCGCGCTGCCTTGGCCTGCAATATGACGAAGCGACCTTTGGGCGCATCATCGACAAGTATCAGCATCTTGCGCTGTATCCGGATGCCGTCGCCGCGCTCGAGGCGATGAAAGACAAGAAGCTCGCGATCCTCTCCAACGGCAGCCCTGACATGCTGAACGCGCTGGTGCTCAATTCGGGGCTCGACCGCCTGCTCGATGCGACCATCAGCGTCGATGCCCACAAGGTGTTCAAGCCGGCGCCCGAGGCCTACACGCTGATCGAGGAGGTGCTGAACGTGCCGCCCGCGGAGGTGCTGTTCATCTCCTCCAATCCGTGGGACGCCTGCGGCGCCAAGGCGTTTGGACTCAATGTCGCCTGGATCGAGCGGGTGACGCCGGAGGCGATGGCGCTGGCCTGCATCGAGAGCGAGACGGTCGCCCCATTGACGATGTTTTGGGCGTTGCGTACCCAGATGGACGAACTCGGCATGGTGCCCGATCATCGGATCCACGGCCTCTCCGAACTTCCTGCCCTGGTGTCTGCCAGATCCTGACTAGCAAGGTCCTGAACAGTATGAGCCTCGAGTCCGTCCGCGCCTTCTTCGCCGAGAAGGCGCCAGATATCTCCGTGATCGAATCCGCTGTGAGCTCTGCGACCGTCGCGCTGGCGGCGGAGGCCTATGGCGTCGAGCCGGCACGGATCGCCAAGACGCTGAGCCTGCGGGTCGGCGATCGCGTCGTGCTGATCGTTGCCGCCGGGACGTCGCGGATGGACAACAAGAAGGTGAAGGCGGCCTTCGGCGGCAAGCCGAAGATGCTGGGCCTCGACGAGGTTGCCGACATCACCGGCCACGAGGTCGGCGGCGTCTGCCCGTTCGGCCTGAAGGCGCCGCTGCCGGTGTATTGCGATGTGTCGCTGAAAGCATTCGACGTCGTGGTGCCGGCCGCAGGCTCGACCCACAGCGCGGTGCGCATCACGCCCGACCGGATGGCCGAGCTGACCGCGGCCAAATGGGTCGACGTCTGCGAAGTCAGGTCTCAGACAGAAGTCAGTGCGTAGAGCTTCGGGTCTGATTGAATCAGAACCGAAGCTCGAGAATCTTGTTTTGACGCGTTTTCTTCACGCGAACCGGTGTCCACTTCGCTCGAAAACGCTCTAGACACTAATCCTCATCATCGTCGGGCCGCGGCGGCGCAACCGGGGCCGGCTGCATCTGCTGCGGCGCGTGCGGCCGCTGCATCGTCTGCGGCTGCGGTGCGCGCCCCTGCGTTTGTGCCTGTTGTTGCGCATTCGACTCGAACACCGAACGGCAGGAACTGCCAAGCAGCGCCGTGTTCTGCCGCAGGCAGGCGACGATCCGGTTGGTGTCGGGAATCTGATCGCTGCACAGCCGCATCACGTCAGGCGTGCACGCCATCTGCTGTTCCCAGGTGCCGCGATACTCCTGCGATAACGCAGGCGCCGCGGCGCCAAGGCCGCCGATCGCGATCGCTAAGCTCAGGACAATCCGCTCCGTCTGCATGGCCCAGTGCCTTTATTCAATGAGAGTTCGATTTCATCCGCGCACGCGGGTTCCGCGCGGCGACTTGCTTCAAAAATGGCAAATGAATGCGGCCAAGGATCGTTCGCGCAGACAACAAAATGTGAAGGCCAATAAGCCCAAGTTCCCGTCCGCATGATGCAGGAGCGGGACGCTGAACTTTAGCTCCCGCGTGTCGCAGCCGATGCGCTTCACCTCGCCCCGCGTGCGGAGAGAGGGAGCGCAGTGCCGTCGCGGTCGACCTAATCTCGGTATGCTTTAGTGCTTGCGCCCCGCCTTGCGCGTCTTTCCAACCGACCGCTTCCTGGCCGCACCGCGTTTGGTCGCGGTCTTCTTGCTGGCGGCCGCGCGGCGGACTGGCGCGGCCGCAGCCGGACGCTTGCGCGCCACGGCCTTCTTGACCGCTTTCCTCGCCGAATTCTTGGCCGCTTTCTTGGCTGCCTTCTTCGCGGCTTGCGGGCGCGCGCGCCGTGCCGTCGACGCGCTCCGGCGACGTGCTCCACCTCCCCCGACGGGAACGATGTGGTCGTCCGCATCGAGTGTGAGCTGCTGGAGCGGATATGCAGGAAGGAAGCTCGGATCGTTGTAGAGCTTGCTCAAACTGCCTTGGTCGAACTTGCCGCCCTGCCCGCGGTCCTCGCCGGCACCGGCGCGCCAGGCTGCCTCCCAGACCCGGGCCAGCGTCTTGGCGCCGTCCTGCATGCAGGCCGCCGTCGCATCCTTCAGCTTCGACCACAGCACGTCGACCTGGCCGCTTCCCATATGCGAGTTGAACAAATTGACGATCGTCATCGGCGGCAGCCGCTTCACGGTTCGCTGCATCAGCGCGACCACGGCGACCGCAGCATCGCGCCCGGTCGGCGTGCCGCCTGCAACGATCTCCGCGACGTCGCTGGTCCGGGCGTCGGGGATCATCTTGATGAGATCCTTGCCGTGACGGCCGATCATCGTGGTCTCGTACACGCTGTGCACCTTGGCATGCGCTTTGTCGTTCGGATCGAGGCCATGGTGGAATTGCGAGATGTGCAGCGGCTGGCAGGCATCGCCGATGTAATGCGCGACGATCCCCGCGGCACAGACGAATTCCAGCTTCTTGTTGGCGGCGGCATATTCGACCATCTGGTCGAAGATCTGCCAGACCCGGAACGGCAACGCGCCGCGGCGGTCCTCGCCGATCCCTTCGTAATAGTCGTTCCAGACTTTCGGATCGACGTTGCGCGTCGACTCGGCGCAAAGATCCAGCAGCGTCTTGCCGTCCTTGCCCGGCTTGTCCATGTCGGCGAAATGGTTGCTCTCGTCGGTGTGCCTGGTGAAGCGCCAGACCAGATCGGCGACGTCGGCCAGCGGCGCGAATGCGCCGCGCTGATATGGCTTGAGGTCGGCAAGCAGCTTGTCGTCGAGGCCGATATTGTCGGAATTGGCGTCCATCATGGCCGAGAGCTTGGGAAGCTTCGCATCGATCAGGCCGGTCGCATAGGCGCCGATCTTGACGTGTCCCCATTCGCCCCAATACTCGGTGTGGCCGGCGTTCCAGTCGCCGATCAGCTCGACATCGAGCTCGCGGCACAGCGTCGCCATGCAGATGCCGAGCGCGACCTGCATCGGAATCTTGCCGCCCGATCCGAACAATTCCTGGCCGCCCCATTCCAGCGCCAGGGGACTGAGGATGCGCGCGCCGCCGGCATTCCTCTTCGCGTCCGGATCGTCGAGAAACCAGACCGTGCCGGATCGCCGGGATAGTTGTTGAGCGGCGTGTCGCCGTCGCGCGGACCGATCACGAAATCGCTGACATATTCCATGCCGCCGACGGTCTTGTAGCGATAGAACAGGCCGATGATCTTGCCCTTCATCAATCCGCTGGTCGCACCGAAGGCGATCAACGGCTGGTTGATGATCTCGAGGCGGAAGGTGCCGACATTGAGATCGACGACGTCGCCGACCTGTCCGACGCCGTAGACCTGCGCGGTCCAACCCTTGACGTCGTCGACGCGGATCAATCCGGCATCGAGATTGGCGACCACGCGCGCGCCGGGCCAGCCGGGATAGACGTCGCTGAAGGCGCGCTTGCCGAGTTGCAGCGCATCGCTGACGCCGAGACGGCGCTCCGTGTTCTTGAAGCCGGCGAAGATCTCGCGCCCGGCCGCGCCGACGACGTGGCGGTTGGAGAGTGCAAACACGGTCTCGCCATTGGTGACGAGACAGCCGATCGAACCGCGATGGATCTTGCCCTGGATCATGGTCTGGACCGGAAAGCCGCCGCCAACCAGATCGCTCTTGAACACCGGCGGATCGACGACGCCGGGGCTGCCCTCGTTCGGATCGACCTTGACGACGCAGGTGGGCACGACGCGCCCGTCAGGCAGATACAGGAACGGAGGCACCAGCTGGTCCTGCTTCTCCGGATGGTTCTTCAGCTCGGAGCGCTTCATCCAGTCCCGCACGAAGACGAGGATGCAGGGCCACGACCAGTCCTTGACCGACGAATTGAACAGCGTGCGCGGTCCGAGCGCCTGCGGCTTGGAATGGTGCCGCCGCTCGGTCGCGTTGCGGTCGCTGTCCCGGATCAGATAGCGGCCGATCGCCGTGGCGTAGACCGACTGCAGATGGGCCAGATGCACGTGATAGGCCTCGCGGGCATCGAGCAGATCCTTCACCGACAATGACGTGAAATCGTGCTTGGTCAGATCCATCATCTGGTTCCTCCGAAAATCCGCTTTGCGGCAACAGGTTCAGGACGCAGAAATAGACGATCGCGGAAGCCCACGATCATGGGTTAGCTCACACAACTTATACAATTTAAAAGGGATGACACGAATGTGACGGGTCGCACTGCCGTCGGCCTGCGTGTGGGCCTCTCCTATTTCGGTGAGCGCGGCTCTCTATTTCCGCTGGGCGCGGCCTTTGGCGAAATGGCTGGCGAGGAAATCCGCCAGCACCTCGACGCGGGCGGGGCGCGGGCCGCCGGGCGGGGTGACGAGATGCACGGCGCCTTCGGGCTGCTTCCAGCCTTTCAGGATCACTTCGACCTCGCCGCGCGCGATCGCCTCGCCGACGATGAAGTCGGGCAAATCGGCGATGCCGAGGCCGGCGAGCAGCGCGGGCATCACGGCCTCGCCATTGTTGACCCGCAATTGGCCGGAGGGACGCACGCTCGCCTGTTCGCCCGACGCATTGGTGTAGTGCCAGGCGCCTTGGGTCGAGAGATAGGCGTAGCCGAAGCATTTGTGCTCGGCGAGATGCATTGGATGGGTCGGCCGGCCGTGGCGCTTCAGATAGGACGGCGCCGCCACCGTATAGCGCGGCATGCCGCACAGCCGCCGCGCGATCAGTGAGGAATCCGGCAGCCGCGCGATGCGCAGGCCGGCATCAAAGCCTTCGCCGATCAGATCGACCGTGGCGTCGCTCAGATGCAGATCGATCGCGACCTCCGGATAGGCCTCCATGAATTCCGGCAGCAGCGGCGCCACGGTCTTGATGCCAAAACTCATCGGCACCGCGAGCCGCACCAGGCCGCGCGGCGTGGTCGACTGCGCCAGCGCCTCGTTCTCGGCGGCCTCGCCGTCGGCCAGCAGCCGCGCGGCGCGCTCCGACAATTTCTGACCGGCATCGGTCAGCGCCAGCCGCCGCGAGGTGCGGTTGAACAGCCGCGCGCCGAGCCGCTCCTCCAGCCGGCTGACCGCCTTCGACACCGTCGCCTTGGACAGCGAGAGCTCGGTCGCCGCCGCCGCAAACGACCGTAATTCCACGACTTTTGCGAAGATCGCGAGCGCCTCGAAGTCCGGCAGTTTCGACATGGGCCGTTGTCCTGATCGCTCAATTTGGAAACAATGAGTTTCGATAGTTTCTATTTCTATACCACAGCCGGAGGCATATCCAAGTGCCATCAAATTCAATCGGTGGAGAAATCCAATGACCAAGAAGCTCTCGGGCAAGGTTGCACTCGTCACGGGCGGTTCACGCGGCATCGGCGCGGCCAGCGCCCGCGCACTCGCCGCGGAAGGTGCCAGCGTCGCGATCAGCTACGTCGCGTCTCCCGAAAAGGCGGAAGCCGTCGTCGCCGAGTTGAAGGGCAAGGGCGTCAATGCCCGCGCCTACAAGGCCGATCAGGCCTCGTCATCCGATGTCGATCAGCTGGTGAAGACCGTCGCCAAGGATTTTGGCCGGCTCGACATCCTCGTCAACAACGCCGGTGTCGCATCGGGCGGTGCGGTCGACGATCCGAAGGCCGACACCGCGACACTCGCCCGCCAGGAGGCCATCAACGTCGACGGCGTCATCACCGCGATCCGCACCGCCTCGAAGCTGATGGGTGAAGGCGGCCGCATCGTCACGGTCGGTTCGATGCTCGCCGATCGCGCCTCGTTCCCGGGGCTTGCCGACTACGTCGCCAGCAAGGCGGCCGTCGTCGGCTACACCAAGGGCGCGGCGCGCGACCTCGGACCGCGCGGCATCACCGTCAACGTGGTGCAGCCGGGCTCGATCGACACCGACATGAACCCGAAGGACGGCGGCGAGTTTGCCGAGACGCAACGCTTGCAGCACGCGCTGCAGCGCTTCGGCCGCCCGGAGGAAGTCGCGGCGGGCGTCGTGTTCCTGGCAAGCCCGGAAGCCTCCTTCGTGACCGGCACCGTGCTCAACGTCGACGGCGGCTTCGGCGCCTGATCGCAATCAACGCCGGGCGTAGACGCCCGGCGACCGTGCAACATCTAAATCAAGGGGAAATCACCATGATCGAACTCAGACCATTCGCAGAGCTCGGCGGTGCGGACCATGGCTGGCTGAAGGCCAAGCACCACTTCTCGTTCGCGAGCTACTACGATCCCGCCAATGTCAGCCATGGCGCGCTGCGGGTGTGGAACGACGACGAGATCGCGCCGAACTCCGGCTTCCCGGCGCATCCGCATGCCAACATGGAGATCATCACCTATGTTCGCGAAGGCGCGATCACGCACCAGGACTCGCTCGGCAACAAGGGACGCACCGAAGCCGGCGACGTGCAGGTGATGAGCGCCGGCAGCGGCATCCGTCACTCCGAGTACAATCTGGAGCCGTCCAAGACCAAGATCTTCCAGATCTGGATCGAGCCGACGACGAAGGGCGGTCACCCGACCTGGGGCTCGAAGCCGTTCCCGAAGGCGGACCGCTCGGGCAAGCTCGTCACCATCGCCTCCGGCATCGACGGCGACAACGACGCGCTGCCGATCCGCGCCGATGCGCGGGTGCTCGCCACCACGCTGAGGGCCGGCGAGAGCGCGGAATACGCCGCCGACAAGGCCCGCCACCTCTATCTGGTGCCGGCGGCCGGCAGCATCGAGGTCAACGGTGTGCGCGTCAATGCGCGCGACGGCGCCGCGATCCGCGATGAAGCCAAGCTGAAGATCACCGCGCTCGAGGACGCCGAGCTCGTGCTCGTCGACGCGGCGTAGTCAAAACCTCCACTCGTCATGCCCGGGCAAAAGCGCGAAGCGCGTCTTCAAGCAGAAGCCCGGGCATCCATCGAGCTTCGCAAGGGTTCTTTCGAGGTCGATGGATTGCCGGGTCAAGCCCGGCAATGACGGCCCCAAAACCAACTCCCCTACCTCAACCCCCAAAGGAGGCCATCATGGCCAAGGTTCTCGTCCTCTATTACTCCGCCTACGGTCACATCGAAGCGATGGCCAATGCCGTCGCGGAAGGCGCGCGCGAAGCCGGCGCCACCGTCGATATCAAGCGCGTGCCCGAGCTCGTGCCGGCCGAAGTCGCCAAGGCGTCGTACTACAAGCTTGACCAGCCCGCGCCGATCGCCAAGATCGACGACCTCCCCAATTACGATGCCATCATCGTCGGCACCGGCACCCGCTTCGGCCGCATGGCTTCGCAGATGGCCAACTTCCTCGACCAGGCCGGCGGGCTCTGGGCCCGGGGCGCGCTGAACGGCAAGGTCGGCGGCGCCTTCACCTCGAGCGCGACCCAGCATGGCGGCCAGGAGACCACGCTGTTCTCGATCATCACCAACCTCTTGCATTTCGGCATGACGGTGGTCGGCCTGAACTACGGCTTCGCCGGACAGATGAAGCTCGACGAAGTCACCGGCGGCGCACCGTACGGCGCCACCACGATCACCGGCGGCGACGGCAGCCGCCAGCCCAGCGAGAACGAGCTCGCCGGCGCCCGCTATCAGGGCCGCGCGATCGCGGAAGCCGCCAGGAAACTGCACGGCTAACCTGCGCGGCCGGGTTTCACGTCCGGCTGGATACGTGCGCGACAGGGCGGCGCTCAGTGACGATTGCCGCCCTCTCCCCTGCAACAGTTCCCGAGGTCATCGGGACTATTTTCGTGGTATGCCGCAAGGCTCCTTGTCGGCGCAGCCCTGAGGTTTGCCATGACCAACACACGGAAGACCCGCTGGCCGGAACTGCCGACGGCGGCGTGGCGCGACAGCTGTGCCACGCTCCAGCTCTTCACCCAGATCGCCGGCAAGATCCGGCTGACGAAATCGCCCTGGCTCAACCACTCCTGGCACGTCACGCTCTATGCCACGGCGCGCGGGCTGACGACCTCGCCGATCCCCGATGGCGACCGCACGTTCCAAATCGACTTCGATTTCATCGATCACGTGCTCCGCATCTCGACCAGCGACGGTGCCGAACGGCAATTCGCGCTGGCCAGTCAATCGGTCGCGAGCTTCTACGCGGCGATCATGACCCATCTGAAGGAGCTCGCAATCGACGTCGCCATCGACGAGATACCGAACGAAGTCGCCGACCCGATCCCGTTTTCGCAGGATGCGCAGCATGCCTCGTACGACGCGGATGGCGTGCGCCGGTTTCACCAGATTCTCGTGAACTGCGATCGCGTGTTCAAGCAATTCCGGACCGGCTTTCTCGGCAAGGCGAGCCCGGTGCATTTTTTCTGGGGCAGCTTCGATCTCGCGGTGACGCGCTTCTCAGGCAGGACGGCACCGCGGCACCCCGGCGGCGTGCCCCATTTGCCCGACGAGGTGGCGCACGAGGCCTATTCGCACGAGGTCAGCAGCGCCGGCTTCTGGCCGGGCGGCGGCGCCATCGACTATCCCGCATTCTATTCCTACGCCTATCCGGAACCCGCGGGCTATCGCAGCACGCCGGTGCGACCCGACGCGGCATTCTTCAGCGAGACACTCGGCGAATTCATCCTGCCCTACGACGCGGTGCGGATGGCTGCGGACCCGGATATGGCGCTGCTCGAATTCCTGCAATCGAGCTATGAGGCCGCGGCCATCAACGCCAACTGGGACCGTGCTGCGCTGGAATGCGCACCGGGCCAGCCGGGTGTGGTCAGAGGGGTCTGACGCCGGCGCGCCGTATAAACGGCTCAGTCGTCTTCGCGCGAGGGTGTCGCCTTGCCGAGCAGCCGAAGCGATGACGCAGCATGCCGTTGGCGAGATGCAGGATCTGGGCGCGGCGGATGTCGTCGTTCACATAGGAGATCGTCATCGAGATGTTGACGGTATCGAGGGTTCTCGACGCGGTGCGGCGCATTGAGCGGCCAGTTCAGCATCTGGCCGGGTTCGAGATCGATCACCTGCGCATACCAGTCGTACCAGGGCTCATAGGGGATATCGACCTCGACGTCGAACAGCGCGATGTTCTCGAGATGCTCGGGCCGGATGAACAGCTGCGTGCTGGGATAGATGTAGACCCGCTTGCGGCCGGCGATCTGGACCAAGCCCTGCCCGGGCAGATCGGCGTGGTAATAGACCTGTGCATCGGGCGACGAAATCAGGATGCCGGCCTGATGGGTCGGCGCATCGAAACCGGGAACCTTGGCTGCGATCTCGCCGAACATCCGCTCGATCATGTCGCGGTAGCGGCGATCGATCGCGGTGATGTTGCGCAGGTTCAGCCACAGGCCACCGCGCGAAATCGCCTCGATCACCTGATGGCCGCGCAGCCTGCCGATCTCGCCCTCGCGCCAGACCCGGCTCGATCCCTTGGCGCCGGTCTTGACCAGGCTGTAATGCTCGCGCGGATGGTGCTCGATCAGCTTGGCGAGATCGTCCATCGAGAACGTCGGCTGCTTGTGCATGGTGTGCTCGAGCCGGATCGGCTGATGGCTCCAGAGCCTGGAATGGTTGTCATCCCAATTCGCAAAGGTCTTGCCCGTCGTCATCGTCGCGCTCCCGGCTGCGCCGTTTCGCTTCATCCGATGTCCCGTTCCGGGACGAGCTGGCAACTCTTGGGCAGGGATTGGCAAGAACGGTGCCGTCGCGTATGCGCGCGGGGTTACGCAAAGCTAATGTCTCGCCGATATGGCTAACCGCGACGTATCCGGAGCCGGCCGCCGTGGCCGACAGCACTGAATGACTGAACCACCCCGATATCGCGCGCTGTTTCTCGGCGCCGGGCCGCGGATGCACTGCGGCGTCGGGCAATCCACCCGCCTGCTGCAGGAGACGATCGACAAGCTCGAGCCCGGCGCTGGCGCGGCGTTAACCCTGACCCAGACCGACGGCCGGATCGGCGAGATCTGGCGCGCGGTCGGCAGCGCGGACAGCGTGGTCTGCAACTTCCCGATCGTGGCCTGGAAGCGCGTGATCGCACGCCCGTTGCTCGCGCTGCTGTTTGCCCGGCTGCGGCGTCGCAACGTTATCTTGATTCAACACGAATGGCGTCGTTCTCAACGAACTCCAGCTGACTGTCGCCAGTCGGCAACTCGACAGGCAGTATGCGTGAGCGACGCGCCAGCCGCGCCGCGTTCTGCGTCGCTGCTGCAACACCGATCACGAGTTGATCATCCAATGGCCCGGCTATCGTCGATCCCCGTCATCATCATCGCCGCCGCATCCATTCTGCTGTCCGTCGCCGCGCGGGCCTGCCCTGCCCTGACCGAAGGCGTCCCGGCGGACCGGATCAAGGCCCTGTCGCGCGGTGTCAACGCCGACGGCTGGATTGTCGATCCGCGGTCGGCGCCGCCGCGCGGCCTGCTGCTCGAACTGCGCAAGGCCGGCCTGACCCACATCCGGCTGCCGGTGCCTGCCGACTTCGTCATGCCGCGCTTCGCCACGAAAGCGGAGATCGACAGCCGGCTGCAAACCGTCGATGCCGCACTGAAGACCCTGCTCGCACTCGGCTATGCCGTGTCGATCGACCTGCATTCGGGCCAGCACTTCAACGCGCTTCACAAGGACGATCCGCCCGGCGCGATGGCTGAAATGAGGAGCGCCTGGACCGCGCTCGCGCGGGTCATGCAGCGCTATCCCTCCGATCGGGTCTTTGCGGAACTGCTGAACGAGCCGGAGGTCGACGCCGCGCAGTGGCAAGGCGAGGTTAGGGAGCTGGCCGGTTTCATTCGCCAATTGCTGCCGCAGACCACGCTGATCACGGGTCCGGTCAATTGGCAGCGTGCGGACTCGCTGCCGGGCTTCGCGCCGCTCGACGATCCGAATGTCGTCTATGCCATCCACTTCTACGATCCGATGGTGTTCACCCATCAGGCCCATTGGGATCGGAGCGAGCCGCTTCACGACGTCGTCGGACTGCCCTATCCGATCCGCGCCGACGATCCGAAGGTTCAACAGTTGCGGAAGCAGCTGACCGCGCTGGACAGGCCCAAGGCGCTTGCGATGGTCGACCGCGCCATCCCCGACCGCGGCATCGATAAATGGCTCGAGCCCGCGGCTGCCTGGCAGCGGCAATATTCCCGTCCGATCATCATCAACGAGTTCGGGGTGCTCAAGGCCGGCGCACCGCGCGACAGCCGGTTGCGCTGGCTCGCCGGCGTCACCGCCTACGCCCGGCAGCAGTGCTGGGGCTGGACCCATTGGGAGATGTCGCAGGGCTTCGGCCTGGCCGACGCCGTCACCGGCAAGGCCGACCGCGACGTGTTGAGGGCGCTGCTCGGGACGCGGTGACCGATCTGGTTAACCGGTTCTTACACAATGCGCGGCTAGATCGACGATGCGGGTGTGGCACGCCACCCATCCGGTCATTTAGGTCAGAGCCTGTGCGAGCAGACATAGCCCCGCGGCCGCTGTTGGCCGGCGACCTCGTTCCTGCGCTCGGCATCGCCGTGGCATCGATCGCTTTTGCGCCGATCATGCAGGCGGCCAATGCAGGGCTCGCGATCGTCGTCGAAGGCCTGGTCGGCTGCGCCATCGTGCTCGCGGCGCCCGCCTATGCGCCGTCGATCGCCGTCTTCATCATCTTCTTCCAGAATCTGTTCGTCTCGATCCTGTCGTCCTACATCACGACCGAGCAGGAGATGGATTTCGTCAAGGGCTACAATTTCCTGATCTGCGCGGTCATGTGGCTGGTCACGCTGGCGCTGTACATGCTGCGCGAGCGCAAGCATTCACCCGAGATCGACCGGATCATGAATTGGGGGCTGATGACCCTCGCGGTCGTGGGAGCCTATTTCCTGCTCGGCGCCACGCAGGACGCGCATGCGGCCCTCGTCTATCTGCGCAACATCGCGTTTCCGCTGTTTCTGTTTCAGCTCTCGCTGCTGACGGCCGCGACCTTCGAGATCCGCATCACGCCGTTCCTGGTGACCGTCGCCACGCTGCTGATCGTTTGCGGCTATGTCGAATTGCTGTTTCGCGATTTCTGGCTCGAAATCACCAACGGCTACACGTTCTGGCACTTCGACGAACTCAAGGCGACCCGCTCCGGAGCCTGGGAAGCCGAAATGCGCCAAACCGGCAATGTCCCGGTCGATCTGATCGACCGCTTCCGCTTCAGCTTTCTCAACAGCCCGTTGTTCGAGGATCTCGGACTGTCGTCGATTTTGCGCATCTTCGGACCGAATATGAGCCCGATCAGCTTCGGCTACGGGATCGCCTTCTCCATCCTGTTCCTGTTCGCGGTCGGATATCGCTGGCTGGCGCTGGTCGCGATCCCGCTGCTGATCCTCTGCAGCGTGAAAGGCGCGCTCATCCTGGTCATCTTCGTGGCCCTGGCCTGGACGGCGACCTGGCTGCTCGGCGCCACCATCACCCTTGCCGTCGCACTCGTCGGACTCGTGCTCTATGCCATCGCGGCGATCTACATCGGACTCCAGATCGGCGACTTTCACGTGATCGGCTTCATGGGCGGCTGGGACGGATTCCTGCACAACCCGATCGGTCGTGGCCTCGGCGTCGGTGGCAATCTCTCTGAAGGCTACTTCTCGATCGACTGGAACGCCGCGCAAGCGGCCGGCACGATGGACGGCGCGGTGGAGAGCGCCGTCGGCGTCTTGCTCTACCAAATGGGGATCGGCGCAGTGGTGCCGCTTGGCTTCTTCTTTGCGGTGGCGCTGAAGGCCTGGCGCCTCTACGCCTCGTCCGGAATTCTCATCCAGGGACTCGCTGCGTTCGGCACGATGGTCGTGCTGGTGAACGGCATCTTCCAGGAAGAGGCGCTGTTTGCGCCGCCGGCGCTCGGGCTGTTGCTGTGCCTGACCGGGCTCGTGATCGGTCATCATTTGCGCACGCAAGACGACGATCTAAAGGCCTCCGGCGGATAGCACATGACACGCGATCAAGCCCGGCCGCGGCGCGACCGGGCTCTCCTCGGCCTGCGTTGTCAGAGCGGCTTGATCTGCACCTTGCGGAACTTGACCACGCCGGAACCATACTGGAGCGCGATGTAGCCGCTGGCGTGCTTGGAATCCTGCGCGTCGACGGTTTTCTGGCCGTTCAGCGTCACGACGAAATGCGGTCCCTGCGCCGTGATCTCGTAGACGTTCCACTTGCCGGCCGCCTTCGGCATCGGATCGACCTTGCCGACGTCGACGATCGCGCCGGTGCCGTAGGTCGGATCGGGCCGCTTGTCGAAGATGTTGACCTCGTAGCAGACCTTGGAGTCGATCACCTTGTTGCCTTCGCAGCGGATGAAGACGCCGCTGTTGGCGTCTTCGTCGGTCCAGAACTCCGCCCGGATCTGGAAATCCTTGTATTGGGTCTTGCTGACGAGATAGGAGAGATCCTTGCCGTCGAGCTTGTCGGCGACCAGCGCGCCGTCCTTCATCGCCCAATTGGCCTTGCCGACCTCGTCCCAGTCGCCCTTCCTGGAGCTGTCGAGCAGCGTGACCCAGCCGTCATCGCCCGATGCGGCGGTTGAAAATTGCAGCGCGGCCGCACCGATCACAAGTCCCGCCGCCAAGATCGACAGATGCTTCTTCAAGGTTATCCTCCCGTCTTTTGGTTGGCGCGCAACCTATCATCGTCTGCAGCGGCGTAAATGCGTTTTTCATATTGCAACTGCGTTGTGTCACGGCCCGATGCCGCAATCTTGAGAGCAGACATGCGCGAGCGCGTCTTGTCCGGCGCAAGCGAGAGCGATTAGCATCACGCGACATACGGGCGCGGCAGTCGCCCGAACGAACTGACCTGGGAGAACACGATGACGGCGTCGAACCGGTCTTGGCGATACCTGATGATGCCGCTGGCCCTTGCCGGCACGCTGAGCGTCAGCTCCGCGGCAGAACTCAATCCGGCCGCCGTCACCTACAAGCTGCCGGACCAGATTTCCATGGAGCCCGGTCGACGCGCGCGGCGCGCAGAATGCCGTGGTGGTCGGCGATCCCTCGAAGCCCGGCTTCTACATGGTCTACACCAAGTGGACCAAGGGCAATCACTTCAGCCGTCCGCACTTCCATCCCAACGACCGGTACATCGTGGTGCTGAAGGGCACCTGGTGGGTCGGCTCGGGCCCGAAATTCGATCCCGATCACGGCACCGTGGCGATGCCGGCGGGAAGCTTCGTCACCCATTTCGGCAAGCAGGTGCACTGGGACGGCGCCAAGGACGAAGACGCCGTGCTGCTGATCATGGGCGAAGGCCCGGCCACCGCCACCGAGGTGGAACAGAAGTAGCCGCGTTGCGCGAAGTGGGGGCGATGCTATCATCACGGCCCAACGAAGGGCCTCCGATGCATCCCGCCGCCAAGCTGCAATTTGCCCGCATCGCCGACGAGTTCGCGCGATGGCGCGCCATTGCCGAAGCGGAACGGCCGCCGGCGCCGGCGTGGTGGTGGGGACCGGCATTCGAGATGCGCGATGCCGCCGAACCGCTGCCCTCCACCTTGTCCCGTCGGTTCCGCCTGCCCGACGGGGCGAGCTTTGCGGAGGCGTCGGCGGCGCTGCGCCAGACCTTGGCCGGCCAGGCGATACCGTCCTGGCCGTATGATTTCTCGCGCTTGATCGCATCCACCGATTCCGACGTCCGCGACCTGCCCGTGCAGCCGTCAGACGACAGCGCGTTTCCGCCCTAGATCCGACCCGGCCTCACCGATCGCCTCGTCGTCCAGCGACGGCTGCAACGGCGGCGACGTCAGCACCGGCGACGTCTTCAACAGCTCGGCGAGATCGCGCGGCGGCAACGGCCGGCTGAACAGGAAGCCCTGCATCTCGTCGCAGGCATGCGCGCGCAGGAACTCCTGCTGCTCGGAGGTCTCGACGCCCTCGGCCACGATCGTCATGCCGAGCGCCTTGCCCATGCTGATGATCGCCTGCGCGATCGCGACGTCCTCGGAATCATCGGGCAGGTCGCGCACGAAGGAGCGATCGATCTTGATGGTGTCGATCGGGAACTGCTTCATCAGCGACATCGACGAATAGCCGGTGCCGAAATCGTCGATCGCCAGGCGAATGCCCCGGTTCTGGATCGCGTCGAGCACGCGGACCGCGCGCGTCACGTTGCGCATCACCATGCTCTCGGTGACCTCGAGCTGCAGCAGCGCCGGCGACATGCCGCTCGCCGCCAGCGCCTCGTCGATGTCGTCGAGCAGGTTCGGATCGCCGAACTGCCGCGGCGAGAGGTTGACCGCCATCGTCACCGCCTTGAGGCCGCGGTGCTGCCAAGCCATGTTCTGCGCGCAGGCTTCCTTCAGCACCCAGCGGCCGATCGGCACGATCAGCCCGATCTCCTCGGCGAGCGGAATGAACTGCCCCGGCGAGACCTTGCCGAGCTCGGGATGGGTCCAGCGCAGCAGCGCTTCGACGCCGCTGATCTGGCCGCTCGCCATGTCGACCTTGGGCTGATACTCGAGCGAGAACTGGTCTCGCTCCAGCGCGCGGCGCAGTGCGCTCTCCATCGTCAGGCGCTCGATCGACTGCGCCCTCACCTCGTTGGAGAAGAAGCGGAAGCCGTTCTTGCCGTCCTCCTTGGCGAAATACATCGCCATGTCGGCATTCTTGGTGAGCGTCTGCACGTCGGAGCCGTCGGTCGGATAGGTCGCAATTCCGATCGAGGCCGTGGTGTGGCACTCGTGCCCGCTGAGCTGCATCGGTTGGCTCAGTGCGACCAGGAGGTCGCCGGCGATGCGCTCGACGTCGTGACGTTCGGCGGCGTCCTCCAGGATCACCACGAACTCGTCGCCGCCGAGCCGCGCCACCACGTCGCTCGCGCGCAACGATCCGCGCAGCCGCTCGGCGATCGCCACCAGCAGCATGTCGCCGGCGTCGTGGCCGAGCGAATCGTTGATCACCTTGAAGCGGTCGAGATCGATGAACAGCACCGCGAGCTGCCGGCGATGGCGGTCCGCCGCCGAGATCGCGTGACGCAGCATCTCGTTGAAGGTTTCGCGGTTCGGCAGATTGGTCAGGCTGTCATGCGAGGCGAGATATTCGATCCGCTCGTCCGCCTTGTGCTTCTCGTCGGCGCGATCGAAGCTTTCGAGCGCAAACGCCAGATTGTCGGCGAGCCGCTGCAACAGCTCGGCGAATTCCGGCTTGAACGTATCCTTCTCGATCGCGACGAAGATCATGACGCCGACGACCTCCCCGCTGACGATCAGCGGAAACGAGGCACCGGACTGCGTTCCATCGCGGCGCGCGCGCTCATGGAACGCCGCGGTACCGGTATCGGCGAAATAGTCGTTGATGATGCAGGCCTTGCCCGACCGGAACGCCCTGCCGCAGGCGCCACGTCCCTCGGGGTGCGCCTCGCTGGTCGAGAGCGTCACCTGGCTCGCGCCGTCGGCTGCCGGGCCTGCGATCGCGACAATGCGGAGATAGTCGCTGCCGGGCTGTGCCAGCGCGATGGTGGTCGAGGTGAATTTGCCGCCGGTTGCTGCCGCCTCGCAGACCAGTTGGTAGAGCTCGGCGCGGGACTTCGCCCGCATGATCGCCTCGTTGGTCGCGCTCAGCGCCGCGAACATCCGCGACAGCCGCTCCTTCTGCTCGTCGGCCCGGGCCTTCTCGTCGGCGCGGTCGAAATTAGCCAGCGCGAACGACACGTTCTCGGTAAGCCGCTGCAGCAGCGCCATCATCTCCGGACTGAAAGTGTTGAACTCGCCGGAGAGGAACACCAGCGCGCCGAACGCCTCGCCGTTCTTGAGCAGCGGCAGGGCGGCGCCGGACTTGCTACCGCTGTCGCGCACGGCCGGATAGACATGCGACTCGGGGCCGAAGTCGCTGAGATAATCGTTGCTGATGCAGGGCCTGCGGGTGCGGATCGCAACGCCGGTCAGCGTCTGTCCCTCCGGACGCGTCGCGTCGGCCGACAACTGGACTTCGCGGGCCCGTACCCGGTCGGGGCCGGAAGCAGCCACGTTCTCCAGGAAGGCCTCGCCCGGCCGCACCAGCCTGATGGTGGCCGAGACGAACTGACCGCCGACCGCCGCGGCATCGCAGACCAGATCGAACAGCTCGCCGCGGGACTTCGCCCGCATGATGGCCTCGTTGGTCGCGCTCAGCGCCACGAACATCCGCCTCAGCCGCTCCTTCTGCTCCTCGGTGCGCGCCTTCTCGTCGGCGCGATCGAAACTGCCGAGCGCATAGGCGACATTGTCGGCGAGCCGCTGCAGCAGCTCGGCGAACTCGGCCGAGAAGGTGTTGCGCTTGGCGGAGATGAACAGCATCACGCCGACGGGCTCGTCGTCGACGATCAACGGAAACGCCGCGCCCGATCGCGCATCCTCGCGGTCGATGATATCGCGGAACGGGTTGTTGGCGACGTCGCCGAGAAAATCGTTGTCGATGCAGGCGCGCCGGGAGCGGAACGCCCTGCCGCAAACACCGCGCCCTTCGGGACGCGCCTCGCTGCGCGAGACGTTGAGGCGGCGCGCATTCTCGGCGGTCGGCCCCGCCACCGCCATCATCTCCAGGAAGTAGTCACCGGGCTTTGCGATCAGGATACTGGTGGAGTTGAACCCGCCGCCATGCGCCGCCGCGGCGCAGACCAGCTCGAACATCTCGAGCCGTGACCGCGCGCGCATGATCGCCTCGTTGGTCGCGCTCAGCGCCGCGAACATCCGCGACAGCCGCTCGCGTTCGGCATCGGCCTTGGCCTTCTCGGTGGCGCGTCCGAACGTGTCGAGCGCAACCGAGACGTTCTCGGCGATGCCCGCCAGCAGCGCGATGATCTCTTCGTCGCGGGCCCAGGAATTGCCGATGAAGAAGATCAGGACGCCGATGCTCCTGCCGAACCGGGTGAGCGGCAGCGCGACGCAGGCCATCAGACCGCTCTCACCGGCTTGCGCCTGCGAGGCGCCCGTTGAGATGGGAATGTCGTGCTCGATACACGGCCGTTTGGTCCGGAACGCCTCGCCGCAGATCCCCTTGCCGTAGAGATTGTCCGGGTCGGTCGAAAAGCGCGTCTGGGTGATCAAGTCGAGCGCCTCGCCAGTGCCGGCGACGGGCTCGAGCCAGTGCGTGTCGGGCTCGGCCAGCAGCACCACCGTGGCGAAGGATTTTCCGCTGAACACCGCGGCGTCGCACACCCGCTGATAGAGATCGTGCTCGGTCTTGGCGCGAAGGATCGCCTCATTGGTTGCGCTGATAGCGCCGAACATGCGGTTAAGCCGGCGCATCGCCCGCTCGCCGCTCTTGCGCGACGCCTCATGGTCGAAATTGTCGAGCGCAAAGGACACGTTCGCCGCAATGCGCTGCAGCAGCGACACGATCTCCTCACCGAGCGAGTCGACCTCGCGCCGGGTCACCATGAAGACGCCGACGCTGCGCCCGTTGCAGACCAGCGGCATCGCCGCCGCCGCACCGACGCCGGCCGCCGCGAGGCCGCTGCGCCAGGCCGCTGAACGGGCGTCGTTGACATAGTCGTTGCTGACGCTGGCGCTCTGATCGCGGAACGCCCGCCCGGCGACGCCCTCCCCTTCCGGAATGTTGGCGAGGGTAGAGATGCTGATGCTGCGCAGACGCGCGACATCGTCGCCGCAACCGGCGGCGAATGTCAGCCGACCGGTATCCGGCTCCAGCAAAAAGACGGTCGTAGCCAGGAAGCTCCCGCTCGAGAACGCGGCTTCGCAGACCTTTCCGTACAATTCTTCTGGTGATTTCGCGTACAGGATCGCTTCGTTGGTGGCATTCAACGCCGCGAATGTACGCCCGATGCTCGACTGCACGATCCCTGAAGGCCCCAGGGCCACCCCCTTCAATCTGCCGGGGAACAATGCCCGCGAGAGGCCTAAGTGATGGTTAGTGTATCCGGCAAGTTGTGAGACAAAGTAAACGGCTGACGAATGCCGGAGGCCGTTTTCCGGGATATTACGGACGCCGGTGTGCCAGGCTGAGGCGGAGGGCCGGAGCACCGGATAGCCGCCTGGCTTGCACCGCCGGAGCAGCCAAATTCCGCAGCGCGACCGCGCCCGTTCCATTCAGTGAAATCCTGACCGGGAGCACCCTGCTGGCGGTATGGCGGACCGGATTTTCCGCCCCTTGCTCGGCGGGCTGCGCTTTGAGAGCATGACGCCGACAACAGCAAGCAAGACCCGCGCATCACGCGGGCGGACCGCGAGGAAAATCCGATGCCGATCGTCCAGGCCGACCGTCTCACGCGCATCGGCGCGGCGCTACTCCGGGGCGCCGGCGCATCGGAGGAGGAGGCCAATGCGGTTGCCTCCGGCTGCGTCAACGCCAACCTCGCCGGCCACGACTCCCACGGCGTGATCGCGATCCCGACCTATATCGACCGCATCAAGGCCGGCCATATCGTCCCGGGCGCGAAATGGACCGTGGTGCAGGAGACGCCGACCACGACCGTGATCGACGGTCATTGGGGGTTCGGCTTCCACGTCAACGCCAAGGCGATGGAGATGACCATCAACAAGGCGAAGACCGCCAATGTCGCGGCCTGCACCGTGTTCCGGCAGAGCCATGTCGGCCGGCTGGCGCATTACCCGCTGATGGCGATGCGTGAGGGCATGATCGGGATCGCCGCCGCGGATTCCGGCCGCTCGCCGAAACATGTCGCGCCGTTCGGCGGCCGCGAGGCCAGGCTCGGCACCAATCCGCTCTCGATCGCGGTGCCCTCCGATCTCGAGGCGCCGTTCTATCTGGACATGGCGACCTCGGCGGTCGCGGCTGGCAAGATCCAGCTCGCGGTGGCGCGTGGCGAAAGCATCCCAAAGGGCTGGATCATCGACGCCGAAGGGCGCGACACCACTGACCCTGCGGACTACCGCAAGGGCGGCGCGCTGCTGCCGCTCGGCGGCAGCGAGGGCTACAAGGGCTCGGGCCTTGCCGCGATGGTCGAGGTGCTGTGCGGCCTGCTGACCGGCCTCGGCTTCGGGGGTCGAGCCGACCGGCCGTCACAACGACGGCTGCTTCATGGCGGTGTTCAACGTCGCCGCGTTCCGTCCCTTGCAGGACTTCAGACGCGAAGTCGCCGACTTCGCCCGCTACCTGAAATCGACGCCGCCCTCGGAAGGGAGCCGCGGCGTGTTCTATCCGGGCGAGATCGAATATCTGCGCGAAGTCGAACGGCGCAAGAACGGCATCGAGATCGAGGATGCGACCTGGGACAAGCTCAAGGTGCTCGCCGCCGACTACAAGCTCACCGACGACCTCGATCTTCGCTGACGCATTCAGGTACAGGAGAACGGCATGACACGGCAAATGGCGCTGGTTGGCTTTTTGCAGGCGCAGAACTGCACCAATCTGCCGAGCTCCTGGCGTCACCCGGAGTCGCGCGACGATTCGATGTCGGCGGACTACTATCAGGAGATCGCGCGCATCCTGGAGCGCGGCAAGTTCCACATGGCGTTCTTCGACGATCGCCTCGCGATGCCCGACCGCTACGGCAACGATCACGCCCACACCGTCGAATACGGCATTCGCTGCGTGAAGATGGACCCGATCGTGGTGCTGACCACGATGGGCATGGTCACCACCAGGCTCGGCCTCGCCTCGACCGCGTCCACCACCTATTTCGAGCCGTTCGACGTCGCCCGCCGCTTCGCCACGCTTGACTTGATGACGGGTGGCCGCGCCGCCTGGAACGTGGTGACGTCGGTGAATGACGGCGAGGCGCTCAACATGGGCCGCGCGCAGCATCTCGAGCACGATCTCCGCTACGACCGTGCCGACGAGTTCATGGAGGTGGTGCTCGGCCACTGGGACGCCTGGGAAGACGGCGCGCTGATCATCGACAAGACATCCGGCCGCTTCGCCGATCCGGCCAAGGTGAAACGACTCGATCACAAGGGCGCGTTCTTCACCTCGCGTGGCCCGTTCACGGTGCCGCGTTCGGCGCAGGGCCATCCCGTCGTGATCCAAGCCGGCGCCTCCGGGCGCGGCCAGCGCTTTGCCGGGCGCTGGGGCGAGGTGATCTTCACCGCGGCGCGCAATCTCGCCAATGCCAAGCAGGGCTATGACGCGATCCGGGGCGAAGCCGCCAAGGCCGGACGCGATCCCGACCAGATGTTCCTCTGCAATCTGATCACGCCGGTCACCGGCGCGACCAAGGCCGAGGCCGAGGACCGGATGGCCGTGATCCAGAAGCTGCCGCTCGAGATCGACGCGCTGTCGCTGCTCGCCGAAGGCCTCAACTTCGATTTCGGCGCCAAACCGATCGACGAACCGTTGACCACCGAAGAGCTGCAGGGCATGCAAGGCATGCTCGGCATCCGCGACGGCGTGCTGCGCACCTCCGGCAAGACCAATCCCTCGACCCGCGACTTCATCACCTTCTCCGGCCGCGGCCAGGTGCAGGACGCGATGGTCGGCGGCCCGAAGGAGATCGCCGACCGGCTGGAGGAAATGTTCGAAGGCCGCGGCTGCGACGGCTTCGTCATCGCGGCGAGCTATGTGCCGGGCTCCTACGCCGACTTCGTCGATCACGTGGTGCCCGAGCTGCAGAAGCGCGGCCTGTTCCACAAGGACTACGCCGGCACGACGCTGCGGGAAAATCTCGGACTGAAGCGCCCGGCTGCCGGCGCCTGGAAGACCCGCGCGCAGGCTGCGGAATAGAAGGACATCATCATGCGCTGGCTGAAATTCACCGCCGCGGGTACTACGTCTTGGGGCCTCGTCGAGGGCGACACCGTCACCACCGTGAACGGCGATCCATTCGGTGAATGGAGCAAGACGGCGAAGACCCACGCCTTGAAGGACGTCAAGATCGAGCTGCCGCTGATCCCGCGCACCTTCTACTGCGTCGGGCTGAACTATCTGAAGCATCTCAAGGAAGCCGCCGACAAGGCCGGCACGGTGCCGAACGTGCCTGATCGTCCCGAGATCGGCTACCGCGCGCAGAACGCGCTGATCGCCCATGACGAGAATGTCGTGATCCCGGCGAGTGCGACCGAGAATATCCATTACGAGGGCGAACTGGTCGTCGTGATCGGCAAGAAGGCCAAGCACCTGACCGAAGCCAATGCGCTGGACTGCGTGTTCGGCTACACGATCGGCAACGACGTCTCCGAGCGCAGCTGGCAGAAGGCCGACCGCGGGCTGTGGCGCGCCAAGAACGCCGACACGTTCAAGCCGATGGGCCCGTGGATCGAGACCGATGTCGATCTCGACCGCGTGGAGACCGCAATCCGCGTCAACGGCAAGGAGACCGGCCGCTTCCGCACCAACGAGATGATCTTCGGCATCGTGCCCTTCCTGGTCGAGCTTTCGAAATACTTCACGCTGTCGCCCGGCGACGTGATCTGGATGGGCACCGACGGCGCCTCGCCGGACCTGAAGGACGGTGACGTGGTGGAGATCGACATCACAGGCATCGGGACATTGCGGAACAGGTTCGTGAAGGAGAAGGTGTGAGGGCTGGCACTCCGGTAGACCGTCATCCTGAGGCGCTCGCGAAGCGAGCCTCGAAGGATCGACGGCCGCCAGCCGGGCCGTGCATCCTTCGAGGCTCGCTCCGCTCGCACCTCAGGATGACGGTGATAGAGTTGGTCGCGCGTCCCTCCAATTGTCGTCCCGGCGAAAGCCGGGACCCATATGTGGACGGCCCCCGTGGCACAAGAGCTTTCTGGGATTGATCGGATCGCTTGCATCCATATGTCCGGCCTGTTGAGTGCGATCGAATGGATCGCTGGCCAAGATGGTTTGCGCGATGCGAGTTCCAAACAACCACGCGACCTGTTGACGGCCGATGGGTCCCACGGATTGTCTCGCATCGTTGCTCGATCGATCGCTCCATCTGCTCTTGCAGCTCCGGGTCGGCTGACGAGCGAGCCCGCCAGCCGGCCAATCTGTTAAGCGGTACCCGTCGTCGCGGCATTCAGCCGTGCGGCGTCATAACTCTCACCCGTCACCATCAGCTTCCAGACGATGCGCGCCACCTTGTTGGCGAGCGCTACGGCCGCAAGCTTCGGCGGCTTACGCTTGATCAGCGCCAGCAGCCAGCGCGAGTGATGACCGCGCCCCCGCCTGGCCTGCTGGATCACCGCCGTGGCCCCGACGACCAGCAGACGGCGCAGGTCCTCATCGCCCGCCCGGGTAATCTTGCCGAGCCTGGTCTTGCCTGCGGTGGAATGGTCCTTGGGTGTCAATCCCAGCCAAGCCGCAAAGTGACGACCGGAGCGGAACGCGCCCGGATCAGGTGTCTTCATCACCAGCATCGTTGCAATGATCGGACCGACCGAGGGGATCTGAGCCAGGCGCCGGCCCGTGGCATCGCCGCGGTGCCAGGCCATCAGCCTGGCCTCAACCACCTCCAACTCGCCCTCGAGCCTGACGCACTCCCGGC
This sequence comes from Bradyrhizobium sp. JR3.5, assembly GCF_054057015.1. Taxonomy (NCBI): domain Bacteria; kingdom Pseudomonadati; phylum Pseudomonadota; class Alphaproteobacteria; order Hyphomicrobiales; family Nitrobacteraceae; genus Bradyrhizobium; species Bradyrhizobium sp. JR3.5. The sequence continues at coordinate 1,578,855 of NZ_JBSRYV010000002.1, forward strand.
CCAGCACGACAAACAGCTCGCGCGCCAGAGCGGGAAGCGTCTCGTCCTGCGCGATCCGCGCCAGCAGTGGTTCGATCGCCTCCAGTCCCTTGGGCGCGATCAGGCCATACTCCGCCGCATGGCCGCGGATCGTGTTGGTCAATTGGGTGCGCCGGGCGATCAGTCCGTCGCGGACCCCCATCAGCATCAGCGCAGCCTGCTGCTCGGCCGTCTTCACCGGCACAAAGCGCATGCTCGGCCGGCTCATCGCCTCACACAGGCCTTCTGCATCACGCCCGTCATTCTTGTTCCGCATCACGTAGGGCTTCACCAATTGCGGCGCCATCAGCTTCACCTCATGGCCCAGCCTGGAAAGCTCGCGCGCCCAATATTGCGACGCCCCGCAGGCCTCCATCCCGATCACCGTCGGCGGCAATTTGGCGAAGAACTCCAGCACGAGTTTGCGCGAAAGCTTCTTGCGTAAGACCGGCTGCTCGGACGCATCAACCCCATGCAGCACAAAAATATGCTTCGACGTATCCATCCCAATACGGATAATCTCTCTCACGGACGGTCTCCTTGTCTGAGATTTACAACAACCTCATTCTGGCACACTGATGCCGTAGGGGGCCGTCCACACCATCAACCACCGCCTTGTGTGATGGAATTCGCTGGGGCCACAGCGTCGCACGACAACTGTACCCTGTGGTTATGGGTCCCGAGTCGCACTGCGCTTGCCCGGGACGACAGCGAGTTTGTTGAGCGGGTCGTGAGTCACACGTCCGCACTCTCGCGACATTGCCCGTCGGGCCATGGTGACGTCATCACACCACCACTTTAACGTGACAGAAACAACAGAACCGCAATAACGTGCGCGCCGCTCGCACCCACCAGGCAAGGCAACCATGCCGCTTTCACGCCGAACGTTGCTTCAAGGCTCGCTGCTATCAGCCGCAGGGATCGCCTGCAGGCCGTCGCCGGCGCTTGCCGACCCGCCCGCGGAGCTTCCGACATCGGAGCAACGCAAGCAGATGGCGGGCCTCGCCGCCGACTTCATGAAGGAGTATGACGTCCCCGGTCTTTCCATCGCGGTTTCGATCACGGGAAAGCCGGCTTATGTGGAGGCGTTCGGCGTTGCGGATCGGGAGAGCGGCGAAGCGTTGACGCCGCAGCACCGCTTCCGGATCGCGAGCATATCGAAGCCGGTGACCTCGACCGGGATCTTCACCCTCGTCGAAGCGGGCAAATTGCGGCTCAGCGATTACGTGTTCGGCGCCAACTCCATTCTCGGTCAGGACTATCCGACGACGCCAACCCTGCAAAGCCTGAGGCCGTTGGGCTCATCCCGCTCGCCTGTCGAGCAGATCACGATCGAGCATCTGCTGACCCACACCACCGGGACCTGGGGCAACCAGTATCGCGATCCGATGTTCATGAACCCGGACTTAAAGCATCGCGAGCTGATCAACTGGACGCTGGAGCACATGCCGCTCACCAGTCCGCCGGGTGAGTCCTATGCCTATTCGAACTTCGGCTATTGCATCCTCGGGCGCGTGATCGAGCAGCTCAGCGGCCGGAGCTACGGGCAATACATCAAGGACGCAGTCCTGAAGCGATGCGGCATCACCGACATGCAGATTGCCGGCAATACGCTGCGCGAGCGGGCCAGCAATGAGGTCAAATACTATAGCCAGGCCGGCGGCGATCCGTACCGGATGAACGTCGCCCGGATGGATTCGCACGGCGGCTGGATTGCGACGCCGAGCGATTTGACGACGCTGTTCGTCCATATCGACGGCTTCAAGGACACCGAACAGCTGCTGACCGACGACAGCCTCCGCATCATGAGCACGCCCAGCGCCATCAACCCCCGCTATGCCAAGGGCCTGTTCATCACCGCCAACAACAATTGGTGGCACAGCGGCCTGCTCGACGGAACGACGACGATCTCGGTCCGAACCAACGGAGACTTCTGCTGGTCCGCGTTCACCAATACCAGGTCGCGGGACGGCATGACCCGCGCGCTCGACCTGCTGGTCTGGCACATGGTCAAGACGGTGCCTGACTGGCAGCCGCAGAAGCGGGCGTAGCCCTCGCCGTCATTCCCGGTGCGCAATTGCGCACCTGCGGGCAGCCCGAAGGGCTGAGCCGGAATCCATTGAGCTGCAAGGCAAGTGGTGAAATGGATTCCGGGCTCGCGCTGCGCGCGCCCCGGAATGATGCGCCGGGAGAACGGTGCGCAATCCCGTGGGCATGCCGCCTGATCGAAGGCCGCAAATCCGCGTCAAGTTTAGCGGCGTAGGATGGGTAGAGCGAAGCGAAACCCATCAATTTCGAATCCGCGGCACAATGATGGGTATCGCTTCGTCCTACACTTAGTTCAGCGCGCCGTCGCCGACCTGCTCTTCACATGGTCGATGAAGGCGCGCAGCTTCGGCATGATCTGGCGGTGGCCGGGATAGTAGAGAAATACGCCGGGCGTTGTCGTCGCGAATGGCTCCAGCACGCGCACGAGTTTTTTCTCCTTCACGGCGCCGGCGACCAGCGGCGCGGGCACTTGCGCCAGTCCCACGCCTTCAATGGCGGCGCCGACCAGCGTTGGGAAATCATGGCCTATGAAGGAGCCGGAGACGGCAAGCTCGATCGAACGGCCGTTGTCGTTCAGCGACCACGGCGCGAGCCCGCCATTCGATCGCCGCAACCTCAAGCACGCGTGTTCGCGCAGATCGTCCGGACGTTTGGGCCGGCCGCGGCGCGCGAGATAGTCCGGGCTGCCGACGATAGCGAACGGGAACGGCTTGGTCAGACGCACCGCGATCATATCCGGGTTGATGAACTGGCCCATCCGGATGCCGGCATCGAAACCGCCGGCCGCAAGGTCGACCAGCTCTTCGCTGGCGGCGAGCTCGACCTCGATCTCGGGATAGGCCTTGCAGAATGAGGCGATCAGCGGCTCCAGCAGGATCGGCACCACCGAGCGCGGCACGGTGAGACGCAACAGGCCGGCAGGCTTCTGACCGAGTTCGCGCGCGGCGCCGCTTGCGGCGACCAGCTCCTCGAACGCGGGCCTGGCACGCGCCAGGAATCGTTCGCCGGCCTCGGTGAGGCCGACGCTGCGGGTGGTGCGGATGAACAGCACGGCGCCGAGGCGCGCCTCGAGCGCGCGCACCGCCTGGCTGATCGCCGACGGCGTCACCGCGAGCTCGGTCGCCGCGCGACGAAAGCTGCGGTGCTGGGCGACGCTGAGGAACGCCTCCACGCCGTCGAGTGCGCCCTGCCTGACTGTGAAGTTCTGCTTCATGGCCCGTCAACATTATCGCGAATAGTCGCGCGCGGGAAGCCGCCCTACATCGGAGCCACAGGCAGCAGCACCGCGACGCGCGCTGCTCCACGCGACATCACGACATCAGTCGTGAACGGAGACCTGCGACCGATGAAAACAATCCGTCACACCCTCCTTGCCCTCACCCTCACCTCGACAGGCTTAACCTCCATGACCGCACCCTCTCTTGCCCAGGCTCAAACACAGGGCCAAACACAGGCTCAAGCCCCCTCCACTATCACCACCGGCGTGATGGTCATCCTGACCGTCAAGGCCGGCGTCACCCGCGAACAGGTGATGGCCGTGATGCCGGATGAAATCCGGCAGACCGTGCAGCTCTATCTCAGCGGCAAGGTTCGCGAATGGTATTCGCGGTCCGACGGGCGCGGGGTCGTCTTGCTGCTCGATGCCAAGGATACATCCGAGGCGCACGCGATCATGGAAGGGCTGCCGCTGTCCAAGCTTGATGTCATGGACCACGACTACATCGCGGTCGGCCCGCTGCTGCCGCTGCGCCTGCTGGTCGGCAAGCCTTAAGCGCCAAGCCCTGAGCGCCTTGCCGAGGCCGGACCTGATCGCCGGGTCCGGCCTCCCCGGATCGACAGTCAGACGGGAGCCGACCGTGCCAGTAAGTCTCAACATTCCATTCTTGCTCAGCGTCGCCGGAGCATTTCTGACGAGTGCAGTGGTGGCCGCGACTTATGTCTGGCCGGCGCTCCGCACCTGGCCGCGCCATGAGGCGCTCCGGCTGCTTGCGGCTTTTCATGCCTTCCGGTTTCTCGGGATGAACTTCATGGTCACAGGCTTCGTATCGCCGGAGGTGAACCCGGTGTTTGCCAGCGCGGTCGGCTGGGGCGATCTGACCGCCGCAGCGCTCGCTCTGCTCTCGATGGCGGCACTGTCGTGGCGTTGGCCGGTGGCCATTCCGATCGTCTGGCTCTTCAACATCTGGGGCACGCTGGATCTTCTCAACGCCTACTTCATGGGCGCGACGAAGAACGCGGATCCCGGCCTGTTCGGCGCCGGCATCTATATTCCGGCGCTCTACGTGCCGCTGCTGCTGGTCAGCCATGTCATGGTCTTCATGATCTTGATGCGGGGGAAGTCGGCGGAACAAGCACAATAACCCGTCATCCCCGCGCAAAGGCTTCGCCTTTGTCGCTGGAGGTGCGAGCGGAGCGAGCCTCGAAGGATGCACGGCCCGGCTGGTGGCCGTTCGCCCTTCGAGACGGCCGCTACGCGGCCTCCTCAGGGTGACGGGACAAGAAATTGAGCGCGTGGCTCCGGCGTGGCCTTCGCGGCGACATCTCCATCAAAACGGCAGCGCCACGCCGGTCTTGATCTCCTTCAGGATCACGTTGGTGCGGACATGGCGGATGCCGGGGATGTGGAACATGAACTCGTCGAGGAATCGGTTGTAGGCGTCCATGTCGCGCACGACGACGCGCAGATGATAATCGGCGTCGCCCGTCGTCGCGAAGCACTCCAGCACCTCGCGGCGCTGCATCACCCGCGCAACGAACTCGTCGACGAATTTCGTGTCGTGCCGCTCCAGGGAGACGTGCAGGATCGCCGAGGTCGCAAAGCCTGCGCGCTCGCGCGCGACCAGCGCCGAATAACCCGAAATGACGCCGGACTCCTCCAGCGCGCGGACCCGCCGCCAGCATGCCGAGGTCGACATGCCGACGGTTTCCGCCAGCTGCTGGTTGGTGGCGCGGCCGTCCTTCTGCAGCTCGGCGAGGATTTTTTCGTCCTGCTCTTCGATCACCGCAGAGCCTCCCGTCTGGTAGACTATACCAATATACTTGGAAAATCGCAAAAGTATACCGAAATTGAGGTCGCCGGAGAACAGATAGGTAGGACCTACCAGAAACTCAGGCATAGCCTTGCCCATTAGACATTGCGATTCCCGGAGGGGTCAGTCATGGGCCAGATGCCGCAACTCGACGCCTACCAGCTGTCCGAGCGTTACAGCCGCGAACGCGGCCGCGTCTTCCTCACCGGCACGCAGGCGATCGTGCGCATCGCGCTCGACCAGATCAGGCGCGACCGTGCCGCCGGGCTCAACACCGCTGGCTTCATCTCCGGCTATCGCGGCTCGCCGCTCGGCGGCGTCGACCTCGAATTGTGGAAGATCGGCGAGCGGCTGAAGCAGAGCCACATCGAATTCTTGCCCGCGGTGAACGAGGACCTCGCAGCCACCGCCGTGCTCGGCTCGCAGCAGGTCGAGACGCAGAGGGATCGAAAGGTCGATGGCGTGTTCGGGCTGTGGTACGGCAAGGGCCCCGGCGTCGATCGCTCCGGCGATGCGCTGAAGCACGGCAATGCCTATGGCTCCTCGCCGCATGGCGGCGTGCTGGTCGTCGCCGGCGACGATCATGGCTGCGTGTCGTCCTCGATGCCGCATCAATCCGATGTCGCCTTCATGAGCTGGTTCATGCCGACGCTGCATCCGGCCGATGTCAGCGAATATCTCGCGTTCGGCGAATATGGCTACGCGCTCAGTCGATTTTCCGGCATGTGGGTCGGCTTCAAGGCGATCTCGGAGATCGTCGAATCCGGCGCCTCGGTCGAGCTTGCGCCGCCGCGCGCGTTCGTGCGGCCGGATTTCGTACCGCCGCCCGGCGGCCTGCATTATCGCTGGCCGGATCTGCCGGGCCCGCAGATCGAGGAGCGGCTGGAGGCGAAGAAGCACGCGGTCTACGCTTTTGCCAAAGCCAATCCGATCGACCGCCGCATCTACGACATCAAGGACGCGACCTACGGCATCGTCACCACAGGCAAGGCGCATCTCGATCTGATGGAGGCGCTGCGGCTGGTCGGGCTGGACGAAGCCGCATGCCGCCGCTTCGGCATCGACATCTACAAGGTCGGCATGGTGTGGCCGCTCGCGCTGCATGATGCGATGGAGTTCGTGAAGGGCAAGCGCGAGATCCTCGTGGTCGAGGAGAAGCGCGGCATCATCGAGAGCCAGTTCAAGGAATACTTTTACGACTATCCCGGCTCCAAGCCGGAGCGGATGGTCGGCAAGCACGACGAAACTGGCGCGCGGCTGATCTCCTGGACCGGCGAATTGTCGCCGCTGATGCTGGCCGATGTGCTGGCGCGGCGGCTCGATCCGATGTTTCCCGAATTGCAGCTCGCCCGCCGCGTCACTGCGCTCAGGCCCGAGCAGGACCGCACGATCGCCGTCCTCGGCGCGACGCGCACGCCATATTTCTGCTCGGGCTGCCCGCACAACACGTCGACGAAGGTGCCCGACGGATCCAAGGCGCTGGCCGGCATCGGTTGCCACTTCATGGCGAGTTGGATGGACCGCGAGACCTCGTCGCTGATCCAGATGGGCGGCGAAGGCGTCAACTGGGCAGCCTCGTCGAAATTCACCGGCAACAGCCACGTGTTCCAGAATCTCGGCGAAGGCACCTACTATCACTCGGGCTCGATGGCGATCCGCCAGGCGATCGCCGCCAACGCCAACATCACCTACAAGATCCTGTTCAATGACGCGGTGGCGATGACCGGCGGCCAGCCGGTCGACGGCCCGGTCAGCGTGCAGGCGATCGCGCACTCTGTCCGCGCCGAGGGCGTCGCGCGGATCGCGCTGGTGTCGGACGATCCCGGGCAGTTCTCGTCGGCGGATTTGCCCGCCGGCGTCACCATCCATCCGCGCGAGGAGATGGACGCCGTGCAGCGCGAGCTGCGCGAAATTCCCGGCGTCACCGTGCTGATCTACCAGCAGACCTGCGCCACCGAGAAACGGCGGCGGCGCAAGCGCGGGACGATCGAGGATCCCGCGCGTTTTGCTTACATCAACGACCTCGTCTGCGAGGGCTGCGGCGATTGCTCGGTGGAATCGAACTGCCTCAGCGTTGAGCCGAAGGAGACGCCGTTCGGCCGCAAGCGCAAGATCAACCTCTCGACCTGCAACAAGGATTTTTCCTGTCTCAACGGCTTCTGCCCGAGTTTTGTGACCATCGAGGGCGGCAAGCGGCGGGCGAAGAGCGCAAGCGCGATCGATCCGCTGGCACGCGCCGCCGCGCTGCCAGCGCCGGGGCTTGCAGCCCTCGACAAGCCCTATGATCTGCTGGTGACCGGCGTCGGCGGCACGGGCGTCATCACGGTCGGTGCGCTGATCGCGATGGCTGCGCATCTGGAGCGCCGCGGCGTCTCGGTGCTCGACTTCACCGGCTTCGCCCAGAAATTCGGCCCGGTGCTGAGCTATCTGCGGCTGGCGGCAGCACCCGAGGCGCTACATCAGGTCCGGATCGACCAGGGCGCGGCGGACGCGCTGATCGGCTGCGACCTCGTGGTGAGCTCGTCGGCCAAGGCCTCCGGCACCTATCGCAAGGGCATGCGCGCCGCAGTGAACATTGCGGAAATGCCGACCGGCGACGTGGTCCGCTTCCGCGACGCCGATCTCGCCTCGCCGGCTCGCTTGCGCGCCATCGAGCGGGTGATCGGGTCCGGCAACCTCACCACGATCGACGCCAACGCGCTGGCCGAGCGGCTGCTCGGCGACAGCGTTTATGCCAACATCATGATGCTCGGCTTTGCCTGGCAGCAGGGCCTGGTGCCGGTGTCGCTGGACGCACTGACCCGCGCGATCGAGTTGAACGGCGTCGCGGTCGAGCGCAACAAGCAGGCGCTGGCCTGGGGCCGGATTGCCTTTGCAGATCCGGATTTCTTGCCGAAAGCGGACGGTCCTGCGGCCAATGAGCCCGAGACCCTGGAGCAGATGATCGCGCGGCGCGCAGACTTCCTTCGTGACTATCAGGACGAGGCCTATGCCACGCGCTACCGCGCGACGGTCGATCGCGTCCGCCGCGCCGAGGCCGCGCTCGGCAGCCGCCGCGACGAAGGTGCGCCCCCTCTCCCGCTTGCGGGGGGTTGGGGTGGGGGTATCTCCACGAGTTCCATCGCGGAGAGAGCCCCCACGCGTAACGCATCTGGCGATGCGTTACGGCCTCCCCCGCAAGCGGGAGAGGCGAACCGAGTCCGTGGCGAGGCCGAACTCCTCCTCACCGACGCCGTTGCCCGCTCACTGTTCAAGCTGATGGCCTACAAGGATGAGTATGAGGTGGCGCGGCTGCACATGCAGTCCGGCTTCCTCGAGACCCTGAAGCGCGAGTTCGACGGCGACTTCACGGTGCAGTACCATCTCGCGCCGCCGCTGTTGCCGGCACGGCTGGATGCACGGGGCCGGCCACGCAAGCGCGCGTTCGGCCAGTGGATCCAGACGCCACTCCGCTTGCTGGCGCAGCTCAAGGGACTGCGCGGCACGCCGTTCGACGTGTTCGGCTACACCGCGGAGCGCCGCGCCGAGCGCGAGCTGATCACCTGGTACGAGGCGCTGATCGAGACCATGCTCGGCAAGCTCGACGCCGCGCGACTGCCCGATCTCGTCGCGCTGGCAAAGGCCCCGATGGAAATCCGCGGCTATGGGCCGGTGAAGGACACTGCGATCGAGAAGACCAAAGCGGAGGTGGCGCGGCTGACCGCGCTTCTCACCTCCGCCCCGTCAGATACCAACGACGGCTCAGGCCGCCGCGCCGCGCTTGGCGGGTGAGATCAAGCCGACCACGACGGTCGCGATCACCGCTACCACGATGTTGAGCAAGAGCGCGCCGAGGCCGACATAGAAGGTGAAGCTGGAATCGCCGAGCGAGAAGCTGGCGAGCGGCTTCAGCCCGTTGCTCCACGCCGTGTAGGTGCCCCAGCCGATGCCGACCGCCCAGCCGAGCAACAGCGCTTCGGCGCGGAACCAGACGGTGAACAGGCCGAACACCAGCGCCGGCAGCGTCTGCACGATCCAGAGGCCGCCGAGCAGTTGCAGGTCGAGCGCATATTGCGTCGGCAGGAACAGGATGAAGGCAAGCGCGCCGACCTTCACCACCAGCGAGGTGATCTTCGCCACCGACGCCTCACCGGCATGCGAGATATCCGGATTGACATAGGACTTCCAGACATTGCGGGTGAACAGATTGGCGGCGCCGATGCTCATCACCGCGGCCGGCACCAGCGCGCCGATCGCGATCGCCGAGAATGCGAAGCCCGCGAACCATTCCGGGAACAAGGTCTTGAACAGCATCGGCACCACATCGTTCGGCGACGTCGCCTTGATGCCGGCGGCATAGGCCATGTAGCCAAGCAGCGCGATCAGGCCGAGCAAGAGCGTATAGGCCGGCAGCAGGATCGCATTCTTGCGGATGGTATCCGCCGACTTCGAGGCGAAGATGCCGGTCAGCGTGTGCGGATACATGAACGCGGCGAGCGCCGAGCCGAGCGCCAGCGTCGCATAGGGCAGATACTGCGCGGGCTTCAGCGTCAGTCCGGTGGCGCCGCCCTTCGCCGTGAAGGCATCGTTGGCCGCCGAGAACACCGCGCCATAGCCACCGAGCTTCGAGGGCACCACGACCACGGCCGTCAGCACCACGATGTAGATCATGATGTCCTTGACGAAGGCGATCAGCGCCGGCGCGCGCAGGCCGGAGCTATAGGTATAGAGCGCGAGGATCACGAAGGCCGCGATGATCGGCAGTTCGCCGGTCAGGCCCATCGCCTTGATCACGACCTCCATGCCGATCAGCTGCAAGGCGATGTATGGCATGGTCGCGACCAGGCCGGTCAGCGCCACCGCGAGTTCGAGACCGCGCGAGCCATAAGCGCCATGGACGACATCTGCGGCGGTGACGTAGCCGTTGGCATGCGCCTTCTTCCACAGCACCGGCATCACGGCGAATACGAAGGGATAGACGATGATGGTGTAGGGCAGTGCGAAGAAGCCGTAGGCGCCGACCGCGTAGACCAGCGCCGGCACCGCGATCACCGTGTAGGCGGTGTAGAAATCGCCGCCGACCAGGAACCAGGTGATCCAGGTGCCGAACTGACGGCCGCCGAGACCCCATTCGTCGAGATGCTCGCTGACCGGGCCGGACTTCCAGCGCGCGGCGAAGAAGCCCATCACGGTGACGAGGGCGAAGAAGAAGATGAAGACGGAGAGCGCCACCCAGGCGATGTGATCGGTCATGGCTACCCCCTCAACGCTGCTCGTCGGCGTCAGGCCGCTGGCTGCGATAGACCAGCCAGATCAGCAGCGAGGAGATCGGCACCCAGGCGAGCTGGTACCAGTAGAAGAAAGGAAAGCCGAACAGCGAGGGTTCGGCGAAATTATAGAACGGTACCCACAGCAAGCCGATGAACGGCAGCAGCAACAGAATCCACATGGCCCACTCCCAGCCCAAGGCCTGACCCACCGGCGGGGTTGCCGGCGTCCCGTCATCAACGACCCTGGAACCCGTTTGTTGCGTCTAGAATCACGGTTGCGGCATGGCGATGCAAAAAGATGTGATCGCCGTGCGCCGCGGCGTCCTATTCGGCCTTGATGCCGGCATCCTGGATCACCCGGCGCCAGCGCGCCTCCTCTCCGGCAAAGTAGCGGTCGAGCTCGGCCGGAGGCTGTGCCACCATCACGAGACCCTCATTGACGCCGAGCTTCTTGAAGGCCTCCGCCTGCACGGCCTTGGCGGCCGATTTGTTGAGGCGGTCGATGATCTCGGGCGGCGTGTTCGCAGGCGCGTAAAGGCCGTACCATGATTCGGCGACGTAGCCGGATACACCGGCTTCCGACACCGTCGGCAATTGCGGCAACGCGGGCGAGCGTTCCGCCGAGGTCACCGCGATGGCGCGCAGCTGTCCGGCTTCGACCAGCGACGCGCAGCTTGCCACCGTCGTGAACATCACCTGGATCTGGCCGCCCAAGAGGTCGGTGATCGCGGTTGCCGCGCCCTTGTAGGGCACGGTGGTCAGATTGACGCCCGCCATGTGCTTGAACAATTCGCCGGCGAGATGCGCCGAGGTGCCGGTGCCATAGGTCCCCTAGGACAGTTTTTCCGGATCGGCCTTCGCAGCCGCGATCAGATCGGTGATCGACTTGATCGGCGAAGCAGGATTGACCACGACGACATTGAACGACCGCGCCACCAGCGCCACCGGGGCGAAGTGCTTATGCGCATCGTAGGGCAGCTTGCTGTAGAGGCTCGGATTGACCGCGTTGGCGAAGGTCGCGATCAGCAGCGTGTAGCCGTCGGCCGGACTGGTGGCGACACTCTGCGTGCCGATGATGGTGCCTGCCCCCGGCTTGTTCTCGACGATCACGGCGACGCCGAGATCCTTCTGCATCTCCTGCGCCAGCGTGCGCGCGACGACATCGGTGCCGCCGCCCGGCGCGAACGGCACCACGATTTTCACGATATGGTCGGGATAGAAGGCGCGCGCCGGCACCTGCAGCAGCACATTTGCTGCGATCGCGAACAGGACGGAGGTCAGAACGCGAAGCGGCATGGCAGGCCCCGGCGGCGGATGAGGCACCTTCATACACGGGAGCGCCATGCAAGGGATGCCGGATGGTCATGACGCGCTATTGGTCCCGTCATCCTGAGGAGCCGCGTAGCGGCGTCTCGAAGGATGCACGGCCCGTTCTCTGGCCGATTCATCCTTCGAGGCTCGCTCCGCTCGCGCCTCCAGCGACAAAGGCGAAGCCTTTGCGCGGGGATGACGGAGATAGAGTGCTGCGCACACCGTCCCTCACGAATACGGATTGATCAGCTTCTGCTGCTCGGTGGCGTGATGCACCAGGAGATCGATGAAGACGCGCACCTTCGCCGAGAGGTGATGGCGGTGCGGGTAGATCGCGTTCATGGTGAGCTCGACCGGCCGGTATTCGGGCAGCAGCCGAACCAGCTTCCCCGATTCGAGTTCGTCCCGGACCAGGAAGCCCGCCGCGAGGAACACGCCGACGCCGGCGAGCGCCGCGAGTTTCAGCGTCTCGCCGCTGTTCGAGACGAGATTGCCCGCCACTTTCACCGCTGCCGGCGCGCCCTTGCGGTCGACGAAGTGCCACTCGTCCCCGAAAGGGTAGTTGACGTGGCGAACGCAGTTGAGGGCCACGAGGTCATCGAGCCGCTCCGGCTTGCCGTGCGCCTCGACGTAGTCGTGCGAGCAGCACAGCACGTGCCGCCAGGTGGCGATGCGACGCACGATCAGCGCGGAATCGCGCGGCTGGATCATCTGCACGGCGAGATCGAAATTCTCGTCGAGCAGGTCGGCCGAGCGTTCACCGATCATCAGATCAATCTTGACCTCGGGATAGGTGGCGAGGAACTCGGTCACCGTCGACGACAGGAACTGGACCAGATGGGTGTTGGTGAAGATCCGCAGCGTGCCGCGCGGCACCGATTGCTGCGCGCCGGCCACCTCATCGGCCTGCTCGATGTCGGCGAGGATCTGGACGCAACGCTCGTAATAGGCCTGGCCGACCTCGGTGAGGCTGACCTTGCGCGTGGTGCGGTTGAGCAGCCGGGCACCGAGCCGGTCTTCCAGCGACTGGACGTGGTTGCTCACCATGGTCGTGGACATGTTGAGCTTGCGGCCGGCGGCGGAAAAGCCGCCGGAATCCACGACCCGGACGAAGGCGGTCAAACTGGTCAGGCGATCCATGTAACAAGGTCCGGATTATCAGCGCTGGCTTGATAATGCTTCCAGTTTTATCGGGATTATCACAGCGGACAGGACATTGCATCTAAGGGGCCGTATCCGGCGCCCTTTCTGGAAGGACGCGAATGTTCGGCCAGGAGACAATCATGTCGACCACGACCTATATCCCTGAAGAATCTGCCAAAATCGGCCTGCGTCCGTCACGGCGGACGGTCAAGCGGGTGGCACTCGGGCTCGCCGCCCTGCTCGGCATCGCCGTGGCCAGCGACCTTGGCTACGACTATCTCACCACCGGCCGCTATCTCGAATCCACCGACGACGCCTATGTGAAGGCGGACTCCACGATCATCGCCCCGAAGGTGTCGGGCTACATCGCCCGCGTGCTGGTGACCGACAACCAGCCGGTGAAGGCCGGCCAGCTGCTGGCCGAGATCGACGACCGCGACTACCGCACGGCGCTTGGTCAGGCCAAGGCTGACGTCGACGCCGCCGACGCCTCGGTGCGCAACCTCGATGCCCAGCTCGAGCTGCAGCAGCCGATCATCGACCAGAGCACCGCCGATGTCGAAGCCGCCGAAGCCAATCTGAAATTCGCCCAGGAAGAGCAGAGCCGCTACGACGGCCTGATGAAGTCCGGCTCCGGCACTATCCAACGCGCGCAGCAGACCGACGCCGCGCTGCGCAGCAATACCGCGCAGTTGCAGCACGCCAAGTCGGCGCTGTCGGCAGCGCAGCGCAAGGTCGATGTGCTGACCACGCAGCGCGCCCAGGCTGTCGCGCAGGCTGACCGCGCCCGCGCGGTCGAGCAGCAGGCCGAGCTGAACCTGTCCTACGTACGGATCACCGCGCCGGTCGACGGCACCGTCGGCGCCCGCACGCTCCGCGTCGGCCAATACGTGCAGGCCGGCACCCAGCTGATGGCGGTGGTGCCGCTCGATGCGGTCTATGTGGTCGCCAATTTCAAGGAGACCCAGCTGACCCATGTGCGTAACGGCCAGCCGGTCGAGCTCACCGTCGACAGCTTCCACGGCACCACGCTGAAAGGCCATGTCGACAGCCTGTCGCCGGCCAGCGGCCTCGAATTCGCGCTGCTGCCGCCCGACAACGCCACCGGCAATTTCACCAAGATCGTGCAGCGCGTGCCGGTGAAGATCGTGCTCGACGATCACAGCCTCACCGGCCTCTTGCGGCCGGGCATGTCGGCGATCCCGACCGTCAACACCAAGGCAACGGTGCTGGCCGAGCGTGAGGAGAAGCGCCGGCTGGCGTCGGCGACGCGGGCGAGCGGCGGTTAGCACCAAAGCCTTCTTCGACCAGCAAAGCGCGATCGATCACCGCATCGGTGGTCGATCGCATTTTGCTGTGCCCTCCCCGCTGCGTCCCTCTTTAGTGCCGCGCACGCCGGTGGAAGGGCTCCCTCCCCCCTTGCGGGGGAGGGTTGGGGAGAGGGGTGCCGCTTGCGCTGACATCGGACGGATCGCGATTCGCACTTGCGGCAAGTGACACGTCGGCAGGATTGAAGCAGTTCGGGCAATTGACGTCAGCGCCCGGGGCCACCCCTCTCCCCACCCTCTCCCGCAACTATCGCATTCACACATCTGGGTTGCGATTAGCGGTAAAGCGGGATTCTCTATCGGTAGGCAAGCCGGTGGAGGTTTTGATGGCCGGGGTGGCATATGGACTGGGACGATTTGGCGATCGTCGCCTGGAAAAAGGGGGGCGCGGCTGCATGCGGCGCTGGTGGCCCGACCTGGCTCGTGCATCCGCCGCCTCGGTGAGGACCGTGCGGGCGAGATGCAGTTTCGCCGGCTTCTTCACAATCCGTCGGTGACGGCCGCAGAGATGTCACGGCATGCCGGAGACCTCACCGGGCAGCGAGCGGCTGGTCGGCATGTTGTTGTCGCACAGGACACGTCGGAATTGATCTTGGGCGGCCGGCGGTCGCGACAATGCTACGGACCGGTCGCCAAAGGCAATGCCGCGGGTTTGTTGCTGCATGTGGCACTGGCGGTAGAGGCCGAGACGCAAGGGTTGCTCGGTCTGGTCTCGATGCAGGTTTGGAACCGTAACCGAGAGGAGTTGGCACCACGGCGCAAGCGGGCGACGGCGGCTAAGGAATCGCAACGATGGATCGAGAGCAGCGAACGGGCGGGTGAGGTACTGGCTGCGGCGGCCAGCGTCACGATGGTATCGGACCGCGAAAGCGACTTTTACGAACTGTTCGTGAAGCGTCCGCAAAACGTCGAATTGGTTGTGAGGGCCTGCCAGAATCGGCGGATCGAGGGGGCCGAAGAAGAACCCGGATTTGCTGTTCACCTTCATCGACGCCCAGGCCGAACAAGGGCGCGTTGCCATGACGGTCCCCGCCGCACCAGGACGGCGCGCGCGCGATACCGAGTTCGCAGTGCGCTTCGCGCCGGTGGCCGTATGCCGGCCGCTCCATGGAGCCGATCCGACGTTGCCCGAGACGGCTCACCTGACGCTGGTCGATGTCCGCGAGGTATCGGAGCCGAAAGACGGTAGCGCACCTGTGCATTGGCGGCTTTTGACTACCCACGCTGTCGCTACATTGAACGACGCGCGTCAAGTGGTCGGCTTCTACCGGACGCGTTGGGTGATCGAGGAGTTCTTCCGTACGCTCAAGACGGCAGGCTTCGATATAGAGGAAGCCGATATCGGCGACCCGCAGGCCATGATCAACTTCGTCGCTGCTGCAGCCGTTGCGGCCATCACCATCAAGCAACTCGTCCAGGCCCGCGACGGCAACACGGATCAGCTCCTGAGCGATGCCTTCGAGCCAGACGACCAACCCATCCTCGAAGCCGTCTCCGCCCGGCTCGAAGGCAAGACCGAGCGGCAACGCAATCCGCACCCGAAGGGATCCCTGGCCTTTGTCGCTTGGGTCATCGCACGCCTCGGCGGCTGGACCGGCTACTACGGCAAGCCGGGTCCCAAAGTCATCCGCATCGGCCTTGCCAAGTTCCACGCCATCAAATACGGCGCCAATCTAAGGCTTCAGAATGTGTGAATCTGATAGCTCTCCCGCAAGGGGAGAGGGAGCCTGAGAGAAGTGCTCACCTCACTCGTCGACACCACGGGGCCGCAGTGGCAGCGGTGTCGATTATCAATCTCTGCCGGACAATCCTTCCAGTCTTTCCCGGATTATCGAAACTGGCCGCCTAATCCATGTTGTGCGGGCAAGCAAGGACCACTCCAATGACCGCGCTCCAGCCCACCGCCAATGCAGCCGACGCTGCAAACTTCGCTGCCCCGGCAGCCCCCGCAGCGCCTGCCGCGCCCCGCGATCCCGACCAAGACCTGGATCGCGGTGATCGGCGCCACGCTCGGCGCGTTCATGGCGGTGCTCAACATCCAGATCGTCAATGCCTCGCTTGCCGACATTCAAGGCGGCATCGGCGCGGGCATCGATGACGGCGGCTGGATCTCGACCTCCTATTTGATCGCCGAGATCGTGGTGATCCCGCTGTCCGGCTGGCTCGCGCAGGTGTTCTCGGTGCGCATCTATCTGCTCACCAACGCGTTCCTGTTCCTGGTGTTCTCTGGCGCCTGCGCGCTGGCGCAGGACCTGCCGCAGATGATCGCGCTGCGCGCCGTGCAGGGCTTCACCGGCGGCGTGCTGATCCCGATGGCATTCACGCTGATCATCACGCTGCTGCCGAAGGCGAAGCAGCCGATCGGGCTGGCGCTGTTCGCGCTGTCGGCGACGTTCGCGCCGGCGATCGGCCCGACCATCGGCGGCTATCTCACCGAGAACTGGGGCTGGCAGTACATCTTCTACGTTAATTTGGTGCCTGGCGCCGTGATGATCGCGATGCTGTACGTCTCGCTCGATCCGAGCCCGATGAAGCTGTCGCTGATCCGCCAGGGCGACTGGCTCGGCATCGTCACCATGGCGATCGGCCTCGCCGCGCTGCAGACCGTGCTGGAAGAAGGCAACAAGGACGACTGGTTCGGCTCGCCCTTCATCGTCCGCCTGTCGGTGATCGCAGCCGTGGCGCTGGTCGCCTTCCTCATCGTCGAGTTCACCGTCGAGAAGCCGCTGCTCAATCTGCGCCTGCTCGCCCGCCGCAATTTCGGCTTCGGCATGCTGGCCAACTTCCTGCTCGGTATCGCGCTGTACGGCTCGGTGTTCATCCTGCCGCAATATCTGTCGCGCATCCAGGGCTACAACGCCGAGCAGATCGGCATGGTGCTGGCCTGGACCGGCCTGCCGCAGCTCGTGCTGATCCCGCTGGTGCCGCGGCTGATGCAGCGCTTCGACCCCCGCATCGTCATCGGCGTCGGATTTGCGTTGTTCGCCGGTTCCAACTTCATGAACATCTACATGACCAACGACTATGCGGCCGATCAGCTGCTCTGGCCCAATGTCGTCCGGGCCGTCGGTCAGGCGCTTGCATTCGCTCCGCTGTCGGCGGTTGCGACGGCCGGAATTGAGGCGGAGAATGCCGGATCGGCGTCAGCATTGTTCAACATGATGCGCAACCTCGGCGGCGCCATCGGCATTGCCGCGCTGCAGACACTGCTGACCAAACGCGAGCAATATCACTCCAACGTGCTGATGCAGTCGGTCTCCATGCTGGAACAGGCGACCCGAACGCGGATTGAGGGATTGACCCAGTATTTCCTGAACCACGGCGTTGCCGATCACGCCGACGCCACCCACCGCGCGATCGCGGCGGTCGGCAAGGTCGTGCAGAAGCAGGCCTATATCCTCGCCTTCAGCGACACCTTCTATTTGCTCGGTGTGGCGCTGATTGTGGCGCTGGTGGCGACACTCTTCCTGAAGAAGCCGGGCCAGCTCGCTGGCGGCGGCGGTGCACACTAGCTCTTTTCACTGAACCCATAACCAAGGAGAACGATCATGAAAGCCCGCATGAATTTCTACCAGGCCGCCCCCGAGACGATCAAAGCGCTGGTTGCGGTCGAGAGCCAGATCACGGCGAGCGGCCTCGAGCAGTCGCTGATCGAACTGGTCAAGACCCGCGCCTCTCAGATCAACGGCTGCGCCTACTGCATCAACATGCACACCGAGGACGCCCGCAAGCATGGCGAGACCGAGCAGCGGCTCTATCTGCTCAACGCCTGGCGGGAGTCGCCGCTCTACAGCGAGCGCGAGCGCGCGGCACTGGCCTGGACCGAAGCACTGACGTTGATTTCAGAGACGCACGCGCCCGACGCCGACTACGAGGCGGTGCGCGCGCAGTTCACGGACAGCGAGCTGGTCAACCTGACCACGCTGATCGGCGCCATCAACGCCTGGAACCGGATCGCGATCGGCTTCCGCGCGGTACACCCGGTGAAGGTGAAGGTCGCGGCGTGAGGGCGGTACTGTCCGCGATATATTCCACTGTCATGCCCCGCTTCATGCGGGGCATCCAGTACGCCGCGGCCTCTCGGCTCAAGCGCCACGGTCTTTGGAATACTGGATCGCCCGGTCCCGTCTACGCCAAGGCTTCGACGAGGCCTCAGCGCATGCACGCGCCGAAGCTTTTTGCGGAGACGGCAAGCCTTGCGATGACAGCACGAATGGGGATGGATCAAACCGCCGTCGCGCGGGCGAACTCGACATAGATCTCGCGCAGGCGATCGGTGATCGGGCCGACCTTGCCGGTGCCGACGGTCTTGCCGTCGATCGCGACCACGCCCTGCACGAACACCGAGGCGCTGGTGATGAAGGCTTCCTTGGCGGCGAGCGCTTCCTCGACCGTGAAGGCGCGCTCCTCGATGCGCAGCTGACGCTCCTCGGCAAGCTTGACCACCGCCTTGCGGGTGCAGCCCGGGCAGGATCTCGTTGCCGTTATGCCGGGTCACGATGACATCGTCCTGGGTGACGATGAAGGACGAGGACGAGCCGCCCTCGGTGACCTTGCCGTCCTCGATCATCCAGGCCTCGCCGGCGCCGGCCGCGGCCGCGGCCTGCTTGGCGAGCACCTGCGCCAGCAGCGCCACGCTCTTGATGTCGCGCCGCTCCCAGCGGATGTCGGGCACCGTGATCACGTTGATGCCGGTCTTGGCCGACGGCGCGTTGATGATGTCCTTTTCCGAGGTGAACATCACAAGGGTCGGCTTGACGTCGGCCTTCGGGAAGGCGAAGTCGCGCCCCTTGTCGGCGCCGCGGGTGACCTCGAGATAGACCATGCCGTTGACGAGGTCGTTGCGCTTGACCAGCTCCTTCTGGATCTCCTCGATCCGCTCCAGCGTCTCGGGAAGCGCCAGCTGGATCTCGCCGACCGAACGCTTGAGCCGCGCCAGATGCGAGGCGTTGTCGATTAGCTTGCCCTCGAGCACCGCCGCCACCTCGTAGATGCCGTCGGCGAACAGGAATCCGCGGTCGAACACCGAGACCTTGGCCTCCGAATGCGGCACGAACGAGCCGTTGACGTAAGCGATCTTTTCCACGCGAGTTCTCCTGCGGACGAAGGACGAAGTTTCAGCCTTCGTATACGCAAATTGTTAACGGGGGAAAACCCTCCACACCGTCATTCCGGGATGCGCCCGCTAGGGCGCAGGCCGGGAATCCATAACCATAATCGTGAGTATGGATTCCGGGCTCGCGCTGCGCGCGCCCTCAGGTGCGCAATTGCGCACCGGGGAATGACAGGCCGAGAGAAGCCCCAGCCTCAGTGCTGCAAGATCTTCGACAGGAACTTCTGCGCGCGGTCGCTGCGCGGCGTGCCGAAGAAGTCGGCCTTCTTGGCGTCCTCGACGATCTCGCCGCGGTCCATGAAGATCACGCGGTCGGCGACCTTGTTGGCAAAGCCCATTTCATGGGTCACGACCATCATCGTCATGCCCTCGCGGGCGAGGTCGACCATCACGTCGAGCACCTCGCTGATCATCTCGGGGTCGAGCGCCGAGGTCGGCTCGTCGAACAGCATCGCGATAGGGTTCATCGCGAGCGCGCGGGCGATCGCGACGCGCTGCTGCTGGCCGCCCGACAATTCGGCCGGGTATTTCTTGGCGTGATCCTTCAGCCCGACGCGATCGAGCAGCTTCGTGGCCGTGGCCACGGCGTCATCATGCTTGCGTCCCAAGACCTTCTCCTGCGCAAGGCAGAGATTGTCGATGATCCGCAGATGCGGAAACAGCTCGAAGTGCTGGAACACCATGCCGACGCGCGAGCGCAGCTTCGGCAGGTCGGTCTTGGGATCGTTGACCTTGATGCCGTCGAGGATGATGTCGCCGCCCTGGATCGGCTCCAGCGCGTTGACGCATTTGATCAGGGTCGACTTGCCCGAACCCGACGGGCCGCAGACCACAACCACCTCGCCCTTGGCGACGCTGGTGGTGCAGTCCTTCAGCGCCTGGAAGCTCGGCCCGTACCATTTGTTGACGTGATTGATCTCGATCATGATGGCTCAGCTTGTTGTTCAGCGAACAATGGCGATTCGCGCCTGCAGGCGGCGCACGCCAAAGGACGCGACACAGGAAATGACGAAGTAGACCAGCGCGGCGAACAGGTACATTTCGACCAGGCGGCCGTCGCGCTGTGCGACCTTGCTGGCGGCGCCGAGGAAATCCGGGATCGACAGCACGTAGACCAGCGAGGTGTCCTGGAACAGCACGATGGTCTGCGTCAGCAGCACCGGCAGCATGTTGCGGAACGCCTGCGGCAGCACGACGTAGCGCATCGACTGCGCGTAGGTCAGGCCGAGCGCGCTGGCCGCGGCCGGCTGGCCGCGCGAGATCGACTGGATGCCGGCGCGCATGATCTCGGAGAAATAGGCCGCCTCGAATGCGACGAAGGTGATCAGCGAGGAGGCGAACGCGCCGACCGAGATCGGCCGCGACGCGCCGGTCAGCCATTGCCCGATGTAAGGCACCAGGAAGTAGAACCAGAAGATCACCAGAACCAGCGGCAGCGAGCGGATGAAGTCGACATATAAGCCGGCGATGCGCCCGAGCACCTTGTAGCTCGACAGCCGCATCAGGGCGATCAGGGTGCCGAACACGAGGCCGCCGAACGCCGCGAGCGCCGTCAGGGTCAGCGTGAAGCGCATACCCTCGAAGAACAGATAGGGCAGCGAGCGGCGGATGACGTCGAAATCGAGATTGCCGAGCATCGTCATTTGCCCGTGATGTAGCCGGGGATCGCGACATAGCGCTCGAGCAGGCGCATCGCGGTGACCACGACGAAATTGAGGAGAAGATAGAGCACGGTTGCCGCGGTGAACGCCTCGAACACCTGGAACGAGAACTCCTGCATCGAGCGCGCCTCGCCGGTCAATTCGATCAGGCCGATGGTGATGGCGACCGCGCTGTTCTTGATGGTGTTGAGGAATTCGGAGGTCAGCGGCGGCAGGATGATGCGGAACGCCATCGGCAGCAGCACGTAGCGATAGGTCTGCACCGTGGTGAGGCCGAGCGCGGTTGAAGCCTGCTTCTGCCCGCGCGGCAGCGAGCCGATACCGGCCTGCAATTGCACGGCGACGCGCGCCGACATGAAGAGGCCGACGCCGATCGCAGCCGTCCAGAACGGCGCGTTCGGCAACTGCTTCATCCACAGCCCGGCGGATTTCGGCAGCAGCTCGGGCAGCACGAAGAACCACAGGAAAAGCTGCACCAAGAGCGGCATGTTGCGGAAGAACTCGACCCAGCAGAAGCCGATCCACGATGCCGTCCGCGACGGCAGCGTGCGCAGCACGCCGATCACCGTGCCGGAAACCAGCGCGATGATCCAGGCGAGCACCGACACCTTGACGGTGACCACCAGTCCCGCCAGCAACAGGTCGAGATAGGTGCCGGTCCCCATCGGGTTCGGCTCGAGAAAGATGTGCCAGTTCCAATTATAGTTCACGGGTCCCCCGCGCTATCGCGCCGATCAGGCTTGACGGCAACGTATGCGCATCCAAACGCGATGCGCCGACTATATGCAAATGTCCGGCCATTTTCCTCCAAAAATGGCCGGACACGCTTAGTTCTCCGGTCCCTCATGGTGGGGAGGCGCATTGCGCCGTCTCGAACCATGAGGCCCCGGCAGCTTACTTGTAACTATCCGGATCCGGCGAGTCCGACGGCTTGGCGAATTCGTTCTTCAGCTCCGGTCCGAGCGGCACGTTGAGGTTCAGGCCTTTCGGCGGAATCTTCTGCATGAACCACTTGTCGTAGATCTTTTCGCCCTCGCCGCTGGTGTAGAGCGCGGCCGTGGCGGCGTCGACGACCTTCTTGAACGGCGCATCATCCTTGCGCAGCATGATGCCGTACGGCTCCGGCTTGGAGAACGCGTCCTTGGAGATCACGTAGTCGCCCGGCGACTTCGAGCCGGCGACGAGGCTCGCGAGCAGGATGTCGTCCATCACGAAGGCGACCGCGCGGTCTGTCTCGACCATCAGGAAGGCTTCGGCGTGATCCTTGGCCGGGATGATGTTGGCGCCGAGGCCGCGCGCGACATTGGCTTCGGTGAGCTGCTTGATGTTGGTGGTGCCGGCGGTCGAGACCACCGTCTTGCCCTTGAGGTCGTCGATCGACTTCAGCCCGCTCGACTTCTTGAAAACGTAGCGGCTGGCAGTCAGGAAGTGGGTGTTGGTGAACCAGACCTGCTTCTGCCGCTCGGCATTGTTGGTGGTCGAGCCGCATTCCAGGTCGACGGTGCCGTTGGCCATCAGCGGAATACGCGTCGCCGAGGTCACCGGGTTGAGCTTGACCTCGAGCTTGTCGAGCTTCAGCTCCTTCTTGATGGCATCGACGATCTTGTAGCAGATGTCCATCGCATAGCCGACGGGCTTCTGGTTGTCGTCGAGATAGGAGAACGGGATCGAGGAATCGCGGAAGCCGAGCGTGATCGCGCCGGTGTCCTTGATGTTCTTCAGCGTCCCGGTCAGCTCCTCGGCCTGCGCCTGGCTCGCGCCGAGGGCGGCGGCGAGCGCGAAGCCGATGAGATATTTGGATGTCATACGTCTACTCCTTCGTGGAAACGTCAATTTACTGCGTGAGAATGTCGGCGAGGACGGGTGCGATATAGCGGCGAAACTGCTCCGGATTCTCGCTCATCGGAAAATGACCGAGCTTTTCCATGATCGTAACGCTGGCGCCCCCTATAGCCGTTGCCGTCCGCCTCGTGTCCTCGGGCGTGCAGGAGAAATCATACTCGCCCGTGAGGAGATAGAGCTTGCATACTTTAGTATCGATTGACGCGACCCGGCCGCGCAGGTCGCCGTCGACACGGTAGAAATGAAGGTCGCCCTTGAACACGCCTGGACCGCCCTGCTTGTAGGCCCACAGCGTTTCCATACGTGCAGGCGCCGGGCTCTGCGGTGCAATCAGCCCCGACACCAGTGCGGCGCAGACCTCGCCGCCGTGAACGTCCGCCCGATTGAGCCAGTCGGTGTCGTACCACGGCTCCTGGAAATCGGCAGCCTCGAGCCCGATCAGCGCGCGAAACTCGGCGGCATGTTCGATCGCAAGGTTGAGCACGATGCGGCCGCCGATCGAGCAGCCCATCACGACAGGCTTCTCCAGCCCCAATGCACAGCAGAAGGCGCGGATGGTCTCGGCGTAGCTGTTGGTGGTGAGTTGGTATTCATCGCCGGTCCAGCTTTTCGGCGGATTCGACTTGCCATGCCAGGGCATATCGAAGGCAATGACGCGGAAATTTTCGGCAAATTGCGCGTCCGCGAGCAGGTGCCGCCATTGCCGCGCGTCTGATCCCGCGGTGTGCAGGCAGACCAGCGGAATGCCCTTGCCGTTCTCCTCGAAATAGATCCGGTGCAGCTCGCCGCCGATCTCGACGTGAACGTAGCGGCCGACCATCGGCTCGATATGACCGTTCATGATCGCGCCGCTCATGATACGGCCGCCAAATGCTGCCGCGGCAGCGCCAGCAGGTCCTTGAAGTATTGCAGGTGCGTCATGAAGGGATGCAGATCGCCCTCCAGCACCGCCTCGCCGCGCTTGGTCAGCGCCAGCAGATCGTGCCAGCCGGGTTTCGGCTCGGCCTGCCAATAGGCGGCCCAAGCCTGCGGCGTCGCACGATAGGCGAAGCGCCATGAGCGCATCAGGACCGGCGAGGGCACGAGCTCGACGATGCGGCCGGCCCGGATCGCGGCGTGAAACGGCCGCGCCATCGGGCCGAGCAGGCAGTCGCAATCGAGCAGCCGCCCGCGCGAGACCAAGAGCGGCGCCTGGTCGAGCAATGCGGGAATGCCGGCAAACGCCGTCGTCACAGCGTCGTCGGCGGCGTCGGGCGATAACGTCATCTGTCGGGGAAGTTTTCCTGCGGTGGACGCCCCATGATGACCGGAAGGGCACGATCCCGCAAGCCGCCGATGCCCTTGGGTTTCCCTGGATTATACGCTTGACCAAACGCCGCTTGCGAGTCCATGGCGCGGACCTCCGCGCCGTCCCCGCACGCCTTGTTCGCCGCGACCTCGGCAGCGTAGAATGCCTGCGCCCCGAGTGGCCCCGCAAGATGATCCTGGAATCCGCTTTCACCGTTCACACAGACGAGCAGGATCGCGCTCCGCGAGAGGGACGCGCGCTTCGAGACCGCGCGCTTCGCCCAGGCCGCAACCAGGCCGAAAGAGAGCAAGTCATGACGGTAGATCAAAACGCCCTGATTCTTCACCAATACGACATCTCGCCGTACTCCGAAAAAGTCCGCGGCGCGCTCGGCCTCAAGGGCCTCACCTGGTGGGCCTGCAACCAGCCGTCGATCATGCCCAAGCCGGACCTGATCGCGCTGACCGGAGGTTACCGCCGCATCCCGGTGCTGCAGATCGGCGGTGACGTCTATTGTGACAGCGAGCTCATTCTGGACGAGATCGAGCGCCGCTTTCCCGCTCCGTCGATCTTTGCATGCGGTCGGGCCACCGCGGAGACCTATCGTCTATGGGCAGACGAGAAGCTGTTTCCGACTGTCGTGGGACTGCTGTTCTCCGGAGATTGGGATGTCAACGAGGCCTTCATCGCCGACCGCTCGGCGCTGCGAGGCCGGCCGTTCGATCCCGAAGCGTTCCGCGCGGCCATTCCGAGCTTGACCGACGCGCTGCATCGGCACCTGCGGCTACTGGAGATGCAGCTCGAGAACGGCAACGCCTTTCTGGCAGGCGAGCAGCCGAGTGCGGCCGATCTTCAGGTCTTCCACAACCTCGTCTTCATCCGCTGGGGTAAGGGACGGACGACAGCGTTGCTCGACCAGCATCCGGGCCTGCGCGCCTGGGAGGCGAGAATGCGCGCGATCGGACACGGCATACGTCATGACATCGGCAAGGACGACGCGCTCAGAGTAGCCCGCGAAGCGCCGATCTCTGCGGCGGTTGGCGGCGCGCGCGTGAGCTACCAGATCAATGACGCCAATTCGTCGCCGATCGCGGGCAGATTGGTCGCAGAGGACGCGCAGCGGGTGTCGATCCTTCTGGAAAATCCGTGTGTCGGCACCGTCGTGGTCCATCTGCCGGCGACCAGTGGTCGGCTGCATCGCCTCGATTGAACCGCTTGGTTCCTGAGAGGATGTGAAGTTTTGTCCTCATCCACTGTTGTCGTCGCCCGGCTCGACCGGGCGACCCAGTACGCCGCGGCCTATCGGCTCAAGCACGACCGTCTCTGGAATACTGGATCACCCGCATGCGCGGTTGATGACACTGAGCAAGCTGAGTAAACCAACTCCGTCATCCTGAGAGGGCGCGACGTCGACCGTGCGCGGGTTTGCTTGACGCGCGGGGAGAGGCAAAGCAGAGCGCGGCACCATTTCACCCCGCCTTGACGCTACGCCCGTTCTTCGGCGCCTGGGCCATCGCGCGGGCGAGCACCTGGGCTTCCTTCTTCAGCATGTCGGCGAGCTCGCTTTCGCGGCGGCGAATGCGGTCGGATGCCGCGCCGATCGAGAGCGCGGCGACCACCTCGCCGGCATCGTCGCGAACGGGAACGCCGACGCCGCCCATGCCGGGGAATGCGGCGTCGATCAGCACGGTGTGGCCGGCCTTGCGCGCCACGGCGATCCGCTCGCGCAGGAATTTTGGCGTGATGCGCGGCGATTTCGCCAGCCGCGGCACGATCACCTCGATCACGGCCTCGATCTCGGCGTCCGGCAGCCAGACCAGAAGCGCCAGTGCGCCGGCGCCGACGCCGAGCGGACGGCGGCTGCCGATCTGCAGATAGTTCGGCTGCAGCGGATGGCTGCCGACCGAGCGCGCCAGATACAGCGCCTCGACACCGGAGCGCACCGACAACAATGCCGTATCGGCGGAGCGCTCCGACAGCCGCAGCAGGCTCGGCTGCGCCAGTTCGGCGATGTCGACCGAGCGGCGCGCGCCGACCGCCATCACCCGCGCCTCCTGGCCGAGCTCATATGTCTTGGCGCCGGCGACCCGGCTGACGAAACCTTCCTCGATCAGCGAGTTGAGGATGCGCAGCGCGGTCGCCTTGTTCAGCGAGGTGGTGTCGGCGATGTCCGTCAGCCGCAGCGGCGAGCGCTGCGCCAGCACGCGCAGGATCGCGCAGACCTTCTGGATCGCGTTGAACTTGTCGGGTTGGCCCGGCTCCGGCGGTGGCCTCTTGCGGCTGGTCCGTGCGGTCGCAGTCGTGGAGGCGTTCATGCCTTGGTCTTCCTTGCCTCGATTCCGGATCCTGGACCGGGCACGACAAAGGGCCGCGCCCGGCGGACATCATCCTAAGACGGATGACGTGCGCCGGACATCGTATACTTTCGTCAGATGAAACTTTGATTGCGACTATCTACGCTGCTTTGCAGCAACGAAGACATTCGAATTTCGCTTCACGAAATCATGCCAGCCGCAGCCGGCGGATCGTGAACAGCGCCCACAGGCTGAGCAAGCAGACGCCGGTGAGATAGTAGCCCGGTGCGAGCTCACCGATCGGCGCGAAGCCGCCCATCCAGGTCATGATCGCCGGGCCCATCCCGCCGAACAATGTGACGCCGATATTGTAGCTGAGGCCGAGCCCGGTCGCACGCGTCGCCGCCGGAAACAGCTCCGACATCAGCGCGGCGAGCGGCCCGTAATACAGCGACTTGAGGACGCCGAGCCACAGCACGCCGATCAGGATGATGGTTGGCGTCGGTCTACCGGTGAGCAGCAGGAAGGCCGGGAAGATCGAGACCAGCAGCAGCAGCGCAAACAGGATCATGTGCGTGGTGCGTCCGATCTTGTCGGAGACGAGGCCTGCGATCGGCGCCAGCAGCGCGACCGCCGTCTGCGCGGCGAATGCGGCGATGAATCCGACCGACGGCGCGAGGTTCAGCGTCTTCACCACATAGGTCGGCATGTAGACGATCAGATAGTTGACCGCGGTCGATACCGCGAGCGCACCGATCGCCAGCATCGTGGCGAGCTTCTGCCGCGCGAACACTTCCCTCACCGGCGAGTCCTGCTTCCCGGCCGCCGGCGGCGGCGTCGCATCGTCGACATGGTTGCGGATGTAGATGCCGACCGGGCCGATCAGCACGCCGAACAGGAACGGCAGCCGCCAGCCCCAGGATTGCAAATCCTCGGGACTCATCAGCGAGGTCAGCAGCGCGCCGAAGCCGGCCCCGAGCAGGCCACTGACGCCCTGGCTCGCGAACTGCCAGCTCGCCACGAAGCCGCGGCGCTCCGGCATGTGCTCGACCAGGAACGCGGTCGAGGAGCCGAACTCGCCGCCGGCCGAGAAGCCCTGCACCAGCCGCGCCAGCATCACCGCGATCGGCGCCAGGATGCCGATCGTCTGATAGGTCGGCATCAATGCCAGCACCAGCGTGCCCAACGTCATCAGCACGATCGACAGCATCAGGGAAGCCTTGCGGCCGTGACGGTCGGCATAGGCGCCGAGCACGATGCCGCCGATCGGGCGGATCAGGAACGACAGGCCGAAGCTGCCGAAGGTCAGCAGCAGCGAGGTGGTCGGATCATTGGCCGGGAAGAACGCCTTGGAGAGATAGACCGCGAAATAGGCGTAGACCGAGATGTCGTACCATTCGAGCGCATTGCCGACCGAGGTTGCGACGATCAGGCGGGTGATGTTTTTCTTGGTGGTGGCGGCCGTGTGCTGCGCGTCAGCCGGCGTTGATAAAGTCATTCCGTTTTCCTTGCTGGCGTCGGGCGCCAGTTCTCCGCTCGTCATGCCCGGCCTTGCCGGGCATCCATGTATCCCCGTCATCCCCGCGCAAAGGCTTTGCCTTTGTCGCTGGAGGTGCGAGCTCTTGCGAGCCTCGAAGGATGCACGGCCCCGCTGGTGCCCGATTCATTCTTCGAGGCTCGCTCCGCTCGCACCTCAGGATGACGGGGAAAAAGCGAGCCCGTCCTTCAACCTTAAAGCTGCGCCTCGCCGAGATCCCAGAACAGGCCGGCCATGATGGTCAGCGCCTCCTCGGTCACCGGCAGCAGGATGTGCTCGTCGGGCGCATGCTGCGAGCAGCCCGGATAGGAATGCGGCACCCAGATCGTCGGCAGGCCCAGCCCTTCCGAGAACACGTCGTTCGGCAGCGAGCCGCCGAAGTTCGGCAGCACTGCCGGCGCCTTGCCGGTGGTCGTGCGGATCGAGTTCGCCGCCCACTCGATCCACGGGCTGTCCATGTCGGTGCGCGAGGCGCCGAAGCGCTGCGCGCCCGAAACCTCGACCATCGGGAAGCCGTTCTTGTGCAGATAATCGCGCACCCCATCGATCACTTCGAGATATCTCGTGCCGACGACGAAGCGGAGTTGCAGCACCGCGTTCGCCTTGCCCGGAATCGCATTGGCGGGCTTGTCGATATTGCCTGACGACATCGCCAGCACTTCCAGCGTGTTCCAGGCGTAGAGCCGCTCGGCCGCGGTCAGGCCCTCCTCGCCCCAGTCTTCCGCCAGCGCCGGTTCGTCCGCCGTCGGCTTGATCTCGACGTCGGCGAGCGCGGCGCGGACGCGGTTCGAAATCGGCGGCGGCTTCAGGATATCGAGCTTCATGCGGCCCTTGCCGTCGACCAGGCTCGCGATCGCGTTCACCAGAATCGTCGCCGGATTGGCCAGCACGCCGCCCCAATTGCCGGAATGGTTGCCGCCCTCGCGCAGATTGACGTCGAGGTGGATGCGGTTGCCGCCGCGGCAGCCGAGGAAGATGGTCGGCCGCTCCGCCGACAGCCGCGGCCCGTCGGAAGCAATGAACAGGTCGGCCTTCAGCTCCTCGCGATGCGCCTCGCAGACCTCGCGCAGATCCGGCGAGCCGATCTCCTCGCCGGTCTCGATGATGAACTTGGCGTTGAAGCCGAGCTTGCCGCCGCGCGCCTGCTTCACCGCGCGCAGCGCGGCCATGTTGATCGAATGCTGGCCCTTGTTGTCGGCGGTGCCGCGGCCGTAGACGCGGTCGCCCTTGACCGTGGTCTGCCACGGATTGAGCCCGTCGCGCCATTCGCCGACCATGCCGTCGACGACGTCACCATGGCCGTAGGTCAGTACGGTCGGCCGCGCGGCATCTTCCTGGTAGTCGGCGAGCAGATAGGGCCCGCGGCCGGTCGGCGATTCGATCAGCCGGGTCTTGAAATCGAGCTCGGCGAAGGCGGGCTGCAAATTCTCGACCAGATAGGCGCGCAGCGCATCGGCCTTGTCGGCGTTCAGGCTCTCGGTCTGGTAGCCGACCCTGCGGTCCAGCTCCTGCAAGAACTGTCCCGATTGAAAATGCTCTCGCACCTTTGCGATTGCGTCGGCCCGTGTCGCCATGATTGTTCCTTCGTCCGGTCGCGTCTTGGCATGATCCCACCGGAACGCGACGCTTTGCGCCCCGATCATGCTTCTGGAGGCCGGCAACCTATCGGGATCGGCGCCCCACCGGAAGGGTGTGAATCGCGAAGGGGGCCTTGCCAAAACGTGGGAAGTCGCAACAAAGTTGATGCGGGACGCCCGGCATCCGACCGGGCAGCATTCGAAGCGGCGCTCAAGGTTCGACCAAGGTTTCGACAATGACAAAACAAATTCGGCTCAACGCCTTTGCCATGAACTGCGTGGCGCATCAGTCGCCGGGGCTGTGGACCCATCCGCGCGACCGCACCAAGGACTACAACAGACTGTCCTACTGGACCGATCTGGCGAAGACGCTGGAGCGCGGCCGGTTCGACGGCCTGTTCCTCGCCGACGTGCTCGGCGTCTACGATGTGTATGCGGGCAATCCGGATGCGGCGCTGCGCAACGCGGCGCAGACCCCGGCCAACGAGCCGTTGATGCTGATCCCGGCGATGGCCGCGGTGACCGAAAATCTCGGCTTCGGCGTCACCAGCAATCTCTCCTTCGAACCGCCCTACCCGTTCGCGCGGCGGATGTCGACGCTCGACCATCTTACGAACGGCCGGGTCGGCTGGAACGTGGTGACCGGCTATCTGGATTCCGCGGCACGCGGTGCCGGCAAGGACAAGCAGACCGCGCATGACGACCGCTACGAACTCGCCGACGAGTATATGGAGCTGGTCTACAAGCTCTGGGAAGGCAGCTGGGAGGACGACGCCGCGATCCGCGACGTCGCGCGCGGCATCTTCACTGACCCTGCGAAAGTGCATCGCGTGCAGCACGAGGGAGCCAACTACCGCCTCAACGCGATTCATCTGTCAGAGCCGTCGCCGCAACGCACGCCGGTGCTGTACCAGGCCGGCACCTCGCCACGCGGCCGGCAGTTCGCCGCCGAGCACGCCGAATGCGTGTTCATGTCCGGCCCGTCAGCCAAGGTGATCGGCCCGCGGGTGTCGGCGATCCGCGAACTCGCCGCGGAGAAGGGCCGCAACGCAGCCGAGATCCTGATGTTCTCGATGATGTGCGTCGTGGTCGCCCCGACCGAAGCCGAGGCGAAAGCGAAATACGCCTGTTATCGCAGCCATATCAGCCATGAGGGCGCGCTGGCGCTGATGTCGGGGTGGACCGGCGTCGACTTCTCGACCTATTCGCTCGATCAGGAGGTGCGTCACGTGCAGAACGACGCCGGCCGCTCCGCGATGGACAACGTCACCCGCGCCGACCCCGATCGGGTCTGGACGGTGCGCGAGGTCGCCGAGCATGTCGGCATCGGCGGCGCCGGCCCCGTGGTGGTCGGCTCGCCCGAGCAGGTCGCCGACAAGATCGAGCAATGGTTCGAGGACACCGACGTCGACGGCCTCAATGTCGCGTTTGCGATCTCGCCCGGCGATTTCGAGGATATCGCCGACATGCTGGTGCCGGAGCTCGTCAAGCGCGGCCGCTACAAGCGGGAGTATGCCAAGGGCACGCTGCGCGAGAAGCTGTTCGGCGCGGGGCGCGCCAGGCTCGATGCGACGCATCCGGCGGGGCGATATCGGGTGAAGTCGCAGACAGACCCAGCGGAGTGATTGCCTCTGCTATTGCGAGCGAAGCGAAGCAATCCATCGTTCCGCATATGCGGGCCAATGGATTGCTCACATGGGGATTTGGTGTGTCAAGATTTATGGTCAGCTCTTTGTTCGATTTTCGGGCCAGCTCTTCGTCCCGACCATGGGCCGGTTTGGAAGGCGCGCGCAGATCAGGTCAAGACCGGCCCGGCAGGGCCGCCGCGAAGCGGCTTGGTCTTGAGCTGAGCGAGCACGCCTTCAGGCTCGTCGGGTCGGGAAGTGCGGCGTGAACTCCTCCTATGTTCGGCGATCCAAGGGTCGAGCCAGTTCGGGCAATCTGGTTTGCATGCCAGATCAAACTCACATTCGGTCGTCGCTCGGTGGCGACTGCACCAACATTCCGCTTGCGGCGGGCAGGCTCGAGAGGACGGGACCATTCTTCGTTGCGGCGTTTGAAGCCATGCAATCCATCGGTTCGTCCGCCCGGATCGGCCGAGGCTGATCAACCTCGGCAGATTGGTTTTAAGCTTGCAGGAAGCCACGCATCAGGCGGCCTTCATCTCGGCCCCCTCGATCACGACGCCGGCGGTCACGTATTTCCACAGTGCCACGAGCAGCTTGCGGGCCAGCGCCACGATCGCGCGCTTGCGGCCGCACTGCGCCTTGAACCATTGGGTCAGCGCCGATTGCGGCTGGTGGCGCACCCAGAGCCAAGCGAGCTGGATCATCGTGGTTCTCAGGCGCGGATTGCCGGCTTTCGACACGCCTTGCTCGCGCTCGATCCCACCACTGCGCCAGGGCGTCGGCGCAAGTCCGACATAAGATGCGACCTGACGGCGGTTGGCGAACTGCCGCCAGAAGGCTTCCGACCACAGAACGGCAGCGAAGTTCGAGCCCAAACTCTTCAGACCGAGCAGCATCGCAACCGGGGTCGATGCAGCCTTCCCGCCCGACGGCTT
Source organism: Bradyrhizobium sp. JR3.5 (assembly GCF_054057015.1). Lineage (NCBI taxonomy): Bacteria > Pseudomonadati > Pseudomonadota > Alphaproteobacteria > Hyphomicrobiales > Nitrobacteraceae > Bradyrhizobium > Bradyrhizobium sp. JR3.5. Next base: position 1,610,857 of record NZ_JBSRYV010000002.1, read on the forward strand.
GCTCGCGGCCAGCAACGCATCCTGCTCGCGCTCCACCGCCGCAATCTGCTCCAGCAGCAGTTCGAGCCGGTCGAGCTCACGGTCGATCTGCGCCTTCAGATGCGGCAGTAATGCGCGCCCGTCTCCAGTCCGCAAGGCCTCCAGCCGCTTCCGTCGATCCCGCCGCAACGGCGCATAACCCGATATCCCTTGCGCGAACAGAAGACCCTTGATCCGGTTCACATGCTCGACCCGCTCCGCGATCAATGTCCTCCGTTCGCGGCACAGCCGGCGGCGATCCTCCTCTTCGGGAGAGGGAGCAACAACCATGGCGCAGACCCGAGGCTCGCCGCGCTTGTAGGCCAGAAGCGTCCGCAACAGTGTCTCCCCATCCAGCCTGTCCGTCTTGGCTCGCTGGCGCCGGCGCGGCGTCGCAATCGAGGCCGGATCCACCACATGGCTCTCAATGCCTTCCTGCTGCAGGGCCCGGTGAAGCCAGAACCCATCCAGCCCCGCCTCCTGGATGGTGATGATCGGATAACTCTCGCCCGTGCGCGCCTGCGCCTTGCGCTTCAGCTCCGCGAACAGCTTCAGCAGTTCCGCAAGATCGCCGGCCACCACGCTGTGTTTGGACATCTTCTCGCCTTTGCCCGGCGAAAGCGAGGTGACCAGCCAAGTCGAACGGCTCAGTTCCAATGACGCGAAAATTGCGCCAAACTGAGTGCGGATAGCGGCCAGTTTGTCGGAAGGATGATCGAGCAACATCGTCGTCTCCAGGTTGAATGGGTGCAACCTCAGTCTGGCCTCAGACTTGGTCGCTATCCACTCCCCATGGAATCTTCGTCGCTTCGCTCCTCGCAATGACGGGGTTACGCACAGCTCACCATCCCGTCATCCTGAGGAGCGCGCTCTTGCGCGCGTCGCGAAGGATCGACGGCCACCAGCCGGGCCGCGCATCCTTCGAGGCTCGCTCCGCTCGCACCTCAGGATGACGGGACGGAGCGCGCATCGCGTGATCAATTCACCGAATTGCTGACCATCACCTCGATCAGCTTCGCACCGGGGCGGCTGAACGCCGACTTCATCACACCCTTCAGCTCCTGCGGGTCGGTGACCTTGATCGCCTCGAGCCCGAGCGAGCGCGCGACGCCGGTGAAATCGACCGGCGGGTCAATGAAATCCATGCCGACATAATTGTCGTCGCCATGGAAGGCGAGCAGGCGTTGCTTGATGATGCGATAGCCGCCATTGTTGACGATGACGAAGTTGAGCGGCAGCTTGTGATTGGCCGCGGTCCAGAGCGACTGGATCGAATACATCGACGAGCCGTCGCCGGAATAGCACACCACCGGGCGCTGCGGATTGGCGAGGCTGACGCCGACCGCGGCCGGCAGGCCCCAGCCGATGCCGCCGGAGGCGAGCGCGTGATAGCCGTAGCGGTCGCGATGCGGGCGTAAGCCGAGGATCTGCCGCGACGAGGTCAGGCCTTCGTCGACCAGAATCGCGTTGTCCGGCATCGCCTCCACGACCTGCAGCGCCAGCCAGTCCGGATCGATCGGCGACTTCAGGCTCGCCTTCGAGATCTGCTCGACCAGCGCCTTGCGCTTCGCCGCCCAGTTTTTCGTCGAGAGCGCCGCGAGCCCCTGCTTTGCACGCGTCGCCAGCGCGCCGCCGCCGAGCTCCTTCAATGCCGGGACCAGCGCGCGCAGCGTTTCCTTGACGTCGGCCTTGACCGCGATCTCGGCGCCGTAGTTCCTGGCGAGATCATTGTCGACCAGGCCGACCTGCACGATCGAGAGTCCGTCCGGCAGCGGATCGACCTCGCTATAGACCGACATCCGCAACGGATCGCCGCCGAGCGCAATCAGGAGGTCATACGGCGCCAGCACATCGCGGGCGACCTTCTGCAGCCGCGCGATCGCGCCCATGAAGCTCGGGCTTTCGGAGAGGAAATGCGAACCATAGGGCGTCGGCGATTGCCAGGCCGGGCAGCCCAGCGTCTCGGCGAGATCGGCCGCCTCGCGCAGCGCGTCGCTTTTGACGATCTCGTCGCCGACGACGATCACCGGACGCTCGGCTTTCAGGATGCGCGCGGCCAGCGCCTTCAACGAATCCTCCGACGGCCGGACCCTTGTGTCGATTCGGGTGGAGCGGCCGAGCTTGATGCCGGCCTCAGCGTTGAGAATATCGCCGGGCAGCGAGATGAACACCGGTCCCGTCGGCGGCGTGGTCGCGATCTTGGCGGCGCGGCGCACGATGCGCGGCAGGTCCTCCAGCCGCGTGACCTCGACGGCCCATTTCACCAAGGGCGTGGCCATCTGCACCAGCGGACCATAGAGCACCGGCTCGGTCAGGCCGTGGCCTTGTTCCTGCTGGCCGGCGGTGAGGATCAGCGGCGTGCCGGTGAAGCTCGCATTGTAGAGCGAGCCCATCGCATTGCCGAGACCGGGCGCGACATGGACGTTGCAGGCAACCAGCTTGCCGGAGGCGCGGCTGAAACCATCGGCCATCGCGACGACCAGGCTCTCCTGCATCGCCATCACATAGGTGAGGTCAGGATGATCCTTCAGCGCATGCATGATCGGCAATTCGGTGGTGCCGGGATTGCCGAACAGATGCGTGATGCCCTCATCCTTCAGCAGCGCCAGGAATGCGGAGCGGCCGGTAATGCGATTCTTCATGTTCCCTCCAGGCCTGCCAGCGCGTTGGCCGACGGCACCGGCGGAGATGACCAAACTTGCGCTTGGGGAGCAATCGAGCGGCCGGTCATGGCCGCATTCCGCTGGCGCGCGCCTGGCTCTCCGGGCTCATCATTTCACTCCGCCGGCCAGTCCCTCGAAAGCCGACGTTGGGCAGACGTGAACCTCAACGGCAGCCATCGAATTGCGCGGCCGACTTTAACGCTACTTTAGCGAGAGTGTCCTAAAGCGACGATGGTTTGCCTTCATCAAGCACACAGAAAAGCATGCAGGGCCCGCAGACGGCTCGCTTCGATCGCGGGGGATCAGTCATGGACGCGCTGGCGGCCTGGAACGGAACCAGGCTCGATAGAGGACCGGGAACGATCGGGCTCGAGAAGCCGGGTCTCTATGTCTTCCTGATCGCAGTCACGTCTCTGTACTACCTGTCGAACGGGCCGCTCCTGCTGGGCCACCTTGATCTCGGATGGCACCTCGCCGCCGGAGACCTGATCAGGGAGCGCGGCAATGTCCCCTTTCAGGATCCATGGTCATTCACCCTCGGCGACAGGCAATGGTACAATCTGTCCTGGCTCTGGGACGTGATCGCCAGCGTGGTGTTTCAATACACGGGATATATCGGTCTCACACTGTCTGTCGTTGCATGTGGCGCCGTCATCACCGGATATCTTGCATCGATCTGCCTGCGCAGCGGCGCCTCGACACTTGCGGTTGGCATTTCCGTTCTCGCCGCGTGCCTGCTGTACCCGGCGTTCGTGACCGCGCCGAATTCCTATCTCGCCGCTTCGCCGAACACCCCGACCATGTTGTTCTGCGTCGTTTTCTACGCAGAGTGCCTGAAGCGAACCAGATGGTTCCTGCTGCCGGTGATGATGGTGCTTTGGGCCAATCTGCACGGCGGCTTTGTGCTCGGGCTCTTCATCATCGGCATTTTTGGCGCCGCGTCCGTGCTCAGGCGGGACTGGGCAGGTCTTGGAATCTATGGTTTCGCAACCGCCGGTTGCCTTGTCGCAATCCTGATCAATCCGCTTGGCTGGCACATCTACCACGGCGTCACGACCACGCTGGGCCACTTTGCGCAGGCGCACATCACCGAGTGGTGGTCCTATTCCGCGAACTTCACCGTGCCCGGGAGTATCCCCGGCATCGTCTACATCGCGATATTTGCCGCGTTCGAGCTGCGCCACCCGGCCGCTTCGCCCGCTCCTTTGGAGTCGCGGCTGCTGTCCTGGCTGTTCCTGCTGCTGGGATTCTATCAATACCGGTACATGTCGTTCTTCTTCATGTTCGCGACGGTGCCGCTGGCGCTTCATATCGACCGGCTGCTGCCCAAACGACTGAACGATCTCAAGGTCCAAGGCTCGTTGCTGGTTGCCGGCATTGTTGCAACGTGCGCGCTGCCGCTGACGCTGATGGTCGTCAAACCGGGTCTCGCACTTCCGCAGCTGCTCTCGGAGCAGGATGCGCGCTATCTTCAAAGCCATTTTCCGCATGCACGGCTGCTGAACCACTGGAACGTCGGCGGACTCCTGATCTTCTACACACGCGGTGCGGTGCCGGTGTTCGTCGACGGCCGGTCGGCCACCGCCTATCCCGACGAGTTGCTGCGCGACTATTTCAGCCTGATCAAATGGGAGATCGATGAGACTGCGTGGGACGCCGTCCTCGCCAAGTACAAGATCGATACGGTGCTCTGGGTGAAGGCGCACGAACCGCTGAAGCGGTTCCTCGTGGACAAGAGAGGGTGGACCGAGGAATACGCAGGGTCGGATGAGGTCATCTACGTGAAGCACTGACGCCGCGAGAGCTTCTGTCCTGATTCAAATCAGAACCGAACGTGCTCTAGAACATCCCCTCGCGCTCGCTGCGCTTCTTCTTTTTCGAACGCTGCCAGACCACGCCGGGATAACCCTTCAGCGGCACCAGCGGCTCGCCGGTGTAGGCCCATTCCTGCAATTCCTCGATCGCGATGTGATAGAGCGGCTGCCGGCCGGTGCGCCCCGAAAACAGCGCGCGCGGGATGTTCACCATGTGCGGCGACCGCGCACGCTCGTAGGCGATGGGCGTGCCGCAATTGGCGCAGAAGCTGCGCACCGTCTTGCTTTTAGCGTCCTCATAGCGCGAGAGCTCGCTCTCGCCTTGCGTGATGCGGAAGCGCTTCTTCCAGCTGCCGACATAGGTCGCATAAACCGCGCCATGCGCGCGGCGGCTCGCGGCGGTGTGATCGTGCCAGGCCCAGCGCGCCGGCACGTCGATCTCGAACCGCACCTTGCCGCACAGGCATTGACCGGCCGCGGGCTTCGCCAGCGCCACGGGTTTTGATTTCTTTGTCGGCTCGAACTCGTCGTCCGGAAACATCGGGGATCACCGTCATTGCGAGCGAAGCGAAGCAATCCATCGACCCGCATGCGCGGAGCGATGGATTGCTTCGTCGCTTCGCTCCTCGCAATGACGGCGCGTAAAGACCGCGTCGCCTACGCCTGCGCCATCTCATCGTGAACGGGATAATCCGTGTAGCCCTTCTCCTCGCCGGCATAGAAGGTGGCGCGGTTGTACCTGGTCAGCGGATAGCCGCGCTGCAGGCGGCGCGGCAGGTCCGGGTTGGAGATGAAATAGCGGCCGAACGCGATCGCATCGGCATGACCTTCCGCGACCGCGCTCTGCGCGCTGTCGCCGACGAAGTTGCCGGCGGTGATCAGGACACCGCTCCACATCGGGCGATACAGCACCATCGCGGACGGCACGTTCTGCCAGTCGACCTCTGCGCGGCCGGTGCCCGAGGCACGCGGCTCGATGAAATGCAAATAGGCGAGCCCGAACTTGTCCAGCGCCTTGATGGCATGGCCGTAGAGCGGCATCGGGTCGGCCTCGCCGCTGCCATTGGCGATGCCGTAGGGCGAGAGCCGCACGCCGACACGATTGGCGCCCCAGACGTCGGTCACCGCCTGCGTCACTTCCAGCAGGAAGCGGACGCGGTTCTCGATCGAGCCGCCATACTGGTCGGTGCGCAGATTGCTGCGCGATTGCAGGAACTGCTCGATCAGATAGCCATTGGCGCCGTGGATCTCGACACCGTCGAAGCCGGCGGCGAGCGCATTCTTCGCGCCCTGCCGATAGGCCTCGACCATCAGGGCGACCTCGCCGGTCTCGAGCGCACGCGGCGTCTCGTAGTCGACCACCTTGCCGTCCGCCGTCATGCACTTGAACTCGGGTGGGATCGCGACCGCCGACGGCGCCATCGGCAGCGCACCACAGGGCTGGAACGAGGAATGCGAGACGCGGCCGACGTGCCAGAGCTGCAGGAAGATCAAGCCGCCCTTGGCGTGCACCGCATCCACCACCTCGCGCCAGCCCGCGATCTGGGCCTCGCTGTAGATGCCGGGGACGCCGGGATTGCCGAAGCCGGTGGCGACCACCGGCGAGGCTTCCGCGATCAGCAAGCCGCCGGGCGTGGCGCGCTGCGCGTAATATTCCGCGTTCATCGGCCGCGGCGCGAGGCTCGGCCGCTCCGCCCGCATCCGCGTCAGCGGCGCCATCACGACGCGATGCTTGAGCTCATAGGGACCGACCTTGAGCGGCGAAAACAGCGATGGAGAACTCATGCCTACCCCAAATATTCTTGTGTGGTTTCCGTTATGGTGTGGGCATGATCCGCCCCGGAAAGCCGGTTACCACTTTTCCGGACCATGCTCGTTATGTCACGGGTTCATCTTGTTCGCAAAAGCAGGTAGTGGCAATCTAGCGAACAGACAAGCAGGCTTGCCATGTCGAAAACGAGCGCCACGTCGCTCCCCTCGTTGAGCGTCCGCATCGATCTCGATGCCGAAGACCGCATCGGACCGGGCAAGATCCTGCTGCTCGAGCGGATCAAGGAATGCGGCTCGATCTCCGCCGCCGGCCGCGCCATGGACATGAGCTACAAGCGCGCCTGGGACCTGGTCGACGAGATCAACCGCATCTGCCGCCAGGCGGCGGTGGAACGGCAGACCGGCGGCAAGAATGGCGGCGGCGCGGTGCTGACCCCGTTCGGCCTCTCCCTGGTGGCGCGCTACCGCAAGATCGAGCGCGATGCGGCCACCGCCGTGCGCAAGGATCTCGAAGCGCTACGCAGCGACATCGGCAAGCCGAGGAAGGCCGCGGGGCGGTAAACGCGGGAACCGGCGGCCGCAGCAAGCGACGCGTTGCGAAAATATCGAAAACAACCCCATGCACAGTAGCCGGCGGCGGCCGGCGCCCGACAAGATAGCTTGACGCGTCGGGCAAATCAGGGGTATATTTCTAATATTCCGAAACAGTGCGGGCGTTGGCTGAAGGCTTCCCTCTACGAGCGAGCCGAGAGTTGAGACCTGTACCCCCTCACCCGCCGCGCAAGAGCGCGGCGACCTCTCCCCGCAAGCGGCTATCAGATTCACACATTCTGAAGCCTTAGATTGGCGCCGTATTTGATGGCGTGGAACTTGGCAAGGCCGATGCGGATGACTTTGGGACCCGGCTTGCCGTAGTAGCCGGTCCAGCCGCCGAGGCGTGCGATGACCCAAGCGACAAAGGCCAGGGATCCCTTCGGGTGCGGATTGCGTTGCCGCTCGGTCTTGCCTTCGAGCCGGGCGGAGACGGCTTCGAGGATGGGTTGGTCGTCTGGCTCGAAGGCATCGCTCAGGAGCTGATCCGTGTTGCCGTCGCGGGCCTGGACGAGTTGCTTGATGGTGATGGCCGCAACGGCTGCAGCAGCGACGAAGTTGATCATGGCCTGCGGGTCGCCGATATCGGCTTCCTCTATATCGAAGCCTGCCGTCTTGAGCGTACGGAAGAACTCCTCGATCACCCAACGCGTCCGGTAGAAGCCGACCACTTGACGCGCGTCGTTCAATGTAGCGACAGCGTGGGTAGTCAAAAGCCGCCAATGCACGAGGTGCGCTACCGTCTTTCGGCTCCGATACCTCGCGGACATCGACCAGCGTCAGGTGAGCCGTCTCGGGCAACGTCGGATCGGCTCCATGGAGCGGCCGGCATACGGCCACCGGCGCGAAGCGCACTGCGAACTCGGTATCGCGCGCGCGCCGTCCTGGTGCGGCGGGGACCGTCATGGCAACGCGCCCTTGTTCGGCCTGGGCGTCGATGAAGGTGAACAGCAAATCCGGGTCTTCTTCGGCCCCCTCGATCCGCCGATTCTGGCAGGCCCTCACAACCAATTCGACGTTTTGCGGACGCTTCACGAACAGTTCGTAAAAGTCGCTTTCGCGGTCCGATACCATCGTGACGCTGGCCGCCGCAGCCAGTACCTCACCCGCCCGTTCGCTGCTCTCGATCCATCGTTGCGATTCCTTAGCCGCCGTCGCCCGCTTGCGCCGTGGTGCCAACTCCTCTCGGTTACGGTTCCAAACCTGCATCGAGACCAGACCGAGCAACCCTTGCGTCTCGGCCTCTACCGCCAGTGCCACATGCAGCAACAAACCCGCGGCATTGCCTTTGGCGACCGGTCCGTAGCATTGTCGCGACCGCCGGCCGCCCAAGATCAATTCCGACGTGTCCTGTGCGACAACAACATGCCGACCAGCCGCTCGCTGCCCGGTGAGGTCTCCGGCATGCCGTGACATCTCTGCGGCCGTCACCGACGGATTGTGAAGAAGCCGGCGAAACTGCATCTCGCCCGCACGGTCCTCACCGAGGCGGCGGATGCACGAGCCAGGTCGGGCCACCAGCGCCGCATGCAGCCGCGCCCCCCTTTTTCCAGGCGACGATCGCCAAATCGTCCCAGTCCATATGCCACCCCGGCCATCAAAACCTCCACCGGCTTGCCTACCGATAGAGAATCCCGCTTTACCGCTAATCGCAACCCAGATGTGTGAATGCGATAGCCGCAAGCGGGGAGAGGTAAGAAGAAGTACCGCCTAGCCCGTCTTGATCCAGACCGCCTTGACGTTGAGATATTCCTCGACGTGCTGCTTACCGGACTCGCGGCCGTAGCCGCTCATCTTGTAGCCACCGAACGGCACGGCCGGATCCATCGCCTGGTAGCAATTGACCCAGACCGAGCCCGCGCGCAGCGCCTTCGCGACCTGGTGCGCCTTGCTGACATTCGTGGTCCACACGCCCGAGCCGAGGCCGAAGGTGGTGGCGTTGGCGCGCTTGATCAGCTCGTCCGGATCCTTGAACGAGATCGCCGAGATCACCGGGCCGAAGATCTCCTCCTGCGCAATGCGCATGTTGTCCTGCACATTGGCAAACACGGTCGGCTGCACGAAATAGCCCTTCGACAGCGCGCCCTCGGTGAGGCGGCCGCCGCCGGCCAGCGCCTTGGCGCCTTCCTTCTGGCCGATGTCGAGATAGCCGGAGACCCGGTCCATCTGCTGCTGCGACACCAGCGGCCCGATCTGGGTGTTGGGATCGAGGCCGTTGCCGACCTGAAGCTTCTTGCCGAACTCGGCGACGCGGCCGACGAATTCGTCATAGACCTTTTGCTCGACGAACAGCCGCGTGCCGGCGCTGCAGATCTGGCCGGAATTGGCGAACACCGCCATCGCAGCTCCCGGCACCGCGGCATCGAGATCGGCGTCGGCGAACACGATGTCCGGCGACTTGCCGCCGAGCTCGAGCGAGACGCGCTTGAGGTTGCCGGCCGACGCACGGATGATCGATTGTCCCGTGACGTGCGAGCCGGTGAAGGCGACCTTGTCGACATCCGGGTGCGACGCCAGCGCGGCGCCCGCGGTCTCGCCGTAGCCTGGCACGACGTTGACGACGCCGGGCGGAATGCCGGCTTCCATGCAGAGTTCGCCGATGCGCAGCGAGGTCAGCGGCGATTCCTCGGCCGGCTTCAGCACCACGGTGCAGCCGGTCGCAATCGCGGGGCCGATCTTCCAGATCGAGGCGGTCAGCGGGCCGTTCCAGGGGATGATGGCGCCGACCACGCCGATCGGCTCCTTCAGCGTGTAGGAGAAGATCTCGCCGGGCAGCGAGTTCTCGATGGTCTCGCCGTGGATCGCGGTGGCCTGACCGGCATAGTAACGCAGCATGCCGAGCGCGCGCAGCTTGTTGCCGCGGGTGCGGCTGATCGGCGCGCCCATGTCGAGCGTGTCGAGCTGGGACAGCTCCTCGAAATTGGCTTCGACGAGCTCGGCGAGCTTGAGCAGCATGTTCTGCCGCTCGAACGGCTTCACCTTGCTCCAGGGCCCTTCGAACGCGCGGCGCGCCGCTGCAACGGCACGGTTGATGTCCTCGGCATCGCCCTCGGCGACGGAGGCGAGCAATTCACCGGTTGCGGGGTTATGGGTTTCGAATGTCTTGCCGGAGGCGGCGTCGACCCATTTGCCGTCGATCAGCATCTTCTTGTAGGAGCCATCGGCATAAGGATGGCGCGTGATCGGAACAGCCTGCGAGACAGCCATGTTTGCACTCCCTGTAAAATGTCGGCTGAGGTGTTTTGGAAGCGTTATATCGAGGATTCTACAGCGCGGACGCGAAACCGTAAAGCGAGGCAAGCGTTGTCGAGGGTGGCGCGCATGAAAACCTCCCATGCACCTGCGTGCATGGTGGATGCGATATGCTAGAATGGAGTTCGGTTCTGATCGAAATCAGAACCAAACTCCAGCCTTGTTGTTTGACGCGTTTTCTTCACGCGAACCGGGAACCACTTCGCTTGAAAACGCTATGGAAACCTCAGCCACAGATGTGTCCGGAGACCGACGATGCCCCACCCCGTGATATCAGCCAATCATGTTGCCGTGATCACCGGAGGCGCATCCGGCATCGGGCTTGCCGCGGCGACGCGGTTTGCCGAAGCCGGCATGAAGGTCTGCATCGCCGATCTCGGCGATGACAGGCTGAAGGCGGCGGCGGCAAGACTGTCATCTGCCGCACCCGGCGGCGCCGCCGACATCATGACGGCTGCGGTCGACGTCAGCCGCGCCGACGAGGTCGCAAGCCTCGAGGCCGCCGTCGCGAAAAAGTTTGGCGGCACCGACATCCTGATGAACAATGCCGGCATCCAGCCCGGCAGCGCGATGTTCGGGCCCGCGGACAATTGGCAGCGCATCCTTGGCGTCAATCTGTGGGGCGTCATCAACGGCACTCAGGCGTTTGCGCCCAACATGATCAAGCGCGGCCGGCCCGGGCTGATCATCAACACCGGCTCCAAGCAAGGCATCACCACGCCGCCGGGCGATCCCGCCTACAACGTCTCCAAGGCCGGCGTGAAGGCGTTCACCGAGGCTCTGCAGCACGAGCTGCGCAACACCGACGGCTGCGAGATCACGGCGCATCTCCTGATCCCGGGTTTTGTCTTTACCGGGCTGACCGCGCGCGGCCGCACCGAAAAGCCCGCCGGCGCCTGGACTGCGGAGCAGACCGTCGACTTCATGATCGAGCACCTCGCCGCCGGCGATTTCTATATCCTGTGCCCCGATAACGACGTGCCGCGCGCACTCGACGAACGCCGCATCCTGTGGGCCGCCGGCGATATCGTCGAGAACCGCCCGCCGCTGTCGCGCTGGCATCCGGATTTCGGCGACGCGTTCGCGGCGTTTGTGAAGGGGAAGTAGGATGCAGGGAATCGTTGGATAGGTAGAGCGAAGCGAAACCCATCATCTCTCCTGCGGTCCGCTGTTTGATGGGTGTCGCTTCGCTCCACCCATCCTTGTATTAGCGCGCTGGATTAGACTGGCCTCGTTCCGAGAGGAATGGCCCAGCTCGGGTGGCCGCCCGGGCTGGGCCGCTGATCGATCGGATCGATACCCATCGAAGCCTTGAGGGCTGTCGTTCGTAGCAAGATCGCGATCGGCACTTCATCGGGACCCGCATGGTTGAACGAACTCTAGGTTCGCATCACAAGGGAGGGTCGAGGAAGATGGCCAAGCGTATCACAATCTGTGCCGGAATCGATATCGGCAAACGGAAGCTCGACGTGGCGCTCTCGCCGACGGCTCGGACCAGCTGCAGGTGGAGAACACGGCGGATGGTTACAAGACGCTGTTGGAGTGGCTTGGGCGCCACAAGGTCAGGCGGGTTGGGATCGAGGCGAGTGGTGGCTATGAGCAGCCGGTCGTCGTCGAGCTGCGGCGCAAGCGGTTTGTCGTCGTGGTGTTCCAGCCGGCGCAGGTGCGTGCCTATGCCAAATACCGCGGGCAGCGCGCCAAGAACGATCGGATCGATGCCGCGCTGATCGCCGCCTGCACCGCTGCGGTCAAGAAGATCCACCCGGCACCCGACGCCAGATTACCGCCCTTGGCCGGACATCTGACGCTGATTGATCAGATCGGAGAAGATATCGCGCGATTCAAGAACCGGCTCGAGAGCTGTCGCGACGCGCGTATCCAAAAGCTATGGAAAGACGACATCGCTCGTCTGGCCAAGCGCGAACGGGTTGAGTTCAAGGCTCTGGTGGCGGCGATCCGCGAGCAACACGATCTCGCCCGCCCGGCTCGACCTGATCCACAGCGTCGGTGGGGCCGGGCTGCCGACTGCGGTCGCCGTCCTGGTCCGGATGCCCGAGATCGGCCAGGTCAGCCGCGAGCAGGCTGCAGCACTTGCGGGCCTTGCGCCGTATGACGACGACAGCGGCGAACACATCGGCGCTCGTCACATCGACGGTGGACGCAAGCGTCTGCGCCAGGCGCTCTACGCTGCGGCGCTGGCGGCGTCCTTTCGCTGGAATCCGCAGCTCATCGCCCTGTACAAACGATTGATCGCCGCCGGCAAAGGCCACAAGCGTGCCCTGATCGCCTGCGCCAGGAAGCTGCTCATCTTCATCAACACCGTGGTGGCTCGAGCGATCCCTTGGCAAGCTCACTTGCCAGTCGTCGCTCCGGCAAGCTGAAGCGTTTCTTTGTTCGATCGGGGCACCGTTTCTTCGTCCCGACCTGCCGTCACGAGGACGCCGCGCACAGCGGCCGTCAAGGATGGCCGTCGCTCAAATGCCGCCACATCCCCACTCTCGCCAGGCCACGCCTTGATGGCCGCGAGCACGGCGTCAGTCTCAACGGCGATCGGGCAATTCAATCGCACACAATCGGAAACGCTAATGGTTGCTACGAACTCTCAATTCGCCCGCACGCGCACCGGCGTCGCCGGCTGCGCCGCCAGCGCCTCGCCGAGCTCGCTCTGCTGCGCACGCGGGATCGAGAAGCAGACGCTGAAGCCGTCCGACGTCTTGAGCGTCATCATGCCATGGGCCGGATCGGTCGACTGCTCGATCACCCATGAATCCAGCGGATAGGCGTAGCGCAAGCTCTGGTCGCCGAAACGGGTCTGCAGCGCCTTGCTGATCAGCCCGGGCAGCGTCATGACCAGCGCGCCGACTTGGTTGATCGACAGGCGGATGGTTGCGGGCTCACCCTTGCCGTCGACAAATCCCAGCGAAATCGCGCAGCCGTCGGCCGCGACTTCGCAGGTGGTGAGCTCCTGGGTTTCGATCTGCATACCGGCACTCCAGATCATTTCTTCGTTATATTCGCAAAGATATATCGCTCGGCCGGCCACCGTCCAGCCGTTATTCGGGGGCCCGCTTTGGCCGTGGCCCGCCCGCCGCGATCGTGATATATGATAGGATATAGCGAAGCCTGCGAAGGGCCCGTTTGACCAGGGAGAGCAAAGCCTATGAGTGATTACAAGCTTCTCATCGACGGCAAGATGGTACCCGGCGACCAGACCATGCCGGTGCTCAATCCGGCGACCGAAGAGGTGGTGGCGCAATGCCCACGCGCCTCCAAGGACCAGCTCGACAAGGCCGTCGCCGCCGCGAAGGCCGCCTACCCGGCATGGGCCGCCACGCCGATGGAGGAGCGGCGCAAGCTCATCATCAAGATGGCCGAAGCGATCGAGGCCGACACCAACGAGCTCGCGCATGTCCTGACCAGCGAACAGGGCAAGCCGCTCGCGGATGCCACCGGCGAGGTCATGGGCATGGCGGGCTTCTTCCGCTACCTCGGCTCGCTCGATCTGCCGATGCGCGTGGTCGAGAATTCCGGCGACCGCAAGGTCGAGGCCTATCGCCGCCCGCTCGGCGTGGTCGGCGCGATCATTCCCTGGAACTATCCGCTCTTGATCCTGGCGTTCAAGCTGCCGTCAGCGCTGCTCGCCGGCAACACCCTGGTGGTGAAGCCTGCGCCGACCACGCCGCTGGCCTCGCTGCGCTTTGCCGAGCTGGTCAAGGACATCCTGCCGAAGGGCGTGCTCAACTTCATCACCGATGCCAACGATCTCGGCGACCACATGACCAAGCACCCTGACATCCGCAAGATCTCCTTCACCGGTTCGACGGCAACCGGCCAGAAGGTGATGGCGAGCGCATCGCAGACCCTGAAACGGATCACGCTCGAACTCGGCGGCAACGACGCCGGCATCGTGCTCGACGACGTCGATCCGAAGAAGGTGGCGCCCGGCATCTTCGAAGGCGCGTTCCAGAATTCCGGCCCCAGGTCTGCCTCGCCATCAAGCGGCTCTATGTGCATGAGTCGGTGTATGACGAAATCTGCAACGAGCTGGTCGCCATTGCGAAGAACACCGTCGTCGATGACGGCTCCAAGCAGGGCACCAAGCTCGGCCCGCTGCAGAACAAGATGCAGTACGAGAAAGTGAAGGCGTTCCTCGACGACGCCCGCAAGAACGGCAATGTGATTGCCGGCGGCGCCGCGATGGATCGTCCCGGCTATTTCATCGAGCCGACCATCGTGCGCGACATCAAGGAAGGCTCCAAGCTGGTCGACGAGGAGCAGTTCGGCCCCGTGCTGCCTGTCATCAAGTACTTCGACAAGGATGACGTGATCCGCCGCGCCAACGCCACCACCTACGGCCTCGGCGCTTCGGTCTGGTCGTCGGATATCAAGCGGGCGCACGAGATCGCGACCCAGATCGAGGCCGGCACGGTGTGGATCAACAAGCACCTCGACATGGCCCCGAACATTCCGTTCGGCGGCGCCAAGCAGTCGGGCATCGGCACCGAATTCGCCGAGGAAGGTCTCGCCGAATTCACCCAGCTGCAGATCATCAACGGCCCGCCGGCCGCCTGATCCGAAAACATGCGGCCGCGACGCCCAGGCGCCGCGGCCGCCTCTCTCCTCCACAACGAACAGAGCCCGTCATGTTCGACGCCCAATGCGACCTTGCCGCCCTGGTCTATGACGACGATGACGATCCCGGCGCCATCCTGCGCGACTTCGCCGGCGACCTGAAGGCGCACGGCTCGCGTGTCGTCGGCATGGTACAGACCGGCCAATGTGCGGATTCCAGCCTTTCGGCAGTACTGGTCCATAGCGGCGAGACGCTGCTGCTGGCGCAGCCGCCGATTCCGGGTGCGAGCGGCTGCAAGCTCGATCTGTCGCGGCTGCAGGACGCAGGCGTCCGCGTCGCCGATGCGCTCGCTGAAGGCGCCGATCTCGTCATCGTCAACCGCTTCGGCAAGCGGGAGCGCGATGGCAAGGGCCTTGGCTTTGTGATCGAGCGCGCGCTCGACGCCGACGTTCCCGTCGTGATCGCGATGTCATGCCAAAGCTTTGCCGACTGGATCAAGTTCGCCGGCGGCATGAGCGTGAAGCTCGCCTGCGACCGCCACGCGCTGGACGCCTGGTGGCGCAGCGTCTCGCTGCGGACCACGGCCCGGATCGCACCACGGTCTGTGAGGCGTTCAAGTAGAGGGGCTTTGTGGGGTGGGTACGCTCTGCCATCCCACCTGCGGGCTATCACCGTCATCCTGAGGAGCGCGCTCTTGCGCGCGTCTCGAAGGATGCACGGCCCGGCCGGTGGCCGTCGATCCTTCGAGACGCCGCTTCGCGGCTCCTCAGGATGACGGGACAATAGAACAGGATGCGTTAGGGGCTTGCCTACAGCGTTTCCTGCTTGTGGTCGCAATTCTTGCAGGTGAACTTGACGCGGGACTGGCCCTTTTCCGCCTGCACCCGGTTCGGCGCGCCGCATTTACCGCAAACGGCCTCGATCCGGGTCGTGCCCTGCTTGATGACCAGGTTCCGCTTTTCCATGGTCTCGCGGATCAGGCGCTCGGCCTCCTCGCGCAGCGATTGCTTCGACATCATCTCCACCGGTCTTTGGTTAGCGGGCGGCGTCATAGCACGACCGCATGAAGCTTTGACAGCGGATATCGCACCTTATCCGTAGGCGCCTAAAGCGTTATGAGATCAAGTCGAGTTGGAACGGCATCGGAGGTCCACCTCTCCTTTGGGAGAGGTCGGCGCGAAGCGCCGGGTGAGGGGTTGCGGTCTCTCATTGGAACTGCGGCCCCTCACCCGATTTGCTGCGCAAATCGACCTCTCCCCGGTGGGGAGAGGTGACCCGAATCCGGGGCCAAACACGATTCAACCTAACTCCATCCCGCTCTAGACAATGAGCCGGTCGACCGGCAGCCGGAAATGCCGCGGTTTCAGCGGTTTGGAGGGCCAGCCGATGCGGAACACGTTGACGAGGCACAGATCGGTGCCGATCTTGCCGAGCTTGCGCAGCCGGTCGTTGAAGTCAGGGTGATCGGCCAGCGCCGAGATCGGGCACGCCGCGAGCCCGGCGCGATCGACCTCCAGCCAGCTGCGGTAGAAATGCCGCCCCGTCGTGAGTGGATCCTCACCGACCGGACGACAGAACAGGACGATCGCCGCGGCCGATGCGGTCTTGGCGCTGTCTGACAGCAGCGATGCGGCGAGGCCGAGACGATCGAGCGGCTTGAACAGACCGCCGAGCACGTAGCGCGCGGCGGTGGCCTCGACCGCATTCATGGCAAGCGCATCGCGATTGAGACCATCCAGCAGATAGTGCGGATGGCTGGGCGACAGCCGCATCCATTCGAGCAGTTCGGCCCGATAGTCGTCGCCGCGGACAAAGGAGAACTCGGCCTGGTCGGCCCAGCCGGCGATATCGGCAATCGTCTGGCGGTCACCAATGCAGATCAAATCTTCACGCGTGACGGCAAGCTGCACCAGCGGCGCGGCCTGATCCGGCGACGCCGCGAACTTGCCGCGCCACGACATCCGGTGCGCCACATGGCCGGCCAACGGATCGGGCGCGACACCTTGCCTGATCGCAAAGCTGCAGAGTGCGGCAAATTGCGGCGACAGCGGCTGCTCGATCGTGGTCATGGCCGTGATTGCGAAGCCGCGGCGGTTGAGCGCGAGGCTCATGCCCTCCAGCGCCGCGCCGTGCGACACAAGCACGTCGTGTCCGGCTGGGTCAGCGACCGGCGCGCGGACCCAGGTCGCGTCGACGAGCGCCAGCCGCCCGTCGCCAAGCAGGCGCCAGCGGGTCGGCTGGATGTTGTGGACGCTCGGCGCCAGCCGCGCCTCCGCGACCAGCTCGCGCAGCAAATCCGGCGTCAGCTCGCTCATGGCGCGGCCAGCCGCTTGGTGAACAGATGCAGCCGGTGCAGCGGCGTGGCGCCGGCCTTTTCGATCTGGCGCAGCGACGGCGCGTTGATGTCGGCGATCCAGGTGCCGCCGAGCGTACGATAGCCGGCCTCCTGCAACGCCAGCGCGGTGCGGTAGAGCATGGCGCCGTTGAGGCCGCGATTGTGCAGGTCGCGGCAAACCGACTGATAGATCAGCACCGCGCGGGTGTTCATCATGCGGTGCTGCACGAATCTGAACGGTGCTGATAACCCGACCCGGCCGCCGATCGCCTTGATCAGCGGGTTGAGATCGGGGATCGCGATGATCGCGCCTGCTGGGCGGCCGCGGTGATAGACCACGGTCGAAATCCGCTTGTCGATGATCCACATCATGTCGCCGGCCTGGAACAGATATTCGGCCGCGGTCGACGGCACGAACATCGGGTTGTCGGCGAAGCCGTCGTTCAGGATCAGCCGCGCATCCTCCAGCCGCAGCATGAAGGCGGAGCGCTTGATGGGCTGCCAGACGAACTCCGGATCGGCGAGCACCGCGCGCTGCTTGTCGCCGAGCAATTGCTCCGGCTTGCCGCCGTCGAGCGCGATCTCGAACGTCGTCATCGGGAAAGTCGCCGCATAGCCGGCGCGTTCGAGGTGGCGTGCGATATACGGCGGCGACCACATCATGTCGGTGAACGGCGCATGGTCGAACCCGTCGGTCATCACGCCGATCTGCTGCATCGCCGTGAGATTGAAATTGCCGGCGATGCGGCTCATGCCGCGCGCGGCCAGCCACTGCTCGGCGGTGCCGAGCAGCGCATCGGCGACATCGGGCTCGTCGACACAGTCGAAGAAGCCGAACGCGCCGTGGCGCGTGCCGTGCTTGCGGTTGGAGGCATCGTGGATCGAGGCGGCGATGCGGCCGACCGGGCGGCCGTCGCGATGCGCCGAGAACAGCGCATAGCGGCCGTGGCCTTCGGTGATGAACGGGTTCTTCGCGGCATCGAACATCCGGTCGAAATCGCTCCACAGCGGCGGCACGTAGAGGCTGTCGGGCCCATAGGCATTGAGCGCGGCGTCGAAGGCCGCCCTGCGGTCGCCCTCCCGGATATCGAGCGTCATTTGGCCTCCGGGGTCAGCGCCAAGAGCCGCCGCACCAGCGCCAGCGCGGTTTCGGTGGCGGGATCGGCCGCGGTCACAGGCACGGCGAGCACGATCAGGTCGAGCGGATCGTGCGCGAGCACGATGACATGGGAGGCGCTGTTGGCTGATATCAGCGAGGCCATGCGCTCGGCGGCGGGGTCGGTCGGCGCCAGTCCCCACGGCGCCTCGGAGCGGCGCAGCACTCGCCTCGCCGACAGGAAGTCGCGGAGCAGCGGCGGATCGTAAGGTCCGAGCTCGTCTTCGCGGAAGCGGCGCGCACTCTCGAAGATCGGATGCCGTGCGAGTTCGGCGATCAACTGCTCCCGTGTCTGCGCCGGCGACGCCGCGACCGAATTGAGCACGCCGGGTTCCTGCGATTCGAACAGCGCCCGCAGCGCATCCGTCATCAGCCCGATGGTCAGCACGCCGGCGATGGCGACCGCGACGAACCGAATCATCTGGGCGGCGTCGACATCGGGCGCCATGAAGGCGGCGGCAAGTCCGAGCAGCCCCGAAGAGATCAGCCGCAGCGCCATCATCGCGAGCCCATGCCGCCGCGTCTCGGCGCCGCCGCCGGCGATCAGCATCACGGTCACCGTGAGCAGCGCACCCAGCGCGCCGAGCCGGACCGGAATATCGGGAAACAGCGTGCGGAAATCGGTGAGGATGAACGGGATCACCACCAGCGCCCCGACCGCCATGCGACCGATGCTGCGGTTTTCCGAAGCCATCAGCGAGGCGCGGTCGCGCGTCGCCAGCAGCAGCGCGCAGGTCGCAAAGCCCATGAGCTGGAACAGCGCCAGTGTGATCGCATAGGGCATCACCAGGCGCTGCAGCCCGAACGTGCCGCCGAGGCCGAGCAGGATGCCGCCGGCAAGCGCTGCGATCTTGACCGCGCGCGGCGCGTGGCGGCGCAGGATGCCTTCGGTGACGATCAGCGCGCCGAGCGGAATCAGCGAGGCCGGGATCACCGAGAGGCGGTCGAGCAGCCAGCTTCCGCTCCACCACGCCAGGCCACGGTCGAGGAACAGGAGCGCGATCACACCGAGCGCGAGCAGCAGGCGACGCGTCAACGGGCTCCTGGGATCGCGCCGGTAGAACGTCATCATCGCGACCGCGACGCCGATGGCACCGCAGAGATTGACGATGGAATCGGCGATCACCCCCGAGGTCATGCGACGCCCGTCAATTGATCGATCGCCCGCCGCACCAGCGGGCGCATCAGGGCGGCGATCAGCGCATTGCGCGGCTTCTCGATCGCCGGCCGGTGCGGGTTGAGGAACCAGCCGCGGCAATCGGTGCCGGAGGTGCGGCCCAGAATCAGCGCGACCGCCTCATAGGCCATCAGCATGCCGGTCGAGATCACCATCGGCGCGAACGACATCCGGCTGCGGCGGCCGGCCGCGACTTCACCGGCGATCGCGAGGTCGACATAGTTGCGCGACGAGGAATGCAGCATGACGTGCTCGATCTCGCCACGCATCGCGGCGCGGCGGTCGTCCTCGGTGATCTCGGTCCAGTCCTTGGCCAGCGTGGGAAAGCCGAGGCGCTCCTCGGGTCTGGGATCGTGCGGGCGCACCACGATTACCGACGGCAGCGGCGACATGTAGGCGTCGATCACGGTTGCATCGGCGCGCTTGGCGGTCCGGTACAGATGCACGCCGGCGGCGATATCGTCCATGCCGTTGACGATGACCGGGCAGCGTTCGGCAATCCCGGCGAGCGCACTGGTCCAGTTCTCGCCGAGCACCTCGACCTCGATGGTCGGGTTGATGCGTCTGGCGGCTTCGGCCGCCACCGCCGCCTTCTCGCGGCCGACCTCGTCGGCGAAGGCGAACACCTGGCGATTAAGATTGGAGACCTCGAAGCGATCGATGTCGGCGATCACGAACTTGCCGACGCCGGCGCGCGCCAGCGCCATGAAGGCCGCGCCGCCCATGCCGCCGACGCCGCACACGAACACCCGCGCCTGGCGCAAGAGCTGCTGCTCTTGCTCGTCGATGAAGCCGATGTTGCGGCCGGTGAAGGAGTAGTAATCGAAGTTCATCGCGCGGCCCCGCTCTCCTGCCTGCGCGGCCGCAGCGTGCCGAAGGCGCGGGTGTCGTCCATCCAGTAGACCACCGGCAGCACCAGCCGCTGCAATGCCAGCATTGCGGACGTCGCGAGCAGCGCCGGCAGCGAGCCTGAAGGCACCTCGCTCATCAGGTAGCGGCGCGCGCCGGCAAGATCGACGCGGCCGATCTGCAGCACATCGTCGCCGCGGCCGTAATCGAGCTCGCGCTCGCAAAATTCGTTGTAGACGGCGTCGCGATGCTTCGGCGCGATCTCGAAGGTCTTCTTCAGCGCATCCGAGCCGCCGGTATAGGCATTGGTGATCACCGAGCGCGCCTCGTCGAAGCCGGCCTCCTCGCCGACGCCGAACACCGCGCGATGCCTTGCCATGATGCCGCGGGCGAGTTGCAGATGCGCAAAGCTCTGCCGGGCGCCGGGCAACGGTGACGGGAATACGTCCGAGAAGGTGTCGCTGACCATGCCGACCACCGCCGGCACCTGGGTGACATTGGAGATCCATTTCGGCCGCAGCCCGTCGCGGGCAAACAGCACCAGCGCGGTCAGGCCATAGAGCACCCAGGACAGCCCCTGCCCGCGCACATCGGGATCGACCATGACGAGGCCGAGATGGGTGACTTCAGTGGGCTCGCCGTCGAGCGGCACGTCCATCACCGACAGGGCGTTGAACGCGATCGGCCGCCCGGTGTCTTCCTCTGAGATCAGCGTGATGATGGCGCGCGACAGCCGCTCCGGCTCGCCGGAGAAGATGCCGTAGCTCAGACTCTCCTCGGGCAGCGTCTTGGCGGCAACGACGCGGAGCTGCTCGACCAGCGCGTCGAGCTCGTCCTTCGGCAGCGACAGGCCGGGCGATTCGACGATACGGGTGCGCTGGCCGGCCTGGGTGCGCAAGGTGAGATCGATGGTCGGCTGCGACAGCGCCTTCAGCCAGAAGCCGCCATGGCTGCGCAGGCCGTCAAAGGCCGCGCGCGCCTTGGCAAGGCTCCTGCTGCCGCGCGAAGCGGGGGTGCGATTGTCCGTGGACGCCATTTCTCTGTCCCTGGGGCGCGATCTCTGCACTTTGGCCTGTTAAGGAGCCATGAGCGCAACCTGGCGCGGTTTGCCGCAGGGTAAACAAGGCCTTCCGGAAACGGAACAAGTTGGTCGTAAGAGGCCTGCGACCTATCCACCCGTCATTGCGAGCGAACCGAAGCAATCCATCCTTCCGCGCACGCGGCACGATGGATTGCTCACATGGGGATTTGGTGTGTCAAGATTTATGGTCAGCTCTTTGTTCGATTTTCGGGCCAGCTCTTCGTCCCGACCATGGGCCGGTTTGGAAGGCGCGCGCAGATCAGGTCAAGACCGGCCCGGCAGGGCCGCCGCGAAGCGGCTTGGTCTTGAGCTGAGCGAGCACGCCTTCAGGCTCGTCGGGTCGGGAAGTGCGGCGTGAACTCCTCCTATGTTCGGCGATCCAAGGGTCGAGCCAGTTCGGGCAATCTGGTTTGCATGCCAGATCAAACTCACATTCGGTCGTCGCTCGGTGGCGACTGCACCAACATTCCGCTTGCGGCGGGCAGGCTCGAGAGGACGGGACCATTCTTCGTTGCGGCGTTTGAAGCCATGCAATCCATCGGTTCGTCCGCCCGGATCGGCCGAGGCTGATCAACCTCGGCAGATTGGTTTTAAGCTTGCAGGAAGCCACGCATCAGGCGGCCTTCATCTCGGCCCCCTCGATCACGACGCCGGCGGTCACGTATTTCCACAGTGCCACGAGCAGCTTGCGGGCCAGCGCCACGATCGCGCGCTTGCGGCCGCACTGCGCCTTGAACCATTGGGTCAGCGCCGATTGCGGCTGGTGGCGCACCCAGAGCCAAGCGAGCTGGATCATCGTGGTTCTCAGGCGCGGATTGCCGGCTTTCGACACGCCTTGCTCGCGCTCGATCCCACCACTGCGCCAGGGCGTCGGCGCAAGTCCGACATAAGATGCGACCTGACGGCGGTTGGCGAACTGCCGCCAGAAGGCTTCCGACCACAGAACGGCAGCGAAGTTCGAGCCCAAACTCTTCAGACCGAGCAGCATCGCAACCGGGGTCGATGCAGCCTTCCCGCCCGACGGCTTGCTCGCGGCCAGCAACGCATCCTGCTCGCGCTCCACCGCCGCAATCTGCTCCAGCAGCAGTTCGAGCCGGTCGAGCTCACGGTCGATCTGCGCCTTCAGATGCGGCAGTAATGCGCGCCCGTCTCCAGTCCGCAAGGCCTCCAGCCGCTTCCGTCGATCCCGCCGCAACGGCGCATAACCCGATATCCCTTGCGCGAACAGAAGACCCTTGATCCGGTTCACATGCTCGACCCGCTCCGCGATCAATGTCCTCCGTTCGCGGCACAGCCGGCGGCGATCCTCCTCTTCGGGAGAGGGAGCAACAACCATGGCGCAGACCCGAGGCTCGCCGCGCTTGTAGGCCAGAAGCGTCCGCAACAGTGTCTCCCCATCCAGCCTGTCCGTCTTGGCTCGCTGGCGCCGGCGCGGCGTCGCAATCGAGGCCGGATCCACCACATGGCTCTCAATGCCTTCCTGCTGCAGGGCCCGGTGAAGCCAGAACCCATCCAGCCCCGCCTCCTGGATGGTGATGATCGGATAACTCTCGCCCGTGCGCGCCTGCGCCTTGCGCTTCAGCTCCGCGAACAGCTTCAGCAGTTCCGCAAGATCGCCGGCCACCACGCTGTGTTTGGACATCTTCTCGCCTTTGCCCGGCGAAAGCGAGGTGACCAGCCAAGTCGAACGGCTCAGTTCCAATGACGCGAAAATTGCGCCAAACTGAGTGCGGATAGCGGCCAGTTTGTCGGAAGGATGATCGAGCAACATCGTCGTCTCCAGGTTGAATGGGTGCAACCTCAGTCTGGCCTCAGACTTGGTCGCTATCCACTCCCCATGGAATCTTCGTCGCTTCAGCGCAAAATTGCTTTGCAATTTTGTCGCGAGCTCCTCGCAATGATGCGGGAGGATCTCGCCCCGCAACAAAAGCGGCGGGTGAAAACCACCCGCCGCTTCGTCCTGGCTAGGGCCTCTTACGCCGCCTTGGAGACTTCCATCAGCAGGCGCTCGGCCTTGGCGTCCTCGATGCGGTTCACGAACTTGCTGCTCTCGTAATTGTCGCGCACCGTTTTGGTCAGCGTGACGCAGGTCTGGACCAGCATCACGATGCCCATCGTGAGATAGCCCTTCATCCAGAGGTCGATCGGCAGAAAGAACACGCCGACGGCGACGAGGAAAGCGGAGGCTGCGAAGGACGCGTAGGTGAAGGTGACCCAGCTGCCGCTGTGGGGTTGGATGCTCTGGTTCATGGTCGTCTCCTTGATGATAGGTGATTTGAAGTTGGCTTGGTTTCAGGCTCGAGTTCTCAGGCGGCCGGCGAGCGCCTGGCTCTCAGGCGGGCCAGCACGTCGTCGGCCGTCGATTTCATCCGCGGGCCAAAGCCCTGCTCGGCGAGCTTCTCGGCGGTGGCGAGCGGACCCGAGGCGGTGTCGATCTCGAACAGCGCGTCATCGGCCGCCTGGATCTCCATCTGCCGCTCGCGCAGCCGCTTCAGCGTCGCTTCGGCTTCCGGCAGCGTCGACTCGTAGGGCCGCGCCGCCTCGATGCCGCTCCGGCGCAGCGAACGCACGGCTTCCGAGGCACGGGCGAGGCGCCGACCACGGTCGAGCTCGGCAATGCGCGCCTCGGCATTGGCGACGTGGCGCTTCAGCCGGGTGATCTCGGTGGCGAACAGCGTGCGCGCGGTCATCGCGGCGTCGCGTTCGGCTTCGAGGTTGGCGATCGCCTGCGCGGCTTCGCGGGCGAGGTCGTCCCGGCCGCCCTCGAGCGCCGCCGACGCGCGCACCTCGAGATCGGCGATCCGGGGCATTGGTCGCCTCAAGCCGCCGGCCCTCCTGCGCGTCGCCGGCAATGGCGAGCGCCAGGGTCCGTTTCGAGCGGTCGACCGCGGCGGCGGCATCGCGCATCTGCTGGTCGAGGACGACCAGCGCGGTCCGATCTTGCAGTTCCTCCTCGGCTGCCGCCACGCTGCCGCGGAAAATCGTCAAAACAGTTTTGAACATTTGGCCACTCCCTGTTATGAGCATCGCTCATGAATCTCTTGTACCACATAATGAACGCCGCTCAAGATTTATTTGAGCAACGCTCACGAATGTGATTAACGACGGGTGAAACATGTCCAAAGCATTGGAACGACGTGCAAAACTGCGCGAAGCGCTGATCGAGGCGGCGGAACGGGCCATTGCGGCGAAGGGTCTAGGCGGCCTGAAAACCCGCGAACTGGCCCAGGAAATCGGTATCGCCAATGGCGGCGTCTACAATCTGGTCGAGGATGTCGACGAGCTGATCCTGCGCGTCGGCTCGCGTACGCTGGCCCGGCTCGATGCTTCGCTGTCGCTGGCCGAGATCCGCGGCGCGGCCGCGCCGCGCGAGATGCTGGTACGGATCGCGGTCGCCTATTGCGACTTCGCGGCCGACAATCTCGAACTGTGGCGCGCGCTGTTCGAGCACCGCATGCAGCCCGGCAAGCCGGTGCCGGAATGGGCGATCACCGAGCAGATGGAACTGTTCCGCCACATCTACAAGCCGCTCGCCACGCTGCTTCCGCAGCGCTCGCCGGCGCAGCTCGGCGTCACCGCGCGCAGCCTGTTCTCCGCCGTGCACGGCATGGTCGCGCTCGGGCTGGAGCACAAGCTGATCGCGGTGCCGATCGGCGCGCTGCGTAGCGAGATCTCGATCTTGACGCGGGCGATGGTCGACGGCCTGACGGCGAAGAAGGATTAGCGCAGGTGCCCGTAATCGCACGGTATCCCCGCCGTGCGGTCAGGCAGAGAAAGGAGGAAGGCCCCTTGCGGAACGATCGAACTGTAGTTACTTACCTCGGATCGAGTTTCGGCCGAACGACTTGGCCTCGCCGCTGATAGCGTGCCTGACTGACGACCCTCACCCCCTGAACTTCGAATTAGCCTGCTGCGCCCTCGGGTGCGGCTCCAAACACGCATCTTTACTAAAGGACGATGTTCCATGAGCTTGGGAACTGTGAAGTGGTTTAACGGCCAGAAGGGTTTCGGCTTCATTCAGCCGGACGACGGCGGCCAGGACGTTTTCGTTCATATCAGCGCCGTCGAACGCGCCGGCATGAGCTCCCTCAACGAGGGTCAGAAGGTTTCTTTTGAAATCGTTGCGGACCGCCGGACCGGCAAATCTGCTGCGGACAATCTCCGCGCGGTGTAAGCTGCCACAATCGGCCATGCTGCTTTGACCACGGATGAACTGGCAAAGCCTCTGGTTACGCGACCCCGCGACTGGTCACCCGGCCGCGGGGTTCTCTTTATCAACACCGCGCGCCATGCCCGCCAGGACCAGGACTTGAACCGTCTGCCGGCGAACCGGCCTGCGCATCGAAGCAGCTGAGGTCGCGAGCGTGTCCACCAGTATCGATCCAGCTCCGCAGCACGACGACATCATGTACCCGCAGGTCCTGCCGTTCGTGCTGGTCCACGTCGGGTGTCTTGCAGCGATCTGGTCGGGCATCTCGTGGCCAGCGATTGCAATTTGCGTCGCGCTGTATTGGCTGCGCATGTTTGCGATCACGGCCGGATATCATCGCTACTTCTCGCATCGAGCTTATTCGACAAGCCGGGCGTTTCAATTCATCCTTGCATTCCTTGCCCAAAGCAGCGCCCAGAAAAGCATCCTTTGGTGGGCCGCGAAACATCGACATCACCATCTTCATTCCGACACCGAGCAGGATGTGCATTCGCCGCTGCACAAGGGCCTCGTGTACAGTCATCTCGGCTGGATCTTCTATCGACAGCACGATGCAACTGATCTGACGAAAGTTTCGGATTTTGCCTCATATCCGGAGTTGATGTGGCTGCACAAATTCGAGGTTTTGCCGGCGGTCGTGGTCGCGTGTCTGTGCTTCCTCGTTGCCGGATGGCCGGGGCTCCTGGTCGGTTTCTTCTGGAGCACCGTGCTGCTGTATCACGCAACGTTTTGCATCAACTCCCTCGCACATGTTCACGGACGCAAGCGGTATGTGACGGGCGATGACTCCCGCAACAATTGGCTGCTGGCGCTGGTTACGATGGGTGAGGGTTGGCACAACAATCACCACGCCTATCAAAGCAGCGCGCGGCAGGGCTTCCGCTGGTGGGAGATCGATGCGACCTATTATGTCCTGGTGGCCTTGTCCTGGCTCGGTATCGTCTGGGATCTCAAGGCGCCGCCCACGCAGGTTCTCCGTAACGAGCAGCGCCTGGGATCGCGTGTGATCAAGCGGACGGCCGAGCAGCTCGCCGGCCGTTTCAACCCCGAACACATTGCGCAGGCGATCAAATCCTCAATCCATGAAACCGGATTGTCGGTGCGGGACGCGCTTTTTCTGTTGCAGCATCGTGCCGATTTGCATCTGCCCAGCATGCCGACGCGCGAGCAGTTGTTGGCTGAAGCCCAGGCCATGTTCGCGAAGACGCCATCGCTGGACGACATCGTCGACCGTGCACATGAGCTGCTGGTGGAATCGGTCTGCTTCCTTCTGGCCGTTCCGCCGCCGGTGGCCGGGGTAAACCCGAAAGCTTGAGAGAGCGGTAGCATTTTGCCTCGGGCATCCCCATATAGACTCAATGACCAACTGGCAAAAACCGAGCAAGCGCGAAGCACCCAAGACCAAGGCCGAATTGCGCGAGATGCTGACCGAGGCCGTGCGTAACACGCAGAGCCCGGACCAGTCGTCGAAGCCGCGCCCGGCAAAGGCCAAGAAGACCGCGGCTGGAGCCGCCGACGTCGATTAAGCCTCGCGGCGCCACGCGACCGGATCGCCCGGCTCTGGATGCGACCGAATTCCATTCGCAACGGGCGCGAGAATCTTCGTGAAGGAGCAGCATGCGCAAGCTTCCCAAGCCCACCGAACAAGAGATCAATGAGGGGCCCCAAGCGGTGTCCTTTCAGATTGCGAACGGAAACGCGCGGCAGGACTGCATCCTGCAAACCACATTCCCGACGAAGATGCAGGCGCACAAATATCTTCTCGCGAATTGGCCGGCCTTCGAAAAGATGGCTCGCGATGCCCTTGCGGCGGGAACCATTGAAGGCGGCCGGATCAAGCTCGCGATGATCTGAACAGCCGACGGAAGCGCCCAGACTTTACGGCTCCATCGTGTAGGCGCGGCCGGGTTCGAGCGCATAGATCGTCAGAAAGCGCAGCGGCCGTTCCGGGTCGCAATTGCGAAACAGCGTGTGCGGAACATCGGCCCGATCCTGCAGGGTCTCGCCTGCCCGATATTGCCGTGGCGCCTCGTCGCCATAGGCGGACTCGGCAACGCCCTCGACGATGAAGATCACGCCGCCGACCGGATGCCGGTGCAGCGGAGCAACCCCGCCGGGCGGATAAGTCACCTCGGCAACGACAGGCTCGCGCTGATCGCCGGGTAGAGCAAGTCGCTCAAGGGTCTTGCGCGTGACGCCGGCAAAGCCGGTTTGCTGAGCGTTGGCCTGACCGTTGTTGCTTTCAGTCATTGGAACCCTTTCTTGTCACGCGAGCCCTTGTCCCGATCGGATCGGGCGCGACTATGGTGGCGCTCCAACGACGCAACAAGCGCCAAGCATTTCAACCCATGTCACACAGCTGAGGCGAGGCCCTTGCCACCCCTGCTTCCACGTTGCAGGATTCCGACGCCGAACATCTTCAGCAGTGGGCCTTGCATGAAAACGGGTATCGTCGTCGCCGCCCTGGCGTTCATCTTTGCGGCATCAGATGTCACGCCGGCGTCGTCGGCGCAGGCCGTGCCGGACTGCTCGATGTCGGTGACGTTGGCGGATTGGGGCGAGAATTCGACCGGCGATATCGACGTCGCCTCGGGCGAAAGTTGCCAGATCCCGATCGGAATCCGCGGCACGGTGACGGACTCGTCGATCTCGCAAAAGCCGACCTATGGCAAATTGAAGAAGATCAACGCATCGACCTTCGAGTACAGGGCGAAGGCCAAATACAAGGGTAACGATACGTTTGCCATCAAGGCAACAGGTCAGGGACCGAAGGCCTCCGGCACCTCGGTCATCACCGTGCACGCCACGATCAAGTAGTCGCCGATCCAGTTAGATTGCCGCGCGCCGGGCAGGCACGCTTCAAGCTCCGCCGTCGTGTTTGCCATGAGAAACGTCCTTGCTCCAATGCCTGGCATTGCTGTCGTCGGCCCGCGACATCCGAACCGGTCTCGACCGGCGGCGCGCGGGGCCCGCATCCGAACTGCACTGGTAGCGACAAGCCGGGCGGCTCTCAAGACGCCATGGCAATAATGTCGCGCGGCTGCATTTTGCCGGCCGCCAGGCCTCACCCACCGGTCGCCGGCAGCTTGACGGTCACGCGCAGGCCTGAACGTCCGGCACCGGTCACATTTTCGAACAGGACCGAACCGGCGGCACGATCGACGATGCGCTTCACGATCGAGAGCCCGAGCCCGGCGCCCTCTCCGCTCGGCTGGCCACCGCGAAAGAACGGCTCGCCGATCCGCGCCAGATCCTGCGGCGGAATCCCCGGCCCGGTGTCCTCGATCTGGATGACGGCCATTCCGTCCTCCCGACCGACGGCAAGATCGACAGCCCCACCATTTGGCGTGAACTTGATTGCGTTCTCCACCAGGTTCCGGATCGCCGAGATCAGCGACAGCTCATCACCGTTCACCGCGACCACCTCGACCGTCGTGAAACCGAGATCGATATTGTGCGCCGCCGCCTCAGGCAGCAGATCGGCGACGACGCCTTTTGCGATCTTGTCCAGCTGCACGGGTGCGCTCACGATGGCCGGCGCAGCGTCCTGACGCGCCAGCGCCAGGAGTTGCTCGAGCAGATGCTTGGTGCGCCGCATCCCGCTCTTCAGCGCATCGAGCCGGTCGCGCGTCTCCGCCGGCATGTCGAGCGAGGCGAGATTTTCCGCCTGCAGGCTGAGCGCGGTGACCGGCGTTCGAAGTTCATGGGCCGCGTCGGCGATGAAACGCCGTTGCTGGTCCATCAAGACGCGCACCCGCCCCAGCAACCCGTTGATCGAGCCAAGGAACGGCTGCAGCTCGCTCGGCGCGCCCGTCGCCGGCAATGCACCGACGTCATCCACCCTGCTCGCATCGAGATCGCCGGCAAGGCGCAACATCGGCCGGATCGATCGGGCGATCACGAATGCCGTCATCAGCAGCAGGCACGGCACCAGCGCGGCGATCGGCAACAGCGTGCGCACGGCCATATCGCCCGCGATCTCGGTGCGGATCTCGGTCTGCTGCGTCACCGCAAAGCGGCTGCCATCCGGCCGGGTCCGAAGCAGCACGCGGACCGGCTGCCCGCGATAGACATCATTGTGCAGCCCATCCGTCAGTCCCCAAAGCCGGCGATCGTCTGCGGAGCCGCGCGGCGCCTCGCCGAGTTCGACGACGGCGACCTCGGCTTCCGCGTCGACACCGGTGACCGGGCGGCTTTGCCGGATCGGAGCGCTGAGCGCGAAGCTGCCGATCTGGATCAGGACGGAGTCCTGCATCTCGATCGCTTCGCTGTAGGCCCATCTGTACGCCAGAATTCCGCCGACGGCACCCGTCAACAGGATGATCGCGGTGAGTCCAACGAACAGGCGTCCGCGCAGCGATCTCATCATCTCGAATGATCCACCATCCATCCGACGCCGCGCACGTTCCTGATCGCCGCGGCGCCGAGTTTTCTGCGCACGGCGTGAATCAGAAACTCGACCGCGTTGCTCTCGACCTCCTCGCGCCAGCCGTAGATCTGCCGTTCGAGCTCGGCACGGGACAGGATCGTTCCCGGCCGCGCCAGCAGCGCCTGTAGCAGGGCGAACTCGCGAGCGCTGAGCACGGCCTTCTCTTCGCTGAACGTGGCTTCCCGCGTCGCCGGATCGAGGTGAAGCTCGCCGTTCGTCAGCACCGGCGGCGCTCCGCTGCCCTCGCGCCGCAGCACCGCGCGCATGCGCGCCAGCAACTCGGCGATCTCGAACGGCTTGACCAGGTAATCGTCGGCGCCGAGATCGAGCCCCCGGATGCGATCGTTCAGCGCATCGCGTGCGGTGAGAATGATCACGGGAAGGCGAGAGGCGCGCTCCCGGATCGCCTTGAGAACGTCAAGACCGTCAGTCAATGGCAGGCCGAGATCGAGCAGCGCAATGTCGTAGGTCTCGCTGCGGCTGGCTTCGATGGCGAGATCGCCATTGCGCACCCAGTCGACCGCATAGGCGGCATCCCTCAGCGCCTCGACGACGGCGGCGCCGATCATCCTGTCGTCCTCCACCACGAGCACCCGCATCGCCTGGCAAATCCATCCCGATCAGCACCGGGAGTAGGCCCGGCGAAACTGCGTCGCACCGAACAAACCCGCGACGCCTGCGCGATCATATCAGTTTCGACTTAGCCGCGGCTTAGGGGCTTTCGGCGCCCAAATGGCGGCCCGCTGCGCCCACCTAAGCCGCGGCTAAGTCTCGCAGTGCACGCTCGCTGTCGAACTCGGCGGAACCGCCGACCCTGTCAAAGCGGAGCTTCACACCGTGCTGGATATCAGACCCATCGGCCGCAGCATGCTGAACAAGGTCCCCGAAGTCACCCTCGTCTTCTGGCTCATCAAGATCATGTCGACCACGGTCGGCGAGACCGGCGCCGATTATCTGGCCGTCCATGTCGGCCTCGGACCAAGTGTAACCGGGCTGCTGATGATGACGCTGCTTGCCGCAGTGCTGGCCATCCAGCTGCGGATGGACCGTTACGTGCCATGGGTCTACTGGCTGACGGTCGTGCTCGTCAGCATCGTCGGGACGCAGATCACCGATGCACTGACCGACAAGCTCGAGATCAGCCTCTACGTCAGTACGGCCGCCTTCGCGATCGCCCTGGCCGCGACCTTCGCGATCTGGTTTTCGGTCGAGCGGACGCTGTCGATCCACAGCATCGTGACCAAACGGCGCGAACTGTTCTACTGGGCCGCGATCCTCTTCACATTCGCGCTCGGCACGGCTGCGGGCGATCTTGCGACCGAAACACTGGGCCTTGGCTTCAACGTCGGGGTGGTCGCGTTCACGGCACTCATCGCGGCGATCGCGGCGGCCTACGCGCTCGGCACCAATGCGGTGCTGACCTTCTGGCTCGCCTACATCCTGACGCGTCCGCTCGGAGCATCGTTCGGCGACCTGCTGTCCCAGGCCCGTGAGTACGGCGGGCTCGGCTTCGGCACGATCTACACCAGCCTCGCCTTCCTGACGGTGATCGTCGCGCTGGTCGCCTGGCTGTCGTTCGAAGGCGACGCCGGCGGAAAGCCCGAGGCGTCGCGCGGCGCGTGAATTCGACATGCGCCCCGACGGACACCAATCGAAGCCCCTCACACAGGAGAACCACCCATGAACAAGACGACACGCGGCCTTGCGACGGCAATCGTTGCGCTCGCAGTCATCCAGCCGCTCCCCGATGCCAACGCAGGCCTCGGGCTGCTGCCGCACACGCAGACGGCCGCCGCCAGGCTCGGCGACCTGGCGCCATTTCGCAGCATCGCCGCCGATGTCGCGGCACTGGTCGACAAGGGCGACCTGGCCGGCGCCAAGACGCGGATCAAGGATCTCGAGACCAAATGGGACGAAGCGGAAGCCGGATTGAAGCCGCGCGCGGCCACAGACTGGCACACGGTCGACAAGGCGATCGATCGTGCGCTCGAGGCGGTGCGTGAGACCAATCCGGATGCCGCCAAGTGCAAGGCGGCGCTCGCCGAGCTGCTGTCGATCATGGACTCGATGAAGGCCTGATCTCTCCGTCCGTCATTTCGACCGCCCGCCGGCGGCATCGTCCGCCGGCGACCCGGCCTCCCGGAGCGAGGAACCCCATGGAATTATTGTTGCGCGACACCGCCACGGACGACCGCGCGGGAAAAGTCCCCGCCGTCACGCTCGGCTTCTGGCTCATCAAGATTCTCGCCACGACGCTCGGCGAGACCGGCGGCGACGCCGTCACGATGTCGATGAATCTCGGCTATCTCGTCGGCACTGCGATCTTCGCGGTCATCTTCGCTGCTGCCGTCGCAGCGCAGATGGCGGCGAAGCGCTTTCATCCGCTGCTCTACTGGACCGTGATCATCGCGACGACGACCGTCGGCACGACCTTTGCCGATTTCGTCGACCGTTCGCTGGGAATCGGATATCTCGGCGGCTCATCGCTGCTGGCCGGACTGCTCGTTGTGTCCCTTGCCGCGTGGCATCGTACCATGGGAACGGTCTCGATCGCGTCGATCGACAACAAGGCGTCCGAAACCTTCTACTGGATCACGATCCTGTTCTCGCAGACGCTGGGCACCGCGCTCGGCGACTGGATGGCCGACTCCACCGGCCTCGGCTATGGCGGCGGCGCCATCGTGTTCGCCGCCGGCATCGCCATCGTCGCCGCCGCCTATCTCTGGGCGCGGGTGTCGCACACGGTGCTGTTCTGGATCGCGTTCGTCCTGACCAGGCCACTCGGCGCGACCGTCGGCGATTTCCTCGACAAGCCGCTCGATCACGGCGGCCTTGCGCTCAGCCGCTACACGGCATCGATAGCCCTTGCCGTTGCGATCGCGGCACTGGTCTTCATCCTGCCGCAGCGGGCGGGGGAGCACGCGTGAACGCCAGGCCTCCGCCCGCCCCCGACATCGTTCTCGTGCGGGTAGGTTGGCGCGTCGCGATCATCGTCTCGCGATCGATCGGTTCGCGGTCGATGGTCTGTCGCGAACTGCATGAACGGAGCCCCTCTGTGTGACGTGGTTCCGAAGCGAGGGTCTAGGACGTTTTGCCGCAGTTCGCTCGGCAGGGGGGGTGACGCCCGTCATAGATGCCGCGCGCGAGTTCTGCGATCCTGATCTTGATACTGCCTGCTTTTTTGATGCGCTGCTCTCGGCCCAATGACGCTGGTTCAGCACCAGCCGGCTTCGCGAGCACAAAATTGATTGCCTTGCACCTTGGACATTAGCCGGCTTCGACCGGCGCACCACGAGGACGCAAACCATGGCCAATACCGCACCGGTCGTCACGATTGGTAACCACAGCCTGTTGTACAATCAGTGGCAGAAGATGCAGCCATGGCTGACTTATTTCGACGCTGACGGCAATCCCGCGCAGAGCTTTCAGTTCTTTGACAGCGGCACCGCCGCGACCAGCGGCTATTTCTGGACTCCCAGCAATAGCCATTGGGATGCCGGCACCGTCATCGATGTTGCCGCGTCTGACCTCTCCGATGTGTGGCTGCGTGCCGGCTCGGTCGGCGGCAGCGAGACACTCTGGGCACGCCTTCGACGGGACGGACTGGAGCACCTGGACCGCGTTCACCTTCACGACGATTCCAAACACGCCTCCGGTCGCCACGATCAACGACCAGCAACTGCACACTAACACATGGGCGCAAGTCACGAACTGGCTGAACTACTCCGACGCCAACGGCGATGCTGCGACCAAGTACCAGTTCTGGGACAGCGGATCGTCCGCCACCAGCGCGTATTTCTGGACTCCGACCAATTCCCACTGGGCTGCCAACACGACGATCGACGTTTCGGCCGCTGACCTCGCCAATGTCTGGATCCAGGGCGGCTCCACGACCGGCTCCGAGACCATGTGGGTCAGAGCGTTCGACGGAACGGACTGGAGCAACTGGGATACCTTCACGTTGACGTCGACGAATTCGGCCCCCGTCGTGACGATCGGCGACCATTCCGTGCACATGGGCCAGTGGGTGACCGTCGGCAACTGGTTGGCGACGTCGGATGCCGACAACGATGCGATCACGAAGTATCAGTTCTGGGACAGCGGCACGGCCGCAACCAGCGCCTATTTCTGGACTCCGACCAATTCCCACTGGGACGCCAACACCGTGATCGACGTTTCGGCCGCTGATCTCGCCAATGTCTGGATCCAGGGCGGCTCCGCGACCGGTTCGGAGACGATGTGGGTCAGGGGGTTCGACGGCACCACGTGGAGCAATTGAGATACTTTCACGCTGACGTCGACGGTCAACACGCCACCGGTCGCGACCATCAACGACCAGTCGGTGCACGTCAATCAATGGGTCAAGCCGGAGGCCTGGCTCAGCGCCAGCGATGCCGAGGGCGATGCGATCACGAAGTATCAGTTCTGGGACAGCGGCACCGCCGCGACCAGCGCCTACTTCTGGACGCCAACCAATGAGCACTGGGCAGCCAACACGGTGATCGACGTTTCGGCATCCGATCTGGACAATCTCTGGATTCAGGGTGGCTCGACGACCGGCTCCGAGACCATGTGGGTCAGGGCGTTCGACGGCACCGCCTGGGGCAATTGGGACAACTTTACCCTGACCTCCACGAACACCGCCCCGACGGTTGCGATCAGCGATCATTCGCTGAACGCCACGCAGTGGGCACAGCTCGTCAACTGGACGACGGCATCCGACGCCGACGGCGATGCGATCACCAAATACCAGTTCTGGGACGGCGGCTCGGCCGCCAACAGCGCCTATTTCTGGACGCCCGCCAATTCACACTGGGCAGCCAACACGGTGATCGACGTTGCCGCCTCCGACCTGGCCAGTGTCTGGGTGCAGGGCGGCACCGCCGGCGGTTCCGAGACCATGTGGGTCAGGGCGTTCGACGGCACCGCCTGGAGCAATTGGGACAGCTTTACCCTGACGTCGCTGCCAAACCACGCGCCCGTCGCCTCGATCAACGATCAGACCTTGCACATCAATGAGTGGAGCCAGGTCAGCAATTTGTTGTCCTATTCCGACCTCGACGGAAATCCCGCGTCCGAATATCAGTTCTGGGATGGCGGCAGCGGCGCCAACAGCGGCTATTTCTGGACCTCCGCGAATTCGCACTGGCCGGCCTCAACCGCAATCGACGTCAGCGCCGCGGCCGTCGACGACGTCTGGGTCCGCGGTGGCGCCACCACCGGCACCGAGACGATGTATGTGCGTGCGTTCGACGGCATCGACTGGGGCGCGTGGCACGCTTTCGCGCTCACGACCATCGTCTAGCGGCGCTGCCGCTTCGCTCGATGACGCTCTAGTTCGGCGTGAAGATGACCTTGCCCTTGAATGCTGCCGCCTTGGCGATGGCTTCCGGGAATCCTTCGAGGCCATAGCTCCCGACCACCGGCGCGCTGATCGCGCCGGATGCGACCATCGGCACGAGATGGTCGTACATCCTGGCCAGGGTCTCGTCGGTTGCGGTCTTGCCCCAATGGCCGAGCCAGAAGCCGCGCACAGACACTTCATTGAAGATCACGCTCAAGGCCGAGCCGGAGAACGGCTGTCCGCTCATCGCGCTGTAGATGACGAGCACCGCCTTCGGCGCCAGGCAATTCATCAGGTTCAAGGCGGACGTGCCGCCGACGACGTCGAGCGCCAGCAGGATCGGCGCCCCGCCGGTCTCCTTGGCCACCCGCTTGGCGAGATCAGGCCCGTCGACCAGCACGACATCACCGCCGACCGACTTGACCTCGTCGACGACCTCCTCGCGCCGGACGACGTTGACGGTCTTGAGCCCGAGCGACTTGGCGACGGCGATCACCGCCCGCGCCGTCGCTGAATTGGCGCCGTTCTGGATCACCCAGCCGCCGTGCGGAATCTTCACGAAATCGGTCAGCAGCAGATAGGCGGTCGCCGGGTTGACCCCGATCATCGAGAGTTGCTGGATATCCGCATTCTCAGGCAACGGCCGCTGCCAGGACGCCGTGAACTTGACGCGTTCGGTCCAGGTCGGGACCGTGAACGGGATCAACGTGCGATCGCCGACCTTCAGGTTCCTGACCTGCGATCCCGCGGCGACCACCCGCCCGACGCCTTCGATCCCGAGCGTCGCCGGCGGCGTCGGCAAATAGCCGTAGCGCCCGGCGATGATCATGAAATCCGAATTGTTGATCGGCGCGGCCTCCACCGCAACCACGACCTCGTTGGGACCGGGGCTGCCGACGTCGGGCACCTCGTTGAGCTTGACCACATCCTGGGCACGTCCGAACGCAACGACCTGAACAGCCTTCATGGCACGATCTCCCGATTTCGTTATGTACTTGTAAGTACAGAATTTGGATAACGTCAATGGCGCCAACCGACTTCACAGCAAGGTGAAGGCTTCACATCCGACGCGGGAGTACATAAAAGGGCGATATGGCAAGGCCGCGCAGCTTCGATCCGGACGATGTCCTGGAAATCGCCCGTCAGGTATTCTGGCAGAAGGGTTTTCAGGCGACCTCGCTCGACGAGATCACGGCGGCGAGCGGCGTCGCGAAGCCCAGCCTCTATGCGGCGTTCGGCGACAAGAACGCGTTGTTCCTCAAGGTGCTGGACCGCTATCACGACGGCATTCTGGGCTGGGCCGAGCGCGTGCTGGCACAGCCTGTGCCGGCCCGTGAGGCGATCAGGCAGTGGCTGACCGGCTTCATCCCCTACTGCTCGGGCGAGAAAGGACAGCGCGGCTGCCTGTCGATCAATTCCGCGACCGACGGCTCGCTCGATCAGGCCGAACTCCGCAAGAGCATCGAACGCTACAACCGGCGGCTCGAAGAGCTGTTGCGCGCGCGGCTGCGCGCCGACCGCGCCGAATTCGGAAAGGGCTTTGACCCCGACGTCACCGCGCACACCATCATGGTCGTGCATGCCGGGCTGCTGGCGCTCGCGCACCAAAGGCCGGATCCGAAACGGGTGAAGGCCGTGATCGACCAGGTGATGAGCCTGCTCGCCTGAGTTTGCTGCCCCGGCGGTACACTGCGCCCTCGCATGAATGTGAATATATGATATACATCATCTTATTGATGTCGCGCGCGTGATGACCATGTCCGGATTGGCTGCTGGGCCTTTCCGGATCTGGGATCAGATGAACAAACCGTTTTGGCGTGCGATGCTTTTTGCCACCTGCTTGCTGGCGCTGCCGGCGCTCGGCCCAGTGCGAGCCCATGATCACCAGCATCCCGAGTTGAACGGCTGGTACGAGAGCCTGCATAGCGGCAAGGGACCCTGCTGCGACGGCAGCGACGCGCAGCGCGTCGACGATGCCGATTGGGACACCAAGGACGGCCACTATCGCGTCCGCCTCGAGGGTGAATGGGTCGACGTTCCCGACGAGGCCGTCGTTGCCGGCCCGAACCGCGCCGGCCGCACCATGGTCTGGCCGTATTACCTCGATGGCCACCCACGGCCGCGCTGCTTCATGCC
Organism: Bradyrhizobium sp. JR3.5; assembly: GCF_054057015.1. Classification (NCBI taxonomy): domain Bacteria; kingdom Pseudomonadati; phylum Pseudomonadota; class Alphaproteobacteria; order Hyphomicrobiales; family Nitrobacteraceae; genus Bradyrhizobium; species Bradyrhizobium sp. JR3.5. The sequence continues at coordinate 1,648,255 of NZ_JBSRYV010000002.1, forward strand.
GGGCAGCATGGGCTGAGCAGCCGCGACGGCGCGCCGCGCGGATTGCGTGGTCGGCGAACTCGGCTGATCAAAGATCCAGCTGGACCCGATCCACGCCGTCGCCATCCGGCTTCGCCGGGACAGCACAGCAGATCAGCACCTCGTCGTCAGCCACCTCGGCAGTCGGCTCCTTCAGATAGGTGACGGCGCCTGCCAGCAACCTGGTTCGACAGCTTCCGCAATTGCCTTCCCGGCAACTGAAGGCCGGGCTGAGAGCGCGCTCCTCCGCCAGTTCGAGCAGCGTTCCGGATTCCGGCGTCCAGCGCGCTTCCTTCATCGATGCGGTGAACACCACCGGAACCGGCGTAGTCGCAGCCGGCCGGCGCGGCGGCGCCGTGGTGGCCACGTCCGTCTTCCGCACCAGCGACGACGGACCAAATGCCTCGGCGTGAATCCTGCCGTCGGCAATGTTGTAGCCGCGCAGGGCGTCATAGAGCGATTGGGTGAACTGCGGCGGCCCGCACAGATAGAAATCGTAATCGTTGAACGGCAGGACGCGCGACAGCAGCGCCATGTCGATCCGTCCCGCAGCGTCGTAATCGACACCCTGCTCGGCGCCATCGACGTCACTGAGGACGCGGATGATCCGGACTGCGCCGCCGGCGGCCTCAGCCAGCTGCTGCAACTCGTCGCCGAACGCGCGCTCGGCCCTGGCATGCGCAGCCTGGAACAGGAATGTCGGCCGGATGCCGCGGGTGCGCAGCCCTTCATAGACCACGTGGCGCAGCATCGCGAGCATCGGCGTGATGCCGACGCCGCCGGCCAGCAGCACCGCCGGCCGCTTCTCGCGCGCATCGATCGTGAAGCCGCCGCTCGGTGCCCGCGCCTCGATGATATCGCCGACATGGATCGTGTCGTGGAGATGCTGCGACACCAGGCCCTCGCGCTTCACGCTGATGCGGTACATGCCGTCCGACGGCGCGACCGACAGCGTGTAGGTGCGAATGACCGGCTTGTCGGATCCGGGCAATGCGAGGCGGATCGGCAGATGCTGTCCGGCCTGATGCGGCAGCAGCCCTGCGCCATCGTCCGGCTGCAGATGAAACGAGCGGATCGAACGGCTCTCGTCGACGATCCCAGTGACCTTGAACGGGCGCCACTGCGTGGCGCGCTCCGTCGCGCGGAGCCGGTCGGCGGCCTGCGCCCAGTCGCCGGTCATCAAGGCATTCGGCGACCAGCCTTCGGCCCGGAAAGCCCAGCGCAGCGGCAGCGCACCGCGCCTGCGCACCACGCGGCGGGCGTGGAAGCTCCAGAGCCGTTCGGCGCCCTGGAACGCCGCGATCTCGGGCGAGTCCAGGATCACCTCGGCATCGCCCGTCAGTTGCAGCATGTCACCGGTTTCGAAATCGACGAACACCAGCCCGGCCTTGCCGTTGACGAGGATGTTGCCGAGCGTGTTGAAGAACAGGTTGCCGGCGAAATCCGGGACAGTCAGCGTGCCGTCGGCGGCGACGCGGACGAAACCCGCTCTGCCGCCGCGATGCGAGACGTCGACCTGGCGACGATCCTCGCGCTCGGCATAGGACGCCACGAAGAACGTATCCGCCGCCGCGATCGTGTCGCGCGCGGCCTGATCGAGCATCGTGCCCTGCTCGACCTCTCCGGTGAAAGCTGCGTCCGGCTCGCGCACAAATCTGAAATCGCGCAGCTGGATATATTGCGGACAATTGCCGAAGCTCTGGTCGAGTTCGAAGCTGAGCGCCTTGTCCGACGACGCACGGAGCAGCCCGTTCGCACGGTTGCGACGGCGCGTGTGCAATTCGATTCCCAATAGTCCGATCGCATCGCCCTCGCGCATGCCTTCGCTTGCGGGATCGCTAGGCTCCGGCCGCGCATCGATCTCGAGGTGGCGCGGCGTCGGCGAGGCGATGAAGCCGGGCCGGCCAGCCAGCAACGAGGCCCACACGTCACCGCTCCGGTCGACGCTGCCGACCACGACGAAGGGAATCTGCGCGAAGAAATCGCGATGCTGGTCGGGCATGAAATCGCGCACCGCGCGCTGGCCGACCGCCGCCATCTTCTCGGCGACACCGACCTTCTGCTGGATCGCCATCTCGCCGGCGTGCCAGGTCGCGAGCTTGCTCTTGGTTCGCCTGTCGCTCATTGCGTCGCCCTCCCTTTCGGGGTTGGACGGGCGCGCCCGCGGGCACGCCCGGTCGACCTATCACGCAGCCGCTGCCAGACCGGCGGCAGTTTTCGCAAAAGGCACGAAGCCCGGCAGCGCCTCGATCCGGCGCAGGAACGCGTTGACGCGCGCGTAGGCGGAGAGATCGACATTGCCTTCGGGCGCGCTCGACAGATAGCTGTAGAGCGCGACGTCCGCGATGGTCGGTTGCGCGCCGACCAACCAGTCACGATCGGCGAGATGGGCTTCGAGCCGCTTCAGCAGCACATGGGCGCGCGCGATCACGTCGTCCGGATTGTGCTTCGCGCCGAAGACGGTGATGAGCCGCGCCGCGGCAGGCCCGAATGCGAGATCGCCGGCGGCAACCGACAGCCAGCGCTGCACCATGGCGGCGCCCTTCGCATCCTGTGGCAGCCAGTCGGTGCGGCCGAGCTTGGTCGCGAGATAGACCAGGATCGCGTTGGAGTCGGCAATGATGGTGCCGTCATCGTCGAGCACCGGCACCTGGCCGAATGGATTGAGCGCGAGGAATTCCGGCGTCTTCTGCGCTCCGGACCTGAGGTCGACGTCGACCACCTCGTGCGGAATGCCCAGCAGGGACATGAACAGGCGCGCGCGGTGCGCATGGCCGGAGAGAGCAAAGTGATAAAGCTTCATGGTGCCGTTCCTGATGTCGTGGGCGGGGTCATCCCGACCGCGACCTCAAGGTGGCCTATTGCATTCGATATTATAATTACCGCCGCTGGAACTTCATTATTGCGGATATTGCAATAACACCTGTACCGTCATGGCCGGGCTTGTCCCAGCAAGACGGGTTTTACGACGCAGCCCTTACACCTCAACGATCACGTAATCATCTTCGATGTGCACCGGAAACGTCTCGGCGACATACGGCCCCTTCTGCAATTCCGCGCCGCTTTCGACCGCGACCGGATAGGAGCGGATCCTGAACCGCTTGGGATCGAACCAGGACTGGCCGTTGCGGATGTCGAATTCCCAGCCGTGCCACGGACAGCGCAGCATCTCGCCGACACGGTCGCGCTGATAGATGCCGGGCTCCGGCGAAGTCAGGCGCGCCACGCAGGCCGCCTTCTCCAGCGGCGCGCCCTCATGCGGACAGCGATTGAGCAGTGCGAAGAACTCGCCATTAACGTGGAACACGACGATGTCGCGGCCCTCGAGGCCGAACACCTTGTTGCCGCCGGCAGGAATCTCACTGGTGCGCGCGACGATGTGACGGGCCATCGGTGTCCTAGGGCACAATGAGATTGGGTCGGATAGGGGCCGCGACGGCAGTGCGCTCCCTCGCCCCGTTCTTACGGGGAGAGGGTTGGGGTGAGGGGCCCTCTCCGCATAAATGGTGATAGCTGTACTCGCGGAGACTCCCCCTCACCCGGAATGCATCTAGCGATGCATTCCGACCTCTCCCCGCACGCGGGGCGAGGTGATGCGGAGTCCGCGGCGCGATCGGAAGCAAGACCATATCGATCTCTCAGAACTTATAGACCGCGCGGGCGTTGCTGTTGAAGATCTTGCGCCGCTCGGCGTCCGTCAGCGGTGTCTTGAAGGCGTAGCGCGCGTCGTCATAGTCCCAGTGCGGATAGTCCGACGAGAACAGCAGCCGGTCGATGCCGACCCATTCGATCAACTGACGCAGGTGTTTCGCTTCATCCGGTTCGTCGATCGGCTGGGTCGTGAACCAGAAATGCTCCTTCACATATTCGCTCGGCTTGCGCTTCAGATGCGGCACCTCGCTGCGGAAGCGCTCGAAATGCTGGTCCATCCGCCACGTCGTCGCGGGGATCCAGCCGAAGCCGCCCTCGATGAACACGATCTTCAGTTTCGGGAAGCGCTCGGGAACGCCTTCCAGCACGAGGCTCGTGAGGTTCGAGGCCACCGTATGCGCGTTCGACTGATGCTCCTCGCAGTAGTAGGACGGCCAGCCGCCGCCGGTCGGCGCGTGCCCGCCATAGCCGCCGACATGGATGCCGAGCGGCAGATCGAGCTCTTGCGCGCGCTCGTAGATCGGCCAGTAGCGCCGGCGGCCGAGCGGCTCGTTGGCGCGCGGCGACACGTTGATCTGGATATACTCACCGGTTTTGGCGCAACGGTCGATCTCGGCGAGGCCGAGGTCGGAGCCGTCCTGCCCGACCAGGATCGAGGCCCTCAGGCGCGGATCGCGGTGCGCCCAGAAGGCGAGCTGCCAGTCGTTGATGGCGCGCTGGATCGCGGCGCCGAATTCCAGATTCTGCTGCGAGAAGATGAAGAGGTCGAGCACCTGCAGGATGCCGAACTCGACGTCGAACGGGTCGAGATGCTGCTTGCGCATGAAATCGAGGTCGGAGCCCGGCACGCCGCCGGTCGGCGGCCAGGCATCGCGCCGCGCGATCAGCGGCGAGGAGCGCGGATACGGCGTGGTGCCGATATAGGGCGTGCGCAGATGACTGCCATATTCCTTCAGATGCTGCTGCCAGCGCTTCGGCAGGAACTCGTTCAGGTCGCTGTGCGCATGAATGCTCGGATGGATGTCGCAATCGATGATCTTGAGCCGCGTCGCGGCGGCGGTCTCCTGGTCGAGCATCGGGCGGTCGATGACGTCACTCATGCGATCCTCCTTTGAATCTAGGAATCGAGCTTCAGGCGCGGAAACGTTTCCAGCGGATTATCCTGGCACATCCGCCTGACGATGCTGTCAGGCAGATATCGCGGGACCGGATCGTCGCCGTCAAACTGCCAGTGCGGATAGTCGGACGCGAACAGGAACATCTTGTCGGAGCCGATCTGGTCGATGATGTCGGCGACGCCGGTCGCATCCATCGGCGCGTCGAACGGCTGCATGGTGACGCGGAAATGGTCGCGGATGATCGCGGCCGGCTCGCGCTCGACCCACGGCACCTCGACGCGGACGCCGCGCCAGGTCTTGTTGGCGCGCCACATGAAGGCCGGCAACCAGCTGACGCCCGACTCCATCAGCACGACCGTCAAGCGCGGATACTTCCCGAACACGCCCTCATAGATCAGGGCTCAGCGTCTGCGCCTGGAACGCCTGCGCTTCGGCGAGATAATATTCGTAGCGATAGGACGGCCAGCCGATCGAGCTCGGCGCGCCGCGATAGGCGCTGCCGGCGTGGATTGCGATCGGCAGTCTGTGTTTCTCCGCGGCCTGATAGATCGGCCAGTAGTGCCGCCGCCCGAGCAGCATCTCGCCTTGCGAGGGCACCAGCACGGAGACGAAGCGGTTGTCACCGGCGCGGCGCTCGATCTCCTCGACCGCGAGGTCCGGTGCCTGGATCGGCACCACGATCGAGGCGCGCAGCCGCGTGTCCCTGGCAAGCCACTCCGCCGCGATCCAGTCATTGATTGCCTTGCAGAAGTCCGCCGCCATGTAGGGATCGAACACCGCCTGCGCGCCGTAGACGACGTTGCAGATGGCGTGACTGGCGCCGAGCTGGTCGAACGCGCCGCGCTGCACCATGGCGAGATCGCTGCCGGGCTTGCGGCCGTCGGCCGGCCGCCAGTCGGCGCGGCCGGACAGCGGCATCGACGGCGGATAGGAATTGAGGTCCAGCCCGTCGATGGCACGGCTGACCACCTGTTCCTTCCAGTGATCGCTGAGATAAGGCAGCAGCGTGGTGCGCGTTCCCCCCACCGCGGGATGGATGTCGCAGTCGATGCGCATGGCCGCCATGATGCTCCCTAGATGTTCCGTTCCTCGGACTGAACTTCTTGTCTTGGTTGTTGGCGGCATCGCTGCCGCGGAGCGGACTGTGACGCCGATGGCGCGATCGCGCAAGCCGATCCGCGCGGGGCCGCCCTGCCCTATGCGCGCACCGGCCTCACGTGAAGTTGCGGGATCGCGTGTGAACGGCATCACCCATTCAGGTCACAAGGCGTGCTAGCGATTCCGCGCCGCGGAAAGCGCAGATACAGGAGACGGGAATGAGACTTGGAATGAGACTTGGCCGATTGACGATCCTCGCATGTTCATTGTCGCTGGCCTCAACCGCCGTGTGGGCCGCGCCCGCGACCACGTCCGGCTCGGTCGCGCTGGCACTCGCAGGCGTGGTGGCGCCCTATTCGCCCCTGCCGGCCAAGGAGAAGAAGGCGGTCGCCGCGTTCTTTGGCGGCAACAGCAATGTTCGCTATGCCAGGAAGATCACCGTCACCGCCGACAAGGTCGTCTGCCGCGCCAGCAATGTCGACATCACCTCGCGCTCCTGCGCGCTGACCTTCGGCAGCAGGACCCACACCGTGAAGGGCAGCGAGGCCAACGCGATCTACGCGACCGTGGCGCTGGCCGGCGTGCCGCCCGACGGTGCCGCAGGCACGATCTACGAGGCGCTGTCGAAACTGTCCTGCACGCTCGATCCAAAGGTGATCAAGGACAAGGCCGGCGGCGGCGCCGACTGCACTTTCGAGCCGGGAAATTAGAGCGCACCTGAAGCGCGGCTCTCAATCTCCCTGCACCACGACACCCAGCCTGGCGGCCACGCGGCGTGCGGTCTCCTCCCGCTGCGCCGTGATCGCGCGCACGGCCTCGCGCGACTGCTGCAGGATCTCGGGTGGCGCGGTCTCCGGCGTGCCGCAGTCGAACGGCGGCTCCGGCGCATACACCATATAGAGCTGGATCGCGCGCGCGGCATCGTCGCCGCGCAATTCGGCGGCGAGCCGCAAGGCCCCATCGATGCCTGCCGTGATTCCGGCAGCGAAGACAAAGCTTCCGTCCACCACCACGCGTTGGTTCACGGGCGTAGCGCCGAAGAACGGCAGCAGATGAAACGACGCCCAATGCGTCGTCGCCCTGCGCCCCTTCAGAAGGCCGGCCGCGCCGCAGATCAGCGCACCCGTGCAAACCGAGAAGATGCGGCATGCCCCCGCCGCCTGCCGGCTGATCCAGCCGAGCACTTCGGCGTCCTCCATCAAGGCTTGCTGACCGAAGCCGCCCGGCACATGCAGCACATCGAGCGGCGGTGCATCGGCCAGCGTCGCATCTGGTGTCAGCCGCAATCCCTTGATGTCGCGGACGGGCTCGGCGGTCTTGCCGTAGATGCGGTAGGTCGAATTCGGAATCCGCGACAGCACCTCGAACGGCCCGGTCAAGTCGATTTGATCGACGCCTTCGAACAGCAGTGATCCGATCCGCAAGTGGACATCATGAGCAATCATCGAACTTCCCTCAAACTTCGCTTGAACTATGGACAAAGCGAATCTAGCGCGGCACGTTTCGGCGATGACGCCAACCAGCCCACGTTTCTCGCCAAAAGATCGCCGCCTGATCGAAGTGCTGGCCTATCCGGCGGTGCAATTGCTCGATGTCACCGGGCCATTGCAGGTGTTCGCATCCGCCAACGCGCTGGCGGCCAGGGCAGGCAATGCCGAGCCTTATGAGGTCCGCGTCGTCGCCAAGGATGGGCCCACGATCGAAGCATCGGCCGGCGTCGGGCTCGCGGTGCACCCGCTGCCCGCCATCAGCACTGCGGTCGACACGCTGGTGATTCCGGGCGGCGACGGCGTCAACGCAGCGGCGGCCGATCGCGTCCTGGTGGACTGGGTGCGCGGACGCGCCGGGCAAGCACGCCGCACCGCATCGGTCTGCACCGGTGCGTTCCTGCTCGCCGCGTCGGGCGTTCTCGATGGCCGTCGAGCCGCGACCCACTGGCAATTCTGTTCGGAACTCGCAGAGCGCTTTCCCGATGTTCGTGTCGAGTCCGATCCGATCTTCGTTCGCGACGGATCGTTCTGGACGTCGGCCGGCGTCACGTCCGGCATCGATCTCGCGCTCGCACTGCTGGAGGAAGACCTCGGCCGCGCGGCGGCGCTTGCCGTCGCCCGCTATCTCGTGGTGTTCTTCAAGCGGCCGGGCGGACAGGCGCAGTTCAGCGAAATCCTGTCGCTGCAAACGACCGACGACAGGTTCGGCGCGCTGCATGACTGGATCAGCGGCCATCTGGCCGACGACCTCTCGCTTTCGACATTGGCGAAACAGGCCGGCATGAGCGAGCGCAGCTTCAGCCGGCACTACGCTGATGCAACCGGGTTGACGCCGGCCCGCGCGATCGAGCGGTTGCGGGTCGAGGGCGCCCGGCACCTGCTCTCGGAGACGCGCTTGCCGGTCAAGCGAATCTCGCAGCGCTGCGGCTTCGGATCCGAGGAGACGATGCGCCGCAGCTTCCTGCGCGTGCTGTCGACCACACCGCAGGATTACCGCGCCAGATTTGCGCGCTGAAGCGCACGCCGGCCACGCGGCCGGCGTGCAAGCGATTAGCGCCCTGGCGAGAACCCGTCAGCCATTCCAGGCATGCGCCTGCAATCCCGGCTCCAGCGGCGGATTGGTCACGCTGCCGGTGTAGTTGGTGATGGTCGATGCCGCCACGATGGTGATCACCTCGAGCACGAGGTCCTTGTAGAACCCGGCCGCCAGGAATCGTTCGATCTCCTCGTCGTCGAGCCGCCCGCGCTTTTCGATCAGCGATCTCGCCAACGTCGAGAGCGCGCCGAGGGTCTTGTCGGCGGGCGAGCGGCCGGCACGCATCGCGTCGACGTCAGCCGGATCGAGACCGGCCTGCAGGCCGAGCGCGGAATGCAGTGCGACCGCCCAGGTGCAGCCATTGGTCACCGCATCGGTGAGCAGCACGGTCTGGATCTGCTGCTCGGTGAAGCTGCCGCTGTGAACCTTGTCGAAGACGCCGATGAAGCTCTGGATCAGCACCGGTGACGTCGCCATCGTCGCGGCGAGGTTAGGGATCATGCCAAACCGCGCCTCGACGTCACGCAGGCCCGCCTTCGAGGCTTCGGGGGCGGAGTCAAGCGTATGGACGGGGAAACGTGCCATTGAACTGCCTTTCGCTGTCGTGATTGAACCCGAGGCCGCCGGACACAACTGAGCTGTTGCGATCGACGCACCGGCATCAGAGTTCGATGGGAGCTATCTAGCCGCGCCCGGACGCGCGCGTTCGCCAAACTCCCCACATTCCACGCCATCCGCGGGGCCTGCGCTGACGCTCGGCTACGTCGCGCGACACTGCCTCAAACGGCGGCCCGGTCCTTCACCCGCCGCGTCACGATCCCGAGCAAGCGGCCGAGCGTGCCGGCGGCGGGGCCCTTCTTGCGGGCCAGCGCGAGCGGCGCGACCAGGCCGGTGGCGCGGTCGAGCCGGAGATAGGACACGCCTGCGGTCTCCAGCCGCGCCATCGATTCCGGCACGATCGAAATGCCGAGCCCGGCCGCCACGAGGCTCAGCGTCGACACCATCCGCGTCGCCTCCTGCGCCACTTTCGGGCTGAAGCCCGCCGCGCGGCAGGCGGCGATGATGCTGTCGTAGAGGCCGGGCCCGGTCGGACGGCGATAGAGGATCAGCGGCTCGTCGGCGAGCGCGGCCAGCGAAATCCGCCGGCGCGTGTCCTTGCGGGCGCGCGGATGATGGTCGGGCAACGCGACCAGCATCTCCTCGTCGAGCAGATGCGTGATCGTGAGGTTCTCCAGCCGCTCGCTCGGCGAACGCACGAATGCGGCATCGAGCCGGTCGGCCTCGACCGCCTCGATCAGCTCGCCGGTCGAGGCCTCTTCCAGAGACAGCGTGATCGCCGGCGCGCGCTCGCGCATTTCGCGCATCACGCCGGTGACGAAGGGATGGAAGGCGGCCGACGAGGTGAAGCCGATCGCGAGTTGGCCCTCCTGGCCTCGGCTCGCGCGGCGCGCGGCTTCCACCGCGAGCTCGGTGTCGCGCAGGATCGCGCGCGCCTTGCCGACGAAGGCGCGGCCGGCGGCGGTCAGCTCGACCCCGCGCGGCTGCCGGCGAAACAGCGGCGCGCCGATCGCGGCTTCCAGCGCGCGGATCTGCTGGCTCAGCGGCGGCTGCTGGATGCCAAGGCGCGCGGCGGCGCGGGTGATGTGACCCTCGTCGGCGACCGCGACGGCATAGCGGAGATGGCGCAGCTCGATCATCAGGCGATCCATATGCAATAGATATGCAAATTCCCTTATCCATATATTGGATATTTGGCACGCGGCCAACTAGAGTCGGTTCAACAACGAACGAACCGGAGCCGCCCCGCCGATGGACGCCATACCCGCCGCACAGACCGCCAAGCATGACGCACCTGATGTCGGCGAGTTGTTCATGGGCTTCTTCATTCTCGGACTGACCGGTTTCGGCGGCGTGCTGCCGCTGGCGCGCCACATGATGGTGGAGAAGCGCGGCTGGCTGACCGGCGCTGAGTTCACCGACCTGCTCGGGCTCTGCCAGTTCCTGCCCGGCGGCAACATCATCAACATGTCGGTGGCGGTCGGGCTGAAGTTTCGCGGCATTCCCGGTGCGTTCGCTTCGATCCTCGGCCTGATCGCGGTGCCGACCGCGGTCGTGATCGGGCTCGGCGTGATCTATGGCCGCTTCGCCGACGACCCGGTGGTGCGTCATCTGTTCGGCGGCCTCGCCGCCGCGGCAGCCGGGCTCCTGATCTCCACCGCGATCAAGATCGCCTGGCCGTTGCGCCGCGATGTGCTCGGCCTCGTCATCGGCGCGCTCTGCGTGCTGGCGATCGCGGTGTTCAGATTGCCGCTGCTGCCGACGCTATTGACGCTCGCGCCGCTGAGCATTCTCCTCAGATCGAGGCAGGCGTCATGACCGGAACCCTGATCACGCTCGCACTGATCTTCGCCGAGCTCTCGCTGCTCGCCTTCGGCGGCGGCAACACCATCCTGCCTGAGATGCAGCGCCAGGTGGTCGATATCCATCACTGGATGACGGCGCAGGATTTCGGCGCGCTGTTCGCGCTGGCGCAGGCCGCACCGGGACCGAACATGATGGTGGTCCCGCTGGTCGGCTGGCACGTCGCCGGCTTCCCGGGCGTACTGGTGACCTCGCTCGCCAAGTTCGGGCCGTCGTCGCTCGTCACCGGCTTCGCGCTTCGGCTCTGGGAACGCTTCAAGGACCGGCCGTGGCGCCGCACAGTGCAGGCCGGGCTCGTTCCGGTCACCGCCGGCCTCGTCACCGCCAGCGCCATCGTCATCACCCATGCTTCCGCCTCGAGCTGGGGTACTGTCCTGATCGCGGCAATGGTCGCGATCGCCACCACCACGACCCGCATCCATCCGCTGCTCGCGCTCGCCGCCGGTGCGGTGCTCGGCCTCACCGGCATCGGCCAGCCCTGACGCCAGGCTGTTGCTGCGATGGCGCGACGTTCCACCCGGCGCGTGCGCGCTTTCGCCGCAATGGATGCGACGTCGCGAGCGGCTATGTTGATGATGCCATGATCGACATGTTGAGCATCGACACTCGCATTGCGCGCCTCGGTTTGCGCGCTGGACGTCTGCACGCAGGCACTTAGCCGGCCGGCGATCGCGCGCCGTCCGGATTCTCGACATCGTCAAAATCATAACATCATCAAAATCATTCGGCCCGTCGCATCGCGCGAGACATCCGCGCGCCGGCGTCGCCGCGCCCGCGATCAACCGCAAAGATCATCCGACATGACCCGAACCATTCAGAACGACTTTACTGCTCCTGCATTGCCGCCGATCGTCATCACCGCGAGCGAGGCGCATCGCCTCAGCGCGTTGGCCGATTCCAGCATGGCAGTGTTTCCGCGCGTGGCCCAGTTCCTTGCCCGCGAGACCGACCGGGCCCGGGTCGTCGCCGACGATGCCGAACTGCCCGACGTGGTCCGCATGGGCTCGCGCGTGCGCTACCGCGACGACGAGACCGGCGACGTCAGGGAGGTCGTGCTGGTGTATCCGCACGAAGCCGACATCGCGCTGCGGCGCATCTCGGTGCTGACGCCGGTCGGCGCCGCGCTGATCGGGCTTTCAGTCGGCCAGACGATCGATTTCCAGACGCCGAGCCACCAGACCCGCGCGGTGACGATTCTGGCCGTGAAGCAGCAGAGCTAGCGGCCTACGCCGCCAGACCACACTGCCCTATCTCCAGCCCGTGCCTGCGCCCGCGCGCGATGCCCTCGGCGATCGCCTTCACGACGATCTCGGCATCATCGGGCGAAAGCTGGTCGAGCGGCTGCCAGGCGCGCGCATGATGTCCCGCGCGCGATCCAGATCGCCATAGATTGCAAGAAGAGGAAGCGTTTTGATCGGCATGTCCGTGGCTCCCAACCGCAACTGCGCGAGCCTACCTCAGCTGGGTAGGCGGAGCCATGCGTTCGGCAGTCGCGGTTCTGCACTTTGCTGATCACCGATGCATGGCGAGAAGCCAGCAACTGGCTGCCATTGTAACTAGAGGCGCGACTGGCGTAGCTACAACACCAGCAACAGTCCCGAAACCAGCAAGATCCCGAGAATAATTCGCCGGAACAGCGCGTCATCGACGCAGCGAAAGACAAAAAGCCCGAGCGCCGTTCCTGCGAGGAGTGCCGGGGCGCTGATGGCGAAGTCAACCAGCACCTTCGTCGACAGATCTCTTCGGATCAGCATAAGACCAAGTGCGAATATCTGCATGGCGGCGATGAAGGGCTGAACCATTCCACGCTGCTCGGTTTTTGGCACGCCGTGAATGTCACACCATATGGTCGGTATTGCACCCGGCATTGCCGTCAACCCGCCGACAAAGCCTCCGCCGAAGCCGATCAATGCATTACGGCTCGCATTCATCTGCAAGCGATGAGAAAGCACCGGGCGGAATAACGTGTAGGCCGCATAGCAGGCGACGGCGAGACCAAAGCTCTCTCTGAAGATCCGCGCGTCTGCAGCTTGCAGCAACCAGACGGCGATCGGAACGCCAAGTAATCCGCCGACCACCAGTGCGGAGCTCTGTTTCCAGCGGATGCTTTTTCTCAAGGCCCAAAGACCCGTGGCTTGCACGGTGATGCTGCAGGCCATCATCAGCGGGACCGCCTCCAGTGGTGGGAGAGCGTGAAGCAGAATCGCGCCGGCCACCGCCGAAAAGGCAAAACCCGCGAGGCCCGAGACGAAAGCGCCGCAAAACACAGCGATGCTCAGCTGGCAAAACGACGCGATGTCACCCATGAGCTAACCCTTTCGGTTCGCAAAATCCGGGAAAACGACGTGGCGATCAGTCCGTGGATGACAGTCCCGGCGGCTCGGGCGCCACCCCGGCATCGCTCTGGCGGGTCGAAGTCAACATCGTGGCTGCAAGGATGTGCACAATGACAAAGCAGATGGCGATCGTTGCCAGCAGCGCATTCTCGCTCGGTGCCGAAACCCGAAGCTTGCGTCCGGACGACTTCTCACTGACCGACATTGTCATGACCTCCAACATCGTATCGCGAGGCAAACTGGTGCCACCTATTGTCGATCAGGTGACGATACTGCCGAAGGGTGCGCTCTGCCTGCGGCCGTCGCGAATGGTGGAGCGCCTGAAGGAGGCGCCCAAACCAGCCCTCTTTTCGGGAAAAACTCGTGGAGGCGACGGAAAACAACGTATCGCTTCCGGTTGAAGCCCTGCCGTCAAACAATGGTACGGCCGCTGCCGCGATCGACTGAAACATCTTGCGAAACAACAACCCATAGAACACGCGGGTGAGACGCCGCGCCTTTTCCTCCAAGCGCATGACACGAGCACCTTGTGTGAGTGGCTGGATACGGCTGGAAGTATCGAACGCCACGCCACGCCACGCTTTAACGCGAGCTTAATTTGTTCTTATCGTTTCCTTGATTTTGAAGGGTTTGCTTGCTTTCGGGCCGGTGTACCGGTTGAATGCCCGCCTCGCGCACTTCCGAAGGCATTGTTTTGCTGTATTTATTTGACGAGTTCGTTCTCGACACCGACCAGCGGGAATTGCGCCGTGACGGACGTCCGATCCCGTTGCAGCCTCAGGTTTTTGACCTCCTCGCGTATCTTGTCCGCCACCGCACCCGGGTGGTGACCAAGGACGATCTGATCAGTGCAATCTGGGGCGGGCGCATCGTCTCGGAGTCAGCGCTCACCACCCGCATCAACGCAGCCCGTACGGGAATAGGCGATTCCGGCGAGGCGCAACGGCTAATCAAGACCTTGCCGCGCAAAGGCGTCCGCTTTGTCGGCACGGTGCGGGAAGCACCCCGGGAGGTTGCGAACGCGGTCGTACCTCTGAAGGCCGAGACCTCCACCCTGGTGGTCGGCCGGACAGCCTCCTTCGAGACGATCGACCGGATGACGCGGCATGTATTGTCCGGCAACCGGCAGATGGCTTTTGTCACCGGAGAAGCCGGCATTGGCGAGGCGGCCTTCATCGCCAAGGCGATCGAGCAGCTGGCGGAACAGGGCTTCGATCAGCTCTATGGGCGCTGCACTGAACGATTCGGAACGGACGAAGTCTTTCTTCCACTCATCGATGCACTGGTGAACCGTTATCGCGCAAACGGTCCGGAATTGATTTCGGCCGTTCGCGCGCACGCCCCGACCTGGATACTGCAATTGCCAGGCGCCATCGACGCATCGGAACGCGCGGCTTTCCAGGATGAAGTGTTCGGCGCGACGCGCGAGCGGATGCTGCGCGAATTTTGCGATCTTCTGGAAGCGCTGAGCACCGGCCGCCCCTGGGTCCTTGTTCTCGAAGATCTGCATTGGAGCGACTTCGCGACGCTCGACGTACTGTCTCGCTTCGCGCGCGGAAACGGCAAGGCGCGCGTGCTGGTGCTCTGCTCCTATCGTCCGGCCGATAGTTCCGCCGGCGGACATCCTATCCGTCGCCTGCACCGGGATCTCGAGATCCATGGATACTGCAGCGAACTGCGGCTCGATCGCTTGTCGCGTTCGGAGGTCGAGCGTTACCTGGCATTGCGCTTCGACGACGAGGAACTTGCGTCCAGCCTGTCAAGACCCGTGTTCGAGCGAACGCTGGGACATCCCTTGTTTGTTGCCTCGCTGCTCAAGCACCTGATCGACCAGGAGTCGATCGTCGAAATCGACGGCAGATGGCGCCTGGCCTCACAGGCGGCATTCACGCAAGATCGCATTCCAGACAGCCTCCTCAACATGATCGGCCACGAGCTCGATCGCCTCACCGATAACGAGCGGCGTCTACTCGATGTCGCCAGCGTTGCCGGCGAAGAATTTTCTGCGGCCCTCGTTGCGGCCGGCTTGTCCGACGATGCGATCGACGTTGAAAGGGACATCGAAGCGTCGATCCGGAAAGATCAAATCCTCGTTCGTTCGGGCGTTTCCGAGTGGCCCGATGGGACATATTCGGGCTCCTACGCCTTTCGTCACATTCTCTATCAGAATATCATTTACCAGAATTTGCCGCCGGGGCACCGCGCGCAGACGCACAAGCGCTTGGGCAAGAGGCTGGAGGAGGCCTATGCCGGCCGCACCCCTGAAATAGCGCCCGCGCTCGCACTTCACTTTGAGCAGGGTCGCGACTTTCCGAGCGCGTTGCGCTACCTCCGGGAAGCGGCAAAGAGCTCGACGAAACGCCTCGGCCATGCGGAGGCCGCAAGCTATCTCACCCGCGCGCTCGGCATACTTGATCGTTTCGATGCTGCCGACAAATTTTCGACCCGCGTCGCTCTCTTGCGGGAGCGGAGCTGGGCGCTTCGCTCGTGCGGCGACCTCGCCGGCTCGATCCGTGATTTGCGCGACATGATTGCCTGCGCCGAACAGGCCGGCGAGATCAAGCAACAGCTCAACGGCCTCACGGCTGTGAGCAGTCTCTGCTTGCGCGTGGATCGCCACGCCTGCCTTGAGGCCGCTGACGATGTGCTGTCGCGAAGCCAGACGCTTGCGGACGACACATTCAAGGCTCTGGTCCAGGGCAGCAGCGCGAGCGTCAACCTGTTCCTCAACGGCTGGCGCAAACAGGACGCCACGCTCTGCGACAGGGCGATCGAGCTGAGTGCGAATGCCACGAACTATGGCGTCTTGATCAGGCGCAATGGAATATCCGGTATCGTTGATTGCTGGAGGTCGCGGTACCAGGAATGCCGCCGCGCCGGCACCGAAGGAAAGCGGTTGGCGCGGCTAGCCGGCGACGTTTACACTTTTGTTCTGTTCAACGTTCTTGAATCCATCGCGCTCATTCATCTGGGCGAATGGCGGGAATTGCGGCGTGAAATCACGGCCGGCCTCGAACTGGCCGTCAGGAACGCGAACGGCCCCGGCAGCGCATTATGCCGGCTGACGCTTGCATGGTTGCATGTCGAAGCGATGGACTTTGATGGAGCCCGGGAGCTCTGCGAAAGTGTCGACGACAGTCTATTGGTCGGCGATCAGTCGACGTACTTCCACAAGCGGGCCGTCCTTGCGAAGGCCTATGTCGGCCTGAACGATCCGTCGGGAGCGCGCAGGCAATTCGACGATATTGAGCGCCGCAGGCAGGAAGAAGGCATCGATATCGAATTTACCGCCGCGACGCAGGTGTATCATTGCCTCGGCGAATATTATCTGCAGGTTGACGACTTTACGCAGGCTCAGAGCTGTGCGCGCCAGCTCCACGACTATGTGGCTACGGCCCCGGATCTCAATCACCTGGCCCAGGCCCACGGACTGCTCGCGCGGACTGCGCTTGCCTTGGGCGATTCCGCGGAGGCTCGGTTGCACCTGTCCCGCGCGCTGGAGATCGTCGACAGTGCCGACTTCCCGATTGCCTCCTGGCGGGTGTACCGCACGGCCGCCGAGATCTTCGCGAAGTACGGAGACGTCGACAGGGCGGCGACGTATCGCATGCGATTTGTCGAGACCATCCGAACCCTCGCGCATAATTTCGAACCCGAGGATCGGCTGCACAAGAGCTTGCTCGCGGTGCTGGCAACGCGAACAGCGCAGCTCGAAGCGATGACCGCGCTGCCTTCGCGGCCCCAGCAAAATCAACGAAGCTGATCGATATCCCGTCGCTCATGACGGTCGGGTTGCAGGTTCGAGCCCTGCCCCGCCGTCAACGCGCGTTCCTGTTACGCGGCGCCCGAGCCGCCCTGCACGATCTTCTCGTTCAGCTTCTGATCGACGGTCTCCACGGTGCGGTCGATCTCGGCGCTCGGCGTGCCGAGCTGATGCGAGATCAGCTTCACCAGCAGATCGACGCGCTCGATGAAGGGCGCGCCGGCGGCGACCGCGCGGGCCGCCGAGGACGGCTTGAGCAGGCTTTCGGCCGCCTTGGCGTATTTCGCGAACGGCACCTGATCGGCAGGGTCGGCGCCGAGCTTCCGCGCGATGGCGTCGACATGGTCATAGATCGCCTGCGAGCGCGTGAGATCACTGTGGACGGCGTCGCGGATCGATTGCGGCTCAGTCAGCGTGATGCAGCGATAATTGCCGGTCAGCAACATCGACCACTTCGCCAGCGGCACGAACAGCGAAGAAAACACTTTCAGCTTCACCGGAACGTCCTGGCCGTCAAGGGTCACCGCGTCGATGTCGGCTTCGAGCTCGCGTAGTACCTTGTTGTGCTTGTCGTCGGCGAAGGCGGAGGCCTTGAAGTTGGTCGGCAGGCCGACATGCAGCACGTTGGCCTTCTCCTCCGGCGGACGGAACGCCTGCGGATCCGGCGAGCAAAGCGTGACGAGGCCCGGCTCGAAGCGCTCCCAGACCTGGGCGTTGGTGTAGGCCTCCTCGAGGTCCATGCCGGCGAGCGCGGGGATCCGCTTCAGATACGGCAGCGGCGGCATGTTCATGATCGACAGGCAGGGCAGTTTCGCCGCCGCGATCTTGATCATCAGCACGCGAACCGTGTGGTTGGTGTATTGCGGCTCCTGCATCGCCAGGCCGACCATGTCGTAGCGCGACACGTCGACATCGGCGGGCGTAACGGCGTCGAGCTTGCCCGGCAGGTCGCGCGAGAAGATCGAGCGGTGCTCCTTCTCGTCACGCAGCTTGATGCGCACCTCGGTGCCGTCGCGGTTGATCAGGTCCGCAGTGTTCTTCCGGCACACCAGGGACACGTTGTGGCCCGCCATCAGAAGCTTGGTCCCCAGCAGGGAGCCGTAGGAAGCCCCAAGGATCAGAATGTTGCGCGCCATGCTCTCTCCAAAAGCCGCTGGTGTATGGTATACCAACGTCTATCGCAGATCGACAAGCTGCTGCCAAGGGGATTATCTCGCGTACGGATTTTCGTTCCGCGATCAGGAAGGGCATTCGAGCTTGCAAGTCGCCGCCGACCCGACGGATCGGGCTGAAGAAATCCTCCTCTCAGCTTCCCGGCTGTTTGCCCGCCACTCCTACGCGAACGTGACGATGGAGCAGGTCGCGGCGTCCGTGCGGGCCGTACCGGGCGCGCTGTACCACTATTTCCGCGACAAGGAAGATCTGATCTTCCACTGCTATCTGCGCGGCCTTGCGATCTATCGGCATGAGATTGAAACGGCGGCCGAGCCCGGCATCGACGGGCTCGAGATTATCAGACGCTTCGTGCGCGGCAGGCTGCGGTCTGAAGCCCAGCGCATGATTCTGTTCACTGACATCGATGCGCTTGCTGCGCCCTACAGCAGCGAAGTCCACGCCAAGCGCTGGCAGAATGCCGCGCGGCTTGCCGAAATTCTGGATCGGGGCGTAGCGGACGGCTCGATCGCCTGCGACGAACCGCTGCTCACGGCGGTGGCGCTCATCTCCATCCTGGACTGGGTGCCGTTCTGGCTGTCCGAACGCGACTACTACACGCGCCAGCAGGCGATCGATGCCATCGACGACATCATCACGCACGGCGTTTACCGGCGCGAGATCGCGGTTCCCGAGATGCCCGAACCGCTCAGCCTTGCCCCGTTCCTGGAATCTCGCGCGGCGTTGAACAAGCGGGCTGCAAAGTTCGACAGGATGCTTTCGATTGCCTCCGACAGCTTCAACCGCAGGGGCGCATCAGGCACGTCGCTCGAGAGCATCGCCGTGGATGCAGGCATGACCCGCGCCGGCATCTACTATCACTTCAGCGAAAAGGAGAGCCTGCTGCTGGCTTGCCTGCGACGCGGGCTCGCCGGCGAGATCAGCATTCGCGAGCACCTGCAGGACCAGCGCCTCGGCGCATTCGATCACATCGTGCAGAGGATCCGCTTGCTGTTGATGCTGCACGACACGCCCTGCGGCCCGAAGGCGACCTACCACAACATCAACTATCTCAACGACGTTGACCGGAAGGCCTATGTCGGTCAGGTGCTGGCGACGATCCGGCAGGACCAGGACAGCTATCAGCGCTGGATCGACGAGGGCCGCTTCCGCCGCATCGATACCTACTTCGCGGAGCGTATTCTGACCGGAATGGGCCACTGGTATCCGATCTGGTTCAAGACCACGCGTGACTGGTCTCCGACGCAGATTGCCGATCATTTCGCGCGGTTGCTTCTCTCGGGACTCAAGCCGCGCCGGCATCCGGCTTGAGCCGCCAATTCGCCTCCGGTTGCTTTAGCGATGCTGGAGCATCGGCCCGCCTATATGGAGGGGACGACATCGGTTCCAGATGGTGAGCCAGCATGCGAGCGCAGGCCTCATCCAAAAGTTTACCTGTAATTCAAAACAGTGACCAAATCCGAAGGCATATAGCCTATAACATGATACTACCTTGCGCTAAAACTTGACGCCATATTCAAAGCGAAAGTTGCGAAGGCGCGGCAATTGGGGTTATGAGACGGCCTCGATCGCTGAAGACCAATCAGAAACATGAGCAAGGGAGAACGCAGGATGCATAAGCTGATCGTTGCCGCCGCGGCAGCGCTGACGGTGTTGGGAGGCGCGGCGTCCGCGCAGGAATCCATCAAGATCGGCTATATCGATCCGCTCTCCGGCGGCGGCGCCAGCGTTGGCGAAGGCGGCCTGAAGACGTTTCAGTACCTCGCCGACGAATTGAACGCCAAGGGCGGCATCCTCGGCCACAAGGTCGAGATCGTCCCGCTCGACAACAAGACCAATCCGCAGGAAAGCCTGGTGCAGGCGCAGAAGGCGGTCGACGCCGGCATCCACTACATCACCCAGGGCAACGGCTCGTCGGTCGGTGCGGCGCTGGAAGATTTCGTCACCAAGAACAATTCGCGCAACCCCGGCAAGGAAGTGCTCTACTTCAACTACGCCGCGGTCGATCCGAGCATGACCAACGAGAAGTGCAGCTACTGGCATTTCCGCTGGGATGCGAACTCGGACATCAAGATGGCCGCGCTGACCAACTACATGAAGGGCCAGCCGTCGATCAAGAAGGTCTATCTGATCAACATGGACTACTCGTTCGGCCAGTCGGTGCGATCGGAAGCGCGCAAGATGCTGGGCGAAAAGCGGCCGGATATCCAGATCGTCGGCGACGAATTGCACCCGATGCTCAAGGTCACCGATTTCTCGCCCTACATCGCCAAGATCAAGGCGTCCGGCGCCGACACGGTCGTGACCGGCAATTGGGGACAGGACTTCGCGCTGCTGCTGAAGGCCGCGGCCGATGCCGGCCTCAAGGTCAACTGGTACACCTATTATGCCGGCGGCGCCGGTGGACCGACCGCGATCAAGCAGACCGGTCTCGACCACCAGGTGTTCCAGATCAGCGAGGGCATCCCCAACTCCGGCAACAAGGCGGCGATGGATTTCGAGAAGGACTTCCGCGCCAAGACCGGCATTTCCGTGTGGTATCCACGCGCCGTCAACGAGATGCGGATGTTCAAGGCCGCCGCCGAGAAGGCCAATTCGATCGATCCGGTGAAAGTCGCGGCCGCACTCGAGGGCATGAAGTTCGACGTGTTCGACGGCGGCGACGGCTTCATGCGCAAGGACGACCACCAGTTCTTCCAGCCGATCATCATCTCCTCGTTCGGAACGTTGGCCGACAAGGCCAAGGAGCCGTTCGACGAAGAGAACACCGGCTGGGGTTGGCACCCCGTCTCCAAGATCGACACCGATCAGACGATGCTTCCGACCACCTGCAACATGAAGCGGCCCTGATCGGCCGCTGCTAGGCGCCTCCGCGACCACAGGGTTGCGGAGGCGTTCACCTTCCGGCAGCGTCGTGGTGCCGTAGTTCATTTCATCGACAGGTTATTGATCACGTGAACCGTTCCAGTCTCAAGCGGGTGCGCCGTGGCTGAGCTCATCGTCATCTCGACGCTCAACGGCGTGCTGTTCGGCATGCTGTTGTTTCTGCTGTCCAGCGGACTCACCGTCATCTTCAGTATGATGGGCGTGCTCAACTTCGCGCATGCGAGCTTCTACATGCTGGGCGCGTTCTTCGGCTTTCAGCTCACCCGCTGGATCGGCTTTTGGCCGGCGCTGGTAATCGCACCGCTGCTGGTCGGCGTGGTCGGCATGGGCGTCGAGCGCTACGGCCTGCGCAACATCCACAAGCATGGCCATGTCGCCGAACTGCTGCTGACCTTCGGTCTCGCCTTCGCCATCGAGGAAATCGTCTCGATGATCTGGGGCAAGAGCCCGGTCGACTATCGGGTTCCGGCGGCACTCGACTTTCCGGCCTTCACCGTGTTCTCGACCAACTACCCCGCCTACAAGATCTTCATGCTGGTGGTCTCCGTCGTGATCTTCATCGCGCTCCTGGTCACGCTGAAGCGGACGCGGGTCGGCCTCATCGTGCAGGCCGCGCTGACTCATCCGAGCATGGTCGGCCATCTCGGCCACAATGTCGGCCGCGTGTTCATGCTGGTGTTCGGCGTCGGCAGCGCGCTGGCGGGTCTTGCGGGCGTCATCGCCGGGCCCTCGCTGGTGACCCAGTCCGACATGGCCGCGCTGCTCGGGCCGATCCTGTTCGTCGTCATCGTATTCGGCGGCCTCGGCTCGCTGCCCGGCGCCTTCATCGCTTCGCTCCTGATCGGGTTGATCCAGACCTTTGCGGTCGCGCTCAATGGTTCGCTCGCCAGCGTGTTCGGGCCGCTTGATCCGAGCCTCGGCGCCTCGCCGCTGACCGACATCTGGAACGTCACGATCGCGCAGATCGCGCCGATCCTGCCCTATCTGCTGCTGGTGCTGGTCCTGATCTTCCGCCCCATGGGCCTGCTGGGGACGCGCGAGTCATGACGAACGCTGTGACCCCCGCTCCCGCAGTGGCCAAAGAAGAGTCCGGCGGCGCCCTGAGCTTCTATGGCATCTGGCTGATCGCAGCCGCAGCGCTCGTCGTGCTGCCGCTGGTGTTCTCCTCCGGCGGCTCGCTGACCTCGTTCAGCCTGATCGGCATCGCGATCATCTTCGCACTGTCCTACAACATCCTGCTCGGCCAGACCGGGCTGCTGTCGTTCGGACATGCCGTGCAGTACGGCCTCGGCGGCTTCCTCGCCGTCCACGCCATGAACGCCGTCGCGAGCCACAACTGGCCGATCCCGTTGCCGGTGATCCCGCTGGTCGGCGGCATCGGCGGCATGGCCTTTGCTCTGGTGGTCGGCTGGGTGATGACCAAGCGCGCCGGCACCGTGTTTGCGATGATCTCGCTCGGCATCGGCGAGCTGGTCGCCTCGTCGTCGCTGATCCTGCGCAGCGTGTTCGGCGGCGAATCCGGCATCACCACCGACCGCACCTCGCTGATGCCGCTGTTCGGCTGGACCTTCGGGCCGCAGATTCAGGTCTACTACTTGATTGCGTTCTGGGTGATGGTCTCGGCGATCGCGATGTACGCGCTGACCCGCACCCCGCTCGGGCGCATCTGCAACGCGGTGCGCGACAATCCGGAGCGCGTCGAGTTCATCGGCTACGATCCGCATGTGGTGCGCTATCTCGCCTACATGTTCGCCGGCTTCTTCGCCGGCATCGCCGGCGGCCTCGCCGCGATCAATTTCGAGATCGCCAACTCCGCCTATCTCGGCGCGACGCAGTCGGGCCTCGTGCTGTTCGCAGCCTTCATCGGCGGCACCGCCTATTTCTTCGGTCCGATCCTCGGCGCCATCTTGGTGACGTACCTGCAGCTCGGGCTGACCAACGTCACCTCGGTCTGGCAGCTCTATTTCGGCATCATCTTCATCGCCATCGTGATGTTCGCACCGGGCGGCATCGCCGGCATCTTGATGAAGCACCGTCCGCTGATCCGCGCCGGAACGCTCGGCACGGTGATCCCGTCCTATCTGGTCGCGGCGATCCCGACGCTGGCGCTGGCGCTCGGCATCATCCTGACCATCGAGACCGTCGCGCGCTTCTCCGGCGGCGACGTCATCAAGCTGCTCGGCATTCCCTTCGCCGCCACGGCGCCGACGACCTGGGCGGCCGCCGCGATTCTCGTGGTCGGCGGCTTCCTGGTCGCACGCATCACCTGGCGGCGCGTCGCGGAAGCCTGGGATCGCGCCGCGACGGTGGCCCGTGATCGGGGGTATCTCGCATGACCGCTGCCATCGAAGTCAACGCCGTCGAGAAGAGCTTCGGCAATGTCGGCATCATCCGCGACCTCAATCTCAGCGTCGCCAAGGGCGAGCGTCACGCCATCATCGGCCCGAACGGCGCCGGCAAGTCGACCACGTTCAACCTGATCAGTGGCTACATCAAGCCAACCTCGGGCGAGATCCGGCTGAACGGTGAAGTCACCTCGGGATTGCGGCCGTTCGAGATCAACCGGCGCGGCCTGTCGCGCTCGTTCCAGGTCACCAACGTGTTCGCCCGCATGACTGTCTGGGAGAACGTCCGCTGCGCCGTGCTGTGGGCGACCGGCCACCGCTACGCGTTCTGGAAGAATGTCGACAACCTGCCCGAGGTGAAGCGACGCACCGCGCAGATACTCGACGACATCCATCTCAGCCATCGCCGCGACGTACCGGCGGGCTTGCTCACCTATGCCGAGCAGCGCGAGCTCGAGATCGGCATCACGATCGCGGGCGGCGCCAGCGTCATCATGCTGGACGAACCGACCGCGGGCATGAGCCATGCCGAGACCGAGCGCGCCGTCGCGCTGATCCGCCGCCTCACCGAAGGACGCACGCTCGTCATCGTCGAGCACGACATGAGCGTGGTGTTCGGCCTTGCCGACCGCATCTCGGTCTTGGTCTACGGCCACATCATCGCCTCCGGCACCCCGGAGGAGATCCGCGGCAATCCGAAGGTCAAGGAAGCCTATCTCGGCGAGGAGGTCGACTGATGCTCGAGGTCAGGAATCTCCACGCTTATTACGGCAAGAGCCACATCCTGCAGGGTGTCGATCTCGACATCGCCGCCGGCGAGGTCGTGAGCCTGCTCGGGCGCAACGGCGTCGGCCGCTCGACCACCGTCAAGGCGATCATGGGCGAGGTGCCGCCGCAGGGCACCATCCGCTTCAAGGGCAAGGACATCGCAGGCCTGCCGAGCCACAAGATCGCCCGCCTCGGCCTCGGCTATGTGCCGGAGCATCGCGACATCTTCCCGAGCCTGACGGTTCGCCAGAACCTGATCCTCGGCATCAAGGACCCGCGCCGCCCCGGCAAGTGGCGGCTGCAGGAGATGCTCGACATGTTTCCTAACCTCGCCCGCCGCGCCGACACGCCGGCCGGCGTGCTCTCGGGCGGCGAGAAGCAGATGCTGACCACCTGCCGCACCCTGCTCGGCGATCCCGAATTGATGATGATCGACGAGCCGACCGAAGGTCTGGCGCCGCTGATCGTGCAGCAGGTCGGCGAACTGATCGCGCGGATCGCCAAGGCCGGCGTCGCCATCCTGCTGGTCGAGCAGAAGCTGTCGATCGCGATGAAGATCTCGAACCGGGTCTACATCATGGGCCACGGCCGCGTCGTGTTCGAAGGCACGCCCGAGCAGCTCAAGGCGAATGCCGCCATCCGCGAGGAATGGCTGGAAGTGTGAGTCAGGCCGGAGCGCGGGCGGGCTTCCTGTATTCCGCGGTCTCGGCGCGAAGCAGGTCGCAGAATTCCAGCGCAAGACGGCTGCGCGGCCGTTGCGACGGAAACAGCAGCACGGTGGTAATCTCCAGCCGCGGCGTGAACGGCTTGAGCACGATCCGGGCGCTGGCAAAATCCCGCGCCACGACGGGATCGACGATCGAGAAGCCCAGCCCCTGCGCAACCAGCGCGCAGCGCTGCATGCTGTACTGAATCTCCGCCACCGTTCTGACCTCGGCCCCGGCGTCTTCGAAGGCGCGTTCGAGGCGCGATCGATGCGGCGCGCCCGGGGCTGCCGCGATCATCGCCTCGCCGTGCAGGTCTTTTGGCATGATCAACCGCTTGGACCGCAGTCGGTGCTGACGCGGCAGCACGCAGATGGCGTCGGTCGTCATCAGCAGTTCGTCGTCGACCGCTGCAAAGCCTGACTGGGGTCGCGCCAGCCCGACATCGCACTGGCCTGCAGCAACCAGACTCCAGACCCGTTCAGGGCTGTGCACGGCGACCGACAGCATGATGCCGGGGTTCTTCCTGGAGAACTTGCTGACGATCCGCGGCATCAACGAATAGGTGAATGCTGGAAGGCAGGCGATCCTCAGCGTCCCGCTGCCCCGCGCGCGAATGCCGCGCGCGGCACGCGCCAGATACTCCAGCCCGGCTTGGTTGCGCTCCACCTCATGCAGGAATATCTCGCCTTCCGGCGTCAACGTGACGCCGCCGCGCCCGCGTTCGAACAGCGCGAAGCCGATCTCGCGCTCCAGCCGCGCGATGGCGCGACTGACGAACGGCTGCCCGATCCGCAGGCTCAGGGCCGCCTTGGTGATTCCGTTGTGACGCACGACCTCGCGAAACAGGTCAACGTGTCTCGGATTCAGGGACATGACCAATCCGCATATGAACTGCCATTCCAGTCATTTGACGGCATGTTGGTTCGGTGCGTCAATAGGGCATGCAATTCGCAGACAGCCATGCCGCCTTGGCCACCGACCGCATCCTGCTGACCAGGATCCACTGTTCTGAGATCTCGCGGGTAAAGCCGCTCGGGGACGCCGGCATGCTTCGGCAGCTCGATCGCGGCGGCTCCGGCCAGGCGGCGGCCGCGCGCGTGGCAGCCACGCTGAGCTGCGCGAACGTCACGGCCGCGTTCGCGATCGAGGACGCCGGGTCAGGCGACATCATCGGCCTTACCGCTTTCGCGGCGCTCGAGCCGGAGGAGAAGCGGGCGACGCTTGCGCCGATCTGGAGCAGCGGACGATTGGACGAGGTCCTGCTCATCAGCCATGTCGCGCATCTCATGACGCGGTATGCCTTCGAGGTGCTCGCCGTCGAGCGGGCCGAGGTGCATCTGGATTGGCGCCTGCGGCGTACGCTCAAGCTCTACACCGGCCTCGGCTTCCGCTGCGAAGGGCGGCTTCGCGCCTATTTTGCTTGCGATGAAGGTCCATCCGCCGACGCTGCGGTCCTCAGCGTGGTACGCTCCGGATGGCCTGCCATCGCCGACCGGCAGCGCCGGCTCCTTGCCAACGAGGCGTGGTGCTGTCGGCTTCCGTCCGATCGTCCCCCATAGGGCCATGATGGGGACAGGACCGCAGCAGACCGACGCGGCCCAATCTACTCCGGCCGGATCAACGCCACCACATCCCCGGCGCGCAGCGTCTGGCCAGGCTTGACCGGCACCGACGCAATGCGGCCCGCGCTCGGCGAATGCACTGATATCTCCATCTTCATGGACTCGATGATGGCGAGTGTGTCGCCGGCTGCGACCACGGCGCCCTCCTCGACCAGGATCTTCCAGATGTTGCCCGGCACCTCCGAGAACGCGCCGACCTGGCCGTTGGGAATGCCGGTTGCCGCAGCCCCTGCATCGATCGATTCCACCGGCGTCTCGTCGAGCTTCATCTCGCGCCAGCGCTGGCGCTCGGCATCGAACGCGGCCTGCTGCGTCGCCTTGAACGCCGCAATCGACGGCCGCGCATCGGCCTGCGACTTCGCGTAGTCGGCGTAGGAGAACTCACCCTGCTCGATCCTGATGTCATATTGCCCGTGCGGGAACGCGGCGCGGGCGTCCAGCAATTCATCGGCATCGACCGGGAAGAAGCGGATCTTGTCGAAGAACCGCAGCAGCCAGGGATGGCCGGGCTCGAACACCCGCGTGGTGCGCCAGCTGTTCCAGACCTGGATGGTGCGGCCGAACAGCTGGTAGCCGCCCGGCCCTTCCATGCCGTAGATGCACATATAGGCACCGCCGATGCCGACCGCATTCTCCGGCGTCCAGGTCCGCGCCGGATTGTACTTGGTGGTCACCAGCCGGTGCCGCGGGTCGAGCGGGGTTGCCACCGGCGCGCCGAGATAGACGTCGCCGAGGCCGAGCACGAAATAATTCGCGTCGAACACGATGCGGCGGACGTCGTCCTCGCTGCCGAGCCCGTTGATGCGCCGGATGAACTCGACATTCGACGGACACCACGGCGCATCCGCGCGGACCAGCTCCTGATACTTGCGCATCGCAAGCTCGGCTTCTGGATCCCGCCACGACAGCGGCAGATGCACGGTGCGGCTCGGCACC
Source organism: Bradyrhizobium sp. JR3.5 (assembly GCF_054057015.1). Taxonomy (NCBI): domain Bacteria; kingdom Pseudomonadati; phylum Pseudomonadota; class Alphaproteobacteria; order Hyphomicrobiales; family Nitrobacteraceae; genus Bradyrhizobium; species Bradyrhizobium sp. JR3.5. The sequence continues at coordinate 1,675,623 of NZ_JBSRYV010000002.1, forward strand.
CGCATCGCATCGACCGGCGGCAATTCGCGCTCAATCTTGCGCAGCAGGTCGAGCAGCCTCGTTCGCGACAGCGTCGTGCCGTTATAGTGGATCTGCAGCGAGCGGATGCCGGGCGTGAGGTCGATCAGCCCGCCGAGTTTTGCTTCTTCCAGCGCCTGCGCCAGCACATGGACGCGCAGCCGCAGCGCGATGTCGAGCTCCATCGGGCCATATTCGACCAGGAGATTGTCGTCACCGGCGCGCCGATAGACCACCGGGATCGGACCATCATCATGGCGCCCGACGATGGCCGCGCCGAGCTCGGGCGCGCGCAGCACTGTGGGGCCGGCAACCGGATCGTCGCGTTTCACCGGTACGAAGCGGACGGTGTCGCCGGGCCGGAGCTGGCCGACCTTCCAGAGCTCGTCGCGCGCGACGACCGCCGGACAAACGAAGCCCCCGAGACTCGGTCCGTCCGGTCCGAGAATGATCGGCATGTCGCCGGTGAAGTCGATCGAGCCGACCGCATAGGCGTTGTCATGAATGTTCGACGGATGCAGCCCGGCCTCGCCGCCGTCGGCGCGGGCCCAGCGCGGCTTCGGACCGATCAGCCGCACGCCGGTGCGGGCACTGTTGAAGTGCACCTCGTAGCTCGACGCGAACAGCGTTTCGATGTCCTCGTCGAGGAAGAAGTCCGGCGCGCCGTGCGGGCCATAGACCACGCCGATCTGCCACGCCGAAGTCAGCTCTGACCGCTCGTCCTCCGTGGCGCGGCGCGGCGCGGCAAGGCCTGACGTCTCGACACCGATATGCAGCACGTCGCCGGCCTTGAGCGAGCCGGTCGCATGGCCACCGAACGCGCCGAGCGCGAACACGGCGCGCGAGCCCAGGATCTCCGGCACATCAATGCCGCCACGCACGGCGAGATACGCGCGCTGGCCCGGGCCCCTGATACTTCCGATGACGAGCGTCTGGCCGGCGCGCACGGCGACCGGCTCATCATGGGCGACCTCGGCACCATCGAGCGATGCCTTCATGCCTGCGCCCGAGAGCGCGACGATCGCATCGGTATTGAAGCGCAGGGTCGGCCCGTTGACCGTCAGCTCCAGCGCGGTCGTCGTCTCCGGATTGCCGACCACGCGGTTGGCAAGACGAAACGACCGCTCGTCCATCGGCCCGCTCGGCGGCACGCCGACATGCCAGAGATGCAGCCGGCCGGGCAGTTCCTGCACACCGCTCTGCGCACCGGGTGCGACGACATCGATGGTGCGCGGGCGATAGGCGAATGTGCCGAGCACACTGGTCGCCACCTTGCCGCTGCGGAACACCTCAGACGCCGCGATCGCGCGGAGATAATCGAGATTGGTCTCGATCCCGGCAACGATCGTGTCATCCAGCGCTTTCGCCAGCTTTGCGATCGCGGCATCGCGCGTCTCGGCCGACACGATGATCTTGGCCAGCATCGGATCGTAGAACGGCGAGACCTCGGTGCCGGTCTCGATCCATCCGTCGATGCGCGCGTCCGGCGAAAAGCTGACCTGCGTCAGCCGGCCCGCGCTCGGGCGAAAGCCAGCGCCCGGGTTCTCGGCATAGAGCCGTACCTCGATCGCGGCGCCCTCTGGTGCGAGCGCGCCGGCCTGGCCCAGCACATCCTCGCCGGCCGCCTGCCGGATCATCCATTCTACGAGGTCGACGCCAGTGACCTGCTCGGTGACGGGATGCTCGACCTGGAGACGGGTGTTCACCTCGAGGAAGTAGAAATCCTCGCGTTCGACGTCATAGATGAACTCCACCGTCCCGGCGGATTCGTAAGCCACCGCCTTGCCGAGCGACACACCGCGGCCGCGTGCAGCCGTTGCCTGATCTCGGCGGAGAGCCCCGGCGCGGGGGTCTCCTCAAGAACCTTCTGGTTGCGCCGCTGCAACGAGCAATCGCGTTCGCCGAGCGCGACCACATCGCCCTTGCCGTTGCCGAAGATCTGCACCTCGATGTGGCGTGCCTGAGCGACGAACCGCTCGAGATAGACCCGGGCATCGCCGAAGCTGGCGCGCGCTGTGCGCTGCACGGATTCAAACCGCTCGCGCAGCGTCGCCATGTCGTGGCAGAGCTGCATGCCGATGCCGCCGCCGCCCGCCGTGCTTTTCAGCATCACCGGAAGGCCGATTCTGTCAGCCTCTCGCACCGCCTCGTCGATAGTCTCCAGCAGGCCGGAGCCCGGCAACAGCGGCACGCCGCTAGCCTCGGCGATCTCGCGTGCCTTGTGCTTGAGGCCGAAGGCGTCGAGATGCTCAGGCCGGGGCCCGATGAACTTGATCCCGTGCTCGGCGAGCCGTTCGGCCAAGCGGCGGTTCTCCGACAGGAAGCCGTAGCCGGGATGGACCGCCTGCGCGCCGGTCGCAAGGCAGGCCGCCATGATCGCATCGACGTTGAGATAGCTCTCGGCCGCCGGCGCCGGGCCGATGCGCACCGCCTCGTCGGCCTCGAGCACCGGCCGCGTGAAGCGGTCGGCATCGGAATAGACCGCGACCGAGCCGATGCCCATGCGGTGCAATGTTCTGCCGATCCGCCCGGCGATCTCGCCGCGGTTGGCAATCAGGACCTTGCTGAACATGCCTCACGCCTCCCGCTCGAAGATCGTGACCTGCACCGGCGTCGGGAAGAAGCCGTTGCAGGGATTGTTGATCTGCGGGCAGTTCGAGATCAGGCACAGCACGTCCATCTCCGCCACCAGTTCGACCGCGTCACCCGGTTTGGAGACGCCGTCGACCACGGTGAAATTGCCGGCGGGATCGATCGGCACGTTCATGAAGAAGTTCAGGTTCGGCACGATGTCGCGCTTCGACATGCCGTATTTCGCAGCCTCCAGCACGAAATTCTCGCGGCAGGCGTGCTGGTACCGGGTCTGGTGCCCGAACCGCACGGTGTTGCTTTCGCAGGAGCAGGCGCCCGCCGAGGTGTCGTGCAGGCCGCAACTATCAGCGGTGACGCGCAGCATCACGCGGCCTTCATTGGACATGATCCTGGTGCCGAGCCCGACATAGGCCGAGCCCTGCGCGCGCAGCGTATCCTGGCCGCTGTAGCGCTCGCCGAAATCGTCGGCACGATAGAACAGCGTATCGACCGCCTGCTGGCCATGGGAATCCGTGATCCGCAGCGTCTGGCCTTTGCGGATGATGGCCGACCACGGTTTGCGCGCGGGAATTTCCACGTCGAGAACGACGCGGCCACGGGTCTGAGCGGATTGCGTGGTCATCGCACGGCTCCTTCGCTCATCTCGCCGAGATACAGCGCATTGTTCTCAAAGGCGCGGATCGCCTCGGCGGTCGCGGTACGGCACAGATCATCGGCGTCGGACTTGGCCGAGCGGTAGCGCACGATCTCCACGCTCGCCTGCGGATAGCTTTCCGCCGGATCGAGCGGATGCGGACAGTTCGACAACGCAATCAGCAGGTCCATCTCCGCGCGCAGATCGACGAAATCACCCTTTTGCCGGCGCGCCTCAGACCAGAAAAACTTGCCGCCCGCGTCGATCGCGACCGGCGCAAAGAAGCTGACGCAGGGATGAACGTCGCGGCGATCGAGCCCGAGCTTCGCCGCGGCGAGGACGAAATTGTCGCGCGTATTGCGGAAATTCCCTTCGCCATACTTGGCCAGGTTGGTCGCCGCGGTCGAGCCGCCGACCACGGCATCATGCGCGGCGCTGGTGTCCTCGGTGATGCCGAGCAGCGCGCGCCCCATGTCCGAGAGCAGCACGCGCCCCTTCTGCAGCCGGGCCGCCCACTGCACCTTGATGGTGTCGGCGTGGTTGAGCCGCTCGGTGGTGTCGGCGCTGTTCCAGGCGAGCAGGCTGACGGTCGATGTCCCCGAACTGTTGACGATACGCAGCGTATCGCCGCGGTTCAGCCGCGTGGTCCAGTACCAGCCGGCCGGAATCATCTCGCGATGGATGATCGCGTCAGTGGCGATCGGCGCAGCGTCGCGCGTGGTCGGCGCCGGCAGCGCCCGCGGCGCATGCTCCTGCCCCGCTGCTTTCAACTCGTTGTAGCGTCGGGTATGCACCGCAATCTCGGCCTTCTGTTCCTCTGTGAGGATCATGGTTGCTCCTTCAAGACGAGAGCGCCGGGCCGTCCCGGCTGATGCTCCGTGCCTGACCGGGTCGTCCCGATCGGAGCTGGTTGAACGGATGACCGCGGCTCGGCGCTGCGGCGTGGGAAGATCTCGAGGTCGCGCGACACGGTGGCGCCGTAGCGCTCGCGCTCCTCCGGCCGGTTGCGCTGCCGCTCCAGCGCGATCACGCGGGTCGCGAGCCCGAATGCCTCGCTGAGGTCGTGCGTCACCATCACGACCGTCAGATGGGTCTCGTTCCAGAGCCGCTTCATCAACAGATGGATGTCGGCGCGAATCCCCGGATCGAGCGCGCCGAACGGCTCGTCGAGCAGCAGGATTTTCGGCCCGCGCATGATCGCCTGCGCCAGCGCGAGGCGCTGCTGCATGCCGCCCGACAGCGCCGACGGATATTTGCTCTCCTGACCGGCGAGCCCGACCTCGGCGAGTAGCTTCATGGCGTCGTCGGTCGCGGCGCGCCGCGCGGCGCCGAACAGCCGGGCCGTGAATTTGGCGTCGCGCAACTCGCGGCCGAGCATGACGTTTTGCAGCACGGTCAGATGCGGAAACACCGAGTAGCGCTGGAACACCACGCCGCGGTCGGCATCCGGCTCCGCGCGCAACGGCTTGCCGTCGACCATGATCTGGCCGCGGCTCGGCTGCTCCTCGCCGAGCAGCATCCGGAGCAGCGTGGTCTTGCCGCAACCGGACGGACCGACCAGCGCAATGAAGGCGCGCGGCTCGACCTCCATCGTGATGCGCTCCAGCACGATGTGGTCGCCGTATTCTTTCCAGACGTCGTCGAACCGGATCGCGCTCATTCCGCCCTCACCGAGGCAAACCAGGGAAACAGCCTGCGCTGCACGACGCGCAGTCCGACATCGATCAGGAACGCCAGCAACGTGATCCAGGCGACGTAGGGGATGATGACGTCCATCGCGAGATAGCGGCGCACCAGGAAGATCCGGTAGCCGAGCCCGGAATCCGAGGCGATAGCCTCGGCCGCGATCAGGAACAGCCACGCCGGGCCGAGTTGCAGACGCAGCACGTCGATCAGCCGCGGCAGGGTTTGCGGCATCGCGACGCGCAACGCAATCTGCCATGTCGAGGCGCCGAGCGTCTGCGCCTTGACGATCTGCTCGCGCGGCAGCTCCTGCACCTTCATGGCGAGGTCGCGGATCATGCAGGGCAGCGTCCCGATCACGATCAGCGCAATCTTCGAATTCTCCCCCCAACCCCATCACGATGAACAGGATCGGCAACAATGCCAGCGGCGGCACCATCGAAGTCACCGATACGAACGGCCCGAGCAAGGCATTGGCGCCCGGCAACAGCCCGATCACGATACCAAGGACGAGCGCCGCCACCGTCGAGATCGCCAGCGCCGACCCCAGCCGCTCCAGGCTGGCGACGGTGTCGGAGGCCATCAGATAGCCTCCGGTGCGCGGATCGACCTCGAACGCCATCTGCTTGACCGCCTGCACCATGCTGGGCAGCGCCGGCAGCAGCTTGTCGTTCGGGTTTTGCGTGAGCCGCGCGCTGGAGCCGGCGAAGTAGGCGATTGCGACCAATACGAACGGCAGCGCGAGCAGATAGATTCGCGTCTGCCGTCCCGGCCGTATGTTCACAAGTCGCATAGTCGGCTCCTGCTTGAGGCGACGCGATGCGCGTCCGAGCTTGGCGTCAGAGCTTGACGTCAAAGCTTGCCTTTGGCGGCTTCGTCCATGTAGGTCGGATCGAAGCGCAGCTTGACGTTCGACTTGTCGCCCAGCACCGACTTGTCGGCGAGCTCGATCCCGACCGCGTCGACCGACTTCGCGCCCTTGCCGAGCAGGTCCTTCTCGAACAGGAACTTGCGGACGCGGTCCATGGTCACGCCGATGGTCTGGCTGCGCGTGAAGGCTTCGGCGTCGGTTGCCTTGTCGAATAGTTTTGTGGTCGAGAGCTGGCTGTCGAAACCTGCAAGGTCGGTGCCGGACGCCTTGGCCATCGCCTCCTTGGCGGCCTTCGCGGCAGGATCGTTCGCCGTCATCTTGGACAGCGTCTCGTACCAGATGCCGACCAGCGCCTTGGCGAAATCCGGATTGTCCTTGGCGACCGCGGTGTTGACCACCATCAGGTCCATGATCTCGCCGGGGATCTGCGAGGAGTCGAACACCTTCTTGGCGTCAGGTGAGCCAAGGATTTCCGTCACGATCGGATTCCAGGTCACGACCGCGTTGACGTCAGGCGTCTTGTAGGCGGCGGCGATATCGGCATCGGAGGTGTTGACAACCTTGACGTCCTTCTCGCTCAGCTTGCTGGTCTCGAGCGCGCGGGCCAGCAGATAGTGCGACACCGAGAATTCGACCAGATTGACCGTCTGCCCCTTGATCGCGGCGAGATCCGACTTGTTCTTGAGGATCACGGCATCGTTGCCGTTGGAGAAATCGCCCATCACGACCGCGGTGGTGTCGACACCGCCTGCCGCCGGAATCGACAGCGCGTCCATGTTGGTGATGGTGACGGCATCATAGCCGCCGGCGGTGTACTGGTTGATCGATTCGACGTAGTCGTTGAACTGCTTGACCTCGATCGCGATGCCGTATTTGTCGGCCCACTTCTTGACGATGCCGGTGTCGGCCGCATAGCCCCACGGCATCCACCCGACATAGATCGACCAGGCGACCTTGAAGCTTTTCTTCGGTGCGGCGTCAGCGACGGATGCTACCGCGAGCACGATCGCGCAGCCGGTGACAACAGAGCGGAAGAAGAAGACGAATTTGTTCATTGCCGATCCCTCTTGCGAAACTTCACAAAAAGGGACTGGCGAAAAGACCATCGCTCCGCCAATCCCTTGGCTAACGAGGTCTCCCGGGCTTTTATCCCGCCGTGCACCTGCGGGGATGTCTCCCCCGCAAGCGGCTGCTCTCGGACCAGCACCTTGTGTCTCAAGGTCGGAACCCTAGCGGCCAACTCGATGCCCTTGATGCACGAGGCGTGCCACACCGCCGGCTTTTGAATCTGATGAGATTTTTCGGCGCGCGGCGCGCGGCCGCGAGAACGCTTTGCTTAAAAACTACGCAGGCGTGCCCAGAATTGGCTCTGTCATTCCCTCACCGACATCAGCAGGATCGCAGTCGGCGGATGTCGAGGGGGAAGTCGATGCGCAAGCTTCTGAGCGTACTTTGCGGCGGCCTCTGGCGCGGGCTGCACGGCCGGTTTGGTCTGATGCCTGGATGCGAGATCGGGCGGTCCCCGGCAGCGCCAACCCTGAATGGCGCGACCGATCAGCTCTTCACGGTATTGATCGCGACGCTTTCCTTATAGGCCGGCCGCGCCGTGACGCGGTCGAGATAGGGCGTTGCGACGTCGCAGACACCGACACCGTAGTCGATCGCCCATACCAGGCAGGTCGCGAGCAGGATATCCGCGCTGGTGAACTGATCGCCCATCAGATACTGGCGGCCGTCCGACAAGGCGACCTCGACATGGCGGAGTTGCTGGCGGAAATACTCGGCCGCTTTCACGACGACATCCGGAGCATGGCCGTAGATATGAGCGAGGCCTTGGACGTCATGGCGACGCATCACGTAGAGGCTGGTCGAGTCGAGCTCGGCCACGATGAAGAAGCACCATTCCAGCCATCGTGCGAAATCGCGCTCCTCAACGGGAACGAGCGAAACATTCGAGTTGGAGTAGTGGCGCGCCAGATAGGCGACGATGGCGGCACTCTCCCCGATCGTGAAGTCGCCATCCTGCAGCAGGGGAATCTTCTGCCGCGGATTGAGCAGGGTGTATTCCGGCGTCTTGGTCTCGCCGGAGCGCGGCAGGATCGGCTTGCAGTGATAGTCCAGCCCCAATTCGTGCAACGCCCAATGGGCCCGGATCGTCCGCGATGTCCCCACCCCCCATAGCGTCAGCGTCTCCGGCATGACGTCACCATTTCTCGACGGAGGGACGCAGATCGAGTTCATGGCTCCAACCGTCCCGGCTCTGCTGGTGCACGAACCAGTAAGCCTCGGCGATGGAAGATGTCCGCGTCAAGGAATCCGGCGGGATCGCCGATGCGTCGACGCCCGTGGCGGCTTTCATCCGCTGGTGGATGGCCGGGCTGTCGACGCCGGCATCGATCAAGAGATGGGCGACATGGATGTTCTTCGGTCCGAGCTCGCGCGCCATCGCCTGGGCAACCGCGCGCAGGCCGAACTTGGCGGATGCGAATGCCGCAAAGCCGCTGCTGCCGCGCACGCTCGCGGTCGCGCCGGTGAACAGCATGGTGCCGCGGCCATGCCGCAGCATGTGCCGCGTCGCCTCGCGTCCGACCAGGAAGCCGGCGAAGCAGGCGAGCTCCCATGCTTTGAAGAACAGCTTTTCGCTGGTCTCATGCAGCTCCTTCTTGACGTTCGAGCCGGCATTGAACAGGCAGACCTCGATCGGCCCGATCTCACGTTCGACCCGCTCGCAAAGTTCCTGCACCTCTGTCTCGCGCCGGGCGTCGACACTCAACGCATGCACCTGGCTTCCGGCGCCGGTCAATTCCTCCACCAGGGCGCCCGATTTCGCCGCATCACGCCGCGCGATGCAGACGGTGTAGCCGCCGGCGGCGAAGCGCCGCGCCACTGCGGCGCCGATCGCATCGCCCGCGCCAACCAGCAAGGCAGTCTTGTTTGTCTCGGCCATAGGACATCTCCCACCGACAGCGGTTGTTCGATTCAGCAATTGTGACGTTGCGCGGCGCGGTCGCTCAGACCGCGCGCACGGCCTTTTGCTCGATCATCGCTTCAATCGCGGCATCGCCGTAGCCGAGGTCGGACAGCACCTGCTTCGTATGCTGCCCGATGCGCGGCGCAGGACCGCCGATCGCGGCGGCATCGACCTCGAAGCGCGCCGCTGGCTTCGGCTGCCGCACCGTGCCGACCCCGGGCTGCTCGAGCTCGGCGATCAGCCCGCGGGCGACGACCTGCTCGTTGGCGATGATCTCGCCGCGCCGCAGGATCGGCGCGCACGGCACGTCGGCTGCATCAAGCCGGGCGAGCCATTCGGCGGTGGTGTGCCTGCCGATATAGTCCTGCATCTTGTTGATGCGCGCGGTTGCATTGACCGAACGCGAGGCCGGCGTGGCGAAGCGCGCATCGTTGGCGAGCTCCGGATCACCGGTGGCCTTGCAGAAGCCCTGCCATTCGGAATCGGAAATCGTCCCGCAGGTAAGATAACCGTCCGAGGTCTGGAACACGAGATCGGGCCGGTCCGTTCGGATCGGCCGTCGCCTGCTCCCGGCCGACCACCGTGTATTGCATCATGCCTTCCGGCCAGAGATAGGCGATCATCGCGTCGAGCATCGCCACCTGGATATGCTGGCCGCTGCCGGATTTTTCCCGCGCGTAAAGCGCCGCCGTGATCGCCTGCGCGGCATAGACCGCCGTCGTCTTGTCGGCCACGATGGTGCGGATCATCTGCGGACGGTTGGTCACCGGCTGCGCCTGTATATCGCAGAAGCCCGACAGGGCCTGCACGATCGGATCATAGACGCGCTTCTTGGCGTAAGGCCCGTCTTCGCCGACGCCGCTGATCGAGACATAGATCAGCCGCGGGTTCTTCTTGCGCACCTCGTCCGGACCGAGCCCGAGACGTTCCATCGTGCCGGGCCGGAAATTCTGCACCAGCACGTCGGACTGCAGGACCAGCTTGCCCAGCACGTCCCGGCCGGCGTCGGTTTTCATGTCAATCGAGAGCGAACGCTTGCCGCGGTTCGACGAGATGAATAGCGCCGAGAACTCGCCGGTCTTGTCGACATTGGCCCGGCTGCGGCGGGTGATGTCGCCGCCGATCGGCTCGACTTTCAGAACATCCGCGCCCTGATCGGCTAGAAACATCGTCGCGAACGGGCCCGAGACGACACCGGTCAGATCAAGTACGCGAACTCCCGCCAATGGCCCTGGCATGCTTTGCTTCCCTCTCCAATGCGCGGTCGCGACCAAACCCTGAGCGCAACCCCGGCATACGCTGGACCCTGCGCCGGCGCTTGCGGGAAAGCGCCTCGACTTGCAAAAAAGCGCCGAAACTCACGCCCGTCCCTGTTGCCGGAACACCGACGGGCTGACACCCGTGACTTGCCTGAACGTCGACGAGAAATGCTGGGCGTGGCTGAACCCCGACGCCAGCGCGATGCTGGTCAGGCTCTCATCGGTGTCGCTGAGGCGGCGCTTGGCCACCTCGATGCGCAGGCCGAGCACATAGCGATGCGGGCTGGTGCCCATGCTCTCCTGGAACGCGCGCAGGAAATGCCGCTTGCTCAGGCCGGCAACATCTGACAGTGCCGACAACGAGATCGTCTCGCCAAGATTGGCCCGGACGAATTCCTCGATCCTCCGCAGCTTGAGCGCCGGCAAACCGCCGCGGCTCGGCGCTTTTGCCGGTCCCGCGCCGCGCGACAGCCGCGCCATATGGGCCAGCGCCTGGCTGGCCCAGCCTTCGGCGAACAGATCGAACAGATTGTCCGGCGTGGTCGCTTCCTGGCAAAGTTCGGAGAGACCACGACAGAGTTGGTCATGGCCGAACGCAATGGCGGGCGTTTCGATCAAGCCATTGAGACGGCTCTGCACGAATTTTGGGTCAAGGAAGACGACCACATAGTCGAATGCCGGCCCGACCGACCACTCCCCCTCGATCTCGGTGCCGGCGGGAAACAGCGCGAGATTGGCCGCCCTGGAGAACTCATATTCGACCGGACGGCCGTTGATCGTGGCCTGCAACCGCGAGCAGCCGTTGCGGAACCAGAACAACGTCAGTTCGGGCTGGCGGAAGTGCCAGTTCATGCGGGGCCGCGAGGTTCGGCTGAGCAGCTCGACCCTGATCGGCTCCGACCGCGCGATGACGGACGACACCAGCTCACCGCCGACCTCGCGGACAAACCGCTCCGGACGCGCTTCCTCCATGGGACATCTCCTCCGCGTATGCACGGATGGTAAGTTCCAAATCAGAATTGACGATCCGGAGCCGGAAATCCAGCCCTTTGATGGGCTGATCGCCAAGATGTTAGCGGGCAGCTGCGACGGATAGCGCACGCGAGAGACCGCGTACCACCCTCGTGTTCGGTGGCTCGCGGGGGATCGGCGCCGCGATTGCCAAGTGCCTTGCGGAGGAAAAAAGTGCCTTGCGGAGGAGAGGTGGATGCGAGGAGACAGGCGCCCGGCGCTGCGCGCCGAGCGGCCGCGCTATCCGGCGACCCGCAGCGCGGTGACCGCGACGCAGGCATTGCCGAACGGAATCAGCACCACCTGCGCGCCGTTCGGCAGCGCGATCGTCGCGAGGTCACCAAGCGTGCCGTTCTGCCCGTTGAGCTTGGCGAGCTCCGCAGCAACTGTCGAGCAGCTTTCTGCGCTCGGCGTCACCCGCACCAGATTGCCTTCACAGGACGACCCGACCGGCGCGGCAAACACGATGCCGACGGCGCGCTGGGCAGCGCTGCCCTGAGGCGCCTGATTTGGTGCGAGCGCGACCAGCGACTGCACCGAATGCGAATTGCCGGCCTTGGCGTCCCACTGCGACTGCGCGGTGTAGTTGGAGTTGGTCGCGAGACCGCGGCCGAGCGTTCCGAACAGATTGGCGCAGGCCACGACGTTGCCCTGCCGCGCATGCTCGTCGAACACCGTCGGCTGCTGCCCCGCCTGCTGCGGCGGAACGGATGCCGCGGCCGCCGATGGCGTCTGCGCCTCCTGCGGACGCTGTTTGTGCGGCTGCGGCTTCGCAGCGATAGCAGGCTTCTTGGCCGGTGCGGGCGCGGCCGGCTGCAATGGTACCGGCTGGGTCTGCTGCGCATAGACCACGACGCCGGCGGCACCGAGCGCGGCCACGACGACCGCAACAAAGATCAATCCCAGGGTGCGCCGCATCGACCATCCGTCCTTTTCACTTCGCGTGTCAGTCTCGAGCCGAATACCGGAACGCCACATCCGCATGTCCGACCCCGGCTTATTTCAGCTTCGCCAGCACACCGGACAGGCCGTCGAGCGGCGCCTCCAGCACGACCGGCCCGCCTTGCGGCAGCGGATAGGACACCAGGCACGGCGTCGCCGCGCGGATGTGCCGCCTCAGCACATTGCCGATCGCGATCGTGGCAAAGCAGAAACTGGCGTCGCAGCGATCGGTCTGCGCGACGATGCGGTCCGGACTATCGCCCATCGCGAGCTCGATCTGCGCGCCGACGCCGGCGGCCGCAGGAATCCGCATCGCCATCAGCGGCTTGCCGTCGGCGGTCGCAATCAGCGACCAGTTGAAGGCGACCGCACCCTGCGCGTTGACGATCGACTGCGTGACGTTGCAGACGCGGCGCTTCGATTTCAGGCTCTCGTCGCAGATCAAGGTCCAGTTCTTGAACGGCTGGATCATCCGCCTGAACTCGCCAAGCGTCTCGCCTTCCGGCACCACGACGTCCGATGGCTTCACGGCGTAGGCGGGTAGCGGCGCAGGCTGCGCGCTGGCGCCCGCCGCCGCGCAGAGCCAGATCGCCAAAGCCAGACACGCCAGCCGCCTCGTCGCCGTCAGGGTCAATTGAGCGTCAGGCTCACGCCGGCGCTGACACCCCAGTCGCTGCCGGCGGTGGTCGCCGCCAAATTGCTGCGCAGCCGGCTGTTCTCGCTGGTGTAACCGATGCCGAAGGCAAGCGCGCCCTGGCTACGCCAGACGCCGCCGCCGGCCGATGCGCTGATCTTGCCGGGCCGGTCGTCATAGCGCAGCGATGCCGCGGCCATGCCGATCGCGGCGGCGCGCCATGCGTCCTGCCGCACCTCGCCGATCTGACCATTGAGCTGTTGGAATGCGCTGTTGAGCTGGTTGACGTTGACCGCATCGGTGCCGGCGACACCCGCCGCCACGTTGCTGATGGTGACCGGCCCGGTGCTGCCACTGTTCAGCGTCACCTTGTTGGTGGTGTTCCCTGAGGCATCGGTGTCGTAGCGGATCGAGCCGCTGGAAACCGCCTGGAGCTGGCTGACATTGACCGCGTCGGTCGCAGCCGAGCCGGCGGCAACATTGGTGACGCGGCGTTCGGCCCCGGACGAGCCGACCGACACTTCGCCGGTCGCAACCCCCGCGACGCTCTTGCCGACGACGGGCGTATAGGCCGCATCGCTCAGATTGGCCGTGGTGGTCGAGTTCGCGCCGAGCGCCAGCGAATTGGCCGAAGTCGCCTTGGCGCCGGCGCCGATCGCGACCGAGTTGGCGCCCGATGCGGCCGAGCCGTTGCCCATCGACACTGCGTTCGCGCCGCTTGCGACCGATTGCGGTCCGATCGCGACACTCTCCGCGCCGGTGGCGGACGAATCCGCCGCGGTGGAGTTGGCGTGGAAATACTTGATTCCGCCGCTGCCGGTCGAGATGTTGTTGACCGTGGTATAGAGAGCGTCGAGCGAGGTGTTGGTGGCCCAGAGCTGCGAGCCGTTGATCGCGTCCGTCGAGGTCGCGCTGATCTGGCCCGCGGCGACGTTGGTGACGGTGCGTTCCGCCCCGGCGCTGCCGACGCTGACGGTCGAGGTCGGCGCCGTGCCGGCGAAGGCGTAGGTGGTGCCGCCGATCGTGGTACTGGTGGTCTTGACCACCGTCGAGGTGGTCGAATTGGCACCGAGCGAGACGTCGCCGGCCTGCGCCGTCGCCTTGGCATTCGGGCCGAGCGCAACGCTGGTCGGGTTGGTGGTCTGGGCTCCGGCGCCGATCGAAACCGACTGGATGCCGCTGGCCTGCGCATTGGTTCCGAACGCGATCGAGTCGGCGAAGTTGGACACCGAATTCTGGCCGATCGCGATGCCGCCGGGCGCGGTCTGCGCCACGGTTGCGCCAAACCCCATGCCGATGCCGTTGTCACCGTTGACCACGGTCTGCGGTCCCACCGCGACGGAATTGTTTCCGACCGCGAGCGAGTCGGCGAGCGTCGAATTGGCGTGGAAGTATTTCGTCGTCGTGGTCGCGAACGACGACAGTGCGCCGGTCAGCTGCCGCACGGTGACGGCGTCGCTCGACTGCGTGCCGTCGGCGACATTGGCGATCTGGCGATAGCTCGTCGCATTGCCGACCGACACCGCGCCGAGCAGCGCGAGATCGGTGGTGTTGTAGGGGATGATGGTGCCGCCGATCGTGCCGGAAGCCGGCGCGATCGCGCGGTTGGAGATCGATCCCGATCCGATCGCGACGCCGTCGGCGACCGTGGCCTGGGTGTTGAAGCCGAGCGCGGTGGAATTCGCCGCTGTTGCCGACACGACGCGGCGATGCCGGCGGCCATCGAATTTGCACCGGTCGCACCGTTGTTGGTGTAGTTCGCCAGCTGGGTGCCACCGTCGTTGACGCTATAGTAATGTGTCAGGCCGTTGCTGACGACGGTCGAGAGACTATCGATCGCTGAAGTGGCGGCAAACAGCTGCGAACCGTTGATCGCATCCGTCGAGCCGTTGCTGACCCGCCCCGCCGCGACATTGGTGATGGTGCGCTCGCTGCCGACCGAGCCGACGCTGACCGTCGAGAGCGGATTCGTGCCGGCGAAGCTGTAGGCGGTGGTGCCGATGGTGATGCCTGACGTGCCAACCGCCGTGGTGGTCTGGCTGCCGGAGCCGAGCGCGATGTCGTTGGCGTTGGCGGCCGTCGCACCGTTGCCGATCGACACCGAGCCGCTGCCGGTCGCGGTCGACACCGGCCCGATCGCAACGGCGTTGGTGCCCACGGCGGAGGAATCCGCCAGCGTCGAATTGGCGTGGAAATACTTGATGCCGCCGCCGGTGTTGATGTTGTTGACGGTGGTGGCGAGGCCGTCGACAGCCTGGTTGGTCGCAAACAGCTGCGACCCGTTGACCGCATCCGTCGACCCGTTGTTGAGCCGCCCGGCCGCAACATTGGTGATGGTGCGCTCGGCGCCGACCGCACCGACGCTGACGGTCGAGGTCGCTGTCGTGCCGGCGAAGCTGTAGGTGGTGCCGTTGATCACCGTGTTCGGCGTGTTGACCGCCGTGGTGGTCTGGCTGCCCGAGCCGAGCGCGATATCGTTGGCATTGGCGGCGGTCGCGCCATTGCCGATTGACACCGAGCCGGCGCCGGTGGCGGTCGACACCGGGCCGATCGCAACCGAGTTCGTACCCGCGGCAGACGAATCGGCCAGCGTCGAATTGGCGTGGAAATACTTGATGCCGCCGCCATTGTTGATGTTGTTGACGGTGGTACCAATGGCGTCGACAGCCTGGTTGGTCGCAAAGAGCTGCGACCCGTTGATCGTGTCGGTCGAAGATCCGCTGATCCGCCCGGCGGCGACATTCGTAATGGTGCGCTCGGCACCGGGTGCGCCGACGCTCACCGTCGAGCTCGGAGTCGTGCCCTGGAAGGTGTAGGTGGTGCCGTTGATCACCGCACTTGGCGTGCCGACCGCGGCAGCCGTGACGCTGCCGGAGCCGAGTGCGACATCGCCGGATTTTGCCGCCGCCGTTGCGCCGTCACCCAGCGCGACGTTCCCGGCGAGACCGGCCGCGCCCGCGGTGGAGCCATTGCCGAGCGCCACGGAGCCCTGCCCGATCGCCTTGTTGTTGTTGCCGATCGCGACGGCGCCGTTGGCCTGGTTGGCGGCGGTGGCGCTGGCCGTACCGTCGCTGTTGGCGATGTTGTTCGCGCCGCCGGTGAAGGCGCCGGTGCCGCTCGCATAGCTGGGATCGCCGATCGCCACCGCGCCGTTGCCAAAGGCGGTGTTGTTCGCGCCGATCGAGACCGCCTGGCCGCCGGCCGCCACCGCGTTGGTGCCCAAGGCCACCGCGTTGGCGGAACTGGCCGCGGCATTGTTACCGATAGCGATGGCGCTTGCAGCCGACGCCTTGGCGCCGATGCCGAGTGCGGTACTGGCGATTCCGCTGGCGCTGGCGCTGACGCCGGCCGCGAGAGAATTGTCTCCTATCGCATTCGCTCCAGACCCGAACGAGGAGGCGTTTATGCCACTGGCAACGGCTGTGTTGCCAACCGCCGTGCTGGCGGCGGCACTCGCATTTGAGGAAGTGCCGATCGCCAGCGAACTTGTGCCGGCGGCACTGGCTCCAACGCCGGTCGCGATCGAACTGATGCCGGCGGATGCCGCATTGTTGCCAAGCGCGATGCCGCCCGTCGCGGCACTGTTGACGATCGCGCCCGATCCGATTGCGACCGAGCCCCCGGTGCTCAGCGCCTGTGCCTGATTGCCCAGAGCCACGGCGAAATCCGCCGACGCGCTGGAGAGGTTGCCGGCCGCCAACGAGCTGGTACCCGACGCGACCGACTGGATGCCGATCGCAGCGGCGTTGCTGCCGCTCGCATTGGCAAGGTATCCCAAGGATGCGCTGCCTACCGCGGAGGCTTTCGCTCCATTACCGATGGCGGTGGCCTGGTTTGCCGACGCCGTGGCCGACGTGCCGAAAGCGCTGGCTCCTGTCCCCGTCGCTGAAGCGCTTGGGCCGACACTGGTTGACCAAGCCCCCGTTGCGGTGGAACCGGTGCCAAGCGCAACAGCCTCGAACGTGAAGCCGGCAGGCGCGGTCCCGCTGGCATTGGCATTCGTGCCGATGGCGATCGGAGACCCGCCGCCGGCTCCGGCGTTTGCTTTGGAGCTGACCCCGATTGCCGTACCCGAACCATTTGGCGATGAGGCAGCGGAGGATAATCCGATCGCGATCGAGGCACCACCAGAGGCGCTCGCCGTCGAGCCCAGCGCCAAGGCACCCACTCCATTTGCAGTGGTGTTGACGCCGAAGGATGAGGATCCGTCACCGGTGGAATGCGCGTTCCCACCTATGGCGAGAGCATTGGTGCCGGTCGCATTCGCAAACACACCCATACCGATCGCATTGAGGCCGTTCACAGAGTTGGAATAGCCCACGATGATCGAACCATCGCCGGTCGCGCTGTTCGAATCGCCTATCGCCAGGGAGTTCTGGCCATTCGCATTGGTATTAGCGCCAATGGCGGTTGCGGTGGCGCCGGCAGCGTGGGCGCCGCAACCAATAGCCGTGCTGCCTGCCGTTGCAGCGGTGGGATTGGTGCAGTTGGCGGGGTTGCTCAAAACACCGTTGCCGATCGCAACCTGCGCGAACGCCGCCTGCGGGATCATGATCCCCATGACGACGAGCAGCGCGCCGACCGCTCCGCCAGCGCCGAGCGAACCAAGCCCCAGCCGATCGCGCTTCACGCCGAGCCTGCGATGCGCCTGTCGCAGCACCGCGATCAGCCGGCGCCGCAGCGAACGGCTGCCCGCATCGCCCGATGCGACCCAGCTCCGGACGAAGCCGGTGCAGCCTTGACGCTTCAGCGATTCGGTTGAGTTGCGTACGACAACCATGGTGCGTCCCCTTTGTGACATCTGGTCCAGACGTCGGGGGTGCCATGCCGCGGACTGTGCCGACATGCGTGTCCCTTGGGACCACATGTGGAGATATGAGGACCGCGCAACCTGCGCCGGCCTTCCGGTCCTGGCCAACGATGTGTCGAACTCAACGAGCGCATCTTGCCACCCAGCGCTCGCTCGACTGCCCCATCAATGTGCCCCGAGTCGTCATATCAAAAATGATAGACACAATTTCGCCAACGTCACTCAGCAGGCCGTCCAAATAGCGCGCAGATCGTCTCACAAGTTGAACGATTTGCTCGATGCACCGTGGGGTATTCCACACATCTTCAACCGGCAGTTGATCTGCGGCGCACGCGTTCACGCATCTCGCGCGGACTCACGCCGAATTCGCGGCGAAACGCGCGGGTGAAATCCGACGCCAGCTTGAAGCCATGACGATAGGCGATCTCCTGCACCTGCCTGTCGTTGGACGCGACGAGTTCTGCCTGCGCCGCACGCAACCGCTTGCGCAGGATGTAACCGGCGACGCCGCCGACGCTCTCGAATGCACGGTAGAGGGCAGAGCGCGAGATCCGCAATTGCTGCGCAATGCGATCCGGCGTCAGATCGAAGTCGCCGAGATGCGTCTCTATATAGAGACGTGCACGCTCGAACAGCACCGATTCGATCGCACCGCGCGCCTGCTCCAGCCGGTCCGAGGACAGCTGAACGCATGCGGCGATCATCTGCGCGGTCGCTCGCCCTGCCTGCCGCAGTTCCTCAGGGGACATCAGGACGACGCGCGTTTCGAGTCTGTCGAGATAATCGGTCAACAGCTCGATCAGATTGCCGGAGAGCAGGATGTTGCAGGCATCATTGAGTTGATCGGCGACGTCCAAGAATGACCTGCGCGGCAGAGCCAGCACCAGGCCTTCATAGTCCGTGATGCTGCCACAGAAATCGTCGTCGAGCGAGATCAGGAACATCGCGCCGGGCCCGGCCTGAATCTGCCGGCCAGCGGTTTCGAAGCGGGCTTCGCCGGAGCGCACCCGGAACAGCCACCAGATATCGACCGGCGCACCTTGTGACGGCTCGGCGGCGCGCGCGAATGTTTGAGCGGCAATGCGTCCGGATGTGAAGATGACATCGGCCATGTTGCAGGTCAGATACTCCACCTCGAACCCCTGTGCAGGGTCGTGGTCGTCCGGCAGCGCGACGTCGATCAGCGAGGCCATGCGCGTTTTCCAGACATCGAACTGCTCCGATGGCGGATAAGGCCGTGTCGTGAAAAGCCGCGGTACCGCCGGGACTATGTCCCTGATGTTACGGGGCTCGCGTGGCAGGGGAACTTGTTCGAGGAGCTTGGCGGCGCTCGCCGGCGCATTGTCGTCTTCTGGCATGTCATTCCGTGCCCCGTTGTCGCAAACGACGAACGTCGTCTCAACGGGGGCGCATTCCCAAGGTTGCGTCGCCGGCCTCTGGCGGGCAGGCGAATTTCTGGCGGACAAGGAAGCAGCATTTTTGGATGCGGACATCACCCGCTTACACCGGCCGCTCCTGATAGGGCCGATGGGTCCTGCGGCAGTCGTGCTCACACATGGCATTCATCATTGTCGCGTCGTTGCCGGATTTCGGCCCGGAAGCTCGGCCTGACTGATCTAAAGAACAATCTGTGCGAGAACCAGAGCGGCGGCAACGCGCGCTTTGAAGAAATCCAAAATTGCGTTCGTGCGATGCGATCGGGCAACGCATCATTGCGGAGTCTTCAGAAAATCTTCTCGATCTTCGCGCTGAGACGAAATGAATGTCGGGAGAGCGCTGCAACTTAAGCACGGTACATGACACATCGCGAATCCCGCGCACGGGATTCGCGTCGACCGCGCCTGAAGACGCTTGCCTAATCATGCGGCATTCCACCACGTGCGACGTGAATGCGATCGATGGGAACGGAACACGCGCGCCGCACGAGGCGCACATGTTGTGGCACGCTGCGGCATTTTCATGTGAACGTCGAGATGACGAAAGTAACAATGGCTCATCATATTCGTCGGTGAACACGCCCGCCATGCCGGCGGGGCGAGCCTGATCGCCGGCACCTGCAACACCAGCGGCGCAGCCTGCGTTCCTCGATCGGGCGCCGCCCAGCTATGCCTTGGCTTGCCCGATCTGGTCGAGCCATGCCGCAAAGCGCGGATGCTTCGCGAACCTGCCTTGCACGACCGCCAACTCCTGCTGGAAGACCGGCAGCGAGAGCACCCGTTCGATGTCGGGCTCCCTGATCTTCCAGATTCCCGGCGGAACGAAGCCATGCACCTTGAGCTCGTAGAGCTCGAAGATCGAGAAGATGACTTCATGCACAATTCGGCGCTCGTCCGGCGTCATCTCAATGGCGCCGCCGGCGCCCTCGTCATGGAACGCCGCCGTTGGCAGGCGACGCCGCAAATCGGATATGCGCTCGGAATATCTCAGGAAGATGTCGGCTCCCAGACGCCGGTTGTTGGTGTGCAGCGCCGTGTAGATCGCGGTGACGCCGACGATGATGGTCCCGAGCGTCATGAACTTCAGGATATGATCGAGCACTGCGATGCCTCCTTCGACCTTCCGTGATCGCGCCAGGAGCCCTGTGCATCCTGTGTTCCGCGCCCTTTATTGCCCCGGGGCGCCGTGATCGTCGAGATGCCGATCACCGATTTGCCCGACCGCACGAGTCCACCGTCCAAGCCGCCTTCGATGGCTCCCGGCAGCACAGGGGTTCTCACCGGGGAGGCGTGCCGGGCCCCGGCGCCCGTTCCGAAAGGCCATGTGCCAGCACGGCGGCAATTTGGCCCTCGACGAAAGTCGCAACAAATGGGCCGCGCGCCTGTCGTAGATTTGTAACCATCTTGCAAATCGTTATCGGGCAAAAGTCGCGGGCAGCCTTCACGCAACCTTTTGCAAACTCCAAACTGCCTACCGTCGCCGGATATTATAGTGGATTGGGGATCGGCAGATGGTTGGACTGCGGCCGAATATTTCAATACGGCTCGGGGCCGCGATCAGGGAACAGCACTCGGGCGTTGAGCGTGATCCGGCCGTTCCATCGGTTGGAACTAACCCGGAGGTCGAGCGCCTGCGCGGCGTCATTGCACGCCTGATGCACACGGCCGCGCATGATCAGCTGACCGGACTTCCGACGCGCAGCCTGCTGCTCGAGCGGCTGGACCTTGAACTGGCGCGCGAGGCCGATGACGGCGCGCGGATCGCGGTTCTGTTCGTCGATCTCGACAACTTCAAGCTCGTCAACGATTCACTCGGCCATAGCAGCGGCGACGAGGTGTTGTCCGAAATGGCCCGGCGCATCCTTGGCTGTCTCGGACCGGACGATACGGCGAGCCGGTTCGGCGGCGACGAGATGGTCGTTCTCCATCCGCGCGCCTCGGACTCCTCCGGAGCGGAACTCGGCAAGCGGATCCTTGCAGCGCTGGCGGAGCCGATCCTGCTCTCAGGCAAGGAAGTCGTGGTATCGGCAAGCGTAGGGCTCGCGCACTGCAAGCCCGGCACGAAGTGCGCCGAACAATTGCTGCGCGAGGCGGACACCGCCCTCTACGCGGCAAAGGTCCGCGGCCGCGCGCGATTGGCCGAGTTCAACGACGAGCTGCATGCCCGCGCCGAGAAGCGTGTTCAAATCGAATCCGATTTGCGGGCGGCGCTACGGGAATCGCAGCTGTTCGTGGAGTATCAGCCGCAAGTCCGCCTGAAAGATGGACGCGTCGTCGGCGTCGAGGCGCTGGTGCGCTGGCGGCATCCTGAGCGCGGCATCATCTCGCCCGCCGACTTCATCCCCGTCGCCGAGGAATGCGGGCTCATCGTCAAGATCGGACGGCAGGTGCTGCAGGAATCCTGTCGCCAGCTCGCCGAGTGGACGAGGCTGATGCCGGGCTGCCCGCTCGCCATGACCGTGAACGTGTCGCCGCGCGAGATCGCGGAGCCGACCTTCATCCAGGAGCTCCGCCAGACTCTCGCCAGCACCAATGTCGATCCGACCGCCCTGTGTCTCGAAATCACCGAAAGCGTCATGATGAGCGCCCCGGAGGAGGTCGTCCAGGTGCTCGATCAGATCCGGCAGCTCGGCGTGTTCGTCGCGATCGACGATTTCGGCACTGAGCACTCGTCGCTGTCGCGCCTTCGCGACATGCCGGCCGAAGTCCTGAAGATCGACCGCAGCTTCATCGACGGTCTCAGCAGCGAGCCCGGCGATACGGCGATCGTATCGTCGATCCTTGGCCTACGCGATGGGCAAGCACACCATCGCCGAGGGCGTCGAACGAAGTGAGCAGGCCGCAATGCTGCTCCGCATGGGTTGCGACGTTGCCCAGGGTTATTTCTTTTCGCCGCCGGTTGCCGCCGAACAGATTGCGCCGATGCTGACCAGGGCACTCTGGCATCCGAGTTCGGGACGCGCGCTGCACGCCGCGCAGCCGGTGGAAGGACCGGTGCGGCGCGGCCATCACTATTTCATCGACGAATTCCTTGATCACATCGGGGCTCCCATGGGCACCAAGGCGACGGTCTCGCGGTGATGTATCTCGTCATTGGTCTCAGCAATCTGGCAATCGGACTGGCCTACGCGGGCCTTGGGATATTGTCGGCCTGGGAAACGGTCAGCCTGCATCGTTACCGGGGCTGGTCCCGCTTCGGCATCGGATTTTCGATGATGGCTGCGAGCTGCGGCCCGCATCATCTGGTGCACGGCTTCCAGGTGCTGCAGGGCGAAAGCGTGTCCTGGTCGATGCTCGCCGTCACCCTGCTCGGGCTGCCGGCAGGTTTGACATTTGTGTTCCTGCGGTTCGAGACGATATTGGGTGGCCAGGGCGAGCGATTGATCGCCCTCTCGCCGCATCGCGCGATGTTGCTGGTCGGCGGCTTCGCCATCACGGCGGGCTGGCTGGCGGCCTGGGCGATGGCCCAGCCCGGCGCGAACATCCCGTTCCTTTGCACGTCGGCCGATCTTGCCGCGCGCGCGACGATGCCTAGCACCTGGATCGACGTCGCCTCAGCCACGTTCTTAGCCAATGTGTTCGTCACCGTGACTTACGGGCTGGTCGGCTGGTATCTGGCTGACCATCAGGTGCGCCGCTATCTGGCGACCGGTGTGTGGTCGCTGTCGGGGGCCGCATTGGCGGGCGTCTTCTTCTCCTGCGCGCTGATCCATCTCATTGATGCGACGACTCAGGGCAGCGGATCGATGCTCGTCTTCGACCTGATCGGCATTCCCGCCTCGGTTTATTTCCTCTGGGTCGTCGAGCAGCTGCACAGCGACTCCGTGCTGGACTGGAATCGGCGTCCGCTGGTCGGCGCCGCGGCCGCGCCGGCGCGGCCCTCACCATGGAGCGGCAGGAACCTGCAGCACTGACCGGTCTTGTGGGTGCGATCGGCAGCCGGCTTTCCCTGGGCCCTCTTCAAGAGAGAGGGCGAGACGAGATGCAAAGCTCGGGCAAATCATGTCGCGAGAATGCGGATCTATGACTCACAGGTCGCGCAGCACACTCGGTGTCGTCCTGGCGAAAGCCAGGACCCATTACCCCAAATCTCAATTGTTGCGCGACGCCGGGGCCACGATGCGGTTCATCACTGAATGCGGTGGTCCTGCTTTCGCCAGGACGACAACGTGGGGGCCGGCGCGGCGTCGAACGAGCTGTTTGACGGGTTGAATCGGAAGCCCGCCGTCATGGCGCGGCTTGCCGAGCCCTAGCTCGCGGCCAAAGGCCCGCCTTCGCCCTTTGGGCTTCGGCGCGGCATCCTTCTCTCGCTTCGCGAGCGAAGGATGGTGGGTGCGACAGGGATCGAACCTGTGACCCCTACCATGTCAAGGTAGTGCTCTCCCGCTGAGCTACGCACCCAAAGCCATGTTTGGATCGGGACCCTATAACGGACGGCGGCGGGGCAGGCAAGGATACAAAGCGAAGGTTTTTTGGCGAATTAGGCCGCCAGCAACTTATTCACTTCGCTAACCAATTCCCGGAGGTGCACGGGCTTGGACAGCACCTTGGCGTTTTTCGGCGCCTCCGAATCGGAATTGAGGGCCACCGCGGCAAAGCCGGTGATGAACATGATCTTGATATCGGGATCGAGTTCCGAGGCACGGCGCGCCAGCTCGATGCCGTCCATCTCGGGCATCACGATGTCGGTGAGCAGCATTTCGAACGGCTCCTCACGCAGCCGCTGATAGGCCGACATGCCGTTGTCGTGCGGCGAGACCTTGAAACCTGCATTTTCCAGTGCCTTGACCAGAAAGCGGCGCATATCGGTGTCGTCTTCGGCGAGAAGAATTTTCGGCATGGCAGGGATCGTCGAATCCGGCTTGAGGAGCAGTCCGAACAGTAAGCCCGACAGACGGTAAATTTCGGGTGAAATTTGCGTCAAGCCAGCGGCAAATGCGCGCCAGCCAGTTGTGGACCGAACCACGCATCGAATCAACCTTGTACGGCATTTGCCGCCCTCAAGACGCGTTCCAGCCCGCGCCACACTCTTTTCACTTGGCAGAATGATCGCGATTACCGACAATGTCCGCCCATAAATCTCCGCCTTTCCGGCAGAATCAGTTCTTGCGGGGCGAGGCGGACGCAAGGGACGGCGCCAAGGGAATGACCGAATTTGCCGGCGAGTTGTCGCCCCCGTTCGAGATCGTTGAGCCGCAGGCCTGGCGTGCGCCGATCATCTTCAATTCCCCGCATTCGGGCTCGGCCTACCCGGCCGAGTTCCTCGAGGCGTCGCGAATCGACGTGGCGGCGCTGCGCCGCTCCGAAGACTCCTTCATGGACGAATTGATCGCTGGATTGAGCGATCGCGGCTTTCCGATCATCCGGGTCAACTTCCCGCGCTCCTATGTCGACGTGAACCGCGAGCCCTATGAGCTCGACCCGCGCATGTTCACCGGGCGGCTGCCGAGCTTTGCCAACACGCGCTCGATGCGGGTGGCCGGCGGCCTTGGCACCATCCCGCGCGTGGTCGGCGACGGCCAGGAGATCTACCGCGAGCGGCTCGACGTCGACGAGGCGCTGCGGCGGATCGAGGTGCTCTACAAGCCTTATCACCGCGCACTGCGCCGGCTGATCAACAAGGCGCACCAGGCGTTCGGTGCCGTGATTTTGGTCGATTGCCATTCGATGCCGTCAGTCGGGGTCTCGCGCGATGAGCCGCGCCGGCCCGACGTCGTGATCGGCGACCGCTACGGCACGAGCTGCGCGCCGCTGCTGCCCGACCTGGTCGAGGAGATGATGAGCTCGCTCGGCTATTCGGTCGGTCGCAACAAGCCCTATGCCGGCGGCTTCATCACCGAGCATTACGGCAACCCGGCGAGCGGCCTGCACACCGTGCAGATCGAGCTCAACCGCGCGGTCTACATGGATGAGCGCCAACGCGAGCGCGGACCGCGCTTCGTCCAGGTGGCGGCAGTCCGACTTTGGACCGACTTTGCGTCGCTCGCGGATGCGCTCGCGAAAATTCCGTTCGGGGATCTCGGCCCGTTCCAGGCGGCAGCGGAGTAAATCCTTCGTCGGCCACCCGTGGTGCCGATGAAGTCATGAACCGAGAATTCAAATTGGCGACGCGATGAGCGCCGAATTGGATTCTCAGTTCACTCGCAGAAATGACGGCCCAAAGAAAAAAGGGCCGCTTGAATGAACAAGCGGCCCAAGTCTAGGGAGGAAACGCCCAAGGAGGGCAGCGATAGCGCGAGGCGCTACCGCACCGCAACAATATGCGACCGCGCTGCACAAAACGCAAGAACTTTCGAAACATTTCTTCTGTAATGTTGGTAAGTCTGGCGAAACTGCAACACGACCAGCTAGATGAATTAAGATGTTGAATATCAATATCTTACACAAGAAATCGCGATCGGACAGCGTTCAGCGCATAGCTTGTATACCAGAACTCGCAACTTCGTGATCCGCCGCGAAGCCGGGCAGACTTTCGAATCGAAGCCAAATCGAAAGTCCGGAACCGGTCATCAGGCTGGGATAACACTCCGTTAATCGTGCGCGCCGCATGGGATTGAGCTAGGCAAGAGCACATCCGGTTCTATCGCGTCGTTTGCGCATTTCAGGGACATGCCGTGACGGTCATCGACTTTACCGCCTTCATCGGCCGCCTCGCGACCGCATCCGGCGAAACCATCCTGCCCTTCTTCCGCACCTCACTCTCGGTCGACAACAAGAGCTCGAGCGATTTCGATCCGGTCACCGAGGCCGACCGGGCCGCCGAAGCCGTGATGCGGCGGCTGATCAAGGCGAACTTCCCCCAGCATGGCATCGTCGGCGAGGAATTCGGCAATGAACGCCAGGACGCCGACTATGTCTGGGTGCTCGATCCGATCGACGGCACGAAGTCGTTCATCGCCGGCTTTCCGATCTGGGGCACGCTGATCGCGCTGCTGCACAAAGGTACGCCGGTATTCGGCATGATGCACCAGCCCTATATCGGCGAGCGCTTCTCCGGCGACAACGGCTCGGCACATTACTCCGGCCCGTCGGGCGAGCGGCGGCTCTCGGTGCGGCGCTGCGCCTCGTTGAAGGAAGCGACCGTCTTCACCACCAGCCCGCTGCTGATGAATCCGGATGACCGCGCCCGCTTCGGCCGCGTCGAGCAAGCGGCGCGCCTGTCGCGCTACGGCGGCGACTGCTACTCCTATTGCATGCTCGCGGCCGGCCATCTCGACCTCGTGGTCGAGACCGAGCTGAAACCCTACGACATTGCCGGCCTGATCCCGATCGTCACCGGCGCCGGCGGCGTCGTCACCACCTGGGACGGCAAGCCGGCGCAAGGCGGCGGCCGCATCATCGCAGCCGGTGACCCGCGCGTGCACGAAGCCGCGATGAAGCTGCTCAACGCCTGATCCTTGCTCCGCCTGATTTCTTGAGTTGCCGGGCGATTGATCTGCGCCCATCCTGACGGCAACGAGAAAAGTCAGGGATCGGCGCACATGACGATATGCGGCAGGCTGCTGGCAGCCATTCTCCTGCTTCTCGCGCCCGTCACCGCCAGCGCCCAGCAGTTCCCGACCAAGCCGATCCGGCTGATCGTGCCGTTCCCGCCCGGCGGGCCGAACGACATCATCGCGCGGGTGATCGGGCAGAAGATCTCGGAACTGGTGAAGCAGCCGATCATCGTCGACAACCGCGCCGGCCAGGGCGGCGTGCTCGGCACCGATGCGGTCGCGAAGGCCGCCCCCGACGGCTACACGGTTGCGATCGCGAGCGCCGGCGCGCTGGCGATCAGCCCGAGCATGGAGAAAGTCGCCTACGACACGCTGACGGATCTCGCGCCAATCACGCTGGTCGCGACCGTGCCGGAGATGCTGGTTGTCGCCACCGACGTGCCGGCAAAGAACATGAGCGAGCTGGTCGCGCTCGCCAAGGCACAGCCGGGCAAGCTCAACTTCGCCTCCTCCGGCCCCGGCAGCCTGCCGCATCTGGCCTGCGAATTGTTCAAGCTGACGGCAAAGATCGACATCGTGCACGTGCCCTATCGCGGCGCGGCGCCGGCGGTAAACGATCTGTTGGGCCAGCAGGTGCAGATGACCTTCCTCGACCTGCCGGTGATCCTGCCGCAGATCAAGGCAGGCTCGCTGCGGCCAATCGCGCTCGGCGGCCGCGAACGCGCCCCAACCGCGCCCGACGTGCCGACCACGACAGAGGCCGGCATGCCCGACCTGATCATCGAGAACTGGTACGGCATGGTCGCGCCCGCCGGAACGCCGCCGGCGATCATCACCAGGCTGAATCGGATCGCCACCGAAGCGATGGCTGATCCGACGGTCAAAGCAAAACTCGCCGAGCAGGGCCTGACGCTGGTCGGCGACACGCCGGAGCATTTCCGCGACTTCGTCGCCGCCGACATCAAGAGATGGGCGAAGGTGATCCAGGACGCCGGCGCGGTGACGGCGAAGTAAGACTAATAATCGAGCCGGCCGCGCAGCTCCTCAAACGGAAGCATGACGTGCTTACGAAACGGCAGGCGCTGCTGCAGCCTCTGATACCAGCGCTCGACCGCCGGCAGCGGCGGGCGCGCGATTTCGAGCTCGAAATAGCGATAGAGCGAGGTTCCCGCGGTGATGTCAGCGAGCGACAGTGTCTCGCCGAGCAGGAACGGCTTCGCTTCGAGCAGGCGTTCGAGCTTGGCAAAATGCTGCTCGCAGCGGGCGAGCGCCTTGTGAATCGCTGGCCAGTCGCGCCGGTTCTCGGGTGTGCGGAAAAATCCCCAGAACACGCCGCCGAGAAGATCCGGTTGCAGCGCGGTTTGCGACCAGTCCATCCAGCCATCGACCCGCGCCCGGACGACGGGATCGTCGGACCAGAAGCGGCCGTTGCCGTGGCGCGCGGCGAGGTAGCGCAGGATGGCGTGGGATTCCCAGACCGTCGCGTCGTCATCCCTGACGACGGGCACGCGGCCATGCGGGTTCATCGCGAGGAACGCCGGCGCATCGAGCCCCCCGAACGCGCCGCCGGCATCGATGTGCTCATGCGCCAGATCGAGCTCGCCGATCAGCCACATCACCTTCTGCACGTTGAACGAACTGCGCCGTCCCCAGACCCTGAGCATTGCAGTCTCCTCGGCTTCGTCAGCGCTGCGCTTCGGCCCGCAGATATTCCACCAGCTGCTTGGCCGCGCGCGGCAATGCCTTGAAGCTGCGCGCGCAGATCGTCAACCGGCGGTTGGCCCAGGCGTCGCGGATCCGGATCGTCGTGATCGGCATCGCCGCCGCGCAGCGTCGCGCCGCGGTTTCCGGGATCACCGCGATGCCGACATCGGCGGCGACCATCTGGCAGATGGCGTCGAAGCCGCGCAGGCGGGCGCGGAAGCGCAGCCGCGCACCAAGTTTTGCCGCGTGCCGCGAAATATGGACCTGCAGCGCCGACGTTGCCGTGAGGCCGACGAAATCGCGGCCGACCACCTCCTGGAAGTCGATCTGGCGGCGGCCGCCGAGATCACTGCGGCGCGACGCCACCAGCATCAGGCGGTCCTCGCTGAACAGGAAGCGTTCGACGCTGTCGGGCAGCGCATGTTCGGCGGCGAAGCCGAGATCGGCGGCGCCGCTCGCGATCGCTGTCGCGATATCGGTGCTCTCACGCTCCTCGACGTCGACGCTGATATCGGGATGCTCGTGCAGGAACGCCGCCAGCGCCCGCGGCAGATGCTCCGACAGGCCCGAGGTGTTGGCGAGCAGCAGCACGTTGGCGCGGACGCCGCTGGCATAGGCGGCGAGATCGCTCTGCAAGGCCTCGACATTATGCATCACGATCCGCGCGTGACCGAGCAGGCTCTCGCCCGCCGCCGTCAATTCGACGCCGCGACGGCCGCGCTTGAGCAGCGCGACGCCGAGCGCCTCCTCGAGCCCCTTGATTCGCTCGCTTGCCGAGGCTAGCGCAAGGTTTGCGCGCGCCGCGCCCTGGGTGATGCTGCGTGCATCCGAAACCGCGATGAACAATTGCAAGTCGATCAGGTCGAACCGCATGAAGTTTCCCACCCCATACCTTCGGACACCCCGAAGGCTAACTCCGTAACCTCCAGATTGTGCCGATCGGCTCGATCGGTCAATGTGCAGCGATGGTCGACCATCTCCTGATCTTCATCGCTTTCGCCTTCCTACTTGCCGGCTTCGTCAAAGGGACACTCGGCCTCGGTCTGCCGACCGTCGCGATGGGACTGCTGGCAACCACGATGGCGCCGGGCCAGGCGATCGCGATCGTGATCGTGCCGGCGATCGTCACCAATATCTGGCAGACCTTCGTCGGCCCCTATCTGCGCGACATCCTCAAGCGGTTGTGGCCGCTGATGCTCGGCACCGTGGTCGGAATCTGGATCAATGCCGGGCTATTGACCGGTCCTTACGCAGCCTACGGCACCGTGGTGCTCGGCGCGCTGCTGGTGATCTACGCGATCGTCGGCCTGAGCAGATTCAACTTCAAGGTCGCTCGGCGCCACGAGACATGGATCGGCGGCATCGTCGGCGTCATCACCGGGCTGATCTCGGCGGCAACCGGCGTCCAGGTTATTCCCTCGATGCCGTTCATGCAGGCGATCGGCATGGAGCGGGACGAACTGGTGCAGGCGCTCGGCGTCTTCTTCACCACCGCGACCATCGCACTCGCCTTCAATCTCACGGCCTCGGGCCTGCTGACCGCGGCCACCGCGCTGCCGGGTGCGGTGGCGATGGGGGCGTCGTTCACCGGCATGTTCGTCGGCCAGGCGGTCCGCACACGGATGCAGCCGGACGTCTTCCGCCGCTGGTTCCTGATCTCGATGATCCTGCTCGGCATCTATCTCGCCGGCAGCGCGCTGCTCAAGATCCACGGCTGAGAACCTAGCGCGCCTCCAGCATGGCGACGCGGACGCCGAGATAGATGAAGAGCGCGCCGAGCGAACGGTTGATCCAGGCGATCACGCCGGTCGATTGCCGGATGCGGCCGGCAGCCCGCGCCGCAAAGGCCGCGAGGCCGAGGCACCACAGCGTGCCGCCGGTGATGAAGATCAGCCCGAGCACCAGGAAGGCGAGCGTCTTGTGGGCTGAGTCCGCCGCCACGAATTGCGGCAGGAATGCCAGGAAGAACAGCGCCACCTTGGGATTGAGGATGTTGGTCAGCGCCCCCTGCCAGAACACACGTGAGATCGAAGTCTCGCCGCCCTGCCCGGCGATCTCCGCGATCGGCTTGGCGCGCGACAGCAGCATCTGCAGCCCGGTCAGCACCAGATAGGCCGCGCCGATCAACTTGACGGCCAGGAACGCGGTGGACGACGCCATCAGCAGCGCCGACAGCCCGATCGCCGCGCCCAGCACGTGAACCAGGCAGCCGCAGCTGATACCGATCGCCGCAGCGGCTCCGCCGCGCCATCCGTGCTGAATCGTACGCCCTATGATATAAGCGGTATCCGGCCCCGGCGTGACGTTGAGCAGCAGCCCGGACAGGACAAACAGCCAAAGCTCGTGAATTCCCAGCATCTCGGCCACATTAACCTATGTAAGTAACGAACCCGAAAGGACCGTCAGCCAACCTGCACCATCGCAGCGACACACGAATTCAGTAGAGAAACGGATTGTACGATCCGTTGGTCGCATGCCAATTCCTGCTACTATGCATTATAGGTGCCCGTAAACCGAGCTTCCGCCGGACCCGGCCTGTCTTGTAAGTATCGGATTCGGTCACCTCGGCTAAGTGGCCAATTCCAGGGCACAGGAGACATGGAAAGACGGCTCGCTGCCATTCTTTGCGCTGATATCGCCGGCTATTCCCGCATGATGGGTGTCGACGAGGCGGGGACGCATGCCTCGTTCAAGGCGCATCGCAGCGCGATCTACCCGATCATCCTCAACCACGGCGGCCGAATCGTCAAAAACACCGGCGACGGCTTCCTGCTGGAATTTCCGAGCATCATCGGCGCGATCGAAGCAGCCGTCGCGATGCAGACCCTGATGGCCGAGCGCAACGAACATCTGCCGCCCGACCGCGCCATGCACTTCCGGATGGGCGTCCACATGGGCGACGTCATGGCCGACGAGGACGAGGTGTTCGGCGACGACGTCAACATCGCGGTCCGCCTCGAGACCGTTGCCGTGCCCGGCGGCATCGCGGTGTCGGACAAGGCCCGCACCGAGTCAGGACGGCGGCTTGCCGTCACCTTGGTCGATGCCGGCCCGCACCGCTTCAAGAACATCACCGAGCCGGTCCATGTCTGGACCTGGGCGCCGGCCGGATCCGATCTCCAGGAGAAGACGCCGGATGACGGCCCGCATCTGCCAGGGCAATACCGGACCGCGATCGTCGGTGTGCTGCCGTTCGACAATCTGAGCGGCGGCGCCGACGAATATTTCTCCGACGGCCTGACCGAGGATCTGATCCACGCGCTGTCGCTGCAATCCTTCTACCGCGTGCTGAGCCGCAACTCGACCTTCGCCTACAAGGGCAAGAACGTCTCGACCCGCCTGATCGCGCGCGAAATCGACGCGACCTATCTGATCCAGGGTTCGGTGCGCCGCGCCGGCAACAAGATCCGCGTCTCCGCCGAGTTGATCGCGCCCGAGAAGGGCGAGCAGCTGTGGACCGGCCGCTACGACCGCGACATGGGCGACCTGTTCGCGATGCAGGACGAGATCACCGCCAACCTTTCCGCCGCGGTGGCCCAGGAGATCTACCGCGCCGAGGCCTCGGCACCGGCGCGCTCGCCGAACGCCGAACTGACCGCATGGGACCGCTTCCTGAAGGGTCTGTCGCACTACTATCACCAGACCAAGGACGATTGCGAAACCGCGATCGCACTGTTCAAGGAGGCGATCGAGCTCGACCCTGCGCTGTCGATCGCGCGCGCCTATCTCGCGCTGATCCAGATCCAGAGTATCCAGTTCGGCTGGATTCCGAGCACGCGCGAATTGTGGGCCTCGTCGGTCAGCCTGGCCGAGAGCAGCGGTCCGGCTCGACCCGCGCTCCTCGTTCGCATTTTCGCTGCTGGCCTATCTGCATGCGATGCAGGGCCACTACGAAGCCGCGATGGACGCCATCAAGCGGGCGATCGAGCTCAATCCCTACGACATGGGCGCCCGCGGCGTGCTTGGAATCTGCCACATGGTGATCGGCGATCATCGCAAGGCGGTCGATCTGTTCTCGACGGCGGTCCAGCGTGGCAACAGCGATCCGCGCTACCAATGGGGAGCTTTGAACGCGTTCAGCCATTACCTGCTCGGACAATACGACGCATCGCTGTCATGGTCGCGCGAAACGCTCTATCTCAACCCGAACCACCTGCAGGGTCTTGCGGTGCGCGCCGCGGCACTTGCCCAGCTCGGCCGCGCCGACGAAGCCGCGCAGGCGGCCGAGGCGCTGCTCGCCAATCATCCCGACCTCACGGTC
Source organism: Bradyrhizobium sp. JR3.5 (assembly GCF_054057015.1). NCBI lineage: Bacteria > Pseudomonadati > Pseudomonadota > Alphaproteobacteria > Hyphomicrobiales > Nitrobacteraceae > Bradyrhizobium > Bradyrhizobium sp. JR3.5. The sequence goes on from NZ_JBSRYV010000002.1 coordinate 1,707,885, forward strand.
GAACGTCATTTGCGCAATTTCCACTGGAAGAACCCGGCCGACATCGCGCTCTATCGCGAAGGCCTCTTGAAAGCCGGCCTCCCCTTCGGCAAACTCGCTCTGGTTGCATCCAACTCGAAATTCGCCGCTGATTCCTGAGCGAATTCATCCACCGGTAATGGATGCTTTCTAAGCTGAAGCTTTCAGGATGTGGTTTGATGTCCGATACGGCTGCAAGCGCGGCACCCGCCCCGCAGGTTTCCCCTGACAATCCGTGCCCGTTCCTGCGTGCGCTGGTCGCCGGCGACTATGTCGGCGGCCATATCGTGCCGCTGCCGAAGCTGACCGAAACCATCGACCGCGCCACCGGCAAGACCGGCCTTCCGGCGCTCAGCGCCGGCGCCAAGATCTTCATGGTCGCGCAGATGGCCAACGGCATCGGTCCGTTCAGCCAGGTTCGCAGCCTGTTGCAGGGCGCGATCCTCGACGAGTTGCGCAATGGCCCGCTCGACAAGCACGGCGCCGGCTCGCGCATCCTCGATCAGCATGCCGTCGTGCATGAGGACGAGATCGCGCGGCTCGCCACCTTCGGCACGGACCACAAGGCCCCCGACGGCAGCGTCGAACGCGGGCTGTCGGCCTCCGAGATCAAGACCTTCATGGCGGCGAACTTCCAGCGCGCCAAGGACGAGCATCCGGCGTCCTACGCGATCCTGCACTGCTACTATCCGCTGCTGATGCTCGGCGAGTGGCCGGTGCTGCTCGACATCATGGGCAAGGGCGAAGGCAAGGACCGCTATCTCAGCGTCGCCGAGGTCAGGACCTTGTTCGTGGAAAAGCGCTTTCCCGACCGGATCGTTGCGCTGCTGCAGGGCTAGATTTCTTTTTGACGCGTTTTCTTCACGCGAACCGGTATCCACTTCGCTCGAAAACGCTATCGTTCACTTGAACAGCGGCGTGCCCGGCACGAAGGCGTCGAACGCCGCCCAGAATTGCCCGCGGTAGCGATCCTGCTCCTGCAGGATCTCGTGCTTGGAGCCGGCGATCACGAGATGCGAACCGGCGCGCAGATGGTAGGCGAACTCCTCGATCGCCGCCGTCGACACCACCTCGTCATTGCTCGCCGCCAGCATCAGGATCGGCTGGCGGATTTCGGACGGATACGACATGCCGCGAAAAGTGCGCATCGCGGTGAATGCGGTGTCGGCCCAGGCGATCGTGGGCGCCGCGATGCCGAGCGTCGGGTCTTCTTCCAGGATCGCAGCGTTGCGGGCGTGGCGCACCGGGTCGCTGGTCACGGGATTACCAATGAAGGGCGCGAGGCCGACCAGTTCGTCGCTGCTGCCCGGAACGTAGCGGCCGCCCTGCCCGGCCAGTCGCATGATCCGGAGCAGCGCGCTTGGAAAGAACGACACGCGCCCGCGCGGCAGGTCGATCATCGGCGCCGACAGCACCATGCGGTCGAACCAGCGCTTGCCGGCATGCGCGACCCGCAGCATGACCGCGCCGCCCATCGAATGCGCCAGCGCGAAATAGGGCGGCGGGCAATCCGGCAGCACCACCTGCTGCACGAAGGCCTCGACGTCGACCTCGTAGTCGGCAAAGTCGCGGACGTAACCCTTGCGTGGATCGCGCAGCCGCCGCGACGAATGCCCTTGCCCGCGCCAGTCGATCATCGCCACCGCAAAGCCGCGGTCGCGCAGGTCGCGCACCGTCTCGAAATATTTCTCGATCATCTCGCCGCGCCCGCCGAACACGCAGACCGTGCCCTTGCGGCCGGGCGGCGGCGCCCAGCGCGCGAAGCGCAGCTCGGCTCCATCGGGAGTCTTGATGGTGCCACTGACAACGTCGTCCGGAACCGGGTTGGCGGGGATCGAGACGAGCGTCATGCAGGAGACCGGCGTGGAGGGACAGGGTGCAGATCAAGGACGCCGGCGCCGAAAAAAAGCGACGCGGTTTCCGCCTCTTGAACGCGACGTGACCCCTCCCATATCACCTCAGTGCAGGCCGCTACCAGTGTTTCGGAACCGGAACATCAGGCTGCACACATCTAAGCCCGGCCCGATGGCGGGCGGGTAACTGAAACAGTCGCTCATTGGAGGACTACCCCTATGCGTACCTACGACCTCACTCCGTTCTATCGTTCCACCGTCGGCTTCGACCGCCTCTTCAGCCTGCTCGATCAGGTGACCTCGGACGGCAGCCCCGGCTATCCCCCCTACAACATCGAGCGCACCGGCGAGAATGCTTACCGGATCAGCGTTGCGGTCTCCGGCTTCTCGCAGGCCGAGCTTTCGATCGTCGCGAAAGAGAACACGCTGACGATCAAGGGCGAGAAAACCGCCAACGAGAACTCCGGCAACAGCGCCGAAGTGCTCTATCGCGGCATCGCCTCCCGCGCCTTCGAGCGCGTCTTCCAGCTTGCCGACTTCGTGCAGGTGAAGAACGCTTCGCTCGAGAACGGCCTGCTCCATGTCGATCTCGTCCGCGAGATTCCCGAGGCCAAGAAGCCCCGCAGCATTCCGATCGGCGGCGGCGAGAAGGCCCCGCAGGTGGTTGACGGCTCGGCCAGCAAGGTCGCGGCCTAAGCGGCACATCTCGCGTCAGCAGATATTGGCTGAACGCGAAAACGCCCCGGGAAACCGGGGCGTTTTTTCTATCGTGGTGCCGTAGCCCGGATGAAGCGCAGCGACCTCTGTCACTCCAGTCCCTGCACCTTCGGCATTTCCTGGGTCGGCAGGATCGCAGGCGCCGGCGGCGGTGGAGCGGCCTGACCAACGGTCGGAGCCTCGGCTTGCTGGACGGCCTGCGGTGCGGCCGCCTGGGTTTCGGTCGGCTTGGGCGCCGCCGCGGCCTGCTCGGCCGGCGCGGGTGCGGTTGCCGGGCTCGGCGCAGCGGTCGGGGCGACGGCGGCCTGGGCCGCTGGCGCGGGAGCCTGGGCCGCCGCCGGGGCAGAAGCCGGCGCCGGACCGGGCGCTGACCTGGACGCGAGCGGGCTCCGCTTCGGCACCGGCACGCGGCTCGCGACATGCGGGATCGGGAGCGGCGGCCGCGGTACCCTCGCCTGGATCGCCCGCGGCATCGGGCCGACCGGGCCGTAGGTCGCGCTCATCTCCTCCTCGTAGTTGTCGCCGAGCCGGTAGGCCGGGGTGAAGCGGATGATGTGCCCGTCGCGGGCGTCGATCACCAGCCGGCCGTCGTCGCCGCCCTGGTCAATCACCGAAATCGTGTAGACGAAGCCGCGCTGCTGGGGCGCGCCGAGCGGCAGATAGCCGTTCTCGCGCAGCACGGTGTAGACCTCGACCGGCGGCAAAAGGCTCGGGACGCGGCCGAAGCGCGGCGGCGGCGGAACCTCGGGCATGGCGGCATAGGGCCCGTCCATGTCGGATACCCTGACGAGAGCCGGGCTGCCAATCCGGACGGATGTCACCAGCTGCGCCTGGGCCGAGGCTGCGCTGAGCGCGAGGGCGGCGGCTGCAACCGAACCTGTGAACAACTTCATCGCCGTAACTCCTGTCTGGCCCGCCTCTCGGAGCTTCCCGCTCTCTTACCGGCGTGCCGGGCAAAATTTCGGTTTGAATTCCGGCGGTCCTTGGTCCCTCCTTGGGCCAGATCACGGCGTGTTTGCTTCGAATCAGGGGCGCGGCGGGCCCGCCGAGCTGTCCGATCCAAGCATGCGGGCGAGGACTTCCTCGCGCTTGTGTGATAGACAAAAATTTGGCAAGGTCGAGGTTAGGACAGCAGAGCTGTCTCAATTTCGAGGCCATTCCGGCATAGGGATTGCAACGAAACCTCGGCGCCACGGGCTCCGAGAATGCTGCAGGCAGGGCCGTCCCCTAGGGGACGTTGAAACGCCCGTCGCCTGAATTTAGGAAAATGCGGCTCGCGGCGGACGAGCGGTGGCCCGGTGGGTGCCGCAACGTTCAAGGTGCGCCAAATACGGTGAGGCCCCTTACGAAAGGGAGAGGACACATGAGCGGGTCGGAATTCGAGCGCGAAACCATCGTGACAGGCATGCTGTCGGCGACCGCGGACTCGAAAGCCGCCGATGCCGCGCATGATGCGTCCTTTGGACCGCACAACCCCCGAGCTTCACACCTGGCGCCCGCAGGCCGAAGGCCTGTACGACCTGAGCCTGGAAAAGGATTCCTGCGGCGTCGGCTTCATCGCCAACATCAAGGGCCAGAAGTCGCATCAGATCGTCTCCGACGCGCTGAGCATCCTCTGTAACCTCGAGCATCGTGGCGCCGTCGGCGCCGACCCGCGCGCCGGTGACGGCGCCGGCATCCTGGTGCAGATCCCGCACGCCTTCTTCGCGCGCAAGACCTCCGAGCTCGGCTTCAAGCTGCCGAAGCCCGGCGAATACGCCATCGGCGCACTGTTCATGCCGCGCGATGCCGCGTGGCGGAACGTGATCAAGAGCATCATCGCCGACGAGATCAAGAACGAGGGCTTCAAGCTGCTCGGCTGGCGCGACGTACCGTCGGACAATTCCTCGCTCGGCGTCACCGTGAAGCCGACCGAGCCCTATCACATGCAGGTCTTCATCGGCCGCAACAATGCGGTCAAGACCGAGGACGATTTCGAGCGCCGGCTCTATATCCTGCGCAAGTCGATCTCGCAGGCGATCTATCAGCGCCGCGATCGCGGCATGGCGGGCTATTATCCGTGCTCGCTGTCGTGCCGCACCGTGATCTACAAGGGCATGTTCCTGGCCGACCAGCTCGGCAAGTATTATCCCGACCTGCATGAAGCGGACTTCGACAGCGCGCTGGCGCTGGTGCATCAGCGCTTCTCGACCAACACCTTCCCGACCTGGTCGCTGGCGCATCCCTACCGGATGATCGCCCATAACGGCGAAATCAACACGCTGCGCGGCAACGTCAACTGGATGGCGGCGCGGCAGGCTTCCGTGCATTCGGAGCTCTACGGCAAGGACATCAGCCGCCTGTGGCCGATCTCCTATGAAGGCCAGAGCGACACCGCCTGCTTCGACAACGCACTCGAATTCCTGGTGCAGGGCGGTTACTCGCTGCCGCACGCCGTGATGATGATGATTCCGGAAGCGTGGGCCGGCAATCCCCTGATGGATGAGCAGCGCCGCGCCTTCTACGAATATCATGCCGCGCTGATGGAGCCGTGGGACGGCCCCGCCGCGATCGCCTTCACCGACGGCCGCAAGATCGGCGCGACGCTCGACCGCAACGGCCTGCGCCCGGCGCGCTACCTCGTCACCAAGGACGACCGCATCGTGATGGCGTCCGAAATGGGCGTGCTGAAGATTCCGGAGGACCAGATCGTCACCAAGTGGCGGCTGCAGCCCGGCAAGATGCTGCTCGTCGATCTCGAGCAGGGCCGCCTGATTCCCGACGACGAGATCAAGGCCGACCTCGCCAAGAGCCATCCCTATAATGACTGGCTGCACCGCACCCAGATCCAGCTCGAGGAGCTGCCGGATGCGCCTGCCAAGGGCGTGCGCTCCAATTTGCCGCTGCTCGATCGCCAGCAGGCGTTCGGCTACAGCCAGGAAGACATCACCATCCTGATGACGCCGATGGCGGCCACCGGTGAGGAGGCAGCCGGCTCGATGGGCAACGACACGCCGATCTCGGCGCTGTCGGACAAGCCGAAGCAGCTATTCACCTACTTCAAGCAGAACTTCGCGCAGGTGACGAACCCGCCGATCGACCCGATCCGCGAAGAGATCGTGATGAGCCTCGTCTCGATCATCGGGCCGCGGCCGAACCTATTCGACCTGCAGGGCGTCGCCTCGACCCAGCGCCTCGAAGTGCGGCAGCCGATCCTGACCGACGCGGACCTCGAGAAGATCCGCTCGATCTCCGACGTTCCCGAGACCCACTTCAAGTCGCGCACGCTCGACACCACCTTCCACGCCGGCTTCGGCGCGGCGGGCATGGAGCAGGTGCTCGACGAGCTCTGCGCGCGCGCCGAGGGCGCGGTGCGCGAGGGCATCAACATCATCATCCTGTCGGACCGCATGACCGGCACCGACCGGATTCCGATCCCGTCGCTCTTGGCCTGCGCCGCCGTGCATCATCATCTGATCCGCACCGGCCTGCGTACCTCGGTCGGCCTCGTCGTGGAGTCGGGTGAGCCGCGCGAAGTGCATCACTTCGCCTGCCTCGCCGGCTATGGCGCCGAGGCGATCAACCCCTATCTCGCGTTCGAGACCATCCTCGCGATGAAGGACCGGCTGCCCGGCGCGCTCGACGACTACGAGATCGTCAAGCGCTACATCAAGTCGATCGGCAAGGGCCTGCTCAAGGTGATGTCCAAGATGGGCATCTCGACCTACCAGTCCTATTGCGGCGCGCAGATCTTCGACGCGGTCGGCCTGAAGGCCGACTTCGTCGCCAAGTATTTCGCCGGCACCCACACCCGCATCGAGGGCGTCGGCCTTGGCGAAATCGCCGAGGAGACCGTGCGTCGTCATAACGACGCGTTCGGCGACGGCCAGATCTACAAGAGCGCGCTCGATGTCGGCGGCGAATATGCCTACCGCACCCGCGGCGAGGACCATGCCTGGACCGCGGAATCGGTCTCGACGCTGCAGCATGCCGTGCGCGGCAACTCGCTGGAGCGTTACCGGGCGTTCGCCAAGATCCTCAACGAGCAGTCGGAGCGTCTGTTGACGCTGCGCGGCCTGTTCCGGATCAAGAGCGCCGAGGACGACAAGCGCAAGCCGGTCAAGCTCGAGGACGTCGAGCCGGCCAAGGACATCGTCAAGCGCTTCTCGACCGGCGCGATGTCGTTCGGCTCGATCTCGCGCGAGGCGCACACCACGCTCGCGATCGCGATGAACCGGATCGGCGGCAAGTCGAACACCGGCGAAGGCGGTGAGGAATCCGACCGCTTCAAGCCGCTGCCCAACGGCGACTCGATGCGCTCGGCGATCAAGCAGGTCGCCTCGGGCCGGTTCGGCGTGACGACGGAATATCTCGTCAACTCCGACATGATGCAGATCAAGATGGCGCAGGGTGCCAAGCCCGGCGAAGGCGGCCAGCTGCCCGGCCACAAGGTCGACGCGACGATCGCGCGCGTGCGGCATTCGACGCCGGGCGTCGGCCTGATCTCGCCGCCGCCGCATCACGACATCTACTCGATCGAAGACCTCGCCCAGCTGATCTACGACCTCAAGAACGTCAATCCGGACGGCCAGGTCTCGGTCAAGCTGGTGTCCGAGGTCGGCGTCGGCACGGTTGCGGCCGGCGTCGCCAAGGCACGCGCCGACCATGTCACCATCGCGGGCTTCGAGGGCGGCACCGGTGCCTCGCCCCTGACCTCGATCAAGCATGCCGGCTCGCCGTGGGAGATCGGTCTTGCCGAAACCCATCAGACGCTGGTGCGCCAGCGGCTGCGCAGCCGTATCGCGGTCCAGGTCGACGGCGGTTTCCGTACCGGCCGTGACGTCGTGATCGGCGCGCTGCTCGGGGCCGACGAGTTCGGCTTCGCCACCGCGCCGTTGATCGCGGCGGGCTGCATCATGATGCGCAAGTGCCACCTCAACACCTGCCCGGTCGGGGTTGCGACCCAGGATCCGGTGCTGCGCAAGCGCTTCACCGGCCAGCCCGAGCACGTCATCAACTACTTCTTCTTCGTCGCCGAGGAAGTGCGCGAGATCATGGCGCAGCTCGGCTACAAGACGTTCGACGAGATGGTCGGCCAGGTCCAGATGCTGGACCAGACCGCGCTGGTCTCGCACTGGAAGGCCAAGGGCCTCGATTTCTCCAAGCTGTTCGTGCGGCAGAAGGAGGAGAAGGGCCAGACGATCTATCACTCGGAAAGCCAGAACCACCACCTGGAAGCCGTGCTCGACCGCCGGCTGGTCGAGCAGGCGCAGGCCGCGCTCGATCGCGGCGCGCCGGTCAAGATCGAGGAAGAGATCAACAACACCGACCGTTCCGCCGGCGCGATGCTGTCGGGCGCGGTGGCCAAGATCTACGGCCATGCCGGCCTGCCGCTCGACACCATCCATGTCGGCCTGAAGGGCACGGCAGGACAGGCGTTCGGCGCCTGGCTCGCCAAGGGCGTCACCTTCGAGCTCGAGGGTGAAGGCAACGACTATGTCGGCAAGGGCCTCTCGGGCGGCTGCATCATCGTCAAGCCGCCGAAGAACTCCGGCATCGTGCCGGAGGAATCGATCATCGTCGGCAACACCGTGATGTACGGCGCGATCGCGGGCGAGTGCTACTTCCGCGGCATCGCCGGCGAGCGCTTCGCGGTGCGCAACTCCGGCGCGGTCGCGGTCGTCGAAGGCGCCGGCGATCACTGCTGCGAATACATGACCGGCGGCATCGTGGTGGTGCTCGGCAAGACCGGACGCAACTTCGCGGCCGGCATGTCGGGCGGCATCGCCTATGTGCTCGACGAGAGCGGCGACTTCAACAAGCTCTGCAATCTTTCGATGGTCGAGCTGGAGCCGGTGCTGTCGGAGGAGATGATCAACGCCGACACTTACCATCACTCCGGCGATCTCGAGGCGCACGGCCGGGTCGACGTGTTCCAGAACCTGCTCGAGTCCGACGTGGAGCGGCTGCATGTCCTGATCACGCGTCACGCCAAGCTGACCTCTTCGAAGAAGGCGGCCGAGATCCTCGCCGACTGGAAGAGCTGGCTGCCGAAATTCCGCAAGGTGATGCCGGTGGAGTACCGCCGCGCGCTGAAGGAAATGAAGGCCAACGCCGACGCCGAGCCGAAAATCGCGATCGGCGCGTAATATCACCGGGCGTCATTCCGGGGCGCGCCATTGGCGCGAGCCCGGAATCTCGCCAAACCACTTCGAGACCTCCGGGTCTGCGCCTCGCGGCGCAGCCCGGAATGACGGACAACTGAGATGCAGGGGCATCGGGTTTCAATGGGTAAGATCACAGGTTTTCTCGAGATCGAGCGGCATGACCGCAAGTACGAGCCGGTCGCCGAGCGGCTCAAGAACTTCAACGAGTTCGTCATTCCGCTGAGCGAGAAGGACACGCGGGACCAGGCCGCGCGCTGCATGAACTGCGGCATCCCGTATTGCCACGGCACCGGCTCGACCGCGCCGGGCACGCCGGGCTGCCCGGTCAACAACCAGATCCCCGATTTCAACGACCTCGTCTATCAGGGCAACTGGGAAGAGGCCTCGCGCAACCTGCACTCGACCAACAATTTCCCCGAGTTCACCGGCCGGATCTGCCCGGCGCCGTGCGAGGCGTCCTGCACGCTCAACATCGACGACAACCCGGTCACCATCAAGACCATCGAATGCGCGATCGTCGACCGCGCCTGGGACAATGGCTGGCTGAAGCCGGAGATCGCGGCCGCCAAGACCGGCAAGAAGGTCGCCGTGATCGGCTCCGGCCCCGCCGGCATGGCCGCCGCGCAGCAGCTCGCGCGTGCCGGCCACGAGGTGCATGTCTACGAGAAGTTCGCCAAGGCCGGCGGCCTGCTGCGCTATGGCATTCCCGACTTCAAGATGGAGAAGGACATCATCGACCGCCGCGTGGCGCAGATGGAAGCCGAGGGCGTCACGTTCCATTACGGCAAGGCCGTGGGCGGCTCGACGCCCGGTGCGATCGACCCGCAGGAGCTCGCCAAGCAGTATGACGCCGTGGCGTTGACCGGCGGCGCGGAAGCTCCGCGCGACCTGCCGATCCCCGGCCGCGATCTCGCCGGCATCCACTTCGCGATGGATTTCCTGCCGCAGCAGAATCGCCGCGTCTCCGGCGAGCCGCTGAACGGCGCCGCCGACATCCTGGCCGGCGGCAAGCATGTCGTCGTGATCGGCGGCGGCGACACCGGCTCGGACTGCATCGGCACCTCGTTCCGGCAAGGCGCCAAGTCCGTGACCCAGCTCGAGATCATGCCGGCACCGCCCGAGCACGAGAACAAGGGCGTGACCTGGCCGAACTGGCCGCTGAAGATGCGGACCTCCTCGAGCCAGGCCGAAGGCGCAGTGCGCGAATACGCCGTGCTGACGACGAAGTTCGAGGGCAAGGACGGTAAGGTCACCAAGCTGCATTGCGTCAAGGTCGACGACAAGTTCAAGCCGCTGCCCGGCACCGAGTTCACGCTCGACGCCGAGCTGGTGCTGCTGGCGATGGGCTTCGTCCATCCGGTGCACGAGGGCCTGCTCAAGACGCTGGGCGTCGAGCTCGACCAGCGCGGCAATGTCCGCGCCTCCCTGCAGGACTATCAGACCTCGCGCGCGAAAATCTTCTCCGCCGGCGACATGCGCCGCGGCCAGTCGCTCGTGGTCTGGGCAATCCGCGAAGGCCGCCAGTGCGCACGCTCGATCGACAGCTTCCTGATGGGCAAGACCGACCTGCCGGGGTAGGCGCCCGGCCATCAGGCCGGACTGCAGCCACACCTGAACTGTCATCGCCCGCGAAAGCGGGCGATCCAGTATTCCAGAGACGTCAGAGCTTCAACGGATAAGCCGCCGCGTACTGGGTGCCCCGCCTTCGCGGGGCACGACACCTCATCTGAGATGCGACTTGCGCATCCTCGCCGCTAGTTCTGCACCCGCACGCCCAGCATCACGACCGTCGATGCCGAGCTCTGTCCCGCCAGGTTCGAATCCAGCCCAGTCGCGGCGGACCGTGCCCTTGATCCAGAGGCTGCGGGTCATCTTGTAGATCAGGTCGGCGGACACCGAGTAGATGGTGTCGTTGCGGTTGTCGCCCTGGTACTCGAGCGTGCCGTAGGTGAATTTGCCGATCGCGGTCAGCCAGCGGCGGAAGTCGTGGTCGACCTCGACGGTGTAGGTGCGCGACAGCACGCCGGAGGTGCCGGGCAGCGTGGTCTCGCCGAGCTGGGTGTCGGAATAGAATTTGGCCGTGGTCAGCGGCGTCGCGGTCCAGGTCAACGAGGCCGTCGTGAGCAGCCCCTCGAGCCGGTTGAGCCGCGTATCGGCGTAATCGCGCATCGCGTAGCCGATCGAAATTTCGCCGAACAACAGCCGCGTGAACTCGAACGAGGTGCCGGCCTTGGCGTAGCCGCCCGATGAATCGCGCGCGTAACCGGCGCGGTCGAGGAAGAGATCGTGGACGCGGCTGTCGCCCTGCACCTCGATGAACGGCTTTACCGCCGGGTTGAGCTCATAGCTGAGGCGGCCGATGCCGCCATATTGCGTGAAGTTGCGGTCGTCGTTCGACGACGAGGTGCCGTCGGTCAGCTTCGACCACTGATAATCGGTACGGTCGACGGTGGCGCCGAGCGAGACCTGCATGCGGTTGAAATGCTGGTCGATGCCGAAGGTGCCGCCGACCGTAGAGTAGAGCGGATATTTGGCGAGGCCGGCCTGCACGTTCGGGCTGCCGGGATTGTCGGTCGAGACCAGCATGCGGGCCTGCGCCAAGAGATGCGTGTCTCTGGAGACGTCGAGACGGCCGTCGATATGGCCGGTGAAGCTCGGGCGGTCGATATCGAGCGGCGCCGACAGCGGCGTGCCGTCGATCGGCGTGAGCTGGGAGCCGTAGCCGGTGAACGAGCCGCGCAGATCGGCGACGACGGCGTGGCGCTCCCAGTCCGACACCGCGAGGAATTCCGGCGCGACCATGTAGAACGCCTTGCCCTGCGGCGAGTTCAAGCGGCCCGGATTGGTGTCGTAGCCGGCCATCACCTCGACCGCGGTCTTGACCATGAACGAGCCGGCGTAGTCGCCGACCGCGCCGAACGGATCGTCGTCGATCTTGAGCCGCCTGCGCGGCGGCTGGCCGACGATGGTGCCGGCCATCGCCGGCGGCAACGGCGGCTTGCTGGCGGTCTCCGACGGCGGGATCGACAGCCGCAATTGCCCGGCCGCGGTCAACGGTTGTGGCGTGGGCACCGGCGAGCCGGGTCCCGGCGGCGGCTTCGGCTTGGCCTGGCCCGGATAATATTTCGGCTTCAGGCGCTTCCGATTGAGCGAGTCATAGCCTGATGTCGCGGCACCATTGGCGGCAGGCAGACCGTAGGTCGGGACCTGTCCGACGCGGTCCGAGGTTGAGGTTGACGTCGACGATGACGAGGCACGCCGGCCGGGATCGGCGTCGGGCAGCCTCAAGCCGTTGAGCGGATCCATGGCATCGGCGGTGGTCCGGGGCGCAGCGGCGAATCCTGGGTGATGACCTGGCTTTGCCGGTTCGGGCTGAACAGATCGGGCGTCACGGTCTGAGCGTTGGCGAGCCCGGTCGTCGCGGTCAGCGCAGGAGCCAGCAGAAGGCATGGCAAGACCACGCGAATGAAGCATCCGCGCCGATTTGGGCCGCTTGCTGGCCGCCGCCACACGATGGAAATACTCCAACGAATACATGCACTTGACGTACGCATCTCGCCGGGCGGCGAAAAACGTCGTTAATGGAGTTAAAACAGTTATGGTTAATGAGCCGTTGAGGATCCTCCGCCGCGCGTCGCATCGCGGAATCGAACGTGCTAAGGGAGACGCCCGGGTGCAAAAACCCTCCCCTGGAATCCGAAATGGCCAAACCGAAACCGCTGATGACCAAATCATCCGGCCCCGATGATGGCGCCGTTCAGTCGGCGCTCCGCACCCTCGATGCCGAAGCAAGCGGCGTCGCTGCGCTCTCCGCGGCACTCAAGTCCGACCTCGGCGCGGCGTTCACGGCGGCGGCCGAGCTGATCCGCAAGGCCAAGGGGCGGCTGATCGTCACCGGGCTCGGCAAGTCGGGCCATATCGGCCGCAAGATCGCCGCGACCTTCGCCTCAACCGGCACGCCGGCGTTCTTCGTGCACACCGCCGAAGCCAGCCACGGCGACCTCGGCATGATCACCGCCGACGACGCGATCCTGGCGCTGTCATGGTCCGGCGAGCAGCCGGAGATGCGCAATCTGATCGCCTATGCCGCGCGCTTCGGCATCCCGCTGATCGCGATGACCGCCGACAAGGACTCGACGCTGAGCAAGGCGGCCGACGTGCAGCTCACCATGCCGAAGGCCCGCGAGGCCTGCCCGCATAATCTGGCGCCGACCACATCCTCGCTGATGATGCTGGCGCTCGGCGATGCGCTGGCGATCGCGCTGCTCGAAGGCCGCGGCTTCACCTCGACCGATTTCAGCGTGCTGCATCCGGGCGGCAAGCTCGGCGCGCTCCTGAAATATGCCCGCGACCTGATGCACAGCGGCGAGGCGCTGCCGCTGAAGCCGCTTGGTACCAAGATGTCGGACGCGCTGGTCGAGATGACCTCGAAGGGCTTCGGCTGCGTCGGCATCGTCGACCGCCACGGCCATCTGATCGGCATCGTCACCGACGGCGATCTGCGCCGGCAGCTGACGCGCCCCGAGCTTTTGACGCTGTCGGTCGACGAGGTCATGACCAAGACGCCGAAGACGATCAGCCGCGACACCTTGGCCGGCGAAGCGCTGGAGCTGCTCAACGCCTCGAAGATCACGACGCTGATCGTGACCGATGCGAAGAAGCCGGTCGGCATCATCCATCTGCACGATCTGCTGCGCGCGGGCGTGGCGTAGGGCCACGCTTCTTCCCGTCATTGCGAGCGAAGCGCAGCAATCCATCTCTCCGCTCGCGGAGGCATGGATTGCTTCGTCGCTTCGCTCCTCGCAATGACGGCGGTTAGCTCGGAAACCGCGCTGCGGTCGCCTCCAGCGGCAGGGCCAGCGCGTTGGCGAGGTAGGAGACCGTGCGGTAGAAGCCGCACAGCAGGATGATCTCCAGCACTTGATCGTCATCATAATGCGCCGACAGCGCCGCGAATTCCGCGTCATCCAGCGTCGCGCGCGCATGCAACGCGTCGACCGCAGCGATCATCGCCTGTTCGGCCGGCGACCAGCAGTCGGCATCGGCCTTGCCGCGCACGGTGGCGTGAACCTGCTGCTCCGACAGCCCGGCGGCGGCGCCGAACGCGCTGACATGCACGCCCCATTCATATTCGCATGCATTGAGCGCGCAGGTCCGGTCGATCACGATCTCGCGTTCCCGCAGGGGCAGCGGCCCGCGGTCCAGCAGGCTGCCGCCGCGAAACTTCTCCCAGGCGCGCGGGTGGCCCGCCATCATACGGAACAGCACCAGCGGCGGCTTGCCGCGCATGATGCGGTCGAAATGCTGTTGAACGTCCGCGGCGTAAAGGCGGATCGAGCGGCGCGATGCGTGACATGGGCTGATCTCGTTGCTACATTTACTGTAGCTAAACGCTACAATATCTGTAGCGATCGACGCAAGCGAGATTCAAGAGGGACTAGCGACATGGCGAAGCAGGTTCCGACCGCAAAACCCGGCGTCCGCGGCTCGCGGACCGGCCGCCCGATCATGGCGCTGCTCGATCTGCTCGGACGGCGCTGGACCTTGCGCATCTTCTGGGAGCTGCGCGAGGGCGCACTGACCTCGCGCGCGCTGCGCACCGCCTGCGACGAGGCCTCACCGACGATCCTGCAGACGCGGTTGACCGAACTGCGCGAGGCCGGGTTCGTCGAGCTGACGGATGATGGTTACGGCCTCACCGCGCTCGGCCGGGAGCTGTTCCAAACCTTCACGCCGCTCAGTCGCTTCGCCGGGCGCTGGAGCAAACAGGGCGGCAGCTAAGCCGTGATGAAGTTAGGTGGAACTGGCAACCGCGAAGACGCTGCGCTCCCTCTCCCGCTTGCGGGGGAGGGCTGGGGTGGGGGTATCACCGCGAATCCCATCGTGGAGAGAGCCCCCACCCGCCGCGCTACGCGCGTCGGCCTCCCCCGCAAGCGGGAGAGGCGAAACGAGTCTCCGGTCCGGCTTGACTCAACTAAGAAATCGTCGCGCCTTAGACCGCCGCCACCGTCAGGCTCGCGCCATCGGCGCGGACCACCTTCACCCGGCTGCCGGCCGGCGCATCGGGGCCGGCGACGCGCCAGACCGTGTCGTCGATCCGCACCGTGCCTGATCCATCGACGATCGGCTTCTCCAGCGTGAATTCGCGGCCGACCAGGGCTTCGTTGCGGCGGTTGAGGAATGGATTGGTCTTGCTCGCCTCGGTCGCGCCCCGGGCAAAATGCCGCCACACCGGCACCGCCAACGCGGCGAACACCGCGAACATCAGGAGCTGTGTCTGCCAGGACGGCGTGAAGACGAACGACAGGAGGCCTACCAGCAGCGCCGCGAGCCCGAGCCAGAACAGGAACACCCCGGGCGCGGCGAGCTCCAGCGCCATCAGGATGAAGCCGAAGATCAGCCAGTTCCAGGTACCCAATGTCGAAAACATCTCGGCCATGACGTGACCTCTCAACGGTCTAAAGCCCCTCTCCCCTTGTGGGAGAGGTGAACGGAGCGCGCCGAAGCAGTCATTGTCACGCCCTTACCGCTGCGGCGGCACCGGCGATGGCGGCGTCGGACCGGCCGGCGGCACCGAGCCGCGCCGTGCGGCGGCCGCGGCGGATGCGGCACTCTCGCCGAAGGTGGCCTTCGCGATCTCGCCAATACCGGCGAGCGAGCCGAGGATGCTGGTCGCCTCGATCGGCAGCATCAGCACTTTCTGGTTCGGCGAATCGGCCAATTGCCCGAACGCCTTGATGTACTTGTCGGCGATGAAATAATTCAGCGCGGCGACGTCGCCCTTGGCGATGGCATCGCTGACCATCTGGGTGGCTCTCGCCTCGGCTTCGGCGGAGCGCTCGCGCGCCTCGGCGTCGCGGAACGCAGCCTCCTTGCGGCCTTCGGCCTGCAGGATCTGGCCCTGCTTGGCGCCCTCGGCGCGCAGGATCTCGGACTGCCGCTGGCCTTCCGCCTGCAAAATGTCGGCGCGCTTGACGCGCTCGGCCTTCATCTGCCGGCCCATCGCCTCGACGAGGTCGGCCGGCGGCACGATGTCCTTGATCTCGATGCGATTGACCTTGAGGCCCCAGGGCGACACCGCGGCGTCGACCACGCGCAGCAGCCGCTCGTTGATCTCGTCGCGATGCGACAGCACCTGGTCGAGGTCCATCGAGCCCATCACTGAACGGATGTTGGTCATGGTCAGCACGATAATCGCCTGGTTGAGATTGGCGACCTCGTAGCTCGCCTTCGCGGCATCGAACACCTGGAAGAACGCGACGCCGTCCACCGTCACGGTGGCGTTGTCCTTGGTGATCACCTCCTGCTCGGGGATGTTGATCACCTGCTCCATCATGTTCATCTTGCGCCCGATGCGATCGAAATACGGCACGATCAGATTGAGGCCGGGCGACAGCGTGCGGGTGTATTTGCCGAACCGCTCGATGGTCCAGTCATAGCCCTGCGGAACGGTCTTGATCCCGGCGAACAGCGTGACGATGACGAGAAGAACAAGCGCGATCGCGAAAATGTCGAAGCCAGTCATAAAGTCCTCCAAGGCACCGCGAGACCCGCGAGACCGTCGCCAGGCACGGTCGTGCATTGGTCGGCAGGACCGCTCCGCCGGTTCAGCCGGCTGTTGTTCTCTCTAGCACATAGGAAGCGGCTGTCGGACTGCCAGATGCACGCAAGCTGAACACGAGATGCAGCAAGGCTGAACGAACCACTGTGTCCGCTGTCACGGATCGTTAACAATCAGATCAAACCCGCCTGGATCAAGCCTCGCTAGATCCAGCCCTGAAGCTCGCGCAGCACGAGCTGGCGGATCACGTCCATGCCGCCGTCGCTGTCGTTGAGGCAGGGGATGGCCGCGAACTGCTCGCCGCCATTGTGCCGGAAGATCTCGGCATTCTCCTGCGCGATCTCCTCCAGCGTCTCCAGGCAATCGGCGGAGAAGCCGGGCATGACCACGGCAATTCGCCGCACGCCGTCCTTGGCCAGCTTCTCGACCGTCTTGTCGGTATAGGGCTGCAGCCACTCGGCATTGCCGAAGCGCGACTGGAAGGTGAGGATCAGCCTGCCGGCATCGAGCCCGAGCCGCTTGCGCAGCGCGTTGGTCGTGGCAATACACTGCGCCTGATAGGGATCGCCCTTGTCGACATATGCCTTCGGCATGCCGTGGAACGATGCGAGGATGATCTCGGGCTCGAACGGCAATGTCGCGAGGTGGTCATTGATCGAGACCGCGAGCGCCTCGATGTAATCGGGGTCGTCGTAGTAAGGCGGCGTCACCCGCAGAATCGGTTGCGCGCGCATGGCGGCCAGCACGCGAAACGCCTCGTCGCAGACCGTCGCCGACGTCGCAGCGGAATATTGCGGATAGAGCGGCACCAGCAGCAGCCGGCTGCAGCCTTGCGCCGCCAGTGCCTCGATGCGCTGCTTGATCGACGGGTTGCCGTAGCGCATCGCCCAGTCGACAACGACGTGATCGTGATCGGCGATCGCCTCCGCCAGCTTGTCGGCCTGCGAGCGCGTGATCGTCTTCAGCGGCGACTCGTTCTTCGCGGTGTTCCAGATCTTCAGATAGTCGCGCGCCTTGCGAGCCGGACGGACGCGCAGGATGATGCAATTGAGGATCAGCTTCCAGAGCAGCCCCTGGTCCTCGATCACCCGCGGATCGGACAGGAATTCCCTCAGATAGACCCGAACGCCGGCGGCATCCGCCGTATCCGGCGTGCCGAGGTTGACCAGGAGCACGCCGACGCGTTCCGGCTTCGGCGCCGCGGCGGGCTTCGCGCTCTCGAAGGGGATCACCGTGCTCATGATGGCGTTGCGCCTAAAGTCCTTCACTTGGGGGCTTTGGGCTTCGCGCGTTGCTCCAACCTTGTCAAGCCGAGTGCCGGTTGGCTACGTTCCGGTCCGTGAATGGGGAGGAACCATGACGATCGCCGAATGGTGCGTTTTCGGGACGCTGCTGCTCTCGCTGCTGACGATCGTATCGGTGAAATGGGCCGGCATAAGCGGTTTCGACAATTCGAAACCGCGCGATCCCGATTTCTACGACGACCCGATCCGCTCGCGCGCGCTCGGCGCCCACCAGAACGGCATCGAGGCCTTCCCGTTCTTCGCCTTCGCCGTGCTGCTCGCCGAATTCCGCGTCGGCCCGCTGCGGCTGATCGACGAACTGGCGGTGCTGTTCCTGATCGTGCGCATCGCCTACGTTTTCACCTATATCGGCAACCGCCCGACGCTGCGCTCGATCCTCTGGAGCATCGGCTTTGCGATCAACATCGCGATCTTCTTCCTGCCGGCGATCAGGGGGTATCTGACGACGAGCTGAGCGAGGCAGCCCTGTTTCCCCGTCATCCTGAGGAGCCGCGTAGCGGCGTCTCGAAGGATGTACGGCCCGTGGCCGTCGACCCTTCGAGACGCGCTACGCGCTCCTCAGGGTGACGGATCAAGAGACAGCGCGGGACTAAGGGACCTCACAAACACGTCGCCCGTTCGGCCGCGACATAGCCGAACAGCAGCCCGAGCCCGAACAGCAGCACCAGACCCGCGGCAGCAAACTCCAGGCCGCGCATGATCACCATGCCGCCGCCGTCGCGCGCGCCGCTCAGCCGCTCCGCCACGCCGCGTGCCGACACCGCAACCAGCGCGATCGCGGCCACCGTGATGGCGGTGCCGAGCCCCATCACGAAGGTCGCAGCAATGCCGGCCCAGAACAGGCCCTGCGCCAGCGCGAACACCAGCACCAGGATCGCGCCCGAACACGGCCGGATCCCGACCGTGAGGATCGCACCTAAGCCGCGCCGCCAGCCGCCGGGACCGGCGAGCTCAGCCGGCGTCGGCCCGTGCGAATAGCCGCAATGCTCGTCATGGACGTGCTGCGCGTCATGCCCGTGATCGTGGCCGTGATCATGATCTTCATGCGCGTGACGATGATGGTGCTCATGGCCATGGTCGTGGTGATCATGATCATGGTGGTCGTGATCGTGCTGATGCGTGCCGGCCATCGCCAGCGCCGGGCGCGGCAGCTGGAGTGCGCGGAAGAAGCCGCCGCCCTTGACCCAGACCAGCCGGGCGCCGAACGCCGCGATCAGCGCGTAGCTTGCGATCTCGATCGCCTTCTCCGCCCCGCACATGGTCTTCGCCGTCGCGTTGAGCAGCCAGGCGCAGATCCCGACGATCAGAACGGCGACCAGCGACTGCATCAACGCCGAGGCGAACGACAGCACGATGCCGCGCTGCGCGGTCTCGCGATTGGCGACCATGTAGGACGAGATCACCGCCTTGCCGTGGCCGGGGCCGGCGGCATGGAAGATTCCGTAGGCAAAGGAGATCGCGAGCAGCGTCCAGACCGCCGAGCCGTCGGATTTCGCAGCGCGGATGGTCGCCGATATCTCGCGGTAGAATTCCGACTGTTTTGCCAATAGCCAGCCGACGATCCCGCCCTGCGGCTCCGCAGCGCGCGGTGCGCCGAACGGATTTTGCGCCAGCAGCGCATGAACCGCACCGTCGAGCACCGCGAATGCCGCCAGCACGGCAGCGGACACGGCGAGGCCACGCATCGCGCGGGAGGCGATCGGCGTCATGGGCAATCCACCGTAATCTTGTTGGCGAACATCATCGCGAAATTGCCGGCACTCCCGTCGAGGAAGTTCTGCTCGCCGAGCTTCTGCGCGGCGGCGGTGCCGTCGTTCGGCCGCTCGAACTGCATCTTGCACTCGGCCGCGGCGCCGACCAGCTTGATCGGCTCCTTCTCCGCGAACTGGAAGTCGATGAAGTAGGTCGGGTCGAACACTTCCAGCGAGAGCTGCCTGGCCTTGAACGGCGTCTTCACCGGCAGGGTGAAGTGCAACGTCAGCGCCGAATCCTTGTATTCGAGGAAGTAGTCGACCGGCTCGGTGAACTTCTGCTTCTTGCCGTCGCCCTTGGCGAAGGTGAAGTAGGCGTATTCCTTCAGCGACTCGACATTGGTCTGCGCCAGCGGCGCCAGCTCCTCGCGGCTGTAGGCGCCCTTCACCTTGGTCTCGATGCCCTGCAGCGCATAGGTCGAGAACATGTCGTCGAAGGTCCAGGCGTGGCGGACCCCCGTGATGGTGCCGTCAGGCGCGTAGATCAGCTCGCTTTTGGCCACGATCCAGACATGCGGATGGGCCTCGGCGGCCGCCGTGCCGAGCACGACGGACACCGCGAGCACGAGCCCGGCGATCAGGCGGTTCAGAGAGGGCACCTTCAGGCCGCCTCGGGCGTCTCGAGCAGGCCGCGACGGCGCAAGAGCGCGTCCGGCTCGGGCTCGCGGCCGCGGAAGGCGACATAGGCCTCCTCCGGATCGCGCGAGCCGCCCGACGAGTAGATGTCGTCATGCAGCCGCTTGGCGGTCGCCGGATCGAAGATGTCGCCGGCCTCCTCGAAGGCGCCGAAGGCGTCGGCGTCCATCACCTCCGACCACATGTAGCTGTAGTAGCCGGACGCATAGTGGTCGCCGGAGAAGATGTGGCCGAACTGGGTCGGCCGGTGCCGCAGCGAGATCTCGGCGGGCATGCCGATCTTCTCCAACTCCTTCTGCTCGAAGGCGCGGACGTCGCGGCTCGCCGCCGCCGGCTGGGTGTGGAATTCGAGGTCGACCAGAGCCGAGGAGACGAACTCCACGGTGGCAAAGCCCTGGTTGAATTTCCGCGCCGCGAGGAAGCGCTTGAGCAGGTCGTCCGGCAGCGCCTCGCCGGTCTGGTAGTGGCGGGCGAAACGCTGCAGCACCTCGGGCCGCTCCTGCCAGTGCTCGTAGAGCTGCGAGGGCAGCTCGACGAAGTCGGTGAAAACAGATGTCCCCGACAGCGACGGATAGGTCACGTCCGAGAGCATACCGTGCAGGCCATGGCCGAACTCGTGGAACAGGGTCCGCGCGTCGTCCGGCGACAGCAGCGACGGCGCGCCGTCGGCGCCCTTGGCGAAGTTGCAGACATTGATGACCAGCGGCGCGACGTCGCCGTCGAGCCTCTGCTGGTCGCGCAGCGAGGTCATCCAGGCGCCGGAGCGCTTGGAGGGCCGCGCGAAGTAGTCGCCGTAGAACAGCGCCTTGTGCTGGCCGTCGCGGCCCTTGACCTCCCACACCCGCACGTCCGGGTGCCAGACCGGCACATCCTTGCGCTCGGCGAAGGTGACGCCGAACAGGCGGGTGGCGCAGTCGAAGGCGGCCTCGATCATGTGGTCGAGCACCAGATAGGGCTTGATCGCGGAATCGTCGAAATTGGCGCGGCGCTGGCGCAGCTTCTCAGCGTAGTAACGCCAGTCCCAGGCCGCCAGGGTGAAATTGCCGCCCTCTTCAGTGATCAGCGCCTGCAGCGCATCGCGGTCGGCGAGTGCCCGCGCCCGCGCCGGCTTCCAGACCCGCTCCAGCAGGCCGCGCACCGCCTCCGGCGTCTTGGCCATGGAATCCTCCAGGCGGTAGGCGGCGTAGGTCGGGAAGCCCAGGATCTTCGCCGTCTCCTCGCGGAGCGAGAGGATCTCCACGATGGTCGCGTTGTTGTCGTTGGCGTTGCCATTGTCGCCGCGGGCGGTGAAGGCCTTGTAGACCTTCTCGCGCAGGTCGCGCCGCGACGAACTCTGCAGGAACGGCTCGACCGAGGAGCGTGACAGCGTCACGATCGCCTTGCCGGGCTTGCCGCGCTCTTCCGCCGCAGCCTTGGCGGCCGCCACATATGTGTCGGAGAGACCGGCGCGGTCGCCCTCGCCGAGCTCCATGAACCACTCCTGCTCGTCGCCGAGCAGATGGTGGCTGAACGCGGTGCCGAGCTGGGCGAGGCGCTCGTTGATCGCGGCCATGCGGGCCTTGGCGGCGTCGTCGAGCCCGGCGCCGGAGCGATGGAAGCGGGTGTAGGTGCGCTCCAGGAGCCGCATCTGCTCGCCGGTCAGGCCGAGCGAGGCGCGCTTCTCGTGCAGCATGGCGATGCGGCCAAACAGCACAGCGTTCATCATGATCGGATTCCAGTGCCGCGCCATCCGGGGCGACACCTCCTTGTCGATCTCCAGGATCGCCAGGCTCGAATGGGCCGAGACCAGGTCGTAGAACACCGCCGAGACCTTCGACAGCAGCTTGCCGGAGCGCTCCAGCGCCGTGATGGTGTTGTCGAAGTCCGGCAGCGCCGGATCATGGGTAATCGCAGCCACTTCGGCCGAATGGTCGGCGAAGGCCTGCTCGAAGGCAGGGAGGAAATGCTCCGGCTTGATCTCGGCGAAGGGCGGCGTCTCGAGCGGCGTCTGCCATGCCTTCAAGAGGGGGTTGGCGTGAGCGTCTGCGCTGGTTTCTGACATCGAATATCCCGTTTTCCGCCTTGAAAATGCGGACCCAATCTATATCACGCGTTACGGCATTTTTGGGCCTTTTGCGCTTGATACATGGGCACTTTTCGGAGAGATTGCGCCCCCTGAACAGGACCTATTCCATGACCATGCAGCCCTCCACCGCAGGCACGAGCCGGATCCTCTGGCCGAGCGTCATCACCGTGATTTCGGCGGCGATCCTGATCGGCGCCGAAGTGTTCGGCGCGGCCTTCGCCGGCGGCTGGGCGCTCGCGATCGCGCTCGGGCTCGGTGATTTCGGCGCGCACATCCTGCAGGCCGTGCTGTTCGGCATCGGCGTCCTGATCATGATCGCCTTCATCCGCGCAGCTCAACGCGTCGAGCCGTTCACGCGTCGCGCGTGAGCTGAAGCGATTCAAGAAAGCGCTGCGGCACAGGGCTTAAACGCACACGCTTCGCTAGTCATTCTTAACAGCCGTTCATCTTCAGCGCCTGCTGCGCGCGCCATCGCAAGCACGCGTTAGGGAAATTTGTCGCTATCGCAAAAAAATTCTTGCGAAGCGAATTTAAAAGACTTATTTCCTGCCTTGCCCAATTTCGCACGTGCCTGTGGTCGTGTGTCAGTCGGTAGGTATCCGGACAAGAGGCCGGACAGCCGCCAAGGGGTGGAAGAACCGAGGGTCGCTTACGTCCGTCAGGACACGAGGCGGCCAGCATCTCTCTCCAGGGATGCCGTTGAAGGTCTCACCACTCTTAGCAACCGTGACTGGCAGCCGGAGGCGAACCGGCGCACCCCGCTCTCCACGGGGGACGCGACTTAAAGCAACGACGGATCGGGCTTTTTTGGTCTCTACCGGCAGTCCAACGCCGGCGCGGGCTACTGAAAAGGCTTGTCCTTCATTGCCAGGTGAGCGGGCGGGAAACTCTCCCAACCAATCCACGGCAGCACAGTCTGGTTTGAGTCTTTTGGCTTCGTTGCGCCTCCATCGCGCGATGTGGCCGGAGCACTTTGACCCGACGTCATGTTGATGCGGATCCCGTCGCTGGGGCCGCTGGAGAGTGCCATGACTGAACGTATCCAGGAATTCCTGCGCAGCCGCCGCCAGGATGGTCTCGACACCGAGCCGTGCCTCGTCGTCGACCTCGAGGTCGTGCGCGACAACTACCAGACCTTCGCGAAGGTGCTGCCGGACAGCCGCGTGTTCTACGCGGTGAAGGCCAACCCAGCGCCCGAAGTGCTGTCGCTGCTCGCCTCGCTCGGCTCCTGCTTCGACACCGCGACCGTTGCGGAAATCGAGATGGCGCTGGCCGCCGGTGCGACGCCGGACCGCATCTCCTATGGCAACACGATCAAGAAGGAGCGCGACATCGCGCGCGCCTTCGCGCTCGGCATTCGCCTGTTCGCAGTCGACTGCGCCGCCGAGGTCGAGAAGATCGCCCGCGCCGCTCCCGGCGCGAAGGTGTTCTGCCGCATCCTCTATGACTGCGCCGGCGCCGAGTGGCCGCTGTCGCGCAAGTTCGGCTGCGATCCGGAGATGGCGGTCGACGTGCTCGACCTCGCCAAGCGCCTGGGGCTCGAGCCGTGCGGCATCTCGTTCCATGTCGGCTCGCAGCAGCGCAAGGTGAAGGCGTGGGACCGCGCGCTCGCGATGGCCTCGACCGTGTTCCGTGACTGCGCCGAGCGCGGAATCAACCTCTCCATGGTCAACATGGGCGGTGGCTTCCCGACCAAGTATCTCAAGGACGTTCCGCCGGTCCTGCAGTATGGCCGGTCGATCTTCCGTGCGCTGCGCAAGCATTTCGGCAACCAGATCCCGGAGACGATCATCGAGCCGGGCCGCGGCATGGTCGGCAATGCGGGCATCATCGAGACCGAAGTCGTTCTGATCTCGAAGAAGAGCGACGAGGATGAGGTTCGCTGGGTCTATCTCGACATCGGCAAGTTCGGCGGTCTCGCCGAGACGATGGACGAGTCGATCCGCTACGCCATCCGCACCCCGCATGACGGGGCGGACATGACGCCGTGCGTGCTCGCGGGTCCGACCTGCGACTCCGCCGACGTGCTGTACGAGAAGCTGCCGTATCCGCTCCCGGTAACGCTCGAGATCGGCGACAAGCTGCTGATCGAAGGCACCGGCGCCTATACGTCGACCTACTCGTCGGTGGCGTTCAACGGCATTCCGCCGCTGAAGACCTACCACATCTAAGCCGCCTCCTTTTCGAGGCCTGATAAACCGGGAGCCGGCCCCGCCGGCTCCTTCCCGATCATTTTGATTTTTCTGAACGACGCTTGCGCGGCGTGCGACTTGCCGTTGCAAGCGGGGACTGACGTGCCATGACTGCAAAATGGAACACCCCCGTTGCCCTCATCCGAAAAGCCGCCCCGTTCGCGATCCGCGCGGAGCGGGCTTCGGACGTCGTCGCGCGCGAAGCGCTGCTGGATGCCTGCTTTGGCGAGAACCGCCATGCCCGCACTTGCCAGCGCCTGCGCGACGGACGCGCGCCCGCCCAAGGCCTGAGCCTTGCGGCCGTGCGCCATGATGGCCGGCTGGTTGGAACCGTGCGGCTGTGGCACGTCAGCGCGGGGGGCCGCAGCGCGCTGATGCTGGGGCCGCTGGCGGTCGACGACGACTGCCGCGGCCTCGGCGTCGGCGCCGCGCTGATGCAGCGCGCGCTGGCCGTGGCGAAGGCCCGCGGCCACGGCGCGGTGATCCTGCTTGGCGATGCGCCCTATTACGCCCGCTATGGCTTCACCGCCGCCGGGACCGGCGAATTGTCGCTGCCCGGCGCATTCGAGCGCGACCGGCTGCTCGGCATCGAGCTGGTCGAGGGCGCGCTCGATGGCGCCTGGGGGATGATCACGCCGACCGGCGCACCGCTGCCCAAGCGCAAGGCAACCCGCAACCAGAAGGCACCGCTCGCCGTGCCGCACGCGGCGTAAGGCGGGCGCCATGGCAGAGAACCTTCCCACAATCGATGGCGCGCGCCCGCGATGGCGCGGCCTCGTCACCACGGTCATGCTGGTCCTGATCTCGGTTATGATCGTCCGGGACATCCTGATCCGGCGCTGGACCGGCACGCCGCCGTCGCCGCCGGACACCACGCAGCAGTCCCGCTAGCGCCTGCTCTCAGGCAAGAATCCAAGGGGTTGCGCGGGCGGTAAAAATGCCCGTAAACCCCCGCGCAGAAGCTTTTTCCGTCGAGGTCCAGCATGCCCCGCCGCCTGATTTCCACCGGCTCGCCGTTCGAGAAGACCGCGGGCTACAGCCGTGCCGTGATCGACGACGACTTCGCCTTCGTCGCCGGAACCACCGGCTACGACTACACCACCATGACCATGCCTGATGATGTCACGAGCCAGTCACGGAACTGCTTCAAGACCATCGAGGCGGCCCTCACCGAGGGCGGCTTCACGATGGCCGACATCGTCCGCGCGACCTACTACCTCACTGATATCAGTGACGTGGATGCCCATTTCGCGGTCTGTGGCGAGGTTCTCGGCGACATCCGCCCGGCCGCAACGATGCTGATCGTCGCGGGGCTCTACAAGCCCGAGATGAAGGTCGAGATCGAAGTTACCGCAAAGCGACGCAACCCCTGATCCACTCTACCCGCCGCTCGGCGCTCTCCTGGAGAAAATGATGAGCCCCTCCTCGCAGATCTACGCGAAAATCACCGGTCCCATTGTCATGATCGGCTTCGGCTCGATCGGCAAAGGCACGTTGCCGATGATCGAGCGGCATCTCGATTACGACAAGTCGCGCATCACCGTGATCGATCCCAAGGACGAGGGCCGCAGGGCGCATTGCGAGAAGCAGAATGTAAAGTTCATCCAGCAGGCCGTGACCAAGGACAATTACCGCGACCTGCTGACCCCGCTGCTCACTGAAGGCGGCGGCCAGGGCTTTTGCGTCAATCTCTCGGTCGATACCGGCTCGACCGACATCATGGAGCTCTGCAACGAGCTTGGCGCTCTCTACATCGACACCGTCAACGAGCCCTGGCTCGGCTTCTACTTCGATTCGTCAAAGGGCCCGGAAGCGCGCTCCAACTACGCCCTGCGCGAAGTGACGCTGGCCGCCAAGAAGGCGCGTCCCGCGAGGTCGACCACGGCCGTCTCCTGCTGTGGCGCCAATCCCGGCATGGTCTCGTTTTTCGTCAAGCAGGCGCTGCTCAATGTCGCCGCCGATCTGAAGCTCAATGCCCCGAGGCCGAAGACCAAGGCCGAATGGGCGGACTTGATGCGGCAGGCTGGTATCAAGGGCATCCATATCGCCGAACGCGACACCCAGCGCTCCAAGTCTCCGAAGGAGCCTGATGTCTTCGTCAACACCTGGTCGGTGGAAGGTTTCCTGTCGGAAGGCGTGCAGCCGTCCGAACTCGGTTGGGGTACCCATGAAAAATGGATGCCCGAGAATGCGCGCACCCACGAAGCCGGCTGCGGCGCGGCGATCTATCTGATGCAGCCCGGCGCCAACACGCGCGTGCGGACCTGGTGCCCGACCCGCGGCGCGCAGTATGGCTTCCTCGTCACCCACAACGAGTCCGATCTCGATCGCCGATTACTTCACGGTGCGTGACGCATCGGGCACGGCGATCTATCGGCCGACCTGCCACTATGCCTATCATCCGGCTGACGATGCCGTGCTGTCGCTGCATGAAATGTTCGGCCGCGCAGCGAAGATGCAGGAGAAGCACCACATCCTCGATGAGAACGAAATCGTCGACGGCATCGACGAACTCGGCGTGCTGCTGTTCGGTCACGACAACAATGCCTACTGGTACGGCTCGCAGCTCTCCATCGAGGAGACCCGCAGGCTCGCGCCCTATCAGAACGCGACCGGCCTGCAGGTGACCTCCGCGGTGCTCGGCGGCATGGTGTGGGCGCTGGAGAACCCGAACGAGGGCATCGTCGAAGCCGACGAGATGGATTTCGATCGTCTGCTGGAAATCCAGCTGCCGTATCTCGGCCCGGTGAAGGGTTTCTACACCGACTGGACTCCGCTGACGGATCGTCCGGGACTGTTCCCGGAGGATATCGACACCAGCGATCCCTGGCAGTTCAAGAACATCCTGGTGCGGTGACCGCACAGCGTACGTTGAGAACGAAAATGCCCGGCTCACGCCGGGCATTTTGCTGTCTGGCGCCGCTCACTTCGCCATGTAGTCGAACGCGACCGAGCCGAGGCCGAGCGTCAGGTCCGCCTTGTAATGCAACGCCGAGACCACCTCGCGCACCGGCAGGCGGGCGACGTCGCACAGCGCGTGCGGAAACAGACCGAGCGCGGAGGGCCCTGTCCAAGCCTCCTTCAGAACGATGTCGTCGAGATGGAAGCGCACCAGCTCGCAGATCCGCGGGCTGCCGTCGACATGCGGAATGATCTTCAGGATGAAGTTCGGCGCCTTCATCGCGTTCAAGACCGTATCGTGATCGACCTTGTGGTACTTGTAGCCCATGGTGGCGGAGGCGCAGAGTACCGAGCCGTAATGCAGCGAGCCGACCAGCACGTCGCTCTCGACCGCGATCTTGGGCCGCGCCAGCTTCTTCGGAAATCCCCAGAGCTCGCGGCCGCCCGCAATCGGGGCCTCGTCGTCGAGATACATCGCGTGGGTATAGGCCCCGAGCTCACCTTTGAAGCGGACCGGGATCACCTGGCCGGTTTCGGTGTAGTCGCCGAAGCCGGTCGAGTCCGGCATGCGGATGAATTCGTACTTCACCACGGGCTCGGCGACCTCGAGCGGCTCCGGCACCACGGCCGCCAGCGCTTCGGGGTCGGTCTTGTAGGTGATGATGAAATATTCGCGGTCGAAGAACCGATACGGCCCCGGCGGAAACGACGGGTTGGTGAGCGGCATCGAATAGGCGGTGCGCCGGACGTCCTCAATCTTCATGAAAGGCCCCATTTGTCGTTGGCAAGACGACAGATTATGGCGGGCGCAGGCGGCAGAGGCGAGACCGTATAATCGGCAGCATCAGTCAAATGCGCGTCACAATGCGCCGGCCGAACGCGCCTATTTCTTCTCAATCGGCGGCGCGGTCTTCTCGGCGGGCGCCGGCGGCAGCACCGGCCTGGCGCCGGCCTTCTGCGCTTCAGCGTCGGGACGCGCCGGCTCCGGCGCCGGCGTCGTCGGCCGCTCGCCGCCGGGCTTCGACTCGGCCGGCGGCGCTGTCTTCTCTGGCTCGGGTGACGGCGTCGTCTGCAGCGGCTGGGTCGCCTGCGCCATCTCTTGCGGCGCTGCGTTGATCGCGTGCAGCGACAGCGCCGCGATCGCAACGCCCGCCACCACCAGCGTGGAGGCGATCAGCACGTCGTTCCGCAGACTGGTCCGATCCGCAGCCATCTCATTCACCCGCGATTGTCAGCGAGGTCAACGATCCGGCCGCGGCATGGTTCCTGAGCAGAGCTTACGGGAACCTCACCTCAATCCGTGGTGCTGATTTCCCAGGTTACGTGCCGCACGCCGGGCTGATGCTGCAGATCGACCACCACGGCATTCAGCTCGTTGGGGTCGACCGCGGTCGAGACCAGCGTCGCCACGATCTCCACAGGAAGTCGTCGCCGGCCTCGACCACGTTGACATCGGCGACCGGATAGTTCGCGGCCTCGAGCTTCTCGACCAGGCGGTCGCGCATGTTGGGCAATGCCTCCGGAGTCACCGCGAGCTTGAAGTAGTAGGTCGCCTCCGAAGCCTTCTCGTTCAGCGGGATGCGGTTGATGGCGTTGACCAGCGGGCGCAGCAGCGTGTTGCCGGCGATCACGAACACGGTCAACGCCGCCGCCTGCGCCACCAGGTCGGCGCCGGCGCAGGAGCCGACCGCGGCCGAGGCCCACAGCGTCGCCGCGGTGTTGAGGCCGCGCACGTCCATGCCCTGCTTCATGATGACGCCGGCGCCGAGGAAACCGATCCCCGACACCACATAGGCGATTACCCGCACCGCGCCATCGGCACCCGCCAGATGCATCGCGAGATCGACGAAGGCGGCCGCGCCGACCGCGACCAGCACATTGGTGCGCAACCCCGCGGTGCGCTGCCGATACTGCCGCTCGGCCCCGATCAGGGTGCCGAGCACAAAAGCTGACGTCAGGCTGACCAGCGTGTCGATGAAGTCGGCGAGCTGGAATGTCGTGAGAAATCGCATGGCGCTGCCGATTCTTCCTCGCCCGAGAACGATGCAGCGATCTCTTACATTTCCAGGATGCCCGCGTCACCATCTTCCGTGCCGTAGGCGAGCAGCGTGCCCTTGGCATTCCATCCCAGCGCCGACACCGCGGTACCGGCGTTCCGGCGCACCAGGATCTCGGCGCCGTCCTCGAGCCGGACCATCAGCACAGTACCGTCGGCGTAGCCGACCGCCATGATGTCGTTCTTCGGATGGCAGGCAACCACCGCGACCCGCGCCGGCATCGGCGCCAGCATCGCCGGCTCCTTGCCCATCGGACCGTCCTTGCTGGTGAACGGCCAGACGATCACGGCATCGGCGCCCGAGGTCGCGAGTCCCTTGCCGCCGGCGCTCCACGACATCGAGCGCACGCGGCCGGGATAACCGCTCATCCGCATGTGCCTGTTATCGGCGAGCCGCCAGCCATGCATCGCGGCCTCGTGCATCGCCGTGACAAGAAACTTGTTGTCCGGGCTGAAAGAGACCGCGAGGTGCGAGCCGGCCCATTCCAGGAATTCCGGGTTGGCGGCCATGTTGGGAAACCACAAGGTCACGCCGTTGTAATGCGCAATCGCAAGCCGCAGGCCCTTCGGCGCGAACGCCAGTCCGCCGACGGTCGACGGCACCTCGAAGGTTTTCTCTTCGCCCTTGGGATTGCGCACGAACGCGGTCTTGCCCGCCGACCACGCCACGGTGCCGTCGCTGTGCAGCGCGACGTTGTCGATCCAGCGCCGCTTGGCGTCGGTCGCAATGGTCGAGGTCTCGCCCTTGGCGTCGATTGCGATCAGCTTGCCGTCGTCACCGCCGGTGACAAGCCGCTTGCCGTCGGAGGCCGCGCACAGGATGGCGCCGAAATGCGTCTCTGTCCGCGTGATCTCGCCGTCGCGCGGTCGCGATCGCGACGCTCTCCTCGGCGCCGACGAAGAACGCGCGGTCGCCGAGGAAGTGCACCGAACCGACCGCCGCGCCGAGCGGAAGCGACTTGACGCGGTCGGTGATCGAAACGATGGAAGATGGGGCCTCGCCCGGGTCGAACTCTTTCATCACGTGGTGATGCACTGCTCGAAGCCGTCGCGGATCGCCTGCTCGGGCAATTCGCGACCAATGAACACGACGCGGCTTTCGCGCTTCTCGCCGTCCTTCCACTTCCGCTGGTGGTCGCCCTCCAGCATCATGTGGACACCCTGGAAGACGTAGCGGTCGTCATCGCCGGTGAAGGCGAGGATGCCCTTCGAGCGCAGGATCTTCTGCCCCTCGGTGGCGACGAGGTTCTGCAGCCAGGGCATGAACTTGGTCGGATCGAGCGGCTTCTCCGAACGCAGCGACAGCGATTGCATGTCCTCGTCGTGATAGTGCTTCAGCCCATGGCCGTGATCGTGGTGATGGTGATCATGGTGATGATCGTGGTCATGGTCGTGACCGTCGCCGGCCTCGAGGAAATCGGGCTCGATCTCCAGGATGCGGTCGAGGTCGAACGCGCCGCGCTCCAGCACGTCAGCGATCCCGACCTGGCAGCGCTCGGTGCGGTGTAGCTTGGCATAGGGGTTGATGCCGCGGATGCGGGCCTCGACCTCGGCAAGCTCAGCCTTCGAAACCAGATCGGTCTTGTTCAGCACGATGACGTCGGCGAACGCGATCTGGTTCTTGGCTTCCGGCGCGTCCTTGAGGCGGTCGCTCAGCCACTTGGCGTCGGCAACGGTCACCACCGCGTCGAGCCGGGCGTTCTTCTGCACGTCCTCGTCGACGAAGAAGGTCTGCGCGACCGGTGCCGGATCGGCGAGGCCCGTGGTCTCGACGATGATGGCGTCGAACTTGCCCTTGCGCTTCATCAACCCGTCCATGATACGGACGAGGTCGCCGCGCACCGTGCAGCAGACGCAGCCATTGTTCATCTCGAAGACTTCCTCATCGGCGCCGATGATGAGGTCGTTGTCGATACCGATCTCGCCGAATTCGTTGACGATGACGGCGTATTTCTTGCCGTGGTTTTCCGACAGGATGCGGTTCAACAGCGTGGTCTTGCCGGCGCCGAGATAGCCCGTCAGCACGGTCACTGGAATTTTTTGCGAAGCTTCAGCCATAACAACTCCGAATTGGGGCCGCGCTCAATCCCGGCAGGGAGGCCCCTGCCCCTAGTTGGCGAGCGCGCTGGTCAGGGCCTTTATATTGTGCCTGACCATATCAATGTAAGTGGGTGCCTGGCCCTTTTCGCCCGTCAAACTGTCCGAATACAGGGTCCCGCCGACCCTGGCGCCGGTCTCGGCCGCGATCCGCTCGATCAGGCGTGGATCGCTGATATTTTCGAGAAAAACTGCCGGAATTTTCGCAACCTTGATCTGGGCGATGATGGCGGCGATATCGCGTGCGCTGGGCTCGGAATCGGTCGAGACGCTGAGCGGCGAGAAAAACGTAATTCCGTAGGCGTCGGCGAAATAGCCGAAGGCGTCGTGGGTCGAGATCACCTTGCGCCGCGCGTCCGGTATTTTCGCCACCGCCTCGTGCACCTCGCGGTCGAGCGCTTCCAGCCTCGCCAGATAGGCGTCGGCATTGGCCTTGAAGACGCCGGCACGGTCGGGGGCAGCGGCGATCAGCCCGTCGCGAATATTGACGACGTAGATCTTCGCATTGGCCACCGATTGCCAGGCATGCGGATCGTCATGGCCGCCCATCTTGCGCGGCATGATCCCCTTGGTTGCCACCGCGACCGGCGCCTTGCTGCCGGAGGCCTGCAGCAGCCGCGGCAACCAGCCCTCGAAGCCGAGGCCGTTGATGACCAGCAGCCTGGCGTCGGCGACCTTCTTGGCGTCCGCCGGCGTCGGCGCATAAACATGCGCGTCGCCGTCGGGCCCGACCAGCGCCACCACGTCGACGCTGTTGCCGCCGACATTGCGCACCATGTCGGCGAGGATCGAGAAGCTCGCAACGACATGGATGCGCTCCTCGGCGCGCGCCGCGCCGCTCGCCAGCATCAGTGCCAGACCGATCAATCCAACCAATCGCCGCATCGTCCTCACGCCTCGAGATGGCGGCCGGGAAACAGCTGCCGAACCAGGCCGCTGACATTGCCGAACAGCAGCGACACAATATAGAGCCCCGCCGCAACCAGGATGATCGCGGGGCCGGAGGGAATCCGGGTCTGGTACGACAACACGAGCCCGGCATAGCCCGACACAATCGCGCTCGCGACCGCGATGCAGATCATGGTGGTGATGTCGCGCGACCAGAATCGCGCAATGCCTGCGGGCAGGATCATCAGCCCGACGCCGAGCAGCGTGCCGAGCGCATGGAAGCCATTGACGAGGTTGACCACGACCAGCGCGAGGAAGGCGAGATGCGCCGGCGCGCCCGCCCGGCTCACGGTGCGCAGGAACACCGGATCGACGCATTCGATCACCAGCGGGCGATAGATCACCGCAAGCACCAAGAGCGTGAGCGTGGCGTTGAACGCGATCACCAGCAGGGTCTGGTCGTCCATCGCCAGGATGTTGCCGAACAGCACGTGCAGCAGGTCGATATTGGTGCCCTTGATGGAGACGATGGTGACACCGAGCGCGAGCGAGACCAGGTAGAAGGTCGCGAGCGAAGCATCCTCCTTCAGCTCGGTGGTGCGGGCGACGAGGCCGGCGAGCAGCGCCACCGCGAAGCCCGCGATCAGGCCGCCGGTCGTCATCGCGAACAGATTGAGCCCGGACAGCAGGAAGCCGATCGCAGCGCCCGGCAGGATCGCATGCGCCATGGCGTCGCCGACCAGGCTCATCCGCCGCAGCATCAGGAATACGCCGATCGGCGCACCGCCGAGCGACAGCGCGATCACCGCCGCGAGCGCGCGGCGCATGAATTCGAACTCGGTGAAGGGCGTGATCAGCGCGTCAGTCAGCATTGGCGTCAGGCGGCCCGTGAGCGCGGATCGGCGGCGCAGGCCGCGGCACTGTCGTCGAACGCCTCGCACATCCGCATCGCGACCGTCAGATTGTCCGGCGTCAGCGTCTCCGCGGTCGGGCCCCATTCGACCGGGCCGCGCGCCAGCAGCAGCGTTTCCGGGAAATTGTTGCGCACCATGTCGAGGTCGTGCAGCGCCGCCAGCACCGTGCGCCCCTCGCCGTTCCAGCGCTTCACCAGCGCCAAGAGATCGGCGGTGGTCTTGGCATCGATGGCGTTGAACGGCTCGTCGAGCACGATCAGGCGGGCATCCTGCAACAGCACCCGCGCGAACAGCATCCGCTGCATCTGGCCGCCGGACAGCGTGCCGATCGGGCGGTTCTCGAAGCCGTTGAGGCCGACGGCCGCGAGGGCCGCCCGGATCTTGTCGCGCGCGGCCTTGCCGATGCCGCCGAAGAAGCCGGTCGAGCGCCACAGCCCGGTGCCGACGAAATCGAACACCGAGATCGGAAACGTACGGTCTATGTCGGCGGATTGCGGCAGATAGGCGATGTCGCGGTGGTCGAGCCCGTCGAGATCGATCACGCCCGACAGCGGCTTCAGCACGCCGGCGATGCCGCGCAGCAGCGTCGACTTGCCGGCGCCGTTCGGGCCGATCACGGCGAGCAGTGCGCCCGCCTCGACCGCACCGTTGAGATGATGCACAGCCGGGTGGCGGTCATAGCCGAGCGTGACGTCGCGGAAGGTGACAAGCGCGGTCATGGTCACCTCATCGCCAGCCAGACGACGCCCCACAGGCAGGCAGCGACCGCGAGCGCCGCGGCCAGCCGCGCCGGCACGGGCATGCGCAGGATCGACCAGGGCGCGGCCTGGGCCGGATGTGCCGAGGGGCCGTGACTGTGCCCGTGGGGATGGGCGTGGCCATGATGGTGGTGGTCGTGGGTGTGCGTATGCGCCATGGGAAACTGTTATATTATAACATAACGCGAGTCTACAAACGAGGAACTCATGGCCGATCCGCAAAACCGGGAGAGATTCGAGCTGCGCCGGCAGAGTGACGCCCTCGCCTGCAGCTTGCCCGGAACACCCGCCCTGATGGAACCGTCGGCTATCAGCGTCAGGATCAGGATCTTTGGATCGAGCGCCGGCCGGGCTGGGGCTGGGTGGCTTGGGATCCGGCGAGCCAATCTTGCACCGGCCGTCCCTGGAACGTGCTGCCGGCCGCCTTAGGGCGATCACCCGCCGGAAGGCGACTGGGTGAGCCGCAAGGGGGCGAAGTCGTATGTTTATAGCCTCGTGTATGTGAGCTAGGCGAAGAGTCATCGCGGCACGGTCTGTCTCAAGTTCGTCGTCTCGGCGGGAGCCTCTCCGTTCGTCGTCCTGGCGAAAGCCAGGACCCATAACCACCGCATTCGGTGATGAACGGGATCGCGGCCCCAGCGTCGCGCAACAATTGACAGTTGGGGTTGATGGTGTGGACGGCCCCCTACGGCATCAGTGTGCCAGAATGAGGTTGTTGTAAATCTCAGACAAGGAGACCGTCCGTGAGAGAGATTATCCGTATTGGGATGGATACGTCGAAGCATATTTTTGTGCTGCATGGGGTTGATGCGTCCGAGCAGCCGGTCTTACGCAAGAAGCTTTCGCGCAAACTCGTGCTGGAGTTCTTCGCCAAATTGCCGCCGACGGTGATCGGGATGGAGGCCTGCGGAGCTTCGCAATATTGGGCGCGCGAGCTTTCCAGGCTGGGCCATGAGGTGAAGCTGATGGCGCCGCAATTGGTGAAGCCCTACGTGATGCGGAACAAGAATGACGGGCGTGATGCAGAAGGCCTGTGTGAGGCGATGAGCCGGCCGAGCATGCGCTTTGTGCCGGTGAAGACGGCCGAGCAGCAGGCTGCGCTGATGCTGATGGGGGTCCGCGACGGACTGATCGCCCGGCGCACCCAATTGACCAACACGATCCGCGGCCATGCGGCGGAGTATGGCCTGATCGCGCCCAAGGGACTGGAGGCGATCGAACCACTGCTGGCGCGGATCGCGCAGGACGAGACGCTTCCCGCTCTGGCGCGCGAGCTGTTTGTCGTGCTGGGCCGGGAGTGCGTCAGGCTCGAGGGCGAGTTGGAGGTGGTTGAGGCCAGGCTGATGGCCTGGCACCGCGGCGATGCCACGGGCCGGCGCCTGGCTCAGATCCCCTCGGTCGGTCCGATCATTGCAACGATGCTGGTGATGAAGACACCTGATCCGGGCGCGTTCCGCTCCGGTCGTCACTTTGCGGCTTGGCTGGGATTGACACCCAAGGACCACTCCACCGCAGGCAAGACCAGGCTTGGCAAGATCACCCGGGCGGGCGATGAGGACCTGCGCCGTCTGCTGGTCGTCGGGGCCACGGCGGTGATCCAGCAGGCCAGGCGGGGGCGCGGTCATCACTCGCGCTGGCTGCTGGCGCTGATCAAGCGTAAGCCGCCGAAGCTTGCGGCCGTAGCGCTCGCCAACAAGGTGGCGCGCATCGTCTGGAAGCTGATGGTGACGGGTGAGAGTTATGACGCCGCACGGCTGAATGCCGCGACGACGGGTACCGCTTAACAGATTGGCCGGCTGGCGGGCTCGCTCGTCAGCCGACCCGGAGCTGCAAGAGCAGATGGAGCGATCGATCGAGCAACGATGCGAGACAATCCGTGGGACCCATCGGCCGTCAACAGGTCGCGTGGTTGTTTGGAACTCGCATCGCGCAAACCATCTTGGCCAGCGATCCATTCGATCGCACTCAACAGGCCGGACATATGGATGCAAGCGATCCGATCAATCCCAGAAAGCTCTTGTGCCACGGGGGCCGTCCACATATGGGTCCCGGCCTTCGCCGGGACGACGATGAGGATGGCTCTCGATTCAAGGGAGAGACGGCAGCCAGTCTACTGGCACACCGGCGCGGTCAGTTTTGGATCAGCTGGTCTTGCTGACCAATACGCCCGCTGACTGAGCTCCGCTTCGTTTATCGCGGGAGCACATACGTAGCTCGTCTTGCCAATGCACATGGGCGAGCCAATCGAGAAGATGAGGTTTTCGTAGATGCAATAATTGCCGATCCCGGATGGCAGATCGGTCGGCGGCGCTGTGGAGCCCCCAAAATAGGGCTGCGATGAGCCGCCCGGCGCCCTGTCTTGCGCCTCGGCCGCATGAAGGGAAATCAAGAGCGTCAGACACGTGGCGATGCGGAGCATGATCCCTCCTGTCAAAGAATGCCGGCGAAGCGTCGGGCGACTTCCGGCGCGGGAAGCGCACTGGCGGCCGCGACGAAATCGCTAGCAGGCTCATATGACACTTGCTTTGCAAGTTGGTGCGCCCCGATCGCAAACAGGTTCAGGCAGCCGGCCCTGCTGACACCATACTGTCAGCAGGAAGGGCGTACGCCAACCTTGCGCGGGTGCAGGCCCGGGCGGGGATTGGGAGGCAGCGCGGCATGCATGATCGCTCATCGGACGTCGCCCAACAGCGACCGGCCCTGATCACGTTCGTCCTTGGCCTTGGCGCGTTCCTGATCCTGTTCGATGTGACCGCGGTCGTGGTCGCCATGCCGGGCATTGCCGGGGGTCTCGGATTCGCCGTTGCCGGTTCCGCCTGGGTGATCGACGCTTACAGCCTCGCCCTCACCGGCGCGCTATTGGCGTCAGGCGCGCTGGCGGATCGCTTCGGGCGGCGGCGCGCAATGCTGGCCGGGAACGTCGTGTTTCTGCTCGCGTCGATTGCCTGCGGCGCGGGGACGAGCGGTCCGTTGCTGCTCGCCGCACGCGTGCTACAAGGTGTCGGCGCGGCCTTCCTGAGCACAGGCGCCATTGCACTGGTCGCCGGAGCGTTCCCGCACCAGCGTCAGCGGGCGCGGGCCTTCGGCACCATCGGGATGATCTCGGGCGTCGCCATGGCGCTGGGTCCCACGCTGGGTGGCCTGCTCGCCGCGTGGTTCGGCTGGCGCTGTATCTTTTATGCCAACATCCCCTTCTGCCTGACGCTGGCCTTCGCCGTGCCGCGCGTCGTTGCCGAGACGCATCAGCCTGGCGGGCGCCCGCTCGATCTCCCGGGTATCGCGCTGCTGACGCTCTCGCTGGGTCTCGCCATCGATGCGCTGTTGAGACATGACGCCTCGCCGATCGTGAGAGCGGCCGGCCTGATCGCAAGCGTGGCGGCAGCCATCGGGTTCGTCCGGCAGCAGTGGCGCAGCCACAACCCGGTGCTCGACCCGCGCGTGTTCGCGGCTCCGCCGATGATCGGGGTCGCGGCCTCGTTGACCTCGATCCAGTTCGGTTACTGGGCGGTGTTGGTCTATCTGCCGCTGTTCCTGAGCACCGGCCTGCACGTCAGCATGGAAGTGGCCGGCGTGGCGTTGCTTGCGGCGACATTGCCAATGCTGCTGGTCCCGCTGCTTGGTGGCCGCTTCGTCACCCAATGGGGCTGGCGGCGCTTCTTCATGATCGCCTCCGGCGTCATCGCTGCTGGAGATGTCTTGCTCGTGATCGCCGCGCTGTCAGCCGACGCCGGGCTGCGCGGCATCGCAACGGCGGCCGGCATGCTGACGATCGGCGTCGGCGCGGCACTGGCGAACCCGCAATTGGGAAGCGTCGCTCTGGCGCTCGCGCCGCCCGCGCAAGCCGGTATGGCATCCGCCATGACCATGATCGTCCGTCAGGCCGGCTTCGCCATCAGCATTGCCGCGCTGGGGACGACGCTCAGGACAACGGAAGCGGCGCCGGCGTTCGCGGCCCCGTTCATCCTCGCGGCGCTCGGGGCGATTGCCGGCGTGGTCGCCGCCGCCACGCTGTTTCCTGCTGCGGAGAGCAGGACGTCGGTCAGCCGAACGGAGCAGCGGTAGGGCACCGTCTTTCGTCATTCCGGGGCAGCCCGAAGGGCTGAGCCCGGAATCCATTTCGCCACAAATGATGCGGCCCGATGGATTCCGGGCTCGTGCTTCGCACGCCCTCAGGTGCGCAATTGCGCACCGGGGAATGAGAAGGGAGAGATGTTCACGCCTCGCGCGCGTAGTTCTTCAATCTTGCCTCCAGCACCGCGATCACCTGGTCACGGACCGGATCGCGGGAGCCTTTCAGCCAGGCGGCGGCGAGCGGCAGGCGGCCGGCAGCACTCCCACGCTTGAGCCTAAGGGGAACGAAACGCACGCCGGGGATCGCCATTCGTGCGGTCCAGCGCGGCACGATGGCGACGCCGAGCCTTGCTGCGACCATGTTGACGATGGTCTGCTTCTCGTCGGCGATCTCCTGGATGCGCGGCGTCAGCCCGGCCTCGTCGAACAGTTTTGTCGTGAGATCGTGGCTGTGCGGCCGCGAGCGGCGCTCCGGCACGATCAAGGGCTGATCGGCAATATCGGGCAGCACGATCTGCTTGCGCCGCGCCAGCTTATGCTTGTGTGACAGCGCCACCACGGCGGTCTCCTGCAGCAGCGGAACAAACTCGATGCGCCGGTCGGGCCGCTCCGGCGGGCGCACGAAAGCGAGATCGAGCGCACCCGACAGCAGTTTTGGAAGCAGCCGGATGGTCTTCTCCTCCAGCAGTTGCACGGCGACGTCCGGATGGGCGGCGCGGAGGTCGCGCAGCAGCGGCGGCAGCAGCCCGGCCGCGGCGCTGTCGATCGCGCCGATCCGGAAGCGCCGCGCCTGCGGCTTGCGCAGCCGGCGGCGAAAGCCGTTCTCGATCGCCTCGGCGCGGCCGAGCAGCGCCCGCCCCTCGCGCAGCAGCACAGAGCCGTCCTCGGTCAACGACACCGCGCGCGTGGTGCGCGCGAACAGCCGCACCCCGAGATCCTCCTCCAGCAGCTTGATGTGGCGGCCGAGCGCCGACGGCATCATCTGCAGGCGCTGCGCGGCGCGGCCGAAATGCAGTTCCTCGGCTGCGGCCACGAAGCAGCGAAGCTGGTGCAGTTCCAAAGTGGGTTCCTGTCCATTTCGATCCGCCGTTGCCGGCTGCGGCGATTATATCATTTTTTTGTATAAACCGGCGCGGATTGAACCGGAAGGGCGCGAGCTTCTAGGCTTCCCGGTGGCGCGGCGAAATGCACCGTCCCAACAAACAAGACGAACCTTGAGGAAGCCCATGGAAAGCCAGCTTGGCACGCGCGTGTTGCGCAAGATCTCACTGCGCATCGTGCCGTTCATCATGCTGCTGTACTTCGTGGCCTTCATCGACCGCGTCAACATCGGCTTCGCCTCGCTGACCATGAACAAGGACATCGGCCTGTCGCCGACGGTCTATGGCTTCGGCGCCGGTATCTTCTTCTGGGGCTACTTCCTGTTCGAGGTGCCCTCCAACATCATCCTGCACAAGATCGGCGCGCGGATCTGGATCGCGCGGGTGATGATCACCTGGGGCCTGGTCTCGGCGGCGATGGCGCTGGTGCAGGGCGCGACCAGCTTCTACGTGCTGCGCTTCCTGCTTGGCGCCGCGGAAGCCGGCTTCTTCCCCGGCATCATCCTCTACCTGTCCTACTGGTTCCCGGCGCGGCAGCGCGCCGCCGTCACCGCGCTGTTCATGGCCGCGGCACCGCTCTCGACCGTGCTCGGCTCGCCGGTGTCGGGCGCGCTGCTCGAGATGGACGGCCTGTTCGGCTTCAAGGGCTGGCAATGGCTGTTCGTGCTGGAGGCTGTGCCCGCCGTGCTGCTCGGCTTCGTCGTGCTCGGCTTCATGACCGACCGGCCGGAGCAGGCCAGATGGCTCGCCGACGACGAGCGCGCCTGGCTGGTCAAGACCATGAAGGCCGAGACCGACGGCAAGGCCGCCACCGCGAGCCACAGCATCTGGCGCGGCCTCGCCGATCCGCGCGTGCTGGCGCTGGCGCTGGTCTATTTCGGCACCTCGGCCGGGCTCTACACACTTGGCGTGTGGGCGCCGCAGATCATCAAAGCGTTCGGCCTGTCGTCGCTGCAAGTCGGCTTCCTCAACGCGGTGCCGGCGACTATCGCTGTGATCGCGATGATCCTGTGGGCGCGGCATTCCGACCGCACCGGCGAACGCACCTGGCACGTCGTGATCGCCTGCCTGATCGCGGCGGCGGGACTTGCGCTTGCCGGATTGTGGACCGGCCTTGCCGCCGTGATCGCGGCGCTGACCCTGGTCAATATCGGCATCTCCTCCTCGAAGCCGCCGCTGTGGAGCATGCCGACCATGTTTCTATCAGGCTCGGCCGCCGCGGCAGGGATCGCCACCATCAACTCGATCGGCAATCTCGGCGGCTTCGTCGGCCCGGCAATGATCGGCTGGATCAAGGAACGCACCGGCAGTTTCGAGGGCGGTCTCTATTTCGTCGCCGCCCTGCTAGTGCTCTCGGCCGTGCTCACGCTGCTGCTGTCGCGCGCGCAAGGCGCACCCGTGCCAGCCGAACCGCAACCTAACCCTATGCGAACCCGCTAACCACTTGATCCGGAGACAACCCATGCGTACCCATTCCATCGCCGCTATCCCCGCCGACGGCATCGGCCCCGAAGTGATCTCCGCGGGTGTCCGCGTGCTCGAGGCGCTGGCGAAGCGCAGCGGCGACCTCAGCTTCAACGTCAAGACCTTCGACTGGGGCTCGGACTACTACAAGAAGCACGGCGTGATGATGCCGGCCGACGGCCTCGCCGACCTGAAGAACTTCGACGCGATCTATTTCGGTGCGGTCGGCGCGCCTGACGTGCCCGACCACATCACACTGTGGGGCCTTCGCTTACCGATCTGCCAGGGCTTCGACCAGTACGCCAATGTGCGGCCGACAAAAATCCTGCCCGGTGTCGCTTCGCCGCTGCGCAATGTCGGCGTCGGCGATCTCGATTGGGTGATCGTGCGCGAGAATTCCGAAGGCGAATATGCCGGGATGGGCGGACGTGCACACCGCGGCCTGCCGGAAGAGGTCGGCACCGAAGTCGCGGTCTTTACCCGCGTCGGCGTGACGCGGATCATGCGCTACGCGTTCCAGCTCGCGCAGTCGCGGCGGCGCAAATTCCTCACTGTGGTGACGAAGTCGAACGCGCAGCGCCACGGCATGGTGATGTGGGACGAGATCGCCGCCGAAGTGGCCAAGGAATTCCCCGATGTGACCTGGGACAAGATGCTGGTCGACGCCATGACGGTGCGGATGACGCTGCATCCGAAGAGCCTCGATACCATCGTGGCAACCAATCTGCATGCGGACATTCTCTCGGATCTCGCAGGTGCCCTGGCCGGCAGCCTCGGCGTCGCCCCGACCGGCAACATCGATCCGCAGCGCCGCTTCCCCTCGATGTTCGAGCCGATCCACGGCTCGGCGTTCGACATCACCGGCAAGGGCATCGCAAATCCGGTCGCGACCTTCTGGACCGGCGCGCAGATGCTGGAGCATCTCGGCGAAAAGGACGCCGCCGCGCGCCTGATGGCCGCGGTCGAGAAGGTGTGCGCGGCCGGCGTGCTGACGCCCGACGTCGGCGGCAAGGCGACGACCAGGGAAGTGACCGACGCCGTGATCGACGCGATCCATGGATCGAATGTGTGAGGGGCGTTAGCAAGCCGCGAACTCCGTCCGCCTCTCCCGCTTGCGGGGGAGGCCGGATCGCATCGCAGATGCGATCCGGGTGGGGGTTCTCTCCACGGCGTGACTCGCGGTGAAAGCCCCCACCCCAAGCGGGAGAGGGAGCCAGCCAAGCGTGCTCACCTGACAAGGGAATTGGTGCGCCTGCTCCCGATACCGCAACCGGGGAACAAACCATGCTACCCGATCTGACCAGACGACACTTCATGACTGCTGGAGGACTATCGATCATGGCCGCGATGACGGGGATACAGCCGGCAGGCGCCGCGCCATGGCGCGATGAGATCCGCGCCATCGCGTTCGACGTCCAGGGGACGTGCGTCGATTTCTATCAGCCGATCCTGCGTGCCGGGCAGGCCGTCAACGCCGCGAAGGGGCTCACGCTCGACTGGGCCAAACTCTCGAGCGAGTGGCGCGATCTCTATCGTGCCGCGCTCGACGATGTGATCGCCGGGAAGCGCCCGTGGATTCGGGTCGACCGCATCTATCGCGAGGCGCTCGATGTGCTGCTCGATCGCCACGGCCTCTCGGAGGCCTTCTCGAGCGACGAGCGCGACGAACTGAACACGGTGTGGAGCAGGCTCGACGCCTGGCCCGACAGTCTCGAAGGCCTTGCGCGCCTGCGCAGCCGGTTCGTGACCTCGACCTTGTCGAATGCCGGCATGGCCGCCGTGGTGGCAGTGGTCAAGCACGCCAAGCTGCCGTTCGACGCCGTGCTGACCGCGCAGCTTGCACGCAGCTACAAGCCGTCACCCGCGGTGTATCAGCTCGCCGTCGACTACCTCGGCTATCCCGCCGACAGGATCCTGATGGTCGCCTGCCACAAATATGACCTGAAGGCGGCCCGCACCTTCGGCATGCGCACCGCATTCGTCGCCCGTCCGCTGGAATTCGGGCCGGCGGCGAAGGTCGACGTCGCGCCGGAATCCTGGATCGACCTCCACGCGAACAGCTTTACGCAACTCGCCGACATGCTCGTGCCGACGTGACGACGCGAAGGGCCCCGATCGGTGCGCTCACCTCACGAAAGCGCACCCGCCTCCGCGCAATTGGTCAGCCGCGCCGGCACACCGACGGCGGTGCAGCCGGCCGGCACATCCGACGTCACCAACGCGCCGGCGCCGACCTTGGCGAAGTCGCCGACAGAGAGGTTTCCGATCAGCGTTGCGCCGGCGCTGAGCAGCACGCCGCGGCCGATCGTCGGCGCGTGGCGCGGGTCATCCTGATGCCGCGCGATGGTCACGTTCTGCAGGATCGTGACCTCGTCGCCGATGGAAGCCAACGCGCCGATGATGATGCCAGTGCCGTGATCGAGGAAAACCGCCGCTCCGATCCGGGCCGACGGGTGAATGCTAATCTGCAACTGGTCCGCCGCGGCACTGTGCATCAACAGCGCAAGGTCGGGGCGATCGTGGCGCCACAGCCAGTTCGATACGCGCCAGGCTTGCAGCGCGACGTAGCCCTTGAAGTTGAGGAGCGGCGGCAGCAAGCCCGTGATCGCCGGGTCGCGGCGCACGATGGCCACAAGATCGGTGGCCGCGGCATCGACCAGCGCGGGTTCGGCCGCGAACGTCTCGCGGGCCGTCCGCATGAACTGCGCGCGATCGGCCTCGGCGCGGCAGATAGCCCGGCCGATCAGGAAGGCGAGCGCGCCGCCGAGATCGCCCTGGTCGAGGATGAAGGCAGCCGATGCCTCGAGAAAGCGATCGGCGACAACAGCGGCATCCGCCTCGCGCCGGATCGCAAGCCAGAGATCGTCAGGACTCGCCGTTGCAAAAGCCGCCATCGCTTCACCTCATCGCTCGACGATAGAGTGGGCAGGGCGGCCGCACAATGCAAACCGCCCGCTTGCTTGTCGCAAACGGGCGGCTCAGGGCCATCAGGTTCTATGGGGGCACATCGCCTGAAGGCTCAGTGCTTGCCTCGCGGGATCAGCTCTGCGGCGGCTGATCGTTCGGCGGGGTCGGACGGGTCTTGTGCTGCGCCATGAAGGCGTCGAACTCTTCCTTGTCCTTGGCGTGGCGCAGGCGATCGAGGAAGTTCTTGAACTCGACCTGCTCTTCCTCGAGCCGGCGCAGGGTATCCTGGCGGTACTCGTCGAAGGCGCGGTTGCCGCTGGTGGGCGGGCCGAAGCCGCCGAACGGGAAG
This sequence comes from Bradyrhizobium sp. JR3.5, assembly GCF_054057015.1. Lineage (NCBI taxonomy): Bacteria > Pseudomonadati > Pseudomonadota > Alphaproteobacteria > Hyphomicrobiales > Nitrobacteraceae > Bradyrhizobium > Bradyrhizobium sp. JR3.5. The sequence goes on from NZ_JBSRYV010000002.1 coordinate 1,751,633, forward strand.
CCGCGGCGCTCCATGCGGCTCTTCATCCGCTCCATCTTGTCCTGCATGCGGTCCATCTTGTTCGCCCAGCGATCCTGATCGTAGTGACTCCAACAGGCCATTTTTCTGCTCCCGAGTGTGAAAAAGAGAAGGGCGAGGCCGATCGGCCACCAGATCATGAAGCCGAGGATGATCCCGGCGATCTTCAGGGGATGCCACGGCGTTGCGTAGAAGTGTGGACGGTAGGGCTCTTCGACGGGGCCGCGCCAGCGATTGACATCTGCGGTGTAGGCCATTTCCTTCTCCATCACGGCAATCACGCCGTTGTGAATGTAAATAACATTTACATAGATAGCCGAGCCCTTGGGAAAGTCAAGCAGAGCAGATGACGCACCCCTCGGATTATTTTTGGCTTGGTCGTTGAACCTTATTTCGGCTTGCCCCACGGGCCGGATCTGTCGCCGGCCGGCTCTTCGTCGGCTGCCGCGGTTCCCGGCCTGCGATCGGTGAGGAAGCCAAGGCCGCGCAGATAGATCAGCACTTCGGCCTCGAGCAGATCCTCCGGCGACATCGGCAGCTTGCGCCGCGCGGCATCGCCGCGGCCGAACAGCGAGGCGACGCCGTGCGACATCGACCAGATATGCAGCGCCATCATCATCGCCGGCGGGCGCGGTGTGCCGGGCGGCGCCAGCGCCGCGAGCCGCTCGGCGGCGGCGCGGATGATCGCAAATGCGCGTTCGCTTGCCGCCATCAAGGTCGGATTGGAATCGACCGGCAGGCCGGATTCGAACATCGCGGAGTAGAACGCGGGCTCCTCACGCGCAAAGGCGAGATAGGCCTTGCCGACCCGCTCGAACGCCGAGACGGTGTCGGGGCGGCCGTCGTCCCAGGCCTGCGTCAGGAGCGCCTCGAACTGCTCGAAGCCGCGCTGTGCGATGCTGGCGATCAGTTCGTCACGGTCGCGGAAGTGGCGGTAGGGCGCGGCGGGGCTGACGCCGGCCATTCGCGCGGCGTCGGCGAAGGTGAAGCCGGCCGGCCCCTTCTTCGAGATCAGGTCGAGGGCTGCCTGCAGCAACGCCTCTTTGAGATTGCCGTGATGATAGCCGCGCTCGGCGCGGCCTTGGTCCTTGCGCCAGCTCATGTGAACGGCTTTTACATGAGCCGCCGGTAAAGGTCACTAGCGGCCAGGCGGGCGGTTCATCAAGATTAACGGATCAGTTGGCTGAACGTCGTCGAGGACTTCCTCGCCAAGCCGTCAGGCGCATTGCGTGACTAGGCGGGAACGTAGGTCAACCTGATCGTGTTCTCACCCAGCCGATCGCTTGCGACGAGGCGGAGCGGCGCGCGGGGGCCGGCAAAGAACGGCTTGCCGCGACCAAGCACGATGGGCCGGAGGTAGATTCGATACTCGTCAATCAGGCCAAGCCCGGTCAGGTTCCCCGCCAGCTCTGGTCCGGCGACCTCGATCTCGCCGTCGAGCCGGGCCTTCAGCCCGCGCACCGCCGCCGCGAGGTCCCCCTCGACGAGCGTCGCGTTGGGTCCGACCGACTTCAGCGAGCGCGACACGACCCACTTTGGCCGGCTCCGCCACGCTGCCGCATAGTCGCGCTCCTCCGCATCCCAGTCAGGGAGGTCTTCGTCCCAATAGCGCATCACCTCGTACATGCGGCGGCCGTACATCATGCCGGTCACGCCGCGCACTTGCTCGATGAAATGACGAAACAGCCCGGTGTCCGGCAGCATGGCCTGATGATCGACATAGCCGTCGAGTGACTGGTTCAATCCGAAGACGAGCTTCGCCATGGCGCGAGACCTCCACCCGGGGTTTTCAGATTTGCTTGGGCCGGCATGACGTGAGGGCGATGTCGGGCGGGATCAATTGCACGCAGCTTGTCGGTAGATCGAACAAGCAGACGTTCGTTCTCCGGAAGGGAGCCCTCTCCCGCGGGAAGCGGGTGGGAAGCGGGAGAGGTATAGTGAGTTTGGCGCTCCAGCGCCCCGGGGACTAGCGCCCCAGGAACTAGCGCCCCGGGATCGGCAGCACCGGCATGATCTCCACGGCCTCGCCGGGGAAGATCGCAAAGTGCGGGTGGTTCTCGAACAGCTTTGCCGCCGCCTCATGCGAGGGCGCGCGCACCACGGTGAAGCCGGTCATCAGATTGGCGATGTCGGCGGTGCCGCCGGCGCCGACCTGCTTGGTCTTGCCGAGCGGCCCGCCCATCTCGACGATCACGTCGTGGTGCTTCTCGACCCAGGCGCCCCACGCGGCCATGCCCTGCTGCTCCTTGGCACGCCGTTCGGCCTCCGGCAGCGCGTTCCAGGCGGCCATGCGCGAACCGGTTTTGCCGCCGCCGAGGTAGACGGCGAGGAAGGTGTTGGTGCTCATCGTGCTTCTCCGTTGTGGTGGTTTGACGATCGGTCGGTCGCGCGATGCCGCTTTGGAGCGGCGTCGCTTCTCGTTTGGGATCTAGCGGAGCGCCTTGCCCCAGCCGCCCTGCGGATGCTCGAAGGTCGAAGCCGCCTGCTGCACTTCCTCGGAGAAATCCGCCATCTCCTGCACCTGTCGGATCTCGATCATCTCGTTCGCACTGGCGGGGCACTGCTTCGCCCATGCGATCGCTTCGGCGCGCGAGGCAACCTCGATCATCCAGAAGCCGCCGATCACTTCCTTGGCCTCGGTGAAGGGGCCGTCGACCACCATGGGCTCGCCGGTATCGAACTTGACCCGCGCGCCTGACGCCGGCGGATGCAGGCCTTCCAGCGTGATCAGCACGCCGGCGTCCTTCAGCGCCTGATTGTATCGCATCATCGCGGCGACCCGTTCCGGGTCGAGCTCGAGTTTGGCCGGCGCGGACTCGTAGCCGAGCGGGATCATCAGCATCATGAAACGCATTGGTCGGGCTTCCTTGTCTGTTGAATCGCGTGTGACTCTTTCCCCTCGTCGTTCCGGGATGCGCAGGCCCGGAATGACGAAATCGTTACTTCTTTCCAGCCTGCGCGCGCAGGCGCTCTCCCTGCTCGCGCAGCTCGGGCGTCAGCGCCTCGCCGAAATCCTCCGCGGCAAACACCTGGCGGATCTCGATCTCGGAGCCGCCGCCGAACGGCGCGCGCTTCATCCAGTCGATCGCTTCATCGAGCGACCTGGTCTCGATCAGCCAGAAGCCACAGACCAGATCGCCGGTCGGGCTGAACGGTCCGTGGCTCACGGTGCTCTGCCCGCCGGCATATTTTACGCGCGCGCCCTTGTTGGTCGGATGCAGGCCCTCGCCGGCCTGCATCACGCCGGCCTTGACCATCTCCTCGTTGAACTTGCCCATCGCGGCAAGCAGCTCGGTGCTCGGCATCACGCCGGCCTCGGTATCCTTGTTCGCCTTCACGATCACCATGAACTTCATCGTCCTGCTCCGTTGTCTCTGAGCCGATCTCAGCACCGGCGCTCGATTGAACGACGATGCAGAGTTTGCGATTCCGACACGGCGTTTGAAATTATTCTCGAGGTCATTGACGCACGCTCCGCGCTAGTCATCGATCGCCTGATAGGCGAGCGTCCAGAAATCGGAGAACACCGCGGGCGGCTGCGGCGAATCCATCATGCGCTGGGTCAGCAGGATTCCGGTCATCGCTTCACGCGGGTCGGAATACCAGGAGGTGCCATAGCCGCCGTCCCAGCCGTAGCGACCCGGCACATGACAGAGATCGTCGCGCGCGGTGACGACCGACAGCCCGAAACCCCAGCCGCGCGACGCACCGAGCAACAGCTCGGAGCCAAGCCCTTGTTCCGGCGTGAGCTGGTTCGAGGTCATCAGCTCCACCGAGGGGCGCGACAGAATGCGCTCGGTGCCGAGCCGCCCGCCATTGAGCATCATCTGCGCGAAGGCGTTGAAATCATCCGCGGTCGACACCAGCCCGGCGCTGCCGTTCTCGAACACCGGCGGCGCCGCGTATTTGCCGGTCGCGGGTACGTCGAACACTTTCAGCGTGCCGCTCGCATGATCGCGTCCATAGGACGTCGCAAATCGCGACAACTTGTGTTGCGGCACGTGGAAAGCCGTATCGTTCATGCCGAGCGGCCCGAAGATCCGCTCCTGCAGGAAGCCGGCGAACGAGGTTCCGGCAACACGCGCGATCAGGACGCCGAGGATCTGGCTCCCCGCGTCGTAGAGCCAGCGTTCACCGGGCTGATAGGCCAGCGGCAGCGTGCCGTAGCGGCGCAGCAATTCGTCCGGCGGAAACACCGGCCCGGGCGCGAAGCCGGCATCCGCGATCGCCATCTGGATCGGATAGCGCGCCGGAAACACCGGGATCATGCCGAGCCCGAGACGGAAGGTCAGAAGGTCGCGCAGCGTGATCGCGCGCTTGGCCGGTACCGTGTCATTGATCTCGGATTCGATGCTGCGCAACACCTTGCGATCGGCGAGTTCGGGCAGCCAGCGATCGAGGGGATCATCGAGCCTGAGCCGACATTCCTCGACCAGGATCATCGCGGCGACCGCCGTCACCGGCTTGGTCATCGAGGCGATGCGGAAGATGGTGTCGCGCTGCATCGGCGGCCCGTCCACCGCCATGCGTCCAAGCACATCGGCATGGATCTCGCCGCGACGGCTGACCAGCGCCACGAGGCCTGGAAGGTCGCCAGCATCGACATGGCGCGCCAGCACCTCGCGCATGCGTCCGAGCCGTGCCTGCGACAGGCCGCTGCTTTCACTCGCAATGGACATTTTCCAGGTTTCCTTCGCAGAATTCGTGCTCGCCTGCGACGATCGCGCGAGCGATATCACCGAGGCTGCCTCATCGATCCTGCCTGACCAGTTCGCCGTCCTGATGCGACGGACCGAAATAGACGTCAATGCGCGACACCTTGTCGCCGTCGAACACGAAGAACTCGGTGTTGCGGAAGCTCTTGCCGTCCCGGGCAACGCAGCGATAGGTGACGTAGGCCTCAACGCCGTCGACCATGATGCGCTCGATCTCGTGGCGGCCGATCCAGCCAGAGTCGCGCCAGCACTCGGCGAAATAGCGCGGCTTGTCGATGTTCTCGCCATAGGGCGTCGAGAAGCGGAAATCCTCCGCGAACGCGGCCTCGACGCTCGCGCGGTCATTGGCGAGATAGGCGGCGAAGATCCCGCGGATGATCTCCGCCCTGTTGCCAGCTGCAGCCATGTCGTCTCCACACAGATGTCGCCCGGGCGCCTCGGCGCGACCGGCGCTCCAGAACCCGGGCTTCAGGGAGATGACGAACGGGGCGGCGCGAAAACGACATCGCGCCGCATTTATTTTCGGGGTCCTGACCGGACCTCAGGTTCCTTTTCAGGCTTCCTTTTCAGTCCTCCTTGGGGAACATGCCGAAATAGGGCTCCGCTTCCTTGAGGACGCGCGCGAAGGACGGCCGCGCCTTCAGCCGCTCGAGATAGGCCGCCAGATGCGGATGGCCCTCCCCGATCGGCTCGACCTTGTTGCCGTAGAACAGCGCCGGCGCGGCGGCGCAGTCGGCCAGCGAGACCTGCTCACCCATCATCCAGCCGCCATGCACGAGCTGCTGGTCGAGGATCGCATAGGAGGTGCGGAGTTGGGCCCGCGCCTCGGCGACACCCCGCGGATCCTTGCTGTCCGCCGGACGCAGCCGGTCGCCGACGATCCTCTGCAACGGCAGATGGACGTAGAGATCGAGGAAGCGATCGCGCAGCCGGGTCTGCAACGCAAGCTCCGGGTCGTCAGGAATCAACCTGGCGGTCCCGGGATAGTGCCGGTCGAGATATTCGATGACGATGCTCGATTCAGGCACCGTCTCGCCACGCGCCTCGTCGCGCAGCACGGGAAAGCGGCCGATCGGCCACAGCGCGAGCAGCGCCGCGCGCTCGGCGGGATCGCCGAGATTGACCATGTTCGGCGTGAACGGCGCGCCGTTCTCGTAAAGCGCGACCAGCGCCTTCCAGCAGAACGAGGACAGCGGGTGGTAATGCAGGGTCAGCGACATCAGAACTCCATCATGGAACCAGTACCCGGAGGACGAACCGGAGACCGCCCTGCCGACATCTCGTGCGGCAATTATTTTGGCCGGCGCCGGGCGCCGAGAGCGGGCATCGACGCGACGCGGATTCGTCGAGCACCGCGAATCGACGTGCAGGATCGATCCGTGAAGCCGTCAGCAATATCAGCCTTCGTAATAGGCCTATCAGCGTTGCTGAAGTGCACGCGTTGCAATCATCTGCATCGGACCAAAGTTGTCATCGATTTTCGTCCGTAAGATTACGGTGAACATCGCATCACGACTATGGATGACAACGTGCAGATCAGAAAATTACTTCGCAATCTGAGATAGATGCGCGCGCGCCGCGCTGCATTATGCAGTCCGTGCCAAGCCGCAGGCTTTACCGATGCTAAACGGCTCGCTGCAACCTTTCCGTGAGTTGCCGCGATCTGCTTTTCCATCCCGTTTCATTTGACCCCTCACGGAGCCCTGATGTTCAGTTTCAGCAACAAGGCAAACATCGACAATGCACTGGCGCAAGCCGCAGCGATCGGCAAATCGCAGGCGGTGATCGAGTTCAGGCTCGACGGCACCATCGTCACCGCCAACGAGAACTTCCTGAACGCGATGGGCTACTCGCTCGACGAGATCAGGGGCAAGCACCACAGCATGTTCGTCGAGCCGGCGTATCGCGACAGCCACGACTATCGCGCGTTCTGGGCGAGCCTGAATCGCGGCGAATTCCAGGCCGCGCAGTACAAGCGCATTGCCAAGGGCGGCGGCGAGGTCTGGATCCAGGCCTCCTACAACCCGATCCTGGACAAGAACGGCAAGCCGGTCGGCGTCATCAAGTTCGCCACCGACATCACCGCGCAGAAGATCCACAGCATGGAAGATGCCGGCAAGATCGCCGCGATCGGCCGCGCGCAGGCGGTGATCGAGTTCAACATGGACGGCACCATCGTCAATGCCAACGAGAACTTCCTCGGCGTGATGGGTTACTCGCTCGCCGAGATCCAGGGCAAGCATCACAGCATGTTCATGCCGCCGGCCGACCGCGACAGCCCGGCCTATCGGGAGTTCTGGGCACGGCTGAACCGCGGCGAGTTCGTGACCGGCGAGTTCAAGCGGCTTGCCAAGGGCGCCAAGGAGATCTGGATCCTCGCCAGCTACAACCCGATCCTCGACGACCGCGGCAAACCGTTCAAGGTCGTCAAGTTCGCGAGCGACGTCACGCAGCAGAAGCTGAGGGCCGCCGACAATGACGGCCAGATCGACGCGATCGGCAAGTCGCAAGCCGTGATCGAGTTCAACATGGACGGCACCATCCGCACCGCGAACCCGAACTTCCTCGCCGCGATGGGCTATCTGCTCGCCGAGATTCAGGGCAAGCATCACAGCATGTTCGTCGAGTCGGTCGAGGCGAGCTCGGCGGGCTACCGCGAGTTCTGGGGAGCGCTGAACCGCGGCGAGTTCCAGGCCGCCGAATACAAGCGCATCGCCAAGGGCGGCCGCGAGATCTGGATCCAGGCTTCCTACAACCCGATCCTCGATCTCAACGGCAAGCCCTACAAGGTGGTGAAATACGCCACCGACATCACCGCGCAGGCGATCGGCCGCAAGAAGGCCGACAGTGCGCGCGGCCTGATCGAGGCGGTCGCCGCCGGCAGCGAGGAGATGAGCGCCTCGATCCGCGAGATCTCGGAGACCATGACCAAGTCGAAGCAGAACGCCGCGGTCGCCACCGGCCGCGTCGAGGCTGCCGACGGACAGGCGCAGAAGCTCAATGCCGCAGCGCAGGCGATGAGCGGCATCGTGGAGATGATCTCGAGCATCACCGGCCAGATCAACCTGCTCGCGCTCAACGCCACGATCGAATCGGCGCGTGCGGGCGAAGCCGGACGCGGCTTCGCGGTGGTGGCCTCCGAGGTAAAGAGCCTCGCCAACCAGGCCAAGCAGGCGACCGACACGATCTCCTCGGAGATCGATGCGCTGAACTCGATCGCCGCCGAGGTGGTCACCTCGCTGTCCGAGATCAAGGCGGCGATCGCCGGCGTCAACGAATACATCACCTCCACCGCCGCCGCGGTCGAGGAGCAGAGCATCGTGACGCAGGACATGTCGACCAACATGCAGCGCGCCTCGGCCGAGCTCGCGGCGTAGCTGAAACTTCCTCCCCGTCACCCTGAGGTGCGAGTGGAGCGAGCCTCGAAGGGTGTACGGCCCGGACTGGGGGCCGTGCATCCTTCGAGACGCTCCTTCTCGGGCGCGGCACGGCGAGAATGGATTGCTTCGTCGCTATCGCTCCTCGCAATGACGGCAGAGCAAGCTTAACGCCTCTCAGGTTGACATCACCGGACAAAGGTCGCAGACGGTCGGGACTTGCTGCCCGAACCGATGGACCATCCGATGAATTCCGCTTCCCCCAAAGTCGCACTCGTGACCGGCGCCGCGCGCGGCATCGGGCTTGCCGCAGCGAAGCGCTTTGTCGCCGACGGCTGGCGCGTCGCGCTGCTCGACATCGAGGGCGAATTGCTGCGCGCCGCGGTCGCGGCATTGAAGCAGCCCGACACGACGCTGGCGCTGACCTGCGACGTATCGGATGCCGCTGGCGTGGCAGCCGCGATCGCGGCGATCACGGAGCGCTTCGGCCGGCTCGACGCGCTGGTCAACAACGCCGGTATTGCCGTGTTCACGCCGGTGCTGGAGACCTCCGACGCCGACTGGAACCGGATCATGGCGGTCAACCTCACCGGCCCGTTCCTGTGCACCAAGGCGGCTGCGCCTGTGATGCGCGAGCATGGCGGCGGCGCAATCGTCAACATCACCTCGATCTCGGCGGTGCGCGCCTCGACGCTGCGCTCGGCCTACGGCACCAGCAAGGCCGGCCTCGCCCACCTCACCAAGCAGCTCGCGGTCGAGCTCGCCTCGCTCGGAATCCGCGTCAACGGCGTCGCGCCCGGGCCGGTCGAGACCGCGATGGCCAAGGCCGTCCACACGCCGGAGATCCGCGCCGACTATCACGACGCCATTCCGCTCAACCGCTACGGGCTGGAAGAGGAGCTCGCGGAAGCCATCTTCTTCCTGTGCTCGGATCGCGCCAGCTACATCACCGGCCAGATCCTCGCCGTCGACGGCGGCTTCGACGCCGCCGGCATCGGCCTGCCGACGCTGCGCGGCCAGCCGCGGAATGGGTAGCGCCTTTCTGTAGCAGCATTCCTCCTCGTTGCCCGTCACCCTGAGGAGCGCGCTCTTGCGCGCGTCTCGAAGGGTCGACGGCCCGGCTGGTGGCCGTGCACCCTTCGAGGCTCGCTCTGCTCGCACCTCCAGCGACAAAGGCGAAGCCTTTGCGCGGGGGTGACCGGTAGAAAGCAGCGAGAAGGCCTACCGCCCATTCACCGCGACAACGCGCCAGCTGCCAGCCAGCCGGTCGATCCGCGTCAGCGACAGCGGATCGATGACGAAGCGCAGTGCCAATTCCGGCACGAGCTCGAGCGCGATTGCGAGGATCGCGCGGATGGTGCCGGAGTGCACGACCAGCACGACGTCGCCGGCCGGCAGGCGCGCCAACCCTGTCCGTGCGCGCGCGATCTGATCGGCAAAACTTTCGCCGCCCGGCGGCCGGTTGGTCCCCGGCGATTGCCAGAACACGCGATAGGCTTCCGCGCCGAGCTCTTGCTCGATCTCGCTATGCCGACGGCCGGTCCAGTCGCCAAAATCCTGCTCGCGAAAGGCATCATCCGCCGTTGCCGTGAGGCCGAGCCGTGCGGCAGTCTCGCTTGTGCGCCGCGCCGGACTGCACACCGCGAAAGCGTCAGCCGGCAGCCGCGCCTTTAGCGCTGCAAAGGCCGCGGCATCGCCGAGGTCGGCGGGCGCGTCCGGCGCGTGGATCACGCCGCGCGGACCGTCGACCGGCGCGTGGCGGATCAGCCAGAGATGCGTTTCGTGATCCATGTTTCGCTCACCCGAATCGCGCCGCGAGCAGCACCAGGATCGCGGTCTCCGCAACCTGCTCTGCCCCGCCAAGCACGTCGCCGGTCTGGCCGCCGATCTGCCGATTTGCCAGCAGCGCCATGATCAATGCGCCCGCGCCGGCCGCGATCGCCGCCAGCAGCGCGCTGCCGAACGGCAAGACGAGGATTGCGATCACCAGCGCAATGCCGGCCGCGACCGCCGCAATCGTGCCGTCGGGCCGGCCGGCATTGGCCGCGAGCCCATCCTTGCGCGCGTAAGGCAGGCTGATCGCGATCCACGGCAACACGCCGCGGCCGAGCGCATGCGCTGATATCAGGCTCTGCACCACCATATCGTTGGGAAGCGCGGCCAGCGCCGCGAACCTGGTGGCAAAGCTCACCAGCAGCGCCAGCGCGCCATAGGTGCCGAGCCGGCTGTCGCGCATGATCTCGAGCTTGGCCGCTACATCGCGGCCGCCGCCGAACCCGTCGGCGACATCGGCGAGCCCGTCCTCGTGCAGCGCGCCGGTCAGCAGCGCGCCGCCGCCGAGCGCCAGTGCCGCCGCGGCGAGGTCCGGGACACCGATCGTCCGCAGCAGCAGACAGAACAGGCCGATCGCGGCCCCGATGCCGGCGCCGACCAGGGGGAACAGCCGCTGCGCCCGGGCAAAGCCCTCCGGCCGCGCGCCGTCCGGATGCGGCATCGGCAGCCGGGTCAGAAAGGCGATGGCGGTCCTGAGATCGTCGAGCAAGTCACGCATGGTCTTGGTATTCAAAGTCCCGGCCTTCAAAATTGTTCTAAAACGCGATGAGGTCAGGTTGGATGGTCACCGCGCTTCACCCTCCTGTTAGGGCATGATCTCCGCGCAAGCGCTACGCGTTTGTCGCGCGGGAAAACCGCTTCACAGCGCTCCGGAACATGCTTTAGTTTGCGGCCCGCTCGACGAGGGAATCGCATGCAGTTCAGTACTCTAGACGACATCCGCAGCTTTTGTCGCGACCTGCCCGAAGGCGACGCGGCGAGCGCCGCGGCCGCCACGCTGCGCCAGCAGAACCTGACCAAGCCGCCGGGGAGCCTCGGCCGGCTGGAAGAGGTCGCGATCTGGCTGGCACGCTGGCAGCGCCGCGAGATTCCCCGGCTCGACCAGGTCGCGATCGCCGTGTTCGCCGGCAATCACGGCATCGCCGAGCGCGGCGTCTCCGCATTTCCTTCTGAAGTCACCGCGCAGATGGTGGCGAATTTCGCCGCGGGAGGTGCCGCGATCAACCAGATCGCCAAGCTTGCCGGGGCCGAGCTGCGCGTCGAGCCGCTCGAGCTCGCACGTCCGACCCGCGATTTCACGATGGCGCCGGCGATGGATGGCGCCGATTTCCTCGTCGCGTTCGACGCCGGCTGGCGCACGGTGCCGGAGCGATGCGATTTGCTCGTGGTCGGCGAGATGGGCATCGCCAACACCACGGTCGCCGCGACGCTGTGCGCGGCGTTGATGGGCGGGCGCGGCGCGCGCTGGGCCGGCCGCGGCACCGGCGTCGACGATGCCGGCCTACTGCGCAAGCGCACCGTGATCGATACCGCGCTGAAGCTGCATCGCAGCCTGCTCGACGATCCCCTCGCCGTCGCCGTCGCGCTCGGCGGCCGCGAGCTCGCGGCCATCGCAGGCGCCGTGCTGGCAGCGCGGGCACGATCGATCCCGGTGCTGCTCGACGGCTTCGTCGCGACATCGGCAGTGCTGCCGCTGGCGCGGCTTGCGCCTGATAGCCTCGCGCATTGCCGCGCCGGGCATGTCTCGGCCGAACTCGGCCATCGCCAGCTGCTGCGCGAACTGCAGCTCGCGCCCCTGCTCGATCTCGAGATGCGGCTCGGCGAAGCCTCCGGCGCAGGGGTTGCGATCCTGCTGCTGCGCGCGGCGCTCGCCTGTCATAGCGGCATGGCGACCTTTGCCGAGGCCGGCGTCTCCGGCGCGGGCTGACAAACTGTCGCCGCATGCGCTAGCCAAACTGGAGCATGGCGCCAGCCAGAGCGACGCTAACGGAAGGAACCGCCGTATGCGCATCGGTGCGATCTGGAAGATGTCGACGATCTCGACGATCTTGGGGATGGCAGCGCTGCTTGCCGGTGTCTCCGGCGCACAGGCCGATGTCCGCATCCTCGCCAGCCCCGGCGGGCAGGTCGGCCCGTTCATCGAACTGTTCGACAAAGTGCGCGAGTCAGGCGAGCGCGTGGTGATCGACGGGCCGTGCCTGTCGGCCTGCACGCTGGTGCTCTCGATGGTGCCGGGCGACCGTATCTGCGTGACGCGGCGCGCCGTGCTCGGCTTCCACGCCGCGCGCTCGATCGACCGGCGCGGCCGAACCTATGCGGAGCCGGAAGCATCCGAGGCGGTGCTGGAGGCCTATCCGGCGCCGGTACGCGGCTGGATCGTGCGCCGCGGCGGCCTGACCTCACGCCTGCTGCTGCTCCGCGGCCGCGAGCTCGCGGCGATCTATCCGCAGTGCAGGTGAAGCGCTCTCTCCGTCCCGTCATCCCCGCGCAATGGCTGCGCCATTGTCGCTGGAGGTGCGAGCCTTGCGGCGCAATTGCGCTGCTGGGCCAGCCTCGAAGGATGCGCGGCCACCAGCCGGGCCGTCGATCCTTCGAGGGCCACTGAAGAAGCGGCCACCTCAGGATGGCGGTCCCGACCGGGTCGCTTGCGGCCTACATCTGCTGCGGGCAGTTCACCATCCAGGGGATGCCGAACTGATCGACGCACATGCCGAAACCGTTGGAGAAGAAGGTCTTGCCGAACGGCATGGTGACCGTGCCGCCTTCGGACAGCGCCTTGAAGCGGCTCGCGGCCTCCGTGGGATCCTCGACCTGCAGCGAGACGTGAAACCCCTGCGGCTTCTGGAAGTGGCCGGGCGGGGCGTCGGAAGCCATGATGATCTCGCCGTCGATCGAGACCCTGGCGTGCATGATCTTGTCCTTCCAGCCGGGCGGCGTCTGCATCTCCGGATTGCCCTCGCCGTAGGGATAGGTTTCCTCGATCCGCGCACCGAGAACCTTCTGGTAGAAGTTCAGCGCGGCGCCGCAATTGCCGTCGTAGGAGAGATAGGGGTTGACCTGCATCACATGCTCCCTGGGGTAGATTCTCGTTTTGACGCATTTTCTTCACGCGAACCGGTAACCACTTCGCTCGAAAACGCTCTCTATCTTTCAGTCAGTTTCTTCAGATTGGCGAGACCGACCTCGAAATCCTTGCCGATCATGTGATCCAGGTTCATGAACACCTGCATCACCTTCGACATGAAGACGGCCGGACCATACATGGTCCATGTGACGCTGGTCGCATCTCCCTGCGGCAGCATTGTGAACTCGGCGGTGTTGTGGCCCTCGAACGGCTTGAGGAAGTCGAGCTTGATGACGATCTTCGACGGCGCGGACGATTGCAGGATCTCCATGCGGCCGGTGCCGACATTCTTGTTGCCGTCCCACGCATGGACCGCCCCCTGCCCGCGCCCGGCGCCGTCATAGGTGCGCTTCATGGCCGGATCCCGGTTCTCGTAGGGCGACCAGACCGTCCACTGCCGAAAATCGTCGATCAATGGAAAGATCCGTTCCGCCGGCGCATTGATGCTGGTCGCACGCGTGACGCGGAATGTGCTCGGCTTGGTCGCCGCGAGGACGAGGATGACCGCAATCGCGACCGCGAGGATGACAGCGATGATGGCAATGGTCTCGAACATGATGGTCTCCAGGTCGATGAATGAAGAGGATAGCTCAGCGGCGGAACGGAAGCAGCGCGCGCAGATTGCCATCGCGCAGATAGAGCCCGCCCCACACCATCAGGCCGAGATAGAGCCCGAACAGCGTGTGGCTGAACAGCGGGCTGCCGATCCGCACATGGGACGCGATCGCACCGCCAAGATAACCGGTGAGCAGGATGGCGCCGAGGATCGAGGTCGGCGGCACCGAATACAGCAGCGTGCAGACGATGGTGATGATGCCGAGGCTGCGCGCCAGCGCATCGCTGGCGCCAAAGCCCATCTTGTCCATGGTCTCGGTGACGACAGGCAATGGCAGCAGCTTGATCGCGCCATCGAACAGCAGGAAAAGGATAACCACGCCGCTCATGACGCGGCCGGTGATGCGGGCGGGCTTTGAGACTTCGGTGTCGACGATCGTCGGCATGGCGGGCTCCGTAAGGCTTGGTGATGCTCTGCCTCCATGACGAACGACAGCACGACGGGCCGACAAGGACGGGGAAGATTTTTTTGAGATTCGTCATGGCCGGGCTCGTCCCGGCCATCGACGCCTTGCTTCTTCGCGGCATCCAACGACGCGAATGCCCGGCACAAGGCCGGGCATGACGAGCAGCAATGTTGGGGGACTACTTCGCCTTCACATTGCGCGGCTGGCTGTCGCGCATCAGGCGGTCGATATGCATGCGGATATGGGCGGCTTCGGCGGTGGTGTTGGCAAGCGCGATGGCGCGGTCGAAGGTGACGCGGGCTTCCTCGTTGCGGCCGAGCTGCATCAGGAAGGCGCCGCGCACGCCGAAGTAATGGAAATAATTGGAGAGCCGCGGGGCCAAGGGCTCGATCATCTCGAGCGCGGCTTCCGGCCCCTTCACCTTGGAGACCGCAACGGCGCGGTTGAGCGTGATCACCGGCGACGGCTGCATGATCTCGAGCGCGCCGTAGAGCAGGTCGATCTGGGTCCAGTCGGTATCCTCGGGCTTTTCCGCGCGGGCGTGGAGGGCGGCGATCGCGGCCTGCACCTGATAGGGCCCGCTGCGGCGATGGCGCATCGCCTTGTCGATCAACGCGAGGCCCTCGGCGATCAGCTTCTGGTTCCACAGGCTGCGGTCCTGGTCGTCGAGCAGGATGACCTGGCCGTCGGCGTCGAACCGCGCGGCGGCGCGGGCATGCTGCAACAGCAACAGCGCCGTCAGCCCCATGATCTCCGGCTCGCTCTGGAACAGCCGCAGCAGCAGGCGGGCGAGGCGAATCGCCTCCTCGCACAGCGGCGAGCGGATTTGAGCCGTGTCGCCGCTCGCCGAATAGCCCTCGTTGAAGATCAAATAGATCATCGCGGCGACCGAGACGAGCCGCTCGCTGCGCTCGACCGCGCCCGGCGTCTCGAACGGCACATTGGCGTCGGCGACGCGCGTCTTGGCCCGCGTGATGCGCTGCTCCATAGCGGCTTCCGAGACCAGGAAGGCGCGCGCGATCTGCTTCACCGACAGGCCGGAGACGATGCGCAGCGCGAGCGCGATCTGCTGCGTCGCCGGCAGATCCTTGTGGCAGCAGATGAACAGCAGCCGCAGGATATCGTCGCGGTAATGCGAGCCGTCGAGCCGCTCGGCGAGCTCTTCCTCGGCGTCGCCGAGGTCGGAGATCGCCTGGTCGTCGTCGGGCAACGCCTCCTGCTTCTTGCTGCGCCTGATGTCGTCGATCGCGACATTGCGGCCGACCATGATCAGCCACGCCGCGGGATCGCGCGGCGGGCCGTTCTGCGGCCAGCTCTTCAGCGCCCGCAGGCAGGCGTTCTGGAAAGCTTCCTCGGCGGTATCGAGATTGCGGAAGTAGCGCAGCAGTGCGCCAACCGCCTGGGGACGCGCCGACGTCAGCGCGGCATCGATCCAGGCGGTGTCGGTCATGCTCACGCCTTCGTACCCCCCTGATTGAAGTAGCCGACCGGGCGGATCTCATAGGTGCCGCCGGGATTGGCCTCGCCGAGATCGCGCGCGATGTCGAGCACCTCGTCGAGGTTCTTGCCTTCGACCAGATAGAAGCCGAGCAGCTGCTCCTTGGTTTCGGCGAACGGGCCGTCGAGCACCAGCGGCGGGTTTTCCTTGCGCAGCGTGGTCGCCGCGGTGGTCGGCAGCAGCCGCGCCACCGGGCCGAGCCGGCCCTGCTTGGCGAGCTTGGTCCTGCACGACCGACAATTTCTGCATGACCGAGGCGTCGTGTTCCTTGCTCCAGGAACCGACCATGTCTTCGTCATGATAGCAGAGGATGGCGTACAGCATCGAAAAGGCATCTCCGTTCATTGCAAGAACGAACGATTATGCCCGCTGCCGACAGGCGGAGCGAAAGAAATTTAAGTTCCGGATATCGGCGCTGGATTGGCCGACGCTTCATGGCGCGCCGCGACCGACTGCGTCTTGGGCGGTGGCGCGTCATGCCATCACCACGACGTTCATGCTGCGACTACCAGTAGACGCCGTAGCGGGCGGCGATCCGGCGCGCCTTGGCCTCATCGCTCTCCCGGCGGTTGGACTGACTCCTGTTCGTTGGCCGGGAGGCTTGCTGCCTCGAAGGCTCTGCCGGCTGCGCCTGCGACGAGGACGGCTGGGCGTCGGCCGGAGCGGGCGCAACGGCCGGTTGCGCCTGGGCGGGCGTGTCGGCATTTGCGAGCACGAGACCGCGGCTCTGGCCGGCGTGCGCGGTGGTGGCGGCGGCCGCGATGAAAGCCGCGGTCAGGATCAGCTTGCGCATGGAAGTTCTCCCCGGTTGATGGCAGGAGACTAGGGAGCGGGCCATGCCAGCTCTGTGATGTATATCACATTGAAATTGGAGATATCCGGATGGGTAAGGGCACACTGGCGCTGCTGATCAATGGCGGCTCGGAAAACTGGTCGTCGGCGCGCTGGAAGGCGCGGTTCGGCACCGTCTGCCCGGACCGCCGCGTGGTGCTGCTGCCGGACGGCGCGCTCGATCCCGCCGAGGTGCACTATGCCGCGGTGTGGAAGCCGAAGCCGGGCGAGCTCGCGGCCTTCAAGAACCTGCGCGTCATCTTCAACCTCGGCGCCGGCGTCGACGCGCTGATGGCCGACCGCTCGCTGCCCGACGTGCCGCTGGTGCGGGTAGCGGTCGGCGATCTCACCGACCGCATGACCGAATATGTCGTGCTGCATGTGTTGATGCATCACCGCCAGGAGCTCTATCTGCGGGAGTCGCAACGATTGAGGCGCTGGGCGCCGAAATATCAGTGGGCGGCGGGCGCGATCACGGTCGGTATCATGGGACTCGGGACGCTCGGCGCGGCCTCGGCGCACGCGCTGCGCGCGCTCGGCTTCCGCGTCGTCGGCTGGAGCCGCAGCGCGAAGCGGATCGACGGCATCGTCTGCCACCATGGCATTGAGGGACTGGACGCGTTCCTGCGCGAGACCAACATCCTGGTCTGCCTGCTGCCGCTGACGCCGGACACCCGCCACGTGCTGAACCGCGACGTGTTTGCGAAACTGAACCGTAACAGCCCGCTCGGCGCGCCCGTCATCATCAATGCCGGCCGCGGCGGTCTGCAGAATGAGGAAGACATCTTGCGCGCGCTCGACGACGGCACGCTGGGCGCCGCCTCGCTCGACGTCTACGAGACCGAGCCGCTGCCGCAAGACAGCCCGTTCTGGAGCCACCCGAAGGTGGTGCTGACGCCGCACAACGCCGCCGATACCGACGCCGACGAGATCTCGAAATATGTCGCGCAGCAGATTGCGCGCTTCGAGGCCAGCGGCGTGCTGGAGAACCTGGTCGACCGAGAGCGGGGATACTAAGGCCAACGGTAGCCCGGATGGAGCGAAGCAATCCATGCCTCCGCATGTGCGGCACGATGGATTGCTTCGTCGCGTTGCTCCTCGCAATGACGGCGCCGTGGCTGCTCACGCCATCTCGGCCACGACCTCCGCGAGCCGGTCGTAGGCGGGCTCGACGCCCTTGTCGATGCCGGAATTGAGATGGCCGTCACGCGCCTCCTTGGTCGGATGCTTGATCGTGGTGGTCAGCGTGGTCGTTCCGCGGTCCTCGACGAAGGTCGACGTCACCAGATATTCGTCGCTGGTGAAGCCCGGCATCGCAAAGGTTTCGCCGAATGCCAGCCGCTCCGGCCGCACCACTTCGCGATAGGTGCCGGTGAGGGTGTGCTCGACGCCTTAGTCGGACGACCGGAACACGAACCGATAGGCGCCGCCGACGCGCAGGTCGATCTCGCACACCGGCATCGTGAGCTGCTCGCAGCCGAGCCAACGCACGACGTATTCGGGCTTCGTCATGGCGTCGAACACGAAGCGCCGCGGCGCGTCGAACTGGCGCGTCATGGCGAACTCGAAATCCGACGGGGTCGTGATCCTCAGCGTCTTATCCACGCGTGCGTCCACGTTGCTTCTCCTTTTTTACTCTGACTCTACGGTTGCTGCGCGGCGGGGCCTTCGCGGCCTCCTCCGCCTTCATCTCCTCGAGCAGGCCGTCGAGGCGGTTGAAGCTCTCGTCCCAGAAGCGGCGGAAATTCCCGAGCCAGCCGTCGACCTGCTTGAACGAGGCAGGCGCAATGCGGCACGGCCGCCACTGCGCCTCGCGCCCGCGCGAGATCAACCCAGCATGCTCCAGCACCTTCAGGTGCTTTGAGATCGCCGGCAGGCTCATGTCGAACGGCTTTAGCCAGCTCCATCACCGAGGTCTCTCCGAGCGCGAGCCGCGCCAGGATCGCGCGCCGGGTCGGATCGGCCAGCGCCGCGAAGGTCGAACTGAGGGGATCGGGCGGCATGTACTTAGCTCATAAGTTAAATAACCTTTGGGTTAAGTACGACCAAACGGCGCCCGCGTCAACGGCCAATTTTTGGCCGCTGACGCAGGCGTGAACCGTTCAGGATGTCTTGCGCGCGAAGGTGACGTGCGTGGCGTTCGGGCTCGCGACATGCGCGACGACGCCATAGCCGAGGGTAGGAAGATCAAGGCCCGCGAACAGATTCTCGCCCGAGCCGAGCAGCACCGGCGACAGCGCCAATTGCAGCTCGTCGAGCAAACGCGCTTGCAGGAACTGGCGCACCAGCGAAACGCCGCCGCCGACCCTGATGTCCTTGCCCTGCGCAACATCACGCGCGCGCTCGAGCGCTTCGGCAATTCCTGATGTCACGAAGTGAAACGTCGTCCCGCCTTCCATCTCGATGTCGGGCCGCGCGTGATGGGTCAGCACGAACACCGGCGTGTGATACGGCGGATTGTCGCCCCACCAGCCTTTCCAGGCATCATCCGGCCACGGCCCGCGGATCGGGCCGAACATGTTGCGGCCCAAAATCCAGGCGCCGATATTTTCCATCGACTTGCGCGCGATCTCGTCATCGAGACCGGTGCTGCCGCCATCCTGGCCGAAGGTCTGGCGAAACGTCCGCGTCCCGAGGAACCAGGCAGGCAGCACCATGCCACCTTCGCCGAATGGATTTTCGAGGCTCTGCCGTGGCGCGGCGCCAAATCCGTCGATCGAGACCGAGAATGCTGAAGTCCTGACTTTTCCCATGATATTCCGCTTCCGTGAGTTGAGGGACCTTACGGAAGACGGGCGCGAAGAACATCGCCCGACATTTGATCGGTAAGAAATTTCGCCGCGGCTATTTGGCCGCGCACAGCACGTCGAGGGCGCCTTTCACGATCGCCTCGAGTTCCCCGCGCGGCACGCGGGCGCGGGCACGGATCGCGATGGTGTGGATGGTCGCTGAGGCGAGATGCGCCAGCGATGCCGGATCGGCGCCCTCAGGCAGTTCGCCGCGCTCCTTGGCATGGCGGAAGCAGACGCCGAACGCCTTGTCGAGCTCGGTCAGGCCCTCCACCACCATGGTGCGGATGCCCGGATCCGACACCGCCTCGGACGCGGCCGTCATCACCGTGAAGCAGCCGCGCGGGCCGGACTCGCCGGAGAGATAGATGTCGAGCGCGATCCGGTAGATGCGCTCCAGCCGCTCGCGCAGCGGCGCATCGGCATGGAAGATATCGACCATCGCCGCGCGCGCGTCATCGCGGTAGCGCTGGTAGCTCTTGATGTAGAGCTCGCGCTTGTCGCCGAACGCGCCATAGAGGCTCGGCCGGTTCATGCCGGTCGCAGCGCTGAGATCATCGAGCGAGGTCGCGGCGAAGCCGTCGCGGCGGAACAGATCGAGCGCCTTGCCGAGCGCGACCTCGGGCTCGTAGGCGCGCGGCCGCCCGCGCCGCTTCGGTGCGACAGGCGCCTCGATTTTGGCAGCAGATGGCGGCTTGTTAGTTTTTTGTACCATTTCGAATTTAATTCCTTGACCGCATCAATATTATCCAGGACAGTACAAAAATCAACAACGGCCGGGACATCCGCGCCAGACCGCCCCAAGGAGGCACCATGGACCTTTATTTCTCGCCGCTCGCCTGCTCGATGGCGACCCGCGTCGCGCTCTATGAAGCGGGCCAGCCGGCCAACTATCTCGAGGTCGATCCGAAGACCAAGCAGGTGCGCAACGACGGCTCTGACTTCAACAAGGTCAACCCGCTCGGGCTGGTGCCGACGCTGCGCACCGACGACGGCGTCGTACTGACCGAGAACGCGGCGATCCTGCAATATGTCGCCGACCAGTTCCCGCGGGCCGGCCTCGGCACCGCGTCGAACGCCGAGCGTTCAAAACTGCATCAATGGCTGTGCTTCATTGGTACCGAGCTACACAAGGGCCTATTCCTGCCGCTGCTCGACAAGAAGGCGCCGCCGGACGCCAAGACCTACGCGCTGGAGAAATACGTGTCGCGGCTCGACTATGTCGAGCATCACCTGAAAGGCCGCGAGTATTTGCTCGATCATTTCAGCGTCGCCGACGCCTATCTCGTCACGGTCATCAACTGGACCATGGCAACGCCGCCGATCGAACTGGCGAAATGGCCGGCGCTGAAGGCCTATTACGAGCGCCTGCGAACCCGGCCGTCTGTCGCGAAGGCGGTCGCGGAGGAGTTCGAGCTCTACAAGGCCGAGATCGCGCGGCACAAGGCGGCGGCATAAGGCGGTCTCTTACCATGCGTCGTCCCGGTCTTCGCCGGGACGACAACTAAAGCGCGATGAGATTAGGTTGAGCTGGAACGGCGTCGAAAGTTCACCTCTCCCTTGGGAGAGGTCGATTTGCGCAGCAAATCGGGTGAGGGGTTACGGTCTATCGAGAGAGCAGGAGCCCTCACCCGGATTGCTTCGCAATCCGACCTCTCCCCGGCGGGGAGAGGTGAACCGAAAACACGGCAGGCCGATTCAACCAAACTCATCCCGCCTTAGAACGGACTATCCCCCAACCCCGGAACATCGGCCGGACGCGGGCCCGGCGCGGGCCAGTGGAAGCGGCGGTCCTTCTCTGAGATCGCGATGTCGTTGATCGAGGCCTCGCGCCGGCGCATCAGGCCGTGCTCGTCGAACTCCCACTGCTCGTTGCCGTAGGAGCGAAACCAGTTGCCGCCGGCGTCGTGCCATTCGTACTGGAAGCGCACCGCAATGCGGTTGCCGTCGAACGCCCAGAGATCCTTGATCAGGCGATACTCCCGCTCCTTTTCCCATTTGCGGGTCAGGAAGGCCACGATCGCCTCGCGGCCCTGAAATATTTCGGCGCGATTGCGCCAGCGGCTGTCCTCGGTATAGGCGCCGGCAACCCGAACGGGGTCGCGCGAATTCCAGGCATCTTCCGCCATGCGCGCCTTCTGCGCGGCGGTCTCGCGGGTGAAAGGCGGCAGCGGTGGACGTGACATCGGCGATCCCTCGCGGTTGGTTTGTCACGCGCAAATCTATCGTCGCCGGATGAAGAATCGATAGGCCGATTCCTATCGCCCCATAGCTAGGCCATATCGGCCTTCATCAGCGCACGGATGGACTTCGGAATCGGCTGTGCCCTGCCCTGACTGACGAAGGCAACGCGCACCTGCGCCTTCACAAGCACGTCATCGCCGCGCCTGACCTCCTGGGCGAGCATGATGGAGGCGCCCTTCACCGCGATCGGCCAGGTCACGACGTCGAGCATGTCGTCCATCCGCGCGGGCTTGAGGAAGTCCAGCGTCATCGAGCGCACGACAAAGGCGAAGCCGCCGGTCTCCTCCTGCGCCTCCTCGAACAGCGCGTTCTGTTCGGCGCCCATCAATCGGAGATGATTGGTGCGGCCGCGCTCCATGAAGCGCAGGTAATTGGCGTGGTAAACGATGCCGGAAAAATCGGTGTCTTCGTAATAGACACGGACCTGCATATGGTGTCGGCCATCGCGGATCGCACCGTCAATATGGGGTAAGGTCAATTGCGGCCCCTCGATCGCTCTCGGAAAGACAATCGTGTTACGCAAATTGCGCGATCACGCAAGCACGATCAGGACACCACCGGCCCCTTTGCGCCGAGCGTGACCTGCACGATCTCGGGTGGCACGCCGAGGCGGAACGGCATGATGCTGCAGCCGAGGCCGCCGGAGACGACGACGTCGCATTTCAGCTTGATGTGGCCATAGGCGAGCCGCATGCCGTGCTTCATCGGCACCGCGGGCGACCATCCGAGCAGCCGGATCTGGCCGCCATGGGTGTGGCCGGACAGCTGTAGCGCGACGCGCGAGGGCACGCGGAGCGCGACGTCGGGCTCATGCGCGAGCAGGATCACCGGCGCATCGTCGGTGACTTTTGCAAGCGTCGCGTTGAGATCGTCAACCCCGATGCGCCTGATCTCGCGATAGCGCCGCGCCGGCAGATAGGCGAGCTGATCGCCAAGACCGGCGAGCCAGAACGGACGGCCGTCCTTGACGAGCCGCACCGCGTCGTTCTCGTAGACAGGGATGCCGGCGCGCTCCAGCGCACGGCGCGCAACCGGGGTGCCCTGCCCCAGGCGCTGCACAGCCTTGTCTTCCCAGTAATCGTGATTGCCGAGCACGGCATGCACGCCGAGCGGCGCCTTCAGGTCCTTGAGCACCGCGGCCCATTCGGAGGCCGGAATGAAGCGGGTGACGTGGCGCAGCCCCGCCACATAGTCGCCGAGCAGCACGATGATGTCCGGGTTCAGCGCGTTGGTCCGCTCGACGATCTCGGCGATGCGATCGAGCGACATCCATGGATCGCAGGCGTGAATGTCGGCGATCGCGGCGATCTTGAGCGGAAAGTCCGAAGGCCATTGCCGCGGCGACAGATCGTAGCGCGTCAGCCTGAGCCGGACGACCGGCTCGCTCAGGCCGTAGGCCCCGGTCGAGGCGGTGGCGGCGGTCATTCCGCCGAACCCGCGAAGAAAGTGACGACGTGAAATCATGGACGTTTGATCGGTGATGCCTGATCCATGATAGGCCCTTGGATTGGAGCGAAATTGGGCCGCGTTTGTGCAGACAACCTGCAGAGACGTCGCAATGGTTGGTGCGCAAGGTTACCGTGAGGCGTGACGCGCCGCATCAACACGCCTTTTCACGTCTTCGGGAGCGAGGCATTTTGTTTGAGCATGATCTTCACCGGAAAACCGCTTCGCACTTTTCCGGATCATGCTTAGTCGTCGTCGCCATTGCCGCCGAACAGGCCGAATTGCGAGGGATCGCGGTTCGGCTCGGCGAGGCCGAGATGGCGAAAGGCATGCGAGGTCAGCAGTCTTCCGCGCGGGGTACGCTGCAGATAGCCGCACTGGATCAGATAGGGCTCGATGATGTCCTCGATCGCATCGCGCGGCTCCGACAGCGCCGCCGCCATGGTCTCGACGCCGACCGGACCGCCGCCATAGTTCAAGGCGATGGTACTGAGATAGCGCCGGTCCATCGCATCGAGCCCGGCGCTATCGACCTCGAGCGCACTCAGCGCCCGGTCGGCGATGCCGCGATCGATGGAATCGGCATCCGCCGCGGAGGCAAAGTCGCGCACGCGGCGCAGCAGGCGGCCGGCGATGCGCGGCGTGCCGCGGGCGCGGCGGGCGATCTCGTTGGCGCCATCGGGGCTCATGCCGATGTTGAGCACGCGGGCGCCGCGGGTGACGATCTTCTCCAGCTCTTCCACGGTGTAGAAATTGAGCCGGACCGGAATGCCGAAGCGGTCGCGCAGCGGGTTGGTGAGCAGGCCCGCGCGCGTCGTCGCGCCGACCAGCGTGAATTTCGACAGCTCGATCTTCACCGACCGCGCCGCAGGGCCCTCGCCGATGATCAAATCGAGCTGGAAATCCTCCATCGCGGGATAGAGCACTTCCTCGACCGCCGGGCTCAGGCGATGGATCTCGTCGATGAACAGCACGTCGCGCTCTTCGAGGTTGGTGAGCAGCGCCGCGAGGTCGCCGGCCTTCGCGATTACAGGACCGGAGGTGGCGCGAAAGCCGACACCGAGCTCGCGCGCGACGATCTGCGCCAGCGTGGTCTTGCCGAGGCCGGGGGGACCGACGAACAGCACGTGATCGAGCGCCTCGCCCCGCTTCTTGGCCGCCTCGATGAAGATCGAGAGATTCTTGCGCGCCTGCGCCTGGCCGACGAACTCCGTCAGCGACTGCGGGCGCATCGCGGTGTCGCCGACATCGTCGGAGCGGCGCTCGGGGGTGACGATGCGGGAGGGCGTGTTCACTTCGACAATTCCTTCAGGCCCAGCCGGATCAACTGCGCGGTCTCGGCCTTCTCACCGGCGCTGCGGGAGGCGGCGGCGATAGCGGCGGCGGCCTGCGGCTGGCCGTAGCCGAGATTGACCAGCGCGGAGATCGCGTCGGTGACCGGGCGCGGCGCACGGTTGTTGTCGATCGCGCCCGACAGCTGCACCACCGCGGGATCGACATCGGCAAAGCCGGGCGCCTTGTCCTTCAATTCGCTGACGATGCGCTCGGCCACTTTGGGTCCGACCCCCGGCGTGCGCGCCACCGCCGCCTTGTCGCGCAGCGCGATGGCATTGGCGAGATCTGTCGGCGGCAACGTGCCGAGCACCGCGAGCGCGACCTTGGCGCCGACGCCCTGCACGGTCTGCAACAGGCGAAACCACTCGCGCTCAAGATCGCTGCGGAAGCCGAACAGCTTGATCTGGTCCTCGCGGACATAGGTCTCGATCGAAAGCACGGCCGCGCCGCCCGGCTGTGGCAGCGCCTGCAGCGTGCGGCTGGCGCAATGTACCTGATAGCCGACGCCGCCGACGTCGAGGATCACGTAATCCTCGCCATAGGAATCGATCAGGCCCTTGAGCTTGCCGATCATAGGCTCGCCACCCTGAGCCGCAGCGCGGTGCTCTGGCGGTGATGGGCGTGGGTGATCGCAACCGCGAGCGCGTCGGCGGCGTCGGCGGATGGCGGCTCGGCTTTCGGCAACAGGATCTTAAGCATCACCTGGATCTGGTTCTTCTCGGCATGTCCGGCGCCGACCACGGTCTTCTTGACCTGGTTCGGCGCGTATTCGGCCACCGAGATACCGAACATTGCGGGCGCCAGCATGGCGACGCCACGCGCCTGGCCGAGCTTCAGCGTGGCAACGCCGTCCTTGTTGACGAAGGTCTGCTCGACCGCAGCCTCCGCCGGCCTGTAGTCGCCGAGCACGGCGGCAAGCCCCTCATGGATCGCGAGCAGCCGGCTCGCCAGCGGCAGATCGTCCGGCGGCTCGACCGAACCGCAGCCGATATAGACCAGACGGTTGCCCTCGGTCTCGATCACGCCCCAGCCGGTGCGGCGGAGACCCGGATCGATACCGATGATGCGGACGGGAGAGCGAATCGGCTGCGATGTCATGGGCTAGTGATACCGCCTGCGCGGGGAGAACGAAACACAAACGGAGGTCCGTCCCCTGCCGCGGTCGTTGTGCTCGGCCTCGCTCGTCATCCCATCCCTGCTTGTCATCCCCGGCAAAAGCGGGGGTATCCAGTACGCTGCGGCCTCGCGGATCAAACGACGGTCTCTGGAATACTGGATCGCCCGAAGCAAACCGGGCGATGACAGCGGAGTTCGGGGCGATGAACGGGCGCTTACCCGCCCATCTTCGCGAGCAGCGCGTCGGACACCTCGAAATTGGCGTACACGTTCTGCACGTCGTCGTGCTCGTTGAGGAGGTCCATCAGCTTCAGCAGCTTTTCGCCGGTCTCGTCGTCGACCGAGACCGTGTTCTGCGGCTTCCAGGTCAGCGCCGCCTTGCGCGGCTCGCCAAACTTCGCTTCCAGCGCCTTTGCAACTTCGCGGAAGGTCTCCTGCGAGGCGTAGACCTCGTGACCGGCTTCGCTCGAGACCACGTCGTCGGCGCCGGCCTCGATCGCGGCGTCCAGCATCGCATCGTCGGAGGCGACCTTGGCGTCGTATTCGATGATGCCGGTGCGATCGAACATGAAGGCGACCGAGCCGGTTTCGCCGAGATTGCCGCCCGACTTGGTAAAGAACGAGCGGATGTCGGAAGCGGCGCGGTTGCGGTTGTCGGTCAGCGCCTCGACGATCACGGCGACGCCGCCGGGGCCATAGCCCTCGTAGCGGATCTCGTCATAGTTCTCTCCCTCACTGCCCAGGGCCTTCTTGATGGCGCGGTCGATATTGTCCTTGGGCATGTTCTCGGCCCGCGCTGCGACCACGGCGGCGCGCAGCCGCGGGTTCATCGCCGGGTCCGGGGTGCCGAGCTTGGCCGCCACGGTGATTTCGCGGGCCAGCTTGCCGAAAAGCTTCGACTTCTGGGCATCCTGCCGGCCCTTGCGGTGCATGATGTTCTTGAATTGGGAATGGCCGGCCAATGCGACGTCTCTTCGAGCGTAGGGTCTGAACAGGGGTGGAAAACGCGGCCTTATAGGCCCCTGGCGGTCAAAATCAAAGGTCGGCAGGGGCCGTCCGGCCCGAGAATACTACCGCAAGCCGGAATATGAGGCACTTGTTAACCATGACTTCATGCCCGGATGCGAGGATCGCCCCGTCCCGCCGCAACTTTCCAAGAGCCCCCCATGGCGTTCGGTTTGTTTCGAAAGCAAGAGCCGGAGCCGGCTGCGTCGGCTGCCGCGCAAGTTCCGACCGCGGCTGAAGCCTCGACCGAGACTGATTCGGCCAAGGATTCGTCAAAGGAAATCCTGGAGCTGCTGGAACTCGAGCTCGGCGCGATGATCCGCCAGCTCGAGCGCGCCACGGGCTCGGTGGCCGACGGCGCCGAGGCGACGGCAGCCAAGCTCGCGACCATCCGCGCCCGCACCGACGCCTTAACCGGCCGCAGCAGCGATGCGCAGAGCACCGCGACGACGTTTTCAGAGGCCGCCGACCGGTTCACCCATTCCGCCGAAGGCATCGGCGCGCAAGTGCGCAGCGCCAGCCAGCTCGCCGACGACGCCGCGGCCGCAGCGCGCGAGGCCACCGCCAATGTCGATCGCTTGCGCGAATCCTCGGCCGCGATCGGCAATGTCGTCAATCTGATCGCGCAGATCGCGCGGCAGACCACGCTGCTGGCGCTCAACTCGACGATCGAGGCAGCGCGCGCCGGCGCCGCCGGCAAGGGTTTTGCGGTGGTCGCCACCGAGGTCAAGGCGCTGGCGGTGCAGACCCAGAGCGCGACCGAAGAGATCACGCGGAAGATCGAGGCGCTGCAGAAGGACGCCACCGGATCGGCGGACGCCGTCCACCGCATCTCGCAGGCGATCGAAAAGATCCGACCGGTGTTCGAGAACGTCAACGGCGCGGTCGCCGAGCAGAACCAGATCACCGGCGAGATGGGCCAGAACGCCGCCTCCGCATCCCGCTTCATCGTCTCGGTGTCGGCACCAGCGCCGACGAGATCGACTCGGCAACCCGCGAAGCGGCCGCACACGGCGACAATGTCGCCAAGGCCGGCAAGGCGGTGACCGCCTTCGCCCAGAAGCTGAAGGCGCGCTGTGCAGTGCTGCTGCGCCAGGACGAGCGCGGCGATCCGCGCAAGAACCAGCGCCTGCCCTGCAGCCTCACGATCGAGATCACGACCGCGCGCGGCATCGTCACCGCGCCGGTCTACGAGATCGCGATGGACGGCATCCTGATCGGCGGGCCGGATGCCGAGAGGCTGCCGACCCATGAGACGCTGACCGCGACCTTGCAGGACGTCGGCGCCTGCCGGATCAGGATCGGCGACCGCTCCAAGGCAGGCAGCCAGGCGCGCTTCGAGGCGGCAACCGCAGCGCTGCGCGAGAAGATCGAAGACCGGATGTGGGCGATTCACGAGGAGAACGCCGAACTCGTCACCCGCGCGATGGAAGCGGGTCGCACGCTGAGCAAGATCTTCGAGGACGGACTGGCAAGCGGCGCGATCACGATCGCCGACATGTTCGACACCGATTATGTCGAGATATCAGGCACCAACCCGGTGCAGTATCGCACCAAAATGCTGGATTGGGCGGATCGCTCGCTGCCCGCTCTGCTCGAGGCGTTCCTCGCCAAGGACAAGCGCCTGGCATTCTGCGCGACGGTCGACCGGAACGGCTACCTGCCGGTCCATAACAATATCTACTCGCAGCCGCAGCGGCCGGGCGACGTGGCCTACAATACCGCCAATTGCCGCAATCGTCGTATCTTCAACGATACCGCGGGCCTCGCCGCCGCGCAAAACCAGCGCGCCTATTTGGTTCAAAGCTATGCGCGCGACATGGGCAATGGCACCACGGTGATGATGCGCGAGATCGACGTGCCGATCCACGTCCGCGGCCGGCACTGGGGCGCCTTCCGCACCGCCTACAAGCTTTGACCAAGCGCGAGTGCACGCTCAGGCAAGACCGGCGGAGCGAATCACGCTTTAGACTGGAATGGGGAATGCTGCGGCGGCGCGACGGGCTGCTGTAACGGAGGAAACGCGACATGTCGGCGGCGCAGCTTGCAGTGCTGGATACGTCATCGAACCGGACACTGGCCGAACGGCTGGTCGACCAGCTCGCCGACCGCATCGGCGGCCTCGGGGTCGAGCTTGCCGACATCGCCGGCAACGTCCAGGAGGTCGCGAACCGCGTCACCAACCAGTCGGAGCGGTTCCATCATTTGCAGGAGACCGCCGAGATCATGGTCTCGGCGAATCATGACATCGCCAATGCATCGCAGGCGGTGCAAACGACCGCAGCCGCCGCGGTTGGCCAGATCGCGGAATCACGCAACGTCGTCGAGACGGCGGTCAGCCACATCGCAGAGCTCGTCGCGGCGGTCGGACGGATCGAGGCGCGGCTCGCCGCGGTCGGCTCCGCGCTGAGCCAGGTCGCCAAGGTCTCCGGTTCGATCGAGGCGATCGCCAAGCAGACCAACCTGCTGGCGCTCAACGCCACGATCGAGGCCGCGCGCGCCGGCAATGCCGGTCGCGGCTTTGCCGTGGTCGCAAGCGAGGTGAAGAACCTTGCCGAGGCAACGCGCCAGGCGACGCATCAGATTTCCGATACCGTGCGCGATCTCGACGGTCAGATCGGCAGCCTGATCGGCGAGAGCAGCGACGCCTCGCTGCGCGCCAAAAGCGCCGGGGAAGGCGCCCGGCAGATCTCCGGCATCATCATGCGCGTGCAGGAGGGCTTTTCATCGGTCGGCGCCGAGATCGGCAGCGTGGCGCGCGCCGCGACCTCCAATCTCGGTCATTGCGACACCGTGATCGCGGAGCTGAATGAGCTCGCCAAGGGCGTCGATCTCTCCTCGCGCGACCTCAAGCACGCCGACGGCCGCGTGGCTAAGCTGCTCGAGCTGTCCGAGAGCCTGATCGTGACCATCGCCGACAGCGGCGTCGAGACGAGCGATGCGCCGCTGATCCGCGTCGTGATCGACACCGCAAAACTGATCTCGGAGCTGTTCGAGCATGCGATCGCGCGCGGCGAGATCACGCTCGCGCAGTTGATGGACGAGAATTATCGCGAGATCGCGGGCACCAATCCGAAGCAATATCTGACCGACTATGTCAGCTTCACCGACCGCGTGCTGCCTGCGATCCAGGATCCGATCCAGAAGACCGATCCGCGCATCGTGTTCTGCGTCGCCTGGGCGCGGAGCGGCTATCTGCCGACCCACAATCCGAATTACCGGCTGCCGCAGGGACCGGACCCGGTGTGGAACAACGCCAATTGCCGCAACCGCCGGCTGTTCAACGACCGCGCGGTGAGCAAGGTCGCGGCCAATACCAAGCCGTTCCTGCTGCAGACCTATCGCCGCGACATGGGCGGCGGCAAATTCGTGCTGATGAAGGACGTGTCGTCGCCGATCTTCGTGAACGGCCGCCACTGGGGCGCGTTCCGGATGGGCTTCCGGCAGGGCTAGGCCAGCCCTGGCCGGGATGGGGGGGCACTGCCAAAAAATGGAAAACAACCCCATGCAAAGTAAGCCGGCGGCTCTCGGCGCTCGACGCTGCACTTGACACGTCGGGCAACTCAGAAGTATTTTTCCATTATTCCGAAATAGTGCAACACTCCTCGTCCCGGGCAGTCGTGAAATCCGCGGCCCCATCCCCGTCATCGCGAGGAGCTACAGCGACGAAGCAATCCATGCCGCCGCCTGTGGTAAGATGGATTGCTTCGCTTCGCTCGCAATGATGAAAAAATCTGCAGCTAGCGAGCACTGAAACTCACTTCACTCAGAACCCCGGCACTGCGGGCTCGAGCCGTCCGCCGGCCGAAATCAAAGGTCAGCGAGCTATCCGTCTCAGCCCTTCTTGATCCTCGGTAGCCTTCGAATTAGGGCGCCAACCACCACTGATTTGGATCTCGCAGGGCGTCCAACACGTAGTATCGGTTTTCCTTAGAATGTTCTGCAAAATGATCCCGGTTCTCCCACGCCGTCTTCCATTCAGCAGACGACGTAAGGGGCGTGAAGGTCAGATCATCATTTTGTCGATAGACACGCCATATCGGCAATTCTGATGCGACCCCACTGTCGAGAAACGCGGCAACGAAGCCAGGATGCCAACTTGTGTCCATTCCTATTGATGCGAGCGGCCCACTTTCGCTTATCGACACCATTCCCCATGGTCTTTGAGGACCGTGGCCTTCATTGCAATAGGCCAACGCCAAATCCCAGCTGCGGTCCTCGAATGTTGTCCAGCACGGATATTGCTGCGCGGACGAGCCATAGTCCCAGTCCCTCATGACAACATGCGGTTCGACTAAACGCTGTCTGATGAAGGCCACGGTGGCCTCATGATCAATTGTTGCAAGCTCGGTCTCGATAAGTCCCTTCAGCCACTCCGCCGAGACACTCATATCGTGATCATCAATCCGCAATATAATTCAGGTCCAGAACCCCGGCACCGCGGGCTCGAGTCGCGCCCGCCGGCGCGCACCGGCGCGACCTTCACCGCAAGCCCGGTCGCATCGTCGGTCTCGATCGCGACGCCGCTCAGCGTCGCAACGCCTCCGGCCGGCTCGAAACGTCCGGAGGGAATGCCGGTGAGGAAACGCTGCAGCGGCTCCTCCTTCTGCATGCCGATCACCGAATCATAGTCGCCGGTCATGCCGGCATCGCTCATATAGGCGGTGCCGCCGGGCAGCACCTGATGGTCGGCGGTCGGCACATGGGTGTGGGTCCCGACCACGAGGCTGACGCGGCCGTCGCAGAAGAAACCGACGCCCTGCTTCTCGCTGGTGGCCTCGGCATGAAAATCGACCACGATGGCGTCGGCGCCCTCGCGCAACGGGCAGGCCTCGAGCTCGCGCTCGATCGCGCTGAACGGATCGTTCGAGGACGGCTCCATGAAGACGCGGCCGATCGCGTTGATGATCAGCGCGCGCTTGCCGCTCTTGGTGTCGACCAGCGTGGCGCCGCGGCCGGGCGAATGGCGCGGGAAGTTCAGCGGCCGGATCAGGCGCGGCGCACGCTCGATGAAGACCAGCGCCTCCTTCTGATTCCAGGCGTGGTTGCCGAGCGTGATCGCATCGGCGCCGGCATCGAGCAGCTCCTGATAGATCGCCTCGGTGATGCCGAAGCCGCCGGCGGCGTTCTCGCCATTGACGACGACGAGATCGAGCGACCAGTCCCTGATCATGCCGGGAAGATGGTCTGATATGGCGGTGCGGCCGGTCCTGCCGACGACGTCACCAACGAACAGAATACGCAAGGCTAGCTACTCCGGAAATCGAACGTCTTGCGCTCCGTTAGCACATAATCGAGCGGAACGTCGTGCGACAGCGCCGGTATAGCCTTGGTTTCCTGTGCGGCAAATGCGATCCCGACCCCGATCACATGCTTGGCCTTGCGCAGGTGCGCAAAGGTATAGTCGTAATAGCCGGCGCCGTAGCCGATGCGGTGGCCGAGCTTATCGAATGCCGCGAGCGGCACCAGCATGACGTCGGGATGCACCTCGGCGGCGGCCGGCGACGGCTCGGGAATGCCGAGCGGCCCGAGCATCAGACGGTCCTGCGGCGACCAGCTGCGGAAGGTCAGCGACTGGCCGCGCGCATTGATGCAGGGCAGCGCAAGCCGCGCACCCTTTTCGGCTAGCTTCTTCATCAGCGGCACCGGATCGAGTTCGCTGCGGATCGGCGCATAGCCCGAGACGATCATGCCTTGCGTGATCTCGAACGGCGCGCCGCGCTTGGCGAGCGCTTCGGCAGCGGCCGCGCGCTGCTCGTCGCTCAGCGCGTCGCGCTTGGCGAGAGCAAGTGCCCGAAGCTCGGCCTTCGATGGAGATGCGTGCATGATCCATCTTCCGCTGTCATCGTCCGCAAAACGCGAACGAGCCGGCACTCAGAAACGCTAGCATTCGTTTGACCAGGCCGCGGCGCACTGGACACCCCGCGAGGACCCTGCCAGCGGGCGAGCCGATGACGAGACCCATTGCGGGGAAACTGCATCACAATCGAACCGCCGCAGCGCGACGACAAGGCAACAGCAAAAATTCAGTGCGAAGCCGCAGAGGCCGTTGGAGCGCTCGATCCCGGAGTTCCCTACGAAAGTAGGTGGGCACCATATGTCCGGGTCCACGGACCCGGCCAGGGACAGTTCCCTAAAGGATCGATAAGGCCCCGGGGATATATGGCTCCTGACGCACGACGCAGCTTCGCGAGGGCTAATCTAGCTATCGTTGATCCAATCCGCCAGCGGTAAGGAAGACGCCGTCCAAGCTCTCGTATGATCTTCCTCACCCTGCGCAGGGGCGCGCTGCCAAAACATCGAAAACAACCCCATGCAAAGGAGCCGGCGGCTTGCCGGCATTCGACACGGCAACTTGACATGTCGTGGCCGCAGCCATCTGCGATGGCCTGCCCACAAGAGCAAGGTGAAGCAAGATCACCCGATCGCGATGCCGCCGCCGATGGTGCGGTTGAGCACCTGCGTGGTGCGCTCGATCCGCTCGGCGGCGGCGTTGAGCGCATTGGAGACCGCGGTCTGGGTCGCACGGGCGCGGTCGGTGGCGGCGACGCGGGCATTGCGCAGCTGCTCGACCTCTTCCTCGAGGCTGCGGATCCGTGCGCCCGCATCGACCAGCTCGTCACAGGCGGTGAGCGCCGCCATCACGGTGAGCCGCGCATCGCCGATCTCGCCGAACTTGCCGCGCAGCGATTCGACGCGCTGCTGGAGATTTTCCGCGAGCTTCAGGAGCCGCACCTCCTGGCCCTCCTCGCAGGCCATCCGGTATTGCCGGCCATTGATGGTGACGTTGATGTGGCTCATCTGCCCTCTCCGCCCTCGAGCACGGCGCGAATGGTGCCGATCGCCGCGTCGAGCTTTTCCGCGATGTCGCGATTGACGCGCTCGAGCTTGCGCGTCTTCACCAGCGATCCGTCGAGCTCGTCGGCAAGCCGGGAGCGATCGGCGCCGAGCGCCTGGATCCGGCTTGCCAATTCGTTTTCGTCGCGGTCGGCCTCGCGGCGCCGCTCCACCGAGCTCTCCAGCGCATCGAGCGCTGCCATCAGCCGCCTTGTCGCAGCATCGATATCGGCGAGCGGTGCCTCGGTATTGCCAGAGCCGTTGGCGAGACGATCACTCATGACACGCGGTGTGGACCCTTCAAATCGGCTAGCTGGGGTAGCCCCCGGTGGAAACAGGCCTGCCGCACGGCAAAACTGGCGGTTCGGCAAGCGGTTAGCGGACGAAATTTACGTGGCAAGCGAGCCGAGCGCAACGGCGGCGCCAAACTATGCACCGTTCAATGAAATTGGGCCATTTTGAGCAACTTTTCCCCGTTTTGGGGCGTTTCATCGCCTTGGACTTGCGGAATTGAGGTGCTAATCCACCCTCCAACCCGTAAGGCCATCCACGCGCGTATCGCGGCTGCCCGCCCCGATCCGTCCAGCAATCAGCTCCTCATTTCAGGCGGACTTTTCATCATGACGCAGGTCGATCACACCCGTATGGCCAATGCGATCCGTGGCCTTGCCATGGACGCCGTCGAGAAGGCGAATTCCGGCCATCCCGGCCTGCCGATGGGCGCTGCCGACATCGCGACCGTCCTGTTCACCAAATTTCTGAAATTCGATGCGGCCGACACGGCATGGCCCGATCGCGACCGCTTCGTGCTCTCGGCCGGCCACGGCTCGATGCTGCTCTATGCCTTGCTGTACCTCACCGGCAACAAGGACATGACGCTCGACCAGCTCAAGCATTTCCGCCAGCTCGGATCGCTGACGCCGGGACACCCGGAGAATTTCCACACCAAGGGCATCGAGACCACCACCGGCCCGCTCGGCCAGGGCATTGCGACCGCGGTCGGCATGGCGCTCGCCGAGAAGATGCTCGCTGCGGAGTTCGGCAAGAAGATCGTCAACCATCATACCTATGTGCTCGCCTCCGACGGCGACCTGATGGAAGGCATCTCGCAGGAAGCAATCGCGCTGGCCGGTCACTGGCGCCTCAACAAGATGATCGTGCTGTACGACGACAACGGCATCTCGATCGACGGTCCGACCTCGATCTCCGATTCCGTCGACCAGGTGAAGCGCTTCAAGTCCGCGGGCTGGGCCGCCGAATTGATCGACGGCCATGATCCGCAGGCGATTGCCGCTGCGATCACCCGCGCTCAGAAATCCAGCAAGCCTTCGATGATCGCGTGCAAGACCACGATCGGCTTCGGCGCGCCGACCAGGGCCGGCACCGCCAAGGCGCATGGCGAGGCGCTCGGCGCCGCTGAGCTCAAGGGTGCCAAGGAGAAGCTCGGCATTTCGCTCGAGCCGTTCTCGGTGCCCGACGACGTGCTGAAGGCCTGGCGTGAGGCGGGTGCCCGCGGCGCCGCCGAGCACAAGGCCTGGGACGAGCAGTTCGCGCAGCTCGGCAACCGCAAGCGCGCCGAGTTCGAGCGCCGCCTGCGTCACGAGCGGCCGCAGTCGCTCGCCAAGGGGCTGCGCGCCTTCAAGAAGGGCCTGTTGGAAAATCCGCTCAACGTCGCCACCCGCAAATCGTCGGAAGCCGCGATCGAAGTGATCGCCGCCGCAATGCCGATGGAATTCGTGGCCGGCTCCGCCGACCTCACCGGCTCCAACAACAACAAGGCGAAGTCGGCGACAGCGTTTGCCGCCAAGACGCCGAAGGGCCGCTTCATCCATTACGGCATCCGCGAGCACGGCATGGCGGCGTGCCTCAACGGCATTTTCCTGCATGGCGGCTTCGCGCCGAACGGCGCCACCTTCCTGGTGTTCACCGACTATGCGCGCGGCGCGATGCGACTGTCGGCGCTGATGGGCACCGGCGTGGTCTATGTGATGACCCATGATTCGATCGGTCTTGGCGAGGACGGCCCGACGCACCAGCCGGTCGAGCACCTTTCCGCGTTGCGCGCGATGCCCAACATGCGCGTGTTCCGTCCCTGCGACGCGGTCGAGACCGCCGAGTGGCTGGGAACTCGCGCTCAACCGGATCGACGGGCCGACCGTACTGGCGCTGACCCGCCAGAACCTGCCGCAGCTCCGCACCACGGCGCCGAACGACAACCCGTGCAGCCACGGCGCCTACGAGCTGGTCGCGGCGCAGGGTGACGCAAAAGTGTCATTGTTCGCCTCCGGTTCCGAGGTCCAGATCGCGGTCGAGGCGCAGAAGCAGCTCGCCGGGCGCGGCATCGCGACGCGGGTCGTCTCGGTCCCGTCGCTGGAATTGCTGCTGGCGCAGCCCGCCGAGCGGCAAAATGCCGTCATCGGCAACGCTCCGGTCAAGATCGCGATCGAGGCTGCGGTGCGCTGGGGCTGGGATGCCGTGATCGGCCGCGATGGCGAATTCGTCGGCATGCACGGTTTCGGCGCCAGCGCCCCGGCGAAGGACCTTTTCCCGCATTTCGGCATTACTGCGGAGGCCGTCGTTAACGCTGCCCTGAAGCGCGTCTGACGCTGGCCTGACACCCACACCGGTCGAAGGTTGAGCTTGCCGCGAAAAAGGATTACCAAAGCTCCATCTTTTCCGCTCGCGTCCGGCTGAACCGGGCGTTCCGCCGTAAAACCCTCGTGGGACACCTCCCGCGGGGCCGGCAGTAGCTTTTAGAGGAGACACAGCATGGCAATCCGCGTCGCGATCAACGGGTTTGGGCGTATCGGCCGCAATGTGTTGCGCGCCATCGCCGAGTCCGGCCGCAAGGACATCGAGGTGGTCGGCATCAACGACCTCGGCCCGGTCGAGACCAACGCGCACCTGCTGCGCTTCGATTCCGTGCACGGCCGCTTTCCGGGCACCGTGACCGTCGACGGCGACTCGATCAGCGTCGGCGACAACAAGATCAAGGTCTCGGCCGAGCGCGATCCCTCCAAGCTGCCGTGGAAGGCCCTCGGCGTCGACATCGCGCTGGAATGCACCGGCATCTTCACCGCCAAGGACAAGGCCTCGGCGCACCTCGCCGCCGGCGCCAAGCGCGTGCTGGTCTCCGCCCCGGCCGATGGCGCTGACGCCACCATCGTCTACGGCGTCAACCATGACACGCTGAACAAGGATCAGCTCGTCGTCTCCAACGGCTCCTGCACCACCAACTGCCTCGCGCCGGTTGCCAAGGTGTTGAACGAGACGGTCGGCATCGAGACCGGCTTCATGACCACGATCCACGCCTATACCGGCGACCAGCCGACGCTCGACACCCTGCACAAGGATCTCTATCGCGGTCGCGCCGCGGCGATGTCGATGATCCCGACCTCGACCGGTGCCGCGAAAGCCATCGGCCTGGTGCTGCCGGAACTGAAGGGCAAGCTCGACGGTGTCTCGATCCGCGTGCCGACCCCGAACGTTTCGGTGATCGATCTGAAGATCGTCGCCAAGCGCTCCACCGACGCCAAGGAAATCAACGAGGCGATGAAGCGCGCCTCCGAGCAGCAGCTCAAGGGTATCCTCGGTTTCACCACCGCGCCGAACGTCTCGATCGACTTCAACCACGATCCACACTCGGCCACCTTCCACATGGACCAGACCAAGGTGCAGAACGGCACGCTGGTGCGCGTGATGGCCTGGTACGACAATGAGTGGGGCTTCTCGAACCGCATGGCGGACACCGCCGTCGCGATCGGCAAGCTGATCTAAATTCGACTGTTCGTGATGCCCGGCCGAGCGCCGGGCATCTGCGTGTTTGCCCCCGCATTCGCGACCTCAACGGCCGCGACATCGGCAAGCGAAAGCGACGCCGTCCGCTGGATGGCTGTGTCCGGCCGCACAGGAAACGCCCATGACCAAATCGTTCCGCACCCTCGACGACGTCAACGTGAAGGGCAAGCGCGTGCTGCTGCGCGTCGACCTCAACGTCCCCATGGAAGGCGGCCGCGTCACCGACGCCACGCGGCTCGAGCGCGTTGCTCCCACCATCACCGAAATTTCCGATAAGGGCGGCAAGGTGATCTTGCTCGCCCATTTCGGCCGGCCCAAGGGACGCGATCCCAAGGAGTCGCTGAAGCCGGTCGCCGAGGCGCTGTCGAAGGTGATCAAGCGCCCGGTCGGCTTCGCCGAGGATTGCATCGGCGAGCCCGCGGCCAAGGCGGTTGCGGCCCTCAAGGACGGCGACATCCTCTGCCTGGAGAACACCCGCTTCCACAAGGAAGAGGAAAAGAATGACGCCGGCTTCGTCGCTGAACTGGCCAAGCTCGGCGACATCTGGGTCAACGACGCCTTCTCCGCCGCGCATCGCGCCCACGCCTCGACCGAAGGGCTCGGCCACAAGCTGCCGGCCTATGCCGGCCGCACCATGCAGGCCGAGCTCGACGCGCTCGGCAAGGCGCTGGAAGCACCGACCAAGCCCGTGATCGCGATCATCGGCGGCGCCAAGGTCTCGACCAAGATCGATCTGCTGGAAAACCTCGTGAACAAGGTCGACGCGCTGGTGATCGGCGGCGGCATGGCCAACACCTTCCTGCACGCGCAGGGCATCGCCGTCGGCAAGTCGCTCGCCGAAAAGGACCTCGCCGCGACCGCGCTGCGGATCATGGAGAAGGCCAATGCCGCCAATTGCGCGATCATTCTGCCCGTCGATGCGGTCGTCGCCAACCAGTTCGCCGCCAATGCACCGTCGCACGCCTACGGCCTCGACGCGATCCCGGCCGACGGCATGATCCTCGACGTCGGCCCGCAATCGATCGCGCGGATCCATGCCGCGATCGACGATGCCGCGACGCTGGTCTGGAACGGACCGCTCGGCGCCTTCGAGCTGACGCCGTTCGACCGCGGCACCGTGGTGTCGGCCAAGCATGCCGCCGAGCGCACCCGGGCCAGGAAGCTGATCTCGGTCGCCGGCGGCGGCGATACCGTCGCGGCGCTCAACCAGGCGGGCGTGGCCGGCGATTTTTCCTACGTCTCGACCGCGGGCGGCGCGTTTCTTGAATGGATGGAAGGCAAGCCGCTGCCGGGCGTCGAAGTGTTGAAAAACGGTTGATCCAGAGCATGATCCGGAAAAGTGTGAAGCGGTTTTCCGAAAAGACCATGCTCAAACAAAGAGCTAAAGCGCGATGACGATTCAACCTAATCTCATCGCGCCTCAAATCCGCGAACGCGCTTTACAGGGAGAAATGGAATGGCTCGCATAACATTGCGGCAACTGCTCGATCACGCGGCCGAGCATGATTACGGCGTACCTGCCTTCAACATCAACAACATGGAGCAGGCGCTGGCGATCATGGCCGCGGCCTCCGAGGTCGACGCGCCCGTCATCATCCAGGCCTCGCGCGGTGCGCGGTCCTACGCCAACGACGTCATGCTCAAGCACATGATGGACGCCGTCACCGAGATCTACCCGCAGATCCCGGTCTGCGTGCATCTCGACCACGGCAACGAGCCCGCCACCTGCATGACCGCGATCCAGGCCGGCTTCACCTCGGTCATGATGGACGGCTCGCTGAAGGCTGACGGCAAGACGCCGGGCGACTGGGACTACAATGTCGGCGTCACCAGGACCGTGACCGGCATGGCCCATCTCGGCGGCATCTCGGTGGAAGGCGAGCTCGGCGTGCTCGGCTCGCTCGAGACCGGCATGGGCGACAAGGAAGACGGCCACGGTGCCGAGGGCAAGCTGTCGCATGACCAGCTTCTGACCAATCCGGACGAGGCCGTGAAGTTCGTCAAGGAAACCAAGGTCGATGCGCTGGCGATCGCGATGGGCACCTCGCACGGCGCCTACAAATTCACCCGCAAGCCCGACGGCGACATCCTCGCCATGAACGTGATCGAGGAAATCCATCGCAAGCTGCCGAACACGCATCTCGTGATGCACGGCTCCTCGTCGGTGCCGCAGGAGCTGCAGGAGATCATCAACGCCAATGGCGGCAAGATGAAGCCGACCTGGGGCGTGCCGGTCGCCGAGATCCAGCGCGGCATCAAGAACGGCGTGCGCAAGATCAACATCGACACCGACAACCGGATGGCGATGACCGGCCAGATCCGCAAGGTGCTCAAGGACAATCCGGAAGAGTTCGATCCGCGCAAATACCTGAAGCCCGCGATGGAGGCGATGACCAAGCTGTGCAAGCAGCGCCTGCAGGAGTTCAACACCGCGGGCCAGGCCAGCAAGATCAAGAAGGTGCTGACCACGGCGGAAATGGCCAAGCGCTACGCTTCGGGCGCGCTCGATCCCAAGGTCGCCTGACAAGGCTGAGAGATCGCCTGACAACTTCTCGCCTGAATCATTAAGGCGGGACACCGGTTCTGACGCAGTTGGAAACGGTGTCCCGGGGCTTGATCGCCGGCTGCGACAAACATCGGCCGCGACGAACGTTTTCTAGGCATTTGCCCGAGAACCGCCTATTTTGGTTTGCAAAGGCAATGGCTCCGGAGGACGCCCCCGATGAACCTCGCTGACCTCAACAAAGTTGCGCTTGCCATGGTCACCCAGGGCAAGGGCATCCTCGCCGCAGACGAATCCTCCGGCACCATCAAGAAGCGCTTCGACGCCATCAAGGTCGATTCGACCGAAGACAGTCGCCGCGACTATCGCGAGATGCTGTTCCGCTCGCAGGAGGCGATGAGCAAGTACATTTCGGGCGTCATCCTCTACGACGAGACGATCTGGCAGAATGCCAAGGACGGCACGCCGCTGGTCAAGCTGATCGAGCAGGCCGGCGCGATCCCCGGCATCAAGGTCGACGAAGGCACCCAGGCGCTGCCGAACTGCCCGGGCGAACTCGTCACCGTCGGCCTCGACAAGCTCGCGGAGCGCTTGAAGAAATATTACGAGCGCGGTGCGCGCTTTGCGAAGTGGCGCGCCGTGATCGATATCGGGCCGCGAATCCCGACCCAGACCGCGGTCCGCGTCAATGCGCACGCGCTGGCGCGCTACGCGGCGCTGTGCCAGGCCGCGCAGATCGTCCCGATCGTCGAGCCTGAGGTGCTGATGGACGGCGATCACGACATCGACCGCTGCTATGAGGTGACGCAGCGCGTGCTGAATCGCACCTTCCAGGAATTGCGGGTGCAGCGTGTTGCGCTGGAAGGCATGATCCTGAAGCCTAACATGGTGATCTCGGGCAAGAAATGCCCGAAGCAGGCGTCGGTGCAGGAAGTCGCCGAGAAGACCATCCGCCTGCTCAAGAGCTGCGTGCCGGCCGCGGTGCCGGGCATCGCCTTCCTCTCCGGCGGACAGAGCGACGAGGAGGCGACCGCGCATCTCGACGCCATGAACAAGATCGGCCACCTGCCCTGGCGGCTGACCTTCTCCTATGGCCGTGCTCTGCAGGCGGCGCCGCAGAAGGCGTGGTCCGGCAAGCCTGACAACGTCCCGGCCGGCCAGCGCGCCTTCTCGCATCGCGCCCGGATGAACGGGCTGGCGAGCACCGGCAATTGGGAAGCCGGCCTCGAAAAACAGGCGGCATAGTTGGCCACCAAGCCCGTTCCGCCGCGGCCGGCGCCGCGCCTCTATCTGGCAACCCCGCCGGTCGACGAGCCCGCACGGCTTGCGGCCGAGCTTGCCGACCTGCTTGCCGCGGCCGACATCGCGGCCGTTCTGGTGCGGCTGCGCGAGACCGATCCGCGCAGCATGATCTCCACCATCAAGGCGCTGGCGCCTGCGATCCAGAACGCGGGCGCGGCACTGCTGATCGACGGCCATCCCGACATCGTGGCCCGCGCCGGCGCCGACGGCGCGCATCTGACCGGCCTCGCCGCAATGGAAGAGGCGATGCCCTCGCTGAAGCCCGACCGCATCGCAGGCGTCGGCGGCCTCGCGACGCGCCACGATTCCATGGCCGCAGGCGAAGCCGGTGCCGATTATGTGCTGTTCGGCGAGCCCGACACCAAGGGGCAGCGGCCCTCGCTTGAGGCGATCGCCGAGCGGCTGCAATGGTGGGACGAATTGTTCGAGCCGCCCTGCGTCGGCTTTGCGACCTCGCGCGAGGAGGCCGAGGCATTTGCCGCGGCCGGCGCGGATTTCGTGCTGGTCGGAGATTTCATCTGGTCCGATCCGCGCGGCGCCAAGGCCGCACTCGCCGAGATCGACACAGCGATTGCGCAGGCGCATGCCGGCACGTTGGGCCAAGCCAAGGCCGAGGGATGACGCCGGAATGAACCGTCTGCGTCCGATAGGTGTTGCGCTCGGCTGCACGATGCTGGCGAGCGGCGCGATGGCGCAGCTCTCGATCACGCCGCCGGCACAGACGCCGCCGCCCGCGAAGAAGGAGGCGCCGAAAGAGAAGCCGAAGGTGCATGCGCCCGCCGCGAAGAAGCCCGCGCCGAAGCCCGCCGCCACGCCTACGGCCACCCCGACGCCCTCGCCGACCCCGACGCCGGACGATCCCAATGTCGACCTCGTCTACGGCGCCTATCAGCGCGGCATGTACAAGACCGCCTTCGACCTCGCGATGGCGCGCGCCCAGAACAACAACGATGCCAAGGCAATGACGATGCTGGGCGAGCTCTATGCCAACGGGCTCGGCGTCAAGCGCGACTACGTCAAGGCGGACGACTGGTACAAGCGCGCATCCGATGCCGGCGACCGTGAGGCGATGTTCGCGCTCGCCATGATGCGAATCGCGGGCCGCGGCGGCGCGGTGGACAAGGATTCCGCGGTCAAGCTCCTGGCTTCGTCGGCCAAGCTCGGCGAACCCAAGGCGGCCTACAATCTCGCGCTGCTCTATCTCGACGGCCAGACCCTGCCGCAGGACCTCAGGCGCTCCGCCGAGCTGTTGCGGATGGCCGCGGACGCCGGCAGCCCCGAGGCGCAATACGCGCTGGCGACCTTCTACAAGGAAGGCACCGGCGTGCCGAAGGACCTCGAAAAGGCGGCGCGGCTGCTGCAGGCCGCCTCGCTGGCCGACAACGTCGATGCCGAGGTCGAATATGCCATCGCGCTCTACAACG
Organism: Bradyrhizobium sp. JR3.5; assembly: GCF_054057015.1. Taxonomy (NCBI): domain Bacteria; kingdom Pseudomonadati; phylum Pseudomonadota; class Alphaproteobacteria; order Hyphomicrobiales; family Nitrobacteraceae; genus Bradyrhizobium; species Bradyrhizobium sp. JR3.5. Next base: position 1,793,850 of record NZ_JBSRYV010000002.1, read on the forward strand.
GCGCCGGCACGCCGCGGAACGTACCGGCGGCGGTGGCGCTGCTGCGCAAGGCGGCCCGGCAGAACAGCGCGATCGCGCAAAACCGCCTCGCCCACGTGCTGGCGACCGGCGCAGGTGCCCCGGTGGACAAGGTCGAGGCGCTGAAATGGCACACGGTCGCCAAGACGGCCGGCAAGGGTGACCCCGATCTCGACGACATCCTTGCCGATATGAGCCCGGAAGACCGCGCCAAGGGCGAGGCAGCCGCGCGAAAATGGATCGGAAACAACGTCAAATGACGCCTTGACGGGGCGGCCTCCAGAGGGCACCCAGTCCGGCAATCCAAGGCAGTGCCCCTCCCGCCCCGTCATCCTGAGGTGCGAGCGGAGCGAGCCTCGAAGGATGAACAGCCCGGCTGGTGGCCGTTCATCCTTCGAGACGCGCGTTCCGCGCTCCTCAGGATGACGGGACCACGCTTGGGCCGGTCCTCCAGCACAATCGCAAAGAAACCGTTCATCATGCTCTACTCCGCCCTCATCAATGTCATGGTCAAGGCCGCGCGCCGCGCCGGCCGCAGCCTCAAGCGCGACCTCGGCGAGATCGAACACCTCCAGGTGTCGCTGAAGGGGCCGGCGAACTTCGTCTCGCTCGCCGACAAGCGCGCCGAGGAGATGCTCTATACCGACCTCGAAAAGGCCCGGCCCGGCTACGGGTTCCTCGGCGAGGAAGGCGGCAAGCGCGAAGGCTCGGACAAGAGCCACACCTGGATCGTCGATCCCTTGGACGGCACCACCAACTTCCTGCACGGTATCCCGCAATTCGCGATCTCGATCGGGCTCCAGCGCGAAGACACGATCATCGCGGGCGTGATCTACAATCCCGCCAATGACGAGCTCTACATAGCCGAACGCGGCAAGGGCGCGTTCCTCAACGACCAGCGGCTGCGCGTCGCCGGCCGCCGCCAGCTCAACGAATGCGTGGTCGCCTGCGGCCTGCCGCATATCGGCCGCGGCAATCACCAGCTGGCGCTGCAGGAGATGGCCGCGCTGCAGAACAAGGTCGCGGGCTTCCGCCGCTTCGGCGCTGCCTCGCTCGACCTCGCCTTCGTCGCCGCCGGCCGGCTCGACGGCTATTGGGAGCGCAATCTGCAAGCCTGGGACGTCGCGGCCGGCCTGCTGATGGTCCGTGAAGCCGGCGGCACCGTCTCCGGCATCCAGGGCAGTGACGACCCGCTGCAGACCGGCCACGTCGTCTGCGGCAACGAGTTCGTGCACGGCGAGCTGATCAAGATCCTCAAGCCGCTCGGGCAATAGCGCGACGGCGCGATCTAATCGTCGTCGTCATCCTCGTCGTCTTCATCGCGAAATTCACCGCCGAGCGTCAGGCCCTCGATGATGGTGGCGCCCTTCGCCTTGATCACCCGGCGCAGCGGGACCGAGCTCTCGCTCCGCAACGCCTCCATCAGAGGCTCTGAATGGGTCACGATCCAGATGTCGGCGCGGCGCGACGCCTTGGCGATCAACCTGGCCAATGGCGCCAGCAGCGATGGATGCAGGCTGGTCTCGGGCTCGTTCAGCGCGATGAACGGCGGCAGCCGATAGCCCATGAACACGGCGAGCAGGCAGATATATTTCAGCGTCCCGTCGGATAGTTCGTGCGCCTTGAACGGACGCGGCACGTCCGCTTGCTGCAGCTCAAACTCGCACCGCCCGTTTTCCGCCCATGCCCGGAGCTCGGCGCCCGGGAACGCGTCCTCGATCGCATCCTGCAGGTCGACCGCATCTTGCCTGATCGCGCTGAGCGTTGCCAGGGCAGCAGCCAGATCGCTGCCATCGGCGCTCAGCGACGGCGTCGTGATCGCCAGGCAAGGCTTTCGGATCGGCGACGCCGGATCGGTCCGGAAATCGTGATAGAAGCGCCAGCTCTGCAGCGCGTTTCGGATCAGGTCGATTTCGGGGCACGCCCTGCCGTCGAGGAAATCCGCGAGCGCGGTTTCCGACGGCAGCACCGCATCCTTGTGCTCGCTCCAGGCGCCGCTCTCGCCGCGGACGCTGACGTGCGAATTGGTCCGCTCCATCATCAGGACTTTTCGCTTGCCGTGGATCGCCTCGATGCGTTCGGACTTGATCATCGGCTCGCCGGGAAATGCCGCCTCAAGCGGGCCCGGATGTCCGAGCTCGATCGCGTAGTTGACGTGATCGAATCTGACCTCCAACCGCAACCGCCCATCTTCACCCCGCCTGCGGATGCCGAACCAGCAGACCGAGTTCAATCCACCCTCGTCGGCGATCGTGCGCGTGATCCGGCCGGTCGCCGCGTCGCGCAGCAACGACAGGGACTTGTAGAGATTGGATTTGCCGACGCCGTTTTCGCCGACGAAGACCGACAGCGGTTGAATGGGCATGTGGAGCCGCCGAATGGAGCGATAATTCGAGATCGCAATATCGGTCGGCCGCATCACATGTCCTCAATCCGCGGGTTGCCTGTACGCTCCCCGTTCAATCCAGAGATGCAATCTGAATTGGTCGGCCTGCGAAAGCAAGCCGCTGATCTGATCCGGACCGGTCGCGAACATCAGTGACCGATCCTCGCCGGTGCCGGAGGGCCATACACCTCACCCTGCTCCGGCGCCTTCTCGCGATCTCCCGCCAGCACGCGCTGCACGCTAACGAAGAACACCGGCACCAAGAGCAGCGCGAGGACCACGACGGCGATCATGCCGCCCATCACCGAGGTGCCGAGCGCCTGCTGGCTGGCGCCGCCGGCGCCGGTGGCGATCGCCATCGGCAGCACGCCGCAGACGAAGGCGAGACCGGTCATCAGGATCGGGCGAAAGCGCAAGCTACACGCCTCGATGGTCGCCTCGACCAGCGGCTTGCCCTGCGCGCGCAGGTCCTTGGCGAACTCGATGATCAGGATCGCGTCCTTGGCGGCCAGGCCGATGATGGTGATCAGGCCGACCGTGAAATAGACGTCGTTCGACAGCCCGCGTAGCGTCGCGGCCACCACCGCGCCGAGAATGCCGAGCGGAATCGTGAGCAGCACCGCGAGCGGAATGGTCCAGCTCTCATAGAGCGCGGCGAGCAGGAGGAATACCACCAGCACCGAGAGTGCGAGCAGGAACGGCGCCTGCGAGCCCGACAGCTTCTCCTGCAGCGACTGGCCGGTCCACTCGTAGCCGAATCCGCGCGGCAGCTTGTCGGCGAGCCGCTCCATCTCCGCGATCGCATCACCCGAAGTGAAGCCCGGCTTCGCCTCGCCGGAGATGCGCACCGCCGGATAGTAGTTGAAGCCCGCGATTTGAGTGGGCCCCTTCGACCATTCGATGGTGGCAAAGGCCGAGAACGGCACCAGCTGACCACGGCTGTTCTTGACGTTGTAATTGAGGATGTCGTCCGCGTTCATGCGGCTGGTCTTGTCGGCCTGCACGATGACGCGCTGCATGCGCCCGCGGTTCGGGAAGTCGTTGATGTAGTTCGAGCCGAGATTGGTCGAAATGGTATTGTTGATGTCCTCGAAGGTGAGGCCGAACGCGCCCGCCTTCTCACGGTCGATCATCAGATTGACCTGCGGCGCCGGCGGCAGGCCTTCGACATAGACCTTCTGCAACACGGGACTGGCATTGGCCTCGGCAATCAGGCGGTCGCTTGCTGCGATCAGCGCGGCATAGCCCTTCTGGCCACGGTCCTGCAGGCGGAACGAGAAGCCCGAGGAGTTGCCGAGGTTGTCGATCGGCGGCGGCTGCAGCGCCGAGATCCTGGCATCGCGGATCGTCGACGACAGGTCGCGGTTGATATCGGCGACGATGGCGGCAGCCGAATCCTTCGCGCCGCGCTCCGACCAATCCTTCAGCGTGATGAAGGCCTGTGCGGTGTTCATGCCCTGGCCGAGGAAGCTGAAGCCGGTGAGGAACGTGACGTTCTCGATGCCGGCGCGATCCTTCAGGTACTTCTCGACCTGCTCGACCGCAGCTTCGGTGCGCGCATAGGACGACTCAGACGGCGTCTGCACGTCGGTCGTGATGAAGCCCTGGTCGTCGACCGGCAGGAAGCCGCCGGGCAGCCGCACGAAGCCGTAGGCGACGCCTACGAACAACACGAGATAAATCAGCATCAGGCGGCCGGTGCGCTTCAGCCCGGCCTGCACCGTGCGGACATAGCCGGCACGGCTGGACTCGAGCACGCGATTGAAGGCGCCGAACACGCCCTTGCGGGCATGGCCGTGGCCCTTCTCGACCGGCTTGAGCAGCGTCGCGCACAGCGCCGGCGTCAGCGACAGCGCGAGCAGCGCCGAGAACGCGATCGCCGCCACCATGGTGACCGAGAACTGGCGGTAGATGATGCCGACCGAGCCGGGGAAGAACGCCATCGGCACGAACACGGCCATCAGCACCAGCGTGATGCCGATGATGGCGCCTGATATCTGCGACATCGCCTTCTTGGTGGCTTCCTTCGGCGGCAGGCCCTCTTCGGCCATGATGCGCTCGACGTTCTCAACCACGACGATGGCGTCGTCGACCAGGATGCCGACCGCCAGCACCATGCCGAACATGGTCAGCATGTTGATCGAGAAGCCCGCGATCATCAGCGTGGCGCAGGCGCCCAGCAACGCCACCGGAACCACGATGGTCGGAATGATGGTGTAGCGGATGTTCTGTAGAAATAAGAACATCACGATGAACACCAGCACCACCGCCTCGACCAGCGTCATCAGGACCTTCTCGATCGAGGCCTTCACGACGGGCGTGATGTTGTAGGGAATTTCGTAGGAGATATTGGCCGGGAAGAAGCGCGACAGCTCTTTCATCTTGGCTTCGACCGCGCTCGCGGTCGCCAGCGCATTGCCCTTCGGCGACAGCAGCACCGAGAGTCCGGCGGTCGGCTTGCCGTCGAGACGGGTGTTGAACTGGTAGCTGAGGCCGCCGATCTCGATCCGCGCGACGTCGCGCAGGCGGACCGTCGAGCCGTCGGGGTTCGCGCGCAGGATGATCGCACCGAACTCGTCGGGCGATGAGAGCTGGCCCTTCACCAGCACCTGCGCGGAGATCTTCTGCGTGTCGGTGCTCGGCTCGGCGCCGATGCTGCCGGAGGCGACCTGGGCGTTCTGCGCCGTGATCGCCTTGTTGACGTCGTCGGCGGACAGGCCATAACCGACCAGCTTGGCCGGATCGATCCAGATGCGCAGGCTGCGCTCGGTCGAATACAGCGTGGCGCGGCCGACGCCGGGGATGCGGCGCACCTCGCCCAGCACGTTGCGGATCATGAAGTCGCCGAGGCCCACTTCATCCAGCGAGCCGTCGGTCGAGTTCAGCGTGATGATCTGCAGCACGGCGGAGGAGGCTTCCTCGACCAGGATGCCCTGCTGAATCACGGCGCGCGGCAACCGCGCCTCGACGCGCTTGAGGCGGTTCTGCACCTCGACCGAGGCCTGGCTGGTGTCGGTGCCCGGCTTGAAGTTGGCGATGATCTCGACCTGGCCGAGCGAGTCGGAGGTCGATTCGAAGTTCAGGATGTTGGCGGCGCCGTTGAGCTCCTCCTCGATCAGCCGCGTGACGCTGTTGTAGAGGTTTTCAGGCGATGCGCCGGGATAGCTCGTCGAGATCGAGATCGAGGGCGCCGCGCGATGATCGGATACTGCGCAACCGCGAGCAGCGGAATCGAGATCGCGCCGACCAGACAGATGAACAGCGCGACGACCCAGGCGAAGATCGGCCTGTCGATGAAGAAGCTGGGCATGTCGGATCACCGCACCGCGTGCGCGGTCTGCTGCGAATCCGATGCCGCAGCAGCGTCGATCTCACGCCAGGCCAGCGGCCGAACCTTGTCGCCGGCGGCGAATTTCTGGAAGCCCTCGACGACGACCTTGTCGCCGGCCTTGAGGCCTTCGGTCACGAACCAGGAGCCGCCCTGCAGCGAGCCGGTGCGCACCGGCTGCACCGCGACGTGATTGTCGTCCTTGACGACGAACACCTCGCTGCCGCCGCCGCCATTGCGCTGGATCGCCTGCTGCGGCACGGCGATCGCATCGCTGTCGATGCCCTGCTCGATCTGCACGCGGACATACATGCCTGGCAGCAGGACGCGCTTCGGATTCGGGAACTCGCCGCGCAGGGTGACCTGTCCGGTATGGGCGTCGACCTTGGCGTCGGAGAACAACAGCTTGCCCGGCACCGGATAGATCGAGCCGTCGTCGAGCACGAGACGCACCTTCATCGCGTCGGCCTCGATGCGGTCGAGATCGCCGCTCTCGAAGGCGCGACGCAGCTGGTTCATCTCGGTGACCGACTGCTGGAAGTCGGCATAGATCGGATCGAGCTGCTGGATGGTCGCAAGGCTCGCGGCGTCGTTCTGCACGACGAGCGCGCCTTCGCTGATGACAGCAGCACCGATGATGCCGTCGATCGGCGCGCGAATGGTGGCGTAATCCAGATTGAGCCTGGCACGCGCGACGTCGGCCTCGCGACCCTGCACGTCGGCTTCGGCCTGCTTCAGGTTGGCGATCGCCTTCTCGTTCTCGGCCTCCGAGGTGGCGCGCTGGTTGGTGAGGGTGGCGATACGGCGGGCCTGCAGCGAGGTCTGCTCGAGCACCGCCTTGGCGCGCGCCAGCGCCGCCTCGGTCGACTGCAATTCGACCTCGAACGGGCGCGGATCGATCTGGTACAGGGGATCGCCGACCTTCACCTCGCTGCCCTGATGGAACATGCGGTTGACGACGATGCCCGAGACGCGCGGGCGCACCTCGGACACGCGGGTCGGCGCGATGCGGCCCGGCAGCTCGCGCACCATCGCGCGCGCCTGCTGCTTCACAGTGACGACACTGACGTCCGGCTCGGGTGCTTGTACGGCGGCGGTTGCGGAATTCGGCTCGTCGCAGCCAGCAAGCAGTGGCGCCGTCACGGCCAGCATCAGAGCAATGCATGCCGATTGCGCGCGAAGTCCAGACATTGAGATGATCGCCCCTGAGAGGTTTGAACAAACGAACGGCGGTGTCACGGCGACAGCGCTCGCGTTGCTGCAGTGAAAATAAAATCTCGTTGCTGCGACGCAATGCGTTTCTTGGCGGCTCATTGTCACAGAACGCTATCGCCCTGATTTCGCGGCATGTTTTATCGGGTCACTGCATTGTGAGCGGGTTCCATCGCAGGCTGTGGGAATGCGTTAAGGACTGCGTGAGCGGGAACAGGTCATTTGCCTGCGCAGGAATGCCGCACCTCGCAAGATCATGCGGCGATCCGGCCGAATCACCGCGCATCGCGCGTACCTCGTCCAACGATACGTGCAAACCGGCCTCGTCTCGCGATCTGCGCGTGGGACCGCGGGCCTGCGCGAGCGTTGATCGGGAGACCGGCGACGAAGCCGCGCAAAGCGGCAACACTCCGCCCAATCTCAACCCAAGGTTCTGCCATCCGCCTTTGGATTCGGCTTTCCTCACTCCGCCGCTGTGCCATATTGCTGGCAGATGCGGCCTTCGCGAACGGATGACCCGGCAATGCCCCCTTCCCGCTCCGAGATGGAGATCGAACTGAGCAAGCTGTCCTCGCCCAGGATCTTCCTGGTGCGGATGCTGGTGTTCCTGGTGCTCTGCGGCCTGGTCGGGGTCGTGCTGTACAAGCAGATCGTCACCGCCTTCTTCGCCAATCCCGGGCTGAACGCCCTGATCGGCGCGGTGCTGCTGATCGGTATCATCCTGGCGTTCCGCCAGGTGATCCGGCTGTATCCCGAGGTCGCCTGGGTCAACAATTTCCGCATTGCCGATCCCGGCCTTGCGATCGAGCGCCGCCCGACCCTGCTTGCCCCGATGGCCGCGATCCTCGGCGGCGAGCGCACTGGGCGGATGTCGATCTCGCAGCAGACCATGCGGCATCTGCTCGATTCGATCGCAACCCGCCTGGATGAAGCCCGCGACATCTCGCGCTACATGACCGGCCTGCTGGTCTTCCTCGGCCTGCTCGGCACCTTTTGGGGCCTGATCGAGACGGTCGGCTCGGTCGGCAAGGTGATCGACGGCCTCAAGGTCGGCGGCGACGCCGGCGCGCTGTTCGATACGCTGAAGGAGGGCCTCGCCGCGCCGCTCGGCGGCATGGGCATTTCGTTCTCGTCTTCGCTGTTCGGCCTCGCCGGCTCGCTGATCCTCGGCTTCCTCGACCTGCAATCGAGCCAGGCCCAGAACCGCTTCTACACCGACCTCGAGGACTGGCTCGCCACCACCGTGCGCGGCATTTCCGGCGAGGGCGTCGGCGCCGGCGGTGCCGACCTGCAGGGCGCCATCGACCGGCTGCGTGCGACCTTCGAAGAAGGTGGCGCCGGCGGCGGCGGCCGCAGCACCACGGCCGCGATGGCCAATCTTGCCGAGGCGATCCAGGGCCTGGTTGCGCATATGCGCACCGAGCAGCAGATGATCCGCGAATGGGCCGACGGCCAGGGCGAGCAGAACCGCGAGATCAAGCGGCTGCTCGAGCGCCTCGCCCGCCAGCCCGAGAAGAGCTGAGCCACGGAGGCCGACGTGCTGGACCACGTGACCATCGGCATCAGCGATATCGAACGGTCCAAGACCTTCTACGATGCGGCCTTGCGTCCTCTCGGCATCACCCGCTTGTATGCCGAGGGTGCCGAGTTTGCAGGCTATGGCGTGCGTCCAAAAGCCTTCTTCTGGATCGGCCGGCGCGCTACACCGCAGACCGGCGCCCACATTGCCTTCACGGCAAACGATCGTGTCACCGTCGATCGCTTCTATGACGACGCGATCAAGGCCGGCGGCAGGGACAACGGGCGCCCCGGAATTCGGCCGCACATCATGCAAACTACTACGGCGCTTTCGTCCTCGATCCCGACGGTCACAATATCGAAGCCGTCTGCCACGCGCCGCAGGACTGACGGCAACAGATAAAAGGAAACCGAATGGCCCTCGCCCGCTCGCGCCGCAGCGAATCCGGCTTCAACTACTGGCCCGGCTTTGTCGACGCGCTGTCGACGCTGGTGCTGTCGATCGTGTTCCTGCTGTCGGTGTTCCTCGTCGTGCAGTTCTTCCTGTCGCAGGAGGTCACCGGCAAGGACAAGGCGCTGGAGCAGCTCAACGCCAAGATCGCCCAGCTCAACGACCTGTTGTCGCTGGAGAAGCTCTCCAAGCTGACGCTCGACGACCAGGTGTCGCAGCTGCGCGCCGGGCTCGCTTCGGCCGAGAGCGAGCGCGACCGCATGAAGGGGCTCTATGAGGGGCTCGCCAATTCCGGCAATGACGCGCAGGGCCGCGCCAACGAACTCAACAAGGCGCTGGAGTCCGAGAAGAGCGTGTCGTCGCGCGCGCTGGCGCAGATTGAAGTGCTGAACCAGCAGATCAGCGCGCTGCGCCGCCAGCTCGCGGCGCTCGAGGAAGCGCTCGACGCCTCCGAGAAGCGCGACAAGGAATCGCAGAGCCGGATCGCCGATCTCGGCTCGCGCCTGAACGTCGCGCTGGCGCAAAGGGTGCAGGAATTGTCGAAATACCGCTCGGAATTCTTCGGCCGGCTGCGCGCCATCCTCGGCAACCGTCCCGATATCCGCATCGTCGGCGACCGCTTCGTGTTCCAGTCCGAAGTGTTCTTCGATACCGGCCAGGCAACGCTGCTACCTGAAGGCAAGACCGAGCTCGACACCGTGGCGAACGCGCTGATCGATCTCGACAAGCAAATCCCCGCCGAAATCGCCTGGGTGCTGCGGGTCGACGGCCACACCGACGTGCGGCCGATCAACAGCCCGCTGTTCAAATCGAACTGGGAATTGTCCTCGGCGCGCGCGATCTCGGTGGTGCAGTATCTGGTCTCGCTCGGCGTGCCGGCGCAGCGCCTGGTCGCGGCCGGCTTCGCCGAATTCCAGCCGCTCGACACTGCGCAGACCGAAGACGCCTACAAGCGCAACCGCCGCATCGAGCTGAAGCTGACGGAACGCTAGCTGGCACACGCCTTCGCGCTCCGCTTTCGCCAGGACAACATCGAATGTGTGGCACGGCCTGCATCCACAATCGTCGTCCCTGCGAAAGCAGCGACCCATGACCACAGGGTTGTGTTGTTGAAGAGGGCTGTGGCTGCAGCGTCGCGCAGCAATTGCCATTTGTGGTTATGGGTCCCGGGTCAAGCCCGGGACGACACTGAGCAGGTGGCTCGACGTCCTCAGCGTCCGACCATCCCGAGCAATTGCTCCGGATAGCGCGCGCCCTGCACCTCGACGGCAGCGACGGCCTTGCCGATGTCGGCAAGATCAGCGGAGCTCAATTCGATCCGCGCGGCGCCGATGTTTTCGTCGAGCCGATTGAGCTTCGTGGTGCCCGGGATCGGCACGATCCACGGCTTTTGCGCCAGCAGCCAGGCCAGTGCGATCTGGGCCGGCGTTGCGCCCTTGCCGGCCGCGATGCGGCCGAGCTGATCGACCAGCGCCTGATTGGCGCGGCGGGCTTCCGGCGAAAAGCGCGGCACGAGGTTGCGGAAGTCGTCGCTGGCGAACGTCGTCGACGCGCTGATCGCACCCGTCAGAAAACCGCGGCCGAGCGGGCTGTACGCCACGAAGCCGATGCCGAGCTCTTGCAGCACCGGCAGGATCTCCGCCTCCGGACCGCGCTCCCACAGCGAATATTCGCTCTGCAATGCCGTGACCTTCTGCACCGCGTGCGCCCGGCGGATGGTCTGCACGCCGGCCTCCGACAGGCCGAAATGGCGCACCTTGCCGGCGGCGATCAGATCCTTCACGGCGCCGGCGACATCCTCGATCGGCACCGCGGGATCGACCCGATGCTGATAGAACAGATCGATCACATCGATGTTCAGCCGCTTCAACGAGGCGTCCGCGACCGCCTTGATGTGCTCGGGCCGGCTGTTCAGCGAGCGGTGCCGCTCGGCCATGGTGCCGATATCGAAGCCGAACTTGGTCGCGATCACGACGTCGTTGCGAACCGGCGCCAGCGCCTCGCCGACCAGCTCCTCGTTGACGAAGGGACCGTAGACTTCCGCGGTATCGAAGAAGGTGACGCCGCGCTCGACGGCGCCGCGCAGCAGCGCGATGCCTGCGGCTTTCTCGACCGCTGGGCCATAGGCGAAGCTGAGGCCCATGCAGCCCAGGCCGATCGCCGATACCTCCAGATTGCTGTTACCGAGTTTACGCTTCTGCATGATGTCTCTCCGCATCAAAGGCTGGAACCTGCCGCTGCGGGATTTAGGGCGTGCACGGGCGTCCCATTAGACGTAAAAATCGGGATGGACTTATGAGCAGGATTCATCAATGCCGCGGCATGACGTCAATGACCTGATCGCCTTCCTCGCGGTGGCGCGCGAGCGCAGCTTCACCCGCGCGGCGGCGCGGCTCGGTGTGTCGCAGTCGGCGCTCAGCCACACCATGCGCGCGCTGGAGGAACGGCTGGGGGTGCGGCTCCTGACCCGCACCACGCGAAGCGTGGCGCCGACCGAGGCCGGCGAGCGGCTGCTGCAGGGCATCGGGCCGCGCTTCGAGGAGATCGAGGCCGAACTCACTGCCCTCAACGCGCTGCGCGAGAAGCCGGCCGGTACCATCCGCATCAACGCCGGTGAGCACGCAGCCGAGACCATCCTGTGGCCGGCGCTGGAAAACTTCCTGCCGCACTATCCCGACATCAAAGTGGAGCTGACCGTCGACAACGGGCTCGCCAACATCGTCGCGGAGCGTTTTGACGCCGGCGTCCGCCTCGGCGAGCAGCTGGCAAAGGACATGATCGCGGTGCGGATCGCGCCGGATTTCCGCATGGTCGTGGTCGGAGCACCGTCCTATTTCAAGCGGCGCGACCGTCCGAAGCGGCCGCAGGACCTGACACAACACGCCTGCATCAACATTCGCCTGCCGACCCATGGCGGCGTCTATGCCTGGGAATTCGAGAAGCGCGGACGCGCGATCAAGGTCCGCGTCGACGGACAACTGGTCTTCAACAGCACCGCGCTGCGGATCAAGGCGGCGTTGGCCGGGCTCGGGCTTGCCTATGTCGCCGAGGATCAGGTGCAGGCGCAACTTGCCAGGGGCCAGCTGGTCCAGGTGCTCGACGACTGGTGCGTGCCGTTTCCCGGCTATCACCTCTATTACCCGAGCCGCCGGCAGTCCTCGCCGGCGTTCGCGCTGCTGGTCGACGCGCTACGCTATCGGGGATAACAGAGCGAACGCGCCGCCGGGATCCACCACACGGATATTTGCTTTGCGGTTTGGCCGTAGCCTCTGGGAACGAGACCAGCACCGCTTACGTTATTGTGGACGAAATTGTGCGGGCTTGGCGGATCTCGCCACCGCTCGAACCTCACCGCACCATCCGGACCAGCCCATGTTCAGAAACAAATTCGCCATCATCGTCGCCGCCGGCCTGACGCTCGCCCCGGCCCAGCTTCTCGCGCAGAGCACGGGGGGCACGCCGTTGCCACCGAGGCCGGGCGACCGCGCTGCTTCGTCGGACGGCGTTGGCGGCACTGCGCTTCCGGCCCAGAGCGGCCAGCGCTATGCGCCGTCCTCCGGCGGCAACTTCAGTGCGGCGCCGGCCGCTCCCGGCGGTTCGGTGAGCACGACCGGCAATGCCAATAGCGCGCAGGGACGCTGAGGCGCGGCGCTAGATGGCGCCGGCGGGCTCCGCGGCCGGTTCGTCCGGCTCGGCGTCGGCGGTCACGAATTTGAGCCCGTAGGTCTTGCCGCGACGCCAGACCACTTCGCAAGGGTAGCGCTTGGCGTGATCGGCGAGCAGCGTCAGCGCAAGGCGATCCCTCACGTCGAACTCGACCTCGGTCGTGATCTTGGCGCCGCCCGGCGAGATGTCGACCACGGCGCAGGCGTTCTCGGTCGCGCCGTCATCGACCGTGATCCACGCCGCACGGTTGTTGAGCTGGCGCCGCGGCTCGCGACTGACCTTGATCCGTGCTCCATTGCTCGCCATCGTCTCGTCCTTGAAGACATTGGGGACCGCGCACATCGATCGACACGCCCGGCACACAACCGCAGGGGCCACAATGCCGTCCCCCCGTAAAGTCCGGATTAGCGCGATCGCTTGAACTTTACCGGAATCTTGCCCCGGCTTTTAGCAAACGAGGATTCCGCAATTCCATCAGCGGGATACCGGTCACCTCAGCAGCCGTCGGCTTGACACGGAGACCGCATAGTTGGTGAAGTGGCGGCAGTGGCCTTGGCCACATCCCTGCAACAAGAGCGCTTCAAGCCGCCTCTGTCTTCCGGAAACGCCCCATGCTGATCCCCCTCGCCGACGTGCCGCGCTGGTATGCCGAACGCAAACCCGCTGATGCGATCGCTGTCAGCCATGGCGCGGATACGCTGACCTGGCACGAGCTCGAACGTCGCGCCAATGCACGGGCGCGCGCCTTTGCCGCCAAGGGTGTCAAGCCCGGCGACTTCGTCGCGATCGGACTGCCCAACAGCAATGCATTCTTCGAGACCACTTTTGCGGTGTGGAAATGCGGCGCGACGCCGACCTCGCTGTCATGGCGGCTGCCGCGCGGCGAGGCCGCCGCGGTGCTCGAGATCCTGAAACCGTCGCTGGTGGTCGGCGGCGAGGCCGACTGGAATGCGCCGAATTCGCTGCCGGTGGATTTCGTGCCGGAAGGATTTTCCGAAGAGCCGCTCGATGCACCGGTCGCGCGCTACTGGAAGGCGATGACGAGCGGCGGCTCGACCGGGCGGCCGAAGGTGATCCTCGACCACAACCCCGCCGTGATCGAAACCACGACACCGCTGCCGCTCGGCATGCCACATGAGGCATCGGTGCTCAACCCGGGTCCGCTCTATCACAACGCGCCGTTCATCCTGTCGCACTCCGCGCTGTTCGGCGGCGGACGGCTGACCGGCATGGTGAAGTTCGACGCCGAGGAGATGCTGCGGCTGATCGCGCGTGAGCGCGTGCAATGGGTCAACTTCGTGCCGACCATGATGCACCGGATCTGGGCGCTGCCCGAAGAGGTGCGCAACCGCTACGACGTCTCCAGCCTGCAAATCGTGTTTCACATGGCTGCTCCGATGCCGCCCTGGCTGAAGGAGAAGTGGATCGAATGGCTCGGGCCGGAGCGGGTCTGGGAGCTCTACGGCGGCACCGAGCGGCAGGGCGCCTGCGTGATCTCGGGCGTCGAGTGGATGGCGCACAAGGGCTCGGTCGGCAGGATCGGCGAGACCGCGCGCTTGCGCATCATCGGCGAGGACGGCAACGACGTCGCGCCCGGCGAGACCGGCGAGATCTACTTCCTGCCCAATGACGGTGCCGGCTCGACCTATCACTATCTCGGCGCATCGCCGAAGCGGCGGCCGGACGGTTGGGAATCGCTCGGCGATATCGGCCGGCTCGACGAGGAAGGCTATCTCTATCTCGGCGACCGGCTCGCCGATATGGTGCTGCGCGGCGGCGCCAACATCTATCCGGCCGAGGTCGAGGCCGCGGTGAGCGAGCATCCCGAGGTGCGCTCCTGCGTCGTGGTCGGATTGCCCGATCCGGAATTCGGCCAGCGCGTGCATGCGATCCTCGAACTCGCCGAGACTGCCGATGCGCAGAAGATCGCCGACGGCATGGGCGACTTCCTGAAGGACCGGCTCAGCCGCTACAAGCATCCGGAAAGTTTCGAGCGCGTCGGTACGGCGCCCCGCGATGATTCCGGAAAGGTTCGCCGCACCTTGCTGCGCGACGAGCGCGCCGCCTGGATCAAGCAGGACCGCGCTTTCCGCATCATGCCGGCGCGTGCGGCAGCAAAAAGCGATTAGGTTCAGTTCATCTTGCGAGGGGCAGCTCTGCACGCCAGATGAGCTGTGCAGGCCGCCGCGCAAGGTATATCATTCCATCTTCCCTGCCGGCAGAACCTCGGACTACCATGAGGTTCCAGCGCCCTGCACGCCAGGAGATCCTTGATGCCCTCCACCACCGAATGGAAAGTGCCGGCGGCCTTTCAGCCCCGCCCCGAAGATTACCGCTACGACCTCGATCGTGCGCTGGCGAGCGTGATCGGGCTGCATTCGATCATTCCGCCTGACGCCTTCAGCGCCGAGACGCTCGGCACCGAGCGCGCCGGCAACGGCGTCTTGATCGACGACGGGCTGGTGCTGACGATCGGCTATCTGATCACTGAAGCCGCCACGGTGTGGCTGCATCTCGGCGATGGCCGCGCGGTCGAGGGCCACGCACTCGGCTTCGATTTCGAATCCGGCTTCGGCCTGGTGCAGGCGCTGGGACGGCTCGACATCAAGCCGCTGCCGATCGGCTCGTCGGCGGCGACGCAGGTCGGCGACAATGTCGTGCTCGGCGGCGCCGGCGGCCGCACGCGCTCGGTCGCGAGCCAGATCGCGGCGAAGCAGGAGTTCGCGGGCTACTGGGAATATCTGCTCGACGAGGCGATCTTTACCTATCCGTCGCATCCGAACTGGGGCGGCACCGGACTGATCAACAATGCCGGCGAGCTGATCGGCATCGGCTCGCTGCAGCTCGAACGCGAACGCTCGGGCCGCGCCGAGCATGTCAACATGATCGTTCCGATCGACCTGCTTAAGCCGGTGCTGAGCGACCTGCGCAAGTTCGGCCGTGTCGACCGGCCGGCGCGGCCGTGGCTCGGCATGTACACGACCGAGATCGACAACCGCCTCGTGGTGGTCGGCGTCGCCAGCAAGGGACCGGCGGCGCGCGCCGAGCTGAAGACCGGCGACGTGATCCTCGCGGTCGACGGCGACAAGGTGACGAGCCAGACCGGCTTCTACCGCAAGCTCTGGTCGCTCGGCGCAGCCGGCGTCGACGTGCCGCTGACCATCTACCATGAGGGCGTCACCTTCGACGTGACCCTGACCTCGATCGACCGCATGAAGCTGTTGAAGGCGCCGCGGCTGCATTAAGAGAAAGAAAAGATGAGCGAGGCCGTGGTTGACGACATCGTGGCCGTGCTGCCGCCGCTGTTGCAGACGCTGGAATCGCTGTCCTTTGTTGCACGCAACCTCAATCCGCCGGACTTCGATCGCGTGATGCAGATCGCGGGCGAGCCTGAGGAGGCCCTGCAGGCGGTGCGGCCGCGGCTTGCCGATTGGCCGGAGAAATTCGCGCACATCAAGACCGCACTGGAGGCTGCGATCGAACCGGCACTGGCCGGCTATGCCGGCCTGCGCGCGGTGCAGAATGGCGAGGGCGATCTGGTCAGCGTGTTCCGCGCGCTGCGCTATCTGCCGCGCGCACAGGAGGCGCTCTATCCGCTGACCGAGCTGCCGCCGGTCAGCGGCTTCTTCATCGCGCCCGACTTGCGCGAGGACGCCGACCTGCAGTCGAAGCTCGCGGCCACGCCGAACTCCGACACCGGCATCTTCCACGAGCGCAACGAACCGGGCAGCCGCGGCGGCTTCTCGATGTATGTGCCTGAGTATTACACGCCTGATCGCAGCTGGCCGCTGGTGATGGCGCTGCACGGCGGCAGCGGCAACGGCCGCGGCTTCCTGTGGAGCTGGCTGCGCGATGCGCGCAGCCGCGGCGCCATCCTGGTGGCGCCGACCGCAACCGGGCAGACCTGGGCACTGATGGGCGACGACACCGACACGCCGAACCTCAACCGCATCATCGACCAGGTGCGCGCGCGCTGGCGCATCGACGAGACCCGCATGCTGCTGACCGGCATGAGCGACGGCGGCACGTTCAGCTATGTGAGCGGGCTCGACGGCGCCTCGCGCTTCACGCATCTGGCTCCGGTTGCCGCGACTTTCCATCCGCTGATGGCCGAAATGGCCGATGCCGAGCGGCTGCGCGGCTTGCCGATCTTCATCACCCATGGCCGGCTCGACTGGATGTTCCCGGTGCAGACCGCGCGGCAGACCCAGGGCTTGCTGTCGGCTGCCGGCGCCAAGGTGATCTATCGCGAGATCGACGATCTCAGCCACACCTATCCGCGCGAGATCAATACGGAGATTTTTCGGTGGCTGAGTGGGGAATAAGAAGAACTCGCTCATTCGTCATTGCGAGGAGCGAAGCGACGAAGCAATCCATGCCTCCGCTTGCGCTGAGGTGGATTGCTTCGCTTCGCTCGCAATGACGTGGATGGAGCGTGCCGGATTTACTCGTTCACCCGCGGCTTGAGCAGATCTGAGAAGCCGACCCGGTGCAGCATCTCGTTGCGGACGCGGTCGATCACGCCGAAGGCGACCTCGGCACCGTCCTGGGTCGGATCGATACGGACGCGGAACGGCCGCTTGCCGAACGGGTGTCGACGACTTTGACAATCGCGACGAACGGCGCCTCGGCATCTTCGGGCGCGATCGCCGAAAACGCTTTCATGATCTGCTCGCTGAATCCGGCTTAGGGACCGGCTTCATATTCGGCGGCGCGTGCCTGATCGGCGGGACGGCCGGAATGCGCGAAGTGGTTGGTGCCGCCGGTGAAGGCGCCGGGCGATGATCGAGGTCTCGATGCCCCTTAGCTCGCGGGATGCGGGTGTTCGCGCGCAGTTGATCGATCGGCGGAACCACAGCGAACCCCACGACGTTATCCCGCCGACACCGGAGGGATTGAGCGATGCGGACGTTTTTCGGCATGATTTTGGGCGCGCTGCTGCTGGTTTGCGGCGTCTACGTCTACGATTCGATGCGGACGTCGAGCGTCGCCAATGGCGAAGTGGCGCAGGATACCCGCACCATCGTGAATTGGGATGTTGCAGCCCATGACTGGAACCTGCTGAAAACGCGCACCCGCGAGCAGTGGGACAAGATCGCGTCGAAATAACCGCTGACGTCACAGCCCGATCGTAGACGCCGCCAAGGCCGCACCGAAGCCGGCACCTAACGCGGCCCACTCCCTCGCCGTGACAGCCATCGTCACGAGCGCGACCATCGTTCCGACGAGACCTGCCAGCCCGCCGGACAGGCAACCGCCAACAATGAATGCGATGAACAAATTGCCGGGCGCGAGCCGGAGAAACCGGGCGGCGATGCCGTCGTCGCGCATCGACGCGGCGAGGACGTATCCACCGGCGCGCATGGCATAGCATGTCAGCCCGAGGATGAAGATCACACCGAGAACGTCCAAGTTCTTCATCAGGTCACGCATCGGTCCGCTCCATCATGCTGACGAGCGTGCCGCATCCGCCCCCGATCAGCATGGACCAGCTGGGATCCACGAATCGGCTGACCAGGAGCGCGACGACCGCCGAGGTCAGCCACGGCCACGGAGATGTCGCGTTCTTCCACTGGCTGGGAAGCAGGGTCGCAATGAACATCGTCGGCAGCAGTGCGGCGGCGAGCCTCAGCGGTCCATTCGTTGCGAGCGGGGCGGCATAGGCGAGCGCGGTGCCGCCGACCCAGCCGATCGCCATCGGGATGCTCGCCCCCAGCAGATAGCCGGCGTCGGGTCCGTTGCGGTCTGCATCCGAACTCGTCATCAGCCACGACGCATCCGCGAGCAGAAACAGGCTGAGCAGGATCTTCCGGGGGGCTAGTCCGCCAAACAGCTGGCGCAGATGGGCGCCCATCAGTAAGTATCGCGAATTGGTGGCGATGCAGGCAACGACCATGGCGGCAACCGGCAGTGGGCTTGCCCACATGCTCAGCGTGATCGCCTGGGCCGTAGCGGAGTAGACGAGCAGGCTGAACAGAATCGCTTGCGGCGCCCCCAGCCCAAGCCCCTTGTAGGTCAGTCCCATCACTAGGCCAGCGGCGCCATTGCTGAGCAGGAATGGCAAGGCCGCGACCAGGCCCCGCCTGAATCCGGCGGCCGTCATCGTTGGGGCGCGTCGAGGCGGTTGGGTACTTGTAATGGTCATGACCGTTAGATTAAACTCGGTGAGAGGCCGTGATGTCAAGGGATCCCGCGCGGGCAGCGACGCAGTTCTTCGGTGGACGGGTCTGCCTCGACTTCGCGAACACGCTCGACTGGCGGACGTCGAACGATCCGCAGGAGCTGATCCCGGATTACGCTGCGCTATTGTCCTGGAGCGAGCGACGCGGGACCTTGCCGCTCGCCGCGATCAGGAAGCTGAAAGCCCATTCGGCGAGCAGCGTTGCCGTGGCCGCGATGCAGAAGGCGCATGATTTGCGTCGCGACATCTGGGCGATTTCCGACGCGCTCCGCGGTGGCCGCAGCGTGGACCTCCGTCTCGTCAATCAGATGCTATCGGCAGCTCCGCGGCAGCCCGAGCTTGTGCGGCAGCATCGAGGCTATCGCCATGCGCTGGCGGGGACCGACGTGACGGAGCCATTGTGGCCGGTGCTGTGGTCGCTGACGGCCCTGCTGGCGTCCGATGACGCGAGCCGCATCGGATGCTGCGAGGCTGACGGCTGCGGCTGGTTCTTCGTCGACGAGAGCCCGAACCGGACCCGCAGATGGTGCTCGAGCGAAGTGTGCGGCAACCGCGAGCGCGCGCGGCGCGCCTATGCTAAGCGGAAAGGCTCTACGTGAGTGAACGCCAAGGGGTTTAGTTCTGCTCGGTCTTCCGGCCCATATTGGCCTTGCGCGCGTCGGCGATCACCTGCTCGAACTGATCGATGCTGAGCACGCCCGGCACGCGATACTTGCCGACAATGAACGACGGCGTCCCGTTGAAGCCGAATGCCTGCGCCTGCTCGTTGTTACGCGCCAAAACTGCGTCGATCGCCTTGGCGTTGGCGTCGAGATCCTTCTTCAGGCGGTCCATGTCGAGGCCGGCGCCCGACAGCAGCTCGGCAATGCGCGGCTCGGTGATGCGCGAATTGACCGAGATCATCGCCTCATGCGCGGCTTCAAACTTGTCCTGGTACTTCGCCGCCAGCGCCATCCGCGCCGCGACCTTCGACACCGGCCCGAGGATCGGCCAATCCTTCAGCACCAGGCGAACCTTGCCGTCGTCCTGCACCACCTGGCGGAGCTCCGGCGCGAGCTTGCGGCAATACGGGCAGTTGTAGTCGAACCATTCGACGATCGTGATGTCGCCCTTGGGATTGCCGATCACCGGAATATCCGGATCGCGCAGCACCTGTTCCTCGGTCAGGACATTGTCGTCCTCGGCGCGCGCGCCTCCCGCGGCCAGCAGCGCAATGCCGGCACCGATGAGGCCGAGCGCGCCGCGCCGGGTGGCGCCGGCGTTGTCGAGGGGTGATTTCGTCAGATGGTTCATAGCTCGCTTCCGGAAGGGCTCCTCGCCCTTCTACGTTCAGGACACATTGATGTTACGCAGCAGCATATAGATCGCCACGACGATAATCACAGTCGCAAACACGATATTGAGGGCGCCGCGCCGTTCCGACAGGTGCCGGGCGCTCCGTGTGCCCAGCAGGCCGCCCGCGATGCCGCCGGCGACGAATAGCCCCGCCAGGCCCCACGACACCAGCCCGGACCACGCATAGCTCAAGGCCGTGGTCACGCCGAAGGCGGTAACCGCCACCAGCGACGAACTGACCGCGTTCATGATCGGCATCCCGGTCGCCAGCATCAAGGCCGGCACGATCAGGAAGCCGCCGCCGATGCCGAAGAAGCCGGACATGGTTCCGGTCACAAGCCCGAGACCTACGATCGCGGGCGTGTTGGCCATCGAGATCTTGACGTCGGTCAGCCCGACCCGCGCGCGGGTCTTCAGCATCAGGCCCGCGATCACCAGCATCACGATCGAGAACAGCGCCAGCAGCTTCTGCCCGTCCAGCATCTTGCCGAGGATCGAGCCGCCGAAAGCGCCGAACATGCCTGACAGCGCGAACACCAGTGCGCAGGACCAGATCACGGTGCCGCCGCGGGCGTGGTTGGAGAGGTTGATCGCGGCGTTGGCGGCGACCGCGATCGCCGAGGTGCCGATCGCGACATGCGGTTGGGGCACCCCGACCACATAGACCATCAGCGGCACGGCAAGGATCGACCCGCCGCCGCCGACCAGGCCCAGCGAAAAGCCAACCAGCATGCCCGATGCCAGGCCAAGCACGCTCTGAGTTGCGGAGAAGACCAAGGGGAACAGACTCGCGTTTGAGGCCGCAACCCTAGAAGGATTTGCTCCGCAACGCCATACCAATAGCACAAAACTGCCCTGCAACCAGTGTCTCTCTATTTGAGCATGATCTTTTCGGAAAACCGGTCTCCACTTTTCCGGATCATGCTCAGCGCAGCAGATATGTCACGGCCAGCGGCACCAGCAGCGAGGTGACCAGCGCGTTCAGGCTCATCGCGATCCCGGCAAAAACGCCTGCGACCTCGTCGACCTGGAAGGCGCGCGCGGTGCCGATGCCATGGGCGGCGATGCCGGCGGCAAAGCCGCGGCCACGGAAGTCGGTGACGCCGGTGAAGTTCATCAAGGGCGTGACGATGATCGCCCCCATGATGCCGGTGAGGATCACGGAGACCGCCGTCAGCGAGGGATCGGCATGCAGGGATTCGCTGATGCCCATGGCAACGCCGGCCGTCACCGATTTCGGCGCCAGCGACAGGATGATGTCACGCGGCAGACCGAAGGCCCGCGCCAATAGCACCACCGAGACGATCGCGGTGAGCGAGCCGACCGCGAGCGCGAGCAGCATCGGCAGGACCGCGGCCGCAACCCGCCTGCGGTTCTCGTAGAGCGGCACTGCGAGGGCGACCGTCGCCGGCCCGAGCAGGAAGTGCACGAACTGCGCGCCGGCAAAATAGGTGGTGTAGGAGGTCCCGGTCAGCAGCAGGAACGCACCGATGATCCACAGCGAATGCAGCACGGGATTGGCGAGCGGGTGCCGGCGGGTCTTCAGCGACACCGCGTCGGTCGCCGCATAGGTCAGCAGCGTCACCGTCAGCCAGAGCAGCGGCGACTGCGAGAGATAGACCCAGAGCGAGAACGGATTGTCGCTCACGGGTTCTCCTCCTCGCGCGAAAGAAGGCTGCTCGCCGCGACGAAGGTCGCGACCGTCGCCAGCAGCGTGACGATGACCGAAACCGCGAGGATCACCAGGATCGCGATGCCGTGCTCGGCGAGCAGATCGAGCTTCTGCACCACGCCGACGCCGGCCGGAATGAACAGCAGCGAGAGATTGGCAAGCATGCCGCGGCTCGCGCTCTCGACCCCGTCATGGCCCAGCGGCCCGCGCGCGAGCACCGGAAGCCGGTCGCGCGCCAGAAGCAGCACCAGCAGCAGCACCAGCCCGACCACCGGTCCCGGCACCGGCACGGCCAGCGCCCGCACGGCAACCTCGCCGACCAACTGACAGAGCAGGATCAGACTGAGGCTGGCGATCATGACAAGGCGCTCACGCGAAGCATGCGCGTATCAGGTCGTCGCGGTGAAAGGTTGTCAATGCGCTCGCCTCGGTCAGATGCGCAAATGCTGGGCACGCCGATCTCTCAGGTCCGTCGCGACTCTCAGACCCGTCATCCTGAGGAGCGCGTAGCGCGTCTCGAAGGATCGACGGCCACCGGCCGGGCCGTGCATGCTTCGAGACGCCGCTGCGCGGCTCCTCAGCATGACGGGGATAGTTTAGCGCGGCTACCCTTCCCGCCGTGCCAGCGCCATCAGCGTCCCGCTCATGGTCGCGACGAGCGTCTCGATGCCGTCCTGCACGGCATAGGCGCGGCCGTCGCAGACCGTCAGCGTGCGGCCTGGCTTGACCACGACGCCGCGGAACACGAACCGCTCGCCGCGGGCCGGCGCCAGGAGATTGGTCTTGAACTCCACCGTGAGGATGTCGGAGCCTTCGGGCATCAGCGTGAAGGCGGCGATCCCGCAGGCGTTGTCGAGCCCCGCGGTGATGATCCCGGCATGCACGAATCCGTTCTGCTGGCAGAACTCCGGCGCGTAGGGCATCGCGAGATCGACCTCGCCCGGCTCCATGCGTGCGATCGAGATACCAAGCGTCTGCATTGCGCGCTGGCGCGCGAATGTGGCGGTGGCAACTGCGCGGAAGTCGGGATTCTTCGGCTCGAAACGGGGCATGGCGGTCACGCAGTCACCGGCTCTGACGGCACGAGGTGCGGCATCGCGGCGTAGCGGATCGCCGGCGCGAACGGCGCCGATTTGCGCGCGGCGCGATCGATGTGCACGGCCGCGATCTCGCAGGTCGCGGCGATGTCGCCGGTCTCCGCGTTGCGCATCTCATGCAGGATGCGGACCGACTTGTCGCGGAACTCGAGCAGCCGGCTCTTGACCTCGACGAGGTCGCCGGCAAGCAGTTCGCGCTGGTAGGAGATGTTCTGCTGCACGGCTGCCATGCCGCGGCCGGACTCGCGCAGATAGCTCGGCGTCAGCCCGAGCCGCGCGAACATGTTCCAGCTCGCCTCGTCGAACTTGCCGACATACCACATGACGTTCATGTGGCCGATGTGGTCACAATGCCAAGGATAGACCGTGCCGCGATAGGTCGCCTCGCCCTCCATCGTCCCCTCCTTCGATTTCTGATACGGTAGCGTATCAGGCACGAAGCGGGCTAGCAATACGGCACCGTATCGGGACCGCTCCGCGGAGATCACATGACTGAAAGCAAGGGCGACGTCTGGGTCGCGGCCGGCTTTGCCGAGCTCGCGCATACCGGCGTCGACGGCGTGCGGGTCGAGGTGCTGGCGAAGAATCTGGGCGTCACCAAGGGCGGCTTCTACCGCCGCTTCAGGGATCGCGCCGCGCTGCTCGAGGCCATGCTGACGCGCTGGCGCGACGGCCGCATCGCGGCGATCGAGAAGCAGACCGCGCTTGACGGCGCCAGCGCGCGCGAACGGGCTGAAGGCGATCATCACGCTCTATTCGGAGCGCATGAACACCGAGGCGATGGCGGTGGAGCTCGCGATCCGGCAATGGGCGCGCACCGACGAAGCCGCGGCCTCCGCCGCCGCGAGCGTCGATGCCGCGCGGCTGAAGAATGTCGGCCAGCTCTATCGCGCCACCGGGCTACCGGTCGAGGAAGCCGATGCGCAGGCGTTCCTGTTCTACTGCTTCATCTTCGGCCAGAGCCTCTTGTTTCTCGAACGCGGCCCGCGCAAGCGCGCGCAACTGCTGGCACAATCGGCGGACAAGCTGCTCGCGGAAAACCAATAGCGCTCGCGCCAAAGAAAAAACGGCCGGCTTACGCCGGCCGCCTGTCAAGCTCGCTTCGGCTGGCTCAGGCGCCCTTCAGGCGCTTGTTGCACTCGCTGTAATAGCCGCCGCCCTTCTGGATCCACTTCAGGCCACCATTGCCGCCGGTGGTCTTGTTGGCATTGTACTGGTCCACGCAGGTGTGGCATGCGCTGCTTGCCTTCGGACTCCTTGGCGTATTTGGGATCGACCGCGTTCGGAAACACGGCGGGCCCTGCCGGTGCGGCCGGTGCCGCGGCGGGAGCGGCTTCCCGCTTGGCTTCCTTCGGCGCGGCCGGAGCAGGCGCGGCGGCAGCGGGCGGCGGAGCGGCGGGCGCCGCGGCCGGGGTCGCGTCGGCGCCGCATTGCGCCTTGCGGAAATCATTCCACTTCTGGCCGTTGAGGGTGCCGGCCGTCTTGGCCGCCTGGTACTTGGCGCTGCATTCCTGCGCGGTCAGGGCCTGCGCCGGCGCGCTCGCCGCAAAGGCTGCAAAGCCCGACACCGCAATCACACACAACAATCTGGTCTGAATGGTCATCCCTGGTCTCCCGTCATCCCTGGTTTCCCGTGAGGTTTCCCCTGGGGGCATCGGCGTAAGACCATTATCCTAGCGCAACCCCGACTTGCGACAACGTGCGGACGCCCTTGGCTGTTAAAATATTGTGGCGGCCGGACCACCGCATATTCATCGACGGTTCATCATCGCCGCGCAACGTTTCGGCTCCTTCCCTCACGAGGTGCCCCATGAAGAAGATTTCCACGCTGGCGACTGCAACCGCCCTTGCCTCCCTGCTGCTGATGGGCGGAGCCTTCGCGCAAACCGCCGCGCCCGCCGCCAAGGAGGCCGCTCCGAAGGCCGACGCCAAGATGGCCAAGGAAGCCAAGCCGCGCACCGCCGAGTCGCTGGAGTGCTCGAAGCAAGCCGATGCCAAGGGCTTGCACGGCAAGGAGCGCAAGAAATTCCGCTCCGAGTGTAAGAAGGCGGGCGGCGCTGCCGCCGCGCCGGCCGCGAAGTAACGCGTAGACGTATCTGACATCCTTCACCCTCCCCGCCGGGGAGGGTGAAAATCTGTGCGCCGGGCGAGCCGAGGCGCAATGCTGCAATCGCGAGATGCAATTGTCCCGTGGTTGCGAATTTGCCATAAGGCGGCGTGACCCTGATCCGCGCTTCGATGGCGACCGCCATTCCCGACCGCAGCAAAGTTCTGAACGGGCTCGAGACACTCGTCATCGGCGCCGGCGGCGGCTTGCTGTTTTTATGGGCGGGATTGCCGGGCGGGCTGATCTCCGGTGCGATGTGCGCGGTTGCGATCGCCGCATTGGCCGGACGGCCGCTCGCGGTGCCGCCGGTGCTGACGCAATCGGTGCTGCTGCTGCTCGGCATCTCGCTGGGCTCGCTGATGTCGCAGCAATTGCTGCAGCACATGAGCTCTTACCCGCTCACCATCGCCCTGCTGGCGCTGGCGACGTTCTGCTCGACCTTCGGCTCGAGCGTCTATTTGCAGCGCATGCATGGCTGGGACCAGACCTCGGCCTTCCTCGCCGGCAGCCCCGGCGCGCTCTCGCAGATCACGATCCTCGCCGCGGAAAAAGGCGCCGACGTCGCGGCGATCGCCGTGGTGCAGACCATGCGCGTCATCATCCTGACCGCGGCGCTGCCGCTGGTGCTGGCCCTGACCGGCGTGACGCACGCGGCGCCGCCGCCATTGCCGACGACGGTCGCCTCGCCGTTCGGCCTTGTCGCCCTGGTCGCCGGGTCGATCGGCGTCTCGCTGCTGCTGCGCTGGATCAAATTCCCCGCCAGCTGGATGTTCGGCGCGATGCTCGCCTCCAGCCTGCTGCATGGCTCGGGCCTAGTCGATGGCGGCCTGCCGCCCTGGCTGCGCAACGTCGCGCTGGTCGGCATCGGCGCGCTGATCGGGACCCGGTTTGCACGCATGAAGACCTCGACCCTGCTGAGCCACGTCAATGCCGGGCTCGGCTCATTCGCGATCGCGATCGCAATCTCGGCCGTGTTCGTCGCGGTGATCGGCTTCACCACCCATGTGCGGCTCGCCGACGTCGTGGTCGCCTTCGCGCCCGGCGCAATGGACGCGATGCTGGCGCTGGCGCTGGCGCTGACGCTGCACATCGACCCGATCTTCGTCGGCGCGCATCATCTGTCGCGCTTCCTGTTCGTCACCATCTCGACGCCGGGCATCATCCACCTGTTCGGACGGCCGCAGGACGACGTCGACGATTAGGCCAAGGCTCACCCGTTAATTCCGTCATCCTGAGGTGCGAGCGGAGCGAGCCTCGAAGGATGAACGGCCCGGCTGGTGGCCGTGCATGCTTCGAGACGGCCGCAAGCGCGGCCTCCTCAGCATGACGGATTGAGAGGCGGACACGGGCCTTAACCGTGGAAGCGTGGTGGGTTTCCGGGCCGCGCTTTGCGCGGATCCGTTGGCTCTACCTACCCTGCAGTTCCAATCCCGATCATGCCTCGGCCGTCGACTGGCCCGGCTGATCGCGGAACGATCGCGCCAACGCTGTCAGTTCGCCGGGATCGAACCATAGCTCCTCGTCCCGGTCCATTTGCAGTTTCGCGACGGCTGCAGCGTGCCACAACGGCTCGGTGATCCGGGCATAGACCGAATCGGGCTGTGCTTCGCTCCATTCCTCGAGGCCGCTCTCTGGCGACTGCGCGCCAAAGCGCAGTCAGCCGGCTGCTCGCACCATGGATCTCGGAGATCGTATATCTCGGGCGCTGCTCGCTCATAAGCGTGGCGACGAGATTGCGTCGGCTCTTGAGGCGCAACAACGTCTCATTGGCCAACAGCAACAACTCGACGGGGACGCGGTGCACGATGATCAGCATGGGCTCGTCTGTCGCGCATGATCGGGAACGGTGACGGCGGGATAGCCTCCACCTTGAAACACCTGACACGCGCGTCAGGGCCTTCGCACAGGGAATCCTCTACCTTGGCTTCCGGAAATCGATGCTGCGCAGGATGATCCGGGGCGGCGCCCCCTCGAACTCCTTCGCCTGGTACTTGCCATCGGCGCAGGCCTCGATGCGCTCGCGCAGCCGCATGAACTGAGTCTCGCGGTGGCCCGCGCGCCCGAGCGCCCCGCCTTCCAATTCATCCATGGCGGAGGTCGAGATCGCGCAATGGATCTCCTTCTCGTCGTCATGCATCGAAAACAGCACGACCATCCGGTCGTATTCGTAGCTGATGAAGCGACCCTGGGTAAGCGTCATGTGACCAGCTCCTTCGAAGCCGCGAAGTGGTTCTGGTTCATCGCGGCTCGGTGAGGCGCACAAAATCCTCGAGAATTGCCGTGACCAGATCGCGATGCCTTGTATCCTCCGGCGGCAGGCTCGCGGCGTACAGATTCAGGACGTAGCGCGCCTTGGCGGCCACCTCCGGCCACGACGTCGCAGGTACTGCCAGCAGTCCGGTTTCGAGCGAGGCCTGCCGTTCGCGCAGATCCCTCGCATGGGTCTCGATTTCCGCCAGCGCACGGCGAATATCGGTGGCTTTCTGGGCTGCCATGCCGCGGCGGCGATCGAGCTCGAGCGGTTCGTCAGTCATTGGATGCGCTCGCGTTGGATGCGCTCGCGTCGATACGCTGGGCGTCCGCCAGATCGACCGAGCCGATCGACACCATCTCCGTCGTCAATCCGCGCGAGCCTTGTGCCGGGACGATGATCATCGTGGCGACACGGCGGAACACCGCGAACGAGAGCCCTTCGATCGCCTCTTCGTCGGTGATGACCTCATAGGCGCCTGCGGGCAATTCACGATCGATGCCTCTGATCCGGAATGGATGCTGGAAGGTGACGACTTCACGTCGGGAGCGCATGGTCATGGGCCAGCCTTTTGCGAAACGCCTTGCGCCGGTGCGCGGCCCCATTGGCAGCATGCGCCGCTTCGGCGGCAATAGCCAATGCTTTCTTGTTGGTTTTCCTGGTGTTCCTGGCTTTCTCGCCGAACGAGGGGCAAAGACCGCTCCTCATACCATCCTGCGTGTTGTTGCCGCCGCGCGCCGCAAACCGCTTTGGCGCTCGCTATTCGGGTGCGATCGGCCTACGATCGATCACCATCACTTCCGGCAAAGCAAATCCACGTCGACGTTCGGGACTGCTCCGGAGGCAGGCTCTGACCGAGTCGATGATCTCGATAAACCAGAGGGAGACCGACATGTCCAAAGGCGAGCGACACGGCAACCGCGAGGTCAAGAAGCCCAAGAAGGAGAAGATCAAGGTGATCGCCGCGGCTCCCAGCCTGAAGGGCGGACAGCCGAGCTTCACGCCGGGGAAGAAGAAATAGATCGATTGAGACAAGGCCTGTAGATCAGGCCACTCAGTCAGACCTTGGCCGCCTTCGCCACGCCCCAGCCGGCGATCGCGGCCATCAAGAGCGAGATCAGCACGTTGTAGCCGGCAAGCGAGATGCCGAGGAAGCGCCACTGCACCTCGTCGCAGCGGACCACCTTGACCTTGTCGAGCTGATCCAGCAGCGAGCCGGCCTTGCCGAAATCCACCATCGGGCCGGTGCAGTCGGTCGGTCCCTGCCAAAACCCCCATTCGACCCCGGCGTGATAGGCGCCGAGCCCGGCATTGGCCAGCGCGGCGAGGCCGAGGATCACAAGGCCCGCGAGCAGCACCGGGCGCGCCGCGCCACGGGCGGCCGCGAGCGCCACCACGGCGCCGAGCGGGACCGCGAGGTAATAGGCATAGCGCTGCTCGAGGCAGAGCGGACAGGGCATGATCTCCAGCACCAGTTGGAAGAACCAGGCGCCGGCCAGCGTCGCCGCCGCGATCACGGCAATCGCCAGGGCCGAGGTCAGCGCCGGATTGCCGGTGGCGGAAGCATCCGACGGATGAGCGGTGGCGAGCGTCACGGCAGTCCTCCTGCGAGCATCGTTCGGCAGGGTCATGGCCCTTGCTCCATGCTCAGCCCGGGTCGTATCGCGTGAAAATACCGCTGTCGAGGCGCGGGACAATCACATCCGCGCGGGTTGACCGTGACGGGCCGCCCGCTATAGTCCGCCGCGCTTCGCGACCCCGGCCCCGTCTCGGCCTGGACCACCGCGAATGCCCCTGTGGCGGAACTGGTAGACGCGCTCGACTCAAAATCGAGTTCCGCAAGGAGTGCTGGTTCGATTCCGGCCAGGGGCACCAGACTGACTGATGGTTTGCTTCCATATTTTCAAGGAAAATTTTCGTGGCGCGTTGAAAATACGCGTGAAAGTTCACCACAGCCGTCCGGTTTGTTGGCATTTTCGTTGGTATCTCGGGAGAACAAACGTTCGCGGCGACCTTCGCTATTCCGAACAATGAAATTGAGCAGATGGTCCGCAAGAACGATAGCGCGTGCGGCAACCCCAAGCTGATCAGGACCGACGTCGACTGCCGCGCCGTCCGACCGAAATTCAACGAGGGCGCGTGGAGCCCCGCCAAGATTTCCGACGTGACCGGCGGCGGTCTCTATCTGATGCCACGCCGGACGAGCGCAGGCTGTTATGCGGCGTGGGGTCTGACGCTCGATCAGCGTCCAAGTCGGACCCCAGCCCACGTACAGCAACGCATTGTATCGACGAATTAATTGGGCGCCCGACTAGGGTCACGGTTGGGAGCCGTTTGGGGGCAAATCGTAAGCCGATTCGCAAACGGCCGCATTGGGGCCAACAACGGTCATTCGCATACTGAAAAATTATGGGATATCGCGAGACAGCCAATAAGCTTTGTATTTTGATCACGTGACGGATAGGGGCGTTGTTCGTATTCGTCCACCTTGCGCTACGGCATTCATTTGAGGACCACCAAGCAATACGCCAAGCCTTGACAGCTGGTTGGCCGGCCAGATCCTCGAGCAGGCAAAATTCTGCTACAGTAGACTTCGTAGCCACCGATCGACCTCGTCGGCGTCATCTTCCAGCTCTACCGCCAATTCACCAGCGAAATTTCGCCAGGCGTCAATATTTCGCTTTGGTACGCCGATTACGACCGGAATTCCGCGGTCGATGGCGCTCGCGATCAGATCGCGCAGTCCGCCGCCTTCGCACTCGACCTTGCCGAACTTGTTGAGGATGAGGAGCTGCGGCGCATGCTCCAGACTTCCCTCGATCCTGGCGCTGGCTTCGGCAAGCGCCGCCTCGTCCAGCCGGCATCCGCGCGCGCCGGTGCCCCGGTTCTCGAACAAGGCCGTGCGATAGCCCGTAGCCAGATCCTGGAGAACCACATCGCACCGACGATCGCCGCCGTCGAAGGCCTGATGCTGCAGGACGCCAGCGAGCGTCAGTCCCAGCGCGCGGCAGCATTGGACGAGGGTCTGGAAGGTCGCGTCGGGAAAGGCCTCGTCGGCGTAGACGATCGCGGCGACCGGCCGGGCGTGCCCGGGCGAAAGCTCATGCGCCTGGGCGAAAGGCGTGACAGACATCGGGGTTCACCTCAATTGGACGGGCGCCTATCAGGTCGAGACAATATGGAATCGCCGGGAATACGGCATTCAGACAGACCTCGATCGCCGACGGCCGCCCGGGCAGATTGACGATCAGGCAATGCCCACGGGTGCCCGCAATCTGGCGCGAGAGAATGGCGGTCGGCACCTGCTCCAGGCTAACGCGGCGCATCAACTCACCGAAACCCTCGAGCTCCCGCGTGATCACCATCCGCGTTCCCTCCGGCGTCAGATCGCGCGGCGCCGGCCCGGTGCCGCCGGTGGTGAGCACGAGGTCGCAGTCCTCCCGGTCGGACATTTCGACCAGCGCCTCGGCGACGCTGTCGATTCCGTCCGGAACGACCTTCATCACGGCGATCCAGTTCGAGTGCACCGTTTTGTTGAGGAAACTGTTGATCGCCTTGCCGCTCTCGTCACTGTATTCGCCGCGGCTGGCGCGGTCGGAGATCACGAGGATGCCGACCCGCACGAGGCCATGCGAACCCGGAGCAACGTCGTCATGGCAGCGCTCGTGGTTCAAGAGCAGCCTCCGTTTCCTCCGCAGGTGCATCCTTGATGCGCCTGCACCGGCGGTGCCTCGTCCTGCTTCAGCGACCATCTGACCATGTAGGCCAGACAGTCGATGCCGGGATCGTTCGCGCGCTCGATCACATTCATCAGTCCGAGCCAATCCTCGCTCACCGCCAGGTTGGCGAAGCGCCGCACCGCGCCCGCCGCATATTCGCCTACAGTCTCGTCGTAACGCTCAGCAGCTTGCCCGACCTGCGCGAACAGCACGATGTCGTTGCAGGCAAGCAGCGCTTCGCTGGCTGGCACTTCGTCGCTAAAGCCACGGATGATCTTGCCAAGCTGCATGACAATTCTCCTACTGCACGAGCGGCGATGCCGACGCCGCGAGCGCAATGCCGGTGATTTCAGCACGGCCGGCCAGGATCGACACATACTGCGCCAGCGCACGATGCTGGACGCTGGTCGCGAGATAATCGGCGATACGGCCGCGCGCGAGTTCGAACGGAAGCATTTGCCCGGGTGCATGCTGGTCGAGCCGGACCACATGAAAGCCGTAGCGGGTTTCGGCGATGGCGAACTCTCCGGGCTGCATGCGCTGCAGCGCGGTCTCGAATTCGGCAACTGTTTGGCCTCGCGTCAGCTGGCCGAGATGACCGCCGTTTTCGGCCGAGGTCTTGCAGTCCGAATGGCTCCGCGCAAAATCCGCGAACGAAGCGGGTTTGGCCGTGACCGCAGACAGGATGGTATCGGCGGTGGCGCGCGCGGCGGTTCGCTTGGCGGGATCGCTGCCCGGCGCCGCGATCAGAATGTGCGCAGCCTCGTAGAGATCGCCAGAGCGGAAGCGCTGGCGGTTCTGTTCATAGAACCGCAGACATGCGGCCTCGTCGGGTTCCGGCGTGACGACTTCGCGCTCGATCAAGGCGCGCATTGCCGCCTCTTCCGCCGTCTCGGAGCGTCCTTCCGGATCGCGCAGCGGCTCGGCCTCGATGCCCAGACGCCGTGATTCCTGCAACAGCAATTCGCGCACGACCAGCGCGCGTGCCGCCGCCTGCCACGCCAGGATCGGCTTTTCCGCCGGATGATTCTGCACCTCCCGGGCGATGACCTCGCGCGAGATCGTCGTGCCGTTGACGCTGATGGTCTTCGGCTTCGGCAGCGTATTGGTGATCGAACAATCCATGACCTACTCCGCGGGCTGAATCGGACGCATGGCGCCATCGCGGCTGCGGACGATCTGGTAGCCACGCCGGCCAAGGTACCAGACCGGCGCGCTCCAGACGTGAACCAGCCGGGTGAACGGAAACAACAGGAACAGCGTCATGCCGAGCACGAGATGCGCCTTGAAGATCGGATGAACGTCCAGGACATTGGCGGCAACGCCGGGCTGCAGCGTCACGATGCCTTGCGCCCATCCCATGAATTTCACCATTTCATGACCATCAAGGTGACCCAGCGAGACCGGGATGGTCGCAAGGCCCAACAGCAATTGCGCGAACAGCAGCAGCAAAATCGCGGTATCGCCAAACGATGAATTGGAGCGGATGCGCGGATCGAGCAGCCGCCGGTGCGTCAATAGCGAAATCCCGGCCAGGCACATCAGGCCGGCCAGGCCGCCGGCAACGATCGCAAGCATCTGCTTGAAGCCGTGCGAGACGCCAAGCATGTCGAACACCCAGATCGGCGTCAAAAGCCCGACGAAATGGCCGACGAAGATCACGAGAATGCCGACATGGAACAGATTGGAGCCCCAGATCAATTGTCGCCGCCGCAGCAACTGGCTCGATCCGGTACGCCATGTGTATTGCTCGCGATCGAATCGGAACAAGCTGCCGAAAAGGAACACCGTCAGGCAGAGATAAGGATACCAGCCGAAGACGATCAAATTGAGTGTTTCCATCGCTTCGCTCCTTACTGCGGGGATGATGGCACGGGATTGACCGCGCGCCGGGCATGGCGAAGTTTGGCAATCAGGCCTTCATGGCCGCAGGCGCCCTGCCCCTGCGTGCCGGGGCCGAACCGCACTTCTTCCTCTTCCCAGGCGGCATCGAGCGCGACGAGATCCATCGGGTCGGTATCCGGCGTCTTCAGCAGTTCGTCGACGATGTCACGGCGCGGGGTCTCCACGGCGATGGCGACCAGCGCATCGAACACCGCCTTGTAGTTTGACTCCCGGCGGCCAAGACGCTCAGCCAGCGCCGCGAGAATATGCGCGGTCTGTCCTAGCAACTCGCGCGCCTCTGAAAGCGGCTGTGTCGATAGGAATTCCAGCAACAGCGGCACATAGTCAGGCAGCTCATTGGCTGCGATGACGAGCCCAGCATTTTCGTACATCGCTTTTAGATCGACCATGGCCTGACCGCGGTCGCGGCTTTCGCCATGGACATGTTCGAATAGGTTCAATGCGAGCGTTTTGCTGCGGTCGAACAACAGACCATAACGTTCCTGAAGATCATAGACCTCGCCAAGGGCGATTTCTTCGATCAACAAGTCGACGGCCTTGCGACACGCCTCCGGCACCAACTTGTCAGAATCGAGTACCGCCAAAAACTCAGGCGCGGCGTCGATCAAGGCTTCGGTGGGATAGCTCAGCAGCGCGGACAGCACCTTGAACGTTCTCATCACACCACCTCCATCGGATTTTTTGCCTTGCGTGGCGAGCCAAACAGGTTCGTCTCGCTTTCGCCACCGGAGCAGCCGTTACCGAAGGTGAAACCGCAGGAGCCGCGCATGTCGTAGGCATCGGCGCCGAGTTCTCGGTGCGCGGTCGGAATGACAAACCGGTCCTCATAATTGGCGATCGCCATGATCTGGTACATCTCGTCAATCTGTTCCGGTTCAAGGCCGACACGTTTGGCGATCGCGGCATCGACGACGCCGTCGATGGTCTTCGCCCGCATGTAGGCGCGCATCGCCAGCATGCGCTCAAGCGCAAGCGTCACCGGCTTTTCGTCGCCCGCGGTCAACAGGTTGGCGAGATACTTCATCGGAATGCGCAACGACTTGACGTCTGGCATTTCGCCGTCGAGCCCGATCTTGCCGGCGGACGCCGCAGAGGTGATCGGGGACAGCGGCGGCACGTACCAGACCATCGGCAGGGTGCGATATTCCGGATGCAGGGGGAAAGCGACCTTCCACTCCATCGCCATCTTCCAGATC
Organism: Bradyrhizobium sp. JR3.5; assembly: GCF_054057015.1. Taxonomy (NCBI): domain Bacteria; kingdom Pseudomonadati; phylum Pseudomonadota; class Alphaproteobacteria; order Hyphomicrobiales; family Nitrobacteraceae; genus Bradyrhizobium; species Bradyrhizobium sp. JR3.5. Next base: position 1,827,892 of record NZ_JBSRYV010000002.1, read on the forward strand.
GGCGATATCTTGGCAGCCTCAAGCCATGCATGTGGAATGCCCTGTCGCTCGGCTTCGGCGATCACAGCCGGATCGTTCGGATTGAGGAAGATGTCGAGCTGCGCTTGATATAGATCACGCTCGTCCGGCTTGCTCGCGGCTTCCGCGATCCGATCGGCATCATAGAGCACGACACCGAGATAGCGGATACGGCCGACGCAGGTCTCCGAGCAGACCGTCGGCTGGCCGGCCTCGATGCGCGGATAGCAGAAGATGCACTTTTCCGATTTGCCCGACGACCAGTTGTAATAGATCTTCTTGTAGGGGCAGCCGGACACGCACATCCGCCAGCCGCGGCACTTGTCCTGGTCAATCAGCACAATGCCATCTTCCTCGCGCTTGTAGATGGCGCCCGACGGACACGCCGCGACGCAAGCTGGGTTGAGGCAATGCTCGCATAGCCGCGGCAGGTACATCATGAAGGTATTTTCGAACTGGCCGTAGATATCCTTCTGCACGCCCTCGAAATTGACATCCATCGAGCGTTTGGCGAATTCGCCGCCGAGAATTTCCTCCCAGTTCGGGCCCCATTCGATCTTCTCGATCCGCTCGCCAGAGATCAGCGAACGCGGACGAGCCGTCGGCATCGCCGACATTTCCGGCGCCTGCTGCAGATGCTGGTAGTCGAACGTGAACGGCTCGTAATAGTCGTCGATTTCGGGCAGGTCCGGATTGGCGAAGATGCTCGCCAGTACGCGCCACTTGCCGCCGATGCGCGGCTCGATCGAGCCGCTGCGCTTGCGCTTCCAGCCGCCTTTCCAGCGCGCCTGGTTTTCCCAATCCTTCGGATAGCCGATGCCGGGCTTGGTCTCGACATTGTTGAACCACGCATATTCCATGCCTTCGCGGCTGGTCCACACGTTCTTGCAGGTGACGCTGCAGGTGTGACACCCGATACACTTGTCGAGGTTCAGCACCATGGCGATTTGAGCGCGGATTTTCATTCTGCGGCCTCCAGACGGGGGGTACCGGGCTGATCGGCGGTCGGCGTATCCAGCCAGTCGATCTTCGACATCTTGCGAATGATGACGAATTCGTCGCGGTTGGAACCAACCGTGCCGTAATAGTTGAAGCCGTAGGATTGCTGGGCGTAGCCGCCGATCATGTGCGTCGGCTTGAGAACGACGCGGGTGACCGAATTGTGGATGCCACCACGCTGGCCGGTCTGTTCGGAGCCCGGCACGTTCACGATCTTCTCCTGTGCATGATACATCATGCACATGCCCTGCTTGACGCGCTGCGAGACTACCGCCCGCGCCACCAGCGCGCCGTTGGTGTTGAAAGCTTCGATCCAATCGTTGTCGACGATGCCGGCGCCCTTAGCATCGACCTCGCTGATCCAGACGATCGGGCCGCCGCGCGACAGCGTCAGCATCAGCAGATTGTCGGTGTAGGTGGAGTGGATGCCCCACTTCTGATGCGGCGTGATGAAGTTCAACACCACCGAGGCGTTACCGTTCGGCTTGCGATCGATCACGGGCTTGATCGTCTTGGTGTCGATCGGCGGCCGATAGACGCAGAAGCCCTCGCCGAAGGCGCGCATCCACAGATGATCCTGATAGAGCTGCTGACGGCCAGTCAGCGTTCGCCACGGGATCAGTTCGTGGACGTTGGTATAGCAGGCATTGTAGCAGACCTTCTCCGATTCCAGGCCCGACCAGATCGGCGAAGAGATGATCTTGCGCGGCTGCGCCACGATATCGCGGAATCGGATCTTCTCGTCTTCCTTCGGGATCGCCAGATGGGTGTGATTTCGCCCCGTGAATCTTTCGAGCGATGCCCAGGCCTTGACCGCGACTTCGCCGTTTGTCTCCGGTGCGAGGCTCAGGATCACCTCGCAGGCGTCGATAGCGGTGTCGATGCGGGCCAGCCCCTTGCTGGCGCCCTCCTCGGTCACGGTGCCATTGAGCTTCTTGAGCAGATCGACCTCGTGATCCGTGTTCCAGCTCATGCCCTTGCCGCCATTGCCGAGCTTGTTCATCAGCGGACCGAGCGAGGTGAAGCGCTTGTAGAGATTCGGATAGTCGCGCTCGACCACGGTGACGGCCGGCATGGTCTTGCCGGGGATCGGATCGATTTCGCCTTTCTTCCAGTCCTTCACGTCGAAGGGCTGGGCGATCTCGCCGGGACTGTCATGCATGATGGGGGTGAGGACGACGTCCTTCTCCACGCCGAGCACCTCCGGGGCGACCTTGGAGAAGGCTTCGGCGATGCCCTTGTAGATGTCCCAGTCGCTCCGCGATTCCCAGACCGGATCGATCGCCGCCGACAGCGGGTGGATGAACGGATGCATGTCGGACGTGTTGAGGTCGTTCTTCTCGTACCAGGTCGCAGTCGGCAGCACGATGTCGGAATACATGCAGGTCGTCGACATCCGGAAATCGAGCGTAACCAGGAGGTCAAGTTTTCCCTCCGGCGCCTGGTCGTGCCACTTGACCTCGATCGGCTTCTTCTTGCCGTCCTCGCCGAGGTCCTTGCCCATCACCCCATGCTTGGTGCCGAGCAGATGTTTCAGGAAATATTCGTGTCCCTTGCCGGATGCACCCAGGAGATTGGAACGCCAGACGAACAGGTTGCGCGGCCAGTTCTTCGGATTGTCGGGATCGTCACAGGACAGCTTCAAGTCGCCCGACTTCAGGGCTTTCGCGACATAATCCTTCGGTTCCAGACCGACCGCGGCAGCTTGTTTGGAGACTTCGAGAGGATTGGATTGCAGCTGCGGCGCGGAGGGTAACCAGCCCATCCGCTCGGCACGCGCGTTGTAGTCGATCAGCGCGCCATCCCACGGACCTGCGGGCGCTGTCGGCGACAGGATCTCCTTGATGTCGAGGGTTTCATAGCGCCATTGATCGGTGTGGGCATAGAACGCCGAGGTCGAGTTCATCTGCCGGGGCGGACGCCCCCAATCGAGGCCGAAGGCGAGCGGGGTCCAGCCGGACTGCGGCCGCAACTTTTCCTGGCCCACATAGTGCGACCAGCCGCCGCCGGATTGTCCGATACATCCGCACATCACCAGCATGTTGATGATGCCGCGGTAGTTCATGTCCATGTGGTACCAGTGGTTCAGCCCGGCGCCGACGATGACCATGGAACGGCCGCCGGTCTTCTCGGCGTTGAGCGCGAATTCGCGCGCCACCGTGATGATCTGATCGCGCGGCACGCCGCTGATCTTCTCGGCCCAGGCCGGCGTATAGGGTTCGACGTCGTCGTAGCTCTTGCCGAGATGTTCGTCACCGAAGTCGCGATCGACGCCGTAATTGGCGACGAAGAGATCATAGACGGACGCCACCAGCGCCTCGCCGTCCCTGAGCGCGATGCGCTTGGCCGGCACCTTGCGCATGAGGACGTCCGGATGGTCGGTTCCCTTGAAGTGATCGTGCTCGCGATTGCCGAAATACGGGAATCCCACGTCGACCAGTTCATCCCTGACATCGGCGAGCGAAAGTCGAAGCTTCGTGTCACGGTTTTTGGAATCGTGCTCCTCGAGATTCCATTTGCCCTTCTCGCCCCAGCGGAAGCCGACGGAGCCGTTCGGCACCACGATCTCGCCGGTCCCCTCGTCATAGGCTACCGTCTTCCACTCGGGATTGTTGGCCTCATCGAGCGAAGTGGCGAAATCCGAGGCGCGCACGAACCGCTCAGGCACGAGCCGTCCCTCGGATTTCACCAAACGCACCAGAAATGGCATATCCGTATACTGGCGCGCATAGTCGTTGAAATATTTGGTCTGACGGTCGACGTGAAATTCCTTGAGGATCACGTGCCCCATCGCCATCGCCAAAGCGGCGTCGGTGCCCTGCTTCGGTGATACCCAAAGGTCGGCGAATTTTGAAGCTTCCGAATAGTCCGGGCAGATCACGACACTCTTGGCGCCCTTGTAGCGAACCTCGGTGTAGAAATGCGCGTCGGGCGTTCGCGTCTGCGGGACGTTCGATCCCCACAAAATGAGAAAGCCGGAATTGTACCAGTCGGCGCTTTCCGGCACGTCGGTCTGCTCGCCCCAGGTTTGCGGCGAGGCCGGCGGCAGGTCACAATACCAGTCATAGAATGACATGCAGACGCCGCCGAGCAACGACAGATAGCGTGCGCCGGCCGCGTAGCTCACCATCGACATTGCCGGAATCGGCGAGAAGCCGAACACGCGGTCGGGGCCGTAGGTCTTGGCGGTGTAGGCGTTTGCCGAGGCGACGATCTCGTTGACCTCGGCCCAATCGGCGCGAACGAAACCGCCGAGGCCTCGCTTCTGCACGTAAGCCGCCCGCTTCTTCGGATCCTCGACGATCGACTTCCACGCCGCTACCGGCGTCATCAGCAACCTTGCCTCGCGCCACAGTTTTAGCAATCGCGAACGCACGAGCGGGTATTTTACGCGGTTGCCAGAATAGAGGTACCAGCTATAGCTGGCGCCCCGCGCGCAGCCGCGCGGTTCGTGATTGGGCAGGTCTGGCCGGGTGCGCGGATAGTCGGTCTGCTGGGTTTCCCAGGTGACGATGCCGCCCTTGACATAGACCTTCCATGAACAGGAGCCCGTGCAGTTCACGCCGTGCGTCGACCGCACGATCTTGTCGTGCTGCCAGCGCTTGCGGTAACCGTCCTCCCAGGAACGGTCCTCGGTCGTCGTCACGCCGTGGCCGTCGGCAAACTCCGCCTTGGCGCGGGTGAAGAACGACAGCCTGTCCAGGAAATGGCTCATCCTTGGTCTCCTTATTCGGCGGGCTGCACAGCGGGCGAAATCCGGCCGCCGCGTTCGATGTCATGAAGCAGGCCACCCTTGCGGGTATAGACGGCCCAGGTGATCACGATGCAGATCACGTAGAAGGTGAAGAATCCCCACAGCGCCGCCTGAACCCCGCCGGTCAGATCGATCGACGTTCCATAGGATTTCGGAATGAAGAACGCGCCGAACGCGGCGATCGCAGAGGTGAAACCGGTGATCGCGGCCGATTCCTTTTCGGCTTGGCGCTGCCGGGTGATGGCATCGGCCGACGGCATCAGCCGGTCCATTTCCTTCCGCATGATGTTGGGGATCATCTGAAACGTTGAGGCGTTGCCGACGCCGGTCGCAAAGAACAGCACCAGGAACATGGCGAAGAAGCCCCAGAACGCGTGTGGCTGGTCCTTGATGCCGAGGAAGTAGAGAATCCCGAGCACGCCGACCATCATCAGGCCGAACACCCACAGGGTCACGCGTCCGCCGCCCCATCGGTCGGCAATCCAGCCGGTGGCCGAGCGTGACAGCGCGCCGACCAAGGGGCCGATGAAGACGAACTGCAGCGCGTCAACCGCCGGAAACTGAGTCTTCGCCAACAGCGGGAAGCCTGCGGAATAGCCGATGAAGGAGCCGAACGTGCCGGTATAGAGCCAGCACATGATCCAGTTGTGCTTGCGCTGGAAGATCACCGCCTGATCGGAGAACGAGGCCTTGGCGGACGCGATGTCGTTCATGCCGAACCAGGCGGCGAACGCGCTGGCCGCAATGAATGGCACCCAGATGAAGCCGGCATTCTGCAGCCAGAGCGGCGCCGGCTGCGTCCCGTTCGTGACCATTGCCGGATCGCCGCCGAACCAGCCGAACACCCCGGCCGTAATTACGATTGGGACCACAAACTGCACGACGCTGACCCCGAGATTGCCGAGGCCGGCGTTGAGCGCGAGCGCATTGCCCTTCTCTGCGCGCGGGAAGAAGAATGAGATGTTGGACATCGAAGAAGCGAAATTGCCGCCGCCGAAGCCGCACAACAGCGCCAGCGCCAGGAACACCGGATATGGCGTCGTCGGGCTCTGCACGGCGTAACCGATACCTACCGCGGGAATCATCAGCGACCAGGTTGCGAGCGTGGTCCAGAGACGTCCGCCGAAGATCGGCACCATGAAGGAGTAGAAAACACGCAGCACCGCACCGGAGATCCCGGGCAGCGCCGCCAGCCAGAACAGCTCCGCTGTGGTGAACTTGAAGCCGACCGCAGGCAGCTTCGCCACCACCACCGACCAGACCTGCCAGATTGCGAACGACAGCAGCAGCGCCGGGATCGATATCCAGAGATTGCGCCTCGCGATCGATCGTCCGCTGGCTTCCCAGAACGTCTTCTCCTCGGGACGCCAGTCGGTTAGGACCGCACCGGAAAGGGCACCGACGTGCTCCGGCTTGTGGATCTCCTCCATCTCGGGAAGCTCAGGCAGCTTCTTCAGCGCTTCGCCGACGACGCCGCGCTCCATCTGCCTGATGGAAACGTGCATCCAGACCAGGGCACCCGTAACCAGCAGGAACAGCAGCATGAAGCAACTGGTCCAAAGGCCCGTGAGATCGACCAGCGCGCCGAACGCAATCGGAAGCACGAAGCCGCCAAGACCGCCGATCATCCCGACCAGGCCGCCGACGGCGCCAACACTATTCGGGTAGTAGACCGGGATGTGCTTGTAGACGGCGGCCTTGCCCAGCGCCATGAAGAAGCCGAGCACAAACACGGTCACCGTGAACGGCACCAGGCCCATTTCCAGATGGAATCCGACGGTGCCGTTGACCGTCTTCACCAGATAGTCCGTCGGCGGATAGGATAAAATGAAGGTCGCGGCGACGGCGACGAGAAAGGTCCAGTACATGACGCGCCGTGCGCCGTAGCGATCCGAGAGATGGCCACCGTAGGCACGGAACACGCTGGCGGGGAACGAGAACATCGCCGCCATCATGCCGGCGGTCTTGATATCGACGCCGTACACCTTGATGAGGTATTGTGGCAGCCACAGCGACAGGGCGACGAACGCGCCGAATACGAAGAAATAGTACAGCGCGAAGCGCCAGACCTGGATGTTCTTCAGCGGCTCGAGCTCCAGCCACGCGCTTTTCGGCCGCTCGTTCTTCTCGCGCCGTGCGCGGACAACCGGGTCCTCCTCCGAAAACAGCCAGAACGCGATCCCCATCAGCCCGATGATCAGCGCCCAGATCTGCGCGACGGCCTGCCAGCCGTAAGCCACCAGCACGAACGGCGCGACGAATTTGGTGACGGCTGCGCCGACATTGCCGGCGCCGAAGATGCCGAGCGCAGTGCCTTGCTTGCCGGCCTGATAGAAACGCGAGACGTAGGCAATGCCTACGGCGAACGAACCGCCGGCGATGCCGACAAAGAGCGCAGCGACCAAAAATTCGGGGTAGGTGTGCGCCCAGGTCAGCAAGTACGTGGCGACCGCCGCAGCGAGCATGACGACGGTATAGACACGCCGGCCACCATATTGGTCGGTCCAGATGCCGAGCACGAGACGGATCAGCGAGCCGCTTAGGATCGGGGTGCCGATCAGGAGACCGAACTGGGTGTCATTTAACCCGAGTTCCTGCTTGATCCGGATACCGATGATCGAAAAGATCGTCCAGACCGCGAAGCAGATTGTGAAGGAAATGGTCGAGAGCCAGAGCGCCCGACCTTGATGTACGGTGTTTGTGCCTGCGGCGTCCATATCGATTCCCCGAGAAACTGCTTCGACGGGGCAGAGATCGCCTACAAGGATCAGTTTGATTTGCGCTGGATCAAACGCTACGGCCACGAGCCTGTAATGTATGAAATACTGCAGTACGGTTTGATGATTGCAACAGTTTCAATTGCTTCTTTTCATGCCTTGATTTGATAAATATCACACCCCAACATAGCATTGGAAAATGGGAGGACGAGGTCCGTTGCGTACTAGCGAGCTTGAGCAGCTGAAGATTTTGCCGCTATTTTCCGAGGTGACGGAGGAAAGTCTCGCGAGCCTGCTCGACTCGGCGCTGCTGCAGCATTTCCCGACCGGCGTCGTTCTCATCCATGAGGGCCATCACGCCGACTTCCTGCATGTCCTCGTAGAGGGCCTGGTCGAGATCTTTACCGAACAGAGCGGGGGAGAATGGGGTATCTCCCTGATTGATCCCATCTCGACGTTCATTCTCGCCGCCGTGGTAGGCGACCAGCCCTATCTCAACTCCGCCAGAACATTGACCGATTCCCGGGTGCTGCTGATTCCAGCGCAACGCGTGCGCGACGTTTTCGACCGGGACGTCGCGTTTGCGCGCATCGTAGCGCGAGAACTCGCGCTCGCCTATCGCTCGTCTGTGAAGAAGCTAAAGGGCTACATGGCCAGATCGAGCGTCGAGCGCCTGGCCAACTGGATCCTGGCCGAAGCGCAAAAGGACGGCGCCCAGGGAAATATCGTAGTCCCGTTCGACCGCGGCACGCTGGCCTCACATATCGGCACCACACGGGAGAATCTGTCCCGCAGCTTGGCACTATTGACCGATCACGGAGTACGCATCCGAGGCCGGGAAATTGTCATCGACCGAAAGGAACAGCTCGTAGCCTTCGCGCAACCGCAACGATTTATCGACGACCCGACGTCGTAAGTTTCGGCAAACCAGCCTTCTCGTCAACAGGATCTCGCACCGTCAGGCGACCTTGCGCTGCAGCAGCATCGGGCCGTAGATCACTGCGAACACAACAAAAGCTAGCATCCATGCCCCCGCCGAGAGATGCAACAGCATGTTGCCTTGCGCGATGTAGAGCGTCGCACCAATGCGCAACAAGGCGGCAACAACGATTGACCCAAAGATAAATTGCGTCGCGGGGCTCGCACGAAGCAGTCTGCCGGTATGTCCGAGCGTCGCGCGAGTCATGACGGCTAACGTCAAAGTCGCCATTGCGCCGATCGTCCAGGCATGAATCCCGGCGCTTGGCGCGATACCAATTTCGTCACTCGCCGCCAATAGCAAGAAGCCCGCAGGCACAAACAGATAGGCTATATGAAGCACCAGAACCAGACGGTCGCGCCAGGTCCGCTCGCCCGCCCATCGTGCCAGTCTGGCCAATTGAACGAATCCGGCGGCGGCAAGCAGAATGCTTGTGGTCCGGGCATCGGGCCATGTCACCCAACTCAGCAATGCAAGCGCTGAGATACCAATCGCGACGACATCGAAGCGATTGAACCCGACAGGCATTCTGCCATCCGCCTGCCGGGCAAGCCAGTTGCGGGTGAAGCTTGGAATGATCCGGCCTCCGATGACCATCACCAGCATCACCATGCCGGCGATACCGGTCCGCGTTCCATGGTCTGCATTTCCGGTCCAATGCGCCTCGATATGGAACGTCACGTTGCCGATCAACAGGACGGAAACGAGAATGACGACCTTCAGGTTCTTGAAATTCCTGCCAGCGAGAACCTCGCGTGAGGTCACAGCAACAAAGGTAAGCAAAAAACTGCAATCGACCAGCATTGTGAGGGCCCAACCGAGATGCGCTGATGCCGCGATCGCAATGCGTCCAGCAAGCCAGAGACCGGCTAGCAACGCTAAGGGCCGCCCATTAAAGGGCAGTCGACCCGTCCAGTTGGGTATAGCGGTTAAAAGAAACCCGCTCACCGTGGCGACCAGGTACCCGTACAGCATTTCATGAGCATGCCAGACGACTGGGGCGAATGCGGTGGGAATACTGATCTCCCCCTTAAATTCCGGCAGCCAGAATCCGATGCTCAAGACAGCGAAAATCCCGGCAAACAGGAACAGCGGACGGAAACCATACGAAAGAACGGCAAGTCCTTCGTGAAGCGATCGAGATCGGTTCATGCCATGATCCAAGGTCCGGCGGCTTTCATTTGGGTCCGACCAGCGCCAGTTCACTTAGGAGCGTCGATCAGCCCCTACATTGATCTCGCTCAAGTTTGAATGATCAGAGTGATTAGTTGGAAGGCGAACGACCGCTTTGCGACACGAGCGGTCGTTCCATAGCCGCGCATTGCGGCTCAGGATTATGCAGCTAAGCGGCGCTCCTCGTCTGACTCTTGATCGTCACCTGAAGCCCTCTTCAGGAACCAAACCGGGGCGGCCTTCCGTGAATCACGATCCAGCTCGTAAGCGGTTTGCTTTGAAAGCAATGCCGTCAAGGAGCCCTTGAATGTAGCCCGACATCGTGTCCGCAGCCGTGGTGAGTGCGGTGTCAAGCATATGGATAAGCGTCTTCCTCGACGTAATTTTGCGCAATGGATGGGTACGCATGACAAACCCCTCCTTTAACCTCGCGATATGTGTTTGGTCGATTGCGCCGGGATTTCGAGTAAGAGGCTGGGTTCGATTCCGGTCGGGCGATTGCGGAGACCGGAATGGCATGGGTCACGCCTGCTGCCGCGGAGCCTGCTGCTTTATTTCTGCTAGCTTGTATCGTGCGTCGGCTTGTTGGTATTTCTGCTGGTATCGGCAGCAATCGGCGACGGAAATTATTTCAAATTCAATTGGTTATCGTATTCGGCGATTGCCGGCCAAGGGCACCACGCTTCGCCCTTGTGGGCTTCGCGTGGCGCAGCCACGCCAAGACTGCAAAGGCGAAGCGTGTCCGGCGAAGCTCGAGCGACGCGAGAGCGAAGACGGACTGCCTCATTTCGGCTATGGGCCCGCGGATTCCAATATCAGTCCTCTTGAGCTGCGCCGACACACATGCGGCCGACACCGGCGGCGATCACCATTTCAATGCGGCTGTGCGCACCGGGGCGTCCCACAGCGCCGACGTCTCGGCATCGAGCAGGCTCACGGTGAGCGAGCAACCGGCCATATCCAGCGAGGTGACGTAGCTGCCGACCAGCGAGCGCGCGATGCGCAGGCCGCGCTGCTCGAGCATGCGGCGCGCGGCGTTGTACATCAGATAGAGCTCGATCGTCGGCGTGCCGCCGAAACCGTTGACCAGCAGCAGGGCCTCGGAGCCTGCGGGCGCGGCGAGATCGTCGGCAATGGCGGTCGTCATTTCCGATGCGATCGCGTCGGCCTCGGCGAGCTTGACGCGACGACGACCCGGCTCGCCGTGGATGCCGACGCCCATCTCCATCTCGTCTGCGCCGAGCGTGAAGGTCGGGGTGCCCGCGGCCGGGACGGTACAGCTGGTCAGCGCCACGCCCATCGAACGTGTCCGCGCGTTGACGCGCTCGCCGAGCGCCACGCAGGTCTTGAGATCGGCGCCCTTCTCGGCGGCGGCGCCGACGATCTTCTCGACGATCAAGGTGCCGGCGACGCCGCGGCGGCCGATGCTGTAGGTCGATTTCTCGACTGCGACATCGTCGTCGGTCACGATGGTGGCGGTGCGGCCTTCGGCGATCTCGGCCGCCATCTCGAAATTCATGCGGTCGCCCGCGTAGTTCTTGACGATGAACAGCACGCCGGCATCGCCCGCGACCGCCTGGGCGGCCTCGACGATCTGGTCCGGCGTCGGGGAGGTGAACACCTGTCCGGGGCAGGCCGCATCCAGCATGCCGTGGCCGACGAAGCCGGCATGCAGCGGCTCGTGCCCGCTGCCGCCGCCCGAGACCAGCGCGACCTTCTTGCCGTTCAGCTCGCGGCGACGCACGAATTTGCGCTCGGCGCCCAGCACGACCAGATCGGCATGCGCGGCGGCGAAGCCGTCGAGGCTTTCGTCGAGCAAATTGTCGACCGCATTGATGAACTTCTTCATGGTGTCCTCCCCGCTTCGTCCGCTTGGCGTTTTCGCCTATTTTTCCCGCATGATTGCCGATCAGGCGCCGCGTGAATTCCTGTAGCAGCGCGTCGAGCTCGGCATTGCGCTTGGCGCTGCCGAGATCCGGCAGATGCAATGTCAGTGTCCGCTCGTGCGAGCCTTCGCTCAGCCGGCCGACGCGGCGCGGATGCGCACGCGCATAGGCGCGCAAGAAGGCGGTCTTCGCCTGCGGCGGAAAGTGGCAGACATCGAAGATCGTGTTGAGATGCTGCACCGGGATCGGCACCGGATAGGCCGGATTGCTGATCTGGCTGACAAAGCTGCGGTTCTTGCCCATGGCATGGGCGAGGCGCAGCCGCATGCCGGACGGGCGGCTCTCCAGCACTTCCTTGAAGATGCGCTTGTAGACCGCAACCGCGCCGGCTTCGGGCGCTTCATCGGCCGCCGTGTCAGCCAACATTGCCTCCGCTGCTCAGCCGGTCGATGGTCTGCTTGATCTGCGCCAGCGCGGAGGCATTGACCGACAATTCACGCAGGCCGCAATTCAGCAGCGCGGGAAGACAGCGCGGATCGCCCGCCATGTCGCCACACAGGCTGACGCCGATGCCGGCGCGGCGGCCGTGCTCGGCGGTCCGCGCGATCAGTTCGAGCACTGCGGGATGCAAGGGGTCCATCAGGGGGGCGAGAGCTCCGTTGGAACGATCGCAGGCCAGCACATATTGCGCGAGATCGTTCGAGCCGATCGAGAAGAACGACGCCTTGAAGCTCGATACCGCCAGGGCCGCCGCCGGAACCTCGACCATGATTCCGAGCTCCGGGAGCATCGCGGCAATGCCGTCCGCCTGCAAGCGCTGCACGATGCCGGCGAACAGCTTCCGTCCCGCCTCGAGCTCGTCCGCCGACGTCACCATCGGGAACATGACCTTGAGATTGCCGCGCACCGCGGCACGGGCCAGCGCGCGGAGCTGGACGGCAAAAATCTCTGGCCGGGCCAGGCAAAGCCGCAAGCCGCGCACGCCGAGGAACGGATTGGCCTCGCCATCCAGCGTGAAGCCGGGCACCGGCTTGTCGCCGCCGGCATCGAACGTGCGGATCGTCACGGGCCGCGCTCCAGCCCAGCGCAATACCGCGTCGTAGGCCTGGAATTGGGTCTCCTCATCTGGCAGGTCGCTCCGCCCGGCGAGCAGGAATTCCGTCCGCATCAGGCCGATGCCGTCGGCATATTGCGCGTCCGCATCATCGAGGTCGTCGACCCGCTGGATATTGATCAGGAGCTTGATGTGTTCGCCGCGCCACGAGGCCGTCGGCCGCCGCAGGATCGCGCGCGCGGATGCCCTGCTCTTGCGGTGGCTCTCGCGCCGCTTCTCGAAGATGCGCACCTGCTCGGCGCTGGGATCGAGCTCCAGCGTCGCGCCTTCGCCATCGAGCAGCGCCGTGGCACCGGCATTTGGGATGGCGCCGAGTTGCACGACCATCGGGATGCCGCGCGCGCGCGCCAGCATCGCGACGTGGCTGGTCGGACTGCCATGCAGCAGCGCCAGGCCGCCGCCGCCGGACCAGTCGATCTCCAGGAAGCGCGACGGCGGCAGGTCGTCGGCACAGACGACGCCTCCGCTCGGAATCTTCAGCGGCTCGCCCTCGTCGCCGCGCAGGATGTGAACGACGCGGTCGCGCAGGTCCGCAAGGTCCGACGAGCGCGCCTGCAGATACTCATCCGCCGCCGAATTGTACTCCGCGATCTGATCGTCGAGCGTCGATCGCCATGCGACATCGGCCGGATGCCCCTCGCCGATCGACGCGAAGATCGCCTCGATCAGATCCTCATCCTCCAGCAATGCGACCTGGAATTCGAGGATCTGCGCGGCTTCGCCACCGGCGCTGGCGGCAAGATCGGCGATCTGCCCGCTCGCGAGATCGATCGCCTTGCGCAATGCGAGCGCCTCCTCGACCAGCGTGCCGGCCACCCGCTCGCCGCCGGCGCCCGCATCGACGCGGACCAGCGGACCATGGGCAAAGCCGATCGAGGCGGTCCTGCCGCGGTAAGCCGATCCTGCAGCGCCGCCCTGCATGCTAACCCGCTCCATCCGGAAAATCGCTGGCAACCAGCTCGACCAGGGCCGCGACGGCGGCCTCGGCGTCGCTGCCGGATGCCTTGATCTCGATCGTGCTGCCGTGCGCGGCACGCATCGCCATGATCTTGGCCACGCTCTTGGCATTGATCCACTCGGGCGCACCCGCGACCCGCACCGAGATCTGCGCCTGGAACTTCTTGGCGAGCTTGGTCAGCTTGACTGCCGGGCGCGCATGCATGCCCACCGCATGCACCAGCCGCACATTGCCGGTGAAGATCTGTCCGTCCGCTTTATCAAGCATGCTCATCATCCATCATCGCTTCGCCGACATCTCAATCGGCAGAGAGTTCCTCGGCCACGGCCTTGACCTGGGCCAGCGAGCTACCGCCCGCCGCCTCGGTCGCCGCCATCACGGCGCCCTCGACGATCGGCGCGTTGCAGACGACAACGAGATCGCGCCGCGCAGGCTCAAGCATCTCCACCGCCATTTCGCTGTTGGTCTCGGCGCCGCCGAGATCGACCAGCACCGCGACACCTTTCGGCGACCAGGCGTCATTGATGGCGTCGATGATCAGCGGCACGCTGGTGCCCAATCCGCCGTCTGGATTGCCGCCGCAGAACGCCACCTTGACCTCGCTGCCGACCATCTGCCGCACCATGTCGGCGGTTCCCTTGGCGATATCGCTGGAATGCGAGACGATCACGATCCCCACGGTGTCGGTCATGCCCGTGCCTCCAGGCCCGCGCACACCGCCTGCACCAGCACGCAGGTCGACCGCGCGCCGGGATCGACATGCCCGACACTGCGCGCGCCGAGGAACGACGCGCGTCCCTTGGTGGCCTGCATCGGCGCCGTCCGTTCGACCGCCTCGGTCGCGGTGGTGCGCACCCGCGCGATCAGATCCGGCTGGCCGGCCGCCGTCTTCAATGTCTCGAGCACGGGAACCAGCACATCCAGCATCGTCTTCTCGCCGACCTGCGAGCGGCCGCGCGCGCTCACTGCGTTCACGGCGCTGCCGAACACGTCGGCGAGATCCTCGGGCAGGTTCTTGTCGTGCGACAGCGCCTCGCCGGCGGCAAGAAAGAAGCTGCCATAGAGCGGCCCGGAGGCGCCGCCGACCGTCATCACCAGGGTCTTGCCGATCATCTTCAGCGCTTCGTCGAGCGGCTGCGCCGAGATCGCATCGAGCTTGCCGAGCACAGCTTCGCAACCGCGCTTCATGTTGGTCCCGTGGTCGCCATCGCCGATCGCCTGATCCAGGCTCGTCAGCTCCGGCGCGCTGGCGATGACCTGCTCTGCGGCCGCCTTGACCAACGACTTGATTGTCTCTGATGGCACCGACATCTCCTCGATCCTCTCGCCCCTCTAATGAACCGCCGCGGCAATGCGCTGCCCCGCGCGGTCGAAACACAATGGATGCACCAGATGCAAGTCGACCTCCTGGCCGGCCTGCAGCGGCTGATGGGGATCCGCCAGCGTCACCAGCGTTTCGCCCTTATAGTCCAGGTGAACATGATTCTGCTCGCCGAGGTGCTCGACCCGATGCACGCGGCCGACCATCTGCCCGCCATTGCGCGCGGCGAGCTGAAGATGCTCGGTGCGAATGCCGACCGTCTCGGTTCCGGCCGGCACCGCGACATCGGAGAGGAGGCGAGCCGGCAGGAAGTTGATCTGAGGCGTGCCGAGCCTCGAGGCAACGTAGCTGCTGGACGGGCTCTCGTAGATCTCCCGGGGCGTGCCGAGCTGAAGCAACTGGCCGTCCCTGATCACGCCTATCCGCGAGGCCATCGTCATCGCCTCGACCTGATCGTGGGTGACGTAAAGGATGGTCGCACCAAGCTCGATCTGGATCCGCTTGAGTTCGAGGCGAAGCTCGGCGCGGAGCTTTGCGTCGAGCGAGGACAGCGGCTCGTCCATCAGATAGATCGAGGGATCGCGGACCAGCGCACGGCCGATCGCCACGCGCTGCATCTCGCCGCCGGACAGCCGGGTGGCGCGGTTGCTCAGCTTGCTTGCGATATGCAGCAGCTCCGCGGTCTGTTCGACGCGCTTGCGGATGATCGGCTCCGCGACCCGCCGCGCGGGAGAGCGCAGCGGAAACGCCAGATTGTCGTAGACCGTCAGATGCGGATACAGCGAATATTGCTGGAACACGAAGGCGATGTCCCGCGAGCCGGGCGGATCGTGCGTCACGTCGCGCCCGTCGATCATCACGGAGCCCGTATCGGGGCTCTCCAGTCCGGTGATCAGCCGCAGCGTCGTGGTCTTGCCGGCGCCGCTCGGCCCGAGCAGGACCAGGAACTCGCCATCGCTCACCGTCAGCGACAAGTCGCGGACCGCGTCCACCGCGCCGAAGCGCTTGTTGACGTTGCGCAGGGTGACGTCAGCCATGGCGCACGCCCTCCTCGCTGGCGGTCCGGATCGCAAGGCCGCTGCCGATATCGAACAGCGCCAGCCGCGCGGCGTTGAATTCGAGACCGATGGTTTCACCGATCCGCACCGATGCACTGGAGGGCAGCCGCGCCGCGACCCGCCCATAGGCCGTGTCGACGGTGACGATCTGCGTG
Source organism: Bradyrhizobium sp. JR3.5 (assembly GCF_054057015.1). Classification (NCBI taxonomy): domain Bacteria; kingdom Pseudomonadati; phylum Pseudomonadota; class Alphaproteobacteria; order Hyphomicrobiales; family Nitrobacteraceae; genus Bradyrhizobium; species Bradyrhizobium sp. JR3.5. Next base: position 1,844,024 of record NZ_JBSRYV010000002.1, read on the forward strand.
GTGCCGAGATACTCCGCGCCGAACACCTCGCCGCGAACGGCGCCCGCGTCGGCGAAGCGGATATGCTCCGGACGAACGCCGAGCGCCAGCGGCGCGCTGGCGCGGTCCTCGCGGATCTCCGGCACAGCAAGCCTCGTGTCATGGAAGCTGATCGCACGGTCGCCGGATCGCAGGCCGCCCTCGAAGCGCAGGAAGTTCATCGGCGGCGAGCCGATGAAGTCGGCCACGAACATGCTCGCGGGCCGGTCATAGACCTCCTGCGGCGTGCCGATCTGCTCGACACGCCCCTTGTTCATGACGGCGATCTGGTCGGCCATCGACATCGCCTCGAGCTGGTCGTGGGTGACATAGACCGTGGTCGCCTTGATGCGATCGTGCAGGTCGCGCAGCTCACCGCACATCAAATGGCGAAACTCGGCGTCGAGCGCGCCCAGCGGCTCGTCCATCAGGAACGCCTTCGGTCGCCGCACCATGGCGCGCCCGAGCGCGACGCGCTGCCGGTCGCCGCCCGAGAGTTTCGAGGTCTTGCTCGACAGCAGGTGTTCGATCTGCAACATCCGCGCTGTCTCCTGCACCCGCTGGCGGATTTCGCGCCGGCCCATGCCCTGGCACTTCAGGGGAAAGCCGATGTTCTCCCCGACATTCATGTGCGGATAGAGCGCGAACAACTGGAACACGAAGGCGATATCGCGCGCGGCCGCGCGGTGGAAGGTGACGTCCTCGCCATCGAGCAGGATCTTGCCTTCGGTCGGCAGCTCGAGACCGGCGATCATGCGCAAGGTGGTGGTCTTGCCGCAGCCGGAGGGCCCGAGCATCGCGAAGAATGTCCCGTCGTCGATCGTGAAGGTCGAGCCTTCCACCGCGGTGAACTGATCGAAGGACTTGCGCAGGTTTTCGATGCGGATCTGTGCCATGGCCTATTCCGGAAAATGGCTGACGATGACGAAGCCGACCGTGCCGGCAAGGATCGTCACGAACGAGTAGCTGTAGAGATCGATCGACCAGGGCTGCACCAGCATGACGATGCCGCCTCCGATCAACGTCATCGCGATGGCCTCCCACGGCCCGCGACGAAACCAGCGCGCTACGCCACCTTTGGCAACCACTGAGCCGCTCATTTGCGCACCGCTCCGAAGGTGATGCCGCGCAGCAGATGCTTGCGCAACAGCACGGTGAACATGACGATCGGGACGACGAACAGCGTGGTCGCCGCGGCAACCGCCGGCCAATCCTGTCCGCCCTCGCCGATGATGAACGGGATGAAGGGCGGCATGGTCTGCGCCTCGCCGCTGGTCAGCAGCACCGCGAAGGCGTACTCGTTCCAGGAGAAGATCAGGCAGAAGATCGCGGTCGCCGCGATCCCGGTGACGGCCTGCGGCAACACCACCTTGCGCAGCGCCTGCAGCCGCGTATAGCCGTCGACCAGCGCCGCCTCCTCATACTCGCGCGGGATCTCGTCGATGAAGCCCTTGAGCAGCCAGACCGCGAGCGAGACGTTCACGGCGGTGTAGAGCAGGATCATGCCGAGCCGCGTGTCGGTCAGATTGAGCTGCCGGTACATCAGATAGATCGGGATCGCCACCGCGACCGGCGGCATCATGCGCGTCGAGAGGATGAAGAACAGCAGATCGTCCGCCAGCGGAATGCGGAAGCGCGAGAACGCATAGGCCGCGAGCGTGCCGAGGAAGACCGCGAGGAAGGTCGAGCCGAAGCCGATGATCAACGAGTTGACGAAGCGCGGCACGACCTTGGACGGCCCGGCGATCACCATGTCCCGCTGGCGCACCAGCTTGTCGTACCAGGTTTCCGGCGGCAGCAGCTTGGCGATGAAATCCGGCGCCTGGCGGGTCCGCACGGTGAACAGGTTCACGTAGCCTTCGAGGGTCGGCTCGAAGATCACCTTGGGCGGATAGGCGATGGCGTCGCTCTGCGACTTGAACGCGGTGGCGACGATCCACAGCAGCGGCAGGATCGTGATCACGGCATACAGGATGACGAGGCCGCCGGCGAACGCCTTGGTGCGCGGCGAGGCCTCGACGATCGAGTGCGCGGTCGATTTGGTGGCGGCAGCGGTCATCGTTGCTTCACCTTGTTGAGCGTCTTGACGTAGATGTTGGCGGCGCCGAACACGGTCACGAACAGGATGATGGCGAGCGCCGAGGAATAGCCGGTGCGCCACTTCTCGAACGCCGCGCGCTTCAGCGAGATCGAAACCAGCTCGGTGGTCGAGCCCGGCCCGCCCGAGGTCAGGAGATTGACCATGTCGAACATCTTGAAGTTCTCGATCGCGCGGAACAGCACCGCGAGCATCAGGAACGGCACCGTCATCGGCAGCGTGATCGACCAGAACTGCCGCCATGCCGAGGCGCGGTCGACTTCCGCGGCCTCATAGATGTAGTCGGGGATCGAGCGCAGTCCGGCGAGGCAGATCAGCATCACGTAGGGCGCCCACATCCAGGTGTCGACCAGCACGATGGTCCACGGCGCGAGCGACACCTGCCCGGTCATGCTGAACGAGCTCGGCGGTACGCCGGTGAACAGGCTGATCAGATAGTTGAACGGCCCGATCTGCGGCTGCAGCAGCAGCGTCCAGAAATTGCCGACCACCGCCGGCGACAGCATCATCGGCAGCAGGATGATCGTGGTCCAGAAGCTGTGGCCGCGAAACTGGCGGTTGATCAGGAGCGCCAGGCCGAAGCCTATGACCACCTGCAACGCCACCGACGAGATCACGAACTGCGCCGTGGTCTGCAGCCGGAACCAGACGTCCTCGTCGGTGAGGATGTCCCTGAAATTGTCGAGGCCAACGAACCGCAGCGGCAGATAGGACATGCTGAGGTTGAGGTTGGTGAACGACAGCCGGATCATCCAGATCAACGGAAAGATATTGATCGCCAGCAGCAGCGCGATCGTCGGCGCGACGAACAGCCAGGCGATGGCCCGGTCCGACAGGCCGTGGACACGCCGCCCGGCGCGGGATTTTACAGGCTTGCTCACGCCTGGGATCGTAGCATGATCGGGTTGCAGGATCGTGGTCATCATGTCCATCAGCGGGGCTGGCCGGTTCGGATTCCCCGAGGCCGCCCCCGGGGAATCCAGTTCAGGTGAAGTGTGGGCGGGCACTATTGCGAGGCGACTTCCTTGCCTTGCTCCTTGAACACCTTGGTCCAGTCCTTGACCAGAAGATCGAGCGCCTGCTGTGACGTGCCCTTGTCGGCGACGACGTAGTCATGCACCCGCTTCTGCATGTCGAGCAGCAGCTGCGCGTAGGACGGCTCGGCCCAGAAGTCCTTGACGATGCCCATCGACTCCAGGAATTGCGGGGCGAACGCCGCGCTCTTCGGGAAGTCGGGCGCATCGACCACCGCCTTGAGCGCCGAGTAGCCGCCGATCTGCCACCATTTCTGCTGCACGGCAGGCTGCGCGAACCATTTGATGTAGGCGAGCGCGTCGTCCTTGTGGTCGGAGGTTGCCACCACCGAGATGCCCTGCCCGCCGAGCTGCGTGAAATGCCCCTTCGGACCGGCCGGGTTGACGAAGAAGCCGATCTTGTCGCCACCGACATTCGGATCCTTGTAGAGGCCGGGGAAGAAGGCGAACCAGTTCATCTGCATCGCGACCTGGCCGGACTTGAAGGCATCAAGTCCTTCCTGCATGTAGGCGTTGGTCATGCCCGGCGCCGTGCAGCACTTGTAGAGCTCCTTGTAGAACTCGAGACCCTTGGCCGCGTCGGCGGAATTGACGATACCCTGCATCTGATACGGCTTCTTCGGATTGTCGTAGGCGAAGCCGTAATTGTAGAGCACGTTGGTCACGCCCATCGTGATGCCTTCCGAGCCGCGCTCGGTGAAGATGTAGGCGCCATAGACTTTCTTGCCGTCGATCTCGCGGCCCTGGAAGAACTCGGCGACCTGCTTCAGCTCGTCATAGGTCTTCGGCGGCACCAGATCGCGGCCGTACTTGGCCTTGAACGCGGATTGAATCTCGGGCCGCGAGAACCAGTCCTTGCGGTAGGTCCAGCCCACCGCATCGGCCATTGCCGGCAGCGCCCAGTAGTTCGGCGTGTTCTTCGGCCACTGCGAGTAGCCGACGACGGTCGCCGGGACGAAATCGTCCATCGAGATCTTCTCCTTGTCGAAGAAGTCGTTGAGCTTGACGTACCATTTGTTCTCGGCGGCACCGCCGATCCATTGGCTGTCGCCGATGATCAGGTCGCAGAGCTTGCCGTGCGAGTTGAGCTCGTTGAGGAAGCGATCGGCGTAGCTCGTCCAGGGGACGAACTCGTATTTCATCTCGATGCCGGATTGCTTGGTGAAGTCCTTGCCCAGCTCGACCAGCGCGTTGGCCGGGTCCCATGCCGCCCAGCACAGCGTGAGCTGCTTGCCTTGTGCTGCGGCTTCCCCGCCGCCGAGAACCCCAACCGCAGCGGTCGCAACGACCGCGGACGCCACCGTACTGCGTAACCATCCCAATCTTCGCATATCCATTTCCTCCGTATCGTTGAAGCACCTAACTCGCCCGCCGCATCCCTGCCGGATTGACGCCGAGACTTCGAAACCGAGTTGATGAGCGATGATGGAGAGCGAGACTGAACGCGTCCGGAAGTTGGGTCCGGATGGCGGGGCTCCTCCCACACATCAGCTCGATGTGCGATGTTTATCGTTTTTGTAATACTAAACGTATTACTAAATTCAGGACCCCGTCAAGCCGATTTTCTTGCGAACCTCAAGAGGGGCTGGCTGCGCTATCCTACGAGAACGAATCGCTGCAGTGCACCAACGCCGATAGTGGAAAGCACCCAGCGATGGGCTCCGCCTGATGTTTAGTGGATTATTTTACTGAACGTTCAGCGCAATGACCAACGCATTGCCGCTTCGCCTTACGCCATCTGAAACGAGCGATGGCCAACGCCGCTGCCCGTTTCGCATCACCTCGTCAAAGCAAGGCGAACGCGATCGAACACGATCGACCGAGGGGCCTGCTTGTTGGCATGAGTGTCGTCCCGAAGCTCAGAAGCCGTCAATGCATGGACGCTTTTGGCTCAGATGCTCCGCGAAATTGGCACGGAAGGAAGAAGGCGCCGCTTCGGCCTAGCGCGCCAGCGCTGCGATCAGCTCGACTTCGATCGATGCGTTACGCGGAAGCTGCGCGACCCCAACGCTCGTCCTGGTGTGCAGGCCCCGCTCCGGACCGAACAGCTCCATGATGAGCTCCGATGCGCCGTCAGCGACCGCGGTCTGACCGCTAAAATCCGCCGCGCTGTGCACGAACACGGTGAGCTTCAGGATCTGCGTGACGTTGTCGAGCGGACCCCAGATGCGCCTTGATCGCGGCCAATCCGCGGATCAGCGCCAGCCGCGCACCCCGCTTGGCTTCTTCCGGTGTGACATCGCGGCCAACCTGGCCGACGACATGCACCTTGTCGCCGTCGCGCGGAAGCTGACCGCTGACATAGATCGTGTCGCCATGGACCACGACCGGCGCGTAGGCGCCGCCGGCCGCTGCCGATATCGGCAGTTCGATGTTGAGTTCGGTCAGACGTTGCTCGAGGTTCACGATTGCATGCCAGCGAACTGGCCCTCCTGTCCGGATCGCGGCGTGGCTACTGAAGCAACGCTGGTCTGAGCGAAGCGGAGCTCCGTCTGCCGCGGGGCGCTTCTGTTAACCCGGTTCTGCGTGACGCGGTACCCAGGAACATGCTCTCGGAGCAATTCTGCCGGCGTCAGCGCTGTGCGCGGCTTTTCAGATATGCGCAGAGCATGTCGGGCCATGTCTCAGCCGCCAGACGGGAAATAGCCGTCATATTTTGGCCATAGCCCGTTTCTTAAAGGCCCGGGCGGGCCATGTCCCGCCTCTGTTTTGCGTCGCCTGGCCGGTGCGGTCGCTTCGCAACCAAATCGCAGATCATCGCTGCGCCCCTCCCACAATCAGGATGGTCTGCCAACAACAAGAGGACTTTGTAATGCGTAAAACTCTCGCGGCTGTCGCCGTGCTTTTGGCCTTCGCTTCATCCGCTGCTGAAGCTCGCGGCCGTCATCACGATCATCGACACCATGCACATTCCGGTCGCCCCGCTGCGTGGTGCGGGTGGTTCATGCGCACGCAGGTCGGCAGCGATCCGGGTCCGCAATACAATCTGGCGCGATCCTGGGCGCGATACGGCAGCAACGCAGGCGGCCCTTCGGTCGGCGCGATCGTCGTCTGGCGTCACCACGTCGGCAAGATCGTGGGCCACGAGAACGGCGAGTGGATCGTCCAAAGCGGCAACGACGGACATGCCGTGCGCACACGACCGCGCTCATTGGCCGGCGCCATCGCGTTCCGAAACGCTTACGCTTCGTTCTAGGAACCTCGACGCGATATACGAACCGTTCATCATCGCGACTTACGCTGCCGCGGGGTTTCGCCCTGAAGCCCTCAGACGGGCGCCGTCACCTGCGTTGACCAGGTGGCGGTGCCTTTTTCAGGAATGCATTGGTTTGCCTCGGAAACCGAAAAAAGTTGCGACGGCCTCTCAGACCGTTTCGTATTGGTCCGCCGCTTACATCAGCTTCTGCAATGGCGTGGCCGTTTTCACTGTGATCGGCGGCGTGCTCGGGTTTCTGTTGGTCGCCAAGCACTACCTGTGAACGACGGCCGGATTAACAGCGCGCTTCAGCGCTTTGCGACACTCTTCAGATACGCGCAGAACATGTCGGCCATTGCGTCCGCATAGGTTTCGATCTCAGCCTGGCTTCGCGGGCTTTCTGAAAAATCCTTGCCTACCGTGCTCATCGTGGTCGTGATCAGATCGCCGGCCGTCGCCCGGACCGCGTCAGATGCCTTCGGCAATGCCTCGCGCATGAAGACCTCGACGATGCGCTCGCCCGATGCGCGCGCCTCGCAGGCTTCGGGCGCATCGCGATAGAGCGGCGCGGCATCGTTGAGCGCGACGCGCACCGCGGCCTCCTCGCATTCGGAACGGATGAAGGCGTGCACCAGCGAACGCAACCGCTGCAATGGCGGCCGCGTGCGATCGGCGAGAATGGTGCGCAGCAGGCTGGAGTTCTGCCGCCACTCATCGCTCTGCAGCCGGAACAGGATCGACGCCTTGTTCGGAAAATACTGGTACAGCGAGCCGACGCTGACGCCGGCCCTCTCGACCACCCGTGCCGTGGTGAAACGCTGCGCGCCCTCCTTCGTCAAAACCTGAACAGCAGCATCGAGGATCGCCGCGACGAGCTCGGCCGAGCGGGCCTGTTGCGGCTGTTTTCGCGAGGAAATTGAAGTGCTTCGCCGTCCGGCCATGAACGCCCTGAGGAATGCGATTAGCGAATGCGAATAATTATTCGTATTTCTGGCGAGGCGCAAGGACGCGCCGCTTTTCAGACCGGAGACCGACATGACCACCCTCATTTCACCTGAGCTCGCGGGCCTGCTCGACCGCCTGTTCGCGCAAGCTTCCGCCGCTGACGAGGAGACCCAACTCGCGGTGGCCGACCTTTCCGAGGCGGAACAGGCGCGCCTGACGCGGAGCAAGACCGAGTACCGCGCGCTCTACGGCCGCCTGAACAATGTGCCGCTCGCGGTCTCCCGCGAGACCGGCGCGCTGCTCTACATGCTGGCGCACGGCACGCGGGCGCGGAACATCGTCGAGTTCGGCACCTCGTTCGGCATCTCGACGCTGCACCTCGCCGCCGCGCTGCGCGACAATGGCGGCGGCCGGCTGATCACCAGCGAATTCGAGCCGTCCAAGGTGGCGCGCGCCAGGGACAATCTCGTCGCCGGCCGCCTCGAGGACCTGGTCGAGATCCGCGAGGGCGACGCGCTGAAGACATTGCGCACCGATCTGCCCGATACGATCGACCTCGTGCTGCTCGACGGCGCCAAGGCGCTCTACCCCGACATCCTCGATCTCGTGGAGCGGCCGCCTGAAGCCGGGCGCCTTCGTCGTCGCCGACAATGCCGACCACAGCCCCGACTATCTGGCACGGGTCCGCTCGCCGGCGAGCGGCTATTTGTCGGTGCCGTTCGGCGACGACGTCGAGCTGTCGATGCGGCTTGGTTGAGCGGATGCTGGCGGAGCGCGCGATCAGGCCGCCTTGATCTTGTCGATGATGGCGGACCACCGCGCGCGCTTTGGTGGGTCGGTGACGTATTGGAGACTGGCTTCGAGGTCGCGAAGGACGCTGCCCACTTTCCATTTCGCTTGCCCCTCGGCAACCACCTGCATTGCCAGTTCCTCGGCCTTGTCGGGATCACCGAGATCAAAGGCCGCGGCAAGCTGCGTCGGGCGCAGCCATTCGTCGGCAAGCTGCAATCGTCTGGCCCGCTCGCAGGCGGCAATCGCGACGCGCACGGTGGCCTGCGCAAGATCCTCGTCGCCCGGGTTCCCCCGAGCACGATAGAGACGGGGCAAGTTGCTGGAGCAATAATAGGCGTTGAGATCGAGCTCCATACCCTGCTGATAACAGTCGATCGCCTTCTCCAGCTCCTCCTTGCGGCGAGGAGAGTCGGCCGGTGCGGCTCTGGCGAGGCGTTTGTGGCGGCCACCCATCAACCCGAGCCGTTCCGGCGTCGGCCCCGCGAAATCAATCAATGTCTGGATCTCGGCAATGGCCTGGATGTCGTCGCCGGCCTGGGCCGCGGCAAATGCACGATTTTCCTGCACTTCAGGTTCGTTGGCAAAGCGGTCGGGAAGCTTGCTAATGAAGTCCAGCACGATGTTCCAGTCGGCGGCATCGCTGACGCAGTCGCGCAGCATCAGCAACAAAGCTAGCGCCTTTGCATAAGTGGCGGGCGGACTTCCCTCGGTCGCGATCAGCGCTTGGGCCCGCGCCATGCGCTGATCCGGGGCCGCCGCGCGCACCGCGCGTATCTTGGTCTGAAACGCGGCTTGCTCGGCGAGTTGACCTCGCATCGACGTCTTGCCTTGCGCGGATCGACCTTGTCAGGAAAACCCGGGATCGACTGATGCATCGGCGAAATCCCGGCGGCGAGCGTCTTGATAGGATCCTTGATGGCAGCCTGCATCGCGGCGGCGGTCGCCTCGGTGATCTCACCTTCGGGCAGCGGGTAACGGACAGTCCGTATCTGGACGACGTCGAACAACTGCTTGGACCAGTCGGCCGCAAGCAGGACGCATCCCGTCTCCTGTGATGCGTGGCGAATGCCGACCTCATAATAGACGTTGCCATTCGGGATCGTCATGTCGGCCAGCACGAGGTCGGCGAAGTAGATCCGCTCCAGCATTTCGCTGACGATCAACGCGCTGGTGTCCTGGTCGGCACGCACCGGCTGATAGCCCAGTGCCTTGATGGCCGGAACGTAAGCCCGATCCCAGAGCGCGTTAAAATCGATCTCGGCTGGACCAAACTTGGGGTCGGCCTGGGTCGGCTTGCGGCCGTAAGGCATGATCATGAAACAAGACGGCATCTTCCAATTCCTTCAGTCCCATAATTTTCTCGTATCCAGCCAGTAAATCCAGGTCGTCTTGCGCCCTGCCTCTTCCATCAGGTGCTTCGCACCGCCAGGGCCATCGCCGCCCTCGCCGTTCCACAGGCAGATGAAGGCGATCTTCTCGTCGCCGAACCGGGCGGCGCGCTGCAGCATCCATTGATTGTCGCGCTCGTAGGCGTTTTCGCCGGCCGGCAGCGGTCCGAGCTCCTCGGGCATGACGTGGAGCGTCGCTTTCGATTTCGCCGCGAAATAGCGCGCACGCCAATTGCCACCGGCGAAATCCACCGAGCCGGCGAGGAAGGTCTGCTCATCGAACGGAATGTAGATCTCAAGCCGCATGCCCTGCGCGAGAGCGGCTTCCGCAAACAGGAGATCGCCACCGCAGGCCCCGCCGCAGATTGCAAGATCGCCTTCGCGGACCCCGATCCGCACAAGCGCTGCGGCAATCGCAGCGGCCGCAGCGGGCTCCTTGTCCGGGGAAAAGCGTGGCGTTTTTCGATCTGGCGCATCGATCATGTGACCGCTGAAGAGAACCACCGTGTTCGGTGATTTGGCTTCTTGTTCCGTGGCCATCGCGACACCTCGACTCATGATTGGATCATTGTGTCCAGGTGACGAACTTAACTGAAGCTAAATTCCTTGTCGAAGCCGGGATCCGCGTGTTGCGACGCGCGCTCCGCGCGGCACTACGTGAGATCGAAGGCCTGTGGGAAATGTTCCGGCCTGACCTGCTCCTTCGCGGCGAGCTGTCCGATCCCGGCGAGTTCGTCCATGTTCTTCGGGTCGTCCATCGCTGCGACCTTCGCAAGCGCGTCCGGCGTCCGATCGATGTGGAGCTTCTCCTTCAGCCAAGCCGTTTCCAGCAGCACGTTGTAGCGCGCATAGGTCGCGAGTTGCGGCCCGTTCTGGCTGTCCGCGATCATATCCGTCACCGCGCGATCGATCGGCCACGGCGTCACGCAATTGGTCAGCCATTGCAGCATGCCGTGATTGTGCCGGCTGCAATCGTCCATGAGCGATTGCAGCGAGCGTACACCCTGCTCCGCCGCCGGCATGTGAACGATCTGGTCAGTCGAATAGGTTGCCTTGAATACGCCGGTACCCACCGAGATCAGCAGGAGCTTGTCCTTGCCGGTATGCCAGCGAAAGCCATGGCCATGGAGTACCGCGAGCATCAGGAGTTGCAGAGCCGGATCGTTGAACGGGCTGACGCCGCCGTCGACGAAGGCGCCGTTGACCGTGTGACCGTCGCGCGCCGAGATCGTGATCTCCTCCGGTTTGAAATAGGTTGGCGCTGCGGTGCTGGCGCGCACCACTTGGGTCAACCGCAACGCGCCGTCCTGTTTGGCAAAGACGGCGTCCGGATTGTTATGCAACGGCCAGGGGCTGCCGGTATCAAGCCGCTTGGTCATGATCATCAAGCCGGTACGGATGCGATCGCCGCCGATCACGGTGTCGGCGCCGAGCTGCGCATCGAGCGCGCGCTGCAAGGCGTCGGAATTGAATTTCGGCGCCAAGAGCCCCCGCCGCCAGAACGATTCCTGAAAGATGTCCGTGCCGATCGAGCGATACAGCTTCTTCAAGGCGTCCACGGTCATGCCGCAGGCAAGCCCGGCTGCGATGATCGACCCGGTCGAGGTGCCCCCGATCAGATCGAAGTAATCGCAAAGCAGCAGGTCGTTCTTGCCGAAGCGTTGGCGCAACATCGTCTCGATGGCTCCGACATATTCGAGCGTCAGAATGCCGCGAATGCCGCCACCGTCGAGCGCCAATATCCGTTTCGGCCCGGCGTCACGATCAAGATGCTGCTGCTCGGTCTTCGGCATGACTGCCCCCGACTATGATTTTTGCTGATCTCGATACGGCCGGCCGATCACGGCCGGAGGCTCAATTGGTCGTGCGTCCAGGCGCGAACCGCGCCAGGTCATGAAATAAAGCGATGCGTTCAAATCGACACATCGGCAGAGTTTCGAAAAATTTTAGCCAATCCGCCCCGATGCACGACAAGCATCGCGCGTCGGTTCCCTAGGTATCTTGCACATGGCACACCCTAAGGTATAGTGAGGTAAATCACTGGCAGGCGGATTTTCTTTTTCGCGCCCGGCGATCGCACATTTCAGAGACGAGCTATCATTCTGTCCGCGGCAGGACGTGCAGCCGCGGCATTCGGCCGATGAGACACGGCCAGCCGTCGCAGCAAATTCATGCAGATCGGATTTTGCCATGCAAAATGATTTCTCAGTCTTTATCAGCCACCGCGCCGAAGACAGATTTCTCGCGCGTCTGTTGAAGGCGCGGCTCGAATATCTCAGCAGCCTGGACGGTCAGCGTTCGGTGGAATGCTTTGTGTGCGAGGAAATTCCCGGCGGCACGGAGTGGCGGCAATGGATGATCGACAACACGGCGAAGGCCGACTGCCTGATCTTCATTCACACCAATGCCGAGCACAATTGGACGTGGTGCGCGTCCGAGATCGCCCAGTTCGACGGCTACAAGCGCGCGCTGAAGCTCATGTCAAAGGTGCTGTGGTTCTCGGTCGATGCCTCGCCCTCATTTCCGATGCTGGCGGAGAACGAGTTTTACGGGATTGGCGAGGACGACGTCCGGCGGTTTCTCGAAGATCTGTTCGTGAAGCCGACCTTCGGCAGCGCCCCACTCAGGCCGCGACTGAATGCCAACCACGCCCGCGACTTCAACGAGGCGGCAAAGGACCTGCACGCGCAGTTCATGCAGATCACCCGCCCGGAAGAGCTGTTTCGTCTGCGGCTTCGCATCGTGTTCAGCGACGAGTTGTCGTTCCGGCAGAAGGCCGATGCGCTGAAGGCATTGCCGCCGTCAGACCGAGCGCGGGGATTCCTGACGGATGCCAGGCTGGAGGCGGATCCCGCCACCACCACGCTGCTGTCCGGCCCCGATGCGGCTGATCTCGACTGGGAGGACCTGATCAGCGCACAGAATCGGTACGACAGCGGCGCCTGGCTCGACGAGTTGACGAGCTACGTCGCGAACTCGTTCGCCGATGTGGATATCGCCTGCCGGCGAAGCCGCGAGCAGGTCCTCAGTCCGATATTTCGCGATTTGAAGCTGTATCAACCGGTCATTGCCCGGCTCGAATATCTCGACAGCACGCCGTTCTCGGTCGTCATCATCTTCGTGCCGATGCCGCCGTTCAGCGAGGATCCAAGACTGATGGTCGCGCAGAACATGCCGAAGGACATCGTCTTCCTGTCGATCCTGCTGCGACTGGCGCGGCGCTTCCGATGGTCGTTTCTCGAGCCGCTGTACAACGCGGTCGAGAATCTCGACGATGACTTCAGCGCCAAGCGATGGGACGATCTGCTGCAGCGCTACCACGAATGCCTGGAAAACCTCGATTCGATCCTGCGACAGGGCAACATGCGCGAGCTCGAGACCGTCGGCGACATCAAGTCGACGATCAACATCTCCGACGATGCGCTCTTGAAGGAGATGTTCAAGGATTGGGGGACGTTTCAGACCCGGCTTGCGCAGGCCATCGAGAAGAAGTCGCCGGGCGATGTACGGCAGACGCTGGAGCCATGGCTCAAGCGCAACAAGGACTTCATGAAGCAACTGCTCGTCGAAACCCAGGGCAAGGTGGACAAGCTGCGTCCGCTGGAAGCCCACTAGAGCTTCAGTTCTGATTGAATCAGAACCGAAGCTCTAGATTGTTGTTTTGACGCGTTTTCTTCACGCGAACCGGTGTCGACTTCGCTCGAAAACGCTCTAGCAGTTTACTGAAAAATCCAAGGAATTGGGCGTTTGTTCTGTCGCGGGTGCCATTTTTGGGATGATTTGTTTGAGAGTTTGAAGCGCTTTGGTGGTCTGAACGCCAAGTTGGCTACGCTGCAACCAGTTTGGGGATGCGGATCAGGTTGTAGGCGATCAGATTGAGCATGAAGTCGGCAGCGACCCGAGCGATGCCGCGATGTTTGGTCTTGCGCATGGTGCCGCGTGCTGCTTGCCCCAGCCGAAGATGCACTCGATCATCGCCCGGCGCGATTGCGACATGCCATAGCCCGGATGCCGCGTGGTTCGTTGGTCGATGGCGCTGTTGCGGGTCTTGCCGGTTTTGGTGACGGCCTGGTTCTGCGTCACATGCGGTGTCACGTTGATGGCGCGAAGATTGGCCACATGATCGACCGTATCGTACGCTTTGTCCTCACCGGCCGTGATGCGGCAGCCGGCAACTTTGCCTCTCGCCTTCAGCATGATCTCCGAGGCTCGGCGTTCGGCGGTGCCATTGGCGTGCGTGACCATGCCGGCTACCGCCAGCCCATGCCGGTTCTCCATGGTGGCGTGGCCCATATAGCAGAGCTTCGCCTCCCGCCCGGCAGCCTTGCGATAGAGCCGGCTGTCGGGGTCGCTGGTACTCGCATGGGTGTCGTTCTTGCGCTTCTGGCCGTGGAAGTTAGCGCCGTCGTCGTCATCACCGCTGCCGTCTTTGGGGCGAAAGCTCTTCTGTGATGCCCAGGCTTCGATCAGCGTTCCGTCCACCGAGAAATGCTCGTCCGACAATAGTGGCTTGACTTGCGGATGGTTCAGAAGCCGGTTCATGAACGTCGCAAACACCTCGCCGTTCTGCAGCCGGTCGCGGTTCTTGGTGAAGGTGGTCGGGTCCCAGACGGGGGCGTCCGGCGAAAGTCCTACGAACCAGCGGTACAAAAGATTGTAGTCCAGTTGCTCCATCAACTGGCGTTCCGATCGAATGCCGTAGAACACCTGCAGCAACATTGCGCTCAGCAATTGCTCCGGAGGGATCGAGGGCCGTCCTTCGCTCGCGTAAAGCTTCCCCAAGTTACGGTTCATCTCGCCCAGCACATCGCGGACGAGCCCTCGGATCTTCCTCAGCGGATGGTTCGGAGGTACCCGTGCCTCCGGCGAGATGTACGAAAACAACCCGCCTTGATCCGCAAAATCGCCCCGCATGCGAGCCCCCGACGATTCATGATAGATAATTGAATCATCAACCGCAGCCCTTTGCGAGGGCTTTTTCAGCAGACTGCTAGAACTCATCGGCCGCAGGTTCGACTCGGCCGACCCTTGCGCTCAGATCATCGAGGCGACGCGTTCGAGGCCGATCAGGCGCGCCAGCGAGCGGACCTCGTTCTTCTGATCCTCGCGGAGCTGGAACAGCAGCGGCATCGCCGCCGACTTCAGCTGCTGGACTTCCTCGGAGTCGGGATCGATCGGCATGGTTCCCGATGCGGGATCGCCCTGGCGCTTGGCGTGGATCTTGCGCGCGACGGCGCGCAGCGCAGTCTCGACCGCCGGCCAGTAATACTCCTGCGATGACGACAGTTTGAGCCGGTCCTTGATGCCGGCGATCTGCGCGTCGCTGAGCAGGGCGTAGGTCTTCTGCGGCGCCGGCTTGGTGGCCGCCTTGGGCTTCGGCAGCGCGGCTGGGGCGGTCGGCGCCTGTGCGGCGGGCTCGGCGATCTGCGGCTGGGCCGCATCGACGGGGTCATTGATCTTCGGCAGGCCGATATCGGCAGGCTCGGCGGAGGCATAGGCCTGGCGCACGGTATCGGTCGCGCCCGGGATCGCGGCTTGCGCCCGCAGCAGGAGCGGCGACGGACTGGCGGCAGGCTCGGCCGGCCGCGGCGCCTCGAAGGCGGCCCTCGCGAGTGTCGTGACCGCAAGCTTGTCCTGCTTGCTGGCGCGATTGGCCACCGGACCAATGTCGGCCTGCGCCGCGGGCAGGCTGTCGCGGCCCAAAATGGCTGTTATCGCGGCGCCGGCGAGAAGGAAGCAGGTCAGCGCGGCGAGGGTTATGGCTCTGGTCAAAAACTACTCCATTCCCGGCCGGTGTTGCCGCAAACTGCGCGAGAAATGCGGCGTTACCGTGCCGTGACAGCGCCAAATAGGTGAAATCGTCCCGAAACGGCCCGAAAATCAGGCTGCGGCGTCAAGCTCATAGGCTTCCTGGATGTCGGCGACGATCTCGTGCGCCGTCCAGAGGGCACCGGGCTGGACCGAGTGCAGACTGACCGTCCAGTTGGTGCGGCGGGTGCGCGGCGTGCTGACGATGTCGAATTCGACCTGACGACACAGCGGATGCCGCTGCAGGGCGTAGAACACGCGGGTCCGGAGATCGTCGAGCGATGCCGGGGTCTTGGCCGAATCCCTGGCGAAGAGCGCCTCAAAAGCCATGTCGCATTCCCACAACTGCCGGGCGGCCAGCCGCGGCAGCGGACCATCCCCTGACGCATAGTTGGGACTGGCATGGTTAATGCCGCGTTAAGCGGACAGGCGGGACTTGATGGATCAGACGAGCCGCACCCGCGCGCTCGCCACCTCGTACTCGGCGAGCGTCTGGGCCAGGAGATCATCGACCGCGAGCACCCCGGTCACCCCCGAGGCGGAATGGCCGCCGCTCCAGATATCGCGCCAGCGCTTCGGCCGGCTTTCGCGGGCGCCGATGTCGATGTCCTTGGCGATGTCGATCGCGCCGCGCGCGCCGGCAGGTCGTCGGGATCGAGGCCGGCGGCCTCGATCGAGGGCCGCAGCATGTTGGTCTGCAGGCCCGTGAAGGCCGTCGTGAGCAGGATGTCATCGGCGGTCGCCTCGACCAGCATCTGCTTGTATCTCGCGTCCGCCATGCTCTCGCGCGTCGCGATGAACTTGGTGCCCATATAGGCGAGATCGCAGCCGAGCGCCTCCGCGGCGCGCAGCGCGTGGCCGTCGCTGATGCCGCCGGCCAGCACGATGGGGCCGTCGAAGAATGCGCGCACCGCGCGGACGAACACGAACGGATTGAGCCAGCCGGTCTGCCCGCCGGCGCCCGCGGTGAGCAGCACGAGCCCGTCGGCGCCGGCCGCGACCGCGCGCTCGGCATGACGGATCGAGGCGACGTCGGCGAACACCAGCGCGCCGGCATCGTGCAGAGGTGCGAGCACCGGCGCGGGCGAGCCGACCGAGGTGATCACGAGCTCGGGCTTGTGCCGCAGCAGCACCGCGAGATCCTGCGCCAGCCGCGTGTTGGAGCGATGCACGATCAGGTTCGGACAAACCGGCGCTGCAGCTTTGCCGCTTGCATTGGCATGCGCCTGCAGGCGGCGCGCGACGTCGCCGAGCCATGCATCGAGCTGTTCCGTCTCACGGCAATTCACCGTCGGGAACGAACCGACCACGCCGTTGCGGCAGGCAGCTACCACCAGCTCGACGCCCGACACCAGAAACATCGGCGCGGCAATCAGCGGCAACCGGAGGCGGTCGCGAAAACGCGCGAGAGGATCAGCGGACAAGTTGTTTCTTCCCTGCATCATTGTGTTAGCGTTGCGCCAACATTGGCACGAGAGAAGCCAAAGACAAAGCGGGAGGGACAACGAGATGAGCAATCCGCTCTATGCATTTCCGGCGGTGTGCGAGCAGACCTTGCGGGCACTGGCACGCTATCCGTCGCGCACGGCCTTCGCCTGGCCGGGCGGCTCGCTCAGCTATCAGGGCGCGACCGGACCTGATCGGACGGATGCAGAGCGTGTTCATGCGGCTCGGCTTCGCGCCGGGCACCCGCGTCGCGCTGCTCACCGCCAACCGTGCGGACAGCTGGTGCGCCGGCGTCGCCGCGCAATTGTCGCGGCTCGCGATCACCTGGCTGCACCCGCTCGGCTCGCTCGACGACCAGCTGTTCCAGATCGAGGACTCCGAGGCCGAGATGCTGATCGTCGATGGCATCACGTTTCGCGATCGTGGCGGCGAGCTCGCCGCCAAGGCCGCCGGCCTGAAGACCGTGTTCACGCTCGGCCCGGCGGATTACGGCGCCGACCTGTTGCAGGTGGTCGAAGATGCGGGCAGCGCGACCGCGCAGAACTTCGCCCGCGAGGACGACATCTCGACCCTGAACTACACGGGCGGCACGACCGGCAAATCCAAGGGCGCGCTGCGCTATCACCGCGAATATGGCGGCTTCGCCGCCGCCATCCTTGCCGACTTCGAGATTCCGGAGACGCCGCGCTACCTGACGGTGGCGCCGATCAGCCATGTCGCCGGCACCAAGGTGCTGCCGACGCTGATGCGCGGCGGCACCGTGCACATGCTGAAGGGGTTTGATCCGGAGGCCGTGTTCAAGACCATCGCGCGCGAGAAGATCAACTTCACGCTGTTCGTGCCGACCATGATCTATGTGATGCTGGATCATCCGGCGCTGCCCAAAACCGACCTCTCCTCGCTCGAGCTGTTGCTCTACGGCGCATCCGCGATGTCGCCGAGCCGGCTGGTCGAAGGCATCGAGCGCATCGGCCCGGTGTTCTCACAGCTTTACGGCCAGACCGAATGCTATCCGGTCTCGGTGCTGCGCAAGGCGGACCATGACCCGAAGACGCCGGAGCTGTTCCTGTCCTGCGGCTTCCCGATCACCGCCTGCCAGGTGAAGATCCTCGATCAGGACGACCAGGAGGTCGCGACCGGCGAGGCCGGCGAGATCTGCGTGCGCGCCACGCATGTGATGGCCGAATACTGGAAACGTCCCGACATCACGGCGGAGACGCTGAAGAGCGGCTGGCTGCACACCGGCGACATCGCCCGCAAGGACGAGCGCGGCTACATGTTCATCCTCGACCGCAAGAAGGACATGATCGTCTCCGGCGGCTTCAACATCTTCCCACGCGAAGTCGAGGATGTGCTGTCGCAGCACGCCGACGTCGCGATGGTCGCCGTGGTCGGCGTGCCCGACGACAAATGGGGCGAGGCCGTCACCGCCGTCGTGGTGGCGCGCGAGGGCGCTGTGCCCGACGCCGACGAGCTGATCAGCCTGGTCAAGGCGAAGAAGGGCTCGGCGCACGCGCCGAAGCAGATTCAGTTCGTCAAGGAACTGCCGATGACCGGCGTCGGCAAGGTCGACAAGAAGGTGCTGAAGGCGCGCTTCTGGTCCGGCCGCGACCGCATGGTGGGGTAGCTGCGCAAGTTCCCAACCGTCATCCTGCGCGCGTCTCGAAGGATGCACGGCCCCGATGCCGCCGTGTGCTGCAAGCAACCTGTCCTCGCGGCAAGAGCTGGGCCGTCGCCCTTCGAGACGCCGCTTCGCGGCTCCTCAGGGTGACGGAGAGAGCGTGGAAGGCGCGGCGAGACTGTCGCTGCTCGCTGCAGCCGCGAGCTGACCGCCCCCCTGCCCCAGCAGCTGATCGAGCCGCTCGCGCAGCTGATCCTGGTGGTAGGGCTTGGCCAGCCGCGGCAGGTCGACCTGAGTGCCGTCGGGCAATTCGGCATAGCCGGTGGCGAGCAGGACGACGAGATGCGGGCGCAACTCGCGCGAGGCTGCGGCCAGTTCGATGCCGGTCATGCCGGGCATCACGTGATCGGTCATCATCAGGTCGATCTCCTGGTCGCTCCTGAGGATATCGAGCGCGTGCGGTCCGGAACTGGCGCCGATCACGCGATGGCCGAGGTCCTCCAGCATCTCCATGGTCGACATCGCGATCAGCGGATCATCGTCGACCAGCAGGATCACCGCCGATCGCTTGACCTTCTGCGCCGCAGGCGCCGGGCTCTCGACCGCCGGCGCTGTTGTCGCGACCGGCAGCACCAGCACGGCCGTGGTGCCCTTGCCGACCGCGCTCGACAGCTGCAGCGCTCCGCCGAGCTGCACCGCGAGCCCGTGCACCATCGACAGGCCGAGACCGGTCCCCTTGCCCACCGGCTTTGACGAGAAGAACGGCTCGATCGCCCGCTTCAGCACGTCCGGCGACATGCCGCTGCCGCTGTCGACCACCGACAGCTTCAGGTAGTTGCCCGGCTGCAGCGCGGGATCGCCCTTGACCTGATCGCTCCCGCCCTGATCGTTTCTGGCCTGATCGTTTTTGACCTGCCAGGCCGCGAGGCGGATTTCGATCACGCCGCCATCCGGCATCGCATCGCGCGCGTTGATCGCAAGGTTGAGCACCGCAAGCTCGAGCTGGTTGGTATCGACGCAGGCCGCCGGCAGTCCGTCCGGGATGTCGAGGCGCAGCGTGATGCGCGGCCCGAGCGAGCGCTCGAGCAATTCGCTCATATCGCGCACCAGCGCGCCGAGATCGACCGGCACCGCGCGCAGATCCTGCTGCCGTGCGAAGGCCAATAGCCGTTGCGTCAGCGAGGCACCGCGCTCGGCGCCCTGCAACGCGCCATCGACCAGCCGGCGCAGGCGCGGGTCCTCCGGCATCCGCTTGCGCAGCAGATCGAGATTGCCCATCACGGCCATCAGCAGATTGTTGAAGTCGTGCGCGACGCCGCCGGTGAGTTGGCCGATCGCCTCCATCTTCTGTGCATGGCGGAGCTGTTCCTGCGCCCGCTCGCGCGCGGCGACCTCCTTCATCAGGTCGGCGGTGCGCTGTTCGACCCGCAGCTCCAGCGTCGCGGTGAGCTCGGCAAGCGCGGTGCGCTCCGCGGCGAGCTGCGCCAGCAGCGCCTCGCGCTCGATCTCCGCGGTCTTGCGCGCGGTGATGTCGGAGCAGACCCCGACCAGCGATCGGATGTTGCCGTCGGGGCGGCGCACCGCACGGGCGCGGACGTCGACCCAGTGCTGGGTGCCATCGGGCCAGATGTTGCGATACTCGATCCGGTAATCCGCGCCGGTGCGCAGCGTTTGCTCGACGATTTCGCTGCGGCGGGCGCGGTCATCGGGATGCACCGCGTCGAGCAGATCCTGATAGGTGAAGGGATCGCGAGGCTTGCGTCCGAAGAATGCCTTGCAGGTCGGCGACGCCTCGAGCTCGAAATCCGGCAGATGAAGTTCGAGCGCGCCGAGATGGCCGGCATCGAGCGCGGTCTGCAAAAGGTCTTCGCTCTCGGTCAGGTCTTCCAGTATCTGGCGGGTCTGGTACTGGCGGCGGCGGCCGCGCACCGCCGCGGCGACCAGGCTCACCAGCGTGGTCGGATGGAACGGACGCTCGATGAAGGTGACATTGCCGAGCGCGCGGCCGAGCCGCGCCGCTTCAGGATTGCGCTCGGGCCCGCCCTTCTCGCTCATCAGCACGATGGGAAAATCCGACCATGACGGCTGCTCATTCAGCCAGCGCGTCAGGCCGGCAAGGTCGGCGGTCCTGATCGCCTCATCGGCAATGATGGCAAGGCCCGCCCCGCTCGCGACCTGGTGCTCGAGCTCGGCGAGGTCGCCGCAGATGTTGGCGTAGTAGCCGGCTTCCTTGATCAGGTGGGCGGTCTTGACGGCGTCTCGCTCGCTCGCGGCGAGGATGACCGCGCGTTCCGAGGACGGGCCGGGCTTCACTGCGAGGCTCCGGGCCGCTCCGGAGCGCCGATACCATCCACCCGCAACGCACGGGGCCGCCGGACGGCCTTGGCCAGGAAACCGGCGGCGAGATCGATGCGCGTCATGACACCCCCTAACGAGACCAAAACTCGTTGGTGCCGCCAACCGTTCCGGAGGCGCAGGGGTATTTTTGCACAAGGGCGGCCGCTGCGGGCTGCCCTTCTCTCCATCCTGGCGGCTGAAACCGGCCCGGCGCTAGCGCCGCTCGATCACGAGGCTCTGGACGGTACGGCCGAAATAGCCGCGCTGGTCGGCGAGCCGCGACATCGCAAGCCCTGCGCCGTCAGGCCCGATCCAGGACTCACTGTCGAGCAGGACCCAGTCGCCGACCGGCTCGCGCGCCAGGCTCACGGTGAGATCGGCGTTGATGAAGGTCCACCGGCTGAAATCGAGAGCCGGCGAAACGCCGTTGGAGAAATCCGAGGCGACCACTGCGCGCATCGCCTGCGAGACGGCGACGCCCGCGATCAGCGGCTGGTTGACGCGGAACCAGATCGCGCCTGGGCCCAGCACGCCGAAGCGGCCGCGCGCGGCGCGCATCGAGATGTTTTTCACGAACGGACTGTTCGCGAGATTGCCCGGCTCGACGATGCTTTCGTCGGGGCCCGGCAGATCGACCGGAACGGCTGCGACATCCGGCGGCAGCTCGGCCGCCTGCTGCTTGATCTTGAGCACGGTGGCCGAGACGACGAGAACGCCGTCGGCGAGAAGTCTGACGCCGCAGAGCTGGATCTTGCGGCCGTCGCGCAGGATCTCGCTCGAGACCGTCAGCGGCGCCACCGGCACCGGACGCATCAGGTCGATGGTGACGCGCGCGATCCGCATCGGCAGCGGCGTGGGGATGGCTTCGGCCGCCCACACCACCAGCGCCGCCGGCGCGGAGCCGTGCTGCATCCGCGGATCCCATGGACCCGCGGCATCCGGACTGGTGACGACGCGGTCGCCGTCAACGCGAAAGATCGGCTCCATCACGCAAGCGCCGGATCGACCGCTTCCTCGTACTCTTTCCTGAACCGCGCGATCAGCTCGGCCGCGGGCACCACCTTGGAGATGCTGCCGACGCCCTGGCCGGAGCCCCAGATCTCCTTCCATGCCTTCGGCTTGGCGCGCTCGCCCGACGAATCGGTGCCGAAGCTCATCTTCGACGGATCGGAGGTCGGCAGGTTTTCCGGATCCATGCCGGCCGCGACGATCGACGGCTTCAAATAGTTTGCCGTGCACGCCGGTGAACAAATTGGAGTAGACGATGTCCTCGGCGGACGAATTGGTGATCATGCTCTTGTAGCCCTCGACCGCGTTCGCCTCCTGCGTCGCGATGAAGGCCGAGCCGATATAGGCGAAGTCGGCGCCGATGATGCGCGCCGCGCGAATGGCGCGGCCATTGGCGATGGTGCCCGAGAGTGCGATCGGCCCGTCGAACCACTGCCGGGTCTCGGACACGAACGGGAACGGCGACAGCGTGCCGGCATGACCGCCGGCGCCGGCCGCGACCAGGATCAGGCCGTCGGCGCCCTTCTCGATCGCCTTGTGCGCGAACTTCTGGTTGATCACGTCGTGAAAGACGATGCCGCCCCAGCCGTGGACGGCCTGGTTGAGCTCCTCGCGCGCGCCGAGCGAGGAGATGATCATCGGCACCTTGTGCTTCTCGCAAAGCGCCATGTCGTGATCGAGCCGGTTGTTCGACTTGTGCACGATCTGGTTCACCGCGAACGGCGCTGAGGGCCGCTCCGGATGCGCCTTGTCGTAGGCGGCGAGCTCTTCCTTGATCCGGTACAGCCATTCGTCGAGCAGTTCCGGCGGCCGCGCGTTCAGCGACGGAAACGAGCCGACCACACCGGCCTTGCACTGGGCGATGACGAGGTCGGGCACCGAGATGATGAACAGCGGCGCCCCGATCACGGGAAGAGACAGGCGGCCCTTGAACAGAGCAGGCATGGACATTGGCGGCGAATCCTCAAGTTGGTTGGTCTCGATGCTGACCGTCATACCAACAAGGCAATCTTTCCAGTGTCAAGTATTGCGTCATGGCACTGCAAAAAGGATGACAAAACCTCATCCAGATGTCGTGTTTTTCGGGCGGATCTGGCATCCCAGACGCAGTTTCGACCGCCTCTATTGGCAGACCGCCCGTGTCACGAAATTTTCCGTCTTGCAGTCGTTCGGCCCGCGCTTGTGGCCCGGCAGATAGACCAGCGGCGAGCATTTTTCGGAGCGCGTCGGTATCGATGCTCTTGCCCTCCTTGAACCCCTTGCTCTGGCACAGCCGGTCGGCGCCGATCTTGCAGTCCGGCGCGCCGTTCGAGGCCACCACGCAGGCCGCGCGCCCGGTCACCATCGTCGAGGGGCGCGCGATGTTCGACAGATCGTTGATGGTCTCGCCGGGGCTCTTCAACGACGGCAGCGCCGACTTCGACTTCTCGAACAGCTTTCCGATTTCGTTGATCAGCCCGGGATTCTCGCGCTCGACCGACGCCGGCGGCAACTCGATCTGTTGTTGCTGCGGAGACTCAGCCGGCTGCTGCGCCGGCGACTGCACGCCGAGCGCGGGCGGCGCAGTCTGCGCCCGTGCGCTGTCGGTCGCAGGCAGCGCCATCGACAGCGCAAGGCCCGCCATCGCAACGCACGCCTTGGCGGGATTGAGTCTCGCGAGATTCACGGGTCGTCGATTCCATCAGCCAACGCAGCGACCGTAGTCCGAAGCCGTCCGCGAGCAAAGACGCGAACAGCTAGAACTTTGGTCAGATCAGCTTGAATGCGACAACAAAGCCCAGCACCAGCACGATCGCGCCGATCGCGACCCACAGGCCGAGCCGCTTCTCGAGCTCGGCGCGGATGACATCGCCATAGCGGTTGAGCAGCACCGCGACGAAGAAGAAGCGGCCGCCGCGTGCGACGATCGAGCACAGGATGAACAGCCCGATGTTGTAGCCGGCAAAGCCCGACGTGATCGTCACGAGCTTGTAGGGGATCGGCGTCAGCCCCTTCACGAGGATGATCACGGCACCCCACTCGGCATAGGAGGTGCGGAACGCGTCGACCTTGTCGGAGAGGCCATAGAGATGGATCAGCCACTGCCCGAGCGAGTCGTAGAGCAGCGCGCCGATCGCGTAGCCGAGCACGCCGCCGGCGACGGACGCGACGGTGCAGACGGCCGCGAACCACCAGGCCCGCTTCGGCCGCGCCAGCGACATCGGCAACAGCATGATGTCAGGAGGGATCGGGAAGAAGGAGCTCTCGGCGAAGGCGACGGCCGCGAGAATCCAGAGTGCGTAGGGTTTGTCGGCAGCTGCGACGCACCAGTCGTAAATCCGTTTCAACATGGGCGCGATGAACCATCATGGAGCGGATTTGTCCATGCCGGGAATGGATCGAATTTGGTTGATTTACGACTGCCGTTTGCGCAGCCGGTTCTCCAGCGCGACAATTCGACGCCGAACCACCGGAACGGGCGCGGTCTTGGGCAGCTTGACGGGCGACTTCGGCAGCTTCTCGGCGATCCCGAGCAGCCGCTCGCGCCGCTCCATCTCGCGCCACACATCCCCCGGCTTCACGCCGGCCGATGCCCACAGAACGGTGAGATTGTAGAGCAGGTCCGCGCTCTCGCGGACGACGGCGTCCGGCTTGCCGCTGACGGCGTCGATCACGACCTCGACCGCTTCCTCGGCGAGCTTCTTGGCCATCTTGGCCGGCCCGCGCTGGAACAACCGTGCCGTGCGCGAAACTGCCGGATCAAGATCCTTGGCCGCGATCACCGCCTGGTAAAGCCGCTCGATCGAATCACTCATCCTACGAGCCTAATCGAAACGCGTCGCCAGCGTGTTAACGGGCAAGCCGACAACGAAAAATCCACCGGCCTCACAGCCGGTGGATTCGACGCCTTGTGACAGTTCTGCGAACCGATGACGGTGTCAGTACGGCGTATAGGGCAGTGCCGAGCGGCGCCCGTAATAGCCGTGATAACCATAGTACGGTCCGCCGCCGTAATAGGCCGGGCCACCACCATAATAGGCGGGACCGCCGTAGTAGCCCGGGCCGCCGTCGTAGTAGCCATAGGAGTCGTAATAGTCGCGACGGTTCTGGGCTGCAGCGATCGCCAGACCCGTGCCGACGATCCCGGCGAACGCAGCCGCAGCAGCCGCGCCACCGCCACGATAGTAGCGACGGCGCGCGCTGATGTCGGTTGCGCCGCTCGTGCCGTGCGATGTCGTCACTGCGGCCGCCTTGTCAGCCGGAGCAGAGCCTGCGAACGCCATCGTCGGCTCAACGGCCGTCAACGCCACCGCGGCAACCGTCGCCAATGTGGCTGCGCGGCCAATGGACGAAAAAACACCTTTTCGCGCAAACATTGCAGTCATCCTTGTGGAAGCCGGCCCGGCGGGCCCTGGTTAGCTAACCACTACCCCTAGATTAGGTTCCCCAAACCGAATGCAAGCTGAACAACCTTGGGTTAAATCATGGCAGTCATCGGCCGTTCACCTTGCCTGGGGCAGGATGCCGGCAAATAACGCTTGAAATTGATGCTTGAATTGCACCCTGCCCTGGCGCATTCGATGTCATGAAGCAGGCGCAGCCGGCGCGGCACTTTGTCTCGCCTCCCGGATGTCATGATGCAGGTAAGTCGGACCACCGTTCTCCACTGGATACTGGCCGGCGTGATTGGCCTTTCGGGCGGCGTGTGGCCGGCCGTCACGCCGTTGCGCGCCGGCGATGCGCCGCAGCCGCTCACCATCCAGTTCACGCTCGACCGTCCGCTTGATGCCGCCGCGGCCCCATTCGTGATGGCGTCGGCCGGCGGCCTGTTCAGCGCCGAGGGCCTTGCGGTCGGCACCAACGTCGCCACCAGCTCGGCGGATGCGATCGCGCGCGTCGCCGACGGCTCGAGCGATTTCGCCCTCGTCGACATCAACGCGCTGATCCGCTTTCGCGACAAGCCTGGTGCTGCCCCCGTCAAGTCGGTGTTCGTGCTGTTCAACCAGGCGCCTTATGCGATCATTGCCCGCAAGAGCCGGGGCATCAAGGCGCTGACCGACATCCAGGACAAAAACCTCGGCGTCGCCGAGGGCGACCTGTCGATCCGGCTGTGGCCCGCGGTCGCCAGGCAGAACGGCATCAAGCTTGCGAGCGTGAAGCAGAACACGATCAGCGCCGCGGTGCGCGAGCCGATGCTCTCCGCAGGCCAGATCGATGCCGTGACCGGCTTCTCCTATCTCTCGGCGATCAATCTGCGCGATCGCGGCGTGCCTGCCGACGATCTCGCGGTGCTGCGCTTCGCCGACTATGGCTGCGAGGCCTATGGCTTTGCCGTGATCGTCAGCCCGCGCCTTGCCGCGGCGAAGCCGGACGCGGTGAAAGGTTTCGTGCGCGCGGTGATCGGCGGCACCAACCTCGCGGTCAAGGACCCGGCCCGCGCGGCGAGCGAGGTGGTGAGCCGGATGGATGGCGGCTCGCGCGACCTGGAGCTGGAGCGGCTGGGCGCCATCATCCGCGACAACATCCTGACCGGCGAGGTGAAGCGCAACGGCCTCGGCGGCATCGAGCCGGAGCGCTTCGAGCGGTCGGTCGACCAGCTCGCGGAGGACTTCAAATTCCAGAAGCGGCCGCACGCCGCCGACATCTTCGACGACCAATTCCTGCCGCCCATCGATGGCCGGCTGGTGAACTAGGCCTCCCTATCCACGTCATTGCGAGCGAAGCGAAGCAATCCATTGTCGCCGAACACAAGACAGATGGATTGCTTCGTCGCTGCCGCTCCTCGCAATGACGGAATGCCAGGGCTCGCAGCAGAATCGATGAGTTGGATAACGCCAGAAGCGGTCATCGCCCGCTGGCCCTGCATCGCGAACCCTGATTAGATTGCATCCCGCCTGACCGGGCGCCCACCGCTGACGAGTCCCGCCGGCATGTCCATGCTTCGCCTCTATACCCGCGTCCTCGAACTGCTCGGCAAGGAGGCGCGGCTCGGCTGGATCCTCGCGGCCGCCAACATGCTGCTCGCCGGCGCGCAGTTCGCCGAGCCGGTGCTGTTCGGCAAGATCGTCGACGTGCTGTCCGGCCGGCCGGTCACCGGGCTGTTCGCGACCTCCTCGGCATGGCCGCTGCTCGCGGCCTGGGCGGCATTCGGCCTGTTCACGATCGGCTGCAGCGCGATCGTCGCGTTGCAGGCCGACCGGCTGGCGCATCGCCAGCGCCAGGCCGTGCTGACGGATTATTTCGAGCACATCCTGCAGCTGCCGCTGACCTTCCACTCCGGCACCCACTCCGGGCGGCTGATGAAGGTGATGCTGAACGGCACCGACGCGCTGTGGCGGCTCTGGCTCGGCTTCTTCCGCGAACACTTCGCCGCGATCATGTCGCTGGTCGTGCTGCTGCCGCTCGCGCTTTACATCAACTGGCGGCTGGCGATCCTGCTGTTCGCGCTCTGTGTCGTGTTCACCGTGCTGACCACGCTGGTGGTGCGCAAGACCTACGGCATGCAGAGCGAGGTCGAGGCCTATTACAGCGACCTCTCGGCGCGCGCCTCAGACGCGCTCGGCAATGTCGCGCTGGTGCAGAGCTTCGTGCGGATCGATTCCGAGGTGCAGGGCCTGCGCTACGTCGCCGACAAGCTGCTCGCGGTGCAGATGCCGGTGCTGTCATGGTGGGCGCTGGTCACCGTGATCACGCGCGCCTCGACCACCATCACGGTGCTCGCGATCTTCACCGTCGGCATCGCGCTTCACAACGAGGGCCTTACCACGGTCGGTGAGATCGTGATGTTCGTCTCGTTCGCCACCATGCTGATCCAGAAGCTCGAGCAGGTGGTGAGCTTCATCAACAATGTGTTCATGGAAGCGCCGCGCCTGCAGGAATTCTTCGACGTGCTCGATGCGGTGCCGGCGGTACGCGACCGGCCAGGCGCGGTCGATCCCGGCCGGCTGTCGGGGCTGGTCGAATTCAACGACGTCTCGTTCTCCTATGACGGCAAGCGGCCGGCGATCGAGGATCTCTCCTTCACCGCGTTGCCCGGCCAGACCATCGCGCTGGTCGGTGCGACCGGTGCCGGCAAGTCCACCGCGATCGCGCTGCTGCACCGCGCGTTCGATCCGCAATCCGGCATCATCGAGATCGACGGTATGGACATACGCGCGCTGAAGCTGACCGCGCTGCGGCGGAACATCGGCGTGGTGTTCCAGGAGGCGCTGCTGTTCAATCGCTCACTCGCCGACAATCTGCGCGTCGGCAAGCCCGACGCGACCGACGAGGAGCTGCGTACCGCCGCGGCGCGCGCGCAGGCGCTGGATTTCATCGAGCGCAGCGAAAAGAAGTTCGACACCCATGCCGGCGAGCGCGGCCGCATGCTGTCCGGCGGCGAGCGGCAGCGGCTGTCGATTGCGCGTGCGCTGCTCAAGGATCCGCCGATCCTGGTCCTCGACGAGGCGACCAGTGCGCTCGACGCCGTCACCGAGGCCAAGGTCAATGCTGCTCTCGACGAAGTGATGAAGGGCCGCACCACCTTCGTGATCGCGCACCGTCTCTCGACCATCCGCTACGCCACCCGCATCCTGTTGTTCGACCAGGGACGGGTGATCGAAAGCGGAACTTTCGATGAACTGGTGGCGAAAGGCGGGCGTTTTGCCGAACTGGCGCGGGCCCAGTTCATGGTCCAGGAACAGGCGCGCGCCGGCATCGAGGCACCATAATTCTCCCCTTTCCAATTGAGGCGGCTGCCGAAATTCAGCCGATTTCGTCCACGATATAATTGGCCGGCCTCTGTTCTCAGCTGGCAAGCCGGTATAGGTTTGCATCGCCGCAATGCGGCGCCGGACACGCTTGAAACCCGTACGTCACATCGCAAGACCTCCTTC
Source organism: Bradyrhizobium sp. JR3.5 (assembly GCF_054057015.1). Taxonomy (NCBI): domain Bacteria; kingdom Pseudomonadati; phylum Pseudomonadota; class Alphaproteobacteria; order Hyphomicrobiales; family Nitrobacteraceae; genus Bradyrhizobium; species Bradyrhizobium sp. JR3.5. Next base: position 1,872,569 of record NZ_JBSRYV010000002.1, read on the forward strand.
TCGAAGGCGGGTCTCAAAGGACCGGAACCGTCGTGTATTTTCCTCGCCCGCTGCGCCCGTCGTTGAAATGGATTCTAGCCGTCGCGATGCTCGCCATCGCAACGCCGCAGATCGCGCAGGCCGAGGCGCTGCTGGTCGTCGAGGCCGATACCGGGAAGGTGCTGCAGGCCGACAATGCGACGATGCCGTGGTATCCGGCCTCGCTCAGCAAGCTGATGACCGCCTATGTGACTCTGAAGGCGGTCAAGGATGGCCGGGTGTCGCTCGACACGCTGCTCACGGTGTCGCCGACCGCGTCATCGCAGTCGCCCTCGAAGATGGGCCTTCGGCCCGGCACCCAGGTCACCGTCGACAACGCGCTCAAGATGATTGCTGGTGAAGTCGGCCAACGACATGGCCGTGGTGCTGGCCGAGGGCATCGGCGGCTCGATCGACGGCTTTGCCGGCGAAATGAACCAAACCGCCTCGAGGCTCGGCATGACGCAAACGAGCTACGTCAACCCGAACGGCCTGCCCGCCGACGGCCAGATCACCTCGGCGCGCGACATGGCGATCCTCGCCCGCGCCATCATCCGCGACCTGCCGGAATACGAGTATTTCGTCCACATCCCGTCGATCCGCTTCGGCCGCCGCATCACCCAGAACTTCAACAAGCTGATCGGCCGCTATCCCGGCGCCGACGGCTTCAAGACCGGCTTCATCTGCGCGTCCGGCTACAATCTCGTGGCGTCGGCGACGCGCGATGGCAAGCGGCTGATCGCCGTAGTGCTCGGCGCCTCTTCGGGCCGCATGCGCGCGATCCGCGCCGCGCAGCTCTTGGATCGCGGCTTTGCCAATAACGGGCTGGCGTGGCTGCGGCCCTCGCTCGGCACCGTCGACAATCTGGTGCCGATCGATTCCACCCCGCCGAACCTGCGCGAGGAGATGTGCGGCGCCAAGCACAAGCGGCCTGCCAGCGACGAGGACGGAGAAGACACCGTCGCCAGCGCCGGCGCGAGCACCAACGGCGACAGCGGCGTGAGCTTCTTCGCCTCGGGCCTGCAGGCCGCGATGCCGACAAAACCGGCCGACCTGCTGGCGCAGCCGGCGGCGGCGTCCGAACCGGTCGTGGTTTATACGGGACCGACAAAGACCGGCGCTGCGTTGATCGCCGCGGTCGAGGCCGACACCGAGAAGCTGCAGCCGGCCAAGCGCGGCAAGGGCAAGCACACCCGTGTCGCCGGCAAGAAGTCCGATACGGCTGATGACGCCAAGGGTGACAGCAAGAGCGCCTCCAAGTTGGATAGCTCCAAGTCGGACAACAAGCCGGCGGCCAAGCCCGTACGTCACGCCAACGCCAAGCCGGATGCCGCAGCTGCGAAGCCCGCCGCGGACAAGCCTGCCGCCGCAAAGCCTGCCGGCAAGCCGGCGGCGGCAAAGCCTGCTGCGAAGCCCAAGGTCGAGAAGCCCAAGGCTGAGAAGCCGAAGGCCGACGCCAAGCCGGCAGGCTAGCAGAGCGCCCCCCTCCGATCTCCCAATGCGTCGATAGCGCGCAGCGGCTTGCCATTGGCCGCGGCATCGCTCAATACTGCCTGAAATAAAGCGGCCAAGATAATACGGCCCAGGGTCGGGAAACCCGGAAACAATCCGGGACATCAGCCAAATTTGAGAGAGGGGATTGACCACTATGGAGCGCATCTGGCTCAAGCATTATCCGGCCGGCGTGCCCGCCGATATCGACGTCACGCAATATTCGTCGCTGGTCGAATTGCTCGAAGAGAGCTTCAAGAAGTTCGCCGATCGCAAGGCGTTCATCTGCATGGACAAGGCGATCACCTATCGCGAGCTCGACGAGATGTCGACCGCGCTCGGTGCCTACCTGCAGAGCAAGGGGGGCCTGCAGAAGGGCGCGCGGGTCGCGCTGATGATGCCGAACGTGCTGCAATACCCCATCGCGATCGCCGCTGTGCTGCGCGCCGGCTATGCCGTGGTCAACGTCAATCCGCTCTATACCCCGCGCGAGCTCGAGCATCAGCTCAAGGATTCCGGCGCGGAAGCGATCATCGTGCTGGAGAACTTTGCCACCACCGTGCAGAAGGTGCTGGCGAACACCGCGGTGAAACAGGTGATCGTCGGCAGCATGGGCGACCTGCTCGGCTTCAAGGGCGTCATCGTCAATTTGGTGGTGCGCCGGGTGAAGAAGATGGTGCCGGCCTGGTCGATCCCCGGCGCGGTCACTTTCAACGAGGCGCTGTCGGCCGGCCGCGGCATGAAGCTCAACAAGCCCGTGCTGACGCGCCAGGACGTCGCCTTCCTGCAATACACCGGCGGCACCACCGGCGTTTCCAAGGGCGCCACGCTGATCCACCAGAACGTGCTCGCCAACGTGCTGCAGAATGACGCCTGGCTGCAGCCGGCGCTGAAGAAGCCGCCGATCGTCGACCAGATGGTCATCGTCTGCGCGCTGCCGCTCTATCACATCTTCGCCCTGACTGCGTGCTACCTGCTGGGCGTGCGCTCCGGCGGCACCAATCTGCTGATCCCCAATCCGCGCGACATGGCCGGCTTCATCAAGGAGCTGGCGAAATATCAGGTCAGCTTTTTTCCGGCAGTCAACACGCTCTATAATGGCCTGTTGAACACGCCAGGCTTCGACAAGCTGGATTTCTCCAAGCTGAAGATCGCCAATGGTGGCGGCATGGCGACGCAGAAGCCGGTCGCCGAGAAGTGGCTCAAGGTTACCGGCATCCCGCTCTCGGAAGGCTATGGGCTGTCCGAGACCTCGCCGACGCTGACCTGTAACCGCGCCGACATCGAAAGCTTCTCCGGTACGATCGGGCTGCCGGTACCCTCGACCTATCTGTCGATCCGTGACGACGAGGGCAACGAACTGCCGATCGGCCAGGCCGGCGAGATCTGCGCCAAGGGTCCGCAGGTGATGGCGGGCTACTGGAACAGGCCGGACGAGACCGCGCGCGTGATGACGTCGGACGGCTATTTCCGAACCGGCGACATCGGCGTGATGGACGAGAACGGCTACACCAAGATCGTCGACCGCAAGAAGGACATGATCCTGGTCTCGGGCTTCAACGTCTATCCGAACGAGATCGAGGAAGTGCTGGCGAGCCATCCGGGCGTGCTCGAATGCGCCGTGATCGGCGTGCCCGATGCGAAGTCCGGCGAGGCGGTGAAGGCCTTCGTCGTCAAGAAGGACCCGAACATCACGGCGGAGGACGTCATCAAGTTCAGCGCCACCCAGCTCACCGCCTACAAGGTGCCGAAGCAGATCGAGTTCAGGGCCGACCTTCCGAAGACCAATGTCGGCAAGATCCTGCGCCGCGAGCTGCGCGACGAGAAGAAGGCCGCGGCCTGAAACAAGTGATGCGGGCGTTGGACGGACATGACTGACGCTCGCATCGCGACGCCTGCCGATGTTATCGCGTTCTGGCAAGAAGCCGGCCGCGACCGCTGGTACACGCGCGACGATGCCTTCGATGCCGAAATCCGCAGCCGCTTCCTTGCCACCTGGCAGAAGGCGGCTGCCGGCGAGTTGTCGTCATGGGAGGCGAGCGACGAGGGCGCGCTGGCGCTGACCATCGTGCTCGACCAGTTTCCGCGAAACCTGTTTCGAGGCGACGCCAAGACCTTTTCAAGTGATGCGCTGGCGCGTGAAGTGGCAAGGCGCGCCATCGACCGCGGCGTCGATGCGCGGACCGACCCGGTGCTGCGCGAATTCCTCTATCTGCCTTTCGAGCATTCCGAGGACCTCGACGACCAGCAGCGCTGCGTGACGCTGTTCCGGCAATATGACTGCCATCCCGACAACCTGAAATATGCCGAGGATCACGCCGACATCATCCGCCGGTTCGGCCGCTTCCCGCACCGTAACCGGGTGCTGGGCCGGGAAACCACCGCGGACGAGCAGGCCTTTCTCGACGCCGGCGGGTTTTCCGGCTGATGACGGAACGGTGACTGCGCTTCGGCATTGCCGTTCCCGCAGCAGATCGTATTGTGCGGTCCAACCGCCGGGTTTAAGACAATTCCGCTTCACCGAGGGAGAACACCGATGACGATCAATGTTGGCGACAAGCTGCCGGAAACCAAGTTTCGCGTGATGACCGCCGAGGGTCCGCAGGTCAAAACCACCGACGACATTTTCAAGGGCAAGAAGGTCGCCCTGTTCGCGGTGCCCGGCGCCTACACCGGCACCTGCCACAAGATGCATCTGCCGAGCATCTTCCTCAACGCCTATGCCCTGAAGAACAAGGGCGTCGACACCATCGCGATCGTCTCGGTCAATGACGCCTTCGTGATGAACGCCTGGAAGCGCGACACCGACCAGCGCGACGAGGCCGTCTTCCTGGCCGACGGCAATGCCGACTTCACCAAGGCGATCGGCATGGAGCTCGACGCTTCCGGCAACGGCCTCGGCATCCGCTCCCACCGCTACTCGATGCTGGTCGAGGACGGCGTGGTGAAGAAGCTCAACAAGGAGCCGGCTCCGGGCAAGGTCGAGGTCTCCGGCGGCGACACGCTGCTCGGGCAGCTCTGAGCTGACGCTTACGCCGCAAGCTGGCTGTCATCGCCCGGCTCGACCGGGCGATCCAGTATGCCGCGGCCTCTCGTTTCAATGGCTACCGTCTCTGGAATACTGGATCGCCCGCTTTCGCGGGCGATGACAGTTTTGGGCATGGCGATAGCAGGGACGCTGGTCTGTAGGATGGGTAGAGCGAAGCGAAACCCATCGCCTTCGTGCCGTGTATTGAGATGATGGGTTTCGCTTCGCTCTACCCATCCTTGTATTAGCGCGCTGGATTAGACTGGCCTCGTTCCGAGAGGAATGGCCCAGCTCGGGTGGCCGCCCGGGCTGGGCCGCTGATCGATCGGATCGATACCCATCGAAGCCTTGAGGGCTGTCGTTCGTAGCAAGATCGCGATCGGCACTTCATCGGGACCCGCATGGTTGAACGAACTCTAGGTTCGCATCACAAGGGAGGGTCGAGGAAGATGGCCAAGCGTATCACAATCTGTGCCGGAATCGATATCGGCAAACGGAAGCTCGACGTGGCGCTCGCCGACGGCTCGGACCAGCTGCAGGTGGAGAACACGGCGGATGGTTACAAGACGCTGTTGGAGTGGCTTGGGCGCCACAAGGTCAGGCGGGTTGGGATCGAGGCGAGTGGTGGCTATGAGCAGCCGGTCGTCGTCGAGCTGCGGCGCAAGCGGTTTGTCGTCGTGGTGTTCCAGCCGGCGCAGGTGCGTGCCTATGCCAAATACCGCGGGCAGCGCGCCAAGAACGATCGGATCGATGCCGCGCTGATCGCCGCCTGCACCGCTGCGGTCAAGAAGATCCACCCGGCACCCGACGCCAGATTACCGCCCTTGGCCGGACATCTGACGCTGATTGATCAGATCGGAGAAGATATCGCGCGATTCAAGAACCGGCTCGAGAGCTGTCGCGACGCGCGTATCCAAAAGCTATGGAAAGACGACATCGCTCGTCTGGCCAAGCGCGAACGGGTTGAGTTCAAGGCTCTGGTGGCGGCGATCCGCGAGCAACACGATCTCGCCGCCCGGCTCGACCTGATCCACAGCGTCGGTGGGGCCGGGCTGCCGACTGCGGTCGCCGTCCTGGTCCGGATGCCCGAGATCGGCCAGGTCAGCCGCGAGCAGGCTGCAGCACTTGCGGGCCTTGCGCCGTATGACGACGACAGCGGCGAACACATCGGCGCTCGTCACATCGACGGTGGACGCAAGCGTCTGCGCCAGGCGCTCTACGCTGCGGCGCTGGCGGCGTCCTTTCGCTGGAATCCGCAGCTCATCGCCCTGTACAAACGATTGATCGCCGCCGGCAAAGGCCACAAGCGTGCCCTGATCGCCTGCGCCAGGAAGCTGCTCATCTTCATCAACACCGTGGTGGCTCGAGCGATCCCTTGGCAAGCTCACTTGCCAGTCGTCGCTCCGGCAAGCTGAAGCGTTTCTTTGTTCGATCGGGGCACCGTTTCTTCGTCCCGACCTGCCGTCACGAGGACGCCGCGCACAGCGGCCGTCAAGGATGGCCGTCGCTCAAATGCCGCCACATCCCCACTCTCGCCAGGCCACGCCTTGATGGCCGCGAGCACGGCGTCAGTCTCAACGGCGATCGGGCAATTCAATCGCACACAATCGGAAACGCTAATGGTTGCTACGCGGCTGCTACGCGGGGCGACCGTGCGCCCTACCCCTTCAACCTCGCCATCGCCACGCCCTCACGCGCCAGCTCGTCGGCGCGTTCGTTCTCGGCGTGGCCGGCATGGCCCTTGATCCAGTGCCAGCGCACCTCGTGCGGCTTCAGCGCGGCGTCGAGGCGCTGCCAAAGCTCGACATTCTTCACCGGCTTCTTGTCGGCCGTGCGCCAGCCATTGCGCTTCCAGCCGTGAATCCATCCGGTGATGCCCTGGCGGACGTACTGGCTGTCGGTGGTGAGGTCGACCACGCAGGGCTTCTTCAGGGCTTCCAGCGCCGAGATCGCCGCCATCAGCTCCATGCGGTTGTTGGTGGTGTGCGCCTCGCCGCCCTTCAATTCCTTCTCGACGTCGCCGAATCTGAGGATCGCGCCCCAGCCGCCCGGTCCGGGGTTTCCGGAGCAGGCACCATCGGTGAAGACAATCACATGCGGCTTGTCGCTCACGCCACGCATCCTGCCGGCGTGATGCCGTAGTCGTTGATCGCAGCGACGCTCTGGTGGAAGCGCAGCTTGCGGACGTATTCCAGCGGGTCCTTCGGCTGCACCAGCGCACCCGCGGGCACGTTTAGGAAATCGACCAGGCGCGTCAGCAGGAAACGAAGCGCGGCGCCGCGCGCGAGCAGCGGCAGCGCGGCCTCTTCCGCCGCCGACAATTGCCGCTCGCGGCCATAGGCATTGAGCAGCGCGCGCGCCTTGGTGACATTGAAGGAATGATCCGGCTCGAAGCACCAGGCGTTGAGGCAGATCGCGACGTCGTAGGCCAGGATGTCGTTGCAGGCGAACGGAAAGTCGATCAGGCCCGAGAGCTTGTCGCCGAGGAAGAAGACGTTATCGGGAAACAGGTCGGCATGGATCACGCCGACCGGCAGATCCACCGGCCACGCGGCTTCGAGGTGATCGAGCTCGCGCGCGATGAAGTCGTGCAGACCCGGCTGCACGCTGTCGGCCCGCGCGGCGGCAAGATCGAACAGCGGCCGCCAGCCGGAGACCGACAGCGGATTGTTGCGGACCAGCGGAAAGTCGCGGCCGGCCAGATGCATTTTGGCCAGCGCCGCGCCGACGCCTGAGCAATGCGCCACGTTCGGCCGCCGCGGCCACATGCCTTCGAGGAAGTTGATGATCGCCGCCGGCCGGCCGGCAAGCCGGCTATAAACCTCGCCCTTGCGGTTGCGCGCCGGCTGCGGGCACGACACCCCGCGCTCGGCGAGATGCGCCATCAGCGACAGGAAATACGGCAGGTCGTCCTCGGCCACGCGCTTCTCATAGAGCGTGAGAATGTAGGCGCCCTGGCTGGTGTGCAGCAGGAAGTTCGAATTCTCGACGCCCTCGGCGATGCCCTTGTAGGAGAGCAATTCGCCGATGTCGTAGCTCTTGAGGAATTCCGCGAGGTCTTCGGCGGCAACGTCGGTGTAAACCGCCATATGGTCTATTCCGCGGCGGCAGCGTCGGGCCGCAGCGAACGCGGCAGCGGGAAGAACTCGTTCTCTTCCGCGGCCGAGACCGTCTCCACGTGAAGCTCGAAGCGCTCAGCGAAGGCGCCCATGATTTCCTCGACGATCACTTCCGGCGCCGACGCGCCGGCGGTGATGCCGAGGCTCTTGATGCCTTCGAACCTGCTCCAGTCGATGTCGCTGGCACGTTGTGCAAGCACGGCAATGGGACAGCCCTCGCGCTCGGCGACCTCGCGCAGGCGCTGCGAGTTCGACGAGTTCGGCGCGCCGACCACGATCAGGGCATCGACCACCGGCGCCACCTTCTTGACCGCAAGCTGGCGGTTGGTGGTGGCGTAGCAGATGTCTTCCTTGTGCGGGCCGTTGACGTTCGGGAAGCGCTGCTTGAGCAGCGCCACGATCTCAGCGGTATCGTCGATGGACAGCGTGGTCTGGGTCACGAAGGCGAGATTGTTGGGGTCCTTCGGGACGAAGGTCTTTGCATCCTCGGCGGTCTCGATCAGGGTCACGGCACCGACCGGGAGCTGGCCCAGCGTGCCGACCACCTCGGGGTGATGGGAGTGCCCGATCAGCAGGATCTCGCGGCCGCGCTTGAAATGGATCGCCGCCTCGCGGTGGACCTTGGTCACCAGCGGGCAGGTCGCATCCAGCGAGAAGAAATTGCGGGATTTGGCCTCGGCCGGAACCGACTTGGGAACACCATGGGCCGAAAATACCACCGGCGCATTGGTGTCGTCGGGGATTTCGGCCAATTCCTCGACGAAAATGGCGCCTTTGGTCTTCAGGCTGTCGACCACGTACTTGTTATGGACGATTTCGTGCCGGACATAGACCGGGGCACCATAAATGGTGAGCGCGCGTTCGACCGTATCGATGGCGCGGACCACCCCGGCGCAAAAGCCGCGGGGGGAACAAAGCACGATTCTAAGATCGGGTTTTTTCGCTGACATCAGGCTGTCTCGGGGCAATCTCGGGACCGAATCACCCCTCGCCGGCGGGCGGGGAACGGCCAGTTAGGATAAGGACTTGGGACTGCTTTCGGGCGCTGTCAAGGCGATTTTGCTGGCCCATTGCGCCATTCCCCCCGGAGGGCTTATATAGGCCCTATAATTCCCGTCATCGCCGATGACTACCAGCTTCGCCTCTACAGAGGTGGGCGAAGCACAAAGGAGATTTGCCATGAGCAACGCACCGCTGATGCCGAAGGCGACTGCCGTGTGGTTGGTCGATAATACCGCCTTGACGTTCGATCAGGTGGCCGATTTCACCAAAATGCACCCCCTGGAGGTGCGTGCCATCGCCGACGGCGACGCCGCCCAGGGCATCAAGGGCATGGACCCGATTTCCAACGGCCAGCTGACCCGCGAGGAGATCGAGCGCGGCGAGCGGGACCAGAATTACCGCCTCAGGCTCCAGGAGAGCAAGGTGGTGCTGCCGACCGCCGCCAAGAAGAAGGGCCCGCGCTACACCCCGGTGTCGCGCCGCCACGAGCGGCCGAGCGCGATCCTCTGGCTGGTGCGCAACCACCCCGAGCTGAAGGACGCCCAGATCATGCGGCTGGTCGGCACCACCAAGACCACGATCGCCAGCGTGCGCGACCGCACCCACTGGAACGCCTCGACCCTGACCCCGATGGACCCGGTGACGCTCGGCCTGTGCTCGCAGATCGAGCTCGATTTCGAGGTGCAGCGCGCCGCCAAGGAGAAGCCGACCACGACCGTTTACGGCGGCGCCACGCTGCTGCCGGCCTCCGAGACCACGCGCAAGGACGATCTGGACGATCAGCCGATCGAGCGGCACGACGATCTCAATGTCGATGCCGTGTTCGCCAAGCTGAAGACGATCGGCGGCAAGAAGGCCGACGACGAGGAGTAGGCGCCGGCTCCGTTTCGCGAAGCCCGACTACGAAACGCGGCAGGGCAACCCGCCGCGTTTTTGTTTGGGGCACGCGTAGCCTTGATCCCGCAAGCGGCGCGCCGGTGGCCCGCTTTCGCTTAGCCGAACGTGAAGCGCCGGTGGGCGAAGTCGAGCAGCGGACGTTCGAAATAGCGATAACTCAGGGCACACAGCCCGAACGTCAGCGCGAGCGCGCCGAAGGTCAGCGAGATGCCGGCGAGGCTCTCGACTGTCCTCGGTTGATGCAGCACGGCGAACAGCAGGTACACGATGACGTGGTGGGTGAGATACGCCGCGTAGGACGTCCTGGCGAAGAACGTCGCGACCGGGCTGCGCAGCAATGCGAGTTTTGGCGCGCCGCGATTTTCCAGGACGACGAACAGCAGGGAACCGAAGAAGATCTCGACCTGCGTGTGCGAGAACGCCACCGACCAACGCTTCCATCCGAACAGCCACAGCAGGGGGAGCGACATGCTCGACCATTTGAGGATGGCGGCGACGCGTCTGGAGACCTCGGCATCCGGCTTGCGATAGAGGCGCCACCAGGCGATCAGCGCGCCGATCGCAAGCGAATCGATCCTGAATTGCGGCAGCACGTACCAGCCGTAGGCGTCCGGCAGCGCGCTGTCGATCAGGCGCCCGATCGGGCAGACCAGGATCGGCACGAGCAGGATCGCGAACAGCCGCTCGGACGGGATGTTCCGGACCAGCAACGGAAACAGCAGATAGAACTGCTCCTCGATCGCGAGCGACCAGGTTACGGCCAGCCAGAAAGCGCCGTCGGTCTGCGCCTTGGCCATGCCGAAGTTCTGCAAGCCGAACAAATACAGCCAGCCGGGCACGCCCCTGGTGTCGAACAAATCAGGGCTTAGCGAAAAATACCAGCCGATCGCCGCGCAACCGCACATCAGGTAGTAGAGCGGCCAGATGCGGAACGCGCGCCTGCCATAGAAGGCCGAGTAATAGCGTTCGGCCGCACGGTGGCGCAGCAGAATATCCGTGATGAGATAGCCCGACAGAATGAAGAACAGGTCGACGCCGAAGCGGCCGACATGCAGCAGTTTCCACGGCCAGCCCTGCGGACCGTCCGGCGCGCCGAAATAGTGCCAGATGACGACGATCAGCAGCGCGATCGCGCGCAGCCCGTCGAGCTCTCCGATCCTGTCACGTTGCAACGCGGGCTCGCCTTCCACAAGCACAGGACCTGGTCTCATCCAAAACAGCTGCTCGTGATCGCATGCGGCGCGCCGATGTCTTGCCGGAATTCGGCCCGGCGGCCGTCCACGCACACCTCACCGGGCCGGCCGTCGCCATGGCGCCTAGTGGCGGTCCGGATTGTTCATCATGTATTCGCCGAGATCGCGCTGCCGCCGATCGGTGCGGGCTTCGGCGTTCTGGCGCTGGACGTCGCGATCCTTGCGGCATGCGACATATTCGGGCGAGCCGACCGCGACCTTGCCATTGCCCTGGCAGTACTGATCGTCGTCGCCCATGCTCTCCGCGATCGGCGATCGGCCGCGCTCGAGACAGCCTGCCAGCAGCGGCAGTGCGAGCAGCAATGCAAGAGGCGCGCGTGCGGAAATGGATCGCATCGGTGGTCCGTATCTCGTAGCAAATGACAGGGAAGGCCGGGATGACCCGGCAATCCATCAAAATCAAGGCCATTTTGCTTCCAATGGGTTTCGATGGAGCGCGAGCGAGCTGGACGATCACGCACTCATCGACCATCGCGCCCGCGGCCACCCCTCTCCCCACCCCTCCCCCGCAAGGGGGGAGGGAGTCTGACCGGCGTGCTCACCTCACGTCATCGGATCTACACGGAGTTGCTGCAGGTAAGGAGGGCACCGGCGGAAGGGTTCCCTCCCCCCTTGCAGGGGAGGGTTAGGGAGAGGGGTTCACACGACGTGCTCTCACAGATGCGCCGCTGCACGCTCGGCACTCGCACGATGATCGCAGCTACCCCTTGCCCTTCAACGCCTCTCCGATTTCGTCGAGCACCTTGGGGTCCTCGATCGTCGCCGGCATGGTCCAGGGCTCATCGTCGGCGATCTTCTTGATGGTGCCACGCAGGATCTTGCCGGAGCGGGTCTTCGGCAGCCGCGCCACGGTGATCGCGAGCTTGAACGCGGCGACCGGCCCGAGCTTCTCGCGCACCAGCGCCACGACCTCCTTCTCGACCTGATCCGGTGCCTTGGTCACGCCGGCCTTCAGCACCAGGAAGCCGCACGGCACCTCGCCCTTGATCGCATCCTTGACGCCGAGCACCGCGCATTCGGCGACATCGGGATGCGAGGCGAGGATCTCCTCCATGCCGCCGGTGGAGAGCCGGTGGCCGGCGACATTGATGATGTCGTCGGTGCGGCCCATCACCCAGACGTAGCCGTCCGCATCCTTGTAGCCGGCGTCCGAGGTCTTGTAGTAGCCGGGGAATTCCGAGAGGTAAGCGTCCCTGAAGCGATCGTCCTGCTGCCACAGCGTCGGCAGGCACGCCGGCGGCATCGGCAGCTTGATCACGATCGAGCCCATGGTGCCTGCGGGCACCGGCTTCGCCGCCTCGTCGACGATGTCGACCTGATAGCCCGGCATCGGCACCGTCGGCGAGCCGTGCTTGATCGGCAACTGGCCGAGCCCCACCGGATTGCCGGCGATGCACCAGCCGGTCTCGGTCTGCCACCAGTGATCGATGACCGCCACCTTGAGCTGCTGCTCCGCCCACTCCACCGTCGGCGGATCGGCGCGCTCGCCGGCGAGGAACAGCTTGCGGAAGCGCGAGAGGTCGTAGCTCCTCAGCAGCTTGCCCTCGGGATCTTCCTTCTTGATCGCACGGAATGCGGTCGGCGCGGTGAAGAGGGCAACCGCCTTGTGCTCGCTGATCACGCGCCAGAACGCGCCGGCATCCGGCGTGCCGACCGGCTTGCCCTCATACATGATCGTGGTCGAGCCATGGATCAGCGGGCCATAGACGATGTAGGAGTGACCGACCACCCAGCCGATGTCGGAGCCGCACCACCAGATCTCGCCGGGCTTCACGCCGTAGAGATTGTGCATCGACCATTTCAGCGCAACCAGATGGCCGCCATTGTCGCGCACCACGCCCTTCGGAATTCCGGTCGTGCCCGAGGTGTAGAGGATGTAGAGCGGATCGGTCGCGGCGACCGGCACGCAGGGCGCGGCCTTGCCGGCGTCGAACGCGGCGCGGCGCAGCGTCGCCCAGTCGTGGTCGCGGCCCGCGGTGAGCTCGCAAGCCTGCTGCGGTCGCTGCAGGATGATGCAGGTCTCGGGCTTGGCGCCGGCGAGGCGGATCGCTTCGTCGAGCAGCGGCTTGTACTGCACGATGCGCCCGGGCTCGATGCCACAGCTCGCCGAGAAGATCAGCTTCGGCTTGGCGTCGTCGATGCGGGTCGCGAGCTCCTTGGCCGCGAAGCCGCCGAACACCACGCTGTGCACCGCGCCGATCCGCGCGCAGGCGAGCATCGCAACGACAGCCTCCGGCACCATCGGCATATAGAGGATGACGCGATCGCCCTTGGCCACACCGAAATCCTGCATGACCGCGGCCAGCGTCCGCACCTCCGCCAGCAGCTCGGAGTAGGTGAATTTGGTGATGGTGTTGGTGAGCGGTGAATCGTGGATCAGCGCGACCTGGCCGGCGCGGCCGCCGGCGACATGGCGATCCAGCGCGTTGTAGCAGGTGTTGACCACGGCGCCGGCGAACCAGCGTCCATAGGCGCCCATGGACGGATCGAAGACTTTCTTGGCCGGTTCGATCCAGTCGATCTCGCGCGCCGCCTCCGTCCAAAAGCCCTCGGGGTCTCGAAGCGAGCGGGCATACACCTCATGATACCGGCTCTTCTGCTGGACGTTCATTGCGCTTCTCCCTCGCCTCCATCGTCGCGGTCGAGCATGACGACTTCGGATGGTTGGCTCTCTTTGGCGGCCATTGTCATGGACGCGACCGATAATTCAAGCCAGAAACTTACCGACGTTGGCACTAGTAGCCGTCGACGCCGTTGATCTGCCGCAACCGCTCGCGCATCGCCTTTTGCAGGTCATAGGCAGGCGTGCCGAATTCCGCGTTGCGGCGGGCGATGAACTGATCCTGCTCGCGCTGCAGCTCGCGCGCCTGGCGCGGATCCTTTGCCTCGCGCACGGCGCGAAAGGTCGATGCGCCGATCTCGCGATCGAGATCGGCAAGCTCGGGATTGGCGCAGATCGCCTTCTCCACCGGCCGGCGCGCCTTGCGGCAATCGAAGCTCGGCTTGCCGGCGACCGCCATCATGGCGCCGATCCGCTCCAGTTCCAGCGACAGCGATTTGTAGTTGGCCTTGGCGGCGGCGTGGTCTGGATTGAGCTTGACGGCGGCGCCGAAATCCATGATCGCCTTTGGCCGGTCGCCCTTGCGGCGCCAAAGCTCGCCGCGCGCATTGTGGGCGTCGGCAAGCGAAGGATCGAGCCGGAGCACGGTGTCGTAATCTGAGATCGCGCGATCGATCATCTGCTTGCGGTCATAGGCGCTCGCGCGTGCCATCAGCGCCTTGACGCGATCCGGCTTGGCCGCCTTCTCATTGTCGATCAGCGCGCCGCAAGCCTCGATGGTCTTGTCGTCATCCGTTGCCGCAGCCGCAGCGATGCAGGACCCGGCATCGGCCTGCACATCCTTGCCGGGCTCGCTGCCGGCCGCGCGCGCAACGCCTGACGTCAGCGCGACCGACAGCCAAACGCACAGCAGCGCCAGAACCAGATTGAAGGCCAGGTTTGCAGCTTTTCGTCGCATTCCGATTGCCGACAAGACATCCCTCTCCCGCACCCGAACCACCGGCCCCTGATATCCAGCAGCGCGCCCATTTGCCGCAAAACCACATGCTGGATTATACGTCAATTGCGACGATCGGCTGCACTTGGAGCCGTACTTGGGGGTTCGCGTGCTGACATTCGAATGGATCATCGGCCTGCTGCTCGCGGCGGTGGCGCTGTCGGCGCTGGCGCGGCGGATCAAGGTGCCCTACCCCACCTTTCTTGCGCTCGGCGGCGTGCTGCTGACCCTGCTGCCGTGGGCGCCGACCTGGGCCCTCGAACCGAAACTGGCGCTGGCACTGTTCGTAGCACCAGTGCTGCTCGATGCGGCCTACGACACCTCGCTGCGCGATCTCCGCAACAACTGGCTGCCGGTCTCGACGCTGGTGGTGGTCGCGGTCGGCGTCACGACGGCAGCCGTCGCCGTGGTCGCGCACTGGCTGCGCCCGGACATGCCCTGGCCGGTCGCAATCGCGCTCGGTGCCATCGTGGCGCCACCGGACGCGGCTGCGGCCACCGCGATCCTGCGCCAGGTCAACCTGCCGTACCGGATCCAGAAGATCCTCGAAGGCGAAAGCCTGCTCAACGATGCCTCCGCGCTGTTGATCTATCGCGTCGCGGTCGGCCTGGTTGCCGCCGAGCACATGAAGATTCGCGAATTCGTGCCGTCGATCACGGTCGCGCTGGTCGGCAGCCTCGCCGCCGGCTACCTGTTCGCGCAGGTCTGGATGATGATCACGCGCCGCATCACGGAGGCGCCGAGCGCGATCATCACGCAATTCGGCGGCACCTTCATGGTGTGGATCGTCGCCGAGCATCTCGGCCTGTCCGGCATCCTGACGATCATCGCCTATGCGATCACCATCGCCCGCACCGCGCCGGCCCGCACCTCGGCGCGGCTGCGCGTATCGTCCTATGCGGTGTGGGAAACCGTCGTCTTCGTGCTCAACGTGCTCGCCTTCATGCTGATCGGCCTGCAACTGCGCCCGATCTGGTCCGAGCTCGACGACGAGGTGCGGTGGAAATATTGCAGCTTTGCCGCCGCGATCCTCGCCGTCGTGATCCTCGCCCGCATCCTCTGGGTGATGCCCTACGGCGCGCTGCTGCGCACGCTGAAGGCGCGCAATTGGCTTCCCGCCCATGTGATGGAGGCCGTGCCGACCCTGAAGCGCGGCTTCATCGTGTCGTGGTGCGGCATGCGCGGCATCGTTACGCTGGCGGCCGCGTTTGCGCTGCCCGAGTATTTCCCATATCGCGATCTGATCCTGCTGACGGCGTTTGCCGTGGTGCTGGGCTCGCTCGTGATCCAGGGACTGACCCTGCGGCCACTGATCCTGGCGTTGAATTTCGATGACGACGACCCGGTCGGGCGCGAGGCGGCCCATGCCCGCGGCGTGGTCTTTCGCGCAGCGCTCGAGGAAATCGACGCGGACCCGTCGGAAGAAGCCGAGATCCTCCGGCTCGAATACCGCGCCGTGCTGCTGCGCGCCGAGAATGACCCGGATGGCGGCCTGACCTCACGCGAGCTGCCGTCGGATCCGCTACGCCGCCGCGCCATCGCGGCCGCGCGTCAGGCGCTGCTCAATCTGCGGCGCACCGAGACCATCGGCGACGACGCGTTCCATCTGGTCGAGGAGGAGCTCGACCGCGCCGAGCTCAGCGTCGAGGCCTAGTTCCTTCAGCGACCTCTCAAGCGCCCGACTTCGAGGTAATGCCGCCGTCGACCACCAGCTCGATGCCGGTGACATATTTCGATTCGTCCGACGCCAGGAACAGCGCGGCATTGGCGACGTCCCAGGCGTCGCCCATGTGCCCCATCGGCACCTGCGCGTCGCGGGCGCGCCACATCGCCTCCACATCGCCCTTGGCATAACTCTGCGCCAGCCCCGCCGAATGTTCGACCATCGGCGTCTTCATCAACCCCGGCAGGATCGCGTTGACGCGCACATGTTTGGAGGCGAACTCGACCGCGGTCGAGCGCGTCATCTGGTTCATCGCCGCCTTGCTCGCATTGTAGCTGACATAGGAAATGCCGACATGGCGGATCGAGGCGATCGAGGAGATGTTGATGATCGAGCCGCCCCCCTGCTTGATCATCACCGGAATGACGTGCTTCATCGAGAGATAGGCGCTCTTGAGGTTGACCGCGAAGACGCGGTCCCAGTCGGCTTCCGCGACTTCGACCACGCTGCCGACCTCGGCGATGCCGACATTGTTGTCGAGCACGTCGATACGGCCGTAAGTCTTCAGGCAGGCCGCGACCATCGCCTCGACCTCGCTGGCGCGCGAGACATCAGCGGTGAATGCGGCCGCCTTGCCGCCCTCGCCGGTGATGATCTTGACCGTCTCCTCGGCCGCGGCGTCGTTGCGATCGACGCAGAACACGCTGGCGCCCTCGCGCGCGAAGGTGACGGCGGTCGCCTTGCCATTGCCCCAGCCGGGCCCGATCGAGCCCGCGCCGACCACCATCGAAACCTTGCCCTTGAGCCGATCCATCGTTTGTTCTCCCGTTTGTTGTTCTTGCAGCTTGACGTAATCCGTAGCCCGGATGAAGCGAAGCGCAGTCCGGGAACACTGGCCCCGGATTACGCTGGCGCTCCATCCGGGCTACGGAGCTACGGATCCTCGCAAACACTCATCGTTGTGACATTAGCACCGATCGGATGGCCGAAGATCTCCGATAGCTTCTGGCAGCTTCCCGCGTGGCACAGGTGCCATTCGCCCGCCGCGCCGGAATTGCCAAGCACGACCTCCGCCCTCGGCACAGGCGGCGGCGACCATTGAAACCAGCCGTCAGTGAGGCGCGCTTCCGGCGGCGGCTCCATTCCGGCGCCAGTGCCCTTGATGCGCGCCTGCTGCAGCGTCAGCCCGGCCGGCGTGACCAGCCAGTCCTCCTGCCACGCGGTCTTCTCGATCGAATGCGTCCAGGCGAGCGTGAAGGCCGCGATCGACAGCGCCTTCACGACACCCGCGGATGCAAGGCAGAGGCTCAAGCCGCCGCCACCGCATTGCGCGGGCGCTGACGCCATTGCCACAGCACGACAGCGGCGGCGAGCGTGAACCCCGCCGTATCCGAGAAGCGGAAATCGCCAAGCAGGCAGAGCGCGGCGCCGAAGGCGACCACGATCTCGATCAAGGTCAGCCGCGTGAACAGGAAGCCGATCGCGACGATGCCGAACAGGGCGATCGCCACCAGCGCCTTGAAGGTCGCCAGCGCCACCGCGCCGTAGAAGCCGAGCTGGGCGGCCATCGGATCATTGCCTTGCAGCATCAGTGCCGGCGAGTAGACGAAGATGAAGGGGATGACGTAGCCGGCAAGCGCGATCCGCATCGCCTCCCAGCCGATCTTGTCCGGATTCTCCTTGGCGATCGGCGCCGCCGCCAGCGCCGCGAGCGCGACCGGCGGCGAGAGGTCGGCCATGATGCCGTAGTAGAACGCAAACATGTGGCTTGCGATCAGCGGCACGCCGAGCTTGGCGAGCGCAGGCGCGGCGAGCGCCGCGGTGATGATGTAGGTCGGGATCGTCGGAATGCCGGTGCCGAGCAGGATCGACAGCAGCATGGTCATGATCAGCGCCAGGAACAGGCTCTTGGCGCCGAGCCCGATGATCCAGCTGCCGAAGATGGTGCCGACGCCGGTCTGCGTCATCATGCCGATGATGGTGCCGACGATGGCGCAGGCCATGCCGACGGTCAGCGCCGACTTGGCGCTGTCGGCAAGCGAGTCACGGCAGGCTCGGAGCGTTGCGCGACCTCCACGGGTGATCGCCGCAATCACGATCAATCCTGCGACGACGCTGGCGACCGGGACGATCTCGAGCCCGTGGCGCGAGACCGCGGCAACCACCAGCGCAAGGCCGATCCAGAAGATGTAGCGCACGACGGTGTTGGAGAAGCCGAGCGTGATGCTGGCGCCGAGGATCAGCGCGACCGTCAACGCAAGCCCCATGCTGCCGGCATAGAGCGGCGTGAAGCCCTCGAACAGCATGTAGACCAGCGCCGCGAGCGGCAAGACGAGATACCAGCGGGCGACCAGCGCCTTCCAGGCGCTCGGGATCTCCGAGCGCTTCATGCCGACAAGGCCATGCTTGCCGGCTTCCAGGTGCACCATCCAGAACGCCGAGGCGAAATACAGGATCGCCGGAATCACGGCAGCCTTGACGATCTCCGAATAGGGAACGCCAAGCGTCTCGGCCATGATGAAGGCGACCGCGCCCATCACCGGCGGCATGATCTGGCCGCCCATCGAGGCGGTGGCCTCGACGCCGGCGGCGAACGCGCGGCGATAGCCGAACTTGATCATCAAGGGAATCGTGAACTGGCCAACGGTTACGACGTTGGCGACGCCGGAGCCGGAAATCGTGCCCATCATGCCCGAGGCGAACACCGCGACCTTGGCCGGGCCGCCACGGGTGCGGCCGAACAGGCCGAGCGAGACGTCGGTGAACAGCTGGATCATGCCGGCACGCTCGAGGAATGAGCCGAACAGGATGAACAGGAAGATGTAGGTGGCCGAGACATAGATCGGCACGCCGTAGAAGCCTTCGGTGCCGAACGAGAGATGGGTGACGATCTGGTCGAAGTCATAGCCGCGATGGTTGAACGGCGACGGCAGATATTGTCCGAAGAACCAGTAGAGCAGACAGGCGCCGCACATCAGCGGCAGCGCCGCTCCCATCAGCCGCCGCGTGCCCTCGAAGATCAGGATCGCGAGCAGCGTGCCGACCGCAAGGTCCATATTGGTCGGGTCGCCGTCGCGGGCGATCAGGTCGGCATAGAAGATCCACTGATAGAGCCCGCAGAGGAAACCGGCGGCGCCGACGATCCAGCTCACCGCACGGCCGAAATCGGTCCTGGCGGTAAAGTTGCCGATCAGGCCGAAGGTCAAGAGGATCAGGAAGCCGACATGGACGCCGCGTACCACCTGGCTCGGCAAATAATTGAAGGCCGCGACATAGAGCTGGAACACCGCAAAGGCGAGACCGATGGCATAGGCCAGATGGCCCCAGGCGCCCGGACCGAAGCCTTCCGGAAAGCCGTGCTCGAAATTGTCGAATTCAACCTTGATGGGCTGCTCGCCCGCAACCTGCTGCTGCATATGATTAGTCCCCCGCCGTGCCCGCGACGCTTATAGCATTTGGGCCGCCGCCCAATACGTCATGGCCGGGCTTGTCCCGGCCATCCACGTCTTTGAGCGACCGTTGCCCAAGAACGTGGATACCCGGGACATCTGCGCGAAGACGCGCTTCGCGCTTTCGCCCCGGGCATGACGGCGAATATGTCTTTCGAGCCCTACTTGATCAGGCCCTTTTCCTTGTAATAGCGGATCGCGCCGGGATGCAGCGGCACCGGGCTGCCGGTCGCGGCGGCCGCGAGCTTGATCTCCTTGCCCGCGGCGTGGGCATTGGCGAGTTCCGGCAGCGATTCGTAGACCAGCTTGGTCATCTGATAGGCCAGATCGTCCGACACCGCGCTCGAGGTGACGAGGTAGTTCACGACCGCCGCGGTCGGCACGTCCTTGTCCTGGCCGGTATAGGTGTTGGCCGGAATGATCACGGAGACGAAGGGCGGGCCGATCTTGTCGACGGTCTCCTTCGGCACGGCGACCACGGTGATCTCGCTGGAGGTCGAGAGGTCCTTCAGCGAGGCGACGCCGAGGCCGGCAGATTGCAGCGTGGCGTTGAGCTGGCGGTTCTTCATCAGGTCGACCGATTCGGCGAACGGCAGATACTCGACCTTGCCGAGATCCTTGTAGCTCATGCCGGCGGCCGCGAGGATCGCGCGCGAGTTGAGCTCGGTGCCGGACTTCGGCGCGCCGACCGACAGGCTCTTGCCCTTGAGATCGGCGAGCGTCTTGATGCCGCTTTCGGCGGTGGCGACGATCTGGATGTAATTCGGATAGATCGCGCCGATGGTGCGCAGCTTGTCGAGCTTGTTCTTGAAGCCGGCCTCGGCGTCGCCTTCCCAGGCGGCCTTCAGCGAATCGCCGAGCGTGAAGGCGATCTCGCCGCGGCCCTGCTGCAGCAGCACTAGGTTCTCCACCGAGGCCTTTGTCGCCTGCACCTGAGTCTTCACATCAGGGATCTTGTCGCCGTAAATCTTCCCGATCGCGACGCCGAGCGGATAGTAGACGCCCGAGGTGCCGCCGGTGAGCACGTTAATGAACTGCTGGGCCTGTGCGACAGGCGCGGACAAAACACTGGCGGCCACGATCGCGGCGGCCATCAACCTTGAATTCATGAGTATTATTCTCCCCTAAGCCGGGCCGGAAATTGGCCGCACGCCCCTGCCAGGTCAACCCATCCAAATGACGCATGCAGGGCCGAAATCCCTGATAGCAGCGCCACTTTACCTGCACGGGAACTCTGCGCGCGCCGCCGGGTTGAGATGCGCAATCTCGCCGCGAGGTATCACTTGCAGCCGTCCGGGACGCCCGTTGAGCGCGCGCTTGATGCGTTGAACTTCTTCCTCGCCGACGTGCGGGACGGGCTCGGCCCTTATCTGGCGATCTACCTTCTGACCGAACGGAGGTGGGACGAGGCTTCGATCGGGTCGGTGATGTCGATCGCGGCGATCGCCGGGATCGTCGCCCAGACACCGGCCGGCGCCCTGATCGACCGCAGCCGCGCCAAGCGCGCGTTGATGATCGCAGCCGCGCTCGCCGTGACCGCCGCCTGCCTGCTGCTGCCGCTGCTCGACCGGTTCGCGCTGGTCGCCGCGACCCAGGCGCTTGCGGCCGCATCGGGCTCGGTGTTCGCGCCGGCGATCGCCGCGGTGACGCTCGGCATTGTCGGCCCCAGGGCATTCGCGGCGCGGACCGGCCGCAACGAGGCCTTCAATCATGCCGGCAACGCGGTGGCTGCGGCGATCGCCGGCGGCACCGCCTACTGGTTCGGTCCCGTCGTCGTATTCTGGTTGCTCGCGGCAATGGCGCTCGCCAGCGTCGCCGCGACGCTCTCGATCCCACCCGCGGCGATCGATCATCAGATCGCGCGCGGGCTCGACGATAGCGCGGAGGAGCATGGCACGCTGCATGACCGACCATCCGGCTTTCGCGTGCTGCTGACCTGCAAGCCGCTGCTGATCTTCGCGGCCGCGACCGTGATCTTTCATTTTGCCAATGCCGCGATGCTGCCGCTGGTCGGACAGAAGCTCGCACTGGTCAACCGCAACCTTGGCACATCGCTGATGTCGGTCTGCATCATCGCGGCGCAACTGGTGATGGTGCCGGTTGCGATGCTGGTCGGACGCAAGGCCGACGTCTGGGGCCGCAAGCCGATCTTTGCTATGGCGCTCGC
The DNA here is from genome assembly GCF_054057015.1 of Bradyrhizobium sp. JR3.5. Taxonomy (NCBI): domain Bacteria; kingdom Pseudomonadati; phylum Pseudomonadota; class Alphaproteobacteria; order Hyphomicrobiales; family Nitrobacteraceae; genus Bradyrhizobium; species Bradyrhizobium sp. JR3.5. Next base: position 1,894,213 of record NZ_JBSRYV010000002.1, read on the forward strand.
GGTGCTGGCTGTTCGCGGCGCGCTCTATCCGTTGTCGGACAACCCGTACTGGCTGGTATCGGTGCAATTGCTCGACGGCATCGGCGCTGGAATCTTCGGCGCGCTGTTCCCGCTCGTCGTCGCCGATCTCACGCACGGCACCGGACATTTCAACGTCAGCCAGGGCGCGATCGCCACCGCAACCGGCATCGGCGGCGCGCTGAGCACGGCGGTCGCCGGGTTCATCATCGTCCACGCCGGCTACGGCGCCGCCTTTCTGTTCCTTGCGGCCGTCGCTTGTGCCGGGCTGATCGGCTACTGCGCGTTGATGCCGGAGACGTTGCGAGCGCCAACGACGACATCACGCACGACTGCATTGGCATCACAGAACGGATGATCTGATTCGCGGTTGGTGCTCGGCGGCAACTCGATTTGATGTCCGACAATGGTGCAATTCCGCTTCGGCATCGACCCGACACCACAGTCATTAACGTCGTCTCGCGATGACACACGCGCACAATGTTTCCGGTGCGGTGCAAAGTCAGACACGATTACTCTCATGAACGCCAGATGACGCATTTGTTGCGCATGTAACCGCGGCAAGACGCGGCGATTCCGGGATCATTTGAGTCGAATTGAATCTTTTAAGGTTAGCGAACCAATCAATGTATGAACCAGAAATTTCCATGATTGCCGCCGCTCATGGATGTACGAGTCAGGCCGGGGTAATTACGGATAAGGCGGGGCATGAACCACATCAGTCACATCGGACAAACGCGAGCCGGCTGGTTCGGACATCGCAAGCTGACCCCACGCGCATGCATTGCGGACAGCAAAAAACACCTTCGGACCTTCCTCGCGGAGGCGCTGGAAGACCTCGGCTTCATCACCAGTGAATGTGGCCAGGCTTTGGAACTCGACACCGTGCTGGACGCGGAACGGCCCGATCTTCTGGTGCTCGGCGTGTCCGTGGACGGCATCGAAGTCAGTAAAATTCTCGAGACTTTGGTGAGAAAGGACTACGGCGGCAAGGTCCTCGTCATCGGCCAGCCGGACTCCATCATCGTAAAAGCGGTTCGGCAGATCGGCGATGAGTACGGCATCGCCATGCTGCCGGCCCTCTCCACCCCGTTCAGCGCCGGAACCCTTCGTGACAGTCTTGCGTCATTGATGCCGCTCGAGCCCGCACCGAGCCCGGCAGTGGATGTGCCCGAAGCGCTGAAGGCCGGCTGGCTTGAGCTGTGGTATCAGCAGAAAATTCATCTCCGGACATTGGTTCCGAGCGGCGCCGAGGCGCTGATCCGGATGCGCCATCCCGCATGGGGCGTCGTGCCGCCTGCCTACTTCATCCCCGACGAAAGCGACCCGCATTTTCATGCGCTGTCCGAGTTCGTGATCGAGCGCGCCATCGAAGACTGGCGCTATCTGCTCGAACAGATCGGACCGGTCGATCTCTCGATCAACCTGCCGATCTCGTTTCTCGCCGACGATGCTGCGGTGCGCGAGCTTTGCTACCGGATTCCGGATCATGCCGCCTTCGCCGGCCTGCTGATCGAGATCGACAGCGCCGAGGTGGTCGACAATCTCGATTTGGCGATCGATGTCGCCCGGCGCGTTCGCCTGCACAATATCGGCATCTCGATCGACAATGTCGGCGCGAACTGGCCATCCTTGCTGGGATTGCCGAACTTTCCGTTCGTCCAGCTGAAGGTCGACCATCAATACGTCACCGGTTGCGCGGATCAGCGCCTGAAGCAGACGGTGTGCCGGCGTATCGTCGAGCTCGCACACGACGCGGGCGCGCAGGTTATTGCGCAGGGGGTCGAGACGCGCGCGGACTTTCTTGCCGCGCACGAGATGGATTTCGATCAGGTCCAGGGCTACCTGTTCGGCAAGCCGATGGGCGTCAAGAAGTTCGCCCGCTCGCGCATGCACTTCTCGGAGAAACAGCCGGCGTCCTGAGGCATGCCCTTCGGTCAGGCTCGAGCGTTGTGATCGATCGCGCGCAGCGCTTCGCCGCGCGCGATCAGGCGCTTTGCGTTGGAATAGGTCGGGACTTCCAGCAGCGAGCCGTCAAGTTCGACGCGCCCAAGGCCCTGTGCCCGCGCCGCTTCGAACGCCGCGACGATCCTGGCCGCCTGCTGCAACTCATCATCGCTCGGCGTGAGGACGCCGTTGACGATGGCGGCATGCGCAGGATCGACCAGGCTCTTTGCAGTGTAGCCCAGCCGTCGCGCCCAGATCGTGTCGCGTTCGACGCCGGCGACGTCGCTCCAGGTGTAGGGACAGTCGACCGCGACGACATTGGCGGCGCGACATTCGACGATGAAGCGCTGCCGCGCGTAAGCGAGCTCCAGGCCATCGCTGCCGCGCTCGGCGCCGAGATCGGCGGCGAGGTCTTCGGAGGCCATCAGGCAACCGATGGTGCGCCGGCTCGCCGCAGCGATCGCGCCGGTCTGCACCAGGCCGCGCGCGAACTCGATGTTCGGCAACAGCGACGTCGATCCCTCGGCGATGCCATAGTCGCGCTCGAACCGCGTCACCGCCTCGTCGAGTCTCGCGACATGATGCGGCTCGGCGACCTTCGGCAGCGCGACGATGTCAGGATGGCCGCGCATCACGGCGGCAAGATCGTCCATGCCGTCCTGGTCCAACGGATTGACGCGGACCGCGACCACCACGCCCTGGTCACGCCAGGCCGCGTAGAGCTCGGCCGCCAGCGCCCGCGCCCTCGGGCGCAGCGGCGGCGGGGTAAAGTCCTCGAGCTCGTGGATCAGCACATCGGCGCCGCAGGCGGCCGCGCTCTGCAGGATCGCCTCGTTGGCGCCTTCGAGAAACAGCCAGGAGCGGCACAGCGGGGCCGGGCGCAGCTTGCGCATCACGCCGCCCGCACCGCCGTCACTGAAACGTCATGTCGAGGCATTTCGAGATGTCGGAGCCGAGACCGGACGAGATGGTGATGCAGCCGCGGATCTTCTGGGTGTTGGTGTCGCTGGCCCAGATCGCATAGCCGCCCGGACCGAAGAACGAATTGGTGTTCGGCGGCTCGGTCTCGGTGGCGTCGAACGTGTAATTGCCGTCGGTCTCGAAGATGCGCGGCTTCTTGGTGCAGCCGCCGTCGGCCTGCACGTTGATGACCTCCTTGTTATCCCGCGTCAGCGCCAGCGAGACCTGGCAGCGGAAGTATTCGGAGGTCTTGGCGTTGAACAGATAGGCGTAGGACTTGCAGGTCGACGTGTTGAGCTTGCCGGCCGACAGGCCGCGGCTGCAGGAGATCCGCTGGTTGTTGGAGAGCTTGAACTCGTCCGCCTGCGCGACTGACGCCAGCGCCATGAACGACAGAGCGACACCGATACCGATCTTCATGACGTGGTTCATCCCGATCATCCCCAGGTAGTGTTTCCGGCAATCGAAGCGTTTGTAAACGGTAACGCGAAGATAGTCGCCAAGCTTGATGCGGGAAATCACAAAGTCGCTGATGGACGATAGCGGTCGCGCCGATTGTCGTATTGACGCGCAAATGCCGTTCGTGATTTGTTCAGAAACGTGGGGACGACGCCGTTTTTCTCGGCCGGAGGTGGATCATGACGCATTTTTTGACCAAGACCTTTGTTGCGACTGCGGCGTTTGCCGCGCTGACGACATGCGCATTCGCGCAGGAGGCTGCGCCCTGGGAGCTGAAGACCGACATGGGCTACGCCTATGACAAGGGAGGCAAGACCTGGGCCTACAAGATGGGGACCAACAATGCCAACACGCTGCTGAAGGGCGCCAAGAAGGTGCCGAAGGGGACGCTGTTCTTCATCGGCCACAACGGCCAGCTCTACATGCGCTCCGGGCCCTATCTCGAGGGCGACGGCAAGTTCATGTTCGGCTCGAATTAGAGCGTTTTCGAGCGAAGTGGACGCCGGTACGCGTGAAGAAAACGCGTCGAGAGAAGGGTCTAGAGCTTCGGTTCTGATTCAACCAGAACCGAAGCTCTGACGTCTTCAGCAGACCTCAGAACGCCGCGGCCAATTCCCTGGCACCGGGCTTGTTGCTGTTGAAATCCATCCGCTCGTTGGTGATGGCGAGCAGCTTGGCCACGGTGTTGTGACGGATCGCGACCGGATTGCGTTCGTAGCCGGAGCGCTGGAAGAAATTCGTGGTCGGCACCTGCTCGCGCATCGCCTGCGGCATGGTGACCATGTCGAGCCCGGTGCCGTCGCCGGTCAGGTTCATCATCTCGAGCTCGGCCGCGGTCAGCGGTCTTGTGTAGCCCTTGTTGCGGGCGAAGATCACCGAGGTCAGCAGCTTGTGGGTCTGCAGCATCGGGCCGATATCGATGTCGAGCACCATGGCGTGACACGCCCAACCCTGCGGCGTATCGGCGAGGCGCTGATGCGCCGACCAATCGTCGGGTACGGTCCGCGTGAACGCGACCATCTTCTTCAGCACCGCGAGCTTGTGCTCCATGGCCTTGCGCGCCGGCCCCTGCGTCGCCGCCACCCGCGCGGTCAGATCCCGTACGAATTCATGGCCCTGCTCGGCCAGGAGCTCGACGGTGTTGGTGGTGAGCAGCTGGTTGTAGCCCATCGCGGTGGAGATCGCGCGCTTGCCGCCGTGCTCAATGCCCGCCTGCACGTCGTAATTGCCGGTCCCGCCGGTCTCGAACGAATAGACCCGCACCGCCTGCTCCGGCGTCAGCCCCGCCGCGCGCGCGTAGCGGGCATAGGCACGCTTGAACTCGACCTCGCTCGACGGCCGCTGCGGCGTGAACTGGAACTGCTCGGCCGCCGCCCGGACGAGATCCGAGACCACCGGGATGGTTTTGGCCGGACGCGGCGGCTTGCCGCCCTCTTCTTCCGGCGCCGGGTTGACCGGCCGCTTCGGGCCCTCATAGACCGGCGGCTGCTGCAGCACGTAATCGTCCAGCGAGATCTGCACGCGGTCGCGGCGCTTGGCGTTGCGGCCACGCCGCTTGTCGGCGATCGCACTCCAATAGGCGTTGGCGTCCTGCTCGAAGGCATCGCGCGCCTCCTGATATTCCTGTAGCTTGCGGCGATATTCCATGATCGCCTGCGGCGAGGCCTGCGCCATCGCATTGGCGACGGACGGCGGCAACGCATCGGCCTCGCCGGCCAGTACGGGCGGCGCGCCGGCGGCGAGCGCGAGCGCGACAAATCCAGGAACGAAGCGAATCAATTGCGGGCGCATGACCTCGTTGTAGCAAGCGCCGCCACGAAGTCAGCCCGGAAATGTCCGGAGCGCAAGCGGCCGGATGCCGCGATCACGTCCAGAATTTTCGCCACAATGCGGTGTTCTCCGAAGAAACACCGTGGAGATCGCGATGAGAATGGCACTCTGGCTCGCCGCCGCTGGCGCGTTGACGCTCGCCGCACCCGCGCGCGCCGAACGTCCGGATTGCGGATCGTTTCCGGATACCCGTTCACGGTTCTCTTGTTACGAGAATGTGTCGCGGGCGCCGCCGGAACCCGGGACCGCAACGCATCCGCCTGTTGCGCAAGACAAGGCAATGAAGATGAACGCCCGCAGACGCCGTCACAAATAGCCGCATCGTTGCGACCTACTTCCACGCGAACACCGGCTGCTCGAGATCGGCGACGCGGGTGTTGCGTCCGGCGAGCACCTCGCGGAATTGATAGATCAGCGCGGCGGTCGGCGCATGGATCTGCTGACCACCGAGCCGAAAGCGGATCACGCGCCGCGAGCTCTCCGGAATCGTGACGAAGGTGAATGCATCGTCGAGCTCGACCGCATCGAGACCGATGCGATGCACGGACGCGACCTCGTCCGGGTTCGGCGTGATTGCCGCCTGCGCACCGGCCCAGACCACGACCGGCGTGATCAGATAGCCGGACCGTGTCGGATAGTCGTCGAGCATGCCGAGCACGTCGCATTCGGACAGCGCCAGCCCAAGCTCCTCGTGCAGTTCGCGCAGCGCAGCCTGGGGCCGTGTCTCACCGGCATCGCAGCGTCCACCCGGCAGCGCCCATTGCGCGCTGTGGGCGCGCAAGCGCGCGCTGCGGCGGGTCAGCAGGAAGGCCGTGCCGTTGCCGTCATCACTCTCGGTCAGCGCGATCGCGACCGCCGCGCGCTTCAGCGTCGGCGCCGCATCCGCCGGCGCGAGGCGCGCGAATGCGGCGCAGAGCTCTGCGATATTCCGCCGGGTGGCATCGTCAAATGTGCGGGCCATGGAGCTTGACTACAACACAACAGCGTTTGATGAAATGAGCGGAACGACATGCCTCCTGCGATCAATCATTTGCAAGCAAGGGATCCCTCCTCATGACGGCCAAGGCCGCGGACAAACTCAAATCCGACGGCTGGAAGATCGCCGACACCACGGGTTTCCTGACGCTGATCGGCCCGTTGTGGGAGCGGTTGAAGGACGGCGCGCTTGAGCTCGCGCTGATCACCGAGGACAAGCACCACAACCGCCGCGGCCTGGTGCAGGGCGGCGTGATCATGACCTTTGCCGACCGCGCCTGCGGCATGGCCGCGCGCTTCGTCTCGGGCAAGCCGACGCTTGCGACGGTACAGCTCGACACCCATTTCGTCGAGGCCGGCAAGATCGGCGAGATCCTGACGACGCGTCCGCGCGTGGTGCGCTCGACCCGCAGCCTGATCTTCATCACGGCCGAGGTGACCGTCGACAAGCGCTGCATCGCGATGGCCAGCGGCGTGTTCAAGATCTTGAAGACCGACAGCTAGGGAGCCTACCCGATGCAATATCGCCAGCTCGGCCGTAGCGGCCTGAAGGTTTCGCCGATCTGCCTCGGCACCATGATGTTCGGCGGGCCGACCGACGAGGCGACCTCGTCGCGGATCGTGGCGAAGGCGCGCGAGGCCGGCATCAATTTCATCGACAGCGCCGACGCCTATAATGGCGGCAAGTCCGAGGAGGTCGTCGGCCGCGCGATCTCGAACAGCCGGTCGAACTGGGTGCTCGCGACCAAGCTCGCCAATCCGATCGGCGACGATCCGAACCATCGCGGGCTGTCGCGGCGCTGGGTGTTCCAGGCCGCAGACGAGAGCCTGAAGCGGCTCGGCACCGACTTCATCGACGTCTACTACCTGCACAAGGAAGACCACGCGACGCCGCTCGACGAGACGGTGCGTGCGATGGGCGACCTGATCCGCGCCGGCAAGGTGCGCTATTTCGGCGTCTCCAACTACCGCGCCTGGCGCGTCGCCGAGATCTGCAACATCTGCGACCGGCTCGGCATCGACCGTCCCGTCGCGAGCCAGCCCTATTACAATGCGATGAACCGGATGCCGGAGGTCGAGCATTTCCCGGCCTGCGCCTACTACGGCCTCGGCATCGTACCCTACAGCCCGCTGGCGCGCGGCGTGCTGACCGGCAAATACGCACCCGATGCCGCGCCGCCTGCCGACACCCGCGCCGGCCGCAACGACAAGCGCATGATGCAGACCGAGTGGCGGCCGGAATCGCTGCAGCTCGCGCAGGAGATCAAGCGCCACGCCGAGAGCCGCGGCATCACCGCCGGGCAGTTCGCGGTGTCCTGGGTGCTGAACTCGTCGTTCGTCAGCGCGGTCATCGCAGGCCCGCGCACCGAAGCGCAGTGGGACGATTACATCCGCGCGCCTGATTATCACTTCACCGCCGAGGACGAAGCCCTGATCGATCGCCTCGTCGTCGCCGGCCATCCCTCGACACCGGGCTTCAACGATCCCGCCTATCCGATCGAAGGGCGCCGGGCGCGGACCGGATAGCGTCCAGCCTTCGGCGCTCCCCTCGGCTACGCCGAAGTCACGTTTCGTAGCTTCCGAATTGCCCAAGCGCCACACAGGCTGCACCATCAGCGCATGGAAATGCTGATGCTGGTGCTGCAATGACGGCATCCAATGTACTGGACTGGATCGTGGCTCTCCTGGTGTGCTGGGCGAGCCTGACCGCAATCCTCGAGCCTTCGCGCGGGGCCTCGCAGTGCGATGCTCCCATCGTGACGAGCAGCGCGCTGCAATCGCCACCGGCGATTCCGACGCAGGCGGAGTTCGAGGAGATGATCCGGGACATGAAGCTGCACGACTGAGCAAAGCTGCGGAAAGCCTTTCGTCTTCCAAATTGCATCCCCCAAATGAAACAGGGCGGCGCCGAAGCGCCGCCCTGTCGCTGATTGCCGTGACGTACCGGTCGCTTACTCGTCCAATTTACTTGGCGAGATCGAAGCGATCGGCGTTCATCACCTTGGCCCAGGCCGCGACGAAGTCGTTCACGAACTGCTCCTTGGCATCCGACGAGCCGTAGACCTCGGCGAACGCGCGCAGCTGCGAGTGCGAGCCGAAGATCAGGTCGACGCGGGTGCCGGTCCACTTCACCGCCTTGGTCTTGCGGTCGCGGCCTTCATAGACGCCCTGGCCGGCATCGCTCCACACCGTGCCCATGTCGAGCAGGTTGAGGAAGAAGTCGTTGGTCAGCGTCCCCGGCTTGCCGGTGAAGACGCCGTGCTTCGACTTCTTGGCATTGGCGCCGAGAACGCGCAGGCCGCCGACGAGGACCGTCAATTCCGGTCCGGTCAGCCGCAGGAGCTGCGCACGGTCGACCAATGCCTCCTCGGGCTGCAGGAACTGATGCTTGCCGCTGACGTAGTTGCGAAAGCCGTCAGCCCGCGGCTCGAGCGGAGCGAACGATTCGACGTCGGTCTGATCCTGCGTCGCGTCGGTGCGGCCCGGCGTGAAGGGGACCTTCACATGGGTGCCGCCGTCCCTCGCCGCCTTTCTCGATCGCGGCCGCGCCGCCGAGCACGATCAGGTCGGCGAGCGAGACCTTCTTGCCGAACTCCTTCTGGATGGCTTCGAGCTTGGCCAGCACACCCTTGAGCTGGGCCGGCTCGTTGACATCCCAGTCCTTCTGCGGAGCAAGGCGGATGCGCGCGCCGTTGGCGCCGCCGCGCTTGTCGGAGCCGCGGAACGTGGAGGCCGAGGCCCAGGCGGTCGACACCAGTTCGGACACCGAGAGGCCCGAAGCGAGGATCTTCGCCTTGAGCGCCTCGATATCCTTGTCGTCGATCACGGCGTGATCGAGCGCCGGAACCGGGTCCTGCCAGATCAACGTCTCCTTCGGCACCAGCGGGCCGAGGTAGCGCGCGATCGGACCCATGTCGCGATGCGTGAGCTTGAACCAGGCGCGGGCGAAGGCGTCCGCGAACTGATCCGGATGCTCGTAGAACCGGCGCGAGATCTTCTCATAGGCCGGGTCGAAGCGCAGCGACAGGTCGGTGGTCAGCATGGTCGGGACATGCTTCTTCGACGAATCGAACGCGTCCGGAATGACGGCGTCCGCGCCCTTTGCCTTCCACTGCTTCGCACCGGCCGGGCTCTTCGTCAGCTCCCATTCGTACTTGAACAGGTTCTCGAAGAAGTGGTTGCTCCACTTGGTCGGGGTCTGGGTCCAGGTCACCTCGGGACCGCCGGTGATCGCGTCGGCGCCGACGCCGGTGCCGAACTTGCTCTTCCACCCCAAGCCCTGATCCTCGATCGCGCTGCCTTCCGGCTCCGGCCCGATCAGCGACGGATCGCCCGCACCGTGGGTCTTGCCGAAGGTGTGGCCACCGGCGATCAGCGCAACCGTCTCCTCGTCGTTCATCGCCATGCGGAAGAACGTCTCGCGGATGTCCTTGGCCGCTGCAACCGGGTCCGGATTGCCGTTCGGGCCTTCCGGGTTGACGTAGATCAGGCCCATTTGCACCGCGCCGAGCGGCTCGGAGAGCTGACGCTCGCCGCTGTAGCGCTCGTCGCCGAGCCAGGTGCCTTCCGGACCCCAGTACAGTTCTTCCGGCTCCCACACGTCGGCGCGGCCGCCGGCAAAACCGAACGTCTTGAAGCCCATCGATTCCAGCGCGACGTTGCCGGCGAGGACCATCAGGTCGGCCCAGGAGATCTTGCGGCCGTATTTCTGCTTGATCGGCCACAGCAGCCGGCGCGCTTTGTCCAGATTGGCGTTGTCGGGCCAGCTGTTGAGCGGGGCGAAACGCTGCTGACCGGCACCGGCGCCGCCGCGGCCGTCGGTGATGCGATAGGTTCCCGCCGAGTGCCAGGCCATGCGGATCATCAGGCCGCCGTAATGGCCGAAGTCTGCCGGCCACCATTCCTGCGACGTCGTCATCAGGGCCGAGAGGTCCTTGATCACGGCGTTGAGATCGAGGGACTTGAATTCCTTGGCGTAGTCGAAGCCCTTGCCCATCGGATCGGACAGGTTGGAATTGTGATGCAGTACCTGAACGTCGAGCGTCTCCGGCCACCAGTCGCGATTCGCGTGCCCGCGGGGCCCGCCCGTGAATGGGCATTTGCCCGCGCCGTCGTCGGTTTTTGCGTCCATGTTTCTTCTCCGAGGTGATGGATTCTGGAATGCGCTGGAGCTCTTCCAAGAACGATTCTACGCGCCCCAATCCATCAGGTGAAATTGACTTTAGTGATCGCGTCGATAAGATAATCTGATGATAAATGTCACACTCCGGCAACTGAGGTATTTCGATGCGCTGGCGCAGCACGGGCATTTCGGGCGCGCCGCGGATGCCTGCGCGGTGTCGCAGCCGGCGCTGTCGATGCAGATCCGCGAGTTGGAACGAGCGGTCGGCGGCGTGCTGATCGAACGCAATGCCCGGCAGGTCACCCTGACGACCTTCGGCGAGGACCTGCTGCATCGCGTGCGCGACATCCTGCGCTCGGTCGACGAGCTCGGCGACTTCGCGCGCGCCTCGCGCGACAAGCTCGCCGGCCCGGCTGCGCGTCGGCATGATCCCGACCATTGCGCCATATCTGCTGCCGCGGGTGATCGAGACGTTGGCGCGGCTGCACCCCGAGCTCGACATCCATGTCCGCGAGACGCTGACGCCGAAGCTGATCAAGGCAGTCGCCGAGGGCCGGCTCGACACCGCGATCGTGGCGCTGCCGGTGCATGAACCGTCGCTGACCGAGGTCGCGCTGTTCTCCGAGAATTTCTTGCTGGTGCGGCCGGGCGAGGATGCCAAGACGCCGGTGCCGAGCGCCGAAATGCTGCGCGAGATGCGGCTGTTGCTGCTCGAGGAGGGCCATTGCTTCCGCGACCAGGCGCTGTCGTTCTGCAACATGCAATCGTCGTCGCCGCCGCGCGAGGTGCTGGATGCGAGCTCACTATCGACATTGGTGCAGATGGTCGGCGCCGGCATCGGCGTCACCCTGATCCCCGAGATGGCGGTGACCGTGGAGACGCGTTCCGCGCCGGTGACGGTCTCGCGCTTCAAGAACCCGCAGCCGTCGCGCACCATCGGCATGGTCTGGCGCAAAACCAGCCCGCTCGCCGCGCAGCTGCAGCAGATCGCCGAAGTGGTGAGCCTCGCCGCCCGGGAGTTGCGTGCGCCGAAGCAGGATGGGTTGAAGGACACGAAGCGGGCGGGGCGACGCAAGGTGGCGTGACGGCTCACGCGGCGCGGCGGAGATGCAGTTCTCGTTTGACGCACACATCGCGCCACACGCACACCCGTCGTCCTGGCTTTCGCCAGGACGACGATGAGGAAGGTTCTCGATTCAAGATCTCAAACATCGCGATGTCATCACGCGCGCATGCGGGTGATCCAGCATGCCAGAGACGCCAGTGCTTGAGCCGAGGCGTACTGGATCGCCCGGACGAAGCGAACGCGACGCGGGGCTAGTTCTCACCTCACCGTCATTTCGGGGCGCGCCTCTTGGCGCGAGCCCTCAGGTGCGCAATTGCGCACCGGAGAATGACGGGGCGCAGAACTCTCGGCTCACTCCCCCAGATACTTCTTCATCTCTGCAATCAATCCGTCGCGCAGCTCAGGACGCTTGAGGCCGAAGGCGATGTTGGCGCGGAGGAAGCCGGGCTTGGAGCCGCAATCGTGGCGCTCGCCCTCGAACTCGACGCCGTAGAACTTCTGCGTCTTGGCAAGCCCGATCATCGCGTCGGTGAGCTGGATCTCGCCGCCGGCGCCACGCTCCTGCGTGGCCAGGATGTTGAAGATCTCCGGCTGCAGGATATAGCGGCCGGTGATCGATAGATTCGACGGCGCGGTGCCCTTCGGCGGCTTCTCGACCATGCCGTCGACCTCGAAGATGTTGCCGGTGCGTTTGCCGACGCCGCAGATGCCGTATTGATGGGTGAGCTCGTCGGGCACCGCCTCGACCGCGATCACGTTCGACTTCTCGCCAAGCTTGTTGGCGGCGTCGATCATCTGCTTCAGGCAGCCCGGCGTGTTCAGCACCAGCTCGTCCGGCAGCACCACCGCGAACGGCTCGTTGCCGACGATGTCGCGCGCGCACCACACCGCGTGGCCGAGCCCCAGCGGCGATTGCTGCCGGGTGAAGCTCATCGCGCCGGCTTCCGGCTGGTTCTGCGCCAGGATGTCCTGCTCGGTCTTTTTGCCGCGTTGCGCGAGCGTAGTGTCGAGTTCGAACATGCGGTCGAAGTGATCCTCGATAACGCCCTTGTTGCGGCCGGTGACGAACACGAAGTGCTCGATGCCGGCTTCACGGGCCTCGTCGACCACATACTGGATCAGGGGCTTGTCGACGATCGTCAGCATCTCTTTCGGCATCGCCTTGGTAGCGGGCAGCACGCGGGTACCGAGACCGGCGACGGGAAAGACGGCTTTGCGGATCTTCATGGGATTATCGGAAGCCTTGAAACGGGTGGGACGGCGGCGCGAAATGTAATCGCTTCTTCGTACCCGTTTTGCAGCCGAGAACAAAGGCGGATGTGTGATGCGCACGGATCCGTCTTTTTTCCACCCATGCGTTTGGCTTACCGAGGCATCCCGACGGCCCGCACATTGGCGCGCGACGGCGCTGACGTGCCGTGAGACGCAGCCGTCGCGTTGGCAGATGACGCGATCCAGCGGCGATATTTGCGGGTGAGCAACGCCGTGCGCAACTGGGCGAGAACCAACGCCTTCAGCGGCGAAACGTTCGGATTGGCCGTGCCGCCCCGGCTCAACCGCCGCAGCTGGAATTTCACGACCGCCATGGCAGCAAGCGAGGCCATCGGCTTGCTCCTCCAGCGGATGGGCGCGACTTCTGGCCGCAGATCCTCACCCCTGCGCCAGGCGTTCGGCAAATCCGGCCTGATGGCGAGCGCGGTGCCGATGCCTGCGATAGCGACGCCGCTATCGAGCACCTGCTGCACGATGCCGATGCGGCGAATGCCGCCGGTGACCATGACCGGCATCCTGGCGACCCCGGCGATATCTTGCGCGAAGTCGAGGAAATAGGCCTCGCGCGCCAGCGTGCGGCCATCGCGTGCATCGCCCTGCATCGCCGGCGCCTCGTAGCTGCCGCCCGACAGTTCCACCAGATCCACGGGCAATTCATTCAGCATCTCGACGACGGTCTTCGCATCGGCTGCATCGAATCCGCCGCGCTGGAAATCGGCCGAGTTCAATTTGACCGCGACCGAGAAGCCCGGCGCCACCGCCGCACGGACTGCCTTGACGGTTTCGATCAACAGACGCGCCCGGTTTTGCAGCGAGCCGCCCCAGCGGTCAGTGCGCCGGTTGCTCAAGGGCGACAGGAACTGGCTGATCAGATAGCCGTGCGCCGCATGGATCTGCACGCCGGAGAAGCCGGCTTGCTCTGCGAGTTTCGCGGCCGTGACGAAGCGCGCGATCACCTCGTCGATGTCGTGCTCGGTCATCGCTTTGGGCATCGCAAACAGGTTCGAATGCTTGCCGAGATCGAGCGGCACCGCCGATGGCGCCAGCGTCTGCTGGCCCATGTTTTTCATCATCTGCCGGCCCGGATGATTGAGCTGCAACCAGACTTGCGCGCCCCTGGAGCGGCCAATCCGCGCCCAGTTCCGAAAGGCTTCAAGCGGCGTGCCGTCCTCCAGCACGACGCCACCCGGTCCGGTCATGGTGCGGCGATCGATCATGACGTTGCCGGTGATGATGAGACCGGCGCCGCCGTCGGCCCAGGCCTGATAGAGGCGCAGCAGCTCGGCCGACGGGAAATGCCCGGCGTCGGCCATGTTCTCCTCCATCGCCGCCTTGGCGATGCGGTTGGGAACGGTGCTTCCGTTGGGCAGAGTGAGGGAGTCGAACGGCGACATGAGCCAGGTTCCTTAATCGAGTTCCTTGTTGATCTGCGCGCACCCTAACCTTAAAGTAAACTTTAAGGTCAAGCAGCGAGGAGCACGGCAGTGAAGATCGGAGAACTGGCTCGGGAGTCGGGCCTCGCGCCGTCGCGCATCCGCTTCTATGAGCGAGAGGGTCTGATCGGGTCGATCGATCGCGGCCTGAATGGCTATCGGCAGTATTCGCGCGGAACCCGGCAGATCCTCGAGATCATCGTAATGGCTCAGCAGGCTGGATTTTCGCTCGACGAGATCCGAAACCTGCTGCCGCCGCACGGCAAGGGAGACTGGAGCCGCGACACGCTGGTGGCCGCGCTCAAGGCCAAGGTGGTCGAGGTCGCAGCCTTGCAGCGGCGATTGTCCGAAACCCAGGCTGGGCTCGAGGCCGTGATCGCCCGGATCGAAGCCGCGCCGCCGGGCGGCGACTGCTTCGAGAACGCCGAAGCCGTCCTGGCTGGTCTCAGGGAACAGGCCAAAGCCGGTTGACGACGCCGGACAATTTGTCCCGGTCAATCCATCACGCGCGATTTCGTCACGCCCCAAATGCTGCGCTTTGTTAAGCTATTGGAAACCGTGACGGGGCCTTCTGGGACGGCACGATTTTGACAGGCACACGACACATGCGCGCGACCGGAACAACAAGGACCAGGCTTTGCAGCGCGAGCCTGATCGCGCTGGCCCTGCTGATGCCCGGCAGCACGCAAGCGCAATCGGCCGGCAACGGCCTGACCAACCTCATCGACAGCATCTTCTCCCCGAACGCCGCGACGCCGCCGCAGGCCGCAACCGGACAGGACGGCGCAGCGCCGCCCTGGAGCGGGGAAGACGGCGCCTCCGGCCATCCCTTGATGACGGCAGCCGCGATCCGTCAGGCCGCATCCGACTTCCCGAACTGTATTGCGGCGATGTGGCCGGATGCGGCGCGACGCAACATCACCCAGCAGAACTTCGAGCGCTTCACCGCGGGCCTGCAGCCCGATCTGCGCATCATGGATCTCCTGGATTCGCAGCCGGAATTCACCAAGGCGATCTGGGACTATCTCGACATCCTCGTCAGCGACACCAGGCTCGCCAAGGGCCGCGAGATCCTCGCCAAATACAAGCCGCAGTTCGACGCAACCGAGAAGGCCTATGGCGTCGATCGCTACATCATCGCGGCGATCTGGGGCATCGAGTCGAACTACTCGACCCAGATGGGCGATCGCAGCGTGGTGCAGTCGACCGCGACGCTCGCCTGCATCGGCCGCCGCCAGGCCTATTTCAAGGACGAATTCCTGTCGGCGCTGGAGATTCTCAACCGCGGCGATCTCAGGCCCGAACAGATGCGCGGCTCCTGGGCCGGCGCGTTCGGCCCGACCCAGTTCATGCCGACCGCATTCAAGCGCTACGCCGTCGACGGCGACGGCGACGGCCGCCGCGACGTCGTCGACAATCCGAGCGACCTGATCGCCTCGACCGCCAACAATCTGAAGAAGGACGGCTGGCAGACCGGCGCGAGCTGGGGGTACGAGGTGGTGCTGCCGCAGGGCCTGAATTACATGCTGGCCGACCGCGCCAAGGCGATGCCGCTGTCGCAATGGGAGCAGCTCGGCGTCAAGCGGCCGGGCGGCCAGCCGTTTCCGCGGCCGTCCGACAAGGCCTATCTGCTGGCGCCCGCCGGTGCCGAGGGCCCGGGCTTCCTGATGCTGCAGAATTTCCGGGTGATCATGAAGTACAACCCGGCCGAGGCCTATGCGCTCGCGATCGGCCATTTCGCCGATCGGCTGCGCGGCGGCCAGCCCTTCGTGCAGCCCTGGCCGCGCCAGGAACGGGTGCTGTCACGCGCCGAGCGGCTGGAACTGCAGCAGCTGCTGGCCCAGCGCGGCTTCTACAAGGGCACACCCGACGGCCAGTTCGGCGGCCAGACCCGTGAGGCGCTGCGCGGCTTCCAGGTCTCGATCGGGGCGCCGGCCGACGGTTTTGCCACCTCCGAGGTGCTGGAGCGGCTGCGGGGGCGATAGGGCCGAGGCCACGACCTCCCTCCACCTCTCCCGCTTGCGGGGGAGGTCGGATTGCATCGGAGATGCAATCCGGGTGGTGGCTCTCTCCGCATAATGATCAGCCCCATCGCGGCAACACCCGCACCCCAACCCTCCCCCGCAAGAGGGAGTCCGGTTCCGATGCGGCAGCCGTTGAGCCCCTCCCCCAAAACTAACCGTGAAATCCGATATTTGCCCGGCGCCTTGACGGCGACCGGAGGCACCCGATTTATGGTGGAAAAGCTGCCCGCTTGCGGCCCGATTCCGCTAATATGCTCACGTACTTCCTGATCATTGCGACGAACTCGATGGCGAAGCCGAAATCCTTCCTGCGCCTATTCACCGAAGCCGGTCCGCTGGTCGCGCTGACGGTGGCGCTTGCGCTGTTGATCGGCATTGCCGAGCCCGCCTCGGCGCAGTTCTTCGGCTTCCCCGGCTTCGGTGGCGGACCGCCGCAACCGCAGCGCCGCGCTCCGCCGCAGCACGGCGGCGGTGGCGGTGGCGGCTGGTTCGGGGGCGATTTCTTCGCGCCATTCCAGCAGCAGCCGCAATCATCACAGCCGCAGCGGCCACGCGAGGATTTCTCGCGCGCTCCGCCGCCGGCGAAGCGCGAAGCCGCCGCCGAGCGCAACGTGCTCGTGATCGGCGACGCCATGGCCGACTGGCTCGCCTATGGCCTGGAAGATGCCTATTCCGACCAGCCCGACATGGGCGTGATCCGCAAGCACAAGACGGTCTCCGGCCTGATCCGCTATCAGCCCAAGGGCGATCCGGCGGATTGGGCTGCGGCCGCCAAGGGCATTCTCGCCGCCGAGAACCCCGACGCCATCGTCGTGATGCTCGGCCTCAACGACCGCACCTCGATCCGCGAACCGGTCGCGGAGAAGAAGGTCGACAAGAAGGACGAGAAAAAGGACGCGCGCGGCAAGCCGGACGCAAAGCCCGGCGACAAGCCCGATGCCGCCGCCAAGACGGACGGCAAGACCGATAGCAAGAGCGACAGCAAGCCGGTCGATGCCGAGCTGCCGGCCGACGACGCCGACACGGACTCACAGGCCGCGCCGGAAAAGACCGCGCGCTCGCCCAATGGCCTTTATGACTTCCGCGACGACCGCTGGGTCGAGCTCTACGGCAAGAAGATCGAGGAGCTGATCAACGTGCTGAAGAGCAAGGGCGTGCCGGTGCTGTGGGTCGGCCTGCCCGCGATCCGCGGCCAGAAGGGCACGTCGGACATGCTGTTCCTCGACGCGCTCTATCGCGACGGCGCCGGCAAGGCCGGCATCACCTATGTCGACGTCTGGGACGGCTTTGTCGACGAGGCCGGCCGCTTCATGCCGAAGGGCCCGGACTTCGAAGGCCAGCCGCGCAAGCTGCGCTCCGATGACGGCGTGTTCTTCACCAAGGCCGGCGCGCGCAAGCTCGCGCACTATGTCGAGCGCGAGGTGACCCGCCTGCTCGCGGTGCGCACCGGTCCGATCGCGCTGCCGAGCGAACCGGCAACGCCCGAGACCAGCACCGAGCCCGGCAAGCCCGCGCCGCGGCCGCTGGCAGGGCCCGTGCTGCCGCTGGTCGCCTCCACGGTCGGTACCGATCAACTGCTCGGCGGCCCCGGCTCACGCCCCGCCGCGGTCGACGCGCTTGCCGCACGCACGCTGGTGAAAGGCGAGGCCTTGGCGCCGCCGGCCGGCCGCGCCGATGATTTCGCCTGGCCGCGCCGCGAAATGGGGCGCGAGCAGGCCAAGGGCGACGTGCCGGTTGCCGCGACCACGCCGGCCGCCCCAGCGGGAGGCCCTGCGAATCCGCCGCCCTCGACCACGGCGATCGCGCCCGACGGCTCGATCATCACCGCGCCGAAGCCGCCAAGACGCGTGTTCCATCCGGCCCAGGCCCAGCCGCAACAGCAGCCACAGACGCAGCCCTGGCTGCGTGACATCTTCGGATTCGGCGCGCCGCAGCAGCAGCGCCCGCTGGTCGCCCCGCCGCCGCGCCCGCCGCGCAATGTCGGACAGCGTGCCGCGGTGCCGGGGAATCCCTGGCAGTAGGCGGCGCGCGCTCTCATCGAATTGAAGCTAGATCCACGTCATTGCGAGCCATCCGGTCGGCGCGAAGCGCCGCCGGACGACAGGCTCCGCGAAGCAATCCATCGATCCGCACGCGCGGACGGATGGATTGCTTCGTCGCTTCGCTCCTCGCAATGACCGTGAACGAATCTCAGCCGTAGTAGCGCCAGCGTGACGGCGGGCGGCGCGGCTGGCGCGTCATCAACAGCGCCAGCGCAAAGCCGATGCCGCCGGCGATCAGGAGCGATCCGAGCGGATTGTCCTGCACCGTTTGCGCCATCGCCCTCTGTCCGCTGCGAACGGTCTCGCCGCGATTCTCATAAGCATCCTTGGCGTAGTTGACCGCGGTGTCGGCGGCGTCGCGCGCAGCGTCCTTGGCCTGGCCGTAGAGATCCTGCACCGCGCCTGCGGCTTCGCGCGCGCGGCCCGAGGCTTGGGTCTGCGCATCGCCGGCCGCATCGCCGACGGCGCCTTCGGCCTTGCCCACGAATTCCTTCGCCGTTCCGAAAATCCGATCCTTGTCCATCACGTGCTCCCTGAAACTGTCAGGAGGCCAACCGCGGAACCTCGCACAAGTTCCTGGAGCTAAAGAATGAGCCCGCCATCGACGATGATGGTCTGGCCGACGACGTAAGAGGCGAGCGGCGAGGCCAGGAACAGCGCGGCGCCGGCCATGTCGGCGGGCGTGCCGAGACGCTTCAGCGGAATGCGCTCGAGCGCGCCTTCGAGCCGCTTTGGATTCGCCGTCGTCGCCTTGGTCATCTTGGTGTCGACGAGGCCGGGCGCGATGCCGTTGACGCGGATGCCGTTCTCGGCCCAGGCCTCGCCGAGCGTGCGCGTCAGGCCGACTGCGCCGGTCTTCGAGGCGTTGTAGGCCGGATTGCCCATGGTGGAATGATAGGCCGCGGTCGAGCTCACGATGATCAGCGATCCTTTGCTCGCGCTCAGCATCGCGTGGAATTTGGTGGCGCAGGCCATCAGGCTCATCAGGTTGACTTCCATCACCTTGCGGAAGCCTTCCATCTGGAATTCCCCGCGGCGGTAAATCACCGCGCCTTGCGCCAGCACCAGCACGTCGAGCCGATCGAACGACGGCGTGAGGCTTTCGATCGCCTGCGGATTGCTGACGTCGAGCTGCGCATAGGCAAGGCCCTCGAGATGCGAGCCTTCCTCAGCGGAATAGTCGCTCGCCTGCGCGCGGGTGCCGTACACGGCAACGCGCGCGCCCTTGGCGCGGAAGGCCTGCGCGATGCCGTTGCCGATGCCGCTGGAGCCGCCGACCACCAGTACTTGCTTGCCGCCGAAATCGAGCTCGTTCATCGCGTTCCTCTCCGGTGTTGTTTTCTTGATTGAGCATGATCCTTTTCGAAAAGCCAACGCAAAAGCCAACACAGAACTTGCGTTAACGCGCTGCGCGCGCGGCGATAGCGGATCACCGGTTTGACGTCTTTACGGATCGGTGCCAGCGTTGCCGGTCTCACAACGCGCCAAATTTCATCTCGCGAGAATCCGTCATGTCCGAATTCAAACAGCTCAGCCGCTCGGTGAAGGGCCTCACCGTTCTCGTCACCGGTGCCGCCAGCGGCATGGGCCGCGCCACCGCGCGCGTGTTCGCCGATGAGGGCGCCAATGTCGCGGTCACCGATCTGACCGAAGAGGGCACGCAGGCGGTGGTGAAGGAAATCGCAGCAAGCGGCGGCTCGGCAAAGGCCTGGACGCTCGACGTCAGCGACCGCGACGCCATCACCAGGGTCGTCGGCGATGTCGCGGCGCATTTCGGCGGGCTCGACATCATCGTCAACAATGCCGGCATCTCGGTGCGGGTGCCGATCGACGATCCCGGTTACGAGGACGCCTGGGCCAAGGGCATCGCGGTGATGCTGACCGCGCATCCGCGCATCATCCGCGCCGCACTGCCATACCTGCGCAAGTCGCGATCGCCGCGCATCGTCAACATCGCTTCGACCGAGGCGCTCGGCGCGACCGGGATGCACAGCCCCTACTCCGCGGCCAAGGGCGGCGTCACCAGCCTGACCCGCTCGCTCGCGGTGGAACTGGGACGCGAAGGCATCACCGTGAACTGCATTTGCCCGGGCCCGATCCGCACCGCCATCACCGACCGCATCTCCGAGGAGCACAAGACGATCTACGCCAAGCGCCGCACCGCGCTCGGCCGTTACGGCGATCCGGAAGAGGTCGCGCACATGACGCTGAGCCTGTGCCTGCCCGCCGCATCGTTCCTGACCGGCGCGGTGATTCCGGTCGACGGCGGGTTGATGGCGCGGAATGCCTGACCCGCATCTGGTCGCGAAGCGTTGACAGGGCGCGCGTCGGGAGTAGCCTTCTCGTCAAACGAAGCGGGACAACCGCCCGCGCGATACGGGGAGATGCGCCAATGACGGTCCTGATCCGGCAGCTTCACAAGCATTTCGTCGGCGAGGTCTCCGGCGTCGATCTGCGCAAGCCGCTGACGAAGCAGGAAGCGATCGACATCGAGGCCGGCATGGACAAATACGCCGTGCTCATCTTCCACGGCCAGGACATCACGGACGAGCAGCAGATGGCGTTCGCGCTGAATTTCGGCGAGCGCGAGAACGCGCGCGGCGGCACGGTGACGAAGAAGGAAGACTACCGCCTCTCCTCCGGGCTCAACGACGTCTCCAATCTCGGCAAGGACGGCAAGCCGCTGCCGAAGGATCACCGCACCCATCTGTTCAATCTCGGCAACTGCCTGTGGCACTCCGACAGCTCGTTCCGGCCGATCCCGGCGAAATTCTCGCTGCTGTCGGCGCGCATCGTCAACCCGAAGGGCGGCAACACCGGGTTCGCCGACATGCGCGCGGCCTATGACGCGCTCGACGACGAGACCAAGGCCGAGATCGACGACATGATCTGCGAGCACTCGCTGATGTATTCGCGCGGCTCGCTCGGCTTCCTCGACTATACCGACGAGGAGAAGGAGATGTTCAAGCCGGTGCTGCAGCGCCTGGTGCGCACCCACCCGGTGCACGGCCGCAAGTCGCTGTATCTGTCCTCGCATGCCGGCGCCATCAGGGGCATGAGCATGCCGGAGGCGCGGCTGCTGCTGCGCGATCTCACCGAGCACGCCACGCAGCCGGAATTCGTCTATGTGCACAAATGGACGGTGCATGACCTCGTGATGTGGGACAACCGCCAGACCGTGCACCGGGTGCGCCGCTACGACCAGTCGCAGCCCCGCGACATGCGCCGCGCCACGGTGGCCGGCACCCAGCCGACGGTCGCGCAGGAAGCGGCCGAGTAGCGGCGCTGCCAAATCCCGTCATCGCCCGGCTGATCCAGTATTCCAGAGGCGTCTGTGGATGACCGATAGGCCGCGGCTTACTGGATGCCCCGCCTTCGCGGGGCATGACACCGGAAGAATGGCGAACGCGCTACGCGTGCCCGGCGTCGTTCGACAGCATGCCGGCTTCGATGCCGATCTTGCGCAGGGCGCGCGCGTATTTCTCGTCGACATCGGTGCCGAAGATCAGCTCCGGATCGGCATCGCAATGCAGCCAGCCATTGTGCTGGATCTCGTTCTCGAGCTGGCCCGGCGCCCAGCCGGCATAGCCCAGCGCGAGGATCGCGTGCTTGGGACCGGAGCCCTTGGCGATCGCCTTGAGGATGTCGACGGTCGCGGTGAGCGAGATGCCGTCGTCGATGTTCAGCGTCGCATCCTGGATGTAGAAGTCGCTGGAGTGCAGCACGAAGCCGCGGCCGGTGTCGACCGGGCCGCCCTTCATCACCTTCATCATCTCGGCGTTTTCCGGCAGCGTGATCTGGTCCGACTTCTCGATGATGTCGAGCTGCACCAGCAGCCCCGGGAAATCGATGCTGCCGGCCGGGCGATTGACGATGATGCCCATCGCGCCCTCCGACGAATGGGCGCACATGTAGATCACGGAGCGTTCGAAGCGCGGGTCGTTCATCACAGGCATCGCGATCAGCATCTGGCCATCGAGATAGCCATCTTCGGTGGCATGGGGACCGACGGCCGGGCTTCCGCCGGCGGCGGTCTTGCGAGTCTTGCCTGTTTTGCCTTCAGGGCGGCATCCGCAAAGGCCTCTCCTGCTGATTTGGCATCCTGATATTGGGTCGCGGTTCTGTCAATCAACCTTCGGCCGCCGTGCGGCGATGCATCACAAGCAATTCAATGGTTTGCAACGAAAGTTGCAGGTAAAGACGTCTCATGATCGTCACAGTTCCCATGCGTGCCGCATTTGCCGTCGCCGCCATATTTTCCGTCGCATCCGTGGCAACGGAGGTTCGCGCCGACGACGCCTCGCCGTGGCAGCAGGATACGCATTCGGCGGTCAGGCTGCTGGCGGGATCGCGCAGCGGCGCGGTGCTGCTCGGCGGCATCGCCTTCCAGTTGCAGGACGGCTGGAAAACCTACTGGCGCACGCCAGGCGATTCCGGCGTGCCGCCGCGGTTCGATTTCTCCAGGTCGGACAATGTCGATGCGGTCACGGTGATGTGGCCGGCGCCGCGCCAGTTCGACGACGGCGCCGGAGGTACCTCGCTTGGCTACAAGCACCAGGTGGTGCTGCCGCTGCGCATCGTGGCGAAGAACCCCGACAAGCCCTTGGTGCTGCGCGCCGACATCAGCTACGCGGTGTGCGAGAAGCTGTGCGTGCCGGTGGAAGCGAAGGCCGAGCTGGCGTTCGCGAGCGTAGCCTCGACCGAGGACGCCGCGCTGTCGGAAGCGCTCAACGCGGTACCGAAGCCCGCCAATATCGGCGATCCCACCCCGTTCACGATCCGCGACGTCAAGCGCGACGGCAACAACGTGCTGGTCGATGTCGCCGCGCCGGAGAGTAAGGACCTCAGCCTGTTCGTCGAGGGGCCGACGCCCGACTGGGCGCTGCCCGTGCCCAAGCTCGTCGAGCACGCGCCGCCGGGCGTGAAGCGCTTCTCGTTCGAGCTCGACGGGTTGCCGCCGGGTGCCAAAGCGGACGGCGCCGCGCTGAAGCTGACGCTGGTCGGCGGCGACAAAAGCTACGAATTCAATATCAATTTGAACTGACGCCAAAAAGGTCGTTCCAATAGCGTCGTCGCGGCCTGGTGCGCAATTGCGCACGGGAGCCGGGCCCCATACTCCGCGGCTGCCGTGTGAAGCACGCTGGGGTTCAAGGTGTGCGCACCAATTGTTCCCTGTGGTATGGTCCCGGCTTTCGCCGGGACGACGCCTGGGTTGAGAGCATCCGTCACCCAACCCAATCTTAACGTTTCGTTGATAGATCGGGAGCCATTGCCGCCTTGCGGCGCTTTAGGAATTTTCCGCCTTGGCTGTGATGGAGACACAATCCGCAACCTCCGCGCCATCGGGGCCGGCCGCACGCCTGCGCGGCCTCGCCGCGCGCCTGCTCGGCGGCACCAAGGAGGCCTCGGTCACCAAGCGCCTCGCCGGCATGATCTTCGTCATCCGCGTCATCAGCGCCGCCATCGCCTATCTCGCGCAGATCCTGCTGGCGCGCTGGATGAGCGGCTCGGACTACGGCATCTATGTCTATGTCTGGACCTGGGTGCTGCTGCTCGGCAGCACGATGGATTTCGGCATCGCGCCGTCCTCGCAGAAGATCATCCCGGAATATCGCGCACACGGCGACCTCGCCGCGCTGCGCGGCTTCCTCTCCGGCGGCCGCTGGGTGGTGCTTGCCGCGTCGAGCACAGTGGCACTGCTGCTCGCCGGCGTGATCCACCTCGCCTCGCCCTGGATCGACCCCAACGCGGTCGTGCCGCTCTATATCGGCTGCCTGACCTTGCCGCCCTTCGTGGTCGCCAACACCCAGGACGGCATCTCGCGCGCGCATGACTGGATGCAGCTCGGCCTGATGCCGCAGTTCATCGTGCGGCAGGGACTGATCATCGCGCTCACCGCCGGCGCGCTGGCGCTCGGCCTCAATCTCGGCGCGACGGCTGCGATGATCGCGAGTGCCGCGGCCGTGTACATCGCGGCGATCGGCCAGATGATCGTGCTGAACCGCCGCCTCGCCGCCCATCTCGGGCCGGGCGAGAAGACCTACGACGTCAGGGGCTGGTTCGCGATCTCGCTGCCGATCATGCTGGTCGAGAGCTTCTATCTGCTGCTCGGCTACACCGACGTGCTGATGCTGCAGCAATTCCGCTCCTCCGAGGAGGTCGGCATCTACTTCGCCGTGGTGAAGACGCTGGCGCTGGTGTCATTCGTCCACTACGCGATGTCGGCGACGACGGCGCACCGCTTCGCCGAATACAATGCGCTCGGCGACAAGGATCGGCTGTCGGCCTATGTCGCACACGCCATCAGCTGGACGTTCTGGCCCTCGCTGCTCGCGACCATCGCCCTGCTCGCGTTCGGCAAGCCGCTGCTGTGGCTGTTCGGCCCGAAATTCGTCGACGGCTACAGCATCATGTTCGTCGCAGCGATCGGGCTCGTGGTACGCTCGGCGATCGGGCCGGTGGAGCGGCTGTTGAACATGCTGGGACACCAGAGCATCTGCGCCACGGCCTATGCGGTGTCGTTCTTCATGAATGTCGGGCTCTGCATGACGCTGGTGCCGCGCTATGGCGGCATGGGCGCGGCGGCCTCGACCTCGCTGTCGCTGATCTTCGAGACGATCCTGCTGTTCGTCGTGGTGCGCTCGCGCCTCGGGCTGCACGTGTTGGCGTTCGGGAAGGCCCGGTCGGCGCCGTAGCATTGAGGCGGGCCGGATGACTCACCGCCGGCGGCGATCATCAGATCGAAAGCAAAAGCCGGCCCTGATCGGATCAGGGCCGGCTCATTCTTCGGCAAAAATCCCGCCGGAAAACTACTCCGCCGTCCAGCCGCCGTCGATCGAGAGATTGGCACCGGTGATCTGCGCGGCATCGTCGCCGCACAGGAACAGCGCGAGTGCGGCGACCTGCTCCGAGGTGACGAACTCCTTGGTCGGCTGGGCGGCGAGCAGCACGTCCTTGATGACCTGCTCCTTGGTCATGTTGCGCGCCTTCATGGTCTCCGGAATCTGGTGCTCGACCAGCGGCGTCCAGACATAGCCCGGGCTGATGCAGTTGCAGGTGATCTTGAACTGCGCGAGCTCGAGCGCCGCGGTCTTGGTGAGGCCGGCGATGCCGTGCTTGGCCGAGACATAGGCCGACTTGAACGGCGAGGCGACCAGCGAGTGCGCCGATGCGGTGTTGATGATGCGGCCCCAGCCGCGCTTCTTCATGCCGGGCACCGCGGCGCGGATGCCGTAGAACGCCGACGACAGATTGATCGCGATGATCGCTTCCCACTTCTCCGGCGGGAATTCCTCGATCGGCGAGACGAACTGGATGCCGGCATTGTTGACGAGGATGTCGACCGAACCGAAGGTCTTCTCACCGAGCGCGATCATGTCGGCGATCTCGGCCGGCTTGGTCATGTCCGCTGGCGAATAAGCCGCCTTGACCTTGAAATCGGTCTCGATGCCGGAACGCTCCTTCTCGATGTCGGCCGGCACACCCATGCCATTGAGCACGATATTGGCGCCGGCGCCGGCGAAGGCGCGCGCATAAGCCAATCCAATGCCGCTGGTCGAGCCGGTCACAACGGCGGTCTTGCCTGTCAACGTACCCATTGTTCTTCGCTCCTATTTGCTTGCAGGGGACTTCGTTTCAGGGGGCGTGGGTTCGTCCCCCGTGAGGTCGTAAGTCACCATGGTTTCGCCGGACTGTGGCCGTTCTAGCCATTCTTTGTGACGCATCGACAAATGCACGTCGCGGACGCCCGCGCCCCAGTGCTCGACCATCGCAACATGGGAGAAGTCGTAGTCCTTCGACGAGCTCTCGTAATTCTTGCTCTTGTAGATCAGGTGAACCACCGTGACGGTGTTCTCCTTGGACGCCTTGCGCAACAGTTCGACCGACGGATCGTTCTTCAAATAATCGGGCAGCTTGCTGATCAGGTCGCGCACCGCCATGCGGGCGTTGTGGATCTGCCTGTTCTTGTCGGTGTTCATCCGCGTCCGGCTGGAAAAGCGGATGTCCTTTTCGCGCTCGGCGGCCTCCAGCAGCGTCTCCGGCACCGGCCCGCGCGCGCTGAACAGGTCGACCTGGAAGATCAGGAGATCGCGGCCGGTCTCCTCGTCGAGCACGAAGTCGAGCGGCGTGTTGGAGGCGATGCCGCCGTCCCAGTAATGCTCGCCCTCGATCACGACGGCGGGAAAGCCTGGCGGCAAAGCGCCCGAGGCCATGATGTGCTCGGGGCCGATCTTCTTGCCGAGCTTCTTGAACTCGTAATTGTCGAAATAGCGGAAATTGCCCGAGGTGACGCCGACCGCGCCGACCGACAGCCGCGTCTTCAGATCGTTGATGCGATCGAAGTCGACCAGCCGCTCCAGCGTCTTCTTCAGGGGTGCCGTGTCGTAATAGCTCAGCGACTGCGAACTGCCGGGCGGCCACAGCGGCGCCGGCGGAATCCGCGGCGTGAAGAAGCCGGGCACGCCGAAGGTCGCGATGATGGCGGCGCTGGTCTCGTTGAACAGCGAGCGGGCGCGCTCATGCTTGGAGACCGGATTCCAGGGCACCGGCGCCGACACCATATCCCAGAATTCCTTCAGCCGCGGCACGCGGTTGGCCGGCTCATTGCCGGCGATGATCGCGGCATTGATGGCGCCGATCGAAATGCCGGCGATCCATTCCGGCTCGAAGCCTGCATGGCAGAGCGCCTGAAAGGCGCCGGCCTGATAGGAGCCCAGCGCACCGCCGCCCTGAAGAACCAGCACACGCTGCCCTTGCGCCGGCGTCGAGCCGGGCGCGGAATCCGAAGTATCCATTCGTAACCGTTCGGTTCAAATGACTTGAAGGCGCACCGTGGCGGCTGTTCGCAGCCGCGTCAATCAACGAGATGGAGGGCTCTCTGTTTGAGCATGATCTTCTCGGAAAACCGCTTCACACTTTTCCGGATCACGCTCTAGATCACGCGGAATTTATCGAGATCAGGTTGCCGCCAAAATGAGCGTCCAGAACACCTTGTATTTGGTATTCGGAGCATAAACGGCCGCGATGCCCATTTTTGTGACACCGCTCTTGAGCATATTGGCCTTGTGCGGCGGCGAATCGCGCCACCCCGAAAAGGCTTCCGCCAGCGTGTGGTAGCCGGCCGAGATATTCTCGACCGCCACGGTCGCCGGATAGCCGCCGGCCTCGAGCCGCTTGCCGAGCGGGGCCTTGACGTCATGGTCCATCTTGTTGCGGGCGGCCATCGCCTGCGACTGCTGCTCGGCGAGCCTAGTCAGGTCCGGGTCCACCACCACGGTGCCGAGACCGTTGTTCTGGCGGTACTGCGAAAACATGATCGCGGCGGCTTGGCTGTCCAGCACGGCACCGGGCTGCGCCATGTTGAGATACATGGCCGGTTCTTCCGGGATTTTGGTGTCTGTACCGCAGCCGGCAAGCACCAGAAGCCCGAACAGGGCGACCGTCGTCCGTTTCACTACTGAAAACCCCCAAGGTTGGCCCGCCGTTGTTGCATACCAACCGTGGCTGAATGGTGAACAGGGGCTAACTTTTGGCCATCAATAGCCACCGATCTCCGGGAACAGTCGATTCGCCGAGCGAAGTCCCGGATTTCGCTGCGCTCCATCCGGGCTGCCGAGCTTCTCCCTCCCCTGAAAGGGGAAGGTCGGGATGGGGGTCGGCCACAGGCGACACTGGATGTGGAGAGCCCCACCCGCTTTGCTCTGGCAAGCAAAGCGACCTCCAAGGGGAGGTTTGAGCATCCGTGCTACGGAGCCTACTCTTGGGCGGCAAAGATCCGGTAGCGGCGGGGCTGCAGCGAGACGATTTCGCCGGCCTGGAGCTCGCGGTCGCGGGGGGCGTCGATCTCGATCACGGTCTTGCCCTCGCCCCCCGACAGGGCCACCTCGGCGCGCTGGATCGGACCGAACGAACGGACATGCCGGATGGCGCCTTCCAGCGCCCCGGTTCCCGCCGGGCCGACCGCCATGTCGTGGCGGCGGACGAACAGCTTGGCCGCGCCGGACGCGGCACCCAACGCCGGAATGTTCAGCGGACGGCCGTCGAGCCGCACCGCGTCGCCGGCCACATCGACCGGCAGCACGATGGATTCGCCGATGAAGCCGTGCACGAAGGCGGTCGCCGGATTGTCATAGACCTCGCCGGGCGAGCCGATCTGCTCGATCTTGCCCTTGTCCATCACAACCACGCGGTTGGCGACTTCGAGCGCCTCCTCTTGGTCGTGGGTGACGAAGATCGAGGTGACGTGGATCTCGTTGTGCAGCGAGCGCAGCCATTGCCTGAGCTCCTTGCGCACCTTGGCATCGAGCGCGCCGAACGGCTCGTCGAGCAGCAGGATCCGCGGCTCGATCGCAAGCGCACGCGCCAGCGCGATGCGTTGACGCTGGCCGCCGGACAACTGGCTCGGATAGCGATTGGAGAGCCAGTCGAGCTGCACCAGATCGAGCAGGTTCTTGACGCGGGCGCGGATCGTCGCCTCGTCCTTGCGGATCGCGCGCGGCTGCACGCGCAGGCCGAACGCGACGTTCTCGAACACCGTCATGTGGCGGAACAGCGCGTAGTGCTGGAATACGAAGCCGACCTGACGCTCGCTGGCACCGCGCGAGAGCGCATTCTCGCCGTCGATCGCGACCTCGCCCGAGTCAGGCCAATCGAGGCCTGCGATGATCCGCAGCAGCGTCGTCTTGCCGGAGCCGGATGGGCCGAGCAACGCCAAGAGCTCGCCGTCGGCGACCTTGAGATCGACATTGTCGAGCGCGGCAAAGCTGCCGAACTTCTTTACGATATTCGTGACTTCAATCGCCATCGGGCACCTCTGGCTCGTCGAGCCGCCGCTCGAGAACGGTTTTCGCCACCAGCGTGATCAGCGCCAGCATCGCCAGCAGCGACGCGATCGCGAACGAGGCGACGAACTGATATTCGTTGTAGAGAATCTCGACCAGGAGCGGCATCGTGTTGGTCTCGCCGCGGATGTGGCCGGAGACGACGGACACCGCACCGAACTCGCCCATCGCGCGCGCGTTGCAGAGCAGGACGCCGTAGAGCAATCCCCATTTGATGTTGGGCAGCGTGACGCGGAAGAAGGTCTGCAGGCCGGAGGCGCCGAGCGAGATCGCCGCCTCCTCTTCCTGGGTGCCCTGCTCCTGCATCAGCGGGATCAGCGCGCGCGCCACGAAGGGGAAGGTGACGAAGATCGTCGCCAGCGCGATACCGGGCACCGCGAACAGGATGTGAACGTTGTGCGCCTGCAGCCATGGCCCGAAATAGCCCTGCGCGCCGAACAGCAGCACGAAGACCAGGCCCGAGATCACGGGCGAGACCGAGAAGGGCAGGTCGATCAGCGTGATCAGGAAGGTCTTGCCGGTGAATTCGAATTTCGAGATCGCCCAGGCCGCGACCACGCCGAACACGAGATTGAGCGTGACCGAGATCGCCGCGACCAGCAGCGTCAGTTTGATCGCAGCGAGCGCCTCCGGCTCGGCCAGCGCCGCGAAATAGGCGACGATGCCTTTCGAGAAGGCCGACGCGAACACGACGACCAGCGGCAGCACGACGAAGATGCTGAGGAAGGCGATCGCCAGCGCAACGATGATCAAGCGGATCGGACCCGGCTCGGTGCGCGGGTTGCGCCGCGCCGCGACCGGCTCGGCGCGCGCGATCTCGAGCCGCGGCGCTGGGGCCGCAACGCTGACATCGGTCGCGGGCGCGTAGGTCCGCAGCTGCGTGGTCGAGGTCGCCAATCCCGTCTGCATCGACATCTCGAACCTCAATGCACGGGAATGCGGGCTTGCGCCCAGCGCTGCAGCCGGTTGATCAGGAAGATGATCAGGAACGAGGCCACCAGCATCACGACCGCGATCGCGGTGGCGTCGGCGTAGCGGAATTCGGACAGCCGGATCACGATCAACAGCGGCGCGATCTCGGAGACGTTGGGCAGATTGCCGGCGATGAAGATCACCGAGCCGTATTCACCGATGGCGCGGGCAAAGGCCAGCGCAAAGCCGGTGAGCAGCGCCGGGATCAGGCTCGGCAGGATGACGCGAAACACGGTGTGCCAGCGATTGGCACCGAGGCTTGCCGCCGCCTCCTCGATCTCGGGATCGAGATCGATCAGCACCGGCTGCACCGTGCGCACTACGAACGGAATGCCGATGAAGATCATCGCGATGAAGATACCGATCGGCGTGAACGCGACCTTGATGCCGAGCTCGGCGAGCGGCGCGCCGAGCCAGCCCTTCTGGGCAAACAGCTGCGTCAGCGCCACGCCTGCGACCGCGGTCGGCAAGGCAAACGGAATATCGACGATGGCGTCGAACAGCCGCCGGCCCGGAAAACGGTAGCGCACCAGCGCCCAGACGATAATGGTGCCCATCACCAGATTGACGCAGGCGGCCGCAAACGAAAGCCCGAACGAGATCTTCAGGGCGTTCAGGGTGCGGCGGCTGGTGACGATGGTCCAGAACTGATCGAGGCTGAGCTCGAACGTCTTGAGGAACAGCGCAGCCAGCGGAATCAGGATGATCACGGAGAGCCATGTCAGGGTCAGCCCCATGGTGAGACCGAACCCCGGCAGGGTGCTGCGCCTTGCAACCGCTGTGCTCACATATCCCCCTGTTCGACCCGCGCGATATCCCGTTCAGTTCTTGTAGATCTGATCGAAGATGCCGCCTTCGGCGAAGTGCTCCTTCTGCGCGTTGGTCCAACCACCGAAAACGTCGTCGATGGTGAAAAGTTCAACCTTGGCGAAGGATTTTTCGTACTCCTTGGCGATCTCGGGATCGCGCGGCCGGTAGGAGTTGCGCGCGGCGATCTCCTGGCCTTCCTTGCTGTACCAGTACTTCAGATAGGCTTCGGCGACGGCACGGGTGCCCTTCTTGTCGGCGACGGCATCGACGACGGCGACCGGCGGCTCGGCCAGGATCGACTGCGCCGGGGCCACGATCTCGAACTTGTCCGGGCCGAATTCACGCAGCGCCAGAAAGGCTTCGTTCTCCCAGGCGAGCAGCACGTCGCCGACACCGCGCTCGACGAAGGTCACGGTCGAACCGCGCGCACCGGTGTCGAGCACCGGGACATTCTGATAGAGATCGGCGACGAACTTCTTCGCCTTGTCGGCCGAGCCGAACTTCTTCTGGGCATAGCCCCAGGCGGCGAGATAGTTCCAGCGGGCACCGCCCGAAGTCTTCGGGTTCGGCGTGATCACGGCAACACCGGGCTTGATCAAATCGTCCCAGTCCTTGATGCCCTTGGGATTGCCCTTGCGGACCAGGAACACGATGGTCGAAGTATAGGGCGAGGCGTTGAGCGGCAGCCGCTTCTGCCAGTCCGCTGCGAGCAGGCCCTTGCCCGCGATCGCATCGATGTCATAGGCCAGCGCCAGCGTGACGATATCCGCCTGCAATCCGTCGATCACCGAGCGCGCCTGCGAGCCCGAGCCGCCATGCGATTGCTTGATCTCGACGCTCTTGCCGGTCTCCTTCTGATAGGCCGCGGCGAACGCCTTGTTGAAATCGACATAGAGCTCGCGCGTCGGATCGTAGGACACGTTGAGCAGCGAATAGTCGGCCGCGAAGGCCGAGCTCGCCCACAACAATCCCGCGACCAGCGGCAGCATACGACGGATCATTTCTGTCTCCATTCAACCTGAGAACGTCAGGGAACACGCAAGACATCACTCACGGTGAAGCGGCCTCAAGTCAACGAAACCGGTTTTCTTTGTTTTCAGCGGCGCAGCGCGCTTGTGCTACGAACTCGCCGCGCTGCGAAGGCTTTGTCGCGTCGCCAGATCGCGATGAAGCGTCATCGCGATTTGGCGCAGCGCTCTACGACAATTTCATTGTGTGGATGCCGCATTCCGTCTTCGCCCGGCCACGCCAGCGGCCGTCGCGCGCATCCTCGCCGGCCGCGGCCCGGCTGCTGCAAGGCATACACCCGACCGACTGATATCCCGATGCGACAAGTGGATGCGGCGGCAGCTTGCCGAGCGTGTAGATCGCCTCAATCTCCTCGCGCGAGACGTTGGCGAACGGATTGAACTTCAGCCTGACGCCATCGTCCTCGACAACAGGGATATCGGCGCGGGCACCGCCCTGGAAACGCTTGCGGCCGTTGATCCAGCCGGCGAACGGCTTCAGTGCGCGCGCCAACGGCTCCACCTTGCGGATGCGGCAGCAGGCGTCGGGATCGCTGAACCACAATTCGCGGTCGGGGTCCTGGCGCGACAGCGCCTGCTCATCGGGCTTGATCGAGCGCACATCGGTGAGGCCGAGCGTCTCGATCAGCGTATCACGATAAGCCAGCGTCTCCTCGAACAGCCAGCCGGTGTCGAGGAAGACCACCGGGATCGCCGGATCGACGTCCGCCATCACCTTGAGCAGCGCGGCGGCCTCGGTGCCGAACGACGACACCAGCGCCAGCCTCTCGCGGCCGACCGTCCGCAATGCGGCCGCGATCACCTCGGCGGGCGATGCTTTGCGCAGCGCGCGATCGAGCGCATCCGCTGCCGGCAATGCGACTGATGCCTCTGCGAGCTCTGGTGCAAGTGTGCTCACTGGCCGGCACTCTCCGAGTGACGCAGCTGCATGCGGCGGTTGAGCGCGGTGACGCGGCCGTCGCCGGTCGGCTGATAGAACACCGAATAGCGCTTCATGGTCTGGGCGAACGCGTCGGCGTCGGCATCCTTCTTCACCTCGAAGGCATCGAAGCCGGCGCGCGTCATGAACACGAACTGGTCGCGCAGGATCTGCCCGGTGGCGCGCAGCTCGCCGTCATAGCCGTAGCGCTCGCGCAGCAGGCGGGCCTGGCTGTAGGCGCGGCCGTCGCGGAAGGTCGGGAACACCAGCGCAACCGAGGCCAGCCGATCGAGATGCGGCACCAGTTCGTCGAGGTTGCGGTTGTTCGGCCAGATCACCCCCAGCTTGCCCGGGCGGCGCAGCAGCGCTTCCGGATCGGCGAGAAAGCGCTCGGCCGTCACCAGCACCGCGCCGTCACCCGGCAGCTCGGCGCCGTCGGCGACATGCACGAACAGATCGGTGGTCAGTCTTCCCTGCTTAACGAGTGGCATAGACGCGCTCCCTGAAAGGCTCGACGCCCAGACGCTTTACCGTGTCGACGAACAATTCCTCGGGACGGTCGCGCAGCGCGAGATAGGCTTCGACAATGTCTTCGATCACGTCGGCGACTTCCGCATAGGGAACGGCCGGGCCGATCAGGGTGCCCATCTGCGCGTTCTCGTCGGCGCGGCCGCCGATCGTGATCTGGTAGAACTCCTCACCGTTCTTCTCGACGCCGAGAATGCCGATGTGGCCGACATGGTGATGGCCGCAGGCATTGATGCAGCCGGAGATGTTGATGTGCAGCCGGCCGATCAGGTCGGCGGTGTCGTGGTTGGCGAAGCGCCGCGTTAGCTCCTGCGCGATCGGGATCGAGCGCGCGTTGGCCAGCGAGCAGTAATCCAGTCCCGGGCAGGCGATGATGTCGGTCACTAAATTGACGTTCGGCGTCGCGAGGCGGAGGCGGTCGAGCGCCTTGAACAGCTGTGGCAGGTCGCGCTTGGCGACGTGCGGCAGCGCCAGGTTCTGCTCGTGGCCGACGCGGATCTCGCCGAACGAATATTTGTCGGCGAGGTCGGCGACCGCGTCCATCTGCTCGGCGGTGGCGTCGCCGGGCGGACCACCGACCGGCTTCAGCGACAGCGTCACGATCGAATAGCCCTGCACCTTGTGCGCCGACACCGAATTCTTGCGCCAACGCTCGAACAGCTTGTCATGCGCGGCCTGCTTCAGCTCGTCCGGCATGTGCGGCAGCTTTTCGTAAGGAGGATAGGAGAAGCGCGAGCGGACCTCCTCGATGGCGGTGTGATCGAGCGTCAGCCCGACATCGCCCATCTGCTTCCATTCCTCCTCGACTTCCTTGGCGAACTTCTCGATGCCGAGCTCATGCACCAGGATCTTGATGCGCGCCTTGTAGATGTTGTCGCGGCGGCCGTACTGGTTGTAGACCCGCAGGATCGCCTCGATGTAGCTCAGGATATCGCGGCCCGGGACGAACGGCTTGATGGTCTTGGCGATGAACGGCGTGCGGCCGAGACCGCCGCCGACCAGCACCTCGAAGCCGGTCTCGCCGTCGGCGTTCTTGTGCAAACGCAGCCCGATGTCGTGGATCTTGATCGCGGCGCGATCGTGCTCTGCGGCGGTGATCGCGATCTTGAACTTGCGCGGCAGGAACGAGAATTCCGGATGCAGCGTGGTGTGCTGGCGGATCAGCTCCGACCAGATCCGCGGATCCTCGATCTCGCCCGGCGCGACGCCGGCCCACTGGTCCGAGGTGACGTTGCGCATGTTGTTGCCGGAGGTCTGCATCGCATGGATGCCGACCTCGGCGAGATCGGCCAGCGCGTCTGGCAGCTCGGCGAGCTTGATCCAGTTGAACTGGATGTTCTGCCGCGTGGTGAAGTGGCCATAGCCGCGGTCGTAGCGGCGCGCGACATGGGCGAGCCGCCGCATCTGCTTCGACGACAGCGTGCCGTAGGGGATCGCGACGCGGAACATGTAGGCGTGCAGCTGCAGATACACGCCGTTCTGCAGGCGCAGGATCTTGAATTCGTCCTCGGTGAGCTCGCCGGAAAGGCGGCGCTTCACCTGATCGCGGAATTCCGAAACACGCTCGTTGATCAGCGTGCGGTCGAGTTCGTCATAAGCATACATGTTCGATGAGCCTTACGCCGGCGCGTCTTACGCGGGGACCTGAAGATCGATGGTGACGCCCTTGGCGCGGATATGTTCGCGGAGATTGCCCGGCTTGACCTTGCCGCCATCCCTGAGCTCGACCGGCGCGATATAGGGGCCGACCGCGCCGACGTCGTCGGCGGTGGCTTCGGCCAACAGCGCACGGGCGTCGTCGGAGGTGCTGACGACGGCGGAATCGGAGAGTTCGGTGGACCAGCCTTGTTTGGCGGTTCGATACACGACGGCGCCGTCCCAGGTGCGGTTGGCGGTCACCACCGAGGGGCCTGTGATCCTGATTTTCTTCTGTTCGAGCGGAGAGGTCATTCGGCAGCCTTCAGCAGTTCGGAGAACATCTGGTTGGAGAACAATTGGGTGACGTTGGATCGGCTCCACGGCGCGGAATGTGCGACCACGTCGCCGATGATGAGGACAGCGGGACCGCCATCGACCTGTTCGACCAGCTCGGGCAGCCGCGCCAGCGTGCCGACCGCAGCCTTGGCGTCCGGCCGCGTCACGCGCGCGAACACGCCGACCGGCGTCTCCGGCGAGCGGCCCGCGGCGAGCAGACCTTCGCGGATCGAGGGCGCCGCGGTCATGCCCATGTAGACAACGACGGTCATCCTGGTGTCGGTCAGCACCGACCAGTCGACCACTTCGGCATCGCGCGCCTTGTGCGCGGTCAGGAAGGTGATGCGCAGCGCCTCGTGCCGGAAGGTCAGCGGCACCTCGAATTGCGCGGCCGCGCCGAGACCGGCGGAGATGCCGGGAATAATGGAGTAGGCGACGCCGGCGTCGCGCAGCGCCTCGATTTCCTCGCCGCCGCGGCCGAACACAAAGGGGATCGCCGCCCTTGAGCCGCACCGCGCGCTGGCCGGACTGCGCGGCCTCGATCATCAGGCGGTTGATGGCGTCCTGGCCGATGCCGGGCTTGCCGATGCGGCGGCCGACCGGAATCCGCGCGGCATCGCGCCGGATGCGGTCGAGAATTTCCGGTGACACCAATTCGTCATAGAACACGACGTCGGCGTCCTGCAGCGCGCGCAGCGCCTTCACGGTGAGCAGATCCGGATCGCCGGGACCGGCGCCGACCAGCGTCACATGACCGACAGCCTTGCCTTCCGTATCAGCGCCGGCGAATGCGGCGGGATCGCCGATCGCGTTCAGCGCGTGCTCGGCCTCGTCCTTGCGGCCGGCCAGCACCAGCGCGCCGATCGGGCCGTCGACGATGCGCTCCCAGAAGCGGCGGCGCAGCGGAAATTCTTCAATCCGCGCATGCATCGGTTTGCGGAAGCGGCCGATAAAGCCGGCGAGATCGCCGATCCGCGCCGGCAGCACCGCCTCGATCTTCTCGCGGATGCGACGCGCCACAACCGGCGACGTGCCGCCGGTTCCGACCGCGACCACGACATCGCCGCGATCGACGATCGCAGGCATGATGAAGGTGGAGTGCACGAGGTCGTCCATCACGTTGACCGGCAGGCCAATCGCCTTGGCGCGCACCGACATCGCAACACCGACCTCGCCTGCACCGGCGCAGAGCACGGCGATGACATCGGAGAGATCGGCTGCGAGCGGATCGCCCTCGGCGCGCTCGATGCGCGCGGCGTCCTCCGCCGCGATGCCGGCGAGCTCATGATCGCCGTCGGTCGCGTACCAGCGAACCGCGGCGCCGGCAGCTGCAAGCAGCCGCAACTTAGCGCGCACGAGCTCGCCCGCTCCAACGAGCAGCACCTTGCCGCTTTGCAGATCCAGAAACACCGGCAGATATCGCATCAGACACTCGCTTCCCCAACTTGGGGGTTGACTGAAATTATTTTCTATTTATCTCTCGATCAAGGCCAAGCAAAGAGAAAATTATTTCTTCTCTATTGCAGCGCAACTTTAGAATTTTCAACTCCACAGGCCAAGGCCAAGAGATGCATCTTCTCGACAACGAATCCGCCGCTGCCGGAACGCGGTCCGCAGCCCTTCGCAGTGCATCTTCCGTGCCGGGGATTCCTGCCAATCAGGCCCCCCCGTCCATGGATCATCTCGATGAGCTGGAGGCCCAGAGCATCTACATTTTGCGCGAGGCGTTCGCCCGGCTGAAAAAGCTCGCGCTGCTGTGGTCGCTCGGCAAAGACTCCAACGTGATGATCTGGCTGGCGCGCAAGGCATTCTTCGGCCGGGTTCCGTTCCCGGCGCTGCATGTCGACACCGGCAAGAAGTTTCCGGAGATGTATGCGTTCCGCGATCGCTTCGGCAAGGAATGGGATCTCGACCTGCGCGTCGAGCCCTGCCCGCCGATCGACAGCGTCGACCCGACCCTGCCGCCGGCCGCGCGTTCCGCCGCGCGCAAGACCGAGGGTTTGAAGCTCGCGCTCAACAAATTCGGCTTTGACGGATTGATCGCCGGCATCCGCCGCGACGAAGAGGCAACGCGCGCCAAGGAGCGCGTGTTCTCGCCGCGCGGCCTGGAAGGCGAATGGGACGTGCGCGACCAGCCACCGGAATTCTGGGATCACTTCAACGCCTCGCCGCCGCAAGGCGCACACTTGCGCATCCATCCGATCCTGCATTGGACCGAAGCCGACATCTGGGCCTACACCAAGCGCGAAGGCATTCCGATCATCCCGCTCTATCTCGCCAAGGACGGCAAGCGCTATCGCTCGCTGGGGGATCAGGACATCACCAACCCGGTGGCTTCGACCGCATCCAGCATCGATGAAATCCTGGATGAGCTCGATAACACCAAGATCCCGGAGCGCGCCGGCCGCGCACTCGATCACGAAACCGAGGATGCGTTCGAGCGACTGCGTGTCGCCGGCTATCTCTGATCCCAGTTTGGCGTGAGTGCTCTGATGAACATGATTCTTCCCACCGCCTCGATCTCGGCGACCCCCAACGGCACCACACGTCCCCAGGTGCGAATCGTCATCGTCGGCCATGTCGACCACGGCAAGTCCACCCTAGTTGGCCGCCTGCTGCATGAGACCGGCAGCCTGCCGGACGGCAAGCTGGAGATGCTGAAGGCGGTCAGCGCGCGGCGCGGCATGCCGTTCGAATGGTCGTTCCTGCTCGACGCGCTGCAGACCGAACGCGACCAGGGCATCACCATCGACACCACCCAGATCCGCTTCCGCACCCGCTCGCGCGACGTCGTGCTGATCGACGCGCCCGGCCATGCAGAGTTTTTGCGCAACATGATCACCGGCGCCTCGCAGGCCGACGGCGCGGTGCTGATCATCGACGCGCTCGAAGGCGTCCGCTCGCAGACGCGGCGGCACGGCTATCTCCTGCATCTGCTCGGCGTGAAGCAGGTCGCGGTCGTCGTCAACAAGATGGACCGGGTCGATTTCAGTGCTTCCCGGTTTGACGAGATCAGCGACGAGATTTCCGCGCATCTGATCGGTCTCGGCGTAACGCCGACCGCCGTGGTCCCGATCTCCGCGCGCGACGGCGACGGCGTTGCCGAACACACGCCGCGGATCGGATGGTACAACGGACCGACCGTGGTCGAGGCGCTCGATGCGCTCGAGCCGGCACCGCCGCTGGCAGAGCTGCCGCTGCGGCTGCCGGTGCAGGCGATCTACAAGTTCGACGACCGCCGCATCGTGGCGGGCCGCATCGAGTCCGGCAGCCTGAAGGCCGGCGACGAGATCGTCATCATGCCCACGGGCAAGATCGCGAAGATCAAGACGGTCGAGAGTTGGCCGGTGACGCCGGTCAAAGGTCCGCAGGGCGCGGGGCGCTCGGTCGGCATCACGCTCGACCGCGAGTTGTTCCTCGAGCGGGGCGACATCATCGGACATAGCGGGCAGAGCCCGCGCGACACCCGCCGCATCCGCGCGCGGATCTTCTGGCTGCACGACAAGCCGCTGACCACGGGCGAGCAGATCCTGATCCGGCTCGGCACCAAGGAAAGCCGCGCCACCGTGGTCGCGATCGAAAAGGCGATCGATCCCGGCGCGCTGTCCAACGAAGAGAACACCGCGATCGCGCGCAACCATGTCGGCGAGATCGACATCTCGCTGGCGCAGCCGGTTGCGACCGATCCCTACACCGACAATCCGCGCACCGGCCGCCTCGTGATCGAGGTCAACGGGCGCATCGCCGGCGGCGGCCTCGTGCTGTCGGTCGATGCCGGCCGGCCTGCGGTGCCGATCGACATCGTGCCGGTGGAATCCGCGCTGCGGCCGGACGAGCGCTCGGCGCGCCACCATCACAATGGCGCGGTGGTCTGGCTGACCGGCCTGCCCGGCTCGGGCAAGTCGACCCTGGCAAGGGCGTTGGAACGGCGCCTGTTCGGCAATGGCGGCTCGCCGATCCTGCTCGATGGCGACACATTCCGCGCCGGGTTGAACAGCGACCTCGGCTTCTCGCCGCAGGATCGCACCGAGAACATCCGCCGCCTCGCCGAGGTCGCGACCCATCTGGCGCGCAACGGCCATATCGCCATCGTCGCCGCGGTGTCGCCGTCGACCGCCGACCGTGCGGCCGCACGCCGCATCGCCGACAGCGCGTTCCGCGAAGTCTACGTCGCCACGCCCGCCGAGGTCTGCGAGACCCGCGACCCCAAGGGCCATTACGCCAAGGCACGCTCCGGCGGATTGCCGTCCTTTACCGGCATCACCAACGACTACCAGCCGCCGACCGGCAACGAACTGACGATCGACACCTCGAACCGCTCGGTCAGCGATGCCACCGACGCGATCGAGCGGATGCTGGTCACGACCGGCATCCTGTTCGACGAACTGACCGACCTCGCGGCGAATATCTGACCTTGCTCAACTGTCATCGCCCGGTTTGCCGCCTTCGCTAAAGCTTCGGCGAGCCAAGCCCCGTCGAAGCCTTGGCGTAGACGGGACCGGGCGATCCAGGGCGGTTTCAACCGGTCGCTGGCGCTCCGTGTTCCTGCTCGCGACGGCATTTGGGCGCAGCGGTGTTCGTCGTCCAGGCGCTGGCTTTGCCGCGTCTGGCCCCGAAGGGAGAAGCCGGGCTCGGCATCCTGATCGACATCCTGACACGGCCGGGGATCGGTGCCGGCATCTTCGCGGCAACCTTGGTCTTCACCGGACACTTCGGCTATTTCGGCTATATCCGTCCCTTCCTTGAAAGCGTGACCGGGCTTGGCGCCGCCGGCGTCGCGGCAACGCTGCTCGCCTTCGGCGTCGCCAACTATATCGGCTCCTTCGCGAGCGGGCTGATGGCCGAGCGCAATCTCAAGCTTACGCTGATCGCGATGCCGCTGGCGATCAGCGTGCTCGGTCTGTTGCTCTCGGTCTATGGCAAGGACGTCATTCCCGCGCTGGTGCTGGCCGCACTCTGGGGATTTGCTTTCAGCGGCGTACCGGTCGCGACGACGACCTGGATCACCCGCATGGTGCCCGATGAGACCGAAAGCGGCGGCGGGCTGGTGCTCGATTTGATGGGCGCGGCAGCCGTGTTTGCGGCGGGCGCAATTCCCTTGTTGCTCGCCGCATTGCTGATCGCCACCAAGGTACGGACCAGGGCGCCGTGACCGCGCTCTCTGCCGGTGCCGCGCCCGGGGGAAAGGGGGCCTTCTCAGAGCCGCGGCTTTAGGGCAAAAAGGGCCGTGAACGCCGCCTTTGGCGCGTTTTTTGCTGATTTCTTGCGAAAGCAGCCCCTAAACGCCCCATTTCTTTGAGAAAGCCCATCATGACTCGTGTCGATGCCCATGGATTGAAGATCGCCCCTGTCCTGTTCGATTTCATCGCCAAGGAGGCGACGCCGAAAACCGGGATCGCGCCCGACGCGTTCTGGGCAGGACTCGCCGCCATCATCCAGAAGCTCGGCCCGAAGAACCGCGAACTGCTCGCGGTCCGCGACGCGCTGCAGGCCAAGATCGACGACTGGCATCGCGCCAACAAGGGCAAGCCGTTCGACATCAACGCCTACACCGCGTTCCTCAAGGACATCGGCTATCTGCTGCCCGAGCCCGCGACCCATAAGGTCGAGACATCAAATGTCGATGAGGAAATCGGCAAGATCTGCGGCCCGCAGCTCGTGGTGCCGCTCACCAACGCCCGCTACGCACTGAACGCCGCCAACGCGCGCTGGGGTTCGCTGTACGACGCCTTCTACGGCACCGACGCAATCCCGCATGATCCGAGCGAGAGTGGCAAGGGTTACAACAAGGCCCGCGGCGACAAGGTGATCGCGAAGGCAAAGGCGTTCCTCGACGCCGCTGTGCCGCTCGCGACCGGAAGCCACACCGACGTGACCTTCTACGGCGTGATCGCGGGCCAGCTGTCGGTCAAGCTGAAAAGCGGCAATTCGACCGCGCTGAAGAATGGCGCCCAGTTCGCCGGCTATCTGGGCGATGCCGCCCAGCCCACCGCAATCCTGCTCGTCAACAACGGCATGCATGTCGAGGTCAAGATCGACCGCAGCAACGTCATCGGCAAGGACGATCCGGCCGGCGTCGCCGACATGATCCTGGAGTCGGCGGTCTCGACCATTCTCGACATGGAAGACTCGGTCGCCGCCGTCGACGCCGAGGACAAGGTGCTGGTCTATCGCAACACGCTCGGCCTGATGAACGGCACGCTGTCGGCCGATTTCGAGAAGGGCGGCAAGACGCTGACGCGATCGCTCAATGCCGACCGCGTCTACAAGAAGCCCGACGGCGGCGAGCTGAAGCTGCACGGCCGCAGCCTGCTCCTGATGCGCAATGTCGGCCACCACATGTTCACCGACGCGGTGCTCGACGCCAAGGGCGAGGAGATCCCCGAAGGCCTGCTGGACGCCGCGGTCGCCGGCCTGCTCGCGATCCACGACCTCAAGGGCAATTCGAAGGTCAGGAACAGCCGCACCGGCTCGGCCTATATCGTCAAGCCGAAGATGCACGGCCCCGACGAGGTGACGCTGACCTGCGACCTGTTCGCCGAGGTCGAGAAGATGCTCGGCCTGCCGGAGAACACGCTGAAGGTCGGCATCATGGACGAGGAGCGCCGCACCACGGTGAACCTCAAGGCCTGCATCCAGCGCGCCTCCAAGCGCATCATGTTCATCAACACCGGCTTCCTCGACCGCACCGGCGACGAGATCCACACCTCGATGGAAGCGGGTCCGATGATCCGCAAGAACGACATGAAGGCGCAGCCGTGGATCAAGGCCTATGAGGACTGGAACGTCGACAACGGCCTGATCGACGGCCTGCCCGGCCATGCCCAGATCGGCAAGGGCATGTGGGCGGCGCCCGACAAGATGGCCGACATGCTGGCGCAGAAGATCGGCCACCCGCAGGCCGGCGCCACCACCGCCTGGGTGCCGTCGCCGACCGCGGCCACGCTGCACGCCCTGCACTATCACCAGGTCAACGTGATCGCCCGGCAACAGGAGCTCGCCAAGGGCGGGCCGCGTGCAAAACTCTCCGACATCCTCACCATTCCGGTGTCGCAGTCGAACTGGGCGCCCGATGACGTGAAGCAGGAGATCGACAACAACTGCCAGGGCATCCTCGGCTACGTCGTGCGCTGGATCGACCAGGGCGTCGGCTGCTCCAAGGTGCCCGACATCCACGATGTCGGCCTGATGGAAGACCGCGCGACGCTGCGCATCTCGAGCCAGCATCTGGCGAACTGGCTGCATCAGGGCGTCATCACCAGGGATCAGGTAATGGAGTCGCTGAAGCGCATGGCCGTCGTCGTCGACAAGCAGAATGCCGGCGATCCCCTGTACAAGCCGATGGCGCCGGCGTTCGACGGCGTGGCCTTCAAGGCGGCCTGCGACCTCGTGTTCGAAGGACGCACGCAGCCGAACGGCTACACCGAATACATCCTCACCGCGCGCCGCCGCGAGGCCAAGGCCGCGGGCTGATCTGCGAGCGATCGCAACCAAAAGCAAAAGCCCCGGCGATAAGCCGGGGCTTTTTTGTTGGCGCCGCAGGTGGCGCTAGAGGAGCCGGATGCGATAGCCTGCCGTCGCAGGGGCGTAGTGCCAAAATATCGAAAACAACCCCATGCAAAGTAGCCGGCGGCGGCTGGCGGATACGGCAACTTGACTCGTCGGGCAAATCAGCGATATTCTTCTATTTTTCAGAAATCCTGCGGACGCCCCTCGCAGCGTCATCACCCGCGCATGCGGGTGATCCAGTATTCCAGAGACGTCTGTGCTTGAATCGAGGAGCCGCAGCGTACTGGATCGCCCGGTCGAGCCGGGCGATGACAGCGGTGGACGAGGATATGCGCCTTGTTTCGCGGCTGAACTGTAGACCCTCATGGTGCTGCATCGACGTCGTTGCGAGGAGTGAAGCGACGAAGCAATCCATTGCTCCACTCGCGCGGTGAGATGGATTGCTTCGCTTCACTCGCAATGACGAAGCTAGAACACCGCCAAATATTTCAGCAGCGAGACGATGCCGATGATGATGACGACGACGCGCGCGATCTGCTTGGCGCGGCCGTCGAGCGGCAGCATGTTGATGAGATAAAGAACCAGAATAACGACAAGGAAGGTGACGAGTACGCCGACGAGCATGCGGGGCCCCCTGATGGCATCGGTGAATGTGCTGTTCGCCCGTTGCTAACGTGCGAGCGCAAGGCCGGTTCCAGCGAACGGAACCGAAAGTGGCCGACCTCTCGCATGAGCGACGCTACTCGCGCGCCAGCACCGGCGCGCGCTGATACTTGGCGCGGATGCGATCCGGCGCCGGCGTGAAGTTGAGAGATGCCC
This sequence comes from Bradyrhizobium sp. JR3.5, assembly GCF_054057015.1. Lineage (NCBI taxonomy): Bacteria > Pseudomonadati > Pseudomonadota > Alphaproteobacteria > Hyphomicrobiales > Nitrobacteraceae > Bradyrhizobium > Bradyrhizobium sp. JR3.5. The sequence continues at coordinate 1,937,762 of NZ_JBSRYV010000002.1, forward strand.
CGCGTCGGTCCGGGCGGCCGACCGACATCAGCCCGTCCTTGCCGGCGACGATGTCGCCCTTGCGCAAGGTCGGATCGTCCTCGATCTTCACCGCGGCGAGCCCGACAGTGTCCTTGCCGTTGCAGGTGCAGCCCGAGACGATCTCGTCGCGATAGCGGAATGCGTTCGGCAGTTCGGAATACGGCTTGCCGTCTTCGGTCGCGGCGTTGTCGATATTGCCGCCATAGACCACTTCGGTCGCGCTCGCCGGGCAGAAGCTGTTGCAGCTCTCAGCCTTGCTCTGGCTGCCGGTCGCAGCCAGCGGGAAATAGCGGCCGTCGCAGGTGCGCACGCAATAAGCCTGGCCGACATCATAGCGCGCGCGCCGCTCGGACCGCGGCACAGGCGCCGGGCCGTCATCGAACGGCATCCGGATCACCGGCGGACGGCCCTGCATGAAGCCGCCAAACAGTTGCGAGAAGAAATCCTGGGCTTGTGCCGCGGACGCAAGCGACAGGCCAAGCACCGCCGCCGTCCCGAACGTCCATCGCCTGACGTGCCCCTTCACCATTACCGACCCTCAGTCCAATGCCGATCCCTGGAGCCCCGTTCCGATTGAATCGGAACGCGGCTCTAGATTCTAGTTCTGACGCGTTTTCTTCACGCGAACCGGTATCCACTTCGCTCGAAAACGCTCTAGTACAACGAGGAAGCCGCCGGAACGTTCAACGCCTGACGGCCGGAAGGCAGCGTCATCACCGCGGGGCGCGGCTGCATCGGCACCGGCCGGACCGAGATCTGCGTCGCGGCCGGGCCGAGCTCGCGGGCGGCGATATGCGGTCCGCTCTTCGGCAGCACCACGACCCTGGTGCCGACATTGACCCGGTTGAACAGGTCGGTGACGTCCTCATTGGTCAGGCGGATGCAGCCCGACGACACGAACTTGCCGATCGTCGACGGATCGTTGGTGCCGTGGATGCGGTACTCGCTCGAGCCGAGATACATGGCGCGGGCACCGAGCGGATTGCCGGGGCCGCCGGCCATGAAGCGCGGCAGATAGGGCTGGCGCTTGATCATCTCGGCCGGCGGATGCCAGTCCGGCCATTCCGCCTTGTTGCTGATGGTCTGCACCCCGGCCCAGGTGAAGCCTTCGCGGCCGACGCCGACGCCGTAGCGGATCGCGCGGCCGCCGCCGAGCACGTAATAGAGCGCGGTATTGCCGGTATCGATAATGATGGTGCCGGGCGCCTCAGACGTGTTGAGCGCGACGGTGGTGCGGCGCAGCCGCTCCGGCAGTGCGCCGTCCTCGGTGGCCGCGGTCGAGGGATCGGTCATCACCTCGTCGGAGGGGAATCCGCCCGGCTGCGTCGACGCATAGCCGAGCGCGGACGAGCGGACCTGAGAGCTGACTTGCGCGCTGGCCGAGGTGGCGACAACGAACGGCGTCACGAGCAGGACGCCGGCGAAGGCAAAAGTGCGGACATGAGTGCGCGCGGCGCGCGACGCAAGCCGGCGGCTGGAGAGAGACTGCTGTGTCATGTGCTGCCCCTGGACGGGATGCGCATCATGGTGATGCGATGACCACCCAACGCGCGTAACCATCAGACAGTTCCGCTGCGAATCGTCGCAAAGTCGCGATTGTCAACCCGCCATCTCTCACGAGCGCGCGATGGAACCTTTGCCGGGGACAAGGCCGTTGTCGTGCGCAATTTGACACGAAATTCATTTGTCCCCATTCGGGAGGAGTCTGGTGCGCGCCTTTCCGGGTGAACGTATGCTTGGCAATCCGACCGAAGGCACGCCCCTCCCCGACAGCACAGCCGAAACGCCGCCGATTGTCAGCCGCGCCGAGGCCGTCGCCTTCGCGCTGGTCGCACTGCTGGTGATCGTCATCGTCGGGGTGCTCTATCTCGCACGGGCCTTCTTCCTTCCGATCACCATGGCCTTCATCGTCGGCACCATGCTGTCGCCGGCGGCGAGCCTGCTCGAGCGCTACCGGATCCCGCGCGCGCTCGGCGCAGTGCTGATCGTGATCGCGGTCGGCGCCGCCGTCAGCTTCATGGTCGGACTAATCGCCTCGCCTGTCATGGACTGGAGCTCGCGGCTGCCCGAGCTCGGCGCGATCCTGAGGGAGAAGCTGCATGTGTTCGACCGGCCGCTCGCGCTGTGGCAGGAGCTGCAGAGCATGGTCGGCGGCCCCGACACGCTCGCCAACCTCCAGCTGCCGAAATTCGAATGGGTGCAGCCGACGCTGGAATTCGTGTCGCCGACCTTCGCCGAATTCCTGCTGTTCATCGCCACCCTGATCCTGTTCATCGCGAGCTGGAAGGATCTGCGCCGCGGGCTGGTGATGACCTTCAGCGACCGCGCGGCACGATTGCGCACGCTGCGTATCCTCAACGAGGTCGAGACCCATCTCGGCAATTATCTGCTGACGGTGACGATGATCAATGTCGGCATCGGCATCGTCACCGGTGCGATCTGCGCGGCGACGGGAATGCCGAACCCGGCGGGGCTCGGCGCGCTCGCCGCGACGCTGAACTTCATTCCGATCATCGGGCCGGTCGCGATGTTCGTGGTGCTGGTTGTGGTCGGCATCATCTCCTCGCCGACCATCGGCGCGGGGCTGCTCGCGCCGGCATGTTTTGCCGTCGTGACCTTCATGGAAGGGCATTTCGTGACGCGCGACGATCGTCGGCCGCAGGCTGTCGCTGAATGCGCTCGCGGTCTTCCTCGCGCTCGCGTTCTGGACCTGGCTGTGGGGCCCGATGGGCGCCTTCCTGTCGTCGCCATTGCTGATCGTGGCATTGATCGTCAAGGAGCATTTGATGCCGGTCAATTCGCCGCAGCTTCCCGAGGACTAACCTCGGTTTCGCATCTGGAACCTTGCGAGGTGCGAAGCGTTTTTCTCCGAACACGCACGTTCTCCGGGAGCTTTCGATGTCGAGCACGGACAGCGCATTTGGGATCAGGAACATGACGGACAAAGCGACCTACGAACGCCTCGAAAAGGATGTTACTGCCGTGAAGAACGATATCGCTGCCCTCACCGAACAGATCACCGACGCGCTCAACTCGTTTGCCAACAATGCAGGCAAGCAGGCCCGCAGCCGCTACAAGGATGTGCGCGCCAACGCGGAAGCGACGCTCGACGACATGTCGGAGCGCGGCACCGCGATGATGGGCGCGGCGCAGGATGCCGCCTCCTCGATCGAGGAATCGCTGGAAGAGGTGATCACGCAGCGGCCGCTGGCGACTGTCGGCCTTGCGCTCGGCCTCGGCTTTTTGATCGGCGTCACCTGGCGGCGCTAGGTCATGCGCAAACCACCGTTCTGGACGCGATGGCAGCGCTGGCGCGCCGCCGCCTCGTTTGTCGATGCGCTTTTCAAGGCAAGGTTCAAAGCAAAACTTTTCAGGGCAAGGCTGGTCAATGCTTCAGCGGCTGATCGATGACGTCAAGCAATCCACCGGCAGCGCGCTGCGGCTGACCTCGCTTGCGGCCGCCGCCGCGATCGCGCTGTTCATCACCATCGCCTTCCTGTGCGCGGCCGCCTTCGTCTATGTGCTGCAGCACTATGGTCCGGTGGAGGCGTGCCTGTCCGGCGCCGCGGTGTTCCTCGTCGTCACGCTGATCGCCATTGCTGTTTACATGGCGCGCAAGCGAGAGATGCGCCTCCGCGCGGAGAAAGCGGCCAAGGCCGCGAAATCGGCCGCGGCGACAATGCTTGCCGACCCCGCACTGATCGCCACCGGCCTGCAGATCGTGCGGGCCATCGGCGTGAAGCGGCTGATCCCGATCCTGGCGGTCGGCGGCCTCGCACTCGGCCTGATGGCAAGCCGCAGCGCCGCCGGCAGCAGCGAGCCGGACGAAGAGGAATAGCCCTCCCGGTCCGCCACCAACAAGCGCAGCCGTCATCGCTCGCCACCGGGTCGCGCGAATGCGCGCCCGATGACAGGCTCCGGCGGGCGATCCAGTACGCCGCGGCCTGTCGGCCAACGACAGCTGTCTCTGGAATACTGGATCGCCCGGACAAGCCGGGCGATGACACTGTTCAAGGGGTGCTCAGGTCACGCAGCGGCCGGGCTGCAGCAGCTTGGCCACTTCGGTCAGGACGCTGACCACGGGCTCGCAGGCCACCTTGCGGGTGTCGCCGGGCCGCGCACGCGCCGGCGCTGCGGGGTGATTGCGGGCCTCTTCCCGCGCCACGGGAACACGAACCAGGACGGACGTATCGGGAAGCCGATCGACCTTCAGCGCGACGGTCCGGCTCGGCAGGCCGGTCATCGGAACCGCGGCACGGTCGGTCTTGGCGGCGCGATTGACCGCGCTCTCCGGCGCTAATTGGGTGGTGACCTGCTGTCCGCCAATGAGATCATGGCCGGACGCCAGCTGGACCGCGCCAAGCGTCAATCCAGCCGCCAACGCAGCGAAAATTCCCTTTTGAATCTTTGACATGGTGATGTCCCTCGCCCCATGGAAATTCCCGTTGGCGATCACGGACACAACGCGAGCGAAACCTGTGGGGTTCTCGCGTCCGGCCATCACTTAACCGTGTACGAAAAAATTTTGATTCGCGCGGAACGAGTCCGGGGGGCTGCGAGTCATTGGAAGAGCCGGTTATTCCCCCTGCCCCATTGACCGGCGACGTAGGGCGCGACCGTGGTGATGCCGGTCGCGCCCTGCTCTTTTTTCGGCGGTCCCGCGAACGATGCGTCAGCCGGCCTGTCACTCAGCCGTCGCAATTGAAGCCCGACGCTGAAGGAGCGGTCCTTCCGCCGAGCGAGAGGACTGTCTGCTTCAGGCATTATCGTTTGATGGCATGTCCTGGGATCGAACGACCGTCACTTCACGGCAGGACAGGCAACGACCGACATGAAACTTGATTCCAGTCGTCTGGTCGTCGACGAGCATCAATTCACTCAAGGGCTCGCCGCATTTGCAAGTGACCGTTTTCTTATCGGCAAAATACATCTGACGTCCTCCATGAGCCTGGAGATTTCATCGCGTCATTCGGGCGAACTCGCTTGCGCTCGCCCCCTCGCTTCCGCTCCTTCTCGGTCCGGGAAATCCGATGGTTGGTGTGTGGCTCTCGGCGCTTATTTTGTAGCGGGTGGCTTCCGTGATTCCGCGGCTTCACGCGCCTGCCGCTCGGCCTTGAGGCGGTGGAAGTTGTTGTAGAACGCCTTCTCGTGGGCGAGGTGCTCCTTCATCGCCTGCGACGCGTCCTGCTGACGCTGCTCGTTACGAACCTTGCGCTGCTGGGGAGTAAGATTCATACGACCTCCGACTAAGTTCTTGAATCAACGCCGGATTCAACGCACGAGGCTGGAAAAGGTTGCACCCCGGAAGGAGCTGGATCTATTTGCGCAGGCTCGCCCAGACGCCGCCGAGGATCAGCAAGCCGCCAACCAGGTGGATCAGCTTCGGCGGCTCGCCGAGAATGATCCAGGACAGCAGTGCGCTTGCGATCGGCGCGACGTAGAGCACGAGCGACGTCCATACCGAGCCGAACCTTGCGCCGAGCCAGGCGAAGCCGGCATAGGCGATCAGGCCGGGGACGAGGCCGGCGAAGACATAGGCCTCGAACGCCCGGGCGTTGAAGACCGCAGCCGGCGTCGTCCACATTTCCTGGAGCGCGGGCGGCAGCGAGCACAGCGCGCCGGCCGTCGAGAACAGGCTGACCCGCGCCAGCAGCGAGGCGTGCGGCGCGACGCGCGATTGCACCAGCGTGTAGCCGGACCAGCCGAGCATGGCGCACACCACCAGGAGATCGCCCCAGGCCGCGCTCGATTGCGTCAGCGTTTCCAGACGGCCGCCAGAGACGATCAAAAGCGCACCGGCGAGCGCCAGCACCGTGCCGAGCCATTGCAGCGGACCGATATGCTCGATGCCGAGCGCGGCCGAGATCAACAGCACCATGATCGGCGACAGCGCGAAGATCAGCGCGATATGGATCGCGGTGGTGGTGATGCCCGCGATGTAGACCGGACCGCCGCACAGGAACATGCCGAGGAAGCCCGCGGCGAGGATCGGCCAAAAATTCTGCGCCAGCGGGATCTTGCCGTCCCGGATCGCCGCGATCGCAAATGGCGCAAGGCCGATGGCGATGATGCTCCAGCGGAAGAAGGCCAGCGAGAACGGCGGCACCGAGCCGGCCAGGCCGCGCGCCAGCACCTGATTGGAGGCCTGCCCGACCGCGACCAGGATGAAGCCGGTCAGCGCGACCGCGTCTTCCCAGCCCGGGGCCGGGCGGCCGACCTGACCTTTCGGCAACTCCGCATCCATGACACCGCCCCCTCAGCCGGCGCACGTTCACCCAGGACGGCTTCCGTCAGCGCACCACGTTCGCAGCGCGCTCGCGCTATTACTCCGCCGCCTCGCGCTCCATGTCGCGGCCGGACATGTCCTCGCCCTGCATGTTGGCGTATTCGCGCGCCATCTCGCGCATCAGGAATTTGGCCGGAACGTCGTGATAGGTGCCGTGGTCGTTGACGTACTGCATGTAGGCGCGCCCTGCGCCGTCGAACGGGTGCAGCAGCGCATCCGAATGGCCGTCGAAATCGAGCGGCTTGACGCCGAGCTTGGCGCACAGCGTGTCGTTGAAGGTCGGCGTCGCCTTGCGCCAGGCGCCGTCGACGAACACTTCGGTGAAGCCGTGCCAGGTGAACAGGTCCGAGCCCATGCTCTGGCGCAGCTTCTCGGTGGTGAGATGGTTGCGGACGTCGGCAAAGCCGACCCGGGCCGGGATGCCGTGGACCCGGCAGGCCGCGGCATAGAGCGCCGCCTTGCCGACGCAGTAGCCATTACCGGCGGCGAGCACGCTAGAGGCCCGGTAGCTCTCGGGCGAGCGCATGCTGACATAGGGGTTGTAGCGGATGCCGTCGCGCACCGCGGTGTAGAGCCGGCTCGCTATGTCGCGCGCGCCGGCATCGGCTGGGACGGCGGCGCGGGCGAACGCCTCGACGGCGGGATGGTCGCTGTCGACATATTCGCCGGGGTCGGTGTAGAGGCGGCTGATCGTGTCGGGAAGATGCTCGGTCATGGCGCAACCTTAGCAAGCCATGTGCGCAGTTCAATGCAGCAGGCGCAGCCCTTCTTGCAGCCCTGCCCCGCCTAGTTCCTGAAGCGTTCGTCCCACTGCGGCGGCCGGTAGCTGCGCCGCTTCGCCTTGAAATATTCGCGTGCGAAATGGATGCCGATCCCGATCAGGAACGGCGGCGCGAGCGCGGCGGCGATCATCAGCGCGGTGATCGACTTCGGCGTCAGGATGTCCAGCACCATCGACGCCAGCAGCCATAGCGTGGCAGCAATCACCGCGACGTCGACATGCTTCATTCCGCAGTCTTTCCTTGGTCCCTGACCACGATCCGGGTTCCATCCTACCGGCTGGCCCCGGGCGCGCCAAGGATTCCGGCGGCAGACGATACCTCCAGCCCTTCACTTTTTTGGACGGTCCGCAGGCAACGTAGACCAGGTTGAACCAAGGCGGCGGCCGCAATGAGCCGCCGTTCAACCGATCAAGCCGCGAACGCCCGCACCAGCAACAGGCCGGCGAACAGCGCGAGGATCGAGAGCGCAACGGAGGCCGCGATGTAGGCAGCAGCCGGCCATAGCTCGCCCCGTTGCATCAACACGATCGCATCGAGCGAAAAGGTCGAGAAGGTGGTGAAGCCGCCGCAGATGCCGACGGTGAGAAACACCCGCACCGCCTGGCTGACATTCCAGGTCAGCGCGAAGGACTCCGCGAATACGCCGATCAGGAACGAGCCCACGATATTGATCACCAGCGTGCCCCAGGGAAATCCGGTGCAGACCAGGCGTCCCGCGCCGATCGCCACCAGATAGCGCGCGACCGATCCCAGCGAACCGCCGATCGCGACCGCCGCCAACAACTGAACGCTCAAGATTCTGCCTTTCCGCCCCGCCACTCGGCGACGCCTGTCACAAGCCCAACAACGAAGGTCGCGGCGATCAGCTCGCCCAGAGCGCCGGCCAATAGGGCGACGACACCGACGAGCCAGATCGACCCGACCAGCGACAATGCGATTGAGAGTGACCCAGGAAGACCCGTCATGCTCTGCCCCTTCTCGTTCGCGGGACACGCAGCAGATCGGCGGTGGCGCATGCTCCTACCGACGCTGTCGCGCCCGGTAGAAGTCATCAGCCTTGCGGCGGTTATCGGGGGACTCCATCCCCATCAACGCAGGGATGGTAGGCGAGCCCAGCGGCGGGAGCAAGTCGGCGTCCCGCGCCGGCGTGACTGCTCATTCGCTCATCGACAGCATCGCGTTCAGCTCGACGGCGGTCCGCAACTGCTCGATGCGCGCGGCAATCTGTTCGCGCTTGGCGCCACGCGGCAATTCCGCGAGCTGGCTCTCGAGCCGCATCCGGTGTTCTTCGAGGCGCTGCTCGAAGGTGTGGGGTTCAGATCGCTTCCGCTTCCGAATCGTCTTCTGCATCACTCACCCTTGGCGGTTGCAGACCCGGACTATTGGCCCAGCGGTCCAGTTGATCGATCACCCGTGCGTGGCTCGGGCGCCGCGGTTCCGGCGCTTCCGGCTCCTCGGATAGCTTTCGGGGCAGCTTGACGTGGTTGGTCATGGCGTCACTCCCGCCAGACAACGGAGGGGCAGCCGGATCGTTCCCTTAGTTTTTCTTGTAAGTCATTGATTTTATTTGATTAACCTGCTCAATCGACGCTTTTATCTCAAGCTGTGGAACCCACCGCGAATTGGTTCGTTTAGCAAATTACTCAACTAACTAATTCTGGGCGATTTGCGATGAATGAACTTCGCGCTGAACGTCTTCAAGTCATGCTTTCCCCCGAAGAATTATCGGCTCTCGACGATTTCCGCTTCAGGCACCGCATGCCGACTCGTGCCGCGGCCGTGCGCGAACTGCTCAGGCTCGGTCTGGCCGGCAACGGCGTCGATGGAGGGGCCGGGGTGAAGTCGAGCGAGTATGGGGTGTTTAACCGGGGGCCGGATGGGCACACCCAAGGGGACGCGCCGCAAGGGGAGTAACGGCGCGTTGGCGCTGCTGCGGCGGTTCAGCCGGCGACGAACAGGTCCACGACCGCTTTCAGCGTGCAGACCACAAGCGCCGAGGTGAACATCGCCGTACCGAGATCTGCGAGATAAAGCAGCTGCGCCTTCTGCTCCGCATCAAGCCGCGCGATCGCCTTGCGCATGGCCAAGCTCCCTTTTCAGGAGAACGCGTCGCGTGAACGTCGGTTCCCTCGGCCGCCTTCTCACGCCCGCTGCAGCGCCAGCGTCACGCCGCTGAGCGTCAGCGCCATCGCGCCGATCTCACGCAGCCCCAACGGCTCGCCGAGAATGATCGCAGCCGAAATCACGCCAATGACCGGCACCAGCAGCATGCCGGTCGACGCCGATGTCGGCGGCAGGCGGCGCAGCGTCTCGAACCAGGTGAGATAGCAGATGCCCATCGGCATCAGCGTCATATAGGCAAAGCAGTCGAGGCCGAACGGCGTGATCGCGACATAGTTCGGGTGCTCGAACAGAACGCCGAGCAGCAGCATCACCACAGCCGATGCCAACCTGCCAGGCGACCACCGCGAGCGGCGGCATCGGCAGCGGCTTGCGGTTCAGCACGTTGCCGAGCGCGAACAGGATGGCGCAGGCGAGCGCAAGCGCGATGCCGGTGAGCTTGTCGGCGCTGAACCCAAAGCCGTTGCCGCCGAGCAGGAGCGCGACCCCGGCGACCCCGAGCACCAGCGCCGCCAGATCCCGCAGCGTCGGGCGGCTGTGCAGCACCGGCCAGGCAAACAGCATCGCCCAGATCGGCATGGTGTAGGCAAGGAGCGCCCCCTCGCCGACCGTGACAAATTTCATCGCGATGGTGCCAAAACCCATCCAGGCGAAGACGTTGGTGAAGGAGGCGAACAACAGCCGCGGCAGCGCCTCGCGCGGCACCGCGAGCGACTGGCCGCGGGCCAGCGCCAGCGCGCCCAGGATCACCGCCGCACAGATCCCGGCCAGCCCGCGGGCGAACAACGGCGGCCATTGCTGCAGCAACAGCTTCATCAGCGGCCAGTTCAGGGCCCAGCCAAAGGCCGTTACCACCAGGCAGAGAGAGCCGATCGTTCGGTCGCGTTGCGTCTCATCCATCGGCCGCGCTTAGCAGGCGGAAGCAGGCGATTCCACTTCGCGGCGCGCATGCCGCGTCGGCGTGCATCTCGGATACCATTCCGTCAGGCAAAGGTGCCGATCGAGATCCGCGGCCAGCCCTCGCTTTTCCGCGCGGCGGCAAGCTTGCTGGTCCAGGCATCGATCAGGCTTGCGATCAGGAGGCGGCCGGTGCCGCGCATGTCGGGCAGTTTCATGGTGGGCGTGCCGAGCGTCAGCGCGACCACGCCGTGCACGGCCGCAAGTAACGCGGTCGCGAGCCGCGGCGGCAGGCCGGACGCCGGCTCGGCGCCTTGCGCCGCGAGATACTCGCGCACCGAGATCACGAACAGCTCGTAGCTGCGGCGGGCGATCTCGGTCTCGCCGAAATAAACGCCGTCGGCAAACCGGCGGTCCTCGACCGTGCCGGACATCGAGAACAGCGAGCGGAAGTGATCGGGATTGTCGGCCCAGTAGTCGAGATAGGTTTCCATCACCCGCCGCAGCCGCGCATCGCTGTCGGCCGTCTGCGCGCGGACCCATTCGAGCCGTTTCGGCAACCGCCTCGAGATTCTGCTGCTTCACCGCGAGCAGCAGCAACAGCTTGGTCGGATAATATTTGAGGACGGTGCCCTTCGAATAGCCGATCGCATCGGCGATCTTCTGGATCGAGACGGTCTCGAGCGTGCCGGCGGCGAACTCCGAGCGCGCGGTCTCGAGGATCAACGCCTTCAGCGCCGCCTTGTCGGCCTCCTGTCGCGCCCTGCGCTGAAAGCGCCGCGCACCCTTGCTGGATCGCTCCTCGATCGACATTGCCGTCTCCTAGAGCACTTTCGTTCTGATTGAATCAGAACCGAAGCTCTAGCTTCTCGTTTCGACGCGTTTTCTTCACGCGAACCGGTACCCACTTCGCTCGAAAACGCTCTAGAGCCTTTTCCGCTCCGATGGAATCGAAACGAGGCCCCCCTTGCCTTACTCCATTTAATTGACTATGGTCAATTAACTGATCATGAAACGGGAGGATGCAATGAGCGCCCTTGCGAGCCCCCTCGCCGGCGAAATTGTCCGCAGCGATTTCGATCCGTTCAGCCCTGCGACGCGGGCCGATCCCTACGGCACCTACGCGGCGCTGCGTGCCGCGGCGCCGGTCGTTCGCCTGACCAAATATGACATCTGGGCGGTGCCGCGCTTTGCCGAGGTCAAGACGATCTTCGGAGACCATGCCCATTTCAGCAACGCCGGCGGCGCCGGGCTTGCGAACCACTTCAAGGAAACGCCGTGGCGGCCGCCGAGCATCGTGCTGGAAGCCGATCCGCCGCTGCATACGCGGACCCGCGCGGTGCTGGCGCGGATCCTCTCGCCCGGCGCGATGCGACGGCTCGCGGATGATTTCAAGGCCACGGCGACGCGGCTGATCGACGGGCTGGTCGAGCGCGGATCGTTCGATGCGATCAAGGACATCGCGGAGGTGTTTCCGGTCAGCGTGTTTCCCGACGCGCTCGGCATCGACCAGGAGGGCCGTGAGAACTTCCTGACCTATGGCGCGATGGTGTTCGCCGGCTTCGGGCCCGAGAACGACTATTTTCGCGACCTGATGAAAGAGGCGCCGCGCGTGCTGCCCTGGGTGGCGGCGCGCTGCCGGCGCGAGGCGCTGCGGCCGGGCAGTTTTGGCGCACAGGTCTACGAGGCGGCCGACACCGGCGAGATCAGCGCGGAGGAAGCTCCGCTGCTGGTGCGCTCGCTGCTCTCGGCCGGGCTCGACACCACGATCAGCGCGATCGGCATGGCGCTGTACACGCTCGCGCGCCATCCGGAGCAATGGGCATTGCTCGCTGCCGACCCGTCGCTGTCGCGCGCGGCGTTCGACGAGACGCTGCGCTTCGATTCACCGGCGCCGTTCGTATTCCGCACCACGCCGCATGACACCGAGATCGCGGGCGTTAAGATCGGCAAGCACGAGAAGGTGCTGCTGCTGCTCGCCTCCGCCAACCGCGACGCGACGCGCTGGGAGCATCCCGACCAGTTCGACGTCAGACGGCGGCTGTCTGGACACATGGGCTTCGGCGTCGGCATCCACGGCTGTGTCGGGCAGATGGTGGCGCGGCTGGAGGCGGAGGCCGTAATCGCAGCGCTCGCCAGCCGCGTGAAGCAGTTCGACATTGCGGGTCCGGTCGCCTTCCGCGACAGCTCGGGCCTGCGCGCGCTCGGCACGATGCCGGTGCACGTCACCCGCAAATAGTTTCGACATCGCGCGCCACGCAGCCTTGCTCAAGAAAAAGCCGGCGTACCTTTCGGCACACCGGCTTGCACTTTGCCCTCTTGCGTAAACTCAGGTCATGCCGACGCCGCGCGCGGCGTGCGGTTGCGCGAGTTGCGCTGGAAGAACAGCGCCTGGCTCGCCACCGCCGACACCATCGCCGGCTGGAACGGCTTCGAGATCAGGAACGCCGGCTCCGGCCGCTCGCCGGTCAGGAAGCGCTCGGGATAGGCCGTGATGAACACCACCGGCACCTCGAAGGTGCGCAACAGCTCATTCACCGCATCGAGGCCCGACGAGCCGTCGGCGAGCTGGATGTCGGCGAGGATCAGGCCGGGCTTCTTGTTCTTGGCGAGCGCCACCGCGTCGGAATGGGTGCGCGCAACGCCGATGACGTTGTGGCCGAGATTCTTGACCAGGCTCTCGAGGTCCATGGCGATGAAGGTCTCGTCCTCGATGATCAGGACATCGGTGGCGATCTCGGCGGCCATCTCGCGGCCGGCGGCATCGGTCAGCTTGCGGGTCTCGGCAATGTCGGTGCCGAGAATGTAGCCGACCTCCTCCTCCGAGAAGCCTTCCAGCGACAGCAGCAGGAAGGCCTGCCGAGGCAGCGGCGTGATGTTGGAGAGCCGGCGCTCCGGCGGCAACGAGAGCGTCGCCACGTCGGCATTGTCGTTGTTGTTCACCGACACCGAATTCCAGATCTGGGTGAACAACCGAAACAGCCCGGCGCGCGGACCGTGGGTCTGGTCCAGCAATGATCCGTCCTGCAACAGGGCCTCGAGCATGGCCCCGACATAGGCGTCCCCGGACGCCTGGTTTCCGGTCAGTGCGCGCGCATAACGGCGCAGCAGCGGAAGGTGTTCGGCAACGATCTGTGATCGGGACATTCCCACTCCATCCTTGTTCGTGAGGCCAACCGGCCTGAAACCCGTACTCTGGGGCCGCGTACTCTGGGGCGGCGTACCATTTTGGGGCGCCCCAGGTTCCCCTGCATGCCCGACTACGCGCGAGCGCCGAAAAAGTTCCACGAAATAGTTCCAGCCTTCCGGAACTTTCTGCGCAACTTTGCATTAGCTCCTGACCGACGAGGCAACGCGGCCAGCCTCTTTTTTCGAGGAATCGACTTGAAAATCAGAGACTTCACTCCCGGGGAAGCGTGGATCACATCATGAAGGAAGTAAAGAAGCAGGGCGGTCTCAACGCCGAGATTCAATCGAGAATCGGCCACCAGCTTCGCGCCATGTACGACGACGTGGTGCGGCAGGGGGTGCCCGACCGCTTTGCGGAGCTGATCCGCAAACTCGACGGACCCGAGGCTGCCGCGGCGGCTGTGGCCGGGGGCGATACTGACAAGAACAATGGAGGGGACTAATGCCTCTCACGAATGAACTTCGCGACGACATCCTGGCGTCGGTCCCGAGCCTGCGCGCGTTCGCGATCTCGCTGTCCGGTAATGGTGACCGTGCCGACGATCTGGTGCAGGAGACCCTGCTGCGCGCGATCGCCAATATCGACTCGTTCCAGCCCGGCTCGAACCTGCCCGCGTGGTTGTTCACCATCCTGCGCAACCTGTTTCGCTCCGACTACAGGAAGCGGCGGCGCGAGGTGGAGGATGCCGAGGGCAACTATGCCAAGACGCTGAAGAGCCAGCCGTCGCAGACGGCCCATCTGGAGTTCGAGGAATTCCGCGCTGCGCTCGAAAAGCTGCCGCAGGACCAGCGCGAGGCGCTGATCCTGGTTGGCGCCTCCGGCTTCTCCTACGAGGATGCCGCGGCGATCTGCGGCTGCGCGGTCGGCACCATCAAGAGCCGCGTCAACCGCGCGCGATCGAAGCTCTCCGCGCTGCTCTATGTCGACAGCGCCGAGGATTTCGGCCCCGACAACACCGTGCGCGCCGTGATCGGCGGCAATGGCGGCTAGACAAGCGCGATGCTAGAATGGAAGGGCGGCCCGATCGGGCCGCCTTTTCTTTTGCAAGGGATCTCGCGGGCCGTCGCTTCGGGCGTCGCACACGCTGCGATCCGCCTGGCATACAGGGGGAATGAAAACGATCGAGTGCCCAGGCGCGTCCTCGCGCATTCTAGACGGGTTGGGCTTTCGCCGGACCGGCGTCGTAACGGATGACAATATCGGCGAGGCCTGGGGATGGGTCCGCGCGGCACCCGGCGCAACAGCCTAGCCCGCCATTGCCTGCTTGACGGCATTCGGCTTGAAGCCGTTTCTCAATTCGAGGATCTTGCCCGCGATCTCGGTCACCGGGACCGGATGACTGAACAGGAAGCCCTGGGCCTCGTTGCAGCCCTCGGCCCGCATGTGGTCCAGCTGCTCGACGGTCTCGATGCCCTCGGCGATCGTGGTCATGCCAAGGCTCCTGCCAAGGCTGATGACGGCGCGCACGATCGATTTCGATCCATGCGTCGCGGTCGCGTCGCGCACGAAGGATTTGTCGATCTTGAGTTTGTCGAACGGAAAACTGCGCAGATAGCTCAGCGACGAATAACCGGTGCCGAAATCGTCCAGCGCAATGCGCAATCCCAGCGCCTTCAGCTTGTGCAGCGTTGCAAGCGTCTCGCTGCTGTTCGCGAGGAAGACGGATTCGGTGATTTCGAGCTCCAGCCGGCGCGGCGACAATTTCGACGCCGCCAGCCCGTTGACGACGACGTCGATGAAGTCGGGATCGCGAAACTGGACCGCGGAGACGTTGACCGCGAGCTTCATCTCGCTGGGCCAGCTGACGGCCTGCTCGCAGGCGCGATTGAGGACCCATTCTCCCAATGGGGCGATCAGGCCGATCTCCTCGGCGATCGGGATGAACTGGTCCGGCGCCACCATTCCCCGCTTCGGGTGATGCCAGCGCAGCAGCGCCTCGAAGCCGCAGATGCGGTCGAGATGGAGATCGTAAAGCGGCTGGTAGTACAACGAGAACTCGTCCTTGGCCATCGCCTCGCGGAGATCGAGCTCGATCGCCCGGCGCCGCTGCAGGCTGGCGTCCATCGCGGGCTCGAAGAAGCGCCAGGTACCCCGGCCTTCCATCTTGGCGCGGTACAGAGCGACGTCGGCGTTCTTCAGGAGCTTCTCTCCGGTGCTGCCGTCGACCGGCGACATCGAGATGCCGACGCTGCATCCGACAACGACGCGATGCCCGTTGAGCTCGTACGGAGCGCCGACGCATTCCACGATGCGGCGAGCGAGGCGCTCGGCCTCCTCTCCGGCCTGGACGCCACACTGGATGACTGCGAACTCGTCGCCGCCCAAACGCGCGACGGTGTCGACCTCGCGGACGCAGGCGTTGAGGCGGTCGGCGACCGCACACAGCAGTTCGTCGCCGACCGGATGCCCGAGCGTATCGTTGACCTGCTTGAAATTATCGAGATCGAGGCAGAACACCGCGAAGCCGGATCCGCGGCCGACCTGAGCGACCGCCAGCTCGATCCGTTCGGCCAGCAGCGTCCGGTTCGGCAGCCTGGTCAGGGCATCGTGCCGGGCCATGAACGCGATCTGCGACTCGGCCCGCTGCTGTTCGGTGACATCCTCGCAGGTGACGAGCCAGCCGCCGTCCGATGTCGGCCGTTGCGCGATGGCAATGATCCGTCCATCGCTGAGATGCTGCAGATAGTTGCCCTCGTGCTGGGCCATCGATCGCTCGCGTTCCGCCAGCAGGTCGGCGACGGTCTGGTCACCGTGATTGTCGGCGGCGACGCTGAGGCCGAGCACGTCCTCCATGGTCATTCCGGGAACGACGAGCTCCGGCGAAATATCGAAGATCTCGCAGAACCTGCGGTTGGCGACCTGCAGCCGCGCCTCGCTGTTGTACAGGCACAGCCCTTGCGACATGTGCGTGAGCGCCGCGTCGAGCCGCAGATTGGTTTCATGCAGCTCGGCCTTCTGCTGCTTCAACGCGGAGATGTCGCTGTAGACGAGAACGACGCCGCCCTCCTGCGTCTCGCTGCGGCTGACACGCAGCCAGCGCCCGTCGGAAAGCTGCGCCTCGCTCGCGAAGCCATCGAAGTCACTGTCGGCCGGCGCCAGGCTGGGGGCATCGAGCCGATCCGACCGCAGAAGCTGCGGCGAGAGACGGATGAATTCGCTGGCGCGCGAATTGGCCAGCGCGATCTGGCCATCCGCATCGAGCAGCACGACGCCTTCGTGCGACGTTTCGAGCGCATCGGAAAGCCGCGCCTGCGCGGAGCGGCGTTGCGAGACCTCCTGATCGACCATCCGCCTGATGTTGTCGCGCATGGTTTCCATGGCGGTCAGCAGCGTGCCGAGCTCGTCGGTGCCGCCCTTGGGGACGGTCGCGTCGAGGTCGCCGCCGGCGATGCTCCGCGCGGCCCGCGATGCAATGGCGACGGGCCCGATGATCCGGCGCGCCAACACCCACGAGAACAGCGCCGACAGGAACAGCGCGACGGTCAGCCCGGCGACGTTGAGCTGCAGGTCCCGCTTGATCGTCGAGAGCGCCTTCTGCCTGAACAGAAAGCCGTCGCCGGCCGTATAGTTGACCAGCAGCTCAACCTGCTGGCTGACGATCTTGGAGTAGCGATCGACGTCGCCGACCGTGGTGCCCGAGGACTGCGGATCAGCCGCCGGGCTTCCCTCGAGCGACGATCCGATGGCGCGGCGATGCAGTGCCATCCAGGCGTCGGCGGCTTCCTGAACCTTTGCCGCGGCTTGCGCGGCCCGCGAGGACTGCGAGCGGTCGGCAGCGATCGTCAGGTCTTCCGAGAGCGTCTTGGCGAGCTTTTCGATCTGGCTGTCGAGGCTGGCGCGAATTTCCGGATCCGTGGTCAGCAGACGCTGCGACGACGCCACCCGCATCGAGGCGAAGTCCGCACCGGCCGCGCGGGCGTAATTGATCGACATCAGGGATTCGTCGAACGTCTTGGCCACCAGATCGCCGGCATGGCGGATGCCGAGGATGGAGTATCCGCCGAGCGCGACAGCAACGGCGCTCATCGCGAGGCAGAAAATCAGAATCTGGGTGCGGATCGAACCCGTGGTCAGGGCAAGACGCGACAGGCCGCCGGTTGCGAACCGAATGGCTGCACCGGTCTTCACCTTGAGGTTGCCTAATAGGCTATCCATACCCGCGTTTCGCCGTAGTGCTCGATGTTCAAGCCACGCAGAAACGCGCAGCGCTGCGGAAAAATGACTGTCTGCTCAAAATTGCTTTAGTAGTGACTGGAACTGATGCTGAAATCGTTAAGATCAGCCAGCGATAATCATCGTTACAGGTAATCCGGGAGGCACCACTTGCACCCTGGGGTAGCCGATGTTGGGTGTTCGAGGTTCAAGCGGGGGTCTCATGCAGTCAGGCTTGTTGCGCATCCTGCGCCTCGGCCGGTCCGGCCGCGTGCCTTTAGTGGCCGCGATTGTCACGGGAGCGCTAGCCGGCGCCGCTCTGGGTGCGGCTCCCTATGTCATCTCGCAGAAGGATCGTGAATTCAAACCCGCGGAGATTTCGATCAAGCGCGGCGAGGTTTTACGATTCATTAACGATGACGGCGAGCTGTTGCATCACGCTTATTTGAGCACCGATACTTTCAGTTTCGACTCGGGCGACCAGCAGCCGGGCAGCAAGTTCGACGTCACCTTTTCGGTGCCCGGCGACTACACCGTGCTGTGCGGCATTCATCCGAAGATGAAGCTCGCAGTCCACGTCGCCAAATAGTCCCTCTCAGGGATCAACGATCTACAGGACCGAGGTCTTGAAGATCGCGGCGTGGCCGAAATAGTAGACGAACAGCGTCAGCGACAGCGCGGCACAGAGCGCAACCGGGGCAAGCCACGGCGCGCGACGATCGCGCGGCAACACCTTGTTGTCGGCAAGAATCGCAAACAGCACGGCGATGATCGCCGAGTGTCCGATGGTGTCGATCTTGCCGAACTCGAAGCACGCGCTGATGAACATCCCCGTCAGCACGGCGGCGGCGCAGCGCCGGATCAGCGGCGTCCAGATCAGGGCAAAGGCGAGCGCGAATTCCACCATGCCCGCGGCGCGCATGTAGAATTCGTTATCGAAGCCGAGGGTCATCCCGGCATGCTCGATCAGGAGCGGAAAGCTCCATTCCGGATAGGCCCATTTTTCGATCGAGGCCCACATCAGCGTCACCGCCGCAGCGTACCGCATCACATCGATCGGGCGGATTCCGAACAGGTCCTTGTTCAGCCCGATCAGCGCAAAATAGGCGGCAACGCCGAGAAAAATCGGGTAGTCGGCAAGATGGAAGACGCCGTAATCGCGAATGCCGATGCCGAACAGGATCGCCATCCCCACGGCCGACAGCGGCAGCGTGCGCCGCGACAGCATGCCGGCGGCGATGGCGAGCTGCAACGCGCCCACGAGCGGTGACGACGTCTTCAACTCGGGGGTCAGCAGGATCCCCCCCACGGCCCAGATCGAGATGAAGAAGAACGCGCAGACCGCGCGCATCATCAGTTCAGTGTGCAGCCGAAGCGCTTCGGTGACGCGGTCCAGCACGCGAATGGTCGCATCGCCCAGCGATGTCGGCTCGATCAGGCAGCCCGCAAACAGCCAGAAGACGGCGACGCCGAGCAGCAGTTCAAAATCGAGGCAAAGGACATTCTCGAGTCCGCGCGGCTGACCGGCGACATCGTAAGCGCAAAACCATTTGACATGTGCCTCGGCACTGCGCGCGGCTGTGACGCAAAACAAAACCGCTGCAAGGCACGTGGCGAAAAAGGAGCGCACAGCCGACGCGGCATCTCGCTCCCGCCCACTAAACATTGAACCAACCGCCCACACACATACGCTTAAGGACTATGTTTAACTTATATCAAATTTTATGCTTTGCGCCTGCCTCCGGACATCCGCTGGTTGCATTGTGGTTAATTGCGGCAGGCAGGCCCCAACCCGTCCTTCAGTGCATCTTTTCCGGCCGGTTCCATCGAATTTTAGCTAATTCCGGCACGGGGGCTCAATTCAACTGTCGTAGTGAAACCCGGACAAATCGGATCGGGAGGCCGGTTAAATGTTCGGAGCGTTGAGCGTCGTGAGTATCGGGGTGGGGTCAGCCCTCGCCTATGTGACAAAATCGTCCCCGTCGCGCACGGCGGCCCTCGAGACTTGCGCGGGCGCGTTCCTAGTCGTCGGGCTCGGCCTGCTTGGGGCCGCACTGCCGCACCTCGCCTGACGCCTCCCCGTTCCAGACCCTCTGCTGCGCTCAGCGCGGCAATTTGGGGATCCCCGCCACCGGCGGGGCCGTGGCGGTCAGGGTTTGCAGGAAGGCGATGAGGTCCTTCTTCTCGCCTGCCGTCAGAGACAATGGCTTGATGTCGGGCGACCGGCTCGGCCGCTCGATCCCGCCCTTGTTGTAGAGCTCGATGACATCTTCCAGCGTTGCGACCGATCCGTCGTGCATGTAGGGCGCACGGCGCACGACGTCGCGCAATGTCGGGGTCTTGAAGGCATATTTCAGCTTCGCCGAGGTCGGAAAGTAACGTCCGCGCCCGATGTCCTGGCCTTTGGCGGTGCCGATATCCTGGAAGGACCCGTCGGAGAAGGATGGGCCGCTGTGGCAGGACGAACAGCGTCCCTTGCCGTTGAAAAGCTCAAAGCCGCGCTGAGCCGTTGCGCTGATCGCGCTCTCGTCGCCCTTGATCCAGCGGTCGAACGGGGCTTCGCCCGCGACGATGGAGCGCTCGAAGGTCGCCAGCGACTGCTCGATCCTCGGCCGTGTGATCGCGCCGTCGCCGAACGCGTGGGTAAATGCATCGACATAGCCGGGGATCGCCGCGAGACGCGCGATCAATTCCGGCTCGGTCATGTTCAGGTTCATCGGGCTCAGAATCGGCCCGAACGCAACGGATTCGAGATCCTTGAACTTGCCGTCCCATCCCAGCGGCTCGAAGAAGGCCACATCGATCAGCGTCGGCGAACGGATCGGCAAGCCTTTCGGATCCTCACCGATGGCGCGCGGCAGGCCGTCGGCCCATGACAGGCTCGGCTTGTGGCAGCTCGCGCAGGAGTGCGTCTTGGACCGCGACAGCAGCGGATCGAAGAACAGCATCTGCCCCAGCGCGGATTTCGCCTCCGAATAGGGATTGCTGCTCGGGAAGGGAACCACGTCGGGCCGGCGATAGCCGGCACGGATTGTCGCAGGGTCGCGCGGCGCCGTCGCCGGGGTCAAGGCAAGCGACAGCCCGACAGGCAAAACTGCCGCGAGCAAGGTCAGGCTGACCCAAAGCCTCATCGGGGTCCTCAGACGGTATCCTGCTCGGTATATGCCCAAGCATGTTCAACGAAGTTTTAACGCTCGGTTGCGGTCTATTACGGATGCCGGATTCCGTCACAGATCATTTGAGCGTCGTCCGGCGCTCCTGATTTCGATCAATCCGTGCAATACCATAGCCACTCAACCTAAGGCGGGCCACGGCGGTCTACTTCGTGGGACGCTCTACTTCTTCGCCGGACGGACCGGCGCGGAGAGCTGCTCGGTGCGGTCGCGCTCGGTCATATCGACCACGGTGTCCATCGGCGCGGTGAGCTCATAGACATAGGAGACGTCGGTGAAGTAGCGCTTCGCGGTGCCGCCGAGCGCCTCCGGCGCGACGCGGTCGAGCAGGATCAGGCCGAAATCGCTGTCGGCCCGCCGCGTCGCCTGGCTGGTGTTGAACTCCTCCCAGCGGAAATGGAACATCGAGTCCGCATCCTCGCCGGCGACTTCCCAGTTCGCGACGATGTGCGGATGCTTGCCGACCAGCGACAGCCCTTCGTCGGAGTGCGAGGCGAGCTCAAAAAACAGCAGCGACAGCGATTGCGCGGCGCGGGCGCTGACGGTGATGTCGGGACCGTTCACCGCGATCCGGTCGGCATGCGGAATCGCGCGCGATTCGAACAGGCCCTTCAGCTTGACGCCTTGCCACTGGCTCTCGCTGAGCAGCGTGACGACATTCGACATCGCGTGGATGCGCCCGATCAACAGTTCGCGCGCGACGTCGATGTCGGCGCCGTGCCGCAGCGTGCGGGTCACGATCGACTGGATCACCGCGAGGATGTTCTTGACCCGATGGTTGAGCTCGTCGATGACCGCAGTCAGCCGGCGCTCGAAGCCGATCCGAACCTCGATCTCGCGGCTGAGGCGCAAATTGTTGTAGGCGACATAGCCGAACAGGCCGCAGACGATGCCGGTCAGCGCGAGGCCGATCGCAGCGACGATGGTCGCGGTCTGCTGCGCACGCACCGTGGCGTTGCTCTTGGCGTAATAGTCGAGCGACCAGTCCCGGCCGCCGAACGTCACCGTGCGGACCATCGACGGCAGCGGGCCGTCCTGGCGCACCGCGCGCGAGGTGACGATGCCCTGCTCGTTGGCGGTGAACTCGTCGTTGGAATCACGCGGGTCCTTCAACGCCACCGCGAACAGCGAGGAATCGTCGTTGGTCAGCATCAGCGACGACAGCTCGTAGGAAAAGGTGATGAAGCCGGCCGGCTCGGACCCACCCTCCTGGAACACCGGCGCAGCGAGCACGACCCCGACCGGGCCGTTCTGCCGCAGCAGCGGCACCGGGTCCGAGGCCACGGGCTTGGCGTTCTCCATTGCCCGCGCCAGCATCGGACCGACCACCGAGTGGCGGTCGAAGGCGCGGCCCGGGATGCTCAGGGTTTCCGGATTGCGCGGCTCGACATCCATCAGCACGTTGATCGGCTTGTCGAGCGCCTTGATGTCGAGCGCCTGGTCGTCGAAATCGCGGATCGAGGGATTGGTGAAGCCGGCGGCCTTCAGCTCCGCCTCGGCCGCGGTCAGCTCGTTCGGCTTGAGCCGCGCGATCCAGGCGGCGACCACGAAATCGGTCTTGAAGGCGTAGATCGCCGAGCGCAGCGGCTGCAGCATGTTGGCCTTCACCATCGACGGGGTCCGGAACAGTCCCGAGGCCACCCGCGCCAGCAGCTCCCGCTCGGTCAGGCGGTCCTGCACCAGGCTGGCATGGACGTCGATCGCCCGCGCCAGCGCGATACCGTCGATTGCGAGCTCCTGATCGTGCACCCGATAGGCGGCAAGACCGGAGAGCAGAACTCCGATCAGCGCAATCAATGCAACGATGAAGCCCAGTCGAACCACACGCTTACTCGGCAATCAGGGGGTGGCGAAAGGGGACGGTAGGCATCTGGCTTCTGCGGGGGCGGCGACAAATCAGGGTGCGATGAACGCCAGCCGCAAGGGAATATGGAATAGCGATCATCGGTACGCAACAGGAGCCGGTCGGCAACATTAACGACGACGCCATCCGGCGGTCTTTGGCGGCACCAAAGGTTGCTAATCGTCAAAGTTGGAAATTGTTCCGGCGATTGCGCAGCTTTTTTGCGGCGGAATGCGCTCCCCTCTCGTCGTCCGTCACCCTGAGGAGCGCGAAGCGCGTCTCGAAGGGTGAACGGCCCGGACAGTGCGGCCGTACACCTTTCGAGGCTCGCTACGCGAGCGCCTCAGGGTGACGGTGAAGCGCACCACGGTCCGCCACAATGATTAACGGCCAGCCGCCTTGCCCGCGCCCTGCGACCGAAGGCCACCCTTGGTCTCGATGAAGCTGATGATGCGGTCGAGGCCGTCGCTCTTCTTCAGATTGGTCATCACGAAGGGCCGCTCGCCGCGCATCCGCCTGGCGTCGGTGTCCATCTTCTCAAGCGACGCACCGACATGGGGCGCGAGGTCGATCTTGTTGATCACCAGAAGGTCGGATCGCGTGATGCCGGGGCCGCCCTTGGAGGGGATCTTGTCGCCGGCGGCGACGTCGATGACGTAGATGGTCAGATCCGCCAATTCCGGCGAGAAGGTCGCCGCCAGATTGTCGCCGCCGGACTCGATCAGCACCAGGTCCAGATCGGGGAATTTCGCCCGCATGTCGGCGACCGCAGCGAGGTTCATCGAGGCGTCCTCGCGGATCGCGGTGTGCGGGCAGCCGCCGGTCTCGACGCCGGCGATGCGGTCCGGTGTCAGCGAACCGGAGCGCACCAGAAACTCGGCGTCCCATTTGGTGTAGATGTCGTTGGTGATCGCGGCGATGTCGTAACGCTCACGCATCGCCTTGCAGAGCAGGTCCATCAGCGCGGTCTTGCCGGAGCCGACCGGACCGCCGACGCCGACGCGCAACGGGCCGTGAGAAGTGGGCATGTGAACAGTGCCTCCGCTATCGTCGTCCCGGCCTAGTGCGCGATTGCGCACGGGGGCCGGGACCCATTACCACCGAATTGAGTTGTTGCGCGCAGCTGGGGCCGCAGACTTGCACAACCACAAGCGTCTGTGGTTATGGGTCCCTGCTTTCGCAGGGACGACCCGGCAGTGTAGCGCATCATGACCGAAACAGCCTCGTATACTGCGCTTCATGACGCAGGCTTGCGAGGTCGGCCCGGAAGGTCGCGCTGCCGAGATCTTCGAGCGAAGCTGCGTTGGCCCGCGCCGCGGTCGCGGCAACGACCGGCTCGAGATCGGCCAGCACGCGCTGGCTGTCGGTCTGCCCGAGCGGAATCAGCCGGCTGCCTGCGGAGATCCAATTCGAGAGCGCAGCATGCAGGAAGGCATGCAGCGATGGCGCCAGCCGGATGCCATGCGCAGCGCTGACGATACCGACCGCGACCGGGTACACGATCGGCCCGCCGCAAGCCGCAATCATCGCGCCGAGGCCAGACGCATTCCAGGCCGCACGGGCAATCTCGATGAAGGCGCGTCCCTGCGTCGTGGTCTCGAGCTGCCGCTCGCGCGACGGCACGAAGGCAGCAGCAAGCTCGGCGATCTCCTTCAGTCCCGCGTAGCCGGGCTCCGACGCCGCGCGATGGCTCTGCGCAAGGAACACGGCGTCGCAAAAGCCGCTGCCGTCGGTGAGCATCGCCGCGAGCCAGCCGCGCAGCGACGCGGCATCGGTGATGTCACCGGCCTCGACCGCCCATTCGATGCCGCTGGAATAGGCGAACGCCCCCACTGGAAAGGACGGCGACAGCCACGTCATCAGCCTGTACAGCGCGGCCGCCTCGTCCTCCGCCATCCCGCCGCGCACCGCAGCGGGATCAGGCTCATTTGTGGTCATGAGCATGGGAGTGGTCGTGGTGATGATGGGCATGGTCGCAATGCTCATCATGATGATGGTGATCGTGGTCGTGGTGATGTCCATCACCGTGGTGGTGACCGTGATCGTGCGCGTCGCCATGGGCATGATCGTGCCCGGCGTGACCATGCGCGTGCTCGTCAGCATGCGCGTGCTCGGCATAGGCGCCGCCCTCGGGATCGAACGGCGCCTCGATCTCGATGACACGGGCCCCTAACCCCTTCACCATCGCCTCGATCACGTGATCGCGCCGAATGCGCAGGCCTTTCGGCATGATCTGCGTCGGCAGATGGCGGTTTCCAAGATGCCAGGCGACCCGGATCAGATGATGCGGATCGCTGCCGCGGATTTCCGCGAGCGGCTCCGGAGCTGCGACCACCTCGACGAGGCGGCCGTCCTCCAGCACCAATGCGTCGCCGCCGCGCAGCGCGATGGCGTTCTCGAGATCGAGCAGGAATTCGAGCCCGCGCGTCCCTGATATCACCATCCGCCGCCGGTGCCGGTCGTCGAAATCGAGCACGACGGTGTCGGCTGCCGCTTCTGTCCAGCGATGCTGTCCCAGGACTTTGGTTGCGCGGATCATCGATTGCCTCAGAGCTTCTGAACCTTGGCGTCGCTGATGATCTCGATCACCGTCGGGCCGGTCTTCATTTCGGCGGAATATTCGCGCCACACCTTCATGTGCGGCGCCTTGCTGTGCGCGGTCAGGTCGTCGCGGGTTTCCCAGCGCTCGACGGACCACATACAGATTGGGATCGTTGACGCTGACATGGCCCTCGTAGGAGAGGCAGCCCTTCTCCTTGTGGGTCTCGGCGATGCACGCCTTGTGTCCCCTAATGAAGTCGTCCTTGTTTTCCGGCTTCATCGGCGTGGTTGCGATGACATAGATCATGGTGTTTCTCCCGTTCTTGTTCTTGTTAGCGAACGTCGACCTTCTCGGGCGTGATCACCTCGATCTTCGGCGGCGCGGCCATGCACTTCACCGCAACGCGGCCGAACGTCTTCATGTGCTCGGCGGTACGATGCGGCACCAGCGCCTCGGCGTTTTCCCACTGCTCGACGAACACCATCTTGCTGTGGTCGGTGACGCTCTCGTGCAAATCGTAGGCGATGTTGCCGGGCTCCTTGCGGGTTTCCTTGATGCAGGCCGTCGCCGCGGCGATGAATTCGGCGCGGGTCTCGGGCTTGATGGTCAGCGTGGCAACGACGTAAATCACGGAAATTCCTCCCGGTTTTCTCTTTTGGTTTCAGATATCGGGATGGGTTTTAGAACATAAAGTAGCGCTGTGCCATGGGCAGCACCTCGGCCGGCGCGCAGGTCAGGAGCTCGCCGTCTGCGCGTACCTCATAGGTCTCGGGATCGACCTCGATCTCGGGCGTCGCGTCGTTATGGATCATGCTCTTCTTGGAGATCTTTCCGCGGGTGTTCTGTACCGCGTAGAGCTTCTTGCTGATCCCGAGCTTGCGGGCGAGGCCGCCGGTGACCGCGGCCTTCGAGGTGAACACCACCGAGGACGCGGTCAGGGCCTTGCCGAAGGCGGCGAACATCGGCCGGTAATGCACCGGCTGCGGTGTCGGGATCGAGGCGTTGGGATCGCCCATCGGCGCCGCCACGATCGAGCCGCCCTTGATGATGCAGTCCGGCTTGACGCCGAAGAACGCCGGCGACCACAGCACCAGATCGGCCATCTTGCCCTTTTCCACTGAACCGATCAGCTTCGACACGCCATGCGCGATCGCCGGGTTGATGGTGTATTTGGCGATGTAGCGCCTGACGCGGAAATTGTCGTTGTCGTTGCCCTTGTCCTGCGGCAGCGCTCCGCGCTGCTTCTTCATCTTGTCGGCGGTCTGCCAGGTGCGGATGATCACCTCGCCAAGCCGGCCCATCGCCTGCGAGTCCGACGACATCATCGAGAGCGCGCCGAGATCGTGCAGGATGTCCTCGGCGGCGATGGTCTCCTTGCGGATCCGGCTTTCGGCGAAGGCGAGGTCCTCGGCGATCGACGGATCGAGATGATGGCACACCATCAGCATGTCGAGATGCTCGTCGATGGTGTTGCGGGTGAACGGCCGGGTCGGGTTGGTCGAGGACGGCAGCACGTTCTTCAGGCCCGCAATCTTGATGATGTCGGGGGCGTGGCCGCCGCCGGCGCCTTCGGTGTGGAAAGCATGGATGGTGCGGCCCTTGAATGCCTTCACGGTTTCCTCGACGAAACCGGATTCGTTCAGCGTGTCCGAATGCAGCATCACCTGGACGTCGTAATCGTCGGCCACCGACAGACAGGTGTCGATCGCCGACGGCGTGGTGCCCCAATCCTCGTGCAGCTTCAGCGCGCAGGCACCGCCCTTGATCATCTCGACCAGCGCCGCCGGACGCGAGGCGTTGCCCTTGCCGGAAATGCCGAGGTTGACCGGGAAGGCGTCGAACGACTGGATCATCCGCCCCATGTGCCACGGGCCGGGCGTGCAGGTGGTGGCGAAGGTGCCGTGCGAGGGGCCGGTGCCGCCCCCTAACATCGAGGTGACGCCACTCATCAGCGCGTGCTCGATCTGCTGCGGGCAGATGAAGTGGATGTGGCTGTCGAATCCGCCCGCGGTGAGGATTTTGCCCTCACCCGCGATTACGTCGGTGCCGGGACCGATGATGATGGTGACATTGGGCTGGATGTCGGGATTGCCGGCCTTGCCGATCGCCGCGATCATCCCCTCCTTGATCGCGACGTCGGCCTTGACGATGCCCCAGTGATCGACGATCAGCGCGTTGGTGATGACGGTATCGGCCGCGCCTTGCGCGTTGGTCACCTGCGACTGCCCCATGCCGTCGCGGATCACCTTGCCGCCGCCGAACTTGACCTCCTCGCCATAGGTGGTGAGATCCTTCTCGACCTCGATGATCAGATCGGTGTCGGCGAGCCGCACTTTGTCGCCGGTGGTCGGCCCGAACATGTCGGCATAGACGGAACGCTTGATCTTCACGGACATGTCAGCCCCCAGTTTCAGCCAGCGCGGCCTTGGCGCGCGCGATAGCGTCATCGAAAATGCGGTCGAGCCGCGGATTGATCCCCCGGCAACCGGCAACGACCTTGTCGGCCCAGGCCGCATAGTCGGCGAGATCGTCGCGCTCGTCCTTGCCTGGATGCGGCACGATCCGGGCGCCGATATTGCTGACCTTGTCGGCGGTCTTGATCAGCTTGGCACCGGGCGATTTGTGCGGAGCGTCCTCGATCTGCTTTTGCCGGCGCACGGGCTTTGGCAGGCTCATGTCGTCGGTGCATTCGACCACCAGCGCGGCAACGCGTTCGCTGAACTTTTGCGCGAGCTCCGCGCGCGTGGTCTCGGTGTCCTCGATGGTGTCGTGCAGCCAGCCGGCCGCCACCAGCTCGGCATCGGCACCATCGGTCACCTGCGCCAGCAGGTTCGCGACCTCGGCCAGATGGTTGATGTAAGGCTCATTGCCCCGCCCCTTGCGCGCCATGCCGTTGTGACGGCGCGCGGCAAGCTCGGCAGCTTCGGAGACCATGCGGAGCGCGGGTAGCATCGGGCCTACAACTTCCCCTTCACCTCGGCGCGGAAGCCGTAGATCACGCGCTTGCCGGCGAGTGCCACGAGGTGGACCTCGCGGGTCTGGCCGGGCTCGAAGCGGACGGCGGTGCCGGCGGCGATGTCAAGGCGCATGCCGCGGGCTTTCTTGCGGTCGAATTTCAGCGCCGGATTGGTCTCGAAGAAGTGGTAGTGCGAGCCGACCTGGATCGGGCGGTCGCCGGTGTTGGCGACCGACAGCGTCACGGTCTTGCGGCCGGCATTAAGCTCGATCTCGCCGTCCTTGATGAAGAGTTCGCCGGGAATCATGTCGCACTCCTATCGGATCGGCTCGTGCACGGTGACGAGCTTGGTGCCGTCGGGAAATGTCGCCTCGACCTGGATGTCGTGGATCATCTCCGGGATGCCATCCATCACCTGCGCGCGGGTCAGGACCTTCGCGCCGGCCTGCATCAAGTCGGCGACGGTGCGGCCGTCACGCGCGCCCTCGACGATGAAGTCGGTGATCAGCGCAATCGCCTCGGGGTGGTTCAGCTTGACGCCGCGCTCGAGCCTGCGGCGCGCCACCATGGCGGCCATCGATACCAGGAGCTTGTCCTTTTCGCGGGGAGACAAATTCATGCGAGCACTCTGATCGTTCTTGAAGGGTCTAGTTCAGCCACAGCCGCGGCAGCGGGACTAAGGAGGCGCGGCCGAGCACCGCCATCATGTCGGCGCGCAACCGGGCCGCATCTTGGGCACAGAAGCGCGCCATTGCAAAGCCATTCCAGGCAGAGATGCCGACCTCGGCGCCGAAGCTGTCAGATGCCTCGCGGATGCGCCCGACCAGCGCCTCGTCGCCTGGCACGATCAGCGCGGTGCCGATCGCGCAGCCGCCCCCAGCGATCGCGGGCCTTGCCAGCTTGTCACCGATCTCGCCGTCGAGCCTGATAGTCTCGGCAAACACCAGCCGGCCGCCGCGGCGCATCCGCCAGCGGTCGACGAACTCGCCATGGCGCATGGTCTCGCCCATCGCGGCGCGGCCGAACACCACGATCTCGCACAGCAAAAGCGAAGCGCCCTCGGCAAGGTCGATGTCGAAGCCGCGATGAATACGGGCGCGGTCGAACAGGATGGTCTCCTGCGGCAGCCAGGAGAGATGCGCGCCATCAGCGACCTTCAGCGCGATATCGAGCCGCGCCGCCGCGCCCGGGGCGCGATAGACCTTTTCGGCGGCCGCCGTGGTCAGCGTCAGGCGGGCGCCCTGACCGGCCGCGATTGCGATGTCGAAGCGGTCGCCGCCGGCAATGCCGCCGGCGGTGTTGACGAACATGGCCGACAGGCCATCGTCCTCCGGCGATGGAAAACGCACGCGCAGCGAGCCCGATTCATGGAGATCACCGCGGCGGGTGACGCCATCCTTGCGATGCACGCCGAACCTGACAGCGCCCTGGGCGCGGTTTGCCGCAAACGTCGCCGCTGCCGCGCCTGCGATCCCGGTCCGCATTCCCCCGACGCTCCCTTGCGCGCGCCGCGCGAGGCGGCGTCACAGCCTGTTCACAACGCCATCTGGCGGCTGATCTCGGCGGGATCGAGGCTTGCGCGGTCGCAGGCATATTTCACCGCACCCCGGTCCATCACGGCAAAACTGTCGCCGAGTTCGCAGGCAAAGTCGAGATATTGTTCGACCAGCACGATGGCGATGTTGCCGAGGTTACGCAGATAGGAAATGGCGCGGCCGATATCCTTGATGATCGAGGGCTGGATGCCCTCGGTCGGCTCGTCGAGCAGCAGGAGCTTTGGCCGCATCACCAGCGCGCGGCCGATCGCAAGCTGCTGCTGCTGGCCGCCGGAGAGATCGCCGCCGCGGCGGCCCAGCATGGTCTGCAGTACCGGAAACAGCGAGAACACGTCGTCGGGGATGTTGCGGTCCTCGCGCTTCAGCGGGCCGAATCCGGTCTTGAGGTTTTCCTCCACCGTCAGCAACGGGAAGATCTCGCGGCCCTGCGGCACGAAGCCAATGCCGCGCCGCGCCCGCTCATAGGGTTTTAGCGCGGTGATGTCCTTGCCGTCGAAATTGATCGCGCCGGAGGCGATCGGATACTGGCCGACCATGGCGCGCAGCAGCGAGGTCTTGCCGACGCCGTTGCGGCCGAGCACGCAGGTGACCTTGCCCGGCTCCGCGGTCAGCGACACGCCGCGCAGCGCCTGGGCCGCGCCCGTAATAGAGGTTGATGTTGTCGATCTTCAGCATCGCCTAGCGCCCCAGATACACTTCGACCACCCGCTCGTTCGACGATACCTGGTCGATCGAACCTTCGGCGAGCACCGTGCCTTCGTGCAGGCAGCTCACCTTGACGCCGAGCTCGCGCACGAAGGTCATGTCGTGCTCGACCACCATGATGGTGTGGTTCTTGTTGATCTCCTTCAGCAGCTCCGCGGTCAAATGGGTCTCGACATCGGTCATGCCGGCGACCGGCTCGTCGACCAGAAGCACCTTGGGGTCCTGCGCCAGCAGCATGCCGATCTCGAGCCACTGCTTCTGGCCGTGCGACAGGCTGCCGGCGAGGCGGTTGCGCGCATCGGTCAGGCGGATGGTCTCGAGCACCTTGTCGATGCGCTCGGCCTCGGCCTTGCTGCCGCGCCAGAACAGCGTGCCGCGCACGGAATGATCGACATTGAGCGCGAGCAGCAGGTTGTCCTGCACGGTCTGGCTCTCGAACACCGTCGGCTTCTGGAATTTGCGGCCGATGCCGAGCTCGGCGATGCGGGTCTCGTCGAGCCGGGTCAGGTCGACGGTGCCGTCGAACAGCACGGTGCCCTCGTCCGGCTTGGTCTTGCCGGTGATGATGTCCATCATCGTGGTCTTGCCGGCGCCGTTCGGGCCGATGATGGCGCGCATTTCGCCGGGCGCGAGCGTCAGCGACAGATTGTTGATGGCGTGGAAGCCGTCGAACGAGACGTGCACGCCGTCGAGATAGAGCATGGCCGAAGTGGCGCGGGTATCCATGACGTTCATCTGCCTACTCCGCCAAGTTCGGTGCACCGACGCCGTCTTCGCGTGCGGCGCTTTCCTTGTCGACCGCAAGGGCCGCGCTGCGCCGCGTCTCCCACCAGCTGTCGAAGGTGCCGACGATGCCCTTGGGCAACAGCAGCGTGACCAGGATGAACAGCGCGCCGAGCATGAACAGCCAGTACGGCGCGAGTGGTCCGGACGTGAAGAACGTCTTGGCGTAATTGACAACGACGGCGCCGAGCGCGGCGCCGATCAGCGTGCCGCGACCGCCGACCGCGACCCAGATCACCGCCTCGATCGAATTGCCGGGCGCGAACTCGCTCGGATTGATGATACCGACCTGCGGCACGTAAAGCGCACCGGCGACGCCGGCCATGCAGGCCGACAGCGTGAACACGAACAGCTTGTAGGATTCGACGCGATAACCGAGGAAGCGGGTCCGGCTTTCGGCATCGCGCACCGCGATCAGGACCTTGCCGAGCTTCGAGGTCACGATCGCGCGGCAGATCAGGAAGGCGATGATCAGTGCCAGGCAGCTCAGCAGGAACAGCGCTGCACGGGTCCCTTCGGCCTGCACGTTGAAGCCGAGGATGTCCTTGAAGTCGGTCAGGCCGTTGTTGCCGCCGAAGCCGAAATCGTTACGGAAGAACGCCAGCAGCAGCGCATAGGTCATCGCCTGCGTGATGATCGACAGATACACGCCGGTGACGCGCGAGCGGAAGGCGAGCCAGCCGAAGCAGAAGGCAAGCAGGCCCGGCACCAACAGCACCATCAACGCGGCAACCCAGAACTTGTCGAAGCCGTACCAGTACCAGGGCAGCTTGTCCCAGTTCAGGAACACCATAAAGTCGGGCAGGATCGGGTTGCCGTAGACGCCGCGGCTGCCGATCTGCCGCATCAGGTACATGCCCATCGCGTAGCCGCCGAGCGCGAAGAACGCGCCGTGGCCGAGCGAAAGGATGCCGCAATAGCCCCAGATCAGATCGATCGAGAGCGCGAGGATGGCGTAACAGACATATTTGCCCCACAGCGCCACCAGATAGGTCGGCACCTGGAACATCGAGCCCTGCGGCAGCAGCAGGTTCGACAGCGGGATCAGCACGCCGACCGCGGCGACGAGCAGCACGAACGCGGTCGCGGCGCGGTCGAGCGAACGGGTGAGGATATGCGGCGTCATGCTTCCACCGCCCGGCCCTTGAGCGCGAACAGGCCGCGCGGCCGCTTCTGGATGAACAGGATGATCAGCACCAGGATCGCGATCTTGCCGAGCACCGCACCTGCCATCGGCTCGAGGAACTTGTTGGCGATGCCGAGCGTGAAGGCGCCGACCAGCGTGCCCCAGAGATTGCCGACGCCGCCGAACACCACGACCATGAATGAGTCGATGATGTAGCTCTGGCCGAGGTTCGGGCTGACATTGTCGATCTGCGACAGCGCCACGCCGGCAATGCCGGCGATTCCCGAGCCGAGGCCGAAGGTCAGCGCGTCGACGCGCGAGGTGGCGATCCCCATCGAGGCCGCCATGCGGCGGTTCTGCGTCACCGCGCGCATCTCGAGCCCGAGCGCGGTATAGCGCAGCATCGCGAGCAGGATGGCGAACACCGCGAGCGTGAAGCAGAGGATCCAAAGCCGGTTATAGGTGATGGTGATCTGGCCGAGCTCGAAGGCGCCGCTCATCCAGGAGGGGTTGCCGACCTCGCGGTTTTGGTCGGACCGAACGCGGTGCGCACCGCCTGCTGCAGCACCAGCGACAGGCCCCAGGTCGCGAGCAGCGTCTCCAGCGGACGGCCGTAGAGGAAGCGGATGATGGTGCGCTCGATCACGACGCCGATGAGGCCCGCGACCAGGAAGGCGAGCGGCACCGCGATCAGCAGCGAATAGTCGAACAGCGCGGGATAGCGGGTGCGGATCACCTCCTGCACCACGAAGGTGGTGTAGGCGCCAAGCATCACCATCTCGCCATGCGCCATGTTGATGACGCCCATCACGCCGAAGGTGATGGCAAGCCCGATCGCGGCGAGCAGCAGCACCGAGCCGAGCGACAGGCCGTACCAGGCGTTCTGCACCATCGACCACATCGCAAGATTGCTCTGGATCGAGGTGACCGCGGTAGCCGCCGCCTTGGCGACCAGCGGCGGCTGGTCGCCGAGCCCGGTAAGCAACGCCTGCGCCTCCTGGTCGCCGCGGGCCTTGACCACAGCAACGGCGTCGAGCTTGTCGCTGTCCGATGCATCCGGCTTGAACAGGATGATGGCGGCGCGTGCCTCGGCGAAGGCCTGCTTGATCGATTTGACGCTCTCCTTGGCGAGCGCCCCCTCCACCGTCGGCAGCAGATTCTCCTCGTGGCTCTTGAACACCGATTGCGCAGCGGCAAGCCGCTTGGCCGGATCCGGCGACAGCAGCGTCAGGCCGCCAAGCGCGGCCTCCACGGTGCGGCGCAGGCGGTTGTTGAGGCGAACGGCAGCGGCGCTGTCGGGCAGCTTGTCGACGGCCGCGCCGGTGGCGGCGTCGATGATCTTGCCGTCGGCCTGCGTGATGAAGACCTTCTTGCTGTCCGGATCGGCCGACAGCCGGCCGTCCTGCAGCGCGCCGATGATCGGCGAAGCGAGCGCATTGCCCGATGCGGCAACCTCGCCGATCGCGGCCTCGGTGTCGGAGAACTCGTCATTGGCGAATTTGGCGACCGAATCCTCGAACGGGCCGGCCAGCGCCGGCACAGCAAGGCAGCTCAGCAGCAGGATCGAGAGAAACAGAGTGCGAAAGCGATCAATACAAATAGCAAACACGTCAGTACCCCGGCAGGAGTGGAGGAGAAGGCGGCGAGCAATGCCGCCTTCTCCGGTTTTGGAAGGTTGTGTTGTGTCGTTGTTGAGGTCAGGTGTCTTGTTTGAGCGTGATCTCCGCGCAAACGCGTTCCGCGTTTGTCGCGAGGGAAAACCGCTTCGCAATTCTCCCTATCAAGCTCTCAATCAGGAGCCCTGGCCGCCGCACTTGTTGGTCTTGGTGTTGTAGTTGCCGCACTTCTTGCCGACCCAATCGCCGATCAGGTCCTTGGAGCCCTCGAGCTCCTTCGACCAGGCGTCGCCGGCCACCAGGCCCGGAGTCTTCCAGACCACGTCGAACTGGCCGTTGCCCTTGATTTCGCCGATGAACACCGGCTTGGTGATGTGGTGGTTCGGCAGCATCTTCGAGGTGCCGCCGGTCAGGTTCGGCGCCTCGGTGCCGGGAAGCGCGTCGATCACCTTGTCCGGATCGGTCGACTTCACCTTCTCGACCGCCTTCACCCACATGTTGAAGCCGATGTAGTGCGCTTCCATCGGATCGTTGGTCACGCGCTTCGGATTCTTGGTGTAGGCCTGCCACTCCTTGATGAACTTCTCGTTCGCCGGGGTCTTGATCGACTCGAAGTAGTTCCAGGCGGCGAGATGGCCGAGCAGCGGCTTGGTGTCGATGCCGGCGAGCTCTTCTTCGCCGACCGAGAACGCGACCACCGGGATGTCGGTCGCCTTGATGCCCTGGTTGCCGAGCTCCTTGTAGAACGGAACGTTGGCGTCGCCGTTGATGGTGGAGACCACGGCGGTCTTCTTGCCGGCCGAGCCGAACTTCTTGATGTCGGCCACGATCGTCTGCCAGTCGGAGTGACCGAACGGCGTGTAGTTGATCATGATGTCGTCCTGGGCGACGCCCTTCGACTTCAGATAGGCCTCCAGGATCTTGTTGGTGGTGCGCGGATAGACGTAGTCGGTGCCGGCCAGCACCCAGCGCTTCACCTTTTCTTCCTTCATCAGATAGTCGACGGCGGGGATCGCCTGCTGGTTCGGCGCCGCGCCCGTGTAGAACACGTTGCGCTCGGATTCCTCGCCCTCATACTGCACCGGATAGAACAGGATGTTGTTGAGCTCCTTGAACACCGGCAGCACGGACTTGCGCGACACCGAGGTCCAGCAGCCGAACACGACCGCAACCTTGTCCTTGGTGATCAGCTCGCGGGCCTTCTCGGCAAACAGCGGCCAGTTCGATGCGGGGTCGACCACGACGGCCTCGAGCTTCTTGCCGAGTACGCCGCCCTTCTTGTTCTGCTCGTCGATCAGGAAAAGGATCGTGTCCTTCAGCGTGGTTTCGCTGATGGCCATGGTGCCCGACAGCGAGTGAAGAATACCAATCTTGATGGTGTCGTCGGCCGCTTGGGCGGGCGCGAACGGCGAGGACGCAGCCAGACCCAAAACCAGGCCGGCCGTCGCCGCGAGCGCGCGGCGGCGGGTCATCGTCGTTATTTTGTGAGTAAGCTGAGTAAGCATGAAATGTCGTCTCCCTGACGCAGGCGTGGAACGCTTGCGAACGGCCGCTTGGCCGCCTGCGGTTAAGGGAATCGCAAGAACTGTGCCACGGTGTGTGGGCACCGTAAGCCAATGAACCAACTGGATAATTTCATGAGTTCCGGGCAAATACGGAAAGCGATTGCCCAATCATTGAGCCGTAAACTTGACTGCCGAAAGAGCAATCAGATTATTTTGTGGGCAAAATCAACTTCTTGGCTAAATTTCCGGCACCGATTTGTGACAGTTTGCGCGATGGTTCGGCGCATTCCGCGCACCCATTCCGGCGATATCATCTTGAAACCGCCCAGTTCCTGGTCCATATCCTCGCCATGCCCGCGACATCGCGGTGCCTTCGCGAGCTGCGTGTTCAAGCCGCCCCAAGCGGCTTCTGGCTCGCCTTTCAGCTAACCCAGCTTGACGCCCCAGACACGCGGGTGTCCCCGAATGCTTTCATGCGATTCCGGCCGATACTGGCCGGGACGATGACGGCTTTTATGGAAAGAACCACCTTTTGACCTCCTTTCAGGATTTCGGCCTCGCCGATCCCATCGCCCGCGCGCTTCGAGAAGAAAACTATCTCACGCCGACCCCCATCCAAGCCCAGACCATCCCGCTCGCACTTGCCGGCCGCGACGTCGTCGGCATCGCCCAGACCGGAACCGGCAAGACCGCGTCCTTCGCGCTGCCGATCCTGCACCGGCTGCTCGAGAACCGCATCCGCCCGCAGCCCAAGAGCTGCCGCGTGCTGGTGCTCTCGCCGACCCGCGAACTGTCCGGGCAGATCCTCGACAGCTTCAACACCTATGGCCGCCACGTCCGGCTGTCCTCGACGCTCGCCATCGGCGGCGTGCCGATGGGCCGCCAGGTCCGTTCCCTGATGCAGGGCGTCGAGGTGCTGGTCGCCACCCCCGGCCGTCTGCTCGACCTCGTGCAGAGCAACGGGCTGAAGCTCAACCAGGTTGAATTCCTGGTGCTCGATGAAGCCGACCGCATGCTCGACATGGGCTTCATCAACGACATCCGCAAAATCGTCGCCAAGCTGCCGATCCGGCGGCAGACGCTGTTCTTCTCGGCCACCATGCCCAAGGACATCGCCGAGCTCGCCGAGGCGATGCTGCGCGACCCCGCCCGCGTGGCGGTGACGCCGGTGGCCTCGACGGTCGATCGCATCGCCCAGCGCGCGATCCAGGTCGATTTCGCGGCCAAGCCGACGGTTCTCGCCCAG
Source organism: Bradyrhizobium sp. JR3.5 (assembly GCF_054057015.1). Lineage (NCBI taxonomy): Bacteria > Pseudomonadati > Pseudomonadota > Alphaproteobacteria > Hyphomicrobiales > Nitrobacteraceae > Bradyrhizobium > Bradyrhizobium sp. JR3.5. The sequence continues at coordinate 1,974,262 of NZ_JBSRYV010000002.1, forward strand.
CTTCTGAAGCAGGAGCAGGTCAATCGTGCCCTGGTGTTTACCCGCACCAAGCACGGCGCCGACAAGGTGGTGAAGAGCCTTGCCAAGGCCGGCATCGAGGCCAATGCGATCCACGGCAACAAGTCGCAGAACCACCGCGAGCGCACGCTGGCGGCGTTCCGTACCGGCGAGATCCGCACGCTGGTGGCGACCGATATCGCCGCCCGCGGCATCGACGTCGACGGCATCAGCCATGTCGTGAACTTCGACCTGCCCAACATCCCGGAGACCTACGTCCACCGCATCGGCCGCACCGCGCGCGCCGGCGCTGACGGCATCGCGATCTCGCTGGTCGCCGGCGCCGAGGAGATGGGCTATCTGCGCGATATCGAGCGGCTGATCCGGATTACCGTGCCGCGGGAAGACCGCCGCACCCAGGGCAGCCGCGAGGCCGCCGCGCCCGCACCGGCGACCCACCCCCACCGTGGCGGCCGCTCTGCGCCGCGCGCGCATAATGTCCGTGGGAATGAGCCGGCTCCAAGTGCAAAAGGCCCTCGCCGCCGCCGCCGTCGGGGTGGTAATAATGGCGCGCCGCAGACGAGCCGGGGCGAGTCGCCGCGTCCGTCGCAGGCCGGCAACAGCGAAGGCATTCAGGGCGTCGCCTTCTTGCATCGCGAGAGCCGGCCGAATCCGCAACCCAACCGCAACAACCGACCGAAGCACTAGCCGTCGCTCGATCTGGAGAAACATATGGCTAAGGAAGAGCTGATCCAGTTCGAAGGACTGGTGACCGAAATCCTCCCCGACGCTCGTTACCGGGTGCAACTCGATGCCGGACACGAGATCGTCGCCTACACTGCCGGCAAGATGAAGAAAAACCGCATCAAGACGCTGGCCGGCGACCGCGTCACGATCGAAATGTCGCCCTACGATCTCGAAAAGGGCCGCCTGATTTTCCGGCACAAGGACGAACGTCCGAGTGGCGCACCCGGCGGTCCGCCGCGGGGCGGCGCACAGCGCGGCGGCCAGTTCCGCCGCCGATAGGTTGGGCATTGCAACCGTTACGCGCAGACGTCGTGATGTCCTGCGCAACAAGTGGCCGGCGGCTGCGCCGGCCAAAAAATCGCGCACGTCAGGATTGTTTTGAGCCCTTCTATCGAATAATATCCTACCCATCGATTGTTCGGCCGGACGACATTAGCCAATACCGGTACAGCCGGTTCAGACGCTGACGACCCTTCCAAAAATTCGATCTCACCACCCCGCCGACAAGCGGGTCTTGAACTTGTATATCTGAGAAGGGACTACCCACGTGAGCATGGGAACCGTGAAGTGGTTTAACGCGACCAAGGGCTACGGCTTCATCCAGCCGGATGAAGGCGGGAACGATGTGTTCGTGCACATCAGTGCAGTCGAGCGCGCCGGCCTTGGCACTCTGCGTGAAGGCCAGAAGATCTCCTACGAGATCGTTGCTGACCGCCGTTCCGGCAAATCCTCGGCCGACAATCTGCGCGCCGCTGGATAAGCCGATTTCCCGGGAGCGCGAAGCTCCAGGAAATTGCCGTCAAAGCATCAAGGGCCGCACCTTTGGGTGCGGCCCTTTTTGTCTGGATTGCGTCTCTGGCAGCGCGACGTTGAGCATTTTCTTCACGCAAACCGGGTGTCCACTTCGCTCGAAAACGCCCTAGTAAGTCGAGCAGGTCGTCGGCATGGTGGCGGACGTCGGGGCATAGAACACGCAAACCGACTGCCGCGGCCGCGTAAAGGCAACGTCGCTGAGATTGATGCCGGCCTTGGCCATCACATAGCCGATCGTCGGAACGTATTTGTAGCTCACTTCGCTGAAGATCAGATAGCTACCAGCAACCAGCAGCGCCGACGGAACGATGCTTGTCACGATGTCACCCTGATTGCGGGTCGAGGCCGTCAGCGTGGCCTGCGTGGCGCCCGAGGCGATCGTCCCCGCCTTGCTCCACTGTATGTGCGCGATGTTGGAGTTATCGACGTAGATTTCCGACAGCGTGACCTTGGTCGGCGACGCATCGTAGGGCGTCATGATGCCAACGCTGGCGCTGAAGAAGTTTTGCAGGTCAGCATCCACCACCTGCGTCGCCTGCGAGGTGAGATCTGACGCCGCGCGCGCCATCAGCGTGACCTTGCGGTCGACCGCGACACCGGATGAAAACTCGACGGTGCCGAAGAACATCACCAGCATCAGCGGCATGATAAAAGCGAACTCGACGGCGGCGAGGCCCCGGCGGTCATGCGCGAGAGCAGCAACCGAGCGCAGCAAGGCCACAGACAGGGTTTTCACGACCTTGCTCATGAACATGTGGTCCCAGCCGTTCCGGACGGCTCGTTCTTGAATGTCGCGGTCGCGATCAGGAGCCGCTTGCCATTGGGAAGGTTCGAGGCGTTGAAGCCCAGCTGGGTGACAAACAGCTGCCATTGATAGAACAGCCGAACCACCACGACGTCGCCGTCCTTGCCGGGACACCATTTCACCTGGGTGGGATCGGTGATCGGCGTGATGTTGACGCTGCTAAAGCCTGTCGCAGACGGATAGCTGCGGACGTCGACATAGATGCCGTTGGTGCAGTCGAACAGCGCATTGATCTGGCCACAGACGTAGCTCTTGAACTGCGCTTGGGTATAGCTTGCGCCCTGGGCCTGTCCGGTCATGATGAAGCGAGACGAGTCCTGCGTCACCGTCTCGAGCACCTGGCTCGCAAAGAAGATCATTGCCACTTCGATGATCGCAAAGAGCAGCCCGAAAAACAGCGGCGCGACCAGCGCGAATTCGACCGCGGTCACACCACTGCGGTTACGGCGAAAGCGACGGAGGAGGCGTGCAAGACAATGAGCGGGCAGCGGCATCAACGACCCCGGATCAACATGGTGGCAACAACTACCCAAGAGTCATTGTCGAAGTATTTCGCCGGATCGAGACAGAGCGACCCGATCCGTTAGGCCTTTATCAAGCATGTCGGGCGTACCGCCTGCGATCGGCCAAGGCCCCGGCGAGTGAAGCGCCCGCGCGGACGCACGTCAGTTCTGCGGCTTCGCGCCGCCGCCCGAGCCGGTGGCCTGATTGTTGAGCGTACCGGCCTGGCCCATCGTCGCGTTGAAATAGGCCTCGCCATCGCCGAGGGTGATGCGGCGCTGACAAACCGGCATGCAGCTATAGGTCTCGCGATCGATGCCGCGATAGACGGTGACCAGTTGATCGGTCGGACCTTCGACCTGGATCTGGCGATCCACCAGCACCTGGCCGGAGCGGTCGAGTGCGATGAAATTGGTCGCGCCATAACCCTTGCCGGTGACCACGACAACCCCGCCATTCTGCAGGGTGACGTCGGCGATCAGGGGATTGCCGACCACGATCGTGGCAATGCCGCCGGGCAGCTTGACGAGCTTGGCCTGATCGACATTGACCGCGATCCGGTCGGGATCCGGCGCTGCCGTTGCGAGTGCGGGCCCCAGCAGCATGGCTGCGGCCATCGAGATGAAGCCAATGCGCGCGACGGCGCGAATACGCTGGGACTGAAACGACATACTCTACCCCGGGACGTTTAACAGGCCGGCAAAGGCGATACGCTGCGGACCGGCGCCCGACGCTGGCAAATCTGACGGCAATTCATTTAGGAAGAGCAAAGATCGACCGCCCAATTGCGCGGATGTCACGACTTCCCGAGCGGACCGGCCAACCGTCCGGTACCTCGCGCAGGACTATCCGGGTGCGCTCATGGCAATCTCAAGAATAGCGGCGGCTTCAACTGGCGGCGCGGACGTGAACGACCACGCGCTCATCGGCGTAGAGGCGCTGCCATCCTCCGATGTGATCCAGCAATTTGGACGCCGGCGTGGTCGGATCGAGCATCACCGCATCGATGTCGTGGGTCGCGAGCAGATTGAGGAAACCGTTGACGTCCTTGAGCTGAAGCGCGCGGGCCAAGCTCATGCCGAATACCTCGCCATAGAGCTCGGCACGCCCGTCGATGAAAACAGGCATCTGACGCCAGATCAGGTAGCCGCCGAACTGCAGATCGTTGAGCACGCGCCTGACGTTGTGCACCTTCATCGCGTCGACGGCGGCAGCCGGCGAATAGATCGGCGGTGGTGATATCACCTGGCGTGCGGCAACGACTGCGGTCCACGCGCAAAGCCCGACGATAAGGATTGCGGCCGGAGCAACTCTCGGGCGGACAGGGCTAGCGGCACGCAGCCCGAACTGGGTGGCGACCGGCGTCAGCACGCCCAGCGGCAGCAGCAGGGCGAGCAGTTCGAGATTTCTGACATGGGACAGCGCCATGTGCAGCAGGCCCAGCACCAGGATGATTCGCGGCAGCGGCAACCTCGCCCCGCAATAAAGCGCAGCGCCGAGCAGACCGAGGATCGATAGTCCAAACGGGTCGATCTCGCCGAACGTCGCCGGCCTCCACTCCGCGATGAGATGCAACAACTCACCGAGGCCGAGAATCCTGAGCGAGGCGAGGATCGAGCCCCAGCCATAAGGGGTCGCGCAGCACGCAGCCAGTGCGCCGATGCCGAACGCCCCCCAGCGCAGCGCCAGCGCCAACCTCTGAGCCGGCAAGGCATTCCACATCGCATCGAGCGCAAATGCGCCCGTCAGTACCAAACCAAACAGGAAGCCGCCGTGCAGATTGGCCCACAGCGCGATCAGCGGCAGCAGCCAGAACGAGGGCGCCTTGCGGCCTTCGCTGGCGGTCATCAGGCCGTTCGCCCAGACGATCATGATGGGCATCGCCAGCACATGCGGACGGGCCAGCAGGTGCCCGCAGGTCAGAACCAGCGCCGCAAGGGCGATGAGGCTCGCGTAGATCGTCGGCAACGCGCGGCTGAGGATGGCGGTGAGCAGCGAGAAGCTGGCAGCGGCGCAGGCGGCGGCCAGCGCCGCCGGACCGGTCCACCCGGCGAGGTCATAGGCCTTCGCGAACAGAACCTGCGCCAGCCAGGACGACGACACCCACGGCTCACCGGCCTTGGTGAAGGAATAGATGTCGACGGACGGCAGCGTGCGATGGTCGAGGATCCAGCGGCCGACGGCAATCTGCCAGTAGGTGTCGGAATCGGCGAGCAGCCTGTCGCCGACGAACAGCAGCAGCGCATAGACGCCGCACGCCATCCAGAACCAGGCCGGAAGCTCGGCGAACACGGAGGTTTTCGCGCGCGGGAAGGTCGCGGTCTCAGCGCTCATGATCGCACCGGCCGGCTGGCGGCGTCATTGCCGGAACGGATAGGCCAACTGTCCGCCGATCTCGGACGGCACGCCCTGCTCGGCATCGACGCCGTAATCTTCCGGAAGCTTGCCTTCGGGCATCCGGAACGTTCCGAACAGAATATCCCAGAGCGGAAACGTGCCAGCGAAATTGGTGTCGCCGCCTTCCTCGAGCCCGGTGTGATGCCAGCGGTGAAACACCGGCGTCGCAATCACGTATTTGAACGGGCCGAGCGTCCAGTTCAGGTTGGCGTGCACGAATGCCGAATGGAAGGTGGTGAACGGGCCGACCCACAGCATGATGTTCGGCGAGATGCCCGCCATCAGCAGGATCACATCGACAGTGATCGTGCCGATCAGAAGATTGACCGGATGGAAGCGTGCCGCCGAGATCCATTCAAGATCCTCGGAGGAGTGATGAATGGCGTGGTACTTCCAGAAGCCGCCGCCATGGAACATCCGATGCAGCCAGTACAGCATGAAATCGGAGGCGACGAGGAAGATAATGGACTGCAACCAGAGCGGAAGCTGCGCCAGAGGGCCATGTCCATTCTCGTAGAACGCGATCAGATCGTCGGCGTCGTGAACGTTGAACACCACGGCTGCGCCCACCACCAGGAGCCCGATCCGCAGCACGCGGGCGAACACCGGCACGAAGAACCAGTAGCAGATGTCGGTGACCAGCTCACGCTTCTGCCACCACGGCTTGCCGGGATTGCAGGCCCAGAAATGAGTGAGCACCGTGAAGAACAGCGCCAGCGCGATCGTGATCGGCACCACCTTCATCATCGTCTGGCCGATCATCTCGATGACTTCAAAGGGAAGGCTGGGCATGACGGCCTCATCTGACGGAAGCCCTATGGGTATAGATGTGCGCTTAAGGAGCCGTGAACAGGTGCCGACAGCAGGCCCCGGCAACAATCTGCAATCTTAGCGGACCGCTTAATTCCAAATTTACTGTGCGCAACAACTGCGGGTTCCCGCTGTGTTTATACGATCAAATTAACTGCGCCGAAATTGTCGAACCGTAGGGTGCCCCAATGGTCACGGTGCTGAGAACGCCGGCGAGACCAAACCTAGTTCGACCAGCCACGTGTACACAGGAGTTACTTATGAAGAACCTCGTCTCGCGCTTCGTGAAGGATGAGTCGGGCGCGACCGCCATCGAATACGGCCTGATCGCCACCGGTATCGCGATCGCGATCATCGCTGCAGTCAACGGCGTCGGCACCAAGCTCTCGGGCACCTTCAACACGGTCGCCAGCTCGCTGAAGTAATCCGGTTCCCAGGAACTCGCATCAAAGGTCCCGGCCCCCCCGGGACCTTTGCTATTTGGCGGACCGGCCGTCGGCGCCTTGATGGCGACCACGGCGGCCTTTCCCGATTGTTCACCATTGGCCGCTAGCGTCGGGTCGCGACCGCAGCTCCAGCTTGACGGCATGAATCCATGATCCTCGACATCGCACGCTTGATGCTGTTTCCGGCCCTGATGGCCTTCGCGGCGGCGAGCGATCTCTTGACCATGACGATCCCGAACCGGATCTCGCTGGCGCTGGCGGCCGGCTTCTTCGTCCTGGCGCCGCTGACCGGGATGGGCGTGCACGAGATCCTCAGCCATGCCGGCGCGGGCGCGCTGGTTCTGGTGGTGGCATTCGGCATGTTTGCGATGGGCTGGGTCGGTGGCGGAGACGCCAAGGTCGCGGCCGCGGCCGGCCTGTGGTTCGGGTTCGAGCATCTGCTCCCCTATCTGGTCTTCGCGTCGCTGTTCGGCGGTGCGCTGACGGTGCTGCTGCTGCAGCTCCGGCAATGGCCGCTGCCCTATGCGCTCGCGAACCAGGCCTGGCTCAGCCGCCTGCACGACAAGCAGACCGGAATTCCCTACGGCATCGCACTCGCCCTCGGCGCCCTGCTGATCTATCCCGAGACGGACTGGATCAAGACGATCGATCTCGCGCACTTCGCCATGCGCTGAGAAAGCAGCGGTAACCGCGCGTTAAGGCGATTTAGATACGCCTCATTAACCATGCTTTGACGAATAGCTGGTCAACTCCCATCACGGCGGCGGCAGCGTCGCGGCGTCATGTGGAAAGTGAAGCGTAATGGATAAGGCCCGCATTCTGGTCCTCGCAATCGCAGGCTGCGCCGGCCTTGCGGCGCTCTATCTGGCGAGCGGAAGCGACGACAAGCCGGCGCCGGCTCCGCCGGTCGCGCAGCTGCCCACCGTCGACATCCTGGTCGCGAAAACCGACATCGGCCTCGGCCAGGCCGTCAAGCCCGAGGATTTGCAATGGCAGACCTGGCCGGCGGCAACCGCCAGCGCCAGCTTCATGCGCAGGGACAGCAACGCCGAAGCGATCAAGGACGTGACCGGCTCGATCGCGCGCGCCCCGTTCATCCAGGGCGAACCGATTCGCGAGCAGAAGCTCGTCAAGGCCGACGGCAGCCGGCTTCATGGCCGCGATCCTGCCGACCGGCATGCGGGCGGTATCGACCGAAATTTCACCCGAGACCGGCGCCGGCGGCTTCATCCTGCCGAATGACCGGGTCGACGTCCTGCTGTCGAAGCGGGACAAGAATCCGGACCGCAATGGCGCCGACATCGTCAACTCCGAAGTGATCCTGACCAACGTTCGCGTGCTCGCGATCGACCAGGCGCCGAAGGAAAAGGACGGCACCAACGCACTGATCGGCAAGACGGTGACGCTTGAGCTGAAGCCCGAGCAGACCGAGACGCTGGCGCGCGCGCGCCAGAGCGGCGTCCTGTCGCTGGCGCTGCGCAGCATCGCCGACAACAACGCGCCCGACACCAAGACCGACGACAACCGGCAGAGGCGCGGTGACACGATCAACGTCATCCGCTTTGGCGTTGCCAACCAGGCGACGATGCAGAAGTGACCATGAGGACACACGTGATGAAGGGCGGGGCAACTCAACGGACGATGCGGGCCTTCATGGTCCGCGCATTGTCGTTCTCGGCCGTCGCGGCGCTCACGCTCAATCCGGCGCTGACACCGGTGGTGGCGAGCGATTACCGCGCCGCGCCTGCCCCTGCCGCATCGGCCGACGGCGGCCAGATGAATGCCCGCTTTCTCTCGCTCGGCGTCGGCAAGTCGATCGTGATCGATCTGCCTCGCGACATCAAGGACGTGCTGGTCGCCGATCCCAAGATCGCCAACGCCGTGGTCCGCTCGGCGCAACGCGCCTACATCATCGGCGCGACGGTCGGCCAGACCAACATCGTGTTCTTCGACGCCGCCGGCCAGCAGATCGCGGCCTATGACATCGCGGTCAAGCGCGATCTCAACGGCGTGCGCGCCGCGCTGCGCGCGGCACTGCCGAATTCCGATATCCAGATCGAGGGCGTCGGCGACGGCGTGATGCTGAGCGGAAGCGCAGCGAGCCCGATCGACGCACAGCAGGCCGGCGAGATCGCCACGCGGCTGGTCGGCGGCCCCGACAAGGTCGTGAACTCGATCACGGTTCGCGGCCGCGACCAGGTGATGCTGAAGGTCACGGTTGCCGAAGTCTCGCGCAGCCTGATCAAGCAGCTCGGCATCGACCTCACCGCGAACCTCAACTACGGCACGACCGTGGTAAAATTCGCCAACAGCAACCCGTTCACCGCTAACAGCTCACCGCTCGTGGCCGGCAACGCGCTCACCACATCGTTCGGATCGTCGGTGTCGGCGACGATCCGCGCCATGGAAAGCGCCGGCGTCGTGCGGACGCTCGCCGAACCGAATCTGACCGCGATATCAGGCGAATCGGCGACCTTCATCTCGGGCGGCGAGTTTCCAATTCCGACCGGCGTGACCTGTCAGACCTCGTCGACGGGCGCGATCGGGAATTGCGTCCAGACCGTCAGCTTCAAGAAATTCGGCATTTCGCTCAACTTCACGCCGGTGGTGCTGACCGAGGGGCGCATCAGTCTGCGGGTGATGACGGAAGTGTCGGAAGTCTCGACCGAGAACGCGCTGACCGGTGGCGCGGGTGGAACGACGATCCCGTCGATCAAGACCCGCCGCGCCGAGACCACGCTGGAAATTCCCTCGGGCGGCTCGATGGCCATGGCCGGCCTGATCCAGGACCAGACCAAGCAGGCGATCAACGGCCTTCCGGGGTTGGCGTCGCTGCCCGTGCTCGGCACGCTGTTCCGCAGCCGCGACTTCGTCAACAACCAGACCGAGCTGATGGTTCTGGTGACGCCTTATGTCGTTCGCGCCGTGGCGCAGAAGGACCTGTCGCGTCCGGATGACGGCTTTGCCAACGCGTCCGATCCGCAGGCCGACCTGCTCGGCAGCATCAACCGCGTCTACGGTGTGCCTGGCCGCACCGAGCCGGCGCGGAATTACCGCGGCACCTACGGCTTCATTACCGACTGAGGCGGACGATGACACAGACCACACCCAGAACATCCGCCGATTACAAGCGCACCGCCGGTCTCGCCGGAGCGCTCGTCGGCCTTGCCATGACGCTCGGCGCCTGCCAGCACGCCGCCGACAACAGTTTCGCGATGGCGGACTCGCCGGCCGACTATCGCCAGCGTCACCCGATCGCGGTGACCGAGGCGGATCGCTCGATCGTGGTCTTCGTCGGCCGCAGTCGCGGCGGCCTGACCGCCGAGCAGCGCGCAGAGGTGATGGGAATGGCGCAGGACTGGATGCGTGAGGGCACCGGCGCCGTCACCATCGACGTTCCCGCCGACACGCCGAATGCCCGGCCCGCGCAGGAATCGTTGCGCGAGATCCAGGCGACCTTCGCCGCCGCCGGCGTGCCGCCGCGCGGGATCCTCGTGCGCAAGTACCATCCCGAGAATCCGCGCCTGATGCCTGCGATCCGCGTGAACTATCCAAAGATGAAAGCGGAGGCCGGACCGTGCGGCCTGTGGCCGGAAGATCTCGGCCCGTCGATACACAACGGTTCCTACATCCAGAACAAGCAATACTACAATTTCGGCTGCGCCAATCAGCGCAACCTCGCAGCCATGGTCGAAGACCCGACTGACCTCGTGCAGCCGCGCGCGGAGACCCCTGCCTATACGTCGCGCCGCAATATCGCCTTCGACAAGTATCGCAAGGGCACCACCACCGCCACGACGTATCCCGAGTCCGACAGGGCCAAGCTAAGCGACACAGGAAAATGATCACCTACGCGCAGCAAAACTCCGAAGAGCAGACGGACGCCCCGCCGCAGGCCGTGGACGACCATATTGCTCCAGCGCCACGGGTCTCGGTCCAGGCGTTCTGCGAGACGGTCGAGACCGCTGCCGCCGTACAGTCGGCGGGCGAGGATCGCCGGCTGGCCAAGGCCCATCTCAAGATCCAGATGGGCGGCATGGCGGCTGCCATCGAGGCCTACCGCTCGGCGCCGACGCCCAATGTCATCATTCTCGAGACCGAGGGCCGCAGCGACATCCTGGCCGGGCTCGACCAGCTCGCCACGGTGTGCGACGCCGGCACAAGGGTGGTCGTGATCGGCCGGGTCAACGACGTCACGCTGTATCGCGAGCTGGTGCGCCGCGGCGTCAGCGACTACGTGATCGCACCGGCCCATGCGATCGACGTGGTGCGCGCGGTCTGCAACCTGTTCTCGGCGCCGGAAGCCAAGGCGGTCGGCCGCGTCGTTGCCGTCGTCGGCGCGAAGGGCGGCGTCGGCGCCTCGACGATCGCCCACAATATCGCCTGGGCGATCGCCCGCGATCTGGCGCTGGATTCCGTAGTGGCCGATCTCGACCTTGCATTCGGCACCGCCGGCCTCAACTACAACCAGGATCCGGCGCAAGGCATCGCGGATGCGGTGTTCTCGCCGGACCGCGTCGATACCGCCTTCGTCGACCGCCTGCTGTCGAAATGCACCGACCATCTGAGCCTGCTGGCGGCGCCGGCCACGCTTGACAAGGTCTACGATTTCGGCGCCGAAGCGTTCGATGCGATCTTCGACACACTGCGCACCACGATGCCCTGCATCGTGCTCGACGTGCCGCACCAATGGTCCGGCTGGACCAAGCGCGCGCTGATCGCGGCCGACGACATCCTGATCGTGGCGGCGCCCGACCTCGCCAACCTGCGCAACGCCAAGAACATGTTCGACCTGCTGAAGGCGTCCAGGCCGAATGACCGCGCGCCGCTGTACTGCCTGAACCAGGTCGGCGTGCCGAAGCGGCCGGAGATCGCGGCGGGCGAATTCGCCAAGGCGATCGAAAGCCCGCCGATCGCCGCCATCCCGTTCGATCCGCAGGTCTTCGGTTCGGCCGCCAACAACGGCCAGATGATCGCGGAAATCTCCGCCAATCACCGCGCAGTCGAGATGTTTCTACAGATGGCGCAGCGGCTGACAGGCCGCGGCGAAACCAAGAAGCCGAGGGGGTCCTTCCTGTCGCCCCTGCTCGAAAAGCTGCGGTCCAAATAGTGGCCCGCGTGGAGTCAAGACGTCGTGTTTGGTAAGCGTAGCGGAAACGATGGGGATATGCGGGCACCCAAGCCCGCTTTTCAGACGCCGGAGCCTGCCGGATCGTCGCCGATGGCGCGCGAGTCCGCCGCCCCGACGATATCGTCGCCACCGCTGGCCCCGGCCAAGCCACCGCCTGCTCCCGCCGTCGAAGCCCGCCGCTCGGACAACTACTACCAGGTCAAGGCGACGATCTTCGGCGCCCTGATCGAGGCAATCGACCTTGCCCAGCTCGCCAAGCTCGACAGCGAGTCGGCGCGCGAGGAAATCCGCGACATCGTCAACGAGATCATCGCGATCAAGAACATCGTGATGTCGATCGCCGAGCAGGAAGAGCTGCTCGACGACATCTGCAACGACGTGCTCGGCTACGGACCGCTGGAGCCGCTATTGTCGCGCGACGACATCGCCGACATCATGGTCAACGGCGCCGGCACCGTGTTCATCGAAGTCGCCGGCAAGATCCAGCGCACCGGCATCCGCTTTCGCGACAACCAGCAGCTGCTCAACATCTGCCAGCGCATCGTCAGCCAGGTCGGCCGGCGCGTCGACGAATCCTCGCCGATCTGCGACGCCCGTCTCGCCGACGGCTCGCGCGTCAACGCCATCGTGCCGCCGCTGGCGATCGACGGGCCCGCGCTCACCATTCGTAAATTCAAGAAGGACAAGCTGACGCTGGAGCAGCTCGTCAAGTTCGGCGCGATCACGCCGGACGGGGCGACCATCCTGCAGATCATCGGCCGTGTCCGCTGCAACGTGATCATCTCGGGCGGTACCGGTTCGGGCAAGACCACGCTGCTGAACTGCCTGACCAACTATATCGAGCACGACGAACGCATCATCACCTGCGAAGACGCCGCCGAACTCCAGCTGCAGCAGCCGCATGTGGTGCGGCTGGAAACCCGGCCGCCGAACATCGAGGGCGAGGGCCAGGTCACGATGCGCGAACTGGTCCGCAACTGCCTGCGTATGCGCCCCGAGCGCATCATCGTCGGCGAAGTCCGCGGACCCGAGGCGTTCGACCTGTTGCAGGCGATGAACACCGGCCACGACGGCTCGATGGGCACGCTGCACGCCAACAATCCCCGCGAAGCGCTGTCGCGCTGCGAATCGATGATCACCATGGGCGGCTTCTCGCTTCCCTCGCGCACCATTCGCGAGATGATCTGCGCCTCGGTCGACATCATCGTGCAGGCCGCGCGCCTGCGCGACGGTTCGCGCCGCATCACCCACATCACCGAGGTGATGGGCATGGAAGGCGATACCATCATCACCCAGGACATCTTCCTCTACGACGTGGTCGGGGAAGATGCCAACGGCAAGATCATCGGCAAGCACCGCTCAACCGGCATCGGCCGGCCGCGCTTCTGGGAGCGTGCGCGCTACTACAATGAAGAGAAGCGGCTTGCGGCGGCGTTGGATGCCTCCGACTCGCCGGCGCCGGTCTAGGGGAACGCAGGATGCAGACGCAAACCCTTGCCCTGGCCTTCCTCGCCGCCACCACCGTGGGCGGCATCGCCTGGGTCTTCCTCTATCCCTACCTCTCGGGGGAAAAGAAGGCCGAGTCGCGCCGCGCTTCGGTGGCGCGCAGCGAGCCGTCGACGCCGCGAAGCACCGACCGGACGCAGCGCTCCCGCCGCGAGCAGGTCGAAGGATCGCTGAAGGAGCTCGAGGCGCGCCGGCAGAAGGACAAGAAAGTCCCGCTCGGCGTGCGCATCTCGCAGGCCGGACTGGAGTGGTCCGAGCAGAAATTCTGGATGATCTCCGGCGCCCTCGGCCTGTTCGGGTTCGGCGCAGCATTCGTGGTCGGCGGAGGCCTGCTCGGCGCGGCCGGCATCGGATTTGCCATGGGTCTCGGCCTGCCGCGCTGGCTGCTCGGCTTCCTGAAGAAGCGGAGAGAGAAGGCCTTTCTGAGGGCGTTGCCCGACGCCGTCGACGTCATCGTGCGCGGCATCAAGGCCGGCCTGCCGCTGTTCGAATCGCTCAAGGCGGTCGTCAACGACGCACCTGAGCCGCTGCGCAGCGAGTTCCTTGCGATCATCGAGACCCAGGCGATCGGCATGCCGCTCGGCGAGGCGTGCTCCCGGCTCTACGAACGCATGCCGCTGCCAGAAGCGAACTTCTTCGGCATCGTGATTGCGATCCAGCAGAAGTCCGGCGGCAATCTGTCGGAAGCGCTCGGCAACCTGTCGCGGGTGCTGCGCGACCGCAAGAAGATGGCCGAGAAGATCCAGGCGATGTCGATGGAAGCGAAAGCTTCCGCCGCCATCATCGGCTCGCTGCCGCCGATCGTAATGATCCTGGTGTTCCTCACGACGCCGGACTACATCGCCCTGCTGTGGACGAACTCGATGGGCCAGCTCATGCTGGTTGCCTGCGTCGTCTGGATGTCGATGGGCGTGCTGGTGATGAAGAAGATGATCAACTTCGATTTCTGACGGTGCAGCATGATTGATATTCTGGTCGCCAAGCTCCACGACGTCAGGTTCATGACCATGCTGCTTGCCTTCATCGCGGCAAGCGCGACGGTCTACACGCTGGTGATGCCGCTGCTCGCCGGCGGCGATCTCAACAAGCGCATGAAGGCCGTCGCCAGCGAGCGCGAGCGTCTCCGGCAGCGTGAGCGCGATCGTCTCGCCAAGACGGAGAAGGTCGCGCTGCGGCAGACCCCGAAGCAGGTGGTCTCCCGGGTGGTGGACGATCTCAACCTCACGAAATGGCTCGCCCAGGAAGCGGCGCTCGATAAGCTCGTGATGGCGGGCTATCGCGGCCACGCCCCCTACGTCACCTTCCTGTTCGCCCGCGCGGTGACGCCGATCGTGCTGCTGCTCGGCGCCATCGTCTATACGTTCTTCATCGCGGGCGCGACCTGGTCGCTCACGCTCAAGATCGGCATTTGCGTCGCTGCGGCCTATGCCGGCCTCCAGGCGCCGATGCTGTTCCTGAAGAACGCGATCTCCAAGCGCCAGCTCCAGATCAAGCGCGCCTTCCCTGATTCGCTGGACTTGCTGCTGATCTGCATCGAGTCGGGCATGTCGGTCGAGGTCGCATTCCGGAAGGTGGCAAACGAGATCGCCGGACAGTCGATCGCGCTGTCGGAGGAGTTCGCCCTGACGACCGCGGAATTGTCCTATTTGCAGGACCGCAAGTCCGCCTACGAGAACCTGGCGCGCCGCACCGGGCTCGAAGGCGTGAAGTCGGTGTGCATGGCCTTGCAGCAATCCGAACGCTACGGCACGCCGCTCGGCCAGAGCTTGCGCGTGATGGCGCAGGAAAACCGCGACATGCGCATGAACGAGGCCGAGAAGAAGGCGGCGTCGCTGCCGCCCAAGCTGACCGTGCCGATGATCTTGTTCTTCCTGCCCTGCCTGTTCATCGTGATCCTCGGGCCGTCCTATATCAAGATCGCCACGATGCATTGAGCCGTGCCGCAGCGCATTACCAGAACGCCCGGCAAACGCCGGGCGTTTCTTTTTTTGCGCGCGTTGAGGCAGATATGGATTTGCGAAGCCGACAGATTCGCTGTCAGACGCCATAAAGGAGCGTTAATCGTCCTTGGCAACAACAGGTGCGGCGCGCGATGCGGTCCGCGGACCGTCCTTGCGGTTCAGCATGTCGCGGAGATAGGCGACATTGGCCGCCGCCTCATCGGCCGGCAGGTCGGCCTTGACGATGGTCTCGGCCTCCGCGAAGCGGCCCTGCAGGCCGACGACGAGCGCAAGGTTTTGCCGGATGCGGGTGTCGGCGCGGGCGCTGGCATAGGCTTGGCGCAGCGTCTCTTCCGCCTTCGGCAATTCCTTGGTCAGCATGTAGGACAGGCCGAGATTGGACAACACCGATGGCTCGTCGGGGGCCAGTCGAAGCGCACTGGCGTAATAGCGCCGCGCTTCCTCGTGCCGGTTCAACTTGTCGAGCGTGGTGCCCTGCACCGACAGGATCCGCCAGTCCGGATTGTCCGGACTGTGCGCGCGGCTCAGCACGTCGAATGCGGCCTGCGAATTGCCGTTGTCGGCGAGCGCGCGGCCATAGGCGGCGAGCAGCGGCTTGCTGCCGGGGCTGGCGAGTGTGGCCTGCTCCAGCACAGCGCAGGCCTGCGAACGCTGTCCGGTCATGCGCAGCGCCTGACCGTAAGCTATGGCGGCGTCGACATCCTTGGGATTCTTGCGGTAGCGCTCGCCATAAACCTCGAGATTGCGGCGCGGATCGTCTGGCACCGGATCGGACCGGGACGCGATCGATCCGGTGACGTCTGACATGGTCTGGCAACCGCCAAGCCCGGCGGCCAGGACCGCCACGAGGGCTGCGGAAGCGAGATGCCGGGTCAAAATGGACTGTCGACGCATGGCACTGTGACTCACGAAATCGGGCAAATGGATCGAGCCGAGCGTGCCAGCAATAGACTGTTAACCCTAACGTCTGGTTAACTGCGGCACCGGCGACCGGCGCGCCGGTTCCAACCCCGCGGGTCGCGTCAACCGCGGGCGCGCTACCATCCACCGCGAAAGGCGTGTTAGTCACCAGCAACGCCAGAACAGCCGAGAGCCGCATGCCATCCGTGTTCGAGATCGCCCCCACGACCGCCGTTACGCCGATCACCTTCGTCAGCAAGGCGACATGGGATGCGATCCGCAGCGAGTTGCCGGCGCCGGCGCGGCAATTCGCGGAGGCCAATGACTTTGCGGCGAAGCCGGGCAAGGCCCTCGCCCTGCCGGCAGCCGATGGCGGCATCGCGCAGGTGCTGTTCGGCCTCGAGGATGCAGACCACAAGGCGCGCGATCCGTTCCGTGCCGGCGCGCTGCCCGGCCTGCTGCCCCCGGGCATCTACCGCTTTGCCAATGCGCCGCATGACACGCGGCTTGCCACGCTCGCCTTCGCGCTCGGCTGCTACCGCTTCGGCCGCTATCGCAAGAACAAGACCCCCGAGGTCCGCCTGGTGCCGCCCGATGGCGTCGACACGGCCGAGATCGCGCGGATGGCAGACGCCGCGGCGCTGGCCCGCGATCTCATCAACACGCCGTCCAACGATATGGGCCCGGCCGAGCTCGCCGAGGCGGCGCACGACCTCGCAACGCGGTTCGGCGCCGCCTTCAATTGCATCGATGGCGACGAGCTCGCACAGAACTTCCCGCTGATCCACGCCGTCGGCATGGCATCGACCCGCGCGCCGCGGCTGATCGATCTGAGCTGGGGCGATCCGGCCCATCCGAAGGTAACGCTGGTCGGCAAAGGCGTCTGCTTCGACACCGGCGGGCTCGACCTCAAGCCGTCGAGCGGCATGCTGATCATGAAGAAGGACATGGGCGGCGCCGCCAACGTGCTGGCGCTGGCGCAGATGGTGATGGACGCGAAGCTGAAAGTGCGGCTGCGCGTGCTGATCCCGGCGGTCGAGAACGCGGTCGCCGGCAACGCGTTCCGCCCGCTCGACATCTTCAAGTCGCGCAAGGGCATCACCGTCGAGATCGGCAACACCGACGCCGAGGGGCGGCTGGTGCTCGCCGACGCGCTGGCGCTGGCCGACGAGGAGACCCCGGACCTGCTGGTCGATCTCGGCACGCTGACCGGCGCGGCGCGCGTGGCGCTCGGCCCGGATCTGCCGCCGTTCTACACCAATGACGAGGCGCTCGCCGGCGACGTTGCAGCTCACGCGACAAGCGAGAACGACCCGTTGTGGCGGATGCCGCTGTGGCCGGCCTACGATGCCTGGCTCGACTCCAAGACCGCCGACATCACCAACGCGCCGTCAGGCGGTTTCGCCGGCTCGATCACCTGCGCGCTGTTCCTGCAGCGCTTCGTCGAGCACGCGCGAAGCTGGCTGCATGTCGACATCTATGGCTGGACGCCGTCGGCAAAGCCCGGCCGCCCCGAAGGCGGCGAGTGCCAGGCCGCGCGCGCAATCTACAAATTGCTGAGCCAGCGCTATGCATGATGTCAGACTGACGCCGGCCCGCGCCGACCTCGCCGCGAAATATCTCGAGGGTAAGGTGAAGGCCGCGCGCTTCGTCGACGGCGAGACGCTCGAGGTCGGCGACGCCATCGCGCCGCTGCGGCGGGCGCCGGCGGCCGATGCCGAACAGATGACGCAGGCATTCAGGGGCGAACGCGTCACGGTGTACGACCGCAACGGCGAAGGCTGGGCCTGGGGCCAGCTCGCCGATGACGGCTATGTCGGCTGGATTGCCGAGGCCGCGCTGACGACGCCCGGCCCGGCACCGACGCACAAGGTGACGGCGCTGCGCACGCTGGCGTTTCCGGGACCGTCGATCAAGCTGCCGCCGGTCGAGGCGCTGGCGATGGGGACCAGGCTCGCAATCGCCCGCGAGGACGGCCCCTTCGCGGTGACCCGCGAGGGCTGGTATCTGCCACGCCCACATCTCGCCTCCCTCGACACAATGGCGCAGGATTTCGTCGCAATCGCCGAGCAGTTCGTCGGTTCGCCCTATCTCTGGGGCGGCAAATCGGGCCTCGGCATCGATTGCTCCGGCCTGGTGCAGATTGCGCTGACCGCCGCCGGCACCGGCTGCCCGCGCGACAGCGACATGCAGCAGGACGGGCTCGGCCGCGAATTGACGGCAGCGGAATCCAAGCACCTGCAGCGCGGCGACCTGATCTTCTGGAAGGGCCATGTCGCCATCGTGCGCGATGCGACGACGATCGTGCACGCCAACGCGCATCACATGGCAACGGTGGTGGAGAATACGCAGGCTGCGATCGCGCGGATCAAGGCCGCGGGCAGCGAGGTCGCCGCGATCAAGCGGCTTTGAGCCCGTCATTCCGGGGCGACGCGCGGCGTCGAACCCGGAATCCATTCGTCCACCGAACATGCCGGTCGATGGATTCCGTGCCGCCCCCGGAATGACGCGTGATGGCTACGTCGCCACCGTCCCCTCGCCGGCCGCTTCGATGCGGAACGCGGCGGCGAACAGCGCGCGGGTGTAGTCGCTCTTCGGGTTCCTGAACAGCTCGGAGGCCGGCCCCTCCTCCTCGACCTTGCCGGATTTCATCACGATCAGGTGGCTCGCGAGCGAGGCCACCACGCGCAGATCGTGCGAGATGAACATGTAGGTCAGGTCGCGCTTGCGCTGCAGGTCGCGCAACAGATCGACCATCTGGGCCTGGAGCAGCATGTCGAGCGCACTGGTCGGCTCGTCCAGCACGACGAAGTTCGGCTCCAGCACGACCGCGCGCGCGATCGAAACGCGCTGGCGCTGGCCGCCGGAGAATTCATGCGGATAGCGGAAGCGCCATTCAGGATCGAGGCCGACATCTTTCAATGCCTTGATCACCCGCACCTCGCGCTCTTCGCGCGACAGCTGCTTCTGGTGCACCTCGAGCCCCTCGGCGATGATGTCGGCCACCGACATGCGCGGGCTGAGCGAGCCGAACGGGTCCTGGAACACGATCTGCATGTCGCGGCGGAACGGCAGCATCTGCTTGAAGCGCAGGCCCTGGATGTCCTTGCCGAGGAATACGATCGGGCCATCGGACGAAATCAGCCGGAGCAGCGCGAGCCCGAGCGTGGTCTTG
Organism: Bradyrhizobium sp. JR3.5; assembly: GCF_054057015.1. NCBI lineage: Bacteria > Pseudomonadati > Pseudomonadota > Alphaproteobacteria > Hyphomicrobiales > Nitrobacteraceae > Bradyrhizobium > Bradyrhizobium sp. JR3.5. The sequence goes on from NZ_JBSRYV010000002.1 coordinate 1,993,451, forward strand.
CCGGAGCCGGATTCGCCGACGACGCCGAGCGTCTCGCCCTTGCGCACCGCAAGGCTGACGCCATCGACCGCCTTGATGTGGCCGACGGTCGAGCGCATCAGCCCGCGCTTGATCGGAAACCAGACCTTGAGATTGTCCGCCGACATCACGACCGGCGCGTCCGGCTGCGGCGGCGCCGGATCGGGCTTCGGCTCGGCCGCCAGCAGCGCCTTCGTATAGGCGTGCTTCGGCGCGGTGAAGACTTGCTCGACCGGGCCCTGTTCGACGATCTTGCCGTTGTTCATCACGCAGACGGTGTCGGCGATCCGGCGGACGATGCCGAGGTCGTGGGTGATGAACAACATGCTCATGCCGAGCCGGGCGCGGATCTCGGCCAGCAATGCCAATATCTGCGCCTGCACGGTGACGTCGAGCGCGGTGGTCGGTTCGTCCGCGATCAGCAGATCGGGCTCGTTGGCAAGCGCCATCGCGATCATCACACGCTGGCGCTGGCCGCCGGACAGTTGATGCGGATAGCTCTTGAGCCGCGTCTCCGGCTCGGGGATGCCGACCTGGCCCAGCAACTCCAGCGTCCGCGCCCGCGCCGCCGTACCGCTGATGCCGCTGTGCAGCGACAGGATCTCGCCGATCTGGGATTCGATGGTGTGGAGCGGATTGAGCGAGGTCATCGGCTCCTGGAAGATGATCGAGATGTCGTTGCCACGAATCCCGCGCATCTCGCGTTCCGACGATCCCAGGAGATCGCGGCCCTTGAAACGGATCGCCCCGGAGGGATGCGACGCCGCCGGATAGGGCAGCAACCTCAATACCGACAGCGCGCTGACCGATTTTCCCGAGCCGGACTCGCCGACCAGCGCCGTGCATTCGCCGCGCTTGATCGAGAAGGAGACGCGATCGACCGCAAGCGAGCGGCCGAAGGCGACGGAGAGGTCGCTGACGTCGAGCAGGGGCTGGTTGGTCGCGTCCATACGTCAGCCCTTCGAGAACGTCTTGCGCGGATCGAAGGCGTCGCGCGCGGCTTCGCCGATGAAGATCAGGAGCGACAGCATGATCGCGACCGAGAAGAAGCCGGTGAGACCGAGCCACGGCGCCTGCACATTGGCCTTGCCCTGCGACAGCAATTCACCGAGCGAGGGCGAACCGGGCGGCAGGCCGAAGCCGAGGAAATCCAGCGCCGTCAGCGTCATCACCGAGGACGAGACGATGAAGGGCAGGAACGTCATGGTCGCGACCATCGCGTTCGGCAGCAGATGGCGGAACATGATCACGCGGTTGGAGACGCCGAGCGCGCGCGCCGCCTGGATGTATTCGAAGTTGCGGCCGCGCAGGAATTCGGCGCGCACCAGGCCGACCAGCGAGACCCACGAGAACAACAGCAGAATGCCGAGCAGGATGAAGAAGCCCGGCGGCAGCACCGCCGAGATGATCAGCAGCAGATAGAGCGAGGGGATCGCGGTCCAGATCTCGATGAAGCGCTGGAAGCCGAGATCGATCCAACCGCCGAAATAGCCCTGCACGCCGCCGGCGGCAACGCCGATGATCGAGGACAGGATGGTCAGTGTCAGGCCGAACAGCACCGAGATGCGGAAGCCGTAGATCAATCGTGCGACGACGTCGCGGCCCTGATCGTCGGTGCCGAGCCAGTTGTATTCGAGGTCGCGGCAGCCGGTCAGCCCCTTCCGCTTCACCACGTCCGCGCACTGCTTTTCGGTCAGGAGCCAGGTTGGCTTCGACGGCACCGCCGTCGGCGGGTCGAGGTTGCGGCTGTCGTAGGAATAGCGGATCGGCGGCCAGATCATGCTGCCGCCCTTGGCGGCGATCTGCTTCTGCAGATAGGGATCGCGATAGTCGGCCGCGGTCTCGAAATCGCCGCCGAAGGTGGTCTCGGCATATGTGAACACCACCGGCCAGTAGAGACGGCCGTCATATTTGACGACCAGCGGCTTGTCGTTGGCAATGAAATTGGCGAACAGCGACAGCACGAACAGCACGAGGAAGATCCAGAACGACCAGTAGCCGCGGCGGTTCGCCTTGAAATTCTGCCAGCGCCGCTGGTTGAGCGGCGACGGCGCGAAGGCGTGGCGGGTGGCAGGCACCGCCTCGCCCATCGGCGATTGCGTCGAGGTCTCGACCGGCTGGGGCGCGAGCACCGTCATCAGACCTCCCGCGCCTCGAAGTCGATCCGCGGATCGATCCACATATAGGCAAGATCGGAGATCAGATTGACCACCAGTCCGACCAGCGAGAAGATGAACAGCGTCCCGAACACCACCGGATAATCGCGGTTCAGGACGCTCTCGAAGCCGAGCAGGCCGAGCCCGTCAAGCGAGAAGATGGTCTCGATCAGCAGGGAGCCCGAGAAGAAGGCGTGGATGAACGCGCCCGGAAAGCCCGCGATCACGATCAGCATGGCGTTGCGGAAAATGTGGTTGTACAGCACCTGGCGCTCGCTGCAGCCCTTGGCGCGCGCGGTCATCACATATTGCTTGCGGATCTCGTCGAGGAACGAATTCTTCGTCAGCAACGTCATGGTGGCGAAGGCGCCGAGCGCCATCGACACCAGCGGCAGCGTCAGGTGCCAGAAGTAATCGATGATCTTCCAGTACCAGGGGAATTGCGACCAGCCGTCCGAGGTCAGGCCGCGCAACGGGAAGATATTGAGGAACGAGCCGCCGGCAAACAGCACGATCAACAGGATCGCGAACAGAAAGCCCGGGATCGCAAAGCCAATGATGATCACGGCCGACGTCCAGGTGTCGAACCGAGAGCCGTCCTTCACCGCCTTGCGGATGCCGAGCGGGATCGAGATCAGATAGGTCAGCAGCGTCATCCAGATGCCGAGCGACATCGAGACCGGCAGCTTCTCCTTGATCAGCTGGAGCACGCTGACGCTGCGGAAATAGCTTTCGCCGAAGTCGAACCGCGCGAAATTCCAGACCATCAGCGCGAACCGCTCCGGCGCCGGCTTGTCGAAGCCGAACTGCACCTCGAGCTTCTTGATGAAATCAGGATCGAGCCCCTGCGCGCCGCGATATTTCGAGTTGATGGCCGCGCCTGCGCCCGCGCCCTGGCCGCGCTGCGCGCCGAAATCGCCGCCGCCACCCGACACGCGCGAGGTGCCGCCGGTGTCGGCGCCGTTGATCTGCGCGATGACGCGCTCGACCGGCCCGCCGGGCGCAAACTGCACGACCACGAAGGAGACGAACAGGATGCCGAGCAGCGTCGGCAACATCAGGAAGATACGTCGGGCGATATAGGCGCTCATCGGCTACTTCGCCTGCTCGAGCTTGGCGGCCTTGGCCGCATCGTACCACCAGTTCTCCGGCGCCCCGACGCCCTGGGTATATTTCGCCAGCTTCTCCATATGACCGAACTGGTCCCAGTAGGCGATCGGATGCGTGTTGCGGTACCACTGCGGCACCCAGTAACGGCCGGCGCGAAACACGCGGTCGAAGGCGCGGCAGGCGATCGTCAGCTCATGGCGGCTGTTCGCGCCGATGATCTTCTCGATCAGCACGTCGATCGCGGGATTGGAAATGCCTGCGAGATTGTAGGAGCCCTTGGTCTTCGCAGCCTGCGAGGAGAAGAACGGCCGCATGCTGTCGCCGGGCGTCGCCGAGAAGCTGAAGCGCTGCATGGTCATGTCGAAATCGAAGTCTTCCACCCGGGCACGGTATTGCACTGCGTCGACCAGGCGGAACGTCGCATCGATGCCGAGCGTACCGAGATTCTTGATGTAAGGCCCGTGGTGCGGTTGCAGCGAGGGCTCGTCGTTGAGGAATTCGATGGTAATGGGTGTGCCGTTCGGCAGCACACGCTTGCCGTCCTTGACCACACAGCCGGCCTCGTTGAGCAGCTGCACCGCCTTGCGCAGCAGCGCACGGTCCTGACCTGAACCGTCCGACATCGGCGGCACGAACGGCAGGCCGAACACCTCGTCGGGCACCTGGCCGCGGAACGGCTCGAGCAACGCAAGCTCCTCCGGCGAGGGAGGCCCTTCCGCCACCATGTCCGAGTTCTGGAACGGCGAGACGGTGCGCGCATACGCATCGTACATGATGGTCTTATTGGTCCACTCGAAGTCGAAGGCGCAGATCAGCGCCTCGCGCACGCGTGGATCCTTGAATTTGTCGCGGCGCATGTTGATGAACCAGCCTTGCGCACCGGACGGTGTGTCGTCGGGCAGCGTCTCGCGCTTGACCCGACCGTCCTTGACCGCGGGGAAATCGTAGCGTGTCGCCCAAACGCGCGCGGTGAACTCCTCGCGGAACAAATAGCTCTTCGAGGTGAAGCCCTCGAATGCCACATCGCGGTCGCGATAGAATTCGTAGCGCACGGTGTCGAAATTGTAGCTGCCGCGATTGACCGGAAGATCGGCGCCCCACCAGTCCTTGACGCGGTCGTATTCGACGTAGCGATTGACCTCGAACCGGCCGACCTTGTACGGTCCCGAGCCGAGCGGCGCATCGAGCGTCGATTCCTCGAACGACCGCGTCGCGTAATAAGCCTTGGAGAAGATCGGCAGGCTCGCGACATAGAGGGGCACGTCGCGCGCGCGCCCCGCCGCGAAGGTCACCACCACGGTCGCGTCATCGGGCGCCTCGGCCTTGACGAAGTCGCGGAGCTGCACCTGGATCAGCGGGTGCCCCTTCTCCTTCAGCGTGTTGAGCGAGAAGGCGACGTCCTGCGCGGTCAACTTCGAGCCGTCGTGGAAACGCGCTTCGGGGCGCATGGTGAAGCGATAGGTCAGCTTGTCCGGCGAGATCTGCACCGACTTCGCGGCGAAGCCGTACATCGCGTCGGGCTCGTCATTGGCGCGCGACATCAGCGCCGCGAACGTCATGTCCATGCCCTGCGCGCCTTCGCCCTTCAGGACATAGGCGTTCAGCGAGTTGAAGGTGTAGTAGGACTGGTTGTAGGCTCGCACCCACGGAATCACCGAGAAGACGCCGCCCTTCGGCGCTTTCGGATTGACGTAGTCGAAGATCCGGAAATCCGCGGGATATTTCAGGTCACCGAACACCGACATGCCGTGCATCTCGGTTCCGTTGTCGGCCGCCGCCGGTGCAGCACGCAAGCCTGCAGCACTCAACGCACCGATGCCGAGACCGAGTGCGTGCCGACGGGAGAATAGCGCCATGCGCGGATCCTTGAGCTTATGAACGCTTGAGCTTGGCTGCCTTGTCGGCGTCGTACCACCAAAGATTTGGGAATCCTGAAACCGCGTATTTCGGCAGCGGATCGGGATGGCTGAAGCGATCCCAATAGACATAGCGCTGCTTGTCGTAGTTGAAGTGTGGAACGCAATAGAAGTTCCAGAGCAGAACCCGGTCCAGCGCCTTGGCGGCGGCGATCTGATCGGCGCGGCTGTTGGCGAAGATGATGCGCTCGATGATGGCATCGACGGCCGGATTCTTGATGCCCGGAAGATTGTTCGAGCCTTGCCGGTCGGCAGCCTGCGAGCCGAAATTGTCGCGCTGTTCGTTGCCGGGCGAGATCGACTGTCCCCAGACCTGGGTGACCATCTCGAAATCGAAATCACGCACCCGGTTCTGGTACTGCACGGTGTCGACGGCGCGCAGATTGACGGTAATGCCGAGGCGCTCCAGGCTCGGCTTGTAGAACAGCGTGATCCGCTCCATGCCGGAATCGCCGCTGTTGCCGAGGATCTCGACCGTAAACGGCTGGCCCGAGGAATCGACCAGCTTGCGATCGCGGATCTCGAAGCCGGCTTCCTTCAGCAGTCGCGTCGCCTCGCGCAGATTGGCGCGCACGTTTTCCGGCGTGCCGCCGACCGGGTTCGTGTAGGGCGTGGTGAAGACTTCCGGCGGCACCTTGTCGCGCACCGTCTCCAGAAGCTCGAGCTCCTTGCCTTCCGGCAGGCCTGTCGCCATCAGATCGGGGATGCCGTCGAAATAGCTTGAATCGCGATGGTACTCGCCGGTCGAGAGCACGCGGTTCATCTCTTCGAAATCGAACGCGTAGTTGAAGGCGCGGCGCAGCCTGGGGTCCGCGAACTTCGGACGCCTCAGGTTGAACACCCAGCCCTGCATCCGGCCTTGATTGCGGACGGTGAAAAGCTCCTTGAGCAGCCGGTTCTCGCGCACCGGCGGAACGTCGTAGGCCGACGCCCATTCCTTGGCGCTGCGCTCGTTGTACCAATCGAACTGGTCGGCCTTCAACGCCTCGCGCGCGACGGTGTCGTCGCGGAAATACTCGTAGCGCAGCTCGTCGAAATTGTTCTGCCCGATCGCGATCGGAATGTCCTTGCCCCAGTAATCCTTGACGCGCTCGAGCACGACCGATCGTCCGGCGACGAATTCCTTGATCTTGTAGGGGCCGGACCCAAGCGGCGGCTCCAGCGTGCTCGCGGTGATGTCACGCTTCTTGCCCTGCGCGTCGGTGCCCTCCCACCAATGCTTGGGCAGGATGACGAGCTGACCGGTGATCATCGGCAGCTCGCGGTTGCCCAGGGCTGTCGAAGGTGAACTTGACGTCGCGATCGCCGATCTTCTCGGCCTTTGCGATATGCCGGTAGTAGGCGCTGAACATCGGGCTGTTCGCCTTCAGTGCCTCGAAGGAGAAGATCACGTCTTCAGGCGTGACCGGTTTGCCATCGTGCCAGCGCGACCCGGGACGGAGGCGGTAGATCACGTAGGAGAAATCGTCGGGGAAGGCTGCGCCCTCGGCGAGCTCGCCGTAGTAGGTATCGGGCTCGTCGAGCGAGGCTTCCATCAGCGAGTCGTAAATGCGGGTGACCGCCGCGGCGACCGTGCCCTTCAATCCCGCAACGACCAGGTTGAAGCTGTCATAGGTGCCGGGCTGGAATAGCCGCACCACGCCGCCCTTCGGCGCGTCCGGCTTGACGTAATCGTAACGCTTGAAGTCGGCGGGGTACTTGATTTCGCCGTAGGTGGAGAGGCCGTGGCGCCATTTCAGCCCGTTGGGGGCGTCGTCGGCGAACGCCGGCGTGATCGCCGACAGGCCGGAGTTCAGTCCGAGCGCCGGAGCGAGTGCCGCCAGTGCGCTGCCTTGAAGGAGGTGTCGTCGGGTGATCGCCAAATTCGGTCTTCCTGCTTGCGGCCCCGGTTACATGGGACCCAATATAAGGCAACGGTTCGACAAATTACGTTGCTTTTTCCTCATGATATTGGCCCGGGAACAATACCGGTGCGGCGAAACGTCCCGATAGCAACCCCGCGACAACGGATTCCCCATGCGAAAACGGCCAGGCATTGCCTGGCCGTTTCATCCGCGTGCTTGCGCGAAGCAATTCGTTACTTCGAAGCGGTCGGGAGCGGAGCCGGGTGCTCCGAGTTCGAATTCAGATAGGCGATGATGTCGGCGCGCTCGCTGTCCTTCGGCACGCCGGCGAAGCCCATCGCGGTGCCGGGGACGAAGCCCTTCGGGTTGGTCAGGAACTTGTTCAGGTCGTCGAAGGACCAGTCGCCGCCCTTGCCCCTCATCGCGGCCGAGAAATTGAACCCACGGCCCTCGCCCTTCTTTTCGCCGACGATACCGAACAGGTTCGGACCGACGCGGTTGGGGCCGCCCTTCTCGAAGGTATGGCAGGCCTGGCACTTCTTGGCCGCCGCCGCGCCCTTCTCGGCGGAAGCGGTCTGCAGCAGCTTCTCGATCGGCTCGGAGGCAGCCGCGGCGGCCTCGCCGCCACCGCCATGGGACTCTTCCTTCACCGCGATCTCAAAACCCGGCTTCTCCGGCAGCTTCGCGGAAAACACCGATCCGGCGGCAAAGCTCATCACCAGGACGACGATGCAGGTGCCGAGAACCGCACCGAGGATTTTGTTGAGTTCGAAGGAGTCCATTTCGGTCAGGCTCCGGGCCTTGAATGTCGACTTCAGGCCGGGAATACGGCCGCGGGGAAAGACCTGGGAATCGGCCTTATCGCACCGCCCCAAGCAGGGTTGAGATATCGGTTTGCCCGCGCTCTGGCAACCCGTATAAACGCGCCCGAATTCAACCTCCTCCCCGCCAATTTCCGCTGGCCGGACGGGCCCCGACACGAATGACCCAACCCCGTACCTTGGTGCTGATTCCGGCCCGCATGGCCGCCACGCGCCTCCCCGGCAAACCGCTGCTCGATATCGCGGGCGTGCCGATGATCGTCCATGTGCTGCGGCGGGCCGAGGCGGCCGGGATCGGCCGGGTCGCGGTCGCCACCGACACGCCCGAGATCGCGGCGGCGGTGCAGGCTGCGGGCGGCGAGGTCGTCATGACCCGCCCCGACCATCCCTCCGGCTCGGACCGGATCCATGAAGCGATGACGATCCTCGACCCGGACGGCGCTGCCGAGATCGTGGTCAATCTGCAGGGCGATTTCCCGACCATCACGCCCGAAACCATCCGCAGCGTGATGCCGCCGCTCGCCGATCCCGCGGTCGACATTTCGACCCTGGCCTCGCGCATCCATACCGAGGAGGAGGATCTGGCTCCCAGCGTCGTGAAGGCGGTCGGCTCCCCGATCGGCGCGAACCGACTGCGCGCACTCTATTTCACCCGTGCCACCGCGCCCTACGGCGACGGACCGCGCTACCACCATATCGGCCTCTACGCCTACCGCCGGGCTGCGCTGGAGCGGTTCGTGCGGCTGCCGCCCTCGCCGCTGGAGCAGCAGGAGAAGCTCGAGCAGCTGCGAGCGCTGGAGGCCGGGATGCGGATCGACATCACCATCGTCGACACCGTGCCCCGCGGCGTCGACACCCCGGCCGACCTCGAAACCGCCCGGCGGATACTGGCAAAAGCCTAAGCCGCTGCTAAAAGGCCACCCATGACCAAGAAGCTGAAAATCGCGTTCCAGGGCGAGCCTGGCGCCAATTCCCACATCGCGATCGCCGAGGCCTATCCCGACGCCGAGCCGATGCCCTGCCCGACCTTCGAGGACGCGCTGGCCGCGATTTCCTCCGGCGAGGCCGATCTCGGCATGATCCCGATCGAAAACTCGGTCGCCGGCCGCGTCGCCGACATCCACCATCTGTTGCCCGCCTCGGGCCTGTTCATCGTCGGCGAATGGTTCTTGCCGATCCGCCACCAGTTGATGGCGGTCAAGGGCACCAAGCTCGCCGACATCAAGAGCGTGGAGAGCCACGTCCACGCGCTTGGCCAGTGCCGGCGCATCATCCGCAAGCTCGGCATCCGATCGATCGTCGCCGGCGACACCGCCGGCAGCGCCCGCGATATCTCCGAACGCGGCGACAAGAGCGTGGCGGCGATCGCCTCGCGCCTCGCCGCCGATATCTATGGCCTCGACATTCTGGCCGAGGACATCGAGGACGAGGCCCACAACACCACCCGCTTCGTGGTGCTGGCGCGCGAGGCCAAATGGGCTGCGCAGGGCTCCGGGCCGCTGGTCACCAGTTTTGTTTTCCGGGTGCGCAATCTGCCCGCTGCGCTCTACAAGGCACTCGGCGGCTTCGCCACCAACGGCGTCAACATGACCAAGCTCGAAAGCTACATGGTCGACGGCAATTTCTTCGCCACGCAATTCTATGCCGATGTCGACGGCCACCCCGACGACCGTGGACTCGCCTTCGCGCTGGAGGAATTGAAATTCTTCTCGCGCGAATTCCGCATCGTCGGCGTCTATCCCGGCCATCCGTTCCGCGCGACCTTCAGCGAAACGCAGAGCTAGGCCACTTTCTTCTGCAGCCCGAACGCCTCCGCAAGCAGGCTGTACGACTTCTTCCGCGCCGCGTGGTCGTAGACGGCGGTGATCACCATCAGCTCATCCGCCTGGCTCGCCGCGATGAGCGGCTCCAGCTTCGTCATCACGGTTGCGGGGCTGCCGACGAAAAGTCGCGCGCGGTTGCGCGCGACCGAGGCGCGCTCGGCGTCGGTGTAGGGATAGGCCTCCGCCTCCTCGACGCTCGGCAGCGGCAGATACTGGCCGCGATCGCGGCGCAGCCGGTTGAGATCCATCGATAGCGCAAGCCGCTCGGCTTCCGCGTCGGTCTCCGCCGCGACGACGGCGACCGCCAGGATCGACTGCGGCGTCGCTCGCCAGCCCGACGGCTTGAAATGCGCACGATAATTCGTCATCGCCGCGACTGCGTCGTGAGTGGCAAAATGATGCGCGAACGCAAAGCCCATCCCGACCTGCGCGGCAAGCTCGGCGGAATAGTCGCTCGAGCCGAGCAGCCAGATCGGCGGCAGCGGCGAATCGTCCGGCATCGCCACCACATTGTTGTAGGGATGGCCGGCCGGGAAATCGCGCGTCTCCCAAAGCGTCAGCTCATGCAGCCGCTCGAGGAAATCGTCGCCCTCGCGGCGATCGAGCCGGCTGCGCAGCGCGTAGGCGGTGGCGCCATCGGTGCCGGGCGCACGGCCGAGGCCGAGATCGATGCGGCCGGGAAAAAACGCCTCCAGCATCTTGAAGCGCTCGGCGACCACGAGCGGCGCATGGTTGGGCAGCATCACGCCGCCGGAGCCGACGCGGATATGCTGCGTCACCGCCGCGATCTGCCCGATCATCAGATCGGGCGCCGGGCTCGCGACGGAGGCGAGGTTGTGGTGCTCGGCGAGCCAGTATCTGACGTAGCCGAGACCGTCGACATGGCGCGCCAGGTCGATGCTGTTGCGGAGCGCAGCGGCGGGCCTGGTGCCTGTGGTGACGACGGACAGGTCGAGGACGGAGAGCGGGATCATGGCCGACAACCTAATGTGGCGCCACGAGGCGACAAAGACGCCGGTCGCGCAGACCAGTCCCGCACCGGAAAGTCGGCGCGGGTCATCCCGACTCTTGGGACGAAATACGAAGATTCGTTGACATGCGACCCCGCCCACAGTCGATTCGGGCATCCAATTGATTCCGGAACAACAATTTTATTTATATAATTCAATTAATTAATTCCATGGTTCGCCGATTGAATGCGCAGCCCACTACTCGTCCTCGATCACTCATTTTGAGCACATCTTGGCCGTCAATGGGCAATTTCCCATATCCGATGGGCTGTTTCGGCCCACCGGTTTCGCCTATCTTAGGGGCTCTATATCCAGGCCGGACGTCTGCCCTCCAGTTACGGAGCCCTTGCGTATCATGACCGAGACCATTTCCTCCCTGCCGAACGGGCAGCGCGCGCCGAAAACGCCGAAAATCTCCTTCGAGTTCTTCCCGCCGAAGACCGAGGAGATGGAGCGCAATCTCTGGGAGACCATCAATCGCCTGGCGCCGCTGACGCCGAACTTCGTCTCGGTCACCTACGGCGCCGGCGGCTCGACCCGCGAGCGCACCCACTCCACCATCAGCCGCATCCTCCGCGAGACCGATCTGCTGCCGGCCGCGCATCTGACCTGCGTCAGTGCCTCGCGCGGCGAGATCGACGAGATCGTCGACCGCTATCATGAGGTCGGTGTCCGCCACATCGTGGCGCTGCGCGGCGATCCGCCCGGCGGCATCGGCACACCCTACTTCACCCACCCCGACGGCTACCAGAGCTCCGCCGAGCTCGTCGCCGCCATCAAGAAGCGCCACGCCGACATCGAGATCTCGGTGTCCGCCTATCCGGAGAAGCATCCGGAAGCCACCGATTTCGACGCCGACATCGACACGCTGAAGGCCAAGGTCGACGCCGGCGCGACGCGCGCGATCACCCAGGTGTTCTTCGACAACGACCTCTACCATCGCTATGTCGACCGGGTGCGCGCACGCGGCATCGAGATTCCGATCGTGCCCGGCATCATGCCGATGCACAATTTCAAGCAGGCCCGCAATTTCGTGACGCGCGCCGGCACCAGCGTGCCGGACTGGCTCGCCGAGAAATTCGAGGGCCTCGACAACGACGCCGAGACCCGCAAGCTGGTCGCCGCCACCGTTGCCGCCGGCCAGGTGCAGAAGCTGTTCAAGCACGGCGTCGACACCTTCCACTTCTACACCATGAACCGCGCGGACCTCGTGTTCGCGATCAGCCACCTGCTCGGCATCCGGCCGACCGGTGCCCAAAAAGCTGCCTGACCCAGAAAGCAATCGATGTCCGTTCCCGTTTCTCCCAAGCGTAACGCTTTGCTCGCGGCTGCCCGCGAGCGCATCCTGGTGCTCGACGGCGCCATGGGCACGATGATCCAGGGCTTGCAGTTCGACGAAGCCGCCTTCCGTGGCGAACGCTTCAAAGACTTCCACCGCGACATCAAGGGCAACAACGATCTCCTGATCCTGACCCAGGCTGAGGCGATCACGGACATCCACGCCGCCTACCTGCGTGCCGGCGCGGACATCGTCGCGACCAATACCTTCTCCTCCACCTCGATCGCGCAGGCCGACTACGACATGTCGGACCTCGCCTATGAGCTCAACCTGCAGGGCGCGCGGCTCGCGCGTGCGGCCGCGGAGCGGGTGAGCGCCGAGGACGGCAAGCAACGCTTCGTCGCCGGCGCGCTTGGCCCGACCAACCGCACCGCCTCGATCTCCCCCGACGTCTCCAATCCCGGCTATCGCGCGGTGACCTTCGACGATCTGCGCAAGGCCTATGGCGAACAGGCCAAGGGCCTGCTCGATGGCGGCGCCGATCTGCTGCTGGTCGAGACCATCTTCGACACGCTGAACGCCAAGGCGGCGCTGTATGCGATCGCCGAGCTCATCGCGGAGCGCGGCATCGACGTGCCCGTGATGATTTCCGGCACCATCACCGACAAGTCCGGCCGGCTGCTCTCCGGGCAGCTGCCGGAGGCGTTCTGGCATTCGGTCCGGCACGCCAAGCCGATCACGATCGGCTTCAATTGCGCGCTCGGCGCCGAGGATCTGCGCGCGCATATCGCCGATATCGGCCGCGTCGCCGACACGCTGGTCTGCGCCTACCCCAACGCCGGCCTGCCCAACGAGTTCGGCCAGTATGACGAGACGCCGGACTACATGGCGCGGCTGATCGGCGAGTTCGCGGCCGCCGGCCTCGTCAACATCGTCGGCGGCTGCTGCGGCACCACGCCCGACCATATCGCGGCGATCGCCAGGGCCGTCGCCCCGCACAAGCCGCGTGTGGTGCCCGAGATCGAACCGCGGCTCAAGCTCTCCGGCCTCGAGCCGTTCACGCTGACCGACGCAATTCCCTTCGTGAACGTCGGCGAACGCACCAACGTCACGGGTTCGGCGCGCTTCCGCAAGCTGATCACCGCGGGCGACTACTCCGCCGCGCTTCAGGTCGCGCGCGACCAGGTCGAGAACGGCGCCCAGGTCATCGACGTCAATATGGACGAGGGCCTGCTCGATTCCGAAGCGGCGATGGTGACGTTCCTCAACCTCGTCGCCGCCGAGCCCGACATCGCGCGGGTGCCCGTGATGGTCGACTCCTCGAAATTCCACGTCATCGAGGCGGGCCTGAAATGCATCCAGGGCAAGCCGATCGTGAACTCGATCTCGATGAAGGAAGGCGAGGAGAAGTTCCTGCACGAGGCGACGGTCGCCATGCGTCACGGCGCCGCGGTGGTGGTGATGGCGTTCGACGAGACCGGACAGGCCGACACGTTCGCGCGCAAGACCGAGATCTGCAGGCGTGCCTACGACCTTCTGGTCAACCGGCTCGACTTCCCGCCCGAGGACATCATATTCGATCCGAATATTTTTGCGATCGCGACCGGCCTCGAGGAGCACAACAATTACGGCGTCGACTTCATCGAGGCGACGCGCTGGATCCGGCAGAACCTGCCGGGTGCCCACATCTCAGGCGGCGTCTCCAACCTGTCGTTCTCGTTCCGCGGCAACGAGCCGGTGCGCGAGGCGATGCACTCGGTGTTCCTGTATCACGCCATCCACGCCGGCATGGACATGGGCATCGTCAATGCCGGGCAGATGATCGTCTATGACGACATCGACCCCGAGCTGCGCCAGACCTGCGAGGACGTGATCCTCAACCTCGATCCGGGCGCGTCGGAGCGGCTCTTGGCGCTTGCCGAGAAATTCCGCGGCAAGGAGAAGCAGACCAAGGAGCAGGATCTCGCCTGGCGCGAATGGCCGGTCGAGAAGCGGCTGTCGCACGCGCTGGTGCACGGCATCACCGAGTTCATCGAGGCTGACACCGAAGCCGCCCGCCAGAACACGTCCCGTCCGCTCGACGTCATCGAGGGGCCGCTGATGGCCGGCATGAACGTGGTCGGCGACCTCTTCGGCGACGGCAAGATGTTCCTGCCGCAGGTCGTGAAGTCGGCCCGCGTGATGAAGCAGGCGGTCGCCTATCTGATGCCGTTCATGGAGGAGGAGAAGGCGCGCAACCTCGCCAATGGCATCACCGGCGGCCGCAACGCCGCGGGCAAGATCGTGCTCGCGACCGTGAAGGGCGACGTCCATGACATCGGCAAGAACATCGTCGGCATCGTGCTCCAGTGCAACAATTTCGAGGTCATCGACCTCGGCGTCATGGTGCCCGCCAACAAGATCATCGAGACCGCGAAGGCCGAGGGCGCCGACATCATCGGCCTGTCCGGCCTGATCACGCCCTCGCTCGACGAGATGAGCTTCCTCGCCGGCGAGCTGGAACGGCAGGGCATGAACGTGCCGCTCCTGATCGGCGGCGCCACCACGAGCCGGGTGCACACCGCCGTCAAGATCGACCCGAACTATCCGAGCGGCCCGGTCGTGCATGTCAATGATGCGAGCCGCGCCGTCGGCGTCGCCTCCTCGCTGCTGTCGGCCGAGAAGAAGCAGGCCTATGCCGCCGAGGTGCGCGCCGAATACGCCAAGATCTCGACGGCGCATTTCCGCGCCCAGGCCGACAAGAAGCGGCTGAAGCTCAACGACGCCCGCGCCAACAAGGTCGCGATCGACTTTGCGGCGGCGCCGCCGAAGAAGCCGGCGTTCTTCGGGCTGAAGAGCTTCGACGCCTACGATCTCGCCGAGCTCGCCGATTACATCGACTGGACGCCGTTCTTCCAGACCTGGGAGCTGACCGGCCGCTTCCCCGCGATCCTCGACGACCCCAAGGTCGGCGAAGTCGCCCGCTCGCTCTATACCGACGCGCGCAAGATGCTCGACACGATCATCCAGGAGAAGTGGTTCACTGCGCGGGCCACCATCGGCTTCTGGCCGGCAAATGCCGTCGGCGACGACATCGACGTCTATGCCGACGAGACGCGACGCGAGAGGATCGCGACCTTCCACACGCTGCGCCAACAGCTCGAGAAGCGCGAGGGCCGCTTCAACGCCGCGCTGTCCGACTTCGTCGCGCCAAAGGAGACCGGCGTGCCCGACTATATCGGCGGCTTCGTCGTCACCGCGGGGATCGGCGAGGATGCGGTCGCCGACCGTTTCAAGAACGCCAATGATGACTACTCCTCGATCCTGTGCAAGGCGCTGGCCGATCGTCTGGCGGAAGCCTTTGCCGAGCGCATGCACCAGCGTGTGCGCAAGGAGTTCTGGGGCTATGCGCCCGACGAGGCCTCGTCGCCGGACGAATTGATCCTCGAAAAGTATGACGGCATTCGCCCCGCGCCCGGCTATCCGGCGCAGCCCGACCACACCGAGAAGCGGACGCTGTTCGCGCTGCTCGATGCCGAGAACACGTCCGGCGTGAAGCTGACCGAGAGCTACGCGATGTGGCCGGGTTCGTCGGTTTCGGGCCTGTATTTCTCGCACCCCGAAAGCTTCTATTTCGGCGTCGGCAAGATCGAACGCGACCAGGTCGAGGACTACGCTGCGCGCAAGGCCATGACGGTCGCCGAGGTCGAGCGCTGGCTGGCGCCGGTGTTGAACTACATCCCCTCGCAGGACGGCGCCAAGGGCCAGGCGATCGCGCCTGCCGCGACGCCCGCCAACGACGAGGAGTCTCGGGAACTCGCCTCGCATCCGCAGGGCTGCACCTGCGCGGTGCACCTTGCCTGGCGGAAGAAGAAGGTGGGTGCGGGGTAGCTCCAGCCGCCGCTTCACCTCGCCCCGCTCTTGCGGGGAGAGGTCGAAGCCGAAGGCTTCGGGTGAGGGGTTCCTCCGCAATGACGGTTTCCTTTGTTGTCCGGTGAGGATTTCCGAGTCGGAGTGGGCTATAGTGCGGCACGATCGTGCCATGCCCCTCACCCGGCGCTGCGCGCCGACCTCTCCCCGCAAAAGGGCGGGGCGAGGTGAACATCGGACCCTCCCCATGCAATTCTTCTCCTTCTGGCGATCGCTGGCGAGCTTTCGGGTGCGGATCGCGCTCAATCTGAAGGGCGTGCCGGCGGAGGTCGTGTTCGTCGACATCGATGCGGACGCGCATCGCACTGATGCCTATCGCAAGATCAATCCGCAGATGGCGCTGCCGGCGCTGGTGACCGACGATGGCACGGTGCTGTTCCAGTCGCTCGCGATCATCGACTATCTCGACGAGACCTACCCGAGCCCGCCGTTGCTGCCGCCCGACGCGCTCGGCCGTGCCCGGGTGCGCGGGCTTGCGCTGATCGTCGCCTGCGAGGGCCATCCGCTGCTGACGCCACGGGTGCGCCGCTATCTCGACCGCGAGCTCGATCTGCGCGACAGCCAGCAGAACGCCTGGCGGCGGCACTGGACGGTCGAGACGCTGGCGGCGCTCGAGGGCCACCTCGCCGGCCACAAGGCAACCGGCCAGTTCTGTCACGGCGATGCGCCGACCCTCGCCGATATCTGCCTGGTCGGCCATGTCACCGCGGCGATCAACCAGCAGATCAGCCTGTCGCCCTGGCCGACCGTGAAACGCATCCACGACACCGCAATGGCGCAGCCGGCGTTCGCCAAGGCGCATCCCTCCGCACAGCCGGATACGCCCGAGGCGATGCGGGCGAAGTAGTGCGCGAACGGAAGCGCCGCGAAGCATAGACAGAGGCGCAAACGTGTGCACGATCCTCTCCCACCGTCGTCCCTGCGAAAGCAGGAGACCCATAACCACAGGGCATTGTTGTTGAAGCGAGCTGCGGCTCCAGCGTTGTGCAACGATGACCATCGGTGGTTATGGGTCCCGAGTTGCGCTGCGCTTGCCCGGGACGACAGCGAATCTTTGGCCCGCTTGTGAATCACACGTTCGCGTTTTCGCGACACGAATAGTCCGAGCTTTCTCGCCCCGAGGCCACCCCTCTCCCACAAGGGGAGAGCGAGCCTGAGAAGCGTGCTCACATCACATCGCGTGGGCCCAATAATTAGACCTCACCCATCAGCGGCCCTGCCCTACCGGCCCGCATCGCTCTCCAGATGCAGACGAACGCGCTCGCCGACCGACCGTGCGATCGCCGCCGACGCTTCGTCGGGAATCGCAAAGCACGAGCTCGCGTTGATCTCGCAGAGCACATAGGTATCGGCGCCATCGGCATCGCGCGGACCGTAGGGGAAGTCCGCATCCCAGATCACCGGCAACGACGCTTCATCGATCGCCAGCGCCGCCATCAACCCCGGAATCCATTCGTCCTCCATCAGCCGCCGCAGCGTCTGGAATTGTACGGCATCAGGACCGTGCATGATACGCGGTCCGGGTTGAGCTTCCGGTGAATCCGGACCTTGCGGCGGCGGCGGGATCAAGGCCTTGATCAGTTGGTGTCCGAAGCCCGCGACCTTCGATCCGCTGACATAGCAACGGATCATGCCCTCGGGCAGTCGCGGCTGGAATGCCTGATCGATGATGCAGCCGCCCCAACCGAAATACGGCTCGCAGCGTGCCAAGAAAGCGTCCAGCGGCAGCTCCCCGGGCCGGCTGCCGCGCAGTGCGTGGAGCACGCAGACGGTGGCGTCCGCATTCGGTAAGCCTTCCACCTTCAAGGCTTCCACCTTCCAGACGCCCTGCCCGCCATTGCCACGGTTCTGCTTGAGCACGCGCGGCCCGGTCGCGCGAAGGCGCGACGGTGCGGCGCGGAAGGCGTCCGCGGTGGCGTATCGATGCGTGTCGGCGCCCAGCCCAGATGACGCGTCCGATAGCGCACGTCCTTGACGCCCATCTTGAGGATGATTTCGGGATGTGCGCTGACCCACGGACGCTTCATCGCGACCTCGCGCAGCAGCGGATCGAGCGCCGCGCGGGTCTTGCCCTGATGGATCGGATCGACCCAGACGAGAACGCCGTCCGCGGTCAGCAATTGGTCGCGGACGAGATCGGCGAAGCTCTCGTCATAGACGACGGGAAAAGCATCGATGCCGGAAGCGGCAAGCGCTTCGAAGAGGCGAACGAACGGCTGTTTTGTGGGGTCGCCTCCCGGCGCGACGCGGCATCGCCACGCCACAGGATGGCGATTTTGGAACGACGGGATGTGTGCTGTTCGGTGTCCATATCAAAGCTCCACGACGGTGAGTGTCGCGCAGAGCTTGGACCGAAGTCTCACGGGGAGTCTGCCTTGTCCCCTTGGCAGGAACTCCAGACCACCTCGCGCAGGTTTCAAGATGGAAGTGGGATCAGGCCGTGATCCCGTGCAACCCCAGCCAGCCCGTGTAGAGGCCGACCAAAACGATCAGCGCGGCCGACACGTAGGGCGCGCGTTGGGCGAAGCGGCTGAAGCCGCCCCAATGACGCTCGACATGACGCAAACTGAGCGCCGCCGCGACGCCGACCGAGACCATGGTGATCGCAAGCCCGATGCCGAAGCAGAGCACCAGCACGAAGCCGAGGCTGAACTGCTTGAGCTGAAGGCAGAGCAGCAACACGGTGATCGCCGCCGGACACGGAATGAGCCCGCCGGTCAGGCCGAACAGAATGATCTGCCACGTCGTGACGGTCCGTCCGGCAAAGCGCTGGCGGATGTCGGCAGCGTGCGCGCGCGCATGCGCATCGTCCGCGTCACCGAGGTCCATATGCGCATGGTCATGCTCCTCGAACAGGACTTCGGCCGTGTCCGCCCGCACCGACACGCGTGCCTTGAAGGCATGCGGCTCCGGAATTTCATCGATGCTTTCCAGATAGCCATCCCGCGCGGCGAAGCGAAACTGCTGTTCGCTGCCGTCGGGACGGATCGTCACGACGTCAACTTCGCCGGCTGCCGGAAGCGCCCCGGCCTCGCTTCGCAACCGCCACCGCGGCGGCACGCCGTCCTCGAAGACTTCGAGTGACAGCGATTGCCCGGCCAGGGTCAATTGCCGCGTTTCGTCATGATGATGGTGATCATGGTCATGATCGTGATCGTGATCGTGATCGTGGTGATGGTCGTGTTCCGAATTCTGCTCGCGCCAGGTGCGCCAGGCCATCCAGGCTGCGATCGAAATGATGATCGCCGCCGAGGCCAGTTGCAGCCAGGCTTCGCTGCGTTCGCCGGACCATTGCTGGCCGAAATGCAGCCCCGCCAGCGCGATGATCCAGACGATGGCCGTGTGCGAGAGCGTCGCCGACAGGCCGAGCAGCACCGCCTGCACCACGGTGCCGCGGATGGCGACGATGAAGGCCGCCATCATCGTCTTGGAGTGGCCGGGCTCGAGACCATGCAGCGCGCCGAGCAGGATCGCACTGGGGATGAACAGCCATGCATGCGCGCTGCTCTGCTGGAGCAGCTGGGACAGATCGGTCATGTGCTTCACTTCAAATAGGTACGAACGACGTCGATCAGATCAGCCGCGCCCTGCGCTCTCTCGGGATCCTTCTCCCGGGCAGGATCCACCACGTGATGGCGGATGTGATCCTCGAGCAGTTCCGCGGTGAGACCGTTGATGGCGCCGCGAACCGAGGCCACCAGCATCAACACGTCGGCACAGCCGATCTCGGACTCCAGCGCCCGCTCGACAGCGTCGAGCTGACCCTTGATGCGGCGAACCCGGCCGACGAGCTTGGACTTGTGCTTGATCGTGTGCGACATGACCATAATATAGGGGGGTACCCTATATTGGTCAACCCGTTTCGGGCCCGGTGGGGTGCGCGGGCGCGGCCGCGCTCACGCTGGGTTGCCTGGCCCGCGCTTTACATTGCGGCGCCGACGGCGTTGAATCCGGTCAATCCAGGAACAAGGGTCACGAAACAACTGGCAAGGGAGGCGTCGCGTGAAAGTCCACATCCTGATGTTGGCTCTCCCGATCCTGCTTTCGAGCGAACTGCCCGCCGTGTCCAAGAGCAGCATTGGGCATAATGACGGCCCCTGGAATTCCGATCACATCGACAGTTTGCCGCCCGAAGTCCGGCAATACATCGCAGGGATTTGCAGAGGACCAGCCAGCGTCCAACACGACTTCGCGACCTACTCGCCGCGTGAAAAACGCTGGCGGATAAACCTCGAATATCTCCGATGCAACGGTATCGGCGCGTTCCGTCGGGGCAACCAGTGCCTGGACGTGGACTTCGTCGAGCAAGGCTCGCGATTTCACGTCGGCGCAAAACAATTCAGGGATTGCGGCTTCTAGATCGCAGCGATCCTGACCGTCTGAGTCTTGCGTCGCGGTCGGAACATTGTTCCAAACCGCGCAGGTGAACTGTTCGTGACAGTGACCTGGACGTTTCGCTTGTGACCGCGGGCGCACTCCGGTTGACATCGATCAACACAAGGTCTTAATTCCGGGGCACGGGGATGTGCGATCTCCCCGCGAGGCGACATGCCCAAGAATCGCGTCCTGTTCACCAAGGACGCACCATGTCGTCATACACATCGATCTCATCCGAAAAACTGTCTCGTCTCATCGGTACGGCCAAGGCGCCGGCGCTTGTCGACGTTCGCCTCGATGAGGATTTCGTCGCCGATCCGCGCTTGATCCCGGGCGCTATCCGGCGCTCCCATCTCGACGTCGAGGATTGGGCTTCCGGCCTCTCCGGCCAATCCGTGGTCGTCGTCTGCCAGAAGGGGCAGAAACTGGCCGAAGGCACCGCCGCCTGGCTGCGGTGCAGCAACATTGCAGCTGAAGTTCTGGAGGGTGGGCACCTCGGCTGGAGGGAAGCGGAACTTCCGACCGTTCCCGCCGACAGGATTCCGAAACGTGACGGGCGCGGCCGCACCGTCTGGGTGACGCGATCGCGACCGAAGATCGATCGCATCGCCTGTCCGTGGCTGATCCGACGCTTTGTCGATCCCGCGGCCGTCTTTCTGTTCGTCACATCGGCGGAGGTCGAAGGCGTCGCCGAACGATTCGAGGCCACGCCGTTCGATATCGAGAATGTGTTCTGGAGCCATCGCGGCGAACTCTGCACGTTCGACGTCATGGTGAAGGAATTTGGTCTCTCGACGCCGGCGCTGGAGCGGCTCGCGACGATGGTGCGCGCCGCGGACACCGCGCGGCTCGAGCTTTCGCCGGAGGCGTCCGGACTGCTCGCCGCCTCGCTCGGCCTGTCGCGCATGTTCGACGACGACCTCGAACAGTTGAGCGCCGGCATGCTGCTCTACGACGCCTTCTATCGCTGGTGCCGCGACGCGACTCGGGAGACGCACAACTGGCCGACCAGCAAGGTGAAGCCATGACGGACGTCGCAACGACACCAAGGGCGCGCGGAGAGGAGCACGCGCACGGCATCTCATTTCACGAGGCGCTGCTCGTCTGGATGCGTGTCGCCATCCTGAGCTTCGGCGGACCGGCCGGCCAGATCGCCGTGATGCATCGCATTCTGGTCGAGGAGAAGAACTGGATATCGGAAGGACGTTTCCTGCACGCCCTCAACTACTGCATGCTGTTGCCGGGACCGGAAGCGCAGCAGCTCGCGACCTATATCGGTTGGTTGCTGCACCGGACGCTTGGGGGCATCGTGGCAGGCGGATTGTTCATCCTGCCCGGCATCTTCGCCATCATGGGCCTCAGCTACGTCTACGCAGCGTACGGCAATGTGGGGTTTGTGGAGGCCCTGTTCTTCGGCCTGAAGGCCGCGGTGCTTGCCATCGTCATCCAGGCCGTGGTGCGGGTCGGCAAACGCGCGCTGCGCAACCGGGTGATGGTCGCGCTCGCGGCCATCGCCTTTGTCGCGATCTTCTTCTTCGCCGTGCCGTTTCCACTGATCATCGGAGCCGCGGCCGTCGTCGGCCTCGTCGGCGCACGCCTGGGCCGGCCGGAATTTGCAGCCGTCGAGCATGGCGGGAAGAGCTCAGCCGCGATCGACAGCATGCTCGGCGACGCGGTGCCGGATCACGTCCGTCCCAACGCATCGCGCGCCTTGCGGGTCGGCGCGGTCTGGCTCGCGCTTTGGCTTATCCCGGTGTTCGGGCTGCTCATCGTCTTGGGGCCCGGCGACGTGTTCACCCAGATCGCGATCTTCTTCAGCAAGATGGCAATGGTGACGTTCGGCGGGGCCTACGCCGTTCTGGCCTATGTCGCGCAGCAGGCGGCGGAATATTATCACTGGGTTAGCGCACGCGAGATGCTGGACGGGCTCGGCATGGCCGAGACCACGCCCGGCCCGCTCATCATGGTGGTTCAGTTCGTGGGCTTCATGGCCGCGTTCCGTGAGGCAAGCGGGCTGTCTCCGATGCTAGCCGCCACGCTCGGCGGGTTGCTGGCGACATGGGTGACGTTCACACCGTGCTTCCTGTGGATCTTCGTCGGCGCGCCCTACATCGAAGCGCTGCGCGGCAACAAGGTGCTGGCGGGCGCGCTTTCGGCGATCACGGCCGCCGTGGTCGGCGTGATCCTCAACCTGTCGATCTGGTTTGCGCTGCATACGCTGTTTCGGCAGACCTTCCCGGTGCACGGGCTCGGCCTGTCGTTCGACGCGCCGGTGCCAGACAGCGTCGACTGGCCTGCGCTTGCGCTGTCGGCAGCCGCAGCGATTGCGATCTTCCGTTTCAATGTGGGGATGCTCAGCGTCCTCGCAGCGTCCTGCATCACGGGCGTGCTGCTGCGCCTGGCAGGTCTCATCTGAACGGAGCGGCACGCGTCACGAGAACCTGGGGCAGCACAACACAACCAGGAGAACGACCATGCAAAAAGCAACCCTCTCGCATTTGATCCTCGCGCTTGCGATCGCGGCCGGCGCGATGCCCGCCAACGCCCTGACGCAGGACGAGCTTGTCGCGAAGCTTCAGGCCGCCGGCTACGGGAACATCGGCGACGTCAAATCGACGGCCGAGGGTATGACGGCGAAGGCGATGAAGAACGGCAAGCCCGTGAGGCTCGTGATCGACAGCAGCGGTCAGGTCAAGGAGCAGGACTGAGGTCCTGGCGAAACCATCAAAATCGAACTGAACGAGGAGCAATCATGCCCAAATCAACCTTGGCACTGTGTGTCGCCCTGCTCTGGCCCGCAATGTCTCTCGCGACGCCAGGCGACGGCAGCGAGCCGCAGCAAGCCGTCGTTGCACTGGCCGCGACGGCGGCGGTCCAGCCGCCGGCGACCGAGATCCTGCGCGGCGTCGTCGACAGCATCGATGAACGCAACGACACGATCAGGATACGCCTGTCTCCGGACAGAATAGAGCCGTTCAAGGTTCAGGACGGCCTGCTCTTCAACGCCGTCCGTTTCGGCGACCCCGTCGCGTTCTCGGTGCAGGACATCTCGGGATTCCGGACCATCGTCGGGCTCACGAAGGAATAGCGCGAACTTTTGCGCGTTAGATCCAAACGTATCGGCATTTCCAACATCAGGAGGATCCATGACCATCAACACCGAGCGCCGAAACTTCATCACCGCGGTCGGCGCGGCCACCGCGTCGGCAGTCGTGCTGGGCGCCAACCAAGCCGCTGCCGAAACCAACCAGCAGACAGGAACCAGGGCCATGTCCTATCAGGCAAAACCGATGTCGTTCGACCCGAAATCGATCAGCGGCATCTCGGAAAAGATTCTCGTCAGCCACTACGAGAACAATTACGTCGGCGCGGTGAAGCGGCTGAACGCCATCGGCACCC
The DNA here is from genome assembly GCF_054057015.1 of Bradyrhizobium sp. JR3.5. Taxonomy (NCBI): domain Bacteria; kingdom Pseudomonadati; phylum Pseudomonadota; class Alphaproteobacteria; order Hyphomicrobiales; family Nitrobacteraceae; genus Bradyrhizobium; species Bradyrhizobium sp. JR3.5. Next base: position 2,017,113 of record NZ_JBSRYV010000002.1, read on the forward strand.
AGCTTGCCGACCTCGACTTCGCCAAGGCGCCGAACTTTGTGATCAACGGCCTGAAGCGCGAGGAGCTGATCGCAGCGAACTCGATGATCCTGCATGAAGTCTATTTCGATGGACTCGGCGGCGCCGGCAAACCGAACGGAGCGCTCGCCGAGGCGATTGCGCGCGACTTCGGCAGCATGGAGCGCTGGCGGACGGAATTCGCGGCGATGGGCAAGGCCGAAGGTGGCGGTTCGGGGTGGGTGATCCTCGCCTACTCGCCCCGCGACAAGCGGCTGGTCAATCAATGGGCCGCGGATCATACGACGACGCTGGCCGGGGGCCGTCCGGTCCTGGTGCTCGACATGTATGAGCACGCCTATCACATGGACTTCGGTGCCGCCGCAGCCCGCTATGTCGACGTCTACATGGAGGCCATTCGCTGGGACAATGCAGCCCGGCTTTACGAGCAATACGCGAAGGAGACGTGAGGAGAGACGTGGAGCGGCGCTGCCGGTTCCATTTGGCGGGCGCGTTGCCAAACACTGCTGCGTTATCGGCATTGAGAACGCGCCTCCGCCATTCTAGATCAGAGCTTGCCCCCCCGGGCGCTGGCACCGCGCCGCTCCACAGAAGAGTTAGTCTATGCGACCCCACATCATCTGCCACATGGGCACGTCGATCGACGGCCGGCTTCATCCCAGCCGCTTCACCAAGCCGGCCGCCGGCATCCCGGCCGACGTGCTGCGCTCCCACTATGAGAGGATCCATGACGGCTTCAATGCCGATGGATGGATCATCGGCCGCGTCACCATGAACGAGATGGCCAAAGGAACCGAGCGGCAGTTCGCCAATGCGCCCAAGCTGCCGCGCGAGGCGCATCTTGGCACTCGCAACGGTCGCAAGCTCGCTGTTGGCATCGATCCGTCGGGCCGCGTGCATTTCGGCAAGGACAATGTCGGCGGCGATCACGCCGTCGCGGTGCTTGGCGAGCAAGTCTCGGATAGCCATCTCGCCGAGCTGCGCGAGGACGGCGCGTCCTACATCTTTGCAGGCCGCAAGGGCGACGATCTGGCGAGCGCGATGACGCAGCTCGCGGCGCTGTTCAGCGCCAAGACGCTGCTGCTCGAAGGCGGCGGCGGGATCAATGGCGCGTTCCTGAAGGAGGGGCTGATCGACGAGTTCAGCACATTGATCCATCCGGCCGTCGACGGCGTCGCGGGATCGCAGAGCATCGTCGACTATCACGGCCCGGACGGCGACCGCCCCGGCGCCGGCCAGTCGCTCCGGCTCACGCACTGCGAGATGCTGGAAGGCGGCATGGTCTGGCTGCGTCACGCCGTGGAGCGCGCACCGGGCTGAGCGGCCTATTGCTGGGGACCATCCGCCCAGCCGCTCCTGCATCCCGCGACGAAAAACCCGACGCCGCGCGCGACGTGCTCATCGAGCTCGGGATCGAGCGCCTTGAGGTCGACTTCGTAGAGAGCCCGCAGCAGCATCGGTACCGCGATGATGTCGAGGAACAGGCGCGCCGTGGTCGGCAGGTGCTCCGGCGCGAAGGCCGGCAGCTTGCCGAGTTCGTCGGATCGCGTCAGGTCGCGCAGCAGATGAACGCCGAGCTCGGTGGCGAGCGCGCGCGCCCTGCGGTTGACGGTGGCGGCGAGATCCGGGAAGCGACGCGCCTCCGCGATCGCAAGCCGCATCAGGCCGATCCGGTCGGCGTCGAGGCCCCAATGCAACAGGGTCGAGGCGACGCTGGTGAGGCGCTCCTCCACCGTCGCGCCGAGCGGCGCGTCCGCCTTGAACTCTGCGATTCGTGACAGGATGTCCCGCGTCACCACCTCGGTGAACAGCGCGCGCTTGTCGCGAAAGCGCGCATAGATGGTGCGCTTGCCGGAGCGCGCGGCCTCCGCAATCTCGTCGATGCTGGCGCCTTCGAACCCGCGCTCAAGGAACACCTCGCGTGCGGCATCGAGGATGCGCGCATCGACCTCGCCGGCCAATTCCTTTGGCGGCCGGCCGGCGCGCACCTCGACCGGCCCGGTCGCCGTCCTGGTCTTGGGCGCCCGCGGCATCTTCAGGGTACTGGTGGTCATCAGTCTTCCCCGGGTTCCATGGGCCGGTCCGGCCGGCAACATCAAGCAATATAGCCTTATCACATCTAGTTGTAAATAGAACGGTACAGTTCCGTTTCTATTGACGCTGCGCTGCCGCGAGACTATTTGCCGCACAGAACGGAACGGTATCGTTCCCTTTTGCGAAGGCCTTGCAGACCTCGCCTGACAGCAGGAGCAGCCATCATGTTCGAAGACACTGTTTTGGAGCGCGACCAAGGAGGGCACGAGAGCATCGAGGGTTCGCCCTCGGCGCCGGCCGCACACGAGCCCAACGTCACGTCCGAGCGGCCAGAGGTGACCGCGCGCGCTCCGGCGCAGGAGCGCCCCGCAAACAAGGAGCCCGCCGCGCCGGAAATCGTCCCGCCGGAGGTAGCCCCACGGCGGCGCGGCTTCCTGCGCCGCCGTCCGGTGGTCTCCGCGATCGGCGCCGTGCTGCTCGCCGCCACGCTCGGCGGCGGCACCCTCTACATGGACTACACCGGGCATTTCGAATCCACCGACGACGCCTTCATCGCGGCGCGGCAGTTCGCGCTCGCGCCAAAAGTCTCCGGCTACATCACTGCGGTTCCGGTCACCGACAACCAGCACATCGCCGCCGGCGACGTGATCGCGCGCATCGACGACCGCGACTATCGCGTCGCGCTGGCGCAGGCCGAGGCGCAGGTCGCGGCCGCGCAGGCCAGCATCCAGAATGTCGATGCGCAGCTCGACGTGCAGCAGGCGCAGATATCAGCCAACCAGGCCCAGGTCGACCAGGCCCAGGCGGCGCTGACCTTCGCCCAGCAGCAGGCGACGCGCTACCAGCATCTGGAACAGACCGGCTACGGCACGGTGCAGAATTCCGAGCAGTACACCTCGCAACTGCATCAGCAGCAGGCGTCTCTGTTGAGCGCGCAGGCGACGCTCAACCTGGCGCAGCGCCAGGTGGAATCGCTGAAGGCGCAGCGCAAGAGCGCGGTCGCCAACCTTGCCCTGGCCGAGGCGCAGCGCGACCAGGCAGAGCTCAATCTCTCCTATACGACGGTGACCGCCGCGCAGCCGGGCCGCGTCGTCAACCTGTCGGCGGCGGTCGGCCAATTCGCGCAGGCCGGCACCAACCTCACGATGTTCGTGCCCGACCAGACCTGGGTCACCGCGAACTTCAAGGAGATCCAGCTCGACCAGATGCGTCCGGGCGAGAAGGTGACGCTGAAGATCGACGCCTATCCCGGCCGCACGATCAAGGGCCATGTCGAGAGCGTGCAGCCGGGATCGGGCACCGCGTTCTCGCTGCTGCCGGCGCAGAACGCCACCGGCAACTACGTCAAGATCGTGCAGCGCGTGCCCGTCAAGATCGTGATGGACAACCCGCCGACCGACGTCGCGCTCGGCCCGGGCATGTCTGTCGTCCCGACGGTGCGGATCAAGCCCGCGCCGTCGCTGCTCGAGCGTCTTGAGAAGTTGAATTTTGGGAGGCAGCAATGAGCGCGGCCGCAATCGACGCCAAAGGCATCCCGGCTCCGAGCGTTGCCGTCAATCCCTGGCTGATCGCGATCGTGGTTGCGCTCGCGAGCTTCATGGAGGTGCTCGACACCACCATCGCCAACGTCGCGCTGCCCTACATCGCAGGCGGCATGGGCGTGAGCGAGGACGAGGCCTCCTGGGTGGTCACGACCTACCTGGTGTCCAACGCCATCATCCTGACCGCCTCCGGCTTTCTCGCAAGAATGCTGGGCCGCAAGACCTTCTTCCTGATCTGCCTCGGCATCTTCACGGTGAGTTCGGCGCTGTGCGGCTTCGCGCCCAATCTGAACGCACTGCTGCTGTTCCGCATCCTGCAGGGTCTCGGCGGCGGCGGCATGGTGCCGGTGGCGCAGTCGATCCTCGCTGACGCCTTCCCGCCGGCCAAGCGCGGCCAGGCGTTTGCGGTGTTCGGCATCGCCGTGGTGGTGGCGCCGGTGGTCGGGCCGACGCTCGGCGGCTGGCTGTCCGACAATCTGTCCTGGCACTGGTGCTTCCTGATCAACGCCCCGGTCGGCGTGTTCGCGATCGCGCTGATCGCAGCGGTGCTGCAAGAGCCCGCGAAGGCCAAGGGGGCGCAGAAGGCCGCACAGCCGCAGAACAACAGCTTCGACTTCATCGGCTTCGCGCTGGTTGCGACCTTCCTCGGCGCGCTCGAGGTGACGCTCGACCGCGGCCTCGAGGACGACTGGTTCGGCTCGCCCTTCATCATCACCTTTGCGGCGATCAGCGCCGTGGCGTTCGTGCTGATGATCCCGTGGGAGATGACCCGCCGCAATCCGATGATCGACCTGCGCATGGTCGCGACCCGGCAATTCGGCGCCTGCTTCCTGGTGATGCTGGCGACCGGCGCCATCCTGCTTGCGACCACCCAGTTCCTGCCGCAGCTGGTGCAGCAAGATTTCGGCTACACCGCGACCTGGGCCGGCCTCGTGCTCTCGCCCGGCGGTGTGGTCACCATGGTGATGATGTTCGTGGTCGGCCGGCTCGCCGCCAAGGTGCAGCCGAAATATTTGATCGTCGCCGGCGCGCTGGTGATCGCCGCCTCGATGTACAGCATGACCAACGTGTACGGCGATCTCGGCTTCTGGTTCATGGCGCGCTCGCGCATGCTGATCGGCGTCGGCCTGCCCTTGATCTTCGTGCCGATCATGGCGGCGTCCTATGACGGCATTCCGCCTGACAAGACCGACCAGGCCTCCGCGCTGATCAACGCGGCGCGCAACACCGGCGGCTCGATCGGCGTCTCGATCGTCTCCAACGTGCTGACGCATCGCCAGCAATTCCATCAGAGCCGGCTGGTCGAGCAGGTGACGCCGTCGAGCCCGCAATATCAGGACACGCTGCACCAGGTCACCGATTTCTTCGTCGCTCAGGGCAACTCGCTGGCGCAGGCGCACCAGCAGGCGATCCAGTGGATCGGGCAGCAGGTGCAGACCCAGGCCTCGTTCCTGTCCTACATGGATGCGTTCTGGGTCCTGATGCTGATCGCGCTCTCGGCGATCCCGCTGGCGCTGACCTTGCGCAAGGTCAAGCTCGGCGGCCCCGCCCCCGTCGGCCATTGACGAGATGCTGAGGTCAAGTGCGATACACCCGCGCCACGGATCGGCGCGGGCGTATCGATTCGGGATCGTCGCGACGCAGATCAAATGCCGCCGGTGGCGGCGACGATCGTGTCCCGCAGCCAGCGGTGCGCCGGCAGATCGTCGAAGCGGGCGGTGCCAGCTCATGACGCTCTGCAACTTCGATGCATCGAACGGCAGCTCCCGCATCTCGATCGGATAGGCGCGGCGGAATTCGAGCGCGAGCTTGCGCCCGAGGATCGCAACCATGTTCGATTGCACCAGGACCGCGCCGGCGGACAGATACGGCACATCGGAAGCAATGATGCGGCTCGCCTTGCGTGCCCGCAGCCAGGCGTCGATGAAATCCAGATCTTCGCCGCTGGAGGTGATCGCAAGGTGCGGCAGCTCGACCAGCGTCTCGCCGGTCGGCTTCTTGCGCAACGCCGGATGACCGGCCCTCAGCACCGCGACGAATCGGTCCTCGATCAACCGGCAGGAGGCGAAGCGCTCGCCGTCCAGCGCGCGCGCGGAGATCGCGAGATCGAGCTCGCCGCGGTCGAGCCTGTCGGCGAGATTGAGCGTCCCGCTCGGCACCAGCGTCAGCCGCACCTTAGGTGCCTGGGCGCGCACCGCGGCGATGATCGAGCCGGCCGCGACCACCGCGGCATAATTGTTGACGGCAATGGTGAAGCGCCGTTCCGCCTGCGCCGGATCGAAGCGATCCCCCTCGACCGCGAGTTGCAGCTCGCTGAGCGCCTTGCGGACCGGCAGCGCGAGCGCTTCCGCCCGCGGCGTCGGCAGCATGCCGGACGGCGTGCGGACGAACAGCTGGTCCTTCAGCGCATGACGCAGCCGGTTCAGCGCGTGGCTCACGGCGGGCTGGCTGATGGCAAGCGCGCCGGCCGCGCGCACCACGCTGCGCTCGCGCATGACGGCGTCGAACACCAGCAGCAGATTGAGATCCAGATTGCGCATCCGCATGCCTTCATCATGCACGATGTGAATTGCTGGATAAAGACAATTCATTTGAATTATATCTGGCCGAAGCCCAGCTTCCGGGCATGTCCGAAAGCCCGCACAGCGCAATCGCAACCCGGTCCCGTCGCGCCACCACGGGCGTGCTGGTCGGCGTCCTGGTGGCCCCCGATGCCGCGTCCATCGCCGTGCCCGAAACCTTCGCGCGCTGGCGCCGGCTTACGCCGCTGGCAACATGGCTGCCGATCGAGCTCCGCGAAGCGAGCTATGCCGGCATCGTGAGCGGCGTTGCGGACGCACTCGATCGCGTCGGCATGATCCCGCGGCAGCTGATCCTGCTCGGCGAGGGATCGGTCGCGCGGCGCATGCTCGAACTGGCGCTGCGCGGTGAGCTGCCCTGCGGCGGCATTGTCGCGATCGACGTCGCCTCCGACGCACTGCCGTTTCACATCGTGCCGACGGTGACCGCGATCCGGCTCGTCGTTCATCGCAACGACGATGCGCCGCAAGGCAGCCTGATCGGCGCGTTGCGCGCCGCCGATCTCGACGCACGCATCATCCACGTCGATTTGACCGCCGGCCGTGGAACGGAAGCGGCCGCAGCGAGCGCAACTGAAACCTTCGTCCTGGAGCTGGTCGCAACGATCGGCCGCCGGACAACCGATGGAGCTGGTGACCCATGATATCGAAGACCTTCAAGATCGCGTGCGCGGGCCTGGTGGCCGCCGCCGCAATCGGCGCCGGCGCTTATGTCGCACATCGGCCGGACGGCGCAACGGACCATGCACCGGCAGCGACGCAGTCCGCCGCGGCAAAACCCGTCGTTCCGGTGACGGCGGCGAAGGTCCTGCAGCATGATGTGCCGATCGTGCTCGAAGGACTGGGCACGGTGACGCCGATCAATACGGCCACCATACGCACCCAGGTGCAGGGTACGCTCGACAGCGTCGATTTCGTCGAGGGCAAGCAGGTGAAGCGCGGCGACGTGCTCGCCAGGATCGACCCGCGGGTCTACGAGGCCCAGGTCGACCAGGCCGAGGCCGCGCTGGCGCGCGACGAGGCGAGCCTGAAGAACGCCAGGACCAATCTGGCGCGAACGCAGCCGCTCGCCAATCGCGGCTTTGCGACCCAGCAACTGCTCGACACCCAGGATTCGCAGGTCACGCAGGGCGAAGGCACGGTCGCGCTCGACAAGGCGGCGCTGGAAGCCGCGCAGACCCAGCTGAGCTTCGCCACGATCACCGCGCCGTTTGACGGCGTCACCGGCATCCGCCGCATCGATCCCGGCAACATCGTGCACCCGACCGACACCAACGGGCTCGTGGTCCTCACCCAGCTGCAGCCGATCGCGGTGATCTTCACGCTGCCGTCCGGCGAGATCCCCGGCGTGCGGCAGGCGCTGGCGTCCGGAGACGCCTCGGTCGACGTCTATGATGCACAGAACAAGCGCAAGCTCGACCACGGCAGCCTGATGCTGATCAACAACCAGGTCGACAGCACGACCGGCACGGTGCAGCTGAAGGCGTCCTTTCCCAATGCCGGCAACACGCTGTGGCCCGGCACCTTCGTCAACGTCCATCTGACGATCGCGATTCGTCACGACGCGCTCACCGTGCCGCTGACGGCGGTGCGCCAGGGACCGGACGGCAGCTTCGCCTATGTGGTCGGCTCGAACAATGTCGTCAGCATCCGCAATGTCACTACCGGCCAATCGCGCGACGGACAGGTCCTGATCGAGCAGGGCCTCGCCGCGAACGAGACCGTCGTCACCGCGGGTCAGTACCGGCTCAATCCGGGGACGACGGTCGAGATCTTGCCCGATGACAAGAAAGACCAGGTCCAGGACGCAACCACCGCAAGCGCAGGCATGCTGCCATGAACATCTCCGCAGGTTTTATCCGCAAGCCCGTCGCCACCGCCTTTCTGGCCATCGCCATCGTGCTGGTCGGCATGATCGCCTTCGTGCGGCTGCCGGTCTCGGCGCTGCCGACCGTGGATACCCCGACCATCCAGGTCACCGCGCAATTGCCCGGCGCCGATCCGCAGACCATGGCCTCCTCGGTCGCGACGCCGCTGGAGCGGCAATTCGGGCAGATCGCCGGCCTCACCGGCATGAGCTCTAGCAGCGGGCTCGGCAACACCCAGATCACGCTGCAATTCGCGCTGAACCGCAGCGTCGATGCGGCCGCCCAGGACGTGCAGACCGCGATCGATGCGGCATCGGGGCAATTGCCCAAGACCATGCCGTCGCCGCCGACCTTCCATAAGGTCAATCCGGCCGACGTGCCGGTGCTGCTGATCGCGCTGATGTCGGACACCGAGCCGCTGACCAAGGTCGACGACTATGCCGACAGCATTTTGGCGCAGAAATTGTCGCAGGTGCCGGGCGTTTCGCTCGTCACCATCGGCGGCATGCAAAAGCCCTCGATCCGCGTGCAGGTCAATCCGGCCAAGCTCGCCGCCGCGGGGCTCGATCTCGAGCAATTGCGCACCACGCTCGGCAACATCACCGTGAACCAGCCCAAGGGCGTGCTTTACGGCAGTCAGCAGGCCTACACGCTCGCCACCAACGACCAGGTGCTGGTCGCGAGCAAGTATGACGATCTGATCATCGCCTATCGCAACGGCGCACCGGTCCGCTTGCGCGATATCGGGCATGCCGTGGTGGCGGCCGAGGACATCACGCTGCATGGCTGGTACAACGACAAGCCCGCCGTCATCCTCGCGATCCAGCGTCAGCCCGGCGCCAACGTGATCAGCACGGTAGACGGCATCAAGAAGCTGCTGCCGCAGCTGGTGTCGAGCCTGCCGTCCGACATCAAGGTCCAGATCGCCTCCGACCGCACCCAGACCATCCGCGCCAGCGTCGCCGACGTTCAGCTCACTTTGGTGCTGACCATTGCGCTGGTGGTCGGCGTGATCTTCCTGTTCCTGCGCAATCTGTGGGCGACCATCATCCCCGCGGTCTCGGTTCCCATCTCGCTGATCGGCACCTTCGGCGTGATGTATCTGCTCAACTACAGCCTCGACAATTTGTCGCTGATGGGCCTGTCGATCGCGGTCGGCTTCGTCGTCGACGATGCCATCGTGATGATCGAGAACATCTCGCGGCATATCGAGGAAGGCCTCTCTCCAATGCAGGCCGCGCTGAAGGGCGCCGGCGAGATCGGCTTCACCATCATCTCGATCTCGGTCTCGCTGATCGCGGTGTTCATTCCGCTGCTGCTGATGGGTGGCGTGATCGGCCGCATGTTCCAGGAGTTCGCCGTCACGGTGTGCGTTGCCATCGTGGTGTCGGTGATCGTCTCGGTGACCCTGACGCCGATGATGTGCGCCTATCTGCTGTCGTCGCGCCAGGGCGCCAATGCTGGAGCGGTGTCGCGCGCGCTGGAACGCGGCTTTGTTGCGATCCAGGCGGCCTACGAGGCCGTGCTTGCCACGGCGTTGCGCTACAAGGCGACGACCCTGTCGGTCATGCTGGCGAGCGTCGTCCTGACCGGCTTGCTGTTCGTGGGCATCCCCAAGGGCTTCTTTCCTCAACAAGACACCGGCATGATCACCGGCATCACCGAGGCGTCGGCGGACATCTCGCCGGCGCAGATGGCGACGCTGCAACGAAGCGTCATCGACGTCATCGCCAAGAACCCCTCGGTCGCCAATGCGACCGGTTATATCGGACCGGGCGGCCCGACCGTGACCGAGAACAACGGCCGCCTTTTCGTGCTGTTGAAGCCGCGAAACGAGCGCAATGCTTCCGCCGATCAGGTGATCCGGCAGCTCGACACCGCGCTACAGAAGATCAAGGGGATGTCGGTGTTCATGCAGGCGACGCAGGACATCAATCTCGCCAGCCGGCTGTCCAAGACGCAGTACCAGTTCATCCTCACCGACGTGAACCAGGACGAGCTCAATCTGTGGGCCGGCAAGCTGTATCAGAAGCTGAAGACGTTGCCGGAACTGGCCGACATCGCCACCGACCAGGCCAACGCCGCGCGCCAGCTCAAGCTGCAGATCGACCGCGACGCGGCCTCCCGCCTCGGCATCGATCCGGCCGCGGTGGACAACACGCTCTATGACTCATTCGGCCAGCGTCACGTCGCCCAGCTGTTCACGACACTCAACACCTACTACGTGATCCTCGAGGTCGATCCGTCGTTCCAGCTCGGCCCCTATGCGCTCAACCGCATCTACGTCCGCTCGTCCGCGGGCACGATGGTGCCCTTGAGCCAGATCGCGAGCATCGACTACGGCACCGCACCGCTCGCCGTGAACCACCAGAGCCAGTTTCCGTCGGTCACGCTGAGCTTCAACCTGGCGCCGGGCACGGCAGTGGGGACTGCGGTCGCGGCGGTCCAGAAGGCGACCGCCGACCTGCACGTGCCCTCGACCGTGATCACCAGCTTCCAGGGCAATGCGCAGGCGTTCCAGGCCGCGCTCGCGTCGACGCCGATCCTGATCCTCGCCGCGGTGGTCGCCGTCTATCTGATCCTCGGCATGCTCTATGAGAGCACGATCCATCCGATCACGATCCTCTCGACCCTGCCGTCCGCCGGGCTCGGCGCCCTGCTCGCGCTGTGGGCCTTCGGCTTCGGGCTCGACGTGATCGGGCTGGTCGGCATCATCCTGCTGATCGGCATCGTGCAGAAGAACGGCATCATGCTGATCGATTTCGCACTGGAGGCCGAACGCCACCAGCATCTCCCTGCCGAGCAGTCGGTCTACTTGGCCTGCAAGGCGCGCTTCCGCCCGATCCTGATGACGACGATGTGCGCGATGCTCGGCGGCGTCCCGCTGATGATCGGCACCGGCACCGGATCGGAGCTGCGCCAGCCGCTCGGCTTTGCCATCGTCGGCGGGCTGATCGTCTCGCAGCTGATGACGCTGTTCACGACGCCGGTCGTGTACATCTATCTCGACGGCTTGACCCAATGGATCAACCGAATGCGCCGCAGCCGTTCAGCTGAGCCTGCGGCACATCCGACATTGTCGAGCTGAACGTTGCCGCGGAGACGCGCATGGACATGCGTCACATAGAGATGCGAGGGACGAGCGGAGTGCGCGAGGCCGCGTTCCGCTTCTGGGCGATCAGGACCTTTGCCGCAATGCTGGGCGAAATCGGAGGCCATGCGGTCGCGGGCAAGGGCAGCCACGTCCTGGCCGCGGCCGGCGTGGTGTCGATCGGGGTCCTGTATGCGCGCGACCGTGCCGGTCGGATCGCCTTCTGGCCGGTGCTGGTCGGCGTCCTGGTCCTCAGCGCGGCGTTGGCCCATATAGCGGACCGGTCGCTCGGGATCGGCGATCTTGTCGCCTCCGTTCAGCTGGCGGCGCTGTTCGCGCTCGCCCTGATCGTCTGGGCCCGGGTGGCGGGAACAACGGGATTTCTCTGCGTCGGCACGGTCCGCGACCAGGCTCCGTTCTGGATCGTCGCGATGCTGGCGCAGGCATTCGCCAGTTCATTAGCCGACTGGGTGGTGGACCCCGGCCAGACCGGCTCGTCCATCGTGCTGCTGGCCGTCGCAATCGGCCTGCCGGCGGTCGCCGCGGCCCGATGGGCGCGGATCGCGCGTCCCGCGCTGTTCTGGACCGCGTTCGTGCTGACCGGGATTCTCGGCGCGCTATGGGGCGACATGTGGATCCGCCTGGTGGGAGCCGGCCAGGCGCTCTCCACCTGACGCGCGATGAGATCGGGTCGAATCGTCATCGCGCTTCTGCTTGCAATAGCCGGGCAGGCCCGCGCAGCACGCCGCAGCAATCACCGCGTCTCTCTCAGACCGCCCGGCGGCGTTGGCCGCGCCACCAAAGGCCGAAGGCGATCGTGACCGCGGCGGCCAGCGAGAACCAGGTGATGGCGTACTGCATGTGGTCGTCCTTGAGCCGCACCTTGAGCGGTCCGGGCTTCGGCGTGCCGCTGTCGGGCACCGGCGCCTCGAGGTCGATATAGAACGGCGCGACCTGTCCCCAGCCGAGCGTCTGCGCCATCGCGCGATGATCGCGCACGAACCACAGCCGCTTCGGCAGATCTTCCTTCGGCGTCAGCCGGCCCGGCGGCTCGGGAAAGCGGATGTAACCAGTCAGCTCAACCGGCGCGCCAGTGACGAGACGGGCGGCGACGCGATCCTCGAAGGCACGGTCCTGCATCGTGTTCTGGACAAAGCCGGTGTTGATCACGACCGTCTCGCCGCTGGCGAGCTTGGCCGGCAGGAACGCCCAGGTGCCGGGTCCCGCGACATCGTCGCGTACTGCCGAGCCGGAGCTGAAGACCATGGCGTCCGGTTGTTTCGCGTAGGTTGCGGTCAGCGTAACGCGGCGGAATTCATCCTTGGCCGAGGTCACCGCAGGCCACGCCGATGGCGGCGGCAGCGCCTCGGTCGGGGCGGCCAACCGCTCGTCGAGCACGGCAATCAGCGCATGCTTCTCGACCCTGCGCTGCAACTGCCAAACGCCGAGGGCGATGAACACCGCGATCAGGATCAGCGTGAAAATACCGAAGCCGGCCGCGCTCGGCCGCTGAGAGCCCTTTGACGCGTTTCCTCCGCGCGAACCGGTGCCCACTTCGCTGGAAAACGCCTCGTTCGTCGCATCATTCATTGCGGGTCGCGCTCGATCAATTGGCCTTCGGCGGCCTTGTGGTGGAATTGCAGCGCGATCAGCAGCGCCTTCATCGAACGCAGCGGCAGGATCGTGGTGACCACGATCAACGGTAGCCACAGCGCGGCGTGAACCCAGAACGGCGGCTGGTACTTCACCTCGACGATCAGCGCCGCCGCGACCACGATGGCGCCGGCCAGCATGATGACGAAGATCGCCGGACCGTCGCCGGCATCGATGAAGGCGAAGTCGAGGCCGCAGGCCTGGCAGCGCGGCGCCAGCGTCAGGAAGCCGGAATAGAGCTTGCCCTTGCCGCAGCGCGGGCAGCGGCAGGCGATGCCGCGCAGCGCGCTTTCGGTCACAGTGGGCGGGGTGTCGGTCATCGGTTCTCTTCAAAAGCAAAGGGGGCGGCCATCGGGCCGCCCCCTATTAGCACGTCAGTGTGGTTAGTGTGCGCCGTGCGCCATGGACTCGGCGCCGTGGCCCCAGACGTAGATGCAGATGAACAGGAACAGCCAGACCACGTCGACGAAGTGCCAGTACCAGGCGGCGAACTCGAAGCCGAGGTGCTGCTTCGGCGTGAAGTGGCCGGCATAGGCGCGGATCAGGCAGACCAAGAGGAAGATGGTGCCGACCAGCACGTGGAAGCCGTGGAACCCGGTCGCCATGAAGAAGGTCGAGCCGTAGACGTTGCCGCCGAACGAGAACGTCGCATGGGCGTACTCATAGGCCTGCACGCAGGTGAAGCAGGCGCCGAGGATCACGGTGAGGATCAGGCCCTGCTTGAGGCCCTGGCGGTCGTTCTCCAGCAGCGCATGGTGCGCCCAGGTGACGGTCGTGCCCGAGGTCAGGAGCAGCAGCGTGTTGAGCAGCGGCAGATGCCAGGGATCGAAGGTCTCGATGCCATGCGGCGGCCAGGTGCCGGGGACCGAGCAGGCGCCCATCGCCGTGCCGGCGCCGCAGCCGAACACCGCATCGCGGGTGGCGTGCACCGCATCGGCCGGGAACAGCGCCGAATTGAAGAACGCCCAGAACCAGGCGACGAAGAACATCACTTCGGAGGCGATGAACAGGATCATGCCGTAGCGGTGGCTGATCTGCACCACACGGGTATGGTCGCCCTTGTACTGGGCTTCCTTGATCACGTCGCCCCACCAGCTTGCCATGGTGTAGAGCACGCCGATGGTGCCGACGCCGAACACGATCGGCGCGGCGGAGAACATGTGGTGCATCCAGCCGATCGCACCGAGCGCCATGATGAAGGCCGAGACCGAGCCGACCACCGGCCACGGGCTCGGGTCGACGAGATGATAGTCGTGATGCTTGACTTGCGCCTCAGCCATTGCCGTCTCTCCATTCGCGTGCCGCAAGGCACGTCTTAATCTTGAATTCCAGAACTAGCCGCCCTTGCGCTGCTCCGCCTCGCCCGCAGCCACGGGCTTCGGCGCGGCATCGCGCACGGGGAAGAAGGTGTAGGACAAAGTGATGTTCTTCAGCGTGTCGTTCTCGCTGTCCTTGGCCAGCGCAGGATCGACATAGAACACCACGGCCATCTCGCGCTTTTCGCCCGGCGCCATGGTCTGTTCGGTGAAGCAGAAGCAGTTGATCTTCTGGAAATAGGCGCCGACCGTCAGCGGCGCGACGTTGTAGGCAGCCTGTCCTGTCGTGGCGCGCGCCGACTGGTTGGTCACGGTGTAATAGACCGTGACGACCTGGCCGATCTTGACGTCGATCGTGTTCTGCTCGGCCTCGAACTTCCAGGGCAGGCCCGGCGCGACGTTGGAATCGAAGCTGACCGAAATGGTGCGCGCAAGCGGCGCATCCGTCGGCACCGAGGTCGCGACCTGGGTGGTGCCGTTGAAGCCGGTGGTGCGGCAGAACCAGTTGTAGAACGGCACGGCCGCGTAGGACGCGCCGACCATCAGCACCACTACGAAGCCGCAGATCGACGCGACCATGGCGTCGCGCGTCAGCCCGCGGCGCGTGACCTTGGCGCCCTCGCCTTGCGGAGTCTGCGGCGCGCTCTGGTTTGCCATCTCACTCACAGCGGCCGCACCAGCACGGCCGGCCCCTTGACGAGGGTGACGGCGAAGAACAGTACGACCATGACGCCGAGCGCGAGCGCAATGGCGATCGAGCGCTGGCGACGGCTCTTGAGCTGCGCCTCGGTGAGGACGATTCCTTCTGGTTCGTGTTTCTCGTCCATTGGTATCCCATGCGCCCCCATCCTGCCCCCCGGCGTCCCTACCCGATGAAGACAGGCAGGATCGCGCGGACGACCACCTCGGCGAGGAGGACGGCAAACAGCGCGAACAGATAAAGGATCGAGAAGGCGAACAGCCGGCGCGTGGCCTTGTTGGCTGCAACGCCCTCACGGCGGCGATAGACCTCGATCGCGAGCCACAGCATGCCGGCGCCTGCTACCAGCGAGGTGACGCCGTAGATCGCGTCGAAATAGCCGAGCGGCCACGGCGCCAGCGCGATTGCGACCAGCACGATGGTGTAGAGCAGGATCTGCAGCCGGGTCGCGTCGGGACCGGCGACCACGGGCAGCATCGGAATGCCGGCGCGCGCATAGTCGTCGCTGCGGAACAGCGCCAGCGCCCAGAAGTGCGGCGGGGTCCAGAAGAAGATGATCAGGAACAGCAGGATCGGCTCGACCGAGAGCGAGCCGGTCGCGGCCGCCCAAGCCACCACCGGCGGCAGCGCGCCGGCAGCACCGCCGATCACGATGTTCTGCGCGGTCCAGCGCTTCAGCAGCATCGTGTAGATCACGGCATAGAAGAAGATGGTGAAGGCAAGCAGCCCGCCCGCGACCCAGTTGACCAGGATGCCGAGCGTCATCACCGAGAAGAAGGCGAGCGTCAAGCCGAAGGCGGCGGCCTCGGCCGAGGTGATCCGGCCGCGCGGGATCGGCCGGTTGGCGGTGCGCGACATCAAGGCGTCGACGTCGCTCTCATAGGCCATGTTGAGCGCGCCCGAGGCGCCGGCCCCGACCGCGATGCAGAGGATCGAGGTGAATGCCAGCACCGGATGGACATGCACCGGCGCGATCATCAGCCCGACCAGCGCGGTGAAGATCACCAGCGACATCACGCGCGGCTTCAACAGCGCGATGTAGTCGCCCACTTCGGCCTCGGAAATCCGGGGCAGCTCGATGGCGTTGTGATCGACAACCGACAAGATCAGGTCTCACTTCTCTCAAAAGGCGCGGCGCACCCAGGGTGCGCCGCGTTGTCTTGGACTTACTGCACGCGAGGCAGCACTTCGAACTGGTGGAACGGCGGCGGCGAGGTCAGCGTCCACTCCAGCGTGGTCGCACCCGCGCCCCACGGATTGTTCGCAGCCTGCTCCTTGCGGACGAAGGCATCGATCACGCCGTAGATGAAGATCAGCACGCCGATGCCGGAGATGTAGGAGCCCCAGGAGGAGATCAGGTTCCAGCCGGCGAACGCATCCGGATAGTCGACGTAGCGACGAGGCATGCCCGACAGGCCGAGGAAGTGCTGCGGGAAGAACACCAGGTTGACGCCGATGAAGGTGAACCAGAAGTGGGCCTTGGCGATCCGCTCCGAGTACATGTAGCCGAACATCTTCGGGAACCAGTAGTACCAGCCGGCGAAGATGCCGAACACGGCGCCGAGCGACAGCACGTAGTGGAAGTGCGCCACCACGTAATAGGTGTCCTGCAGCACGCGGTCGACGCCGGCATTGGCCAGCACGACGCCGGTGACGCCGCCGACGGTGAACAGGAAGATGAAGCCGATCGCCCAGATCATCGGCGCCTTGAACTCGATCGAGCCGCCCCACATCGTGGCGATCCAGGAGAAGATCTTCACGCCGGTCGGCACCGCGATCACCATCGTGGCGGCGACGAAGTAGGCCTGCGTCGCCGACGACATGCCGACAGTGTACATGTGGTGCGCCCACACCACGAAGCCGATGCCGCCGATCGCGACCATGGCGTAGGCCATGCCGAGATAGCCGAACACGGGCTTGCGCGAGAAGGTGGAGACGATCTGGCTGACCATGCCGAAGGCGGGCAGGATCAGGATGTACACTTCGGGGTGACCGAAGAACCAGAACAGGTGCTGGAACAGCACGGGATCGCCGCCGCCGTCGGCCGCAAAGAAGGCGGTGCCGAAATTGCGGTCGGTCAGCAGCATGGTGATCGCACCGGCGAGCACCGGCAGCGACAACAGCAGCAGGAACACGGTCACCAGGATCGACCACACGAACAGCGGCATCTTGTGCAGGGTCATGCCCGGCGCGCGCATGTTGAAGATCGTGGTGATGAAGTTGATGGCACCGAGGATCGACGACGCACCGGCGAGATGCAGCGACAGGATCGCGAAATCGACCGCAGGTCCCGGATGGCCCGAGGTCGACAGCGGCGCGTACATGGTCCAGCCCGCACCGACGCCGTTGGCGCCCGGCTCACCCTCGACGAAGGTGGACAGCAGCAGCAGCGCGAACGAGGCCGGCAGCAGCCAGAACGAGATGTTGTTCATGCGTGGGAACGCCATGTCCGGCGCGCCGATCATCAGCGGCACCATCCAGTTGCCGAACCCGCCGATCATCGCCGGCATGACCATGAAGAAGATCATGATCAGACCGTGCGAGGTCACGAACACGTTATAAGTGTGCGTTTCGTGGAATATCTGGACGCCCGGGTACATCAACTCGGCACGGATCGCGATCGACATCGCAGCGCCGATGATGCCCGCGATCACCGCAAAGACAAGGTACATCGTACCGATATCCTTGTGGTTCGTGGAGTAGAGATAGCGCCGCCATCCGGTCGGATGGTGGGCGTGATCATCATGGGCGTGATCGTCGTGTGTCGCTGCGCCTGTCGCCATGTTCAAAATCCTGCCTTGCAGTCCCTCTTGGACCTTGCGGTCCCATCGCCCTTATTCCATCCGCGCCGCAAGCCTTGGGGCCTTAAGCCTTGGGGCCTTAACCCTTGGGGCCTTAACCCTTGGGGCTTACTGCGCCGCCTGACCAGCCGAGGCGTAGGAATTCGCCGGGTTGGTCGCAAACTTCTTCTTGGCCCCTTCAACCCAGGTCGCGAATTCCTGGTCGCTGACGACCCGCACCGCGATCGGCATGAAGGCATGGTCCTTGCCGCACAGTTCCGAGCATTGGCCGTAGAACACACCGGTCTTGGTGGCCTTGAACCAGCTCTCGTTGAGGCGGCCGGGGACCGAGTCGATCTTCACGCCGAAGGCCGGCACCGCGAAGGAGTGGATCACATCGGCGCCGGTGGTCTGGATCCGCACCACCTTGTTGACCGGGACCACCATCTCGTTGTCGACGCCGAGCAGCCGGGGCTGCTTGTCCTTGTCGAGCAGCGAGTCGAACTCGAACTTGCCGTTATCCGGGTAGGCGTAGGACCAATACCACTGCTTGCCGGTGACCTTCACGGTCAGGTCCGGCTTCGGTACGTCGAGCTCCAGGAACAGGAGACGGAAGGACGGCACCGCGATGCCGACCAGGATCAGGACCGGGATCAGCGTCCAGGCCACTTCGATCAGCGTATTGTGGGTGGTCCTGGAGGGGACCGGGTTGGCCTTGGCGTTGAACTTCACCACCACGATAACGAGCAGCGCCAGCACGAACAGGGTGATGACGGTGATCAGCACCAGCAGGAAATTATGAAACCAGATGATGTTTTCCATCACCGGGGTCGCGGCTTCCTGCAGCGTGTGCTCCCACGGTGCCGGCTGCCCCATTTCGGCGAGGGCCGACCCCGCGGCGACTGACGCCACACCCGCCACCGCCAACCCCAGCAATTGCCTGCCCAACCGGCCAATCGACATCTTCATGCCGTTCGCGCTCCCTTGCATTATTCCCCAACGCACCCCCGGCACGTGACCGGAGATACAGCACGATCCGCCCTGACAAATGGCCTTCCGGACATACCCGTCTCTGAGTCAAGGTGGGTACGGGAGCCAGATCGCTAGAACGCGTCGAAATCCAGCCTCTCAAACCATAATTCGCAGGCGCTCGCAATGCAGTAGTACGGCCGAAAGCCATGCGCGTGCGATGAAGCTGCCGCTTGCGAATTTTCCCGCAAAATCAAGCGAAAGTCGCCGAAACAGCGCCGCGCACTGTTGACAGGTGGATTACCGGATGTACGCACAGACGGGATGGCCCGCAGGAACCTGATTCGCTGCGGGCTGCCCCAATCCGGCGCGGGAATGGCTTCAAGATCGCCTTCAAGGCGCCCAATTGCGGTATCAGTCGACTGATGCGTGCTACCCGGCGGCCTCGACGGCCGGACCGACCGAACAATCAAAGGATCGACCCCGGATGGGCGCTTCGAAAATTCAGGCAGAACGAAAGGCCGGCTGGCTCGGCGGCTTGCTGATTCTGGCCCTTTCTCTCGGCCTGACCCAGCCGGCGAACGCGCAGGGCGCGGTGCGCTCGGTCCATGGCGACTGGCAGATCCGCTGCGACACTCCGCCCGGCGCCCAGGCCGAGCAATGCGCTCTGATCCAGAGCGTGGTAGCCGAAGACCGCTCCAATGCCGGCCTGACCGTGATCGTGCTGAAGACCGCCGACCAGAAGAGCCGCCTGATGCGCGTGGTCGCCCCGCTCGGCGTGCTCTTGCCCTCCGGCCTCGGCCTGAAGCTCGACAACCAGGACGTCGGCCGCGCCGGTTTCGTCAGATGCCTGCCCAATGGCTGTGTCGCCGAGGTCGTGATGGACGACAAGCTGCTCGGCCAGCTCAAAAACGCCAAGACCGCGACGTTCATCATCTTCGAGACCCCGGAAGAGGGCATCGGCTTTCCGCTCAGCCTGAACGGGCTGGCGGAGGGCTATGACAAATTGCCCTAGGCCGGCTGCTACGCGCAATTACTGCGTAGCACCGCCCGCATAATAATCGAACAGCCCGCTCGCCTCCGCAGAGAGCCAGTCGGCCTCTCCTGTCATGTAGCCCTCGACCTGTCCAGTGATGCCGATCAGGAATGAGATCGGCATGCCGTAGAGCGCGAAAGGCGTGTCGAGCTCGGCAGCGTCGACGCGCGACACGAGACCGCCGGGATCGAAGCCGATCGCAAGATGGCGGAGCTTGAGCTGCTTGACATAGGGCGCGACCAGTGCGCGGTTGCGATCGGTGCTGACAGCGACGACCGCAAGATCGCTACGGCCGCTGGCGGCGAGGCGATCCAGCATCGGCAGCTCGCTCCGGCACGCCGCGCACCAGGTGGCCCAGAAGTTCACCAGCACCAGTCTGCCCTTGGACGAGGTGAGATCGAGCGCGCCGCCGGCGAGCGCCGGTATCGCCACCTGCGGCACCGGGCGGGCGCCTTGAACCAGCGTGAACTGGTGGCGGATGGTGCCGAACGGCGGTGGTCCCGACGCTGCGCGGAGGCGTGCTGCCGGCATCGCGAGCGAGACGCCGGCGCCGATCATGCCGGCGACGACGGCGCGGCGGGTGGGCACCTGAACAGAAGTCATGGCGGTTACTCCGCTTGCGTTGATGGCCAGATCGCTCAGGACCGGATGTAGGACCAGCCGGCTTCCTGCAATTCGATGATGCGTCCGGGCCCGTTCGGCACCAGATCGACATTGTCGAGCAGGACCAGCGGATGTCCCTCAGCACGCTCCATGCCGAGCTTGGTGGCTTCGCAGACCACGAAGCGGATGTCCGGCGTGAGCCCCCGAACCACCCGCAACAGGTCCTTCACCGGCGAGGTATCGGCGCGCAGCATGTGGACACCGGCATTGTAGGCGACGACCTCGATCTCGAACGGCTCGTTGCGCTCCCGATAATATTTCGGAAGATTGAGCGCAGTCGAGATCAGCGCCCGCATCGTGGTCGGATCGTCCGAGTTGATAGGCAGCACCACATGGTGCACGCGCGGCTCGGGCTTCTTCAGCTCGACTTTGGAGACCGCCGCGACCGAGCCGGTGAGCAGCAATGTCACGGCGAACGGCACCGCGAAGGCCAGTGCGAGCCCCGCGGCCAGCGTCAGGATGCGGCGAGAGAAGCGCATCGCGGCCAGCTCACGGCAAGCTCGCGAGCAAGCCGAATTGGCTGCGCTTGGCGTAGGCTACGATCGCGCTCAACGTCAGCAGCACGAGGGCGAGCACCGGCGAGCCCCCGATCAGGAACAGATGCGCGATGGTGGCGCCGACCATGATGCAGCTCAGCAGCAGGCCGCCGAAGGCTGCGACCGGCGGCACCAGGATCAGGACCGCGCCGAGCAGCTCCAACGATCCCGTGAAATAGCGGAACCACTGGCCGAGCCCGATATGCTCGAATTCCTCGACCAGCATCGGCACGCCATAGAGCTTGGCCGCACCGGCGGCGGCAAAGGCAAGCGCGAGCAATCCCCTGACGACCCACAGCGTGACGGATTTCCAGCGCGACGGCGCTGCGGCAACGGCAACTGACATGGATGACTCCCCATATGTTCGAATCGACCGGACCGCGCGGCCACCCGCCCATTCGGCGACCGGCCCCTGGGCTTTCGATGGACTAAATTCGGGAGTAAGATGAAAAGAACAAGTAGGATGCTTTTTGTGAGGTAGTATGAAAAAACTGACTATCGAGCCCGCCGAGCCTCCGGCGGCGTCCGAGCCGTGCAACGGCGACCTGTCAGCGCAATTTCATCGGGCGCTGTCGGTGCTGGCCGGGAAATGGAAGGGCGACATCCTCTGGCAACTGGTCGAGCGCAAGCGCCGGTTCGGCGAATTGCGGCAGGCGATCCCCGGCGTGACCCAGCACATGCTGACCACCCAGCTGCGCGATCTCGAGGCCAATGGCCTGGTCAAGCGCACGGTCTATCCCGAGGTGCCGCCGCGGGTTGAGTACGAGATGACGCCGTCAGCCAAGGCGCTCAAACCGGTGTTCGACGAGCTGTACCGGTGGGCGCAGGAGCATGGTTTTCCGACCTCGGCGCAGGGTGCCGCGCAGCCGAAGCCTGAACCGTCGAGCGACGGCATCGCGCCGGAGGGCCAGCAGCGGAAGGCGGATCGGCGGGCTGGCTGATGACGACAAGGTGACAATCGCGTGGGGCTGCCGTGATCGACCGGATAGCCGCAGGCACTCCCGGTTTGCCACCCCAAACACTATCTTTGCAGATCGCCGTCCAGGCCTGAACCGGGACCGGCACAGGTTTCCGGGTTGTAAGGTGAGTTTTCCGCTCGTCTCTGCTTCAATCGCCCGAAAGTCCTGCTTCCGGGTTCCGCACTGGCAATCGGCTGCGCTTCAGGCAAGGATGACAAGGAATCGCCAAGGAATCGCATTGCGTCGGAGTGACCATGACCAATCCTGCCACCACCTCCCTGCTCGACCGCGCCAATCTGGACCGCGATGCCGTCCGCCGCGAGGTGTCCCGCGGACTTGAAGGTGCCGACGACGGCGAGCTGTTCCTGGAGTTCGGGCAGACCGAGGCGCTGGTGTTCGACAACGGCCGGCTGAAGCAGGCGACCTACGACACCTCGCAGGGTTTTGGCCTGCGCGCCGTCAAGGACGACGCGGTCGGCTACGCGCATTCCTCCGATGTCTCGATCCCGGCATTGATCCGCGCCGCGGATGCGGTCGCGGCCGTGCGCGGCGGCTATGCCGGCACGTTTGCCGCGGCGCCGGCCCACACCAACATCAAGCTTTACGGCGACGAGAATCCACTCGATGGCCCGGCATTCGAGGCAAAAGTAAAACTGCTCGGCGAGATCGACGCCTATGTCCGCGACAAGGACCCGCGGGTGCGGCAGGTCTCGGCCAGCCTCACCGCGACCTGGCAGGTGGTGGAGATCCTGCGGCCCGACGGCGAGAGCTATCGCGACATCCGTCCGCTGGTGCGCGTCAATATCTCCGTGGTCGCCGGCCACGGCGACCGGCAGGAGAGCGGCAGCAAAGGCTATGGCGGCCGCGAGGGCTATGCGCGCTTCATCGAGACCAAGGCCTGGCGCGATGCCGCCGACGGCGCGCTGCGCGAGGCGCTGGTCAATCTCGAATCGGTGCCGGCGCCCGCCGGCGAGATGGATGTCGTACTCGGCGCCGGATGGCCCGGCGTGATGCTGCATGAAGCCGTCGGCCACGGGCTCGAGGGCGATTTCAACCGCAAGCAGACCTCCGCTTTCGCCGGCCTGATGGGCCAGCAGGTCGCAGCCAAGGGCGTCACCGTGGTCGATGACGGCACCATGGCATCGCGCCGCGGCTCGCTGTCGATCGACGACGAGGGCACGCCGACCAACCGCACCGTGCTGATCGAGGACGGCGTTTTGGTCGGCTACATGCAGGATCGCCAGAATGCCCGGCTGATGGGCATGAAGCCGACCGGCAACGGCCGTCGGCAGAGCTATGCCCATGTGCCGATGCCGCGCATGACCAACACCTACATGCTGTCGGGTGACCGCGACCCGGCCGAGATCATCGCCTCGGTGAAGAACGGCATGTATGCCGCCAATTTCGGCGGCGGCCAGGTCGACATCACCTCGGGCAAGTACGTGTTCCAGTGCACCGAAGCCTACAAGATCGAGGACGGCAAGCTCGGCGCGCCGCTGAAGGGCGCCATGCTGATCGGCAATGGACCGACCGATCTCCACAGGATCACCATGATCGGCAACGATCTTGCGCTGGATACGGGAATCGGTACCTGCGGCAAGAACGGCCAGGGCGTGCCGGTCGGCGTCGGCCAGCCGACGCTGCGGATGGAACGGATTACGGTCGGAGGAACGGGCTAGTGAGCAGCGGAAACGAAGTCGTGGCGGCCAAGCCGACCAGCTGGCGCGGGCAGGCCGTGCAACTGGCCGCGATCGTGGCCGTCGTGTTCCTCGCCAAGGGCGCGATCGCCGAGCCGTTCTACGTGCCGTCGGGCTCGATGGAACCGACGCTGCTGATCGGCGACGCGCTGGTTGCTTCGAAATTTCCCTACGGCTACGGCGCGGCGTCGCTGCCGATCCAGATCACGCTGCCGGAGACCGGCCGCGTGTTCGGCGAGACGCCGAAGCGCGGCGACGTCGTCGTGTTCCGCTGGCCGGGCGACCGTTCGCAGGCCTGGGTCAAGCGCGTGGTCGGGCTGCCCGGCGATCGCATCCAGATGCGGCAGGGCCAGCTCTTCATCAACGATCACCCGGCGGCGCTGAAGCCCGACGGCACCGGCTTTGCCGAGGACGATCGCGGCGGCGGCGAGGACGCCTACCGCTATATCGAGACGCTGCCGAACGGCGTCAGCCACGCGATCTTCAAGATCCGCGACAATGGAAGGTTGGACAACACGGCCGAAGTGACGGTGCCGCCCGGCAATCTGTTCGTGCTCGGCGACAACAGGGACAATTCCGCCGACAGCCGCGTGCCGGTGCGCGACGGCGGCGTCGGCCTGTTGCCGATCGACAATCTGATCGGCCGCGCCGATGCAGTGGTCGGTTCCTGGGACATGGGCATCCGCAGCCAGCCGGTCTGGACCTGGCTCTCCGGCTTCCGCCTCGCACGCTTCTTCACCTCGGTGCAGTGAGCTCGCCAACGTGACCTTCGACGACGTCAGGACCCTGGTGCTGGCGTGGCCGGAGATCGAGGGCGGCTCGTCCTACGGCACACCGGCGCTGAAGGTGCGCAAGAAGATGCTGGTGCGGCTCAAGGAGGACGGCGACAGCCTGGTAATGCCCGGCGTGCCGCCGGACGAGCGCGACATGCTGGTCGAGAGCCAGCCGACGGTGTTCTACTTCACCGATCACTACCGTGATTATCCGATCGTGCTGATCCGCCTGTCGAAGGCCAAGCGCACGACCGTCGAGCCGTTGCTGCGCCGGCACTGGCGCACCCTGGCATCGAAGAAGGCGGTCAGGGATTACGACGCGACGATGGCATAACTCTCATCCGTCATTGCGAGCGCAGCGAAACAATCCATGTCACGGCATAACGGATCAACGGATTGCTTCGTCGCTTCGCTCCTCGCAATGACGGGGAAAAGCATGACGCAAGACGAATTCCTCACCGCCGCGCTGCGCAACCCGGCCAATCAAGCGATCACAGACGAGCTGCACCGCGTTGCCCTGCCCGACGCCTGGCTGGTGTCCGGCTGCCTGGTGCAGACCGTGTGGAATGCGCTGACTGGCCGGCCGATCGATTACGGCATCAGCGACTACGACATCTTCTATTTCGATCCGGATACGTCGTGGGAGGCCGAGGACGCAGTGATCCGCGAGCTGAAGGCGCGGCTCGGTCATCTCGGGGTTGCGATCGAGGCGCGCAACCAGGCCCGCGTCCATCTCTGGTATCCCGACAAGCACGGCCTGCCCTACCCCGCGCTGTCGCGTTCGACCGACGGCATCGATCGCTTCCTCGCCGCGACCACGCAGATCGGCATCCGCCGCAGCACCGATGGTTACGACGTCTATGCGCCGAACGGTTTCGAACATGTCGCCGGCATGATCGTGCGGCCGAACCTCACCGCGAATTTTTCCGCGGCGAACTATGCGAGGAAGGCTGAGCGGTGGAAGGCGCTGTGGCCGGAGATCACGGTGCTGGCGGCGGAGTAACCTGTCGTCCCTGCCTAGCGCGCAATTGCGCACTAGGCAGGGACGACAGATGTATGTGCGGCGCTACCGCACCACGCCCGATGTAAAACCCCGCCTTGCGGCGCGGCAGCCTGATCTCACCCGTACCGTTCTTGCGATGCTGCGTGCCTAGGGGCCGATGATCAAGCTCAGACTCGCCAGAAAAATCACGACAACGCCAAGCAAGACGGCCAGCAGGAACCAGTACCGGTCAAACATCTACGTCTCCAAAGCAGTTCTCCCAGCTTGTTGATTGGTATCAGCGGACAGCCGCGAGATGCATGTCGCCCAACGTCGTCGGCAGGCTGCGTGTAATCAGGTCGACGATCGCCCGGTGCAGGCCCTCATCGTTGCCATCGCCCGAGCTGATTGGAAAATTCCCGTCGACCGGCCGGCTCGGACCGGCGAGCGGCACATTTCCCGCATTGCCCAGCGGCTGGGCCGATTTCTTGTCGATGACGTCAAACGTCTTGCCGTCGATCACCCTGATTTCGTAGAGCGCATAGATCTGGCTGTAGGACTCCGTCACCGTCTGGTAGGTGATGAAGCCGACGCCTTCGACCTTTCGGTGGCCGCCACCGTAGGCCGCCTGCGCCTTGGTGATGACGATATACGCATCGAGCCCTTGCGGAGACACCTCGGTCCGGACCAGCTGCTTGAACGGATCGCCGCGAACAAGGTTGGCGGGCGTGAACACGGAATCCTTGATGGTGGCAAAGGCGGAACGGCTGTAGGTGACCGGCTGCACCTGAAAGCGGCCGCCCAGCGCCGCCGTCGCCTGCTGGACGATCAGATCATCAAGCCCCCACGGCCCGATCGGGAAGCTGTTGCTGCCATTGTCCAGGCCCGTGAGCCCTCCCTTGGCGACGGTCACTTGATCGCCGACCGCCGAAATGATGCCGACGGTCTTGACCGCCTGCAGCTTGCTCTCGCTGGTCGCAAACGTCGCGCACCCGGCCACATTTGCGGCGACAAGAACGACCGCCGCGAAGCTCGCACATCGACCGCTGCGTCGCATGGGCTCTCATTGAACCTTGACGTCGAATGAATAGGAGGCGCCGACGCCGAACGTGGTCTGATTTGCCGAGCCGCGGACCGTCACGATCGGGCTCTTCGCGGCGTCGCCGAGCAGTCGATCATATTCGACATAGGAATGAACTTCCCACTTCGGATTGATCCGATACGACAGCTGCGCGCCGACACCGGCCGAATGCGCCCCGCCTTTGGCGTCAAACACCGGCAGCCCGGTCGCCATCGCATGCACGGTATCGATGCTGAAATAGGGCGAGACCGCCTTCGCGGTCTCCAGCGTGAAGCGCGGTCCGGCGGAAATGGTGAGGCCGCCAAACACCGGCACGATGAAGTCCGCCGAGAAGTCGGAAACGATGCCGTGGTGCCCGCCAAGGCCCTGGCGCGTCTCGTTGCGCACACGAAACCAGTCGACCGGAAAGTATTCGACGAATCCGCCGAGCTCGAAGGCCGCGTTGACGTCGGCAAGACCGCTGAGCTCGGGGTACCTGCTCGCTTTTCGCGACGTCACGAACTTGCCGACGGGACCGGCCCGAAAATCACCGAAGTCGACGATCGCGATGCTCGCATTGTCGCGCGGGCTGCGAAACTGATCGACGGTGCCGGCGCGACGGATCGCGAAAATCGGGACCGGGGTGAACTTGGTGTGGTTTGTACCCTCGAAATCCGGTCTGGACGCCCCGCTCGCGCCGATCATCACAGTCCAGTTGCCCGAGACCGAGGGCAGGAACGGGACTGAAAAAGGCGGAGCCGGCAACGTGAACGCGGTTTGAGCGGCAGCCCGACCGGGAAAGGCCGCGACAACGCCAAATGCGGCAGGAAGAGCAGCAACGACGGCACGACGCGCGGTCTTCGCCGCGCAAGAACGGAACAACTCTCGCATGGCGGAATGCTCAAAACCTCTGACCTGGGCCCAGTGGGAAGCGTTGTCGTATGGTCGCGGGTAGGTGGCCTGTGAACATTGCCCGAAGATTGCCGCGCGGCGGGCGCCCACGAAGCCCGAAAAGATTCGTGGCTTGCCTTGTCAAAGCCGCCTGCCGATAAGTGTTGCGAGCGCTGAACCATCGCTGGCGCGATGCCGACACAATCGCCTGCAAGATCATCGACCGAACATGCGAGGCAAGGTCTGTGCGCTTTCTCGTGATCGAAGACGAACCGCAAATCGCCGCCTATCTCGACCGGCTGCTCGGACAGCTCGGCGGCGTTATCGACATCGTCGAGTCCGTTACGGATGCGAGGCATGCGCTCAGCAGTTTCAATTACGATCTGGCGATCGTCGACCGAATGCTGCCCGATGGCGATGCGCTCAGTATCGTCACGACGCTGAGCCGGCTGCCGGAGAGGCCGGCCATCATCATGCTGACCGCCAAGGACGCCAAGGAAGATGTGATCGGCGGGCTGAACGGCGGCGCCGACGACTATCTGGGCAAGCCCTTCGAGCCGCAGGAGTTCGTCGCGAGAGCACGGGCCGTGCTGCGGCGGCCCCGCGTCTTCGTGCCGTCAATGCTTTCGTTCGGCAATGTCGAACTGAAGATCGGCACCAACGAGGCGACCGTCGCCGGCCACACGGTCCTGCTCCGGCGCCGCGAGGCCTTGATCCTCGAGGCGCTGTTGATGCGACGCGACCGCGTCATCGCCCGCGAGGCACTGATCGAGGCCATCTACGGATTCGACGACGAGATCGAATCCAACACGCTCGAGTCGCAAGTGTCTCGGCTTCGCAAGAGGCTGTCCGAACTTGGCAGCAATGTCGAGATCCGCAGCATGCGGGGCATCGGCTACATTCTGAGGATGGCAAATATCCGATGACGTCGATCGCACGGACATTGACGCTCTGGCTCGGGATGGCCGCTGCCGTGATTTTCTTCGCCGCGCTCGGCCTCGTCTTCTGGCTGTTCATCGCGCAGGAGCCCGAACGCAGCGGCTGCTTTGCGGCCGCCTACGTTCTTGGTCGCGCCACCGACATCAACCCCGGCGACAGGCTCACAGTCCGCCCCACCGCCCGATTGGAAGAGCTGAAATCCCAAAGCCCGGACCTGTGGTACGTCGTGGCTTACGGCGATGTGACAAGCGAATTCGGGCGCGAACGCAGGCCACCGCTTCCGGTTTCGCTGCCCTTTATCGGACCAAGCGGTCTGTCCATGCTCAAGTCGCTCGACCAGAAGAGCTCGTTCTGCATGGTCGTCATGCACAGCGGCCACGTCCCCGAACTCGTGATGATGATCGGAAATGCCCAGGTCCGTCGTGACCAGATCGCGATGTGGTTCATCCTGAAAAATCTGTTCGAGATTTCCCTCTACGCGGCGGGGTACGTATTGATCGTGGCGATCGGCGTATTTCTCGCCGCGCGCTTCGTCGCGCGCAGCATCGAACGGGTGACGAAGCTTGCCCTCGCGATCGATCCGGCCGCGCCGCAGGGATCGATTTCGCTCGATCGGGTCCCGGCAGAACTGAAGCCGCTGGCCACGGCGCTGAACCGCGCGTTTGATGAAATCCACTCCTACATCCGGACGCAGCGCCGGTTCCTGGGCAACGCCGCCCATCAGCTCCGCACCCCCCTGACATTGTTGCGCGCCAGGGTCGAGGACGTGGCCGATCCCGCCTTGCGGGTGGAGCTGATTCACGATGTCCGCCGGCTGACATCGCTCGTTTCGGCCATGCTGGACCTGGCGCGGCTGCAAAACGGGACGCTCGAAAAGCGGCCGATCGACCTTGCGACCGTGACGCGCGACGTGCTGGCAGATTTCAGCCCGTCGGCTTTGGACGCCGGGATCGAACTCTCGCTGGAACACAGCGACGAACCGGCCACCATCGTGCAGGGCGTCGAAGCTGCTGTCAGGAGCGCGCTGGCCAACCTGGTCGGCAACGCGCTGATTCACGCCCGGGGCGCCCGAAGCATCAGGGCCAGCCTAAGCCGCGGCCGCGTATCGATCAGCGACGACGGCGCCGGACTCTCTCCGGGCTCGGAGTCCAAGCTGATCGAGCCATTCCAGACCGGCGGCACGGCCAGGAACAGCGCCGGCCTCGGCCTGTCGATCGTGCAGGAGATCATGGCCTCGCATGGCGGTGAGCTCGTCATTGCGTCGAACCGTGGACAGGGAACGACCGCTTGCCTTCGCTTTCCGGAGGCCGCGTTGGCCATGCCAATTCAGCGCGCGGCCGGGGTAAGCTGAGGGAGCCCGGTCGGTGAGGATCGGATGGGCGATCATCGTATCCAGAGGGCGATCAACCGCCCTTGGCGCTAGCGCACCACGCCGGACGTGAACCCCGCCTTGCGGCGCGGCGGCTTGATCTCCTTCTTCAGGAAGCAATGCGCGTCGCGGCCGGCATAGCCAGGCCGGGCGTAGGTCCAGGCGCGGCACTTGTTGTCGGCGGTGCAGGCGGCCTGGCAGGCCTCGTCGCCGTCACTGCTCTTCAGCTCGAAATTCTTGTAGTCACCGCCGAGGCGGTCGATCGAGGTTTCGATGGCGCCGTTGCGCGGTTCGACCACGCCCGCGCCACGCACCCCTGAGACGCAGCAGACGTTCTGCACCCGCGCCGGCACGGTGTTCTTCAGCCAGCACACAGCGCCGTTGTTGGCGTCGGTCGGATAGTTGAAGCTCCAGGCGCGGCAGCGGCGGTCACGCTCGCAGGTGAGCGCGCAATCGGCGGGATCGCCTGATGTCACCGGCGCATTCAGGTAGTCGCCGCCGGGACGGTCGAAATTGGTCTGCGCCAATGCCGGGCGTGCGACGAAAGCGGCCGCGAAAACCGCGAACATCACCATCCACGCCCTAAAGAGGCGACCTATCCCCATGAGATTGCTTTCAAATTCGCACAGCCCCGCGCACTTCGCGGGGCGTCATTTGAACGCCATGAACCTGTACGGCTGATGAACGGCGGGTGCGACACCACCGCCGTCAGCGCGCGTTCCGGACCCGAATTCAGGCCAAGCGGGGACTAGAAGGCGTACTCCTGATAGGCCGGTTCCACCGAGCCCTTCCACGGGCCGTTGAACTTCTCCAGCATCTCCTCCGCCGGCGAGCGGCCGGTCTCGATGAATGCGCTCGAGCGGTTCGAGGAAGCGGCTCTCGTCGCGTCCGAGATGATCGATCCGGCCGCGCCGCCGCAATCCGGCGTGCGACAGGATCAGGCACTCCTTGGCGATCTCGAATAGATAGCGGTCCTTGATCCGCGCCTTGAAGCCGAAACGCGGCACGTCGTCGCGCAGCGCCTGACGCTCCGGCGCGGTCCAATGCCGGACGATGTCCCAGGCGGCATCGAGGCTGTCATTGTCGTAGAGCAGCCCGACCCAGAACGCCGGCAGCGCCGGCAGCCGGCCCCACGGCACGCCGTCGGCGCCGCGCATCTCGAGGTAACGCTTCAGCCGCACCTCGGGGAAGATCGTCGACAGGTGGTTGGCCCAGTCCGACAAGGTCGGGCGCTCGCCGGGGAAGGCGGCATTCTTGCCGGCGAAGAAGTCGCGGAACGACGATCCGGAGACGTCGATATATTCCTCGCCGCGCTTGACGAAATACATCGGCACGTCGAGTGCGTAATCGACATAGCGCTCGAAGCCCATGCCGTCCTCGAACGCGAACGGGATCATGCCAGAGCGCGCATTGTCGGTGTCGCGCCAGATCTCTGAGCGGAACGAGAGGAAGCCGTTGAGCTTGCCTTCCGTGAATGGCGAGTTGGCGAACAGCGCGGTCGCGACCGGCTGCAGCGCCAGCGACACCCGCAGCTTCTTCACCATGTCGGCTTCGGAGGAGAAGTCGAGATTGGTCTGCACCGTGCAGGTCCGGAACATCATGTCGAGGCCGTATTTGCCGACCTTCGGCATGTAATTTCTCATGATCTTGTAGCGGCCCTTGGGCATCACGGGGATCTGCGCCCGCGACCAGGACGGCGTCATGCCGAGGCCGAGGAAGCCGATGCCGAGCGGGGTCGCGACCTCCCGCACCTGGGCCAGATGCGCCATCAGCTCCGATTGGGTCTGGTGCACGGTCTCGACCGGCGCGCCCGACAATTCGAACTGCCCGCCCGGCTCGAGCGAAATCGCGCCGCCGCCGGTGACGTCATAGAGCCCGATGATGTTGCCGCGCTCCATGATCGGCTCCCAGCCGAGCAAGAGCTTCATGCCCTCGAGCAGCGCGCCGATGCCCTTCGCGCCTTCATAGGGCACGGGGTGATGGCCCTCGAGCGTGAACGGGGTCTTCTCGTGCTCGGTACCGATCCGGAATTCGGACTCGGGCTTCACGCCGGCTTCAATCCACGCCACGAGTTCGTCGCGCGACTGCAGCGGCGTCATGTCGATCTGGTCACGCGCCATAGAAAATCCAACTCAAGGGCGCTTCGATCGAAGGCGCGCGGTGGCAGGGACATCCGCGAGCTACAATGGCCGCGGATGATGGGATCAGGAATATCATCGGGCAGGCACGCCGTCTCGCGCCGGCGCGGCCTTGGTGTCGCTCTTTGCATCGACCTTGGTGTCACCTTTGGCGTCGCTTTTGGCGTCGCCGCAGGAGCAGCCCAGACGGTCGAGCAGACCGCACAGCCTGGCCGCGTCGGCATCGGACAATTTCGAGCCGACATGCTTGTCGATCGCGGCCGAATAGGCGCTCCACATCTTTTTCTGGAGCTCGCGACCGGCCTCGGTGATCTCGACGAACTGGCCGCGCTTGTCGATCTTGCATTCGCGCCGGGCGGCAAGCCCCTCGTCGACCAGCTTGTCGATCAGCCGCGAGGTCGAATATTGCGGGATCAGCATCTGCCGCTCGAGCTCGACCGGGCGCAGCTCGCCCGACGGCGCGCGCGACAGCTCGAGCAAGGCGTCATACCAGGCGAGCGGCGGAAAGCCGGCCTTCTTCAAATCCTGCTCGACGCAGTCCAGCACCCGGCTCGGCACCCGCATCAGGCGGATCCAGGCGGCCGTCGCCTCGCTCGATAGCTTGCGTTTCATCGTCTAGCCCATAAGGTCCCGGCACCGACTGTACCGCACTGAATGCATCTGCATCAATCTTGACTATTTCATGCAGGTGCATGTAGGCAATCCCTCTCCGGACGCCAAGAACAAGGGAAGGAATACCCCCATGAAGCTTTATTACTCCCCCGGTGCCTGCTCCCTCTCCCCCCACATCGCCCTGCTCGAGGCCGGCCTGCCCTACGACCTGGTCAAGGTCGATCTGCGCGCCAAGAAGCTCGAAAACGGCGACGATTTCCTGCAAGTGAACCCCAAGGGCCAAGTGCCCGCGCTGGCGCTGGATACCGGCGAGATGGTCACCGAAGGGCCGATCATCATCCAGATGATCGCCGACAGGGTCGCCGACCGGAAGCTGGCACCGGCGCGGGACTCCAACGAGCGCTACAAACTGCTCGAATGGCTGAACTACATCACGACCGAGCTGCACAAGAATCTCGGTCCGATGTTCTCGCCCGTGCTGGCCGACGACGCCAAGGCCTTCTTCAAGGATCGCGCCATGGGCAAGTTCAAATATGTCGAGAGCCAGCTCGCCGGGCGCGACTATCTGATGGGCAACCAGTTCACGGTCGCCGACGGCTTACCTGTTCACCATGATGATGTGGGCGCAAGACCGCCTCGGCTTCGACTTCTCCGGCCTGCCCAATGTGACGGCCTACAAGGCCCGCGTCGCGGCGCGCCCGAAGGTGCAGGAAGCGCTGAAGAAGGAAGGCCTGCTGAAGGCGGCCTGAGCTCTCGCGCCAGTTTCATCAGACGTGAAAGGGCCGGATCAGGATCCGGCCCTTTTCTCTGCGTGGCGCCAGCACCTGGCGGGCTCGACGGCGCTGCTGGCAGCCGGCCCATCTCCTGGAGAGCACGGCCTCCATGCTCGCGGTGACATCGGCAGTGCGTCCGGGTTCCGAGCTGTGCGGAACGTCTCAATTTGACCTGCATTGTACCGATTAATACTAAGTCGGTGTACTTCCGGCTGAGGGCGTTCCTCTCCTTGTTCGTGCGATCCAACTGACCGACTATGACCTGCGGCGCGCCCTCCGCTCCAACTGGTCTAAAAATGTGACGATCGCCTTTACGCTTTTATTGACCCAGCACGCTCGTCGGGCTGGCAACCAGTTTGTACTTTCGGGTTTGGACATTGATGCTGGTGTCGCCGCTGATCGCGGTGCTCGCGGCAATCGTGCTCCAATCCGACGGCTATGCATTTGCCACCGGCGCCCCGATCGTCGTCGCCTGCCTCGCATTCAACCAGATCGCCTATCTCACCGGCGCTGTGCTTTCGCCGGACCATGACGGCTCAATGGCGGAAGAAGTCGACGGCATTCCACGCGGCCGCCGCGAGCACAAGGTCCACGGCCAGAACGAGTAGCACCAGACCGAACCAGGAAGGACCCTTGCCCCGCAAGCGCAGCGGATTCCCTCGTTGCGGCGGCGAGAGCGAGACGGAATGCTTGCCGGCGACCTCAGCGGCACCTTCCTTGAGCACAGAACGCATTGCAGGACACCCCAACCCTGATCGTCATCTTTGGTGATCGTCTTGGCGATGGACCAGCAAGAGTGATGCCAGCAGCATGGTGCCAGTGGGGAGCAAGCGTGGCGGGACTTTGACCTGCGCGACCGTCGCGCAACAGGATCAAGTCGGATCGATGACCGGCTTGATCCTGCGCGAGTTGGTTCAAAACGTAACGGCGTTCACGCCGCCTGCTTCTTCGGCGGGAAGCGGCCGTAGAAGGTTTCGCCCTTGGCCGCCATCTCCTCGAGCAGCTCCGGCGGAGTGAAGCGAGAACCGTATTTCTTCTCGAAGGCGTGGCAGAGCGCGACGAAATTCTTCGTGCCCATGAAGTCGATGTAGGACAGCGCACCGCCGGTGAACGGCGCGAAGCCGAAGCCGAGGATCGAGCCGACATCCGCCTCGCGTACGTCGGTGATGACGTGATCCTCGACGGTGCGCGCGGCTTCCACCGCCTGCACCACCAGGAAGCGCTGCTTCAATTCCTCGACGCTGAGCGTGTCGGGATCGAGCTGCTTCGGCTGCAGATTGGCCAGCCCCGGCCACAGGCTCTTCTGACCCTTGCCCTTCTCCGGATAATCGTAGAAGCCCTTGCCGTTCTTGCGGCCGAAGCGGCCCTGCTTCTCGACCATCTCGACCATCAGTTTCTTCTGCGCCTGGTCGATCGCGTTGGGGCCGAGATCGGCCTCGGTCGCCTTCGTGATCTTCAGCCCGAGGTCGAGCGCGACCTCGTCCTGCAGCGACAGCGGCCCGACCGGCATGCCGGCCATTTTGGCGGTGTTTTCGATCATGGCCGGCGGCACGCCCTCGAGCAGCATCTCATTGCCCTCGGAGATGTAGCGCATCACGCAGCGGTTGGCGAAGAAGCCGCGGGAATCGTTCACCACAATGGGCGTCTTGCTGATGGCGCGGACATAGTCGAGCGCGGTCGCCAGCGCGACGTCGCCGGTGTTCTTGCCCAGGATGATCTCGACCAGCATCATCTTCTCGACCGGCGAGAAGAAGTGGATGCCGATGAACTTGCCCTGGTCCTTGAACTCCTCGGCCAGCGAATTGATCGGCAGCGTCGAGGTGTTGGAGGCGAAGATCGCGCCCGATTTCAGCAGCGGTTGCGCCTTGGCGTAGGTATCGGCCTTGACCTTGCGGTCCTCGAACACGGCCTCGATGACGAGGTCGCAGTCCGAGATCACGTTGTAGTCCGCAGTGGCCGAGATGCGCGCGAGGATGGCATCGCCGGCCTCCTGCTTCATCCGGCCCTTCGCGACCAGTCCGTCGACCACGGTCTTGGCGTGGCCCTTGCCCTTGTCGGCGCTGTCCTGGTCGCGATCGACCAGCACGACGTCGATGCCGGCCTGCGCCGAGACATAGCCGACGCTGGCGCCCATGAAGCCGGCGCCGATCACGGCGAGCTTCTTCACCTTGGTCGGCGGCACGCCTGCCGGGCGGCGCGCGCCCTTGTTCAATTCCTGCATCGACAGGAACAGCGAGCGGATCATCGCAGCCGCTTCCTTCGAGCGCAGGATTTGCGTGAAGTAGCGCGACTCGACCCGCAGCGCGGCGTCGATCGGCAGCTGCAGGCCTTCATAGACGCAGCTCATGATGGCGCGCGCGGCCGGATAATTGTCGTAGGTCTCGCGGCGATAGATCGCGTTGCCGGCCGGGAACATCTGCATGCCCATCTTGGAGAAGACGGGGCCGCCGGGCAGCTTGAAGCCCTTCTCGTCCCACGGCGCGACCGCCTTGCCGCCGCCCTTGATCCAGTCCTTCGCGGCCTTGATCAGATCGGCCGCGGGCACGACGGCGTGAATCAGATTGAGCGCCTTGGCGCGGGTCAGATTGACCGCCTCGCCCTTGAGCAGCAATTGCATCGCGTCCTGCGGCGACACCAGGCGCGGCACGCGCTGGGTACCGCCGGCGCCGGGAAACAGGCCGACCTTGATCTCGGGCAGGCCGAGGCGAGTCTTGGGGTTCTCGGCCGCGACGCGGTAGTGGCAGGCCAGCGTGATCTCGAAACCGCCGCCGAGCGCGAGGCCGTTGATCGCGGCGACCCACGGCTTGCCCGAGGTCTCGATCGCGCGGAACGACTGCGACATCTGGCGGCTCTGCTCGAACAGCATCTGGTTCGCGGCTTCCTCGCCCTTCTCCTTGAAGAGCTGCGCGTAGTTGCGGTTCATGCCCTCGAGCATCGAGAGGTCGGCACCGGCGCAGAACGCCTCCTTGGCCGAGGTGATCACGACGCCCTTGATCGCGGCATCGTTCGTCGTCTGCTTGATGATCTCGCCGATCTCCCGGGTCGAGACCTCGTCGAACACGTTCATCGAACGGCCGGGGATGTCCCAGGTGACGAGCGCGATGCCGTCGGCGTCGACGTCGAACTTGAAATTCTTGAAGGCCATGTAAGTCGCTCCCAATCTCTCCGTCATCCCGAGGTGGCCTCGCTCTTGCGAGGCCCTCGAAGGATGAGTCAGTGAATTTATCCATCCTTCGAGGCTCGGGCTCTCGCCCTCGCACCTCAGGATGACGCTGCCTTCCCGGTTACACGCGCTCGATGATGGTGGCGGTGCCCATGCCGCCGCCGATGCACAGCGTGACCAGCGCCGTCTCCTTGTTGGTGCGCTCGAGCTCGTCGAGCACGGTGCCCAGGATCATCGCGCCGGTCGCCCCTAACGGATGGCCGAGCGCGATCGCGCCGCCATTGACGTTGATCTTGGCGTTGTCGATGTCGAAGGCCTGGATGTAGCGCAGCACCACCGAAGCGAAGGCCTCGTTGAGCTCGAACAGGTCGATGTCAGACTT
Organism: Bradyrhizobium sp. JR3.5; assembly: GCF_054057015.1. NCBI lineage: Bacteria > Pseudomonadati > Pseudomonadota > Alphaproteobacteria > Hyphomicrobiales > Nitrobacteraceae > Bradyrhizobium > Bradyrhizobium sp. JR3.5. The sequence continues at coordinate 2,053,635 of NZ_JBSRYV010000002.1, forward strand.
CTTCATGCCGGAACGCTCGAACAGCTTTTCGGTGACGTCGACCGGGCCGGTCAGCATCATCGCGGGCTCCGAGCCGATATTGGCGAACGCGCGGATTTTTGCGCGCGGCTTCAGCCCGTACTTGGCCCCCGCCTCCTTGCTGCCGAGCAGCACCGCGCCGGCGCCGTCGACGATGCCGGAGGAATTGCCGGCGTGATGCACGTAATTGACCTTCTCGACCTCGGGGTGCGACTGGATCGCCACCGCGTCGAAACCGGCCATCGCCGCCATCGCCGCGAAGGACGGCTGCAGCTGCGCCAGCGACTGCATCGTCGTGGTCGGGCGCATGTGCTCGTCCATGGCGAGGATGGTCAGGCCGTTGACGTCCTTGATCGGCACCACCGACTTGTTGAAGCGACCTTCGTCCCAGGCCTTAGCCGCACGCTGCTGGCTCTGCACGGCATAGGCATCGACGTCGTCGCGCGAAAAACCGTACTTGGTCGCGATCAGATCGGCCGAGATGCCCTGCGGCATGAAATAGGCCGGCACCGCCATCGAGGGATCCATCGGCCAGGCGCCGCCGGAGGCGCCGATGCCGACGCGGCTCATCGATTCCGCACCGCCGCCGATCACGAGCTCATGCTGGCCGCTCATGATCTGGGCCGCGGCGAAGTTCACGGCATCGAGGCCGGAAGCGCAGAAGCGGCTGATCTGCACGCCCGGCACCTTTTCGCCGAGACCGGCCTTCAGCGCGGCGAAGCGGGCGATGTCGGAGCCGGCCTCGCCGACCGGATCGACCACGCCGAGGATGACGTCGTCGACGGAGTCCTCGGGCAGATTGTTGCGCTCCTTGAGCGACTTCAGCGGCACCGTGGCGAGCGCCAGCGCGGTGACCTCGTGGAGCGCGCCATCGGCCTTGCCGCGGCCGCGCGGGGTACGAACGTGATCGTAGATGTATGCCTCAGGCATGACGCCCTCCTTTATATGAGGATCATAATATATACGGAAGGAAGCGCCGCCGCACGGGTGCAACGGCAATTTTCAAGGCTTTCTTGTTTGACGCGTTTTCTTCACGCGAACCGGTATCCACTTCGCTGGAAAACGCTTCAGAACGCTTCCGCGGCCAATTCCATCGTGGTGGCGCTGCCGCTCTGGATCCGGGCCAGATGCACGGCGGTCTCCGGCAGCAGCCTCTCTATGAAGAAGCGGCCGGTCACGAGCTTGGTGTTGAGGTAGGGCGTGGCGCCGGCGGCGGCCTTGTCCTGCGCCACCTTGGCCATCTTCGCCCACATGTAGCCGAGCGCGACGAGGCCGAACAATTTCATGAAATCGGTCGCGGCGGCGCCGGCATTGTCGGGCTTGGTCAGCGCGTTCTGCATCAGCCAGCCGGTGGCCTGCTGCAGATGGCCGAGAGCTGTGGAGAGCGGGGTGATGAACGGCTTCATCGCCTCGTCGCCGCCATGCTCCTTGGCGAAGGCCGTGACCTCGCCGAAGAACGCCATCGCGGCGCGGCCGCCGTCGCGCGGCAGCTTGCGGCCGACCAGGTCGAGCGCCTGGATGCCGTTGGCGCCCTCATAGATCATCGCGATGCGGGCATCGCGCACGAACTGCTCCATGCCGTGCTCGGCGATATAGCCGTGGCCGCCGAACATCTGCTGCGCCGAGACCGTGTTGGCGAAACCGGTGTCGGTCAGAACGCCCTTCAGCACCGGCGTCATCAGGCCCATGTGGTCGTCGGCGGCCTGGCGATCCTTCGGGTCGTTGGAGCGGTGCGCGACGTCGCTCTTCAGCGCGGTCCACACCACCATGGCGCGCGCCGCCTCGTTGAAGGCGCGGATCGTGAGCAGCGTGCGGCGCACGTCGGGATGCACGATGATCGGATCGGCCGGCTTGTCGGCGGCCTTGACGCCGGTCAGCGCGCGGCCCTGCAGGCGCTCGCGCGCATAGGCGACCGCGTTTTGATAGGCGACCTCGGACTGCGCGAGGCCCTGCACGGCGACGCCGAGGCGGGCCTCGTTCATCATCACGAACATGCCCTGCATGCCCTTGTTCTCTTCGCCGATCAGCCAGCCGGTGGCGTTGTCGTAGTTCATCACACAGGTCGAATTGCCGTGGATGCCCATCTTGTGCTCGATCGAGCCGCAGGTGACGCCGTTGCGCTGGCCGAGCGAGCCGTCGGCATTGACCAGCACCTTGGGAACGACGAACAGCGAGACGCCCTTGATGCCGGCCGGCGCGCCTTCGATGCGCGCCAGCACCAGGTGGATGATGTTCTCGGCGAGGTCATGCTCGCCGGCGGAGATGAAGATCTTGGTGCCCGTGATCTTGAAGCTGCCGTCGGCCTGGCGCACCGCCTTGGTGCGGAGCAGACCGAGATCGGTGCCGCACTGCGGCTCGGTCAGGTTCATGGTGCCGGTCCACTCGCCGGCGATCATCTTCGGCACATAGGTCTTCTTCTGCTCGGGGGTGCCGTGCACCAGGAGCGCGGCGGTCGCGCCCATGGTCAGCCCGCCATACATCGAGAATGCCATGTTGGCGGAGATCTGGAATTCGTTGACCGCCTGCGAGAGCGTCACCGGCAGGCCCTGGCCGCCAAATTCAGTCGGCGCCGACAGGCCGAGCCAGCCGCCTTCGGCGACCTGCTTGAAGGCTTCCTTGAAGCCTTTCGGCGTGGTGACGCTGCCGTCGTCATTGCGCTTGCAGCCTTCGAGATCGCCTGTGCGATTGAGCGGCTGCAACACCTCTTCGCTGAGCTTGGCGGCCTCGCCAAGGATCGCCTCGCGCACATCGGCCGACGCATCGGTGAAGCCGGAAAGATTGCCGTAGCGATCGATCTGGAAAACGTCGTTCAACAGGAAGCTGACGTCTTCGACGGGGGCTTTGTAGGTCGGCATGCTGATCTCCCGGCTGGCTCGCGGTCGCACGCGCGACCGATGCTGCTCAGCTTGTCCTTGGGTTTGTTGGAACGGACCTTATCCGGTTCGGAAGGTCCGCGGCAGGTCCTAGCGAGACTGTGATTGCGACGTTGCGCCGCTCTGCTTCATCAATTCCTCGCCCATCATCCGATGCAGCAGGTTGATCGCCTTGAGCGGGCGCACCATCACCTTGAAATGCGTGATCCGGCCGTCACCGTCGAACGTGATGATGTCGACGCCGTTCAGCTTGATGCCTTCGATCTCGTTCTCGAATTCGAGCACCGCGCCGGTGTCGTTGCGCCACTCGCCGAGATACTTGAAGGTCGGGCCGCCGAGCACCTTGGCGGCGCTGGTAAGATATTTGAAGGTAATGTCGCGGCCGCGCTGCGGCGTGTGCACGACCGGGCTTTCGAACACCGCGTCGGGATGCAGCAGATCCCACAGAGCGGCGGTGTCGTGGGACTTCATGTAAGCGTACCACTTGTCGAGGCCCGGCTTGCTCATTCGGACGTCTCCTGCGGCAGGGGGTTTAAGAAGCCTGAACATCAGCCGCGCGCGACAAGGCGGCACGCCGATCATCATATGCATATTGACGCATATGCACAGTTGCGCATAAAGTCAAGCGAACTTCAGAATGGCGAACTCGGGAACTGAGATGGAGGTGGGCGTTGGCACTCGGTGACGCAATCCTCGCCTGCCTCACGGAACGTCCGATGACGGGCTATGAGCTCGCCAAGACGTTCGACGCCTCGATCGGCTTCTTCTGGAAGGCCGACCATCAACAGATCTACCGCGAGCTCTCCCGCCTGCGCGACAAGGGCCATGTCCAAGGCCGCGAGGTAGTGCAATCCGGCAAGCCGAACAAGCTGGTCTACACCCTGACGGCCGAGGGGCGCGCGGCGCTGAAGCACTGGGCGGCGCGGCCGAGCGTTCCGGCCTCGATCAAGGACGACCTCTTGGTCCGGCTCTATGCGCTCGACTGCGTCGACATCGAGCCGCTGCGCACCGACCTGATGGCGCGGCTGGAGCATCACCGTGACCGCTATGAGCGCTACGAGCGCCTGCTCAACAAGCGCTTTCCCGACGGCACCGCACCGCTGGCCGATGTCGGCAAGATGCTCAGTCTGCGTCTCGGGATGCGCCATGAGCGCATGGTGGTGGAGTGGTGCGAGGAGGCGCTCGACGCGCTGTCGGCGATGTCCGGCCGCAGCAATGTGCTGCCGCTCGACGACGGCAAGCGCGAAGGCAACGGCTAGAAACAAATCTCAGGTCATGTTTTGCGCGTGCCGACACGCGACGCGGAATCCGCTTTGCCGGAAAGCGATAGGCGTGTCCTGATCCGGCGCAACAGGTTCCCGGATTCTCTAACTTTAAGGCCCGCCGGCCGCATTCCTTAACCCGTTATTTACCGTGACGGGAAAAAGTCAGCAGCTGAAGCAGACGACCAGCGCAGAATTCGATTGTCTCTTAACGGGAATGCGCGGGGAGGCTGCGGGCGCAGGGTGTAGCGCCGGAGTCGGGACCGGACGGAATCATGAATTCGCGCGTATCGTGGAGTGTTGACGGCATCGATCCCTCCGTCCGCGACAGGGCCGAGGCGGCTGCGCGCCGCGCCGGCATGTCGCTGAACGACTGGCTCAACTCCACCGTCGGCGAACCGAGCCCGCCGGATTGGCGCATGGCGCCCGAGCAACGGCAGCCGATGCCGAGCCGGGAAAGCCGCGAGGTCGCCGATATCCATCAGCGGCTCGACGCGATCACCCGCCAGATCGAACAGATTGCAAAGCCAATGTCGCGCGCCGAAGCCGTGCGCGCCGAAGTGCCGCGCGGCCAGCCCGCCGTCGCACGGCAGCTGAACGACGCGATTTCGCGCCTCGATGCGCGGCTGTCGCAGATTTCGCGACCGCAGCCGGCGCGCGAGCCGCAACCCCAGCCGATGCGTGAAGCGCAGATGCAGCGGGAGCCGCAGATGCAGGACCGGCAACTGGAGGAAAGGCTGCGCCAGGCGGAAGCGGTCGAGCGCGCCGCAGCCCAGGTCTACCGCCCCTCGCCGCCACTCAGCCCGGCCTCGTTCGATTCCGCGATCGCGGAGATCGCCGCGCGCCAGAACGAGCTCGACGGATCAGCGCAACGGCAGATGCCGCCGCGTAGCGCGCCGCCGATGCAGCAATCATCGCCGCCGATGGCCGCCTATGCGCCGCCGCCGGCTGCGCCGGCCGGGCCCGATTTCTCCTCGCTCGAGCGGCACCTGCTCAAGATCACGAGCCAGATCGAGGCGCTGCAGCGGCCCGATCATATCGAGCAATCGATCGCGGCCTTCCGCGGCGAGCTTGCCGAAATCCGCCAGGCGATCACTGAGGCGATGCCGCGCCGCGCGATCGAATCGATCGAGAACGAGATCCGTTCGCTGCATCACCGGATCGACGAGATCCGCCAGGACAGCAGCAACGGCCAAGGCCAGGTGATTACCGGCATCGAACGCGCGCTGGCGGAAATCCGCGAGGCGCTGCGCACCCTGACGCCCGCCGAGCAGCTGACCGGCTATGACGAGGCGATCCGCAATCTCGGCGCCAAGCTCGACATGATCCTGCGCGCCAACGACGATCCGTCGACGGTGCACCAGCTCGAGAGCGCGATCGCCGCGCTGCGCGCCATCGTCTCCAATGTCGCCTCCAACGACGCGCTGCTGCAGCTCTCCGGGGACGTGCATGCGCTGGCCGCGAAGGTCGACCAGCTGTCGCAGATGTCGCGCGCCGAGTCCCACGTCGATGCCTTCGCCGGGATCGAGCAGCGCATCGCCGCATTGGCCTCGACGCTGGAAACCCGCGAGCGGCCGGTCGCTGGCTACGACAATACCGACGCCATCGAGGGCGCCCTGCGCTCGCTGTCGGAGCGGATCGACCGCCTGCAGGTCGGCAACGACAGCTCGTCGGCGTTCACCCATCTCGAGCAGCGCGTCTCCTATCTGCTCGAGCGCCTGGAGTCGGCCGACCAGCGCTCCGGCAATCTCGGCCGGGTCGAGGAAGGGCTGCATGACATCATGCGGCACCTCGAGGCGCAGCACGCCCACATCGCCTCTCTGGCCGAAGCCACCCGTAACAACATCAACACCGCCGCGCCGCAGCCGATGATGGACAGCGGCATCGTCGACCTGGTGAAGCGCGAACTGTCCGACATCCGCTTCAGCCAGTCGGAGACCGATCGCCGCACCCAGGATTCGCTGGAGACCGTTCACAACACGCTCGGTCATGTCGTCGATCGGTTGGCGATGATCGAGAACGATCTGCGCACGGTTCGCACCGCGCCGCCGCCGGCCCCCGCGCCGGCCGAACCGCGGATGGAAGCACCGCGCACGGAGATGCCGCGCGCGGCGATGCCGCAGCCGGTCGCGCAGCCCCAACCTGAATCGTACAGGCCTGAATCGTACCGGCCCGAATTGCCCAATCCTGCGCTGGCGCAGGAGCACTTCATGTCCGCGCCGCGCGAATTCCATGCCGCGCAGCCGGTCGAGACCGCGCCGCCGCCGCTGCCGCCGCGCGCGATCAGCGAAATCCTCGAGCCGCATGCCGCCTCCGCGCGCGCCGCGATCGCGCCGGATCTGCCGCCGGATCATCCGCTCGAGCCGGGCACGCGCCCCTCGGGCCGCGTGTCGTCGCCGTCGGAGCGGATTGCGGATTCCGAGCGCGCGATCTCTGATCTTCCCGCCGGCAAGAAGGAGCCGGTCTCGACCTCGAGCTTCATCGCCGCCGCGCGCCGCGCCGCGCAGGCCGCCGCCGCGCAGCCCGTCAACGACAAGGCCGCGCGTGCAGCGAGCAAGGCCGCCGCCAAGGCCAAGGAGAAGGCCGACAAGGCTGCGAAGGCCGCTGCCGGCAAGGCCGGCGCGCCGGCGACTGGCGCGTCGGAGACCCAGCCTTCGACCATCACCTCCAAGATCCGCTCGCTGCTGGTCGGCGCGAGCGTGGTCGTGATCCTGCTCTCGACCGCCAAGATGGCGATGAACCTGCTCGACACCAGCTCCGCGCCGCAGACGCCGGCGATCGAGCACAGCGAGCCGGCCGCGCCCCCCGTGCAGCCGCCCGCCGAGAACTCTGTCGTCCCAGCACCGGCTGCGCCGTCCGGCACGCCCGGGCCGTCAGCGCCTGGGCCGTCGATGACCTCGCCGACTCCGCTCGGCCGCCAGTCCAACAACACGGCGGCGCCGAACACGCTCGACAGCGCGCAGGTCACGATCCCTCAGGCTCCCGCGCCCGCAGCGGCGCCTGAGCCGGCCGCGGCACCGGTCGCCGCTGCCAGCGATATCACCGGCACGATTCCGACTGCGCCGCCGCTCGGCGGCAAGCTTGCCATGGTCCAAATTCCCGCGGGCGAGAAGCTGCCCGACGCGATCGGCGGTCCGGCGTTGCGCACGGCTGCGATCAAGGGCGATGCGGCGGCGGCTTACGAGGTCGGCGTCCGCTTTGCCGAGGGCAAGGGCGTGCCCGCCAATGTCGACGAGGCCGCCAAATGGTATGGCCGCGCGGCGCAGGCCGGCGTGGTGCCCGCGATGTTCCGGCTCGGCACCTTCTACGAGAAGGGCCTCAGCGTGAAGCGCGATTTCGATGTGGCACGGCGCTACTACGTGCAGGCTGCAGAGCGCGGCAACGCCAAGGCGATGCATAACCTCGCGGTGCTCGACGCCGATGGCGGCGGCAAGGGTGCAGACTACAAGAGCGCCGCGCAGTGGTTCCGCAAGGCGGCCGATCGCGGCGTCGCCGACAGCCAGGTCAACCTCGGCATCCTCTATGCCCGCGGCATCGGGGTCGAACAGAACCTCGCAGAATCCTTCAAGTGGTTCAGCCTCGCAGCCGCGCAGGGCGACGCCGACGCCGGCCACAAGCGCGACGATATCGCCAAGCGGCTCGATCCGCAGTCGCTGGCCGCAGCGAAGCTTGCGATCCAGACCTTTACCCCCGAACCGCAGCCGAGCGATGCGGTCAACGTGCCGGCCCCGGCCGGCGGCTGGGACGGCGCGCCGGTGCAGCCCGCGGCGGCGAAGTCCGTCAAGCCACCGTCGAAGCGGACCGCGGCGCTGGCCGCACACTAGAGCATTTTCGGTTCTGATTGAATCAGAACCGAAGCTCTAGGTGGTGTGGACACTTACCGCATCCAAAGGACGATGGCTGCGAGAGTGACGACGGCTAGGTAATTTCGGGCGGTCTTTTCGAAGCGGGTTGCGACGCGTCGGAACTGCTTGAGCTTTGAGAAGCAGCATTCGACGAGGTGACGCTGGGCATAGAGGTGCTTGTCCAGCGGGTATTTGAGTGCGCGTGACGGGTTGTTGGGGATGACGGCGAGCGCGCCCTTGGCGGCGATGGCTTGGCGCAAATGATCGGCGTCATAGGCCGTATCGGCCATGACGACCTCGGCAGGTAGTCCCTCGATCAATGCGGCAGCTTGCGGTGCATCGCCCTTCTGGCCTGCGGTCAGCGCGAACCGTACGGGACATCCCAAGCCACGAACGGCCATATGTATCTTGGTGCTCAGGCCACCGCGCGAGCGGCCGATCGCCTGATCTTCAGACCCCCTTTTTTGGCCCCGGCGGCGTGCTGATGCGCCCGGACGATGGTGGAATCGACGATCAAATATTCGAAGTCCGGATCATCGGACATCGCCTCGAAGATCCGCCACCAGACGCCCTTGATGCTCCACCGACTGAAGCGCCGGAACACGCTGTTCCAATCCCCGAACGCCTCCGGGAGATCACGCCAGGGAGAGCCCGTGCGAACAATCCAAAGTACACCTTCCACGAACATCCGATTGTCGCGCCCAGTGGAGCCCTTCTGGTCGGGGCGACCTATGATCAGCGGCGCCATCCGCTCCCAAGCCGCGTCGCTCAATACCAAACGGTCCATCACACCCAAGACTGCCTCCCCAAAAGCAGTCTTGAATCTGATTTGCGCCTAAAAGGGAATCCTTAGAGTCCACACCACCTAGTCTAGATTCTTGTTTTGACGCATTTTCTTCACGCGAACCGGTGTCCACTTCGCTCGAAAACGCTCTAATCGCACTCAGTTGAAAGCTGCTGCGGCGCCTTGACGGCGCCGCTGTCCTATCCCTCCGCCCTTCCGCCGTGTAGATAGGCGCAAAACCCCGCGCCAATAGCGCACGCGTTCCGGAGGGTCAGGCTTGTCTGTCGACGATCGTCAGGATGATGGAACGGGCCATCGTTCGTCGCCGACCGGTCCCCAGACGCCGTCGCCGTTTGCCGCGCCTCCCAAGCCTCGGCCTTCTCCTCCACCTTCTCCTCCACCTTCCCCTCGGCCTCCACCCCCGCAATGGCAAGGACAAGGGAACGTCGCATCGCCGCCCCGCACCTTCCGGTTCTCGCTCTGGTCGGTCATCATCTTCGTGCTGCTGGTGTCGAGCGTCGCCATTCAGGCCTATCGCGACCTGTCGAAGCCGGGTGCCTGGGACTTCTGGCGCGAGACTTACATCGCGGCGAGCATGAATTCGGCGGTGATACCCGACGTCGACATCGATGGGTCGGGCCGCGGCCGGCGTGCACTTGCGATCAGCGGCAAGATCGGCTCGGCCAGCGCGAGCTGGTTCCGCGACCGGCTCAGCGAGGCCCGTCTTGCACCAGGCGATGCCGTGCTGCTGTCGTCGCAGGGCGGTGCGTTGAACCAGGCGGCGATCATGGGCGAGGTCATCCGCACACATGGGCTCGTCACCGCCGTCGCTACATCAGACGCATCGGGCAAGCTGCGCCCCGCGGCCTGTGCCAGCGCCTGTGTGCTGGTCTATGCCGGCGGCCAGACCCGCTATGGCATCGCGGGCTCGCGGCTCGGCGTGCATCGCTTCACGACCAGCGCACCGGTCAGCGATCCCCTCGCCGAGGCGCAACGCATCCCAGGGCATGGTGCTGGGCTACATGACCAAGATGGGCGTCTCGTCCGGGATCGTGGAAGCGATGTCGCAGACCTCGGATATCCGCTGGCTGAGCCCGAAGGAAGCGCTCGCGCTGAACCTGGTCACCAAGCCGATCGACCGGCCCTGAGGCGACACGGGCGCCATTAGTCTGAATTATCAACCACGTCCGCAGCCGAGCTGCCACGTGCGGCGAAAAATGCCATCGAGGGCGGATTCTTTAGTCCCTCCCCTCGCCGATTTCGGTTATGCAAGAACGCGGCAATCGACCCGCGTTCGCCTGCTTCTTGCGCGCCGACCGGATTCGTTCAGCCGGAGAATGCCCGACCAGAACGACATCACGCCGTGATGCGGCCTTGCGCCCCAGCATGTGGCGAACCGACAAGAAGCGACGCGCGTGCAGCTCTACCTCCCGATCGCCGACATTCCAGTCAATGTCTTCCTCATCCTGGCGATGGGCGCGGCGGTTGGCTTCGTCTCCGGCATGTTCGGGATCGGCGGCGGCTTCCTGATGACGCCGCTCTTGATCTTCGTCGGCATCGCGCCCGCGGTCGCGGTTGCCTCGGTTGCGAGCCACATCGCGGCCTCCTCGTTCTCCGGCGCGATCTCCTATTGGCGCCGGCGGGCGATCGATCCCCTGCTGGCGGCAGTGCTGCTGGTCGGCGGCACGATCGGCACCGCGCTGGGGGTATGGACCTTCACTTTCCTGCGCTCGCTCGGCCAGCTCGACCTGATGATCGCGCTGTCCTACGTCATCCTGCTGACCACGGTCGGCGGGCTGATGTTCTGGGAAGGCCTGCGCGCGATGCTGCGTTCCCGGCGCGGCGGCCCGGTCACGCTGCGCAAGCCCGGCAGCCATGGCTGGATCCACGGCCTGCCGCTGAAGCTGCGCTTCAAGCGCTCCAAGATCTACCTCTCGGTCATCCCGGTCGTCGTGGTCGGGCTCGTGATCGGCTTCATCGGCGCGGTGATGGGCATCGGCGGCGGCTTCATCCTGGTGCCGCTGATGATCTATGTGCTGCGGGTGCCGACCTCGACCGTGATCGGCACCTCGATGGTGCTCACTCTCGTCACCATGGTGTTCGCGACCATGCTGCACGCGGTCACCAACCACCTGGTCGACGCCGTGCTGGCGCTGATCCTGATGATCGGCGGCGTCACCGGTGCGCAGTTCGGCGCCCGCGCCGGCCAGAAGATCCGCGGCGAGCATCTGCGCTTGCTGCTCGGGCTGCTCGTGCTTGCGGTCGGCATCCGCTTTGCCGTCGAGCTGGTGATCCGGCCGCAGGACCTGTTCAGCATCCGCGAAACCGGCGGAGCGCCGCCATGAGGCTGCGCGCACCGCTTGCGATCGTGGGCCTCGTCGCCGCCAGCCTGGCGGCGGTACCCGCGCGGGCCGAGCGGCTGATCGTGTCGGTCTCCAACCACCGCGTCACGGTGACGCCGAACTATTCCGGCGGCGAGCTCGTGCTGTTCGGCTCGGTCGAGAAGGACGACAAGACACCGTCCAATCGCGGCAATTACGATCTCGTCGTCACGGTGTCGGGCCCACGCGCCGACATGGTGACGCGGCGCAAGGAACGCAAATTCGGGATCTGGATCAATACGGACTCGCGGCAGTTCCTGCAGGTGCCGGGCTATCTCGCACTGTTCTCCAATCGTCCGTTCGAGCAGATCGCCTCACCGGAGGTGCAGCGGCGGCAACAGCTCGGGCTCAACAACGTGCTCTTGATGCAGCGGGTCGGGCCCGACTTTGCCGACGTGGTGCCGAACGATCCGTTCCGCAGCGCCTTCGTCCGGCTGCGCTCCGAACACGGGCTGTACCGCGAGGCAACCGCGGCGGTGACGTTCCTGACGCCGACTTTGTTCCGCACCGGCATTCCGCTGCCGGCGGAGGTGCCGATCGGCACCTACAATGTCGAGATCAAGCTGTTCTCCGACGGCGCGCTGGTGACCAAGACCGAGACCGCCTTCGAGATCGTCAAGGTGGGCTTCGAGCAGTTCGTCGCCACCACCGCGCGGCAGAACGGCCTCGTCTACGGCCTCGTCACCGCGTTCATGGCGCTGATGACCGGCTGGATGGCCTCGATCGTGTTCCGGAAGGATTGATTTAGAGCGTTTTCGAGCGAAGTGGATACCGGTTCGCGTGAAGAAAACGCGTCAAAACAAGAATCTAGAGCCCCGTTCCGATTCAATCGGAACGGGGCTCTAGTCACGCCTCTGCTGCAACGCGCTCGCGAACGCATCGCTCAGGATCGAGAGGCCAAGATCGATCTCGTCATCGTTGATCGTCAGCGGCGGAGCGATGCGGAAGACGCTGCCCATGCCGGGCAATTGCACGATGTTGGTGCTCAGTCCGAGCTCCAGGCAGCGCTGCGACACAAGCGTGCCGAGCGCTTCGTCAGGCCCCTTGCTGAAGCGGTCGCGCACGATCTCGATGCCCTGCATCAGTCCCCTGCCACGTACGTCACCGATGCATTCGAACCGGTTCTGAAGGGCCAGCAGCCCATCCCTGAGCCGCGCGCCCGCGATCCCCGCACGCTCGACCAATCGGTCGCGGAGGATGATCTCGATGACCTTCAGCCCGACCGCAGCCGGCATCGGGTCCGACACATGCGTCGTGTAGAACAGGAAACCCCGTTCGTGACAGCGCTCTTCGATTTCGGCTGACGTGACAACCGCGGCCAAGGGCAGGCCGGCGCCGAGCGTCTTCGACAGGGTCAGGATGTCAGGCACGACGCCGTCACGCTCGAAGGCGAACATGGCGCCGGTTCGGCCGAGGCTGGTCTGTGCCTCGTCGACGATCAGCAGCATGCCGCGCGCGCGGCACAATTCCTTCAGCGCGGCGAGGTAGCCCTCCGGCAGATCGATCAACCCGCCGGAGCTCAGGATCGGCTCGGCGATCATGCAGGCGAGCGAGCCGGTCGATTGGCGGTCGATGAGATCGAAGGCGTAGGCCAGCTCGGCCCGCCAATCCGCCGCTTTGCCGAAGCGGGGCCGATAGAGGTTCGGCGTCGGGATCGCGAGCGAGCCGACCGGCGCGGGACCATAGCCCTTGCGGCCGGCCGAATAGGTCGCCCCGGCCGCGCCCGATGTCATTCCGTGCCAGGACTGCGCGAACGCAACGGTCTCGAAGCCGCCGGTGGCGAGCTTGGCCATCTTGATGGCCGCCTCGTTCGATTCGCCGCCCGTGCTCAGCAGCATGACGCGATCGAGCCCCGGCGGCAAAAGCTCCGCGAGCTTTTCAGCGAGCGCGACGACCGGACGCGTCAGCATGCCGCTGAACAGATGGTCGAGCCGCTCGGCATGCTCGCTGATGGTCTGGACGATCTCCGGATGGCCGTGACCAAGCACGGCACTCATCTGCCCGGACGTGAAATCCAGGATGGCGCGGCCGTCAGCGTCATAGACGAAGGATCCGGAAGCGCGCTCAATGATGACGGGGGCAAACGTCCCGCCATAGCGAATGAGGTGACGTCGCGCGCGCGTTCCCAGAAGGATTTGTCGTCATTTCCGGCCATGCCCGTTTCCTAGCTGCTCGGTCGCCGCGATGAACGACCTTTGCAGCACATCTTATGCACGCGGCGCAGCAATGACGTTGCGATTTGAGATGCATTTCGCCCATTCTTCTGCGATCAATTGCGCAAAAGATAGAAAATGCGAAAGAAATGGGAACCACAATCGTGATCGACGAGATGGACCGGAAGATCCTCGACGTGCTGCAGGTCGAGGGGCGCATCACGAATCTCGAGCTGGCCGAGCGGATCGGCCTCTCGTCCGCCCCCTGCATGAGACGCGTCCGGACCCTGGAAGAGACCGGCATCATCAATTCCTATGTGGCGCTGGTGGACCCTGCGCGAATTGGACTTGGGTTCGACGTCATCGTCGAGGTCCGCCTCAAGCAACAGAACAGGGAGTCCTTCGCGCGCTTCGAGAAAAAGGTGACCGGCCTTCCGGAGGTTGTCGAATGCTGCATGATTGCCGGCGATTGGGATTACTCGCTAAGGGTCGTGTCCTCAGATCTCGCAAACTATCAATCGTTCATCCTCGACCGCCTGATGCACCCGGACACCGATATCGCGAGCTACCGCACGACCATCATCCTGCGGAAGGTCAAATCGACGACAAAGATCGATAGCTCGCTGTTCTGACTGCAAGGATCAAAGCAGCACCCCGACCGCCATCGCGATCACGCTGAGCGCCATCGCACCGGTCGAAAGCCAGCCGAGCCGGTAGAGCCACCCGCCCACAACGAAGCGTCCCATCACCTCCTTGTGGTGGGCCATGATCATCAGCAGCACCATCACCGGCACCGCGAGCACGCCGTTGACGACCGCGCTCCAGTACAGCGCCGAGATCGGATCGATCGGTGTGAAGTTGAGCGCGATACCGATGCCGCCCGACAGCGCCAGCACCGAATAGAACGCCATCGCCTCCTTCGGCTTGCGCGCCAGTCCGACCGGCCACCGCCGTCCCTCGCCTACCGCATAGGCGGTCGCGCCTGCGAGCACCGGGATCGCGAGCAGGCCCGTGCCGACGATACCGAGCGCGAAGATCACCTCGGCAAACGGCCCGGCAATCGGGCGCAACGCTTCTGCGGCCTGCGCCGAGGTCTGGATGTCGGTCTTGCCGGCGGCGTGCAGCGTGGCTGCAGCGGTGACGATGATCGACAGCGCGATCAGATTGGAAAACGCCATGCCGGTGACCGTATCGGCGCGGATGCGGGAGAACTCCTTCCGTGCGCCGTAATGCTTGTCGATCAACGGATGCTTGGTGACGTCGACCCGCTGCTCCTCCGCCTCCTGCGAGGCTTGCCAGAAGAACAGATAGGGCGAGATGGTTGTGCCGAAGATCGCCACGATGGTGGTGAAATAATCGGAGCTCCAGGTCAGGCGCGGAACCAGCACGCCGGCCAGCGCCTGCATCCACGACACCTTGGCAAAGGCGAGCGCCGCGACATAGGCGAACAGGCTGAGCGTCAGCCATTTCAGGACCGCGACGTAGCGCCGGTAGTTCATGAAGATCTGCGCGGCGACTGAAGTAACGCCGAACAGCACGACGTAGAGGATGGCCGGGCCGCCGATCAGGAGCCTGGTCGCGTCCGCCATGGCCGACAGGTCGGCGGCGATATTGACGGTGTTGGCGATGAACAGCAGCATCACCACGATGACCAGCAGCCAGCCCGGATAATGCCGGCAGACATTGCCCGCTATGCCGTGCCCGGTGACACGGCCGACCCGCGCGGAGATCTCCTGGATCGCAGTCATCAGCGGGAACGTCAGCAGCATGGTCCAGCCGATGCCGTAGCCGAGTTGCGCGCCGGCCTGGCTGTAGGTGCCGATGCCCGACGGATCGTCGTCGGAGGCGCCGGTGATGAGGCCCGGGCCGAGCGACTTCACGACGCGCTTGAAGCTGAACGGCTCGCGCCGCGGCTTCGCCGCCGGCGCATCTTCATCCTTGTCGTGTCGCGAGATCGTTTCTTGCCGCGTCATGTCCGGTTCCAGCCGTCTGACAACGGACCGGATACCGCCAAGGTTCCTGGGCTGAAACCTAGGCCTCGATGACCGTGGCGACGCCGGGCGCGAGGATCCGCAGACGGCGGCCGAAGCCGAGCGTATCGAAGCTCGCGCGCAGGTCACTCGCGTCCTGCCGGAAATGCGCCCAGCCATCGGTATGAACGGGCACGATGACCGCGTCCGCAAAGGCGCGCGCGGTCTCGATCGTGTCATTGGTGTCCATGGTGAGATGAAACGGGCCGCGGGTTTGCGCCGCGCCGGCGAACGGCAGCACCACGCCGCAATCAAAACGCCGCGCGACCTCGGCAACACCGTCGAACCAGGTGGTGTCGCCGCTGACATAGACCGGACGGCCGGGCTTCGCCGGCTCCAAGACGAAGCCGACGACGTCGCCGGACAACGGCTCGATGCCCGCGGGCCCGTGCCGCGCCGGCGTCGCGGTGACGGTGAGGGTCCGGCCGCGCTTCGTCAGTGTGGTCGAGGCCCAGGGCGCAAAACCCTCGGCGTTGCCGCCGAGCCGCTTGGCACCGGCCTCCGTCGTCAGCACGCGCTTCGCCTCTTTGAGAAAATCCCGTCCGGAATGGTCGAGATTGTCGGAATGTTGATCGTGGCTCAGCAGCACCGCATCGATCTCGCCGACGTCGCGCGCACTGAGCGCGGGCCCGGTCAGCTTCTCCAGTTTCACATGCGGCAGTTGATAGTCGCCGGGTGCATCGAAGGTCGGATCGGTGATCAGGCGGAACCCGTCGATCTCAATCAGAGCGGTCGGGCCTCCGATCAGGGTGATGGTGATGCTCACGTTGCACTCCTCTTGGGCGAAGCCGCGGCGGGGCGGGTCACCAGGTAAATGCCGAGCGCGACCGGAACGATCCCGAGCAGATCGCGAAATTCGACATGCTCGCCGAGCACCAGATAGGCGAACAGCATGCCGAGCGGCGGCATCAGGAAGTGATAGGCGCTTGCGGCGGTCGCGCCACACACTTTCAGGAGATGAAACCAGAGCAGATAGGCGAGGATCGAACCGCCCAGCACGAGGAAGGCGAAGGCGCCGGCGAGCCGCATGCTGGGCACGATGTCGCCGACGCTGGAGAGCGTGAAGGCGAACGGCATCACCGCAAGGCCGCCGGCGATGTTCTGGATGCCATTGCCGATCCACAGGCTGCCCTTCGGCGCCAGCAGCTTGAACAGGACGGTGCCGGCGACGATCGAGGCGAGCGAAGCCAGCGTGAACAGGATGCCGTGCGGGCTGTCGGTCCCGACCTTCATGCGATGCCAGACGATGAAGGCGACGCCGACGATGCCGAGCACGAGGCCGATCACCTTGCGCCAGCTCATGCTCTCGCCGAGAAACAGCGACGCCAGCATGGCGGTGAACACGGGATTGGCGGAGACGATCAGCGCGCCGAGGCCGGCGGAGACCGTCTTCAGGCCGGTATAGCCGAGCCCGAGATAGAGCGCGTTGTTGGCGACGCCGAGCACGGCGAACACCGCCGCATCGCGCCAGCTGAGGTCCCATTGATCTCTGCGCAGCCAGGAGGTGCCGAGGATCAGAACTCCGGCGAGCGAGAATCGCGTGGCGAGCAGGATCAGCGGCGGGCAATCGGTGACGCCGATCTTGCCGGCGACGAAGGCGTAGCTCCAGAGCAGGCAGAACAGCGCGATCAGCAGCGGCAGGGTGTTGAAGCGGGCGCGGGTGACGGACATCGAGGTTGCGGCGGGCGAGCTTGCAGAGGACATGGCAGTTTCTCCTTCGCCCCATGATCTAAGCCCGCGCCTTGTCATTTGGAAATTAAATGATAGACTGACTTCCAGTGGATTTATGAATGGAGGCTGCGATGCTCGACCTGGAGCTTTTGCGCAGTTTCGTCTCGGTGGTCGACGCCGGCGGCTTCACCCGCGCCGGAGAGCGCGTCCACCGCACGCAATCGACGGTGAGCCAGCAGATCAAGCGCCTGGAGGAGGATGTCGGCCAGCCGCTCTTGATCCGCAGCGGCAAGGACGTCACCCCGACGGAGGCCGGCGAGCGGCTGCTGACCTATGCGCGGCGGCTGCTGTCGCTCGCGGAAGAAGCCCGCGACGTGCTCTCGCGCCCCGGCAGCGAAGGCGCGATCCGGATCGGCATCACCGAGGATTTTGCCGCCTATCGGTTGACGAGATTGCTCGCGACCTTCGCGCGCAGCCACCCGAATTTGCGGCTCGACGTGCGCTCCGGCCAGAGCCTGTTCCTGCACCGCGATCTGGAGCGCGGCGATCTCGATCTCGCGCTGATCAAGCGCGCAGTCAGCGAGAAGGGCGGCATCGCAGTGTGGCCGGAACGGGTGCACTGGGTCACCAGCAAGAGCCATCCACGCGACACGGCGACCGGCTCGGTGCCGCTGATCGGCTTCGGCTCGGGCTGCCTCTATCGCGCCCATGCCATCCATGCGCTGGAGCGCGCCGGCCGCAACTGGCACATGGCCTACACCTCCTCGAGCCTCGCCGGGATCCAGGCCGCGGTCGCCGCAGGCCTCGGGCTCAGCATTCTCTCGGAAATGTCGATCCAGGCCGAGCATCGCGTGCTGACGGCGAAAGACGGCTTTGCGCCGATCGAGCGGACCGAAGTCGCGCTCATCGCTGCCCCTGAGGCCAGTCCTGCGACGTTGCGGCTGGCGGATCGGCTCGCGGAGTATTGCGAGAGCGTGCAGGCGAAGGCGGCGTAGCGGCGATGCTACACTCTCCATCCCATCATCCTGAGGTGGTCGCCTCTTCGGCGAGCCTCGAAGGATGACGGTGATAGAAATGCTTGGATGTCTCAATAACACCGCGAGGCCACGAACGCGTGGACGCGGTTGTCGCCGAGCACGTGTGCCATGAAACCCGGCGATCCGAAAATCCGCGCGAAAGCGGCGTCGCGGATGCTGAGGCCCCCGGTGTAGGCGCCGAACGCCGGCATCACCGCGCGCTCGCCGTCACTCGCAAAGCAACGGCGCTCGATCGAGCGGCCGCGGGTCGGCACCCGCGCCTTGGGGTGGAGGTGGCCGGCGATCTCGCCGGCAGCGCCGGTCGGCTCATGGCGGAACACAATCGGGCCGATCGCGACCTCGGTCGCGACCACGCCGCCGAGACTGGTCGGCAGCGCCGGATCGTGATTGCCCGAAATCCAGATCCAGTTGCGCCGCACTTGCAACGCCGCGAGCGCCTCGCGATCTACATCCGAGAGGCGCGTATGCGCATCACGATCGTGAAAGCTGTCACCGAGCGCGATCACCTGCCTGGGATCGTGCCGCGCGATGACGGCGGCAAGCCGGCTCAATGTCGCGACCGTGTCGTAGGGCGGCAGCAGCACGCCACGGCTGGCAAAGCTCGAGCCTTTTTCCAGATGCAGGTCGGACACCACGAGCAGGCTCCGCTCTTCCCAGAACAGCGCGCCCGAGCAATCCGCCACGAAGCCGACATCCGCCACCGTGACCCTCGAAACGCGCATGTCGTCACCGTCTCGCAAAACCTGCGCGCTTGCCGCCACGTCCTGTTCCCCAAAGGATGATCCGATCGAATCGGATCATATTCTTTTCCGGTCGCGTTTTCTTCACGCGAACCGGTATCCACTTCGCTCGAAAACGCTCCAGCGTTACGTCGTCGCCTCCCGCACGAGTTCCTCGGCCGCCTCGGCCAGAAGCTCGTCGGATGCTTCGCCATAAACTGACTCGCGGCCGATTTCCAGCAGCGCGGGCACGGCAAGCGGAGAAACGTGGTCGAGGTCCTTGTGGGTGATTCGGCCATGGATGCGCGCAAGCATGTCGCTGAGGCGGCGGAGATCGAGCAATCCCGTGGCGGCATCGCCGCGCGCGGCGCGCAGCAGCACATGGTCGGCCTGGTGCTTGCGCAGCACGTCGTAGATCAAATCGGTCGAGAACAGCACCTGACGGCGCGACTTCTCCTCGTCGGTGAAGCGGCGCGCGATCAGCCCGGAGATGATGGCGCAGTTGCGGAAGGTGCGCTTCATCAGTGCGGATTCCGCAAGCCACGCCTCGAGATCGTCGCCGAGCATGTCGGGGTCGAACAGCGCATTGAGATCGAGCTTGCCATGCCGGATCATGAAAGACAGATCTCCGACGCCCCACACTGCGAGCGAATATTCGTTGGCGACGAAGCCGAGCGGACGGGCGCGGGCGCGCTCCAGCCGGCGCGTCAGCAGCATGCCGAGCGTCTGATGCGCGAGCCGGCCCTCGAAGGGATAGCAGACCAGATAATGGCTGCCGCCGCGCGGAAAGGTTTCCACCAGGAGTTCGCGCACCGCAGGTACTCGCGAGAATTTTCGCTGCAGCGACAGCCAGTCGTGCACCTGGCCCGGCAGCGCGTTCCAGGCCCGGCTGTTGTCGAGCAATTTGCGGACGCGTTCGGCGAGATAGGTCGAGAGCGGAAACTTGCCGCCCATATAGGACGGCACTTTTGCATCTTTATCATTGGCGCGGGAGACATAGACCTGGTCCTCGACCAAGGCCTCGTAGCGCACCACCTCACCGCCAAAGACAAAAGTGTCGCCGGGCACGAGCCCCTCGATGAAGACCTCCTCGATCTCGCCGAGCATCCGGCCGCCGCGGGCGATCGCACCGGTCGAGCCTCCGCTTTTCCCTTGCCCGCCGGCACGCGAACGCACCAGCCGCACCTTCAGCATGGTCTCCTCGACAATGGTGCCGACGTTGAGGCGGTAGCTCTGCCGCACCTTCGGATTGGTGACGCGCCAGCGGCCCTGCTTGTCCTGCTTGATGCGCGCGAAACGCTCATAGGTCTTGAGCGCGTAGCCGCCGGTCGCGACGAAGTCGACCACATCGTCGAAATCGGTCCGCGCCAGCGACGCATAGGGCGCCGCGGTCCTGACTTCGTCATAGAGTTCGTCGGACAGGAACGGCTTGCCGCAGGCGCAGCCGAGCACGTGCTGGGCCAGCACGTCGAGCGCGCCCGAGCGCAGCGGCGGCGTGTCCTGCGCATTCTCGGCGATGGCGTCGATCGCGACGGCGCATTCCAGCACCTCGAACCGGTTGGCCGGCACCAGCACGGCGCGCGAGGCCTCGTCGAAGCGGTGGTTGGCGCGGCCGATCCGCTGCATCAGCCGCGACGAGCCTTTGGGCGCGCCGATATTGATGACGAGGTCGACATCGCCCCAGTCGACGCCGAGATCGAGCGATGAGGTGCAGACCACGCCGCGCAGCCGGCCCGCGGCCATCGCGTCCTCGACCTTGCGGCGCTGCGCGACGTCGAGCGAGCCGTGATGCAGCGCGATCGCAAGCCCGTCGTCGTTCATGCGCCACAGATCCTGGAACAGCATCTCGGCCTGGCTGCGCGTGTTGACGAACACCAGCGTGGTCTTGTTGCGCTTGATCAGCTCATAGACCTCGGGCAGCGCATGGCGCGCACTGTGGCCGGACCACGGCAGCCGTTCCCTTGTGTCGAGCATCTCGACCACCGGCGGCGCGGCGCCGCCGGCGATCACGACGTCGGCAGACACGCTCTCGTCGCCCGGCTGCGGCACCAGGAAGCGCGCGAGCTGTTCCGGCTCGGCCACCGTCGCCGAGAGACCGATGGCGCGCGCCTGCGGCGCGATGGTCCAGAGCCGCGCAAGCCCGAGCGACAGCAGATCGCCGCGCTTGGAGGTGACCAGCGCATGCAGCTCGTCGAGCACGATGCGCTTCAGCGAGGAGAACAGGAAAGGCGCGTCGTCGGAGGCGAGCAGCAGCGCCAGCTGTTCCGGCGTGGTGAGCAGAATGTCCGGCGGATAGCGCCGCTGCCGCTGTCGCCGCGACACCGGCGTGTCGCCGGTACGGGTCTCGATCTTGATCGGCAGCCCCATCTCGGCAACCGGCGTCTCCAGATTGCGCGCGATGTCGACCGCGAGCGCTTTCAGCGGCGAGATGTAGAGCGTATGCAGCCCGCCGCTGCGGCGAACGCCGCGGCCGGTGGAGATCAGGTTGGGGCGGACTATTTCCGCTCCGATCTCTCCATTCGCGAGCTCGTCGGGCTCCCTCCCCCTGAAAGGGGGAGGGTTGGGGTGGGGGTCAGCCGCTTGCTCCGTGCCTGCGGCTGACCCCCGCCCGTCACGCTCCGCAGCGCTGACGCGAGCGGGCGCGCGCCGACCTTCCCCTTTCAGGGGGAGGTGAGCAGGAGCAGCGCCACCAAATCCTTCCCCGCTCAATTCCACCAGCGTCGGCAGGAACCCCGCCAGCGTCTTGCCCGCGCCGGTGGGCGCAATCAGCAGCGCGGAGCGTTCCTCGTGCGCCTTCGCCAGCAGCGCGAGCTGATGCTCGCGCGGCGACCAGCCGCGTGACGCGAACCAGTCGCGAAACCGGCGCGGCAAGAGATCGGCCGTTTCCGACGGCGTGACGGAAAAGAGATCGAGCGTCGACACGCCCAAGAGGTAGATGGTTCAGCGGGTTTCGTCGAGGGCGGACGAAAATGGCGGCAGGCGGCAGGTACCGCCAGCTCGCTCTGTGGGCCGCGAAGCGCCTGGAAGTCACCCCGCCCCGCCTGCGGGGAGAGGTCGGATCGCATCGTCAGATGCGATCCGGGTGAGGGGGTACAGGTGTCTCAGCTCACACTGCCTGGTGGAGAGAGCCCCTCCACTCCAACCCTCTCCCCGTAAGAACGGGGAGAGGGAGAAGAGAGAGCTTCTCCCCCTACTCCGTCATCGGCTCGCCCAAGAGGTCCCAGTCCTTGCCGTTGAAGATCGAGACATAGAGCGTCTTCATCGGCGTGTAGTCGTCGGGCGTATAGCTGTAATTGATGCCGTCGAGGAAATAGGGCGAGTGGAAGCCGGCCAGCGTGGTGGCGTGCTTCAGCACGTTGGCGCGGGTCAGATCGTCGCCGCAGCGGCGCAGGATTTCGCCCATCGTCGCCGCCTGGCCGTAGCCGGCGAAGGCGATGGTGTTATCAGGATCGATGTTCGGCAGGTACTTCTTGCGCAGCTCCTCGAACGCGACCACATCGGCATCCTTCTCGTAGCGGGGCACGCCGACTTCCTTGTTGTAGCGGATCGCGACGATGTCCTTGGCGTTCTCGAGACCCGCGGCGCTCAGGATCGAGCGGCCAGTCGAGCCCGCCGACAACAGCTGCAACGGCTTCCAGCCGAGCTCGGCCACCTTGCGGATCGACTGCGACGTCGCCTTGCCGGTGGTGATGTTGTAGAACACGTCGGCGCCCGACTTCGAGAGATTGATGAGCTGGGAATCGACCGTCGGATCGGTGAGATCGTAGGTCTGCTCCATGATCACCTGTGCCTTGCCGCCGGCATCGGCCAGCACCTTCTTGAACGGGCCGAGGAAGTCGCGGCCGAAATCATCGTTCTGGTAGAGGATGCCGACCTTGGCGTTCGGCTTCACGCTGACGACGTGCTTGGCGAGGATGCGCGCCTCGGTCGGATAGAGCGGCAGGCCTGCCATGGTCCATTTGAAATTCTTCGGGTCGTTCCATTTCGAGGCGCCGGTGTTCAACAGCAGTTGGGGAACGCCCTTGGAATTGAGGTACTTGTGCACGGAGGTCTGCGGCGCGGTGCCGAGCGAGCCGTAGAGCGCCAGCACCTCTTCCTGCTCGACCAGGCGGCGCGTCGCCTCGACGCATTTCGGCGCGCTGTAGGCGTCGTCCATGGTGAGGAATTTCACCTTGCGGCCGTTGATGCCGCCCTTGTCGTTCAGCATCTGGAAATAGGCCTCGCCGACGCGGCCCAGCACGCCATAGAGCGAGCCGGGACCGGAATGCGGCACGGTCTGGCCGAGCTTGATCTCGGTGTCACCAGCACCCGGATCGTACTTCTTGTCGGCGGCCCGGACGAACGGCGCAGGCAGCACGGACGCTGCGATCACGGACAATGCAGTGGCGCCGAATTCGCGCCGTGTATGCTTTTTCATTATTTCTCTCCCTGAGACGAAAAGCTCTCGCATTCCGCCATGCGCCGGGCAAGCGCGAAGTCACGGCTTTGCGGCGCAATGCCGCGTCACGGCAAATGCGTAGCGTGTAGACTCAAGTTTGAGCGCGATGCGAAGGATCGCGGTTTCACCCTCCCCTGGAGGGGGAGGGTCGACTCACATTGAGCATAGCGAGATGTGAGGCGGGGTGGGGTGACGGTCTTTCCGCGAACAACGCTGCGCGTGTTGAGAGATCACCCCACCCCGCTTCGCATTTCGCTACGCTTCATGCGAACCGACCCTCCCCCTCCAGGGGAGGGTAAGCGCGTCACGCCTTGGTCGCGACGGCGACGAGCCCGGGCGCCGGGATGTTGTGCTCATTGCGCGCCGAGAGATCGTCGAGCAGCGCCAGCGTCAGCCCCGCGGCGGCGACCGCGGCGCGCACGTAGGCTGCACTGTGGGCGTAGCGCAGCCCCGCGCCGAGGATGACACCCTCGCCGTCATGGGTCTCCGTCGTGAAGGCGAGCACACCGCCCGCGACCAGCACGCGCGCGGCCTCGGCGAGCACGGGCGCGAGATCGGCGACATAGACCATCGCGTCCGCAGCGAGGATCAGTTCAGCGCTGGCGTCCGGCTTGCACGAAATTCCCTTCAGCATGTCGTCGACCTCAAGCTCGGCATAGAGCCCGGTCGCGCGCGACTTGTCGATCATGCGCGGCGACAGGTCGATGCCGATGAAGCGGTCGACGTGCTGCGCGAAAGCACCGGCCGCCAGTCCGGTGCCGCAGCCGAGATCGATCGCGCGCT
Organism: Bradyrhizobium sp. JR3.5; assembly: GCF_054057015.1. NCBI lineage: Bacteria > Pseudomonadati > Pseudomonadota > Alphaproteobacteria > Hyphomicrobiales > Nitrobacteraceae > Bradyrhizobium > Bradyrhizobium sp. JR3.5. Next base: position 2,077,629 of record NZ_JBSRYV010000002.1, read on the forward strand.
TGAAGAATGCCGGCTTCCTCGCTGAGGCGCGCACCGACAGCACCGCCTTGAACAGCAGCGCCGGGCCGCGATAGCCGAGATCGCCGACCAGCGCGGCCTCGAAGCGCGGCGCATATTGATCGAACAGCGTCTGCACATAGCCCGGCGGCATCGCGCCGACGGCCTCGACGCCGAGCTGCATCAGATGCAGGCCGGCGCCATGGCGGTCTTCGGGATCGGCGTCGCGCGCGGCGCGGAAGGCTGCGATCGCCGCATCGCGCTGGCCGAGCTCGAGGCGGATATTGCCCAGCGTGTACCAGGCCGACGGGAATTTCGGCACCAGCTCGATCGCCTGTTCGAGCAGCTCGGCGGCAGCCGGCAGATCGCCCTTCAATTGCAGGTCGCGCGCGAACTCGTAGCGGCGGTCGGCAACGAGGTCGCCGGAGGACAGAAACAGGCGGGGGGCCATTTTCTCTTAGGGAACCGATCTTGGCCAAGTCTGGCCGTCCATTAAAACACGGACTTTTTCCGGAGATGGAAGCGCGGGTCAAGCCCGCGGATGACGGCTAAACATCGCGGATCGATCGCCTATATAGGGACAATGCGCCCGCAAGACATCCTGATGCCCGTCCCGGCCGGGCTTTGCTGCAAGCCCGGCCGCTTCCACATCGATCCTGTCAGGCCGGTCGAACGGGCGCTGATCACGCATGGCCATTCCGATCATGCGCGGGCGGGGCATGGCGCAGTGCTCGCGACCCAGGAAACGCTCGACATGATGCGGCTGCGCTACGGCGAGAATTTCGCCGGCACGACGCAGGCGGTCGCTTACGGCGAGGAGATCAGGCTCGGCGACGTCACGGTGACGTTTCATCCCGCCGGGCACGTGTTGGGCTCCGCCCAGATATCGGTCACATGCAAGGATACAAGGATCGTCGCCTCCGGCGACTACAAGGACGCACGCGACCCGACCTGCGCGCCGTTCGAGCTCGTCCCTTGCGACGTCTTCATCACGGAGGCGACCTTTGGCCTGCCGGTGTTTCGCCATGGCGATGCCGCCGATGAGGTGAAGAAGCTGCAGGCGTCGGTCAGGCTGTTTCCGGAGCGCGCGCATCTGGTCGGCGCCTATTCGCTCGGCAAGGCGCAGCGCGTGATCGCGCTGCTGCGCGAGGCCGGCTACGACGCGCCGATCTACCTGCACGGCGCGATGGAGAAGATCACTTACTACTATCAGGAGCGCGGCATCCCACTCGGCGAGCTCCGGCCCGCGCGCGGCATGAAGAAGGCCGAACTCGCCGGCACCATCACGCTGGCGCCGCCGAGCGCGACCTCCGATGTCTGGACTCGCCGCTTTCCCGATCCGGTCACCGCCTTCGCCTCGGGCTGGATGCGCGTCCGCGCCCGGGCGCGGCAGGGCGGCGTCGAGCTGCCGCTGGTGATCTCGGATCATGCCGACTGGGACGGGCTGACGGCGACGATCGCTGCGACCGGCGCCGGCGAGATCTGGGTCACCCACGGCCAGGAAGACGCGCTGGTGCATTGGTGCAAGAGCAAGGGCCTTGCCGCGCGGCCGCTCGATCTGGTCGGCTATGGCGACGAGGATGAGGGCGAGATGGCACCGATCACCGGCGAGGCACAGCCCGCCGGCGAGGCCGAAACATGAACCGCTTTGCCGAGCTGCTCGACCGCCTCGCCTACGAGCCGGGCCGCAACAACAAGATCAAGCTGCTGGTTGCATATTTCCGCGAGACCGAGGATCCCGACCGCGGCTACGCGCTGGCGGCGCTGACCGGTGCGCTGTCGTTCAAGCACGCCAAGCCGGGCTTGATCCGCGACCTGATCACCGAACGCGCCGACCCTGTGCTGTTCGGCTACTCCTATGATTACGTCGGCGATCTCTCGGAAACCGTCGCGCTGATGTGGCCGAAGGCCGAGCTGCCGGGCCACAACAACCCGCCTCCTCCCACCCTCACCGACGTCGTCACCACGCTGCGCACGCTCGGCAAGGCTGATTTGCCGTCGCAGCTGGCGCGCTGGCTGGACGAGCTCGACGAGACCGGGCGCTGGGCGCTGCTGAAGCTCGTCACCGGCGCGATGCGGATCGGGATCTCGGCGCGGCTGGCGAAGACCGCAGCGGCCACACTCGGCGACAAGGATCCGCACGAGATCGAGCTGATGTGGCCCGGCCTGTCGCCGCCCTATCTCGAATTGTTCGCCTGGCTCGAAGGCCGCGGCGACCAGCCGATCAATCGTGATCCGACACCGTTCCGCCCTGTGATGTTGGCGCATGCGATCGAGGATGGCGATTTCGTCAATCTCGACGCCGCCGATTTCAGCGCGGAATGGAAGTGGGACGGCATCCGCGTGCAGGCTGTCGCCGGCCGCGATGCGCGTGGCCATATCCAGGCGCGGCTCTATTCGCGCACCGGCGAGGATATCACCGGCAGCTTCCCCGACCTCGTGCCGTCGCTGCATCTGCAAGATACTCTAGATTTGAAGCATGATGACTCCCGAAAACCGCCGCTTCACACTTTTCGGCATAATGCTTCATTCGCGATCGACGGCGAATTGCTGGTGCTGCGCGACGGTCGCGTGCAGACCTTCAACGTGTTGCAGCAGCGACTGAACCGGAAGGTGGTTTCGCCGAAGCTGATCAAGGAATTTCCGATTCACTTGCGCGCCTACGACCTGCTCGGCGACGGCGAAAACGATCTGCGCGAGCTGCCCTTCACCGAGCGGCGCGCGCATCTCGAAGCCTTCGTCGCCAAGCTGAACGACCCGCGCATCGATCTGTCACCGACGGTTCCGTTCGCGAGCTGGGAAGAACTGGCCGCAGCGCGCGCCGATCCGAAGAGCGCCGGCGCCGGCGACGATGCCGACGCAGTCGAGGGCGTGATGCTGAAGCGGCGCGACGCGCCCTACCTGCCCGGGCGGCCGAAGGGGCCATGGTGGAAGTGGAAGCGCGATCCGCACGTCATCGACGCGGTGCTGATGTATGCCCAGCGCGGCCACGGCAAGCGCTCGTCCTATTACTCCGACTACACGTTCGGGGTCTGGACCCGTGGCGATGCCGGCGACGAACTGGTGCCGGTCGGCAAGGCCTATTTCGGCTTCACCGACGAGGAACTGTTGCAGATCGATCGCTTCGTCCGTCGCAACACCACCGAGAAGTTCGGCCCGGTGCGGCATGTCGTGCACGAGCCGGATCAGGGGCTGGTGCTGGAAGTCGCCTTCGAAGGCCTGCAACGCTCGCCGCGTCACAAATCCGGCGTCGCGATGCGCTTCCCCCGGATCAGCCGCCTGCGCTGGGACAAAGCCGCCGCGCGAAGCCGACCGGCTGGAGACGCTTGAACGGATGTTAATCTCCATGACAGGAAGTTAAACCCGAAGCGCGCATGGCAGCCATTGATCGCGGCTCACAGATTTCCCATGTGCTGCGCCGTGACCTATAATGCGCGGGCGATTCCGCCAGGAGAGAACGATGCCGAACGACGTCAGGGACTTGCCGGCCGGCCAGAGCCAGAGTGACGGCCTGTACCGCTTTCTCGGCGGATCGCCGCTCTCGGTGGCGTTCCGGCTGATCCTGCTCTCGATCCTGGTCGGCGTCGTGCTTGCCGCGATCGGCCTCGACCCGTGGAATATCCTCAACAGCGTCCGCAGGCTGTTCCAGACCATCTGGGATTTCGGCTTCGACGCGATCAACTGGGCCTGGCGCTACTTCCTGCTCGGCGCCGTGATCGTGATCCCGATCTGGCTGTTGTCGCGGCTGTTCGGCGCGCCGCGCGGCCGCTGATCCCAAAGGAAAGCTCGCAGCCCGATGCAATTGCGATTTGTCGGCTGCGGCGATGCATTCGGCTCCGGGGGCCGCTTCAACACCTGCTTCCATGTCAGCGGCGAGCGCGTCAATTTCCTGATCGACTGCGGCGCGTCCTCGCTGCCGGCGCTGAAGCGGCTCGAGATCGACCGCGACGCAATCGACCTGATCCTGATCACGCATTTCCACGGCGATCATTTTGCCGGCCTGCCGTTCTTCCTGCTCGACGCGCAATTCTCCCGCCGCACCCGGCCGCTGGTTATTGCCGGGCCGCAAGGCATCGAAACGAAGCTGCCTGAGGTGATGGAGGTGATGTTCGAGCATTCTTCCAAAACCAGACAGCGCTTCGATCTGTCCGTCGTCACGCTCGCGCCGCAGGAGCGGCGCGGCTTCGGCGAGGTGAACGTGACGCCCTATCCTGTGGTGCATGGCGAGTCCGGCGGGCCATTTCTCGCCTATCGCATCGAGGCGGAAGACCGTGTCGTCAGCTACAGCGCCGACACCGAGTGGACCGACGCGCTGATCCCAGCCGCGCAGAACGCCGACCTCTTCATCGCCGAAGCCTATACCTACGACAAAATGGTCAAGAACCATCTCAGCCTGAAAACGCTGGAAGCGCATTTGCCCGCCATCAACGCCAGGCGCGTGGTGCTGACCCATATGAGCGACGACATGCTCGGTCGCGTCGACGACCTGCCGTGCACGATCGCGAGCGACGGCACGGTCGTGGTGTTCTGACCATGCAATTACCTTGCAGGCTACCCCGCCCCTCCGCCACCGCATTGCTCTGAGGACAATTCCGGCATGGTCGCGCGACGGATGTCGCGATAGAAACGCCTATTCCTTGCAACTGTAGCCATGCACGCACCCATCCACCCAAAGATCACGACCCGCCAGGTGTTCGCCATCGCCGGTCCCGCGATGGTCGCCAACCTGACCACGCCGCTGATCGGCATCGTCTCGACCACGGCGATCGGCCGCCTCGACGATGCCGCGCTGCTCGGCGGGGTCGCAATGGCCTCGGTGATCTTCGATTGCCTGTTCTGGCTGTTCGCCTTCCTGCGCATGAGCACGCTGGCCTTCACCGCGCAGGCGCAGGGCGCGGGCGAGCCGCAGGAATATGCCGCGATCCTGGTGCGCGGCTTCATCGTCGCCGGCCTGATCGGCGCCACGCTGATCGCGTTGCAGGTGCCGCTGGCCGCGGTCACATTCCAGCTGATGGGCGGCAGCGAAGGCGTCACGCGTGCGGCCAAGACGTACTTCATGATCCGGATCTGGTCGGCGCCGCTGGCGCTCGCCAACTACGTCATCCTGGGCTGGCTGGTCGGGCAGGCGCGCGCCAATCTGGCGCTGGCGCTGCAGATCGTGATCAACCTGATCAACATGGCCGCAACCGTGCTGCTGGTGCAGGTCTACGGCGCCGGCATCGCCGGTGCCGCGATCGCCGCCGTGCTTGCCGAGACGACCGGTTTCGCCGTCGGCATCGTGGTGGCGTGGCGGATCTCGCAAACAGGCTTTGCCGTTCCTGCGGCCACGCTGTTCGACCGCGCCAAGCTGATGCGCATGCTGGCCGTCAATCGCGACATCATGGTCCGCACCGCGGCGCTGATCGTCGTGTTCCTGTTCTTCACCGCGAAGGGCGCGCGCGAAGGCGACGTGACGCTGGCGGCGAACTCGGTGCTGAACAATTTCCTGCTGGTGAGTGCCTTCTTCCTCGACGGCCTCGCCAACGCCGCCCAGCAGCTCTGCGGCCGCGCTTTCGGCGCGCGCGACGCACGCGGCTTTGCCGATTCGACCCGGCTGGTGCTGCTGTGGGGTGTCGGCTTTGCGCTGGTCGTCTCGGTGCTGTTCGCGCTGTTCGGACCGGCGCTGATCAACCTGATGACAACAAGCGAGGACGTGCGCCGCTATGCGCGCGAGTTCCTGGTGTTCGTGATCCTGGCACCTCTGCCCGGTGTGTTCGCCTTCGGCTTCGACGGCATCTATGTCGGCGCGACCTGGGCGCGCGAGATGCGCAATTTGATGCTGGCCTCGCTCGCGATCTTCCTCGCCGCCTGGTGGGCGCTCAGCGCATTCGGCAACACCGGGCTGTGGATCGCGCTGCTCGGCTTCTACGTCGCGCGCGGCGGCCTGCAGGGCCTGCGCTATCCGGCGCAGTTCAGGAAAACGTTCAAGACTGCGTAGCCCGGATGCAGCGAAGCGATGCTCTGTTCCCTCGCCCCGCTCTTCCGGGGAGAGGGCTGGGGTGAGGGGCTGTCTCCAAGAAGGCGGTAAGAACTGGATCCGCGGAGGGGCCCGCTCACGGCCCCGCAAGCGGGGGCGAGGTAAGAACGGCTACCTGACCGGCCAATCCTCGGCCGTGATGGTCGCAGCATCGGCGCCGACGATTTCCGACAGCGAGTCGCGGCCGGTCCGCAGCAAGGTCGAGGACAGGTCGCGCTTGATGTCGTCGACCAGGCCGATGCCCTTGTAGACCAGCGAGGAATAGAGCTGGATCAGGCTGGCCCCGGCGCGAATCTTGGTTAGCGCTGCGCCGCCGCTATCGATGCCGCCGACGCCGATCAACGGAAATGCGCCTTCGACGCGGACATAGGTCTCGGCGACCATCCGGGTCGAGAGGCGGAACAGCGGACGGCCCGACAGGCCACCCTGCTCCCTGGCGCGATTCTCCTCGCGCAAGGTCGAGGGACGCGCCAGCGTCGTGTTGGCGACGATCATGCCGTCGACGCGCCGCGAGCGGGCGATGTGCACGACATCGTCAAGCTCGGCGAGGCTCAGATCCGGCGCGATCTTCAGCAGCACCGGCGAATCGCCGGCGTTCTTGCGCACCCGCTCACGGGTATCGATGACCCGCGCCAGCAGATCGTCGAGCGCCGCCGATTGCTGCAGATTGCGCAGGCCCGGCGTATTCGGCGAAGAAACATTGACGGTGAAATAGCTCGCGACCGGGGCAAACGTCTCGATCAGCTTCACATAGTCGGCGACGCGGTCGGTCGAATCCTTGTTGGCCCCGACATTGACCCCGATGATGCCGCCGCCGCTGGCGCGCGCGGCGAGCCGGCGCAGCACGGCTTCCGCGCCGTCATTGTTGAAGCCCATGCGGTTAATGACGGCCTCGTCGCGCTCCAGACGAAACAGCCGCGGCCGCGGGTTGCCGGCTTGCGGCTTCGGCGTCACCGAGCCGATCTCGACAAAGCCGAAACCAAGCCGCAGCAGCGCGTCAGGCACCTCGGCGCTCTTGTCGAAACCCGCCGCCATGCCGATCGGGTTCGGGAAGTTCAGCCCGAAGGCGCGTACCGCGAGCTTGGGATCATCCGCCCGCTGCCGGATTGGCGGCAGCAGCTTCAAGCCCTGGATCGCCATGCGATGGGCATCTTCAGGATCGAACCAGCGCAGCAGCGGCAGCGAGAAGGCGTCGAAGGCACGGATCACGGCTTCAGCTCCGGAACGTCGTGGCCGCCGTCGGAGCGCGCGCGAAGGCTGAGGATTTCGGTGACCGCGCCGAGGTCGAGTTCGCCATAGAGATGCGGGAACAATTCGTCATTGCGCGAGCGTTCCCAGCGCAAGGCGTCGCCGAGCGCATCGGCATCGACCGCGACCAGGAACAGGCCGGTTTGCCCGTGATAGTGCTTGCGCGCGGTTTCGGCCACCTGGGAGGCGGTGGAAAAATGGATGAAGCCGTCGCGATTGTCGTCCGCACTGCCCCGGTAGACGCCCTGCCGCTCGGCCTCGCGCCAGGCCGAAGCGGGGGTGATTTTGTAGATCATGGGCACGGCCCGGCCTTCCCTTTTGTCCTTGAGTCTCTTGGGGTTTTATCCGGATTTGAGGGGAAATGCCCCCGACGCCATTTGGCGAGCGAGGGACCGTATCGGCGGCAGCGGCGCAACTCAAGCGGTGCCGGGACACATCCGACGGCAGATTTGCGGAAACACGAGGTTTCAGGTAATAATTCCTACCATCCAGGGTGTCCTCGATGGCCAAACAGTCCAAAGCCGCCCGACCGCTGACCCACGCGCAGGTCTGGGCCGCGCTCGACAGGCTCGCCGAACGCGCCGGCCTGTCGCCGTCCGGCCTTGCCAAGCAGTCAGGTCTCGACCCCACCACCTTCAACAAGTCCAAGCGCGTGACCGGCGACGGGCGCGAGCGATGGCCGTCGACCGAATCGCTCTCCAAGGCGCTGGCAGCCAGCAATGCCAGCATGGAGACCTTCGTGCAGTTGCTCGGTGATGGCCCGCGCGCCGGCCAGTCGGTGCCGTTGCTCGGCTTCGCGCAGGCCGGCGCCGGCGGCTATTTCGACGACAGCGGGTTTCCCGCCGGCAAGGGCTGGGATGAAGTGGCGCTGCCGGCGACCAGCGACGAGCACGCCTATGCGCTGGAGATCGAGGGCGACTCGATGAAGCCGGCCTATCGCGAGGGTGACATCATCGTGGTATCACCCGCGACCGCGATCCGCCGCGGCGACCGCGTCGTGGTTCGCACGACGGGCGGCGAGGTGATGGTGAAGGAACTGAAGCGACGCACCGGCAAGGTGCTGGAACTGGCATCGCTCAATCCGGAACACCCCGACCGCATGCTCGATGCCGAGGAAGTCACGTGGATCGCGCGCGTCGTGTGGGCGAGCCAGTAATTCGACGAAACGGTAACCACAAAACCGGTGTCGTCCCGGGCAAGCGAAGCGCGACCCGGGATCCATAACCACCGCACGTCCTGCTGGAGAAGGCCGGGGCCACAGCCTGCTCTAACAACATGATCCTGCGGTTATGGGTCCCTTGCTTTCGCAGGGACGACAGCGGAGATTGCGGTTGCGCCTCGCTGCCTCCGCCTACGTCGCGTAGTCCGGCTCCTTGCGGTCCAGCATCCGCTTCAGCGCATCGAAATGCCGCTGCGCCGGGCTCGGGCCGTTGTAGAGATGGTCGTCGCGGAAATCGCGCTTGGTCTTCTCGACCACATGCTGCGGCAATTGCTTGAGCGGCTGCTGGGTCCACATCGCATAGATCTGCACCTGCGCGGCGCGCTCGATGTAATAGAGCCGGTCATAGGCATCGGCGACGGTCTCGCCGACGGTCGAGATGCCATGGTTGGCCATGAACAGGATGGTCTTGTTGCCGATCACCTTGGCGAGCCGCGCGCCTTCCTCGGGATCCAGCGCAGGGCCGGTGTAGAGATCGTCATAGGCGATCGCTTCCGACAGCCCGACCTCGGTCTGACCGATCTCCTTGATGCGCGGATCCTCGAGCCGGGTCAGCGCGCTCGCATACGGCATATGGGTGTGGAACACCGCCTTGGCCTGCGGCAGCGCCTTGTGGATCGGCGCATGAATGCAATAGCAGGAGCGCTCGACCTCACCCTCGCCTCGCTTCACCTCGGCATCGTCGATGCCGACCTCCATGAAGGACGACGCGGTGACCTCCGACCAGTGCATGCCGAACGGAATCTGGTAGTAGCGGTCGGTGCGGCCGGGAACCACGAAGGTGAGATGGTTGAAAATGCCTTCCGAAAAGCCGTGGATATAGGCGAGCCGATGCGCGGCCGCGAGATCGACCCGCGCCTGCCATTCCTCGGCGTTCGAACTGTCCTGCAGCGATGTCGGCGAAACCCTGAACTGCATGCGCATGCTCCCATCTGTGCCGGCCTCTCGGCGGAGGCCGTGCTGATTTTGTGGGACGGAGTGTAGCGCAATCGGACGCAACCCCGGCTGAAATTGCCGGGGATCAGCCATCCGGATTTTGCGGCGCTACGCCGCAGCCGTAACCTCGTAGCCCGGATGGAGCGAAGCGCAATCCGGGACACCTGGGCCGCTGGGAACGCTTCCCGGATTTCGCTGCGCTCCATCCGGGCTACGCATCCCTCAAACTACGATGACCGCGCCAGCGCGCCGTCGATCATGTTCACCGCGTTCTGTACGCCGTAGACCGCGACGAAGGAGCCGAAGCGCGGACCCTTCTCCTGGCCGAGCAGCACCTGGTAGAGCATGTTGAACCAGTCGAGCGAGACGCCGGGACGGCCGTCCTTGCCCTTCTTGACCATGTCGAGGAACGGCTCGCGGCGGCCGATCTCGTAGACCACGTTCTGGATGTCTTCCGCGGTCGCGTCAGCCGGCATGTTGGCAAGCGCATCGCGCAGGTCCTGCAGCGCGGCGCGCTCAGTTTCAGTGGGCTCGCGGAACTGCTTGGTCGGCGCCACGAAGTCGCGATAATAGTTGATGGCATAGCCGACCATCGCATCGAGCTTCGGATGGGTCTGCGGCGTCACGCCGGGACGATAGCGGCCGATGAAGCCCCACAGCGTCTCGGCGTTCTCTGCATTCGACGACGATACAAGCGTCAGCAGCAGCTGGAAGGTGACGGGCATGTCGGCCTGCGGCGGCTTGCCGGAATGGATGTGCCAGACCGGATTTTGTAGCTGCTGCCGCGCCTCCTGCCGCGTGAAGCCGTCGAGGAACTGCTGATAGTCGTCGACATTGCGCGGGATGACGTCGAAATACAGCCGCTTCGCTGCCTTGGGCTCGCGATACATGAACAGCGACAGCGATTCCGGCGAGGCGTAGCGCAGCCATTCGTCGATGGTGAGCCCGTTGCCCTTCGACTTCGAGATCTTCTGGCCCTTCTCGTCGAGGAACAGCTCGTAGTTGAAGCCTTCGGGGGGCGTGCCGCCGAGCGCCGAACAGATCTTGGCAGACAGCTTCACCGAATCGATCAGGTCCTTGCCGGCCATTTCATAGTCGACGCCGAGCGCATACCAGCGCATCGCCCAGTCCGGCTTCCATTGCAGCTTGCAGCGGCCGCCGGTGACGGGAACGGTGACGCTCTCCTTAGTATCAGGATCTTCATAGCAGATGGTGCCGGCCTTGGCGTCGTGCGCCGTCACGGGCACGTAAAGCACGAGGCCGGTGCGCGGACAGATCGGCAGGAACGGCGAGTAGCTCGCCGCGCGCTCCTCGCGCAGCGACGGCAGCATGATCGCCATCACCTTCTCGATCCGCTCCAGCATGCGCAGCAACGCGGCATCGAACCGGCCGGAGGTGTAGTACTCGGTCGAGCTCGCGAACTCGTAGTCGAAGCCGAACTGATCGAGGAAGGCGCGCAGCCGCGCATTGTTGTGCTGGCCGAAGCTCGGATGGGTGCCGAACGGATCGGGCACCTTGGTCAGCGGCTTGCCGAGGTGCTGCGCCAGCAATTCCTTGTTCGGCACGTTGTCCGGCACCTTGCGCAGCCCGTCCATGTCGTCCGAGAAGGCGAGCAGGCGCGTCTTGATCTTGTCCTCGGTGAGCACGCGGAAGGCATGGCGCACCATCGTGGTGCGCGCGACTTCGCCGAAGGTGCCGATATGCGGCAGGCCAGAGGGGCCGTAGCCGGTTTCGAACAGCACCTCGTCCTTCGGATTTTTCTTCAGCCGCGCCACAATCGCTTTCGCCTGCTCGAACGGCCAGGCGTTGGATTGTTCGGCGAGCGCCCGCAGGTCGCTCGGGCTGGCAGCAAGATCAATCACGGACATTTCTTCAGGCTTTCTCCAAAATGGCCGCGAAAACTAACGCTTTCGCGGCAAAATGCAAAGTTTGGGGCGACCGTCATTGCGAGGAGCTCCGCGACGAAGCGATCCATACCGGTTCTGCAGCGGCAGTTGGTGGATTGCTTCGCTTCGCTCGCAATGACGCGGATGGTGTGGCGTGCATCAGAACGGGCTGATCGAGAAATAGCGCAGCCACAGGTCGGTGAAGCGGCCTTTTTCCCAGATCCGGAACAGCGCCCAGTTCAGCGATTGCCGGAGCAGATCGTTGCCCTTGCGCACGGCGATGCCGACGCCCTCGCCGAAATAGCGGCTCTCGACAAAGGGCCCGCCCGAAAACGCGCAGCATTCGGCGGAATCGGTGCCGTTGATCCAGAACGCGAGCGAGATCGCATCGCCAAAGATGAAGTCGACCTCGCCGCGGCGCAGCGCCGCGCGCAGCGCGTCGTTATCCGGATAGGAATGGATCTCGGCGTCGGTGAACATCGCCTTGAGGTAGGCCTCGTGCGAGGTGCCGGCGATGACGCCGACCTTCTTGCCCTCGAGATATTCCGGGCGGATCTCCGGCATCACGTTGTCGCGGCGCGACACGAAGCGTGCCGGCGCGCGGTAATAGGGATCGGTGAAATCGACCTTGGCGCGCAGCTGCGGCGTCACCGCCATCGACGCGATGATGGCATCGCCCCGGTTGGTCGCCAGCGCATCGATCAGGGTCTCGAAGCGGCGCATCTGGATGGTGCAGGTGACCTTGATCTCGTCGCAGAGCGCACGCGCCAGGTCGACATTGAAGCCGGCGGGATTGCCGTCCGGACCGGTGAAATTGAACGGCGGATAGTCGGTCTCGGTCAGGAAGCGGATCACGGTGAGGCGCGACAGGTCGGGCCGATCCGGCCGCCGCCGCGGGTCCCAGAAGCCCGGCACCGCCTGCGGCGCGGCCTCGGCGGCCTTGGGCGGCTGGATCGGGGCCGACGGGGCGGCAGCAGCCGGGGGCGTTGCTACCGGGGGCGTCGCTGGTGCCGCTTTTGCGGGGGCAGGCTTGGCGGGCTGGGCCGGCGCAGGCGCCGGCTTGGCCGGCGGTGTCTGCGGCGCCGAGGGCGTCTGCCCGAGCGCAGGCTCCGCCGAGGCCAGCAGGGCGGCCGCCATCATCCCTACGGCCAGGCGAAGCTGGCGCGAGCGGACGACAAAGGGCTGGGCGGACAAATCTGGCATAACCGGCAATTTTAGGGAATTGAACGGCTTATAGACCATCCGGCGCGTGATGCGAGCGCCGATCGAGGTTAATTCTGAGCCGGAAAAGGCGGTCAAAGATACCGTTTGAGATCGGTCGCCGCCTCTTCCGGCGTCCGTTTCAGATTGAACGGCGCGACGAAATGGCCGTCGCGGTCCATCAGATAGATCAGCGCGGTGTGATCCATCGTGTAGTCGCCATCCTTCAGCGGCACCTTCTTGGCGTAGACCCGGTAGCTCGACAGCACCTTGGCGATCGCGGCGGACGATCGCCGGTCAGGCCCTTGAGGTGCGGATCGAAGCTCGAAAGGTAGTCCTTCATCGCTGTAGCGGTGTCGCGTTCCGGGTCGACCGAGACGAAATAGGCATTCACGCGGTCGGCGTCCTTGCCCATCGCCTTCAGGACCTCCGAGATCTCGAACAGCGAGGTCGGGCAAATGTCCGGGCAATGGGTGAAGCCGAAGAAGATCAGCGTCGGCTTGCCCTGGAGGTTCTTGTCGGTGACGGTCTGGCCGGATTGGTCGGTGAGCTGGAACGGCCCGCCGATCGCGGCTGGCGCGGCGACGGTGCGCAAGCCGCCGACCGCCCACAACATGAGGAACAGGCCGACCGCCAAACTGCACGCGAAGGCAGCAAAGATCACCAATGGGCGCGTGGTCCGGGGCATGATGCGAGGGCGTCCTTGTCAGAAGCAGGCGGAGATGCCGGCCGTGATCATTTCGAAAAACACCGCGGTCCCGTAGTGGAACCAGAGCGCGGCAGCGGCGAGCAAGGCCAATCCGCCGATCCCGGCAGCGGCCCACAGGATCGCAGATGCCACCCGGCCCTGCGGAGCCGTCACGAGCTCGGATCGGGTGGAGATCGGCTGAACCATGCGGTTGAGATAAGCCGGGTTCCGGCGGTCAGCAAGCGCAATGGCCATGGCAGGCCGTCAAATGATAGCGAGGCGATTCTGGGCCTAACCTCGTCATACCCGGTCTGCCGACGATGACGAGAGAGGACGCTCGCCGAGATCGGGCTCAGCGCGCGGGCTCGGCGGGCTTGGGCGCCGAGGCCTGGGCGTTGAGGTAACACGGCTTGTACAGCGCCTGCAGTTGCTTACCGCGCAGGAAGATCATGTGCCGGGTCAGGCCACCGCGGTCCGCGATCCATTTGCGTACCGCCGGCGGGTACATCAGATACAGCATATGGGTGGCTTCGGGATTGGGGACCGGGCGACCGTTGTCGCCGTAATCCCAGGCGGCATGGAAGCCGAGACTGGCGTGTGAGGTCACACAGATCCGGTCATGTGGGACCTTGCCGAGCACGATGGTGCAGGCCGAGGCGCACAGCCCGTCGATGATCACGGTTTCGCCCGATGTGCGCAGGTCCTGGTACTTGTCGACATAGATGCCGATCTTGCCGCCGCGATCGTCGGCGATCCTGACCACTGCCTGAGACGCCCCCATTCCCGCCAGCAGGAGAACCGCAGCGAGCAACCCCGTCATCAACTTCATTTTGGCCAGCCCCAGTCGAAACCGAATCTGTTTGGTCTGTGATGCAAGACAATCGTCAGCGTGTTGCGGCCGCGGATTTTTGTCCAGACGAGCGAAGCCGGTCAAAACAAATTCAAATTGGGTGTTGCGCGGGCGCTGCAGTGGAGCGTGGAAAAGGTCCCAAACTGGAACAGCTTGCCGCAACCATTTGATGCCTCGCCGCCACAGGCAAGATCCATTTGACGTTGACCGCGCACAACGACGCGGTCTTGAATTCCGGCGGGACGGGGAAATCAAAATGGCTGACGATGCAGATGTGATCGTGATCGGCGCCGGACTTGCCGGTCTGGTCGCTGCAACCGAGATCGCCGACGCAGGCAAGCGCGTCATCGTGCTCGACCAGGAAGGGGAACAGAGCATCGGCGGCCAGGCCTTCTGGTCGTTTGGTGGATTGTTCCTGGTCGATTCGCCGGAACAACGCCGGCTCGGCATCAAGGATTCCCTCGAACTGGCGCTGCAGGACTGGATGGGCACTGCCGGTTTCGATCGCGAGGAGGATCATTGGCCGCGCAAATGGGCCGAAGCCTATGTCGCGTTCGCCGCGGGCGAGAAGCGCGACTGGCTGCGCGCGATGGGCCATCGCATCTTCCCGGTGGTCGGCTGGGCCGAGCGCGGCGGTTACGACGCCATGGGCCACGGCAATTCCGTGCCGCGCTTCCACGTCACCTGGGGCACCGGCCCCGGCATCGTCGAGCCGTTCGAGCGCCGCGCGCGCGAGGCCGCCAAGAGCGGACAACTGGCGTTCAAGTTCCGTCATCGCGTCGATGCACTCAGCATCAGCAAGGGCACGGTCGATGGCGTGAGCGGCGCGATCCTGGAACCATCTGATGTCGAGCGCGGCAAGAGCTCCTCGCGCAACGTCACCGGTGATTTTTCGCTGCGTGCGCAGGCAGTGATCGTCGCCTCCGGCGGCATCGGCGGAAATCACGATCTGGTGCGGCAGAACTGGCCGAAGCGGCTCGGCGAACCGCCGAAGTTCATGATCTCGGGCGTGCCCGAACATGTCGACGGCCGCATGATCGGCATCACCGAGGCGGCCGGCGGCCGGCTGATCAACCGCGACCGCATGTGGCACTACGTCGAAGGCATCCAGAACTGGAACCCGATCTGGCCACGTCACGGCATCCGGATCCTGCCGGGACCGTCATCGCTGTGGTTCGACGCCACCGGCAAGCGGCTGCCGGCGCCGCTGTTCCCGGGCTCCGACACGCTCGGGCAACTGCACTACATCATGGGCACCGGCTACGACTATTCGTGGTTCATCCTGACCCAGAGCATCATCAAGAAGGAGTTCGCGCTGTCGGGCTCCGAGCAGAACCCCGACCTCACCGGAAAAAGCTGGCGCATGACGATCAAGCGCGCCACCAACAAGGGGGCGCCGGCGCCGGTCGAAGCCTTCAAGCAGCACGGCGCCGACTTCATCGTGCGCGACAATCTCGCCGACCTCGTCGGCGCCATGAACAAGCTCGCCGGCAGCGACCTCTTGCAGCTCGACGCCATCAAGACACAGATCGAGGCACGCGACCGCGAGATCGCCAATCCCTACGTCAAGGACGCCCAGGTGATGAACCTGCACAATGCCCGGCGCTATATCGGCGACAGGCTGATCCGCACCGCGAAGCCGCATCGCATCCTCGATCCCGCGCACGGCCCGCTGATCGCGGTGAAGCTCAACATCCTCACCCGCAAGACGCTCGGCGGCTTCGAGACCGACCTCGATTCGCGCGTGTTCGGCAGGGATCACCAGATCATCCGCGGACTCTATGCGGCCGGCGAAGCCGCCGGCTTCGGCGGCGGCGGCGTGCACGGCTATCGCTCGCTGGAAGGCACGTTCCTCGGCGGCTGCCTGTTCTCAGGCCGCAACGCAGGGCGCGCGGCAGCGAAGGCGGTGAACTAGACCCGCCGGGCATGAACCGGCGGGTCTCTGTTGTTGAACTCGGAGTTTCTTCAGGCCGTCTTGGTGAAAAGCGTCAGGACACCATTGGTGAGATTGACTGCAACGACTTGTGCCGAGCTGAGGCCCTTCGCCTTCAGTGCGGATACTGCTTCCGTAGACGCGTCGATGGAACCCCGCAGGTTCTTCAGGTCGTCCTCGCTTGCCTTTGCGACGACAGCCTCGACCTTTGACCGGACCTCGGGCTGCAGTTCCTTGACGTCCACGACCTGTATGCTCCGGATGACGGTGGACTCGTCAGACTGAGCCTGCGGCGGCGTCTTCGGTTGCGTTCCCTGCACTTGCGCCCAAGCAGGTGTTCCAAGCGAGAGCGCCGCAGCGATGACGGATGCCGTAGAGATGCGCATGAGCATTCCTTGTGTTGATTGCCCCCAACATCCCGCGACAACGAGCTTTCCTCGCTGATGGTTCCGGCCGGAAATCCGTTCGTCGCAGGGCGCTGCCAAAATATCGAAAACAACCCCATGCAAAGTAGCCGGCAGTGGCCTGCGTTCGACCAAGCGACTTGACACGTCGGGCAACTATTTCTATTATTCAGAATTAATGCAAATGCCCCGCTACGGCTTACTCTCATCTTGCTCTTGGGCGCGTACTCATAAACTCGAAATGTCCGCCTTCGATGGCAAAGCGGGCACGCGACCCCGACCCCAGGAATGTCGCCTTGTGATCCGAAGCCGACATGGCAGCTTCATTCATTCAACATTTCAATGCTCGCTTCGCCGGGACCGTTGTTCCAAACAACCACCATCCCGTCGCGCACCTCCAGAAACGAGGTCGGGTTATCGGGCAGGGTGACGACAGCTTTGCCGCCTGCAGGGATGACCCTTTCCAGCGTTTCAAGCTCGACAAAAATAGTTAGTGGCCTGCCGGAGCCGTTTTCAATCGGAAGCTTCATTTTCGCATAGCTCCAGGGACCGCCTCAGGTCGGAAGCGTCTTTGATACCACAAGCCCGCAATTGTCGCTAAGCGGACTTGATACGCTCGACGCGAGTTCTTCCGAGTCTGGCCTACACCGGAAGTAGCCCACGACTGACAAAGGGTCGTTGCAGTGCGATATAAATATTGGGCCGGAAAGGTATCTTGTACCAAACCGCTATCGGCGTAATTTCGACGCGCGGTAGACGCTGCTGAGGAGGTTTCAAATGTACAGTCGCATCTTGGGACTCACGACATCTGCTCTCATTCTGGCGTACGGCACTGTCGGTGCCTTTGCACAGAACCAAGTGACACCCCAACCAGATCAGCAACAAATGCAATCGCATCCGATGGGCCAGGAAGGCGCGAGCACGAAGGGGCACGGAAGCATGATGGGCGGCGGCATGATGGGCGGCGGCATGATGGGGCGCGGCATGATGGGTGGAGGGGTGATGGGACCACCTTTTATGATGCGTATGATGTTCGCTCTGATGGACGCCGACGGCGACGGGACCATCTCACTGCAGGAGTTTCAGGCAGCTCACGAACGAATTTTCAAGGCAATGGATAGCAATAAGGATGGCAAGCTTACGCTGGAAGAGATGCAAGCGTTCATCCATGGGGCCAGGTGATCAGGTTTCTGCGGCCCAAGTCTGACCAGCAGGTAGAGCAACTAACTCGTGTACGCTACTCGCCCAAACGAATAACCCGAACTGGCTCATGATAAGCGAATGTTCGCCGGCTTGCGAAGGGCCGGCATGCCCGAGTTGTGGCTAAGCGGGCCACACCTTCCATGTCGCCTGTTGGCCCTTCTCGGAAGTGCCGCACTGGCTATCGAAAGTTCGGTGCCGGGGGTGAAGCGGACTTCTCGGTTGCGCCCTTCAACTTCCGAGTTTGGACCCTCAACGGACATCCGACCTTATTTTGATAAGATCGGCCGCGCACAATCGGAATACCTTAGAGGACCATGCTGACTATCAAGGAGAAGTCGATTGGAAAAATCTCCCAAGGATACGCTCGTTGGCACCTGGGTTCAGGTCTCGCTTGATACTGTCTCCGCTGACGGTACGAGGCGACCGCTTTACGGTGAAAATGCGAAGGGCATGATTATCTACACCAGCAACGGATATTTCACGCTCATGCAGGCAAGCGTTGATCTCCCTAAACTCAAATCGGGCCTACCTTCAAAAGCGACGCCTGAAGAGGCTAAGGCCGTGATCGCCAACTCCATCGCTTATTTCGGCAAATACTCGCTAGACGAAACCAGCATGGTTCTTAGTCTCGATATTCAGGCCAGCACCTTCGCAAATCTGACCGGCAATCCTTCAGAAAAGCGCAACGTCACTTCTCTGACGGACAGCGAATTGAAGTTTAACAGGCCATTTGTGAAAGACGTAACGCTGGAGGCCGTTTTCAAGCGAGCCGAATAACCGCATTTTCAAGCTCCGCGATCCGCGGATCGATGATGGTCTTCATCATCTCGGCGACAGGAATGCCGTCAAAGGTTGGATGCAGCCTTCGGGCTTCCTCCAGACCTTCCTTGATCTCGTTGATTTCATAAGCAGCAAGGTCCCAGTTACTTTCTCTACCGGCAAACCACAGCTTGGCGTGGCGAAGCTGCGTGAGCGCGAGCGGCGAAGCAATCCATGCTTCCGCATATGCCGCGCGATGGATTGCCTCCCTTCGCTCGCAATGACGAAGTGGTCCCGCGGCACATCGCTACCCTTATGACGCAGTGGAACTAGTCCGCCTCCGCGCTCGCGAAGCGGACGCCGAACGTGTCGGCGTTGGCCTCGCCCCAATCGTAGAGCGCCTGCAGCATCGGCTTCAGCATCTCGCCGCGTTTGGTCAGGCAATACCGCGAGGCGCCGCCGCCGCGCTCCTGCTTGACGAAACCCGAATTGCAGAGGTCGCGCAGGCGCTCGGTCAAGACCTTGTCGCTGAGCTGCGGAATGTCGTGGCGCAACTCGCCATAGCGCATCGGCCGAACCTTCAGCCGGCTCAGGATCACGGTCTTCCATTTGCCGCTGAGCTGATCGATCGAGAACTCGACCGGGCAACCATATTTGCGCTTGGTCTTGCGGATCATCGCAACTCTCCCGCGGCACTTTCCATCTGGTTCGTTGAGAGCCGCCGTCGATCCATCTAAGCACGCTTTGCACGGGTTGGGCGAGTTCAGGGATCATTGCAAGGCATGACAGAAGACAGTTCCGCCCGAGGCCCGAGCGACGAGCAACGTCAGCGCAGGCGCATCATCATCAGACGCGACGGGCCCTACGAACCCGACCCCGGCATCCCGATCGTCGATCATCTCGGCGTGCCGATCGCAGCCGAGACGCCGGTGCGGCTCTGCCGCTGCGGGCAATCGCAGACCAAGCCGTTCTGCGACGACAGCCACATCGCGCGCGGCTTCACAGACGCCAGAGATCCGCGGCGCGTGCCCGACAAGCTCGAAATCTATGCGGGCCAGCAAGCCTACGTGTTCGACAATCGCGGCACCTGCGCGCATTCCGGCTTCTGCACCGACCGGCTCAACTCGGTGTTCCATCTCGGCGAGGAGCCTTTCATCGCGCCGAGTGGAGCGCGCTTCGACGACCTCATCAATGCAGTGCGCAGATGCCCGTCGGGCGCGCTCGGTATCGGCATTGGCCCCGCGCGGGACGCCAACCTGTCCGACGTCGAGCGGCCGCCACAGATCGAAGTATCGAAGGATGGTCCTTATCGAGTCACCGGCCAGGTCGAACTGGTCGACGAGGATGGCGCGCCGATCGCGGGGAATGCGGGTGCGTCACTGGAGCATGTCAGCCTGTGCCGCTGCGGCTCGTCACTGAACAAGCCGTTCTGCAGCGGCATGCATTGGAATGTCGCATTTCACGATCCGGTTCCGGATCCGATGCGCGAGCCGACGCTGTTCGAATGGGCCGGCGGTTATCCCGCGCTGCTCGACATGACGCGCATCTTCTACAGCCGCTATGTGCCGGAGGACCCGCTGCTCTCCCCGCTGTTCGCCGAGATGTCGCCGGACCATCCCGAACGGGTGGCGGCGTGGCTCAGCGAGGTATTCGGCGGGCCGCGCTTCTACACCGAACGCTATGGCGGCTATCGGCGGATGGTGTCGCAGCACATCGGCAAGGAGATCAGGCCGGAGCAGCGCGCGCTGTGGGCCACCTACATGGTGCAGAGCGCCGACGATGCCGGGCTGCCGTCCGATCCGGAATTCCGCGCGGCATTCGTCGCCTATATCGAATGGGGCTCGCGGATCGCGGTGGAGAATTCCGGAGCGGGCGCGAAGCCGCCGCCGAACATGCCGGTGCCGCAATGGTGGTGGGTCTGCAACGCAACGCCGGCCGCGCGGCCGTCGGCCATCGCGGGCGATGCGCATGCCGCGAGCGAAGTCAGCGTCGCGCTGCCCGGTCCAGATGAGCCGGTGCAATTCGAGCGGCATATCCGGCCGCTGTTCCGGCCGATGGATCGCAACTCGATGCTGTTCGCGTTCGATCTCTGGAAGGAAGAGGACGTTGCCAGGCATGGCCAGCAAATTCTGGCACGCCTCGAGGCCGGGACCATGCCCTGCGACGGCGCCTGGCCGGCCGAACAAGTCGCGCTGTTCGCACGCTGGGCGGCCTTGAAGGCGCCAACTGGATCGTGAAGCCACGCTCGAGCCGGACTGGTTGAACCCACCTCGTCGGCGTGCTGCAATCGTGCCGGCAGGGTGGGTTCTTTGATGATGCGGCGGTGTCCAATCGGCTTACTGGCCCTGGCCGGCGCACTTGCGTTGAGCGGTGGGCCGGCGGCTGCGGATTCGCTCGTCATCAACGGCACGACGCGAACATTCACGCTGCAAGCTCCGGCCGCCCGGCCGGCGCCGCTCGTCATCGTGCTGCACGGCAAGACCCAAAGCAGTGCCGACATGATCACGCGGACGTCGTGGCCGTTGATCGCCAGGCGCGACGGCTTTGCGGCGGTCTATCCCGATGGGTTGAACCATGCCTGGGCCGACTCCCGGCCGGACCAGCGGCGCGCCGGCAATCCGCCGCCTGAGGGCACCGACGACGTCGCCTTCATCACCCAATTGATCGCAAAGCTGGTGGACGACGGCATTGCCGATCCGAAACGCATTTATGTCACCGGCATCTCCAACGGCGGCGCGATGGCCATGACGCTGGCCTGCGAACGCGCCGACCTGTTCGCCGCGGCGGCCAGTGTCGTCATGAACCTGACCGACGAATCGGCCCACGCCTGCCGGCCCGCGCGTCCGGTACCGATGCTCCTGATGAACGGCACCGTCGACCCGCTGATCCCCTATCAGGGCGGCCGCGGCACCAGCTACTTCGCAGTCGACGGGTTCTGGTCGACCGAGCGCACACTGGAATTCTGGCGACGCATCGATGGCTGCGAGACCAGGGACGCCGCAACCACCGATCTGCCCGACCGCAATCCGTCCGATCAATCGACCGTCACGCGGATCGACTCGGCCTGCCCGCAGGGACGTAACGTCGTGCTTTACCGCGTGAATGGCGGCGGTCATCGCATGCCCGGCCACTTCCCGGACGCGCATTTTACGAAATTGGCGGCGACGCTGCTCGGACCCCAGAACGGCGACATCGACGGCGCCGACACGATTTGGGCGTTCTTCATGCGATTTCCGTGAAATGTACGCTGCAAAATGCGCAGTGGCGGCGGTCGCCCCGACAGGCTAGAGGTCTGGTTCTGATCAAATCAGAACCAAACCTCTCGATCTCTTGTCTTGACGCGTTTTCTTCACGCGAACCGGTAGCCACTTCGCTTGAAAACGCTATAGACATGCCCGCCATTCAAGTGGAGACCCAAATGAGCATTCAGCGTTTCGAAACCGGCCCGCGCATGAGCCAGGCCGTCGTGCACGGCAACACCGTCTATCTCGCCGGCGTCGTCGCCGGCAAGGCCGCGGGCGGCAGCGTCACCGACCAGACCAAGGACATCCTGTCGATCATCGACGGCCACCTCGCCAAGGCTGGCACCGACAAGTCGAAGCTGCTCAGCGCGACCATCTACATCACCGACATGAAGACGTTCCCGGAGATGAACGCGGTATGGGACGGCTGGGTCTCCCAGGGCAATACGCCGGCCCGCGCCACCGTCGAGGCCAAGCTCGCGGCGCCGCAATACAATGTCGAGATCATGGTTGTCGCAGCGAAGTAGGCGCGACGCAGGTCATCGCGACAGATGCCCCGGATTGCAAATTGCAGTTCGGGGCATTTCATTGGCACCTCACGCGCTGATCCGCGATCGCTCGGCCGCGGCCTCACCGAGATCGGACTGAAGCCAACGCGCAATCCGACGCCACGAACCAGCCAGAGCCTTGCAGCCCATGAACAGGCCGAGGTGACCACACGGCTCGATGCCGCGTTGCAGCCACGCCGGCGGCGTGCCTAACAGCCCGATTGTCGCAAAGGCCTGATCGGGTGGAACGACGATGTCGTGCTCTGCCGCGAGCACGAATACTGGCAATTTCACTGCAGCCAAATCGATTTTGCAACCAAGCGCGACGACGTCTCCCGCCGCGATCCGGTTCTGGCGAAAGATCCAGTCGGTCACTTCCAGGTAGTAGGTGCCCGGCAGATCAAGCGTCTCGTCGTTCCAGCGCGTGAAGCGTTCGAGCAGCGCCCGTGCATCCTCCGGCTCGCCGTCGAGTTGCCGCTGCAGCGCCGCTTCCACGTCAAGCGTGCTGAGCGGGAGGCTCCAGATCTGCAGCATGTGCTTGCCGCTGACGATCCCCTCTCCTTGACGCACCATTGCCTCGAAGCTTTGCTGCGGAAGCGAGGCGACCATCTTGGACAACTCGGATGGCACCGAGACGTCGACCGGGCTGCCTGCAAGCACGAGCCGCCGTACCTTGCCGGGAAAACGTGCTGCATAGAGCAGCGCCAGCCATCCGCCCTGACAGAGGCCAGCAAGATCGACGGGCGGCCCGATCGTGTCGACGGCCACGTTGAGATCGGACAGATAGGTGTCGATCGAGAAATATCGCATCTCCGGGGTCGCCGAGCGCCAATCGGTGAGATAGAGACGTGCAATGCCCGCCGCCTGTAACGCTTCCATCAAGCTGTGGCCGGGGGCAAAATCCGCTATCTTCGCACGATGCAGCGCGTAGGGCGCGCAGACCAGCAGCGGCCGGCCTTCGACCGCGTTCGAGAAGTCCAGCAGGCGCATCGACGGCAATTGCAGCGCGACCGAATTGGCTGTCGTCCACGGCAGCGCCGCCTCGCCCGGCGCATCTGTCGGCTCGGGCCCGCGATCGAGGTACCAGTGCGAGTAGATATCGAGTGCCAAGCGCGTGGCTTCAAACGGCCATAGCCAAGCGTGCCCCGCCCAGCTGGTGCTCGCACTCCGCTCTGATGGATCCGCCTCTTCGTGCAAGCTCATTCACCGGTTGATCGCTATTGGGATACTTAAGCCGGCGAGGATCGAAACCTTGACCCTGATCAAGAACCGGCGAATTTAAGTATTCAGCTTACGCCGAAACCCGCTGGAGCAGCCACGCCGGGACGTCACGATCTCGCGATCCCGGCGCGGCTTGCTGCAGAGCGGCGGCCATGGTTTCGGTGGCTACGCGGCGCGTGCTGTAGCCTTTTCCGCCTCGAGCCTGCGTGCAAACAGCCAGCGGAAATAGGTCAGCGGCGCATCGGCGCCGATCGCAAGCAGCTGATAGTCCGGATCGACGTCGAGCACCTTCTGCTGCGCCTCGATGAAGTCCTTGTCCTCGTTGAAGGCCTCCTCGAGGGAACGCCGCAGCGACAGCGAAATGTTCGGATTGTCGATGTCGAAATCGTGCAGGTAGTTCCAGAAGAAGTGCGTCGACGAGCGCGTCTCCGGCGTCATGAACTGCGCGTTGCGGTATTGCCGCGTGCCCGGAACCTGGACGCCCTTCTCCACACCCTGCCCCGCCGGCGCAAATGTCGTGTCGAGCGTGAAGATGCCCGGCACGATCATGCGGCCGATATTGCGACGATCGACCTTGTCGTCGCGATTGGAGATCACCTTCTTGTGGTAGGGCGGCGCATCGGCGCCCATGTGCCAACGCTCGACGCGGAAGCCGTCATCCAGCTTCTCGATCGCGACCGGCTTGGTCTTGTAGGCGTATTCCTCGGAACCGCCGAGCGTGTTGGTGTGCACGAAGGCGAGATGCGCAAAATCGCTGAGGTTATCGACGATCAGGAGCCAATTGGCCTTGTAGTGCATGTAGCCCGGCAGGCCGCGCCATTTCGGATCCTCGAGCGGCGGATAGTCGAGGATCAGCTTCGGATCGGCCTTCTCGGGATCGCCGGTCCAGATGAAGATCATGTTGTAGCGTTCGACCACCGGATAGCTGCGCACGCCTGAGCTTGGCCGGGATCGCGTCCTGGCCCGGGATCTGGATGCACTTGCCGTCGGCCGCGAACTTCATGCCGTGATACATGCACCTGATGTCGTCACCCTCGACGCGCCCCATCGAGAGCGGCGCGGCGCGATGGCAGCAACGGTCGTCGAGCGCGACGACCTTTCCGCTGGCGCCGCGATAGATCACGATCGGCCGCTCCAGGATGGTGCGCGCCAGCTTCTTGCCGTCGATCAGCTCGTGGTTCAGCGCCGCCACATACCAGGCGTTGCGCAGGAAAATTCCGTCGTCAGCCATGTCAGCCTCCCAATGCAATGTTGCTTGCAATGAGGTTAGGTGATCCCGGTCATCGGGATAATCCGATTTGGCTGGACACACTGTACCGCTGGATGGACAATCGGCCATGGAATGGCGCGACTGGGAGCTGTTTTGCGAGGTTGTCGAGCATGGCGGCTTCACCGCGGCCGCGCGCGTGCTCGGGCATCCCAAATCGAGCCTCAGTGCTGCGGTGCAGCGTCTCGAGGCCAATCTCGGGCTGCGGCTGATCGAGCGGACCACGCGGCACCTGCGGCTGACCGACTCCGGCGAGACCATCTATCGCAAGGTCCGCCCGCTTTTCGCCGCGCTGCACGACACCCACAGCGAGGCGCTGGCGATGAGCAGCGCGGTCGCGGGCACCCTGCGCATCAAGGCGCCGTACGAATTCGGCGCGCATCACGCAGGGCCGGTCGCCTGCGCCGTGATGGGCCGCTATCCGGAGCTCGCGATCCGGATCGATGTCGAGCACGACATCGTCAACCCGATCGCCGAAAATTACGACATCGTGTTCGCGATGCTGGAGGCGCCGCTGCCGTCGGCCGGCATCGTGATCCGCCGCGTCTTCACCCTCGAGCGCGGCCTGTTCGCGGCACCGGCGCTATTGGAGAAGTTCGGCGAGCCGCGCACGCTGGATGAGTTGAGAAAGCTGCCGCTGTTGACCGGCCCCAGCGATCCGCCATGGGCGATCACGGCTCCCGGCGGCGCGGTCGAGCATCTCGCGGTGGATCGCGCGCGCCTCACCAGCTCGAATGCCCATGTCCGCCTGCAGGCGGCGCTCGCCGGCCATGGCGTGCTGCGGGTCACTGCGAGCTACACCCGCGCCGCGGTCGCGGCCGGCGAGTTGCGACGGCTGTTGCCGGACCATGCCTGCGAGCCACTCAACGTGCACGCACTGCTGCCGGCGCGGCAATTCGTCCCGGCAAAGGTCCGCTGCTTCCTCGATGCGATGGAGGCGCACGCGCGGGGTGATCCGGAGGCTTACATCAGGCCGTGACCGCTGATCGGCTCTATTTTGGCCGATCGCCATTTTCTCGGGAACCTGTACGGCCGGTTGGCATCCAATGGTAATATACCGCCAACAGTGAGGGTGATCCCGCCATGCGCCAGGCCCGTGTAACGTCCCTGCCGCCGATCCGCTCAGGCGATGCCGAGCTCGTGCAGCGCGCGCTTGCCCGCGACGAGGCCGCGATCCGTGCCATCATGCAGGCGAATAATCGCCGGCTGTTCCGGCTGGCGCGCGGCATCCTCCGCAACGACAATGAGGCCGAGGATGTGGTTCAGGACGCCTATGTGCGCGCCTTCAGCCATCTGGACCAGTTCCGGGGTGACTCCAGCCTCTCGACCTGGCTGTCGCGGATCGCGATGAACGAGGCGCTCGGCCGCCTGCGCAGCAAACACGCAAGCGTGGAGTGGTCCGAGCTGCCGAAAGGCGCCGTTGAAGCCCAAATCATCCCGTTCCCGCTGTCGTCAGCGGACGATCCGGAAAAATCCATGGCCCAGCGCGAAATCCAGCATGTTGTCGAGCACGCGATCGATGAGCTGCCCGAGGCGTTCCGGCTCGTCTTTATCACCCGCGTGATCGAGGGCATGAATGTCGAGGAGACCGCTGATATCCTCGGCCTCAAGCCGGAGACCGTGAAGACGCGCCTGCACCGTGCCCGGACCATGCTGCGCGACAATGTCGAACGGAAGATCGGCCCCATCGTGATGGAGGCCTTTCCCTTCGCGGGCCGGCGCTGCGAGCGATTGACCGAGGCGGTTCTGAAGCGGCTCGGCGTCACAATATAGATTCTTGGGAACCTCTGGCCGTCCGCACCATCCAACTCCTGTGCAAGCAACGACGTGCCGTGCGCTACGCCCGGCTCAACAGGAGTGTCAAACCATGTTCGTTCGATTGAGCATCGCGGTCGCCGCGCTCAGCGTTTTCACCGGCGCTGCGCTGGCCCAAGGCGCCAAGCTGACCGATCCGCAGATCGCGCACATCGCCTACACGGCAGGTGTGATCGACATCAACGCCGCCAAGCAGGCGGAGACCAAAGCTTCCAACAAGGACGTCAAGGC
Organism: Bradyrhizobium sp. JR3.5; assembly: GCF_054057015.1. NCBI lineage: Bacteria > Pseudomonadati > Pseudomonadota > Alphaproteobacteria > Hyphomicrobiales > Nitrobacteraceae > Bradyrhizobium > Bradyrhizobium sp. JR3.5. The sequence goes on from NZ_JBSRYV010000002.1 coordinate 2,104,292, forward strand.
GTTCGCCAAGGACATGGCGCGCGACCATGAGGCGGTGAACAAGCAGGCGCTCGACCTCGTCAAGAAGCTCAAGGTGACGCCGGAGGACAACGACACCAGCAAGGCGCTGTCGAAGCAGGCGGCCGACAAGCTCGCCGAGCTCGGCAAGCTGAAGGGCTCAGCCTACGACAAGGCCTATATCGACAACGAGGTCGCCTACCACAAGACCGTCAACACCGCGCTGGAGACACAGTTGATCCCCTCGGCGAGCAATCCCGAGCTGAAGAGCCTGCTGCAGACCGGCCTTAAGATCTTCCAGGGCCACGAGCAGCATGCCGAACATGTTGCGGCGAGCATGAAGTAAGGAGACGCGCGATGTCACCCGGACGCTATCTCGCAACGCTGGCTTTGCTCGCGCTCGGCGCGATGGCTGTTCCGGCGCACGCAGCCACCATCCAGATCGTGATGGAGAATTTGGTGATCTCGCCGGCCGAGGTATCGGCCAAGGTCGGCGACACCATCGAATGGGTCAACAGGGACGTCTTGGCGCACACCGCCACCGCGAAGAACGGCGACTTCGACGTGACGATTGCGCCGAACAAGACGGCCAGGTCGGTTCTGAGCAAAGCCGGTACTGTCGACTATTACTGCCGCTACCACCCCAACATGAAGGCGGTGCTGACCATCGCGCCATGACTTGCGCGATGACCTGCGAGGTAATCGATCGGCGCACGCGAACCTTCGATAGTCCGGACAGCCGCACAGTCCGGCACTTCAGAAGGAGAGCACCATGACCGACCACACGACCATCGCCCGCCGCTATATCGAGCTCTGGAACGAGCGGACGCCGAGCCGGCGGCGCGAGATGCTGAGCGAGAACTGGACCGCCGACGCGCGTTATGTCGACCCGATGATGAGCGGCGACGGCCATGACGGCGTCGACGCGCTGATCGCGGGCGTGCAGCAGAAGTTTCCGGACTTCACGTTCAAGCTGATCGGCGAGCCGAACGGCTTCGGCGACCATGTCCGCTTCTCCTGGGGCCTCGGGCCCAACGGCGTCGACAGCCCGATCAAGGGCACCGACTTCGTCATGCTGAAGGACGGCCGGATCAGAAGCATCACCGGCTTCCTTGACCAGGTGCCGGGCGCCTGACGGACTCCGTCATTCCGGGGCAGCCCGAAGGGCTGAGCCCGGAATCCATCGGGCCGCGAACTTTATGGTGAAATGGATTCCGGGCTCGACGCTGCGCGTCGCCCTCAGGTGCGCAATTGCGCACCGGGGAATGACGAGGGAACTTCCACTCCCGCGATGTCGCTGCTAGTCTTCCCGAAACACAGGGAGGACGCCATGAAGGCAGATTACGCCTTCAAGACTTCTGTCGTCAGCGACATCACGCCGGCGCTGCTGGCGATCGGCCGCGACGGCTTTCCGCAAGCCCTGATCAGCGCACTACGCCGCGTCGCCGGTGTCGGTCACTGCATGGTGTTCTCGTTCACAGGTCCGCGGTCCGCCGCGTGCCTGCTCGACGTCGGCAACATCCCGACCGGACGCGACCTCGGGATCGCCTATTCCGAACATTTCCATCAGGCTGACCCGAACCGCGACGCGGTGTTCGAGGGCAAGGCGCAAGCCGTGCCGATCGTGCTGCCCGCCTTTGCGCGCCGGATGTACAGCGACGGCTATCGGAAGATTTTCTTCGACGATTCCGACATCGTCGACAAGTTCGCCTCTGCGATCTGGACAGGCGACACCTGCTTCTACGTCAATTTCTACCAGATCACCGCGCAAGGCCGCTTCAGCCGCGAGCAGATCGCGCGCCTCGCCGCGGTCGCGCCCGCGTTGACCGCAGCCGTGGCGCGGCACTTCCAGCGCGACCCGGCAGCGGATGCCGATCCGATCGCGCGGCTGAAGACCCTGTTTGCGACCGCCGAACCGCTCGCCAGACTGACCGGCCGCGAGAAGGAGGTCTGCCTGGGCATCGTTTCGGGCCTCAGCTCGGAAGCGATCGCGGCCGAGCTCGGCATCGGGCTGCACTCCGCCCTCACCTATCGCAAGCGCGCCTATGACAAGCTCGGCATCTCCTCGCAGAACGAGCTGTTCGCGATCGCACTGCGCCTGATGGCGTCGGCACGCCAGCTGAATTGAAGAGGCCAAGCGGCCGCGCCCCCTCTGTCCCCAACGGTGGGGACAGACCGGCAGCGTCTGCCGGCCTATGCTCGGTTCGGAATCCTGAGACCAACCCGAGATCGCACCGTGAGCACCGCTCCCCATTTCGACATCGACGTCCCCGCCTTCTGGCAGGATCCCTATCCGACGCTGGCGCGCATGCGCAAGGAGGCGCCGATCGCCTTCGTGCCGCAGCTCGGCAGCACGCTGCTGTGCAACCGCGACGATATCTTCGTCTCCGAGAAGCAGATCGACGTGTTCTCCTCGCACCAGCCCGAGGGGCTGATGAACAAGCTCATGGGCCACAACATGATGCGCAAGGACGGCGATGCGCACATGAACGAGCGCAAGGCGATCTTCCCTGCGATTTCGCCGAAGACCGTCAGATCGCACTGGACCGCACAGTTCGCCGGACACGCGACGCGCATCCTCGATGAGTTGACGCCGGACGGCGTGGTCGATTTCGTGCAGGCCTTCGCGCTGCCGTTCTCGGCCGAATGCCTGAAATCGATCACCGGCCTCACCAACATGCGCTTCCAGGACATGAACGCGTGGTCGCAGGGCATGATCGACGGCATCGCCAATTACACCGGCGATCCCGCGATCGAGGCGCGCTGCCATGCGGCGACCTCGGGCATCGACGCCGCGATCGACGACATGGTCCCTAGACTGCGCAAGACGCCCGACCTCAGCCTGCTCGGCGTGCTGCTGCAGACCGACATGCCGATGGAAAGCGTGCGCGCCAACATCAAGCTCGCGATCTCGGGGGGCCAGAACGAACCGCGCGACGCGATCGCCGGCACCGTGTGGGCGCTGCTGACCCACCCGGATCAGCTGGCGCTGGCAATGAGCGGTGCGATCTCGTGGCTGCAGGCGTTCGAGGAATATGCGCGCTGGATCTCGCCGATCGGGATGTCGCCGCGGCGGATCGCAAGACCCTGGACGATCAGAGACGTTGCATTCGAGACCAACGAACGCGTGTTCCTGATGTTCGGCTCGGCCAACCGCGACGAGAAGCATTTCGACAGGCCTGATGCATTCGATGTGCGCCGCGACGCCAGCAAGAGCATCGCGTTCGGCGCCGGTCCGCATTTCTGCGCCGGCGCATGGGCCTCGCGCGCCATGGTCGCCGACGTCGCGCTGCCGGCGATTTTCGACAGGCTGATGAATCTGCGCCTGATTGCGGACAAGCCGCCCCGGATCGGCGGCTGGGCGTTCCGCGGCCTGCTGGATTTGCCCGTGACGTGGGACGCGTAAGCGCTCTTATCGCCCCCAGCGCAGCACGACCGGATCGAGCGTGCGCGCGATCTCGATCAGCCCGGCGCGCGTCGCCGGATGCAGCGGTTGCAACGGGTGCCGCACCGCGTCCGACTTGATGACGCCGCCCTCGCGCATCAGCACCTTGCAGGCCTGCAGCCCGCATTGGCGGTTCTCGTAGTTGATCAGCGGCAGCCAGCGCGCATAGGCCTGCACGGCCTCGTCGCGGCGGCCGGCGAAGAACGGATCCATGATCTGGCGGATGCCGTCGGGATAGCCGCCGCCGGTCATCGCGCCGGTGGCGCCGGCATCGAGATCGGCCATCAGCGTGATCGCCTCCTCGCCGTCCCACGGCCCCTCGATCACGCTGCCGCCCTTCTCGATCAGGCCGCGCAGCTTGTTGGCCGCCATCGGCACCTCGATCTTGAAGTACCTGACATTGGCGAGCTCTTTCGCCATCCGCGCCAGGAAGTCCACTGAGAGCGGCGTGCCGGCGACCGGCGCATCCTGGATCATGATCGGGATGTTGATGGCATCCGACACCACCCGATAGAACTCGTAGATGCCCGGCTCGCCAACGCGGAAGGTCGCGCCGTGATAGGGCGGCATGATCATCACCATCGCGGCGCCGGCGGCCTCCGCCTCGCGGCTGCGCGCGGCGCACACTGCCGAGGAAAAATGCGTGGTGGTGACGATCACGGGAATGCGGCCCGCGACGTGCTCGAGCACGGCATGCATCACGGTCTCGCGTTCGGCATCGGTCAGCACGAACTGCTCGGAGAAGTTGGCGAGGATGCAGATGCCGTGCGAGCCGGCATCGATCATGAAATCGATGCAGCGCCGCTGTCCGTCGAGATCGAGGTTGCCGCCGGCGTCGAAGATGGTGGGCGCCACCGGAAAGACGCCGCGATAGGGACGCTGTGCCGAAATCGTCATGTCAAATCCTCCCACATCATCTGTCGCAGCTCGATCCGTCACACCTTGCGGAACGGCAGCGGCGGACCTTCGAGCCTGCGCAGGCCCGGCTCGCGGCGCTCCAGCCACCAACCATACTGCTTCGGCCAGGACGCGAACACCTCGCCGCCCCCGCCGCCGAGCGCAAGCTCGGCATGCAGCGGCCAGTTCGGATCGAACAGCGCCTCGCGCCCGATCGCGACCAGATCGGCCTGGCCGCCCGCCAGGACATCCTCCGCCTGCTGCGGATGCAGGATCAGGCCGACCGCGATGGTGGCGACCTCGGCGGTGCGGCGGATCTCGTCCGCATAAGTCACCTGGAAGCCATAGCCGCGCGGAATCCGCGCCGCGGTTGCCGAGCCGAGCAGGCCGCCCGACGAACAATCGATCAGATCGACACCACGCGCCCTGGCTTCGCGCGCGAATGCGATCTGATCCTCGAGCGTCAGGCCGCCATCGACACCATCGACCGAGGAGATGCGTACCGCCAGCGGCCGCTCCGCGGGCCAGGCGGCGCGCACGGTCTCGATGATCTCGAGCGGATAGCGCATCCGCCCGGCGCGGTCGCCGCCATAGGCGTCGCTGCGGCGGTTCGACAATGGCGACAGGAATTCGTGCAGGAGATAGCCATGCGCGCAATGCACCTCGACGAATTCGAAGCCGGCCTCCACCGCACGCAAGGTGGCGCGCCGCCATTCCTCGCGCAAAGCGGCGAGCTCGTCCACGTCGAGCGCGTGCGGCATCAGCCAGCCTTCCTCCATCGGGGATCGCGCTCGGCGCCACGGTGCGCCACGGCAGATCGCCGCGGGCGCAGTCGGCCTCGTCGAGTGCGGCATTGCCGTACCAGGGGCGCTGCATGCTAGCCTTGCGGCCTGCATGCGCGAGCTGGATCGAGGGCACCGCGCCGTTGTCCTTCAGGAAGGCGGCGATGCGTTCGAGCGGCGCGATCTGCTCGTCGTTCCAGATGCCGACATCGCCGTGGGTGATGCGTCCTTCGGCGGTGACCGCCGCGGCCTCGACCATCACGAGCCCGGCGCCGCCCTGGGCGAACTTGCCGAGATGCACGAGGTGCCAGTCATTGGCGAGGCCGTCGGTTGCCGAGTACTGGCACATCGGTGAAATCAGGATGCGGTTTCGGGAAGTCACGCCGCGAAGCGTGATCGGCTGAAACAGAAACGGCTGCGACATCGGGTCCTGCGGGAACGTGGTGGCGGGAAAATGGCGGCGGAAAACTAGGCGGCGCGCGAGCTGATCGCAAGCCGCGCCCGCAGCGCAGGCGGCAAGACCAGCGCGCATGCAGCGCGTCCACAGCGGCGCGATCCACAAACCCGCAACACCTGCTGCACAAATTTGTCCCGGTTGGTAAACATTTTCCGACATCGCCGGGTCACGCCACGGATCGCAATTCGCGCCTGACATGCCTACATTGCCGACATGAAAAAAATCGGATTCCTCTCGTTCGGGCACTGGACGCCCTCCCCGCAATCCCAGGCCCGCTCGGCCGCGGATGTGCTGCTGCAATCCATCGACCTCGCGGTCGCCGCCGAAGAGCTCGGCGCGGACGGCGCGTATTTTCGCGTCCATCACTTTGCACGCCAGCTGGCTTCGCCCTTCCCGCTGCTGGCGGCGGTCGGCGCGAAGACCAGCCGGATCGAGATCGGCACCGCCGTGATCGACATGCGCTACGAAAATCCGCTCTACATGATCGAGGACGCCGGCGCGGCCGACCTGATCGCGAGGGGACGTTTGCAACTCGGCATCAGCCGCGGCTCACCCGAACAGGTGATCGATGGCTGGCGCTATTTCGGCTATCAGCCGGGCGAAGGCGAGAGCGACGCCGGCATGGGCCGCCGTCATGCCGAGATATTCCTCGACATGCTGCGCGGACAAGGTTTTGCGCAGCCGAATCCGCGGCCGATGTTTCCCAATCCGCCCGGCCTGCTGCGGCTCGAACCGCTCTCGGAAGGCTTGCGCGAGCGCATCTGGTGGGGCGCCGGTTCGAACGCCACCGCGGTCTGGGCCGCGAAGCTCGGAATGAACCTGCAGAGCTCGACGCTGAAGAGCGACGAGACCGGAGAGGCCTTCCATATCCAGCAGGCCGCCCAGATCCGGGCCTACCGCGCCGCCTGGAAGGAAGCCGGTCACAGCCGCGAGCCGCGGGTCTCGGTGAGCCGCAGCATCTTCGCGCTGGTCGACGACCGCGACCGCGCCTATTTCGGCAACGGGCAGGAGGAAGACCAGATCGGCTTCATCGACGAGCGGACGCGCGCGATCTTCGGCCGCGGCTACGCCGCCGAGCCGGAGAAACTGATCGAGCAGCTCAAGACAGACGAGGCGATCGCGGAGGCCGACACCCTGCTGCTGACGGTGCCCAATCAACTCGGCGTCGCCTACAACGCACATGTGATCGAGAGCATTTTGACTCACGTCGCGCCCGCCATGGGATGGCGCTGATCACCCCCGAAGGATGATGCACCCTCGGCCACTTGCCGGCCGCTCCCGAGTTCCAGCGGAACTCCGTTCTCAAACGCGGAGAACTACGGAAACATAACTGCGCGTTGTGAGAAGAACAGGTCGAGTACAGTGCGTTAGGCGCGCACGTTGCGTGAACAGACCGCCGTAATATCCCGGGATCATCCCGCGCGGCCAGTTTGTGGATTTGCCCAGGTCAGGAATCCCGATCGCGATTGCGGCGCGTGAGATCGAGACGATCGACACGCTCGTCAATCCGCCGGTTCAGTTCCTGATCCTCGCTCGAATTCCTGCCGCGACGGGCGCGAACGACAAATACGCATCCGATCAGAACAATCGCGAACAGCGCGTAGAGCCACCATTCCATACATCGATCTCAAATGAACGCTCGCGGATACGAGCGGAAAAGGTCATCGTTCAGGCTTGCCGGGACGCACCGGCCTTGGCGCATAAAAGGGGTTAACCAGGCAGGTTGCCGGATTGCCCGCAGCGCCGGCCTGGCACTCCTTCATCGACATGAAGATACAATCCATTCGGTCGCCGACCAGTTCCCCGTAGACACGCATGCAGACGGGATAGCGAGGATCATACATTTGTGCCGATGCCGGCTTCGTCATGCAAAGCGCGCCCAGCGCGAACAGCAGCGCTCCAAGCAACCTCACGTCGAGTCTCCTGCTATTGCCGTGAAACACATTGTCTTGCCGACAGGACTATCCCGCGCAATTTAGCCTTGGGGCTGGAGCGGGCGAAGGGAATCGAACCCTCGTATGCAGCTTGGGAAGCTGCCGTTCTACCATTGAACTACGCCCGCGATCTCAATTGCTTGAGGTCGCCCCTGCGGGTACGACCGGCGGACCATAGCCCGGGCCGAGGCAGAGGATCAAGCGTGCATTGACACCGATCGCCGCGCCGCCACCTGCTACCAGCCCATCCTCACAAGCACGTCATTGATCACAAAGGGCGTCGCGGCGGATGCGTCGCAGCTTCCGCCGCGTGTATAGATGCAGGCATCGCTGAAGCCGACGCGGGCACAGCTTTGCCGTGAAAAATCCGCCGGTAGATCGCCTGCGGCCTCGGGCCGCGCAAGGATGCGGTTGAAGGCCGGCTTGGTCGCCCGCAGCAGCAGCGGCGGCAGGATCAGCTCGGCGAGCGGATCGGCGGGCTGCAGCGCATAGAGCGGCACCGGGCCGACCAATCGTTCCCGCCCCGGCAACTGCTGGAAGCGAACGTCGTAAAGCGCAAGGCCGCACATCTGCGGATCGCTGCGCAGCTCAGCCGCGAGCCGCGCAGCACCGACGCCGCGCGTCCAGTACTCGCGCATATCTTCGCTGGCGCCGGCCAGCGCTACTGACAACAGCGCCCAGCCGCCGAGGACGATCGGGAGTGCGCAGCGGCGCCACTTGGCTTTCGCACGCAGCCATTGTATCCAATCGGCCGATCCCAGCGCCGCAACAATGGTGAACAGCACCACAGACAGGAAGATGAAGCGGTATTCCTTGTGCGCAATCAGGCTGTGGAAGGCGAGGTTGACCAGCGCCACGGTCGCGAGCAACGGTGCGTGCCGCCAGCCGCGCCAGATCGCAGCAAGCGGGAGCAGGATCGCCACAGACCAGACGGTCATGAAGTCGATCAGATAGGCCGACGGCGGCGACACGCCGAATTCGATGGCGCGATCGTGGACAAGGTTTTCCCTGATGTTGGCGATCAGCCAGGCGAACGGCACGCTGCCATGCGCCAGGTCGATCGCGGCGGCGAGCAGCAGCGCAACGAGCCCGCCGGCGACCAGCGGAACCAGATTTCGCCAGCGTGCCCAGCACGCCCCGAGGGCCAGCACGGCGATGGCCGGCGCAAATTGGAAGCGGCAGACAAAGGCGAAGGCGAGCAAGGCACCGCCAATCGCGAGACGCCGCTGTGACGGATCATCGGTGACCAGCAGCGCCGCCGGAACGAGGAGCGCTGTCGCCAGCGGCTCGCCCAATGTGTGTGGCGCGAGCATGATCAATTCGAACCAGACCGTGGCCGCGAAGGCCGTGACGACGGCATGGGTTCGCGAGACCCGCGCGCCAAGGAACCAGGCGCTGACCACGATCGACAGCGACGCGCATGCGGCGATCAGACGCGGCACCAGGAACGCACCCGCGCCACCAGGCACAATCGCATCGCCGAGGGCAACCGGCCCGGCCATCAATGTCGGCAGGAACCAGCCGCGAATGCCGTCGCGCCATTCCCATGTCAAGATGCCGTCATGGCCGAGCATCCGCCACGCCGGCTCGAGATACTGAAAGGTCTCGTCGGGATAGATCACGTTGGGCCAGACGGCGGCCGCAAGGCGCAACACCAACGCCAGCAGCAGCAACGCGAAGAGCGGGTGAACACGCCCGCTCGCGCGCCCGGCCATGCCTGCGCTGCCGGGCGCGGCTTCGGCGCTCGTGCTCGTCATCGTTCCGCCGATCGTTTTTTCGAGCAGCATGCCGGCGACCAGATAGCGGGCAAAGCCTTTAAGATGCGTGACCGGAGGCTCGTCGGGCCGCACAGTCCAGCTGTGACATGCTTAACCGAACGTCAAGATTCCAGATGCGGGCGAGATGCGGCCCCCCGGGAGATCGAGGCGATCGTGGGGTACCGCCGCGATCATGCGTGGCGGCAATGGTGATCTTGCCGGCGTTGCGCCGCCGCGGCCGCACGCCTAAATCTGGGGTATGACCCGGACCACACTGTTGCAGCGCGATCGCATCACGGTGAACGAGTTTCGCTGCACGGCGGAGCCCGGCGACAAACCGTTCGTCGAGCAGTTCGCCTGCCACTCAGTGTCCTATGTGCGCAGCGGCAGCTTCGGCTGCCATTGCCGCGGCCGCTTCCATGAGCTGGTGGCAGGCTCGATCCTGGTCGGCCATCCCGGCGATGAATACACCTGCACGCACGACCATGTGGTCGGCGACGAATGCCTGTCGTTCTTCCTGGACCCGGAGCTGGTCGAGACGATCGGCGACCGCACCTCGGTCTGGCAGGTCGGCTCGGTGCCGCCGCTGCCCGAATTGATGGTGATCGGAGAACTCGCCCAAACGGCGGCAGCTGGCAACAGCGACGTCGGGATCGACGAGATCGGCCACCTCCTCGCCAGCCGTCTTGTCGAGCTGGTGTCGGACCGCAAGGCAAAGCCCCTCACCGCCGGCCTGCGCGACCGCCGCCGCGCCGTTGAAGCGGCGCTGTGGATCGACGCCAATTCACACGATCAGATCGACCTCGACGATGCCGCGGAGCAGGCCGGCCTGAGCACCTTCCATTTCCTGCGGCTGTTTTCCGCGGTGCTCGGCGTGACCCCGCATCAATATCTCGTGCGCTCGCGGCTACGCCATGCGGCGCGACGGCTGGTGGATGACGACAGCCCGGTCACCGACATCGCCTATGACGTCGGCTTCGGCGATCTCTCCAATTTCGTGCGCAGCTTCCACCGCGCCGCCGGTGCCTCGCCGCTGAAGTTCCGCCAGGCCTCCCGCGGCGACCGCAAGATTCTCCAAGAACGCCTTGCGCTGCAATAGCTAGGTTCTTCCGGTCCGCGCGTCCATCGACGCGCCCAGCGACTGGAGACCCCATGATGTACGACCACATCGGATTGCGCGTCGCCGACCTCGACGCCAGCGTGCGCTTCTACACCGCGGTGCTGGCGCCGCTCGGCTTCGTGCTCTGCTCACGCGACGACAGCGGCGCGGGCTTCGGCCCCAAGGGCGAACCGGCGCTCTGGCTGCATCTGCACAAGGGCAAGACCCAGGGCGGCGCGCACATCGCGTTCCCGCGCCCCGAGCCACGACGCGATCAAGAAATTCCACACCGAGGGCCTGAACGCCGGCGGCAAGGACAACGGCGCGGCGGGCCATCGCAAGGACTACAGCCCGACCTACTACGCGGCATTCCTGCTCGACCCCGACGGCAACAATGTCGAGGCGGTGTCGACCTAAGTCTCAATCGTCATCCTGATCAAAGGACCACATTCCATGGCTTCAATTCACAAGGACATCCCGATCGACGCGCCGGCCGATCATGTCTGGGACGCACTGCGCGATTTCGGCGCGCTGCATACCCGGCTGGTGCCGGGCTTCGTCACCGACACGCAACTCGCCGGCGACGTCCGCACCGTCACCTTCGCCAACGGCACTGTGGCGCATGAGACGCTGGTCGATTGCGACGACAAGCGACAACGGCTGGTCTATGCGATCACCAGCGAGCGGGTGAAACAGCACTCCGCCTCGGTGCAGGTGTTTGCCGAAGGCGACGCGCGCTGCCGGGTGGTGTGGATCGCCGATGTGCTGCCGCACGAGATCGCGCCCTACATGGACGCCCAGATGGATCTTGGCGCGGCAGCGATGCAGGCCGCACAGGCCCGGTCGGCCCGGGACAAGAACGCGGCGTGACCCGCTAGGTCATGCGACTGGCCGCGCATTTCGAACTATGACCGTCACCCTGAGGAGGCCGCGAAGCGGCCGTCTCGAAGGGCGACAGCCTCGCTGTTGCTACGAGCGCACGCCGAAACACCGGGCCGTCGATCCTTCGAGACGCGCTGCGCGCTCCTCAGGATGACGGGTCTAATAGCCTATGACAGCACCGGTTGCGCCTCGGCGACCGGTGCAGATCGGCCCCAGCGCGTCAGGATCACGCTGAGACAGGAGAGCACGCCGAGCACGCCCATCGAAGCGGCGGCGAGTGCGAAGAAATCTTGCGCACTCGCCTCATGGGTCGACAGCCACCAGCCGCCCGTGCCGATGAAGATCAGCCGCGCGGTCTGCGCCAGCACCGGACCCAGCACTTTCGCAGCACCCTGCGAGGAGAAATACATCGACATTGCGAGGCCGATGAAAGCGTACATCGGCGCGGCGGTCGAGAGGTACTGATGGCTGGTCGCCCGGACATGCGGATCATTGGTGAACAGGTTGACCCAGAGGTCGGGGAAGACGGCGATGAAGCTGCCGACCACGCCGACCGAGAGGAACGACAGCGTGCCCGCGGTCCAGGCAATGCGCCGCGCCCGCGCGACGCGTTCGGCGCCAACGGCCATGCCGATCATCGGCACCGAGGCGATACCGACCGCGAACGCGACCGAGGTCAGCATGAATTCGAGCCGCGCGCCGATGCCGTAGCCGGCGAGCACCGCGGTGCCGAACTGCGCCAGCATGTGGGTGAAGATCGAGATCGTCAAAACCGATTGCAACGGCGAGAAGCAGGAGACCGCGCCGACCCTGAGGATGTCGATGAACATCGCCCATTGCACGCGCAACCCCTTAAGTTTCGGCTTCACGCGGGGCGCGGCCCGAGAACAGGTACCAGCCCATCACGCTGATGCTGATCGAATAGGCGATCAGCGAACCCGCCGCGACGCCGCGCATGCCGAATTGCGGCACCGGCCCGAGGCCGAGGCCGAGCGTGCCGCCGAGAATGATCTGCCAGACCGCCGAGGACAGGATCATGGTCGACGGCAGCTTCATGTTGCCGGTGCCGCGCAGGATGCCGGCCATCGTGTTCATCAGCCAGGGCAGGATCGCGCCGCCGAAGAAGATCTGCGAATAGGCGATCGCCTGCGCCAGCACATTGCCGCGGCCGCCGAGCAATTCGAGCAGGCGCGGACCGAAGGTCAGCATGCCCAGCATGAAGGTGGCACCGAACGTCAATCCGATCAGCAGCGCATGCATTGCAAGCGTCGAAGCGCGCTCGATCTCGCCGGCACCGAGCGCGCGCGCGATCGCGGATGCGACGCCGCCGCCCATCGCACCACCGGACATCGTCATGGTCAGGATCACGCAGGGAAACACCAGGGCCATCGCCGCGAGCGATTCGACGCCGAGCCGGCCGATATAGGAGGTCTCCGCGATCACCACGCAGGTGCCGGCGGAGAGCGCGATCACGTTCGGCCACGCCAGCCACAACAGCGTGCGCAAAATCGGCCCGTCGAGCAGCGCGTTGCGCGCCGGCCTGGTCACCGGCGGCGGCAGCGGCCGTTCTTGTTCGTCGACAGGTATTTCGGCGAGGCCGAGGTCGGACATTTCTACTCCCGCGCGCAGTCTGGGAGCCGCGCCATGGTGTTTCCCTACCATGGCGAACGCGGATTCCACGTGCGCGGGACGCAAGGGGGGCCTGCGTGATTGCAGGTGAACCTCTGACCTAGCCGACCGACCAGACGAACGGCGCGCCGGCGGCGCCATTCGGCCTCAGATGCACCGGAATATGCCGTCCGCAGCCGGCTGCCAGCCCTTCGAACAAGCCTGTCAGAACGCTGGCGCAGGCCGGGTGATAATCGGCCACATCGGCCATCAGCTTCCAGCCCTGCTGGCGGATCTCGAACTGACCCTCGGACTCGCTGATGTCAGCGACATCATCCTGCGACTCGAAGAGCACGCGCAGGAATGCGGCAAATTCCGCGGCGCGGCCACGACGGCCACCGAGCGCCTGCGCGACCTCGTCGTAATACTGCATGCCAATCAGCTTGCCGGTGAGACGCAGCAGATAGCTTGCATCCTCGGGGCCGAACACCTGCACGATGACAGGCGCGGCCGTCTTCACATATTCCATCGCGTAGTTGCGATAGGCCTTTTCCAGCCGCGGTTTCGGCCAGCTGTCGACCGGCAATGCCGGCGCGGTTCTGGAATCGAACAGCGGCGCCTCGAGGTGGCGCGCGAACACCAGGCGCTGGTCGAGTTCGAGCGGATGATCGTATTCAAAGTAATAGCCCTCGAGTCCGTCCTGGCCGTCGACGCTCTGCTTGGTGCAGACGAAGCCGAGCCTGAGATCGCCAAGCGCGACACCGTTGTTGGCGTGCCAGCCGCGCAGCATCGCGCGCGAGACCTCGCCGGGCACGCCGCAGATCGCCGTGCCCTTCCAGATCCAGCGCGGCGGCGGATAGCGGATCCAGGCCTTGCGGTCGGACTCGTACATGTATTCGACATGCACGCCGCCGATCCAGTTGGAGAGATAGTGATATTGCGCGGCCGCGACCGCCGGCGGCAGGCCGTCGAGGCCGAGCTTCTTCAAGCCGGGCAGGAAGCGCTCCTGCTGCTGGCGGCGAAATACGCGGAAGACGAATTCGGCGGCGTCGGCGGTGCCGCGGCGCGTGACCACGGTGAGGATCAGCCCGGTGAAGAAGGCGTGATAGAGATCGGCGACGCTGCGCCACTTCCGCCACTGCGCTTCCTGCTGCGCTGAATCTGTTGCGGCGCTCATGTTCACTCCCGGTTTGTTGTTTGCTGGACTGTGTCATCGCCGAAGAGACAGCGCAACCAACACACACACTGTCATCGCCCGACTCGATCGGGCGATCCAGTATTCCAGAGACGGGCGTTGTCTATTGAGAGGCCGCGGCGCACTGGATTCCCCGCTTTCGCGGGGAATGACGGCGGAGAAATTCCGCTACACGCGAAAATGCTTGGAGAGCTTCAGGCCCTGCGCCTGGTAGTTCGAGCCGATGCGCTGGCCATAGAGCGCGTCGGGGCGTTCGAGCATGCGTTCATAGACGAGGCGGCCGACGATCTGGCCATGCTCGAGAATGAACGGCACCTCGCGCGAGCGCACTTCCAGCACGGCGCGCGCGCCCTTGCCGCCGGCGCCGGCATAGCCGAAGCCGGGATCGAAGAAGCCGGCATAGTGGACGCGGAATTCGCCGACCAGCGGATCGAACGGCACCATCTCTGCGGCGTAGTCCGGCGGCACCTGCACGGCCTCTTTCGACGCCAGGATGTAGAACTCGCCGGGATCGAGGATGAGGCTGCCATCGGGCCGCGCCTTGATCGGCTCCCAGAATTCTTCGACCGAATAGCCGCCGCGGCGATCGACATCGACCACGCCGGTGTGGCGCTTGGCGCGATAACCGACGAAGCCGCCCGAGTTCTCGCCGGAGAGATCGACCGAGAGCGCAACGCCATGGGTGAGATCGGCATTGTCGGCATCGACCAGCCGCTCGGCGGCATGCAGCGCATCGAGCTCGTCGGCGGTCAAGGTCGCCTCGCCGATCCGGAAGCGGACCTGGCTGAGCCGCGAGCCCTCGCGCAGCAACACGGGAAACGTCTTCGGGCTGATCTCGGCGTAGAGCGGGCCGTGATAGCCGGCGCCAATCATGTCGAAGCGGCGGGTGCCGTCGGCGATCACGCGGGTGAAGACGTCGAGCCGTCCGGTCGAGCTCTTCGGGTTGGCCGCGGCGACGATCTCCGGCGGCAGCGCCAGGCTTTCCAGCAGCGGGACGATGTAGACGCAATTGGTCTCCAGAACCGCACCGTCGGAGAGATCGATCTCGTGCAGCTTCAGCTGGTCGATCCGCTCCGCGACGGTGGCATCGGGTCCCGGCAGGAAGCTGGCGCGAACCCGGTAGGCGATGTCGCCGAGGCGAAGATCGAGGCTTGCCGGCTGGATCTGACTCTCGACGAAGTCGTAGGCGGGCAGAATGAGGCCGGCCTCCGCCATCTCCGCGATCATGCGGTCGGGCAGGATTCCGTTGGATTCATCTTCCAGCGTGAACGACACGTCGCGGTCCCTCGGCGATCCCTCGAGATGGCCCAAAATCATACTCTGAGCGGCCACCAAGCCCCAAATTATGGGCTTTTACGGGTTATCCGATGACCGTCTTGACGGAAAGGGCGCGAGGGAATATCAGCTGCACTTATCCCGTGGTGATTTGAGCCGGCCGGCTTGCAGCCACGTTAAATAAGTCGCTAAACAGGCCGGGGACAGTGTGATCCCGGCTTGGGGAGGTAGCTCCAGGCCGGTTTTTTTGTGGCCATTTTCCAGGGGAAAGGGCCACTTCGGAGGTCACATGTCTGAATCCAAGTCTTCTGAGCCCAAGTCTACTGCCCACCTTCGTTCCGAAACCCGCCTCGTCCATGGCGGCACGCTCCGCTCGCAATTCGGGGAGACGTCGGAGGGGCTGTTTCTCACCCAGGGCTACGTCTACGACACCGCCGAGCAATGCGAGGCGCGCTTCAAGGGCCAGGATCCCGGCTTCATCTATTCGCGCTATTCCAATCCGACCATTGCGGTGTTCGAGCGCCGCATGATCGAGCTCGAGGGCGCGGAAGCCGCGCGCTCGACCGCGACCGGCATGGCCGCGGTAACGACCGCGATCCTCGCACCGCTGAAGGCCGGCGATCACGTGGTGGCGTCGAAGGCCCTGTTCGGCTCCTGCCTCTACGTGGTGCAGGACCTGTTGCCGCGCTACGGCATCGAGACGACGCTGGTCGACGGCCTCGATCTCGACCAGTGGCAGCGCGCATTGCGGCCCAACACCAAGACCTTCTTCCTGGAGAGCCCGACCAATCCGACGCTCGACGTGCTCGACATCGGCGCGATCGCAGAGATCGCGCATAGCGGCGGCGCCCGGCTGATCGTCGACAATGTGTTCGCGACGCCGATCTGGCAGAGCCCGCTGTCGCTCGGCGCCGACGTCGTGGTCTATTCCGCGACCAAGCATATCGACGGCCAGGGCCGCTGCCTCGGCGGCGTCATCCTGTCGTCGGAGGCCTTCATCGCCGAGCACATCCATAATTTCATGCGCCAGACCGGCCCGTCGCTGTCGCCGTTCAACGCCTGGGTGCTGCTGAAGGGGCTCGAGACGCTCGGCATCCGCGTCCGCGCGCAGACCGAAAACGCGGCGAAGATCGCCGAGGCGCTGGCGAAGCATCCGAAGATCACGCGGCTGGTCTATCCCGGCCGCCCCGATCATCCGCAGGCCGAAACGGTGAAGAAGCAGATGGGCGCCGGTTCGACGCTGGTCGGCTTCGAGGTCAAGGACGGCAAGGCCGGCGCCTTCCGTTGCCTCAACGCGCTGAAGATCTCGCGCATCTCCAACAATCTCGGCGATGCCAAGAGTCTGGTGACGCATCCCGCGACCACGACGCATCAGCGCCTGGCGCCGGAGGCCCGCGCCGAGCTCGGCATCAGCGAAGGTTTTATTCGCTTCTCGGCCGGGCTCGAGCATCCTGACGACCTGATCGAGGATCTTGAGCGCGCGCTGGAGCAGGTTTGAGGCAGAGTTAGAACGCATCATGGCCGGGCTTGAACCCGGCCATGATGGCTTCTCGCAAGTGAGACCTAACGCGGGATGAGTTTTGGTTGAATCGGCTTGGCGCGGTCTCGGTTCACCTCTCCCCGTTGGGGAGAGGCCGGATTGCGAAGCAATCCGGGTGAGGGCTCTTGCTCTCTCGATAGACCGTAACCCCTCACCCGATTTGCTGCGCAAATCGACCTCTCCCAAGGGAGAGGTGAACTTTCGACGCTGTTCCAGCCTAACCTAATCTCATCATGCTCTAGGTCGCCGCCGTCGTGACGCCACCGTCGACCACGATGGTCTGGCCGGTCATGAAGGTCGAGGCATCGGAGGCGAGATAGGCCACCGCGCCCGCGATCTCGTCGGGCTCGCCGATACGGCGGAGCGGCGTCGATGCGGTGCGGCGCTTCAGATTGTCCGGATCCTCCCACAGCGCGCGGGCGAAATCGGTCTTCACCAGGCCCGGCGCCACGCAATTGACCCGCACGCCCTTCGGGCCCCATTCGCCGGCGAGGCTGCGGCACAGCGCAAAGTCCGCCGCCTTGGAGATGCCGTAGGCGCCGATCACGGTCGAGCCGCGCAGGCCGCCGATCGAGGAGATGATGACGACCGAGCCCTTGCCACGTTCGGCCATCTGCGGGATCGCCAGCGCGGAAAGCCAAATGTTGCTCTTGACGTTGGAGCCCATGATCTTGTCGAAGGCCTCGTCCGTGATGTCGAGCAGCGGGCCGTAATAGGGATTCACTGCGGCGTTGCAGACCAGGATGTCGATCTTGCTGTAGTGCTTGATCGTGCCGGAGATCAGTCCCTCGACTTCCGCCCGGCGCGCGATATTGCAGGGGATGACAAGCGCGTCACCGCCCGCCTTCTTGATGCCGTCGGCGACTTCCTGGCAGGCATCCGCCTTGCGCGAGGAGATCACGACCTTGGCGCCGAGTTTTGCCAGCAGCTCCGCCGAGGAGCGGCCGATGCCGCGGCTCGAGCCGGTGACGACCGCGACCTGGCCGGTGAGATCGAACGGGGTGTTCTTCATTGTTGTTGCCTCCCGGATGCGCCGTCATTCCGGGGCGCGACGCAGTCGCGAACCCGGAATGACATGTGTGGGCTCAGGCCAACAGCCCGCCGCCCTCGCTAACGCGACGGAGGTGGTAGTCGGTATCGCCGAGCGTGTTCTCGATCATGGTGAGCCGCTTGAAGTAGTGGCCGATCTTGGCCTCCATGGTCATGCCGATGCCGCCATGAAGCTGGATCGACTGCTGGCCGACGAACTTCAAGGACTTGCCGACCTGCACCTTGGCGGCCGCGACCGCGGACGAACGCTCCTTGGCATCGCTGAAGTCCGACGCCATGGTCGCGAACATCGACATGCTGCGGGCCTGCTCCAGCGCGACGAACATGTCGGCGGCGCGGTGCTGCAGGCTCTGGAACGAGCCGATCGCAACGCCGAACTGCTTGCGGGTCTTGATGTACTCGACGGTCTCCTTCAGCGACTCGTCCATCGCGCCGACGGCTTCCGCGCACAGCGCAATGCGGGCTTCGTCCGCGACGCGCTCGATCAGGGGCAGGCCATTCTCGGGATCGCCGATCGCGGCATCCGCGCCGACCTCGACATTGGTGAAGGTGATGTCGGCCGCGTGCAGGCCATCCTGCGTGGGATAGCCCTTCCTGGTGACGCCCTTGGCATCCGCCGGAACCAGGAACACGCCGATGCCAGACTTGTCGCGCTGGCCGCCCTTGGTGCGCGCGGTCACGATCAAGGTGTCGGCGTTCTCGCCGTTGAGCACGACGAACTTCTCGCCGTCGATCACCCAGCCGTCACCCTTCTTCTTGGCCGTGGTCACGACGTCGAAGAGGTCGTAGCGCGAGTTCTTCTCGAGCTGCGCGAAGCCGAAGGTCTTGCTGCCGTCGATGATGCCGGGAATGTGCTTGGCCTTCTGCTCGGCCGAGCCGCCATGACGCAGGAAGCCGCCGGCGACCACGACGGTGGCGAGGTAGGGTTCGACCACCAGCGCCTTGCCGAGCGCTTCCATCACGATCATGGTCTCGACCGCGCCGGCGCCGAAGCCGCCGTCGGTCTCCGCGAAAGGCAGACCAAGCAGGCCCTGCTCGGCGAGCTTGCCCCAGAGCGCTTTGCTCCAGCCGCCCTTCTCCTTCATGTACTTCTTGCGTGCATCGAAGTCGTAGGCATCCGCCAGCAACCCGTCGACGCTTTCCTTGAGAAGCCGCTGCTCCTCGGACAGATCAAAATCCATCTTACCATCTCTCCAAAATCACGCGGGCGCCTGCCCTGATCTCCACTCGTCATCCCCGCGAATGCGGGGATCCAGCAATCGCCGGCAGTCGTCGTCTGCCATGACCGCCGCGGCGTACTGGGTCCCCCGCACGAGGCGGGGGACGACAGCTCAATGTGCGGCTTAAAGCCCCAGCACCGCCTTGCTGATGATGTTGCGCTGGATCTCGTTGGAGCCGCCGTAGATCGAAACCTTGCGGTTGTTGAAGTAGCTCGGCGCGATCTGGGCGGTCCAATCCATGCTCTCGTTCGAGCCGGCATCGCCGTGCTCGTCGTAGGGCGCGGCGAACGGACCGATGATCTCCATCAGGAGCTCGGTGGTGGTCTGCTGGATTTCCGAGCCCTTGATCTTGAGCACCGAGGACGCCGGATTGGGCTTGCCCTTGCCGTGCTTGCCTTCGTCGGCAACGACGCGAAGCTGGGTGAGCTCGAGCGCCTTCAACTCGATCTCGCAGGCCGTGAGCTTCTCGCGGAACGCCGGATCCTCGATGACAGGACGGCCGCCGGACTCGACCTTGGAGGCCAGCGCGCGGATGCGGCGCAGCCGCTCCTTCGAGACGCCAACCCGGGCGATGCCGGTGCGCTCATTGCCGAGCAGGAATTTTGCGTAATCCCAGCCCTTGTTCTCCTCGCCGATCAGGTTCTCGTAGGGAACCTCGACGTCGTCGAAGAACACTTCGTTGACCTCGTGGCCGCCGTCGATGGTCTGGATCGGGCGCACGGTGACGCCCTTCGACTTCATGCTGAACACGATGAAGGAGATGCCCATCTGCTTCTTCGCGTTGTTGTCGGTGCGGCAGAGACAGAAGATCATGTCGGCGTGCTGGGCGAGCGTGGTCCAGGTCTTCTGGCCATTGATGATCCACTTGTCGCCACGGCGCTCGGCCTTGGTCTTCAGCGACGCAAGGTCCGAACCCGAGCCCGGCTCCGAGAAGCCCTGGCACCACCAGTCGTCGACATTGGCGATGCGCGGCAGATATTCCTTCTTCTGCTTCTCGTTGCCGAAGGTGTAGATGACCGGGCCGACCATGCTGACGCCGAAGGCGAGCGGCTGCGGCGCCGGATAGGACTGCAGCTCTTCGTTGAAGATGTAGTGCTGCACGGTGCTCCAGCCGGTGCCGCCATATTCCTTCGGCCAGTGGGTGACGCCCCAGCCCTTCTTGTTGAGGATGCGCCACCAGGTGACCATCTCGTCCTTCGACAGATGGCGGCCTTCCTGCAGCTTGCGCCGGGTCTCCGGCGGCACGTTGTTCTTGAAGAACTCCCGTACCTCCTCGCGAAACGCTATCTCTTCCTTGGTGAAAGCGAGATCCATCGGATCCTCCTTTTGAAGTTCAACTGCTTCTTTCCTGGTCGTCCCGGCGAAGGCCGGGACCATAACCACCGGCCATCGGAATTGGCAAAGCCGGCTGCCGCTTGTGCCTCTTGCATAGGCCGCAGCGTATCGGTCCCGGCTTTCGCCGGGACGACGGATTCATTGCACCATATCGTCCATCATGAGCGCGATCCTGATGCGGTTTGTTGTGGTTTGGATGGAGATGTCTTGGGCTGCTGCTGGCGCAATTCGTGACGCGACAGCTTGCCGACCGGGGTGCGCGGCAGCTCGTCGACGAACTCGACCGCCGCCGGCAATTCATGCTTGCCGACCTTGCCGGCGAGGAATGCGCGCAGCTCGTCCACCGAGAACACTTTCTCGCCGTCGCGCAGCTTGATGAAGGCCTTTGCCGCCTCGCCGCGGTAGTCGTCGGGAATGCCGATCACGATCACTTCCTGCACGGCGGGATGCGTGTAGATCGCCTGCTCGATCATCTGCGGATAGACGTTGAAGCCGCCGGAGATGATCATGTCCTTCTTGCGGTCGACCAGATAGAAATAGCCGTCGGCATCCATGTAGCCGATGTCGCCGGTCAGGAAGCGGTCGCCGGCAAAGGCCTCCGCGGTCTCCGCCGGCCTGTTCCAGTAACCTTTGGTGACGTTCGGGCCGCGGATGCGGATTTCGCCGACCTCGCCGACCGGCATCACCTTGGTGGAATCCTCCAGCGACACCACGTCCATCTCGATGCCGGGCAGCATCAGCCCGATCGAGCCCGGCTTCTCCGGCCCCTCCTTGGGGTGGCCGGTGCCGGGCGAGCAGGTCTCGGTCATGCCCCAGCCGCTCTTCAGCTTCATGCCGACGCGGCGCTCGAAGATCTTTGCGACCTCGACCGGCAGCGGCGCGCCGCCGGAGCCGGCGACCACCAGCGAGGACAGATCGCGCTTGTCGAGGTCGGGCAGCGAGGCGATCGCGATCCACATCGTCGGCACGCCGGGAAACACCGTCGCGCGCTTGACCTCGATGTCGCGCATCACGGCCTCGACGTCGAAGCGCTGATGCAACGAGATCAGATGGCCGCGCCGGATCGCCGACAGCAGCACGACGGTCAGCGCATAGATATGAAACAGCGGCAGCACGCAGATCACGCGCTCGACCGCGTTGCGTTCGAGCCCGCCCCGGCTTGCCCCAGACATCGTAGATCGACACCGCCGCGGTGAGATTGCCGTGGCTGAGCATCGCCCCCTTGGGCAGGCCGGTGGTGCCGCCGGTATATTGCAGCAGCGCGACGTCCTCGACGTCGACCGCAGGCCATTGCGACGGCTTGACTGCACCGTCGATGAACTGGCGGTGCGTGATAACAGCTGGATTGTCCGGCAACGCGGTCTGCGGCGTGCCGACCTTGCCCCAATGATCATCCTCGCAAACGATCAGGCGGTCGAGCAGCCCCTTGGCGAGGAATTTCAGCGCCGTCGGCAACAGCGCCGACAGGTTGCTGGTGACCAGCACCCGCGCGCCTGAATCGGAGAGCTTGTGCGACAACGCGATCTCGCCGTCGAGCGGCGACAGATGCACGACGCGGGCTCCGGCCTTCAGCGCACCGAAGAAGTTGATCGGATGGTCCGGCGAGTTGCCGAGAAACAGCGCGACCGAGGTGCCCTTGCCGTAACCGGCCCGCATGAAGGCGGCAGCCGCGGTCTCGACCAGCGCCTCAAGCTCGCTGTAGCTGATCTGCCGGTCGCGGAATTCAAGCACCGGGCGCGCGCCGAACTCAGCGGCGGCATTCGAGAGCAGGTCCGGCAGCGTGCCGCGCGTGATCTCGTCGCTCCACTGCACGCCCTTGGGATAATATTGTTCGCCGGGATAGGTCATGGAAACGTTCAACACCTGTTAGGTGGGCATCGGCGTGTGGGCTCCCCTCCCCCTTGTGGGGAGGGGTTGGGGAAGGGGGTTCACGCGGGCAATGCCGATGCGGCCACCCCTCTCCCTAACCCTCTCCCACAAGGGGAGAGGGAACCCGAACACCGAGCCAGTAGCGCCAAGAAAGATCACGCCGCCTTCGACGCGGCGGCGAGCGAGGCGAAGGTCTTGCCTTCGTCCGCGAGCTTCTTCAGCAGCGGCGCCGGCTCGAGCGAAGGATCGTTGGTCTCCTTGGCGTAGAAGGCCAGACGATCGGCGATGTGCTTGAGGCCCACGGTGTCGGCCCAGAACATCGGGCCGCCGCGATAGATCGGCCAGCCATAGCCATAGAGCCAGACCACGTCGATGTCCGACGGCCGCGCCGCGATACCCTCGGCGAGGATCTTCGCGCCTTCGTTGATCATCGGGTACATCATGCGCTCGAGGATCTCGTCGTCGCTGACGACGCGCTTCTTGCGGCCGAGGCGCGCCAGCGTCTCGTCGATCAGCTTCTCGACCTCCGGATCGGGCAGCGCCGCGCGCGAGCCCTGCTCATACTTGTAGTAGCCCTTGCCGGTCTTCTGGCCGAAACGGCCGGCTTCGCACAGCGCGTCCGCGATCTCCGACTTGATGCCGCGATCCTTGCGCGAGCGCCAGCCGATATCGAGACCGGCGAGATCGCCCATCGCGAACGGGCCCATCGGCATGCCGAACTTGGTGACAACAGCGTCAACCTGCTGCGGCAGCGCGCCTTCGAACAGCAGCTTCTCGGACTGCTTGCCGCGCTGCGCCAGCATGCGGTTGCCGACGAAGCCGTCGCAGACACCGACCACCGCCGGCACCTTGGCGATCTTGCGCGCGATCGAGACGGCGGTGACCAGCGCATCCGGCGCGGTCTTGTCGGCGCGCACGATCTCGCACAGCTTCATGACGTTGGCCGGCGAGAAGAAGTGCATGCCGAGCACGTCCTGCGGACGCTTGGTCGATTGCGCGATCTCGTCGATGTTGAGGTAGGAGGTGTTGGAGGCCAGCACCGCGCCCGGCTTGGCGTACTGATCGAGCTTGCCGAACACTTCCTTCTTGACCGCCATGGTCTCGAACACCGCCTCGATCACCAGATCGGCGTCACCGATGTTCTCGATGCCGACGACGCCGTTGATCAGCGCCATGCGCTTGGCGGGCGCGTCCGCCGGGATGCCACCGCGCGCGGCGGTCGCCTCGTAGTTCTTCTGCATGATGCCCATGCCGCGCTTGAGTTGCTCCTCGCCGGTCTCGATCAGGGTGACCGGGATGCCGGCATTGGCGAACGACATCGCGATGCCGCCGCCCATGGTGCCGGCGCCGAGGATGGCGACGCGCGCCACGTTGCGGCCCTTGGTGCCCTCGGGAACACCGGAGATCTTGGCGGCTTCGCGCTCGGCGAAGAACGCGTAGCGCTGCGCCTTGGACTGGTCGCCGTTCATCAGCTTGAGGAAGCCCTCGCGCTCCTTCTTCAGGCCCTCATCGAACGGCAGGTCGATCGCGGCACCGACGGCGTCGGCAGCAGCGAACGGCGCCTCGAGGCCGCGCGACTTCTTGGTCAGCGCAGCGACCGCATTGGTGAAGATCGAACGGTCGGCCTTGGCCGCGGCGAGCTTGCTGTCGTCATCGCGCAGCTTGCGCAGCGGACGCTTCTCGGCGACCACCTTGCGCGCAAATGCCTCACCGCCCGACGCCGGCCCCTCGACGATCTCGTCGATCAGGCCGGCCTTCAGCGCGGCATCCGCGCCGATCGGATCACCGCCGACGATCATCTTGACCGCGAGCTCGGGACCGACCGCGCGCGGCAGGCGCTGGGTGCCGCCGGCGCCCGGCAGCAGGCCGAGCTTCACCTCGGGCAGACCGAGCTTGGCGTCCTTGGTGGCGACGCGATAGTGGCAGGCCAGCGCAACCTCGAGGCCACCGCCGAGCGCGGTGCCGTGGATCGCGGCAACGATCGGCTTCGGCGAGCTCTCCATCAGGCTCAGCACTTCGGCGAGGCCGGGCGGCTTCGGCGGCTTGCCGAATTCGGTGATGTCGGCGCCGGCGATGAAGGTGCGGCCGGCGCAGGTCAGCACGATACCCTGGACCTGCGCGTCATCGATGGCGCTCTTGACGCAATCGAAGATGCCGCCGCGCACGGCAGCGCTCAGCGCGTTCACGGGCGGACTGTTAACCGTGACGACGGCAATGTTGTCATGACGTTCGAGCTTGACGACTTCACTCACCGGGACTCTCCCTGGATGCTTGTTCTTGAACTTGTGTTGAGTAGCTGCACGACTTGCGTCGAGCCGCTACGATTAGACCAATTTCGCACTGCGAAATTTAATTCCACATCTTGACACGGAGGGTTATTTTGAAGCACGAGCCTTGTCAACGAGCATGACAAGGGCAGGGAATGAAGCGCGCCAGCAAGAAAGCAGCGACCGATCGCAATTTCGTCGTCGCGCTTTCCCGCGGACTGGATGTCCTGCGTGCATTTCAACCCAATGACGGGCTGCTCGGCAATCAGGAGATTGCGGCCCGCACCAAGTTACCGAAACCAACCATTTCCCGGCTGACCTACACGCTGACCAAGCTGGGATACCTTACACCTGTACCAAAATTCGAAAAGTATCAGCTCGCGCCGTCGGCGATGGCGCTCGGCTACGCCGCGCTCGCCAATCTCGGCGTTCGGCATTTGTCCGAGCCGTATCGAGAAGAAGTGATGCGCGCGACCGGCGGCGCAGTTGCTGTCGGCGGCCGCGACCGTCACAGCATGATCTATTTCGGCCAGAGCCGGAACGGCCTGGCGCTCGGCGTGCAGCTCGACGTCGGCTCGCGGGTACCGATCGCGACCACCGCGATGGGCCGTGCCTATATTTGGGCATTGCCACCCGAAGAACGTGCGGCTCTACTACGCGAGCTGCGGGATCACTATGGCAGCCGCTGGGCCAAGATCCGCGACGGCATCGAGCGCTCCGGCGAGACGGTGGCGAAGCACGGCTTCACCCTGTCCACCGGCGACTGGCAGAACGACGTCGCCGCAGCCGGCGTTGCATTGAAATTGAACGACGGAACCGGTCCTTACGCCTTCAATTGCGGCGCGCCGGCATTCCGCTTCACGGAAGATAGATTACTCAACGACATTGGACCTCGCCTTGTCGCGATGGTAAGGAACATCGAGCAGGCGCTCGGTGGAATGGCGCCGCAATCCAAAAAAGAACAAAGCAAAAAGTCTAGAGCAGGAGGGAAAGTTGCACGTTTGGCCGAGGGGAATCAGATAGCCTCCATCGCGTCCGGCGAAATCCATCGCAGGGCCGCTCGCACCGCTCAGAGATGGCGGGCGAGACGAGATGACGCAGGCACAGCTCGCGCAGGGGAATGATCCCCTGCTCGCGGTTCGCGACGTCAGCGTCGTGTTCGGCGGCATCATTGCACTGAATGGCGTGTCGTTCGACATGCGCCATGGGCAGATCCTCGGCCTGATCGGACCGAACGGCGCCGGCAAGACGACGCTGTTCAATTGCCTGTCGCGGCTCTACCAGCCCTCGTCCGGCGATATCCTGATGGAAGGCAAGAGCATCCTGTCGCGGCCGCCGCACCGGATCGCCGAGATCGGCATCGGCCGCACGTTCCAGAACGTCGCGCTGTTTCCCAATCTGTCCGTGATCGACAATGTGCGCGTCGGCGCGCATGCGCGCACCTCGAGCGACATCGTCAGCGACTCGCTGCGCCTCGCCTGGGTCCGCCGCGGCGAGAGCGACATGAACAAGAAGGTGCACGACATCCTCGGCTATCTCGATCTCGAGGACGTCGCCCACACCGTGGTCTCGGGACTTCCGTTCGGCACCCAGAAGCGCGTCGAACTGGCACGCGCCCTGGCGGCGGATCCGAAGATCCTGCTGCTCGACGAGCCGGCCGGCGGCCTCAATCACGAGGAAGTCTATGTGCTCGGCGATTTGATCCGCAAAATCCGCGATGACCGTAAAATTACGGTGTTGCTGGTCGAGCATCACATGGGTCTCGTGATGTCGATCGCCGACCACGTCGTCGCGCTCAATTTCGGCCGCAAGCTGGCCGAAGGCACGCCGGCCCAGGTCCAGGCCGACCCCGACGTCATCAAGGCCTATCTGGGGAGCAAGGACCAATGACAGCGATGCTCAACGTCAAGGACCTGCGCGCCTATTACGGTCAGGTCCAGGCCCTGCACGGCCTCAGTTTCTCGCTCAACGAGGGTTCGTTGACCACCCTGCTCGGAGCCAACGGCGCCGGCAAGACCACCACGCTGCGGGCGATCTGCAACATGGTGCGTTCGACCGGCGCGATCGAGTTCGAGGGCAAGCCGATCGGCACACGTTCGACCGAGAATGTGGTCCGCCTCGGCATCGCCCATGTGCCACAGGGCCGCGGCACCTTCACCAACATGACGGTGGAGGAAAATCTGCAGCTCGGCGCCATCAGCCGTTCCGACAAGAACGCCATCGGCTCCGACATCGAGCGGATGTACGAGCATTTCCCGGTGCTGAAGCAGCGCTATACCCAGCAGGCCGGCACGCTGTCGGGCGGCGAGCAGCAGATGCTCGCGGTGGCGCGCGCGCTGATGCTGCGGCCGCGCCTGATGCTGCTCGACGAGCCGTCATTCGGCCTTGCGCCGCTGATCGTGCGCGACCTGTTCCGCATCCTCGGCAAGATCAATCGCGAGGAAAAAGTGACTATCCTAGTGGTCGAGCAGAACGCGCAGCTCGCGCTCGAGCTCGCCGACCAGGCCTATGTGATCGAAACCGGACGGATCGTGATGTCGGGCAATGCCAAGGACATCGCGAACAACGAAGACGTCCGCAAATCCTATCTCGGCTACTGAGGAGCTGGCACAATGGAGCTTTTTGCCAACCAGGTCCTGGCCGGCATCGCCACGGGCGCGATCTATGCCTGCATGGCGCTCGCGGTCGTGATGATCTACCAGGCCATCGACCATCTGAATTTCGCCCAGGGCGAAATGGCGATGTTCTCGACCTTCGTGTCCTGGCAGCTGATGCAATGGGGTGTGCCATATTGGGGCGCCTTCGTGCTCACCGTCGCGTTTTCATTTGCCGCCGGCATCGTCATCGAGCGGTTGCTGTTCAAGCCGCTGGCCAAGGCCCCGATCCTGACCAATGTCGCCGGCTTCATCGCGCTGTATGCGATCATCAACTCGGTCGCCGGCCTGATCTGGGACTTCACCATCAAGCAGTATCCGACGCCGTTCGGCTCCTCGCCGTTCCTCGGCAGCCAGCTGATCTCGACCCACCAGGCCGGCATGATCGGCATCACGCTGCTGATGCTGCTGCTGCTGTTCTTCTTCTTCCGCTTCACCCGGGTCGGCCTTGCGATGCGGGCGGCCGCCTCGCTGCCTGAATCGGCCCGCCTGGTCGGCATCAACACCTCCTGGATGATCGCGCTGGGCTGGGGCATGGCGTCCGCGATCGGCTCGATCGCCGGCATGATGATCGCGCCGGTGGTGTTCCTCGAGCCGAACATGATGCTCGGCGTGCTGATCTACGGATTTGCCGCAGCCGTGCTCGGCGGCCTGACCTCGCCGTTCGGCGCCGTGATGGGCGGCTTCCTGGTCGGCATCTTCGAGAACCTCGTCGGCACCTACATCCCCGGCGTCGGCAATGAGCTGAAACTTCCGATCGCGCTCGCGCTGATCATCGTCGTCCTGGTCGTTAAACCGGCAGGCCTGTTCGGCCGCGCCATCGTCAAGCGAGTTTGATCATGAGCGCCGCTGAAGACATCGTCACAGAAGCCCCCGCCGTCGAGGCTGTGCCCAAGCGTGCCATGACGCTGGGCTACGGCACCTCGCTCGTCGTGCTTGCCGCGCTGATCCTGATCCCGCTGTTCGTGAAGAACTTCATCATCTTCCAGATGACGATGCTTCTGATCTACGCGCTTGCGGTGATGGCGCTCAACATCCTGACCGGCGGAAGCGGCCAGTTCTCGCTCGGGCAGAGCGCGTTCTACGCCGTCGGCGCCTATACGTCGGCGATCCTGATGGAGCATGCGGGCATGAACTATGCCCTGACGCTGCCGGTCGCCGGCATCGTCTGCTTCGGCTTCGGCTTCCTGTTCGGCCAGCCGGCGCTGCGGCTATCCGGCGTCTATCTGGCGCTCGCGACCTTCGCGCTCGCCACCGCAATGCCGCAGTTGCTCAAGCTCGGCTATTTCGAGCACTGGACCGGCGGCGTGCAGGGCCTCGTCGTCACCAAGCCGGATGCCCCGTTCGGGCTGCCGATGTCGCAGGATATGTGGCTTTATTACTTCACCCTGGCGGTCGGGATCGCGATCTACATCGCCTCGGTAAACCTTTTGCGCTCGCGCTCCGGCCGCGCCTTCATGGCGATCCGCGACAACGAGATCGCGGCCTCCGCGATGGGCGTCGACGTCGCGCTGTACAAGACGCTGGCGTTCGGCGTCTCGGCCGGCATCACCGGCGTTGCCGGCGGTCTCGGCGCCATCGCGGTGCAGTTCGTGGCGCCCGACGGCTACACCATCCAGCTCGCGATCTCGCTGTTCCTCGGCATGGTGGTCGGTGGCGTCGGCTGGCTGCCCGGCTCGATCGTAGGCTCCGCCTTCATCATCTTCGTGCCGAACATCGCCGAAGGCATCTCGAAGGGCCTTTCGGGTGCGGTGTTCGGCGTGCTGCTATTCCTCGTCATCTTCCTCGTGCCGCACGGCGCCAGGCAGGTTGCGATCGTTGCCCAGCAACTGGCCGCAAAGCTCAAGAAGAACTAAGAATCTTTAGAACCAAACCAGGAGACATTATGCTTTCTACCGTTCGGATCGCCGCGATTTCCGCGGCGATCGTCGCTGTTGCCGCGACGTCCACTGCCGCATTCGCCCAAAAGAAATACGACACCGGCGCAAGCGATACCGAGATCAAGGTCGGCAACATCATCCCCTATTCGGGACCGGCCTCTGCCTACGGCGTGATCGGCAAGACCGAAGAAGCCTACTTCAAGATGATCAACGACCGCGGCGGCATCAACGGCCGCAAGGTCAATTTCGTCAGCTATGACGACGCCTACTCGCCGCCGAAAGCGGTCGAGCAGGTGCGCAAGCTGGTCGAGAGCGACGAAGTGCTGCTGGTCTTCAACCCGCTCGGCACGCCGTCCAACACCGCGATCCAGAAATACCTGAATTCCAAGAAAATCCCGCAGCTGTTCGTCGCCACCGGCGCCACCAAGTGGAACGATCCGAAGAACTTCCCGTGGACCATGGGCTGGCAGCCGAGCTACCAGAGCGAAGCGCAGATCTATGCCAAGTGGCTGATGAAGGAGAAGCCCGACGCCAAGGTCGCGATCCTCTATCAGAACGACGACTTCGGCAAAGACTACCTCAAGGGCACCAAGGACGGTTTCGGCGCCAAGGCGGCCTCCAGCATCATCATGGAGGAGAGCTATGAGGTGTCCGAGCCGTCGATCGACGGCCACATCGTCAAGATCAAGGCCGCCAATCCGGACGTGCTGCTGATCTACACCACGCCGAAGTTCGGCGCGCAGACCATCAAGAAGACCGCCGAGCTCGGCTGGAAGCCGCTGCAGATCATCACCAACGTGTCGGCCTCGGTCGGCAGCGTGATGCAGCCGGCCGGCTTCGACAACGCCCAGGGCGTGCTGTCGGCGGCCTATGCCAAGGACGGCGCCGACTCGCAGTGGAACAACGACCCCGGCATGAAGAAGTGGTCCGAATTTCTCGACAAGTACATGCCGGGCGCCGACAAGACCGACGGCGGCTAATGTCTACGGCTATGGCGCCGCGCAGACGCTCGCCAAGGTGCTGGAAATGTGCGGCGACGACCTCACCCGCGCCAACGTCATGAAGCAGGCGGCGAGCCTGAAGGACTTTACGCCGGACACCCTGCTGCCCGGCGTCAAGATCAACACCTCGGCCACCGACTTCGCCCCGATCGCCCAGCTGCAGATGCAGCGCTTCAAGGGTCAGAAGTGGGAACTGTTCGGTGACATCATTTCCGGCGACGTCCCCTCTGAGTGACGTTGCACTGCGGGAATAAAACAACAGCCTCCGCGATAACAGTCGCGGGGGCTTTTTGTTGACGCCCCGCGCCGATCGTATTGAATACTCGAAACTAAAGAACCCGAGGTGGGGAAACCATGACTGCCGCACGTCCGTCCCTGACGGCGCTCTTGTCCGCATTGGCTCTGCTCCTGACGAGCTGCAATGTCGCGCTGGCGCAGAAGAAGTACGACACCGGGGCCAGCGACACCGAGATCAAGATCGGCAACATCATGCCCTACAGCGGTCCCGCCTCGGCCTATGGGGTGATCGGCAGGACCGAGGCGGCCTACTTCAAGATGATCAACCAGGCCGGCGGCATCCACCGCCGCAAGATCACCTTCATCTCCTACGACGACGGCTACTCGCCGCCCAAGACGGTGGAGCAGGCGCGCAAGCTGGTCGAGGACGACGAGGTGCTGCTGCTGTTCGGCTCGGTCGGCACCGCAGGCAACGCTGCGATCCGGAAATACATGAACGAGAAGCAGGTGCCGCAGCTGTTCATCGCCTCCGGCGCCTCCAAGTGGAACGACCCCAAGAACTATCCCTGGACCATGGGCTGGCAGCCGTCCTACCAGGACGAGGCGCGGGTCTACGCAAAATACATCATGAAGCACAAGGCAGACGCCAAGGTTGCCGTGCTTTACCAGAACGACGATTTCGGCAAGGACTACCTCAAGGGCCTGAAGGACGCCTTCGGCGACAAGGCCTCGATGATCGTCGCCGAAGAGGCTTACGAGACGTCGGAGCCTGCGATCGACAATCACATCGTCAAGCTGAAAGCCGCCGGCGCCGACACCTTCATCAGCATCACGTCACCGAAATTCGCGGCGCAGGCGATCAAGAAGGCCGCCGAAATCGCCTGGACGCCCTTGCAGTTCGTCGCGAATGTCTCAGCCTCGGTCGGCGGCGTCATGCAGCCGGCCGGCTTCGAGAACTCGCAGGGCATCCTGTCGGCGTCCTATCTCAAGGACGGCGCCGATCCGCAATGGGACAAGGATCCCGGCATGGAGAAATTCCTTGCCTTCCTCAAGAAGGATTATCCCGACGCCAACAAGCTCGACGGCGCCACCTCCTTCGGCTACGCCGCCGCACAGACCATGGTGCAGGTGCTGGAGAGGTGCGGTGACGACCTCACCCGCGCCAACATCATGAAGCAGGCCGCGAGCCTGAAGGATTATGTCCCCGGCACGCTGCTGCCGGGCATCAGCATCAACACCTCGGCCACCGACTTCGCGCCGATCAAGCAGTTGCAGCTGATGCGCTTCAAGGGCGAGAAGTGGGAGCTGTTCGGCGACATCATCTCGAGCGGACTCAGCAACTAGGACGACGCACGATCACCATGCAAACGCTTCGCGTGTGTTGCGGAGCGTTTGTGCGGCACCGGCTTTCCTCGCAACGCGTTCGACTAAATGACGCCCTCCGCGGCAGCGCCGCGGGGGGCTTTCTGTTGCTGGCACCTGACGAAAGGTATTCAATGCCGCGAGGAGCCGCAAAGTGCTTCCACTCCAAAAATCGTGACACATTCACCGTGATCCAAGGGAGATCAAAATGCCTGCTATCCGTTTGCGGTTGGGGGCCTTTTCGGCTGCCGTCGCATTGCTCGCAGCGACCACGAGTCCCTCCGTCGCGCAGAAGAAATACGACATCGGTGCCTCCGACAGCGAAATCAAGATCGGCAACATCATGCCCTACAGCGGAGCGGCTTCCGCCTATGGCGTGATCGGCAAGACCGAGGAGGCCTATTTCCGCAAGATCAATGCCGAGGGTGGCATCAACGGCCGCAAGATCACCTTCATCAGCTATGACGACGCCTACACACCACCGAAGACCGTCGAGCAGGCGCGCAAGCTCGTCGAGAGCGACGAGGTGCTGCTGATCTTCAATTCGCTCGGCACGCCGCCGAACTCGGCGATCCAGAAGTACATGAACCAGAAGAAGGTGCCGCAACTGTTCGTCGCCACCGGCGCCACCAAGTGGAACGACCCGAGGGAATTTCCCTGGACGATGGGCTGGCAGCCCAACTACCAGAGCGAGTCCATCATCTACGCAAAGTACATCCTGAAGAACAAGCCGGACGCCAAGATCGCGGTGCTCTACCAGAACGACGATTACGGCAAGGACTATCTGAAGGGCTTCAAGGACGGGCTCGGCGCCAAGGCCGCATCGATGATCGTCGCCGAGGACAGCTACGAGGTGACGGAGCCGACCATCGACTCCCACATCGTCAGGCTCAAGGCCTCCGGCGCCGACGTGTTCTTCAACATCACGACTCCGAAATTCGCGGCGCAGGCGATCAAGAAGAACGCCGAACTCAACTGGCATCCGCTGCATTTCCTCAACAACGTCTCCGGATCGATCGGCAGCGTGATCAAGCCCGCCGGCTTCGAGAACGCCCAGGACATCATCTCGTCGCAATATTTCAAGGACCCGACCGACCCGCAGTGGAAGACCGACAAGGCAATGATCGCCTGGAACGAGTTCCTCGATAAATACTATCCGGAAGCGAACCGCGCCGATGCCTCGGTGATGTACGCCTACATCGTCTCGCAGGGCCTGGTGCATGTGCTCAAGGCGTGCGGCGACGACCTGACCCGCGAGAACGTCATGAAGCAGGCGGCCAGCATTCGCGATTACGAACCCGGCGGCCTGTTGCCGGGAGTCAAGGTCAACACCTCGGCGACCGATTTCGCGCCGCTTTCGCAACTGCAATTGATCCGCTTCAAGGGCCAGACCTGGGAGCGCTTTGGCGACATTTTGAGCGGCGACGTCGGCGGTTAACCCGGAATTGTCGACTAAAGACGAGGCCCCTGCGGCGTTGTCGCAGGGGCTTTTCATTGAGACGGGCCGCCTGAAATGCTAATCATTGCAGTCAAATAACAGAGCCCTCGAAACAGGGGGCCGCGACACGTTCGTCTGACAACAGGGAGAGAGACATAGATGTCCGCTACCACAAGACTTGCGGTCCTCGGGGCCGCGCTCGCGCTCGTCGCGATATCCAGCAGCGCTGCGCTTGCCCAGAAGAAATACGACACCGGCGCCAGCGACACCGAGATCAAGATCGGCAACATCATGCCCTACAGCGGCCCCGCATCGGCCTATGGCATCATCGGCCGCACCGAGGCCGCCTATTTCAAGAAGATCAACGATGCCGGCGGCATCAACGGCCGCAAGATCAACTTCATCTCCTACGATGACGCCTACTCGCCGCCGAAGGCCGTGGAGCAGGCCCGCAAGCTGGTCGAAAGCGACGAGGTGCTGCTGATCTTCAACTCGCTCGGCACGCCGTCGAACTCGGCGATCCAGAAATACATGAACTCGAAGAAGGTGCCGCAGCTGTTCGTCGCCACCGGCGCCACCAAGTGGAACGATCCGAAGGACTTTCCCTGGACCATGGGCTGGCAGCCCAACTACCAGAGCGAGACCCAGATCTACGCAAAGTACATCCTGAAGAACATGCCGAACGCCAAGATCGCGGTGCTCTACCAGAACGACGATTACGGCAAGGACTATCTGAAGGGCCTGAAGGACGGTCTCGGCCAGAAGGCCGCCAGCATGATCGTCGCCGAAGAGAGCTTCGAGACTTCCCAGCCGACCATCGATAGCAACATCGTCAAGCTGAAAGCCAGCAACGCCGACGTCTTCATCGACATCGCGACGCCGAAATTCGCGGCGCAGGCGATCAAGAAGGTCGCCGAGATCGGCTGGAAGCCGACCCACTTCCTCAACAACGTGTCGGCCTCGGTCGGCAGCGTGATCAAACCGGCCGGCTTCGAGAATGCGCAGGACATCATCTCCGCCGCCTACCTGAAGGACGCTTCCGACAAGCAATGGGACAATGATCCCGGCATGAAGGAATTCTACGCTTTCATGGCCAAGGACTTCCCCGAGGGCGACAAGCTCGACGGCGGCACCGTGGTCGGCTTCGGCGTGGCCCAGACCCTGGTTCAGGTGCTGAAGCAGTGCGGCGACAACCTCACCCGTGAGAACATCATGAAGCAGGCGGCGAATCTGAAGGACTTCCGCACCGAAGTGCTGCTGCCCGGCATCAAGATCAACACCGCCGCGAACGATTTCGCCCCGATCAGCCAGTTGCAGCTGATGAAGTTCAAGGGCGAGAAATGGGAACTGTTCGGCGACGTCATCAGCGCCGACGTCGGCGGCTGATTTCCTGCCGACAATCGACCGACAATGGCCCCCTGCGATACCGTCGCAGGGGGCTTTTCATCGGCCATGGGGCCGGCTCAACGACCGGCCGAGGGCGGTGCCTGCTTACACTTTGCCCGGCAATGCGCTAGGAAAACCGGCAACAACCGCAGCGAACCCGGCGCCCTTGCGCGCCGGCAACAACAAGGAGTTTTCGGGAAATGCCGAAGCCGATCCGTCACCGTGTCGCAACCGCCCTGCTCGGCCTCGCCGTCGCCGCCGTGACCGGCAATGCCGCGTGGGCGCAGAAGAAATACGACACCGGTGCGACCGATACCGAGATCAAGATCGGCAACATCGTGCCCTATAGCGGCCCGGCGTCGGCCTATGGCGTGGTCGGCAAGGCGATGGCCGCGGTGTTCAAGAAGGTCAACGACGATAGCGGCATCAACGGCCGCAAGATCAATTTCATCTCCTATGACGACGCCTATTCGCCGCCGAAGGCCGTCGAGCAGGCCCGCAAGCTGGTCGAGAGCGACGAGGTGCTGTTCCTGTTCGGCACGCTCGGCACCGCCTCCAACACCGCGATCCAGAAATACCTCAACGCCAAGAAAGTGCCGCAGCTGTTCGTCGCCACCGGCGCGACCAAGTGGAACGATCCGAAGACGTTCCCGTGGACCATGGGCTGGCTGCCGAGCTACCAGAGCGAGTCGCGGATCTACGCGAAATATCTGCTCAAGGAGAAGCCCGCCGCCAAGGTCGCGGTGCTCTATCAGAACGACGACATGGGCAAGGACTACCTCAAGGGCCTGGAAGACGGCTTCGCCGGCGATCCGGCGCGGATCGCCGCCAAGGAGAGCTACGAGGTCGCCGAACCCACCATCGATTCCCATGTCGTACGGCTGAAATCCGCCAATCCCGACGTCATCATCTTCTTCACCACGCCGAAATTCGGCGCCCAGGCGATCAAGAAGCTCGGCGAGATGAACTGGAAGCCGGTGACGATCGTCTCCAACGTCTCGGCCTCCACTGCGACGGTGATGCGTCCGGCCGGGCTCGACAATGCGCAGGGCGTGATCTCGGCGGCCTACGCCAAGGACGCCAGCGATCCGCAGTGGAGGGACGACGCCGGCATGAAGGCGTTCGACGAACTGCTCGCCAAGTACATGCCCGACACCAACCGCGTCGATGCCTCGGCGATGACCGGCTACAACATGGCGACGACCATGGTCGAGGTGCTGCGCCGCTGCGGCGACGACCTCACCCGCGCCAACGTGATGAAGCAGGCGGCGAGCCTGAAGCAGTTTGCGCAGGGCGGCCTGCTGCCCGGCGTGACGCTATCGACCGGGCCGTCCGACTTCCAACCGATCGAGCAATTGCAGCTGATGCAGTTCAAGGGCGAGCGCTGGCAATTGTTCGGCGACGTCATCAGCGGCGAAGTCGCCGGAAACTAAGAGGCAGGATTCGTTTTTTGATTCGATCCACGTCCCGGACTCTCACCTCACCTCTCCCGCTTGCGGGGGAGGTCGGATCGCATCGAAGATGCGATCCGGGTGGGGGTTCTCTCCACCACGCGACTCGCGGTGACACCCCCACCCTAGCCCTCCCCCGCAAGCGGGAGAGGGAAAAGCAATCCCATCGTGATGCCTCCCCTCTCACGAAAGCACAGCCATGACCGACCGTCGTCCTTTCCTGCGTTCGATCTTCGATGCCGCGGTGGCGGCTGCGCATCCCGATGTCGTGCTAGCATCGCGGCTGCGGCCGGCGCCGAAGGGACGCGTGATCTGCCTCGCCGCCGGCAAGGGCGCCGGCGCCATGGCCGCGGCGGCGGAGCGGCACTATCTCGACACGCTCGGTCTCGAGCCGTCGCGACTGGTCGGCATCGCCACCACCCGGCACGGCCATGGCGTGCCGACCCGCCGCATCCAGGTGGTCGAGGCCGGCCACCCGGTGCCCGATGAAGCCGGCCAGCGCGCCGCCGACGATACGCTGCGGCTGGCGGCGGAAGCCAGCGCCGACGATCTCCTGCTGGTGCTGCTGACCGGCGGCGGCTCGGCGAACTGGATCGCGCCCGTCGAGGGCGTGAGCTTTGCCCAGAAGCAGCAGGTCAACCGCGCGCTGCTGCGCTCCGGCGCGCCGATCGGCGAGATGAACATCGTCCGCAAGCATCTGTCGCGGATCAAGGGCGGACGGTTGGCGCGCGCCGGCCAGCACGCTGCCGAGATCGTCACGCTGGCGATTTCCGACGTGCCGCATGACGATCCCTCCGCGATCGCCTCGGGGCCGACGGTGCCGGACCCGACTACGCTCGCGGATGCCCGCGCGCTGGTCGCGAAGTACAACCTCTCCGTCGATGACGCGGTCCGCCGCGCGCTCGACGATTCCCGGAACGAGAGCTGCAAGCCGGGCGATCCGGCCTTTGCGCGGGCGACGTTCGAGCTGCTGGCGAAGCCCAAGGCCTCGATCGACGCCGCGGTGAAGGTCGCGCAGGACGCCGGCTACGAGACCATCGCGCTCGGCGCCGATCTCGAAGGTGAGGCCCGCGATGTCGCGGCCGGGCACGCCAGGCTCGCGCTGAAGGCCCGCAGCGAGCGCAAGCGCGTCGCGATCATCTCCGGCGGCGAACTTACGGTGACAGTGCGCGGCAACGGCCGCGGCGGCCCCAACCAGGAATACGCGCTGGCGCTGGCCGACTTGCTCAAGGACACGCCCGACATCTCGGCCCTCGCCGCCGACACCGACGGCGCCGATGGCGGCGCCGGCAGCGCCACCGACCCCGCCGGGGCCGTGATCGATCAGGCGACATTCGCGAAGATGAAATCGATCGGCCTCGATCCCAGGGCCTATCTCGAGAACAACGACGCCACGGGCTTCTTCGCGCAGACCGGCGATTTGTTGCTGACCGGGCCGACGCTGACCAATGTCAACGATGTCAGGGTGATTTTGGTCGACTGACGCGCACCGCTCTCTCCCGTCATTGCGAGCGCAGCGAAGCAATCCACCGCGTCACGTGCGGAGAGATGGATTGCTTCGTCGCTGTCGCTCCTCGCGATGACGGCCGACGGGCCGAAACCCGCCCCTTAAAACTCCTGCGCGAGCTTCGCCAGCATCTCCAGCAGCGCGGAGTGGTTGGCCGGGCCGAGCACCTCGATCAGCCGGGCCTCGTGCTTGTTGGCAACCAGCTTCTTGGCGCGCGCCAGCACGGCGCGGCCCTTGTCGGTCAGGACCAGGATGTGGGAGCGCCGGTCGTTGGTCGAGCGCATCCGCGCGCAAAGGTCGCGGCTCTCCAGCGCGTCGAGCATGGCGACGAAATTCGGCCTGAGGATGCCGAGCGTGTTGGCGATCTCGGTCTGGTTGCGGCCCGGATTCTTGTCGAGCAGCAGCAGCACCGAGAACTGCGCCGGCGTCAGCTGCAGCGGCGCGACGCAGCGCAGGAAGTCCTCGAACACCTTGAGCTGCGCGCGCTTCAGCGAATAGCCGAGCAGTCCGGACAGTTCGCCCAATTGCAACATGCTGTCGTCCCCGGCAGGATCGACCGGTTCCCTGCGCGGGGCACGCGACGAACGGACGGCATCGGAGGCGGTTTTCGAAACAGTCATCGCTCCAGGCTCGCAATCCCGGTACAAAAACCCCGCGGGACGCTCGGGGACCTTGAGATTATATCTAATAATCGTTATACACCATATCAAATATCGACGGCTATCAACAGCCGGTATCGGCCGACCCGACCGGCACAGCCGGCCGCGGCGGTCCGACGCTTGAGGGGGAGCGCTCGGCCTTGAACACAACGATCATGCTGTTCCTGCTGCAGGACGGCATCACCAATGGCGCGATCTACGCACTGCTCGGGCTGGCCCTGGTGCTGGTGTTCGCGGTGACGCGGGTGATCCTGATCCCGCAGGGCGAATTCGTGACCTACGGCGCGTTGAGCTACGCCATGCTGGCGACCGGCCAGGTGCCCGGCACGGTGCGCCTTGCCGTCGCGATGGGCCTTGTCGCGTTCGCACTCGACCTGTTCTTCGCCCGCAAGGCGCTGCATGCCCGGCTGGTGCTGCGCTCGGTCGCGCTCAATATCGTCTTTCCTACAGCGCTGCTCGGCCTCGTCTATGCCCTGGTTGGTCCCCATACGCCGATCGCCGTCAACATTGCGCTGGCGCTGCTGATCGTGGCGGCGATCGGGCTGTTTCTCTACCGCATCGCCTTCCAGCCGATCGCGCATACCTCCGTGCTGGTGCTCCTGATCGCCTCGGTCGGCTGCCATCTGGCGCTGCAAGGCCTCGGCCTGGTGTTCTTCGGCGCCGAAGGCCTGCGCGGCCCGGCGCTGTCGAGCGCCGCGGTGACCGCGGGTCCGCTGCGCTTCACCGGCCAGAGCCTTGCTGTGTATACCCTGACGGTCGGCTTCATCGTCGGGCTATGGCTGTTCTTCGGCTACACCAAAACCGGCAAGGCGCTGCGGGCCACCGCGGTCAATCGCCTCGGCGCCCGCCTGGTCGGCATCCGCACCACGCTGTCGGGCCAGATCGCATTCCTGCTCGCCTCCGTGATCGGCGCGATTTCCGGCATCCTGATCGTGCCGATCACGACGCTCTATTACGACACCGGCTTCCTGATCGGCCTGAAGGGCTTTATCGCCGCCATCATCGGCGGCCTGGTCAGCTATCCCCTGACCGCGGTCGCGGCCATCGTGGTCGGCATCGTCGAGGCCTTCTCGTCGTTCTACGCCAGTAATTTCAAGGAAGTCATCGTGTTCACGCTGATCCTTCCCGTCCTGGTGCTGCGCTCGCTCGCAGCGCCCCAGGTCGAGGAAGAGAAGGACTGAGCGCGATGACACAGCGGCTCCCTCTCATCATCTTCGCGCTCGTGATGGCGGTGATCCCGCTTCTCCCGGGCGTCCCGCCGTTCTGGATCGTGCTGCTCGACAATATCGGCCTCGCCGCGCTGGTCGCGATGGGGCTTGTGCTGCTCACCGGCGTCGGCGGCCTCACCTCGTTCGGACAGGCCGCGTTCTGCGGCTTCGGCGCCTACACCACGGCGGTGCTGACCACCGCCTACGGCGTCTCGCCGTGGCTGACGCTGCCGGCTTCGCTCGTGGTCAGCGGCATTGCAGCGGTGCTGCTCGGCATCGTCACGGTGCGGCTGTCAGGCCACTATCTGCCGCTCGGCACCATCGCCTGGGGCATCGGCCTGTTCTACCTGTTCAGCAAGCTCGAATTCCTCGGCCGCAACGACGGCATTTCGGGTATCCCGCCGCTCTCGATCGGCTCGTTCAAGATGCTGAGCCCGGACACGATCTATTACGCGATCTGGGTTGCGGTGCTGCTCGCGGCGCTATTGACCATGAACCTGCTGGATTCCCGCACCGGGCGCGCCATCCGCGCGTTGCGGCGCGGCCATATCGCGGCCGAAGCGTTCGGCGTGCAGACGCCGCGCGCCAAGCTCCTGGTGTTCATCTATGCGGCGGTGCTGGCCGGCCTGTCCGGCTGGCTCTACGCGCATTTCCAGCGCGCCGCCAACCCGACGCCGTTCGGCGCGCAGGCCGGCATCGAGTATCTGTTCATCGCTGTCGTCGGCGGCGCCGGTTACGTCTGGGGCGGCGTGCTCGGCGCCGGCATCGTCGTGATCCTGAAAGAGGTGCTGCAGAGCTACCTGCCCTATATCTTCGGCGGCCAGAGCCAGCTCGAGACCATCGTGTTCGGCATCATGCTGGTGCTGCTGTTGCAGCTCGCACCGCAGGGCGTCTGGCCCTGGCTGATGTCGCGGCTGCCGTTCAAGCCGGCCCGCAAGACGCCGGACACATCGGTGAAGCTGGAACACCGTGAGCGGGCGGCGGGAACGTCTCCGGTCCTGCTGCACATCGACAAGGCGCGCAAGCAGTTCGGCGGCGTGCTCGCCGTGAACGACGTTTCGTTCGACGTCAACACCCGCGAGATCGTCGCACTGATCGGCCCGAACGGCGCCGGCAAGAGCACGACCTTCAACCTGATCACCGGCGTCCTGGCCGCAACCAGCGGCAAGATCGCCGTGCTCGGCAGGGAGGTCGCAAACGCTCCGCCGCAAGAGGTGGTCAAGCTCGGCGTTGCCCGCACGTTCCAGCACGTCAAGCTGGTGCCCGACATGACCGTGCTGGAGAACGTCGCGATCGGCGCGCATCTGCGCGGCAATTCCGGGGCGATCTCCAGCATGCTGCGGCTCGACCGCGCGGATGAGGCGAAACTGCTGGCGGAAGCCGCGCGGCAGATCGCGCGCGTCGGCCTGTTCGACCAGATCGACCAGCTCGCGGGCTCGCTGTCGCTCGGGCAGCAGCGCATCGTCGAGATCGCCCGCGCACTGTGCGTCGATCCGATGCTGCTGCTGCTGGACGAACCGGCGGCCGGGCTGCGCCACATGGAGAAGCAGCGGCTGGCCGCGCTGCTCCGGCAGTTGCGCGACGGCGGCATGTCGGTGCTGCTGGTCGAGCACGACATGGGGTTCGTGATGGATCTCGCCGACCGCATCGTGGTGCTGGATTTCGGCACCAAGATCGCCGAGGGCACGCCGGCTGCGATCAAGCGCAACCCCGACGTGATCAAGGCCTATCTCGGAGCCGCCGCATGAGTGCGCTGCTATCGGTGACCGACGTCCACATTGCCTACGGCAAGGTCGAGGCCGTACGCGGCGTCTCGCTCGACGTTGGAGAGAACGAGATCGTTACCATCATCGGCGCCAACGGCGCCGGCAAGACCACACTGCTCAACGCCATCATGGGCGTGCTGCCGCTGCGGGGCCGCACCACCTTTGCCGGCGTCGACATGGCGCCGCTCGATATCGAGGACCGCGTCGCGACGGGCCTGAGCCTGGTGCCCGAGCATCGCGAATTGTTCGGCACCATGAATGTCGAGGACAATCTCGAGCTCGGCGCCTTCCGGATCGCGAAGGCAACCGCGGCCCGCTCGCTGGAGCGGGTCTACGCGCTGTTTCCGCGGCTCAAGGAGCGGCGCAAGCAGCTCGCCGGCACGCTGTCCGGCGGCGAGCAGCAGATGCTGGCGATGGGCCGCGCGCTGATGGGCGCGCCGAAATTGCTGATGCTGGACGAGCCGAGCCTCGGCCTCGCCCCGATCATCGTCGCCGACATCTTCCGCATCGTCGGCGAACTCCGCGCAGCCGGCGTCTCGGTGCTGCTGGTCGAGCAGAACGCCCAGGCCGCGCTGCAGATCGCCGACCGCGCCTATGTGATGGAGCTCGGCGAGTTCGTGCTGTCGGGCCCGGCCAGGGACATCGCCGCCAACAAGGGCGTCGCCGCGAGCTATCTCGGCTTCCAGCTCGAAGGCGAGAGCGCGATCTAGAACGCGCCGCGCCAGCGCGGAGAGAGCGTCACCCCACCTCGCCCGCCAGGGGAGGATGAAGGCGGGTGCGTCTTCTGATGAACCACGTCTGACCACGCTTGCATTCGCGCAATGCTTGCGCTCCACTTCACCCTCCCCTGGAGGGGGAGGGTCGAGCGCGCACGGCGATGCGTAGCATCGTCGGGTGCGATCGGGGTGGGGTGAAGCCGCACGAATGGTCTCAGCATCGATCCGAAGAGCAGCTGGGAAGAAGCTGCGCGCAAATGCCACGCCGCACGAGCGGATATTATGGCGTGCGCTGAAGGAACTGCCGACGGAAGGCACGCATTTCCGAAAGCAAGCTCCGATCGGCCCCTATGTCGTCGACTTCTTCTGTCCGGCCAAGCGGCTGATCATCGAACTCGACGGCGGGCATCACAACGACGATGAAACGGCAATGCGCGATCGCGAGCGACAACAATGGCTCGAAAAAGAGGGCTTCCGCGTCATCCGGTTCTGGAACTCGGAAATCACGGCTGACCTCGGCGCTGTGCTGGAGCGGATTTATGTCGAGCTCTACGACGCTCGCGAAGCGCAAGCCGTGCCGCTGAAGCACCACCGACGACGATAGAGTATCACCCCACCCCGCTTCACATCGCTCACGCGATGCGAAGCGACCCTCCCCCTCCAGGGGAGGGTAGAGAAAAAGCCGGCCCTTTAGCGAGGCCGGCTTCTTCGTTTCGCAGATCAAGATCGGCTCACATCGCCGGGACGTATTTGCCGTCCTTGACCGTCAGCAGGATGCGCGAGCGGTCGTCGAGGCCGTAGCGATCCTTTTCGGTCCAGTTGTAGACGCCCTGGCTCGCGACGATCTCCTTCTCGGAGATGAACGCCTGGCGGATCGCCTCGCGGAATTCCGGCGTGCCGGGCTTGGCGGTCTTCAGCGCCGTCGGGATGATGCGCTTCAGCACCTCGAAGGCGTCGAAGGAATGGCCGGCGAACTGGCTGCGGCTGTTGGCGCCGTACTTGGCTTCATAGGCCGCGTTCAGCGTCAGGCCCGGCTTCTTGGTCAGCGCGCTGTCGGCTTGGGTTTCCGGCGACATGATCGGGCCGGCCGACATGATGACGCCTTCCGCGGACGCGCCTGCGATGCGGATAAAGTCCATCGTGGCCGCACCGTGGGTCTGGTAGATCAGGCCCTTGTAGCCGCGCTCGCGCAGCGCGGTCTGCGGCAGCGCCGCGGCGGTGCCGGAGGCGCCGACCAGGATGGCGTCGGGATTGGCGGCGACGAGCTTCAGCACCTGGCCCGCGACCGACGTATCCGGACGCGCGAAGCGCTCCTCATCGGTCATGGTCAGGCCCATCGGCACGGCCTGGGCCTTGAAGTCGTTGACCCAGAGATCGCCGTAGGAATCCGAATAGCCGATGTAGCCGACGGTCTTGATGTTGTGCGCCTTCATGTGCGCGTAGAGCACCTTGCCCATGATCGGAATCGACTGCGGCAGGTCGACCGACCATTTTGCGCGGGCGTCATTGATCGGGAACGGCGCGAGACCGAGATGCGGAATGCCGGCCTCGTTGGCGACCGTCGATACCGCGATCGTCGTCGGCGTGATGCAGGAGCCCATGATGATGTCGGCCTTGGACTCGGTGACGAAGCGCCGCGTATTGGTGGTCGCAGCCGTCGGATCGCCGGCGTCGTCGAGCACGATCAGCTTCAGCGGCACGCCGCCGATCTCC
Organism: Bradyrhizobium sp. JR3.5; assembly: GCF_054057015.1. Classification (NCBI taxonomy): domain Bacteria; kingdom Pseudomonadati; phylum Pseudomonadota; class Alphaproteobacteria; order Hyphomicrobiales; family Nitrobacteraceae; genus Bradyrhizobium; species Bradyrhizobium sp. JR3.5. The sequence goes on from NZ_JBSRYV010000002.1 coordinate 2,147,879, forward strand.
TTCGGCACAAAATCGAGCGCGTTGCGTTCGGGAATGCCGAGCGCGGCGGCGGGGCCGGTGGTCGAGATCGAGATGCCGATGGTGATTTCATTGGTCTGCGCCAGTGCGGACGCGCCCGGCAGCGCGATGACTGCTGTGAGCACTGCTGCGGCGAGAGTGGCCTTCCTCATTCGTTCCTCCCTGCGGATATGTTTTTTGGGTTTAAACCAGTTTTGCGGGCCAATTCAGCCCCTTCTTTGGGTCATGAGGGGCCGCAAGTCAGCCCTGAACAAGTCAGCCCTTCAGGAAGCGGTCGATGATCTCCTGCGGAAATGGCGCAGATTTCAGCCTGGCGGGATCGTCCGGGTGGCGGCCGACGAGCACCCTTGTCTCGAACGCCTCGATCGCCAACGCCTCGCCCTTGAACACGCGGTGCACCACCTCGAAGCTCGAGCGCTTGATGCTCTCGATCCGGCTCTCGATGGTGATCCAGTCGCCATGGGTCGACGGGATGTGGAATTTCGCCCGCGTGTCGACCATGGGAATGCCGACAAGTCCGTATTTGTGGATGAGATCCTGCTTCGAGCAACCAGCCGCCTCGAACATGATCGAGGTCGAGTCGTCGAACATCGCGAAGTAGCGCGGGTAGTAGACGATGTTGGCGGGGTCGCAATCGCCCCACTGGATCTGCACGTCGCGCCGATGGACGAACATGGTTTAGCCAACCCCGATAGCGCGGCAACCGCGGTGAACTCCCTCTCCGACGGGGAGAGGGCTGGGGTGAGGGGGTACGGTCTTCGTTGTTGATCGTAACCCCTCACCCGGATCGCTGCGCGATCCGACCTCTCCCAATGGGAGAGGTGGAAGCAAGCTCGTCGGATGCTCCTGATTCATACTCATGACCATAGTCAGCGTGGCGCCATCCGGAGCGCGGCATCGAGCCGCACCACTTCGCCGTTCAGATAGGGATTGTCGATCATGTGCAGCGCCAACGAGGCAAACTCGTCGGCCTGCCCCAGCCGGCGCGGGAACGGGATCGCGGCGGCGAGCGAGTCCTGCGCCTCCTGCGGCAGGCCGGCCAGCAAGGGGGTCATGAACAGGCCCGGCGCGATGGTCAGCACGCGGATGCCGAATTGCGCGAGCTCGCGCGCGATCGGCAGCGTCATCGCAACGATGCCGCCCTTGGAAGCCGAATAGGCCGCCTGCCCGATCTGGCCGTCATAGGCCGCGACCGAAGCCGTCGAGATCACGACACCGCGTTCGCCAGTCGCGAGCGGCTCGAGCTTCGACATCTCGGCGGTCGCAACCCGCAGCATGTTGAACGAGCCGATCAGGTTGACCTTGATCACCTTGTCGAAGTCGGCGAGCGCCATCGGCCCTTCACGGCCGATCACGCGTTTTGCCACCCCGATGCCGGCACAGTTGACCAGCACCCGCGCCGGGCCGTGCGCCTTGGCGGCGGCAGCCACCGCGGCTTCGGCAGCGGCCGCATCGGCGACGTCGCACACGACCGAAATGCCGCCGATCTCGGCTGCGACGCTCTCGGCGAGCTTGGCGTTGAGGTCGCAGACCGCGACCTTGGCGCCCTGCGCAGCCAGACGGCGCGCGGTCGCCGCGCCCAATCCCGATGCGCCGCCGGTGACGATGGCGGCCTGGTCCTTCAACTGCATGGCATTCTCTCCTTGAATGGTCAGACGAGTTTGATCACCGATGCCGGCGGCACCGGCGCATAGAGCGCTTCGATGATGTCAGTGCGATGCTCCAGCACCGCACGCTGGTTGATCGAGCCCTTGTCGGTGACCTCGCCGCGATCGATCGACAGCGGCGTGTCGAGCAGGAGCGCCCGCGCGATCCGGTTCGACGAGCCGGTGGCACTCGCAAGCACGCGCGCGAGACGTTCCCGGAAGGCTTCACGCACCAGCGGGTCGTTGGCCGCAGCCGCGATGTCACCAGAGGCAAGCTGTGGATTGATCAGGCGGCAGCCATCGAGATCGAGGATCACGATCGCCGCCAGCTCGTCGCGGTTGAGCCCCGCGATCACGACGTCGCGCACCAGCGGCGCGCAGGCGCCGACGAAGCGCGCCCGCAACGGCCCGACGCTGACCCAGGTGCCGCTCGCCAGCTTGAAATCCTCGGCGATGCGGCCGTCGAAATCGAACCCGGCATTGAGATCATCGGCGTTGGCGGGCTTCAGCGCGTCGCCGAATTTATAGAAACCCTCCTCGTCGAATGCCTTGGCGGTCAGTTCGGGCTGCCGCCAGTAGCCCGGCGTCACGTTCGGACCCTTGGCGCGCAACTCGAGCTTGCCGTTGTTCGGCACCAGCTTCGCATCATTGCCCGACACTGGAAGCCCGACATGGCCGGAGCGGCTGGTATCGGGCCGCACCGACATGAAGAACGGCGAGGTCTCGGTGGCGCCGAGCCCGGTCAGCATCGGCACGCGATAGCCCTTCTCCTGCACCGCGAGCGCATCGAGGCTGTTCCAGATGAACGGCGACAGGGCGGCGCCCGAGAAGAACATCGCATGCAGCCGCTCGAAGAATTTCGCCCGCAGGCCTGCATCGTCGCGCAGATAGGGCAGCAGCGATTCGTAGCCCTTGGGCACGTTGAAATAGACCGTCGGCGAGATCTCGCGCAGGTTTCGCACGGTCTCCTCGATGCCGCCGGGCATCGGCTTGCCCTCGTCGAGATACATCGAGCCACCGTTGAAGAGCGTCAGCCCGACATTGTGGTTGCCGCCAAAAGTGTGATTCCACGGCAGCCAGTCGACGATCACAGGCGGCTCGTCCTTCAGGAACGCCAATGTCTCGCGCAGCATCACCTGGTTGGCGCAGATCATGCGCTGGGTGTTGATGACGGCCTTGGGATTGCCGGTCGAGCCCGACGTCAGCAGGAATTTTGCAATGGTGTCCGGACCGATCGCGGCATGGGTCGCGTCAAGGCGCGGATCTTCCGGCGTTGCCATGAGATCGGCGAGCCGCGTCACCTCGCGGCTGGGCACGGTCCCGCGGCTTGCCGCGATCTCGACAACGGGGCCGACATTGGCGCGCAGGGCGTCGGCAAATTTGTCGGCGTCGTCGACGAAGACGAGACCGGGCGTCAGCAGCTTGATGACGAAGCTGAGCTTGCCGTAGTCGCGCGACACCAGCGAATAGGCCGGAGAGACCGGACAGAACGGAATGCCGGCATAGAGCGCGCCGAGCGCGATCAGCGCGTGATCGATCGAATTGCCCGACAGGATCATGATCGGCCGCTCAGCCGACAGCCCGCGCGCGATCAGCGCGGAAGCGATGCGCCGTGTCGCCTCGAGCAATTGCGCGTAGGTGATCTGGCGCCAGCCGCCGCCGGCTGCACGTTCGGCCATGAACACACGGCTCGGCTCGGCCGCTGCCCAATGATGCAGGCGATCGGTGAGGCGATCGGGATAGTCGGCGAGATTGAGCTTGGGGCGCAGATAGATCGTGCCGTCGTCGCGGCGCTCGACGGTGACGTCAGGATTGCCGAACGAGATCGGGCGCAGCGGATGCGCACTCGCAGTGGACGCAGACGCAGATATATCAGCCTTGGCGCTCATGTCGGCTTCACCTTGGCGGTCTTGCGATCCAGAAACGCGCGGATCCGCTTCTTGGCCTCCTTATCGCTCTGCGCCACCGTCGCCATCAGCGATTCCATCAAGAGGCCGGTCTGCGGATTGGCCTCGGCGATCATCGGCAGCGCCTGCAACACTGCGAAGTTGGTCAGCGGCGCATTGGCTGCGACGCGCTCGGCAAGCTCCAGCGCCTTGGGCAACGCGCCGTCGGCCTCGGTGAGATATTGCGAGAAGCCGTAGGCTGCGCCCTCGGTCGCCGAATAGACCCGGCCGGTCAGCATCATGTCGGCCATCCTGGGCACACCGATCAGGCGCGGCAGCCGCACCGATCCGCCGCCGCCGACGAAGATGCCGCGCTGGCCTTCGGGCAGCGCGAAATAGGCCGACGGCTCGGCGACCCGGATATGCGCCGCGCAGGCAAGCTCCAGCCCGCCACCGATCACTGCGCCCTTCAGCGCGGCGATCACCGGCACGCGGCAATACTGGATGCGGTCGAACACGCGGTGCCACATCTGGGAATGCACCAGCCCCTCGGTGGCGTCGCGCTCGGTCAGTTCGGAGAGATCAAGGCCGGACGAGAAATGATCGCCGACGCCATGGATGACGACGGCGCCGATCGTGTCGGGAATCGCGGAAAAGCAGTCGCACAGCGCCAGGATGATGCCGTCATTGAGCGCATTGCGCTTGGCCGGCCGGTTGAGCCCGACGGTCAGCACCGCCCCTCGCGTCTCGATCCTGAGCAGCGAGGCATCACCCGCGTCGGCAGCGTTTCCCATGGCGTTATTGTTTCCTGGTTAGAATAGTTATGTTTTATAACTATCATCGCAGGAGTCAATACGGGACGTTGGCTGGCGGAACGCTCGCCATTGCACGCAAGGCTGCATTCCGTTCGCGGTGTCATCACCCGCGAAAGCGGGTGATCCAGTATTCCAGAGACGTTCGTGCTTGAGCCGAGAGGCCTCGGCGTACTGGATCGCCCGGTCAAGCCGGGCGATGACAGCAGATCATCGTCGTCATGGCGAAAGCCAGGAAGTGGCCGTTGCCTTCCTCACAACACCTGATGCACGTCGATCACGACGCGGTCGGCGTGGCGGGCGGCGGAGGCAACGAAGATGTGCTCCATCAGCCAGCGGTACTTTTCGGCGCCGGTTTCGAATTTCGGCACGGTGCGGAAGTAGATCAGCTTCGGGTCGACCGGTTCGCCGCGCTTGAGCTTCTCGAGCAGATCGACCGGCCCGAAGCGGATGCCCTTGTTCTCGACATAGACGACGGCGCCGTCGTCGGTCTCGAAGGCATATTTTGCCTCCAGCTCGATCAGCTCGCTGGGCCGGATGATCTGGAAGTCGGCGCCGAACGGCAGCACCTTGCCGTTGACAGTCTCGCCCCTCACCTCGCCGCCGATGATCGGAATGATGCGGCGGACGCCGGTGCCGATGTCGCCGGCGGAGGTCACCTCCGCGATCCGGGGCGGTGATGGTGAAGACGTATCTGGTCTGAAGCTCAGGCACCATGGATTTACCCTATCATACGCTGCGGCAGCCAGGTCGCGAGCAGCGGGAACAGGATCAGGATCACCAGCCGGATCAGATCGGTGATCACGAACGGCAGCACGCCGACAAAGATCGTCGACATGTTGACGTCCTTGATCACGCTCTTGATCACGAACACGTTCATGCCGACCGGCGGATGGATCAGGCCGAGTTCCACCGTCATGACGATGATGATGCCGAACCAGATCGGGTCGAAACCGAGCGCGGTCACCACCGGGAACACGATCGGCACGGTGAGGATCACCATCGCCATCGCGTCCATCAGGCAGCCGAGCACCAGATACATCAGGAGGATCAGCGCCAGCACGCCGTAAGGGCCGATACCGAGCCCGGTGAGGAATTCAGTGACGTTCTGCGGCGTCTGGGTGATGGTGAGGAAATAGCCGAAGCAGAGTGCGCCGATCAGCACCGTGAACACCGCCGCCGCGGTGCGCGTCGCCTGCAGCAGCGATTGCAGGATGCCGTCCCTGGTCAGCTTGCCCCTGAGGATGCCGATGATGAAGGCACCGACCGCGCCGACCGCGCCCGCCTCGGTCGGGACGAAGAAGCCGCCATAAAGGCCGCCGATCACGAACAGGAACAGCAGCAGCGGCGACCAGACGTCGCGCATAGCCATGGCGCGCTCGTGCCACGACGCCTTCTTGCCTGCCGGCAGGAAGCGCGGCCGCGTCACGCCGATGATGCCGATCGTGATCATGTGCATCAGGATCGCGAGCAGGCCCGGCACCACGCCGGCGATGAACAGCTTGCCGATATCCTGCTGGGTGATGATGCCATACACCGCGAGCACCGTGGATGGCGGCAGCATTGCCCCGAGCGTGCCGCCGACCGCGATCACGCCGGTCGAGAACGATTGCGGATAGCCGAAGCGGCGCATCTCGGGATAGGCCACCGCCGAGAACGTCGCGGCGGTCGCGACCGACGAGCCCGAGATCGCGGCAAAGCCGCCGCAGGCTGCGATGGTCGCGATGCCGAGCCCGCCCTTCCAGTGGCCGACAAAGGTGTTGGCGGCGCGGAACAGCTCGCGGCTGATGCCGGAGACGGACACGAAGGCGCCCATCAACAGGAACATCGGGATCACGCCGAAGGAATAATCCGTCACCGTGCGCATCGTGGTCTGGCCGACAAGCTTCAGCGCCGGAGCGAAGCCGGTGAGATAGCCGAAGCCGGTGATGCCGACGAGGCCCATCGCCATGCCGACGGGTACACGCAACAGCATCAGCGCGAACAGGCAGACGAAGCCGATGACGGCGACGGCCTCGGGACTCAAATCGAGACTCATGGCCGTCTACTCCGCAGTCTTGATCTTGGCATCATGGATATCTTCCGGATGGAAGATCAGGCGGTAGGTCCGGATCGCGATCAGCAAAACCGCGGAGACGTCGCCGAGCCACGACACCAGGAAGAACGGCCAGACCGGCACGCCGAGATCCATGGTGACGATATGGCTGTTCCTGGTGTCGATCACCTTGTCGACCAGCGTGTAGGTCTGCACCGTCACCACGAACAGCAGCACCAGCGTCGCGAAGATGTCGATCCAGCGCTGATAGCGCGGCGAGGCATTGGCCCAGACCAGATCGACCGTGATGTGAGTGCCGCGATAGCTCGTCGCCGCGATGCCCCAGAAGATCAGGATGCCGAGCAGGAACTGGCCGAAATTGTAGTAGTCGGGGATCGTCACCGAGAAGAATTTGCGCATGAACACCGCGGTGAAGGTGTTGAGCGCGACGACGCCGACGAAGAAGGCCGCCACCCATTCGATCGAATCGATGAAGCGGTCCATGAAATTCTTGCGCACCGGCTCGGGTGGACCGGTGATCGCGCCGTCCTGGGAAACTTCGGCAGATTGCGTCATGCGTTGCTTCGATGAGCTCCCTCGCCGCGCTCTTGCGGGGAGAGGGTTGGGGTGAGGGGCTGCTTTCCACGAGTTGTGAAGGCGGTGAGACCTGTACCCCCTCACCCGGATCGCATCTGACGATGCGATCCGACCTCTCCCCGCAAGCGGGGCGAGGTGAAGGGGCAACGGGATCAGATCCCCGCCTCGTACTTCTTCAGCGTGGCCTGCAGATCGGCCTCGATCTTCTCCGCATCGCCGCCGGCCTTCTTCACCGCCTCGGCCCAGCTGTCGCGCAGCGGCTTGACCGCCTTCTTCCACTCGGCGAGCTGATCCGCCGTCAGCGGATAGACCTCGTGGCCTTGCAGCGCCTTCATCTTGGTGCGGCCATTGGCTTCGAAATCGGTCCAGGGATCGGTGACTTTGGAGGCCCATTCCGGCGTGCAATGATCGTCGATCACCTTCTTCTGGGCGTCCGACATCGCATTATATTTGGCGAGGTTGATGTTGTAGGTGAACACCGTCGTGTAGAGCGGCACGTCCATGTGGTACTTCACCACCTTGTCGATGCCGAACAGGAAGATCGATCCCCAGGGGAAGGTGATCTCGTCGGCCACGCCGCGCTCGATCGCGTCGCGCGATTCCGGGGCGGAGGCCTGCACATTGGTGCCGCCGAACATCTTCACCATCTCGCCGATGGTGCTCTGCGCCGGTCGCACCTTCACGCCGCTAAGGTCGCTCGGCAGCAGGATCTTCTTCTTGCCGTGCAGCGCGCCCGGATCGTGGATGAAGGCGAAGCAGAGCTTGGTGTCCTTCATCTCGGTCGGCGCGTATTTGTGGTACCACTCGTTCAGCGCCAGCGTGCCCTTCTTGCCGTCCGAGAACACGAACGGGAGCTGGCCCGCGGCCGCGATCGGGAACCGGCCGGGCTGATAGCCGGGATTGACATAGGTGACGTCGGCGATGCCGTCGCGCGCCATGTCGTAATGGTCGAATGCCTTGCCGAGCTGCTCGGACGGAAACACGGTGACCTTGATGGTGCCGCCCGATGCCTTCTCGATGTCGGCGGCCCAGGCCTGCGTCGCCGGCACCAGCGGATGCGCCGGCGGCACCCAGAGCGACACTTTCAGATTGACGGTCTTGTCCTGCGCCTGCGAAGGACCTGCGGCCGGCACGATGGCGGCGGCTGCCATCAGCAGCGCCAACAAACTCTTCCTCATCACCTCTCCTCCTCTCCAGGACGGGCTTCGTGCCCGGTCTCATTACTTAACATGTTATCTAATTCGCTCGGATATTCAAGACGAAATCCGCAGCGAGGACGCCTCGTCGCACCCGGCCTCTCCCGCATCTTGCGCTGCGGCGAACGCCGGTCCCGCGCAAATCCACCTTGCCAAAACTGTTATATGATATAGTTGCCTTGGCAAGTTGATGGCGACCGCCCCGGCGCGGGCGCCTGCTGAAAGCCTATCCGATCGGGAGGAGCAGGTGTTGCGGACAAAAGTAGCAATCATTGGCGCAGGTCCGGCCGGACTGTTGCTTGGGCAACTACTTCATACTTTCGGCGTAGAAAACGTCATTCTCGAGCGGCAGACCCCGGATTACGTGCTGGGGCGGATCCGCGCCGGCCTGCTCGAGGAAGGCACCGTGTCGCTGCTCGACAGCGTCGGTGCGGGCGCCCGGCTGCACCAGGAAGGCCTGGTTCATCACGGCGTCGAGCTGGCGTTCGGCGGGGCGCGGCACCGCATCGACATGCACGCGGCGACCGGCAAGACCGTGACCATCTACGGCCAGACCGAGGTCACGCTCGACCTGATGAACGCCCGCAAGGCGGCCGGCCTGACCTCGGTCTACTCCGCCGCCGACGTCACGCCGCATGATTTCGGCACCGATCATCCGCGCGTCAGCTACGTCAAGGACGGCGTCACCCACGAACTCGCCTGCGATTTCATCGCCGGCTGCGACGGCTTCCACGGCGTCAGCCGCGCCAGCGTGCCGGCGTCGGCGATCACCAGCTACGAGCGGGTGTATCCGTTCGGCTGGCTCGGCATCCTCTCGGAAACGCCGCCGGTCTCGCCGGAGCTGATCTACAACAACCACGCGCGCGGCTTTGCGCTCTGCACGATGCGCTCGACCCATCGCAGCCGCTATTACGTGCAGTGCCCGCTCGACGATCATGTCGATCAATGGTCCGACGAGCGGTTCTGGGATGAATTGAAGCGGCGCCTCGACCAGAAGGCGGCCGACGAGATCATCACCGGCCCCTCGATCGAAAAGAGCATCGCGCCGCTGCGCAGTTTCGTCGCCGAACCGATGCGGTTCGGCCGCATGTTCCTGGCCGGCGACGCCTCGCACATCGTGCCGCCGACCGGCGCCAAGGGGTTGAACCTTGCGGCCAGCGACGTGCATTATCTGTCGCAGGCGCTACGCGAATATTACGACGAGAAATCCTCGGCCGGTCTCGACTTCTATTCGGCCAAAGCGCTGGCGCGGGTCTGGAAGGCAGTGCGCTTCTCCTGGTGGATGACCTCGATGCTGCACAAATTCCCTGACGAGGGCGAATTCGCCGCGCGCATCCAGATCGCCGAGCTCGACTATCTCGTCAGCTCGAAGGCGGCGTCGACCTCGCTGTCGGAGAATTATGTGGGGCTGCCGTTCTAGATCGGTTGCTGTTTTTTCGTCGAGCAACCTCGCCGTTGTGCCGTCAGCTGTCATACCCCGCGCATGCGGGGTATCCAGTACGCCGTGGCCTCTCCGGACGATGACGGCGAGGGATATGGCGACAGGCCGGAGCCACTTTCAAACGCCCCCGCAAATCCCGTTTAAAACTTTGTAGGCGGTGAAACCGCGATCGACATCGCGTTCAATGGCGGCAACGCAACGCCATACGCGAGCCAGAGATGACCACCGACACGCAAGTCGCCCCCGACATTCCCCAAGATGTCCCCGAGGGCTTCGAGCCGCTGTTCCGCAAGAGCCCGCTCACCGAGCCCTGGGAGCCGCTGTACCAAAGGAAGACCGAGCGGGCCGTCATCATCGGCCTGCGGCTGGCGAGGCCGCACACCAACGGCCGCGGCCTGATCCATGGCGGGCTGATCGCGGCCCTTGCCGACAACGCGATGGGTTATAGCTGCGGCCAGGCGACCGGCTGGACGACCTCGTATGTGACGATCTCGCTCACGGTCGATTTCGTCGGCTCCGCAAATGTCGGGCAGTGGCTCGCGATCGAGAGCGATGTGATCAAGACCGGCAGCACGATCTGCTTTGCACAAAGCCTGATCAAGGCCGACGGCGTGACGATCGCGCGCGCCAGCGGCACGTTCCGTGTGGTGCCGAAGAAGGCGCCGGCGAGCTAAGCGTCTCGCGCTAGCCGAAATGCCAGTCGGTGATCTCGGTGACGAGATCGATGAAGGTCCGCACCTTGGCCGACAACAGCCGGGATGTCGGGTAGACGACATGGATCGGCACCGGCGGCTGCTCGAATTCGGCGAGCACGATCCTGAGCCGCAGCGCCTTCAGCGATTCGGCGGCCTGGTAGGCCATCACCCGGGTCAGCCCGCCGTCCTGCTCGGCGTATTGGATGGCAGCGTCCGAGCTGTTGCTGGTGAAGCGCGGCGTCGGCGTGATGCGGATCTCCTGGCCGTCCTCCATGAAGCGCCAATCCGGCGTCGCGGTCATCGCGCCGAACTGGATCGTGTCGTGGGCGGTGAGGTCCGCCGGCCGCTTCGGCTCGCCGCGAAGCTTGAGATAACCGGCTGAAGCCACCACGATGCGGCGCATCTGGCCGACATGCCGCGCCACCAGCGTCGAATCCGGCAGGTGCCCGAGCCTGACCGCGAGGTCGACGCCGTCCTCGACGAGGTTGATCCGGCGATCCGACAGCCGCAGGTCGACGCCAACATCGGGATAGCGTTTGAGGTAGGCGGTCACGACCGGGCTGACATGGAGCCGCCCGAAGCCGAACGGCGCCGAGATCACCAAGCGGCCTTCGGGGCGGGTGCGCTCGCTCTCTACCGCGTCCTCGGCCTCCTCGACGTCGGCAAGGATCCGCCGCGCCCGCTCCAGGTAGCGCGAGCCGGCGTCGGTCAGCGTCACCTGCCGCGTGGTCCGCTGCAGCAGCCGCGCACCGAGCCGCTCCTCCAGCGCCGCGATCAGCCGCGTGATGGCGGACGGAGACAGGCCGAGCTTGCGGGCGGCGGGGGCAAACCCCTCGAGGTCCGCCACCGCGACGAACGCCTGCATGGCATCGATCCGGTCCATGGCACTATTGCATAATCGGCAACAGTGAAGTGTCAATTCCCAAGATTGCCTACGATCCGGAAATGCCCATGTTAGGGTCCGAGGACGGCCGCTTTGTCGCCCGTGGCGGGAGGCTCAGATGTCAGACGTTCGCAGCTATTCGAGCGATGTCGGGTTCACCCCGGGGGTGAAGGAAATCCAGACCCGCAAAGGCTCGCGCGCAACCTATGCCGAGGTCGAGGCCCATGGCGGCTGGCAAACCGAGGTCGACGAGAACCTCGCGGCCTTCCTCACCAACACCAACAGCTTCTATCTCGCCACCGCCTCGGCCGGCGGCCAGCCCTACATCCAGCATCGCGGCGGGCCGAAGGGTTTCATCAAGGTGCTCGACAAGCACACCATCGCGTTCGCCGACTACAGCGGCAACCGGCAATTCATCACCCAGGGCAACCTCTCGGAGAACCCGAAGGCCCACATCTTCGTGATGAACTACGCCTACCGGCAGCGCGTGAAGATCTGGGGCGAGGCGCGGGTGGTTGAAGATGATCCGGCGCTGACGCGTTCGCTGATGCCGCAGGGCTATCGCGCGCGGCCCGAGCAGGTGATTCTGTTCAAGGTCGCGGCGTGGGACACCAACTGCCCGCAGCACATCCCGCAGAAGTTCGACGCGGCCGATGTGGCCAGCGCGCTTGCCTCACGCGACCAGCGCATCGCCGAACTCGAGGCGGAGCTCGCCGCATTGAAGGGCGAGCCCGCTCCTGCCCCAGCCGGTTAGGCCGCCTGCTGCTGCAACGGCGCCCAGGCGAATTCCGGATAATATTGCTGCATCATCCGGCCGACATAGGCGGTGAGGTTGTCGAATTTCTCGGTGCGCTCGCGCAGCGGCGAATCGAAGAACGGCGTCAGGATTCCCGCGAGCGCGCCGAACGCGGTGGCGTCGGTGCCGCACGGGGCGTTGCCCATCAGATAGGGCTTGTCGCCGAGCTGCACCGACAGCGCAAACAACGAGCGGAGCGCGAGATCGACGTCCTCGTCGGGTCCGTGGCGGCCAAGCCCGCTCAACAGATAGTTCTCGGCGACGCGGAACTGGGCGTCCTCGCGCATCTTGTCGCGTAGATGATCGGGCGCGCCGTCGAAGAAATGCGCGGGCCCCTTGGCGAAATTGGTGTCGTCGACCCAGCGCGCGCCGACCAGCGCCCAGTAGACGTGATGCTCGATCATGCGCTCGAAGGCCCAGGCCTGCGCGCGCGCCTGCAGGCTCAGCGGCGCGTCGAAATCGAAGCCGTATTTGCCCTCGAGATGGGCGCGGATGAAGGTCGAATCGGCGATCGTCTCGCCGTCATCGGCGATGAACGGCAGCTGGCCCTTGGGAGAGGCCGGCGGCATGGCCTTCTCCTTGCGATAGTCGAGCCCGGCCATCTTGAGCTGGACCTCGGTCTTGGTCACGAAGGGGCTGATTTCCGGCAAGCCGAAGCCCGTGCCAAAGCCAAAAAGCGTAATCATATGAAGCTCCCGATCGCCTGTGGTCGTGAATTGAAGCTAGCCGCCCCCTGCTGCCAGCATGGTGTCAGCAGTAGTGGCATTCACTGTCGAGCGGGCCGACCGGCGCGAGGCGGCGAACCGCCTCGCGAACGCGCTTGACCAGCCGTGCCCGCCCGTAGGACCAGGCTGCGCCGATCGACTGAGCGACCAGCGCGACCAGGGCCCAGCGCAGATCGCCGGAGGTGGAGTAGACCGCGACCAATTGTTCCAGCGCGAAGCTCTGCGCCTGCCGGAAACCGAGTTCATCAAGATTCGTCATGGACAAATTCCCTTCACTTGAGGTGTTGTCCTGATATAGCCCCCACCTGCTGCCAACATGCTGTCAGCAGCAGTGACAGGGGGCGCGAAAAGCCGACCCGCCGAGACACTGCGAGACCCGTCAAGACACTCGTCAAGACAGCTGCCAAAACACTGCTAAGACACCCGCCAAGAGAGCGACCAAGAGAATTGCCATGAGACGCGCCGACCGGCTGTTTCAGATCATCCAGGTGCTCCGCCGTACCCGTAAGCCTTTGACCGCGGACGCGATCGCAGCCGAACTCGAGACATCGAAGCGGACCATCTATCGCGACATCGCCAGCCTGATCGAGCAGCGAGTGCCGATCCGCGGCGAGGCCGGCATGGGCTACATCCTGGAGAAGGGCTTTGACCTGCCGCCCTTGATGCTGACACCCGACGAGATCGAGGCCTGCGTGCTCGGCGCGCAATGGGTGGTCGGTCACGCCGATCCGGCATTGGCGCGCGCGGCCGAGGACCTGATGGCCAAGATCGCCGAGACCGTGCCCGACCGGCTGCGGCCGTTCGTGCTGGAGCCGGCGAGCCGCGCCCGCTCCGCCTGGAACCGGGAGCCCGACCGTATCGACATGGTCAGGACCCGCAGCCAGATCCACGAAGGCAAGAAGATCACGCTCAACTATCGCGACGAGCATGGCCGCGATAGCGAGCGCACGATCTGGCCGATCGCGGTCGGCTATCACGAGGCGGTGCGGCTGCTCGCCGCCTGGTGCGAGCTGCGCAAGGATTTCCGCAGCTTCCGCACCGACCGCGTGGTCACCGCGATCTATCACGACGAGAAATATCCGGAGCGGCGCGACCTGCTCAGGGCGCGCTGGCGGCGCAGCCTGGTGTGGGAAGCACCGAGGGACACCTGATGACCGGCAACGCGATCGACGCGACGGACGCGAGCCCCTGTCAGTCCTGCGGCGCCTGCTGCAGCTATTCGGTGAACTGGCCGCGCTTCACGGTGGAAGACGACGCGCAGCTCGATCTGATCCCGGCGCAATTCGTCAACGCGCGGCAATCAGGGATGCGCTGCGAGGGTGACCGCTGCTCGGCGCTGTCAGGCCGGGTCGGCGAAGCAACGCGCTGCGAGGTCTATGCGGTGCGGCCGGAGGTGTGCCGAACCTGCCTGCCGGGCGACGCAGAATGCGCAATGGCGCGGCGCCGGCACGGGCTGCCGCTCATCCCGAGCGCGCAGCCGGATTGAGCACGGCTCTTTTATTTGCGCATGATCTCCGCGCAAACGCGTTCCGCGTTTGTCGCGAGAGAAAACCGGATTCCACTTTTCCGGATCATGCTTAAGCCGTCACAGTCACCGTCTCGCTGACGTCCTCGTCGTCGAGCTCGTCATCGACAACAGGCGCGAAGCTCGACAGCGGCTTGGTCGACAGCGTGATCGGCTTGCGGCCGCCATGCGACACGGTCGCAGCACGGGCCGGCTCACGCGACAGAGCGTACAGCGTCGACCCGACGCGGCCACCGGAATTGACCAGCTCCCACTCGCTGCAGCTCGACGCAATCGCCAGTGCGAGTGCGTGCAGATGGCTGCGGCGATAGCAGAACAGCGCGAGCATCGCCCTGACGTCGGGCGCGACATTGGCAACCAGCAGCGAAAGCCCGTTCGGATTGGCGCGGTACATCTGGCCGAGCAGGTCGTCCGCAACTGGGCAGGCATCGTTCTCGAACGCGTCGCGGCTTGAAAACATTTGCAAATCCCCCTCGATCGGGAAGATGCCGCGCAATCCTCTAACGAAAGGTTAACCACGGCCTCCGGTCGCCTCCGGGGCCCCTTGCCCGTTGCACGCGAATCACATCCGCCCGCAGCAAGCAGGGTCATGGTCAGGGACAGGATGTGGAAGGAGGCGTCCGCGCGCCGCTCAGTTCGCGGCCATGTAGATCGACAGCGCGAATCCGGTGAGGTGGTGCAGCGCCTGGTCGACCCCGATCAGGGTCCAGAACCAGGGATGGCCGGACTCCAGCGTCACGCCGAGATGCGAGGCGCAGATGCCCTTGCAACGATCGACGGATGATGATGTGGATCACGAAGTCGACGAAGGCGACGTACCAGAATCGCGGCGCCACCACCAGGATCAGCGCCAGCGCGACCGCGAGATGGACCAGGCAATGCGCGAGCAGCGGCATGGCCCAGCCGGTCTTCTGGTCCTTGCCGATCGCCATCCAGGCGTTCTGCAGCATGAAGTCAGCGATGATGTGCTTTGCGGTGAGAAGCAACATCCATCCCACCAGGGCACCAACCGACACCGACGATGACATGGAAGGAAACAACAAGCTGACGCCCTTTTACTTCGATGAATGTGATTGCAAGAAATCCGGGTCAGGCCGTCAGCACAATTCCGCAAAGCGGAGCTTGTGTCATTTATGACATCTCCGGCGGCGGAATGCACCTGCGGCCCCTCGAAAATCACATCTGGGTTCGGACGTCGATAGTGGCGATGGTCATGTGGCATCGCGGCGCAGGCGAACCGGGATTAAGGTTACGGTGGGTGGCCGGTTTGCATTCCCGCCAGGGAGGTATATCGTCGGCGGCACAGGAAATTTTCTTTCTTTTATAGTCATTTACGGATTCACCGGGCAGCGCCGCGCCGTCGCGGCAACGGGCCGTCCCGGACGGGTGATGAGCCAGGTGATCAGCCATGAGTGCCGAAGCCCCCGCGCCTTCGCCAGTGTTGCCGCGGCCACGCCCTCCGGTCGCCAAGAGCAACCGCGCGCAGATCATCATCTTCACCATGCTGACGCTGTTCCTGAGCGCGATCACCGTGGTCGGTGGCCGGGTCTGGCTGCGTAATTCGGAAACGCTGGTGTTTGCGGTCGGCGATGCCAAGGGCCCGGAGGCCAAGTTCGCCGCCCGCCTCGCCACCGTGCTGAAGAACAATTCGTCGCGGCTGCGGCTGAAGATCGCGCCGAACCCCGACAACGCCAAGGCACTGGCGCAGTTCGATCGCCGCGCAGCAACGCTTGCGATCCTGCGCACCGACGGAAAGGTGCCGCCGCGCGCCCGCGCCATGGCGATCCTCGAGCATGACGTGGTGCTGGTGCTGAGCCCCGGCGGCAGGAAGATCAAGTCGCTGACCGAACTGAAGAGAAAGAAGATCGCGGTCGTCGGCGACGGCGAGAACAGCGTCAATTTCGTCCGCAGCGCGCTGGAGATTTCCGACAGCCCGGATGTGGCGCAGCGGGTGCAGCAGGCGCCGCCGAACACGCCGTTCGACAAGCTGTTCGCTTCGGGCTTCGCCGCCGTGGTCGTGATCGAGCATGCCTCCAAGATCATCAAGGACAAGACCTACGAGCAATATGCCAAACGTGCCGGCGGCTTCACCTTGAACGCGATCGACGAGGCCAAGGCGCTGGCGCGCAAATATCCGGCGATCTCGGAGGAGACGGTCTCGACCGGCATGCTGTCGTCCTCGCCGGCGATCCCCGACGACGACGTCGACACCATCGGACTGGAATGGCTGCTGGTGGCGCAATCCTGGATGCCCACGACGACGGCGGCCGAACTCGCGCGCATCGAGTCTATGAGAACAAGTCCGAGCTCGCGCTCGACGACGGCTTCGCCTCCAAGATCGAGCCGGCGGCGACCGACAAGGACGCCTTCATCGTCGCCCATCAGGGCGCGGCCGAATACATCAACGACGATACCAAATCGTTCATGGATCGCTACAGCGACGTGATGTATCTCGGCGCCGCCGCGCTCAGTATCATCGGCTCGATCTTCGCTGCGATCTACACCAAGATCACCCGCGTCGCGCCGGAGAAGGCCAGCGAACTGGCGGGCCGGATCCTCGACATCGGCGAGCGCGTCGAGCACACCACCTGCGCCGAACATCTCGACGAATTGCAGGACGAGCTCGAGGCGATCCTGCGCGGCGCGGTGATCGGGTTGCGCGACGGCACCGTTTCCGGCGACGGCCTCGACACCTTCAAGCTCGGCTATGAACTGGTCCGCGACGAGATCGCGCTGCGCCGCGACCACCTCAAACGCCACCCGCCGGCAGTCGATGACAATCTCGTGGTGGTGAAGGCCGCGAACGGGTGAAGGCGGTTGCGCCACATACACGCCCGTCCCTGCGGTCGCGCCAGATCCACCGCTGTCGTCCTGGCGAAGGCCAGGACCCAGTACCCAGTACCACCGCTTTCGGTGCTGAACGGGATCGCGGCCCCAGCGCCGCGCAACAATTGAGATTTGGGGTACTGGGTCCTGGCTTTCGCCAGGACGACACTGCGTCTCTTGAACAACCTGTGATTCACTCTCTGCAAACTCGCGACGTGAATCATGCGAGGCGTGGCTCTCATTCTCTTTCGAACAGAGGGCGCACGACGTCACTGGAAAAGCATCTCGCTCGAATGCAGCTTGGCTGCTGCAACTACTGCTGCCGACCGCTTTCGGCCTTGTTGGCGGCCTTCAATTTTTCCCGGATGTAGTCGGCGATATCGCCAACCTCGTCCCGCATGGCCTCCTCCGTGATGCCCTGCCCTCCGGCGCCGGCAATGAGCCGTCGCACCAATTCCTCGACGTCCTGCGTCGCGCCCGGCGTTCTAAACTGCTCGGCTGCGTGGACGCTATTCTCCACCCAAAAGTCGATATATTCGCGCGCTGTTTCGGTCATCTGCCCTTACCTGATCCCCAGCCTTACGCCGGGTGAAGATGACGCTTCCCTGGCGCGTTTTGCCAGTGGGAATTTTGGCACAGCCTCCGGTGGCGGGCCCGATCACCCCGCCGCGGCATCAGTCATCCCGACCGCATCGAGCTGCCGCCCCTCATGATCCATATGCAGATAGTTCGGGTTGAACAGCCCTGCCCGCATCAGCCGGTCGAGATTGGGGAGAGCGAGGGTCTTTCCCTTGAGCACGATCAGGCCGTCGGCGCGCAGCTCCTGCAAAGTTCTGTTGACGTGGACCTTGGAGAGCCCGGTGGCGTCGGCGAGGTCGCCCTGGGTCAGTGGGAAGTCGCAACTGTCGCCTTGAGTAAGACCGGCCAGCCGCAAACGAAGCCAGATCTCGCAGAGCAGATGGGGCTATCCGCTCGAGCGCCGTGCGCTGGCCGAGGCTCATGGTCCATTCGCGCTGGATCGCGGCATTGACCAGGGTTTCCCACCAGAACGCGGTGACGATGCGCGGATGTTCGGCTGCAACCTTGTCGAAGAATTCGCGGGAGAGGTCGGCGATCGACACCGCGGTAATGGTGCCGATCGAATGATCCATCTCACGCAGGATGAAGACGTTCACGTCGCAGATATCACCGGGCAGGAAGAACGACACCACCTGGCGCCGGCCATCCTCCAGCTGCTTGTAGCGGTAGGCCCAGCCGGACAGGATCAGGTGGACGTCTTTCGGCTTCTCGCCTTCACGAACGATATCGACGCGCGGCCCGAAGTGGCGGACGCGCTCGCTCGACGCGCGATTAAGAATGGCATGATCAACCGGCGAAAGCCGTACGAACTGCTCCAATTTCCGAACTAACGACGCCAACGACATTGGTCTCCCCGGATATCTAATCGAGTAACCGCGGGGCCGATTTCAATAACGTATGTTACATAGCGCAACTATTCCGTCTGTTCACAAGTGTACAGACGCCAGAAGCCGTAACGGGTTACGTCCTCAAGCGCCGTACAACTCAGCCCGAAGGCCCTCGCCCCTTCAAGGGCGGGACCTCCAGGATTCGTCGCCGCTCAGACGAGCGGCACGCCGTAATAATCATCCACCGCGCGTGTGCGGCCGATATCTGCCCAATTCCAGTCTCGCTCGCTGCCGTATTTGGGCGCGCCGCGCAGCTGACTCTCGGTCACGCCGGTGACATAACCGCCCAGCCTGGTGTCGTACTTGAGCGACTGCCAAGGCAGCGGATAGTGGTCGTTGCCAAGCCCGAGGATACCGCCGAAGCCGAGCACGGCGTAGGACACCCTTCCGCTCTGCTTGTCGATCATCACGCGTTCGATCGAGCCGATCTTGCGCTCGTCCGATCCATAGACCGCGGTGCCCTCGACCTTGTCGCTGCCGATCAGGTTTCCGACCTTCTTTCTCGTCCATCGCCATGTCAGTTCTCCATTGATGTCCCAAGGCTGTCTCGCGAGGCCAACGGCGGAGCCGTACCGTCGTTCCTGCCACATTGCCCCACTTGCTGCACAGCAAAATGCTTGTTTCAGCCCGTTGGAGGATCGCCGCGATCGTCTGATGTCATGCCGGAGCCCGGCGTCTTGTCGGGGTCGTTCAGTTTCGGATCACGCGTCGCTTCGCGCGTCGGCGGCTTTCGGGGCTCGGTCTTGTGAGCGCTCTGCGCCCGCTGCTTGTCGGCCGGCTGCTCCTGACCCTTGTTATCCTTGACGATACCGTGATTGGAATGTGGCATTGCTAAACTCCTTGGCTGATATCCCTTGAAGCTATGCGGGCCCCGACGATGAATTTCGCCGAGGCCCGTCACCGGAGTGGTTCACCGCTTTCCGGGGAGCAAAGCAGCGAACGCATGGTGTTACGCAGTGCGCCGAAGATCGTTCCTGCGATCGCATGATCGCTCTTGCGATCTCTAAGTCGCACTTGCGATCTCAAGATCGCACTTGCGATCTTTCGGTGTAATTTTTCAATTCGCCCGATGTCATGGGTTAACGACGGCCTCCGGGCAACATGCCAAAAATTGCTGGTTCCAGTTCGGAGGCGGCATGATCAAGAAGAAACGCAACAGAGCGCGTCCCCCCGGATCGTTCGAGGACCGCCTGCAAAAATTTGCCGAAGATGCAC
The DNA here is from genome assembly GCF_054057015.1 of Bradyrhizobium sp. JR3.5. NCBI lineage: Bacteria > Pseudomonadati > Pseudomonadota > Alphaproteobacteria > Hyphomicrobiales > Nitrobacteraceae > Bradyrhizobium > Bradyrhizobium sp. JR3.5. Next base: position 2,167,641 of record NZ_JBSRYV010000002.1, read on the forward strand.
GCCTTGCGGCACGCAAGCTGCCGCCGGGACGGGAACGCGAAATGCTGATGAAGAAAGCCAGACAAACCGAGACAGTGATGGAAGTCAGCGATTGGCTGACGCTCCGCAAATAGCCGCGCCGGACTCCGGTCCATAGGGAGGGCCGCGATGATCGAGGAGAGATTCGACTCACATACGCTCGCCGTCATGAATTTTGCGCTGGATCGCGTATGCGCCGATGCGCTGCACGGCGAGGAACACGACACCCGCAAGCGCGTTGCCAGATACATCATCAGGTGCGCCAGGAGCGGCAGGACGACGCTCCCCGAGCTTCTCGAGGCCGGGCAGCCGGCGCTGGCCAAAGTCGCCGCCGCGGCGGAATAGCCGCCGCAACCTGCCCTGCTCTCGGCCTTTGGCAGAGGCGGCTACGATGCGCATTGCAATCAGCATCGGCCTGCTGGTCCTCCTGGCCGCCGTCGGCGCCTGCGCGTTTGAAGGCTTGATGGTGCTTGATGCGCCAGTGCCGACCTACGGCATCGTCATGCTCACGATCGGGATCACCCTGCTGGTCGCGGTCGGCGTCGGCCTGATGGGCCTGCTGTTCTATTCCAGCCGCCGCGGCTACGACGCGCCGCCGCACATCAAGCGGTAGATTACGAGCGCCTCCCCGTCATTGCGAGGAGCAAAGCGACGAAGCAATCCATCCCTCCCCATACGCGGATCGATGGAGTGCTTCGCTTCGCTCGCAATGACGTGGATAGCCTGGCGCTAGGACGTTACGGGCACCCGCGCGCGAATCTCGGCGACCTTGCGCTTCAGCGACGTCTGCCGCGGATCGGGCATGATGGCGGCGCGGGCCTCGGTGATGGCGGCGGCAAGATCGGGAAGCGCGAGCACGCCGTCGAAGGTCGGCCTGACGAGCCCGTCGATGATCACGTGCCAGTCCGCGATGCCCTGACGATAGGGATCACCGTAGCCCTGGATCATGGTCGCGGTCTGCACAATCGCTGAAGCCGCGCCTGGCTGCTTGGTCAGGCTGCGGTCGATCATGTGCAGCCAGCGCTCGACCCAGATCCGCTCCTTGGCGTAACGCCCCGAGAACAGCCGCCAGCGCTTGAGGCCCGCCTCGATCCTGAGCCGGCGAATGCTGAAGCGGGTGTTGGCCCTAAAGCTGATCGAGACCCGGCGGCGGCGCCAGCCGAGCTGATCCAGCACGGCGAGGATCGGATCGGCGACCATCGCAGGCAGGGCGTCGATCAACTCGTCGAAGCGGAGCTTCTTGACGTCGTCGGCCGAGCGCGCCGCAAGGCCACCCGCCGCGTTGACTTCGCCGAGCTTGAGCTGCGCGATGCGGATCGCGTCTTCATAGGCCATGCGCTCGGCCATCAGCCGCGCGATCTCGGCAAGCAGCGCGTCGTCAACGCCGCGGCGGCCGACGAAGCGCTTGAGCCGGTCGATATAGAGCTGGGCGTAGCTCGTGCTCTGATAGGCGATCAACAGATCGATGGCCTCGGTGACCGCGGGCCCGAGGTGGTCCGGGCAGGCGTCGGGCAGCACCGGCGGCCCCTCGTCCTCATCGCCGATGATATCGGCAAACAGGTAACGAAGCGAAGCCAGCAGACTGTCGTCATCCGGCACTGCGGCGCCTCCAGAACTCGTCGCGGGGCTCATGCAGGTTTTGGCTCCGCGACCTGTGGGGTGGCGTGCTGTGCGAGCCGCTGCTCGAGTGTCGAGATATTCTCGAACAGGCGGGCACTGAACAGACGCAGGAGGTAGAAGCCGAACGCCGGGTTCTGAACGTAAAGCTGCTCGACCTGGTCATAGGTCACCGACAGCACCATGCCGGTTTCGACGCACTCCAGCGTCTGGGTTCGCGTGTTCGACGGCGACAGCATGCCGAACTCGCCGACCAGGGCGCCGACCGGCAGCTCGATGCCGGATTCGACCAGGCGAAAGCGGCCGCTGACAATGTAGAACATGCTGTCGGCCTTCTCGTCCTTGTAGAACAGGACTTCGCCCGCGGTGCATTTGCGCTCGGTCGTGAACGGCCTCAGCCAGTCCATCGACAGATCGCTGTTGACCGATTTCTTCACATTGCGGACCAGTTGCAGCATCTGGTGCAGACGATAGGTGTTCACCGGCAGCAGCACGGCATGCAGGATCAGCGTCGCGTAATTGTGGGTCGGGACGGCGGTCGCGATCAGGATGATGTTGGTCAGGATGGCGAAGACGCGCAACGGGATCATGGTCCGCATCGACAGCGTGGCGACCACGAAGATCGATGCAAAGAAACTGCCGGCGGCGCCGGCGTGCTCCGCGAGATGTGAGGTATCCATCGGAAACCAACCAATTTCTCAAGAAGTGAACAAGATCGCCTTATTAGTCGCTTCATTCCGGCCAAGGTCGCATCGGTGACCAGCATCCCTGATATACGGTGAAAAAGCGACGATTTGTCTGATTTCTCACATTCGCGGGCGCAAGAACGGGCCAACATGGTTAGGCCATTCGTCCAACATTTGGGACTTTCGCCGCGACCATCCCGCCACCGCCTGCGCGTTGACGGCCTCAACCGGGAGAGGCACGTTGTGACACAGGCTCCGCCATTCGCAGGGGCCTCAATTCCAGCAGTTCAGCGACAGGCAAGCTCCGTTCCGATGTCCAAGCCGCTCGTCCTTCCGGCCTTGACGCGCTTCATATCCGCCACCGCCGGCCGCAACATGACCAAGGCGGCCTATGTCGCGGTCACGGTCGGTGTCGCCACGATGACGCTGCTGACGGTCGCGCCGGCTTATGACACGGTCCCCGCACTGGGTCGATGCGCTGCTGTGGGCCTGCCTTGCCTATTTCGTGTTCGAATGGCTGGTGCGGCTGCGGCACATGCGGCGGCAGGACAAGCTCTGGTTCTACGCGCTGTCCAGCGCAGGCGTCGTCGATGCGGTCGGCGCGCTGGCGGTGCCGCTGGCCCTGATCTGCGGCATCGAGCCGAAAACCGCATGGCTGCTCGGCGTGCTCTGGGTGCTCAAGGTGGTGCCGGGCATTCCCGGCCTGCGCCAGCTCCGGCGCGTGCTCGTGGTGGAATCCGGCCCGCTGCTCAGCGTGCTCGTGATCTTCCTGATGGTGGTGTTCCTGGCCTCGGTCGCCGAATATTTCCTGGAGCGGGACGTCCAGCCCCAGACCTTCGGCAGCGTGCCGGCGGCGCTGTGGTGGGCGGTGGTGACGCTGACCACGACAGGCTATGGCGACGTGGTGCCGATCACCCCGCTCGGCCGCATGGTCGCTGCCATGGTGATGATCTCGGGCCTCGGTGTGTTCGGGCTGTGGACCGGTATTCTGGCGACCGGCTTTGCCGCGGAAACCCGTCGCGACAATTTTCTGAGAACCTGGGAGACCGTGAGCAAGGTGCCGTTCTTCGCGCATCTCGGCCCGGCCGCGATCGCGGACGTCACCCAGGTGCTGCGGACCATGGACCTGCCGCCGCGCACCATGATCATCCGCAAGGACACCAATGGCGACTGCATGTATTTCGTCGCCGCCGGCGAGGTGGAGGTCGACCTGCCCGGACGCAAGGTGAAGCTCGGCGAAGGCGCGTTCTTCGGCGAGATGGCGCTGCTCGGTAACGCCAAGCGGGGCGCCAGTGTCTCGACCAGCAAGGTGACCCGGCTGTTGGTGCTTGACCTCGTCGATTTCCGCCTGTTGATGGCAAGGCATCCCGATCTCGCCGAGACCATCGACGCCGAGGCGAAGCGGCGCGAACGTGAGAACCAATGATGGAGACCAAGATGGCCGACGCGGCCGACACCGCCAGCGGACCCGTGCTCGAAATTGCGGGCGCCCGCGCCACGATCCGCCTCAACCGGCCGAAGCATCTCAACCGCCTGCAGGCCGAGGATCTCGGCGAGCTGGTCAGGCTGTTCGACCGGATCGAGACCGATCCCGCAATCCGCGTGCTGGTGCTGACCGGAACCGGCCGCGCGTTCTCCGCCGGCTACGATCTCAACTCAGTGGCCGAGCGCGCGGTGAGCGAGAGCGAGCAGCAGAGTGCGGGCTCGGCGTTCGAGGTGGTGGTGAACCGGCTCGAGGATCTGAACGTGCCGACGATCTGCAGACTCAATGGCGGCGTCTATGGCGGCTCGACCGACCTCGCGCTGGCCTGCGACTTCCGCATCGGCGTCGACACCGCAGAGATGTTCATGCCCGCGGCGCGGCTCGGGCTGCACTATTACAAGAGCGGCATCCAGCGCTACGTCACACGGCTTGGCGTCGACAACGCCAAGATGCTGTTCCTGACCGCGCAGAAGATCACGGCGCCGGAGATGCTGCGGATCGGCTACCTCACCGCGATGGTGTCGCTCGACCTGCTCGACGAGGAGGTCGACAAGCTCGCCACGATCCTGGCCGGCAATGCGCCCAAGGCGATGGCCGGCATGAAGCGCGCAATCAACGAATTCGCCCGTGGCGCGCTGGATGAGGCCGCCGCCGACCAGCGCCACCGCGACAGCATGCGCGGCGACGAGATCAAGGAAGGCATCAAGGCGTTCGCCGAGAAGCGGGCACCGAGGTTTTAGTTGGGCTCGCCCACTCTCAATACCGTCACCCTGAGGAGCGCGTAGCGCTTCTCGAAGGGTCGACGGCCCCACTGTGGCCGTACATCCTTCGCGGCTCGCTCCGCTCGCACCTCCAGCGACAAAGGCTTCGCCTTTGCGCGGGGATGACGGGCCTGGCTGGAATTTGCCGATGCTTCACTCTTCCTTGGAGGGGGAGGGTCGGCTCACATGGAGCGCAGCGGAATGTGAGACGGGGTGGGTGATCCCTCAACGCGGGCAGTGCCCGAGCGGGAAGATTTTCACCCCACCTCGCCGCTCATTTCATTCGCGTCGATCCTCCCCCTCCAGGGGAGGATGAGAGCAGCGTCCCCTCACGCTCGCTTCGACCGCATCGCGCGCGTCTGCGCGATCTCCGGGTCGCGGGCCAGCGCCTGGTAGCGCTTGCTGTCGACGGCGTAGATCGCTATGCGGCCCTCGGCGTCGGCGTGAACGCCCCAGCCAAACCGTTTGCCGAGCGGCGAGGCGCGCATGCAGGCTTGGCCGCGCGAGAAGAACGTCTCGCGGGCGAGGCTGCGCGCCTTCTTCGCCGCCTTTGCGTCGAGCGCGCGGCCGGCCGACGAGGTCGCGAACACGACGTCGTCGGAGGTGTATTTGTACGGCGCGCCTGCGATCATCCGGAATTGCAGCACGGCGACCGTGGGCTGGCCGCCACGCGGCTGCGGCTCCTCGCCGCACTGCGCCGGGCAATCCTCGGCGACGGCGGATCAGGGTGTTGAAGCAGTTGGTGCTGTACAGCGGTTTCGCCATCGACACGATCCGTATCACACGCCCGCGGCGGCTGCATGCTGCGCCGCCATCTCGTCGTCGGCCTTCGATATCCGGATGAAAGCCGGGCGCGCGGAGATGCGTTCGGAATAGCGGACGAAGGCGTCCCTTTTCGGCACGATGCCGAACATCATGGTCCAGCTGAGCGCGATGCCCCAGAGGATGTCGGCCGCCGTGATCTCCTCGCCGAAGAGATAGGGCCCCTTTGCGAGCTGCGCCTCAAGCGCGCCCAGCATGGTGTCGTAATCGGCGTAGGGCGACTGCGTGATCGGCGCCGGCTCGCGCTTCATGAAATGGTCGATCACCGCCGGCTCGAACGAGGCGCCGTAATAGGCGATCCAGCGCAGATACGGGCCGCGGCGCGGGTCGTTCAGCGCGGGCGTCAGGCCCGCCTGCGGAAACAGATCGGCGAGATAGATGAAGATCGCGACCTGCTCGGTCACCAGCGCGTCGTGATGGCGGATCGCCGGTACCTTGCCAAGCGGATTGATCGCGAGATAGGCGTCCTTGCGCTGCTCGGCCGCCTTCATGTTGAGGATGTGCAAATCATAGGGCGCGCCGAGCTCCTCCAGCAGCACGCGCGTGCCGGTGGCGCGGCTCTGTGGCGAGTAATACAGCGTGACGCGGTCGGTGGTGGCAGCGGTGGTCATCAGCGGGTCTCCTTGCGCCGTCAGGGGCATGGCCTCCTTATGTCCGCCTATACCTGACATCTTGTGTCAGGTATGATCTTCCCATGCGCGCGAGCCGGCTGTTTTCCATCCTCACCACCCTGCAGGCGCGGGGACAGGTCACCGCGCCCGAGCTGGCCGAGGCCTGCGAGGTCTCGGTGCGCACGATCTATCGCGACATCGATGCGCTCGCGGCCGCCGGCGTCCCCGTCTATGCCGACCGCGGTGCCGAGGGCGGCTACCGGCTGCTCGACGGCTATCGGGTGCGGCTGAACGGGCTATCGCAGGGCGAGGCCGAGGCGCTGTTCATGGCTGGGCTGCCCGGCCCCGCCGCCGCGCTCGGCCTCGATGCCGCGATGGCGGCGGCGCAGACCAAGCTGATGGCGGCGCTGCCGGAGAATCTTCGCCCCAACGCGAGAGGGATGCAGCAGCGCTTCCATCTCGACGCACCCGGCTGGTTCGGCGAGACCGAGGAGCCGAAGCATCTGCGCGCCATTGCGGCCTCGGTGCTGCGCGAGACCCTGATCGAGATCCGCTACCAGAGCTGGAAAGCCGAGAAGCGGCGGCGCGTGGCGCCGCTCGGCCTCGTGCTGAAGGGCGGCAGCTGGTATCTCGCCGGCCTCGTCGACGGCAATGTGCGCACCTATCGGGTCGCGCGAGTGCTGGATTGCACGGTGCTGGAGACGCCGTTCGCGCGGCCGGCGGAGTTCGATCTCGCGACCTACTGGCGCGCCTCGATCACGCGGCTCGAGGCCGAGCTGCATCCGAACGAGGCCACGGTGCGGCTGTCGCCGTTGGGGCTGCAGCTGTTCGATGCGCTGGGCCATCCTTACGTGAAGGCGCGGATGCGGCTTGCCGAGAGCGTCGAGCCCGACGGCTGGCGCGTCGCCACCATGCCGGTCGGCAAGACGGTGTGGCACGCCGCCTCGGAGCTGCTGCGGCTTGGCGCCGAGGCCGAGGTGATCGCGCCCGCGGAGCTGCGCGAGAAGATGGCTGAGCTGGCGGGCGCGATGGCCGCGCGCTACGCCGACGCGCCGCCGCGCCGCGCTGCCCGCCGTTAATACCGGCTGTCGGAGCTGATGACGAAGCGGTCGAGAAAGTTGACCGGCAGGATCTCGAACCGGTCGAGCGTGAGCGTAATCCCGGTCACGAAGTCGACGCCCTTGATTGTGCCCTCGAGGTCGATCCGACGGCCGCGGCGCAGGCCGCGTGTTTCCGGATGTTGCTCGATGTCGATATAGGCATAGATCGGGTTGTCGAGCCGGGAATGGCGATGCCAGCCGCGTTGCAGAAAGCTGAATTGCAGCACGGAGCCCGCGCCCCAATCGATCGCGTCGAAGAAGCGGGTCTTCCAGGCAACGGGCTGTCCCAAATAATGCGCGGCGATGAACGCGTCGCGCTCAAGCGCAGGCAGATGGTGCAGTTGCCAGCTGATCTCCGCCGGCGTCAGGGAGGCGTTATTCGCCATTGTTGTTCTAGTCGTCGTTTCTTCTTGTCCTCGGCGGGAAGGTGAGCCGACCTTCCCGCCTTGAGGAAACTATACATCCATAAATGTGACAGTATCCGCCATAGTTGCGCGCGACGTGCGGTAGCTGTTCACCTTGTGCGCATGATCCGCATAGCCGAACGAGATACCGCAGACAACCCGGCGATCCCCAGCCAGGTTGAAATGGCGGCGGATCAGGCCGGAATGGCGTGCGATCGCGGCCTGCGGGATGGTGCCGAGCCCGAGCGCCTGCGCGGCCAGCATGAAGTTCGAGACATAACCGCCGCAGTCGATCGCACCATAGATGCCAAGCGGCTCGTTGGTGTGGATCACGGCAATGTGCGGGGCGCCGAAGAAATTGTAGTTCTCCAGCGCCTGTTTTGCGTAGGCCGCCCTGTCGCCGCGCGCGATACCGAGCGTGTTGTAGAGCTGGAAGCCGCTCTCGCGGCGGCGCTCCAGATAGACCCCGACATATTCGCGCGGCGGCGTGAAGTCGTAGTCCTCGCCGAGGCCGCGCGAGGCCTCGGCATAGATCGCCTTGCGAAAGCGCTCCTTGGCCTCACCGGAGACGATCAGGACTTCCCAGGGCTGGCTGTTGCACCACGACGCGGTGCGCTGCGCGGTCGTCAGGATATGCTCGATGACGTCGCGCGGCACCTCGCGCGGCTCGAACGCGCGCACCGAGTAGCGCTCGTTGAGCAATTCCTCGAGCGCGCCGATGCGGTCTTCGGTCGCGAAACGCGGCTTGGTGGTGGCATCCATGCTCAACGCCCCTTGGTCGGGATCTTGTTGTAGGGCACATCCTTGTCGACCCGGATGTCGCCCGGCAACCCGAGCACGCGCTCGGCGATGATGTTGCGCAGGATCTCGTCGGTGCCGCCGGCGATACGCATCGAGGGCGACGACAGCAGCATCTGCTGGAACTGGCCGTTGGCCTGCTCCTCGTCGGTCCCGGTGAGGCTGCCCGCCGCTCCCTCGAGGTCCATCGCATAGGTCGCGATGTCCTGCAGCATCAGGCCGGAGACGAGCTTGCCGATAGAATTCTCCGGACCGGGCCGCTCGCCCTTCGACAGCGCCGAGATCGCGCGATAGCTGGTGTATTTCAGCCCGCTTGCCTTCACCGCCCAGCTCGCAAGTTTGGAGCGCACCGCCGGATCATCGATCGCAAGGCCATCCTCCAGCATCAGATTGGAGCAGAACTCGAACATTTCAGGGACACCGGTCGCTAGCCGCGATCCGATCGACATGCGCTCGTTCATCAGCGTGGTCAGCGACACGCTCCAACCCTCGCCGACGGCGCCTAAGCGCTGGCTGTCCGGGATCACGACGTCGGTGAAATAGACCTCGTTGAACTCCTGCATGCCGTTGGCCTGCTTGATCGGCCTGACCTCGACGCCCGGGCTCTTCATGTCGAGGAAGAACATGGTGAGGCCCTTGTGCTTGGGCACATTCGGATCGGTGCGCGCGATCAGAAGGCCGTAGTCGGAGTAATGCGCGCCGGAGGTCCAGATCTTCTGGCCGTTGACGACCCAGTTGTCGCCCTTCTTCTCGGCGCGGGTGCGCAGGCCGGCGACGTCGGAGCCGGCCGACGGCTCGGAGAACAGCTGGCACCAGATCTCCTCGCCCGACGCGAGCTTCGGCAGATAGCGGCGCTTGGCTTCTTCGCTGCCCCAGGCCATCACGGTCGGGCCGCACATGCCCTCGCCGATCTGGAACGGCTGGGTCAGCTTGCCGTAGACGCCCTCTTCCTGCTGCCAGATCACGCGCTCGATCGGGGTGGCGCCACGGCCGCCATATTCCTTCGGCCAGTGCAGGCAGGCCCAGCCGCCCTCGGCCTTCTTCTTCTGCCAGGCCTTGCCGACCTCGACCATGTCGTGCTTGGCAAGCCTGATGCGGCCGAGCGAGGACTTCGAGAGCTCGTCCTCGAACTCCTTCGGCGCATTGGCCGCGATCCAGTTACGGGCGATGGCGCGGAAATCGGCTTCCTGCGGCGTGTCATCGAAATTCATGGCGAACCTCTTTTGATTTTCCACGCGCTCAGGCGCGGCCCTTGGTCGGGATCTTGTTGAAGGGAACGTCCTTGTCGACCCTGATGTCGCCGGGCAGGCCCAGCACGCGCTCGGCGATGATGTTGCGCATGATCTCGTCGGTGCCGCCCTCGACACGGGTGCCCGGCGCGCGCAGCAGCATCGCCTGGAACTTGCCGGCGACCTCGGCATCCTCGGGTCCGGTCAAGGCGCCGGTGGCGCCTTGCAAATCGAGCGCGTAGGTTGCGACGTCCTGGATCATCGAGCCGGCAACCAGCTTGCCGATCGAGTTCTCAGGCCCCGGACGTTCACCACGGGAGAGCGCGGAGATCGCGCGCATGCTGGTGTATTTCAGCCCGCTCGCCTTCACCGCCCAGTTCGCGAGCTTCGCGCGCACCGCGCGGTTCTCGATCGCGGGGCCATCCTCCAGCATCAGGCTGTTACAGAAGTCGAACAGTTCGGGGAAGCCGGTCGCGACGCCGGCGCCGATCGACATCCGCTCGTTCATCAGCGTCGTCAGCGACACGTTCCAGCCGTCATTGACATTGCCGAGCCGCTGCGAGTCCGGAATCCGCACGTCGGTGAAATAGACCTCGTTGAAGTCGGAGGCCCCGCTCGCCTGCTTGATCGGCCTGACCTCAACGCCCGGGCTCTTCATGTCCAGGAAGAACATGGTGAGGCCCTTGTGCTTTGCGACATTGGGATCGGTGCGGGTCAAGAGGATCCCGTAATCGGAGTAATGCGCGCCCGAGGTCCAGATCTTCTGGCCGTTGATCACCCATTCGTCACCCTGCTTCTCGGCGCGGGTGCGCAGGCCTGCGACGTCGGAGCCGCCGGCCGGCTCGGAGAACAGCTGGCACCAGACCTTCTCACCGGAGGCGAGCGGCGGCAGATATTTGCGCTTCTGCTCCTCGCCGGCGAACGCCATCATGGTCGGGCCGCACATGCCGTGGCCAATGATGAACATCGAGCTGAGGCGGCCGAACGGGCCCTCCTCCTGCTGCCAGATCACGCGCTCGATCGGCGACGAGCCGCGGCCGCCATACTCCTTCGGCCAGTGCAGACAGGCCCAGCCGGCGTCGGCCTTCTTCTTCTGCCAGGCCTTCGCGACCTCGAGAATGTTGGCGCCCTTGAGCTGAACGCGGCCGAGCGAGGCCTTGCGCAGCTCCTCCTCATATTGCTTCGGCGCATTGGCCGCGATCCAGGCTTTCGCCTCGGCGCGGAATGCGGCCTCCCGCGGGGTGTCGTCGAAATTCATGGTCTATCATCCTTCGCCGGTGTCGTCGGATGGGTAGAGCGAAGCGAAACCCATCCGTCGGACCACCCGCGTCATGATGGGTTTCGCTGCGCTCTACCCATCCTACAAGTTGCGAATCCTTACGCCGCGTTCTTCTTGCGCATGCGGTCGATCAGCGCATCTTCCCAATAGGACAGGCTGCCGAGACCGAGCGCCACCGCATTGGCGCGACGGTAGTACATGTGGCAGTCGAACTCCCAGGTGAAACCCATGCCGCCATGGACCTGGATGTTGTTCTTGGCGCAGTGCTGGAACGCCTGCGTTGCGCTGATGCGCGCGGCGGCGGCCGCTTCCGGCAATTCGCCGGCATTGGTCGAGAGCGCCCAGGCGCCGTAGTAGCAGTTCGAGCGCGCCAGGGTCGCCGAGACATACATGTCGGCCAGCATGTGCTTGACCGCCTGGAACGAGCCGATCGGACGGCCGAACGCGATACGGTCGAGCGCATAGTCGCGGCCCATCTCCAGCGCGCGGTCGGCGCCGCCAACCTGCTCGAACGCCGTCAACACGGCGGCGCGATCCAGCACCTGGGTGATCACACCCCAGCCCTCGCCTGAGGCGCCGAGCGGCTCGGCCTTGGCATCCTTGAAGGTGATCTCGGCCTGGCCGCGGGTCAAATCGATGTTGGTGAGCGACTTGACCTCGACGCCGCCGGCCTTGAGGTCGACGATGAACAACGAAATGTCCGACTCGCGACCGCTTGAGCCGGTGCGGGCGGCGACAACGGCGAAATCGGCGATTGCGCCGTCGGCGACCGGCTTCTTGACGCCGTTGAGCACGCCGCCATTGGCCGTGACCTTGATCGCCTTCGGCGACGGATTGCCCTTGCCCTCGAACAGCGCCAGCGTGCCGATGGCATCGCCGGAGGCAATCTTCGGCAGCCACTTCTGCTTCTGCGCGTCACTGCCTGCGATCAGGAGCGCTTCGGCGGCGAGATAGACCGTGGAGGAGAACGGCACCGGCGCCAGCGCGCGGCCCATTTCCTCCGCGATCACGCAGAGCTCGAGATGGCCGGCGCCCGCGCCGCCGAACTTCTCCGGGATCGCGACGCCGAGGAAGCCCATCTCGGCGAGACCCTTCCACAGTGCCTTGTCGTAAGGCGCCTTGCCGTCGAGCACCTCGCGCACGGCCTTCGGCGGGCACTGCTCGCTGAGGAACTTCCGCGCCTCGTCGCGCATCTGCTTCTGTTCGTCGGAGAAATCGAAATTCATGGCGCTTACCCGCGTTGCTGTTGTTCGTTGGCATCGTCAGATGGGTGGAGCGAAGCGATACCCATCGATGGCTTGGTCAGAGATGATGGGTTTCGCTACGCTCTACCCATCCTACGATCAGTTCAAAATGATCACCTCATCACCGGGCTTGTCGGCATATAGCCTCTCCACCAGTGCGGCGCGGCGTTCGAGGCCGGCGCGCTGGTTGATGTAGCCCTTGTCGGTGAGCTCGTTGCCGTCGATCGACGGCGGCTCGACCATCAGCATCGCACGCGCGATCCGCATGCTGCTGCCGGTGCAAGATGCATTGTGCGCCTGCAAGCCTTTCCTGAGACAGGCGACCACCTCGGGATGCCGGATCACGTCTTCATAGCTCGCATCCGCATTGCCGACGAGCTGGCGGCAGGCATGCAGGTTGGGCCAGCACAGCAGGCCGATGAACTCGCGATCCTGCCCCGCCACCAGTGCGTCATGCACGACCGGCGTCGCGGCTGATATCGCATCGGTGCGCAGCGAGCCGACATGGACGAAGGTGCCGGTGGTCAGCTTGAAGTCCTCGACCACGCGGCCGGCAAAGATGATGCCCTGCAGCGGATCCTCGGGGTGCACGAACACGCCGGCATCGCCGATGCAGTAGAAGCCCTCCTCGTCGAACATCTTTGCCGTGAGGTCGGGCTGGCCGAAATAGCCCGGCGTGACGTTGACGCCGCGCAGCCGCAATTCGTATTTCGAGCCGCATGGCACCATCTTCAGCTCGACACCGGGGAACGGCAGGCCGATCAAGCCGACGCGCTCGGTGTCCCAATAGGTGCCGGTCGAGGTCGGCGCGGTCTCGGTCGAGCCCCAGCCGGTGTAGAACACGATGCGCTCGCCCGTGGTCTTCACCGCCAGCGCCTGCATCCGGTCATAGAGATCGTCGGGCAGCCTGGCACCGCCATAGGCCATAATTGAGAGGTTCTTGAAGAAACTCGCGCAAAGCGCCGCGTCCTTCTCCATTGCCGCCGCGAGCGCCGCATAGCCGGCCGGCACGTTAGCGTAATAGGTCGGCGACACCTCGCGCAGATTCCTGATGGTCTCCTCGAGCTGCCCCGGCATCGGCCGGCCGTCATCGATATAGAGCGTGCCGCCGTCGACCAGCACCGGATTGAACGCGGCGTTGCCGCCCATGGTGTGATTCCACGGCATCCAGTCGAGCACGGTCGGGATCGGCCCCGCCGTTTCCCGCGGACGCACCTGCATCATCATCGCCGCATTGGCGCACATCATCTGCTGGGTGTTGATGACGGCCTTGGGCATGCCGGTCGAGCCCGAGGTGAACAGCAGCTTGCCGACGGTGTCGGGCGCGATCTTCGCGATCGACGCGCCGACATCGACCGTCACCGGCGTTGTCGCGAGCTCGGCGAAGGACACGCTCTTGATCCCCTCGCAGGGACGCTGCACGTGAACAACCGTGATGCCGGTAAGATCGATCGCCTTCAGCGCCCTTTCGAAGGTCGGACCGTCCTGCACCATCACGACGGCGGGCTTGATCAGGTTGAAGAGGTATTTGAGCTTGAGATGATCCTGGCTCATCAGCGAATAGGCCGGCGACACCGGCGCGGCCGGCAGCCGCGCCTGCATCGCAGCCTGCGTCATCAGCGCGTGCTCGATCGAATTGCCGGACAGGATCGCGACCGGCCGGCCGTCGGCGATGCCGAGATCGAGCAGGCCCTGCGTCAACGCATCGACGGTGCGCTTGGCTTCACCATAGGAGAGCTTGCGCCACTGCCGGTCGGGACCACCGCGCTGCGCCAGCCAGATCCGCTCCGGCGCCTGTGCCGCCCATTTGGCGAGATAGGCCGGAATGTGCGTCTCGTAGGCCTGCAACGGGATCCGCGACTTCAGGACGACGGTCCCGTCGGCGCGCCGCTCGACCGCGATGTCACGCGCGAGCCAATCCACCTTGCGGAAGACAGGCTTCGTCAGCATCGCCGCGTCTCCATCCATTTTGCGTCTCCCGGAATTCTCGTCCTTTTGAGGATCTGTTCTCAGCGCCTGATATAGACAGGCTTTCGTTTCTCGAGAAAGGCCTTCATGCCTTCCTGGAAATCTTCCGAGCGGCTGCACAGCACCTGATTGCGATCCTCCATCGCGATCACGGCCTCGATCGAGCCGGCATCGACGCTCATGTTGATGCATTCCTTCGAGAGGCGGAGGCCGACCGGCGAGGCCGTCATCATCGCGTCGACATAAGGATTGGCCGCAGTGTCGAGATCGGACGCCTCAACCACTTCAGACACAAGACCGACGGCAAGCGCGCGGTCCGCGTTGATGAAGCGCCCGGTAAGGATCAGTTCGGAGGCGACCGACACGCCGACGAGGCGCGGCAGGAAGTAGCTGGTGCCGATATCGCAGCCGCCGAGGCCGAGCTTGATGAAGGCGCAGTTCATTCGCGCGTTTTTCGCGGCGATGCGGATGTCGGCCGCGAGCGCCAGCGCGAAGCCGCCGCCGGCCGCAGCACCCTGCACCAGCGCGATGATCGGCTGCGGACAGCGCCGCATCAGCATCACGATGTCGGCAATGCGGCGCTGCGAGTCCAGCGACTCGGTGACGCCGGGCGGCTCGGTCTGGCCGCCGCGGCGCGCCATCGCGTGCTTGAGATCGAGCCCGGCGCAGAAATTCGCGCCGGCGCCCTTCAGCACCACGACACGGGTGTCGCGATTGCGCTGCAGGCCCTGGAAGTAGACATTGAGCGCATCGATCAGCGAGGGATCGAGCGCGTTCAGGCTTTCCGGGCGATTGAGCGTGACCCAATCTGTTCCGTCGTGATGTTCGATCAGCAGCGGCTGAGACACGCGCATGGTCCTCCCGACCGTCGTCCCGGCCAAGCGAAGCGCGAGCCGGGATCCATAACCACAGGCTTTTGGTGTTTTTGCGCGGCGTCTGCCAGGTTTGCCTGTTACAGACGCCGCGGAGTATGGGTCCCGGCTTTCGCCGGGACGACAGTCGAGTTTGTGGCTTAGCGCGGCGCCATGCGGATGGCACCGTCGAGGCGGATGGTTTCGCCGTTGAGCATCGGGTTCTCGACGATGTGAACGGCGAGGTTGCCGTACTCGGAAGCATCGCCGAGGCGGGCCGGATGCGGCACCTGGGCGCCGAGGCTCTTGCGGGCTTCCTCGTTGAGACCCATCAGCAGCGGCGTCAGGAACAGGCCGGGTGCGATGGTGTTGACGCGGATCTTCAGGCTGGCGAGGTCGCGCGCAGCCGGCAGCGTGAGGCCGACGACGCCGCCCTTCGAGGCCGAATAGGCGATCTGGCCGATCTGGCCTTCATAGGCGGCAACCGACGCGGTGTTGATCGCGACGCCGCGTTCCTCGCCGATCGGGGCTTCGGTCGCCAGCCGCTCGGCGAACAGCCGCAGCACGTTGAAGGTGCCGATCAGATTGACGTTGATGATGCGGACGAACTTCGCCAGCGGATAGACGCCGTCCTTGCCGACGATGCGCTGCGAGCCGCCGATGCCGGCGCAGTTCATCAGCACGCGCGCGATGCCGTGCGCGGCCTCGGCCTTGGCGATCGCGGCCTTGATCGCATCCTCGTCGGTGACGTCGGCGTGCAGGGCAACGCCCTTCACTTCGGCGGCGACCTTCTCGGCGTTTTCCTTGTTCTGGTCGATCACGCCGATCTTGGCGCCCTTGGCGGCCATGGCGCGCGCGGTGGCGGCACCGAGGCCGGAGCCACCGCCGGTGATGAGAACGGCAACGTCTTTCTCTTTCAACTGCATGGGAGCAACCTTTCCTTGAGCGTTTCTTCCCTAGACTTCGAACTTGTTATCCGGCGGCAACCGCTGCCGTTTCCTTATCGGGATTGAGCACGCCGCCGAAGATCAGGGCTTCCATGTGCTTGATGTATTCGCGGCAGACCTCGTCCGTGACCGGACCGACGCCGACAGCGCGCGACATCGCGTGGCGGCCGAAGAACAGGTGATCGCAGGCACCGATCAGGCTGGTGTAGAACAGCACCGGATCGATCTTGCGAAACTCGCCGGCCTTGATGCCTTCGGCGAGCAGCCGGCGGTGAAAATCCAAAAGCGGCGCGACGAAGAATTTCGACACCTCGTTCGCGGCGGCAGTCGAGCTCTCGTGCAAGAGATAATGAATCAGCCGGTTCATATAGGGGAACTGGTGATAGGCGCGGATGATGCCGCCGATATGCAGGCGCAGTTTCGCGGACGGCGTGATCGGCTGCGCCAGGAGATATTCGAGCTGCGAGATCTCGGTGGCGGCGTCGCGCGCGAGCAGCGCCAGCAACAGCCCGTCCTTGTTGCCGAAATGATATTTCACGAGCGCAGCGTTGACGCCCGACTTCTGGGCGATGTCGGACAGCGAAACCTCGATCGAGGCGCGCTCGATCATCAGCTCGCTGGCTGCGACCAATAGCTTGTCGGCGGTGGCGTTTTTGCCGACCGGAAGTTTCGTCGGTACGCTGGTATTCAACTGCGCTCTGGTCCCGCTCTGTGTCCCCGGCTGTTCCTAGCTGTTTCCTGGCTCGCCGGTAAATCGAGGCCGCACATAAGCCCATGGCGGGGCTGCACTCAAGAGTTAATTGATTGATTGACTAAATGCTGAGCCGCCCCTTAAATCCGGCCCAACTTTCAAAACCGCCCAATCCAGAAACATCAGGGAGAACAGACATGGCCGAGGCATATATCGTCGCCGCCGCCCGCACCGCCGGCGGCCGCAAGGGAGGGCGTCTCGCCGGCTGGCATCCGGGCCGATCTGGCCGCCACCGTGCTCGATGCGCTGGTCGAACGATCAGGCGCCGACCCGGCGCAGGTCGAGGACGTGATCATGGGCTGCGTGATGCAGACCGGCGAGCAGTCCACCAACGTCGCGCGCAACGCGGTGATGGCCTCGAAGCTGCCGGAGAGCGTGCCCGCGACCTCGATCGACCGCCAGTGCGGCTCTTCGCAGCAGGCGCTGCACTTCGCGGCGCAGGCCGTGATGAGCGGCACCATGGACTGTGTGATCGCGGCCGGCGTGGAATCGATGACCCGCGTGCCGATGGGCCTCGCCTCCTCGCTGCCCGCCAAGAACGGCTTCGGCCACTACAAGAGCCCGGGCATCGAGGCGAAATATCCCAACATCGTCTTCAGCCAGTTCACCGGCGCGGAGATGATGGCCGAGAAGTACGGCCTGTCGAAGGACGAGCTCGACGAATATTCCTACAACAGCCATCAGCGCGCGATCGCGGCCACGCAAGCCGGCCACTTCAAGGACGAGATCGTGCCGGTGACAATCACCCGCGCCGACGGCTCGACCGACACCCACCACATCGACGAGGGCATCCGCTTCGACGCCAGCCTCGACGGCATCAAGGGCGTCAAGCTGATCGCCGAGAACGGCAAGCTGACCGCGGCCAGCGCCAGCCAGATCTGCGACGGCGCCTCCGGCGTCATGGTCGTCAACGAGAAGGGCCTCAAGGCGCTCGGCGTCAAGCCGATGGCCCGCATCCATCACCTCACCATGATGGGCGGCGACCCCGTGATCATGCTGGAAGCGCCGCTGCCGGCGACCCAGCGCGCGTTGCAGAAGGCCGGCATGACAATCAACGACATCGACCTGTTCGAGGTCAACGAGGCCTTCGCCTCGGTGCCGACCGCGTGGCTGAAGACCACCGGCGCCGATCCGGCCCGGCTCAACGTCAATGGCGGCGCGATCGCGCTCGGCCATCCGCTCGGCGGCAGCGGCACCAAGCTGATGACGACGCTGCTGCACGCCCTGAAGCAGCGCAACAAGCGCTACGGCCTGCAGACCATGTGCGAAGGCGGCGGCATGGCGAACGTGACGATCGTCGAGCGGTTGTAAGCAACATCCGGTGAGGCCGTAGCGGCCTCCACACAAAAGGTGTCGTCCCGGCCTTGAGCCGGGACCCGTAACCACAGGTGCTTGTGGTTATGCCGGGCTGCGGCCCCAACTCAGTCAACAACATAAATCGGTGGTTATGGGTCCCTGCTCCCGTGCGCAATTGCGCACTAGGCAGGGACGACCACCTTATTTGAGGAAACATCTTTGACCCACCCGTCCATCCACGCGCGCAACCATCCGAACAAGATCGCCTACCAGATGGCGGGCAGCGGCAAGGCGATTACCTATCGCGAGCTCGACGAGCTCTCGAACCAGGGCGCGCATCTGTTCCGCTCGCTCGGCCTGAAGGCCGGCGACCACATCGCGCTCCTGATGGAAAACCGCCTCGCCTTCATGGAGATCTGCTGGGCGGCGCAGCGCTCGGGGCTCTATTACACGGCGATCAGCCGCTATTTGACCGAAGAGGAGATCGCCTACATCATCAAGGACTGCGGAGCGAAGGTGTTCATCACCACGCCGCAATGCGCCGACAAGGTGAAGGGCCTGATCAAGGGCGAGCCGGACGAACCGCTGTTCTACATGATGGACGAGCCGGCACCGGGCTTCCGCTCCTACGACAAGGAGGCCGGCGCGCAGCCGACCACGCCGGTTGCCGACGAGGTCGCCGGCTACGACATGCTGTATTCCTCCGGCACCACCGGCCGGCCCAAGGGCATCAAGAAGGAGTTCGAGGGCAACCGGATCGACGTGCCGAACCCGTTCCTGCGGATCCTCACCGCCGATATGTGCGGCATGAACGCCGACAGCATCTATCTGTCGCCGGCGCCGCTCTATCACGCGGCTCCGCTACGCTTCAACATGATGGCGACGGTGCTCGGCGGCACCTCCGTCATCATGGAGCATTTCGACGCCGAGGAATTCCTGAAGCAGGTCGAGAAGCACAAGGTGACGCAATCGCAGCTGGTGCCGACCATGTTCGTGCGCATGCTGAAGCTGCCCGACGAGGTCCGCGCCCGCTACAAGGTCTCATCGCTGAAAGGAGCGATCCACGCCGCCGCGCCCTGCCCGGTCGACGTGAAAGCCAAGATGATCGAATGGTGGGGACCGATCCTGATCGAGTATTACGCCGGCTCCGAAGGCAACGGCGTCACCGTCTCGACCTCGCAGCAATGGCTGACCCATCGCGGCACGGTCGGCCGCGCCGTGGTCGGCAAGGTCAAGATTCTCGACGAGAGCGACGAGGAGGCGCCGACCGGCCAGATCGGCCAGGTCTATTTCGCCGACGCGCCCGTTTTCAGCTATCACAACGATCCCGAGAAGACGAAGAAGGCCTACAACGCCAAGGGCTGGTCGACGCTCGGCGACGTCGGCTACCTCGATGAAGAGGGCTTCCTCTACCTCACCGACCGCAAGAGCTACATGATCATCTCCGGCGGCGTGAACATCTATCCGCAGGAGACCGAGGACGTGCTGATCACGCATCCCGCGGTCTCCGACGTCGCGGTGTTCGGCGTGCCGAACGAGGAGATGGGCGAAGAGGTCAAGGCCGTGGTGCAGCCGCACGACATCGCCAGGGCCGGCAAGGAGCTCGAGGCCGAGCTGATCGCGTTCTGCCGCCAGCATCTGTCGCCGATCAAATGCCCGAAGAGCATCGATTTCGAGCAAGAGTTGCCGCGGACCCCGACCGGGAAACTGGTGAAGCGGCATCTGCGCGACAGATACTGGCCGAAGGCGCCTGCCAGGGCGTGACCGCGGTTTACCTCCCCTGGATGGCCACCGCCGCGCGCGGCCAAAATATCGAAAACAACCCCATGCAAAGGAGCTGGCGGCTGCCGGCGTTCGACAAGGCAACTTGACACGTCAGGCAACTCAGGGATATATTTCCAATATTCCGAAATCGTGCAGGCGATCCGCACCCGCCCTCCAGGAGGATGAAGAGCGCATGCGGGACGCCGCTCGCGCCCAACCCGCCGACCTACAAATCCTCTGCCGGTCCGCACGCCACCGACGCCGCGGCGCGCAAATGCAGTTGGCCGTGCTTGCCCGATGCCGTGGTGGTCCACTGCGCATCGATCTGCTGAAAATCCTCCGACAGCTTGCCGCGATGGCTGCCGTCGGTCTCGAACGCCCCGTTGCCATCCGGCGACCGCTCGAAGATCTCGACCTCGAGATCGGACAGCCGGATGAACATCTGCACGCCGATGCTGGTCACGTGACGGCCGACCTCATATGAACCGCAGCCACGCGCTTCCGCGTTTTGCTCGTTCAGGGCTTGGACCTTGTCGAAGGTGATGACGACGTTCTGCACCGTGTTGTCGCCATCCCACAGGAATTCGCCGATATAGGCGCGCGGCAATTTTTCGGTGAGCTCCTTGATGTCGGCCGCACGGACCGCGGGCATCAGCACCAGGCCGGCGGCCACGATCATCAGGCCGAGACGCGACATCCAGCCGGGCAGCTCAGCAATCCTCGCGTGGCGCATGCGGTATGCATCCCGTGGCCAAAGTTGCTATCGTGAATCAATGGCCGCCAGCATACAGCCAAATGCGCTGGTTGTGCGGCGATGCCCAACAGGTGATCTCAGATGGAAGCCCTCCCCGACGTCCCGCTCCCCTCCACCATCCGCTCGCGTTATGTTGACGGGATCAACGGCCTGCGCATGCATGTGCTGGAGGCGGGCTTCGAAACAGCTGGCCGGCGTTGCCTGTTGCTGCTGCACGGCTTTCCGGAGCTGGCGTTTTCCTGGCGCAAGGTGATGCCTAAGCTTGCCGCGGCGGGCTATCACGTGATCGCGCCCGACCAGCGCGGCTATGGCCGCACCACAGGCTGGAGCGCGGATTATGACGGCGACCTCACGGCGTTTCGTCTGCCCAATCTGGTGCGCGATGCGCTCGGGCTGGTCGCAGCGTTCGGCTACAAGCACGTCGATGCGGTGATCGGGCACGATTTCGGCTCGTCGGTCGCGGCATGGTGCGCGCTGATCCGCCCCGACGTGTTCCGCGCGGTGGTGATGATGAGCGCGCCGTTCGCAGGACCGCCATCGCTGCCGTTCAGCACGGCCAATGAGCCGGCAAGGCCTGCGGCCGAAGACCCCGTGCATCGCGAGCTCGCCGCGCTGCCGAGGCCGCGCAAGCATTACCAGTGGTACTATTCGACGTATCAGGCCAACGACGACATGCATCGCGCGCCGCAGGGCGTGCACGACTTCCTGCGCGCCTATTATCATCACAAGAGCGCCGACTGGACCGGCAACAAGCCCTATCCGCTGCAATCCTGGTCGGCGGGGGAACTGGCCAAACTGCCGACCTACTATGTGATGGACCTCGCCAAGGACATGGCCGCGACGGTCGCCGAGGAGATGCCGTCACGCGAGGCGATCGCCGCCAACGCATGGCTACCGGACCGCGAACTGGCCTATTACAGCGCGGAGTATCAGCGCACGGGATTCCAGGGCGGGCTGCAATGGTATCGCTGCGGCACGTCAGGCGCGTTCACGGCGGAATTGCAGACCTGGAGCGGTCGTAGCATCGACCAGCCGTCCGCCTTTATTTCTGGCAAGCAGGATTGGGGCACCTATCAGCGGCCCGGCATGTTCGAGACGATGCAGACCAGGGCCTGTACCAAAATGATCGGCTGCCATCTGGTCGACGGCGCCGGCCACTGGGTGCAGCAGGAGCAGCCGGACGAAGTAAGCCGGTTGCTGCTTCAGTTCCTCGATCGCGCAAGCTAGAGCCACTTCGGTTCTGATCGAATCAGTCGCTCTAGATTCTTGTTTTGGCAGGTTTTCTTCGCGCGAACCGGCATCCGTCCCGCGTCAGATGCGGATGCCTGCCGCCACCATCCCGTCACAGGGCGTTAATGCGCGGTTCACGAAACATTGGGCAATGATTGACGTTGCTAGAAACCGGCGCTCGGTCCGGCGACTTTTTGAGGAGAGCAAAGATGGATAGGAAAATCGCTGGACTTCTGGGAGCGGTGGCCGCGTTCGGCGCGGTCGGTGCCGCCGAAGCTGCGCCTGGGCCGAACCCGGCCGACGTTCTGCAGGCGAACTCATACGCGGACCTGCTGGAGCCGATCTCGAACGCCTCCGCAAAGCTGCAGGCGCTCGACGAGGCTGCGCCCGCTCCGGTCCGCGAGAACGTGCAGCTTGCACAGTACTACCACCACCACCATCACCACCACCATCATCACGGCTACTATCGCCGCGGCTACTACGAGCGCCCGGTCATCGTGGTGCCGCGTTATCGGCGATACCACCATCACCATCATCACCACCATCATCATCACAGCTTCTACCGTCGCGATTACTGAGCGATGGCGACCGATCGGCGATACCACAACGGGGCCCGCGGGCCCCGTTGTTTTGTCAACTATGATGCGGCATCTCGCTCAATCGTGGCGCGCCTTCTCCTTTGCGGCGCGGTGCAGATGGCGATATGTGCCGTCGAACACCGTGTCCGATGACGACGTCCATTCCGTTCCGGCGGCCAGTTTGGGCCGATTGTTGTAGATGCGGCGCGCCTGCAATTCGCGTTCGGCGGCCTCCTCCTCGTTCATCTGCTCGAGCTGAAAGTTCGCTTCCTCGGGAATCACGATGATCTGGGCGAACGGCTCGTTCGGCCTGAAAATGTGAGTGCGTCCTTCCGCCGGCGCCTTGAACACCGTGAAGAACATCATCGGCCACCAATTGCGCACGAGCGCCGGAACGGCGATCGGCACGGTGTCGGAGCGATCGGTGTAGAAGCGCGGATGCGGTTCGGTACGGATCGCCATGCCCTTCTCGACCTTGAGATCGAGCAATATCTGATAGGTGTAGAACGCGTCGCCGAAATTCCGGAACGGCGGCCACTGCACGCCGCTGTCCGGCGGCTCCCCCCAATCGGCGTCGAGTTGTAGCCTTCCGTCCTTCGTGGTGACGTGCAGCTCGAAATCATAGGGATAGAACAGCTCGATCCCGTATTGCGCGCCTTCCGAGAACGGCACGCAATGCCAGACCTGCTCGCGCGAACCATCGCTGCGCGGCTCCCGGTTGCCGGCCCAGCCCGGAATCTCGAGTTTCGTCCGCCGCGGCGCCAGTCGCGCATCGTTCAGGCGGAATTTGACGGTGTCCATGGCATCCTCTCGTGCACAGCAGGAACTCGAACGGACGTAGCACAGCCTAGTTCCCCTGATCTTGATCACGAACCGGCAGAGACGCACCTGTCCGGGATTGACCTCGGCCTGACGAACAAATATTAGAATTATTCTAATTCTAAACTCTGTAAACAAGGCGTTGCCGTGAAGAATTTCGCCGATCTGACCGAGCGCGAGGTGCTGGCGGTCGCGATTGCCTCCGAGGAGGAGGACAGCCGCATCTACATGTCCTTCGCCGAGGACCTCGCCGGCCGCTATCCCGATACCGCAAAGATCTTCGAGGAGATGGCGGAGGAAGAGCGGGGCCATCGCCATCGGCTGCTGGAGACCTACGAGCAGCGCTTCGGCTCGCATCTGCCGCCGATCCGGCGCGAGGACGTCAAAGGCTTTCTGCGCCGACGTCCGATCTGGCTGACCAAGAACCTGCCGCTCGACACCATCCGCAAGGAAGTCGAGACCATGGAGCTCGAGGCCGAGCGCTTCTATGCCAAGGCGGCAGAAAAGGCTGAGGATACCGGCGTACGCCGGCTGCTCGGCGATCTCGCCGAAGAGGAGAAGGGCCACGAGAAACTCGCGGTCAAGCTGACCGGCGACATCCTCAAGCCCGATGTGCGCGCGGAGGAAGACCGCACGCGGCGGCGGATGTTCGTGCTGCAATATGTGCAGCCGGGCCTCGCCGGACTGATGGACGGCTCGGTCTCGACCTTGGCGCCGCTGTTCGCCGCCGCCTTCGCAACGCATCACAACTGGCAGACCTTTCTGGTCGGCCTTGCCGCCTCGATCGGCGCCGGCATCAGCATGGGCTTTGCCGAAGCGCTGTCCGACGACGGCTCGCTGACCGGGCGCGGCTCGCCCTGGCTGCGCGGCATCACCTGCGGATTGATGACGACACTCGGCGGCCTCGGCCACACCATTCCCTATCTGGTGCCCGATGCCTGGCCGAACGCATTCTGGATCGCGACCGCGATCGCCGGGATCGTCGTGTTCTTCGAATTGTGGGCGATCGCCTTCATCCGCTCGCGCTACATGGACACGCCGTTCCTGCAGGCGGTGTTCCAGATCGTGCTCGGCGGCGCGATCGTGCTCGCGGTCGGCATCCTGATCGGCGCGGCGTAGGACGGCGAGGCTCCCGATGCGATCCCGGCAACAATGCAGAGATATAGCCGGCGCGGTGCTGATTGCGCTCGGCGCGGTCGGATACAGCAGCCATGCGCAGGCGACCGATGAGATCCAGGTCTACAATGCCGGCATTGCGGCAGTCGGCCAGTTCACCGTCCAACAGCATCTCAACTATGTCGGCATCGGCCAGAAGGACCCGCCCTTCCCCGGCGGCTTTCCCTCCAACCACAGCCTCAACGGCACGCCGGAGTTTGCCTATGGCATGACGGATTGGTGGGAGCTCGGCCTTTATCTGCCGTTCGCCGTGCAGGACCGGCAATTCCTGTCCGACGCATTCAAGCTGCGCACGCTGTTCGTCTCGCCGAACGCCGACAAGCGCAACCTGTTCTACGGCATCAATTTCGAGCTGAGCTACGAGATGCCGAAATTCGCGCAGACCCGCTGGGGCCTGGAAATCCGGCCAATCATCGGCGTGCGCAACGCGGACTATGAATTCATCGTCAACCCGATCGTCGATGTCGGCTTCGGCAAATATGGCGAGGCGGATTTCGCGCCGGCCGCGCGCGTCGCGCGCAAGCTGAAGGACGATGTGTATGTCGGCCTCGAATACTACGCCGATTTCGGCAGGATCGGCGCCTTCAGCCCGCTCGCCGAGCAGCAACACACATTGTTCGCGGTGACCGACTTCAAGGTGGGTGATGTCGACATCGACTTCGGCGTCGGCTACGGCCTCACGCCGGCGTCGGACCGGCTCGTCGTCAAGACCATCATCGGATACGCTTTCCCGGTGCCGGGCGCCAAGGGAACCACGGCGGAGCGGGCCAGCGCGAATGGCGCCATCAATCCAATGGCGCATCTGTCGGCGCGCAGCACGCCGTACTAGATTAGCTCGACAATCTCAGAAACGGCTCGAAAGTCCATGACCGGTCGTCTGCATTACGGCACCACCGCGAAGCTGCTGCATTGGGTGATCGTCGCCCTGCTGGCGGTGCAATACCCGATCGGCTGGCTGATGCCGGACATTCATCGCGGTCAGGCTCCCGGCGCCGCCATGACGTTCCATATTTCCCTCGGCATCGTCATCCTTGCGCTCATCATGCTGCGGTTCATCTGGCGGCTGACGCACCCGGTCGCGCCGGAAAGCTTGCTGCCTGCCTGGCAACGGCTGAGCTCGGAAGCCGTGCACTGGATACTCTATGTTCTCGTGCTGGCAACGACCATCAGTGGCTGGCTGTTTGCATCGTTTCGCGGCTGGACCGTCTCGTTCTTCTACGTGATGCCACTGCCGATGCTGGCCTCGGACAATGCAGCGGCCGGCAAGGCGATCGACGGCCTGCATCAGGCTGCAGAATGGTCTCTGCTGGTGCTGATCTGCCTCCACGTCGCGACCGCGCTGGTGCACTTGCTGATCTACCGCGACCGCGTCATGCAGCGCATGCTTCCGGGCTAGGCGGCCGGCGCAATTGCGATCAAGTCGGTCTTGCCCGCCCGTTCCATTCTGCGCATGATCGCCGCCAGAACAAGGGAGCACGCCGTGGCCAAATCGCAATGGAGTTTCAAGACCGCCGTCGAACTGTCGGAGGCGCTGCGCAACAAGCAGGTCTCGGCAGTCGAACTCGCGGAAGACGCGATCGGCCGCATCGAGCGCCATGACGGCAAGGTCAACGCAGTTTGCGTGCGCAATTTCGAGCGCGGCCTCGCTGCTGCCCGCGCTGCCGATGCCGCGATCGCGCGCGGCGAGCACAGACCGATGCTTGGCATTCCCATGACGGTGAAGGAATCCTTCAACGTCGCGGGATTGCCGACGACCTGGGGCTTCCCGCCGCACAAGGACTTCACGCCGACCGAGGACGCGCTCGCGATCCAGCGCGTGAAAGACGCCGGCGGCGTGATTCTTGGCAAGACCAACGTGCCGGTCGGGCTCGCCGACTGGCAGAGCTACAACGAGATCTACGGCACCACCAACAACCCCTACGATCTCGGCCGCACGCCGGGCGGCTCCTCCGGCGGATCGTCGGCGGCGCTTGCCGCAGGCTACGGTGCGCTGTCGCTCGGCTCCGACATCGGCGGCTCGCTGCGCGTGCCGGGATTCCATTGCGGCGTCTATGCGCACAAGCCGACCTTCAACCTGCTGGCGTCACGCGGCCACACTGCGCGCCGCCGGCGCCGCCGATCATCTACGAACGCGACCTCGCGGTGATCGGCCCGATGGCGCGCGGCGCGGCCGACCTCGCGCTGCTGCTCGACGTGATGGCCGGCCCCGACCCGCTCGATGCCGGCAAGGCCTATCGGCTCGAGCTCCCCGCGGCGCGCCACACGAGCTTGAAGGATTTCCGGATCCTCGTGATCGACACCGATCCGGTGCTGCCGACCGACAGAGCGGTCCGCGGCAGCATCGACAAGCTCGCCAGCAATCTCGACAAGGCCGGCGCCAAGATATCGCGTTCGAGCCCGCTGCTGCCGGATTTCGCGGCGTCCTCGCGGCTCTATATGCGGATGCTGCTGTCGTTCCTTGCTGCGAGTTTCCCGCCGGACGTTTATGCCGGCGCCTGCGCAGCGGCGGCGGCGCTACCGGTCGGCGACAACAGCCTGCAAGCCGAGCGGCTGCGTGGCATCGCGCTCAGCCATCGCGACTGGGTGCAGGCGACGGTCGCCCGCTCGCGGCTGCGCGCGCAATGGCGCGAGCTGTTCAAATCGTTCGACGCCGTGATCTGCCCGATCATGCCGACGCCGGCCTATCCGCATGACCATGCGCCCGACCAGGAGCAACGGCGGATCCTGATCGACGGCGAACCGCATGTGTACACCGACCAGCTCGCCTGGCCCGGCATCGCCACCCTGCCCGGCCTGCCCGCAACCGCGATCCCGACCGGCTTTGCGCCCGACGGATTGCCGGTCGGCGTGCAGATCGTCGGCCCCTGGCTCGAGGACCGCACGCCGCTGAAGCTCGCCGAGCTGATCGAGCGCGAATTCGGCGGTTTCGTTCCGCCGAAGATGTTCGATGACTAGGTGAGTTGCTGCCGTCATTGCGAGGAGCGAAGCGACGAAGCAATCCATATATCAGCGAGCACAGCGATGGATTGCTTCGCTGCGCTCGCAATGACGAACAACGGGGAGAACACCAATGAGCAAGGACCTCGAAGAGCTGACAAAGCTCAACAAGGACTACGTCGATTCAGTTCAGAACTGCGACGTCAAGCGCTTCGATGAAATCCTGGCGCAGGACTTCTACTGCACCAATCCAGACAAGAGCCTGGTCGACCGCGCCGCTTTCCTGAAGCAGACGGCGATCCCGGTGAAGATCAAGGGACTGAAGGCCGAGGACGTCAAGATCCGCATCCTCGGCGATTTCGCCATCATCCACGCCCAGACCAGCTACACCGGCGCGGACGGTGAGCCCGCGCACGGCCGCTACACCGATTGCTGGGCGCGGCAGAACGGTAAATGGCTTGCGGTCTCCGCGCACGTCGCGCGGTGAGAGCGACGTTCGCAGCCTCACCCTCCGCTGTCATGCCCCGGCATCCAGTACTCCGCGGCCGCAGTTGATTCACACAACTTCCGCCGCGGCGTACTGGGTCGCCCGGTCAAGCCGGGCGACGACGGCCGAGGCTTCAGCTGTCGAACATGATGACGCTGCGCAGCGTCTTGCCGGCTTTCATGTTGGCGAAGCCTTCGTTGATCTCGCTGAGCTTCAGCTTGGCCGAGATCCAGTCCTCCAGATGCAGCTTGCCGCGCATGTAGAAGTCGACGAGGCGCGGCATGTCGACGCGGAAGTGGTTGGAGCCCATCGACGAACCCTGGATGCGGCGCTCGCGCAGGAAGTCGAAGCCGTGCAGCTCGATCTTCTGGCCGAACGGGATCATGCCGACGATGGTCGCGGTGCCGCCCGCCGCCAGCATGGCGAAGGCCTGCTCGGCGGTCTCCTTGCGGCCGAGCACCTCGAAGGAGTGCTGCACGCCGCCGCCGGTGAGTTCGCGCACCTGCTGGACCACGTCGCCGCGCGCGGGATCGACGATGTCGGTGGCGCCGAGCTTGGTCGCCAGCTGCAGTTTCGCCGGATTGGTGTCGATCGCGATGATGCGGCCGGCACCGGCGATCTGCGCGCCGTTGATCGCGGCCATGCCGACGCCGCCGCAGCCGATCACAGCCACGGTCTCGCCGGCGGTCACCTTCGCGGTGTTGACCACAGCGCCATAGCCGGTGATGACGCCGCACCCGATCAGCGCGGCGAGATCGAGCGGCATCTCCTTCTTGATCTTCACGATCGCGTTCTCGTGCACCAGCATCTGCTCGGCGAAGGACGACAGATTGAGGAACTGGTTGAGCTTCTCCTTCCGGCCCCACGACAGGCGGTTGGAGGCGCCGGGCAGCATCTTCACCGTGGTGTCGGTGCACAGCACGGTGCGGCCGGTGGTGCAATTGTCGCAGGTGCCGCAGAACACCGAGAGGCAGGTCACGACGTGATCGCCGGGCTTCACGTAATTGACGTCTGAGCCGACCTTCTCGACCACGCCGGCCGATTCATGGCCGAGCACCGCCGGCAGCGGATGCGGATAAAGCCCTTCCATGAAGTGCAGGTCGGAATGGCAGAGGCCCGCGACCGCGGTGCGGATCAGGACCTCGCGCGGCCCCGGATTGGGCACACTGACATCCTCGATCACCAGCGGCTGATTGACTTCATGCAGGACGGCGGCCTTCATCGGAATTTCCTCTCATGTTTTTGTTGCGCACGCTCTCCACCTCTCCCAACGGGAGAGGTCGGAGCGCATCGAAGATGCGGTCCGGGTGAGGGGTTCAGGTCTATCGATAGAGCACAACCCCTCACCCGGATCGCTGGCGCGATCCGACCTCTCCCGATGGGAGAGGTGAGACTGCGCGAGCGGCCACGGCGAGCCTACGCTGCTGACAGCAATTCGCCAACCTCGGCCATGCCGACTGCGCGATCGCCGAGCAGGTGCTCGGTCATCCTGCGCTGAACGGTATTTTCCGTAAGCCGGAACGGATCGCCCGGCATCACGCGGTGATCGATCACCATCCGCGAAAGCAGCAGTCGGCGCGCGTCGCCGCGCGTCTCATGAATGCGTCCGCCCTCCCATGCCAGCGCCACGGCACTTGCGACGTGATAGAGCAGGCTGGTGGCGCGCCGCGCATCGCCCTCATTGTCGATGCGGCCCGCGACTTCGCGCGCAAACCCGATCGCGCGATCGCCGAGATCGCGCAGCCGGTTGCGCCACCCCTCGGGCACGTTCGAGCTGTCATCGAGCCGCGCATGCAGATCGGCGGCGAGCGCATTGTCGGCGCCATGGCGTCCGACCGCTCGCTTCAGCGCATCGATCGCGACGATGTTGCCGGTGCCCTCCCAGATCGAGCCGAGGTGCGCATCGCGCAGCAGCCGCGGCGTGATGAATTCCTCGATGTAGCCGATGCCGCCGCGCATCTCCATCGCATCGCCGCAGACCTTGCGGGCGTCGCGGGTGGCGCGGAATTTCAGGGTCGGCGTCAGGATGCGGAGCAGTGCCGCGGCGTCCTGGCTACCGGCCTCGGCGCGGTCGAGCGCGTCGGCGGTCAAAAAGCTCATCGACAGCGCCTGCTCGGTCGGCAGCATGATCTTCATCAGCTGGCGCCGCGCCAGCGGCAGATCGATGATCCGTTGACCGAACACTACACGCCCCTTCGCGACCGTGATCGCGTCGTGCCAGGCACGGCGCATCAGCGCGGTCGACTTCACGCCGTTGGAGAGCCGCGACGAGTTCACCATCTCGGCCATCTGCACGAAGCCGCGGTCGAGCTTGCCGACGGCATACGCGATCGCACCGTCGAGCTTGATCTCGCCCGAGGCCATCGAGCGGGTGCCGAGCTTGTCCTTGAGGCGCACGATCCGGTAGTGGTTCTGCGAGCCGTCGTCGAGGAAACGCGGCATCAGGAACAGGCCGACGCCGCGTGTTCCCGGCCCCGCGCCCTCGGGGCGCGCCAGCAGCATCACCACCTTGGCATCGGCGTTCGAGCAGAACCACTTCTCGCCATAGAGCCGCCAGTGGTCGCCCTCCTGCACCGCGCGCGTGGTCAGCGTGCCGACGTCGGAGCCGCCCTCCTTCTCGGTCATGAACTGGCCGCCCTGCGTCAGTCTGCTCATGTCGGTTTGCGTCAGGCCGTCGAGATATTTCGCCTTCAACGCCTCGCTGCCGAAATTCGCCAGCAGCTTTGCACAACCGTCGGTGACGTTGATCGGGCAACCCATGCCGAATTCGGTCTGGTTGAACAGGAAGGTGAAGGCATGCTTGGCCACCACGGGATATTTGTCGGGCCAGCCCATGATGCCCTTGCGGATCGACAGCGCGTGAATGCCGAACTCGCCGAACGCGGCCTTCTCGATCTCGCGATAGGCCGGATGATATTCGATGTGCTGCACGTCGCGGCCGAACTTGTCGCGCTGGTGCAGCACCGGCGCATGCCGGTCGGCAAGCCGCGCGCATTCGTCGAGAGTGCCGCCGGCCAATCCGCCGAGCCGGTCGAGATGCGGCTCGATGTGGCGGAACAGCGCCTCGGGCAGATGCAGCTTCAGAAGATCGGTCAGCGCCGGATCGGCCCGGTAGAAGTTCATTCCCGTCGTATCGGGCGCGAGCAGGCCCGGCTGGCTGGCGGATGGCGTTTTCGGATCCTGCTTGTGCGGCTGCATTGAATTCCCGGTTGCGGTGCTCATTTGTTTGGGCACGACTATCCTCCTCCGGCCGAGCAAAGGAAAGCCCAATGGATATTCCGAAGTACAAGATCGCCCTGATCGTCGGCGCCGGCGAGGGCCTCAGCGCCTCGCTGACGCGGCTATTTTCGCGGGAGGGAATTCGCGTCGCGCTGGGCGCGCGCAGCATCGAGAAGCTCGGCGCGCTCTGCACGGAGACCGGCGCGCGCGCCTATGCTTGCGACGCCACCAAGGCGGAAGACGTCGAGCGTCTGTTCGGCCTGGTCGAGCGCGAGATCGGAACACCCGACCTCGTAGTCTATAACGCCTCCGGGCGCTCGCGCGGACCGTTCGTTGAACTCGTTCCCTCCGAGGTCCAGCAGGCGATCGCGGTCTCCGCGTTCGGCGGCTTTCTGGTGGCGCAGGAGGCGGCGAAGCGCATGCTGCCCAACAAGAAGGGCGCGATCCTGTTCACCGGCGCCTCCGCCAGCGTCAAGGGCTATGCGCAATCGGCGCCGTTCGCGATGGGCAAGTTCGCATTGCGCGGGCTGGCGCAGAGCATGGCGCGCGAATTGTCGCCGCAGGGCATCCATGTT
This sequence comes from Bradyrhizobium sp. JR3.5, assembly GCF_054057015.1. NCBI lineage: Bacteria > Pseudomonadati > Pseudomonadota > Alphaproteobacteria > Hyphomicrobiales > Nitrobacteraceae > Bradyrhizobium > Bradyrhizobium sp. JR3.5. Next base: position 2,199,045 of record NZ_JBSRYV010000002.1, read on the forward strand.
GCGCATTTCGTGATCGACGGCGGCATCCGCAGCGCCGCGCGCGCCGAGCCCGCCGACCGCCCGGATTCGATGCTCGATCCCGACGCGATCGCGTTGAGCTACTGGAACGTGCTGCAGCAGCCGCGCAGCGCCTGGACCTGGGAGCTGGAATTGCGGCCCTGGGTTGAGAAGTTTTGAGATGACGGAGATCATGCAAGCGGCGTAATGTCGGCGACGGCCATCCGCCGCATCCGTCATTGCGAGCGGAGCGAAGCAATCCATGCCACCTCGAGCGGCGAATTGGATTGCTCCGGCGCTTCACGCCTCGCAATGACGGCAACGATTGGCCTCTGGGACGAACCATGACCCACGAAATCAAGATCGAGACCGGCACCGACGAATTGCTCTGCGTGATCCGCGACCGCGTCGCCGTCATCACGCTGAACCGTCCGGACGCCCGCAATTCGCTGTCGGACACGCTCACGCCGGCGCTGCGCACGATGATCCGGACCTGCGGCGAGAACCCCGAGGTCGGCGTGCTGCTCGTCACCGGCGCCGGCAAGGCGTTCTGCGCCGGCGGCAACGTCAAGGGCATGGGCGCCAATCGCGATCCAAAGAAGCTCGAAATGTCCTATGAGGACAAGGTCGCCGACTTGCAGGAGCGCCAGCGCCTGCTCACCGGCGCGCTGGCCTCGGTACGCAAGCCGACGATTGCCGCGCTGCCCGGCCCGGCGGTGGGCGCCGGCCTTGCGATTGCGATGGCCTGCGACATTCGGATCGCCGCGCAATCCGCCTTCATCTCGACCGGCTATCTGCGCGTGGCGCTGAGCGGCGACTACGGCATGGCCTGGCTCTTGACGCGCCTGGTCGGCACCTCGCGCGCCCGCGAGCTGATGTTCACATCGGAAAAGGTCGATGCCGCAAGATGCGAGCAGATCGGTCTCGTCAACCGCGTGGTGCCGGACGAGACGCTGCAGGACGAGGCGTTCGCGCTGGCGAAGTCGATGGCCGAAGGCCCGACGCTCGCGCTGCGCTACATGAAGGACAATCTCGACGAGGCACTGCAGTTCGACTTCGCCACCGCGCGCGACCACGAAGCCGAGCGGCTGATCCGCCTGACTACGACCGCCGATCACAAGGAGGCGGTGCAGGCCTTCATCGAGAAGCGCAAGCCGGTGTTCAGGGGTAATTGAGCGCGTAGCGCCCTTCAAGTCACCCCTCCCTTTGTGGGAGAGGCGAAGCAAGCGCGTAGCCCCGAGTAAGTTCCAAAGAAAAGGGCCCGGTTCTGGAGGGGCCAGAACCGGGCCTAGTCAGTCAAACCGCAAGCGAGGACATCGTGGCCGAGCGGGAAGTGGCGGCAAGCCGCCAGCTGGCACAGGGAATGTCTTGTGGTTCGACGTAGATCTCTTTCGCAAAGCGCACCAGCTTCCAATCGCCGGGACTCGCAGTGAAGGCATAGCCGGACTTGCGGGCGAGACCGATCATCGTGGCGTTGGACCGCAGCGTGTCGCCGAAGATGCGCTCGGCTCCGAAAGACGCCGCGCGGCATTCGAGATTCTTCAGCAGCGCCTTGCCAATGCCGTGGCCCTGCCACCGGTCATCGATCGACAGGCCGAACTCGACGCTCGACGTATCGGCATGGAAGGCGTAGCGGGCTTCGCCGACGATGGTCTCAAAACCATCGACCAGCATCGTCGCGACCACCGTGAACCGGTCAGCCTCGCCGACGTGAATAAAACGCTCGAGCTCCATCTTCGGCAGCTCGCTTAGTGCACCCAGGAAGCGGTTGTAACGGGACCCGGCGGAGAGCGAGCGGATGTAAGCCTGCAGCTCTTCACGGTCGCGCGGCTCGACGAAGCGCACCTTGATCTCGCTGCCGTTCTTGGCGCGCAGCACGTCAGAATATTGCTTGAGATCGTCGAGATGCAGCGCAGTCATGACACGCTCCTCGGGTGAAGGAATTGGCCGGCGTCCCTCGATCGAGGCGGCGCCGGGCGGCGCATGACCCGCCAAAATGTGAGCGGTTTGGCGGCCGGGTCATGCGCCTTCTCTAAGTCTTGAGCGCGACCGGACGCAAAACCGGCGTCCACTTTTGCTGGTCGCGCTCCGGCGGCCCATTAGGCCCGCCAGAACGGCTTGTCGGTCTCGAAAACGATGTCGCTGCGCGACATGCCGATGTCGTGCAGGTCGCGCTCGGTCCACTGCGACAGCTCGCGGCGGCGCTCATAGCGATCCCACCAGACGTGCAGCGTGTCGCTGACCTGGTTCAATAGCCCAGGCGTATGATGATTTGTCATCGATTCATGGGTGAAAATGGACATCTGCGGCTCCTATCGGTAACCTGTTGGGAGCAATATCGGAGCTGTTCGGCCTGTTCACAAACGACACTTTGTACCGCTTCGCATGAATTAAAGTCATGTATTGGAGACCATCTGACATGACCAGCCGCCTGCCTTCGTTGAACGGCCTCAGGGCGTTCGAGGCCGCCGCGCGGCACATGAGCTTCACGGTCGCGGCGTCCGAATTGAACGTGACGCAGACCGCGATCAGCCATCAAATCCGGCGCCTCGAGGAAGAGCTCGGCGTTCGCCTGTTCGTCCGCCAGAACCGCTCGTTGAGCCTGACGCCGGAGGCCGCCGAATACCTTCCCGGCGTTCGCGCCGCCTTCAACGACCTCAGGCTCGCGACCGACCGCCTGCTGCGCCGGGACGACGGTCACGTGCTGACCGTCTCGACGCTGGCATCGCTCGCCGCCAAATGGCTGCTGCCGCGACTGTCGGCGTTCCAGGAGGCGCATTCCGGCATCGATGTCCGCATCACCACCTCGACCAGTCTGGTCGACTTCCAGCGCGACAAGGTCGACGCGGCGATCCGCTATGGCCGCGGACAATGGGCGGGCCTGCGCGCGGACTGGCTGATGGCGGACGAGCTGTTTCCGGTGTGCAGCCCGTCGCTGCTGGATGGAACCAGGCCGCTCAAATGCCCCGAAGATCTCAGGGACCATGTGCTGCTGCACACCAGCAACGCCAACAGCGACGACTGGCGGCTGTGGCTGACCGCGGCCGGACTGCCGACCGACATTTCCAAGCAGCCGGGCGTGACCTTCGACCTGCTGTTCGTGACGATCCAGGCCGCGATCGACGGCATCGGCATTGCGATGGGCCGCACCTCCTATGTGCAGGACGACATCGCCAAGGGCCGTCTCGTGGTTCCCTTCAAGATCACGCTGCCCGCCGACGCCGGCTTCTATCTGGTCACGCCGCAGGGACGCGCCGATTCACCAAAGCTTTCTGCATTCCGATCGTGGCTCGGCGCTGCGGCACACACAGCGCCTTGATGCGGCGCACGCCGCATTAGCAAATTCCCACCTACGGCTTTTTTCCCATAGCGGCGGCGCGATTTCGGGTTGGTCGCGCCGGACAGCCGTGCCAAATTGCCGCATATGGCAGTTAACTGCCTTGGCCGGCGACACAATTTGCGCCGGCCGTTTTGTCACGGGGAGGAAAGGGCGTTATGTCGCAGTCGAGTTCATCACAAGTCCCGCAGATCAAGTCGCGTCTCGGCGCCATCCTGCGCGCGACCAGCGGCAATTTCCTCGAGCAATTCGACTTCTTCCTGTTCGGCTTCTATGCGCAGGACATCGCGAAGGCGTTCTTCCCCGCCCAGAATGAGACCGCGGCGCTGCTCAATGCGTATGGCGTGTTCTGGCTTGGCGCGCTGATGCGTCCCGTGGGTGCGGTCGTGCTCGGCTCCTACATCGATCGCATCGGCCGCCGCCAGGGCCTGATCGTGACGCTCGCGCTGATGGCGCTTGGCACGGTGGTGATTGCGTTCTGTCCGTCCTACGCATCGATCGGCATTGCCGCAACGATCATCGTGCTGATTGGCCGGCTGATCCAGGGCTTCTCCGCCGGCGTCGAACTGGGCGGCGTCTCCGTTTATCTCTCCGAAATCGCGACGCCCGGCAACCGCGGATTCTACACCTCGTTTCAATCCTCCAGTCAGCAGGTCGCCATCTTTGTTGCAGCCGTGATCGGCTTCGTCCTGAGGGAGGTGATCCCAGGCGACACTTTCCTGGATGCGATCGGCGGCGTCGCCAAATGGCGCATCCCGTTCTTCATTGGATGCCTCATCATTCCCGTGATCTTCATGTTGCGGCGTTCGCTTGAGGAAACGCCGGCCTTCCTGGCCATGAAGAAGCATCCGACGCCGAGCGAAGTGTTCGCCTCGGCGCTGGAGAACTGGCGCATCGTCATTCTCGGCATGATGATCGCGGTTCTGACCACCACGACGTTCTATTTCATCACCGTGTATGCGCCCGGCTTCGGCAAGGAGCTGCACCTTTCGGCCTCCGGGACGCTGCTGGTGACCCTGCTCGTTGCGGTGACGAATTTCATCTGGAATCCGGTCGGCGGCGCGCTGTCCGACCGGATCGGCCGCAAGCCGGTGCTGATCGCGATCGCGAGCCTGTCGTTCGTGACGGCCTACCCGGCACTGTCGTGGCTCTCGCATGAGCCCACGCTCGGAAAGCTGCTGGCCGTGCAGATGATGTTCTCGTTCTACTTCGGCGTCTACAGCGGCACGATGCTGGGATGCCTGGTCGAGATCGTGCCGGCGCATGTCCGCACCACCTGCTTCTCGATCGCGTTCGCGTTGGCGGCGGGCATCTTCGGCACGTCGACCCCGTTTGTCGCGACCAAGCTGATCGCCATGACCGGGCAGGACAAGGCCTCGCCGGCCTACTGGCTCATGTTCGGCGCTGTTCTCGGCATCATCGCCGCGCTGATCGTCTATCGTGGCGGCCAGACCATCGAGCAGCGCGAGACGGTTGCGGCCTGATATTCCGCATCGCGGCCGGGGGATCAGGTATCCGTCCGGCCGTGTTGCTTTCCATGCCAACAACGATAACAAGAGCGCATGGTTGATCTGACGCGCAGGTTCGACGTGCTGGTGATCGGCGGCGGCAACGCTGCCCTCTGCGCTGCGATCAGCGCCCGGCGCGCCGGCGCCTCCGTGCTGGTGTTGGAGGGCGCCCCGAAATTCTACCGCGGCGGCAACACCCGCCACACCCGCAACATGCGCTGCGCCCATGACGCGGCGACCGAGATCCTCACCGGTCCCTACACCGAGGAGGAATTCTGGAAGGATTTGCTGCTGGTGACCGGGGGCCAGACCGACGAGGAACTGGCGCGCTTCATGATCCACGAGTCCAAGGACATCCTGAACTGGATCGTCGAACAGGGCGTGCGCTGGCAGCCTTCGCTCGGCGGCACGCTGAGCCTTGGCCGCACCAACTCGTTCTTCCTCGGCGGCGGCCGCGCGATGCTGAACGCGCTCTATCGCACCGCGGAGGAGCTCGGCGTCGACGTCCTCTACAATGCCGAGGTGATCGATCTCAAGATCGAGGACGGCATGTTCCTGTCGGCGCAGCTGAAGCAGCCGGTCGGCGGCAAGACCGAGGTGCGCGCCTCGACGCTGGTCGCGGCCGCCGGAGGCTTCGAGGCCAATATCGAGTGGCTGAAAGAATATTGGGGCGAGGCCGCCGACAATTTCCTGATTCGCGGTACGCCCTATAACCGCGGCGCGATCCTGAAGATGCTGCTCGCGAAGGGCGTGCAGGAGATCGGCGATCCCACGCAATGCCATGCGGTGGCGATCGATGCCCGTGCGCCGAAATTCGACGGCGGCATCATCACCCGCCACGACTCCGTCGTGTTCGGCATCGTCGTCAACAAGCACGCCGAGCGGTTCTACGACGAAGGCGAGGACATCTGGCCGAAGCGCTACGCGATCTGGGGCCGCCTGGTCGCAGCGCAGCCGGACCAGATCGCCTACATCATCTTCGACTCGACCGTTGTGACGAGCTTCATGCCGACGCTGTTTCCGCCGATCGCGGGCGCGACGATTGCCGAACTCGCCGGCAAGCTGGAGCTCGACGCGTCAGCGCTGGAAAAGACCATCACCGATTTCAACGCCGCGGTGCAGCCCGGCACGTTCGACTACACCATCCTCGACGACTGCGCTACCCAAGGCATCACGCCGGCGAAGACGCATTGGGCGCGCAGGATCGAGACGGCGCCCTATCTCGCCTATCCGGTGCGGCCCGGCATCACTTTCACCTATCTCGGCACCCGCGTGAACAAGCAGTCGCGGATGCTGATGAAGGACGGCAAGCCGTCGGCCAACATGTTCGCCGCCGGCGAGATCATGGCCGGCAACGTGCTCGGCAAGGGCTACGCCGCCGGCATCGGCATGACCATCGGCAGCGTGTTCGGCCGCGTCGCCGGGCGGGAAGCGGCGAAGAATGCGCGGAACTGAGGACGGGACTGGCGCGATGCACGGGACGAGGATCTTGCAGGAAGCCGACCGTCTGATGACGGTGTGCAATTCCTGCCGCTATTGCGAAGGCCTGTGCGCGGTGTTTCCCGCGATGGAGATGCGCCGCGCCTTCTCCGACGGCGACCTCAACTATCTCGCCAATCTGTGCCATGCCTGCGGCGCCTGCTACACCGACTGCCAGTTCTCGCCACCGCACGAGTTCAACGTCAATGTGCCGAAGACGCTGGCGGGGGTGCGCGCGGAATCCTATGCTGCCTATGCCTGGCCGCGCGCATTTTCCGGCGCGTTCGCGCGCAACGGCCTCGTCATCAGCCTGATCGCCGCGCTCAGCGTCGCCGCGTTCATCTTCGGCTTCGCCGCGATCAACGACCGCGGTGTGCTTTATGGCATCCACACCGGGCCCGGCGCATTCTACAAACTGATGCCGCACAATGCGATGGCGCTGCTGTTCGGCGCCGCTTTGCTCTATGCGATCGTCGCGCTGGTGATGGGCGTGCGCGCGTTCTGGCGCGCGATCGGCGAACCCGTCGGCATGAAAACGGACGCGAAGTCGCTGTTGCAGGCGGTCCGCGACGCCGGCGAGCTGCGCTATCTCGACGGCGGCGGTGTCGGCTGCTTCAACGAGAACGACCACCCGACCGACCGACGCAAGCTGTATCACCACTTCACCTTCTACGGCTTCATGCTGTGCTTCGCCGCGACCTGCGTCGGCACGCTGTACCACTATCTGCTGGCGCGCGAAGCGCCCTATGCGTGGTGGGACCTGCCGGTCGTGCTCGGCACGCTCGGCGGCATCGGCCTCGTGGTCGGCCCGATCGGGCTCTTGTCGGAGAAATGGAAACGCGACCGCGTGCTGGTCGACGAGCAGCAGATGGGCATGGACACCGCGTTCATCCTGTTGCTGTTCCTGACCAGCGTCACCGGCCTTGCCTTGCTGCTGTGGCGCGAGAGCGCCGCGATGGGGCCGCTGCTGGCGCTGCATCTCGGCATAGTGTTCGCGCTGTTCATCACCATGCCCTACGGCAAATTCGTGCACGGCATCTACCGCTTCGTCGCGCTGGTGCGCTACGCGCGGGAACGGCAGATGATGGCGGAATGAGCGTAGGGTGGGTTACCTGCCCTGTTACGTTTTTGTCGCCAGGACACAGAAGCACTCGTCTGTCTCCACGAGGCGAGCGTTCGTGAAGCCAGCGTCGACCAACTTCTCTACCACCCCTTCCTTGGGTTGTCCGGAATAGGGCGTAAAGCCAAGTGCGATCCTGCCGCTCGGTTTGATCACGCGCCGCATCTCCCGTAGTCCGGCGACGGCGTCCGGCCATACCTGCATCGAGTTGATCGCGAGCGCCTTGTCGAAGCTGTCATCATCGAACGGCAGATGCTCCACCGAGCCGAGCCTCAGGTCGACACGATCATCCTGGATCGCGGCCTTGTTCCGGGCACGAGCTTGCTCGACCATCTCCTGTGACGCATCAATGCCGGCGACGCGCCCCGCTGGCACCGATTTCGACAGGCGTTGAATGACGACACCCGGGCCGAACCCCACTTCCAGCACATTGTCGTCGGGTTCGGCCTCAAGAAGACCCGTCACCCACGTGCCACAGTCGGCATTGGTGCGCACCATGATCACGCCACCCAGCCTCCCCAAGAGGCCCCGAGGGCGGCCAAACGCGCGCAGGAAGATGGTTCGCATGACGCTCACGGAGTGCCATCTCCGGTGAACCGGATTCCGGGACGATCGCGGCTACAGATCCACCACCACGTAGTCGCTCTCCACCGCGACCTTGATGGTCTCGGCGACATATGGCCCCTTCACGACATTGGTGCCCGCCTCGACGCTGACGGGATAGGCGCGCACGCGAAAGCGGCGCGGGTCGCAATAGGACTGGCCGGTGCGGATATCGAACTCCCAGCCGTGCCAGGGACAGCGCAGGATCTCACCGAGCTTGGTGTATTCGATCTCGCCGGGGTCTGACGACGAGGCGAGCCCGATCAGCGGTCCCTCGCACAGCGCCGCGCCCTGATGCGGGCAGCGGTTCAGCAGGCCGAAGAACTCGCCCTTGACGTTGAAGACGGCGATCGGCCGTCCGTCGATCTCGAGGAATTTTCGCGACCCCGGCGGCAGCTCGTCCACCGGGGCGATCACATGACGCGCCATCTAGTTGTTCTCACGCATGATCTGATTCGGAAAACCGGTTCCCACTTTGCGCTCACGCGGCCCTTCGGGTCCGGATCATGCGATACCGTAAAGCTGCTTCGCATTGTCGAGGTAGAATGCCTTGCGATTGGCGTCGCTGACGCCGGCCGGCAGCACGCGCGACGGCTCGTCATAGTCCCAATGCGGGTAATCGGTCGCGAACAACAACTTGTCCCAACCGATCCACTCGATGATCTGGAACAGATGGTCGCGGCTCTCCGGATCCTCCATCGGCTGCGTCGTCCACCAGATGTGATCGCGGATATACTCCGACGGCTTGCGCTTCAGATGCGGCACCTCGGCGTGCAGCCGCGCAAACACCTTGTCGAGCCGCCAGGCCAGCGACGGCGCCCAGCCGAACCCGGCCTCGACCATCACCATCTTCAGTTTCGGGAAACGCTCGAACACGCCCTCGAGCACGAGGCTCGCCAGCGCGGTCTGCTGGCATTGCGAATGCCCGACCATCTCCTCGATGTAATAGCTCGGCCAGCCCGACGCGGTGATCGGGTTGCCGCCGAAGCCGAAGGCGTGCACACCGATCGGAAGACCGGCCTCCTGCGCCGCCTCATAGATCGGCCAGTAACGGCGCTGGCCGAGCGGCTCGACATTGCGGCTCAGCAGCAGCACCTGGACGAAATTCGTATCGCCTGCGCGCCTGCGGATTTCGGCCGCGGCCGCCACACCGTCCTCGTTGGCGACGACGACCGACCCTTTCAGGCGAGAATCCTTGCTGGTCCATTTCTCGATCTGCCAGTCGTTGATCGCCGAGCAGATCGCGGCGGCGAGATCCTGGTTGCGGATGCCCTGCCCGGTGTTGAGCGGGTTGAGCACGCCGAGCGCGACATTGTTGGGATCGAGATGCTGCTTCTGCATGAACGACAGCGACGAGCCCTGCGGGCCGCCTTCCGGCGGATAGGCATCGCGGCGCGAGGCATTGGGCTGCGCCTTTGGATAGGGCGGCCCTTCCGTCATGCCCTGATAGGGATGGACGCCGAAGGTCTCGAGATGGCTGTGCCAGCGCTTGGCCAGATAAGGATGCAGCTCGTCCTTGGTCGCGCGTGCCGGATGGATATCGCAATCGGCGATCGCGGTCTTGATGCCAGCTGACGCAGCCGCGTCGGGACGTTCCCGAATCTGGATGTTCATCGCACCGTCTCCTTCACCTGCAAGCGCGCATATGTCGCATGCGGATTGTCGATCATGATCTTGCGGACCAGATCCTGCGACAACCCCTTTGGCAGCACCTCGTCACCGTCGAACTGCCAATGCGGATAGTCGGTCGAGAATAGGATCAATTCGTCCGACTGCATATGGTCGAACAGCCGGTTCAGCGTGTCGCCGTCCGGCGGCGCGTCGACTGGCTGCAGCGAGAAACGGATGTTGCTGCGCACAATCTCCAGCGGCGCGCGATCGACCCACGGCGTCTCCATGCGCACGCCGCGCCAGAACTTGTGCAGCCGCCACAGGAACGGCGGCAGCCAGGTGAAGCCGGACTCCAGCATCACCATTTTCAGGTTCGGATGGCGCGCGAACACGCCCTCGACGATCAGGCTGGTGAGCTGGGTCTGGAACGCCTGCGCCTGCGCGACATAATCCTCGATGTGATAGGAGCCCCAGCCGACCGAGGTCGGCGGGTTGTGATAGGCGCTGCCGGCATGGATGCCAATCGGCAGGCCGAGCCGTTCGGCCGCGGCGTAGATCGGCCAATAGTGACGCTTGCCGAGCGGCATGTCGCCCATCACGAGCATCAGCACCTGCACGAAGCGCTTGTCCTGCGCACAGCGCTCGATTTCGGCGACCGCCTTGTCGATGCTCTGCACGGGAATCACGATCGAGCCGCGCAGACGATCGTCCTTGTCGAGCCATTCCTTGACCAGCCAGTCGTTCAGCGCGCGGCAGAAGGCATCGGCCATGTCCTCGGAGAACACCATCTGCACGCCATAGAGCGGATTGCAGATGCCGGTGGCGGTGCCGAACCGGTCGAGCGCCTGGCGCTGCATGTCGGCAAGGCTCGAACCCGGCTTGCCCTGGGCGGGACGCCAGTCCGGCCGCGAGGCGATCGGCGAATTGGTCGGATAGGATTGCGAGATCAGGTCGGTCATGCCGCGCGTCGTCACCTGGTCGCGCCAGTAGTCGTTCATATACGGCAGCAGGCTGGTGAGGTGAGGCACGGCGGGATGCAGATCGCAATCCACGCCACCCGCGATCGGCAACGTCATGGTGTTTCCTCCGGCGCACGCTCTCACAACAACTTGTCGGGCGCCGCTTGGTTATTGTCCGATATTCAATCAGGCCCGGCTGCGGTCCGCAACTCGGCAGAGGCCGGTGTGGTGTGCTAGGAAGGCAGAACGCCCTACAGGATTTTCATGGCAAGCAACGAGAAAGAGCGCCGATGAACACACTCATATCCATCGCCGAGCAGGTCGCCGCGAAGCTGATCGCGAACAAGCAGACGATTGCGGTCGCGGAATCGTCCACCGGCGGACTGATCTCGGCATCGCTGCTCGCAGTGCCCGGCGCATCGGCCTATTTCCTCGGCGGCGGCGTGATCTACACCCGCGATGCACGGCGCGCGCTGATGGACATCTCCGACGATGCCATGCGCGGCCTCCGCTCGTCGTCGGAACCCTACGCGCAATTGCTGGCGCGCCAGATCCGCGAACGCCTCTCGACCGATTGGGGATTGTCGGAAACCGGCGCCGCCGGCCCGACCGGCAACCGCTACGGCGATGCCGCCGGCCATAGCTGCATGGCGGTCGCAGGTCCCCAGCAACAGGTGATCACGCTGGAAACCGCCAGCGGCGACCGGCAGGCCAATATGCAGGCATTTGCCAAGGCGGCGCTGGAGCTGTTGTTGAAGAATCTGGCGCGGTAATCTCCCCACACGCGCCGCATTCGGCGATGTCGGATCATCGATCTATCCCCGTCATCCTGAGGAGCGCGAAGCGCGGCTCGAGGGATCGACGGCCACCAGCGGGGCCGTGCATCTTTCGAGACGCGCTTCGTGCTCCTATGACGGGGCGAAGACGGGTCGTCTGTAAGGAAACTATTTCTCGCGGAACGAGCGCATGAACTGGTCGCTCATCGGCTTCATCAGATACGACAGCATGGTGCGGTCGCCGGTCTGGACGAAGGCCTCCACCGGCATGCCGGGGATGATCTTCACCTCGCTGCCGAGGCGCGCGACCTCTTGCGGCGGCATCGAGACGCGGATCGTGTAGTAGCTCTGCCCGGTGCGCTGGTCGGTGTTGACGTCGGCGGAGACGCGGGTGACGACGCCGTTCAGCTCCGGCGTGGTGCGCTGATTGAAGGCGGAGAGCCGCAGCACGGTCTTTTGCCCGACCTGGAGCTTGTCGATGTCCTGCGGATTGACCTTGGCCTCGACCGACAGGTCATCGGCCCGGGGCACGATCATCATAATGGCATCGCCGGCGGTGACGACGCCGCCGACCGTGTGGACGGTGGATTGCAGCACCACACCGTCCTGCGGGGCGCGGATGTCGATGCGGCGGAGCTGGTCTTCGGCGGTGACCTTGCGCTCGACGAACTCGCCGATCTTGTCGTTGGCCTCGCGCAGGTCCTTCGAGACCTCCGAGAGCATGTCCTTGTCGACCTGGATGATCTGCAGTTCGGTCTCGGTGATCTTGCCCTTTGCCTGGGCGCGCGACGCAATGTACTGGGCGCGCTCGCCGGAGAGCCGCGCCGCGTCGCGCTCCAGCGTGGTGAGGCGGGTGAGCTGCACCAGATGCTGCTCATACAGCTGGCGGACGCCGACCAGCTCCTGCTGCACCAGCGCGATCTCCTTGTCCTTTGAGGTTTCCTGCGCCTGCAGGCCGGCGATTTCCTCGTTGAGCTGGGTGACGCGTTCGCGCAACTGCGCCTTCTGGCCGGCGCGGCCGTTAACCCGGACCTCGAACAGCTTGGTTTCGTTCGCCATGATATCGCGGACGTCGGGATCCCGCGCCTGCTCGGTGAGTTGCGGCGGATAGGCGATCTTGTCGAGGCCCTGCTGCTCGGCCTGGAGCCGGGCCGCACGCGCATAGAGACCGTTCAGCGTCTTGACCACGATCGCAAGGCTCGCCTTCACGACGGTCTCGTCGAGACGCACGACGACGTCACCCGCCTTGACCGTGTCGCCGTCGCGCGCCAGGATTTCGCCGACGACGCCGCCGGTCGGATGCTGCACCTTCTTGACGTTGGTATCGACCACCACCGAGCCCGGCGCGATCAGCGCGCCCGAGATCGGCACCGTCGCGGCCCAGCCGCCGACGCCGCCGCCCAGCACCAGGACCACGACGAGGCCGACCACGAGGTGCTTCCTGATCGAAGCATGTGCGTTGCGCGGCTGATCGGTCATGCGGTCGCTCATGACTTGGTCGCCCCCGCATCGGCGACGATCTTGATCGGTGTGGGCACCGGCGGCGCGACGCGCTGCAGCACCTGCGCGAGCACGGTCTCCTTCGGCCCGAAGGTCTGCATGCGGCCGTCCTTGAGCACCAGCAGCTGGTCGACGCCCTCGATGCCGATCGGCCGGTGTGCGACCACGATGACGACGGCGCCGCGCTCGCGGGCGCCACGCACCGCGCGGGTCAGCGCCTCGTCGCCTTCGCTGTCGAGATTGGAGTTCGGCTCGTCCAGCACGATCAGGAACGGATTGCCGTAGAGCGCGCGCGCCAGCGCGACGCGCTGCGCCTGGCCTGCGGAAAGCGCCGTGCCCTGCTCGCCGACCTGGGTGTCGTAGCCCTCGCGCATCTTGATGATCATCTCATGCACGCCGGCCTCCTTGGCCGCCGCGATGATGCCGTCGGACTTGGCGTCGGGATCGAACCGGCAGATGTTCTGCGCGACCGTGCCGGCGAACAGTTCGACGTCCTGCGGCAAATAGCCGACATGGCGGCCGAGCTGGTCCGACGACCACTGATCGAGCGCTGCGCCGTCGAGCCGTACCTTGCCGCGCGCCGGCACCCAGACGCCGACCAGCGCCCGGATCAGCGACGACTTGCCGGACCCGCTCGGGCCGATCACGCCGACGCCGCTGCCGGCTTCGACGGCGAAGGTGACATCCTGCACGATCGGGCGCTGGTCGCCCGGCGCAACCATGGTCACCGCCTCGACCGACAGCTTCTTCTCCGGCGCCTGCAGCAGCGTCTGCTCCGGCCGCGCCGGAATCTGCTGCAGCAGGCGGTTGAGACGCTGCCAGCTCTGCCGCGCGGCGACGAAGCTCTTCCAATGCGCGATCGCGAGATCGACCGGCGCCAGCGCCCGCGCGCTCAGGATCGAGCCGGCGATGATGATGCCGCCGGTGGCCTCCTGGTGGATCACGAGATAGGCACCGACCGCGAGCACGGCCGACTGCAGCATCATGCGCAGCACCTTGGCGACCGCACCGAGCCCGCCGCTCACGTCGCTCGCACGCTGGTTGCCGGACAGATATTCCTCGTTGGCTTCGTTCCAGCGCTTGTTCATCCGCCCGGCCATGCCCATCGCCACGAGCACTTCGGCGTTGCGGCGGCTGGAGGCGGCGAGATCGTTGCGCCGCGCCGCGAGCGACATCGCTTCCCTGGCCGGCGTGCGCGACATGTATTCGGTGATCAGCGTCAGCGTCACCAGGATGACGGCGCCGATCAGCGCCGTGACGCCGAGTAGCCAATGGAACGCGAAGCAGATCAGCATGTAGAACGGCAGCCAGGGCAGGTCGAAGAACGCGCCGGGCCCCATGCTGCCGAGGAAGGAACGCACATTGTCGAGGTCGCGCAGCGGCTGCAGGCCCTCGCTGCGATTGCCGGCCATCAGCGGCAGCCGCACGATGGTGTCGAACACCCGCGCATTGAGCGCTTCGTCGAGCGAGGTGCCGACGCGGCCGAGGATCCGTCCGCGCAACAGATCGAGCACGCCCTGGGCCATGTAGAGGACCGCAGCGATGACGACGAGGCCGACCAGGGTCGGAACACTGCGGCTCGGCAGCACGCGGTCGTAGACCTGCAGCATGAACATCGAACCTGTCAGATACAACAGGTTGATCATGCAACTGATGAGGCCGACGCCGATGAAGGCACTGCGGCATGCGCGCAGCGCCTCAGCCAGTTCGGAACGCCGGACAGCGGGCGCGGCTGCCATAAAAACCGATCTCTGCAAAACAAAAGAGTTACGTGATCGCCATGTTGTACAGACGTTTGCGACCACCGTCCATTTCAAGTCGCGCCAACCAAAGCATGGTTCGCGGCCTATTTTTGTGATCCCACAGACAGTTGACGGAATAATTAGGGTTAACCTGCCGCGAAACCCGGACCCGCAGCGGGTGCGCTTCTCGGAAAGGGCACGAGAATGACCGACATCGAGACCCGGCCGATTTCGCCTTCCACGTCGAGCAATACCCCGCTGCCGACGCCGAGCCCGGCCTCCGGGCGCCAGCGGGCCTCGGCGCGAACGCCGACCCACTCGCCACGCGGTGGCCGGAACAGTTGCACCGCAAGGTTCGGATTGGGGTCGGCCACCACATCCTGCACCGGGCGCGCGATGCCGTGGGTCCAGTCGGCCGGACCGAGCACGCGCGCCAGCGGGCCGGCATCCGCAGTCACGCTATGATGCATGCGAAACCAGGCGGCATCGCCACCGGCACGGGCTTCCATTGCGTCCATGAACCAGCTGCGGCCATGGACCGCGTGCGGGCTGTGCAACGGAAAGCGCGTGGGATCCACCGGGTCGGCTGCGCTGCCGTGAAAACCGGGGACCTCGACCGCACGTTCGCGCGACAGCGTCACGCGCACCGTCGCACAGGGCTGCTCCTCGCCGGCCGGCCACAGGGTGTTGTCGACGACGCTGACCCGGCCGCCCTCGGTCAAGACGGTCACTTGCGTGCGCAATTCCGCCATCGGCGTCGGCCGCAGGAACCAGGCAGAAGCCGATATCGCGGTGCCCCAGTTGCGCGGACCTGCCATCGCCTCGACCTCGGCGGTCAAGAGACTTGCGACCGCTCCGCCCTGGAGGCCTGCGAACGGCCCCGCCGCCAGCGCGGCCGGCTTCCAGTGATGCGGCGTGACGAGCGGTTCGAAGATAGCCAAGGCGGATGAGATCTCCTGAGGTGAGCAGGATTGAGCGCGGGAGCAATCTGATCCAGAAATAGCGACCATGACAAAAGGCCATTCATCACTTCAGGTGAACAGGATTCACCCATTGGATGCCCCGGATCCACGGGCCATCCCACCGCTGCCGGCGCTGCTCGCCTTCGAGCGCGCGGCAACCCAGCTCAGCTTCCGTCGCGCCGCGCGCGACCTGTCGCTGAGCCCGTCGGCGATCAGCCATCAGATCCGCGGACTGGAGCAGCAGTTCGGCACGAAGCTGTTCGTCCGCGGCGCGCGCTCGGTGCGGCTGACCGCGGACGGCGAACGTTACCTTGCAAAGGTGTCGGCCGCGCTGGCGACGCTGCAGGAGGCGAGCCGCGAGATGCTGCGGCAACGCGGCGAGGCCAGTGGCGAGCTGTGGATCAGCTCATTGCCGTTCTTCACCAGCGCCGTGCTGCTGCCGGCGCTGCCGGAGTTCAAGCGGAGTCATCCGCAACTGACGCTGCGGATCGAGGCCACGCACCAATATGCCGACTTCAACGGCTCGCGCGTCGATGTCGCGATCCGCTACGGGCGGGAACATGCCGCCGGGCTGAAGGTCGAGCCGCTGGTCCAGGTCAGGGGATTGCCGGTGTGCACGCCGGCGATGGTCAAGGCGGGGCTTCGGAGCCCCGCGGACCTGTCCCGCGAGGTGCTGATCCATGTCACGACGCAACCGCGGGCGTGGCCGGCCTGGCTGAAGGAGGCCGGGCTGCCGCATCTCGCCCCGCGCGGGCATCTGTGGCTCGACAGCGTGCCGGCGATGCTGGACGCCGCCGAACACGGGCTCGGCGTGGCGCTCGCAATGGTGCCCCTGATCAAGGCGCGGCCGGGCTTCGGCAAGCGGCTGGTGGCGCCGTTTGCGTTCGAGGCCGCGCATCACGAGACGATCTACCTGGTCTCCCGCACCGAGCAGGCACGAGACCGGCGGATCGCGGCTGTGCGGCGCTGGATCGCCGACGCGGTGGCGCGGGCATCCTAAACCACGGCGACCGCCGGCTCTGCGAGAACGCAGCGCGCCAGATGCCCGGGCGCGGTTTGCACGCTGGGCGGCAATTGTTCACTGCAGCGCGGCTCGGCGAACTTGCAGCGTGGTGCAAACGAGCAGCTGGCCGGTGCGTGATCGAGCGAGGGCGGCGTGCCCGGAATGGTCTCGAGCCGCTGACCGCGCGTCGCGCCGTGAATGGTCGAGGCCAGCAGGCCCTTCGCATAGGGATGAACCGGCGTGCGCACGATATCGCGCAAGGCGCCCTGCTCCACGATCTGGCCGGCATACATCACCGCGACCCGATCACAGATCTCGATGGCAACGCCGATGTCGTGGGTGACGAAGATGACGGACATCCCGAACTCGCGCTGCAGCTCGCGCAGCAGCAGCAGGATCTGGATCTGCACAGTGGCATCGAGCGCGGTGGTCGGCTCATCCGCGAGCAGGATCTTCGGCTTGCAGGCCAGCGCCAGCGCGATCATCGCACGCTGGCGCATGCCGCCCGACATCTCATGCGGATAGGACTCGAGCCTTCGCTTCGCGGACGGGATCCGCACCACTTCGAGCATCTCGAGCGCGCGCGCGGTGGCGTCGCGCTCGCTCTTGCCCTCGTGGCGCATCACCGTCTCCGCAATCTGGCGACCGATGGTGTAGACCGGATCGAGCGCCAGCGCCGGCTCCTGGAAGATCATCGAGACGGTCTGGCCGCGGAATGCGGACAGCGCCTCATCATCCATCGCCAGCACGTCCCGACCGAGCACATTGACGCTGCCGGTGATCTGCGTGCGCTTCTTCGGCAACAGCCGCATCAGTGCGCGCAGCGTCACGCTCTTGCCCGAGCCGGACTCGCCGAGCAGCCCCAACACCTCGCCCTCGCCGAGCTGTAGGCTGAGATCGTTCACGGCATGGACCGTACGATCTCCGGTGAAGCGGATGTTGAGGTTGTTGATCTCGACGAGACTGGTCATGCGAGCTTGGGTACCCTGGCGTGGAAATCGGTCGCCCGCTGGAAGGCGGCGCCGATCCGGAGCAACACCGCTTCCTCGAAGGAGCGGCCGATCAGCTGCATGCCGACCGGCAGACCCGCCTTGGTGAAACCCGAGGGGATCGAGAGCGACGGCAGGCCGAGATAGTTGACCGGGCGGGTGAACCGCGTCAGGCGCTGGATCACCGCCTCCGCGCCCGGGCCATTGCCGACGTCGCTCTCGGCGATCGTCGGCGCCGGCACCGGGGCCGACGGCGCGATCACCGCATCGACACCGCTGACCGCCGCGTTGTGCGCAGCGAGCGCGGGTCCGCGCCAGCGCATCGCCTCGAGGTAGGTCACCGCGGGAATGGTGAGGCCATTCTGCAGCCGCATCAGGACCTGTGCGCCGTAGTCCTGCGGCCGCTCGATCATCCAGCGCTTGTGGTAGGCTGCGGCCTCGGCCGCGAGCACCAGTTGCGACGCGGCGCTGAGCTGGCGCTGATCGGGCAGCTCGACCTTGACGATCTCGGCGCCCTCCTTCTTCAGGGTGGCCACGGTCTCGTCGAGGATGCGTGCCACCTCACCATCGAGGTCGTCGACATAGAACGCCGTCGGCACGCCGATCTTGAGACCCTTCAGCGATTGTCTCGTCGCAGCCAGATAGTCGGGCACCGGCTGCGTCGACGCCGTCAGATCCTCGGGGTCGGCGCCGGCCATCAGGCCGAGCAGCAGCGCGCAGTCCTCAGCGGTCTGCGCCAGCGGACCGACGGTATCGAGCGACTGCGACAGCGGCATCGCGCCGGCCCGGCTGACGCGGCCGACCGTCGTCTTGAGGCCGGTGACGCCGCAGAAATGCGCGGGCATGCGCACCGAGCCGCCGGTGTCGGAACCGAGCGCAGCAAAGGTGAGCCGCGCGGCGACCGCCGAGCCCGAACCCGACGACGAGCCGCCGGTGATGTGCGCGACGTTCCAGGGATTGCGCACCGCGCCGTAATGCACGTTGTGGCCGGTCGGCCCATAGGCGAACTCGACCATCTGCAGCGAGCCGAGCCGGACCTGCCCGGCATCCTTCAGCCGCTGCAACGCCGTCGCGGTCGTCTTCGGCACGAAGTCGCGGCGGATCAGCGAGCCGCAGGTCACGACCTTGCCGGCCTCGTAATACATGTCCTTGTGCGCTAGCGGCACGCCGTGCAGCGGCCCCCGGCTGTTGCCCTTGGCGAGCGCGGCATCGGCTTCGGTCGCGGCCGCAAGCGCCTGTTCGGACTCGATCGCCATATAGGCGTTGAGGCGCGGCTGCCATTCCGCAATGCGATGCAGCACGGCGCGCGTCACCTCATGCGAGGAGACCTTCTTGTCGGCAATCGCCTTGGCGACCGCGGTCAGCGTCATCAGGGCCGGATCAGAGCTCATTTCGACACCTTCTGCGCCAGCAGGAAGCTCGCGGGTTCGAGATCGAACGGCAGCGTGCCGGCGATCGGCGCGAAGCCGTCGAATGCTGGTCCGATCGAATTGGCGATGCGGGTGGCGACATCGTCATCGGCGGGCACGTCGGCGACGTGCGCGATCACCTTGACGTCCTTGGGAGTTGGTCTGGTCATGCCGCGTTTTCTCCTTTTGCTTTTGCCGGCGCGCGGCTGTGCCCCGAGCCAGCAATGGCCATGTAGCACGCCGCTTGATGGCCCATTGTATCGAGATCGCTGAGTTTTGGTGTGTCGTTTGCGCAGAGCGGCTCCGCAAACGGGCAACGGGTATGAAACCGGCAGCCGGCCGGTGGATCGATCGGATTGGGCGGATCGCCCGAGATCGGCGGCACCTCGGTGCGCCGGTCGGGATCGGATGACGGCATCGCCGCCAGCAGCGCGCGGGTATAGGGATGTGCCGGCGCGTCCCAGACCGCGTCGACCGGGCCGAGCTCGACGACTTCGCCGAGATACATCACCAGCACGCGATCGGAGATGTAGCGGACCACGTTGAGATCGTGGCTGATGAACAGGTAGGTCAGGCCGAATTCGCGCTTCAAATCGGCGAGCAGATTGAGCACCTGTGCCTCGACCGATTTGTCGAGCGCGGAAACCGCCTCGTCGAGGATCACGAGCCGCGGCGACAGCGCGAGCGCGCGGGCGATATTGACGCGCTGGCGCTGGCCGCCGGACACTTCGTGCGGATAGCGGTTGGCGAAGATCTCCGGCCGCAAGCCTACCTTGCCGAGCAGCTCGCGCGCCAGCGTCCGCGCGGTGTCATCGGCCATGCCGTGGACTTTGGGTCCGAAGGCGATCGATTCCTCGATGGTGAGGCGCGGGTTGAGCGAGGCGTAGCTGTCCTGGAACACCATCTGCACGCCGCGCCGCAAATCGCGCAGCGAGAGCGCCGGGCCGACCTGCCGGCCGTCAAAGATGATGTCGCCGGCATCGCGCGCCATCAGATGCATCAACAGCCGCGCGGTGGTCGACTTGCCGCAGCCGGATTCGCCGACAATGCCGACGGTCTCGCCCTTCATGACCGCGAAGCTGACGTCGTCGACGGCACGCACGGTCTTGCGCGGGCTGAACAGCCCGCCGCGCACCGGGAAGTGCTTGGTCAGTCCCTTGACCTGCAGCAGCGGCTGCGCGGCGCCGCCGATATCGGCGACGGGCTCGAGCATATCGACGGAGAGATTTGCCTCGATCATGTCTTAGTTCCTGATGTCCATGGCGCTGCGCATGCCGTCGCTGAGCAGATTGAAGCAGATCGAGACCGCGAAGATCATCGCGCCCGGCAACGCCGCGACCCATGGATTGACATAGATCGCGGTGCGCAGCGTGTTCAGCATCAAGCCCCATTCCGGCTCCGGCGGCTTGGTGCCGAGCCCGAGGAAGGAGAGACCGGCCGCGAGGATCATCGACACCGAAATCAGGCCGGTGGCGTAGACGAAGATCGGGCCGAGCACATTGCCGAGCATGTGGACGCGCATGATGGTGAACGGACCGGCGCCGGACGCGCGCGCCGCCTCGACGAAGTCCATATTGCGGACACCGGTGGTGACGCTTTCGGCGACGCGGGTGATCTGCGGCACGAACACGATGGTCAGCGACACGATCGAATTGGTGATGCCGGCGCCGAGCGCGCCCGAGATCGCGATCGCGAGCAGCACCGAAGGAAATGCGTAGAACACATCGACGGTGCGCATGATCGCGGTGTTGAGCTTGCCGCCGACGTAACCGGCGACGAGGCCGAGCGAGGTTCCTATCATAAAGGCGAGGATCACCGGCAGGATGCCGATGACCAGCGACAGCCGTCCGCCGTAGATCAGCCGCGCCAGCATGTCGCGGCCGAGTTCGTCGGTGCCGAGCGGATAGCCCGGCGTGCCTATGTGGCGGAGACGACGGATCATCGAGCCCTGATAGGGATCGGCGAGATGCAGCCATGGCGCCAGCAGCGCGGAGGCAAAGATCAGCACCAGGATGACGGCACAGGCCATGCTGACCTTGTCGCGCCTGATGCGGCGCCCAACTGTCGCCCAGTAGCCGCGCGCCTTGGTCGCGGGGGCGGCCTGCAATGCAGTATCTGACATCGCACTCATGCGCTGGCTCTTTGTTGGAGCATGATCTTGCCGAAAAACCGGTCCCCACTTTTCCGGATCATGCTCAGCTCCGCTTGATGCGCGGATCGATCGCGGCCTGCGCGATATCGACCAGGAGATTGAGCAGCACGAAGAACAGCGCCAGCACCAGGATCGTGCCCTGCAGCAGCGGCAGATCGCGCTGGAAGATCGCGGAGTTCAGCAACAAGCCCGAGCCCGGCCAGGAGAACACGGTCTCGATCAGGATCGAGCCGCCGAGCATGTAGCCGAGTTGCAGACCCATCACCGCAAGCGCGGTCGGCGCCGCGTTCTTGATGACGTGACGAAACACCCCGGTCTCGCGCAGGCCCTTGGCGCGCAGCGCCTCGACAAAATCCTGGCTCAGGATGTCGCCGGTCAGCGCGCGCACCGTGCGCGTGACGATGCCCATCGGGATCACCGAAGTGGTGATCGCGGGCAGCACCAGATAGCGCAGATGCTCCCAGTCCCACGCCCAGGCGCCGGAGCCGCCGGGACCTGCGCCGACCGCGGGCAGCCAGTTGAGCTGCACCGAGAAGATGATGACCAGCACCATGCCGAGCCAGTAATGCGGCAGCGAGACGCCGGCGATGGCAACCGACGTCGCGACCTTGTCGACCCAGGTGTCGCGAAAATAGCCGGCGATCAGCCCGAACAGCAGGCCGAGCGTGAAACCGATCATCGCAGCCGCAATCGCCAGCATCACGGTGTTGCCGACCGCGCGCATCACTTCCGACAGCACCGGCCGCCCGGTGGCGATCGAATTGCCGAGATCGCCATGGATCGCGCGCCATAGCCACAGACCGAATTGCACCGGCAACGGGCGATCGAAGCCGTAGGCGCTGCGCAACTGCGCGGCGAGCTCCTGCGAGGCATCGGCCGGCAGCACCGCGACCAGCGGATCGCCAGGCGTGATGTGCACCAAGAGGAAGCACACCAGCGCAACGCTGAGCACGATCGGAATGACGTAGACGATCCGTCTGGACGTATAGGCGAGCACGTTGGGTTCTTTCTTCCTTCTCCCCTTGTGGGAGAAGGTGGCGCGCAGAGCGCGCCGGATGAGGGGTTCTATCCGCGGATACAGTCATTTCGGCGAGGAGCGTCCGCGGAGACAACCCCTCACCCGGCTTCGCTCTCGCGAAGCCACCCTCTCCCACAAGGGGAGAGGGCACCTAAGAGCGCCGCGCGTTATCTCACGGCACGACCGAGACCGGCGAGAAGTCGACGAACCAGCTCTTCGGCTGCACAAAGCCCTTGACCTTCGGGCTCATCGCGCGCGGCGCAACGTCGTGAGCGACGTACAGGAACGCCGCATCATCGACCGAGGCGGCGTGCAGTTCGGCAAGCGCGGCGTCGCGCGCTGCCGGTTCGAAGGTCTGGCGGGCCTTCTTCACCAGCTCATCGAACTTCGGATTGTTGATGAAGCCCCAATTGTTCGAGACCGGCGGCGCCATGCCGGATTGCAGGAAGCGCACCAGCGCGAAGAACGGATCCATCGCCGCATAGGTGACGTTGGTCGCGTTCGATCCGTTGGCCGACGGATCCTTGGCGCCGCGCCGCCAGTTGGTGAACAGGGTATTCCACTCGATGACGTCGAGCTGCACATCGAAGTAGCACTCGGCCAAGGCCTGTTGCAGATACTCGTTCATCGGCAGCGGCAGCATCTGGCCCGAACCCGACGCCGAGGTCTGGATCTTGACCGTCAGCTTCTTGTTCGGACCGAAGCCGGCCTCCTGCATCAGCTTCTGTGCGGCCGGCTTGTCGTATTTGATCTGGAAGGTCGGGTTGCCGCGCCAGGGATGGCCGGGCTCGAACGTGCCCGTGGCCGGTACCATCAGCCCCGCGAGCAGGCCGTCACGCAGCCCTTCGCGATCAACACAGAGATTGGCGGCCTTGCGGACGCGGATGTCATTCCACGGCGATCCTTCGACGCGGGAGAACTGCCACGGCCAGACATGCGGCTCCTCATTGGAATAGAGGTTGAAGCCACGCTGCTTGATTTCGGGCAGCGCGTCAGGCGCGGGCGCCTCGATCCAGTTCACCTGCCCCGACAGCAGCGCCGCAGTGCGCGCGTTGGCCTCGGGCATCGGCAACAGCACCATCTTGTCGGTCTTCGGCACGCGGGCCTTGTCCCAGTAATTCTCGTTCTTCACCAGCTCGAGCCGCTCGCGCGGCGTGAAGCTCGACATTTTCCAGGGGCCGGTGCCCGAAGCGTCCTTGGCGAACGCCGCCCCATGCGGCCTGCGACTTCGCCTTGGCATCGGCACCTTCGGCCTTGTCGTAGAATTGCTGCCACTTGGCCGGGCTCGCCATGAACAAATTGGTGAGGTTGATCGGCAGGAAGCTGTCCGGCTCCTTGGTGGTCAGCTCCACCGTCATGTCGTCGATCTTGCGCGCCGAAACCAAGGTCGGCATGCGCGAGGCGGTGACGCCGACCTGGCTCGCATCGTATTGCGGCGCGTCCTGCTTCAGCACCTTGTCGACGTTCCAGACCACGGCGTCGGCATTGAACGGCGAGCCATCGTGAAAGCTGACGCCGGGACGCAGCTTGAAGACCCACTTGGTCTTGTCGGCATCGTCGACCTTCCACTCGGTGGCGAGGCCCGGGATCATCGCGCTCGCCTTGTCCGACGAGGACAGGTCCCACATCGTCAGCGCGTCGTACATCGTGAGCCCAGTGAAGCGATTGCCCTCAAAACCCTGGTCGGGCTGCCCGAGCGTGCGCGGAATATTCGGCAGCCGTCATGCCAATGCGCAGCACAGTCTCGGCGCTGGCGATCGCCGGCACACAATTGGCGATCGCAAGCGCCAGCATGATCGCCGTCGCATTGGTCTTCCTGTTACGCATCTGAGCAACCCCTTCGAAGTCTGGTGACGTTTTAGTGATTATTTCTTGGGCAAGCGTATGCAATGCCTGTGCCAAGGGGAATAGTTCTTCAGCAAATAACCGCTAGGCGCGTCATTTCTTCCCACCTCGCGCCCCAACCGTGCGAAGATGCCTATTCTGGCATCATGCTTGCAGGATTTGGCCCCGACTTCCCACCAACGGAGCCTTCATATGCGCGCGCGCAATTCGATCCTGACGGCGGCAATGGCGCTCGCCCTGACCGCGGGCTGGCCGGCCATGTCAGCGCGAGCAGAGTCCATTGTGCGCTACGGCATTTCGATGGCCGACATTCCGCTGACGACCGGGCAGCCCGATCGCGGCGCCGGCGCCTATCAGTTCACGGCCTACACGATCTACGATCCGCTGGTGGCCTGGGAGATGGATGTCGCCGACCGGCCGGGCAAACTGGTGCCCGGGCTCGCGACCGAATGGAAGGTCGACGATAGCGACAAGACCAAGTGGCGTTTCACCCTGCGCAAGGGCGTCAAATTCCACGACGGCAGCGACTTCAACGCCGACGCGGTGATCTGGAATCTCGACAAGGTGCTGAACGACAAGGCACCGCAATTCGACAAGCGGCAGAGCGCGCAGGTCAAGACCCGGCTGCCCTCGGTCGCAAGCTATGCCAAGATCGACGACCAGACCATCGAGATCACCACCAAGACGGTCGACTCCTTCTTCCCCTACCAGATGCTCTGGTTCCTGGTCTCGAGCCCCGCGCAATATGAGAAGCTCGGCAGGGACTGGGACAAGTTCGCCAGCCAGCCCTCCGGCACTGGCCCGTTCAAGCTGACCAAGCTGGTGCCGCGCGAACTCGCCGAGCTGACCAAGAACCCGGACTATTGGGACAAGAAGCGGCTTGCGAAGGTCGACAAGATGATCCTGATCCCGATGCCGGAGGCGCTGACCCGCACCAACGCGCTGCTGGCCGGTCAGGTCGACCTGATCGAAACGCCGGCGCCCGACGCCGTGCCGCAGCTCAAGGCCGCCGGCATGAGGATCGTCGACAACGTGACGCCGCATGTCTGGAATTATCATTTGAGCGTGCTGCCGGGCTCGCCCTGGACCGATATCCGCCTGCGCAAGGCGCTCAACCTCGCGATCGACCGCGATGCGGTGGTTGGCCTGATGAACGGCCTGGCCAAGCCGGCCAAGGGCCAGGTCGACCCGTCGAGCCCATGGTTCGGCAAGCCGAGCTTCGAACTGAAATACGACCTCGCGGCCGCCAAAAAGCTGGTGGAGGAAGCCGGCTATTCAAAGGACAAGCCGCTGAAGACGACCTTCATCATCGCCCAGGGCGGCACCGGGCAGATGCTGTCGCTGCCGATGAACGAATTCCTGCAGCAGAGCTTCAAGGAGATCGGCATCGACATCGACTTCAAGGTCGTCGAGCTCGAGACACTCTATTCGCACTGGCGCAAGGGCGCGGCCGACGAGATGAACGCCGGCATCACCGCCAACAACATCGCCTATGTCACCTCGGATCCGCTCTACGCCATCGTGCGGTTCTTCCATTCCGGCCAGGTGGCGCCGACAGGCGTCAACTGGGGCGGCTACAAGAATCCGAAGGTCGACGCGCTGATCGACGAGGCGAAACAGACGTTCGACAGCGCGAAACAGGATGCGCTGCTGGCGCAGGCGCACGCGCTGATCGTCGACGATGCCGCGCTGGTGTGGGTGGTGCACGACACCAATCCGCACGCGCTGTCGCCGAAGGTGAAGACCTTCGTGCAGGCGCAGCACTGGTTCCAGGATCTGACGCAGATCGGTCTGGAGTAGATCTCTCGTCGTCCCGGCCTGATGCGCAATTGCGCACCAGGCCGGGACGACATCGAATGTGCGTCGCCTATTTCGTCGTCAACGCGAAGGCGCCGTCCCAATCGTCCGGCGGCGGCTCCTTCTGGAAGGCGCGGATGCGCGCCTCGTAGAGGCGGTAGAGATATTGCAGCGTCTGCGCCTCGTCGGTCTTGCGGCCGCGCTCGATCGCGGCGAGCGCACCGTCCCAATCACGGCTGCGGTAGCAGGCGAGCATTTCGATGGTCAGGTTGCGCAGCCGCTGGAAGCGGCCGGAACCGGCCACGTCCTCGCGGCCGGCGATCGCATAGATCACCTCGGGCTCCTTCTTGCCCTTCACCATGATGAAGTCGAGTTCGAGGATCGCGAACTTCTCCTTCACCGCGAGCGCGGTCTTCGATCCCACGATGATCGGGAAGCCGTATTCCTTGGATTGCCCCTCCAGGCGCGCCGCCAGATTGACGCTGTCGCCGAGCACCGAATAATTGAACTTGAGATCAGACCCCATATTGCCGACCACGCAGGTGCCGGTGTTGAGGCCGACGCCGATGTTGAGCGGCACATAGACGTGGCCACCGTCCTGCGCTTCCTGCTCGCGCTTGCGGTTGAGGTCGCCGACGTGCCCCAGCATGTCAAGCGCGGCGTCGCAGGCGTTGAGCTGGTGCTGCTTGTCGTCGAGCGGCGCATTCCAGAATGCCATGATGGCGTCGCCCATATATTTGTCGATATAGCCTTTGCGGGCGAGGATCGCGTTGGTGAGCGGCGTGAGGAAACGGTTCATCAGCGCCGTGAGGCCTTGCGGATCGCGCTTGTAGGTTTCCGAGATCGAGGTGAAGCCGCGCATGTCCGAGAACATGATGGTCATCTCGCGCTCTTCGCCGCCGAGCACGAGCCGCTCCGGCGATTGCGCCAGCTGCTCGACCAACGCGGGCGACATGTACTGCACGAATTGCGACCTGATCTGCCGGCGCTGCTGCTGTTCGCGCACGAAGGCGGAGAAGATCAGCGTGAGATAGATCGCCGTGGTCGACATCAGCGGATAGGTAAAATCGATCAGGAGCCGATGCTGGGAATAGAAATACCAGGATGTGCCGGTCAGCACCGAAGCGAACATCCCGCCGACGACGACCAGCGTGATCGGACCGAACTTCGGCGCGAAGGCGATGACCAGGAGCCCCATGATCAGCGCGGCGAAGAACTCGATGCCGATGCCGTAGTTCGGTTGCGAAACCACGTCACCGGTCAGCGCGCTCTCCAGCACCTGAGCGTGAACCTCGACCCCGGGCATCGCCGGCGTCACCGGCGTGGTCTTGATGTCGTTGAGCCCGACCGCGGAGGTGCCGATCAGGATCAGCTTGCCGGCGATCCTGTCCGGCGGCACCCGCCCATCCAGCACATCGACGGCCGAGACGTAGATCGAGGGGTCACGCCGCGCATAGTGGATCCAAAGCTGGCCGTGGAGATCGGTCGGGATCGCAAAGCCCTTGATCCCGAGGCTCTTGATGCCGGCCTTGTCGGCCTTGATCAGGATGGTGCCCGAGCCGGCCGCCACCCGCAGCATTTCGAAGGTCAGCGACGGCATGGTGATGCCCTGGGCGACCATCATCATCGGCACCCGCCTGACGATGCCGTCGCGTTCCGGCCTGATCGTGAACAGGCCTCGCCCGGCCGCGGCCTCCTCGAGCACCGGCACGTTGCGCAACAATCCCGGAAACTGGAACATGAAGCTCTGCGGCTCCTCGCCGAGCATCGCAAGCCCGGTGACCGGCAGCTTTTCGTTGAGGTCGGCGCGCACGTTGGGGCCGCCGGACTCGCCGAGCACCACGCGCGAGTTCTTGATGGCGTCGGCCAGGATGCTGTCGTTGCTCGGCAGCTGCCGCAGCCTGGCGCGCATCTCCTCATCCAGGCTGCTGAACGTATCGGCCGCGATATCGGGGTTGAGACGATCGGGCTCGGAGAACACCGCGTCGAACGCGATCACTACGGCGCCGAGCCGGGTGAGGTTGATGACGATGTCGGCAAGCCGAGTCCGCGGCCACGGCCATTGCCCGAGCCGGGGGTCAGCGAGGCTCTTCTCGTCGATATCGACGATGGTGACTGGCCGCGCGGTCTTCTGGCGCGGTTCGAGCACCTGGAACGTGTCAAACGTCCTGACGCGGAGCTCCTGCACCGGAGCCGGATCCGCGATCCGCAGCGCGGCAATGCCGATCAACAGCGCCACGCAGGCCAGCCGCGCATAGCCGAAGCGCCGTCCGAACCACCTTCGTATCGCCTTCAGCCGTTTCATGCCGTCTGGATATCACGCGCGGAGAGTTGTTCCAATCAAGCAGTCGTTGCGCAATGCAGGATCCGGTCGGCCCTTTCAGGAGGCCGACGCCCATCACGTATAATGAATGATGAAGTCGCTCTGCGACAAACTCGCCTTCGAGACATTGTGCAACGTGATCGTGTCTGCACTGTCGACCGTGATCAGCGTATCCGCCGAATTCGTCGGCGACGTCGTCACATTCTGATCGAACCAGCTGCTGAAGGTGCTTGTCGAGACGACCGTGGACAGGTCGATCTGGTCCTGGGCCGGCGTAAAGTTCAGGATCGTGTCGTGATTGAAGTTCGGCGCAAACACGAATTTGTCCTGATAGCCCGATCCGAAAAACACGTCCTTGTCGCTGGTGCCCGTCAGCGTCACCGGCTGAGACGGATTTTGCTGGACGTTGAAGATCAGGTTGACCGTATCGCTCGCGCCGTGGCCGTCGGTCACGGAGAGCGTGATCTTGTCGGTCGCCGGCGGGGTCTGGCCCGGGTCGTAGACAAGGCCGGGCGACCCGAGTGCGGTGTTGAGATCCGGGAGATGGCCGACCAACGCTGGCGGCGCGACGCTGCTGCCCGAACCGGGGTTGGTCGCGGCCGCCAGGGTGAAGTTCTCGTTGGCGCCGGCATCGACATCCGTGACCGTCAGGCCGGAGATCGTTTCGGTCCCGTTGGGATTGTCGGTGATGCTGATGTTGTCGGTATGGATCACCGGCGCGTCGTTGGCGCCGACGACATCGACCGTCAGCGTCGCAGTCCCGGTCGCGCCATGCGCATCGATGGTCTCGACGGTGAACGTGTCGGCATAGGTGCCCTTGGCCAGCGCGTTGATCGCGGCGGCGTCGGGAACATAGCTGTAGGTGCCGTCCGCGTTGACCGTGAGCGAGCCGTAGAGGCCAGCGATCGAGGAGTTGACCGCGACATGGTCCGAATTGAGGGCGGCATAGGTCAGAGTCGCGGTCTCGCCGTCGTCGACGTCATGGCCGTGCAGCGCGCCGGTGAGCGGGCTGAACGTGTCGTCAGCAGCGGTATCGGTGAGCGTGCCGGCGTTGACCTCGGCCAGCGTCGGCGCGTCGTTGGCGCCGTTGATCGTGATCGTCACAGGCGTGGTGATGACGCCGCCATGATGGTCGTCGATCTGGATCGTGTAGGTCAGCGTCAGCGTCTCGCCGGCGGCCAGATAGTCGAAATTCTGATCTGCGGCCGAGAATATCCAGGCCTGCGATCCGTTCACATGGCCGGTCGAATCCGTCAGCGTCCCCAGAGAAAGCCAGTTCAGGATCGTGGACTGGTCCTCGGGCAGGCCCGCGGTCGCCCCGGATTCAGCCACGCCGGTGATAGTCATGGCGTGGGTATCGCTGAGATCCACATCGGTGAACGCCACGGTGCCCGATGCGACGTCCGGCTTGGATGAACCCGTCGTGTCAGGCTGCTCGGGGATGATGGCAGTCTGCGGCGCCGACGTGACGGTTGGCACGTCATTGCTGCCGACGATCGTGATCGTCACCGGTTGGCTGATTACGCCGCCATGATGGTCGTCGATCTTGACTGTGTAGGTCAGCGTCAGCGTCTCGCCGACGGCGAGATAGTCGAAATTCTGGTCCGCGGCCGAGAAGGTCCAGGCCTGCGAACCATTCACACGGCCGGTCGCATCCGTCAGCGTCCCCAGCGACAGCCAGTTCAGGACCGTGGACTCGTCCACAGGCAGGCCCGTGGTCGTGCCGGATTCTGCGACACCGGTGATCGACACGGTATGGGTGTCGCTGAGATCGACGTCGGCAAACGCCACCACGCCTTGGGCCACGTCCGGCTTGATCGAGCCGGTCTCGCCGATCGCCTCGGGGATCGAGGTGGTCGACGGTTCCGATGTGAAGGTCGGGGTGTCGTTGGTGCCCGTGATGGTGATCGTGACGGGCTGGGTGACGACGCCGCCATGGTGGTCGTCGACCTGGATCAGGTAGGTCAGCGTCAGCTTCTCGCCGGCCGCCAGATAGTCGAAATTCTTGTCGGCGGCCGAGAACGTCCAGGCATTGGATCCGGTGACGCCGCCGGTCGTATCCTTCAGCGTGCCGAGCGAGAGCCAGCTCAGGATCGTCGCCTGATCGGGAAGCCCGGTGGTCACGCCCGTTTCGGTGACACCGGCCACGGTGATGCTGTGGGTGTCGCTGAGATCGGCATCGGTAAAGGTCACGGTCCCGGACGCGCTATCCGGATTCGCCGAACCGGTTACGCCCTCGGCCTCGGTGATGGCCGCCGCCTGGGTCGGCGAGGTGATCACCGGCTTGTCGTCGGTGCCGACGATCGTGATCGTGACGGGGACCGTGACGACGCCGCCATGATGGTCGTCGATCTGGACCGTGTAGATCAGCGTCAGCGTCTCGCCGGCGGCGAGATAATCGAAACTCTTGTCGGCGGCCGAGAACGTCCAGGAGCGCGATCCCATCACGCCGTCGGTCGAATCGGTCAGTGTGCCCAGCGACAGCCAGCTCAGCATGGTGGCCTGGTTGGGAATTCCGCCAGTGAAGCCGGTCGCGGCGACGCCGGTGATGGCGACCGTGTGCGTGTCGGTCAAATCCGCATCGGTAAACGTCACCGTGCCATGCGCCGTATCGGGCGAGGCGGAATTCGTCGTCCATGGAAGCTCGGTGATCGATCCGACCTGTGCGGCGGAGGTCACGACCGGCGTGTCGTTGGTGCCGGTGATCGTGATGGTGAAGGTCTTGAATGCGGTCTCGTTGCTCAGCGCGTAGTTGTTATCGACGCGCACCATGTAGGTCAGCGTCAGCGTTTCGCCGGCGGCGAGGAAGTCGAAGGCGCCGTCGGCAAGGCTGTAGGTCCAGGTCGCCGAGCCGATGTTGCTGTTCAGCGGATTGGGGTCGAGGAGCACCGGGACCTCGACGGCCGCGATGGCCGCCTGTTCCGCCGCCGTCAGCGACGAGGTGACGTCGTTGCCGCCGGCGTCGCGGTAGCTGAACGTGCTGAAGTTGACGATTGCGGTCGGCTTGTCGCCGAGATTGACGTCCACCCAGGTGATCTGGCCGTTCACCGTGTCGGGCAGCGCGCTGTGGGTCAGCCCCGCCTGTTCGGTGATCGCCCCATTCTGGGTCACGACATGCGGCGCCCCGCCGATGTGGTCGGACGTGGGGGCAGCGGCCTGCGATCCGGGATTGTTGGTCAACCCCAGCAGAAAGCTGATCGGCACGATGGCGTCGCCGGTCGCGAGCTTCAGGCCGATCGTGACCGGGGGACGACGCTGTCCGTGAAGTTCGTCGTGAGCTTGGTGTTGGGATTCGAATTGTCGGTGAACTTCAGCGCGAAGACATCGGAAATCAGCTTCTGCGCATCGGTCGACAGTTGCGCCGACGAGACGAAGCTGACGCTGCCCTGGCCGTTGACGATGGTCTGGGTGCCGGCCTGATCGACGGTCGCGATCGGATTGAGCGTCGTCTTGTCGAACAGGATGTAGGAGCCGGTGGTGCCGTCGGGCTCGACCAGCACCTGGAATTTGGCCGGCGGCACGCCACCCGTGCCCTGGACGTCGAAATCGATCTCGACCAGCACCGCGGTGCCGCGGATGCCCATGGTCGCGACCGGCGTATCGACCTTCATGTCGCCATGCTTGGCGGTCGCGCCGGCAACGAACGAGATCGTGCCTGAGACGAGACTCATCAGCGACGAGTTGCTCGACCCATTCGGGTCGTAGATCATCTCGTTCAGCACCATCTTGGCGTTCGGCCCGAGACCGAACACGGTGCCGTCGATGAAGGTGATGCCGAGCGTCGAGTCGCTGCCGGACTGCACCACGTCACCCTTGTTGACGTTGTCGCCCTGGTTGAGGACGACCGAGACGCCGTTGCGGATTGCGGTGGCGTTGCCCGCCAGCTTGGTGACGTGGCCGATGACCTTCGCCGGTTCCACCGCGCCGCCGGCCTGGGCATATTGGGTGTGGCCGGTGAGCGCGTTGACGAGGTCGCCGGTGAGATGCGCGCCTTCAGGCGACGCCAGGGCCGCGCGTTTCTCGCCCTTGAAGTAGTCGTGCAGGACGAGTTCCCGGTCGTCCTTCGAGATGACAAGATCGAGCCCGGTCCGCTTGAAGTCGCCGGTGAACAGCAATTGCCCGTCGTCGACGGTGATCGCGCCGAGCGGAGCGTGCGTGGAAACGCTGTCGACATGCACCGATCCACGGGCATAAGCGTCCGCGTTCGGCAAATGGCCGTCGAATTTCTCGACAAAGTTCACTGCGGATCACCGCACGAGGGTTAATATTGGTAGAATATCCGAATGATTTCGCCTGCATATCATCGGATAAAGCTTCGCGAAACCATGCTGTGGCTTCGCAAGGTGCTCTGATTGCGCGGTTTGACTGGGTGTGACTTGGCTCACTCTCAGATGAGTCGTGTAGTCCGGACTTACCAGACGGTACCATGAGATGGGATTTAAGCCAAGATGGGTACTGAGCCACGTATTCGTGGTATTGACTGGCATTTCTCTACTTGCCTTTATTTCCCCGCAGCCCCGAAAGGGCATTTGACTCCATTTTTCCGGCTAAAGCTGTGACCTGGCTTACAAATCGCAGCTATCCCGTGCGCGGACCGGCCGGGTTAACCAGAAGGCAACGATGAGGCGCTTTGCGGTGGAAAAAGGTTCGCCGGTTCGTTTCACAAACCGGTAAAGTTTTCGGGAACCGGACCAGACGCCCTTTAGCCTCCTGCCCGGTTTCCCCACATGTTAAGTCGATTCGAAGGGATCGTTGGCCATGCTCCCGGCATGAAACGATCCGGTCGCGTGCGCGGTGCAGTATCCACCCGTCGATGAGCGGACAGGGGGTGTCACATGGGTAACTCGCTTCGCTCGTTTGCGCTGCGCGCCGTCATGCTGGGCTTCGGCCTGGCCATGGCCGCGCCGATTGCCGAGCTCAACGCTGCCTCGGTGCTGTCGCCCGGCCCGGCGACCCTCCTCAGAAAATCGGCCGAGCCGTTCGGCCTCGCGACCAGCCTGCTTGCCGGCGGCGGCCTGCACGACAAATGGCTCGGCGTGCAACGTCAGCTTGCCGACGAATTGGTACAGCTCGCAGCCTGCGAGAGCGACCGCGCGGGGTGTGCATCGCCGGAGGCGCTGCGGTTCCTGGCGATCGTCGATGCCGGTCGCGCGCGCACCGGCCGCGCCCGTTTCGGCGAGATCAACCGCGCGATCAATCTGGCGATCCGCCCCGGCAGCGATCTCGCGACTTATGGCGAGCCCGACGTGTGGGCCACGCCGCTCGCCACTCTTGCCCGCGGCAGCGGCGATTGCGAGGACTATGCGATCGCGAAATTCGTGGCGCTCGGCAAGGCCGGCGTCGCGCCGGAAGATTTGCGCATCGTCGTGATGCATGACCTGCTCGGCGGCGAGGACCATGCCGTGGTCGCGGCGCGGCTCGACGGCCACTGGCTGACGCTCGACAACCGCCGCATGGCGATGATCGAGGACGCCGACATCAGGCGTTTTCGGCCGACCTTCGTGATCGACCAGAACGGCGTCAGCCGTTATGTCGATGCGCCCCCCGTCGCCGAGGCCGCGTGGCGGCCGGCGGCGGCGGTGAATTGAGCCAGGTGATCGAAACTCGCTTCCGTCATTGCGAGGAGCGAAGCGACGAAGCAATCCACATTTCCTCTCGGGAGGTATGGATTGCTTCGCTGCGCTAGCAATGACGGCCAGTTGGAATTCTGGACCGCCTCTCAGAACATCAAATTGTCCTTCACCAACACCCAGCGGCCGCCCTTGACCTGCTGCACCTGGGTGATGGTGTTGGCGAGATGATCGGTCTTGGAGAACTTGGTCGGTGGCGAACTGAAGATGTCGAGGAACTTGTCGCCTGACTCCAGCGCGTCGAGCATCTTCTGGCCGGTGAGATCCTTGCCCGCCTTCTGCGCGTAGAACGCGAAGGTCATCACCGCGTTGTAGCCGATGATCGCCTGCGTGTTGGCCTCGCTGTTGAACATCTTCTTGTAGTTGATGAGCCAGTCCTTCACCTTGCCCTTGGCCGTGTCTTCGTAGGGGATCTCGAAGCCCGACGCGGCGTAGAGGCCCTCGACGGCTTCCTTGCCGAGCGCCGGCACTTCGAGCACGTTGGTCGGCGTCGCGCCGAGGAAGGTGACGTCCCAACCGAGCTTCTTCGCCTCGTTCATCGCGCCGATGGTCTCGCGGATCACGGTGCCGAGCACGACAAGATCGCAGCCGTCGGACTTCATCTTGGCGACCTGCGCCGAGAAGTCGGAGGCGCCGCGCTTGTAGCTGGTGACCGAGGCCGGCTGCACCTTCATCGCGGCGAGCTGCTGGGTGAAGCCGTCGAGCACGTTCTTACCGTACTCGTCGTCCTGGTGCATGATGCAGGGCTTCTTGAAGTTCTTCCACTCCATCATGTATTTGATCGCGGCGCGGGTGCTCTCGACATAGGGCAGCAGGTTGTTGAACTTCAGCCGCTCCTGCGGCTTGGCGGGATCGAACTTGAAGGTGAATTCGGCGGCGGTCAGCGGGAACAGCTGCAGCACGCCGGCATCGAACAGGATGTCCTGCGCGGCGAGCACGGTCGGCGAGCCCATCGGACCGATCATCGCGAAGACCTTGTCGCGCTCGACCATCTTCTGCGAGGCCAGCACGGCCTTCTTCGGGTCGTAACCATTGTCCTCCAGGATCATCTTGATCTTGCGACCGTTGATGCCGCCGCTGGCATTGATCTCCTCAACCGCCATCTTCATGCCGTTGGACACCGGGACGCCCCAAACCTTGATCGGGCCGGACAAATCCTGATGCGTTCCGATCACGATCTCGGTCGGCGAGATGCCTTCATTGGTGACCTTGGTCTGGGCTGCGGCCGGCAGACAGGTCAGCGCCAGCGCGCTCACCGCAAGGCCCAGCGCCTTCAGCGATTTCGACATTGCAGTCTCCTCCTTACATGGCCCATGTTGAGCGAAGGGTCGGGCCTGCTCGCTCCCTCGCCGCGTCCGTCGTCGTCCGGCTACGCAACCGCCCGCGCGCCATACATGGCGTCGATCTCGGCCGCGTAGCGCTTGTTCACGAAATTGCGCTTCAGCTTCATGGTCGGCGTCAGCTCCTCGTCCTCGGGCGTGAGCTGGCGCTCGATCAGGTAGAATCTCTTGATGGTCTCGACGCGCGCGAACTTGGCGTTGACCGCCTCGACCTCGCGCTGGATCAGGTCCTGGATCTCGCGGGCACGGCACAGGCTCGCGTAGTTGGTGAAGGGGATGTCCTGATCCTGGGCGTATTTCTCGACATTCTCCTGATCGATCATGATCAGGCAGGTGAGATACGGCCGCTTGTCGCCGATCACGACCGCGTCGGACACGTAAGGCGAGAATTTGAGCTGGTTCTCGATCTCCGACGGCGTGACGTTCTTGCCGCCGGAGGTGATGATGATGTCCTTCATCCGGTCGGTGATCTTCACATAGCCTTCATTGTCGATCGCACCGACGTCGCCGGTGTGCAGCCAGCCCTTCGCGTCGATCGTCTCGGCGGTCTTCTCCGGCTGGTTGAGGTAGCCCATGAACAGGAAGTCGCCCTTGATCAGGATCTCGCCCTTCGGGCAGATCATCACCTCGCCCCAGGGCGCGGCCTTGCCCACCGAGCCGAGCTTGATGCGGTCTGCCGGCATCATGGTCGCGACGCCGCAATTCTCGGTCTGGCCGTAGACCTCGCGCATGTCGATGCCGAGCGCGAGATACCAGCGGATCAGATCCGGCGAGATCGGCGCCGCCCCGGTCAGTGCGATCCGGCAGCGGTCGAGCCCGAGCATGCGGCGGATGTTGCGGAACACCAGCCAGTAGGCCGCGCGGTTGGCGAGCCGCAGCGATAGCGGCGGCGTCTCGCCCTCCAGCCGGCACTCGGTCATCCGGTTGCCGATCGCAAGCGCCCGGGCGTACATCCAGTTCTGGAACGGGGTCGCGTCCTTCAGCGCGATGGTGATGCCGGAATAGAACTTCTCCCAGATCCTGGGCACCGCAAGGAATGCAGTCGGCTGCACCTCGCGCAGATTGTCCGGCACCGTCTCCGGGCTCTCGGCAAAATTCATCACCGAGCCCAGCGCGAGCGAGATGTAGTAGCCGCCGACCCGCTCGGCGACATGGCAGAGCGGCAGGAACACCAGCCGCTCCTCGCTGTCGGTCGAGGGATAGAGATCGTTGGCGTGGCGCATCTGGTGCGTCACGCTGCGGTTGGAATGCATCGCGCCCTTCGGCGGGCCTGTGGTGCCCGACGTATAGACCAGGATCGCGAGATCGGAGGCGGTGCGGCTGCCGGTCATTTCATCCCACAGGGCGTCGTTGCCCTGCGCATGATTGCGGCCGAGCGCGGTGAATTCGGCGAGCGACAGCACCATCGGATCGGAGAACCCGGAGAGGCCCTCCATGTCGAACACCACGATCTTTTCCAGCGTCGGACAGCGCGACCGGCAGGTCAGCACCTTGTCGAGCTGCTCCTCGTCCTCGACGAACATCACCTGCGTGCGGGAATCATTGACGAGGTATTCGACCTGCGCCGCCGAATCGGTCGGATAGATGCCGGAGGACACGCCGCCGGCGCACAGGATGCCCATGTCGGCATAGACCCATTCCGGCACCGCGTTGGCGATGATCGAGGCGACGTCGCCGGGACGGAAGCCGGTCGCATGCAGGCCGAAAGCGATGTCCCTGGAGATCTGCAGCCATTCGCGCCAGCTGGTCGGCTGCCAGATGCCGAACTTCTTCTCGCGGATCGCGGGCCTGTCGCCACGCGTTTGCACCGCGAGCAGAAAGCTCCTCGCGATCGTGTCGGCAACCGTCAGCACCGCTGGTCCTGCCATGCGCGCTCCCTCCTCTGCCGCTTGCCTCACCCGCCGGCTCGAATGCCGGTCTTGTTCGCGAAGCAGGCCCGAAATCTAGCTCCAACTCGCTCTGAGCGCCAAACCTTCCTCGGCCAACTTTAGTCGACGCCAACCTTCGTCAGCGCCGATCTGAGCTCAGCGCCACGTCTTCTTCTTTTTCCAGCGCCGCTCACCCCGCGCGCCCGCTTCCTTGGCGCCGAGGTAGAACTCCTGGATATCGGGCGAATTCAACAGCCGCTCGCAGGTGTCGTTCATGACGACGCGGCCGATCTCCAGCACATAGCCGTAATGCGCCGTCTCCAGCGCGATCTTGGCATTCTGCTCGACCAGCAGGATCGACATGCCCTGCTCCTCATTGACGCGGCGGATGATGGTGAAGATCTCCTTTACCAGGATCGGCGACAGTCCGAGCGACGGCTCATCCAGCAGCAGCAGTGTCGGCCGGTTCATCAGCGCCCGCCCGATCGCAAGCATCTGCTGCTCGCCGCCCGAAAGCTGTCCTGCCGGCTGGCCGAGCCGCTCCTTCAGCCGTGGAAAATAGCCGTAGACGCGCTCGAGGTCCTGCGCCACACCGTCGCGGTCCTTGCGCAGATAGGCGCCCATCATCAGGTTCTCGCGCACCGACAGGAACGGAAACACCTCACGTCCTTCCGGCACGTGGCTGAGGCCGAGCCGCACGATCCGGTCGGCCTCCATGCGCTGGATCGGCCTGCCCAGGAATTCGATCGAGCCCTTCTGCGGATCGAGGATGCCGGAGATCGTCTTCAAGACCGTAGTCTTGCCGGCGCCGTTGGCGCCGAGCAGCGTCACGATCCGGCCGCGCGGCACCTCGAGGCTGATGCCGCGGATCGCCATGATCGGCCCGTAATAGCTCTCGATGTTGGAGAGTTTCAGGATGATGTCTGCTGCGCTCATGGCATCATCCTCATGCGCCGAGATACGCTGCGACGACGTCGGGATGGTGCTGCACCTCGGACGGCGAGCCCATCGCCAGCACGCGACCGTAGTTCAGCGCGATGACGCGGTCGGAGACGCGGTTGACCAGCGTCATGTCGTGCTCGACCATCAGCACCGTGATGCCGAGCTCGCTCTTCATGTCGCGGATCCAGAACGACATGTCGTCGGTCTCCTCGACGTTGAGGCCGGATGACGGCTCGTCGAGCAGGATCAGCTTCGGCTCCGAGCACAGCGCCCGCGCCAGCTCGATCACCTTGCGCACCCCGTAGGGCAGCCCCGAGATCAGCTTGTCGCGGTACGGCTCGAGATCGAGAAATTCGATCACCTGCTCGACCCGGCGGCGATGTGCCTTCTCGCCGGCACGGACGCTCGGCAGGAACAAGAGCTCCTGCCAGAGCTGGGTGGTGGAATGGCGATGGCGGCCGACCAGCAGATTGCTCAGCACGGTCGCATTCTCGAACAGCTCGATGTTCTGGAAGGTCCGCGCGATGCCGAGCCTGGCAATGTCGTAGGCCGGCTCCTGCGTGATGTCCTGATCCTCGAAGAAGATCTTGCCCGAGGTCGGCGGATAGATCCGCGAGATCAGGTTGAAGATCGAGCTCTTGCCGGCGCCATTGGGTCCGATGATCGAGAGGATCTCGCCCTTCTCGACCGCGAAGCTGACGGCATCGACGGCCTTGAGGCCGCCGAAATGCAGGGACAGGTTCTCGGCGCGGAAATAGCTCATCGGTTCCGCTCCGATTTCACGTAGATCTTCTGCCGCTTGAAGGTAGCGCGCTTGTACAGCGGGAACAGCTGGAAGAAGAGCTTGATCTTGAGCCAGCGGCCATAGAGCCCCAAGGGCTCGAACAGCACGAACACCACGATGATGATGCCGTAGATCGCGCCCTTCAGCCCGTTGGCGGAGGCAAACGCCGCGACCGCATCCTGGATGTGGCCCGCGCGTTCCGTGCCGGCGCCGAACGTGGCAGCGACGCCGCTGATCACGCCGGGCATGTCGTCCTTCAGGTAGGTCAGGAACGGATCGATCATGACCAGGAAGATCGCGCCGAGCACCGCGCCATGCAGGCTGAAGGTGCCGCCGATCAGGATCACGATGATGAACTCGATCGAGAGCTGCAAAGTGAACATCTCGGGCGATATGAAGGAGAGCTTGTGGGCGAACAGCACGCCGGCAAAGCCGGTGATCGCCGCCGAGATCGCGAACGACTTCACCTTGTAGAGCGCGACGTTGATGCCCATGCTGCGCGCCGCGGTCTCGCTGTCGCGGATCGCGACGAAGGCGCGCCCGGTCGGCGAGCGCAGCAGATTGAGCGTGCCGACGATGGTCAGTACCAGCACCGCAAGACACAGATAGTAGAAGGTCGGGCCGTCGCGCGACACCGTGGTGCCGAGCAGCTGAATGGTCTTGACCCGCATGCCCTCATTGCCGTGGGTTACGCTTTCCCAGCGCGCCAGGATTTCCTCGACGATGAAGGCAAACGAGATCGTCGCGATCACGAGATAGATGCCCTGCAGGCGCAACGCCGGAAATCCGACCAGCGCGCCGACTACGCCGGTCAACAGCCCCGCCGCGAGGAAATAGACCGGGAACGGCACGTTGAATTGCTGCAGATAGGCCGCGGTGTAGGCGCCGATGGCCAGAAACGCGGCATGGCCAAGCGAGGCCTGCCCGGTGAAGCCGGTCAGGATCATCAGCCCGACGCCGACGGTCGCATAGATGCAGACGAAGACGAGCTGGCTCATCAGATAGCTTGAGAGCAGGTAGGGCGCGATCAGCAGCACCGCCAGCAGCAGGCCGTAGGAATAGATATAGCCGGAATGCGGGAACAGCCTGATGTCATCTTCGTAATCGGTCTTGAAGAGAAACCGCATGCGCTCCTCCTCAGACTTTCTTACGGACATGAAGGCCGAACAGGCCCTCGGGCTTGAGCAGCAGCACCGCGAGCAGAACGATGTAGGGCGCGACGTCCTTCCAACCCTGCGGCAGGTAGAAACCGGCCATGCTCTCGATCACGCCGATCAGCACGCCGCCGACCACCGCGCCGGGGATCGAGCCGAAGCCGCCGAGCACCGCGGCCGGAAACGCCTTCAGCCCCAGCACCAGGCCGACATTGGAATGGATGAAGGTGATCGGCGCCAGCAGCACGCCGGCGCAGGTCGCCACCGCCGCCGAGATCGCCCAGACGATCGAGACCACGCGCTTGACCGGGATGCCCATGTAATAGGCAGCCAGCATGTTCTCGGAGCTGGCGCGCATCGCGGTGCCGAGCGTGGTGCGGTTGAAGAACAGATAGAGCAGCGCGCACAGGATGATGGTCGCCGCGATCACCGACAATTTGTCATAGGCGAGCACCAGGCTGCCGATCCTCAAGACGCCCTGGCTGAACGGCGTTTCGATCTTGAAGTCGTCGGTGCCCCAGATCATGCCCGCGACCGAGCGCAGGAAATAGCCGAGCCCGATCGTCGCCATGATGATGGAGAACTGTGGATAGCCGAGGATCGGCCGTACCACCAGCCGCTCGGCCAGCATGCCGAACAGCGCCATGCAGATCACCGCACCGGCGAAGCCGACCCAGTAATTCAGCCCGAGCATGCCGATGAAGGTGAAGGCGAAAAAGCCGCCCAGCATCATCAAATCGCCTTGCGCGAAATTGACGACCTCGGTTGCCTTGTAGACCAGCACGAAGCCGAGCGCGATCAGGCCGTAAACGCAGCCGAGCGCGATGCCGCTGACGAGCTGCTGAACAAAGTCCAGCATCGTTCCCTCCCCGATGCCCGGCGATTCTTCCCGATCGCTCGTTGCATCCCGCCTTCGCGCCCTTGTGTCGGAAGCGCTGAAAGCTGCCTATGTCCGCCCCGATTGAGCCAAAAGGCCCGATCCCTGTCAACAAACCGCTGATCCGGCTGTATCATCACATTTGCGGAGATATGCCGCAGCACGGACTAATACGGATATCGCGTTCGATTTGCCCCGTGCGATTCACTGCACCGAAACGGTTTTTGTCCAAGCTTATGCAACCGACGAGCGAACTCCCGGATCGCCAACGCACCATGACCTCGGAACTGTCCGCACTCGCCGTGCGAGGGTTAACCAAGCGTTTCGACCGCCCGGCGGTCGACGCGCTCGATCTCACCGTCCGTGTCGGTGAATTCTATGCGCTGCTCGGGCCGAACGGCGCCGGCAAGACCACGACGCTGCGCATGGTGGCGGGGCTATTGCGGCCCGATGCCGGCTCGGTGTCGATCCTCGGCATCGATGCGCTGGCCGACCCGGTCTCAGCCAAGCAGATCATGGCCTGGGTGTCCGACGAGCCGATGATCTACGACAAGCTGACGCCGCTCGAATATCTCGAATTCGTCGCCGGCCTGTGGGGCATCGATCCCCGCACGTCGGAGAAGTCGGCGCGCAGTCTCCTGGTGTCGCTCGGGCTCGAGCCGCATCTCAACGCGCGCTGCGAGGGCTTCTCCAAGGGCATGCGCCAGAAGGTGGCGCTCGCCGGTGCGCTGGTGCACGATCCCCGCCTGATCATTCTCGATGAGCCGCTGACCGGCCTCGACGCGCTGTCGGCGCGTCACGTCAAGGGACTGCTGCAGGAGCGCGTCCGGGCCGGCTGCACCGTGATCATGACCACTCACATTCTCGAGGTCGCCGAGCGCATGGCCGACCGGATCGGCGTGATCGCGGCCGGCAGGCTGATCGCCGAGGGCACGCTGGCCGAGCTGCGCGAGCAGAACGGCCGCAACGACACCACCCTCGAGGACATGTTCATCGCGCTGGTCGATACCGAGGCGGCCGCCGCGTGAGCTCGACAGCCCACCTCACCTGGTTCGCCCGCCACGAATTCCGCCTGGCGTGGCGCGAATGGCTGGCGATGATGACCGGCGGCCGGCGCCGGCGCAACCGCGCCGTCATCGGCCTGCTGATCTTCGCGGCGATCCTGCATCTGCCGGCCTATGCCGTGGTCGCCCGCTATGTCGACCTGCGGTTTCCGCTCGATCCGTCCTCGCTGATCGTGCTGACCGCGACGATCTTCCTGTCCTGGGCGCTGATGCTCTCGCAGGCGATCGAGTCGGTGACGCGGGTGTTCTACGCCCGCGCCGATCTCGACCTGATCATGTCGTCGCCGGCAAAGCTCACCAACATCTTCTCGATCCGGATCGCCGCGATCGCGCTGACGGTGAGCAGCATGGCGCTCTTGCTGTCGACGCCGTTCATCGACGTGCTGGTATATCTCGGCGGTGCACGTTGGCTTGCCGGCTTCGGCGTCGTCCTTGCGATCGGGCTGTCGGCGGCGGCGGCGGCGATCGCCGTCACCGCGTTGCTGTTTCGCCTGATCGGACCGGGCCGGACGCGGCTGGTGGCACAGATCGTCTCCGCCGTCATCGGCGCCGGCTTCGTCATCGCGTTGCAAGTCGTCGCCGTGCTGTCCTACGGCACGCTGTCGCGCTTTGCCTTTCTGACCTCGGATACCGCGGCACGAATTGCCCCGGCCCTCGACAGCCTCGTCTGGTGGCCGGCGCGCGCATCGCTCGGCGATTTCGAAATCATGATGCTGCTGCTCGCCACCGCGCTCGTGCTGCTCGGCGTCGTGATGGCGGTGTTCGCGCCGCGGTTTGCCGACACCGTCGCACGCGTCGCCGCCAATCCGGCGACGGTCACGCAGGGACGGGCCCGCGCATTCCGGACCGGCTCGCGGCAACAGGCGCTGCGGCGCAAGGAATTTCTGCTGCTGCGCCGCGATCCATGGCTGCTGTCGCAGAGCCTGATGCAGATGCTCTATTTGCTGCCGCCGGCGCTGATGCTGTGGCGATCCTTCTCCGGCACGTCGACCGCGATCGTGCTGATCACGCCTGTCATCGTGATGGCCGCAGGCCAGCTCGCCGGCGGACTGGCGTGGCTGACCATCTCGGGCGAGGACGCGCCCGATCTGGTGGCGACCGCGCCGCTGCCGCCGTCGCGCGTGACCCGTGCCAAGGTCGAGGTCGTCCTGATCGCGATCGCCGCCGTCTTCGCGCCGCTGGTGGCCGCGCTGGCATTCGCCTCGCCGGGGCAGGCCGCGGTCACGGCGATCGCGATCGTCATCGCGACCGCATCCGCCGCCGCGGTCCAGCTCTGGTTCCGCGCGCAGGCCAAGCGCAGCCAGTTCCGCCGGCGCCAGACCTCCTCCCGCATCGCCACCTTCGCGGAAGCCTTCTCCTCGATCGGCTGGGCCGCAACCGCAGCGCTGGCCCTGACGATCCCGACGGCCGCGTTCGTCAGCGGCATTCTGACGCTGTTGACGCTCGCGATCGCCTGGAAGATCAGCCCGCGCCGCGCGTAGGAACCACGCTAACCCTTCACCAGCTCCATCACCGCCGCGGCGAACGCCTCCGGCGCTTCCTGCGGCAGATTGTGGCCGGCGCCCGGGATC
The DNA here is from genome assembly GCF_054057015.1 of Bradyrhizobium sp. JR3.5. Lineage (NCBI taxonomy): Bacteria > Pseudomonadati > Pseudomonadota > Alphaproteobacteria > Hyphomicrobiales > Nitrobacteraceae > Bradyrhizobium > Bradyrhizobium sp. JR3.5. The sequence goes on from NZ_JBSRYV010000002.1 coordinate 2,242,405, forward strand.
ACGCGATGCGCCCGGCGGGCAGTGTACTTGGCCGCGCTGGCGCTGCCGTCGCGCGCAGGCGTCACGCCGTCGTCGGCGCCATCGAGCGAGATCGTGGGGACCGCAATCACCGGCAATGCGGCGAGCCGCCGCTGCACCTCCGCATATTGCGGGTCCCCATCGGCGAGGCCGAAGCGATGTCGGTAGCTGTGGATCACGACGTCGACATAGTCCGGATTGTCGAATGCGATCGCGGTGCGCTCGAAACAGACGTCGTCGAACGCCCAGCTTGGCGACCATTGCGCCCACAATATCCTGGCGATGCCGCGCCGGTTGGCGGCAAGCCCGGCCCGTCCGCGCTCGAGCTGGAAGTAATATTGATACCACAGCGCCACTTCGTGATCCGGCCGCGCCGGCACCATCGCATGTGCGATATCCTGGATCATGTAGCCGTTGGTGCAGACGAGCCCGATGCATCGTTCCGGCCACAGCGCCGCACCGATCGAGGCGGCGCGGCCGCCCCAATCGTACCCGGCGACCACCGCGCGCTTGATGCCGAGCGCATCCATCAGCGCGATCAGGTCAGCCCCGACCGCCGCCTGCTCGCCCGAGCGCGGTGTCGCCTTGTCACGGAATACCGTCGGGCCGTAGCCACGCAGATAGGGCACGATGACCCGGCAACCCTGTGCCGCCAACATCGGGGCAACATCCACATAGGAATGGATGTCGTAGGGAAAGCCGTGCATCAGCATCACGGCCGGACCGTCGGCGGGACCCGCCTCGAAATAGGCGATGTCGAGCACGCCGGCGTCGACATGGCGCAATGGCTCGAGCCGTTTGGTGGATGATGCGCGCGGCGCGGAGCTATTGTCAGTCACGCAGAACTCCCTGATCGCTCTGATCTGCGCAGCATGGTAACGCGTCCTGACGCAATAATCGCCCGGATCGTATTGCAGCCAACGACATGGAGCGATGCGCCCGCCTCATCATGACGGCACGCCAATTGCGCGATAGTCTGACGCCGGCGGATATCGCCGAAGGCGGAACAGGTCATGCTGAGATTGCTCGCCGCGCTCGTCTTGCTGGGAACGTTCACCAGCTACGCCCTGGCGCAGGATGCCCAGCGCAGCGAGTGCCTGGCGATGGCCAATGCGCCACCCCGCGCCACCCCGGTGAACGACCGGCGCGTCGCGGCCAAAGCCGACGAGGTCGCGATCACCTATGCCGGCCATTCCACTTATTACATCGACACGCCCGGCGGCATCAGGATCGCGACCGACTACAACGGCGCCTATCAGACCGGGCGGCTGCCCGACATCGCGACCATGAACCGGGCCCACGCGACGCATTACACGCTGTTTCCCGATCCCAGGATTCCGCACGTGCTGCATGGCTGGGGCGAGAACGGCCAGGCCGCGCATTACGGGATGCGGATCGGCGACGTCTATATCCGCAACGTCACCACCGACATCCGCCGCTATTGGGGCGAAGATTCCGGCGGCGAGATGATCAAGGACGGCAACTCGATCTTCATCTTCGAGGTCGCCGGCCTGTGCATCGGCCATCTCGGCCACCTTCATGTCAAGCTCGACGACAGCCATTTCGCGGCGATCGGCCGGCTCGACATCGTGATGGTGCCGATCGACGGCACCTATACGATGTCGCTCGACGGCATCTCCGAGATCACCAGGCGGTTGCGCGCCGCCGTCGTGCTGCCGATGCACCGGTTCGCGACCCCGCTCGACGAGTTCATGCGCCTGATCGGCCAGCAATTCGAGATCGACCGCCGCGGCGGCGAGCGCACCTTGCGGATCTCGCGCGACACGCTGCCGGGGACGCCAACGGTGATCATCCTCGACGGCGTATAAGGCGCCCGACTGCCCCCTGACACGATTTCGTGCGCCTGCACTTTTCGCGCTTGACCTAGAGTATACTCTAGCTTGTTCACTCGGGATCGTCCGGCAACACCCGGCCACGAGGACCAACCGCATGACACCTTCAAGCAAACTCCCGCACCGCAGGCTCGGCAATGACGGCCCGCAGGTTTCCGCCGTTGGGCTCGGCTGCATGTCACTGTCCGGCGTCTACGGCGCCAATGACGATACGGCGACGCCCGACTTCATCCGCTACGCCATCGACCGGGGCATCGACTTCCTCGACAGCGCCGATCTCTATGGCTGGGGCCACAACGAGGAATTGCTGGGCCGCGCGCTGAAGGGCCTGCGCGACAGGGTCGTGATCGCGACCAAATTCGGTCAATTGAAGACCGCGACCGGACAGGGCGTGGACGGACGGCCCGCCTATGTCCAGCAAGCCTGCGAGGCGAGCCTGAAGCGGCTCAACATCGAAACGATCGATCTCTACTACCAGCACCGCATCGATCCGAACGTCCCGATCGAGGATACGGTCGGCGCGATGGCGCGTCTGGTCGAGCAAGGAAAGGTTCGCCATCTCGGCCTGTGCGAGGCGCGCCCCGAAACCATTCGCCGCGCGCACAAGGTGCACAGGCTGGCCGCGGTGCAGACCGAATATTCCCTGCTGTACCGCAGCGAGGCCGAGGAGACCCTGCAGACGACGCGAGCGCTCGGTATCGCCTTCGTCGCCTATTCGCCGCTCGGCCGCGGCTTCCTGACCGGGCAGATCCAGTCGCCGGCCGACATCGCGGGCGATCGCCGCGGCGATCATCCGCGCTTCGCCGGCGATAATTTTGCCCGCAACCGCGATCTCGTCAGCGGCATCGTGACGATCGCACGCGAGAAGAATTGCACACCGGCTCAGCTCGTGCTCGCCTGGCTGCTGGCTCAGGGACAGGACATCGTGCCGATTCCCGGCACCAAGCAGCGCAGCCGGCTGGACGAGAACATCGACGCCCTCGACGTGGTGCTTTCGCCGCACGAGCTGGCACGGATTTCAGCAGCCATCCCGGCCGGCGCCGCGGCAGGTGAGCGCTATCCGGCCGGCGCGATGAAAGCGGTCTATCTGTGATGGACGCCCGGACACCCGATTTGCAGGCGACGCCGAACGCACTCTACATCGGCGACATCGCGCGGCGCTCCGGCCGAAGCGTGCATACCATCCGCTGGTATGAAGCGCAGGGCCTGATGCCAGGCGTCGTCAGGGACCGCGGCCGCCGCCGCGTCTACAACGACTATCACATCGGCTGGCTCGATCTGATGGAGCGGCTGCGCTTGACCGGGATGTCGATCAAGCAGCTTCGCGACTATACCACGCTCGTGAAGCAGGGCAGCGCGACCTTACGCAAGCGCCGCGCGCTGCTCGCCGAGCACCAGCTCCGCGTCCGGGCCATGATCGCCAAATGGACCGAAGCGCTCGCGCTGGTCGACGCCAAGATCGAGTTCTACGACGAGTGGGTCGCGGCAGGCACGCGGCCCAAGGTCTCGCCACAGCAGCGCGCCCGCGCCAAGCGGTCCGCCACCAGGGCCTGAACGCCCCGCCAACATCGAATAGCAGGATCCGCGATGGACGATATGCTTCGGCGTAAACCCTTTGCCATGCGCGCATCGCACCGGCTCACGCTGCTGACGCTGTGCCTCGCCGTCACGATCGCGCACATCGATACGTTCATCGTCAATCTCGGCGCGCGCGCGATCGGCGATCATTTCGGCGCCGGTGTCGATGAGTTGCAATGGATCGTCGACAGCTACAATCTGGTCTACGCGGTCTCGCTGCTGACCGGCGGGATGCTCGCGGACAGATACGGCCGGCGCCGCATCCTGATCTGCGGCGCCGCGATCTTCACCGGCGCATCTCTGGTGTGCGCGGCCGCGCCATCCGCGCTGGTGCTGATCGTCGGTCGCGCACTCACCGGCGCCGGCGGTGCGTTGATGATTCCGGCCTCGCTTGCGATCATCCGGGTGGTCTGGGACCGGCCGGACGAGCGCGCCCGTGCACTTGGTATCTGGGCCGCCTGCAACGGCGTCGCCATGGCACTGGGACCGAGCCTTGGCGGGCTGCTGATCCCGTGGTTGGGCTGGCGCAGCATCTTCCTGGTGATCGTGCCGTTCGGCCTGCTCGTCGTGCTGATGGCTGGGTCGACGATCCCGGAATCGGTCAACCCGCAGCGGCGCGCGGTCGACATTCCGGCCCAGCTCTGCGGTGCATTGGCGCTTGGAAGCCTGACCTATGCCACCATCGGCGCACAATCGGCGCCGGGCGCGATGACCGCTGCACTGATAGTCGCTTCGCTTTCGGTAGCCCTGCTGATCGCCGTCGAAAGAAGGAGAGGGGCCGGGGCGCTGCTGTCGCCGGAGATTTTCAGCGCACGCCGGTTCCGCGCCGCCATGATCGCCACCACGGGTATGACATTCGGCGGATACGGCATGGTCTTCGTGCTGCCGCTGGCGTGGCAGTCGAGCGGACGGCTCGATGCCGCGGCAAGCGCCGCCGCGCTGCTGCCGATGTCGCTGGTCTTCGTCCTGGTCTCACCGTTCTCCGGCATGCTGTCGGAAAAGCTCGGGCTGCGCGCGGCCACCTCGGGCGGCGTGACGCTGATGGGCGGCGGCCTCCTGATGATTGGCCTCGGTGGCCTCCGACCGGACATTGCCCTGGCCGAGTTCGGACTGGCCATCACCGGGCTCGGGCTCGGCCTCGCCGCGGGGCCGCTCTCGGCGATGGCCGTCGGCGACGTCGCCGCTGCGCGGGCCGGTACGGCTGCGGCGCTGATCAACGTGGCCCGGATCAGCGGCGCGACGATCGGGGTTGCGGTGCTCGGCGCGTGCTACGCCGCAACCGGCGGCGGCAGCCACGGCCTGCTGCTCGCGATGATCGCCGGAAGCCTGGTCCAGTTCGCTGGCGCTGGCGTGGCGTGGATGGTGACGGGGCACGAGGCGCCACGGCTGCGCATTTGACCTGCTCGCGCGCGGCTCGTTATCCTTCGCACAGCCGACACCGGATCGGCGGCCGACAAGAGCAAAAAACAGGGAGCATCATCCATGGCCAGCACTCTGCCCGCCTCTGCGAGCGGGCTCTATGCCAATCCGCGCGAAGACTGGCTCGCCCAATACACCGAGGAGATCATCGATCCCAACAGGCCGATCGTCGATCCGCATCATCATCTCTGGGACCGTGGGGGCTTGCGCTATCTGATCGAGGAGATGCGCGATGACATCGCCTCCGGCCACAACATCGTCGCGACCGTCTATGTTGATTGCCGGTCGATGTATCGCACCGACGGGCCGGAGGCGTTCCGCCCGGTCGGCGAGGTCGAGTTCGCCAACGGCGTCGCCGCGATGGCGGCGAGCGCCGGCTACGGCAAGGCGGCGATCTGCGCCGGCATCGTCAGCCACGTTAACCTTTTGATCGGCGACCAGGCCAAGGCGGTGCTCGAGGCGGAAATCGCCGCCGGCAACGGCCGGTTCCGCGGCATTCGCCACTCCTCGGCCTGGGACGAGGACCCCAACGTCGCCCACATGTATGCCAATCGCCCGAAGGGCATCTTGCTGGATGCCACCTTTCGTAGGGGGTTCGCCTGCCTGGCGCCGCTCGGCCTCAGCTTCGATGCCTGGCTGTTCCACCCGCAGATCGGCGAACTGACCGACCTCGCCCGTGCCTTTCCAGACACCCGGATCGTGCTCGACCATTGCGGCGGCCCGGTCGGCACCGGCCGCTTCGCCGGCAAGCGCGAGGAGACCTTTCCGGTCTGGAAGGCGTCGATCCAGGAGATCGCCAAATGCCCGAACGTCGTGGTCAAGCTCGGCGGGCTGGCGATGTGCCTGCTCGGCTACGACTTCCACCTCCGCCCCAGGCCGCCCTCGTCGGCGGAACTCGCCGCCGCCTGGCGGCCCTATGTGGAGACCTGCATCGAGGCGTTCGGCCCGAGCCGTTGCATGTTCGAAAGCAACTTCCCACCTGATAAGGGACAGTGCAGCTATCAGGTGATCTTCAACACCTTTAAACGGCTTGCATCACAATATAGCGAAGCCGAGAAGACGGCGTTGTTCTTGCAGACGGCAAAGGATGTCTATCGGCTCGATATCGGGTAAACTTCCGACTCATGGATGACAGCATCACCATCCGGCCGCTTCGTGAGGCTGATGCAGAAGCGGTGGTCGAACTCTACGCAAAGGCGGCTGCGGTGGAACCGCGGCTGGGCCCTGTCACGCTGCCGCAGTGGGACCAGTTCCTGAAACTGCCGCAGAACCGTGGCGGCCGCGACTTCCGTATTGCTGAACGGAACGGCCGACTCCTTGGCCTCGCTGAATCATCGTTGCGCGATCAGGGCGCGCATCATTCCCGGTTCCTCAAGATCGTCGTCGCGCCCGAGATGCGGCGCCGCCGGATTGGCCTCGCGCTGTTCGACGACGTGCTTGCGATCGACACTGATCCCGATCTCACCGTCCAGACGCTGGTGAGCAGCGATTGGCCGGCGGGAATGGCCTTCGTGGCCGCCTTCGGCTTTGTTCATGTCGAGTCCGAAATCGGGATGAAATGCGTCGAGCCGTTGCAGCCGGCACGCACCCTCGCGGCGGCCCGCGCCACCATCGAGCAGGTCAGCGACGTCACCGCCTGTGCCGCCGAGGTGGCGCGCATCCACAACGCCGCCTATGCCTCGGACTCCGCGTTCCGCCGGTATTCTCCGGAGGAGATGGCGCAGGTCCTGTCCGAGAGCGAAGTCTGGATCGCGTCGGAAGATGGCCAGATGTCGGGCTTCTGCCTGACCGAGCCGGAGCGGAACTCGATGTGGATCGAGTCGGTCGCCGTCGATCCGGCGCGGCAAGGACGCGGGCTCGGCCAACTGCTGGTCTATCGCGTACTGGCCGCACACGACGTGTCGGTCGAACATCCCTGCTGGCTCAACGTCTCGAGCCGCAACGCGCCCGCGCTGAAGATCTATCGCCGGCTCGGCTTCCGGCCCCAGCACGAGACCTGCCGCTTCAGCGCGCCGCGCGGCGAACTGCTCGCGGCACGTGAGCGGCGGTTTCGTTAGCCGGCCTGCAGTGTAAGTCCGGCAACAGCAGATTTATCCCCGTCACCCTGAGGAGCGCGTAGCGCGTCTCGAAGGGTCGAGGGCCACCGGCGGGGCCGTGCATCCTTCGAGGCTCGCTCCGCTCGCACCTCAGGATGACGGGACTGAGTGGGCAGTCGCCGCTTACGCCCACTCGCCCTTGCGGAACACCGGCACGCTGCGGCCGTCGGCGTGGATGCCGTCGATGTCGGTGTGGGCGGAGCCGATCATCCAGTCGATATGGATCAGGCTCTTGTTGCCGCCCTGCTCGGCGATCTGCTGCGGCGTCAGCTTGTCGCCGTTGACGAAGCATTTCGAGTAGCACTGGCCGAGCGCGATGTGCGAGGCGGCGTTCTCGTCGAACAACGTATTGAAGAACAACAGCCCGCTCTTCGAGATCGGCGATGAGTGCGGCACCAGCGCGACCTCGCCGAGGCGGCGCGCGCCCTCGTCGGTGTCGAGCACCTTGTTCAGCACTTCCTCGCCGCGGGAGGCCTTGGCCTCGACGATGCGGCCCTCCTCGAACTTGACCGAGATATTGTCGATCAGGGTACCCTGATAGGACAGCGGCTTGGAGCTGACGACGTGGCCGCTGACGCGGCGGCAGTGCGGCGTGGTGAAGACCTCCTCGGTCGGGATGTTGGCATTGCAGATAATGCCGTTCTTGGCGGTCGACGCGCCGCCTTCCCATTCATGACCGTCGGCAAGGCCAATGGTGAGGTCCATTCCGGGACCGGAATATTTCAGGGCGTGGAAGCGCTGGCCGTTCAGCCATTCGGTGCGCTCGCGCAGCTTGGCATTGTGCTGTTCCCAGTTGGCGACGGCGCCGTCCTGATCGACCCGGGACGCGGAGAAGATCGCATCAGCGAGTTTCGCCACCGCGACGTCCTCGGCATCATCGGGGAATACCTGCTTCGCCCAGGACGTGCTGGGATAGGCGATGATGTTCCAGTTGGTGTCGAAATTGACGATCTTCTCCAGCGCCGGCTGGTAGGCGATCGAATTGGCCTTGCTGGCGCGCGCCACCTTGGTCGGGTCTTCGCCCGACAGCAGCATTGGATTGTCGCCGACGATCGCGAGCCGCGCGGTGTTCGCGCCGAACGCCTTCGCCATCCCCTCGTAGAGCCAGCCCGCGGCACGATCGAAGCTCGCATCGTTGGCGTAGCGGTAGCGCGCCAGCGTGAGCTCTTCATCGGAGAAGAACGGGGTCACGAGACCCGCGCCGGCCTTGTAAGCATGTTCCACGACCCGCCGCACCAGCGGCATTGCCGCCGCAGGCGCCGTCAGCAGCAGATCCTGCCCCGGCTGCAGTTGCAGGCCGACCTTGATCGCGACTTCGGCGAGCCGATCGAGCTTTACAGGATCGATCGAGGCGGAAAGGTTGCGTTGATGTGCGGTCATGAAGTGTCCGGCCGTGTCGTTTGAGGGCTTTGAGGATTCGTAGTCCAATTCGATCCGCATCCGCAAGGTTCCCGCCCGCCGCGCCCGATCACGCGACGGCGAGCAATTGCGTCGAATTTTACCGCTTCACTGAAGCCAGCACCCGGTCGACCATCGCGGGCGCGAGGCCGAGATAGTTTTTCGGCGCGGTGAGGCGGTCGATCGTCGCCCGGTCGATCCGGCTCGTGACGCGATCATCCGCCGCCAGCGCCTCGGCCAGCGTCAGACCCCTGTCGTTGGCGACACGGCAGGCGTCGTAGACCACATCATGCGCCTCCTGCCGGCCGATCGCGGGCGCAAGGCCCATCATCACGGCTTCGGCGACGATCAGCCCGCGGCTGATGTCGAGATTGTCGGCCATCCGCTTCTCGTCGACGATCAGGCCGCCAAGCGCGAACCTGGCCTGGTGCAGGGCGCCTGCGGTCAGCACGAAGCTTTCCGGGATCGCCATCCATTCGGCGTGCCACGGGCCGGTGGCGCGCTCGAAATCCTGCACCATCGCGTCCAGCATCAAACCTGCATTCTGGCGCACCGCCTTGGAAGCGGCGAGCATCAGCTCCGACGAGATCGGGTTGCGCTTCTGCGGCATGGTCGAGGAGGCGCCGCGTCCCTTCACGAAGGGTTCGTAGACCTCGCCGAATTCGGTCGACGCCATGATCATGATGTCGAGCGCGATCTTGCCGAGCGTTCCCGTCACCAGCGCGAGGAAGTTCACCGCTTCCGCCAGACCGTCGCGCGCGACATGCCAGGTGGAGACGGGAATGCCGAGGCCGAGCTCCTCGCACAGCGCCTGCTGGACCTCGAAGCCCTTGTCACCCAGCGAGGCCAGCGTGCCGGCGGCGCCGGCGAACTGACCGACCAGCACGCGCGGCTTCAGCTCCGCCAGCCGCGCGGCGTGGCGATCGAAGGCGGCGAGCCAGATCGCGGTCTTGTAGCCGAAGGTCACCGGCAGCGCCTGCTGCAGATGGGTGCGACCGGCCATCGGCGTGTCGCGGTATCGTTTCGAGAGGTCGGCGAGGATGCCGCGCAGCGCGCTGATATCCTCCTCAACGATTTTCAGGCCGTCGCGCAGTTGCAGCACCACGGCGGTGTCCATGATGTCCTGCGTGGTCGCGCCCCAATGGACATAGCGGCCCGCTTCGCCGCACTGCTTTGCCATCTGATGCACCAGCGGCAGGATCGGGTAGCCGACGATGTCGGTCTCCTGCCGCAGCAGGTCGAAATCGAACGCGGCGACGTCGGTGCGCTTTGCGATCTCCTCGGCCGCTTCCGCAGGGATCACGCCGCAACGCGCTTCGGCCTTTGCCAGCGCGACTTCGACCTCGGCATAGCGTTGCAGCAGCCGCAGGTCGGAAAACGCCTCGCGCATCGCGCTTGTGCCGAAGGCATCGCGAAACAGCACGGAATCGAGCACGGTGGTCGAGGTCGGAAAGGCGGACATGGCAGATCCTTGGGCACATCCTGTTGCCGGTCGCAGTCGGCAACGTCCCTATCACGGCGCGGGTCCGTGCCCTATCCCTCCGCAGGCGCCTCGCCGAACACCTCGGCTGCAATCTTGCTGGTCTCGATCGCGGCCGGAATGCCGCAATACATCGCGACCAGCAGCAGCACGTCCTGCACCTGCGCGGCGGTGCAGCCATTGGCCAGCGCACCCTTGGCATGAACGCGGAACTCGGTCGGCTTGCTGCTCGCCGCAGTGATGCCGAGCATCACGAGGCTGCGGATCTGGTCGGACAGCCCGCTGCGCTCCCAGACGTCGCCATAGACGTAGGCATTGATGATGTTTTGCAGCGGCGTGCCAAAATCGCCCGCGGCCGCCATCCGCTTGGCGACATCGACCTCGCCGAACATCTTCTGGCGCCGGCGCAGCCCGCGGGCGTGGAGATCGCTGGTGTCCACCATCGTCGTCAGGCTCCCCGTACGGGCTATTTATACGGATAAATATATCGCATCTCAATATTCCAATCGGCTTCATACTTGCATTTCTAATATATTTGTCCGTATAAATTTGCCAAAAGCAGAGGTGGAGGGGACCGGATGAAGTTACGGCTGGGGCTGCTTGTCGTCCTGCTCGCTGCGCTCCCGGCCCTGCCGGCTTTCGCGACGGACGATTTCCCGCAACGGCCGCTCAGGATCATCGTGCCGTTTCCGGCCGGCGCCGGGCCCGACAATGTCGCGCGGCTGGTCGGCCAGCATTTGCAGGACGCGTTCGGCCAGACCGTGCTGATCGAGAACCGCGCCGGCGCGCTCGGCAGCATCGGCGCCCAGGAGGTCGCCCGCAGCGCACCCGACGGCTACACGCTGTTGATGGGCACCAACACCACCCATGCCAGCAATGTCGCGACGCTCAAGAGCCTGCCCTACGACCCGGTGAAGGATTTCGCGCCCGTGATCCGCACCACCACCACGGCGATGGTGCTGCTGGTCAACCCGAAGCTTGCGGCCAAGGACCTGCCGCAGTTCCTCGCCTACGCCAAGGCCACCCCCAATCTCACCGCCGGCTACGGCTCCGGCGCATCGCAGATCTCGATCGCGCAGCTGCAGTCGCGCGGCGGCCTGTCGCTGATCGCAGCTTCATACCGTGGTGTGCCGCAGGCGATGACCGATGTGATGGCAGGGGTGATCGACCTGACGTTCGGCGACTTCTCGGTCGCGATCCCGCAGATGCAGGGCGGCACGTTGCGCGGGATCGCCGTGACATCGGCGACCCGCAACGAGCTGACGCCCGGCCTGCCTGCGCTCTCGGAAGCGATGCCCGGCTTCGAGGCCACTATCTGGTACGGGCTGTTCGCACCCGCCGGCACGCCGGAACCGGTGGTCAACAAGATCTACGCCGAGTGCGCCAAGTACCTCGCAATGCCGGAGACCAGGAAGAAGCTCGCCGATGTCGGCGTGATGGTGGCACCGCTGACGCCGGCCGAGTTCGGCGCCTTCGTCAGGAGCGAGGTCGTGCGCTGGTCGGCGGAGGTGAAGGCAGCCGGCATCCAGCCGCAATAGACCAGAGCTCCGTCGCATCATGGCTCGCGAGACACCGGTCGGCATGATTGGCCTGGGCCTGATGGGATCGGCACTTTCCGCGCGGCTGATCGACGCCGGCGTCGGGATGATCGGCTTCGACGTCGATGCGGCGAAGACGGACGGGTTGCGGGCAAGCGGCGCCGAGTTCGCGGCCTTCGTCGCCGACGTGGCGGCGCGCTGCCGGACCATCGTCATTGCGGTGTACGACGCGGCCCAAGTCACGGGCTTGCTGCCGGACCTCGCGAACGCCGAGCCGCCGCCGCTCCTCATCTGCACCACCACCTGCGCGCCCGGCGAGATCACGGCGATCGCCGAGTTCGCCGCGCGCTCGCGCCTCTCCTTCATCGAAGCGCCGCTCTCGGGCACCAGCGCCGAGGTCCGCGCGGGCACGGCCACCGCGCTGGTCGCCGGTGATCGCGACGTCATCGCAGCCGCCGCGGCGACGCTCGACATCCTCTGCCCGCAGCGGATCCATGTCGGCGCGATCGGCAATGCGAGCCGCACCAAGCTCGCCATCAACCTGATCCTGCAGAACAACCGCGCCGCGCTCGCCGAAGGCATCGCGTTCGCCGAGAGCCTCGGCCTCGACGGCGTGAGCTTCCTTGCGACCGCGCGGCAATCGGCGGCATACTCCGCCGTGATGGACAGCAAGGGACCGAAGATGCTGGCGCGGGATTTCTCGCCGCAATCGCATATCGCGCAGACCCTGAAGGACGCCGAGCTGATCCTGCAGGAGGCCAGCCGGCACGGCCTGCCTCTGCCGCTGACCTCGGTGCAGGCCGAGCTGCTGCGCAAGGCGATCGCGCTCAACGGCCCGGACAGCGACAGCGCCGCTGTCATCGAGGCGATTCGTGCCGGACGCGATCAGGACGGGGAACACACATGATCAACTGTGCGATCGCGGGCCTCGGCCGCTGGGGCCGCGCGCTGGTCGAGGCTGCGCAGAACGAGCCGCGGCTGAGGATTGTCCGCGCGGTGGAACCCGACATGAGCGGCGCCGCGAGCTTTTGCGCGGCACATGGCCTGTCCCCCGCGACCAGCCTCGAGGCCGTGCTGGCCGAGCCCGCGATCGATGCCGTGCTGCTGGCAACACCGCATTCGCTGCACAGAAGCCAGGTGATCGCGGCCGCCGCGGCCGGTAAGCTGGTGTTTTGCGAGAAGCCGCTGGCGCTCAAGCGCCGCGATGCGGCCGAGATGTTCGCGGCCTGCCGCAACGCCGGCGTGCTGCTCGCGGTCGGGCATAACCGCCGGTTCTGGCCATCGATGCAGGCACTGCGCGCGATAGTCGCCGGCGGCGAGCTCGGCACGATCCTGCATGTCGAGGGCCACAACAGCAACGAGAACTCGCAAGGCATCACACAGGGCTGGCGGCTGTCGCCCGAGGAGTCGCCGGGCGGCGGGCTGACCGGCGCAGGGCTGCATGTGCTCGACGGCTTCGTCAGCCTCCTTGGTCCTGCCCGACAGGTCTATGCCCGGTTGAGTGAACGCGAGGCCGGACCGCCGCCGCTCGACACTGCAACTTTAGCGATTGAATTTGTGAATGGCGTGAGTGCAACCCTTGCTACCGTCCGCGCAACACCGTTCTATTGGCGCGTGCATGTGTTCGGGACGAAGGGATCCGCAGAGGTGCTCGACGAAGGGACGATGGTGCTACGGAAATCCGGCGAGGCGCCTGCGACGACGCGCTATCCGGTGGTCAACACGCTCACCGCGGAACTTTCGGCCTTTGCCGATGCGGTCGAACGCAGACAGCCGTTCCCGGTGCCCGAAGCAGATGTGCTGGCGACGCTCGCCGCGTTCGAGGCCGCGTTGCAGTCGATGCAGTCTGGATATCCGGTTGCCTGCCATACGGCATACCAGTGATCCGCCATGCCTGAACAACCGGAGAGGGCGAGATCGTCCCGCTACCGCGACATCGCCACCGGACTGCAGAAGGACATCCGTCTCGGCACCTACGCGGTCGGTAATCTGCTGCCGACCGAAACCGAGTTGATGGCGAGCTATCAGGCGAGTCGCCAGACCGTGCGCGAGGCGCTGCGCATCCTGATCGACCAGGGCCTGATCGTACGCCGCGCCGGCCTCGGTTCGGTGGTGATCGCCTCCGAACCGCCGGTGCTGTTCACCCACAGCGTCAAGTCGCTCGGCGAGTGGCTGCGCTATTCCAACGAGACCTACCGCGACGTGGTCGGCAGTAGCGACATCGTCGCCGACCGCAAGCTGGCTGCGCTTCTGAAATGCGAGCCCGGCAAGAGCTGGTTCCTGATCGAGGCCGTGCGCCGCTCCGACCAGTTCGCCGCGCCGCTCGGCTGGACCGAGATCTACGTGCTGCGCCGGTTCGCCGATGTCGTGACGCGGCCCGACCATCGCCGCACCCCGGTGCACGAGCAGATCGCCAAGATGTATGGCCAGGTCACCGAGCGCGCGCAGATGGAAATCTTCGTGCGCGGCATGCCGGCGCCGATCGCCAAGGCGCTCGGGGTCAAGACCGGCTCGCCGGCGCTCACCGTGGTACGCCGCTACTACGGCCTGCGCGAGGAACTGTTCGAGGTCACCATCACCACGCACCCGGAAGGGCGCTATACCTACACGATGGATATGCAGCGTTCGCTGCGCCCGAAGCTCTAGGTATTTGCCGAGACGCGTTGTCTTCACGCGAGCCGGAAGCCGCTTCGCTTGAAATCGCGCTAGCGCGCCCGAGCCAGATGCGTGCTGCTGGCAGAGGTATGTGCCATCTGCGGGGTTCCGCTCACGCCCCAGATGACGACCGCGATCAGCGCGGCCGCCCAGACATATGGCACAGCATTCGGCTTCTTCATTTCCGAGATCATCCCCAACGTCTCAGGAGCACCGATGAATCTTGCAACCTCAATCGTCAGCGTCTCACCAGGCACCCGTCCTTCACAACGCTACTAAGGTTAGACCTTGTCGGTTTCGGGACGTCTTCGTGCGAATCCGGAAATGATTTCGTGGGAACCGGGCCGTCTCATCCGAATTGATGAGACCGCGGGTCTACGGCTTCGGCGTTCGCGACAAGGCCGGGAGAATTTCCTGCTTAAATTTGAGTCAGATGCACAACAAACATTCCAAAGGGGTCCCGCTGAATTCTTTTTGATTGTCCGCCGGACTCCGGCCGTGGCATCACGGCCTATGACACTGCGATGACAGGGATTCTCCCGTGACTGCCCAATCGGCCAAACCGCAAGGCGGCTCCCGCCGCCACTCCAAGGAAACGCAGGACGAGGTCGCGCGGTCGCTGGAACGGGAGCTGCAGCTCCTGACGGAAGAGCGCCAGGAACGCGCCCTTCGGTTCGGCCTCGACTTTGCAGCCAAGACGCCGAAAACCGACCACTAGAGCATGTTGTTTTTTGCCGGAATCGGGATTCCCAGAAGGGACAATTTCTGATTCAAACTCCATGCTGGAACGGGGGCCAGCATGGATGACGCGACCCTATTCGGAAGATCTTCGTGAACTCGCTCTGGCGCGGGCTGACGCGGGCGAGACCGTGCGTTCGATTGCAGAAGCGCTTCAGATCAGTCCTTCCTGTGTGACAAAGTGGAAGAATCTGCGGCGGGAGACCGGAGGCGTTTCTCCCGGCAAGATCGGCGGTCACAAGAAGCCGGTTCTGTCCGGCACCAATGCCGACTGGCTGCGCAAACGCATTCGCTCCGGCCCATTCACTTTGCGGAAGCTGACGCAGGAACTGGCTGCGCGCGGGATCAAGACCGACGTGCGGGCAGTGTGGACGTTCGTCCATGCCGAAGGGCTGAGCTTCAAAAAAAACGATCCTGCCGGCCGAACAAGATCGTCCCGATATCGCCCGTAAACGGACGCGCTGGAAGACCCATCAGGGCAGGATCGACGCCTCGCGCCTGGTCTTTATCGACGAGACCTGGATCAAAACCAACATGGCGCCGCTGCGAGGCTGGGGACCGAGTGGGCAACGTCTCCAGGCGTCTGCGCCTTTCGGCCATTGGAAGACCATGACCTTCATCGCGGCGCTGCGCCACGACCGGATCAGCGCGCCATGGGTCATCGACGGCCCCATCAATGGCGAGCTCTTCACCCTCTATGTCGAGCAGGTGCTGGCGCCGACCCTCGCAAAGGGTGAACTCGTCATTCTCGACAATCTCGGCAGTCACAAGGGCAAGGCGGCGCGCAACGCCATCCGCGCCACAGGAGCCCATCTGCTCTTCCTGCCGCCCTATAGCCCCGACCTCAATCCGATCGAGCAGGTCTTCGCCAAGCTCAAACACCTGATGCGAGCCGCGCAGCCGCGTGATGTCGAAGCGACTTGGCGCAAGGTCGGCGAACTCCTCGACGTCTTCTCCAAGGAGGAGTGCGCCAACTATCTCAAAAATTCAGGGTACGTTTCCGTATAAACACATCATGCTCTAGGCGCGCTGCCGCGCCGCGACTCAAGGGCGCACAATCTCCGTAGCATTGCTGACCCGCGCGGCCATCTGACAATGGCCGGTGCGCGCGTCGGCGTGCGTCAGTCGTGCTGGAGGCCTGCTCAGTCCGCAACGGCAAAGCCGTTGCACGCGCGACGGGGAGAAGTCCGATTGACCTGTCAAACAGCTCGTTCGGTGCGATCACCCGCGAAAGCCGAAAGCGGGTGATCGAGTGCACGGCTCCTTCCCAGGCGTCGTCCCTGCTTTCGCCGGGACGACACTGAATTTATGGCGCTGCTTGTGGATCACGCTTCCGCGTTCTCGCGACATCCTTGTCCGAGTTTTTGCATTTTGTTTCGCCCTCTCTCTTGAACAGAGGGCGCAGGGAAAGCCGGGTGCGTGCCCACATCACCGTCATTGCACCGTACGCGTTGCCTCAAAATAGCGAAATCGTTATTGCGCGCCCTGCGCTTCCGCATCGACTTGCACATCGTGGCCGAAGCGATCCTTGCCGCTGAGCCTGGCCTTGCCACCGTCGAACGTGAGCAGCCATCTGCGGTCGGTATCGCCGCCGACCAGACGCAGGTCGATCGCAAGCGTCTTACCGGTCTGCCACGTCCCCTTCAGCCCCATCACGCCGAGCGGCGTTGGCTGGCCGAGACGATAGCTGCCGTCGAGCCCGATCGGTCCCGCCAATTTGACTACCGGCCTCGCCGCATCCGGCGTCGTCGTTTCCAGCTCGTAGTGCGCGGACGAATCGGCCAGATACAGCGTCAGCGCCCGCAGATTGAGGCCATTGGGCGGGAAGCGCCAGGTCTTGCCCGAGATGGCCGCCGCGATCTCGGGCACCGCACCGACCGCCGACGGCTTTTCCGTCGCGCTCTCGCGCAGCGCCGCGGCGAGCTGATTGCCGCCGGCGGAGTTCACCGGCAGCGCCGTGTCGGACTTGACGGACCCGGAAATGTCGTCGGCCATCCTGCCGAATGAGCAGTAGTCGCGCGCGGTCACGACCGTGACCATGTCGAGCGTGGGAAAGATCATGATCAGCTGGCAGCGGTCGCCGACCGCCATGAAGGCCTGCTGCTTCGGCATCACCCAGAAGAAATTGGCATAGCGCAGGGACGGATCGAACGAGGCGTGCATCTCTGTCGTCGCGTGCCTGATGCGATCGACCCAGCCGGACGGCAGCAGCCGCTGCCCCTCCCATTCGCCGTCATGCAGATAGAGCAGCCCAATCTTGGCGGCGTCGCGCGGCGCGAGCAGAAGCCCGCCGCCGCCTTGCGTCAGCCCCGGCCCGATGCTGTGCCAGTACGGCGCGGCAATCCCCAGCGGACGAAACAGTTTCGTCACCGCATAGTCCCGCGCGCTCACGCCGGTGAGCTTGCTGATGATCGCGGCCAATAGCTGCGGATTGCCGGTGTTGTAATAGAACGCCTCGCCCGGCGCCTTCGCCATCGGACGGTCCAGGATGAACTGGATCGCATCGGGGCTGCGCCCCCATTCGATCAGCGAGTCCGGCCTGCCGCCCTCGACGCCCTCCGTCCAGGCCATCCCCGAGGTCATGTCGAGCATGGTCTGGATCGTGATCGCCCGCTTGCGGTCATCCAGATTGGCGATGGTGCGGTCGCCAAAGAAATCCATCATGCGATGGTCGAGGCTGTCGAGCAAATTGTCCTTGAGCAGCATCGCGACCAGCGTGCCGGTCACCGCCTTGGTGGCGGAATTGATCAGATGCGGGATCTCCGGCGTGTACAACGACGTTTGAGAACGCCCACAGGACCGTTCTTCGCGAGGTTCTTTATCGGCATCATCCCTGGTTTGGTCGCCGAGTTTGCGTTCATGGGGCGGTCGACAAGGCTGACGATGTCGTTTTTCGCTGCACCCTGGACGGATCGCAAGCAGACCGTTGGCTGGAAGTTCCAGCATGGATGTTCGACCGGACGGCCTGCCCTGACGCCGAGCTTCTGACAGTTCGGCCGTTTGTTAGCATCGATGCACTTGCGGCGCTCGCTGCGCTTCTCGATCTGGCGTTGAAGGATCGAACGCCATCAGCTGCCCCGCTTTCTGGCGCATCCAGAGGCTCTCACGACCAGAATCGGGGAGCGACTCATGTCACGCGAGACGGCAATGCCAGGGAGCGGATACCGACACAATCGACAACCGCGGTTGCAGCAGCAGATGGATCTGTTCGGGAGCGGCCTGTCGAACGGCGCCCTCGGCGCGCCGGCATGGTCGGAGCTGCCGGCGGAAGCGCGGGCGGCCCTCACAAGCCTGATGACGCAGTTGATCCTCGACCATGCTGCGATGACAGCGACGCCGCCCGCGAAGGGGGTCGATCATGATCTCTGACAAGGTCAGGCCTCATCATCTGGAGCGTAAGGCGATTCTTTACGTGCGCCAATCCTCAGCACATCAGGTGTTGCACAATCGCGAGAGCAGCGCATTGCAATACGCCATGCGGGACCGGCTGACGGCACTCGGGTGGTCAGAGATCGAAGTGATCGATGATGATCTCGGTCGTTCAGCCGCCGGCGGCGTGCAACGCGCCGGTTTCGAGCGAATGGTAGCGGAGGTTTGCCTCGGTAAGGTTGGTGCGGTTTGCGCCCGCGAGGTCTCGCGCTTCGCCCGCAACAGCCGGGATTGGCAGCAACTCATCGAGATGTGCCGCGTGGTCGATACCGTTCTGGTCGATCAGGAGACTATCTATGCGCCAAGGCACGGCAACGACCGCCTGCTGCTCGGGCTCAAGGGCAGCCTCAACGAGTACGAACTGGATTTGTTGCGCCAACGCTCGCTCTCGGCCCGCTACGAGAAGGCGCGCCGGGGCGAGTTGGTTGTGGCGGCGCCCGTCGGCTTCGTGAAGGCCGGCGACCATTATGAGAAAGATCCGGATCGGCGTGTCCAGGAAGCGATCAAGCTGGTGTTCGACAAGGTCGAGGAACTGGGCAGCGCGCGACAGGCGCTCTGCTGGCTCCACGAGTACAATCTCGATCTACCAGTGAAGCAGTCCAACGGCGACACAGCCTGGCGGCGACCGAGTTACTCCGCCATCCACCGGATCATTGAGAACCCGGTCTACGGCGGCGCCTATGCCTATGGTAAGACGGCTGTGGCGGCGGGATACAGCGCCGGGGGCGTGAGCTTGAAGATCCGCCGCAAGACACGGAACGAATGGCTGGCGCTGAAGCCCAACACCCACGACGGGTATGTGAGCTGGGAGAGGTTCGAGGCGATCCGCACCATGGTCAGCAGCAACGTTCCCACCGGTCGGCATCACGGCGCACCCAAGCATGGTGACGCGCTGCTGGCCGGTCTGATCCGGTGCAAGCGCTGCGGCCGCAAGCTCACACTCCGGTACTCCGGCATGAAGCACCATATCCCACGCTACAGCTGCAGCCGCGCCTGGATGGACAATGGCGGTCCTCACTGCATCGCCTTCGGCGGATTGCGTGTCGATGATGCAATCGAGGAAGCACTGCTTGGCGTCGTCGGTCCGGGCGCTATCGCCGCTGCAACCGCTGCCGCCGAAGGAGCCAGGGAACGGCGGGATCAGGTGCGCGATGCGCTCAGTCGCGATCTGGAAGCGGCGCGCTATGCCGCCGACCGGGCTTTCCGGCAATACGATGCCGCTGACCCCGCGAACCGGTTGGTGGCGAGTGAGCTGGAAGCGCGCTGGAACAGGGCACTCGCTCACGCGGCGGAGGTCGAGGGCAAGATCGCCATGCATGATGCGGCCACGCCCGCACCCATTGCTGATCCAGCTTCGCTCGGCGTACTGGCCTCGAACCTCAAAACGGTCTGGGATGCGCCGACGACGGATGCTCGTCTCAAGAAGCGCATTGTACGCACCCTCGTCCATGAGGTCGTGGCCGATATAGACGACGCGGCGTCCGAGATCGTTCTCATCGTCCACTGGGTGGGTGGCGCTCACAGCGAGTTGCGCTTGCCCAAGCGCCGGCGCGGACAGCGCAACAGCACTTCCGCCGATATTATCCAAGCCGTGCGTCAACTGGTGCTGATCGCCAGCGACGATCTGATTGCCGGCCTCCTCAACCGAAACGGCCTCAAGACGGGCAACGGCAATCGCTGGACCCGCGAGCGCGTCACATCAATGCGCTCGAGCTACCACCTCCCGGTGTTCAAGCCCGCCGATGACGGGATCGAACCCTGGCTCAACCTTAGCAACGCCGCAAAGCTCCTGAAGGTCGCGCCCAAGACGCTCCGGCTCGCCGCTGAAGCCGGCGAGATCGCAGCCATCCATCCGCTATCGGACGGCCCGTGGATCTTTGCTCGCGCCTCGCTGATAACAGCTGCCGCTCAATCTATCGCCGAAGGAGCGCGACAGAACCCAAGATACCCCACAGGATCGCATCCCGATCAGCAAACTCTCTTCTCTTCAACAACATAGACAGATGGGTGTTCTGATGCGCGGTTGTACGGCGCATAGTAAGCGTCGAGCATGATCCGGCCATGACGCGCAATCAGGAGGCTATCGAAACTGTGAGCCGCGCCAAAGTTGACGAGCCGCGCCAGCGCGGCGGAGTCCATCCCCTGCTCTTCCGGCGTCGTCGTCTGCCATTGCCGGGTCGGCCACACCGGATCGGCGGCCCCTTCTGCGCGGGCTGCACCTGACCAGATCAGCGCGGCAAGCGACAACCCCCGTAGCGCCGACACGGCCAAATGTCTGAGATGCATCGGCGCCCCATCAGGATGCGGCTGTCCCCGCACCATCCGCGATCCCTGGCATACCTGTCAATCTCGGTGCCGCCGTGGCGGCAGCGATTTGCGACGACGGCGCGGCTCGATCCCTCCTGCGTCAATCGCATTATCGCGAGCTCTCCACGAACGTAACCGGCGTCCCCTTCGCGACACCGGCCGCGACCCGCTGCGCATCCCAATTCGTGAGCCGAACACAACCATGGGACACGGCCTTGGAAACCTTGCCGGGTTCGGGTGTGCCGTGGATGCCATAGCCTTCTGCCGAGAGGTTGATCCAGATCGAGCCGACCGGATTGTTCGGGCCGGGCTTGATCGTGAATGGCTTCTTCGATTTGACACCCTTGAATCTGTATTTTGGATTGTAGCGATAGGTCGGGTCCTTGTTGATCGCCGTCACCTTCAACGTGCCGCTCGGCGTCGGCTTCTCAGTGCTGCCGACCGTTGCGGGATAGAAGGCGGTGAGCTTCCCTGCGGCGTCGAATGTGCTGAGCGTCTGCCGCGTCTTGTCGACTTCGACGCGTGCAACCGGCGCTGAACCTCCGGCGTCGATAACGTTCGCGACCGCAATGCTGTCACCGGCCTTGTCGAACTTCTGTCCTGGATTGAGCGCCTGAAGCAGCGCCTCACTCATGTGGAATTTCTCGGCGAGCGCTTCGCGCGGGCCGGTGTAATTCAGCGCGGGCAAGTCTTTCATGCTCTCCATCTTCGCAGGGACCTGCTTCAGGAAGGGCCCTTTCACATCGGCATCGACGATGGTGTAGTTAACGATCGCGGGCCTTTCGCTGGCTCCAGCGAGTTTGCTCCAGAGATCCGGCGTCACGGCCTTGTCGAACGACAGTCCATTCGCCCCGGCAAACGCCGTGAGCGCCTTCTGCGCGTTCTCGCCGAGCTTGCCGTCGATTTCGCCGGGGGAGAAATGCGCGCGATCGAGCAGAATTTCGAGCTTGGCAATGGAGGCGCTGACCTGGTGACGATCCGGCAATTTTCCCGTTGGCGCCGCCGCGTCGTTGATCGCGGCGGCATCGAGGCCCGCCGCCATCGCCGGGGCGGAGACAAGCAAAAGTACAAAAGCAAAAGTCGCAACGAAACAATGTCGAAACATCGCGTATCCCAACGTGGCTCCATTCCGTAAAGTTACGGAAAGCGTCGAAGTTCCAATGCAAACGGCGGCCAAGTCCTGCGGTGGAACAGCTGATATCGCGGCATCGCCGCAATCGACCCGTTAAAAAGTCGTTATCCGAAACGCATTTGCGCGCAGTTCACATCACAGTTCAGGTCTCTCGAAGCAAATGCGATTCATTATCGCGGCGCTTGCCGCGTTTCTTGTCTTGATGCTCGACGTCGATCGTTCGCCAAGTTCAATCAACACCCCCACGGTCCAAGCCCCCACGTTCTCGCACGACACCGCAACGGACGCCGTTCCGTTCGCCGCCCGCTTCATCGAAAGCGCCGATGCCAGCGAAGCACCCGGAGCGACGGTCGAGGATGAGGCGCCGGCGATCGAGCCTCGCGATGCCGCGGCCGAGCCGCAAGCGTCCGCGATCGACACGTTCTGCCACTCATTGAAGGACGCTGCCCAGGCGAGCGAAATCCCCGTCGCGTTCTTTGCGCGCCTGATCTGGCAGGAAAGCCGCTTTCGTTCGAACGAAGTCAGCCACGCCGGCGCGCAGGGCGTTGCACAGTTCATGCCCGAGACGGCCGCGGAAGTCGGGCTCGACGATCCCTTCGATCCGCTCAAGGCATTGCCTGCTTCAGCCAAGCTGCTGCGCAAGTTGCGCGACGATTTCGGCAATCTCGGCCTTGCAGCTGCCGCCTACAACGCCGGCAGCGGCCGCGTCCAGAAGCGGCTCGCCAGGCGAGGCGAGTTGCCGCGTGAGACCCGCGACTATGTCCGGATCATCACCGGAACCAAGGCTGAGGATTGGATCGCGAACGTCGACACGCTCGCCATTCGCATCGATCTACCGAGCGAAGCGCCTTGCGAAGGAAAACCGGTGGCCTGTCGAAGTCGAAGGATGTCGCTTTCGTCTCTGCATCACCAGCATCTGCCGTGACCACGCTCATCCGTAAGGCGGAGGCGGTCCAGCAGGCGGCAAGGTCCGTCGCCAGCCGCACACGCAAACGACTCGCACTCCTGCTCAGAAAGGGATCGCCCGGTGCAGCCCGGCTCGGCAGGTCACGCCCGGCCATCGTCGCAACCAAGGTAAGGTCGGCGAAGGGCCGCGCCATTCGCGTAGCCTCGCGCTCGCGTTCGTCGGGCTGAAGCTAAACGCAATCCAGGACTGTCGCTGTAGTTCCTGCGGCTGACGGCGATCCGGATGACGGAAAACGCAGCCCGCGCAATCGGGTTGTCGCGGGCTCTCACTGATGACGGCCGCTCCGGCATAGACCGCGGCGGGACCTACCTGCGAGCGCGCCGGTGCTACGGCGCGGACGACGCCGCAAGGCTCGGCAGCGGCGCGAACTGCATCTCCGCAACGGCCGAGCCGGCGTAAGCACTGGCGATCAGGATCATGACTCGAATGGCGACGAACATGCTGCCTCCTCAGTCTTCTTGTTGGTCTCTTGATGCCAGAGACTTCTTTCCCGCCGGTGAGGAAAGCTGGTTGCCGCAACCTTGAAGGCATTGGTAAGCGAGCCGTTTACGCAAGCTTCCGTTCATGAATTGGGAACCGTATCGGCCGATCGGCCAGCGCGCTAAACGCGCGGTTCACCGTGACCGGGCATTGTTCGCCTCAATCAAGAAGGCGCAATCACAATGCCGATTTTCAGGACGATCCTTGTTGTCGCATCGATTTTTCTTGCCGTTTTGTACGTCTACGATGCCTGCCGCAGCGACGGCTTGCTCAGGGCGACTCCCGTGAGCGACGTGATTGCACGGCGCTGGCCGGAATCGGATGCGTTTCGTCCGGAGGCGGCACCCGCTCCCGCAACCACGGCCACCGCGACCCCGGCGGCGCGCGTTAGGGAAACGTTTGCGATGTTCATCCCCAAGGACGCGCGACGCCACCTGATGCAGCGCAGCCTTTAAAGCGCTTTCGAGCGAAGTGGACGCCGGTTCGCGTGAAGAAAACGCGTCAAAACAAGAATCGAGAGCTTCGTTTCAGCCCAGAGATACGCCGGCCTTGGCCCGGCTGATCCCGAGCGCCACAATGCGATTCAGCAGAACCGGATAGTCCAGTCCATCATGCCCGGCGGCTGTCGCGAACTCCTGGCTCTTCGCGATTTCGGGATTGGGGTTGGCCTCAATGAAATACGGAACGCCGTTGGTGGACAGGCGGAAATCGATGCGCGCGTAGCCATCGAGCCCCAAGGTCCGGTAGATGCGTTTCGCCAGCCGTTGAATATGGGCGGATAGTTCCGGCGTCAGATCTTCGGCCGGCCCGTCCGCAATTCCGATGCGCTCCTGATAGCTGGTATCGTGCTTGACCTTCTCGGTGGCGATCTGGCGTGCGGCGGGGCCGCCCATGCTGCCGAACTTCAATTCCCAAACCGGCAGGACCCGCAGCCTGTTGTTGCCGATCACGCCGACATAGAGCTCACGTCCCTCGATGAACTGCTCGGCGATCGCGGCCGTTCCGATCCGCTCATGGATGAAGGCGACTCGCTCCGCGAGCTTCTCGTCGGTATCGACGATCGACGCCTGCGAGATGCCGAGCGATCCATCGCTGCTCAGGCTCTTGACGATCAGCGGCAGCGCGAGCCGCGGCGGCCGCTTGACCTTGCGGCGCATCGGGAACACGGCGAAGGCCGGCACCGGGATGCGGCGGTGATGCACCAGCGTCTTGGACAGATCCTTGCCGCGCGCCAGGATCAGGCCGCGCGGATTGCATCCGGTATAGGGGATCTTCATCAGCTCGAGATAGCTCGCGATGTGCTGGTCATACACGACGTCGTAGTGAAACTCCTCCAGCAGCGTGAACACCACGTGCGGCTTGAAGCCCTCGATCTCGTCGCGCACCGGCTTGATCTC
This sequence comes from Bradyrhizobium sp. JR3.5, assembly GCF_054057015.1. Classification (NCBI taxonomy): domain Bacteria; kingdom Pseudomonadati; phylum Pseudomonadota; class Alphaproteobacteria; order Hyphomicrobiales; family Nitrobacteraceae; genus Bradyrhizobium; species Bradyrhizobium sp. JR3.5. The sequence continues at coordinate 2,266,890 of NZ_JBSRYV010000002.1, forward strand.
CTCCTGCACGCCGAGTGGGACGAACCTCATGACCGGCCGCGCGCAGGGTACTCACCACGTCGTATTCGGTTTTCCACTCGTTGATTTCCCGCGCGGAGTATCCGTCGCTGGAGTCCGGCGGTACACAGTCCGGGTGCATCAGCACCAGAATGCGAAAGTGTTTCATAGCGCGATCCATTTGCGGCGCGACGGGCCGAACAGCGCGTGCATGGTCTTGGCCGTCAGCAGGATGGTGAAATTGGTCACGAGCTTCTGCTCGGGACCGACGGCACGCAGATTGAGCTCGCGGCACCGCAGGATCATGTCATCGAGCACGGCATCGAGCGTCAACTGGTTCTCGCCGGTCCACCGCGCGACCAGCTGCCTGATCTGGGCGCGGTGCCGCCTGATGAAGACCGCGGCCGCCGGATGCCGTTGATGCCGCGGATCGGCGGAGAACAGCTTGGACAGATCGCGGTCGTAGGTCTTCGGCGGTGTGAAGGCGTAGAACGCCTGCTTTTTCTTGTAGTGTTCGCCCCAGCGTCTGCTTCAGCGTATGCAGCGGATCGACCCGCTCCCGCGTCGTGAGCAACGGCCGCTCACCTGCGATCTCGCCCATCAGCTCGTCGACATATTCGAGCTTCTTCAGCGCCGGCCAGCCGGCATACCGCGTCCGCCAGTTCGAGCGCGGCCGCAGCCACACCGCGAAGGTCTCGGCGAAATCCTCGTCCGGATGGCTCTGCGCGTACCACAGCCTCAGATGCTGGACGTAATTGCGGCTGGCCGGATTGGGCCGGTAGTAGCGCGGGTAGTGTTGCGACGATGGGCCGAACAACTGCTGCCAGCGCCGGCGGCGTTGCAGCTGGTAGCCGTGCTGTATGGCATGCCCCGCCTCGTGGCGGAGAATGGCCATGCACTCGGACCACGAGGCGCCCTCGACGTCGAGCATCATCTTCTTCTCGAGCTTCATCAGACGGGGATGGGCGAGATAGAAGGGAATGGCGATGCCGGGCACATCGGCCGGGCTGAACCATTCGCTCGAGATCCAAGTGTGCGGCCGCAGCCGGATGCCGCGCTCTTCGAGCTCTTCGTAGAGCGTGCTGACACAATCCGCGAGCCAAGTGCCTTCGACCGCAACCCTCAGACTGCTGAGGCGTTGCTCGAGCAACTGCGCATCCGTGAGCTTCTCCCAGGCATATTTGCGACGCGGCATAGGCTTCCAAAGTCAAAAAAACAAACCGGAATCGGGATGGTGTCATAGGTTGCCGCCGGCAACAACCGCCGGACTTTTGCGCCAGGCCTCCGGCCGGCGCCGCTTGGCACCAACCCCGCCCCGGTGCGTCCGCCGCAGGCTCGGCGGGACACGGAGAGCCCAGGCCACGGTCCAGACCGCCGGTGGGGCGCCTTCGTACTTTCTGCTATGATCGGCCGATCTTCAGGCAAGCTATTTGAGAGGCGAGAGTGGATTATCGGCGGCGTCTGCTTTTTCACGGCATGGCCCTGTTCCTGATCGGGCTGTTGACCGGCCTTCTCGAGCAGCACTTCAGCAATGTGCGGATGGCGCTCGCAGCGCATCTCGAAGGCGTGATGAACGGTACGTTCCTGCTCGCGGTCGGCGCGATCTGGAGCGAGGTCAGGCTGTCACCCCGCGCGAGCGTCGCAGCCTACTGGGCGCTGCTGTGCGGGACATACGGCAACTGGGCCGTGACGACGCTCGCCGCCGTGCTCGGAACCGGCGCACTTTCGCCGGTCACTGCGGCCGACCGTGGTGCCGGGCCGTGGCAGGAAACGCTGGTGATCGCCGGGTTCATCTCAATCGGTCTTGCGATCATCGCAGCATCGATCTTGCTGCTGTGGGGGCTGCGCGGCAAGGCCGCGCGCGTTGCGCCTCGAGCATGATCCGGAAAAGTGCGAAGCGGTTTTCCGAAGAGATCATGCTCAAACAAAGAAGCTAAAGCGCGATGACGATTCTGCCCAATGTTGTCGCGCTTTAAGTCTTGACCCAGCGCTGCACGGCAGCAGTGGTGTCGGCCGGGTTTGGTGTTGAAGCAGATGGCGGCGCCAGGCGCGAGCCGGTGCACCAGATTGAGGATCGTCTCGAACAGCAGCAGCCGCTCCGGCGGCTCGCGCAACCCGGCACCGATCACGACGCAATCGTAGCGGCGCGCGCTGAGGGCAGCCGCCGTCACCGCTTCGGCCGTATCGCCGAGGTCGATAAGACAGCTTTCGACATCGTAGCCAAGCATCCGCAGGCCCTCGATCTGCGCGTCGATGTAGCTGCGCGCGAGCTCGAGCGTGAATTGCGGCATGACGGACAGATCGACGAAGGTGGGGTCGAGCCCGATCGCCAGCACGGATGGTTTCGTCATGGTCGCGGTTCCCTGACGCACTGCGATTCGGCGAACATGCCGGCGCTTTGCGTCGAAATCGCGAAGCCATTCAGCGGCCCTCGTGATCCTGCGCGGCGCGTGCCGCGACCGCGGCGCGCCGCTTGAGGAACTCGCGCTCGCGTGCGTTGCCGGCCAATGCGGCAGCGGCCTCGAACGCGGCGTGCGCCTCCGCGAAGCGGCTCAGCCGGTGCAACAGATCGCCGCGCACGCTCGGCAGCAGATGATAGGCTTTCAGCGCCGGCTCGTCGGCGAGACCGTCGACGATCGCAAGCGCCGCAACCGGCCCTTCGGCCATGCCGATCGCGACCGCGCGGTTGAGCTCGATCACCGGCGAATCCAGCAGCGTGGCGAGATCGCCGTACAGCGCGGCGATGCGGCGCCAGTCGGTCGCGTCAGGCGTGTCGGCTTCGGCGTGGCATGCGGCGATCGCGGCCTGCAGCGCGTAGAAGCCGCCGGCGCCGCCGAGCTCGCGGGCACGCGCCAGCGCCAATTGCCCGCGGCGGATCTGCAGGCGATCCCACAGCGCGCGGTTCTGGTCCATCAACAGGATCGGCTCGCCGGCCGCGTCGTTGCGCGCCGCCATCCGCGAGGCGTTGAATTCCATCAGCGCCAGCAGGCCGTGCGCCTCCGGCTCGTGCGGCGCGATCGCGAGCTCAGCACGCGGCCGATGCGCAGCGCCTCGTTGCAGAGCTGCGGCCGCAGCCATTCGTCGCCACTTGCCGCGGTGTAGCCCTCGTTGAAGATCAGGTAGGCGACCTCGAGCACGGAGGCGAGCCGCTCCGACAGCGCGGCGCCGCGCGGCGTCTCGTAGGCAAGACCTGACTCCGACAGCGTGCGCTTGGCGCGCACGATGCGCTGGGCGATGGTCGCCTCCGCCTGCAGGAAGGCGCGCGCGATCTCCTCGGTGGTGAGACCGCAGATCATCCGAAGCGCCAGCGCGGCGCGGGCCTCGCGCGACAGCAGCGGATGGCAGGCGGTGAAGATCAGCCGCAACAATTCGTCGCCGATATCGTCGTCGAGCGCGGAATCGAAATCGGGCATGGTCTCCTGCTCCCGCACCAGATCATGCGCAAGCATGCCGTGCTTTTCGGTCAGCATGCGATTGCGCCTGATATGATCGAGCGCACGACGCTTGGCGGTCGCCATCAGCCAGGCCCCCGGCTTCTCCGGCACGCCACTGAGCGGCCAGTGCTCGAGCGCCGCGATCAGCGCTTCCTGGGTCAGATCCTCGGCGAGCGGCACGTCGCGCAGCATTCGCGACAGGCTGGTGATCAGCCGCGGCTGCTCGATGCGCCACACCGCGAGGATCGTGGCCTCGATGTCGGCGGCCGTCATCGCCGCCGACATGATGTCGTCACTTCGCGCATCAGGCGCAGGCGGAGACGTCGACCTGGCAACCGCCGTCGGCACCAGGCGTGGCGAAGGGACGAACCTCGCAGGTCCCCTCCCAGCCCGGCATATGTTCCCTGTGTAGTTGCATGAACTCCACCGCGGCTGCGACCGCCTCCTCCTTGTTGCGGAGCTCGAAGATCGCGTAGCCGCCGATCATCTCCTTGGTCTCGACGAACGGACCGTCGATGACGTTGAGCTTGCCGTCGGTGATGCGCACCTGGGCGCCCATCGCGACCGGCAAGAGCCCGCCGGTGTCGATCATGCGGCCCGCCTTGATCTCTCGCTCGGCGAGCTTGCCGATTGCCTCCATCAGGGCCGGGGTCGGCGGCCCGGGGGGCTGCGGGGAGGTGACGATATACATGAAACGCATCGGAAAGCTCCTGTGAGGCGAGACGCGGCGACGATCGCCGCAAGACCGGCTCGCTACAGGGGACGACGATTCGGGGCCAGCCGGATCGACATGGGCTCGGGAATTATTTTTAGGGGTGGACGACGGAGCAGGGCAAACCGCCGACGCTTCGGTGGTGCGCCCCTACCCCGCTTGCGACCGCCGCACTCGGAAGCGCCGACGCGCTCTTCAGGATGACGGGAAAACCAGGTTCGCAAGCGGGAGAGGCGAAATAGGTGCCCCTACTGCTCCCGCAGCATGATCAGCGGGTCGGCGCTGTCGGGGATGCGGCGCCATTGGGCGTTGTCGTCGGCCTCGAACTGCCAGGTCTCGCCCTTGGCCGACATCAGGATCATCTGGCCATGGTCGAGCCGCCACAGCGTTGGATTGAAGGCTACGACCGCGGGATCGCATTTGCCTTTCAGGAACAGCTGGAAATTGTCGTTGCCGGCGTCGGTGTTGGTCAGCACCAGCGCGCAGATCGCCTGGCCGTTGCCGCGGACCATCGACCAGTCGCCGATCATCTGGTCCATCGACTTGGCGAGCGCGCGGGCAGCGGCGAGGTTTTGAAGGATGTAGACGCCCTCGTTGGTGCGCATGCCCTCGAAGATGCCGGTCTCGACCTCGGTGAAATCGATCACGGCGTCGCCGGCCGCATTCTGCAGCCGCACGATGTCGCCGAGGCCCTTGATGCTCCAGCCGGTGATGTCCTTGGTGAAGGGCAACGCGGCGGCGCAGGCCGGCTCGAGCTCGAGCTTGAAACCTTGCGGCGTCGCATCGCTCTTCAGCGTCACGACGCAGGTCTTGCTGCGCTCGGTGGTGGCGAGCTCCCACTGCCCGATCATGTCCTTCTGCAACGTCTTGACGTCCTGCGCGGCTGCCGGACCGCAGGCGGCCAGCAGCATGAGCAGCACGACGTTGAAGCGGGACAGGGACATCAGCGCCCCTTCACCGGCGTTTCGGCAACCGGCGTCAGCGGCGGCTTGCCGGCAAACCAGTTCTTGATGTTGTCGACCACGAGCTGGTCCATCGCATTGCGCGTCACCACCGAGGCCGAACCGATATGCGGCAGCAGCACGACGTTCTGCATCGCCTTCAATTCGTCCGGCACGTTCGGCTCGGCTGCGAACACGTCGAGACCGGCGGCGAGGATGGTGCCGGACTTCAGCGCCGCGACCAGCGCCGGCTCGTCGACCACGGAGCCGCGCGCGACGTTGATCAGCACGCCGCGCGGGCCGAGCGCCTTCAGGACGTCGGCGTTGATCATCTTCGCCGTCGAGGCGCCGCCCGGCACGATGACGATCAGCGTATCGACCGCCTTCGCCATCTCGATCAGATCGGGATAGTGCTTGTAGGCGACGTCCTTGGACGGATTGCGCGAATGATAGGACACCGGCACGCGCGAGGCCTCGAGCCTGCGCCCGATCGCCTGGCCGATGCGGCCCATGCCGACGATGCCGATCTTGCGATCGCGCAACGAGCCGACGCTGAGCGGATAATTCTGGGACTGCCACAGGCCGGAGCGCACGTAGCGGTCGGCCTTGACGAATTCACGCAGCGTCGCGATCAACAGCCCCATCGCGACGTCGGCGACCTCCTCGGTGAGCACGTCGGGCGTGTTGGTAACCACGATATTGTGATCCCGCGCATAGCCGGAATCGACGTGGTCGTAACCGACGCCGAAGCTGCCGACGATCTCGAGCTTGGGAAACATCGCCATCGCGGTCTTGTCGGTCGCCATCGTGTGATAGGTGACGGCGATGCCGCGGATCTTGGCCATCGTGTCGGGCGTCAGGCGCTCAAGGTCGCCGCGGCTCTCGGCCCGGTGCAGCACGTATTGATCGGAAAAGCCGTTTTCGAGGATTGGCCGGATCGGTCCATAAACCAACAGATCGATCTTTTCGGAAGAAATCGGGGCCATCAATTGTCCTTTCCTAACGCGCTTTCATGCCAACGCCGCAACAAGAGGTGCGAAACTAACGCCAGCACCCCATAGATGACAATCCCGGCCAGCGATAGCAGCAGAAGTGCTGCGAACATGCGGGGAATATTCAGCCGGTAGCCCGATTCAGCGATCCGGAAGGCGAGGCCCGAGCCGGCGCCGGCGCTGCCCGCCGCGATCTCCGCGACCACGGCGCCGATCAGCGACAGGCCGCCGGCGATGCGCAGGCCGCCGAGGATATAGGGCAGCGCCGCGGGCAGCTTCAGGAGCAGCAGCGTCTGCAGCCGCGAGGCGCCATAAAGTTGAAACAATCCGGCGAGGTTGCGATCGACCGAGTTGAGGCCGAGCGTCGTATTCGACAGCACCGGAAAGAACGCCACGATCCAGGCGCAGACGATCACCGCGGTCTGCTGCTGCAGATAGATCAGGAGCAGCGGCGCGATCGCGATCACGGGAGTGACCTGCAGCACCACCGCGTAAGGGAACAACGAATATTCCAGCCATTTGGACTGGTTGAACAGCAGCGCCAGCACGACGCCGCCGACCGCGGCGGCGGCGAAGCCTTCGAGCGTGGTCAGGAGCGTGACGCCGAGCGATTGCGACAGCACCGGCCAGTCCGCAACCAGCGTCTTCAGCACCAGGAGCGGGCTCGGCAGCACATAGGGCTGGATACCATAGGCGCGGACGACGGCTTCCCAGAGCACGAGGCCCGCGGCAAACACTGCAAGCGGAAGCAGAAAGCGGATGAGGTCCTGCGGAGACTTCATGCGCCCGCCTGCCCCGCGTAAGACGGCGCCAGCGCGGCCGAGACCTCACGGCAGAAGGCGGCATATTCGGCCGAGGTGCGGAACTCCTCGCCGCGCGGCTCCGGCGAGATGATGCGAAACTCGGCGCCGATCCGGCCCGGGCGCGCCGTCATCACGATCACGCGCTGCGAGAGGTAGACCGACTCGAACACCGAGTGCGTCACGAAAATGACGGTCTTGTGCAGGTTCCGCCACAGCGACAGCAGGTCGTTGTTGAGGCGAAAGCGCGTGATCTCGTCGAGTGCCGCGAACGGCTCATCCATCAGGAGGATATCGGGATCGGTGACCAGCGCGCGCGCCAGCGACACCCGCATCTTCATGCCGCCGGACAATTCGCGCGGATAGGCGGCTGCGAACTCCGCCAGCCCGACCTGATCGAGCGCGGCCTCGATGCGCGCGTCGGCGTCGGTCGTAGGCAGCCGGGCGAGCTTCAGCGGCAGGTGGACATTGTCGCGCACATTGGCCCACGGCATCAGCGTCGGCTCCTGAAACACGAAGCCGATCCTGTGGCTGCCGCGCTGCTCCACGCCGTGATGGACGAGCTCGACCGTGCCGGCGCTTGGCGTGGCAAGCCCCGCAATGAGGCGGAGCGCGGTGGATTTGCCGCAGCCGGAGGGGCCGAGCAGCGAGACGAACTCGCCGTGTCTCACGTCGAGATCCAGCAGCCCGAGCGCCATCACCCCGCTGTCATAGGTCTTGGTGACGCCGCGCAGGCGCACGGCGAAGCCGCTGCCATCGGTTTCCGGCAAGGTGCTCTCTACCATCGCGAACTGGATATTGCCGGGCGCGATCGTGCCGCAAACTCCACCTCTCCCCACCGGGGAGAGGTCGGCGCGAAGCGCCGGGTGAGGGGGCGCCGGTCCCACGAGAGAGCGGAACCCCTCACCCGCATCGCATCTGGCGATGCGACGCGACCTCTCCCACAAGGGGAGAGGTAGACCGCCAGCGCCGCAACATCTGCGCTAAATCTCATTACGCCCGTCCGCACCCGTCAGTTCTTCGGCCTGAGCTCGACGCCGACCGCCTTGTTGACGAAGCGCAGCGTGTAGCCCTGGCGATAGTCGATGGTGCTCTTGACCACACCGGCGCGCACCATCTTGTCGAAGAAGCTCGCCATCCGCTCGTCGGTCATGGCGCCGATGCCGTTCTTGATGGAATCGCCGGAATCGACGATGCCATGCTCGCGCATCTTGGCGACGCAATAGGCCAGCAGCTCGTCGTTCATCTCGGGATTGAGCTTCTTGATCATCGCATTGCCGGCCGAATTGTCGCCATAGACGTAAGTGTACCAGCCGACAACGGAAGCATCGACGAAGCGCTGCACCAGGTCAGGCTTCTTGTCGACCAGGTCGCGGCGGGTCTCGATCAAGGTCGAATAAGAGTTGAAGCCGTAGTCGGCGAGCAAGAGCACGTTCGGCTTGAAGCCGGCGGCCTTCTCCACCGCAAAGGGCTCCGAGGTGACATAGCCCTGCATCGCGGTCTGCTTGTTCACGATGAAGGGCTGCGGGTTGAAGGTGTAGGGCTTCACCTTGTTCTCGTCGAAGCCGTATTCGGATTTCAGCCACTGGAAGTAGCTGGTGATGCCTTCCTTCGAGATCAAAAGCGTCAGCGGCTTCAGATCCTCGATCTTGCCAACCTTGACTTCAGGATGGGTCAGGAAGACCTGCGGGTCCTTCTGGAACATCGCCGCGACGGCGACCAGCGGTACGTTGTTGGTGACGGCGTCGAAGGTCTGCAACGAGTTCGCGCTCATGAAGAAGTCGAGCTTGCCCGCGATCAAGAGCATGCGGTTGTTCTCGTTGGGACCGCCGGGCACGATTGACACGTCGAGTCCGTACTTCTTGTAGGTGCCGTCGGCGAGCGCCTGGAAGAACCCGCCATGCTCGCCCTCGGCGACCCAGTTGGTGCCGAACGAGACCTTGTCCAGAGTCTGCGCCCGCGCCGGGAGGAGGCCTGCGGAAACGCTGAGGGTGGCGGCCAGAAGGGTCGTGGTTAACGCTCGCGGCAAAAAGGCCGGGATCATGGTTGGACTCCGTCGATCATTATGGCCCATGATGGAAGGCGGGAAGACGTGGACCGCGCCCGGAGACGCGAACGCCTCGCTGATGTTAAACAAACTAGCCTGCAAATCCATCCCATGAAACGCTTGTATTGAAACGACTGGATTGATGACCTCGACGCTTCCGCCCCGTGACTGGACCGCTATCCACTGGCCCGACCTCGCCGAGGGTGCGGCCGCGCGCTGGATCGCGGTGCTGCCGCTGGCCGCGACCGAGCAGCACGGGCCGCATCTGCCGCTCGGAACCGACGTCATGATCGGCGAGGCGTATCTGGCGCGGGTTCAGGAGCTGCTGCCGGCGGCCATCCCGGCGACGTTCCTGCCCCTGCAACCCGTCGGCATCTCCACCGAGCACATCGATTTTCCGGGCACGCTGACCCTGCCGACCAAGGTCGCGCTGAACAGCTGGATGGCGCTCGGCGAGAGCGTGGCGCGCGCCGGCGTCGGGAAGCTCGTGATGGTGACGAGCCATGGCGGCAATTCCGCCACGATGCAGCTCGTGGCGCAGGACCTGCGCGCGCAACACAAGATGCTGGTGGTGACCACGAGCTGGTCGCGCTTCGGCACGCCCGACGGGCTGTTCGATGCCGACGAATTGCGCCACGGCATCCATGGCGGTGCGGTCGAGACCTCGATCATGCTGGCGAAGTATCCGCAACATGTGCGCAAGGATGCGATCGCGGATTTCAAGCCCGCGAGCGTGCAGATCGAGAAGGATCACCGCTTTCTGTCGACCCAGCGGCCGGCGCCGTTCGCCTGGCAGGCGCAGGACCTCAATCCGAGCGGCGCGATCGGCGATGCGACCAAGGCCTCGGCCGAGAAGGGCGAGAAGCTGCTCGAGCACGGCGCGCGCGCGTTCTGCGAGCTGCTGGCCGACGTCGACAGGTTCGATCCGGGCGTATTTCGGGGCAACTGACCCGGGTCCTGGCGGAGGCGACGAAACAATCCACGAAACCATATTTCCGGCACGGTCTTCGAACCGGAACCGAAAAGCCTCCGTCCAACGGGCATGCGGACCATACCGGCGCCGCCCTCAAGCAGGATGGAGTATCCCATGTCGATCAAGACCAAGTTTGCCGCCCTCGCCCTCACCGCGCTCGCCGTGACCGGCACCATCGCGTCCACGACGTCGCAGGCCGAAGCCAAGCCGTATGGCTGGGGCTGGGGCGTTGGTGCGGGCCTCGTCGGCGCCGCCATCGTCGGCAGCGCGATCGCGGCCAGTGACGGCTATTACGACGGCGGCTATCGGCGCTGCGCCTGGGTGCGCCAGTTCGACGCCTACGGCAACTACATCGGCCGCGTGCGCTCCTGCTACTGATCGACGGAATTTTCGTAGTGTTTTCGAGCGAAGTGGGCACCGGTTCGCGTGAAGGAAACACGTCAAACAAGAATCTAGAGCCGAATAGGCTCTAGGGCTGCGGATCCTGCGTTCGGCACGGGTCCTCATCCACCCCGTGTCGCACACGACCCGTCCGGCGATCCCCCCGGGCGGGTCAATTCTTGAACGCAGCGATCACAGATATTTGGCGATCAGCCGGAAGTCGCGCAGCATGTTGCGGCCACTTCGGGCCCGATGCCTTCAGCGTCTCCTCCAGGCTGTGGCCGATGTGATCGTGGATCAGCGCCTTTTTGGCACTCTCGATCGCGCTCTCCACCGCCTGCAATTGCTGGGCGATCTGCGCACAGGGCCGGCCCTGCTCGATCATCTCGACAATGGTCTCGAGATGGCCGTTGGCGCGCTTCAGGCGCCGGGCGATTGCAGCGTGCGGATGGTCGTCTGACATGCGGTTCTCCTATCCTCCCCGGAGGATAATCATGATCCTCCCCGGAGGATAGTAGAATCGGCTTGACAGGCCATTGTGGCAGGCGTAGTGCCCGACTGTCGTAACGTTCGTTCCGCACCGGGGTCCGACCCCGGACGTCAACCCGACCACGAGCCAACACAGAAGGCACATGGGCAGTAGCAACTCAGGCGACAGTAGACCGCTGACGGGACTATTGACGCCGCAACACAGCAAGACTGATCGCGCAGATTTCGCCTGCGTGGATGGGTGGTCACGCCTCACGTAACCGCCTGCTCCTCACCGGCCTGCCGCGCGACAGCGGAAGTGGAGGTGAGCGATGTTCGAAAAGCTCGCAAAATTCCGGCAAGCAAGCCCGCGGCGCGTTGTCGAGCTGCGGCAGATCCTGCCGCGGGCGGCCACCTATTCCAATGACAACCTGCCGGGCTTTCGCCGCCCGGCGGATCGCCGGCGTCCAACCCCGGCCTGTCATTGGATCCTGATCGACGGCCGCCTGGAGTGCCGGTGGATCGTCGACGACACCGGCGGTGATTTCGATCATCGGCGGCGCGCGGGCCGGCATCTTGGCCCGCGCGCGACAACTGCGCGGCACGCCGCGGCAAAACCGCGGCTGGTGCGCTTGAATCTTTTTCGCATGATCTCGTTCGGAAAGCCGCTGCGCACCTTTCCGGATCATGTGCCAGGAGGCCAATATGGACGAAGGACCTAGTCGTCCCGTTGCGCGCCATTGCGGCGCGGCAGCGGGATTCTCGACCTGCATCACATCTGGAAATGCCGCTGCTCACGGCAGCGGAGACGTGCGCGCCTGACGGTCCGCGTCCCTCTTGCCGTGCCCAAAGGGCGGCGAGGAGACGCGATATGACCGAAACCAAGTCCACCCAAACCGCCATTCTCGACACCGCGCATGCCGGCGACATCCACGGCGCGCTCGGCAGCATCGCGCGGGACGACACCGCGCCACGCGCGACCTTGCTGGCCCGGTTTAAGACCCTGCTGGCGATCGTCGGCCCCGGCCTGATCGTGATGGTCGGCGACAACGATGCCGGCGCCTTCGGCACCTACACCCAGGCCGGGCAGAACTACGGCACCACGCTGCTGTGGACGCTGCTGCTTTTGATTCCCGTGCTCTACGTCAACCAGGAGATGGTGGTGCGGCTCGGCGCCGTCACCGGCGTCGGCCATGCGCGGCTGATCTTCGAGCGCTTCGGCAAATTCTGGGGCGCCTTCAGCGTCATCGATCTCCTGGTGCTGAACGCGCTGACCATCGTCACCGAATTCATCGGCATCACCTTCGCGCTTCGTTTTCTCGGCGTCTCGCAGTTCTGGGGCGTGCTGGCCTCGGCTGTTATCGTGATGCTGGCGGTCTCGACCGGCGACTTCCGCCGTTTCGAACGCTTCGGCATCGTGCTGGTCGCAGGCAGCCTGCTGCTGGTGCCCGTGATCCTGATGGTGCATCCGCCGGTCGGGCAGATCGCGGCTGATTTCTTCGTGCCGAAGATGCCCAAGGACGCCAAGCTCAGCGAGGTGATGCTTTTGATCGTCGCGATCGTCGGCACCACGGTGGCGCCGTGGCAATTGTTCTTCCAGCAGAGCTATATCGTCGACAAGCGGATCACGCCGCGCTTCATCCGCTATGAGCGGATGGATCTGTGCATCGGCATCGTGCTGGTCGTGGTCGGCGCCGTCGCGATGATCTCGTTCTGCGCCGAGGTATTTGCCGGGCGGCCGGAATTCGGCAATTACACCGACGCGCTGGGGACCGCGGTCGGGTTGGAGAAATATGCCGGCCGGCTGCCGGCGGTGCTGTTTGCCCTCGCACTGCTGGATGCCTGCATCATCGGCGCGGCCGCGGTCTCCCTCTCGACGGCCTATGCGATCGGCGACGTGTTCGCGGTCAAGCACTCGCTGCACCGCAAGCCGTGGGACGCGAAGGGCTTCTACAGCGTCTATTGCGGCCTGATCGTGCTCGCCGCGGTGCTGGTGCTGACGCCGGGCACGCCGCTCGGACTGCTCACCAACGCGGTGCAGACGCTGGCCGGCGTGCTGCTGCCGAGTGCGACCGTGTTCCTGCTGCTGCTGTGCAACGACCGCCACATCCTCGGGCCGTGGGTCAACTCCGTCAGGCTGAACCTGTTCACGGGCGCGGTGGTCGGGGGCCTCGTGATGCTGTCGGTGATCCTGACTGCCGCGGTGCTGTTCCCGGATCTCAGCGAGGCATGGATCATCGGCATCCTGGTCGGCGGCAGCCTGCTCGCGCTCGCGGTCACCGCGGCGGTCAAGCTGTACGAGATGCTGTCGCACGGTCGCGCATCCTCCCGCTTCAAGCACAAGCCGCCGCTGTTCGACCGCGACACCTGGCGGATGCCGCCGCTCGACCGGCTGCCGCCGGCGCGGCTCAGCCCGTTGAGCCGGATCTGGATGCTGGTGCTACGCGGCTACCTCGTCGTCGCTGCCGGCCTCGTGCTGCTGCGCATCGTCCAGCTCGCCACGGTGGGGGCGTGACCGCGCCTGGCCGCGGCCGGAGATGGGGCGCGATCGTGTTGTTCAGGCTGGCAAGCGCCATCCTGCGCGGCGCAACCGCGCTTTATCAGCGACGTGTGATTTCAGGCGCCGAGCTGCGGACGGCGCTGTCCATGGCGCGATGTGTCGAACGAGCCGGCGCCAGGGTCGCGCTCGGCAGGATGTCGCGACCCGCCTTGATCAAGGTAAAGGACGAAGACAATGCTGACATCGATTGAACCGTCGGTTCTCGACCGATTTGCCACAGATGCGCGGGCGTTCGCAGCGGATGAGGCCCACGGCCTCCGGGTGTTACGCGACTGTCATAGTGGCGTGCAAATCGGAGGGGTATCCCGCGCGCCTCAGTTGCTATTGCGAATTACTTGCAACAAGCCACAGGGGATGCTAGGTGCTGATCTGGCTTTGGATGGGACGACACGAATCGGACCGGGGACGGCGGGCGATGAATTCAAATCTCGGGTGGCAAGTGGCCGCCAAATCTGCAATGCCGGGCGAAACCGCCAACCGTTCGCAGAAAGCCGCGTCATGACCTGCGTCCGTCTCTTCCGGGTTCGGATCGCCGCCGGCGCAGCGCTCGGCGCGGCGGCATTCGGCACGCCGGCGGCCGCGGCCGATATGGCCGTCAAGTCACCGGCCATGAACGCGGCGGTTTATAGCTGGACCGGCTTTTACGTCGGCGGCCATGTCGGCTATGGCGACGGCAGCCTCGGTCCCGATACCAATCCGCTTCCCTTGCAGGGCGTGTTCTTTCCTCACAGTGTCACGGGAGGGATCGGCGGCTTCCAGGTCGGATACAATCACCAGTTCGCAAACCGCTTCGTGCTCGGCGTCGAGGCCGATGCGACATTCGTGGGCCCGATCGATCTGCCGCGGCGCAGGCTCGGCCCCTTCAACTCGTCGATCGACTATGTCGGCACCGTGCGCGGCCGCGCCGGTTACAGCTTTGGCACCTGGATGCCGTACATCACCGGCGGCTTCGCCTGGGGCCGCAGCCAGGTCAGGGTCAACGATGCCGCCGGCAACGTCATCTCGGAGCCCGGCCAGTATCAGACCGGCTGGACTGTCGGCGCTGGCGCCGAATTTGCGCTCAGCGGCAATTGGACGGCCAAGCTCGAATACGACTACATCGACCTGTCGCGCCGCACGCTCGGTCTCAACGATTTCGGCATGCCCGGCGTCAGTATCGACCCGCGGCTGCATCTGCTGAAATTCGGCCTGAACTACCAGCTCGGCGATTCGCCCTGGTCGGCGACGCCGACGCGGTCCGTGCTGCCGGACTCCAGCGACTGGAGCGTGCATGGGCAGACCACGCTGATCGGTCAGGGCTATCCGTCGTTCCGCGCACCCTATGGCGGCACCAACAGCCTTCCGGGCGCGGGGCAAGCTCAACAAACCTGGACCACGACGGCGTTTCTCGGCGTGCGGCTCTGGGAAGGCGGCGAGCTCTATTTCAATCCGGAGACTGCGCAGGGCTTCGGCCTCAACGGCACGCTCGGCCTCGCCGGTTTCCCGAACGGCGAGGCTCAGAAGGCCGGCGCCGAATATCCGAGGATCCGGCCGCAACGCTACTATTTCAAGCAGACCTTCGGCTTCGGCGGCGAGCAGGAAGACGTCCCCGACGGTCCCAACCAGATCGCGGGCAAGCGCGACATCGACCGCCTCACGGTCATCGTCGGGCGCTTTGCAGTGGGCGACTTCTTCGACGGCAATTCCTACGCCAAGGACCCGCGCGCCGATTTTCATGAACTGGGCGATGTGGTCGTCCGCCGCCTATGATTTCCCGGCTGACCTGCCCGGTTACACTCGCGGCGCGGTGGTGGAGCTCAACCGCAAGGACTGGGCGGTGCGCGCCGGCGTGTTCCAGGTGCCCAATGCACCGAACAGCGACGTGCTGGTCTCCAACGCCAACAATGGCGGCGCGGTGGTGGAATTCGAAGGCCGCTACTCGATCTTCGATCAACCCGGCAAGCTGCGTGTCGGCGTGTTCGGCAATCGCGGCAACACCGGCAATTATCGCCAGGCGCTCGCGATCGAGGACGCCAACCCCGGGCTCGACATCAACGACGTGATGGCCGGTATCCGCAAGGACAACACCAAGTACGGCTTCTACCTGAACGGCGAGCAGCAGATCGCAACCGATGTCGGCCTGTTCGGCCGCCTGAGCTGGAACGACGGCCGGAACGAGATCCTGTCGTTCACCGACGTCGACCGCAGCGTCTCCGGCGGCGTGTCGATCAAGGGCAGCACTTGGGGCCGGGCGAACGACACGATCGGCATCGGCGGCGCAGTCAACGGTCTGTCGTCAGCGCATCGCGACTACCTCGCCGCCGGCGGCCTCGGCCTTTTGATCGGCGACGGCGCGCTCAACTACAGTCCGGAGCGGATCTTCGAAACCTACTACGCCTATCAGGTCAACAAGAGCCTGACGCTGACCGCGGACTATCAGTTCATCACCAACCCCGCCTACAACGCCGACCGCGGCCCGGTGCACATCTTCTCCGGCCGGCTGCACGGCGAGTTCTGATCCCGAAGTCATTGCGAGCGAAGCGAAGCAAACCATAGTTCCGCACGCGCGGAGGCATGGATTGCTTCGTCGCTTCGCTCCTCGCAATGACGGATTGACCGAGGTTGGGCACGGCCACGCCAACGCTCTCTCCCCACTCAGATATATGTAGACCCCCCGGGCTTGCCGCAAGCCCGGGGTCATCCCGTAGAACGCGCGCCCAATCGAACGGAGGAGTGCGCGATGCGGGAACATGCTGTGGTGATTGCCGGCGGAGGACCGACCGGGCTGATGCTGGCTTGCGAGCTGGCGTTGGCCGGCGTTGACGTTGCGATTGTCGAGCGGCGCGAGAATCCGGACCTGATCGGCGCGCGGGCAGGCGGTCTGCACGCACGCACCATCGAGGTGCTCGATCAGCGCGGCATCGGCGACCGCTTCGTCGCGCTGGGGACGCGGCATCCAGCGGTGCTGTTCCACTCCCATCTGGTTCCGCTGGGGATCAGCGACTTCCCGACCCGGCGCAATTTCACGCTGGGGCTGCGGCAGAACCATATCGAGAGCGTGCTTGGCGAATGGGCCGAGCAACTGGCGGTGCCGATCGAGCACGGGCGCGACGTGACCGGCTTCACGCAGGACGACGATGGCGTCGATGTGGCGCTGTCGGATGGCCAGGTGCTCCGGGCACGCTATCTGGTCGGCTGCGACGGCGGCCGCAGCATCGTCCGCAAGACGGCCGGCATCGAATTCGCCGGATGGGATCCGACCAGGAGCTGGCTGATCGCCGAGGCCGAGATGTCGGACGAACCGGAATGGGGCTTTCGCCAGGACGACGCCGGCATCTATGCCATCGGCAAGGTGGAAGACGGTGAACGGGTGCGGCTCGTGCTGACCGAGCGGCAACTCGGCACCGACAGAGAGCCGACCCTGCGCGACGTCAGCGAGCGGCTGGCCGCGGTATACGGCGCTGATTTCGGCATCCACAGCCCGGTCTGGATATCACGCTTCACCGACATGACCCGGCAGGCCATGACCTACCGCAAGCAGCGCGTGCTGCTGGCGGGCGATGCCGCCCACGTGCATCCGCCGATGGGCGGACAGGGTCTCAATATCGGCGTGCAGGACGCGGTGAACCTGGGCTGGAAGCTCGCCCAGGTGGTCAAGCTGACATCGCCGGACGGCCTGCTCGATAGCTATCAGGCCGAACGGCATCCCGTGGCGGCCCGCGTGCTGCGCAACACCATGGCCCACGTCGCGCTCAGCCGGACCGACGCGCGCAGCAAAGCGCTGCACGAGATCGTCTCCGAACTGCTGCGCATGGACGAGCCGCGCCGAAAATTCGCCGCGATGATGTCGGGCCTCGACCTGCACTACGATCTCGGCGACGGCCACCCGCTGCTCGGACGCCGCATGCCCGATCTCGATCTGGTGACGGCGAGCGGCCCGCTGCCGGTCTTCGCGCTGCTGCACGGCGCGCGGCCGGTGCTGCTCAACTTTGGCGAGCCCGGCAGCTTCGACATCACGGGATGGGCTGACCGGGTTCAGCTGGCCGACGCCGATTGCGCCGGCACGTTGGAGCTTCCCGCGCTCGGAACGGTTGCGGCGCCCGGCGCGGTGCTGGTCCGGCCCGACGGCTACGTGGCGTGGGTCGGAGACCGGAGCCAGTCGGGCCTCGCCGAGGCGCTGACCAAATGGTTCGGCGCGCCAGCTGCGTGACAAGATAGGGCCCCGGCGTTGGCAGCATCGGGACCGCGTCCCCTCTCCCGCTTGCGGGGGAGGGTTAGGGTGGGGGCTCTCTCCGCGTGTCACATCGTGGAGAGAGCCCCCACCCGCCGCGCTATGCGCGGCGACCTCCCCCGCAAGCGGGAGAGGTGAACCGAAACCGCGCCCCTACCCCGCCGGCTGGAACGAATCCGCGCGCGCCATTGCCCAGGCGTCGCGGAAGCGGGGATCCTGGGTGCCTTCAAGCAGTTCGCCCGGGCGCAGCGCCGGGTAAAGCTGTGCGAAGGTGCGGACGTCGGTGGTCGAGCTCCGCTGCGAGAAGTGGATCGGGCGCAGATCCTTGGTGTGCTCGAGGCCGGCGGCCGCGAGCAGCTCGGTCAGCGCGTGCAGGGTCGAGTGGTGGTAGTTGTACACGCGCTCGATCTTGTCGGGCACGTAGAGCGCGCGGTTGCGGATCGGGTCCTGCGACGTGACGCCGGTCGGGCAGCGATCGGTGTGGCAGCTCAGGGACTGGATGCAGCCGAGCGCGAACATGAAGCCGCGCGCCGAATTGCACCAGTCGGCCCCGATCGCCATCGCGCGCGCCAGGTCGAAAGCGGTCGCGATCTTGCCGGAGGCGCCGATCTTGATGCGGTCGCGCGCCCCGATGCCGATCAGCGCGTTGTGGACGAAACTGACGCCCTCGCGCATCGGCATGCCCAGATGGTCCATGAACTCGAGCGGCGCGGCGCCGGTGCCGCCTTCATTGCCGTCGACCACGATGAAGTCGGGATAGAGCCCGCTCTCCTTCATCGCCTTGCAAATCGCGAGGAATTCCCAGCGATGGCCGATGCACATCTTGAAGCCGGCCGGCTTGCCGCCGGACAGCTTGCGCATCTGCGCGATGAATTCCATCATCTGCAGCGGCGTCGAGAACGCCTTGTGATAGGCCGGCGAGATGCAGTCCTCGCCCATCGGCACGCCCCGGATCTTGGAAATCTCCTCGGAGACCTTCGCGGCCGGCAGCACGCCGCCATGGGCCGGGCTTGGCGCCCTGGCTGATCTTGAGCTCGACCATCTTGATCTGGTCGTCGCCCGCGACGCTTGCGAACAGCTCCGGATTGAAGGTGCCGTCGCGGTTGCGGCAGCCGAAATAGCCGGAGCCGACCTCCCAGATGATGTCGCCGCCCATCTCGCGGTGATAGGGGCTGACGCCGCCCTCGCCGGTGTCATGGGCGAAGCCGCCCTTCTTGGCGCCGGCATTCAGCGCCCGCACCGCGTTCGGGCTGAGTGCGCCGAAGCTCATCGCCGAGATGTTGAAGACCGAGGCCGAATACGGCTTGGTGCAGTCGGGGCCGCCGATGGTGATGCGGAATTTCTCGTCGGCACGCGGCTTCGGCGCCACCGAGTGGTGCATCCACTCATAGCCCTCGCGGTAGACATCCTCCTGGGTGCCGAACGGCCGCTTGTCGAGCACCGCCTTGGCGCGCTGATAGACCACCGCGCGGGTATCGCGGGAGAACGGCATGCCGTCCTTCTCGCTCTCGAAGAAATACTGCCGCATCTCCGGGCGGATTTCCTCGAGCAGGAAGCGGACATGCGCCGAGATCGGGTAGTTGCGGAGCACCGCATGGTTCTTCTGCGTCAGGTCGCGGATGCCGAGCAATGTCAGCGCGCCGAAGATCGCCAGCGGGACCACAACGATCTTGAAGACCTTGTGGTCGAAAATCCCGACCAGCAACAGAAGTGCAGTGACGACGGCGCAGATCGTCAGCACGATGAAGCGCGGCGAGAACGGAAGCAGCATCGTATCCATCAAATCCCTCCGGTCTGCCTTGAATACCCCGTCGGCCGTAAGCTAATCCAACTCGCGGAACAAGTGCACTACGGTTATACGGCCGAGCAGTCACAGATGTGACAACCGCCCGGATGGGCGGGTACGGCACCAGTCAAATTTAAACGAAATCGCCTTTTGCAGTGCAACGCAGTGGAGCTCCACAAAGACTGCGCCCCCTCTCCCGCTTGCGGGCAGGGCCCTTGCCAAAATATCGAAAACAACCCCATGCAAAGTAGCCGGCGGACACGGCAACTTGACTCGTCGGGCAAATCAGCGGCATTCTTCCATTATCCAGAAATCGTACAGACACCCCTCGCCCTGGCGGGCTATCGCGCTGCGCTTGCGGGGGCGATTCGCATCACATCTGGGAAAACCTTGGTGCGTTACTTCCCTGTGGCCATCCTTCGAGACGCCCGCCGTTGGCGGGCTCCTCAGGATGACGGGGTAATTGCTCAGCTTGCTCAGTGTCATCACACGCGCACGCGGGTGATCCAGTATTCCAGAGACGCCTCCGCTTGAATCGAGGAGCCGCGGCGTACTGGATCACCTGGTCGAGTGCCGGGCGATGACAGCGGTGGACGAGGATATACGTGTTGTTTCGTGCCTAAACTGTAGATCCTCATGGTGCGGAGCGCCGCTTGCGGCGCGTCTCGAATCACGAGGCCAAGCACCTGCGCGGCCGACGAAGACGCATATGCGATTGCCTGCGCTTGCGGGGGAGTGAGGAGAGTGCACTGTTCGCATCAATGGTCGTGCGGCCGCATTTCGTGGGGGATATGCCCCGCCTTCAGGCCGTCGCTGGCGAGCCACGCGTTGGTGGTGTCGAGAGCGCGGGCGATATGATCGGATGTCCGGGAGAAATCGTAGGGCGAACCGACCAGCGGGCAGAGCGGCGGCACCACGAAATACTCGACGTCGGGACCGATGTTCTCGAGCTCGTTGACGAGCTGCCGCGCGATCAGCAGCGTCAGCGCATGCAGCGCATTGGCGAGCGCGCCGACCGGTGGCGCCTGGTTGGCGCAGGCATATCCGGTCGGCAGCACGATCAGGCGCTTTGCCCCATGCTTCACGGCGACGCGGACCGGTGTGTTGCTGGAGATCGCGCCATCGGCGAGGAAATGATCGCGGTAGTGCACCGGCGTGAATGCGCCGGGGATCGCGGTCGATGCGACGATCGCCTCCGCGGTCGAGCCTTCCGACAGCACCACGCTGTCGCCGCTGATGATGTCCGTCGTGACGATGTGGATCGGGAGCCGCGCGTCCTCGAGATTACGGAACGGGATGTAATCCTCGATCAGCCTGCGGACCCCGTCATGCGGGATCAGGAAGTCGCGCCGCCACAGGAAGCCCACCAGTGTCCGCCAGGTGACCGGAAACACGTCCTGCCGGTTCAGGCCGCGCCAGATCTCGGCCAGCCGTGCCACGCCCGACACGGTCGGGTCGCCGGCATAGAACGCGCCGTTCAAGGCGCCGACGCTGGAGCCGACCACCATATCGGCGGCCACGCCATGCGCGGCCAGCGCCTGCAGCATGCCGACCTGGATCGCGCCAAAGCTGCCGCCGCCGGCGAACACAAAGGCGGTCTTCGGGGCATCCGGATCGGTGATGGACAAGGTGCTGCTCCCTGGGTCGCCGCGTTCAGGAAACGGCTGCGCGGCGTTGGCGGGATTTATAGCAGTCGGGGATTAGACGGCGCCACATACACAGATGTCGTCCTGGCGAAAGCCAGGACCAATAACCACAAATGAAAAAGGCTGGAGCCCGATGGGGCCCCAGCCTTTGTCCAATCAGCAACGGTGGTTGATGGTGTGGACGGCCCCCTACGGCATCAGTGTGCCAGAATGAGGTTGTTGTAAATCTCAGACAAGGAGACCGTCCGTGAGAGAGATTATCCGTATTGGGATGGATACGTCGAAGCATATTTTTGTGCTGCATGGAGTTGACGCGGCGGAACAGCCGGTGTTGCGCAAGAAGCTGTCGCGCAAGCAGGTGCTTGAGTTTTTTGCCAAGCTTCCGCCGACGGTGATCGGGATGGAGGCCTGCGGGGCGTCGCAATATTGGGCGCGCGAGCTTTCCAGGCTGGGCCATGAGGTGAAGCTGATGGCGCCGCAATTGGTTAAACCCTACGTGATGCGGAACAAGAATGACGGGCGTGATGCAGAAGGCCTGTGTGAGGCGATGAGCCGGCCGAGCATGCGCTTTGTTGGGGGGGTGGGGTGGGGGGGTGGGGGGTGTGTGCCGGTGAAGACGGCCGAGCAGCAGGCTGCGCTGATGCTGATGGGGGTCCGCGACGGACTGATCGCCCGGCGCACCCAATTGACCAACACGATCCGCGGCCATGCGGCGGAGTATGGCCTGATCGCGCCCAAGGGACTGGAGGCGATCGAACCACTGCTGGCGCGGATCGCGCAGGACGAGACGCTTCCCGCTCTGGCGCGCGAGCTGTTTGTCGTGCTGGGTCGGGAGTGCGTCAGGCTCGAGGGCGAGTTGGAGGTGGTTGAGGCCAGGCTGATGGCCTGGCACCGCGGCGATGCCACGGGCCGGCGCCTGGCTCAGATCCCCTCGGTCGGTCCGATCATTGCAACGATGCTGGTGATGAAGACACCTGATCCGGGCGCGTTCCGCTCCGGTCGTCACTTTGCGGCTTGGCTGGGATTGACACCCAAGGACCATTCCACCGCAGGCAAGACCAGGCTCGGCAAGATTACCCGGGCGGGCGATGAGGACCTGCGCCGTCTGCTGGTCGTCGGGGCCACGGCGGTGATCCAGCAGGCCAGGCGGGGGCGCAGTCATCACTCGCGCTGGCTGCTGGCGCTGATCAAGCGTAAGCCGCCGAAGCTTGCGGCCGTAGCGCTCGCCAACAAGGTGGCGCGCATCGTCTGGAAGCTGATGGTGACGGGTGAGAGTTATGACGCCGCACGGCTGAATGCCGCGACGACGGGTACCGCTTAACAGATTGGCCGGCTGGCGGGCTCGCTCGTCAGCCGACCCGGAGCTGCAAGAGCAGATGGAGCGATCGATCGAGCAACGATGCGAGACAATCCGTGGGACCCATCGGCCGTCAACAGGTCGCGTGGTTGTTTGGAACTCGCATCGCGCAAACCATCTTGGCCAGCGATCCATTCGATCGCACTCAACAGGCCGGACATATGGATGCAAGCGATCCGATCAATCCCAGAAAGCTCTTGTGCCACGGGGGCCGTCCACATATGGGTCCCGGCTCGCGCTTCGCTTGCGCCGGGACGACAACTAGCGCTCGACGAACGCCTTCTCGATCACGAAGTGACCGGGGGTGTTGCCGCTGCCTTCCTTGAAGCCGCGGGTCTCGAACAGCTGCTTCAGCTCTTCCAGCATCGCGGGGCTGCCGCACATCATGATGCGGTCGGTCTCGATGTCGAGCGGACCCTGATGCAGGTCGGCAAACAGCTGATTCGACGTGATCAGGTCGGTGATGCGGCCGCGGTTGCGGAACGGCTCGCGCGTCACGGTCGGATAGTAGAAGAGCTTCTCGGACAGCAGCGGCCCGAACAGTTCGTCGTCGCGCAGCTTGGCGACCAGCTCCTCGCCATAGGCGAGCTCGGAGACCTGGCGGCAGCCATGCACCAGCAGGATCTGATCGTAGCGATCGTAGACCTCGGGGTCCTTGATCAGGCTCGCGAACGGCGCAAGGCCGGTGCCGGTCGACAGCAGCATCAGCCGCTTGCCGGGGATCAAATTGTCGGTGATCAGCGTGCCGCGTCGCCTTGCGGCCGACCAGGATGGTGTCGCCCTCGCGGATCTTCTGCAGCTTGGAGGTGAGCGGGCCGTCCTGCACCTTGATCGAGAAGAACTCGAGCTCTTCCTCGTGATTGGCGCTCGCCATCGAATAGGCGCGCAGCAGCGGCCGGCCATCGACCTCGAGGCCGATCATGGCAAACTGGCCATTCTGGAAGCGGAAACCGGAATCGCGGGTGGCTCGGAAGCTGAAAAGCGTGTCGGTCCAGTGCTGAACAGAAAGAACTTTCTCTCGATAGAACGCGCTCATGGGTTTTCGTTTTCTCGACTGATCAGATTTAGAATGATTTGATTTCTAGACTGCTCGCGACGGCGCTGAAGTGGCCGAAATCATTGAAGATCTCGCGTGTCCATTGCGCCAATGCATGAGATAGTCAAGATCAACTGGCGTGCAATTGCGATCTCAGAATGGCAGTCGTTCGATTTCGCGCAGAGGTTCAGCCACGACATCGTTAACATGTGGTGCTGCAGGTAATTTACTTGCCGAGATCGGCACCGATCTGGCAATTAATTGCTACGAAAACCGCGGTGAAGGGAAAATGATCTCGTGGTCCTGATCAGCCAGCGAATCTTCCTGGAAACCATCAAAAAATATTGTTTGGCGCGCTCCATTGCCGTCGAGGTGCGGTCCGGCGGCTGGCTGGTCATCATGACCAAGGGCGACGCGCGGCGGCTTGCGATCGGCTACGACATCGGGCTGAACAGCGCGGTCGCGCATCAGGTCGCCAACGACAAATCGGCCTGCGCCGAAGTGCTGGCATCGGCCGGCATGTCGGCCATTCCGCACAGCCTGTTTCTCGGCAGCAAGCTCAGCAAGCACATCCCCGGATCGGACTCGCTGGATGCGATGTTGCTTCTGCTCGCGCAGCATCCGCACGGCCTCGTCGTCAAGCCCAATGAGGGGACCTCCGGCGAGCTCGTCTTCCGCGTGACGACACGAACGCAGCTGGAGACGGCGGTCGCCCGCATCCTCGCTGCGCATCCGAGCCTTGCGATCTCGCCTTATGCCGAGATCAAGGACGAGGTGCGCGTCGTGCTGCTCGATGATCGCGCGCTGATCGTCTACCGCAAGACACGGCCGTCGGTGGTCGGCGACGGCGTCCACTCGCTGCGCGCGCTGGCGCAGGCGACCGCGACGGCAGAACAGCTGAAGGCCCTCCCCGAGGACTTCGATGCCGCCGCGCTCGACGCCGTTCCGCCGGCCGGCGAACGGCTTCTGCTCAACTGGCGGCACAATCTCGATGCCGGCGCCGAGCCGGTGCTGCTCACCGATGTTGCGACACGCGACGATTGCGTCGCGCTCGCGATCGAGGCCGCGCAAGCCGTCGGCATCCGCTTCGCCTCCATCGACGTCGTGCACGTTGATGGCGCGTGGCAGGTGCTTGAAGTGAATTCCGGCGTGAAGATGGAGACGCTGGGCCGCCGCCATCCGGCGCTGGTCGAGGCGGCGTATCACGCGGCGCTATAATTTAAATCGACGCCGTGTTCGCCTAAGCAGCGTGCCACGCGCTTCCCTTGAGCGCCCGATCAGTCTCGCGGGTGCTCTTTCTCATAGCCGGCGACGATCAGTTCCGATTGCTCGACCTGTGCCGTGAGACGGTCGATCTCGGCCTGCGTCTCCGGAAACACGTCAGCGCCTGCCAAATTTCCGGATTGCAACTCCGCGAGCAGTTCACGAT
Organism: Bradyrhizobium sp. JR3.5; assembly: GCF_054057015.1. Taxonomy (NCBI): domain Bacteria; kingdom Pseudomonadati; phylum Pseudomonadota; class Alphaproteobacteria; order Hyphomicrobiales; family Nitrobacteraceae; genus Bradyrhizobium; species Bradyrhizobium sp. JR3.5. The sequence goes on from NZ_JBSRYV010000002.1 coordinate 2,291,659, forward strand.
TCTTCGTGATCTGCTCGCGGTGCCAATCGATTTCGGGATCGTCTTGCATAGATCTATGTCTTTATTGGACAGGGCTTACGACGCCAGTTCGCGCAGCAACGCGGCTGGATAAACCGGTTTGGCAAAAAATTTGACGCCGTCAGGCAGATCGCTGGGCGGCGCCAGACCCGAGATCACGAGCACGCGCACGCGTGGGTCGCAATCGAGGGCCAATTGTGCGAGTTCGATGCCGTTCATTCTGCCCGTGAGCTTGATATCGGTGACCAGCAGCGACGGGTGACGCATCTTGACGGCCAGCGCTGCCGTCTCGGCATCTTCGCACTGGATGACGTCGAAGCGGCCCTCTTTCAACAACAGCGCAATCATGTCGCGCTGGATCGTGTCGTCTTCGACCACAATTGCGGTCTGGTGAATTGACCTCGCGTAGCCCATGGCAACCTCCAAACGGTCAACCCCAGTGTCAATGACTGAGGACGCTTATTGTTCTGGTTCCAGGCTCGATAACCGGCAGGTTCCGGCGGACGTTTGCAAGTTCCGAGCGGAACAACATTCGAGGTTGCCGCGTCATTGATGAGCGACGAGCCAGATGGTTCGGGCCTGGGGAAAGGAAGTCTTGCCAGGAGGCAAAGCTGATGAAGAACGCTGAACGGCCGGATCAGGATTTTTCTGAACCCTACAAAGCCGACGCGGCGGCTGGCCCGCCCAGCTATCTATCGTCTCGACGACGGGTCGAAGACCCGGTCCCGGATGCCAATGACACGCGGCATCAGGCGATGGAGCGAGAGACGACCGGTTCGCCTGGCAATCCCCTTGGCGCTCGCCTGCCGCACGACATCGTTTCCGAGATGGAAGCGGAGCTCAAGCAGCAGGTCGATCGGCTTGTCGCGGAGCGACACTAGCCGGTGAAGCGACGAGTTCGCAGACTTCAACAGCGGAATCTCGCCTGCCGATGATACTCCTGAGATCGCGGTGTGGAAACTCGAAGCAAGATCCCCGCCGGATCGATGGAGTTTTGATGAGAGCGATCCTTGGACGCGCGATCTTCCAGGTCATGGTTGTTCTGGCGGCGGTCGGCATCGTTGCCATCGCTTCCATGGCGGTCCACGGCGGCTACGCGCGTGCGGCAGTACAGCTTGCCGCAAAATTCTCGCCGCCATTTTGATTCATTCAGCGGCTTGCTCATCCCGCCCAAGGGAGTACGCTGATGCGCATTAATCGATCCGGATACAGATTATGCGCAAACTTGTTTTGAGCTTCCTTGCAATCATGGCGTTCGTCGCTGCCTTCAATCCTCCGGCCGCCAACGCCGTGTTCTGGCGCGGCGTCACCGCCCCGACGAACATCGACATCCACGGATATCCGATCATCAAGGAGCCGCCGCCGAGCACATGCCAGTTGATCCATGTGAACGGATTCTGGGTCCGGCAGTGCCTGGATTTGTCGCATCGCTATTGGCGATGAACGAAGTTGCGGTTCGTCGGCACGGTTCGGGACCGCTTGGAAAGCCGCGCGCGTTGCGCAAGACCCCTCACCCGGATTGCGTCTGCAACGCAATCCGGCCTCTCCCGCAAGGAGAGAGGCCGGACTTCGAGGCTAGTTCGCTCCGCCCGCCGAATCGTCGAGCGCCTTGAAGGCGTCTTCGAGCTGCGGTGAGAGCGCCACGTTGAGCTTCTCGCCGGTCGGCAGGCGGGCGACGAACCACTTGTTGTAGAGCGGGATGATGTCGCGGTTCGAGGCGAGCTTGCGGAAGGCACGCTCGACCACGTCCTTCATCTGCGGCTCGCCCTTGCGGTACATGATGCCGTAGGGATCGTAGGACAGATAGTCACCGGTGACGCGGAACTTGTCCTGCGACTTGTGCCGCGCAATCAGGCCGTAAAGCAGGATGTCGTCGGTCGCGAACGCATCCGCCTTGCCGTCCACCAGCATCTGGTAGGACTGCTCATGGTCGCCGGCGGTCACGATGTTGAGGCCGAGCTGTTGCTTGGCGTCGGCATTGTGCATCGCCTGCTCGTTGGTGGTGCCCTTGGTCACCACCACCGTCTTGCCCTTCAAGTCGGCGACCTGGTTGACGCCGGAGGCCTTCGGCACCATCAGCTTGGTGCCGGCCACGAACATCAGCGGCGAGAACGCGACCTGCTTGCCGCGCTCGGCATTCGCCGTGGTCGATCCGCATTCGAGATCGATCTTCTTGTCGACGACCGCCGGAATGCGGTCGTCGGAGGTGACCTTGACGTAGTCGACCTTGAGGTTGGCGTCGTCGACCTCGGCCGCGATCTCGTCAACGATCGCATCGCACAGCTCGAGGCTGTAGCCGATCGGCCGGTTGGAGTGATCGAGGAACGAGAACGGCGGCGAGCTTTCGCGATAGCCGATCCGCACCGCGTGCGTGGCCTTGATGTTGGCGAGCGTGGGGCTGAGCCCCTCGCCCGCCGGCTGTGCGGACACCGGTCCGATCAGCAGGCTTGCCGCCAGCAGGCATGCCGACAGCAGGCATGTCGACAGTAGAGGCGCCTCAGCCCGTATCGGCCTCCAGCGGGCGCGATGCATGCATCCCTCCCGTCAATGACCGGCCATCACGGCGCCGGGCACCGCATCCTGCGGCACCGCGTCGTCGGGCCCGAGTTCGTGCTCGGCCTTCAGCTCGCCCTCCCACTTCGCGACCACGGCGGTGGCCAGCGAGTTGCCGATCACGTTGGTGGCGCTGCGGCCCATGTCGAGGAAGGTGTCGATGCCCATGATCATCAACAGTCCCGCCTCGGGGATGCCGAACTGGCCGAGCGTCGAGGCGATCACGACGAGGGAGGCGCGCGGCACGCCGGCGACCCCCTTCGAGGTGATCATCAGTGTCGCCAGCATCGCGAATTGCGTGCCGAGCGACATCTCGATGTGGTAGGTCTGCGCGATGAAGATGCTCGCGAAGGTGCAGTACATCATCGTGCCGTCGAGATTGAAGGAGTAGCCGAGCGGCAGCACGAAGGCCGAGATCCGCGAGGAGGCGCCGAACCTGTTCAACCCCTCCAGCGTCTTCGGGTAGGCCGCCTCCGAGGAGGCGGTCGAGAACGCGATCATCAGCGGCTCGCGGATCAGCCGCAGCAGATGGCTGTAACGCGGTCCGATCACGATGAAGCCGACGATGACCAGGATGCCCCACAGGATCAGCAGCGACAGGTAGAAGCCGCCCATGAAGACGATCAGCTTCCAGAGCACGCCGAGGCCGTTCTTCGAGACGGTCGCCATGATGGCGGCCCACACCGCGATCGGTGCGAACAGCATCACATAGCCGGTGACCTTGAAGCATGATGTGGGCGAGATCGTCGATCAGGCTCATGATCGGCTTGGCGCGCTCAGGCATGGCGCCGAGCGCCACCGCGAAGAACACCGCGAACACGACGATCTGCAGGATCTCGTTCTGCGCCATCGCATCCGCGATCGAGGTCGGGATCAGATGGGTCAGGAATTTCTCGATCGAGAAGGCCGAGACCGGCAGGCCGGTCGACTGGGCCTTGTCGGGCAGCGTGCCGGGGAAATTGGCGCCGGGCTGCAACAGGTTGACCATCACGAGGCCGAGCAGCAGCGAGACAAAGGAGGCGGAGACGAACCAGCCCATGGTCTTGGCAAAGATGCGCCCGAGCTTGGCGCCGCTTCCCATATGGGCGATGCCGCCGACGAGGGTCGCGAACACGAGTGGCGCGATGATCATCTTGATCAGGCGCAGGAACAGCATTGCGATCAGGTTGACGTCGGCTGCGATCTCGGCACGGCTGTCAGGAAAGTAGTTGAAGACGATCGTTCCCATTGCGATGCCAAGGACCATCGCAAGCAGGATGTATTGCGTAAACCTGTTCGACATTCTCTTACCCCCGTAAGTTCCCGGCGAAGGGCAAGTGTGGCAGATTTACGCAGCTACGCAACACGCTTCGCGCCACGCGGGACTTTGCCGATCTGTTCCCGTTGTGGAATGCCAGCGCTGGGACTAGAGCCTTTTCCGTTCCGATGAATCGGAACGGGGCTCCAGATTCATGTTTTGACGCATTTTCTTTACGCGAACCGGTTTCCACTTCGCTCGAAAATGCTCTAGCGTTCATGCAGCGCACAATCTGTGCAACACGCTGCGCGCGTCGCAGTCAAACTGCATGCGAAACGACCAACGCGAGGGGAGACACCGCCAATGAACGACACCGTCAATCGCCAGATCCTGCTTGTTGAAAAGCCGACCGGCAAGCTTGGCCCCGAGCATTTTCGCCTGACCAAGGGCGCGGTCCCCGCGCCGAAGGATGGCGAGGCGCTGGTGCGGACGCGCTACATCTCGCTCGACGCCGCCAACCGCGCCTGGATGCACGGCGCCACCTATCGCGCTGCGGTGGAAGCCAACACCGTGATGGCCGGCGGCAGCATCGCCGAAGTGGTGTCGTCGAATGACCCCGGCCTGAAGCCGGGCGATATCGTGTTCGGCGACACCGGCTGGCAGGACTATGCCGCCGTGCCCACCAAGCACCTGGCCAGGATGCCGAAGCTCGAGCCGATGACGCATCTGCTCAGCGTCTATGGCATTGCCGGCCTGACCGCCTATTTCGGCCTGCTCCATGTCGGCAAGCCGAAGGAAGGCGAGACCGTGGTGGTGTCGGCGGCCGCCGGCTCGGTCGGCTCGATCGTCGGCCAGATCGCCAAGATCAAGGGCTGCCGCGTGGTCGGCATTGCCGGCGGCAAGGACAAGTGCCACTGGCTGACCTCCGAACTCGGCTTCGACGCCGCGGTCGATTACAAGGACGGCGCCACCTACAAGGCGCTGCGCGCAGCGGCGCCCAAGGGCATCGACGTCTATTTCGACAATGTCGGCGGCGACATCCTGGAGGCCTGCCTGGCCCAGATGAACAATCGCGGCCGGATCGCCTGCTGCGGCGCGATCTCGCAATATGACGGCGTGCCCTCCGCGCACGGCCCGCGCGGCGTGCCCGGCCTGATCGTGGTGAAGCGGCTGATCATGCAAGGCTTCATCGTGATGGACTACATGGACCAGCGCGATGCCGCGCTCGCCGACCTGCAATCCTGGGTCTCCTCGGGCAAGCTCAAGGTCCAGGAAGACGTCATCGACGGCATCGAGAACACGCCGCAGGCGCTGATCGGCCTGCTCGCCGGCGAAAACCGCGGCAAGCGCATGGTGAGGGTGTAGCCCGGAGCACGGTGCGGAGGGTGGGCTAAGCGAAGCGTAACCCACCATCTTCCGTGCCGCGAACGGTGGGTTACGCCTTCGGATAACCCACCCCTTGCTATCAATCCCGTCATCCTGAGGTGCGCGCTCTTGCGCGCCTCGAAGGGTGCACGGCCCGGACGCCGCCGCGCAGAGAGAGTCGGGCCGTTCGCCCTTCGAGGCTCGCTCCGCTCGCACCTCAGGGTGACGGGGAAAGACTTGAGCGTGGAGCGCGCGGCTCTAATGCACCGTGCCCGGCGCCTGCGGTGCGGCTTGCGGCGTGGCCGCCTTGCCTTTCTTCGCCTTGCGCCAGTTCTCGAAATTCTGAACCACGACGAAGAACGCCGGCACGAACAGCACCGCGAGGCAGGTTGAGGCGATCATCCCGGAGAACACCGTGATGCCGATCGATTTGCGGGCGTTGGCGCCGGCGCCGGTCGCGATCACCAGCGGCAGCACGCCGAGGATGAAGGCGAACGACGTCATCAGGATCGGCCGGAACCGGGCGCGCGCCGCGTCGATCGCCGACTCCAGCACCGGCTTGCCGTCGCGCACATGGTGCTCGAGCGCCACCTCGACGATCAGGATCGCGTTCTTGGCCGACAGCGCGATCAGCAGGATGGTGCCGATCTGGGTGTAGAGGTTGTTCTCGATCCGAAGCAATGTCAGCACCAGCATGGGCCCGAGCAGCGACAGCGGCACCGCCAGGATCACCGAGATCGGCGCGTACCAGCTCTCATATTGTCCGGCGAGCACGAGATAGACCAGCAGCAGCGCCAGCGCGAACACGAGGTAGATCTGGCTGCCGACCTCCTTCTCCTGGTACGACATCGCCGTCCACTCATAGCCGGTCCCGGGCGGCAGCGTCTTCGCGGCGATCTCCTCCATCAGCGTCATCGACTGGCCGGAGCTGTAGCCCTGCGACGGCAGGCCGATGATGGTCGCGGACGGATAGAGGTTATAGAGACTGATCAGCGACGGCCCGACCGACGGCGTGATCTTCGCCACGGTGCCGAGCGGGATCATGTCGCCATTGCTGTTGCGCACCATCATGTTCTCGATGTCGCGCAGCGTCAGGCGGTATTGCGCATCGGCCTGGGTGTAGACCTGGAAGGTGCGGCCGAACTTGGTGAACTGGTTGACGTAGCTCGCGCCGAGATAGGACGACAGCGTCGAGAAGATCTGATCGGTGGTGACGTGCAGCGTCTCGGTCTTGACGCGGTCGACCTGGACGTCGAACTGCGGCACCATCGAGCGGAACGACGACTGCACCCGCTGCAGCGCGCTTTGCGTCTGCGCATTGCTGACGACAGCGCCGGTGACCGCCTGCAGCTTGCCGTAATCGGCGTTGCCGTCACGGAGCTGCACCTGCATGGCAAAGCCGGCGGCATTGCCGATGCCCTGGATCGGCGGCGGCGGGATCACCAGGATCCGCGCCTCCGGAATCACCGCAAGCTTGTCGTTGAGGCCGTAGACCAGCGAGCGCAGATCCTCGCCGGGCCCGCGCGAGCCCCAATCCTTCAGGATCACATAGGCGACGCCGGCATTGGCGAGGCTCGACGAGTTGTCGAGCGCGGAGATGCCGGCGATGGCGACCACCTGCTCGACACCCGGCGTCTTGCGGGCGATGTCGGTGACCTGATCGAGTACCCGCTGGGTGCGATCGATCGCGGCGCCGTCGGGTAATTGCACCGCGGCCAGCAGGTAACCCTGGTCCTCGATCGGAATGAAGCCGGTCGGCACCCGTGACAATCCGTAGCCGGCAATTCCGATCAGGATCAGCGCGACGAGGACCGAGGTCTTGGCGTGACCGGCGATGCTGCCGATCGTCCGCGTGTAGCCCCGCTCCACCCGGTCATAGACCGCGTTGAAGCCGCGGTAGAAGACATTGCGCTGCTCCGGCGGCACCGGCCGTCGCAGCCACAGCGCGCATTGCGTCGGCTTCAAGGTCGCAGCATTGACGGCGCTGAGCAGCGCGGTTGCTGCGATCACCAGGGCGAATTGCGCGTACATCCGGCCGGTCAGCCCCGGCAGGAAGGCCGCCGGCAGGAACACCGAGATCAGCACCAGCGTGATGCCGACGATCGGCGCGAACAATTCGTCCACTCGCCTTGATCGCGGCATCGTGCCCGGACATGCCGCGCTCGATATTGTGCGCGGCCCCTTCGACCACCACGATGGCGTCATCGACCACGATGCCGATCGCCAGCACGATCGCAAACAGCGTCGAGAGATTGATGGTGAAGCCGAGCGCGGCCATCGCCGCGAACGCGCCGATGATGGTGACCGGCACCGTGGTCGCAGGCACCAGCATCGCCCGCCAGTCCTGCAGGAACACCAGGATCACGACCAGCACCAGCAGGCCGGCCTCGATCAGCGTCCGGTAGACCTCGTCGATCGAGGCCTGGACGAATTTGGTGGTGTCGAACGGCGTGTCGTATTTGATGTCCTGCGGGAACTGTTTGGCGAGCTGCGCCACCTTCTTCTGCACTTCCTTCTCGACCTGCAGCGCGTTGGCACCCGGCGACAGGAATACGCCGATGCCGGTGGCCGGCTTCTGGTTGAGCGAGAACACCTGGCTGTAGGTCTGCGCCCCGAGCTCGACCGAGCCGAGATCGCGGACGCGGATGACGTCGCCGACATTGCCCGTCTTGACGATGATGTTCTCGAACTGGCTCGCATCGTCGAGCCGGCCGTTGACGTTCAGCGTGTACTGGAACACATGCCCCTGCGGCGCGGGCGGCGCGCCGACCTGACCTGCGGTGACCTGCTGGCTCTGCTGCTGGATCGCCTGGATGACGTCCTGCGGCATCAGTCCACGCGCCTGCAGCTTGTTCGGATCGAGCCACACCCGCATCGAATACTGCCCGGCGCCGAACACGGTGACGTTGCCGACGCCCGGCAGACGCGACAGCTCGTCGCGAATGTTGATGGTGGCATAGTTCGACAGGAACAGGCTGTCGTAGGTCTTGTTCGGCGAGGTCAGTGTCACGAACAGCAGGATCGAGGTCGACCGCTTCTGCACCGTGACGCCCTGGTTCTGCACCGCGGTCGGCAGTTGCGACAGTGCCGAGGAGACGCGGTTCTGCACCAGCACCTGCGCGAAGTTGAGGTCGGTGCCGATCTTGAAGGTCACCGTCAGCGTGTAGGTGCCGTCGGCGCCGCTGTAGGACTGCATGTAGAGCATGTCCTCGACGCCGTTGACCTGCTGCTCGATCGGCAGCGCTACGGTGTCGATCACGGTTTTTGCCGACGCGCCGGGATAGCGCGTCGTCACCTGGACCGTCGGCGGCACCACATCGGGATATTGCGCGACCGCGAGATTGAACAGCGCGACGCCGCCGATCAGGATCATCAGGATCGCGATGACGTTGGAAAGGACCGGTCGCTCGATGAAGAATTTCGAGATCATGGCGCGCCCCTCACTTGGCCGGTGCCGGCGTCGCGTCGCCCTTCTGCATCTGCGGATCGACCTTCTGCCCCGGGATCGCGCGCAGCAATCCGGCGGTCACGACGCGGTCGTCCGCCTTCAGCCCGCTCTCGATGACGCGCAAGCCCTCATCGAGCGGACCGGTCGCCACCTTGCGCTGCTCGACCACATTGTCCGCATTGACGACCAGCACGTAGCGGCCGCCCTGGTCGCTACCGATCGCAACGTCAGGCACCAGCAGCGCATTGTCCTGCTTATCGATCGGCACGCGAACGCGGACATAGAAGCCGGGCAGCAGCACGCGATCCGGATTGGGCACCAGGCCGCGAACGGCAAGCGTACCGGTCGACTGACTGACGGTGGGCGAGAGATAATCGAGCTTGCCCTTGTGTGGATAGCCGGTCTCGGTCTGCAACCCGACCTCGATCGGCAACTGCCTGATCTCGGCGGTCGTCATGCCGCGGCGGCGCGCTTCGTCGCGGACACGCTGCACGTCCTGCTCGTTGACATTGAAATTCACGTAGATCGGGTCGAGCTGCACGATGGTGGCAAGCTGTGTCGGCGACGCGACGCCGACCAGTTCGCCGACCGAGACCAGATGGTTGCTGACGATGCCGTCGAACGGTGCGGCCACATTGGTGTAGCCGTAATTGACCGCTGCGATCTTGGTGTTGACCTGGGCCTGCTGCAGATTGGCCTGGGCGTTGTCCCGGGTCGAGGTCGAGGTATCGAGTGTCGCTTGCGAGACCGCCTGCCGCTGCACCAGGTCCGCTTGCCGCTTGAAGTCGGCCTCGGCCTGCTTGAGCGTCGCCTGCGCGCCCACTTCCGCGGCCTGCGCCTGCTCCAGCTTCAGCTTGTAGGTCTCGGGCTCGATCGTGAACAGGGTGGTCCCCTCCTTCACCGGCGAGCCGTCCTGATAGTTGATCGACTGCAGAAAGCCTTGCACGCGCGCGACCAGATCGACGGTCTTGATCGGCGCGGTGTTTCCGGTGGCGTCCAGGTAGCGCGTGATGGCGCGCTGCACCGGCGGCGCGACTTCGACCTTGGGCGGCGGCGGCGCAACAAAACTGTTTTGCTCGCAGGCACTTAAACTGACAACGGCCGCTACGGCGAAGGCGATGCGCGGAAGCGGCGCATTTCGCAGCCGCACAAAATCGCTCTGACTGAAATGTGCCGACGCGCGCGCATGCCTCATTTCCGAGCCTCAGTCCGAATGACCTAATTCAAAGATGTCGAAGCGAGCAAAAAATTCAGCCGGCTTCTTCCATAGCAACAATCCGCTTGCAGCGGAACTCGAAAGCGAAAATGATGCCGCTCGCGAAGGTTGTTAGAGCAAAATTATTTCAGACTCAGTTCAGTTGAGCCGGAGGCTTCCGGCGCGACGAGAGGATTTATTCAAATGATCAACGCGTTGACACGTGCAACGAGGCTCTTCGCATGGCTTGCGCTTGCGGCACTGATGAGCACCGCACCAGCCTTGTCGCAGGCGCCGACCCAGGCGCAGCGCGACGCCATCAAGTCGCAATGCCGCAACGATTACATCGCACACTGCTCCAGCGTGCCGCCCGGCGGCGAAGCGTCACTGCAATGCCTGCAGAAAAACATGGCAAGCCTCGGACCTGGCTGCGCCAGCGCCGTGAAGGCCGCGGAAGCACCGGCCGCTGCTCCCGCAGCAGCCAAGACCGACGCGGCTCCGGCGGCGACGGCGGCCAAGCCCGCAGAGACGGCGGCACCGAAGGCCGCGGCTGCAAAGCCAAGCAGCGCACAGATCTCCGCGATCCGCAGCGCCTGCCGCTCCGATTATCCCAAGGTCTGTGCGGGCGTGCCGACCGGCGGTGCGCCGGCGCTGCAGTGCCTCGAGAAGAACAAGGAGAAGCTTTCGCCGGCCTGCGAGAAGGCCGTGGCGGCCGCCGGCGGCGGTGGCGCCGCGGGTGCCACGACAATTGCAGCACCGGCCGCGGCTCCAGCGGCCGCGCCGGCGGTGATCGCGTTGCGGCCGCTGCGGCCGCGCGAAGAGATTTTCGTGCTGCGTTCGGCCTGCGGCGCCGACGTCCGCTCGATCTGCGGCGGCGTGCAGCCGGGCGGCGGGCGGATCGTGCAGTGCCTGGCGACCAATGCCGGCTCGCTGTCGCCGGCGTGCCGCGATGTGCTGGCGCCGTTCGCGGCGCGGTGATCCTGTTGTCACGCGACCGATCGGAGAAGGGAGCAATCGATGCTGCGTCTTGTCCTGACCGCCGTTCTGCTTTGCGGCTCAACCGCCGTCTACGCCCAGGAGCTGACATCAGCGCAACGCGACGCCTGCATGGGCGACTATCAGAAGTTCTGCAAAAGCGTGACGCCCGGCGGCGGGCGCATCATTGCCTGTCTTGCCAAGGAGAGCGACAAGCTGACGCCCGCCTGCAAGAAGGTGCTGGCAGAAGCGGAAAAGAAATAGTCGCGCAGGCGGTGAGACGATAGGTGCCCGGCGATTTGCCGGGCACGGAGCCGCAGCACCTTGTTGTCACAAACAGGCCAACCAACCTCACTCCGGGAGAGATCGCGAACGAAGTGGAATCGAATACGGAACGATTCTGCCCGTTCCTTCGGAACAACCGAATTTTTTGCCATATGCGATTGCCCTGCCCGCAAGCGGGAGAGGTGCAGCCAGACTGCCGCCATCCCGCCTCATCCTAACGCCGTCCTGCTACTGGCCCAGCCGCGCATTTTCCCTCTGGCGTTCCCGCCAGAGGGCGATTAGTCTGGACCAAATTGTAAGTACACTGTCAATCTGGGAGGCAGACGTTGCGGATCGCCGTGATCGGCGGAGGGCCCGGCGGGCTCTATTTCGCCTATCTCTGGAAGAAGCGTCATCCTGACGCCGAGATCGATCTGTTCGAGCAGAACGCCGCCGGCGCCACCTGGGGCTTCGGCGTGGTGTTCTCCGAGCAGGCGCTGGAGTTCCTGCGCGCCGACGATCCCGAGACGGTCGACGCCATCACCCCGCGGATGGAGAGCTGGAAGAACATCACGCTCAATTTGCGCGGCGAGAGCGTCGAGATCGACGGCGTCGGGTTCTCCTCGATCGGCCGGCTGGCGCTGCTGACGATCCTGCAAGAGCGCGTGCGCAGCACTGGCGTCACGCCGCGCTTCGACACCATTGTGCAATCGGTCGACCAGCTCAGGGGTTACGACCTGATCGTCGCCGCCGACGGGTTGAACTCGATGGTCCGCCGCGATTTTGAGGCCGCGTTCGGCGCGTCGGTCTCGCATTCGACCAACAAATTCGCCTGGTACGGCACCACCAAGACCTTCGCGACGTTGTCGCAGACCTTCGTGGCGACCGAGCGCGGCAACTTCAACGCCCATCACTATCGCTATGCAAAGGACATGAGCACCTTCCTGGTCGAGTGCGACGCGGCGACCTGGGCGGCCTATGGCTTTGCCGACAAGACGATCGAGGAATCGCAGGCGATCTGCGAACAGGTGTTCGCCGCGACCTTGGACGGTCACAAGCTGATCTCGAACAAATCGGTGTGGCGCAATTTCCCATGGATCTGGAACGAGCGCTGGTCGCACGGCAACATGGTGCTGATCGGTGACGCGCTGCATTCCGCGCATTTCTCGATCGGCTCGGGCACCCGGCTCGCGATCGAGGATGCGATCGCGCTGACCAAGGCGCTGGAGACCGAAAGCCGCATCGCCGCTGCGCTTGCCCGCTACGAGGCCGAGCGCAAGCCGATCGTGAAGAAGCTCGTCACTGCGGCGCGGACCAGCGCCGACTGGTACGAGCATTTCCCCGCGCATATGAAGCGCGACCCGATGGATTTCGCCTACAGCTACATCACCCGCTCCGGCCGGATCGACGATGCGCGGTTGCGCGCGATGTCGCCGGCCTTCATGGCCCGTTTTGAGGCCGCAAAGGGACGCTCATGACTGGGATCGCCGACCTGGTTCCGCAGGACAATCCCGGTGCACGCGAGATCGGCTTCACGATCCCCGAACGCTACAATGCGAGCCGCATCCTGTTCGACAATCTCGGCAACGGCAACGCCGAACGCCTGGCGCTGACTGGTCCCGCCGGCACGCGGACCTATCGCGAGCTGTGCACTGACGCAGCGCGCTGGGGCCACGCATTTCAATCGCTCGGGCTGCAACGCGGCGACCGCGTGCTGCTGTTCCTCGACGACACGCCGGCCTATCCGGCGGCCTTCTTCGGTGCGGTGCGCGCCGGTTTCGTGCCGCTGCTCATCAACACGCTGACGACGCCGGAGCTGCTACAATTCTATCTGTCCGACGCCGGCGCGCAGGTCGCCGTCACCGATGCGGAGTTCTGTTCGCGCTTCAACGTCGAGGCCTGCAAGGACACGCCGCTGCGCACGTTGATCGTGGTCAATGGCGCCGCCGGCGATCATGCGGTTGCCGAGGCGCGCAACGCCGGCGAATGGCTGCAAGAATTTCCAGGCGAGCTCGACGAGGCCGACACCCACCGCAACGAGATGGCGTTCTGGATGTATTCCTCGGGCTCGACCGGCCGCCCCAAGGGCATCGTGCATCTGCAGCACGACATGGCCTATAGCGAGCGCGCCTTTGCCCGCAGTGTGCTGAAGCTCGAGCCCGGAGACATCTGCTTCTCGGTGCCGAAGATCTTCTTCGCCTATGGCTTCGGCAATTCGATCACGTTTCCCTTCTCGGTCGGCGCCGCGACGCTGCTGCTGCCGGGCCAGCCGAAGCCGGCCGCGATCTTCGCCGCCATCGCGCAGTACCGGCCGACCGTGTTCTTCGGCCTGCCGACGCTCTACATTACCCTGACCAAGGCCGAAGGCGCCGAGCAAGCCGACTTCTCCTCGCTGCGGATGGCGGTCTCGGCCGCCGAGGTGCTGTCGGCCGACGTGTTCAACGGCTGGAAGCGGCTCACCGGGCTCGAGATCATCGAAGGGCTCGGCTCGACCGAGGTGCTGCACGTCTATCTCAGTAACCGCGCGGAGCAGAAGAAGCTCGGCGCCGCGGGCCTGCGCGTGCCCGGCTACGAGATCATGCTGCGCGACAGCGACGGCCGCGAGGTCGGCGACAATGAGGAAGGCATCCTGTGGGTGCGCGGCGATTCCGCGACGCCGCTGTACTGGAACCGGCCGGACAAGACCGCCGAGACCGTGCGCGAGGGCGGCTGGATCTACACCGGCGACCGTTTTGTGCGCGACAGCGACGGCTTCCACTTCTTCCGCGGCCGCGCCGACGATCTGATCAAGATCTCCGGCCAGTGGGTCTATCCGCTGGAGGTCGAGCTGTGCCTTGCCGATCACCCTGACGTCCGCGAATGCGCCGTCTACGCCGCCGAATTGCCTGACCGCCGCATGACGCTGCGCGCCGTGGTGGTGATGAACAAGGCCGGCTTCGACACCAATGAGGCGACGCGACGGCTGCAGGACTACGTCAAGGCAAAGCTGTTGCCGTACAAATATCCGCGCGAGGTAAAATTCATCGACGAGCTGCCGAAGACCGGCACCGGCAAGATTGATCGCCAGGCGGTGATGCGGATGTGATGGGCCGGTCGATGGACGCGACCACCGCAAATTCGGTGTCGTCCTGGCGAAAGCCAGGACCCATAACCACAAATGCCTATTGTTGCACTGGGCTGTGGCCCCAGCTTTTAACCTCATAAACAGTGGTGCTTATGGGTCCCGGATCGCGCTTCGCTTGTCCGGGACGACGGAGAATGCGGCCGCCACCCATCTTCCCTAACTGCCGGCAGCGCCCAGCCCCGTCCCGCCATACAGCCACGCGATATCGTCGCACCACTCGGCTTGCGACTTCGCGCTCATGATCGCGTTGCGGATGCGGGCGTGGTCGCCGGCGGGATGGTAGACGTGCTCGCCGATCGCGCGTGACATCAGCTGCACGCGCGCCGTGCGCGGGAAGCGTTGCGCGCGGTAGGCGTCGAGCGCTGCCGGCTGATCATCATGACTGGCCAGCATGTGCGACAGGCAGACCGCGTCCTCCATCGCCTGACAGGCGCCCTGCGCGAAATATTGCAGCATCGGATGCGCGGCGTCGCCGAGCAGCACCACGCGGCCGTCGATCCAGCGCTCGGTGGGGTCGCGGTCGCACAGCACCCAGAGCTTCCAGTTGGTGCCGTGGCGGATGATGTCCTGTGCCCGCTCATGGACGTGGATAAAGCCCCTCATCACTTCATCCTCGGAGACCGGCTTGCCCGCGACCGGCTCCGGCGCATCGTTGTGATAGGTGACGACGAGGTTGAACACCTTCCAGCCCGAGAGCGGATAATGCACGATGTGGCATTTCGGGCCGGCCCACAACGTGGCCGCGTTCCAGCGCAGATCCTCCGGCATCTGCTCGGTCGGGATCACGGAGCGATAGGTAGTGTGGCCGGAGACGCGCGGCGGGCCATCCGCCGTCACCTGCTTGCGGATGTTGGACCACAACCCGTCGGCGCCGATCAGCAAGCGTCCGGTGATGCGCTCGCCACTGGCGAGCTTTGCGGTCACCGACGAACCGTCCTGCTCGTAACCTATCACCTCGCTGGACACGCGCAGTTCGATCAGCTCATGGTTATGGCACGCGCGCAGGAACACACCATGCAGATCACCGCGATGCACGACGGCATAGGGATTGCCGAACCGCGTGCGGAAGGCGTCGCCGAGATCGATATGGGTAATCTCATCGGCGGTCAGCGCATCCATCAGCCGGAGCTGGTCGATATAGACCGCCATGTTGCGCGCGGCTTCGCCGACGCCGAGATAGTCGAAGGCGTGGAACGCGTTCGGCCCAAGCTGGATGCCGGCGCCGATCTCGCCGAGCGCGGCGGCCTTCTCCAAGAGGATCGAGCGGATGCCCTTCTGCGCGAGGCCGAGCGCCACGGCGAGGCCGCCGATGCCGCCGCCCGCGATCAGGACAGGTCTCGTCTCAGCCATCAGCCCGACCTCCCCAGATGTTCGAGCGCATCCTCGGCGCGCAGCGGCACGCGCGACGCCTCGTTGTTGAGGTCGACAAGTTGGGTCAAGAGCGAGAGAAGCGTCTTGCGATCGGCCGGCTTCAGCGGCTGCAGCATCCGCGCCTGTGCCTTGTCGACCGAGGGCATGATGTCGTTGAGCACGGAAGCGCCGGCCTTGGTGAGGTAGAGCAGCTTGACGCGCTTGTCCTCCGGCGCCGGCTTGCGCACGACGTATTCCTTGGCTTGCAAGCGCTCGATCACATTGCCGAGCGTCGAGCGGTCGAACGCGATCACCGCCGAGAGCCGGGTGGCGTCGATGCCGGGGTGGGTCGAGATCGTGACCAGCGCGGCGTATTGCACCGGCGTCAGGTCGAACGCCTTGCATTCCTCGATGAACAACGCGACCGCAATCTGCTGCATGCGCCGGAACAGGTAGCCGGGCGCGGTGTAGACCGCGTCCATGGTGACGGGTCTTGGCTTGCTATTCGGCATCGGGCTGCTTGTCCGGGGCGGCATCGGCGAACGCCTTGATTTGTTTTGCGGCCGCTTCGGCCTTGAGCAGGCGCGGATAGGCCGACACGTCGACGCCGAAGCGCCGCGCATTGGCGAGCTGCGGCACCAGGCAGAGATCGGCGAGCGTCGGCTGGTCGCCAAAGCAGAACGGCCCGGCCTCCTCAGCGATCAGGGTCTCGCAGGCCGACAGGCCTTCGCGATTGGCCCAGGCCGCCCACTCCGTCACCTGCTCCTCGGGCAGGCCGAGCTGGCGCAGCCGCGCCAGCACCTTCAGATTCTGTACCGGGTGGGTGTCGCAGGCGATCGCCTGCGCGAACGCGCGCACCTTGGCGCGCCGCAGCGGGTCTTTCGGCAGCAGCGGCGGATTGGGATTGGTCTCGTCGAGCCACTCGATGATCGCGAGCGACTGGGTGAGGATCGCGCCGGCATCGCTCTCCAGGGTCGGCACCAGCCCCTGCGGATTGATCGCGAGATAGGCCGGCGCGCATTGCTCGCCCTTGCGCAAATGATGCGGCAGATGCTCTGAAGTCAGCCCTTTCAGATTGAGGGCGATCCGGACCCGGTAGGACGCGCTGCTCCGGAAATAGCCATGCAGCTTCATCGGAACCTCCCTTGCATTTCCTCATTGGCTAGAGCTTTTCCATTCCGATGGAATCGGAACGGAGCTCTAGATTCAAGTTTTAACGCGTTTTCTTCACGCGAACCGGTATCCACTTCGCTCGAAAACGCTCCGGCTTCATTGACGCTAGCCATATTGTAAGTATACTGTCAATCAATTGAACCGACAAGAATGATGGGAGGATTGCCATGGAAGCCGTGCAGAAGACCCCCGAGCGCGAGGCGTTCTACAAGAAGATCGACGGCCAAAACCTCTCGGCGCTCTGGAACGTGATGAACGATCTGATCACGCCGGAGCCAAGGAGCGCCTGCCGTCCGCATCTGTGGAAGTTCGACCAGATCCGCGATTACATGAACGAGGCCGGCAGCCTGATCACGTCCAAGGAAGCCGAGCGCCGCGTGCTGGTGCTGGAAAATCCCGGGCTGCGCGGCCAGTCCAAGATCACGACCTCGCTGTTTGCCGGCGTGCAGATGGTGGTGCCGGGCGACATCGCCCCCGCCCATCGTCACGCCCAGTCCGCGCTGCGCTTCGTGCTCGAGGGCAAGGGCGCCTTCACTGCCGTTGACGGCGAACGCACCGCGATGTCGCCGGGCGACTTCGTCATCACACCGTCGATGACCTGGCACGACCATTCCAACGAAACCAGTGAGCCGATGTTCTGGCTCGACGGGCTCGACATCCCGATGGTGCAGTTCTTCGACTGTTCGTTCGCCGAGGGCGCCAAGGAGGATCAGCAATCGATCTCCAAGCCGGCCGGCGCCAGCTTCGCGCGCTACGGTCACAATCTGCTGCCGATCGACCAGAAGCGGGCCTCGAAGACCTCGCCGATCTTCAACTACCCCTATGAATACACCCGCGAGGCGCTGGAGAAGGCCAGGGTCGGCGACGAATGGGATGCCTGCCACGGCCTCAAGCTGAAATTCTCCAACCCCGAGACCGGCGATTTTGCGATGCCGACCATCGGAACCTTCATCCAGCTGCTGCCGAAGGGCTTCAAGACCGCGCGCTATCGGTCGACCGATGCCACCGTGTTCGCCGCGATCGAGGGCAAGGGCCGCACCCGGGTCGGCGACCAGACTTTCGAGTGGGGACCGCGCGACCTGTTCGTGGTGCCGAGCTGGCACTGGGTCACCCACGAGGCCGACGCCGACTCCGTGCTGTTCTCGTTCTCCGACCGCCCGGTGCAGCAGAAGCTCGACCTGTTCCGCGAGGACCGGGGCAACGCGTAAGAGGCGCAGCAAAGTGTAATGCTGTCGCGAAGCGCGACCCGGGACCCATAACCACAGGGTTTTGTTGTTCGAGGTGCTGGAGCCCCAGCCGCTTCTAACAACGACATCCTGTGGTTATGGGTCCCTGCTTTCGCAGGGACGACAGCGTGCATTGTGGTTCGCACAGTGCGTCTCACCGCCAGTGCAGCAGCCGCGTCTCCAGCAGGTTGATCAGCTTCCCCACCGCAAGCCCGAACAGCGACAGGATCACGACGCCGGCGAGCAGCTGATCGGTCTGCATCAGGTTGCCGGCCTGCAGCACGAAGGCGCCGATGCCGTATTGCGCGCCGATCATCTCGGCGCTGACGACGAGCAACAGCGCGACCGACGCGGTGATGCGGAAGCCGGCGAGGATCGAGGGCAGCGCGCCCGGCCAGATCACGCGGCGCACGATGGCGTGGAACGGCACGTTGAAGCTTTGCGCCATCCGGATCAAATTGCGCGGCACCGCATCGACACCGCTATAGACCGAGATCGCGGTCGAGAAGAATACCCCGAGCGCAATGGTGGCGATCTTCGGCTCCTCGCCGATCCCGAGCCACAGGATGAGCAACGGCAGCAGCGCGATCTTCGGAATCGGGAACAGCGCCGAGATGAAGGTGATGCCGACGCCGCGCGCCATCGTCGACAGCCCGATCGCGAAGCCGACAATGACGCCCGCTGCCGTGCCAATGATCCAGCCGGTGCCGATCCGCATGATCGACCACGAGAGGTGCTGCCACAGCGCCCCCGACATCGCGAGCTTGGTGATCGCAACCGCGATCGCCGACGGCGCCGGCAGGAACAGCGGGTTGACCCAGCCGGCGCTGCCGGCGAGCTGCCAGACCGCGATGACCAGCGCGAGCGCGATCCAGCCGGCATAGCGGCTGCCGCCGGGCGTGAAGCCGGCGCCGCGAAACGCGACCGGCCGCGTCGCTTCCGCCGATTGGTGCTTCGTCTCTTGCGGGGAGCGCTCAAGCATGCTGGACCTCGCGCTCGGCATCGATCGCTTCTTTCCGAATCAGCGACCATAACTCGCCCTGCAAGGCGGCCAACTGCGCGCGGGCATCAGCCGTGCCGCGCTCGGCGCGCGTCATCGGGATGGTCACGATCTCCCTGATGCGGCCAGGGCGGCGCGACAGCACCACGACGCGGTCGGCGAGCCGCACGGCTTCCTCGAGGTTATGCGTGACATAGACAGCGCCCATCGCGCCGTCGGCGAGCAGGCCGACGAAATCCTCCATCAGGAGCTCGCGGGTCTGCGAATCCAGCGCCGACAGCGGCTCGTCCATCAACAATATGGCTGGGCGAACCGCCAGCGCACGCGCGATACCGACGCGCTGGCGCATGCCGCCGGACAGCTGCTTCGGATAAGCCGCGCGAAAGTCCGACAGTCCGGTGCGGCGCAGCGCGTCGTCGATCACGGCGCGGCGCTCGCCGGCGCTCAAGGCCGCGTGCAGCAGCGGAAACGCGACGTTCTCCTCGACCGTGTTCCACGGCAGCAAAGCAAAGTCCTGGAACACGAAGGTCAACGGATTGAGGCTGCCGGCCGGCGGCGCCCCGCGCAACTCGGCGGCGCCCGCCGCGGGCCGCAGCAGGCCGCCGAGGATCGACAGCAGCGTGCTCTTGCCGCAGCCGGACGGCCCGACGATCGCGACGATCTCGCCGGCGCGAACCGTGAAGGAAACGTCGTCGAGCACGTCGAGTGCACCGAAGCGATGGCTGATATGGTCGGCGATCAGGTCCATATTGCCCCGCTTTCCCAGCTCGAACCGTCATCCTGAGGAGCGCAAAGCGCGTCTCGAAGGATGCACGGCCCCGATGCAGCCGGGCCGTCGACCCTTCGAGACGCCGCTGCGCGGCTCCTCAGGGTGACGGTGATAGAGTGGTGCACGCGATCCGACATCAATCCGCCTTCACGTAATCCTTGGCGATGATCGCGCCGGCGTCAAAGCCCTTGTCCACAAAACCCTGCCCTTGCAGCCATTTGATCTGGTTGTCGACGTTCTTCACGTCGAGCTTGCCGTCGGGATCGACATAGGCGCAGTTGCCGACCACCTGCTCGACCGGCAGGTTGGTGTATTTGGCGATGATCTCGAGCAGCGGTTTTGTTTTCTCGTTGATCGGCACCACGCCATCCTTGATCGCCGTCAGGATCACGTCGTGGTATTCGTGGTCGGCGCGGGTGAGCGCGGTGAGCAGCCTGGTCACCAGTTGTGGATTGGTCAGCGTCTTCGGCGAGGCGAAGATCGCCCCCAACTGCCACGGCTTCTCGTCGCCGACCCAGCCGAGGAATTTCGCGCCGCCCGAATCCATCAGCGTCCGCGCGGTCGAGACCGGCAGCAGCGCCGCGTCGACGGTTTCGCCCTTCAGCGCCGCGGCCGCGTTCGACAGCGATTGCAGCGGCACGATCTTCACGTCGGACAGCTTGAAGCCGTATTTGTCGGCGAGCAGGCCGAGCGAATAGTGGAAGCTGGAGCCGACCTGGGTCACCGCCACGCGCTTCCCGGCGAGATCCTTCGGGGTCTTGAGGCCGGCCGCATAGGCATTGTTGCTGGCGAAATAGCCGATCAGGGGATAGCCGGCCTTCTCGCGGCTCATGCCGCCGATCACCTTCAGCGTGCCCTTGCCGGCGAGATTGTAGAGCCCGGCGGTGAAGGCGGTGATACCGAAATCGACATCGCCTGACGTGGTCGCGACCGCGATCGGCTGTGCCGCGTCAAAGAACTTCAGCTCGACATCGAGGCCGGCGTCGCGGAAATAGCCCTTGTCCTGCGCGATGAACACCGGCGCAGAGGACGACAGACGCAACACGCCGACCTTCGCCTTCCGGAGATCATCGGCCCGCGCGATGCCGCTCGCGGCCCAGACCAGCAGACCCGCGAGTGCGAGCCGCGCCCAACCCTTCATTGCCTTCCTCCGCCTAGATTCCTTCGGGCACGGCCTGATCGCGACCGATGAACGCGCCCTGCTTGCCAAGCTGTTGTTGCAACTTTTCGACGGAAATGTCGCGCGGAATCGTATTGCCCGACAGTGCCAGCGCCGCCGCGGTTCCCGCCGCCTCGCCCATCACGAAGCAGGCACCGGAGACGCGCGCCGCCGATTGCCCTTCATGGGTCATCGAGGCGCAGCGGCCGGCGACCAGCAGATTGTCGACGCCATCAGGCACCAGCATGCGGTACGGCAACTCGTTATAGCCGCGGCTTTCCGGGATCGGCGGAAACTCGAAGATCACGTCGCCCGGCACGTGCGATTCCTTCGGCCAGCCGTTGACGCCGATCGAATCCTCGAACGAGGCGCAGCCCAGCACGTCCTCGCCGGACAGCATGTAGCCGCCGATCACGCGCCGCGTCTCGCGGATGCCGAGCTGCGGCGGCAGATCGACGATGTAGGAATTCTCGAAGCCGGGCACCGTACGCAGGAAGGCAAAGGCCTCGACCGCCTGACGGCGGCCCTCGATCTCACCGCGCGTCATGTCATCGGGATCGATGCCGGAGATGGCGCCGCCATCGCTTCGCGTCACCTGGGTGAAATTCACCCGCCATTCGATCTGCGATTTCTGCGGCCGCACGATCGCGGACTTGCGCGGGAATTTATGCGTGCCGGCGGCCTCGGCCTGCGCCATCAACGCCGGGATCGTCCGCCACGCATCGCCGGCTTTGGTCGGATCTATGCCGTTGAGGCGGAACATCATCGAGGGGTAGAGCATGCCGCCCTTGTTGTCGCCGACCTCATAGGGCGCGCCGGCCCACACTGCGAGGTCGCCGTCACCGGAGCAATCGATGAAGATGCCGGCGCGCACGGCCTGCCGGCCGGCCTTGGTTTCCACCATCAGCGCGCGGATGTGCGCGCCGTCCATGACGACGCCGGCGCCGAGCGCGTGAAACAGGATATCGACCTTGTGATGCGCCAGCAGATCGTCCGCCGCGATCTTGTAGGCCGCGGTGTCATAGGCCTGCGCAAGGATCTTGCCGAGGATCAGATGCGGCGCGTTCAATCCGCCGAGCCGGTCGATCCGCGCCAGCAGGTCGGAGGCGATGCCCTGCACCACGCGGTGCATCTCGCCGAAGATGTTGGCGTGCAGCCCGCAGAAATTCGTCACGCCGGCCGCGGTGGCCATGCCGCCGAGAAAGCCGTAGCGCTCGATCAGCAGGGTCCGCCGCCCGGCGCGCGCCGCGCCGACGGCCGCCGCGATGCCGGCCGGACCGCCGCCGAGCACCACCACGTCATATTCGCCATAGACCGGGACCTGCCGCGCAGGCTCTTCGATCGTGCTCGCTCGCATCATTTCCGCCCTGAACAAAGTTGATAGGGCCAACTATGAATTGATGCGGATTGCAGTACAATCCACCAAATTATGTAATCAGCTTTCGCGAATCGAGAAAAGCTCTTGGGAAGAGCGGATGGACACGCTGGTCAACCTCGAAGCCTTCCTCGCTACCGCCGACGCCGGCGGCTTCTCCGCCGCGGCGCGCAAGCTCAACGTCGCGACGTCAGTCGTCGCCAAGCGCGTCACCCAGCTCGAGGGGCGGATCGGCACCGCGCTGTTCCACCGCTCGACCCGCCAGTTGCGGCTGACCGAGGCCGGGCAGCAATATGTGCATCGCGCCCGCGGCGTGGTTGCCGATGTCGGCGATCTCTTGTCGCGGATGGGCGAGAAGCAGCGCGACCTCACCGATCATCTGCGCGTGAAGGCGCCGACCTCGCTGACGGTGGCGCGGCTCGCCGATGCCTTCACGATCTTCCAGAAGCAGAACAAAAGCGTGAAGCTCGAGATCGTGATGATCGACCGCCCGGTCGATCCGGTGACCGAAGGTTTTGACATCGCGATCGGCGCCTTCCCGCATTCCTTCGGCGGCGTCGTCGACGAGCCGCTGTGCCGGCTGCCGCGGCTGTTGTGCGCCTCATCAGCGTATTTGAAGAAGCACGGCACGCCGAAACATCCGCGCGACCTGGTCGATCACCGCTGCCTCAGCTTCCTGCCGACCGGACCGGAATGGCCGTTCGAGGGACCCCGCGGCCGCATCAATGTCCAGGTGCGCCCGATCCTCTCGTCGAACGAGGGTAGCGTGTTGACGCAAAGCGCGATCGCCGGCAACGGCATCGCGCTGCTCTCGCATTATCTGGTCGCGGACGCGCTGCGCGACGGCGCGTTGCAGCCGATCCTCGCCGAGTTTCCGATCCCGGAACTGTGGGTGAAGGCCGCCGTTCCGGAACGCCGCATCAATGCCGCCGCGGTGCAGGCGCTGCTGAAGACACTGAAAAAGTCGCTGTCGCAATCGCTTTGACACGGCGGCGGTCTTGCCCCCTGCATGCCGACCTGAGACAAGGACGGATAAGGATCGTCCGCTTTGAAACTCCTGATGTCAGTGTCGCTTGGCCTCATCCTCGCCGCCGGACCCGCGGCGGCGATCGAGACGTGCCGGTTCATCGAGGCCAAGCCGGAACGCGAGGGCTGCTACCATCGCCAGGAGCAGGAGCTGGCGGCCAAGCGCAAGCCCGAGCCGACGATCACCCAGTCGAGCGAATCCAGGACATTCGAATCGCTGCAGCAGATGCGCCGTGACGACGAAGAGGTCTATCGCAGCATGCGTGGCATCTGCCGGGGTTGTTGAGCTGAGCGACCGAGCTTATGCCGCGCCGCTACCCCATCGGCCCGCGCGCTTCTCGGCAAAGGATGCGAGCCCTTCGGCGGCCTCGGCGGTCTGCCGCTTGGCCGAGTGCAGGTGCACGAGGCGCTTATATGCCTCATCGTCCACGCCCATGCCGCCGAACGAGCTTTCCATCGCGAGCTTCTTGGTCTCTGCCATCGCATCCGGCGCGTTGCCGAGCAGTTGCTCCACGACCTTGGCCCCTGCGCTCTCGATCGAGATCAGCAAGCGGCACCACCTCGTGCACGAGGCCGATGCGGCGGGCGTCCTCAGCGCCGAAACGTTCGCCGGTCAGCGCGTAACGGCGCACTTGGCGCACGCCGATGGCATCGCAGAGCTGCGGGATGATGATCGCAGCCGTCAGGCCCCAGCGCACCTCGGTGATCGAGAACAGGGCATTGTCGGCCGCGATCACGATATCGCAGGCTGAGATCACGCCGGTACCGCCGCCGAAACAGCCGCCCTGCACCAGCGCCACGGTCGGGACCGGCAGTGTATTGAGGCGCTGCACCGCCTCGAAGGTGGCGCGCGACGCCGCCTCGTTCTCCTCCAAAGATTTCGGCCGCACGCCGTTGATCCATTT
Source organism: Bradyrhizobium sp. JR3.5 (assembly GCF_054057015.1). Classification (NCBI taxonomy): domain Bacteria; kingdom Pseudomonadati; phylum Pseudomonadota; class Alphaproteobacteria; order Hyphomicrobiales; family Nitrobacteraceae; genus Bradyrhizobium; species Bradyrhizobium sp. JR3.5. The sequence continues at coordinate 2,315,821 of NZ_JBSRYV010000002.1, forward strand.
CAGGTCGGCGCCGGCCTGGAAATGCTTGCCGTTGCCGTTCAGCACCACGACGCGCACCGGCTTGGTTGAGAGATCGTCGATCGCGGCCAGCACGCCCGCGATCAGCGCGCCGTCATAGGCATTGTTGACCTCGGGGCGATTCAGCGTGACGGTCGCGACCCCGCGCGCATCGAGGCTCCACAGGACTGGGCTGGCCGACATGACGTTTCTCCCTCGTTCGGCATTGCTGTTATCAGGCACTATGGCGAGAGGAGCTGCCTTGATCCATCACTTTCGAGCGCGCGCGGCCGCGCCGCATGCATGGCGGGTTGCGCAATGCCCTGCGCTTGTGGAAACTGACGCGACACGTTGCAAGGACTTGTTCCACTGATGCGCATTTGCATTTTCGGCGCGGGCGCCGTCGGCAGCCATTTCGCGGTCCGGCTGGCACGCGCCGGCCACGATGTGTCCTGCGTGATGCGCGGACCGCATCTCGACGCGGTCCGGTCCAACGGCTTGACGCTGAAGGTCGGCGACAGCAGCGTGACCGCGAAGGTGAAGGCGTCGGCCGATCCTGCCGAGCTCGGGCCGCAGGACGTCGTGATCAGCACGCTGAAGGCCACCGGCATCGGCGCGCTCGCAACCGGGCTGTTGCCACTATTTGAACGCGACACCGCAATCGTGTTCGCGCAGAATGGCATTCCCTGGTGGTACGACCTCGGCCTGCCGCCGCAGCATCCTGCGATCCCCGATCTCGGCTTCCTCGATCCCGGCGGGCGCCTGCGCAGCGCGATCCCGAAAGAGCGGGTCATCGGCGGCGTGATCTTCTCCTCCAATGAAGTGGTTGCGCCCGGCGTGGTGGCGAACCTGTCGCCGGATCGCAACCGCCTCCTGATCGGCGAATGCGACGATCGCCAGAGCGAGCGCATCGCCACTCTGCGTGCGGCACTTAACGACGCCGCGATCGAATCGCCCGAGGTCAAGGAGATCCGCGAGACGATCTGGTCGAAGCTACTCACCAACATGTCGATGTCGGTGCTCTGCCTGCTGACGGGTCTGACCGCACGCGGCGTCCGCGACGATCCCGACATGCAGGACATGATCCCGCGCCTGCTCGGCGAGGCCAATGCGGTGGCGACACACTACATTCCGGAGGTCAAGCGCGTCACCCGCTCAGGGCCGGCGCCGGACCACAAGCCGTCGATCCTGCAGGACTACGAGCTCGGCCGCGCCATGGAGATCGATGCGCTGGTGCGCGCACCGGCGGCGTTTGCCCGCGCAGCTAACCTTCCGACCCCGATGGTCGACCTGATGGCCGCGCTCGCGATCCAGAAGGCGCGTGACAAGGGGCTCTATCAGAGCTGACAATCCGCCCACGACGCTAACAAGCAGGGATATCGAACCATGCAAGTCAAGGACAAGGTCTGCATCGTCACCGGCGGCGCGAGCGGGATCGGCGAAGCGGTGGCGCGGGCCTATGCCGACGCCGGCGCCCGCGGCGTCGTGGTCGCCGATCTCAAGACCTCGCGCGACCGGCTCGCCAACGTTGCCGGCGACATCGACGGGCTTGCGGTCACTGCCGATGTCGGGCTCGAGGAGGACGTCAAGGCGCTGATCGCCGCGGCCGAGGACAAATATGGCCCGGTCGACGTGTTCTTCTCCAATGCCGGGCTGTCGCGCAAGGGACAGGAATCGGCGTCCGATGCCGACTGGGATGTGAGCTGGCGCGTCCATGTGATGAGCCACGTGTTCGCGGCGCGCGCGCTGGTGCCCGGCATGCTCGCGCGCGGCTCCGGCTATCTGCTCAATACGGCGTCCGCGGCGGGGCTGCTGGCCTCGCTGAACTCGATGCCTTACGGCGTGACCAAGAACGCCGCGGTCGCGCTCGCCGAACATCTCGCCATCCAGTATGGCGATCGCGGCATCCGGGTCTCCGTGCTCTGCCCGCAATCGGTGCAGACCGGAATGACGACGCCGGGCCCGAGCGCGGCGCGCGTCGACGGCGTGCTGCAGCCCGGCGAAGTGGCACGGATGGTGATCGAAGCGATGGCCGAGGAACGCTTCCTGATTCTCTCGCATCCCCAGGTGCAGGAATACATGCAGCGCAAGGCCACCAATCGCGAGCGCTGGCTGTCCGGCATGCGCCGCCTGCGCGACCGGATCTATGGCGGTGCGGCGTCATAAACCCGTCTCCCCGTCATTGCGAGGAGCGACAGCGACGAAGCAATCCATTTCCCGGCGTGCGGCGCCATGGATCGCTTCGCTTCGCTCGCAATGACGGCGGTTAGTCCTCTGGAACCGGCGCGAATCCTTCGAGCAACCCCGAGTATCTTTTCGCCACCGGCGAAGCGTAGGCGCCGCGGCGTGAGGTCGTGAGCTTGAGGCCGGCGAGCGCTTCCGCCTGCTTTACCGCGGCGGCCACGCCGTCCACCACCGGCACGCCGAATTGCGCCGACAGCTCATGGGCGAGATCGGCCATGCCGGCACAGCCGAGCACGATGGCGTCGGCGCCCTTTTCCAGCGCGCGGGCGATCTCCGCCTCTAGCTTTGGCCTGGCGCCCGACCCCGGCTTCTCCAGATCGAGCACAGCGACGTCGCAGGCGGTGACCGTTGCGCGGTCAGCAAAGCCGTAGCGGCGGACCAGTTCCTTCGAGCGGCACGATCGAGCGCGGCAGCGTGGTGACGATGCCGATGCGCTTTGCGATCTGTCCGGCCGTAACCAGCGCCGCCTCGCAGATGCCGACCACCGGGTAACGCGCCGCCGACCGCGCGGCGTCGAGCCCGGTGTCGTCGAAGCAGGCGATGATGCCGGCATCGGCGTCCGGCGTCTTCAGCAGTGCCTCGATCAGCCCGGGAACGGCGAACGCCTCGTCGTAGAAGCCTTCGATCGAGGCGGGTCCCATCGACGATGTGACGGCCACGATCTCGGTACCATCAGCGGCAACCGCCCGCGCGGCGGTGGCAATGGTCGCGGTCATCGCCGCGGTGGTGTTGGGATTGACGATCAGGATTCTGGTCATGGACGAAGATTAGTAGCCCGGATGCAGCGAAGCGCAATCCGGGACGGTGTCACAGGCGGAAAAGTCTGCCCCGGATTTCGCGGAGCCTGTCATCGGGCGCGCGTTCGCGCGACCCGTTGGCTCCATCCGACTTACGAAACAATGCCTGCTTACGCATGCTTCGCCACCCAGGCCGCGAAGCCATCTAGCACCTCGGCCATCACCTCGCGGTCGTTGCGGCCGGAGCGCTTCAGGACATGGAAGGAGTGATCCGCCTCCTGCACCAACTGCAACGTGGCGCGCGCGCCCAGCGCCTTCACCACCGGTTCGAGCATATCGAGCTCCGCCAGCGCGTCGCGCGTCCCCTGCAGGAACAGCATCGGGACCTTGACCTCGGCGAGGTGCTTGGCGCGCTCGCTCGACGGCTTGCCGGCGGGATGCAGGGGAAAGCCGAGGAACACCAGCCCGCGCACGCCGGCGAGCGGCGCTTTGGCCTGCGCCTGCGAGGTCATGCGGCCGCCGAACGACTTGCCGCCGGCGAATAGCGGCAGTTCGCCGCAACGGCGCGCAGCCTCCGCGACCGCGGCACGGACCGTCGCCTGCGCGACGGCGGGCGGATCGGGCCGCTTGCTGCTCTTCTCCATGTAGGGAAACTGATATCGCAAGGTCGCGATGCCGCGCTCGGCGAGGCCGACCGCAATCGTCTCCATCGAGGCATGCGTCATGCCGGCGCCGGCGCCGTGCGCGAACACATAGGCGCTACGGGCCTGCGCCGGGCGCAGCAGCAGTGCGGACACCGCGCTGTCGTCCGAGACCGTGATCGTGAGCGGTTGTGCGCCTGCCGCGTTCAAGATGACATCTCGAAGAATTGTTGCTCCGTCATTTCTAGCCGTAGGCGTCCATGCGCGCAAATGCCGCCGAGGAGAGCACGCCGCTCGTGAACTGGCTCACAGCCAATCGAGATTTCCTCTGCAACATTTCCGTTGTTAGACCAAGAGCCGCTACTGTAGGATGGCGCACAGCGCATCACACGCTTAACGCGAACCTGTTTCGGCGATTTTTAATATCTCATCAATATGACGCGCGGGTACCGCGAATTGGGGGATGGGGCATGCCTCGCAAGACGATCTTCTTCATCGGGCTGCTGATTGTCGCCGGCATCCTCTACCTCAAGGACGATATCGAGACGGTGGCGAGCGGCTTCCGCGTCAAGGTCGTCGACTACCAGCCGCCGGCAAAGACGGTGTGGCTGGATCAGAATGTCAGCGCCGAACGGCTGCGCTGGTTCTATCACGCCGACCAGGGCACTCGGACTTTCGGCATTCCCCTTGAGTGGTTCATGGCGCTGGAGCAGCCGACGGTCTGGCCGCTGCTCACAGCGGCACCGCGGCTCAGCGAGACCAATTATCTCGGCCGCTTCGGCTTTATTCCCGACACCGTGATTCCGGGTAGCCCCGATGCACTGCCGATCGGCTTTGCGCCGAGCGGCCCGATGGCCGACGCCAACGGCGCGCCCTGGCGCAACCCGCATAGCAAAGCCGACATGAACGGGGTCGGGCTGACCTGCTCCGCCTGCCACACCGGAAGCTTCAGCTACCGCGGTACCGAGATCGTGATCGACGGCGGGCCCGCCAACACCAATTTGTTCGAAATTCCAGAAGAGCGTCGGCGTCTCGCTGCTGTTGACGCGGTTCTGGCCGGGCCGCTTCTCGCGCTTCGCCGACGAGATCCTCGGCAAGGATGCCAGCCTCGACGAGCGCATGGCGCTGCGCGGCCAGCTCGATCTCGTGCTGAAGCAATACGCCAACATCAATTCATTGGAGAACAAGGTCGCCGCCAACAGCGTCGAGGAAGGCTATGCACGGCTCGACGCGCTCAACCGGATCGGCAACCAGGTGTTCTCGATCGACCTAAACAATCCGAACAACTACGCCTCGCATTCGGCGCCGGTGCATTTCCCGCGGATCTGGAACGCGCCTTGGTTCAGCTGGGTGCAGTATGACGGCTCGATCATGCAGCCGATGGTGCGCAATGCCGGCGAGGCGCTCGGCGTCAGCGCCGAGCTCAATCTGCTCGACGAGTCCAGGGGCCTGTTCAAATCGAGCGCGCGGATCGACGTGCTGCACGAGATGGAGCGGATGATCGCCGGCGAGCCGCCCAGCGAGGACAAGGGCTTTGGCGGCCTGGCGTCACCGAAATGGCCGGAGAGCATCCTGGGGCAGATCAACATGGATCTCGCGAAGAAGGGCGGCGAACTCTACAAGACGCATTGCCAAGGTTGCCACGGCCCGGCGATCGACAGCAAGGCGCTGCCCGCGAGCGAAGCCTTTGCGCTGTTCAAGGACAAGAAGCGCTGGATCAAGAACGACGCCGGCCAGCCGCTGCTCGACGTCGAGATGATTCCGATCAGCCATATCGGTACCGACAGCGCGCAGGCCGAAGGCCTTGCGAGCCGCACCGTCGAGACGCCCGCCAATCTGAAGATCAAGGACGGTGGTTTCGGACCGGCGCTCGGCGAATTGGTCGAGAAGACCGTCGACTACTGGTACGACCAGAACAAGACTCCGCCCGAAGACCGCAAGCGCATCAACGGCTACCGGCCGAACGAGATCCAGGCGCCACTGGCCTACAAGGTCCGGCCGCTCAACGGCATCTGGGCGACCCCGCCCTATCTGCACAACGGATCCGTGCCGACCATCTACGCGCTGCTGTCGCCGGTGAAGGATCGTCCCTCGACCTTCTACCTCGGCAACCGGGAGTACGATCCCAAGGATCTCGGCCATGTCTGGAAGGACAACATCAAGAACGCCTTCGTGCTCGACACCAGCAAGCGCGGCAACAGCAATTCCGGGCACGAATTCTCGAACGAGAAGCGCCTCGGCGTGATCGGGCCGGAGCTGAAGGAAGACGAGCGCCGCGCCTTGATCGAGTTCATCAAGACGCTTTGAGCTTCGGCCTGCTCCTCATGCCGTCGGGACGCTGAGCGGCACGCTTTGGGCGTGGTGAAACGAATCATCGGGATCGTATTGCTGCTTCGCCGCGACCAGGCGGGCGAGGTTGTCGCCCCAATAGGCTGAAGCATAGTCGTCGAGGTCGAGGTCGCAATAATTGACGTAGGACGCGCCCGGCATGAAAGGGCGCATCGCCGCATAGACCCTTGCGACGTCAGCGAGATGCGCCGCGGTGTCGGCGGATCGGCTCCAGCTCGAGAAATACTGGATACAGTACTGCGTGCCGGCGCGGCGCGGGAATGCGGTGGCCTCGGCGGCAACATCGGCGATCCGACCGCCATAGGAATCGCACAGCAGCACGATGCCGCCCGGCACGATCGGCGCGACCGCCGCCATCATGGCTTCGATGCCGTCGGAGGCGAGCGGCGTCAGCACATAGTCCGACTTCGCCTTCATCAGCACCGACTCATAGGCGAGCGGTCCGGCAAAGTGCTTGACCGCATCGAGGAAGGCGAGCGATTGCACCGACAGCGCCGATGACGGCGGCCGCACCGCCGTCAATCGCCGGAGTTCGCTGCGCAGCTCGCTCTCGCTGCCGACCGACTGGCCAATGCAGCGCATCGTGATCAGGCCGTGGCCGGCCGGGCCGACCTTCATGATCGAGGTGATGTTCGACGGCGCATTCGGCGCCCAGTCCTGCCAGGCGGCGAACAATTGCGCGGCGTGGGCCTGCGACAGTTTCCAGGAGACACCGAACACCCGCGTCGTCTTCAAGGGAAACACCTCGATCTTGAACTCGGTCGCGATGCCGAAGCTGCCACCGCCGCCGCCGCGGCAGGCCCACCAGAGGTCCGGCTCCGATGTCGCATTGGCCTGCAGCACACGCGCCTGGGCGTCGACGACATTCGCCTGCAGCAGGCCGTCGCAGGTCAGTCCATGCGAGCGCGCGAGCAGGCCGTGGCCGCCGCCGGTGAGGTGGCCGGAGATGCCGACGGTTGGGCAACTCCCTGCCTGCAGTGCGAGGCCCTGGGCGGCCAACGCGGAATAGAGCGCGTACAGCGATACGCCGGAGCCTGCCGTGACGAGGTTCGAGGCCTTGTCGACCACAATCTGCTTCAATCCGCGCACGTCGATCGCAACCCCGGACGATTGCGACAGGCCTTCATAGGAATGCCCTCCGCAGCGAACGGCGAAGCTCAATCCGTTGCTGCGCACCCAGTCGACCATCACGGCAACCGCGTGCTCGGTCTTGCAGATCGCACGCAGCGCCGGCGCCAATTGCTTGCGCTTGCTCGCGGCAGGCAGGTAATCCGCATAGTGCGCGTCCTGCGGCCGCAGGAACTGAACGTCGGCCGCCGGCAGGTTCGGCAATGGCGGCAGCGGCGCCACGGCCCCCGCCGGCGGCGCGGCGATCTCGGCGTCGGCGGCGGCAACCGGCGCATCGGATGGCAAGAACTCGCCGACGCGAAGCGGATGTTCCATGGCGAACCCTCAGACCTCGGGAATTGCCGGGTTGACGATCGGCGCGTGGACGGGGTTGTGGATATGGATGTCGGGCAGCGGCCTCGCCGGTGCCTTGCCGAACAGCGAGGCGATGTGATCGACGAGGCCCTGGCACACCGCCTTGTCCGGGGTCTCGTTGTTGACGCCGGGCTCGAAGGTGCCGCCGATCACGACGTGGTCGCTGCGCGGGAACAGGTAGCCGTTCTGGCCGTAGAGATATTGCAGCTCCGGCTGCGGCCGCAGCAGCGCAAGCTGTCCCTTGATCGGCATCATTTTGGTGTCGCTCCACAACGTCATCGATCCGAGCCCGGTGCAGTTGACGACGATCGGCTGCGGCACGCTGGCCAGGATATCGGACCGGTTGACGAACCGCTTCGACACGAAGCTGACGCCGCGCTGGTCGAGGTCAGCCTTCAGCCTGGCGAGCAGGACCGGCGGCTCAATCAGCAGGGTCTGGTAGATGAAGCCGGGCTTGGTGTGGTGCGCGAACGGCAAGCGCTGCAGCGGCTGCCGCGGCGGGATCAGGCCGGGCGCGAGTTGCAGCACGATGTCGAGATTGTGCGCGCGCGTCGCGGTGTAGTTCGGCCGCTCGAACACGCCGAACCCCTGCCCGATCCGATCCTTGAACGCACGATAGGCGCTCTTGATGATGTCGGTGAGCTCGCGCTCCTTGCCGGCGAATTCCACCACCGAGACGGCCCACTGGCCGCCGGCCTTGGCGGAGGTGGTCTCGAGCGGCGCGCGATCGGAATAGACCGTGACCTTGAGCCCGAGATCGAGCAGCAACGTCGCGGCGGTCAGACCCATCACGCCGGCGCCGAGCACGGCGGCTTCGGTAACCCCACGGCTTGCGGCCAGATGATCCCTGACGATGTCGCGGACCTTCGCGGCGCAGCCAAAACTCAGCGTGATGCCGGCGCCGCCATGCCCGTAATTGTGCACGATGAAGCTCTGCGAGATGGTTTCGGCATCGAGCCGGTACGATCCGTTGCGATAAGGCCGCACGCCGGCAATGCAGGCGCCGGGCTGATTGGGATCGAAGGCGAAATCTGGCGTCGGCAGGTTCGGCGTGGCCATGGCAAACCTCGCAATCCCTGTGCCGCGAGCGCGCGGTACATCAATTATCTAGAGTTGGTTCATCGTATCATACATCTCCGATGGACGTGTGACCGGCTTCACAAAAGCGCCATCACGGACGCGTCGGCATGTGGCCGGCAGGTCCGTCCTGCAAGGGTCAAAATGGATGTTCGTCGCGCGGGATCCGTAACGCCTGCTCTCAACTTTCCTTCAACTTGGGCACGGGCTGACGGCGCGCCGGGCGGGTCATGGCTTCGAGCTCGAGCAGCTGGTTGAGCTGCTCCTCGGTCAGGAGCTTTTCCTCCAGCACGATGTCGGCGACCGAGCGGTTCTCCTTCAGCGCGCGGCGCGCCACGCGCGATGAGGCCTCATAGCCGAGCGCCGGCGCCAGCGCCGTGATCAGGCCGATCGAGCCCTGCACCAGGCTGCGGCAACGCTCGCGGTCGGCCTCAATGCCGTCGACGCAGCGCTTGGTCAGCGTATCAATCGCCGCCGTCAACATGCGCAGCGAGCTCAGCACGCAATAGCCGATGGTCGGCTCGAAGGCGTTGAGCTGGAGCTGGCCGCCCTCGGCGCACATCGTCACCGTGAGATCGTGCCCGATCACGAGGAAGGCGACCTGGTTGACCACCTCCGGAATCACCGGGTTGACCTTGCCGGGCATGATCGACGAGCCGGCCTGCACCGCGGGCAGCCTGATCTCGCCGATGCCGGTCCGCGGGCCCGACGACAGCAAGCGGAGGTCGTTGCAGATCTTCGACACCTTCACCGCGACGCGTTTCAGTACGCCGGAGAACAGCACGAAAGCGCCGAGGTCGGAGGTTGCCTCGATCAGGTTCGAAGCCAGCACCATGGGCTGGCCCGACAACCGCGACAGCTCCTCGACCGCCAGCGCCGCATAGCGTGGATCGGCATTGATGCCGGTCCCGATCGCGGTGGCGCCGAGATTGACCTCGCGGAACAGACTGGAGATCTCGTTCAGCCGGGCGACGTCCTCCTTCACGGTGGCGTGGAAGGCGTCGAATTCCTGGCCGAGTGTCATCGGCACCGCATCCTGAAGCTGGGTACGGCCCATCTTCAGGACATCGGCGAACTCCACCGCCTTGCCCTTGAAGGCATAGGCAAGGTCATCGAGCGCACGCACCAGCGGCTGGGTCGCAAAGATCACCGCGAGCCGCAGCGCGGTCGGATAGGCGTCGTTGGTCGACTGCGCCATGTTGACGTCATCGTTCGGATGCAGCGTGTGATAATCGCCGGGCATCTTGCCCATCAGCCGCAGCGCGACGTTGGCGATCACCTCGTTGGCGTTCATGTTGGTCGAGGTCCCGGCGCCGCCCTGGATCGCGTCGACGACGAAGGACTCGGCATAGACCTTGTCGGTCGCGATCTGGGTGCAGGCCTTGTCGATCGCATCGGCCTTTTCCGGCGAGAGATAGCCCAGGCGCTTGTTGGCGCGGGCGGCCGCCTGCTTCACCAGCGCCAGCGCGCGGACGAATTCCGGGAAATGGCCGACCGGCACGCCGGTGATCGGAAAGTTCACCACCGCGCGCTTGGTGTGGATGCCCCACAGCGCATCGGCCGGCACATCGTCCTCGCCGAGCAGATCGTGCTCGGTGCGGGACTGCGCCTGCCCGATCGGCACGGTGCGGACGGTCGCGATCGCGAGTTCGCTGACGCCGCCGCTGTCGCCGGAGGGTGGCGCGGCGCCTGCAGTGTTGGCGGTCTCAACCTTCGATTCGGCCATCAGTCCCTCCGTTACCTGCTGCAATTCTCGTCGTCGGCGACACCAGCCATGATGCGCCCGACAGGCATCGAAAGCCAATGCCTATCGGCAAAGTCTTGCACACCGGCGAACGAAAAGGCGCGTCAAAACGGGATCGGCATGCGCGCCGCACGGGGAATTGAGGGCTTACCTTATCCGTCATGATAACAACAACTTATAGATCTACACCGCGGCTCGCGCTGCACGAGATGCGGCTGCTTTCTCCGCCCCGTCATCGCGTGCTAGATCAGCATCGACTGGCGCAAGGGCGCTGCCGACACTGAACGAACCAAGGGCCAAACCGTGTCCAACAACAACGAAGCGTTAGCCATCAAATTCCGCTGCCCAGCGGAACTCGAGGGTAAGATTCCAGCGCCGGTGCCCGCGTCATTGGGCCTTCCCGGATGGCTCAAGGCGATGCCGACGCAGGCCTTCAATGCGATGAGCAATCGCGAGGAGGATACCGTCAAGCGCTGCCCGCCATTCGTTGATGCGATGACATCGGGTTTCCTGATGCCGCTGGTCTGCGACCTCAAGATCGAGAATGGCGAGATCACATGGGACAACGACCTGCCGTCCGGAGGCGTGCTCGAATTCCCGCGCTCGCCGGTCGGATTCCACGACGAAAGCCAGGTGATCGGCTCGCCGCTGTTCGAACAGGACCGCTTCCTCATCAAGTTCGTCAATCTGTGGACCATCGAGGCGCCGGCGGGCTACTCGCTGTTCTTCACGCATCCGGCCAATCGGTTCGACCTGCCGTTCACCACACTGACCGGCATGGTCGATTGCGATCAGTTTCACGACAGCTGGATTCATTTCCCGGCGCGCTGGCACGACACCAATTTCAGCGGCACCTTGCCCAAGGGCACGCCGGTTGCGCAATGCTTCCCGGTGAAGCGCGAAAACTGGGTCGCCCAGACCGCGGCGATGACACCGGATGAAACGTCGCGCGCACAGGAACTGTCCAACAGGATGGCCCGCGAGCCTGGACTCTATCGCCGCCAGTTTCGCACGTAGATCGGGCGCAAGAGACGGCGTTCGGCGCGGCTTCCTCCATTCGTGGTCCCTGCGCAAGCAGGGACCCATACGCCGCAGCGGATGTGGTGAAGGGGCTCGTCGTTCCGGCAGTGCTTAACAATGACCATTCGTGGTTATGGGTCCCTGCTTGCGCAGGGACGACACTCGCACGGCCGGGACAATCCGTGTTCTCGCGACATGATTTGCCCGAGCTTTGCCTAGCTTAGAAATTTCGCAACCGCGCTCGGACGGAAGAAGAAGCGGCCGTGCGATGCCATGGCCAGCGCGGACGTCGTGCGGCCTATCATTTGCGGCCGGCCGCGCAACGCCAGACGCAGATTGGCTTCGCCGGCGGCGCGGTCGCCCATCTCCAGAAGACAGGCGGAGAAGCTGGTCCGCGTCAGGGGATCGTCGGGGCGCTGCGCCAGCACCTGACGGTAGAGATCCGCCGCAGCCGCGTATTCACCATCGAGTAGCAGCACGCGCGCGAGCGCGGCCAGGATATCGGGATGCCCCGGCGCCACGGTGCGCAGCTTCTCCAGAATCTCCCGCGCGCGGCCGCGCTCATTGCGATGGGGCAGGATCTGCGCGAGCAGGAGCTGCAATTCGAGGCTCGCGGGCGCGAGAGCAAGCGCGCTATCGATGACGGCAACCGCCTCGTCAAAGCGGCCGGCCGCGGCCAATTGCCCTGCCAACTCCTGAAATGCGGGAAGGAACGGCGGCCGCCGCGCGGTGGTTCGCCGCAACAGATCGATCGCCTCGCTGCGGCGACCGGCGCCGCCGAGCGCCGCGCTGAGCAGGGTTTCGAGGCCGGGATCCTCGACGCGGCGCGTGGCGCGCTCGAGCGGCGCGATCGCCTCCTCGTTGCGCCTCTGGGCCATCAGCGCCCGTGCCAGGATCGAGGCCGCGCCGACATCGGTCCGGTTTGCCTTCAACACCTCCGCCGCCAGCCGCTCGGCTTCGACGACTTGCCCCATCTGCAACGCGACCATGGCGCGTTGCAGAGCCGGGGGTGGGCTGGGCCCGCGATGGGAAGGAGGCGGAGGTTTCGGCATGCGGCCCGTCATGAGATGGTTTTCCCAGCCGTTATCACTGCCGCCGACAGAGCTCCAGCGAAAGTCGCTGCCGGGCACCAAGATACCGCCCGGTTCCGGCAACGCCCCCACGGGCCGATGTGATGCGTCCCGGCGGCTATCGGGCGACAGGCGCCGAACTACGCTCTCCCACCCGATTTTTCGACTGCTTAACCTATTCGGCCTAGCCTGAACTGCCGAAACAGGGCCCGGCTTGATGTTCGCAACTACCCTCGAAGCTATTCGGTCGACCACGTCGAAACGGACCGCCTACATCCGTGGAATCCTCGCGCTCCTGGTCATCGCCATCGTCTTCAAGGCGGTGTGGCTCGCTCAAGTCGGGCTCGGGCATGGCCGCGAGCTCGTCGATTTTGCCGCCTTCTACATCACCGCAAAGCTGGTGTGGCTGGGCACCGTGGATCAGGCCTACCAGTTCGCGAAGCTCATCGTCATCCAGAGGGAGGCATCGGGCGGGCACGATGGTTTCATGTCGTGGACCTATCCGCCGCAGTTCAGCCTGCTGCTGGCGCCGTTCGCGCTGATCCCGGTCGGGATTGCCTATTCGCTGTTCGCCGCCTCGACGCTGACGCTTTACCTTGCCGTGCTGCGCCGTCTCGCAGGCGAGAACTTTGTGCTCGTGCTCATCGTCTTCTTTCCGACCATCGGGATCACACTGGCCTGCGGGCAGAACGGCCTGCTGACGGCCGCGCTGATCGGAATGGTCTGCCTGTTCTTTGAAGAGCGGCCGATCCTCGCCGGGGCTTCCCTCGGCCTGATGATCATCAAGCCGCATCTCGCCATCGCGTTCGCGGTCTACGCCATCCTGCGGCGTTCCTGGATCGTCGTGATGACGGCCGCCGCCGTCGTGCTGGTCAGCTCAGCGATCTGTACGGCGGCTTTCGGCGTGGAGATCTGGCGCGCGTTCCTGCAGAGCGTGCGCGAGTCGTCGGTGTTCCTGGAGCAAGGAAATTACCCGATGCATCGCATGATCTCGATCTATGCCGCGTCGCGAACGGCAGGGACGTCCGCGTCGGCAGCATTCGTCGCCCAGGGCGCCGTCGCGGTCCTGGCGCTTGCCGTCGTTCTCATCGCCGCCTTCCGGGCGATACCGGCGCGCGAACGCCTCGGCCTCGTCGTGATCGTGTCGGTCTGCATCAGCCCCTACGCCTACGACTACGACTTTCTGATCTTCAGCGTCGGCCTGGCGCTGCTGTTGCCGGCGCTTCTGGCGAGCGCGCGCGAGTGGGAACGAGGCATCATTTACGCCTTGCCGATCCCGATCGGGGCGTTTGGCTACCTGCAAGCGACCCAGATGGCGTCCTCCCACAACGGCGAACAGGCGCTCGGCACGCTCTCGATCGGCGGCTTCGCAATCGTTCCGCTGATCGCGCTCATTGTCGGAATTGTGCTGCTACGCAGCTCAAGAGCGGAAGCAATCAACGAGGCCAGCGTCAGATGCGCATCCGCTTGAAGATCGTCTCCGGCAGCGCGCAGATGATCGCCATCACGAGCCAAAATCGCCTGGCCACATAGATCACGTCCCGCGGCCTCGTCACGTTGGCGCGGTAAATATCCTCCGCGACCCGATCCGGCTGCACGGTCAGGGGCGCCGGCAGCTTCATATGCGCCGTCATCTTCGTGCGCACGAATCCGGGCTTGACGGTGACGACGCGGACCGTGCCCGCGAGCGCCAGGCGATTGCGCAGGCCGGACAGAAATTGCGTGAAGCCGGCCTTGGCCGCGCCGTAGTAGTAGTTCGACGCCCGCCCGCGATCGCCCGCGACCGAGCTGACCCCGACGATGGTTCCCGAGCCGCGCGCCTCGAAGGCTTGCGCGAACTGTTCGAGCAACAGGCTCGGTGCCTCGAAATTGGTACGCATGATCGTCGTCGCAAGCTCGGGATCGGTTTGGGCACGCAGCTGATCGCCGAGTTCTCCGACAACGCACACGACGGTGTCCGGAAGCACGGAAAGCCCGGCAACGAAGCCGGCAAGCTGCCCGGTCTGCAGCACGTCGAGCGACTGAACCGTCGTGTCGACGCCGCTTCGCGTCCCGATATCGTCGGCGTTGCGCTGCGCGGCTGCGAGATCGCGGGCGGCGAGCGTCACGCGCCACCCCTCCTTTGCATAACGCAGCGCCGTCGCGTGCCCGATGTCCGAGCTGCCGCCAATCACCAGAATTGATTTTGTGCCGGTCATCAAATTCCAAGCCGTGCTGAAAGATGCGACGCGAGGCGCGTGTTCGCCCCAGTCTGCTGGCGGATGTCCCCGCAGGGCCGCAAGGCCGGGATATCCGGATTCGAATGTCGCGCGCGATTGCCGCGCGTCCTTGGCGAGGTAGAGCCGACCGCCGGCATCGACCACCAGCGCGTCGAGCTGATCAAGAAACGCGAACAGCGTGTCGCTGATGGGAAAGTCCATCGTCAGGGTGTAGCCGCGAAGCGGAAACGACATCGGCCCGCCGCCATCGCCGAGCTGCTTGAGCACCGCAAGAAACGACGCATCGCCGCGCCGGGACACCCGATCCAGGATGTCGGCAAGCACGCGGCGGGCGCGCTCGAGCGGGATCACGCATTGATACTGCACGAAACCGCGCCGGCCGTAGATCCTGTTCCAGTCGGAGATCGCATCGAGCGGAAAGAAATGGGGATCCCAGTGGACGAGCCGCTGCTTGCCCTGATGTGCAGCGCCGCGGCGGAAATACAGCTCGTTGAATACACGCATCGACGTGCCATTGAGCAGCCATCCAGGAAACAACTCCGGCACCGACAGAAGCCGGGTGCGAGGGCTGGGGAACGGCGCGAGGTCGGGCCCCAACCTATCGATGTCGCGGCGGGTGGCGTGCTCGGCCGAATAGACCAGCGACCGTCCGAGCGCCGCGCCGCGCGCAAGGCAGTCGATCCAGGCCACCGAATAGGTGGAGGACGCGTTGCCTTCCAACTGATCGATCGCTGCGTCGAGATTGCCGGCGACGCGGGTGTCTTGCCGCAGCCAGGCCGTCTCGATCGGGAGCAGCCGCAGTGTCGCCTCGAGGATCATGCCGGTCAGGCCCATGCCGCCCAGCGTCGCCGCGAACAGCGCGGCGTTTTCCGACCTTGAGCAGGAAACGATCTCACCGCCGGGCAGCGCAAGGCGGAATGAATCGACGATGTTGCCGAAGCCGCCGTCGCGATGGTGGTTCTTGCCATGAACGTCGGCTGCGATCGCACCTCCGACCGTCACGAATTTCGTGCCGGGCACGACTCTCAGGAAGAAGCCCCGCGGCTCGAACGCGGCAAGGATGTCGGCGATCGTCACGCCGGCTTCGACCGTCAACTGGGCGGTCGCGGTATCGAAGCTCCGCATCCGGCTCAGGCCGCGCGATGAAATCGTGGCTTGCGTGCCGATCGCCGCATCGCCATAGGCGCGGCCCGCTCCGCGCGCGACGACGCCGGAGCGTCCGAGCAGAGCATCCCGCGCGGCCGCGGGCGTCGGTGGCTCCAGCAGTTTGGTCGATGCCTTCGGATAGTTGCCCCAGCCGGAGAGACGAATCTCGCCCGGATCGGAGATCACGCTTGCACGTCCTGGCAATGCTACGGTCGGCATCGCTAGATGGCGGCGAGCATGATGACGCCGATCGCGCCAAGCGCGGCCCAGCTGGCGCGATCGCGCAGCGCGAACATCACGGGATCATCATCGATCAATCCGCGCTGCGCGAACAGCATCACGCGGCCGATCCAGTACATCAAGATCGGACAGCAGACCCAGAGCAGCTGCGGATGGCTGTAGAGCGCGCGAACCGTATCGGACGAGATGTAGAGCGTGAAGATCACGACGGCGTTGAAGCCCGACGCCGCGGCGAGGATCGCGACCATCGACTTGTCTTCGATCCGGTAGCCGCGCGCCGCCAGCACCGCGGCGTCCGGCTGGCTGGCGAGCTCGATATGGCGCTTCACCAGCGCCAGCGACATGAAGATGAACAGCGAGAACGCGAGCAGCCATTCCGACATCGGCACGCTGATCGCGACCGCGCCGCCGATCACCCGGACGGTGTAAAGCGTCGCCAGCACGACGACGTCGACGATCGCGATGCGCTTGAGCCGTAATGAATAGGATGTGGTCAGCACGAAATAGCCGAGCAGGACGCCGCTGAATTCGACCGATATGCACAGTGCGATCGCGAACGCGGCGGCCAGCGCGAGGGCCATCGCACCGGCAGCTTGCGGCGCCGGGATGGCGCCGCTTGCGATCGGACGGTTGCGCTTGGCCGGATGCGCGCGGTCGGCGTTGATATCGAGAATGTCGTTCAGGATGTAGGCACCCGACGCACAGAGCGAGAATGCGATCACCGCAAGCAGCGACGTCGCCGCTGACGCCGGTTCAAATTTATGCGCGGTCAGCAGCGGCACCAGCACGAGCGCATTCTTCGCATATTGATGCACCCGAAGCAGCTTCAGCCAGCTGCGCACACCGGCCGGGGCGGATCGACCGTGGCGCGCCACGCGCGACGAAAAGCCGGGCAGCGCGACTGCTTCGCCGCCGATGTAGTCGAAGCCCTGCCGGAGCACGGGCGGCAGGTCGTCGCTCCGCGAAGCCGGCGAACGGCCGTCCGGTGTAGCGGCCCAGGCCGTGAAGACGCCGAGATGCTGGGCAACCGCGCTGACGAACGGCTCGGGATGGATTTCCGAACAGAGATAGACGGGGCGGCCTTCGCCCAGCACCTGCAAAAGGAAGGTCACGACGTCGTGGTCGAACCGCGCGCGGGATGGATCGAAGCCCGATGCATCAGCAATACGTGCTGCGAGTCCCAAGGCGGTGGCAATCGCCGTGGTGACGGCGCGAAAGCGGCTTGTGATCCCGGAAGCGATATCCGCCGGGAAGGAGCTTCCCGGAACCATCACCCCGTCGACATCGACAACGAGCGGCCGGCCCTTCGAACGCAGCGGATCGCGAACGGCGTCGTTGCCGCCCTCTCCAACCCGTTCTGGAACGCTGGCTCGCATGCGCGCGGTCTTCCGGTGGCCCCCTCCCCATTGTCCCGGGCTTTCCCTAATTTGGGGTGAACTGAGGCGGCTGACGCCCGGCAGACCGTGCGCGAGCCCGTTGCGCAAACACCGTTGGGGCTTCGATGAGAGGTGAAGGGTGCGCCCATGGCGCGCATTGGGCGCAGCCAGGCGGAAAATGGCGATCCCGGGAAGACTCGAACTTCCGACCTACGGTTTAGGAAACCGTCGCTCTATCCGGCTGAGCTACGGGACCGCACCGCCCGCTAGCCGAAGCATGCGGTGCGTCGCCATCCCATAGCAGAGGTGCCGAATGATCGCCAGCCCGCGTCCCATCGGGCGCGTGCGAAGTTACGTTGAGTTCGGCGTAGCGCTTTTACGCCACTTGCCGGGCCGGGTTCGCAGCAGCATTCGGCGCGCTGGCCCGGCGCGCCGGCAGAAACTCGATCGCCTCATCCTTCAGCGAGCCGAAACGCAGCGTCATGATATCGAGCGCATAGTTCTGGTAGAGCCGCCACGGCCGGCGCGAGCCCTGTTTGGGGAACCTGGCGGCGGCGCGCTGGATATAGCCCGAGGAGAAATCCACCCAGGGCAGCTCGGTCACGGTCGGATCGTTCCGCCGCGGCGTCACTTGCGCGTAGCCGTTCGCCTTCATGTGGTTGAGGATGCGGCAGACATATTCGCAGGTCAGGTCGCATTTCAGCGTCCAGGACGCGTTGGTGTAACCGAACGCCGCGGCAAGGTTCGGCACGCCCGAATACATCAGCCCCTTGTAGTTCATGGTCTTCGACAGATCGATCGGCGCGCCGTCGACCTTGATCTCGAGCCCGCCGAGCACCTGCAGATCGAGGCCGGTCGCGGTCACCACGACATCGGCCTCGAGCACATTGCCGCTCTTGAGCTTGATGCCGCCGGGCGTGAAGGTCTCGATCTGGTCGGTCACGACAGACGATCCGCCGCTGCGCAGCGACTGAAAGAGATCGCCGTTCGGCACCAGGCAAAGCCGCTGGTCCCACGGATTGTAGCTCGGCGTGAAATGGGTGGCGACGTCGTAATCGGGGCCGAGCGCATGGCGCACGCCGCCGAGGATCAGCTTCTTCACGCGCTCCGGATCGCGCTTGCAGAGCCGGTAGAAATACATGCCGAACAGCACGTTCTTCCAGCGCGTGAGGCCGTAAGCGAGTTTTGCCGGCAGCCGCGCCCGCAGCCAGTTGGCGACCTTGTCCTCATCCGGCCGCGCCACGACATAGGTCGGCGAACGCTGCAGCATCGTGACATGCGCGGCGGTCTTGGCCATTTCCGGCACCAGCGTCACCGCGGTCGCGCCGCTGCCGATCACCACCACCTTCTTGCCGGCATAGTCGATGTCATCGGTCCACTTCTGCGGATGGACGACGCGGCCGGCGAAATCGGCGATGCCGGGGAAGTCAGGCGTGTAGCCGTGCTCATATTTGTAGTAGCCGCTGCACATGAACAGGAAGGTGCAGGTGAGACGCTCGATCGTCTTCTCCGGCCCGCGCTCGACTTCGACCGTCCATTGCGAGTCGGCCGATGACCAGTCGGCGCGCACGACGCGGTGGTTGAAGCGGATGTTCTTGTCGATGCCGTACATGCGCGCGGTCTCGCGCACATAATTGAGGATCGACGGGCCGTCGGCGATCGCCTTCGGCTCGGTCCAGGGCCGGAACGAATAGCCGAGCGTGTACATGTCGGAGTCGGAGCGGATGCCGGGATAGCGAAACAGGTCCCAGGTCCCGCCGATGCAATCGCGGCCTTCGAGAATGGCGTAGCTGCGATCCGGACAGTTGGTCTGCAGATGATAGCCGGCACCGATGCCCGACAGCCCGGCACCCACGATCAACACGTCGAAATGAGCAGACATGCCCTGACCCTCCCGCGGCACAATTGACAATCCGTATTGTCAGATAACTTGACATCTGACAATGGCGCGTGTCAATACACTTTTCATGGCAAGCAGCCGGAAAGCCCGCCTCTATGGCGGTATGGACGCCGAGGAACGCCGCGCCGAGCGGCGGCTGAAGCTGATCGATGCGGCGATCGAGGTCTATGGCGAGGTCGGCTATCGCGGCGCCACCGTGAAGGCGATCTGCGAGGCGGCCGAGCTCACCGAACGCTATTTCTACGAATCCTTTTCCAACAGCGAAGCCCTGCTGATCGCCGCCTACAACCATGTCGTCGGCCACCTCCACGAGGAAATGACGGCCGCCGCGGCGGCCGCCGGCGGCGATGCCGAGATGAGGCTGCGCGCCGCGCTGACGCTGTATTTCACCCGTTTGAAGGAGCACCCGAAGCCCGCGCGGGTCTTCCTGCTGGAGATTTCCGGCATCAGTCCGGCGGTCGATGCCGTCAAGCTCGACGCCCTGCGCGTCTTCAGCGATATCCTGGTGCCGCCGACGCTTGATCCCAGACACGGCGACAAGGCCGCCGCTGCCACGCTGCTCTCGATCGGCATGGTCGGTGCGGTCATCTCGATCGCCCTGCGCTGGGTCTCGAAGCAATATCCGCAAGCCGTCGAGGACGTCGTCGCGATCGCCGCCAGCTTCTGCCGCGTGGCGCTGGCCGAGGCCGATCGCCGCCGGGATCTGCATTTGCTGTAGCGGCGGGCTCGCGCCGCTCGCCGATTTTCGATCATGTTTCGTCGGGGTTTGCGGGCCCGGCCCTCGGGCGCGCCGCTGATTTAACTTGCATATTTGGCGGTGCGGGCCTTCTTATGCACGGTAGCGGGCGAAACAGGTCCGACCTGTTTCGTCCTGTGAAACAACAAAAATCTGCATCAGGCGGAGCTGAGCCTTTGGTCGACGTGCACAGGCTGGACGACGTGACCGCGCGCCTTGGCGACGTGGTTCTCGATCCCGCGACCTGGCCGTCCTTCATGGACGAGGTCTGCGGGGCCGTCGGCGCGACCGGGGCGGCGATGCTTCAGAGCGATATCCGCACCGAAGACATTCCGCGCACGCAATCGATCACCGACTATTTCACCAAGACCTACTTCCCGCAGAATCTTCATCTCACCGACATTCGCGCAGCGCGCGGCGTGCCGCTGATGCTCGCCGGCACCAACGTCATCACCGACGCCGACCTGTTCGGCGGCGAAACCGAGATGCTGCGCGACCCCCTCTACACGTCGCTCGGCGAGTTCGGACTGAAATGGTTTGCCGCTATCGGCTTCCGCTCCGGCCCTGCGTTGTGGGGATTGACGATCCAGCGCTCGCCGAAGGAAGGCATGTTCGACGCCGACGAGGTCAAGGCACTCTCGCGCGTGTCGGCGCGGCTCACCGAAGCCGCGACGCTCTCTGCCGTCGTCGGCCGCTCCGCAATTTCGGGCATCACCAGCGCGCTCGACCTGATTCAGGTCGCGGCGATTGCCGTCGGCCGCTTCGGCGCCGTCATCGGCATGAACGGCCAGGCGGAAGCCTGCCTCGGCCATGAACTTGCGATCCGGAACAACCGCCTCACCTTGCTCGACCGGCAGGCCAATGCCGATCTGACCAGGCTGATCGATCTGCTGGCCCACAGTTCGGACCTGCACCCGCTCCCGACATCGCCGATCGTGGTGCGCAGGATCGACAAGCGGCCAATCGTGATCCAGATGCAGCCGGTGCCTCCCGCCGCACGCTCACCGTTCCTGGGCGCGCGCGCGATCCTGTTGATCCGCGATCTCGAGGGCAACGCCGCATTCGATCAGGCGCTGCTGGCGGCGGCATTCGAGCTGACGCCGGCCCAGGCGCGCCTCGCCACGCGACTTGCGCGCGGCGATTCGATCGAGGCGGCCGCACGGGAGGCCGGCATTGCCCTTGCCACCGCGCGCAATCAGCTCAAGACGATTTTCCAGAAGACCGGCACACATCGGCAGGCGGAACTCGTCGCATTGCTGCATAGAGTGAAATGAACTATTCGAGGCGAATTGTTCCAATTACCGCCGCGCCGTTACGCTAAGAATTCTTGATACATTGCAATTGCGTACAGCGATTACTCGATCAGGCCAAATGGCTGATCTGCGACTTAAATGGTCAGGGAAATCGTCCGGTTCCAGGTGACAAGCGTCACTAAAATGGCGACAATCTGCTCACTCTGTGTCGTTCGGATTTGGTTGCAATGTCCGTGATGCCGTCACGATCATCGACGTTGGCTGTTGCCGCTTTTGTCGCCGCGTTGGCGCTGGCGCCGTTGAGCGCGCACGCGCAATGGTGGCGCGGCGCGCCGAAGGATTTTGAGGATTGCGCCGACGTCGCCGAGAAGGCGAAGTCCAGGGAAGACAAGACCGCGCAACTCGCCGACTGCAATGCCAAGTTTGCCGGACGCCGCAAGCCCGGCGGCGGCTACACCTACTACGACTTCATGCAGGATCGCAGCTTCGACATCGCCGGCCCCAATCCGACGCCGGACGAGCAGAGGAAGATCGACCAGGAATATACCGGCTATCTCGAGAAGGAGCGCCGCTCGAGCATCGTCGCGGCGTTCAATGCCAAGCAGCTCGAGCGGCAGGACAAGCAGCAGGTGCGGCCGCCGCAGCTTCAGCAGGCGTCACTGCAGAGCGAGCCAGTGCACAGCGAGCCGGCGAAAGTCCCGGCCCCGGTCGCACGGCCGGTCAAGCCGCGGGTTGCTGCTACCCCTCTTCCCAAGGTACGGCCGCAGGCAGCGAGTTGCGTGAAGGGCACGTTCTCCTGCGAATGGCCGCGGCTTTCCGAAGGATTGGACGGCCTGAAGAAACTGTTCACGCCGGCATCGCCGCCGCCGACCAAGGTTGCGAAGCGAACCGACGTCAGTCGGTAATCACCATCGCCCAGAACCTGCGGTACGGCGACTTCGGATTGTCGACGAAGGCAACACCCACGCGCTTCGCGCCTGGCATCAAGAGATTCTCGCGATGTCCCGCCGAGTTCTCCCACTGCTTCAGCATCTCGGCGAAGGCGATGAAGCCGGCGCCGATATTTTCTGCGGCGCGCTGCTTCTTCAGCGGCGCGATGCGGGTGAAGAAGCTGCCGCCCGCGGAGTGGCTGACCGATCCGGTTGCCGACATCGCCTGCGCCTGCTTCAGCGCCATCGCATTCAGCTTCGCGTCGAGCTTCACCGCGGGCATATGATTGGCGTGCCGGTAGGCACTGATCGAACCGGCATAGTCGGCGGCGTCGGCGGCCGTCGTGATGCCGAGCACGAAGGTGAGCGCGAGGAACGGCAGCTTCATTTGAGGTCTTCTCTGCAATGGCTCAGTGCGCGCGACTGCGCTTGTGGTGGCGATGCGTGACCGGCTTGCGCGCAGGCCACCCAGCCGATCGGCTCGATGCCGCAGCCGCTGCGCGCTGCTCCTGCAAACGCGCATCATAGCCCGGCGAAGGCGTCACGGTCGGCGGCGCCGCGCGCACCGGGCCGGTGCCAAGCGCAACAAGCGTGAGCAGCATGATGCAGCATCGTTTCATGATGTCACCTCCTCGGTTATCCGAATGCTATGCCAGACGATCGTCGGCGCTCACGGTCAGCGGCCATTGCGAATCTGCTCCGGTGTCAGCCCCGGCGAGCCCTTGCCGTCGGCCTCCGCCTTGCGGATCAGCGCGATGACGCGGCGCGACAACGGAGCCTCCAGGCCGCGGCGATCCGCGATCGCGGTAATCACGCCCTGCAGATAGTCGATCTCAGTACGCCGGCCACGCTGCAGATCCTCCCACATCGAGGAGCGCGCTTCGAGATCGATCTTCATGGTACGGCCGAGCAGCATGTCGAACAGCGCGTCCGGCAGCCGCAACAATGCGGGCATCCAGCTCGAAGGCAGCGGCGTCGGCGACACCGGCACAATCCCTTCGGCGCGAATCGCGGCCAAACCCTCGGCCATCTGGTCGGCGAACAGTCGTCGCCAGCCGCGCTGTGCGAGCTGCTGCCGCAGCGGAATGTTGGACAGCGCGTTGAGCGCGTTGTTGAGATTGACGATCAGCTTGCCCCACTGCACGCCGTCGATGTTGCCGGTGCCCTTCATCGCAAGACCCGGCACCGAGAGCCGCGCGGCGGTGCCGGCATCGTCCTGCGCGATCACGATGTCGCCCGAGGTCGAGCGATGGAAGCGGCCGTCGCCGAGCGCCACCACATTGAACGGCACCATCCCGCCGAGCACCTTGCGACCCGGCAGGCGGTCGCGCAGCAGCGGCACATTGCCGACGCCATTCTGCAGGCTGATCACCGCGGCATCGGCAGCTGCGTGGCGTGCGATCAGTTCGGCGATCTCGGCTGTATCGGCGCTCTTCACCGTCACCAGCACCGTCTGGACGTCGTGCAGGATCGACGGATCGTCGGACAGAATGAACCGGTCCGCGGATACCGCCCGCTCCGAGCCGTCGAAACTGCTGACCCGCAAGCCGTTGCCTGCGATCTCCTGGATCAACCGCGGCCGCGCCAGCAGCGCGACGCGGCGGCCGGACGCAGCCAGCATGCCGCCGACGAAGCACCCGATGCTTCCGGCGCCCGCGATGCCGATCGGCCGGTCCGCGTTCATCTGGCTAAACGTCCGTTCATCAGGGCTCGATAGCAGACCTGGGGTTGCCTGCCTATTTCCACGCGCCGCCGCCCGGGTGGCCCGCCTTGTAACCGTCATGGCCCGAAGCTATGTTTCCGGCTCGGGGCACGGTTGCGGCAGGAGACGATCATGGGTTTACTCGACGTACTCAACGGCATGCAGAACGGGCCCCGCGGTCCCAGCGCGCCGAGCACACCATCCGACAGCTCCAGCAGCGGCGGCAGCGGAATGTCGCCGATGACCATGGCCATCCTGGCGTTGCTCGCCTGGAAGGCGGTCAAGCATTTCTCCGGCGGCCAGCCGGGCGCGACCGCCCCTCAGCCGACGCCGGCGCAAGCGCCATCACTCCCCGGCAACGTCACCGCGAGCCTGCCCGGCGGAGCCGGTGGTGGCGGGCTCGGTGATCTGCTCAAGGGCGGCCTTGGCGGCCTGCTCGCCGGCGGCGCAGCCGGCACCGTGCTCAGCGGCGGCCTCGGCGATCTGCTCAGCCAATTGCAGCAGAAGGGCCATGGCGACGCGGCCAATTCCTGGGTCAGCAACGGCCCCAACAAGCAGATCGCGCCCGGCGATCTCGCCAACGCGCTCGGCGCCGACCAGATCGACTCGCTGGCGTCGCAGAGCGGCATGTCGCGCGACCAATTGCTGCAGGGCCTGAGCCAGTATCTGCCCGACGCGATCAATCATCTGACGCCGGACGGCCGGCTGCCGAGCGGCGACGAGCTGAACGGCCGGCTTTAGCGCCAGCGTTGATTCCATCTGAGGAGGACGACAGTCATGGGCGGCATCATCTGGGTCATCATCGTCGGCTTTGTCGCGGGGATCATCGCGCGGCTCCTGTCGCCGGGACCGAATAATCCAAACGGCTTTATTCTCACCACCGTGCTCGGTATCGCCGGCGCGTTTCTCGCGACCTTCATCGGCCAGGCCATCGGCCATTACGGTCCTGAACAGGGCGCCGGCTTCATCACCGCCACGATCGGCGCGCTGGTGGTGCTGTTCATCTGGAACCGGCTGGTCGCGGCGCGCGTGATCCCGGATATCGGAAACCGGTGACGGCGAAGCCGCACATTGGGTCAAAATCAAAATGCCCGGGCCAGGCCCGGGCATTTTCGTTTCAGCAACTACCCTGAAGGCGTGGATTGCGACGTCACTGAATGAGATGCATGCCGGCGTCCATGCGGACGAATTCGCCGGTCATGTTGCTCGACGCCGGGCTCGCCAGGAAGCAGACGAGATTGGCGATATCTTCGGCCGTTGATGCGACCTTCAGCGGCACGCGCGCGACCACGGCATCACGCACCTGCTTGGCGCCCGCCTCGCCGCGCCCCTTGGTGAACCAGGGCGTATCGATATAGCCGGGGCACACGGTGTTGACGCGAATCAACGGCGCCAGGGCGCGCGCCAGCGACTGCGTCATGGTGTTGAGCGCGCCCTTGCTCGCGGCATAGGCGACCGACGAACCGCCGCCGGAAATGCCCGCGACCGAGGAAACGTTCACCACCGCCGAGGGATGGCCGGAAGCCTTTGCGCCGGCCTCGAGCAGAGTGCGCGCAGCACGGACCATCTGGAACGGGCCGATGGTGTTGACGGCATAGATGCGCTGGAAGTCCTCCGCCGTCAGGCCGTCGAGATCGTGATGCGGCACATGCTTGGTGGTGCCGGCATTGTTGACCAGTACGTCGAGACGGCCCCAGCCCTGCGCAGCGGCTGCGATCTTCTTGCAGTCCTCATCGCGCGACACGTCGCCCTGCACCACCAGCACCTCGGCGCCTTGCTTGCGGCAGGCTTCCGCGGTCGCCTCGGCTTCCGCCTTGCTGTTGGAATAGTTGATGATGAGGCGCGCGCCCTCGGTGGCGAGGATTTGCGCGGTGGCGGCGCCGAGGCCCGATGCCGATCCCGTCACGATCGCGCACAAACCATCCTTGGACATCTGCATTTTCCTTGTTGTTGTGAGCCAGATGAACTCCGGCGGCGGCACACCATATCGCGCGGAACGACATCTGCAAACCGCGCCAAAGCCTCAGGCGCAGGTCCTCACGTATATGCGTTCAGGCCCTTCTGCAGACTGGTCCACTGCGCGTCGTCATGACCGCAGATGATCTTGACGCCGGATGCCTCGAGCCTGGCGATCTCGTCGAGCGAGTTCAGGAACTGGTCGACGTCGAGGCTGTTCCTCGGTGAGGTCCGCTGATCGAGATTGGCGCGCACGCTGAGTGCGTCGGACGCGAGCAGATATTCGCCGCTCTGATCCAGCTTGACCAGCGCGCCGGTCGTTCCCTTCGAATGTCCCGGCAGCGGGACCAGCGTCAGTTTGCCATCGCCGAACACATCCATCTGCCGGTCGAAGATCTCCATTTTCAGCGGATGATCCCAATCCGCCTTGATGTATCCGCGATCGAACGCGTTATCCGCATTCGCGGCCTCGACCTCGAGGGCGTGAACGAATATCGTCGCCCTCTCGAAGAAGGCGTTGCAGCCGCAATGATCGGTGTGCAGGTGAGAGCAGATCACCACGTCGATATCGTCGGGGCCAAGGCCAACCGCCTTCAAGCTCGTCAGCACATGATCGTCCGCCGGCATGATCGGCTGCATGTATTTGGCGAGCGTTCCGAGCCGCCCTTCTGGATCGGTCGCGACGTCGGGATGGCATCCGGTGTCGAACAGCACATTGCCCTGCGTATGCCGCAACAGCACGCAGGCGACCGGCAGATCGATCATCTCGCCGCGCACGGCGTCAGGCAGATACGTGCGCTTGGACATCCGCAGACGTCCGCCCGACAGCATATGCATCTTCATCTCGTTACCTCCCGATTTGACTTCAAACTACATATGAGTTTTTTAAAAACTCATAATCAATTTGACAGCACATTACCCAGCCTTATAGCTTCCGCGCAACGCCGCGATCGCGGCAGCGCGCTCAACGAAGCAGCTCTCTATGGACCGGCATCGTTGACATCGACCTGCGGCCGCCAGAGGGAAGCTTTGTCACGATGTACACCGTGTTCAGCGTGTTCGCTGCGACTGCAGATGCGGCGGCGTTCAAACCCTTCCTCTGCATTCCCGCGCGTCCCGACCGCGGCTATTTTCCCGATGGCGTCGAATTGTCCTATGGCGACATTGCGCGGCAGGTCTGCGCATTGCGCGAACAATACCGCGCATCGGGCTTCGGCCATGGACACCGTGCCTGTCTGTTGCTGGAGAACCGGCCCGATTTCATCGTGCATTGGCTGGCGCTCAACAGCCTTGGCGTCTCGATCGTTCCGATCAACCCGGCCTATCGCGCGGCGGAAATCGAGTATTTGATCGCACATGCCGAGCCCGACCTGATCGTCACGCTGCACGACCAGAAGGAATTGCAGAAGGCACTGGCCGGCGCGGTGCCCGTGCTTGAAGTATCCGGCGACGATCTCGGCGCGAGCGTGAGGCAGATTCCACTTGCTCGGCGGCCACCACCGCGCACCTGCGAGCCCGGAAGCGAGACCGAGGCGGCGCTGCTCTACACGTCGGGCACGACGGCGCGTCCGAAGGGCTGCATCCTGACCAACGAATACGTGGTCTCGACCGGCCGCTGGTACGTCAGCCACGGCGGCGAGGCGACGTATCATGCCGGAACGGAGCGCCTCTACAGCCCGCTGCCGCTGTTCCACATGGCCGGCCTGACGCTGACCCCGATCGCGATGATGCTGACCGGCGGCTGCCTGATCCTGCCGGAGCGCTTCAACGCGAAATTGGCCTGGCGCGACATCGTCTCCTGCCGCGCAACCGTGCTGCACTATCTCGGCGTGATCGTCGCGGCCCTGCTCGCCCAGCCGGAGACGCCGGACGAGCAGGCCCATGCGCTCCGCTTCTCGATGGGCGTCGGCGCCAATCCCGAGCAGCGCGCGCGAGCCCGCGAGCGCTTCGGCATCCCGTTCGTCGAGGGCTGGGGCATGACGGAGACCGGACGCAGTCCGTTCAACACGGTCGAGCCGCGCCATCTCGAGACCAACACGATCGGCCACAGCGTGCCCGGCCTCGAAATGACCATCCTCGATGCCGACGACAACGCTGTGCCGCCGGGCACGGTCGGTGAACTCTGCGTGCGTCATTCCGAAGCGACGCCACGGCGCGGCTTCTTCTCGGGCTATCTGAAAGACCCCGAGGCCACCGAGCAGGCCTGGCGCGGCGGCTGGTTTCACACCGGCGACAGCGCCTGGCAGCACGAGGACGGTGCCTTCGTGTTCGTCGACCGGTTGAAGCACCTCGTGCGGCGCGCCGGGGAAAACATCTCAGCCGCGCAGATCGAGGCCGTGCTCACGACGTCGCCTCTGGTCAAACAGGCGGCAGTCGTTGCCGCGCGCGATCCGATCCGCGACGAAGAGGTTGCGGCCTTCATCGTCGTCAACGACGGCGCTGCCGCTTCGCGCGCGCTCGCGCAGGAGATCTTCCATTTCTGCCGCGAGCGCCTGGCGCCATTCAAGCTGCCGGCATGGATCGCCTTCGTCGGCGAGCTGCCGCTGACCTCGACCAACAAGATCCAGAAGCACACGCTGCTCGGCGCGGACCGGGACCCGCAGGCGCATCCTGACATGATCGACCTGCGGCAAGAAAAGACCAACGCCATACGGCAATCGAACTAGAGGAAACCAGGGACAATGACATCGAGTTACGGATGGCTCGCCGCGAGCGCTGCATTGCTGATGGCCACCTTCGCAGCCACTCCATCCCGCGCGCAGATCTCCGACGACATGGTGAAGATCGGCGTGCTGACCGATCAGGCCGGCCTCTATGCCGACGCTGCCGGTCCCGGAGCGGTCGAAGCGGTCCGGATGGCGATCGCGGATTTCGGCGGCAAGGTGTTGGGCAAGCCGATCACGATGGTCGATGCCGACCACCAGAACAAGGCCGACATCGGCGCCGGCATCGCGCGGCGCTGGTATGAGCAGGAGAATGTCGACGTCATCGTCGATTTCGCCAATTCCGCCGTCGCCTTCGCCGTGCTCGAACTCACCAAGCAGAAGAACAAGGCGATGCTGGTGTCGTCGGCCGGCTCCTCCGATCTGACCGGAAAGGGCTGCTCGGCCAATTCGGTTCAGTGGACCTACAACACCTATGCGCTCGCCAACAGCACGGTTCGGGCGCTGGCCAAGGAAGGCGCAAAGAGCTGGTACTTCGTCACGGTCGACTACGCTTTCGGGCACGCCCTGCGCAACGATGCAGCCAAGACCGTGGAGAAGGTCGGCGGCAGCATCGCCGGCGAGGTGCGGCATCCGCTCAACAGCATGGATTTCTCGTCCTATCTGCTGCAGGCCCAGAGCTCGAAGGCGGACGTGATCGCCTTCGCCAACACCGGCGGTGATCTCGCCAATTCGATTCGGCAGGCGCAGGAATTCGGGATGGCGCAAAAGCAGAAGATGGCAGCCTTCCTGATGCAGACCAGCGACATTCACGCGATCGGCTTGCAGGCGGCCCAGGGGCTGCAGCTCGCGACCGCGTTCTATTGGGATCTCGACGACAAGACCCGCGACTTCGCCGCGCGCTTCATGGCCAAGACCAACAAGCGGCCGACCATGGTGCAGGCCGGTCTCTACTCGGCGGTCATGAACTATCTCAAGGCAATCGAGAAGTCCGGCACCGACGACGGCCCCAAGGTGATCGCGCAGATGAAGGACATGCCGATCGACGACTTCTTTGCCCGCAACGCATTCCTGCGCGCGGATGGCCAGCTGATCCACGACATGTATCTCGTGCAGGTGAAATCGCCGGCGGAATCCCAGGGCGCCTGGGATTACGAGAAACTGGTTCAGGTGATCCCGGGCAAGGAGGCATTTGCGACGCCCGAGGAGAGCGCATGCCCGCTGCTCAAGAAATGATTGCCCGCACGAATCCGCAAATCACAAGCAAGGCTGGACATCGCATGACCGAACTGCCGCTGCTCTTTACCCCGCTGCAACTCCGCGACCTCGAACTGAAGAACCGGATCATGGTCTCGCCGATGGCGACCTATTCGGCGCAGGACGGACGCGCCACCGATTGGCACACCGCCCATATCGGCAAGCTCGCCGCCGGCGGCGCCGGTCTCGTGTTCGTCGAGCAGAGCTCGGTGAACGTCCAGGGACGCATCACCCATGGATGCCTCGGCATCTGGGATGATACGCACATCGCGGATCATGCCGCCCTCGCCGCGCTGATCCACAGCTTCAACGCCAAGGCCGCGATCCAGATCGCACATGGCGGCCGGAAGGGCTCGGCGCAGCGGCCGTGGGAAGGCGGCAATCCGCTCGGCGAGGCCGATATCAAGGCGCGTGGCGAAGGCCCGTGGCAGATCGCGGCCTCGAGCGGCATTCCGTTCGACGACGGCTGGCCGGCACCGCAGATGATGACGTCGGAGCAGATCGATACCCTGGTCGACGACTACCGCCAGGCGTTTCGCCGCGCCAGGGCCGCCGGTTACGACGTCATCGAGCTGCACTGCGCGCACGGCTATCTGATGCACTCGTTCCTGTCGCCGCTCGCCAACAACCGCAACGACGAGTATGGCGGGTCGCGCGAAAATCGCATGCGCCTGCCGCTGCGGATCGCTGCGATCATGCGCGAGGAATGGCCTGATCACCTGCCAGCCTTCGTCCGCATCTCGTCGGTCGACGGCGTCGACATCGGCTGGTCGATCGAGGACTCCATCGCATTTGCCACCGAGCTGAAGGCGATCGGGATCGACATGGTGGACTGCTCATCGGGCGGCATGAAGCTGCCGCGCGGCAACTCGCTGGTGTCGCGCACCCCGGGCTTCCAGGTGCCGTTCGCCGAGCGCATCCAGAAGGAGGCCGGCATGCCGACGGTCGCCGTCGGGCTGATCCGCGAACCGGATTACGCGGAAACCATCTTGCGGGACGGCAAGGCGACGCTTATTGCACTCGGCCGCGAACTGCTGTGGAATCCGAACTGGCCCGCGCAGACGGCGCTGGCGCTCGGATGCGATCCGGAGTGGACGAGCTGGCCCGAGCAATATGGCTGGTGGCTGAAGCGGCGGGTGGCACAGCAGGGACGATAGCGATGCCGGTGGCGAAGAAAGATGCAGCGAACGCCGGCGCGGCCGCCGGCCCGCGGTCTTTCGACGGCCCCGATTTCCCCGGCGATACCTCGCGCGACCTGCCGAAGATGGACAATGCGGTCAAGTCGGCGCGGAGGGTGTTCGACGTGCTCGAATTCTTCGAGGAGCACCAGCGCGCAGCTTCCGCCATCGAGGTCGCAGCCGCGCTCAAATTCCCGCAGTCCAGCACCTCGGCGCTGATGCGGACGATGACCGCGTTCGGCTATCTGCATTACGACACCAGCCGCCGCACCTATATCCCGACGCCGCGGATCTCGATGCTGGGGCACTGGCTGAGCCCGGCGCTGTTCACGCGGGGGCGCCTGATCAATTTGATGAACGAACTCTCCGAGAAAACCGGGGAGACCATCATGCTCGCGGTGCGCAACGGGCTCAGCGCGCAATATGTCCATATCGTTCAGGCCAGACTGCCGATGCGGCTCTATGTCAAGGCCGGAACGCTGCGGCCGCTGGCGCGATCCGCATCGGGTTACGCGCTGCTGTCGGCCTATCCGGACAAGGAGGTCCGCCGCCTGGTGCGCCTGATCAACGCCAACGAGCCGCGACCCGATCGGCAGATCGACATCAAGGCCTTGCTGCTGGAGCTGAAGAAGGTCCGCGCCAAGGGGCATGCCTTCTCGCTCGGCCTGGTCACGCCGGGCGCGGGCGCCGTTGCCATGAACCTGCCGCCATCAGCGGAATCGAACGAGCCGCTGGTGCTGTGCGTGGCCGGACTGAACGACGCGCTGGTCACCCAGGAGACCGAGTTCGTCGACCTGATGCGGAAGGCGATCGAGTTTCATCTGGCGGACTGAACTTATGTCGCCGGTCAATTTGCTGCCGCGCGTGGCATACAAACCGAGGCGGTCGAAAGTTCACTATGCGGAATTCATGCATCGGGTCCGGCTTCATGCCATCCGCGCAAGTGGCCCTGCGGGCAACGCTTGTCACGGCTATGGCTTTTCCGCATCATTGAGCGCAAGACAACATCGCAAGCAGGGCCAGCCGAACGGCGAGCCCCAAGCCAATCAACACGAGGAACGCTGTGGCGGAGAGTGAGAACATCGTCGCCGAGACCGCGGAAAAGATTTTCGCCGATCTCGCGGATGCCCAAACCATCAATCACGATAAGCACGGCGCATGGAAGGCACCGCTGTGGCAGGCGCTGACCGAAGCCGGCCTGCCGCTCTCCTGGGTGCCCGATGATCTCGGCGGTTCCGGCGCCAGTCTCGCGGAAGGTTTCAGCGTCCTCAACGTCGCCGGACGGCACGCGATCGCTGTTCCGCTGGCCGAAACAATGCTGGCGGGCTGGCTGCTGACGCAAGGCAAGATCACCTCCCCGGAAGGCGAGATGACCGTGCTGCCGGCAAGCCCGAAGGACCGCGTCACGGTTGGCGGCGACGGCTCGCTCTCCGGCCGTGCCCGCGGCGTGCCGTTCGCGAAAGACGCAAAACATTTCGCCGTGCTGGCTGATGGCAATGGCGGCATCTCGATCGCGCTGGTCGACGCCGCGAAGTGCCGGATCGAATCCGGCATCGGGCTTGGCGGCGACCACAACGACACCGTCACGCTCGACAAGGTGCAGCCGGTCACGACCAGGCCGGCGCCGAAGGGCTTTGGCCAGGGCACGCTGATGCTGATGGGCGGCGTGGTGCGGTCGCTCCAGATCGCAGGCGCCCTGGAATCGATGCTCGACATTTCCGTGCGCTATTCCAACGAGCGCGTCGCCTTCGAGAAGAAGATCTCCAAGTTCCAGGCGGTGCAGCACAACCTCGCCCGTCTCGCCGGCGAGTCCGCCGCGGCGCTGGCTGCCGCGACTTCCGCGGCTGACAGCATCGCGAGCGCGGCATCGCTCGACAATGACGCGGTGTTCCTTGAAGCCGCCTCGGCAAAAATCCGTTGCTCGGAAGCGGCCGAGAAAGGCAGCGGCATCGCCCACCAGGCGCATGGCGCGATCGGCTTCACCATCGAGCACATCCTGCACCGCTACTCGCTGCGCGCCTTGGCATGGCGCGACGATTTCGGCTCGGAGAGCTACTGGGCGGTGGAGCTCGGCAAGCTCGTCGCCGAGCGTGGCGCCGATAAATTGTGGCCGCTGGTGGCTTCGCGCTGAGATCAGGACAGAGACATCATGACCGCAGCCCTTCGTTTCGATCCGATCCGCCTGCCGGAAAAATGCGAGCAGCTCCGCAAGGAAGTGCGCGCCTTCCTCGCCGAGGAAATCGCCGCCGGCACCTTCGATCCCCACGCGCCGAACCGCGAGGACAATGACGCGCCGGAATTCTCCCGCCGCGTCGGCGCCAAGGGCTGGCTCGGCATGACCTGGCCGAAGAAATATGGTGGCCAGGAGCGCTCGTTCCTCGAACGCTATGTCGTGACCGAGGAGATGCGGGTGGCGAACGCGCCGACCCGGCGCTTCTTCGTTGCCGACCGCCAGAGCGGGCCGGTGCTTCTGAAATACGCGCCCGAACACATCAAGATGGACATCCTGCCGCGCATCTGCCGCGGCGAGGTCTGCTTCGCGATCGGCATGAGCGAGCCGAACTCCGGCTCCGACCTGTTCGCGGCAAAGACCCGCGCCACCAAGACCGATGGCGGCTATCTGATCAACGGCACCAAGATCTGGACCTCGTCGGCGCACATCGCCGACTACATGATCGCGATCTTCCGGACCTCGCCGCCGACCAAGGAAAACCGCCGCCACGGCCTGACCCAGTTCCTGGTCAAGATGAAGCAGCCGGGCATCCAGGTGAATCCGATCGGCCAGATCACCGGCCAGTTCGAGTTCAACGAGGTGGTGTTCACCGATTACTTCGTGCCCGACGATCACGTGCTGGGCGAGGTCGACGGCGCCTGGAAGCAGGCAACATCCGAGCTCGCCTATGAACGCTCCGGCCCCGAGCGCTTCCTAGAGACCTATTACGTGCTCACCGAGCTCGTGCGTGCGGTCGGCAAGAACCCGGACACCCGCAGCGCCGAGGGTATCGGCCGCCTGGTGGCGCAGGTTCACACGATGCGCCGCATGTCGGTGTCGGTCGCGGGCATGCTGCAGGCCGGCAAGGAGCCGGTGGTGGAGGCCTCCATCGTCAAGGACATCGGCACGGTGTGGGAGCAGCAGCTGCCGCATCGCGTCCGCGATCTAGCGGCGTTCGTCGAAGAGACCGCGACCAATCGCGAGACGCTGGAAAAGCAGCTCGATTTCGCCATCAAGACCGCGCCCAAGCTGACGATTCAGGGCGGCACCACCGAAGTGCTGCGCGGCATCATCGCCCGCGGGCTTGGTTTGCGCTGACCGTCAATGGGACCGATGATCTCACCGCAAGCTCTTGCACCTCTCCCATCGGGAGAGGTCGGCGCACGGCGCCGGGTGAGGGATCACGGTCCCTCGATAGAGCACAGCCCCTCACCCGATTTGCTGGCGCAAATCGACCTCTCTCCTTGGGAGAGGTGACTCGCTTTCGCGCCGAGAGATTGAAGCCCTTACTGGAGACAACAGATGACCAAGTATACTGATATCGGCGTCGAAACCCATGGCCATGTCGGCCTGATCGAAATTCGCAAGCCGCCGCTGAACTTCTTCGACGTCGCGCTGATCAACCAGATCGCCGACGCGCTGGAGGAGTTCGACAACAACATCGAGATCCGCGCCTCGGTGCTCGCAGCCCAGGGCAAGGCGTTCTGCGCCGGCGCCAATTTCGGCGACCCGGCCCGCCAGGAGCAGGAGGAGCGGTCCAAGAGCGATCCGGCTTCCAACCTGCCGATCAACCATCTCTATGTTCAGGCGGTGCGCATCTTCCGCAACAAGAAGCCGATCGTCGCGGCGATCCACGGCGCCGCGATCGGCGGCGGCCTTGGCCTTGCGGTCTCCGCCGACTTCCGTGTCGCCTGCCCCGAGGCGCGCTTCGCGGCGAACTTTACAAAACTCGGTTTCCATCCGGGTTTCGGCCTGACCACCACGCTTCCCGAACTGATCGGCAAGAACAATGCGGAGCTGATGTTCTACACCAGCCGCCGCGTCACCGGCGAGGAAGCCTATCGCTGGGGCCTCGCCAACGTGCTGGTGCCGCAGGACCAGGTGCGGGCCGAGGCGATGAAGCTCGCGCAGGAGATCGCCGAATGCTCGCCGCTCGGACTGGTCTCGACCCGCGCCACGATGCGCGCCGGCCTCGCCGACCGCGTGCTCGCCGCAAACCAACCATGAGCTGGCCGAACAGACCAAGCTGCGCGCCACCGAGGACTTCAAGGAAGGCGTCAAGGCCACCGCCGAGCGCCGCGTCGCCAACTTCAAGGGGCGGTGAGGGCCGCGCGCCGCTCTCTCCACGGGTCGTCCCGGCGAAGGCAGGGACCCATAACCACCGGTGCGAGTGACGTGACGAGCCGTCTCCCCTTGTGCCCTTTCCGCGGGCCGCGGCGTATGGGTCCCGGGTCAAGCCCGGGACGACGTTGGGGAGATGGCTCGCTATCCCCTCGGCACCACCAGCGCATCGACGATCGTGACGCCCTGCCCCTCCGGATGCACGAGCACGGGATTGACCTCGATCTCGGCGATCTCGTTTCGGTGCTGCGCCGCCAGCACTGAAATCTGCGAGATCAACCGCGCGAGCGCGGCGACATCCGCTTTCGGCGCACCACGGAAGCCGTGCAGCAGCGGCGCGGCCTTCAGCGTCTCCAGCATCGTGGTCGCCTCAGCCTGGGCTCACCGGCGCCGGACGATAGATCACATCCTTGAACAGCTCGGTCGTGATGCCGCCGAGCCCCACCATCACCAGCGGCCCGAACGTGGCATCTAGTATGGTGCCGACGATGATCTCAACGCCCTTCTTCGCCATCGGCCCGACCAGCACGCCCTGGATCGCAGCATCCGGCCGCGCCTTCTGCACCGTCTCCAGCATGTCGCGATAGGCGATGAACGCCGCGCCCTTGGCGGCGATGTTGATGCGGACGCCGCCGACCTCGCTCTTGTGCGCGATGTCAGGCGACTGGATCTTCATGACAAGTGGAAATCCGGCCCGCTCGATCGCCGCGTCGAGCCCGTCGCGATCGATCACCAGCACCTCGTCCGGCAACGCGACGCCGGCGGCGCGCAGCAGCGACTTGCTGTCATGTT
This sequence comes from Bradyrhizobium sp. JR3.5, assembly GCF_054057015.1. Classification (NCBI taxonomy): domain Bacteria; kingdom Pseudomonadati; phylum Pseudomonadota; class Alphaproteobacteria; order Hyphomicrobiales; family Nitrobacteraceae; genus Bradyrhizobium; species Bradyrhizobium sp. JR3.5. The sequence goes on from NZ_JBSRYV010000002.1 coordinate 2,351,862, forward strand.
CGGAGAGTGTCTTCGCTGTGAGATGCGCAGAGAGATCGCGCATCTGCGAGTCAGATGCCGCGACCTCCGGTGCGGGCCTGAACGCTGCATAGTCCGCCAGCCGCCGCATCGCGACGCCGACATGGGTCAGCCCCGAGAGCACCACCACGCCCGACTTCGCCAGCTCCTGCCGCGCGAAGTGCGACGGCAGCGTGTAGGAATAGAACACCACCGGCTTGTTCTGCCTTGAGATCACCGGCTTCAGCTCGGCCTCCTTGAACGGCATCCGCGTCTCGCTCGACAGCGACAGCACGACCAAGGTCGCATCGACCTCGTCGGAGGCGTCGAACAGCTCGATGCTCTTCTGCAGGCCGCCGGAGGAGACGCCCTGCGCGGTGACGTCGACCGGGTTGCCCGCCGCGCCATAGGACGGCATCCATTGCTTGATCTGGCTCTGGATCGCGGCCGAAAGCTCCGGCACGCGCAGGCCCTGCATCGACACGGTATCGGCGCCCCAGATGCCGGCGCCGCCGGACACCGTCAGCACCGCGACGCGATCGCCCTTCGGCAGCGGATTGGTGGCGAACACGGCAGCAATGGTCACAGGCCTAGCCTCGTCGAGGTCGTTGGAGACGATGAAGCCGTACTTTGCGAACACCGCGTCATAGGCCGCGGACCAGCCCGCCATGCTCGCGGTGTGTGAGGCCGCCGCGCGTTCGCCGGCGCCGGAACGGCCCACTTTAGTTACGATGACAGGCTTCCTGAGCTCTGCCGCGCGCTTCGCTGCAAGCAGGAACTTGTCGACGTCGCGGATGCCTTCGATGAACAGCAGGATCACGTCGGTCGAGGGATCCTGCACCATGTAATCGAGGAATTCGCCGGCGCCGAGATCGCTCTCATTGCCGGCGCTCACGACATAGCTGAGCGCGACACCAAGCGCCTTGGCGCGATGATAGATCGCAAAGCCGATGCCGCCGCTCTGCGCGACGATGCCGATCCGCCGCTGGCTCGCAGCCAGAACGGGCGCATCCGGCTTGACGTCGACGGTCGGGCTGAAGGTCGCGGCGACCTTCTGCACCTGGCTGTAGAATCCTTCCGCGTTCGGGCCACTGATCCGCATGCCCGTTCGCTTCGCCAGCGCCGCGATCGCGTCCTGCATCGCTGCGCTGTCGCCGCCCTCCTCGGCAAAGCCGGACGAGATGATGACCGCGTTCTTGACGCCGACTGCCGCGCACTGCTCCAGCGCCGGCAGCACCGCGCGCGCCGGAATGACGATGACGGCGAGGTCGATCGGCGCGCCGATGTCGGCGATCGACTTGAAGCACTTCAAGCCGTCGATCTCGTCATAGTTCGGATTGATCGGATAGAGCCCGCCCGGATAGCCGTTCTTGCGCAGCATCGCGAGCAGCCGCCCGGGAATCTTCTCGTGATCGCGCGAGGCGCCGATCAGCGCGATGCTCTTTGGGGCGAAGAAGGTTTCGAGCGGATGCGGCATGGGGCGTTCCATTGTTCTTGTTGTCAGCCACGATATTGGATAGCGGCCACTCGCTCAATCTTTCCCGTCATCCTGAGGAGCGCGTCGCGCGTCTCGAAGGATGAACGGCCCGGTCGGTGGCCGTGCATCCTTCGAGGCTCGCTTCGCTCGCACCTCAGGATGACGGGGTTGGCGCTGCGTAGCCCGGATGGAGCGCAGCGCAATCCGGGGGCGGTCCAACCGCGGACGGAGTGGCCCCGGATTTCGTTTCGCTGCATCCGGGCTACAGATCAGTCCGTCAGCTTGAACATCACGCCGCAAAGCTGGAACTCATCGCCATCAACCGCGCAGCCCCTGGCTTTCGCGACCTCCAGCACCTTGGCCTTGTCGACGACCTTGAAGGTCAAGCCGCTCATGATCTCGCTATCGCCCTTGACGAAGCGGAAGCTAGTGTTCGGCAGCTTCACCACGGTGCCGTCGGCGGGAACGCCGACGATCCTGCTCCAATGCGCCGCCAACCCCTCGGGCTCGGGGCTCTGCATCTCGACCTCGGTGAGCGCCAGGGTCGTGTCCTTGCGGATCGACTTCTGCCAGTCCGGGCCGGCCGGCGGGTATGGCCCGAGAATGTCGTCGCTGCCGTCCGTGTGATTGAACTCGATGAAGGCGGCGCGGCAGTCGCGCGGGTGCAGCTGCACGCCGTGATAGGGCGCGTGCGTGATCACGTTGGCGGCGCGCACGCCGATCGCATTGGCCTTGGCGCCGCGCGCGTCGGGATCTTCGCAGCAGAAGATCGCCATGTAGCCGCCGCGACCGCCGGTCTTTTCCATGAAGCGGCCGGCCGCGGTGCCCGGACCCGGCTGGAACGGCGCGACCACCTCGAGCAGGATGGTATCGACCGGCAGCAGCGCGTTCTCGAGGCCGTATTTGGCGACGTTGCCGTCGCGGTAGCAGACATCGAGGCCCATGATCGCGGAAATGTCCGCGATCACGGGCGCAAGCTGCGGCGCCACCAGGCAGATCTGCCGCAGCCGCATGTATTCGGCCATGGAATTGGTCACGGCTTACTGCCCCTGGAAGGTAGGCTTGCGCTTCTCGACGAACGCCTTGGCCGCTTCCTTGTGGTCGGTGGTCTCGCCGGCACGGGTGTGGTGGATCGCCTCACCGTCGAAGCAGGCTTCGAGTGTCATGGTTTCGGCATTGTTGATGTTGCGCTTGATGTAGCCGAGCGCCACCGACGGTCCCTGCGCCAGCGAGCGCGCCAACTCCAGCGTCTCGGCCTCGATATCGGCATCAGGCACCACCTTGGAGACCATGCCGAGGTTATAGGCTTCCTGTGCCGACAGCACCGGCGACATCAGATAGAGCTCGCGCGCCTTGGCGCTGCCGAGCATCTTGGTCAGGAAATAGGTGCCGCCGTAGTCGCCGGAGAAGCCGACTTTGGCAAACGCGGTGGTGATCTTGCAGGAGGCGCTGGCGACGCGCAGATCGCAGGACAGCGCGATCGAGAGGCCTGCGCCGGCCGCCGCGCCGTCGAGCTGCGCCACCACCGGCTTCGGCATCTGATGCAGGATACGCGAGACCTCCATGCCGCGGCGTAGGTTGGCCATCTTGGCCTCGAACGGCAGCGGCGCGCGGCCTTCCGCCATCGACTTGACGTCGCCGCCGACGCAGAAAGTGCCTCCGGCGCCGCGGATCAGCACGGCACGCACCTCAGTATCGTCCTGCGCACGCCGCGCCGCCTCAACGAGGCCGCGCGTCATGTCGGGATTGAGCGCATTGCGCCGATCCGGCCGGTTCATGGTGATGGTGAGCAGGCCCTTGTCGAGGGATTGGAGAACCATCTGATTATCGCTCATGGCGTTTGGCCTTTCGTTGTTTTGGTTGTTTCCCCACCGTCATTGCGAGCGAAGCGAAGCAATCCATGCCTCAATCCTGGGAGAGATGGATTGCTTCGTCGCTATTGCTCCTCGCAATGACGGCCGAACATTGTCACTTCTTCACCATCGGGCAGCGCGACTCCGACAACGGCTGGAACGCCTGGTCGCCGGGCACGGTCGCGAGCAGCTTGTAGTCGTCCCAGCGGCCTTTCGACTCCGAAGGCTTCTTGACCTCGAACAAATACATGTCGTGCACCATGCGGCCGTCCTCGCGAATCCGGCCGTTCTTGGCAAACATGTCGTTGATCGGGGTCTCCTTCATCACCTTCATGACAGCGGCCGCATCGGTGGTGCCGGCGGCCTTCACCGCTTTCAGGTAATGCATCACAGAGGAATAGACGCCGGCCTGGGCCGAGGTCGGCACCCGCTTGGTGCGCTCCATGAAGCGCTTGGTGAAGGCGCGGGTGTCGTCATTGAGGTCCCAATAAAACGCTTCCGCGAGCAGCAGCCCCTGCGCGGTCTCAAGCCCGACGCTGTCGATATCGGTCACGAAGGCCAGCAGCGGCGAGATCTTCTGGCCGCCCTTGGTGATGCCGAACTCGGCGCCCTGCTTGATCGCGTTGATGGTGTCGCCGCCGGCATTGGCAAGCCCGATCACCTTGGCCTTGGAGGCCTGCGCCTGCAGCAGGAAGGAAGAGAAGTCCGAGGTATTGATCGGGTGCCGCACGCTGCCGAGCACCTTGCCGCCCGACTTCACCACGACATTGCTGGTGTCCTTTTCGAGGTCCTGGCCGAACGCATAGTCCGCGGTCAGGAAGAACCAGGTGTCGAGCCCGGATTTCACCGCGGCAAGGCCCGTCACATTGGCCTGCGCGAAGGTGTCGAACACGTAGTGCACGGTGTAGGGGCCGCAGGCCTCGTTGGAGAGGCGGATCGAGCCCGGGCCGTTGAACATGATGATCTTGCCGCGGGCCTTGGCGATCTCGCCGGCGGCGAGCGCCGTCGCGGACGCCGCGACGTCGAAAATCATCTCGACGCCCTGGTTATCGATCATGTCGCGGGCGATATTGGCGGCAAGGTCGGCCTTGTTGAGATGGTCGCCGACCACGATCTCGACCTTGCGGCCGAGCACCGTGCCGCCAAAATCCTCCACCGCCATCTTGGCGGCGGTCTCGCTGCCCGAACCGGTGATGTCGGCATAGAGGCTCGACATATCGAGGATGCCGCCGAGCTTCAGCGGAGGCTTGTCCTGCGCCAGCGACGCATTCGCCGAGATCGCAAACACACAGGCCAACACGCCGGCCAAAACCCGTCTCATTCAAACCCTCCCCTTGAGATGCGGACCTCATTCCATCAGGTCCGTTTCGAGGGCCGGATCATGCCGCATGCCATGCACAGCGGCAAGCCGCGGAGCTGACACGTGTTTTCCGCTGAACGGAATGGTCAAGATGTGCGAAGATCGAGCCATGCAGATTCAATCGATGAAGATTCTGTCGACGCTAGCCCGTCTTATTCATGATTGCCGGGCGGGGCAGCTGGAACATTTCCGGTCGGGGTGAAGGCGCGCGCGAACGCTTCGGCTTTTTCGCCGCTTTTCGACCCGACTTCGTGAACGCGTTGGAGGACGGCAGCGGGGTGACCGGGGGCTCATGCCCCGCGCGTCAGGGTGCTTGCGGGACCAGAGCGTTTGCCAAGCCGCGGAACAGGTCGGCGTCGGGGCACGCCGCAGCGAAGGCAAGACGGACGCGGGTGGCGGTCTCGATGACGCGGGCTGCGATCTTGAGAAGCCTGAGCCTGATCGTGTTGAACTCGGCCGTTGCCAGATCGCGCGGCTTTGGGATGGCATCGCGCACGGCGAGGATGAGCCAATAGGCGGCGGTGTGGAAGACGAGGCGGACCTGGTTGGCGAGCGCCGAGCGGCAACTGGTGCGATCGGAGGCGAGCTGGGTCTTGTGCAGCTTGATCAGGTTCTCGGCCTGTCCGCGAGCGCAATAGAGGCTGTCATAGATCCACTCAGCCGAGCCGATATCCAGGCTGGTGACGACGTAGCGGACGTCGAGCCCTTGTTGGGTTGCCTCGATGCGGGCGACGACGCGGCGCTCACGATGCCAGGAGCCGGCCGCGTGGCGGGTCTCGGTGTAGCCGCGAACCACGATCTTGTTCTCGATCGCACGTTCGGTTCGAAATGCATCACAGACCTCGTCGACCTTTCTGGCGAGCGGCTTCGTGCCGGCTAGAGCATGTTGTTTTTTGCCGGAATCGGGATTCCCAGAAGGGACAATTTCTGATTCAAACTCCATGCTGGAACGGGGGCCAGCATGGATGACGCGACCCTATTCGGAAGATCTTCGTGAACTCGCTCTGGCGCGGGCTGACGCGGGCGAGACCGTGCGTTCGATTGCAGAAGCGCTTCAGATCAGTCCTTCCTGTGTGACAAAGTGGAAGAATCTGCGGCGGGAGACCGGAGGCGTTTCTCCCGGCAAGATCGGCGGTCACAAGAAGCCGGTTCTGTCCGGCACCAATGCCGACTGGCTGCGCAAACGCATTCGCTCCGGCCCATTCACTTTGCGGAAGCTGACGCAGGAACTGGCTGCGCGCGGGATCAAGACCGACGTGCGGGCAGTGTGGACGTTCGTCCATGCCGAAGGGCTGAGCTTCAAAAAAAACGATCCTGCCGGCCGAACAAGATCGTCCCGATATCGCCCGTAAACGGACGCGCTGGAAGACCCATCAGGGCAGGATCGACGCCTCGCGCCTGGTCTTTATCGACGAGACCTGGATCAAAACCAACATGGCGCCGCTGCGAGGCTGGGGACCGAGTGGGCAACGTCTCCAGGCGTCTGCGCCTTTCGGCCATTGGAAGACCATGACCTTCATCGCGGCGCTGCGCCACGACCGGATCAGCGCGCCATGGGTCATCGACGGCCCCATCAATGGCGAGCTCTTCACCCTCTATGTCGAGCAGGTGCTGGCGCCGACCCTCGCAAAGGGTGAACTCGTCATTCTCGACAATCTCGGCAGTCACAAGGGCAAGGCGGCGCGCAACGCCATCCGCGCCACAGGAGCCCATCTGCTCTTCCTGCCGCCCTATAGCCCCGACCTCAATCCGATCGAGCAGGTCTTCGCCAAGCTCAAACACCTGATGCGAGCCGCGCAGCCGCGTGATGTCGAAGCGACTTGGCGCAAGGTCGGCGAACTCCTCGACGTCTTCTCCAAGGAGGAGTGCGCCAACTATCTCAAAAATTCAGGGTACGTTTCCGTATAAACACATCATGCTCTAGCGCGAAGATGTAATCGACGCCGTTTTGCTCGCAAAAAGTCATCGCCTCGGGGCCGGCGTAATGGCTGTCGCCGCGGAAGGTGATACGCGTATCGGGCCAGCGCCGGCGAATGCGCCGAACCAGGCGGCGCAGGTGTGCCCGCACCTCGCGGCCGCTCGGCGTCTTGCCGGGGCGCAGGATGACCGCAACAGGCCGGCTGTGCTCGGTGTCGTAGACGTGGATCGGCAGGAAGCAGTGTTCATCATAATGGGCGTTGAACAGCGAGAGTTGCTGACGGCCATGCACCACGTCGACCGTGTCGTCGATGTCGAGCGTGATTGCGCTCGGCGCTCGCGCGTAGCTGTCCATCCATAGGTCAACCAGCACAGAGCTCAGCCGGATCACCTCGCGCAGGTGTGGTGCATTCTCCAGGCGCGATAGGGTCGGCTGCGAACACAGATCCCGGCCAGTGTCCGGCAGTCGGCCGCAAGCCAGCTTGAACGCCGGATCGCCGCGTAAACGATCGAGATCATTGCCATCCTCGTAGCCACACGCGATGGCGAAGATGCGGGCGCGGATCATATCCGCAAGGCTGTGCACGATGCGTCCCGGATCGCGCCGCTCGGGGAATACGCAGGACAACTTCGCGGCCAAGCCGAGGCGCCGGTCCGCCATGGCCAGAAGCATGACGCCGCCATCCGACGTCAGCTTGCCGCCGTCGAACGAGGCTGTGATCTTCTTGCGGGAAACGGCTGGAAATGAGAACGGCAGACTCGTATCGTCGGTCATGGCGAGTGTGGCGGCCCGGATGCGCGGAGGGTGGGTGTCAGCAACCGAATCCTACGCCATCTCAGCGGCTTACGCCACGCTCGCCAGCCTCTCAACAAGCCGCTGATGAATAAGACGGGCTAGCTCGCAGCACCCTCCTCGCGTGCACGACACTGCTTGCTTGCGGCGCAAGTCACGCGGCTGGATGCAATTTCGAGATTCAGGGCGAAGGTGGTCGCGTCGCCGCTGTGGTCGATGCACGCAGCCTGCGGCTGGACGACGGCCGCGAGGTCAAGCTCGCCGGCATCGAGGTGCCGGACCGGGCGAAGGCCACCACAGTACTGTCGGCGCTGCTGGTCGGACGCGAGGTGACGCTGCGCGGACAGGACGACACGCCGGACCGCTACGGCCGGCAGCCGGCTTACGCATTCCTCGATGGCCAAGAGATGCCTGTACAAAGCGAGCTGCTGCGCCAGGGCCTCGCGCTGGTGTCGTCCGAGATCGCCGACAGGGACTGTGTCAGCACGCTGATGGTGGCGGAGGCCGAGGCGCGGGCCGCCCGATCGGGAACCTGGGCCGAGTCCACGGTCATAAAAAACGCCGAAAGTCCGGACGATATTTTGGCCGGGATCGGGCGCTTTACCGTCGTCGAGGGCAGGGTTTTGTCCGTGCGTCAGGCGGGGGCGACGACCTACCTGAATTTCGGCCGAAACTGGACACGGGACTTTGCTCTGACTATTTCAAGGCGCATAGTCCCTGCGTTTGAGGCGGCCGGGCTTGCGCCCAAGTCTCTGGAAAATCGTAGGATTCGAGTACGAGGCTGGGTGGAAGCACGACGTGGGCCGCGAATCGAATTGCTCCGGGTGGGGCAGATTGAAGTACTCGGCGGGAACTAGGGGCCCACAGGCCACGGCCTGGCCGATTACGGGACAGTTTGTGGGTTTTTGACGTGATTGAGCGCGCTGGACGGCGTGAAGATGGAACTGGCCGCCGGCTTTCGGCTGCGCTGGCGCTCGTCTGCGCGGCCCTGACGCTGTCGGCCTGCGGCAATGTCGGCCGCTTCGAGCAGGTCGCGCCGACCGCGGCGGCGGCGCCGGTGAAGCCGAACCGCGTGGTGCAGCAGACGCCCAACAGCGAGCGCGAGCATGAGCGCATCCTGTCGTCCTATGGCGGCGCCTATGACGACCCGAAGCTCGAGGCGCTGATCGGCAAGACCGTCGACCGGCTGGTCGCCGCGTCCGAACGGCCCGACCAGGCCTACAAGGTCACGATCCTCAATTCCGGCGCGGTGAACGCCTTCGCGCTGCCGACCGGCCAGCTCTATGTCACGCGCGGCCTGATCGCGCTCGCCAGCGACACCTCCGAGCTCTCCTCGGTGCTGAGCCACGAGATGGCGCATGTGCTGGCCAAGCATGCCGCGATGCGCGAGGACCAGGCGCGCCAGGCGGCGGTGGTGACGCGCGTCGTCACCGACATGAGCACCGACCCAGATCTCACGGCGCTGGCGCTCGCCAAGACCAAGCTGACGATGGCGAGCTTCTCGCGACAGCAGGAGTTCGAGGCCGACGGCATCGGCGTCGGGATCGCCGCGCGCGCGCATTTCGATCCCTACGGCGCGGCACGCTTCCTGACCGCGATGGAGCGCAATGCCGCGCTCAAGATCGGCAAGACCGCGCTCGATCCGCGCGCTCAGGACTTCACCTCGTCGCATCCGGCAACGCCGGAGCGCATCTCCAATGCGCAGACCACCGCGCGGCAATACTCATCGCCCGAGAGCAACGAGCGCGACCGCGAGACCTATCTCGCCGCGATCGACAACATCGTCTATGGCGAGGATCCCAGCGAAGGTTTTGTGCGCGGCCGCCGCTTCCTGCATCCCAAACTCGGCTTCACCTTCACCGCGCCCGACAATTTCACGCTCGACAACACCGCGCAGGCGGTGATCGGCGTGCGCGAGGGCGGCAGCCAGGCGATGCGCTTCGACGTGGTGCGGGTGCCGGCCGAGCAGTCGCTCGGCGACTACCTGAATTCCGGCTGGATGGAAGGCGTCGAGAAGTCCTCGACCGAGGACCTCAACATCAACGGCTTTCCGGCGGCATCGGCCACCGCGCATGGCGACCAGTGGCAGTTCAAGGTCTACGCGCTGCGCTTCGGTAGCGACGTCTACCGCTTCATCTTCGCCGCCAAGCAGAAATCCACCGAGAGCGAGCGCAACGCGCGCGAGACCGTCAACTCGTTCCGCCGCCTGACCCTCGACGAGATCCAGTCCGCGCGCCCGCTGCGCATCAAGGTCATCAACGTGCAGCCCGGCGACACCGTGGAATCGCTGTCGCATCGCATGGCCGGCGTCGATCATCCGGCGGAGCGCTTCCGCGTGCTCAACGGCCTCGACGCCCACGCCCAGGTGAAGCCGCGCGACCGCGTCAAGATCGTAGTGGATTGAGGCTGCACGCACCCTCACCACCGTCGTCCCGGCGAACGCCGGGGACCCGGACCCATAGCCACCGCTACCGATTGATGGAAAAAGCTGGGGCCGCAGCGCGCCCTGACAACATCTTCCTGTGGTGATGGGTCCCTGCTTCCGCAGGGACGACGTAGAGAGAGAACGCCCTACTTCGCCTTCTCCTTGAGGAAGGCAATGATGTCGGCGCGATCCTTCGGATCCTGAACCTCGTAGAACATCTTGGTGCCCGGAACCATCGCGTCGGGACCGGTGAGCCATTTGTCGAGATTGGCCTCGGTCCACACGATCTTCGAGTCCTTCAGCGCCGGCGAGTAATTGTAGCCCGAGACCGAGCCGGCAAGGCGGCCCACCACCCCCTTGTGCATCGGACCGACGTCGTTCTTCTCGATCGAATGGCAATCGCCGCAGCCCTGGTACAGCGTGGCGCCGCGCGCCGGATCACCCGCCGCGCGGGCGCTGTTGACGGCGAGCAAGATCGCGATAGCCGCCATCGCGGCGATTTTGGCCTGCCGCGGCGCTAGCACGCCTGCGATCGAACGAATGGTCATTCCGGGGGGTCTCCTGTTTGCCACCACAACAGGAGCCGCCAGGCTGCCATTCTATTCCCCGAAATTCCCCGGCCCGTAATTGCGCTGGACGCCGGCCGCATCGATCGCCGACAATCGCACTTCTTGTTGAAGTTTTTTTCGCCCGCGAGGAATATCCGCGTCATCGGCCGATCTCTATTCAAGCTGCCACCTCCGCAGCGGCGCCGGGTTTTTGGAGCATCCCCAGTGTTTCACAATCGGTTCGGCGCCGTCGCTCGACTTGCCGAACTCGGGTGCGTGCTTGCTGCGCTCACCCTCGCAGCAGCCACCGCCGCGCGCGCGGACGGTTGTCCCAAGCCGAGCGACGAAATTGCGACCGACCGGCCCGACGTCACCAATTCGAGTATCGTCGTGCCGGTCGGGAGCCTGCAGAGCGAAAACGGCATCAACCTGACCGGCCGCAACAGTGGCCGCAGCATCGACGGCAGCAACAGCCGCTGGCGGCTCGGCATTGCGCCCTGCCTCGAGGTCCTGATCGACCTGCCGAGCTATACCGGCACGATGAGATCGCCGGGTGCCTCGGGCTTCTCCGACGTCGCGCCCGGACTCAAATGGCAGATCAGCCCGGTGCCGGGAAAGGTCGACCTGTCGATCACCGCCGGCGTCGCGCTGCCGACCGGCGCAGCCGCCATCGCCGGGCGCGGCGCGCAGCCCTACATCCAGCTGCCATGGTCATGGGAGCTGCATGACGGCTGGGGCGTCAGCGGCATGTTCACGGAATTCTTCCGCCCCGCCGAGCTGACCGGCCAGCACATGTCGGAAACGACATTCGTGATCGAGAAGAAATTGACCGAGCGGATCAGCGTGTTCACCGAATATGTCGGCGACTATCCCGATGGCGCGCGGCCGACCCAGCTGATCAATTCCGGCGGCCTGTACCGGCTCACACCGACCCAGCAGCTCGATCTCCATTTCGCGTTCGGGCTCAACCGCAATTCGCCGAACTACATCGTCGGTCTCGGCTATTCGTTCCGCGTCGACGGGCTGTTTCGCTAAGCGAAGCTCGGTAGCCCGGATAGAGCGCAGCGCAATCCGGGGCAGGATTATCCGCGGTGAGAGCGGTCCCGGATTTCGCTTCGCTGCATCCGGGCTACAGGACTAATTGACTTCCGCTTCGCGCAGGCCGCTCAGCCAAAGCGCGAGCAGCGTCCACACGGCGCCCGATAACAGATACGCGCCGGCCGAGATCAGGCCGAAATGCGTCGCCAGCAGCAGCGCGGCGAGCGGCGCAAAGCCGGCGCCGAACAGCCAGGCGAAATCCGAGGTCAGCGCCGAGGCGGTGTAGCGATAGGTCCGCGCGAAGTTCGAGGCGATCGCGCCGGACGACTGGCCGAACGACAGCCCGAGCAGCACGAAGCCGAGCACCATGTAGATCGTCTCGCCGAACGCACCGGCATCGAGCAGCTGCGGGGCAAAGCCGCTGTAGACCGCGATCGCGACCGCGGAGCCCAGCAGCAGCGGCTTGCGGCCGACGCGGTCGGCGATCATGCCGGAGGCGATGATCGCGACGACGCCGACCATGGCGCCGATCATCTCGATGATCAGGAAGCGCACCGGGCTTTCCCTGGTGAACAGGAACACCCAGGACAGCGGAAACACCGTGACCATGTGGAACAGCGCAAAGCTCGCCAGCGGCGCAAAGGCGCCGAGCAGGATGTTGCGGCCCTCCTGCGCCACGGTCTCGCGCCGACGCGCGCCGGCTCGAGGTCGCGGCTTTCGAACAGCTCGGAATATTCATCCGTCGCCACCATGCGCAGCCGCGCGAACAGCGCCACCACGTTGATGGCGAAGGCGACGAAGAACGGATAGCGCCAGCCCCAATCGAAGAAATCATCCGCCGAGAGGTTGCCGGCGAAGAACGCGAACAGCGCGCTCGCCACGATCAGGCCGAGCGGCGCGCCGAGCTGCGGCACCATCGCGTACCAGCCGCGGCGATTCGCCGGCGAGTTCATCGCGAGCAGCGAGGCGAGGCCGTCCCACGCGCCGCCCCAGGCAATGCCCTGCAGGACGCGCGCGGCGGCGAGCAGCCAGATCGCCGCGACGCCGATCGTGTCGTAGCCGGGCAGGAAGGCGAGCGCGACCGTGGCGGTGCCGAGCAGGAACAGCGCGATCACGAGCTTGGCGCCCTTGCCGTGGCGGCGGTCGACCGCCATGAAGATAACGGTGCCGAGCGGCCGCGCGGCAGAAGGCCAGCGCGAAGATCCCGAATGAACAGAGCGTGCCGGTCAGTTCATTGACGAACGGGAATACCAGCTTCGGGAACACGATCACCGAGGCGATCGCGTAGACGAAGAAGTCGAAGAATTCCGACGTGCGCCCGATGATGACGCCGATGGCGATTTCGCCAGGTTTCGCCTGCCCGTGACCTGACGCGGTCGGGGTGCCGTGAGCCATTGCTGGGGCCTGTGCCATCGCCGGAGAACCGTCCTTTGGAGCCTGATCCGGAAAAGTGGAAACCGGTTTTCCGAACAGATCATGCTCAGCCTAGAGATGAGGCCACGGGCAGCCTTGCCACGCGGTCCACCTCACCTTCTGATCTCCTATCCCGCAGTGCAACATTGGACAAATTGTCCAATGTCAACTTTGCTGCATCGCAGCTACCCCTTGGCGGAACTCATAAAATTCAAGTGGGGTGAGCCGTGCGCGCCTTGAAATTATTGGCCTTATTGCCGTTCGCGGCGCTCCTTGGCGGGTGCGATTTCGTCGTCCTGGCCCCTGCCGGCGACGTCGCCGTCCAGCAGCGCGACCTCGTCGTGATCTCCACCGTCCTGATGCTCATCATCGTGCTTCCGGTGATGGCGCTGACCATCTTCTTCGCCTGGCGCTACCGCCAGTCCAATACCGCAGCCCCCTATGAGCCGGAGTGGGATCACTCCACCCAGCTCGAGCTCGTGATCTGGTCGGCGCCGCTTCTGATCATCATTTGCCTCGGTGCGCTGACCTGGATGGGCACGCATCTGCTCGATCCCTACCGCTCGCTCGGCCGCATCGCCGCCGACAAGCCGATCGAGAGCAAGGACGCCCCGCTCAATGTCGAGGTGGTCGCGCTCGACTGGAAGTGGCTGTTCATCTACCCGGACTATGGCGTCGCCGCCGTCAACGAGCTCGCAGCCCCGGTCGACCGCCCGATCCGCTTCCGCATCACGGCCTCCTCCGTGATGAATTCGTTCTACATCCCCGCCCTCGCCGGCCAGATCTACGCGATGCCCGGCATGGAGACCAAGCTGCACGCGGTCTCCAACAAGGAAGGCACGTACAGAGGCTTCTCCGCCAATTACAGCGGCGCCGGCTTCTCCGGCATGCACTTCGAGTTCAAGAGCCTCTCGACGGCCGATTTCGACAAGTGGATCGGCACCGCCAGGGCCAGCGGCAACATGCTCGGCCGCACCGACTATCTGCAGCTCGAGCGTCCGAGCCAGAACGATCCGGTCCGTCTCTATCGCTCGGTCGATCGCGATCTCTACAAGGCGATCCTCAACATGTGCGTCGAGCCCGGCAAGATGTGCATGAGCGAGATGATGGCGATCGACGCCAAGGGCGGCCTCGGCCGCGAAGGCCTCAACAACACGCTGCCGCTCACTTACGACAAATACGCCCGCCGCGGCGCGCCGCTCGGCGCCTCACCGACTTTCGTCGCCGGCATCTGCGCGATGGACGAGATCAAGGACGCGCCGTCGCGGGACGTTCTCGCGCCGCTCGACCTGACGCCGCTGCGTGGCGTCGGGCTGAAGCGCCCGCCGTTCTCTCCCGCTCATCCGTCATCGACATCCTTGCTGCTCGGCCAGCGCCCAAAATCAGACTCCTGAGGAGCGCCGCATGAATCCCGATCTCATCAAGATGATCTTCGGCCGCCTCAATCTGGACGCGCTGCCGCTGCACGAGCCGATCCTGGTCGCCACCTTCGCGGTGGTCGCGACCGGCGGGCTGGCGCTGTTCGCCATCGTCACCTACTTCCGGCTCTGGGGCTATCTGTGGCGCGAATGGTTCACCACCGTGGACCACAAGCGCATCGGCATCATGTACATGATCCTCGGCATCGTGATGCTGCTGCGCGGCTTCGCGGACGCGCTGATGATGCGCCTGCAGCAGGCGATCGCCTTCAACGGCTCCGACGGCTATCTCCCGGCCCACCATTACGACCAGATCTTCACCGCGCACGGCGTGATCATGATCTTCTTCGTGGCGATGCCGCTGGTGACGGGTCTGATGAACTACGTGGTGCCGCTGCAGATCGGCGCCCGCGACGTCTCCTTCCCCTTCCTCAACAATTTCAGCTTCTGGATGACAGTCGGCGGCGCCGTGCTGGTGATGATGTCGCTGTTCGTCGGCGAATTCGCCCGCACCGGCTGGCTCGCCTACCCGCCGCTGTCCAACATCGGCTACAGTCCTGACGTCGGCGTCGATTATTACATATGGGGACTACAGGTCGCCGGCGTCGGCACCACGCTATCGGGCATCAACCTGGTCTGTACCATCGTCAAGCTGCGCGCACCGGGCATGACGATGATGAAGATGCCGGTGTTCACCTGGACCTCGCTCTGCACCAACGTCCTGATCGTCGCCTCCTTCCCGGTGCTGACAGCGGTGCTGGCGCTGCTGTCGCTCGACCGCTACGTCGGCACCAACTTCTTCACGAACGACTTCGGCGGCAACCCGATGATGTACGTGAACCTCATCTGGATCTGGGGCCATCCCGAGGTCTACATCCTGGTGCTGCCGGCATTCGGCATCTTCTCCGAAGTGACCGCGACGTTCTCCGGCAAGCGGCTGTTCGGCTACACCTCGATGGTCTACGCCACCGTCGTCATCACCATCCTGTCCTATCTGGTCTGGCTGCATCACTTCTTCACGATGGGCTCTGGCGCCAGCGTCAACTCGTTCTTCGGCATCACCACCATGATCATCTCGATCCCGACGGGCGCGAAGATGTTCAACTGGCTGTTCACGATGTATCGCGGCCGCATTCGCTTCGAGCTGCCGATGATGTGGACGGTGGCGTTCATGCTGACCTTCGTGATCGGCGGAATGACCGGCGTGCTGCTCGCGGTACCGCCGGCCGATTTCGTGCTGCATAACAGCCTGTTCCTGATCGCGCATTTCCACAACGTGATCATCGGCGGCGTGCTGTTCGGCCTGTTCGCCGGCATCAACTACTGGTTCCCGAAGGCATTCGGCTTCAGGCTCGATCCGTTCTGGGGCAAGCTGTCGTTCTGGTTCTGGGTCTCGGGTTTCTACTTCGCCTTCATGCCGCTCTATGTGCTCGGCCTGATGGGCGTGACCCGCCGGCTCCGCGTGTTCGACGATCCATCCCTGCAGATCTGGTTCGTCATCGCGGCCTTCGGCGCCTTCCTGATCCTGCTCGGCATCGGCGCGATGCTGGTGCAGTTCGCGGTGAGCATCCTGCGCCGCGAGCAGCTGAAGGACACCACCGGCGATCCCTGGGACGCGCGCACGCTGGAATGGGCGACCTCCTCGCCACCGCCGGACTACAACTTCGCCTTTACCCCGGTGGTTTACGACAACGATGCCTGGTGGGACATGAAGCGCCGCGGCTACAGGCGGCCGCTGACCGGCTTCAAGCCGATCCACATGCCCTCCAACACCGGCACCGGCATCATCCTCGCAGCCTTCGCGACGGTGATGGGATTCGGCCTGATCTGGTACATCTGGTGGCTTGCCGCCGTCAGCTTCATTGCGCTGCTCGCGGTCGTGATCGGCCACACCTTCAACTATCACCGCGACTTCCACATCCCGGCGGATGAGGTGGTGCGGACCGAAGACGCGCGGACGCGCGTTCTCGCCGCGGGAGCCCAGACATGACCGTTGCTACCGTCTCCACACAAAGCTCCGAACCGGTCTTTCACGTCCTCGACGAGCACGCGCATCCGGAAGGCGCCAGCACCATGCTGGGTTTCTGGATCTACCTGATGAGCGACTGCCTCATCTTCGCGATGCTGTTCGCGACCTACGGCGTGCTCGGCGGCAACTATGCCGCCGGTCCGGCGCCGAAGGACCTGTTCGACCTCAAGCTCGTCGCGCTCAACACCACGATGCTGCTGCTCTCCTCGATCACGTATGGTTTTGCCATGCTGACGATGGAGAAATCGAGGATCAGCGCGACGCAGGCCTGGCTCGCGATCACCGGGCTGTTCGGCCTCGCCTTCCTCGGCATCGAGCTCACCGAGTTCGCGCACATGATCCATGAGGGCGCGACGCCGCAGCGCAGCGCCTTCCTGTCGTCGTTCTTCACGCTGGTCGGCACCCACGGCCTGCACGTCACCTTCGGCCTGGTCTGGCTGGTGACGCTGATGGTGCAGACCGCGCGCTTCGGCCTCACCGAAGCCAACCGGCGCCGGCTGATGTGTCTTTCCATGTTCTGGCACTTCCTCGACGTGGTCTGGATCGGCGTCTTCACCTTCGTCTACCTCCTGGGAATGCTGCGATGACAACAGAAGCCCGCACTCTCGAAGCCAATGCCGGCGGTCACGGCCATGATGACCATGGCGGCGCGGCCCACGGGTCGCTGAAGAGCTATCTGATCGGCTTCGGCCTCTCCGTCGTCCTCACCGCGGTGCCGTTCTGGCTGGTGATGACCGGCGCGATCGCCGACAAGCAGGTCACCGCACTGATCGTGCTGGTGCTCGCCGCGGTGCAGATCGTCGTGCACATGGTGTACTTCCTGCACCATGAACACGCGGTCCGAGAACGGCTGGACCATGATGGCGATGATCTTCACCGTGATCATGGTGGTGATCGCGCTGACCGGCTCGCTGTGGGTCATGCATCATCTCAACATCAACATGATGCCGATCCACGACATGAGCCAGATGCCGTGACGATGCGCTCTGCCGGACCATCGCTTGTGCTGCTCACGCTCGGCATGCTGGGCGTGGTGCTGCTGAGCGCACTCGGTATCTGGCAGATCGAACGCAGGACCTGGAAGCTGGCGCTGATCGAGCGGGTCGAGCAGCGGATGCATGCGGCGCCGACAGCGCCGCCGCCTCCCTCGTCATGGCCGGCGGTTACGGCCGCGAGCGACGAATATCGCCGCGTCACCGTGCGCGGCACCTTCCTCAACGCCGACGAGACGCTGGTGCAGGCCGTCACCACGGACGGCCCTGGCTTCTGGGTGCTGACCCCGCTGCAAATAGCTGACGGAACCACGGTGCTGGTCAATCGCGGCTTCGTTCCGCCTGATCGGCGCGATCCCGCGACGCGGCGCGACGGCATCCCGCAGGGCGTGCTCAGCGTGACCGGGCTGCTGCGGATGTCGGAGCCCAAGGGCGGTTTCCTGCGCAACAATGACCCCGCGGCCGGCCGCTGGTATTCGCGCGACGTCGCCGCGATCGCTGCCTTGCACGGGTTGTCGCAGGTAGCCCCCTTCTTCATCGACGCCGATGCGACGCCCAATCCGGGCGGCACCCCCATCGGCGGGCTCACGATCGTGCGGTTTCCGAACAACCACCTGATTTACGCGCTGACATGGTTCGCGCTGGCCTTTATGCTGGGCGGCGCGCTCCTGCGCGTCGTCAGCGGCAGGGGCCGCGCCGGCGCCTCCGATCCAAGGTGGGGCTTAAGGCGCGCCGCCGTGCGCCGCCTGATCGGCGCAGCCCGCAATCTGTCTCGCGACACAGGCCCAGATGCTCGAGCGCACATCGGATCTGCATGACGAAAATGCCACGGCCCGTGATGCCGTCCGCCGTGCGCGCGGCTGCCGGCATGCCGTTCGATCTCGCAGCACCCGCCGACATCGCGACCAATCGCAAGAACATGGCCCTGCTGGTCCAGCTGCGCTGGATCGCCGTGATCGGGCAGATCGCCACCATCGGCTTCGTGCAGTTCTGGATGGACGTCGCGCTGCCGCTGCTGCCGATGGCCGCCGTGATCTTCGGGCTCGTCGCGCTCAACCTCGTCAGCCTGCTGTGGCTGCGCTACCGCGCCGACATCAACAACCGCGAGCTACTGGTTGCGCTGGCGCTCGACGTTGCGGCGCTGACCGCCCTGCTCTATCTCAGCGGCGGCGCCACCAATCCTTTCACGTCGCTCTATCTGCTGCAGGTGACGCTCGGCGCGGTGCTGCTCGATGCACCCTCGACCTGGTCGCTGGTGGCGCTGGTCTGCATGAACTTCGCCTGGCTGACCAGCTACTATCGGCCGCTAGAGCTGCCGCAGGGCTTTGCCGAAGCCTTCAATCTCTATATTGCCGGCACGTTCATCGGCCTCGTGCTCGACGCCGTGCTGCTCGTGGTGTTCATGACCCGGATCAACCGCAACCTGCGCGACCGCGACCTCCGCCTCGCGGCGCTGCGCCAGCACGCGGCCGAGCAGGACCACATCGTGCAGATGGGCCTTCTGGCCTCCGGCGCCGCGCATGAGCTCGGCACCCCGCTCGCCTCGCTCTCGGTCATCCTGGGCGACTGGCGCCGGATGCCGGCGCTCGCCTCCGATCCCGAGCTGTCGCAGGACCTCGGCGAGATGGAGATCTCGGTGCAGCGTTGCAAGTCGATCGTGACAGGCATCCTGCTGTCGGCCGGCGAAGCCCGCGGCGAAGGCTCCTCGCCGACCACGGTCGCGGCGTTCCTGACCGCGCTGGTGGAGGAATGGCGGACGACGCGGCCGTCGGCGACGCTGTATTTCCGCAACGCCTTCGGCGCCGATCTGGCGATCGTCTCCGACATCGCACTCAAGCAGGCGATCTTCAACGTGCTCGACAATGCCGCCGAGGTCTCGCGTGACTGGATCGAGCTGATGGCCGAACGCAATGCCGACAAGCTTGTGCTGTCGGTGACCGATCGCGGTCCGGGCTTCTCGCGCGAGATGCTGGCGCATGTCGGCAAGCCGTATCAGTCGACTAAGGGCAGCTCCGGCAGCGGCCTCGGCCTGTTCCTGGTCGTCAATGTCGTGCGCAAGCTGGGCGGCGTGGTGACGGCGCGCAACCGGCCGGATATCGGCGCCGCGGTCAGGCTCGAGCTGCCGCTCTCGACGCTTGCGATCGGAGACCATCTTGACGGATGAACGCCAGCTCCTGATCGTCGAGGACGATTCAGGTTTTGCCCGCACGCTGAAGCGCTCGTTCGAGCGCCGCGGCTACGGCGTCGCGGTGTCGGCCTCGCTCGACGAAGTCCGCGAGCTGCTCGAGCAGCAATCGCCCGGCTATGCCGTCGTCGACCTGAAGCTCGCCGGCGGCGCATCGGGCCTTGCCTGCGTCGAAGCGCTGCACGCGCATGACCCGGATATGCTGATCGTGGTGCTGACCGGGTTCGCCAGCATCGCGACCGCGGTCGAGGCGATCAAGCTCGGCGCCTGCCACTATCTGGCCAAGCCGTCGAACACCGACGACATCGAGGCCGCGTTCCTTAAAGCGCAAGGCAACGCCGCCATCGAGGTCGGCGCGCGGCCGACCTCGATCAAGACGCTGGAATGGGAGCGCATTCACCAGACCCTGATGGAGACCGATTTCAACATCTCCGAAGCCGCGCGCCGCCTCGGCATGCACCGCCGCACCCTGGCCCGCAAGCTGGAGAAGCAGCGGGTGAAGTAGACGATAGAGGCGGATGATGCCAACGAGGAACGCGAATCCGCTCCCGATCAGCCGGCCGCCTCTCGGTCCGTTACGACATCGCGGCGACATCCGCCGCAGTGTCGATGTACTCCTGAAAATAGACCGCCTTTCCTCCGCGGTACTTGAAAACGTGGGCCCATTCGTTCTTGACGGTCTTCCCCGTTCTCTTTGCCCGCGCCGTGAGCGTACCCAAGACCACGACAGTGTCGCCCTGCTCAATCATCTCACGTGGTGCAAACTCGCTGAATTCCAGATTCTCGCCGACCTGGACGAAGAAGTTTGCAATCTGCTGCTTTCCTCTAAAGGTCCCAGCCCAAGGCAATTTATCCTGGGGACCTGGGGTTATCCACGTGCAGTCGTCATCGATCAGATCTCTCATGAGCGCCGGAATGTCACCACGTTGAAACGCCTCATAACCCTTCCTGGTTGCCTCAACATTGGATGTCATCGGATTTCTCCTCGCTGCAAATTGATGGGTCACCTTAATGTCGATCAAATAGCGGTCGGGCAGCCAGCATAGCATGCCGCGCTCCGATCGCCGTCGTCATCCGTGAAACAGCACGGGACGATTCTGGTCAGGATTGCTTACGTGGCTTTCGAGCGCCGTTCGGCGTCCGGAGGTCCCTGGCGCGGAAGCTCGAGAGAAACAGCGGGTGAAGTAGCCGATGCAGTAGCCCGGATGGAGTCAACGGGTCGCACGAATGCGTGCCCGATGACAGGCTCCACTCAGTCGGCAACAGGCCCATCGACAGACCGGACCGTCCAGCGCTACCGCCGAGCCAAGAAGACCCCTAGCAAGAATGCAACGGCAAGTGATTGAAGGGGAGCCGCCTTGGCCACTTCACTCAAGTGATGCAGCCACCGATCTTGCGGCAAAGGCTCAAAGACATCGTGCTCAGCCATCTGACGGATCGCCTCTGACGCCCGCTCTATTCGCTGTTCAGGGGTAGCACTGGAAGCAATGGAGTCTTCGTTAGCCATGTACATCCCTCAGGCATAGCACTGCAACGCAGTCCACGCTGTCTGAACAGGTCGGAGCAAGCTAAACGCGGCACTCCGACGTCCGTTGTAAGGCCAGACCAATGGATGGTACTAACGTTCGAAAACCGCTGACCGTTCCTCGGCTCCTCTAAGGGAGCGTGTTGCCGCGCAAATGCACTCAATCATCCCCGAAGAAATTCGCGATCGGACGAGGCGGGGAGGCATCGCCTTCGGATGCCATAATCGGCGCTTCGCGGCGCTCTGCCTGCTCCAGGAGCACCGGAACTTCGCGGCGTTGTTCGCTCTGCTCGATGCGCCGCTGTTGACGCCTTGCCTGCTCGGACGCAATGCGCTTCGCTTTGCGTTCAGCGTACCGCTTTCCCCGTTCCCTTTCTTCAACTTCAGATCTCCTCGCGTCCACCGCATCCGCCTGCCTCTCGACGGGCGCTTGCACAACCTTGACTGGCTCCGGGTGTACCTGCGACTGCGAAGGCGGGGTAGCTTGTTGCGTGGCGGGCTCCGGCTGGGTGGCAGGTTGCGGCGCCTGCGCGACTTCTGCTGTCGATGGCAGGACAACGCGTGCTGGTTCCGCAGGTGCTGGCGAAGAGACGCGCGTCTGAATGTTGGCAGTATCCCTGAGCGCCGAATTGGCCATGAGTAGTCCACCACCGAAACCAGCACCGAGAATCATGAAGGTTGTTCCGACGCCAGCGAAAAATATGACTGTCTTTGATGTCATGGCCCACTCTCCTCCGATGACGAGCGAACGCGCGAAAGATACCGGCGTTCCGTTTCGGATAACTCGGCAATGAGTGCCCTCGTCCGAGGGGCTGACGGTGCGGACAGCTTGGAACATCAACCTCCTCGGCTGAAGATCACGATCGAGAGCCTACCCCTTCCCACGCTCTCAGCGCGCGACGTGGCAGCAATAACGGCGTCGTCAGCAGAAGCAGTCCGCTGAGCGCGATCGCCGTCCGGACACCGGCGAAGCCCGCCAGCAGGCCCCAGAACGCGGTCAGCACCGCGATGGTTGCACTGCTGGTGATCGTCCAGGCCGAGAGCACGCGCGCGGTCCGCTCGATCTCGACCTGGGCCAGACGATAGGCCGCAAACACCGGATTGAAGATACCGGCGCAGGTGACGAGACCGAACTGAAGCGCAAAGACGACCGCGATGCCCGCGACACCGTTCGGCATGAAGGCGAGGCCGAGCGACCAGCAGGCACGCAGCGTACCGGCCGCGAGCAACACATTGTGCTGCCCGAAGCGCGCGGCCAGCGCTGGCGCGAGCCGTGCGCCGATCAGGCCGCCGATACAGGGCGCCCCGAATGCGAGTCCGTACTGCCAGGGCGCAAAGCCGAGACCGCGCAGCATCAGCACCGCAAGCAGCGGCGCTGTCGCCATGATCAGGCCGTTGACCAGCACGGTGTTGAAGAACAGCAGGCGGAGCACGGGATGCGCGAGGATCGCCCGCCATCCCTCGATCAGTCCGGCCGCGCGAAATCCCTGGGCCTGGCGCTGGGCGGGCGCAGGCTCGCTTCCGCCGATCCGCCGGATGGCCAGCGCCGAGAGCAGAAAGCTGAGCGCGTTGGCGATCACGGTCACCACCGGGCCGAACACTCCGATTGCCGCGCCGCCAAGCGGCGGCCCGATCGCGGTCGCGGTCCAGGTCGTGGCTTCGAGCCGCCCGTTCGCGATCACGAGATCGCCCGGCTCGACCAGCGCCTTCAGGCAGGCGCCGCTCGCCGCACGGAACGCGATGTCTGCGGCGGCCATGATGACGGCGACGACGACGAGCTGGACGAAGGTCAACCGTCCCAGCACGAACGCGATGGGAACGCTGATCGTCGCCGCGAAGCGGATCAGATCCATCGCGATCATCACCGGCCGCTTGCGGCGGAATTCGATCCAGGGCCCGAGCGGCACCGCCACCGCGGCCCCGGCCAGCAGCCCCACGGCCACAAGCGCCGAGACCGCCTCCGGCCTTGCATGCAGCACCAGGATCGCGAGCAGCGGGAACGCGTCGAAGGCGATCCAGGTACCGAATGTCGAGACCGTGAACGCGGTCCACAGCCAGTCGTAACCGCCCCCCAGCGACCGTCCTGCAAGCATGCCGCGCCCCTCGCCGGCTCCGCGATCTCGCCGCCAGCGCGGCGCAGCAGGTCATGAGTCGCGGCGATCAGCCAAGGGGCGATTTGTGCACGACGATATGCAAGGCCGTACGCACGACGCCGCTTCCGTGCCCGGCGAGATCGTGCACCAAAACAAAGAGCCCCGTCTCTCGACCGGGCTCTTCGAAATCCTGCAGCGTTGTTTAGGCGGCTTCGTCTTCGACGGCGGTATCGTCGCCATCGGTATCGGCATCCTCACCGTCGGCATCGCCCTCGCCTTCACCCTCGGCTTCCGCCTTGGCGCCGCGGCGCGGGCTCTTGGCGAGCTGGCCTTCGATCTCCTTGATCGCCTCGGTCTCGGTCGAGTGCTGCACAACCGCGATTTCGCGCGACAGACGGTCGAGCGCCGCTTCATAAAGCTGGCGTTCGGAGTAGGACTGCTCGGGCTGCGATTCCGAACGGTAGAGATCGCGGACCACCTCGGCGATCGCGACGATGTCGCCCGAATTGATCTTCGCTTCGTATTCCTGGGCGCGGCGCGACCACATGGTGCGCTTGACGCGGGCGCGACCCTTCAACGTCTCCAGCGCCTTCTTGACCAGCGCCGGCTCCGACAGCTTGCGCATGCCGACATTGGCGACCTTCGCCGTCGGGACGCGCAGCGTCATCTTGTCCTTCATGAAATTGATCACGAACAGCTCGAGCTTGGCGCCCGCGATCTCCTGCTCCTCGATCGCCAGGATCTGGCCGACGCCGTGAGCGGGATAGACGACGAATTCATTGGCCTTGAAGCCCTGGCGCTGGGTCACGACCTTCTTCTCTTCCGGGCGGGACGGAGCGGCCGGCTTGGCGGCAACCTTCGGAGCAGCGGCGGGGACGGCAGCCTTCGGTGCGGCCGGCTTCGGCGCGACAGCAGCAGTCTTGGGGGCGACCTTCGCAGCAGCGGGCTTCGCAGCTGCCGCTTTCGCGGCAGTCTTGGCAGTCTTTTCTGGCATCACGCTTCTTTTGTTCTTTGAGGACTTTGCAGCCGCCGCCTTCTTGGCTCCCTTCACGGGCGCCTTGGCACGGCCCTTGGTTGCGCTGCGAGCAACGACAGCGGCTTTCTTCGTCGTCTTTGAAGCACTCTTTTTACGCGTTTTCTGTGACACAGCCTGCGCGCGGAAACTGCCACGCCCCTGTTCGATGTTTGCGGGAACCTCGACGCCACAAGGTACGCATGGCAGGGGGTTCTTGGCCTGTAATGGTGCAGATATAGCACATTTTCCGCAAAAATCAATGGTTTACGCCCGATTCCGGGCATAACGGGGCATCCTCAGGTCATATGTCCGTCATTAGGGTTAAATCGGCGGCTGAACGGAGGGCCAGCGGCGGCCCAAGCCCGCCCCTATCGGGGTAATGCCGAAGAGTGCGTCAGCGAATCAGTCGCCGCTGCCCGGTTTCGGAGAAAAATATTTCTCGAACTTGCCTTCCTTGCCCTCCCACTCCTTGGCGTCCTCGGGCGAGTCCTTCTTCTGGGTGATGTTCGGCCAGCTCTTGGCATATTCGGTGTTCACCTCGAGCCACTTCTCCAGCCCCGGCTCGGTATCCGGCTTGATGGCGTCAGCCGGGCATTCCGGCTCGCACACGCCGCAATCGATGCATTCGTCAGGATGGATGACCAGCATGTTCTCGCCCTCGTAGAAGCAATCGACGGGGCAGACCTCGACGCAGTCGGTATATTTGCACTTGATGCAGGCTTCAGTGACGACGTAGGTCATCCAAAACTCCGGAACGATCGATTTTTCTGGGGTTGCGTAGCGCAGGAATACCGGGGCCGCAAGGGAAGCCGACCCTGAAAAACGCCAGTATTCTCACGCGCCTGCCACCCCAAATTGGGATAGCAAGCGCTAGATAACTACTCCTTGCCTGCTTGCAAATTGCCGGCCTGCAAATCCTCGTACAGCACGCGCGCCGAACTGGCATCGCCGCGCCGCTCGGCAAAGCCCGTGACCTTCAGCACGCGGACACTGTTGTCGAGCGCGACGGTAATGACGTCGCCCGCCTTCACCGCATGGCCCGGCGATTTCTCGCGCGTGCCGTTGATGCGGACATGACCTGATGCGACGAGTTCAGCCGCGCTGGTGCGGGCCTTCACCAGGCGCGCGTGCCACAGCCATTTGTCGAGCCGCTGTCTGTCCAAGCGTCAGACCAAGAACCAGACCAAGGGTTGGATTATTCCTTCCGGCCGGCGAGCTGCTCCTTCAGGGCAGCGAGCTTGGCGAACGGCGAGTTCGGATCGATCGGACGGTCGCGCTCGCGCGGCGCGCTCGAGGCGTAGGGCCGATGCGATGGGCCGCCCTCGCGCTTGTCGCGGCCGCCCTTGCCGAAATCGCGGCCGCCGCGGTCACGATCACCGCCCTTGCGGTCACCACCACCGAACTTGTTGTCGCGGCGACGCTCATTGTCGCGATCGCGACCCTTGCCCTCGAAGCGCTCGCGGCGCTGGCCCTTGTCCTCGCGCGGCGCGCCGTCGGCCGGCGCGGCAGCGGCCGGCCGCAGCGCCGTCAGCGGGCGCGCCTGGGCGCGGAACGCGGAAATCCTGGTGGCGGCGCGGCCGGCGATGATGCTCGCGCTTCTGGCCCTCGCCACCGCCCTCCGTGGCCTGCGCACCCTCGGCGGGCTTATTCTGGTGACGGCCGCGGTTGCGGTCGTGACCGCGATGATGCGGACGGCGCTCGTCGGAGCGACCACCGGGACGCCAGACTTCGACCATTTGCGGCTCGGCCGGCGTTTCCGCGGCGGCCTCGGCGGTTGCTGCGTCAGCGCTCGCGGTCTCCGCAGGCGCTTCGGCGGCGGACTCTGACGGTGTCTCTGCGGCAACGGCCTCCGGCGCCGTCTCCGCAACGGCTTCCACCGCAGGCGCGGGCTCGGCCGGGACTTCAGCAGCGGGGGCTTCAGCAGCGGGCGCTTCGGCAACAGCGGGCTCATCGACCGGCGCGGCGCGCTCGGCGACAGCATCCTGCTGGGTCTCGAGCACCACCGGCGTCGCTTCGCTGGCGACCACCTCGGCAAAGCCGACGTCGGGCAGCAGCGCGGCCGAAGGCGCGGGATCGCCGGACACCGGCTGATCGGCGGCGGCTTCGGCCTCAGGCGCAGCGGCGGCTTCCGGCGCATCGGCCACGACCTCGGCAGCCGCATCGACCGGCGCGTCCGCGGCGACATCAGATGTCGCCTCGACCGGCGGCGTCTCGGCGGCGATGGTCTCGGTGGTCTCGACCGGCGCAACCTCGACTGCCTTCGGCGGCAGCGGCGGACGGCGGTCCATGCGATAGCCGAGCGCGCGCAGGATGGAGGCAAAGTCCTCACCGGCGGAGCCGGTCAGCGAGGTCATCGCCTGGGTGACGACAAAGCCGCGGCCATCGAACGCACCGGCCGGCTTCTCGCCGGGCGAGGTCTCGCGCCAGGCCAGCGCCGGACGGATCAGATCGGCGAGCCGCTCGAGAATGTCGACGCGCACCGCGCGCTCGCCGCACTGGCGATAGCCGAGCACGCGATAGCCGTCGCGCGGCAGGGCCTTGTCGACCGGGAACGAGGTGCGGCCGCTCGACGCCAGATGCTGCACATTCGACAGCGCGCCCATGTCGACATTGCTCTGCTTCTCGGCCCACAGCAGCGACGCCAGCGAGCGCGCCGCGGGCTTCAGGAGCTGCGGAAAATAGATGTGATAGGCGCCGAACCGCACGCCGTATTTGCGCAGCGCGGCGCGCGAGGGCTGGTCGAGATCCTTCATCTCGGCGGCGATCTTGCTGCGCTCGAGCACGCCGAGCGCCTCGACGAGCTGGAAGGCGATGCCGCGGGCGATGCCCTGGATATCCTCGGCCTTGGACAGTTCGAACAGCGGCCCGAGCAGCTTCTCGATATGCGTCTTGAGCCAGAGATCGAGCCGGGTCTGCACGGCCTCGCGCGAGGCGCCGGTCAGCCGCTCGTCGGAAATGATGCGCAGCCGCGGATGCAGCGCGTCGTCGGCGGCCACCAGCTTGGCCACCGCATCGCCCGGTCCAGCGGATGGTACCGTCGGAGGTCAGCACGAACTGCTCGTCGGGGGCGGCGCCCAGTTTCTCGGCACGCGTATCGATCTCGCGCGCCAGCACCTGCTGGGCGGCGGCTTGCAGCGCCTTGGCGTCGCTGCCGGCCTCGGCCGCATCAGGTGCGAAGGTGAAACCATCGAGCCGGCCGATCACGTGGCCTTCCACGATCACTTCACCGGTCTTGCCAATTTCCGTATTCAAAACTGAGTTCTCCCGCAGGCGGCGCATCAATACACTGGTCCGCCTGTCAACGAAACGCTCCGTGAGCCGTTCATGCAGCGCATCGGACAATTTATTTTCGAGATCGCGCGTGATCCCCTGCCAGTGCTCCGGGTCGTAGAGCCAGTCGGGCCGGTTGGCAACGAAGGTCCAGGTCCGGATCTGCGCGATCCGGCCCGATAGCGTGTCGATATCGCCGTCGGTCCGGTTGGCCTGGTCGACCTGGGCGGCAAACCATGCGTCAGGGGATACGCCCCTTTTGCATCAGGAAGCCATACAGCGTGGTCACGAGTTCGGCATGGGCGGCCGGCGACAGCTTTCGGTAGTCCGGAACCTGGCAGGCCTCCCACAGTCGCTCCACCGCGGCCGCGCCATGCGCGAATTCGCGCACCTCGGCGTCGCGTGCGACATGTTCGAGCACGCGCAGGTCCTCGGCCACCGGGGCCCGCGTCAGTGCCTCATGATTGGGCGTCAGCGCCAGCGACACCTGCAACGCGCCGAGCGAGGCGAAATCGAGCCTGGCGTTGCGCCATTGCAGCATCTTCACGCTGTCGAAGGTGTGGTTCTGCAGCGCATTGACGAGCTCCGGCTCGAACGGCGCGCAGCGGCCGGTGGTGCCGAAGGTGCCGTTGCGCGTGGCGCGGCCGGCACGGCCGGCGATCTGCGCGAATTCGGCCGGCGTCAGCCGGCGGAACTGGTAGCCGTCATATTTGCGGTCGGAGGCGAAGGCGACGTGATCGACATCGAGATTGAGCCCCATGCCGACCGCGTCGGTGGCGACGAGATAATCGACGTCGCCGTTCTGGAACATCTCGACCTGCGCATTGCGCGTGCGGGGCGAGAGCGAGCCCAGCACCACGGCCGCGCCGCCATGCTGGCGGCGGATCAGTTCGGCAATCGCGTAGACTTCATCGGCGGAGAACGCGACGATCGCGGTGCGCCGCGGCTGCCGCGTGATCTTGCGGTCGCCGGCGAATTCGAGCTGCGACAGCCTCGGCCGCGTGACGATCGAGGCGCCCGGCAACAGCCGCTCGATGATCGGCCGCATAGTCGCAGCCCCAAGCAGCAGCGTCTCGTCGCGGCCGCGGCGATTGAGCATGCGATCGGTGAACACATGCCCACGCTCGAGATCGGCCGCGATCTGGATCTCGTCGACCGCGAGGAACGAAACATCGAGATCGCGCGGCATCGCTTCCACGGTCGAGACCCAGAAGCGCGGCGCCTTCGGCTTGATCTTCTCTTCGCCGGTGATCAGCGCGACATTGTCGACGCCGGCGCGGGCCGCGACCTTGTTGTAGACCTCGCGCGCGAGCAGCCGCAGCGGCAGCCCGATCAGGCCGGACGAATGCGCCAGCATGCGCTCGATCGCGAGATGCGTCTTGCCGGTGTTGGTCGGCCCCAGCACCGCAGTGACGCCTGCGCCGGGCACGCGGTCATTTCCGAACGAAGTTGAGAAAGCCATATTTTGCAGGTGTTTCTTTTATTGAAGGCGATATCCCCAACCCGTCATCCTGAGGTGCGAGCGAAGCGAGCCTCGAAGGATGCACGGCCAAGATCTATCCGCACGTTCTGATCGAACCTTCCTCTCGCGGACAGAGCGGGGCTGTCGCCCTTCGAGACGGCCGCTGCGCGGCCTCCTCAGGGTGACGGTCTGGCTGCATGTTTCGCATTGGCAGCGTGTTTCGCAAAATCTGTCTCACAATGCGACGCTTTCTGCGCCCGGCTTAAGCTTCGGAACGACTCCGGAACGAATCGCGCCCGAATCGGTGACTCCATTCCAGACCTGAAACGTTCACCGCAACATCTCGGGCAGGCTGATGGCGGCGGCACTAGATCAAGTTTGAGAGGGCTCCACAAGCACGGGATATGCGGACTGAATTCCTTAAATTCCAGAGGCGGCCGAGTCGAATCAGAAGCGGACAAGAGTCAACTGGATTCCGGTGACGTTCGTTGCATTCCTTGAACCGGTCACCTTCCCTGACCCGTCATCCCCGCGCAAAGGCTTCGCCTTTGTCGCTGGAGGAGCGCAAAGCGCGTCTCGAAGGAGCACGGCCCCGCTGGTGGCCGTCGATCCTTCGAGACGCGCGCAAGAGCGCGCTCCTCAGGATGACGGTCAAGCACTTCCGCTGCTCACCCCTACTGCGTCTTCGCCACGCGCGGCGGCGCGGCTGTGGTGACGAACGAGGTGGCTTCCAGCATGGCCTGGCCGAGCGGGGTCGGGATCGTCATGCGGAACGGCACCAGAAGGCGGGTGCCCGCGATCGGCACGAAGGCGATCTCGATGTTGCGCTGGGCGGCGAGATATTTGATGACAGGGCGATCCGGGATGTAGCCCGAAACAGGCACGAAATAGAGCGCGCAGACCAGCGCCGGGCCGTGATAGCCGCGCTCGGCTTTCACGATCTCGACCCGCTTGAAATCGAGCTTGAGGTCGTAGCGCATGCGGCCGTCGAACACGCCGGCGCCGGTGCGGCAGACATCCGGGCTCATCAATTCGGCATTGCCGGGCGCGCGCAGGAACGAGCCGGTCATCGGATCGAACACGTTCTTCTTCTGCGCATCGGTCACCGGAAGCCGGTCGGCATCGACTGGCGGCTCCGGCTCGATCGTGGATTCCTTGATGCCGCCATTGGCGAGCACCATCCGGATCGTCTCCGACTTCTTCGAGGTGGTGGTGGTCGCGGTGTAGGACGAGGCTGTCAGCGCGCCGTTGACGACGCGGCCCTGCGAGGCGCCCGAGCCGCTGCCGCCGGAAAACGCCTTCAGGATGCCCGCGGTGCCGCCCTGGGCCGAGGCCGAGAAGCTGTCGTCGCCGATTTCGATGGTCCAGCTGCCCTTGCCGACCGGGATACCGGCCAGCGTCGCCTCATACTGGGCGTCGAGCCGCCCCTGCGCGCTCGCGCGCTCGGCGCAAAACAGCAAGAGGGCACCGGCGCACAGACCGACGAGCCGGCCGAGCGGGGGCAAAAGGGCAATGGCGGTGGTCACTTAACCTACCTGACGGTCCTGCTATCGGCGCTCTTTCGTCATCCATCTGGACGTTCAATTCGGCCGGACAACGCGCGCATCTGTTATGGAACCAAGACTTGCAGCCGAATACGCCCTTTATATGGTTGCCATATCCGCTGTTAAGTGGCTGGTAGCGCTTATGAACCGCCATTTCCCGCGACGTCCATGCGGCGATATAATCTTGACGCTCGGGTATTCTCCCCCTATACACCCGCGGTTCCTGGAAAATGGACGCGAATTCAAAACCCCCGCGCGGGCCGCGTGATTGCACGCGCCGCCAGAGGCGGGGATGCAATAAGGATTTTGGTAATGTCCCGGCGCTGCGAACTGACGGCCAAGGGCCCCCAGACGGGCCACAAGGTGAGCCACTCCAACATCAAGACCAAGCGGCGCTTCCTGCCGAACCTGGCCAACGTGACCTTCATCTCGGACGCGCTCGGCCGCAACGTGCGCCTGCGCGTCTCGACCAATGCGCTGAAGAGCGTCGACCACAATGGCGGGCTCGACGCCTATCTGCTCAAGGCCAAGGCCGACGTGCTGTCGCCCCGCGCGCTGGACCTCAAGCGCGCGATCGAGAAGAAGGTCGGCAAGCCGGTTTTTGTGAAGAAGGCGAGCTGAGCTAGACCGAACGCGGAATACGCGGAGAGAGTTTTGAACGGCCGGGTCGGATGACCCGGCCGTTTTTGTTTTGCGACAATTCGACCATCGGAGAAGTAAGCGAACCCTATGCCGCAGACAAACCACCCGCTATGATCGCAGGAACGAGAACACTCAACTGCGATAACGAAGGGGTGGCTGTTGGCAGTCAATGTCGAAGAGCTGAGGGGGATCGCGGCCCAGCGCGAGCGTTACCTAGGTCAACTCAATCGCCTAAAGAAACTCAACAAACAGACATCCTGCGTGGAGGCTGCGGTTTCCAGCCCTGCGAGACTTTGCGTGCGGGCACGAGTTCGTTCGTCATCTACGGCGAGCCACAAAGCGGCAAGACGGAAATGATGATCTGCCTTACCGCAAAATTACTCGACGATGGAAACCGAGTTATCATTCACTTATTGAATGACAGCGTTCAACTGCTCCAACAGAATCTTGATAGATTTCAGCGATCAAATCTGTCGCCAGCCGCACGTAACTTCTCTGACGTCATTGATCCCGAGTACTCTTTCGCGACGGGATTCCATGTCATCTTCTGCAAGAAGAATGCTAGCGATCTCGCAAAGCTGAATCAAAAGCTAGAACGCGTGCGCGAGAAGGTCGTAATCGACGACGAAGCCGACTTCGCGACACCGAACGCGCTGATCAACAAGGGCGACGTAACGCGGATCCTGGGATTGCTCTCGATATTATAGCAGCCGAGACGAAGCCCATCCGCATTCTTGACCCGATGATGGGCTCCGGTACGGTTCTGGCCGTTGCCCGCGCTAAGGGGCATACCGCATTGGGCGTAGATATTGACCCCTTGGCCGTCTTGCTTACTCGCGTTTGGACTAGCGAGATCGACGTGAATAAAGTCGAGCGCAAGGCCTCTGAGATTCTGGTGCGCGCTCGGAGCGACTTTGGCTGCCGACGTACCGCCGACGCGTACCCGCGCCATGCTGACGACGAGACACGAAAGTTCATTCGATACTGGTTCGATCCGTATGCGCGTCGTCAGTTGGCGGCTCTAGCGGAAGCTATTCATAGGGTCCAAGACAGCCATACGAGAGAGGCGCTTTGGTGCGCTTTCTCGCGTCTTATCATCACGAAACAAGCCGGCGCGTCTCTTGCGATGGACCTTTCGCACAGCCGCCCGCACAAGGTTTTCGAAACCGCTCCGGTGAAGCCGTTTGGGAAGTTTCTTACGGCAACAGGTCACGTTCTCAAGAATTGCATTCGACAAGATCAAGCTCACAACAGTCCCGCGACACACGCCGCACTTGGCGACGCACGATCATTGGCGATCGCCAGCGGAGCCATCGATCTTGTGCTGACCTCTCCACCCTACCTGAACGCAATTGACTACATGCGCTGTAGCAAGTTTTCGCTAGTTTGGATGGGCTACAATATTAAGGAGCTCACGGACATCCGAGCGGAGAGTGTTGGGAATGAGACGAGCGACAAAGATGCTCACAAGGATGACGTCATTAAGAATATCATGTCGGATCTCAAATTGAGCCCTCGTTTGTCCCCGAGACATGAGGCCGTACTTGCTCATTATATCGAGGACATGCGCCAAGCTGTTGCAGAGGCGGCACGCGTTCTCAAGCCAGGTGGCAGAGCCATTTATGTAGTGGGAGAAAATACGGTTCGCGGGACGTTCATTCCAAACGCAAAGATTGTATCTGCGGTCGCGGAAAGAGCAGGTCTAAAAAATGAAACAAAACGCGTTAGGCTCCTGCCAGCCAACCGTCGCTACCTGCCTCCTCCATCCGTTGGGAACGGCCGAGAGTCGCTCGATGGGCGCATGCGGCGGGAGGTAATCTTGTCATTTTCTAAACCTGGCTAGGAAAATCCGCACTGGCGGAGCCTAAGCGTCTGCCCCAACGCGTGCGTCGTCATACTTTGGCACCGGCGAATTCGCCGACGTCGCGGCA
Source organism: Bradyrhizobium sp. JR3.5 (assembly GCF_054057015.1). Taxonomy (NCBI): domain Bacteria; kingdom Pseudomonadati; phylum Pseudomonadota; class Alphaproteobacteria; order Hyphomicrobiales; family Nitrobacteraceae; genus Bradyrhizobium; species Bradyrhizobium sp. JR3.5. The sequence continues at coordinate 2,384,789 of NZ_JBSRYV010000002.1, forward strand.
GCTGCCGATCACGCACTCCTAATCGTGACACGTCGCGAGGGCAGGACGGATCGCGCCGCCACCCACCTCACTTCGGCGACCGCAGTCCCGGCGACATCACCCACGCGTTGATGCGCGAGGCGGTTTCGGCCTGACGGGCCATGCGGATCAGGCGGTCGCGTGCGACGCCGGGCGGCATGACGCGGGCCTGGTCGCGCAGGCGGATCGATTCATCCGCAAGGTGTTGCTCCGGGGATCTGCGCGGGTTGGGAAGGCTGTTCTGCATCACGCTGCTCCATTGCATCCGAAGGCGGGAGCGCAACTGGCGTTCTCGGTCACCGGCAGTGCCGGACATTCGCGCGGTGATGAGCCGAGACTACGCCTGCGGGGCGCGGCTTGACGGTGCAGTAGTGAACACAGCGAAGGAAATCGACTGCGACCTTTTGAAGGGAGTTGGAGCCACGCGGGCTAGGCCCCGGGAGCTGGCGCCCCCGGGGGGAGTGCACGGCCCTGGCTTTGGGGGCAGGAAATTGCAAGGCCGTGCAGGCCGGTAACCAGCCCGCAGCATCAAGTCGGAACCGCAGCGCAAGTTCCACGGCCTCGGCGGCCGTGCGGAAAAAACGAATTTCGCCAGCAAGTTCAAGGCGACACACCCCGTCCAGTCCGCGCGAAGAAAATATTCCTCTTCCCCGAGACCCCAACTCAGCATTACAAGACCGCGTCCCGCCTCCTCTGAGAGGGGCGTATCGCGATCGTCACGGACGTTGGGTGCGGGATGCGGTGGACGCGAGAAGCGCGCGAGACGAGCGCGCCTCATCGCGGACGGCGAAATCGTGCAGGCCTGACGCCCTAGCGGCAGGTGTCTCTTCACAAGACGCAAACGCGTCCAGTGAAGACGGTGACAAACAAGCCCAGTCTCGCCGGGGAGAGCACGTATAAGCCGTAAACCAACCGCGCGGGGAACGCCGGGATCGCCCGGCCGTACCTGTGGTCCTACCTCCCGAGCTTTTTGTTGCTCGGGACCTATGGGTGCGTGCTGGCACCCGGCGTTCCCCGCGCCCTCTGCTCATCAGCGAGGGTCAAGCTACAGCGCAGCTCGGGCCGATCGTGCCGCGAGATCGCGAGCGCATACCCTCTCCTGCTGTCTGACAGGTGAATCGATCCGACCACGACGTGCATGCGCCGCGCCGGAGAGGATTCTTCTTTGCGTGATGATGCGCGGAGTAAAACAATCCATCGCGTCGCGTGAGGAGAGATGGATTGCTTTCCGCCTTCGCTAAAGCGACGGCGCGACACGCCTCGCAATGACGACGGCGCGAGGTTTATGGCAAGTCAACTGACAGCTGCTGCCAATGACAGCGGTGTCATCGCTTCCATCACGCGCACATCACACGAATCTCTATGTGATGCGTCGAAAGCGCGTGAAAAAAGCCTTAACGCACACGCCATGCACAGCGAAGAAAGCCTCTAAATCACGGCAAAAAGAGCCTGTCGCGGCGACGTTAATCACAAACTCACGCGCATCATCACGAGCGCATGAGGCGCATGCAAAACGCCACGATCTCTTCCAACTCATGGTGTGCAAACAAGCCGTCCGACACGAATGCGATTCGACGTGGCGACCGCCGCGCGGCTCGAACACCGTGAAGGACATCACGGCCGGCACAACTGATTGTGAGGCATGTGCGCCGCACTCTTGGGAAGAAGCCTGGCCGTTCTTACATCACGTCCAAAGAACGACCCCAATAAAGGAATTGGTCAATGCAAGTTCGCGCAGCCGATCCGCGCGGAAGACTGGTGCCTGCGCTCGCAACCGCCGCCGTGGCGGTGCTGGCCACGGCAGTCCTCGTCATCCTCGAATTCAACCCGCCCCGCGATGTGCAGGCCGCGGCCGAGCCCGGCATGATCACCTCCGCCGCCGCCAGTAGAGCCGGCGCCACGGTGCTGCCGACCGATCCGGTCACGACCGGCAGCGTGCGCTACCGCTGAGGTTATTAGGAGGTCTCTCCCTCGCCCCGCTCTTGCGGGGTCGAGACGAGCGAAGCTCGCTCTTAGAGGGTTGCGGTGAGGGGCTCTCTCCGCCAGCAAGACTCGCGGACGTACCTGTACCCCTCACCCGGATCGCATTGCGCTACGCTCCATGCGATCCGACCTCTCCCCGCAAGCGGGGCGAGGTAAGAAACGCCCCGCACGCGGGGAGATTTTGATAATCATTCCACATCGCGGCAGGCCACCGCACACTCACTGATTTCGCCAGCCTCGCTATTGGACCCCCGCCGCATTTTCGCATCCCTGCCCCGGCGTCTCGTCGCAAGCCTGCCTCCCTCGACCTCACGTAAGCTCTCCCTCGCGAACAATAAGAACGCCACAGGGAGGCTCACGATGATCTGGAAGGCCATCACGGCAGCACTCGCGCTTGCGCTCGCGACACAGGCGCACGCCGCCGAGAAGAAATATGGCGCTGGGACCAGCGACACCGAGATCAAGCTCGGACAGACCTCGCCATTCTCCGGCGCGGCGTCGGCCTACAGCGTGATCGCGAAGACGCAGGCCGCCTATTTCAAAATGATCAACGACCAGGGCGGCGTGAACGGGCGCAAGATCAATCTGATCACGCTCGACGACGGCTACTCGCCGCCGAAGACGGTGGAGCAGACCCGCAAGCTGGTCGAGCAGGAGGAGGTCGCCGCGATCCTCAATCCGCTGGGTACGCCGACCGGCCTTGCGGTGCGCAAATATCTCAACGACAAGAAAGTGCCGCAGCTGTTCGTCGGCGCCGGCGCCACGCTGTGGGGCGACTATCAGCATTATCCGTGGTCGATCGGCTTTCAGCCGTCGTACCAGGCCGAGACCGCCGTCTATGCGAAATATGTGCTGACACAAAAGCCGGACGCCAGGATCGCGCTGTTCTACCAGAACGACGACGCCGGCAAGGATTACGGCAACGGCTTCAAGAAGGGGTTGGGACCGGAGAACACCGCCAGGATGGTGGTGGCGGAGACCACCTACGAATCCACCGATCCGACCGTCGACAGCCAGATCGTGAAGCTGAAAGCCTCCGGCGCCAACGTGCTGTTCATGCACGCGATCCCCAAGCAGGCCGCGCAGGCGATCAAGAAGATCGGCGAGATCGGCTGGAAGCCGGACCTGTTCTTCCTCGCCGCGACCTCGACCTCGGTGTCCTCGGTGCTGAAGCCCGCCGGCTTCGAATACGCCAAGGACATCATCTCGTCCTACTCGCTGAAGGATCCGAACGATCCGCAGTGGAAGGACGATAAGGACGTGATCGCCTGGCAGGCCTTCATGAAGAACTATTTCCCGGACGGCAATCTGCAGGACCAGCTGATCGTCTACGGCTATGTGGTGGCGGAGGCGACGGTGCAGGTGCTCAAGCAATGCGGCGACGACCTCACCCACGAGAACATCATGAAGCAGGCCGCCAACCTCGACATCGCGCTGCCGATGTTCCTGCCCGGCATCAAGGTGAAGACCTCGCCGACCGACTACTTCCCGGTCGAGGCGATGCGGCTGCAGAAGTTCAGCGGCGAAACCTGGCAGCTGTTCGGCGACACCATCGGGAATGATTGAGGTGAGGTTGTTGAACGCGAACTATCCACACCAAGATTGTCGTCCCTGCGAAAGCAGGGACCCCTAACCACGAATGTCCGTGTGGCATGACGCTGGGACCGCAGCCGACTACAACGGCAGGCTGCGGTGGTTGATGGTGTGGACGGCCCCCTACGGCATCAGTGTGCCAGAATGAGGTTGTTGTAAATCTCAGACAAGGAGACCGTCCGTGAGAGAGATTATCCGTATTGGGATGGATACGTCGAAGCATATTTTTGTGCTGCATGGAGTTGACGCGGCGGAACAGCCGGTGTTGCGCAAGAAGCTGTCGCGCAAGCAGGTGCTTGAGTTTTTTGCCAAGCTTCCGCCGACGGTGATCGGGATGGAGGCCTGCGGGGCGTCGCAATATTGGGCGCGCGAGCTTTCCAGGCTGGGCCATGAGGTGAAGCTGATGGCGCCGCAATTGGTTAAACCCTACGTGATGCGGAACAAGAATGACGGGCGTGATGCAGAAGGCCTGTGTGAGGCGATGAGCCGGCCGAGCATGCGCTTTGTGCCGGTGAAGACGGCCGAGCAGCAGGCTGCGCTGATGCTGATGGGGGTCCGCGACGGACTGATCGCCCCGGCGCACCCAATTGACCAACACGATCCGCGGCCATGCGGCGGAGTATGGCCTGATCGCGCCCAAGGGACTGGAGGCGATCGAACCACTGCTGGCGCGGATCGCGCAGGACGAGACGCTTCCCGCTCTGGCGCGCGAGCTGTTTGTCGTGCTGGGTCGGGAGTGCGTCAGGCTCGAGGGCGAGTTGGAGGTGGTTGAGGCCAGGCTGATGGCCTGGCACCGCGGCGATGCCACGGGCCGGCGCCTGGCTCAGATCCCCTCGGTCGGTCCGATCATTGCAACGATGCTGGTGATGAAGACACCTGATCCGGGCGCGTTCCGCTCCGGTCGTCACTTTGCGGCTTGGCTGGGATTGACACCCAAGGACCATTCCACCGCAGGCAAGACCAGGCTCGGCAAGATTACCCGGGCGGGCGATGAGGACCTGCGCCGTCTGCTGGTCGTCGGGGCCACGGCGGTGATCCAGCAGGCCAGGCGGGGGCGCGGTCATCACTCGCGGCTGGCTGCTGGCGCTGATCAAGCGTAAGCCGCCGAAGCTTGCGGCCGTAGCGCTCGCCAACAAGGTGGCGCGCATCGTCTGGAAGCTGATGGTGACGGGTGAGAGTTATGACGCCGCACGGCTGAATGCCGCGACGACGGGTACCGCTTAACAGATTGGCCGGCTGGCGGGCTCGCTCGTCAGCCGACCCGGAGCTGCAAGAGCAGATGGAGCGATCGATCGAGCAACGATGCGAGACAATCCGTGGGACCCATCGGCCGTCAACAGGTCGCGTGGTTGTTTGGAACTCGCATCGCGCAAACCATCTTGGCCAGCGATCCATTCGATCGCACTCAACAGGCCGGACATATGGATGCAAGCGATCCGATCAATCCCAGAAAGCTCTTGTGCCACGGGGGCCGTCCACATATGGGTCCCGGCTCGCGCTTCGCTTGGCCGGGACGACGAGGAGGTTAGACTCCCTTCGCCAACAACGGCCGGAACGACGGGAGGCTACACCCCCTTCTCCAACAGCACCCGAAAATCCGCCCGCGCCCGCTGCGCCTCGGCCCGCGCCGCCTCCGACGCATCGCCGAGACCGAAGTAACCGTGAATGAGGCCTTCGCCGGTATGATACGTCACGGGCACGCCGGCCGCCTGCAACGCCTTGGCGTAGGCATGGCCCTCGTCGCGCAGCGGGTCGAACCAGGCGGTGGTGACGACCGCCGGCGCGACACCGGCGAGAGACTTCGCGCGCAGCGGCGAGACCCGCCAGTCGGCGCTCTGCGCGGGATCTGCGAGGTAATGCCCCGCGAACCACTGCATCGTCGCACGGGTCAGGAAATAGCCCTCGGCATTCTCATCGCGCGACGGAAATCTCGCGTTCTCGCCCGCATCGGCAAAATTGCCTGCTACGTCGGTGACGGGATAGACCAGCAATTGCCCGGCGAGCCTGATGCCGGCGTCGCGGCAGGCGAGCGCCGTGGCGGCGGCGAGATTGCCGCCCGCGGAATCGCCGGCGACGCCGACGCGGGAGAAATCGCCGCCGAATTCAGCGAGGCGCGCGATCACGTCGCGGACAGCAGTGAACGCATCCTCGAAGGCGCCGGGAAAGCGCGTCTCCGGCGGGCGGCGGTAATCGACCGAGATCACCACAGCGCTGGTCTCGATCACGAGGTTGCGCGCCTGGCGGTCGTGGGTCTCGAGATCGCCGGCAACCCAGCCGCCGCCGTGGAAAAAGATCACGGTCGGCGCCGTGCCACGGCCGTTGCGATAGAGCCGCGCCCCGAGCTTGCCGGCAGCGCCCTGCACCTGAATGTCGCGCGCCACATCGACCGGCGGCGGCGGCACCGCGGCCCGCGCATCGGCCAGCGCGCGGAGCGAATCGCGGCAGCTCTGCGGCGTCATGGTTGCGGGATCGCGCAGCGGCAGCAGCGGGATGATTGTCTCAATGACGGGGTCGAGCGGAAGCGGCATGGGAATCCTTTAGGTCAGTTCAGATGCTTGGAGAGCGCGCCGGCCTCGATCGCCGCGATTTGCAGCGCGATGAAGCGGCTGTAGATGCGGGCCTGCGAGAACGCGCCGCCGGTGAACCAGAGGCCGGGCTGGCCCGTGCGCGTCCACATGTTGCGCAGCTCCTGCGTCGCCTCGTCGAAGCCCCAGACGCGGCCGACGCGCGCTGCGACGTCGTCGCCGAACAGCCTGCCCACCAGATGGTCGGGGCCCTTGTAGCCGGTGGCGAGCACAAATAGCTCGGCGTTCAGCGTCGTGCCGTCTTTCAGCGCGAGGCCATCGGCGGTAAAGCCGGTGATGTCGGCGGCCTGGATCAGGCGGATCTTGCCGTCGGCGATCAATTCGGAGCAGCCGACATTGAAGTAATAGCCGCCGCCGCGGGAGCGGAATTTCAGCGGCCAGCCGGTGCCGTCCTCGCCGAATTCGAGCCGGAAGCCGGCGCGCTCCAGCCGCGACAGCAAGGGGGCATCGAGCCGCTTCACCTCGTCGGTGATGATCCGGTGCGCGATCTTCATCACAGGCAGCGGCACGCCCGAATTGAGGATGTCGCGCACCTCGATCGGCGGACCGTCGCCGAGATAGGTCTTGTCGTAGAGCTGCGCGGGCTCGACATTGACCACCATGGTCGGGCTGCGCTGCACCATGGTGACGTCGGCGCCGGCGGCATGCAGCTCCTGGCAGATGTCATGCGCGCTGGTGCCGGTGCCGAACACGACCACCGAGCGCCCTGCCCATTCGCGTCCCGCCGCGAACGCGCTGGAATGCAGCACCTTGCCGCCGAACTGCGCGATGCCCGGGATCGTGGGGATGTTCGGCGTGCCGCTGACGCTGGTCGCGAGCACGACGTGCTTCGGATGCAGCGTACGCGGACCATCAGGCCGTTGCAGCGTCGCCGTCCAGCGCTGCGCGGTCTCGTCATAGCGCGCGCCTTCGAACGAGGTTTCGGTCCAGAAGTCGAGCTCCATGATGTCGACATAGCTCTCCAGCCAATTCGCGATCTTGTCCTTCGGGATGTAGTCCGGAAAGGTCGGCGGGAACGGCAGGTAGCGGAACAGATTGACCGGCGTCTTGTTGTGCAGCTTGAGGCCGCGATAGCGCAGCCGCCAATTGTCGCCGATGCGCTGCTGGCGATCGACGATCAGGGCATGGAGCCCAATCCGCTTGCACTCGACGGCGGCCGCGATGCCGGCATGGCCGCCGCCGACAACAAGCACGTCGGGCTCGCGGTCGGCATAGGCGCGCGAGGTCTGCCGCTGCTCCAGCCAGTCGGGCGCGGCGAAATCGCGCGCGTGTAATTGCTCGGCGGCGTGCGTAGCGCGCGCGTCGCAGATGCGGTCGAAGTCAGGCATCGTGGAGAACGTCCACGCCGCGGAATTTGCACCCCTCTCATGCAACAGGCGGACCGCGCCGGTGCCGGGGCCATTCGACGTGTCGAAGGTGAAGACCGCCTCGATCACCTCGCGTCCGGCCATCACGGCGCGCCGCGGTATCAAGGCACGGTCATCGAGACGAAAGCCGCGCGCGTTCACTGCGCCTGCGCGCGCGAGCAGCTCGGCAACCACGCGCTGCCGCCCGCTGAACGTCGCAAAATGCCAGGAAATGCCGAGGATGTTGCGCCAGTGGCTCTCGGGCGCAAACAGCGCGGAGAGAGCATCAGCGGAGCGGCTGGCGAGCGCCGCATCCAGCGTGGCGATCCAGCGCTCGGCCAGGAGTTCAGGCGTGTCCTCGGTAGCCGGGTTCAGTTGGTCCAGCATGATCGTGCTTTCTCGGGAGCAGTTGCCGTCTATCTGACAACATGCTCCCGAAAAGCACAACCATCATGCGACGTGTTGCTGCAGCGACGCCGGCTCGGCCTCACCCTCCTCGCCGGCAGGCTCGGCCTGCGCCGCAGGTGCCGCAGCGAGTTCATTGACAAGCGCAGTAGCACCGACATAGTCGGTCTTGCCGGTGCCGAGCAACGGCACCTTGTCGACGACGCGGATGTCGGCGGGCACCGCGAGCTCGGACGCGCCGACGCTCTTGGCCTGGCGCTGCATCGCGGCGCGGTCGGCATCCTTCTGCGTCGTGAGCAGCACGATGCGTTCGCCCTTGCGCGCGTCGGGGATCGAGACCGCAACCGACATCGCCTGCGGCCACAGCGCCGATGCCATGGTCTCCACCGCCGACAGCGAGACCATCTCGCCCGCGATCTTGGCAAAACGCTTGGCGCGGCCCTTGATCGCGATGAAGCCCTGCGCATCGACGGTGACGATGTCGCCGGTGTCGTGCCAGCCTTCCGGCAGCGGCTCGAGCACGCCGGGATTTTCGGCGCGGAGGTAGCCTATCATCACGTTCGGACCCTTCACCGACAGCCGTCCGCCTTCCTCGATGCCGGGGACCGGATCGAGGCGGTATTGCATCAGCGGCGAAATGCGGCCGACGGTGCCCTGGCGGTTTGCCATCGGCGTGTTCATTGCCAGCACCGGCGCGGTCTCAGTGACGCCATAGCCTTCGAGGATGCGGATGCCGTAGCGTTCCATGTAGATCTGCCGCGTGCGCTCCTTCACCGCTTCCGCGCCGGCAATGACCAGCCTAAGCGTGCGGAAATCATAGGCATGCGCCGAGCGGGCGTAGCCGGTGAGGAAGGTGTCGGTGCCGAACAGGATAGTGGCACCGGTCTGGTAGATCAGCTCGGGCACGATCCGGTAGTGCAGCGGCGACGGATACATGAAGATCGGAATGCCGCCGAGCAGCGGCATCATCATGCCGCCGGTCAGACCAAACGAATGGAACACCGGCAGGACGTTGAACACCTTGTCGTTGGCATTGGCATCGACCCGCGCCAGCGCCTGCGCCGCATTGGCGAGGATGTTGCGGTGGGACAGCACGACACCCTTCGGCGTGCCTTCCGAACCCGAGGTGAACAGGATGACCGCGGGATCGTTGGCCTGGCGGGCGACGCGCGGCGCGATGCCGGCGCGGAAGCCTGCGATCTTGTCGGCGAGGCCGATGTCGGCCCTGACGTCCTCGAGATAGACGACGCGCGCCTGGCCGGCCATCGCCGTGATCAGCTTGTCGAGCTTGCCCTTCTCGATGAATGCCTGCGAGGTCAGCACGGTCTTCACCTGCGCCGCCTTCATCGCGGCCAGCACGTTGACTGGACCGGCCGAGAAGTTGAGCATCGCCGGCACGCGGCCGATGGTCTGCAGCGCCATGAAGACCACAGCGACGCCGGCCGAGTTCGGCAACAGCACGCCGACATTTTCGCCGACGGCAGTGCCCTGCTCGAGCTTGCGGCTCAACACCTGCGCGCCGAGGATCAGCTTGCGATAGGTCAGCTTGGTGCCGAGCGCGTCCTCAATGATCGGCTTGCCGGTGTCGCGGTCGCGATAGGCGTGGCCGAGGCCCTCGAAGAGCGTCTGGTCGAGCATCGCGTTCTGGACCATGGCGTCGATCATGACGTCCTGCAGCGCGGCCCCGGCGGCATTGCGGCGCGCCTTGCCCTTCAGCGACTGGTCGATCGGCAGCTTCACCGGCGGCAGGATCGAGATCGTCACCTTGGGGAACCAGGAGCGCTTGATCTCGCCATTCTTGAGATAGCTGAGATGCGAACGCTGCGCGCCCTCGATCCGAACCGGGACGACGACCGCATCGGCCTTGTCGGCGATCATCGCGGTGCCGTCATAGACTTTCATCAGCGAACCGGAGACCGTGATGCGCCCTTCCGGGAAGATCACGACCGGCTCGCCGGCGGCGACCAGCTTGATCAGGTCGCGCGCGGCCAGCGGCTTGGATGGGTCCATCGTGTAGTGCTTGATCATCTTCAGGAACGGCTTGGCCCACCACGCCTTGGCGATGCCGGTGTCGACCGCGAAGCTCGCGTCGATCGGCAGCATGGCGTGCAGCAGCGGACCGTCGACCAGGCTGACATGGTTGGGCGCGATCAGCATCCGCGTGCCGGCCGGAGGCAGATTCTCCATGCCGCGCACCTCGAGGCGGAACAGCGCCCGGAACAGCAGCGCGCCGAAATCGCGCACGCCTTCCTTGCCCCACTTGTTCAGCACGAACCAGACGGTGCCGAAGCTCGCGATCGCAAGGCCGAAGAAGATCCAGGCGATCGGCAGGCCGGCAGCTTGCAGCGCGCCGACGAACACCGCGCCGGCAACCATGAAGCCTGCCTGCAGGATATTGCCGGCAGCGATGATGCGGGCGCGCTCGGACGGCGCGGTCCAGGCCTGCACGGCCGCAAACGACGGCACCACGAAAAGGCCGCCGCCGAACGCGAACAGGAAGAAATCAGCCAGCATGCGGAAGCCGCCGAACGAGGCCGCGAACGCCGCCGCGGTGACCTCCTTGCCGAGCGAGGTGGTGGCGATCGCCCAAGCGAGGTCGAGGCCGATCACGCCCATCACGATGGCGCCGATCGGCACCAGTGCGAGATTCGGGCGGACGTGGCTCAGCTGCGCGGCGAACAGCGAGCCGGCGGCAATACCGATCGCGAACACGGCGAGGCACAGCGTGACCACACCCTCGGTGCCGCCGACGCCTTCCTTGATCAGCGCAGGCAGCAGCGACAGCACGATCGCACCGACCATCCAGAACCAGGACACGATCACCATGCCGTCCCACAGCCGCTGCTCGGCATAGAGCGACTTCAACAGACGCACCGTCGAGGTCCAGGGGTTCTTGGTGATCGGCAGATCGGGCGCGGAGGGCTGCGTCACCGGAATGCGCGACGCAAATCCCCAGGACAGCACCGACAGACCCACGACGGCCGCGCAGATCCAGCCCATGTGGCTGGCGCCGGCGACGAACATGCCGCCCGCGATGGTGCCGATCAGGATTGCCATGAAGGTCGCGCCCTCGACCAGCGCGTTGCCGGTCGCGAGCTCGGAAACCGAGAGCTGGTCGGGCAGCACAGCATATTTCACCGGGCCGAACAGCGCGGCGACGATACCGAACAGCGCCAGCGCGATGAACAGCAGCGGGATCGAATGGGTGAAGAAGCCGGCTGCGGCAAAGGCCGCGGCGAAGATCTCGAAGAACTTCAGCCGGCGCGCGACGACGGATTTGATGTAGCGGTCGGCGAGTTCGCCGCCGAGTGCCGACAGCACGAAGAACGGCGCGATGAAGACCGCACCCGCGAGCTGGACCAACGCCGGCCCCTGCTCGTTGGCGACGCCATACAGCAGCATGATGACCAGCGCGTTCTTCAGCACGTTGTCGTTCAGCGCCGAGCAGAACTGCGACCAGAACAGCGGCGCGAAGCGGCGGGACGTCATCAATTCCTTGATCATGACCAGTTCCTTGGGTTAGCGCGCGCGGCGCTGGCAGGTCTGCGAATTCGCGTGGCAGAGAATGGAGAGCATGGTGAAAATGACGAAGATGCCGCAGCCTTTAGTCTTTTCCGCAACGTATCGGTTCGAACGGGCGGGGATCGGCCGCGCCGGGCGCCGCGACAATGCCCGGCAGAAATGTACGAGACCTTATCCAGGGTTGTGGTCGATCGACATCGAAACGGGCTCGCGAGGGACATGGTGAGCGCTTTGTTGAGGCTTCGGCGACAATTGCGATGTGGGCGCGTCAGGTCAGATCACTCAGGCCGCCGAACGGCGACCATCGGCAGCTGCGCGACTTGCACCGGCCACCACGCGCCGCCGCCTTGCGCGGCGCGCGCCGATCCGCGCGCCGCTGCTCCAGCACACCTGCGACGTCGCAGGCGCGGGCGATCCGCTCGATCGGGGCAGTCGCCAGTGAGAAAATGGCGCGGCCAAAGCCCTTCACGAGCTCGATCGCGTCATCGACAAAGGTGGTGGTCAATTGAAGTGCTAGGGTCTGCATGTGAGTGGCCTCCTATGCCAACTTGAGCAACGCTCAAATTATTAATACGAAAATGAACATTGTTCAAGAAGAAACGCGACGCGACCGGAAAAAACTTCAGCGGCGAACTTTGCTGATCGAGATCGCGCGCCGGTATATTGCAACTAAAGGCTTGAGATCATTGAAGGTTCGCGATGTTGCCGAAGCCGCCGGCTGCTCCATCGGCAGCGTCTATAACGAGTTCGGCGACTTCGACGGCCTGATCCTCACCGTGAACCGGGAGACCGTTCAGGCCCTGACCACGCGGCTCAAGGCTGTCCCGGCCGACGATCCCCTGCGCCAGCTGCACGGGCTTGCTGACGCCTATCTCGGCTTCGCCACCGAGCACGCCAATCTGCTGCGCTCGCTGTTCGAGCACCGGATGGAGGATGACCGACCGTTTCCGGAAGATATCCTGGCGATGGTGATGGATGCCTTCGCGCTGATGCACGCGCCGCTGGTGCGTCTGTTGCCCGATCGCGATCCCGACGACGTCGCGCTGCTGTCGCGGATGATGTTCTCTGCGGTTCACGGCATCATCACGCTGGGCCTTGAGGAGCGCATGGTCGCGGTGCCGCCGGAGCAGCTGCGCGAGCGCCTCGCGCAGTTCGTCGACACGCATCTTGCAGGGCTCGGCGCTTCGCGCAGCGATCAGGTTTGATTGCGTGCGACGCGGCCTGAGCGGGCGAGCGTCCAGAGCGGTTCAAGAAACACTACCCCGGTGCCTCCCGCGCGGAAGATGAGCTTGAACTCGATCCGTCCGTCCGCGGTGATGGAGGCGGAATGCAGGCCCGCATTGCCGTCATATCGCAAGACGTCGTCGAGGACAGCCCCGGTGAAGCCGCCGGAAAAGCCGGGTCCAGGCGTGCGGCTGTGAGGCATGGCCGGTCCGTTCACGAGATAGCCGGTGGCAGCACCGTCACGATCGACATTGGTCACGATCATCATGAATTGGCGATGCGAGTTGATCCATCCTTCGTGGCTCACCCACACGCCGAGAAAACGGCGGACATTGTCCGGCACGTCGTTTGCGGGCGCGCGAATGCGAAAGGCTGGAAGCGGCAACTGCTTCTCCGCGGCCAGCGCGGTGATCCGCTCGACATCCTGATCTGGCACGATGCCGTGATCCTGCGGCGCAAGCCAGTTCGCCAATTCGGCCAGAGGGTGCCACATGCCGTTGGCAATCGGCGGCGCAGATGCGAGAGCCACGAAGGCGCTCACCGACAGGCCGGCGACCAGCAACCATCGGGGAAGCCCGGCCAGGCGGGCTGCAACGACACGGCGAGCAGACGTGCTGCGCGGGACACTCTTCGGTCCATGATCGTGCGATGGCGAAATCGGTGCGGCATCGAGCCGGTAGCCTCGGCGAGATAGCGTCTTGATGATGCGGTGGTCGTCATCGTGCAGCTTCAGGCGCAGCTCGCGGATGCATTGGACGAGCGAGTCGTCCGAAACGGCGACGTTGCCCCAGACCGCCTCGTGCAGGTCCTGCTTGGATACCAGCCGTCCAGCATTGCTGACGAGATGGCGGAGGACCGCGAATGATTTTGGCCGGAGATCAAGCTCGACGCCATCGACGCGGGCGACGCCGCGGGCGAGATCGAGCACAAAGGAATCAAATATCAAAACGGAATCAGTCGCCGGGTTCATAGAGGTCACTCCATGCCCACAGACGGCACCAATCAGAAGAATTTAGCAGGAAATTCGCCGTTCTGTCACTTCTTCATCAGGACTTCCCGGAAGCGCAGCCGATAGTCGTGAACCGGCCCGGCATCATTTCCGGGCACGCGGGAGGTTGACCATGTCGAGGATGCCGTTTGCCGGGTTGGTCGGGGCCGTTCTGGCGCTTTCGGCGGTGCAATCGGGACATGCCCGGGCGCAGGACGCCGTAAGGGTCGGGCTGGTGATGCCATTGACCGGCGTTCTGGGGCCGGTCGGCAAGCAGGCGGTCGCCGGGGCACGGCTCTACATGGCGCAGCACGGCGATATGGTCGCCGGTCGCAAGATCGAATTGATCGTCCGGGACGACGCCAGCGTGCCCGACAATGCCAAGCGCATCGCTCAGGAGCTGATCGTCAACGACAAGGTCGCGATCCTCGGCGGCGGACTGACGCCGAGCGTGCTGGCGCTCGCGCCGCTGGTCAATGAGAGCAAGACGGCGACCGTCGTCATGGTGTCGGGCACATCGATCGTGACCGAACGATCGCTCTATTTCGTCCGCACCAGCTGGACGCACGCGCAGCAGGCCAGCGTGCTGGCGGATTGGGCGGCCAGGAACGGATCGAGGCGGGCCACCATCATCGCGTCCGACTGGGCACCCGGGCATGAAGCCGCCGGCGTATTTTCGGCAAGCTTCACCGCGGCGGGCGGATCGATCGTCGAAGCGCTGAAAGTGCCGCTGGCCAATCCCGATTTTGCGCCGTTCCTGCAGCGCGCGCGGGACGGCAATCCCGATACCCTGTTCATTTTCGTGCCGGCAAGCCAGGCCGCCATCCTGGCCAAGCAATTTGTCGAGCGCGGGCTGGACAAGAGCGGGATCAAGCTGATCGGCCCCGGCGACATCGCTGACGACGAGGACCTGCCGGGAATGAGCGATGCCATGATCGGCATGATCACGGCCGGATTCTACTCTGCCGCTCATCCATCCGACCTGAACCGCGCCTATGTCGCAGCGTTCCGCAAGGCCAATGCCAACGTCCGTCCGAACTTTATCAGCGTCAGCGCCTATGACGGTATGCATCTGATCTACGAGGCGCTGAAGGCGACCGGCGGCAAAACCAATGGCGACGCACTGATCGAAGCCATGAAGGGCATGGCTTGGGAAAGCCCGCGCGGTCCGATGTCGATCGACCCGAAGACGCGCGATGTCGTCCACGACATCTACATTCGCAAGGTCGAGAGGGTCGGCGGCGAGCTCTACAGCGTCGAGCACGAGACCTTCAAGGCGATCAAGGACCCCGCCAAGGTCGCGAACAAGTAAGCCAGGCGGCGAAGCCGGTCGGGCCTGGCGCCGCTCCGACGCGTCAGACCCGGGTGCGGGCGATCGTGCCGGCGACGATCTGCATGGCGACGCCGAGCACCCAGCCCGCCATGATCACCGCGGTCCAGGCGATATCCGGCTCGCTGCGCAGCACGACGACGCCGACCGAGAAGAACGCGACCATGGTCGCGAGGAAGGTGCCGATCGCGCTGAGCAGCTCCGCCGCGTCGATCTTGCGCGTCGAGCTCCCGTCCTTCGGATGAAACAGCTTTGGCGGCGTGTCGATGCCGAGATAGAAGCCGATCGCGCCGCCCAGCATCATGATCAACAGGAACGCCTGCGACGTCAGCGCCGAGACGCTCGAGCCGACATGGATGGCGACGAACAGACCGCTGGCTGCTCCCGCCAAGGCGAGGCCGAAGCGCTCCAGGATATGGGCAAATTTTCTGACGCGGCGACGCATTGCTTTGCCTCATCAATGAATTGCACCACTGGTCAGGCTAGGCCTTTTCGTTACGCCGCGAAAGCCGTCTCGCCTCAAATGGCCGCGACCTCGGGGCGCTTTTGTGCGCCAGTTCACACCTATCGCGGCGCCGAGTGATTAAAGATCGATCCAAGGTAGCAATCGATCCGGCCCCTGCTACGCTGCGCCATCCGCTTCATCCACTTCAGCGAGCGTCTTTCGATGCCGGCGAGCCCCAAGATCATTATCCTGTCCGACGGCACCGGCAACGCCGCTTCCAGCGTCTGGCGCACCAATGTCTGGCGGATATTCCAGTCGCTGGATTTGCAGGGCAACGCGCAGGCCGCCAAGTATGATGACGGCGTCGGCACGTCGTCCTTCGTCCCGCTCGCGCTGCTCGGCGGCGCCTTCGGCTACGGCCTCAAGCGCAATATCCTGGATGCCTACAAATTCATCTGCCGCAACTACGACCACCAGAACGATTCGCAAATCTACCTGTTCGGATTCAGCCGCGGCGCATTCACCGTGCGCACGCTCGCCGCACTCATCCTCGATCAGGGCCTGATCGTCGCCGGCACCGAAGCCGAACTGCACGACGGCGCGGTGAAAGCCTATCGCGCGTACCGGGCCGCGGGCTACCACTCGATCTGGCGCATCGAGGTGCTGTTCCGCGCGCTGCGCGACTACGTCTTTGTGCCGGTGCTGGACCGCCTTCAGCGCAACAAGCCTTATGCGGAGATCGCACGGAAGTCGGTGCCAGCGATCGAGTTCATCGGCATCTGGGACACCGTCGCGGCCTATGGCCTGCCGATCGACGAGATGACACGCGGCATCTCCAACTGGGTGTGGCCGCTCGAGCTGCCGAACCGGATTCTCAGCCCGAAGGTCAAGTGGGCACGGCATGCGCTGGCGCTCGACGATGAGCGCACGACCTTCCATCCGGTGCTCTGGACGGAGCAAGAGCCGGGACAGCCCGCACCGGCCGTGCCGGCAACGATCGATGGCGAGCGTCTCGTCCAGGTGTGGTTCGTCGGCATGCATGCCAATGTCGGCGGCGGCTATCCGGACGACGCCGTCGCCTTCGTGCCGCTGGCCTGGCTGGTCGACGAAGCCGTCAAGCGCGGGCTCGTGTTCAAGAGCGCGCCGATTGCCGATCCCGATGCGATCAAGGCGATCAGGTCCTCCGAGGACAAGGATGGCCGCCTCTACGATTCGCGGGCCGGCCTCGGTGCCTATTACCGGTACGGTCCCCGCAAGGTCGCCGACCTCTGCAACGATCCCTACGCCGGCGTCAGCGTGCCGATGCCGAAGATCCACGAAAGCGTGTTCGAGCGGATCGACAGCGGCGCCAATGCCTATGCCCCGATCGGACTTCCGCCGAGCTATGTGGTCGTCTCCCGCAGCGGCCAGGTGACACCCCTGGGCACCAATACCTTTGAAACGCCCAGTGGCGCGCCGGCGCGTCATGCCGCCCAGGAGAAGCTGTGGAATTTCGTCTGGATGCGGCGGATCGCTTACTTCGCCACCTTGGCGGCGTCGCTGCATTTGGCGACGTTCTGGCTGTTCCACAACCAGCACAAGGAGCACGAATTCAGCTCCTGGTTCAGGATGATCTCGGAGCTGGTGCGCTTCATCGAGTCATTCCTGCCCGCTTCGTTTCATTGGTGGACCGATTGGTATGCCGGCAACCCGGAATGGTTCGCGGGCGGCATCGTCGCCGTTATCGCGCTGATGGCTGTGGGCAGTTCGCTCAGCGCAACGATCAGCGACAGGATGCGGATCATCTGGCGTGACCGTGCGAACCCGACGCCGCTCTCCGGGATCGTGCACAATGCGATCTATCGCTTCCGGACCAGCACGATCTATCAGTGGATTCTCAATGTCGGGAAACGGCATGTCGCGCCGTTCCTGCTCACGGCCTTGCTGGTCTGGTTCGGTGCGACCCTACTCAGCCATTTCCTGTTCAATGCCGCGGACTCGATGGGCGCCTTCTGCAAGGGGACCACGGCCGACAAGCTCGTCGCCGCCGACAAGGGCATCCCGCAGGATGCGGCCGACTTCGACACCAGCGCGATCTGTGCGCCGACCGGCCTCAAGGTCCGCACCGGCTTCAAGTACGAGATCGCGATCACGATGTCGGAGCCATGGGAGGACGCCGGACGCGCGGTCACGCCCATCGGATACCGGACCTCGACCATCGAGGGCGCAAAACGCTGGCGCGGATACGCCACGATCTTCCTGCGGCGTATCCTGTTCCGGCCATGGTTCAGGCTGATCGCACGGGTCGGAGAGACCGGCGTCGACGAGTATTTCCTCGATCCCTTGCCGGCGCCGAACACCGATCCGCAAGTCTACAAGGCGTGGTTCACCGCCGATCGCAGCGGCGAGATCTTCCTCTACGTCAACCAGGCCGTCATCGGCCTGCCCTGGATCTACAAATGGTTCTACGGCGATCACAAGGGCAGGGCGAAGGTCACGGTGAAGTTGCTCTAGACAGCTGCAACCGCAGCGGAACGGTCCGCACGGCGTGATCCATCTGTGATCCAGCCGATAGTTTCGGTTGCAAATTTTATTACATACTCCTCTTGCTAGACGAACCGCCCGACGCCCGGAACGATCCGGCGCGACACGTCGGATCTCCTGCAGCGCTGACGCGCCAGGTTCATATCGAGCGGATATTTCTCATCAGTGATTTGGAGGCGTCACCATGATTTCCACAATTCAGGCGTTTCCAACCACCGACGGCATCTTCGTGGTTTGGGAGGTCGCGGCAATGATCCCGGACTGCCTCGGCTTTGCGCTCTATCGTCAGCAGCAGGGCAAGAGCGCGACCGTCGTCGACACCTGGGTCGGGTTTGACGATCAGGTGCAGGGCCACAAGGCGGGAGATCATCGTCCGAGCACCGAATGGCCGGTGCAGAAGACGAACTGGACCGATTTCCTGGCCCCGGCCGATGCGCCGGTCCGCTATGGCGTCGTGCCGGTTCTCAAGGACGGCGCCACCAAGGTGAAGCCCGCCTACGGTGCCCCAGCGACATGGACCGACTACGTCTCGGCCACGCCGTCGGGCCCGCTGAAGCCATGGTTCAACCGCGGCACGATCTCGGCACAATGGCTGTCGCGCGCGATCGGTACCACGCCGAAAGCCTCCCAGACGCTGGAGAAGGCGATCTCCACCAAGGGCAACAAGATCCGCGACTTCCTCAAGGGCGAGCTTGGCGCGCGCCTGCTCGCCCTGCTGGCCGGGGCCAAGAAGGACAAGGTCGACGTCTATGTCGCGCTTTACGAGCTCAACGACCCCGAATTGGTTGCCGCGCTGACGGCCATGAAGGGCAAGGCCCACGTCGTGCTCGGCAACAGCACCGGCAAGTCCGACGCTACCGCAAAGGAAGCCGAGAAGAACGCCGGCGTGCTGAAGAAGGCGGGCGTCGACATCGTCCGCCGCAACATCGCGCCGGCTCGTTACGCCCACAACAAGTTCGCGGTGTTCTGCGACGGCGCCGAGACACCGAAAGTGGTCTGGACCGGCAGCACCAACTGGACCCCGACCGGATTGTGCACCCAGAACAACAATGGGCTGGAGATCACCGACGACAAGATCGCGGCGGCCTATCACGAGCATTGGAAAGCGATCTACGCCGACGGCAGCAAGTCGCCGAAGGCGCTGGCCGTGGCCGGCGATCACGAATGGCCGTTCACGATCGGCAACTCGAACATCAGCGTCTGGTTCACGCCGACCACGAAGAGCGGCGATCTCAAGGAAGCGACCAAGATGATCGAGGACGCCGAGCATGGCGCGGTGTGCCTGATGCTCAATCCGGGCAACAAGGGCCTGCTCGGCCCGATCCTGCAGAAGGCACAGGACAAGAACCTCTATGTGCGCGGGGTGCTCAACAATTTCCCGGCGCAGGGCAAGGACAGTCCGAAGGATCAGCTGCAACTGCTGGCCGGCGGCGGTCAGCAGCAGGTCTTCAAGGGCAAGCAGATTGCCGACGTAATCCGGCCCGCCGGCATCGACAAGACCGCCGACTGGTGGCAGCACGAGATCAAGAACAGCGGAAAGTTCATGATCGCCGTGCACAGCAAGGTGATCGTGCTGGATCCGGCCGGCAAGAACCCGGTGGTCATGACCGGCTCGCACAATTTCTCCGACCGCGCCAGCACCAAGAACGACGACAACCTCGTCATCATCAGAGGCGATTCACGACTGGCGCTGACCTACGCCGCGCGCATCGTCAGCATCTACGGCCAGTACCGCTGGCAGGCTTGGCGCAACACGCCGCAAGGCCAGAAGGACAAGGGTCTGAAACGCAGCGACAGCTGGCTGAGCAGCCGCATCGGCAAGGGCTGGGCGCAAATCGAAACCCGGTTCTGGCTCGGCACCGCCTGAGGCCGGCGATCCATCATGACGTACGGGGCAGCGTTACCGCTCCCCCGCGCTCCTCCTCAAGCCTACGCCGCGCGGCCGACCGAGGCGTCGAGGTGCTTCAGCTTCGGCAAGACCTCCTGCTTCAGCAGCCGCAGCGAATTGTGCCAGGCTTCGGGCTTGTGCTTGTAGTCGAAACCGAACACCAGCAGCACGCCGAAGCCGCCGACCTCCTGATAGATCTTCTCGATCTTCTCGGTGACGGTCGCGGGCGAGCCGACGATCCAGTTGTTGCGGGCGCAATACTCGACCGTGACGTCGCTATCGGGCACGTCGGGCGACGCCTTCAAATAGTCCTTGAAACCAAAGTGGCCGAGCAGCGGCAGGAAGTACTCGCCCATCATCCGGCCCATCATGTCGCCGGTCGAGAGCTTCCATGCCTCCTCGTCGGTATCGGCGACGAACACCTCGCGCACCATCCGCCAGTCCTTGCGGCTCGGCTTGCGGCCGGTCTTGGCGGCACCGGCTTCGACCGAGTCCCAATGGCTGCCGACATACGCCGGGTTGAGGTTCAGGCTCATTGGGATGAAACCGCGCTCGCCTGCGAGCTTGAGCGTATCCGAGTTCTTCGACAGGCCGGCGACACCGATCGGCGGATGCGGTGCTTGCTGTGGCTTGATGTGGGGCTTGAGGAAATCGAACATCGTGTCCGGCTTGGTCACCGTCCAGAACTTGCCCTTGTGGGTCCACGGAGCCGGCTCGGTCCACATCTTCAGGATGATCTCGAGTGCCTCGCGGGTCATGTCGCGATTCTGGCCGGACATGCCGTCGACATTGAACATCGCCCAGTCGCTCGGCAGGCCTGAGGCCGCGACGCCGAAATTCAATCGTCCATTCGAGAGATGGTCGAGCATCGCAACGCGGTTCGCCAGTTCGGCCGGATGATGATACGGGAGCAGGAAGCCGCCGGGTCCGATGCGGATGTTCTTGGTCTGCAGCAGTGCCTGCGCGATCAACAGGTCCGGCGACGGATGCGGCTCCCAGGGCGCGGTGTGGTGCTCGCCGATCCAGGCTTCCTGGTAGCCGAGCTCGTCCAGCCACCGCAGCACCTGAAGATCCCAGTCGTGGCCCTCTTTCAGTCCGCACTCCGGCGGATGCGACGGCATCGCGAAGTATCCGAGTTCCATGGGTTTCCTCTCTTTGTTCGATGCGTGTCTTCCGCACGCGCTCCGGAGAGTACCTGCCCCGGCTACGGCAGAACAATGGCTTTGTCGCATGCGGCCCCGGCGGGAATTACGCGTAAGGCGTCCCCTTCAGCATGATCGCGATGCCCGAAAAGCTGCGCTCCATGATCTGCAGGAAGGCCTCGCGTGTCGAGGCCGCCGATCGGCGAGCCTTGTGCTCGCGAAGCCCCTCCGCATAGGCGACGGTCACGGCCGTCACCACCATCGACGCGGCGAGCCGGGCATCGGCATCGGCGAGCGGCCGCTTGATGGCGCCCGCCAGCACGGTTGCAAGATCATCGATCAACTCGTCACGCAACGGGCGGGGCCGCGTCAGCAATCGCGGCTCGCTGGGACATGTTCGTACGATGCGTATCAAGGCGCGCCGGCCCGTCGCTTCTGATCCGGCCCGATGCCTGCATCGCCTGGGTGGCCGACGGCGAGGACCTTGCGGGCCTCGACGCCGCGCTGACGCGGTGGTTCGGACCCGCCATGCATTGACCTCGCAGGCGAGGCCAGGCGAGACGGCGTCTCAGCGCGTCCCGAACGTGGTCTTGCCGAACAGCGCCTTCTGCGTTGAGGGCTGCGAGCGCCAGTATTGCGGCGGCGCACTCACCTCACCGCCGAGCTCGGCGGCGGCGTGCCAGCCCCAGCGCGGGTCGTAGAGCATGCCGCGGGCGAGCGCGACCATGTCGGCCTTCCCTGACCCGACGATCTCCTCCGCCTGCTTCGCTTCCGTGATCAGGCCGACGGCCATCGTGGTGACGCCGGTCGCCTCCTTCACCGCCTGTGCCGCCGGCACCTGGTAGCCCGGGCCGAGCGGAATCTTCTGCAGTGGCGAGACGCCGCCGGAGGAGACGTCCATCCAGTCGACGCCGCACTTCTTCAGCTCCTTGGCAAATTCGATGGTCTGCGCGAGGTCCCAGGCCCCCTCCACCCAGTCGGTCGCCGACACCCGCATGCCGATCGGCTTGTGATCCGGGAATACGGCGCGCACCGCGTCGAACACTTCCAGCGGGAAGCGCATGCGGTTTTCGAGCGAGCCGCCATAGCGGTCGGTCCGCTTGTTGGCGATCGGCGACAGGAACTGGTGCAGCAGATAGCCGTGCGCGCCGTGCAGCTCGAGCGCGTCGATGCCGAGCCGGTCGGCCCGCCGGGCGGCCGCGACAAAGGCCTCGCGAATGCGCTTCAGGCCGGCGTCATCGAGCGCCAGCGGCGGCGCCTCGCTTTCCTTATGCGGGACAGCCGACGGCCCAACCGTCTGCCAGCCGCCTTCGGCGGTCGGGATCAATTGCCCGCCCTCCCAGGGACGCTGGCTCGAAGCCTTGCGGCCGGCATGGGCGAGTTGCATCGCGACCGCCGCCTTCGAATGCTTGCGCACCGAGGCCAGGATCGGCTTCAGCGCCGCCTCGTTGGCATCGCTATAGAGGCCGAGGCAGCCCGGCGTGATCCGCCCGATATCCTCGACATGGGTGGCCTCGATGCAGAACATTGCGGCGCCCGACAGCGCCAGCATGTTGATGTGGGTGAAGTGCCAATCATTGGCGGAGCCGTCGTCGGCCGAATACTGGCACATCGGCGAGACCATGATCCGATTGGAGAGCTTGAGGCTGCGCAGTTCGATCGGGGAAAACAGGGTGCTCATGCGAGGGGTATCCGGGATCGGGGAAACGGCCACGATAAGATAGAGGCGGCCGCCGCGATCACCAACTGCCGCGGTCGCCGAACCGGCCGGGGCAGATCAGCAATGCGATAACGGTGGCCCGCAGGCCGGCACCTCAGTCCACCAGCGTGAATTGCAGCAGCAAATTGCGCTGGATCAGGGAGAAATTGTCGTCGGAGATCATGGTCAGCACAGTCTCGCCCTCCGCCGTGACATGGGCGTCGATGCCTTCCATGTTGTCGATCTCGTTGCCGAGATCGGCATTGAAGATCGCCGGACCGTCGACGACGGCGCCGGGCGCGATATCCGACAAAGCGAGGCGGCGGATGCGAATCCCGGCGCCGCCGAGCCAGGAGAATTTCCGCTCCAGAATCAACAGATCGCCCGACGGCAGCAGGACCGCGTCGCTGATGTCGTAATTCTCGGTGCGGCGGACGCTGAACTGGCCCGGCGTCCTGCCGCCGACCAGGAAGGCGATCAGGTTGCCGCCGGCATCGAGCCCGCGTTCGGAAAGCGCGATCAGCGTACCGGCCAGCGGCTGGCTCGGCGGTGTGGCTTTGGGCATGACCTTGGGCACGAAGACCAGCGCCTCGAGCCCCTTGTTGATGGGCAGCTTGCGCGCCGCCGCCGGCAGCGGCACCAGCTCGCCGCGCGCGCGGGTGAAGCCCTTGGCGAAATCGTAGCGCAGCACCTGGTTGACGCGCTCGAGCCCGACATAGGCAATGGAGCCGTCGAGCGCGAGCGATTCCGAATCGTACCAGCCGCGAGTGGCGGTGATCGGTTTGCCGTCAGCGCCGAGCAGCGGCGCCGCCTCGACATCGTCGAGCCCGGCCATCTCCCGGCCGCGATAGACGATGCGGCCGGTGAACCAGGTGCCCTGGTCGCTGACCGCAATGAGGCGCTCGCCCTTGGCATCGAGCCGCAGCGCGGACAGACCGCCGAAGCCGGTGAACGACGAGGTCAGGATCAGGCCGCTGCGATATTCCAGCGCGCCGAACCGCACCCGCGCACGATCGCGAATATCGAACGACGGCAGCGGCCGTGCGTTGACCTCGACAGCTGCGGGTTCGTCGACGCGGTGGCGGCCCGGCCTGCCGGGCGGTCCCGGCGTCAGCGCCGGCTGGCTCGCGCCCTGTGCCTGCGCGAGACGCGGCGATGCTGCGGCCGACAGCCCCGCCGCCATCCCATGCAGGACATGGCGGCGGCTAACGGGTGATCGCATGTCTCACGAGTGGAGACGGCGCCGCGTGCCCGGTGCGGGCGCCGAGCCGTGGGTCTCGCTGAACAGCTCGGCGAGCTTTTCGGTGATGGCGCCGCCGAGTTCTTCGGCATCCACGATGGTGACGGCGCGGCGATAGTAGCGCGTCACGTCGTGACCGATGCCGATCGCGATCAGCTCGACCGGCGAGCGGGTCTCGATCTCCTCGATGATGTGGCGCAGGTGCCGCTCGAGATAGTTGCCGGGATTGACCGACAGCGTGGAGTCGTCGACCGGCGCGCCGTCGGAAATCATCATCAGGATGCGGCGCTGCTCGGGACGCGCAAGCAGACGCTTGTGCGCCCAGTCGAGCGCCTCGCCGTCGATGTTCTCCTTGAGCAGGCCCTCGCGCATCATCAGGCCGAGATTTTTCCGCGCACGACGCCACGGCGCATCCGCCGACTTGTAGATGATGTGGCGCAGATCGTTGAGGCGGCCGGGATTGGCCGGCTTGCCGGCCGCAAGCCACGCCTCGCGCGACTGCCCGCCCTTCCAGGCGCGGGTGGTGAAGCCCAGGATCTCGACCTTGACGCCGCAACGCTCCAGCGTGCGCGCCAGGATGTCCGCGCAGGTGGCGGCAACCGTGATCGGACGACCGCGCATCGAACCTGAATTGTCGAGCAGCAGCGTCACCACGGTGTCGCGGAAGGTCGCCTCCTTCTCATGCATGAAGGACAGCGGGTGATAGGGATCGGTGACGACGCGCGACAGCCGCGCCGGATCGAGGATGCCTTCCTCGAGATCGAAATCCCAGGCGCGGTTCTGCTGTGCCATCAGGCGGCGCTGCAGGCGGTTGGCGAGCCGCGCCACGATGCCTTGCAGATGCGCGAGCTGCTTGTCGAGATAGGAGCGCAGCCGCTCGAGCTCGTCGTGATCGCAGAGATCCTCCGCGGCGATCACCTCGTCGAACTTCGGCGCAAACGCATGATATTCCGGGCCGCGCGGTTCGTTCTGGCCACGCGAATTCGGCCGCGTCGCCTCGCCCGGCGTCTCGTCGTCGCCCAGTTCGCCGTCGTCGAACGTGTCTGAGGTGGAGGCCTGCGCGCTCTCCATCGCGCTTTCGCTCATCTCTTCCGCGCTCGTCTGGGCCTGATCGGCGCTCATCTCCTGCGCAGCATCAGAATCAGGCGAACCCTCGGCACCGGACTGATCGTTCTCGCCGTCCTGGTTCTCGTCCTGGTCATCGTCGTCGTCGGAATCCATGTTGCGGTCGTCGCCGAGATCGAGCGCCGACAGCAGATCGTGGACCATATCACCGAACCTCGCCTGGTCCTCGGTGAAACGGCTGAGCTGGTCGAGCCGCGAGCCGATCTTGTCCTCCAGCGTCGGACGCCAGAGATCGACCATCTTCTTGGCGGCCGCGGGCGGCGCCATGCCGGTCAGGCGTTCGCGCACCAGCATCGCCAGCGCGTCCGACAGCGGCGCATCGGCGCGGTCGGTGATCTCGTCATACTTGCCGCGGTGAAAATGATCGTCGAGCATCGCGGTGAGGTTCTTCGCGACGCCCGCCATCCGCCGCGAGCCGATCGCCTCGACGCGCGCCTGCTCGACCGCCTCGAACACGCCGCGCGCCTGCGGGTTGCCCGGCATCAGCTTGCGATGCACCTTGGGATCGTGACAGGCGATCTTGAGCGCGATCGAATCGGCATGGCCGCGCACGATCGCCGCATCGCGCTTGGTCATCTTGCGCGCCGGCTCCGGCAGCCGCGCCTTGCCGGGCGCAAGCCCCGGCCGCTCGGCGGCGAAAGAGACCTCGAGCTCCGGCTTCTTGGCGATCGCCTTCAGGCACGCCGACACCGAGCGCTTGAACGGCTCGGTCGGCGCTTCCTTTGATCCGGGACGGAATTTGATATTGGAGGTTGTCATAGCGATTTCGTAAACCAGTGGCGCGTGACGCCGCCGGGATACCCCTCAATCGAACCGAACTCTTTATATCCATTGGCGCGGTAGAAGCCCGGCGCCTGGAAGCTCATCGTATCCAGATAGGATCGCGTCGCTCCGAAGCGCCGCGCCTCGTCTTCGATCGCCTTGATCAGCTTCGCGCCAAAACCCTTGTTGCGAAACTTCTGCTCCATCCAGAACAGCTGGATGAACAACACCGCGGTCCAGACCTCGCCGACGATGCCGCCGACGATCTCGTCGCCTTGCCGCAATGAGATGGCGAAGCGCTTGTATTTCTGCTTCCCCATCTTCTCGTTGTTGTAGCGGAGCAATCCGCCGAGCACCGCTTTCTTCGTCTGTGTGACTGTGCGCTCGACGGAGATTTTCGGCATGGACTAGCTGAGCGCCACGTTGACCGAGGATTCCGGCAACTCGACGTTGAAGCAGCGCTGGTAGAACTCGGCGACCAGCGGCCGCTCCAGCTCGTCACACTTGTTGAGGAAGGTGACGCGGAACGCGAAGCCGATGTCGTTGAAGATGTCGGCGTTCTCGGCCCAGGTGATCACTGTGCGCGGGCTCATCACCGTCGACAGGTCGCCATTGGCGAACGCGTTGCGGGTGAGATCCGCCAGCCGCACCATCTTGTTGACGATGTCGCGGCCCTCCTGGGTGCGATAGTGCTTCGCCTTCGCCAGCACGATCTCAACTTCCTCGTCATGGGCGAGGTAGTTCAGCGTGGTGACGATCGACCAGCGGTCCATCTGGCCCTGGTTGATCTGCTGGGTGCCGTGATAGAGGCCCGAGGTGTCGCCGAGGCCGACCGTGTTGGCGGTCGAGAACAGGCGGAACGCCGGGTGCGGCTTGATCACCTTGTTCTGGTCGAGCAGCGTCAGGCGGCCGGACACCTCCAGCACGCGCTGGATCACGAACATCACGTCCGGACGGCCGGCGTCGTACTCGTCGAACACCAACGCGATGTTGTGCTGCAGCGCCCAGGGCAGGATGCCGTCGCGGAATTCGGTGACCTGCTTGCCGTCCTTGACCACGATGGCATCCTTGCCGACGAGATCGATACGGCTGATGTGGCTGTCGAGGTTGACGCGCACGCAGGGCCAGTTGAGTCGGGCCGCAACCTGCTCGATGTGAGTCGATTTGCCGGTGCCGTGATAGCCGGTGACCATCACGCGGCGGTTCTTGGCAAAGCCGGCGAGGATCGCGAGCGTGGTGGCGCGGTCGAAGCGATAGTCGCTGTCGACTTCCGGCACATGCGGATCGACTTCGGAATAGGCCGGAACTTCCAGATCGCTATCGATCCCGAAGACCTGCCGAACCGACACCTTCATGTCGGGCAACCCGACGGGTTCTTGCGCTTTGGTCTGGACGGCCGTCGTCATTCATCCTCCGAGGTCCCGGGCATTCCCGAAACCAGATTTAGGTCATTTGGCTGCGGATGGGGTGCTACGCACAAGCCTAGCAGAGAGCATCGGCCGGCAGAAGCCCACGGGCAAATCAAAGTTCCGTTGTTGTATCATAAAGATAGGCGCGAAACTCGGTTTTTGGAAGGCTGCTCTGCAAATCCCGCCGTACTTTCGCCGTAGCGCCACGGCGGCCTGCCCGGCGAGGCACTTTTCAGCCCGGTGGGGAGTTGTTAGCTCTCGGACCTGTTTCACCGCACCCAGGGATTCTGTGACTTCATTCCTTGACCCATTGATCGCGTTCGTTTCGGCCCATGCCTGGCTCGCCTATCTGACGCTGTTTCTGGCCGCCCTGCTGGAAGCAGTCCCGGTGGTCGGTTCGCTGGTGCCGGGCTCGACCATCATCCTGGCGCTGAGCGCATTGGTCCCGGGCGGCGAATTGAAGCTCGTGCCGGTGCTCGCCGCCGCGGCCGCCGGCGCGATGCTCGGCGACGGCACCGCCTACCTGATCGGCTACCGCAGCCAGCGCGAGATCCTGTCGGCCTGGCCGCTCTCCAATTATCCGCGGGTGGTCGCGCAGAGCGAGGCCTTCTTCAACCGCTGGGGCGTGCTCGCGGTGTTCTTCGCCCGCTTCGTGCCGCCGATCCGCGCCTTTGTGCCGATCACCGCCGGCGCGCTCGACATGCCGCCGGCGCGCTTCTACGCGATCAACATCCCCGCGATCCTGCTCTGGGCACCGGCGCATGTGTTGCCCGGCGTGCTCGCCGTCACCGCGCTGCACGACTATGCCGGCCTGCCGCATCATCAACATGTCGGCAAGCACCTGTGGATGTTCGCGGTCGCGGGTTGCGCCGTCATCCTGTCGCTGGCGATCTGGACCATCCGCCGCCGGCATGGCGGCGGCATGATCGAACCGGCCAAGCCGGCAAAATAGCTAGATACTATTGGTCGTGCCGGCCCGCCCGGGTGCCGGGCCGACATAGCGCGCGCGGGGCCGAATCAGCTTGCCAAACTGAAGCTGCTCGCTGGCATGCGCGATCCAGCCGACGCTGCGGGCCATCGCGAACAGCGCGAGCTCGCTCCCCGCCGGCATCCGCAGCGCATGCACCAGCACCGCCAGCGCGTAGTCGATGTTGACGAACTCGCCGGTCGCTTCCGCGATCCGCTCGGGCACCTCCCTGGTGAATTTGCGCGGCGCGCCGGCCCGGGTCAGGGCCTCGAGCAGCGAGATTGCGCGCGGATCGCCCTTCTTGTAGACGCCGTGCCCGAAGCCGGCGAAGCGTTCGCCGAGCGCGACCCGCTCGCGGACCACAGGCGCAACGTCATTGTCGATCATGGTCTTGACCAGGCGCGAGGCGAGCACGCCGGCGCCGCCATGCATCGGCCCCTTCAACGCGACGAGACCCGCGATCACGGCGTCGTACAGATTGAGGCCAGTCGATGCCGCGCAGCGCGCCGTGAAGGTGGAGGCATTCAGTTCGTGATCGGCGAGCAGCACCAGCGCGCGGCGAATCAGGTCGGGCGCGTGCTTGTTGTCCGGCGTCCAGACCCGCGCCACCTGCTCATGCAGCGGCTCGGCCGATGGCACGGCGTTCAGCATGGTCGCGACCAGCAGCCGCAGGATGCGCCCGCCGACCATCGCGCGTCCATCAGGCGCGCGGGTGAAGGCACCGGGATCGGCACTCGCCGCCAGCGCCAGCACCGCGACCGTCCGGTCGATCGGCTGGGCGCGCCGCGCGGCCTCGGCGATCGACCGCATTTCATCCGAGACATGCGGGCAATTGTCGGGCGCGAACGGGTCGACGCCGGTGACGTCCCACAGCAGCGTCGCGGTGTGCTCCAGCGTGTCACGCTCGGCGAGATCGACGCAGTTCACGCCGCGATAGATCGGGCCCTGCTCGGTGATGGTCGCGATCGCCGAATCCATCACCGGCAGGTCGGCGTCGAAATTGCGAAAGCCGCGCGGCTCCGGTGACGGCACGCGGCGCTCCTTCAACCCCCTGATGTCCTCGGCGCGGTAGCGGTGGCTGCGCGAATCCGGCGACGGCTCGGAGCGGATCAGGCCGCGGCTGACATAGGCGTAGAGGGTCGCCTGCGAGATCGCGAGTTCGGCGGCGGCCTCGCGGGCGGACAGGTAAAGCTCGGCGGATTTTTTCATATTGATTTATATAATCAAGATTGATCAACTCGTCGAGAGGCTCGATCTTTAGAGGGTGAAGCAAGGAGATCGGGCCATGAACATGATTCTCACCAAGAGCCAGATCGGTCTGGATGGCGTCCCCGCTGCCGAGACCGTGTTGAGCCATGTCGACGGCGAGCGCGGCGAATTGATCATCGCCGGCGAGCATGTCGCCAACCTCGCAAGCAAGTCGAGCTTCGAGGGCGTCACGGCGCGGCTGTGGAATGGCGCCACCGGCAAGTCGCTGAGCGAAGCCAACGTCCGCGCCGGCCTCGGCGCCGCCCGCGAACGCGCCTTTGCGCGGCTGCCGGACCTGATGCCGGCGACGCGCGGCATGTCGATCGTCGACGGCTTCCGGGCCGCGATCGCAGGCCTCCGCGGCGAGAACGGGCTGGAGCACGAGGCAACCATCGTCGGCGCCTTCCCTGTGATCGCGGGCGCCCTGGTCCAGCACGCCAAGGGACATGCCCCGATCGCGCCCGACCCGAATGTCAGCCACGCGGCCGACACGCTGCGGATGCTGCGGGGGCGCAAGGCCGAGCCGCGCGAGGTTGCGGCGCTCGACGCCTATTTCGTCACCGTCTGCGACCACGGCATGAATGCATCGACCTTCACGACGCGGGTGATCGCGTCGACCCAGGCCGATCTGTTCGCGGCCGTCACCGGCGGCTACTGCGCGCTGACCGGCCCGCTGCATGGCGGCGCGCCGGAGCCGGTGCTGGAGATGCTGGACGCAATCGGCACCCGTGAGCGCATCAAGCCCTGGGTCGACGGCGCGCTGGCGCACGGCGAACGGCTGATGGGCTTTGGTCATCGGGTCTATCGCGTGCGCGATCCGCGCGCCGACGTGCTGAAGGTTGCGATCGAACGCCTGGAAGCCGACGGCGCCGACCTGCCGTTTGCCGGCGAGGTCGAGGCCTATATCCGCGCAGCGCTGCGCAAGAAGAACCCGGAGCGGCCGCTCGAGACCAATGTCGAGTTCTTCACCGCGATCCTGCTCGATGCGCTGGAAATCCCGCGCCAGGCGTTCACGCCGATCTTTGCCGTGGCCCGTGCCGCCGGCTGGACCGCGCATGCACTGGAACAGCGGCGCACCGGCCGGTTGATCCGGCCGAGCTCGTCCTATGTCGGAGCAGTGCCGAAGGGCTGAACAGCAGGAAGCATCCGACGGCGGAGCCACAAACTCTGCCGTCGTCCCTGCGGAAGCAGGGACCCGTACGCCGCGGCCTATCAATGGGACGATGGGGTCGACACCTGACGAGAACTATAACCGCTGGTGGTTATGGGCCCCTGCGTTCGCTGGGGCGACGGAGGCAAGAGCTTACGCCTCGCGCACCACGGTCTTCAGATAATTGTACGCCTTGATGATCTCGATCAGGCGATCCTCGGTGGAGCGGTCGCCGCCATTGGCGTCGGGATGGTGCTGCTTGACCAGCGCCTTGTACTTCGACTTGACGTCTTCGAGCGTCGCGCCGGCGCCGAGCCCCATCACCAGCAACGCCTTGCGCTCGGCGTTCATGACCTTGCGGGTCTCGGGCTTGGGCTCCGCGCCACCCGGTCCGGGACGCCAGCGGCCGCGGCCGTTGAGCTCGGAGAACACGTGGAACGGATCGGAGGCGGCGTCGAGCCCGCTCTCCTTCTTGCCGTTGTTGGCGCCCATCTTCCAGGTCGGACGGTGGCCGGTCAGCGCGTCCTTCTGGTAGCGCGCCACGTCGTCAGGATTCATGCCCTGGAAGAAATTGTAGGACTGGTTGTACTCGCGGACGTGATCGAGACAGAAGTGCCAATACTCGCGCGAATTCTCGCGGCCCTTCGGGGCGCGGTGCGCGCCCTTGTTCTGGCAACCCGCCCACTCGCAGGCGACGGCCTGCTCGCCGGCTTGCGCCTGGCGCTTCGCACTCACCTTGGTCGGCTTGATGCGAATGGAGTCGAAGAATTTTGATGAATCGATCGGCATGTTCTCTTTGACTACGCAATGCACAAATCTTCAAGTCTTGACATTGCGCAGACCTCGTTTCCCGCTTGCGCCATTGACGAAAAGCCGTCGCGGACCTAACTCCGCCGCCATGAGCACCAAAGACGCTATCATAAACAAGTTGCGTGAAGCTTTCTTGCCCGAAAGCCTCGACGTGGTCGATGAGTCACATCTGCATGAGGGCCACGCCGGCCACAGGCCAGGCGGCGAGACGCATTTCAGGGTATATATTGTGTCTCCCTCCTTCGAAGGGAAGAGCCGGATCGAACGCCATCGCATGATAAATGCGACGCTGGCGCAGGAACTCGCCGGCTCGGTGCATGCGCTGGCGATCCACGCCCACGGCCCCGGGGAAAAGCCGCGCTAGCTCGCGCTTGGCTCAAGACGAAGCAGTGGTTTTCCGTTATGAGAATGGGACCTCCGGCGATGGACCTGCTCCATATGTGAGCAGGTGAATGATGGATCGCATCGCCACGCTTGTTATGGGGCCATTGATGATCCCTTGCTGGCCACGTTTCCGGTCGATTGTCGCCGCCGCCGGCCTGCTCCTGATCTGCGCGTTGCGCCCGGCCTTGGCGCTGGATATGCCGAGCCCGTTCGTCCAGGAGGTGCTGATCAAGAGCATCATGGTCTCGCTCAACGACGCGGTGGCCGCGAACAATTTCGCCGTGTTCCACGCCAAGATCTCAAAGCCGTTCCGCGACCAGTTTTCGCCGGACAAACTGAAGACGATCTTCAAGGATCTGGTCGACAAGCATGCGGTGTTCGACGCCGTGGTCGCCAAGCCGATCGTCCTCGATGAGGATGCCAAGATCGACGACAAGGGCGCGTTGCGGCTGAAGGGCCATTTCGACACCACGCCCAAGCAGGTGAAGTATCAGCTCGGCTTCATCCCCTCCGACGGCGCGTGGAAGCTGTCGGGCATCTCGATCGATATCGAGTAGCGTTCGGAACAATCGCCAGACCCGTCATCCTGAGGCGCGAGCCCTTGCGAGCCTCGAAGGATGCGCGGCCACCAGCCGGGCCGTCGACCCCTCGAGACGCCGCTTCGCGGCTCCCCCAGCGACAACGGCAAAGCCGTTGCGCGGGGGTGACGGGGATAGGCTTCGTTCGCCGGACCAGGACTAGAACGCCGTCCCCGCCCGCCTCGGCTTCTTCTCGTCGGGCTCGGCGGCCTCGCGCGGGACGGCGACGATGCGCAGCGCGGTGATGCGGTTGCGCTCGCGGCGGAGCACGCGGAAGCGGAAGCCGTGGAAGGTGAAGCTCTGGCCGCGATCAGGAATCGACCGCGCCTCATGGATCACGAGGCCGGCGACCGTGGTCGCCTCCTCGTCCGGCAGGCGCCAGTCCATCGCGCGGTTCAGATCGCGGATCGGCACCGAGCCGTCGACCACCACCGAGCCGTCCGGCTGGGCGCGCACGCCGGCGACAACGACATCGTGCTCGTCGGAGATGTCGCCGACGATCTCCTCCAGAATGTCCTCCAGCGTCACCATGCCTTCGACCTCGCCATACTCGTCGACCACCAGGGCGAAGTGGGTCTTGCGGCGGCGGAACGCCTTCAGCTGTTCGGAGACCGGGCGCATCTCCGGCACGAACCAGGGCGGCAGCGCGATCGCCGAGGCATCGATCGCCGACATGTCGCCTTCATTGGCCCGCATCGCCCGCAGCAGATCCTTGGCGTGGAGCACGCCGACGATGTTCTCCGGCTTCTCGCGCCACAGCGGGATGCGGGTGTATTCGCTCGCCAGCACCTCGCGCACCAATTCCTCGGGCGGCAGGTCGGCATTGACCATGGTCATCTCGGTGCGGTGGACCATCACGTCGGAGACCTGCAGTTCGCTGAGGTCCAGCAACCCGCCGAGCATGTCGCGGTCCTGCTTCTCGACCTTGCCTTCGTGATGCAGCAGATCGACCGCGCCGCGCAGGCGTTCGGTCGGCGACAGGATGGCCTGATGCGCGCCGATCTTGATGCCAAGCAGCCGCATCAGGGCGCGGACGATCCCTTCAATGATGGTGAGAAGCGGCCCGAGCACGAACACCGTCAACCGCATCGGCCGGGCCACCAGCAGCGACACTCGGTCCGGCGCATTGATGGCGACGGTCTTGGGCAGCACTTCCGCGAAGATCACCACCAGCACCGTCATGACGCCGGTGGCATAAAGCACGCCGACATCGCCGAACC
The DNA here is from genome assembly GCF_054057015.1 of Bradyrhizobium sp. JR3.5. NCBI lineage: Bacteria > Pseudomonadati > Pseudomonadota > Alphaproteobacteria > Hyphomicrobiales > Nitrobacteraceae > Bradyrhizobium > Bradyrhizobium sp. JR3.5. The sequence continues at coordinate 2,418,373 of NZ_JBSRYV010000002.1, forward strand.
AGGCGGTGAAGATGCCGGTGGCGAGCGCGGAGGCGCCGATATTGGCGATATTGTTGCCGAGCAGCAGCGCGCCGATCATCCGCTCGCGCATCGCCATCAGGCTCGAGACGACCGTGGCCTCGCTGTTGCCCTGCTTCGACAGCCGCAACATGCTGGCGCGCGAAGCGCCGGTCAGCGCCGTCTCACTCGCCGAGAAGAAGGCGGAGACGAGCAGACAGAGCAGCACGATCGAGAAGGTCAACCATCCCACTGGCTTGATCCGTGGCTTTAAGCCTTCAGCTTGGCTTGCAGGAAGTCGCGCACCGGCTGTGGCTCGACATTGTTTGCAATCACGGCGCGGCCGACCGCCTCCAGCAGGATGAAGGTGAGCTTGCCGCGCTTGACCTTCTTGTCCTGCGCCATCAGCGCCAACAGAGCGTCGGCATCGGCAAGCCCTTCCTGCGTGAAGCCTGCGATATCCTGCAGGCGCGTCGGCAATCCTACCGCAGAAAGATGACGCGCGATGCGGGCAGCGTCGTCCGTCGAAATCATGCCGAGCTGCGCGGAGAATTCCGCCGCGAGCACCATGCCGACCGCGACACCCTCGCCATGGAACAGGCGGTCGGAGAAGCCGGTCGCGGCTTCCAGCGCATGGCCGAAAGTGTGGCCGAGATTGAGCAGCGCACGCTCGCCGGTCTCGCGCTCGTCGCGGGAGACGATGGCGGCCTTGGCGCGGCAGGAGGTCGCAATCGCGTGCTCACGCCCCGCGCCGCCCGAGAAGATGTCGGCATGGTTCTTTTCGAGCCAGGCGAAGAAGGCCTCGTCACCGAGGATGCCGTATTTCGCGACTTCGGCGTAGCCGGCGCGAAACTGGCGCGGCGACAGCGTGTCGAGCACCGAGGTGTCGGCGATCACCAGCACCGGCTGGTGGAATGCGCCGATCAGGTTCTTGCCCTGCGGCGAGTTGATACCGGTCTTGCCGCCGACGGAGGAATCGACCTGCGCCAGCAGCGAGGTCGGCACCTGCACGAAATCGACGCCGCGGCGCAGGATCGCGGCCGCGAAGCCGGCGAGATCGCCGACCACGCCGCCGCCGAGCGCGATCACCAGATCGTTGCGCTCGATCTTCGCCGCGATCAGCGCCTCGCTGACCTGCGTCAGGGTGGCGTAGCTCTTCGAGCCCTCGCCCTCCTCGACGACGATCCGCGACGTCGGCACGCCCGCGGCCGCCAGCGACGCCTCGGCCGGCTCCAGCCAGTGCCTGGCGACGGTGCGATCGGTGACAACAGCGGTCCGCACGCCGGGCCGCAGCGCCGCGACACGCTCGCCCAGCGAGGCCAGCACGTCGCGGCCGATGACGATGTCATAGGCGCGGTCGCCGAGCGCGACATCGACGGTAACGGAGGCGGAGTGTTTCAAGGGCGCAGTCATGAGGTCGCGTTCAATCCATCAGGTGGTGGCTCGCCGGCCGGACGCGCGCCGCACAGATGCGCGTGCAGGGCCTCGAGGCATTCGTCGACAATGCGGTCGTGCGGCACGTCGCGCGAGGCGATCGTCAGATCGGCGTTCTGGTAGACCGGCTCGCGCTCGCTGAGCAGCCGGTTGACGGTCGCCTCGGGGTCTGCGGTCTGCAGCAGCGGACGATCGGCGCGGCGGCGGACCCGGCGCATGATGATATCACTGTCGGCCTTGAGCCAGATCGAAACTGCGCGGTCGCGGATCCGGTTGCGGGTCTCCTCGCGCATGAAGGCGCCGCCGCCGGTCGCCAGCACGATCGGGCCGCTGTCGAGGATGCGGGCGATCACCCGCGCCTCGCCGTCGCGAAAATACGGTTCGCCGTGGGTCTCGAAAATCTCCGGGATCGTCATGCCGGCCGCCGCCTCGATCTCGGTGTCGGCATCGGTGAACGCCAGCTTGAGCCGCGCCGCCAGCCGCCGGCCAATGGTCGACTTGCCGGCCCCCATCATGCCGACCAGCACGATCGACCGCGTCCCCAGCGCGGCCGTAATGTCGGCCTCCAGGGTCGGGTGGGTGGGCGCCGGGACGGCTGCGTCGGACATCAAAAAGCTCGGATATTGGGACGAATTGTTCGGAATTCGAGCCACCTATACTACCCCCGGCGACACCGTTACCAGCGACTCTTGCAACCGCGCGGGGAACATGTTGGATGATTTCATTGGTTAATTCGCCGCCTGAGTCGCCTCCATGCCCAGCCTGTTCCGCTTCCTGACGGTCGTCGCCGTGATTTTCGGGATCGGCTACGGCATCGTCTTCGCGCTGGCGAATTTCGTGCACCCGAAACCGCGGGAAATGACCGTGACCATCCCGCCGGATAAGTTCCTCAAGAAATAGCCGCTATGATTCTGGCATGCCCGTAGCAGCCAAGATCCCCGCCGAGTCTCCCACCAGGTCCTCTGACGCCAAGCTGACCGCGCTGTTCCTCGACATGCTCGCCGCGGAACAGGGCGCCGGCGTGAACACGCTCGACGCCTACCGGCGCGACCTCACTGACTTCTCCGATTATCTCGCCCATGCCGGCGCCGATTTCGCCGGCGCCGACACCGACGCGCTGCGCGGCTACCTTGCCGACCTCGATACCAGAGGCTTCAAGTCGACGAGCGTGGCGCGGCGGCTGTCGGCGATGCGGCATCTCTATCGCTTCCTGCTCAACGAGCGGATCCGCGGCGACGATCCGGCCGCGATCCTGTCGGGGCCGAAGCGCGGCCGCGGCCTGCCCAAAGTGCTGTCGATTGCCGATGTCGACCGCATGCTGACCCGCGCCAAGGAGCTGACCCAGACCGACGTCTCGCCGGCGCAGCGGCTGCGCGCGCTGCGGCTGTATTGCCTGCTCGAGGTGCTCTACGCCACCGGGCTGCGCGTCTCCGAGCTGGTGTCGCTGCCGGTCTCCGCGGCGCGGCGCGATGCGCGGATGATCGTGGTGCGCGGCAAGGGCAACAAGGAGCGGCTAGTGCCGCTGAACGACGCTTCGCGCCAGGCGATGGCGGATTATCTCGCGGCGCTTGAGGTGATGCAGCCGAAGGCGAAGAAAACAGCGCCGTCGAAATGGCTGTTTCCGTCCTCCGGCGAGAGCGGCCATCTGACCCGGCAGCATTTCGCACGCGACCTGAAGGAGCTCGCGGCCGCCTCCGGGCTTGCGCCGCGGCTGGTCTCCCCGCATGTGCTGCGCCACGCCTTCGCCAGCCACCTGCTGCACAATGGCGCGGACCTGCGCATCGTGCAGACCCTGCTCGGCCATACCGATATCTCGACCACCCAGATCTACACCCATGTGGTCGAGGAGCGGCTGAAGAGCCTGGTCCGCGACCTGCATCCGCTCGCCGAGAAGTAAGTCCGCCGCCCGCCAGACATCGATACCTTCACCTGATCCGCCTTGACTTCCGCGTCGTCTCCGCAGAAAGAGCGTCACCTGCCTGCGATCCCGAAGCGTGCATTCCGCCCGAATGCGCGTTAACCGATTGAAGTTACAAAACTTCTCTTGCTACCGCCAAAACCGCTTCGCCCCTCGCACTGTTCCTCCCTATATTGAGTTGATGCCCGACCCGATGCGCAGCTATCTCGACTTCGAAAAACCCGTCGCCGAGCTTGAATCCAAGATCGACGAGTTGCGTGCGCTTGCCGCGAGCGGCAGCGACATCGGCGACGAGGTCGCGCGGATCGAGGACAAGGCGGCGCAGGCGCTCACCGACCTCTATGCCAATCTGACGCCGTGGCAGAAGACACTGGTGGCGCGGCATCCGCAGCGGCCGCACTTCACCGATTTCATCGGCGGCCTGATCACCGAATTCACCCCGATGGCCGGCGACCGCAAATTCGCCGACGACGAGGCTCTGATCGGCGGCTTCGGCCGCTTCCGCGGCGAGAGCATCTGCGTGGTTGGCCAGGAGAAGGGCGCCACCACCGATACCCGCATCAAGCACAATTTCGGCATGGCGCGTCCCGAGGGCTACCGCAAGGCGGTGCGCCTGATGGAGATGGCCGACCGCTTCGGCATCCCGGTGCTGTCGATCGTCGATTCCGCCGGCGCCTATCCCGGCATCGGCGCCGAGGAGCGTGGCCAGGCCGAGGCGATCGCGCGCTCGATCGGACGCCTGCCTGTCGCTCGGCGTGCCCAACGTCGCGATCGTCACCGGCGAAGGCATGTCGGGCGGCGCCATCGCCATCACCACGGCCAACCGCGTCCTGATGATGGAGCACGCGATCTACAGCGTGATCTCGCCGGAGGCGGCGTCCTCGATCCTGTGGCGCGACGGCACCAAGGCGCAGGAAGCCGCCAACAGCATGAAGATCACCGCGCAGGACATGCTGCGCTTCGGCGTGATCGACCAGATCCTGAAAGAGCCCTCCGGCGGCGCTCATCGCGACCCCGCCGCGATGATCACGATCACGGGCGATGCAATCGCCCAAGCGTTCAACGACCTACGAAATCTTGATCCGGACGCGATTCGCAAACAGCGGCGCCAGAAATTCCTGGATATCGGCCGCAAGCTGGGCTGAGGCGCCCAAACCGCGGATTTTTCGACCAAATCAGCCGATTTTGCCGTAATTGGGCCCCGAGACGGGTCTTTAACGTTCCTTGAACCATGCCTGCTACCGTGAAGGCTGTCAGCCTCGGTTCAGGTTGCGAGCAGGGGTGGTCGAAGGCTAATATTTTACACAATGGCTTCAGGGCATATTCGCCGTGTTGGGGTCGCGAAAATCGCCCGGTGGGTGTGGAGCTCGGACTTGACTCATCGCACGCTCGTACGCGCGCTTCTGACTTCGGCGGTCCTCGCCGCGGGTGTCATGCTCGCCGGCTGTGACAGCGACCAGATCTCGCTCGCCCAGAACGCCAAGGCCAACCAGCCGGTCCCGCCCAAGCTCGTCGCTGCCATGACCGAGAAGGACATGGACATGCAGTCGCCGATCCTGGTGCGGCTGTTCAAGCAGGAGGCCGAGCTCGAGGTCTGGAAGCAGACCCGCTCCGGCCAGTTCGCGCTGCTCAAGACCTATCCGATCTGCCGCTGGTCGGGCGATCTCGGCCCGAAGGTCCGCGAAGGCGACCGCCAGGCGCCCGAGGGATTCTACTCGATCAATCCGAGCCAGATGAACCCGCAGTCGGCCTATTATCTGTCGTTCAACACCGGCTACCCCAACGCGTTCGACAAGGCGCTCGGCCGCACCGGCTCGCAGCTGATGGTGCACGGCGACTGCTCCTCGCGCGGCTGCTACGCGATGACCGACGAGCAGATCGGGGAAATCTATTCGCTCGGCCGCGAGTCGTTCTTCGGCGGCCAGAAGGCGTTCCAGCTGCAGGCCTATCCGTTCCGGATGACGCCGGTGAACATGGCCAAGCACCGCAACAATCCGAACATGCCTTTCTGGAGAATGATCAAGGAAGGCTACGATCATTTCGAGGTGACGAAGCAGGAGCCGAAGGTCGACTTCTGCGAGAAGAAGTACGTGTTCGATGCCGTCAAAGCCCCGAACGCAACTCGCGATCCGGTGTTCGACGCCTCCGCGAAGTGCCCGGCCTATGTGATCCCCGAGGAGATCGCGAGCGCCGTGCGCGAGAAGGAGCAGCGGGACGCCGCCGAGACCGCCAAGCTGGTGTCCAAGGGCACGCCCGTGGCGCGCCTCAACACCGGTATCGACGGCGGCATGAACGCGATCTTCGCCTCGAAGATTCCGGAAGGAAACACCGGTCTGTCCGAAGGCGGCGACAGCCAGGCGCTGCAGTCGATGTCGCTGGCGCGCGCGCCCGGCACGATCCCCGGCACGGTCAATCCGCCGCGGCCCAATCTCGCGGTCCAGCAGGAAGAACCTGTTGTGGCGACGACGTCGTCGACTGCCCGCGTTGCCTCGGCCAACACGTCCGACAAGTCCGAAGGTTTCTTCTCGAGCTTTGCCCAGAAGGTCGGCATCGGCGGCACCGCCGACGCCAGCAAGACCACCGCACCGCCGCCGGCTCCGGTCGCTGCCGCACCGGCCAAGCCGAAGGTCGCCGAGGCCAGGCCGCAATCGGTGGTTCGCGTCGCCCCCAAGGCGGAGCCGAAGCAGGCCGCCAAGCCCGCGCCGAAGCCGCAGGCAACCAACACTGCGGCCGCCGCGCCGGCCCCCGCGGCATCGTCGACCCAACTCGCCGGCTCCGCGCCGGTCGTGCAGACCAACTCGTTCGACACCCGCTTCTCCGCGGTGAAGTAAGCGCGGCCGGCTTGCGCCGCGGCGCTCGTCGTCTCCAATCAGCGCTTCGAACAGCACAAGGTGTTATCCCCGCGAAAGCAGGGACCCCTAACCACAGGGCCGTGTTGTTGAAGCGCGCCGTGGCCGCAGCTTTTCAAGACAATTCGCATTCGTGGTTGATGGTGTGGACGGCCCCCTACGGCATCAGTGTGCCAGAATGAGGTTGTTGTAAATCTCAGACAAGGAGACCGTCCGTGAGAGAGATTATCCGTATTGGGATGGATACGTCGAAGCATATTTTTGTGCTGCATGGAGTTGACGCGGCGGAACAGCCGGTGTTGCGCAAGAAGCTGTCGCGCAAGCAGGTGCTTGAGTTTTTTGCCAAGCTTCCGCCGACGGTGATCGGGATGGAGGCCTGCGGGGCGTCGCAATATTGGGCGCGCGAGCTTTCCAGGCTGGGCCATGAGGTGAAGCTGATGGCGCCGCAATTGGTTAAACCCTACGTGATGCGGAACAAGAATGACGGGCGTGATGCAGAAGGCCTGTGTGAGGCGATGAGCCGGCCGAGCATGCGCTTTGTGCCGGTGAAGACGGCCGAGCAGCAGGCTGCGCTGATGCTGATGGGGGTCCGCGACGGACTGATCGCCCGGCGCACCCAATTGACCAACACGATCCGCGGCCATGCGGCGGAGTATGGCCTGATCGCGCCCAAGGGACTGGAGGCGATCGAACCACTGCTGGCGCGGATCGCGCAGGACGAGACGCTTCCCGCTCTGGCGCGCGAGCTGTTTGTCGTGCTGGGTCGGGAGTGCGTCAGGCTCGAGGGCGAGTTGGAGGTGGTTGAGGCCAGGCTGATGGCCTGGCACCGCGGCGATGCCACGGGCCGGCGCCTGGCTCAGATCCCCTCGGTCGGTCCGATCATTGCAACGATGCTGGTGATGAAGACACCTGATCCGGGCGCGTTCCGCTCCGGTCGTCACTTTGCGGCTTGGCTGGGATTGACACCCAAGGACCATTCCACCGCAGGCAAGACCAGGCTCGGCAAGATTACCCGGGCGGGCGATGAGGACCTGCGCCGTCTGCTGGTCGTCGGGGCCACGGCGGTGATCCAGCAGGCCAGGCGGGGGCGCGGTCATCACTCGCGCTGGCTGCTGGCGCTGATCAAGCGTAAGCCGCCGAAGCTTGCGGCCGTAGCGCTCGCCAACAAGGTGGCGCGCATCGTCTGGAAGCTGATGGTGACGGGTGAGAGTTATGACGCCGCACGGCTGAATGCCGCGACGACGGGTACCGCTTAACAGATTGGCCGGCTGGCGGGCTCGCTCGTCAGCCGACCCGGAGCTGCAAGAGCAGATGGAGCGATCGATCGAGCAACGATGCGAGACAATCCGTGGGACCCATCGGCCGTCAACAGGTCGCGTGGTTGTTTGGAACTCGCATCGCGCAAACCATCTTGGCCAGCGATCCATTCGATCGCACTCAACAGGCCGGACATATGGATGCAAGCGATCCGATCAATCCCAGAAAGCTCTTGTGCCACGGGGGCCGTCCACATATGGGTCCCTGGCTCAAGGCCGGGACGACACCGAATGTGTTGCTCCACCAGTGGGGCGCAGTTCCGCATTCTCGCGACATGCCCTCTCAATCATAGCCGCCCTTCGCCACCACATTCCTCTTGCCAACCACGCGTAGATGATCGCCAGATCATGCACGGGGCACAGCCGGGAGATTGCGATGGATGATCGGGCCATACGCACGGCGCTGCAGCGCCATTGGGAGGCGTCGGACGCGAGCGATTTCGAGCGCGAGCACGAGATCTATCGCGAGGATGCAGTGCTCGACTATCCGCAATCGGGCGAGCGGATCCGTGGCCGGCGCAACATTCAACAGAGCCGGACGGTTCAGCCGAACAAGAAGCGCTTCACGATCCAGCGCATGATCGGTAGCGGCGATCTCTGGATCACCGAATTCGTGCTGACCTATGACGGCATACCGTCTTACACGGTGAGCATCATGGAGTTCCGCGACGGTTTGGTCGCCCACGAAACGCAGTACTTCGCGGACAGGTTTGAGCCGTCACCCTCGCGCGCGCACCTTGTCGAACACGTCGGCGGACCGTCGTCGCGTTGATCAACAAGAAGATCTGCGTCGACCGGTGACGGTTACATGCCGTGACTTTCGAAGACCTTCTTGCAGCTTGAACTCAAGCTGGCTCGCTTCATCTGAAGGCAGTTCTGCACGGCGCCGTCATTGCCGAGGTCCTTGCGGCAGAAGCGCTGGGCATCGCGCGAGCATGCTGATTGTTCGGACTTGGTGCCGGCATGCTGCGCCAGCGCAGTACCGCCGCTCATCACGGCAGCGGCACAAAGGGCTATGATCGAAAGATAACGCATCGGTGAATTCCTCCCGCTGCCCAACGGCAGCCGGGGCTCTTCGTTCCCTGGGGAACGAAGATCGAACTGCCGTTGGCTCCTCCGTGGACCTCGCCCACACGCCCGATTAGGACCCATGCCGTGGTTGGCGCGTTGGAAAGGAACCCGGCTTTGGAGGACCATGCGTACCGCGGCCGAACTTCGAGCACGCCGCCTTCCAGGCGCACCAACATTCCCGATGACCATCCGCCCGACCGACGCGGACGTCACGATCGCGCATGCGATCGCCCGCAACACCGCACCTGCTCCGGAGCAAATTGCCCGCGGGCTGACCTGGGGCGCGGACGAAAAGGTGCTGCTCGTTCTCGCCACCGCGGGCTGGCTCGCCTCGCGCGGGCGCGGCGCAGCGCCGGAACGCGCCGGCAATCATGCGCTACTGGTGACGGTCGCGGCGTCGCTGCTGCCGCACGGCCTGAAGTTGCTGTTCAACCAGACCCGCCCCGACCGTCTGACCGTGGTTGGCCACCTCAACGGCGTCTCGATCTCCGGCAAGCGTGAAGACGCCTTTCCCTCCGGCCACGCACTGCATATGGGCGCGTTGGCGTCGGCGGCCGCGACGCTGCCCGCCAGCGCTCGCCGCATAATTCAGGGGCTTGCGGTCGGCCTTTCGCTGACGCGCATTGTCGTTCTCGCACACTGGACAAGCGACGTGATCGCAGGATTCGCGCTCGGAGCGGGTCTCGAGCGGCTGCTGCGCTTGTGGACCGGCTATCCAGGTGACGATCCGCAGCGGAGCAAGGCGCGATGACCGAATATGTCGTCCGCTTTCTCTTGGGCGGGGCCGTGGTGTCGGCCTTCGCGATGCTGGGTGACGTTCTGCGCCCGAAGAGCTTCGCCGGCCTGTTCGGCGCGGCGCCTTCCGTTGCGCTCGCCACGCTCGGCATCGCCGAGTACCAGCACGGCGCTGAATACGCCGCCCTGCAGAGCCGCGCGATGATCGCCGGCGCACTCGCGCTCGCCGTCTATAGCTTCGTGGTCTGCCAACTGCTGATTTCGTACCAGGTTGCGCGCAATCCCTGCAACATCGCTGTCGCTTGCCGTCTGGCTGACGATCGTGTTCGGCCTGCTGGCCCTTGCCGGAGGGCAAGCATGACGCCGGTCCGCTTCTCATCGTCGGCGCTGAGAGAGGGCAGCTGGAGCGAATATCTGATCCGCTTCGTGCTTGGCGGCGGCGCGACGGTCTTCACCGGGCTGATCAGCAGCTATTGCGGCGCGTATATCGGCGGCGCCTTCCTTGCACTTCCTGCCATTTTCTGCGCCAGCGCAACCCTGATCGAGAAGCATGAGATCCGCCGCAAGCGGCAAGCGGGACTCATTGGCACGCGGCGCGGCCAGCAAGCCACCGCGCTCGATGCCGCGGGCGCGGCGCTGGGCGCGGTCGGCATGCTGGCGTTTGCGATTGTGTTCTCGCTGACGGTGGATCGCAGCGTCGCGGCCGCCTTCATCGCCGCATCGTTTGCCTGGCTGATTTGCTCGGTTGCTGCCTGGTATGTGCGTCGCAAGATGCGATCAGCACGACGGACGCGGAAGCCGGGAAACGACCCTGTCCGGCGCAAGGCTGACCGCATCGTGCAGTGAACCTGGCAAGAACGGGGCAGAGCAATCGGTTGGACATTGAACTTCATTTTTGATCGGTGACGACCGACATTGTGTCGGCGGCCGATGCGCGGTCATTCGCGATCGCTTCAACCGTCTCGACGACACGTCGTCGTGCAGCACGGTCCCGGATCGAGCGAAAGGCCCGAAGGAGCCGGAATGTATCCGCCGCATCTTCCGCCTGCCGTTCTTTCGTCAAGACTGTCCCCGCACGATAGCCGATCCAACGAATGCAAAAATCCGTTGCGGGTCCAGGACGCAACCGGAAGCCCGTTGGCGATTCAGCACGTCCTCGCCGGGTCTGCGTTGACCTTTGTCAAGATAACGAACGCTCGTGGCGGCTATGGCCCTCGCCGGCCGGAACGGTCAGAGCCAGGCCAGGGATGGTGCCGCCCCTGCGAGCCGGAGCCGGTCCGCCGCGATCCCGACAATCCAGGAAGGGTTCCAGGCCCCGTTCGCTGGCGGCTATGGCGCCAGATACCGCAGCAGTTCCGGATCGCTTCGCACTTCGCTCGCACCGCCTTGCAGGGCAACGCGGCCGCGGTCCAGCACATAGGCGTAATCGGCGACGCGCAGCGCGAGGTCGAGGTGCTGCTCGACGATCAAGACCGAGATGCTCTTGGCGAGCTCGATCAGCCGCTCGGTGATCTCCTCGATCACGCCGATCCAGACGCCTTCGGTCGGCTCGTCCAACAGCAGCAGTTTCGGATTGCCGAGCATGGCGCGGCCGATCGCCAGCATCTTGCGCTCGCCGCCGGACAGCGTGCCGGCCGGCTGGTCGAGGCGCTGGCCGAGCTTGGGGAAGATCGCGAGCACGCGATCGACCGCGCTCGTATCGGAATTGGTCAGCGAGCCGACGGCGAGGTTGTCGCGCACCGACAGGCGGGCGAACACCGAATGCTCCTGCGGCACATAGCCGATGCCGGAGCGCACGCGCTCCTCGGTGCGGCGGCGGGTGATGTCGCGGCCGTCGAAGAACAGTTCGCCTTGCGAGCTCGCGAGCTCGCCGACGATGGTCTTCATCAGCGTGGTCTTGCCGGCGCCGTTGCGGCCGAGCACGGCGACGCCGCCGCGCCAGGGAATGCCGATGTTGACATCGAACAGGACCTGGCTGCGGCCATAACCGGCATCGAGATGCCGGATATCGAGGAAGGACTGGTCAGGCACGGCGAAGATAAATCTCCTGGACGTTTCTGTTGGCCTGGATTTCCGCGACCGTACCCGACGCCAGCACCTTGCCCTGGTCGAGCACGGTGAGGCGGTCGCAGATGTCGCGGATGAAATCGAGGTCGTGTTCGACGATGACGAGCGAGCAATGCTGCTTGATCGGCTGCAGCAGCTCGCCGGTGACGCGGCGCTCCTCGAGGCTCATGCCGCCGGTCGGCTCGTCCAGCAGCAACAGCCGCGGCTTGCCGGCGAGCGCCATCGCGATCTCGAGCCACTGCTGCTGGCCGTGCGACAGTGCCGCTGCGGCGTCATACGCTCGATCGGCGAGACGGAACTGGGTCAGCATCGTCATCACCTGATCGTGCAGCCTGTTGCGGGTGCGCGAGAGCACGAGATCGAACAGCGAGGACTGCGCCTGCAGCGCCAGCAGGATGTTGTCGTACAGCGTCAGCGTCGGCAGCACCGAGGTGATCTGGAACTTCAGGCTCATGCCGGCGCGGGCGCGCTCGGTCGGCGTGAACGCGGTGATGTCGGTGTTGACGAACGAGACCTTGCCCGTGGTCGGCACCTCGGCGCCGGCGACGCATTTCATCAGCGTGCTCTTGCCCGAGCCGTTGGGACCGATCAGGCCGTGAAACTCGTTCTCGCCGACGGTCAGCGCCGCACCGTCGAGCGCGGTGAGCTTGCCGTACACCTTGCTGATGCCCTGCGCTTCAAGGAGCGGCATTGCCGGTCTCCTTTGGCTTTGGCGCCTTGTTTGCTCCCTTGCCGAAGCTGCCGACCCGCTCGCGCTCGCCGAGCACGAAGGAGACTAGTCCGAGCGGGCGGAACATGATCACGAGCAACAGCAGCACGCCGAGGATGATCGGCCAGACGTCGCGGTAATTGTCCGACAGCCAGAAGCTGACGCCCTCGATGATCACGGTGCCGATCACCGCGCCGATCAGCGTGCCGGAGCCGCCGAACAAGACGTAGAGCACGACCTGGGTCGAGAACACGACGCCCAGCATGTTGGGCCAGACAAATCCTTCGTGGAAGGCATAGAGGCTGCCGGCGAGACCGGCGATGGTGCCGCCGACCGCGAAGATGATCGCCTTCAGATGCTGCGCCTTGTAGCCGAAGAAGGCGATGCGCTGCTCGTTCTCGCGCAGGCCGGCGAGCGCCAGCCCGAATTGCGAACGGACCAGGAAGCGGCAGAGCAGATAGACGACCACGAGGATGCCGAGCACCATGTAGTAGTAGACCGGCCCTTCCTCGAACTCGTAGCTGCCGAGCGTGAGCGGCGGGATCGACGGGATGCCGTTCTGGCCGCCGAGATAGTACCAGCCGCGCGCCAGCCGATCCGCCGCATAGGAGCCGGTCAGGGTGCCGAGCGAGACGAAGATCACGCTCGAGGGATAACGCCCGAGCAGCAGGAAGCCGCCGAGCAGCAGCGCCGCCGTGAGGCCGATCAGCATGCCGGCAGGCAGGATCAGAAGGATCGAGGTGACGTTGAGGTCGCGCGCCATCAGCGCCACGCCGTAGCCGGCGGCGCCGAAGAACAGCGCCTGGCCGAAGCTCATGATGCCGGCATAGCCCCACACCAGATCGAACGACAGCGCGAACAGCGCGAGGATCACCACGCGGGTGGCGAACACCGTGAGATAATCCTGCAGCACCCACGGCAGGACCAGTGCGATCAAGAGCACCAGCCCTTCCACGATCGGCAGGACCTTCCATCCCGCCGCTGCCACGTCCCGCCGGCGCGCTCGCGGCCGGTGCACCTTCACCCGTCACGACATCCGGTCCCTCACCGATGCGTGCGACGGCCTCTCTTGCTCCACCCATTGATTGCTCAGCATTCCTTGGGATCGACGAGACCGGCACTGCGTGCCACGATCTCATAGTTCCCGCCTTTGGCAACAGCGGTGTACATCTTCATCTTGCAGTGACGCTTGCCCGGAACCATTTCGGCGGGGCCGCCGGGCCCTTCGGCGATCTTGGCGTGATCGAGCGCGGCCGCAACCGAGTCACGGTCGACCTTGCCGGCTTCCTTGACCGCGGCTTCCCACAGCTTGAGGCCGCGATAGGTTCCGGTGGCTGCGCTGCCGGCCGCGAACAGGAAGTTGCCCGGGAAATCCTTCTCATAGGCCGCCTGGATCTTGGCGTTGAACGGATCCTCCTTGGTCAGCACCTTGAAGTAATCGAGGCAGCTCGCCAGACCCTCGATCTCGTTGGCCTGATTGATGTTGAGCGTATTCTCGTCATAGTAGACGCAGGCGAGCCGCCCGCCGTTCTTGAGGAAGCCGGCTTCATAAAGCTGCTTGAAGAACGGGCCGACGCCCGGCGGGATCACGGTGTTGAAGACGACGTCGACCTTGTTGGAGATGATGCGGTTGACGGTCGACGAGAAATCGACCTGATCGAGCGGGTAATACTCCTCGAACACGACCTCGCCGCCATTGTCCTCGATCACCTTGCGGGCGTAGACGTTGAGCGTGTGCGGCCAGACATAGTTGGCGCTCGGCAGCGCGAACTTCTTGCCGCCGTTCTTGATCAGCCACGGAATGAACTCGTCGCATTGCTGCGCCGGCGTCGGCCCGGTGCAGAACAGATAGGGCGTGCACTCCTTGCCCTCGTAGAGCTGCGGATAGATGTAGAGCGTCTTGCCGCGCGCCACGATCGGGTCCTTGATCGCGTTGCGCATCGACGAGGTGATGCCGCCCAGCACCATGTCGACCTTGTCGCGCTGGATCAGCTTGCGGACATTGCCGACCGCGACCGATTCGTTCGAGGCGGTGTCCTCGATGTAGAGTTCGAGCGGCCGGCCGAGCAGGCCGCCGCCGGCGTTGATCTCCTTGATCACCATCTTGGCGACGTTGGCGTCGGCATTGCCGGCATAGGCGATCGGGCCGGTCAGGTCGGTTGCGATGCCGACCTTGATCGGGCCCTCGGCGGCGTTGGCCCAATCGGGCCTCACCACCCAGCTTCCGACCCCGGTCGCGAGCGCGCCGGTCGCGAAGGCGAAATTGCTCATGAAGCGGCGGCGTGTGAGATTCATGCGTTCAATCGACATGGTGATTAGACCCCTTTCCCAGCAATGAGGCCTTGCGGCCGGAATTTGATGAAGGCGATGGCGAGCACGAAGACGAGGACGTCGGCGACGACGGGAGACATGACCCATGGCAGCGCCGCGCTGAGCGTGCCGATCACACCGGCGCCGGCGACCGGACCGATGAAGGAGCCGACCCCGCCGACCATCACGGCGACGAAGCCCTGGATCAGGAACCGGATGCCGAGATCGGCAAACAGGCTGAACACCGGCACGATCAGCGCGCCGGCAAGCCCGGCCAGGGCCGCGCCGAATGCAAAGGTCGCGCCGTAGATCAGCGGCGTCGAGATGCCCGACGCACGCGCCAGCGCCGGGTTTTCCAGCGTGGCGCGGACCCGAAGCCCGAAGCTCGTGCGCGCCAGCAGCAGATAGCAGCCGCCCATCACCAACAGCGTGATCACGATGATGGTGAAGCGCCAGGCCGAGATGTGGACGGAGCCGAGGTCGATCGAACCGCCGATCGGCTCCGGCACCGTGAGATAGAAGCCGCCGATCAGGCCGCGGACGCTTTCGCGGATGATCAGCCCGAGCGCATAGGTGCCGAGCATCGCCACGATCGGCGCGGCATAGAACCGCCTGATGATCAGCGCCTCCAGCACGAAGCCGAGCGCGCCGACCACAAAGGGCGCCGCGACCATGCCGACCCAGACCGGCGCACCGTGGGCGTAGGCCAGATAGGTCACGTAGGCCCCGAGCAGGACGAATTCGCCCTGCGCGAAGTTGAAGATGCCCATCATGCTGGCGATGATGCCGAGCCCGAGCACGACCAGCACGATGATCGCGCCGAAGCTCACGATCTCGAACACCGCGGCGAAGGTGCTAGCCATGGTGCCCGATCCGTTCGGCCTGTTTCTGCGACAAGCGGCGCCTCACATCTTCTTCCAGTCGCCGGCCTGTTCGAAGGCGTGCGCGGCGCGGTAGATGGTGGATTCCTCGAACATCCGGCCGACCAGCATCAGGCCGACCGGCAGGCCGTCGACCATGCCGCAGGGCAGCGACATCGCCGGGTGATGGGTGATGTCGAACGGCGCGGTGTTGGAGATCATCTCGAGCGCGCGGGCGACATACTCCTCGCGGCTGGCATTGGCCTCGGGCAACTTCGTCGCCTTCATCGGCGTGGTCGGCATCAGCAGCAGATCGTAGTCCTTGAAGGCCTTGTCATAGGCTGCGGCCAGCCGGCGGGAGATGTTGAGCGCCTTGCCGTAGAAGCGCGGACCGAAATTGTTGTTGATGTAGGTGCCGAGCATCATGAACAGCTTGGTGGTCTCGGACAGCGAATCCGCCTGACGGCGCCAGCCGCGATGGTGATCCATCAGCGAGGTCGAATAGAGGTCGCCACGGCTGAGGCCGTAGCCGTCGCCGAACATCATGGTCTGGGTCAGGCCTTCGGTGCCGATCGGCGTCCAGATCGCGCCGCCCAGCATGTGCATCGGGATCGAGACCGTTTCGACGCTCGCGCCGAGATCCTTGAAGCGCTTGGCCGCCTCATGCACGCTTTCATTCACCGCGGCCTCCGCGGTCGGCTGCTCAAAACCTTCCTTGACGATGCCGATCTTCATGCCCTTGACGCCCTTGCCGAGCGCCTTGGTGTAGTCGTCGACCTTCGGCGCCTTGATCCGGGGATCGTAGCCGTCGTCGCCGGGCCAGCACTTCCAGCAGCAGCGCGTTGTCTTCCACGGTCGCGGTCATCGGGCCGGTGTGGTCGACATAGATCTCGATCGGCATGATGCCGGTGTAGGGCACGAGGCCCCAGGTCGGCTTCATGCCGTAGGTGCCGCAGAACGAGGACGGCATGCGGATCGAGCCGCCCTGGTCGCCGCCGATTGCCATGTCGACCTCGCCGAGCGCGACCACCACGCCCGAGCCCGACGACGAGCCGCCGGCCGAATAGCCCATCTTGTGCGGATTGTGCACCGGCCCGTAGGAGCCGGTGTGGCTGCCGCCGGACAGGCAGAAATGCTCGCAGTGCGTCTTGCCGGCGATCTCGGCGCCGGCATCCAGCATGCGCGTGACGATGGTGGCGTCGAAATCGGGGATATAGCCTTCCAGTGTCGACGAGCCGTTGGTCATCGGCACGCCGGCCAGCATGATGTTGTCCTTCAGCGCCACCGTCTTGCCCTTGAGCTTGCCGGAGGCCGCGCCCTTCACCGTCGATTTGCGGTACCAGGCGTTGTGCCTGTTGTCTTCCGGTGCCGGACGATGGCCAGGCGTGCGCGGATATTTCACTTCGGGCAATTCGTCCGGCATCTGGGCGACGAGGTTGTAGGCATCGACCGAGCCCTGCATCAGGCCGCGGAACGAGGCCACGTCCTCATCGGTCAGGGACAGGCCGCACTGCTCGGCGACGGCACGAAGTTGCGTTGGCGTGGGAAGGACGACGGTCACGGCGCTCTCCTGAAGCTTTTGATCTTTGGACTTGATTCCTGGATCGGATTCCTTGGGCACGAAGCAGCAGCGGCGCGTTTGCCCCGCGCGAACCGCTCACCCCGATGTTGTATTCAAAACGGAAATATTTTCCTTTTCAAGTATTATTTCATGGATCGGTTCGGCAGGCTGTCGCATCCGGCGTCAGATCGCCTTGATCACCCTGAAGTCGAGGCCATCGGCTTCGGCAAGATACATCGGCATCCTGGCGTGGCCATTGCGCACCGTGACCGGACCGCGCGGGCCGCGATAGACGAGATTGTCCGCTGCCGCGAGCAGCGGGCGCATGTCCAGCGTGCCGGCGCGGTTGGCGGCAGCCTCCAGCAGGCAGAAGCCTTCATAGGCGGACTCGCCGCACGATCCGACCGGCGGCGCGAACGGACCGAACATCGCGCGATAGCGGTCCCTGAAATCGTCGCCGGCCTGCGAGCCGACAGAGGGGAAATAGCCGGAGGCGCAGAACAGGTTCTCGGTCTTGTCGGCGCCGATGCCGAGCAGCGCCGTTTCGTCGAAACAGCCGGCAAAGCGCAACGTGGTAGCGGCGAGCCCGGCGTCGGCGAAGGCGCGGTTGAAGGTCACGCCGTCGGTACCGATCAGCGAGATCAGCACGACATCGGGCTTCGCCGCACGGATCCGCTCCAGATGCGCCTCGTGATCGTCCTCGCCGACCGGCACGAACTCCTCGCCGACCACGAGGCCCCCGGTCTCCTTGATGTAGCGCTTCACCGCGCGGTGCGACTGCCAGGGCCAGACATAATCGCTGCCGATCAGGTACCAGCGCCCGGCGCGCTTCGCCTCGGCCAGCCAGTGGATCGACGGCCGGTTTTGCCAACGCGGCGTCTCGCCGATCGCAATAACGCCCGGCGTCCGCTCGCCGCCCTCATAGACCGGCGTGTAGATGTAGGGGATCTTGCTGCGGGTGATGAGGTTGCGCAGCGCGACACGCACCGCGCTGGTGTGCATGCCCATGATGAGATCGACCTCGTCGGAGGCGATCGCCTGCTCGGCGCGGTCGATCACCTCGTCGAGTGGGCCGCCAGCGTCGTAGACCGAGAACTCGATCTCCCGGCCAAGAATGCCGCCGCGCCGGTTGATTTCCGCAACGGCGAGCTGCGCGGTCGAGGTCGCGGCCGGCCCCCACATCCCGGGCGAACCGGAGCAACAGACGAAGCCGCCGATCCGCAGCCGGTTGCGCGCGCCGCGCGGACCGAACCCGCCACGATCCATCGGCGCAAGCAGGCGATCCGACGCCGCCGACGCCAGGTTCCTGAACAGCAGGGATGGCGGGAACGGGAGGTTTCTTGCCATGACGTTGGGCGTCGAATGCACACCTGCTCCTGTCCGGCACCCGCACGCCGCTCACGGCATCGCCCTCACGGGCGACGGTGCCACGCTAGATCGTCTTGATCACATTGAAGTCGAGACCGTCGGCCTCGGCAAGATAGATCGGCATTTCGGCACGGCCGTCGCGAATAGTGACGGTGCCGCGGGCGCCGCTGTAGACGAGGTTGCGCGCCGCGGCGGACAACGGCCCCGCGGACAGCGAGCGGGCGCGGTTGGCCGCCGCTTCGAGAAAGCGCATCCCCTCGTAGTTCGACTGTCCGACCGAGCCGATCGGCGGCGCGTGCGCCCCGAACATCGCGCGGTAGCTGATCTGGAACTCGTCATTGGCGCGCGAATCGACGCAGCCGAAATAGCCGGAGGCGCAGAACAGGTTCTCGGTCGCGTCCGGCCCGATGCCGAGCAGCACGGTCTCGTCCATCGCGCCGGCATAGCGCAGCGTGGTGGCGGCGAGTCCTGCGTCGGCGAAGGCGCGGTTGAAGGTGATGCTGTCGGTCCCGATCAGGGTGATCAGCACGACATCGGGCCGGGCCGCGCGGATCCGCGCCAGATGCGGCTCGTGATCGTCCTCGCCGAGCGGGACGAATTCCTCGCCGACCACCTGGCCGCCGGCCTCCTTGATGTAGCGCTTCACCGCGCGATGCGACTGCCAGGGCCAGACATAGTCGCTGCCGATCAAATACCAGCGCTGCGCCTTCTTGACCTCGGTGAGCCAGTGGATCGCCGGACGGCTTTCGGCGCGCGGCGTCTCGCCGATCGCCATCACGCCGGGCGTCCGCTCGCCGCCTTCATAGACCGGCGTGTAGACATAGGGGATGCGGCCGGCCGTGACCTTGCGCAGCGCGAGGCGGACCGCCGAGATATGCGACCCCATGATCACGTCGATCTCGTCGAACGCGATCGCCCGCTCGGCGCGGCGCACCACTTCCTCGATCGGCCCGCCGGCGTCGTACATCGACAATTCGACCTCGCGGCCGCGGATGCCGCCGCGCCGGTTGATCTCGGCAACCGCCAGCATGACGCTGTTGGCCGAGATCGGCCCCCAGATCCCGGGCGCGCCGGAGAAGGTGATGAAATTGCCGATCCTGAGCTTGCCGTCGGTGCCGCCACGGCGCGAAGAGCCCGGCTTGACGGTCAAAGCGAGATCGGCCGCGCAGGACGACGGATTTCGAAACAGGTGCGGCGGCGCGACGGGCAAGCCGCCATACGCCTGGAAGGAGACCGTCGAGAGCACGCCAACTCCTGTCTGGGAAGCAGTACGCAACGCAGCCAGCGGGCGGTCGCGGCATCCGCCCTTTGGTTGGGGGAATATCCTAGGGGAAAATATTGAATATTCAACAATTGAAGTGCATATAGAAATGGCATGAGTTGCCGGACATTCATTCACCGGGTCAGGAACCAGGTCTCACGCCGTGGCTAAACCGCCGAAAGAAAATTCCCCGATCACCGAACACCTCACCTACCTGCTCGCGCAAGCCAACCGGGAGATCAACCGGCAGTTGGAGACGCGGCTGGCCAAGGAAGGCGTGCCGGTCGAGCAGTGGCGCATCCTCAAAGTGCTGTCCGACGGCAACGGACACTCGATGGGCGAGCTTGCCGACGCGGTGCTGCTCAACCATCCGACGCTGACCAAGATGATCGACCGCATGGTGTCGGACGCGCTGGTCTATCGCGTGCAGGATCCGAAGGATCGCCGCAAGGTCCTGATGTTCGTCTCCGACCGAGGCAAGGCGCTGTGCCGCCGCCTGAACTCGCTGGCGGTGAGCCAGGAGGAGCACATCGTCGAGAGCTATGGCGACAAGTCGACCACCGAGCTCAAGCGCCTGCTGGAAAGCCTGATCGGCAGCGCGAACTGAGGCAATAGCCTCCGCTACGACGCCACCTCGTCCTGCGCCATCAGGCCGGCCGGCCGCACCGGCTTGAGGGCGGTATCAGCGACCGGATGGGCCAGCCGGTTGCCGACGATCATGATCGCGCACACCGCATAGCAGCAGACGCCGAGTGCGAATGTCGTGGTGATGCCGAACTGGATCGACAGCGCCATGCCGAGCACGGAAGCAAGCATCGAGGTGATGCCGTTGGTGCTCCAGAAGAAAGGCAGCAGCCCGTCATGCCGCCGCCAGATGCCGAGGCCCAGCGGGAACATCATGCCCATGCAGAAAGCCGGCGGTGCCAGCAGCGCGACCGATACCAGGATGCGGATGTCGGTCGGCGCGGAGCGCGCCCAAGCGGTGACGGCCGGCGTGAGCAGGCCTGCGGCCACCAGCGTTGCGCCCAGCGCCACGAGGCGAGCGATCAACATGGCCGGCCGCGAAGGCGCGGCACCCACAGTGGCGCTGCCGATGCCGCCGAACAGCAGGATCGTGAACAGCACGACGCTGAGCCCGTAGACCGGGTGGCCGAGGAACACCATCAGCCGTTGCATCTGCGAAATCTCGATCAGCATGAAGCCCATGCCGATCGCGGCGAAATAGGCCACCGGCGGCACCAGTGTGGCCACCGGCATCCGCCGCATCAGGCGCGTGAAGGGAATGCCGATGTAGTAGATGCAGATGCCGAGCTGGAAGACGAGCACCCATTTGATGATGCCGAGCGCTGCGTTGTTCTGCGCCTCGAATCCGTTCTTGAGGAACAGATCGGCAAGTCGCGCGGTATAGAAGAAGAATGGCTTGTCGTCGGTCGAGGCCGCGATGTTTGCCGGTAATGAATCAAGGAAGCTCTGGTCGGCCTTGCCCGATAGAAGGGTCGAGGTGACACTGTCATACGCGATATCCGGCCCGAGCAGCAGCTTGAATCCCTGTGCTTCCAGCCGGTCGCGCGCGCCCTGCCATTGCACCGCCGTGAACGCCTCGGGCCGGGTCATGACCGTGACAACGCTGCCGACATTCGCCGCAATCACATGCTGCGACAGTTCGGTCATCGGCACGCCCTGATGCTGCAGCGCCTCGGCCGCGATCGCAATCAGGCGATAGAACTCGCCGCGATAGACCGTCGGTTCGTACCAGCGCGACACCGAGAGCATGCCGCCCGGCTTCAATGCGCGGAAGAAATCGTCCCACGCCTCCACAGTGTAGAGCCTGTTCTCGGTCAGCGTCAGCCCGCCGGCTGCGGTGGCCGCCCAGGTGTCGATCAGCGAGATCTGGATCAGGTCGTAGCGATCGGGCGAGTGGTTGATGTAACTGCGCGCTTCGGCATTGACCAGCGACACGCCGGGCTGACGATGGAGATGGCCCGAATAATCGGCGAACTTGTCGGTCAGCACTTCGAAGATCGCGGGATTGATTTCGATGCCGTGAATTCGCTGCGCGCCGAAATAGAGGCCGGAGAGGATGTCGCGGCCGCCGCCGACGCCGACCACGGCCACATCGCCCGGCCGTTGCTGCACCAGATAGGGCGCGTTGATGACGTCGTCCTTGAGATAGGAAACCTTCGTCAGATCGCCGGAGAAGCGGGTGATCGGCGTCGCCGCGTCGGCATCGATGTCGAGATAGAGCTGCTCGATCCTGGTATCCGGGGTGCGCGAGAAGGACCAGCCGAACGGAATCGTAAGCCCGAGATCGGTCACGCGGATGCGCGAATAGGTGTTCCAGCGCTCGAACAACGTTCCGGTCTGCGGGGCGCCCTTGGCCCAGATCACGCCAAGATGGCTGCTGCCGGTTGCGGCAAGCGCGGTGTGAACCGCGGCGAGCGCGGCGAGACCAAGCGCGGCGTTGCGGCTCAGGCGCACATCGCTTCGGCCTTCACCGTGACGGACCACGAACCAGCCGACGGCCGCGGCGCAGGCGCCGATCCACAGCGTCGCGCTGACCGGATCGATCACCAGCAGCACGAAGATGATGCCGAGGCATCCGACCGCGGCGCCGACCAGATCGGCAGCGTAAAGCCAGCCGCCGACATAGGGCAGCCGGGTCAGGAGAATCGTGATGCAGATGCCGCCCTCGGCAAACGGAATGGTGAAGGCGAGCGCCACCACAGCGAGCGCAGACATGGCATATGCGTCGGGCACGACCAGCGGCGCATACAAAAAGGCGCACATGACAGCGACGCCGCTGAGCGCGAACCGCGCGGCGTGACAGGCAAATTCCGGCGCCACACGCTCCGGCGCATAACGGGTGGAATCCTCATAAACCTTCATTGCACCGCGCGTCAGCCCGAACATCGCAAGGGCGATGGCTCCGAAAGCGAAGTGGTAATGCACCATCACGCTGAAGAAGCGGGTGATGAGGATCTGATAGGCCAGCGTGGCCGACGCCAGCACGAAGATCGCCGGATAGTAGCGGCCGGGCATCGTCGTCGCGGTCTGCAAGGCGCGGCCTCCTGATCGAGCCTTGATCAAAGAGACGCTTTGATGCGCGTTGGCGGCTCGCCCAACGCGCCCCGGCAATATTGAAGCACAGAGCACTAACAAGTGATTGATTGGACGAGCCAATACCGACTTTGAGTAGTGGCCGGACCGTCGGCGGGCTTAGCGCGGGGTTACCAGGGAACCCAAAATCGCGAAAATAGTCCGGTCAACATGTCGGAGAGCCGGTCGCGGGCTCGTCCTCCGGATGCGCTAACGCTGCGCGCGCGGTTCCGGCTCATCCTCCTCATCGATCACAAGGATCCCCCCGTCATGACTTCGATCACGCCGTTCCTCTGGCTCGACAACAACGTCCGCGACGCCGTCGCCTTTTACAAATCGGTGTTTCCGAACGCGGAGATCGAGACCGTCAGCGATTTCATGGCGAGTTTCGAGCTCGAGGGGCAGCGGTTCTACGCGCTCAATGGCGGACCGCAGCACAAGTTCAACGAGGCGGTGTCGTTCTTCCTCAGCGTCGAGACCCAGGAGCAGGTGGATTACTTCTGGGAGAAGCTCACCGACGGCGGCCAGGAATCGCGCTGCGGCTGGCTCAAGGACCGCTTCGGCCTGTCCTGGCAGGTGATCCCGACGGCGCTGAGCCGCTATCTCGGCGATCCCGACCGCAAGGCGGCCGATCGCGCGATGCAGGCGATGCTGAAGATGCAGAAGATCATCATCGCCGATCTCGACAAGGCGTTCGCCGGCTGACGGCGATGCGGCTTCGACGGCGGGCCAGGCGCCCGCCGCGTCAGGGCTTGCGACGGCTTACGCGTAGCGGCCGTGGCAGTGCTTGTACTTCTTGCCTGAGCCGCAGGGGCAGTCCTCGTTGCGGCCGACCTTGCCCCAGCTTGACGGGTCATTCGGATTGCGGTCGGCGGCCGGCATCCCCGGCGCCAGCGAGGCCTGTGCGTAGGTGGCCTCGGTCAGGCGGGCCTGCGCGAACTCGTCCTCGCCGGTGTGGGGATCGAGCTTGTGCGCTTCCATCGGCGGCAGCGGCATCGCAGGCTCGTCCGGCGGCACGATCTCGACCCGCATCAGCTGCGCGGTGACCGCCTCGCGCAGATGCGCGCTCATCTCCTGGAAGAGATTGAAGGCTTCGGTCTTGTACTCTTGCAACGGGTCGCGCTGGCCGTAGCCGCGCAGGCCGATCACCTGGCGCAGATGGTCGAGCATGATCAGGTGCTCGCGCCAGAGATGGTCGAGCGTCTGCAACAGGATGGTCTTCTCGACGTAACGCATCACGTCGGGGCCCCATTGCGCGACCTTCGCCGCCATGCGCTCGTCGACATGATTCTCGATGCGGTTGAGCAGCTCCTCGTCGGCGATGCCCTCTTCCTTGGCCCATTCGTCGACCGGCAGGTCGACGTCGAGCACGCGCTTCAACTCTTCCTTGAGGCCCGCGGTGTCCCACTGCTCGGCATAGGCGTGCTCGGGGATGTGCTTGGCGACGACGTCCTCGACGAAGGCGTGGCGCATGTCGGTCACGGTCTCGACGACGCTGTCGTCCTTCATCAGGTCGATGCGCTGGTCGAAGATCACCTTGCGCTGGTCGTTCTGGACGTTGTCGAACTTCAAGAGGTTCTTGCGGATGTCGAAGTTGCGCGCCTCGACCTTCTGCTGGGCCTTCTCCAGCGCCTTGTTGATCCAGGGATGGATGATGGCTTCGCCTTCCTGCAGGCCGAGCCGCTGCAGCATGCTGTCGAGCCGGTCGGAGCCGAAGATGCGCATCAGATCGTCTTCCAGCGACAGGAAGAATTTCGAGCGGCCCGGGTCGCCCTGGCGGCCGGAACGGCCGCGCAGCTGGTTGTCGATACGGCGGGATTCGTGGCGCTCGGAGCCGATGATGTAAAGGCCGCCCGGCTTCTTCACCGTCTTGGCGGGCTTGTTGCCCTTGGCGGGCTCGACCTCGAAATCCTCTTCCGCCTTCAGCACCAGCTCGCGGAAGCGTTCGATGTCGGCCTTGATCAGCTCGATCTTCTTGGCCTTCTCGGCCTCGTCGGTGATCGCGGCGGTCTCCTGCTGGATCCGCATCTCGAGCGAGCCGCCGAGCTTGATGTCGGTGCCGCGGCCAGCCATGTTGGTCGCGATCGTGATCGCGCCCGGTACGCCGGCTTCCGCGACGATATAGGCTTCCTGCTCGTGGAAGCGCGCGTTCAGCACCGCGAACAGTTTTGCAGGTTTGCCCGCGCGGGCCGCCGCATAAAGCTTGTCCATGCCGGACTCGGAGCCGAAATCGATCTGCTTGTAGCCGTGCTTCTTGAGGTACTCGGCCAGCACTTCCGACTTCTCGATCGACGCCGTGCCGACCAGCACCGGCTGCAACCGCTTGTTGGCGCGCTCGATCTCGGCAAGGATCGCGGCGTATTTCTCGTTCTGGGTGCGGTAGACCTCGTCGTCCTCGTCGAGACGCGCCACCGGCAGGTTGGTCGGGATCTCCACGACCTCGAGCTTGTAGATGTCGAACAGTTCGTCGGCTTCGGTCAGCGCCGTGCCGGTCATGCCGGACAGCTTCTGGTACATCCGGAAATAGTTCTGGAAAAGTGATCGAGGCCAGCGTCTGGTTCTCGGGCTGGACCGTGACATGCTCCTTGGCTTCCAGCGCCTGGTGCAGGCCTTCCGAATAGCGCCGGCCCTGCATCATGCGTCCGGTGAACTCATCGATGATGATGACCTCGTCGTCGCGGACGATGTAATCCTTGTCGCGCGTGAACAGCGTGTGCGCGCGCAGCGCCTGGTTGACGTGATGCACGACGGAGACGTTCTCGACGTCGTACAGCGACTCGCCCTTGAGCTGGCCGGCGTCGCGCAGCAGGTTCTCGAGCTTCTCCATGCCGCCTTCGGTCAGCGTCACCGTGCGCTGCTTCTCGTCGACCTCGAAGTCGGCGGCCTTGGTGAGCTGCGGCATGAAGGTGTCGATGGTGTTGTAGAAATCCGAACGGTCGTCGAGCGGGCCGGAGATGATCAGCGGCGTGCGCGCTTCGTCGATCAGGATGGAGTCCACTTCGTCGACGATCGCGTAGAAATGCTCGCGCTGGACCATGTCCTCCAGGCGGTACTTCATGTTGTCGCGCAGATAGTCGAAGCCGTATTCGTTGTTGGTACCGTAGGTGATGTCGCAGGCATAGGCGGCCTTGCGCTCGGCGTCGTCGAGGCCGTGCACGATCACGCCGGTGGTCAGCCCCAGGAACGAATAGATCTGGCCCATCCAGCCGGAGTCGCGGCGGGCGAGGTAGTCGTTGACGGTGACGACGTGGACGCCCTTGCCGGCGAGCGCGTTGAGGTAGACCGCGAGCGTCGCGACCAGCGTCTTGCCTTCGCCGGTCTTCATCTCGGCGATGTCGCCCTCGTGCAGCACCATGCCGCCGATCAGCTGGACGTCGAAATGGCGCTGGCCGAGCGTCCGCTTGGCCGCCTCGCGCACCGTGGCGAAGGCCGGAACCAGCAGGTCGTCGAGCGTCTTGCCGCTGGCGAGCTGCTGCTTGAACTCGGCGGTGCGGGCCTTGAGCTGGTCGTCCGTCAATTTGACGAGGTCGGGCTCCAGGGCGTTGATGGCGCTGACACGGGACTGATACCCCTTGACCCGACGGTCGTTGGCGGAGCCGAAAAACTTGCGGGCGAGCGCGCCGATCATGCGAAATTCCTGTTCTTCGGTCTCGAGTTCGGTCTTGGTTCAGTCTTGAATTTCAGTCTTGGAATACAGCCTGAGATGGCCCGTCGGATCGCCTATCAACTCACCGTGACGCGCTACGGTTCGAGCCCCGACCCGGGGCTCCTCCGCCAATTGAGTGGGAAACAGGCCATCCTGGGTTCAACGGCGAAAAACGCAGCAAAATAAGCGCTCTCACCGCCGACACGGTCGGCCAGAGATATGGCCCGGTCGGGGGGTTGTCAACGCCGCCAAGATGTCAAGGAATTCATCATTTTGACAAGACTTTCGCGTTGCCAATGTAACACGATTGGGCGAGTGTCCGCCCCGCTCGAGCTTCCCCCCTTTGAGACAAGGATTTTGCATGACCACCTCGCCTCCGGAAACCAAAACCGGCCTGCGCCTCGGCCTCGCCACCCTGGCCGCCACGGGCTGTCTTGTCGCAGTGCTGGCTGCCGGCCTCCCGGTCCGCGCCGCGGAATCCGACCCGGTGCTGGCGAAGGTGAACGGTTCCGAGATCCACGCCAGCGACGTCGCGCTCGCCGAGGAGGAGCTCGGCCCGAGCCTGGCGCAGATGGACCCCGCGACCAAGAAGGACAACGTGCTGTCCTTCCTGATCGACATGAAGATCGTGTCCAAGGCCGCCGAGGACAAGAAGATCGAGAACAACGACGACTTCAAGAAGCGGCTCGCCTTCACCCGCAACCGCCTGTTGATGGACAGCCTGCTTGCCAGCGAGGGCAAGGCCGCGACCACCGACGACGCCATGAAGAAGGTCTATGAAGAGGCCTCCAAGCAGATCACCGGCGAGCAGGAGGTGCGCGCGCGCCACATCCTGGTCGAGACCGAGGACGAGGCCAAGGCGATCAAGGCCGAGCTCGACAAGGGCGCGGACTTCGCCGAGCTCGCCAAGAAGAAGTCCAAGGATCCCGGCGCCTCCGACGGCGGCGACCTCGGCTTCTTCACCAAGGAGCAGATGGTGCCCGAATTCTCCGCGGTCGCCTTCACCCTCGAGCCGGGCAAGATCTCCGATCCGGTCAAGTCGCAGTTCGGCTGGCACATCATCAAGGTCGAGGAAAAGCGCAACCGCAAGGCGCCCGACTTCGAGCAGGTGAAGGCCCAGATCGAGACCTATGTGACCCGCAAGGCCCAGGCCGACTATGTCGCCAAGCTGCGCGAGGCCGCCAAGGTCGAGCGCCTGGACAAGCCGGCCGAGACGGCCAAGGACGCGACGGCGCCGGCGGATGCCGCCAAGGATGCGCCGAAGCCCGCCGACAACAAGATGGCGCCGGCGAAGAAGTAAGCTTCGCTAAGCCAACAGCTTCAATGCGCGATGGCCGGGCTCGTCCCGGCCATTTGCGTTTTGAGGTGCGTTCGATTGATCGCGTCGTCCCGGCGCAGGCCGGGACCCATAATCCGCGGCGGAGCCCTTCTTGCCGCGGCAGCAGTTTCTTGAACAATTGATGACGGTGGTCATGGGTCCCGGCTTTCGCCGGGAAGACGCCGCTGCGCGTTCGCGCCCGAGCCCTCTCCCGCTTCAGCCGGCGAGATGTTATGCAGCGCTTCCCTCCCCGTAGCCGGAAGCCTCTCATGTCCACCGCCGTCTCCCCCCTCGCCCCGCCCGACGTTCCCGAGATGCCCGTGATCGCGGGTGTGCGGCTTGCGACTGCTGCCGCCGGCATCCGCTACAAGGGACGTACCGACGTGCTGCTCGCGCTGATGGACAACGGCACCACGGTGGCCGGCGTCTTCACCAAGTCGAAGTGCCCGTCGGCGCCGGTCGAATGGTGCCGCGCCAAGCTGAAGGGCGGGGCTGCGCGCGCGCTGGTGGTCAATTCCGGTAACGCCAACGCCTTCACCGGCAAGACCGGCAAGGCGTCCACCGCGCTGACCGCGCAGATCGCGGCGAAGGCGGTCGGCTGTTCGACGTCGGACGTGTTCCTTGCCTCCACCGGCGTGATCGGCGAGCCGCTCGACGCCACCAAATTCGACGGCGTGCTGGCGCAGCTCGCGGAGACTGCGACCCCCGATCTGTGGATGGACGCCGCCAACGCGATCATGACCACCGATACCTTCCCGAAGGTCGCCACCGCGACCGTCAAGCTCGGCAAGGCCAAGGTGACGATCAACGGCATGGCCAAGGGCGCCGGCATGATCATGCCCGACATGGCGACCATGCTGTCCTTCGTCTTCACCGACGCGCCGCTGTCGGCATCCGTGCTGCAATCCCTGCTCAAGGCCGGCGTCGAGGACACCTTCAATGCGCTGACCATCGACGGCGACACCTCGACCTCGGACACGCTGCTCGCGTTTGCGACCGGGGCTGCGGCCGCCAACGGCGCACCGAAGATTTCGCGCGCCAGCGACCCGCGCTTGAAGGCCTTCACCAAGGCGTTCCAGCAGATCCTCGCCAATCTGT
The DNA here is from genome assembly GCF_054057015.1 of Bradyrhizobium sp. JR3.5. Lineage (NCBI taxonomy): Bacteria > Pseudomonadati > Pseudomonadota > Alphaproteobacteria > Hyphomicrobiales > Nitrobacteraceae > Bradyrhizobium > Bradyrhizobium sp. JR3.5. The sequence continues at coordinate 2,446,987 of NZ_JBSRYV010000002.1, forward strand.
CCGAACAGGTGGCACGCGACGGCGAAGGCGCGCGCAAGCTGGTCGAGGTCGTGGTCGAGGGCGCGACGACAAAGCCGTCGGCGCGCAGAATCGCGATGTCGATCGCCAATTCGCCGCTGGTGAAGACCGCGATCGCCGGCGAGGACGCCAATTGGGGGCGCGTGGTGATGGCGGTCGGCAAGGCCGGCGAGCCCGCCAACCGCGACAAGCTCTCGATATCCTTCAACGGCATCCGCGTCGCCAGGAGCGGCGCGCGCGATCCGTCCTACAATGAAAAAGAAGTGTCGGAGGCGATGAAGGCGCCGAAGATCCAGATCAAGGTCGCGCTCGGCCTCGGCAAGGCGAGAGACCGCGTGCTGACCTGCGACCTCACCAAGGAATACGTCACGATCAACGGCGATTACAGATCGTAGGGTTCACATCTCGACCCGTCATCCTGAGGAGCGCGCTCTTGCGCGCGTCTCGAAGGATGCACGGCCCTGATGGCGCCGCGTGGTAAGAGCCGGGCCGTCGACCCTTCGAGACGGCCGCTTCGCGGCCTCCTCAGGGTGACGGTGAGAGATAAGACTCGCGGCCTTAACTGCTGATCCGCGCGTCGGCGACTGCCTTCTTGAACAGCGCGTTCATCGCGTCCGCGATGCCCTGGGTCGGGCTGACCTCGAAATAGAAGCCCGGCGAGGCACAGGCCTGCATGTTCTGCGCGATCTGGCTGTTCGGCGAGGGGCCGAACGGGCCCTGATTGAACGGATCGATCCAGGTCATGTACCAGTTGTTGGTCGGCAGCTGCAGATAGGTGGTGTAGAGCACCGCGATCTTGATGTTGCGCTTCTTGATCGCATCGCAGAGCGCCGGATTGATCGGCGACTGGCAGCGATTGCTGCCGGTGATCGGCTTCAGGCAGCTTGAATTCGGCTCGTCGGCGACCCCGTCGGATACGAAGAACAGGTATTTGAGCGGCGCCGACGACGTGCCCGCGCCCGGGTTTGCGATCGCATTGTTGATCTGCGGGAAAATCGTGGTGAACTGGCTGTCCTTGTCCGCGGTGTAGGAATCGTTGTTGCCGTAGACGCCCATCAGATCGATGTTGCCGGCCGCCGACTTTGCACTCGACAGACTCGACGACAGCGAAAACAGGCTTCGCAGTCCATAGGTCTTCGAGGACGCGCCGAAGTCATAGATCGCCATGCGGAACTGGCTCGAATAGGTCTGGGTCGCCGCCGCGGTGTCCATCAATTGCTGGGTCGCGCTGCGAAGCACGTCGATCCGCGTCGTGACGCCAAGCGATTTCGCCAAATTGTAGTAGTTGTTGGGGTCGTTGTAGTCGTGGCAGGCGAAGGCGCACTGGTCGTTGGGTTTGAAGCTGTTGCCGGTGGTGGCCGTGACCAGCTTGGCGACGTCCGTCGGCGTGGCGCCGACGCCCATCGACGGCGAATTGTCGAGCAGCAGATAGAAATCGATATAGAGCGGCATGTTCGCGGTCGAGGTCGAGGTGCCCGACACCGACACCTTGCTCCGCCCCAACACGCCGAGGAACATGGTCGGGACATCTGCGGTGAATTGGACCGTCGAGGTGATGGTGCCGCCGCTCTTGGTCATGGTCGGCGTCACGCTGGTCAGCGTGAAGCCGTTCTGGTTGAAGACGTTGCCGTTGAAGATCTTCCTCGCGTCGGCCTCGCCCGCCGAGATCTCGCCGTCCGAGGTCATGGCGCCGGCCGCGATGAAGCCGGGCGATGCCTTGGCGACCGATCCGACGCTCGCCGCGTCGGCGGCGGATATCAGCTTGCTGCGGATCTGGTTGGCGCGGGAATAGTCGACCGCGCATCCGACCGCGACCAGGAGCGGCAGCAGGGCCAGACCGAAGATCATCGCGATGTTGCCGGAGCGATCGCGGCGGAAACGGCTGACGGTCCGGAGCAAGGTGCGCATGGGTTATATCGGCAGAGACAATGATGGGCTGATAAATCAGGACCCTTCACTCTGCCGACCGCGCATTAAGGCCGACTTATCGCGAATGCGGAAAAAGCGCACCGGCACAAATCGTTTGGCTGACGGCGCGTTGCTGGTTAATGAAAGCTTGCAACACCAGAAGGAACATTCGTGCTGCATGGCTGACATCAAGCTGACCCTCGTCGTCGCCTGCGCGCTGGTCGATGCCGACAAGCGCGTGCTGCTGGCGCAGCGTCCCGAAGGCAAGGCGCTGGCGGGGCTGTGGGAATTCCCCGGCGGCAAGATCGAGCCCGGCGAGCGGCCGGAACAGACCCTGATCCGCGAGCTGCACGAGGAGATCGGCATCACCGTGAGCGAGCCGTGCCTCGCGCCGCTGACCTTCGCCAGCCATGCCTACGAGACCTTCCATTTGCTGATGCCGCTCTACATCTGCCGGCGCTGGGAGGGCATGGCGGTGGCGCGCGAGGGCCAGAACCTGGCCTGGGTCCGCGCCAGCAAGCTGCGCGACTACCCGATGCCGCCCGCGGATATCCCGCTGCTGCCGCATCTGATGGATCTGTTGCTGTGATCTTAGCCTCCCCCGCTGGCGGGAGAGGCGGCTACCCAAAATATCGAAAACAACCCCATGCACAGTAGCCGGCGGCGGCCGGCGTTCGGCCAAGCGACTTGACGCGTCGGGCAACTCACAGGTATTTTCCAATATTCCGAAATCGCGCAAGCAGCCGCCGCCACGGGGGCGGTCGCATTTGGCATCTGTGCGGACTTCTGCCACGGCCACAGTCCCGATGCGGCCCGCGGACATCCCGCTGCTGCCGCATCTGATGGATTTGCTGCTGTGATCTCTTCATCCTCCCCCTTCAGGGGAGGATGAAGCCTTCACCGCCGCTTCCAGACTCGCCTTCGCCGAGCCGGGCTTCAGCGGCTTCGGCTGGCTGTCATGCGGCGCCCAGCCGGACAGCCAGACGATGTCGAAGGTGGCGCGGATGCGGCCGTCGGGGTCGGCGAAACGTTCGGCATAAATCCTGCGCCATGCGCAGCATGGTGGCGCGGCGGGTCGGGGTGTGGCGGCGCTCGCGCAGCACATTGGTCGCGCCCATCCGCCTGAGATCGGCCATCAGCGCGAACGCGCTTGAATAGCGCACCACGACGCGGTCGACGTCGGTCACCGGCAGCGCGAAGCCGGCCCGCTGCAACAGCGCGCCGATATCGCGCAGATCGGCGAATGGCACAACGCGCGGCGACACCCCGCCCTCGCACTCGGCTTCCGCCGCGGCAAAGCTCTGCCTGAGCTCGGTCAGCGTGTCGCCGCCGAGCATCGCCGCGAGCAGCAGCCCATCGCCCTTCAGCGCCCGGCGAAGTTGCGCCAGTACACCCGGCAGATCATTGACGAACTGGAGCGCCAACGCGGAGACCACGAGATCGAGCGACTCGGGCGGCAGGCCGAGCGCTTCCGTCTCAGCGAAACCGATCGTATCGACCGATCCGACTCGCCCGCGCAAGGCGTCCGCGAGCCCGTCCCCCGGCGTCCAGACGTCGGCCGCGGAAGAAAAGCTGCGCGACACCGCCAGCAAGCGGTCGGCCATGTCCTCTGTGGCGCGCTCGAGCAGGAACGTCGCCGCCCCCTCGCGCCGCGCGCGCGCCAGCCGCGCGCCAAGCAGTGCGCGATCGAACAGGATGGGGGCCGTGGCCGGGGTCGGTGCCATCCGCGCTGGTTACGCCGGACCGCCGCAGCAGGCAATGCGCGCCTTGAGCCCGTGCGGCTCAAACGCTAGCCTCGTCAGCCATGGACGCCGAGGCATCACCGACACGCTCCATTTCCGGTCACATCCAGCGTGCGCTCGGCACAGTCGGGGGCGCGTGGCTGCGCACCGCGCGGCTGGCGCTCGACATCGCGCTGCCGACGCTGTGCGTGTCGTGCCGCGAGCCGGTCGATGGTGCCGGCGTCTGCGCGGCCTGCTGGGCCAAATTGTCGTTCATCGCGCCGCCGTTCTGCCCGCGGCTCGGCATTCCCTTTGTCTACAGATCCCGGACCGGAGCTGCTGTCAATGGAGGCGATCGCCAATCCGCCCGCCTACCAGCGCGCCCGCGCCGCGGTGCGCTATGACGACGTCGCGCGCACCTTGGTGCATGCATTGAAATACCAGGATCGCACCGATCTGGCGCCGACAATGGGCCGCTGGATGGCGCGGGCGGGGAAGGAATTGCTCCAAGGCGCCGACATGCTGGTGCCGGTTCCCCTGCACTGGCGGCGCGGCTGGAGCCGGCGCTACAACCAGTCCGGCGCGCTGGCCAAGGTGATCGCACGCCAGAGCGGCGTCAAAATGGTCTCCGAGGCGCTGCGGCGCACCCGCGCCACCGAGCAGCAGATCGGGTTGTCGCGCAAGGATCGCGCCAGCAATGTGCAGGGCGCATTCGGGGTCGCCGATGAACGCAAGGCTGACATCCAGGGCCGCCGCGTGATCCTGGTCGACGACGTCCTGACCTCAGGCGCCACGGTGGATGCCTGCGCGCGGGCACTATTGCGCGCCAAAGCCGCGCAGGTCGACGTGCTGGTGTTTGCCCGGGTTGTCGATACCCACCGCGCTCCCATATAATCTGTCACTCAGGTTCAACCGAGCACACCATGACCGCTGCCATCGAAATCTATACCCGCCCGGGCTGCGGTTATTGCACCGCGGCCAAATCGCTTTTGACGCGCAAGAACGCCGCGTTCACCGAATTGAGCGTTGCGAGCAACCCGGCCTATCGCGACGAGATGTACGACCGCGCCGGCGCCGGGTCGACGTTCCCGCAGATCTTCATCGACAAGACCCATGTCGGCGGCTGCGACGAGCTCTACGCGCTCGACCGCGAGGGCAAGCTCGACGGCCTGATCAGCAACGGAGGCGGCGCCTGATGAGCACGGACAACATTTTCACCGCCGCCATGGTGCAGATGCGCACCGGATTGCTGCCCGAGCCGAGCCTCGAGCAGGGCACGCGGCTGATCCGCGAAGCCGCGGCGCAGGGCGCCAAATACGTGCTGACGCCTGAAGTCAGCAACATGATGCAGCTGAACCGCAAGGCGCTGTTCGAGCATCTGGCCAGCGAAGAGGACGACAAGTCGCTGCAAGCCTATCGCGCGCTAGCCGCCGAACTGACGATCCATCTGCATATCGGCTCGCTGGCGCTGCGCTACTCGCCGGAGAAGGCGGTCAACCGCTCGTTCCTGATCGGGCCCGAGGGCAATGTGCTCGCGAGCTACGACAAGATCCATATGTTCGACATCGATCTGCCGGGCGGCGAGAGCTATCGCGAATCGGCCAACTACCAGCCCGGCGAGACCGCCGTGATCTCCGACCTGCCCTGGGGCCGGATCGGACTGACGATCTGCTACGACGTGCGCTTCCCGGCGCTGTATCGCGCGCTCGCGGAAGCCGGCGCGTCGTTCCTCACCGTGCCATCCGCCTTCACCCGCAAGACCGGCGAAGCGCATTGGCACACGCTGCTGCGCGCCCGTGCCATCGAGACCGGCTGTTTCGTGTTCGCTGCGGCCCAGGCCGGCATGCACGAGAACAAGCGCGAGACCTTCGGGCATTCGCTGATCATCGACCCCTGGGGCGAGATCCTCGCCGAGGGTGGCGTCGAGCCCGGCGTGTTCCTGGCCGAGATCGATCCCGCCAAGGTCGAGACCGCGCGCAAGACCATCCCTTCACTTCAGCACGGCAGGCGTTTCGGCATCGCCGACCCCAAGGCCGGCCCGGAGCATCTGCACCTCGTCCGGGGTTCGGCATGATCCGCTACACGCTGCGCTGCGAGCGCGGCCATCAGTTCGAGAGCTGGTTCCAGAGCTCGTCGGCCTATGAATCGCAGGAGCGGCGTCACCTGATCGATTGCCCGGCCTGCGGCTCTGATAAGATCGAGCGCGCGATCATGGCGCCGCAAATCGTCAGCAAGAAGGGCCGCGAACCGGCGCAGCCGGCGCCAGCCGCTCCCGTCGAGGCACCTGTCAGTGAATCGACGTCACTGATGATGGCCCAGGAGCCGCGCGAGCTGCGCAGCAAGCTGAAGGAACTGCGCGACCATATCGTGAAGAACGCCGACAATGTCGGCGAGCGCTTCCCGAACGAGGCACGCAAGATGCATTACGGCGATATCGAGCATCGGCCGATCTATGGCGAGGCCTCGCCCGAAGAGGCGCGCGCGCTGATCGACGAAGGCGTCGAGGTCTCGCCGCTGCCGACGCTGCCGGAAGACCGGAATTGACCGCGACCTGGCAGGTCTGGGCGTTCCTTTCGGCTATTTTCGCCGCGCTGACCGCGATCTTCGCCAAGGTCGGCGTCGAGGGCATCAACTCCGATCTCGCCACGCTGATCCGCACCGTGGTCGTGCTGATCACGCTGTCGGCCATCCTGTTCGCGACCGGGCAATTCACCCAAGCCGGACCAATCTCGGGCAAGAGCTGGCTGTTCCTGCTGCTGTCCGGGCTCGGCACCGGCGCGTCGTGGATCTGCTATTTCCGCGCGCTGAAGCTCGGCCCCGCGACGCTGGTCGCGCCGATCGACAAGCTCAGCGTGGTGCTGGTGGCGCTGTTCGGCGCCGTGTTCCTCGGCGAGCGCCCTTCGGCCTATGGCTGGATCGGGATCGCTTTGATCTCGGCCGGCGCGGTGCTGATCGCCGTCAAGGGCTGATCTTAAGCGGCGATCAACAAGGCAACGCCAACGACGATCAGGACGATGCCCAAAACCTCACGCAGCGAGAATGGCTGCTTGAGCGAGAAATACGCCACGCCCTGCGCGAAAAGCACCTCGATCAGCGCCAGTGTGCGCACGTTGGCGGCAGCGGTGAGCGCGAACGCCAGGAACCAGAATTGCGAGGAGAACGCGCCCATGAAGCCCGCGAACATCGAGGGCCGCCACAGGCCGAGGATCTTTCGCAGCACGTCGGGCGCGCGCAGCAACAGATAGACAGACAGGATCAGCGTCTGGACGAACAGGCTCCACATCAGCGTGTAGGAGGCCGCCGTCACGAACGAGACGCCGGGCACGGCAATGATCGCGCCGCGAAAACTCACCGCCGAGATCGCGAACACCGCGGCGGCGCCGAGGCCGAGCACGGTCGGGCGCAAATCGGCAAAGCTCCTCGAGCCGCCGGGCCTGAGCGCGGTGACGACGACGCCGATGGTCGCGATCACGATTGCGATCACCTTGGCTGACGTCAGATGGTCGCCGAGGGAGATGAAGCCGAAGATCGCGGTCTGGATCGCCTCGGTCTTCATGTAGGCCGTGGTCACCACGAAGGAGCGGTCGTTCATCGCCAGCAGCATGAAGCCGGTGCCGACGATCTGGCTGAGTGCGCCGGACAACAGCCACGGCCAGAACGACTCCGCCGGCCACGGCACGCGATCGCCGGTCAGCAGCACCGCCAGCGCGAAGAACACCACCGAAAACGGCAGGCCGAACAGGAAGCGGATATTGGTCGCACCCCAGGTCCCGAGCGGCCCGGTCAGATGCCGCTGCATCGCATTGCGCGCCACCTGCCCGAACGCAGCGACGATGGTGAAGGGGATCCAGAGCGAGGCGATCGTGAGCATGCGGGAAGGGAAATGTGCCGGGCAGGAATACGCGCGCAGCGTGCCCGGCGCGACGGATGCGGTCAACCAACGCGGCGCATGACTGGGCTGCGCGACATCCACAAGGTGTCGTCCCTGCGAAAGCAGGGACCCATAACCACAGAGAGCGGTTCGTGGCACACCGGTCAGACAAGCAAGTCACTGAGGTCCCGCCACTCGGGATTATCGCGCTCGATCAGCTCGATCTTCCAGTCGCGCTTCCATTTTTTGAGCTGCTTCTCGCGCGTGATGGCTTCCTCCGCACGCTGATATGATTCGACATGCACGAGGCGATGGACGCCATATCTCTTGACGAACAGTGAGCCTGTACCGGCCTTGTGCTCATCCAGCCGTTTGTGAACGGAATTCGTCACGCCGATATACAGCGTGCCATGGCGACGGCTGGCGAGGATGTAGACATAGTACATGCTCGGAACGCAGATCTCGCCCAATTATTTGGGCCGGTGGTTATGGGTCCCTGCTTTCGCAGGGACGACACCGGATGTATCGGCGAAAGCCGGGTTAACTTCACTGACTTTAAGCCGCCAGCAAGGGGCACGCCGATACCCAAACTCCCCGTCGTCCCTGCGAAAGCAGGGACCCATAACCACAGGGAGCGGTGCGGGGCACGGCAGTCAGACAAGCAGGTCGCTGAGGTCCCGCCACTCGGGGTTTTCGCGCTCGATCAGCTCGATCTTCCAGTCCCGCTTCCATTTCTTGAGCTGCTTTTCGCGCGCGATGGCTTCTTCTGCGAGTTGGTAGGACTCGACATGCACGAGGCGATACACGCCGTACCTTTTGACAAACGACGAGCCCTTGCCGACCTTATGCTGCTCGAGCCTTGTCTGCACGGAATTCGTCACGCCGATATACAGCGTGCCATGGCGTCGGCTAGCGAGGATGTAGACGTAGTACATGCTCGGAACGCGGATCTCGCCTAGCCATGTGGGCCGGTGGCTATGGGTCCCTGCTTTCGCAGGGACGACACCTGCCGCGAGGCAACAGCGTCTCACATCGCCGCGATTCACGCCATAAGCTCGCTGTCGTCCCTGCGGAAGCAGGGACCCATAACCACAGGGAGCGGTTTGCGGCGCGGTGGTTGAGCCGGCGATGAGACGGATGGTGTCGATCGGATTCCGAAGCAGGTCCTGAGCTAAGGTCGCACTCAACAACATCGGCCGATGGTTATGGGTCCCTGCTTTCGCAGGGACGACAGCGGCCTTGTGGTTGAAGTCGCGGCAAGTTCGGAGTCCTACACCTCTTCCGCCACCACCATGTAGTTCACGTCCATGTCGGTCGAGACGCTCCATTTGTCGGCGAGCGGGTTGTAGACCACGCCGGCCTGTTCGGTGACGGCGAGATTGACGTCGCCGAGATAGCGCTCGAGCTCGGCGGGGGTGACGAACTTGCTCCAGTCATGGGTGCCGCGCGGCAGCCAGCGCAGCACGTATTCGGCGCCGACGATCGCCAGCGCAAAGCTCTTCCAGTTGCGGTTCAAGGTCGAGACCACCATCAGCCCGCCGGGCTTGAGCATGACGGCGCAGCGCTTGATGAAGGCGCCGACGTCGACGACGTGCTCGACCACCTCCATCGCCAGCACGATGTCGAAGCGCTCGCGTGCGTCCATGTCCTCCACCGTGGTGCAGCGGTAGTCGATCGACAGATGCCCCTTGTCGGCGTGCAGCTTCGCCGCAGCGATGTTGGTGGCGGAGGGATCGATCCCGATCACCTGGGCGCCGAGCCGGGTGAACGGCTCGCACAACAGCCCGGCGCCGCAGCCGATGTCGAGCAGGCGCAGGCCGGACAGGCAGCTCAGGCTCTTGGCGTTGCGCTCGAACTTGCGGCAGGCGGCGTCGCGGATATAGGTCAGGCGCAGCGGGTTGATCTTGTGCAGCGGCGCCATCTTGCCGCGCGGGTCCCACCATTCATCCGACAGTTTCGAGAACTTCGCGATTTCGGCCGGATCGACCGAGGCGGCGGTGGAATTGGAAAGCGTTGTGGTCATGATTGCGCGCGCCCCTATCGCGCGGTGATCGAATTGCGAAACGACAGCGGCGAGGCGATGGTCTTGATGGTCTCGATGCCCTCGCCGACGCCGCGGATGGTGACGTCGCCATAATTGAGCAGGCGCCCCATGATGCTCTGGTTGACGTCGACGCTCTCGACCTTGTCGAGGCTCATCTCGAAGGTGCGCCGCTTGATGAAGCCGGTTTTGTGCACGACGCGGAAATTGGTCACGTCAGTCTCGGTCGTCCAGCGATGGAACCAGGCCGCGCCGGTCCAGTACAGCGCCGCGACCGCGACCACGGCGGCGCCCGTAAGGCAGGCCAGCACCAGGCCGTCGACCGTCGTCATCCGTGACAGGATCAAGAGTGCCAGGACCAGGATCCAGGCCGCGATCGCCGGCAGATAGAACATCCAGTGCGCATTGGTGGAAATACAGCACCTTCTCGCCAGGCTGCAGGATTTCGTCGATGTAGCGTCCCATCCAATCCGCCTTCGCGTTGCCCCCGCGTTACCCTTGCGCCACAGCCGGCCTGCAACCGGTAAAACACCCCCAAAAGACCCTCGGGGGACCCCTACCAACCGGCTTGCCCCCGGGCGCGGCGCTATGTATACGCGCCTTTCGGTGCCCGCGCTTGCGGTTTTCGGCGTGGGTTAACCTACTTATCCTCTTAAAGGAATAGACGCGTCGTCATGGGCCGCCTCGTGATGAAATTCGGCGGTACGTCCGTCGCCAATATCGATCGTATCCGCAACGTCGCCCAGCACGTGAAGCGCGAGGTCGACGCCGGCCACGAGGTCGCCGTCGTCGTCTCCGCAATGTCCGGCAAGACCAACGAGCTGGTGGCCTGGTGCACCGAGGCCTCGCCGATGCACGACGCGCGCGAATATGACGCGGTGGTCGCCTCCGGCGAACAGGTCACTTCGGGCCTGCTCGCGATCGTGCTGCAGGGCATCGGCATCCAGGCGCGCTCCTGGCAGGGCTGGCAGATCCCGATCAAGACCTCGGAGGCGCATGCCTCGGCGCGCATCCTCGATATCGACGGCAGCGAGATCATCGGCCGTTTCAAGGAGCGCAAGGAAGTCGCCGTGATCGCCGGCTTCCAGGGCATCAACCCGCAGACCGGCCGCATCACCACGCTCGGCCGTGGCGGCTCGGACACTTCGGCGGTGGCGATCGCGGCCGCGCTGCGCGCCGACCGCTGCGACATCTACACCGATGTCGACGGCGTCTACACCACCGATCCGCGCGTGGTGCCGAAGGCGCGCCGGCTCGACAAGATCGCATTCGAGGACATGCTGGAGCTGGCCTCGCAGGGCGCCAAGGTGCTGCAGGTTCGCTCGGTGGAACTCGGCATGGTGCACAACATGCCGATCTTCGTACGCTCCAGCTTCGACAAGCCAGAGGATATCGACCCGCACGCCAACCAGCCGCCGGGCACGCTGATCTGCAGCGAGGAGGAAATCATGGAAATGCACGTCGTCACCGGCATCGCCTTCTCCAAGGACGAAGCCCAGATTTCCGTGCGCCAGATCGAGGACAAGCCCGGCGTCGCCGCGGCGATCTTCGGGCCGCTCGCGGATGCCAACATCAACGTCGACATGATCGTGCAGAACGTGTCGGAGGACGGCAAGACTACCGACCTCACCTTCACCGTGCCGGCCACCGACTACAACCGCGCCAGGGACACCATTACCTCCGCCAAGGCCAAGATCGGCTACGCCAGGCTCGACACCGCGACCGATGTCGCCAAGGTCTCGGTGATCGGCAGCGGCATGCGCAGCCATGCCGGCGTCGCGGCGAAGGCGTTCAAGGCGCTGGCCGATCGCAACATCAACATCCGCGCCATCACCACCTCCGAGATCAAGTTCTCGGTCCTGATCGACGCCGCCTACACCGAACTCGCGGTCCGCACGCTGCACACGCTGTACGGGCTGGACCAGGCGTAGGGCTTTGGGAAACCCTCTCCCCTTGTGGGAGAGGGTGGTTTCGATGGGTCTAGCATCGAAACCGAGTGAGGGGTCTGCCTCCGCGGATAGAGACCCCTCATCCGTCGCGGACTGCGCGTAGCCGATGCGCAGCATCGGCGTTTCCAAGAACGGCGGCCGCAGGCCGGCTGTGGCCACCTTCTCCCACAAGGGGAGAAGGAAGAGGGCCTCCGGTACCTACATCCCGGAGTTAGAATTTCTCTTAGCGGGCGCAGCATCGGGCTGACGCAGACGTTATTTGCTACTGGCAGGCGTTTTGCTTGGCAAAGCGAGCCTCGATTGGCTATACGGCCAGTCAGGTGGGCTGTCGCAAACTGTGGCACAGTTTGTGCGATCCCGAATCGGCGGGAACTGGCGCGAGCGGCGACGCCGAATGACTAAAATTGTTGTGTTTGACGAGTTTTGCGCCAACGGCCGGCCGGCCCCGTGGGCCGGCCTGGTGGGGGAGGGACTGAAGCACATGCGGAGCGCGTCGGGAGGCCCCCGCGTCCTGTTGAGGCGGCTCCGCGAAACCATGGCGGAGCAAGTCTCCGCCCAGGAACGCCTCGACAAGATCGTGGTGCTGATCGCGGCCAACATGGTGGCCGAGGTCTGCTCCTGCTACGTGCTGCGCATCGACAACACGCTCGAGCTCTACGCCACCGAGGGTCTGAACCGCGACGCCGTGCACCGCACCGTGCTGAGCGCGCATGAGGGCCTCGTCGGCCTCGTCGCCAGCGAGGCGACGCCGCTCAATCTCTCCGACGCGCAAAGCCACCCCGCCTTCGCCTACCGCCCGGAGACCGGCGAAGAGATCTACCACTCGTTCCTCGGCGTGCCGATCCTGCGCGCCGGCAACACGCTCGGCGTGCTTGTCGTGCAGAACCGCGCCAAGCGCACCTATGTCGAGGAAGAGGTCGAGGCGCTGCAGACCACCGCCATGGTGCTGGCGGAGATGATCGCCTCAGGCGAGCTTGCCGCGCTGGCCCAGCCCGGCGCCGAGCCCGCCGCGCGGCACTCGCTGCACAAGACCGGCGCGGTGCTCTCCGACGGCATCGCGCTCGGCCATGTCGTGCTGCACGAGCCGCGCGTCGTCATCACCAACTATATCGCCGAGGACCTGCCGAAGGAGATCAAGCGGCTCGACACTGCGCTCGCCAATCTGCGCGCCGATCTCGACCGCATGCTGGAGCGCGGCGACGTCGCCGAAGGCGGCGAGCATCGCGATGTGCTGGAAGCCTACCGCATGTTCGCCAACGACCAGGGCTGGTCGCACAAGCTGCATGAGGCGGTCGCCACCGGCCTCACCGCGGAAGCCGCCGTCGAACGCGTGCAGTCCGACACCCGCGCGCGCATGCTGCGCTCGACCGATCCCTATTTGCGCGACCGCCTGCACGATCTCGAGGATCTCGGCCATCGCCTGATGCGGCAACTGGTCGGCCAGGACCACGCGCCGACGCGCGAGCAGCTGCCCGACAACGCCATCCTGATCGCCCGCGCGATGGGCCCCGCAGCGCTGCTCGACTATGACCGCAAGCGGCTGCGCGGCCTCGTGCTGGAGGAAGGCACCGCGAATTCCCACGTCTCGATCGTGGCGCGCGCGCTCGGCATTCCCGCGGTCGGCGAGGTGCCGAACGCGCCCGGCATTGCCGATCCGGGCGATGCCATCATCGTCGACGGCATTTCCGGCGAGATCTATGTCCGCCCCTCCGCCGAGATCGAATCCGCCTACGCCGAGCGCGTCCGGTTCCGGGCGCGGCGGCAGGCGCAATATTCGGCGCTGCGCGACAAGCCCTGCGTGACCAAGGACGGCCAGCCGATCGAGCTCCTGATCAATGCCGGCCTGACCATCGACCTGCCGCATATCGAGGACACCGGCAGCGCCGGCATCGGCCTGTTCCGCACCGAATTGCAGTTCATGGTGAGCCCGAGCCTGCCGCGTTCGAGCGACCAGCTCGCGCTGTATCCGCACCGTGCTCGATGCCGCGGGCACCAAGCCCGTCACCTTCCGCACGCTCGACATCGGCGGCGACAAGGCGCTGCCCTACATGGAGACCGTGGTCGAGGAAAATCCCGCGCTCGGCTGGCGCGCGATCCGGCTCGGCCTCGACCGCCCCGGCCTGCTGCGCGGCCAGATCCGCGCACTGCTGCGCGCCGGCGGCGGCCGTGCGCTGAAGATCATGTTCCCGATGATCTCCGAGATCGCCGAGTTCGACCAGGCCAAGGCGATTGTCGAGCGCGAGCTGACCTATCTGCGCCAGCACGGCCATTCGCTGCCGGAGCGGATCGATATCGGCACCATGGTCGAGGTGCCGGCTCTGCTCTACCAGCTCGACGAGCTGCTGAAGAAGGTCGACTTCGTCTCGGTCGGCTCCAACGACCTGTTCCAGTTCCTGTTCGCGGTCGACCGCGGCAATGCCAAGGTCTCCGAACGCTTCGACATCCTGTCGGCGCCGATCCTGCGCGCGCTGCGCGACATCGTGCGCAAGGCCAAGATCGCGAAGAAGGCCGCTTCGCTGTGCGGTGAGATGGCGTCGAAGCCGATCGGCGCGCTGGCGCTGATTGCGCTCGGCTATCGCTCGCTGTCGCTGTCGGCGACCGCGCACGGCCCGGTCAAGGCCTTGATCCTCGACCTCGACGCCAAGAAGGCCGAGGCGATGATCAATCCGCTGCTGGACGCGCCGGTCGGCAGCGTCTCGATCCGCGGGGCGCTGACGAAGTTTGCGGAAACCGAGGGGCTGGCCTTGTAGCGACGCTGCCGTCGCCTCTGCCACCCCTTCGCGCTTTCAGCAATTCGAGACTCCGCCATGCTACCCGAAGCCAAACTCGACGTCCTGCTCGCCCATCACGCCTCGCTGGAGGCCGAGCTGCTCGGCCAGGTCAACTCCGAGCGCTATGTTGCGATCACGCGCGAGCTCGCCGAGCTCAATCCGCTGATCGATGCGGTGAAGGTCTATCGCTCTGCCCGATCGGAACTTGCCGACACCGAGGCGTTGCTGGCCGATGCGGGGACCGATCCCGAGATGCGCAGCATGGCGGAAGCCGAGCTGGAGACACTGCAGGGGCGCATCGGCGAGCTCGAGCAGGAGATCCGGATCGCGCTGCTGCCGAAGGACGCGATGGACGACCGCAACGTGGTGCTGGAAATCCGCGCCGGCACCGGCGGCGACGAGGCCTCGCTGTTCGCCGGCGACCTGTTCCGGATGTATGAGCGCTTCGCGGCCTTGCAGGGCTGGAAGGTCGAGGTGATCTCCGCGAGCGAAGGCACCGTCGGCGGCTACAAGGAAATCATCGCCGAGGTGCAGGGCCGCGGCGCCTTCGCCAAGCTGAAATTCGAGTCCGGCGTGCACCGCGTACAGCGCGTGCCCGACACCGAGACGCAAGGCCGCATCCACACCTCGGCCGCCACGGTCGCCGTGCTGCCCGAGGTCGAGGACGTCGACGTCGACGTCGACATCAAGGACACCGATTTGCGGATCGAGACCATGCGCGCCGGCGGCGCCGGCGGCCAGCACGTCAACAAGACCGAATCCGCGATCCGCATCACCCATCTGCCGACCGGCATCGTGGTGATGATGCAGGACAGCCGCTCGCAGCACAAAAACCGGGCGTCGGCGATGAACATCCTGCGCTCGCGCATCTATGACGCCGAGCGCCAGCGCGTCGATGCCGCGCGTTCCGCCGACCGCAAGGAGAAGGTCGGCTCCGGCGACCGCTCGGAGCGCATCCGCACCTATAATTTCCCGCAAGGGAGAGTCACCGACCATCGTATCAACCTGACGCTCTACAAGCTGCCGCAGGTGATCGCGGGCGAGGCGCTCGGCGAACTGATCGATGCGCTGACCACCGAGCACCAGGCCGCGCAGCTCGCGGCACAGGGCGCGGCGGCGTGAACCGATCCGGCTGCTGGCTCCATTGATCGTCGTCATCCCTGCGAAAGCAGGGACCCATAACCACAAGGCGTCATTGTTGATCCCGATATCGACCCCGACCGCCCAGATCGAAGGGCCGCGGCGTATGGGTCCCCGCTTTCGCGAGGACGACGGGCGGTTGGTGCTGCGCGAGGACACGGCGTGATGGCGCCTGTGGTCAACGCAACAGTCGAGAGCGCCCGCCGCACACTGGTTGCGCGGCTGCAATCGGCCGGCAACGATTCCGCCGAACTCGATGCACGGCTGCTGGTCGGCGCGGCGCTTGGCCTCGATCTGACCGGCATGGTCACGGGAGCGAAACGTACGCTGACCCAGGACGAAGCGGATCGCCTCGAGGGCCTGGCGCGGCGCCGCCTCGCCGGCGAACCGGTCGCGCGCATTCTCGGCATCAAGGAGTTTTGGGGGCTGCCGCTGCATCTGACCGCCGCAACGCTGGTGCCGCGCCCCGACACCGAGACCGTGGTCGAGCGCGCGCTCGAGCTGCTGCGCGCCGACGGCGCGGCGGATCGCGCGTTGCGGATCGCCGATCTCGGCACCGGTTCGGGCGCGATCCTGCTGGCGCTGCTCTCGGAACTGCCCCACGCGCATGGCTTCGGCACCGACATCTCCACAGAGGCGCTGCAGACGGCGAGCCGAAACGCCGCCGAACTCGGATTCGCCGATCGCGCGACATGGATCGCGTGCGACTATGGCGGCGCGCTGACCGGCGCGTTCGACCTGATCGTGTCCAATCCGCCCTACATCCCCTCGGCCGACATCGCCGGTCTCGACATCGAGGTGCGCGCGCACGACCCGCGCGCGACGCTCGACGGCGGGTCCGACGGGCTCGACGCCTACCGCACGCTGATTTCGCAATCTGCGGGTCTTCTGACCTTGGGTGGATTTCTGGTTGTGGAAGTCGGGCAGGGCCAGTGCGGCGACGTTGAAGCGCTGATGACGGCTTCCGGGTTATCCCCAACGGGGCCGCCCAAGGCCGATCTCGGGGGCGTTCCGAGGGCCGTTTCAGCCCGCCGGCTGCCCCGATAAAGTCCTATTGGAACGCAAAAAAACCTCTTGGAATATCCCCCGGGAACGACTACGTTCCGCCCACGACATC
Source organism: Bradyrhizobium sp. JR3.5 (assembly GCF_054057015.1). Classification (NCBI taxonomy): domain Bacteria; kingdom Pseudomonadati; phylum Pseudomonadota; class Alphaproteobacteria; order Hyphomicrobiales; family Nitrobacteraceae; genus Bradyrhizobium; species Bradyrhizobium sp. JR3.5. Next base: position 2,463,523 of record NZ_JBSRYV010000002.1, read on the forward strand.
GGTGCTGGCCCCGTAACCGTTACGGGTGATGACCAGGGTTCAGCAGAGCCCGCCGATCGAAAGGTTCCAGGAACGCAGGTCTCATTGAGCGCAATAGCCGAAGCTGTGCTGCTCTCGACCGCCAAGCGAACGAAAGCCTGTTATTGCGCTTGAACACTTACGCACGAGAACTGGGCCTGTCTCAACGGGCGGAATGATTTTGTCGCTGGCGTGTTTGGCCGGCGGCGGTTGGGGAACGCGTCTTTGCTGAACGCGACTTTGCTGAACGAGATGGTCGGCGACATCGATGCCACTTCGAACGGTATTGCGATTCCGTGCGCCTGGGCGCACGCCGAATCGGACTCTGGGAATTGGAATCTGGGAATCGGACTTCTGAGAATTCGGACTTCTGAGAAATCGGACTGTGGACTGCAATAACTTCAGGGCTGGAATAAAAGGGCGACAGATGAGAAACGGTCAGAACAACAAGCGGATGCGCAACCGGAATAACAACAACAACAATAACAACAACAATAACCGGCGCGGCCAGAATCCCCTGACACGGGTGTACGAATCGAACGGACCCGACATCAAGATCCGCGGCACGGCCTCCCACGTGGCCGAGAAATACGTCCAGCTTGCGCGCGATGCACGCTCCTCCGGCGATCCGGTGGCAGCTGAGAACTACTACCAGCACGCTGAGCACTATTACCGGATCATCGCGGCCGCGCAGGAGCAGTTCCGGCAGAGTCAGCAGCCGCCGCGCCCTGACGCCGAGGTGACGCAGACCGAAGACGGCGACGACGACAGCGACGGCTATTCGAGCTTCGGCCAGGAGCCTGGCTTCGTGCCGCAGCAGCAACAGCCGTTCATGCGCGACAACGGCCAGCAGCCCTACCAGCAGCCGCGGGAGCATCGCGAGCGTGACCAGCAGCCGCGTGAGCACCGCGAACGCGAACAATCGTCCGCAGCCGCAGTATCAACCGCTACCGCAGAACCAGCCGCAGCCGGTGCTGGCCGATGCCGGCGGCGTCGATCGCCTGCCCTCGTTCATCACCGGCGGCGCGCAGCCGCAGGTCAACGGTGGCGCTTATGAAGCCAGCAATGGCGGCGCAGAACGCGGCGAACGGAGCGAGCGTTTTCCGCGCCGTCGCCGCCGTCCGCACGGCCCGCGCCCCGACATGGCGGCGCAGCCGGCGCCGAGCGACGACTTCAATCCGGGCAACGAGTAACGCAACTGTGCGGCCACCCTCCCCCTTCAGGGGAGGGTGAATCATTCGTGTCATGTCGCTTACGACTCCGCGTGACTGGATTTGCGCGTCGCCGTCGAGGACGGCACAAGCACCGGACGCAATGACGGGATCAGTTGCGTGCGCTCACGGCGCGCCGGGATCGCGCGATAGACCTGCTTGCTCGCTTCCACGATATGCACACCGGCGAACGGCATCGACAGCGCCGCACCGACCCGCTCCCACGCCATCGCCGAGCGCAGGAACCAGTTGCCCTGCACCGGCGGCATGAACAGCGCCTCGCCCCATGACGCCGGCGTGAACCAGGTCTGCCGCAACAACTGGGTGATCTGCGCCCGCGAATAGGGCCGGCCATGGCCGAACGGCGTGGCATCGGTGCGCGTCCAGACGCCGCGCCTGTTCGGGATGATCGCGATCAGCCGCCCCGACGGTGACAGCACCCGCCACACCTCGCGCAGCAGCCGCTCGGGATCGTCGGACATCTCCAGCGCATGCACCAGCAGCACGCGGTCGACCGCGGCATCCGGCAGCGGCATCGAGAATTCGTCGATCAGGGTCGCCAGCGCCGGCCGGCCGGTCGGCCATTTCAGCACGCCCTGGGCCGCCGGCATGAAGGCGATGCAGCGCTCGCAGGTATCACGGAACAGGCCGAGATAGGGTGTCGGATAGCCGAGCCCGAGCACGCGCAGGCCTTCCGCGTTCGGCCACCGCGCACGGATGCCACGGTTGATCAGCTGCCGCGCGACGATGCCGAGGCGCTGCGAATAGAAGTCGCGGAGGTCGATGACGTCCATGATCCTAGCCTAACATGCCCGTTACAGCCGGGGAGCGCCGAAATTTGCGTTGCCGCCGGAGCGTTAACGCCATATTTCACCCCTATATTGGGCGAGGTAAGAGCATGATCCGGAAACGGCGACGCCGGCTTTTCGAAAAAAACATGCTCTGAAATGTCCGTCCCGTTTGTTCGTGGAGATATCATGACCGCCGAAATTCGCACCTTCAGCTGCCTCACCGACAATTTCGGGTACCTGATCCACGATCCCGCCACCAAGGCGACGGCATCGATCGACGCGCCGGAGGCCGGCCCGATCATCAAGGCGCTGGAGCACGAAGGCTGGACGCTGACCGACATCCTGATCACCCATCACCATGGCGACCATGTCGGCGGCGTCGCCGAGCTGAAGCAGAAATACGGCTGCCGCGTCGTCGCGCCGCACGACAAGTCTGCCAAGATCGCCAATGTCGATCTGCGCGCCGCCAATGCGGACGTCATCAAAGTCGGCAGCCTGCTCGCGCGCGTGGTCGAGACCCCCGGCCATACGCTCGATCATATCTCCTATGTATTCGACGGCGAGAAGGCGGTGTTCGCCGCCGACACGCTGTTCTCGATCGGCTGCGGCCGGGTGTTCGAGGGCACCTATCCCATGATGTGGGATTCGCTGCTGAAACTGCGTTCGCTGCCGGACGATTTCCGTCTCTATTGCGGCCATGAATACACCGCCTCCAACGTGAAGTTCGCGCTCACCATCGAGGGCGACAATCCGCATTTGCAGGCCCGCGCCGAGGAAGTGACGAAGCTGCGCGCCGAGAACAAGCCGACGATTCCCGTGCTGCTGGGTGACGAGAAGAAGGCCAACGTGTTCCTGCGCGCCGACGAGCCTGTTGTCGCCGCCAAGCTGCACATGAAGGGCGCCGACCCGGCGCTGGTGTTCGGCGAGCTCCGCGAGCGCAAGAACAAGTCCTGATGGCCGACCTCTCGGCTGCCGACATCATCGCGCGGCTTGAGCTAAAGCCGCACCCCGAAGGCGGGCACTATCGCGAGACTTTTCGCGACCAACGCTGCGATGCCAGTGGACGCGCGCATTCGACCGCGATCTATTTCCTGCTCGCGCGCGGCGAGCGCTCGCACTGGCACCGCATCGACGCGGTGGAGATGTGGCACTATTACGCCGGCGCACCGCTGACGCTGAAGATCGCGCAGGACGGCGCGCAGCCGCATGCGATCACGCTCGGACCTGACTTCGCGCAGGGCGAACAGCCCCAGGCGATCGTGCCGGCGGGCGCCTGGCAGGCCGCGGAAAGCCGCGGCGACTGGACGCTGGTCGGCTGCACCGTCGCGCCGGGATTTGAGTTTGCGAAATTCGAGATGGCAAAGCCCGATTGGTTCCCCGGCAACTGAAAGAAGGTACTCGGGAATCGGGTGGGTAAGCGGGCACCAAGCCATTAGCTCTAGCAGTTTACTGAAAAATCCAAGGAATTGGGCGTTTGTTCTGTCGCGGGTGCCATTTTTGGGATGATTTGTTTGAGAGTTTGAAGCGCTTTGGTGGTCTGGACGCCAAGTTGGCTACGCTGCAACCAGTTTGGGGATGCGGATCAGGTTGTAGGCGATCAGATTGAGCATGAAGTCGGCAGCGACCCGAGCGATGCCGCGATGTTTGGTCTTGCGCATGGTGCCGTGCTGCTTGCCCCAGCCGAAGATGCACTCGATCATCGCCCGGCGCGATTGCGACATGCCATAGCCCGGATGCCGCGTGGTTCGTTGGTCGATGGCGCTGTTGCGGGTCTTGCCGGTTTTGGTGACGGCCTGGTTCTGCGTCACATGCGGTGTCACGTTGATGGCGCGAAGATTGGCCACATGATCGACCGTATCGTACGCTTTGTCCTCACCGGCCGTGATGCGGCAGCCGGCAACTTTGCCTCTCGCCTTCAGCATGATCTCCGAGGCTCGGCGTTCGGCGGTGCCATTGGCGTGCGTGACCATGCCGGCTACCGCCAGCCCATGCCGGTTCTCCATGGTGGCGTGGCCCATATAGCAGAGCTTCGCCTCCCGCCCGGCAGCCTTGCGATAGAGCCGGCTGTCGGGGTCGCTGGTACTCGCATGGGTGTCGTTCTTGCGCTTCTGGCCGTGGAAGTTAGCGCCGTCGTCGTCATCACCGCTGCCGTCTTTGGGGCGAAAGCTCTTCTGTGATGCCCAGGCTTCGATCAGCGTTCCGTCCACCGAGAAATGCTCGTCCGACAATAGTGGCTTGACTTGCGGATGGTTCAGAAGCCGGTTCATGAACGTCGCAAACACCTCGCCGTTCTGCAGCCGGTCGCGGTTCTTGGTGAAGGTGGTCGGGTCCCAGACGGGGGCGTCCGGCGAAAGTCCTACGAACCAGCGGTACAAAAGATTGTAGTCCAGTTGCTCCATCAACTGGCGTTCCGATCGAATGCCGTAGAACACCTGCAGCAACATTGCGCTCAGCAATTGCTCCGGAGGGATCGAGGGCCGTCCTTCGCTCGCGTAAAGCTTCCCCAAGTTACGGTTCATCTCGCCCAGCACATCGCGGACGAGCCCTCGGATCTTCCTCAGCGGATGGTTCGGAGGTACCCGTGCCTCCGGCGAGATGTACGAAAACAACCCGCCTTGATCCGCAAAATCGCCCCGCATGCGAGCCCCCGACGATTCATGATAGATAATTGAATCATCAACCGCAGCCCTTTGCGAGGGCTTTTTCAGCAGACTGCTAGGCTTCACATGAGGAAGCCAGCATGCTCAGCACCGTCGATATCACCGGCACTGCGGAATCGCGGAGCATTGAGCCGGCCATACTCTACTTCGGGACACCCGTCGTTCTGATTGGTTCGTCCAATGAAGACGGCTCGCCCAATCTGGCGCCGATGTCGTCGGCGTGGTGGGTTGGCTGGCGATGCATGCTTGGCCTCGCAAGGGCAATTCCAAGACCACCGAGAACATGATCCGCACCGGCGAATGCGTGCTCAATCTCCCATCGGTCGATCTTGTCGATGCCGTCAATGCTCTGGCGCGCACCACCGGCTCGAACCCCGTGCCGGCAGGAAAAATCAAGCGCGGTTATCGGCACGAACGGGACAAGTTCGACATCAGCGGCTTGACGCGATTGCACGGCGAGACCGTCGCCGCCCCGCGCGCCGCCGAGTGCCCGGTACAGATTGAGGCAAAGGTCGCCCACGTCCACAGAATGGCGCAGGAGGACGAGGTCTGGCGCGGCAATCTCACGGCAATCGAGGTGCGCGTGACCCGCGTGCACGCTCATCCGGGGATTTTGATGGACGGCCAAACCGACCGCATCGATCCCGACAAATGGCGGCCGCTGATCATGAGTTTTCAGCAGTTCTACGGCCTGTCGCCCCAGAAGCTGAAGCATTCCGTGCTCGGGCAAATTCCGGAAGGTGCTTACAAGCCGCCAGGCTGGCGGCCAGCCGCCTAGTGTTTCCAGACCATGTCTTTCGCCGCGATCAGGCCGCCGCCGGCGATCAGGATCGCGGCGATTGCGATGTTGGCGCTGGGCTTGGCGAAACCCGCGGCAATCAGGAACGCAGTCGAGAGCAACGGCGTGGCATAGGAGGCGGCGCCGAGCACGCGGATGTCGCCGCGCTTCATGCCGATGTCCCAGGCGAAGAACGCGGCGCCCACCGGGCCAATGCCGAGCGCGATTACCGCGAGCCATTGCAGCGGCGTCGCGGGCCACACCGTGGTTTCCGCCAGCATGTGCACCAGCGCGGCAAGCACGGCCGTCGCAAGACAGAAGCCCGCCACCGCATCCGTCGGCACCGCCTTGAGCCGGCGCGACATCACCGAATAGGCCGCCCAGACGAACGCCGCGACGAAGGCCGCCGCGAAGCCTGGAATCTGCGCGCTTGTGAAGGCGCCGGTGTTGCCGGCGAACAGCAGCACGGTGCCGGCAAGGCCTAGCAGCGCGCCGACGATGTGATGGATCGCAAGCCGCTCGCCCGGCAAGAGCGACGAGAACAGCACGATCAGCAGCGGCCAGAGATAGTTGAGCAGGCCGGCCTCGGCCGGCGGCGCGAAACGCAGCGCCAGGAAATACAGCGCGTGATAGCCGAACAGCCCGCCGACACCGACGACCCAGGCGACCAGCGGCTGCTTCAATGCGCCGAACGCTGCGGGACGGAAGAGGAAGCTTGCGAACGCGACCGCGGCGCCGATCGCAAACGTCATGGCGGCGAGCTGGAACGCCGGAATCTTGCCGGTCGCGACCGTCATGACCGACAGCAGCGACCACATCAGGATGGCGGTCAGTCCGACAAGGGTGGCAGTTCGGGTCGTCATCTGAACTCAATCCGTCGTGGCCGCCCCGGCCACGTCTCTGCTTCGCGCCTTGCGGTTGTAACGACGAAAATGCCCGGCACAAGGCCGGGCATTACGACGTGATTGATGGCACCTGCGACGCGACGACGCTTCTCGCGTCAGGCGTGATACTGGCCGCCGTTGATGGTCAGCGTCGAGCCGGTGATGAAGCCCGCTTCGTCAGCCGCGAGGAAGACCACGGCACGCGCGATCTCCTCGGGTTCGCCGAGCCGGTTGACCGGAATCTGCGGGATCACGTTCTTCTCGAGCACGTCCTTCGGCACCGCCTGCACCATCTCGGTGTTGATATAGCCCGGGCAGATCACGTTGACGGTGATGCCGCCCTTGGCGTTCTCCAGCGCGAGCGCCTTGGTGAAGCCGATATCGCCGGCCTTCGCCGCGGAGTAGTTGACCTGGCCGAACTGGCCCTTCTGGCCGTTGATCGAGGAGATCGAGATGACGCGGCCGAACTTGCGGGCGCGCATGCCCTCGATCACCTGGCGCGTCATGTTGAACAGCGAGCCGAGGTTGGTGTTGATCACGGCATTCCACTGCTCCAGCGTCATCTTGTGGAATGCAGTGTCCTTGGTGATGCCGGCATTGTTGACGAGCACGTCGACCGGACCGAGATCGGCCTCGACCTGCTTCACGCCGGCCGCGCAGGCGTCGAACGATGCGACGTCCCACTTGTAGACCGGGATGCCGCTCTCCGCCTTGAACTTCTCCGCCGCGGCGTCATTGCCGGCGTAGCTCGCCGCCACCTTGTAGCCCGCCGCTTTCATCGCCTTGCTGATTGCAGCTCCAATGCCCCGCGTTCCGCCCGTCACCAATGCAACACGTGCCATGTCCGTCTCCTCCTTGGCCGTCTTTTATAACCGGATCACTCCGGTCCTCGCACTCACTCGACAAAGCGCGATGAGATTAGGCTCAACCGTCATCGCGCTTTAGCTCGCTCTTTTGAGCATGATCCTTTCGGAAAGCCGCTTCACACTTTTCCGGATCCTGCTCTCGAAACAAAAATGCCCGGCACAAAGCCGGGCATCTTTTCTATCAGCTCGCGCCGTGGTTGACAGATGATCTTTTCATCACCTAACCGACCTCGCTGCCTCTTGTTCAGTCGCGTGCAACGCACATAGCGATGCCCATGCCGCCGCCGATGCACAGCGTCGCGAGGCCCTTCTTGGCATCGCGCTTCTGCATCTCGTGCAACAGCGTCACCAGCACGCGGGCGCCCGACGCGCCGACCGGATGGCCGATCGCGATCGCGCCGCCATTGACGTTGACCTTGGCCGGATCCCAGCCGAGGTCCTTGTTGACGGCGCAGGCCTGCGCTGCGAACGCCTCGTTGGCCTCGATCAGGTCGAGGTCGGCGATGTTCCAGCCGGCCCTCTTCAGCGCGGCGCGCGAGGCGGGGATCGGCCCGGTGCCCATGATCTTGGGGTCGACGCCGGCCTGGCCCCACGAGACGATGCGGGCGAGCACCTTCTTGCCCTGCTTGGCGGCTTCCTTGGCGGTCATCAGCACGACGGCGGCGGCACCGTCATTGATCCCCGAGGCGTTGCCGGCGGTCACGGTGCCGTCCTTCTCGAAGGCGGCGCGGAGCTTGGCCATCGCATCGATCGTGGCGCCATGGCGCGGATACTCGTCGGCGTCGACCACGATATCGCCCTTGCGGGATTTGATCGTGACCGGGACGATCTCGTCCTTGAACCTGCCGGCCTTCTGCGCCGCCTCGGCCTTGTTCTGCGAACTGACCGCGAACTCGTCCTGCTGGGAACGGGTGATCTGGTACTGCTTGGCGACGTTCTCGGCGGTGTTGCCCATGTGGTAGCCGTTGAAGGCATCCCACAGGCCGTCCTTGATCATGGTGTCGATCAGCTGCAGGTCGCCCATCTTGACGCCGCCGCGCAGATATTGCGCGTGCGGGGCCATGCTCATGGATTCCTGGCCGCCGGCGACGACGATTGAGGAATCGCCGTTGAGCAGCGCCTGGTAGCCGAGCGCCACCGTGCGCAGGCCCGAGCCGCAGAGCTGGTTGACGCCCCAGGCCGGGCTTTCCACCGGAATCCCGGCCGCGATCGAGGCCTGGCGGGCCGGGTTCTGGCCCTGCGCCGCCGTGAGGATCTGGCCCATGATGACTTCGGAGACCTGACCACCCTCGACGCCGGCACGCTCCAGCGCCGCCTTGATGGCGATCGCGCCGAGGTCGTGGGCCGGCGTGGTGGCGAACGCACCGTTGAAGCTGCCGACCGGGGTGCGGGCGGCGCTGACGATGACGACATCGTCTGACATGGACATCTCCTTTGGGTTGTAGCTGGGTTTCTCGACGGCGGGCGGCCGGGTCGGCGGACCTGTCTCTTAATGACTATCCTGTAAACCTCATTGAGCCATGTCAATCGCGCTGACGCGCAAATCGCGCGCCGCGACGCACTCAAAATGATGTCCTTGGCACTTTCCTGAGCAATACCTTTGCTTTGGGATTAACCGTGCAGCACAAAACGGTAGCCGAACGGCTTTGAAAATGCTTACCTTTGCTGCGATGCGTTGCATTTAGCCCAGCGGCGATGCTGCCGGGTTCCAGGTCCTTCGGTGTTGAAGTGTGAGCCCATGGCAAAATCTGAACAACCGACCACGATCAAGAAATACGCGAACCGGCGGCTCTATAATACCGGTACGAGCACCTATGTGACGCTCGAGGATCTCGCGGCGATGGTGAAGGAAGGCGAGGATTTCCTCGTCTATGATGCCAAGACCGGCGATGACATCACCCGCTCCGTGCTCGCGCAAATCATCTTCGAACAGGAGAACAAGGCCGGGCAGAACCTGCTGCCGACCACCTTCCTGCGCCAGCTGATCCGGTTCTACGGCGACAGCATGCAGATGGTGGTGCCGAAATATCTCGAGCAGTCGATCGATACGCTGACCCGGGAACAGGAGAGATTCCGCAAGCAGATCGCAGGCGCCCTGAGCGGGACGCCGTTTGCTCCCCTGGAAGAACAGGTCCGCCGCAACATGGAGCTGTTCCAGCAGACCTTCTCGATGTTCAAGCCGTTCGTGCCGCAGCGCGGCGGCACTGAAGCCGAGAAGGCGCCGGAGCCCGCGGCCGACGACGGCAACATCGACGACCTTCGCCGCCAGATGAAGGACATGCAGGAACGCCTCGAGCGCATGTCGCAGCCGACGAAGAAGGACGAATAGGTCTCGTCCGGCTCCCCTTGCAGGTCCTTTGGCCGATCGGCCGGACGCACCGGCCGTCGTCGTTTCCTAAAATCCTGGCGACGGCGGCTCCCGCCGACGTCAGGCGGTCGCCGCCTGATCGCGCATGCTGTTGCGGACGCTTCTATGCAGGTCGGCGGCAGACGAGATCGATTTCGATCAACGCATCATAGGCCAGACCGGTGACGCCGACGCAGGTGCGGGCCGGCAGGCGGTTGGACCGGAAGTAGCTGCGATAGGTCTCGTTCATCGCCGCATAATCTTCCCGAAAGCGCGTCAGATAGATGCGCGACATCACGATATGCTCGAAGCCGAGATCCAGGCCCGCAAGCACCACGCGCAGATTCTCCATCACCGCGCGGGTCTGCGCCACGATACCGTCGGGCAATACGCCGGGTGCGGCCGGTGTATCCGGCATCTGGCCGGTGACGAAGACGAAGCCGTCGGTCTCGACCGCGTGGCTGAACGGCGCGACCGGCTTCGGGCCGCCGGATATCATGTGAAATTGCAACGACGTCTCCTCGCCTGCTCTTTGATGGATCATGATGCGTTTCTACGGAATCGCATCATGATCTCATGTCTTTGCTTGAGCATGATCTCCGCGCAAACGCGTTCCGCGTTTGTCGCGAGGGAAAACCGGCTTCCATTATTCCGGATCATGCTCTAGTTTTGCGGCGCGTGATCGAAGACGCGCTTGCTGAGAATGGCATGGACGCCCCAATTGCCGTCCACCACCTGCGTCACGCCGAAGTCCACCGCCACCGACATCAGCGCGATCGCCTCGTCCTCGGTGAAGCCTTTGATGTTCATCAGGAAGCGGCGCATCTTGCGGAACGCATCCTTCATCGCGAGATCGAGTGACGAAGTGGCATAGACCTCGCTCTGGCCCCTTGGCGCCGAATTCGGCGAGATAGTTGGGATGACTGAAGCCCATCAGCACCCAGTCGGATTCAGTCTCGATCAGTGGATAGGTAAGATCGGCGAAGGGCTGATTGGTAAACTCGTTCTTTTTGTGCAGGATGACCTGGAATGTGCCGGTCATCGAACATTCGATGGCGGTGCCGCCGAGTTCGCCGTCGCCCTGTGCAGCATGGGGATCGCCGACCGACAGCAGCGCGCCCGGCACCGACACCGGCAGATAAATCGTCGAGCCCTTGCCGAGCCGCCAGTTGTCGAGATTGCCGCCGAAATATGCGGGCGGGACGGAATCGACAAGTTCGGCCTCGCGCGGCGCCAGCGCGATGACTCCGAAATGCGGACGCAGCGGGATGCGGATGCCGTCGAGCACGTCGTGGCGGCGCCGCACCGATGACGGCGGGATCGGAATGCCCGGATAGTCGTAAGTCTTGTGCAGCGTCCCGAAGGGATCGGTCTGCGGTTCCCAGCGATAGGAATACAGCGCACGCGCATACGGCGCGTCATCGTCGTCGACGATCTCGTAGATAGTCACCGTCTCATGGGCGTTCTGCTCGGCGAGGAACTCCTTGTAGTGATATCCCCACCAGGCCGCGACGCTGCTGCCGAACACGCGGCCCTCGAAGTCCGGATTGCGGCTCGCGCGCGGCACGATGTCGAGGATGCGGATTTCCAGTACGTCGCCTGGCTCCGCGTCCTTCACGGCCACCGGCCCGGTGCAAATGTGCACGCCGAATCCCTCGCCGGCTCCGCGGCCATAGATCGAGGCATCGAGCGGGCCGGCGCCGCGACGATCGACGTTCTTCCGATCGCGCGTCCAGTGGAACACACTCTCGGCGCCTGGATCGCCCTCGATCATGCGCTCGGGATCGTCGGAGGCGTGCTGGGTCAGCGTCTCAATGGTGATGGTGTCGCCGGAGCCGATCTCGACCTGCGGCGGCAACGAATGGCTGAAATAGCCCCAGTGCACGCGCGAAGCGTCGGCGGCGAGATGGTGATGGCGCGGCGCGGCTGCGATCTCCACGTCATGTGCGCTAAAGGGGGCAGCGGTCTTGCGCGCCAGCGCGACATGCCGGCTGCGCAGTTGCGCCAGGGCTTGTTGGGGCCAGCCGCGTTGGCCGGCTGTGGCTGTCGCTACGGTTTGGCGCTCGGCTTCATGCTGGCGGAATTCGCGCGGCGACAGACCGAAGCGCTGGCGAAAGGTGCGGCTGAAATGCGCGGAGTCGTTAAAGCCGACCCGGAAGGCGATCTCGGAAATCGAGTGATGCGCCTCGGCGGGATTGGACAGATCGGCCCAGGTGCGCTGCAGCCTTCGTTCGCGCAGGTAATGCGTGAAACTGGTGCCGGCGCCCTCGAACAGTTTTTGCAGATAGCGTTCGGAAATGCCCTCGGCGCCGGCGATTTTCGCCGGCGTCAGGTCGGGATCGTCGAGGCAGCGTTCAACGGTCTCGCACAGGCGATGCAGCGTCGCCGCCTTGGAGGCGCTGCTGCCGCCGAGATCGCTTGCTGTATCGCTGTGCTGACACATGAATGTCGGCAGCAGATCGGCGAGACTTCGCGCGAGCGCGGTCCATTCGACATCGGACAGCGCGTCGAGATCGCGCGCGGCGAGTTCCATCATCTGCGCAAATACGCTGCCAAAGCCACCAGGCGGAAGCACACGCATCTCGCCGTCTTGCGGCGTGGCGCGGCGGCGATACGCCGGTTCGGACGCCACCGACAGCACCACCGCGCGCATCTCGCGCTGGAACGACACGCTCCAGTCCCCCGCGCGCGGGAGTAGCAGAAGATGGCGCGCCGCCACGATCTGATAACCGGCCGCCGTCTTCAGTGCCACCCCGTCTTCGAGCGGCAGGAGCACCAGCGGATGATCGGCCACAACATCGGTGCGCGGCGACACCGATTGTGGCCCCGCCGAAAGCCTGGCCAGCGTCACGCCCTGAAAATTGCGCCGCACCGCGGTGGCATGGCCGGCATGAGTGGTCGTGGCGGCCGTCGGCTGCAAGCCGACCGACGCCAGGACGTCCCGCCAGGCCTCGGGGCGGTCGCCTTCGGAATAGGATTCACTCGTGAACGGACGCGGCCTCATGCATCGACCTTCTGAGCCGAAGCCTAGCAATCTCCATGCCACCCCAAAGGATGACACGTCCTGGCCTGTAGCCGGCACGTGGTCAGTCACACCGGAACACGTTCTTGCGGATGGTCCCGTGCACGCCCCAATTGGCATCGACCACCTGCGTCACGCCGAAATCCGCGCCCACCGACATCAGCGAGATCGCCTCGTCCTCGCTGAGCTTGTGCACCGTCATCAGGAAGCGACGCATCTTGCGGAAGGCGTCCCGCATTGCGCGGTCGAGGCTGGAATGATTGGCGATTTCGAGCTGCGCATTGGCGCCGAGCTCGGCGAGATAGTTCGGATAGGTGAAGCCGTAAACCGACCAGGCGTCGGGAGTTTCCAGCATCGGATGGGTCAGGCCTTCGAGCTGTGTGCCGCCGAGATCGCGATGCTTGTGCAGGATGAACTCGAAATCGCCGGTGAGCGAGGTCTCGATTGCCGTGCCGCCGAGCTCGCTGTCGCCCTGCGCGGCATGGGGATCACCGACCGAGAAGAACGCACCGGGCACCGCAACCGGATAGAACATCTTGGCACCCTTGCCGACGCGCCAGTCGTCGATATTGCCGCCGGTATAGCTCGGCGGAATAGAGGACACGAAATCCTGCTCCGACGGCGCGAGGCCCATGGTGCCGAAATGCAGCCGCGCGGGCACACGGACATTGCTCAGAATATTCTCGCGCTTGACGATGGTGGCGTGATCAACGCGCACGCCGGGATAGTCGATGGTTGGATGCACGATGCCGTCGGGATCGGTCTGCGGCGTCCAGACATAATTGTAGACCGCCCTGGCGAAGGGCTCGCCCAACGTGTCGAGCTCGAAGATCGTCACCACCTCGCGCGGCTTCGGCGCTTCGATCAAGTCGTGATAGTGGAAGCCCCAATTGGCCGCGACATTGGAGCCGAAGCATTTGCCGGCATGGCAGGCCTTGCAGGCCGGCCTTGGACGCACGTCGAGAATGCGAACCTCCAGCACGTCGCCTGGCTCGGCGCCCTCGATCGCCACCGGACCGGTGAGCAGATGCACGCCGACGCCTTCGCCGGAGCCGCGGATGAACGGGCCTTCGGCAGGTCCCGAGCCGCGCCGCGCCACCGCCTTGTGCTCGCGCGTCCATTTGAACACGCTCTCGGCGCCGGGATCGCCCTCGATCATGCGCTCGTAATCGTCATTGGCGTGATGCGTCAGCGTCTCGATGGTGGCGCGATCGCCAGACTGCAGCGTCAGCGCCGGCGCCACGACCTTGCTGAAATAGCCCCAATGCACAGTCTTCGCAGATACCGGCAGCAGATGATGTTTCACGCAAAGGCCCTCACGCGGATGGAAACGGACTGATTTCTGTTCATGCGATTTCGGCCTCCATGGCGTTGAGGAAACGCTGCGCTAGCGGATTGCGCGGATTGCTCAGCACCTCGTTGGCCGGGCCCTCCTCGATGATTTCGCCGCCCGCCAGCAGCACCACGCGATCGGCGACTTCGCTGGCGAAGCGCAGTTGATGAGTTGAAATGATCATGGTGAGCCCGTCTTCCACCGCGAGGCGACGGATGACTTCAAGCACCTCATTGACGAGTTCGGGGTCGAGCGCGGAAGTCGGTTCATCGAGCAACAGCACGCTTGGATTCGGCGCGATCGCACGGGCGATGGCGACGCGCTGCTGCTGGCCCCCGGAGAGATGCCGCGGCAGCGCATCGGCGCGGTGGCTGAGGCCAACGCGCCCGAGCAGTTCGGTCGCCCGGCGATCCGCATCGATGCGCGACACGCCATGCACCCAGCGCAGCGGCCCGGCGATATTCTCCTTCGCGGTGAGGTGGCCAAACAGGTTGAACTGCTGGAACACCATGCCGACGCCGACTTCGGCGCGCGCCTGCGCCAGCAGTCGCGGCGACAGCGCCTTGCCGTGATCGTTGAAGCCGAGCCGGCGACCGCCGACCTTGATGCTGCCGTCGTTCCAGAGCTCGAGATTGTTGATGCAACGGAGCAGCGTGCTCTTGCCGGAGCCGGACGGCCCGAGCAGCGCGATCACCTCGCCGATCCGCACCGTGAGATCGACGCCTGCGAGCACCACCTGCTTGTCATAGTTCTTGCGCAGCGCGGCGATATCGACGGCCACGTTGTTTCGCGCCAGCATCTCGGTGCGTTTGGCGCGATCGATACGCCCGGACTGCGCACGCGGCGGCGGCAATTCGGCGACACCGGCATCGGGCAATATCTCAGGCGGCGCATCCTCCGCCGCAGTCAGCGGATCATCGAGCCCTTGCGCGCGATACCACGGCATCATCCGCATCAGTTTGATCTGCTTCGATGCGCGGTCGAGATCGAACAGCCATTCGAGGAACAGCTGGATGCCGGCGATCGCCGCAGTGAGGAACAGATAGATCAGGCCGGACGCAAAGAAGATCGAGAAGAAATCGAAAGTTGCCGACGCCATCTGGGTCGAGCGCAACGTCAGCTCCTGCACGGCGATCACCGACGCCAGCGACGAATTCTTCAACGCGCTGACCGTCTCGTTGCCGAAAGCGGGGATCATCGAGCGGATCGCCTGCGGTGCAATGATCCGGCGCATCAGGACGCCGGGCGTCATGCCGAGCGCCTGCCCGGCCAGCACCTGGCCACGATCGACGCCGAGCACGCCGGAGCGCAGCATCTCGGCGATGAATGGCGCTTCGTTGCAGGCCAGCGCGAGGCCGGCGGCGAGAATGGCAGGCAGCTTGATGCCGATCTGCGGCAAGGCGTTGTAGGCGAACACCATCTGCAGGATCAGCGGCGTGCCGCGAAAAACCACGGTGTAGACCCGGGCGAAGGACGCCAGCGCTTTGAAGCGGCTGAGCTGCATCCATGCCAGGATCACACCGAGGGCGAGGCCCGCCGAGTAGACCGAGGGCGGTGACCTGCAAGGTCGCCTGAATGCCCTCGATCATATACGGCATCGTCAGATAGTGGAGGAACAGCTCCATGGAGCGGGCCGTCCTTCTGCCAGCGCTGGACCTACTTGACCGTCAGCAGACCGGGCTCCATCAGGTTCTCCGGATCGAGATTCCACTTCTTCAGCAGCGCGAGCTGATCGCCCGATTTGTAGATCTCGGTCAGCGCCGCCTTCACGGCATCGCGGAAGGCCGGCTTGTCCTTGGGCACGCCGATGCCGACTTTATACGGGATTGTCACAGCGACAGCTTTTTCGAGCTTGTCCGGATAGGCCTTCACCGCATTGTCGACGGTGTTGACGTCGTTGACATAAGTGTCGGCGCGTCCGGCCAGGATCGCCTGGATGCAGTTGGCGTTGTTGTCGTAGAGCTGAATGGTCGGCTCAGGCTTGCCCTCCTTCTTGCACTCCGGCACAAGCGCCTGGATCAGCGGAACTTCAACGTAGCCTGTGTTCTCGGCCGCCGCCGCGCCGCACATCGAGGTATTGATGCCGGAGATCTTCTTCGGATTGCCCTTGGCGACCAATACGCCGTCGAACACCTTCGAATAGGTGATGAAGTCGGCCGCCTTGGCACGCTCTTCCGTGGCGTAGATGTCGGAGATCACAATGTCGGCCTGACCACTGGCCAGCGTGGTGAGGAGTGCGGCGAAGGTAACCGCCTTGTAGGTCAGCTTGAAGCCGAGGCATTCACCAATCTGCTCGCCGAGATCAATATCGAAACCGACATATTTGCTCGGGTCCTTCGGATCGATCGACTCGTAGCCTGGCGTATGCGGATTGATCGCGTTGACGAGGGTCTTGCCCTTCCAGTCCGGATATTTTGTCTGTAGCTCCGCACAGGCGGCCGGCGCAGCCGCCCTTGCGCTGGTTGGAGCACCGACGCCCGCAACCAGCAGGGCCCCTAGCGCCGCGATATGCATCAGTTTGTACGTGCGCGGAAAAGATAGCGTGACCATTCGATCCTCTTTCGACGTTGTCATGGCGCAAGCCACGGTCCAAACCTCGAAGAAGTAAACGGCGGTCTCCGCCGGAAAACTTGTCTGGGAACGCACAATAAATTGGATGAACTCGCGTCAAAGCTTGGGCACGACGCGCTCATATTTTGAGCAACCGCTATCGAGAGCGAAGCGGGAGCGCGGTGATCAGCCGATCATCGCGCTTCAACCCGCGGCGGGCACGGCCTTGTCCGCCGGCGCATTCCACGGCCGGTCCGGCGAGGCGAGGCCGATCAGGCGGCCCTGGATGAAGTCGCAGCCCCACTCGCGCAGCATCACGGCGGCTTCTTCGTCCTGCACCCATTCGGCGACGGTCTTAATTTCAAGGCGGCGCGCGAGATCGATCAGCGTCTGCACGAAGGCGCGGTCGTCGGCCGAACGCACGATGTTCTGCACGAAGGCGCCGTCGATTTTGACAATATCGACGCCGAGCTTGCGCAAATTGCGGAACGAGGTGTAGCCGGCGCCGAAATCGTCGATCGCGATTCGGCTGCCGAAATTCTTCAGCCGCGTGACGAAGCCGCGGACGTCGTCGATGTCCTGGATCGCGACCGTCTCGGTGATCTCGACGATCAGCCGCTCGCCGACGCCGGGATGCGCGCGCATCAGCGATTCGATGGTGGCCCACCAGTCCGGATCCATCGTGGTGTCCGGCGAGATGTTGAGGCTGAGCTGAACGCCAGGGGCGGCGGCGAGCTCGGCGATCGCAAGCTCCAGCACGCGATGATCGACCATCCGGATCAGGCCGAGCCGCTCGGCGACCGGCACGATATCGGGCGCGAGCAGCGCCCTGCCGTCCTCCTGCTCCATGCGGACCAGGCATTCGTAGAACGAAGGCTGCCGCGAACGCGCATCGACCACCGGCTCGAAGCCGATCAGGATGCGGCGCTCGTTCAGCGCGGTGACGATCTCGTCGGTGACGCGGATGTTGACGCGGCGCTGGGCGTCGCGCTCGACATTCGGCTTCCACAGCGCGAACGATCCGGCGCGGCGGCTCTTGGCGGCGTCCAGCGTCTCCTGGGCACGATTGACCGCCTCCTCCGCCGACTTCGCGTGGCGCGGGATGGTGACGGCGCCGATCGAGACCGTTACCGACACCGGGCCGGACCTGGTCGGCACCACCTCGTCGCGCACCGCGGCGAGGAAACGCTCGGCGGCCACGTTGGTGTCGTCGACTGTACAGTTGCGCAGGATCAGCCCGAACTTGTTGCCGGAGAAGCGGCCGAGCATGTCGCCGCTGCGCAGCCGCGCACGAATCCGTTTCGCCACCTCGGCGATGACGGCGTCCGCGACATCGAAGCCGAACGCATCATTGACCCGCGCCAGATGATCGATGCCGATCAGCATGAACGCGCAGGAGGTGCGGAAGCGCGCGCACTCCTCGATGGTCTCGGCGAGCGAGGCGATCAGATGGGTGCGGTTGAGCTCGTTGGTCAGCGGATCGTGCCGCGACAGCTTCACGAGCTGCTCGTCGCGGGCATGCCGTTCATTGTTGATGCGAACGACGCCTTGCACGCGCGCCGGCTTGCCGTCGGCGCCGGCAAACCAGCAGCCGGTCTCCTCGATCCAGATTAACGGCGCTGAGGTGACGGCCCGCACGCCGTATTCGATCCGGTAGGGAACCCCCTCGCCGCCCCGCACCGTTCCAGTCTGGCCGAGCGCATCTGATCGAACCGAGCGCATTGGCTCGATCAGCTTTACGAGCTCGCCGCCGCTCGCAAGCGCAGCGACCGGAATGTCCGGGAAGACCGTCGCCACATTGTCGCTCCAGGCAATCGCGTCGGTCGCCAGGTCCCAGGCGAATGTCGCTTGGCCGAGCGAGGCGAGGATGCTGGCAGCTGGCGGGACAGGGGGCATCGAACGTGTCTCGATTTGGGACGGCACCCGGTGATTCTACACACCCTCAAGATAGTGGTTCCGGCGAATCCAACGCTAGGAGAACTTGATAAATAATCTGGAAACCACGTTTTCGACTGCCGCGGAACGAACTGGGGATGACGGGCATGACCCTTGCCATGAGGGTGTTGCAGAGGGACGCAACGTCCCAAATGATGACGCTCCAACGGGTCGCAGGCGATGCGCGATATCGATCAATCAGAGGTCCTGGACGGCGAGTTCACAGATACTGCCGGGGCGACCGGCACGGCTCTGGTGCCGCTGGCCGCGACCACCCATTGGGCGCCCAAGATCCCGCTGGCGCATGCCGATCCGTCGTTTGTGGCCCATCTGATCGCCACCGCCGCCCACGAGCCGCAGACCTGCTGGCTGCGGCGTGGGTCATTGGCTGACGCGCAGAGCGCCTACGGCCCGCATCTCGACGAACGCCGTAGCGTCGCGCGGCGCACCAGGCAAATCATCTAGAAGGTCAAACGCCGCACTGCGATCAATGGGCCTTGACGGGCCGGTTGCCGTGGCTGTCCTGCGGCACGCCGCGGCGCAGCGACATGTGGGAATGGATGCCGAGCCAGCGCCCGTCGGCCTGACGCGCGAGAATGATCGTCGCCCGTCCCGGCCGGTCGAAGCGGCTGCCGTCCGCATGGAAGCCGGTGCTCGTCCACGGCGTGATCACCGTCGCCATGCCGCCGTCGGCGCTGATCAGCACCTGCGCATGCGCGAGATCGAAGGCGAAATCCGCGGTGCGGGGCCAGACATTGTCCCATTGCATCTCGGTCCAGCGCGCACGGCCGTGGATGAGCTCCTGATAGGTGCCGAACGAGATGATGTCCGAATGCCAGAACGGACGGGCGGCAGCATAGTCGACCGCCCTGACGCAGGCGGCGAACCGTTCGAGCCAGTCGAAGATCGATTGAGTGGTCGTTGAATCGGCGATCGGAAGGGCCGTTTCTCCGCTCATGATCGTCCTCGAAAGGGGTCTAGCGCTGCGGCGTGTCCGACGGTGGCTGGCCGCCGGGCTGCAAATCCGGCGAATTGACCGTGGGCTTTGGCGCGGACTGATCGAGCAGCACGGATTCCGCAACTGACGTCGCTGGCGGGACCGGCGCGGCGGGCGCCGGTGTGACGACGGGTGCAGGCTCGGGCCGCGGCGGGGCAGGCTCCGCCGCGGGTGCGGGCCGTGGCGTCTCGACCGCGGCGGGCTGCGGCTTGCTGACCGGCGCCGGCGCTGCGGGCGCGACCACCGCGCGGCGGCGGGTGCGCAGCGCAATTCCGGAAATGAAATCGACCATCGCCAGCAGCGTCAGCAGGCAATAGGTCGAGTTGCCGAATTTCGGCCAGAGCACGAATTCGGCGGCCGCCGCGCCGAACACGATCAGCGACAGCAGATGGTCGGTGAGATATTTCGCGCCGGGGCGCGTGCCCTTGATGACCTCGAGCAGCAACAACAGCACACCGGCAGCAAGCAGCATGTCACTGAGCGTGATCTGCCACTGCTCGCCCGACAGCAATGTCAGCCTGATCAGCGGGTCCGTGAACGACACGCCGGGCATCAGGAAGGCGATGATGTTGTAGACCGCGAGCGGAACGAGCAGCAGCGGAAAACCGACCATCGGGCTTGCGCCTTATTCAGGGAGAACCAGCAATGCGGCGATGCTCATTGGCCTCGCCGCCGACGCGCCCGTCTTGGCCGCACTCGTTGGCCGAATTCAGGCGCAGCGCCGTCTTGATTGGAGGATGATTTCCGCGCAAACGCCTTTGGCGTTTGTCGCGAGGGAAAACCGCTACGCACTTTTCCGGATCATGCTCCCGCCTGCGGCGCGAAAGCCGAAGGTCCGATCAGGACTCTTTCTTGGCCTTCAGGACCTGGCGGCCCTTGTACATGCCGGTCTTCAGGTCGAGGTGGTGCGGACGGCGCAGCTCGCCGGAGTCCTTGTCCTCGACATAGGTCGGGGTCTTGATCGCATCGGCCGAACGGCGCATGCCACGGCGCGACGGCGAGGTTTTTCTTCTGGGAACGGCCATGACGGTGTCCTCTAGGGTGTTGCGGAGGCATCGTCCGAAATGCGGACGGGCTCAGCGCTTCGAAGCGCAAGCTGCGATGCCGGTAAGGCCGCGCTTATAGAGGAAGGGACCGCGTAAATCTAGGCCCGGAGACAGCAAAATCCGCTCGAAATCGCGCTCAAGAGCCGCGATTTTCGTGCCAGCAGCGCGTCACGGAGTTGGCCCGGGCCATGTAGGTGCCGGACAGCCTGCGGACCCCCGGACCGGGGTTCCGGGCATTCCTTTTGACCGGATTCGGCAGGATCGCCGCCAAAAGCGCCGCCTCCCGGGGTGACAGCTCTGCCGCCGACCGGCCAAAGGCATATTGGGCACCGGCCTCTGCCCCGAACTGCCCGGACGGCCCCATTTCCGCGATGTTGAGGTAGATTTCCAGAATCCGCTGTTTCGGCAGCACGAAATCGATCCAGAGCGCCAACGGCAATTCCAGCCCCTTGCGGATCACGCTGCGGCCGGGCCACAGGAACAGGTTCTTGGCCACCTGCTGGGTGATGGTCGAGCCGCCGCGGGCCGCCTCACCATCCCCGGCGTCGTCGATCACCTCGCGCAGCGCGCCCCAATCGACGCCCCGATGCTTGCAGAAATGGGCGTCCTCCGAGCCGACCACGGACCGCGGCAGATAGGGCGACATCGCGCCGAAATCGATCCAATGCCGTGTGACCGGGGCCCCTCGCAGGGTCCGCCACGCCATCAGGGCCGAAACTGGCTGACCGGTGCGGTAGAACGGCGTCACCAGATAGGGCAGCAACAGCAGGGCCAGCAAAAGCAGCAATAAAATCCGGACAATGCGCAAAGCTGGGGTTTCCGGGGAGGACCTTTCCAGGGAGGATTTCGGACCCGCCCGCCAGAACACGGCCGGCGCCGTCAGACGTCTGCGGGATAATTCACGGTTTTTCCAGCACTTTTAAGGCGCAATCCGTCGCAGGCCGGGAATTGACGAAGCCGATCCCATCAACGATTGTCCGGCCGAAAATCGATCTGGAGCAATTCTTAATGACGACCGGTACTGCAGAGTTTTCCAAGCGGCTGGACCAGACCGCGGAGGATACCGAAGCCCTGCTCGCCAAACTGCTGTCCGATGCGACCGAGAGCGACGAGATCGTGCGCCCGAAGCGGCTGATCGAGGCCATGCGCTATTCGAGCCTCGGCGGCGGCAAGCGGCTGCGGCCGTTCCTCGCGGTCGAGAGCGCTGCGGTGTTCGGCATCCCGCGCGAATCCGCCCTGCTGGTGGGCGCAGCGCTCGAATGCATCCACTGCTACTCGCTGATCCACGACGATCTGCCCGCGATGGACAATTCCGATCTGCGCCGCGGCCGCCCGACCCTGCACAAGGCCTATGACGACGCCACCGCGATCCTCGCCGGGGACGCGCTGCTGACGATTGCCTTCGACATCATCACCCGCGATGCGATCCACAAGGACGCCCAGGTGCGCCTGCTCTTGACCCGCGCGCTGGCGCGCGCCTCCGGCGTCGGCGGCATGGCCGGCGGCCAGATCCTCGACCTCGCCGGCGAAGGCCGCTTCGGCGACCGCGAGCCGGTCGACGTCGCGCGCCTGCAGCAGATGAAGACCGGCGCGCTGCTCCGCTTCGGCTGCATCGCCGGCGCGATCCTCGGCCAGTCCTCGCAGAAGGAATACCAGGCGCTGGACGATTACGGCAAAGCGCTCGGCGAAGCCTTCCAGATCGCCGACGATCTGCTCGACGTCGAGGGCGACGCCGCCGCACTCGGCAAGCCGGCAGGCGCGGACGCGGCGCTCGGCAAGACCACATTCGTCACCCAGCTCGGCATCGACGGCGCCAAGCAGCGCGTGAGCGACCTGCTGGCCCGCGCCGACGCCGCGCTGTCGGTGTTCGGGAACCGGGGCGACGTGCTGCGCGCGGCCGCCCGCTTCGTCGCAGAGCGCAAGAACTAGCTGAAAGCAAAGCGCGAAATGAGCAAGGACCTCGACGATCGCCTTGTTCGCTTCCGCAAGTTGCCGATGCCGGTCCGCGTGGTGGTGGGCCGGCCGCGCACCTTCGTTTCGGTCGCGGTCGGCATCGCCGTCGCGCTGCTGATCCCCGGATCGATGCGCCTCGTCACCCGCATGCTGGCCGGCTGGGACGCCTTCGCCGCGCTCTATCTCGTGCTCGCCTATGTGATGATGCTGCGCTGTGGCGTCGCCCACATCAAGCGCAGCGCCATCTTGCAGGACGATGGCCGTTTCCTGATCCTGCTGCTGACCGCGTTCGGCGCACTGGCGAGCCTCCTTGCCATCGTATTCGAGCTCGGCGCATCCAAGGGCAACCCGGCCGGACTGGCGGTGGCAATCGTCACCATCACGCTGTCATGGACGGCGGTCCACACCGCGTTCGCGCTGCACTACGCCCACGAGTTCTACCGCGGCAAGACGCCCGGCGGATTGCAGTTTCCGAGCGGCGATGCGCATACCGACGCCGATTACTGGGATTTCGTCTATTTCTCGTTCGTGATCGGCATGACCGCGCAGGTCTCCGACGTCGGCATCACCGCCAAGATCATCCGCCGCACCGCAACCGTGCACGGCATCATCTCGTTCGTTTTCAACACCGCACTGCTGGCCCTGATGGTGAATATCGCAGCGAGCGCGATCTAGCCGCTGATAGCTAGTTGCAGACCTCGACATTGCCGACGTTGCCGCCGGGACCGCCGCCGCCGCGGTACTCGAGATGACAGCCGTGCCTGACCGGACGGCACAGATAGGCATCGCACATGATCTGACCGCTGCCGCCGCCTTCCGCCCTGGCGCGGCCCTGCGGGCGCGGAATGTCTGCGGACGGGATCCGTGGCTCGCGCTGCGGACGGAAGGCGCGTTCGCGGTCACGGCGCGACGGATGCTCGTCGCTGTCGCGCTTGGCCACCGGCTTCCGCTCACGTTGCTTCTCGCATTCATTGTCGTCGTTGAGGAACGAGCCCTCGGCGCACACGATCCTGCTACAGCGATCGCCGTTAGCCTTGTAGCCGTGCTCGCAGGCCAGCGGGCAGACGCGGGACTGCTTCAGCTTGACGGCATCGAGGGTGTCGACGCTCGGGGTCTTGATGTCGAGCTTGGTGCCGGCATAGCGGTTGAACAGCGTCAGCGAGCGCTGCGAGGCTGCGTTCCAGTCGCCATCGACGGTGCCGGTCAGGCAGCCGACACGGCGCAATTCGGTCTGCACCGATTTGACCACGTCCACCTCGGGTGACCCGGTGGCCAATGCGGCCACGGTCGTGGTCTTCTCGGGAGCAGCCGGTGGAGCCGGCGGTGTGACCGCGGCCTGCGTTGCCGCTTGATCGGGAACCGCCTTGTTCGTCGCGGCACGATCGGCCAGCGCAACATCCGCCTGCCGCTTCTGCTCGGCGGCCGCGGCCTGTTCCTGTGCGACCTGCTTGGCCCGCTCCGCGGCAAGACGCGCCGCTTCGGCAGCCTTTGCGTCGGCCTCGGCCTTGGCCTGCTGCGCCTTGTGTGCGCCCTCGGCGGCGAGCCGGGCGCGCTCCTGCTCGGCCAGACGCGCCTTCTCGGTGGCGGCCACGCGCGCGTCCTCGGCGGTGAACTTCTCCAGCTGCAGCCTGGCGAGGTTGGCGTAGTAGCCGCTGGGATATTGGGCAAGGAAGGCGTTCATCGCGCTCTTATTGCCGATCTGCAGCGCCAGCTCGTAATCGCGACGGGCCTCCGACTGCGGCGTCGGTGCCGGCGCAACCGGCGCGGCAGCGGCAGCGGCCGGCGCCGGCTTGGCCGGTGCCGGCACCAGCGGCACGTCCTCGCCGCCGAGCGAGCCGTAGACGAACGGCTCCTGGCGGCTGTTCGTGGTCTTCAGCACCTCGTCGCGGACATAGCCGAAGGCGCGGCGGACATCGAGACCGGGGGTCGGCAGGAACTTCGACAGCGCGATCGTGAACGGACTGTTCTTGCCGTCGCCGTCAGCGGCGGTCGAGCCGGCCTTCGCGGAATAGGCGATCAGCACGTTCGGGCTGGTCGGCTCGACCTTGGCGAGCCCCTGCCCGATCGCCCGGGTCGCCAGTGTCCGCTTCATGGTCTTGGCAAACGGATTGTCGCGGCAGGCATCGAGGATCACCAGCCGCAGTCGCCTAGCCGGCTCGATCGCGACCAGGATGCGGTCGAGCGAAAACGCCTCGTCATAGACGTCGGTATCGCGCTCCAGCCGGGCGTCGACCGGGATCAGATAATTGGCGCCGTCGACCTCGATGCCGTGGCCGGCGTAATAGACCAGCGCGATATCGGCATCGCGGGCGAGGTCGGCGAATTCGCGAAGCGCGCGGCGGGTTTCGACGGCCGGGAGGTCCTTGCGGAAGTCGACCACGTCGAAACCGGCATTCTTCAACGTCGCGGCCATCACCGATGCGTCGTTGACCGGGTTGGCCAGCGGCGCCGTATTCCGATAGGCCGAGTTGCCAAGCACGAGCGCCACGCGCTTCTCGGCGAAGGCGGGCTGGCAGGCGATCACCAGCAAGGCCGCCACGGCGAGCAGCAACCGTTTCAAGTTCAAGAGCCCAGACCCGTTCATGGCGACACTCTGGCCGTTTCTAGCATGCAGGTCCGTTTACCAGAAGCAGCCGGGGGGCTTTGTGAGGCGCCTCACGATCCGCGACGGCGTGGACCATGCCATCCTGACTGTTAGTCGACGAAACAGACCGCCGGTTCGGATTTGGCTGGCCACGCGATTTCGTGCACGATCGCGGCAACAGGAACAGAGCCACGGAGGACATGATGCAGGGCACAAGCGTGGCGGTTCCAGCCGCCAGAGCCGGCAAGGTCCGCAGCACGGCACGAGCCCTCCTCGCCCTCACGCTCTTGGCCGGCTGCGCCGCGGGCTGCGGCCTGGTCGATGCCGTATTCGACGGCTTCAAGCACGCCAGGGCCGTGGAGCAGGATCTCCTTGCAACGATCGGGGTCAAACCGGCGGTTGGCTTCAACTGGCACAATGGCCGGCTCTCGTCTGTGACCGTCACCTTCCCTGGCCTGCTGCAGGACAAGCCGTTGCAGGAACTCGCCGACGCCGCGCGCAGCGCGGTTGGGAAGGAATTCAAGCAACGCGCCGACAACGTCGTGCTCGCCTTCGCGCTGGGACCATCCGCGACCGTTGCCGCGCAAGCGGACCAAGCCCAAGACAAGAATTGACTTCACGCGGATCTATTCCCCGCCTTGCGTGACGTGCTCCTGATATTGCGGCAGGTCGTCCAGTATCTCGTACCAGGGCGCCTTGGAGCCGACGAAGATATGCGCGGTCGGCCGGATCGTCGGCGCATCGCGCAGCGTACCCATCGTGACATGGACATAGCCGCCGTTACGGACGCGCGAATAGAGCAGCGACCCGCAGCGGCCGCAATGCGCGTCGTGGGTGAGCTCGTCGCCGTAGATCAAAAGACCATCGGCGCCGCTGGTGACGGTAAATTTTTCGCGCACGATTCCCGCGAACGGCTTGAACGCCGAGCCCGTGGTGCGCCGGCAGTTCGAGCAGTGACAATTCAGCGCATAGGTGAACGCGTCGGCGACTTCGTAGCGCACGTCGCGGCAGAAGCATTCGCCGGTCAGGATAGTTTCGTTCGAGCTTGCGTTCGAATTTGCAGATGCGGTCACAACTCACTCCTCACGCGGATTTTTATCGCCGGCCATGGCGCAATCCAGCGGTTCATGGCTAAATCCTAAGCCCTTTCCGTTCCGATTGAATCGGAACGGGGGCTCGCGATTCCTGTTTGACGCGTTTTCTTCACGCGAACCGGTACCCGCTTCGCTCGAAGGCGCGCTGGTCAACCAAAACCCTGCCGGGAGGACCACCCAATGAACCAAGAACGATCCAGCGTCGAGAGCGTCGTGCAAACCTATTTCGACGGCCTCTACGAGAGCAATGCCGACAAGCTCGCGACGGCTTTTCATCCCAGTGCCGACCTGCGCTGGGTGGACAAGGGCGAGCTGAAGGTCCTCAGCGTGCCGGACTGGCTCGCTTTGGTGCGCAAGCGGCCGTCGGCGAAGGCCGAGGGCAAGCCGCGCGAGGACTTCATCGTCACCATCGACCGCTCCGACGACAATACCGCCTTCATCAAGGTGCGCTGCCAGCTGCCGCCGCGCTATTTCACGGACTACCTTGTCGCAATGAAGCTCGCCGACGGCTGGCAGATCGTCTCGAAGTCCTACCGCTACGATCAGCGGGACTGACCGGCGGCCCCACCGCATCCCTGCGACGGCTTTGTGACATGCCCCAACGGTCCGGCTCCGGCCGGACCGCATTGACTGGCGCTGGTTTCCGGGCGAATTGAGCCCATTATGGAAGCCAAGTTTCAGATCTTTCTCACTTTGCTCGGCGTGCTGGCGGGAACCGCCCTGGTTGCACGGCGGACCGACATCGCGCCGGCGATCCTGCTCCTGCTGGTCGGCATCGCGCTCGCCTTCGTGCCGGGCATGCCGTCGCTGGAACTGCCGCCCGAGCTCGTGCTTCTGGTGGTGCTGCCGCCGCTGATCTATTCGGCAAGCGTCGCGATGAGCTGGCGCGAGTTCAAGGCCAATCTGCGGCCGATCATCCTGCTCTCGGTCGGCTGCGTGATCTTCACCGCCTTCATGGTGGCGGCCGCGACCCACTATCTGATCGGTCTGCCCTGGAGCATCGGCTTCCTGCTCGGGGCGATCGTCGCGCCGCCGGACGTGGTCGCACCGCTCGCAATCGCGCGCAAGCTCGGCATGCCCCGCCGCATCCTGGTCGTGCTCGAGGGCGAAGGGCTCGCCAATGACGCGACCGCGCTGATCCTGTACCGCTTCGCGCTGGCCGCCATCACCACCGGGCTGTTCTCGCTGCCGAAGGCGACCGGCACGTTCCTCGTCATCGTTGCCGGCGAGATCGCGTTCGGCACCGCGGTCGGCTGGCTCAGCCTGCGCGCCCGCCGCCGCGCCAGGGATCCCCAGGTCGAGATCACGCTGTCGCTGATCACGCCCTATCTCGCCTACTGGATCCCCGAGCATTTCGGCGGCAGCGGCGTGATCTCAACCGTCGCCTGCGGCCTCTATATGAGCTGGAACGGACCGCTGCTGATCTCGGCCGCGACGCGCCTGCAGGGCATCTTCTTCTGGGATTTGATCATCTATTTGATCGAGGGCCTGCTGTTCCTCTTGACCGGCTTCCAGATGCGCTCGCTGTACGAGAAGTCGAAGGCGTTTCCGCTGCACGACATCCTGACCGCGACCGCGCTGGTCGCCGTCATCGTGATCGTCGCGCGCTTCCTTTGGGTGTTTCCCGGCACCTATCTGCCGCGCTGGATCAGCCGGCGCGTGCGCGAGCGCGATCCGCTGCCGTCGTGGCGGGCGGTGTTCGTGGTCGCCTTCACCGGCGTGCGCGGCGCGGTCTCGCTCGCCGCGGCACTTGCGCTGCCGCTGACATTGCCCGGTGGCGAGGCCTTCCCGTATCGCGACCTGATCCTGTTCGTCGCCTTCGGCGTGATCTTTGTGACCCTGGTCGGCCTCGGCCTCGGATTGCCGCCGGTGGGTGCGCGTGCTCGGCCTCGCCAAGGACGGGCGCAGCGAGCATATCGCCGAGCACGAGCAGGAAATCGAGGCGCGGCGCGAGGCGCTGAACGCCGCGCTGAAATCGCTCGACGCCATCACCGACGACCGCGAGCTCTCCGACGAGGTGATCAAACTGCTGCGCTCGCGCCACGAAATCCGCATCAACCAGCTGCCTGATACGCTCGATCCCGACAAGCACGACGTCTCCGCCGCCGGCACCGCGCTGACGCGGGAGCTGATCGCCTCCGAGCGCAAGTTCATCCACATGCTGCTGCGCGACGGCAAGATCACCGACGAGACAAGGCGGCGCATCGAACGCGACCTCGACCTGGAGGAGGCGAGCCTCTCCAACCGCGAGTACCGCAGGATACCTTTGTAGCCCCGAATATCTCCACACGTCGTCCCGGGCTTGACCCGGGACCCATAACCACCGTTGCCGGTTTGGCGACGGTTGGGGCCACAGCGCGGCGTGGTAACGAATGGTCGTGGTTGATGGTGTGGACGGCCCCCTACGGCATCAGTGTGCCAGAATGAGGTTGTTGTAAATCTCAGACAAGGAGACCGTCCGTGAGAGAGATTATCCGTATTGGGATGGATACGTCGAAGCATATTTTTGTGCTGCATGGAGTTGACGCGGCGGAACAGCCGGTGTTGCGCAAGAAGCTGTCGCGCAAGCAGGTGCTTGAGTTTTTTGCCAAGCTTCCGCCGACGGTGATCGGGATGGAGGCCTGCGGGGCGTCGCAATATTGGGCGCGCGAGCTTTCCAGGCTGGGCCATGAGGTGAAGCTGATGGCGCCGCAATTGGTTAAACCCTACGTGATGCGGAACAAGAATGACGGGCGTGATGCAGAAGGCCTGTGTGAGGCGATGAGCCGGCCGAGCATGCGCTTTGTGCCGGTGAAGACGGCCGAGCAGCAGGCTGCGCTGATGCTGATGGGGGTCCGCGACGGACTGATCGCCCGGCGCACCCAATTGACCAACACGATCCGCGGCCATGCGGCGGAGTATGGCCTGATCGCGCCCAAGGGACTGGAGGCGATCGAACCACTGCTGGCGCGGATCGCGCAGGACGAGACGCTTCCCGCTCTGGCGCGCGAGCTGTTTGTCGTGCTGGGTCGGGAGTGCGTCAGGCTCGAGGGCGAGTTGGAGGTGGTTGAGGCCAGGCTGATGGCCTGGCACCGCGGCGATGCCACGGGCCGGCGCCTGGCTCAGATCCCCTCGGTCGGTCCGATCATTGCAACGATGCTGGTGATGAAGACACCTGATCCGGGCGCGTTCCGCTCCGGTCGTCACTTTGCGGCTTGGCTGGGATTGACACCCAAGGACCATTCCACCGCAGGCAAGACCAGGCTCGGCAAGATTACCCGGGCGGGCGATGAGGACCTGCGCCGTCTGCTGGTCGTCGGGGCCACGGCGGTGATCCAGCAGGCCAGGCGGGGGCGCGGTCATCACTCGCGCTGGCTGCTGGCGCTGATCAAGCGTAAGCCGCCGAAGCTTGCGGCCGTAGCGCTCGCCAACAAGGTGGCGCGCATCGTCTGGAAGCTGATGGTGACGGGTGAGAGTTATGACGCCGCACGGCTGAATGCCGCGACGACGGGTACCGCTTAACAGATTGGCCGGCTGGCGGGCTCGCTCGTCAGCCGACCCGGAGCTGCAAGAGCAGATGGAGCGATCGATCGAGCAACGATGCGAGACAATCCGTGGGACCCATCGGCCGTCAACAGGTCGCGTGGTTGTTTGGAACTCGCATCGCGCAAACCATCTTGGCCAGCGATCCATTCGATCGCACTCAACAGGCCGGACATATGGATGCAAGCGATCCGATCAATCCCAGAAAGCTCTTGTGCCACGGGGGCCGTCCACATATGGGTCCCTGCTTCCGCAGGGACGACAGTATCCCTACTCCGCCGCCGCGTTCTGCCCGGGACCGCCGACGAAGCCCGCCGGATCGCCGAACCGCTCGATCATCACGGCCGTGAGATCCTTGGTCTTGCTGGTGACACAGGCGCCGGAGCGTACCGTGTAGCGATCCTGGTGCGTCGCGTGCGGCGGCGCCTCGCCCTTTTGCAGCGCGCGGGCCGCCTCCATCACCAGCTTGCGGAAATGCATGATGCCGAGATCGGTCGGGCCGAGATGCTCGCGGGTGCGGTCGGCGATCGGGCCCTGGCTGTCCTGCACCGCGGCGTCCTGCTCGGAGACGCCCCTGATCCCGGTGTAGCTCTTGGTTCGCTGCAGTTGTCGGTCGATCAGATAGTCGTTTGCCTTGTTGCGCAGTGGCATGTAGTTCTCGTCGACGACAGCCATCACGCCGTTGCCATTGGCATAACCGTCGCGTTCGGCATCGGTCAGCGGCCGGTGCGGATTCCAGGCGTAGGTGTAGATCCAGCAATTGGTGTCGCTGACCGGCACGAAGGTCTGGCCGAACATGTTCTCGCCCGGCATCGAGCTCGGCGCATAGCTGTGGAACGGCATCAGGAACTGGGCGATGCGCCAGTAGATGTTGTCGCCGCCGGTCAGCCGTCCGCCCGCGACCGTCAGGCCGGCCTCATGCGGATTGATCTTGATCACCGGCCGCGGATCCTCGGCGATCCAGCGCATGTGGTCGGTCGCGACCCGCGTCAGCGGGTTGACGAAATGCTTCTTGATGTCGAGGATCTCGTTCTCCTCCTTCTCGAAGGAGAGATGCGCGAAGGTGAAATGTGCGGTGTCGATCGAGCCTTCCACCGCCTGCACCCAGTTGCAGTCCTGCCACTTCTTGGTGACGAAGCGATGCGAGGCCGGCAGCAGCGCCATCTCCAGCGCCGGCAATTCGGGCATCACCTCGGCGGGGCCCATATAGGCCCAGATCATCTCGCCCCATTCGCGCACCGGATAGGACTTGATGCGGATCAGGTCCTTGGCGTTGAGGTCAGGATAGGAGGTCGGCATGTCGACGCAGCGGCCGTCGGTGTCGAACTTCCAGCCGTGATAGACGCAGCGGATGCCGCATTCTTCGTTGCGGCCGAGCCAGAGATTGGCGCCGCGGTGCGGACAATACTGATCGATGACGCCGACCACGCCCCTCGAGTCGCGGAAGGCGAGCAGCTCCTCGCCCATGACCACGATCTTCTTCGGGTCGCCGTCCGGCTCCGGCAGCTCTTCCGACAGCAGCACCGGAATCCAGAACCGGCGCAGCAATTCGCCCATTCCCGTTCCAGCACCGGATTCGGTGAGGAATTTGTTGTCTTCGGCGCGGAGCATGGCGTTCCCCGGGAGTTGTTTTTGATTTTCCCGGAGCTTGGCGTAGCCGATGCGCGGCGTCAATGCGATTGGCTGCGCGGCCGGCAGCCCTGTCCCGCGCGCTGATGGATTTACACCCATTCTCTACGCCGGCCCGTCCGCGCCCGCGCAAAGGGGTTCAAGGCAAGCTGGCCCTCGAGCTCACGGCTTCACGTAGGCCCATCCCTTCTCCTGCAGTTCCATCACGCGCACGACGCCGGGACTTCACGACTTCCGCCTGCTTGATGATCGGGATCGACTTGTTCTCGGCCTTCTGCATCTTCTCCTGGGTGTTGCCGCAGGCCTTGAACGACACCTCGGGTGAACTGAGGGCCATTTCCTCGATGCGAGCCTTCACCGGCGACGTATCCTCGCGGAGCATGTGCAGGCCCGGGCCGAACGTGACCACCTCGATCTTCACCTTTTCGCCAAGGCCCTTGTAATACTCGGCCACGTTCGTTGCGTTGTTGAGCGTGAGATTCATGGCGGCAGGATCATTGCTGTTCACCTGCAGGACCAGATGATGCTCCTTCCCTTTCGGCGCCGCCGGATCGTGCATGCGCGCAAGTGCCGCGCGCTTGCGCATTTCGGCGGCGGATCGCGGCGTTTCAGATTTCCGGGCGTTGCTCGCCGGGGCAGTCGTGGACTGCGCAGTCGGCACCCAGTACTTCCCACTTTGCTCGGCCACCGCCAAGGACGTGGAAGCCAGCATAGCGATGGCAGCCATCGCAACAAATTTCGCAACAGACTCAAGATTGCACATTAGGGATCTCCATCTCGAAAAAACGGCGAACACACTTTTTCAATTGCCGGGCCTTGCGACAGCGAGCGGCCATTTGCAGGTCGCAGCCATCCTCGCTCGTATCGCGTCCAGGCCCGCGAGCGAGAATGTTGCATCATGGGCAGCCCCGGTACCGGGTGAGAGGTGGACAGCAAGGACCGCGTTGTCGGGAAGCGATTGCAACAAGCGAACGGCATCGCCCGCGACGGCGACGCCGGAACCAGCCGCCGGCACGGTGGCAGCGACCTGCACAGGCCGACCGTCGTTGATGCGGTAGGAGATCACATAGCCGTCGCCCCGGCCGGAGATCGCGGGCCCCACGAAGGACAATTCGGTCCGCCCGCCGCGACACCGGATCGACAGCTTCATGGACGAATCGACCGAATCGGACGTCGTTGCAGTGGCGATCGGTGAATAATCGACCGGAGACGTCGTCTCGCTGACCGTCCAGTTGTCGGCTCTCGACGCTTCGCGGCGGGCCGGCGCAGTGGCGCGCGACAGCTTGTCGAGGCACTCCAGACGCGCTTCACGTTGCAGCTGAGAACAGGCCCGAAGCTGTGCCATGGGATCTTCCACCCCCTGCGCCAGGGCAACGCCGTTGACGACGGCGATTGCCGCAAGAAGCGGGGCGGTGATCCTGGTCATCGCGATGCCCGTGCCGTCGCCGACTGACGGTCGAGCCACGCCTGCGCGGCAGGGAAGCGCGCGAGACCGGGCACGGTCGCTCCGAGATTGATCGATTTCCACTTCGGGTCGAAGCCGGGTCCCTGCAGCTTGTCGATACGCGAGAACAGATGATCGACGAAACGCGCAACACGCTCAAACCGGTTGGTGTTGGCCGGCCAATTAAAGGCGACGAGAGCGGTCGGCACGGCGATCGTGGCCACGCGATCACCCGGCTTGATCAGATTTGGGTAATCGGCGGCATCGAGCGCTGCCCGGGCAGATAATAGTCCTCGAACTTGCTGTCATACGGGACCGGCAGGAACTTGAACCCCGTTTCGAATCGGCCTTTCACAAAGGCATCGACCGGCTTCGAGGTAATGAAGACGACGGCCGCCATGTCGCCCTTCCGCATCTGCTCGAGCGCGATCTGGTGCGGAATGAACGTTTTCTCGATCTCGATGCCGAGGCGACTGAAAATCAGCGGACCCGAATAGGCCGCGGCGGTACCTTGGCTGTTGAAGTTCACCTTCTTGCCGGCGAGGTCGGCCAGACTCTGAATCTCCGGCCGCACGAAGATATGCAGCTCGGACGGAAACAGATTCAGGACGTAGGTGATCCGTCTCTGGATGTCCGGCACCTGGCTCTTGTATTCCTCCAGTGCGTCGGAATTAATGATCGCCGCGTCGATGCCGCGCAGATACAGTAGCGAGTTCAGATTCTCCACGGGCCCTCGCGTCACGACGGGCAGAACGTGCAGATTGTCGCCGTCATCGACCACGCGGGCCATCTCCGCGGCGAGGCGTATCGGCGCGCCCTCGAGCAGGCCGCCGGCGAGGCCCACGGTCCAGGCATTCATGGCCAGTACCTCGGGCCTGGGTTGGGGCGGTTCGGCTCGGATCAGGCGAGCCTTGTGGGGCTGACCATGTTGCGGCCGCGCATCCGCCGCGGGCGGCTGCGGCACCACGAGCAACGACACCAGGGTCGCAAGCAGGAACAGCGGACGCAATCCGGTAGATCTATTCATCGAGCAACTCCTTTGCACGACATCCCGTCAGCACGATCGTCCTTGCTGCAAGGATCGTTCGATCAATGCAGCGCCTCGAATCGCGCCCTTGCCTCCTTGATTCCACTCGGCCTCAGCCTTCGCGTAGGGATCGCAGGCCTTGGTCGCATGGCCGCGCGTTCCATACGTTCCCCGGGTCGAGTGCTGCAGCAATTCAATATCTCGCCGCGCCGTCGCGAGTTCGCGGACGAGCGCGTCCGCGCTTGGCGCTTGTTTGGCTGGAGCAGCGTTAACCGCAGCGCTCGTCTTGGCTTGTGCCGGTTGCAGGCAATTGCCGGCGCTGCCATGGGACTGCGCGTGCGCGGCGCCGCCGGAACCCGGCACATCCGAAAGACATGTCAGCGCGAGGGTTGCAGCGAACCATAGCGGCGCCACCCGGCGCATCGTCCTCGGAGCAAATGGCGCTCGATCCGATCTGACACGCGAGCCGGCACGTTCACAAGCTGAGTTCCCATCGGCGCGAATGACGATGCTCTCATGTCTGCGCGCATCCAGTATCACCTGCCGCATGGTGATATCGCCCATTCTGATGCGGCATCATAGGGCTCACCGGCTCACGGATACTATGACCCGCAAGGATTACCCCTGTTAACCTCACCGCCTTGGGCCAGGCTGAAGCATCGAGCTCAGCCGCGGCCGGCGCGACGGCGCAAGGCCGGCGCTGTCCTCACACCGGCCGCTCGCCCTTCACGGTCACGCGGGTGCCGGAGCGGGGTGTGCGGCCAGTAGTCCCACATCGCGCGGTGCTGGGCGCAGCGATTGTCCCAGAACGCGATCGCGTTCTCGGTCCAGCGGAAACGGCACTGGAACAGCGGGTTCTCTGCATGCTGGTAGAGATAGGCCAGCATGGCATCGCTCTCGTCGCGTGGGATGCCGACAATGAAGCGGGTGAAGCCGCGATTGACGTAGAGCGACTTCTTTCCCGTTACCGGATGGGTGCGGACCACCGGATGCTCGGCGCGCGGATATTCCCGTTTGTCGGCGACGCCGTAATTGGCGTACAGGCCACGGTAAGTCTGCTCGCCGTCATGCAGCGCGGTCAGCCCGTCGAGATAGGCCTTCATGCGGTCCGACAGCGCCTCATAGGCCGCGTACATGTTGGCGAACAGCGTGTCGCCGCCGCGCGGCGGGCATTGCTTGATGTAGAGGATCGAGCCCATCGGCGGCTCGAGGTCGCAGGACACGTCGGTGTGCCAGCCTTCGCCATTGGCGCGCGGTGAATCCTTGTCGGCATAGATCTTCATCAGCGCCGGATCGCCCTCGTTCGGCGCGGCCGGGTGCACATGCAGCTCGCCGAACTTGCGGCCGAAGGCGAGATGCTGGTCGGGGCTGATGTGCTGATCGCGGAAGAAGATGACGAGGTTTTCGGCGAGCGCGCGATGGATCTCGTCCATCTGCCGGTTGGAGCGCGCATCGTCGCCAACTAGTCTGCCAATATCGACGCCGGAGATTTCCGCGCCGATGATCGGCGTCAGCTTCTCGACGCCGATGGTCTCATAGGGCTCGGATTGGTCGGCGAGGTGGCGGTAGCGCGGACCCTGCTTGCCGGACAGCGAGTTCATGGGCGTTCTCCCGATGGTTCTTGATTGGGAGCATCGTAGCCCGGATGGAGCGGAGCGCAATCCGCGCCGCAAGCATATCCGTCGTCCCGGACAAGCGCAGCGAAGCGGAGCGCAGATCCGGGACCCGTAACCACAGGATCGGGTTTTGCGAAAACTGCAACCCACATCTCGCGCCATAACCACCGCCTGTGGTTGATGGTGTGGACGGCCCCCTACGGCATCAGTGTGCCAGAATGAGGTTGTTGTAAATCTCAGACAAGGAGACCGTCCGTGAGAGAGATTATCCGTATTGGGATGGATACGTCGAAGCATATTTTTGTGCTGCATGGAGTTGACGCGGCGGAACAGCCGGTGTTGCGCAAGAAGCTGTCGCGCAAGCAGGTGCTTGAGTTTTTTGCCAAGCTTCCGCCGACGGTGATCGGGATGGAGGCCTGCGGGGCGTCGCAATATTGGGCGCGCGAGCTTTCCAGGCTGGGCCATGAGGTGAAGCTGATGGCGCCGCAATTGGTGAAGCCCTACGTGATGCGGAACAAGAATGACGGGCGTGATGCAGAAGGCCTGTGTGAGGCGATGAGCCGGCCGAGCATGCGCTTTGTGCCGGTGAAGACGGCCGAGCAGCAGGCTGCGCTGATGCTGATGGGGGTCCGCGACGGACTGATCGCCCGGCGCACCCAATTGACCAACACGATCCGCGGCCATGCGGCGGAGTATGGCCTGATCGCGCCCAAGGGACTGGAGGCGATCGAACCACTGCTGGCGCGGATCGCGCAGGACGAGACGCTTCCCGCTCTGGCGCGCGAGCTGTTTGTCGTGCTGGGCCGGGAGTGCGTCAGGCTCGAGGGCGAGTTGGAGGTGGTTGAGGCCAGGCTGATGGCCTGGCACCGCGGCGATGCCACGGGCCGGCGCCTGGCTCAGATCCCCTCGGTCGGTCCGATCATTGCAACGATGCTGGTGATGAAGACACCTGATCCGGGCGCGTTCCGCTCCGGTCGTCACTTTGCGGCTTGGCTGGGATTGACACCCAAGGACCATTCCACCGCAGGCAAGACCAGGCTCGGCAAGATTACCCGGGCGGGCGATGAGGACCTGCGCCGTCTGCTGGTCGTCGGGGCCACGGCGGTGATCCAGCAGGCCAGGCGGGGGCGCGGTCATCACTCGCGCTGGCTGCTGGCGCTGATCAA
Source organism: Bradyrhizobium sp. JR3.5 (assembly GCF_054057015.1). Lineage (NCBI taxonomy): Bacteria > Pseudomonadati > Pseudomonadota > Alphaproteobacteria > Hyphomicrobiales > Nitrobacteraceae > Bradyrhizobium > Bradyrhizobium sp. JR3.5. The sequence goes on from NZ_JBSRYV010000002.1 coordinate 2,499,996, forward strand.
GCGTAAGCCGCCGAAGCTTGCGGCCGTAGCGCTCGCCAACAAGGTGGCGCGCATCGTCTGGAAGCTGATGGTGACGGGTGAGAGTTATGACGCCGCACGGCTGAATGCCGCGACGACGGGTACCGCTTAACAGATTGGCCGGCTGGCGGGCTCGCTCGTCAGCCGACCCGGAGCTGCAAGAGCAGATGGAGCGATCGATCGAGCAACGATGCGAGACAATCCGTGGGACCCATCGGCCGTCAACAGGTCGCGTGGTTGTTTGGAACTCGCATCGCGCAAACCATCTTGGCCAGCGATCCATTCGATCGCACTCAACAGGCCGGACATATGGATGCAAGCGATCCGATCAATCCCAGAAAGCTCTTGTGCCACGGGGGCCGTCCACATATGGGTCCCGGCCTTCGCCGGGACGACAATTGCGCGTGGGTCACGCGCGGAGTGAAACTACTCCGCGGCGCCGGCCGGCTCCGGCAGCTTGGCGCCTCTGCCGTAACGCTGGTCGATATAGTCGATCACCAGCGCCTTGAAGTCGGCGGCGATGCCCGGACCGCGCAGGGTGCGGAACTTCTTGCCGTCGACGAAGACCGGTGCGGCCGGCGCTTCGCCGGTGCCGGGCAGCGAGATGCCGATATTGGCGTGCTTGGATTCGCCGGGGCCGTTGACGATGCAGCCCATGACCGCGACGTTGAGCTCTTCGACGCCCGGATATTTGGTCTTCCAGGCCGGCATCTCGTCGCGGATGAAATCCTGGATCGAGCGCGCCAGCTCCTGGAACGTGGTCGAGGTGGTGCGGCCGCAGCCCGGGCAGGCCGCAACCAGCGGCACGAAGGTGCGGAAGCCCATGGTCTGCAGCAATTCCTGCGCGACCTGCACTTCGAGCGTGCGGTCGCCGCCGGGCTCCGGCGTCAGCGAGATGCGGATGGTGTCTCCGATACCCTGCTGCAGGAGGATGCCGAGCGCGGCCGAGGGAGGCGACAATGCCCTTCGAGCCCATGCCGGCCTCGGTGAGGCCGAGATGGATCGCGTAGTCCGAGCGGCGCACGACTTCCTGATAGACCGCGATCAGATCCTGCACGGCCGACACCTTCGCCGACAGGATGATCCTGTTCTTGGGCATGCCGAGCTCTTGGGCGCGGGCCGCCGACAGCAACGCCGACTGCACCATCGCCTCGCGGGTCACCGCGCGGGCATCGCGCGGATTGGCCGAGGCCGTGTTCTCGTCCATCAGCTTGGTGAGCAGCTCCTGGTCGAGCGAGCCCCAATTGGCGCCGATACGCACCGGCTTGTTGTTCTTGTTGGCGATCTCGATGATGTCGGCGAACTGGGTGTCGCGCTTGTTCTTGAAGCCGACATTGCCGGGATTGATGCGGTACTTGTCGAGCGCCTCGGCGCAGGCCGGATACTCGGCGAGCAGCTTGTGGCCGATATAGTGGAAGTCGCCGATCAGGGGCGTGGTGATGCCCAGCTTGCGCAGGCCGTCGCGGATGTGCGGCACGGCGGCGGCGGCTTCCTCGCGGTCGACGGTGATGCGCACCATCTCGGAGCCGGCGCGGGAGAGCGCGGCGACCTGGGCGATGGTGCCCTCGATGTCGGCGGTGTCGGTGTTGGTCATCGACTGCACGACGATCGGCGCGCCGCCGCCGACGGCGACGTTGCCGACCATGACCTGCGTGGTGTGGTGCCGCGGTGCGGGACCGGCGATGTCGTCTTGCGGCAAAATCTCGGGCTTGTTCATGGCGTCTCGAATATCAGGTTTCGGTGACATTCACCAAGGGGGCGAAGGGCCGCGCGCACGGCGGGCCAAACGGTCATGTTTCGGAGTGAATTCAACAGCTTATGGCGCCGATTGAGGCCAAAGGCAAGCCATGCAGCGGCGTCCTGCATGGACAGCTATATTGGGCCGAATTGGGGTGAATCAAAGGGCAAAGTGACAGCTTTTCATATGACCTGGCGGACTCCTTCCGGTTTGAGCATGATCTTTCCGAAAAACCGGTACCCACTTTTTCGGATCATGCTCTAGCATCCCCTTAAGATCATTCCGGGAGAGCGCGACATGGCCGGCCATAGCGAGCTGATCACCACGGCGGAACTTGCCGACATCCTGACCCGCCCCGAACTGCGCCTGTTCGACTGCACGACCTATCTGGAGCCGGCCCCGGCCGGTAGCGGCGTTCCGTATATTGTCGTCTCGGGCCGCCAGACGTTCGAAGCCGGCCACATCCCGGGCGCGAATTTCCTCGATTTGCAGGCCGAGTTCTCCGACCCCCGCACCGAGCTGCGCTTCATGATGCCGCCGACGGCCCAGCTCGAGGCCGCCTTCGGCCGGCATGGGATCTCGGCCGGCAGCCGCGTGGTGCTCTATTCGATCGGCACGGCGATGTGGGCGACGCGGTTCTGGTGGATGCTGCATTCGCTCGGCTTTGACGGCGCCGCGGTGCTCGACGGCGGCATCGACAAATGGACCGCCGCCGAGGGACGCGACATCGAGACCGGGCTTGCCGGCGGCTATCCGCAGGCCACATTCTCGACGCGGCCGAAGGACGGAATGTTCGTCGGCAAGCATGACGTGCTCGCCGCGACCACGGAGCGCGATACCGTGATCGTCAATGCGCTCGGCCCGCAATTCTACAAGGGACTGGAGCCGAGCCGTTACGGCAGGCCGGGCCGCATCCCCGGCAGCGTCAGCGTGCCGGCGGCAATCTTGATCGATCCCAAGGGCAAGACGTTCGTGCCGCTTGCGGAGGCGGAGGCAACCTTCGCCGCGCAGGGTATCAGCAAGGATAAGCGCGTTATCGCCTATTGCGGCGGCGGCATCTCCGCGACCATCGACCTGTTCCAGCTGCATCGGCTCGGCTACGACAATCTCACGCTCTATGACGGCTCGATGGGCGAATGGGCGAAGGATCCGGCGCTGCCGATCGAGACGGGGTAGCGAACGAGGCGCAGTGCCTCCCTCCTTCGTCGTCCTGGCTTTCGCCAGGACGACACTGAATGTCGGGCGCGCTGACGAGGCACACATCCCCGAGCAAACCCTCACGCCGGAACGTTCGGATTCGGCGTCACCTTCGGGTCGGGCTTGTTGACCAGATAAAGCCCGGCGATCACCAGCAGCGCGGCGACGCCGAACACCGGGGTCAACGTGTCGTGCATGATGAAATAGGCCGCGACCACACCGAACAGCGGCGTGACGAAGGTGAAGGCAGAGAGCTTGCTGGCCGAATAGGTCTTCACCATCGCAAACCAAATGACAAAAGTGCAGCCCACCACCCAGACCGCCTGATAGGCGAGCAACGAGATCGAGAGCGCGCTCGGCACGTGCTCGATGCGTTCGCCGGCGATCCAGGCAGCGAACGCGAGAATCGGAATCGAGATCGCGACCTGGTAGCCGAGCGCCTTTTCCGGCGCGGCCTTGCGCAGCTGCGTGCCCTTGGCGACCAGCGTGGTCGCCGCCCAGAGCGCGCCGCCGCCGACCACCATGAGGTCGCCGAGCAGCACCTTGGCATCGACATTCGGCTGCGGCACGCCGATCGCGAGCGCGACGCCGGCAAAGCTCAGCGCCAGCCCGCTCCACTGCACGGTCGAGAGACGCTCGCCGAGAAACTGATGCGAGCCGAGCGCGACGAAGAACGGCGCGGTGTAGAGGAAGACCGAGGCGCGCGAAGCCGAGGTGAAGACCAGCCCGGTGAAGATCAGCACGAACTCGCAGCCGAACATCAGCCCGGCGATCACGCCCGGCAGCAGCGTGCCGTCGCGCTCGAAGAACTTGACGCCGCGCAGCCGGCCGACGATCAGCATGACCGGCAGCGCGCCGGAGGAACGGATCAACGCCTGCAGCATCGGCGGCACATCGGGCAGCGCGAGCTTCACCGCGAGCTGGTTGAAGCCCCAGCTCACGCACAGCATCAGCATCAATGCGATGGCGCCGGGCGGCAGCCCGTGGCCGACGCTGACGGGCCTCGTGACGCTGGCGGAGATCGCTTGGGTCGACATGTTTCCTCGCGGGCCGGCTTGCTGCCGTGTTGTTGTGATTCAATCTCGATTTAAACCGTCATTGCGAGGAGCGGAGCGACGAAGCAATCCATGCCTCAGCAAGTGGGGAGATGGATTGCTTCGCTCCGCTCGCAATGACGGGGAGAGACCTCGGAATAAGTCGTCCTCAATCATTTCTGGCAATGCGCGCAGGTGCCGGCGATCTCGACCACGGAGAGCTTTGGGATGAAGCCCGAGGCCCGCGCCGCGGCGGTCAGGCTTTGCGCGACCGGGGCGGCCGGGATTTCGCCGACCGAGCCGCAATGGTCGCAGATCAGGAACGCCACCATCGAGGTCTCGTCATGATCGTGCGCACAGGCGAGGAAGGCGTTGCGGCTTTCGATGCGGTGAACGAGGCCGTTCTCCATCAGGAAATCGAGCGCGCGATAGACGGTAATCGGTGCCGGCCGCGGCATCGTCTTGGCCAGTTCGTCGATCACCTCATAGGCGCCGAGCGGCCGATGGCTCGACAGCAGCGCCTGCAGCACCTGACGCCGGATCGGGGTGAATTTCTGGCCGCGGCGCGCACACACCTGTTCGGCATGCGCCATCGCGTCCGCGGCGCAGCGGCCGTGATCGTGGTCGGGGGCAGGAAACGTCGGCTTGGCGAGGCTCATTGCCCGGATATGTAGCATTTCCGCGCTCGTTCCCATAGCCCGGCCCAGGCCCAATCATCGAAGCCCAATACCCAAGCCCGGTACCGAAGCCAGTCTCTCACGGCCTTGCAGCCATGTGCGCCATGCGGGGCAGCCTCCCATTAACCTCGCATGCAGAATTCATAAGCAAGCTTATTATATTGCAAGCTTATGGAGGCAAGATTGATGCGCGGTTCCGTGGACGCGAACTTCATGTTTACGCTCGGCGAATTGTTCCGGCTGATCCGCGTCTATGCCGACAAGGAGGCCGCGCGCTACGGCATCACGCGTGCGCAATGGGCCGTGCTGTCGAAGGTGGAGCGCCAGGAAGGGCTGAAGCAGACCGAGCTCGCCGAGCTGCTCGAGATGCAGCCGATCACCCTGACGCGGCTGATCGACAAGCTCTGCGACAATGACTGGATCGAGCGCCGCAGCGACGAGAACGATCGCCGCGTCAACCGCCTCTATCTGAAGAAGGCCGCGCGCCCGCTGCTCGGGAAGCTGGCCGGTCTGCGCTCCGAACTCACCGCGACCGCGCTCGAGGGCATCAGCCCCGCTGACGCGCACCGCCTGCTCACTCAATTGGAATCGATCAAGGAAAACGTTCGCAATGCCATCCAAAACCCAGCCGGCGAGCCCCCCCGAAAGGAACAACGCTATGGCTGAACCCGTCCTCAAGCTGGCCCCTGAACAGAAGGGCAATCCGGGCGTATCAGCGCCGTCGGGCAAGGCGAGCCGCGCGCCGCGCCGCCGCCTGATGGCGGGCCTGCGGCGCTATCGCCGGGTGCTGCTGCTCGTCGTGCTGCCGATCGTGGCGGTGATCGGCGGCGGCGTGTTCTATCTCAATGGCGGCCGCTATGTCGGCACCGACGACGCCTATGTCGGCGCGCAGAAGGTGCTGATCACGCCGGAAATCTCCGGCAAGATCGACAAGATCGTCGTGAAGGAAGGCCAGCACGTCAGGAAGGGCGACGAGCTGTTCGAGATCGACCCGGTGCCGTTCCGCCTCGCGGTCGACCAGGCCAAGGCGGCGCTCGACCAGACCAGGACCACCTATGACAATCTGGTCGAGAACATCAAGATCAACACCAGGATGCTCGAATTCGCCCAGCAGAGCATCGAATTGAAGAGGAAGGACGTCGATCGCAAATCGACGCTCGCCAAGCAGAATTTCGGCTCGCAGCTCGACCTCGACAACGCGGCGAATGCGCAGGTCACGGCCGAGAGCCTGGCGCAATACATCAGGCAGCAGATCTCCAACGCCAAGACGCAGCTGCTCGGCGATGTCGATTTGCCGATCGAGCGATTCCCGCCCTACGCCCAGGCCAAGGCCAAGCTCGACGACGCCCAGCGCAATCTCGATCACACCGTGCTGCGCGCGCCGATGGACGGCGTGGCGACCCAGGTCGACCAGATCCAGCTCGGCCGCTTCGTCGCCGCAGGCGCGCCGGTGTTCTCGGTGATCGATGTCGACCATCCCTGGGTCGACGCCAATCCGAAGGAAAGCGACTTCACCTATGTCGCGGTCGGCCAGCCGGTGACGCTCGACGTCGACGCGTTCCCGAACCATGAATTCAAGGGCAAGATCGGCTCGCTGTCGCCCGGCACCGGCGCGCAGTTCGCGATCCTGCCGCCGCAAAACGCCACCGGCAACTTCGTCAAGGTGGTGCAGCGGGTGCCGGTGCGGATCTACTTCGACGAGAACGATCCGTTCGTGAAGAAGCTGAAGGCCGGCATGAGCGTCTACGCGACGATCGACACCAGCCACCGCCGCACGCTGGCCGGCCTGCTCGGACTGGGCTCAGCCTCCGCGCATCCGGACCACGAGTAGGATGAAATGCGGTCGATAATCGACCGCAGAGACAGTGCGCCCCCTCTCCCGCTTGCGGGGGAGGGCTGGGGTGGGGGCTCTCTCCACGAGTCACATTGCGGAGAGAGCCCCCACCCGGCGCTACGCGCCGACCTCCCCCGCAAGCGGGAGAGGTGACCCCCGACACATTCGACAAAGCGAGATCGACCTGAATGAATGCACCGTCACCATCCGCCGTGCCCGGCATGCGCCGGAACATGGTGACGATCTGCGCGATGACCGCGACGATCATGCAGGCGCTCGACACCACGATCGCCAACGTCGCGCTGCCCTATATGCAGGGTTCGCTGTCGGCCTCGCAGGACCAGATCAACTGGGTGCTGACCTCCTACATCGTCGCGGCCGCGATCATGACCGCGCCGGTGGGCTGGATCGCCAACCGCTTCGGCCGCAAGCGCATCTTCATCATCTGCTCGGCCGGCTTCACCGTTGCCTCGGTGTTCTGCGGCCTGGCGCAGGACATCAACCAGATGGTGCTGTTCCGCCTGTTGCAGGGAGTGTTCGGCGCGGCGCTGGTGCCGCTGTCACAAGCGGTGATGCTCGATTCCTACGCGCTGCATGAGCGCGCCAAGGCGATGTCGATCTGGGGCATGGGCGTGATGATGGGTCCGATCATGGGTCCCTCGCTCGGTGCCTGGCTGACCGAGACCTATTCCTGGCACTGGGTGTTCTTCGTCAATCTGCCGTTCGGCTTCGTCACGGTGCTCGGCCTGATCATCTTCATGGACGAGACCAGGCAGGACCACGCGCTGCGCTTCGACTGGTTCGGCTTCGGCGCGCTCGCGGTCGCGATCGGCGCGCTGCAACTCGCGCTGGACCGCGGCGAGCAGCTCGGCTGGCTGGAATCCAACGAGATCATGATCGAGTTCATTGTGGCGGCGGTCGGCGCCTATTTCTTCTTCGCCCATTCGCTGACCACCGACAAGCCGTTCATCCAGTTCGCGATCTTCAAGGACCGCAATTTCCTCGGCGGCGTCGTGTTCATGACGGTGATGGGCCTCGTGCTGTATTCGACCATGGCGCTGTCCTCGCCGTATCTGCAGAACGTGGTCGGCTATCCGATCATCACCGCCGGCCTGTTGCTGGCGACCCGCGGCGCCGGCACCTTCGTCGCGATGATGCTGGTCGGCCGCCTGATGCGCTACATCGAGGCGCGCACGCTGATCATTTCCGGCCTGGCACTGACCGCGGCGTCGCTGTTCCAGATGACCGGCTGGACCGACATGACGCAGGCGAGCGAGATCATCGTCGTCAGCGTGATCCAGGGCTTTGGCTTCGGCCTCGTGTTCGTGCCGCTGTCGACGGTGGCGTTCCTGACGCTGCCCAACCAGCTGCGTACCGACGGCACCTCGATGCTGACGCTGTTCCGCAACGTCGCAAGCTCGATCGGCATCTCGATCGTGATCGCGCAGCTTACGGAAGGCGGGCGGCGGATCTACGCAAAGCTGTCGGAGCAGATCAATCCGTTCAACCACGCGCTGCAGATGCCCGATGTCGCCGGCATGATCAACCTCAACACCGATGCCGGCCGCGCGATGGCCGACAGGATGGTGGCGGCGCAGTCGCAGATCATCGCATTCTCGCACGACTACCAGCTGGTGATGCTGTTCATCCTGGTCTCGATCCCGCTCGCGCTGATGATCGGCTCGACCAAGGCCACGCTGCGCGCGCAGTCGGCGCCGCCGGATCATGCCGCGGTGATGGAGTAGGTCCTCGCGTCCCTGCGCTTCGATCGCACTCGCTAACCGCGCGATTGATGTCATCGCCCGGCTTGACCGGGCGATCCAGTGCGCCGCGGCTTATCGGCTCAAGCACTGCAGCCTCTGGAATACTGGGTCGCCCGGTCAAGCCGGGCGACGACAGTTTTTCAATGCGGCGCCCCCCTCCGAAAGCGCAAGACGCCGCAGCCGCAAGCGCGTTGACTTTCCGGGGTCGCCTCCCAATACTCGCTAGAAAACAAGCAATACCGTCACAGCAATGACGGCTTCAGGGGAGGACGCGATGCCGACTTCACGCAGGACGCTGCTGAAGACTTCAGCGGCTGCCGCCGCTGCTTTCAGCTTGGATTGGACACGCGCGCAGGCGCAGGCCGAAACGGTCCGGATCGGCGTGATCTACGACCTGACCGGTCCGTTTGCCGCCGGCGGCTCGGTCGCCTCCTCGATCGGCACGCAGATCGCGATCGATCTCGTCAATGAGAAGGGTGGCGTCGGCGGCAAGTACAAGATCGCGCCGGTCAACGTCGATTCCCAAAGCAAGCCTGATGTCGCGATCAACGAGGCCAATCGCCTGATCGACCAGGAGAAGGTCGATATCCTCAACGGCGTGTTCGCGAGCTCGCACGCGGTGCCGCTCGCCGCCAAGGTTGAGCAGCAGAAGCGGATCCTCTGGATCACGACCGCGGTCTCGACCGCCGTATTCAAGGACAAGAACCTGCAATACGTGTTCCGCGCGCAGATCCATTCCGACCAGTACGGCCAGGCCTTCGGCGGCTTCCTCGCCGAACACGCCAAGGCCAGGCTCGGCATGGAGCCGAAAGACGTCAAGGTCGCGCTGATCCATGAGGACGGTCCCTACGGCGTCGGCGTCGCCGCCGCCGACGAAACCTTCGCGAAGGAAGCCGGGCTGCAGGTCGTGCTCAAGGAAGGCTATTCGGCCTCCGCCCCCGATCTCTCCGTGCTGGTGACCAAATTGAAGCGCGCGAAGGCCGACATCATCTCGCATGCCGGCTACAACCCCGACATCACGCTGTTCCTGCGCCAGGCGCGCGAGAGCGGACTGAAATTCAAGATGCTGTTCGGCGCCGGCGCCGGCTATAGCCAGCTCGACAAGCTGCGCACGACGTTCGGCGCCGACATCGACAATTTCTGCAACATCGATCCCGTTCCGGCGCAGCTGCTCGATCCCGCCAAGCTGGCGCCGGGGGTCGGCGACCTCACCAAGGTGATGGTCGCGCGGTATCGCGAGAAGACCAGCGCCACCGAAGTGCCGCCGCACTGCTCGATGGGCTTCAACCAGACCTGGGTGCTGCTCAACAATGTGCTGCCGGTCGCCAAGGAGAAATATGGCGGCTTCGATCCCGAGGCGATCCGCAAGGCCGCGCTCGATGTCGACATCCCGCCGGGCGGCACCATCCAGGGCTATGGCGTAAAATTCTATCCGCCGGGCACGCCGATGTCCGGCCAGAACGAGCGCTCGACACCTGTCGTGATGCAGAACGCCGGCGAGCGCATCACCGTGGTGTGGCCCACCAACATCCGGACGCAGGATCCGGTGTTTCCGCTGCCGAAGGGATCCGTGTACGGGGCGTAGCGTTCGCGCGTTTGTTGGGGCGAGTTGGGAACCAGCCCCGTCATCCTGAGGTGCGAGCCTCTTCGGCGAGCCTCGAAGGATGCGCGGCCCCACTCTGGCCGATTCATCCTTCGAGGCTCGCTCCGCTCGCACCTCAGGATGACGGGGCTGGCATATGCACACGTGAGACGAGAGCAATCATGCTGCTTTTCGCGCGCACCTACAGCACCACCCGCTTGCCCTCATCCGCGGCCCAATAGCCGGCGTAATTCACCTTCGTCGTCTCATACGCCAGCGCAAGGCCGGCGAGCGGTGCGCGGCCGGTCGCGACGCATTCCATGAAATCCTGGATCTCCTGCAGGTAGCCGCGGGTCCATTCCTCTTCGAGGCAGACATATTGCCAGCCGGTTTTGCGATCGACCTTCTCGGTGATGTACACGGAGGCGAGCTTCTCCTCCGAGGTCTGGTAGCTCACAAGGTGCGTGTTCGGCGTGATGTTGGCGAACAGCGAGCCGCCTGACGTGTAGGTCTCGATCAGATTGCGCACGCCGCCCATGATCATGTCGCCGGAGAACACCGTCGCCTTGGTGCCGTCGGAGAAGGTCGCGGTCAGCGTGCCCCAATCCTCGACGTCGACCGGATTGGCCTTGATGTAGCCGCGCTCCTCGGGCTTGAGACCGGCGGTGACGTTGCCGACATCGCAGGTGACGCTGGCAACGTGTATCGCCTCGCCGCGCGCGCGGGCCTCGACCTGCTTGAGATAGAGCACGGCCGACAGCGGATGACAGCCCATCCGGATCAGTGAGCCGCCGCCGGTCATCGCCCACTCTGCGGCGTGCGCGGCATGCGAGCCGGAATGGCTCTCCTCGCCCTTCATGAACAGGATCTTGTCGCCTGTCGCGCGGATGATCTCGGCGGTCTTGGTCACCGCCGGAGCGTAGACCCAGTCCTCGGCATACATGAAGAGCTTTCCGCTGCGCTCGATCGCGGCGCGGGTCTGCTCCATCTCCGCCATCACCCGCTGGTACATCAACGCCTTCGGGACATGCTTGCCGATCGGTTGCTTGTCACCCTTGCGGCCGAAATAGCCGCTGAACGGTTTTTCGCAAATCACGTGCTTGCCGGCCTGCATCGCGTCTACGATCATCGCGGCATGAAGGTTGGGCGGCGTGCAGATGTCGATGACGTCGAGCTCATCGTCGGCGACCAGCTCGGGGAAGCTGCGATAGGCGTTCGGGATTTCGTGCTTGCGCGCGAACTCGACCACGTGAGCGCCGCGCGCCGCCACCGCCCTCACCTCGACATCGACGCCATAGACCCGCCGATAGGCGACCATGTGCAGCTCCGACACGAAGCCGCAGCCGGCCAGACCGATCCTGATTTTTGTCATTGATGTCTCCGCCCTTCAAGCGGGCGGAGAGTAGCGTGCAGCCATCACGGCGTCGAACGCATTTCCCATCGCCGCATGCGACGGTGCCAGTCCCGTGAACAGCTTGAATGCATCGGCCGAGGCGTTGATCGCGAGGTCCCGTCCGGTCAGGACGCTTGCGCCCTTGGCTTTGGCCGCTGTCAGCAGCGGCGTCCAGAGCGGCGTGTAGACCGCGTCGGCAACCCACATCGAGCGTTGCAGCAGCGCATCCGGCACCGGCGTCTCGCGGCTCGGCAGCATGCCGACCGGCGTTGCATTGACCAAGCCCACGGCGCCGTCCACCGCGATCGCGACGCTGGTGGCGTGGACCGCGTGGCGATCCCGCAGCTGGGCCGCAAGCTGCGCGGCCTTGGCGGCATCGGCGTCGAAGATCCTGATCCCGGCGACGCCGAGGCCGGCGAGCGCAAAGGCGATCGCCTTGCCGACGCCGCCGGCACCGATCAGCGCGATCGGACCGCGCGGCGCTGACGCAAGCAGCGGTTCGATCGCACGCGCAAACCCCGTCGCATCGGTGTTGTGTCCGATCAGCCGGGCGCCACTGGCGACGATGGTGTTGACCGCGCCGATCGCGCGCGCATCCGGCGCGAGGTCATCGAGCAGATCGATGACCGCCTCCTTGTAGGGAAAAGTGACGTTGACGCCGGCAAAGCCGAGCCGCCTGACGCCCTCCAGCATCGCACGCAGATCGTCGCGCCCGGCGGCCTTCACTTCGATGAGCTGGTAGTGAGCGCGAACGCCGAGCACGGCGGCGGCCTGCTCGTGCATCGCAGGCGCCGCCGAATGCGCGATCGGACACCCAATCAGACCGGTCAGGAAACGATCGCGCATTGTCCCTCACATCGGTCGCACTCAGCTCATGCGGTCGAGCCGAGCATAGCTGTCTTCCATGCCGTGCTCCATGCCGGTCGCGAGCATCGCCGCGCGCGTCTCGGCATCCGGCAAGGTCATCCGCATCGTCATCACGGTGCCGCTGCCGTCGGGCGCAAACCGCGTCTAGACATGATTGTCCGGCGTCGCATCCGGCAGATGCATGCGCTCGACATGCACGATACGGCTGAACGGTTCGAGCGCGACATATTCGCCGGTCAGATGAAAGCCGCCGCCCTTGCCGTCGGTCCATTCGTAACGAATCTTGCCGCCGGGCCTGAGCTCGCTGACGCAGACCGGCATGGTCCAGCCTTCCGGGCCGAGCAGCCACTTCTGCAGCAGCTCCGGCTCGGTATGCGCGCGATACACCGCCTCGGGCGGCGCGACGAAGCGCCTGGTGACAACGATGTAGCGGTCGCCTTCGGTCTTCAGCGTCAACTTGCTCATGGGATACCCTTCACTTCTCAGGCTTCATGGCGGCCAGCACTCCGTCCAGCCGGTCGTAGTTGGTTTCCAGCGCCCGCCGCAGCATGCCGAGCCATTGATCGATCTCGGCGACCGCCGTCGGCGCCAGCCGGCACGGCCGCTTGGTGCCTTCAACGCGCCGGACGATCAGGCCCGCGCCCTCGAGCACCTTGAGATGGCGGGAGATCGCGGGCTGGGTCATCTCGAACGGCTCGACCAGCTCCATCACAGTCGCCTCGCCCAGCGCGAGACGCGCGAGGATCGCCCGGCGGGTCGGGTCGGCGAGCGCGGAGAAGGCGGCGTCGAGGCTGGCCATGCTTGACCTCATCTCAGTTATATAACTAAATTGCTATATAACCGGTTGTGCATAGTCAAGCGAAATCCGCTGCGGCGAGGGCGCGCAGCGGATTTGGGTCGTCCCTTCATGCTGGATTTGCGCGCCGCCGGGCGCGGTCAGCGGCTAGACGTCGAAGAACACCGTTTCGTTGTCGCCCTGCAGATGGACGTCGAACGTGTAGGTGTTGCCCGCGCCGGCCTTGCGTTTCGCAATCAGCGTGGCGCGGCGATCGGCCGGCACCAATGCGAGCACAGGATCGCCGGCGTTGCCGGCTTCGTCGTCGAAATAGATCCGGGTGTAGAGGTGCAGCAGCATGCCGCGCGCGAACACCGCGAGCACGATGTGCGGCGCCTGCGGCTTGCCGTCGGCGTCAGGCACCACGCCTGGCTTGATGGTTTCGAACGCATAGCCACCGCTCTTGTCGGTGCCACAGCGGCCAAAACCCTTGAAGGAGGAGTTCGGCAGCGCGCGCGCATCCTGCGGATCGGAGAAGCGGCCCTGGCTGTCGGCCTGCCAGATCTCCAGCATGCAGTCCGGGATCACGGCGCCGTCGCCATCGTAGACGGTGCCCTCGACGCGGATGCGCTTGCCCGAGACGTCAGGCGTTAGCAGATTGTTGCTGAAGGCGTCGTTCCACGCATATTCGCCGTTCGGCGTCAGGCCGTACTTGAAGTAGGGACCGACGGTCTGCGAGGGCGTGATTCCATCAGGACGCTGGTTCGACACTTACTTGGTCTCCATCGGCGTGGCGTTGCACCCGCGCAGCACGATATCGAAGCGGTAGCACAGCGCCCATTCCGGCTTGGTGTTCTCGAGATCGAACGACGAGATCATCCGCGCCCGCGCCTTCTCATCCGTCACCGAGTTGAAGATCGGATCGAACGGAAACAGCGGATCGCCGGGGAAATACATCTGCGTCACCAGACGCGAGATAAAGGAGTGGCCGAACACCGAGAAGTGGATATGCGCGGGCCGCCACGCATTGTGGTGATTGCCCCAGGGGTAGGCGCCGGGCTTGATGGTGATGAACTTGTAATAACCCTTGTCATCGCTCTGGGTGCGGCCGGCGCCGGTGAAATTGGGATCGAGCGGCGCCGGATGCTGGTCGACGACATGGATGTAGCGGCCGCAGGCATTGGCCTGCCACAGTTCGACCAGCGTGTTGGGCACGCCGCGGCCGTCCTCGTCGCGCACATGACCGTGCACGATGATGCGCTCGCCGAGCGGCTCACCCTTGGCCTGGATGGTGAGATCGTTGTCGTGCTCGCGCACCGTCTCATGGCCATAGACCGGCCCGGTCAATTCCGAGAGCGTGTGCCGCATCGGGATCAGCGGCTTCTGCGGCGAGCGCTTCACGGTGGAGCGATAGTCCGGCGACAGCCGCGCCGGATGGGCCGCAAGCGATTGCAGCGGATACAACAGGGTCATGGCGAATTTCCTCCGCGGCCCACGCGCCCGGTGAGCTCACATCAGATCATTATAATGCATAACCAAATTGGGGAAGGGCTGTTTTCAGCCCTTCCAGGTATTTGGATTAATTCAGCTTTTCGATCGCGACCGCGACGCCTTGGCCGACCCCGACGCACATAGTTGCCAAGGCAAGCTTCCCGCCCCGCTTCTCCATGCCGTGCACGGCGGTCAGCACCAGCCGCGCGCCGCTCATGCCGAGCGGGTGACCGAGCGCGATCGCGCCGCCATGCGGATTGACGAAATCGGCATCTTCCTTGACGCCGAGTTGGCGCAGGCATGCGATGCCCTGCGAGGCGAAGGCCTCGTTGAGCTCGATCAGATCGAAGTCCGACACCTTGATGCCGAGCCGCTCGACCAGCTTCCTGGTCGCGGGCACCGGGCCGATGCCCATGATGCGCGGCGGCACCGCGGCCGAGGCGAGACCGAGGATCTTTGCGCGCGGGGTCAGGCCGTGCTTCTTCACCGCTAGCTCGGAGGCGAGGATCATCGCGGCGGCACCGTCATTGACACCCGACGCGTTGCCCGCGGTCACCGTGCCCGGATTGCGCACGATCGGCTTCAGCTTGGCGAGAGCTTCGAGCGTGGTCTCCGGCCGCGGATGCTCGTCCTTGTCGACCGTGATGGGACCGGCCTTGCCGCCGGGCACCTGGATCGGCACGATCTCCTCGGCGAAATAGCCCGACGCGATCGCGGCACCGGCGCGCTGCTGCGAGCGGATCGCCATCGCGTCCTGATCGGCGCGCGAGACCTGGAATTCCTCGGCGACGTTCTCGCCGGTCTCCGGCATCGCATCGACGCCGTACTGCGCCTTCATCAAGGGATTGATGAAGCGCCAGCCGATCGTGGTGTCGTAGATCTCGGACGAGCGTGAGAAGGCTTCCGCGGCCTTGCCCATCACGAACGGCGCGCGCGTCATCGATTCGACGCCGCCTGCGATCGCGAAATCGATCTCGCCGGCGCGGATCGCGCGGCCCGCGGCACCGACCGCATCGAGGCCGGAGGCGCAGAGCCGGTTCAGGGTCTGGCCGGGAACCGATTCCGGCATGCCGGCGAGCAGGAGCGCCATGCGCGCGACGTTGCGGTTGTCCTCGCCGGCCTGGTTGGCGCAGCCGAAAAAGACCTCGTCGACCTGATTCCAGTCGAGCGTCGGGTGCTTGGCCATCAGCGCCTTGATCGGGGCCGCCGCGAGATCGTCGGCGCGCACCTTGGCGAGCGAGCCGCCGAAACGGCCGATCGGAGTCCGGACGGCATCGCAAATGAACACATCACGCATTGAATCTCTCCCTGAATGCCGCGACTTAGGCGCTGGATCGGCTGGAACTTGAGGTGAGTTTTAGGAGTGTGCCCGCGGCAGGTCAATTGACGTGGCTGCGTGGCATCAGCGCGTTCCCGTGAGGCCTCGTCATATTTCGAGCCGTGGAGAGGGTGGAAAACCCCATCCTCTTGGATAGGACCGCGCGACGAAATTTTGTAGTTTCCGCTCCCTCATGACCATTCAGCAGCCCATCCCCGTTCCGCCCGAAGCCACAGCCGCCGAGGCGCCGTCGCGCGTCACGCCGATGATGGAACAGTATCTGGAGATCAAGGCGGCCCATCCCGGCCTGTTGCTGTTCTACCGGATGGGCGATTTCTACGAGCTATTCTTCGAGGACGCGGAGATCGCCTCGAAGACGCTCGGCATCGTGCTGACCAAGCGCGGCAAGCACCAGGGCATGGACATCCCGATGTGCGGCGTGCCGGTCGAACGTTCCGAGGACTATCTGCATCGCCTGATCGGCGCCGGGCACCGCGTCGCGGTGTGCGAGCAGACCGAAAATCCCGCGGAGGCAAAGGCTCGCGGCAACAAGAGTGTGGTCCGCCGCGGCGTGGTGCGGCTGGTGACGCCGGGCACGTTGACCGAAGACACGCTGCTCGACGCCCGCACCAACAATTACCTGATCGCGATCGCTCGCGCCCGCGGCTCGGCCGGCGCGGATCGGCTTGGTCTTGCCTGGATCGACATCTCGACCTCGGAATTCATGGTGACGGAGTGCGCGACCGCGGAGCTTGCGGCAACGCTGGCGCGCATCAATCCGAACGAGGCCATCGTCACCGACGCGCTCTACAGCGACAACGAGCTCGCGCCGACCTTGCGCGAGCTGCCGTCGGTGACGCCGCTGACCCGCGACGTGTTCGACAGCGCCACCGCCGAGCGGCGGCTGTGCGACTATTTCGCGGTCGCGACCATGGACGGTCTCTCCGCGATGTCGCGGCTGGAGGCGACCGCCGCCGCCGCCGCCGTCACCTATATCGACCGCACCCAGGTCGGCAAACGTCCGCCGCTGTCGCCGCCGGCGCGCGAGGCCGCCGGCACCACGATGGCGATCGACCCGGCGACCCGGGCCAATCTCGAACTGACGCGCACGCTAGCCGGCGAGCGCCGCGGCTCGCTGCTCGATGCGATCGACTGCACCGTCACTGCGGCTGGCTCGCGCCTCCTCGCGCAGCGCCTTGCCGCACCGCTCACCGATGTTGCCGTGATCGCGCGGCGGCTCGATGCCGTGTCCGCCTTCGTCGCGGATTCCGCGGCGCGCGAGGACATCAGAACCGTGCTGCGCGCGGCACCCGATATGTCGCGCGCGTTGGCGCGGCTCTCGGTCGGCCGCGGCGGGCCGCGCGACCTCGCCAGCCTGCGTGACGGCATCCTCGCCGCCGACCAGGCGCTGGAGCTGCTGGCGCAGCTCGCTAGTCCCCCGGCCGAAATCTCGACCGTGATGGCGGCGCTACAGCGTCCGTCACGCGATCTGGCGCAGGAATTCTCCCGCGCACTCTCCGAGCAATTGCCGCTGATCAAGCGCGACGGCGGCTTCGTCCGCGAAGGTTATGAGGCCGCGCTCGACGAAAGCCGGAACCTGCGCGATGCGTCGCGCCTCGTCGTCGCCGCGATGCAGGCGCGCTACGCCGAGGACACCTGCATCAAGACGCTGAAGATCCGGCACAACAATGTGCTGGGCTATTTCGTCGAGGTCACCGCGCAGCACGGCGACAAGCTGTTCGCGCCGCCCCTCAATGCGACCTTCATCCATCGCCAGACGCTGGCCGGACAGGTTCGCTTCACCACCTCGGAACTCGGCGAGACCGAGGCCAAGATCGCCAACGCCGGCGAGCGCGCGCTCAATCTCGAGCTCGAGATCTTCGAGCGGCTGAGCGCGATGGCGCTCGCCGCCAGCGACGATCTGCGCAACGCCGCGCATGCCTTTGCGATGCTCGACGTCGCGACCTCGCTGGCGAAGCTTGCGATCGACGACAATTACGTGCGGCCCGACGTCGACGGCTCGCTCGGCTTTGCGATCGAGGGCGGCCGCCATCCGGTGGTCGAGCAGGCGCTGAAGCGCGACGGCCAGCCGTTCATTGCCAATGCCTGCGATCTGTCGCCCGCGCCCGGACAGAAATCCGGCCAGCTCTGGCTGATCACCGGTCCGAACATGGCCGGCAAATCGACCTTCCTGCGCCAGAATGCGCTGATCGCGCTGCTGGCGCAGATCGGCTCTTATGTGCCGGCGTCGCGGGCGCGGCTCGGCATCGTCGACCGGCTGTTCTCGCGCGTCGGCGCCGCCGACGATCTTGCGCGCGGACGCTCGACCTTCATGGTCGAGATGGTCGAAACCGCCGTAATCCTGAACCAGGCGAGCGAGCGATCGCTGGTGATCCTCGACGAGATCGGCCGGGGAACGGCGACCTTCGACGGCCTGTCGATCGCTTGGGCCGCGATCGAGCATCTGCACGAGAGCAACCGCTGCCGCACGCTCTTTGCCACCCACTATCACGAGCTGACCGCGCTCTCGGCCAAGCTGCCGCGGATGTTCAACGCCACGGTGCGGGTGAAGGAGTGGCAGGGCGACGTCGTGTTCCTGCACGAGGTGCTGCCGGGCTCCGCCGACCGCTCCTACGGCATCCAGGTCGCAAAACTCGCCGGCCTGCCGCCCGCCGTGATCACGCGCGCCAAATCAGTGCTGGCGAAACTCGAGGCCCAGGATCGCGGCCAGACCGCCCGCGCGCTTGCCGATGACCTGCCGCTGTTCGCCGTGCCCTCCCGCGCCGCAAGTGAGGACAAGCCGCCGAGCGAGGCGGATTTGCTGGTCGAGGCGGTGAAGGCGCTGCATCCCGACGAGATGTCACCGCGCGAAGCGCTGGATGCGCTGTATGCATTGCGGGCGAAACTGCCGAAGGGGTAGCGCTCTCCATCGTCATTGCGAGCGAAGCGAAGCAATCCATCGTTCCACATACGCGGAGAGATGGATTGCTTCGTCGCTGCGCTCCTCGCAATGACGTGGCTACGCTTTCCTGCTCTTCCTTCGCCCGATCTGCCACAGCGCCAGGTTCCACGCGATGCAGGTGGCGAGCGCGCAGCAGAGGCCGATGGGCGAGCCGAATTGCAGCACCGCGACGTGCAGCACGGCGATGCCGAGACCGAAGCCGAGCAGACCCCAGGCGCTATTGGCGAGCACGGCGGCGGTCGCGGGGCCGCCGATCCGCGGATGCAGGATCAGCATCATCGAGGAGAACACGATCGGAAATAGCGCGATCACGCCGGTAACGCGCGGACCGACCCAGGTCGACGCAGTGACGACCGTGCCGACCAGGCTTGCGACCAGCGCAGCGCGCAGCGGGATGTCGTACCAGCGCCGCGCGATGAGCGGCATCTTTGCGACGTGCCGATAAGGCCTCAGCAGCGGAATGCAGATCGCAAACGCTATGGCATTGAGGATCAGCCCGCCGGCGAGTGTCCACGCGAACTGGCGGATGATGGTGCCGAGCACGAGCCACAATGCGATCGCGCTTCCCGCGCTGATCCACATGCTGAAGCGCTGCGCCAGCACGACATAGGTGAGGCCCATGAAGATCGTCGCCGCATTGACCGGCAGGCTCGACAGCGCGCCCTCGGCGATGAAGGCGGCGTCATGGTCGAGCGCAAGGAAGGTGTAGGACGGCCCGGCCGAGATCGGCAGGGTTGCGATCAGCGCGCCGATCACCGGCCCCGAACGTTCCGTGATGATGGACGCGCTGACCACGAAGGCGGCGGCAACCGCCATGCGCAGCACAAGGAGCAGGACGAAGTGGAGTTCGGGGGACATTTCTTCTTTTCTTATCCTCCCCTGGAGGGGGAGGATCGTTTCGCATGTAGCGCAGCGAAATGCGAAACGAGGTGGGGTGATCTCTCAACACGGGTGCTGATCGGGTGGAGAGACTTTCACCCCACCCCGCCGCTCATTGCATTCGCGTCGACCCTCCCCCTCCAGGGGAGGGTAAGCGAGACATCACACCCGCTGCATCGTGACCGACACTTTCGGGCCGTTCTTGATGGTCTGGTAGACCACGCAATAACGCTCGGTGAGCTTCAGCAGCAGGTCGAGCTTGTCTTGCGGCGCGTCGGTGCCGACGTCGAAGCGCAGGCGGATCTCGCGGAAGCCGACCGGGGCCTCCTTGTCGACGCCGAGCGTGCCGCGGAAATCGAGATCGCCTTCGGCGAAGACGTTGCCGACCTTCAGCGGCACCTCGACGGCAGTCGCGACCGATTTCAGCGTGACGCCGGCGCAGGCGACCAGCGCCTCCAGCAGCATGTCGCCGGAGCAGAGCTCGAGCCCGGAGCCGCCGGTGGCGGGATGCAGGCCGGCGACCGCGAGCGCGCGGCCGGTTTCGACCTTGCAGGAAAGACTTTCGCTGTCGATCGTGCCCTTGGCCTTCAGCGTGATCACGGCGGCCGAGGGGTCGGCCTTGTAGCGCTCCTTGATCGGAGCCTGCATTGCGCGGAGTTCGGCGGAGTCCATGGACTTGTCTCCCGGCTATTCTTCTTGGTCTTCGGATGTAAGACCTTCAAGAGCGGATGTCACCACCACATCGCCTCGCTGGCGCTGGATTTAGCGGTGAGATCGCGCAAGCGGTCCGGTCAAGCCGAGATCGATCACACCGGCGTCGAGGAATTCGAGCGCCTTTGTTGGAGCTGGCCGGCTGCACCGAGATGATGCCGTCGTTGAGCTCCAAGCGCGCCGGGAAATTTCTGCATCGGCGGATCGGCTCGCGCGAACCAAGAAACAATCATTTAATTCAAGGAGTTAGACTTGCGATCATCGGGAAAATCTCTACCCTTCACCAGATGGCGCGGAAGTGGTCTTGCGCGAAGCGCCGCCACGAGAGCATGGAGCTGCTGTCCATATACTTTGGTCAGTGACAGCAACAGCTCCGTCCGATATCGGATGAACGTATGGACAGCGTCGTAGCCGAAGTCCGCCCTGAAGCGGATGGTCGTTTCGAGACCGAGCGGATCACCGCGGCGGTCAATGCACTCGCCGAACAGCATGCCGGCCGCGAGGACCAGTTCCGCGCCGCGATGGCGCAGCTGCTCAAGGCCGAGCTGATCACGGCGCGCGCCACGGCGCAGGAGCTGCTGCTGAAGGACCGCCACGGCCGCCGCTGCGCCGAACGGCTGTGCTTCGTGCAGGACGAGATCATCCGCATCCTCTACGCGGCGGCGACCCGGCATCTCTATCACTCGCCGATCCCCTCGGGCGCCGAACGCATGGCGGTGGTGAGCTCGCGACCGGCGGCTATGGCCGCGGGTTGATGGCGCCGGAATCCGACATCGATCTCTTGTTCATCCTGCCCTACAAGCAGACCGCCTGGGGCGAGCAGGTCGCCGAAGCCATCCTCTATTGCCTCTGGGACATGGGGCTGAAGGTCGGCCACGCCACGCGCTCGGTCGACGAATCGATCCGCCAGGCGCGCGGCGACATGACGATCCGCACCGCGATCCTGGAGACCCGCTTCCTGACCGGCGACCAGCCGCTCTATGACGAGCTGGTCGAACGCTTCGACAAGGAAGTGGTGCAGGGCACCGCTGCGGAATTCGTCACCGCCAAGCTCGCCGAGCGCGAGGAGCGGCATCGCCGCGCCGGCCAGTCGCGCTATCTGGTCGAGCCCAACGTCAAGGACGGCAAGGGCGGCCTGCGCGACCTGCATACGCTGTTCTGGATCGCGAAATACGTCTACCGCGTGCGCGAGACCGACGAGCTGCTGGAACGCGGCGTGTTCGACGCACAGGAGTACCGCACCTTCCGCCGCTGCGCCGACTTCCTGTGGTCGGTGCGCTGCAATTTGCACTTCTTCGCCGGACGCGCCGAGGAGCGGCTGTCGTTCGACATGCAGCGCGAGATCGCGGTGCGCCTCGGCTACACCTCGCATCCCGGCATGCAGGACGTCGAGCGCTTCATGAAGCACTACTTCCTGATCGCGAAAGACGTCGGCGACCTCACCGCGATCCTGTGCGCCAAGCTCGAGGAGGAGCATAACAAGCCGGCGCCGGTGCTGAGCCGGATGGTGGCGCGGCTGCGGCCCGGCACCAAGCGGCGGCGGGTGGCCGGCAGCGACGACTTCATCGTCGACAACAACCGCATCAACCTCGCCGCCCCTGATGTGTTCAAGCACGATCCGGTCAACCTGATCCGGATCTTCCGCCTCGCGCAGCAGAACAACCTCGCCTTCCATCCCGATGCGATGCGTACGGTGACGCGCTCGCTGAAGCTGATCAACACCCAGCTCCGCGACAACGAGGAAGCCAACCGCCTGTTCATGGAGATCCTGACCTCGAACGATGCGGAGACCGTGCTGCGGCGGATGAACGAGACCGGCGTGCTCGGCCATTTCATCCGCGCCTTCGGCAAGATCGTGTCGATGATGCAGTTCAACATGTACCACCACTATACGGTGGACGAGCATCTGCTCCGCTGCATCGGCTTCCTGCAGGACATCGAGCGCGGCGGCAACGAGGAGTTCACGGTCGCCAGCGACCTGTTCCGCAAAATTCGTCCTGAGCACCGCCCGGTGATCTATATCGCGACCCTGCTGCACGACATCGCCAAGGGCAGGCCGGAAGATCACTCGATCGCCGGCGCCAAGGTGGCGCGGCGGCTATGCCCGCGGCTCGGCCTCTCTGCCGCCGATACCGAGCTGGTGGCGTGGCTGATCGAGGAACATCTGACGATGTCGACGGTGGCGCAATCGCGCGATCTGTCGGACCGCAAGACCATCGAGAATTTCGCCGCCGTGGTGCAGTCGGTCGAGCAGATGAAGCTGCTCACGATCCTGACCACCGCCGACATCCGCGGCGTCGGCCCCGGTGTCTGGAACGGCTGGAAGGCGCAGCTCCTGCGCACGCTGTACTATGAAACAGAGCCGGTGCTGACCGGCGGCTTCTCCGAGGTCAACCGCGCCCAGCGCATCGCGGTGGCGCAGGCCGAGTTCCGCCGCGCCTTCACCGAATGGCCGGAGGTCGAGCTCAACGCCTATATCGGCCGGCACTACCCGGCGTACTGGCTCAAGGTCGAGCTGCAACGCAAGATCCGCCAGGCGCGCTTCATCCGCGCCAGCGAGCAGGCCGGCCACAAGCTCGCGATCAATGTCGGCTTCGACGAGGTCCGTGCCGTCACCGAGCTCACGATTCTGGCGACCGACCATCCCTGGCTGCTGTCGATCATCGCCGGCGCCTGCGCCTCCGCCGGCGCCAACATCGTCGACGCGCAGATCTACACCACGACCGATGGCCGCGCGCTCGACACCATCTCGATCTCGCGCGAATACGATCGCGACGATGACGAAGGCCGCCGCGCGACGCGGATCGGCGAGATGATCGAGCAGGTGCTGGAAGGCAAGCTCAGGCTGCCGGAGGCGGTGGCGAAGCGCGCGGTGCGCAGCAAGGCGCGGCCATTCGTCGTCGAGCCCGAAGTGACCATCAACAACCAGTGGTCCGACCGCTACACCGTGATCGAGGTCTCCGGCCTCGACCGCCCCGGCCTGCTCTACCAGCTGACCACCGCGATCTCGAAGCTCAACCTCAACATCGCCTCGGCGCATGTCGCGACCTTCGGCGAGCGCGCCCGCGACGTGTTCTATGTCACCGACCTGCTCGGCGCCCAGATCACCGCGCCGACCCGGCAGGCCGCGATCAAGAGCGCGCTGCTGCATCTGTTGTCGACCGAGGACCAGGCGGCGAAGCCGGCGGCTTGACGCGTCGCCTCTCTCCACTCGTCATTCCCCGTATGCGCAATTGCGCATCGGGGAATGACGACGGATGGAACTGCTGCAGGCCCACCTCATTCATACCGCTCTAGTCTAGCCGAACAGCCGCATCAGCAGGGCCTTGCCGACCGGCGCTGCGCGGACACTGCGGAAGGCGCGGACATATTCGCCGGCATAGAATGCGCGCACGACATTGATCCGCGTCGCAACCGCGTCCTCGAAACGGACGCCGAAGCCATCGCGGGTGCGGCGGACCACGAGCGCGGCCACGTTCTGTCCGTAGACATTGCACTTGATCGAGGCGCCGATTGCGGGAGGGGCGGGATCGATGAAGCGCGCGCCCGAGATCGAAATGTCGACCATCCGGACCAGCCGCGGCTCCGTACCTTCGTGAATCAGGATCGGCTCGTCACGTTCGAAGCGCTCGGCCTTGCGACGCCGCGGCTGCTCGATGCAAATGAAGCACACGATCGCGAGCACGACGCAATTATAGAGGCTCCAGGCCAGCGCCAGCCCGCCATAGGCGATGCTGTCGCCGCGCAGATGCAGGATGAATGCGTAGGCGATCGCCAGCAGCGTGATGAGCAAGGCGCTGCCATAGAGCCGCAGCAGCGGCCACTCGATGAAGCGGCGATTGCGGTCGCCGCCCTTGGCCGTCACCTTGAACTTGTGGCCTTGCGGCTTGGCGAGGCCGGTCACGACCGCCTTCAGGACCGCGGGGGCGGCGATGTATTGCGACACGTCGGTCATGATCGCGAGCGAGCGACCGCGCGAGATCCAGGCCATGGTGAAGGCGTGCCAGACATAGAACGGCATGAAGTACTTCAGAAGCTCGAACAGATCGGCGTGAACCGCCTTGATGCCGAACAGCAGATAGAGCCACGGCACGACGAGGCCGAAAACCTTGGTGCCATAGACCGCCGCCCAGCTCATGAAGGCGTCGACCAGCGACAGCCGGTCCATGAAGGCGAGCTTCGATTGCCGCGAGAACGGCCCGCTGCGACCCCTGAAGATCTGCATGAAGCCGAGACACCAGCGCCCGCGCTGCGTGATGTATTCCTTCAATCCCTCCGGCGCGAGTCCGATGGTCAGGCGCTCGTTGAGATAGACCGTGCGCAATCCCCTTTCCTTCAGGCGCAGCGTGACGAGATAATCCTCCGTCACCGAATCGGTCGGAAAGCCGCCGATCTGCATCAGGCCGGAAAAGCGGATCAGCGATGAGGTGCCGCAGCAAAATGCCGTGCCCCAGGCGTCCTTGGCCGGCATCAGGATGTCGAAGAAGAAACGCTGTTCGTCGGGCCAGACGTCGGTTGCGGCGAGATTGGTCTGGATCGGATCCGGATTGATGAAGTGCTGCGGCGTCTGCACGACGCCGACGGTGCCGTCCTGCATCAGGCTCATCGCCCGCGTCAGGAAGTCCGGCATCGGGACAAAATCCGCATCGAGGATCGAGATGAACTCCGGGCGGTCCGGCAGGGCGGATACGTGCTGGAGCGCATGATTGATGTTGCCGGCCTTTGGCGTGGCGGTTGTCCGGACGGGTCAGGTAATTGCAGCCGAGCTCCTGGGCGAGCCGGCGCAGCCAGACCCGCCGCCCGTCGTCGAGCACCCAGACGCGATAGTTGGGATAGTTCAGCCCGGTGGCGCCGATGATGGTGCGCTCGAGGATCGCTTTCTCCTCATTGTAGGTGCAGATGAAGACGTCGACGAGCGGGGCATCCGTCGGCGCCCTGGACCGGCGCAGGATGGCATTGACCTCGGGCGAGCGGTCGATGGTGCGGCTGAGGAACAGCAGCGACAGGCACACCGCGATCATCGAGGCCGCCTCGGCCGCCACGAAGGGATAGCCGACCACCGCGTCGGCGGTGAGCCCCAACGGCGGCAAGGTCTGGGTCACCCGCCAGACGAAGTAGTGCAACAGCAGCAGGAACGATATGCCGGTCATCATGACGCGCCCCAGCGTCTGCTCGCGCCGGAGCAGCGGCAGGATCGCAAGACAGGCGCCGAAGGCGACCAGCCTCGGGCGCGAATGCCGCCATCATGACTTTGCCGCGTCCGTGTTGAACACCACCCGCCCGGTGCGGCCGACTGCGCATTCCTTGCCCGTGGTATCGAGTTCCGGCATCGAGACCGTCACCCGGTACGGTTCCTTGTTCAGCGCATCCGGATTGATCGCAAGGTTCGCGGGCGCCCCCGATGCACCGGTGAGGTTGACGATCTCACCCTTGATCGAAGCGCTGCCGTCGTTCGGCTCAAAGCTCGCCTGCTCACCAAGCCTGAGGCGGTTATAGACGCCTTCGGTGACATTGGCGGTGACCACCGCACCGCTGCAATCAAGCAGCTTGAGCAGGGGCTGCCCGGCCCTGACGTCCTCGCCCGGCGACGTCATCATCTCCCAGATGCGTCCGCCGACCGGCGCCTTGATGTCGGCTTCCGCCCGGTTAATGTAGTGCAATTGCTCCGAGGCAATCTCGTGGGTGAGCCAGTCGATCTCCGCATCGGAATGCACCAGATCGGCGCGCAGATCGCTGACGCGCTGGCGCATCTCCTCTTCGCGTTGCACGGAACTCGGCCGGTCATTGTAGCTGTCGCCAAGATAGGTACCGTTCCTTGCCGCGGTGAGTTCGACCTTGGCGGCGTCGAGCCGGCGCTGCGCGCCTATCTCGGTCTGATGGGCGATCGCCTGCTCGCGCGTCAGCCGGGCCATTTCGACCGTCGAGACGCTGCCCGATTTGATCAGCGACGAGGCGCGTTCAACCGCCGCCGTCGCTTCTTCCCGTCGCGCGGCCGCGGCCTCGATCGCGGTCTGGATTTCGGCGATGCGCGCCTCGAGCTGGAGGATGCGGCCGTCGCGGAACTGGGCCGCCTGGCGCGCGAGGTCCTGTTGCGACGTCTCGGCGGCCGCAAGCTTTGCGGCGAGACTCGGGCGCTCATTCTCCATCCGGGACATCTGCCGCCGGAGATCGTCGAGCCGCACCCGATCGCCGCGCGCGTTGACGACATGAAGGATCGTATCGCCTTCGTGGACCACACTGAGCTGCGTGGAGCTCTGCGGCTTCGCACTCACGGTGCCGTCGATCGGCGAGCGCAGGGTCACGATCCTGGCATTGACCACGGCCTCGACGCTCGAGGTCTGCAGCACGGCTTTCAGCGGCAGCCATCCGAAGATCGCGACGAGGGCGAGGCCAATGCCGACCTTGAGCAGGCGTCGAACCCACCGGCCCGAGCCTGCAGGCGCTTCGGGATGGGGGGCGCTATCATTGACAGGCTCGCTGACCGGCTCGTCGTCCGCCGGCTGCAAGCGGCCCTGCAAGTCGCGCTGCAATCCCCGCGCGCCCGCTTCCTCGTCCTTGATGACGGAAATATCGCCTTCGGGAAGCGGCTTCTGCGGCTGTGCCTGATTCATGATGACCGGCCCCTGAACTGTCAGTGCGCAAACCAACGCACAACTCGGCGGAGCGATGTTGTGGCCCGACAGATCCAATAATCAGGTGCTTCAGAAGCGGCTAAAGCGAACCGGCCATCTTTCGGAAAAACTGCTGCAATTTGTCACGTTCAGGAGCTCAATGCACCTGCAGGGACTGAGCCCGGAATCCATCAGGGCCGGGGCTAGACGGGGAGTGGATTCCGGGCTCTCACGGAGGCTGTTGTCGGACCCACTTTGCGCGACCCAGGCGTGAGCAGCCAGCGCGTCGGTCCCGGCAGCCTGCCGGACTTAGATCCAGAGCGGGCTACGACCCTGGATCCGGCACGTTCAATTGCGGCTGCAGCGCCGCGAGGCTTGCCCCCAGCAAGGCCAGGTAGCTCGCCTGACAGAGCACAACGCTCAAATCGAAGACGTCGAGCAGATCGATCCACGAATTGTCAGCCTGCACGGGCGCTGCTTGCTTGCCGCCGTCGATCACGGAGGGCTGAAAGCTGCGGTTACGTCTCTGAGGCGTCGTCTCGCGCGCGACGTCGTCGGAGCAAAGGATCAGATGCAGGCGCGTGTTGGGCATTTCAATCTCCCGTCTCTGATTGGCGATTGTTGAACCCCGAAAGGCATCTACTGTCATCGAGTTACCCAATAAGCGTAGCCACCGGGAGGAAACGGGCCATTGAACGGAGGTTGATCCGGCCGTTACATTCGGATGGGGACGACATACCTTGGTTTAGCCGCAACCTGGGCCTGAGTTCGTCCGGCGATTGCGCTTTCCGCGCGATCTCACGCCACGCGAGTGGATCGCTAAAATCGCCCCCACGATCCCGTTCGGACGTCGAGAAAGCTGCTAGTATGCAGTTTGTTAGGAGGGCGACGTTGTCGCCGCTGATGGTAGCGGTCACCTAGCGACGCAGCGCGGCCCATGATGGCCAAGTGCTGAACGGCCAAGTGCTGGTGCTGCCAATGATGCGCATCCCGACCACGAGGCCCTGGTCGGCCGAGCAATGGCTGCTCGGCGGCATGGTGCTGGCTTTGGCCGCAACCTGCATCGGGCTGCTGCTTGGTCCGCAGCCTGCAGCTTCCGCCCATCTGATTGCCCTGGCGCTGCTGATCGCGTCGCTTGCCGCCGCGTTGCTGATGATGGGGGTGGTGGCGCGCACCCACAGGCAGATGGAAGCCATGTTGCGCGGCCGGGCCAGCG
This sequence comes from Bradyrhizobium sp. JR3.5, assembly GCF_054057015.1. NCBI lineage: Bacteria > Pseudomonadati > Pseudomonadota > Alphaproteobacteria > Hyphomicrobiales > Nitrobacteraceae > Bradyrhizobium > Bradyrhizobium sp. JR3.5. The sequence goes on from NZ_JBSRYV010000002.1 coordinate 2,528,062, forward strand.
GCGAAGAGCGCGCGGTAGAGGCCCTGCGGAACAGCGAAGCTCAATGGAAGGAGGTGTTCGAGCACAACCCGGTCATGTACTTCATGGTCGACGCCACGGGTCTCGTGCTGTCGGTCAACACGTTCGGCGCGGCACAACTCGGCTACACCGCCGACGAATTGCTTGGACAATCCGTGCTGCGGGTCTTTGCCGCCGAAGACCATCAGACGGTCCAGCGCAACGTCGCGGCGTGCCTCGACAACATCGGCCAAACCCACAATTGGGAAATCCGGAAGGTCCGCAAGGACGGCTCAAGACTTTGGGTTCGTGAAAATGCCAAGGCCGTGCGGCGGCAGGACGATCGATTGATCGTCCTGATCGCATGCGAGGATATCACCGAGCGCAAACAAGCCGAAAACGCGCTGCAGCAGAGCGAGATGTACCTGAGCGAAGCCCAGCGATTGAGCCACACCGGCAGCTTTGGCTGGCACGTCGCCAGCGGTGAGGTGATCTGGTCGGAAGAGACGTTCAGGATCTTCGGATTCGACAGGGCTCCTTCCATCAAGCATGCCACGGTCCTTCAGCGCATCCATCCGGATGATCGCACCCGCGTGCAACGGACCGTCGACAGTGCCTCGCTCGACGGCAAGAACTTCGAGCACGGCTACCGATTGCTGATGCCGGACGGCGCGATCAAATATGTTCACGCCAGGGCGCATGCGGTGACCACCCCCTCGGGCGACACCGAATTCATCGGAGCGGTGACCGACGTGACCGCCCGCAAGCGAGCCGAGGCGGAGTTGCATGAAGCACAGACCAACCTCGCGCACGTCACGCGCGTGACGGCACTCGGCGAGCTCGCCGCATCGATCGCCCATGAAGTGAACCAGCCGCTTGCCGCCGTGGTCGCCAACGCTGCGGCATGCCTGCGCTGGCTCGACCGGGCGGCTCCCGATCTGAATGAAGCGCGCGGGGCGGTCAGGTCGATTATCAGCGACGGCAACCGGGCCGGCGAGGTCATCCAGCGCGTCCGCGCCCTGATGAACAAGACAACCGGTCAGATGGCGCCGCTCGACATCAATGAAGCCATCAACGAGGTGATCGGCCTGGTGCAGCATGAACTGCAGAGCCACCTTGTATCCCTGCAGCTGGACCTCGCTGCCGCGCTCCCGCCCGTCGTCGCCGACCGCATCCAGCTGCAGCAAGTCATCCTCAACCTCGTCGTCAATGGCATCGAGGCAATGCAGCCGGTCACGGACAGGCCACGGGAACTCGTGATCCGGACCCGCCATGACGATACCGGGCAGATCCTGGTCACGGTCACCGACTGTGGTGTCGGGGTTGCGACGGAGAATGCCGAGCGGCTGTTTGACGCCTTCTACACCACCAAAGCCAGCGGCATGGGAATGGGGTTGTCGATCTGCCGCTCGATCGTCGAAGCCCACCGAGGGCGCCTGTCCGTGTCCAGAAATATCGGCCCCGGCACGACGTTCCAGTTCACCCTGCCGCTGCGTCAGGAGGGTCATGCATGGTGATTGGACGCGCGGCATCGCCCTCCGCCCTCGCGAACGTCGAGGATCCGATCGTGTTCATCGTCGACGACGATTTGTCGGTGCGAGACTCGCTGAGCAATCTTTTCCGGTCGGTCGGCCTGCGGAACACGGCGTTCGGGTCGGCCCATGAATTTCTGCAGCAGACGCTCCCCGATGTTCCGAGCTGCCTGATCCTGGACATCAGGCTGCCTCGGCTGAGCGGCCTCGACTTCCAGGCGGAGCTGGCCAGGGCCGACATTCATATTCCGATCATCTTCATGACCGGCCATGGCGATATCCCGATGACGGTCAGAGCCATGAAGGCCGGAGCCGTCGACTTCCTGACCAAGCCGTTCCGCGATCAGGACATGCTGGATGCCGTCACGACTGCGATCGAACGCGACAGAACGCGCCGCCATGAGGCCAGGGCGGTCGCGAACCTGCGCGCAGCCTTCGCGACCCTGACCCCTCGCGAGCGCCAGATCATGAGCCTCGTCACCGCGGGGCTCATGAACAAGCAGGTCGCCGCCGAGATCGGCGTAGCCGAGATCACAGTCAAGATACACCGTGGGCACATTATGCGGAAAATGGCGGCGAAGTCGTTGCCTGATCTGGTCAGGATGGCGCAGATCCTCGGGATCAAGCAGGCATCCGGCGGCGCGCAAACCTAAGTATGATTCTCCGGCCGCGGCCGACGACGCACTGTGGCTCCGTGATCGCATGCACCAGAGGCCCCTCTGGCCGTTCCAGGAAAGCCCTTCTTGTCCAACCCGGTGATATCAATCGTCGACGATGATATGTCGGTCCGCACCGCAACCGACAATCTGGTCAGGTCGCTTGGCTACGCGGTCCAGACCTACGCGTCGGCCGAAGAATTCCTGCATTCGCCGCAACTGAACGACACCTCCTGCGTGATAGCCGATGTCAGGATGCCGGCCATGAGCGGGCTCGACCTGCAGGCGCGCCTGATTGCCGACGGCCGGCGCCTTCCGTTCATTTTCATCACGGCCTTCTCCGTCGAAGCCGATCGGGCCCGAGCCATGGAGGCGGGCGCGATCTGCTTTCTGATCAAGCCGTTCGACGGAGATGCGCTGGTCGAATGCCTCGATGCCGCTCTCGCACAGCATGGCACAGCGACGCGCGGGTGAGTTCAAATCGAGTATACGCAAGGATGATGCCGAGAAACATCTGGACAAGTTGCACATCGACGGTGGCAGCGCGAGATTTCGCGGCGCCGTCCCTCAAGAAGGCCGACGGCGACGACAGCATCAGACATTCTTGATTGGCAAATGGCAGTTCCTCGGAGGGAAGTCGCCATGCGTACGGAACCGCGCTGCGCCCAGTGTGACAGTGAAGATGCCAAGATCATCTGCTTGCGAAATCCGGCGGGTGAACGCTACTGCGGACGGCTCTGTCTTCACAAGGGTCAGGAGAACTTCATTCGCTGGCTTTGGCGAGCGAATGCGGAGGCAGCATCATGACCGGCCGTTGCGGGAATCCAGGATGCCGGCGGCCCTTCGGACTGATCCGGCACAGCTGGTATTTCGAGCAGTTCTGCTCGACGAAGTGCCGCGAGATCTACAAGCGGCAGCTGGAGCGCAACAAGGTCTATTGGAAGTGGCTCTATCCCCTCCGAGAACCGGCGGCTCATCGAAAAAGCTGATCTGACGGCGAACGCCAGATTTTGTTTGACGCGTTTTCTTCACGCGAACCGGCGGCCACTTCGTTCGAAAATGCGTGAACAACGCTCCAGGGAGCTCCGATGACGACGGTCGATGCGATGCTGGTAGGAGCGATCCTCGCGTGGGTGCCTTCGTTCGTTGTATTCCTCTACATCGTGCGTGATCTGCGCAACATGCCGCGCGAGGATCTCGATTGATCGTCTCGCTGCGGCCGAGGTCGGCCGCTATATCTCGACGCCCTCGTGGCGCAGCAGCCAGCGCTTGCGCTCCAGTCCGCCGCCATATTTGACCAGCGAGCCGTTGGCGCCGATCAGGCGGTGACAGGGCACGACGACGCTGATCGGGTTGGAGCCGTTGGCGTGGCCGACCGCGCGCATCGCATTCGGCACTTTCAGCCTCATAGCCAGCGCGCCGTAACTCATGGTGGTGCCCGGCGGAATTTTCGGCAACGCGTGCCAGACCTTCTGCTGGAACGGCGTGCCGGCGACGCGCCATTCGACATCAGTCAGGCGATCGAGATCACCGTTGAAGTAATCGCCGAGCGCCTTGCGCATCGCCGCCGGTGCGCGGCCGTCCCGTAGCGTCACGGCGCCATAGTGCAACCGCAGCAGGTCGAGCATTCGCCCCTCATAGTCGTCCCAGTCGAGCGCGCGCAGCACGCCGTCGTCATCGGTCACCAGCAGCGCGGCGCCGATCGGCGTCTTGAGGCGGTCGAGGTTGAACGTCTGTGCGGTCTTACGGTCGGCCATATCAGTCACTCTGGAACGTCATTGCTCTCGAAACAGGTCGCTCGGCATACAGTTCACCGTGCGCGTGCTAGCGTCCACCCGAATTCCGGTGAGGAGACCGCGATATGTGCAGGCGGCGCCCGCCGCACTCGCGCTGATCCTGCTCTGGCCCGCCTTGACGCGACATCGCGCGCAGGAGCATCGCCTTGCAATGCCCGCGCCCTTCCTCCATCATCCCTGATAACGGTGACATCCGCGGGTTTGAGCCTTGCGGACAAGATCACCGGCAACATGGGAGGTCACGGACATGAGGAGCGTGCAATTGCTCGCTGCGACAGCGCTTGCCATCGCGTTGTCGGTTACATCGGCCACCGCGCAGAAGAAATACGACATCGGCGCGACCGACACCGAGATCAAGATCGGCCAGACCGTCCCGTTCTCGGGCCCGGCATCCGCCTATGCCGGCATCGGCAAGACCCAGGCGGCCTACATCAAGATGATCAACGATCAGGGCGGCATCAACGGCCGCAAGCTGAACCTGATCCAGTATGACGACGCCTATTCACCGCCGAAGGCGGTCGAGCAGGTGCGCAAGCTGGTCGAGGGCGACGAGGTGCTGTTCACCTTCCAGATCATCGGCACGCCCTCAAATGCCGCCGTGCAGAAATACCTGAATGCCAAGAAGGTGCCGCAGCTGCTCGCCTCCACCGGCGCCTCGCGCTTCTCCGATCCGCAGAACGCACCCTGGACGATCGCCTTCAACCCGAACTACCAGTCCGAGGGACGCATCTACGCCAAATACATCCTGGCCAATCATCCCAACGCCAAGATCGGCATCTTCTACCAGAACGACGATCTCGGCCGCGACTACATCACCGGCCTGAAGAGCGGGCTCGGCGACAAGGCAGCGAGCATGATCGTCGCCGAGGTGTCCTACGAGCTGACCGACCCGACCGTCGATTCCCAGATCGTCAAGCTGAAGGCCGCCGGCGTCGACCTGCTCTATAACGCGTCGACGCCGAAATTCGCTGCTCAAGCGATCCGCAAGGTCGCGGACCTGGATTGGCACCCGGTGCACATCCTCGACATCAATGCGAGCCCGGTGTCGGCGACGCTGAAGCCGGCCGGCCTCGACATCTCCAAGGGCATCATCTCGACCAATTACGGCAAGGATCCCGCCGATCCGCAATGGAAGGACGATCCCGGCGTGAAGGCCTATTTCGCCTTCATGGACAAGTATTACCCGGAGGGCGACAAGCTCAACACCGTCAACACCTACGGCTATTCGACGGCCGAGCTCCTGATCCAGGTGCTCAAGCAGTGCGGCGACGACCTCACCCGCGAGAACCTGATGAAGCAGGTGACCAGCCTGAAGAAGTTCGTGCCGAGCCTGGCGCTGCCCGGCATGTCGATCACGACGGGACCGAACGACTATCGCATCAACAAGCAGATGCAGATGATGAAGTTCAACGGCGAGCGCTGGGAGCTGTTCGGCCCGATCATCGAGGACACCGGGCCGGCGGGTTAGGTCGCGGACGCGAAGAAGCTGCTTCCCCCTCTCCCGCTTGCGGGGAGGATTGGGGTGGGGGTCTATCCACGAATCATGTTGCGGAAGGAGCCCCCACCCGGATTGCATCTGCGATGCAATCCGACCTCCCCCGCAAGCGGGAGAGGTGAAGCAAGAGACAGCACTGGAGCCGGCGCAGCGCATCCCCGCTGCGCCGGTTCTTTTTGCGCCGCCCCCTACTTTCGTTGACTGAAATTGCTCGCCTTTTCGGCATCCGTCGTCTTGCGTCGCAGCAACGGTTCCTCCAGTATCCCGGCCCAGCGATGGCGACCGCGGGACCTTGAACCCGCGGACAAGATCATCGGTCAACCATCAGTCACGTGAGGGAAACAGCATTATGAGGAATGGGATTTTCCACCTGGTCACGGCAACGGCGCTCGCGATCGCGCTGTCTGCAACGTCGGCCTCCGCGCAAAAGAAATACGATCCCGGCGCGAGCGATACCGAGATCAAGATCGGCCAGACCGTCCCCTTCTCCGGACCGGCTTCCGCCTATGCCTCGATCGGCAAGACCCAGGCGGCCTATTTCAAGATGATCAACGATCAGGGGGGCATCAACGGCCGCAAGATCAACCTGATCCAGTATGACGACGCCTATTCGCCGCCCAAGGCCGTCGAGCAGGTGCGCAAGCTCGTCGAGAGCGACGAAGTGCTCTTGACCTTCCAGATCGTCGGCACGCCGTCGAACGCCGCCGTGCAGAAATATCTCAACGCCAAGAAGGTGCCGCAGCTGTTCGCCGCAACCGGCGCCTCGAAGTTCACCGATCCGAAGAACTTCCCGTGGACGCTCGGCTTCAATCCGAACTACTTCGTCGAAGGCCGCATCTACGGCCAGTACATCCTGAAGGAGCATCCGAACGCCAAGATCGGCGTGCTCTATCAGAACGACGACCTCGGCAAGGATTATCTGAACGGCATCAAGGCCGGCCTCGGCGACAAGGTGGCCAAGATGATCGTGGCCGAAGCCTCCTATGAGGTCTCCGACCCGACGATCGATTCCCAGGTGATCAAGATCAAGGACGCCGGCGCCGACCTGTTCTTCTCGGCCTCGACGCCGAAGCAAGCCGCGCAGGCGATCAAGAAGATCGCCGAGCTCGGCTGGCATCCGGTCCACATCGTCGACATCAACGCCACCTCGGTCGGCGCCGTATTGCAGCCGGCGGGCTTGGAGGCCTCCAAGGGCCTGATCTCGACCAACTACGGCAAGGATCCCGCCGATCCGCAGTGGAAGGACGATCCGGGCATGAAGCGCTATTTCGACTTCATGGCCAAGTACTATCCCGACGGCGACAAGAACTCGAACTTCAACACCTACGGCTACTCGACCGCCCAGCTGATGGTGCATGTGCTGAAGCAGTGCGGCGACGAGCTGACGCGCGAGAACGTGCTGAAGCAGGCCACCAACCTGAAGAACGTCGACCTCGACATGGCGCTGCCCGGCATCAAGGGCAACACCACGCCGAACGACTATCGCGTCAACAAGCAGCTGCAGATGATGAAGTTCAACGGCGAGCGCTGGGAGCTGTTCGGCCCGATCCTCGAGGATGCCGGCCCGGCGGGCTAGTCGTTCGAACAGAGTTGAGATGCAATCGGCGGCCTCCAGGCCGCCGATTTGTTTTTGGGCTTCGCCCGACCACTCCATCACCCTGAGGAGGCCGCGCAGCGGCCGTCTCGAAGGGTCGACGGCCACCAGCCGGGCCGTGCATCCTTCGAGACGCCGCTTCGCGGCTCCTCAGGATGACGGGATAGAAATCTCGCTTCGTGCGCTCACTCCGGAATCTCGCCGAAATTCTTCCCGACCGGCAGCACGGCATGTCGGATCAACCGCGAATCCTCCACGCCGGCCTGGCGATGCTTCACCGCCTCGCGATAGACGGGATCCCGGATCATTTCGACGAAAGCGGCAAGGCGCGCTTGGATACTCGGCGATGAAACAGTGATCCCAGCGCTCCTCTTGCGGACCGATCAGCATCAGCTCGAAGCGGCCCTGCCACACGATGCGGCCGCCGAGGCGTTCGAACACCGGCCCGCTCTCACGGCCGTAGGCGGCATAGGCCTCCGCGCCGGTCGCCTTGCGGCCGTCGGGATAGGAGGCCCATTCGCGTAAGCGCACCAGATTGAGCATGTGGATCGGGCCCGGCCGGTTGTTGTCCCGGAATTGCGCAAACACGTCCTTGGTCGGATCGATATGGCCCATGCGGTGCTCCTTTGTTTTGTTGTTCCATCTCTATTTAGCACGCGCCGCCTCACCTCCTAATCCCCCGTTAAGCTTTGCGTAACCGCCCCTTAAACCGGGAACGCTAGCGTGCGCCCCTGTCAGGGTGTGAGCGTTGCGGATGGCGTGGGGACGTAAAAAAGGCGGTGCGCGCAAGGAGCCGCTGTTCGGGCTTCCGGCCGCGCTTGCCGACCTCCGACTGTCGCCCTCCGATCGCGTTCCCGGCGGCGGCGACGATACGCCCGCCAAATCCAAACCCAAAAGCAGCGATTCCGGTAGTGAGAAACCGCGCCCGTCGCGCAGCGGCAGCAAGCGGCGGACCAAGTCGCGCGGCTTTGGGATCGGCCGGCTGTTCTATTGGACCGCGGTGCTCGGCCTGTGGGGGGGCATCGCCGCGATCGGTGTCGTGGTGTGGGTCGGCGCGCATCTACCGCCGATCCAGTCCCTGGAAATTCCCAAACGTCCGCCGACGATCCAGATCGTCGGGATCGACGGCAGCGTGCTGGCGCAGCGCGGCGAAATGGCCGGCGCCAACATCGAGTTGAAGGACCTGCCGCCCTATCTGCCGAAGGCGTTCATCGCCATTGAAGACCGCCGCTTCTATTCGCATTTCGGCGTCGACCCGCTCGGCATCTTACGCGCAGCCGTCACCAATGTGCTGCATCGCGGCGTCTCGCAGGGCGGTTCGACCTTGACCCCCCAGCAACTCGCCAAGAACCTGTTCCTGACCCAGGAACGCACCATGCAGCGCAAGCTGCAGGAGGCCGAGCTCGCGCTGTGGCTGGAGCGCAAGCATTCCAAGAACGAGATCCTCGAGCTCTATCTCAACCGCGTCTATTTCGGTTCCGGCGCCTACGGCGTCGAGGCCGCAGCCCAGCGCTATTTCGGCAAGTCGGCGAAGAACGTGACCTTGCCGGAAGCTGCGATGCTCGCGGGCCTCGTCAAGTCGCCGTCGCGGCTGGCGCCAAACCGCAACCCCGAGGGCGCCGAGCAGCGCGCGCAGGTCGTGCTCGCGGCGATGGCCGACGCCAAGTTCATCACCGAAGCGCAAGCAAAGGCCTCGATCGGCCAACCCTCGATTGCGGTGAAGCCGGCCGGCGCCGGCACCGTGAACTATGTCGCCGACTGGATCGGTGAAGTGCTCGACGATCTGGTCGGCCAGATCGACCAGGACATCGTGGTGCAGACCACGATCGATCCGAAGCTGCAGAACGTCGCCGAAGCCGCCGTGATCGACGAGCTCGCCGCCAAGAGCGTGAAGTTCAATGTCAGCCAGGGCGCGCTGGTGGCGATGACGCCCGACGGCGCGGTGCGCGCCATGGTCGGCGGCCGGAACTATGCCGAGAGTCAGTACAATCGCGCGGTCACCGCGAAGCGGCAGCCGGGCTCGTCGTTCAAGCCATTCGTCTATCTCACCGCGGTCGAATCCGGGCTGACGCCGGACACGATCCGCACCGACGCGCCGCTCGACATCAAGGGCTGGAAGCCGGAGAACTACACCCACGAATATTTCGGCTCGGTGACCTTGACCCAGGCGCTGGCGATGTCGCTGAACACGGTTGCGGTGCGGCTCGGCGTCGAGGTCGGCGCCAAGAATGTGGTGCGCACCGCGCACCGGCTCGGCATCTCCTCCAAGCTCGAACCGAACGTCTCGATCGCGCTCGGCACGTCGGAAGTATCCGTGATCGAGCTGGTCGGCGCCTATGCGCCGTTCGCCAATGGCGGCTACGCCGTGTCGCCGCATGTGGTGACCCGGATCAAGACCAGCTCCGGCAAGCTGCTCTATGACCGCCCGACGGAGCCGCCCAACCAGGTGATCGAGCCGCGCTATGATGCGATGATGAACAGCATGATGCGCGAGACGCTGATCTCGGGCACCGCGCGCAAGGCGGAGATCCCCGGCTGGACCGCCGCCGGCAAGACCGGCACCAGCCAGGATTATCGCGACGCCTGGTTCATCGGCTACACCGCCAAGCTCGTCACCGGCGTCTGGCTCGGCAATGACGACAATTCGCCCACCAAAAAGGCGACGGGTGGCGCACTGCCGGTGGAAGTGTGGACCCGCTTCATGAAGGCCGCGCATCAGGGCGTGCCGGTCGCGGCGATCCCGAACTCGCAGGGCAGCTGGGCGCCGGCGAACCTGATGCAGATCTCGTCGCAGATATCAGCACCTTCAGCACCGGCGGCGCCAATGCAGATTTCAACCGCCGATGCAGGCGCCACCGCCCGCGCCGGTCCCGCCCGGCGGCGGCTATTATCGCCAGCCACCGCCGACGCCGGCCCGCGCCTCGGCACCACCCAACCCGAACGCGCGGCCCGAAGCGGCGGCGGGGCTGGACGGCTGGCTGGCGGATAGGTTGTTTCGGTAGGCCGATATAGGCTTTAGCCGGGCCCAATTTCGGCTGTCATCCCCGCGAATGCGGGGAGATGGAGTGACGTTTGAAGTGCAACGATTGATTTGAGTTTGGAGAATGCCTCGGCGGATCCAGTACGCGCGGCTTTTCGGCTCAGTTACAATTGCCTCTGGAATACTGGATCGCCCGCTTTCGCGGGCGATGACAGCAATAACCGGGGCGAAGAGTTGGCCTACTCCTGAATCCCGTAGCGATGCAGGTCGTTGCCGTAGGTGTCGAGCCAGTTCTTGGCGCGCGTGACCGACGCGCAGACCTTGTCGACCACCCGCCAGAACCGCGCCGAGTGAATTCATCTCGACGAGATGGGCGACCTCATGCGCGGCGAGGTAGTCGAGCACGAAGGGCGGCGCCAGGATCAACCGCCACGAGAACGACAGCGAACCGGCCGAAGTGCACGAGCCCCAGCGGCTCGACTGGTCGCGGATCGTGATCCGCCGGACCCGCACCCCGAGTTCCGCGGCGTGCAACTGCGCCGCCTTCTGCAGATCCTTGCGCGCCTCGCGCTTGAGGAAGTCATGCACCCGGCGGTCCATGTGCTCGACGCCACCGGCGACGCACAGAATCTTCTCGCCGCTGTCGCGCGTCTCGGTCCAGACCGTGCCCCGCTCGCCCGAACGATGCACCAGACGATGCGGCACACCTCGCAACGGCACCACGGTGCCGGGCTGGAACGGCGCGGCCTTCGGCAAACGGCCAAGACGGGCGGCGATCCAGCCGCCATGGATATTGGCGAACTCCTTCGCCTCCACGATCGTGCCGCGCGGCGGCATGGTCAGGATCGCTTCGCGATCGGTTGGATGAATCCTGAGCGTATAGCGGCGCGCGCGCCTATGCCGGCGCAGCCTGACGGTGAAGAACTGGGAGCCGTGTCTGACCAATACGGTCGCGGGTTCGGCAGGCCGCCGATAGAGGAGCGCGCGAGTAGCCATTTCTGAGAGTCCGGGGAGCAGGAGTTCGCCCGAACTTTGCCATATCCGCCGCCAGGGAAAGCGCTCGGCGCAAAAACAAATCATTTGCCCAATATACAGGGGTTGGCCGTTAATTGACCTCTACCGGCAGGGGGCGGAACCGGATTTTTTCTGATGAATCGGAGTCACGAAAAAGGCCCAAGAGATGAAATTAAATTCATCACTTGAGCCTTGGCTGATTTGAGATTCTTTTAGTTAAATCAGCGACTTGCGCGACCGCGATAAACGCGGCCGGGGCGATACCTATTCGGCCGCGGCGACCAGGGAAAGACGCGTATTGGCGGCCGAAACCATGAAATCGGAGATCCGCGGCACGATTTCGGAGCGGAACCGCGAGCCGTTGAAGACGCCGTAGTGCCCGACGCCCTTCTGCACGTAGTGCACGCGGCGATGGTTCGGAATCGCGGTGCAGAGCGCGTGCGTTGCCTCGGTCTGGCCGAGGCCGGAGATGTCGTCCTTCTCGCCTTCCACCGTCATCAGCGCGACGCGGCGGATCTTCGACGGATCGACCGGCTTGCCGCGATGGGTCATCTCGCCCTTCGGCAGCGCGTGCTTGACGAAGACGAGGTCGACGGTCTGCAGATAATACTCGGCGGTGAGGTCCATCACCGCGAGATATTCGTCGTAGAATTCACGGTGCTTGTCGACGAGATCGCCGTCACCCTTCACCAGATTGGCGAACAACGCCTTGTGCGCGTCCATGTGCCGATCCAGGTTCATGCTGATGAAGCCGTTGAGCTGCAGGAAACCCGGATAGACGTCGCGCATCACGCCCGGATGCGGGAACGGCACCTTGGTGATGACATTGTTGCGGAACCAATTCGATGCCGCGCTCTCCCGCGAGGTTGTTGACCGCGGTCGGGTTGCGCCGCGTGTCGATCGGGCCGCCCATCAGCGTCATCGACAGCGGCACGAACGGGTCGTGGTTGGCTTCCATGACGGAGACGGCCGCAACGACCGGAACCGAGGGCTGGCACACCGCGACGACGTGCATGTTGCCGCCGAGCGCGTGCAGCATCTCGATCACGTAGTCGACATAGTCGTCGAGATCGAACCGGCCCTCCGCGAGCGGCACCATGCGCGCATCGGCCCAGTCGGTGATGTAGACTTCATGCGTCGGCAGGAACGCCTCGACCGTGCCACGCAGCAGCGTCGCATAATGGCCCGACATCGGCGCCACGATCAGCACGCGCGGCTGCGGCGAGCGCAGCGGACGCGTCAGCTTGCGATCGAAATGCAGCAGACGGCAGAACGGCTTTTCCCAGACGGTGCGAACCTCGACCGCCGTGCGGATGCCATTGACCTCGGTCGTCGGCAGGATTCCAATCCGGCTTGCCGTAGCGGCGCGTGGTGCGCTCGAACAACTCGCAGCCGGCGGCGACCGATTTGCCGAACTCGGTGTGCGTCCACGGATTGAGCGGATTCTGAAACAGGATCTTGGTGGCGTCGGTCACGGCGCGTACCGGATTGAGCGACGCATGCGCCATCTCGTACATCCAGTACAGCGGCGTCGTGAGTGCCGGGCTGCCTTCCGCCGCTAGTGGCGGGGCACCGCCAAATTCACCGATGGGCATAGTATTTTCAGACCCCTGTTTTGCGCCGCAGCATACTGACCAATGCGTAACAATGCGTCAATGCGCCGCGAGCCGAATATGGGGTCGATATCGGGCTAAAACACCGAGAATCCACGGGAAAGTGACATTTATTCACCACCCCCGAGCAGCGATCCGTTGCGCTTGGCGCTCTGCAAAAGGGCAAGGAAGACCGCAAAAGAGGCAACGAACAGGATGGCGTTGATGACCAGCGCCCAGGCCATCAGGTCGGCACGGAAGACGTGATCGATCAGGAGCGACCGCATGCCTTCGAACACATAGGTCGGCGGCAACGTCCAGGCGACATACTGTAGCCAGACCGGCAGCACGTCGACCGGATAGTAGATGCAGGCGAGCGGCATCACCGCGAACATCAGCGTCCAGACGATGCTCTCCGCGCCGAGCCCGTTGCGCAGCACGAGCCCCGAGGCGAACACGCCGACCGACCAGCTCGTGAAGATCAGATTGCAGAAGAACGCGATCAGCGGCAGCCCGATGGCGTAGAAATTGAAGCCGAAAAAGAACAGCGCCAGCAGCGTCATCGGGATCACGCCGATGGCGAGCCGGATCAGGCTCATGATCATCAGCGAGAGCAGGAATTCGATCGGCTTCAGCGGGCTCATCATCAGGTTGCCGAGATTGCGCGCCCACATCTCTTCCAGGAACGAGATGGAGAAGCCGAGCTGGCCGCGAAACAGGATGTCCCACAGGATCACGGCACCGATCAGCGTGCCGCCCGCCTTGGCGAAGAAGCCGGATGCCTGCGAGATGTAGTTCTGCAGGAAGCCCCATGTGATGATCTGCAAGGCCGGCCAGTAGACCAGTTCCAGCAGCCGCGGCCATGACGACATCAAGAGATACCAATAGCGCAGCACCATCGCGTTGATGCGTTGCAGTGAAATGCCGCGCAGCTGATGGCTGACGATCTCGCTCATGGTGTGCCCTCTGGCGCGCCCTCCCGGAGGCGGCCGCGCGCCACGTCGAGAAACACCTCTTCCAGCGTGTCACGGTTGTAGCGCGCCATGATCCCCTCGGGACTGTCGTCATCCTCGATCTTGCCGCGCTTCATGATGATGACGCGGTCACAGAGGCGCTCCACCTCCAGCATGTTGTGCGAGGCCAGCAGGATGGTCGCGTTGTGGGTCTTGCGGTAGGTCTCGAGATGCTGCCGCACCCAGTCGGCGGTATCCGGGTCGAGCGATGCGGTCGGCTCGTCGAGCAGCAGCAGGTCCGGCTCGTTGATTAGCGCCTTCGCCAGCGCGACGCGGGTCTTCTGCCCGGCGGAGAGCTTGCCGTTGGAGCGGTCGAGGAATTCGGTCAGATCGAGATCGGCCGCGAGCTGCTCGATCCGCTCGCGCAGATGCTTCACGGCATAGAGGCGGCCGAAAATGGTCAGGTTCTGCCGCACCGTGAGCCGCATCGGCATGTCGACATAGGGGCTCTCGAAATTCATCCGGCCGAGCACATCATAGCGCCGCTCGGGGATTCTTGCGCCCAGCACCGTGACGCTGCCCGAGGTCGGTAGCACCAGCCCCATGATCATCGCGATCGTCGTGGTCTTGCCGGCGCCGTTGCCGCCGAGCAGGCCGGTGATGCTGCCGCGCGCGATGCGGAAGGAAATATCGTCGACCGCGCGCGTGGTCTTGTAGACCTTGACCAGATGCGCAACGTCGATCGCGGTCGATCCGTCCCGATCGGCCGCGGGCGCCTGACTGGGCGCTTGATTGGCCGCAGGCGCTTGCGCCTGACCTGTCCCGCGCTGTTGCATATCGCCGTCATTGGGGCATTGCGACAATAAGCGCAAGGCTTGCCCGGCGTCCTTGCGCTAAGTCGCGAATTTGTGCGCCGCCCACGGCACAGCTAAAGTCCCTGAGATGACCGACTTCGCTTCCGATTTCCGCCAACCTCGCCGCTATGTCCGCCTGGATACGATCCTGCGGCTGCGCTGGCTCGCCGCGCTCGGCCAGCTCGTCGCGATCTTCATCGTGGCCCAGGGACTGGAATTCGATGTTCCGATCGTCCCCTGCGTCATCATCGTGACGTTCTCGGCGCTGCTCAACCTGGCGCTGCAGATCGCATTCAACCCGATGCAGCGGCTGGAGCCGGCCTATGCCGCGGCCCTGCTCGCGTTCAACATCGTCGAGCTCGGCGGCCTACTGTACTTCACCGGGGGCTTGCAGAACCCGTTCTCGTTCCTGTTCCTGGCGCCGGTCCTGATCTCGGCCACGGTGCTGCCGATCCGCCTGACGATCGCGCTCGGCTGCCTTGCGGTCGCCTGCGCCTCGGCGCTGTTCTTCTACCATCTGCCGCTGCCCTGGGACGGCGACGATCCGCTGGTGCTGCCGCCGATCTATCTGATCGGCGTCTGGCTTTCGATCCTGCTCGCGATCGGCGTCACCAGCCTCTACGCATTCCAGGTGACCGAGGAGGCCCGCCAGCTCTCCGATGCACTTGCCGCGACCGAGCTGATCCTGACGCGCGAGCAGCATCTGACCCAGCTCGACGGCCTCGCCGCCGCCGCCGCGCATGAACTCGGCACGCCGCTGTCGACGATCTTCCTGATCTCGCGCGAGCTCGAGAAGACGGTGCACGACCCGGCGATCGCCGACGACCTCAAGACCCTGCGCGAACAGGCGCAGCGCTGCCGCGACATCCTGAGCAAGATTGCGCAATTGTCATCGAGCGGCGCGCCGTTCGACACCATGAAGCTGTCGACCCTGATCGAGGAGGCGGTGGCGCCGCATCGCGATTTCGGCATCAACATCAAGGTGCGGCTTGCTGTCGCAGCAACGCGCGAACCGGTCGCCGCGCGCAATCCCGCGATCCTTTATGGCGTCGGAAACATCCTCGAAAATGCGGTCGATTTCGCGCACCAGACCGTCGAGGTGAACGCGTGGTGGAACGCCGAAACCATCGAGATCGTCGTCTCCGACGACGGCCCGGGCATCGCGCCCGACATGCTGAAACGGATCGGCGAGCCGTATTTGTCGCGCCGCCGGGGCGCAGACGAGGCCCAAAATGCCCGTGGCGGCCTGGGGCTGGGCGTTTTCATCGCAAGGACGCTGCTGGAACGCACCGGAGCCAAGGTGTCGTTTACCAATCGCACCTTCCCCGATCACGGCGCCGTGGTGCAGATTGTGTGGCCCCGCGAGCGCTTCGAAGAAGCCACGCCGGCCGACGAAACCGAAGCCTAAGAACGATTCTTAGTCGCAACTCTGGCATACCGGATGCATCGCTCTTTCCAGAGCTGCACGCGACTTTCGGCTGCCTTGGCAGCGCCGCAGTAGGACCCCATATAATAGGTGCCTGCCACAGGGAAAAATGGATCGTGAACGCCATCACTGAACTGAATGACCATGCCGACCGCTCGCTCCTCATCGTCGAGGACGACAAGCCGTTCCTGGAACGCCTGTCGCGCGCGATGGAGACGCGGGGTTTCGCGGTGAAGTCATGCGACACGGTGTCCGATGGTCTCGCCGAGATCGGCCGCGCCGCGCCCGCTTTTGCGGTCGTCGACCTCCGCCTCGGCGACGGCAACGGCCTCGACGTCGTCTCGGCGTTGAAACGCAAGCGCCCCGAGGCGCGCGCGATCGTGCTGACCGGCTACGGCAACATCGCGACCGCCGTGACCGCGGTGAAGATGGGCGCCGTCGACTATCTCTCGAAGCCCGCCGACGCCGATGACGTCGTCGCTGCGCTGCTCGCAACCGGCACCGAGAAGTCCGAGCTGCCGGCCAATCCGATGTCGGCGGACCGCGTGCGCTGGGAGCACATCCAGCGCATCTACGAGATGTGCAACCGCAACGTCTCGGAGACCGCGCGCCGCCTCAACATGCACCGCCGGACCCTGCAGCGCATCCTCGCCAAGCGCGCGCCGCGCTAAGCGATCGCTTCATATTGTTTTGCGATGGCCGGGCTCGTCCCGGCCATTTGCTTTTGTCCTTTCGTAGGGTGGGTAGAGCGAAGCGAAACCCATCGATTTATGCCCGCGGCGCCAATGATGGGTTTCGCTTCGCTCTACCGATCCTACAGCTCTATCACCGTCACCCTGAGGAGCGCGCTCTTGCGCGCGTCTCGAAGGGTCGACGGCCACCGGCCGGGCCGTGCATCCTTCGAGACGCCGCTTCGCGGCTCCTCAGGATGACGGATGACAATCGCGCTTGTCCTAGAATTCGTGCCCCTGCGGATCGACCAGCCGGTTGATCCGCTGCGCTGCCGCCATCGCAAAGCGCACCGTCATCACCTTGCGGGTGGCCGCCGGCAGGCGATGCTCCGGCGCCTCGCAATGCAGATGCGCGCCGTAAGCGTCGGCGATGATCAGGCCGGTGTCGGCCGGGAAGATCTCGCACGGCAGATCCTGCGTGAAGGCGAAGAACAACCGGTCGCAATGCATCCGGTAGTCCTGCCATTTCTGGTCGGCGCGCAGATCCTCGAGAGATGACTTGATCTCGACGATCCAGATCTCGCCGCGTTCATTCAGCGCGACCAGATCGGCGCGGCGGCCGGACGGCAGCGGCAATTCGCTGATGCAGGAAAATCCCAGCGACCTCAGAAGCCGCGCCGTCCCGCGCGCGATCGCCAGCGCGGTCTCCGACTGGCGTCGGTCGGGCGAGGGCACAAGCGCGATCTGGCGGGCGGGCAATTCCATCGCTGCAGAATAGCCGATTCCACGAGAGCATGATCCGGAAAAGTGGAACGGCGCTCCGGGCAGGAACCCACCGCCGCCTCGCCGCTTATTCCACGGCCGCCGCTACGGGCGGACCGATGAGGGCTGCCTGGTGATCGACGACCTCTGGTACAAGAACGGCGTGATCTACTGCCTCTCCGTCGGCACCTACATGGATGCCAATGGCGACGGCATCGGCGATTTCAGGGGTCTGCTGCGCCGTCTGGATTATCTGCATGGGCTCGGCATCACTGCGATCTGGCTGATGCCGTTTCAGCCGTCACCCTGCAAAGACGACGGCTACGACATTTCAGACTATTATGGCGTCGATCCCCGCTACGGCACGCTAGGCGATTTCGTCGAATTCGCCCATGGCTGCCGGCAACGCGGCATCCGCGTGATCATTGATCTCGTCGTCAATCACACCTCGGACCAGCACGCCTGGTTTCGATCAGCGCGCAGCGCAAAGGACTCGCCTTACCGCGACTGGTATGTCTGGTCGGACAAGAAGCCCGCCAATGCCAACACGGGCATGGTGTTTCCGGGGGTGCAGAAATCGACCTGGACGCGCGACAAGCAGGCAGGAGCCTGGTACTTCCATCGCTTCTACGATTTCCAGCCGGACCTCAACACGTCGAACCCGCACGTACAGGCCGAGATCCTCAAGATCATGGGGTTCTGGATCCAGCTCGGCGTCTCCGGCTTCCGCATGGACGCCGTGCCCTTCGTGATTGCAACCAAGGGCGCCTCCGTGCGCAAGCCGGTCGAGCAATACGACATGCTGCGATTGTTCCGCGAATTCCTGCAATGGCGCCAGGGTAACGCGATCATCCTCGCCGAAGCCAATGTCTTGCCTGAGACGGACATGGAGTATTTCGGGCGCGACGGCGACCGCATGCAGATGATGTTCAATTTCCACGTCAATCAGCATCTGTTCTACGCGCTGGCGTCAGCGGATTCGAAGCCATTGGCGAAAGCCTTGACGGCGACCAAGCCACGGCCCGCGACCGCACAATGGGGCCTGTTCCTGCGCAATCACGATGAGCTCGACCTCGGCCGCCTCACCAAGGCCCAGCGTGAGGCGGTGTTCAAGGCATTCGGTCCCGACAAGAGCATGCAGCTCTACGACCGCGGCATAAGGCGCCGCCTCGCGCCCATGCTGGGCGGCGATCGGCGGCGCCTGGAGCTCGCCTATAGCTTGATGTGCACGCTGCCCGGCACGCCCGTGATCCGCTACGGCGATGAACTCGGCATGGGCGACGATCTCGACCTGCCCGAGCGCACTTGCGCGCGCACGCCGATGCAATGGTCAACCGAGCCGCACGGCGGCTTTACCGAGAGCGATCGGCCATGCGTACCCGTGATCGACAAGGGGCCCTACGGCTATGAGCACGTCAACGCCGCCAAGCAGCGGCGCGACCCCAATTCGATGTTGAACTGGACCGAGCGCATCATCCGCATGCGCAAGGAAGTCCCCGAGGTCGGCTGGGGGGACTTCAAGATCATTGCAACCCGAAATCCTGCCGTCCTGATCATTCGTTACGACTGGCGCAACAACTCGGTGCTGTTCGTGCACAATTTCGCGGAAAAGCCACTCGAGATTTCGTTCGATGCTGGGCTGCCCGACGACGCCGGCAATCACCTCGTCAACCTTCTGACCGAGGATCACAGCCGCGCCGACGATAGCGGCCGTCACAAGCTTCTGATCGAAGCCTACGGCTATCGCTGGTACAGGGTCGGTGGGCTCGATTACCTGCTCAAGCGTAGCGATATCGACACCAAGGAACCCCGCACGTCGCGTTAGGCATGATCCGGAAAAGTGTGAAGCGGTTTTCCGAAAGGATCATGCCCAAACACGAAGCTAAAGCGCGACGATGATTCAACCTGATCTCATCGCGCTTTAGTCGTCCTGATGCGGCCCGAGGATCACGCCCTCATTGCCGCGCAGATCGAGTACGCCTTCGACCTTCTCGCCCTGCCGGTCCATGAAGGTCGAGAGCAGAACCTCGTTGCTGAAGCCGATCGCGCTGGAGGAGACCGATGCGGGCGCCGCGCCGAAGTTCAGCGCGATCACGGCCACGCCCTCGGCGCTGCGCCGCCGGTAGAGCAGGACATCGCCGTGCGCCGTCACCGGCTCATAGCTGCCATGGACGAGCTGCGGCAGCTTTCGCCGCAACGAGATCAGCGCCTTGTAAAGGTTGAGGATCGACGCTCGCTCCGCCTCCAGGCTTGCGACATTGTCGCTTACGAAATCCTGCGCAAGCGGCAGCCACGGCCTTGCGGTCGAGAAACCGGCATAGCGCTCGGCGCTCCATTGCATCGGGGTGCGGCAGCCGTCGCGGCCGACGCCGATATCAGGCACGTTCTTCTCGAAGGGATCACGCACCTCGTCCGGCGCAACCGCAACCTGGTGCATGCCGATCTCGTCGCCGTAATACAGCGTCGGCGTGCCGCGCAGCGTCAGCAGCAGCATCGCGGCGACCGGTGCCTGTGCAGGCCCCACCCGGCTCGCCACCCGCGGCCGGTCGTGATTGCCGAGCACCCAGTTCGGCCATGCGCCCGGCGGCAGCGCCTTTTCGTAATCGGCAATGATCTGCTCGACCGAGCGCGCGCTCCACAAGGTCGACAGCAGCGCGAAATTGAACGGCATCTGCGCGCCGCGCAGATCGTTGCCGTAATAGGCGACCAGCCGGTGCAGCGGCAGATAGACCTCGCCGATCAGCACGCGGTTGTCGAACTCCTCGGTGACGCGGCGCATCTCGGTGATGACCTCATGCACTTCGAGTTGATCAGTCGAATATTGCGTCAGCACCTTCTCGTGCGGCGGCCGGCCCTCACGATAATGCGGGTTCGGCGGATTGTCGCGGAATTCGGCATCCTTGATCAGGTGCCAGATCACGTCGACACGAAAACCGTCGACGCCCTTGCGCAACCAGAAGCGCATCACGTCATAGATCGCGGCCCTGACCTCGCGATTGCGCCAGTTCAGATCGGGCTGCTGGGTCAGGAACGCGTGATAGTAGTACTGGCCGGAAGCCTCGTCATACGCCCAGGCGCTGCCGCCGAACTCCGACAGCCAATTGTTGGGTGGGCCGCCATCCGGCGCCGGGTCGCGCCAGATGTACCAGTCGCGCTTCGGGTTATCGCGCGAGCTCTTCGCTTCGATGAACCACGGATGCTGATCGGATGTATGGTTCGGCACCAGGTCGAGGATCAGCTTGAGGCCGGAATCGTGCGCCGCCGCGACCAGCGCGTCGAAATCCTCCATCGTCCCGAACAGCGGGTCGATGCCGGTGTAATCCGAGATGTCGTAACCGAAATCGGCCATTGGCGAGGGGCAGATCGGCGACAGCCAGACCGCGTCGACGCCAAGCCGCGTCAGATAGGGCAGCCGCGCGATGATCCCCTTGAGATCGCCGACGCCGTCGCCATCGCTATCCCCGAACGAGCGCGGATAGACCTGATAGAAGATGCCGCGCCGCCACCAGTCCCTGTCGCCCCGATCCATCCCGTCCCCCCAAGCTCGCAGCCCGGTTGAGGCCGCTCCGCGCCCCGGGGCGGCCTGTCGGTTCAGGGATGACGCACAATTCGGGACGGAAAAATGGCTGCAATGCGTCAGTGGCGGGCGATCGCGAGCTGATAGATCGTGATCAGCACCTCGAACAGGATCAGGAAGACGATGATCAGCTCCAGCCGCAGCGAGCGGCTGGTGTCGATGATATCGGTCAGCACCTGCGCGGTTTCAGCCACGACTGCGAGTTTGCGATTCAGCGATTCCGCACGCTCCTTCAATTCGTACTCGTCCTCGAGGCGGGCATAGAGCCGCTCGAGATGTGGCTTGTCCCAGAGGATGTCGGGCTTCTCCGACACTTCGACCGGTCCGGCCACGCGATGCCGCACCAACAGCGCGTTGCCGATGTGCTTGAGGATCGCGACGCGGCCGCCACGAACCTGGCCGCCCTTGGCGAGTTCGCGCGCCAACGGCTCGGTCGTGTCGAAGACGGCCCGGACCTCACGCTCATGCCTCGCCAGCACCACGCTCTTGGCCAGCGCCTCACCGACCAGGATCAGCCGCTCCGGCGACAGGCTTTGCAGATAGATCGGGCCGCCCGGCGGAATCTGGTCCTCCTTCTCGGCCGCGAGCTCGATGATCGCGATCTCCTCCTCGCGCCGCGTGAATAATCCGGTCATGCGCGACTGCAGGCTGCGCAGGAATTCATCCTCCTCCAGCGCGTTGAGACCGATCAGAACGACGACGCCATAGCGGAACAGGATCGCCACACCATTGTCATTGACACGAAACGCCAGCGGCGTCGTGGCCAGCACGTCGCCGCGCTCGAGGCCGGACGTGTTGATGCGGTCCGCGACGAAGAAGGCGCGGGCGGTGGTCCGGGGTCCGCCGAGCGGTGAATTGGGGGCTTGGGTCATGAAGTTCCGGACTGCGAGGACTTAGATCGTGATCAAGAGCAACCGCGTACCGGCCTGCTCACGAACATGTTCTGCTGGAGGCGACCTTATCACGGTCCGTTTTGGGATCACACGCCGGGGCCGACGCATTTCCCGAGCGTGTTGACGGCATTTTCCGGTAGCCTATGGTGCCCCCATGAACGAGACAACCGACACCAAACCGAAGGCCGGCGCGATCATCGTGCCGGTGACGCTGTTCGAGCAGAACTGCACCATCATCTGGCACGAGCCGACCAAGAAGGCCGTGGTGATCGACCCCGGCGGCGACGTACCGAAGATCCAGGCCGCGATCGAGCAGACCGGCGTGACGGTCGAGAAGATCTGGCTGACCCACGGCCATATCGATCATGTCGGCGGCGCCGCCGAATTGCGCGATGCGCTGCAGGTCAAGATCGAGGGCCCGCATATCGCGGACAAATATCTGCTCGACAACGTCGTCTCGAGCGGCGAGCGCTTCGGCATGACCGGGGTGCGCAATTTCGGGCCGGATCGCTGGCTCGATGAGGGCGATCAGGTCTCGATCGGCGACCTCACCTTCGACATCCTGCACTGCCCCGGCCATTCGCCGGGCAGCGTGGTTTTCTTCAACAAGGAGCTGCGCTTCGCCCATGTCGGCGACGTGCTGTTTGCCGGCTCGGTCGGGCGCACCGACCTGCCGGGCGGCAGCCATCCGACGCTGATTCAGTCGATCAAGCAGAAGCTGCTGCCGCTCGGCGACGATGTCGGCTTCATCTGCGGCCACGGCGCGGGATCGAGCATCGGCCAGGAGCGGATGACGAACCCGTTCCTGACCGGCGAGATGTAACTACTTCATCAACCGTTACTTCATCAGGCCTGCGGCGGTCAGCGCCCGCGTGATGACGGCGCCGACGTCGACACCCTTGCTCCGTCGCTTGCGCGGCCGGTCGCTCTTGCGGCCGGATACTGCCTCGGGCTCGGCCGCAGGCACCGGGATCGTCATCGAGATCGTGTCAGCGCGCTCGCGCGGGATTCCGGTCGGCGCGATATGCGGCTGACGGACCTTGTCGGTCAGACCGAAGAAGCTCGCGATGTGATACGACGAGGAAATCCCGACCTCGATCAGAAATCGCGCCCTCCACGCCATAGCGCTCGTCATTGTCGGCGAGCCCGAGCGGCGTGCCATGCGCCATGTCGGTGATACTGAAGGATTCGACCAGCGTTTCGCCGTCGGCATTCCACCAGACCTCGCGCGGATGGCCGTCGACATCCGCCTTCGACATTGCCGCCAGCGGCAGGCCGTGAACGTCGAGCCACTGCCGGACGATCGCATCGGCATTGCCGGGATGTACGGTGCGGTCGGCGCTGCCATGCCACACCGAAAGCCTCGGCCATGCGCCGTCATGCGTGGACGCGTTGCGGACGAAACCGCCGAGTTCGGGCGCGGACAGTGCGCTCGCATGCATCATCGCATGCAGCGCTTCGCGCAGATCGGTGGCGACGCCGAACGGAAGGCCGGCAATGATGGCGCCGGCCGCGAACACGTCCGGATAGGTCGCGAGCATGACCGAGGCCATCGCGCCGCCGGCGGACAGTCCCGTCACATAGATGCGGCGCGGATCGATCTGATGCGCGCCGGCCATGTGCGCGATCATCTGCCGGATCGAACAGGCTTCACCCTGCCCGCGCGCGATGTCCTGCGGATTGAACCAGTTGAAGCAGGTGTTGCCGTTGTTGACGGCCTGCTGCTCAGGCATCAGCAACGCAAAGCCGTAATGCTTCGCCAATGTCGACCAGCCGGCGCCGAGATCATAGGACGCAGCCGTCTGGCCGCAGCCATGCAGCACCACGACGAGCGCGGGCGACCGCGCAAGCTGCGGGGGCACGAACGAGAACATCTTCAGATCGCCGGGGTTGACGCCGAATTCGGTCGTCTCGACGAGCGGCGTCGGCACGGCCGGCGCAAGCGCGCCGAGGCCGCTGAACGCGTTCATCTTGGGCAGATGACGCAAAAATTCGACGTTGTTGACCAGGGACAACAGCAACTCCTGAGGGTGATTTATTCTTCTGTGTCAGCTGACCAGATAATTGCTGCACCGCAAAATGAAAAGGCCGTGTGCTGTCTTTGCCTGCGGAATTGTGAGAATCGGCGTTAACACGTGATCGCACCGAGGACCGATCGAAATAGTTGCCGTAGCACCTTGCTCGAACGTGAACTTTTCGAAAATCGGCGCCAGATCCCTGCGGATTCACGCTGTGGCACGGCGCATCCATGACAGAAATGCGGCTGAAATAATAATCGACAGCCCAAACAATGCGCATGCCGCAAACAGCGCCAGATGCGTTGATGTTGCGCTCTCCACCGCAAAGAACACCGCGCCGATCGCGGCGACGCCGGCCGCGTTACCGATCTGCGTCGTCGTGCCATACATGCCGGAGCCGGCACCGGCGCTGGCGGGCTTCACGCTCGACAGCACCGCGCTCGACAACGGCGCCATCACCAGTCCCTGACCATAGCCGAAGATGACAAGCACCAGCGCGAGCAGCAGTGCCGATGGTGATGCGATCGCCTGAACCGTCGTAACGAGCACGGCGAGGCCAACGATTTGCACGGCGCAGCCCTCGATCAGCACCAGCGTGCCGCGCTGCCTCGCGCGCATGCCGCTGTGGCGCGAGGCAATCACGAAGGTCAGCGCCAGCGGCACGAACACCAACCCGGCCTGCAACGGCGGGATCTGCAAGCCCTGCTGCATGAACATGGTCATGACCAGGTAGAAGGACAGGTTGGCAAAGAAGAAGAAAAACACCGCGACCAGGCCGCGCATGAAGGCGCGATCCGACAGCAGCGACAGGTCGATCAGGGGCATGCCGCCGCGGCGCGCGACGCTGTGTTCGAGACGCACGAAGGCCGCGATGATCGCAACACCTGCGGCCATCGCCAGCCACACCCACGCCGTCCAGTTGAGATCGTGACCGAACAGCAGCGGCCCGATCAGGCACAGCAAGCCCGCAAACAGCACGACCGCGCCCGGGATATCGAGCCGCGTGCCGGCGCGGCGCGGCACCGTCGGCATGATCTTCAGCGCGGCTGCGATGATGATGACGCCGAACGGCACGTTGACGAAGAACACCGCGCGCCAGCCGAGGCCGGCGAGATCGAGCGTCACCAGCACGCCGCCGAGCATGAAGCCGGCCGCGCCGGCCAGCCCCAGCACGATGCCGTAGATGCCGAACGCCCGTGCACGGGCGGCATCGGAGAACAGCAGATGCAGCGTCGCCAACACCTGCGGCACCATCAGCGCCGCCGTCGCGCCCTGTGCCAGCCGTGCGACGATCAGCTCGGGTCCGGACTGCGCGAGACCGCACCACAGCGAGGTCACCGAGAAGCCGGCGACGCCGGCGATAAACACGTTCCTGGTGCCATGGATATCGCCGAGCCGGCCGCCGGTGACCACCAGAGTGGCATAGGCGATCAGGTAGATCGCAATCACGGCCTCGATCTGCGCCGGCGTCGCGTGCAGCTCCGCCGCGATCGTCGGGATCGCGACGTTGACGATGAAGGCATCGACGCCGAACATGAACTGCGCGGCGACGACGATCGCAAGCACCCACCAGCGGCGGGAGGTCTCCGCGCGCGTCGATACGATCTGGTGCATGCCCTGTCCTGCCCGAAATGACGTTGCGGCAGACATCAGCAGATTCCGGTCATCGCTTCGATTACCTGTGAGGTAGGTAGAGGATCACAGACGCTCGACCCGGCTCCAATTTGCGTTGACGCGCTGGGAAACATTCCGGAGGGCGGCAATCGCCGCCGATTTGCGCAACAACCATGCGGGCGCCGCAGCCCCGGAGCATTGCCTTGCACCGGGCCACCCCGTAGGTTGGCGGAAAGCCCCCGACAACAATAATCCGGAGAGAACGACCCATGGCGCGCCTCAAGTTCGGAGCCTTCCTCGCCCCGCATCACCCGATCGGCGAGCATCCGATGCTGCAATTCCGCCGCGACCTCGATTTCGTCGAACAGCTCGACGCGCTCGGTTACGACGAATTCTGGTGCGGCGAGCACCATTCCTCGGGCTGGGAGACGATCGCCTCGCCGGAAATGTTCCTGGCCGCCGCCGGCGAGCGCACCAAGCGCATCAAGCTCGGCACCGGCGTGATCTCGCTGCCCTATCACCATCCCTTCAACGTCGCGCAGCGAATGGTACAGCTCGACCACATGACCGGCGGCCGTGCCATCTTCGGCTCCGGCCCGGGCGCGCTCGCCTCCGACGCGCATACGCTCGGCATCGACCCGATGACCCAACGCGACCGCCAGGACGAGGCGATCGCGGTGATCCGCCGCCTGTTCAACGGCGAGCGCGTCACCGCGAAGACCGACTGGTTCGAGATGCACGACGCCGCGCTGCAGATCCTGCCGCTGCAGGAGGACATGCCGTTCGTGGTGGCCTCGCAGATCTCGCCGTCCGGCATGACGCTCGCCGGCAAATACGGCATCGGCATCATTTCGCTCGGCTCGATGTCGACCCAGGGCCTGATGGCGCTGCCGCAGCAGTGGCAATTCGCCGAGGACGCCGCCAAGAAGGCGGGCACCACGGTGAGCCGTTCCAACTGGCGCGTGCTGCTGTCCTGGCACATCGCCGAGACGCGCGAGCAGGCGCGGCGCGAGGCCGGCGCCGGGCTGCTGCGCTGGCACAACGAATATAACGTCGGCACCTTGATGCGGCCGGGCCTGACCGCGTTCGCCTCGCCGGACGAAGCCGTCGACAAGACCGCCTTCGTCGAAGGTGCTGCCTCCACCATCGGCACGCCGGATGATCTGATCAAGATGATCAAGAACCTGGTCGACGTCTCCGGCGGCGTCGGATCGATCATCGGCTTCGCCCATGACTGGGCCAATCCCGAAAACACCTGCCGCAGCTGGGACATGGTCGCGCGCTACGTCGTGCCCGAGATCAACGGCTATATCGACGGCCTGCGCAAGTCGCGTCAGTTCGTGATCGACAACCGCGCCGTGTTCGAACGCGCCGGCCAGGCTGTCATGGCCAAGATCATGCAGAACGACAAGGCCGCCGCCGCGCTTCAGCATACCGGCACCGGCCGCGTCGCGATCCCGGCCGTGAATGCGCCCGACCTCGCAAAGGAAGCGGCGAAGCAGAAGGCGTGATTTGCTACCCTCGCCCCGAGGGGCGAAGGTAACGCACGTCGCGCAACACCACACCGTCGTCCTGGCGAAAGCCAGGACCCATATCCACTGCACTCGGTGATGAACGGGATCGCGGCCCCAGCATCGCGCAACAATTGGGATTTGGGGTAATGGGTCTTGGCCTTCGCCAGGACGACGTCGAATTTGTTGCGCGGCCGGTGCGTCATACTTCCGCGTTCTCGCGACATGATCTGTCCGAGCTTTGCCCTTTGTTTACACCCGCTTCACAGAGAGGGCGCAGGGAAAGCCGGGTGCCGATCACACCCATGGGCTCCGAGCAAAAGGTAGAAGCTCGGCGTCGCCGCTCCGCTTGCGTAAGAGGTTAATGGCTACGCCACCGCCCCGATCCCCACTACATCGATGCCGTCGACACGGCCGCGGATTGGAAGCCGGCCGAGATCGCTCACCGGAAACGGCGGCGGCACAGCGAAGCGCGCCATTGCCGCGCGCGAGGCGAGGAAGCCGCCGTCGACCTTGCGGCTCAGCTCCTCCAGCCGCGCCGCGGTGTTCATGACGTCGCCGTTGAACACGATGGCCGGCTTGATGTCGCCGATCTCGCCAACGATCACCGGCCCGAAATGCAGGCTGCCCCGGATCTGCGGCGCCGCGCCGAACTCGCGCTCGAATTGCGACGCCGCCTTCCGCAGCGCTGCGCGCATCGCCACGAAGCAGCGCAGCGGCCGGCAATCAATCGCCCCATGGTGTTCCGGCCAGGTCACAATGATTTCGTCGCCGACATAGTTCAGCACCTCGCCGCGATAGTCCACGACAGATTCCGTGAGCAGACGAAAGGTACGATCGAGAAAGCGGTGAATGCCGATGCCGCCGAGCCGTTCGGCAAGCCCGGTCGACCCTGCGATATCGACGAACAGCACGAAGCGGTTCTCCTCGACCGGGGAGTGATAGCGGCCGGAGACGAAGTTCATGAAGACGCGCGGGCCGATCAGATTGGCGATGCTGAAACCCAGGTTCAGCAGCACAGAGACCGCGGCAGAATAGGCGATGCTGACACCGAAATCCGCGATCGAGGTTTGCAGTGGAAACCCGGCAACCCGTTCGCCGACCTGGAGCAATTGTATGACGATGATGATGACAGCGTAGATCGTGCTGCGTACAGCGAGAAGCCCGACGAAGGACAGGCGATTGAGCCGTTCCATCATCGGGCCCTGAAGGATGAAGAGTTCGACCCCTCCGATCGCCACACAGGTGACGAAGGCATAAGCGAATCCCGCAACCAGCGGCCCAAGCGTATGACGGCCTTGCACGAGATTGATTCCGATGCTCGCCACCGCGCCCGCGACAATGACGGCGACCAGATAGCGCAGCCGGCGTTCAAGCTTCGCGTTCATGCTCCCGCCCCGGTGACGGCGTCACCCCGCCCCCTGATCGAACGCCTTGCGCAGCGCGACGTAGCCCGCCGCCTGCTGCTGGCTCCAGTTGCGGCCGCCGGTCATGGCGCCGTCGACGACGAGGTCATGGCCGTTGATGAAGCTCGATTCGTCGCTCGCCAGGAACACCGCGGCATGCGCGATGTCGTCGGGCAGGCCCGCGCGCGGGATCGGCTGCGCCGCCTTGTAGACATCGCGCATCACGGCCGAAGTCTTCTCGGCGGCTTCGGTCGGCAACCCCAGCGCCTTGCCGAAAATGCCGGTGGCGATCGCGCCGGGCGAGATCGAGTTGACGCGGATGCCGGACTCGCCGAGCTCCATCGCCACGCATTTGGTGAAATGAATCACCGCGGCCTTCGCGGCGCCGTAGACCATCGACGACGAGAAGCCGGCGAGCCGTCCGGCGATGCTGCCATTGTTGATGATGCTGCCGGAGCCCTGTTGGCGCATGATGGGCGCAACATGCTTCATGCCGAGCATGACGCTGCGTACCAGGGTTGCCATCGCGGCGTCGAACCGCTCGACGTCGAGGCCCTCGATACCCCCGGTCTGCGCCGGGCCGCCGGCATTGTTGAACAGGCAGTCGATCCGGCCGAACTTCTCCACCGCAAGCGCGATCAGCGCCTGCATCTGCTGCTCGACCGTGACGTCGGTCTGGCTAAAGATGCAGTTGCCGCCGAGCCGGCGCGCCAGTGCCTCGCCCTCTGGCGCGCGGCGTCCGGCGATCACGATCCTCGCGCCCTCCGCGACAAAGATCTCGGCGGTGCGTAACCCGATGCCGCTGGTCGCCCCAGTGATCACCGCGACCTTGCCGTCCAGCCGTCCCATGCCGACCCCCCTGACGTTCGATGTTGCGGATATTCCTCAGCCGCTCCTGACAACGCAAGCGCAGGTGCGGTTAACGGCCGGCGAGGTCCGCCTGTGGCCAGAAGGCCACAACTGCGGTTTTTCGGTCGCAGCGGCCTTATTTTGGATCGCCTGTTCACGTGAACTGGAACGACCGATGGTGAAGTGGATCGACGATTTCAGGGCGAGTTGGCGGGGCGATGCGCAGCCATCGCTGCTGCTTGCGGTCAGCTTCGCCGTGCTCTGTCTCGTTTTGGCCACGGCCGCCCGGTTCGGGCTCGCCCAGATCAGGCCGGACGTGTTCTTCACGCCCTATTTCCCGGCGGTGTTCTTCGCGACCGCCCTTGGCGGCTTCCGGATCGGGATCGCAACCGCGCTGGCCAGCGGCCTGCTCGGCGTCGTGCTCAATTTCAGCAGCGCGCACGCCGACCCGGCGCGCTTTGCGCTGCTGATGATCTTCTGGGTGGTGTGCGGCATCGCGATCTGGGGGGTGGAGCACTACCGTTCCCTGGTCGCGCAGCAGCGCGAGGTTTCCAAGCGGCTGATCGAGGAGGAGCAGTACCGCAAGATCGTAGTCGATGAATTACAGCACCGGCTGAAAAACAAGTCCTCGACCATTCATGCGGTCCTGCATCAAGCGCTACAGGACCGGCCCGATGTCTGGCAGCGCATCGACCATCGTATCCGCGCGCTCGCGGCGACCGACGATCTGATCGCGCGGGTCGACGGCTATGGTTGCGATATCAAGGATTTGCTGCGCTCGGAGCTCGGGCCCTACGGCCACGTGCGGTTCAATCTCAATGGCGAGCAATTGTTCCTGCCCGCCAAGCTCGCCGTCTCGCTGGCGCTGATCTTCCATGAGCTCGCAACCAACGCCGGAAAATACGGCGCCTTCTCCTCGCCGCGCGGATTTCTGCAGGTGTCATGGACGGTGGACGATGGGCGTCTCAACGTGATCTGGGACGAAACCGAGGGACCGGTGGTCGAGGTCATCGGCGAAGCCGGATTCGGCACCAAGCTGTTGAAGTCAGCGCTGCGGCCGTTCGACGGCAAGACCGAGATCAGTTACCTGAAGACCGGTGTTCACTGCACCATGCAGTGCAATCTCCCCAGCTGTTGATAAGTCTGCTTTTCGGCACACGCGCTTTGTTCGCGCGTGCCGATGCAACCGCGCGCGCCGCAATCGCTTTCATCGGCGGCCGATGCCGACATTGATACTCTGTTAATGACGATTGCCGCGACGGCTTGCGAAAGCAGCCCGGGTCTCATTCTGTCACGGCATTTCGCAAGTCCGCTTAACCAAAACTACAACGGACTTTGCCAAGGTCGGCGCATGCATAGTTTCACCAAAAACGATTTTCAGGCGGGCGCGGCAGCGACCGGGCAGGACGACAGTTCCAGCAATGAATTGCGCATCCTGCGCGATCTTCTCCAACTGCTGCCGGCCGGCGTGACCGTCCAGGACGAGCAGGGCCAGTTCATCCTGGTGAACGAAGCGGCAGCGAGCCAGTTGCAGCTGGCCGCGGGCGCCAGCCAGCCATCGCCGGTCGACGAGCGCCACGCCGCCAATTTGGACCTGTTGCGCAGCGGCCGTCCGGTGGTGCTCGAGGAAGTCCTCGCCTGCGGCGCATCCAAATACGTGTTCCTCACCGCGCACCGGCCGGTCCAGATCGCCGGGCGCAATCTCCTGATTTCGACCTCGACCGACATCAGCGAGCAGAAGGCGTTCGAGGATCAGCTGTTCCGCTCGGCCTATTACGATGAACTGACCGGCCTGCCGACCCGGCGGGTGATCGAGCATCGCGTCAACGGCCTGATCCGCGACTCCGCGCAGAGCCATTTCGCGCTCGCCTTCCTCGATGTCGACAACTTCAAGCACATCAACGACTATTACGGCCACGCGATCGGCGATGCGCTGCTGGTCGAGCTGTCCAAGCGTCTCGGCCACGCGCTGCGCGAGACCGATATCCTATCGCGGATCTCCGGTGACGAATTCCTGCTGCTGCTGAACCCGATCAGCGGCAACGACGAGGTCGCCGAATTCATCCACGTCATGCAGGAACGGCTGAAGGCGCCGTTCTTCATCGAGGACTCCGAGATCTTCGCCTCGACCTCGATCGGCGTCAGCCTCCACCCCATGCATGGCAGGAGCTACGAGGCGCTGCGCCAGAACGCCGACATCGCGATGTACCGCGTCAAGAACAACGGCAAGGGTGCGACCGCGTTCTTCGACAACAGCATGGAGCGCGAGGCGCTGGCGCGGATGAAGATCGAGCAGTCGCTGCGGCTCGCGATCCTGGAAAAGCGCTTCTGCTGCGCATTCCAGCCCAAGGTCGATATCCGCACCCAGGAGATCAAGGGCATCGAGGCGCTGGTGCGGCTGCGCGACGACGAAGGCGTGATCCAGGCGCCAGGCACCTTCATCAACCTCGCCGTGGAGCTCGGCCTGATCGACGAGCTGACGTTTCTGGTGCTGGCGGAGATCGTCAAGTCAATCGACCTGATCAACGACACGTTCGGCCCCACGGCGACGATCAGCATCAATATCGCCGCCAAGCAGGCCTCCAACGTCGAGTTCATGCGCCGCTTCGCGCGCGCGATCGAGGAGACCGGCTTCCCGAAACGATTCATGATCGAGGTGACCGAGGACGCGTTCGTGACCCGGTCGCATTTCCAGGAACCAGATCCTGCCGATCCTGCGCGGCATCGGCGTCGGCATCTCGATCGACGATTTCGGCATCGGCTATTCGTCGCTGTCGGCGCTCGCCGACATCACCGCCGACGAGATCAAGATCGATCGCTCGTTCATCACCGACATCCATAAGCGCCCGCGCAGCCAGGGTATCCTGCGCGCGATCGAATCGCTGAGCGAGGCGCTCGGCATGACCGTGATCGCCGAGGGCATCGAATCCTACGAGGAGCTCACCTATCTGCAGGCGGCGACCAAGATCCGCTACGCCCAGGGCTATTACTTCGCCAAGCCGATCTTCCTCGAGGACCTGAAGCCGGCGACCCCGGTCGCCAGCGAGGCGCGCGCCAGCATGGCGGCACGCCCGGCCCAGGAAGGCCGCCAGAGCTACTCGCGCGCCAGCGGCTTTCGGCGATAAAAGACCGCTTCGTTTCGAACAAGCAGACGCCGCTTGCCACCTCGCCCCGCTCGCGGGAGAGGTCGGATCGCATCGTCAGATGCGATCCGGGTGAGGGGGAGTCACCGCGAATCCATCTGCCACCGAATCTGTGGAGGGAACCCCTCACCCCAACCCTCTCCCCGCAGGAGCGGGGCGAGGGAGCGCAGTCCCGTCGCGGCCAAGGCTCGACAAACCTACCGCCCTACTTCTCCAGCACCGGCAACGGCGGCACGCTGTCATTGGCGGAGCCGGCCTGCATCGTGATCAACGTCATCGAGACCAGGTCGTAGTAGCCCATGATGCCGATGATATCCATGATGCCGCGCTCGCCGAATTTCTCCAGCGCGACCTTGTAGACGGCGTCGCTGACCTTCCGGTCGCGATAAAGCGCGATGCCGAGATCGTAGAGCGCGGCCTCGTCGTCCTTCATGCCGTCGGGCCGCGTGCCCTTGGCGATCGCATCCGCGATCTTCGGATCGAGCCCGCCCTTCATCGCCAGCGGATAGTGCGCGGACCATTCGTATTGCGCGGTCCAGTGCCGCGCCGTGATCAGGATCGCCATTTCGCTGAGCCGCGCCGGCAGCGAGGTATTCCAGCGCAGATAGTCCGACAGGTTCGACAGCTTCGGTGCCAGATCGGGATTGCGGATATAGGCGCGGTAGGGCGGCACGGTGAACTTGGCGTTGCGCGGCGGCGCGCTGATCAGGTCGGCCCAGGCCTTTTGCGGCGGCGACAGTTCCTCGGCCTTGAGCGGCGCGAACCGCACAGCGTCCTCGCTGCGCGCGGCCGGCGCGGCCAACGCCAGGACCGCCAGAGCGCCCGCCCCAAGTAATTTTCTCATTGTTGCTCTCCCTTTCCGATGCAGGCTTCTTGTGTCCTGCACGACCGCGCGAGCTTAGAGCGTTTTCGAGCGAAGTGGACCCGGTTCGCGTGAAGAAAACGCGTCAAAACAAGAATCTAGAGCTTCGGTTCAATCAGAACCGAAAATGCTCTAGTCGCGATCGAGGGAGATGCAACGAGGTCGGCGCGCGTTTGGCCGCACCTACCGCCACGCCCAACATCAGCCTATATTGGGGGCGTCCGAAGCGGCGCGAAGGTGTCAGCCATGCAGCCTGTGTCTATCCTCCTGAACATCCTCTGGATCCTGATCGGCGGCGCCTGGATGGCGTTCGGCTGGCTGATCGCCGCGGTGATCATGGCGGTCACCATCATCGGACTGCCCTGGGCGCGCGCCGCCTTCAACATCGCGGTCTACACACTGCTGCCATTCGGCTCGCGTGCGGTACGGCGCGATGAGGTCACCGGCATGTCCGATATCGGAACCGGACCGCTCGGCGTGATCGGCAATCTGATCTGGTTCATCCTGGCCGGCTGGTGGCTTGCGATCGGCCATGTGATCACCGCGATCCTGCTCGCGGTGACCATCATCGGCATCCCCTTCGCCTGGGCGCATCTCAAGCTTGCTGGCATCGCGCTGTGGCCGATCGGCAAGGTGATCGTGCCGGCGTAAGGCGCTACGCAACGTCGCGGAATCCTAGCGCGCCGCCTCGCAGCCCGGGATGTCGAACACCGCGGTCAGGCCGCAGGACGAGTTGAGCATCTTGCCGCCCTCATGGCCGACGCCGGGCACATCCCACACGCTGTGGTTCGGCGTGCCGTTGTCGCGGGCTCGCATCGCTGCGACATAGGAATGGCCGCGCGCATAGCGATATGGCCCTTCCGCTTCCGCCATGCAGGATTTGTCGAGCGCGGGATGCTTGGGGTTGGTGTCGAGCGCTCCCAGGAGATAGATCACGCGGCGCGCGATATAGGCCTGCTCCAGCGCGGCCGGGGTCGGCTCGGCGAGATAGGGCGGACGGTCGTCCATGCCGAACTTCCAGCTGTTATAGCCTTCGCACTTCGCCGCGATCGCAGGCTCCGGCCGCTCCTTAGTGAAATAGGCGTAGGAGGACGGATTGGCGACGACGTAGCGCACGCCGATACCCTCGCGCAGCAGCACCTGGTCGCCCTTTACCGCGATCGCATAGCGCTGCACCACCTGGCCGCCGCCGGAATGGCCGAACACGACGACCTGCTTCAGGTTGGGAAACAGCTTGCGGTCGCCAAGCCTGGCCAGGATGGCGTCCAGCGCCTCGAACGAGCTCGCAGGGCTTGGCGCGATCGCGGGCTCGCCGCCCTGCCAACCATAGAGGCTCCAGCGCAGCGTTTCCGCCGGCAGCTTGAACGCCTCGACATCGGGCTCGATCAAGAATTGCGGCGCGATCATCAGCGTGCTCTTGCCGATATCGCCGGCCGCGGCCTGCGCGCTGAGCGCCGCGCGGAAATAGTCTTCGGCGTTGCGCAGCACCCCGTGCAGCACCAGCACCGCGCGGGTGACGTCCGGCAGCGGATTGGACCAGTCGGCCGAGAGGTAGACGGGAAACGTTGCGCTGCCGACGGCAATGCGACCGCTGGCGATCTCCTTGACCGGCTTCCGGTCACGCTCGATCCGCGTCTGCGTTGCCGACGCGATCGGCGCGTGAGCCGCCGTCATGGCGAGCAGCGCCAGTGCCGCAAGCCAAGCTTGACGATGCATGGTTCAAACTCCGTTAGCGCAGCCAGGCGCGATGCGATGAAGCTGGATCATGCCGCGTCAGGCGCCGATTCACCCATGAATTTTCGGAAAGCTTCCGGACCGCATCTCAGGCGGCGAACCGCCCGCGATTGTTCGCGGCAAGGATCGGGCGGATCAGGCGGCCGAACCGCTCGGCCTCCTCGTCATGCAGATAGCCGGACAGGCAGAACGAGTGGCAGCCGGCGTCGATGAACTGCTGCAAGGTCGCGGCGCATTGTGCGGGATTACCGACCACAGCGATGCCGGCGCCGGGCCGCACCTTGGTGATCCCGGTCCACAGATGCGGCATCAAGAGGTCGCCATAGTCGCGCGCGAGCTGTTGCACGCGCTGGTTGGCCTCGGACCTGACGTAGAGCGTCTTCATCTCCTGCTTCTGCCGCTCGGTGGCGTGGCGCACCAGCTGGTCGGCGGCCTCCCAGGCATCCGCCTCGTTCTCGCGGCAGATCACCTGCAGCCGCATGCCGAAGCCGATCGCATCCTCGCGGTCATGCGCCCGCGCCATCCGCCGGATCACGGCGATATTCTCCGCGATGCGCTCCGGCAGATCGCCCCAGAACAGATGAACGTCGGAATGCTTCGCCGACACCTCCCAGGCCTGCCGCGAGCCGCCGCCGAGATAGAATTTTGGAAACGGCTGCTGCAGCGGACGCGGCCGGATATGCGCGCCCGAGATGGTGTGAAACTTGCCCTGGAAGTTGACCGGGCCGCGCGTCGTCCACAGCGCCTTGAGGATCGAGACCTCCTCCTCCATCAACGCGTAGCGTTCCTCCTTGGCGTAGCGCACGCCTTCGGCCTCGACCTCGCTCTCGTTCTGCCCGGCGATCAGGTTGATGCAGATCCGCCCGCCCGACATCTGGTCGAAAGTCGAGATCATCTTGGCCATCAGCACCGGGTTGATATAGCCCGGCCTCGCTGCAATCAGCGGCTTGATCCGCGCCGAGCGTGCCGCCATGAACGCGCCGGATATCCAGGCCTCCCAGCACACCGAGCCGACCGGAATCAGGAGATATTCGAACCCGGCGTCTTCGGCCGCCTTGACCACGCGGTCGCAGAGTTCCGGCGATCCCGCGATCTGCGCCTCCATCAGCCCATAGGCCGTGGTGTCGCCATGCGTGGGCAGATACCAGCCGAATTCCAGCGGACGCATGGGCAAACTCCCTCGAAAGACAGCCTTTTTCCGCAAGGCCTGTCATAATGGCGCAGGGCAGTTTACAGCCCTTAACCGGCCGGACAACGCCGTTGCCGACCCGGAGCCAATCAGCTAAATGGTGCCTGCACGCACCCGTAGCTCAGCTGGATAGAGCGTTGCCCTCCGAAGGCAAAGGTCACACGTTCGAATCGTGTCGGGTGCGCCACTTCGATTTTTTGTCCGCTTCGATGTCCGGCCATAGTGCCGGCCGATCTGCCGGTTTCCGGCAGACCGGCCTCGCCTCAATGATGAGCCGACACGCCCTTCATGTATTGGGACATCAGATCGGCACCGGCAAAGTGGCCTATATCCCCCAGGCTGACCATGCCGACCATCCGTTTGCTCTTGTTGATGACAGGCAGCCTGCGGATCTTCAGCGTCTCCATGTGATGCACCGCTTTCGCCAGATCGTCGTCTTCCCGGCAGCAGTGGATGCCTTCGGTCATCACATCGCGCGCTGTCGTGCGCGTAGAGTTGAAGTCCTTGCTCGCAAGACCTTTGCAGACGAGGTCGCGATCCGTCACCATCCCGATCAGACGATCGTCTTGCCCGACCGGAATGCACCCGACGTCGTGCCCTTGCATCAATTTCGCGATTTCAGTGATCGGGGTATCGGGGCTGACCCAATCGACGCCCTTGTGCATCACATCCTTGACCTTCATGGAGGACCTCCTTGCAAGGCAGCAGCCCCCTCGCTTGCAACTATACAGCAGATCGGGCGTGACCGCATGCGTGCGTGCTGCGCCTCGGTCAAGGCGCAGCGACAGGTGGCTCGGCATCATGCCCTCAGTCGTGCGTACTGAAGCGGCCGTGCAGGGAACCGGCGGTCAAGCGCGCGAATTGCGCACGACCGAGATGAAGCAACGTCTCATGATCGCCGGCTTCGATATAGATCTCGGGCTGCATCTGGATGCTGTCATCAACAATGACGTCGAGCCCGTAGCAGATGCCGGCGGCGGGAACCGCCCCATGCGCACAGTCCGCGAACAGCCGATCGATTTCGCTTTCAGCGGCCATGGCGATATCGTCGCCGAAGCTCGCCCTCAGATCCGCCAGCCTGAGGTGATGCGATGCCGGCAGCACGGCGAGCAAGTAGCCGCCATTGCGGCGCAACACAATGGCCTTGGCCAGGCGATCACCCGGGACGTGACATGCTTGGGCGGTCAGGGCTGACGACAGCGTCAGCACATGCGGGATCTCGTCGTACGCGATGTTTTCGGCGGCGAGATATTTGTGCAGTGTGGGAGAAATGGTCATGGCGTTACCTCCGGTGCGACATGCAACCATCCACCGTGGTCCCTGCCTGCCGCACGATGAGCGGCTGCGTGGTTCTCAACGCAAAATATAAGCCCTGCTGCAGGACACTGCAATTCGATCGCTAGTTTGGGCGCCGCGCCAGGTCCAAGTTCCGGGCCTTGTCCAGATTGCGGGCCTCGGCCAGCGCGGTCGCACCCGGCAAGAGGGCCGACGCAAGGTCGGTCTCGGTGAAATCGGCGCCGGCGAGATTGGCGCCAGATAGATCGGCTCCCGCAAGGTCAGCCTTGCTGAGGTTGCAGTTCGCCAAATTGGCATTCTGCAAATGCGCGAATTCGAGATCGGCGCGCGCAAGATTGGCGCCGCTCAGATCCGCATTCCGGAGATCGGCGGATTTGAGCACGCCACGCATCAGGCCCATCGATTGGTTGCGCATATCGGCGCTCAAATCCGCGCCCGCGAGCTTGGCCCCGATCAGGCTGGCACCGGATAGATCGGCGGTGATGCGAGCGCCGCTCAAATCGGCGCCGCCAAGCTTGGCGCGCTGCATCTGCGTGCCGAGCAGCGATGCCTTGACGAGGGACGCCCCCGTCAGATCTGCGTCGATGAGCCAAGCCTGGTTCATTATGGCCCGATCGAAGCGCGCGGCTTTCAGGTTGGTTCGGTTGAGCTTAACGAGATGAAGGTTGCCACCGGAGAAGTCGATGCCCGAGAGATCGAGGTGCGACAGCCGCTTTCCTTCCAAATCTGCGCTGCGTCGGTCCCCTTGAGGCACGGCCTTGAGGAGTGCGTCGACTTCGGCGCGTGTCATCTCCGACGTCGTCATCTCGGGACTGTCGAGGTCGACGCTGCGCAACATGTCCTGCGACATGGCGGCAATCGGATCAACGAGCAGCGCCGCCATCGATACAAGGGCAAATGCGAGATGAGACCGCATCGCCGTCTTTCCGCTTTTGAGGTATCGCCTATCGCATCTTCGCTCCGGCCGCGCCGTGGAGATGCGCTTCCAGCTTCAGAGTATGAGACCGGATCACGATCCTGGCAATGCTCGTGACCGTTTCGTGCGAAGGAACGGGGCTTCGGGAGGTCGTGCTTTCACGACATCGGAGATTCGCGTCAGGGGTCCGCTCCGCCGCGAAACCGACAGTTTTGGCAGCGAGACAACGGGCCGACGCGAACCGGCCGCGCTTCTCAGCCTCGGCTCAGCAGTTGCCAGGTCGACGTGGCATGCGCGATCGGCTCGCCGGACGCGGCGGATGCCTGGGATTGCACGAAGAAGGTCTTCCGGCCGCGCTTCAGGAAGGTCGCGTGACAGGTCACGCGCCCTTCGCGCACCGCGACGAGATACTGCACCTTCATCTCGAGCGTGGTGCCGGCACCCGCGACGTGGTTGACCAGATGCCCCATCGAGATGTCGAGCGCGGTCGCGAGAACCCCGCCGTGCAGCGTGCCTTGCGGGTTGTACAGCGGCGTCACGACATCGAAGGAGACGATGCACGCCTCGCCCTGGTAGGCGATCTCCTCGGCGATATCTCTCATGACGACACTCACTTGATTGCGATCCTCACCTGGGCGATCGCACGAAGCTCCGTCCAAAGTCTCCGAACGCGCCTTCGAGGGCGAATCTCTCGAGCCGATCGTCGGTCCAGCCGCGCCATTCCGCAAGCACCTCGCCTGTGTGTTCGCCGAGCATCGGCGGCGGCGTGGAAGGTGCCGGCGGTTCGTCGCCGAACCGCGTCGGCCTCGCGATGAACCTCACATCTCCTGCAGCTGGATGGTGGACGGTCTGGACCATTCCGCGCTGCGTGAGTTGCGGCGTCTCGCAGACCTCGCCGACCGACTTGATCGCGCCGCAGGGGATGCCGGCCACGCCCAGCGCCTGTAGCCAATCGGCGCGACTCCTGCCGGCGAAGATGGGGGCGAGGATCGCAACGAGATCGTTGCGGCTCGCCGCGCGCTTCGGGGCGGTTGCGAAACGCGCGTCCTCGCGCAGGTCCGGCCGGTGGATGACGTCGCAGAAGGCTGCCCAGAACTTGTCGTTTGCGACCCCGACATTGATCCAGCCGTCACTCGCCTCGAACGGCTCGTACGGGCTGATGGTCGGATGGACGTTGCCACGGCGCCTCGGGCTTTCTCCCGTGGCGAAGTACATGCCGGCGTTGAACGTCAGCAGCGATGCCATGGCGTCGAGCATGGCGACGTCGACCCGGCCGCCCTCGCCCGTCCGGCTCTTCCGCATCAGGGCGGCGAGCACCGAATGCGACGCATACAGGCCGGTGACGAGATCGGCGATCGAGGTGCCGACCTTGGTCGGCGGCCCAATCGGATCGCCGGTGATGTCCATCACGCCGGATTCGCCCTGCAGGATCAGGTCGTAGCCGGGGCGCCCGGCGTCCGCACGGGTGCGGCCAAACCCCGAGATGCTGCACAGGATGATGTCGGGCCTGCGGGCGCGCAGCGCGTCGAAGCCGAGGCCCCATTTGTCGAGGGTACCCCGGGCGAAAATTCTCGATCACGACGTCGGCGGCGGATGCAAGATCAAGCACCGCGTCGCGCCCCGCCGGCGACTTCAAATCGATGGCGCAACTACGCTTGTTGCGGTTCACCGACAGGAAGTATGCGCTCTCGCCGCCGACGAAGGGCGGTCCGTAGCGCCGGCTTTCATCGCCCTGCCGCGGATCCTCGATCTTGACGATGTCGGCGCCGAGATCACCGAGCTGCATCGTGGCAAAGGGGCCGGAGACCACCCGGCAGAGGTCGAGAACCCTGATGCCCGACAGCGGTTCGCGATCAGACGATCGCATCAGCGAGGTCCTTCATCGACGGCACCAGGATATCGGGCTGGTGCGGCGTGATGCCGAACGGGCGACTGCGCCGGTCGATGAAGGCCGTCCGCATGCCGGCGGATTTGGCGCCGATGCAGTCGAAGGCATGATTGGCGACGAACAGCACCTCGGCGGGCTTCACGCCCATGATCTCGGCCGCTTTCGTATGAGGTCGCGACATGCGGCTTGAACGAATTGGCCTCGGCCACCGAGATCACGCGATCGAACGGGACCTTGTGATACTGCTTCGCGGTCTCGAGCATGTCGGGATCGCCGTTCGAGAGCACCACCAGCTTGTACTTGGCTTGCAACCGTGTGAGCGCTTCCGGCACTTCCGGAAACGGCACCAGCTTCTCGATCTCGCCGACGAGATAACGCACGTCATCCATCGTGTAGTCGATCTTGGCGCGGTCCATCACGTGCGACACCGCGCGATGCCCGATCTCGCGATAGGGCGTGTGCTCGCGATGCAGCAGCGCATCGATCATCGAGTTCTCGAAATGCGTGCGGCGCCACCATGTGACGAAGGAATTCGGATCGCCCTTCCAGCCCTTCTTCTGAAGGAACGGCGCCGCGATCCTGGTCAGGCCGCCCTGCATGTCGACGACCGTGCCGTACTGATCGAACATGCAGATCTTCACTTCGCGTTTGATCGTCTCAGAATTCATTGGTGCCTCCTTGGTTCAGATCGATTGGATACGCGCCGCACTGCCATAGATGAAATGGATTTGTGATCTCTCACTATTCACGATATGAATGACGACATGAACCTCCGATCCATCGACCTCAATTTGCTCGTCGCGTTGGACGCACTGTTGACCGAGCGTCATGTCACCAAGGCGGCCGACCGCGTCGGCCTCAGTCAACCGGCCATGAGCAACGCGCTCAACCGGCTGCGCGCGATGTTCGAGGACGAACTCCTGGTGCGGA
This sequence comes from Bradyrhizobium sp. JR3.5, assembly GCF_054057015.1. Taxonomy (NCBI): domain Bacteria; kingdom Pseudomonadati; phylum Pseudomonadota; class Alphaproteobacteria; order Hyphomicrobiales; family Nitrobacteraceae; genus Bradyrhizobium; species Bradyrhizobium sp. JR3.5. The sequence goes on from NZ_JBSRYV010000002.1 coordinate 2,569,210, forward strand.
CGACGAGCGGGATGAAGCCCACGCCCCGCGCCACCGAACTGGCGGAGCCGCTGCGTCAGGTGCTGCGCCAGGTAGAACGCGTGATGGCGAGCGACACCGGCTTCGATCCAGGCCGGACCGAACGCACCTTCACGATCAGGATGTCGGACATTCTCGCGTGCCTGCTGTTGCCGCGACTCGCCGCAGCGCGGCCGCTGGAGTCGCGGATATCCTACAACACGATCCATCTGCCACCGTCCTTGACGATCGATGCGCTGGAGCGGGACGAGATCGACGTCGCGGTCAGCATGGGCCTCGAGCATTCCGCGTCGATCCGTTCGGAGACGCTGCTGCGCGACCGCATGGTCTGCCTGATGCGGAGCGGTCACCAGGTCAAGCGCGGACGGCTGACCTTCGACGGCTTCATCGCGCAGGAGCACATGAAGGTCTCGATGAGCCCGACCGACCTTCGCTTCGTCGACGACGTGCTCGCCGAACGCGGCCATCGAAGACGCATCGCGCTGAACGTGCCGCATTGGCTGGTCGTACCTCATGTTCTCAAGCAGACCGACCTGCTCGCGGTGATGCCGCGGCACCTCGCCGCCGTGCTCATGGACGACGGCCTACGGATGGAGGAACTGCCGTTCGAGTCCGCGCCCTTCGACTGGATGTTGTACTGGCATCGCAGATACGATCAGAGCAATGCCAACGGCTGGCTCCGCGATCGGCTCAGGGCTGCGTGCTCCGATCTGAGCTAGGCGCCGATGTCCGCCGGCCTCCGCGCGATGGACGGCTCGCTTCCTGCCTCGGCTTCCGTGACGGCCGACGCGTCCTCCAGCGAGCGTCCCTTGGTCTCGAATCCGAACACGAGAAACACCACAGCCTGGAACACGAGGATGCCGGCCAGGGTCGTCAGCACGCCGGTCAACCCTTGCCAGGCGAAGATCGCGACCACGACGTACTGCACCAGCGCGGTCGCGATCCGCCCGGACGTGGCGCAGATTGCCGTGCCGCGAAGCCGGTAGCGCGTCGGGAACAGTTCGGGGACGTGCATCGCGAACCCGGTCGCCAGCATGACGTAGATCGCGGTGACCAGCAGGAAGCCGACGCCCGCGAGCGCAACACCATCCGCCATGTACGGATAGGCGATGCCGAGCACTGCCGCCGCAATCGACGAGCAGACGATCGAGAGCCTGCGTCCGAGCCGGTCCGCCAGCACGAGCCCGATCAGCGATCCGACCGGCCCACCCAACGCCATCACGGTGGTGTAGCCCAGCGAAGAGACCACGCTGTGGCCGCCCTTGACCATGAAGGTCGGCAGCCAGCCGATGAACCCGTAGAGACTGAAGCCGACGACGATGTGCAGCAGGCTGCCGAGCAGCGTGCGCGCGAGATATGGCGGCTGGAACAGGCGCCAGACCGCGCCGGGCGATTCCTGCGCCGGGGCGCTCGCAGCGATGGGAGCCAGTGCTCCCTTGCGCGCGGCCTCCGCTTCGATCGCGGATAAAATTTTCTCGGCTTCATCGGCGCGGCCGTTGGCGGCCAGCCAGCGCGGCGATTCCGGCATCGACTTGCGCAAGAACCAGACGATCATCGCGAGCAGGCCGACGAGGGCGAACATGTAGCGCCACCCCAGCGTCGGGATCACCCACAGGCCGATCATGGACGACGCGAACAGCGAGAAGTTGGTGATCACGGCCAGAAGCCCGATCCAGCGTCCTCGCGAAGCAGCCGGCACGAACTCCGTCAAGGTCGCGTAGCCGACCACGATCTCCGCGCCGAGGCCAATGCCGATGATGAAACGGAGACCGATCAGAACCGTCATGCTGGGCGCGAAAGCAGCGGCGATCGACGCGAGGCCGAAGATCGCAAGGTTCATCTGGTAGGAGAAGCGGCGACCGAAGCGGTCGCCGAGGATGCCGGAGAACCACGCACCGATCGTCATACCGACAAAGGTCGCGGAGACGAATGCCGCGTTGAGCTCGAGCGTCGACCAGCCTTCCTTGAGCACTGCGCCCAGCACGCCGCCGGCGAGATAGATGTCGAATGCATCGAGGAACATGCCGGCGCCGATCAGGGCCAGGATGCGCCAGTGGAATCCGCAGATCGGCAGCCTGTCGAGGCGCGCGCCCGCGTTGATGTCGATGTCGGCGGATCGCGCCATTCCAAACCTCCCTGCCCGGCCTTGTGCGAGCCGGATGCTCCGATCACCGATTGATGACGCGCAGGGGGGCGCCGTCCAATTCAAAACAAAAATTCGACTATTTGGCGCAGTGATGAAGCCGCCGAAACCGCACGGATCGCGTTCCATCCTGACACCGAGCTGACTTGCACTCGCTGTCGTTAACGCTTCCATCGAAGCGCGATCGCGAAATCACGATGTCAGCACAAACATTCACAGCGGGTTCATGTCGGCGCCACTATTCAGCTCCAACGCTGGGGGAAGAAGATTGGAGTATGTGCCATGCGCCGCATCGCCGGACTGCCTTTCGCCTTAGCTCTCAGCCTCTGCTGTCTCTCACCACCGCACGCTGCGCGCGCGCAGCTCGCCATCGGCATCGGCATCGGCATCAGCGTCGATGCAGCACCGCCGCCACTGCCCGCCTACGAACAGCCGCCGATCCCAGGCGACGGCTACATCTGGACTCCCGGCTATTGGGCGTGGAGCGACGATATCGGTTACTACTGGGTTCCCGGCACATGGGTGCTTCCGCCCGCGCCTGCATTGCTATGGACGCCCGGCTATTGGGGCTGGAACGATGGCGTCTACGCGTTCCACGCCGGTTATTGGGGAGCGACCGTCGGTTTCTACGGCGGCATCTCTTATGGCTTCGGCTACACCGGCATCGGCTATGAGGGCGGCTACTGGCGCGGCGGCAACTTCTTCTACAACAGTTCCGTCAACAACATCTCGAATGTCTCGGTCACCAACGTCTACAACAAGACCGTCATCAACAACACGACCAACGTCAGCTACAACGGCGGCACCGGCGGCACCACGGTGAGGCCGACGCCGCAACAGCTCGCCGCCTCGAACGAGCGCCATGTGGCTGCGACCGCCGAGCAAACCCGGCACGCGGAAGCGGCGATGAAGGATCCGGCGCTGACGCTCGCCAACAACCACGGTCATCCGGCGATCGCCGCGACCCCGCACGCGGCACGGTTCAGCGGCGCCGGCGTGATCGCCGCGCACCCGGGCAAGCCAGTCGCGGCGCCGCCGCCTCATCATGCGCAATCCACCACAGGCCACGCTCTGCCGACAGGAAATGCCCTGCCGCCGGGACACGCTCTGCCGAGCGGAAACGCTCTGCCGGCTGCACACGCATCGCCGACGGGGCACGCCCTGCCTTCCGGAAACGCGCTGCCGACGGCACAGGCAACGACGACAGGACACGCTTTGCCCACCGGAAACGCGCTCCCGCCGGCACATGCATCGACAACGGGACACGCCTTGCCTGCGGCAAGCGCTTCGCCGGCTGCACACGCGCTGCCGACGGGACACGCTCCGCCTGTCGCCGTCAACCATCCCGCTCCGGCACCGCACGTCGCAGCGCCAGCCGTGCACGCGCCGAGACCGCAGATCGCACAGCACGCACCAGCGGCGCCACGCCCGGCCGCGCATCCGCCGGCGCCGCGCGTCGCGCAAGCGGCTGTGCACCGGCCGCCGCCCCGGCCCGCAGCACCGCATGTGTCGCGGCCGGCTCCGCGGCCTCATCCCGCGCCACGGCCGCAGCATCCCGCTGCGAGGCCGGCGCCACACAGGCACGCGTGATCCAGCTCATCGGCGTGCCCGCAACGGCACGCCGATTTCACTTGGGAACCCATCGCGCGCAGAACGGCACGCGATGCAAATCGTCAGTCACGGGATTTCAGGCGCGCAAGGCGTACCGTCAGGCCAGCTCGTCAGCTGCATCCGCGATCGCGGCATAAATCTCAACGAGATCAGCCTCCGTCACGCAGTAGGGCGGCATGACGTAGACCGTGTTGCCGAGTGGGCGCAGCAGCAGGTTTCGACGCGTGAAGAAGGCCTGAAGTTTTGGGCCGATGCCTGCGAGATAGCCGGCATCGCTTGCCTTCAGGTCAAGCGCGGTGATGGTCCCGGTGCGGCGGACGTTTTCAAATCGTGTGTCGGTGCGGAATGGTGCGATCAGTCGCTCCTGCATCGCGGCGAGCGAGGCTGTGCGCTCGCCCGCGCCGCGTTGCCAGAGTTCGAGGTTTGCCCTTGCGGCGGCGCAGGCGACCGGGTTCGCCGTGTAGGAACTCGAATGGAAGAAGGTTCGCGAACGATCGCTGGAATAATGCGCGTCGTAGATGTCGGCGCGGCAGAGCGTCACTGCGAGCGGCAGCGATCCGCCGGTGAGGCCCTTCGAATAGCAGGCGATGTCCGGCGTGATGTCGGCCTGCTCGCACGCGAACAATGTGCCGGTGCGGCCCCAGCCGGTCATCACCTCATCAGCAATGAACAGCACATCGGAGGTCTCGCAGATGCGCTTCATTTCCTTCAGCACCGAGGGCGGATACATCAGCATTCCGCCCGCGCCCAGGATCAGCGGCTCGACGATGAATGCGGCCGCGGTTTCCGTCTTGCACGCGGCTTCGAGCGCATCGAGTGTCGCCTGCTCGTGGCCGGCGGCCGGAAACGGGATCGACACGACGTCGAACAGCAGCGGCTCATAAGCTTTGTTGAAGACGCCGCGCGCGCCGACGGACATCGTGCCTACGGTGTCGCCGTGGTAGGAGTGCTGCATCACGATGATCCGCGTGCGCGGCACGCCGATATTGTGCCAGTAGCCGAGCGTCATCTTCAGCGCCACTTCAACGCTGGTCGATCCGGAGTCGGAGAAGAACACATAGTCGAGGCCACGCGGCGCCAGCTTCAGGAGCTGCGCGGCAACGTCTTCGGCCGGATCGTGGGTATGGCCGGCAAAGATGATCTGGTTGAGCTGTTCCGCCTGATTCTGGATCGCGCGTACGATATGTGGATGGCAATGGCCGTGGGTCACCACCCACCAGGATGCGATCGCATCGATGATCCGGCGGTCATCCGCGGTGTAGAGATAGGCGCCCTCCCCGCGCACGATCCTGGTCATCTGATCGTGCAGCGCGTGCTGGGTGAACGGGTGCCAGATCGGCGATTTCCGAGCTGATGTCATGGGTTGAAATCGTCGCGGCGGAACGAAGCGTTGAAGGCCGCTTGCAGCGTGTCTGCCGCGAGCGGAGACAGCCAGGGCAACCGGCCCAGCCGGCGGACTTGCCCGATCTCGCAGATGGCGCGCTCGCTCTCGGGATTGCTCTCGCCGATGAAAGCGATCCCGAGAGTAACGATCCGGCGCTTGCGCAACGCCTCGACCGACAGCAGCGAATGATTGATGGTGCCGAGTGCGGTGCGGGCGCAGAGCACGACCGGAAGCCGCCACCGCTCGAACATGTCGATAAAGAGCGTGTCGTCATTCAGCGGCACCATCAGTCCGCCGGCGCCCTCGATCACCAGCGACCGGTCCCCCGTGTCGGGCACGTCGAGCACAGCAGGATCGATGCGCACGCCGTCGATCGCGGCGGATTGATGCGGCGAAGCCGGCGTTCGAAGCCGGTAACGCTCCGGCACGATGCGATCGGCCGCAAGACCTGCAAGCCGCGCCACCAGTTGTGCATCAGTCTCTTCCTCAAGGCCGGACTGAACCGGCTTCCAGTAGCTTGCGCCGAGGAAACCGGCAAGGCCTGCGGAGAAGATCGTCTTTCCGATCCCGGTATCGGTGCCGGTCACCACGATGCGGCTGATCATCGCGACCAGCCCTTCGTTTCCTCGACGAGCGCATCGATCAGCGCGCGCACGTCGTCCTCGTCGACATTGAGGGTCAGCGCAATCCGCAGCCGCGCGGTGCCCGCCGGCACGGTCGGCGGGCGGATGCCGCGGATGTCGAAACCGCGCGCCTGCAACGCTGAGGCAAGCCGCATCGCGCGCGCATTGTCGCCGACGAGATAGGGCACGATCTGCGAGCGCGACGGACTGCGCCGACCGCGCAGATCGAGTTCGCGATGCGTGAACGCAACCAGCTTTGCGAGGCGCTGCTGGCGCTCGGGCTCCTCTCGCAGGATCAGGAGTGCTTCACGCACGGCGACGGCCACAAGCGGTGACGGCGCGGTGGCGAAGATGAACGGGCGGCAGCGATTGACCATGAAGTCGCGCAGCACGGTCGAGGCCGTGACCAATGCGCCGGCGGCGCCCAGCGCCTTGCCGCAGGTATGCACGATCACGAGATTCTCGCGCCCTTCATAGGGCGCCGTCAGCCCCCGCCCCTGTTCGCCGTAGACGCCGGTGCCATGCGCCTCGTCCACCATCAGGAACGCGTCGTGCCGCTCGGCGAGGGCTATGAGGTCGTCGAGCGGCGCGGCATCGCCGTCCATGCTGTAGACGCTTTCGACCACGATCCAGACCCGGCCCGTTCCGCCCTCGGCGCGCCAGCCGCGGATGGTGTCCTCGACCGACCCGGGATCATTGTGCGCACTGAAGCGGAACGCGGCCCGACCGGCCCGCGCGCCTTCATGGATGCTGGCGTGCACCAGCGAATCGAGTACGAGCAGATCGCCGCGCTGCGGCAACGTCGTCAGCACGGCGAAATTGGCGACATAGCCGGTGCCGAAGAACAGCGCGGTCTCGGCGCGGAAGAACGCGGCGGCCTCGGCCTCCAGTCTTTCGTGCTCTTCGCAATTGCCGCGCAACAGGCGCGACCCGCCGGCGCCGATCGGCGTGCCTGCCTCGAGCGCGGCCGACACGGCCTGTTTGATGCGTGGCGCGCTCGCGAGCGCCAGATAGTCGTTCGACACGAAATCGATGCCCGCGCGCGGCTTCAGACCGCGCAGCCGATCGTCCTTGCTCAGGGCGCGCAAGGCCGCGGCGTAATCAGCGGCCTTGGCCGCATGGATTGCGCTCATGCTTTACTCTCAGGATGGTGGTTGGTCGCGCGGCGAATCACGCCGCGCGCGTGCCGGAAGGTACGGTCAGGCGAGACGGGATGTGATGCCGAGCCGGTCGAGCAGATCGGCGTCGCGATCGCGCTGCGGGTTCTTGGTGGTCAGCAGTACATCGCCGATGAAGATCGAGTTCGCGCCGGCGAGGAAGCACATCGCCTGCAGTTCATCGGTCATGTATTGCCGTCCGGCCGACAACCGCACCACGCTCTTCGGCATCATGATCCGCGCGGTCGCAACCAGCCGCACCAGCGCGATCGGATCGGGCCGCTCGGCGGTGTCGTTGACCGGCACGCCCTTGACCTCGTTCCACAGATTGATCGGCACGCTTTCGGGATGGCTGGGGAGATTGGCGAGCAGCATCAGCATGCCGAGCCGGTCCTCGACCTGCTCGCCCATGCCGATAATGCCGCCGCAGCAGACCTTGATGCCGGCGTCGCGCACATGCGCGAGCGTATCGATGCGATCCTTCAAGGTGCGGGTGGTGATGATCTTGTCGTAGAACTCGGGCGAGGTATCGACGTTGTGGTTGTAGAAATCGAGCCCGGCGTCGGAGAGGCGTTCGGCCTGGTTCGGCGTCAGCATGCCGAGCGTGACGCAGGTTTCCATGCCGAGCCCCTTTACCGCGCTGACCATGTCGCAGACCTGATCGAGATCGCGGTCCTTGGGACTGCGCCAGGCCGCGGCCATGCAGAAACGGGTTGCGCCGGCGTCCTTGGCGCGCTGCGCGACCGCGACCACCTCGTCCCGCGGCATCAGGCGGGTGGCCTTCAGGCCGGTGTCGTAATGCGCGCTCTGGGAGCAATAGCCGCAATCTTCCGGACAGCCGCCGGTCTTGATGCTGAGCAGGCTCGCGGTTTCGACGTGGTTCGGATTGAAATTGGCGCGGTGGATGCCCTGCGCCTGGAACATCAGGTCCGCGAACGGCAGGTTGTAGAGCGCCTCGGCTTCGGCACGCTCCCAGAGCTTGTGGAGCGGTGCGTTGCTGCTTCTGTCGGTCCGTTCGATCTCAACGACATCAACCATAGGCTTGCCTTCTCGATTGTTGCAGATCATAGATAATATGGTGTATTATCTATGATTATGGACTTCGAATGATGCTAGCCGAGCCCACGCCGAAGCGCACCCGTTTTTGTGATAGATAATCTATGACTGACGTTGGCGAGAACACGACGACCGCGAGACGCATCGCCGTGGCGATCGGCGAGCGCATCATCAGCGGCGCGTTGCCGCCGGACGCCCCGCTCCGCCAGGATCATGTCGCGCGGGAATTCCATTCCAGCCACGTCCCGGTGCGCGAGGCGTTCAGACAATTGGAGGCGCAGCATCTCGTCGTTGCTGTGCCACGGCGCGGGGTGCGGGTTGCGCCGCTCGACACCAGGTCGGTGAAGGAGATCGCCGAGATGCGCGCCGCGCTCGAGGTGGTCGCGCTGCGCAATGCGGCGCCGAAATTCACGTCGGCCCATCTGGCACGGATCGAGGTCGCGTTGATCGAAGGCGACAATGCCGAGACGGTGCAGGATTTCGAGTTGGCCAATCGCGCCTTCCATCATGCGCTGGTGGCGCCCTGCGCGATGCCGCGGCTGCTCGCCAGCCTCGACGGCCTGCAGCTGGCAAATTCGCGATTGGTGTTCGCGATGGCGCGCAATGCCGGCTGGCGGCCGCGGCCCAGCCAGGATCATCGCGTGATCCTGCAGGCGCTGCGCGCCCGCAACGTCGAGCAAGCCTGCAGCCTGCTCGCGCGGCATATTCAGACGATCGAGCGACTTGCCCTGCCGGCGGCGTGACCGGGATCTGCGATCCGCTAGGCGATCGCCACGATCTCCAGCTCCTGGGCGCCCGACCCGACGACGTCGCCCACGGTTTTGCCCATCAGCGACCTCGCCACCGGCGAGACGAAAGAGATCGAGCCAGCCTTTGGATCGGCTTCGTCCTCGCCGACAATGCGATAAGTCTGCACGCGGCCATCGGCGCGGCTGAAGGTCACGGTGCTGCCGAAGGCAACGGTTTCGGCCGAGGCAGGGTCGGGCACGACCTGCGCGGTGCGGAGCCTTTCCGTGAGATAGCGTGTGTCGCGCAACGGCACCGCCGACTGCCGTCGCCGTTCGTTGACGTCGTCCAGCTGCTGCGCGGTCTCGTAGGCCTCGCGTGCCTCCTGGAGCTGGCGCTCCAGCGCCTTGCGTCCTGCTTCGGTCACCAGATTGGGATGTGGCGATATCGGACGGTCCGGCAACAGCGTTTCGGACGCGGTCTCGGCACTCTCTTCCTTGGTAAAGGCAACGCTCAATCCGGAACTCCATCGATGGGGCGGGTAGTATAGCCCCGCCGCACCCGCGCCGCTAATGCGCGATGGGATTAGGCTGGATCGTCATCGCAGATTAGCTCGTTGTTCACGCATGATCCTTCCGGATCATGCGCTAATGCGACGCCGGCTGTTCCGCCTTGCCCCGACGACCAAACCGGTTCTTTACACCCTCGCGCCACCCCTGGAATGTGACGAACAGCATCGGCACCAGGAAGATGCCGATCGAGCTCGCGGCCAGCATGCCGCCGAACACCGCGGTGCCGACCGCACGGCGGCTGATTTCCGCGGCGCCGGTCGCGACCACCAGCGGCACCAGGCCGAGGATGAAGGCGATCGATGTCATCATCACGGCGCGGAAGCGCATTTGCGCGCCCATCGTCGCGGCCTCCGCGATCGGCCGGCCGGCCTCGCGCTGCTCCTTGGCGAATTCGACGATCAGAATACCGTTCTTGGCGGCGAGCGCGATCAACACCACGAGGCCGATCTGGCCGTAGAGATCGAGATTGAGGCCTGCGAGCTTGATGCCGAGATAGGAGCCCAGCACGCCGACCGTGACCGACAGCAGCACCGGAATCGGGATCGTCCAGCTCTCATACAGCGCCACCAGAAACAGATAGGCAAACAGCACCGCGAGCGCGAGGATAATACCGGTCTGGCCGGACGCCGCCTGCTCCTGATAGGCTGTGCCGGTCCATTCATAGGAATAGCCTGAAGGCAGAGTCGTCTTGGACAGGTCGGCCATCGTCGCAATCGCGGTGCCCGAGGACACGCCCGCCGCCGGGCTGCCGTTCACGGTGACCGAGCGATAATTGTTGTAGCGCGTGATCACCTGCGGGCCGGTGACGATCCGCAAGCTTGCGATCGAGCGGATCGGCACCATCTCGCCGCCGGTGTTGCGCACATAGATCTGCCAGATGTCGGGGATGTCACCGCGGTCGGCCGCGTCGCCCTGCACGTTGACCTGCCAGGTACGGCCAAACAGGTTGAAATTGTTGACATAGATGCCGCCGAGCGTGGCCTGCAGCGCAGTGAACACGTCGGCCATGTTGAGACCGAGCGCCTGCGCCTTGGCGCGGTCGATATCGAGATAGACCGATGGGTTGGTCGCGGTGAAGGTCGAGAACACGCGGGTCAGATTTGGATTGCGGTTTGCAGTACCGATCAACCCGCCCATCACGCTGCTGAGGGCAGCCGGATCCTGCCCTTCCAGCGCCTCGAGCTGATATTCGAAGCCACCGGAGGTCGAGAGCCCGATGATCGGCGGCAGGTTGAACGGCAGCACCGAGGCCGAACGGATCTGCGATCCCGCGATGAAGGTCTGCCGGATCGCGGCCTGCACCGAGTCGGTGACAGCCTTGCGATCGGCGAACGGCTTCATGCGTGCCACCATGAATGTCGAGTTGGGCTCGCTGGCGCCGTCGAGCAGCGAGAAGCCGATGATCGACAGCACGTGGTCGACCGCCGGGTTCTTCTTCAGGATCGCTTCGACCTGCTTGGTGACCTCGCTGGTGCGCGCCACCGACGCGCCGTCAGGCAGTTGCACCGCGATGAAGAAGGCGCCCTGGTCCTCCTCGGGCAGGAAGCCGGTCGGCGTGATCTTCGACACGCCGAACACCGCGCCGGCAAACACCAGCACCGCGACCAATGACAGCACCGCCACGCGGAGCAGCCGCTGCACGATGCCAGCATAGCGGTCGCGGACCCAGTCGATGCCGCCCAGCACCCGTCCCATGATGCCGCGGCGCGGCCCGCCGTGACGCAGGAACACGGCGCACAACGCCGGCGACAATGTCAGCGCGTTCAGCGCCGAGATCACCATCGCGGCGCTGATCGTCACCGCGAACTGGCGGAACAGCGTACCTGATATGCCGGGAATGAACGCGATCGGCACGAACACCGAGAGCAACACCAGCGAGATCGCGATGATCGGCGCCGTGATCTGCTCCATCGCCTTCTTGGTGGCATCGGCCGGTGACAGCTCCGGCTCCTCCTCCATGACGCGTTCGACGTTCTCGACCACGACGATGGCGTCATCGACGACGATGCCGATCGCCAGCACCATCGCCAGCAGCGAGACCGTGTTGGCGGAATAGCCGAGCGCCAGCAGCACCGCGAAGGCGCCGATCAGGCTGACCGGAACCGCGACCGCAGGAATCACGGTGGCGCGCAGATTGCCGAGGAACAGGAACACCACGATCACGACCAGCACGAAGGCCTCGCCGAGCGTCTTCATCACTTCCTTGATCGTATCGGAGACGAAGGTCGTGGAGTCGTACTGCACGAGGTAGGTCAGCCCCGGCGGGAACCGCTCCGACAACTTCGCAAGCGTGGCCTGCACGGCCTTGGCCGTGGTCACGGCGTTGGCGCCGGGTGCGAGATAGATGCCCATCGGCACGCCGGGATTGCCGTCGATCCGCGATTCCGAATCCATGTTCTGCGCGCCGATTTCGACGCGGGCGACATCCCTGATCCGTAGCACCGATCCGTCCGGATTGGCCCGTAGCACGATGTCTCCGAACTGCTTGGATGTCGTCAGGCGGCCCTGGGTCTGCACGTTGAACTGGAATTGCTGGTCGTTGCTGATCGGACGCGCGCCGATGCGGCCGACCGGCGCCTGCACGCTCTGGGCACGGATCGCGGCGATCACGTCCGACGGCGCCAAATTGAGGCTGGTCAGGCGCTGGGTGTCGAACCAGATCCGCATCGAATAGTTCAGCTTGGCGAACAGCGAGGCCTGTCCGACGCCGGGCGTGCGCGAGATTGCGTCCAGCACGTTGATGATGGCGTAATTAGTGATGAACAGCGGGTCCTGCTCGCCGCTCTTGCTGTACAGCACGATGAACTGCAGCACCGCCGAGGATTTCTTCTGCACGGTCAGGCCCTGCGCCTGCACCTCGGTCGGCAGCTGCGCGAGCGCGCTCTGCACCCGGTTGTTGACGTTGACGGTGTTGATATCGGGGTTGGTGCCGAGCGCGAACGAGACCGTCAGCGTGTAGCTGCCGTCATTGCCGCTGGTCGACTTCATGTAGAGCATCTTGTCGACGCCGACGACCTGCGCTTCCAGCGGCTGGGCGACGCTCGATTCAACGACTTCGGCCGAAGCGCCGGGGAACACGGCGGAGACCGTCACCTGCGGCGGCACGATGTCCGGGAACTGGGCGACAGGGATTTGCATCAGCGCCAGCGCGCCCGCGATCGTGATCACGAACGCGATGACGATCGCAAGCCGCGGACGATCGACGAAGACAGCGGAGATCATGGGTTATTGCCCGTCGATTTCGACGTGCTGCTGGCGCCGCCGTCCGCAGAAACCTTCATGCTCGACTGGATCAGCGCGCTGGCGGGCCCCGGCGCGACCACCTCGCCCGGCTTCACCTTCTGCAATCCCTCGACGATCACCTTGTCGCCGAGCGCGATGCCGCTCGTCACCGCGGCAATCGTCGATGTCGATTGCCCCAGCTGGATCCGCTTTTGCTCGGCCTTGTTGTCCGCGCCGACGACGTAGACATATTCGCCCTGCTGGTCCGACAGCACCGCCGAGCGCGGGATCGCCAGCACCTCGACCGGCTGCACGCCTTCCAGCAGCACGGTCACGAACTCATTGTCGGTCAGCTCGCGGACCGCACCGCCTGCTGCGACGGATGTGTACGTCGACGGGTTAGGGATGGTGCCGCGCAAGGAGATGGTGTCGGTGTTCTGCGCGATGGTGTTGTTGACGAAGTTCAGCTCGCCGACCTTGTCGTAGAGCCGGCCGTCGGGCAGGCGCACCCGGATGACCACGGCCTTGAAGCCGCCGCGCGTCGCATAGCGTTCGCGCAGATCGAGCGCCTCGCGCACCGGCACCGGGAACGTGACATACATCGGATCCTGGCTGACGATGGTCGTCAGGGTTCCCGAACTCGGCGTCACGACGTTGCCCTCCGTGACTGCGGTGCGTCCGATCCTGCCGTCAATCGGCGAATGGATCTCGGTGTAGTCGAGATTGATCTGGGACAGGTCGACCTGCGCCTGCGCGGCCTGCACCTGTGCCTCGAGGCTCTGCTGGTTGGCGACCGCGGCGTCGACGCTCGATTGCTGGCCGGCCGGTCCGCCGAGCAGCGATTTGGCGCGGTCGGTGGTCAGCTTGGCGTTGACCAGCGTCGCCTGCAACTGGGCGACCTGCGCCTTCTTCGATGCCAGGTCGGCCTCGAACGGGCCGCGCTCGAGTTGATACAGCAGGTCGCCGGCCTTGACCTCGGCACCCTCGACGAAGCTCCGCTTCTCGAGAAACGCCGTGACGCGCGCCACCACGTTGACGCGGTTGGGGGCCTCGATGCGTCCCAGGAATTCACTGGTTTCGGTGACCGGCCGCTTCACCGCCTCGAACACACCCACCGCAGGAGGCCCGGGCGGTCCCGCCTGAGCATGGGCCGCCGAAATCCCGAGAGCCGCCAATCCCGCCGATACCAGAAGCCCTGCCAAGCCACCGAGCATTCGTTCCGTACCACTCATGCTGTCCAACCCTTCGGCTACCAACAAGCTCTACGAGACGGATATGACGTCGAGTTCCCTCAGACCGGGAAGGTCAAGATAGGCAAGGTGCATTGCAGGAGATCATAACGCGGCCAATCCGACAATCCTGTAACCCGATCGCCCCGCTTCGCTGATCCCGGCAACAGGTAGCTTGGAGAAACGTCGCGACGCTGCGATGCCATGGCGATTGCAATCATGCCGTCCGCCTCGCGGCACGTCGCGGCCGCCGAAAGCTCTCATGAATGTGATGCGCGCTACTTCCGCATGGTCGAGGTCAGCGGCGCGATGACCTGCGGCCGGCGGCCCGCATGGTTCATAAAGCGATCGCATTCTTCAAACGCGACGTCTCTTGATAGGCCGGCGACGCCAGATGGCCGTTCAGCCATGGCCTTGCGCGCTTGCCGCCGGCCTCGTGCACGCCGTCGAAGACGTCCATGTCGATCAGATGCGGATGGGCCGATGATGCATAGACGGATCGCATTTCCGCGAATTTCTCATCCCGCCCGAGATCGATCGCGTTTGCAGCATCGCGGCTGCCGATCTCGACGAACAGCGGACACGGACAGAGCAGATACGCGAGCTCCGCGCCGGTGTATTTGGCGCGGCTGTTGGCGAAATGAATGTAGGCCGCAAGTTCGATGCCGAGGTTCTTGCTGATGGCGGACGACGTCAGAAACTTCTTCTCGTCACGCATATATCCGGAGGCGACGGTCGGCCGCATCCGCCCGGTGGCGGCTTCCAGGTGCAGCGCGAGAAAGGCGCCCGAGGACACCCCATAGACGCCGACATTCAGACCGGACGCTCCGGTCAGCTTCCGGCAGACGGTTTCGCCGGCGTCGATCGATGCACACGACACGTTGTGCACGGAGATGCCATGGGATGCCAGCATCGCGGCGATGTTGTTCTGGCTCTCCTGATTTCCGATCTGGACGATGTAGGGGCACCACAGGACATAGCCGTCCTGGCAAAGCTGCTTGCCGAGCGCGTTCATGTAATCCTTGTCGGCATCATCGAAGCACCGCTCCGGCGTGCTCGCCATACCATGGCCGAGCAGGATCAATCCCTTGAACGCGCCGTCGGGAATCCCGAGACATCCGCGCACCGGCACGCCGCATTCCAGATCGAACTCGACCTTCACGACCGAGAATCCATCCGCGGTGCCGCGCCAGAGAATCCGGATCTCGTCGCGCGACGGCCGATACAGCCGCCGCTCCCGAAACAGCGACCGCATTTCCCTTCGGATGTCAGGGCCGGTGGCGACTGCGCGCAGCTTTCCTCGCGTCGCGATATCGAAGAACGACCGGCAGAACGTATCGTAGCCCAGCGCCGGCAGATCGACATTCGCGCATGATCCCTGGCAATGACTCAGCGTCAGCGTGTTGCCGGTGACCGACGAGGGACCGACCAGTGTCATCAACAATCCGGAAAGCGCCCTGCGGCTGATCATCGGCCCTCCCCCGAGCCGGCGATGGCTCGACTGCATGTCGCCGCTTAGCAGGCGCGACAAGTCGTGCGGATACAAATTAAAGGATGTTCATGGTCGAAGGATCGCGCGCAGCGTTGCAAACGTGTGACGCTTGCGGGCCACGCGCCGCAGCGATTCATGCTGAATACGTTTCGAGACGCTTCGAAAGTATTTCTGACTGTCACGCGGGATCAATTTCGCCACACGCGGCGGCGATCGTCAGGTCCCGATCATCAGGCCTTGACCATCAACTCTTGATCTTCACGTCTTGGGCTTGACCTCGGTGACCTTGGCGTCGGCGGCTTCGGCGCGTCGCCGAAATCGAGCTTCTTCTGAAAGCCGATCTGCACGTTCAGCGCCCAGGGCTGAACCTCGTCGGGCCGCCGGACCTGCCGGATGGAGGCGCCGGCCGTGCCGATATATCCGTCGCCGAAATCATACGCGAAAATCCCGAACGAGCCCCGGCGAAACGCCGCAATTCCCCTTGATGCGCGCTGACGTGCACCGGGAAAGCCCGGACTCGTGGCTTGGGCTGAATTGCTCTACGCAATACTTACGCGGTCGAGGGGTTAATCTGTTGGGCAGCAATATTTCCTGGAATGACCGATGGCGAACGACCTGCACGAGCATCTGATTGACCTGGCCTACGAGGCCGCGGTCATCCCCGAGTTGTGGCCGAACGTGCTGCATCAGGTCGGCGCGATCGCGCGGGCGCGCGGTATCGTGCTGCTGACGGCAGCCCCGCACGATGTCCGCTGGGTCGCATCCCCCGGCATGCACGACGACACGGTAGCCTATGTCGAAGGCGGCTGGCACGAGCGCAACGGGCGGTTGCCACGCCTGCTCGCGGCCAATCATGCCGGCTTCCTGCGCGACATCGACGTGTTCGATACGCCCGAG
The DNA here is from genome assembly GCF_054057015.1 of Bradyrhizobium sp. JR3.5. Taxonomy (NCBI): domain Bacteria; kingdom Pseudomonadati; phylum Pseudomonadota; class Alphaproteobacteria; order Hyphomicrobiales; family Nitrobacteraceae; genus Bradyrhizobium; species Bradyrhizobium sp. JR3.5. The sequence continues at coordinate 2,585,340 of NZ_JBSRYV010000002.1, forward strand.
GAAGTGCAGCAGGATTTCCAGATCCGCGAGTTCTTCCGCCCGCGCGGGCTCGGATGGGGCGCCGGTACCGCGATCCCGGTGCCGAGCGGCGACGTGCTGATCTATAGCGTCGAGCGCGAATACCAGCACGGACCGATCGAGCGGGAAGCGATCGAGCAGCTCGACGCGCTGCGCCCGCATCTGGCGCGGGCGGCGCTACTGTCGGCCCGGCTCGGGATGGAGCGCGCCAGGGCGGCAACCGAGTCGCTGGCGATGCTTGGACTGCCCGCAGCGGTGCTGCGGCGCGGCGGCCGTCTGATGACGGCCAACACGCTGTTCGACCGCCTGGTGCCCGACGTGATGCAGGATCGCACCGATCGCCTGACGCTGGCGGCAACCGCCGCCGACGCGCTGTTCGCGCAGGCAGTGGCGGCGCTCGATCAGGGGCTCATCGGCGTCGAGGTCCGCTCGGTGCCGATCGCCGCACAGGACGATCGGCCGCCGCTGATCGTGCACCTGGTCCCGATCCAGGGCGCGGCGTGCGATCTGTTCGACCGCGCGCTGGCGATCGTGATCGCGACGCCGGTGGTACCATCGGAGGTGCCGACCGCGGAGGTGCTGCAAGGCCTGTTCGACCTGACGCCGGCCGAGGCGCGCGTTGCGCGCGGCATCGGCGAAGGACGAACCGTCGAGGCCATCGCCGTCGCATTCGGCATCTCCCGCGAGACGGTGCGCAACCAGCTCAAGGCCGTGCTGGCGAAGACCGGGCTTGGCCGACAGGTGGAATTGGCCGGACTGCTCGCCGGCGCCAAGGTGCCGCCGGGTTCGTCTGCCGACTGAGACTCAAGCCACGTTCAGACGGGCCTGGAAGAAACCGGCAACACGGTTAACTGCATCGGCCGTCATCGGATCATTGTCGGCGAAGTCGAAGTCGTGGGCCTTGCCCGGATATCGGACGATCTCCGCCGCGGCGCCGACCGACTTGCCGAGCCTGACCAGCGCCTCACCGCTGGCAAGCGGCACGTTGCGGTCGGCCTCGCCGTGCAACTCGGTCATCGGCGGTAGATGTTTCACCTGCGGCGCGATCTTGTCGGGCATGCCGCCGTACAGCACGGCGAGCGCAGACACCCGCTCGTCACGGGCCGCCGCGGCCGCAGCAACGTAGCCGCCAAGCGAAAACCCGAGCAGTCCGATCCGGCAGGAACTGTACGCGCCCGACAGCACCGCCGATAGCACCAACGAGACGCGCGCGGCCCGGGCCTCGAAGCGCCCGGTCTCGTAGGCCTCGCGGGTTTCGCGCGTGTTCAGCGTCCCGAATGCCTGCTCGTCGGCCGGGGTGTAGTAACGAACGAAGTAAGAGTCGATGCCGTCTGCCGTCAGCACTTTGGCATAGCGCTCATAGGCCTGCGGCCTGAGATCGAAGCCGCGCGAGCCGTGCAGGACAAGCACGGCCGGCCGCTTGCCGCTGCGCTCCGAGGCAAACCGGCTGACCGTGATGCGGTCTTCGCCGGCATCGACGGTCAGCTGCTCGGCCGTCGCCGCTGCAAGCGAAGACGCCGTCGCCAGCAGGGCAACGCCGCCAAGCAGGCTCCTTCGGCTGATCGCTTGCATCGAAACCTCGCCTGGACTGCGCGGCCCCCGGCCGGGCCGCGCCGCTATATCATGCCAAACCGCACGCCCGATAGAGCATGCAACCATCCGCCGGGCCACACCCCTCGGCGGCATCGCAAAGGATCGCATGTTCAAACGGCGCGGGTTGCGCTAGTGATACCTCCCCCTCCTCCCACCGTGCGCCCACCCCGGCGCACGTCCAGTCAATGAGTGTATCTGAATGGCCGAAGCCGACCTCGACGCCGTCATCCGGCAAACCGCAAGAGCGCAGACCAAGGCCGTGATGGCGGCTGCCAAGAAGCGCCAGGCCGCCTGGGTCGCGCGCGCCGCCAAGGCCAAGGACAAGGAGACCAAGGCGCGCTTCCGCTTCCTGGCCAAGAGCACGATCCTGAACGCGACTGCGACCGCCAAGCGGTTGCAGAATTCCGCGGAAAACGCCGCCGACGCCTATGCCCGCGCCATGAAGAAGGCGATGGAAGAGCCGCCGCCGGCCAGCAAGCCTGCGAAGAAGAAAGCGGACGCCTAGTTAAGGAGCGCGCATGCTCACCGTTCACCATCTCGGCAAGTCGCAATCGGAACGGATCGTCTGGCTGTGCGAGGAGCTTGCGATCCCCTACGAGCTGAAGCACACCACGCGCGATCCGGTCACGATGCTGGCGCCGGCCGACTACAAGGCGCTGCACCCGATCGGCGCCGCGCCCGTCCTCACCGACGGCGCCCTGGTGCTGGCCGAATCCGGCGCGGTCGTCGAGTATATCGTCGCCAGGTATGGCAATGGACGGCTGACGCTGACATCGGACCATCCCGACTTCGCACAGTTCCTGTACTGGTTTCACTTCGCCAACGGCACGCTGCAGGCGCAGATGGGCCGCAGCATGATCCTCAACCGGCTCAACCTCGCGGCCGACAATCCGGTGCTGGTCGCGGCCCGGGCGCGGGTCGACCGCTCGTTCGATCTGATCGAGGCACGGGTGCGCGACGCCGAATATCTCGCGGGCGAGGCGTTCACCACGGCCGATATCATGATCGGCTTTTCGCTGACGACGATGCGCTATTTCCTGCCCTACGACCTCGGCCGCTGCCCCAACATCAGGAATTATCTCGGCCGCATCGCCGCGCGCCCGGCCTATCAGCGCGCGATGCAGAAGGGCGATCCTGGCATGGCGCTGTTGCTGACGTGAGATCGTGATGCCGCGTTACGTCGCTCTGTTGCGCGCGGTCAATGTCGGCGGTACCGGCAAGCTGCCGATGACCGAGTTGAAGGCGATGTGCACCGACGCGGGATTTGCCGACGTGCAGACCTTTATCGCCAGCGGCAATGTCGTGTTCTCCTCGAAGCTCGGCGCGCCCAAGGTCAAGGCCGCGCTGGAGAAGCGGCTGCACGCCTATGCCGGCAAGCCGGTTGGCGTCGCAGTGCGGAGCGCGGACGAGGTCGCCGCGGTACTGAAAGCCAATCCGTTTCCGAAAGCGCCGCCGAACACGACCGTCGCGATCTTCCTCGACGAGCCGCCACCCAAAGACGCCCTGAAGGACATCAAGGGCCAACAGGACGAGCAAATGCGCCTCGGCAAGCGCGAGATCTATGTCGCCTATGGCAGCGGCATGGGCCGCTCGAAGCTGAAGATCCCCGCCGCCGCCAACGGCACCGCGCGCAACCTCAACACGATCGCGAAGCTCGCCGAGCTGGCGGCCCAGGACCCGTCATCCTGAGGTGCGAGCGGAGCGAGCCTCAGGATGACGGGTTAGGTGCTTCGACTCGCGGATAGGAGCAGCGTCGCTAGCTCTCCCGCACCGCGAATCCTTCGGCGCCGAGCCTCGCCAGCACCTCTTCCAGATGGGCGCGGTCGCGGGTTTCGATTACGAGTTCGAGCAGCGTCGCCTTCGCCGGCAGGTCGGAGAAGGTGCGCTGATGCGAGACCTCGATGATGTTCGCGCCGGCGTCCGCAAGCAGGATCGACACCGCCGCGAGCTGGCCGGGCCGATCGACGATGTCGAGCGCCAGTTGCGTCAGCCGCCCCTCGCGTGCCAGCTCGCGGGTCAGGACCGAAGCGATCAGCCTGGTGTCGATATTGCCGCCGGTGAGCACGAGGCCGACATTGCGGCCGGCAAAGCGGCCAGGTGCCGCGAGCACCGCCGCGAGGCCGGCGGCGCCGGCGCCCTCGACCACCGTCTTCTCGATCGAGATCAGGGTCGCGACCGCGCGCTCGATCTGGTCCTCGCTGACCAGCACGATGTCGTCGACGAGATCGCGGACGATTCTGGTGGTGATCTGCCCGGGCGCCTTGACCGCGATGCCCTCGGCAAGCGTGTCGCCGCGAATCGGCAGCTGCTCGCCTTTGACGGCATTGTACATCGACGGATAGAGCTGGGCCTGCACGCCGACGATCTGCACCGACGGCTTGATCGCCTTGGCGGCGGTGGCGATGCCTGAGATCAGCCCGCCGCCGCCGATCGGCACCACCAGGATATCGAGCTCCGGCACCGCCGCGAGCATTTCGAGCCCGATCGTGCCCTGTCCGGCAATGATCAGCGGATCGTCATAGGGATGGATCAGGATCAGGCCGCGCTCGGCGGCATGCGCGCTGACGAACGCGAAGCATTCTTCCAGCGTCTGCCCGGTGATGATGACCTCGGCGCCGTGCCGCCTGGTGTTTTCGATCTTCACCATCGGCGTGCCAATTGGCATCACGATGGTGGCGGGGATGCCGAGCCGCTTGGCGTGATAGGCGACGCCCTGGGCGTGATTGCCGGCCGACATCGCGATCACCCCGCGCTTGCGCTCTTCGGGGGACAGCGCCTGCAGCCTGTTCAGCGCACCGCGCTCCTTGAAGGTCGAGGTGAACTGCAGGTTCTCGAATTTGAGGAACAGGCGGCAGCCGCAGATCTCGCCCAGCGTGCGGCTCTCGTTGCACGCCGTGACCATGACCGAATCTCGGATCACGTCGGCGGCACGGCGCACGTCGGCAAGAGTGACGTCAGCAGGAGTTACGGCGGTAGTATCGGAAGGATGCGGCATCGGGTTTCGCTTTGGACCGTCTCGTCAGACGGAACCTAGCGTGTTTCGGCGCCGAAAACGACCGCGCTATCGCTCGGTCAATGCCTCTTCCTCCGGCTTGGCCGGTCCGGCCAGCTCGATCTCATCGCATTTGGGGCAAACCAGCGCGGTCCGGAAATGCTTGTCGAGCACAATGGTGCGCGTCCTGCCGCACCGGCAGCGCATCGGCTTGTCCATGGAAGATCGACCCGGGTTCGAGATGCAAGGAAAGCGTGCGCTTAGCTATCCCGGTCCGGTTAATCCAATATGACGTGCCGCTGGAAAAATCAGAAGAAACCCGCGCTGAGATCGAGGCCATAGCTCGCCCTGAGCACCGCGACGAACAGGACCGCGAAGCCGAACAGCAGGACATGCCGGGCGATGCTGCTCCGAAGCGAATTGGCCGGAAACACGCGTGCGATCGATTGAGCCAAAGCAGTCATTTGCGACCTCCAGAGCCACGTCCCGAAGTTAGGTCGCGCGCAGAGCTATGAGGTTCAACGCGGCTCGCGGAACGGCCGGCGGCGCACCGATGCGCTCGGCTCCGGGTTACGCTGTGGCCGTGCCCTGTTCCTGAAGCGGTGACCGACCACGATCAGCTTGCCTTCTTCGCGGATCGCGGCCTCGGCCAATGGCTCAGGCGGTAGATTGTCTTGGGTGACGGCCTCCAGCGCGCGCAGGAACTCACGACCGGCCGCTGTGATCTCCCAGCCTTCGGCGTCACGCAGCACGTAGCCATTGCTAAAGATGTCGAGTTCGGGAACCCGCGACGCGAGGCGCTTGATCCGCGCATGCCAATCCTCGCCGCTCGACGAGAGGATAGCGAGGTCGTGCTTGAGTGAATCGAGCGTGGCTCTGCCGCTGACGTGACTGGCCAATATTTTTAAGATCGCAACCTGTATGCTCAACTCAACGCCTCGACCGCCACGGTTCTTTTTGTTCTGCGCAGCCGATCTGGAAATTATCGCGCCGATGACTCAGGCGTCCAGTCATCAGCGCCAGTTATCCAGAGACGGCATGACGGTATCGATTTACGCTGCGCGTGATGTGCCGACGCGGCGCTCGGGCCGCTGCGACGACATCGACTCCTCTTCCATATCCTGGGGCGCGCCCCAAAATTCCCGCACCGTCGGCCCGTGCTTCAATCTGCGGGCGCGCAGGAAGCCGAGAATCTCGTGCGGCCAGACCCGGCGTCCCATCTGCGTGTACCAGCGCATCGCATGAAGAAGTCCGGCGTCGCGATGCAGCAGCACGCGGAGCAAGGCCTTCGGGCGGCACTGCAGCACCATCTCGGTGAACTTGAACCAGAGCAGCACCCGCCACGGCGGCATGTGCCGTGTCGCCAGCACCTGATGCTTGTAGTCCCAGAGCCTGCGATCGGTCTGGATGACGCGCCGTTCTGCCGCGAGACGGAAATACGGCGTCCAGCGATGCGGCGTGACGTAGAGCATCTGGATCTGATCGGGATCGTAGGACAACAGCTGGCGCAAACCGCGCCAGTGATCGCGATCGGTCTCCTCCTCGAAGCCGACCACCCAGGTCGCCATCGACAGGATGCCGTGCTGGCGCATCAGGCGGATCGCCTCGCGATCGATCGTGGTGGTCGCGCCCTTGCGGATCAGCTGCAGCGTCTTTTCGTCGGTGTTCTCCATGCCGAGCAGGAAGCGCTGCCAGCCCGCCTTCTTGTAGAGATGCAGGATGTCGGCATCGCGGACGATGTCGTCGGCGCGGGTGGAGCCGACCAGGATCAAATCGACATTCTCCGCGATCAGGGCCTCGAGGAAAGCTCGCCAGACCTTCTTCGAGACGGTGGGATTCTCGTCGGCGAAATTGATCACCTTGACGCCGTGCTCGCGATGGAGCCGTGCCAACTCCCTGGCGAAACGCACGGGATCGCGGTGCCGCCATCGCGTCCAGAAGCCGCGCTGGCCGCAATAATTGCAGAGATGCGGACAGCCACGCGAGAACTGCATCACGACGGCGCGCAGCCCGCCCCAGTAGCTGTAGCGCGCGTGATCGATCAATTCCCAGCCGACGCGATAGGCATCGAGATCGCGGATGACCGGCGCGGGCCGCGTGGCGCGTGGCCCCCCATCGTCGCGGAATGCGATGCCGTCGATGCTGCCGAGATCGCCGCCATATTCCAGCGCCCGCATCAGGCGGCGCGCGATCTCCTCGCCCTCGCCGCGCACGATCGCGGTGACGTAGGGCTCCTCGCGCAGAATCTCGCGCCAGTGATAGGTCGGGAACACGCCGCCGTAGACGATCAGCGTCCCGGGCACAGCCCTGACGACCGCCTGCGCCACCTCGGCGATGACGGGATGGCCCGAGGTCGAGCCGGAGTGGCCGAACAACACCGCATCCGGCGAAAACCGCGATGCCTCCGCCAGGATAGTAGTCAGCGACATCGGCCCGAACTCGGCATCGAGAAGACGGACTTCATGTCCGTCGTCGATCAGCGGACCGCCGATCGACAGCAGGCCGAACGGCGGCAAATGATCGTCGGGGATCCGGCTGCCGATCGCCGGATGAGGCACGTTGATGAGAAGAATGCGCATGGATGATCGCTCCCGCTTTGGTTGGCGTGATCGTTCGTCCCCGCATCTTGTGTAAGGAGAGCCCAACCCCCCGGCCGGGCTTTGAGAAGAGAGCAGCTTGCGCGGCTTGACGCGCTAGAGGTTCGGCACCTCCGCCGGCGCGATCGCGGTCAGCCCGCCGAAACGGCGCTCGCGGCGATGGAACGAAGAGAGCGCGTCGGCGAGATCGTCGGCATCGAATTCCGGCCACATCCGCTCGGTGAAATGCAGTTCGGCATAGGCGCCTTCCCAGAGCAGGAAGTCCGACAGCCGCTTCTCGCCCGAGGTGCGGATGATCAGGTCGACATCGCGCAGGCCGGCCTCGCCGGTGATCAGATCGGCAAAAGCCTCGCGGCTCACCTGGCCTGCGCCGGCGACGCGCGCGGCGGCGTTCAGGATGGCGTCGCGCGCCGAATAGTCGATCGCGATGCGCAGGTGCAGCGTGGTGCCGTCGGCGGTCTCGGCCTCGGCGCGCGTGATCGCGGCGGCGATGCCGTCGGGCAACCGGTCACGGCGGCCGATCACGGTGAGGCGAACGCCGTTGCGCACGAGGGCTGCGATCTCGTTGGCGAGATAGAACCGCAGCAGCCCCATCAGCGCCGTGACTTCGGCTTTCGGGCGGCGCCAGTTGTCGCTCGAGAACGCGTAGAGCGTCAGCGTGCCGACGCCCTGGTCCGGTGCGGTCTCGACGATACGGCGGATCGCCTCGACGCCGGCCTCATGTCCGCGCAGGCGCGACAGGCCGCGCCGTGTCGCCCAGCGGCCGTTGCCGTCCATGATGATGCCGACGTGGAGCCGTCCGGCTACCTCCGGCTTGAGCGCGACGTTACTTTGCATCACAAAGTCTCCGGACAAAAATGGGATGATCAAATCGGCTGGATACCAAGGCGGCGAGACCTGCCTTCGTCTTTGCCGGCGGCGCTGGCCGCGTCGCGCACCAGCTGCTCGAGCACGGCGAGATAGTCGAGGAAGCGGCGGCGGCCGCTCTTGGTCAAACGGCAGGTGGTGTGCGGGCGATTGCCTTCATAGCCCTTGATGACGTCGACGAGGCCGGCCTCCTGCAGCACCTGCAGATGCCGGCTGAGATTGCCGTCGGTCAGGCCGCAGAGCTGCTTGAGATCGGCGAAGGCGAGCCCCTTCGGATGCGCCATCAGCGAGGTCAACAGGCCGAGCCGTGCCTTCTCGTGGATGACGCGGTCGAGGCCATCATAGGCGAATGGCGCGGTGGTCAGGTCAGTCTTCGGCATCATTGCCTCCGGAAGCGAAATACAACAGTGCCGCGAGCAGCAACTGGCCGATCGCGAACGGCAGTCCCATGGTCCAGGGCGACAGCGCGTGACTCTGGCTTGCGATCAACAACACCGTGAAGCCCGAGAGGAAGTACCAGGCGCCGCCGAGCGCGATCGTGCGCGGCAGCAGGCGGACCGAGGCGAACACGCCGAGGCTGACCAGCACCTGCCACAGGCCGGGCAGCATCCACAGCGTCTCGGGCGCGAATTTCCATTGCAGGATCGCGAGCAGCACGCCGGCGATCACAGCGGGAACGAACTGCTCGATCGCCTGCTGGACCATCGCATCCGCAAGGCCCGAATGATGCCGCCGCGAGCGCGCCTGCATCTCGATCCAGATCAGCAACGCGGACAGCAACGCGGCGGCCGCCCAGCCCGCGAGAAACACAATCGGATGGCCGGTGGGATTGTCGAGCCAGAGATATTGCGCAAGCGCCGTGACCAGCGCGATGCCACTGGTGGCGGCGACCGTCGCCGGACCGTAGCCGCGGAACGCGGTTCCGGCCGCAATCTGGCTGCGGATCGCGAGAATATCGGCCAACGCCTTGTCGAGGTCGCGCATGTTTTGCCCGCACTTTGTAATGCAAAGTATACGGGATTGCCAAGTAAACGCAAGCGGCATCGCGCGGCGTGCCGAGCGTGATGTTTAACGGCCGGTTACCGCGCGGATTGCGGCGAAACCGTGCCGCCTCAGACCTTCACCAGACTCGCAAAGCCGCCATAGATCATGCGCTTGACGTCGAACGGCACGTCGCCCGTGCCCATCGACGCCAGCCGAGGATCGGCCATCACCTTGGCGTTGATCCTGTCGCGCTGGGCGCGTGACTTGTAGGTGATCCAGGCAAACACGACGGTTTCAATTTCACGCTCTGCGGAAACGAGGTCAGCTTGCCCGGCTTGACGTCGTCGGCGACCCATTCGCGATAATCCAGCGCACCGTGCGCGCGCCAGACCTTGCCGGCCTTCTTGGAGAGTTGCGCGTAGGCCTTGAGATTCTTCTTCGGCACGGCGACGACGAAACCATCGACGTAAGGCATGGGCGTTTCCTGTTGTTTGGTTTCGCCGTCATTGCGAGGAGCAAAGCGACGAAGCAATCCATCTCGACGCTTGCGGCGCGATGGATTGCTTCGCTTCGCTCGCAATGACGATCAGGAGTGACAACAGGATGCCTGAACCGGCGTCGGTTGGTATTGGTCACGTAGCCGCACCCAATCCATCGGATAGGGCAAGCCCTCCTCGTGGCGGCCGATCGGCGTCAGATCGAGGTAGTGATAGGCCGCATTCATCATGTCGAGGCCGCGCGCGAAGGTCGAGTAAGTGTGGAACACGCTCCCCTTCTCGTCGCGGAAGAACACGCTGATGCCAGGCAGTTCAGGACCATAGAGCGGGGTGGTTCCGTAATTGTATTTCGCGTCCCCCGCATCGATCTGCGCTTGGGTGAACGACACACCGTAATCGTAATTGAAGTCATTGGTGCCCGACGACACCCAGTCGAAGGTCCAACCCATCCGCTGCTTGAAGGCCTCGAGCTTGGCCAGCGGCGCCCGCGAGACCGCGATCATCGTGGTGTCGCGCGCGGCGAGATGCGGAACCATGCGTTCGAAGCCGTCGACCCAGAACGAGCAGCTCTTGCAGGCTGCATCCCACTCCGGCGCGAACATCACGTGCTGCACCACGAGCTGCGGCCTGCCCTTGAAGAGATCGCCGAGCGTCACCTTGCCGTCAGGCCCGTCGAACACATAGTCCTTGTCGACCTTCACCCAGGGCAGTTCACGGCGCTGCCGGCTCAGCGCCTCGCGGGCCTGAGTCAGCTCCTTCTCACGGGTCATCAATGCCTTGCGGGCTGCGATCCATTCTTCGCGCGAGACGATCTTGTGCTGTTGCATGAGATGCTCCTTTGCGGTTCAGGCGTCGACATACTGTGCCAGATTGCCGAGGAATTCGGTCCAGCCGCGCTGGTGGTTGTCGCGCGCGGTCTCGTCGACGAACTGCGCGTGATGGAAGGTGAGCAGTGTGCCGCCGGCATCGGGCTTGATCGACACGGTCACCTCGGACTCGCGTTCCGGCGTCGAATGCCAGGCCCAGCTGAACACCAGTCTCTCGTTTGGCACCACCTCGCGATAGACGCCGCCGACCTCGTGATATTCGCCGTTGGTGCCGGTGAACTTGATCCGGTAGCGGCCGCCGACACGGACGTCGAGCTCGGCCTGCGTCGTGCCGGGCTTGACTTGGCCCGGGCCGAACCACTGCACTAGGTTTTCCGGCTCGGTCCACGCGGCGTAGACTTTTTCCGGCCGGGCGCGGAGGCGCCGCGTGAGGGTGAGGCTTGGACGCGCGGCAAGGCCGGCGTCGGCTGCGGATTGGTTTGCCGATTTAATTGCCATGGGTCTTCCTCCACAAAAGCGGCAAGGCGGTCGAGATTGTCGGACCAGAATTGCGCATAGCGATTGAGCCAGTTCATCGCCTGCTCCATCGGCCTCGCGGTGAGCCGGCACGCCACCGTGCGGCCGGTCTTTTCGCGGGCGACCAGGCCGGCATCCGTGAGCACGTCGAGATGTTTCATGATCGCCGGCAACGACATCGCGAATGGCTGCGCCAGCTCGCTCACCGACAGGCTTTTCCCGCTCGCCGAGCCGCGCCAGAAGCGCGCGGCGGGTGGGATCGGAAAGCGCAGCAAAGGTGCGGTCCAGCGCCTCGTCCTGATACTTAACCATACGGTTTAGTATAGACGCAAACGGCTCGGCGTCAAGCGCAGCGCTTCACGATTGCGTCAATGCCGGAGCATCATCATGCCAGATGGTTGGAATGACCGAGAGCGGAAGCGCCCTCACGTCAAACCGCTAGCGCCGGTGGTGGTGATGCCGGTGCCGGTACGGCCGCGATTCCGGCTGCAGCTGCTGACCGAACAGGAAGCGCGGATTTTCGCCGCAGGCGAGATAGCGTCCGGACACGCTCGCAAGGCACTGATCATAGGTCTGGTAGCCGCATTCACCGGGATAGCCGAGGCTCGGGCCCTGTGCGCACCACGGGTAATCATAGGGATCGGCGGACGCGCGATCGATGCTCGCCGCACCGGCAAGCGTCATCGTTCCCAACACAAGCACTGCCAATCGCGATGTGCGCATGATCCCACCCGTTCCGACTCTCAAGATGCCGCAATCAATCAACCGCGACATATCGGGTCAAGTTCCTGAACGCCATCTTATTCGGCGTCAGGGCCGGTCAATTCTTAGAGTCCCGGTCTTGGAGCCCGGGCGCAAGACAAGTCCGCCCCTTGCGGCCGGACCTGTCCCGCATTTGCAGCCCGAAGACTACTCGACCTTGAGGCCGGCGAACTCGACCACCTTCTTCCACTTGTCGGTCTCGGCCTTGATGTCGTTGCCAAAGGCGTCCGGCGTCTGGATCAGCGAGTCGCCGCCGAGCTCGACCAGGCGCTTCCGCATATCGGGTTCGGCGAGAACGGCGTTGATCTCGGTGTTGAGCTTGGCGATCAGCTCCTTCGGCGTGTTCCTCGGCGCGCCCATGCCGAACAGCGCGCTTGCTTCATAGCCCTTCACGGTCTCGGCGATCGCCGGCACGTCCGGCAATTGCGAGGAGCGCTCCGTCGTGGTCACGCCGAGCGCGCGCAGCGAACCGGAGCGGATGTGCTGGATGATCGAAGGCATGTTGTCGAAGATCACCTGCACCTGGCCACCGAGCATGTCGGTGATCGCAGGCGCGGCGCCGCGATACGGCACGTGCTGCATCTTGCAACCGGTCATCGACATGAACATCTCGCCGGAGAGGTGTACCGAGGTGCCGTTGCCGGAAGAGGCCATGTTCACCTTGCCGGGATTGGCCTTCACATACTCGATGAACTCGGCGACGTTCTTCGCCGGCACGTCCTTGTTGACGGTCATCACGTTCGGCACGCGGTTGAAGGAAGCCACCGGCGCGACATCGCGCACGAAATTGAACTTCAGATTCGCGTAGAGCGAGGCGTTGATGTAGTTCGCCGGATTGACCAGCAGCACGGTGTAGCCGTCCGGCTCGGCGTTGATCGCAGCTTCGGTGCCGATATTGTTGCCGGCGCCCGGCTTGTTCTCGATCACGAACTGCTGGCCGAGCTTCTCCGACAGCCGCTGCCCGATCAGGCGCGCGATGATGTCGGTGGCGCCGCCCGGCGGATAGCCAACAATCCAGCGCACCGGTCGCGCCGGATAGTCGGCAGCCGAAGCGCGGCCGATCGCGAATGTCGAAATCCCCGACCCGATCAGGCCCAGCGCGGCGCGGCGTGAAATCATGAAGTCTCTCCCAATCCCGCAGGGTTTGACCCCTGCCCGTTTCTGTTGCGTTGCGTGCGGCGCGGTTTTAACAAACAATGTCTGAAGCGGCCAGTGCGACACGTGCGACACCGACCGCGACGAAAGGCTAAGCCTCGGCTCTGCATCAGGCCGAAGCGTTGAATTCTTGTCTAAGACTCTGGACCGAAGAGGATCGATCATGTCCGTCAAGGTGAATGGGCTCGACCATTTCGTGATCAACGTCACCGATGTGGTGCGCTCGGTTGCCTGGTACAGCAGGATCCTCGGCATGGAGGTGAAGGTGTTCGACCCCGGCAAGGGCAAGACACCGCGCACCTCGCTGGTGTTCGGCAACCAGAAGATCAATGTGCGGCCGCGCGACGCCGACAAGGTGGAATGGTTCACCGCCGATCATGAAGCGGCCGGCAGCGACGATCTCTGCTTCCTCACCTCGAGCACGCCCGAGGCGGTGGTCGCGCATCTGAAGGCCCATGGCGTCAAGATCGAGGAAGGCCCAGTCGCCAAGCAGGGCGCGCGCGGCACGCTGCGCTCGGTCTATTGCCGCGACCCCGACGGCAGCCTGATCGAGATCTCGTCGTATGAGAGGGATCCAAGCTAGCCATCGTTCGTCATTGCGAGCGAGCTGTTCGCGCGAATGCGCGCCCGACGACAGGCAGCGCGAATGGATCCATCCGTTCCGTGCGGCGGAACGGAATTGCTTCGTCGCATCAGCGCAAAATGACTTTGCAAATCCCGATTTGCTCTCGGCGCACGCCGGTGGCAGAACTGATCCCAACCAAGATCAATGGCGGCCGGCAAGGCTGCGCGGGAGGACATATGACGACTTCACAGCCAGTGCCGGGCATCGTCGGACCGTTTGCGGGGCTCGACGTGCCATGGCTGCTCAGGATGCGCGCCGAGGTACGCCGCGATCATCCGTTCCTGATCTGGGCGCCGTTCGATGCGCCGGCGCGGCGCTGGAGCTACGGCGAATTCCATGAGCGCGTCGGCGCGCTCGCGGCGGGCCTCGCCAAGCGCGGCATCAAGCAGGGCGACTATGTCCTGATCCATCTCGACAACTGCGTCGAGGCGATCATGTCGTGGTTCGCCTGTGTCGAGCTTGGCGCCATTGCCGTCACCACCAACACCCGCTCGGCTGCGGCCGAGATCGACTACTTTGCCGGCCATTGCGGCGCGGTCGCCGCGATCACCCAGCCGGCCTATGCCGAACTGCTATCGGCCAACTGCAAGGGGCTGCGCTGGATCGCGGTGACCTCGCACGATGCGGGCCAGGCGCCGACACAGGCGCCCGCGCGCGGCGACAGCTTTGACGCGCTATTCGCCGACAGCGCCGACCGGCCGAAGCGCCCGATCGATCCGCTCGCACCGTGCAGCGTGCAATACACCTCGGGGACCACGTCGCGGCCGAAGGCGGTGCTCTGGACGCATGCCAACGCGCTATGGGGCGCCAAGATCAACGCCGCGCATCAGGATCTGCACGCCTTTGATGTGCACCAGACCTATCTGCCGCTGTTCCACACCAACGCGCTGGCCTATTCGATGCTGGCAAGCCTGTGGGTGGGCGCGACCTGCGTGATCCAGCCGCGCTTCTCGGCGAGCCGCTTCTGGCCGGTGGCGCTCGAGCACGGCTCGACATGGACCTCGACAATCCCGTTCTGCATGAAGGCGCTGCTGGAGCGCGAGGTTCCGAAGAACCACAAATTCAGGCTCTGGGGCACCGCCGTGAACGAGCCGCCGGCATTCGCCGTATTCGGCATCAAGATCATCGGCTGGTGGGGCATGACCGAAACCATCAGCCACGGCATCATCGGCGAGGTCGACCAGCCGAACCCGCCGATGTCGATCGGCCGCGCCGCGCCCGAATATGAAATCCGCATCACCAACGATGATGGTACGCCGACCGGCGTCGACGAGACCGGCAATCTCCTGATCAAGGGCATTCCCGGCCTGTCGCTGTTCGCCGAATATCTGTATAACGAGAAGGCGACGCGCGAGAGCTTTGACGAACACGGCTATTTCATCACCGGCGACCGCGTCACGATGCTGAAGTGCGGCTATGTCAGGTTTGGCGATCGCTCCAAGGACATGCTCAAGGTCGGCGGCGAGAATGTCGCGGCCTCCGAGATCGAGCAGGTGATCGCGGTGGTGCCGGGCGTGCGCGAGGCCGCCGTCGTGGCGAAGAAGCATCCGATGCTGGACGAGGTGCCGGTCGTCTTCATCATCCCGCAAACCGGCGTCGCGGCGCTCCCCGCCGATCTGCACGACAAGGTCATGACCGCCTGCCGCTCCGCGCTCGCCGACTTCAAGGTGCCGCGGGAAATCCGCTTCGTCGACGAGATGCCGCGCTCGACGCTGGAGAAGGTTGCGAAGGCGGAGCTAAGGAAGATGCTGGAGTAGACCCTTATCAATCATTGCGAGCGAAGCGAAGCAATCCATGGTTCAGCGCATGCGGGACAATGGATTGCTTCGTCGCTTCGCTCCTCGCAATGACGCTCAATTCACCTCAAACCGGATCGGCAGCTTCTTCGGGCCACTGACAAAATAGGCCTGCGTCATCTTCACCTCGCCGGCGAGGCTGAGTGATTTCAGGTGCGGCAGCAGCTCCTCGAACAGGATGCGCATCTCGAGCTTGGCCAGATACTGGCCGAGGCAGAGATGCGCGCCATAGCCGAACGCGACGTGGCGATTGGGCTTGCGGTCGCTGCGGAAGCGATCGGGATCCTCGAACACGTCCTCGTCGCGATTGCCCGAGGCGTAGCACAGCATCAGCCAGTCGCCTTTCGCGATTCTGCGGCCGCCGAGCTCCGTATCCGCGGTGACCGAGCGCATGAAATGCTTGACCGGAGTCATCCAGCGGATCGCCTCGTCGACCAGGCCCGGGATCAGTTCCGGGTTGGCCTTCACCTTGGCAAACTCCGCGGGGTCCCTGGCCAACGCCCAGATCGCGCCCGCGGTCGAGGACGAGGTGGTGTCATGGCCCGCGGTCGCGACGATCATGTAATAGCTGGTCTGATCGTGCTCCGGCATGTAGTCGCCGCCGATCTTTGCGTTGGCGATGACCGTGGCGAGATCGTCGCGCGGGTTCCGGCGGCGATCCTCGGTGATCTTGCGGAAGTACGCGGAGAAGTCGGCGATGATCGCCTGCAACATCGCCGAGACCTGTTCCGCGCTCAACGCCTCACGGACGCGCGCGGTGTCGGGATCCTGAGGGCCGAACAGCTCCTGCGTCAGCTTGAGCATGCGCGGCTCGTCCGCCTCGGGCACGCCGAGGATCTCCATGATGACGTGCAGGGGATAGCCGAGCGCGACGTCCTCGACGAAATCGCAGGCGCCGCCGCGGTCGAGCATGCGCTGCACTGTGGCACGCGCGATCTCGCGGACGCGGCCCTCGAACTTGCCGAGATTGGCCGGCATGAACCAGCCCTGCGTCAGCGCGCGGTATTTCGGATGGTCGGGCGCGTCCATCTGCACCAGCGAGCGCACCAGATTGGGCCCGCCGGTGATCTTGCGCACCCGCTCCTCGAGCGCCTGCGTCGTCAGCGTGGTCGGGCGGTCGGCATTGTGGAACAGCTCGTTCTGCCGGCTGATCGCCTGGATATGCGCGTGCTTGGTCACCACCCAGAACGGATCGAAGCGGTCGGGCCGCGCGATGCCGAGCGGGTTATTGGCGCGCAGCCAGCGATAGCTGTCGTGGATACGGTCGTCGGCATAGGCGACGGGATCGACGAGGGTTTCCGCGATGTTGGCGGGGATGTCGAGATCCCCGGTCGTTGTCGTGTCCATGATCGTCCTCACCTGCCCAAGCACCGGTCGCGCCGATGATCGCCGAAATCTAGGCGGAGGTAAGGAGGACGACTTGCGTTGATTGGCTAGGCGCCGCGCCGCACACGCTATTGCGCGGCATAGCGGAGCAATGACGGCGGGCTCAATAATGCCCGAACGCCACCGGGCGGAACGCCTGCAACAATTGCTGGTCGAGCTTGCCGCCCATCTCCTCCATCATGGAGAACGCCTTGGCGTGGGTGAATTGCAGCCGGTAGGCGCGCTTCTCGACCAGGGCGGCATAGACATCGACGATCGTGGTGACGCGGACGATGTCGCTGATCTGGTTGCCGCTGAGACCGTTCGGATAGCCGGTGCCGTCGAGGAATTCGTGATGGTGCAGGATCACGTCGAGCATTTCCGGCGGGAAGCCGCCCTGCGCCGACAGCGCCTCGTAGCCGCGGCGCGGATGTTCGCGCATCTCGGCCATTTCCTCGACCGTGAAAGCGCCGGGCTTGTCGAGCAGCGCGACCGGAACGAACGCCTTGCCGACATCATGCAGCAGTGCGGCACGGGCGAGCCGGCGCTGGTCGTCTTCGCGCATGCCGAGATGCTGCGCGAACGCCACTGCAAAGCCGGTCACGAACAGGCAGTGGCGATAGGTCTCCTGGTGATGGCAGCCGACCGTGGTCAGCCATTCACGCAGCGAGTTGTGCTTGATCGCCTTGAGGATCTTGTTTTCGGCGGCAACGATGTCCTCGAACCTGAGCGGCTCGCCGGCGCGCATCCGCTCGAACATCTTGACCATGACGCCGTGCGCAGCTTCGACGCCGCGATTGAGCGCCTTGCCGCGGTCGGTTTCGTCATAGCCGCTGTTGTCGGGAAACGCGGCGCGGATGCGTTGCAGGATGCCCCGCGCATCGAACGGCCGCGAGATCGTGTCGGTGGCGCCGAGCGCCCAGGCCTGCATCGAGGCGTGATGCAACGCATCCGCCAGCACGAACAGCCGCGGCATCTCGCGATAGGCGTCGGTCTGCAGCTTGGCGCGGACCAGTTGCACGGCTTCGGGCGAGCGCAAATTGATGTCGACCACGATGCCGGAGAGATCGCGGGCCGGCTGCTCGGGAATATCCGAGGTCGGAACGGTATCGACCTCGCCCACCGAGCGCAGGATGCTGGCGAGTTCGTTGCTCTGATCGCTTCGATCTGACGCCAGCAGCAGGCGGCGCTTCGAAGTCTGGTTATTGGCCAAGGCAGTCATGACATCCCCGTCGCGGTAACGACCGACAGTGGACGCTACCTGACGATGCGTTCCCTCCGGCTTAATGGGGATGCTGAACGGCGGTTAAGCGCAATGGATACAATTTGAGGAACCGCCAAATCCGCCAGCAGAATCAGGCCCGCCGAAAATGCGTGGGGGCGGCCGCAGCGCCGGCGAATCATGAATTTTTGCAGCGTCAAAGGCATCGACGCCGCCAGCATCCGGCGGACGCTTGGGGCAAAGAAAGACGCCGGAGAGCGGTCAAGCTCTCCGGCGTCTTCATTGGTTCAGGCCGTTACGCCTTCATCGCAGCCTTGACGGCCTCCGCGGTGATTGGCAGGCCGCGGACGCGGGCGCCGACCGCGTTGAAGACGGCATTGCCGATCGCCGGCGCCACCACCGTCACGGCGGGCTCGCCGACGCCGGTCGCCTTCTCGCCATTGGCGATGACGTTGACCGCGACTTCCGGCAGCTGGCTCATCCGAAGCGGCGTGTAGGTGTCGAAATTGGTCTGCTCGATGCCGCCGTCCTTCAACGTCGCCTTCTCGAACAGCGCCAGTGACATGCCCCACAGCGCCGCGCCCTCGACCTGGGCCCGGATGCCGTCGGGATTCACCTGCGTACCAACGTCGGTCGCAACCGTCAGCTTCTTCACCGTCACCTCGCCCGACGGGGCGACGGCGACGTGGGCGACGCAGGCGGTCCAGCTCGCCGTGGCGCGCTCCTGCGACGACACGCAGGCAACGCCCATGCCTTCGCCCTTGGGCAGCTTCTTGGTGCCGTAGCCGGCGAGACCCATCGCGGCGAGCAAGGTGTTACGGAGACGCTGCGCGCCGCCGTCATTCTTGCCCTTGCCGTCGAGCAGCTCGACGCGAAGCAGGGCCGGGTCCTTGCCGGTCGCATGCGCGATCTCGTCGACCATGCTTTCGACCGCCCAGAACGTCCAGCCCGGCGCCACCGAACGGAGCTGACCCGACGGGGTGGCGTTGTGCGCCATCTCGTTCTTGATCGCCCGCACATAGTGGTTGGGGACAGTGTAGAAGAAGTCCGAACCGTTCACCGTGAAAGCATCGAGCGGTCCCTTCTTGTCGACCGAGGGCGACAGGAAGTCGGGGATGCCCCAACGCTGGGTCGGCCAGGCAGAGACGACATCGTGGCTCAATGCGACGAGCTTGCCGTCGCCGTCCACGCCAGCCTTTACTTTTTGGTAGGTCAGCGGACGCGAGAAATCCATCGTCATGTCGTTCTCGCGCGTGTAGATGACCTTGACCGGCTTGCCGACGGCCTTGGCCGCCTGCACCGCGGGCACCATCATGTCGGCGTCGAGACGCCGGCCGAAGCCGCCGCCCAGCCACATCTGATGCATCACCACGAACTTCGGATCGATCCCGGCGGCGCCGGCCGCGATCGCGCCGGAACGCGTCGCAAACTGGTTGCCGGAATAGATGTGCAGGATATCGCCCTTGAACTCCGCGGTGGCGTTCATCGGCTCCATCGGCGCGTGGATGTTGATGTTGGTGGTGTATTCCGCCTCCAACACCTTGGCCGCCGTGCCGAAGGCTGCGTTCGGATCGCCGTCCTTGACGAAGAACTCGCCGGAATCGCTCAACCCCTGAAGCCGCTTGGCCTCGGCGAACAGCGACTCGCTCGACAATTTGGCGTTCGGGCCGCCATCATAGCTCACCTTCAGCGCCTCGGCCGCTTTCTTGGCCTGCGCATAGGTGTTGGCGACCGCGACGACCCAGCCGGTCGTGGTCGTGGTCTTGTCGTCCAGGGTGACGGCCTTGATGAAGCCCGGCACCTTCTTCGCCGCGCTATCGTCCACCGACTTCACGGTGGCGCCGTAGCGGACCGGCGGGGTGACCAGCGCGCCGTAGACCATGCCCGGCAGCATCACGTCGATGCCGTACTTGGCCGTGCCGTTGACCTTCAACGGAATGTCGAGCTGCGGCACCGAGACGCCGATCATGGTGTACTGGTCGGCAGACTTCAGCTTGATCGCCTTCAGATCATCCGCCGTGAAGGTCTTGGTCGCCTTGCCGCTCTTCACCACTTCGGCAAACGACATCGACTTCTTCGACTTCGGATGGCTGATCGTCGACGCACGCACCACCAGCTCGCTGGCCGGCACGCCCATCGAGGCCGCCGCCGCCTCGGTCAATGCGATGCGGCCGGCAGCGCCGGCGCGGCTCATGGCGTCGAAGTTCATCATCGTCGACCAGCTGCCGCCGGTGATCTGCGCGCCCAGCACGGGATCGTTGAACTTCGGATCGTTGGAGGCGAGCTGGACCCGCATGTCCTTCCAGTTCGCGCCGAGCTCTTCGGCCACGATCTGCGCCATCGTCGAGGCGACATGCTGGCCCATGTCGGCCTTGCCGCAGGTCACGGTGACGAGACCATCGGGCGCGATCGAATACCAGACGCTCGGCTCGAAGTTGGCGGGTGCCGGCGCCGCGAGCGCCTCATCGATGCCGGACGCGGCGTAGCCGAGCACGAGGCCGGTTGCAGCGGTGCCGACCAGGAAGGAACGGCGGCTGAGATCGGTCGTCTCGGGAGCGAGGTTTTTCACGTGCTTGTTCATGTGGCCCTCCGCTCGGATCCGGTGGCCGATGCGGTGCGCATGTCGGACGCAGCGCGCATGATCGCCTTCTGGATTCGTGAATAGGTCATGCAACGGCAGAGGTTGCCGTCCATATGCGCGACCACTTCTTCCTTCGTCGGATTGGTGTTCTTCGACAGCAGCGCTGCCGCCTGCATGATCTGGCCGGACTGGCAGTAGCCGCATTGCGGCACCTGCTCGGCGACCCAGGCCTTCTGCAAGGGATGTTCGCCCTTGGCGGAGAGGCCTTCGATGGTGGTGATCTTCTTGCCGACGGCGTCGGCGAGCGAGGTCTGGCAGGACCGCACCGCTTCGCCGTTGACGTGAACCGTGCAGGCGCCACAGAGACCGGCGCCGCAACCGAATTTGGTGCCCGTCATCTGCAATTGCTCGCGGATGACCCAAAGCAGCGGCGTGTCATTGGCCGCCTCGACGGACATATTCCGTCCGTTGATATTGAGATTTGGCATCTCTCTCCCCTTCCGGTGTAGGAAGCCGCTTACGGCGGCAACTCACTGTTGGGTCATGGCTGGCGCCCACCGGGTAAGCGGCAGTTGCCGAAACAATGATCCGGTTCCTGGCTGGAGGCAATCCAATTTGGAATTGCTCGAAAGGAATAAATTTCGGAAACTACCTGTTGTGCGATGCGGCAACGGCATGAAGCTTTTGAAATGCCAGTATTGATGCCGTATCGATCACTCCTACCAAGGTCGGTAGCGCTGCCGGACCTGACATCGACAACAGAAGGAGCCCGTCAATGGCCAAGCTCAACCGCAGCGGCGTCGATATCTATTACGAGATTCACGGCAGCGGCCCGTCTCTGATCCTCACCCACGGCTATTCGTCGACGTCGGCGATGTGGCACGGCCAGATCGAGGCGCTGTCGAGGCGGCACAAGCTCATTCTCTGGGACATGCGCGGGCACGGCCAGTCCGACTATCCCGACAATCCGGATGCTTACAGTGAAGCGGCGACGGTCGGCGACATCGCCGCCCTGCTCGATGTTGCCGGCGCCGACAAGGCGATCGTCGGCGGCCTGTCGCTCGGCGGCTACATGTCGCTTGCCTTCCACCGCGCCCATCCGGAGCGGGTGCGCGCGCTATTGATCATCGACACCGGCCCGGGATTCAAGAAGGTCGACGCCCGCGAGGTCTGGAACACGCGCGCCCGCGACACCGGCGACCGCTTCGACCGCGAAGGGCTCGAGGTGCTGAAATCCCTGAGCGCCGAGCGCGCGTCGGTCACGCATCGCAACGCCAGGGGCCTGGCGCTCGCCGCGCGCGGCATGCTGGCGCAGCGCGATGCGCGGGTGATCGAGTCATTACCCGGGATCAAGGTCCCGTCGCTGGTCGTGGTCGGGGCCGACGACACGCCGTTCCTGGCGGCGTCCGACTACATGGCGGCGAAGATCCCGGGCGCGCAGAAGGCGGTGATTCCGAACGCCGGCCATGCCGTCAACATCGACCAGCCGCAGGCCTTCATCGCCGCCGTGCTGCCGTTCCTGGATCGTCTCGAAACCGGCGCAGCGTGAAAGGCCAAATGAAGGATCAGGCCATGAAGACGATCGCCGTCGTCCTGCTGCTGACTGGGGCCGCCACGGCCGCCAGCGCGGAGAAGCTTCCGCCGTTCGGCGGACCCGCATCGGCTTTCACCGCGACGCTGTCGAACAACACGCCGCTGGTGTTCGGCATGGGCGTCGCGGCCGCGCAGCGCGCGCTCGGCACCCCCTTCACCCATGTCAGCGGACGGCCTGGCAACGAGATATTCCTGACCTTCCGCGACCTCGGCGGCAGCGGGCTGTTTCCGCACCATGACCGCCTCTTCCTGCAATTTCGCAAGCACCGGCTGACTGGCTGGAAGGCTGACTGGGGCGAGAACTGGATGTGGCGCTAAACCTCATCGATGAGCTTCATGCAACCCCCAACATGACAAGGATGGACCATGGGACAAGACATCAAACTGAAGGCTTCTGATGGATTTGAACTCGGCGCCTATCGCGCCGATCCCGCTGGCGCGCCGAAGGGCGCGATCGTGGTGATCCAGGAGATCTTTGGCGTCAACCACCACATCCGCTCGGTTTGCGACCGGCTGGCGAAGGAAGGCTATGTCGCGGTTGCGCCGTCGATCTTCGACCGCATCACGCCGAACTTCCAGAGCGGCTACTCCCCCGATGAGGTGGCCGAAGCGCGCAAGAGTTCGTCGCCAATCCGGACTTTGCCGCGATGCTGCGCGACAGCCAGGCAGCGATCGACGCGGCGAGGTCGGTCGGGCCGGTCGGCATCATCGGCTTCTGCCTCGGTGGCAGCATCGCCTATGCGGCCGCCACCAAGCTGACCGGGCTCTCGGCCGCGATCGGGTATTACGGCGGCGCCGTGATCCGCTTCGCCGACGACAAGCCGACCGTGCCGACGCAACTGCATTTCGGCGAGAAGGATGCCGGCATTCCCTTGAGCGATGTCGAGACCATCAAGTCGAAGCGGTCCGAGGTGGAGGTCTTCATCTATCCCGGCGCGCAGCACGGCTTCCATTGCGACGAGCGCGCAAGCTACGACAAGGCGAGCGCCGACATCGCCTGGCCGCGCAGCATGGAATTTTTCGGAAAGCATTTGAAGAGATAGGGCGCCGCCTTCTCCAACTCGTCATTCCGGGGCGCGCAAAGCGCGGGCTGCAGGTGCGCAATTGCGTAGTGGGGAATCTCGAGATTCCGGGTTCGATGCTGCGCATCGCCCCCGGAATGACGAAGGAGGTTGTCCTTCGTCAAAACCAGCGCTCGCCGACGAACACCGTATCGCCTGGGCTCATCGGCGTGCCCAGCGGCACCACGAAGCGGCCGGAGCCGGACGCATCGGTATGGGTGAGGGTGACCTGGTCGCGCTTGGCGCGCGGCGAGAAGCCGCCGGCGATCGCGACCGCGCTCTCGACGGTCATGTTCGGCACGTAGGGATACTGGCCGGGAGCCTGGACCTCGCCGAGGATGAAGAACGGCCGGTAGGACTCGATCTCGACCGCCACCGAAGGATCGCGGATGAAGCCGTTGCGCAGCCGTGCCGAGATTTCACCGGCGAGCCCAGCCGGCGTGCGGCCGCGCGCCGGCACCGAGCCGATCAGCGGCATGGTGATCGAGCCGGCGGCGTCGATCGCATAGGAGTTGGTCAGGCCTTCCTGACCGTACACCACGACGCGGAGCTTGTCGCCCGGGCCGAGATGATAGGAGTTGTCGTAACCGGCGGGCCCACCCGGTGCGGCGGCATAAACCACCGGGGCGGTCCCCGGCGCGGCATAGCCATAACCAGGAGAAGTACTGGCAAAGGCGGAACGCAGTGCGCTGATCGCACCACCACCGCCGGCATCGGCAACCGGGCCGGATGCGTAATCCGGTCCATAGGTGACGGCATCGACACCTTGCGGGCCGACAGCAACCGGACCCGACGTGCTCATGCAGCCAGACAGCGCGAGCGCAGCCACAACGGCAGTGATCGGCAATCGTAACGCGCGTGCAACCGGCACCGGACCTATCCCTCAACGGCGAGACAAGCCCAGTCTTGCACCACTTATGGTTAATAAAGGGTTTTCGAGAACCGAATGGGGAGCCGGAAAGCCGGCCTCCCCCTCGATTTGGAGCATGATCCGGAAAAGTGGGAACCGGTTTTCCCTCGCGACAGACGCGAAAGCGTTTGCGCGGAGATCATACTCAACAGAAGCAGCGATCAGGCGGTGACGCCGACGCCGATCGGGCAGGACACGCCGGTGCCGCCAAGCCCGCAATAGCCCGCCGGATTCTTGGCGAGGTATTGCTGATGGTAGTCCTCCGCGAAGTAGAACTCGCCGGCCGGTGCCACTTCCGTCGTGATCGCGCCGAGGCCCTTGGCGGCGAGCGCCTTCTGATACATCGCCTGCGACGCATCGGCGGCTTTGTGCTGCGCGTCGCTGAACGCGTAGATCGCGGAACGATACTGCGTGCCGATGTCGTTGCCCTGGCGCATGCCCTGCGTCGGGTTGTGGTTCTCCCAGAATGTCTTCAGCAGCTTCTCGTAGGAGAGCTTCTTCGGGTCGAACACGACCAGCACGACCTCGGTGTGGCCGGTGCGTCCCGAGCACACCTCTTCATAGGTCGGGTTTGGCGTGTGGCCGCCGGCATAGCCGACCGCCGTGGTGTAGATTCCGTCGCCGAGTTCCCAGAACTTCCGCTCCGCGCCCCAGAAGCAGCCCAGCCCGAACACGGCCTGCTCGAGGCCTTGCGGATAGGGCGGCGTCAATTTGCTGCCATTGACGAAATGCGTGGTCGCGGTCGGGATCGGCGTCGCGCGGCCTGGCAGCGCCTCGGCGGCGCTTGGCAACGCGGTGGTCTTGCGCATGAACAACATGGATACCTCCGGGCGGGACATCGGCCGACGCGGCAACGGCCTGCGGGCCGGCTGTCACCTATATATGTCCTTACGCGGATGATGGCAGCCCCGTTACTGACGGCCGCGGCCAACAGGGTTGTAGCCAACTCAGTCGCGTGCGTAGCCGATCAGCGGCTTGCGCGGCCGGAACAGGATCATCAGCAGGATGCCGGCAATGCCGAGCACCGCGAACACCGGCTGCTCAAGAAGCACGCGGATCACGCCGTTCCAGAGCCAGGGCGCGAAGCGATCCACCCAGGCATGGAACGCTTGCTGGCTCGACTGATGGATATCATTCCAGAACTGGCCGAATTGGGTAAAGCGCAGGCTCTGGTCGGCGACGTAGCGGGCCCCGTCATAGACCATGAAGATGAAACTGCCGGCCAGCAGCAAAAGGCCGATCAGGCGGAAAAAGCCGCGGATCATGCGTCACCCTAACTCCCTGTCGCGCCCCACGCGTCGACAGGCCTTACCGGGCGCCCCCCGGAAATTCAACCTCTTCAGCGGCTTATCCGGCCCTTGCGAGGCCGATTTCGGGCCCTTTTTCGGTCCCGAAAGCGTTGACGGTTAAGCCTGTGCCATCTATAAGACCGGCCGATGGCGGCGGGCGCAATCCTGCCGCCGCTGTTCTTTGGACAGTGCCGCATGCGGGGGCCGCATTATGCGCCTTGGCATGGCCGCCTCAAGGACACCCAAGAAAACCACCTTGGACAAATACATCAGAGTTGAGATTTGAACCGGCCGGTGCGCGCAAGCCCGACCACCGAGCGATCACCGCCGAAGGACAGTTAGAGAACCATGGCCAACACCACCTCCGCCAAGAAGGCGACCCGCAAGATTGCCCGCCGCACCATCGTCAACAAGTCGCGCCGCACGCAGATGCGTGGCGCGGTGCGCACCGTCGAGGAAGCAATCAAGAGCGGCGACCGCGAGGCGGCACTCAAGGCGATGAGCCACGCCGAGCCCGAACTGATGAAGGCAGCGCAGCGCAACATCATTCACAAGAACCATGCGAGCCGTAAGGTGTCGCGCCTCACGCAGAGCATCGCCAAGCTCGCCAAGTAAGCTCAGCGAGTACAGCTCGCCGCGTGAGCTGACCGAAGAACACATTCGTCACGAAGCCCGGCTCGCGCCGGGCTTTTTGTTTTGGTCTCGCATTTTGTCGTGGAAGTCTCATAGCGCGAGAAGAGTCGGCGTTGCCGCGCAACGAACTGCGTGTCATGTTTCGTCGCGTCCGTAGTTCTACCGGCTCATTATGCTTAATGCGCCGCACTCGCGCACAGATTGTTCTGCACTAAGCTAGATAGATGGAATAGTGCGCGAATATCTCGCGTTGAAAATTGCGCAGCGGGGTTACCCTGCAAAAGTAATCGCGAAAAATGACGTCTCGCGAATTACTTATGCACATAGCGCTGAACAGCGATTGGAAAAATGACCGGCGCGAGACCAAATGTAAATTTTCTATGAAAAAATTTTGGTATTGCACCGTCGTTTGTGACACGCGTGAATCTGTGCGCTGATTCAAAACCTTGCTTTCGCAACTCAGCGTCGGCAACACCGCAACAGTCGCGAAGAGTCTCGATCCCCGTCGAATCCACGGATTGTCAGAAAATGCGCTTGGTGTATTTATTTCTTGTTCGCGACGCCCACGGATCTCCAGATCAGCGCGGTTTGAGACCCAAGGGCGGACGTGCAAATCGGCGGCGGTGTGCGCGTTAGCGACGCTTTCCAAGCGAAGCTAGATTGACGGCTCATAGCGATATGAGGACGGTCGACCTGTGTCAAAATATCTCCGGCGGTGTCCCCGACAATTTGGGGGATCGAACAAGAGAGACCAGGGCGTCAGTCGGAATCTGGCAACGGGAACGCGGCGCGAGCGAACGGGTTGACGACGACACGCGGCGGCGAAGCGCCGGGCATCTCGGTGTTCGGTAGCGGCAGTTCGATTTTGAAGACACGAGCAAGCTGGCAACTTGCCGCGATACGTCGCGGCGGGAGGGGGAGGACTTATGCCTTACGGTATCATCACTGCAGTCGAACCAACGACGGCCGAAGTGCAAATTTCCTGTGGTGCCGTAATCAACCCCTTGGACGCTGGCTCTTACCCGCAGAGACCGTCGAGTACGCGCTGACCTCGCGGGACGCATCTTCTCCAAACAGCTGACCTGTCGCGTGGCGCATGGCCGCCACACGGGAGAGCTTTGTCCGGAGCAGACCGCGCCCGCTAGAGGTCGCGTCGTGGCAGGACCCCTGCACGGCGCTTTCGCAATCATCATCTCTCAGTTTTGGAAAAGTACGAAGGCAATGACGAACACGGAACAGGATCGCTGGTCGCGGGTAAAGGGACGTTTGCGGACGAGCGTTGGCGAGGACGTCTACACGAGCTGGTTCGCGCGGATGGATCTCGAGAGCGTGCACGATGAGAGCGTGCATCTGTCGGTTCCGACCCGGTTCCTCAAGAGCTGGATCCAGGCGCATTACGCCGAACGCGTGCTGTCCTGCTGGCAGGCCGAGATGCCCGAAGTACATCGCATCGACCTCACCGTGCGCTCGGCGATCCGCGCGATGGCCCCAGTGAAGGAAGCGGCTGCGCCGGTCGAAGTGCGCCGTGTCGAGCGCAATGACGGCCGTTCTGCGCCTGAACTGCGCTCGTTCGCGACGGCGCCGGTGTCCGCCAGCCATGACGCGCTTGGCGGCTCGCCGCTCGATCCGCGCCTGACCTTTGCAAGCTTCGTCGTCGGCCGTTCGAACACGCTGGCCCATGCGGCTGCGCGCCAGGTCGCGGAAGGTCGCCGCGGCGATCCCGTGATGTTCAACCCGCTCTACATCCATGCCGGCGTCGGCCTCGGCAAGACGCACCTGCTGCAAGCCGTGACCTGGGCCGGCAATTCCGGCGGCGAGCGCAAGGTGCTGTATCTCACCGCCGAGAAGTTCATGTACGGCTTCGTCGCGGCGCTGAAGACGCAGACGGCGCTGGCGTTCAAGGAGGCGCTGCGCGGCATCGACGTGCTGGTCATCGACGATCTGCAGTTCCTGCAAGGCAAGTCGACGCAGGCCGAGTTCTGCCACACGCTGAACGCGCTGATCGACGCCGGCCGCCAGGTCGTGATCGCCGCCGACCGTCCGCCGTCCGATCTCGAAAGCCTCGACGACCGCGTGCGCTCGCGGCTCGCCGGTGGCCTGGTGGTCGAGATGGGTTCGCTCGGCGAGGAACTGCGGCTTGGCATCCTGAAGTCGCGCGTCGCCGCGGCCCGCGCCCACCATGCGACCTTCGACGTGCCGGAGGAAGTGCTGGACTATCTGGCGCGCACCATCACTCACAACGGCCGCGACCTCGAAGGCGCGATCAACCGCCTCTTGGCGCACTCCAAGCTCAACAACCAGCCGGTGACGCTGGAGATGGCCGAGCGCGAGGTGCGCGACCTGATCCGCCCGCAGGAGCCGAAGCGGATCAAGATCGAGGACATCCAGCGCGTGGTCGCCCGGCAGTACAATGTCAGCCGCTCCGACCTCTTGTCGTCCCGCCGCACCGCCAACGTGGTGCGTCCGCGCCAGGTTGCGATGTATCTGGCCAAGACGCTGACCCTGCGTTCACTGCCGGAGATCGGCCGGCGCTTCGGCGGCCGCGACCACACCACGGTGTTGCACGCGGTGCGCAAGATTGAGGCACTGGTCGCCAAGGACACGACGCTGTCAGAGGAAGTCGAATCGCTGAAGCGTCAGCTGCAGGAATAAGACTGCAGGAATAAGGCCGCCTCATTTGGCTGGCTCGTTCCATAGCCCTCCCCTTTATCAAGAGGGGAGGGCTAAACTTTTTTCCGGCCCAAAACGTGGGGAACGGGGCCCGTTTCGCGCCCGTATCCCTTGCACCGGCCGCCCATCCGCGCCACCTTGCGGTCCCCCCGTGGGTTTGATCAAATCCGGTATTGATCCGGCTTATCGGGTTTCCAATGCCGCGGTGCTGCCCTGAACGGCCGCCCGGCTTTTCCATCTGAGGGATCTGGCGGGTATTGCAATGAAGGTCACCGTCGAGCGCGCGCAACTCCTGAAATCGCTGGGTCACGTTCACCGCGTGGTCGAGCGCCGCAACACCATCCCGATCCTGGGCAACGTGTTGATCCGCGCCGAGGGCGCCAAATTGTCGCTGAAGGCAACCGACCTCGATCTCGAGGTGACGGAGACCTTGGCCGCCGAGACCGGAACCGCCGGCTCGACCACGGTGCCCGCGCACATGTTCTATGACATCGTCCGCAAGCTGCCCGACGGCTCGCAGATCGTGCTGGAGGCCGACGGCGACCGCTCGGTGCTCGCGGTGCGCGCCGGCCGCTCGCGTTTCACGCTGCAGACGCTGCCCGAAAGCGATTTCCCGGGCCTTGCCGCCGGCGACATGACGCATTCGTTCTCGCTGCCGGCCTCCGACATCAAGCGGCTGATCGACCGCACCCAGTTTGCGATCTCGACCGAAGAGACCCGCTATTACCTCAACGGCATCTATCTGCACGCCGCCGGCAGCGCCAAGGCTGCGACCTTGCGCGGGGTTGCGACCGACGGCCATCGTCTGGCGCAGATCGACCTCGCGCTGCCCAAGGGCGCGACTGGCATGCCCGGCGTGATCGTCCCGCGCAAGACGGTCGGCGAGGTGCAGCGGCTGATCGAGGGCGACGACGCCGAGATCTCGATCGAGCTGTCGGATGGCAAGATCCGCTTCACGCTCGGCAATGTGGTGCTGACCTCGAAGCTGATCGACGGCACCTTCCCGGACTATGGCCGCGTCATTCCGCAGAACAACGACAAGGAACTGGTGGTCGACAAGAAGGATTTCGAGGCCGCCGTCGATCGCGTCTCGACCATTTCCAGCGAACGCGGCCGCGCGGTGAAGCTGGCTTTGTCCCCCGGCAAGCTGGTGCTCTCGGTCACCAACCCGGATTCCGGCAGCGCCACCGAAGAGCTCGAGGTCGAATACGCCTCCGACGCGCTCGATATCGGTTTCAACTCGCGCTATCTGCTCGACATTGCTGCCCAGATCGAGGGCGAGGTCGCGGTGCTGAAGCTTGCCGATCCCGGCTCCCCGACCCTGGTGCAGGACCGCGACAGCAAGGGCGCGCTCTACGTGCTGATGCCGATGCGGGTGTGACGCACTTCTCTTGGCGCGCATCGGCACTAGATTGCGTCGTGGCTGGGCACGACTGCCCGGCAATGACGAGCTGAGATGACCCCGTCCCGCATTCATCGCCTGTCGCTGACGCATTTCCGCAATTACCGGGCGGCGACGCTGCAGGTCGCGGGCGACATGGTGGTGCTGGTCGGGCCGAATGGCGCCGGCAAGACCAATTGCATGGAGGCGGTCTCGTTCCTGTCGCCGGGCCGCGGGCTGCGCCGCGCGACCTTGGAGGACGTCGCCGACAATCAGGGCGACGGCTCCTGGGCAGTCTCGGCCGAAGTCGAGGGCGCGCTCGGCCTCGCCACGCTCGGCACCGGCATCGATCCCCCGACCGGCGAGGCGAGCAACAGCCGGCGCTGCCGCATCGATCGCGAACCGGTGGGGTCCGCGACCGCCTTCGGCGACCATCTGCGCATCGTGTGGCTGACGCCGGCGATGGACGGCCTGTTCATGGGCGCCGCCTCCGAGCGGCGGCGCTTCTTCGACCGCCTGGTGCTGGCGATCGACTCCGAGCATTCCAGCCGGGTCTCGGCGCTGGAGCGCTCGCTGCGCTCGCGCAACCGGCTGCTCGAGGTGCGCAACTACGACGACCATTGGTGTGATGCGATCGAGCGCGAGACCGCGGAGCTTGCGGTCGCGGTCGCCGCATCGCGCGGCCAGACCGCCGCTAAGCTCGCCGCGATGCTGCACGAGCGCGGCGCCGCCTCGGCCTTCCCGTCCGCCGAGATCATGCTCGACGGCTGGATGGAGAACGCGCTGCTGCAGGAGCCTGCGACCGCGGTGGAGGACCGCTACCGCGAGATCCTGCGCGCCAGCCGTCCGCGCGACGCCGCCGCCGGGCGCACGCTCGACGGACCGCATCTGACCGATCTGCAGGTGGTCTATGCGCCGAAGAACATGCCGGCGCGCGATGCCTCGACCGGCGAGCAGAAAGCGCTCTTGATCGGGCTGGTGCTGGCGCATGCCACGATGGTCGCGGAGATGACCAGCATCGTGCCGCTGCTGCTGCTCGACGAGGTCGTCGCCCATCTCGATCCCACTAGGCGCAAGGCGCTGTTCGACGAACTCGCCAAGCTCGGCGCACAGGTTTGGATGACCGGCGCCGATCCTGCCGCCTTTGTCGATATCGGCCCGACGGGAGAGGTTTTCGACGTCGAATCCGGCTGCGCCACACGGCGCGGCTAAGCGCGCGGAATCGCCTCCGAAAGGGGGGCAAATCTGCCTTCGAATCGGGCTTTTCAGAGCCTCCGGAATCGGCCTTTGAGAGCCTTGAAACAGGCCGAAAAAATCCTATTTATTCAATAGTTTGTAGACAGAGACTTTGCGCTAGGCGCAACTGCTCTTTCATGGCACAAATAGCGGAATCAGCGCCTCATTTTGTGCAGCTGATTCGGGACATCCTCGAAGGCCTCACATGACTGAACCTGCCCGGCAGACCCCTGCCGAATCTGAGCATCCCATTCCGGCTGAATATGGTGCGGAATCGATCCGGGTGCTGAAGGGCCTCGACGCCGTCCGCAAGCGGCCCGGCATGTATATCGGCGACACCGACGACGGTTCCGGCTTGCACCACATGGTCTACGAGGTGGTCGACAACGCGATCGACGAGGCGCTGGCGGGCCATGCAAGCCGCGTCCTAGTCACCCTCCCAACGCCGACAATTCCGTCACCGTGTACGACGACGGCCGCGGCATTCCGGTCGGCATCCATAAGGGCGAAGGCGTCTCCGCGGCCGAGGTCATCATGACCCAGCTCCACGCCGGCGGAAAGTTCGACCAGAACTCCTACAAGGTCTCCGGCGGTCTGCACGGCGTCGGCGTCTCCGTCGTCAACGCGCTGTCCAGCAAGCTCGGGCTGCGGATCTGGCGCGACGACAAGGAGCACTACATCGAATTCGCGCACGGCGATGCCGTGGCGCCGCTCAAGGTGGTCGGCGATGCCCCGGGCAAACGCGGCACCGAGGTCACCTTCCTCGCCTCGCCCGAGACCTTCAAGAACATCGAATATGATTTCGCGACGCTCGAGCACCGGCTGCGCGAGCTCGCCTTCCTCAATTCCGGCGTCCACATCGTGCTCTCCGACATGCGCCACGCGGTCGAGAAGCGCGAGGAGATGCACTATTCCGGCGGCGTCGAGGAATTCGTCAAATATCTCGACCGCAACAAGAAGGCGATCGTGCCGGCGCCGATCATGGTGCGCGCGGAAGCCAACGGCATCGGCGTCGAAGCCGCGCTGTGGTGGAACGACAGCTACCACGAGAACGTGCTGTGCTTCACCAACAACATCCCGCAGCGCGACGGCGGCACCCATCTGGCCGGCTTCCGCGGCGCGCTGACGCGCCAGGTCAACGGCTATGCCGAGGCCAACGCGAAGAAGGAAAAGATCGCGCTGACCGGCGACGATTGCCGCGAAGGCCTCACCGCGGTGCTGTCGGTGAAGGTGCCCGATCCGAAATTCTCATCGCAGACCAAGGACAAGCTGGTGTCCTCGGAGGTTCGACCGGTGGTCGAGAACGTCCTGAATGAGGCGCTGGCGGCCTGGTTCGAGGAGAATCCGAAGGAAGCCAAGGAAATCGTCGGCAAGGTGATCCAGGCCGCCGCAGCCCGCGAGGCTGCGCGCAAGGCGCGCGAGCTGACCCGCAAGAATCCGCTCAGCGTCTCCTCGCTGCCCGGCAAGCTCGCCGACTGCCAGGAGAAGGATCCGGCGAAGTCCGAACTGTTCATCGTCGAGGGCGACTCGGCAGGCGGCAGCGCCAAGCAGGGCCGCAACCGCGAATTCCAGGCGGTGCTGCCGCTGCGCGGCAAGATCCTCAATGTCGAGCGCGTGCGCCCCGACAAGATGCTGTCGTCGGAGCAGATTGGCACGCTGATCACCGCGCTCGGCACCGGCATCAGCGACGACTTCTCGGTCGACAAGCTGCGCTACCACAAGATCATCGTGATGACCGACGCCGACGTCGACGGCGCCCATATCCGCACGCTGCTGTTGACCTTCTTCTATCGCCAGATGCGCTCGATCATCGATGGCGGCTTTCTCTATATCGCCCAGCCGCCGCTCTATAAGGTCTCGCGCGGCAAGTCCGAGCAATATCTGAAGGACGAACGCGCGCTCGAGGATTACCTGATCTCGACCGGGCTCGACGAATGCGTCTTCAAGCCGGCCTCCGGCGAAGACCGCTCGGGCCGTGACTTGCTGTCGCTGGTCGAAGACGCCCGGACGATCCGCTCCGTGCTGCGCAACCTTCACAGCCGCTACAATCGCGCGGTGATCGAGCAGGCCGCGATCGCCGGCGTGCTGACCCCGAGAATCACCAGTGATATCGCGACCGCCAACTCCGCGGCTGATTACATCGCCAAGCGGCTGGACGCAGTTGCCGACGAAGTGGAGCGCGGCTGGATCGGCACCTTCACGGAAGGCCAGGGCTTCCAGTTCGAGCGCACCGTGCGCGGCGTCAAGGAAGTGGCCGTGATCGACGACGCGTTTCTCGGCTCGGCCGATGCACGCAAGCTCGACGAGTATGCGACCAGGCTGCAGGAGATCTACGTGCGGGCGGGCAAGCTCCGGCGCAAGGATGCCGAACAGACCATTCACGGCCCGATCGACCTGTTCGAGGCGGTGACCGATGCCGCCCGCAAGGGCGTCTCGCTGCAGCGCTACAAAGGTCTCGGCGAGATGAACCCGGAGCAGCTGTGGGAGACCACGCTGGACACCGAGGCGCGCTCGCTGCTCCAGGTGAAGATCAAGGAGGTCGACGAGGCCGACGATATCTTCACCAAGCTGATGGGCGACGTGGTCGAGCCGCGCCGCGACTTCATCCAGGAAAACTCGCTCAGCGCCACCATCGACATCTAGGGACCTGCTCCCTGCGGCCAGGCGGACATGCGCTTTCCGAGGCGACGGCTCGGCCAAGATGACGTGTCCGTGACCGCGCGCTCCGCACCGTCGCGCGGCTACCTTTCGTGTGGAAGCTGCGCCGGGAGTCGTGTTACGGTGCCGGACAGCCATTGATTCCGCTACGGAATTTCGCGTGGCCCAATTCGAATCCAAGTCTGGATGATGCGTTAGGGGACATTCCGCGTGCCGCCGATCCAATACATCGTCGAAGGCGGCCGCCGCCTTTCGGGCACCATCGAGCCGTCGGGCAACAAGAACTCCGCGCTGCCGATCATCGCAGCTGCCCTGCTCACCGAGCATCCGGTCACGCTGACCAACGTGCCGCGCATTCGCGACACCGAAACGCTGGTCGAGCTGTGCCGCTCGGTCGGCGCCAGCGCCGAATGGACCAAGCGCAACACGCTGCAGATCCATGCCAAGGAGATCCGCGCCGCCGATCTCGATCCGGCTCTGTGCGCGCGCATCCGCGCCTCGATCCTGCTGGCAGGTCCGCTGCTCGCCCGCTGCGGCGAGGTCGCGTTGCCGCCGCCCGGCGGCGACGTGATCGGCCGTCGCCGGCTCGACACGCATTTTCTGGCCTTCGAGCAGCTCGGCGCCACGGTCACCGCGACGCACCGGCTGGAATTCCGCGCCGCGCGCCTGAAGGGCGCCGATGTGTTCCTCGACGAGCCCAGCGTCACCGCGACGGAGAACGCGCTGGTCGCCGCCGTCGCCGCCCGCGGCACCACCTATCTGCGTAACGCAGCCTCCGAGCCGCATGTGCAGGATCTCGCCAATTTCCTGGTCGCGCTTGGCGCAAAGATCGAAGGCATCGGTACCAACACCATCATCGTGCACGGCCAGGCGACGCTCGGCGGCACGACCTATGCGATCCAGCCCGACCATATCGAGGTCGGATCGCTGATCGGCCTTGCGGCGGTGACCCGCTCGCCGCTGCGCATCGCGCGCGCCGGCGTCGAGCATCTGCGCTCGATCCGGATGGGCTTTGAGCGGCTCGGCATCGTCTGCGGCGTCGAGGGCGACGACCTCGTCGTGCCGTCGAACCAGACCATGAAGATCCAGGACGATTTCGGCGGCCACGTGCCGAAGCTCGAGGACCAGCCCTGGCCCGCCTTCCCGGCGGACCTGATGTCGATTGCGATCGTCACCGCTACACAGTGCGACGGCGTCATCCTGATGCACGAGAAGATGTTCGAGTCGCGGATGTTCTTCGTCGACAACCTGATCGCGATGGGTGGCCGGATCGTGCTGTGCGACCCGCACCGCGCGATCGTGGCCGGTCCGAGCCGGCTGCGCGGCGCGCCGATGAATTCGCCCGACATCCGCGCCGGTATGGCGATGCTGCTGGCCGCGGTGTGCGCCAACGGCACCTCCACCATCAACAATGCCGACCAGATCGAGCGCGGCTATG
Organism: Bradyrhizobium sp. JR3.5; assembly: GCF_054057015.1. Taxonomy (NCBI): domain Bacteria; kingdom Pseudomonadati; phylum Pseudomonadota; class Alphaproteobacteria; order Hyphomicrobiales; family Nitrobacteraceae; genus Bradyrhizobium; species Bradyrhizobium sp. JR3.5. The sequence goes on from NZ_JBSRYV010000002.1 coordinate 2,620,606, forward strand.
AGCGGATCGACGAACGGCTCAACGCGCTCGGCGCCAAGATCAAGCGGATACCAGCGCGATCGTGATCCGGGCGTGATCCAGAAAAACGTGACGCGCCTTTCCCGTCGGACCATGCTCAAACGACAATTTGGGAGGCGATGATCTCTGCGTGAGATCGTCGCGTTTGGGCAGTTTGGCCATCCTTCCGGCCGGTTTGCCGTGCTAAGCGTGCCGTCATGACCTGCATCGACAAGATCGATCCGGCCGCGTCGCACGCGGCCGTCGTCCCCTCTCGCGAGCTGCTCACGGCCGAGCTCGCCGAAACGCTGAAGCTCGCGGTGCCGCTTGCGCTGACGCAGCTCGGGCTCAGATCGCGATGATGACGACCGACCTCGCCTTCATCGGACGGCTCGGCAGCGAGTACGTGGCTGCGGCGGCGCTGGCGCATACCGTGTATTTCGTCAGCTTCACCATCGGCATGGGCATGATGGCGGCGGTCTCGCCATTGGCCGCGCAGGCGTTCGGCGCCCGCAACCCGCGCGTGATGCGGCGTTCGCTGCGCGTCGGGTTGTGGGCCGCCTTCTTCATGGTGCTGCCGCTGATGGCGCTGCCGTTCCAGGGCGAGCGCATCCTGCTCGCGCTCGGCCAGACCCAGGCCACCGCGCATCTGGCGCAGCAATATCTGTTCGGGCTCGCCTGGGGCATCCTGCCGGCGCTGTGGTTCATTGCGATCCGTGGCTTCATGAGCGCGGTGAACCGGCCGGAGCCGGTGCTGTGGATCACGCTCGCGGCGATCCCGGCCAATGCGCTGATGGTCTACCTGTTGCTCTACGGCAAATGGGGCATGCCCGAACTCGGCATGTTCGGCGCCGGGCTTGCGACCACGATCGTCAATCTCGGCACCTTCCTCGCCGGGATGTGGTTCGCGGCGCGGCGCCGCCCGTTCCGCAAGTACCATGTGTTCAGCCGCGTCTGGCGCATCGACTGGCCGTTGATGGGCAAGCTTGTCGCCATCGGCGCGCCGATCTCGATCGCCTTCCTCCTGGAATACGGCCTGTTCGGCGCGGCCGGCCTGCTGATGGGGCTGATCAGCACCACGGCGCTGGCGGCGCACCAGATCGCGCTGCAGATCGCGGCGATCCTGTTCATGGTGCCGTTCGGCGTCAGCATGGCCGCCACCGTGCGGGTCGGCCAGGCGGTCGGCCGCCGTGACACCGACGCGGTGCAGCGGGCTGGCTTTGTCGCGGTCGCGCTCTCCGGCGTGTTCATGAGCATCATGACGCTCGCGGTGATCCTGGCGCGCTTCGAGATCGCGGCGCTGTTCCTCGGCGAAGCTTCTGACGCCACCGCGCAGCTCACCGCGATGCTGCTCCTGATCGGCGCGACGTTCTTCATCGCCGATGGCGTGCAGACCACCACCGCCGGCGCGCTGCGCGGTATGCACGACACCCAGGTGCCGCTGCTGTTCGCGACCATCAGCTACTGGCTGATCGGATTCGCGTCCGCCTACGCGCTCGCCTTCTGGGTCGGGCTCAAGGCGCCCGGCGTCTGGATCGGGCTGTCGCTCGGCACTGCGGTCTATGCGACCCTCCTGATCTTGCGTTTCCGCCTGCTGGCACGCAGACTGGTTGGACGCAGGTCGACGAGGTCGCACCGAACGGAGGCTAGTCCATGACCTTGGCGGTCGACCTGTTCTTCTCGTTCCGCAGTCCGTACAGTTACCTGGCGCTGCCGGAGACGCTGAAGATGGTCGCCGACTACGACGTCGCGGTGAATTTGCGGCCGGTCTATCCGCTCGCGGTGCGCGTGCCCGGCTTCTTCAGGAAGACCAATCCGCAATTCGCCCGCTATGTCGTGCTCGATTCCAGCCGCGTCGCCAAGCACGAGAACATCCCGTTCCGCTTTCCGCGCCCGGACCCGATCGTGCAGGACATGACGACGCTCGACGTCGCCGAACACCAGCCCTACATCCACCGCCTGACCCGGCTCGGCGCTGCCGCCCAGCTTGAGGGGCAGTCGCTTACCTTCACCTCCGCGATCAGCCGCGTGCTGTGGGACGGCTCGGTGAAGGGCTGGAACGAGGGCGATCATCTGGCACGAGCAGCCGATGCCGCCGGATTCGATCTCGCTGCGATGGATGCGGCGATCGCCGCCGACCCCGATCGCTATGAAGCGGTCATCAAGGGCAACGAGGAGGCGCATGCGGCCTCCGGCCATTGGGGCGTGCCGACCTTCGTGTTCGCCAACGAACCGTTCTTCGGTCAGGACCGTATCGATCTCCTGATCTGGCGCATGGAGAGCAAGGGCCTGACGCGCCGCACGGCGTAGCCAAAGGTCATGCCGCGCTCTTCTCCGATGTTTCCGCAACGATCTTCTCGGAAGCATCTTCGTTCGTGCACCAATTGCCGTGGCAGCGCTTGAGGTCGTTCAGGTTCTGCCGCATCTGGTCGAGCGAAAATCCAAGCGCGAAGAACCGCTCCATGGCATCGACCGGAAGGCCGCGGGTCAGGCCCTCGCTGCGCACCGCGGCAACCTCCTCGCTGTAGGCATGCAGCGCGGCATCGACCGGCGCTATGTCGGCCGGGCCGCTGCCGGCGCGCAGGGCCGTCGCGACCGCCACCATATAGGTCACGATGGCATTGCTGACGTCGGCCAATGGCCGCGCCAGCCTGGCCTGGATATCGGCCGGCAGCGGCACGACGCAGGCGCGCCCGATCATCACGACGTCGTGCCGCAGCCGCTGGATCGTCCGCAGCAGCGGACCGGTGTCCGGCCCGGATGACAGATGCATGGTGCGTTCACGCTCGGCCTCGAGGCCGGTTGCGTGCAGATTGGTCACCGCGCTGCCGATGCCATCCTGGATCCGGTGCAATGCGTCGTTGTCGAGCCCGCGCGTCAGGCCGGCGAGCAATTCGGCGAATGCTGCCGAGAGCAGTTCCAGCAGCTTCGACGCATTGACCCTGATCTGGCTGACCGCGCGCGACGGCAGCACCAGGAACGAGATCACAAGGCCGGTCAGCGCACCGACCGTGACCTCGAGGACGCGGTCGATGGCGGAGTCCAGCGGATTGGAATGTTGCATCGTCGGCAGCAACAGCACGATCACGGCCGTGACCGTCGCCGAGTTCAGGCTGGGATTGAGCGCGGCGATGAACGCTAGCGGCACGATCGCCAAGACCAGCAGCGCCAGCAGGCTGCCCTCGCCGGAATGCGGGATCAGCACCGCGATCGCGCCGCCATAGATGGCGCCGCCGATGGTGCCGAGCATGTAGTCGCGGGTTGCCTTCAGCGAGCGGCCGACGCTCATCTGGGTCACGATCAGCGAGGTCAGCACCGCCCACAGCGGCAGCAGCAGGTGCAGCGCCAGCGCTATGGCGTAGGCCGCCACGCCGGCGGACGCGATCCGGACCGCCAGCGCCAGCTGCGTCCTGCGGGTCCAGAGCTGCTCGAACATGCGTTTTGCGAAGGTCCTCATGCACCCTGATCCGCAATCAATGGAAAGGCCCGTGTTACATGACTTGACGTCCAGCGACCGGAAGCATGGCTGCTGCCCGCGGCGGCAAGGTGGCTTGAAAGGCCAAACCCGCCCGCCTACCCTGCGCCGCAAAATTGAGGAAACACGATGGCCCACGAAACCGCAACGCTCGCCGCCTACGTCGCCGACCTGAAATATTCCGATATCCCACCGCAGGTGCTGGAGCGCGCCAAGGTTTTGACGCTGGATTTCCTGGGCAGCACCATCCGCGCCCGCCGCGATGCGGAATCGACCCCGTCGCTGATGAAGATGCTGGAGGCGCTGGCGCTGGACGGCAAGGGCGAGGCCACGGTGTTCGGCGACACCAAGACCTGGACGCCGGCGGTCGCGGCGCTGCTCAACGGCGCGCTCGGCCATTCGCTCGACTTCGACGACACCCACGCCGATTCCTCGCTGCATCCGAGCGCGCCCGTGGTGCCCGCCGCGTTTGCGATCGGCGAGATGGTCGGCGCCTCCGGCCGCGACGTGCTGACCGCGATCGTCGCCGGTTATGAAGTGTGCTGCCGGCTCGGCAACGCCCTCGATCCGACCTCGCATTACGCCCGCGGCTTCCACCCGACTGCGACGGCCGGCACCTATGGCGCGGCGGCGGCGGCGGCCAAGCTGTTCGCCCTGTCGAAGCAGCAGATCGTCTCCGCGTTCGGCGTCTCCGGCAGCCAGGCTGCGGGCTCGCTGCAGTTCCTGGTCAACGGCGCCTGGAACAAGCGCTACCAGGTCGGCGCCGCCGCGATGAACGGCGTGATCGCCGCGACGCTCGCACGCAACGACTTCATCGGTTCGAGCGAGTCGGTCGAGGGCAAGCACGGCCTGCTGGTCGGCTATACCGATGACGCGCATCCGGACAAGGCGGTGGCGGGCTTGGGCCACACCTACGAGACGCTGAAGATCGGCGTGAAGCCGTATCCGAGCTGCCGCTATACCCATGCCGCGATCGACGCGCTGATCGCGATGCGGCGCGAGCACAATCTGACGCCGGACCAGATCAGGAAGGTCGAGATCGGCCTCCACCGCAACGGCATCACGCTGACCGGCGACGCCGCCACCAAGCGTCACCCGACCTCGGTGGTCGGCGGCCAGTTCTCGATGTTCTTCACCGGCGCAATCGCGCTCGACCAGGGCCATTTCGGCTGGGACGATTACGACCGGCTGGGTGATACGGCGATCGACGCGCTCGCCGACAAGTTCGACGTGGTGCAGGACGACCGCCTCGAGGTCGGCCGCACCCATCCGTTCGGCGCCCGCGTCTCGATCACCACTGATGACGGCACCCACGAGCGCCTCTATGCCGATCCATCCGGCGAGCCGACCTCGTTCCCCGATGCGCAGGCGATGCAGCAGAAGTTCTTGACGCTGGCCCGCCCGGTGCTCGACAAGCGCGCCGATCAGCTCGCCGACGCGATCCTGACGCTGGAGCGCTTCGACCGTGTGGAGAAGGCGACGCAGTTGGGACGGCAGTAAGCCGGGCGTCGTCGAGGCCCAGGCTGCGCGCCGCATCTACCACTGTCGTTCCCGCGAAAGCAGGACCCATAACCACAGGGTTGCGTTGTGAGATTGAGCTGCGGCCCCAGCTTCGCGCAACAATGCGCATTCGGGGTAATGGGTCCTGGCATTCGCCAGGACGACGATGAGGATGGGTCGCGCAATTCAAGGCGTCAAACAGCTTGTTCGGTGTCATCACCCGCGCATGCGGGTGATCCAGTATTCCAGAGACAGCTGTGCTTGAGCCGAGAGGCCGCAGCGTACTGGCTCGCCCGGTCAAGCCGGGCGATGACAGGTGTGGTTGACGACGCAGCTTCGCATTTTCACGACATGATTCGTCCGAACCTCACTGTCATTCCGGGGCTCGCGAAGCATGAGCCCGGAATCCATCAAGCCGCATCACGCGTGGCAAAATGGATTCCGGGCTCATGCTTCGCATGCCCCGGAATGACGGAGACCTACTCCGCTCCATCAATGATCACAAAATCCCCGTCCGAGTATTTCTGCCGGATCGCTTTCGCGGCCTGATAGTCGGGGCAGGTGTAGCATTCCATCGCGGTGGCGCGATCCTTGAACTCGATGACGAAGTTGCGCTCACGCGTTGCGCCTTCCATCACCTCATAGGGGCCGTTGCGCACGATGAAATTGGCGCCGTATCTGGCGAATACCGGCATCGCGGCGGCGAGATATTCGGGATAATGCGCTTCGTCGTGAACCGTGACGTGCACGATCCAGTAGGCTTTCGGCATGATGGTCTCCGGCTGAGGCGCGTTTCAAGAAGCTGTGGCGCATCTCCTGCGAGATGCGCCACAGCATCAGAAAATTCCGGAGGCCGGGATTCAATTCACGATCGCGCGGGTGTTGTGTGACGTCTCCGTCAATTGCCGCCAGCGAGCCGCGCGCCTGTCGATGTCGCCGCGACGACATCGCGAACCAGATCGAACACGCCGTCCGCCTCGGGCGGCATGTTCGGCGAGCGACCGAGCCGCACGATGACGAGCCGCTGTGACGGCACGATGATCACATACTGCCCGATCGTGCCCTTGGCGAAATACGCATCGCGCGGCCAGCCATGCGCGATGCGATGGTTGGCGCCGAAGCTGTCGCCGAGATTGGTCCAGAAGCCCGCGCCGTAGCCGACCCAGGCATTCGGCGTGGCCGAAGCCGAATAGACCGCCCAGCCCTCCGGCAGAATGCGCTTGTCGCCGGCCATCCCGTCATTGAGGTAGAGCTGGCCGAGACGCGCCCAGTCGCGTGCGCTCGCCATCATCGCGCCCGATCCTTCCGGCGTACCCGCAGCATCGAACTGCATCACGACATTGCGCATGCCGAGCGGACCGAAGAGCTTCTCACGCGCGAAGCGGATGACGTCCGCCGCCTGCCCGCCGGCGGCGTTGCGGATCAGATGCGAGAGGATGAGGTAGTTGCCGTCATGATAATTCCAGACCTGGCCAGGCACGCTCTCCAGCGGAGCGCTCTCGGCGAAGGCGGCCATATCGGATTCCATGAACTTCATGCGGTTGACCGGCTCGAGCACGGACGCCAGCGACGCCTGCAGCGAGCTGCCGAGCGCAAGCCCTGCGGTGTGGCGCAGCAGCTCGTCGACCGTGATCGCGTGGCGCGGATCGTCTGGATTCCGCCAGGCAGCGATCGGGACCGGCTGGTCGCGCGTCAGCCTGCCTTCGCGGACGAGGACTCCGATCAGGGTCGAGACCGCCGACTTGCTCATGGAGAAGCCGAGTAGCGGCGTCTCGATGCCGATGCCGTCGGCGTAGCGTTCGGCGACGATACGACCGTCCTTCATCACGACAACAGCGCGGGTGTGGCGGAACGGCGGCTCCGCCGGCTCGGCAAAAGGCACGGTCGAGCGCGGCCCCAAGCTGCGGGCTTTGTGGCGCGACGAGCGCAGGACCTGCGATCTCGGGCAGCGATGCGGCTTGCGGTTTCGAGGGCGGAGGCGCGGTATCGGCGAGCACCACGCCGTGGTCGAGCGTGCAACCGAACCCCTCGCGATAGACCGCGTGGCTGCGGCCAAGCCCGAACAGCGTCACGGTGACGTCTTTCCGACCAAGGTCGACCTCGGTGTCCATCGCCCAGGTGATCAGGCCGGCTCCCGGCATCGCGTCGGTGGTCTCGGCCAAGTTTCGCTTCGGGTCGAGCCCGCTGACGAAGGTTTCCGAGCAAACGACGTCGGCGACAAAGCCGGTCGCGACCTTGGGCACATCGCGGGCCCGGGCGGCAGACAGCGCCAGCGCACCGAAAGCGGTGGTGGCAATGAGAATGAAGGCGAGCTTTCGACGAGTCACGGTATCCTCCGGCACGGCGCATGGGGCGCGTGGCCGGGATCAGGCCGGAGCGGACGCGCAAGCGCTCGCCGGATTTGGAATCGGGCTGGCCGAGAACTCGGTGCGGCCCCGCCGATTCTGGAATTATACAATGATTACAAAGGGTCCAACCGCGGGCTCGTGTCGCCTCTCCTGCTTGCGGGAGAGGGAGAAGAGTCACACCGCGCTCGCTTTCCGCTTCCGATACTCCGTCGGCGTCACACCGGTCGTCGCCTTGAAGGCGCGGTTGAAGGGGCCGAGCGATTGGAAGCCGGCGTCCATCGCGATGGTGATGACGGGAACTGCGGACTGCGAGGGATCGGCGAGCGCGGCCTTGGCCTCCTCGATCCGGTGATTGTTGAGGAAGACATTGAAATTGCGGTAGCCGAGCCGCTGGTTGATCAGCCGCCGGAGACGATATTCGGGGATCTTCAGCCGGGTTGCCAGCGTGCCGATCGTGACGTTGTCGTGGCGATAGATGCGCTCGTCCGCCATCAGCCGCATCAGGGCATCGACCAGTCTCTGGTCCCGGCCGCCTCCTCGACCGCAGCCGGCTTCGTCAGCACGACGGCCTCCGCCGGCACCGTGAACAGGTCGGCACCGTCGACGCGCATCATCGCCCAGGTGATTGCGGCCACGATGGCGGTGAGCACGGCCGCGTTCAGCAAATTGGCCCATTCCACGGTCACGCGGCTGCCGGCATAGGCGATCTGAAGCAGCGCGTTCATGCCGCCGTACAGCGCAGATGCGGCGACGATGAAGACGCGGACACGGCGGCGGCGCTCGACCAGATCTGCCGACCACGATCCGATGGTTTGCGCCACCGCGAGCGCAACGAAGGCGAGCGTGAGCGAATTGACCATGATGATCGCGATCCGCGCGTGACCGGCGGGTGCGATCCACATGCAATTGACGAAGCTGTAGGCCACGACCGCAGCCCAGATCAGGCCGTGCCACCAGCGCAGCTGAAACGCGTCATCGAACAGCGCGCGCGTGAACAGCCAGAACACCACGATATCGCCGGTCGAGAGCGCGATCAGTGGCGCATGCCAGTCCGAGACCGGCGGCCCGGCACCCATCGACGCGGTCACCGCATGCGCGGCCGAGCCGAGCGCGAAGGCGATCGCGAGCCGCCCGGCCAGCACCTTGCGGAAATCTGCGAACATTGAGGCCGCAAGCACCATCAGCAGCGTCACGGTGGCGGTGCGCAGACACAGTTCGGTCGCGGCAAAGGTCATCGGTCGGTTTGCTTCGGGCTCGAAACGGCAACGGCTCGAACATCGGCCGTCACGCCGGCTTTTTCAAGAACCATCGCACGGCCAGCGGCTGCGCTGCGTGACCCAGATATCGACGACATCGCCCTCGAGCTTGCCCGGGCCCTCATTGACAGCACCCAGCCGCCGCGCCACGGCCTGCGAGGCGACGTTGGCGGGATCGATGCAATGGATGATGCGGTCGACGGTGAAGTTCGCGAACACAAAGTCGATCGCGGCACGCGCCGCCTCCACCGCATAACCCTTGCCGCGATACTCCTTGGCGATGCCCCAGCCGACTTCGAGGTCCGGCCATTCAGGCGGACAATACGGCCCGACGCGGCCGATGTAGCGGGACGAGGATTTCTCCTCGACCGCGAACATGCCGAAGCCGTGCAGCGCCCAATGGCCGGAGATGACCGCCGCATTGCGCCAGCCCTTCAGCTCCGACGCGACCGGCTGATGATCCGGCGTGATGAAGCGCGCCGTCTCGGGATCGGACAGCATCCGCGTGTTGTCAGCGATGTCGGACGCGCGCCACGGCCGCAGGATGAGACGCGACGTCTCGATCACGGGCCCATCGACCTGCAACAGCTTTGCGCCCGGCTTGATCAGAGAAACCATGGTTGGCTCCGGTTTCCAAATTTATGCTGTTATCACGCGCGTGCACACGCCAGAAGTACTTCGTCGTCCCTGCGAAAGAGCAGGGAGCATAGCCACCGATATCAGTTGGTGCGGAGGGTGCGGCCACAGCCTTCGCAACGTAAGCATTCGTGGTTATGAGTCCGGCTCGCGCGGAGCCTGTCATCGGGGCGGCGCTTCGCGCCGACCCGTTGGCTTGGCCGGGACGACAGATAGAGAGTATGATCCGGCAAAACTGCAAGGAGTCCGACATGAGCTGGCAGCCTTCAACCGATCCCGAACTCGGCGATCCCAAGACCTGCGACGCGCTGGACCTGATCATCGTGCCGCGCACCCGCGATCTCGGCGACGGTTTTGCCGTGCGTCGCGCACTGCCGCATGGCAAGCGGCAGATGGTCGGGCCCTTCATCTTCTTCGATCATTTCGGTCCGGTGCAATACCTCGCCGGCAAGGGCATGGATGTGCGGCCGCATCCGCATATCGGGCTCGCCACCGTCACTTATCTATTCGACGGCAGCATCATGCACCGCGACAGCGAGGGCAACATCCAGGAGATTCAGCCCGGCGCGATGAATTTGATGACCGCGGGCCGCGGCATCGCGCATTCCGAGCGCACGCCCGACGTGCAGCGCCGCGACGGCCAGAAGATGCTCGGGCTACAGAGCTGGATCGCGCTGCCGGCCGGCAAGGAGGAGATCGCGCCTTCGTTCCAGCACTATGGCGCGGGCGACCTACCGATGATCTCGGAGCGCGATTTTACCGCGCGCGTCATCGCAGGTTCAGCGTTCGGCATCAGCTCGCCGGTCAGCATGGTCTCGCCGTGGTTCTACACTGAAGTGACCGCGCAGGCCGGCACCTCGGTGCCGCTCGACCCCGATCACGAGGAGCGCGCGATCTATCTCGTCGACGGCGAGGTCGAGATCGCGGGCGACCGCCACGAGGGCCCGCGGCTCCTGATCTTCCGGCCCGGCGACCGCATCACCGTGAAGACGCTGCGGCCGACCCGCATGATGTTTTTGGGCGGCGATGCCCTGGAAGGGCCGCGCCACATCTGGTGGAATTTCGTCTCGTCGTCGAAGGAGCGGATCGAGCAGGCCAAACAGGACTGGAAAACCGGGCGTTTCTCGCAGGTTCCGCACGAACACGAGTTCATTCCGCTGCCGGAGTGAGCTATTTCCTGTGATAATCTCTCACGCCCGCACGCCTCGTGTGCGGGCGCTCGTGTTCGCAAAGCCACCCGGAAAGACCCCGCCCATGACCGCAATGCTATCCAGCGATTTGCCGCTGCCCCGGATCGGCCGCGGCAAGGTGCGCGATATCTACGCCGTCGGCGACGATCGCGTGCTGCTGCTCACCACCGACCGCATCTCGGCATTCGACGTGGTGATGGCGGAAACCATTCCGATGAAGGGCGCAGTGCTGACCCAGATCAGCGCCTGGTGGTTCCGGCAGCTCGAAGGCACTGTGCCGCACCACATGATCAGCGCCGATGCCGACGAGATCATCCGCGCAGTGCCTGCATTGAAGGATCATCGCGCCGACATCCTCGGACGCGCGATGCTGTGCAAGCGCACCACCGTATTCCCAATCGAATGCGTGATCCGCGGCTACATCTCCGGCTCGGCCTGGAAGGAATACACGCCGCTGAAGGCACGCTCGCCGGCGAGAAGCTGGCAGCAGGCCTGGTCGAGAGCCAAAAGCTCGAGCCCGCGATCTTCAGCCCGGCGACCAAGGCCGAGGCCGGCCATGACGAGAACATCACGGTTAAGCGGGTGCGCGAGATCGTCGGCGCGGACGTTGCCGCGACGCTCGAGAAGATGGCGCGCGATGTCTACGCTTACGGCGAACAAACCAGCCGCGCCCGTGGCATCATCATCGCCGACACCAAGTTCGAATTCGGCCGCGACAAAGACGGACGCATCATCCTGATCGACGAGGTGATGACGCCGGACTCGTCGCGGTTCTGGGCGGTCGATGCCTACAAGCCCGGCCAGCCGCAGCCGAGCTTCGACAAGCAGCCGCTGCGCGACTATCTCGACGTCGAACGCCACGCCGGCCGCTGGAACGGCGAAGCCCCGCCGCCGCCGCTGCCCGCCAGCGTGGTGGATGCGACCAGCAAGCGGTATCTCGAAGCGTATCGCCGCGTGACGGGCAGCGAGCTGAAGATCTAGCTTCCGTCAGCAGCGCCGTATTCTTCCTCCGTCATTGCGAGCGAAGCGAAGCAATCCACCTCGCCGCGTGTGGAAGGATGGATTGCTTCGTCGCTTCCGCTCCTTGCAATGACGAGCAGAGCGGGCTGAAGTGAATCCAATTCACCCCGGTTGAAGACATACCTTTTGTCGTCGCGTCAGCCTCCCTGCACTCTCCGCCTAAACGGAGAGTGCACGATGCGGCAATTGACTTATATCGGCGGCAACAAGGTCGAATGGTGGGACGTTCCCCCACCCAAGCTCCAGGATGACCGCGACGCGCTGGTGCAGCCGCTCGCGGTGACGCGCTGCGATCTCGATCTTGCGATCGTGCACGGCCGATCGGGCCTCGCCGGTCCGTTTGCGCTCGGACATGAGACCGCGGGCCGCATCGTCGACATCGGCGGCGCGGTGAGGAATTTTGCGCCCGGCGATCTCGTCATCGTACCGTTCCAGATCAGTTGCGGGGCCTGCGACCGCTGCCGGCGCGGCCACACCAATGCCTGCATGGCGGTGCCGTTTCGTTCGTCCTACGGGCTGAAGCCGGTCTGCGGCGTGGAATATGGCGGCGGCCTCTCCGACCTCATCCGCGTACCGTTTGCCGATCACATGCTGGTCCGCCAGCCGAACGGTCATGCCCTGTCGCAAACCGCAGGACTGGCCGACGGCGCGACCGACGGGTTCAGCGCGGTGGCGCGCTGGCTCACGCAACGGCCCGGCGCCGATGTCCTCGTGATCGGCGGCTTCGCGCAATCGCTCGCGTTGTTCGCGGTGCAGGCGGCGGCGGCGCGCGGCGCGGGCCGCGTCGTCTATCTCGACGACCACGCGCCGCGCCTCGCCAAGGCGAAGTCGCTCGGTGCCGACATCATCGAAGCCCCTAGCGGCCTGTCGATGGAGCCGCCCGGCCTGTTCCCGATCGTGATCGATGCAGCCGCGACCGACGCCAGCATGCTGCTCGCATTCCGCGCGACGGAACCGAACGGCATCTGCCAGCGCATGTATGGCGACTTCGCCGAGACCACGCCGGTGCCGCTGCGGCATATGTATGGAGTCGGGATCACGCTGAAGGTCAGCCGCGTCAATGTTCGCGCCGAACTGCCCGACTGCGTCGCGCATGTGACGGCAGGACATTACCATCCAGAACATGTCATCACCCGCCGCGTCCGTTTCGAGGATGCGCATGAGGCGATCGGGGATCCGACCATCCGCGTCGCCTTCGTTCGTGATGGCATTGCCTGACGGGCAACGTTACGCTCGCGCCAAGCAACAAGCCCAGGGAGCGACCCATGTCCGATGCCGATACCGTGCTCGTCGAGCGCGATGGTCCTGTCACCATCATCTCCATCAACCGTCCGCACAACCGCAACGCCGTCGATGGCGCCACCGCGCGAAAACTGTATGACGCGTTTCTGGCCTTCGACGCCGACGCGAGCGCATCGGTTGCAGTGTTCACCGGGACCGGTGGCTATTTCTGCGCCGGCGCCGACCTGAAGGCGGTGGCAGCAGGCGATCCCGAGAAGAAGCGCGAGATCGGCGGCCACAACACGATCGCGCCGATGGGGCCAAGCCGGCTGCGGCTGTCGAAGCCGGTGATCGCCGCGATCGAGGGCTTTGCGGTCGCCGGCGGCATGGAGCTCGCGCTGTGGGCCGACATGCGCGTCGTCGCCGAGGACGCCACCTTCGGCGTGTTCTGCCGCCGCTTTGGCGTGCCGCTGATCGACCTCGGCACCATCCGCCTGCCGCGGCTGATCGGCCATTCCCAGGCGATCGATCTGATCCTCACAGGACGTCCGGTCGCAGGCCCCGAGGCGCTTCGCATGGGGCTCGCGAACCGCTTGGTGCCGAAGGGCGAGACGCGCGCGCACGCCATTGTGCTCGCCAGGGACATCGCGAAATTCCCGCAGAACTGCCTGCGCGCCGATCGGCTGTCGGCGTTGCGGCAATGGGACCTCGACGAGGAAGAGGCGATCCGGAACGAGATGCGCGGCGGGCTCGAGGTGATCGCTTCAGGCGAGACGCTATCCGGCGCGGCGCGCTTCGCCTCGGGTATCGGCCGCCACGGCGCGTTCGGCAATGAGGGCGGCAATGGGTAGTCCCACAGCGCCAGCCTTTGCGCTCCTGCTGCCGACGTGCTGAGCTGTCGCACCATTCCGAAAGCAAAACCATGCCCGCACAATCGATCGCAACCGAGCTGGAGAACTTCACGACATCCGATTTCCGCCTGGAGAACGGCAGCGTGCTGGGCGAAGTCACCGTCGCGTACCGCACCGTCGGTACGCTGGCGCCCAACCGCGACAATGTCGTGCTGATCACCCACGGCAACACCAGCGGGCCGCAGATGATCGATCCCGGCGGATCGACCGGCGAAGGCAGCTGGAATGAGATTGTCGGCCCCGGCAAGGCTGTCGACACCAACCGCTACTTCGCGATCTGTCCGAACATGCTGGGCATCGTCCTACGGCTCGACCAATGCGGCGAGTATCGACCCGCGGACCGGCCGGCGTTACGGGCCGCGCTTCCCGGACATCACCGTCAGCGACATCGTCGCCACCCAGCGCGCGATGCTCGATGATCTCGGGATCGACAAGCTCGTTGCGATCGTCGGTCCATCCTATGGCGGTTTCCAGGCGCTGCAATGGGCGGTGAACTATCCCGACGCCATGCGCGGCATTGCTGCTGTCGTCACCGCGCCGCTGGTGCCGCGCGAGCGCGCCGAAGGCAATGTCGCGCGCCTGATGGCGGTGCTGTCGCAGGATCCGAACTGGAACGGCGGCGACTATTACGATCACGGCGGCGTGCTCGAAAGCATGATCCAGATCCGCACCGCGACGCTGAAGAGCTACGGCATCGAGACGCGGCTACGCGACACGATGACCGACCCGGCGGAGATCGAGACCGCGATCCGCGCCGAGGCGGCGGAATGGGCCAGGGGGTTCGACGCCAATTCGCTGCTGACTCTGGCCAAGGCGCTGCGCGGCTTCGACGTCACGGCGCAGTTCGGACAGATCAAGGCCAAGGTGCTCTATGTCCTGTCGCGGACCGACAAGCTGTTCCCGCCGGAGCTTGCACCGCAGGTGATGCCGGCACTGAAGGCCGCCGGCGTCGACGCCGATTATTTTTTGCTCGACAGCGACTACGGCCATTCGGCATCGGGCCGCGACGCGCACAAATGGGCGCCGCGGTTGCGCGCGTTCATGGAGAGCCTCGGCTAGAGCGTTTTCGAGCGAAGTGGACACCGATTCGCGTGAAGAAAACGCGTCAAACAAGAGTCTAGAGCTTCGGTTCTGATTCAATCAGAACCGAAATTGCTCTAGAGCAAGCCGCTCGCGGTCGCTTCGAGCTGACCCATCAGCGCCTTGTCGTCATAGCGCGCCAGCGAAAGGCTGCGGGCGAATGCGGGTGTGGGCGCGCCGACCACGGCGCGGGCGCAGAGATCGCCGGTGGCGCAGGCACCCATCGTGCCGTAACCCGACAGCGCGGTGGCGAGGAAGACGCCCGGCGTCTTCGCCGCGCCGATCAACGGCCAGTTTTCCTTCGTCATCGGGTAGTAGCCACCGTAATGCACGTGGTCGCGCGGCAGCGCGCCGAGATACTGCGCGAGCCGCGGCTGCAGCCGGCTCGCCGCGCGCAGCACGACTTCGGGGAAATATGGATTGAGCTCCGGCTCGCGCACCGGCGCCGTGGTCTGCTCGGCATTGAAGGCCCAGCCGAGCTTGATCCATTCGCCATGGTCGCCGCCATCAGGCCGGCAATGAATGCTCCCCGGCATCGGCGCCAGCAGGCGCGCGAATTCAGGCGCCGCGGACAGCGCCTCGCGCTCATCGTCGGACCAGGCCAGCGTCTGGTCGTCGAGATCGATCGCAAACGGCATTTTACGATCGACCGCGCGGTTGCGATCGGCGAACGCGATCTTCTGCTGCAGCACATTGACGATCGGAAGCGCTTCGCCATGCATCGCCGCGACATGCGCGGCGAACGGGCCCGCGGCATTGACGATGATGTCCGCCTTGATGGTCTGCCTCGCGCCATCGGCCAGCACGTCGACGGCGAAGCGATCGGTCTTCGCGATGCCGACCACCTTGGCTTGCTGGAATTGCGCGCCCAGCGGCCGCATCGTCTCCAGCATGTACTGGCCGAGCTGCTGACCACTGATGTCGCCTGCCCTGCGGATATGCAGCGCAGTCGAAACCTCCTTGTCGAAGGTCGGGTAATGTGCCGCAATCAGATCGCGGCCGAGCAGAACGTCGACGCCGTCAGGCGCGCTCTGCCAGTCCGCCGAATGCGGCGGCACATAGCCGCGGCCCGATCCTTCATGCAGGCGGATCAACGTTGCAGCTTGCTCGCCGTAGCCAGCGTAGAGCTGCTGCAGCAATTCCTCAGGTTTCTCCTCGCGCGTGACCAGCAGATATCCGCGCCGCGTCATGTGGATGCGGTTGTCGCTGCGGCGCGCGATCTCTTCCATCAGGTCGGTAGAGTGATTGGTGAAGTCCGCCATCGTCGGATGCGGCCACCAGTTGCGGTAGTTCTCGCCTGATTGCGCCGAGGTCAGCGCCATCGGCTGGCCTTCGTCGACGATCAGCAGACGCGAACGCTTGTGCTGGACGGCGAGGTAGTAGGCTGTGGCGATGCCGACGATGCCCGCACCGATCACCAGGATTTCGACGTCATTGGTCTTCACGCGGTGTCTCCCAAAGGCCCGCAGTGGGGCCTGCGATGATTTGAATTGTCCCAGCGATCAGATCGGACGTTCCGGGCCCGCATCGCGCAACGCCTGGCGTTGCGCCGAGCGCAGCGTCTTCTGCGTCTCCTCGATGTGATCGCGCAGCAGGCGGACGGCCTTCTTGACCTCGCCGTCGCGGCAGAGTTCGAGCAGCCGATAGTGCTCGCGCTGCGGACGCTCCTTGCCGGTCGCCTGCGACACCAGCGCCCGCGTGAAGCGGCCGACGTGGCCGTAGTTCGCCTCGATCATGCTGAGCAGGCGCGGACGATTGCACGGCGCGTAGAGCGTGGCGTGGAATTTCCAGTTGAAGGCGCCCCATTGCGCCGGATCAGGTTCGGCGTCGTAGGCACAGAGGATTTTCGTTGCCGCCTCGAGATCGATCTCGCCCATCGCGGGGATCGCCAATCGCAACGCGTGGCATTCGAGTGCGATGCGGATCTCGAGCAGCTCGATCACCTCATCGATCGACAGGTCGGAGACGACAGCGCCGCGGTTGGGCAGGAAGGTCACAAAACCCTCGGCCTCGAGCTGGCGCAGCGCCTCGCGCACCGGGATGCGGCTGGTGCCGAACCGGGCAGCGAGCTCGTCCTGACGGAGCTGCAGTCCGGGCGCGAGCTCGCCGGAACTGATCGCGGCCCGCAGTGCCTCGCGCACGGCGTCCGGAGCGGAACCGTGAGGTCCGGCCCCTCGATGGCTGGCGGCGGTCGCAGGTTCCATCCGGCTTCTCTCTCTCTCGCTGGTGAGCCAAGCCAAGATATCCGACTTGGTCATGATTGTATAAAATTAGATTGCTGATTATGCAATCCAATGTATAAAATCTTGAGCTATCGTATCCAATTCTGCCGGCGTCCGCGAGAACCCTCATGAACAAAGCATTCAAGCGATTGATCTACCTAGCCTTTCTTGCGACGATGGCACCCGTCCCGGCGCAGGCCCAATCGCCCGGCGGGACACTGGCCAAGATCCGCGATACCGGCGAAATCCGGCTCGGGCACCGCGACGTCTCGGTCCCGTTCTCCTATCTCGACGACAACCAGAAGCCGGTCGGCTTCGCGATGGACCTCTGCGCGCGGATCGTCGAGGCGGTGAAGAGCGAGCTCAAGCTGCCGGCGCTGCAGACCAGGCTGCAGCCGATCCAGCTCTCCACCCAGATACCGCTGATCGAGAACGGCACCATCGACATTGTCTGTGGTCCCGCAACCAACACGCTGGAGCGGCAGAAAGTCGTCGCCTTCAGCACCACGATC
This sequence comes from Bradyrhizobium sp. JR3.5, assembly GCF_054057015.1. Lineage (NCBI taxonomy): Bacteria > Pseudomonadati > Pseudomonadota > Alphaproteobacteria > Hyphomicrobiales > Nitrobacteraceae > Bradyrhizobium > Bradyrhizobium sp. JR3.5. The sequence goes on from NZ_JBSRYV010000002.1 coordinate 2,637,974, forward strand.
TTCGTGTCGAGCATCCGCGCGGTGGTGCAGAAGGACGCCCCGATCAAGACCTTCGAGGACCTCGGCGGCAGGCCGGTCTCGCTGACTTCGGGATCAACTTCGATCGGCCTGTTGAGCGCGCGCGCCCAGGCGAAGAACTTTCAGACCAAGAACATCCTGACCCCGGATCATGCCGCGTCGTTCCTCGCGCTGACCACCGGGCGCAGCGACGCCTTCGTGATGGACGACATCCTGCTCGCGAGCCTGATCGCGGGCAGCCCCAATCCGTCCGATTGGCGCATCATCGACGACAGCCTGCGCACCGAGCCCTACGGGCTGATCATCCGCAAGGGCGATCCGGAATTCAAGGCGCTGGTCGACCGGACGCTGGCTGCCATGATGAAGAGCAACGAATTCCAGGAGCTCTACGCGAAATGGTTCACGCGGCCGATTCCGCCGAAGAATGTGAACCTGAATTTCCCGATGACGGCACCGCTGAAGGGACGCGGTCGCCAATCCGAACGACAAGGGCGTCTGACAGGCGCGGCGGTTCGGGTCGGCCCGCAGCGACGACGGCCACTCGGCATCCGGCCCGACGCGGACATGGTAGCCGCAGTCTTGGCGGCTTTCATGGGGCCAGCCTCGGCCGGAGCCCATTATGATAATTTCGAAACGTTCCGAAGTCGATTCCCTTGCGCTGGATCAACGCGAGGCCACCTCGGCTGACGCATGCTTGTTTGAGAAACATGAGGTGTTCGTGGGCGTCGTGATCGCCCCGCCCTTCGAAGTCTGGAACGCGCATGAAAGCAATGCCATTTGCGGCCCTGCTGGTCGCCATGTCGGTCGCGGCGACGATCCCGACCAGTTGGGCCGAGTCGCTCCCCGCTGCGAGCAACTCCGAGCGATATGTCCCGCAGCTCGCCAACATCATGACCGCCGCGCAACTTCAGCATCTCAAGCTGTGGTCCGCCGGAACGGCCCGAAACTGGCCGCTTGCGGCCTTATGAGCTGCAACAAATCAAGGAAAGCCTCGTCGAGGCAGCGCTGCTTTACAGGGGGATTCCAGTCTCCAACATCACAACGCTCGCCTCGACCATCTCCGTTATCTCGGAGGCCATCGACCGCAAGGACCCGGACAGGTTCGTGAAGGAGTTCGGCGAGCTGACCAAGGGCTGCAACAGCTGTCACCAATCGATGGACCGCGCCTTCATCGTGCTGCGCACACCTGCCGAGCAGCCGTTTTCGAACCAGGCGTTCCAGCCGAAGGGCAAGCCTTAGCCATCGGCCAACGCGTGATTGCGGAGAACTACATCAAATCTCACGCGACCAGCGTGAAAGACATCATGACGCGCGACGTGGTGACGACGTTTCCGGACACGCCCTTGCATGATATCGCGGGAATGTTCGAAGAGAGCCACATCAACCGCGTTCCGATCGTCAGCGAGGGCGGCGATCTGGTCGGCATCGTTACCCGCGCCAACATCATCCAGGCAATCGCAGGCGCGCGGCCAAGACTCGAGGTCAGCGTCCCGGATGCCACGATCCGCACCCGGCTGCTCGACGAGCTGAAGAAACAGCCGTGGGCGCACGCTCACAGGCTGAACGTGACCGTAAGTCACGGCGTCGTCGATCTCTGGGGCTTTGCCGAATCCGATACCGCCCGGCGAGCCATCAGGGTCGCAGCCGAAAGCATGGCCGGCGTGACCACCGTCAATGATCACATGATGGTGGAGCTCACCGTTTACTGATGGCGAGTTCGGCTGTGAGGTGAGCACCCGCCATCCGGCAACCGCCGGATGGCGGGGCGGGCCCGCTAGACGCCGGCCATCATCACGTATTTGATCTCGACATATTCATCCATGCCGTGGCGCGAACCTTCGCGGCCGAGGCCGCTTTCCTTGACGCCGCCGAACGGTGCGACCTCGGTCGTGATCAGGCCGGAGTTGACGCCGACCATGCCCGACTCCAGCGCTTCGGCGACACGCCAGACGCGGCCGATGTCACGCGAATAGAAGTAGGAGGCGAGACCGAACGGCGAGGCGTTGCACATCGCGATCACATCGGCCTCGTCCTTGAAGCGGATCACCGGCGCGAGCGGGCCGAAGGTTTCCTCCTGCGCGACGAGCGCGTCGGGTCTCACGTCCGACAGCACGGTCGGCTCGAAGAAGCTGCGGCCCAGCGCCGAGCGCTTGCCGCCGGTCACGACCTTGGCGCCGCCCTTCACCGCGTCGGCGATGTGCCGCTCGACCTTTTCGATCGCCTTCATGTTGATCAGCGGTCCCTGGGTCACGCCGGCCTCCGTGCCGTCGCCGATCTTCATCTCGGCGACCTTCTTCGACAACTTCTCGACGAACTGGTCGTAGATCTTGTCCTGCGCGTAGAGACGGTTGGCGCAGACGCAGGTCTGGCCCATGTTGCGATACTTGGAGACGATAGCGCCTTCGACCGCGGCGTCGATGTCGGCATCGTCGAACACCACGAACGGCGCATTGCCGCCGAGCTCGAGGCCGAGCTTCTTCACGCCGACCGATGCTTGCCGGTACAGGATCTTGCCGACATTGGTCGAACCCGTGAAGCCGACGAAGCGCACCGCCGGATGCTCGCACAGCACCTTGCCGATCGGCGGCGCATCACCGGTGACGATGTTGAGCACGCCCTTCGGCACGCCAGCCTTTTCGGCCAGCACAGCCAGCGCGAGCGCGGACAGCGGCGTCTCGTTGGCGGGCTTCAGCACGACGGTACAGCCGGCGGCCAGCGCCGGCGACACTTTTCGCGTGATCATCGAGTTCGGGAAATTCCACGGCGTGATGGCGCCGCAGACGCCGATAGGCTGCCGGATCGCGAGCAGGCGGGCATCCGGACGCTGGGTCGGGATCGTCTCGCCGTAGACGCGGCGCGCTTCCTCCGCGAAGAACTCGACATAGGCCGCGCCGATATCGACTTCGCCGAGCGCCTCCGCCAGCGGCTTGCCCTGCTCGGAGGTCAGGATCAGCGCGAGATCCTCGCGGTTGGCGATGATCAGGTCGAACCATTTGCGTAAGGTGTTGGAGCGCTGCTTGGCGGTCAGCTTGGCCCAGGACGGGAACGCGCGCTGGGCGGCTTCGACGGCCCTGGTCGCATCGTCGGCGCCGAGCTGCGGAATCCTGATCAGCTCGATGCCGGTTGCGGGATTGTTGACCGCGAACTCTGGCGTGCCGACCCAGGCGCCGTCGATGTAGCAGCGGTCGCGCAGCAGCGACGGGTCCTTCAGGCGGCTTTGCAGGGAGGATGCTGCGGATTGCGTAGCGCGTGCGGCAACGGGCGGGGTCATGGCGTTACTCCTGGAATTTCTTTGGGGGTATTCGCGGCCTATATAAGCGGAAAGCCGCGGCGATGCACCGGCGCTGGGCGCGACCCTGCTTCAAGCAATATTGAGGGCTGGCGCGCAGTTCCTACATACGCCGGCGCTTAGAGCGCGCCGCCCGACATATAGGTTTCGCGGCGGCCGATCATGCGCTCGGCCGCGGCCTTGGCATCCGCCTTGGTCGAGGTCGCGCAGGTCCGGTATTCGAGGTCGGCTTGCGCCCGCGCATCGCGGCGGCCGAACCAGGATTTTGTGCCCGTCTGCAGCAGCGCCAGCGCCTGCGCGACATTGTCGACCGCCTCGAACGAGTGCAGGGCACCGGTACCCGTGTAACGAACTTCGTAGAGACCCGGGCTGATCGGCGCTTCGATATTCTCGCCGCGGCCCGGCCGCGGATAGCGCTTCCATTCACTCCATGTCGAAATCATTGCTGCGTCCCCCGCAACCCCAAATATGACGATGGTTTTCGTCAAATCATCCGTTTGTGCCGCACCGATTGTGCAGCGATCTGAATGCGTTATTGCAAATAAACAGGTACGAAAATCAATCTGTCGATCACGTTACCGTGGCCCTCCCTGCCGGTCACCCGGACTTGCCCAAAGTCCAACGCAAAATCTGGGCGCGTGGTGAACGCCCGCTAAGCGAGACCGTTCCTGCTACCCCGGCTTTCACGACATCGCGACATCATCGCATCGCGCCTGCCTTGCGGGAGCGGGAAAGCGGGAGGATGATCCGCCCACTTCAAAACAATAAACCCCACCGGAGGAAGCCCCCAATGCAAAGCAAGGCTCAGATCGATCAGGTATTGCGGCAGAAGAGCGAGGCAAAGGAGATTCCCGGCGTGGTCGCCATCGCGGCCACCGGCAAGGACGTGATCTACGAGGGCGCGTTCGGCAAGCGCGACCTTTCCAAGAGCGATCCCATGACGGCGGACAGCGTGTTCTGGATCGCCTCGATGACCAAGGCGGTGACCTCCGCGGGCGCGATGCAGCTCGTCGAGCAGGGCAAGCTCTCGCTCGATGAGCCGATCGGCAAGTTGCTGCCCGATCTCGCCGCCGTACAGGTGCTCGACGGCTTCGATGCCAAGGGCGAGCCGAAGCTGCGGCCGGCGAAAAAGCCGATCACGCTGCGTCAGCTGATGACCCACACCGCCGGCTTCGCCTACGACATGTGGGACGCCAATCTCGGGAAATATCTGGAGAAGACCGGCACGCCCGGCATCATCACCTGCCTGAATGCCGCGCTGAAGACGCCGATCATGACCGACCCCGGCACACGCTGGGAATACGGCACCAATATCGATTTCGTCGGCAAGGCGGTGGAAGCCGCATCCGGCAAGAAGCTCGATGCCTATCTGCGCGAGCACATGTTCGGGCCGCTCGGCATGAGCGACACCGCCTTCAAGATCACCGACAACATGCGCAAGCGGCTGGTCGGCATGCATGCCCGCGGCGAGGACGGCACGCTGGCCGCGATCCCGTTCGAGCTCGAGCAGAACCCCGAATTCCACATGGGTGGCGGCGGCCTTTATTCGACCGCGGCCGACTACATCAAGTTCTGCCAGATGATCCTCAACAAGGGCAAAGGCAACGGCAACCAGGTGCTGAAGGCCGAGACCGTAGCTTTGATGGGACAGAACCACATCGGCGAGCTCACCGTCGACAAGATGACGACGGCGGCGCCGATGTACACCAACGACGTCGATCTCTATCCGGACCAGGTGAAAAAGTGGGGGCTGAGCTTCCTGATCAACACCGCCAAGACGCCGGAAGGCCGCAGCCCTGGCAGCCTCGCCTGGGCGGGCCTCGCCAATACCTATTACTGGATCGATCCGTCGCGCGACGTCTGCGGCGTGATCCTGACCCAGCTGTTGCCGTTCGCGGACAAGCACAGCCTGGAGGCCTTCGCAGGCTTCGAGAAGGGCATCTATGCCGGCCTCGACGCCGGCAGCGGGCAGCGGGCGGCCTGAAGTTCCGGTCTAGCAACAAGAAATCCCTCCCCTCACAGGGAGGGATTTTTCATACCCGCCATAGGTCGGGCCTGTCCTGTCGGCGCCAAACGACTAAGATCGCGCAAAAAAGCGTGACGACACAAATACAACCAGGAGGAGGACCAGCTTGGCACCCACACCCAAGGCAGACAGCTATGTCTGCGGCATTTCCGATACGCCGCTGCTCGGTGAAACCATCGGCCGCAGCCTCGACCGCGCACGCGCGCGCTGGGGCGATCGCGAGGCACTGGTCTCGCCCAGCCACAATGTGCGCTGGACCTGGAACGAATTCGCCGAGCGCGTCGAAGCGCTGGCGGCGGGCTTCCTCGCGCTCGGGCTGCAACGCGGCGAGCGGATCGGCATCTGGTCGCTGAACCGGCCGGAATGGACGCTGACGCAATTCGCCGCCGCGAAGGCCGGCCTGATCCTCGTCACCATCAATCCGGCCTACCGGCTGAGCGAGCTCGAATTCGCACTCGGCAAGGTCGGCTGCGCCGCGATCGTGACCGCGACCGCGTTCAAGACCTCGGCCTATATGGAGATGCTGAACACGCTACTGCCCGAGCTTGCAAGCTCCGAGCCCGGCCATCTGCGCTCAGCGCGGCTGCCGCAACTGCGCGCCGTAATCCAGATCGGCGGACCGGCAGCACCAGGCACGATTCCATTCGAGCAGGTGTCGCAGATGGGCGGGGAGCGTCATCGCGAGCAGCTCGCGGCGCTCGGCGACAGCCTGCAATTCGACGATCCGGTCAATATCCAGTTCACCAGCGGCACCACCGGCTCGCCGAAGGGCGTGACGCTGACCCATCACAACATCCTCAACAACGGCTACTTCACCGGCCGCGCCATGCGCTTGACCGAACAGGACCGCATCTGCATTCCGGTGCCGCTCTATCACTGCTTCGGCATGGTGATGGGCAACCTCGCATCGGTCACGCTCGGCACCACCATGGTCTATCCCGGCGAAGGCTTCGACCCGCTGGCAACGCTTGCGACGGTCGCGCAGGAGAAATGCACAACGCTGTACGGCGTGCCGACCATGTTCATCGCCGAGCTCGACCATCCCGAGTTCAAGCGCTTCGATCTGTCGTCGCTGCGCACCGGCATCATGGCCGGCGCGCCCTGCCCGATAGAGGTGATGAAGCGCGTCAACACCGAGATGAACATGCGCGAGGTGACGATCGCCTACGGCATGACCGAGACCAGCCCGGTGAGCTTCCAGAGCGCGACTGACGATCCCCTGGAGCGCCGCGTCTCGACCGTCGGCCGCATCCATCCGCATGTCGAGGTCAAGGTCGTCGATCTCGACGGCAAGGTGGTGCCGCGCGGCGAACGCGGCGAGCTCTGCACCCGCGGCTACAGCGTGATGCTCGGCTTTTGGGACGAGAAGGAAAAGACGGGCGAGGTGCTCGACGCCAATGGCTGGATGCACACCGGCGATCTCGCCGTGATCGACGACGAAGGCTATTGCAACATCGTCGGCCGCATCAAGGACCTGGTGATCCGCGGCGGCGAGAACCTCTATCCAAGGGAGATCGAGGAATTCCTCTACCGCCATCCCAAGATCCAGGACGTGCAGATCTTCGGCGTCGCCGATGCGCGCTACGGCGAGGAGCTCTGCGCCTGGGTCAGGGTCAGGGCCGGCGAGACGCTGACCGCAGACGAAGTCCGCGCCTTCTGCCAGGGCCAGATCGCCCACAACAAGATCCCGCGCTATGTCGAGTTCGTCGAGGAATTCCCGATGACGGTGACCGGCAAGATCCAGAAATTCGTGATGCGCGACGCGGTCGAGCAGCGGCTGGGATTGAAGGCGGCGAAGACGGCGTGACTCTTCTCCCGCTCCCGCTTGCGGGGAGGGTCGGGGTGGGGGCTCTCTCAGCGAGTCACATCGTGGAGAGAGCCCCCACCCGGCGCTACGCGCCGACCTCCCCCGCAAGCGGGAGAGGCGAAGAACCCGCCGCCCTTACACCAGCAACCCCTTCTGCTTCGCCAGATCCTTCAGCGAGACCAGCGGCCGGGCGCCGATGTGCTGGATCACTTCGGCGGCGGCGAGCGCGCCGAGGCGGCCGGCGTTCTCATGGCCGACATTGCGCACGAGACCAACCAGGAAGCCTGCGGCGAACAGATCGCCGGCACCGGTGGTGTCGACGAGCTTGTCGATCGGGGAGGCGGGCGCCGATACGACGCCATCACCTGAGATCACGACGCAGCCCTTCTCGCTGCGGGTGACGACGCCGAGTTTTGTATCCTTGCCGAACTGCTTCAGCGCGGTGTCGAAATCCGAGGTCTGATACAGCGAATGCAGCTCGGACTCGTTGGCGAACACCAGATCCACCGTGCCCTTGCGCATCAGACCGAGGAATTCGTCGCGGTAGCGATCGACGCAGAACGAATCCGACAGCGTCAGCGCGACCTGGCGGCCCGCGCCATGCGCGATATCGGCCGCCTTCACGAAGGCGTCCTTGGCGTTCTTCGGATCCCAGAGATAGCCCTCGAGATAGATGATGCCGGCGGCTGCGATCTGGGCCGGATCGATGTCGTCGGGCGTCAGGTCCTGCGCGGCGCCGAGATAGGTGTTCATGGTGCGCTCGCCATCCGGCGTCACCAGGATGTAGGAGCAGCCGGTGGCCGGGCCGGTCTTGGCCGGCGCGGTGTCGAAGGTGACGCCGGCGGCGCGGATGTCGTGAACGTAAAGCTTGCCGATCTGGTCGTCCTTGACCTTGCCGACATAGGCGGCGCGGGCGCCGAGATTGCCGACGCCGACGATGGTGTTGGCAGCCGAGCCGCCCGACATCTCGGTCGCCACGCCCATGTCGCTGTAGATCGCGGTGGCACGCGCTTCGTCGATCAGCTGCATCGAGCCCTTGGTCATGCCGTGACGGGCAAGGAATGCCTCGTCGGTCTGCACCAGCACGTCGAAGATCGCGTTGCCGATCCCGAGAACGTCGTATTTTGCGTCAGCCATAGACCTGCCCTGTGTTAACGCCACCCAACAAGAGCCGCGACCTATCACGTTAGGCCTCGGGGCAGCAAGGGAAGCGGCTGCTGATAGTTCCGTCATCCTCTCGCCTGTTGACCCGTCATCCTGAGGAGCGGCGTCAGCCGCGTCTCGAAGGATGCACGGCCCTACTGTGGCCGATTCATCCTTCGAGGCTCGCTCCGCTCGCGCCTCAGGATGACGGGGCTGGTAGAGTGGCGCTGGCAGCAAAGCGCGCGGCTGCTATACAGGCCCCATGTTCCGCTCCTTCCTCACGGTCTCCTCGGGAACGCTGGCTTCGCGACTGCTCGGCTTCGTGCGCGATTCCGTGATCGCGGCGCTGCTCGGCGCGGGGCCGGTGGCGGATGCCTTTCTGGCCGCATTCCAGCTTGTGAATGTGGTGCGACGGCTGCTGGCCGAGGGTGGATTGAATGCCGCCCTGGTGCCGGCATGGCTGAAGACGCGCGACGCCGACGGCGCGGCCGCGGCGACCGCGTTTGCCGGCCGCGTGCTCGGCACCGTCAGCGCCGCTGTCATCGCGGCGGCGCTGGTGATCGGCGTGCTGATGCCGCTGGTGATCGCGGCGATCGCGCCGGGGTTTGTCGGCCGCGACACGCTGCAATTCGCCGTCGACGACGCAAGGCTGATGCTGCCTTACCTCGCCTTCGCCGGCCCCGTCACCGTGATGATGGCGCTGCTCAACGCGCGGGGACGCTTCGCGGTGACCGCGTTCTCGCCGTTGCTGTTCAACATCGCGCTGATATCAGTGATGGTTGCGCTACTGGCGCGGCAGCAGGAGCCGGTGCAGGCCGCGCTGGTGATGGCCGCGACTATCGGCGTCGCCGGCTTCCTGCAACTGTCGATGCTGGCGCTGCGCGGCGCAAAGCTCGCCGCTCCGCTCCGGATCTCCTTCGATCCCGAGATGCGCGTCTTTCTCGGCCGTGCGGTCCCGGGCATGATCGCGAGCAGCGCGCCGCAATTGCTCATGGTGGCGGGCGCGGTGATCGCATCGACCTCGCCATCGGCGGTGTCCTGGCTCTATTTCGCCAACCGCCTGCTCGAGCTGCCGCTCGGCATCGTCGGCGTCGCCATGGGCACGGTGCTGATCCCGGAGATGACGCGCGCGGTAGGCAGCGGCGAGCCCACCGCGATCGCGCATGCGGAATCGCGCGGGCTCGAACTCGCGGCCGGGCTCGCTTTGCCCGCAGCGCTTGGCCTGATGGTGCTGAGCGAGCCGATCGTGCGGATGCTGTTCGAGCATGGCGCGTTCACCGGGCAAGATACCGCGGCCACCGCGCAGGCCCTGATCTGGCTGACGCTCGCTTTGCCGGCGCATGTGCTGGTGAAGGCGCTGTCGCCGGCGTTCTTTGCGCGCGAGGACACGCTGACGCCGCTATTTGCGATGCTGAAGGCCGTTGTGGTCGGGATCGCGGCGGCCTTCCTGCTCGGCCATATGTTCGGCGCGAGCGGAATCGCCGCGGGCATCGCACTCGGCGCCTGGAGCAATGCGCTGGCGCTGATCCGCAGGGGTGCCGCGACCTTCGGCTTTTCGATCGATGCCGAGGCGCGCCGCCGGCTGCCGCGCATCCTGGCCGCGGCGCTCGCGATGGGTGCAGCGCTGTGGCTCGCGGAGGGCGCCCTGCCGGCGGCGGGCACACGAGGTTTCGTCCAGGCGGCTTCCCTTCTCGTGCTAATCGCGGCCGGGATCGCCGGTTACGGGCTCCTCTTGCAGCTTTTCGGCGTCACAGGCTGGCGTGAGGCGGTTAACGCCGTCAGGCAAAGACGCCCGGCCTGACTTGCGCACGCGGGGCTTAAGTGGCAAACGACGCCGCCAAAGCCGCAATTTCCGGGAATTAGACCATGGCGTTCGTTGAACGGGTTTTCTCAGGCGTCCAGCCGACGGGCAATCTGCACCTCGGCAACTACCTCGGCGCCATCGTCAACTTCGTGAAGATGCAGCAGACCCACAACTGCATCTATTGCGTCGTCGACATGCATGCGATCACGCAAGGTGTCGAGGTCTGGGGCGGCCCGGCCGAGCTCGCGCGCAACACCCGCGAGGTGACCGCGGCCTTCATCGCCTCCGGCATCGATGCCAAGAAGCACATCGTGTTCAACCAGAGCCAGATCGCCGGCCATGCCGAGCTGACCTGGATCTTCAACTGCGTCGCGCGCATCGGCTGGCTGAACCGCATGACGCAGTTCAAGGAGAAGGCCGGCAAGGACCGCGAGAACGCCTCCGTCGGCCTCTATGACTATCCGGTGCTGATGGCTGCCGACATCCTGCTGTATCGCGCGACCCATGTGCCGGTCGGCGAGGACCAGAAGCAGCATCTGGAGCTGTCCCGCGACATCGCGCAGAAGTTCAACAACGATTTCGGCGATTCAATCCGTGGCCATGGCTTTGCCGACGGCCTGTTCTTCCCGCAGCCGGAGCCGCTGATCACGGGACCCGCGACGCGGGTGATGAGCCTGCGCGACGGCACCAAGAAGATGTCGAAGTCGGATGCATCGGACAATTCGCGCATCAACCTCACCGACGACGCCGACACCATCGCGCAGAAGGTCCGCAAGGCGAAGACCGATCCGGAGCCGCTGCCGTCGGAGGAAAAGGGTCTCGAGACCCGCCCCGAGGCCGACAATCTGGTCGGCATCTACGCGGCGCTCGCCGGCGTCTCCAAGCAGGAGGTGCTGACCCAGTTCGGCGGCGGGCAGTTCTCGAGCTTCAAGAACGCACTGGTCGAGGTTTGCGTCGCAAAACTGGCGCCGATCGCCTCCGAGATGAAGAAGCTGGTCGCCGATCCCGGCCATGTCGATTCGATCCTGGTCGACGGCGCCAACCGCGCCCGCGGCATCGCCGACGAGACCATGCGCCTCACCAAGGACATCGTCGGCTTCATCCGCCCGCGCTGACATCGCCGGCAGAACTGCGCGCGCCCTCTCCCCAACAGGGAGGGAGTGTGGCAGCATGGGTCGGTTTGGTTCAGCACCGGGACATGCATGACCGCCCAGCGACGAAGCTACGAGACAGGTCACAAGCCGAAATGCCTCGTCATCGTTGACGACACCGCGGAATGGGACCGTGCGGTCTACTACGCCAGCCGGTGGGCCATCCGGGTCGGCGGCGGCGTTCTGATGCTGCGGGTGATCGAGACGGAGGACCAGAACCAGCAATGGCTGGGGGTCGCCGAACATCATGCGCGCGGAGGCCGAGGAAGCCGCCAACGAGGCGCTCGATCGCGCCGCCGGCCGCGCCAACGGCATCGCCGCGATTACGCCGGAGCGGGTGATTCGGGAGGGTGACCCGACCGAGCAGATCCTCGACGTGATCGACAAGGACGTCGATATCGCGATGCTGGTGCTGGCCGCCAACCCGGGCGCCGAGGGGCCCGGACCGATCATCACAACCATGGCCAAGACCATGGGGGCATTCCCGATCCCGGTAACCATTGTGCCCGGCGGCCTGACCGACGCCGAGATCGACGCCTTGTCCTAGCGTTATCGGCCTCGAAGCCGCTCCAGAGCATGGATTGGGGCCTGGAACCGCGGTTTTGCAGCTTGATCGCGGGCTTATTAATTGCCATCTGACTCCTTGATTTGACGCGTTTTCTTCACGCGACCCGGTGTCGTTTCGCTCGAAAACGCTATAATGGAACCCAACGCGCCGGCCTTGAACCGGCGACGCCGGAGACAGCAAATGTTCATTCAGACCGAAGCCACGCCCAATCCCGCCACCCTGAAATTCATCCCGGGCCGTACCGTGCTCGACAGCGGCACCATGGAATTCTCCTCGCCCGAATCCGCCGCACGCTCGCCGCTCGCCGAACGGCTGTTCGCGGTGTCCGGCGTCACCGGCGTGTTCTACGGCGCCGACTTCGTCACCGTGACCAAAGCGGACGGCGACTGGCAGCACCTCAAGCCCGCGATCCTCGGCGCCATCATGGAGCATTACATGTCCGGCGCGCCGCTGCTCGCCGACGGCACCGCTGGCAGCGACGACGCTCGCGACGAGGAAGACGAGTTCTTCGACGAGGCCGACGCCGAGACGGTCGAGCAGATCAAGGACCTGATCGAGACCCGCGTGCGTCCGGCGGTTGCCAATGACGGCGGCGACATCACCTTCCGCGGCTTCAAGGACGGCATCGTCTATCTCAACATGAAGGGCTCCTGCGCCGGCTGCCCGTCATCGACCGCGACCCTGCAACACGGCATCCAGAACCTGCTGCGGCATTTCGTGCCCGACGTGCAGGAAGTCCGGCCGATGTGATGGAGCGGCGAATGGCGCATGGCGGATCGCGAATAGCGTTCTCCTCGAATTCCCTGTTCGCCGTTTCGTATTCGCCATTCGCCCTCCCATGATGATTCTCGCGATCGATACGGCGCTCGACGCCTGCTCCGCGGCGGTGCTCGACACCACTTCCGGCAATACCATCGCCATCGAGTCACAGGCGATGCAGCGTGGCCATGCCGAGGCGCTGATGCCGTTGATCGCGCGGGTGATGAAGGAGAGCGGCATCGGCTTTGCCGGGCTTGACCGCATCGCCGTCACCACCGGCCCCGGCAGTTTCACCGGCCTCCGCGTCGGCCTGTCGGCAGCGCGCGGCCTCGCACTCTCTGCGGAAAAGCCGGTCGTCGGGCTATCGACGCTCGCCGCCTACGCCGCGCCCGTGGTTGCCGAGAATGGCGCGCACGCGATCCTGTCGGCGATCGATGCGCGGCACGATCACGTCTATTTCCAACTCGTGGGCGGCGACGGCAGCTTGATGCTCAAGCCGAAGGTTGCGCCGATCGCGGAAGCGCTCGAGGCCGCACAGTTCGGCCCGCTGCATCTGGTCGGCAACGCCGCCAATATCCTCGCCGAGCGCTGGCCTGCGGACGCTGCTCCGCCGGTCAAGGTCGACAGGCAGCCCGCACCCGACATTACCTGGGTCGCGTGGGTCGGCGCCGCCGTGGATCCCGACACTGCGCCGCCGCGACCGTTCTATCTGCGCGCACCCGACGCGAAGCCGCCGAAGGATCGCCTGGTCATCAGCGCGCCGCCATCGACATGATCGGCTGGCTGTCGCGATGGTGGGGCGGCGGTCCGCCCGCGGTCGAGCCCGCATCGCTGCGTGATGCGGCGCGGCTCGCCCAATTGCACGGCGCCTCGTTTCATCGCGGCTGGGGCGAAGGCGAATTCGAGGCGATGCTGACCGAGCGCAACACGCTGGTGCACCGGCTGCGCCAGGGCCGCAGGGTGATCGGCTTCGCCGTCTCGCGGATGGCGGCGGATGAGGCGGAAATCCTGTCGATCGCGATCGATTCCAATCAGCGCGGGCGCGGCCTGTCGCGCGAGCTGCTGCTGACCCATCTCGGCCACCTTGCCGGCCGCGGCATCCGCACCATCTTCCTCGAGGTGGAAGAGAACAATCAGCCGGCGCGTCGGCTCTATGAAAGGGCCGGATTCGGCGTAATCGGCCGCCGCGAACGCTATTACAAGCAGCCCGGCGGGGAACATTTGAACGCGCTTCTGATGCGCCGCGACTTGTCGTAACATCGGCGCGATGGCAGAACACCCTCCGCTCTGCCACCCAAGGTTTGAAGAATACGGCCCGAAACCCATGACCACGGTGAAAATCCCGCCCGCGCACAAAAATACCGGCATCGAGGCGCGATGCGCCGCGACAGGCATGCGCATGACCGAACAGCGCCGCGTGATCGCGCGGGTGCTGGCGGAGGCGATGGATCATCCCGATGTCGAGGAGCTTTATCGCCGCTGCGTGGCGGTCGACGACAAGATCTCGATCTCGACGGTGTATCGCACCGTCAAGCTGTTCGAGGATGCCGGCATCATCGAGCGTCATGACTTCCGCGAGGGCCGCGCGCGCTACGAGCAAATGCCCGAGAGCCATCACGACCATCTGATCAATCTGCGCGACGGCAAGGTGATCGAGTTCACCTCCGAGGAAATCGAGAAGCTGCAGGCCGAGATCGCGCGCAAGCTCGGCTACAAGCTGGTCGATCACCGTCTCGAGCTCTATTGCGTCCCGCTCGATGACGACAGCAAGTCGTAAACCGGGTGAGCTTCGATCTCGTCATCTTCGATTGCGACGGCGTGCTTGTCGACAGCGAGGTGATCTCCTGTCGCGCGCATGCCGACACGCTGACGCGGCACGGCTTTCCGATCACGCCCGACGGCGTGCTGAAGCGTTTCCTCGGCGTATCCGACCGCGAGGCGCGGCGGATCGTCGAAAGCGAGATCGGCCGCCTGCTGCCCGACAGCTTCGAGGCCGAGGTCAAGCATGCGACGCTTAGTCTATATGCCGACGATCTCAGCGCGATCGCGCATGTCGGTGAGGCGATCACCGCGCTCGATCTGCCGAAATGCGTGGCGTCGAGCGGCACGCCGGAGAAGATCCATCACGGCCTGACCTGCGCCGGGCTCTACGACCAGCTCGCGCCGCATATCTTCTCCGCCACCCAGGTCAAGCGCGGCAAGCCGGCGCCCGATCTGTTCCTGTTGGCGGCCACCCAGATGGGCGCCAACCCTGCGCGCTGTATCGTAATCGAGGACAGCGTGGCCGGCATCACCGGCGCCCGCGCCGCCGGGATGACCGTGCTCGGCTTTTACGGCGGCAGCCATTGCACGGCGGAACATGAGGACATGCTGCGCCAGGCCGGCGCGGCCATAACCTTCGCAGATATGCGCCAAATTGCCCGATTTGATCGCCCAAGCTGGCGCCGACCTCCAGATCGCCGACTGAGCCACTCCGTCATTCCGGGGCGCTACCGAAGGGAGCGAACCCGGAATCTCGAGATTCCGGGTCTGGTCTTCGGACCATCCCGGAATGACGGTTGAGACGCTGGATTTTCCCCGGTTTAAGCCTTATTTGAGCAACGGCGCCTGATGGCGCCGTTTCCATTTTCGCATTCAGGGTTCCATGACGCCGCCGCGCAAGCTGCACATCAAGTCCTATGGCTGCCAGATGAACGTCTACGATGCGCAACGCATGGTGGACACGCTGGCCGGCGAGGGCTTTGTCGAGACCGCGAGCGCCGAAGACGCCGATCTCGTGATCCTCAACACCTGCCACATCCGCGAGAAGGCGTCGGAAAAGGTCTACTCCGAACTCGGGCGGCTCCGCGTCGCCAAGGACGAAGCCGCGCGCCAGGGCCGCGAGATGAAGATCGCAGTCGCCGGCTGCGTCGCGCAGGCGGAAGGCGCCGAGATCATCCACCGCGCGCCGACCGTCGACATCGTGGTCGGGCCGCAGAGCTATCATCATCTGCCTGCGCTGCTGAAGCGCGCCCAGGAAAACGGCCGCGCGCTCGAGACCGAATTTCCGGTCGAGGACAAGTTCGGCTTCCTGCCGCAACCGAAGCCGGACGCGATCCGCGCCCGCGGCATCTCCGCCTTCGTCACGGTGCAGGAAGGTTGCGACAAGTTCTGCACCTTCTGCGTGGTGCCCTATACGCGTGGCGCGGAAGTCTCGCGGCCGGTCGCGAAGATCATCGACGACGTCAAGCAACTCACCGACAACGGCGTGCGCGAATTCACGCTGATCGGACAGAACGTCAACGCCTATCACGGCGAAGGGCCCGATGGCCGCGCCTGGCCGCTCGGCAAATTGCTGCAGCGGCTCGCCGAAATGCCCGGCGTCACGCGGCTGCGCTATTCCACCAGCCATCCGCGCGACGTCGACGACGACCTGATTCGCGGCGCATCGCGATTTGCCCCAGTTGATGCCGTTCGTGCACCTGCCGGTGCAATCGGGGGCGGACCGGATCTTGGCCGCCATGAACCGCAAGCATACCGCCGATGACTACCGGCGCGTCATCGACCGGTTCCGGGCCGCGCGGCAAGACATTGCTTTTTCATCAGATTTTATCGTGGGCTTCCCAGGCGAGACCGCGGAAGAATTTTCCGCCACTCTCGCGCTTGTCACGCAAATCGGGTACGCTGCGGCGTATTCATTCAAGTATTCGCCTCGGCCAGGCACGCCGGCGGCGGAGATGCGGGAGACGGTGTCAGCAGCCGAGATGGACGAGCGCTTGGGGCGGCTTCAGGAATTGATCGACAGCCAGCAATCGGCCTTCAACCGGGCTGCGATTGGCACAACGGTCGATGTGCTGTTCGAGCGCGCCGCGCGCAATCCGGGCCAGATCGTTGGCCGGACCGCCTATCTGCAGCCCGCCCATGTGATGGCATCGCCTGACATCATCGGCCAGATCCTCCCGGTGAGGATCGACAGCCTCGAGCGCTACAGCCTGATCGGCGAGCTCGCGACCCGATCCGCACCCGACCTCATTTCGCAGACCATTGGAGCCTGAAATCCTTGCCCAAAAGCGCATCGGATTCATCTTCGTTAGCTCCCAGCCGCAAACCTGACCGCGACATGCAAGTGCCACCTGAGACCCAGGTCGTCATCGATTTCGACGACAATCGTGCCGCATCCGCGCTGGTCGGCCCTTACGGACAGAATCTGGCGCTGATCGAGCGGCGGCTCGGCGTCGTGGTCGATTCCCGCGGCAATCATCTCACCATCGCGGGCTCCCGCGACGGCTGCGACGCGGCGCGGCGCGTGCTTGAGACCCTGTATGCACAGGCCGTCGAGGGGCACGACCTCGATCAGGGCGAAGTCGAAGGCGCGATCCGCGCCGTGATCGCGCAGGGCTCGCTGTTCGAGTTCGACAACAAGACCGCCAAGCCGACGTTTGAAACGATCAATCTTCGCAAGCGTCCGGTGCGCGCCCGCACCGCGGCGCAGGATTCCTACATCCGCGCGCTGAAGCGGCATGAGCTGGTGTTCGGCATCGGCCCGGCCGGCACCGGCAAGACCTGGCTCGCGGTCGCCCACGCAGCGCAACTGTTCGAGCGCAAGGAAGTCGATCGCATTATCCTGACGCGGCCCGCGGTCGAGGCCGGCGAGCGGCTCGGCTTCCTGCCCGGCGACCTCAAGGAGAAGGTCGATCCGTATCTGCGCCCGATCTACGATGCGCTGTACGATCTGATGGATGCCCGCGTCGTCGAGCGCGCGCTGCAGGGCAACGAGATCGAGATCGCGCCGCTCGCCTTCATGCGCGGCCGCACCCTGACCAATGCCGCCATCATTCTCGACGAGGCGCAGAACACCACGACGATGCAGATGAAGATGTTCCTGACGCGTCTCGGCGAAAACAGCCGGATGATCGTCACCGGCGATCCGTCGCAGGTCGACCTGCCGAACGGCCAGGCTTCAGGGCTCACGGAAGCCGTGAAGCTGCTCGGCGGCGTCGAGGGCATCGCGCAGGTGCATTTCAAGGCCGAGGACGTCATCCGCCATGAATTGGTGGCGCGCATTGTGGCCGCCTATGAGGGATTGCCGCAAAAGCCGGCAAACGCCAGATCTTGAGACCAATAGCTTCGGCCGCGAGCCCGCGCGATACGGGTTCCGGCCCTAACGCAGATTTTGAAACGAACGTGTCCGCTTTTCCTGCAACCGAGGTTCTCGTCACCGCCGACTGCTGGCAGGCCGAGCCCGATGCCGACGCGGTGATTCACCGCGCCATCGAGGCCGCCGCCGCAATCGCCGACGCCGATGTCGCGGATGCCGAGCTTGCGGTGATGCTGACCGACGACGCCGGGATCCGCACCCTGAACGCCAACTGGCGCAGCATCGACAAGCCGACCAACGTGCTGTCGTTTCCGGCGCTGCAGCCGGAAGGCGCCGGCGGCCCCGACGATGCCCCGCGCATGCTCGGCGATATCGCGATCGCCTATCAGACGACGCGGCGGGAAGCCGATGAAGAACAGAAACCGTTCGACCATCATTTGAGCCATCTCGCGGTGCATGGCTTCCTGCATCTGATCGGTTACGACCACGAGAACGACGACGATGCCGAGGACATGGAGGCGCTCGAGCGCGAGATCCTCTCCTCCCTCGGCATTCCCGACCCCTATGCGGATCGGATCGCCTGACATGCCGGATTCCGACCCGACCCATGACAATCCGCGCAACGTGAGCAACCTGCCTGCCGTCGTGCACGACGGCGAGGTGCAGCGCCCGGCCGCCGAAGGCTGGCTGGTGCGCGCGATCCGCACGCTGTTCGGCTGGAAGGCCGGCTCGGTGCGCGACGATTTGCAGGTGGTGCTCGACGCCTCGACGCCCGACGATGTCGGCTTCTCGGCGATCGAGCGCACCATGCTGCGCAACATCCTGTCGCTGAACGAGCGGCGGATCGCCGACGTCATGATCCATCGCGCCGACATCGTCGCGGTCAAGCGTGACATCCCGCTCGGCGAATTGATGAGCCTGTTCGAAAGCGCCGCGCATTCGCGGCTCGTCGTCTACAACGAAACCCTCGACGACCCCGAGGGCATGGTGCACATCCGCGACCTGCTCGCCTTCATGACCGCGAAGGCACGCGTCACCGACGCGACCAAGACGAAGCGCAAGAAACCGTTCCCGGCCGGACTCGATCTGCGCAGCGTCGATCTCGCGCTGCCGCTGGCGGACGCTCATATCATCCGCAAGCTGCTCTACATCCCGCCGTCGATGCGCGCGATCGACCTGTTGGCGCAGATGCAGGCCTCGCGCATCCATCTCGCGCTGGTGGTCGACGAATATGGCGGCACCGACGGGCTGGTGTCGATCGAGGATATCGTCGAGCAGATCGTCGGCGAGATCGACGACGAGCATGATTCCGACGAGCCGCCGTCCATTGTCCGCCAGCCGGACAACTCCTTTATCGCCGACGCGCGCGCCAGCCTCGACGATGTCCGTTCGGTGATCGGCGAGGACTTCGTCACCGGCGAGGCCGGCGAGGAGGTCGAGACGCTGGGCGGCTATCTCGTGTCGTTCGTCGGCCGCCTGCCGGTGCGCGGCGAGGTGATTTCCGGTCCGGGCAATTACGAGGTCGAGGTGCTCGACGCCGATCCGCGTCGGGTCAAGCGTGTGCGAATCACGACGCGCAAGGAACGGCCGGCGCCGCGCAAGGAGCGCGAGCGGCGCCGCGAGCAGGCACCGGATTCCGGCAACCCGCAGGCGAATGACAACATGCCGCCGCCCGGCGAGGGAGCCGGTCCGCAGTGAGGCTTTCCGACAAGCTCCGATCGATCGGTCTCGCCGTCATCCTGACATGGGGATGGAAGCGCGTCGTGCTCGCGCTCGCGGCCGGGGCCTTGTCCTCGCTGGCGATGGCGCCGTTCAACGCCTGGCCGGTGCTGTTTCTGACGTTTTCGATCGCGGTCTGGCTGATCGATGGTAGCGCTGCGGGACGCTGGCGCGGCGTACCCGCCGCAGCGCTGTCCGGCTTCTGGTTCGGCCTCGGCTATTTCGTGCCGGGACTGTACTGGATCGGCTACGCCTTCTTCGTCGATGCAGACACCTTCGCCTGGCTGACGCCATTCGCGGTGCTCGGCCTGCCCGCCTATCTCGCGCTGTTCACCGCCTTCGGCTTCGCGCTCGCACGGCTGATCTGGCCGCGCGACGCTTCGCGCGTGCTGGCGCTAGCGGTCGGGCTTACGATTTCGGAATGGCTGCGCGGCCATCTCCTCAGCGGCTTTCCGTGGAATGCGTTCGGCTACGCACTGACCGAACCCCTGGCGCTGGCCCAGACCGCATCGCTGATCGGGCTGTGGGGCATGACATTCCTGGCAGTCGCGATCTTCGCAAGTCCCGCCGTGCTGATCGACGGCGCCTCGCGCGGCCGCAAGCCGTGGCGCGCGCCGGTGGCCGCGGTGCTGGTTCTCGCCGCGATGCTGGCGTTCGGTGCGGTACGCCTCTCGCGAGAGCCGACCAGCATGGTCAGCGGCGTCAAGCTGCGCATCATGCAGCCCGATCTGCAGCAGGACGCCAAGTTCAACTACTCCGCCAAGGCGGCGGTGATGCAGAAATATCTCACTCTGTCGGATCGTGCGTCCGGGCCACACTCGACCGGCGTGAGCGACTCCACCATCTTGATCTGGCCGGAATCCGCGTTTCCGTTCTTCCTGACCAAGGAAGCCGACGCGATGGCGCAGATCGCCGACTTGCTGCCGAAGGGTACCGTGCTGATCACCGGTTCGGTGCGAGCGCCCGATCTGCCGCCCGGCGTCCGCGTCACGCGCGCGTATAATTCGATCTACGTCATCGACCATGACGGCAGCGTGCTTGCGGTCTACGACAAGCTGCACCTTGTCCCATTCGGAGAGTATCTGCCGTTCCAGGACTGGATGGAGAAGCTCGGCTTCGTGCAGCTCACCAAGGTGCAGGGCGGCTTCATTCCCGGCACGATCCGCCGGACGCTCGATATTCCGAACGCGCCGCGCGCGCTGCCCTTGATCTGCTACGAGGCGATCTTCCCCGGCAATGTCGTGAACCGCGACGACCGTCCCGGTTGGATCATCAACGTCACCAATGACGGCTGGTTCGGAATCTCGACCGGCCCCTATCAGCATCTGCAGCAGGCCCGGCTGCGCTCGATCGAGGAAGGCCTCCCGATGGTGCGCGCCGCGAATACGGGCATATCGGCCATCATCGACCCGCTCGGGCGGATTGTCGCCCGACTCGGGCTCGGCATCGAAGGCGTGCTCGATGCCGGCCTCCCGGCGGCCATCGCGCCGACGATCTATGCGCGTGTCGGAAACATCCCCGCCGCTGTGATTGTGTTAGTTGCCCTCGCAATCGTATTGCGGAGGCGTTTTGTCAGGCGAAAGGCCTGACGGCGCTTATCGCCGATTGTCACACGAACCCGAAAAAGTGTCGAAATTTACCTCAGCGTGATTCCACCTGTTGACAGATCGACCGTGCACTTCGCATTGTACGGGTCCACGCGAAATCACAAGCCAAGTCAGCCCCTTTGCGCAAATTGTCCGCATTTCGTCCCGATCCTCCTTGCAGGATTTGACGGCACCGGCGCCTGAGGCATACTCCACGCCCAACTTGCCTCACCCCCGGGCGCGCAATCCCTTAGGAGAGTTGGAGATGTCCACCAAAGCGCCCAATCCTGTTGACAAATATGTCGGCAGCCGCGTCCGTATGCGACGCATCATGCTCGGCATGAGCCAGGAAAAGCTGGGCGAGGCGTTAGGCCTGACGTTCCAGCAGGTGCAGAAATACGAGAAGGGCACCAACCGTGTCGGCGCCAGCCGACTGCAGCAGATCTCCGAAATCCTGCAGGTGCCGGTCTCTTTCCTGTTCGATGGCGGCCCGAGCGGGGTCAAGACCGCTGACGGCTTCAGCGAGGGCTCCTCGCCGGCCTATGTGTCCGATTTTCTGGCAACCGCCGAAGGCCTGGCCCTGACCCGCGCATTCACGCGGATCGCGGACGCCAAGCTTCGCCGCAGCATCGTCGAACTGGTCGAGCAGATCGCGGCGCGCGAGGCGGCCGAGCAGGTCTGATCCGGCCATATCCGTTTGAGAGATCGTCAAATCTGGAATATGTCATTCCGGCGCAGTGTTAAAGCGTGACGAACTCCGATGGAATCTCGTCGCGCTCTAGCTCCTTGATCGAGCATGATCTTTCGGAAAACCGCGTCACACCTTTCCGGATCATGCTTTGGCGCGTGCGCTGAATGACAAAGCGAATTCACAGGCGACGATAACAACATGGCCAGCAACCCGTTCGAAACCGCTGATATCCTCGACGGCATTCGCCGTTGGGTCGAGATCGAATCTCCGACGGAGCGGCCGGATCAGGTCAACAAGCTGGCTGATCTCGTCGCGTCTGAATATCGCGACCTGCCGGCCACCGTCGACCGCGTTGCGGGACGCGACGGCTGCGGCGATCACCTGGTGACGCGCTCGTCCTGGGGGCAGGACTCACCGGGCATTCTGGTGTTGAGCCATCTCGACACAGTTCATCCGATGGGATTCATCGAACGGTTACCATTCAAGATCGAAGGCGACAGTGCCTTCGGCCCGGGCATCTACGACATGAAGGGCGGCGCCTATCTCGCCTATCATGCGTTCCGGCAGATCTGCGCCGCTGACGTGCGCCCGCCGCTCGGCATCACCCAGCTCTACGTCTCGGACGAGGAGATCGGCAGCCCGACCTCGCGGGCGCTGATCGAGGCCGAGGGACGCAAGGCCAAATACGTGCTGGTGACCGAGCCGGCGCGCGACGGCGGCAAGATCGTCACCGGGCGCAAGGGCGTCGCGCGCTTCGACGTGCATATCAAGGGCGCGCCGGCACATGCCGGCACGCGCCCCGAGGATGGTCGCAGCGCGATCCGGGAGCTCGGCCATGTGATCCTGGCGCTGGAGGCGATGAACGATCTCAAGCGCGGCGTCACCGTCAATGTCGGTTTGGTCCGCGGCGGTACCAAGCCGAATGTGATCGCCGAAGAGGCCTACGCCGAAGTCGACATGCGCGTGCCGACCATGGCCGACGCCGACGAGCTGGTGCCGAAGATCCTCGGGATCACCTCGCGCACCGACGGCGTCAGCGTGAAGGTGAGCGGGGAATTGAACCGTCCGCCCTATGAGAAGAGCAATGCCGGCGCCGCGCTCTACGAACACGCCAGGGAGCTTGCAGGCGAACTCGGCTTCGAGCTGATCGATGTGTTCACCGGCGGCGGCTCCGACGGCAATTTCACCGCACCGCATACTGCAACGCTCGACGGCCTCGGCGTCGACGGCAAGGGCGCGCATACCCATTACGAGCAGCTCTACATTTCGTCGATCGAGCCGCGCGCGCGCCTGCTCTACCGTCTCTACCAGACGCTGCGATGACACCGGCTCCGAACGACCGGCGGCGATCGCGAATCTTCCGACGATGGCGCGTTGGCCCATTCGCGCGGCTCGTTCTTCGGGCGGCGCAAGGGCCACAAACTGCGCGCGCACCAGGCCGACCTGATCGACAATCTGCTGCCGCATCTTTCGCTCGACATCTCGGCGCCCGCGCCCGGGGCGCTGACCGAACTGTTCGATGAGGGCATCGCGAATGTCAGGCTCGAGATCGGCTTCGGCGGCGGCGAGCATTTGATCGCGGAAGCGCAGGCATTTCCGGCGACCGGCTTCATCGGCTGCGAGCCCTATGTCAACGGGATGGCCAAGATCCTGACCCAGATCGAGGCGCACAATATCGGCAACATCCGCCTGTTCGCCGGCGACGCCGCCGAGCTGCTGGCCTGGGCGCCAGCGCGCTCGCTGGCGCGCATCGACCTGATCCATCCCGATCCCTGGCCGAAGCGGCGGCACTGGAAGCGGCGCTTCGTGCAGGATGCAACGGTCGCGGCGATGACCCGGCTTGCTGCCGCCCGGCGGCGAATTCCGCTTCGTCAGCGATATCGACGATTACTGCGCCTGGACGCTCGCGCATCTGCTGCGCTCGCCCGACTTCGCCTGGCTCGCCGAGCGCGCGATCGACTGGCAGCAGCCGTGGCCGGACTACACCATGACGCGCTACGGCGCCAAGGCCGAGCGCGAAGGGCGCAAGGCGGCGTATCTGCGATTCAGGCGCTTGCCTTGATGCGTCTTTCCGGGGCGTGCGAAGCACGAACCCGGATCGACGAGATGCTATCCCTGCCCTGCCATCCGCGCCTTCCTGACGTCGGTCGCCTCCCAGACCATGCGCTTGCCGCGTTCGCGACCGAGCAGCTCGATCGGATCGTGATTGTCGATGTGGCCGAACTGGCCCTTGTAGACGCTGTAACCGCACAACTCCTGCAGGCGGCGCGGAAAGCGGGCCGCGGTCTCGCGCGGAATGCCGAGCTGCAGATTCTCCTGCTGGCGCATCCAGCCCCAGCAATAGGCGCAGGAAAAGGCAAAGCGCCTGGCGTCGCTGGTGTTAGCGCCGCCGCCATGCCACAGCGCGCTGTCGAACAGCATCACGCTGCCCGTCGGCATGGTCGCGGTGACGGCGTCGTAGTCCTTGCCGTATTCCGGCGACGAATCGAATTTGTGGCTGCGCGGAATGATCCGCGTTGCGCCGTTGTCGTCGCGGAAATCGGACAGCGCCCAGATCGCATTGATCGTGATCGGAATGTGCGGCCGCGGCAGCGGGATCAACTGGGTGTCTTCGTGGATCGGCTGCGCCTCCTGGCCGGGGCCGAGCACCAACGAGCAGAACGACGACAGCAGGCATTCTTTGTCCAGCACGCGCTCGACCACCGGCAGCACGTTCTCATGCAGCGGCACCTCCCAGAACAGATCGTCATAGGTCAGAAGGTTGTTGATGCGCAGCGTCTTGAACCCCTCGAACGATGTCCTGGCAGGTGCGAGATTGTGCTCGCTCTCGATTCTCAGCACCGCGCGTCCTTCAATCCCTCGACCAGGTCTGGCGAGGCGGCGCGCTCGATCACGGTGTATCCGTCGTCGCGGATCCGCTCGGCGTGCAATTGGATGTCGGCGTCCGTCAGCATGGCGATCTCCCCGTTGGCGCTGTGTCGCGCCTTGCATGTGAGCATAGCGGTACGATTCCGGGTTTGGGAAGCATGCATTATGATCCGTCATGCTGAGGAGGCCGCAGAGCGGCCGTCTCGAAGCACGACGGCCCGGCTGCAACAGCGTGGCCGTGCATCCTTCGAGACGCGCCTGCGGCGCTCCTCAGGATGACGGAACCGAGAGCTTGTTGGTGTGCCTAGCGCGACTTCCAGAAATCCACGACGCGCTGCGCGGTCGACGGCATCAGGCGGACGAAGTTCACCCGCGCACCTTCGATATCGGCCGACGACGGCACGCGGTTCGGCCCGAGCCGCATCAGGATCAGGGCGCGCACGGTCGGCCATTCGAAACCGATCGTCTTGCTGGCGATCAGGATCGGATCGTAGCGATCGCCGGAGATCAGGCGATCGAGCGTGACGATCTTCACGCTGGTCATCGCCGCCAGCGCCGCCACGCATTCCTCGTATTTGAAGGCCTTGGCGAAGCCTGCCACCGCGGCCTCGTTCAATTCGCCGGCGCGATGCAATGCCAGGATCGCGCGCTGCGCGGCAGCGAAATCGCGGCCCTCGACTTGCGCGACGACGCCTTCGATCTCGTTCAGCGCCAGCTTGATCTCGGCCTGCCGTTCCGGCTTGGCGACGACGTGCAATCGGCGGCGGATCACGTCGATCGAGCCGGCCAGCAGGCCCTTCAGATGCACGGGCGGGAGATCGTCACGGCGGCCGATCCGCAGCGTCAGCACGCCATCCTGACCGGCGCGCCGCACCAGCGTCGTGAAGGACGCGTCCGAGAACGCGGCGCCCGCATTGCCGGCTGCGCATCGGATAACGTCGCGATCGCCGCGACGGACGATGACATCGGTCAGCGCGGTCGAGAGCTTGGACCGCTCGGCCATCGCCAGCAGATGGCCCTGGCCCTTGGCATTGGCGATCTCGACCAGCACCTTTTCGTCAATCACCGGCGATCGGCGCAGCACCGGCCCCGCGATCGCGACCTCGTCCTCGCGGGCGAGTTGCCCGACCAGATGCCGCGGCGCGTTGGCGAGCGGCGCAAGCCGTTCGGCGAGATCGATCCGTGCAGCAAGGTCGGCATGCGGGACCAGACTGGTCAGCACCCCGTCGAACAGGTCGATATGGTCGGGGCGAAAGCTCGCGGCGCCCTGTAGGAACAGCTCGCCGAGCCGCCGCGCGGCTTCGGCGCGGCGCTTGGGGTCGCTGCGGCGAACGATGTCGTCGAGTTCCGGGATCAGCGCGGGGGCTGTCGTCATGAGCCTTGTCCAACCGGCGACTTCTGCCGATTTTCGGCAATCTATGGCCCCGTTCGTAAACGGAGGGTTAGGTCAAACCTGCACCCCGGAGCCCGCAAAATCGCCTCCCGCCGCGCCCGGAGGCCTTGCCGGACCCCGGCAAAAGAGCTATATCCACCGCAACTTATGGTATCTCATACGATCGCGTAGGAGAGTGGGCCCCCCGGGACCCGCTCTTTTTTATTACCTGACGGGACCCAGCGAGGCCGGGTCCCGTTTAGGTAGCGTTAGCGGCCCCTTAAGGCCACCTGAACAACACAACAGACCTCAGACAACCTTAGACCTTAGACAGCCTTTGACACTGGATATGACCGATCCGACCGCCACGTCCTTGGACACCGAACTGCTCGCCGAGCCGCGGCTTGTCGTCGAGCCCGGGGTCGCGGCGCGCGTCGCCGCCGTCGCGGTCCCGGTGCTGCAGGGCATGGGCTATCGCCTGGTTCGCATCAAGGTCTCGGGCGACGCCGGCTGCACCGTGCAGATCATGGCGGAGCGTCCCGACGGCTCGATGCAGCTCGAGGATTGCGAGGCGATCTCGCGCGCGCTGTCGCCGGTGCTCGATGTCGCCGACCCGATCGAGCGCGCCTACCGGCTGGAAATCTCGTCGCCCGGAATTGACCGGCCGCTGGTGCGCCGCTCCGACTTCGAGCGCTACACCGGGCATCTGGTGAAGATCGAAATGGCGGTGGCGCATCAGGGCCGCAAGCGGTTCCGCGGCTTGCTCGCCGGCGTCGAAGGCAATGCGGTGCGCATCAAGCGCGACGATCCGCGTCCCACTGAGGACGCCGAGGTTCTCCTGGTGATGGAGGACATTTTGGACGCGCGGCTGGTGCTGACCGACGAGCTGATCGAGGAATCGATGCGCCGCGGCAAGGCCGCCGAGCGCGAGCTGCGCCGCGAGCTCGGCCTCGCGCCGCCGCAGCCGGCCCACGCCAGGAAGGGCGATCCTGCGAAGAGTCAGAAGCCGAAACCCAAGCCTGCTCACAAGCCCGGCACCAAGCCGGCCCCGACCAACACCAAAAAGCACCGCCTGGCCGCCGAACGCGCGCGCCGTGGCGAGATCGATCCATTCGAAGGAGACTAAGCCATGGCAGTCAGCGCCAACAAACTCGAACTGCTGCAGATCGCAGACGCAGTTGCGCGCGAAAAGTCGATCGACCGCTCCATCGTGATCGCGGCGATGGAAGACGCCATCGCCAAGGCCGCGCGTGCCCGCTACGGCAGCGAGACCGACGTCCATGCCGAGATCGACGCCAAGAAGGGCGAACTGCGGTTGACCCGCCACATGCTGGTGGTCGATGTCGTCGAGAACTCGTCGAACCAGATTTCGCTGCACGATGCGCAGCGCGCCAATCCGGGCGCCCAGGTCGGCGACACCATCGCCGACACGCTGCCGCCGCTGGAATATGGCCGTATCGCCGCGCAGTCCGCCAAGCAGGTGATCGTGCAGAAGGTGCGCGAGGCCGAGCGCGACCGGCAGTACCAGGAATTCAAGGACCGCATCGGCGACATCGTCAACGGCATCGTCAAGCGCGTCGAATATGGCAGCGTGATCGTCGCGTGACCTCGGCCGTGGCGAAGCGATCGTGCGCCGCGACGAGATGCTGCCGCGCGAAGTGTTCCGCAACGGCGACCGCGTCCGCGCCTATATCTTCGACGTCCGCCGCGAGACCCGCGGTCCGCAGATCTTCCTGTCGCGCACCCATCCGCAATTCATGGCGAAGCTGTTCGCGCAGGAAGTGCCCGAAATCTACGACGGCATCGTCGAGATCAAGGCGGTCGCCCGCGATCCGGGCTCGCGCGCCAAGATCGGCGTGATCTCGCGCGATTCCTCGGTCGATCCGGTCGGCGCCTGCGTCGGTATGCGCGGCTCGCGCGTGCAGGCCGTGGTGAACGAGCTGCAGGGCGAGAAGATCGACATCATTCCGTGGTCGCCCGACATCGCGACCTTCGTCGTCAACGCGCTGGCGCCGGCTGAAGTCGCCAAGGTCGTGATCGACGAAGACCGCGAGCGCATCGAGGTCGTGGTTCCCGACACCAACAACCAGCTCTCTCTGGCGATCGCGGCCGCCGCGGCCAGAACGTTCGTCTCGCCTCGCAGCTGACCGGCTGGGACATCGACATCCTGACCGAGCAGGAAGAGTCGGAGCGCCGCCAGGCCGACTTCGAGAACTCGACCCGCGTGTTCATGGAAGCGCTCAATGTCGACGAGGTGGTCGGCCAGCTGCTCGCCTCCGAAGGCTTCACCTCGGTCGAGGAACTCGCGCTGGTCGACGTCAAGGAACTCGCCGGTATCGAAGGTTTCGACGAGGAGACCGCTACCGAGCTGCAGACCCGCGCCCGTGAATATCTGGAACAGCTTGAGGCTGAACTCGAGGTCAAGCGCAAGGAACTCGGCGTCGAGGACGCCATGAAGGACGTGCCCGGCGTCACCGGCAAGATGCTGGTGAAGCTCGGCGAGAACGACGTGAAGACCGTCGAGGATTTGGCCGGCTGTGCCACCGACGACCTGGTCGGCTGGACCGAGCGCAAGGAAGGCGGCGAGCCGACCAAGCATGCCGGGTTCCTCGATGGCATCGAGGTCTCGCGCGACGAAGCCGAGGCCATGATCATGCAGGCCCGTCTGAAGGCCGGCTGGATCACCGAGGCCGACCTTGCCAAGCCTGCTGAGGAGGCCGAGGCCGCCGAAGCAGAAACGGCGTCGTAAGGAGATGCCCCACGGATGCTCGCTCAGGCTGACCCCGATCTCGACGATGGGCCGCGGATGCAGAAGTCCGCGACCACGCGGATGTGCGCGGTCAGCCGCGAGGTGCGTCCGATCGACGAACTGATCCGGTTCGTCATCGCGCCCACGGGCGAGGTGATCCCGGATCTCAAGCGCAAGCTGCCGGGCCGCGGAATGTGGGTTTCCGCATCGCGGCGCAGCGTTGCGGAAGCGGTCCGTCGTCACCAATTTAGCAAGGGATTCAAGCGCGATGTCCGCGTCGCGCCGACCCTTCCCGCCGACACCGACGCCCTCCTGGTCCGCAGCGTCACCGAGGCCCTGGCGATGGCCGCCAAGGCCGGTCAGGTCGTCGCGGGTTTCGGCAAGGTCGAGGACGCCCTCAACCGGAACGAAACTGCAGCCCTGATCCACGCTTCGGACGGCGCGGCGGACGGAATCCGCAAATTGGACGCGATCGTCAGGCAAAGGGGCGAAAAACGTGGTGAATCGCCGGTAATCGCCCTCGTCAATGTTTTGACGTCGGAAGAATTGGATTTGGCACTTGGGCGGTCAAATGTGATACATGCTGCGCTGCTCGCGGGCCCGGCGAGCAAGACGTTCCTGTCGCGCTGCCAGATGCTGGTCCGATACCGGATGGCCGACGACGACAAGACCGCCGAAGCGGCCAGAAATTCCAGAGCCTGATCCAGGAAGGCGGATGCCGTCTTTCCGACCGGATCATGCTCAGCAAACGACGACAGTTGAAGGATTTGTGCGGCATACGCACAGCGAAACGAGATTAGGACTGCTGAATGGTTGATACCAAGACCCCTGGCGACAAGACTCTGAGTGTCCCGAGCAAGACGTTGTCGCTGAAGCCGCGCGTCGAGACGGGCACCGTGCGCCAGAGCTTCAGCCACGGCCGGACCAAGCAGGTCGTGGTCGAGAAACGCGGCAAGCGTCGCGTCGGTGGCGATGGCCCCGGCGAGACGCATGCGCCGGAACCCGTGGTTGCAAAGCCGGTGGCGCCCGCCCCGAGGCCGCCGCAGGGCCGCCCCTCGGGTCCACCTCCCGGCCAGCAACAGCGCAACACCCGCTCCGGCGTGGTGCTGCCGACCCTGACCGAAGACGAGCGTTCCGCACGCGCCAGCGCGCTTGCCGACGCGCGTCAGCGCGACATCGAGGAGCGTCGTCAGGCCGAAGAGGAAGCCAAGCGCCGCGCCGTCCGCGAGGCTGCCGAGAAGGTCGAGCGCGAAGCCGCCGAGGCCCGCCGCAAGGCGGAAGAGGAACGCCACCGCCACGAGGAAGAGGCCAAGCGCAAGGCCGAAGTCGAGGCCAAGCGCCGCTTCGGCGAGGGCGAAGCCAAGCCCGGCGCAGCGCCTGCCGCTGCACCGGCCAGGCCTGCCACAGCCGCACCCGCATCTGCTCCGGCAGCCCGGGTGCCGGCAGTCCGCACCACGACCACGACGCCTGCGCGCGCGCCGGTCGTCGCGCCGAGGCCCCCGGGGGTTGCCGCAGAGGCGGCGGACGAAGACGAAGGTCCGCGCTTGGTGCGCCGTCCCGGCGGCGCCGTGCGTCCCGTCGCGGCCCCGAAGACCACCCAGAAGCCCGGCCCGCAGAAGCAGCGCGGACGCCTCACGGTCGTCACGGCGCTCAACGCCGACGACGTCCGCGAGCGCTCGATCGCCTCGTTCCGCCGCCGTACCCAGCGCCTGAAGGGTCACGCCGCGAACGAGCAGAAGGAAAAGCTGATCCGCGAAGTCGTCATTCCGGAAGCGATCACGATACAGGAACTCGCGAACCGCATGTCGGAGCGCGCGGTCGATGTCATCCGCATGCTGATGAAGCAGGGCGCGATGCACAAGATCACCGACGTGATCGATGCCGACACCGCGCAACTGATCGCCGAAGAACTCGGCCACAGCGTCAAGCGCGTCGCCGCGTCCGACGTCGAGGAAGGCCTGTTCGACGTTGTCGACGATTCCACCGACACCGAGCCGCGTTCGCCCGTGGTCACCGTCATGGGCCACGTCGACCACGGCAAGACCTCGCTGCTCGACGCGCTGCGCCACGCCAACGTGGTGTCGGGCGAAGCCGGCGGTATCACCCAGCACATCGGTGCCTATCAGGTGACTTCGCCGGAAAGCGGCAAGAAGATCACCTTCATCGACACGCCCGGCCACGCCGCGTTCACTGCGATGCGCGCCCGCGGCGCCAAGGTCACCGACATCGTCGTGCTGGTGGTTGCGGCCGATGACGGCGTGATGCCGCAGACGATCGAAGCGATCAACCACGCCAAGGCGGCCAAGGTGCCGATGATCGTGGCGATCAACAAGATCGACAAGCCCGATGCACGGCCCGAGCGCGTGCGCACCGAATTGCTGCAGTACGAGGTGCAGGTCGAATCGCTCGGCGGCGACGTCGTCGACGTCGAGGTCTCGGCCAAGAACAAGACCAATCTCGACCGACTGCTCGAGATGATCGCGCTGCAGGCCGAAATCCTCGACCTGAAGACCAATTCGCAGCGTCCGGCGGAAGGCACCGTGATCGAAGCCAAGCTCGATCGCGGCCGCGGTCCGGTCGCGACCGTGCTGGTGCAGCGCGGCACGCTACGGATCGGCGACATCATCGTGGCCGGCGCCGAGATGGGCCGCGTCCGCGCCTTGATCTCCGACCAGGGCGAGAATCTCGACGAGGCCGGCCCGTCCGTGCCGGTCGAGGTGCTCGGCTTCAACGGTCCGCCGGAAGCCGGTGACCGTCTCGCTGTCGTCGAGAATGAAGCCCGCGCCCGCCAGGTCACGAGCTACCGCGCGCACCAGAAGCGCGAGAACGCGGCTGCCTCTATCTCCGGCATGCGCGGCTCGCTCGAGCAGATGATGTCGCAGCTCAAGACCGCAGGCCGCAAGGAGTTCCCGCTGATCGTCAAGGCCGACGTGCAGGGCTCGCTGGAAGCGATCCTGGGCTCGCTCGAGAAGCTCGGCACCGACGAAGTCGCCGCCCGCATCCTGCATGCCGGCGTCGGCGGCATCTCGGAGTCCGACGTCACGCTGGCGGAAGGCTTCAACGCCGCGATCATCGGCTTCTCGGTCCGAGCCAACAAGGAAGCCGCGGCCGCAGCCAAGCGCAACGGCATCGAGATCCGCTACTACAACATCATCTACGACCTCGTGGATGACATCAAAAAGGCGATGTCCGGCCTGCTCGCGCCTACGCTGCGCGAAACCATGCTGGGCAACGCGCAGATCCTGGAAGTGTTCAACATTTCCAAGGTCGGCAAGGTCGCGGGTTGCCGCGTCACCGACGGCACCGTGGAACGCGGCGCCAATGTTCGCCTGATCCGCGACAACGTCGTGGTGCACGAAGGCAAGCTGTCGACGCTGAAGCGCTTCAAGGACGAAGTGAAGGAAGTGGTCGCCGGCCAGGAGTGTGGCATGGCATTCGAGAACTATGGCGACATGCGTGTCGGCGACGTGATCGAATGTTACCGCATCGAGACGATCCAGCGCTCTCTGTAAGTCCAAATCTTACGAAGCGCAGATCTTACTAAGCGTTGGGTCCATTTAACTGAGAATGCGACGACGTGGCCGGACTTTTAGTCCGGCCACCGGCGCATCGTCCGATTGAAAGCAAAGCTAGACATTGATGCCCGCGGCCAAGGCCGGCGGGCGCGACGGTTTTGGAAGAAGGTCATGCCCCGTCAAAAGAAGAGTTCCAACCCCGGCGGATCGCAACGTCAGCTACGCGTCGGCGAAACGGTTCGCCATGCAGTTGCCGAGATTCTGTCGCAGGGTGAGGTCCACGATCCCGATCTGGAAGGCCACATCATCACCGTTCCCGAGGTGCGTATGTCGCCGGACCTGAAGCTCGCCACGGTTTACGTGATGCCGCTCGGCGGACGCGACACCGACGCGGTGATCGCCGCGCTCGAGCGCAACAAGAAGTTCCTTCGCGGCGAGGTCGCGCATCGCGTCAACCTGAAATTTGCACCCGACATTCGCTTCCGCGTCGATGAGCGATTCGACGAGGCGGAGCGCATCGAGAAACTACTGCGGACACCTGCGGTGCAGCGAGACCTTGCACCCGATTCGGACGACGAGTGATGACTGTGATGACGACCAACAGCGTGATCGACGCGAAGGATGCCGACGCGCGCGACGCTGAGCGGGATGCTTTTGCCGGGCCGCGCACCGACGATGCGCGCCGCACCAACAACGACCCGCGCCAGAAGCAGGGCAAGCAGAACCAGCAGCCGCGCCGCGACAAGCGCGACGTCCATGGCTGGGTGGTGCTCGACAAGCCGATCGGAATGACCTCGACGCAGGCCGTGGCCGTGCTCAAGCGCCTGTTCCAGGCCAAGCGCGCCGGCCATGCCGGCACGCTCGATCCGCTCGCCTCCGGCGGCCTGCCGATCGCGCTGGGCGAGGCCACCAAGACGGTGCCGTTCGTGATGGACGGCCGCAAGCGCTATCGCTTCACGGTCAGCTGGGGCGAGGAGCGCGACACCGACGACACCGAGGGACGGCCGGTCCGGACCAGCGAGAGCCGGCCGACCGCCGATTCGATCCGCCAATTGCTGCCGCGCTTCACCGGGGTGATCGAGCAGGTCCCGCCGCAATATTCGGCGATCAAGGTGCAGGGCGAGCGAGCCTATGATCTGGCACGCGACGGCGAGACCGTGGAGCTGAAGCCCCGCCCGGTCGAGATTCACGAATTAACCCTTGTGGAACATGGAGATAACGGACAATCCGTGTTCGAAGCCGAGTGCGGCAAGGGAACCTATGTCCGGGCCTTGGCCCGCGATATGGGCCGGATTCTGGGCTGTTTCGGCC
Organism: Bradyrhizobium sp. JR3.5; assembly: GCF_054057015.1. Lineage (NCBI taxonomy): Bacteria > Pseudomonadati > Pseudomonadota > Alphaproteobacteria > Hyphomicrobiales > Nitrobacteraceae > Bradyrhizobium > Bradyrhizobium sp. JR3.5. Next base: position 2,671,427 of record NZ_JBSRYV010000002.1, read on the forward strand.
ATATCTGCGCCCTGCGGCGGACCCTGGTCGGTCCGTTTACCGAGCGGGACATGATTCCGCTGGAACAGTTGGAGGCTTTATGCAATAGAGCCGCGTCTGGCGAGGGCAGCCTCGCCGACGCGCTTTTGCCCGTTGAGACCGCGCTGGACGACATCCCGGCACTGGCCGTCACACGGGCTGATGCGGCAAGGCTCCACAGGGGCCAGGCCGTTTTGTTGCGCGGACGGGATGCGCCCAATACCAGCGGCACAGTCTATGTCACGGTGGCAGGCCGACTTCTCGCGCTTGCCGAAATTGGCAATGGCGAACTCATCCCCAAGCGCGTGTTCAACCTGAACGGACTGACTGCCGGTCCGGCTCGCAACAATGAAAGTAACTGACGATGTCGATTACCGCCGAACGCAAAGCGGAAGTCATCAAGACGAATGCCAACAAAGCCGGCGACACCGGCTCGCCCGAGGTTCAGGTCGCGATCCTGTCGGAACGCATCAATAACCTCACCGAGCACTTCAAGAGCCATGTGAAGGACAACCATTCACGCCGCGGCCTCCTGAAGCTCGTGTCGACGCGTCGCTCCCTGCTTGACTACATCAAGCGCAAGGACGAGGCGCGGTACAAGGCGCTGCTCGAGAAGCACAACATCCGTCGTTGATTTGAGAAGCACGCGCGCGAGGTTCGCGCGCGTTTTCGTATGGTCGTCCGTGAACTCGGGCTTTCGAATTGTCGAAAGATGATCATGCGCAACAGCATGGCCATCGCGCCATGCACACTAGCGTCCAGCAGCAATCCGGCCGCTGGACCGGGCAAGATGCCCAGATGACCGAAAGGATGGACGCCATCCGAAATCCAGGGACCATGGCAGGATCGCCGGATGCTGACCGCAGCAGCGCATCAGCGTCTCGCCGTCTTGGCATGGTCTTTGTGTTTCGGGGCGCCGTGCTTTCGTGAAACCATGAAAGAAAACCGAAATGTTCAATTCGCATTCCGTCGAGATCGACTGGGGTGGACGTCCCCTCAAACTTGAAACCGGCAAGATCGCCCGCCAGGCCGATGGTGCCGTGGTGGCCACCTACGGCGAGACCGTGGTGCTCGCCACCGTCGTCGCGGCGAAGACGCCGCGCGAAGGCGTCGACTTCCTGCCGCTCACCGTCGACTACCAGGAGAAGACCTACGCCGCGGGCCGCATTCCCGGCGGCTATTTCAAGCGCGAAGGCCGTCCGACCGAGAAGGAGACGCTGGTCTCCCGTCTGATCGACCGCCCGATCCGTCCGCTGTTCGTCGACGGCTGGCGCAACGAGACCCAGGTGATCGTCACCGTCCTGTCGCACGACATGGAGAACGATCCGGACATCGTGTCGCTGGTCGCCGCCTCCGCCGCCCTGACGCTGTCGGGCGCGCCGTTCAAGGGCCCGATCGGCGCCGCGCGCGTCGGCTTCGCCAATGACGAATACGTGCTCAACCCGACGCTCGACGAGATGACCGAGACCCAGCTCGATCTCGTCGTCGCCGGCACCGCCGACGCCGTGCTGATGGTCGAATCGGAAGCCAAGGAGCTCAACGAAGACGTGATGCTCGGCGCGGTCATGTTCGGCCACCGCCACTTCCAGCCGGTCATCAACGCGATCATCGAGCTCGCCGAGAAGGCCGCCAAGGAGCCGCGCGAAGTCACCACGATCGACAATTCCGAGATCGAGAAGGAGATGCTTGGCATTGCCGAGCAGGATCTCCGCAAGGCCTACGCGATCCCGGTCAAGCAGGAACGCTATGCCGCGGTCAGCGCCGTCAAGGAGAAGGTGCTGGCGCACTTCTTCCCGGAAGGCCAGGAGCCGAAATACGACAAGCTCCGCGTCGCCGGCGTGTTCAAGGAACTGGAAGCCAAGATCGTCCGCTGGAACATCCTCGACACCGGCAAGCGCATCGACGGCCGTGACGCCAAGACCGTGCGCAACATCGTCGCCGAGGCCGGCGTGCTGCCGCGCGCCCACGGCTCGGCGCTGTTCACCCGTGGTGAGACCCAGGCGATGGTGGTGACCACGCTCGGCACCGGCGAGGACGAGCAGTACATCGACGCGCTGTCGGGGACGTACAAGGAAACGTTCCTGCTGCACTACAACTTCCCGCCCTACTCGGTCGGTGAAACCGGTCGCCTCGGCGGCACCAAACGCCGCGAGATCGGCCACGGCAAGCTCGCCTGGCGCGCGATCCACCCGGTGCTGCCGCCGCATCACGAGTTCCCGTACACGATCCGCGTGGTCTCCGAGATCACCGAGTCGAACGGCTCGTCCTCGATGGCCTCGGTCTGCGGCGCCTCGCTGTCGCTGATGGATGCCGGCGTGCCGCTGAAGCGGCCGACCGCCGGTATCGCCATGGGCCTGATCCTCGAAGGTCAGCGCTTCGCGGTGCTGTCGGACATCCTCGGCGACGAGGATCATCTCGGTGACATGGACTTCAAGGTCGCCGGCACCGACCAGGGCATCACCTCGCTCCAGATGGACATCAAGATCGAGGGCATCACCGAGGAGATCATGAAGGTGGCGCTCGGCCAGGCCAAGGAAGGACGCATCCACATCCTGAGTGAAATGTCCAAGGCCCTGACCGCGGCGCGCGCCGAGCTCGGCGAATACGCGCCGCGCATCGAGACCTTCAAGATCGCCACCGACAAGATCCGCGAAGTGATCGGCACCGGCGGCAAGGTGATCCGCGAGATCGTCGAGAAGACCGGCGCCAAGGTCAACATCGAGGACGACGGCACCGTGAAGGTCGCCTCCAACGATGGCGAGGCGATGAAGGCTGCGATCAAGTGGATCAAGTCGATCGCCTCCGACCCGGAGGTCGGCCAGATCTACGAGGGCACCGTCGTCAAGGTGATGGAGTTCGGCGCGTTCGTGAACTTCTTCGGCGCCAAGGACGGCCTCGTCCACATCAGCCAGCTCGCGGCCAGCCGCGTGCAGAAGACCTCCGACGTCGTCAAGGAAGGCGACAAGGTCAAGGTCAAGCTGCTCGGCTTCGACGATCGCGGCAAGACCCGCCTGTCGATGAAGGCGGTCGACCAGGAGACCGGCGAGGACCTCGAGGCCAAGCAGAAGACCGACGCCCCGGCCCCGCGCGAAGCTGCCGGCGAGTGAGCCTGTCTGGAATGAAACAACGAAGGGCGGCCGAAAGGCCGCCCTTTTTGTTTGGTGCGAGGCTTGAACGCGCCCGGCGCAATGCAGAGCAAGGATCGCTGGCGGCGAACGGCTGCGCTAGTGTCCCGAGTCACAAGTTCGCAATCGTAGATTCGCAGTAGGTTCGCGTCGCTGTGCCAAGGCTGGGAGGCAGCAGCAGTGACGGAGGATCTGATGGCGGTCCGGCAACTTGCCTCCCTGACATTGAGTGATGAAGAGCGCGCCGAACTGAAGGCGCTGACGACGCGGCGGAAGACGGCGCAGGCGCTGGCTCTGAGAGCCCGGATCGTGCTGACCTGCGCGGAAGGCGGTCAAAACAAGGAAGTGGCGGCCAAGCTGGGCTTGGGCCGGTCAACGGTAGGCAAGTGGCGGCGGCGTTTTGTGGAGCGGCGCGTGGACGGGCTGCGTGACGAGCCCCGCTCCGGAGCGCCACGTACGGTTGACGATGCCCGCATCGAAGCCCTGATCGTAAGGACGTTGGAGAGTTGCCCCGAGAACGCCACCCATTGGAGTTCCCGCGGCATGGCGAAGGCCAGCGGCCTGTCGGTGTCGACGGTGCAACGCATCTGGCGGGCCTTCGGGCTCCAGCCGCACCGGCTAGAGACGTTCAAGCTCTCGACCGATCCAAACTTCGTGGCCAAAGTGCGCGACGTCGTGGGCCTTTACGTCTCGCCGCCGGAGCACGCCATCGTTCTCTGTGTGGATGAGAAATCCCAAATCCAGGCACTGGACCGCAGTCAGCCGATGCTGCCGATGCGTCCCGGCCAACCGGCCCGAAGAAGCCATGACTACACAAGGCACGGCACCACATCGCTGTTCGCCGCCCTCGACATTGCCAGTGGACGGGTGATCGGCAAGTGCTACGGACGCCACCGTGCTGTCGAGTTCCGCAAGTTCCTCGACGAGATCGAGGCTGCCGTGCCGCGCGACCTCGACGTCCATTTGGTCATGGACAATTACGCCACGCACAAGACGCCATTGATCCGAAGATGGCTCGCCAAGCGGCCCCGGTGGCACGTGCACCTGACCCCGACCAGTTCGTCATGGCTCAACCAGGTCGAGCGCTTCTTCGCACTCCTGACCGACAAGAAGATCAGACGCGGCATCTATCGAAGCGTTGCCGCCCTCCGGGCAGACATCGCTTCCTTCATCGACCGGCACAACGCCGATCCCAAGCCGTTCCGCTGGACTAAGTCCGCCGATGACATCCTGGCATCCATCGAACGCTTCTGCCGGTACAACGCTCCGCCAAATCCAGATTCGATATCGCGAACTTCTGGTCCACCACACTAGATTTGAGAGCTCCGCGAAATGCTCGCGGGCTTTCTTGTCCCGACATCCGCGACCGAAGGAATCGACGATGATGCTGCCGACCATCCGCCCTGGCCGCCCCGACGAGTATGACGAGATCGCGCGCATCTGGATGGAGAGCTGGGTCTCGACCGGGCTCTCGCAATCGAGCGAGCGTCTGCTGAGCGATTTGCGCGCTCGTCTGCCACGGGAGGTCGCTGGCGGCTGGAGCCTGTTTGTCGCCGACGATCACGGCGCCATCGCTGCCATGCTGGCGCTGCATCGGCCAACCTTGCTGCTCGACCAGCTGATGGTCGGACCAAGCCATCAGGGCCAAAGCCTGGGACGCGAGCTGCTCGCCTTCACGCGCCAGCAAATGCCCGACGAGATCTGGCTGAAATGCGTCCGCGAGAACGAGAAGGCCTGGCGCTGGTACGAGCGCGAAGGATTTGTGTTCGAGAAAGAGGCGATCAATCCGGCCACCGGCCTCATGATGAAGCACTACCGATGGAAGAGAGCGAAAGTCGCCTAATTGACCGACATCTCGACCTGAGGTCACGCGATTTGCCCATCCGTCGCGCGTTGCCAATTCGTGGCGGACGCGCGATGTAACGGACGCCGTTCGTCCATGCCAAAGAAGGGACCGCACCATGATCAAGCTGTACTGGTCGCCGCGCTCGCGCTCGTTCTCCGCCATCTGGCTGCTGGAGGAATCCGGCCTGGCTTACGAACGGGTGCTGACCGATATCAGCACCGGCGCGCAGAAGTCGCCGGAGTTCCTCAAGATCAACCCGATGGGCAAGGTGCCGGCATTGACCGACGGCGATGCCCAGCTCGCCGAGGCTGCCGCGATCTGCGCCTATATCGCTGACCGCTATCCGGAGACGAAGCTCGCGCCGGCCACCAACGATCCGAAGCGCGCACGCTATCTGCAATGGCTGTTCTTCTCGCCGAGCTGCATCGAGCCGGCGCTGATCCAGCTCTTCACCAAGCTCGAGGTGCCGACCAGCACCGCGGCATGGGGCAGCCCGGCGCAGGTGTTCGACGTGCTCGATGCCGAGTTGCAGAAGGGGCCATGGATCCTCGGCGATCAGTTCTCCGCCGCCGACATCGCGATCGGCGCGGGACTGAACTTTGCGGTGCGCGTGTTCAAGATGGTGCCGCCGCGACCGTCATTTGAGGCCTATATCGACCGCTGCGTGGCGCGGCCCGCGTTCCAGCGCGCAGAGAAGATCGCGGCGGGGTAACGCAGCGACGTAGCCCGGATGGAGCGGTGGTTCCGGCCCTAGCCCGGGACGACGCGCGGATCGACGTCCTGCGTGTAGTCGACGCCGTCGATGCCGAAGCCGAACAGGCGGAGGAACTGGCTCTTGTATTCGCCGAGATCCGCCAATTCGCCGAGCGTCTCGGTGGTGAGCAGCGGCCAGCGCCGCGACACCTCCGTCTGCACTTCGGGCGAAAGCTCCCAATCGTCGACCCGGATGCGCTGCGCATCGTCAAGCTCGACGCCCTTGCCGAGGCGAGTGCGGAACAGGCGATCGATCTGCTCGATGCAGCCCTCATGGAGCCCGAGCTGCTTCATCACCTTGAACAGCACCGTGCCATAGAGCGGCACCACCGGAATGGCCGAGCTCGCCTGTGTAACTACGGCCTTCAGCGCGACGACGCGTGCGGCGTCCGCACCAAGCCGGGCCCGGATCGCTTCCGCCTTGCTGTCGAGATCGACCTTGGCGCGGCCGAGCGTGCCGTTCCAGTAGATCGGCCAGGTCAGCTCGCTGCCGATATAGGTGTAGTTGAGCGTCCGGAAGCCCGGCGCCAGCACGCCGGCATCGGCGAGCTGGTCGATCCAGCGCTTCCAGTCATCGCCGCCCATCACCGCAACCGTGGCCGCGGTTTGATCCTCGTTCGCAGGCTCGAGGGTAGTCTGGAACACCTCGCCGGTCTCGGTGTCGAGCGTCTTGATCTCGACCGGCGCGCCCAGCGGCTTGATGACCGAGCGATAGGTCTTGCCGGTGTCGGGGTCGGTCCGGACCGGCGCCGCCATGCTGTAGACCAGCAAGTCGAGCTGTCCGAAATTTTTCGCGCACACGCTCGATGAAGTCTTTCTTCATCTCGTCGGAGAAGGCATCGCCCTCCAGCGTGAGCGGCGAGCGTCCGATCTTCTCGGCCTCGATCTCGAAGGCGCGGTTGTTGTACCAGCCGGCGCTGGCGCTCCTCTTTTCCGACGGTTCGCGCTCCAGCGATACGCCGATCGTATCAGCGCCGCCGGCGAAGGTCGCCACGATGCGGCTCGCGAGGCCGTAGCCCGTCGAGCAGCCCAGCACGGCGACCCGCTTCGGACAGTCAGCGACCGGACCCTGCTTGAGAACGTAGGCGATCTGTTCGCGGACATTCGTGGCGCAGCCGACGGGATGTGCCGTCGTGCAGATGAAGCCTCGCACGCGCGGTTCAATAATCATTCCCACCCCATTCCGGATCGTTGCAATATCCCCATTCGCTGCCTGCGGACCTCCCTCAGCAAGCGAGGAGAGGCGAAATCAGGCATCAAGCCGCCTGAATACCAGCGTGGCGTTGGTGCCGCCGAAGCCGAACGAGTTTGACAACACGGTATTGAGCCTGGCGTTGTCGATGCGCTTGCGCACGATCGGCATGTCGGCGAACACGGGATCGAGCTCGGTGATATGCGCGCTTTCGCAGATGAAGCCGTTGTTCAGCATCAGCAGCGAGTAGATCGCTTCCTGGACGCCGGTGGCGCCGAGCGAGTGGCCGGTCAGCGCCTTGGTCGCCGAGATCGGCGGGCACTTGTCGCCGGTACCGAACACCTTGCGGATCGCCTCGATCTCCGGCGGATCACCGGCCGGCGTCGAGGTGGCGTGCGGATTGATGTAGTCGACCGGCGTGTCCACCGTCGACATCGCCATGCGCATGCAGCGCTCGGCGCCCTCACCCGACGGCGCCACCATGTCGTATCCGTCGGAGGTTGCGCCGTAGCCGACGACCTCACCGTAGATCCGCGCGCCGCGCGCCTTGGCGTGCTCGAGCTCTTCGAGCACCACGACACCCGCGCCGCCGGCGATCACGAAACCGTCGCGGCTGATGTCGTAGGGACGCGAGGCGGTCGCCGGCGTGTCGTTGTACTTCGACGACATGGCGCCCATGGCGTCGAACAGCACCGACAGCGTCCAGTCGAGTTCCTCGCAGCCGCCGGCGAAGATGATGTCCTGCTTGCCGATCTGGATCGTCTCGTAGGCATTGCCGATGCAATGGTTCGACGTCGCGCAAGCCGAGGAGATCGAGTAGTTCACACCCTTGATCTTGAACCAGGTCGCGAGCGTCGCCGATGCGGTCGAGGACATCCCCTTCGGCACAGCGAACGGGCCAACGCGCTTCGGGCCCTTGGCGCGCGCGATGTCGGCGGCCTCCACCAGCGTGCGCGTCGACGGTCCGCCGGATCCCATGATGATGCCGGTGCGGATGTTGGAGACCTCGTTCTCCTCGAGGCCGGAGTCGCGGATCGCCTGCTCCATTGCGACGTGATTCCACGCGGCACCTTCGGCGAGGAACCGCATCGCGCGGCGATCGATCACCTCGGCGGGATTGAGTGTCGGCGCACCGTGCACCTGCGAACGGAAGCCGAGCTCGGCAGCCTTCTCCGCACGCGAAATGCCCGACTTTGCCTCATAGAGGCTCGCAAGCACTTCCTGGGTGTTGTTACCGATGGACGAGACAATCCCCATCCCCGTGATGACAACCCGCCTCATGTTCGCCTCGCCCTGCCTTTATGTTGCCGCATGATGATCCTGCTCAAGATGGCGCCGTGCCCTGCTTGAACAATCCGACCTTCAAGTCCTTGGCGCGATAAATAATCTCGTCGTCCATGGAAAGCCACCCGTCGGCAATTCCAAGCACGAGCTTTGACCGCATCACGCGCTTGATATCGATGTTGTACACAACCTTGCGCGCGTGCGGCAGCACCTGTCCGGAGAACTTCAGCTCGCCGAGGCCGAGCGCGCGGCCACGACCTTCGCCACCGATCCAGCCGAGGTAAAAGCCGACCATTTGCCACATGGCATCGAGGCCGAGACAGCCCGGCATCACCGGATCGTTCTTGAAATGGCAGCCGAAGAACCAGAGATCCGGCTTCACTTCGAGTTCGGCGCGCACCAGCCCCTTGCCGTACTCGCCGCCGGTTTGCGAGATCTCACTGATCCGATCGAACATCAGCATCGGTGGCAGCGGCAACTGGGCGTTGCCGGGACCAAAGAGCTCGCCCCGCCCGCAAGCCAGCAAATCCTCGTATTCGTAACCGCCGCGCCGATCCAGCATCCTCATTCCACCTCTGATGTCCCGATGAAGCGCTTTGCTTGGTCGGACCTTAATCTACCCACGGGAACCGGAATAACCCGTCCCGCATCTCGGCGCTACCTGGGTACGCTGCCGACCTGTTATCTCTGCCGAAAGCGCATATGTGGTCCGCGCGCTCTCTAACATAGGGCCAATCGGGCGGCAAAGCGGCATTCCGATGATAAATTACCGTTTCTCCTTAGGTTTCTACCGCAGCTTGGATTTGTTCTAGTTGCGAAAAACTTGCATCTGATGGGCATCCTTTTTATATTTAGGAGGAATATTGCATGAGTTGGGTGCATAGAGTGGATATGAACGACGAAGTACCGGCTGTGAACGATGACGCCGTGCACCCGGCTGCCCGGGGCGCTGGGCACCACCCTGCCCTGACCGGCTGTCCGTGGCATGACGTCAACGAGATGCTGCAGTCTGCCGGTCTCCGGCCGACCCGTCAGCGCATGGCGCTGGGTTGGCTGCTGTTCGGCAAGGGCGCCCGCCACCTGACCGCTGAAATGCTGTACGAGGAAGCCACGCTGGCCAAGGTTCCGGTGTCGCTGGCGACCGTCTACAACACGCTCAACCAGCTGACCGATGCCGGCCTGCTGCGCCAGGTCAGCGTCGACGGCACCAAGACCTATTTCGACACCAACGTGTCGACGCATCACCACTTCTATCTTGAGCACAATCACGAGCTGGTCGACATTCCCGACCCGAACCTCGTGCTGTCGAGGATGCCCAACGTGCCTGATGGCTACGAGATTTCCCGCGTCGACATGGTCGTGCGGCTGCGCAAGAAGCGCTGATCCGGCCTTGACGGCGATTTGACTTGTGATGGCCGGGCTCGTCCCGGCCATTGTCGTTTGCGACGAAGAAACTCAGTCCACCTTCTCGTCGGCGTAGACGCCCCACAGGCGCTGCTGCTCGATCCAGCCGTCGAAGCCGTTGCCGGTGACCCGGCACCAGTTGTTAGCGCATTTCTTGACCTGTGCGACGACGCCGGCCTGCAGGCGCGCGGCGATGGCGCTGGTGGCGTCGGGACGATCGTACAGCGAGGCCAGATCGTCCTTGTTCTTCATCGTGACGACCGCGGTGCGGCGGCCGGACAGCAGGGAGTGATAGACCCAGCCTTCGGCGCCTTCGGAATCGCGCACCCGGCGCCAGTTCTCGAACTCGGCGGTGATTTCGACCGGGAGCCCCGACCGCGTGTAGACCCAGGCGACGTCATTGTCCTTGGTCGGGCCGGCCCGGACGTTCACATGATCGGATTTCAGGCTGACATAGCGCGGAATCGGCAGGCCGCTGGTGGTGGGGCTCAAATCCTTGGCGGAATGTCCGGGGATGACCGACGCGCTCAGCATGCTCCCGACCAGAGCCACCAATGAACCGAAACGCCAGACCATCAACTCGTCTCCTGCCGAGATGCCCAACCCGCATTCGGCGAGCTGCAACCCAAACCCAAATTCAAACCCGTGCCCGAGGGCCCCTGCGCCGGCGCTATTCGTTCCCTGACCGCACGGATCCGAGGGGTTCTTGTCTTGGCCCGGCCTTCTGCTAGAGAGGACGGAACGCCTGAGAGCCAGAACACCCGAATTTCCCGTTGCCTCCCCTTGGCGACAGCCGGGGCAAGTATCGGGGAACCCTAGGAAACGCGAAGGAAACGCCGGGACAGCGCGGCTATCAGCAGTGTCGAACAACCGGGTTAATGAGGCCTCAACGGCTCGGTTTTTGACGGGCCGCGCGCCTCATGAAAGCAGGACATGTCGGTGAAGAAAAAGCCTCTCGTCGTCGTCACCCGCAAGCTGCCGGACTCGATCGAGACCCGGATGCGCGAGCTGTTCGATGCCAGACTGAATCTCGACGACGCGCCGATGACGCCGGAGCAGATCGCCGAGGCGGCGAGGACCGCCGACGTGCTGGTGCCGACCGTGACCGACATGATCCGCGAGGACGTGATCAATCAGCCCGACTGCAAGCTGAAGATGATCGCCAATTTCGGCAATGGCGTCGACAATATCGACGTCACCGCCGCGCATGCCCGCGGCATCACGGTGACCAATACGCCGAAGGTGCTGACCGAGGACACCGCCGACATGACCATGGCGCTGATCCTTGCCGTGCCGCGCCGCATGATCGAAGGCGCCGCGATCCTGACCGAAGGCAAGCAACACTGGGCCGGCTGGTCACCGACCTGGATGCTGGGCCACCGCATCGGGGGCAAGCGGCTCGGCATCATCGGCATGGGCCGCATCGGCCAGGCCGTGGCGCGCCGTGCCCGCGCCTTCGGCCTGCAGATCCACTATCACAACCGCCGTCCGGTGGCGCCCATGATCGCCGATGAATTGGGGGCGACCTATTGGGAAAGCCTCGACCAGATGCTGGCGCGGATGGACATCATCTCGGTGAACTGCCCGCACACGCCGGCCACCTATCACCTGCTCTCGGCGCGGCGGCTCAAGCTGATCCGGAAAGAAGCCTATATCGTCAATACCGCGCGCGGCGAGGTGATCGACGAGGACACGCTGATCAAGCTGATCGAAGCCGGCGATGTCGGCGGCGCGGGTCTCGACGTCTACGAGCACGAGCCCGCGGTGAACCCAAAACTGGTGCGGCTTGCCAGGGCCGGCAAGGTGACGCTGCTGCCGCATATGGGCTCGGCCACCATCGAAGGCCGCGTCGAGATGGGCGAGAAGGTGATCATCAACATCCGAACCTTCCTCGACGCCCACAAGCCGCCGGATCGCGTGCTGCCGAGCATGCTGTAGGAATTCCGTAGCCCGGATGGAGCCAACGGGTCGCGCGAACGCGCGCCCGATGACAGGCTCAGCGAAATCCGGGACAACTTCACCGCGTCAAGACCGCCCCGGATTACGCTGTGCTCCATCCGGGCTACGGGACGTGGATAGCCATATGCGATAGCCCTGCCGTCGCAGGCGCGATCTGCCAAAATATCGAAAACAACCCCATGCAAAGTAGCCGGTGCGGCCGGCGCTCGACCAGGCAACTTGATACGTCGGGCTACGGGGCTTACTTGTTTCGCCGCGCCTGCTTGCGCCAGTCGGCGACGAACGACACGAACGCGGCGAGCGCCGGCGGCGGCTGGCGGCGGCTTGGGTAATACAGGAACGGCCCGTCAAACGGCGGACACCAGTCGTCGAGCACGCTGACCAGCGCGCCGGATTTGACGCCATAACGCACATAACCCTCGAACGTCGCCCAATAGCCGACGCCGTCATGGACCGCACGCAACGCGAGGCCGAGATAGGTCGCGATCAGCCTGGCCGGTGGCGAAACCTTCACCACGCGACCGTTCTTCTCGAACTCCCAATCGAAGATCGCACCGCTGCCGAAGCGGGTGCGGATGCAGGCGTGCTTCAGCAGGTCCTTCGGGTGCATCGGCCGGCCGTGCTTCGCGACATGATCGCTCGACGCCACCACCGCGTAACGCTGCGGCGCGCCGAGCGGGACCGCCACCATGTCCTGCGCCAGATGCTCGCCATAGCGCACGCCGGCGTCGAAGCCTTGCGCGACGATGTCCACGAACGCACTTTCGGCGACGATATCGAGATCGACCTGCGGATATCTGGCGAGGAATGGTGCGACCATCGGCGCCAGCACGAGATCGACCGCGGGCGGCGGCGCGTTGATGCGCAGGCGCCCCGACGGCTCGGCGCGCAGGCCGCGCACCTCGGTGATCGCGTCGGCGACGTTGACCATTGCCGGTGCGACGCGGGCGAGCAGCAGTTCGCCCGCTTCGGTCAGCGCTACGCTGCGGGTGGTGCGGTTCATCAGGCGGACGCCGAGCCGCTCCTCCATGTCGCGCAGGCGCTGGCTGAGGCTCGAGACCGAGACGCGGCTCTCCAGCGCGGCACGCCGGAAGTTGCGGGTGCGCGCCACCGCCACGAAGGCATCGAGGTCGCGAAGGTCGAAATCCTGCATTGTTCGATATAGTGAACAACTCATTCGGGATTGTCCAGCTTATCCCAAGAACCGAACCGGCCCATATCAGCCGCGTCATTTGGCGGCGGATCATCCGCTGCGACGTTTTGGGAACACCACCATGGACACACGCAAACTCGGCTCCACCGGCCCGACGGTTTCGCTGATCGGCCTCGGCTGCATGGGCATGTCCGACTTCTACGGTCCCACCGACCGCAGCGAGAGCATCGCCACCATCCATGCCGCGCTCGATGCCGGCATCACGCTGCTCGACACCGGCGACTTCTACGGCATGGGCCACAACGAGATGCTGATCGGCGAGGCCCTGAAGAGCCGCAGCCGCGACAATCTGCAGATCAGCGTCAAGTTCGGCGCGCTGCGCGATCGCAACTATGGCTTCCTCGGTTATGACAGCCGTCCCGTTGCCGTGAAGAATTTCGTCGCCTATTCGCTGCAGCGGCTCGGCGTCGATCACATCGATATCTATCGCCCGGCGCGGCTTGATCCCAACGTGCCGATCGAGGACACGGTCGGCGCGATGGCCGACATGATCAAGGCCGGCTGGATCAGGCATATCGGCCTGTCGGAGGTCGGTTCCGACACCATCCGCCGCGCCCACAAGGTGCATCCGATCGCCGATTTGCAGATCGAGTATTCGCTCATCTCGCGCGGCATCGAGACCGACATCCTGAAGACCTGCCGCGAGCTCGGCATCGGCATATCAGCCTATGGCGTGCTGGCACGCGGGCTGATCAGCGGGCACTGGTCGAAGGACCACGCCGGCGCGAAGGATTTCCGCCTGCTGAGCCCGCGCTTCCAGGCCGGCAACATCGACACCAACCTTGCGCTCGCCGATCGGCTGCGCGGCATCGCCGGCGAGATCGGCGCCTCTCCGGCGCAGGTCGCGATTGCCTGGGTCGCGGCGCAAGGCAAGGACATCGTGCCGCTGGTCGGCGCGCGGCGGCGCGAGCGCCTGACCGAGGCGCTCGGCGCGCGCGATGTGAAGCTGACCGCGGCGCATCTTGCCGCGCTCGCCGAAGCATTTCCGCCCGGCGCAGCCGCCGGCGGACGCTATCCGGAGGAGCACCTCCGGCACATGGACAGCGAGAAGCCCGCGACCTGAACGCTAAGCTGCGACGAGATCAGCACTTCCTCGCACCCTAGAGCATGTTGAGATCAAGTTGAATTGGAGGAGCGTCGAAGGTCACCTCTCCCTTGGGAGAGGTCGGCGCGCAGCGCCGGGTGAGGGGTTACGGTCTCTCGTTGGAGCTGCGGCCCCTCACCCGATTTGCTGCGCAAATCGACCTCTCCCCGCTGGGGAGAGGTGAGCCGAACCCGAGGCCAAACCGATTCAACCTCACTTCATCCCGCCACAGCTTCTTCTTGAGCATGAACTTTCCGGAACCGCTCGTACACTTTTCCGGATCATGCTGAGAGATGCCCGCTCAGATCGGTGATGCCGGGCGCATCACCGTTGAGCGGATTCTGCGGATCGCGCGCGTAGCGCAGGGTTTCGAACCGCATTGCGCGCGCATCCACCATCAGGAGGCGGCCGACCAGGCCCTCGCCGAAGCCGACGATCTCGCGGATCGCCTCCAGCGCCATCATCGACCCCAGGACGCCTGCGAGCGCGCCCATCACGCCGGCCTCGGCGCAGGCCGGCACCGTCCCCGGCGGCGGCGCCTCGGGGAACAGGCAGCGATAGGTCGGGTTGAACACGCCGTCCGCGTTCTTCTCATGCGCGCGGATCGTGGTCAGCGAACCGTCGAACTGCCCCAGCGCCGCGGTGATCAGCGGCCTTTTCGCGAGGAAGCAGGCGTCGGCGACAAGATAGCGGGTCTCGAAATTATCGGAGCCGTCGAGCACGAGATCGTAATTTCCGATCAGCGCCATGGCATTGTCGGCGGTGAGCCGCGTTGGATGCGCCTCGAACGTCACATGCGGGTTGAGTGCGTGAATCTGCGTTGCCGCGCTGTCGACCTTGCGCTTGCCGATATCAGACGTCGTATGGATGATCTGGCGCTGCAGGTTGGAGAGCGAGACGATGTCGTCATCGATCACGCCGAGCCGGCCGACGCCGGCGGCCGCCAGATACATCAGCACCGGCGCGCCAAGACCGCCCGCGCCGATCACCAGCACCGACGCCTTTTTCAGTGTATTCTGGCCGGGGCCGCCCACCTCGCGCAGCACGATGTGGCGGGCATAGCGTTCAAGTTCGTCGGCACTCAGCATCTTGATGTCCTGCGCGCTGTTCCCTGAACCGGAGCGCGGTTGTTGCCGACCAAGCAGATGTGCTTAATTGCGTGGACGTCAATGGTATCAGTCATTTCCCCCGGATTTGTCATGAGATTGGTGCTTTCGGCAACATTGATGGTCGCGGCCGTGATGGTCGCAGGTATGGGCGCCGCGCATGCCCAGTTGACGCCACCGACGACGGCCGGGGCCAAGCCGAAGACCGTGACGACGGTGCCGGTCCGCCCCGCTCTGCAGAAGCCGGAAGATACCGCGAGCGCGATGGCGCAGGCCGAGCGGCTGGCGCTGCAATCCGACCTCGCCTGGGTCGGCGAATACAACGGAGCGATCACCGGCGACGTCAGCGAGCGCATGGTCAATGCGATCAAGGAATTCCAGAAGAACCGCGGCGGCAAGCCAACCGGCGCGCTGAACCCGCAGGAGCGCGGCGTGCTCGCCGACACCGCGCGGCGGAAGCAGGAGAGCGTCGGCTGGAGGGTCGTCACCGAGCCTGCCACCGGGGCGCGGCTCGGCATTCCCACCAAGCTGGTGCCGCAGCTCACCAGCGACGCCTCCGGCGCCAAATGGACCTCGCCGACCGGCACCGTCCAGGTGCTGCTGACCCGGCGCAAGGAGGCGAGCCCGACCACCGCAAAGCTCGCCGAGCAGGAAAAGAAGGAGCCGGCCGGCCGCACCATCGACTACACCGTGGTGAAACCGGATTTCTTCGTGCTGTCGGGCATGCAGGGGCTGAAGAAGTTCTATCTGCGCGGCACCTTGAAGGGTGACGAGGTGCGCGTCCTCACCATTCTCTATGATCAGGCGATGCAGACCACCGTCGAGCCGGTGGTGATCGCGATGTCGAGCGCCTTCAACGCATTTCCGTCCGGCGTGCAGGCCGGCCCGCCGCCGCGCAAGACCGTCGAATATGCCACCGGCGTCGTGGTCAGCGACGATGGCGCAATTATCACCGATCGCATCGCGACTGACGACTGCATCGCACTGACGATCCCGGGTTACGGCAGTGCCGATCGGGTCGCGGTGGACAAGGAGCACGATCTCGCCTTGCTGCGCATCTATGGCGCGCGTGGGCTGAAGCCGCTCAACATCGCAGGCCAGGCGACGCAGACCGCGCTCGACATCACCGGCATCGCCGATCCGCAGAACCAGGGCGGCGGAGCGGCCGCGAGCAGCGTCAAGGCCTCGGTGGCGCAACTCGGTGGCGGCGATCAGGCGCTGTCGCCGCCGCCTGCGATCGGGTTCTCCGGTGCGGCAGCACTCGACGGCGGCGGCAAGTTTGCCGGCATCGCGGTGCTGAAGCCCGTCATCGTTGCGGGCCCGGCAAACACGGCACCGCCGGCGCAGGCCGCGCTGGTGCCGGCCGACACGGTGCGCAACTTCCTGAAGGCCCACGGCGTCAACGCGTCGGGCGAATCAGCGGACGCCAAGGCCGCCGTAGTCCGCGTGATCTGCGTCAGGAAGTAGCCCTTACGTGTCCATCCAAACCTGATGAGATCAGGTTGGGCTGGAATGGCGTAGAAAGTTCACCTCTCCCTTTGGGAGAGGTCGATTTGCGCAGCAAATCGGGTGAGGGGTTGCGGTCTATCGAGAGAGCAAGAGCCCTCACCCGGATTGCACCGGACGATGCTTCGCATCGCCGAGAGCAATCCGACCTCTCCCCGACGGGGGAGAGGTGAACCGAGACCGCGCCAAGCCGATGCAACCAGAACTCATCCCGCTTTGGAGCTGGGCCCTGCTCAGCAGCGCACCACGTCGCGCTACGCTGCGCCCGGGGCACGAGACTCCCTCACCTCAACGCAAACCGCACCCCGGCGCGGGCCAGACCGCCGGCGATGCCGACCGGGGTGCCGTCGGCGCGCCAGCAGGCCGCGCCCGACATGGTGCCGTCAGCGTGGAACTGGATCGCGTTCATGCCGCCGGCGACCGTCGGCACGACCTGCACCTTGTGGCCTTTCGCCGACAGCGCGGCGCGGATGCTCTCCGGTATCGCCTGCTCGACCTCCAGCGCATTGCCCTCGGTCCACACCCGCGGCGCCTCGACCGCCTCCTGCAGGTCCATGCCGTGGTCGATCAGGTTGATCAGCGCCTGCATCGCGCTCGGGAAGATGCGCTTTCCGCCGGGCAGGCCGAGCGCGTAGACCAGTCTGCCGTCGCGCAGCGCCATCATCGGCGACATCGAGGTGGTGACGCGCTTGCCCGCGGCAAGCGACAGCGCGTGCCCCGGCCGCGGATCGAACAGGTTTATGTAATTGTTCGGCACGGTGCCGAGGCCCGGGATCAGGATCTTGGCGCCGAACAGATTGTTGATGGTCTGCGTGGTCGCGACCACGTTGCCCATCGCATCCGCAGCGGTCATGTGCGTGGTGTGCGCGCTTTCGAGCTGGCTGACGCCGGCGCTCCAGGCCTGCGCGTGGTCGGGATCGATGGCGCGGCGCCGCTCCTCGGCGTAGGCCTTCGAGGTCAGCCGCTCCACCGGAACGTTGATGTAGGCGGGATCGCCGCTCGCGGCCGCGCGGTCGGCAAAGGCGATCTTCAGCACCTCGGCGAGATAGTGGATCGCATCAGTCGTGCCGAAGCCGAGGCGCGCGATGTCGTAGCCTTCGAGGATGTTGAGCATCTCTGTGATGTGCACACCTGACGCCGCGGGCGGCGGGGGCCCGAGGATTTCCCAGCCGCGGTAGTCGCAACGGATCGGCTGCCGCTCGACGGTTTTGTAAGCCGCGAGATCCTCCTGCGCGATGAAGCCGCCGTTCCTTTTCATGTAGTCGACCAGGATGTCGCCAAGCGACCCCTGGTAGAGCGCGTTGTCGCCATGGTCGGCGATGTATTTCAGCGTCTCGGCATATTCGGCCTGCACGACGCGCTCGCCCGGCTTCAGCGGCGTGCCGTCGGGCAGATAGATCGCCGAGATCGGCTTGTCCTTCAGCATCTCCTCGGCACCATCGGTGATGCATTCGTGCAGATAGGGCGTTGCCGCGTAGCCGCGTGCGGCATGCTTGATCGCGGGCTGCATCACGTCGGCCAGGCTCATGGTGCCGAAACGGCGCAGCGTTTCGCACCAGGCCTTCAAGGAGCCCGGCACCGCGACCGCCTTCGGCCCGTTCAGATTCTCGTTGCCGACGGTGTCGAACACGTCATGCGCCGAACCGGGTTTCGAGGTGTAGGTGTCCGGCCGCACCGCCTTCGGCACTGTGCTCTGGCCGTCGATGAAGCGATGGCTGCCGTCGGCGAGCCGGATATGCGCCATGCCGCCGCCGATGATGCCGACCATCATCGGCTCGACCACGGTCAGCGTGAACAGGGTCGCGATCGCTGCATCGATCGCGTTGCCGCCGGCAGCTAACATCTCGGCGCCCGCGCTCGACGCCAGCGGATGATTGCTCACCACCATGCCGCGGCTGCTGGTGGCCGGTTGCTTCTCGCACTGAAAGCTTGTCGCGGCGCGATCGCGCCAGTTGCCGTTGATCGCCATTGTGTTCTCGTTTTTGAAGGAGCGATGGCGCCCATGTTCGCCAGCCGCGCACGCGCGGTCAAGCCGTACCGAATTCCCTCACGGCGGCATTCGCGATGAGGTCACGTCGTCGGGCGATCGCGCAGCCAGGTTTCGCGCGTGACCTTCCACTTCTCCGCTCGGGATTCGCCATTGTGGTGCGGAAGCTCGACGAAGCCGACGAATTCGGCTCCGGTCTTCTGCTTGACCCGGCGCGAGGCGACGTTGGACTGCGCGTTGCAGACGTGGAAGTGATCGAGGCCGAGCGTCAGGAAGGCGAAATCATTCACCGCGGCGATCGCCTCGGTCATCAGGCCACGATTCCAGTAAGGCTCGGCCAGCCAGAACCCGCGATTGCCCTTGCGGCCGTCGGCGCGCGGCCGGAAATTGACGTTGCCGATCGCCTCGCCATCGCCGGCGCGCAACACCAGCACCCATTGATAGCTCTCCTCGCCGGCCGCGATCTTGTCCAGCTCCCGCTTGATGAAGCTTTCCGCACCGTCCTCGGGATAGGGCCACGGCACCACCGTGGCGAGAGTCTTGATCACGTTCCAATTGTTGAAGTGACGCTGGATCGCCGCGGCATCCGACAGCGCCAGCGGCCGCAAGATCAGGCGTTGCGTCTCGATGCGTGGCGTCTCGAACATATTATTTCTGGCACTTCGGGCACCAGAACGTCGAACGGCCGTTCTGGGTGAAGCGCCTGACGATGCCCTCGCAGCCCGAGGTGCGGCATGTCTCGCCTTCGCGGTCGTAGACCTGGAACGAATGCTGGAAATAGCCGAGATCGCCGTTGGTCAATCGATGGTCGCTGATCGAGGAGCCGCCTGCCTTGATCGCCTGGTTGAGCACCGAATGGATTGCGTCGACCAGCCGTTTGGCGTGGTCGGTGGGCTCGGCCTTCTTGGTTGCAAGCGTCGCGGCCAATCGCCGCGGCGACAGGTGCGAGCGAAACAGCGCTTCGCAGACATAGATGTTGCCAAGTCCCGCCACCACGCGCTGATCGAGCAGCGCGGCCTTCAGGCTGGTCTTCTTGTTGTGGCAGGAGCGCGCCAGCATCGCCGCGTCGAATTCGTTGCCGAGCGGCTCGGGTCCGAGCCCCTTCAGCAGCGGTTCATCCTCGATCGCATTGCGGGCAATGATCTTCATATAGCCGAAGCGTCGCGGATCGTTGAAGACGACCGCAGCCCCCGACGACATGTGGAACACGACATGATCGTGCGCGCGATCCTCGCTGCGCGGATGGTGGAATTGCCCCGGCGCCGCCGCGCCCTCCTGCTTCAGCACGCGGAACGAGCCCGACATGCCCAGATGCATCAGCAGCACGTCGCCGGAGTTCAGGTCCGCCATCAGATATTTGGCTCGGCGGCCGAGCCCGGTGATGGTCTGGCCCTCGAGCCGGGCGATAAAGTCTTTTTGAAACGGAAACCGCAAATCCTTGCGGCGGGCCTCGGCCTTGAGGATTTTGGACCCTTCCATGGCCGGTTGCAGGCCGCGGCGGACGGTCTCGACTTCGGGTAATTCCGGCATGGCAGGCATTCACCTTTTGGAAGTGACGTGATAGCGCCATTGCGGCCGCCGCGCTATGGTCCGGCTGGAGCGTTTTCGAGCGAAGTGGGCACCGGTTCGCGTGAAGAAAACGCGACCAAAAAGGTAAGAGTATGAGTTGATGGATCGGCCGGATCAAACCACCCATTTCGGCTTCAGGGACGTGCCCCTGGGCGAGAAGCAGACGCTGGTGAACGAGGTGTTTCACAGCGTGGCGTCGCGCTACGACCTGATGAACGATCTGATGTCGGTGGGCCTGCACCGGGCCTGGAAGGACGTCATGATCACCACGCTCGACCCGCCGAAGGGCGACCGGCCGTTCGCGCTGCTCGACGTCGCCGGCGGTACCGGCGACATCGCGTTCCGGGCGGCCAAGACCGCGGGCACCGGCTTCCATGCCACGGTCTGCGACATCAATACCGACATGCTCGCCGTCGGCCGCGAACGCGCCACGAGGCAGCACCTCGATGACCGGGTGTCGTTCGTCGAGGGCAATGCCGAGGCGTTGGGCTTCGCCGATCGTTCGTTCGACGCCTACACCATCGCGTTCGGCATCCGCAACGTGCCGCAGATCGACCTCGCGCTGCGGGAGGCCTACCGGGTGCTCAAGCCCGGCAGCCGCTTCCTGTGCCTGGAATTCTCCACCGTCGACGTGCCCGGCCTCGACCGGATCTACGACCTGTTCTCCTTCAAGGTGATCCCGCCGCTCGGCCGCGCCGTCACCGGTGATGCCGAGTCCTATCAATATCTCGTCGAGTCGATCCGCAAATTCCCGCGGCCGAACGCGTTCGCCGAAATGATCGGCGCCGCCGGCTTTGCGCGCGTGAAGTGGCAGAGCCTCTCCGGCGGCATCGTGGCGCTGCATTCGGGCTGGCGTTTGTGATCTCTGCACTGACCCACATTGCGCGCCTTGCCCGCGCCGGTTTCGTGTTTGCGCGCGAGGGCGTGTTCGGCGTCGTCGATCCTTCGCTGGTGCCGCCGCCCGGGCAGCTTGCGTTGAAGCTGGCGCGGCTGATCGAGCGCCGCTCCGCAAAATCCGGTCCGCGGCTGTCGCGCGCGCTGACCCGGCTCGGGCCCGCCTATCTCAAGCTCGGGCAATTCCTCGCCACCCGGCCCGACGTGGTCGGCGTGGCGATGGCGCGCGATCTCGAAGCCCTGCAGGACCGGCTGCCGCCATTCGCGCAGGAAGAGGCCGAAGCCGTCCTCACGCAATCGCTGGAACGGCCGCTGTCGCAGGCCTTTGTGCAACTGGGTCCGGCGGTTGCCGCAGCCTCGATCGCGCAGGTGCATCGCGCCGAGGTCGAGCGCGACGGCGTGCGGCATCAGGTTGCGGTCAAGGTGCTCCGGCCCAATGTCGCCGCGCGCTTCCGCCGCGACCTCGGCGACTTCTTCTTTGTCGCGCACAAGGCGGAAGCACATTCCGCCGAGGCGCGGCGTCTGCGGCTGATCGAGGTCATCAACACGATGTCGCGCTCGGTCGCGATGGAGATGGACCTGCGGCTCGAGGCGGCCGCGCTGTCCGAGATGGCCGAGAACACCCGCGACGATCCGGACTTCCGGGTGCCCGCGGTGGATTGGGATCGCACCGCCCACAGCGTGCTGACGATGGAGTGGATCGACGGCATCGCGCTGAACGATCACGCCCGATTGGCGCAGGCCGAGGTCGACCTGCCGGACCTCGGCCGCAAGGTGATCCAGAGTTTCCTGCGTCACGCGCTGCGCGACGGCTTCTTCCATGCCGACATGCATCCGGGCAACCTGTTCCTCGACGAGGCCGGCCGGCTGGTCGCGGTCGATTTCGGCATCATGGGGCGGCTTGGGCTGAAGGAGCGGCGCTTCCTCGCCGAGATCCTGCTCGGCTTCATCACCCGCGACTATCGCCGCGTCGCCGAGGTGCATTTCGAGGCCGGCTATGTGCCGGGCCACCATTCGGTGGAGAATTTCGCGCAAGCGATCCGCGCCATCGGCGAGCCGATCCACAACCGCACCGCCGAGGAAATCTCGATGGCGAAGCTCTTGACGCTTCTGCTCGAGGTCACCGGGCTGTTCGACATGCAGACGCGGCCCGAACTGATCCTGCTGCAGAAAACCATGGTGGTGGTCGAGGGCGTCGCGCGCGGCTTCGACCCCAAGCTCGACATCTGGAAGATCGCAGACCCCGTGGTGCGCGAATGGATCACGCACAATCTCGGCCCGGCCGGACGCATCCAGGGCGCGCTATCGGGCGCGGGCGAACTCGGCCGCATCGTCGCCAACCTGCCGTCGATTGCCAACCGCGCCGTGACCGTGCTCGAGCAGCTGGAGACCATGACGCGGGAGGGCCACATGCTGTCGTCCGATTCGATCGACGAAATGGCCCGCGCGGAGGCCCGCAAGGCGCGGGTGCAGACCGTCGGCCTCTGGGTCATCGCCGCCGCCCTGATCGCAATCTTTTTCGCTATCCGCGCACACTGATTGCAATGCATGCACTATGTGATAGCATCGCTATCATATTTGAGCATGATGCTGGGGGCACGCCATGGCCAGCCTGACCATCCGCAAACTCGACGACACGCTGAAGGCCTATCTGCGGCTTCGCTCCGCCAGGAACGGGCGCTCGGTCGAGGAGGAGATCCGGGTGATCCTCCGGGACCTCGCAGAGGGCGGTACGGAGCCCGCGGAGACGCCCCGCGCGGGTTCCCCGACGGCTGCAGCCCCTGCTCCACGGGTCACCAGCGCGACCGGCGAGCCCAGGGTGACCCTGATCATCGGTGGCGGGATCGCGGCCTACAAGGCGCTGGATTTGATCCGGCGGCTCAAGGAGCGGCACATCCAGGTCCGCTGCGTGCTGACCAAGGCGGCCCAGCAATTCGTGACCCCGCTGGCCGCCAGCGCGCTGTCACATGAGCGGGTCTACACCGACCTGTTCGACGCCGAGAGCGAGTTCGACGCCGGTCATATCCGCCTGGCGCGGGACTGCGATCTGATCGTGGTGGCACCGGCAACCGCCGACCTGATGGCCAAGATGGCGCAAGGCCATGCCGACGATCTGGCCACCGCCACGCTGCTGGCGGCCAACCGGCCGATCCTGCTGGCACCGGCGATGAACCCGCTGATGTGGAACAATCCGGCCACCCGCCGCAACGTGCTGCAGCTCCGCCGCGACGGCGTCCACACTGTCGGTCCCAATGCGGGAGAAATGGCGGAAGCCGGCGAAGCCGGCGTCGGGCGGATGGCCGAGCCGACCGAGATCGCCGCCGCCGCCGACCGCATGCTGCGGCCGCCGCAGCCGCGCCCGCTGGCCGGCAAGCGCGTGCTGATCACGGCCGGCCCGACCCATGAGGCGATCGATCCGGTTCGCTACATCGCCAACCGTTCATCCGGCAAGCAGGGCTTCGCCATCGCCGCCGCCGCGCGCGCCGCCGGCGCCGAGGTCGTGCTGGTGACCGGCCCGGTCGAGCTCGGCGACCCCCAGGGCATCTCCGTCATGCGGGTAGAGTCCGCGCGCGACATGCTGCACCGGGTCGAGGCCGCGCTGCCGGTCGACGTCGCGATCTTTGCCGCCGCGGTCGCCGACTGGCGGGTCGCCACCGAAGGCAGCCAGAAACTGAAAAAGACCTCAGCCGGGATGCCGCCGCTGCAGCTCGTCGAGAATCCCGACATCCTGGCGACAATCTCCAAGCTGAAGGAGAAGCGGCCGCCGCTGGTGATCGGCTTTGCCGCCGAGACCGAGCATCTGATCGAGAACGCCAAGGCGAAGTTCGCGCGCAAGGGCTGCGACTGGATCGTCGCCAACGACGTCTCGCCGGCAACCGGCGTGATGGGCGGCGACCGCAACACCGTTCATCTGCTCTCGCGCGAGGGCAAGGATGTCACCGTCGACTCCTGGCCTGTGATGACCAAGGAAGAAGTCGCGAGCGCGCTGGTATCGCGCATCGCAAGAGCTGTAGGAACCGCATCGTGAGCGCCACCATCAAGGTCGAAGTCCACCAATTGCCGCATGGCGCGGACCTTCTGCTGCCGATCTATCAGACCGCCGACGCCGCCGGGCTCGACCTATTGGCCGCGGTGCCGCGGTCGGCGCCGCTGCTGCTGCTGCCGGGCCGCTACGAGATGGTTCCGACCGGGCTGACGATCGCGCTGCCGCCGGGCTATGAGGCGCAGGTGCGGCCGCGTTCCGGCCTCGCCGCCAAATACGGCGTCACGGTGCTGAACTCGCCCGGCACGATCGACGCCGACTATCGCGGCGAGATCAATGTGCTCCTGATCAATCACGGCCAGGAGGTGTTTTCGATCCGGCGCGGCGAGCGCATCGCGCAAATGGTGATCGCGCCGGTCACCCGGGCCGAGCTGGTTCCGGTCGACGTGCTGTCACCGACTGATCGCGGCAGCGGCGGCTTCGGCTCGACCGGACGCTAGAAGGCGACCAGAGAAGTGTGCGGCCATCTCCGGGAGATCACGCTTCGGGCGCGCTCTCCGCGCGAATACGGAGTCAATTCGCGTAAAATCCACATCAGCCGCCGCATTTTTTCACAGCGGATTCTGCGTTCACGGTCTGGACTCTTACTCGCCGAGTCCGGTTGGGACTATTCTGGATTGATTCGAGCGCGACGGGGGTCTTCGTCGGGCTGTTGGGTCCTGCTTGGGCATGATCCCCGGACAGACGTTATACGTTTGCCGTGGGGGATACCGGTCTCCTGTTTTCCGGATCATGCCTTAAGGTTTGTGCGTTCTGGGGCAACATATGTCGGGCGTAGTCGCGGCAATGCGTCGAACCCTGCTGTCATGCACCTCACTGGCGCGCGACGGCATGCTTGGGCTCGCCATCACCGCATTGCTGCCGGCCCGCACGTCCTTTGCCGCTGAAAGCCTGGTCGCCCAGGCGATGTCGGATCATTTCGGCTTCAATCATCAGGAGGTCGCGGTTCTCGCGACGTCGTTCGCGCTGGTTGGCTTCTCGGTCTTCGCTGCGATCCTTTTGATGCGGACCCGCCTGCGCGCCACAAGGAACGAGGAGCAGCTGCAGTCCGAGATCACCGACCTGCAGGCGCAATCGGACCGGCTGCGCGCGCTGTTGTTCGTCGAACCGCAGGTCCTGATCTCCTGGGCCGCGGGCGACAACCGGCCGCAGATCTCGGGCGACGTCTCGCTGGTGATGTCGCAGGAAAGCGCGCCGCAACGCATCCTCGCCTTCGGAACCTGGCTGCCGCCCGAACCGGCGCTGCAGATGGACCACGCGGTCGACGCGTTGCGCGAGAAGGGCGAGGCATTCCTGCTCAACCTCTCGACCTCGGCCGGCCGCGCCATCGAGGCGATGGGCCGCGCGATCGGCGGCCAGGCCATCGTGCGGATCCGCGAGCTCGGCGGCCTGCGCCGCGAACTCGCCGAATCCAACCTGCGCTACAAGACGCTGCAGGAGGAGACCGAGCTGCTGCGCGATTTCGCCGCCGCCGCGCCATGGCCGATCTGGGCCAAGAGCCTCGAGGGCAACCTGCGCTATGCCAACGCGGCCTATGTCCGCGCCACCGAGGGCAAGAGCGTGTCGGACGCGCTGCAGCGCAACCTCGAACTGCTCGAAAGCGACCAGCGCACCGAATTGACCCGCGCGCTGAACGACAATGCCAATTACGCCGCACGGCTGCCGATCGTCGTCAGCGGCGAGCGGCGGATCTACGACGTGCAGGCGCTCAAGCTCTCCGGCGGCAGCGCCGGCATCGCGATCGACGCCAGCGAAGCTGCGGCGCTGCGCGCGGCGATCGCGCGGATGGTCGAAGCGCACCGGCGCACCCTCGATCAGCTATCCTCGGGCGTCGCCGTGTTCGATGCCGACCGGCGGCTCACCTTCTACAACGAGTCCTATCGGCGGCTATGGGGCCTCGACCAGGCCTTCCTCGACAGCAATCCCGACGATTCCAGCGTGCTCGACCGGCTGCGCGCCAACCGCAAGCTGCCCGAGCAGCCGGACTTCCGCGCCTGGAAGGCCAAGCTGCACGAGGCCTATCGCGCGGTCGAAATCCGAGACCTATACCTGGTTCCTGCCCGACGGCCGCGCCATCAGCGTCGTCACCACGCCAAACCTCGAGGGCGGCGTCACCTATCTGTTCGACAACGTCACCGAGAGCCTCGACCTCGCGCGCCGCTATGACCGCCTGACCCGGGTGCAGCGCGAAACTCTCGACAATCTCGGCGAAGCGGTCGCGGTGTTCGGCAGCAACGGCCGCGCCGAGCTGTTCAACCCGCCCTTCGCCAAGATGTGGAAGCTACCGGCCGATGCGCTGCAGGGCGAACCGCATATCGAGGCGGTGGAAGCGCTGTGCCGGCCGCTGCTCGACGACGCGCTGACCTGGCGGACGCTGCGCGAGCAGATCACCGCGATCGAGAACCGCGCCCAGGTCGCGCTCAAGCTCGAGCGCAAGGATGGCAGCGTGCTGAATTGCATGACCATCCCGCTGCCCGACGGCAAGACCTTGCTGGCCTTCCAGGACATCACCGACACCGAGAATGTCGAGCGCGCGCTGCGCGAGCGCAACGAGGCGCTGGAAGCCGCCGACCAGATGAAGGTGGATTTCGTCCACCACGTCTCCTACGAGCTGCGCGCGCCGCTCACCACCATCATCGGCTTCGCGCATTTCCTCAGCGATCCTTCGACCGGACCGCTGACGTCGAAGCAGGCCGAATATCTCGACTACGTCACCAAATCGACCAACGCGCTGCTGGCGCTGACCAACAACATTCTCGATCTCGCCACCATCGACGCCGGCGCGATGAAGCTCGAGCTCGGCCCGGTCAATATCGGCCAGGCGATCGAGGCCGCCGCCGAGGGCATCCAGGACCGCCTTGCAACCGACCGCATCACGCTGAAGGTCGATATCGAGCCCAACATCGGCGCCTTCGTCGGCGACGAGCGGCGCGTGGTGCAGGTGCTCTACAATCTGCTCGCCAACGCGGTCGGCTTCTCGCCGCATGACGCCACCGTCACGATCAGCGCACACCGCACCGAGCACAGCGTGGTGTTTTCGGTGACCGACGCCGGTCCCGGCATTCCGGCCGAGATGCGCGACAAGGTGTTCAACTGGTTCGAGAGCCATTCGCACGGCTCGCGGCACCGCGGCGCGGGGCTCGGCCTGTCGCTGGTCCGCTCCTTTGTCGAACTGCATGGCGGACGGGTGCGCGTCGATTCGACCGTAGGCCGCGGCACGACCGTGACCTGCGACTTCCCGATCGACCAGACCGCGCATCGCAACGCTGCGGAATGACGGCGACCTCGACATTCTCGGTGGCACTCGCGAACGAAACCGCGACGGCCGAGCTGATGGCCGACCTCGCGCTCTTGATCGGCGCCGGCGACGTCATCACGCTTTCGGGCGACCTCGGCGCCGGCAAGACCGCGGCCGCACGCGCGCTGATCCGCTACCTCGCCGCCGACGATACGCTGGAAGTGCCGAGCCCGACCTTCACGCTGGCGCAGAGCTACGAGCTGCCGTCGTTTCCGCTGGTTCATGCCGACCTCTATCGCATCAACGATGCCAGCGAACTCGAGGAGCTCGGGCTGTCGCCGTTGCCCGACGACATCGTGGCGCTGATCGAATGGCCGGAACGCGCGCCGGACGCCATGCCCACTGATCGCATCGACATCGCGTTCAGCCACCGCCCGGCGCTCGGATCGGCCGCACGCGCGGCCGAGATCACCGGCCATGGCAAAGGCGCGGCGAAGGTTGCGCGGCTCAACGAGCTGCGCCAATTCCTCGAGCGCGGCGGCTTCCTCAACGCCCGGCGCGAGCGCATGCCGGGCGATGCCTCGACGCGCTCCTATGCGCGGCTGCGCAACGACGACGGCAGCGTCATCCTGATGAACTCGCCGCGCCGCCCCGACGGCCCGGCGATCTACAACGGCCGGTCCTACAGTGCAGCGGTGCATCTCGCCGAAGATGTCAGGCCGTTCGTCGCCATCGGAAACGGCCTGCGCAAGCACGGCTTCTCCGCACCCGCGATCCGCCACATCGATCTCGAATCCGGCTTCCTGATCACCGAGGATCTCGGCGCCGAAGGCGTGATCGAGGGCGATCCGCCGCGGCCGATCGTCGAACGTTACGAAGCCGCCGTGGACATGCTGGCGGCGCTGCATCGCGAGGTGCTGCCGGAGCGGCTGCCGGTGACATCAGACGAGAGTTACGACATCCCGGTGTTCGATATCGACGCCTGGCTGATCGAGATCGGGCTGATGCTGGAATGGTACTTGCCCGACCGCGGCGTGCAGCCGGACGAGGAGCTCCGCACCGAATTCCTCGGGATGTGGCGCGGGCTTCTGCAGAAACCCGCCGCGGCGCGGCAGACTTGGGTGATCCGCGACTTCCATTCGCCGAACATCATCTGGCTTGCCGAGCGCACCGGCATTCTGCGCGTCGGAATCATCGACTTCCAGGACGCGCTGCTCGGCCCCGCGGCCTACGACGTGGTGTCGCTGCTGCAGGATGCGCGGATCGACGTGCCCGAGCAGCTCGAGCTGTCGCTCTTTGACGCGCTACATCAAGGCGCGGCGCGCGACCGACGAGAACTTCGATCCCGCAGGGTTCGCCGAGCTCTATGCGACCATGTCGGCGCAGCGGAACACCCGCCTGCTCGGCACCTTTGCGCGGCTCAACCGCCGCGACGGCAAGCCGCAATATCTGAAGCATCAGCCGCGGATCTGGACCTACCTGGAACGGTCGCTGGCCCATCCGGCATTGGCTACCTTTCGCATCTGGTACACAGCCAACGTCCCTCCCCCAGTACCTTAGTTTACGGGTTATTAGCCTTGGGTCTCCTAAAGTTGCGAAGGCCGCATTTCATCCAGGACGCGGCCGGATCGGGAGCAGGACCACACGATGGGGACGGAACGACGCAGGGGCGATCGTGTCACGTTTGAGCGCGGCATAGCCGCGCACATGATGGGCATTGACGGCACCTGGCGGCGCGACTGCACCATGGAAGACGTGTCGGAGACGGGCGCCAAGCTCTCCGTCGACGGCTCGGTCGAGGGCCTGAACCTGAAGGAGTTCTTTCTGCTGCTGTCGTCCACAGGATTGGCCTATCGCCGCTGCGAGCTGGCGTGGGTCAATGGCGACCAGATCGGCGTCAACTTCCTCAAACAAGGCGACAAGAAGAAGAAAACTGCCAAACGCGGCGCGCAAGCTGCCGACGTCTAGGCCCGTTGCCGTCTTACGGCCGTCATGTCCCGTGACTATGGCGTCTGATCGATGCGCTTGCCGAATCGCCGTGATATGATCGGCGCCGAGAGATGATGACCGAGAATATCAGGAAAATGCCCGTCACTCCCCACAAGGCTATGGTGCTCGCTGCGGGCCTCGGCGTGCGCATGCGCCCCCTGACCGACACGATGCCGAAGCCGCTGGTGAGCGTCGCCGGCCAGCCGCTGCTCGACCATGTGCTCGACAAGCTTGCCGGCGCCGGCGTCACCGAAGCGGTCGTGAACGTGCATTACCTGCCCGACCAGATCATCGAGCACGTCAAGACCCGCAGCCGCCCGCGCGTGATCATCTCCGACGAGCGCGACCAGGTGCTCGGCACCGGCGGCGCGGTGGTGAAGGCGCTGCCGCTGCTCGGTGATTCGCCGTTCTTCCATCTCAATGCCGACACGATGTGGATCGACGGCGTGCGCTCCAATCTGGCGCGGCTGGCGGAAGCCTTCGATCCCGCGCGGATGGATATTCTGCTGCTGATGGCGCCGACCGCCTCGAGCATCGGCTATAGCGGCCGCGGCGACTATTCGATGTTGCCCGACGGCGCGCTGCGCAAGCGGCGGGAGAACCAGGTGGTGCCGTTCGTCTATGCCGGCGCCGCGATCATGTCTCCTGCGCTGTTCGCCGACGCGCCCGCCGGCGAATTCTCACTGACCAAGATGTTCGACCGCGCCAACGAGCAGGAGCGGCTGTTCGGCCTGCGCCTCGACGGCGTCTGGATGCATGTCGGGACCCCCGATGCAATCCAGGCCGCGGAGGAAGCTTTCCTGGAAAGCGTCGCTTAGAGCCTGATGAGATCAGGTTGAGCTAGAACGGCGTCGCAAGTTCACCTCTCCCTTGGGAGAGGTCGATTTGCGCAGCATATCGGGTGAGGGGTTACGGTCTATCGAGAGAGCAAGGGCCCTCACCCGGATTGCACTGGACGATGCTTCGCATCGCCAGGCGCAATCCGACCTCTCCCCAATGGGGAGAGGTGAACCGAGACCGCGCCAAGCCGATTCGACCAAAACTCGTCCCGCTTTAGGCAAAGCTGTCTTAGCCATCGCTGTCGATGGCGAGCACTGCAAAACTCGCGAGCCAGTGCTCGCCCATATAGTCGCTGGCGATATGCGGCAGGCCGGCGTCGAGATGGCCTCGCGCAGCATCCTGCAGGATCGGGCGCCGCGCATCGCCCTCCGGCAACGCGCCGGCCAGCGCGCGCCAGCACCATGCCCGGCTGAGATTGAGCCCATCGAGATGCGCCAGCTTGCCATCCGACCGATCGGTGACCGTTGCGGGCCGGAACAGAGTTGCGGGCGCGCGTTGCGCGAGCCGCGGCAGGAAGCGGTCGAACCAGGGCAGGAAGTCGCCCGGCGCCAGCAGCCGGCGCATGCACTCTGCTTCGATCAGTGCAGACGACTGGAAATCATCACCGCTCGGCTCACCCCAGGCGGGACAATCCTGATCGGCGCCGTACCAGCGCAACGCGGTCTCACGCAACAGCGCGTCGAACGCATCGTCCTGCGTCGCCGCGGCGTAGTCGGCGGCCATGCGAAGCCCGAACGCGGTGTTGAAATGCGTGCCGACCCGCACCGGATAGGTGGCGAGCGGCAGGAAATCGCGGAAGCGCTGCGCGAAGATTGCGGCAAGTGGCGCGATCCGCTCCCGCCATCGCGTCTCATCGAGCAACGAGAGTTCTGTTGCGAGCTTCAACAGCCAGCCCCAGCCGTAAGGCCGCTTGAAGCCGCGCGCCATCGGGGCCGAGAGATAGGTGCATTCGGCCGCGACCTTCTCCGTGACGAACTGCGCGTCGAACAGGGTGCGGATATCGTCCGCCGCTTCTGACGCCGGATAGCGGTTAAGCAGCCGGGCGAGCATCCAGTAGCTATGGACGCAGGAGTGCCAATCGTAGCTGCCGAAGAACACCGGATGCAGCTCGCGCGGCGTGCGTGCGTCCTGCGGCCCTGCCAGCACATGATCCGGCTTGTTCGGATATTCGCGGCCGACATGGCCGAGCGCGATGCGGGCGAAACGGACGGCGAGGTCTTCGGTCAGGATCGTCTCGCTCATGATGAGGCTTTCTCCTTTCGCTCGCGCCGAACCAGCATCTCGATCAGGCGCGGCATCATATAGATCGGAAACTGCGTGGCCGCGAAGAACAGCGCCGTCATCGGCGACACCGCCGCGCCCATCGCCGACCAGACCAGTCCGACGTTGCGGTTGCTCAGAATGAGGCCCGTGGTCAACCGCTCGGCCAGCGGGCCCAGCGTGAGCACCGCGCCAAGCGCTTGCAGCGCGAGATTGCAGGCGAAGGCAAGGCCGACCAAGGTCAGCGCGGTGGCCGGCTGCGCTGCGATCTGCGCACGCACCCCGGCCATGGTGGCAATGGCGAACAGCAACAGTGAGGCGACCACAAGCGCGTCGATGGTGCGCGAATGCCGCGCCAATTGTGCAGCGGCCTGACGGCGCAGCAGCAACGCCAGCCGCGCGGCGAGCGCCAGCGGATCGAGCGCAAGATCGGCAAATCCCGCTGCGATCAGCGGAACCGTGATCGGGGCCAGCGCCATCGACAGCAGCGTCACGGCCAATGGAACGGTCGCGTCGAAGCCGAGCATGCGCGCGACTGCCGCCGTGCCGGTCGATGGCGGCGCGCACACCGACAGCACCAATGCAACGATCAACTCCGGCCGAAATCCGGCGCCGCGCGCCGCGAAGCCGACCGCAAGCGGACAAGCCAGCATCGCCAGCGCCGGCAACAGCAGCGAGACCAGCGGACGCCCCAGCGCACGCCGGAACGCCGCGCCGTCGACCTGGAGAAAGGTCCCGAGAACCAGGACGAAGATCGCTGCCGCCATCAGCGGGCGCACGCTGTCCGCCAGGGCCGGGAAAGCCAGCCCGGCCAGCACGCCGATGATCAGCAAGGTCGGCCCGCGCGGCATCAGCTTCGCGAATGATCGTCCCAAGTCTGAACGTCTCAAGTCTTCCCGCCTCATCGTCGTGTCAGTCGCAATCGTAGGCTTGTGCAAATCATTGTTGAAATCGATTATTGGTATAAGCATTATTGCTGTGATGAATTTAGCCGCCGTCGATCTCAACCTGCTGGTCGCCTTCGAGGCGCTGATGGAGGAGCGCCACGTCACCCGTGCGGCCGAGCGCATTGGCCTCGCCCAGCCGTCGATGAGCAGCGCGTTGCGCAGGCTGCGCGCGCTGTTTGCGGACGAACTGTTCCTGCGCGCCGGCGCGGGCATGCAGCCGACCGAGAAGGCCCTGGCGCTGGCGGGGCCTATCGGAGAGGCGTTGCGGCAAATCAGGGGCGCACTGGCGCCCGATCCGGGCTTCGATCCGGCCACCGCGCGAAGGCGCTTCACCATCGCAGCGACCGACTACGGCGACCTCGTTCTGGTGCCGGAACTGAGCCGCTTGTTGCGCATGGAAGCCCCGGGCATCGACCTTGCCGTGCGCCCGCTGACTGACACGACGGCGGCCCTGGCCAAGCTCGAGCGCGCCGAACTCGATGCGCTGATCGGCGGCCATCTGCCGGGCTCGCCCCGCTGCGTCCGGCACCGGCTGTTCGAGGAACGCTTCGTCTGCATCCGCGATGGCGCGCGCGCGAGCCGATCCGAGGCTCTCAGCCTGGAGGATTACGCGACCCTGCCGCACGCGTTGTTCTCCGCGGCCGGCGGCGATGGGCTGCCGAGCGTGATCGACGCGCTGCTGGCGCGCCATCGGCTGAAACGACGGGTGGCCGTGACGCTGGCGCATGTGGTGGCCGTTCCCTTCGCCGTGGCCGGCACCGATCTCATCGCCACGATGGCCGAGCGCGTGGGCCGCCGCTTCACGCATCTCGCCGAAATTGCCGTCGTGATGCCGCCGATCGACATCCCGGCCTTCGCAATCGACCTGATCCATACAGTCCGCGCGGCTGAAGATCCGGCGCTGCGCTGGTTCCTGGATGCCGTCGATCGCTGCGCCGCCCGGCTACGATAATCAGCGGTGATGGCCGACCCGCAGGGGTGGCTAACGACGGCCGCAGCTCCCTATATTGGCGCCTGATTCGAACCAGGCAGCCCATGCGCGTTTTCAGCGTTCCCGTTTCTGCGCCGTTCCTGCGCACCGTCATTTCGGCGCTGGTCGATGGCCGGCTGGTCGCGGGATTCGAGGCGCAGAGCGATCCGGCAAAGCTCGCCGGCGCCACGCTCTATCTGCCGACCCGCCGCGCCGGACGGCTGGCGCGCGAGATCTTCCTCGATGTGCTGGATTCCGACGCCGCGGTGCTGCCGCGCATCGTCGCGCTCGGCGAGATCGATGAGGATGAGCTTGCGTTCGCCGACCAGGGCGACGATGTCGGCGGCACTGCGCCGCTGGAGATCCCGCCGAGACTCGGCGAGCTCGAGCGCCGGTTGACGCTGGCGCATCTGGTCGCGGCCTGGGCGAAGACGCCAGTGTCGGCGCCGCTGGTGGTCGGCGGCCCGGCCTCGACGCTGCAGCTCGCCGGCGACCTGGCGCGGCTGATGGACGACATGGTGACGCGCGGCGTCGACTGGCGCGCGCTCGACCGCCTGGTGCCGGACCAGCTCGACAAATACTGGCAGCATTCGCTCGACTTCCTGCGCATCGCGCGCGACGCCTGGCCGAACTACCTCAAGGAGATCGGCCGGATCGAGCCCGCGGCGCGCCGCGATCAGCTGATCGAGGCGGAAGCGGCGCGGCTGACCGCGCATCACGCCGGCCCGGTGATCGCGGCCGGTTCGACCGGCTCGATGCCGGCGACCGCAAAATTCCTCCACGCGGTGGCCAAGCTTCCGAACGGCGCCGTGGTGCTGCCTGGGCTCGACACCGATCTCGACGAAGATTCCTGGGACACGATCGGCGGCGAGCGCGGCGACGACGGCAGGTTCACCACACCGCCCTCGTCCAACCACCCGCAATTCGCGATGCACGCGTTGCTCGACCGCTTCGGCATCAAGCGCCGTGACGTCGAGAGCCTTGCTGAGCCTGCGCCGCTCGGCCGCGAGGTGCTGGTGTCGGAGACGATGCGGCCGTCGACCGCGACCGCGCAATGGCACGACCGGCTGGAACGGCCCGAGATCGTGGCGCGGATTTCCGCCGGGATGACCAATCTCACGGTGGTCGAAGCCCCCAATCCGGAAATGGAAGCGCTGGCGATCGCGGTTGCGATGCGCGAGGCGCGGCATCTCGGCAAATCGGCTGCGCTGGTGACGCCGGATCGCGCGCTGGCACGCCGCGTGATGGCCTCGCTGACGCGCTGGAAGCTGGAGTTCGACGATTCCGGCGGCGATGCGCTGATGGAAACGCCGGCCGGTGTGTTCGCCCGCCTCACCGCGGAGGCCGCGGCCAAGGGGCTTGAGCCGCCGACCTTGCTCGCGCTGCTCAAGCATCCGCTGTTCCGGCTCGGCGGCGCCCATGGCGCGCTGAAGCGTGCGATCGAGGTGCTGGAGATCGCGTTGCTCCGCGGCACGCGGCCGCAAGCTGCGACCAGCGGCCTCGCGCGCGACTTCGCCCGCTTCCGCGCCGAACTCGTCAAACTCAATAGCGGCGAAACTTCCTCGCTGCATCGACAGGAGCAACGCGCACGGTTGCGGGACCGCGAACTCGATCAGGCACAGGCCCTGATAGATAAGCTTCAAGCGGCGCTGGCGCCGCTGGAAGGCATGGCCTCGTCAAAGCCCCATGATTTCGCCGAGCTGGCGGCGCGTCACCGCGAGGCGCTGATCGCACTGTCGGCCGACCAGAACGGCGTCGCAATGGTGTTCGAGGAGCGCGCCGGGGCTTCGCTCGCGTCCGCCTTCGACGAGCTGCTCGCCAAGCAGCAGCCGAGCGGGCTGATGACGCCGCTGTCAGATTATCCCGAGGTGTTCCAGACCGCGTTCGCCGACCGCATGGTGCGGCGGCCGGAATCGGCGCGCGCGCAGCTCAACATTTTCGGCCAGCTCGAAGCACGTCTGACCGAGTCGGATCGCGTCATCCTCGGCGGTCTGGTCGAGGGCGTCTGGCCGCCGGCGCCGCGGGTCGATCCGTGGCTGAGCCGGCCGATGCGGCACGAGCTCGGGCTCGATCTCCCCGAACGGCGCATCGGCCTCTCCGCGCACGACTTTGCGCAGCTGCTCGGCCATGACGAGGTGATCCTCACCCACGCCGCCAAGGTCGGCGGCGCGCCGGCGGTGGCCTCGCGCTTCCTGCATCGGCTCGAAGCCGTTGCGGGCGAAGCGCGCTGGAAGGCGGCGATATCCGCCGGCGAGACTTACGTGCAATATGCCGCGGAGCTCGACCGGCCACGATGCGGTCCAGCCGATCCCGCAGCCGGAGCCGCGGCCGCCGCGCGAGGCGCGGCCGCTGAAAATGTCGGTCACCGCGATCGAGGACTGGCTGCGCGATCCCTACACGATCTATGCGCGCTACATCCTGAAGCTCGACCCGCTCGATCCCGTCGACATGCCGCTGTCGGCGGCCGATCGCGGCTCCGCAATCCACGAATCGCTCGGCGAGTTCACACAGGTTTATGCCGACGCGCTGCCTGACGACATCAAGAGCGCGCTGCGCGACATCGGGGCCAAGCATTTTGCGCCACTGATGGAGCGGCCCGAAGCGCGCGCGCTGTGGTGGCCACGCTTCCAGCGTATCGCGGCGTGGTTTTCCGAATGGGAGCAGGCGCGGCGCGGTAACATTGATTCGATCAAGGCCGAGATTCGCGGCGAGATCGGTATTCCGCTTGACGCTACGAGGACATTCACGCTCTCCGCGCGCGCCGACCGCATCGAGCGCCGCGACGACGGCAGCTTTGCGATCCTCGATTACAAGACCGGCCAGCCGCCGACCGGCAAGCAGGTGCGCATGGGCCTGTCGCCGCAGCTGACGCTGGAAGCCGCGATCCTGCGCGAGGGCGGCTTTGCCGATATTCCAGCCGACTCATCGGTCGGCGATCTCGTCTATGTCAGGCTGAGCGGCAACAACCCGCCGGGCGAGCAGCGTTCGCTGGAATTGAAGATCAAGACCAACGACACGCCGCAGCCGCCCGATGAAGCCGCCGACAGTGCGCGGCGCAAGCTGGAGGCCTTGATTCGCGCCTTCGACGACGAGCAGCAGGCCTACACCTCGCTGAACCTCTCGATGTGGGCGAACCGCTACGGCGCCTATGACGACCTCGCGCGCATCAAGGAATGGTCCGCCGCCGGCGGCCTGGGGATCGAGGAATGGTGAAGGCCATCAGACCCATCCCGCCGGCGGTGCGCGACGCGCAGGCGCGCGCGTCCGATCCGAAGGCGTCGACCTTCGTGTCGGCCAACGCCGGCTCCGGCAAGACGCATGTGCTGGTGCAGCGCGTGATCCGCCTGCTGCTATCAGGCGTGCCGCCGGAGAAGATCCTCTGCATCACCTTCACCAAGGCCGCCGCGGCCAACATGGCCGAACGCGTGTTCACGACGCTGGGCCACTGGGTGACGCTCGACGACACAGCGCTCGATACCGCGATCCGCGAGGCCGGCATCGTGCATCCATCCGCCTCGCTGCGGCGCGAGGCGCGCAAGCTGTTTGCCTGCGCGCTGGAAACGCCCGGCGGGTTGAAGGTGCAGACCATCCACGCGCTGTGCACCCGTCTGCTGCAACAGTTTCCGTTCGAGGCCAACGTGCCGGCGCGCTTCGCTGTGCTGGACGACCGCGACCAGAACGAGATGATGGAACGCGCCAATCTCGCGGTGTTCCTCGAGGCGTCGCGGATTCCCGACAGTCCCATCGGCCGCGCGCTGCGGACGGCGATGGCAAGCGCGGCCGACGTCACCTTCAAGGACGTGGTCCGCGAGGCGTGCCTCAGCCGCGATCATTTCATGGGCTGGACCGATGCCGCCGGCAGCGCCGCGGCCGCCGCCGCGCAGATGTCGGCCGCGCTCGGCGTCTCCTCCGATATCCGTATCGAGGATGTCGAGCGCGAGATCGTCGACGGTCCGAACCTGCAGCGGTCGAGCTGGAAGGAGATGGCGACGCTGCTCGACACCAGCAGCAAGGCGGATCAGAAGCAGGCCGAACGGCTGCGGGCGGCGCTGACCTTCACCGGCGCAGCCCAGGTCGATGAATATCTCGGCGTCTTCCTGACCGATGACCGCGCGCCGCGTGCGTCTGTCGTCACCAACAATTTCATCAAGAAGAATGCCGTCGCAGGCCACAGGTTCGAGGCGGAGGTCGACCGGCTTGGTCCCCTGATCGAGCGCCGCCGCGCCGTAGTCGCGCGCGACCGCACCGAGGCGCTGATCCATATCGCGACCGCCGCGGCCGCGCACTACCGGCGCGAAAAGCTGGAACGCGGCCTGCTCGATTATGACGATCTGATCGACAAGACGCTGGCGATGCTGGACCGCGTCTCCTCCGGCTGGGTGCACTACAAGCTCGACCGCGGCGTCGATCACGTGCTGATCGACGAGGCGCAGGATACGAGCCCACGGCAATGGGACATCGTCGCGCACATCATCTCGGAATTCACCTCCGGCGCTGGCGCGCGCGACGGCCTGGTGCGCACCGTGTTCGCGGTCGGCGACGAGAAGCAGTCGATCTTCTCGTTCCAGGGCGCAGCACCGCGCGAATTCGACCTACGGCGGCGCGAGCTGAAGCGGCGCTTCGAGGAAGCCGGGCTGAAATTCGATCCGGTGTCGTTCACCTATTCGTTCCGCTCGGGACCGGTGATCCTGCATTCGGTCGACCATGTGTTCCGTGAGCAGGAGATCTTCCGCAGCATTCATGCGGTCGAGAACGGTTATCCGATCCACAATGCGATGGCCGATGCCGGCCCCCAGCCTGATCGAGCTGTGGGATCTCGCGGTCGCGGACGACCGCCAGGACATCGAGGGCTGGCGCGCGCCGTTCGACGGCGTCGCGGTGACCAGCCCCGAGGTAAAACTCGCGCGGCGCATCCAGACCGAGATCAAGCACCTCGTCAGCAGCGGCACCATGACCGGCAGCGTCGGCGGGCGGCGGCCATTGCGTTACGGCGATATGCTGATCCTGGTGCGGCGGCGCGGCAACGCGTTCGACGCGGTGATCCAGGCGCTGAAGCACGCCAACATTCCGGTCGCCGGCGCCGACCGGCTGAAGCTGACCGAGCA
Source organism: Bradyrhizobium sp. JR3.5 (assembly GCF_054057015.1). NCBI lineage: Bacteria > Pseudomonadati > Pseudomonadota > Alphaproteobacteria > Hyphomicrobiales > Nitrobacteraceae > Bradyrhizobium > Bradyrhizobium sp. JR3.5. The sequence continues at coordinate 2,709,759 of NZ_JBSRYV010000002.1, forward strand.
CATCGCGATCATCGACCTGATGAACCTCGCCGACGCGCTGCTGCTGCCGCAGGACGACCTCGCGCTCGCGGTGGCGCTGAAGAGCCCGCTGTTCGGCCTCACCGACGACGATCTGTTCAAGCTGGCGTATCAGCGCCGCGGCACGCTGCGCGAGGCGCTGGCCGCGCAGGCGCCGACCGATGAACGCTTTTCAGCCGCGCTGCGCCGCCTCGAACAATGCGAGCGCCGCTTCACCCAGGAGACGCCGTTCGCATTCTACGCCTGGCTGCTCGGCGGCGACGGCGGGCGGGCGCGCATCCTGCGTCGGCTCGGCCACGAGGCCAACGACGCGCTCGACGAATTCCTCGAGCTCGCGCTGAGCTATGAGCGCAAGGCGCCGGCCTCGCTGCAGGGCTTCGTCGCCTGGCTGCGCGCCGCCGACACCGAGGTGAAGCGCGACATGGAGATTTCGCGCGACGAGGTTCGCGTCATGACCGTGCACGGCGCCAAGGGCCTCGAGGCATCGGTGGTGTTCCTGGTCGACACCACGACCTCGCCGTCCGACACGCAGCGGCTGCGGCTGATCCATCTGCCGCAGGGCAACGCCGCGCCGAACGCGCCCGGCGTCGTGGTGTGGGCCGGCAAGAAGGCCGAGGATCCCCCTAATGTCGCCGATGCGCGCAAGGCGATGCTCGGCGACACCGAGGACGAATATCGCCGCCTGCTCTATGTCGCGATGACCCGTGCGGCCGACCGGCTGATCGTCGGCGGCTGCATGCCCGGCAACATGAACACGGTACGGAAATCCTCCTGGTACGATCTGATTACCAAGGGGCTCGCCAATGCCGGGCTCAAGCTCGAGGAGATCAAGACGCCGGCCGGCAAGGTGATGCGCTATTCGCGGCCGGATGACGTCGCCGATCTCACCGGCGCTGCTGCATCAACGGCCGCAGAGCGGATCGCGCTGCCGTCCTGGCTGCGGACGGCGGCTGCACCTGAAGCGTCCGCAATGGGCGTGCTCCGCCCGTCCGATCCGGCGGACGGCGACAGCCATCCGATACGAACCGGCGAATCGGTGCTGCTGCGCGCCCGTGCTCTGCAACGCGGCACGCTGGTGCATCGCCTGCTGCAATCGTTGCCCGAAATTGCCGCCGAGCGGCGGCCCGCCGCCGCGCTCGGCTACCTCGCGCGCAACGCCGACGGCTGGAGCGCAGAGGAGCAAGCCGCGCTCGCAGACCAGGTGCTGGACTTGATTGCCGATCCGCGTTTCGCCGCCGTGTTCGCGCCCGGCAGCCGCGCGGAGGTCTCGATCGTCGGACGGCTGGAGCGACCGGGCCAGCCGAAGGCGCTGGTCTCAGGCCAGATCGACCGGCTGGTGGTGACGCCAACCGACGTCCTGATCGTCGATTTCAAGACCAACCACGGCCCGCCCAAGACCGTTGCCGAGGCGCCGCGGGGCTATGTCCGGCAGCTCGCGCTTTATCGGGCCGTGCTGGCGAAGCTTTATCCCCAACTGCCCGTCCGGGCGGCGCTGCTTTGGACCGAAACACCTGAAATCATGGAGATTTCGGCCTCCGCGCTGGACGCCGGGCTGGCATAAGATCATGTCAATGTGACCGAGCTTGACCCGGCAAGGGGGCGTTCATAGGTTTGACCCATGCTCCCCGGGCGCGATTCTCCGCCGCGCCCTTTTGTCTCAACCGAACGAGGTACTCGCATGGCCGTTGGCAAGGTTTCTGACGCCGATTTCGAAGCCGAAGTGCTCAAGGCGACCGGGCCGGTGGTCGTCGACTTCTGGGCCGAGTGGTGCGGACCCTGCCGCATGATCGCGCCCGCTCTCGATGAAATTTCCGGCGCGATGGGCGACAAGGTCAAGATCGTGAAGCTCAACGTCGACGAGAGCCCGAAGACCGCGTCGAAATATGGCGTGATGTCGATCCCGACCCTGATGATCTTCAAGGGCGGCGAGATGGCGTCCCGTCAGGTCGGCGCCGCGCCGAAGGCCAAGCTGCAGCAGTGGATCACCGCTGCGGTCTGATCTGTTTCGCATTAGCTGATTTGTGCAAACGGCCGGCGAGAAGCCGGCCGTTTTGTTTTACCTGATCCATCCCGTCGCCAGCGCCGAGGCGAGCTCGGCTTGACCATTGCGCCGCGCCAGCGCTGCCATCGCCGCGTGATCGTAGGGGATGTGGCGGAAGGTCACGTCCCAGTCGCCATCAACCTTTTCAAGAATCGCGTAACGCGCATCCGGCGAACCCGCCTCCACCACATGCGGATGCGGCTTACCGGCGCGATAGCCGGGTGAGCCGATGCTGCCGGGATTGACGATCAGCCGCCCATCGCGAAGCCGCACGGCTCGCGCGGCATGGGTGTGCGCGCAAAGGATCAGCGATTGCGTCAGGCCGGCCGCCCGCGCCTCGATCGATTCCAGCGTGGACATGCAGACTTCGCCGCCCGGCAGCACGGTGTCGAGCCAGTAGGTCTCGTCATCCTGGGGCGTCGCGTGACAGAGGAAAACCGCGTCGCGATAGACCGCATTCGCCGGCAGGGTGCGCAGCCAGTCGAGATGCTGCGGCTCGAGCTGCGTATAGGTCAGCCGCTCCCATGAGCCCATTTTCTCGTGCGGACGGTCGATGAGATAGCGGTCGTGATTGCCGAGCAGATGGACGGCATCGAGCTGCATCAGCACGTCGATGGTCGGCCGGAGCGTCGAGCGGCCCGCTCACCATGTCGCCGAGGTCGACGATGTCGGAAATTCCCTGCGCCCGGATATCCGACAGCACCGCTTCAAGTGCGAGATGGTTGCCGTGGATGTCGGCGATCGCAGCAAAACGCATGACGTCTCGTCCTCCCTGAAGCGTTTTCGAGCGAAGTGGGTACCGGTTCGCGTGAAGAAAACGCGTCAAACGAAAATCCAGAGTCCATTCCGTTCCGATTCAATCAGAACGGAATGGGCTCTGGTGCGCACCGCATCCGGGACGCGGGACCACTTATGCAGGAGGCGTGCCGTTGGCCGCAAGCACTGGACCCGCCAGGTACAACGAGCCGGTGATCAGGATGCGCGGCGGCACCTCGTAGGCCAGCGTGGCAAGCCGTTGCAACGCGGCGTCGACACCGGATGCGATCTCGACCCGCATGCCGAGCGCACGCGCGGCATCGGCGAGCTTGTCCGGCGCCATGCCGTTGTCGCGGCCGGGCACCGGGACCGCGATGATGTGGCGCGTCAGTCCGGCGAAATTGGCGAGGAAGGCATTGGCATCCTTGTTGGCCATCATGCCTGTGATCACGACCAGCGGCCGCGACACCCGCTCCTCGAGATCGCCGAGTGCAGCGGCTGCAACGCGGCCGCCTTCGGCATTGTGCCCGCCATCGAGCCAGACCTCGGAGCCCTGCGGGCCCTGACAGACAAGCGCACCGGAAACGAGCCGCTGCATCCGCGCCGGCCATTCCGCATTGACGATGCCGGCCTCATAGGCCGCGATGTTGAGCCTGAAGGTGTCGATCGCACGCAAGGTCGCAATCGCGAGGCCCGCATTATCGAACTGGTGCCGGCCGAACAGTCTTGGCGCAGCGAGATCCATCAGTCCGCGCTCGTCCTGATAGACCAGCCGGCCGCGCTCGACGCCGACATGCCATTGCTGTCCGGCGGCATGCAGCGGCGCGCGCATGCGCCTCGCTTCCGCCTCGATCACGGCCATCGCGTCCGGCGCCTGCTCGGCAGAGACCACCGGCACCTTGCGCTTGATGATCGCGGCCTTCTCGCCGGCGATCAAAGTCAGCGTATCGCCGAGGAATTCCATGTGATCCATGCTGACCGGCGTGATCACCGAGGCCAGCGGCGTCTCGACCACATTGGTCGAATCCAGCCGGCCGCCGAGGCCGACCTCAAGCAGCGCGACATCGGCCGGATGCTTCGCGAACAGGCAGAACGCGACTGCGGTTTCCATTTCGAAGATGGTGATGGGGTTGCCGGCGTTGATGCGCTCGCAATGCTCGAACGTCGTGCGCAGCTCGTCGTCACCGACGAGCTTGCCACTGCCCGTGGCACCCAGCCGGTAGCATTCGTTGAGCCGCACCAGATAGGGCGAGGTGAAGACGTGCACGCGCAGACCGGCGGCTTCGAGGATCGCGCGCAGATAGGCGATCGTCGAGCCCTTGCCGTTGGTGCCCGCGACATGGATCACCGGCGGCAACTTGCGCTCGGGATGATCGAGCCGCTCCATCAGGCCGCGCATGCGATCGAGGCTGAGATCGATGCGCTTCGGATGCAGCGCCGATATCCGTGCGATCAACGCCTCGAACGAGGGTTGCGATGGGGCGGCGCTTGCTGTCACGCGTGCGGCGCGGCCGGCACCGTCTCCGGGGCCGTGACGATCTGGGCCGGCTCGGTGACGGCGACCGTGGGCTTGGAGGCGGTTTCAAGCGCCGGTGCCCTGGTCAGCAGGCGGCACATCCGCGCCAGCGTGGCCTTCATCTCATGGCGATGCACGACCATGTCGACCATGCCGTGCTCGCGCAGATATTCGGCGCGCTGAAAACCTTCCGGCAGCTTCTCGCGGATGGTCTGCTCGATCACGCGCGCGCCGGCAAAGCCGATCAGCGCGCCGGGTTCGGCAATCTGGACGTCGCCGAGCATCGCATAAGAGGCTGTCACGCCGCCGGTGGTCGGATTGGTCAGCACCACGATATAGGGCTGCTTCGCCTCGCGCAGCATCTGCACGCCGACCGTGGTGCGCGGCATCTGCATCAGCGACAGGATGCCTTCCTGCATCCGTGCACCGCCGGACGCGGCGAACACGATGAAGGGCGACTTCTTCTCGACCGCGAGCTCGAGCCCGCGCACGATCGCCTCACCCGCGGCCATGCCGAGCGAGCCGCCCATGAAATCGAAATCCTGCACCGCGACCACGACGCCGGTGCCCTCAAGCTTGCCATAGCCGACCTTGACCGCGTCGTTCAGGCCGGTCTTGGCCCGCGCATCCCTGATCTTGTCGACATATTTACGCTCGTCGCGGAATTTCAGCGGATCCGCCGTTACCTCGGGCAGCGCGACATCGAACCAGGTCTCGTTGTCGAAGATCGACTTCAACCGCGCCACCGCGCCCATGCGCATGTGGTAGTTCGAGCCCGGGATCACGAACTGGTTGGCCTCGACGTCCTTGTAGAACACCAGCTGCCCGGAATCCGGGCACTTGATCCAGAGGTTTTTCCGGCGTCTCGCGCCGCAGGATGTTGCGGATCTTCGGCCGGACGACGTTGGTGAGCCAGTTCATGGTTCGCTCCGAAATGCGGGTCGGTCCCGCACCAGCTGGATATATGGCGGGCCGGGCGAACCCGGCAAGCCGCCGTCTGCGGCCTTGTTGCCGCAAAATGTGGCTTATTCAGCGGCCTGCTTGGCGCCCCGGACCCCCTGCGCCAGCGCGGACACCAGGTCCGCGACCGCGCTCACGGTCTTCGGCGTCGCGCGGCCCTCGGCATCGAGATTGGCGCGCACCACGTCGACGATCGCGGTGCCGACCACGGCGCCATTGGCGTTCTCGGCGATCGCGCGCGCCGTTTCCGGGGTGCGGATGCCGAAGCCGACACAGACCGGCAGCTTGGTATGCCGCTTGATGCGGGCGACGGCTTCCGCAACCGCGTTCGAATCGGCCGTCGCAGCGCCGGTGATGCCGGTGATCGAGACGTAATAGACAAAGCCCGAGGTGTTCGCGAGCACCGCCGGCAGACGCTTGTCGTCGGTGGTCGGCGTCGCGAGGCGAATGAAGTTCAGCCCGGCCTTCATCGCAGGGATGCAGAGCTCGGTATCTTCCTCCGGCGGCAGGTCGACGATGATCAACCCATCGACGCCGGCGGTCTTGGCATCGGCAAGGAAGCTCTCGACGCCGTAGATGTAGATCGGATTGTAGTAGCCCATCAGCACGATCGGCGTCGTGTTGTCGTCCTTGCGGAAGTCGCGGACCATCGCCAGCGTCTTGCGCAGCGTCATGCCGCCCTTGAGCGCGCGCAGACCGGCGGCCTGGATCGACGGGCCATCGGCCATCGGATCGGTGAAGGGCATGCCGATCTCGATGACGTCGGCGCCGGCCTTCGGCAGCGCCTTGAGGATGTCGAGCGAGGTTTTTGCGTCGGGGTCGCCGGCCATCACGAAGGTGACGAAAGCGGAGCGGCCCTGCTGCTTCAGCTCGGCGAAACGTGCGTCGATACGGGTGCTCATGGGGCGGCATTCACTGTGCTATACCTCTCCCCTCCGGGGAGAGGTAAAGGAGACGCGGCCGATCTCTCACTTCTGCCTCGCCTTCAAGATGTCGCCGACCTGCGGCACGTCCTTGTCGCCACGGCCCGAGAGGTTGACCACCATCAGGTGATCCCTGGGTCGCTGCGGCGCGAGTTCGGACAGTTTCGCGATCGCGTGCGCGGATTCCAGCGCGGGGATGATGCCCTCGAGCCGCGACAGCAGCTGGAACGCGGCCAACGCTTCCTCGTCGGTCGCCGAGAGATATTTCACGCGGCCGGTCTCGTGCAGCCAGGCGTGCTCGGGGCCGATGCCGGGATAATCGAGGCCGGCGGAGATCGAATGCGCTTCCTCGATCTGGCCGTCGGCGTCCATCAGAAGATAGGTGCGGTTGCCGTGCAGCACGCCGGGACGCCCGCCGGCGAGCGAGGCCGCATGCAGCTGCGTCAGCCCGTGACCGGCCGCCTCGACGCCGAAGATCTCGACCGAGGGATCGTCGAGGAACGGATGGAACAGGCCCATCGCATTGGAGCCGCCGCCGATGCAGGCGATCAGCGAGTCCGGCAGGCGGCCCTCGGCCTCCTGCATCTGCTTGCGCGTCTCGTGGCCGATGATCGACTGGAAATCGCGCACCATCATCGGATAGGGGTGCGGACCCGCCACCGTGCCGATGCAATAGAAGGTGTTGTGCACGTTGGTGACCCAATCGCGCAGCGCGTCGTTCATCGCGTCCTTCAGCGTGCGCGCGCCCGACTGCACCGGGACGACCTTGGCACCCAGCATCTCCATGCGGATCACGTTCGGCTGCTGCCGCTCGACGTCGACGGCGCCCATATAGACCACGCATTCGAGCCCGAACCGCGCGCACAGCGTCGCCGTCGCCACGCCGTGCTGGCCGGCGCCGGTCTCGGCGATGATGCGCTTCTTGCCCATGCGGCGCGCGACCATGATCTGGCCGAGCACATTGTTGACCTTGTGCGAACCGGTGTGGTTGAGCTCCTCGCGCTTCAGATAGATCTTTGCGCCGCCGAGATGCTCGGTGAGCCGTTCGGCGAAATAGAGCGGCGAGGGCCGGCCGACATAGTCCTTCAGATAGACATTCATCTCGGCCTGGAACGCCGGATCGGCCTTGGCGTCGGCATAGGCCTTTTCGAGATCGAGGATCAGCGGCATCAGCGTTTCCGCGACGAAGCGTCCGCCGAAAATGCCGAAATGCCCGCGCTCGTCGGGGCCGCTGCGGAAGGAATTGGGCAGGTTTTGATTCATCGAACCATCAGTTCTTGGGTAGTTCTTTGGGTTGCGCGCGCGGCGCGGATGAAGGCGCGGATCAACTCGGGATCCTTGACACCCGGCGTGCGCTCGACGCCCGACGATACGTCGACCCCGCCGGCGCGGGTGACGCGGACAGCTTCAGCGACGTTGTCGGCGTTGAGCCCGCCGGAGACCATGTAGGGCAGCGCGAGATCGAGATTTTCCAGCAGGTGCCAATCGAACGGCGCACCCAGACCGCCGGGTCGGGTGGCATCCTTCGGCGCGCGGGCATCGAACAGGATACGGTCGGCGACGCCGGCATAGCCCGGCAGCGGGGCGAGGTCGGCCGCAGTCTCGACCGGCAGCGCCTTCATCAGCGGCAGGCCGAACTTCTGCTTGATGTCGCGCAGCCGCGCGGTGGTTTCCTTGCCGTGCAATTGCAGGATATCCGGCCGCAGCGTCTCGACGATGTTTTCCAGGGTCGCGTCGTCGGCATCGACGGTCAGCGCGACCTTGACGGCGCGGCCCTTGGCGCGGCTGCCGAGTTCGCGCGCGGTCTCAAGGCTGATATGGCGCGGCGACGGCGGGAAGAACACGAACCCCACCATGTCCGCGCCGCCCTCAAGCGCGACGTCGAGCGTCTCGCGCGTGGACAGGCCGCAGATTTTGACGAGCAGGGGCATGGTCTCGAAACGGGTCTCAAAAACGGGTTTTCGGGCGTCCGGAACGGGGGGTAATCCCGGGTCCGACGGGGCGGGTTCTACAACGTCGCGCCCTGCTTGTCTCGCCCATTGGGCCCGTAAAAGCCCAGCTGGGCCGGGGTCGAACGACGCTGCGCGTCGTCCCGGGAGGCGGTGGCCCTGAGGTCGGCGAGCTCGGCGCGGACGTGGCGGGCGTCGGCCTCATGCTGCCGGGCGGCGCGGCGCCAGCGTCCTTGCTTGAACCAGGTTCCGATGCCACCGGCGATCACGCCGAGGATTGCGGATGCGATGATGACGACGAACAGCGGCAGTGTGACCGCTACCGTCGGCGTCACAGAGTTGAAAGGATCAAACGATACCGTCACCCAGTGACGGTTGGCGACGGCGAAGATGATGAAGATCAGTCCGAGCGGAACGACGACCACTGCCGTGAAGAACTTTCGCATGACCATCTCTCGCCGCGATGGAGAAAGTGCGGGCACATCGCCCACAGCAACGGCAGCGCCGACGTCGCGCGCCAAGCGCCAGCCTTGTTAGGCGTCAGCCTTGGGCGCGTCGATCTTGGAGGCTCCCGCCTCAGCCTCGTCGCGATTGAGGCGCTCGCGCATTTCCTTGCCGGTCTTGAAGAACGGCACGCTCTTCTGGTCGACCGGCACATGCTCGCCGGTACGCGGATTGCGGCCGGCACGGGCCGGGCGATGCTTCACCGAGAAAGCGCCAAAACCGCGCAGTTCGACGCGGTCGCCACGCGCTAGCGCCGCGACGATTTCATCGAGAATCGCATTCACAATGTTCTCGACGTCCCGCTGGTAGAGGTGCGGGTTGTGCTCGGCGATACGCTGAACAAGTTCGGATTTGATCATCGAAAATGGGATCCGGGCTCTTGCGGAAACCCATTTCCGTGAAAATGCCGTGCACTGTCAAGACGCTAAATCGATTTAGGGCGCCGTGAAATCGCGTGACAAATAGCCCAATTGGGGCATGCGGCGATTCCCGCAGAGCGAGAATACCCTGATCAGTACGGCCTTTCGCTCTCGACTAGTCGGTTCCTCCGGGAGTCCACAGCGCCAGCATGCCGTCGAGCCCGAATCGGTCGACCGCCTGGGCTACGCTACCCTGCTCGATCCGCCGCGCGATGCCGCCGAGGCCGAACGCATCGAGCGTCATTGACGCTGCGGTGCGCAGGAAGGTCAGGTCGCTGAATCGCGGATTGAGCTTGTAATTGCGCACCGGCAGGTCGCTTTTGACCTTCTTCTCCGCAACCAGCCAGGCGATCGCGGTCTTTTCATCCCCGAGCTGATCGATCAGCTTGAGATCGACCGCCTGCCGGCCGGTGAAGACGCGGCCATCCGCGACCTTCTCCAGCAAGGCGTCATCCATGCCGCGCCGTTCCTTCACCAATCCACGGAACCATGCATAAGAATCCTTGACCAGGCCGTCGATCGCAGCGCGGGCCTCCGGACTGGTCGGCTCGAAGCCGTTCGGCGCCGCCTTCAGCGGGGAAGACTTGATCTCCTCCATCTTCACGCCGACGGTCTTGAGCAATTCGGAAACGTTGGGGAACTGGAACAGCACGCCGATCGAGCCGACCAGCGAGGTCTGCTGGGCGACGATGTGGTCGGAGGCGATCGCCGTGATGTAGCCGCCCGAGGCCGCCAATCCCTCGACCACGACGACGAGCGGCTTCTTCGCCTTCAACTGCACCAGCGAATCGTAAAGCTGCTCGGAGCCCGCGGTGGTGCCGCCGGGCGAATTGATGTGCACGACAACAGCCGCGTAGCTCGACTTGCCGAGCCGCTCCAGCGCCTCGACGCGCTCCTGGTCGCTGCGGATCAGCCCGTCGATATTGATCCGCGCGATCGTGTTCGACGTCGAGAAGGCGCCGCGTCCGCCGGCAGCGATCACGCCCACGCCGACGATGGCCGCGATTGCAATGACCGCCGCGGCGACGCGCCAGAACGTCAGCTTGCGCCTGATCCGGCGGCGGTCGACGATCACGTCTGAATCCAGCGACATCCGATCTCTCCAGAAATAGTCAGCGCGCAATCCGCGCGTTTTGCCGTCGCAGCGTCACTATCAGCTTAGCCAAATACATCAATTGCGACGCAATATGAAGAAAACAAGGCCCGCGACATCGCCGACATTGGTAGCCTGGATGAAGCGCAGCGTAATCCGGGGCCTGCATCCACGGCGGAGGCGCTCCCGGATTTCGCTGCGCTTCATCCGGGCTACGGGCATTCCCAAAGCAAAAGGGCCCCGGCTTGCGCCGGGGCCCCAATGTTCGCCTGAACTCAAGCGAACGCTTACTTGTCGGTGCCGCGGTTCTTCAGCGCGGTGCCGAGGATGTCGCCAAGCGTCGCTCCCGAATCGGAGGAGCCGTACTGCGCGATGGCTTCCTTCTCTTCGGCAACTTCCAGCGCCTTGATCGAGACCTGCACCTTGCGGGCCTTCTTGTCGAACTGGATGACGCGGGCATCGACCTTCTCGCCGACGGCGAAGCGTTCGGCGCGCTGGTCGTTGCGATCGCGGGCCAGCTCGGACCGCTTGATGAAGGTGGTGAACTCGGTGCCCGAAATCCGGACCTCGATGCCGCTTTCCTTCACTTCGAGCACTTCGCAGGTCACGACCGCGCCCTTCTTGACGTCGCCCGGCTCCGCGAAGGGATCGCCTTCAAGTTGTTTGACTCCGAGGGAAATGCGCTCCTTCTCGACATCGACATCGAGCACCACGGCCTTGACCATGTCGCCCTTCTTGAAGTTGTCGATGACCTGCTCGCCCGGAAGCTTCCAGTCGAGGTCGGAGAGGTGGACCATGCCGTCGACGTCGCCCTCGAGACCGAGGAACAGACCGAACTCGGTCTTGTTCTTGACCTCGCCCTCGACCACTGAACCGACCGGGAACTTCTCGACGAAGACTTCCCAGGGATTGCGCATGGTCTGCTTGAGACCGAGCGAGATGCGGCGCTTGACCGAATCCACTTCGAGCACCTGCACTTCGACTTCCTGCGAGGTCGAAACGATCTTGCCGGGGTGCATGTTCTTCTTGGTCCACGACATCTCGGAGACGTGGATCAGGCCTTCGATGCCCGGCTCGAGCTCGACGAACGCGCCGTAGTCGGTGATGTTGGTGACGCGGCCGGTGAAGCGGGCACCCAGCGGGTACTTGGCTTCGATGCCCTGCCACGGATCATCCAGCAGCTGCTTCATGCCGAGCGAGATGCGGTGCGTCTCGTGGTTGATCTTGATGATCTTGACCTTCACCGTCTGGCCGATGGTCAGCACCTCGGTCGGGTGGTTGACGCGGCGCCAGGCGATATCGGTCACATGGAGCAGGCCGTCGATGCCGCCGAGATCAACGAACGCACCGTAATCGGTGATGTTCTTGACCACACCGTCGATCACCTGACCCTCTTCGAGGTTCTGCACCAGCTCCTGGCGCTGCTCGGCGCGGGTCTCTTCGAGAACCGTGCGGCGCGACACCACGATGTTGCCGCGGCGGCGGTCCATCTTGAGGATCTGGAACGGCTGCGAGTTGTTCATCAGCGGCGCAACGTCGCGGATCGGACGAATGTCGACCTGCGAGCGCGGCAGGAAGGCCACCGCACCGTCGAGGTCGACCGTGAAGCCGCCCTTGACCTGGTTGAAGATGACGCCGTTGACCTTTTCGTTGTTCTGGAACGCCTTCTCGAGCTTGCCCCAGCTTTCCTCGCGGCGCGCCTTGTCGCGCGACAGCACGGCTTCGCCGAGCGCATTCTCGATCCGGTCGAGGAACACCTCGACTTCGTCACCGACCTTCAGATCGCTTTCACGGCCGGGGCCGGCGAATTCGCGCAGCGCAACGCGGCCTTCGGTCTTCAGGCCGACGTCGATGACGGCCATGTCCTTCTCAATTGCAACCACCTTGCCCTTGATGACCGAGCTTTCCTGCAAATTGCCGCCGGCAAAGGATTCATCAAGCATCGCCGCGAAGTCGTCGCGGGTCGGGGAATAGGAAGACACAGTATTCGAAGCCATTTGTTCTCCAAATGCGGGATCTTGCCGGCCGTTCGGGTTGATGGGCGCACCGCGCGTGAAGTGTCAGGGTTCCGCAAACCCTGACGACCGCTCATTGCAGGAGGTGCAACAGCGGGCCGGCAGCAAAACTGCACGTTCGGTACGTTTGAATTGTCGGGAGCCTGAAACGAAAATATCGACTTCAAGACCTGGGAGCGGGCGTTCCTCCAGATGCGGCGAGGGCTCAAACCCGGCGCCGGCCCGCTCAGACACGGCCTCGACACCGTCGATGCTGCTCCGAACGGCGCTGATATAGCTCCGGGGCCCATTTTGGGCAAGCCGGAAATGCCCGATTTACGGGCGCTTAAGGCTAATCTCGCCCCGGCGGCGCTCCAGATCCGCTGTCTCAACGCGCTGTTGACCGCGTCGCGCGAAAGGCCCCCGCAGGAGAACGCCGCGGAACCCGCCCTTAAGCAGCACCCCACACGATAGCACCGTTCAAAACAGGGGGATTACCAATGAAGAGCTTTGTGGTGCTGGCGGCGATCGCCGTCCTGACGATCGGAAATGCGATTGCCGGGATGCCCGGCGCTGCTCCGGCCGCGCACGGCACGTCTGCCGCGGCGGCGCAGCCGCTGCTCAGCATGGCCGAGCAGGAATTGCCGTTCGACCGCTACTGGTCGAAGAACTGATCCAACGGGTCCAAAAAAGCAGACGGTCCAAAGTGGGCCGGTCTAAAACGGGCTTGGCGCGATGACCTCGTCATCGCGCTTTTCTTTTCCGGAGCCTGACCGGTCAGCGCCGGGCGCGCACCGCCTCGACGATGGCGATGGCGGCGCGGACCCCGGCCTCGATGTCGAGATTGGAATTGTCCAGCGTGTGGGCATCCGCCGCCGGCCGCAAGGGCGCGACGGCGCGGTTCTTGTCCCGCTCGTCACGCTTGAGGATGTCGGCCAGCACCGCCTCCTCGTCGGCGTCCTCGCCGCGGGCACGGGCCTCCAGGGTGCGCCGACGTGCCCGCACGCGGGGATCGGCGACCACGAAGATCTTCACGTCGGCGTCCGGGCAGATCACGGTGCCGATATCGCGCCCATCCAGCACCGCGCCGGGCGGATCGGCGGCGAACTGGCGCTGGAAGCTGACCAGCGCCTCGCGCACCCTCGGAAAGGCCGAGACGACCGATGCACCCTCACCGACCTTCTGGGTCTTCAGGATCGGATTGCCGAATTTCTCGGGATCGAGCTCGAGCGCGACGGCCACCGCCAGCGCCTCGTCGTTGAGGTCGGCGCCCTGCGCCATCATCGCATAGGCCACCGCGCGGTAGATCACGCCGGTGTCGAGATGGCGGTAGCCGTAGTGGTGGGCGAGCCGCTTGCCGAGCGTGCCCTTGCCGGAGGCGGCGGGTCCGTCGATGGCGATGATCATGCGAAGTCAGCTCCGAGCGTGCGCATCATCGGAATGAAATCCGGGAAACTGGTGGCGATGAAGGCGGTGTCATCGATCTTCACCGGCCGATCCGAAGCACAGCCCATCACCAGCGCCGACATCGCGATGCGATGATCCATATGGGTGGCGACAAGGCCGCCGCCCGGAACATGGCCGCGGCCCTCGACGATCAGATCATCGCCGGAAACCTCGACCTTGACGCCGTTGACGCGCAGCATGTCGGCGGTGGCTTCGAGACGGTCGGACTCCTTGACGCGCAGCTCCTGCAGGCCGCGCATGATCGTGGTGCCCTCCGCAAACGCCGCCGCAACCGCCAGCACCAGATATTCGTCGATCATCGACGGCGCGCGCTCCGGCGGCACCTCGACGCCCTTCAGCTTCGAGGCGCGTACGCGCAATTGCGCCATCGGCTCGCCGGCATCGCCGCGCAAATCGCTCTCCTCGATCGAGGCGCCCATTTCGCGCAGCGTGGTGAACAGGCCGGTGCGCAGGGGATTGGTCATCACGTCGGAGAACACGACGTCGGACCCTTCGACGATCAGCGCCGCGACGATCGGGAACGACGCCGAGGACGGATCGGCGGGCACCACGACCTGGGCGCCATGCAGCTCGGGCTCGCCGTTCAGCGAGATCCTGCGGCCGTGACTGCCTTCCTTCTCCGTGGAGATCTCGGCGCCGAAATGCTTCAGCATCAGTTCGGTGTGGTCGCGGCTCGCCTCCTGCTCGATGACCGTGGTGATGCCGGGCGCGGACAGGCCCGCCAGCAGCACCGCGGACTTGATCTGGGCCGAGGCGACCGGGGTCTTGTAGACGATCGGCACCGGATAGCGGGCGCCGTGCAGGGTGAGCGGCAGCCGGCCGCCCTCCCTGATGTCGCTGGTCCGGGCGCCCATCAGCTCCAGCGGATCGAGAATCCGGCGCATCGGGCGCGAGCGCAGCGAGGCGTCGCCGTCGAAAATGGCCGCGATCGGGCAGCCGGCCACCGCGCCCATCACCAGCCGGCAACCGGTGCCGGAATTGCCGAAATCGAGCGGGGCCGCGGGCTGGGCGAAGCCGCCGACGCCGACGCCCGAGACCGACCAGGCTAAAGGGCGCCGTCCGCTCCACCCTGGCGCCCAGCGCGCGCATGGATTTGGCGGTATTGAGGACGTCCTCGCCCTCCAGAAGGCCGGAAATGCGGGTTTCGCCGACCGAAAGCGCCCCGAGGATCAGGGCGCGGTGGGAAATCGATTTGTCGCCGGGAACGCGGACCTTGCCGGCCAGGGGGCCGCAAACGCGCGATTCCAGCGGGGTCGGGGTGTCGGAATGAGCCAAGATTGTGTCCTCTCGCGCCGCGGCAGGTATCACATAGGCAACACCGCGTCACGCGCCCGTCACTTGCGCGCAAACCGCTATTGACAGCGGCTCCTCAACTAGCCAAGTGAAGCACCGTTTTTCAGCAAAATTCTGGGATGACCACGTTGGCCAAGTCCGAGCTCGGAACCAAGCGCATTTGCCCGACCACGGGCAAGAAGTTCTACGACCTCAACAAGAATCCGGTGATTTCGCCCTACACCGGTGAGGTCGTGCCGATCGCGCCTGTCACCCCGCCACGGGGCCGTGGCGCCACCGTCAGTTCGCCTGCGACCGCCGCCGAGATGCCCGAGGCGGCCGAGACCGAAGAGTTGGTCTCGCTCGAGGAGGCCGATGCCGAGGAGAACACCGGCAAGGTCAAGGCCGTGGTTCCCGAATCCGAGGACGATATCGAGGTCGATGAGACCATCGACGACGATGACGACGACGATTCGACCTTCATCGCCGACGAGGAAGAGGGCGATGAGGACGTGACCGATATTATTGGTGACGTCGGCGGTGACGAAGAGACTTGAGATCGGCGCCGATCTATGATCAACGGTGCTGCCGCGCGAGTCATCCAGGCCGCGCGGGCCGGGATTGATCCCCCAGGATCATCCCAACTGGATTAAGGGGCCATAGCTCAGCTGGGAGAGCGCTTGCATGGCATGCAAGAGGTCGGCGGTTCGATCCCGCCTGGCTCCACCACGCTTCGCCCTTCGGGCTACGCGTGGCGCAGCCACGAGTTGCCTGAAGGGCGAAGCGTGGTGTCCGGCGTAGCCCGAAGGGCGAAGACGGACGGTCCGGTACTCCGGCTAGCCATGGGTGCAAATGTGGTATGTCTACATCATCCGCAGCATCAACTTCCCTGACCAGGAATATGTTGGCGCCACCGAGGACCTGAAACGACGGGTCCCCGAGCACAATGCCGGCAAATCCGCGCACACCTCAAAATTCAAGCCGTGGCAGCTCGTCTGGTACTGCGCATTTCCCGACAAGTACAAAGCCCTGGCGTTCGAGAAATACCTCAAGTCGCATAGCGGCCGCGCCTTCGCCAAGAAGCGCCTCTGACCACCCACACTTCCCAGCCATCGCGCAGCACGACGATCTCATCCCTCGTGCGAACAGTTCGCCGATCCACGGGATCCGCCCCCGCATTTTGATTCAGAACAAAGTCCGAGCGTCTATCGCTTGCTACCCTATCCGGCGCCAACGGATGCCAAGCCATGCGCAATTCCACCTGGACGGAATTCTTGCGGTGCCCAAGGTGCCCGCGCACGGGCTATGCCCGGCTCTCGGAAATCACCCCCTTCAGAAACCGGATCGATAGGGTCCCGCAGGGCTTTGAGATTCTTCACGACGAGCGCGGCAGCGATTTCCAGTGCGCGACTTGTCGAGTGCCGGTGCTGCCATAACAGGCGCACCTCGTTGCACGCCCCCTACTCCCCCAGCACCGCATTCAGCCGGTCGCGCAGCGCGACGATCTCATCCTTCATCGCCATCAACTCGCCAACCGTGCAGTCCGAGGCCGCGAGGATCGACTGCGGCACGGCCTTGGCCTTTTCGCGCAGCGCGTGGCCCTGCGGCGTCAGCGCGATCAGCACGACCCGCTCGTCTTCGGTGCTGCGGGTCCGCCGGATCAGCTCCGCCGCTTCGAGCCGTTTCAGCAGCGGTGTCAGCGTGCCGGAATCCAGGAACAGCCGCTCGCCAAGGTCTTTCACCGGCACGTCGTCGCGCTCCCACAGCGCCAGCATCACCAGATACTGCGGATAGGTCAGCCCGAGCCGGTCGAGCAGCGGCTTGTAGACGCGGTTGAAGGCGTGCGCGGTCGAATAGACCGCAAAGCAGATCTGGTTATCGAGCCGCAGCGCCTGATCCGCCGCCGTCTGTTTCCTGACCATGATTCCCATCGAATCCATCTCGTTTGCGGGTCATTCTGGGCTCACAGGACCGCGGATTCAATTGCGAACAATTAAATGTGAGGCCGCATAATTTATATTGCGCACAATCTAATTGGATGCAATACATTCGACGTCGAATCCAAACTTGAGTCCAAACCCGAGGGAGACCACGATGTCTGTGAACGTGCTCTACAAGACCAGCGCCAAGGCGACCGGCGGCCGCGACGGCCATGCGGCAACGCTCGACGGCGCGCTCGACGTCAAGCTCACGACCCCGAAGGAGCTCGGTGGCGGCGGTGGCGCCGGCAACAATCCGGAGCAGCTGTTCGCAGCCGGCTATGCCGCCTGCTTCATCGGCGCCATGAAGTTCGTGGCCTCCCAAGGTGGCCCCAAGGTTCCCGCCGACGCCTCCGTGACCTCGACGGTCGGGATCGGCCCGCGCTCGGAAGGCGGCTTCGGCCTCGCCGTCGATCTCGCCGTCTCGCTGCCCGGCCTCTCCCGCGCCGACGCCGAAGCGCTGGTCGAGAAGGCCCATCAAGTGTGCCCCTATTCCAACGCGACCCGCGGCAATGTCGACGTCAAGCTGAGCGTCGTCTAGTTCACCGACTGCCAATTGTCCGCCACGTCCCGCGTGGCGGACTATTGCTTTTCAAGAGAGTATTGCATCTCAGATGTCAGTTCGCTTGGCGAACGCGCGCACTGCCTGCTGCATGGGCCTGCGCCGACGGAAGCATTGCTGCCTCGCCTGAAGACCGTTAGCTCTGGGACCCTCGTTTTCCGATCCCAACTGAGCGAAGGTTGTTTCCATGAATACCCCAGCGGCTACGGGCGCGATGACCGGACTGCGCGTGATCGATCTGACGCGCGTGCTCGGCGGCCCGTATTGCACCCAGATCCTTGCCGACCACGGCGCCGATGTGATCAAGGTCGAGCCGCCCGCCGGCGACGAGGTGCGCGACTGGGGCCCTCCCTTCCATGAAGAAGACGCGGCCTATTTCGTCGGCATCAACCGCAACAAGCGCTCGATCGGCCTCGACCTCGCCTCCGAGGGGGGACGTGCGGTGCTGATGAAGATGCTCGAGACGGCCGACGTGCTGATCGAGAACTTCAAGCCCGGCACGCTCGACAAATGGGGCATCGGCAACGACGTGCTGCGCGCGAAATTTCCGCGCCTCGTGCATTGCCGGATCTCCGGCTTCGGCGCCGACGGCCCGCGCGGCGGCAATCCCGGCTATGACGCGATCATCCAGGCGATGACCGGCATGATCGCGGCGACCGGCTCGCCGGAGAGCGGCCCGATGCGCATCGGCGTGCCGCTGGTCGACATCACGACCGGCCTCTACGCGGCGATCGGCATCCTGATGGCGCTGTCGGAGCGGCAGCGCTCGGGGCTCGGCCAGTTCATCGAGACCACGCTGTACGAGACCGGGCTTGCGATCATGCATCCGCACACCGCGAACTATTTCATGCATGGCAAGCCGCCGTCGCTCACCGGCAACGAGCATCCCAACCTCGTGCCTTACGCGATCTTCCCGACCAAGACCGACAATATCTTCATCGGCGTCGGCAATGACGGCACCTTCCGCAAGCTCGCCAAGGAAATCGGCAAGCCCGAGCTCGGCACCGATCCGCGCTTTGCCCGCAACAAGGACCGTATCGCCAACCGCGACGCGCTGCGGGCCGAGCTTGCCGCGGTGTTCAGCCAGCACGAGGCCGAGCCGCTGTGCAACCGGCTGCTCGCCGCCGGCCTGCCGGCCGGCCCGGTGCAGAAGATCGACCAGGCGCTGACCAACCCGCACACGATCCATCGCGGCGACGTCATCGAGAAGGATTGGTACAAGGGCGTCGCCTCGCCGATCCGGCTCGAACGGACCAAGCCGACCCTGCGCCGCACGCCACCGAAGTTCAGCCAGCACGCTGCGGAAGTACTCGGCGAGTTCGGCTACTCCAAGGACGAGATCAACGGCCTGGTCGACAAGGACGTGGTCTGCGGTCCCCAGCGCAAACGCTAACGGCGCATTCGAAGCAAAGCCCGTCCCGCACGTGATGCGGGATGGGCACCGTTCGCATCAAGCCAACACATCGCCCCTGCGGTGCAACGTCGCGTCCGGCGTTGCACCGCACGCACGCGGCTGCGTTCTCCGCCTTTTTTAGCGCTTCCCTTCGCTTCGGCTTCCCCCGTACCATGGCTTTCGTTTATACGGTCATTTGAACGTCATCCGGCGCTGATAACGCGCCCAACGAAAGATGGTGTTCCAACCGGAGGGGCTTTTGATGATTTTCAGACGACTCGGCGCTGCTGCGGCAGCTGCTGCCACGCTTGTATTCGCGTCGCCTGCGTTCGCGGTGACGGAGATTCAGTGGTGGCACGCGATGACCGGCGCCAACAACGACGTCATCGTCAAGCTGGCCAACGACTTCAACACCTCGCAGTCCGACTACAAGGTGATCCCGACTTACAAGGGCGGCTACGCCGACACCATGAACGCCGGCATCGCCGCATTCCGCGCCGGCAACGCGCCGCACATCATGCAGGTGTTCGAGGTCGGCACCGCAACGATGATGGCCGCCACCGGCGCCGTCAAACCGGTCTACAAGCTGATGGCCGACGCCGGCGAGAAGTTCGATCCGAGCGTCTATCTGCCCGCGATCACCGGCTACTATTCGACCTCGAAGGGCGAGATGCTGTCGTTCCCGTTCAACTCGTCGTCGACCGTGATGTGGGTCAATCTCGATGCGCTGAAGAAGGCCAACATCGCGGAGATTCCGAAGACCTGGCCGCAAGTGTTCGAGGACGCCAAGAAACTGAAGGCGGCCGGCTACACCACCTGCGGCTTCTCCGGCTCGTGGGTCACCTGGGTCAATCTCGAGCAGCTCTCGGCCTGGCACAACGTGCCGCTCGCCAGCAAGGCCAACGGCCTCGACGGCTTCGACACCGTGCTCGAATTCAACGGCCCGCTGCAGGTCAAGCATCTCGAGAACCTGGTCGAGCTGCAGAAGGACAAGACCTACGACTATGCCGGCCGCACCAACACCGGTGAAGGCCGCTTCACCGCGGGCGAATGCCCGATCTACCTGACCTCGTCGGCCTTCTTCGGCAACGTCAAGGCGCAGGCCAAGTTCAACTTCACCGCCGCGCCGATGCCCTATTATCCCGACGCCAAGGGCGCACCGCAGAACTCGATCATCGGCGGCGCCTCGCTCTGGGTGATGGGCGGCAAGTCGGCCGAGGAATACAAGGGCGTGGCCAAGTTCCTGACCTTCCTCTCGGACACCGACCGCCAGATCTGGATCCACAAGGCCTCGGGCTATCTGCCGATCACCAAGGCAGCCTACGCCAAGGCCAAGGAAGAGGGCTTCTACAAGGACCAGCCCTATCTGGAGACCCCGCTGCTCGAACTCACCAACAAGGAGCCGACCGAGAATTCCCGCGGTCTGCGCCTCGGCAACATGGTGCAGCTCCGCGACATGTGGTCGGAGGAGATCGAGCAGGCGCTGGCCGGCAAGAAGACCGCCAAGCAGGCGCTGGACTCGGCCGTCGGACGCGGCAATCAGATGCTGCGGCAGTTTGAAAAGACCGCCGTCCACTGACATGATGCCTTGAGGCCATCAACCGGCAGGCCGCAAACGCGGCCTGCCATTTTGCCGAGATCATGCAAAAGCAAGCGATTTTCCAGTCAAAGCTGTTGCCTTACGCGCTGGTTGCCCCGCAACTCGCGATCGTCCTGATCTTTTTCTACTGGCCGGCCGCGCAGGCGGTGATCCAATCCTTCCTGCTGCAGGACGCCTTCGGCCTTTCGACCACCTTCGTGTGGTTCGAGAACTATCTCGAATTGTTTAAGGACCCGGCCTATTTCGCGGCGATCGTCCGAACCTTCGCGTTCTCGTTCGCGATCGCGGTCTCCTCGCTGTCGTTCGCGCTGCTGCTCGCGGTCATGGCCGACAAGCCGCTGCGCGGCTCGACGCTGTACCGCACGCTGCTGATCTGGCCCTACGCGGTCGCCCCGCCGGTGGTCGGCGTGCTCTGGGTGTTCATGCTGCACCCCTCGCTCGGCGTGCTGTCGCGCTATCTGCGCGCGATGGGCGTTGACTGGAATCCGCTGCTCGACGGCGACCAGGCGGCGGCCCTGATCATCCTCGCCGCGGCCTGGAAGCAGATCTCCTACAATTTCCTTTTCTTCCTCGCCGGGCTGCAGAGCATCCCGAAGAGCGTGATCGAGGCCGCCGCGATCGACGGCGCCCGCCCGATGCGGCGGTTCTGGACCGTGATCTTCCCGCTGCTGTCGCCGACCATCTTCTTCCTCCTGGTGATCAACATCGTCTACGCCTTCTTCGACACCTTCGGCATCATCTCGACACGATGACCCGCGGCGGCCCGGGCAAGGCGACCGAAACGCTGGTCTACAAGGTCTATACGGATGGCCTGCTCGGCGGCAATCTCGGCTCCTCCGCGGCACAGTCGGTCATCCTGATGGTCATCGTCGTCGTGCTGACGGGAATCCAGTTCCGCTTCGTCGAACGCAAGGTGACCTACTGATGGTCGAGGAGGAAGGCTTCCAGCGCTATCTGGCTCACGCCATCCTGTGGATCGGGATCGCGATCGTCGCCTTCCCGGTCTATCTGGCGATCGTCGCCTCGACCCAGGACAATGCAGTCATCGCCAACGGCCAGATGTCGCTGTTGCCCGGCGGCCATTTCCTCGAGACCTACTACCAGACGCTGTTTGTCGGCACGAGCGGCTCGACCCGCGAGCCGGTGCTCAACATGATGCTGAACTCGCTGATCATGGCGCTCTTGATCGCGGTCGGCAAAATTGCGATCTCGATCATCTCGGCCTACGCGATCGTCTATTTCCGATTTCCGTTCCGGATGGCGATCTTCTGGATCATCTTCATCACCTTGATGCTGCCGGTCGAGGTGCGCATCTATCCGACCTACAAGATCGTCGCCGATCTGCATCTGCTCGACAGCTATGCCGGCCTGTCGCTGCCGCTGATCGCCTCGGCCACCGCGACATTGCTGTTCCGGCAGTTCTTCATGACCGTGCCGGATGAATTGCTGGAGGCCTCGCGCATCGATGGCGCGGGCCCGTTCCGCTTTTTCTGGGATACGCTGCTGCCGCTGTCGCGCACCAACATGGCCGCGCTGTTCGTGATCCTGTTCATCCTCGGCTGGAATCAATATCTCTGGCCGCTTTTGATCACCACGCGCGACGACATGCAGACCATCCAGGTCGGCATCCGCAAGATGATCACCACGACCGACGCGCTGACCGAATGGCCCGTCGTGATGGCGACCGCGCTGCTCGCGATGCTGCCGCCGGTGTTCGTCGTCGTCGTGATGCAGAAACTGTTCGTGCGCGGATTGGTGGAGACGGAAAAGTAATGGCTAACGTCACGCTGCGCAGCGTCCGCAAGACCTATCCCGGCGGCTTCGAGGCCATCAAGGGCGTCGATGTCGACGTCGGCGACGGCCAGTTCTGCGTGCTGGTCGGCCCAAGCGGCTGCGGCAAGTCCACGCTGCTCCGCATGGTCGCGGGGCTCGAGACCATCACCGGTGGCGAGATCGACATCGGCGGCCGCGTCGTCAACCAGATCGAGCCTGCCGATCGCGACATCGCGATGGTGTTCCAGAACTACGCGCTCTATCCGCATATGAGCGTCTACAACAACATGGCCTACGGCCTGCGCAACCGCGGCATGGCCGAAGCCGAGGTCAAGACCCGCGTCGGGGAAGCCGCGCGCGTCCTCGAACTCTCGCCGATGCTGGAGCGCAAGCCGCGGCAGCTCTCCGGCGGCCAGCGCCAGCGCGTCGCGATGGGCCGCGCCATCGTGCGCCAGCCGAAAGTCTTCCTGTTCGACGAGCCGCTGTCGAACCTCGACGCCAAGCTGCGCATCGCGATGCGGGTCGAGATCCGCAAGCTGCAGCGCCGGCTCAACACCACCTCGATCTACGTCACCCACGACCAGCTCGAGGCGATGACGCTCGCCGACATCCTTGTGGTCATGAATGGCGGCCAGGTCGAGCAGATCGGCAATCCCCTGGAAATCTATCAGAAGCCGGCAACCACCTTCGTCGCCTCCTTCATCGGCGCGCCGCCGATGAACCTGATGCCGCTGCGCTCGGACGAGCTGACGTCCCAGATCGCGGGCGCCGATGGTGCCGGCATCGTCGGCATCCGGCCGGAAGATTTCGTGATCACCAGCGAGACCGCATCCGGCGGCGTCGCGCTTGGCCTGACGGTCGAGGCGATCGAGCATGTCGGCGCCGAGACCTTCGTCTATGGCAGCCGCCAGCGCGAGGAACGGGCCATCGCCGCCAATCCGGGCGAGCTGCCGCCCGGCGAAGTAATCGTCCGGATTCCCGGCGCCACTGGGCCTGCGATCGGCGAGCAGATCCGGGCGGTCGCGCCGCGCGACAAACTGCATCTTTTTACCGCTGACGGCCGCAAGCGCGTCGGCCCGTAACCGATCCGGAACGATTGGGGGCCATGCTGGCGCGTTTTCGAGCGAAGTGGGCACCGGTTCGCGTGAAGAAAACGCGCCCGAAACAAAAAGTGGAGCATATCGGTCCTGATTTGATCAGAACCGATTTGCTCCAGGCGGCATTTACGCTGGTTTCAGAGGCGCTTGAACGCTATCCAGATCACTCCCATATTGGCTGGTGACCGACGGGCAAGCGGCCCGCCGGTTGCATGGGGTGCCGCAAGGGCCCCTCAAAGTCGCTTCGAGAGGACTTTGTAATGTCTCGTGTTCCATCGTTGTCCAGTCCGTTCCTTCTGGGATTCGACGAGATCGAGCGTGCGCTCGACCGCGTCGTGAAGGGTGCTGACGGCTATCCTCCGTACAATATCGAGCGGTGCGACCGTACCAACGGGCAGCCCGAGCGGTTGCGCATCACGTTGGCGGTAGCGGGCTTCACCCGCGACCAACTCGATGTAACCATTGAGGAAAATCAGCTCGTCATCCGCGGCCGCCAGCAGGACGACAAGGCTCGGCAATACATCCATCGCGGCATCGCCGCGCGCCACTTCCAGCGCACCTTCGTGCTGGCGGAGGGGATGCAGGTGCTCGGCGCGGATCTGAAGAACGGGTTGTTGTCGATCGACCTGGCCAGGCCGGAACCTGAACGGGTCGTTAAGACAATCGCTATCAATGAACACGAATAATAGAAACAACGAGCGGACTCGACCGCTTATCTGACTGAGGAGTCGAGACCATGAGTGAAGCGAATATCATCTTCCAATCCGAGAGCGTCACGCCGGAAGCGCTGGCCCATCTGGGCGAGGGCCATATCGCCTATGTGAAGCAGGTCCGTTCCGAGGACGTGCCGGATCTCTTTCCGCAGGCGCCGAAGATCGCGCCGGGCCTCAAGCTGTTCGCACTGCATGCCGCCGACGGCACGCCGATCATGCTGACCGACAGCCGCGAAGCCGCGATCGCGAACGCCTGGAGCAACGAGCTGCAGGCCGTCAGCGTGCACTAGAGCACGGCTGATTCAGCATCCGCGAGTTCAATGCGCGGGCATGCCTCGACACCGATCGAGGCGGCCCGCGCATTTTTTTTGCAGACCTCGTTTGGATCATTCGATCAGGACCTGTCGTGCTCCTCGGAAATGTCCTTGTTGGTGTAGTCGGGCATCATGGCGGTCGCGACAATGCTGACCACCGCGCAGAACAGAATGTAGAGCGCGATCACGTAGCCGGAGCCGGTCGCGGCCAGCAGCGCGGTGGCGATCAACGGCGCCGGTCCGCCTGATATGACCGAGGAGAGCTGGTAGCCGATCGAACAACCGCTGTAGCGCAGCCGCGGCGTGAAGCATTCGGCGATCAGCGCCGCTTGCGGACCATACATCAGGTCGTGCGGTACGAATGACAGCACGATGGCGATGAAGATCAGCGCCGGAGCTGCCGTGTTCAACAGACCGAAATAGGCGAAGCCGAACAGCCCGGTCAGGACCGAGCCGATCAGATACATGCGCTTGCGCCCGATGCGATCCGACAGGTGTCCGGCCAGCGGGATGGTGACGAGCGAGACGAGACCGGCACAGATCAGGCAGATCAGCAGGAAGTCGCGGTCCTGATGGACCACCTGGGTGCCGTAGGCGAACACAAAGGCGAGATAGATGTAGGCCGGCGCCTGTTCGGCCATCCGCGCCAGCGCCGCGAGAATAATCGATCGCGGCTGCCTCCTGATCACCTCGATCACTGGAACGCGCGCGACGCGATTCTCGGCCACGATCCGCCGGAACGTCGGCGTCTCCATGATGCCGAGCCGGATGTAGAGCCCGATCGCGATCATCACGAGGCTGAGCAGGAACGGAATGCGCCAGCCCCAGACCAGGAACTGGTCGCCGGAGATTCGGCTGAACACCAGCACCGCGATATTTGCCAGCAGCAACCCGGCGGGACCGCCGAGCTGCGGCCACGAGGTGATGAAGCCGCGGTGCTGGTTGGTTCGCGCCCACTCCATCGAGAGCAGCACCGAGCCACCCCACTCACCGCCGACGCCGACACCCTGGATGAAACGGATGACGGTCAGGATGACTGCACCCCAGATGCCGATCTGATCATAGGTGGGGACGAGGCCGACCGCCGCAGTGGCGATCCCGGTCAACAGCAGCGTCGCGATCAGCGTCGCCTTGCGGCCGATGCGATCGCCATAGTGGCCGAAGATCGCCGCGCCGATCGGCCGCGCGATGAAGCCGACCGTGTAGATGGCGAAGGCCTCCAGCACGCCAACCAGGGGATCGGACTTGGGAAAGAACAGCTTGCCGAAGACCAGGCCGGTCACCGTGCTGTAGAGCAGAAAGTCGTACCATTCGATGGTGGTGCCTACCGTGCTGGCAATCAATGCGCGCCGCAATTGCGCCTGATGCTCGGCTTCCGGGAGCGGGGCGACTGCAATGTCCAATGTCGTCATTGTACATCTCCCTGGCCCGACATGTTCGGGCCATCTGGAATGCGTTTCGTCCCCCGTCCACGGCAGTGGACGGTGGTATCGATGCCCGGTTATTTGTTTGGTTGGGGCAGGGCCGCAAATGCGCGGGGCGTGCCCATGCAGGCCTTGAGGAAGCCGGTCCTGGATCACGCGCGGCCTAACCGATCGCCATCGCGGGAGTACGACATCCCTTCATGACACGGTCTTGCAATCCGAAATCTAGTCCTTCGGTCCGCCCGGTAAATTCGACCTTGGTCTGTGGGAATGGTCGTCGAACATGCTCGTCGGCCACTGCTGCAGCGCGGTGGCGGTCCGCGCCCTTATGGCGATGCGGTCGATGCGGCGAGCATCGGGCCCATGCAGTGCTGCACTTCGCCGGGCACATTGTAGGTGCGCATGATCGCGCGGCTGTCGCGCATACCGCAAGCTTCCCGCTGCACCACGAACATCCAGAGCGCGTGGCCGGCTTCCCGCACCAGAATGCGCCGTGCCTGTTGGGCGGATGCCGGTGCTTCACCGCGCGGATGGGCAACATCGAACTCGCGCAGCCTGGCGAGAGCCTGTTCCAGCGCGCGGCCCATCCGTCCGAGTGCCGAAGCTTTCTCCTCAACGAGCTCGTAAGCGAGAACGTCGACGGGAGTGCGATGGAAGCGAAAGTCGAGGGACATCGGTTATCCCCTGGGGCCGCGTGCACAACGATGCGCCCTGAGTCTTCTGGCGCGGTGGGACGGTTGTCAATAGGCGCTCCCGCCGGTGCTTCGGGCCGCGGACCATGGCGGCGACCCCATTTCGCTCCGCGCCATTCCATGCTGTAATTCGTTCCCCTGACCAACGGTCCGCGCTGTCCTGAGCCTTAGAGAAGGCAACGCGATAAGAGGAATTTCCAGCAAGAGATTATCCGCCGCCAAATTCGATTGTGGGAGATGCGACCATGCGGAAGAGCTCGCTGATCAATCTCGTTGCTTCGGTGTCGATTTCCATCCTCGCGACTGGTGTCGCGATTTCCGCGCAGGAAAAATACAGTCTGCAAGTGCCTGGTGGGCTCGCGTTCTCCGAGTTCAGGGGATACGAGGACTGGCCAGTGATCGCGATCAGCGAGAACGAAGGCGTCATCGCCGTGACCCTGGGCAATCCGGCGATGATCGGCGCTTACCGCGAGGGCGTGCCCGGCAATGGCAAGCCGTTCCCGGACGGCGCCAGGATGGCGAAGATCCATTGGATCCCGAAAAAGCAGGAAGCGTATCCCGGTCAGCCGACGGTGCCGGGCGCCCAACACGACGTCGACTTCATGCTGAAGGACAGCAAGCGGTTCGCGGATAGCGGCGGATGGGGATACGGCGCGTTCGAGTATGACGCGGCGTCGGATGTGTTCAGGCCGGCCACCACGGCGGACAATCCGCCACAGGAGAACGACGCGAAGTGTGGCTATGCCTGCCACACCGTGGTACAAAACCGCGATTACGTTTTCACCGAATACGGCAAGAGGTGAACGCCGATCGCGCCAGCTGGCGTTCCGTTAGCCGCGCCGGTTTCCGGCTTTAGTCCCTTGCTGAAACGGAGGCCTCCGCGCCGATGGCGCGATCCAGGGCCTCGACCAACGCCTGAACCTCGACGAACTTGCT
The DNA here is from genome assembly GCF_054057015.1 of Bradyrhizobium sp. JR3.5. Classification (NCBI taxonomy): domain Bacteria; kingdom Pseudomonadati; phylum Pseudomonadota; class Alphaproteobacteria; order Hyphomicrobiales; family Nitrobacteraceae; genus Bradyrhizobium; species Bradyrhizobium sp. JR3.5. The sequence continues at coordinate 2,737,154 of NZ_JBSRYV010000002.1, forward strand.
GCGGGCCCGCTCCGCCTTGTCACGATCGAACGGAGCGGCCAGCACTTTCGCATGCGCGTCCCTGTCCTCGATCATGCGATCGCGGGCCTTCTTCAGTGTTTCGAGTCGCTCGCTCATCCGGGTCCTCCCTTACGTAGCTTTCGCAACCGGGCCCTAGCCGAACACCGCCGGAAGATCGCCCTTCCGGAAGAAGACCATCGGCTCATCATCATAGTCACCCATTTCGGGATCGCCGGTGGACGAGAATGCAACGACGGCGAGCTTGCTCAACGCCAGGCGCTCTGCCGTTCGCAGTGCGCCATTTGCCGTCTTGCAGACGATCGGAGGGTCCGGCTTGAGATGCCCGCCCTTGCCGGCGTTGAACGCCTGCACGACGTAGGTTGTTTCGCTTGCCATCAAGGCTCCCTCCGCCGGCCACCGGACGCGGTGACGCCAAGGACGAAGCGATGCGCTCGTCGCCGGCCACTCGCGTATCTCATCGCAAATCTCAACAACCGCGACAGATGTTCTTCAGCTTCGCCGCAAGGCGGACCTCTTCCGCGATCAACGGGTCCTTGTATTCGGATCGCGGCGCGTTGCTATCGATAGTCGGAGGCTGCTTGACCGTCGGAGGGAACGCGGCGTCGTAGCAGGCGAGACGACCGACCGTGCCTTCGATCTTGGAGCAGGCCGGTTCGGCGGCGAGCGCGCCTTGTGCAAGCAGGCCGGCCGCCACTGCGGTGAATAGAAGCGTTTTCATACAGGTGCCTTTCCGGGCGACTCACACCGAGCGTTTCATGATTTTGGTTGTGCGCCGACTGCGCGCTTGCGCGTTGCCGGTCGCATCAGGCGTCCGCCTGGCGTGGCCAAACGCCGGCGCTGCCGAATTCATCGTTGCGTCGCCTTATCCATGCAGGACGGCGGTAGCGGCCACCAGGAGCAGAAGAAACAGGGGAACGATCACCGGCGGCACGATCCAATCGGCCAGACGAAATCCAGACACGTATGCTCCTCATCTTTTGGCGGGAGCCCTACGTTACCCTCAGTCACCGGTGGATGCCGTGGATGGGCGGTGATGACGCGACTCTACGCTCAAGGCCGGCGAATAGCGAGCGTTTAAAACCCGGTGCGGCAACAGCGTCAGGCCCACAGCGTCTACATCAAGCGCCGCCCTAGCCGCCTGAACGCTCGGTCAAGCGCGCGCGGATGTCCGGCTTCAGCACCTTGCCGACCTTGGAACGCGGAAGATCGTCCCAGACCTCGATCTGCTTCGGCGTCTTGATGCTGCCGACCTGCTGCTTGACGAACGCGGCCAGCGCCGTCGTATCGACGGTTTGGCCGGCGCGCGGCTGCACCACCGCGACGATGCGCTCGCCCCATTTGTCGTCGGGCAGTCCGATCACCGCGCAATCCTGCACCGCCTCATGGGCACGCAACGCGTTCTCGACCTCGATCGAGTAGACGTTGAAGCCGCCGGTGATGATCATGTCCTTGGCGCGGTCGACGATGTAGAGGTAGCCGTCGCCGTCGATGTAGCCGATATCGCCGGTGTGGTGCCAACCGTGCGCCGAGGCCTCACGCGTGGCCTCCGGGTTCTTGTAGTAGCCTTCCATGACCAGCGAACCGCGCACCACGATCTCGCCGCGCGATCCCGCGGGCAACAGCCTGCCGGCGCCATCCATGATGCCGGCCTGCACCAGCGGACCGATCCGCCCGGCGGAGGCAAGGCGCTCCATCGCGATCGTGCCGTCTGGATTGTAGTGATCGGCGGGCGCCATCATCGAGATCATCATCGGCGCCTCGGTCTGGCCGAACAGCTGCGCCATCGGCCCGATCCGCTTCAGGGCCTCGGCGAGCCGCGTCGCCGAGATCGGCGCCGCGCCGTACCAGAAGCATTGCAGCGAGGTGAGATCAGCTGCATCGAGCCCGGGATGATCGAGAAGCATGTAGATCACGGTCGGCGGCAGGAACGTATGCGTGACGCGATAGCGTTCGATCAGCGCGAGGTACTCGCCGATGTCAGGGTGGTGCATGATCACGACGCGGCCGCCGAGCGTCATGATCGGGAAACAAAGCACCCCGGCGGCATGCGTCAGCGGCGCCAGCGCCAGATAGATCGGACGGCCCTTGAACGGGTAGCCCATCAGGGTCAGCGCCGTCATCGCCTCGATGTTGCGGCCGGAGAGCATTACACCCTTCGGCTTGCCGGTGGTGCCGCCGGTGCCCGGGATCATCGCGAGATCGTCGATCGTCTCGCGCTGATAGACATCATCGGCGACACCGCTGAGCCAGCGGTCGAATGACGGCGCAAACGGCAGCTCGGTATCAAGGCAGACCAGCGCGCGCAGCTTGGGCAGATCCTGCCTCACCGCTTCGACCATCGGCGCGAAGCTCGAATGAAACAGCAGCAGGCTGCAATCGAACTGGTCGAGGATGAACTTGTTCTCGGTCGCCTCGTTGCGCGGATTGATCGGACACCACACGGCGGCCGCGCGCGAGATGCCGAACACGCAGGCGAAGGCGAGCGGATCGTTGCCGGACAGGATCGCGACCTTCTCGCCGGGCGCGATGCCCGATTGCTCGAGCCCGCGTGCGATCCGGTAGCTCAGCCGCTGTACCTCGCCATAGCTGAGATCGCGGCCGTCCATCGTGAGGCACGGCGCGTCAGCGCCGAGCGAGGCACCCTTGTCGAGATAATCGATGAAGCGCATGGCAGGTCTCGCGCAAGAGGCGGGTGACGCGCTACTGCGTCACCCGCGGAAGCAGCGTTTTCGAGCAAATTGGATACCGGTCCGCTTGACGAAAACGCTTCAGGGAACGGAGTGTTGGGCGCCGAGCCAATCGGGGCCCAAGCTCAATCGTGCACGGTCAGGACCGGCTTGCCGACCAGGCCGAAGCTGCGCAATTGCCCGAGCAACTCGTGATGGCCGAACGCCTGGCAGCCGGAGGCGAAGCCCACGCGCTTGGGCGGCTGCTGCAGCAGGTACGCCGCGGCAAAGGCCTGCAGCATGCCGGTCTGCTTGTAGTTGCTGTTGCCGTAGATGACGCAGTGCGCGCGCCCCAGCGGGCCGGAGGCATACACCGAATCCATCGACTTGTTGACGCGCGGGTTCTCGCGCGGCGGCATGGTGTTCATCACGCCGGCAGCGGTCTGCGCCAGCGCGGCGTAGCGCTCGTCGGGCTTCATGTCCTTGGTCGCTTCCAGCGCGGCGGCAACGATCTGCGGCACGCCCAGCATCAGCGCGCGGTTGAACACGCCGCCCAGCACCTTGACGTTGGCCACACGCGGATCGCGCTTGAACCACACCGGGTGCGAGGTGCCGCCCCAGGGCAGCGCCAGCGCCAGCTCGTGCTGGCCGGGGATGGCGAGGTTGTAGAGGCCGGCATCGGGCTGATGCTCGACGTACTTGTTCTGCTCCAGGTAGTAGGCCTTGGCCATCGCGGCGTTGACCAGGATGGTCTGCGTCGAGGCGATGGTCGGGCTGCCGCCCCAGAACACGGCGATATCAAGCGTGTCGAGGCCGGGCGTCTCCAGGCACAGCTGCGCGGCAATCTCGCCGGTGGTGTACATCTGCGCGATGCCCGGCGCCAGCAGCAGGCCGGCATTGGCGAACTTCGTGCCAAACTCCTGCTCGAGCGTGATCAGCCAGTCCTGCTCGCCGGTGGTGTCGGTGTAGTGGCACTTGGCAGCCAGGCAGGCCTGCACCACCTCGTTGCCGAACTTGGCGAACGGGCCCACGGTGTTGAGCACCACCGAGGCGCCCTTGAACAATTCGGTCAGTGCGGCCACGGTGTGCGGCACTGAAACCACCTCGTGGTCGGCGGTCTCGATGCCGGCCACGTTCGACTTCATCGCCGCGTTGAGCTTCTCGCCGCTGCGACCGGCGGCGATGAAGGGGATGTTGTACTCGCGCAGATATTCGCAGACCAGCCGGCCGGTGTAGCCGGAAGCGCCATAGACGATGACGGGCTTCTTCTCGCTCATTGCGATCCTCCGAAATGCTTGTTGTCGGCTTTGCTGCTACATGCCCATGCCGCCATCGACCGGCAGGCCGATGCCGGTGATGAAGCGGGCCTCGTTCGAGCACAGGAACACCGCGGCGTCGGCGATGTCGGAGACCTCGGCGAGCTTGCCGAGCGGCGTCTGCTCCACAACCGAGCCGACGGCGGCGTTGACGTCGGGCGCAAGTCCGATCTTCACGATGTCATTGGCGAGCTGCAGGCCCATGTCGGTCGGGATCAGGCCGGGATAGATGCAATTCACCCGCACCCCATAGCCGAGCTTGCCGGCTTCCATCGCGCCGACCCGCGTCATGCGATCGACGGCGGATTTGGTGCCGGAGTAGACGGCGATGCTCGGAAAGGCGATCGTCGCCGCGACCGAGGCGATGTTGACGACTGCGCCGCCCTTGCCCGCGGCTCCGCCCGGCCGCATCGCGCGGAAGGCGTGCTTCATGCCGAGCACGGTGCCGACGATGTTGACGTCGCACATGCGGCGCGCGTCCTCGGCCTTGATCTCGGCGACCAGCGAGGTGATCTCGATGCCGGCATTGTTGATCAGGATGTCGTAGCCGCCCAGCGTTTCGACCGTTGCGGCGACGGCCCGCTCCCATTGCGCGTCGTCGGTGACGTCGAGCTTGACGAAGCCGGTTTTCACCCCGGCCTTGGCGATCTCGGCGGCGCTGGCCTTGCCGGCGTCGTCGAGGATGTCGCTGATCATGACCGCGGCACCGGACCGCGCCAGCGCCTGCGCGATTGCTGCGCCAATCCCCCGGGCGCCGCCGGTGACCAGGGCTTTCCTGCCTTCAAGGCTCTTCGCACTCATGACGTAATCCTCCCTTTGCTTGGTGATTGATCGGTGCTTTGGCGATCGACAGCACGCTCGGCGGCCTTGCGCATTCTGAGCGCATTGGTGGTCACGGCCGGCGTCGGCGGGGCGCAGCATTGGCGCGCCCGGCAGTGCATTTCCTCCTTGATGTCGTTAGGTCAGCCGTCTTGACGGTTGTCCAAATTATTGCGCCAACCCTCGTCCAGGAACTTGACACTTGTCAAGCCTGAATTTGACAAGTGTCAAAGAGGATGATTGTGAAGAGATGGAGCGCGCTGCGGTTCGCGCGGTATAAGTTGCTGCAGGGAAGAGACAGGAAAGGCACGAGATGGCGCGGCAAGCGACAGGAGCGGCCCAACGCGTGGCGGTGGCGGCCGAGACGCTGCGCGACGAGAAGTTCAACGCACGCCGCATCGAGCTTGCGGAAGCCGCGCTGGAAACGCTCGGCGAACTCGGCTTTGCGCGCACCAGCCTGCGCGAGATCGCACAGAACTCCGCGTTCACGCACGGCGTGTTTCACTACTACTTCAGCGACAAGCTCGATCTGATCTGCTGCTGCGTCCGTCACTACAAGGCGAAATGCGTCACGCGCTACGACGAGGTGGTGACGACGGCACGAAGTCGCGACGAATTGACCGAAGGCTTCCTCGCCAAGCTCGCGGCGACGTTGCAGGACGAAGCCCGCATGCACCGGCTCTGGTACGACCTGCGCTCGCAGGCGATGTTCGAGCCCGCGTTTCGCAAGGACGTGCTCGAGATCGACAAGAGCCTGGAAGCGATGATCTGGCGCATCGCCACGCGCTACGCAGAGTTGGGCAACAGGAAGCCGGCATCGTCTCCGGCTGCGCTCTACGCGCTATTCGACGGCCTGTTCCAGAGCGCGCTGCTCAGGCACCTCGCCAGTGACGAGAAGGCGATCCCCGATCTGCTCGACGAAGTCCGCCGCCTGCTGCCGACGATCTGTTGAGAGAGTCGCGAACGAAGCGCAACGAAATTCGGGATTTGCGCGGCTTGCGAGATTTTCCCCGGATTGCGCTTCGCTTCATCCGGGCTACGGCGATCGAAATGATCGCGCGGTGTCGCGCGCCATCGCGTGACGAACGAACTATGTCTTGATGACAGTTGCGCGAACGAATTCGCGAATGCGGGAGATTAGGCCGCGCTCGCCGGCGGCAGCGCGAGCACCGAGTAGATCGCCTGCGCGTCGCGCGAGGCACGCAGCTTCTTGGCGACGTCCTGGTCGCGCAGCAGGCGGGCGATGCGCGCCAGCGCCTTGAGGTGATCGGCACCGGCGCCTTCCGGCGCGAGCAGCAGGAAGATCAGATCGACCGGCTGGCCGTCCATCGCCTCGAAATCGATCGGGCGCTCGAGGCGGGCGAAGAAGCCGAACAGCTTCTCCAGCTTGGGCAGCTTGCCGTGCGGAATGGCGACGCCATAACCGACCGCCGTGGTGCCGAGCTTCTCGCGCTGCAGCAGCACTTCGAACACCGCGCGTTCGTTCTGCCCGGTCAGCGCGGACGCGCGCGCCGCGAGTTCCTGCAGCGCCTGCTTCTTGCTGATGACTTTCAAAGCCGGGAGAATCGCCTCGGGTGCGACCAAATCGGTAATCGGCATTGGGACGTTCCGAGGTGAATGAACCGTCAGGTTGCGAAATAGGCTTTACAGCGGCGGCGTCAAGAAGTTGAGGTGGGATGCGGGCTTAGCCCGGGTCCAGTTGGCAGGGCTTCTACTCCAACGTATCGGCGGTGCCAACACCTGCGAACCCTGTTCCGCCCCCTTATTCCTGGAGGCGGCGGACCATAAGCAGGGCTAGCTTCGGACGTCAATGCCATGGGCCAACTATCCTCAGGGGCTCACCGCCGGCGGATCGACCCAGCCGACATTGCCGTCCGTACGGCGGTATATGATGTTCAACCGGCCACTGCCGCCATGCTGGAATACCAGGCAGGAGGCGCCGGTCAGATCGAGCTCCATGACGGCTTCGCTGACCGACAGCCGCTTCAGCGCGGTGGTCGCCTCGGCAATGATTACCGGGCTGTATTCGGTGACCTCGTCCTCGTTCTCGGGCGCCTCGATGACGTAGCTCGGCGCGTCGAGCCCGACGCCGTTCAATTCGGCAAACGCAGCGTTCGCGGTGTAGGTCTTACGGGCCGAGCGGTCCTTGAGCCGGCTCTTGTAGCGGCGCAGGCGCTTCTCGATCATCAAGAGCGCGGCATCCGCGCTGGCATAGGCATCGGCGGCGTTGGATTCGGCTTCCAGCGTGATGCCAGAATCCAGATGCAGCGAGCAGTCGGTTCGGAAGCCGAAGCCATCCTTGCTCAGCGTGATGTGACCGGAATAGTTGCCATCAAAATACTTTCGCAGGACCTCGTCGGTGCGCTCGCTGACGCGCGCGCGAAGCGCCTCGCCGATGCTGATGCTCTTTCCCGAGATTCGAAGGGTCATTTGATGCCTCAATTGCTGGATGCCTCGATCACTCTTGCAGGAGCATGATGTTTGCTGGGCTTCCGTCACCTCCCTTGCTGGACGACGCTTCGCCAGGAAAGATTGAGACTATCGCGATTTGACGCGAACGCAACGAGGGCATGATCCTGCCCGTACTCGGACGGGGTCGCACCCAAGAAGTAACCTAAACGGGGGCTGTATCGCGCGAGCGGTCGGGCGAGGAGGCAGGAGCCGATAGGGCATTACCGAGCATGCTCTGTTTGTCACGGCGGCGCTGCACCGAGGATGGTATCCGCATCGCCTCGCGGTACTTCGCGACGGTGCGGCGGGCGATATCAATGCCTGAAGCGCGCAAACGTTCCACGATCGTGTCGTCGGACAGGATCGCCGACGCCGCCTCGCCGTCGATTAATTGCTTGATGTGGTGACGCACCGCTTCGGCCGAATGCGCCTCGCCGCCGTCGGCGGAGGCGATCGACGCGGTGAAAAAATACTTCAATTCAAAACTGCCGCGATTGGTCGCCATGTATTTGTTGGCGGTGACGCGCGACACCGTCGATTCATGCATTTGGATCGCATCCGCCACCGCCTTCAGATTGAGCGGCCTTAGGTGCGCGACGCCATAGGTGAAGAATCCGTCCTGCTGGCGGACGATCTCGGTTGCGACCTTCAGGATGGTGCGGGCGCGCTGATCGAGCGCGCGGACCAGCCAGGTCGCGTTCTGCAGGCAGTCGGTGAAGTACGACTTGTCACCGTCCTTGCGGATCGTCTTCGACAGCTCAGAGTAATAGGTCTGGTTGACCAGGACGCGCGGCAGAGTGTCGCTGTTGAGCTCGACATGCCAGCCGCCGTCGGGGCCCGGACGCACATAGACGTCGGGCACCATGGTCTGCGTCCGCGCGGTGCCGAACTTCAGCCCCGGCTTCGGATCGAGCCGGCGGATCTCCGCGATCATGTCGGTGATGTCTTCGTCGTCGACGCCGCACAGCTTTCGCAAGGCCGCGATGTCGCGCTTGGCGAGCAGATCGAGATGCTCGACTCAGCGCCTGCATCGCCGGATCGTAGCGATCGAGCTCGCGCAGCTGGATCGCCAGGCACTCGCTCAGGTTTCGCGCGCACACGCCCGGCGGATCGAACTTCTGCAGCACCGCGACGACTTCGTCGACCGCCTGCTGCGACGCACCGAGCCGCTCGGCGGCCTGGCCGAGATCGGCCGGCAGGTAGCCGGCGTCGTCGACCAGGTCGATCAGATACTGCCCGATCATGCGCTGCGCCGGCGCCGAGAATGCCACGGCGAGCTGTTCGGCGAGGTGATCGGCGAGCGTCAGCTCGGCGGCCACGAAGGCTTCGAGATTGTATTCGTCGTCGCTGGAGGCGCCACCACCCCATTCGGTATAGACCGACGGCGGCGCGTCCTGCGCGGCGCGCGCGGCGGCTTCGGCCGGCTCTTCGGAGAACACGTTGTCGAGCCCGGTATCGAGCGTCTGCTCGATCTCGGCGCGGGTGCCGAGGTCGCGGTTCAGCCATTCCTCCTGGCCGGGCTCAAAGGCGGCCTCGCCGCCCGAGCCTGCGGTCATGTCGGACGCCTCGCCGTCGTCTCCGTAGCTCGAGGAACCATCGGAATCGCCGTAGTCCGGCCGCTCCATAGCCGGCTCGCCCGCCACCGGCGGTTCCGGCCCGTCGGCGGCCCGCTCGAGCAGCGGATTGCGCTCCAGCTCTTCCTCGACAAAGGCCGACAAATCCAGGTTCGACAGCTGCAGCAGCTTGATCGCCTGCATCAGCTGCGGCGTCATCACCAGCGACTGCGACTGGCGGAACTCTAGTCTTTGCGTCAGCGCCATGGAGGCAAGAACGATCCCAAAAATTGGCTCGATTCTTGCTTATCTTAGTCCGCTTGGGATGTACACGGCTTGACGGATGCAAAATTTGGGCTACAGGCGGAATTCCTCGCCAAGGTAAAGCCTGCGTACATCCGGGTCGTTAACGATCTCCTCCGGGCTTCCCTCAGTCAAGATCTCACCGGCATAGACGATATAGGCACGGTCGGTCAGGCCGAGCGTCTCGCGGACGTTGTGGTCGGTGATGAGCACGCCGATGCCGCGGTTGGTGAGATGGCGGACGAGGTCCTGGATGTCGCCGACCGCGATCGGGTCGATGCCGGCGAACGGCTCGTCGAGCAGCATGTAGTTCGGGCGCGTCGCCAGCGCGCGCGCGATCTCGACGCGGCGGCGCTCGCCGCCGGACAGCGCGATCGACGGGCTCTTGCGCAGCCGCGTGATGTTGAACTCGTCGAGCAGCGAATCCAGCTCGTGCTCGCGCTTCTTCTTCGAGGGCTCGACGACCTCGAGCACCGCGCGGATGTTCTGCTCGACCGTCAGGCCGCGGAAGATCGAGGCTTCCTGCGGCAGATAGCCGATGCCCAGCCGCGCGCGCTGATACATCGGCAGCTTGGTGACGTCGTGGCCATCGAGCTCGATCGCGCCGCGATCGGCCTTGATCAGGCCGGTGATCATGTAGAACACGGTGGTCTTGCCGGCGCCCGTTGGGCCCGAGCAGGCCGACCGCCTCGCCGCGGCGCACATAGATGCTGACGCCGCGCACGACCTGGCGGCTGCCAAAACTCTTTTCCACGCTATGCACAGCCAGATAGCCCGGCCGCTTGATGAGCTGCGGCGCAGAAGCGACGTTGTTCTTAGCCGGATTCTTGGCCGGCCTCGCCCGCGCTGGGGCGGACGCTGCCGCGGGTTGAGATCGCGGCAGCTCGACGGCGGGAACCGGAGCGGCGCGCGCCATCGGCGGCGCGTCGCGCACCGGTGACGTCAGCATCTCGCCGAACTGGTCGCCGAGCGCCGTGATGTCGTCATGCGCGCGCGCAAATCCGGAACTGCGTTTCGCAGGGCGCCGCCGGAACATGCCGAGAAAATCCACCATCCCCGCTTCGCTTCAGCCTTTCACGGTGATCCCGCGACCTTGCCTGCGCACCAATCGATTCGCACGCCAAGGCGCCAGCATGCGCCGGAAAACTGGATACCGGCCTTTCCTCGCGACAAAAGCGGACGCGTCTGCGCGGAGATCATGCTCAAACAACATGGCAAGGCGCGATCACCCGCGCCTTGAATGAATGGATGCCCCTGTCCCGGCCAATATAACTCCCCCTCAAAGGCACATCGTCCGGCCGGGCCGCTGGAGTAGATACAGTCTCGCCCCGCGCGCTTCAACCTCGCGGTCGCAAAATATTATCTAACTTATTGATTCTACTTCACCTTACGTGAAGCTTACTTTGTGAAGCCTATTTCGACTTGCTACCCGGAAGCAGTTGGAGCGGCGACGGGGCTGCGCCGGGGGCAGCCGCCGTTCCGCAGCCGCCCTTGCCGTTCTGTCCGCCCTGCGACTGGATGAACAGGCCCTGCACCTTGCCGCTGTCGGATTCCACCCGCGAGACGCCGGTGGTCATGTCGACCAGCAGACGGTCGCCGCGCAGCACGTTCTGGCACTGGGTCAGCACCACCTGGCCGCCGCCACCGCCGAGCATGGTGATCAGATTGGTCTTGGTGTCGAAGATCGCGGTCTCGCCGGTAACGACCTGATCCTTCTGGGTGACGACGACATTGCCCTTCGCCTCCAGCCGCTTGATCGAGGAGGCGCCGCCGGGGCCCGGGGTCGCCGATTGCATCGGCGCACTCTTGGGCGCGGCGGCAGCCTTGGTGCCGCCCGACGTACCGCCACCCGTGGCCGACGCTGGCGCCGGCGTCGACTTATCCTCGTAGAACACCACCAGCACCTTCGAGGTCATGGTGGTGTCGCCCTGCACGACCTTCACATTGCCGGCAAAGGTCGCCTCCTTCTTCTTGTCGCGCATTTCGAGCGAGGCCGCCTCGATCTGGATCGGCTGGTCGCGGTTCTGCGAAAAGCCCTGCATGGCGTTGGGAACGCCACTCATCGAGCCCTGCGCGGACGCAGCGCCGGCTGCGAACAGCGTGAGCAGAAAGGCCGCAATTGCTGAGCCGAGCGGAAAACGTCTCATCATCAAATTCATTTCGGGTTGGCGGACTTGCGCGGCTTCGGTGGCGGCGGAGGTGGCGCGGGCTCGGCGGGCGGGCTCGGATTGTTGTCGCCGAGCTTGTCCAGGTTCATCACGACATTGCCTTCGAACCGCACGAGCTCGCCGCTGTTGTAGATCCTGAGGCGGTCGGCGGTCAGCGTGCCTTCGAGCAGCTTGACGTCGACATGCTCGTCCGACGACACGTTGCCCTTGTTGATGTCGACAAAGGCCTGCGTCAGCTTGGCCTCATAGCCGGTGGACGACTGCAGGAAGATATCCTCGCGCAGGTCGAGCAGCTGCTTCTTGTTGTCGAAGAAGCCGGTGCGCGCATCCATCGTCACCGTCGACTGATCCTGCTGCGCCACCTTGGCGCGGATCGTCTTCAGCTCGGCATGATCAGGATCGGTGACGTCCTGGATCGCCGCCTTGGCCCACATCTCATAGGGCCGGCCGTCGGCCGAGAAGCCGGCGATATGCGGCGATTCCATCGTGATCTTGGTGCCTGACACCACGAGGTTGTCCATCTCGACCGGCAGCTTGGGGATCATCTCGCGGAATGGATTGTAGACCGAGACGAAGATGATCGAGGCCATCGACAGCCCGACCACCGCAGGCACCGCGATGCGCAGGATCCGCACCATGCGGCTGTGCCGCGCGGCGGCGGCAAAGCGCGCCTCGAGGCCCGTGACATAGGCTGGATTCTGAACCGAATTCACCTGAGCTCCAGAGGCGCGGAATTGCCCCTATTCTAGCCGGAGCCGCCCCAATATGCAGCCCGGACCTCGCGTCGCGCCCCCCAAGCCGACTTCAAGGCGGACCACGCGTGAACAGTTTGGCCGAAACGGGGCGGAACCGGCCCGGCTGCGACGAATTCGGCGCCCATCATGAACGGACGAAATCACGAATGGGCGAAGATGTCCTCGGCCTCCCAGCCGTCGAGATCGAGCCTGGCGCGGGCGGGGAGGAAATCGAAGCAAGCCTTCGCGAGATCCGTCCGTCCCTCGCGCGCCAGCATGACATTCAACTTGTCGCGCAGCGCATGCAAATGCAGCACGTCGGACGCGGCATAGGCGAGCTGGGCCTCGCTGAGGCTTTGCGCACCCCAGTCGCTCGACTGCTGCTGCTTCGACAATTCGACGTTCAGCACCTCGCGCACCAGATCCTTCAGGCCATGGCGGTCGGTATAGGTGCGCGACAGGCGCGAGGCGATCTTGGTGCAATAGACCGGCGCCGGCATCACGCCGAACGTGTTGTAGAGCACCGCGACGTCGAACCGCGCGAAATGGAAGATTTTGGTGATCGCAGGATTCGCGAGCAGCGCCTTCAGGTTCGGCGCATCGGTGTGCCCCTTCGGAATCTGGATCACGTCGGCGGTGCCGTCACCGTTCGACATCTGCACCACGCAGAGCCGGTCACGGTGCGGATGCAGTCCCATGGTCTCGGTGTCGATTGCCACGGAATCGGTGTAGCGGGACAGATCAGGCAAGTCGCCGCGATGCAGGCGGATGGTCATGCTGTCAAAAACCTCGTCGAATCGCTCTCGGGACAAGCTATCGTTCAATTCCCCGACAGGCGAGCGTGCATCAAGCCTCGCTGCGTCTCGGTGCAAAGCCCATCAAGGGCTGAGCACCGGCAACGCGAACCTCATCGTGCACGCACAGATGGTTCAGGGTTTAGCGCCGTTGTGCAGCGGAGACAATGGCTTGCGCAGTCCACAGCGCCCACGCAAGTGCGCCATTATTGCCAGCTGACGCGAAGCCCGAACCGGCCGGTGATGTCGTCACGGCGGGTGCTGTCCACCGACGTCGTGTAGCCCGCGCTCGCATAGGCGCTGATCGTGCGATTGAGCTGCGCGGAGACGCCGGCGCCGATCTCGACCGCGGTGCCACGGCTTTGCACGCCGATCAGGTCGGTCGTCGCGAAGGCGATGCTGCGGTCATTCGCAGCCGTGTGCCAGAGATTGGCCTCGAGATAGGGACGCAGTTCGGCGGTGCCGACGGTGAAGGTCGCGGGAACGCGCACGCCGAGCCGGCCGGTCAGCGTATCGGCGCTGCCGGGCGCGACGCTCGAGAAGATGTCGTTGAAGCTGTCGAACGACTGGCGCTGCCAGATCAGTTGCGCCTGCGGCTCGATCGAGAGAAAGCGGTTCAGTGGGATCGGCACGCCGGTTTCCAGCGACGCCGCGACGCCGGTGCCGGACACGAGCGCGCCGACCTGACGATCCGACTGCGGACTCGCACCATAGAAGCTGCCCATCAGCACGGCGTCGACGTACCAGCCTGAGGGACCGATATGGGTCCAGTAGCCGCCGACATTCTGACTGTTGATCGAGAGCGCCCCGGTGCGGACGTTGTTCATGCCGAGCGCGAAGCCGTTGACGGTGCCGCTGGCCCAGCCATACGCATAGAACAAGCCCGCGCGATCATGATGCCCGGGCGCGGACTCAAAGCGCAGGATATCGACGCCGACCTGTACGCCGGCCATTGTGCCGTCGAAGGACGGGCTGACCGTGCCGGCCCAGCCCTGCGAGCTGTGCGAACCGTACGCGCGCGCCCACGCCGCCGGCTGTTCGCCGCCGCCGGTCAGCATGGCCTGATCGCCCTGGCGCTGATGGAAGGTGCCGAGCGTTGCGAGCCCGAGCTTCTGCGCGACCTGCGGCAGTGCCGAATAGACTGCGACTTCCTCGCGGTAGAGCTCGACGGGCGCTGCGCCTGCCGGCGGCGGCGTCAGCGACGACAGGTCCTCGGCGGGCAGCATCGCGGGCGGGGGCACCACGTTGGGCGATGCCGGCGGCGTTGGTGCGGGTGCAACCGGCGGCGCCGGCGACGATGTGCCGGGCAACAGCTGCGAGCGCAGATACCAGTTGTCGGCGCTGCCCGCCGACACGCCACCGCGAAACAGCAGATATTCGTGCGCGCCGGCCACAACGGCATTGGAGAGGCCGAATGCACCTGCGGCCGTGCTGCCGCCGTTGACGGCCTGCACCACCATGATGCCGTCGGCGTTGGTCAGCGCGCCCGCGCCGCCGGCATTGGTGACGGTCACCGCGGTCGAGCCCGACGCATTGCCGCCGGAAATCACGAGCCGATCCGACGGCGAACCGTCGCCGCCGAGCACACTGCGCAGATAAAGCCCGCCGCCAGTGCCGACATAGTTGCCCGCTATCGTCAGGCTGTTCGCTGCGGAGGCGCCGCCATTGGTGAGATTGATGACGCCGGCGTTGGTGACGGTGATCGGCGGCCCGCCCGGAAACGACGTGATCGACGGATTGGCGCCGTTACCGGCCAGCAGGCTGGTGCCCGCCGCGATCGAGACATTGCCGGTCAGCGAGGTCTGCAGCGCCAGCGAACCGCTGTTGATGAAGGTGTTGGCGAAGGTGCCGGTGCCGGCCCAGGTCCAGTCAGTGCCTTCCATCGTCAACGTCTGGAAGCGCGCGAACGCATTGTCGGCCGTGCCGCTGCCTTGCAGCCGCACCTGGTTGCTGCCGCCGCCGCCATCGGCAAGGCCTGATATCTGCGAGCCGGTTTGCAGGATCATCGTCACCGCGCCGCCGCCGCCCGCGAGCGCCGTGCCGCTGTTGCCGGCGATCAGGCCGGCATTGACGATGGTGGTGGCGCCGTTGAGTGTGCGGATCGCGGGCCCGTTCTGGCTGATGATCTTGCCGCCGGCGAGGTTCTCGATGCGCGCGGTGAACGACGATCCCGCGGTGTTGGAGAACACACCGTCGGCATTGACGCCACGCGCCTCGATGGTGCCGCTGTTGCGCAGGACGGCGGCATTGCCTTGCATGAAGACGGTGTTGTTGGCGGTGCCGCCCGCATCGCCGCCGGTCGTCAGCAGCGTGCCGGTGTTGGTGACGGTCATGAATTGTCCGGCGGAGAAGATCGCACGCGCACCTGCGCCGGCCGTGGTGATGGTGCCGCTATTGGTGAAGCTGTTGCTGTCGCCGGTCTGCACATAGAGGCCGTGCGACTGCGGGCCCTGTGTCGTGATGGTACCGGTATTGATCAGCGTATTGTTGTTGTGTTGCGTGAGACCGGTGATGGCAAGCCCGCGCGAGGTACCGTTCTGGGTCGTGATCGTGCCGTTGTTGATCAGCGTGTTGCCGTTGCTGCTGGCGGCGACCGCATTGCTGCCGGCGCCCGTGGTCATGATCACACCCGACGCAGCATTGGTGAAGACATTGCCGTCGCCGCTGCCGAAGATTCCGGTGCCGCCGCCGCTGATGGTCAGCGTGCCGTTGTTGGTGGCGGCGCTGCTGGAGACAAGGCCGATCGCGGTCGCACCGGCGCCCGGTGTGATGCCGGCGCCCCGCAGCACGTTCACAGTGACGTTCGAGCTGCCGGCTGCGGCTTGCACGCCAGCGGGCGAGGGATTCGGCGCTGTGGTCGAGCAGGTCACCGTCTGACCGCTCACTGGTGCGAGACTGTCGCAGGCGGCAAACGCCTGCGAGACGGATAGAAGACAGCCGCCACCCAACGTGCACGACAGGATCGCCGCGAGCCGCGATGAAACCATGCCCTTACTCCAACCTCGGCGCGAGCCCGACCCCCGGCCTCACGCCACCCGTTACCCCCTGCCCCGCTCTCAGCGTCGGCTGATCCGCCCCGTTCAAGCTTGAGACGATTTGCGACGATCTGTTGCTGGATCGCCACAGACGGAACCTTCAGCTGTATTGCTTCGATTCACATCCTTTGCGTGCATACGCTTCTGTGTCCGTGATGTACAGAGCGCCCGCATTGCAAGTCTCCCCGGCCACAAGCCGGTACGCGCTTCACCTCTCGCGAAGCCGCTCGGACACAGATTTGCTGGCGCGATGGCCCGCCGACCGGGCCGATTCCGGTGGAACTTGTGACGTGCAGCCCCTGAAATCGGACCAGGCGATCCCTATTTGTTGCCGGCCCGCACTTACCCTTCAGTGAAATGAGCCTCATGTCAGAACAGACCATCGCCGCGCCGATCGACGAGCCGCAGGAACGCGGCTTCTCGCGCTACCAATCGTTCCTGATCGCGCTGCTTGCGTTCACGCAGTTCACCCTGATCCTCGACTTCATCATCATGTCGCCGCTCGGCGCCATCCTGATGCCGTCGCTCAACATCACGGCGGGGCAGTTCGGCGTCGCGGTCTCGGCCTACGCCTTCGCGGCCGGCATTTCCGGCATCCTCGCCGCCGGCTTTGCCGATCGCTTCGACCGCAAGCGGCTCTTGCTGTTCTTCTATGTCGGCTTCACGTTCGGCACCGTGCTGTGCGCACTGGCGCAGAATTTCCATGTGCTGCTGCTCGGCCGCATCGTCACCGGCCTGTTCGGCGGCGTGATCGGCTCCGTCGTGCTTGCCATCGTCACCGACCTGTTTCCGCTGCATCTGCGCGGCCGGGTGATGGGCTTCATCCAGACGGCGTTCGCCGCGAGCCAGGTGCTCGGCGTGCCCGCCGGGCTTTTCCTCGCCAATCACTGGAACTGGCACATCTGCTTCGTCGCCATCGTCGGCCTGTCGATCGCGGCAATCGCCACCATCGCGCTGGTGATGGAGCCGGTCGACGGGCACCTCAAGCTGCAGCACGACAGCAACCCGTTCCAGCATTTGATCTCAACCGTCGCGCAGCCGCGCTACACGCTAGCCTTCCTGGTGACGACGCTGCTGGCGACCGGCGGCTTCATGCTGATGCCGTTCGGCAGCGCCTTCACCGTGCACAATCTCGGCATCGACATCGTCCATCTGCCGACGATCTACCTGGTCTCCGGCCTGTTCAGCATCCTGATGGGACCGCTGGTCGGACGCGCCAGCGATGCGTTCGGCAAATACCCGACCTTCATCTTCGGCTGCGTGGTGTCGGCCATCATGGTGCTGATCTACACCCATCTCGGCCACGTCTCGCTGCTGACCGCGATCATCGTCAATGTGCTGATGTTCGTCGGCATCTTCTCGCGCATGATCCCGTCGCAGGCGCTGATGTCGGCGATCCCCGATGCGAGCCAGCGCGGATCGTTCTGCGCGATCAGCGCGTCGGTGCAGCAATTGTCGGGCGGGCTCGGCTCGGTGGCTGCAGCCGCGATCGTCGCGGAGAATGCGGACGGCTCGCTGCTGCATTTCGACCGGATCGGCTATGTCGTCGTAGCGAGCTCGATGATCTCGCTGATCGCGATGTATTTTGTGCAACGGCCGATTGCGCGGCGGGCCGGACGACGCGTCGTGTGAGGGGTGGGCGTTGGAATGAAGATTGGGGATAGGGTTGAAGTTGTGGCAATTCCGGAAGCGCTGCCGGAAGACATGGAAACGCGGGCACTATTCATGAGGTGCCTCGGCCGTCACTTCCCGATCGTCGATCTCAAGGGACGCCTGGTCGAGCTCGAAGTCGGCGAGGTCGTCCAGGAGCCAAGCTACATGCACTCCATTTGGATCGAACAAGATTACGTCCGTCTCGCCTAACGCTGGAAAATGCGCAAACGATCGCGATCACCGCAAACTGAGGCCGATGCGGCCGAACTCGGTTTGCACGAGCTGAATACCTGGATCAGCGGCGCCGAATTTCGGGCATTGCACCTTAAAGCCTTCTGCCTCGCTAAAGCAGTCGGCAATGAAACGCTTGGTGTGGCTCGAAGCCCAACGGGAAAAGGCTTCACGGTGTGCCTGCCCCCGATCGAGGCCCAGTCTGATTTTCCCCAACGCTAGGCGGGAAACCAATTACCCCAAATCGGGGATTCGGCGCACAGGACGAGGCGAATGATCGCCGTCGCGCCGCGCCCCCGGCGGGTCACGGCTTCGCGCACCCCCTTACGGATGCTGAGCGATTTCAATCGCTTAAAAAGGAGGTGGTGCCCAGGAAAGGACTCGAACCTTCACGGCCGTTAAGCCACTGGCACCTGAAGCCAGCGCGTCTACCAATTCCGCCACCTGGGCATGTGGAGCGGCTTAGTAAGGATCGGTTACGCGCTTGTCAAATTCGCGATTGGAAATTCAAATAGCCTGTACAGGATTGGGCTGATGGCGTATCGCGAAAGGCTGTAAATACGCCCAATCGCTCTCGAATCCGGCAGGAATGGACCTCATGGCATCGAACCTGGAAACGCTCGTCACGGTCTTCGGCGGATCGGGTTTTCTGGGACGGAACGTGGTCCGGGCGCTCTGCAAGCGCGATTACCGCGTGCGAGTCGCGGTGCGGCGGCCTGAACTGGCCGGCCATCTGCAGCCGCTCGGCCGCGTCGGGCAGATTCATGCGGTGCAGGCCAATGTGCGCTACCCGGCCTCGGTCGAGGCGGCGATGCGTGATTCGCATATCGCCATCAACCTGGTCGGCATCCTGGCCGAGGGCGGCGGGCAGAGCTTTGACGCCGTGCAGGTGAAGGGCGCCGAGACCATCGCCAAGGCGGCAGCCGCCGTGGGCGGGCGGATGGTCCATGTCTCGGCGATCGGCGCCGATAAGGATTCGCTGTCGGGTTATTACCGCGCCAAGGCGGAAGGCGAGCAGGCGGTGCAGGCGGCCCTGCCGCAGGCCACCATCATGCGGCCGTCGCTGCTGTTCGGGCCCGAGGATCAATTCACCAACCGCTTTGCGGCGCTGGCGCGGATGTCGCCGATGCTGCCGCTGGTCGGCGGTGGCGTCAACAAGGTGCAGCCGGCCTATGTCGCCGACGTCGCGGACGCCGTGGCCGATGCCGTCGACGGCAAGGCGAAGCCGGGCGCGACCTACGAGCTCGGCGGGCCGGAAGTGCTGACCATGCGCGAGGTGATGCAGATCATCCTTCGGATCACCCAGCGCGACCGCATGCTGGCGCCGCTGCCGTTCGGCCTCGCCAAGCTGCAGTCGTATGTCCTGCAATTCGCGCCGGGGCCGTTCACGCTGACCCCGGACCAGGTCGCGATGCTGCGCTCGGACAATGTGGTGTCCGACGCCGCCATGGCCGCCGGTCTCACTTTCGCGGGCCTCGGCATCACGCCCGATTCGATGGAAGCGATCGCCCCGCAATACCTCTGGCGCTTCCGCGCGACGGGGCAGTTCCAGAAGAAGAGCGCGTAAGCACTCTCCACCCGTCGTTCCGGCGAAGGCCGGGACCCATAGCCACAAATGTCCGCTTTGTGCGGAGCTGTGGCCCCATCTCGCGTAACCAACAAAGACTTGGGTTGATGGTGTGGACGGCCCCCTACGGCATCAGTGTGCCAGAATGAGGTTGTTGTAAATCTCAGACAAGGAGACCGTCCGTGAGAGAGATTATCCGTATTGGGATGGATACGTCGAAGCATATTTTTGTGCTGCATGGAGTTGACGCGGCGGAACAGCCGGTGTTGCGCAAGAAGCTGTCGCGCAAGCAGGTGCTTGAGTTTTTTGCCAAGCTTCCGCCGACGGTGATCGGGATGGAGGCCTGCGGGGCGTCGCAATATTGGGCGCGCGAGCTTTCCAGGCTGGGCCATGAGGTGAAGCTGATGGCGCCGCAATTGGTTAAACCCTACGTGATGCGGAACAAGAATGACGGGCGTGATGCAGAAGGCCTGTGTGAGGGCGATGAGCCGGCCGAGCATGCGCTTTGTGCCGGTGAAGACGGCCGAGCAGCAGGCTGCGCTGATGCTGATGGGGGTCCGCGACGGACTGATCGCCCGGCGCACCCAATTGACCAACACGATCCGCGGCCATGCGGCGGAGTATGGCCTGATCGCGCCCAAGGGACTGGAGGCGATCGAACCACTGCTGGCGCGGATCGCGCAGGACGAGACGCTTCCCGCTCTGGCGCGCGAGCTGTTTGTCGTGCTGGGTCGGGAGTGCGTCAGGCTCGAGGGCGAGTTGGAGGTGGTTGAGGCCAGGCTGATGGCCTGGCACCGCGGCGATGCCACGGGCCGGCGCCTGGCTCAGATCCCCTCGGTCGGTCCGATCATTGCAACGATGCTGGTGATGAAGACACCTGATCCGGGCGCGTTCCGCTCCGGTCGTCACTTTGCGGCTTGGCTGGGATTGACACCCAAGGACCATTCCACCGCAGGCAAGACCAGGCTCGGCAAGATTACCCGGGCGGGCGATGAGGACCTGCGCCGTCTGCTGGTCGTCGGGGCCACGGCGGTGATCCAGCAGGCCAGGCGGGGGCGCGGTCATCACTCGCGCTGGCTGCTGGCGCTGATCAAGCGTAAGCCGCCGAAGCTTGCGGCCGTAGCGCTCGCCAACAAGGTGGCGCGCATCGTCTGGAAGCTGATGGTGACGGGTGAGAGTTATGACGCCGCACGGCTGAATGCCGCGACGACGGGTACCGCTTAACAGATTGGCCGGCTGGCGGGCTCGCTCGTCAGCCGACCCGGAGCTGCAAGAGCAGATGGAGCGATCGATCGAGCAACGATGCGAGACAATCCGTGGGACCCATCGGCCGTCAACAGGTCGCGTGGTTGTTTGGAACTCGCATCGCGCAAACCATCTTGGCCAGCGATCCATTCGATCGCACTCAACAGGCCGGACATATGGATGCAAGCGATCCGATCAATCCCAGAAAGCTCTTGTGCCACGGGGGCCGTCCACATATGGGTCCCGGCCTTCGCCGGGACGACGAGCTAGGCCTTACCTTCCCATCGCCAGCGCGATCAGGCCGAGCGTGCCGACGATCACGCGCCACCAGGCGAAGAACGTGAAGCCGTGGCGGGTGACGTAGTTGAGGAACGTCTTCACCACGACCATTGCAACGATGAAGGAGACCACGAAGCCGACCGCGATGACGCTGAGATTGTCGGACGAGAAGTCGGCGCGGTTCTTGTAGAAATCATAGGCGAACGCGCCGACCATGGTCGGGATCGCGAGGAAGAACGAGAACTCCGCCGCCGAGCGCTTGTCGGCGCCGAGCAGCATCGCAGCCACGATGCTGGCGCCGGAGCGCGACACGCCGGGGATCATCGCCAGGCACTGCGCGACGCCGATCCAGAAATACATCAACAGCGGGAACCGGGTCGCGTCGTCCTCGTACACTTTGAGATCGAGCTGATCGACCCAGAGCAGGACGGCGCCGCCGACGATCAGCGTGAAGCAGACCACCCACGGATTGAACAGGAATTCCTTGATGTATTTGCCGGCGATCAGGCCGATCACGACGGCGGGCAGGAACGCCACCAGCACGCCGATGACGAAGCGGCGGTCGTCGGGATTGGAGAACATGCCGAGCGCGACGCGCCACAATCTGGTGAAGTAGAGCGCGAGGATCGCAAGGATCGCACCGAGCTGAATCAGGATCGCGAAGCTTTTCCAGAAATTGCCTTCGCCGAGATTGAAGAAGCGTTCCGCGAGCAGCAGGTGGCCTGTCGAAGAGACCGGCAGGAACTCCGTGACGCCCTCGACGATGCCGAGAATCACCGCCCGCAGCATATCCGTCATCATGATCTGATCTGCCCTGTGTGGAAAACCGAATTCTTCTCGCTTATTCGCAGATAGGCCGCAATCGCAAAGAATCGTCAAACAATGGGTTACCCGGCCGATTTGCTGGGCTATAGCGTTTTTGTGACCCGCACCATCTGCGGGGGTGGCTACCGGTTTGCGTGCCGACGCGACATAGAGACGAGCGGAACTGGTCTGGCCAAATCACAGGTTCAGGTCACACAGGTTGATGGTTTCTTAAGCGCCACGACACTACCAAGGGCTTCATGTATACGCTGTATCACCATCCGTTCTGTCCGCATTCGCGCTTCATTCGCCTCGTGCTCGGCGAGTATGGCCTCGATCTGCGCCTGGTGGAGGAACGGGTCTGGGAGCGGCGCGAGGCGTACCTCGCGCTCAATCCGGCGGCCAACACGCCGGTGCTGATCGCCGAGGGCTTTCCGCCGATTCCGGGGGCGCCCGTGATCGCCGAATATGTCGACGAGACGCATGGTCTCGATGCCGGCGAGCGTCGGCTGCTGCCGACGTCTTCGGCCGAGCGCGTCGAGGTGCGCCGGCTGATGGCGTGGTTCAACGAGAAATTCTTCGAAGAAGCCTCCAACCCGCTGGTGACCGAGCGGATCTACAAGCGCTTCATGAGCGAGGACAATGGCGGCCGGCCCGCCGGCCCCCGACATCATGCGCGCCGCCAAGGTCAATGTGCGCTATCATTTGAACTATATCGGCTGGCTGGCGAAGACGCGGAACTATCTCGCCGGCGACCGCCTGACCTACGCGGATCTCGCCGCCGCGGCGCACCTCTCGGCGATCGACTATCTGGGCGACGTGCCATGGAGCGAGGACGACGCGGCAAAGTCGTGGTACGCGCGGGTGAAATCCCGCCCGTCGTTCCGCCCGCTGCTCAGCGAATGGCTGGCGGGGGTGCCGGCGTCGCGCACCTATGTGGACCTCGACTTCTGAACCGGGCGGTCAGGCTCTCTCCGTCCGATCTCAAGGAAGCGCTTGGGCGCGAGGCGCGCGCGCTCGGCTTCGATGCCATCGGCTTTACCGATCCGGATGCGACGCGCGCGGCCGGACAATATTTTTTGGAATTCCTCGGCTCCGGCGGCCATGGCGAGATGGACTGGCTCGCGGCCAATCCGGAGCGGCGCACGGACCCACGCGTGCTGTGGGGTGGCGTGCGCTCGATCATCATGCTCGGCGTCAATTACGGGCCCGACGACGATCCGCTCAACATTCTCGCGCGCCGATCGCATGGCGCGATCTCGGTCTATGCGCAGGGCGACGACTATCACGACGTGATCAAAAAGCGGCTGAAGATTCTGGCGCGCTGGCTCGCCGCGATGACCGGCGACGAGGTGAAGGTGTTCGTCGACACCGCCGCTGTGATGGAGAAGCCGCTGGCGCAAGCCGCGGGCATCGGCTGGCAGGGCAAGCACACCAATCTGGTGTCGCGCGAATTCGGCTCGTGGCTGTTTCTCGGCGCGATCTATTCCGCCACCGAGCTGCCGCGCGATGAGGACGAAGCCGATCATTGCGGCAACTGCCGCGCCTGCCAGGACATCTGCCCGACCGCGGCGTTTCCTGCCCCCTACAAACTCGATGCGCGGCGCTGCATCTCGTATCTGACGATCGAGAACAAGGGCCCGATCCCGCACGAATTCCGCAAGGCCATCGGCAACCGCATCTATGGCTGCGACGACTGCCTCGCGGTGTGTCCGTGGAACAAGTTCGCGATGGCGGGACGCGAGCAGAAGCTTGCGGCGCGCGACGCGTTGCGCGCGCCCGCGCTCGCCGATCTCGCGCGGCTCGACGACGACGCGTTTCGCGCGCTGTTCACGAAATCACCGGTCAAGCGCATCGGCCGCGACCGCTTCATCCGCAATGTGCTGATCGCGATCGGCAATTCCGCCGATGCAAGTCTCGCCGCCGAAGCGCAGCGCTTGCTCGACGATGCGAGCCCGCTGGTGCGCGGCGCTGCGGTGTGGGCGCTGTCGCAGCTGATCGCCCACGATGCGTTCGCGGCGCTGGCGTCACGGGCCGGTGGCGAGCCCGACCTCACGGTGCAGCAGGAGTGGCGCGCGGCCGCCTCTTGATTTCATCGCGCCGTTCCCGTCATGGTCGACAACCATGACAAACCAGCCCTTCTTCACCAGACATCGCGACGGCTTCATGCCGACGTCAGTTGCGAACGGACCGTGGAGCCCGGAATCGATGCACGGCCGCGTCGTGATCGGCCTGCTCGGCTTCGTCATCGAGGAGCGCCACGGCTCCGACGACTTCGTCCCGGCACGGCTCACGGTCGACATGTTTCGGCTGCCCAACATCACGACGCCGGTCGAGGTCACGACCAAGCTGGTGCGCGATGGGCTCCGCATCAAGGTGATCGAGGCCGAGTTCGTCTCCGGCGGCACCAGCATGGCGCGCGCCTCCTGCCAGATGTTGCGCAGGACGGAAAATGCACCCGGCAGTGTGTGGTCGCCGCCGAACTGGAAGGTGCTGGCGCCCGCGGAGATCCCGAAGCCGGCCGATCCGAGGCTCGGCATGAACGGCAAATGGGAGACGCGGCCGATCATCGGCCACATGGGCTCGCTCGGCGAGCGCAGGCTCTGGATGAGCGAAGTCCGCGAGCTCGTCGCGGGCGTGAAGATGACGCCGTTCGTCCATGTCGCGACCGGCGCGGATTTCGCCAGCCCCTTCGCCAATGCCGGCGACCAGGGCCTCGGCTACATCAACAGCGACGTCACGATCTATCTGCATCGTTTGCCGGTGAGCAACTGGATCGGCTTCGAGGTCGTCAATCATCACGCCACCGACGGCATCGCGATCGGCGAATGCTGGCTCTATGACGAGCAGGGCCCGATCGGCACGTCTACCGTGGCGGCGCTAGCCCAGCGCAAGCCGATGAGCAATCCGCCGCCGCCCTAACCGTCATTCCGGGGCATCGCGCAGCGATGAACCCGGAATCCATCGGGCCACAGAGACGCACGGAGAAATGGATTCCGGGTTCGCGCTTCGCGCGCCCCGGAATGACGAGGGTGAGAGGCGATTACATCAAATGCCGCTTCATCTCCGGCCGCGCCCGCAGCGCGGCGCCCTGCTTGCCGACGATCTTCGCGATCCGCTCCGGCGCGAAATTCAAATCGACGAAGGCGGGCGCGGTGTTGGCGACCTCGTGATAACATGTGATCTTGCCGTCACGCAGCCGCATGATCGCGACGCCCTCGAACATCGCACGCGCCCCGTTTGCCTCCGGCAAGGTCGAGCGGTAGCTGAACGTGTAGCGCGCGTAGAGCGTCGCGCCGTCGGAGACCGGATCGTGCATGACCCAGCGGAAATCGGTCGCGGTCCGGTAGAACCAGTCGTCGATCATCTCGGCGATTTTGGCGTGACCCTCGAACGCGCCATAGAACACGTCGTGGTAGACGCCGTCCTCGGTGAAGAGGTTTGCGAAGGCCTTGCCGTCGCGCTGTTCGACCGCGTCGCAGAATGCGCGCAGCATGCTTGTTGTATTATCCATTGGCTTCTCCCTTTAAGGAGAGCCTAGCCGATCTCCGCCACCGCGGCGATGATCCGCGCGATGTCCTGCGGACGCGACAGGCGGTGATCGCCGTCCTGGATCATGGTCAGCACCACGTCCTCGGCCGGCAGCCGGTGCACCAGCGCGAACGCATGCTTCCACGGCACGTCGGGATCCTGCGCGCCCTGCAGAATGCGTACCGGACAGCCGACGTCGATCTTGCTGCCGAGCAAGAGGTGGTTGCGGCCCTCCTCGATCAGATTGCGGGTGATCGGATAGGGCGAGCCGTCGCCATATTCGGATGGCCTGAGCCAGACGCCCTTGGTCTCGATCTCGGCGCGGATCTCCGGCGAGAAGCCCTTCCACATCAATTCCTCGGTGAAGTCGGGCGCCGGTGCGATCAGCACGAGACCGGCGAGTTGCGCCTTCGCGTTCCCGCGACGCATGATCTCGCGCGCCAGCAGCAGCGCCATCCAGCCGCCCATCGAGGACCCGATCACGACCTGCGGCCCGCGGCAGAACTGCGAGAACATCGCGACGCTCTCCTCGAGCCAGCGGCCGATCGTGCCGTCGGCGAACTCGCCGCCGGATTCGCCGTGGCCGGAATAGTCGAACCTGACGCAGCTGCGGCCATGCTCGGCGGCCCATGCATCGAGCGCGATCGCCTTGGTGCCGGTCATGTCGGACTTGAAGCCGCCGAGCCAGACCAGGCCGGGGCCACTCCCAGCCCGGGCACGCACCGCGATCCGGCGTGCCCCGCGGCCCTCGCCGACCTCGATGAACGCGGGTTCCTGCTCGGATGTGGCGGTTTGGCTCATGGTTTGGTCACTCGCGTGTCAGATGTCCGCTTTTCAATCGTCGCGCGGCAGCGGTCAACGGCAGCAGGCCCGCCTTGCAGAGCAGGCGCGCCCGCTATATGTGCCGGGCGTGGCCAAAATGCCTCGCAATTGACGGTTTTGCCGCGTAAAAGAGCGAGTTCGCTTGCCCGTCGCAGCGTCTTGCTTCAAAATATCCGCCTTCCCTTTCACAACTTTGGAGAGTTACCCATTCGCCGTCCCAATAGAGCCCCGCCCACAGTCGCAAAAGACGGGCCGCGCACCAATGATGAGATTCGCAACGCGCAGATCCAGCTGATTGATTCAGATGGTGTCAACCAGGGCACCGTCGAAACCATGGTGGCCATCAAGATGGCCATGGAAGCCGGCATGGATCTCGTCGAGATTTCGCCGAACGTCAGTCCCCCGGTCTGCAAGATCATGGACTACGGCAAGTACAAATATTCCGCGCAGAAGAAGGCCGCCGAAGCTCGCAAGAAGCAGAAGGTCGTCGAGATCAAGGAGATCAAGCTCCGCCCGATGATCGACGATCACGACTATGACGTGAAGATGCGCGCGATGCAGCGCTTCTTCGAGGAAGGCGACAAGGTCAAGATCACCTTGCGCTACCGCGGTCGTGAGATGGCGCACCAGGAGATCGGCACCAAGCTCTTGGACAAGGTGAAGGCCGACGTTGCCGAGTTCGCCAAGGTCGAGCAGGACGCGAGGTTCGAAGGCCGCCAGGTCGTGA
This sequence comes from Bradyrhizobium sp. JR3.5, assembly GCF_054057015.1. Classification (NCBI taxonomy): domain Bacteria; kingdom Pseudomonadati; phylum Pseudomonadota; class Alphaproteobacteria; order Hyphomicrobiales; family Nitrobacteraceae; genus Bradyrhizobium; species Bradyrhizobium sp. JR3.5. The sequence goes on from NZ_JBSRYV010000002.1 coordinate 2,763,873, forward strand.
TGGTGCTGGCGCCGCGCTAATTCGAGTTTGTCGCTTTGCTAAAAATGGAGCAGCCCGTCAGACCCTCTGGCGGGCCGTTTCGTGTCTGGGGGGCTCCATTCGGGCTACGGTTCCGTAGTTTAGCTACCTGAAACGTTGCAAAACCGCCGATCCTCTGTCATAAGCCGGGCCTTCGTCGCCCGGCTGATCAAGGGCTGCCGTGGCGACGTCCAGTGCAGGTTCTTTCAATTCGGAAAAAACCATAGCACTTTCAACGCTCTAACGAGCATTTTAGCCGACCGAACGCCTCTTTGGGCGATATTCGTGTTGGGCGACAGGAGAGCTAAATGCCCAAGTTGAAGACCAAGTCGGGCGCTAAAAAGCGCTTCAAGGTGACTGCCACTGGCAAAGTCATGCACGCCCAGCGCGGCAAGCGCCACGGCATGATCAAGCGGACGAAGAAGCAGATCCGTCAGCTCCGCGGCACCCGCGTGCTGTTCAAGACCGACGGCGACAACGTCAAGAAGTACTTCTTGCCGAACGCCTGATCGCGCTCATCTGCTTGAACCCGGCCGCGCCTGGCGCGGCGCCCCGTCACTTCTTCTAGATCTCAAGGATTTCCGTCATGTCTCGCGTCAAACGCGGTGTGACCTCTCACGCCAAGCACAAGAAAGTCTTCAAGGCCGCCAAGGGCTATTACGGCCGCCGCAAGAACACCATCCGCACTGCCAAGCAGGCCGTCGAAAAGGCCGGCCAGTACGCCTTCCGCGACCGCAAGCGCAAGAAGCGCACCTTCCGCGCGCTCTGGATCCAGCGCATCAACGCCGCGGTCCGTCCGTTCGGCATGACCTACAGCGTGTTCATCAACGGCCTCTCCAAGTCGGGCGTCGTGGTCGACCGCAAGGTGCTGTCGGATCTCGCGATCCACGAGCCGGTTGCGTTCCAGGCGATCGCCGAGAAGGCCAAGGCCGCGCTGGCTGCCTGATCCTAGCGGGCCTTCTGGCCCGCTTTCAGCGCCTTCTGCGAATAGCGCTGGGCGACCTGCGCCCGGCAGAACGCCGTAAACGAGATGTACATGGTGCCGGATTCATTCCGGTACTTGCGGTCGCAGACCTGCATCTCGTGCTGATACGCCCGCTTCGGCGCACCCTTGAGGCCGGACAGGAAGTCCGCCTCGCATTTCTTCTCTACGACAGCACCGAACTGGACGTCTCCGCTGGCGCCGTATTCGCACGCCTCGAAGATCTTCATCGCGCGGTTGCAGCTCGGCGCCTTCTCCAGCACCGCGATGATGTCGTCCATCTGGGTCGATTTGGCGGGACATTCCTCGGTCGCGGCATGCGCCGTGCCGAGCATGAACAGGACCGCTGGCACGGCCAGGCAAGATCGCAGCAACATCGCTTGGGTCTCCTTGAACTCCCCTTGGGTAGCCCGACCTCCGCGCGGGGTTCAATGCCGCCGGCCACAAGCCCGAAATGACCGGCTTTTTGCTTGACGTTACGGCCTTCGGGCGGCGACAACCCAGCCGAATTTTGGCGCATGGTTCGGAAGCCGGTTCTTCCCGCCGGATCATGCTCAGCGCAGGAATTGACCGTGTCCGACCTCGCAACGCTCGAAACATCCATCCTCGACCAGATCGCCTCGGCCGCTGACGAGCCCGCCCTCGAGGCGGTGCGCGTCTCGGCGCTCGGCAAGAAGGGCTCGATCTCGGCCCTGCTTGCCACCCTCGGCAAGATGTCGCCGGAGGAGCGCAAGACCGAGGGCGCCAGGATCAACCTCGCCAAGAACGCGGTGACGCAGGCGCTCGCGGCCAGGCGCGATGTGCTGAAAGCGGCCGCGCTCGATGCACGCCTTGCCGCCGAGACCATCGACGTCACGCTGCCGCTGCGCGAGACGCCGGCGGAGACCGGCCGCATCCATCCGCTGAGCCAGGTGTGGGACGAGCTCACCACGATCTTCGCCGACATGGGCTTTGCGGTCGCCGAAGGTCCCGACATCGAGACCGACGACTACAACTTCACCAAGCTGAACTTCCCGATCGGCCATCCCGCCCGCGAGATGCACGACACCTTCTTCTTCAATCCGAAGGAGGACGGCTCGCGCATGCTGCTGCGGACCCACACCTCGCCGGTGCAGGTGCGCACCATGCTGACCCAGAAGCCGCCGATCCGTGTGATCTGCCCGGGCCGCACCTACCGCATCGACTCGGATGCGACCCACACGCCGCAATTCCACCAGGTCGAAGGCCTCGTGATCGACAAGGGCTCGCATCTCGGCCACCTCAAGTGGATCCTGCACGAGTTCTGCAAGGCGTTCTTCGAGGTCGACCACATCAACATGCGGTTCCGGCCGTCGTTCTTCCCGTTCACCGAGCCCTCGCTCGAGGTCGACATCCAGTGCCGCCGCGACAAGGGCGAGATCCGCTTCGGCGAGGGCGAGGACTGGATGGAGATCCTCGGCTGCGGCATGGTGCACCCGAACGTGCTGCGCGCCTGCGGCATCGATCCCGACGTCTACCAGGGTTTTGCCTGGGGCATGGGCATCGACCGCATCGCGATGCTGAAATACGGCATCGCCGATCTCCGCCAGCTGTTCGAGAACGACATCCGCTGGCTCAACCACTACGGCTTCAAGCCGCTCGACATCCCGACGATCGCGGGAGGATTGAGTACGTGAACTTGGACTTCGTTCCCACCGTGAAGGCCCCCACCCTAACCCTCCCCCGCAAGCGGGGGAGGGAATGGATAGGACTCGCTCAAGTGGATACGAAGACTCCATCGCCGCGGATGGTCGGGCTCCCTCTCCCGCTTGCGGGGGAGGGCTGGGGTGGGGGTCTGTCCACAATGGGGCTGCCGATGGTCGATCCCGAACATCCGGATTGGAAGGTGTCCGGTACACTCCGGTCCAACGCCCGCGCACTTCGCAAGAACTCGACCGATGTGGAGCGAATGCTTTGGTCGGCGCTGCGCGGCAATCGCCTGAACGGCGCAACCTTCCGTCGACAAGTGCCGATCGACAACTACATCGCAGATTTCGTCTGCCATGCCGCAAAGCTGGTGATCGAACTCGACGGCGGCCAGCATTCTTCAGACCAGGGCGAACGCGCCGATGCCGCGCGCTCGGCCGTCATCGAAGCGAGAGGCTTCAAAGTGCTTCGCTTCAGCAATCTCGATGTCATGACAAACCGAGCAGGCGTCCTTGAAACAATCGCCGCTGCCATTGCGGAGAGAGCCCCCACCCTGACCCTCCCCCGCAAGCGGGAGAGGGGACCGGAGAAGTCATCGTCATGAAGTTCACCCTCTCCTGGCTGAAGGAACATCTCGAGACCGACGAGCCGCTCGACAAGCTCGCCGACAAGCTCACCATGATCGGGCTCGAGGTCGAGAACATCGAGGACAAGGCGAAGGCGCTCGCGCCGTTCACCATCGCGCGCGTGATCTCGGCCGAGCAGCATCCGAATGCCGACCGGCTGCGCGTCTGCATGGTCGACACCGGCGACGGCGGCACGCCGGTGCAGGTGGTGTGCGGTGCGCCGAATGCGCGTGCGGGGCTGATCAGCGTGTTCTCGCCGCCCGGCACCTACATCCCGGGCAAGGACATCACGCTCGGCGTCGGCACCATCCGCGGCGTCGAGAGCCGCGGCATGCTGTGCTCGGCGGCCGAATTGCAGATCTCCGAAGACCACGACGGCATCATGGAATTGCCGGCGGACGCGCCGCTCGGCAAGGGCTATGCCGACTGGGCCGGGCTCGGCGATCCCGTCATCGAGATCAATTTGACGCCGAACCGGCAGGACTGCACCGGCGTGCACGGCATCGCGCGCGATCTGTCCGCCGCCGACATGGGCAAGTTCAGGGAACCGGGCATCAGGCCGATCAAGGGCGAATTCCCCTGCCCGGTTCAGGTGAAGGTGGAAGACGCCGCGCTGTGTCCGGGCTTCGCGCTGCGACTGGTGCGCGGCGTGAAGAACGGTCCGTCGCCGGAATGGCTGCAGCAGCGGCTGACCTCGATCGGCCTGCGCCCGATCAACGCGCTGGTCGACATCACCAACTTCATGACCTACGACCGCGCGCGTCCGCTGCACGTGTTCGACGCCAAGAAGGTTAGGGGCAACCTCACCGTACGCCGCGCGAAAGACGGCGAGACCCTGCTCGCGCTCGACGGCCGCACCTACACGCTCGACAGCAACGTCTGCGTGATCGCGGATGAGCACGGCGTCGAGTCGCTCGCCGGCATCATGGGCGGCGAGGCCTCGGGCTGCGACGACAACACCACCGATGTGCTGATCGAATCGGCGCTGTGGAACGAGATCAACATCGCGCAGACCGGCCGTAAGCTCGGCATCAATTCGGACGCACGCTACCGCTTCGAGCGCGGCGTCGATCCGGCCTTCATGGTGCCCGGGCTCGAGCTCGCGACCAAGCTGGTGCTGGAGCTGTGCGGCGGCACGCCGTCCGAGAACGTCGTGGTCGGCAAGCAGTTCGGCGAGGATCGCGTGGTCGATTTCCCGCTCAGCGAGGTCAAGCGTCTCGCCGGCATCGAGGTGCCGCTGGTCGAAGTGAAGCTGATCCTGACCCGGCTCGGCTTCATGCTCGCCGGCAACGGCCCTGTGGTGAAGATCGCGATCCCGTCCTGGCGCACCGACGTGCAGGGCAAGGCCGACATCGTCGAAGAGATCGTGCGCATCGTCGGCGTCGACAAGGTGCCGATGACGCCGTTCGATCGCGGCGAGGAGCCGCGCAAGCCGGTGCTGACGCCGATGCAGCAGCGCACCCGCCGCGCCAAGCGCGCGCTCGGCGTCCGCGGCATGGTGGAGGCCGTGACCTGGTCGTTCATCACCAACGACGCGGCAAAACTGTTCGGCGGCGGCCAGAGCGAGCTGGTGCTTGCCAACCCGATCGCGGCCGATCTCTCCGACATGCGGCCGAGCCTGCTGCCCGGCCTCGTCGCGGCGGCTCAGGCCAACATCAACCGCGGCTATCCCGATGTCGCGCTGTTCGAGGTCGGCCAGGTGTTCCGCGGCGACAGACCCGAGGACCAGCTCGTGGCTGCCTCCGGCGTACGCCATGGCTACGCCTCGTCGAAAGGCATCGGGCGGCATTGGACCGGCTCGGCCACGGCGGACGCGATGGATGCCAAGGCCGATGCCTTCGCCGTGCTGGCGGCCGCCGGCGCGCCGATGCAGGCGCTGCAGATCGTCCCGGGCGGTCCCGCCTGGCTGCATCCGGGGCGCTCCGGCACCATCCAGATCGGCCCGCAGAACGTGCTCGGCACCTTCGGCGAATTGCATCCGCGTGCGGCCGAGGCGCTCGGCGCCGACGGCCCGATGATCGTGTTCGAGGTGATCCTTGATCGCGTCCCGCAAGGCAAGCAGCGGGCGACGCGCGCCAAGCCGGTGCTGGAGCTCTCGGCGTTCCAGCCGGTGTCACGCGACTTCGCCTTCATCGTCGATCGCAGCGTCAAGGCGGGCGACATTGTCCGCGCGGCGCAGAATGTCGACAAGGAGCTGATCACCGACGTCACCGTGTTCGACGTCTATGAAGGCAAGGGCATCGCTCCCGACAAGAAGTCGATCGCAATCGCGGTGACGATCCAGCCGCGCGAGAAGACGATGACCGACCAGGAGATCGACACGATCGCCGCCAAGGTCGTCGCCGAGGTGACGAAGAAGATCGGCGGCACGCTGCGGGCGTGATGTCGACGCAGACGATGGATTGCTCCCTCGCCCCGTTCTTACGGGGAGAGGGTTGGGGTGAGGGGCTTTCTCCACGTGTACGGTGATAGTTGCTCCCCCTCACCCGAAATTCAAGCTGTGCTTGAATTTCGACCTCTCCCCGCAAGCGGCTATCAGATTCACACATTCTGAAGCCTTAGATTGGCGCCGTATTTGATGGCGTGGAACTTGGCAAGGCCGATGCGGATGACTTTGGGACCCGGCTTGCCGTAGTAGCCGGTCCAGCCGCCGAGGCGTGCGATGACCCAAGCGACAAAGGCCAGGGATCCCTTCGGGTGCGGATTGCGTTGCCGCTCGGTCTTGCCTTCGAGCCGGGCGGAGACGGCTTCGAGGATGGGTTGGTCGTCTGGCTCGAAGGCATCGCTCAGGAGCTGATCCGTGTTGCCGTCGCGGGCCTGGACGAGTTGCTTGATGGTGATGGCCGCAACGGCTGCAGCAGCGACGAAGTTGATCATGGCCTGCGGGTCGCCGATATCGGCTTCCTCTATATCGAAGCCTGCCGTCTTGAGCGTACGGAAGAACTCCTCGATCACCCAACGCGTCCGGTAGAAGCCGACCACTTGACGCGCGTCGTTCAATGTAGCGACAGCGTGGGTAGTCAAAAGCCGCCAATGCACAGGTGCGCTACCGTCTTTCGGCTCCGATACCTCGCGGACATCGACCAGCGTCAGGTGAGCCGTCTCGGGCAACGTCGGATCGGCTCCATGGAGCGGCCGGCATACGGCCACCGGCGCGAAGCGCACTGCGAACTCGGTATCGCGCGCGCGCCGTCCTGGTGCGGCGGGGACCGTCATGGCAACGCGCCCTTGTTCGGCCTGGGCGTCGATGAAGGTGAACAGCAAATCCGGGTCTTCTTTCGGCCCCCTCGATCCGCCGATTCTGGCAGGCCCTCACAACCAATTCGACGTTTTGCGGACGCTTCACGAACAGTTCGTAAAAGTCGCTTTCGCGGTCCGATACCATCGTGACGCTGGCCGCCGCAGCCAGTACCTCACCCGCCCGTTCGCTGCTCTCGATCCATCGTTGCGATTCCTTAGCCGCCGTCGCCCGCTTGCGCCGTGGTGCCAACTCCTCTCGGTTACGGTTCCAAACCTGCATCGAGACCAGACCGAGCAACCCTTGCGTCTCGGCCTCTACCGCCAGTGCCACATGCAGCAACAAACCCGCGGCATTGCCTTTGGCGACCGGTCCGTAGCATTGTCGCGACCGCCGGCCGCCCAAGATCAATTCCGACGTGTCCTGTGCGACAACAACATGCCGACCAGCCGCTCGCTGCCCGGTGAGGTCTCCGGCATGCCGTGACATCTCTGCGGCCGTCACCGACGGATTGTGAAGAAGCCGGCGAAACTGCATCTCGCCCCGCACGGTCCTCACCGAGGCGGCGGATGCACGAGCCAGGTCGGGCCACCAGCGCCGCATGCAGCCGCGCCCCCCTTTTTCCAGGCGACGATCGCCAAATCGTCCCAGTCCATATGCCACCCCGGCCATCAAAACCTCCACCGGCTTGCCTACCGATAGAGAATCCCGCTTTACCGCTAGAGCATGATGTGTTTATACGGAAACGTACCCTGAATTTTTGAGATAGTTGGCGCACTCCTCCTTGGAGAAGACGTCGAGGAGTTCGCCGACCTTGCGCCAAGTCGCTTCGACATCACGCGGCTGCGCGGCTCGCATCAGGTGTTTGAGCTTGGCGAAGACCTGCTCGATCGGATTGAGGTCGGGGCTATAGGGCGGCAGGAAGAGCAGATGGGCTCCTGTGGCGCGGATGGCGTTGCGCGCCGCCTTGCCCTTGTGACTGCCGAGATTGTCGAGAATGACGAGTTCACCCTTTGCGAGGGTCGGCGCCAGCACCTGCTCGACATAGAGGGTGAAGAGCTCGCCATTGATGGGGCCGTCGATGACCCATGGCGCGCTGATCCGGTCGTGGCGCAGCGCCGCGATGAAGGTCATGGTCTTCCAATGGCCGAAAGGCGCAGACGCCTGGAGACGTTGCCCACTCGGTCCCCAGCCTCGCAGCGGCGCCATGTTGGTTTTGATCCAGGTCTCGTCGATAAAGACCAGGCGCGAGGCGTCGATCCTGCCCTGATGGGTCTTCCAGCGCGTCCGTTTACGCGCGATATCGGGACGATCTTGTTCGGCCGGCAGGATCGTTTTTTTTGAAGCTCAGCCCTTCGGCATGGACGAACGTCCACACTGCCCGCACGTCGGTCTTGATCCCGCGCGCAGCCAGTTCCTGCGTCAGCTTCCGCAAAGTGAATGGGCCGGAGCGAATGCGTTTGCGCAGCCAGTCGGCATTGGTGCCGGACAGAACCGGCTTCTTGTGACCGCCGATCTTGCCGGGAGAAACGCCTCCGGTCTCCCGCCGCAGATTCTTCCACTTTGTCACACAGGAAGGACTGATCTGAAGCGCTTCTGCAATCGAACGCACGGTCTCGCCCGCGTCAGCCCGCGCCAGAGCGAGTTCACGAAGATCTTCCGAATAGGGTCGCGTCATCCATGCTGGCCCCCGTTCCAGCATGGAGTTTGAATCAGAAATTGTCCCTTCTGGGAATCCCGATTCCGGCAAAAAACAACATGCTCTAATCGCAACCCAGATGTGTGAATGCGATAGCCGCAAGCGGGGCGAGGTAAGTGACGCCTCCCATGACCTCCCTCACCCTCCTCCCCTCCGACATCTCGACCGGCATCGCACTTGCGATCTGCGCGATTGCGTTCGTGTCGGGCACGGCGCGCGGCTTCTCGGGCTTCGGCTCAGCACTGATCTTCATGCCGCTCGCAAGCAGCGTGGCGGCGCCGAGGCTGGTGGCGGCGCTGCTGCTGATCATCGACTTCGTTGCGGCGGCGCCGCTGCTGCCGAACGCCTGGACCCATACCGACCGCAAGGCGACCGCGGTCATGGTCGCCGGCGCGCTGGTCGGCGTTCCCGTCGGCACCTATTTCCTGACGGTGCTCGAGCCGGTGACGACGCGCTGGATCATCTCCTGCTTCGTCGCGGCGCTGCTCACGCTGCTGCTGTCGGGCTGGCGCTATCACGGCAAGGATCACGCCGCGCTCTCGATCGGCGTCGGCGGCCTCTCCGGCTTCTGCAGCGGCCTCGCGCAGACCGGCGGCCCGCCGATCGTCGCCTATTGGCTGGGACGCCCGATCTCGTCGGTGATCTCGCGCGCCAACATCGTGCTGTTTTTCGGCGCCTCGGATTTCTTCTCGCTGGTCAGCTACTGGTTCACCGGATTGATCACGATCGAATCGGTCAAGTTCTCGCTGATCGTCGGCCCGATCTACGGCATCGGCGTCTGGTTCGGCGCTTCGCTGTTCGGCAAGGCCAGCGAGCAGGTATTTCGCGCGATCTGCTACGGGCTGATCGCGGCGGCCGTCATCGTCGGCCTGCCGGCGCTTGATGGCATTTTGCGCGGCGGCTAGGCGGACGCTGAACCACCTCGCCCCGCTTGCGGGGAGAGGTCGGATTGCGTAGCAATCCGGGTGAGGGGGCTCTCCGCATACTGACGTCTTTCGAATTTGCGGCGCCACCCCCTCACCCCTCCCCGCAAGCGCGGGGCGAGGGAGAAGAAAAGGGGAGGAACACCATGATCGATCGCCGCAATGCATTGAAACTGGCGCTCGGCAGCGCTGCCATGCTCGCGGCACCGGCGGTGCGCGCGCAGGGCACAAGGGCGCGCACGCGGATCGTGTTCCTCGGCACCAAGGGCGGACCGCGGGTCGGCATCGGCGCTTCCAATCCAGCCAATCTCGTCGTCGTCAACGACACGCCGTTCGTGATCGATTGCGGCATGGGAGTCAGCCGGCAGCTGGTCAACGCCGGCGTGCCGATCCCGTCCGTGAAGTACATCTTCATCAGCCACCACCATTCCGATCACAATCTGGAATACGGCAATTTGTTCTACAACGCCTGGGCGGCCGGCCTCTCGACGCCGATCCATTCGTTCGGTCCCAAGGGCATCGAGGCGATGACCAAGGAATATTGGGAGCTGAACAAGTTCGACGTCGAGACCCGGATCGCGGACGAAGGCCGGCCCGATCCACGCAAGCTGCTGATCGCCAAAGACATCACCGACGACGGCGTGGTGCTGAAGACGCCTGACGTCACCGTCACGGCGTTCCGCACGCCGCATCCGCCCATCGTCGACAACTTCGCCTACAAGTTCGAGACGCCGGATGGCACGATCGTGTTCTCCAGCGACACCGCCTACAATCCGAAGCTTGCCGAGTTCGCTAAGGGTGCCGACGTGCTGGTGCACGAATGCCTGTACATTCCCGCGGTCGATCGCTTGGTGGCGAAGACCAGAAACGGCGCGACGCTGAAGAAGCATCTGCTCGACAGCCACACCTCGACTGAAGACGTCGGCCGCATCGCAGCCGCCGCCGGCGTGAAGACACTGGTGCTGAGCCACTTCGTCCCCGGCGACGACCCTGATGTCACCGACGACGACTGGACCAGGGACGTGAAGACGAATTTCAAGGGCCGGATCGTGGTGGCCAAGGATCTGATGGAGCTGAAGCTGCCGGTGTGAGCTCCCTTCGTCATTCCAGGGCTCGCGAAGCGAGAACCCCGGAATGACGGGAGGAGAGAGCGGCTACCCGAATCTCTGAGTTGCCCGACGGCGACGGGGATGGGCGGCTCAGGTGGCGCCACAGACTCGCCGTCGTCCCTGCGAAAGCAGGGAGATGGAGTCACGTTTGAAGTGCAACGGTTGATTTGAGTTTGGAGAATGCCTCGGCGGGGGTCTTGAAGTCGAGGCACTTGCGTGGGGTATCGTTGAGGCGCTGAGCGAGGCGCCTGAGGGCAGCTGCCGTGATGAACCTGAGGTCAGTTTTGCGTGGCAGAGAGCGTCGTAAGCGCCCGATGGAGTTTTCCACGCCGCCTTTTTGCCAGGGACTATGGGGATCGCAGAAGAAGGTTTGGACGCCGAGGGCGTTGTGAAGCCTGTGATGCTCGGCGAACTCGGTTCCGTTGTCGAAGCTGATGGTTTTACGGATCGCCTGTGGAAGCTTGCCGAGTTGACGGGCGATGGTCCGAGCGGTGAGGACAGCTTTCCGATCGCGTGGGTGCAGCACGATGCTGAAGCGGGTTTGTCGCTCGTGGAGAACCAGCAATCCTTGGCCATATCGCGCGAACAGCATGAAGTCGGCTTCCCAATGACCCGGCGTCCCGCGGCCTTCGACCTCGGAGGGGCGTTCATCGATCGAGCGCCGTTGTTTAATGAAGCCGGCAGGGCTGCCGCCTGGGCGTCGCCGGCGCCCTCGTCTGAGTTTATGGCGCGGCAGCAGGCGGTGCCAGTAATCCTTCTGGGCCGTACGATGATAGATGAAACGATAGATTGACTCGTGGCTGATCATGACGCGACCATGTTCTCGCGCCAGTCGACCAGCGATCTGCTCCGGCGAATGTCCCATCGCAAGGCTTTTGCCGACGCAGTCCCGCAGGGCCGGCTGGCGCGCCAGCTTGAAGCGGCCATCCTGCCGTCGCCGACATTCGGCCAATTGTTGAGCCCGGACCGGTTCGTAACCGCCCTTCCAGACCTTGGTAGGCCGCGAGTTGCGCTTCAGCTCCCGACTTATCGTCGACGTCGCGCGGTCAAGCGCAGACGCAATATCGTTTTGAGATTTACCGCCTGCATGCAGGCGGTAAATCTCAACGCGCCCTTCAAGGCTGAGCTGGCCATAACATTGTCCCATCGCCACAACACCCTAGCAGGTGTTGCACTTGTGTCGTGAACCCAAGGGACCCATAACCACGAATGGTGATGGTTACGCAATGCTCGAACGACGAGTCGCGTTCACACAACAGCGGCCGCGGAGTATGGGTCCCTGCGTTCGCAGGGACGACATCTGTCGTGCGGCAGCGCTCTACCCACACTCCACCAAGCTGCCTGATCTCACCCAGCCATCAATTCATCGGCCCGGCGGAGCGAGGCGCGCGGCGCTTGTGTTTTGCGGCGGGCGCTGCGGGCTCCGGCGTCGCATCCTTCACCCCCCCGATCCTGCGCAGCGCGGCGTCGGCGGCGCGCTCGCCGCTTTCCCAGGCGCCGTCGACCGTGCCCCACAGCGTGTCGTGCGTGGCCTCGCCCGCGAGATACATCGCGCCGATCGGCTCGGACAGGATCCTGCGGGAGAATTGCGCGCCGGGGACTGCTGCCGACATCGCGCCGAGAATGAAGGGCTGTGCATTCCAGCGCGTCGCGCTGATCTTCTTCACGGCAGCGCCGACCTCGCTGCCATAGAGCTTGGTCAGCCATTCCACCGCGAAGGCGGACATCGCCTTCTCGCCCTGCGCGGACAGGTCGCGGCCGAACGAGCCTGCAACGTCGATCGTGCACAGCGAGGAGCCCGCGATATTGCCGTAGAGCAGCGCCGTCCTGGTCGAATTGCTCTGCTCGATGATGACGTCGTCGCGCGACAGCCCGAGCGGATTGCCGGGGATCTGCAACGCGATGCGATCGTAGCTGCCGAGGTTGAGCTTGGCAGCGGCGTCGAGCGTGCGCTTCGGAATCTCGGGCGCAAACTTGATATTGCCGCTCGCGAGCACGTTGCTCGACACCGTGACGATGGCGGCGCGCGCCGTGATCTTGCCGGAGGGCGTCTCGACCATCACGTCGCGATTGCTCCACAGGATGCGCTGCGCGGGCGTCGACAGCGCCAGCGGAAGCTGCTCGCCGAGCTTCGCGATCAGCGCACCGAGCCCCTGCCGGCAGGCGATCGCTGTGTTGCGATCCTGCGCGCGCACCTTGTCGACGGCCGAAAGGTCCTTCAGATCCTTGCCGCTGAAATTGGCGCCGAGCAGGAATTCCGCAGTGCCGGCCCAATCGCCGAGATCCTTCGGCATTGCCGCGGCGCAGGCGATATCGGCCTTGCGCGAGGCGTCGTCGATGGCGCGATTGGCGCGCACCAGCGCCGCCAGAAACTCCTCGGTCTCGCCGGGGCGGGCGTAGCGCCGGCCGATGCGAATCTTCTGGCCTGCGGGCGCGGTGACGATGTCGAGGCCCGCGGAGCGCGCCAGCCGGATCATCGGATTGGTTTCGGGATTGTGCATCCAGCGCGCACCGCGGTCGAACGGCACGTCGAAGGTCGATGCATCGGTCTGGCAGCGCCCGCCGACCTGGCCGGACGCCTCCACCACAATCACCTTGCGGTTCGCGGCAACAATCCGTCGCGCCGCGGCAATGCCCGCGGCACCCGCGCCGATCACCACGATGTCGGCCTCGCGCGGCAGCGGCGCAGCGACAACCCGGCCGCCCAGCACGGGCGCCAGCGCCAGAGCTGCGGACGCCGACAGGAAATCGCGGCGGGTCACTGTCATGACATAGCTTCTGGCATGGTTTCCGGGGACTTGCAGAGAATGGGAACGCTTCGCGAACTGTGCCGCATCTCACCGATCGCAGCAACCATCATGGTAAATCAATCATGATTGATCCGCCGATGGCATGAACTAAATTGCAACGGCTTGCGACCATGATTAAGTGAACAGAAGCGGTCGTAGAACCGCTGGGGGGAATCCATGGGCGTAATGCTCGATACCGTCGGTAAATGGATCGCGGGGTACCTGCAGAAGGAAGTCCCCGGTTACGAGCCGTTCACACCGAGCGACCCGGACCATCTGCGGGGCATCATGCAGCCCGGCGATGTGCTGCTGGTCGAGGGCAACAACCGGATCTCCGGCATCATCAAATACCTCACGCAATCGACCTGGTCGCATGCCGCGCTTTTCGTCGGACCGATCGACGGCGCGTTCGAGCCTGACGGCGAACAGCATGTGCTGATCGAGGCCAATATCGGCGACGGCGTGACCTCCGCGCCGCTGTCGAAATACCTGTCCTATCACACCCGCCTCTGCCGCCCGGGTCGGGCTGTCCTTCGAGGACCGCACCACGGTGTGCCGCTACGCCATCAACCGCATCGGCTTCGGCTACGACACCAAGAACATCGTCGATCTCGCGCGCTATCTGTTTCCGCTGCCGATCCCGCAGCGCTGGCGGCGCCGGATGATCGCATTTGGCTCCGGCGATCCGACCAAGATCATCTGTTCGGCGCTGATCGCGCAGGCATTCGACGCCGTGCGCTATCCGATCCTGCCCAAGATCACGCGTGCTGCCAGCCGCAAGGCGCGCCGCGAGATCCTGCACATCCGCGATTCCTCGCTCTACATGCCGCGCGATTTCGACATCTCGCCCTATTTCGAGATCGTCAAACCCACCATCGTGCACGGTTTCGACTACACGGCCCTGCACTGGGCGGACAAGCAGAAGCCGCTCCAGGAGGTAGCGGGCGAATTCAGTGTGTTTCCAGAGTACAAGTCGCCGCCGCTTGCTCCTGAAGCGATTGACGAAGAGGCGACGCTTCCGCGGCTGCGGAAGTGACCGCGCCGGAAACCGCACCGGTGTGACGGCCGCAGGCGTCAGGCTCGACATATCGAGCGCTGGCCGCGTCGAGCCCGATCTGGAATTCGTCTCGTCATCCGGCTTCGTCGTTGAGTTCTCGCTCTCGCATCACTAGGGTGCGCGCGCTTCAAGCCTGCTTTCATTCGGTAGTTTTACGGTACTTTCGTTCATCAGTTTCTCGGCGATGGCTGCCGCGTCGGAGCAGGACCCGGCGCGCTGGCGCCGTCCATTGATCAAATGGCTGGAGGGAATCGAGACCGGGTGGTCGATCCCGATTCTGCTCGTCCTCTTTGTCGCGATCTGGACTGCGTATCTCGTCATCGCCTATCTCGGCGCCGGCCTGCACCCCGATGTGCTCGAGACCTGGACGCTCGGCCGGCACCTCGCATGGGGATACCCCAAGCATCCGCCGTTGATGGGCTGGATCACGCGGGGATGGACGGCGATCTTCCCCCTGACCGACTGGTCGCTGCAACTGATGGCGATGGTCAACGCAGCGGTGGCGCTGTGGGCGGTCGACCTGATCGCCCGCCGCTTTGTCCGTGGCGAGAAGCGGGCGATCGTGCTGCTGCTGTTGATGCTGCTGCCGGTCTATCAATTCCACGCCCAGCGCTTCAATGCGAACACGGTGCTGCTGGCAGCCTGGCCGCTGGCAACTTACCGCTTCCTGCGTGCGTTCGAGGCGCCCAGGCAGCTTGGCTGGGCGATCGCGGCGGGTGCGGCGTGCGCACTGGCGATGCTCGGCAAATATAATTCGATCTTCCTGGTCGCAAGCTTCGTCTTCGCAGCCGTGCTGCATCGGGATCGCCGCCGCTATCTGCTGTCGGCCTCGCCCTGGATCTCGGCGTTGGCCGGCATGCTCGTGCTTGGCCCGCATCTGCACTGGCTCGCCACCACAGGGGCAACGCCATTCGACTATGCGCTCGCGCATGCCGGCGCCGATCACGTCGCCGCGCTGTGGGAAATCACCTATTTCATCACGGGCCTGATCGCGGCGCTCGCGATCCCGGCGGTGACCTGGGTGTTCATTGCAGGCCCGCGGCTGGTGCGGCTGCCGGCCGATTTCCGCGCGATGAACCCCGGACTCCGTCTGCTGCTGCTGGTCGCAATCGGGACCATCCTGTTTCCGGTGATCGTCTCGCTCGCGATCGGCACCGACCTGCCGTCGCTCTGGGCGGTGCAGGGTCTCTTCCTGTTCGTGGTTCTGATCGTGTGCGCAACGAGCTACCCGATCGAGCGCTTCTACGCGGTCAACCCGGCCGTCATGGTGGCCGGGATCGCCGTTCTCGCCGTCACCGTCGGCGCTCCGATCCATCCCCTCTATCGCAACGCTTACGGCTATGAAGAAGGCCGCGACTTCTATCACGCCGCCGCGGCGGAGCTCACCGCGCGATGGCGCGATGCGGCCGGGACACCGCTCGCCGCCGTCAGCGGCGACGACGCGCTCGCTTTCGCTGCCGCCTTCTACAGTCCGGACCATCCGCACTATGCCCGACCGTTCGCCTATCAGTACACCTAGGGCTTGCCGCGCAAGACCACGCTCGATCGTGGCTGGGCCGCATTGTGCTTCGCCGACCAGACGGATTGCCTGAACTGGATGGAGCGGACGACGTTGCGCGCGACCGACGTCTTTCGCTCCGAGTTTGATGCCCAGGCGACGCTGCTGGGCAGGCCCGGCCGGATACGGCGGGTCGTGGTGCTGATCGTGCCGCCTTATCGCGAAACACCTCCTGTGCAGCCCGATGTCGAGGACTTCAGCTCGATCCGGCGCACGCGCGACTGATCAGAACGTCGTCGCCAGCGTCAGGCGCACGGCAAGCGGCTCGGCGGGATGATCGGTTCGCCGGGCAACCGCGCCGGTTGGAACGCAGCGCAATCCGGTCCTGTTATGGCTGCGGGGCGACCCGGATTTCGCTACGCTCCGCCCGGGCCAGTGTCCCGCTACGCCGCCTTCGCCTTGGCGCCGCGCGGCAGGCCCGCCCGGGCGAGGCCGCCATAGAGCTGCTCGTTCGGCATCTCGGATTTCAGGATCGCGCGCACCTCGATGAGGCGGTCGAGATCGATGCCGGTCGGAAATCCCTTGCTCTCGCAGAGGAAGACGAGATCCTCGAACACGACATTGCCGGTGGCACCCGGCGCGAACGGGCAGCCGCCGAGGCCACCGAGCGAGCCGTCGAACACGCGGGCGCCTTCATCGAGCGCGGCGGAGGCATTGGCGATGCCCATGCCGCGGGTGTCGTGCAGATGGACGCAGACCGGCTTGGAGCCGGCGATCTTCACCGCGCCGCGCGTCAGTTCGCCGACCTGCTTCGGCCCGGCATAGCCGACGGTATCGGCGATCGCGACCATGTCGACGCCAACCTCATAGAGCTTCTCGGTGAGGCGCAGCACCTCCTTCGGATCGACCGCACCCACGATCGAGCAGCCCAGTCCCATCGAGATCGCGGCATTGACCAGCGGCTTGTGCGCGCTGGCATCGCGCAATTCACAGAGGCGCTTGATGTTCTCGATCGCCGACTCGCGCGAGCAGTTGGCATTGGCCTGGCTGTGCTCCTCGGTCGCCGACACCACCGAGGCGATCTCGGCGACGCCGGAGGCCAGCGCTTCGTTGACGCCGCGCTCGTTCAGCGCCAGCGCGACACCGTGCGCGCCGGGCAGCGCGGCAATGGTTGCGATGACATCGCGGACATCGACGAATTGCGGGAAAGTCTTGGCCGGCAGGAACGAGCCGACCTCGAAATGCCTGACGCCGGCGGCATATTCGTCGCGCACCCAGCGCTGCTTCGCGGCGGTCGACGGGAATGTCTTCACGAGCTGCAGGCCGTCGCGCAGACCGACTTCGCGCAAGCTCACCTTGTCGTTGGGATAGATATCGTGGACGCGGGTCATGTCAGCCTCACGCAGCGTTTCCGGTTGATGAAATCTTCTGTTGTGCGAGTTCGGCGCGCACCGCATCGGTATCGGCGCCCAGCACCGGCACTTTCAGGCCTTCGCCGATATGGGTGCCGTTCCATTCGACCGGCAGCGCCGGAACGCGGAACGGCTTGCCGTCGGCGTTGACATTGTTGACGAGCCCACCCGGCCGCAGCACATGCGGATCCTGCAGCAGATCCTCCGGCCGGTTGATCGGCGAGAAGCAGATGTTGAGCGCGTCGAGCCTTGCCGAGAGGTCGGCCACATTCCAGCCTTTGATCACCTCGGCGACGCGCGGAATGATCCGGTCGCGCGCCATGATGCGGTCCGTGGTCGAGCGCAGCGTCGGATCGTCGGCGAATTCCGTCAGGCCGAACTCGCGGCAGAAGCTCTGCCAATGGCCTTCGGTGACGACGCCGATGAAGAGGCGGTCGCCGCCGGCGGCATCGAAGATGTCGTAGATCGGCCAGGCATGCTCGCGCTCCGGCATCGAGCGCGGCTTGCGCCCGGTCATCTCGTACTCGACCATGTGCTGGGCGACCAGGAACAGGCAGTTCTCGAACAGGCCGATGCGGATGTCGGCGCCATTCCGGTTGCCGCCACGCTTCTGATAGAGCGCGGCGAGGATCGAGATCACGCCGAACATGCCGCCCATGATGTCGTTGGCGGAAGAGCCGACGCGCTGCGGGTTGTCGCGCGTGCCGGTCATCGCCGCAAGCCCCGACATCATCTGCACGACCTCGTCGAGTGCCGGGCGATGATCGTAGGGGCCGGAGAGAAAGCCCTTGTGGCCGGCGATGATCAGATGCGGATATTTCGTGCGCAGCTCGTCTGCGCCAAGCCCCTGCTTGTCGAGCTGGCCATCACGAAAATTCTCCAGGAACACGTCGGCGCCGGCGAGCAGCCGATGCATGGTGTCGCGGTCCTCGGGCTTGGCGAAATCGAGCACGACGCTGCGCTTGCCGCGATTGAACAGCGGGAAGAAGGAGACGCCCATGCCGCCGAGCGAGCGGGTCTTGTCGCCGGCGGGCGGTTCAACCTTGATCACCTCGGCGCCGAGTTGCGCCAGGATCATTCCGCAGGTCGGCCCCATCACCATGTGGGTCATCTCGACGACCCTCACGCCTTCCAGCGGCAGTCCGCTCCCGGTCATCGGTTTCTCCGTGCTCGTTGCGCTCTTGTTCAGAGGCGTTTTCTTCACGCGAACCGGTACCCACTTCGCTCGAAAACGCTTTGTGATCGGCGCAGGTTAGGCTTCCGCACGCTATCTGAAAAATATAATCTGTCGAATAGTGCATTCGTCGTTCTAGAACGCAGAACCCCAATGGATTCGCGCCAGCTTCGCTATTTCATCGCGGTTTACGAGCAACGCAACCTGTCGCGGGCGGCGGATCAGGCCAATGTCGCGCAATCCGCGCTCAGCCACCACATCGCCAATCTCGAGGCGGAATTCGCCACGCCGCTGTTCGAGCGCAAGCCGCGCGGCATGGAACCGACCGCGGCGGGCGAGCGGCTCTATGAGCATGCCCGCATCATCCTGCGCGCGATGGCGGCGGCAGAGCGCGAGATCAAGGAAGGCGGCAGCGCAATTGCCGGCGAGATCTCGATCGGCATGGCCAATTCCGGCATGAAGGCGATCGGCGTGCCGCTGATGCGGACCGTGCTGGCGAAGTATCCGAACCTGAAGCTGTCGCTGACCGAGAGTCTCTCCGGCGCGACGCTACTGCATTTGATGAGCTCCGATGTCGACCTCGCGCTGGTCTACAATCCGCCGTCGGAAAAGGACCTGATCGCCGAGCCGGTGCTGGAGGAGCAGATGTTCTGCGTAGGCACCGAGAAGCTGATCGGCAAGAAGGGGCCGATCACGTTCGAGCAGGTGGCCCAACTGCCGCTGATCCTGCTGCGGCACGGGCTGTCGGCCCGCGCCCTGCTGGACGACCCCGTGCCGCTGAAGCGGCTGGAGGCCAATGCAATCCTGCACCTCAATTCAACCAGCGGGATGATCGGTGCCTTGACCGCGGGCCTCGGCTGCACGATCGCGACGACGCATTTCGTCAGCGAGCCATTGAAAGCGCGCTTGCTGGTCGCACGCGAGGTGATCGAACCCAGGCTGAGCCGCACGCTCTATCTCTGCCGCTTGCGCAACCGGCCGATGACCTATGTGATGGAGGAGATGTGCCGGCTCATCCGCTCCCTGATCGCTGAACAGGTCGGGCGTGGCGCGTGGGAAGCGACGCTGCTGATCTAAAGCGCTTTCACGCGCTTCAGAAATGGTGCTATCGAAAATATCGAACGATCCCTTCGATATGTTCGTCTGGATTTCTGACACCCGGCTGCCAAACATGCGCAACCGGCACGCCTTCGCAAGAAAGGCGGCCATTGGACCATTCGGGGAGGACCATCATGAGCGCCGTCGAACTCGGCTCGGTTGCCGATCTTGCCAACACGACAAGCGGGCCGGACGGGATCTCGCGGCGGCTCGAGACGCTGCCCACCTCCGGCTACGTCTGGCGGCTGGTGATCCTGCTCTCGCTCGGCGGCTGCTTCGAAATCTACGATCTGTTCTTCACCGGCTATATCGCGCCGGGCCTCGCCCGTAGCGGGCTGATGACCACGACGACGCAGGCCTTCTTCGGCTTCTCCGGGATCGGCGCCTTCGTCGCGGCGACTTTCGCCGGCCTGTTCATCGGCACCTTCTGCCTCGGTTTTCTCGCCGATCGCTACGGGCGCAAGGCCGTCTTCACCTATTCGCTGCTGTTCTACAGCGCGGCGTCGGTGATCATGGCGTGCCAGACCACCCCTGGCGGCGTGCTGGTGTGGCGCTTCATCGCCGGAATCGGGATCGGCATCGAAGTCATCACCATCGACGCCTACATCACCGAGCTGGTGCCGAGCTGGATGCGCGGCCGGGCCTTTGCGATCAACCAGGCGGTGATGCTGTCGGCGGTGCCGATCGTCGCCGCGCTGTCGTGGTGGCTGGTGCCGCTCTCGCCTTACGGCATCGATGGCTGGCGCTGGGTGGTGCTGATCGGCGCCGCCGCCAGCATGATCATCTGGGTGCTGCGGCTCTACGTGCCGGAGAGCCCGCTCTGGCTGGCCCGGCATGGCCGCCTTGCCGAGGCCGAGAAGACCATGCGGACGCTCGAGGCCTCATCGCCTGCGGCCGCGCCACGTCCTGCCGTTAAAGCCGCGATGGCGCCGGCACGTGCGCCGGTCGAGACCGGCTATGCCGATTTGTTCCGGCCCCCCTACGCCTCGCTCGTCGTGCTCTTCATGATCTTCAATCTGTGCCAGGCGTTCGGCGTCTACGGCTTCTCCAACTGGGTTCCGGCGCTGCTGGTCGAGAAGGGCATCAACGTCACCAAGAGCCTGCAATATTCCTTCATCATCGCCTTCGCCTATCCGCTCGCGCCGCTACTGGCCGCAACCTTCGCTGACCGTTTCGAACGCAAATGGATCATTTGCGGCGCGGCCGCCGCGATCTCGGTGTTCGGCCTCGCGTTTGCGCAGCTCACCGAGCCGATGCTCCTGATCGCCAGCGGCGTGCTGGTGACCGGCGCCAACATGACGCTGTCCTATGCCTATCACGCCTATCAGACCGAGGTGTTCCCGACCGCGATCCGGGCGCGCGCGGCGGGCCTCGTCTATTCGATGAGCCGGCTCAGCGCGACCTTCTCCGGCTTCATCGTGGCGTTCATGTTGAAGGAGGCCGGCGTCAGCGGGGTGTTCGGCCTGATCACCGCGGCGATGGTGATCGTAATTATTACGATCGGTGTCTGGGGGCCCAACGTCCGCGGCAAGCCGCTCGACGCCTAAAGCGTTTCTTGACGCGAACCGGCGTCCACCCCGCATCGAGTGCGGGCGGACTTCGCTCGAAAAGGCTGTGACCGCGACACAAGCGGCACTTGCCGAAGCCATATTGGGTGGCTACCTCTCGCTCGTCATTTTGCAGAGGTAACCCGGTCATGTTCGACGCCGCCGTCAAGGCGCTTTCGCAAATCCTGTCGCCGCCAATGCGCACGATCCTGTGGCGTTCGATCGGACTTGCGCTGGTGCTGATCACCGTGCTCGCGATCGGATTGCAGCGGCTGCTGGGTTGGTTTGCCGACGCCGGCGAGGTCTGGGCCGAAGGCATGCTCGGCCCCAACTTCCATTCCACGCTGCACGTGCTGTCGTGGATCATCTCGATCTCGGCGGGCCTTGGCGTCGTGCTCGGCGGCATCTTCCTGATGCCCGCGATCACCTCGCTGGTGGCGAGCCTGTTTGTCGACGACGTCGCCGACCATGTCGAGCGCGAGCACTATCCGGCCGACCATCCCGGCACGGCGCTGCCGGTCACGCTTGCGACCATCGAGGGCGTCAAGACCGCGCTGCTGACGATCCTGGTTTACCTCGTCGCGCTGCCGTTCGTGCTGTTCGCGGGTGCGGGCTTCATCATCTTCTTCATCGCGACCGCCTGGCTGCTCGGCCGCGAGTATTTCGAGCTCGCCGCGATGCGCTTCCGTTCGCCAGAGGATGCCAAGGCGATGCGCAAGGAGAACGCGGCGACCGTGTTCACCGCCGGTCTGTTCATCGCCGCCTTTGTGTCGATCCCGATCGTCAATCTGGCGACGCCGCTGTTCGGGATGGCGTTCATGGTGCACATGTACAAGCGCCTGTCAGGCCCGCGGCGCGAGCTGATCGAGCCGGCGCGGCGAAGCAACGTATCCTCGATCTAGCGCTTGATCCGGAAAGGTGTGGAAGCGGTTTTTCCGAAAGATCATTGCTCAAGCAACGAGCTAAGGCGCGATGATGATTCAAGCCAATCTCATCGCGCTTTAGCCGAGGCACTTTCTGACCGCGGACGTCAGCTCGATGGCACGCGGATCGATCAAGGTGGCCGCCCAGAGATTGGTAACGTAGCCGAAGCTGACCCGGGAGTCGGGGTCGGCAGCCCCCAGCGACCCTCCGCTGCCCGGATGGCCGAATGACGCTGGGCCGAGCAGGGGGCTGATGGGCGGGGTAGCCTGCCAGAAGCCCTGCGACATGTTGAACAGGTTCTTCGTGTGGGGCAGCAACTCCGGGGGGACGCCATGCATGCGCGTGCGGTCGGTCTGAACCACCGTCATCGCCGCCACCGTATCGGGCTGGAGAAGACGAAAGCCGTCGACGTCGCTCACCGTTGCAGCGTACATGCGGGCGATGGAGTGGGCGTTGGCAAACATGTTCGCGGCGGGAAACTCCGCTGCCCGATAAGTCCGCGAGTGCATGTTCTCCTGGGTGACGCCGCCCACTGCCCCAGCCTTCATGAAGGCCGAACCCGGTCCGTAAACATCCTTCACCAAGGTCGCCGCCACGGCGGGGTCCAACCTGATGAGCCTGGCGAAGTCAGTCACCAGGTCTTCGGGGGAGTCGTATGGGAACGGAGCCACCTCGAGCCGGGCAACCCGCGGCTCGATCTCTTCGGGTAGACCGATCCATGCGGAGAGCTCGAGAGGGCGGGCGATTTCCTCGGCGAAGAATGTGCCCAGGGATTTGCCCGTGATGCGCCTGACGACCTCTCCGACGAGGAAGCCGAACGTCATGGCGTGGTAGAGGTGCTCCGTCCCGGGCGTCCAGAGCGGCTTCTGCACTTCCAGCGCGCGAACAAGCGGATCCCAAGCGCACGCCTCCTCGAATGTCAGCGGTGTGTCGACATACGGCAGACCGGCTTGGTGAGAGAGCAAATACCTGACCGGCATCTTCTCCTTGCCCGCCGCGCCGAACTCCGGCCAATATCGGGTGACGGGAGCATCGAGATCGAGCTGTCCACGCTGGACAAGGAGGTGAGCGCACATCGCGGTCGCACCCTTCGTAGTCGACGCGACGAGCGCGATCGTGTCCTTTACCCATGGGCGATTCCCGGCGCGGTCGGCCAGACCGCCCCACAGATCGACCACAGCACGCCCATCGACGTAGACGCAGCATGCCGCGCCCAGGTCCTTTCCTTCTTTGAAGTTGGCGCGGAAGGTGTCCGCCACCTGCTCCCAGCCGTGCTCGACTACGCCATTGACGTCACTCATTGCCTTGTGGCCTCCCGTCGGCCGCTCTCTGTTTCGTTACGGTTGGTTGCCCGCGACGCCATCGATGGCTTGGGTCAGCCGTTCGCGCTCCCGGATGATCCACTGGCCCACCGGATAGTTCCGACGAAATGCCTCGGCGAACTCCACGGGGTCTTCACCCACGATCGCGCGGATCGGAGTTCCGCTCGCGGCGCTCTCGTCGAAGAGATCGGCAAGATCCTCCAGCATCGCCAGCAACTCGTCGCCCTTCCCCGGCCCGAAGTACATGAGGTACCGCTCCAGCGCATCGATCGCGGTGTGATAGTTTGCGGGAAGCTGCTCCGTGCGCGCCTTGTACTTCCAGTAGCGTTTCTTCTCATCGATCATCCGTGCGATGAACATGTTCATGCCTTTCTTTCCCGGAGCTGTTCGAGACGTTCCGCGAGGAAGCTCCATGTCCTCCAAAACTCCTCGAGATATTCGTGTCCCTGAGCGTTGAGCGAATACACCTTGCGCGGTGGTCCCTTTTCGGACGGGACCCTCTCAACGGCGACGAAGCCCTTTTGCTCGTTCCTGACGAGCAATGCGTAGACGGT
Source organism: Bradyrhizobium sp. JR3.5 (assembly GCF_054057015.1). NCBI lineage: Bacteria > Pseudomonadati > Pseudomonadota > Alphaproteobacteria > Hyphomicrobiales > Nitrobacteraceae > Bradyrhizobium > Bradyrhizobium sp. JR3.5. Next base: position 2,787,508 of record NZ_JBSRYV010000002.1, read on the forward strand.
GCCTTCGGCGATGTCGGAGAAGCCCTGCTCCCGCAAACGCGCCGTGATCTCGTAACCGTACGCGGGCCGCACGGAGAGGATTGCGAGGACGATGCCCTCCAGCGTGCCCTTGAGCATCTCCGTCATCTGCTTGCTCACGGAACATCTCCTCATCCTACTTAGCGTTACTGACTACTAGTACATAGCATCACTGACTAGCTGCCGTCAAGCTCGACGAGGCGGCGGGAGGCGGGGGCTGTTCGGAAGGAAGCGGGTGGCGATTTCGGCCATCGCCTCCGATGAGAAAGGCGCGTGAAGGAGCACGGCCGCAGCTAGACCGGGTCTGAAGGCACCGACGGTGAAGAAGGCGTCCGATCGCGCGCGAATAACACCAGCAGAATCCCGATGATCGCGACGCAAGCGAGCATCGCCCATGCCTCGTTGACGCTGAGTGCGAGCGATGCCCGCTCGACCAGCGGCCGGATAAACGCCACCGTCGCTTCGTCCGGCGGACCTGGTGGACGGTTGATCAGCAACATTGGATCGAGGCCGATCGCCTGTGCCGCGTTGAGATCACCTGCCAGCAGGCGTGCACGAAAATCCTCACCATAAATCGGGCTTCGGCCGTAGAGGATGGTGTCGATCAAGGCGATCCCGATCGCGCCACCCAGATTACGCATCAGGTTGAACAACCCGCTGGCGTCGGCAACCTCCGCCTCCGGCAGAGTGCCCAGCGCAATGCGTGTCGGCGGCAGCAGGCAGAACATGATCGCGACACCGCGCACGATCTGCGGCCACAACATCTCGCCAAAATCCGCGGTGCGCGGCTGAAAGGCGCTCAAGCCGAGACCGAGCGCGAACAAGGCGAAGCCTGTAGCAGTCAACAAAAGCGCGCCGACGCGGCTTTCGAGGATTGCCGCCAATGGCGCGGCGATGAGCTGCGCAACCCCCGTGACCAGCATGATGGTGCCGATCTCGAAGGCATCATGGCGGCGAACGAAGCCGAGGAAGACCGGCATCAGATAGGTCGATCCATACAGGCCGGTGCCGAGGCAGAAGCTCAGGGCGCAACCGATCGCGAACGAACGCCGCCTGAACAGGGTCAATCGCGCGATCGGATACGCCGCGCGGAGCGTGCGACGGATCAGCAGCCCCATCCCGGCCATGCTTCCGATCAGCAGGCTCAGGCAAGGCATTGAGGCCCAACCGCGCTGCGGCGCTTCCTTCAAACCGATCATGAGGCTTGCGAGCGCCGCTGCAAGCAGGATCAGCGACCATGTATCCAGCCTGGCGAAGGCGCGGAGATGCACGCCCTCCTTCGGAAGCAGCAACGGCGTGACCGTGGCCGCAATCGTTCCCGGAACCAGGTTGATCAGGAACAACCACGGCCACGACCAGGTCTGCGTGATCCAGCCACCGACGACCGGTCCAACGGTCGGTGCGAGCACCGCGACGACGCCGCCGATCGTGGTCGCCACGGGATGAAGCCGCGCCGGAAACAACATGAACACGGCGGAAAACACCGCTGGGATCAGGACACCGCCGGAAAATCCCTGCAGCACGCGAAATGCCAGCAGCACGGCAAAGCCGCCACTGATGGCGCAACCGACCGAGGCGATGGTGAACAGGCTCACGGCGATCGCGAACAGCCAACGCAACGATAGCGCGTGGGTGAACAGTCCGGTCAGTGGGATCGCGATCACCTCGGCGATCAAATAGGCGGTCTGGATCCAGCTCATCGCGGAAGGCGAGATCGCGAGCGCGCGCTGGATCGTCGGCAATGACGTCGCGACGACCTGGATGTCGAGGATCGCCATGAACATGCCGAAGCACATCAGGAGGAAGCCTGCCCAGGTCGCAGCCGATGGGCTGTCGGTGCGATGCTCCGCCCGGTCGCTCACGGCGTGCTGACGCGCGGCCAGTCCGCAACCGAGAGCGCGCGGCTCTCGGCGCGAATCCGGATCGCAAGCACCGCGAGATTGAGCACGGTGAAGAGCAGCGCCAGCACCGGCAGATGCAGTGCGAGCGGGAGCAGCGCGATCTCACCGACGACGACGACATAGTTTGGATGAGGGAAATATCGGTACGGCCCGGATGCGACCAGCGGCGCGCCCGGCAAGACGATGATCCGCGTGGTCCATCGCGGTCCGAGCGCAGCGAGGATCCACAGCCGCAGGCCTTGCAACAGCAGAAAGGCCGCCAATATGGCCAGGTTGACATCCTGGTTGCGGCCCCAGATCCACAGCGCGGTCAGCCAGCCGGCGTGAACCAGCACAATGAGCGGGTAATGCCTGGCGCCGACCTCGATCGCGCCGCGCGCCAGCAGCCGCTCCGTGTTGCGACGGGACAGCACGAGCTCGCCGAGACGCTGCAGCGTCACCAGCGCAAGGATGACCGAAGCGAAGTTCACGCCGTGTGCCTGAGCGCGACGCAGCTGAGCGTGAAGCCAGGGCCGAGCGCCGTAAGCAGCGAGCGCGGCGGCAAGCCCTTGGCGCGGGCGCGTTCGAGGACGAAGAGAACCGTCGGGGCCGACATGTTGCCGCACGCCGCGATGACGTCGCGCTCGTGATCGAGCGTGCCCTGGTCGAGCGCGAGCGCCCTCTCCAGCGCGGCGATGACCTTGGAGCCGCCGGGATGGCAGAGGAAGCGATCGATGTCATCGACCGTCAACTCCATCCGTGCCAGAATTTCGGCAACGGCCGGGCCAACATGGTCGCGGACAAAATCGGGAATGGTGCGCTGAAAGACGACGCCGAATCCTTCCGGATCGACCGTCCAGCCCATGATGCCGAGTGTATCCGGCCACAGCTTTTCGCCGGTCGCCTCGATTCGCGTCGCACCGCCGTCGCCGGCGCGCAGCACGATCGCAGCGGCGCCATCGCCGAACAGGCTGGCCGCGACGATATTCGCCTTGGTGAGCTCATCGTGGCGGACCGCGAGCGTGCAGAGCTCGAGCGCGACCAGCAGCACGTTCGCACCGGGGTGCGCCTGCGCCAGCCGCGCCGCGATCGACAGGCCCGACACGCCGCCCGCGCAGCCGAGGCCGAACACCGGCACGCGCGACACATCGGTCCGCAGACCGAGTTGGCCGGCGACGCGCGCCTCCAGCGTCGGCGTAGCGATGCCCGTCGAGCACACCGTGACCACGACGTCGATGTCGCTGCCGGTCAAATCGGCACGCGCAATCGCCTTGCGGGCGACCTCGACGAACAACGCCTCCGCGCCTTCCAGAAACGCCTGCGTCCGCTCCGGCCAACCGCGCCGTTCGAGATACCATTCGATCGGCTTCACGCCATAGCGATGCTGAATGCCGGTGTTGGCGAACAGGCTGGAGAGCGTCTCGAACTCCGGATAGCGGTCGGCGAGAAGGTCGCGCGCGGCCTGCAGGATTTGTCCCTGATGGAATAGATGCGGTGGAACCGCCGTCGCCATGGAAACAAGCGCGGCCGTCTGCTTGGTCTCGATCATCGTGGCTCCCGTTCCCCCGCTTGTGGAACCACGCGGCGTGCAAAATATTTCAGGCGCCCGCGAGATAGCTGGAGCGCCGCATTCACTATAAATTGACCCCGGCAGCAGCAAGCCCCCGGCGATATCCGCGCCGTTCGCAAGTCAGGAAGCGGCGGCGCCCAACCTGCGCAGCACGTTCTTTACGAAGCCAAGCGGCACCGGCGACAGCGGACCCTGCGGCGCGCGCGTGATCAGGGCGACCAGGAACAGCGCCAGGATCGCGATCCAGAAACACAGCCAGAAGCCGTCAATGTAGGCGAGCGTGTTGGCCTCGCGCTGCACCAGCGCCGCGAGCGTGCCGATGGCGCGCCCCGCCGCCGCCCCGATGCCGTGGCCGGAAAATTCACCCGCCAACCGCTTCAGCAGGTTCACGACGTCGACATCGCCGTTCTGGACGTGCTGGCCGAGATAATTCGAATGGATCTGCTCGCGGACCCGCAGCCAGGTGCCCATCAGAGCGATGCCGATCTCGGCGCCGCCGAGCCGCATGATCTGGATATAGGCCGCGAATGCCGTCGCCCGCGACGGATCGGAATTGGACAGCGCCATGATGATGATCGGCAGCAGCGTGAACGCCTGCCCGACCGACGTGAGCAGGACGATGCCGACGAAGTCCTCGCGTGCCCAGACATGGCTCAGCTGCGTGCCCCAGAGATTGGCCGCTGCGAATGCCGAGAATCCCAGCACCACGACGATGCGCGGATCGAGGTGACGCAACAGGACAATCGAGATCGGCACCAGCACGAACATCGGCAGCGCGCCGTAGGTGAACAGCAGCACGCCCGACTGCTCCGGCCGCAGCGCGCCGATGGTGCCGAGGAAATTCGGCACCAGCGACGAGTTCGACAGGCTGGTCAGCGTGTACAGCAGGATCACGATCAGCGAGAGCCCGATATTGCGCGAGAACAGCACGTTGAAATGCGCCCACGGCCGGCGCGCGACCGTCTCGTTGATCATGAAGGCGATGATCAAAAGCCCGCCGCCGATCAGGAGCGCCATCACGGTGCCCGACGACAGCCAGTCCAGCCGGTTGCCCTGATCGAGCCCGGCATAAACCATCCCCAGGCCGGCGCCGAGCAGCAGCATGCCACCCCAATCGGCATGGTGCAGCAGGTCGCGATTGACCGGCTCATTCGGCGTGCCGAGATACACCATCAGCCCCATCAGCGGCGCGATCACGACACCCTGCCAGTACAGCCACTGCCAGCCGAGATGCTCGACATAGAATCCGACCAGCGAGCTCGACGAGTCCAGCGCGAAGCCGACACGGATCGAATACATCGCGATCGCCGGCAGCCACCAGCGGATCGGCAGGTTGCGCAGGATGATCATCAGCGTCGCGGGCACGAAGGTGCCGAGCAGCATGCCGTGGGCGATGCTGAGCACGATCAGCGTCGTGTAGTCATGCACGAACGGGATGATCAGCGAGACCACGGCATAGACCAGGCTCGGAATCCCGAGCACGCGGCGCAGACCGAACGCGGTGGCGAGCCAGGCCACCGCGGGCGCGATGAAGATCTGCGAGCCGATCGCGGCGGTCGAGAGCCAGGCCCCCTCGTCGAAGGTGAGCGAGAACGCGCCCCGCAGGTCGGGCAGGCCGACCGAGGTCAGGCGGCTGTCGAAATTCGCGAGGAACGCGCCGAGCAGCACGGCGACGACGGCAAACACCGGATAGCGCGCGACGTCGCCCCGCGAGACCGGACCGCGCTCGCGCTCGTCATTTTCCGCCATTGGCGACCGCCTCGCCGGTGTTGATCCGCGTGACGACCGACATGCCCGGCAGCAGTCGCTCGAGCAACGGCTGGCCCTTGTCGAACTGGATACGCACCGGAATGCGCTGCACCACCTTGGTGAAATTGCCGGTGGCGTTGTCGGGCGGCAGCAGCGCGAATTGCGAGCCGCTCGCCGGCGCAATGCGCTCGACAACGCCGCGCAGCGTCTGGCCGGAGAATGTGTCGACGGTGACCTCGACCGGCTGGCCCGGCTTGACGTTGGTCAGCTGGGTTTCCTTGTAGTTGGCGATCACATAAACGTTCGGCAGCGGCACGACATTGATCAGATTGGTGCCGATGTTGACGTAGTCGCCCGGCTGCACCTGGCGCTCGCCGGTCACGCCGTCGAACGGCGCGGCGATCCTGGTGTATCCAAGCTTGAGCTTGGCCGATGCCAGCAGCGCCTTGGCGGCGTCGAGGTCGGCGGCACGCTGCTTCTTGGTGCCTTGCAGGACCTCGAGCTGATGGCGCTGCGCGGCGATCACCGCGCGGCTGGCGCGCACATCGGCTTCCGCCTTGGCGCTGGCCGCGGTGGTCTGCTCGAGCCGCTGCCGCGTGCCGGCGTCGGTTTGCGACAGTGACTGCTGACGCTCTTCCTCCTGGCGCGCCAGGGTCTGCTGCGCCTCCGCAGACAACCGCGAGGCCTCGGCCTGCGCGATGGTCGCATATTGCAGCTCGACCTGGTTGTTGAGGTTATCGAGCGCGGCCTGCGCACCGACCACACCGGCCTCGGCCTGCGCGACCTGTGCCTGATAGTCGGCAAGATCGATCTGCACCAGGAGATCGCCGGCCTTGACGCGCTGGAAATCGGAGACGGCGACGGTGAGCACTTCGCCGGACACGCGGCTGCTGAGCTGGGTCAACTCGGCGCGCACATAGGCATCATTGGTGCTCTGGATGGTGGCACTGCCGACCCAGGCGTCCCAATGCGTGGTCGCCACCGCGACGAACACAAGCGCGGCCAGCACCGCAAACAGCGGAATGGCGAAACGGCTCCCGAAGCCGCTCCCCGCAGGCTGCGGCTTGGCTGGTGTTGCCACTGGTGCGGGCGCGGTCGGGCTGACTTGTGACGGACCGTCTTGAACCTGCTCTGCCACACCACACTCCCCTCAATCACACGCGCCGAACGCCGGGCGCGTCACTTAGCACATGACGATCATGGCTCAGATGGTCTTCTCCGGCCACCGGCAAAGATCATTGATCAGGCACACGTCGCAACGCGGACCGCGGGCGAGGCAAGTATAGCGGCCATGCAGGATCAGCCAGTGATGGGCGTGCAGCATGAACTCCGTCGGGATCACCTTTTCCAATCCCAGCTCGACATCGAGCGGCGTCTTGCCGGGCGCGAGACCGGTGCGATTGCCGACGCGAAACACATGGGTGTCGACCGCCATCGTATGTTCGCCGAATGCCATGTTGAGCACGACATTCGCAGTCTTGCGGCCGGCGCCGGGCAATGATTCGATTTCGGCGCGGGTGCGCGGCACCTCACCGCCGAATTCGGCGATCAGCTTCTCGGAGAGTGCGATGACGTTTCTGGCCTTGTTGCGATAGAGCCCGATGGTCTTGATGTACTCGCGTACTCTGTCTTCGCCGAGCTCAAGCATCTTCTGCGGCGTGTCGGCGATTTCAAACAGCGGCCGCGTCGCCTTGTTGACGCCGGCATCGGTTGCCTGCGCCGACAACACCACCGCAACCAGCAGCGTGTAGGGGTTGAGGTGCTCTAGCTCGCCCTTCGGCTCGGGATTGGCTTTGCGGAACCGGTCGAAGGCCTCGTAGACCTCCTCCGCCGTCCATGGCTTCGGCTTTGCAGCCTTCTTGACGGCCTTGGTCGCCGGCTTCTTTGCCGCGCCTTTGGGCAGCGGCTTTGCCGCCTTCGCGGCTTTCTTCTTCGGCGCGGACCGAACGCTTGAGGTGCTGGCGCGTTGAGAGCGGATGATTTTGGCCATGAACGGGATATACTGATACGTCATGACCGCAGGCAACGACTTTGATCCGGGCGAAGACCCCAGGGCCAATGACCTCGACGTCGATGCGCCCGAAGCGGAGCCGAAACTGTTCTCGGCGCTGCTGACGCCGCACCGCTCGCTGAATCGCACCGGCTTCATCGTACTGATGTCGTTCGTCACCGTGGTCAGCTTCATCGCCGGCGCGGTGTTCTGGTGGCTGGGCGCCTGGCCGATCTTCGGCTTCTTCGGCCTCGACGTGCTGGTGATCTACTGGGCGTTCAAGGTCAATTTCCGCACCGCCAAGGCGAGCGAAGAGATCACCGTCACGCCGTCGGAACTGCGGGTGCGCCGGATCAGTCACCGCGGCCATGTGGTCGAATGGGTGCTCAACCCGCTCTGGGTGCGGTTCGAGAAGATCTCGCATGAGGAGTTCGGCATCGAGCGCCTTTACCTGGTGTCCCGGGGCCGCCGGGTCAGCGTCGGCAGCTTCCTGAACCCGGACGAAAAGGCAAGTTTTTCCAAGGCATTGACTGCGGCCCTGAACACCGCGAAACGCGGCCCGACTTACAATCCCATCGCTTGATAGAGTTTGTTTTTGAGCATGATCTCGTCGGAAATCCGGTCCCCACTTTTCCAGATCGTGCTTGTCGGAAATCGGGTGGTTTGGACGCGCCATGGCCCCTAAATCAGACACCATGATGACACTCGCCATACACGACCAGCGCCTGGCCAAGCCGGGCCTTCAGAGCGCCGCGCTGCGCGACTATGACTCGGTGCGGCGCGCCATCGCGTTCATTTCGGAGCACTGGCGCGCGCAGCCGACCATCGAAGCGATGGCCGATGCCGCCGCCGTGACGCCGGATGAACTGCACCATCTGTTCCGCCGCTGGGCCGGGTTGACGCCGAAGGCCTTCATGCAGGCGTTGACCCTCGACCACGCCAAGAACCTGCTGCGCGATTCCGCCAGCGTGCTCGACGCCGCACTCGACTCAGGTCTCTCGGGACCGGGACGGCTGCACGATCTGTTCGTCACGCATGAGGCGATGTCTCCAGGCGAATGGAAGACCGGCGGCGGCGGCATGACGCTGCGCTTCGGCTTCCACCCCTCGCCGTTCGGCACCGCGATCGTGATCGCAACCGACCGCGGGCTCGCGGGGCTTGCCTTCGCCGACCCCGGAGACGAGCAGACCGCGTTTGCCGACATGAAGCGCCGCTGGCCGAACGCGACCTTTGTCGAGGACACCGACGGCACCACCGCACTGGCGCAGCGCGTGTTCGATACACGGTTGTGGCGGGCAGACCAGCCGCTGCGCGTCGTCTTGATCGGCACCGACTTCGAGGTGCGGGTGTGGGAAACGCTGCTCAAGGTCCCGATGGGCCGCGCCGTGAGCTATTCCGACATCGCCAACAAGATCAGCAGCCCGAAGGCCTCGCGCGCCGTGGGCGCCGCGGTCGGCCGCAATCCGGTGTCGTTCGTGGTGCCCTGCCATCGCGCACTCGGCAAGAGCGGTGCGCTGACCGGTTATCACTGGGGCATCACCCGTAAGCAGGCGATGCTGGGCTGGGAAGCCGGCCAGGTGGGATTGCACTAAAGCGAACGCGCTGCTGGACCGTCACCCTGAGGTGCTCGCGCAAGCGAGCCTCGAAGGGTCGACGGCCACCAGCGGGGCCGTGCATCCTTCGAGACGCGCTTCGCGCTCCTCAGGATGACGGGTCGACGATCCAAACCGATTTGCCTAGCCCGCCAAATCGACCTTGGAGGCAACGGTGGAGTCGGCGTTGAGCCGATAGACCACCGGCGCGCCGGTCGCGAGTTCGCGCTTGAGGATCTGCTCCGGCGAAAGCTTCTCCAGCACCATGATCAGCGCGCGCAGCGAATTGCCGTGGGCGGCGATCAGCGTGCGCTGGCCGCGCAGCACGCCGGGCAGGATCTCCTGCACGTAATAGGGCAGCGTGCGCGCCAGCGTATCCTTCAGGCTTTCGCCGCCGGGCGGCGGCACGTCGTAGGAGCGGCGCCAGACCAGGACCTGGTCCTCGCCCCACTTCTTGCGGGCGTCGTCCTTGTTGAGGCCCGAGAGATCGCCGTAGTCGCGCTCATTGAGCGCGAGATTCTTCGTCGTCGGCAATCCGGTCTGGCCGATCTCGGCGAGCATCAGCTTCAGCGTGTGCTGCGCGCGCGTCAGGTCCGACGTAAAGGCGACGTCGAACGACAGGCCCTGCGCCTTCAGCTTGCGTCCGGCGTCCTTGGCCTCGGCGATGCCCTGCTCGGTGAGATCGGGATCCTTCCACCCGGTGAACAGGTTCTTCAGATTCCATTCGCTCTGACCGTGACGAACGAGCACAAGAAGACGATCACTCATTTCAGATTCCGTTTTCGCTTGGCTGGATTTTATTTCGTCGCCCGATCTCAGTCGTTCAACCCGAGAACGTCGGTCATCGAATACATGCCGGGCTTCTTGCCGTGCGCCCACAGCGCCGCCTTCAGCGCGCCCTGCGCGAACAGCGCGCGGTCCTCGGCATGATGCGACAGCGTGATGCGCTCGGAGGGACCGGCAAAGATCACGCTGTGATCACCGGCCGCGGTGCCGCCGCGCAGCGATGCAAAGCCGATATCGCCGGCGCGCCGTGCGCCGGTCAGGCCGTCGCGGCCGCGCGCCGAATGCTGCTCCAGCGCGATCTTGCGTCCGGCAGCAGCGGCTTCGCCGAGCATCAAGGCGGTGCCCGACGGCGCATCGATCTTGGACTTGTGGTGCATCTCGAGAATTTCGATATCGAAGCTCTCGTCGAGCGACTGCGCGACGCGCTTGACCAGCGCGGCGAGCAGATTGACGCCGAGGCTCATATTGCCCGATTTCACGACGATGGCGCGGTTGGTCACACTCCGGATCACCGCGTCGTCGGATTGCGACAGGCCGGTGGTGCCGATGACGTGAACAAGGCCGCGCTCGGCCGCGATCGCGACATTGGCGATGGTCGCGGCCGGCACCGTGAAATCCAGCATGCCGTCGGCCGCCGCCGACATCGACCACAGGTCGGCCGACAGCTTGACGTCGTTGGCGGGAAGGCCGGCGAGCACGCCGGCGTCCTTGCCGAGCAGTTCCGAGCCCGGCGCTTCCAGCGCGCCGACCAGCACCGCCCCCGGGGTTTCGGAAATCACCCGCGTCAGCGTGCGGCCCATCCGGCCGCCGGCTCCCGCAACAATCAGACGCATGTCTGCCATGGCTCACCTCTCACCCGCCGTATAAAGCATGATCCGGCAAAGTGGAAACCGGTTTTCCGGCACCACAACATGCCTGAACGACGGCCATCGGAGCCTTGTTCCGAGCAGCCGAACCAGCGTCCGGGCTACGGGCTGTCGTGCCCCTCGATGATAATCAGGTCGGCGATCGAATGCGGCTGCCGCACCTTGATATTGGCCTGGTATTCCGGCGATTGGTAGCAAGCGAGCGCGGTCGCGTAATCGGGGAATTCGATCACGACGTTGCGCGAGCGGCTCTGACCCTCCACGCCGGTGAACTTGCCGCCGCGAACGATGAACTTGCCGCCGAATTTCTGGAAGATTGCGGGGTTGGCCGCCATATAGGGCTTGTAGCCCTCCTCATTGTGAACGTCGACGCGTCCAATCCAGTATCCCTTCGCCATCTCTGTTCTCCCTTGTTGTTGGCTCAGGCGAGTGCCTGGGCGATCTCGGCATGAATGGCTTCGGCCGCGGCTTTCGGATCGGCCGCTTCCATCACCGGACGTCCGACCACCAGATAGTCGGCGCCGGCGGCAATGGCGCGGGCCGGCGTCATGATGCGCTTCTGGTCGCCGGTCGCCGAACCCGCGGGGCGGATGCCCGGTGTCACCAGGTTCATCCGATCGCCCACGATCTTGCGCAGGGCGGCGGCTTCCTCGGGCGAGCTGACGAGGCCGTCGACACCGAGCGCCTGCGCCTGCCTGGCGCGCGCCTCGACGAGATCGGAGACGTTGAGGCGATAGCCCGCCGCGTGCAGGTCGCTGTCGTCGTAGGAGGTCAGCACCGTCACCGCGAGTATCTTCAGGCCGGAGCCGGTACATGCCTCGACCGCCGCCTTCATGGTCTGCGGGTAGGCATGCACGGTGAGAAAGGTCGCGCCGAGAGCGGCAACGCTTTCCACCCCGCGCGCCACCGTGTTGCCGATGTCGTGCAGCTTGAGATCGAGGAAGACCTTCTTGCCGCTGCCCGCAAGCTGCTTCGCCAGCGCGAGACCGCCGGCGTAACCGAGCTGATAGCCGATCTTGTAGAAGGTGACGCTGTCGCCGAGCCTGTCGATCATCGCCTCGGCGCTGGCGACCGACGGCAAATCGAGCGCCACGATCAACCGGTCTCTTGGAGCGATCCTTGGAGCGATCTTGGCTGGCTGCATGTCACCTCACATCATGCGTTGGGAATGGTCGATCAGCTGCCGCACCAGCGCCCGCATCGTGTCGATGTCGGCCTGATGCTTCAGACGATCCATGTCGTCATAGGCCTGCTCGGCGAATGACAGCGCGAGCTGGTTCGGGATCACGGCGGCATGGCACGCCGTCAGGATCAGGCGCAGCGCCGCCAGCGAGCGCGTGCCGCCGAGCCGGTTGCCGGATGCCGCAGCCAGCGCGAAAGCGCGGCCATGGAACACCTGGCCACGGGTCTCGTGCGGATCCTGCACGCGGCTCACCCAGTCGATCGTGTTCTTCACCAGCGCCGGCACCGAGGAATTGTATTCCGGCGTCACGATGAGCACACCATGATGGGCGCCGATCATCCGCTTCAGATTGACGGCATGCTGCGGCACGCCCGATTTGGCCTGCAAATCGCCGTCATAGATCGGCAGCGGAAAATCGCCGAGCGAGATACGGGTGACGTCGGCCCCTGATTGCGCGAGCTCCTGCGCCAGCACAGCGGCGAGCTTCGCGTTGAGCGAGCCTGATCGCAGCGATCCGGGGATCACAAGGATTTTCAGCGCGGACATTTCGAAATCGCGGTTAGGGCACGCGCCAGGCGCGATAACGCAGGGCGAGCATTTTCTTTGAAAATGCTCTTAGCTAATGTTCTGCGCGTATTCCATGCGCAAAACCGGTACCCGCTTTTGCGGAATACGCGTCAGCCCTTGCGATACACCCAGACCCGCGCGGGCGGAAGGTTCATCCAGATCCGCTCGGACGCCTCGGTGGACACGCCGGGCAGCGACTTCGGAATCGGGGGCGCCACCGAATAGGTGAACTGCACGAACGGCGCACCGGGCGCGAGGGCCAGGAAGGCGTCGCGGACCAGCTTCAGGCGGGTCAGCATCGGCTTGGTGACCAGCGGCAGGCCGGAGACCACGGCCGAGGCCGGAGACTTCATGACGTCCCACAACGTATCGCGAAGCCTGTAGGCGTCGCCCTGGACCACCTTGGCCTGCGGATAGCGTTCGCGCAGCAACGCACAGAAGCCGGGATTGTATTCAACCAGGACGAGACGCTTTTGATCGACGCCGTGCTCGATCAGCGCATTGGTGATCGCACCGGTGCCGGGTCCGAGCTCGACAACCGGTCCTTCGGCTTCGGGATCGACATATTGCGCCATGGTGCGTGCGAGCAACCGCCCGGACGGCATCACCGCGCCCATATGCAGCGGCTTCTCGATCCATGAACGGAGAAAACGAACCTCGTCGTCAAGACGGAGGGGCTTCTTCGACGCACGCACGGACGATTGCAGAGGCATGTCGCTACCAGGCGGGACCGCGCACAATCGAGCGGTTGTCAGAAAACAGTCATAAACACGTATAGATCGAAGTCGTTACGGTCAAGCATAACGACTGCGGCTAGACGGAGCGGCTTCCGAAGAAGTCCTTGACCTTAGAGAAGAAACCCGCTGCCTCCGGTTGCGTCGCGCCGGACGAGAGTTTTTCGAACTCCATCAGCAATTCTTGCTGCTTCTTGGTCAGATTCTGCGGCGTTTCAACCACAACCTGAACATACATGTCGCCGGTCTGGCGCGAGCGGAGCACCGGCATACCCTTTGATGCGATGCGGAATCGGCGGCTCGACTGGGTCCCGGCCGGCACCTTCACCTTGGTCTGGCCCTTGTCGATGGTCGGCACCTCGAACTCGCCGCCGAGGGCTGCGGTCACCATCGAGATCGGCACGCGGCAGTGCAGGTCGGCGCCGTCGCGCTGGAAGAACTGGTGCGTGGTCAGCGACAGGAAAATGTAGAGGTCGCCGGGCGGGCCGCCGCGGACACCGGCCTCGCCTTCGCCGGCGAGACGAATACGGGTGCCGTCCTCGACCCCCGGAGGAATGTTGACCGACAGCGTGCGCTCGCGCGTCACCCGGCCGGAACCGGCGCAGGAGGCGCAGGCGTCCTCGATCATCTGGCCGCGGCCCTGACAGCCGGGGCAGGTCCGCTCCAGCGTGAAGAAGCCCTGGGCCTGCCGGATACGGCCGGCGCCGCCGCAATGCGAGCAGGTCTTCGGCTTGGTGCCGGCCTTGGCGCCGGTGCCGGAGCAGGATTCGCAGGTCACCGAAACCGGGATCTCGATCTGCGCGGTCTTGCCCTGGAAGGCCTCCTCGAGCGTGATCTCCATGTTGTAGCGCAGGTCGGCACCGCGTTCGCGGCCGCCGCCTCCGCGGCGCTGCCCGGCCATGCCGAACAGGTCCTCGAAGATGTCGGAGAAGGAGGAGGCGAAGCCGGCGCCGAAGCCGGGACCGCCACCGCCCATGCCCTGCTCGAAAGCAGCATGGCCGAAGCGGTCATAGGCGGCGCGCTTGTCGCCGTCCTTCAGCACCTCATAGGCTTCGTTGATTTCCTTGAACCGGACCTCGCTGGTGGCGTCGCCCGGATTCTTGTCGGGATGCCATTTCATCGCGAGTTTGCGGAAAGCCGATTTCAGCTTGGTCTCGTCCGCGTTCCGCTCGACCTCGAGGGTCTCGTAATAGCAGCGCTTGGTGGACATCCTTCAATTCCGTCCGAAGTTCATCGCGATCGCCAAAGATTGCGCTGAGGATTGCGTCAAGGATTGCGCCTGTCTGGAAGATGCAGCGATCGCCTTAAAGAAAAATGACCCCCACTCCTCCGAGACGCGTCGCGTGCTCTTTGGTGTGAGGGCCATGATCGCAAGCCCGCTTAAGCAGACTTCTTGTTGTTCTTGTCGTCGTCGACCTCGGTGAACTCCGCGTCGACAACGTCATCCTTTGCAGCGTCCTTGGCCGCATCGGCCTCGGCCTGCTGCTTGTACATGGCCTCGCCGAGCTTCATCGAAGCCTGCGCCAGCGTGTTGGTCTTGGCCTTGATCGCCTCGGCGTCGTCGCCCTTCAGCGCTTCCTTGAGGTCGCTGACGGCATCTTCGATTGCGCGACGGTCCGTCTCCGGGATCTTCGAACCGTGCTCGGCCAAAGCCTTCTCGGTCGAATGAACCAGGCCATCGGCATGGTTCTTGGCGTCGACCGCTTCGCGGCGCTTCTTGTCCTCGGCCGCATTGGCCTCCGCGTCCTTGACCATCTTGTCGATGTCGGCCTCGGACAGACCGCCGGATGCCTGGATCCGGATCTGCTGTTCCTTGCCGGTCGCCTTGTCCTTGGCCGAGACGTTGACTATGCCGTTGGCGTCGATGTCGAAGGTCACCTCGATCTGCGGCATGCCGCGCGGAGCCGGCGGAATACCCATCAGATCGAACTGGCCGAGCATCTTGTTGTCGGCCGCCATTTCACGCTCGCCCTGGAAGACGCGGATGGTGACGGCGCCCTGATTGTCTTCGGCCGTCGAGAACACCTGGCTCTTCTTGGTCGGGATCGTGGTGTTGCGGTCGATGATGCGGGTGAACACGCCGCCCAGCGTCTCGATGCCCAGCGACAGCGGGGTCACGTCGAGCAGCAGCACGTCCTTGACGTCGCCCTGCAGCACGCCGGCCTGGATCGCAGCGCCGATCGCGACGACTTCGTCGGGATTGACGCCCTTGTGCGGCTCCTTGCCGAAGAACTGCTTCACCACTTCCTGGATCTTCGGCATGCGGGTCATGCCGCCGACCAGCACCACTTCGCCGATCTCGCCGGCGGTCAGGCCGGCATCCTTCAGCGCCTTGCGGCACGGCTCGATGGTCTTCTCGACGAGGTCGGCCACCAACGCCTCGAACTTGGCGCGGGTCAGCTTCATCGTCAGATGCTTCGGACCGGTCTGGTCGGCCGTGATGAACGGCAGGTTGATTTCGGTCTGCGTGGTCGACGACAGCTCGATCTTGGCCTTCTCAGCGGCTTCCTTCAGGCGCTGCAAAGCGAGCTTGTCGTTGCGCAGGTTGATGCCCTGCTCCTTCTGGAACTCGTCGGCGAGATAGCCGACCAGGCGCATGTCGAAGTCTTCACCACCGAGGAAGGTGTCGCCGTTGGTCGACTTCACTTCGAACACGCCGTCGCCGATCTCGAGGATCGAGACGTCGAAGGTGCCGCCGCCGAGGTCGTACACGGCGATCGTGCCGGCCTTCGTCTTGTCGAGACCGTAAGCGAGCGCGGCAGCCGTCGGCTCGTTGATGATGCGCAGCACTTCGAGGCCGGCGATCTTGCCGGCATCCTTGGTGGCCTGACGCTGCGCGTCGTTGAAATAGGCAGGAACCGTGATGACGGCCTGATCGACCTTCTGGCCGAGATGCGCCTCAGCGGTCTCCTTCATCTTCTGCAGAATGAAGGCCGAGACCTGCGAGGGCGAATAGGTCTTGCCGTCGGCTTCGACCCATGCATCGCCGTTCGATGCTTTGACGATCTTGTAGGGAACGAGCTTCTTGTCCTTCTCGACCATCGGGTCGTCATAGCGGCGGCCGATGAGGCGCTTCACCGCAAAGAACGTACGCTCGGGATTGGTCACCGCCTGGCGTTTCGCCGGCTGTCCGACAAGGCGCTCGCCATCGTCGGTGAAAGCAACGATCGACGGCGTCGTTCGCATGCCCTCGGCATTCTCGATCACCTTGGCGTTCTTGCCATCCATCACGGCGACGCACGAATTCGTGGTGCCGAGGTCGATCCCAATGACCTTACCCATGGTTTTGATATCCTCTTTGCTACGGCAGGTTGGTTGGGCCCTGACGGCGCTCCGTACCGAACCCCCAGACGTTCACATACTCGCGATATTGCGACGGTGAGCCTGATATAGGAGAGAGGGTCCTGCCCGCAAGGACTGGACGCAACGTTGAGGCCTGAAAAGACTGACGTTTGAAAGATTGTGTCAGCCCGGCCGCGGCACCGGTTCAAGCCGCAGACCAAGTTAACAAATCGGCAAGAATGCCGCCCGCTGTCGACCGCGACGTCAGCGGCGCGCCGTCAGCGCTGTTGAGTGAACGCTCACAAACGTCGTATGCGAGAGCGGCGCACGGGTCGAGGGCGCGCTGTTTGGCCGCTGGCGGCCGCAGGCGGTCGTTCCTGGAAACCTCGGGAAACTGAAAAGTGCCTGCCAATCAAGGCGAAAAGCCCATGGAATCGAACCGGCTGGCCTGGAGCGGAGATTTGGCGGCCTGTTGCAGGGCCATCAAAACCGCTAAAAGCGGTCCGACTGAAGAGGCCATCCAGCCCTGCACCGGCCCCGTTGCGCGGCCACCAAGCAAAACCGGTAGATCCCCCATGACGCCTTTTCGAGTTCTCGTTGCGGTTGCCTTGCTGATTGCTGCCACCTGTCATGGCTTTGCCGCCGACGTGGTATTTCCGCCGGGCGCGCATGTCGGGATGAAGCCGCTGGTAGGCCTCGTCCGCGCCAAATCCTTCATCGGCTTCGAGACCGAGGACCAGGGCGTCAAGGTCCTGATCGCCGACCTGCCCGCGGACGCCTACAACGAGGTCGTGACTGCCTTCAAGGCCAACCCGGCCGGTACCGGAAACATCAAGCCCGAGAGCCTCGAGACGCCGGCCGGCCTCGCCTACTACACCGTGGAGAGCGCCCGCGACGGCGCCAGCAATGTGCGGCGCTATTCTATGATCCTGCCGGGGCCGACCTTCTCCGGCTATGTCGCGGTGCAGGTGCCGGAGAACGCGAGCAAGATCTACACCGACGACGCCGTCCGGCAGATGTTCGCCTCCGCCGAAATCCGCAAGGAGGTGCCGGTCGACGAACAGCTCGCCATGATGCCATTCAAGGTCACCGAGCTCAGCGGTTTCAAGAACATCCGCATGCTCGCGCCGGGTGCGGCGCTGCTGATGGCCGACGGCGACGACAAGGCCCTTGAGGCCAAGCCCTTCATGCTGCTCGGCGTCATTGCTTCGGCGCCGCCGGCCACGCCCGATGATCGCGGCCGCTTTGCCCAGCAGATCGCCACCACGATCCCCGGCGTGCGCGATGGGCGGATCACCATGTCCGAACCGATCCGGATCGACGGCCAGCCCGGCTTCGAGACACGGATCGACGCCGTCAGCGGCAAGGACAACACCCCGGTGACCATCGTGCAGTGGCTGCGATTCGGCGCGCAGACATCGCTGCGGGTCATCGGCAGCTCGCCGCGCACCGATTGGGAGACCGCCTTCCCGCGCTTCCGCACGGTCCGCGACGGCATCCAGCCGCGCGGCTGATCGGCCCCACGTAAGGCGGGTTGGAAAAATCCCACTTTCGCCGTTCGCCGAACGGAACTAGCCTCCTCGCGCGGTATCAAAGCGAGGAGGGGCGCGATGTTGGATCGACGACAGATAGTTGCAGGCCTCGGCACGTTGGCGCTTGCGACCCTGGTTCCCAGGAATCTCTGGGCGGCTGCGATCAAGCCCGACGATGGCTCCGCGCTGCTCGTGATCGACGTCCAGAACTGCTTCCTGCCCGGCGGCAGCCTCGCGGTGAAGGACGGCGAGCAGGTCGTGCCTGTCATCAACAAGATCGCCAAGAGCTTTGCCAATGTGGTGATGACGCAGGACTGGCACACGCCGGGACACGTCTCGTTTGCCTCGGTCCATGCCGGCAAGAAGCCGTTCGAGACCATCGACCTCGCCTACGGCAAGCAGGTGTTGTGGCCGGACCACTGCGTGCAGGGCACCGACGGCGCCTCGCTGTCGAAGGAGCTCGCGATCCCGCAGGCCGAGCTGATCATCCGCAAGGGTTTTCACAAGGACGTCGACAGCTACTCCGCCTTCACCGAAGCCGACGGCAAGACCACCACCGGGCTTGCCGCCTATCTGAAGGCGCGCAATGTCGAGCGGGTTTTCGTGGCCGGGCTCGCCACCGATTTCTGCGTGGCGTGGACCGCGCTCGATGCGCGCAAGGCCGGCTTCGAGACCTATGTCGTGGAGGATGCCTGCCGCGGCATCGACACCCAGGGATCGCTGGCCAAGGCCTGGACCGACATGGACAAGGCCGGCGTCAAGCGGATCCAGTCATCCGATATCGGGTAAGTCGCCGCCTCGCGCGAGATTCGCATGGCCGAGTTGCGCCGCCCGTCGCGTTTGAATTCGTGCAGCGCGCACCGTCGCTGCGAACGGCGGGGGCTGATTGCCGCGATGACCGGCCATCGCAAGACCACGGCTGGCCGGCTCGCGCAGCCGCAGACTCCGGAGCTTCGGCACCTATTGGCCGAAGGCTCATGAGAAGCCGCTGCCGTGACACGACAGCAGCAAGCTCACAGCTTCAGGCCCGGCGTCGAAGCAATCAGACCGTGATGTCGGCGCTCGGAGCGGCCTTGGCGCCGCCCTTGGAGACGCCGACCAGCGCCGGACGCAGGATGCGGTCGCCGATCATGTAGCCGGCCTGCACGACCTGCACCACCGTGCCCGACGGCACCGACGGATCGGGTACCTCGAACATCGCCTGCTGGAAGTTCGGATCGAACTTCTCGCCGATCGGATCGAACTTCTTGACGCCGTTCTTCTCCAGCGCGTTGAGCAGCGAACGCTCGGTCAGCTCGACGCCTTCGATCAGCGCCTTCAGGCCGGGATCGGCGGCTTCCTTGGTCTCGGCCGGCACCGCGTCGAGCGCGCGCTGCAGATTGTCGGCGATATCGAGCACGTCGCGGGCGAAGCCGGTGATGCCGTAGGTCTTGGCGTCGGCAACCTCGCGGCGGGTGCGCTGACGGAGGTTCTCCATCTCGGCCAGCGTGCGCAGCGTGCGGTCCTTCGCCTCGGCGAGTTCCTTGGCCAGCGCCTCGGCCGATCCCACCTCGGGATCGTCGGGCATGATGTAGGGCTTCGAAACCACGGGCTCACCCGTCGGCGCCGAATTCTCGGTGTTGTCATTGGCCCGGTTCGGATCGGTCATGGCTTGCCTTCTCGAAAACTCGCGTCGGTTCAAATCTTGGGGATTGCTGCCCGGGATATCGTGCTTTGGGCGGCGAAAATCAAGCGTAACATACCCCCTTCGGGCACCGGGCTCTCCGGCCAGGGTGAACGAAAGCCGTCAAATGCAAGCCAAATCCGCCCCGATCAGCCACCCAGCATCTTGCTGACGATGCGCGCAGCATAGTCGACCGTCGGGATTACGCGTGCATAGTTCAGCCGGGTCGGCCCGATCACACCGAGCACGCCGACGATCCGGCCCTGGGCGTCGCCGTAGGGCGCGATGATGGTGGAGGAACCCGACAGCGAGAACAGCTTGTTCTCCGAGCCGATGAAGATCCGCACGCCCTCGCCGCGCTCGGCACGGCCGAGCAGATCGATCACGCCGCGCTTGGTCTCGAGATCGTCGAACAGCGACTTGATGCGCTCGAGATCGTCGAGTGCATGCAGATCCTCGAGCAGATTGGCGTGACCGCGCACGATCAGCTGGCGGTCCTCGTTCGCGCCGCCGGACCAGCTCGCGATGCCAGCCGCGACGACCTTTTGCGTGAGCTGATCAAGCTCGGCGCGGTTTTGCGTCAATGCCGTCTCGAGCTCGAGCCGCGCTTCGGCCAGCGTCCGGCCGCGGATCCGCGCATTGAGGAAATTGGTCGCTTCGGTCAGGGCCGAGGACGGCACGCCCGGCGGCAGCGCCAGCACCCGGTTTTCGACCTGGCCGTCTTCGCCGACCAGCACGACCAGCGCCTTCTCCGGCTCCAGCCGCACGAATTCAATGTGCTTCAGCCGCGCATTCGACTTCTGCGTCAGCACCACAGCCGCGGCACGGGTCAGCCCCGATAGCCGCGTCAGCGCTTCGCCCAGCGCCGCCTCGACCGATTGCGCACGGCCGACCGCGGCCAGCTGGGTCTGGATCGATTGCCGCTCGGCCTCGGTGAGGTCGCCGACCTGCATCAGGGCGTCGACGAAGAAACGCAGGCCGAGTTCGGTCGGCAGCCGACCCGCGGAGGTGTGCGGCGCATAGATCAGGCCGAGCTGCTCGAGGTCCGACATCACATTGCGGACCGAGGCCGGCGACAGCGGTAATGCGATCAGCCGCGAGATATTGCGCGAGCCGACCGGCTCGCCGGTCGCGAGATAGCTTTCGACGATTTGACGAAAAATGTCGCGCGAACGCTCATTGAGCTGGGCGAGCCCGGCATGCGGTGCGATCAGGCCTATCGGATCGTGGTGCGTCACACTCCAGTCCTTCACAATTGCTGCCTAATCTGTCGCTCCCGGAGCCCGGTGACAAGCATGCATTCGCCTCCCGGGCACCGAACCATACCGGGGCCGAAAACCCTTGCCGCTGCCCGTTCCCCCTCCTACAAGCACGCCCAACCCACTTTCTCGGAATTCTGGAGGATTTCCAATGCGGCCAAGCCGCCGTGCGCCCGATGAACTGCGTCCCGTGTCGCTGGAACGCGGCGTCGTCAAATATGCCGAGGGTTCCTGCATGGTGAAGTTCGGCGACACCACATGTGCTGGTGACCGCCACGCTGGAAGAGCGGTTGCCGCCGTGGCTGAAGGGCCAGGGCCGCGGCTGGGTTACCGCCGAATACGGCATGCTGCCGCGCGCCACCCTGGAACGCACCCGCCGCGAGGCCTCCGCCGGCAAGCAGGGCGGTCGCACGGTCGAGATCCAGCGGCTGATCGGCCGCTCGCTGCGCGCGGCCGTCGACCTCGAGGCGCTCGGCGAGCGCCAGATCACGGTCGATTGCGACGTTATCCAGGCCGATGGCGGCACCCGCACCGCCTCGATCACCGGTGCCTGGGTGGCGCTGGCCGACTGCATCAACTGGATGAAGACCCGCAACATGCTGAAGAGCAACGTGTTGCGCGACAACGTGGCGGCGATCTCCTGCGGCATCTACCAGGGCACGCCGGTGCTCGATCTCGACTATGCCGAGGACTCCGAGGCGGACACCGACGCCAATTTCGTCATGACCGGCGACGGCCGCATCATCGAGGTGCAGGGCACCGCCGAGAAGACACCGTTCTCGGAAGGTGAATTCCTGGCGCTGATGGCACTGGCGCGCAAAGGTGTCGCGCGTCTGGTCGACTTGCAAAAGATCGCGGTGGCGTAGTCAGATTGGCCATGCATCGCCGAATCACCGGAAGGCTCGTCATCGCCACCCATAATCCCGGCAAGCTTGCCGAGATGCGGGAACTGCTGGCGCCGCACGGCGTGGAGGCGGTGTCAGCCGGCGAGCTCGGGCTCGCCGAGCCGGAGGAGACCGGCGACAGCTTTCGCACCAACGCGGCAATCAAGGCCATCGCGGCCGCGAAGGCCTCCCGACTGCCGGCCTTCGCCGACGATTCCGGCCTCGTGGTCGACGCGCTCGACGGCGCGCCTGGGATCTACTCGGCGCGCTGGGCCGGCGAGGGCAAGGACTTCATGGCGGCGATGACGCGGATCGAGCGCTTGCTGCAGGAGCGCGGCGCCATTGCGCCGGACCAGCGCAGGGCGCACTTCGTCTCCGCGCTGTGCGTGGCCTGGCCCGACGATCACCTCGAAGAGGTCGAGGCCCGCGCCGATGGAACCCTGGTCTGGCCGCCGCGCGGCACCGCCGGATTCGGCTATGATCCGGCTTTCCTGCCCGACGGTTACACGCGGACCTTTGGCGAGATGAGCAGCATCGAGAAGCACGGCCTGCCGCCGCTCGGGCTCGGCCTGTCGCATCGCGCCCGCGCCTTCGTGAAGCTCGCGGAGATCTGCCTTGAGCCACGCTGAACGAGAAGCTTTCGGCGTCTACGTGCACTGGCCGTTCTGCCTGTCGAAATGCCCGTATTGCGATTTCAACAGCCACGTCCGGCACGCACCGGTCGACGAGGCGCGCTTCGTGCGCGCGTTCGCCCGCGAGATCGAGACCACGGCCGCGCGGGTGCCGGGACGCGAGGTCACCTCGATCTTCCTCGGCGGCGGCACGCCCTCGCTGATGCAGCCGCAGACCGTCGGCGCCGTGCTCGATGCGATCGGCAAGCACTGGCAGGTCTCGCGCGACGTCGAGGTGACGCTCGAGGCCAATCCGACCAGCGTCGAGGCGACGCGCTTTCGCGGCTATCGCGCGGCCGGCGTCAACCGCGTCTCGCTCGGCGTGCAGGCACTGGACGATGCCTCGCTGAAGGCATTGGGCCGCCTGCATACCGCGCGCGAGGCGCTCGACGCGGTCGCTATCGCGCGAAGCGCATTCGACCGTTACTCGTTCGATCTGATTTATGCGCGGCCCGACCAGACGCCGCAGATGTGGGCCGATGAATTGAAGCAGGCGATCTCTGAAGCGGCCGAGCATCTGTCGCTCTATCAGCTCACGATCGAGGAAGGCACGCCGTTCTTCGGGCTGCATGCCGCCGGCAAATTGCAGACCCCGGACGAAGCGACCGCGCGCGCGCTCTACGACGTGACGCAGGAGGTCTGCGCCCGCGAGGGATTGCCGGCCTACGAGATCTCCAACCACGCCCGCACCGGCGCCGAGTGCAAGCACAACCTGGTCTATTGGCGCGGCGAGCAATATGCCGGCATCGGCCCCGGCGCGCATGGAAGGCTCGACATCGACGGCGTCAGGCACGCGACCGCGACCGAGCGGCGCCCCGAGGCCTGGCTGTTGAACGTCGAGGAGCGCGGTCATGGCGTCGTCACCGATGACAGCCTCAACAGCGAAGAACGCGCCGACGAATTCCTCTTGATGGGGCTGCGGCTCGCCGAGGGCATCGATCCCCAGCGCTATGCGAAGCTCTCCGGCCGAAAGCTCGATCCGCACCGGATCGCGATGCTGCGCGAGGAAGGCGCAATCGCCGTCGATGCCGACGGAAGGCTGCGCGTGACGAAGTCGGGATTTCCGGTGCTCGACGCTGTCGTCGCGGATCTCGCAGCCTAGAGCCTATCCCGTTCGGATTGAAGCGGAACGGGGCTATAGATTCTTGTTTTGACGCGTTTTCTTCACGCGAACCGGTATCCCCACTTCGCTCGAAAACGCTCTCTAGGTGCACGCTGCCAAAATATCGAAAACAACCCCATGCAAAGTAGCCGGCGGGTTCCGGCGCTCGACAAGGCAGCTTGACCGCCTGACGAAAATTAAGCGCCAAAGCTCTTCGGCGAGCCGGCGACCGGCGTGCCGCCGCCGGACGCCACCTTCATGACGGCAAGGCCGCGTTCATTGGTGCCGTCGGAGCGGAAACGGAACAGACCGTCGATCCCGGCAAAGCCGGATGGATTGGTCAGCGTCTCCGGTGCAAAACGCTGCGCACCCTGGGTACGCGCCAGCGCCGCCATCAGCGCGACGGCGTCATAGGCAAGCGTTGCGGTGCGCACCGGCTCGCCGCCGTATTTGGCGCGATAACGGCCGGCGAAGCTGCGGAAACCGGACGGATCGGGCGCGGCGTAGAGGCCGCCCTGCAGGACGGGGCTCGCGAACACCCGCGGATTGTCCCACAGCCCGGTGCCGAGCAGTTGGATGTTGCGCAGATTGGCCCCCGCTGCGGTGAGTGCGTCGGCGGTCGCGACCACCGAATCGCCGTCGTCGGCGAGCAGCAGCGCATCGGCCTGGCCCAGCGCCTGGGCAACGGTCCGCGCCGGCGTTGCGCGATCGGCGCCGTATTTCTCGAATGCGACGACGCGGCCGTTCTTGCGGCCGACCGCCTGCTTGAATGCGGCCTCGACCACGTTGCCATAGGCGTTGTCCGGCACCATCGCGGCAAACGAGCGCTTTCCGATCCCGGCGGAGTAGTCGACAATCCGATTGATGTCGGACTCCGGCAGGAAACTCAGCAGATAGACGCCGCGCCCGGCGACGCTCGAATCGGTGGAGAATGCGATCACCGACGTTCCGCGCGGCCGCGTCAGCTGCGCGGTGGCGGGCACGGAGCCCGCGAACAGCGGCCCCAGAATGATCTCGGCGCCCTCGGACAGGGCCTGCTGGGTGCCCTGCGCCGCGCCCTGCGGGCTGCCGCCATCGTCCTTGATCAGGAGCTGAATGTTCGGATTCTGAAATTCCGCGAGCGCCATTTCGGCGGCGTTCCGCATCGATTGCGCGGCGAGCCCGGCATTGCCGGAGGCCGACAGCGGCAGGATCAGCCCGATCTTGACCTGCCCGGTGCCGACCGCCTGCGGCTGTTGCGGCGGGCCGGCCGGACCGGCTTCCTGGTTGCCGCCGAACGGACTGGAAAACTGGCTCAAGCTCTGCTGGACGCCGGAACAGGCGCTCAGCAACGGCGCGCCCACGAGCAGACCAAGCGCGGTTCGCCGGGTCGTGCCCGACGGCGGGGACGTGCGGTGATGCGGACCTGCCATCGTCTCTCTTCTCTTGACCGACCAGGATCGGCCAGGACTCCATCCAGCTCTGATGAGGCGGGTGGATTCAGGCATATTGTCGGCGATTAGTTAACTAAAACAAAAGGATTATGGCCTCGCGGCGCCGTTGCCGCGGCTCCCGTTTCCCTCAGCAACCACCTACCGTCATCGCGGTTTCCGGATGTGGCGCAAGTGCTGCCATCCCTCTAGATTGGCATTATGCGCGCAAAAGCCAGTTCCCTCCACCATTCCGATGCCACGACAGGCACTGCGGCCAGGACCTTTTCGATTGGCGGCCAGCAGCTGGCGGCGCCAAAGGCCGCGCCCGGGCTCCATCTGGTGGCGACCCCGATCGGCAATCTCGCCGACATCACCCTGCGCGCGCTGGAGACGCTGGCGGGCGTCGACGTCATCGCCTGCGAGGACACCAGGGTTACGCGCCGGCTGACCGAACGTTACGCAATCACCGCCGAGCTGGCGCTCTATCACGAGCACAACGCGGCCCAGGCCCGGCCCAAGATCCTCGAGCGATTGGCGCAGGGCGCCTCGATCGCACTGGTCTCGGACGCCGGCACGCCGCTGATCTCCGATCCCGGCTTCAAGCTGGTGCGCGACGTCTGCGCCGCCGGGCATGCCGTCGTCGCGGTACCGGGGCCGTCGTCGGTGCTATCAGCGCTGTCGGTTGCGGCGCTGCCGACCGATCGGTTCTTCTTCGAGGGATTTTTGCCGGCGAAGGAGCACGCGCGCCGCGCGCGGCTTACCGAGCTCGCCCGGATCGATGCGACGCTCGTGATGTTCGAATCGGGCAATCGGGTGCAGGACACGCTGCGCGATCTCGCCGCGATCATGGCCATGGCTGGGCGCGATGCGGCGATCTGTCGCGAGCTGACCAAACTGCACGAGGAGGTCAAGCGCGCGCCGGTCGCCGAGCTTGCGGCAAGCGCGGAGACGCTGGAGACGCGCGGCGAGTTCGTGCTCGTGATTGGACCGCCGGCCGATGATGCCGGGGTGATGGGCCAGGATGCGCTCGACGATCTCCTGCGCGCGCAGCTTGGCCGCGGCAGCGTCAAGGATGCGGTGGCCCACGCGGTCGAGCTGTCGGGCCGGCCGCGCCGCGAAGTTTACGCCCGCGCCCTCGAGCTCGCGAGGACCATCGGGGACGGCGATGGCGAAGACTGACAGCGCCTCGCCCGAACGCGTCGCCGCGTTCCGCACCGGCATCTCGGCCGAGAGCCGCGCCGCGGCCCTTCTGATCGCCAAGGGCTATCGCATCCTGGCAAGGCGCTTCCGCACCCCTTATGGCGAGATCGACCTGGTGGCGCGGCGGCGCAATCTCGTCGCCTTCGTCGAGGTCAAGGCCCGTGCCAGCCTCGACGACGCCGCCTATGCGGTGACGCCGCGCCAGCAGCAGCGCATCGTCAACGCCGCCCAGGCCTGGCTGATGGCGCATCCCGAACATGCCGAATTTGATCTCAGATTCGACGCCGTGCTGATTGCGCCGAAGAGCCTGCCGCGCCATCTGTTAGCGGCATTCGACGCAAGCCCTTAAAGTCACCCTCAGACCTCGCGGGACACACTTATGAATTTGAAGATCGCCGTCCAGATGGATCCCATCGCGCGCATCAACATCCGCGGCGATTCGACCTTTGCGCTGCTGCTCGAGGCGCAGAAGCGCGGCCACGGCGTTTCCTATTACACGCCCGACAAGCTGTCGCTGCGCGGCGAGGAGCTGGTGGCGCCGGTGCAGCCTCTCACCGTGCGCGACGAGGTCGGCGATCACTTCACGCTCGGCGAGCCGAAGCGGGAGCCGCTCAACGGCTTCGACGTCGTGCTGCTGCGGCAGGACCCGCCGTTCGATCTCGCCTACATCACCTCGACGCACTTTTTGGAGCGCATCCATCCGAAGACCCTGGTCGTCAACGATCCGGCCAGCGTGCGCAACGCGCCGGAAAAGGTGTTCGTGATGAATTTCCCGCAGCTGATGCCGCCGACCCTGATCTCGCGCGACCTCGACGAGATCAACGCCTTCCGCGACCAGCACGGCGCCGTCGTCATGAAACCGTTGCACGGCCATGGCGGCGCCGCGGTCTTCCGCGTGATGCCGCAGGACATGAACTTCGGGTCGCTGTTCGACATGTTCTCGGTCACCTTCAGGGAGCCCTGGGTGATCCAGCGCTTCCTCCCCGAGGTGAAGCATGGCGACAAGCGCATCATCCTGGTCGACGGCGAATTCGCCGGCGCCGTCAACCGCGTGCCGGCGGCGGACGATCTGCGCTCCAACATGGTGCGCGGCGGTGCCGCCAAGGCGACCGAGCTCTCCGATCGCGAGCGCGAAATCTGCGCCACGCTCGGACCGGCGCTGCGCGAACGCGGCCTGCTGTTCGTCGGCATCGACGTGATCGACGGCAATCTGACCGAGATCAACGTCACTTCGCCGACCGGCATCCGCGCAATTCAGCGGCTCAATGGCCCGGATGTCGCAGCCATGATCTGGGATACCATCGAGAAGAAGCGCGCCGCGAAATAATCCTCCTCCCTTGTGCGCTGCACATGCAGGTTGAGCTCTGACCAGAGTTCGACCGCGCACCCGTTCGCCTTATTCTTCTTGCCAGCTTGCGCGGGCGAAGGCAGCATCCTCTTGCCTGCGTCAGGTCAAGCGGCGGGCCAACGCGGGCGACAACACGAAAATCTCATAAAAACTGTGGAGGAAGACGTTATGACGCTCAATGTCTCACGACGATCCTTGCTCGCGCTCGGTGCCGGTCTCGGCGCCAGCACACTACTCGGCGGCACTGCGCAGGCGCGCGCGCCGAAGCTCGGCACGCAGACACCCTATTGGCACCGCTTCGTTCTCGGCGATGCCGAAGTGACCGTCGTCTCCGACGGCCCGCTTCCGCTCGGCGATCCCTCCGGCACCTTCACCGGCGTGCCGAAGGAAGAAGTGAAGAAGATGCTCTCCGACAATTTCCTCTCGCCCGACAATGTCGTGCTCGAGCAGAACTCGCCGATCGTCAACATGGGCGACAGGCTGATCCTGTTCGATACCGGCATGGGCACCTCGAAGGCCTTCGGTCCGACCACCGGCCGGCAGCAGAAGAGCATGCAGGAAGCCGGCATCAAGCCGGAGGACATCGACGCCGTCGTGCTGTCGCACGCGCACATCGATCATATCGGCGGCATCGTCGGCGCCGACGACAAGCCGCTGTTCCCGAACGCGCAGTACTACATCGCGCAAAGCGATCTCGATTTCTGGACCGACGAAGGCAAGATGGGCAGTCCGTTGAAGGACTTTGTGGTGCACGCCCGCAAGAACCTGCTGCCGGTGCGCGACCGCATCGTGTTCTTCAAGGACGGCCAGGAATTCCTGCCCGGCGTGCAGGCGATCGCGGCGCCCGGCCACACCGTGGGCCACACCATCTTCCTGGTGAGCTCGGGCGGCAAGTCCTTTGCCTTCCTCGGCGACCTCTCGCATCACGCGGTGCTGCTGCTGGAGCGGCCGCGGATGGAGTTCTCCTACGACACCGATCCGAAGCAGGCGGCGAACTCACGGGTCAAGCTGCTCGAGATGCTGGCCGCCAACAAGACGCCGGTGATGTCCTATCACTTCGCCTGGCCTGGCTACGGCCACGTCGCCAAGGCCGGCGAGGGCTTCCACTACTATCCGGAACCGATGCAGATGACGCTATAACGGCGGCGCATCCGGGGGCGGCGCCCGTCGCCCTCAGATGTTCCCTTAATGTTCTTGCGCTGGACAATCCGCTCCGCTACCTTGGGTGGCGGAAGATAGGGGCAGCATGGTCCAGCGGGTTTCCACCGTAGCATTCGAGGGAATCGAGGCCCGTGCGGTCGACGTGCAGGTTCAGGTCGCGCCGGGATTGCCGGCGTTTGCGATCGTCGGCCTGCCCGACAAGGCGGTGTCGGAGGCGCGCGAGCGGGTGCGCTCGGCGCTGATCGCCTCCGGCCTCGCGCTTCCCGCCCGCCGCATCACCGTCAACCTCGCGCCGGCCGACCTGCCCAAGGAGGGCAGCCATTACGACCTGCCGATTGCGCTCGGCCTGATGGCGGCGATCGGGGCGATCCCGCCGGATGCGCTGAGCGGCTTCACCGTGCTCGGCGAGCTTGGGCTCGACGGCTCGATCGCGCCGGTGGCAGGCGTGCTGCCCGCGGCGATCGGCGCCAATTCGCGCGACGAGGGATTGATCTGTCCGGCCGCCTGCGGCTCGGAGGCCGCCTGGGCGAGCCCGGACATCCAGATCATCGCAGCCCACTCGCTGATCCAGATCGCCAATCACTTCAAGGGCACGCAGGTGCTGTCGCGACCGCAGCCGAAGGTGCATGAGCGCGAGGAAACGCTGCTCGACCTGCGCGACATCAAGGGCCAGGAGAGCGCGAAACGCGCGCTCGAGATCGCGGCTGCGGGCGGACATCATTTGCTCATGATGGGCTCGCCCGGCGCCGGCAAATCGATGCTGGCGGCGCGGCTGCCCTCGATCCTGCCGCCGCTGTCGCCGTCGGAGCTGCTCGAAGTCTCGATGATCGCCTCCGTCGCCGGCGAGATCCGCGACGGCGCCCTGACCGCGCGGCGCCCGTTCCGCAGTCCGCATCATTCCGCCAGCATGGCGGCGCTGACCGGCGGCGGCATGCGCGCCAAGCCGGGCGAAATCTCGCTCGCGCATCAGGGCGTGCTGTTCCTCGACGAATTGCCGGAGTTCGATCCGCGGGTGCTGGATTCGCTGCGCCAGCCGCTGGAGAACGGCGAGGTTTCGGTGAGCCGGGCCAACCATCGCGTCACCTATCCGGCGCGCTTCATGCTGATCGCGGCGATGAACCCGTGCCGCTGCGGCCACGCCTATGAGCCCG
Source organism: Bradyrhizobium sp. JR3.5 (assembly GCF_054057015.1). Classification (NCBI taxonomy): domain Bacteria; kingdom Pseudomonadati; phylum Pseudomonadota; class Alphaproteobacteria; order Hyphomicrobiales; family Nitrobacteraceae; genus Bradyrhizobium; species Bradyrhizobium sp. JR3.5. The sequence goes on from NZ_JBSRYV010000002.1 coordinate 2,817,108, forward strand.
GCTATTCCTGCAAGCGCGGCCGGCTCGACCGCTGCACCGCAGACTACCAGATGCGGATCTCCGGGCCGCTGATGGATCGCATCGACCTGCGGATCGAGGTGCCGGCCGTCACCGCGGCGGATCTGATCCTGCCGCCGCCGGCGGAGGGCTCGGCCGAAGTCGCCGCACGCGTCGCGGCCGCGCGCGACATCCAGCTCGCGCGCTACGCGGCGGCGGGCATGTCGCATGTTCGCACCAACGCGGAAGCGCCAAGCGCGCTGCTCGAGACCATCGCGCAGCCGGATGCACATGGCCAGAAGCTGCTCCGCGAGGCGGCCGAGAACATGCATCTCACCGCGCGCGGCTATCACCGCGTGCTGCGGGTGGCGCGCACGCTCGCCGATCTCGACGGCGCCGAGACGATCGGCCGGCTGCACCTCGCCGAAGCGCTGTCCTATCGTGCATTGGCCGACGATCTGCGCCGCGCGGCGTGACTCGAACCGCAGCACTGTCCCGATTCATGCCGGAATCATCCGCGTCAACGCGACGGTAACCACTCTCATTTACTCTGCGCAAACCATAAGCACCGCGATCCGCGGCAAGCTTGGGTCGAGCGAGTTGTGTCATGTTGCGTATGAAGGTTTTGGCCTCGGTGGTTCCCCTTGCCGTGGCCGCGGTGTTTGCCCGCGCTGAAATCCTGCCGGGCCCCCGGCCCTGCATCGAGGTCGGCGGCGCCACGATGCAGATCGCATCGGTCCCCTGGCAGGCGCAGCTTCACGTCAGCTTCACCGACGACCCCGGCCTTGCCACCGTCCGGGTCCGGATCGCCGACAGCGCCGAGGCCGCCGACTTCACGGTGATCGACGACATCGACGAGGCCGAGGCCGGCGCCTGCGAAGGCAACGCCGCGCCGCAGCTGATCGGGATTTCCAGCGCGCCGACCGCAACCGGCCCGATCATCTATCTTTCCCATGACGGGCCGTTCGATTACCGCGTCTACGTGCAGTCGAAGACGTTCTCGGCGCGCGATGCCGCGGCCCTGATCGTCAGCGCCCGCGGCGGACACCGCCGCCTCGAAGCGGCATCGCTGGCGTCGCACGCACGCTTCCGCGACCAGACAATGGCGGAGTTAACCCCCCGCTAACCCTGTTCCGAGGGCGGCGCGAAACGGCCACCAACCTCAAGCACTTTTCAAGGTGGACGACGCATCGTCATCACCAGATCGGGCACTCTCAGGACCACCATTGATGGGGCGTTTCTTCCGGATCAAGTTGCGCCTTCGCCGCTTCCTGCGACGCCATTCCTGGGTCGCGACGATCGTCCGTTCCTTCACGATCTTCTCCGTCGCATTCGGCGGCGCCTTCGGGTTCATTTCCGGCGCCCTCTCGCAACACAGCGGCTACGATCCCAATACATTCGCGATCGGCGTCAGCTTCCTGTTCGCGCTGGCCTGTCTCTGGATCGTAACGCTCGGCATCCGGCTGCGGCTGATGCGCAGAAGGTTGCGCACCATCGTCATGCACAATGAGGCGATGGCCGACCGCAACTGGGAACTGCAGGAGGCCGAACAGCGCGCCTCCGCCTTGTTCGAGGCGCAGGACGATTTGATCGTGCTGCGCGACCCCGACGGCCTCATCACCTACGCCAACGACGCCTATTGCGCGCTGGCCCAAATCCCCCGCGGCGAATTGATCGGCAGTACCGCTACCCTCAAGGTGCTCGAGCAGGGCGACACCGCGCTCGAATCCAACGGCACGCGGGTCTACGACCAGAAGATCGAGGGACCGCTCGGGGCGCGCTGGATCGCCTGGCGCGAGGGCCTCGTGCGCAACGATGCCGGCGCGCCGGCCGAGATGCAGAGCGTCGGCCGGGACGTCACCGACCGCACCGAAAGCGAGCGCGCGCTGGCCGAAGCCCGCGATCAGGCCGACGCCGCCAACCGCGCCAAGTCGCGCTTCCTTGCGATGGCAAGCCACGAGATCCGCACCCCGCTGAACGGCATCATCGGCATGAGCGGACTGCTGATGGACACCCAGCTGACGCCGGAGCAGACGACCTACGTCAAGGCGGTCAAGACCTCCGGCGACGCGCTGCTCGCGCTGATCGAGGAGCTGCTCGACTATTCCAAGATCGAGGCCGGCAAGATCGATCTCGAACACCGCGCCTTCGCGCTGTCCGGCTTGATCGAGGACACCACCGAATTGCTGGCGCCGCGCGCGCAGGCCAAGGGCATCGAGATCGCCGCCTATGTCGACGAGCGGTTGCCGATGCAGGTGACCGGCGACGCCGCACGGCTGCGTCAGGTGCTGCTCAATCTCGCCGGCAACGCCATCAAGTTCACCGCGACCGGCGGCGTCGCGCTGATCGTCGAGCCCGGCATCTGGCCGAACGAGATCAGCTTCCTGGTTCGCGATACCGGCATCGGCATCGCACCGGACGCGCAGCAGCGCATCTTCCGGGAGTTCGAGCAGGCCGACGACCGCATCGCGCGCAGCTATGGCGGCACCGGCCTCGGCCTCTCGATCAGCGACCGCATCGTCAAGCGAATGGGTGGCCGGATCTCGCTTGCAAGCGCGCCGGGCGCGGGCTCGACCTTCGAGGTCTCGATCCCGCTCGCCGCCGCCGACACCGGCGAGGCCAATGGCTTCACAGCGCCCGACCTCGCCGGCCAATCCATCATGCTGGTCGCACCGCACAGCATCGAGGCTTCGCTGATCTCGCGGCGGCTGCAGCGCTGGGGCGCGCAGACCTGCATCGTGTCGGATGCCAATGTCGCCGAGGCATTGCTGCCGGAGCGGAGCTGGCACACCATCCTGATCGATCACACGCTCGACCCGCAGGCGATCGAGGCGTTCGCCAACGCTGCTCGCATCCACGCAACCCATCGCATCGTGATGGTTACGCCGGCGACGCGGCACGACCTCTCGGCCTCCGATGCAACCGTGTTCACGGGCTATCTGGTCAAGCCGCTGCGTGCGTCGTCGCTCGCCGCACGCCTGACCGCGTCACCCGAAATCGCCGCGCCAAGCCTTGCAATGCCAGGACTTGCAATGCCAAGCCTTGCAATCGAGACGGTCGCCGAGTCCACGCCGACTGCGCCGGCGGCCGCGCCACCGGGGCTCTCGATCCTGGTTGCGGAAGACAATGAGATCAACGCGCTCCTGATGCGCTCGCTGCTCGCCCGGCTCGGCCACACCGTGGTCATCACCACCAATGGCGAGCAGGCCATGGAATCCTGGCTCTCGGCGAGGTCGGCCGGCACGCCCTACGATCTCGTGCTGATGGACATCCAGATGCCGCGCCTCAACGGCATCGAGACCACCAAGCAGATCCGCGCCCACGAGTCCGGCGGGCTGGCCGGCCAGTCCGGACGCCGGACGCCGATCCTGGCGCTGACCGCCAACACGCTGGTGGAGGATCGCTACGCCTGTTTCGAAGCCGGCATGGATGGTTTTCTGATCAAGCCGCTCGACCGCGAGAAGCTGGAAGAAGCGCTGGCGACCCTTGCCGCCGCGCGGCATATCGCGGCGTAGCAGGCAAAACCTCTCCGGTGTCGTCCCTGCTTTCGCAGGGGCGACGGCTGTGATTTGGAAACACTACAGCCGGCGCAGCGCGACCGACTGCACCACATGGTCGGCGCCCTTCTTCAGGATCAGCGTCGCGCGCGGCCGGGTCGGCAGGATGTTGTCCTCGAGATTGGCGAGGTTGGTGCGCTCCCAGATCGCGATCGCGGTTGCGGTCGCTTCCTCGTCCGACAGCAGCGCATAGCGGTGGAAGTAGGACCTCGGATCAGTGAACGCGGTGTCGCGCAGCGCCAGGAAGCGCGTGATGTACCACTGCCGCAGCGCGGACTCGTCGGCGTCGATATAGACCGAGAAATCGAAGAAGTCAGAAACGAACGGCACGGCCTTGCCGTCGCGCGGCAGCCGCCCGGTCTGCAGCACGTTGACGCCCTCGACGATCAGGATGTCGGGCTGGTCGATCTCAACCCATTTGTTCGGCACGATGTCATAAGTCAGATGCGAATAGACCGGCGCGCGCACGCGGCGCCGTCCAGCCTTGATGTCGCTGAGGAACGACAGCAGGGTCGGCAGGTCGTAGCTCTCAGGAAAGCCCTTCTTCTGCATGATGCCCTGCCGCTCGAGCACGGCATTCGGAAACAGGAAACCGTCGGTCGTGATCAGGTCGACCTTCGGCCGCGGCGACCAACGTGCCAGCAGCGCCTGCAGCACGCGGGCGGTGGTCGACTTGCCGACGGCCACCGAACCGGCGACGCCGACGATATAGGGCATCTTGCGGTCGCGGATGTTGAGGAACTGGCGCTGCGAATAATACAGCCGCTGGGTCGCATCGACATAAATGGAGAGCAGTCGCGACAACGGCAGGTAGATGTCCTCGACCTCCTGCAAATCGAGGCGGTCGTGCATCGAACGCAGGCGGTCGAACTCGCCCGGCTCAAGCGTCATCGGCGTATCGTCGCGCAGATGCGACCATTGCTGGCGCGTGAAGGTGCGGTAGGGGTTGTACTGCTGATCTGGTGCCCGGATGTCCATGAGGCCGCCCCTCTCATCAATGCGCTCGATCATGTGCGCTAGTCGCGCTTGCGCGACGCCTTCTCTTCCAGTCCCGACATCGAGGTGCGCTTCTCCAGCGCGGCCTCGACATCCTCCAGCTTCACGCCGCGCGATTTCAACAGAACGAGCAGGTGAAACACCAGATCGGCACTTTCCGCGATGAGATGATCGCGGTCATTCCCGACCGCGGCAATCACGGTCTCGACCGCTTCCTCGCCCAATTTCTTGGCGCAATGCTCCGCGCCCTTGTCGAGCAGCTTGCGGGTATAGGACGCCTCGCCGCCCGTTGCAGCGCGGGCGTCGATGGTGGCAGCCAAATCGTGGACCGTGAAACGCGACATCAACTCAACTCAAGCATGCGCACCGGCACCGCTTTGGTGCCATCCCTGGGTGGGGGCTTAGCATTTTTGTGACATGGAGTCCCCAACCACTCGGTTGGAGCGTGGTCTTTTCGGAAAACCGGTCTCCGCTTTGCGCTAACGCGGCCGTACTGGTCCGGACCACGCACGCTAGGGATCGAGGCGCATCGGCAGGCCGGCGCGCACCATGTGATCCTTGGCCTGGCGGATGGTAAATTCCCCGAAGTGGAAGATCGAGGCGGCCAGCACGCCGGTGGCATGACCCTCGCGGACGCCATCGACCAAATGATCGAGATTGCCGACGCCACCGGACGCGATGACCGGTACGGGAACACTGTCCGCGATCGCCCGGGTCAGCGGCAGGTCAAAGCCCTGCCTCGTGCCGTCCCGGTCCATCGAGGTCAGCAGGATTTCACCGGCGCCGAGCGCGACGACCTCCTGGGCATATTCGATGGCATCGATCCCGGTGGCATTACGCCCACCATGGGTAAAGATCTCCCAGCGCTCCGAGCCGCCGGCGCGCTTGACCCGCTTGGCGTCGATCGCGACCACGATGCATTGCTCGCCGTACTTCTCGGCCGCCTCCTTGACGAATTCGCGCCGGCTGACCGCCGCTGAATTGATCGAGACCTTGTCGGCGCCGGACCGCAGCAGGGTCTTGATGTCGTCGACGGTGCGGACGCCGCCGCCCACGGTCAGCGGCATGAAGCAGGCTTCCGCCGTCCGCCGCACCACATCCAGCATGATGCCGCGGTTCTCATGGGTCGCGGTGATGTCGAGGAAGGTGAGCTCGTCGGCGCCGGCGGCGTCATAGGCGATCGCGGCCTCGACCGGGTCGCCGGCGTCGCGCAAATCGACGAAGTTGACGCCCTTGACCACGCGCCCGTCCTTGACGTCGAGACAGGGGATCACACGAACCTTGAACATGTATGCCTCCTAGGCCGCGCTGCGGATCAGCTTGAGCGCGGCGGCCGGATCAAGCCGTCCGTCGTAGAGCGCGCGGCCGACGATCGCGCCGGCGAGCTTTTTGGCACGCGGCTCCAGCAGCGCCTTGACGTCGTCGATCGAGGCAAAGCCGCCGGAGGCGATCACCGGAATGGAGATGCGGTCGGCGAGGGCGATCGTGGCGTCGAGGTTGAGGCCCTTGAGCAGACCGTCGCGGGCGATGTCGGTGAAGATGATCGCGGCCACGCCGGCATCCTCGAAGCGCTGCGCGATCTCGAGCGCCGTCACATGCGAGGTCTCGGCCCAGCCCTCGACCGCGACCTTGCCGTCGCGCGCATCGAGACCCACCGCGACGCGGCCGGGGAATTTCCTTGCCGCGCCCTTCACCAATTCGGGATCGCGCACCGCCGCGGTGCCGATGATGACGCGCGCAATGCCCTTGTCGAGCCAGGCTTCGATGGTCTTGAGGTCGCGGATGCCGCCGCCGAGCTGCACCGGCATGGTGACGGCCTTCAACATCGCCTCTACCGCATGCGCGTTCATCGGCTTGCCGGCGAAGGCACCGTCGAGATCGACGACATGGAGATATTCGAAGCCCTGCGCGGCGAAGCTCGTCGCCTGCGCCGCCGGATCGAGATTGAACACGGTGGCGCGCGCCATGTCGCCCTGCTCCAGGCGCACGCACTGGCCGTTTTTCAGATCAACCGCTGGAAAAAGAATCACGGCTTCCACTTCAAGAAATTGGAGATCAGAGCGAGGCCGAAACGCTGGCTCTTCTCGGGGTGAAACTGCGTGCCAACAGCGGTGTCCTTGCCGACGATCGCGGTCACCGGCCCGCCATAGTCGGCGCGGGCCAGCACGTCCGCCTCGTTGGCGGCGTTGAGGTGATAGGAGTGCACGAAATAGGCGTGGCGCCCCTTCGGCCCGAGCGGCAGCCGCTCCAGCACCGGATGCTCGCGCACCATGTCGAGCGTATTCCAGCCCATGTGCGGGACCTTCAGGCTCTCGTCGCGCGGCTCGATCTTCACGACATCGCCGCCGATCCAGTTGAAGCCCTCGGTGATGACGTGCTCCTTGCCGCGCGTCGCCATCAGCTGCATGCCGACGCAGATGCCGAAGAACGGCCGCGCCTTGACCCGCACCGCCTCGGTGAGCGCTTCCAGCATGCCGTCGACCGCATCGACGCCGCGGCGGCAATCGGCGAACGCGCCGACGCCAGGCAGCACGATCCGATCGGCGCGATACACCGCATCGGGATCGCGCGTCACCTTGATGGCTTGCGGATCCTGCATGCTGCGCGCGGCGCGCTCGAAGGCCTTTGCCGCCGAATGCAGATTGCCGGAGCCGTAATCGATGATTGCAACGGTCATCGCGATCCTCCTGGCTCTGGAAACAATCCGATGATGCCGCCCTGCGGCATCGGCGGGGGTTTTGAGAATGATTGACCGGGCACGTCCCGGGTCGGAGGCGGTCCGCCGCGATCGACAGACCGCTGGTCGTTGACAGCGCCGCGATGCCGCGCGGTCCAGCGCTCGAAGAAGCGGCGCTCGGCCGCGTCCATGTTGTCGGCCACGACGATATCGAGCTGGCGCCACTTGCGCCGCGACAGCGTCCAGCGTTGCAACGTCGCAGCCTCCAGCCCGATCAGCACCATCAACACCAGGTCGACGAGCAAGATCGCGCCTCGGCCGATCCCGAGCTTGGCCAGCGCAAAATCGATCGCGAAGGTCAGCACCAACCAGCCGATCAGCGCCAGCCAGAGCCTGTTCCAGGCTAGCCAGACCGCGCCGGCGACCGCGGCCCAGAAATGGAAGCCGTCGCGCACGAAGACGAACTTGTCGGCCGCCGCGAGATCGGCGCCGTTGGCCACGGGGGCATGCACTGTATAGACCGGCATCGAACGCTCCGCCGAGGATGGACTCTTACTTACCGCATGATCTCCGGGAAAACCGGTGCCACCGTGTCCGGATCATGCTCCCGGGGTCAGCCGCCGAGCTGGCCCTTTGTCGAGGGCACTTCGCCCTGGGCGCGCGGATCGATCGCAACCGCCGTCCGGAGCGCCCTCGCCAAACCCTTGAAACAGGATTCGGAGATATGATGGCTGTTCTCGCCATATAGGGTCTCGACGTGGAGAGTCACGCCGGCGTTCATCGCGAAGGCGTTGAACCATTCGCGCACCAGCTCGGTGTCGAACTCGCCGATCTTGTCGCGCGGGAACTCGACCTTGAACACCAGCACCGGGCGGCCCGAAATGTCGATCACGACGCGCGACAGCGTCTCGTCCATCGGCATGTGGATCGAGGCGTAGCGGGTGATGCCGGCCATGTTGCCGAGCGCCTGCTTCACGGCCTGCCCGAGCGCGATTCCGACGTCTTCGGTGGTGTGGTGGTAATCGACATGGAGATCGCCATCCGCCTTCACCGTGATGTCGATGCGCGAATGCCGGGCCAGGAGGTCGAGCATATGGTTTTCGAAGAAGCCGATCCCGGTCGAAACCGTGGATACGCCTGCTCCGTCGAGGTTGACCGTCACCTCGATGTCGGTCTCCTTGGTCTTGCGCTTGATGGTTGCCGTGCGCATGAAGATTGAGCTTTCCCGTGCCGAAAACGCCGGTCTTTTAGCAGGCTGATGTCACCTTCGCTACTGCGGGATGACCCCGGAACGCCCTAACTTCGGGCCATGGTGACCCAAATTCCTTGCTAAATCGCCCGATTGTAACCCCCTGCCCGACCGCCTAAATCTGCCCGGAAGAGAGGTAGCCTATGCAAGCATCCCAAAATGAGCTGCCGGTCTGGCATGGCACCACGATCTGCACGGTCCGCAAGGGCGGCAAGGTGGTGATCGGCGGCGACGGGCAGGTCTCGATTGGCCAGACCGTGATCAAGGCCAATGCCAAGAAGGTCCGGCGGATCGGCAAGGGCGACGTGATCGGCGGCTTTGCCGGCGCCACCGCCGACGCCTTCACCCTGTTCTCGAGCGGCTGGAGAGCAAGCTGGAGCAATATCCGGGGCAACTGACCCGGGCGGCCGTCGAACTCGCCAAGGACTGGCGGACCGACCGTTATCTGCGCCGGCTGGAGGCCATGATGATCGTGGCCGACAAGGACGTCTCCCTGGTGCTGACCGGCACCGGCGACGTGCTGGAGCCCGAATCCGGGGTCATGGCGATCGGCTCCGGCGGCAATTATGCCCTCGCCGCGGCCCGCGCGCTGGTCGATACCGACAAGGACGCCGAGACCATCGTGCGCCGCGCGCTGGATATCGCTGCCGACATCTGCGTCTACACCAACCGGAACGTGACGATCGAGACGATCGGCGGCTGAGCATGGCCAGCCCCTATCACTTCCGTCCAATGACGACGGCCGACCTGCCGCTAATCAAGCAGTGGCTGGCGCTGCCGCATGTCCGCCAGTGGTGGGGCGATCCGGCCGAGCAATATGCGCTGGTCAGTGGCGACCTCGATGAGCCGGCCATGGACCAGTTCATCGTCGCCGCAGGGGGGAACGATTTCGGCTACATCCAGTGCTACGACCTGACGGCGTGGAATTGCGGCCTCGGCGCCCAGCCCGAGGGCACGCGCGGCATCGATCTCTTCATCGGTGAGCCCGACATGGTGGCAGGTGGCCACGGCTCGGCGCTGATCCACGCCTTTGTCGACGACCGGCTGGCGCAAGGCGCGCCACGCATCGTCACCGATCCCGATCCGGCCAATGCACGCGCCGTGCGGGCCTACGCGAAGGCGGGTTTTCAGGAGGCCGGAATAGTCGAGACGCCCGACGGGCCGGCGCTATTGATGGTCCGCGACAAATGACACTCGCGCCGAAGTCCGACACCGGCGTTTCAGCCTGGCACTGGCTCGCAATCGCCGCCGCACTGCTCGCACTGCAGGCCGCGCTGCTTTATGCGATGGGCCGCCTGCCGATCTGCGCCTGCGGCTATGTCAAACTCTGGCATGGCGCAGTCCAGAGCTCGGAGAATTCGCAGCACATCACCGACTGGTACACGCTATCGCATGTGCTGCATGGCCTGTTGTTCTACGGCCTGACCTTCCTGGCGCTGCCTCGCCGCGCCTGGCCGGGACGGCTGATTGTCGCGATGCTGATCGAGGGAAGCTGGGAGCTCGTCGAAAACTCGAACTGGATCATCGAGCGCTACCGCGCCGGCACGATCTCGCTGGATTATTACGGGGACACCATCGTCAATTCGGTGTCGGACACGTTGGCGATGGTTTTCGGTTTCCTGCTCGCGCGCAAGCTGCCAATCGTTGCAACGGTCGCGCTCGGCGTTGCCTTCGAAACCGTGATGCTGCTCCACATTCGCGACAATCTGACGCTTAACATCATCATGCTGATCCACCCGTTCGAGGCGATCAGACAGTGGCAGGCCGGACCGCCGATCCTTTAGGCGGCATGCCTTGGAACGCAGCCGCTTGCCGAGACCACGATTTCAACCTAGCTAGAGCCAATGACCGACTTCTCCCCCCGCGAAATCGTTTCTGAACTTGACCGTTTCATCGTCGGCCAGGCCGATGCCAAGCGCGCCGTGTCGATCGCGCTGCGCAACCGCTGGCGGCGGCTGCAGCTTGCCGGTTCCCTGCGTGAGGAGGTTCTGCCCAAGAACATCCTGATGATCGGGCCGACCGGCGTCGGCAAGACCGAGATCGCGCGGCGGCTGGCCAAGCTTGCGGGCGCGCCGTTCCTCAAGGTCGAAGCCACCAAGTTCACCGAGGTCGGCTATGTCGGCCGCGACGTCGAGCAGATCGTCCGCGACCTCGTCGAGGTGGCGATTTCGCAGACCCGCGAGCGCAAGCGCAAGGACGTCCAGGCGCGTGCCCAGCTCGCCGCCGAGGAGCGCGTGCTGGATGCGCTGGTCGGCCCCGGCGCGAGCCCGGCGACGCGGGAGTCGTTCCGCAAGAAGCTGCGCGCCGGCGAGCTCAACGACAAGGAAATCGAGGTCGAGACGCAGTCGTCCGGCAGCGGCATGCCGATGTTCGAAATCCCCGGCATGCCCGGCGCCCAGATGGGCGCGATCTCGCTCGGCGACATCTTCGGCAAAATGGGCGGACGCAGCAAGACGCGCCGCCTGACGGTGGAAGGCTCGCACGAGATCCTCGTCAACGAGGAATCCGACAAGCTGCTCGATACCGACCAGCTGGTGCAGGAGGCGATCAACGCCGTCGAGAACAACGGCATCGTCTTCCTCGACGAGATCGACAAGATCTGCGTGCGCGAGAACCGCCAGGGCGGCGACGTCTCGCGCGAAGGCGTGCAGCGCGACCTGCTGCCGCTGATCGAGGGCACCACGGTCTCGACCAAGCACGGCGCGGTCAAGACCGACCACATCCTGTTCATCGCCTCGGGCGCCTTCCATATCGCCAAGCCGTCGGACCTGCTGCCGGAGTTGCAGGGTCGCCTGCCGATCCGCGTCGAGCTGCAGGCGCTGTCCCGCGACGACATGCGCCGAATCCTGACCGAGCCGGAGGCGTCGCTGATCAAGCAATATGTCGCACTGCTGAAGACCGAGGGCGTCACGCTCGACATCACCGACGGCGCGATCGACGCGCTGGCCGACGTCGCGGTCGCGGTCAATTCTACGGTCGAGAATATCGGCGCGCGCCGGCTGCAGACCGTGATGGAGCGGGTGCTGGACGAGATCTCCTTCACCGCGCCTGATCGCCACGGCGAGACGATCCAGGTCGACGCCGACTACGTCACCAAGCATGTCGGCGACCTCGCCAAGAACGCCGATCTGAGCCGGTTTATTTTGTAGGCGGGACAGCTATCGTCGCCCCGGCGAAGGCCGGGGCCCATAACCCCCGCAGCCCGCAGTAACCAAGACTCGGGCCGACATTCCTTCTAAATACTGCCTTCGGTGGTTATGGGTCCCGGGTCGCGCTTCGCTTGCCCGGGACGACGAGAGTGGGCGATCGATGAATCTGCGAGTCTGGGAAAACCCCTGGCGCTTGATGCTGGCCGTCAATGCGGCCGTGCTGGTCGGGGTGTTCCTACACAAGATCGCGCTGCCGCCCTTCGTCCCCTACATCCATCTCCTGGTCGACTATCACTACGGCTTCACCAAGCGCGCACTGATCGGCGCGATCGTGTCGCTGTTCACCGACAAGGTGCCGGTGTGGCTGGTGTTCGCGCTGGCCGGCGCGATCTGGCTGGTGACGCTCGCCCTGTTCGTCAAACTGTTCCAGCGGACATTCGGCTTCGACGATGCGCATTGGCCGCTGTTCGTCTTCATCGCGGGATCGCCGTTCTTCCTGAAGAATTTCATGCACACGCTCGGCCATTTCGACATCTATGGCTGTGCGCTGACGATCGTGCTGCTGCTGATTCCGGCGCGCTCGGTCCTCTATGTGCTGATCGCGGCGTTGTTCTCGATCCTGCTGATCCTGGTCCATCACATCTTCGTCCTGATGTATGTTCCGACCATCGCGGCGATCGTGGTGCTGCGCTTCTATCTGATGCAACGCGTAACGCCGCGGAACATCGCCGTCGGCCTTATGGCGCTCGCGGCGGTCGGCATCCTGTTCCTGGTCGCGCAGTTCGCGGGCACGGTCGAGGTGCCTTATGACGAATTCATGCGTCATCTGCAGAGCCGGATGGCCGATCCGTCGCGAACCGACCTGCTTCAGTTCGGCTACATCTGGTACCAGCCGCTGTCGAAGGAGTTCGCCGACACCTGGGCGCGGATGCCCTCGAACATCCTGGGCGTTCCGGTGTTTGCGCTGCTGATCTGGCTGCACGCGCCGCTGTGGCGCTATTTCACGCGGCTGATCGGCGCGCTCGCGAATGAGCTGCATCGGCGGACCGTGTTCGCCGCACTCATCATGATCAGCGCCGGCTATTTCGTGATGTTCGTGACCGTGTTCGACTATTCGCGCTGGATCTCGAACTGGGCGGTCTGCATGTTCCTGATGCTGCACGCCACCAAGATGCTGCCGGCGTCGAAGGACGTGCCGCCGATCCCGTCAGACGATCGCAAGACGAAGATCTTCGGCTGGATTGTTACGCTGATCCCGCGCGTCGGGATCGTGCGGCCGTTCTAATCTCAGGCTCGCGCGCGCCGGACGCGCACATAGAGCGCGCCCTCGCCGCCATGGCCGATATGCGCTTCCTCGAAGCCGACCACCAGCGAACGGAATTCCGGCAGGCTGAGCCATTCCGGCACCTGTCGGCGCAGCACGCCGCGTTCGGAATCCGCCCCGCCGACCTTGCCCTTGCCGGTGATGACGAGCACGAAGGTCAGCCCGTCGCTGTGCGCGCGTTGCAGGAAGGTGAACAGCACGCGATGCGCGCGGATCTGCGTCATGCCGTGCAGATCAAGCCGCGCATCGATCTCCTGCCGGCCGCGCGAAAGCTTTGCACGTTCGCGGCGGCCGATCGGCGCCAGCGGCGGCACCTGCGGACGCGGCGCCGGCGCCGCCTTGACCGACGTCACCGGCTTGACCGGGATGGGCTTGGCCGCGGCGTGATGCGTGGCCGGGTCAGAGGCTGCGGCGTGGGCTTTCGGTGCGGCCGGCCTCTTGCGCAGCGGCTTGACCTGCTTGGCCACGCTTTCCCAGAGCGCACGCTCTTCCTCGCTCAGCGCGCGCTTGCGCCGCGACGGAGCGGACAGGTCGGGGATCGGCGCGGGTCGTTTCATTGATCGCGATGATGGCGATAGCGCCGAGTGCGCCGCTTCTCCGGTTGCGGAATGTCGGGCCGGGCGACCGGCAACGGCACCGATTCTGCCACAGGTGCCGACTGTGCGACAGAGGTTGTTGCAGCCGGTGCTGCGGGTACGGCATCCTTCGCGGCCGGGGTCTTGGCGGCGCTAGCGCCTGGGTCTTTCGCAGCACCCTTGGCAATGCCTGACGTTGCCAGATCCGCCGGCTTGGCCTTCTGCGGATCGGTCTGCGGAAACAGCTTTGCGATCCTGGCCGACGGCCGCTCGTCAGGGATCGGCAGCTTGTGGCCGCGCGCGACGGGATCGAGACCCTTCGGCACCAGCATCACGAACTGCATATTGTGCCGCAGCCGGCCCGAGACCTTGCCGGCATCGGCGCCGGCGCCGAAATAGAGATCGGCGCGCGCCGGACCGACGATCGCCGATCCAGTATCCTGCGCGATCATCAGGCGATGGAACGGCGTCTTGGATTGCTCGGATTCGATCGGCAGCTCGCCGGCAATGAAGAACGGCGTGCCGTAGACATGCAGCGCCTTGTCGACCGCGATCGAGCGGCCGGGCGTCAGCGGCACGCCCTGCGCGCCGACCGCCTCGTCCTTGTCGGACAGCGGAACCTCGCGGAAGAACACGTAGGCGCGGTTCTGCCGCCGCAACTCCTTGGAGCCGTCGGGATTCTGCTCCATCCACTCCCTGATCTTCTGCATCGACATCTGGTCCTTCGGGATGATGCCGCGGTCGATCAGGACGCGCCCGACCGGCGTATAGGGATAACCATTATGCGCGTCGTAGTTGATGCGCAGCGTGGTGCCGTCCTCGAACTTGATCCGCGCCGAGCCCTGGATCTGCGCGAACAACAGATCGGTCTGGCTCTTCAGCCAGGCGATCTCCAGCCCGCGGCCGGCGATGGCGCCGTCCTCGATCTGGCCGCGGTCGTAATAGGGCACGAGCTTGCGCCGGCCGATCTTGCGATACACCGGGCCGCTGTTGGGCAGGCCGACAGAAGCTTGCGTCTTGCCCCGCACGAACAGGTTGGACGGCCGGCGATAGACCGGAACATTGTAGACGTCGGTCTGGGTCCGCGAGCCATCGAGCACCGGCTCGTAATAGCCGGTGACGAAGCCGGCATCCTCGCCGAGCCGCGAGATCCGCAGCGGAACAAAATTCTGCTCGAAGAATTCCTTCGCTTTCGTGCCACTGGCGAGATCGAGTCCCTTGGCGATCCCGCAGGGATCGCGCAGCGAGCTGCCGAGGGCCTTCGAATCCGCGGGCGCACCCTGCTGGGCCGTGATCGGCTTGCAGCTGGTGCGAAACGCCCTGTAGGCCGCGAGATGATCGTCGTCGCTCCAGCCGGAGACATTGGCCCAGGCGAGCGGCTCATACTGGCTGCCGCTGACCTGCAGCGGCAGTTCCAGATTGGGATAGGGGATCGGGTGGGTGTGCTCGTGTCGCGGCGCAGCGTGCCGGCTCGACCTGTAGCGCGCGGCGATCGCCGCGGTGGAGCACACAACCGCGAGCGCGCAGCACGCGATCGCGAGGCGCCCGTAGCTGAGATGTTTAGTGAGCGCTTCCAGTGCCAACCAGCTTCCAATTCGGATCGCGGGAAGTCGAGTCGCGGGCGAATGTCCAGATGTCGGTGATGTCGGCGACCTTGTCCGGGCTGCCGTCGACGATGGTTCCCGCCTTGTCGCGCGTGACCGAGATCATCTGCGAGACGAAGCGGACGGTGAGCTGGGTCGAGCGATCGCGCGTCTCCGCGCTGACGATCTCGGCCTTGTCGATCGACACGAACCGCGTCTCGGTCTTCTGCTCGTGCTTCTCGCGATCCTTGATCGCGGTCTCGAAGCTTTCATAGACCTCAGCCGACAGCAGGTCGCGCAGCGCACGGCGATCGCCGTTGGCGAAGGCCAGCACGATCATTTCATAGGCCGAGCGGGCGCCTGAGAGGAAATGCCGCGGATCGAACGAGGAATCCTGGGCGACGACCGCGTCGAGACCCTGCGCCAGTGGCGTGCCGGGCTCGGCGATGCCCTTCCAGCGCTCCGTGGGCTCGACCGGTTCGGCGGGCGCGGCCGGGACCGGCTGATCGATCACCGATCCCGGGATCGGCACGACGTTGTTATCCTGGCCGCGCTGCAAGACGTTGGGTGCTGCACGATCATACGGCGGCCGCTCGCTTCCCGTGCGCTGGCCGAGAACGCTGCGCAGGCGCAGAAAGATGAATACGGCCAGCGCCAGGAAGATGATGGTGTAGATATCCACGTCGAATTCGCTTTCTGGTCTCTGCCGGCAACGGGCCGGACATCAAAGCGTTCCCGGTCGGGAACGGCAGAGATTACATCACCGATTGAGTCCGCAGCATGTAGGCACGAAACTATGCCCGGCCAATGGCGCTTTTTGGCACGGGCAAGTGTAGCGCGTTTTGACCCCGGGGGGAAACCCGTTCCTTCCCGGAAATCGCGTATCTTCAATAATTTAGGAAGCCGTTAAGGGATTGGGCGGAGTTGCGCTCACGTGCCTGACGCCGGTGATTTGGCCGCAGGGCCGTCGGCCCGCACACGCTCGTCGTCCTTGTGGACCGAGCCGGGCCTATGATAGCCACTCGCCGGCATCGGCATTCCCAAACCTTAACGCGTGCCGTCGGACATCCAGTCCCGAGCGCCGCTCCAGGAGACATTCTCATGACCAATGGCAACGGCGCCCCCGTCGAACAGCCCGCTCCCCAGCTCAACGTACTGGCGCAGTACACCAAGGACCTGTCGTTCGAGAACCCGAATGCGCCGACCTCGCTCGGCCAGCAGCAACAGCAGCCGGCGATCAACATCCAGATCAACGTCTCCGCCAACAACCTGTCGGAGAACGAGTATGAGGTGATCCTCTCGATCGAGGGCAAGGCCGAGTCGGCCGGCAAGGTGATGTTCAGCTTCGACCTTGCCTATGCCGGCGTCTTCCGGATCGTGAACGTGCCGAAGGAGAATTTGCACCCGCTGGTCATGATCGAGTGCCCGCGGCTGCTGTTCCCGTTCGCGCGCGAGATCGTCGCGACCTCGGTCCGCGACGGCGGCTTCCCGCCCCTGCTGCTCGACCCCGTCGATTTCGTCGGCCTCTACCGCCAGAACATGGAGCGGCAGGCAGCCGCCCAGGCCGCTTCCGGCGTCAAGCCGAGCTGAGCTGGCTGAACTGAATTTCCCGTCATCCTGAGGAGCCCGCTCTTGCGGGCGTCTCGAAGGATCGACGGGCCCCCGCTGGTGGCCGTGCATCCTTCGAGGCTTGCTCCGCTCGCGCCTCCAGCGACAAAGGCGAAACCTTTGCGCGGGGATGACGGAACCGCGAGATCAAGCCGCCGGTGCTGCGGCGGGCGCTGGCGGCGGCAAATAATCGTTCCAGATCGGCTTGTCGCCGAGCGTCGCGACGAACGCCCGGTGGGCCTCGCGATCCTCGTCGCTGACCCGCGCAACCAGCGCCGTCTCACGCTGCCGCCGCGGCGTATCGCCGTAGCTTCCGCTGCGCGCATCCGAATTTTCCGACGCCAGGACGAGCTGCGACTGCCGCGCTCCGATCAGGTCGATATAGACCTCGGCCAGCAGCTCGGCGTCGAGCAAGGCGCCGTGCTTGGTGCGGCGGGAATTGTCGATCTGATAGCGCGAGCAGAGGTCGTCGAGCCGGTTCGACACGCCGGGATGCTTGCGTCGCGCCAATAACAGCGTGTCGACCAACCGGTCTTTCGGAATGGCCTTCCGCTTGATGCGGTCGAGCTCGGCATTGATGAAGCTGATGTCGAACGACGCGTTGTGGATCACCAGCGGCGTATCGCCGATGAAGGCCAGGAACTCGTCGACCACCTCGTTGAACAGCGGCTTGGAGGCCAGGAATTCGGTCGACAGCCCATGCACGGCGAACGCTTCCGCCGGCATGTCGCGTTCGGGATTGATGTAGACGTGGTAGGTCTGCCCCGTCGGCATGCGGTTGAAGATCTCGACGCAGCCGATCTCGACCAGCCGGTCGCCGCGCAGCGGGTCGAGGCCAGTAGTTTCGGTATCGAGAACGATTTCGCGCATGACGTGAGGGAATCCGGAAAAGCGCGGCGAATCAGGTTCGCCGCTCCGGCATCTTAACAACCTCGGCCAGAATGTCGCGGATGCGCGCCCGCACCGGATCAAGTCCGTGCGAGGTATCCACGATGAAATCCGCGCGTTTGCGCTTCTCGGCGTCCGGCATCTGCTTGGCGATGATGGCGTCGAGCTTGGCGGCATCCATGGTGCCCCGCGCCAGCACGCGCTCGCGCTGCAGTTCCGGCGAGGTGGTGACGACGACGACCGCATCGACGCGCTTCTCGCCGCCGGTCTCATACAGCAGCGGCACGTCGACGACGACGATCTGCGCGCCGGCGGCTTCCGCGTCGGCAAAGAATCTCTGCCGCGAAGCGCCAAGCATCGGATGCACGATCTGCTCGAGCTGCCGCATCGCCGCAGGGTCGTGCACCACGCGTGCCGAGAGTTTTGCGCGGTCGACCTTGCCGTTCGCAGTGGTGCCGGGAAAGGCTGCCTCGATCGCAGGTGCGGCTTCGCCTTCATAGAGCTGATGCACGGCCGCATCGGCGTCGTACACCGGCACGCCAGCCTCCATGAAGAGTTTGGCCGTGGTGGATTTTCCCATCCCGATCGAGCCGGTGAGTCCCAAAATCAACATCGGATCAGCATCTCTCCGTCGCCATGTCTCGGCACCTCACACCGCGAGAAGTTTCTCGCGGCGCAGGAATGCGAGCAGCGACAATAGCGGCAGGCCGAGGATGGTGAAATGGTCGCCTTCGATCCGCTCGAACAGATGCACGCCGAGGCCCTCGAGCTGGTAGGCACCGACGCTAGTCGTCACCGCCTCCCCGGCCTGGTCGAGATAGGCTTCGATCTCGTCGGCAGCAAGCCGCCGCATCGTCATCCGGGCCACGCTCACATCGTCGAACAGGACTTTCCCATCGCGCGCGACCGAGACGGCTGAGTGCAGCGCGTGCGTCTGTCCGGCGAGCAGGCCGAGCTGGTCGGCAGCCTGGGCACGGCCGGCAGGCTTGCTGAACATCCGCTCCCCCAACGCCAGGGTCTGGTCGGCGCCAACGACATATTGACCCGGCCTCTGCCTCGATATGAACAGCGCCTTCTCGCGCGCCAGGAGCGATGCGATCTCGCCCGGCGCCGAAAGGCCGGAATTTTTCTGCACCGCGCGCTCATCGATATCGGCCGGCAGCGCCTCGAATTCGAGGCTGGCGTTTTCAAGCAGCATCCTTCGCGCACGGCTTTGCGATGCAAGGATCAGCTTCTGCGGGCCGCGCCAGATGCTCATGATTTGGCGGTTACTCCGACGGTCGCGCGCGCTGGCGGTCGTTATAGAGCTTCATGATCGCAGCCGCCGTCTCCTCGATCGAGCGACGCGTCACGTCGAGCAATGCCCAGTTGAATTTCGCGCTCAGGCGCCGTGCAAACGCGACTTCGTCGGCCACCGCCTGCTTGTCGATGTAGGTGTCGTTGTCGCGGTCGCCCATCGTGAGCAGGCGGTTCTGCCGGACCTGGATCAAGCGCTCCGGCGTCGCATGCAGGCTGACCACCAACGGTTTCTTCAGGGTCTCGAGCTGGTGCGGCAGCGGGATGCCCGGAACCAGCGGCACATTCGCGGTGCGGATGCCGCGGTTGGCGAGATAGATCGAGGTCGGCGTCTTCGACGTGCGGGACACGCCGACCAGGACGACGTCGGCCTCCTCGAGGCCTTCGACATGCTGACCGTCGTCATGGATCATCGTGTAATTCAGCGCGTCGATCCGGCTGAAATATTCCGCGTTCAGCACATGCTGCGCACCGACGCGTCCGGTCGTCGCGGCACCCAGATACGCCTCGAACAATTGCATCACCGGCCCGATGATCGACAGGCTCGGCACGTTGATCTGCTTGCACTTGCCCTCGAGCCGGCCGACCAGATCCTTCTCAAGCAGCGTGAACAGGACAATGCCGGGCGATTCCTCGATCTCGTCGAGCACGCGATCGAGCTGCTTCTGGCTGCGCACCAAAGGATAGACATGCTCGACCGCGGTCACGTTGGCGTATTGCGCGGCGACCGCGCGCGCCACGGTGATCAGCGTCTCGCCGGTCGAATCAGACACCAGATGCAGGTGGAAATAATTGGAGGTCGTCGGCACCGGGGCCCCTGTCTATCCTGTGAATCCCTGTGGAGGTCGAGGAGAAGAATCCGGGTCCGCCGCCAGGTCCCTGTATATCTCGTCCCCTTCTTCACAGCACCGCCGAAAAGGATAAGTCGACGTCATCCGACGGATGATAGTGAACCGGTGTGGATTTGTCTCTTCATAAGCTGGCCACAGAAGTACGCAACCGATTGAGTTGAGCGACAGATTCCGGATGTCCGGTCCCGCCGGCCGAAATGTTGAGGGATGTGAACAAGCCCGCAAGAACAGCTGGATTGTTTTGCATGAGTCCAATTCACCGTCACTTAGACTCAAACCTTAGATTCTAAACTTAATTAAGTTTAGGAGAGCCGTGTGAGCGGATATGTATCGGCCCCTCGCAAGCAGGGCTTGGCTCGCAACGCTGAGACCCCCCGAGCTGTTCCCTGAAAGGCATCGCCGCGATGTTGTATGACTGGATCAAGGCCCTGCACATCGTTGCCGTGATCTCCTGGATGGCGGGCATGCTCTATCTGCCGCGGCTGTTCGTCTATCATTGCGAGGCCGAGACGGGCTCGAAGCAGTCCGAGACCTTCAAGGTCATGGAGCGGCGACTTTTGAAGGCGATCATCAACCCCGCGATGATCGTGACCTGGCTCGCCGGGCTTTATCTGGCCTGGGCCGGACACTGGTACCTATCGGGCTGGTTTCACGTCAAGTTTACGCTGGTCCTCATCATGTCGGGTATCCACGGCTTTTTGTCCCGTTGCGTCAAGGATTTCGCCGCCGACCGGAATCACCGCACTCAGAAATTCTATCGCATTATCAACGAGTTGCCGACGCTTCTGATGATCCTGATCGTGATCATGGTGGTCGTGAAGCCGTTCTAGACATCGCGATGCTCAAGACGCATGCTTCAGTCCTTCTTGCGAAGAACGAATCGATTTTCTATATAGGTCCTATCCCACCCCACGCAGGCGGATGTGGTCGCGTTTCGGTTCTTTTCGGGCCGGCGCCGCATCAGGTTTGAAAGCCCAAACGGCACTTTCCTGGCTGAGACCTGCGGACCTTCCTTTGGCGTCCGCTTTTTCCAAGCCACCTCGCACCCCTTCCCTACTTACTTCCTCACAGGACGACCCCCGATGCGGGAAATCAAACTCCAGGACCTCAAATCGAAAACGCCGGCCGAGCTCGTCTCGTTCGCGGAAGAGAACGGGGTCGAGAATGCCAGCACCATGCGCAAGCAGGAGCTGATGTTCGCCATTCTCAAAAACCTCGCCGCCGCCGAGACCGACATTGTCGGCGAGGGCGTCGTGGAGGTGCTGTCCGACGGATTCGGCTTCCTTCGTTCGCCCGATGCGAACTACCTGCCTGGTCCCGACGACATCTACGTCTCGCCCTCGCAAATCCGCCGCTTCGGCCTGCGCACAGGCGACACCATCGAAGGGCACATCCGCAGCCCGAAGGAAGGCGAACGCTACTTCGCGCTGCTGAAGGTCAATACGCTCAACTTCGAGGATCCCGAGAAGGCCAAGCACAAGGTCAATTTCGACAACCTCACGCCGCTGTTTCCCAATCAGCGTTTCCGCATGGAGCTTGAGGATTCCACCAAGAAGGATCTCTCTGCCCGCGTGATCGATTTATCGTCGCGCCGATCGGCAAGGGCCAGCGCGCGCTGATCGTGGCGCCACCGCGCACCGGCAAGACGGTGCTGATGCAGAACATCGCGCACTCCATCACCGCCAATCATCCCGACTGCTATCTGATCGTGCTTCTGATCGACGAGCGTCCGGAAGAAGTCACGGACATGCAGCGCTCGGTGAAGGGCGAGGTGGTGTCGTCGACCTTCGACGAACCCGCCGTGCGTCACGTCCAGGTTGCCGAGATGGTGATCGAGAAGGCCAAGCGTCTCGTCGAGCACGGCCGCGATGTCGTGATCCTGCTCGACTCAATCACGCGTCTCGGCCGCGCCTACAACACCGTGGTGCCGTCATCCGGCAAGGTGTTGACCGGCGGTGTCGACGCCAACGCCCTGCAGCGCCCGAAGCGCTTCTTCGGTGCCGCGCGCAACATCGAGGAGGGCGGTTCGCTGACCATCATCGCGACCGCGCTGGTCGACACCGGCAGCCGTATGGACGAAGTCATCTTCGAAGAGTTCAAGGGCACCGGTAACTCCGAACTGATCCTCGACCGCAAGGTCTCGGATAAGCGGACCTTCCCAGCGATCGATATTGCCCGCTCCGGCACCCGCAAGGAGGAGCTCATCACCGATCCGCAGGTGCTGAAGAAGATGTACGTCCTGCGCCGCATCCTCAATCCGATGGGCACCATGGACGCGATCGACTTCCTGCTCGACAAGCTCCGGAACACGAAGAGCAACTCGGAATTCTTCGATTCCATGAACACCTGAGGCCACGGCCGAACCGAATAGGGCGCTCCGCACAAACGGGGCGCCTTTTTCATGCTGCGGATTTGCTGCAGCAGGGCGCAGCATGGTTTGGGCTGGTTCGGCTCACCGAATATTCAAATAACTATATGATATAATTCATCTTTATTCCTTATAGACTATGATCTGGTCAGCGGTAGTGCAGCAAAGATTGCCACGCGCTTGTCGCAACCAGATGGGTTATGTTGCATTGCAGTATATTTCCGGCATGGCGCGCGAAATGGAAGCGGCATTGCCTTTGCCGATTTGCTGGAAGAAATAGGCGATGCATCCGCGCGACCAGACCATCTTCGCATTGTCCTCCGGGCGGCCGCCGAGCGCGATCGCCATTGTCAGATTGTCTGGCCCAATGGCCGAGTCGGTCATTGCAGGACTGGCGGGCAAGACCCCGGTGCCGCGAATGGCGACCCGCGCGTTGCTCCGCGATTCGAATCATCAGCCGATCGATGATGCGGTCGTGTTGTGGTTCCCGGGACCGGCCAGTGCGACCGGCGAGGACGTGGCCGAATTTCATGTCCATGGCGGACGCGCGGTGTTGGCGGCGCTGTTCAATGCCCTCGCGGCGTTCGAGAATGTGCGGCCGGCCGAGCCCGGCGAGTTCACCCGGCGGGCGTTCGAGAACGGCAAGCTCGACCTGACCGAGGCCGAAGGCCTCGACGATCTGATCCATGCCGATACCGATCGCCAACGGCGCCAGGCGCTGCGCCAGCTGAAAGGTTTGCTCGGCGATCGCGCGCGCGACTGGCGCGAGCGGATCATCGCGGCGTCGGCGCTGATCGAGGCCGGCATCGATTTCTCCGATGAAGGCGATGTCCCGGCGGAGCTGATCGCGCCGGCGCTCGAGAAGATCCGGGCGCTACATGATGAGATCAAGCAAGTCCTTGCCGGGCAGGGGCAAAGTGAGCGGCTGCGCGACGGCCTGGTGGTCGCGATCGCAGGTCCGCCGAATGTCGGCAAATCGACCCTGATCAATCAGCTTGCCAAGCGCGAGGTCGCGATCGTCTCGCCGCATGCCGGCACCACCCGCGACGTGATCGAAGTGCAGCTCGATCTCGATGGCTATCCTGTCACGGTCATCGACACCGCCGGGATCCGCGAGACCGACGACCCGGTGGAGCAGGAGGGTGTTCGCCGCGCTCGGGCCCGCGCCGCGGAAGCCGATCTCGTGCTGTGGTTGGCCGACAGCCGCGGCGCCCAAGGTCGGGCATGGGGGAACGACGCCAACCTGGCTGGTGCGAAACAAGATCGACCTCGTCAGGGCCCCGTCGGGTGAAGACAGCAGTTACCCCGAGTTCCGGATCTCGGCTGCCCGCGGCGACGGCCTCTCGGAACTGATCGCCGCACTGGTCGGTTTCGCTCACGACTATTTCGCGACCAGCGAGGGCGGTCTGATCAGCCGGACGCGGCAGCGCGGAATGCTTGAGGAGGCCGTCGAATCTCTCCGGCGCAGCATCGATGTGGTCGGGCAGGGTGAGGAACTCGCCGCCGAGGAACTTCGCAGGGCCGCTTATTCGCTCGGACGTCTGCTCGGTCGGGTGGATGTCGAGGACATCCTGGACGTCATCTTCCGCGAGTTCTGTGTCGGGAAGTAGCGGGCGCCCCATCTGTTTCACGTGAAACATGGTTTCGATCTGGTTAAGGACACTTCCTCCTGTTTCACGTGAAACAAATGTCGCGGTATGACCGGACCTGTTTCACGTGAAACAGGTCCGCTCCCGTCAGTGCGAACGAAGCGACTTGCCCCCGAAGGCTAGACGAAGGCGAAATCAATCCATATCTCGACCCAAGATTGGTTCTCGGGCCCGCGACCCAACTTCGTTCTTCCGGCTTTCATCACTCCGCGATAGAAGTCCGCCATGACTTCCAGGGCAGACACATTTGACGTCATCGTCATCGGCGGCGGCCATGCCGGCTGCGAGGCCGCGAGTGCGGCCGCCCGGATGGGTGCGAAGACAGCCCTGGTGACCCATCGTTTTACGACCATCGGCGCGATGTCCTGCAATCCCGCGATCGGCGGCCTCGGTAAGGGCCATCTGGTCCGCGAAGTCGACGCGCTGGACGGTTTGATGGGCCGGGTCGCCGATACCGGCGGCATCCAGTTCCGCATGCTCAATCGCCGGAAGGGTCCGGCGGTCCGTGGGCCCCGGGCTCAGGCCGACCGCAAGCTCTATGCAGCCGCGATGCAGGCGGCGATCACAAAGACTGCGAACCTGACCGTCATCGAAGGCGAGGCGGATGAGCTGATTGTCATTGATGGGCGCGTGACCGGCATTCGCCTGGGTGATGGCCGTCAGCTTTCAGCGGGTGCCGTTGTCATCACGACCGGCACCTTCCTGCGCGGTCTGATTCATCTCGGCGAGAAGAACTGGCCGGCCGGCCGGGTCGGCGAGGCGCCGGCGATGGGTCTGTCGGCCTCGTTTGAACGGGCAGGTTTCGTGCTCGGCCGGCTCAAGACCGGGACGCCTCCGCGCCTCGACGGCACCACGATCGACTGGTCCGCGGTCGAAATGCAGCCCGGAGACGAGTCTCCGGAGCCGTTTTCGGTTATGACGGACCGGATTACGACCCCGCAGATCCAGTGCGGCATCACCCGCACCACGCCGGCGACCCATGAGGTGATCCGGGCCAATGTGCATCGCTCGCCGATGTATTCCGGCCAGATCAAGAGCTCTGGGCCCCGCTATTGCCCCTCGATAGAGGACAAGATCGTCCGCTTTGGCGATCGCGACGGCCATCAGATCTTCCTGGAGCCGGAAGGGCTCGACGACAGCACGGTCTATCCCAACGGCATCTCGACCTCGCTACCGGAAGAGGTCCAGCTCGCGATCCTCGCCAGCATCCCCGGGCTCGAACGGGTGAAGATGGTCCGGCCGGGCTATGCGATCGAGTACGATCACGTCGATCCCCGCGAGCTCGATCCGACCTTGCAGACCAAGCGTCTGCGCGGACTTTTCCTGGCCGGCCAGATCAATGGCACCACGGGATACGAAGAGGCGGCGGGGCAGGGCATCGTTGCCGGGCTCAATGCCGCACTGGCCGCCAGCGGGACCGATCCGATCGTGTTCGACCGCGCAGACGGCTATCTCGGGGTGATGATCGATGACCTCGTGACCCGCGGGATCACCGAACCCTATCGGATGTTCACCTCGCGGGCCGAATACCGGCTGACGCTGCGGGCCGACAATGCCGATCAGCGGTTGACCGACAAGGGTATCGCGCTTGGATGCGTCGGAACGGCGCGGGCGGAACGTCACCGGACCAAGATGGCGGCGCTGGGCGCGGCCAAGGCGTTGGCGAAGTCACTTGCGATCACGCCGAACGAGGCCGCCAAGCATGGGCTGGCGCTCAATCGCGACGGTCATCGTCGGTCCGCCTTCGAGCTGCTGGCCTACCCGGAGATCGAGTGGCCCGCAGTTCAGGCGATCTGGCCGGAGCTGTCGGCCATTGACCCTGCGATCGCGGTGCATCTCGAGATCGATGCCAAATACGATGTCTATCTGAAGCGCCAGACCGCCGACGTTGACGCCTTCCGGCGTGACGAGAGCCTCGTCCTGACCGATGTCGACTATGCCGACGTGCCGGGTCTCTCGAATGAGGCCCGCGCCAAGCTGCAGAAGGCGCAGCCGCGGACGGTCGGGCAGGCGGGCCGGATTGACGGCATGACGCCGGCGGCGCTGGGTATCCTGGCGGCCTATTTGCGGCGCGAGGCACGACGGAAATCGGCCAAGGCGACCGCCTGACGTTTCACGTGAAACACGAGGGGTGAGCGCCTATCCTTTGTGAAGGCGACTCGACCCGAATCGACCCAGGTGCCGCTCGTCGGCGTCGCCACCGGCTTTCACCACGTCAGACAAACGGCCTGCACCAAGAATGGCTCCAGCCCCGCAATCCGCCGAACCCAGCGTCTCCGCCAAGGACAAGGCTGCGGCGCTCGCACTCACGCCCGTTTCACGTGAAACAGAGGCGCGGCTCGATCGCTACGTCGCCCTCCTTCTGGAGTGGCAGGCCAAGACCAATCTCGTCGCGCCCTCCACGCTTGCGAATCTATGGACGCGGCATGTCTCCGATTCGCTGCAGCTGCTGAGCCTCGCACCCTCAGCAAAATCCTGGGTCGATCTCGGCAGCGGCGGGGGCTTTCCCGGCGTCGTGCTCGCCTGTGCGTTGGCCGACACGCCCGGCGCACGGATCCATCTGGTTGAACGAATCGCCAAGAAGGCTGCATTCTTGCGCGAGGCGATACGGGTCACGGCGTCACCGGGGACGGTGCTTCTGGCTGATATCGGGGATACTGTGGATAGAATCGCAGGTCCCATCGATTGCGTCACCGCGCGGGCGCTGGCTCCGTTACATCAACTCATCGGCTTTGCGGAGCCGTGGGTCAAAAAGGGCGCCAAGGCGCTGTTTTTGAAGGGTCAAGATGTAGAGGCCGAATTGACCGAGGCCACTAAATATTGGATTATTGAGCCAAAGCTACACTCCAGCCGGACCGGCGGACAGGGCTGGATCGTCGAACTCGGGTCAATCGAGCGGCGCTAGGGGACTCCGCAAGAGCAAATGGTATTTTGGTATGACTGTGATGGACGAGGTTTATCAAGAGGATAAGGCGTCCCAGCCGCCTGGCCATCCGCGCATCCTGTCGCTCGCCAACCAGAAGGGCGGCGTCGGCAAGACCACCACAGCGATCAATCTTGGCACTGCACTCGCTGCGATTGGCGAGCGTGTCCTGATCGTCGATCTCGATCCGCAGGGCAACGCCTCGACCGGTCTCGGCATCGATCGCCGCAACCGCAGTTGCTCGACCTACGACGTCCTGATCGGTGAAGCGCCGCTGCGCGATGCCGTGGTCGCGACCGCGGTGCCGCGGCTGCATATCGCAGCCTCCACCATGGATCTCTCCGGCCTTGAGCTCGAGCTCGGCACCACACCGGGCCGCGCCTTCCGGCTGCGCGATGCGATCGCCGGGCTGAACAACAACGTCTCGCCCGACTCCGATTACACCTACGTGCTGATCGACTGCCCGCCCTCGCTCAACCTGCTTACCGTGAATGCGATGGCGGCGTCGGATGCGATCCTGGTGCCGCTGCAGTGCGAATTCTTCGCGCTCGAAGGTCTGTCGCAATTGCTGCAGACCGTGGAGCAGGTGCGCTCGACGCTCAATCCGACCCTGTCGATCCACGGCATCGTGCTGACGATGTGTTTCGACTCGCGCAACAACCTCTCCAACCAGGTGGTTGCCGACGTGCGTCAGTTCATGGGCAACAAGGTCTACGACACCATGATCCCGCGCAACGTGCGCATCTCGGAAGCGCCGTCCTACGGCAAGCCGGTCCTGGTCTACGACCTCAAATGCGCCGGCAGCGATGCGTATCTCAAGCTCGCCACCGAAGTGATCCAGCGCGAGCGCGAGCTGCGCGCGCACTGACGATGCCGATGATGGGCGCAGTGAAGCGAACCCCATCCTGGCACGCAACGAGAGCGATGGGTTTCGCGGCGCGCGGCCCATCCGACGATTCTGAAATTCAAGTCTGGAGTACTGCGTGTGAATCCAAGGGAGCTCGCAACAATGGCCGATGAAGCGCGTTCGCGACTGGGGCGCGGGCTGGCAAGCCTGATCGGAGATGTCGGCGGCGAGGCGGCCGCGCATGTCGAGCGGCCGCGCACGCAGCGCAAGGTGCCGATCGAATTCCTCAAGGCCAACCCCGCGCAATCCGCGGCGCAGCTTCGCCGACACCGAACTCGGCGAGCTCGCCGATTCGATCAAGGCGCGTGGCGTGATCCAGCCGATCGTGGTGCGCGCCATCAAGGGCGTGCAGGATCGCTACGAGATCATCGCCGGCGAGCGCCGCTGGCGCGCCTCGCAACTCGCCGGCCTGCATGAAGTGCCGATCGTGCCGGTCGAGGTCAGCGATTCAGACGCGCTCGAGATCATGATCATCGAGAACGTCCAGCGCGAAGACCTCAACGCGATGGAAGAGGCGTTGGGCTATCACGCGCTCGCCGACGAGTTCAAACGCAGCCAGGAAGACATCGCCAAGATCGTCGGCAAGAGCCGCAGCCATGTCGCCAACATGATGCGGTTGACCAAGCTTCCCGCCGAGGTGCAGGCGCTGATCTCGAAGGGCGATCTCTCCGCCGGCCACGCCCGCGCGCTGATCGGCGTGCCCGATCCGCTCGCCGCCGCGAAGCGCATCGTCGCCGAGGGCCTCAACGTCCGCCAGGCCGAGGCGCTGGCGCATGAGGAGGGCGTGCCGGAGCGTAAGCCGCAGAAGCCGCGCGGCAGCGCCGCGGCCAAGGTCGACAAGGACGCCGACACGCTGGCGCTGGAGAAGCGCGTCAGCGATGCGCTCGGCCTTGCCGTCACTGTGAGCCACCGCGATCCCGGCGGCACCGTCCAGATCAGCTACCGCAACCTCGAGCAGCTCGACGAGGTGGTGCGGCGGCTGGAGGGCGGCTAGCTCGTCCGACATCTCTATCTCTCCACGTCATCGCGAGGAGCGACAGCGACGAAGCAATCCATCTTTCCGAGCATGCGGGAAGATGGATTGCTTCGCTTCGCTCGCAATGACGCCGCCCCAATATCGTGCGTCACCCCCGCCGCTTCGCGTTCGCCGCGATCGACAGCAGCGCGCGCTGCGCGATGACGGCGGCGAGCGCGGCCTGCTTGCGCATGTCGAGCGCCGCGGTCGCGAGCTGGTCGATCACGTTCACCAGCCGTGGCGGCGTGAAATTGCGCAGCGCGATCTCGACCGCCGGTTTGCGCGAGAAATGCAGCCGCGGGAATCCGCCTTCGAGCACGGTTGACGCCGGCGTGCCGTCCGCGATCGCGAGTGCCGATTTGTGCAGCCACGCCGCCTGGCGCTGCGCGGCCGAGATGATCACGCCGGGATAGGTGCCGGCGACCATCGCCTTGGTGAACTCGCTCTCGACCAGCGCGGCGTTGCCGGCGAACGCGCCGTCGACGATCGGATCGAGCTTCAGCTCGGAGGCGTCGGAGACCACGGTCATCACGTCGTCGAGCGTGATCTCATCCTTGCCATGCGCGAACAGCGTGAGCTTGCGCAGCTCGTTGCGCGAGGCCATGCGGTCGCCGCCGAGCAGCGACATCAGCACCGCGCGCGCATCCTGTGCGAGCCGCAGGTTGGAGACGCGCAGCTCGTCCTCGATCAGCTTGGTCAGGTCGCGTTCGGTGTCGGGATAGCAGCCGATCGCCACCGCAGTCTTGGCGCGCTCGCAGATCTTGCGCAGCGGCGATTCCGGCCGGAGCTCGCCGGCCTCGATCACGATGCGGCAATCCTTGAGTGCTGGGGTCTCGGTCAGCGTCTCGACGCCGCTTGCGAAATTGCGCGAGCCGGCGCGGACGCGGATGGCGCGGCGGCCGCCGAACAGCGGCACCGTCATGGCCTCGTCGACCAGCCGCGATGGTTCGGCGGCGAGCTCGTCGCCATCGAGCCGCACCAGCGAGAATGGATCGTTGGGATCGTCGACGGCGGAGGCCATCAGTGCGTCGGCGCGCTCGCGCACCAGGCCGAGGTCCGGACCGTAAAGCAGGATGATCGGGCGACCGGCGTCAGGCCGGGCGAGGAAGCTGTCGATCTCTTTTCCGCGAAGCGCGACCAATGCGGCGATCAGGTCCCGGCTGAGAAGAACGAGGCGAGGCGGGTCTGGATGTTGTCGGCGATCTCCTGCGCGGCGCGGTCCTCGGCGTCGCGGAGGGCGCGGGTACGGGCGAAGCGCTGGTAGGAGCCGGGCATGTCATAGGACACGCGCGAGAACGTGGTGCCGGTCATGACCGACTTGTTCGACGCGATCTCGATCAGGTTGAACTGGGCATCGATGCCGTAGTTCTCGCTGGTCGGCAGCGCAGTGGTCGGGTCGATCATCAGCGAGGAGCGGCTGGTATAGAAGCGCAGCACCAGCCGGTGCGTCGGCGGCGCGCCGGTGGCGGTGCCGTAGAGCTTGAAGGCGAGGGCGTTGCGGACTTCGACGCCGACCCGGGCCTCGCGGGACGCGTTCGCCTTGTCGACCGGCGGAACCTCGACGCCCATCAGCTTTTCGCGCAAGGCGGACGACTGACCGTCGAGGGTGCGCTCGGCATACATCGGCTGGAAGCAACCAGCCGTCAGCGCGGCCAAGGCTGCCACGGCCACGAGCCGGGCGGCGATCCTGATCCTAGCCGACAACATTGACGATCCTCATGGGCACCACGATCACCTTGCGGACGGGTTTGCCGCCCAGTGCGGCTTTTACCGCATCGAGCGCCAAAACGGCAGCCTCTATATCCGCATTTTGCGCCGCCCGTGGCACGGTAACATCACCTCGTTTTTTACCGTTGACCTGGACGACCAGGGTCACGCTGTCTTCGACCAGCAAATCGCGTTCGATTTGCGGCCAATCGGCCTCGGAAACCAGCCCGGACTGGCCCAGAACCACCCAGCACTCCTCGGCCAGATGCGGCATCATCGGCGAAAACAGCTGGACCAGGATGGTCGCGGCTTCCTTGACCGCCCAGGCCACGTCCGGCGCCGGCTTGTCGCCTTTCGCCAGCACCTCGGACAACGCATTGGCGAATTCGCGGATATGGGCGAGGCAGACGTTGAAATGCAGCCGCTCGATCCCGGACGACACCTTGTCGAGCGCGCTGTGGGCGGCCTTGCGCAACGCCAGCGCCTCGGGCCCAAAGGTGCCCGGCCGGGCCGCCGGCGCCGCTTTGGCGATCTCGGCCGATTCGTTCACCAGTCGCCACAGCCGCTGCACGAAACGCGCGGCGCCCTGCACCCGCTCGTCACTCCAGATCACGTCGCGGTCCGGCGGGGAGTCCGACAGCATGAACCAGCGCGCGACGTCGGCGCCGTAGCTCGCGATGATGTCGTCGGGGTCGACGGTGTTCTTCTTCGACTTCGACATCTTCTCGATCGGGCCGATTGCGATGTCCTCGCCGGTCGCCATCAGCACCGCGCGGCGGCCGTTGCCGCCGACCTCGATCTTGACCTCGGCCGGGGTGACCCAGCTGCCGTCGGCCTTCTGATAGGTCTCGTGCACCACCATGCCCTGGGTGAACATGCCGGCGAACGGCTCGCTCATGTCGATGTGACCGGTCGCCTTCATCGCGCGGGTGAAGAAGCGGCTGTAGAGCAGATGCAGGATCGCATGCTCGACGCCGCCGATATACTGATCGACCGGCATCATCCGGTTGGCGACCACAGGTGTGGTCGGCGCCGTCTTGTTCCATGGATCGGTGAAGCGCGCGAAGTACCACGACGAGTCCACGAAGGTGTCCATCGTGTCGGTTTCGCGGACGGCCTTGCCGCCGCACTTCGGGCAGTTGACGTGCTTCCAGGTCGGATGATGGTCGAGCGCGTTGCCCGGCCGGTCGAAGCTGACATCCTCCGGCAGCGTCACCGGCAATTGGTCGTCGGGCACCGGCACCACGTCGCACTTGGGACAGTGGATCACCGGGATCGGGCAACCCCAATAGCGCTGGCGCGAAATGCCCCAGTCGCGCAGCCGGAAATTAACCTGCCGCTCGCCGACCGGCGCATTACCGCGCAGCTCGCTCTCCAGACGCTTGGCAACCTCTTCCTTTGCCGCGTCGATGGTCATGCCGTCGAGGAAGCGCGAATTGATCATGCGGCCGTCACCGCCATAGGCGGTGTCGGTGATGAAAAACGTCTTCGGGTCCTGGCCCTCTGGGCAGACCACCGGCACGTTGCCGAGGCCGTATTTGTTGACGAAGTCGAGGTCGCGCTGGTCGTGCGCCGGGCAGCCGAAGATCGCGCCGGTGCCGTATTCCATCAGCACGAAGTTCGCGACATAGACCGGCAGCTTCCAGCTCGGATCGAACGGATGCACCGCCTTGATGCCGGTGTCGAAACCCTGCTTCTCGGCGGTGTCGATGATCGACTGCGCGGTGCCGATCTTCTTGATGTCGGCGATGAACTCGGCAAGCTTCGGGTTCTTCGCGGCCGCCGCCTGCGCCAGCGGATGGTCCGCCGAGATCGCCATGAATTTTGCGCCGAACAGCGTGTCCGGCCGCGTCGTGAAGATCTTCAGCTCGTTCTCGCCGGCCGGCGTCGTCGCCGCATCAAGCGCAAAGCGGATCAGCAGACCTTCCGAGCGGCCGATCCAGTTGCGCTGCATCAGCCGCACCTTGTCGGGCCAGCGGTCGAGACCGTCGAGCGCCTCCAGCAGCTCCTGCGCGCTTACTTCGTGATCTTGAAGACCCACTGGCTCATCTCACGCTGCTCGACGACGGCGCCCGAGCGCCAGCCGCGGCCGTCGATCACCTGTTCGTTGGCGAGCACGGTCATGTCGACCGGGTCCCAGTTCAGCTTGCGCTTCTCACGCTCGGCGAGGCCGGCGCGCAGCATGTCCAGGAACATCTTCTGCTGATGCTTGTAATAGCTGGGGTCGCAGGTTGCGAACTCGCGGCTCCAGTCGAGCGACAGCCCGATCGACTTGAGCTGCTTCTTCATCGCGGCGATGTTGTCGTAGGTCCAGGCCTTCGGCGCCACTTTGCGCTCGATCGCGGCATTCTCCGCCGGCAGGCCGAACGCATCCCAGCCCATCGGGTGCAGCACGTTGAAGCCCTTGGCGCGCATGAAGCGGGCCAGCACGTCGCCGAGCGTATAGTTGCGGACATGGCCGATATGGATGCGCCCCGACGGGTACGGGAACATCTCGAGCACGTAGTATTTCGGCCGTGGATCGTCGTTCTTGGAGGCGAAGATCGCCTTTTCGTCCCAGGTGGCTTGCCAGCGGGGTTCGGATTCACGGGCGTTGTAGCGTTCGGCGGTCATGAAATCGCAGGGATTCTGGGTGGCTGTGGGTGATTTTCGGGTCCCATCCGGGGACGGCGGACTAGGCCATAAAATCGCCCATGGGGTCAACGGCTTGGGGGCTCCAAACGCCTGATCCCGTCGCGCAGCCGCCCTGCCGCTGTCGCAGGGGGCGCCGCCCTCAGCCTCCCCCGTCGCCGGTGGTCATGGTTCCTCCGCGTTCTCGCGACGCCGCTCAGCTCGCCAGCGCCATCCCCGCTTCATCCAGCGTCTGCAGGAAGCCGTGCTCGATCACGGCATTCCTGCCGCGGCGTTTGGCGGCGTAGAGGGCGGCGTCTGCGGCTTCGATCAGGTCGCCGGGGCGCTGGGTTTCGTTGGGCTTGGTCGCGGCGACGCCGACGCTGACGGTGACGACGCAATGGCTCGAGGGGGCGTGCGGCACGGCGAGGCCGAGGATTGCGGTGCGCACGGTTTCGCCGATCGCGAGTGCGTGCGCGGCGTCGGTGTTCGGCAACAGCAGGCAGAATTCCTCGCCGCCATAGCGGCCGGCAAAGCCCATGGTGTCGGCGGCGATCCCGGCCAGCGTCTCGCCGATCCGGGTCAGGCAGACGTCGCCCTCCGGGTGGCCGTAGGTGTCGTTGTAGAGCTTGAAGTGATCGACATCGATCATCATCAGCGAGAGCTCGCATTCATACTGCTGCGCCCGCATCCACTCGAAATCGAGCCGGCTCTGGAAGCCGCGGCGGTTGGCGAGGCCGGACAGCGCATCGATCGAGGCCATCACGGTGAGGCGGTCGTTGGAGGCGACGAGCTCGCGCTCGCGCTGGCTGAGCTGCGCCGCCATCGCGTTGAAGGCGCGCGCCAGCGGCACGAATTCCGACGGCAGCTTGTGTTTGGCGACGCGCGCCGACCAGTCGCCCTCGCCCGAACCGGCGCGCCATGCTGGTCATCAGCTCGATCGGATGGATCACGAGCCGCTCCGCGCCGACCAGCGCACCCAATAAAACGAAGAGACAGACGAAGCCGAGCTGCAGATAGGCGGTGCGGATCTCGCGGCTGATCGCCGCCGTCACCTTGGCCTCATCCATGCTCACGATCAGGCGGGATTGTGTTCCGGCGATGCGGGCGAAGCTCAGCGTGCGCTGCGCGCCGTCGGACGCCGTGAACGACACCGAGCCTGACGGCTCGTCGTAGCTCAGCGCCTTCTCGGCAATCGCCGACATCAAGGGGATGGTGTCGAGCGAGCGGCCGATCAGGCTCGCATGATCCGCGGGGGCTGCGACCACGACGCCGGTCGAGTCGACCAGCACGGCCGACATGCCGGGCTGGCCGCCGAGATTGGCCATGATCTGCGACAGCCAGTCGATGTTGATGCCGGCGACGACGATGGAGTCGAGCTCCGGATTGATCGCGGCCACCGGATAGGCGGCCATCATCATCGGGCGGCCATTGGTCCTGCCGCGCAGATAGTCGCTGAACACGAAGCCGCGGTTGTCCTGCGCCTTCTTGAAATATTCGCGGTCGCCGAGATTGAGCCCGACCTGGCTGTTGAGCGTCGAACACTGTACCAGCCCGTCTCTCGAGACGAACATGATGCTGCGAATCCATGGCAGCACCGTCGGCAGGCTGGCGCGCAGCACCTCGCAGCTCTGCCCGATGCCGCCGGAAGCGCGGATATAGGCGGCCGATTTCAGCATGGTCTCGACCGAGGAGACCACCTCGCGCTGGGTTTCGGCGGCGTGCGCGGTGAGGTTGGCATAGCCTGCCGTGGCCTGCGCGATCTGCGTTGAGCGGAAATTCTCCAGCGTGCGGACGCGATCGAGCATCAAGGGCGCGACCAGCATCACCGCAAGCAAGGCGAGCCGGGCACGAATGCCCAGAACCTTCTTGAGTTTGACCCGGTTGCGGTTGAAAGTGACGCCCGACATTCTGGTCCCTTGCCCGGGCGCAAGGTAGAGTGAAGGGCTTCAAAAAGCCTTTCCCGAATTTGGTAAAATTCGAGCCAACCCCCCCGCGCCTGTCAGAGAACGGCACAAGCATGACACAAAGCCCGACCGCGCCGTTATCGGCTGATTCACCACACGGCCTCGCCGCCGTGGAGCAGGAGATCGCACACGCCTGCATGGAAGCGCGTCGCGAGCGCGCGTCGGTGACCTTGATCGCGGTGTCGAAGACATTCGCGGCCGACGCAATTTTTCCGATTATTCGCGCCGGACAGCGCGTATTTGGCGAAAATCGCGTGCAGGAGGCCAAGGGCAAGTGGCCGGAATTGATCCAGGCTCATCCGGGACTGCAGTTGCATCTGATCGGGCCGTTGCAGTCGAACAAGGCCAAGGAGGCGGTCGCGCTGTTCGATGCGATCCATTCGGTCGACCGCGCCAGCATTTGCGAAGCGTTAGCCAAGGAAATCAAAAATCAAGGGAAGCATCCGGAGCTGTTCGTCCAGATCAACACCGGCGAGGAGCCGCAGAAGGCCGGCGTCGCGCCGCAGGACGCGGATACCTTCATCGCGGCATGTCGCGACAATTATGGCCTTCAGATTTCAGGACTGATGTGCATCCCGCCGGTCGACCAGGCCCCGGCGCCGCATTTCGCGCTGTGCGCCAAGATCGCCGCGCGCAACGGGCTGAAGAATCTCTCGATGGGCATGAGCGCGGATTTCGCGGTGGCGATCCAGATGGGCGCGACCCATGTGCGGGTGGGCTCGGCGATCTTCGGGACGCGGACGGTGGCGCATCCCTGACTGTCGTCCTGGCGAAAGCCAGGACCCATACGCCGCGGCCATCGCAAAGGGCACGCGGCGAGACATTCATCTTGCAAGCGACAGCGGTGGTAATGGGTCCTGGGCTTTCGCCAGGACGACGGCGGTGTGTGCGTTGAGCGCGCGCCGCCTACGCAAACGTCACCGACACTTTTCCGATCGCGCCGAAATCGGCTGCGAACATATCGCCGGCCTGAATCGGCAGCGGCGGATGGCAGGTGCCTGTGGTGACGACCTCTCCTGCCCGCAACGTCAGGCCAAGCGCGCGCAGCTCGTTGGCGCACCAGGCGAGTGCCACACGGGGATCGCCGAGTACGTTCTTGCCATGACCGGTGTAGCGCTCGCCGCGCAGCGTGATGGTCGGGCGTTGTTCGACCAGATTGATCGCGCGCCAGTCGGCCGACGTTGCAGGTCCGAGCACGAATAGATGCGCGCAGGCATTGTCGGCGATCAGCTGCGCCTCGCCGGCGGATGCGAAATCAGCGAAGCGTGAATCCGGAATCTCGATCGCGGGATGCAGCGTGCCGACCGCGTCGAGTACCTCCTGCACACTGTACGGTGTGGTGCGCGGACCGAGATCGCGCGCCATGCGGAAGGCGTATTCCGGCTCGCCGACGCGCATCTCGTTGCCCGTCATCGATGCGGTGCCGCCATCGGCGATCAATGTTTCGGCGAGGATGCGCCCGGCTAGCGGCCCTGCGACATTGATATGCTTCTGGCCGGCCTCGCTGGTCGCCGCGATCTTCCAGCCGAACAGTTTTTCGCGCGATGTC
This sequence comes from Bradyrhizobium sp. JR3.5, assembly GCF_054057015.1. NCBI lineage: Bacteria > Pseudomonadati > Pseudomonadota > Alphaproteobacteria > Hyphomicrobiales > Nitrobacteraceae > Bradyrhizobium > Bradyrhizobium sp. JR3.5. The sequence goes on from NZ_JBSRYV010000002.1 coordinate 2,853,553, forward strand.
TTTTCCAGCTGAGCCTGCACCGCGTAACCCTCGACGCGGTCGCGCGGCCGCATGGCGCCTTCGAGCGCGCCGAGTTTCGTTCCTGCGTGCCAGTGATCGTGCAGGACTTTTGCAGCGGCGGCGATCTGGTTGTTGTCGAGCATGGTTTTTCGCTTCCCCCGTGAATCATTCTTGGGAATGTCTTTCTGCTGCGCGCAATCTCAGCACAAACGCGTCGCGCTTGTCGCGTGGGAAAACCGATGCTCAGCTATTCGAGAATTTTACCCGATGATGATTTTGGTCTGCGGCGACATCCGCCGCAGCAGCCGCAGCATCGACGCCTTGGTCATCGAGACGCAGCCCGCTGTCGGGGCGAAATTCGGCCGCGCCAGATGCAGGAACACGGCGCTGCCGGCGGCCGGCGATGCGCGGCGCGGCGTTGTGGTCGATCTCGACAATGAAGTCGTAGAGGTGATCCTCGCGCGTCAGGCGGTCGCCGCCCTGCCCTCGGTCGAGCCGGATCGGCTGGTTGTAATGGCGATCGGCGGGATCCTCGCACCAGGCGTCCTCGCGACGGATCGGCCGCGCCGGCAGGAAGGTCACCGGACGCCGGTGCCGGTCGGCGCGCCACCAAAGCCGCCGCGGATGGAAGATGCCGCGCGGCGTGCCGCCGTCGCCCTCGCGCTTGTTGGCGAGGATTCCGCCGCGTCCGAGCGCCACGGGAACGGTCCAGCCATCGGCAGTCAGCCAACCCCGGCGCGGATCGCCGGCGGCGCTGTGAACCTCGATGGCGGAGAGCGGGCGATCACGTTTCGCTGTCATATAAGTGATTGAAATAGCTGGTCTTCCCTTAAGAATCGTTCAAAACTGAACTTGCCTTGGACGGTTCGATCATTCTATCTCCCGGCATTACAGGACATTCACGTCCTGCCCCGCCGGATTTGAGGTAGACTGTCTTGCCTTGTGAATCGGTAACGATGGCCTACCTGAGCACGTATCTAGCCGATGCTACGGCCATAAGCGCTGCCCGCTTCTGACCGCCCCGCCCCCGAAGGATTGTACCTATGGCCAATGCCCGCAAGATCTTGATCGTGGATGACGATACCGATCTGCGCGATACGCTGGTCGAGCAGCTGTCCCTGCACGAGGAATTCGAAGCCTCCGCAGTCGACACCGGCGCCAAGGGCGCCACTGCCGCCAAAGCCAATTCTCCCGATCTGGTCTTGATGGATGTCGGCCTGCCCGACACCGACGGCCGCGAAGTGGTCCGCAGCCTGCGCAAGGGCGGCTTCAAGGCCCCGATTATCATGCTGACCGGCCACGACACCGATTCCGACACCATCCTTGGCCTCGAAAGCGGCGCCAACGACTATGTGGCGAAGCCGTTCCGCTTCGCGGTGCTGCTGGCCCGGATCCGGGCGCAGCTGCGCCAGCACGAGGCCAGCGAGGACGCCGTGTTCTCGGTCGGCCCCTACTCGTTCCGGCCCGGCTCGAAGATGCTCACCGGCGCCAATGCCCGCAAGGTGCGGCTGACCGAGAAGGAAACCGCGATCCTGCGCTTCCTCTACCGTGCCGGCCAGATGCCGGTGTCGCGCGAGACCCTGCTCCAGGAAGTCTGGGGCTACAATTCCGGTGTCACCACCCACACGCTGGAAACCCACATCTACCGCCTCCGCCAGAAGATCGAGAAGGACGCCGCCAACCCGGAAATCCTGGTGACGGAAGCCGGTGGCTACAAGCTGGTGCCGTGATACGCTTCGCGCTCAACGATTCGTGAAATCGAGGCGCACCGCGGTTACCGGCCCTGAATGTCGATCGATGATGACGTAGCCCTGCTTGAGCAGGTCCCGACGATGCGTCTGTTGGGCGACAGCTCCTTGCGCATGCTGGCGATCGGCTCCGAGCAACGCGATTTCAACGCAGGCGAGGTGCTGTTCAAGACCGGCGACACGGCCGATGCCGGCTATGTCGTGCAGCGCGGCACGTTCCGGGTCGAGGAAGGCGGCGCCGAGATCATCGCCGGTCCCGGCGCGCTGATCGGCGAGCTCGCATTGATCGTCGCGATGAAACGGCCCTCGACCGCGACCGCGCTGGAGCGCGGCTCGGTGATCCGCGTCGCGCGCAGCCTGTTCCAGCGCGTGCTGGAAAGCGATCCGGCCGCAGCCCGCCGCCTCCGCGACGAACTCGCGCTGCGGACGAGCCAGCTGGCCAGCGATATCCTGATAGCGGGCGGGAAGTTGAGCACGTAATTCCTCGTCGTCCGGGACAAGCGAGCATCGCGAGCGCGAACCGGTACCCCACTTCGCTTGAAAACGCTCTAGGCAGGGACGACAGCGAGACTAAACCTCCATCACCGCCGTGACCGGCACATGATCCGACGGGCGCTCCCAGCTGCGGGCGTCGCGGGTGATCTTGAAATCGCTAACCTGATCCTTCAGCGCACGCGAGACCCAGATATGGTCGAGCCTGCGGCCGCGGTCGCCGACGGTCCAGTCCGCGGCGCGATAGCTCCACCAAGTGTAGACCTTTTCCGACATCGGGATCCGCTCGCGCGCGATGTCGAACCATTCGCCATGGGCTTGGGCTGCGAGCAGCTTCTCGGTCTCGACCGGCGTATGCGAGACCACCTTCAACAGCTGCTTGTGCGACCACACGTCGTTCTCATGCGGCGCGACGTTGAGGTCGCCGACCAGGATGTGACGGTCGTCGCCGCGCGGATGCAGCGGCTCGCAGGCCTTCATCTCGTCGAGGAATTGCAGCTTGTGCTCGAACTTCGGATTGAGCGCGGGATCGGGAATGTCGCCGCCGGCCGGCACGTAGAAATTATGCAGCACCAGCGGTTTTGAAAGCTGCGCCTTCTCGCCAAAGGAAACCGAGATGTGCCGCGAGTCGATCTTGTCGCAGAATGTCCGGTCCGGATGTCGGTCGTCTCGAACGGCAGGCGCGAGACGATGGCGACGCCGTGATAGCCCTTCTGCCCGTTCAGCGCGACGTGCTCATAGCCGAGCCGTTTGAAGCGCTTCAGCGGAAACGCATCGTCGATGCACTTGGTCTCCTGCAGGCACAGCACATCCGGCCGCGCGCTCTTCAGGAATTTGGCGACGATGTCGATGCGCAGGCGCACCGAGTTGATGTTCCAGGTGGTGACGGAGAACCGCATGAGAGGTGCGTCTTAGCACGGTTCTCGGTGCGGGTTGGCGCTTTGTCCACAAGCAAGCGCCGTAGGATGGGTAGAGCGAAGCGAAACCCATCATCTCAATTCGCGGCACGAAGGTGATGGGTTTCGCTGCGCTCTACCCATCCTACGCAAGATGGCTAGCCCGGCGAAGAACCCGGATAGGTCGTGAAGTCGATCTTGAACAGCCCCGGATCGGGCTTCTGCGTCGCGTCGAGATTGTAGACCGCAACTGTCGTGTCGTAGCCCTGCGGATCGGTGACGGTCCACTGCTTGAGCTTGCCGTCCTTGGCGCCGATCATCAGCAGGAAGCGGCTGGTGCCGACCAGCGCCTGCTTCTCCTCGATCGTGATGCTGACGAACACGTCGTCGGCGGTGACGCTGACGACGTTGGTGTCCTTCATCAGGTCGATGCGGTCCGACAGCAGATAGCGCAGCGGGGTCTGCGACAGTGGATAGATGTCCTGGGTGGCGAGCCTGCGATCGCGCACCGCGACCGACGAGCCGTCGGCGATCACTTCGATGGTGCTCGGATTGTCATATTCGAAGCGCAGCTTGCCGGGCTTCTGGATGTAGAAATCGCCCTTGGTCTTGGTGCCGTCGGGACCGACCTGGACGAAATTTCCGACCAGCGTCTGCAGCGACGACAGATAGGCCGAGACCTTGGCGGCCTGCGCCTTCTGGTTGGCGTCGAAGGTCTGGAAGATGTTGGCGGGGACGTTGCGGCGCGGATCGGGAATCACCGGGTCCGGCGGCGCCTGCGTGGCGCCCGTGGTAGCCGGGCCCTTGTCCGCATTGCTCTGTGCGCCGGCGTCCTTGGCTTTCGGCGCAGCCTTAGGTCCCGCGTTGGCCATGGGTTTCGGCGTCGCCGGGGCATTCTGCGCAGTCGCGCCGCCGGCGATCGCGGCGGTGACGAGAAGAGCCAGCGCAGTGCGCGTGCCGCGGTCAATGAGATGTTTTGCCATCAGATATGTCAGGTCTCTGTTCGACGCTCGTCCCGCTTCGCCGGATTTTATCCCGCGTCTTCCGAGGGAGATATGGTTTTTCCGTGATGATCGTCCCCGATCAGAACTGGCCTTCTTCCTCCCCGACCAGGATTTCGCGCTTTCCGGCGTGATTCGCCGGGCCGACGATGCCCTCAAGTTCCATCCGCTCCATCAGCGAGGCGGCACGGTTGTAGCCGATCTGCAGCCGGCGCTGGATGTAGGAGGTCGACGCCTTGCGGTCGCGCTTGACGATCGCAACCGCCTGCGTGAACAGATCGCCGCCGCCGTCGCCACCCATGCCGGTGGCATCGAACACGGCGCCGTCCTCGTCGGTCGGCTCCTCTGCGGTGACGGCTTCGAGATATTCCGGCTGGCCTTGCGTCTTGAGGTGGCGCACCACCTTCTCGACTTCCTCGTCCGATGCGAACGGGCCGTGCACGCGGCTGATGCGGCCGCCGCCCGCCATGTAGAGCATGTCGCCCTGGCCGAGCAGCTGCTCGGCGCCCATCTCGCCAAGGATGGTGCGGCTGTCGATCTTCGACGTCACCTGGAAGGCGATGCGGGTCGGGAAGTTCGCCTTGATCGTGCCGGTGATGACGTCGACCGACGGACGCTGCGTGGCGAGGATCACGTGCAGGCCGGCGGCGCGCGCCATCTGCGCGAGGCGCTGCACCGCGCCTTCGATGTCCTTGCCGGCGACCATCATCAGGTCGGCCATTTCGTCGACGATGATGACGATGTAGGGCAGCGGCTCGAGGTCGAGCTTCTCTTCCTCGTAGATCGCCTTGCCGCTCTCCTTGTCGAAACCGGTGTGCACGGTGCGCGTCAGCTCTTCGCCCTTGGCCTTCGCTTCGACGAGGCGCGCATTGTAACCGTCGATGTTGCGCACGCCGAGCTTGGCCATCCGCTTGTAGCGTTCTTCCATCTCGCGCACGGCCCATTTCAGCGCGACAACGGCTTTCTTCGGATCGGTGACAACGGGCGTCAGCAAATGCGGGATGCCGTCATAGACCGAGAGTTCGAGCATCTTCGGGTCGACCATGATCAGGCGGCACTGATCCGGCCGCAGCCGGTACACCAGGCTCAGGATCATGGTGTTGATCGCGACCGATTTGCCGGAGCCGGTGGTGCCGGCGATCAGCATATGCGGCGTGCGCGCGAGATCGATGATCACGGGATCGCCGCCGATCGTCTTGCCGAGGCACAGCGGCAGCTTCGCAACCGAATCGACGCTTTCCTTGGCGACCAGGAGCTCGCGCAGGTAGACCTTCTCGCGATGCGCGTTCGGCAGTTCGATGCCGATCGCATTGCGGCCGGCGACCACGGCGACGCGGGCCGACAGCGCGCTCATCGAGCGGGCGATGTCGTCGGACAATCCGATCACGCGCGACGACTTGATGCCGGGCGCGGGCTCCAGCTCGTACAGCGTGACCACCGGGCCCGGGTTGGCCTTGACGATCTCGCCGCGCACGCCGAAATCCTGCAGCACGCCTTCCAGCGAACGCGAATTGGCTTCGAGCTCGGCCTTGCTCAGCGGCTGGCGATCGCTCGCCTTCGGCGCACTGAGCACCGAGACCGACGGCAGCTCGAACTTGTCGGAGTTCTTCTTCTTCGGCTTCGGCTCGGCCTTCTTGCGCGGGGCGCGGGCGACGGGAGCTTCCTCCTCGTCATCCTCTTCCTCCTCGTCGTCGAAAGCCTCGGTCTCGTCTTCATCCTCGTCATGGGCGGGCGCGATCGAGGGCGCCGATCGGCCGCCGCCGATATTGGGCTCCTGGCGCTCGAAGGCAGCGCTGCGGCCCTGCGATCCGCTCGAGACCAGCGATTTGTAGGCGGTCGAGAACAGCCAGCCGAGCCGCGCTTTCGCGCTCATCAGTGCGTGGAACAGCCAGCCCAGCGAGACCGAGCTGCGGTCGTTGTCTTCGTCCTCGACGAACGGCTCGTCGTCGTCAGAGATCGGCGTCAGCTCCTCGTCCTGCTCCTTGGCGCCCCAACCGCAGGCGAACAGGAAGCTCGCGGCCATCGCGGCAAACAGGATCAGGCCGAGCACGACGCGATAGATGAAGCCCGGCGGCCCGAACACCACGGCCGGCGCACGCAGCAGCGCGTCGCCGACCACGCCGCCGAGCCCGGTCGGCAATGGCCATGCGGTGTTGTGCGGCCAGCAGCTGGCGAAGCCCGCCGCGATCACCGTGCACAGGATCCAGCAGCCGAGCCGCAGCGCCTCGCGGTCGAACGGACGATGCGTCAACATCCGCCAGCCCCACACCGCCACCGGCAGCAGCAGCATGATGGCGCCGAGGCCGAGAATCTGCATCAGCAGGTCGGCGCCGATCGCGCCGGGATAGCCGAGCACGTTGCGGATCGCGCGCGAGGTGGCGTGGCTCAGTGACGGATCCTGCACCGACCAGGTCATCAGCGCAGCGGTGACGGCGCCCGACAACGCGATCAGGCCGAGCCCGGTGAGTTCGCGCAGCCGCCGCGCCAGCGCCTCGCGCAACGAGAGCGGCAGGTGGCCGACCAGGGGGATGACACGTTCGATCGCTGGCATACTCAATCTTCGCGCTTCGCGATTAACCCAGGGTTTCGACCAGGCGATGCATCGCCTCGGCCGTCGATTCACTGTCGGAGACCAGCGCAAGGCGGATATAGCCCGCGCCCGGATTGGAACCGTCGTTCTGCTCGCGCGCCAGATAGCTGCCGGGAATCACGCGAACGCCGGCGTCGCGATAGAGCCTGACCGCCGCGGCCTCGTCGCTGCCGCGGTCGGAGACGTCGAGCCAGACGCAGAAGCCGCCGGCGGGACGCTTGTAGCCGTAGCGGTTGCCGAGGATCTGGTCGGCGAAATCGAACTTGATGCGATAGAGCCTGCGATTTTCCTCGACGTGCGCCTCGTCGCTATAGGCGGCGACCGCGACATGCTGCAGGGGCACCGGCACCTGCGGTGCGGCGACGTTGCGCAGCTCGTGGAATGCAGCGAGAAACTTCCGATCGCCGGCGGCGAAGCCGACCCGCATGCCCGGCAGGTTGGAGCGTTTCGACAGCGACTGGAACGCGACCACATTGCTGAAGTCGGGACCGGCGCATTCGAGAATGCTGCCCGGCGCCTCGCGGGTGTAGATCTCCGAATAGCACTCGTCGGAGAGAATCATGAAGCCGAACCGGTCGGCGAGCTCTTTCAGCCGCGCAAAATAAGCGCGCGAGGCGACCGAGCCTTGCGGATTGGCAGGCGAGGCGATGAAGAAAGCCACGGTGCGAGCCCATGTCGATTCGTCGATCGCATCGAGATCGGGCAGAAAACCGTTGGCGAGCGTGGTCGGCAGATGGATCTGCTCGCAGCCGGTCGCGCGGGCGCCGGCGCCATAGGCCGGATAGAACGGATTCGGCATCAGGATCGCCGGCCGGCCCTTGCGCGCGGCGACATAGCGCGACGCGGTGATGGCGGCAAAGAACAGCCCCTCGCGGCTGCCGTTCAGCACCATCACCTCGCTCTCGGGATCGACCGGCCGCGGCAATTGGAACCGGCTCGATAGCCAGGTCGCGACCGCGCGGCGAAACGGCTCGATGCCCTTGGCGATCGGGTAACGGCCAAACTCGGCGGTATGCTTTGCCAGCACCGGACCGACGAATTCGGGCACCGGGTGCTGCGGTTCGCCTAACGACAGCGTAATCAAAGGCTTGGCTGGCTGATAGGGCGCCAGCAGCTCGGTTGTACGCAAGAACGGGGAACGCTCGGCCTGGCCGGCGGATGCGACATCGCCGGCGCCCTGCGCCAAGCCGGATGAGGCGGTCATTGCCATGGTTGAAAAGCCAGCACTTTCACTGCGGTCGGGGGTGAGGGGAGCCGACCGTAAACCGATCAAATCACCATAGATAGGGCGAGGTTAAGACGCGATTAACCATCGGCGGCGCGGCACGTTTGGCCGGCGCGTGATATCAGCGCTCCCCTGAGAAACCCGCATTGAAAAGCCGCAGCAAAATTGCACCGAGACATGATCCATCGCCGCGCCGTCAGGGCGCTCATCATCACGGGTGAACGCGACGTTCTGCTGATGCGGATTCACCCGCCGCACGGTGGCAACCGTTTCTGGATCGCGCCCGGCGGCGGCATCGAGGCCGGCGAGACGCCGGAAGCGGCGTTGCAGCGGGAGTTGGCCGAGGAATTGGGGCTAATCGATTTCGAGCCCGGTCCCGCCGTCTGGCGGCGTCATCACATCTTCAACTGGGGCGGCCGGCGAATCTCCCAGAGGGAAGAATACCGGATCGTCCACTCGGATCGCTTCGCGCCCGTGATGGCCGACAAGACCGAGGCGAAGGTGCTCGATTGCTTCCGCTGGTGGCCGATCGCCGATCTATCCCGCGCGGAGGAGCGCCTCACGCCGCTGTCGCTGGCCGGCATCCTTGAAAGCTATCTGCGCGACGGCGCGCCAAGCGAACTGCCGGACGAGGAAGTCCTGATCGACTGAAAGGGCCTGGCGCACGCACGCTGTCACGCATTCGAGTGATCCGCTTTACCCGCCATTAACGCCAGCGTCCCGCAGCACGAATCCCTTCAGCAATTCGCAACACAGCACGACCGAATGATCCCGTGTATTGCGAGGACGTGCAGACGGACATGGCCATCAGGATCGAGACACGCGGCGACGTTCTGTGCCGTACCGGCAAGGTGATGGTGATTGCCGCCGGCATGACCGCGGTGATGTCCTTCACCATAGGCATGCTGGTGTTCGGCCGCGATCTGGCCGCGCCGATCACGGTCGGGCAGATGCAGCTGTTCGGGCTCACCGCCGGCGTCTTTATCTCAATCGCGCTTAGTGGCGCGATGTCCTATCGCGCCGGCCTCTTGATGCTGGAGCTCGCGCATACCCGCCGCGAGCTCGCCCAGATCTCGCAGACCGACCAGCTGACCGGCCTGTTGAACCGCCGTGGCTTCGACACTGAGGCCGCCGCGGCGCTCGACCAGGCGCAGGCGGATGGCGCGTCGGTGGCGGTCCTGATGTGCGACATCGATCATTTCAAGTCGATCAACGACCGCTACGGACATGAGATCGGCGACAGAGTGCTGGTCGAGATCGCCGACGTGTTGCGCCAGTTCGCGATCCGGCACGGCGCGCTGGTCGCCCGCTACGGCGGCGAGGAATTCGCAGCTGTGGTGACCGGCCTGAGCCACGAGCAGACGGCGCACGGCGCCGAGGAAATCCGCCGCGATTGCGCGGCGCGCACGATCCTCGACGGCGTGACTCAGCTGCCGGTGACGATCAGCATCGGCTTCACCTTGAAGAACTCCGGCTTCGATCTCGGCAATTTGATGCGAACCGCCGACCAGGCGCTCTACGCCGCCAAGCGCCATGGCCGCGACCGCGTCGAGCACGCGCGCGACGCGGCGTGAGCTGCGTAGCGCGGATGAAGCGAAGCGAAATCCGGGGGCAGTCTTGCCGCGTAGACGCTATTCCCGGATTGCGCTGCGCTTCGTCCGGGCTACGTACTCGATGTGACGACTACCGCGCCGGCAGCTTCTCGAACGACGGCTTGCCGTCGGGGACATGGTGGAAGGTCTGCTTGTCGCAGGTGTAGATCGTCATCTGCGGGGTGAACACACTGGGGTCGTCGAACGTGCCGACCTTCAGGATCGTGGCGGGCAGGCCCGGCACCTTGGTCACGAGATGGGTGCCGCATTCCGGGCAGAATTCGCGCGTCACGGCGCGCTCGAGGTCCTTCCGGGTGAACTGCTTGGGTTGGCTGGCGGTGTATTTGAAGCCGGTGGTCGGCATCGCCATGAACATGTTCGGTCCGCCGCCGGTGATGTACTGGCATTCGCGGCACAGGCATTGCGCCGCCATCATCGGTTCGCCTTCGGCCTCATAGCGCACGCTGCCGCAATAGCACCTGCCTTGCACCTTCATGACGTCCTCCCGTTTTCTTGTCTGTAGCCTGTTATTCCACGATAGCAGGCAATTCCGACAATATTTTCTCAAGCCGCAGAAAAAAGAAAGGGGCTCCAACTTGCGCTGGAGCCCCTCAACGGTCCGGACATTGCCGGGTATGTGCCCGGACCGTAGTTCTGGGAACGACCGCTTGGGGAGGTCGCGCCCCGGGAGAACTCACATGTTGTAGGCTCGCTCCGTGTGCTCGGTGATGTCGAGGCCTTCACGCTCGGTCTCGACGTTGGCACGCAGGCCGACGATCACGTCCACGATCTTGTAGAGGATCGCCGAGCCGACGCCCGACCACACCAGCGTGGTGCAGACGCCCCAGACCTGCGAGGTCATCTGCGCCACGAAGTCGTAATCGGCAACCTTCGGCGGGATCGCGGTGTAGTCGATGATGCCGGCACCGCCGAGCGCCGGGTTGACCAGGATGCCGGTGCCGAGCGCACCGATGATGCCGCCGACGCAGTGGACGCCGAACACATCGAGCGAGTCGTCATAGCCGAGCGCGTTCTTCACGACCGTGCAGAAGAACAGGCAGACCACGCCAACCACGAGGCCGAGCACGATGGCACCCATCGGACCGGCGTAACCGGCCGCTGGCGTCACCGCGACGAGGCCCGCGACTGCGCCCGAGAGCGCGCCGAGCAGCGAGGGATGGCCCTTGATGATCCATTCCGCGAACATCCAGGCCAGCGCCGCCGCGGCCGTGGCCACGAAGGAGTTGGTCATGGCGAGCGCAGCGCCGCCATTGGCTTCGAGGTTCGAACCAGCGTTGAAGCCGAACCAGCCGACCCAGAGCAGCGAGGCGCCGATCATGGTCATGGTCAGCGAGTGCGGAGCCATCAGCTCCTTGCCGTAGCCGGTGCGCTTTCCGATCAGGAGCGCGCCGACGAGGCCGGCGATGCCCGCGTTGATGTGCACAACGGTGCCGCCGGCGAAGTCGATCGCACCCTTCTTGAAGATCCAGCCGGCGTCGGCGTTGATCGCGTCGAGGGCGGCCTGCGCCTTCGTCTTGGCATCGCCGTCAGCCGCGGCGGCGAGCGCCTTGGCAGCATCCTGGATCGCGTCCGGGCCCGGCCAGTACCAGACCATGTGCGCGATCGGGAAGTAGATCACGGTCACCCAGATCGGGATGAACAGCGCGATCGCAGCGAACTTCATCCGCTCGGCAAAGGCGCCGACGATAAGGGCCGGCGTGATCGCCGCGAAGGTCATCTGGAAGCACATGTAGACGAGCTCCGAGATGTTGGCGTCGACCGAGAAGGTCGCAGCCTTTGAGTCCGGTGTGACGCCCATCAGGAAGGCTTTGGAGAAGCCGCCGATGAAGTCGGAGCCGCCGGTGAAGGCGAGGCTGTAGCCGTAGAGGGCCCAGAGCACGGTGACGATGCAGACGGTGTAGAACACCTGCGCCAGCACCGAGAGCATGTTCTTGGAGCGGACGAGACCGCCATAGAACAGCGCGAGGCCCGGGATGGTCATCAACAGCACCAGCACCGTCGATGTCAGCATCCAGGCGTTGTCGCCCTTGTTGACGGTTGGCTCGGCGTAGGCGGCGGTTGCGGCAAAGAGGCCGACTGCGAGGGCCGCCAGTCCCGCGCCATAGGGACGCTTGAACGTCATGTTATTTCACTCCTGAGGTCTTAAAGGTTGAGCGCGAAATCAGAGGGCCGCGGCATCGGCCTCGCCGGTGCGGATGCGCACGGCGTGCTCGAGGCTGATGACGAAGATCTTGCCGTCGCCGATCTGTCCGGTCTTGGCGGCGGCGGTGATGGCGTCGATGGTCTTGTCGACCTGATCGGAGGCGACTGCGACCTCGATCTTGATCTTGGGCAGGAAGCTCACCGCATATTCGGCGCCGCGATAGATTTCCGTGTGGCCCTTCTGGCGGCCGTACCCCTTGACTTCCGTCACCGTGAGACCGTGAACGCCAATGGCGGTCAGGGCGTCACGGACCTCTTCCAGCTTGAATGGCTTAATGATCGCCATAACAATTTTCATGAGTCCTATCCCCGCTTGGGCCCGGTGCGAACGAACACCGGGAGTTTCGACTGAGGTTCACCACGCGGAAGACATCCACTACGCGGGCACAGCCGGGACCCTTAGAATCAAATGCCGTGCCAAACGGCTCGGGTTCGCTAATGGATTATGAATCCGGACCTTTTCCCGCATTGCGGGAGCAAGGTGCTGCTGCGCTATTCCGTCGCGCCTAAAATCTAATCAGATTGGCCTAATTCGTGAGCAAGCCAGGGTCTGGACACAATTCTGCTCAGCCGCGGTGCAGGCGTCGGTATTTAGATAAAGCAATGCTAGGCCATTAGGCGGCGTCGCGTGCTGCAAAAACCCTGTCGATCAATCCCCATTCGAGCGCCTGTTCCGCCGACATGAAGTGATCGCGGTCCAGGGTCCGTTCCACGTCCGCCTCGGTGCGCCGGCAGTGCCGCGCATAAAGCCGGATGATGCGCCGCTTGGTCGCCTGCATCTCGGCGGCATGGATTTGGATGTCGGAGGCCTGGCCCTGGAAGCCGCCGAGCGGCTGATGCACGTGCAGGCTGGCATTCGGGAGCGCCGCGCGGTGACCGGGTTCGCCGGCCATCAGCAGGAACGACCCCATGGACCGCGCAGTGCCCATGCACAGCGTGTGTACCGGCGCCTTGATGAACTGCATGGTGTCGTACATCGCAAGCCCGCTGGTGACCACGCCGCCATAAGAGTTGATGTAGAGGTTGATCGGCTTGTTCGGATTGTCAGCCTCGAGGAACAGAAGCTGCGCGCAGACCAGCCCGGACATCGCATCATTGACCTCGCCGTTGAGGAAGATGATGCGTTCGCGCAGCAGCCTGGAATAGATGTCGAAGGACCGCTCGCCGCGGGACGACTGCTCGACGACCATCGGGACGAGTTGCATCATGTCGCGCATCGGCGACCTCCCATTTCAGCAGGTGATGAAGTTTCAGCGGATGATGAAGTCTGCGATCAGGCCGCGCGCATCAGCACGCGGCTGTTGCTGTTGGCCGCTTGCGGCCGGTTTGCGCGCTGGTCGCAGGCTTCCTGGATGATGCGAAACCGGGTGCCGCCGGCCTCGTTCGGCTCGATCCGGAAGGTGACATGACTCTCGCGAAACGGCGGCTCGGAATCGCGGAGCCGGTAACGCACCTCTTCGCCCGTGATCGATGATAGGGGTTCAGCGCCCGCGAGATCGCAATCCGGAAGCCAGCGTTCACGCAGGGCTGGAATGGTGACGGCGCGCCATACTTTCTCGGGCGGTGCGTCGAGCTCGTATTCGATCACCAAGGCTGCGTCGGCGTCAGGCTCAACCGTGTCGCTCATTGATCCATGTCCTTCAAGAGGTCGGAGAGCGCTTCGATGCGCTTCGGCCAATAGGCGCGGTAGCGGGCGAGCCAGGTCCCGATGCTGGCGATCCCGTCCGGGTCGACTTCATAATTCACGAAGCGGCCCTGCCGCTGCTCGCGCACCAGTCCTGCCGCGCGCAGCACCGCCAGGTGCTGCGACATCGCCGGCTGGCTGATTTCCAATCCGTCGCGCAAGGCGCTGGCATTCAGGCTGCCGCCGGCCAGCTTCTCGAAGACCTTGCGGCGGGTCGGATCGGCCAGCGCCTTGAAGATATCGGTATCGACCATGCCGACACATAAGCATACACTTATGTGTCGTGCAAGCGTGAACTCTACGCGCGCCGTGCGGGGTGAGATCGCGCCCGGTCCCTTTGCATGGGGTTGTTTTGCGAGTTTGCCCTCGCGGCGCCCCCATGACCTCGGCCGCTACTGCAGCGCCTCGCCGTGCTGCGAGATGTCGAGGCCCTCCAGCTCTTGCTGCATTGAGACCCGCAAGGGGACGAAGGCCGAGACCAGCTTGAGCAGCACGAAAGTGACGCCGCCGCACCAGACCAGCGTGACCACGACGCCGTAGAGCTGGATCAGGAGCTGCCTCGGATTGCCCTCCAGAAGGCCGGAGGTGCCGCCGATCGCCGCGGTGGCGAAAACGCCTGCGAGCAGGGTGCCGGTGAGGCCGCCGATGCCGTGCACGCCGAACACGTCGAGCGAGTCGTCGTACTGGAAACGGTGCTTCAGCCAGGTACAGGCCCAGAAGCAGACCAGCCCGGCAATGATGCCGATGATGATGCCGTGCCACGGCGCGACGAAACCGGATGCCGGGGTGATGGTGCCGAGCCCTGCGACCGCGCCCGAGATCATGCCGAGCACCGACGGCTTGCGGCGCGTCGCCCATTCGATCGCGCCCCAGGTCAGCGCGCCGGCGCAGGCCGCAAGATGGGTGGCGGTGATCGCCATCACCGCGCGCGAATTGGCCGCCAGCGCCGAGCCGCCGTTGAAGCCGAACCAGCCGACCCAGAGCAGGCCGGTGCCGACCACGGCGAGCGACAGGTCGAACGGCGACAGATTGTCATGGCCGTAGCCGTGCCGGTTGCCCATCACCTTGGCCGCGACCAGGCCGCTGATGCCGGCGGACAGATGCACGACGAGGCCGCCGGCGAAATCCATCACGCCCATCGAGGCGAGGAAGCCGCCGCCCCACACCCAATGCGCCAGCGGCACATAGGCGAAGATGAACCAGCCGATCGAGAACAGCACATAGGCGGAGAACCGCATGCGGTCGGCGACCGAGCCCGCGACCAGCGCCACCGTGATGATCGCAAACGTCATCTGGTACAGCATGAACAGCGCTTCCGGGATGGTCTTTGCCGCCGGATTGACGCTGTCCATCGTGATGCCGGCCAGGAACCAGCTGTCGAGCGAGCCGAGCCAAGGACCGTTGCCGACGAAGGTCAGCGAATAGCCGAAGATGACCCAGAGGATCGAAATGATCGCAACGGCCGTGAGGCTCTGCGCCATCGTCGCCAGCACGTTCTTCTTGCGCACCATGCCGGAGTAGAACAGCGCGAGCCCCGGGATCGTCATCATCAGCACCAGCGCGGTGGCGACCATCATCCAGGCGGTGTCGGCGGCGTTGATGCCGGAGGCGCTGGAGTCTTGCGCTGACGCCGGCGTACCCCACGAGAGCAGGATTGCAGCAGTGATCGGCGCAGCTGATATCGCTGCACGAAGAGCTCGTGCCCCCATCATCATTCCCCGGCGTGTCGTGGTTTCTTGGTGTGGATTTCGGCGTGCACCGGCGTCGTTGCCGGCGATGATCTCGAACTTTTCTTGAGCATGATCTTTTCGGAAAACCGGCTTCCACTTTTCCGGATCATGCTCCAGGAGCCATACTTCAAGGCTCAGAGCGCGTCGTTGTCGGTCTCGCCGGTGCGGATGCGCAGTGCGTGGTCGATCGGCGTCACGAAGATCTTGCCGTCGCCGATCTGGCCGGTACGGGCGTGCTCGGTGATGACGCTGACCGCCTTGTCGGCGAGCGCGGTGTCGACGGCGATCTCGATCCTGAGCTTGGGCAGGAAATTCACGACATATTCGGCGCCGCGATAGATCTCCGTATGGCCCTTCTGGCGGCCATAGCCCTTCACCTCGGTCACCGTCATGCCGTGAACGCCGATCGCGGTCAGGGCCTGGCGTACCTCATCGAGCTTGAACGGTTTGATGATCGCGACGACGAGTTTCATGGTTCAGGCCTTCATTTCCTTGAGGTTTTCCGTGTGCGCCCATCCCCGGAGCGGCACTTGCCATCTCCGAGCCTGCACGTCCCGCCAGCGGAGCGGCAATTTGCCGTCCGCCAAATCTGGCAGCTTTCTGGGCAAATGGCATAAAAAAGTTGCAGGTTGAAGGGGAAAACGTGCGCAGCGCGTGAACTCCGTCACTATACGGGACGACAACCGTCGGCCAGAATATGGCTTTCCCGCCCTGGCCAGCGCTCCCCGCTGGCTCATTCTCGCCACAGCGCGTGCACCCGCGCCCCGAGGAACAATAAAATGTCGAATCGAAACTGGTTTTATGCATCTGAAGGCCAGCAAAAAGGCCCCCTGCCTGAAGCTCAGCTCCGCGACCTGATCACCCGTGGCATGGTGGGCGCCGATACCCTGGTGTGGACCGAGGGCATGGCCGGCTGGCAGAAGGCCGGGGAGATTCCAGGCCTTGTTCCGAGCGCCGGTGCGCCGCCGGCGTTTCCGCAGGCCGGCGGACCGCCGCCGGTGGCCGCATCGGCAAGCTATAGCGGCGGCGCGCTGTCGGCCGACTTCCCGATCTGGGGCCTGTTCGGACGCAGCTTGCTGATGTTCAT
The DNA here is from genome assembly GCF_054057015.1 of Bradyrhizobium sp. JR3.5. Classification (NCBI taxonomy): domain Bacteria; kingdom Pseudomonadati; phylum Pseudomonadota; class Alphaproteobacteria; order Hyphomicrobiales; family Nitrobacteraceae; genus Bradyrhizobium; species Bradyrhizobium sp. JR3.5. Next base: position 2,869,821 of record NZ_JBSRYV010000002.1, read on the forward strand.
CGGCCAGATTTTCGTCATCCCCGCGCCGTGGACTGCGACCGGCCTATACCGCTTCGCGATTCCCTATATCCGCGTGCCGGGGCGGCCGCATCTCGGCTTCACCGGGCAGCCGCTCGACATCTGGTACGTCTTCATCGTGCTCGGTCTTCTGACCTATGCCGGAGCGGCCAACAGCAACATCGTCACGCTGCTCTCGCTGCTGCTGCAGGGCTTCTTGAGCTGGATGATCGTTCGCTGGATCTTCAGCCGTCTCAGCTCGAGCGGTCAGGAGCTGCCGATCTCGTTCAACGGCAGCCCGGCGGTCTATGTCGGCTGGTACGTGCTGATGGTGATCGCAGCCGTCACCATCATCGGCTGGGCCTGGGTGATGACGGCATGGCTGCGCTGGATCTGCCGCAACGTCGAGGGCACGCGCCGCGAGGTCACCTTCAATGCCTCCGGCCTCGAGGTGCTGTGGCGAACCATCGTGTTCACCATCGGCTGCGGGTTCCTGATCCCGATTCCGTGGGTGCTGCGCTGGTACGCCAACTGGTTCATCTCTCAATTCGCGCTGACCGAGCGCGGCGCCTACGCAGGCTCCTGAGCGCGCTAAAGCGCGATGAGGTCAGGTTGATCGTCATCGCGCTTGAGGTTCTTGTTTGATCTTTCCGGAAAAACGCTTCGCGCTCTTCCGGATCATGCTTACGCCATGCGTTCGCGCACCGAACCTTCTTGCGCGACGGATGCCACCAGCGTGCCGTCGGGCTTGAAGATCTGGCCGCGGGTCAGGCCGCGGCCGGACTGCGCGCTCGGCGAATCCTGCGCGTAGAGCAGCCATTCGTCGGCGCGGAACGGGCGGTGAAACCACATCGCGTGATCGAGGCTCGCCGGCATCATGCGCCGGTCGAACAGCGTGCGGCCGTAGCGCGCCATGACCGCATCGAGCAGCGAGAAATCCGACGCATAGGCGAGCGCGCACAGATGCAGCGCCGGATCGTCGGGCAATTTCGCCGCGGTGCGGATCCAGACATGGATGCGGCCATCCTCGATCTGCTGGCCGAAATAGCGGCCAAGCTCGACCGGGCGCAGCTCGATCGGCCGGTCGCTCTCATAGTAGCGGCGGATGAACACCGGCATTTCCTTGAACATCGGCTGCTTCGACACTTCCTCCGCGGTCAGCTTCTCCGGCGGCGGCACGTCGGGCATCTTCTCCTGATGATTGAAGTTGCTCTCTTCCTCGGCGTGGAACGAGACCATGATGGAGAAGATCGCGTTGCCGTGCTGGATCGCGGTGACGCGGCGGGTGGTGTAGCTCTTGCCGTCGCGCAGCCGCTCGACCTGGTAGATGATCGGAATCTGCGGATCGCCCGGCAGGATGAAATAGCAATGGATCGAGTGCGGCAGGCGGCCCTCGACGGTGCGGCAGGCCGCGACCATGGCCTGGCCGATCACCTGGCCGCCGAAAACGCGCTGCCAGCTCGTCTTCGGGCTGTTGCCGCGGAACAAATTCACCTCGAGCTGCTCGAGATCGAGGATGGACAACAGGTCGATCAGGCTCTTGGACATGAGGGGGGCGTCCTGAATGGGTTAAATGCCGTCATTCCGGGGCTCGCGAAGCGAGAGCCCGGAATCCATTCATCCACGGAAGATGCGGCCTGATGGATTCCGGGTTCGCGCGTTGCGCGCCCCGGAATGACGACGGGGCTGATTAGCCGCTCTTGTTTCTGTCCCCTGTTTCGCCCAGCTATTATCAGGTAGCAAGCACAGTCTGAGAGCGCAGGGCGCGTAAAGGAACGGCATGCCGGCACAGCGAAGTATTGTCATCTGCGGGGGCGCTTTTGCGGGTCTGGCGCTGGCCGTGGCGTTGCGCCAGGGGCTGGGGCCGGACATTCCGGTCATCGTGGCCGATCCGGCGCTGAGCCAGCGCCCGAGCCGCGATCCGCGCGCGACCGCGATCGTGGCCGCCTGCCGGCGGCTGTTCGAGACCCTCGGCGTCTGGGGGCAGGTGGCGCCGACGGCGCAGCCGATCACCGACATGGTCGTGACCGATTCCAAGCTGGAGGACGCGACGCGCCCGGTGTTCCTGACCTTCGCCGGCAATGTCGAGCCCGGCGAGCCGTTCGCCCATATGGTCGAGAACCGCTATCTGATCGATGCACTCGCAACCCGCGCCGAGGCCGAGGGGGTCGAGCTGCGCGCCACCCCGGTGTCGAGTTTCGACTCGCGGCCCGACGGCGTCAGCGTGCGGCTGGCCGACGGCACCGAGATCGATGCGAGCCTGCTGGTCGCCGCCGACGGCGCGCGCTCGAAACTGCGCGAGCGTGCCGGGATTGCCACCCACGGCTGGGATTATGACCAATCCGGCATCGTGGTCACCGTCGGGCATGAGCGCGAACATCACGGCCGCGCCGAGGAGCATTTCCTGCCTGCCGGTCCGTTCGCGATCCTGCCGCTGACCGGCAATCGCTCGTCGTTGGTGTGGACCGAGACGCGCAAGGAAGCCGCGCGCATCACGGCGCTGAGCGAGGAGGAATTCCACGCCGAGCTCGAGCAGCGTTTTGGTTTGCACCTCGGTGAGATCAAGGCGCTCGACAAGCCGCGCGCGCATTTCCGCTCGGCTATTTCGTCGCGCGCTCGTTCATTGCCGAACGGCTGGCGCTGATCGGCGACGCCGCGCATGTGATCCATCCGATCGCAGGACAAGGGCTCAACATGGGCCTGAAGGATGTGGCGGCACTTGCCGAGGTCGTCGTCGATGCGGCGCGGCTCGGCATGGATCTCGGACAGGCCGACGTGCTCGAGCGCTATCAGCGGTGGCGGCGCTTCGACACGATGGCGATGGGTGTTGCCACCAACTCGCTGAACTTCCTGTTCTCCAACGAATCGACGCTGCTGCGCGCCGTGCGCGACATCGGATTGGGCCTCGTCGATCGTGCGCCGCCGCTGAAGAGCATGTTCATCCGCCAGGCGGCAGGATTGTCAGGCGAAGTGCCGCGGCTGCTGAAGGGCGAGGCGCTGTAGGCTTGCTCGGTGCCGTAGCCCGAATTGCGCTGCGCTTCGTCCGGGTTACGGCCTTCGCATCCACTATTTCTGTGAAATGAAGCCAGCCACTGCGTCGATCAGGTCGGGGTCGAGCGACCGCTCCGGCTCGTTGTAGCTTGCCATGTCGTCCGCCGCGTCGGTGACGTCGACCAGCAGGTGATTCATGTCCGGCAGCCACAATGATTTGGCCGCGAAGTCGGCGGTGGTGAGTGCGAGGAAGTCGAGCCGCGCCAGCTGATGGTCGCGGCCGCCCGCGACGATCAGGACAAGCCCGGTAATCTTCTTCATCGGATCGATCGGATCCTCGGTAAAGGCGGATGCGATGGCGGGCTGCATCGCAGGCGCGATCGCCAGTCCCGCCGGCGGCGGGTTGACGATCTGCCCGGCCATGATGTCGTCGATGGCCTTTCCGATCGGCGCGAATTTGTCCGGCGGCAGCTGCTTTTCGAGCTGCGCCTTCAACAGGTCGCCCTGCTTGCGCGCCGCCGTTGCCAGCAGCACCAGCCGGTCGATCGGCACGCGCTGTGCGGCGAGGATCGCGACCAGGCCGCCTTCGCTGTGCCCGACCACCGCAACATGAGCGAACTTGCCGCTGCCGCGCAGATACTCGATCAGTGCCGTCGCGTCGCCGACATAGTCCTTGAAGCGAAAGTCCTCCGGACGACCGAACTCCTTTTTCCATTCGCCGGCGCCGCGCTTGTCGTAGCGCAGCGTCGCGATGCCGCGTGCGACCAGCTGCTCGGAGAGTTTCTTCAACGTTGCCGGCTTGAGCTGCGGCCCGTTGCCGTCATGATCGGTCGAGCCGGAGCCGGCGATCAGCAGCGCTACCGGCGGTTTTGCGATGTCGGACGGCACGGTCAGCACCGCGTCAATGGCGCCGATGCGCAGCCTGCTCTCGTCGGCCGTCGCGCTCGCCACCGAGGCGAGCAGCAGCAGCCATGTGACGAGGGCGCGCATGTGGTCCTCTTATTGGAGCATGATCTCAGCGCAAACGCTTGCGTTTGTCGCGGGAAAACCGCCTCACACTTTGCCGGATCATGTTTTAGTCGATCTTGCGCGCCTCTTCCGGCAACATGATCGGGATGCCGTCACGGATCGGATAGGCGAGCTTTGCGGAGCGCGAGATCAGCTCCTGCCGCGCGGCGTCGAACTCCAGCGGTCCCTTGGTGATCGGGCACACCAGGATTTCGAGCAGTTTTGGGTCGGCGGTGCTCTCGAGATGGTCGGTCGTCGAATTCATTGATGTCTCCGACTGGAGCGTTTTCGAGCGAAGTGGGCAGCGGTTCGCGTGAAGAAAACGCGTCAGAACAAACTGGCCGTCGTGTAGCACATTCTCGTGTCAGCTGTCAGCGCTTGGTCATCCGCAACAGCTCGTCGATTGCGGCCTGCTGGCGCGGCTTCGGCAGCGTTTGCTCGGACAGCGCGTAGCCGATGAACGCCCAATAGAAGATCTGCGCCCGGCCGCGCGCCACGTCGTCGGGGAATCCGGCGTGCCGGAGCAGGGTTTCGATATAGCCGATGCGGCGCTGGTCGACTTCGAGCACGGCGGCGCGCGCCGCGGCATCGGCGGTCGCCCAGCTGCGTACCGCGCGCTCCAGCGCCAGCCGCGCCGAGAAGGTCCGGCGCAGCAGCAGCGCCAGCGCGTCGCCGCCTTCCGGAACGGTCTCGAGCTCGGCGATCACCTGCTCGGCGGCAACCTCGCGCCAATGGTCGAGGATCGCGGCGCGGTAGGCGCCGATGTCGGCGAAATGCCAGTAGAAGCTGCCGCGCGAGACGCCCATCGCCTTGGCGAGCGGCTCGGCCTTGAGCGCCGTGAAGCCGTGCTTCGCCAGCGTCTTCAGGCCCTGATCGAGCCAGTCCTTGACCGAGAGCTGTTCCGTCATGGTTCCCCGTCCGCGCCCGACCATACACAAGTGTATTGACAGGCGCCAGCCGGCGGTGTCCTATCCATACAGTACTGTATGGAGACGTCGCGATGCGTGATCTTTTGCTGCAAGGCGCCGGAATCATCGCCATCCTGGTCAGCCTGATCCATGGCGTTCTCGGCGAGACCAAAGTGTTCGCACGCGCCACCGTCGAGCCGCCGCGGCTGCGTCTCTTGCTTCGTCTGGTCTATCAGGCCGGCACGGTCGCCTGGATCGGGGGCGGCGTGCTGCTGGTCGCCGCGCCGGCGATGGCCTCCGATGCCGCGCGGCACTGGATCGTGGCGACGCTCGCCATCGTGTTCGGCAGCGCCGCGCTCGCCAATGCGGTCGCGACCCGCGGCCGGCATTTCGGCTGGATGGCGATGAGCGCCGTCGTGGCGCTCGCCGCCGCCGGCTACTAGCGGGCGCGTGACGACCGATCGCATCGGCCTGCGCATGTTTCGCGGAGAACGCGCAGGGCGAGGCGTCGCTGGTCGCAACCGGCGAAACCGTCCTGGTTCCGCTCGAGGGCTGAAGACGTGCGATCGCAGGTCATGTAGAATATTTATGGAGCCATCAATTTCCGTGCGGAATCGGCTTACGCGCGGATAACCATGCCACTGAAAGTTGTAGAAAATTATCGAGAAGACAATTCAATCGGCCTAGCTTGTCGGCGCGGACAACCATGGACCGGCGCATGTTTCGTGTTCTTACGTGTCTTTCAGGTGAGCATGACTGGCGGCTCGTTCTGCTCGCCGGCCTGGTCTGCTTCGTTGCCAGCATTGTCGCCGTCAACATCTTCCATCGCGCGATCGCTTCGCAGGCGAGGACGCGGCTGATCTGGATCGCGATCGCGGGAGCTGCGATCGGCTACGGCATCTGGGCAACACATTTCATCGCCATGCTCGCCTACGAGCCGGGCGTGCCGACCGGCTACGGCATCGTCCTCACGGCGCTGTCGCTCGCCGTTGCGATGATGCTGACGTCCGGCGGACTCGGCCTTGCCGCCAGCGACTCCGGCTCCTGGCGTGCGCCGGTCGGTGGCGCGGTGATCGGAGCCGGCATCGCCAGCATGCATTATCTCGGAATGTGGGCGCTGGAAGTGCCGGGCCATGTGGTGTGGTCGATGGATCTCGTGGCGGCCTCCATCGTGCTCGGCATGCTGTTCGGTTACGCCGCGCTGTCGGTCGCGGTCCGCTATCAGGATCGCTGGATGTCGCTGGTCGCGGCGCTGTTGCTGACGCTTGCGATCGTGTCGCATCATTTCACCGCGATGGGCGCGGTCGAGATCGTTCCAGACCCGCTGCAAGCTCCGCAAGCCCTGTCGCTCTCTCCCGCCTTCCTCGCCATCGTGATCGCGGGCGTGGCGCTGTCCGTGCTCGGGATGAGCCTGGTCGGCGTGCTTGCCGACCGGCGCCTCGCGCTTCGCACCCGTCGCTTCGAGGAAATCATCAGCCAGCTCTCGCTGGCGCGGCAGCAGGTCGAGGCCTCGCAGAAGGAGCTGGAGGAACACCGGCTCCGGCTGGATACGGCGATCAACCACATGGGTGAAGGCCTCTGCATGTTCGATGCGGAGAAGCGTCTCGTGGTGTGCAACGATCGCTACGCCAAGATGTACCGGCTGCCGCCCGAATTGCTGCTGCCCGGCACCGCTCATCGCGAGATCATCACGCATCGGATCGCCAACGGCCTTCTCAAGGGCGAGACCAGCGACAGCGCCGCGACCCAGGTGCTCGCAACACTGAACGCGCTGCCGGCCGGCGAGATCAGCAGCCGGGTCGACGAGCTTGCCGACGGCCGGCTGATCTGCGTGACGCGACAGCCGATGCCCGGCGGTGGCTGGGTGGCGACGCATCGCGACGTCACCGAGCAGCGGCGCTCCGAGGCCAAGATCACCCATATGGCGCAACACGACGCGCTGACCGATTTGCCGAATCGCGTGCTGCTCAAGGAGTGGATGGAGCAGGCGCTCTCCGGCGCGAGATGTGGCGGGCCGAGCCTCGCGGTGCTGATGCTCGATCTCGACCGCTTCAAGGACGTCAACGACACGCTTGGACACGCGGCGGGCGATGCGTTGCTGAAGTCGGTGGCCGCACGGTTGCGCCGGTGCGTCAGCGACACTACGCTGGTCGCGCGGCTCGGCGGCGACGAATTCGCGGTGATCGACCACGTCAGCGATCCGGTCGCGGAAGCCGGTTTGCTCGCGGAGAAGATCAAAAAGGCGCTCAGCGAGCCGATCGATCTCGGCGATCATCGGGTGACCACCACGAGCAGCATCGGGATTGCGATCGCACCGCGCGACGGCAGCGATTCCGACGAGGTGCTGCGCAGCGCCGATCTTGCGCTCTACTCGGCCAAGAGCGGCGGACGCGGCTCGTTCCGTTTCTTCGAGCCGGAGCTCGATCGGCAGCTGCAGACCCGGCGCAGCCTCGAGCGCGACATGCGCAGCGCGCTCGCCAACGGTGAGTTCGAGCTGTACTATCAGCCGTTCATCAATGTCGCGAGCGGGGAGACCTGTGGCTTCGAGGCGCTGTTGCGATGGCATCATCCGCAACGTGGCATGGTCTCACCGGCGCAGTTCATTCCGCTGGCGGAAGAGACCGGCCTGATCGTGCCGCTCGGCGAATGGGTGCTGCGCACCGCGTGTGCGGAAGCCGCCAAATGGCCCGATGATCTCAAGATCGCGATCAATCTGTCGCCGGTGCAGTTCAGGAGCCCGGAGCTGGTCCCGGTGATCGTGCACGCGTTGGCGAGCTCGGGCGTTTCGCCTGACAGGCTCGAGCTCGAAGTCACCGAAACGGCGATCATCCAGGACAGCGAGGCGGTGTTCGCGGCGCTCAGTCAGCTGCATGATCTCGGGGTGCGGATCGCGCTCGACGATTTCGGTACCGGCTATTCGTCGCTGAGCTTCCTGCAGAAATTTCCGTTCGACAAGGTCAAGATCGACCGCAGCTTCGTGTCCGAACTCTCGGGCGCAACCGACGAGTCGCGCCGGATTGCGCGCGCGATCGTTCGCTTCGCCGTTAGTCTCGGCAAGACGACGACGGCCGAAGGCGTCGAGACCAGGGAGCAGCTCGACATCCTGCGCGCCGACGCTTGCGTGGAAGTGCAGGGCTTTCACTTCAGCCCCGCGGTCCAGAGCGAGAAGGTCGCACAGATGATCAGTGGGCGGATGCCTGTAACGACCGAACGCCCCGCAGTTCGTCTGGCAATGGCGGGTGCCGCGTCCTGACTGAAAGGCCGCGCCGGCAGACCGATGAGGCGTAAGGCCGCAGCAAGCGGTCAAAACCAAATTGCGCGTGGAGCGCAAAGTGGTTTTCGCAGCCGTTAGAATTTCTCTAAAGCGTGCCGCGTCCGCGCTTCCTTGACTTGGCAATCACCTCGGCATTGTTCACGCATGTGCTCAGCGCGATGGCGTTGTGGGCATGATCGTCAACGGAGGGGAGATGCGCGTGAGAGTGATGATGAGCGCTGCGCTTGCAGCGTGCGTTCTGGGGCATTTGGGTTCGGCGGCGCTCGCCGACGGCTACAAGACTTGCACCAAGCTCGACAAGGCGTCGTGGAAGCCGGCAACCGATGCCGAAGCCAAGGCCAAGGCTGCCGGCTACGAGGTGCGCCGCTCGAAGGTCGAGGGCTCCTGCTACGAAGTGTACGGCGTCAAGGAAGGCAAGCTCTACGAGCTGTTCTACAGCCCGGAGGATCTCAGCCTGAAGCACACGATCGCGAAGTGAAGCAGGCGCGATGACGAAGGCGGCGCCCGGCGCCCGCGGCGCCACCACCGTGCAGGTCTGGGACCTGCCGCTGCGGCTCTGGCACTGGGCGCTCGCCATCCTCGTCCTGGTCGCATGGGTGACGCCCAACGTCCATGACCGGCTGCACCGGCTGGCGGGTTATTCCGTGATCGGGCTATTGGCGTTCCGGCTGATCTGGGGCTTTGCCGGCACGCGCTATGCGCGCTTCGGCAAGCTCGGCGTCCGATTGCGCGCCGCGCCGCGCTACATCTGGAATCTCCGCCGCGGCATCACCGGCCGCTATATCGGGCTCAATCCCGCGGGCACCGTGATGCTGGTGGCACTGCTGCTCACGCTCGCGGTCTCCGCGATTACAGGTGCAATGGAGGTCACCGTCACCTTCTTCGGCGTCTGGTGGGTCGAGGACACCCACGTCTATGCCTCGGATGCGGCGATCGTCCTGGTCGGGCTGCACGTGCTCGGCGTCATCGTGGTGGGATTGCTGCAGCGTCAGAACCTGGTGCGTGCGATGTTCACCGGACGCAAGCAGCTTCGCAATCGTTGATCTGCCTGGCCGCGCCTCATTGCACCGGAGGATCGCCCGAGGTGCGCTTCTTGGCGAGGTCCATCTCGGTGACCGCGATCAGGATCTCGGCGCGGGTCTTCAGGTCGGGCGCCTCGAGCATCGCCTGCTTCTCGGCCGGACCATAGGGCGACATCATCGCCAGCGCATTGACCAGCGCCTCGTTCGGCGCGGATTCGATGCCTTCCCAGTCGACCTTCAGGTTGTTGGCTTCCAGGAAATCGGCCAGCACCTCGAGCAGCGCCTTGCGATCGACGGCGTCCTCGCCCTTGCGCGCGGTGAAGTCGCCGGCGAAGGCGAAGAAGTCGACCTTGCACTGCCGGTACGGCGTCTGCACGGTCAGCTCCTCCACCACCTTGAAGCGCGCGACGCCGGTCAGTTCGAGGATGTAGCGGCCGTCGCCGGATTCGGCGAGCTGGGTGATGCGGCCGACGCAGCCGACGCGGAACAGCGCCGGCTTCGCCTCCTTCTGCGAATGCGCCACGTCGGGCTGGATCATGCCGATCAGGCGGTGACCGTCGCGCAGCGCGTCGTCGATCATCGCGAGATAACGCGGCTCGAAGATGTTGAGCGGCATCTGGCCGCGCGGCAACAGCAACGCGCCCGGCAGCGGGAACACCGGGATCACCTCGGGGAGCTCGCCGGGCCCGCGATATTCGGCATTGATCGGCATCTGCGGTCCGCTGCTGTGACGGGGCGTGCGTTACGAGAATAGAATCGTCGACAACCGCCTGCGCCCCTCGACGGTTGCCTCATCGGTGCCGCCCCACGCCTCGAAGAACTGCACCAGCTGCTTGCGCGCGCCGTCGTCGTTCCACTTGCGGTCACGCTTGACGATCGCGAGCAGCTGCTCGGTCGCTTCAGCGCGCTTGTTCATGGCATTGAGCGCGGTCGCGAGATCGAATCGGGCCTGATGGTCGAGCGGGTTTGCCGCGACTTTCTGTTCCAGCTCCGCGATCGGGCCGACCGACTGGGCCTGTTCGGCAAGATCGATCGCCGCCTGCACCGCCTTCACCGCGGCATCATTGCGCTTGGATTCCGGCACCATCGCGAGCGTCTGCTTGGCCTGTTCGACCGCGCCCGACGTGACGTAGCACTTGGCGAGGCCGGCCAGCGCCGCGATGTTGGTGGCGTCGTGCGCCAGCACCTCGGCATAGATCTGCGCCGCACCCTCGACGTCGCCCTCGGCAAGCACGGCGTCGGCCTCGGCCAGGATCTCCGCAAGATTGGGCTCGCCGGCGGCGGGCACGCCCTTGGTGATCTTCTCGATGAAGGCGTTGATCTGGCTCTCCGGCACCGCGCCCATGAAGCCATCGGCGGGCTGGCCGCCCACGAAGGCGATCACGGCCGGGATCGACTGGATGCCCATCTGGCCGGGGATCTGCGGATGCTCGTCGATGTTCATCTTGACCAGCTTGACCCGGCCCTTGGCGTTGCGAACCGCCTTCTCCAGCATCGGGGTGAGTTGGCGGCACGGACCGCACCACGGCGCCCAGAAGTCGATCATGACCGGCTGGCGGCGCGATTCCTCGATGACGTCCTTGACGAAGGTCTGGGTCGTCGTCTCCTTGATCAGATCGGGCGCTGCCTCGGGCGTGGGGCCGCCCTGCTCCATTATCGTCACGTTGTCCTCGCCTTGGTCTTCTGAGGTCGGAAAAATACGGGGGCGTTCTAGCACGCTCCGGACGGCGTGTTCAGCCGTTCTGTCAGCCTAGAGCATGATCCCGGAGCATGCTCCGTAGATGGCGGTTGGCCGGCAAAATTCAATCGCTCGCCGCCCGGCCTGTTCCATCGGAGATCGGGTGGGTTTGAGGTCCGGAACGGCCGACGATGGCGCTCCTTCATGGCAACAGGGGATCGCCCATGGCAAAGGCCTATTACAGCACCGTGTTCGAGCAGCCGGCCGGCGAGGTCTGGAAAATCATCCGCGATTTCAACAATTACCCGGTCTGGGTCCACGGCTCGGGCACCAGCGAGATCGAGGACGGCAAGTCCGGCGACACCATCGGCGCCGTGCGCAACGTCCTGTACCGGGAACGGCGGATCCGGCAGCGGCTGCTCGCACAGTCCGACGTCGAGCGCTTCCAGACCTACGAATTTGCCGGTCCGCCGACCCTTCCGATGACGGACTTCAGCGCGACCCTGCGGGTGACCCCGGTGGTCGACGGCGACCGGGCCTTTATCGAATGGTGGGCGGTGTTCGATTGCGACGCGGACCGCCGCGTCGAGCTGGTGCAGAAGCTGACCGGCTGGTTCGAGACCTGGCTCGAATCGCTCCGGGATGAGATGGCTCTGAGGCTGGTTCCGGCCGAAACATAAAAAGAAATCGCCGCGACGACCGATTTCGGCCGATTCGGGGTCAATTTTTAAGGAAACCGTGCGATTTCGTGAAGTTCGGACCGCGCTCTTGTGTTGCATTCACAGACAGCATTTGGCATAGGTCTGCCGTTGCCGGCGAGCGATCGCCGCCATTTCGGATGCGGGTGTAGCTCAGTGGTAGAGCACGACCTTGCCAAGGTCGGGGTCGAGGGTTCGAGCCCCTTCGCCCGCTCCAAAATATCTCGCTGACCGAGCTGACAGTCTGATGAAGGCCCGCCCATTGGTGCGGGCTTTTTTGCTGTTCGGACGGTTTTGCAGTTCAGGCAGCGCCGTGATCTCGCGGTCAAGATGCCGCGGCCCGCGATGGCCGCCTCTTCCCCCTGCCGCGCGTGAGTGCGGCGGCGGATGTTGGGACCTACGAGGCGGTCTGCCCCGCCGCCGAGGTGAAGCTGTATTCCGGCTCCGACATCGACAGCGCCGGAACCGAAGCGGGCGAGACCGACAAGGCACTCGCAAATGCATTCCGATTCCGGCGCGTCCACCGGACTGTCACCGATTGCGATCGAGGACGACATGATGCTGCGGACCGGCGACATCGTTGCCGCCGATGACGGCTTCAAGATCGCAGCAATCTCCAGCGGGCAGAAACGCAGCGTGTTGTTCAAGCCGCTGTCGAAAGCCGAGGCGCAGGCGCTCGGTCTTTCGCGCCTCTCGTCACGATAGACGCGATCGCGAGCGTTAGCTTCGTTCGAATATCACGCTGCGGTGCAGAATGCCTTGTTATCAGGCAGTCAGCGCAGGAAAATTTCGTCTCAAATTTCGTCTCAACTTGTTTTGACGCAGCGCACACCCGAGCATGCGCTTTTCAGCGTCGATGGATGTGCTACCATTTTGCCGTCTGACCTACCTCACAGACCGCCACCATCATCTCTCAAGGCGTTCAAAATCAATAACAGGCAAGCTGCAACGGCTTGCGTAGGGGAGTGACGCGATGAAATCGGCTTTCAATCGATCCAATACTTGCGTTCGCGGCGATTTCGCTGCTGGCGGGGACAACCTTCGCCAATGCGCAGCAACAAACCGACAAGAACCGGGCGCTGAAGAAGTACGAATCCGGTACCAAGGAATTCTGGACCCATCCGCCGGATGACTGGTTCCTCGGCGACGAGACCGAAGCGCAGAAGGGCCTTGCCCCGCCGTCCGGTCCGCCGACCGGCGCTTCCGACGCCGAACTCGCCACGATGATGAAGAAGATCAAGCTGCCGCCGGGCTTCAAGATCGAGGTCTATGCCTCGAACGTGCTCGCGGCGCGGCAGATGGCCTGGGGCGACAAGGGCACGCTGTTCGTCGGCTCGTTCGGCCTCGGCAATGTCTATGCGATCAAGGACAACAACGGCAAGAAGGAGGTCAAGACCATCCTGAAGGGCCTCAACATGCCGACCGGCCTCACGTTCCGCGACGGCGCGCTCTACGTCATCGCGGTCGACAAGCTGATCAAGTACGACAATGCCGAAGCCAATCTCGACAATCTCGGCAGCGGCAAGGTGGTGTATGACGACATGCCGTCGTATGCGGCGCATGGCTGGAAATACATCGCCGTCGACAAGGACGGCTGGTTCTACATTCCGTTCGGACCTCCCTTCAACATCGGCATCCCGCCGACCTCGGTGTCGCAGATCCGCCGCGTCGATCCCAAGACCGGCAATGCGGAGATCTGGGCGCTCGGCGTGCGCAACTCGGTCGGCGGCGACGTCGATCCGCGCACCGGCAAGTACTGGTTCACCGAAAACGCCCGCGACTGGATCAGCGACGATCTGCCGAGCGACAAGCTCAACATGATCTCGAAGATCGGCGAGCACTTCGGCTATCCGTATTGCCACCAGGGCAACCTGCCGGACACCAAATTCGCGATGGGTCACAAGTGCTCGGAGTTCACCCCGCCGGTCTACAATCTCGGCGCCCACGTGGCTCCGCTCGGCATGAAGTTCTATACCGGCAGCCAATTCCCGGCCGAGTACAAGAACAGCATCCTGATCGCCGAGCACGGCTCCTGGAACCGGCACAAGTACCAGGGCGGCCGCATCGTGAAGATCACCGCGAGCCCCGACGGCAAGAATGCCAAGCAGGAGATCTTCGCTTCCGGCTGGATCGAGGGTGACCAGGGCTATCTCGGCCGTCCCGCCGACATCCTGCTCGACAAGGATGGCTCCATCCTCGTTGCCGACGACTGGGCCGGTGCGATCTATCGCATCAGCTACAGCAAGAAGTAACGGTTGAAGGCCAAGAGGCTGCGGTGGCCACGAGGCGGCCGCAGCCTCTGTTGTGATCGGCCGCGGAACCACCTCGTCATGCCCGGACTTGATCCGGGCATCCATCCAAACCAAGAAACCCTTCTTCAAGCCAGATGGATTGCCGGGTCGAGCCCGGCAATGACACGCGGAGAAAACTGGCAATGCGCCTTTTGTCATTCGGAATGCTGTTCGCGTCAGCGATCGCGATGACTTCCCTTGCCCAGGCCGCCGACGTCGCCGCCGGCAAGGCGAAGGCCGAAATCTGCGCCGGGTGTCATGGCGACAACGGCATCTCGCAGACCGAGAACATTCCCTCGCTCGCCGGCCAGCTCGACCAGTTCATTCAATGGCAGCTGGTGTTCTTCCGCGCCGGTGCGCGCAAGAACGAGCAGATGCAGCCGATCGTCGAGCAGCTCACCAATGACGACATCCGCAATCTCGGCGCCTATTTCGCGTCGCTGACGCCGTTCAAGGGCGGCAAGGACGACAATCCGGACTTGTCCGAAAAGGGCAAGCAGGCCGCGGCCGGCCGCCGCTGCGCCTCATGCCACACTGATACCTTTGTCGGTACCAAGGCGGTCGCGCGCATCGCCGGCCAGCGCGAGGAATATCTCGTCAAGGCGCTGCATGACTACAAATCGGGCGTACGCTCCGGCGGGGCGCAGGCGGCGATGGCCGATGTGGCGTATCCGCTGAGCGACGAGGAGATCACCGCGCTCGCGCATTATCTGTCGCATCTGTAGCCGCAAAATGGTTGTCGTCCCTGCTTTCGCAGGGACGACACCGGTTGTGCGTTAAGCGCTTCGCTGCTTCTCATACGCCTTGAGATGCGTGTAGGCCGTGCGCAGCTTCGGCACGGGGATCTTGGCGGCATCGGCGCGGACGATCAGGTCGCCGATCACGTGATCGGCTTCGACCGGCAGCCCCGCCTTGATGTCGCGGAACATCGATGCGGTCATCGGCGAGCCTTCGGTGGTCAAGAGCCCGCGGGTGCGCTGGAAGAACGGGCCGCCCGGTGCGTGGCCGGCATCGGCCGCGATCGCGCTGCATTCGTCGAGGATGCCGAGCAGGAAATCCTGGCCGCCGGGCGCGGCCAGGATGTTGCCGACCGAGGTCCGCATCAGGCTGGTGGAAGCGGCGAGCGACGCCAGGAACACCCACTTCTCCCACATGTCCTGCATCACGTGCTCGCTGGCGGCCGCACCGTTGATCGCGGAGAAGGTCTCGGCGATCGCGCGCACCCGGTCCGACAGGCCGCCGGCGCGTTCGCCGAAGCCGAGCGACTGCATCGGCTGCAGCTGCACCACTTCGCGCTTCTCGTTCAGCGTCGCCGCGATCGCGCAGAGACCGCCGAGCACATGCTGAGCGCCGAATTTCTTGTCGAGCGCATCGAGATGCAGCATGCCGTTAAGCAGCGGGATGATTGCCGTCTTGTCGCCGACACCAGGCGCAAACGACTTGATCGCATCCTCGAGATCGAACGCCTTGCAGCTCAAGAGCACGACGTCGAATTTGTCCGACAGTTTATCGGCCTGCACGGTCGGCGGATTGTTCAAGGTGACATCGCCGTTCGGGCTCTTGATCACGAGCCCGGCGGAGGCGAGCTCGGAGGCGCGACGGGGCCGGACGAGAAAAGTCACGTCGCGGCCGGCCTGAAGCATCCGGCCGCCGAAATAACCGCCGATCGCACCGGCGCCGACCACGAGAACACGCATGGGAATTTGTCCTTCTTTGTTGTTGCCCAGGAAGCGAGCGAAGTGCGAATGGGTAATGGCGACTAGATAGGAATGCTGTTCGACTATTCGCTACCCGCTATTGGCCAACTACTCATCTCACTTTCCCGACACCAGTTCCTCGACTTCGCGCAGCTGCTCCTTGCCGAAGAAGATCTCGTTGCCGACGAAGAAGGTCGGCGAGCCGAATGCGCCGCGCTCCACGGCGGCCTGGGTGTTCGCGATCAGCTTGGCCTTCACGTCGGCGTCCTGGGCGCGGGCGAACAGTTTGGCGGCGTCGAGGCCGGAGGCGGCGATGGCTTTGCCGGCCACTTCGGGGTCATCCATTTTCTTCGGCTCGACCCACATGTGGTGGAAAGCCGCCTCGATGTATGTCTCGAACACGCCCTCGAACTGGGCGGCGACCGCCGCGCGCATCAGGTTCAGCGTATTGACCGGGAAGAACGGGTTCCAAGTGTAGGGCCTGACGTTGAAGCGCTTGAGGAAGCGCTCGGTCTCGATCTTCATGAACTCGGGCTTGTTCTTGACGCCCGCCAGCGTCTCGGCCGGCGACTTGTTGTTAGTGGCCTTGAAGATGCCGCCGAGCAGGATCGGGACATATTCGAACTTGACGCCGGTGCGTTGCTCGATGGCCGGGATCGCCTCGTGGCTGAGGAAGGCGTTGGGGCTGCCGAAATCGAACAGGAATTGCGGATTCTGGCTCACGGCGGTCCCTCGGCCTGTCTGGTTTGGGCTTGTTTGGCTTTTCTCGAGCATGGGCCAGCTGCCGCAGGCGCCATCAGTAGAATATGATACTCATCATGTGAGCAGCAGTCCGCGATGTCAAATCAGCCGCTTGATGGTCTGCTTGCGCCATACCAGGGCGTAATAGGCCATCTGCAGCACGAACATGGTTGCGAAGGTGGCGGGATAGGCGATCCAGATGCCGCTGATGCCGACCGCCCGGCTGAGCAGGATCGCGACCGGCACCTCGACCAGCGCCATGGCCAGGATCGAGATGAACAGCGGCATCCACACCGTGCCGCCGGCACGCATCGCGCCGGAGAACACGGTCGCCATGCCGAACAGCACCATGCTCCACAGCACGATGTACAGAAGCTGCTGCGCGAGCGCGAGCACGGCGCCGTCGACGATGAAGAAGCCCATCAGCGGCCGCGCAAAGAGATAGCCGAGCACCACCAGTCCGCCGGTCAGTGCGAGGTTCATCTCGATCCCGGTCCGGACGATGGCGCCGACCCGGTTGGAATCGCCGCGGCCGATCGCCTGTGCGCCGAAGATCGACACGGATATGGCGATCGAGATCGCCGGAAACTGCACATAGCCGATCACCTGGTTGACCGCGCCATAGGCGGCGGTGGCCTCCGAGCCGAATCCGTTGACGAGGCCGAGCAGCACCAGTTCGGCGAGCGAGACCACCACCATGCCGATCGCGGTCGGAATGCCGAGCCGCAGCACGATGCGCAGCAGGGCGCCGTTCGGCCGCATCGCGGGCGCAGGAACGCGGCGTCGAAGGCCAGCGGATGCTTGCGCCGCAGCATGTGGATATGCAGCCAGAGCAGCGTGACGACGCCCGAGACCGCGGAAGCGACGGCGGCACTGGCGACGCCCAGCATCGGCAGGCCGAGCCAGCCGCGGATCAATGCGGGCGTCACCACGAGGCCGACGACGGTCGAGACCGTCAGCGCCACCAGCGGCGTCACGGTGTCGCCGACGCCGCGCATCATCGCGGCGAGCAGCAGGAATGCGAAGGTCACCGGCATCGTGATCATCATGATCCGCGCATAGGACACCGCGGCGTCGAGGACGTCTGCCGGCGTGGCGAGCGCGATCAAGAGCGGGCGGGCGAACAGGCCGCCCGATATCGCGATCGCGAGCGCCAGCAGCAGCGTCACGGTCATGGTCGTGCCGGCAACGGCCTTGACGCGGTCGGGCTCGCCGGCGCCCCAGGCCTGGCCGATCATGACCGAGGCGCCCGCGCTCAGGCCGATCACGAAGGAGATGAAGAAGAACATCACCGGAAAGAACACCGACGCAGCGGCGAGCGCGTCGACTCCGATCATCTGGCCGAGATAGATGCCATTGATGGTGCCGAACAGCGACTGCAGCACATTGCTCAGCAGCATCGGCGCCAGGAACGACAGGAAGGCTTTGCGTAGGGAGGGAGGCTTGGGCACGTTCAACTTCCAAAAATCGAGACCGTCAGGACGGCGGCGGGGCGGCTGTGCGGTTCTGCTCTGAAAGACGAACCACCGATCCGCGACCGCCACTTCTTTCGCGCGAAAGCGCGTCAGTCCGCTTGATCGCTATAGGCGAGCCGGATCGTGTGGTCGCGGATATCGGCGGGCCAGTCCGCGATCAGCGTCGCAAAGCGCCGCCGGTCATGCGCGAACAGGGCGCGGATCGCGTCCTCGTAGTTTGGCCGGTTGCCGGCCATCGTTGTCATGAAGCGATAGGCGGCATCCTGGGCGCTGCGCGTGCGGTCCTTGTCGCCGCTCGCGCGCCGCGCCTCGTCGATCAATTTGCGGATCGCAACCGATGCGCCGCCCTTCTGCTGGGCGAGCCAGTCCCAATGACGCGGCAAGAGCGTGATCTCGCGCGCGACGACGCCAAGCTTCGGCCGTCCCGGACCGCGCGGCGCGGCCGGCGTTGCCGGTTCCTCGTCGCGCGGAGGCGCGAGCTTCGGCAGCCGCGCCAGCACGTCGTCGACCGTGCCGCGGAAATCGATATCAACCAGCGCCGAGGTGCGGCCGTTGAACACCAGGACCGCGGCATCCTTGCGCCGGTCGAGCAGCTGCTTGGCGGCACGGGCGACCTCCGCGAGGTCACCGGCCCCGATGCGATGCTCGCCTTCGAAGGCGACATAGGCAGGATTCATGGTAGACCTCTCCGATTGCGCGACGTATTGCCCGTGTGATTTCCCGCAAGCACGGCGCGTGGATCTCGACGTTCCTGTTCCCGGCTGGCACCAAACGCCGCCCGATTGCGCCGATATTTCAGAGGACGCCCATGCTGACGGTTCATCATCTCAACAATTCCCGCTCGCAGCGCGTGCTGTGGCTGCTCGAGGAATTGGGCGTGCCCTACGAGATCGTGCGCTACCAGCGGCAGCCCGACATGCGGGCGCCGAAGGAGCTGCGCGCGATCCATCCGCTCGGCAAGTCGCCTGTCGTCACCGACAATGGCAACACGATCGCGGAATCCGGCGCGATCCTCGAATACATCATCGCGACCTACGGCAACGGCCGCCTGATCCCGCAGGCCGATACGCCGGAGCGGCTGCGCTACACCTATTGGCTGCACTATGCCGAAGGCTCGGCGATGACACCGCTGCTCTTGAAGCTGCTGTTCACGCTGATGCCGAAGCGCGCGCCGGCGCTGCTGCGGCCGCTGGTGCGCAAGGTGTCGAACCAGGCGCTGTCCACGCTGGTCAATCCGCAGCTCAAGCAGCACATGGCCTATTGGGAAGGCGAGCTCGGCAAGAGCGAGTGGTTCGCCGGCAACGAATTCTCCGGCGCCGACATCCAGATGAGCTTTCCGCTGGAGGCGGCCGCCGCGCGCGGCGGGCTCGCGGACGGCCACCCGAAATGTGTCGCCTTCCTGGAGCGCATCCACGCGCGCCCGGCCTACGCGCGGGCGCTCGAGAAGGGCGGGCCGTACGAGGTTGGCCGCTAGCATCTCGGTCATCGCGGCAACTCGACCAGCGGCAGCAGCCGTGAATCGGCCAGCGCCGCCGTGCGGTGTCCGATGCCGGCGAGGTAGGCTTCCGCCACCGCGAAGGCGAGGAACGCGCCGCGGCTCTTCTGCCGGATCAGCATCGCGCGATCCCAGCGCTCGCCCTCGGGCCCGATCAGGAACGAGCCGCCTTCACCCATGAACAGGATGTCGCCGCCGCTCTTCCGCAGATGCGGCAGCGTGTGCGCGACATAGCGGTCGTAGGCTTCCGCACCCGTGACCGGGTGCGGCGGGGCCAGCTCCGGGCTTTGCGAATAGTCGGCGATGTCGCGGAAGCGCAGCAGGTTGAGCATCACCAGCTCGCCGGTGATCTCGCGCTGGGCAAAGTCGCGCCCGGCATTCCACGTCGGCTCCAGATGGCAGGTGGTGTCCATGTCAGCTCGTCCTATTCGCGTTCGATGCGATGTTTTATCCGGGTGTAATTGCCTTGTCAATAATACCCGGATATAATTGGTGTGCCGATACGACAGGAGCCGCCAGGAAGACCGAAGACCGCAAGCTGGCCATTGCCGACTACAAGAAGCGCGCTGCTGTGGCCGGCGTGTTCGCGATCCGCTGCCGCGCGACCGGGGAGGTCTGGGTCGGGCAGGCGCTCGATCTGGAGAAAATCCAGAACCGCATCTGGTTCACGCTGCGGATGGGCAGCCATGGCAATGCCGAGCTGCAGCGCGCCTGGTCGGCGCATGGCGCGGACAATCTCTCGCTCGAAACGCTGGAGCGGATCGAGGACGAGGAGCTTGTCTATGTCCGCGATACGCTGCTCAAGGAGCGCGTGCAGCATTGGCGCGCGCAGCTCAACGCGTCGGCCGTCTAGATTAACGCGACGTCTGCGCGCCGCCCGCCGACGGCAACGGCTGCACGGTGACGCCGGGCGGCGGCACGTCGTCGTCGGGCACGAAGAAATCCGACATCAACGGCACCGAGGGATCGACGCGATAGCGCTCGAAGTCGCGCACGCCGTTGGCGTAGAGCACCTTGTCGTCGATGCAGAAATTGCCGGTGAACTCGCGCGATGGCCGCGTGACGATCGCATAGGCCGCATCGCCCATGATCTCCGGCGTGCGGCTGGCGCGCATCATGGCATCGCCGCCGAGCAGATTGCCGACCGCGGCGGTTGCGATCGTGGTGCGCGGCCACAATGCGTTGACCGCAATGCCGGCGGATTTTTGCTCACCGGCCAGTCCGAGCACGCACATGCTCATGCCGAACTTCGCCATCGTATAAGCGGTCGAATGCTCGAACCACTTGGTCTTCATGTCGAGCGGTGGCGACAGCATCAGGATGTGCGGATTCTCCGCCTTCTTCAAATGCGGGATGCAGTATTTCGACACCATGAAGGTGCCGCGGGTGTTGATCCCCATCATCAGATCGTAGCGCTTCATGTCGGTTGCCTGCGAATTGGTCAGGCTGATGGCGCTGGCATTGTTGACGCAGACGTCGATGCCGCCGAATTCGGCGACGGTCTGCTCGATCGCCGCCATCACCTGCGCCTCGTCCCTGATGTCGCAGATCACCGGCAGCGCCTTGCCGCCGGCGGTGCGGACCTCGTCGGCGGCGGTGTAGATCGTGCCCTTCAGCTTCGGATGCGGCTCGGCGGTCTTCGCCGCGATCGCGACATTGGCGCCGTCACGCGCGGCGCGCAGCGCGATCGCAAGCCCGATGCCGCGGCTCGCACCCGAGATGAACAGCGTCTTGCCTTTGAGCGATGTCATGAGAGTGGCCTCCAGTTAGGGACGCACCATTGTCAGGCTCCCTCTCCCCTTGTGGGAGAGGGTTGGGGTGAGGGGTATCCCTCCACACGACAAACTGGGTGGATGGACCGCGACCCCTCACCCGGATTGCGTCTTCCGATGCAATCCGGCCTCTCCCACAAGGGGAGAGTTCGCAGTCTATAACAGTCCACTGCGATCCACACGCATCTACTAATTCATTGTAATTGCTGACGTTACGTCTATTCGGCTACAATCGGCACCATGCCCGCCTACCCCCATAGTGGGGACACTTTGAGGGACACCAGGGACAGTCATGGTACGCCGTACCCGTTCTGTATCGCTCGAAAACCG
This sequence comes from Bradyrhizobium sp. JR3.5, assembly GCF_054057015.1. Taxonomy (NCBI): domain Bacteria; kingdom Pseudomonadati; phylum Pseudomonadota; class Alphaproteobacteria; order Hyphomicrobiales; family Nitrobacteraceae; genus Bradyrhizobium; species Bradyrhizobium sp. JR3.5. The sequence goes on from NZ_JBSRYV010000002.1 coordinate 2,891,198, forward strand.
CACCAACCGTCTGAAACTCGCGGCGCGCAAGAAGCCGTACACGGCACTGATCGCGCCCAGCATCTTCCTCGCGTATCGCCGCAACGCTGGCCCTGGCACCTGGTCCGTGAAGTGCAGCGGCTGGCTCAAACGGTTTGCGCTCGCCGATGATCACGAGGACGCGAACGGTAACAGCGTGATGACGTATTGGCAGGCACTGGAACATGCCAAGAAGTTGGCGCGCGCTGGCGAAGGCAATAGCGAGCAGCCGATCAGCGTCGCACAAGCCGTTGATAACTATGAAGCCGATCTCGAAGCGCGCGACGGCAGCAAGTTCAACGCGACAGGCGTCCGCCGTCACCTTGGCTCATTAGCCAGCAAGACCGTTGCGTTGCTTACGGAACGAGAATTGCGTGACTGGCGCGCCGGTCTTGTCAAGGATGGCTTGAAGCGTTCCAGCGCCGACCGCATCGCTCGTTCTCTCAAGGCGGCGCTGGCGCTCGCCGCGCGCAATGACAAGCGCATTGGCAACGCGGCTGCATGGAAGAATGGTTTGAAGAAACTGCCCGACAGCGAGGTCGCACGAAACGTGATCCTTCCGGATCAAACCGTGATTTCCCTGGTACGCGGCTCCTACGAAATCGGTCATGACTACGGCATCTTGATCGATGCGCTTGCTGAGACGGGCGCACGCGAGAGCCAAATAGTCAGGCTGCGCGTCGCTGATTTGCAAGACCGCGATCCCGCCGCACCCAGGCTCATGATGCCAAGCAGCCGCAAAGGCAAGAGCCGCAAGGTTGAATATCGTCCGCTGGCGATATCGCCGCGATTGGCAAAGCTGTTGCGGCAGCAAGCGAAGGGCAAAGCTCTGCATGATCGATTGCTCGACCGCATTCCGAAGCTGTCGGGTCGATTTCATCCTGTCGCCAGGAAGCTCGGTCTGGGCGCTGAAGTCACGCCGTACGCGTTGCGGCACTCGTCGATTGTTCGGCAACTGCTGAAAGGCGTGCCGACGCGCGTCGTCGCTGCGCACCATGACACGTCCGTCGCGATGATCGAGAAGAACTACTCGCATCATATCATCGGCGATCCGAGCGAAGCATTGACGCGCGCGACATTGCTCGACCTGCAATTGTCGCCTGATCTTCAAGACCATATGGCGGTTGCGCGGCTGGCGTCGTGATTGGCCTTCAACGTCCCGTCGATGCGGACAAGGTTGATATTCACATTTTCTTCTCGGGTTCGTTGAAAAACGTCGCTGCCGTTGGATAAGAACTGACTTAACCAACGGCATCGAGGGCAGCTACCTTTTCAGAATGCCGCGAACGCTTCTTACTGCTCCGACGTATTCGTATAAACTCGGAGAACAGAGAATGGCTCGCCTCGAAGCTACCAGCCGCAAGCCGACCAAACCCAACGCGTCGATTGATGCCGACGCTTATAGCGTCGACGAATTCTGCGCTCGTCATCGCATCAGCCCGCAACTCTTCTACAAGCTGAAGCCGCAGGGTTTGATGCCCGCGACGTTTAATGTCGGCACGCGCGTGCTGATCTCGCGTGAGGCTGCCACGGCTTGGCGCCGTGCGCGCGAGGATGCGGCGCAGGCGGCCGATAGCGCCGCGTAGTCGCAGAAAAGGCGGCCTGCCAGCCGCCTTCCCCTATCTCTTCGTATGGAATTGAAAAATGCAGACCACTGATACCAGCGCGCTTCCGCGCGCGCAAGCTGATGCCGAAATCATCCCGGCGTGTTCCCCTCCGCCGATCATTGAGTTGCAGGCTCGCAAGCTGCGCCAGCGCTATGCGCTCGCGCCAGCGACGGCTCGCACGCTCGCAAACATCGCGTTTGCGGGGGAGGCGCAGGCATGACCGATTTCAATCCTGCTTCCCCGCGCGCCAAGGTCCACGTCACTTTCTTCAAGGATCACGCCGCGAAGACCCTCACCACCGACAATCTGACCTTGGCCGAATTGCGCGAGCGCGTCTTGGACGCCGCCCGACGTGAGAAGGACCAGTTGCCCTGGCTGAAGCTCGCGAAGTTCGGCAATCAGCGTAGCGTGAATGACAGCTTGCGGCATGACGCCAATGTCACGGAGATCACCGGCATCGAGTTGGACTACGACGACGAGCGCGTCGCTTTCGACGACGCCCTGAAGGCTATCAGCGAAATGGGCATCTCCGCGCTTGCGTACACCTCGCCGTCGCATACCCGTGCCTCACCGCGCTGGCGTATTCTGGCTCCGACCTCGCAACCGCTTCCGCCTGCGATGCGGGTCACGCTGATTGCTCGTCTCAATGGCGCTTTGAAGACCAAGCTTGGCGCTGAGAAGATCGCGGCTGACGAGAGCTTCAGGCTCAGTCAGGCTTACTTTTACGGCTGGGTGATGAACAAGCCGGGCCTTGAACATCGCGCCGATGTGATCATCGGCGATTTCCTCGATCTTCGCGAAGACCTTGCCGAGTTCGAGGTCGTCGGTGCGAAGATCGTTGACCAGGCACCTACCGAGCGGGCCGATCCGTTTGGATACTTTGACCAGGAGGGTGTGACGCGCGGTAAGACCGAAGAAGAGCTGTTCGCTCTGCTCAGGCAGAGCCGCGCCACTCCCGGCAAGGGATGGCGAGAGCCGATGTTGAGGTTCATTGGCAGCACCGTCGGCAAGGGGTGGTCCGATCCGCAAATCAAGGTGGCTTGCGCCTTCGTGAGTGACGGCGGCGTTGATGACCCTGACATTCGGAAATTGATCGACAACACGCGCGCGAAGTTCCAGAAGCCCAATATCGATGAAGCCGAGAGCGCTGACGGAACCAGCGCAGCTTCGAAGATTGCCGTTGATCCGATCGATCTGTGGGGGAAGTTCGAGCCGCCATCGTTGCCGCGCGGGTTGCTGCCGGATGTCATCGAACGCTTTGCGCACGACCAGGGAATGGACATGGGTGCCGACATGTCGGCTATCGCGGTGTCGGCGCTGGCCGTTTGCGCGGGAGCCATTCCCGACAGCGTTCGTCTTCAGGTCAAGCGCCACAACACCGGTTGGTTTGAAGCCGCTCGGCTGTGGGTAGCGCTCGTCGGCCCGCCCAGCTCAAAGAAGAGCCCGATCATGACCGCCGCAGCCCGCCCGCTGCGCAAGATCGACGCCGATCAGGCGCGCGACTATGCCGACCAGCGCGCCGTCTATGACAGGTTGCCGAAGGAGGAAAAGCTCAAGACCAATCCGCCGAAGCAAGTGCGCAGTATTCTTCAGGATACCACGATTGAAGCTGCGCAAGATGTCGCCAAGGACAGCCCTGACGGCCTGCTTTGCTATCAGGATGAATTGTCTGGCTGGTTCGGTTCCATGGACAAGTATTCCGCAGGGCGCGGCTCCGCCAAGGATCGCTCGTTCTGGCTGGAAGCGTTTAACGGCGGCACATATTCGGTGCAGCGGGTCGGACGTGGATTGGTCTACATCGACAACCTGTCAATCTCACTCATTGGCGGCATCCAGCCGGAGCCCATCCGGCAGATTGCAGACGAAGCCGTGGACGACGGTTTGTTGCAGCGCCTGTTGCCGATCATGGTGTCACCTGCCAAGGCTGGCCGGGATGAAGCCGCGTCTCCGGTCGTGGCTGAATACAATGCTCTGATCCGCGATCTGCACTGCCTCAGCAACGCGACACTCCGCTTTGATGACGGCGCGCAGGCTTATCGACAGGAGTTGGAACTCAAGCACTTGAACTTGCAATCGCTTGAGTTCGTCCACCGCAAACTTGCTGCGCACATCGGCAAGTACGACGGCATCTTTGCGCGGCTGTGCGTCATCTGGCACTGCACCGAGAATATGATGGGCTTCGGCGATATTCCCGCCGTGATCAGCGAGGCAACGGCCCGGCGGGTGGGTGCCTTTCTGCACGGCTTCCTGCTGCCGCACGCCATGGCGTTCTACACAACTGTACTCGGATTTTCAAACGACCACGATTGCATCACAGCAGTCGCGGGGTACATCCTGTCTCACCGCCTGACCAAGATCACCAATCGCGACCTCAAGCGGGGCGACCGTATTATGCGCCGCCTCTCACCGGAGGCCGGGCTGTCGGTGTTCGAGCAGTTGGAGGCATTTGGCTGGCTTGAGCGCACCCCCTCGCGTTTGCGCGGCGCTCCAACGCACTGGCTGGTCAATCCGGCCGTGCACAACAAGTTTGCCGAGAGAGCGAAGGAAGAAGCCGCTCGCCCGGGCGGAAGTCCGCAAGACAATTGCGGATGCTCTTGGTAAGGGAGGGGAAGCGTGAGTGGACCGGAGTTGCGCATGGCCGGACGGTCGAAGCAGCGTACCGTGTCACGTGCGCGCGCGCACAAGGGACAATGGCGACAACTATTCAGGCGGTAGCTCGCCGACCATCTACGAGGTCGTCGAGTTGTCGCCAATGTCCCTTGCATGCGTGAGATATAAATACAAATTCGACCTCTTCTATTCTCTCGTCCACTCTCCCTTTGCGCCGCGCGCGCAAAGGACATTGGTGACAGGTCGTTACCCGGCCCACCAATTCCGTTCCCAACGGGGTCCTCCTCAGCCCTCCGGTAGATGCGGGTCGCGCTTGCGCCCCCGGTATGACCAGTCCGAGCATTTTCCAAGACCTACAACAACGACAGGGAGTTTTGAGGTGAAATTGATGTCCGCGTTCGGCGCCGCCGACGCGTTGGAACTTGACCGGCAAACCGTGCGCCGCGCGTTGCGCCATGTTCGGCCCGACGGGCACGAGAATAAGCAGCCCCGTTGGCGCCTGAAGACGATCATCGACGCTGTCGATCGACATCTCGGGCGCAACAGCGGTGCCGTTGTGCCCACTGCTCTGGACGCTCTCTTTGAAGCCTTCGATACCGGCTGTAGGGCGCTTGAGGGCTTGCCGGACCTCGAAGCTCGGCGCCGTGAGGCGTGTCGGTTGATGGCGGCGCTGGTCGAGCTTGACGCCGCTATGCGCGCTGATGCCCGCGCCCGCCGTGAGGATGAACTGCGGGCCTCTTTACGATGCGACGAACACTTCCGGATCGCGATGCGCAACTTCGAGCGGCCCTGCGGTTGGACGCAAGAGCAGTGCTGGGCCTTGTTGTTCGAAGATGCCGAGCGATGAACGAGGAGAGGACATGACCGATTTGGGAGATGACGACCCCGAGCAACTTGCGGCGTTGCTCGAAGCGGCTGCTGCTATGGTTCGCCATCGGCCGAAGCCGTGCAATTGGATCGATCAATTCCGAGACGGCAAAATACTTATCGCCTCAGCGGCTGCACGGGTGGCGGGGGTGGACCCCGAGACGATCCGACGATGGTGCGCCGCGACTGCCGATACGGATCGGCCCTTGGGATACCGGGTTGCCGATCTGTGGCTCGTCGATGCGTTCGAGTTGCTGCACCAGATCGAGACCCGCTGGGACCTCCATGAACGCCGCAAGGCCGAAACAGAGTTGAAGGTATATCGGGCGCAGGCGCGGCGGTCGCAGGGACTGCGCCTGGACGTGGTGACGAGACACGAGGCCGATGGGGCGTGACCTGCGGTGTCTGCTTACTGGGGTCTACCGCACTTTGGCGGAAAGTCCGCCGAGTTCCGGGTGTGACCCGAATGTATGGTCCGGCCGCGCGTTGCAAGAAGATTTGGTCGAGCTGGCGATGAGCGGTCTTGCATCAATGTATCCGGCCTCTGATCGGAGCGTGTGGTGCTCCGGGCCATCATGGATATCAGCGCGCGTACGTTCTCGTTAGCGGACAGGCCTCGATCGGGCCATTCGGGTCACCAGTGTTCGCACGCGCTCGGAAGACCGAACCTCCATCTCGTCTCATCCTCTCGCAGACCTCGGCTGGAAGCTGTTGATAGGTTACGTCATCGCTTGCTCCTCAAATTGCTGAGTTCCTTTGTTCGAGCCAGGGGCCGTTCCTTCGTCCCGACCTTGCAGAACGTCGATCGCGTCGCGCGCAGGGGCGGTCAAGGCCGGCCGTCGCGCCTGACTTGCGGCGGGCTCTGGCGTCGCCAGGCTGCGCCTTGACCGAGCCGAGCACGGCGCGAGGATCAGGCGGGTCGGACGCTTGTCTCGTCGGTCCTCGTCAGCTCGAAGGCGCGTCCCTTAGCCAGCACCGCCCAGGCGATCCGGGCAAGCTTGTTGGCGAGCGCGATCGCCAGAACGTTGTGGTGCAACCGCCTTTTGGCGGCTTCGATCCAGGATTTGAGCCCGTAACGTTCCCAGTCCTTTATCCTGACCAGCACAACCCATGCCGCCTGCACGAACAGAACGCGCAGGTAGCGATTGCCGCGTCTGGAGATTTTGCCGAGGATGGTGCGGTCTCCGGTCGAGATCTGCTTGGGCACCAGTCCGAGCCAGGCGCCGAAGTCGCGGCCTTTGGAGAATACGTCTCCAGTGCCGATCGCAGCCACCATGGCGCTGGAGATGATCGGCCCGATGCCGGGCACCGTCATCAGGCGCGAACATGCCTGATCTTGACGGGCCAGTGCTTCGATCTCGCCGGATAGGCCATCGATGCGCTGATCCAGCCGGCGCCAGTCGCCTGCCAGCTCCTCGATGACGCGCAACATGCGTGGCGACAGGGCATCGGTGCGCGTCGCAAGGATGGTGGGCAGTTCCGTGCGCAGGAAGCCGATACCCTGGCGCACGGCGATCCCGCGTTCCAGCATAAAAGCGCGAATCTGGTTGATGATGCCAGTGCGTTGCGACACCAGCCGCTCGCGCACCCGATGCAGCGCCTGCAGATCGAGTTGCTCCGCGGTCTTGGTCGCCACGAACTTCATCGTCGGACGCTGCACGGCTTCGGCAATCGCTTCGGCATCGTTGAAGTCGTTCTTCTGTCCCTTGCTGTAGGGGCGAACATATTTGGCCGGCATCAACCTGGCATCGTGACCAAGCGATGCGAGCTTGCGGCTCAGGTGATGTGCGCCGACGCAGGCCTCCATGCCGACCAGGCAGGGCGGTAAGTTGGCGAGCCGCGCTTCCACTTGGCCACGCGACCACTTTTGCCGTAGCACGATGGCGCCGCGCGCATCGTGGCCCACGACGTGGAACGAGTTCTTACCGATATCGATGCCGATCACGGCGAGTGCGGTATTGGGTGTCTCAGACATGGCGTGCTCCTTGTCTTTGGCGCCCCTTGCCAGCTTCGCTTGCTGGCAGGGCAGGAGCACGGCCGGACCATCCCATTAGCAGACTTTCTCTGTTCATGGAAAATTGGAGCATTCACGGTGTTGCCGGTTGACGGAGTGCTGTTATGCAACCAACAAGTGGGGTGTGTTGTCGGCACTTTTGTCCCGGTCAGAACCGAGATTCACCGTGAACCCTCTCTGCAAGAGCCCAGTCTTAGCTCTACTTGCCGCTGCGAGCTTATCCGTAGTGGCTTGTTCTCCCCAGGAGGACGTCCATCTCACCTGTGCGACGACGATTTTTCTCGCGGACAAGCTTATGGAAGCCGGCAAGGTTCCAGCCGACGACGCGTTACGAAAGAAAGCGAATGATGCCACGATCAACCATCAGAACGCATCGGTGACTTTCAGAAGGCTGGACACACGTGTACCTGAAGGCGAAAACGAGCGTCTCATGGAGCTGGTTTCTATTTTTGGTCGCGAACGTGACCGACTTCTCAAAGAGCTATCGCCAGAGGAAATCGTCACGCGGGCAAGGACCTGTATCGAACAGGCACCTCCGAAAGGGCGAGGCTTTCCGCGTCCTGATGGTAGCTTTTGACCTGAAGGCTCACGTTCGCGCGTGGGGCAGTGGTCCGGTTTCGCGTGACAGGCCGACCGAATTGGCTTCCACTCCTTACTTCCGCGCTCGACCCCAGAGCGGACTTCGCTGACGAGTTTGGAATAATGCTCCGATACAGCCTTTGCTCGCTATCTCCTTAGGGTTGAGGCAATCAATCCACGCTATTGTCTCGCCTGTGCCCTTCAAATGGTCGGTACCAAGGGTAATGTCTGGTTACTTCCTCACTGCCTGTTTGATCGTGGTTGCCCTGAGTTTCGAGGTGTCTTTTCGCCGATCCTGGAGTCTGTCACGGAACTCTGAGCTGCTTGGCCCGGCCCGACGGCTCGCAGTTCGGCGGCGTGCGATGTTGCCGACAGGCTGCGGGCTAATTTGCATGCTGCTGGTGTGGATGGTACTTCATCTTGTTCAAGACAAACTTGTTCTCTCCATGACGGGCAGTCTAGTAATGCTTTGTGCTTCTTTTTCCACCGGGTCGTTTATTGGCTTTATGGCCGGGACGGCGAATCGGGTTTGAAGCGCCGGGATCAACCCAAAGCGAAAAAGTTCATCAGGCTATGACCGCCGACAAGCGACCATGACTTTGCCATTGTCCTGTTGATGTCCGGTTGTGGCCCATCGCGCCCATTGCGTCCAACCACTCACCTGTCTGTTGTGAGATGTAGACCGGACCTTACTGATACCCGTAGAAATCGGACGTGTTTCGCGGCGCCCCGCGCTCGGCAAATGCCCCGAAATGCGGTCCCTGCCACAAGAACCTGCATCGAACGCGGCCCCCGCCACACCGCCGATCTAAACAAGCAAGGTCCTGCGGCCTAAACTACCTGAATGCGAAATCCATTCAGAAAAACACAGATGCAGAAGCTCGAAACCACCATCACCTCGCTGACGAAGCGCGGCGAACAGCTCGTCGCCATGCGCGCGGCAGCCCAGGAGGCTTTGGACAAAGCTACCAAGGCCCGCCAAGCAGCGCTGTTGTCGGGCGATCTCAACGATCAGCGCGCGCTCGATAACTTGCACGGCGCCGTGGACATGACAACGTCCTCCGTTACGGCGTTGGACGACGCGCTCGCCGTCCTGGCCCAGGAAAAGGTCGAGGCGGAACGCCATCTCGCTGCCGAACACGATCGCATCGAGCGCGCGGTAGCGGCTGATAGGCTGGCAATGCAGGTTGCTGCTATCGAGGCAGCGTTGCCGAACTTCCTTGAGCAGTCGAGCGTTCTCGCCGACGCTTTGTCGGCGATCAGTCATTGGCATTTCGAGGCCAGCCAGATCGCGGGTTTCGTCCAGAACACCATGGGGCAGGTCGAAATAGCGGCCAACTTCGCTTTGGCTGAGCTTCGGACGATGCCCGACGCGATCCGGCAGGGTCGGCAGGCGATGCCGTCGCAGAAACTTTCGACCGCGCTGGTCTCGGCGTCGGCAGACCCGACGCCGGAAATGCAAGCTGTTTTCATGCTGCGCTCTGCGTGGTTTCGTGACCAGCACGGGCAACGGAAGTTCGCGGGCCAATACGAAGATGCGACCATGCCGATCGGTACGGCGCGCCGTGCCCTGGACCAACGCATCGCGGTCGACGTGACCGATCCGCGCCGCGCGCAGCTCCGTGGCGTGCGCGGCGGGGACTTCAGTCCTCAGGCGGCTGATGTCATCGATCTTGACACCGTCGAGGAGCCGAAGAACGCGGCACCCGTCGAGACCGATCGGGTGCTGCGCGATGCCGTCTTCACCGTGATCGACCGCAGCGCAGACGCGCGCACGATCCAGATTGAGGTACCGCGCCTGTGACGGTCAAAGCCGCACCTCCGGGCTGGGAGCCCCATCACATAGAAACGCGTATCGACGGCTACATCGCGACGCGCGGCGGCCGTATCCCCGTCGCCGTGGCGAAGATGATCGCCCACGTTGCGCGGCAGCCGGACGAGGGTGCCGTCGCTGCTATCCGCGCGCGCATGATCGCGCGGCACAAGGAGGTGCTCGGCCATGTCTGAAAAAGTTCCGGCTGAGGAGGGACCAGCAAGCCTTCTCGCCAAGAGGGAGGCCGCTGTCGAGGTCGGGTTGGTTGGCGATCTCGGCGGCGGCCTCGATGTGGAGAATGACGACTACGATCGCTTGCTCGCGTCGCTCGGCCGTACGTTTGAGGATGACGAGCGGATCGCGGTTCACGAAGCTGGGCACGCTGTCTGCGCGCGTCTGTTGGGTCATGACGTGGGCGGCGTGACGGTGAACCCCGACGTGACCCATGGCTCCGAAGGACTGTGTTGGGGTGTTGGTCACGCTGAGGCGTTCGTGCAAGGCCGTGGTGATGCGGCCGACGTTCGGGATGCGCTTCGCTCGGTTATGCCGCAGGTAGGTGAAGATCGTCAGCCTGTGGCAGATGTCTTCGGCGAGGTTTACGCCAAGTGCATTGAGTTCATGGCCGGTCGCGCGGCGGAGCGCATGCTGCTCGACGAAGAGCCGGCGATGCCTGTCGATGACCTTCGGCAGGCGCGTGAACTCGCCATGCTGATTTGCTTCAGTGAGGAAGCGATTTCTACGTTTATCGCGCACTGCGACGTGGCTGCACGCGATTTGCTACTTCCTTACGGCGACGCTGTGATCGCGTTGTCGGTGGTTTTGCGCATCAAGCGGACGTTGGATGGCGCGGAGATCGATCAGATTATCCGTGATATGGAGGCGCGGAAGGCGTTGGCGATGGAACATCGGCGTCGCGGTGACTGGCGTAAGCGCGAGCTGGCGGCGAGTTGGTTTCGCGCGGAATTTGAGCACAATAGCGCCGGGTCGCTGTCACAGCTTGCTCATGATCGGGTGGTGTAGTCAGCGATAGTTTGATCGGAGGGCTCGGCGGATGTACCTGCGCCTGATGATCTCGAAAGGCCCCGTGCGTAAATCGCGGGGCCTTTCATATCTCGTTAGCCCTCAGGAACACCGGCCAGCCGCATACCTTTGACTAGTCTTTCTCGTCCCGCGATGTACGCGGGATCATCGCTCGATGAGCCCGCGAGCATGCGCCGGACGGTAAAGCTGGGGTCGATTGCAAGGCCAGCTTTTGCGGCGCTCTGCGCCTCAGCTTTAACATCCATCAACGCGAAAGCGGCGGCCAAGACAAAATGGGCGAGGGGAAAGTTCCGATTGCTTTCGATGCTTCGTCGAAGCCAGATTGCGGCTTCAGCATCCGCGCTGAGTTGAACTTTTGCTCTACCGACGCAATAGGTCCACCAATACACGCTCAAGTCACGCGGTGACAGTCGAAGCGCTTCCAGTATATGGCCCTCCGTATCGCCAGCTTGCCCGCAAAACAGCTTACCCAGACCTATGGCCGTATGGGCGTCAGCCAGATTAGGGTTGAGCAGCAATGCTTGCTGGCATTCAGCAATACCAAGAAGAGCACGACTTGTTAGAACATAAGCTAAACCTAACGCTAAATGCGCTTCCGCATATTCGGGCGCCAAGGCAAGCGCCTTGATCGCGGATGCTTCGGCGCCCTGTAAGCGCGTGGCCCGGTCGTCAGTTAGGAGGGCGGCTCCCGCAGCTAGATCAACACTTGCCAAGCCCAGCAGCGCGCCCACACTTCGCTGGTTAATCGTTAGAGCACGCTCGAAAAGGTCGCGCGCCTGCGCCATACGCTTAGGCGTCGGCCCTTTGTAAAAGCAAGCGCGGCCCCGAAAGATTAAATCCATTGCGTCCGGATGCGGCGAGCGCTCGGCACGCCGCGCCTCCGCCACAACGAGTTGTGTGCCTATTGCGTTCGCGAGCCTTGATACGATCTCGTCCTGCATGTCGAACAAATCGGCCACTGACTTGTCGAAACGGTCGGCCCATAGATGATTGCCGGTCTCAGCGTCAACTAGTTGCACGTTTACCCGCACCCGGCCACCGCTACGCTGCACGGAGCCTTCGAGGACGTACCGAACGTTCAACTCGCGACCGATCATCCTAAGGTCGAGCGCCCTGTTCTTGTAGGTGAATGCGGTGTGTCGGCCGATAACGAACGAGCCGCCAATGCGCGATAGATCGGTGGTTAAATTCTCGGTTACACCGTCTGCGAAATAGTCCTGCTCCGGATCACCGTTGAGATTGGCAAAAGGCAGCACAACGATTGAAAGACGTGGCGGCTTGGCCCCGCTCGGCTTGGTCTCGTGAACCCGCGCTTCCGCAGCGCGTTCATCTAGAACCGCTGCGTAGGCGCGGATCGGTCGGGCAATGTTTTTGAGGTTCTGCTCGCCGAGATCGGAGAACGTCACGCTGACTTTGTCTCGGACCTGCTCGTAAGCAGAGGATGAGATACAAATGCCGCCAGGCGCTGAGATGCTCTCAAGCCGGGCTGCTATATTGACGCCGTCTCCAAAGATGTCATGAGCCTCAACGATTACGTCGCCGATATTGACGCCGACTCGGAAAGCAATCCGCCGGTCTTGAGAATCTACCTCTGTAATTTCGCGTACGCGGGCTTGAAACCGCAATGCGGCTCGAACCGCTTCTACCGCGCTCGGAAATTCTGCCAAGAACCCGTCTCCGGTGTTCTTCACGACACGGCCGCCGTGCTCAGCAATAGCGGGTCCAATTTCACTGACAAGAAGTTTGCTCAGCTTGGCGTGCGTGGCCTCTTCGTCGTCGTGCATGAGCCGCGAATAGCCAGCAACGTCGGCCGCCAATATCGCCGACAGCCTACGTTCTATCCGACCTGGTCGCTCTTGCACCATGGCCCAGTAATCCAAAGGTGAGGCGATTGTACGATGGACTGGTCGCCCCGCCAATGGCCCTAACGAAGAAGCCTGTGAGGCTACTCAACAGATATCGCCTGAATAGGCGGCAAAGCTAGGAACAGTCGATATTCATCGGGCGTTACGTGGCTGATGCGAGGAGTTGCCACATGACTGACGAAAGCTCTGGTGCACCTACCGCCACGCCCGAGCAGCGAATAGACCGGGCTTCAGAAGCGATCCGGCAGATGGCCGAAGACGACACATTGCAACATTTGCCGCAACATGATCGGTGGCTGCATAATTTGAGTGAGGCGACCCGGGCGGCTCCGCTTCAATCACTTGCTGTCGCCTTCTTGCTTGGTATGTTCCTAACTCGTCGGTAGTCCCAAAATCAGCGTAACACTAATGACTGAGCGCATTCACTCTGGTCGCTCAATGACTTTGCTCACATCAGGCTCATCAATCCCATCCGCCCGATTGCATTCGCAAGGCATGCCCGCGCCGCACTGACAGCCATGCGGCTCTGCTGTCCAAGGCAAATGCGGATGGTTCTCACAGACCCAGCCAAGGCCGAAGCAGATCGGACAGTTGGGCTTTGTCATTCTTGAGCCTGATCGGGAAGGCCCAATTCCTTGCGGACCGCCGCAGCGGAGTTGCCGACTTTATCGACGGCCTTCTGAAGTTCATCCTTCGAAACACCAAGTGCGTGAGTCCAGTATTTCACCTCGTGCGGCTCGTGCATGTTGATCTTCGAGCGGTCAGGCCGCACGCGATTGGTTAGATTGTCCGGCATAGCCTCGTCCTTCAAAATAGATGCGACCGAAATGATCAGGGTTCAAATGCGACCGTCATGGCAGTAACGTCGCCGCTACGATGCTAGTTCCTAATGGCGCTTTGACAGACCCTTGAATGAACTAGCTCGCAGCAGCCCTTCGGACGTAATGTCCCTGTACTCAACATCCGCGTAGAACTTCGGCTCAACCCACGTTGCCTTCGGCTTCCTGATCGGCTTAGTCAGCTTAGACTTCGGACTAACGACCGTATCCAGTTGCTTACGGATTTGGCCGGAAACGGTGCGGGACCAGCCAGTGCCGACTTTACCCATGTAGACCAGCTCACTACCCTCTTGCTTGCCGAGATAGAGCGCGGCCACACCAGTCGGGTCCTTTACGAACCCGATCACCGGGAATTTCTCACGTTGAACAGTCTTGACTTTCAGCCAGCCCTCATTGCGGTCCGAACGGTAAGGCGCATCTGCCTTCTTCGAAATAATGCCTTCGTAGTTTAACTTGCTCGCGTGCTCGAATAGCTGTTGTCCGTCACCCTCAAGATGCTCGCTGTACAGTACCGGAGGCTTGAGGTCATACGCGTCGAATAAACCTTGCAACATCGATTTTCGCTCGATCTGCGGGAGCTTGCGCAAGTCTCGCCCATCGAGCCAAAGAAAATCGAAGGCGTAGTAAAGCAATCGATCCTGACGACCCCTGGCAAGGTCAGCTTGCAGCTCGCCGAAGTTGGTTCGCCCTTCATGAACAACGACCACTTCGCCATCGATAATCGCCTGGTCCGGGATTTCGAATGCCTTTGCAATGACTGCAAACCGCTTGGTCCAATCGAGGCCGTTGCGGGTATACGCCTTGGCTTTCCCGTGGTTCAGGTGAAGCTGAACGCGGTAGCCGTCGTACTTGATCTCATGGAGATGGCCGGCTTTGGGTGCTTTGCTCCGGAGCGTGGCAAGCTGCGGCTTGATGAAGCCCGGCATCTCGACGCCTTGTGGACGCTTAACCATACTCAAACTCAAAACTAACATGGGACAATGACGCACCAGTATAATGCGGCTTTACTGGTGATCCATGTTGGACAATGAATTTAATAAGCAGCGGGCTATATTGATCCGCGATCTTGCTGAACGGGCGGATGATCCTTTCATCAAGCAGCGGCTGCTCGCGCTTGTTGCACGCTACGAAGGGCCGGTTACGGCCAAGCCTGTGACGCCTGTGTTCATAGGCAAGCAACGTATTTCTGAAAACGAGCGCGGCTGAGCAGGGTTTGCCGATCTGTAGGTTACGCTAGGGCATGCGCTTACACTGTACTGAATAGCGAGGTTCGGATTGCCCTCAAAAACTGACATCGAAGATGCCTAGTTGAATGGGCCAACGGACAGCAGCCAAGGCACCGAACGGAAACGGCTAGCCACGTGAGGTGGCTCACCTTAGGCCAATTCGTGCCACCGCCACGTCAGCGATTTCCTTCGGGCCGCCAGCGACGGTCGCGCTAGCCTCGATAACCCTACGGGCGATCATCTCGCAAAGCGGGTCATTGCGGTCAACCAGACCCATCGAACGCAGGGCGAGATCGAAGGCTTTATTCAGAAGCTCAATCTCCTCCTGCGTGTATTTGCCGATTTTCAGCAGACGGTTGATTGGCATTGCTCCGCTCCTGCCAGAGAGCAAGTTCCGCTCCTTATAGCATTGGAACTCCGCTCACGGGAGGCATGTGCGGTGCATCGTAAGAAGTCATTTGGAGCCTTGACTCATCGTTCTTGTTTCGTTCTTATGATGGCTCGTCGCCGAGCTAGAGCCAACCATGCCCACACTCGAATTTGTCCGTTCGGAGATCGAGCGCCTGCGCGTGCAGGTCAGCCGCCAGCGCAATGAAATCCTTCAGCTCAAGAGAGCGGGTATCCCGACCAGTTCAGCCGAAGCTCTGCTGCAACGGATGCTCGACAAGATCGATGTCCTCTGTGCTGACCGGGACCGGATGAGGGCCGCATTGCCGAAACCGAAGGGCAAGGTTCTCGGAGGCCGGAAATGGTGAGAGAGCGCCCGCAATGGTTCGATGATTGGGAAAATCCGCCGCCGTTTGTCAGAGCGCTAAACGAAGTTCGTGAGCTTTCCGCCCGTGAAGGTTGGTGCTATCAACATGTTCAGGCCATCCAGGTTGCCATCGATCAGTATGCCGAAGCGGCTCTCGGCAACCGCGAATTCTTTTTGAGTCGGCCTTACAGTATTGGGCTGACTAGGAAGCAAGATGCCCCTAGAGGAAGCAACGTCCGTCTCACGTGTGAAGAGATCGTGGATCGCCCCTTCGCCCAGCCAAAGTAAATGGTTCGCCCGTTAGGCAGTTTGTTCCTGACCAATTGGCTGTCTGTCGCGGTCAGATCGAAGAGGTCGAGAAACGCCGCGTAAGCATCGAACCATGGTCAGCTTTGACTTGGCACTAACAACCGTGTCAAGCGGCCTGTGTATTTGACTGGACACGGTGCGGGACAAGCCGGTGCCAAAATTGCTCACTCATGGAGAGTTCGAGGGAATATCGCTGAAGCGCTTCATAGACGCACGCAGGTCTGCGATCTCTGCCCTGATCCGCTCAAACGGTGCGTCCGATCTAATCTCCTTCGCGGAGCCCCCATATCGAGCCGCCTTGCGTATGTGGGAGAGTTCGTTGAACAGTTCGACGAACCGCGCGTCTACGTTCCCCAGCTTGCGCCAATGGTTGATCGTGCTGTGAATACTTCCGTGACTTTCAAGCTTCTTCTCGGGGATCATCATCAGCCGCGCACTGGCGAGCAATTCAGTCGCGCTGAACAAGCAATCGACGTAAGGCGCAGCATATCCACCCTCGATTGAAAGTTCAGCAACGGCGACGAATTGCTCGGCTCGGCTAACGATGTCTGCGGCCTTTATTTTGTTGCGCCGGAAGTCGAAGAATACAGCCCAGTTCCGTCCGTATTCGATCAACGTGAAGTGGCCGCAGTCAGCGTCGGCCAACTCAAGCTCGAAGCCGACAGGTTCGGCGATGTCAGCAACAGATACAGGTTGGCCGGCCTTGACGGGCCGAGCCGCCTTAAACTCCATCGCCCCGTGCACTTCTCCATTGAAGCGGACTTGTGGTTCGAGCCCGTCCGAAAACAGCACTTGAGCCCTAGCTAGCTTAAACGGCAGCTGAAGCGTACCGTTATCGACCCGTCGCCGCAGTTCCGGCCAGAACCAAAGTTCGAAGGCGTGGTTCCCTGTTACTTCGAAACCAGGAGCTTCGCCCTCGTTTGCTTCGAAGGGCGATATCGCATCCATATCCTTGATTAGCAAAGCGAAGCTCCCTGTTGAACCAATCGCGTCAGCGCAGCGAAGACGAGTAGCAGATGTCTGCAACTGGCGGACCGCGTGGGCCTAACCGTTGACGATGCGGACGGCGTCTACCGGCTTGGCTGGCGGTGATGCCGGAGAGATCGCACTCAGCGTTCTACTTGGTCTGTTTGCTTGACCTGAACCAAGCCCATACCCGTTGCCCTCGCGTAAGGCGAGGCTGAAAGCCACGGAGCCAATCGCCGTAGTCGTCGTCCTTAGGCATCAACCCCAACTTCTCGGGGTACGACCAATCCGTCTTATCTATCTTGGGTACTCTCAGGCGGTAGAACCATGAATGCTTCCATCTGAGCTTGTTTGCGTAGTCGGCCAAATCGTTGGCCAACACTTTTGCATAAAAGATACAAAAATCAGTCTGCAATGTAATGCCTGCGATGTTGGATGGAAAGCGTTCGTCGATCACGCCATTGGCCGTCTTCAGGCCAAGGAAGAATTCCAACCTCTCTTGATCATTCCATTTTGCAGTTCGGCGATCCTCTATCATCTCGTTTCGAGCGTTGATTGAAATGGCAAGGCCATCAATTGATCCAACCAGAGTAACCAATGCGGCGAGCGCACGGCCTCTAGCCAACGTTTTTTCGAAGATCATTCTCTCCAACGCCACATGTGGCGTTGCGGGGAGAGTTAGAGACCGCATATCCGCAATAAACTGGAACGGTGAAAGTTGCGTTCCAGCCTTGCGCATCGCTTTGTGGTTTGCATACGAAGTTCTTATGCGCTCGAAATCTTCGTTGAGTGGCACAATATGTTGCCGCTTGAGCGCCAGAATAACGTTGGCCGTGGCCACAGCTAACTCGTGCGCGGCATTTAGGGCATTCAACTCAGCAACGACGGTCCTTTTGTTATGCGCGCGGCTAGCAGCGACGGCACCAGCGAACGCACCGAATGCCGCAGTGAAAAACGTTCCCCAACCATTTTGAGGCGTATAGTTGCGCAGGAACTCAGAAAGAATTGACATCGTCCCACCCGAGATGGCTTTCGCCGCTCGCCCGGCCACCACCTTGGCGGCCATCAACCTATCGCGTAAGCCGTTTGCTCACTATCTCCACTAGTCGGTCATTTGCCGCGCTGTTCCTTGCGAGATAACCTCTCTGCACGTTCACAACAGGCGCGAACAACGTGCCGCGATATTTCCTACCCGTCTCCAATCCCCAAGAAGTCGCCGCGCGCATGCAGATGACGACGATCTCACCGCTTTCGGCTCGCGGAAACAATACGGTTTGTGCCCAGTTCAAAGATGCTCGGCTTGACGGCAGAGACATCAGCGCGCGCCAATCCTTCACTCGCGGAGAGTGGTATGCGCCGATGTTGAGCACAGCAATTCTTTGACGAATATCGTCGTAGTCGCCAAAACGCTTAGTAATGCTCCTAAGCCACTTACTTCCGTCGCCCACCGAGCGAAAAGGCTCCCGTCCTTTCCAGCGACGCATGTAGTAGTCTTTACCCTCGTTGGTCTTGGCGTCCGTGAGGTCAAGCTTGCTGCTCAATCCCGGTGACGCGAATAGCAAAACTACCTTTGCTGTCTTCAAGGGTCCGCCAAATGCCGCTGGCAGGCACCGCAGATCGAAACCGTGCTTCTGAGCATTGAGACGACTGAAAACCAGCTCGTCATCGGGATGAACGTGAGCGCCTCGCTCAATTCGCGACCAAAATTTGAAAATGTCGGTCATGATCGCTTCATCGGTTTACCCCGCCTCCACGTTTCGCTTCTGGTCAGCTCCCGTCCATCCGGTCTTGTATCCCACCCGGTGGCAACAAATCCAAAGTACGCAGAACTGCGCGACCGAGCGAGGTCAGCTCGGTGAATTCTCGTCCCGGCCGTCTTCCTGGGTGAACTCTAAGCAAATCTAATCGATGCAACCGATTGTGGGCCCATTCGAACAGCGCTGAACGTTCCCTAACATCGGGTGGAGAACTCATCGCTGGGGGTGGCGGTCGGACTTCTTGCAAACGGGACTGAACATGGTCAGACCCATATGCCTCCAATATGAGTATCTCCTGGTCATCTAGATCGCTCAATATTTTGAGAATTCGCCGCTTGCCGAGCTTTGACTCATCGTCGTCTGCTATACCTTTGGCGACGACCTTGGCAATGTAGCGCTTTCTGTCTTCCGTAAACGCGCGAACTGCTTGATAAGCACCGTCTTCGATTAGCTCGATATTTTCGGGCTTCTTCAGCTGGTCAAGCGAACACTTGACCGCGACCAGCTCGTCCGACAGGCGCTGAAAAAATCCTTCAAGGCGCTCAATTCGCTGGTCGGCAACCAAAGCAGTCACCATTGTTTGCAGCGCCTTCCCGATTGGCATTGTCGAAAGAACAGAGCTGGTTATTGTCCCGGCGTCATTCGGTCCATCGTTGGGCTCTTCGGACATCACATCGGAACCTTAACTATGAAGATGCGGACAGATTGCGCATGGTCTAGCCCGCGATCCCAATGTTGCCAAAGGTCAGCTTCGTCGCTTTCACATGTACTTGGACGACTGCGACCATGTCGAATTTATTGCTGGAAGGGCGAAGCAATCGGTCAGTTTCGACGGCCAGTTTGGTGACGAGAGCATCATCCTGAAGCAAGCAAAAAATAGGCTCAGACGCCGCTATCGTCTGAAATTCTCTGGCTTGTGCGTGAGGCGGTACAGACAAGGCGTCCAGAAACGTTTTCAGTCGGTTGTCTATGTCTCCGCCCTCACTAATCAGTTGGCCCGGAGCTTGCTGTCGTAAGAACGTAATGTACAGCTCGCAGTGCATGTCATTTCGCTTGGAGACAAGCGGTGCAAAGACGCGGTCACCACGCCTCTCCAGCGTCGCGTATCCGCCATCGCCTTCTTCTGGCTCTTTGAGCCACTTTTTCCCTTCGCTTGCCAGCGGTTCGAACTTCCATAGCTCTGCAATTTGTGGAGCGAGCCCAAGCCGGATTTCATGGATTTGCTTGAGTGTGCTTTGCGGACGCGGCGGAATGTCGCCTTCGAAGACTATCGTGAATTTCATAAATCCCTATCGCTCCCCCGGCCACCACTTCGATGGCGAACCGCCTGTCGAAATCTTCGTGGACCATAACGCTACTAGATGGGCTTGCTTGTAATGGATAACAGACGCGCACTATTCGCCGATTCGATGCCTTCATCCTGTCTTAGGCGAGCACTTGCCGCAAGCGCATGACTTGGCGCGCGAACGGCACAAACAGTTGCAGAAAGACGTAAACCTGTTCGCGCTCCGGATTTGCTGCCGTTGGGTGACCCGCTTCGTTCCTCGCAATTCGAAGCACTGACTGTATCATTGCAAAATTCGTATTCAAATCTTCCGTGGCTTCTTTCGGAAGCGCGTTCGCAAGCGGACTAAGGGCCGCTTGAAACTTGTCAATTTTCCGCCGAATGAAGAGCGGCTTGGACGCCGCCGCGAAGTTGGCGGCATATTTGCCGTTTGAAGCGACGTCGACTAGCCGAAGAAATTCAGCTTCCGCCGCGACGCCGAGCATCACGCAACTAGAAAGGAGGCATCCCGCGTAGAACGTCGCTACGGCCTCTTCCAAATATTCTTGGGCCTCACGAGAAAGGTCTGGTACCTCGCGCATTAGTAGTTGCAGGAAAGAGTTTGTGTCATGGAAACGGTACGGAGACTGCTGTGTGAGAGCTTTTTGGCCGTAGTGACTTAGCCGGAAGAACGGCCATGCAGGATTGGAGTTGTTCAGGCCAAGAGTGATAAATCCCTGTCGGAATAAATCCCAAAATATATCGCGCACTAGCTCGAGTTGGTGAGGTCCCAATGCCTGCCGATATGCTTGAGTGTCCCGATTGTGCCCCGCCCGTCGAGCGATGACCATTGCAACGTCTTGGGTTAGGATGTCCCATTGGCTAGGTTCAAAGTCCACCTGCTCCTTCCCAATCAAGATGTCGACAACAATCTCTCTTAGCTCCTCGTAACCGTACTGTCGTTGAGTCGACGTCGACATGACGATTTCTCCGTGTGCTCAGGGGCGCGTGGGCGTATTCCAGAAACCGAAGCGTTCCATCAATAGCCTTCGTGCCAGCAGCTGCACGTTGTATGCATCGCAGACGGTTAGGCTCGCACTTGTTTTTGTGAAACGATGCGTGGTGGTGGTGCTGCGAAGCCAACTCGCATAGGCTAAGGCGTCGACAATCGAGACCTCCCGGTCCCGGACCAGGCCGTAAGCCCACTTCGCCTTGTCGATAAAAGGAATTTGCCGCGAACGCTCGATACGAGTCTTGGGGCCTCTAACAGTCCATACAAACGGGTCATCAATATCGATTGTGG
The DNA here is from genome assembly GCF_054057015.1 of Bradyrhizobium sp. JR3.5. Taxonomy (NCBI): domain Bacteria; kingdom Pseudomonadati; phylum Pseudomonadota; class Alphaproteobacteria; order Hyphomicrobiales; family Nitrobacteraceae; genus Bradyrhizobium; species Bradyrhizobium sp. JR3.5. Next base: position 2,912,030 of record NZ_JBSRYV010000002.1, read on the forward strand.
CCTTCCGAAGTCGCTGTTTAAGTTCGTTGAGTACAACAGGATTCCACGAGCCGTCCTTGAGCCTAGACGGGTTCTCTCGGCTGGCGCGCAGCTCAAGCTGCATCTCTTCGATAGCCGAGTACGCCAGCGTGACCGCATTGGCGATGTGCACGTGAGCAAGCGGTTCTTTCTGCACTCTGAACTCGTGCGGCGAGTAGCGCGGGTGCATATCCATATGATGTGCGCCCGCCGAGCGGTAGCTGTAAGCGAGCTTGTGCATGGCATAGGACAGGGAGGCCCTGCTTACGAGCGCCGCAAACCGGCACGCTGCGGTGATCCCGCTTGTTGAGAAGAACGATGGCGTATCTTGCTTCGCTCCACTGAGACGAATTTGAATGTCCTCCATCGGGTCGAAGTACCCCATCGCACTGCCGTGCAAAACGTCGATTGCCGAACACAGGAGAGTGACGGCTTGACGAGCGCGTTGTGTAGTTGTCGCGCGTATCATGATCTCCATGTCGAAGAAGACAGGATGCCCGTCGCCATAGTAGGCTTGTGACGGCGCATGACCGCGCTCCAACCGGATACGCTCGTTTTCGGCATGCAGTTCTTCGCCAGTACCCCGAAAGACGCCGTTTGCCTTTTCGTACTGCCATGCTGGCGCTACCGCCTTGAAGGCCGTGCCGGGGTAGTCCGCTGAGAAAATGGTTGAGTGATAGAGGGGCATTTATTGGCCCGGTCTGGTGGGCAATGTTTTTGTATCGCTACTGTCCGTGCGGATGGCCGACAACGCTGCGCCAGGCAGCGCTGGCAGGGATCAATCCTTATCTCTGCGAATGCTCTGCTCTCACTATTTCGGCTTCTCGTACAGGTCGATATCGTTGATCGCGTCTTGGATGAGATCGCGCAGGGCGATCAACGTGTCGCGTGCGCGCAGTGCTGAACGGCCAGCCATGTACGGACCGGCAGGCGGCAAATCACCTGCCATCGTCGCTGCAATGCTGCCACCGGTTTGACCAGTACTGATCTCGGCAATGCGTCCACCGTTCACCCCGAAATAGGCGGCGATGTCGTGCTGTCGATCTCCGCGAAACAGCATTCCCTTTACGGTCGCGATCTCTCCTTCACTCAGTGCCATTGGCCCTCTCTCTATTGCGAATCGGGAATGCTCACGCTGGCACAATGCAGGGTGGTAAATCGAAACGGGCTGGCTTCTTTCCCAGCTATTCACAGGCTGCCGCAGGGACCGGAGGGCATCTCCGAGCTGCGCGCCGGGAAAAGGCTCGGCAATGGCAGCCCTGCTGGCTTGGATTGATGCCCGCAGAGTTCAGAAGCTCTTCGGGACACTGCAAGGACACCGCACTCGGAAATACATAGCAAGTAATTGATTATACGTTATAAAAACCGTTCGCGCAGGGCGCGTGCCTCTCCCACAAGGGGAGAGGCAAAACTGAGCAAGCTGAGGGGTCGCGCTCAATGTTACCCACCCGCATGCAGCACGCGGCCGCGCGTTTCCGGCAGCGCGTAGGCGGCGATGAAGAACACGGCGTAGGCCGCCACCGCGAAGATCGCGATCGCGTTAGCCAGCGTGGTCGTGGTCGAGAGCGCGCCGACCAGGAACGGAAACAGTGCGCCGACGCCGCGGCCGAAATTGTAGCAGAAGCCCTGGCCGGAGCCGCGCAGCCGGGTCGGGTAGAGCTCGGTCAGGAACGCGCCCATGCCGGAGAAATAGCCTGAGGCAAAGAAGCCGAGCGGGAAGCCCAGCACCCACAGCACCTCGTTGGACAGCGGCAATTGGGTATAGAGCAGCACGATCGCGATGGCGCCGAGCGAGAAGATCAGGAACAGATTGCGCCGGCCGATCCGGTCGGCAAGCCAGGCGCCGACCAGATACCCGATGAAGGAGCCGATGATCAGCGTCGCGAGATAGCCGGTCGAGCCGACCACCGAGAGCTTGCGCTCGGTGGTGAGGAAGCGCGGCACCCAGAAGGTGACGGCGTAATAGCCGCCCTGCATGCCGGTGCCGACCAGCGAGGCCAGCAGCGTGGTCTTCAGGATCGGCCCCTGGAAAATCTCCCACAATGCGGCGGGCCCGCTGCCGGATGCCTGCTGCTGCGCCATCGTCGCGGCGGAGATCTCCGGCTCGGTGACATAGCGGCGCAGGTAGAACACCAGCAGCGCCGGCAGCGCGCCGATCACGAACATCCAGCGCCAGGCGTTCTCTGGCGGCAGGATCGAGAACAGGATCGCCTGCGCCAGCACCGCAAGGCCCCAGCCGATCGCCCAGCCCGATTGCACCGAGCCGACCGCGCGGCCGCGATATTGCGGCCGGATCGCTTCGCCGATCAGCACCGCGCCGGCCGCCCATTCGCCGCCGAAGCCCAGGCCGAGCAGCGCGCGGGCGATCAGGAGCTGGTCGAAATTCTGCACCACGGCGCAGACCAGCGAGAAGAACGAGAACCAGATGATGGTGAGCTGCAGCGTCTTGACCCGCCCGATCCGGTCGGAGAGATAGCCGCCGAGCCAGCCGCCGACGGCGGAAGCCAGCAGCGTCACGGTGCCGGCGAGGCCGGCAGTGCCGGCATCGACCTTCCACAGCGTGATGATGGTGCCGATCACCAGCGGATAGATCATGAAATCCATGCCGTCGAGCGTCCAGCCCGAGGCGCAAGCCCAGAACGTGCGCCGCTCCGGCAGGTTCATGTCGCGATAGAAGGCGAGGAGACTGGTGTCCTCGATCTCTGCGACTTCGATCGTTTTGGATTCGGCCATGCTCATGCGCGTTCCCCGGAGAAATCTTTCACCGGCTGTTTGCGATCCGCGGCCGGAGTTGCGCGGACCGCCAATCTATCGCGATGTTGCAGGCCGGGCAAAGCCGCGTTTGCCCATCTAGGTCTTTAGTTTGAGCATGATCTTTTCGAAAACCGCTTCGCACTTTTCCGGATCAAGCTCTAGTATCCGGCCGCCTCCGAGCCGCGTGTCCGTGGATCGGGCGCACCGAGCAGACCGCTGGTCGTGACGACGATCGAGTTCGCGGAGGAGTAGCCGAGCGGCTCGACCGGTTTGTGGCCCTTGGCGCGCAGCTCGGCGAGCACCTCGTCGGGAAAGCCGCGCTCGATCCGGACCTCGTCGGGCAGCCATTGATGATGTATGCGGGGCGCGGCGACCGCGGCCGCGATGTCCATCTTGTAGTCGATGACGTCGACGATGATCTGCGTCACCGCGGAGATGATGCGGCTGCCGCCCGGCGATCCCGTCACCAGCACGGGCTTGCCGTCCTTCAGCACGATAGTCGGCGACATCGACGACAACGGGCGCTTGCCGGGCCCCGGCAGATTGGCCTCGAAGCCGACCAGGCCGAAAGCGTTGGAGGCGCCGGGCGCGGCGGTGAAATCGTCGAGCTCATTGTTGAGCAGCACGCCGGTGCCGTCGGCGACGAGGCCGACGCCGTAGGGGAAGTTCAGCGTGTAGGTGTTGCTGACGGCGTTGCCGCTGGCGTCGACGACCGAATAATGCGTGGTGTTGTCGCCCTCGTGGGGCTGCTTGGCGTTGCGCACATCGGTCCAGGGCGTCGCGCGGGCAAGGTCGATGGTCGCGCGCTGCCTCGCGGCATAATCCTTGTCGATCAGCAGCTGGGTCGGCGCGTCGACGAAGGCGGGGTCGCCGAGATAGCGAGCGCGATCGGCATAGGCCCGCTTCATCGCCTCGATCATGACATGCAGCGAGGCGGCCGAGCCCTGCTTCATGTCTGACATCGGAAAGCCTTCGAGGATGTTGAGGATCTCCAGCAGCACGACGCCGCCGGAGGACGGCTGCGGCATCGAGACGATGTCGAAGCCGCGATAGGTACCGCGGATCGGCGTACGGATCACCGGCTGATAGGCTCTCAGATCCGCGAGCGTAAAGATGCCGCCGGCATTCCTGATCCCGCTGACAAGCTTTTCGGCGACCGCGCCCTCGTAGAAGCCACGCGGTCCCTGCTCGGCAATTGCCGTCAGTACGCCAGCGAGATCGCCCTGGATCAGGCGGTCGCCCTCATGCAGCGGCGTGCCGTCGGCATGCGAGAACGTCTTGGCCGAGTTCGGCCAGCGCGACATGCGGCGATACATGTCCGACAGCGTGTCCGACGTATCGTCGGTGACGATGAAGCCGTCGCGGGCCAGATCGATCGCGGGCTTGACGATCTGCGCCAGCGTGAACTTGCCGGAGCCGTATTTCTCCAGCGCCAGCGCAAGGCCCGCGACCGTGCCGGGAACGCCAATCGCGAGCGCGGAGTTGCGGGACTTGTCCGGCTCCGGCTTGCCGTCGGCGTTCAGGAACATGTCGCGCGACGCGGCCTGCGGCGCAGTTTCGCGATAATCGATTGCGACATCTTCGTTGCGGCCGGCGAGATGGATCACCATGAAACCGCCGCCGCCGATATTGCCGGCGCGCGGATAGGTCACCGCCATCGCAAAGCCGGTCGCGACCGCGGCGTCGACGGCGTTGCCACCTTGCCGCAGGATGTCGGTGCCAACCCGCGCCGCCAGCTTCTCCTGCGCCACCACCATGCCGTTTTCGGCGCGAATGCTTTGAATCGTATTGGTGGCTGAGGGCTCGTAAGCGCGCCGCTGCACCTGACCGAGGGCGGGTGTCGCGATGCCGATCAAGAGCAGAGCGGCAAACAGCCGTCGCGACATCGTTGGCGCCATCGAAATGTCCTGCCCTGTTCATCGCCGTATCAGCAAAATCGGCCCATGCTATATGGGAACGGATTGAAGCGGCGAAAGCCTGCCTGCGGTTCGAGTTGGGGAATATCTTTCGCGATGACGGCAACAATGCAGACGGGCACTGAACATGCGAAGGCCTGCACCAACGTCTATCCTGGCCGCGCAGCCGTCGTCAGCTGGATCTTCTTCGACTGGGCCGCACAGCCCTATTTCACGCTGATCACGACCTTCGTGTTCGCGCCATATTTCGCGAGCTTCGTTGCGCCCGATGCCGCGAGCGGGCAGGCGCTGTGGGGCTTTGCCACCGCAGCCGCGGGACTGGCGATCGCGCTGCTGTCGCCGGTGCTGGGTGCGATCGCCGATGCCAGTGGCCGGCGCAAGCCGTGGATCGCTGTTTTCGGCGCGCTGCTGGTGATCGGCTCGAGCGCGATGTGGATCGGCAAGCCCGGCAATCCCGACATCATCCCCGCGCTGCTGCTGGCCTATGCGATCGCGAGCATCGGCGTCGAGTTCGCGACCGTGTTCAACAATGCGATGATGCCTACGCTGGTGCCGCCGGACCGGATCGGGCGGCTCTCCGGCACCGGCTGGGCTACCGGCTATGTCGGCGGCATCCTGAGCCTCGTGCTGGTGCTCGGCTTCCTCGCCGCCAATGCCGAGACGGGCCGCACGCTGTTCGGCTTCACGCCGCTGTTCGGTCTCGATCCGGTCATGCATGAAGGCGACCGCATCACCGGGCCGCTGACCGGGCTGTGGTTCATCATCTTCGTGACGCCGATGTTCCTGTTCACGCCGGACTATCCGGCGAAGCGCCCGATGCGCGCGGCGCTCGGCGAAGGCCTGCGCGAGCTCAGGGAATCACTGGTGAGCCTGCCGAAGCAGAAATCGCTGCCGCGGTTCCTGCTGGCCAACATGATCTACACCGACGGGCTGGTCTCGCTGTTTGCGTTCGGCGGCATCTATGCCGCCGGCACGTTCGGCTGGGACACGATCCGGATCGGCACCTTCGGCATCATGCTGGCAGTGGCGGGGACGTTCGGTGGCTGGCTCGGCGGCAAGCTCGATGATGCGTTCGGGCCGAAACGCTTGATCACCGGCAGTCTTGTGATCCTGCTGTTTGCGATCGTCGTGATCCTCACGGTGAACAAGGATTCCATCCTGTTCATCCCGGTCGCGCCGCCGGTGCCGGGCGGTCCGCTGTTCGCGGGCGCCGCCGAGCGCGCCTATATCGTGCTGGGCTGTCTGATCGGCGCCACCGGCGCGCCGTTGCAGGCGGCGTCGCGCTCGCTCCTGATCCGCCTCGCGCCGAAGGATCGCATCGCGCAGTATTTCGGCTTGTTCGCGCTGACCGGGAAGGTGACGTCGTTCATCGGCCCGCTCTTGATCGGCGCGATCACGGCAGCGACCGCGAGCCAGAAATACGGCATGGCGGTGCTGGTGGGGTTCTTCGTGGTGGGGCTGGCGCTGTTGGCGAAGGTGCGCGGATAACTCGCCGCGGTCGTCCCGGCTTTCGCCGGGACGACCGTGCTGAGAGTTTAGTGCCTAAAATGCCGCACGCCGGTGAACACCATGGCGATGCCGTGCTCGTCGGCGGCCTTGATCACCTCGTCGTCGCGCATCGAGCCGCCGGGCTGGATCACCGCCGTCGCGCCGGCCTCGATGCAGGCGAGCATGCCGTCGGCGAACGGGAAGAACGCGTCGGAGGCGACCACCGACCCCTTGGTCAGGGGTTCTGCGAGCTTCAGCTCGGCTGCCGCATCGAGCGCCTTGCGCGCGGCGATGCGTGCGGAATCGACCCGGCTCATCTGGCCGGCGCCGATGCCGACGGTGGCGAGATCCTTGGCATAGATGATGGTGTTCGACTTGACGTGCTTGGCGACACGGAAGGCGAATTTGAGATCGCGCAGCTCGGCATCGGTCGGCGCGCGCTTGGTCGCAACCTTCAAATTCATGTCCTCGACGACCGCATTGTCGCGGCTCTGCACCAAGAGGCCGCCGGCAACGGTCTTGGCGGTGAGCCCGATCGCGCGCGCGTTCGGCAGCCCGCCTGCAAGCAGCAGGCGCAGGTTGCGCCGGCCTGCGATGATCGAGATCGCCTCTTCGGTCGCATCGGGCGCGATGATCACTTCGGTGAAGATGCCGATGATGGCGCGCGCAGCATCAGCATCGAGCTTGCGGTTGACCGCGATGATGCCGCCATAGGCCGAGGTGGAGTCGCAGGCGAGCGCGCGGGCATAGGCGGTCGCAAGATCCGGACCCTCGGCGACGCCGCAGGGGTTGGCATGCTTGACGATCACGCAGGCCGCGGTGCGCTGCGGATCGAACTCGCCGACGCACTCATAGGCCGCGTCGGTGTCGTTGATATTGTTGTAGGACAGTTCCTTGCCCTGCAGCTGGCGTGCGGTCGCAACGCCCGGCCGCTTCTCCGGCGTGGCATAGAATGCCGCGGTCTGGTGCGGGTTCTCGCCATAGCGCAGCGACTGGATCAGCTTGCCGCCGAAGGCGCGGAAGTCCGGCGCCTTGGTGTCGAGCTCCTTCGCAAACCAGTTCGAGATCGCAGCATCATAGGCCGCGGTGCGCGCATAGGCCTTGGCGGCGAGCCGCCGGCGCAGGCCGAGCGAAGTCGCGCCCTTGTGCGCGGCGAGCTCGTCGAGAACAGCTTGATAGTCGTTCGCCTCGACCACCACGGCGACGTCGTCATGGTTCTTCGCCGCGGCGCGAATCATCGCGGGGCCGCCGATGTCGATATTCTCGATGCACTCCTCGAAGCCGGCGCCTTTGTCGACGGTGGCCTCGAACGGATAGAGGTTGACCACCAAGAGGTCGATCGGCGCGATGCCGTGCGAGGCCATCGCCGCGGCATGTTCCTTGTTGTCGCGGATCGCGAGCAGGCCGCCATGCACCTTCGGATGCAGTGTCTTGACCCGGCCGTCCATCATCTCCGGGAAACCGGTGAGCTCGGAGACGTCCTTGACCTTGAGCCCGGCCGCCGCGATCGCCTTGGCGGTGCCCCCGGTCGAGACCAGCTCGACACCATGGTCGGAAAGCGCCTTGGCGAAATCGATCAGTCCGGTCTTGTCGGAAACGGACAACAGTGCGCGGGTCACGCGGCGAAGCTGTTCGGTCATCTGGGAAATCCCTGGCTGTTAAGGCAGCCGGGTAGCATGGTTTTGTGCCATACGAAACCGGTCCGTGGGACCGAATCCCCGCAAATTGACGATGATTCGGTATTCGTTCCCCGTCATCCTGAGGAGCCGCGAAGCGGCGTCTCGAAGGATCGACGGCCACCAGCCGGGCCGTGCATCCTTCGAGGCTCGCTCCGCTCGCACCTCAGGATGACGGTCCAGCCATGGACATTCAGCTCAGATTACAGCGGCAGTTCCGGCTCGCGGCGGGCGTTGCGGCGGGCGTTGGTGGCGGTGGCCGAGGTCGAGGAGCGCACGAAGCTCCAGCGGATGGTGGCGGCCTGCCTTGCGTTCTGCCGGATCACGATCTGGGAGGCGCGGCGCGGGCCGTCATTGCCGGCCAGGAACACGCTATCCTCGAGGTCGACCTTGTCGTCCATCGCCTCGAAGGTCCAGACGTCGCGGTTGGGCAGCACCAGCATGACGCCGCGGGCGTCCGACAGGCGGCTCGCCTTCACCGAGGGGTGCAAATGGAAGCGCAGCGCGAAATCGGCCTCGCTGCCCTTGATGCGGCCGCCGGGTGCCGGCGACAGCGAGTCCTCGCCCTCCATCCGGGTGCCGTCCTGGGCGATCATCAGCACGCGGCGGTGGATCACGCCGAAACGGGAGAGATAGCCGTCATGCGAGGCAGTGAGCACGTCGCCGTCGGGGATGGCTTCGCGGTAGCTCTCGACATTGCCGGGCCCGCTGGTGACCGGCGCGCCGCGCAACAGCCGTTTCATCGCCGACAGCTCGACGAACTGGCACGACGAGGTGTCGCGATAGGTCAGCGTCGAATGCGCCGCGGTGGAGCGCGCGAACGGCCGCCAATTGTCTCGCCCGGTGTTCGGCATGCCGCAATTGACGACGATGCGGCTGACCCCGGAGGACAGCTCGAACGACAGGCAGCCGGCATGCGCATCCTGGCTGACGCTGGCCGGCGGCGGCGGACCGGTATCGATGATCAGGGTCATGTTGCCGGCATCGAGGCGCTGGAAGCCGGTGTGCGGCATGCTCGCCATCGGCACGCCGCGGGTGTCGTCATAGGCGAGCAGCGTCGCGACGAGATCGGAGGGCGCGGTGCTCATGCCGTTGAACAGCGCGAAGCTGCCGTCGCCGTGCCGGAAGAAGCGCAGCATCGGCATCATGCGGTCGATGGCGTTGAGCAGCGCCGGCGGCGGCGCGATATTCCGTGCTGCAAAGGTCTGCCGCAGCGGCAAGAGATCGCTGAGCAGCTCGACCAGCGCACCGGGATTGCGCGAGATATGGCCGCCATCGGGCAGGATCTGGCGCTGCAATTCGTCCGACAGCCTGCGCGTGGCCGATTTGATATTGCGCGCCTGGTTGGCGAGGCAGAGCGAGGCATAGCACAGCGCGATCAGCACCTGCAGGCGCGGAACGCCGTCATTGTCGAGCGTCGAATGGCGCAGATAGCGGATCTCGCGCGCCAGCCCGCGCAGATATTTGCGGTAGAATTTTCCGTCGGTGTCGCCGAGCACCAATGGCGCCTGCGACAACAGCGAGATCACGCGCCGCGCGCGCACGTCGGCGCGCCGCTCCAGCGGCCGCTTGCGGGCCTGGTTGGAAATCCAGTCGTCGACCAGCGAGCGGGCATTGGCGCGGGTCAGCGCGGTGTCGGCGGCGCGCAGATGGCGCAGCCAGCCGAAGCCGAGCAGGGCGGCTTCCCAATCCTCCGACGGCGGCTCGAGATCGAAGATCGAGCGGCCGTGGCAGGTGACGATCTTGCCGGCGAACACGAATCGCCCGGCATAGATCTCGGCCGCGCGGGTGGCGTCGGCGGTCCGCAGGTCGTGCGGGGCGATGATCAGCCGGTCGGTGCGGCCGGGCCAGAGCCGCGACAGCGCCACCGTGCTCCCGCTGGCGCGTGCGAGCATGCTGCGGGCAAACCGGCCAGCAATCAGCGTCGAGATGCGTCTGCTTTGAGCGACCGACACGCCTAACCTTGCGGGGAGGGAATTTTCAACGAATCCTTATTTAATCCGGAAACGCGCCCAAGACACCTTCTTGATAAACAAGACACCCTCTTGATACCGCACGAATCACTTCGAGCTTAGAAGACTGAAGTTTAAAATCAGGATTTAACCAGCCGGGCGGCGTAAAAGCCGTCCAGCCCGCCCAGCCGCGGGTCGGCGTTGGGCAAATGGCTGGGCAGGGTGCGCAAATCGCCGTCGGCGGTGATGATGTCGTCGAGGCCGGCGACCTCGCTTGTCTCGACCGGCGCACGGCGCAGGCCTGATTCGCTCGCCAGCAGCGCGGCAATCGCGTGCTCGCCTTCCTCCGGCTCAAGCGAGCAGGTGCAGTAGACCAGGGTGCCGCCCGGCTTCAGCAGGTTGACGGCCTTATGCAGCAGCCGCTTCTGCAGGGCCGTCAGCGCGGCGATGTCGCCTTCCTGGCGCAGCCAGGCGACGTCGGGATGGCGGCGGATGGTTCCCGTCGAGGTGCAGGGCGCATCGACCAGGATAGCATCGAAGCTCGCGGCCTCCGCGGGCCATTCGGCGGCGTCGGCGACGACCGTCTCGGCTTGCAGCGCCAGCCGTGTGAGATTGTCGCGCAGCCGCGCGACCCGCGCCGGCGAGCGGTCGACCGCGGTGACCTGTGCGCCGGCCAGCGCGAGCTGGGCCGTCTTGCCACCGGGTGCAGCGCAGAGATCAGCGACCCGCTTGTCCTTGATGTCGCCGAACAGCCGCACCGGAAGCGCGGCGGCAGCGTCCTGCACCCACCATTGGCCTTCGGCAAAGCCCGGCAGCATGGTCACGGAACCCTGCAGCAGCGTGCGCACGGTTCCCGTCGGCAATATCTCGCCATGCAGGCGGCTCGCCCATTGCGGCGCGTCGGACTTCACCGTGAGATCGAGCGACGGCTCGTGGCCGAGCGCCAGCGCCATGTCGCGCGCGGTGGCTTCACCGTAATGCGCATTCCAGCGCGCCAGCATCCATTGCGGCAGATCCAGCGTCTGCGGGCTGATCTCGTCGATCAGGCCCTGGCCCTCGCGCGCGCAGCGGCGCAGCACGGCGTTGACCAGCCCGGCATATTTCGCCGCGCGGCGGTCGGACTGCACCAGCCGCACCGACAGATCGACCGCGGCATGGTCAGGCACGTCCATCCAGAGGATCTGCGCGGCGCCGATCAGGAGCGCGCTCTGCGCGCGCGGCGCATCGGTCGGGACGCCGCGGTCGAGCAGGCGCGACAGCAGATGGCCGAGCGTGCCGAGCTTGCGCAGGATGGTCGACACCAGGCGGCGCATCAATGCGCGGTCGCGATCGGCCAGCGATTTCAGGCCGGGATGCGCGCCGGCGCCGTCGAGCTGATCGTCGAGCGTGCGGTGCTTGTGCAGCACGCCGTCAAGGATGTCGGCCGCGATACGGCGCGCCGCGAGACCGGGGACTTCGGCAGGAACTGCAAATCTTGAAGGAGGCATGGAGCGGAAATATCTCGAAGATGCTGAGTTACATTCGGCTCATGCCATCAACTCGAAAACACCACTGGCATGCGAATATGCCAAATGTAAGAATCGTCTTGCGGGATTTCTTGTGATGCCGTCACTGAGCCAACACCAAGATAACTCGCAGGCAGAAAGTTTTGCCAAGAAGGCCCGCTATGTCTGAGAAATCGCCATCGCCATCGCCATTGCCGCCGGAACCCGCGCCGCGCAAGCCGCTGACGCCGGCCGCGCAGCGCGCGCTCGCCGAGGCTGCGGCGCGGCGCAAGGCTGCCGAGGAGGCCGCTGTGAAGGAGGCGGCCGCGCGGCCGAAGGAATTCCAGGGCCCGAAGGGACCGGAACCGACGCGTTACGGTGATTGGGAGACCAAGGGCATCGCCTCGGATTTTTGAGCGTCTTGCCTGACGATCCGACTCAGACCAGTCTGGGAATATGTCCCCATACGAGAGAATAAATCCTTATCGTGGGACGGGACGTCCGCCCTTTCGCCGCTCACCCTGGGGCCGCCGCGTCTCGGCAGCGTTGCCGTGGGTGTTCGTTCTCGGCATTGCCGTCGGCAGCATGCTGCCGATCCGCCGATGGGCGCCTCAATGGATACCCTTGCCGTCGCACTGGTCGTTGAGCCGGTCGCGCGATGCCGAAATGATCTGGCAGCGGGCCGGCGCGCCCGACGCTCGCCATTCTGTCGATGTCATCAGGACGATCGATGGCGACACGTTCGAGGCGCGGGTGCATCTCGCGCCGGGACCCGATCTGTACACGCGGGTCCGGCTGCGCGGCATCGATGCGCCGGAGCTGAAGGCGTCGTGCGCGCGCGAACTGCAAATGGCGCAAGCAGCCACGGTGGCGCTGCGCGATCTGCTCGGCCAGGGCGATGTCGCGATCTACAATATCGGGCCCGACAAGTATCAGGGTCGCGTCGTCGCCGACGTCGCGACGAAGAAGACCGACAACGTATCGTCGGCGCTGCTCGCGGCCGGGCATGCCCGCGCCTACAATGGCGGCCATCGCTTCGGCTGGTGCGGAAATTTTGCCCGCTAAAGCATGATGAAATCAGGTTGAGCTGGAACGGCGTCGAAAGTTCACCTCTCCCTTTGGGAGAGGTCGATTTGCACAGCAAATCGGGTGAGGGGTTACGGTCTAGCGAGAGAGCAAGAGCTCACCCGGATTGCACCGGACGATGCTCCGCATCGCCGGGAGCAATCCGACCTCTCCCCGACGGGGAGAGGTGAACCGAAAGCGCGGCAAGCCGATTCAACCAAATTCATCCCGCTCTGGGCGATAGCGTCATCGCTGCGACGGCACAGGACAGACAAATAAAAAGCCGCGCAGTGGCGCGGCTTTTCTTTCGGCGAATCGCTGTGTGCGATCAGCGAGTGACGACCACCGTCGTGCCGACCGAGACGCGCGAATAGAGATCAGTGATGTCGGGATTCAGCATGCGGATGCAGCCGTAGGAGACGAAGCCGCCGACCGAGCCCGGCACGTTGGTGCCGTGGATCGCGTATTCGCCGCCGGCCAGCGTCATCGCGGCGACGCCCATCGGGTTCGCCGGCGAACCGCCTGCGATCACGTTCGGGATGCTCGGCTTGTCGCGCTTGACCTCGGCGGGCGGCGACCAGGCCGGGTTGCGGTACTTGCCGTCGATCCGGGTCGTGCCGGCCCACTGCTTGCCCGACTTGCCGACGCCGACCGGATAACGCATCGCGTGACCGGAATCGAGAATGAGGTAGAGCCGCCGTTCGTTGGTCTTCACCACGATGGTGCCCGGCTCATAATTGTCGGCGTGTATTCCGACCATTTCCGGCCGCGCTTCGGCCGTCTGCGACATCACAACAACAGCACCAAGGGTGGCAGCCAGCGCCACCGCAAACTTCATCGACATCAACCTCTCCACTTCCCAACAGCTCCTGTGAGGGAGCCAAAAACGAAGGTGCAGAGCCCTGAAAAACCGGGCCCGCCGGTCTCGCGCACATAATATTAACCGCGTGTCTTAACCGGCTGGTTTCACACCGGCCGCGAGACACGTCCTGATGGCGGTGAGAAAAGGAAAAGTTCGGATTAAAGTAAATGACCTGAAAACAACACTTGGCCACAAACACGCCGCAATGGCGCCTCGCCTCTGACAATCCCGTAAAATGGTCAATCCGGGAGCATCTTCGAGCCAGGCCTGTTCCGCACGCGATGTAGGGCGGCCGCCGGTTCGCGGGGAGAAAGCGCGTCAAGACAACAAAAGAGAAAGGCCGCGGCGATGATCGCGCGGCCTTCCCTTGATTTTGCTGATATTGCCGCCGCCGGATTAGGGCCTACGCGTCCTTCTTGTTCTGCCGGTTCTGCACGAGGTCATCGACCACGGCGGGATCGGCCAAGGTCGAGGTGTCGCCGAGGCTCGACGGCTCATCCTCGGCGATCTTGCGCAGGATGCGGCGCATGATCTTGCCGGAGCGGGTTTTGGGCAGGCCGGGCGCGAATTGAATGAGGTCCGGCGAGGCGATCGGGCCGATATCCTTGCGGACCCAGGCGACCAGCTCCTTGCGCAAGGCCTCGGTCGGCTCGGCGCCCTTCATCAGCGTGACATAGGCGTAGATGCCCTGGCCCTTGATGTCGTGCGGGTAGCCCACCACGGCGGCTTCCGACACCGCTTCATGCGCGACCAGCGAGCTCTCGACCTCGGCGGTGCCCATGCGGTGGCCGGAGACGTTGATGACGTCGTCGACGCGGCCGGTGATCCAGTAATAGCCGTCGGCATCGCGCCGGCAGCCGTCGCCGGTGAAGTACTTGTTCTTGTAGGTCGAGAAATAGGTCTGCTCGAACCGCGCATGGTCACCATAGACCGTGCGCATCTGGCCCGGCCATGATTTAGCCAGGCAGAGATTGCCCGAGGTCTCGCCGTCCAGCGTCTTGCCCTCGGCATCGACGATTTCAGGCACTACGCCGAAGAACGGCCGCGTCGCCGATCCCGGCTTCAGCTTGGTCGCGCCGGGCAGCGGCGTGATCAGGATGCCGCCGGTCTCGGTCTGCCACCAGGTGTCGACGATCGGGCAGCGGTCTTCGCCGACCACGCGGTAGTACCACTCCCAGGCTTCGGGATTGATCGGCTCGCCGACCGAGCCGAGCAGGCGCAGCGATTTGCGCGAGGTCTTCTTCACCGGCCCGTCGCCGCCCTGCATCAGCGCGCGGATCGCGGTCGGCGCGGTGTAGAAGATGTTGACCTTGTGCTTGTCGACCACGTTCCAGAAGCGCGAATTGTCCGGGTAGTTCGGCACGCCCTCGAACATCAGCGTGGTCGCGCCGTTACAGAGCGGCCCATAGAGGATGTAGCTGTGGCCGGTGACCCAGCCGACGTCGGCGGTGCACCAGTAGACGTCGCCGTCGTGATAGTCGAACACGTATTGATGCGTCATCGACGCGAACACGAGATAGCCGCCGGAGGTGTGCAGCACGCCCTTCGGCGTGCCGGTCGACCCCGAGGTGTAGAGGATGAACAGCGGGTCTTCGGCATGCATGTGCTCGGCCGGGCATTCCGTCGTCACCATCGCGGCGGCCTCGTGATACCAGAGGTCGCGCGTCGGGTTCATGTCGATCGCACCACCGGTGCGCTTCACCACCACGACCCAATCGACGCCGCCGGTTTTGGCGATCGCGGCATCGACATTGGCCTTCAGCGGCACCTTCTTGCCGCCGCGCAGGCCTTCATCGGCGGTGATGACCAGCTTCGAGTCGCAGTCCTTGATGCGCTGGGCGAGGCTGTCCGGCGAGAAGCCGCCGAACACCACCGAGTGGATCGCGCCGATCCGCGCGCAGGCCAGCATGGCGTAGGCCGCTTCCGGAATCATCGGCAGATAGATCGTGACGCGATCGCCCTTCTTGACGTTCCGCGTGCGCAGGATGTTGGCCATTTTGCAGACTTCGTCGTGCAGCTGGCGGTAGGTGATGTGCTTGGATTCAGAGGGATCGTCGCCCTCCCAGATGATCGCGGTCTGGTCGCCGCGCTTCTCGAGATGGCGGTCGATGCAATTCCAGGCGACGTTCAGCACGCCATCCTCGAACCATTTGATCGAGATGTTGCCGGGCGCGAAGGAGACGTTCTCGACCTTGGTGAAGGGCTTGATCCAGTCGATCCGCTTGCCGTGCTCGCCCCAGAAGCCGTTCGGGTCCTTGACCGAATGCGCGTACATCTCGCGATATTTGGCGTCGTTGACATAAGCGCGCTTGGCCCAGTCGGCCGACACGTCATAAACCTTCTCGGACATCATTTTCCTCCACTCATTGCCGATCGCACACAACGCGCCGACAAGCCGTCTTGATCATTGCCGCGATTATGCGTTGCCACATTCCGGCCGGGCAAGGAAAAAGGCTGTCACTTTCGTCGCGTGGAAGCCGCCGGACATCCCATAGGCTTCCGCATCTGATTGGGCGGTTTACCGCGCTTCGTTGATGAGAGAAACCTATGCTCTATCGCCTGCTCCGGGTCACTGGTCTCTTGGTCGTAGTGATGTCGCTCTCCGCGCCGCGCCGTCACCGCAACAATGCCGCGCGCGACAGGATACGCAGACGCCAATTTTGACGGACCGCTTCAACCGCCATTGAACGAATTGCCGGACGTCGCCGCGATGATCTACGTCAACAATTGCTCGGTTGGAGATCTGGATGGCTTTGGTCGGGCCAGCCAGAAATCTGTCGCAAGGACGCCCGTTCGCGCCGCAGTCCCTGCCGGCCGGACAGGGGGGTCGACCAACCTGTAGCGTGCGGATGAGGCTGCGCGCCGCGCGTGTAAGGACATGGTCTCTGACCTGATTTGCGCCGGTCCGGCCGGCCTGATGAGGGCCCCCAAAGCCGGTTCCGGGCTGCGATCTGGCCATTTTGACCGATCCCGGAGCGACCAAAATCAAGGTTAGCGGGCGAATGGCACCCATGAAAGGTAATTAGGAACCGTCGATAACTGATTCGCGACTCGCAATGTCGGCCTCGACGCCCTAAATCGCGAAACCGAGGCCGGATGGCCCACCGGAACGAAGCCCGAAGCAACGGCATTACCGGGAGAACAGCGGAAAAGGCGTCTTGGAAGTATGATGGATCAGCAGAACATCGCGGCTGTGCGGCCCATGTCCGCCGATCCCGCTGTCGCCCTGGCGAAGGCGCTGGGCCAATGGCCCAAGCAGCCGCAGGCAAAGTTGCAGTCGCTCCGGGCGAGGCTCAAGCTTGAGGCGCCCGCTGTCATCAAGACCTCGGTGGAGGATCTGGCGCGCGATCTGGGCCTGCGGCTCGGCGACCAGAATGAGCTGACCATCCGCCGTATCAAGCGCGGCAAGAATTATTCGTTCGTTCGCGCCAACGGTTCGCGCGTCCGCGATGCGCGCACGATCCGCCGGCTGCATGCGATGGCGGTTCCTCCGGCCTATCGCCAGGTGCGCTATTCCAGCGATCCGAGTTCGCATCTGCAGGCGGTCGGCCGCGATGCCGCGGGCCGATTGCAGTACCGTTATCACGCCGACTGGGAGAAGGTCCGCGAGCAGCGCAAGGCGCATCGCCTGGCCAAGCTCGTCGCCGCGCTGCCGAAGATCCGGCGCAAGGTCTCGGCGTTCCTGTCCGGCGACGAGCCGACGCGCGAGTTCGCGCTGTCGGCTGTCATCGAGCTGATCGCGCGCACCGCGATCCGGCCCGGCAACGAATCCTACGCCCGCCTCAACGGCACCCGCGGCGCCACCACGCTTCTGAAGTCCAACGTCACGCTGGAGGACGATTCTCTGGTGCTGACCTTCAAGGCCAAGGGCGGCAAGGCCGTGCGCAAGGAATGCGATGCGGCCAAGCTGGTGCGTGCGATCGGCATTCTGCGCGGCGTCCCGGGCAAGCGCATGTTCCAGTATTACGACCGCTCCGGCATCGTCCGGGCGGCGTCGACCACGGCGGTGAATGCGTTCCTGCGCGAGCTCGCCGGCATCAAGATCTCGCTGAAGGATTTCCGCACCCTGATGGCCTCGGCCGTCGTCGTGGAATCGCTGTCGCGGATCACGCCGGCCGCCAGCCAGCGCGGCCGCAAGCGCCAGGTGCTGGACGCGATCCGCGCCGCCGCTGACCAGCTCTCCAACACGCCGGCGATCTGCCGCAAGAGCTATGTCCACGACACCATCGTCACCGCCTTCGAGGACGGCATCCTCGAACGCTTCGCCGCGACGATGGGCGGTTACCGGACCCAGTCCAAGCGCGAGCAATTGCTGGCGCAGGTGGTGATGGCGGCCGGGGCGTAAGCTCCGCATCCCCCGTCGTCGTCCCGGCGGAGGCCGGGCCCATTACCCCCAATCCTCATTGTTGAGACGATGCTATTGTTGAGACGATGCTGTGGCCACAGCGCGCTCCAACAATGCTCGCCTGTGGTTATGGGTCCGGCCTTCGCCGGGACGACGGTAGAGTTGGTCGGAAGGCTACAGCCCGCCCATCTTGCAGACGTATTTCCATTCCTCTGATGTCACCGGCTGCACCGAGAGCCGCGAATATTTCACCAGCGCCATGCCGGCGAGCTTCTTGTCGGCCTTGATCGCGGCCATCGTCACCGGCGTCTTCAGCGGCTTGTCGGCCTTGATGTCGACGCAGACGAACTTGCCGGTCTTGTCGGTCGGATCGGGATAGGCCTCCTTGATGATCTCGGCGATGCCGACGATCTCCTTGCCCTCGTTGGAATGATAGAAGAACGCCTTGTCGCCCTTCTTCATGTTGACGAGGTTCTGTCGCGCCGTGAAGTTGCGCACGCCGGTCCAGGCTTCGCCCTTCGCGCCCTTGGCGACCTGCTGGTCCCACGACCACGTCGACGGCTCGGATTTCACCAGCCAATAATTCATTGCGACTCACCCCAGTCTCGATCGTTCATCGCGCGGCAATCTACAGGCACCCGGGCGCCCGCGACAAGCGTGGGCAGCTGATCTTGACGACAGCGCTCACTGCTTCAAATATCGATCGAAGAATTTGGCAATGTCGGTGAAGGC
Source organism: Bradyrhizobium sp. JR3.5 (assembly GCF_054057015.1). Lineage (NCBI taxonomy): Bacteria > Pseudomonadati > Pseudomonadota > Alphaproteobacteria > Hyphomicrobiales > Nitrobacteraceae > Bradyrhizobium > Bradyrhizobium sp. JR3.5. Next base: position 2,930,322 of record NZ_JBSRYV010000002.1, read on the forward strand.
TTCCTTCGTCTCGGGCGCATCGATGTTCATCTGGTACTGCGCGTGGGATTGCCCCTCGTAGACGTTGAGATCGGCGATCACGCCGGCGCGGCGCAATTTGCGGTGCGTGCGAACCGTGTTGCTGAGGAACAGGTCGCGCGTGCCCGATGTCAGGATGGTCGGCGGGAAACCCTTGAAGTCCCCGTAGATCGGCGAAATGTAGGGATTCTTCAGACTGGTCCCGTTGGCATAGAGCCTGGCCGCGCGGCCGAGCCATCCGTCCCAGGTCACCAGCACATTGTCGACCCACTCATTGCTCGCGTAGCTGTCGCCGATCTTGTCGATGTCGGACCATGGCGTACCCGGCGCGATGGCCGCAGGCAGCGGCAGCTTCTCATCCCTCGCACGCAACACCATCGCAAGCGTCATCGCGCCGCCGGTCGAGGTGCCGAAGATCGCCAGCCGGTGGCGCTCGTGCGATTTCAGGACTTCCTTCCAGACCGCCATCGCGTCGTCCATCGCAGCCGGATAGGGAAAGTCCGGCGGCATCCGGTAATCGACCGAGATCACCTTGTAGCCGCCAAAGCCGGCCATCATGATGGCTTCCGGCAACGCGGCTTCGCCGGGGCCGAACACGTAGCCGCCACCATGCACGTGGATCAGCAGGCGCCGCCGGTTCTCGAGCGCGATCTTGTTCGGCGTCACGATGTAGCAGTGCACGCCGGCAATCCTGGTTTCCTCGACCTTGACGCCGAGCTTCGCCTTCATGGCCGGAATGCCCGCGATCAGGAGCTTGGCGCGGCGGTCGATCAACTCCTTCCACTCCGCTGGGGTCTTCGGATCGGCGTTGAAATGCGGCGGGTAGGGCGCGCCGATCATCGCCTGCATCTCCGGGGAGACGTCACTTGAGGGATTGCCGATCGATTTGAGCGGGGCGACCCGCTTGCCGTCCTCGGCGTTCGCCGCAGCCTCGCGCTTGGCGAGTTCGTCGTACGGTACGGCCGTTTGCGCGCGCGTGGTGGCGCAGGAGGTGGCGACGGCAAACAGAATGCTGATCGAAACGATAACGCGACGCGGTTGACGCATGTACTTTCCCCAAGTTCGGTATCTTGTTGTTGGAACGGGATCCGACGGTCGCCGCCACGCTATCACAGTGCGCATGATCTCTGCGCGGAAGTCAGCGCCGTCAAGCGCGACAGCTGCAACCCGCTATAAATGGTCGAACGAGATCTGCGGAATCTCACCGGCGGCGAAGTCCAGGAAGGTGCGAATGCGCGGCGCCATCAGGCGCGCACTGGGATAGACCAGCTGGACCGGTATCGGCGCGACTTCATAATCCCTCAGCACGCGGACCAGGGACCCCGCCGCGAGTTCACCCGCAACCTGGTACGACAGCACCCGCGTCAAGCCCATGCCGTCACGCGTCAGTCCGATTGCCGTCTCGGCGCGATTGACCTCCATGCGGCTCGATACCTTGACCTTCTGCGGACCACCTTGTTTGTGCTGGAACGACCAGATCGCGGGGCTCGCCTGATTGACGAAGGTCACGGCGTGATGCTGCGCGAGATCGTCGGGTCTGCGCGGCCGGCCGTGTCGCTTCAAATAATCGGGGCTGGCGACGACAATGCGTCGGACTTCTCCGATGCGCCGGGCCTTCAGCGAGGAGTCCGTCAGATGGCCGATCCGCAGCGCGATGTCGATCCGCTCGTCGATCAGATCGACGAGACGATCCTCGAGCGCCAGTTGCAGCGTGATGTCAGGGTGGCGTTCAAGGAATGTGCGCACCAGCGGTGCGATGTGACGGCTGCCGAACAGCGTCGGCGCTGACAGCTTGATGTTGCCGCGCAGGCTTGCGGCCTCTCCGATCGCGCCGTCGATCGCCTCGTCATAATCGGCGAGCAAGCGGCGCGCCTGCGCGGCAAGCCGCGCGCCGGAGTCGGTCAGCGACAGCTTTCGCGTGGTCCGTTGCAGCAGCCGGGTGCCGAGGCGCCGCTCGAGCTCGGCAACGATCCGCGTCGTCGAGGACGGTGAACGTGCGAATTTGCGGCCGGCGGCCGCAAACTTTCCACTGTCGACGATCGCGAGAAACAGGCGGAGCTCCTCGAGCCGGTCCATCGTCATCCCCTCCCCTGATTGTTCTGAAACACGGAATGATCTCTGCTGAAATCGGGCGATTGTGCCAACACGCAATTGCGTGAACGCTGGCGGCTCGCAATGCGAGGAAACGACATGCTCCTGGATCGCCGGACGTTTACGACCCTGGCCGCGGCTTCCGTCACGGCCGCGACGGTGCTGCCCGGTCGGTCGCGCGCGGCAGGCCGCCCGCCGTTCCGGGCGGTCGCCTTCGACGGCTTCCCCGTGATCGATCCCCGTCCCGTATCCGCCCGGCTGGACGAGATGCTCCCCGGCATGGGCGCGCAGCTGAGCGCCGTGTGGCGAACCCGGCAATTCGAATACACCTGGCTCAGGACGCTCGGCGGGCAATATGCCGACTTCTGGCGGGTCACCGAGGACGCGCTGGTGTTCGCGGCGAAGGCGATGAAGATCTCGCTCTCGCCCGAGCAGCGCGACCGCGCGATGCAGAGCTACCTGGAACTTAAGGCGTGGCCGGACGTCGTGCCGGCGCTCGTGCAGCTTCGCGCCGCCGGCCTGCGCATGGCGTTTCTCTCCAACTTCACCGCACCGATGCTGGACGCGGCGATCAAGAATTCCGGGCTCGAGGGTCTGTTCGAAGATCACCTCAGCACCGACAAGGTCGCTGCCTTCAAGCCGGACGCGCGCGCCTATCAAATGGGTGTCGACGCGTTTGGACTGAAGAAGGAGGAGATCGTCTTTGCCGCATTCGCCGGATGGGACGTGGCTGGCGCAAAATGGTTCGGTTATCCGACCTTTTGGGTCAACCGCAGCAACGCGTCAGCTGAGGAACTCGGCGTGACACCCGACGGAGCGGGGCCCGGACTGCACGACCTCGTCGCCTTCGCGACGGCGCGGTGATGAGAACGCTCTTGAACGAAGCGGTCGCCGTCTCGCGTGGAGAAAACGCGCCAGTACGATCGGCTCTAGCCTTCGGCCTTGAACGGCCGCGTCAGCAGGCCTTCGATCGCGTCATCGATCGTCAGCCGGCCGCTCAGGATCGCGGCGACCGCGCTTGACACCGGCATATCGATCCTCTGCGCGGCGGCGAGCTCGCACAGCACCGGCGCGGTGAATGCGCCTTCGGCGAGCTTGCCGACCGGCGCCGCTTCACCGCGACCGAGCGCGAGGCCGAGCGCAAAATTGCGCGACTGCGCGGTCGAGCAGCTGAGCAGGAGATCGCCCAATCCAGACAAGCCGGAGAGGGTTTCGGTGCGCGCCCCGCAGGCGCGGCCCAATCGTGCGAGCTCGCTGAAGCCGCGCGTGGTCAGCGCCGCGAGCGCGGAAGCGCCGAGATTCCTGCCGACGACGATGCCGGCGGCGATCGCCAGCACGTTCTTGGCCGCGCCGCCGATCTCGACGCCGCGCACATCGGTGGTGTGATAGGGCCGGAAGGTCGCCGAGCCGAGCGCCTGGACGAGCGCGCGTGCCAGCGCCTCGTACCGCCCCCCCGGGTGGCCAACGTCACGGCCGTCGGCAATCCGCGCGCGACGTCGTCGGCAAAGCTCGGCCCCGACAGGATCGCGGGCACGGCGCGCGGTGCTGCTTCCGCGATCACCTCGGTCATAAACTTGTGTGTGCCGTGCTCGATGCCCTTGGCGCAGGCGATGACAGGTGTATCGGGCGCAAGATGCGGCGCAAGATGGCTGACCGCGGCGCGCAAATGCTGCGCCGGAGTGACCGCGAGAATGATGTCCGCGCGCGCGGCAGCGGCGATATCCGATGTCACCGCGATGTCGGGCTGAAGCTGGACACCGGCCAGCTTCGGATTGACCCGCGTCGCCTGGATCTGGGCGGCATGCTCGGCATTGCGCGCATACAGCGTCACCTTGCGTCCGGCGCGCGCCGCGACCTCGGCCAACGCCGTGCCCCAGGCGCCGGCACCGATCACGCTGACTGACATATGCGCGGGCATCGGAACCCTCAGTTCAATATCCGGCGCGGCTGTTGGCGTGGCCGGCCGGCGCCTTGGCGTTGGCATCGAGCAGCCAGCGCGCCCGCGGCGGCGCTTCCAGCGTGTCGGTGAGGCCGAGCGCCATTCGCTCGGCACCGGCCCAGGCGATCATCGCGCCATTGTCGGTGCAGAGCGCCGGCGGCGGGATGATCAGCGTGGTCTGCGCTTTCGCCGCGACATCCTGCAGTGCGCTGCGAATGGCATGGTTGGCGGCGACGCCGCCGGCCGCCACCAGCGCGCGCGGCGTGCCGAACCGCTCCTCGAACAACCTCAAGCCCACGGTCAGCCGATCCGCGGTCGATTCCAGCACCGCAGCCTGGAAGCTTGCGCAGAGATCGCTGACGTCCTGCGGCTCCAACGGCTCCAGCCGGCTGGCTTCATTGCGCACCGCCGTCTTCAATCCCGACAGCGAGAAGTTCGCATCGGGACGGCCGAGCATCGGGCGTGGAAACGCAAATCGCGTCGGGTCGCCACCGGCGGCTGCGCGCTCGACTTGCGGTCCGCCGGGATAGGGCAGCGACAGCATCTTCGCCACCTTGTCGAACGCCTCGCCCATCGCGTCGTCGACCGTGGTGCCGAGCCGCACATATTCGCCGACGCCGACCACGGCGACGATCTGGGTGTGGCCGCCCGAGGCCAGGAACAGGCAATAGGGAAACGCCAGCGCGCAGGTCAGCCGTGGCGTCAGCGCGTGCGCCTCGAGATGGTTCACGGCGATCAGCGGCGTATCGTGCACCATCGCGATCGCCTTCGCGGTGGTGAGACCGACGATCACGCCGCCGATCAGGCCGGGGCCGGCGGCGGCGGCGACAGCCGACAATTGTCCATAACCGACGCCGGCCTCCTTCATGGCGGAGGCGACGATACCGTCGAGCAGGTCGACATGGGCGCGCGCGGCGATCTCCGGCACCACGCCGCCGAAGCGGGCGTGCTCGTCGATCTGCGAGCGCACGACGTTGGAGAGGATCCTTGCCTGCCCGTCAGCCTGCCGCTCGACCACGGCGGCTGCAGTTTCATCGCAGGTGGTCTCGATTCCCAGCACCAGCATCGGTGGTTCGTGTCCCAATTTCGGCCCTTGTGCTACCAGCATGATCCGGACAGGCCGGAACCGGTTTCCGGCAAGATCATGTTCATCAAAATGTCCCCTCCGGGGTAGCATTGCGAGGTCTTGAAGTGCAATCGGTCGGCAAGGTCCAATTCGCAGCGCGGGAGACCCGATCCGTGACCATTCTTGTCACACGACCGCATCCGGACAACGAAACGACGCTGGCCACGTTGCGCCAACGCGGCTTTGAGGCCCTCGCGGCGCCGGTGCTGCGCTTCGAGCCGTTACCGTTCCGTGACGACGATGCGGATTATGACGCGGTCATCCTGACCAGCGCCAACGCGCCGCGTGCCATCGATCTCGCCGGCAGCCGGCTGTTGCGGCTGCCGCTGTTCGCGGTGGGCGCGCACACCGCCGACGCCGCGCGCGCCGCAGGCTTCGACAAGGTGATGGTGGCCAAGGGCGATGCGGTGAGCTTGCGCGATCTCGTGCTTGCGCGGGTCAAGGCCGGCGAACTGGCGGCGTCGGCCACATTGCTCTATCTCGCCGGCGCCGACCTGTCGCGCGATCTGGCGGGCGAGCTCAGCGAAACCGGCCTTACCGTCGTCACCCACACCACCTACCGCATGGCGCCGGTGGCCGGCTTCCCAACGGAGGTCAATGACGCCTTCCTGGCGAACCGGATCACCGCGGTGCTGCATTATTCCCGCCGCAGCGCGCAGGCGTTCCTGAATACGGTGCGGGCCGACGGAATCGAGATTTCGGCGCTCGCCCTGCCGCAATGCTGCATCTCGGCAGCCGTCGCCGCGGTGCTCCATGACGCCGGCGCCACCAAGGTGGTGGTGGCGGCGCGGCCAGACGAAAACGCCCTGCTGGAGGCGCTCGGCCGCACCCTGCGACCGTGAGCGGAATAATTCTTTCGTCTGACCATGATGTTAGGCAATGCTCCGTTTTTCGGATCGTGCTCTAAGAACCTGGGCCGATTCTGACGGAGCGTTTTCAAGCGAAGTGGGGACCGGTTCGCGTTAAGAAAACGCGACCAAAAGGATAAAAGCATGATCCAATTCAATCGGATAGGATCATGCTCTAGAATGTGCGCCCAGTAGTTTTGAGGACCCTCGCGATGGCTGAAGAAAGGCCCGACGACCCAGGACCTTCGCCGGATTCCCGGCCCAAGCGCGCGCCGCCGACCATCGACCTTCAGGCGACCGAGATCTCCAGCGAGCCGCCACAGGCCGAGGGGGGTGAGGAAGCCGGCAAGGATACTGACAAGGATACCGACAAGGCAGCGGAGGCGGCTGCGCCTGAGGCGGAGCCCCATCCCGATCCTGCTCCCCACGCCGAGCCGCAGCCCGAGGCCGCCGCCGCGGCGTCCGAGGCCGAGCCGTCGCGGCCGGTGTCGCCCTGGGTGGTGGCGCCGGTATCGGGCTCGGTCGCGGCAGCGCTGGTGATCGGGGTCGGCTGGCTGCTCGGCTGGCCCGCGGTGCCGCCTGTGTCCGCGCCGCAGCCGAGTGCCGCAACGATGGACGAACTCGGCGCGCGCCTGACCGCGCTTGAATCAAAGGCGAGCAGGCCGGTCGCGGCGGCCGCCGATCCCGCGGCAACCGCGCGGCTGGAGGCGCTCGACAAATCGATCGCCGCGTTGCGCACCGAGCTCGCCGCGACGCGGGCGCAATCCGACAAGCTTGCGGCGGCAGTCAATGAGGCGAAGGCCGCGCCGCGCGATGGCGTGGCTGCGCCTGACATCTCCGGCTTCACGGCACGCATCGACAGGGTCGAGGGTGCGGTGAAGGCACAGGGCGCCGCGATCGCGAAGCAGGATAGCAAGATCGCCGACACCAAGGCCGAGGCGAAGGCGGACGACGTGCCGCTGCGCCGCGTGGTCGCGGCATCGCTGCTCGACGTCGCGGTTCGTCACGGCGACCCCTATGCCTCGGCGCTCGAGGCCGCGAAAGCGATCACCGACAATCCCGATGTGCTGAAGCCGCTCGGGACGTTCGCGACATCAGGCGTGCCGAGCCCGAATGCGCTTTGCCGCGAGCTGATCGAGATCGTGCCGCAACTCGCACCGCCGCCGCCGGAAGCTGCGGCAGCCAGCGCCGGGCTGGTCGATCGTCTGCAGGCCGGTGCTTCCAAGCTGATCCGCATCGAGCGGACCGACGGCACCGGGACCGATCGCGGCAGCATCGTCGCGCGCGTGACATTGGCCGCCGTGCATAATGATCTCGCATTGACCGAGCGCGAATTGAAGTCGTTGCCGCCGGCCGATCGCACCGCGGCGCAAGCCTGGCTCGCCAAGGTGGACGCGCGCCGCGCCGCGCTCGACGCGTCGCGTAAATTTGCCGACAACGCCATGGCGGCGCTCGCCACGGTCAACCAGTAAGTCTTTGCAATAGGTTCTCGATGATCCGGATCATTCTGTTCCTGCTGCTGATCGCGCTCGCTGCAGCGGGTGCGGCCTGGTTGGCCGATCAGCCCGGCGATCTCGTGCTGAATTGGGGCGGTCTGCGCCTCACGTCCAAGCAGCCGATGTATTTGCTCGGCCTCGTCATCGTCGTCGCGATGGTCGCCGGTGTGATCCTGCGCGGCCTATGGAAGATCCCCGGCCATGTCCGCCGCGGCAGGCGCGAGCGGCGCCACGCGCGGGGCCGTCACGCCATCACGCAAGGCCTGCTCGCGATCGGGCACGGCGATTCGTCGGCCGCGCGCGTGCATGCCGAAGTGGCGCGGCGCCACGCCGGCGGCGATCCGCTGGCGCTGTTGCTGCACGCGCAATCGGCGCAGCTCGACGGCGATCGCGACGGCGCGCAGCGCGCCTTCCGCGCCATGGCCGAGCGGGCGGACACGCGGCTGCTCGGTTTGCGCGGCCTGTTCATCGAGGCGCAGCGCGCCGACGATCCGGTTGCGGCGGTGATGATTGCCGAGGAAGCGCTGAAAATGTCGCCGTCCTCGTCTTGGGCCTCGCATGCGGTGCTCGGCTTCTGCTGCGCCAAGGGCGATTGGGCCGGTGCGCTGTCGATCATCGACAATAACCAGGTCGCTGGGTTGATCGACAAGGCGACCTATCGGCGGCAACGCGGCGTGCTGCTCGCGGCCCGTGCGCTGGAGTTCGAGACCGTCGATCGCGACCTGTCGCGCGCGAGCGCGATGGAGGCGCTCAAGCTGGCGCCGACGCTGATCCCGGCCGCGGTGCTTGCCGCCAAATTCGAGAGCGAGGCGCATCAGGTGCGCCGCGCGATGCGTATCGTCGAGACCGCGTGGCTGGCGCAGCCGCATCCCGATCTCGCCGACGCCTATTCGCATGTGCGGCTCGGTGATGCCGCGCGCCAGCGCCTGGTGCGGGTCGAGACGCTGGCAGCGAAAACTCCGGGCCATATCGAAGGCGCGCTGGCGATCGCGCGCGCCGCGATCGATGCGACCGAGTTCGCCAAAGCGCGTGCGGCGCTGGAGCCGTTCACGGCGGCGCCGACGCAGCGCGTCGCGCTGTTGATGGCGGAGATCGAGCGCACCGAGCATGGCGACAGCGGCCGGGCGCGGGCCTGGACCTTGCGTGCGGTGCGCGCGCTGCACGATCCGGTGTGGACTGCGGACGGCTATGTCTCCGACCGCTGGCGTCCGGTCTCGCCGGTCACCGGCCGTCTCGATGCCTTCCAGTGGCAGACGCCGGTGGCGGCGCTGCCGTCCGACAAGGGCAATGCGATCGAGCCCTCGCCGTTCGAGGAGGCGATGCTGGCGCCGCGCCGGGTCGAGCCCCCCAAGGACGTGGCCAGCGAGCCGGCGGACGGCAAGCCGGCCGAGCTGGTCGAGGTAAAGCCGGTCGAGACGAAGTCCTTGGAGCCGGCCACACCGCCCGTGCAGGATAATGCCCCCCTGCCGGCAGCCATCGAGGCCGACCCGGCCCCAGTTCAGGCCGACCCGCCCGCATCGGAGCCGGCTCAGCCGCCGGCGCGCCGAATCGGCTCCCCCGGCCCCCGCCCCCTTGTTCCGTTCCCGGACCGACCTGCCGAAGGCGGCGCCTGCGCCCATTCCGGCCGTGATCCCGATCGTCCGGGCCCCCGACGACCCCGGGGTCGACGAGGACGGCACGGTGGACGAATTTGCGGAACAAATCGGCCCGCCCAAGGCCCAGGTAGGCGGTTGGCGCGGATTTCTGTCACGTTTGGGAAGCTAATTCGCGGTTAGATAACCGGTGTGTGGTTCAATAACCGCGTTTTCCTTGCCAATCGGGGTCATGCCCGATATCAGGTGGCGCGTTGTCAGGCCGTTGCCGAACGGTTCGCCGCAATAGCTCAGTTGGTAGAGCACGTCATTCGTAATGACGGGGTCGGGGGTTCGAGTCCCTCTTGCGGCACCACCCCTCAGGAACATCTCCCGCCTCGATGTGCAGCGGAACTTTGTTCGCCGGGATTCTCGCGCCGCACAATCTGCTCATGATCGCAATCGCGGCCAGTCCGCCTGCTGCGAGCCCGGTTGCCCGGATCCGATTGGCGACTGTGGTGGCCCCGGGGCGCGTCAGGACGCCGCACAACCCCCGCGTGAGATGCGAAAACACGAAGAAAACACCGAACGCGCAGCTCGCGTCGAGATGAACGCGGTATTCAGATGGGTGACGATGTACCTGGCGACGTAACCGCCCGAGCCGATCTGCAACACCCGGAACACATCCGCCGATAGCTCCAGCGCATGGCGAACCGCACCCATTGCGCAAGCCGACTAAATGATTGGTGAGATGAGGCGCGACATGGAGCAGAATAAACGCTGCGGAATCGGTGTTCGTTGATTGTGCATTTTCGCGCAGAAGTTTAATACCTGAACTACGATTGCCGGGGAATGACGTTGGTGCAGAAGGATCGTGATAGCGACTTTCAACTACAGCTTGCTTTCCTGAGGGAGTTCCAACGCGCCCACAATCGCCCGCTGCGCGTCCTGCACATCGGCAATATCGCGAACAACGCCTACAACAATGCTTTGATCCAGCGGCGCTTTGGAATCGAAGCGGATGTCATTTGCTATAACTACTATCACGTCATGGGTTGCCCGGAATGGGAGGCCGCAAGCTTCGACGGCAACGTCGACAACATGTTCCCGGATTGGTGGGCCACCGAGTTGAGCGGTTGGCGGCGACCGGATTGGTTTGTGCAAGGCCCCGTTCTCGATTGCCTCTCGTACCTTCGTGCGAAGGACGCCGGTGACAGCGCAGCCGCAGCATTCTTCTGGACGCTGCTGCAGGCAAGATATTGGGAGATGCTCGATGGCATCGCTGCCGCAGAGAGCCGGGTCCGTCCACCGATGCCGGAGCATCTGGCAGACACAATTTCAATTGCGCGCGAGTTTCAGGATTTCCAGGCAAGCACGGCAATCCCGCAGCCGCTCGATCAACCGACCATCGTCCTGCCGGGGGCGACCATAGGGCCTGAGTCTGCACTCTCCCCGATTTCGTCGGCCTCATCAAAGTTGGCCTCGCCAGATCCGCAGCCTTGGCAAAGCCGATCTCTCGCCAACGAATATCCAAATCCCGAAGCACCAGGCCGCCTCGTATCAACCTATCGCTCCTTGCTGGCGAAGTACGTCTTTGCTCATTTGCGGCGTGAGGCGGAAACCGGCGTTGTCGATGGGTCGAGCTTAGCGGTCGCAATCTGGCGAAGCCAGAGACGCAGCCGCGGCTTGCCGCGTTTTGGCTTCGAGTTTTCCGCCGATGTCTTCACGATGTCGAATCCTGACACCGCGCCGCCGGCTGCAAGTGAAGGCAATCAATATCGGACGTTCCGCGGCTCGCGGTCATCAAGTCCCAAAGGGCCAAGCCGTCTCGTATCAATCTATCGTTCCCTGCTAACGAAGTACGTATTTGTTCATTTGCAGCGTGAGGCGGAGACCGGCGTTGTCGGTGGGTCGAGCTTGGCGGTCGCAATCTGGCGAAGCCAGAGACGCAGCCGCGGCCTGCCGCGCTTTGGCTTCGAGTTTCCTGCCGATGCCTTCACGATCCCAAATCCTGTCACCGCGACGCCGACCACAAGCAACGGCGCGGCCGCTGACGTCGGTTCATCAGTCATTCCCGTGGTGACCCACCCGGACATCGTCGACCGCCCGGAGTTTCGCTATTTCGAAAAATACGGCAAGGGAGAGGATCGAAACGCTACGCAGCGCGCGGCACTTCTTGGTGACCTGCTGCGACAGTTCACGGATTATCCGGCAGAAGCCCTGGTCTTGGTCGAAGCCTTCGCATCCACCATTGCCAATGAATTCGCTGACGTATTGGAGCACTATGACATCATTCAGGGTTATTCGATCGACGGTTTCATTCCCTTCATCAACGGACTCAAGAATTACACATGTTACGAGCATGGCACGTTGCGGGAACTGCCTTTTGAGAGAACCTATAACGGCATTCTTTGTTCGGCGTCGTACAAGAATGCGGCTTTCTCCTTCGTGACCAACTCGGATGTGCTGCCGTCTGTGGCACGGCTGAAAGCGAAGAGGGAGCGGACGGTTTATCTTCCGCATGCCTTCGACGATGAAAAGATTTCAAGCTTTCGAGCGGGCCTCAAGCTTCCGAAGCGAGACTTCAAGGTCACCACATTCTTTAGCCCGTCGCGCCATCACTGGCACGCAGCACCTGTTTCGATGCAGAAGGGCAATGATCTTTTCTTGAGGGCGGCCGCGCAGGTTGCGCAGACGGACCGCGATTTTCGTATCATCCTGGTCGAGTGGGGTGTTGACGTTCACCGAAGCAAGGAACTGATTCAGGAGCTTCGAATCGAAGATATGGTTTCGTGGATACCGTCGTTGAACAAGGCGGAGCTTCGACAGCTGTACTGCTCGAGCGACGTCGTCGTCGATCAGTTCAGGATACCGGCGATCGGCGGCGTTACCTTTGAGGCAATGGCGCTCGGACGCCGAGTGATAACCAATCTAGATGAAACCCAATCAGCGGAGTTCTTCGGAGCGGCGCCGCCCTGCCTGGCCGCCGACAGCGTCGAGACGTGCGCGGCCCGGATTCTCGAGGTTCTTGCTGATCCGCTGGACGGCAATGGCCGCGGCGATGCCGCGCGTCTGTGGTTTGAGAAGTGTCATTCCGCGCAGCGCGTCGTCGCGCTTCAACTGGCCGCTTATCGAACGATTTGCGCCGCCTAGATCCGCGCGCCACACAGTCCGCTCATGATCGCAATTGCGATCAGCGCGCCGGCTGCGAGCCCGGTTGCCCAGACCCGGTTGGCGACCGCCGTCGCCATGCCGTGTGCGATCAGAACGCCGCGCAATCCTGAAGCGAGATGCGCGAGGACGAAGAAGACGCCGAGTGCGTAGTGCGGCACCAGGCGGATGCTCCAGGCGTCGTGGATCAGGCCGGTCGGTGCGCCGGACGCCCAGTCCCAATTGGTGTCGATGTGGTGCACGGCCCGCGCCGAGACGAACGCGGAATTCAGATGGGTGACGATGAACGCCGCGAGGTAGACGCCGGAGCCGATCTGAAACACGCGGAATGCGTCGGCCGGCAGTGAGCTCCAGCGCCAGGCAAGCCGTACCCCGACGGCGACCTGGAACAGCATCAAAGCGACAAGCACCGGCTCGACCACGGACGATCGATAGACCGTACGGCCCATCTTCATCACGGCGGCATGAACCTCGGGTCCGAGCAGGCCGAGCAGATGATTGGTGAGGTGAAACGCGACATAGAGAAGGATGACCGCCGCGGCGATGCCGTGCGTGACACGCCATCTGTCGATGGACGAAGCAATCGCGGCTGATGTTGCCGGCCGCTCTTGCTCGCCGGCGAGCAGCACATAGAGACTCGCGGCGAGCCAACCCGCGACCCAGACGAGCTCGTCGCTGACATGGATATGCAGCAATCCAAGACCGACGCCGGTCAACACGAACAGGGGCGGCGTACCGATGCTGAGATAGGCGAGCCGCCGGGCGCGCAGCTCGAACGACGAAACCGCTGGCTTGGTCATCCAATAGGCGCAGGCCAGACCCAGCAAGGGCGCGGCCGTTGCAGCCAGCAGAAGGAGTGCTGCCAGCGCCAGCCGCCCAAACGATATCGGATCGTCAGCGGGCGAGACCGCGAGATGAAATCCATCGAGCAGGAAGGGATAGGCGATCGCGCCGGCCGCCGGCGCCAGCCCGCGCAGCTTGTCCGCGACTGTTATCGCGAGGCGATCGTTGCCGCGCCGTATGCTGCTCTGTTCGATTGCACTCACCGATATCTCCGGAAGCTCGAGTTGAGGACGGCAAAGACCCCGGCGGTCAGTCCGTGGAACAGCGCGCCAAAGCGAACAGTTGACCGTGCTCCCATAAGTACACGCAGCTGTGTGCTGCGGCCGCCGGCACGCTCGGGCAATGTCGCTGCGCCAGGATCGGTGCCGATATGCCTGAACTAATCCCGCCGCCGGCCGGCAGACAGAGCCATTTTTCATCTATCCGATTGGGCCATCAGAGGGCTGGCACTTGGACGCCATGGAGATCGAGAAGGGTTCGAGTACGTCGATCCAGCAGCAGCTCTATGATCGCATTCGCGCGGCCATCGTCGAGGGGCGGATCCAGTCGGGAGAACGCGTGCCGTCGACGCGCAGCCTTGCGGCGCAGCTCGGCATCGCGCGCGGCACCATCGACATCACGTACGCGCGACTGACGAGCGAAGGATATCTCGTCGCACGCGGCCAGCGCGGCACCATCGTCGCGCCCGAGCTGCGCTCCGGCGCGATGCCGGCCGAGCCGCTCGCGCCACCGACATCGACAAGTGGTCCGGCACCGACCGAGATGCCGCCGCCGCTCCGGCTTGGCGTGCCCGCCCTCGATCTGTTTCCGCGCAAGGTCTGGGCCCGGCTCGCCGCGCGGGAAGCGCGCAAGCTGTCCGCGGCGCGGCTTTTCCACGCCTATCCGATGGGCGTGCCCGCGCTGCGCGAGGCGATCGCGGCCTATCTCGCTGTTGCCCGCGGCATTGTCTGCCGGCCGGATCAGGTCGTCGTAACGTCAGGCTATCAGGGCGCCCTGAGCCTGGTCGCGAGCCTGCTGCTCAAGCCCGATGATCAGGTCTGGCTGGAGGACCCCGGTTACGTCTTCGCACAGCAGGCGTTCGCGCAGCTTTCGATGCGCATCGTTCCGATTCCGGTCGATGATGAGGGGCTTCGCGTGGATGACGCGCGCGCGAGCCGTCCGGATGCACGGCTCGCGGTGGTGACGCCGACCCACCAGTTTCCACTCGGCATGCCGTTGTCGCCCCGGCGTCGCGCGGCGCTGCTGGCCTGGGCCGCCGACTGCGATGCATGGGTGCTGGAGGATGATTACGATTGCGAGTTCCACTATAGCGGCCGCAAGCCTGCGGCACTGAAGACCATCGATGCAGCGGATCGCGTGTTCTATGCCGGCAGCTTCAGCAAGACGCTGTTTCCGAGCCTGCGGCTCGGATATCTGGTGCTGCCGGCCGCGTTCGTCGCAACGGCGGAACGCACCTGCCAGATGCTTCATCGCGGAGCGGCGGCGTTCGAACAGTCGGTCGCGGCTTCCTTCTTGTCGGAGGGCTATTTCGCGCGGCACCTGCGGCGGATGCGCACGCACTATCGCGCGCGGCGCAAGGCGCTCGTCGATGAGCTGGAGCGACAGTTCGGCGCCGACGTGTGCATTTCGCTGCAGCCCGGCGGCCTGCATATCCTGGCGCGCTTTCCGAACCACGGGCCGGATGTCCGGCTGGCCGATCGGGCGCGGCAACATGGCCTCGCGCCGGTGGCGCTATCCGAACGGTCGCTCGCGCATCATGCGGGCGAAGGCTTGCTGATGAGCTTCACCAATATCGCGGAGCAGGACGTCGCCGAGGTGGTGGCGTTGTTGCGGCGGGCGATCACAGGGAGATGAATGCGGCACGCGATGGCTGCGTGAAGCAGCTCACACAGTCGTTGGTACGACTTGGCTAGTTTTCCGGCCACCAACGGGAGAACAACAATGCGCAAACTCATCCTGATCACGGCGGTGGTTTTGGCTTCCGCTTGCGCGCAGGCCGGCGAACGAAGCCTGTCGTTGGGCGGGGCAGGGGCGCTGCCGGCAGCAGCGTCGAATTCGGTCAATGCTGCCGCTGTCGAGCCGCCACCGAAGCCGCCGGAAGCGCCAAAATATGTCGAGCGCGCCGCGCCTGTCGCGACGCCGGCTCCCACTCCGCAGCCGCCCGCCCAACCGGCCGTGCAGCAGGCACCAGTGCAACAGGCCAACGTTCAGCCGCAGGCGGCGCCCGACGCCAGGCTGGCCGGCGAGCAGCGGGTGACTTCGCACAGGTCGAGCCATCGCCGCCACGCGCGGCGCTGGACCGAGGGCCGCATCATCGGCGAGCTGCATGGCCACGGGATTTACTGGTAGCCACCAGTTCAGTTTCGTCATGCCTGGGCAAGCGCGCGAGGGCGCGCCTTCAGGCAAAATGGCCCGCCCGCCAGCTACTTTGCATGGGGTTGATTTCGATATTTTGGTGGCAGCCGCAGCTGCCGGGCGCGATGGCGCCACTCTCGAAGGCGCATAGGCGTTCAAGGTCGCCCGGCCGTGTCGGACCAGCAGAAGGCGGTAGCGATCAGAAAGCGAAAGCGCCCCCGGACCGGATCCGGGGGCGCTTTGCGTTGAGCTTGTTCGCGGCGTTAGTCGGCGATCGTCTGCACGACGTTGCCTATCGGCCGGCCCGTTGCGATCGGCTTCTCGGTCTTCGCCATCATCGCGTCGTATTCCGGCAGCGTCTCGATCTGGGTCTTGGCCTTCATCCAGACCACCTTGTAGCCGCCCGCCTTCAGTTTGCGCAGCAGCGTCGGCAGCGCCTGCGCGGTGTGCTTCTGCAAGTCGTGCATCAGGATGATGCCCTTGTGCTCCTTGTCGAGCTTGGTCATCACGTTGTTGATCACTTCGTCCGAGCTCTTCGATTTGAAGTCGTTGGAGTCGACGTCGACCGAGAACATCGCGATGTTGCGGGTGCCGAGATAGGCTGTTGTCGCCGGCGTATGCGCCAGCGCCGGGAAGCGGAAGAACGGAGCGGGGTTCGCACCCAGCGCCAGCTTCACCGCGCTGAAACCCTTCTCGATCTCGTCCTTGGCCTGCTGCTCGGTGAGCTTCTTGCTCGCCAGATGCGCGTGCGACCAGGTGTGGGCACCGATGGTGTGGCCGGCGGCGGCGACCTGGCGGAGGATGTCCGGGTGATAGGTGGTGTGCAGACCGATCGGGAAGAACACCGCCTTGGTGCACTCGTCCGCCAGCGCCTTCAGCACGGCGGGCGTGGTCGGCCACGGACCGTCGTCGAAGGTCAGCACGACCTCATGGTCGGTCAGGAAGTCATACTGCTTGTACTGCAGGAAGCCGAAGCCCGGGCCGCCTGTGGTGTCGACCACGACGGTGCGGCTGATGCCGAGCGCGTCGGGATTGGCGCATCTGGGTGCGGCGGCAACCGGGGCCGGCGCCGGGGCGGGGGCAGCGGCAGCGGCCGGGGCTGCCGCCTGGGTGGCATCGGCGCGCCTCGACAGCGCGGCGGTCGTCTCGACATCGTCCTTGGCAGCCTGCTTTGCCGCTGCCGCAGGGAGCGGATCGGCCTTGGCTGCGGCAGTTGTCTGCGGAGGAGCCGCGTCGGCACGCGGGGAGGAGGTCCAGAACCACACGCCGGCGATCACGATCGCCGCTACAACACTGGCCAGCATCAGGCCCAACGCACTACGCATCGCTAACACTCTCTTGGAACTCGGGATACGCCACAGCCGCAACGAGCGATTAATGCCAACAAGGTCTTAACGCGATCCCAACAAGGCGCCGGAATGACAACAAAAAGCGGCTCTTACCCATGCGTGATGACCGTCACAGTCTTCAGACGCGCTGCCGTTCAGGATCGGATAATCGAACAACGGGCCCCGCCATTTGCGGCGCCGATGGGAGCCGATCATGACCACCGTCTTCAAAAGTCAGGTTCTAGGACGTGCAGTTCGCAGCGTCGGCGTCGCGTTGGCTTTTGCGGCCACCGTTTCCGTGCTGTCGCCGACGGCGAGCTTTGCCTTCAGCGCCGAGGCGCAGCAG
This sequence comes from Bradyrhizobium sp. JR3.5, assembly GCF_054057015.1. NCBI lineage: Bacteria > Pseudomonadati > Pseudomonadota > Alphaproteobacteria > Hyphomicrobiales > Nitrobacteraceae > Bradyrhizobium > Bradyrhizobium sp. JR3.5. The sequence goes on from NZ_JBSRYV010000002.1 coordinate 2,947,454, forward strand.
ATGTGCTCGGGCGACGCGTTCCGCCTGTGCAGCGCGGAGATCCCGAACATCCCCAGGATCACCGCCTGCATGGTCAAGAATCGCTCCCAGCTGAGCAGCGGCTGCCGCGTCGTGCTGGATCGCGATCTCGCCGCCCAGCGCAGGGCCGCCGCGGAGTGATTTTTGCGCGGCATCTGATGGGGGCAAACCTGCGGCGACGAGACGCAGGCCGTCTCCGGATGGTCATCTCCGGGCGGAACCTGCCGATTCGCCCTCGGTTTCAAGCTTCTTCGCGACCCTGAAACGCTATACAACCGGCGTTGCATTCCTTAGAGGCTTTGAGAGATGACCCGATTTCTGTTTGCCGTCGTTTCACTGGTTCTGTTGGCGTCGGCCGCCTCCGCACAGCAGCAGGGGCGTGATGCCTGCTCGCGCGACGCCTCGCGGTTCTGCCGCGCCCATCTCAGCGAGGGCGATCAGGTCGTGCTGGCCTGCCTGAAGGAGCACCGCAGCCGCCTCAGCAAGGCCTGCCTGCAGACGCTCATCGACAACGGGCAGTAGCTCCGATCGTCGTCATTCCGGGCTCGCGCTTCGCGTGTCCCGGAACGACGATTGAGAAACTACGTGCTGCTGCCCGCCGCGGTGGCGACCACCGGGATCACTTCCTTGGCGGCGCGGTCCGGGGTCTCGTCCTTCCAGCGCACCGAGCCGAACGGACGCTCCAGCATCCGGCGCACCCGGATCGGCTCCGCGCCGATGTGGAAGCCGGCCGCCTTCTGATGCAGTTCGCGCTCGATCTGGGTGGCGCGGTTGCGCTGACGCAGGAAATCGAGCCAGGTCGGGCAATGATAGCGCTCGGTCCACAATTCGGGATCGGCGATGTCGCGCGCGATCGACCAGCCATAGGCGCCGTTGCGCTGGCGGCTGAGCTGCACGTCCTGCATCACATTGTGGAACGCGCGGGCATTGTCCTGCGCCACCCGGTATTCGATCTCGACCACGAGTGGCCCGCTGCGCCCGGTCAGTTGCAGCCGCACCTCGGGATCGGCCAGGGTATCGGCCGCGTCCTCGTTGCGCGCGCCGACCGGCGGCATCCTGAGCCAGATGCCGAGCACCGGCGACAGCAGCATCAGCCCGGCGGAGATCAACAGCGCCATCTCGACGCCGCCGAGGTCCGTGATGCGGCCCCAGCACCAGCTTCCGATCGCAATGCCGCCGGCGATCGAGGCCTGGAAGGCCGCCAGCGAACGGCCCGCGACCCAGCGCGGCGCCGACAGCTGCACGCCGATATTGAACAGCGCGATCGCAAGCATCCACACCGCGCCGGCAACCACCAGCGCGGCGGCGGTGAGCACCGGTTGCCTGCTCACGGCGACGATCGCGATCGCGACGCCCAACAGCAGCGCGCAGGTGCGCACTGCGGCTTCGCCGCTGAGCCGGCTGCGGATCTCGCTGATGTTGAGCGCGCCGATCACCGCGCCCATGCCGAAGGCGCCGAGCATGATGCCGTAGGTCTGCGCGCCACCATGCAGCAGGTCGCGCGCAACCAGCGGCATCAGGGCCGAGACCGAGCCGCCGATGAGGCCGGTCACCATGGTGCGGGTCAGCACGATCCTGATCGACGGCGAATTGGTGATGTAGCGCACGCCGGAAACAATGGCGCGGTTCAGCCGTTCGCGCGGCAGCCGCGACGGCTCGCTGACGCGATTCCACAGGAACAGCACGGCGAGCAGCGGCAGATACAGCACCGCATTGGCGGCGAATGCCGCCACGGCGCCCGCCGAGGCGACCACGATGCCGCCGATCGCCGGGCCGAAGCTGCGCGCGATGTTGTAGCTGATGCCGTTCAGCGCGACCGCGGCGGGCAGCGTCTCCGACGGCACTTGCTCGCTGACCGAGGATTGCCAGGCCGGGCCGAACAGCGCCATGCCACTGCCGACGACGAAGCACAGCGCGAGCAGGATGTTCGGCGTCACCAGATTGAGCCAGGCCAGCACCGTCAGCGTGGTGGCGCCGGAGAGCGCGATCGCGAGCGACACCAGCGCCACGATGCGGCGGTCATGCATGTCGGCGATGGCGCCGGCCGGCATCGCGATCAGCATCACCGGCAGCATCAGCGCGGTCTGCACCAGCGCGACCTTGTCGGCCTCCGCGGTCATCTGGGTCATCGCCCAGGCGGCGCCGACGCCCTGGATCAGGATGCCGAGATTGGAGAGCAGGCTGGCGAGCCAGATCCGCCTGAAGATTGAATGCCGCAACGGTGCAGTGATACTGTCGGATCGATCAGGCGGTGCGGTCATATCCGGTTCCGGTTGGCCTGCTATGGCTTGTTGAATGATTCCGGCTGCATCAACTGATGCCCGCGAAACGCGTGTCCTGTCCAGCGTTTACGGTATCCTTACGGGCTGCAGGACACAGCTAAAGCACTGGAAGACCTGAGGAAGGCTCGGGGGAAGGGGACCAATGGCGCTGTCGCGGCGAACAATTTTGCAAGGGGCCGGCGCGCTGTCCCTGCTGTCCGGCCGTCTTGCCGTCCCGGGCCTGGCTCAGGCGGCCTTGGTTCGGTCGGCCTTGGCCCAGCCGGCGCCCGCCGGCGACATCCCGCCGATCCTGTTCGTGCATGGCAATGGCGATCACGCGGCGCTCTGGTTGACGACGCTCTGGCGGATGGAATCCAACGGCGTGCCGCGCGAGCGCATGGCCGCGATCAATTTCACCGATCCCTTGGCGCGCACGGACGACAAGGTCGAGCAAGCCAACCGCTCCTCGACCGAGGATCAGCGCCGCGAGCTCGCCGAGGCGGTCAGGGAGCTGAAGCAAAAGAGCGGCGCCGCGCGTATCGCGCTGGTCGGAAATTCGCGCGGCGGCAATGCGATCCGCAACTACGTCAAAAATGGTGGCGGCGGCGACATCAGCCACGCGGTGCTGTGCGGCACGCCCAATCACGGGTGTGTATGCCTCGGACGACGGGCTCGGCAACGAGTTCAACGGGCGCGGTCCGTTCCTGCGCGGGCTGAACGATGGCGACAGCGAAGTGACTGTCGGCACCGCATTCCTGACCTTGCGCAGCGATGGCCTCGACAAATATGCGCAAGCCGACGGCCGCTTCATCGGCAAGCCGGGCACGCCGACCAACGTCACGTCCGAAGGTCCGGCGTTGAAAGGCGCGACCAACCTGGTGCTCGGCGCCGTGGACCATCGCGAGACCGCGTATCATCCGCGCGCCTTTCGCGAGATCTACAAGTTCATCGCGGGGCACGAGCCGTCGCGGATCGAGATCGTGCCGGAGACGGTGGTGAGGCTGAGCGGCCTTGTCACGGGCACGCCCGGCGGCGTGCCGACCAACCGGCCGGTGCCGGGTGCCACGGTCGACACCTTTCGCGTGTCGGCGGAAACCGGCGAGCGCATCGGCGGCCCGCTGCACAGCTCGCAGACCGGCGCCGACGGCCGCTGGGGTCCGGCGCAGGTCGATCCGTCCTGGCCGCTCGAATTCGTGCTGACCTCGCCTGATGCAGTGACGACACATATCTATCGCTCGCCATTTCCGCGCTCGTCCGAGATCGTGCACCTGCGCGCGGCACGACCGCTGCTGCCTGCCGATGCCGGCGCGGGCGCCATCGTGCTGATGTCGCGGCCGCGCGGCTATTTCGGCCTGCCGCGCGATATCGTGCTGTTCGACGGCAAGGAACCGGCCGACGTCAAATCCGGCGTGCCGACCGATGCGGTGACAACGTTGCGGCTCGCCGCAGCCGATGTCGGCCGTCCGGTGGTTGCCGCCTTCAATCAGGAACGCATTGTGATGCGGGCCTGGCCGGCGTCGGAGAATCGGATTGCAGTCGCCGAGCTGACTTACTAGGTCTGGTAGAGGGTCCGCGCGCCTTCATGGCGCAGGGATCGCATAGCCGGATCGGCCATTGCGTGAGGCAGGAAGCGAGGACCATGAGCATAGCCGAAGTCCACGATATCACGGTCACGCGGCGTCCCCTGGTCCCGCCTGCGCCGCCGCGCGCGCCCGACGACATGGGTGCGTTCGAGCGGATGCGGGTGATGCGCAACTCGCCGATCGAGACCTGGGGCCAGCGCGCCTATGAGGACGACATCGTCCAGGGCCGCTTTCTCGGCCGCTCGAGCTTCATCCTCAACACGCCGGACGCGATCCGCCATGTGCTGGTCGACAATTACGAGAACTACACCCGCACGCCGGCCGGCATCCGCGTGCTGCGTCCGATGCTGGGCGAGGGACTACTGATTGCCGAGGGCCGCGCGTGGAAGCATCAGCGCCGCACGCTGGCGCCGGCATTCACGCCGCGCGCGGTGACGACGCTGGTGCCCTCCATGATCGCGGCGGTCGACGAGACCATCGCCAAGCTGAAGGCCGCGAGCGGCGGCCCGGTGGATCTGCGCGAGGTGATGCAGCGCATGACGCTGGAGATCGCCGGCCGCACCATGTTCTCGTTCGGCATGGATCGCCACGGCGCCGCGCTGCGCGACTTCGTGATGGAGTATGGCGACACGCTGGCGCGGCCGCATATGCTCGACCTGGTGCTGCCCTTGAGCTGGCCGACCCCGCAGGATTTCCGGCGCGCCCGCTTCCGCAAGCGCTGGACCGCGTTTGTCGGCCAGCTGATGGCCGAGCGCCGCGCCACCGGCAAGGATGACAACGCGCCGGCCCGCGACCTGTTCGACCTGATGGGCGCCGCGCGCGATCCTGAAACCGGCGAGGCTTTCACCGACGCCCAGCTCGGCGACCAGGTCGCGACGATGATCCTGGCCGGCCATGAGACGACCGCGACCGCGCTGTTCTGGGCGCTCTATCTGCTGGCGCTCGATCCCGAGACCCAGGAACAATTGGCAGCAGAAGTCAGGAGCGTGACGACGTCTGGCGCGCTCGACATCGAGCGGCTGAAATTCACCCGTGCGGTGATCGACGAAACCATGCGGCTCTATCCGCCGGCGTTCCTGATTGCGCGTGCGGCTGGTGGTCCCGACACCATCGCGGGCCGTCCGGTCAGGAAGCATGACGTAATCCTGATCGCGCCGTGGCTGTTGCACCGGCATGAAAAGTTGTGGCGCGATCCTAACGCGTTCGTGCCACAGCGTTTCATGGCGGAAACGCCGCCCGATCGCTTCGCCTATCTGCCGTTCGGGGTCGGTGCGCGGGTCTGTATCGGCGCGCATTTCGCGCTGGTCGAGGCGACGCTTGCGCTTGCGCGGATGATCGGCACGTTTCGCGTCGCGCTGGCGGATAAGGATCCGGTGCTTCCGATCGGCGTGGTGACGACACAGCCGAACCGCTCGCCGGTGTTCACGATCAAACCGCGCTGACCTTGCGTGACGGTGTCGCAATGCTCATCTTGAGCGGGATGATTCTTCGTCGAATCGTCATTCTGCTCTATCTCTTTGTTTTGAGCATGATCTTTGCGGAAAACCGCTACACGCTTTTCCGGATCATGCTCTAGGGGCTCACCATGAGCGATACGCAAGCCCACTTCGCAGTCCTCAGGCAGACGACCGATCCGGCCGTCGTCGATGCCATGCAGCAGCTGATCGCGGACGGCCATGATCGCGAGCTCAATCGCATCAACGCCCTGGATTTCTCGCGCCGCACCGGGCTGGAAGAGGAGAAGGTGATCTCCGGCTTCCTGCATGCTTCGCGGCTCGGGCTGTTCGACATGAGCTGGAACGTGCTGTGTCCGGGCTGTGGCGGCGTGCTCGACGCCCACACCACGCTGAAGTCGCTGCGCCATGACGACTATAATTGCGCGCTGTGCGCGGCCGGCTACGAGGCCTCCGTTGACGAGCTGGTCGAGGTTGCCTTCACCGTCAGCCCGCGGGTCCGCCACATCGCCGCGCACGATCCCAACACGCTGCCGATCTGGGAATACTTCCGCCAGATGTTCTGGAGTTCCGGGATCGAGTTCGACGAGAGCGCGGTGTCGACCCTGATCAACGAGGTGACGCTGGAGGGGCTCGAGCTGCCGCCCGGCGAAAAAGCGATCCTGTCGCTCAATCTGCCCAATCAGTTCGTCATCGTGTTCGAGCCGGTGACGCATTCGGCGCATTTTTTTGCCATCGAGGGCGAGCCGACCACCGAGCGTCAGCAGTTCTCGATCGCGTTCAACAAGTCCCATGCGCCGACCGGCACCTCGACGATGCGGCCGGGGCCGCTGCGGCTCTCGCTGGAGAATCATGCCGACGTTCGCGTATTGCCTTCGGTGTGGATCGCGGGCGATCCGCTGCACAAATTGCTCGGAAAGCGCAAGCCGATCCTCACTGCGAAGCGAATGCTGTCGAACCAGACCTTCCGCGACGTGTTCAAGGCCGACAACCTCACCGTCGACCAGCGGCTGAAGATCACCGCGCTGACCTTCCTGTTCACCGATCTCAAAGGATCGACCGCGCTCTATGAGCGGGTCGGCGATCTCGCCGCGTTCGACCTGGTGCGCGCGCATTTCCACGCGCTGCTCGAGATCATCGCCTCCGAACACGGCGCAGTGGTGAAGACGATCGGCGATGCCGTAATGGCGACCTTCATCCGGCCCGAGCATGCATTGTCGGCGGGCCTGCGCATGCGGGCCGCGATGAAGCAGCTCAACACCGAGCGCGGCAAGGAAGATCTGATCGTCAAGATCGGCATCCATGAGGGGCCGTGCCTCGCGGTGACGCTGAACGAGCGGCAGGATTATTTCGGCCAGACCGTGAATATCGCCGCGCGGGTGCAGAGCCTGTCGACGTCACAGGAAATCCATTTGACCCAGCCGGTGATGGAAGCAGCGGAGGTCGCGGGCATCCTCGATCGCGCGGCGATCAAGCCGATCCAGAAGGAAGCGGCGCTGCGCGGCATTGCCGACAAGCTCGTGGTGTACGAGATACCGTAGTCACATTGCCGACACGTAATGCTTGCTGAAACGTAATGCCGCAGCGGGAACCCGCGCGGATTGCGCCGGTTCTGCTTCCACGCCATATAGATTTCAACAGCGCATGGTCCGGCGGTTTTCCGGACAGATGCTCAATCAAAGCTTCCAGGCTTCATCCCACAGAGAGAGCGATGCTCGACGGACTCCGCCAATTCATTGCCGATATCGTCTCCCCCGATGCCCAGGCTGACCGCGCCTTCGATGACGGCGACTACCGCCTGGCGGCGACGGCGCTATTGGTGCATGTCGTCTCGCTGGATGGTGAGCCGACGCCGGCCGAGACGCGCAAGCTGCACAGCCTGATCGAGAGCCGTTTCCAGCTCGATCCCGGCACCGCCGACAAGTTGATCGCCTCCGCCATGCGCGTCGAGGGCGAGGCCGTGGATCTCTATCACTTTACCAGTGTGATCATGCGCTCGGTGAACGAGGAGGGACGGCTGCGCATCGTCGAGATGATGTGGGAGCTGGTCTATGCCGACGGCCAGGTGAGCGAGTTCGAGGACAATGTGGTCTGGCGTGCTGCCGATCTGTGCTCGGCATTTCCTCGCGCGACCGCATCGATCTCAAGCACCGGGTGGCCGAGAAGCAGGCGGAGCTGCCAAAGGGCCCCTGGGGCACGTCAGACGCGGCAATCTGACACGGCTGCCCGCGCAGGCGGACGCCCCCCTGCCGGCGTTGCGGATGACGAAATTTTAATGTCCGCCGCGATTGTGGGCGATCCGACTGAAAATCGGTCGTTTCGTCACGAAACCAGCGGCCCCGCCGCTATCCACAAGCCCATACGCGGCTTGCGTCACACCGCATCCCTATGCTCTCGTCGCCCCGTCGGGGACCTCACTAGAATTTGCAGTAAGAGTTTGAAACGTGACTGAGCGTGTGACGCTGATAACCGGGGCATCGGCGGGCATAGGCACCGAACTGGCGCGCGTGTTTGCATCGAATGGTCACCGCGTGGCGCTGGTGGCGCGGCGCGCCGATCGCCTGAAGACCCTCGCCGACGAGCTCGGCGCCAAGGGCGGCCCGGCGCCGATCGTGATTCCCTGCGATCTGCAGCAGACCGATGCCGGCGACAGGATCGCACAGGCCCTGACCGATGCCGGGGTCGAGGTCGAATATCTGGTCAATAATGCCGGCTTCGGCCTGTTCGGCCTCGCCGTGGAGCGCGACCGCGCCGAACAGCTCGACATCATCAACGTCAATATCCGCGCGCTGACCGACCTGACCCTGCGCTTTGCCGACCAGCTGATCCGCAACCGCGGCGGCATCCTCAATCTCGGCTCGATCGCCGGATTTCTGCCGGGCCCTGGCATGGCCGTGTACTATGCCAGCAAGGCCTATGTGCTGTCGTTTTCCGAGGCGTTGCGCTGCGAATTGGCGCCGAAGGGCGTGCGCGTCACCGTGGTTTGCCCCGGTCCCGTGCCGTCCGAATTCCAGGACCGCGCCGGCTTTGCCCCCGGCTTCGATTCCGCCATCCTCGACGTTGCGCCGGCCGAGGTCGCCCGTCAGGCCTATCGCGGCCTGATGGCCAACAAAGCGCGCCGTGCTGCCCGGCGCCTTCATCAAAATGGTGCCGTTCCTGCTCCGGCTGTTTCCGCGCTCCTTCATCCTGACCGCGGTCGGCGGGTTTCAGTTGCGCAAGCGCTAGCTTCACCCGAAAAAGCCCGTTCATCGCCGTTAAGGCTGTCTCTGGCCCGCGATTTGCTTCGCACGGGTGTGCGCAAACTCACACGATGTTAACGACCACTTAGCTATGATCGTGCCTTACGTGCCGAAACTTTAAGCAGAGGCAATGTCGTTCCGGTCTGACCCAACCCGTGTCGTGGTGCCCTTCGCGAGCCGAAGGTCGGCCGCGGTCACGCCGGCAGACCGGGCGTCGCTGCGGCCGGTGCTGGTGGTCCTGCATCAGGAGACGTCGACCCCCGGCCGGATCGGCAACGCCCTGCGCGCGCTCGGCTACCCGCTCGACATCCGTCGCCCGCGCTTCGGCGACGCGCTGCCCGACACGCTCGAGGCGCATGCCGGCGTGGTGATCTTTGGCGGGCCGATGAGCGCCAACGATCCCGACGACTATGTGCGACGCGAGATCGACTGGATTTCAGTGCCGCTGCGCGAGCAGCGTCCGTTCCTGGGCATCTGCCTCGGCGCGCAGATGCTGGCGCGGCAACTCGGCGCCAAGGTCGCGCCGCATCCGCAAGGCCGCGTCGAGGTCGGTTATTACCCGGTCCGGCCGACGGAGGCTGGCCGCGCGTTGTGCCCGGACTGGCCGGCGCGGGTCTATCACTGGCATGGCGAGGGCTTTCAATTGCCCACGGGCGCGGACCTGCTCGCAGCGGGCGATGATTTCCCGGTGCAGGCGTTCCAGTTCGGCAACGCCTTCGGCCTGCAATTCCATCCCGACGTGACCTACGCGATGATGCATCGCTGGACCACGCGCGGTTGCGCGCGGATGGATTCGCCGGGCGCGCAGCCGGGTCATCTGCACTTCGCCGAGCGCGCCGTGCACGATGCCGCCGAGCGCGCCTGGCTGAAGCATTTCATCGACGGCTGGATTGCGCGCGTGCCCCGGCCGGTCGTGCTGCAGGCCGCGGAATAGCCGCCGCGCGGAATTTCGCGCGTCACACGACACGGCTATTCATTTTCGCTTCTGTGCTAGAGCGTTTTCGAGCGAAGTGGACACCGGTTCGCGTGAAGAAAACGCGTCAAAACAAGAATCAAGAGCTTCGGTTCTGATTCAATCAGAACCGAAAATGCTCTAGTCTCGCAACGGCTGCGCGCGGCGCCGCATGGTCGCGCGAACTCAGAACAACAAGACAAACACAGCACAGGGAGATCGCCGTGAGCTACCAACACATCCTCTATGAGGTCAGCGACAGGATCGCGACCATCACGCTGAACCGCCCCGACCGCATGAATGCGTGGACCGCGATCATGGAGCGCGACGTACGCCATGCGATGGAGGCGGCGGCCAATGACGACAATGTTCGCGTCATCGTGCTGACCGGCGCGGGCCGCGGCTTCTGCGCCGGCGCCGACATGGAAGCGCTGAAGGGGATCGATCCCAATGAGGTCCGGCGCGGTGAAGGCGTTGCATTCGACATGAACCGTCGCGCCGACTGGCAGACGCGCTACGCCTACTACCCCGCCATCAAGAAACCCGTGATCGCCATGCTCAACGGCGCCACGGCCGGCATCGGCCTGGTCCACGCGCTGTATTGCGACCTGCGCTTCGCGGCCGACAGCGCGGTGTTCACCACCGCCTTCGCGCGGCGCGGCCTGATCGCCGAGCACGGCATCAGCTGGATGTTGCCGCGCATCGTCGGTCACGCCAACGCGCTCGATCTGTTGATGTCGGCGCGGCGCGTATCGGCTGCGGAGGCGCTGCGCATCGGCCTCGTCAACCGGCTTTCTCCGCCGGAGAAGCTGCGCGAGGAAACCTATGCCTATGCCCGCGACCTCGCCGATTTCGTCTCGCCGAGCGCGATCGCCGTGATCAAGCGCCAGGTCTACGACGTACCGTTCCAGACGCTTGCCGAAGCCACCATCGATGCCAACCGCGAAATGCAGATCGCGCTGAAGAGCAATGATTTCAGGGAAGGCGTCGCGAGTTTTGTCGAGAAGCGCCCGCCCCGGTTTACGGGGACATGAGGGGGGAGAGGGGACGATAAGGTCCGTCTTCGCCCTTTGGGCTTCGCCGGACACCACGCTTCACCCTTCGGGCTCTGCGCGGCTGCGCCACGCGTAGCCCGAAGGGCGAAGCGTGGTGGAGCCAGGCGGGATCGAACCGCCGACCTCGTCATTGCGAACGACGCGCTCTCCCAGCTGAGCTATGGCCCCATTGCGGCCGGGTATTGCTGAGTATCCCGGCCGTCAGTCGGGCGCCATTTACAGTCCCGCCCAAGGCCAAGTCAAGAACGGTGAAACAACGGTTTTCGGCCCGCCCCGCCGGGAACTTCCCTTGTTTGCGGGGGGATGAACCGATATTTAGAGCATGATCCGGACCCGGCGAGCCGCGCCAGCAAAAAGTGCGTCGCGGCTTTCTGAAAAGATCCTGCTCAAACAAGAAGCGCGCTGGCGGCCCAGTCCGGTCTCGTAGCGCTTCACCTGGTCGTCCCACCCGCGAGCCCCCATCACATGCGCGCTGTTCTCGACATCGTCATCATCGTCCTCGACCTCTATGTCTGGCTCTTGATCGCCTCCGCCATCCTGTCCTGGCTGGTCGCCTTCAATGTGGTCAACACGCGCAACCAGTTCGTCTCCGCGGTAGCCGAGTTCCTGTACCGGATCACCGAGCCGGTGCTGCGGCCGATTCGCAACGTGATGCCGAATCTGGGCGGGCTCGATATCTCGCCGATCATCGTGATTCTGATCATCATGTTCATCCAGCGGGTGATTGCCTATTACATTTATCCCAACGTGATCTGATCCCTCGCGACCCTTGCTGATGGAGCCCTGGCGATGGATCCTTGGCGCTATTCCACCGGGGGCATCAGCATCGCCTTGCGCGTGACGCCGCGCGGCGGCCGCGACGACATCGACGGGATCGAGACGCTGGCCAACGGCCGCTCGGTGGTGAAGGTGCGGGTGCGCGCGATCGCAGAAGGCGGCGAGGCCAACCGTGCGGTGACCGAGCTGCTGGCCAAGGCGCTCGGCGTGCCCAAGGCCAGGGTGAAGCTGTTGTCCGGCGCTACCTCGCGGCTGAAGCAGGTGGCGGTGGACGGCGACCCGAAAGGGCTTGGCGAAACGTTGAGGAAGCTGACCAAGCAGGAAACAAGGGACTGACATGACTGCCCGCATCATCGACGGAAAAGCCATCGCCGCCGAGCTTCGCGCCCGCGTCGCCGCCGAGGTCGCCCGCGTCAAGCGCGACCATGCGCTGACGCCGGGGCTCGCCGTCGTGCTGGTCGGCCATGATCCGGCGAGCGAGGTCTATGTCCGCAGCAAGCACACCCAGACGCAGGCCGCCGGGATGGCCTCGTTCGAGCACAAGCTGCCGGAGGACGTGTCGCAGGCCGATCTGCTGGCGCTGATCGCACAGCTCAACCGCGATCCCCAGGTGCATGGCATCCTGGTGCAGCTGCCACTGCCGAAATCGCTGCACACCGAGACCATCATCAATGCGATCGACCCGGCCAAGGACGTCGACGGCCTGCATCCGAACAATGCCGGCCGGCTCGCCGGCGGCCTTGTCGCGCTGTCGCCCTGCACGCCGCTCGGCTGCATCATCCTGACCAAGAGCGTGCACCCCTCGCTCGAGGGCATGAACGCGATCGTGATCGGCCGCTCCAATCTGGTCGGCCGTCCGCTGGTGCAATTGTTGCTGAATGAGAACGCGACGGTGACGATCGCGCATTCGCGCTCGCGCGATCTGCCGAAGCTCTGCGCCCAGGCGGATCTGGTCTATGCCGCGGTCGGCCGTCCGGAGATGGTGCGTGGCGACTGGCTGAAGCCGGGCGCGACAGTGATCGATGTCGGCATCAACCGCATTCCGGTGCCCGGCGGCAAGCCGAAGCTGGTCGGCGACGTCGCATTCCAGGAAGCGCTCAACGTCGCCGGCGCGATCACGCCGGTGCCTGGCGGCGTCGGCCAGATGACGGTGGCGTGCCTTTTGGTCAACACGCTGCGCGCCGCCTGCGCGATTGCCGGCCTCCCGGCGCCGGCGGTGTGATCTACTCCCTCGCCCCGCTCTTGCCTATCGCATTCACACATCTGGGTTGCGATTAGCGGTAAAGCGGGATTCTCTATCGGTAGGCAAGCCGGTGGAGGTTTTGATGGCCGGGGTGGCATATGGACTGGGACGATTTGGCGATCGTCGCCTGGAAAAAGGGGGGCGCGGCTGCATGCGGCGCTGGTGGCCCGACCTGGCTCGTGCATCCGCCGCCTCGGTGAGGACCGTGCGGGCGAGATGCAGTTTCGCCGGCTTCTTCACAATCCGTCGGTGACGGCCGCAGAGATGTCACGGCATGCCGGAGACCTCACCGGGCAGCGAGCGGCTGGTCGGCATGTTGTTGTCGCACAGGACACGTCGGAATTGATCTTGGGCGGCCGGCGGTCGCGACAATGCTACGGACCGGTCGCCAAAGGCAATGCCGCGGGTTTGTTGCTGCATGTGGCACTGGCGGTAGAGGCCGAGACGCAAGGGTTGCTCGGTCTGGTCTCGATGCAGGTTTGGAACCGTAACCGAGAGGAGTTGGCACCACGGCGCAAGCGGGCGACGGCGGCTAAGGAATCGCAACGATGGATCGAGAGCAGCGAACGGGCGGGTGAGGTACTGGCTGCGGCGGCCAGCGTCACGATGGTATCGGACCGCGAAAGCGACTTTTACGAACTGTTCGTGAAGCGTCCGCAAAACGTCGAATTGGTTGTGAGGGCCTGCCAGAATCGGCGGATCGAGGGGGCCGAAGAAGACCCGGATTTGCTGTTCACCTTCATCGACGCCCAGGCCGAACAAGGGCGCGTTGCCATGACGGTCCCCGCCGCACCAGGACGGCGCGCGCGCGATACCGAGTTCGCAGTGCGCTTCGCGCCGGTGGCCGTATGCCGGCCGCTCCATGGAGCCGATCCGACGTTGCCCGAGACGGCTCACCTGACGCTGGTCGATGTCCGCGAGGTATCGGAGCCGAAAGACGGTAGCGCACCTGTGCATTGGCGGCTTTTGACTACCCACGCTGTCGCTACATTGAACGACGCGCGTCAAGTGGTCGGCTTCTACCGGACGCGTTGGGTGATCGAGGAGTTCTTCCGTACGCTCAAGACGGCAGGCTTCGATATAGAGGAAGCCGATATCGGCGACCCGCAGGCCATGATCAACTTCGTCGCTGCTGCAGCCGTTGCGGCCATCACCATCAAGCAACTCGTCCAGGCCCGCGACGGCAACACGGATCAGCTCCTGAGCGATGCCTTCGAGCCAGACGACCAACCCATCCTCGAAGCCGTCTCCGCCCGGCTCGAAGGCAAGACCGAGCGGCAACGCAATCCGCACCCGAAGGGATCCCTGGCCTTTGTCGCTTGGGTCATCGCACGCCTCGGCGGCATGGACCGGCTACTACGGCAAGCCGGGTCCCAAAGTCATCCGCATCGGCCTTGCCAAGTTCCACGCCATCAAATACGGCGCCAATCTAAGGCTTCAGAATGTGTGAATCTGATAGCCGCTCTTGCGGGGAGAGGGTTGGGGTGGGGGGCTCTCTCCGCAAGTGCTGACGGCTGAGGGAACCTGTACCGCCTCACCCGGATCGCATCTTGCGATGCGATCCGACCTCTCCCCGCAAGCGGGGCGAGGTTAAGATTACTTCTTCTTTGCGCGCTCGATGCCTTCCAGGATCAGCTTGCGGGCTTCGTCGGCGTCGCCCCAGCGCAGCACCTTCACCCACTTGCCCTTCTCGAGGTCCTTGTAGTGCTCGAAAAAGTGCTGGATCTGCTGCAGCGTGATGTCGGGCAGGTCGTTGTAGTTCTGCACCTTGTCGTAGCGCTGGGTCAGCTTCGATGACGGCACCGCGATGATCTTCTCGTCACCGCCGGCCTCGTCCTCCATCAGCAGCACGCCGACCACGCGGACGCTCATCACGGCGCCCGGCACGATCGCGCGGGTGTTGACGATCAGCACGTCGCAGGGATCGCCGTCGCCCGACAGTGTGTGCGGGATGAAGCCGTAATTGCCGGGATAACGCATCGGCGTGTAGAGGAAGCGGTCCACCACCAGCGTGCCGGCCTCCTTGTCCATTTCGTACTTGATGGGCTCGCCGCCGACGGCAACCTCGATGATGACGTTGACGTCGTGGGGCGGATTTTTTCCGATCGATATGGCGTCGATACGCATGGATTGCTCCGCGTGGCCTTTGGAAGTTGAAAAGGATGTGATTTTTTGGTTGGCGCCGCCAGGCCGCGAAACAGCTTCAGGCCCGGCCTTGGGAGCCGGGCTGGCCGTCGCGCGCAAGCGCTCAGGCTGTTTAGCCTTGCTGCAGCTGCGAGAGAAGCAGGATTTTCAGTTGGACCAAGCGAAAGCGACCTTGTCGAGCGACTTCGGCCCGAACCGCTCCGAGGAGCGCGCCACCATGCGGCCGCCCAGGGCGCGGTAAAACTCGGTCGCCGACTCGTTGTCGGAAAGCGCCCAGATCACCATGGTCTTCAGGCCGCTCTGCAGGAGGTCGCGGCGGGCTGCGGCGAACAGGCGCCGGCCGAAGCCGAGGCCCTGGAATTCCGGCCGCAGATAGAGCTCGTAGATCTCGCCTTCAAAGTGCAGGCTGCGGGCGCGGTTGCGGCCGTAATTGGCGTAGCCCGCGATCCTGTCGCCGAACACCAGCACGCTGACGCGGCTGCCCTTGCGGATGGCACTGTCCCACCACTGCGGGCCACGGCGATTGATCAGCTTTTCAAGTTCGGCGCCGGGGATGATTCCCTGATACGCCGAGCGCCAGGCTTCGTCATGGGTAGACGCCACCGAGGCTGCGTCTGCAGCTTTGGCCGGCCGGACCTCGATCAGCGTTGTGCTCATGCTTGCAATCAAAGCAAGTCGGAGGGCCGCCTTCAAGGTCCATCGTTAATTATCGGTTAACCTGTGGATTTTTTGCATCAGTGT
The DNA here is from genome assembly GCF_054057015.1 of Bradyrhizobium sp. JR3.5. Classification (NCBI taxonomy): domain Bacteria; kingdom Pseudomonadati; phylum Pseudomonadota; class Alphaproteobacteria; order Hyphomicrobiales; family Nitrobacteraceae; genus Bradyrhizobium; species Bradyrhizobium sp. JR3.5. Next base: position 2,962,922 of record NZ_JBSRYV010000002.1, read on the forward strand.
CATGAAAACTTGTTCCGAAAAAGGACACTTGCCGGGTTCAAGCGACCAATCGCTGGTCCGGGCCTGTGCAAAGCGTGAATCGCGCGCGCAATATGACACTGCCGTCGCTTGGAAAAAGCTCATTCGAGGCTGATTCGCCGGCACGATTTGGCGAGCGATCCAGACGCGATATGGGTACTCCCAGTGCGCCGCCGCAGTGGATTTTCGTGCACGCCCGGCCTATGGCAGCAGCGGTATCTGTGCGCGCCGAACCCGGCCCGATCGCGAGCGGACTGCAATGACGCTCTACTTCCTGATCAAATATCTGCATGTGCTCGGCGCCATCGTGATCCTCGGCACCGGGACCGGCATCGCCTTCTTCATGCTGGCTGCGCATCGCACGCATGATGCGGCTTTCATCGCGCGCACGGCGGCGACCGTCGTGATCGCGGACATGATCTTCACGCTGAGCGCCGTGCTGCTGCAGCCGGTGAGCGGCGGACTGCTGATGATGCTGTCGGCCACAAGCCTGACCGAACGCTGGCTGTTGGTTTCGCTGGCGCTCTACGCGCTGGCCGGCGTGTTCTGGGTTCCCGTCATCTTCATGCAGATGGAGATGCGCGACCTCGCGCAGGCGGCCGCCGACAAAGGTCTCCCGCTGCCGCCGCGCTACGATGCGCTGTTTCGCCGCTGGTTCCTGTTCGGGATTCCCGGCTTCGGATCGGTGATGATCATCCTGTGGCTGATGATCGCGAAGCCATTTTAGAGCATGATCCGACCCTCATGAGTGACGACGCATCACACAATATCCTCGTGCTCGGCGCGTCGGGCCTGATCGGGCGCACCATCACCGACGATCTGAGGGCGCGCGGCTTTCGTGTAATCGGGATCGCGCGGCATTTCACGCCGGCGCAAAAGATGAGCGCGGCCGACCTCGAACTTCCCGTGATGTCGATGGATGCGGCGGCGTTGACGCAGCTGCTTCGCACCCACGAGGCGGACATTGTCGTCAATTGCCTCGGCGTGCTGCAGGATGGTCCAGGCAGCGACACCCGCGCGGTGCATCGCGACTTCGTGGCGCGGCTGTTGGCGGCGATCAGCGACAGCCACCGTGCCATCCGTCTCGTCCACATCTCGATTCCGGGCACGGATAGTGAGGACCGCACGTCCTTTAGCACCACCAAGCGCCAGGCCGAACGGCTGATCGCGGCGTCCGGAATCGCACACGCAATCCTGCGCCCGGGTTTTGTCATCGCGCCTTCGGCCTATGGCGGCAGCGCCATGCTGCGTGCGCTGGCGGCGCTGCCGGTCGATCTGCCGGCCGACGAGGCCGCGACGCCGTTCCAGCCGGTTGCAGTCGAGGATATCGCCGCCACCATCGCGTGGCTCGCTTCGCGCGACGTCGCCGATGAAGCGGTGCGATCGGTGACATGGGATCTGATGCAGCCGCAACCCATCTCGCTCGGCGGCGTCATCGCCCAGTTCCGCTGGTCGTTCGGCACGGCGAAACATGTCCGCCTTCCGACGGCGCCGTTCCTGATCGATCTCGGCGCGCGCCTCGGCGATCTCACGAGCCGCCTCGGCTGGATGCCGCCGCTGCGCTCCAACGCGATCGCCGAATTGCGCCGCGGCGTCACCGGCGATCCCACAGCCTGGATGGAAGCGACCGGCATCGTGCCGAAGACGATCGCGCAAGCGGTCGGTGGGCGCCCCGCAACGATTCAAGATAAATGGTTCGCGCGGCTGTTCCTGATCAAGGCGCTGATCTTCGCAAGCCTCGTGCTGTTCTGGGTCGCGTCCGGCTTCATCGCGCTGGTCATCTCCTATGACGCCGCGGCGGGCATCTTGAGCGCGCATCATTTCCCGCCCGCTTTGGTCGGGCCGGTGACGGTCTTGACCAGCCTGATGGACATGAGCATCGGTGTGCTGATCGCCTTCCGCCGCACCGCGGCGTTTGGCTTGATCGCAGGCATCGTGGCTTCGCTCGGCTACATGGCCGGATCGGCGATCCTGACGCCCGATCTCTGGATCGAGCCGCTCGGCGCGCTGGTGAAGACCGGGCCCGCAATCGTGCTGATGCTGGTCGCGTTGCTGATGTTGGATAACCGGTAGCGTTTTCGAGCGAAGTGGGAACCGGTTCGCGTGAAGAAAACGCGTCGAAGGAAATCAAGATGAGCGAGTGGCCGGATGACGACGTGATCCTCTACGACGGCGTCTGCATCTTCTGCTCGCGCTGGGTTCGCTTCGTCATCGCCCGCGACACAACGCGCCGCTTTCGCTTCACGCCGATCCAGTCCGACTACGGCACGCGGCTGGCAAAGACCTTCGGCATCGACCCCGACGATCCCGACACCAACGCCGTGGTCCATGGCGGCATCGCCTGGATGAAGTCGGACGCGGCACTGACGGTGCTGAGCCATCTCCCCGGCTGGCGCTGGACCCGCGCACTGTTCACAGTACCCAAGCCGCTGCGCGACGCGGTCTACAGCCTCATCGCGCGCAATCGCTACCAGATCTTCGGGAAGTACGAGACGTGCTTTGTGCCCGATGCGGATATGCGGGGGCGGATGTTGGAGTAACAACCGTCATTGCGAGCGTTGCGAAGCAATCCATCTTTCCGCTAGAGCATGATGTGTTTATACGGAAACGTACCCTGAATTTTTGAGATAGTTGGCGCACTCCTCCTTGGAGAAGACGTCGAGGAGTTCGCCGACCTTGCGCCAAGTCGCTTCGACATCACGCGGCTGCGCGGCTCGCATCAGGTGTTTGAGCTTGGCGAAGACCTGCTCGATCGGATTGAGGTCGGGGCTATAGGGCGGCAGGAAGAGCAGATGGGCTCCTGTGGCGCGGATGGCGTTGCGCGCCGCCTTGCCCTTGTGACTGCCGAGATTGTCGAGAATGACGAGTTCACCCTTTGCGAGGGTCGGCGCCAGCACCTGCTCGACATAGAGGGTGAAGAGCTCGCCATTGATGGGGCCGTCGATGACCCATGGCGCGCTGATCCGGTCGTGGCGCAGCGCCGCGATGAAGGTCATGGTCTTCCAATGGCCGAAAGGCGCAGACGCCTGGAGACGTTGCCCACTCGGTCCCCAGCCTCGCAGCGGCGCCATGTTGGTTTTGATCCAGGTCTCGTCGATAAAGACCAGGCGCGAGGCGTCGATCCTGCCCTGATGGGTCTTCCAGCGCGTCCGTTTACGGGCGATATCGGGACGATCTTGTTCGGCCGGCAGGATCGTTTTTTTTGAAGCTCAGCCCTTCGGCATGGACGAACGTCCACACTGCCCGCACGTCGGTCTTGATCCCGCGCGCAGCCAGTTCCTGCGTCAGCTTCCGCAAAGTGAATGGGCCGGAGCGAATGCGTTTGCGCAGCCAGTCGGCATTGGTGCCGGACAGAACCGGCTTCTTGTGACCGCCGATCTTGCCGGGAGAAACGCCTCCGGTCTCCCGCCGCAGATTCTTCCACTTTGTCACACAGGAAGGACTGATCTGAAGCGCTTCTGCAATCGAACGCACGGTCTCGCCCGCGTCAGCCCGCGCCAGAGCGAGTTCACGAAGATCTTCCGAATAGGGTCGCGTCATCCATGCTGGCCCCCGTTCCAGCATGGAGTTTGAATCAGAAATTGTCCCTTCTGGGAATCCCGATTCCGGCAAAAAACAACATGCTCTAGTGGCGACATGGATTGCTTCGTCGCTGTCGCTCCCCGCAATGACGGTGTCACCATTTGCGCGGCAAAGCCGCCAACACTTCCTTCGCCGCCCTCTCTCCGCTGTCCCGCGCGCCATGCGCGGTCGAGAAGAAGTGCGGCGAGGTGGCCTCTCCGGCGAAGAACAGCCGGCCGTCGACCGGTGCGGCCAGTGCGGCGCGCTTGTCGGCGTGGCCGGGCAGCGCGTGCGAGTAGGAGCCGCGGGCGAACGGGTCGTGCGCCCAGCGGGATTCGCTGAGCGGCCTTAGCTTGCGGCGGAAATCGTTGCCGAGGAAGGAGACGATCTCGTCGATGCTGTGGGCGGCGATGGCGCCGTCGCCGGCGTCTTCTAGCTCTCGCGCAAAGCGGCCGCCGAAGAAGCCTTCGATGCAGGGCTGGCCGAACGGGCGGATGTGATAGGTGCCCATCTCGGTGCGCATGGTGGCGCCGCGCAGATTGCCTTCCTTGGGTAGCGCCTCGGGCTCGGCGAGCGCCAGCGTCACCTTGTCGGCGAGGCCGAGCGGCAGGCTGCGCGCGGCATCGAGCTTGTCCGGCAGTGCAGGCGAAAAGCGGATCGCCTCGTCGGCGATCAGATTGGTCGGCACGGTGACGATCACCTTGTCCGCCTCAAGCACGCCGCGCGATGTCTCGATGCGCAGGCGCCGGCCTGCGTGATCGATCAGCCGGACCTCGCAGTTCCGCGCGACCGATACGTGCTCGCCATAGGCTGCGACCAGCGCGCCATAGCCGCGCTTGACGCGCCAATTGACGTTGCTGTCCTCATAGGCGTCGAAGTCGGCCATCGAGGATCGAGAGCTGGTCGAGCTCGCAGCCATTCACATAGGTCGAGATCGCATCGATCATCGCGTTCCAGCGGTTGCCGGGCTCGAGATAGCGATCGGCGGAGGCGTCCTTGCCGCCGCGCGCGGCCTGCTCGATGCGATCGTAAAACTGGTCGAGCGCAAGCATGAACGCGTCGCGGTCGGCCTGCGGGAATGCCTTGCCATAGGCGCGCTCGCGCCACGGCGGCAGGTCCTTGTTGAGCTCGAAGTTTAGCTGCTGGGCGATGCCGACAAAGCTGTTCTGGTCGGCCGAGTGCAGCCAGCCGCAGCCGACGTCGAACACCACGTCAGGCGCAGCCTGGATCGTATGCGCGCGGCCGCCGAGGCGGTCGCGGGCTTCCAGAACGATGCTGGAAAGGCCGGTGCCCTTCAACGCATGCGCGGCGCCGAGGCCCGCAGCGCCGGCGCCAATGATGGCGACATCGATCGTGGAGGGGAGGGAACTCATAGCCCGGCTCTAGCACGTTCGCCGCCGGGCCTGAAGCTGCCACGCGCATGACTGTCATCACCCGCGAAAGCGGGTGATCCAGTATTCCAGAGACAGCGATGATTGAGCCGAGAGGCCTCGGCGTACTGGGTGCCCCGGTCAAGCCGGGGCACGACAGATTGTTCTGCGCGATAGCTTACGCCACCGCTTAAGCTACAGCCTCTTTGGCCTTTTCGGCGCGCTTGCGCTCGTTCGGGTCGAGATGCTTCTTGCGCAGCCGGATCGACTTCGGCGTCACCTCGACGAGCTCGTCGTCCTCGATATAGGCGAGCGCCTTTTCCAGGGTCATCCGGATCGGCGGCGTCAGGCGCACGGCTTCGTCCTTCGAGGTGGTGCGGATGTTGGTGAGCTGCTTGCCCTTCAGCACGTTGATCTCGAGGTCGTTGTCGCGGGTGTGCTCGCCGACGATCATGCCCTTGTAGACCTTCCAGCCCGGCTCGATCATCATCGGGCCGCGGTCTTCCAGCTTGAACATCGCATAGGCCACCGCCTCGCCCTGGTCGTTGGAGATCAGCACGCCGTTGCGGCGGCCCTGGATCTCGCCCTTGTAGGCGGCATAGCCGTGGAAGATGCGGTTCATGATCGCGGTGCCGCGGGTGTCGGTGAGCAGTTCGCCCTGGTAGCCGATCAGGCCGCGGGTCGGCGCGTAGAACACCAGCCGCAGGCGGTTGCCGCCGGACGGACGCATCTCGATCATCTCGGCCTTGCGCTCGCTCATCTTCTGCACGACGACGCCGGAATGCTCCTCGTCGACGTCGATCACGACCTCTTCGATCGGCTCCTGCCAGGCGCCGGTCGCCTCGTCCTTCTGCAGCACGACGCGCGGGCGCGACACCGAGAGCTCAAAGCCCTCGCGGCGCATGGTCTCGATCAGGATCGCGAGCTGCAATTCGCCGCGGCCCGAGACTTCCATCGAATCCTTGTCGGCGGCCTCGACGACGCGCAACGCGACATTGCCCTCGGCCTCGCGCAGCAGGCGGTCGCGGATCATGCGCGAGGTCACCTTGTCGCCTTCGGTGCCGGCCAGCGGCGAGTTGTTGACGATGAACGACATCGACACCGTCGGCGGATCGATCGGCTGCGCCGGCAGTGGCGTCTCGACGGTGGGATCGCAGAAGGTGTCGGCGACGGTGCCCTTGGTGAGGCCCGCGATCGCGACGATATCGCCGGCATCGGCTTCCTCCAGCGGGGTGCGCTCGATGCCGCGGAAGGCGAGGATTTTGGTGATACGCCCCTGCTCAATGGTCTTGCCGTCGGCGCCGAGCACCTTCACGGCCTGGTTCGGCTTGATGGAGCCCGATGTGATGCGGCCGGTGATGATGCGGCCAAGATAAGGGTTGGCTTCGAGGATGGTGCCGATCATGCGGAACGGGCCTTCTTCGACCTTCGGCGGCGCGACATGGCGCACGATCAGGTCGAACAGCGGCTGCATGCCAGCGTCATGCGAGGCTTCCGGGCTGTCGCCCATCCAGCCCTGCTTGGCCGACCCGTACAGAATCGGGAAGTCGAGCTGCTCCTCGCTGGCATCAAGCGCTGCGAACAGGTCAAACACCTCGTTGATCACTTCAGTCGGGCGTGCGTCGGGGCGGTCGACCTTGTTGATCACGACGATCGGCTTCAGGCCGACCTTGAGCGCCTTCGACACCACGAACTTGGTCTGCGGCAGCGGACCCTCGGCGGCGTCGACCAGCACCAGCGCGCCGTCCACCATGTTGAGGATGCGCTCGACCTCGCCGCCGAAATCGGCGTGGCCGGGCGTGTCGACGATGTTGATGCGGGTATCCTTCCACTGCACCGAGGCCGCCTTGGCCAGGATGGTGATGCCGCGCTCGCGCTCCAGATCGTTGGAGTCCATGGCGCGCTCGGTGACCTTCTGGTTCTCGCGATAGGTCCCGGATTGCTGCAGCAGGCGGTCGACGAGGGTGGTCTTGCCGTGGTCGACGTGGGCGATGATGGCGACGTTACGAAGGTTCATGGCTCTTCTTCTGGTCGTGCAATGGTCAGATGCGCGATCTCGCCGGACCAGTTTGGCCGGCCGCTCGCTCACGTGGCCCAATCGGGGCCCGGATCACGCTCATACCCAAGAAATTTGACGGGGACGCATCACCCCAAAAAGGAAGCCCGGTCAGAGGACCGGGCACCTTGCGCGTTGCGGCGCAATATAGTCAGAAAACGCCAAAAAACAACGGTTTATTGGCGGTTTAAGTGCCTGATTTTCGCTCCGGAAGCCGGTTTTGAGGGGCTTTTCGGGGCCGATTCAGCCTCGCTTCTGCGCCCGCGCGAACACAATCAGCCCGAGCCCGCCAAGCGTCACCAGCACCGCAAGGCCGGTGATCGGGTCGTTGGACCCACCCAGAGTGACACTGAGGACCACACAGAGGGCGCCCGGGATCAGCAGCAGCACCCCGACGATCAGCATGAAAATCGCGCAACCACGCGGCAGGCGCGATTCCTGCCGCGGCGGCTCCGTTGGCGGGGGGCGTGTCGGAATTGCTCATGAGCTTCCCTTGATCGCGGCGCGGATCAGCATCACGCCGGCAAAGCAGACCGCGAGCCCGAGCAGGATCAGGAAGAGAATGGAGGGATCGGTTCTCGACTCGCTCAGGACGCCGAACCCGAACAGGAGGGCGCAGAGCCCGGGCAGAAGAAGGATCAGCCCGAACAGCACCATGAACGCAGTCGCGCAGCCGCCGCGTGGTGGCGGAAGGGGCGGGGGCAGCGAGGGCGGAGATCCATCCGGATTGATGGGGCGGTCGTCGCTCATCGGGGCATCCCCTCACCCTGCCGGGCCTCGCGATAGGTCTGCCCGGCCAGGCTCGCGCGGATGCCGTCGATCTTTCCGTCGCGATAGAACAGATTGTAGGTGTCGAACGGGATGATCGCGCCGCTCTCGGTGACGAAGTGGATGCAGCTTCGCTTGACGTTGCCGACGCAGAAGTTGAAGCGATCGAGAAACTGCACGATGGTGACGCGGAACACGTTCTCGTAAGTCAGGCCGTCCGGCACCTCGAAGCTCGGCAGGCAGCACAGCAATTCGCAGACTCGCTCGCTGGTGTTCAGCGGCCCCGACGACAGCGAGAACAAATCGACGAACTTTTCCCGGAGCACCGGATATTTCTCCGGACTGATCGTGTTGGGCATCACGGCGACGAGCTGTTCCTGCGGGATCAGCGAGGTCAGCGGCAACACCTTGTCGCCGTTGCGCAGGCCGTAGCCGATCGAGATGCTCTCGGGATTGCACGGCAGCGGGATCATGTCCTTGTCGCCGAACACCCCGGTCTCGATCACGCGCTGGCGGATCTCCGACAGCATGATGCGGTCGGTGTCCTTGTTGAAATCCTCGTTGCGGCCGGCGTCCTGCACCGGCTGCAGGGTAACGCCGCGGACGCATGTCCAGGTCAGCGCGTGGCGGACGATGTCGCCGATCTCGGCATCGTTGACGCCGCGCTTGATGGTCGCGACCAGCGTGGTCGAGACGCCGTGGCGTTCGAGATTCTCCAGCGCCTGCTGGCGGATCTTGCGCAGATCCGCGCCACGCAGATTGACCAGCGCCTCGCGCTTCAGCGAATCGAACTGCAGATAGACTTCCAGCCCGCGCTTGTTCTCGGCGAGCTCGGCCACGAAGTCCGGCTCGCGCGCGATTCTGAGGCCGTTGGTGTTGATCATGACGTGGCGGATCGGGCGGGCGCGCACCGCATCCAGGATCGCGAAGAAATCCGGATGCAGCGTCGGCTCGCCGCCGGAGATCTGCACGAGGTCGGGCTCGCCCTCGCTCGCCACCAGCGCATCGAGCATTTTCTCGATCTTCGCCAGCGGCGTAAAGCTTAAGCGTGCCGGTGAGGACTCCGCAAAGCACACCGGGCAGGTCAGGTTGCAGTGCTCGGTGATCTCGATCAGCGCCAGGCAGGAGTGCTGCTCGTGGTCCGGGCACAGCCCGCAATCATAGGGACAGCCGAATTCGGTGTGGCGCTGGAAGGCCAGTGGCCGGTCGCCGGGTTTGATGAAATCCTTGCACAGCCGCCAATAGGCCGCATCGGTCGAGACCAAGGTCGACTGCACGCCGTGCTGCTTGCAGCGCTTCTCGTACCAGACCTCGTTGCCTGATATCTGGATCTTGGTCGGCACCAGGCTCAGGCAGGTCTCGCAAAGCGACTGGGTCTGGCCCCAGAAGATGTAAGGGCGGGACTTACGCAGCGGCGCGTTCATGCTTCAAGCTCACTTTCGGGGCCGTCGCCAGCATGACGGCGGCATAAACCATGACAAACAGCGACAGCAGGTGGAACAGCGAGAACGGGCCGATCAGCGTGCCGTACGGCTTGACGAACTCCCACACGAAGCGCTGCAGCCCGTAGTAGAACAGCACGAGGTAGAATCCATTGGTGATGACAGCGGCGTTGCGGTTCAACACGGCCCAGACATAGAAGGCCGCGAACGCCGCCATCGCCAGGCTCTCATAGAGCTGTACCGGATGGCGCAGGATGCCGTCGCCGAAATCGTGGCCCCAGGGCAGCGTGGTCGGCGTGCCATAGGTGAAATCCTCGAGCCCGGCGAAATAGCAGCCGAGCCGGCCGACCGCGACGCCGATCGCAAGCGGCAGCGCGAACCGCGCACCCGTCCGCAACGAAATGCCGTGCAGCCATTTGTAGAGCTCGATCGCGACGATGCTGCCGGCCAGCGCGCCCTCGACCGAGCGGGCGATGCCGGGGATGCCCGAGAACCACAGGTTCAGCGTGCGCGGCGATATACGTCAGCTCGAAGGATTGCCTCGGGAATTGCAGCCCACGCAGGCGCGACAGCCACCACATCGCCACGGCTGCCGCGCACCATGCTGCGACGTCGAAAACGGCGTGAAGTTCAGCCCCACTCATGAGGCGAGTGTAGCGTGATTTTCGCGTTAGGCGATATAGGTTCTCCCTCTCCCCGTTCTTACGGGGAGAGGGTTGGGGTGAGGGACTGCCTCCGCGAGTTGTGACAGCGATGAGACCCGTACCCCCTCACCCGGATTGCATCTGGCGATGCAATCCGACCTCTCCCCGCAAGCGGGGCGAGGTGAGCCGTGTGCCAGCCTAGTTCGTTGGGTTGTCCTCGCTCGGATACACCCCGCGCAGCACTTCCTCGAAGTGATCCTTCACCGCCTCGTTGCACAGGCAGGAGCGCAGCTTGAGCTTGTCGGGGTCGCGGATCACGATCGCGCCGCGGCGCGTGTCCAGCACACCCTCCGCCTTGAAGTTCTGGATCACCCGGCTGGTGTAGCTGCGGCCGACGCCGAGCAGGGTCGAGAGCTGCTCATGCGTCAGCGGCACCACGCCATCGCCATTGGTGCGCTCGATCGCCGAGATGATCCATTTCGCGGCGCGCTGCTCGATCGAGTGGATCGCATTGCAGGCGGTCGACTGGAAGATCTGCGCCAGCATGCAGTCGGCATAGCGCGCGAAGATGTTGCGCACCGAGATCGACGTCAGCTTGGCGGCGTCGCGGAGCTTGCTGATCGGCAGCCGCACGAACGGCCCGCCGAACTTGACGGTGATGCGGGTATAGGCCGGCAGAAATCCCTGGCTGACGATGCCGCCGACCGCGCCCTCGCGGCCGACTAGGATGGTCTCGACGTCGCGGCCGTCCTCGTTGGCCACCAGGTAGGACGCAAGGCTCGGTCCGCATGGGAAATGCACGATCTGGACGTCGTCGCCGGGATTGTAGAGCAGATCGCCGGCCGCCGCCTCGACCACCGCAAGATGCGGTGCGATCAGCTCGTAATCGGCGGCATTCAGCCGACGCAAGAGATTGTTGAACGGCCGGTCGCTCGTCCCGGCCAAATCGGTCCGTTTCGCAATCATTTGGAAAATCCTGAAAGCCCAACGCGGACCATACTGAAAAAGTTCCCGGATCTATGTTCACTAGTGAACAGACGCGCCGGCTTGCGATGTGATGAGTTTCATCTCGGGAACCACTGGCGTGCTTTCGGGCGCCGGTCGCGGGCCATCCGGCCGGACTGATCCGGTCCTCTCATCCATCATCGAAGCAATGGACACCGCGCCATGGAATCCGCTCGCAATGCCAGCATGCCCGGTGACGTTCTCGTGGTCGAGGACGATCCGATCATCTCGCTCTATTTCGAGGACACCATCCTGGGCTTCGGCGCCCGGACGGTGCGCACCGCTGCGAACGTCGCCCGCGCGCTCGAATTGATCGCCGAGCGCGCGCCGGATTTCGCGCTGCTCGACGTCGGTCTCGTCAGGGGCGAGAAGACCTTCGCGATCGCCGAGCGGCTGGATGCGCTGAAAGTGCCCTTCGCGTTCGTCACGGGCTATGGCGCCGATATCAGGCTGCCGGAATCGCTCGCCGGCAAGCCGCGGCTGACCAAGCCTTGTTCGAGCGAAGCGCTGGAAGCCGCGCTGAAAAACGGACACTGACGGATTGCCGGGCTTCGGCCTCGCCGTCGGTGCGTTCGTCGTCTACCATCCGGCTTATCGGATTCGGCGACGCACAGGCATCGGGAAGTCGTCATGGCGATCGGGACATCTGCCGCTGCGCCCGCAGCGGCGCTCTCTCTCGGGCTGCTCCTCGCGCCGGTTGCAACGCATCCGATGGCCGGCGCGGTGTTGTCGTCGCTGGCCTCGGCTGTCGTCGCCGGTTTCGTGTCGCCGGCCATCGCCGAGCCAGCCGCGCTCACGAGCGAGCAATCGGCCGCGCTCAAGACTTACGACAATGCCCTGAAGAACTTCGTATCGATCCTGCGCCAGCGACGCGCGCAGATCGATTCACATCAGTCGCTGCCCGACTTGCCGGGCCAGGCCCTCTACCTTGCCCGTGTCGAGATGATGAGCGCCTACAAGGATCTCACCGATGCGCTTCCGTCCAGGATCGGAAGACCCAACAGATTCGGAATCCCTCCGGCTTATTTCGACGCCGACAATGAGCCGCTGCTCGATGAGTACAGGAAGCTCTTCGACCTGATGGAGGCGCCGCCCGCCAGCGCGCAAAGCTCCGAGACGCCATTCAAGGACGTGGTCGAGCTGGCGACGGTGATCGCGCGCGCCAGGGGTCTGGATGCCGCTGACGCCGCGGTCGCCGGCCGGATCAGTCTCGGCCTGTTCTTTGCCGAGACAAGCGGCAAGCAAAATGCCGGAAATGCGCGGTCGAACACCTACAAGGGCAGCCTGCAGACCGGCCCGTCCGAAGATCGCAACGGTCGAAAGAAGTGGGCCGCCATCAAGCAATCGATCACGGCCCTCGATCCTGCGCTCAGCCGTCGCGACGACATGGAAGAAGCGCGTGTCGGCAATCTCGATCACCGGTTCAATCACTGGACCGCGGTGCGCGATGCGCTCATGAACGAGCATGCGGAGATTTTCCCGCAGGTCCCGGCGATCGCAAAGGCGCTGCCCAACCCGATCGATCAAATGAAGCTCTTCGAGCTCATCCAGATCATTCCCAGCCCGACCAGGTCCGCGCTGAAGTCAGGCGACCTCGTCAATTACAGAATTTCCGAGCCCAGGATCATGGGATATCTGCGAAACAACAGCGTCTTCGCTTTCGGCCGCGCCGACCGGGCAAGGACATCCGCGAGCTTCCGCGAAATCCTCGATGCGATGTGGCTCTTCAGCCCCAAATTCGAACAGGCGCTGGCCAAATTCGCGGAAATCAAGGCCGGCAAACCGGGCTGAGCCGGGAAGTGCCGATCGCTTGGCGGTCAGAGCGGGCCGAGGAGCGCCCATCGCGGCTCGCAGAATTCCTTGACGGCGGAAGCGACGCCGCTGCTGATCGCGTTGCGGCGCTCGGGCGAGGCCATCTTGAGTTCTTCGTCCCGGTTGATGATCGATCCCGCCTCCAGCAGGACGGCGGGCATCGCGGTCCTTCGCAGCACGATGAGCTTATCGTAGCTGTAGACGCCGGTGTCCTTGTTCAGCAGGGGATGCTGGTCGGGGCCCATGATGGGCTGGCTGTATTGCTCGGCATATTGCAGCCCCTCTGCCTTCATTTCCCTGGCGACCAGCTCGGCGAACAGCAGGCTGGTCTTGAAGTCCGGATTGTTGCGGGAGACGAACACCGAGTAGCCGCTGAAGCGATCGCTGAAATGGCGCTTCTTTCCCTCGAATTCCCAGTCCTCGAGCATCTTGTTGGGCACGGAATCATGATGGATCGACAGCAGGAGATCCGCGTGCAGATCGTTGGCGGCGGCGACCCGCTTGAAGAGGCTCGGCCTCGCTTTGCCTTCGGTCAGCAGCAGCCTGGTTTCGGCAAAGCCGTCGGCCTTCAACTTCTCCGCGATCAGCCGCGCAAGGCTCAGATTGAAGGCGAACTCGGCAACATTGCGTGCGCTGATCGCGCCTTCCGATTCAGCGGTATGTCCCACATCGAGAACGATCCGCAATGTCGAGGGATCGCATTTCGCGGCGGCCGGCTTGGAAGCGAAAGGCGGCAGGGCTACCGGCCCGAGGGCGGCGAGCCGCGTGGCGCGTTGCTTTGATGGCGCGCGGTGCTGCCTTGCCAATCTGGCCGGCTTTGCCGATTTCGCGCGCTTTGGCGCCTTGGGATGCTTCGATGAGCTCTTGAAGAGATCAGGCAGCCAGCCGGCATCGCTGACCTCGATCGGCAGCAGCGCGAACACGGCGATCGCGACCACAAGCAAACGGTGCGGCCGAAGCCCCACGACGATGCCACCGAGCACGCGAATCAATTCGCAGCGCCTCATGCTCCGCCCCTCCGGGCCCCCAGCATAACGGCTCCGATAGAGGTACCGGAAGAGGCTGGTGGCGTCCATCCCCCGTCAATCGTGCAGCCCCAGCCTTGAGGCAAGGGCTGCAGGACAGGACGTCGGGTTCCGTCGCGGCTGAGACCCTGATTACACCGGCTTCGGATCGAGCGTGATCGCCCACAGCTCGGCGTCGACGCGGTCGCGCAGGCTCACCGTCATCTGCCCGCTCTTGCCGTCGATCTTGACGTGACCGAAGAACTGCATGCCGGCCGACGGCGGCAGGTTCTGGTTGGCTTCGCCCGGTGCCTTGACGAACTTCACCTCGGGACCAAACGTGTTGTCGAGCTCGTTCGGACCGAATGTGCCGGCATGCAGCGGGCCGGAGACGAATTCCCAGAACGGATCGAACTCCTGGAACTGGGCCTTGTTCGGGTTGTAGTAGTGCGCAGCCGCATAGTGCACGTCGGCGGTCAGCCACACCGTGTTGGCGATGCCTGCGGTCTTGATGAAGCGCAGGATGTCGGCGATCTCGAGTTCGCGGCCGCGCGCCGGGCCGTCGCCCTGCGCGAACGCTTCCGAGCCCTTCTTGTTGGCGGCATCGTCATAGACGATCAGCGATAGCGGCATGTCGGAGGCGATCACCTTCCAGGTCGCGCGCGAGTTGAGCAGCGCGCGCTTCAGCCAGGCCATCTGTTCCGGCCCGATGAAATAGGCGTCGGGGCCGTAGGTCTCCTGCAGGTTCGGACCGTTGGGGCCGCGATAGCTGCGCTCGTCGAGCATGAACACGCGTCGAGATGCGGGCCGTAGCTCAGCGTGCGATAGACGCGGCCGGGCTCGACGATGCTCTCGCGCATCGGATACATCTCGTGGAAGGCTTTTGCCGCGCGCGCCGCGAGCACGTTGATGTCGCGCTCCTTGTAGGCCGCCGGCAGCTGCTTCGACAGCGACCAGTTGTTGGTCACCTCGTGGTCGTCCCACTGCACGAAGATCGGCACCTCGGCATTGAAGGCGCGCAGATTGCCGTCGAGGAAATTGTATTTGTGCGCGGCGCGGTATTCGTCGAGCGTCTCGGCGACCTTGGCCTTCTCCGGGATCGTGATGTTCTTCCAGATCTTGCCGTCGGGCTGCTTCTGCTCGGCGGTGATGACGCCGTCGGCATAGATGGTGTCGCCGGAATGCAGGAAGAAATCCGGGGCGTGCTTCTTCATCGCGGCGAAGGTGATCATGCCGCCGTCGTCAGGGTTGATGCCCCAGCCCTGGCCGGCGACGTCGCCGCCCCACACGAAGGAGACGTCGCGGCGGTCGCTCGGCGCGGTGCGGAAGCGGCCGACCACGGGCTCGCCGACAATGTCGATATGGGCGAGATCGCGGAAGCGGACGCGATAGAAGATGTCCTGGCCCGAGGGCAGGTTCTCCAGCAGCATCTTTGCGGTGAAGTCGCTCTCCGGCAACGCCGTGATCGGCGGCAGCGCGCGGACATCCTTGAACGAATCTGATGTCGCGACCTCGACCATCATCTGGGAGGGACGGTCCGCGCGCGCCCACACCACGCCGCCGTCGACGCCGACATCGCCGGACTGCACGCCATGGGTGATCACGGGGCGATCGGCCGCGCGCGACAGATAAGGCATCGCAATCACGCCGGCGCCGGCCGCAGCAGCCGTCGAGAGAAAACGTCGGCGGGTCAGTCTTCGCGAGAACCGGATCGTCATGGAACCTCCTCAGGTCACAGCGACAATGCGCCGCGGGCCAGCACAGACCTAGAAAAATTCCATGACGGAGAGATTACAGCGGAGAGTACGCAGCGTGAGGCGAGCACGCACGTCAGGCTCCCTCTCGCGCTTGCGGGAGAGGGTGGGGTGGGGGCTCTCTCCACGAGTCGTATCGCCGAGAGAGCCCCCCACCCGCAAGCGGGAGAGGCGAAGGTGAGCTTGTGGAGAGATTGGGAGAGTAAACCCTACGCCGTGCCCGCCGCCCTGAACTGGCTCGCAGTCCGTTGCAAATTCTGCGGCATGCTGAGCAGCAGCGCCTTGCGGTCGGCCACCGCGTTGTGGAACTGCTCGAGCGCGATGTTGAACGCGGTCAGCGTGCCTTCCTCGATGGCGCCATGCTCGAAACAGTCGAGCGTGTGGCGCAGGATGTCGTCGGCTTCCGCCTGCAGTTGGTCGAGCTCATCGGTCGAATCGCTCTGCCGCGCAGCCTTCAGCATCTCCAGCAGGCGTTCGCGCTGCGAGGTGTTGGTGTTGCGCTCGTCCTGCTTGAGATAGCCGGCGAACCATGCACCGGCCGAGCCCATCGCCGAGAACGCCATCAGGCTCCACCAGATGTAATCGCTGTAGCGGTCGAGGAAGGTCTTTTCCTCGCCGTCGACGAAGGCGGCCGCGCCGGGATGCACCGGAATGGTGGCGTCCTTGTCGGTGTCGGGCGTCTCGATCTTGGCGGCGAGCGGGAAATCGTTCTTGAGCGATTGGCGGATCGCGAACAATTGCCGGGTGAATGCCGCGACCGTCGCGTCCGACAGGCCCTTTCGCGCGACGATATGGTGCGAAAAGCTGATCGTCTTCACCTCGTCGTCGGGCCGGTCGGCCGAGCCGAGCGAGCCGGCGGGAATTTCCGCGGCCTCATAGGCCGGATGGTTCTGCGCGATCGCCTCGGACGCGTCGATCGGCAGGAAGGTGGGCTCGCCGCCGTCTTTGGTCGACGCCGTGATCGCATCGATCGTGAGCTTGCTGTTGGCCGGACCGACGGCAAGATAGGCATCGGCCTTCAGGTTCTTGATGGCCTCGACCGCTTCATTGGCCGGGAATTGCACGATCTCGACCTTCATCGGGTCGACGCCGTATTGCTGCAGGATGAGCTTCAGCAGATTGACGTTGGCCGGCGTGCGGCCGACGACGCCGATCTTGCGGCCGGCAAGCTGCGCGATCTTGGTGATCTTTGCGGCCTTGCGGCTCTTGCTCTTGCCCTTGGCTGCGGGCGGCACCCACATCACCACGACGTTCTTGCGCAAGGTCGCGACTGCCTGCGCATTCTTCGGCACCTCGAGATCGCCGCGGATGATGGCGAGGTCGGCCTTGCCGTCGGCCAGCGTCTGCGCGCTGGCGGTGGCGCCGTCGGTCTGCACCGGGCGCAGCTTGACCTGGGTGTGCTGCTGGTTGTTGAAGGCCTGCGCCAGCGCCTGCACGACCTTGAGGTCATCGCTGCTTGCGGGGCCGACCGCGATCCGCAGCGTCACCGGACGCACCGCGAAATAATACCCGGCGGCCATCGCGCCGACGATGGCGAGCGCGCCCGCGATCAAGACGAACATCAGCCGTCGCTTTGCAGAGCGCAGCGGCTTGGGCGATATGCTGGCGGGGCCGTCTGTCATCGATCTCGCAAACAATCGTCGGGGCTCAATCTCGCAAAACTACCAACGCGCACACATTCTGCATTTGTAGCAAATTCCTGGAGCCACAGATGTTACATCTCCGTCATGGTTACCAGCGGCGATAGGACGCTATTTCGGCCTTATTTTCGGCATGGATCCCACCCCGGAGGCCGGTTGTTAGGCTAAGGTCGGCGTCAAACGGGAGGGTTGCCATGGTCGAAAGGCTGTCAGCGGAAGCAAAGAAGGCCGCGCTTTGGGAACTGGCCGGCTGGTCGGAGCTGGCCGGACGCGAGGCGATCGCAAAGACCTTCGTGTTCAAGGACTTCAACGAGGCCTTCGGCTTCATGGCGCGCGCCGCTTTGGTCGCCGAGAAGAGCGACCATCACCCCGAATGGAAGAACGTCTACAAGACGGTCGAGGTCGTGCTGGCGACCCACGATGTCGGCGGGGTGACCAAGCGCGACATCGACCTCGCCAAGGCCATGAACGCGATCGCGAGGCAGTTCGGGGTCAATTGACCCGGCTGCGCGCAACCTTGCGCCGGTTGGCCGACATCCCCAGATTCGCATGGTCCGCCGCCGATCCGTCGCGCGGCGCCAAAGGGAACCTGGTGATGCCATCGACCAACACCGGCGCGGGATTCGGGCCTGCCGACCGGCTGGCGCAGGACCCGGAAAGCGTACGCCGCCGCTTCTGGATCAAGTTCAAGAAAGTGGTGGCGCGGCTGCCTTTCGCCGAGGATCTGCTCGCCGCCTATTACTGCGCCTTCGACCGGCAGACGCCGCGCCATGTCCAGGCGGCGCTGCTCGGCGCGATCGCCTATTTCATCCTGCCGTTCGATTTCATCCCGGACATGCTGCCGGTGCTCGGCTTCACCGACGATGCCGCCGTGCTCGCAACCGCGATCCGCATGGTGGCAAGCCACATCACCCCGGAGCACCGCGATGCCGCGCGCGCCGCGCTGAAGCGCGGAGTGCCGGAAGAGGGAGCGTCGCAAGCGTAGCGGGAAGGAGCTCTCGATCCGTCATCCCCGCGCAACGGCTAAGCCGTTGTCGCTGGAGGTGCGAGCGGAGCGAGCCTCGAAGGAT
This sequence comes from Bradyrhizobium sp. JR3.5, assembly GCF_054057015.1. Lineage (NCBI taxonomy): Bacteria > Pseudomonadati > Pseudomonadota > Alphaproteobacteria > Hyphomicrobiales > Nitrobacteraceae > Bradyrhizobium > Bradyrhizobium sp. JR3.5. The sequence goes on from NZ_JBSRYV010000002.1 coordinate 2,981,066, forward strand.
GCACGGCCCCGCCGGTGGCCGTCGACCCTTCGAGACGCGCGCAAGAGCGCGCTCCTCAGGGTGACGGTGATGGCAAGGAGCGCGGTCGTCTGTTCTCAGACTGTAGCCCGGATGAGGCGCAGCGCAATCCGGGGTCTTACTCACCAATCGATCGAGCGGTCCCGGATTTCGCTGCGCTCCATCCGGGCTGCGCGATCTCAGCTCAGCTTCCCGGATGCAAGATCACCTTGCCCATCGCCTTGCGGCCGGCGAGCACCTTCAGGGCTTCTGATGTCTGCGACAGCGGGAAGGTGCGGTCGACATGCGACGATATCTTGCCTTCCGCGGTCCACTGCACGAGCTTCTCGAGGTTCTTGCGGTTCTTCTCCGGGTTCTGCCGCGCCCACGCGCCCCAGAACACGCCACGGATGTCGCAGCCCTTGAGCAGCGCAAGGTTGAGCGGAATCTTCGGAATGTCGCCGGCGGCAAAGCCGATCACCAGGAAGCGGCCTTCCCATGCGGTCGAGCGCAGCGCGGCTTCGGCATAGGAGCCGCCGACCGGATCGAACACGATGTCGGCGCCCTTGCCATTCGTCAGCCTGCGCAGGCCCTCTTTGAGATCTTCCTTGGCGTAGTTCAGCGTCAGCTCGGCGCCGTGCTGCTTGGCGAATGCGAGCTTCTCGTCTGACGATGCGCAGGCAATCACCTTCAGGCCCATCAGCCTGCCGAGTTCGCACGCGGCAAGGCCGGTGCCGCCGGCGGCACCCAGCACCGCGAGCGTCTCGCCCGGCTTCGGGCTCGCGCGATCTTCGAGTGCATGCAGCGCGGTGCCGTAGATGATGATAATGCCGGCGGCGCGGTCGTAATCGAGATTGTCGGGAATCTTCACGATCGTATTCGCCGGCAGCGCGATCTTGTCGCGCGCGCCGTTGTGGCCGCATGAAGCGACGACGCGGTCGCCGACCTTCAGGTCAGTGACGCCCGCGCCGACGCTCTCGATCACGCCCGCGACTTCGGCGGCCGGCGAGAACGGGAACGGCGGCTTGATCTGGTACTTGCCCTGGATCATCAGGATGTCGAAGAAATTCAGCGCCGCCGCCTTGATCGCGATCACGGCTTCGCCCGGACCCGCCACCGGATCGGGCACGTCAGCCAGCACGAGATCGTCGGGTTGACAGTATTGCGAGCAGAGGATGGCTTTCATGGACACACCTGAGTTTCGGACGCAAAAAGAGCTGAAAGCTTCATGCCGGATTTGCGGCGGAGCGACAATACAGTGCGGAGGGATCAAACTATGTTTGAAAAAGGCCTGCTAGCGAAAAAGCGCATCCTGATCACCGGCGGCGGGTCCGGTCTTGGTGCAGCGATGGGCGGCCGCTTCGCCGAACTCGGCGCCGAACTGATCATCTGCGGGCGGCGCGAGGGGCTGCTGGAGGAAACCGCGGGCAAATTCCGCAGCGAGCTCGGCGCCAAGGTGTCGACCGCGCGCTGCGATATCCGCGACGGCGCCGCGGTCGAGGCGATGATGCATCAGGTCTGGCAGGACGCGCCGATCGACGTTCTCGTCAATAATGCTGCCGCAACCTTTATTGCGCAGAGCGAACATTTGTCATTCCGTGCCGCGGACGCGATACTCGCGCCGACGCTGCATGGCACGATGTACTGCACGCTCGCTGCCGGCCGCCGCTGGATCGACGGCAGGCACAAGGGCGTGGTGCTCTCGATCCTCTCGACCTCGACCATCACGGGCCGCGCCTTCACGGTGCCGTCGTCGATGGCCAAGACCGCGGTGCTGGCGATGACCAAGAGCCTTGCCGTCGAGTGGGGCCCGAAAGGCATCCGCACCGTGGCGATCGCGCCGGGTGCGTTTCCGACGCCGGGTGCGACCGGGCAGTTGCGTCCCGAAGCGCGCGGCGAGACCTGGTCGCAGCGCAATCCGCTCGGTCGCGCCGGCGAGCATTCCGAGCTTGCCAATCTCGCGAGCTTCCTGATTTCCGATCAGGCCGGCTACATCAACGGCGAGATGGTGGTGCAGGACGGCGGCGCGCATTTGCGCAGTTCCGGTGCCGAGGACCTGCTGCAATGGACCGATGCGCAATGGGAGAGGCAGCGTGCGGCGCGCGCCAAGGGTTGATCAAGCGCTGATCAAGGTCAGATGCGCGACAACAAGCACTAAGCATGAATCGAGAATCAATGGACGCGCGCGAGGCTGGGCCGGCGCGAGGGTCCGGGCCAACTGCCTTCCCAAAAAAGCGTTTCCCGGTTATCCATCCGAGCCGGCGGAGGGGAATCGCCGAGCCATCTTCCAGTCACAATGATGGGGGAACCAGTTGGCCGTGCGGCAAATTCTGACATCACTGGCTGTTTGTGTCGTGTGCGGGATCGTCTCCCTCGCGCCGGCGCAGGCTGCACCCAAGAAAGATACGGCGAAGGAAGCGGCCAAGCCGGCGACTTCGGCCGCGGCAGCTGCAGCCGGCGGCGCGGAGCCGACGCTGATCGGCCAATTCGGCACCTGGGGCGCCTACACCGCAGCGCCCAACGGCAAGAAGGTGTGCTTTGCGCTCGCCAAGCCGTCGTCGTCGAAGACCAACCCGCCGAACCGGCCGCGCGATCCGGCCTATGCCTTCATCTCGACCCGCCCGGCCGAGAAGGTCGTCAACGAAGTCTCGATCATGATCGGCTACACCGTGAAGCCGGGCTCGGAATCGACGCTCCAGGTCGGCGGCGGGACCTATGCGATGTACACCCAGGGCGACGGCCTCTGGATCAAGAATGCAGCCGAGGAGGAGCGGATGGTGGAAGCCATGCGCAAATCGGCCGATCTGACGGTAAAAGCCGTCTCGGCGAAGGGCACCGAGACGATCGACAGCTTCTCGCTGAAGGGCCTGGCGCAGGCGCTCGACCGGCTGGGGCAGGACTGCCGGCGCTAAGACCGGCTCTGAGGGAAAAATTGAGGTATTTGGCGGCTTTCCAGCACCGGCTGGAAGGCCTATTTGAGGTTTCATGACCGACACCGTGACCACCAATGCCGTGTCCGGCGCCAGCGCGCTGGTCGAAAAGGTTCCGCTCGAGACCTATGTGCCGCCGGCCAAGCCGTCGCTGATCGGGCTGTCGCGCGCCGAGATCGCCGATCGCCTGGGCGAGATCGGCGTGCAGACTGCGCAGCGCAAGATGCGCACCCAGCAGCTCTGGAACTGGATGTATTTCCGCGGCGCCAAGAGCTTTGCCGAGATGACCAACGTCTCGAAAGACATGCGCGCCGAGCTCGAGAAGCATTTTACCGTCGACCGTCCCGAGGTGGTCGCCGAGCAGATCTCCAACGACGGCACGCGCAAATGGCTGCTGCGGCTGCCGAGCGGCGACAAGGTCGAGCGGCCGCACGAGGTCGAGTGCGTCTACATTCCCGAGACCGATCGCGGCACGTTGTGCGTTTCCTCGCAGGTCGGCTGCACGCTGAACTGCTCGTTCTGCCACACCGGCACGCAACGGCTGGTGCGCAACCTCACCGCCGGCGAGATCGTCGGCCAGGTGATGGTGGCGCGCGACCGGCTGAACGACTGGGCCGATCGCGAGGACGGCACGCGGCGCGTCACCAACATCGTGATGATGGGGATGGGCGAGCCGCTTTACAATTTCGACGCGGTGCGCGATGCGCTGCTGATTGTCGGCGACAATGAAGGCATCGGCATTTCCCGCCGCCGCATCACGCTGTCGACCTCGGGCGTGGTGCCGAATATCCAGCGCACCGGTGACGAGATCGGCGTGATGCTCGCGATCTCGCTGCATGCCGTGCGCGACGAGCTGCGCAACGAGCTGGTGCCGCTGAACCGCAAATATCCGATCAAGGAATTGCTGCAGGCCTGCCGCGATTATCCCGGCGCCTCGAACGCGCGGCGTATCACCTTCGAATATGTGATGCTCAAGGGCGTCAACGATTCGCTCGACGACGCCAAGCTGCTGGTGAAGCTGCTCAAGGGCATTCCGGCCAAGATCAACCTGATCCCGTTCAATCCGTGGCCGGGCACCGCCTACGAATGCTCGGACTGGGAGCAGATCGAAAAGTTCTCCGAATACATCTTCAACGCCGGCTATTCCTCGCCGGTGCGCACGCCGCGCGGCCGCGACATCCTCGCCGCCTGCGGCCAGCTCAAGTCGGAGACCGAAAAGCTCTCGGCCCGCGAGCGCCAGGCGCTGCGCGCGATGGCGATGACGGACTGATCAGATGGCCTTCATCGGCCGCCTGTTCGTCGTCGCCTTCGGCTTCCTGATGGCCTGCTTCGTGGCCGGGATCATCGTGGTCGTCGCGGTGCTGTATCCCGAGATCAGCGATTTCGGCGGGCAGATCGACCAGAGTGCGATTAACGTCGTGCTCGGCTTCGGCTTCATCTTCATATCCGGCTTTGCATTGTTGCCCGCGCTGATCGTGGTGCTGATCACCGAGGCCTTCTTCATCAGGAGCGTGCTGGCCTACGCCGTCGGCGGCGCAATCGTCGGTGCGGCCTGCTATCTCGGCCTGGTTCCGTTCGATCCCGACATGATGCAATTCCACGGCATCGTGCGCCGGCACATGGAGATCATGACCGGCGCCGGCATCGTCGCCGGCCTGGTCTACTGGCTGATCGCCGGCCGCACCGCCGGCGCCTGGCGCGAGCCGCCGCGTCCCCTGCCGCCGCCCCCGCCATTGCCGTCGCAATCGCCGCAGCCGTGATGACGGCTCTCACCCTCCCCTGGAGGGGGAGGGTCGTTGCGCATGGAGCGGAGCGCAATGCGCAGCGGGGTGGGGTGATCCCTCAACTCGGGCAGTGCCGAGGCGGAGAGACCTTCACCCCACCCCGGCTCACATTTCGCTCCGCTCAACGTGAGCCGACCCTCCCCCTCCAGGGGATGGTAAGGCAAGCCGACGCACTTTTCATGCTCATCCGCCTCGGCTAAACCGCGCGCCATGAACCGGACCGGACTCTTTATCGCGCTGGCGCTCGCGCTCATCATCGGCATCCTGTTCGGGGTCTATCCCGAGCTCGACCTGAAGCTCGCGGCCATGTTCTACGACGCCGCGCAGAAAACCTTCCCGCTGAAGCTCGACGCGGTGGCGTCGTTCGCGCGCGATGCGGCGATGTGGGTCGCCTGGGCGCTGGTGCTGCCGGCGATCGTGACCATCGTCTGGAAATTCATCCGCCCCGAACGGCCGATGCTGATGTCCGGCCGCGCCGCGGTGTTTCTGCTCACCACGATGCTGCTCTCGGCCGGCGTGCTCACCAACCTCACCTTCAAGAACTACTGGGGCCGGCCGCGGCCGGTGTTCGTGACGCAGTTCGGCGGCGATTTGCCATTCAAGCCGTGGTGGGACCCGCGCGGCGGCTGCCCGCGCAACTGCTCGTTCTTCTCCGGCGAGGGCGCCACCGCGTTCTGGACCTATGCGCCGGCGGCGCTGACGCCGCCCGTCTGGCGGCCGCTGGCCTTTGCCGGGGCGACCGTGTTCGGCATCGTCACCAGCGGGCTTCGCATGGCCTTTGGCGGGCACTTTTTCACCGATGTGGCGATCGCCGGCTTGGTGTCGTTCTTCACCGTCTGGCTGTTCTATGCGCTGATCTATCGCTGGGCCGCGACCCGGCTGACCGATGCCCAGGTCGATGCCGCGCTGACGCGGCTGGCGATGCCCGGCTACCGGCTGATGCAGCGCTGGCGCCGGGGCGGCAAGGCCGAGCCCGGCGGTACGGAAGCCTGATTAAAGGCGTGCCCCGCCTTCCGAAATTTGATATCGCCACCCCAGAAACCTCATCGATTTCGACCGATTGGACCGTCCCATGAGTACGATTCTGAAAAGCCTGCCCACCGGCGAAAAAGTCGGCATCGCGTTCTCGGGTGGGCTCGACACCTCGGCGGCGCTGCTCTGGATGAAGCTGAAGGGCGCCAAGGTCTTCGCCTACACCGCCAATCTCGGCCAGCCCGACGAGGCCGATTACGACGCGATCCCGCGCAAGGCGATGGATTTCGGCGCCGAGAAGGCCCGCCTGGTCGATTGCCGCACCCAGCTGGTGCATGAGGGCATCGCCGCGATCCAGTCCGGCGCGTTCCACATCTCGACCGGCGGCATCACCTATTTCAACACCACGCCGCTCGGCCGCGCGGTGACCGGCACGATGCTGGTCGCGGCCATGCAGGAGGACGGTGTCAACATCTGGGGCGACGGCTCGACCTACAAGGGCAACGACATCGAGCGCTTCTACCGCTACGGCCTGCTGACCAATCCGAGCCTGCGCATCTACAAGCCGTGGCTCGACCAGCAGTTCATCGACGAGCTGGGCGGCCGCGCCGAAATGTCGGCGTTCATGACCGCGCAGGGCTTTGCCTACAAGATGAGCGCGGAGAAGGCCTATTCGACCGACAGCAATTTGCTCGGCGCGACCCATGAGGCCAAGGATCTCGAGAGCCTTGCGAGCGGCATCACCATCGTCAATCCGATCATGGGCGTGCCGTTCTGGCGCGCCGATTGCGACGTCAAGCCCGAGAAGGTCGTGGTACGCTTCGAGGAGGGCCAGCCGGTCGCGCTCAACGGCAAGAGGTTCGCCGATCCGGTCGCACTGTTCCTGGAGGCCAACGCGATCGGCGGCCGCCACGGGCTCGGCATGAGCGACCAGATCGAGAACCGGATCATCGAGGCCAAGAGCCGCGGCATCTACGAGGCGCCCGGCATGGCGCTGCTGCACATCGCCTATGAGCGTCTCGTCACCGGCATCCACAACGAGGATACCATCGAGCAATACCGCATCAGCGGCATGCGGCTCGGCCGGCTGCTGTATCAGGGCCGCTGGTTCGATTCGCAGGCCCTGATGCTGCGCGAGACCGCGCAGCGCTGGGTGGCGCGCGCCGTCACCGGCGAGGTGACGCTCGAGCTACGCCGCGGCAACGACTACTCGATATCGAATACCGAGAGCCCGAACCTGACCTATGCGCCCGAGCGTCTCAGCATGGAGAAGGTCGAGGACGCCGCCTTCACGCCGGCCGACCGCATCGGCCAGCTGACGATGCGCAACTTGGACATATCAGACACCCGCGCCAAGCTCGGCCTGTACAACAAGACCGGCCTGCTCTCGAGCGGCGAAGGCTCGCAGATCTTCCGGCTCGAGAACGACAAGGATTGAGGCGGCGCTCTCTCACCTCGTCGTCCCGGGCAAGCGAAGCGCGACCCGGGACCCATAACCACCGGCCGTGGTGATGAAGCACGCTGGGGCCCCAGCTCGCTTCAACAACTCAATCCCGTGGTTATGGGCCCGGCCTTCGCCGGGACGACGCGGGGAGAGAGTTCGGCTACTTCACCCTGAGCGCATCGAGCAGCGAACGGAACGCACGCGCGTAATCGGTGCCGGTCTTGCCGATGTCGGGCCCGGCGGAGACAGCGACTGCGGCTTCCGTCACCGCGCCGAGCAGCAGCCGCGCCAGCGGCTCGACCGGCTGCTTGGCGATCACGCCGGCATCCATCGCCGCCGTCAGCGCGCGCGGAAACTTGCCGCCGAAATGCTTGGCGTCGATCTCGCGCCAGCGTTCCCAGCCGAGCACGGCCGGGCCGTCGCGCAGAATGATCTGGCCGGTCGGGCCTTTTGAACACGCCGCGAAATAGCCCTGCGTTCCGGCCGCCATCGCCGCGAGCGGATCGTTCTCGGCGCGCGAGATGCGGTCGAGATCGGCGACGAGGTCCATCGAGACCTGCTCGAACACCGCCTCGAACACCGCCTCCTTGGTCGCGAAGTGATGATAGACCGCGCCCTTGGCGACGCGCGCGCCACTGGCGATGTCGTCCATCGTCGCCGCGGCAAAGCCGCGCTCGCCAAAAATGCGCCGCGCCGCCTTGACGATCGCGGCTCTGGTCTTCTCGCGCCGTTCGGCCTGGGTTGCCATCATCCATCTCTAGCCCAGCTTCCGCAGCGGCGCCAGTTGACTTACCGACTATCAGTCGATAAATACCGACCATCAGTCGGTAAAAGGAGAGTGCTCATGCCCTCGCTCAAGACGTTGCAAGCCTTCGCTGACACGGTCGAATCCAACGATCATGTCGGCGCAATCAGGAACTTCTATTCGGCCGATGCCCGCACCCAGGAAAACGACGGCGAATGGCGCGTCGGCCGCGAGGCGCTGGCGGCGCGCGAAGCGGCGGTGCTGGCGGCAGTCTCCGGCGTCAAGACCACGCGGCTCGGGCCGCTGCTCCTCGACGGCGATCATTCGGCGATTTGCTGGCGGTTCGAATTCACCGGCAAGGACGGCAAGGTCCGCAGCATGGAGGAGGTCGCCTGGCAGACCTGGCGCGGCGAGGAGCTGGTCGAGGAGCGCTTCTTCTACGATCCGCAGCAGATGGCGCGGTGATCGGACAAAGCAGTCCGCGTCCACATCGGCGCGGCGCTCCCTTGTCCCGTTCTTCACGGGGAGAGGGTTGGGGTGAGGGGGAGTCTCCGCAAGCGGGGCGAGGTGAAGCAAGAGGCCTCGCGTCGCGCCACATACAAAAATGGCCGGGATCGCTCCCGGCCATTTCGTATCGTAATGTCGCGCCGGCTCAGCGCGGCGGCGCTGCGGAGGCGGTGCCGCCGTTGAGCAGCGGGGTGATGCGGCGGACGGTGACGCGCCGGTTGATGCGGCTCGGTCCGTCGGTCTGCTCCTTCAGGTATTGCGAGCCGTAGCCCTGCGAGGTCAGGTTTTCCGCCGGCACGCCGAATTGCTGCGTCAGCAGCTCAGCGGCGGATTGCGCACGGCGGTCGGACAGCGACAGATTGTCGGTGTCGTTGCCGGTCGCATCCGTGTGGCCTTCGATCAGGAACACCTCGCGCGGATTGCGCTGGATGGCCCGGTTGAGGCCGTCGGCGATCGCCTGCAGCTTCGCCGCCTGATCCGGCGGAATCTGCCACGAGCCGGAGTCGAAGTTGATGCTGTTGACGTCGATCGACGGCATCAGCATGCGGACGTTCGGGCTGTAGCGGATCTCGTCGAGCGTATAGCGTCGGGCGATCCGGTCCACTGGCGGCGCCTCCATGGTGTCGTAGATCACGTCCGGCGCCGCACTGTCGGACTCGACGATGTAGCGATCATAGGGGATGCGGACCACCGGCGGAGGCAGGTCGACATAGAAGCCGCCGACCGCGCCCGGATCGCGATAGCTGTTGTCGATGATGACGAGCTCGCGGCCACCGGGATCCCTGCGGATCCGGCGCAGCATCTGGCCATCAGGACCGACCACGGTGATGATCTCGCTGCCGTCGGGACGAACCACGACGGTGCGGGTCTCGCCGCCGATCGTCTCGGTGCGGATGTCACGCGCGCCATAGCGGAAGCGATAGACGTCGTCGCCGCGCACATAGGCCTGACCGCCCGGATCGCGGATGATGATGCGGTCCGGCTCGGTGTAGATGGTGCGGCCTCCTTCGACGACTTCCTGCCGCTGGTTGTGCAGGTCGGCGATGGTCCCGCCGATGATCGCGCCGGCCACTACGCCCGCACCGACGGCGGCACCGATCGCGAGCGGCGAGATGTTGTCACGTCGCGGAGGCGGCGGAAGCGGCGCCGTGACCGTTGGCGCGGCCCGGAACGCGGACGAGACCGTCGGCGGGGCGTATTGCGCCTTGTCGGGCGGGGGCGTTGCGGCCGCCGAGCCGGGGACGACACCCGGCGCCGAGGGGCCGGCCGGCCGCGCCGCTGGCGCGCCCATGGCGGCTCCTTGGGCTGGTGATACGCCGGGCGCAGCACCAGCAGCTGGCGGAGTACCCGGGCGTCCCGGCTGACCCGGAGCCGGTGTCGCGCCGGGGGCGCCCATTGCGGCTCCCGGGGTCGGAGCCGTTCCGGGCGGTGTGGCCGGACGTCCTTGCTGACCCGGCGCCGGTGGTGTCGGCGTCGCCCCGGGAGGCGTCGCGGCAGGTGGGGTGCCGGGGGTGCCAGGCCGTGCCGGCGGCTGGCCGCCTGCGGCAGGAGGTGTCGTCGTCGTCGATGGTGTAGGCGTTGCCGGCGACGTCGCGCCGGGCGGCGTGCCCGGCGGTTGCTTCGCGCCGCCAGGACGTTCACCAGCCGGACGTTCACCACCCGGCCGATCGCCAGGCCGGCGCTCGGCCGGTGCCGTTGTCGGGGCTCCCGGCGTTGCGGGTGTTGGCGTTGCGGCCGCGGGCGGCGTGCCGGGGCGTGCTGCGGGAGCTGCGGTCCCCGGCGCTGTCGGTGCTGCGGCCCCCGGGGCGGGCGTCGGCGGCGTGTGCGCGGGACCTGCGCCGGCCGGCGGTGTGCCCGGGCGTTGCGGTGCTGCGGCAGGCGGCGGCGGGGTCGGCGTCGGATGTGCGGGCGCGGCGGCCGGTGGCGGTGGCGTCGCAGGCTTCGCGGGCGCCGCCGCAGGCGGCTCAGGCCGTGCAGGTGCCGGCTTCGCGGCAGGCGGCTCGGGCCGTGCGGGTGCGGCTGCCGGCGGAGGCGGTGCCGGGCGCGCGGCGGGTGGTTCGGGCCGTGCCGGAGCTGTCGGCGGAGCAGGGTGTGCGGGAGCGGCCGCGGGCGGCGGAGGCGGAGCGGGGCGCGCAGGTGCTGCCGCGGGCGGAGCCGGCGGCGTCGGATGCGGCGGAGCAGCGGCCGGTGGCGGAGGTGGCGGGGTTGGACGCGCGGGCGCTGCGGCCGGCGGCGGAGCCGGATGCGGCGCGGCTGCTGGAGGCGGCGCTTGCGGATGCGGTGCGGCGGCGGGCGGTGCCGGATGCGCAGGTGCGCCCGGCGCGGGCCGTGGCTTCGGCTTTCCGTCAGGTCCGAGCTCTTCCTTTGGCTGCGCCTGTGCAACGACCAGCGGCGAAGTTTGTGCGTGCGACGCTGAGGTGGCGAATTGCATCACCGTCAGCGCAGTCGTGGCAAGCAGCACGAGACGAAGCTTTGTCATGGTCTTGGAGTCCCCGGCGGAAAGTCTGGGCAGGAAGGATAAGGAAGTCAGAGCCGAACAATTCGGCAGGACGATGAATTGCCAGCCGTTAGGCCGGATTGTGGCGAGCGCCGAATCATCGGCGAAGTTTATTTCGACATTATAACGGGTTGCATGTGTGCTTGTTCACCGCGTGTTCAGAAGAAACGCTCGGACACACTCGCAGTCGACGTGGAACCAGGGCGCGATGGCGAATCAGGGGACGGCGGGTCGATCTGTCGCAGGCGGCGGGCCAGTCGGCCCGGGCGGTCCGCGCACCGGTGATTCGTCGGGGGTCTTGCCGGGCAGTTCGTCCGGTCGCGGCGGCTCGCCGGGTTCGCGCACCGGCGGTGGAACCTCCGGCTGCGGATTGCCGGGCGGAATTCCGGGCGGCGGTTCACTCGGCGTGCCCGGCGTCGTCGGGGGAATCTCGGGAGGCTCGATCGGCATTACGAGTCGAGACCGTGCGGCAGTTGCCGATGTCAGGTCCACCGATGTCAGGTCGCGTCGCGCGCATTGATCGCTCCATCGCAGTTCGAAGCGATAACGGATCGCGCGCCGCGCCGTTCCTTGAAGCACCTCATCCGGGCGTTTGGCAGACCGCCTCGATGTTGTGGCCGTCGGGATCGAGCACGAACGCGCCGTAGTAGTTCGGGTGATAATGCGCGCGAATGCCGGGCGCGCCGTTGTCGCGGCCGCCGGCGGCCATCGCGGCCTTGTAGAAGGCGTCGACGGCGGCGCGGTCCTTGGCTGTGATCGCGATATGCACCGGCTTGTTCATCGCGCCCTCGCCGCCGATCCAGAAATCCGGCTTGCCGTCGGCGCCGAAGCCCGCCGCAGGCGCGTGCCCAGTGACTTCAGCAGGCACTTCCATGATCAGGCCATAACCGAGCGGCGCCAGCGCCGTCTGGTAGAACGTCTTCGCGCGTTCGTAGTCGGAGACCGAAAAGCCGATATGATCGATCATTGCGAGTTTCCCTGTGTGTGCGACACTACATCCTCAGACTCGTTGCACCTCTCCCGCTTGCGGGGGGAGGTCGGGTTGCATCGAAGATGCAATCCTGGTGGGGGCTCTCTCCGCATAATGACTAGCCCCATCGCGGCGACACCCCACCCCAACCCTCCCCGCAAGCGGGAGAGGGAGCAGATCTCTGACGTGGTTACATCTCATTCCCGCACAAGCAGCGTGTTGCTCCGCGTCCGGCCCTGATCGACGTAACCGCGCGCGTGCATGTCCGCAATGCAGTCGTCGGTCCATTCGTCCTTTGACAGATGCTCGATCACGACCGCGCGGGGCCACAGCTGCTCAGGCGCGTCGCGGAAGAAGCCGGTGAGCACGCGGTCCTCGAAACCCTCGACGTCGATCTTCAGCGCATCGACGCTGGTCGCGCCGGCCTCCTCGAGGATGCGTTGCAGCCGCAGCGATGGCACCTTGAACGCCTTGCCCGTGGGCGTGCCGGTGACGATGTGGCTGGCGCCGAGATTGTCGCCATCGGTCTCGATCATCAGCTCGCCGTCGGTCGGACCTGCGGCGGCCGCAACCAGCCGCACCTGCGGATAGCCGGAGGCCTGCGTGTTGAATTTGAGCCGCGCATGCGTCATCGGATGCGGCTCGATCGCGATCACCTTGCCATTGGGCCCGACATCGCGCGCCAGCGCCAGCGCATAGGTGCCGACATTGGCGCCGAGATCGACGAAGGTGCCGCCAGTGCCGACATGCCGGCGCAGGAAGGCGAGCTCTTCCAGATTGTAATCGGGATTGAACAGCGCGCCGCGCTCGGTCGCGCTCGCCTGATGATAGAAGCGGAACGATGCACCCTGATAGGTCACGTCGAGCGGCCCCGAGCCGAACAGATTGACCAGCCGCGACAGCCAGGGCCGGAACGCGCCGCGCTTCAATCCGCTGCCATGCGCAAGCCGGATGATGGCAGCCTGCGCCGCATTGGGCGCCAGGGCCGCCGAACGGGGCCGGCGAAATGTCGTTGCTCGGGATCACGCATTGCCTCATCAAAAGCGCGGCATGCATAACCGGTTTTGACGGGAGCGCCAACGCCCGTTATGCCGCTTTGGCTGCGGCTCGCCGTTGCCGCAGGAAGCCTCCGAGCAGCCTTCGCTTGCCCTTGCGCGGGATCAGGTCGACGTCGCTGACCAGCCTGGCGCCGCCCTTGCGGCGCTCCAGCACGATCTTGCGGCTATGGAATGCTTCGAGCTCGACGCGATGGGCGACGCTGACGATGGTCGCCTTCGGCAATTCCATCGTCACCATCTCCATCATCTTGTCCTGGCTCTTTTCGTCGAGCGCGGAAGTCGCCTCGTCGAGCACGACGATGTCGGGGCTGTGCAGCAGCAGGCGGGCAAAGGCGAGCCGCTGCTTTTCGCCGCCGGACAGCGTCTGGTCCCACGGCGCGTCCTCCTCGATCTTCTCCTTGAGATGGTCGAGGCCGACCTTGTGCAAGGCGTCGCCGATCTGCTCGAGGCTCCAGTCCTCTGCCGCGCCGGGATAGGCCGCCGCGCGCCGCAGCGTGCCCGAGGGTACGTAGGGCTTTTGCGGGAGCATGAACAGGCGGCGGTCCGCATGCAGGCTGACACTGCCTCCGCCCCAGGGCCACAAGCCGGCAATGGCGCGGACCAGCGTGCTCTTGCCGGTCCCGGATTCGCCGGCGACCAGCAACCGTTCCCCCGGCTCGATCACGACCTCGGTTTCGCCGACCACGGCGGTACCGTCGTCGAGCGTGACGGAGAGGTCGTTGAGGCTCAGCATGGCTTCACCGCTGGTCTCGCCGCGCTTGATGCGGCCGAAGCCGTCGCCGGTCTCGGCGCGTTCGAGCCCGTCGAGCGACATCATCAGCGACGCGATGCGGCGTGCGCATGCGTTCCAGTCGGCGAGCCTCGGATAATTGTCGACCAGCCAGCCGAACGCGGTCTGCACGATGGTGAAGGCGGAGGCTGCCTGCATCACCTGGCCGAGCGTCATGCTGCCCTCGAGGAATTTTGGTGCGCACAGCAGCAAGGGCACCACCGGCGCAATGAGATTCGATCCCTGCGACACCAGCGTCGTGCGCATGTGCTGTCCGGCGAGCCGCGCCCATTGCCGCAGCACATTCGAGAATGTCCTGTCGATGCCGTCGCGCTCCTCGGTCTCGCCGCCGAGCAGTGCGATGCTTTCGCCGTTCTCGCGCACGCGGGTCAGGACATAGCGGAATTCCGCCTCCGCCTGGTTCTTGTCCTCGGAAATCTGCGCGAAGCGACGACCGATCGCCATGATCGAGCCGGACGCGATCGCGGCATAGATGATCGCGGCGATGACAAGGAAACCCGGGATGCTGACGGAGGAGCCGCCGAGCGTCAGCGTCAGCGCGCCGCCGATCGTCCAGAGCACGACAATGAACGTGACGGCAGACAGCAGCGCCGACGTCACGCCGGCGATGAAGTCGACCGGCGAGTCGGTCGCGATCCGCAGGTCCTCGGCGATGCGGTATTCCGGGTTCTTGTGGTCACCGTCGACGAGGTTGAGCTGGTAGTAGCGGCCGCTCGCCAGCCAGCGCGAGACGACGGCGTTGGTCAGCCAGGCGCGCCAGCGCCGCTGGATGCCCATGCGACCGAATACCTGGGCGACGCCGAGCAGCACGCTGCCGATCGCGAGCGGAAAGAAGATGGCAGTCAGGTGAAAGACACTCGCCGAATCGCGCTTTTCGATCGCATCGAAGATCGCGCGATTCCAGACATTGATGCCGTACTGGACGGCGACATTGGCGACAATCAACAGCAGCAGGCCGATCGTGAACAGCCACGCCAGCCGGTCGCCGTTGCGTCCCCAGTAGCCGTGCGCGGTGATCCAGAACCGCGTCAGCAAATAGTCCTTGCGCGCCTGCTCGGCCTCTTCGGGCGACAATTCGGGATCGGGCTCGAGAATTTCCGGTGGCGGCGGTTCGACATGGTCGCCGTCTTCCGCGGTGACCTCGACAAATTCAGACTTGTCGTCTTCGGTCTGCGCGGCGTCGGTATCTTCGAGGCCGGCTTGCTTCGCGCCCGCCGCCCGAGGCGAAGATGCCTTGGCGGAAGATTGCTTGCTCGAAGCTTCGGATGTTGCCGCAGCTTTGCTCATGCCACGACAACGCCAAGGCAAATCAAACGGTTCCTCGCCGTGCCCGCGATCAAATCATGTCGCGAGGATGCGAAGCTGCTCCTCCTCCACGCGGTCATCGCCCGGCTTGACCGGGCGACCCAGTACGCCGCGGCCTATCAGATTGGACTCGGCGTCTCTGGAATACTGGATCACCCGCATGCGCGGGTGACGACACCGGTGGCGAGGCAACGGAATCGAGAACCTGCCGTCCATCGTCACGACGCCGGCGCCTGGTCCCGCTTCAGCCGGCGCGAGCGGGTGGCCTTGTGCAGCACCCGCGCCAGCTGCTCGGCGGAGTACGGCTTCTGCAGCAGCTCGAAGCCGCCGCTGCCCTGCTGCGACAGCACCTGGCTGTAGCCGGAGGCAAGCACGATCGGCAGATCGAGCCGCTGCCGGCGGATCTCCTCCGCAAGCTCGATGCCGCTCATGCCGGGCATCACGACATCGGTGAACACCAGGTCGAACCTGCCGGGGTCGACGGCCAGCTCCTCCAGCGCGTGGGTGGCGTTCTCGACCAGCACGCAGGTGCAGCCGAGCTGGGTCAGCGTGTCGGCGGCGAACTTTCCGACCTCGGCATTGTCCTCAACGATGAGGACCGACGCACTGGTCGGATCGACCGAAGGTGCATCCTCCGTGAGCGGCGATTGTACGTTGTGTCTGCCGACGACACGCGGGAGATACAGCGTGAACGTCGAGCCCTTGCCGACTTCGCTGGTCACGGTGACCTCGCCGCCGGATTGCTTGGCGAAGCCGAACACCTGCGACAGGCCAAGGCCGGTGCCGTGTCCGACCTCCTTGGTGGTGTAGAACGGCTCGAAGATGCGGCCGAACAGCTCCGGCGGAATTCCGACGCCGGTATCGGCCACCGACACCGCGACATGGCCGTGCGGGCTCGGCGGCGTGATTGCCTCGGACGGCAGCTTGTTTACGGCGCGGACCGCGATCGTGAGCCGGCCGACGCCGTCCATCGCGTCGCGCGCATTCACCGCCATATTGATGATGGCGGTCTCGAACTGGCCCGCATCGGCGTTGACGAGGCAGGTTTCGTCCGGCACCTGCGCCGTGATCTCGATGCGGGAGCCGATCAGGGTGGTGATCATCTCGCTCAGGGTGCGGACATTCTGGCAGACGTCGAACACCTCGGGCTTCAGGGTTTGCCGGCGCGCGAATGCAAGCAGCTGGTTGGTCAGCTTGGCGGCACGGTTCACGGTGTTGGAGATCGCATCGATGTAGCGCTGCCGCCGCGGCTCCGGCAGGTCCGGCCGCCGCAACATGTCGACCGACGCGCGGATCACGGTGAGCAGATTGTTGAAGTCATGCGCGACGCCGCCGGTGAGTTGCCCGAGTGCCTCCAGCCGCTGGCCATGCCGCAACGCGTCCTCGGCCTCGATGCGCCGGTCGGCCTCCTCCTGCAGGCGCTGGGTTCGCCGGAAGGCGAGCGCGAGCAGGCCGAACAGCAGCGCGGTGGCCGGTATGCCGAAGATCAGGTGCTGCGCCATGGTCGAGATCCAGCGCGCCTGGATCGCCGAGGTTTCGAGCCCGGCGCTGACATAGATCGGGTATTCGGCCAGCCGCTGATAGCGCATGCGCCGTTCGATACCGTCAGCCGGGGAACGGATCGTCATGCCGCCGGTCTCGGGATTGGCGACGACCTGTCGCCCCAGCGGCCCGCTCGGCTCGAACCTGGCGTCGTGGTCGATGACAGGGAAATGCGCCAGGATCGAGCCATCGGTCCGGATCAGCGCCAGGAATCTGCCGGGCTCGCGCCCGATCTTGGCGTAGAAATTCTCGAAATATTCCGGAAGCACAGAGGCCTGGATCACGCCGCCAAAGCTGCCGTCCTCGTTGTTGCGGCGGCGGCCGACGCTGAAGAACCGCGATCCCTGATAGGGTGCGCGCGGCGTCAGCACCTCGCCGATATAGGTGCCGATGTCGCGCTCCATGTGGATGCGGAAGTAATCCCGATCCGAGAAATCGATGTCGGGGGCCGGTTGCACCAGGCTGTTGACCAGCGCATGGCCGTTGGCATCGAACACCCAGATCGATTTTACCTGGGGGAGCGTGTCGGCGACCCGGCGCAACCGCTCGTGCAGGCTCTTCTCGCGCGCGGCGATATCGGCATCGCTCATGCCGCGGACGACCTCGGTGATCTCGGCCAGGCTGCGGTCGATGGTCTCGAACACCTTGAGCGCGTGCTCATGGGCGACGTCAAGCGTGCGCTGGATTTCCTGGTCGGCGGCCTCGCTGGTCGAGATCCGGGACATCGCGGAAGCAAACAAGAACAGCGCCAGCGGAAGGGCCAGCGAGGCGGCCATCATCCATTGCAGCAGTCTCAGCGAATTGCGGTGTGCGGTCGGCACGGGCGCTCCGGCTTCTTGCGAACCTTAACGCAAACCGTCGCGCCGGAGGAAGCGAAACCCCGCCCGGGATGGCCGTGCGGATGGCGATCCGCCGCCCGCAGGCAGCGAAAGGGCGTCCAGAGCGATCGGCCGGCAGCCGGTCCGCGCGCGGGCCCGCCGCGGAGGGGCAATGCCGACCGCGCGGCCGACCCAATCGTGTCTGCCGGGCGGATGCCGCCCGGAGGGATCACGACCTCGTTAGCGAGGGCGCGGCAGTCAAGCGGAAAATCGGCCGGGATGACGCTCGCGGGCGCTGTTTTTAGGAGTTCTAAAACCACCCGCGGGCAAATGCTTGACCCTGTGACTACCTGCTGAAACACAGGCCGCATGACAGGCGATCCAAACTCCTCCCAGGATAACGTACGGGACATCCGGCTCGGACATGCGGATCGCGGTTTTGTCGGAAAAATCATCAGGCTCGATGCGCTCGTGACGGGTTCATCGCTCTCTCCGCAGGAGCTCGAGCAGCGCCTGGTGGAGATGGGATTTGTCGAGGGCGCGCGCGTGGAAATCCTGCATGAAGGCACGATCCGGCGGGATCCGATCGCGGTGCGCGTCGACAACATCACGATCGCGCTGCGCCGGAGCGAAGCCATGGCCGTGATCGTCCAATGACAACTGCATCCCTGCGCCTGGCGCTGGTCGGCGCGCCGAACACCGGGAAGACGTCGCTGTTCAACCGGTTGACCGGCAGCAGCCAGAAGGTCGCCAATTATCCCGGCGTCACCGTCGAACGCAAATCCGGCGGCTTCGTCACGCCGGAGGGCCGCAGCGTGACGGTGCTCGATCTGCCCGGCACCTATTCGCTGCGCGGCCGCAGCCCGGACGAGGAAATCACCCGCGACATCGTGCTCGGCCGCTTCGACGGCGAGGCGGTGCCCGATCTCGTGCTCTGCGTCGCGGACGCCACCAATCTGCGGCTCACCTTGCGGCTGGTGCTCGAACTGAAGCGCGTCGGCCGGCCGATGATGCTGGTGCTCAACATGATCGATATCGCGAGGCGGCGCGGCGTCACGATCGATCTCGATCGCATGTCGCAGGAACTCGGCCTGCCGATCGTGACCTCGGTCGCGGTCCGCAAGGGCGGTGTCGACGAGCTCTTGAAGCGGACCGACGAATTCCTGGCGCGGTCGCATGAGGCGGCGGCCAGCGCGTGGGCGACGCCAACGATTGCCGACCTCAAGGCGGCGCAGCGCGAGGCGGACCGCATCATCGCGGCGGCCGTAACGCTGCCGACCAAACCCGACACGCTGACCAACCGGATCGATTCCGTCGTGCTGCATCCGGTCTGGGGTCTCGTGATCCTGGCCGTGATCCTGTTCGTGATGTTCCAGGCGGTGTTCACCTGGGCGCAGCCGGCGATGGAATTGCTGTCGGACGGCTTCTCCGCGCTTGGGCAGCTGATCCACGATTTGCTGCCGGAAAGCTGGAGCCTGTTGCAGAGCTTCCTGCAGAACGGCCTGATCTCGGGCGTCGGCAGCGTCATCGTGTTCCTGCCGCAGATCATCATCATCTTCCTGTTCATCCTGCTGCTGGAAGATTTCGGCTACATGGCGCGCGCCGCATTCCTGATGGACCGCATCATGGGCGGCGCCGGGCTGCATGGCCGCGCCTTCATTCCGCTGCTGTCGAGTTTTGCCTGCGCCATCCCTGGCATCATGGCGACGCGGGTGATCGACAATCGCCGCGACCGCCTGACCACGATCCTGATCGCGCCGCTGATGACCTGCTCGGCGCGGATTCCGGTCTATACGCTGATCATCTCGGCCTTCGTTCCGGCGACCTCGCTGTGGGGCTTCGTCAATCTGCAGGGGCTCGTGATGTTCGGTCTCTATGCCGCCGGCATCACCAGCGCGCTGACGGTCTCGGCGATCGCAAAGTTCTTCCTGTGGCGTGACCATGCGCCGGCGCCGTTCATGCTGGAATTGCCCGGACTACAAGGTGCCGCGGCTGCGCAGCATCGCGATCGGCGTGCTCAATCGCGCGAAGATGTTCCTGTATCGCGCCGGCACCACGATCCTCTCGATGATGGTGCTGATCTGGTTCCTGGCCTCGTTCCCGACCGCGCCGGCCGGCGCCGAGGGGCCGGCGATCAACTACAGCTTTGCGGCGATGATCGGCCACGCGCTCGAGCCGCTGCTGCGGCCGATCGGCTTCAACTGGCAGATCGCGGTGGCGCTGATCCCGGGCATGGCGGCACGCGAGGTCGCGGTCGCGGCGCTCGGTACGGTCTATTCGATCGAGGGCGGCAAGGAGGCGGCCGAGCAGATCGGCCAGGTGCTGGCGCAGAAATGGTCGCTGGCGACCGCGCTGTCGATGCTGGTCTGGTACATCTTCGCCCCGCAATGCGCCTCGACGCTCGCGGTGATCCGCCGCGAGACCGGCGGCGCGAAGTGGATGGTGGTGACGTTCCTGTACATGCTCGCGCTGGCCTATGTCGCGAGCTTCCTGACCTTCAATTTGGCGCAGGCGCTGGGGCTGCACTAGCCGGGCCGTCGCGTTCTGTCGCGGCGGCAATGGGTGCAACCGGGCGGGCGACGAAGTAGAGTTCGTTCGGGGGCGCCTCCCGCGCATCCACGGGTTTCCTGCGAGACCACGCAATGTCGACGTTCGGCCTGGAGCGGGTATTTTCGCCTCGAAGCATCGCTATTGTCGGCGGCAGCCCCAGGCCGTCGTCGCTCGGCGCGGCGGTGCTGCGAAACCTCAAGGCGAGCGGCTTCGCCGGCAGACTGGGCATCGTCAACCGGTACTATGCGGACGTTGATGGCCAGTCCACTGTTCCGGACCTGAAGTCACTCCCGTTCGTTCCGGACCTCGTCGTCATCAGCGCACCGGCCGCCGCGATCCCGGAGATCGTGGCAGAGGCCGGGCTCGCCGGCGTTGCCGGCGCCGCGATCCTGTCGGCCGGTCTCGGCCATGGCACAGGCTCGCGCGCGGAGATCGTGGAGCAGACGGCGCGGCGGCACGGCATGCGCCTGGTCGGGCCGAATTGCCTCGGCGTCATGGTGCCGCGCGCGAAACTCAATGCGAGCTTCGCCTCCCATCAGCCGTCGGATGGCCATGTCGCGCTGATCTCGCAGTCCGGCGCGGTCGCGTCGGCGATGATCGAGTGGGCGGCTGAGCGGCGGCTCGGCTTCTCGGGCATCGCTTCGATCGGCGACCAGCTCGACGTCGACGTCGTCGACCTCTTGGATTATTTCGCGCTCGACGATCATACCAGCGCGATCCTGATCTACCTCGAAGCGGTCAAGGATGCGCGCAAGTTCATGTCGGCGGCGCGCGCCGCGGCGCGCATGAAGCCGGTCGTCGTCGTCAAGTCGGGGCGGATGGCGGAGGGGGCAAAGGCCGCCGCGACCCACACCGGCGCGCTGGCCGGCTCCGATGCGGTCTATGACGCCGCCTTCCGGCGCGCCGGCATGCTGCGCGTCTACGATCTTCGCCCAGCTGTTTGACTGCGCCGAGCTGCTCGGCCGCGGCTTCGTGCCGCGCGGCAACCGGCTTGCGATCCTGACCAATGGCGGCGGGCTCGGCATCCTCGCCACCGATCGGCTGGCCGAGCTCGGCGGCATTCCCGCGACGCTGACGCCGCAGACCATCGCGCGGCTCGACGAGTTACTGCCGCAGGGCTGGTCGTCAGCCAATCCCGTCGACATCGCAGGCGATGCCGATGCCGCCCGTTACGTGGTCGCGCTCAACGCGCTGCTCGATGACGCGAACAACGATGCGGTCCTGGTCGCGAACGTGGAAACCGCGGTGGCGCCGGCGGAGGGCATTGCCGAGGCGGTGGCGCAGTGCGTGCGTGACCGCAGGACCAAACGAAGTGCGGTCGCCGCATTGGTGCTTGCAGCATGGGTCGGCGCCGACGAGCGCACCGGCGCGATCTTCGAGGCGGCCCGCATTCCACACTTCCCGACCGAGGACGACGCAGTCCGCGCCTTCATGTATCTGGTGCGCTATCGCGAGGCCTCCACGGCGCTCGCCGCGACCCCGCCGGGCGTCGCATCGGTGTTCACGCCGGAGACGGCCGCGGCGCGGCATGTGGTTGTGAAGGCGTTGTCGGAAGGGCGCGCCTGGCTCGATCCCGCCGAGATCGTCGCCCTGTTCGAGGCCTATCGCATTCCGATCGTGACGACGGTCGTCGCTGACAGCGCCGAGGACGCCGCCGAGAAGGCGCTGCCGTTCCTCGCCGGGGGGCACGCGATCGTGGTCCGGGTGTTCTCGCGCGACATCAGGCACGCGTCCGAAGTCGGCGGCGTGATCCTCGACCTGCGCACCAAGGACAGCGTCGTCGAAGCGGCAAGGACGGTGCTCGAACGCGCCCGAAGCGCGCGGCCGGATGCGACGCTGCAAGGTGTGACGATCCAGCCGATGATCGTGCGGCGTGCGGCGCGCGAACTGATCCTCGGCATCGCCGACGATCCGACCTTCGGCCCGGTGATCGTATTCGGCCGCGGCGGCCCTGCGGTCGAGGTGATCAACGACAAGGCGGTGGCGCTGCCGCCGCTCGACATGAATCTCGCCCATGAGCTGGTCGGGCGGACGCGCGTCTCGCGGCTGCTCGGCGGCTATGGCGATGTGCCGGCCGTCCCGGCCGAACTGGTGCCGCTCACCCTGGTCAAGCTGGCGCAGATGGCGGCCGACATTCCCGAGGTCGCCGAGCTCGATATCAATCCGATGCTGGCGGACGAGACCGGTGTGCTCGCGCCCGATGCGCGGGTGGCGATCCGCAAGCCGGCGCGGCTGTTCGCCGGTCAAACCAGACTGGCGGTCAGGCCCTATCCGTCGCAATGGGAGGGCGAGCTTGCGCTACGCGACGGCTCGCGCGTCACGGTGCGCCCGATGCGGCCAGAGGACGAGCCGATGGTCGCCGAGTTCTTCAAGCGCGTCACCGCCGAAGACCTCAGGCTGCGCTTCTTCCACGCGATGAAGGAATTCTCGCACGCCTTCATCGCGCGCCTCACCCAGCTCGACTATGCGCGCGCGATGGCCTTCGTAGCGCTCGATCCGGGCACCGGCGAGATGATGGGGGCGGTCCGGCTGCACTCGGACTCGCTGTACCAGAACGCCGAATACGCGATCCTGCTGCAGTCCGATCTCAAGGGCAAAGGGCTTGGCTGGGCGCTGATGCAGCTCCTGATCCACTATGCGCGGTCGGAGGGATTGAAGCGTCTGTCCGGCCAGGTGCTGACTGAGAACACCACCATGATCGGGATGTGCCGCGATCTCGGCTTCACCGTCACGATGGATCCGGAGGATCACAGCATCGTCGATGTCGTGCTCGACCTCGATCGATCCACGATCGATGCGGTCGGCGCCGATATCCTGATCCGGCCCGCGGCGGCTGGCCGCTGAGGACAGCTGTATTCGAACGATAAGGCTCTTACCAACGCTCTTTCAGGCTGGGGATTGCCTGGAGGCCTTTGGACTATCTGCAAGCCTATTGTTCGTGGCAAACCTCTGGCCGAACGTTTCGGATGGATACTCGCCGAACAGCGACCGGTAGTAACCAGAAAATCTTCCCAAATTCAGGAAACCGTGCTGAAGGGCGATGTCCGCGATCGTTGTGGTGGCTGGATCATTCCTGCAAAGAGCAGAATGAACCTCACATAATCGCAGACGTTGAAGATACGCGACGGGGCCAATGCCGAGCGCATCCTGGAAGGCGCGATGCAGTGTGCGCCGCGAGACATTAAGCTTACTGCAGATCTCGGAAATATGCACCGGCACCGCACCGGTCTGATCGAGATAATCTTCGACCTTCCTGACAATTTTGTGCGCCGACGAAAGAGGGCGGTCCGATTCGGCGGGGTCGTTCAGCCGGATTGGCGCCGTCATGGTTTCGACGATCGATCGCTTCCAGAATTCGACGGCGGCGGCGCCGAGTTTCCCATCATTATCTCGCAGACGTGCGACGATTTCGTGCAAAAGGGCAATGAACTGGGCCCCGGCATGAGGCGCCGCGCAAAAACGAGCTTTCTTCCAGGTATTCATGTCCGCCAGCCGCGGCTCGCTTCCGAACAGTGAAGAGATATCGGAGGGTGCGAAGGAGATAACGGCAAATGACGCGCTACCGTCATACCTGCCATCATGTTCGTGGCCTGGGGGCGTCACCATGACGTCGCCGATATGGACATGGTGTAACCATTGCGTCACCCGTCCGGCGGATCCGGTCAGCATGCCGATGGCTATTCGATCCCGGCTCAGAATTCCCGTCGACCGCATGCCGACCGAGAAGGTGCCCAGGTCCACGGGCAAGTCGCCGATCGAAAGGTGCGTGAGTTGACCGCGCATGCGGCCACGGTCGATCTGCACGATCTCTCTCTGCGATCCGCGGACCGCACTCTTGAGTTCCTCGAAACTTCCGAGACTGCGCACCTGGATTGGCGTCGATTGTCCCATCGATTTGCCTCGTTTCATGGTGCCGTGACGGCGCCGGCGCGCGCCAAGCCTCAACTCTAGAACTTGGCTTTGATGCTCTTTCCTGCAGCTTCGGTCATGACCGCGGAGTCGATCGCCAGTGGCATCGATACCGTGAAGAAGCCCACAGTGCCCTCCAGGTGATTGACGGCGTCAAACTCACGATAGACCTTCAGCCGAGTCGAGATCGGCAGTTTACCGGCTTCGAACGTATAGCCAATGGCGCCGCCAAGCGCGACCACTCGGCCCTCGAATGCGCCGAGGATCGCACCGGTGCCGCTATCGGGCGTGAGCTGTTGATAGTAGTACCCGACGAAGCCGATGGTGAATTCCTTCGTGAGATATTTCGTCGCAGCCCATTCCAGGTGGAATTCGTCGCCTGTCTTGTAGTCGGTCGCGGTGTTGGTCTGGTTAAAGGTGAACCCCGCAGCCGCAGACAAGTCCCAGCCCACCGCGGGGTCAAGCCATGTCAGTGTGCCGAACAGATCGACCGCGGGGCGGTTGAGCGAAGCGTTCGAAAGCTGTCCCGCGACATAGGTGCCCGACGGAATCACGCCGCCGATTCCGAGTTGCCAGTGAAAGTTGCCCGCCTGCCATCCGAGAAAGGACTGCACGAAGAAGTCGCTGAGAGCAGTGTTATCGTTGGTGACGTTGGCGCCGATCGGGCCAAGACGCGGCGAATTGATCAGCAGGCTGGCGTTAACGCGCGGCTCGCCCACCGATGACGTCAGCGAGAATGCGAGGTCGCCGCCGAGGATTTTTGCCGGCGTGACCCATAATGTCGTGGGAAGATTGAGCCAGGTCTGCGTCGAAACGTTGGCGACCAGCAAACCGCCGAACGGCAGGGATTTCCCGCCGCCGAGTTTCGCGTCGTAGAAGTAGGTGTCGTCGTTGAAGTAGACGCCGGGAGGTGGCGTAATGCCCGCGCCGTTCGAGCGCGACCCCAAGAGATAGGCGCCGATGCCGCCTTCAGCCGCTTTCGTCGGTGCATCGTTCAGGCAAAACAGCGCGCCGACGACAAGTGCGGCAGTGAGATGATGTCGCATTTGCCTCCCTTTGTCCCAAAAGCGAAACGCATGATTTCAAATCACAGTCTTGGCATTTTATGCGACATTCCGACGTGAAAACAACCGCTCAATCTCTGAGCGAATGAAGAATCGGATGCTATAGCTATCACGCTGTTTGATTTGAATTGTCGAACAAATGTGGATGCGCTGAAATCGAATGATAACGATCGCCACGCATAAATTCTTCAGTAGGAAAATGCGCGACCAGAAGCTTGGCACAAATCGGACATCACATCAGCGCGGTCTTCCGCTAGGCTTCAATTCCACATGGCACCAGAAGATAGGGAAGGGCATCTGACCCATCGAGCCATAGTTCAACTTGAGGGTGAAATGCGGAGGGGCGCTGGAGATACAGTTTGTCTTGAAAACACGCTGGCTCAAGCAAGGCCCGTAACCACGATCGTCTGGAGCGTTTGCGTTGACGTTGCTGCCCACCAACATTGAGCGAAACGATCGGCCAGCGGAGGATAGCCCGAACGGGGACATGGTCCGGATTCCTGGCGGCACGTTCCGCATGGGTTCCGACGTTCATTACCCAGAGGAGGCGCCGTCGCATCGCGTGACGGTGGACGGATTCTGGATCGACCGCACGCCGGTGACCAACCGTCAGTTCGAGGAGTTCGTCAGGGCCACCGGTCACCGGACGTTCGCCGAGATTGCGCCCGACCCGGAAGATTACCCCGGCGCGCTGCCACAAATGCTGTATGCCGGCTCGCTGGTATTCTCGCCGCCGCCGCGCCTGACAAATTTGCGAGAATGGAGTCAGTGGTGGGACTTCATGAAAGGCGCCGATTGGCGCCATCCCTATGGGCCGATGAGTAACATCAAAATGCATGACGACCACCCGGTCGTCCACGTGTCGCTCTCCGATGCGCTGGCCTACGCACAATGGACGGGGAAGGACCTCCCGACCGAAGCCGAATGGGAGTTCGCCGCGCGCGGCGGTCTGGACGGTTGCGAGTTCGCCTGGGGTGATGAATTCACGCCTAATGGCATGCACATGGCCAATACCTGGCAGGGCGAATTCCCGCGACAGAATCTGGGCATAGATGGCTACGAGCGCACCTCGCCGGTAACCGCGTTTCCGCCGAACGGTTATGGCGTGCACGACATGATCGGCAATGTCTGGGAGTGGACCTCCGACTGGTACACGCCGAAGCACGAGGCCGATGCACAGAAGGCGTGCTGCATTCCCGAGAACCCGCGCGGCGGCCGCGAAGATGGCAGTTACGATCCGCAGCAGCCCAACATCCGCATTCCGCGCAAGGTTATCAAGGGCGGCTCGCATCTATGCGCGCCGAATTATTGCCGCCGCTACCGGCCGGCGGCGCGGCATGCTGAGGCCGTCGACACGTCAACCAGCCATCTTGGATTCAGGTGCGTGATCAGGAACCCGAGCGCGCGATGATCTGTGATTTCTCTTGAAGAATGGAGTGTCGAATGTCCAGCGAAGTGAAAGACCAAGGACGCGCGCGAAGCCGCCAAATCCGACGATAGTTCTCTCAACCGCCGAAATCTCCTGCTGGGAACGTCGACTCTCGTAGCTGCGGCGACGCTGACATCCGGAGCGCTCGCGCAGGCGCAAAAAGCCGCGGTGGCTGCTCCCTCCGGACGCAAACCCAACATTTTGTTGATCATGGCCGATGACATAGGTTGGTTCGACGTCGGTGCTTATAATCGCGGCATGATGGGCGGCCCGACACCGAATATCGACCGCATCGCTGCGGAAGGTGCGCTACACACCGATCATTACGGCCAGGCAAGTTGCACCGCCGGGCGTGCGGCGTTCATCACCGGACAAATTCCGATGCGAACCGGTCTGACCACCGTCGGCATGCCCGGTGCCAAGGAGGGACTGCAGGCCGAGGATCCCACCATCGCCGATCTGCTCAAGCCGTTGGGTTACATGACTTGCCAGACTGGCAAGAACCACCTTGGTGACCGCAACGAATACCTGCCGACGGTGCACGGCTTCGACGAATTCTACGGCAACCTCTATCACCTCAACGCTGAGGAGGAGCCCGAGCAGGACGATTATCCGAAGGGCAATGAGAAGTTCAAGGAGACGTTCGGGCCTCGCGGCGTTCTCGAATGCAAGGCGACGGACAAAGACGATCCCACCGAAGACAGGCGCTTCGGCAAGGTCGGAAAGCAGACTATCAAGGATACTGGACCTCTCACCCGGGAACGCATGACGACCATCGAGGATGACCTTCTCGCGCGTTCGTCGGACTTCATGGACCGCGCCAGCAAGGCCGGGAAGCCGTTCTTTCTCTGGCACAACACCACCCGGATGCATGTCTGGACACGCTTATCCAAGCGATGGGAAGGCAAAACCGGCCTCGGGCTCTATTCCGACGGCATGCAGGAACTCGATTACGTCGTCGGTGGGCTCCTGAAAAAGCTGGACGATCTCGGCATTGCCGACAACACGCTTGTTATCTTCACGACTGACAATGGTGCGGAAAAGTTCACTTGGCCCGACGGAGGCACTTCGCCCTTCCGCGGCGAGAAGGGCCTTGGATGGGAGGGCGGCTTTAGGGTGCCCTTCCTGATCCGCTGGCCCGGCAAAATCCAGCCCGGCCGGATCGTCAATGGGATCACTTCGCACGAAGACGTGCTTCCAACGGTGCTCGCAGTCGCCGGCGAGCCCGATGTCGTCGCAAAATGCAAGGTGGGCTACGCCGCCGGCGACAAGACCTTCAAGGTGCATCTCGATGGTTTCAACCAGTTGCCTTATCTGACGGGGGAAGCCAAGGAATCCGCGCGCGAGCAATTCGTGTACTACGGTGAAACAGCGCTCTACGCGATCCGTTACAAGAACTGGAAGGTTCACTTCGAGACAAAGGACGATTGGTTCGCGGGACACTCCGCCGCGCCGACAGTGCCGCAACCGGTCAATCTGCGTGCCGATCCCTTTGAGCAGCACATGCAGGCGCCGGCCTACCCCAACTATGCGGTCAACAAGCTTTGGACCGTGCTGCCGATCGCGGCGCTCGTCGAACAGCATCTGGCCACGTTCAAGGAATTCCCGCAGCGCCAGACACCAATCGACGTCGATGTGAATGCAATGATGAAACGCGTGATGGCGGCTGCGGCAAAAGTGCGCGGCGGCAATTAGGGCAGAACTACAGGATTCGGCGTCGGGCGGCATTCGTGCCGCTCGGCAGTCGTCTGCGAGGCGGTTCAATGTTGTCATTCCTCCCTGTCGTGGCGTGGCGAGCACTTTTCACCATCTGGCTCGTCGGGGGTCTTTTCGCTACACAGTACGCATTCGCGCAAACCGATCCGCTGCCGTCCTGGAATGACAGCACAGTCAAGAGATCCATCACCGATTTCGTCTCGCGCGTTGCCACGCCGGGCGGCTCCGACTTCGTGCCCGTCGAGCAGCGCATCGCGACCTTCGACAACGACGGCACGCTATGGTGCGAACAGCCGGCCTATTTCCAGACCGCCTTCGCGTTCGATCGCATCAAGACGATGGCGCCGCGGCATCCGGAGTGGAAAACGACGCAGCCGTTCAAGGCGATCCTCGGCAAGGACATGAAGGCGCTGGCCGCCTCCGGCGAAAAGGGTCTGCTGCAAATCCTGGCCGCTACGCATAGCGGCATGACGGCAGATGAATTTTCGAAGGCGGTCATGAAATGGATCGCGACCGCCCGCCATCCACGCTTTAACCGCCTCTATACGCAGCTCGTCTACCAGCCGATGCTGGAACTGCTGGCCTACCTTCGTGCCAACGGTTTCAAAACCTTCGTCGTCTCGGGGGGCGGCGTCGAGTTCATGCGCCCCTGGATGGAGAAGGTCTACGGCATTCCGCCCGAACAGGTGGTCGGCTCGTCCGGGGTCGTCACGTTTCAGATGGACGCCAGCGGCAAGCCGTCACTGCTTAAGACACCAAAACTCGAATTCGTCGATGACGGGCCGGGCAAGCCAGTCGGCATCAACCGCTTCATCGGCCGCCGTCCCATCTTCGCATTCGGAAACTCCGACGGCGACCTGCAGATGCTGCAGTGGACGACCGCAGGCGCAGGCGCGCGCTTTGCCGGTATCGTTCATCACACCGACGCGGAGCGCGAATACGCCTACGACAGACAGTCGAAGGTCGGAAGACTCGACAAGGCGTTGGACGAGGCCGTCGCGAAGGGCTGGGCCGTGGTTGATATGAAGCAGGACTGGAAGGAGATATTTGCCGACGAAAAGTAGGATACGAGCCTGTCCGATCTCGATTTTTTCGCCTAGACCGTTCTGATGACACGCTGCTGTCTATCGACCACCCGCAAAATGCTCATGTCGAGATAGGTGGAAGAGCGCGATCGGTCGGTGGATTTGGAAGAACGACGTCAAGTCTGCCAGCCCGCGGCAGTCGAACTCCCCCTTGCTCCAGCCAGCAAAATGCAGTTGTCGCCAGATGCCGGGGCCCCAAGAGCAATCGAGGGTCACGAGCGAACCGGGACCTTTATTGGCTGAAGCATGATCCGGAAAAGTGCGAAGCGGCTTTCCGAAAAGATCATGCTCAAACAAAGAGCTAATGCGCGATGACGATTAAACCTAATCTCATCGCGCTTTAGGTAAAGGACGACAGCGGCGGCGCCAGCCGCGGCTGCGTCGGATCAGATCTGGCGTTCGACCATCTTGAACTTGAGCTCGGCAATCGCTTCCGAGGGATTGAGGCCCTTCGGGCACGCCTTGGCGCAGTTCATGATGGTGTGGCAGCGATAGAGGCGGAACGGATCTTCGAGATTGTCGAGCCGCTCGCCGGTCGCTTCATCGCGGGAATCGGTGACCCAGCGCGTCGCCTGCAGCAGCGCGGCGGGACCGAGGAAGCGCTCGCTGTTCCACCAGTAGCTCGGGCAGGAGGTCGAGCAACAGGCGCACAGGATGCACTCGTAGAGACCGTCGAGCTTCTCGCGGTCCTCGTGGCTCTGCCTCCACTCCTTCTGCGGCGTCGGCGTCGTGGTCTTCAGCCACGGCTCGATCGAGGCATACTGGGCGTAGAAATTGGTGAGGTCGGGCACGAGGTCCTTGACCACCGGCTGGTGCGGCAGCGGGTTGACCTTCACTGCGCCGCCGGCGCTCACGTCGTGCATCGACTTGGTGCAGGCCAGCGTGTTCTGGCCGTCGATGTTCATCGCGCAGGAGCCGCAGACGCCTTCGCGGCAGGAGCGGCGGAAGGTCAGCGTCGGATCGATGTGGTTCTTGATCCAGATCAGGCCGTCCAGCACCATCGGACCGCAATCATGGGTGTCGACGTAGTAGGTGTCGACGCTCGGATTCTTGCCGTCGTCCGGGTTCCAGCGATACACCCGGAATTCGCGCGTCTCGGTGGCACCGGCCGGCTTCGGCCAGGTCTTGCCGCCGGAAATCTTCGAGTTCTTCGGAAGTGCGAATTCAACCATGCTTGCTCGCCTTCGTTCTCAGTAGACCCGCGCCTTCGGCGGGATGTACTGCACATCATTGGTCATCGTGTAGTCGTGGACGGGACGATAATCGATCGCGGTCTTGCCGGCCGGATCGATCCAGGTCAGCGTGTGCTTCATCCAGTTCTTGTCGTCGCGCGCCGAGAAGTCTTCGCGCGCATGCGCGCCGCGGCTTTCGGTGCGGTTGGCCGCCGAATCCATCGTCACGACCGCCTGCACGATCAGATTGTCGAATTCCAGCGTCTCGATCAGGTCGGAATTCCACACAAGCGAGCGGTCGGAGACCGAAATGTCGCCGACGCCGCCATAGACCTTGTGGATCAGGTTCTGGCCTTCCTGCAGCACGTCGCCGGTGCGGAACACCGCGCAATTGTTCTGCATCACATGCTGCATGCTGTCGCGCAGCTTCGCGGTCGGCGTGCCGCCGGAGGCGTAGCGGAAGTGATCGAGCCGGCCGAGTGCG
The DNA here is from genome assembly GCF_054057015.1 of Bradyrhizobium sp. JR3.5. Lineage (NCBI taxonomy): Bacteria > Pseudomonadati > Pseudomonadota > Alphaproteobacteria > Hyphomicrobiales > Nitrobacteraceae > Bradyrhizobium > Bradyrhizobium sp. JR3.5. The sequence continues at coordinate 3,011,834 of NZ_JBSRYV010000002.1, forward strand.
CGGTCGGCCGAATCCTTCGGCAGCTCCGGCTGCTTGGCGTTCGCCGTCAGCTTGTCGGCAAGGCGCAGCGCGGCGGCGGCGCGGCCGAACACCACGAGGTCGATCAGCGAGTTGGAGCCGAGGCGGTTGGCGCCATGCACCGAGACGCAGGCGGCTTCGCCGATCGCCATCAGGCCCGGCACCACCGAATTGTCGTCGCCGTTGCGCTTGGTCAGCACCTCGGCGTGATAGTTGGTGGCAATGCCGCCCATGTTGTAGTGCACGGTCGGCACGATCGGGATCGGCTCGCGGGTGACGTCGACATTGGCGAAAATCTTCGCCGATTCGGAGATGCCCGGCAGCCGCTCATGCAGCACCTTTGGGTCGAGGTGATCGAGGTGCAGGAAGATGTGATCCTTCTTCTTGCCGACGCCGCGGCCCTCGCGGATTTCGATCGTCATCGCACGCGAGACGACGTCGCGCGAGGCGAGGTCCTTGGCCGATGGCGCGTAGCGCTCCATGAAGCGCTCGCCCTCGGAGTTGACGAGATAGCCGCCTTCGCCGCGGGCGCCTTCGGTGACGAGACAGCCCGAGCCGTAGATGCCGGTCGGATGGAACTGGACGAACTCCATGTCCTGCAGCGGCAGCCCGGCGCGCAGCACCATGCCGCCGCCGTCGCCGGTGCAAGTGTGTGCAGACGTACAGGACGCATAGGCGCGGCCATAGCCGCCGGTCGCCAGGATCGTGGTCTGGGCGCGGAAGCGATGCAGCGTGCCGTCGTCGAGCTTGAGCGCGATCACGCCGCGGCAGACGCCCTGGTCGTCCATGATCAGGTCGATGGCGAAGAATTCGATGAAGAACTCGGCCGCGTGGCGCAGCGACTGGCCATACATCGTGTGCAGCATGGCGTGGCCGGTGCGGTCGGCGGCGGCGCAGGTGCGCTGCGCCTGGCCCTTGCCGTAGTCCAGGGTCATGCCGCCGAACGGGCGCTGATAGATCTTGCCGTCCTCGGTGCGCGAGAACGGCACGCCCCAATGCTCGAGCTCGTAGACCGCGTCGGGCGCGTTGCGCACCATGTATTCGATCGCGTCCTGGTCGCCGAGCCAGTCCGACCCCTTCACGGTGTCGTACATGTGCCAGCGCCAGTCATCGGGATGCATGTTGCCGAGCGAGGCCGAGATGCCGCCCTGCGCCGCAACGGTGTGCGAGCGGGTCGGGAACACCTTGGTGATGCAGGCGGTGCGCAGGCCCGCTTCCGAGCAGCCGACCACGGCGCGCAGGCCCGCGCCGCCGGCGCCGACCACGACGACGTCGTAGGTGTGGTCCTGGATCGGATAGGCCTTGCCATTGGTAGCCGGGCCACTGCCGTTGGTGGCCTTGCCGTTTCCTTCACCGGCCATGGGTTATACTCCCGACGACAATTTGAGGATTGCGTAGATCGAGGCCAATGCGACCGCGACGCAGAAGAAGTTGTTCGCCATCACGCAGGCGATCTTCAGCTTCTCGTTATGGATGTAGTCCTCGAACACGACCTGCATGCCGATCTTCATGTGCCAGGTGCTGGCGACGATGAAGAGCAGCAGGATGATGGCGATCGGGGATCGAGCCGAGGATCTGTGCCGCGCCGGCATGATTGCGGCCGATCAGCATGATCACTACGACGATCACGGGAACGATCAGGAGCGTCATCGCAACCGCGGTGAGGCGCTGACGCCAGAAATCGCCCGTGCCGGTGTGGGCGGAGCCGAGGCCGCGGACGCGCTCCAGCGGCGTGCGCATCGAAGAGGGGCCGCTCATCGTCCACCTCCAACCGCGTAGGCAATGATCCAGACCAGTACGGTCAGCACGATGCCGGCGACCAGCGCGCCCCAGGTCAGGGCTTCGCGCTCATTGGCCTTGAAGCCGTAGCCGAGGTCCCAGACGAAATGCCGGATGCCACTGCACAGATGGTGCATCAGCGCCCACGTGTAGCCGAACACGATCAGCTTGCCGATCGCGCTGCCGGTGAAGGCCTGGACGTTGGCATAGGCGGTCGGACCGGAGGCGGCTGCGATCAGCCACCAGGCGAGCAGCAGGGTGCCGAAATAGAGCGCCACACCTGTGGCGCGGTGGACGATGGACAGCGCCATCGTCAGCGTCCACCGGTAGGTCTGCAAATGGGGTGAAAGCGGTCGTTCGATCCTGGCGGTCATCGGCGGGCTTTATGTTGTGAGGGACCGCGGCCGGCCCATCGGGGAACGCGGTAGAGGAGTTCTATTTACGGAGTCGGATCAGCCCGCGCAACGGCCAAATAGCCTTCGGTCGAACCGAAGTTCATTGTTAGAGTTGCCGAATTCTGATTGATCCGCAGTGTGGTATACCAGATGCAAGGTCGAGTGAACCAAGAACTGAATCGCTAAATCCGTGGATCGACCGGCGCGTTTAACGGTGCATGGATGGGGCCCGGACGGCATCGATTTTACCCCATTGTTCCACCAGATAATCGACGAATGCCCTGATCTTAGGCGATGCGGGGCGTGACGGCTGAAGCATCAGATGCAGCGGCGTCGGGGCCGGCTCATGATCGATCAGCAGGGGTTGCAGGCGGCCGCTCGCGAGATCGGACTGCACCTGCCACGATGGCGCGCGGACGATGCCCGCGCCCTCCCGCGCGGCGTTGACCAGTGCCTCGAGGCTATTCATCCAGAGCCGACCGGATATGCGGAATTTGCGACCCGTCTTCGAGCCGTCGGCAAACCGCCACTCCGCGCTCCCTGGCGAATCGGAAAACACAAGGCAGTCCTGCTCGGCAAGATCGTCCGGCGTCCGCGGCTCACCGCGCCGTGCGAGATAGTCAGGTGATGCGCACACGATCATCTGCAGATCGGTGAGCTTGCGTGCAACGAGCTGCGAATCGCGCAGGCGGCCGATGCGGACGGCGAGGTGGATATCCTCCTCGACCATATCGACGGCGCGATCGATCAACAGCAGGTCGACGGCAACAGCCGGATAGCGGCGCAGAAACTCGACCAGCAACGGTGCGATCACGAGCCGCCCGATCAGGCTCGGCGAACTCAGCCGAATCCGGCCCGACGGCTGATGCGGGTCGCGCGCCAGCGCCGCCTCGATCTCCCTGACCTCGCCGAGAATCGATTTCGCGCGCTCATAGAGGATGCGCCCGTCATCGGTCAGCGCGAGCTGGCGGGTGGTGCGCAGCAGCAGGCGGGTGCCGAAATGCTCTTCAAGCGCGCTGATCTGGCGGCTGACCGAGGTCAGCGAGCTCGGCAGCGACCGCGCCGCCGCCGACAGGCTGCCGGTCTCGACTGCGCGGACAAAGGCCGCCATCGCCGCAAGCTGGTCCAAGCTCGATCCTTCCGCATTTCGCAAGAGAGCCTGCTCACGAGCATAGATACTCCCGAATCTCAAAAGGGGCTATTGCTGTCCGCGAACAGGCTCAAGACGGCGCTAAATGCCTGCGTGCGGGCGCCAACCACTGCGCGAAGGACATGATGGCCGGCCTCGATCCCAAGGAATTGCTCGAACTCGCACTGCTGCTGATTGCGGTCGGCGCGTTGTCCGGCTTTCTCGCCGGGCTGTTCGGCATCGGCGGCGGCGCGATCCTGGTGCCGGTGTTCTACGAATGCTTTCGTCTCGCCGGCGTGCCGCTCGAAGTGCGTATGCCGCTCTGCATCGGCACCTCGCTCGCGATCATCATCCCGACCTCGCTGAGTTCGTTTCGCGCCCATTATCGCCGCGGCGCGGTCGACATGGAGATCCTGAAGCGCTGGTGGCTGCCGATCGTGATCGGCGTCGCCGCGGGCAGCGTCACCGCGCGGTTCGCGCCGGAGCGGCTGTTCAAGATCGTGTTCGTTGTGGTGGCGTGGTCGGCGGCGGCACGGCTGCTATTGGCGCGCGAGACCTGGAAGTTCGGCGACGACGTGCCGAAGGGCTTTCTGATGCGCATCTACGGCTTCTTCGTCGGCTTGCTGTCGACGCTGATGGGCATCGGCGGCGGCCTGTTCGCCAATCTCTTGATGACCTTCTACGGCCGGCCGATCCATCAGGCGGTCGCGACGTCGTCCGCGCTCGCGGTGCTGATCTCGATCCCCGGCGCGCTGGGTTACGTTTATGCCGGCTGGCCCGCCGCCGCGCGCTTTCCCGACGTCGCCGCGCTGCAACTGCCCTTCGCGCTCGGTTACGTCTCGCTGATCGGCGCGCTGTTGGTGATGCCGACCACGCTCGTCACCGCGCCGCTGGGCGTAAGGGTCGCGCACGCGCTGTCGAAGCGGGCGCTGGAGATGGCGTTCGGGGCTTATCTCTTCATCGTCGGTGGCCGATTTGTGATCAGCCTTCTCGGCGGACATTAGCCGGAGCGCGCAGCCGGATGAAGCGAAGCGCAATCCGGGGTTCTTGCTGGTGATAGACCTTTCCCGGATTTCGCTTCGCTTCATCCGGGCTACGCACCGAGCTACTTCGCGTAGATATCCTTGTACGTATCCCGCAAAATGTTCTTCTGCACCTTGCCCATCGCGTTGCGCGGCAATTCATCGACGACGAAGACGCGCTTGGGCATCTTGAATTTGGCGAGCCGCCCGTCGAGCGCCTTCAGCACCGAGGCTTCGCTGATATCGGCGCCCTTGCTGCAGACCAGAACGGCGGTGACGCCTTCGCCGAAATCGGCATGCGGCACGCCGATCACGGCGGATTCGATCACGCCGGGCATGGCGTCGATCTCGCTCTCGATTTCCTTGGGGTAGACGTTGAAGCCGCCGGAGATCACGAGATCCTTGCCGCGGCCGAGGATGTGGACATAGCCCTTGGCGTCGATCTTGCCGAGGTCGCCGGTGATGAAGAAGCCGTCGCCGCGGAATTCGGCCTTGGTCTTCTCCGGCATTCGCCAGTAGCCCTGGAACACGTTCGGTCCCTTGACCTCGATCATGCCGATGGTTTCGCGCGGAAGCTCCTTGCCGGTCTCGGGATCGGTGACGCGCACCGAGACCCCGGGCAGCGCGAAGCCGACCGCGCCGGGCACGCGGTCGCCGTCATAGGGATTGGAAGTGTTCATGTTGGTTTCGGTCATGCCGTAGCGCTCAAGCACGGCATGTCCGGTGCGATCAGACCATTCGCGATGGGTGTCGGCGAGCAGCGGCGCGGAGCCGGAGATGAACAGCCGCATGTGTCTTGTCGCGTCCCTGTTCAGGCCGGGGTTCTGCAACAGGCGGGTATAGAAGGTCGGCACGCCCATCATCACGGTGGCGCGGGCCATCAGCTTCAGGATCGCGTCCGGATCGAACTTCGGCAGGAAGATCATCGAGGCGCGCGAGAACAGCGTCACGTTGCTCGCCACGAACAGGCCATGGGTATGATAGATCGGCAGCGCGTGGATCAGCACGTCCTTGTCGGTGAACCGCCAGTAGTCGACCAGCGAATACGAATTCGACGCCAGATTGTCGTGCGAGAGCATCGCGCCCTTGGAGCGGCCGGTGGTGCCCGACGTGTAGAGGATCGCGGCGAGGTCGTCATTGCCGCGCGGCACGGTGACGAATTCCTTCGGCGCCTTGTCGGCCGCCTCGGTCAGCGAGCCCTTGCCGGTCGGGTCGAGCGTCTCGACCTTGGCGCCTACCTTGGCGGCGATCGCCTTGATGCCCTCCAGCTTGGAAGGATCGCAGACCACCAGCGCCGGCTCGGCATCGGTGATGAAGTATTCGAGCTCGTTCAGCGTATAGGCGGTGTTGAGCGGCAGATAGACGCCGCCGGCGCGCACGGTGGCGAGATAGAGCACCAGGGCCGAAACCGATTTCTCGGTCTGCGCCGCGACGCGGTCGCCCGGCTTGACGCCGCGTTCCACCAGCACGTTCGCCATCTGGCCTGCGCGGGCGATCAGGTCGCCATAGGAGATGCGGCTGCCGTCGAGCTGCTCGATCGCCAGCCGATTGGGGTCGTCGAGGCCGTCGAACAGGCGGGAAAACAGGTTGGCGTTGGTGGTCGTGTTCATGCAACATCCCCTGAGGGGCGAAAGTGCCGGTAAAGGTCCGGTTGGATTAGCAAAAACGCCCTTCGGAAAGCAACGGAGACAGTTTGCATGACAAATAATGGGAAACGCGTGGCCTGGGTCACCGGCGGCGGCACCGGAATCGGCGAATCCGGGGCGGAATTCCTGGCTGCGGACGGCTGGACTGTGGTGGTCTCCGGCCGCCGCAAGGAAGAGCTCGACCGCGTGGTGGCCAACATCACGAAGAAGGGCGGCAAGGCCGAGGCGATCCCGCTCGATGTCAGCAACAAGGCCGACGTCAACAAGGCCGCGGAGGCGATCGTCGGCAAGCACGGCCGCATCGACCTCCTGGTCAACAGCGCCGGCATCAACGTGCCGAAGCGCAGCTGGGCCGACATGGAACTGGAAGGCTGGGACAAGCTGGTCGAGGTCAACCTCAACGGCGTGCTTTATTGCATGCGTGCGGTGCTGCCGACGATGCGCAAGCAGCAGGACGGCTGCATCATCAATGTCGCGTCCTGGGCCGGCCGCCACGTCTCGAAGATGCCGGGCCCGGCCTACACCACGACCAAGCATGCGGTGCTGGCGCTGACCCATTCCTTCAACATGGACGAATGCGTCAACGGCCTGCGCGCCTGCTGCCTGTCGCCGGGCGAGGTGGCGACGCCGATCCTGAAGCAGCGGCCGGTGGTGCCGAGCGAAGCCGAGCAGGCCAGGATGCTGCAACCCGAGGATTGCGGCCGCACCATCGCCTTCGTCGCCAGCATGCCGGCGCGGGTCTGCATGAACGAGATCCTGATCAGCCCGACGCATAACCGCGGCTTCATTCAGACGCCGACGAACAGGGATTAGGCGCGCCGGGTCTTCTCCATCCCCCTGCAAGGGGGAAGGTCGGGATGGGGGTCGGCCGCAGGCGACGCTGCAAGTGGAGAGAGCAGATCCCCACCCGCCTTGCTCCAACCTCCCCTTTTTCAAGGGGAGGTTGGAGCAAGATCACTCGCTGATCTCGTTCAGCTCCTTGCCGGAATGCTCCGGCACGAACAGGTACACGCCGATCGCCATCGCGATCATCAGCACGGGGATGCAGAGGAACGCCAGCGCGAACGAACCGGTGCGCTGCTGGAGCGCGATGGAGACGAAGGGAAACAGCACGAAGCCGACGAAATAGGCGATCGCCCAGACCACGCCGTTGGCGGCGCCGCGAATCCGGGTCGGGAAGATCTCCGCCGTCAGCGTCGTGCTCGGGCCCCAGAAGCCGAGGAAGCCGAGACACCAGGCGAGCCCGAACGCCCACAGCAGGGCGCGGTCCTCGGAATAGACCCAGAGCGTCATGAAGATCGCGCCCTCGATCAGGGTCACGATGAAGGTGCGGCGGCGGCCGATCTTGTCGATCAGCCAGCCGACCAGGCACAGGCCAAGGAAGCCGCACAGGCCATAGAACACGTAGAACAGGCTGTATTCCGCGGTCGACCAATGCTTCTCGGTCGAGGGGTAAAGCGGCATCCAGGCGCCGACCGTGCCATAGATGCAGGTGCTGGCGCAGGCCACGAACAGCGCGACCAATGTTGAAGGCAGCACGTCGGGCATGAACACCTGGCGGATGCCGACCGACTGGGCCTTGCCGAACCAGGCGCTGTCGTCGTCGTTGACCGTGCCGCCGCGCGCCAGCGTCTCCGAGATGCGCCGCTTGCGATCCTGCGCGCGCACCCAATAGGGCGATTCCGCACAGGTGGAGCGGATATAGATCGCGAGCAGCGCGATCACGCCGGGCACCATCACGGCGATGCGCCAGCCGTAATTGGCAGCAACCAGCCCGGTGATCGCGCCGGCGAGCGTGGCGCCGAGGCACCAGGCCGAGCGCGTGATGCTGATGACGCGGCCGCGCAGCCGGGCCGGCCAGGTCTCCGCCACCAGCATCGAGCCGAGCGACCATTCGCCGTTGAGTGCGAAGAACAAGAGCGAGCGCGCGATCACGAAGACCGTAAAGGTCGGCGACAGCGCCGCGACCGGCATCAGGAGCGAGAACAGCGCGATGTTGACCGCGAGCAGCGTGCGGCGGCCGTAGCGGTCGGCGAGCCAGGGCCAGAAATAGAGCCCGGCGATGCCGACGAACAGCGCGATCTGCATGCCCGGAGCGATATTCCGGCAGGCTCAGCTGGAATTCCTTGATCACCATCGGCGAGATCAGCGCGAAGATCACGCCGTCCATGCCGTCAAACCCCCAGCCGAGCGCATTGGCGGTGGCGATGTGCCAATGGGTCTTGGTGAGCTCGGTGCTGCCGGCGACCGCGCGGTAGTTGGCGTATTGCAGGTGCTTCTGCTCGAGCGGGCCGACGTCGCTGCCGGCATCATTCACCGCAGGCGCGGCGCGGCCGTCAGCCGTGATGCTGCTCATGATTGCTTCTCCCCACTACCGCTCGTCGTGAAGCTGCGCCGCAATCTCAGGCTGAACCAATCGGGCAAGGGCGGCAAGCAAATTGCTCGCGGCAGCGCACCCGTCCATTCCGTTGAATGGAATGCGCGACGGCTGCGTGAAGCGCCACATGTACGAAGCGCGCGCCAACCGGTTTCAAGAATCACAAAGAGTTATTTCCGGAAACCGCCCGGAAAACCTCCCGTAGCTCAGGCCAACGACGACGCACACCAATCAACACGCGCCGTTGTTGCCCCTTTATCGCCGGCGGAGACCGAGCCGGCCGGATTACCCATCGGGAGACGAACCATGTCGAAGCGTATTGCCTATCTTGCCGCCGCCGCCTTCAGCGCGCTTGCGATCACTGCCACCGTCGTGGCGCCAGTCCGCGCCGAGGAAAAGACCGTGATGGTCGGCGGCGCCGCGATGTTCCCGTCCAAGAACATCGTCCAGAACGCCGTCAATTCGAAGGACCACACCACCCTCGTCGCCGCGGTGAAGGCCGCCGGCCTGGTCAGCACGCTGGAAGGCAAGGGCCCGTTCACGGTGTTCGCGCCGACCAACGCTGCGTTCGGCAAGCTGCCGGCCGGAACCGTCGACAATCTCGTGAAGCCAGAGAACAAGGCGACGCTGACCAAGATCCTCACCTACCATGTGGTGCCCGGCAAGCTCGAGGCCTCCGACCTCACCGACGGCAAGAAGCTGAAGACCGCCGAGGGCGAGGAACTGACCGTGAAGAAGCAGGACGGCAAGGTCTGGATCGTCGATGCCAAGGGTGGCACCTCGATGGTGACGATCTCCAACGTCAACCAGTCGAACGGCGTTATCCATGTGGTCGACACCGTGCTGATGCCGGCGACCTGACACCCGGCGGGCCGATTTAGTCCCTGAACGCCTTACGAGACTGCGAGCCGGAGCCTCGCTCCGGCTCGCATTTTTGTGACCAGATGAAGTGGCGTATATCGAACTGATGATGCGCACACCCGTAACGGAACGCCGGTTCCCGGCGTATAAGCCGGTAACGACCACGAGCAGAGACATTCCATGACGAGCCTTGCCGTCAGCGACCACCAGGCAGAGACCGCGGCGCCCGCGAAGGTGATCCAGCCGGTCTGGGTGCGCATGGTGCACTGGATCAACGCATTCGCGATGATCCTGATGATCATGTCCGGCTGGCAGATCTACAATGCCTCTCCGCTGTTCGGCTTCACCTTCTCGCGGAGCATCACGCTGGGCGGTTGGCTCGGCGGTGCGCTGCTCTGGCACTTCGCCGCGATGTGGCTGTTGATGGTCAACGGCCTGATCTATCTGGCGCTCGGTTTCGCCACCGGCCGCTTCCGCAAGAAGCTGCTGCCGATCACCCCCGGCGGCGTGATTGCCGATACCAAGGCGGCGCTGACCTTCAGGCTGTCGCATGACGATCTCAGCAAGTACAATTCGGTGCAGAAGCTGCTCTATACCGGCATCATCACCGTCGGCGTGGTGATCGTGCTGTCCGGCCTGTCGATGTGGAAGCCGGTGCAGTTGCATTGGCTGGTATCGCTATTCGGCGGCTACGACATCGCCCGCTATGTCCACTTCACCTGCATGGCGCTGATCGTCGCCTTCCTGGTGATCCATGTCGCGCTCGCGCTGCTGGTGCCGAAGAGCCTGCGCGCCATGATCATCGGGCGCTGAGGGAGAGTGTTATGGGCCGTCTTCGCAAGCTCCTGATCCCCGGTGTCGACAAGAAGCTGCTCGTGCGCGATGCGGTGAAGACGATGCCGGAGCTGACGCGCCGCCGCTTCATCACGGCCGGAACCAGCCTCGGTGCGCTGACGCTGCTGACCGGCTGCGACGTGGTCGATTCGTCGTCGGCGGAGGAATTGCTGAAGAAGGTCTCGAAGTTCAACGACGCGGTGCAGGCCTGGATGTTCAATCCGGATGCGCTGGCGCCGACCTTCCCCGAGAGCATGATCACCAAGCCGTTCCCGTTCAACGCCTATTACGATCTCGACGATGCGCCGGAGATTGCAGGCGCGGACTGGAAGCTCGAGGTGCGCGGGCTGGTCGAGAACAAGAAATCGTGGACGCTCGACGAATTGTACAAGCTGCCGCAGGTCAAGCAGGTGACGCGTCACATCTGCGTCGAAGGCTGGAGCGCGATCGGCAGCTGGACCGGCACGCCGCTGCGCGATTTCCTCAAGCTGGTCGGCGCCGACACGCGCGCCAAATATGTCTGGTTCCAGTGCGCCGACAAGGACGGCTATAATTCGCCGCTCGACATGCGCACGGCGCTGCATCCGCAGACCCAGATGACCTTCAGATTCGGCGACGAGATCCTGCCGCGCGCCTACGGCTTCCCGATGAAGATCCGGGTGCCGACCAAGCTCGGCTTCAAGAACCCGAAATACGTGCTCTCGATGGAAGTCACCAACGACTACAAGGGCGGTTACTGGGAAGACCAGGGCTACAACTCGTTCAGCGGGAGCTGACGCGAAGCGTCATTCCGGGATGGTCTGAAGGACCAGACCCGGAATCTCGAGATTCCGGGTTCGATGCTAACGTATCGCCCCGGAATGACTCAGGGAGTCACCTTCCTCTGAAACGCCGCCAGCACCGCTCCGAGCGCCAGCATCGCGGCCGAGACGTTCAGCGCAAATGACAGGCTGCCGACGGCGTCGGTGATGGCGCCGACCACGATCGGGCCGAGCGTCTGGCCGATGCCGAAGGCGATGGTCATCGCCGCAATCGCGGTCGGCCAGGCTTCCGGCGGGTAGTTGAGACGCACGAAGGCGGTGGTTGACCCCACGACGGCGAAGAACGCGACGCCGAACACCAGCGCCGAGATCGCGAGCAGCAGCGGCGAATGCCCGAAGATCGGGAGAGCCGCGCCGAGCGCGTTGACGCCGAGGATGATGGTGGTGGCGAGCCCGCCGCGGTCGAGCGCCAAAACCCGCCGCCAGACCCAAGGCGTGACGAACGCGCTGACGCCGATCAGGCTCCAGAACGCGCTCTGTGCAACCGCGCCGCCACCACGGTCGCGGACATAGGCGATCATGAAGGTCATGTAGGCGATGTAACCGGCGCCGAACAGGAAATAGGCGGCGAGGTAGATCAGGACCGGCGTGATCGCGAACTTGGTCCGCACGATGCCGCCCGCGGCAGTATTGGCGTGGAATGGCGCAAGCATCAGCGGCACGGTCATGATCGCGGAGAGCAGCGTCATCGCCCACCACACGATCCACCATGAGCCGGCGCCAAAACCCTGCAGCACGAACGGCGCGATCAGGCCGGATGCCAGGATGCCGACGCCCGGCCCGGCATAGAACAGGCTGAGCAGGAAGTTGGCGCGCTCCGGTCGCGATTGGGCGATGGTTGCCGCCAGCGCGCCGCCGCCGACGAAGCCGATCGCGGCGGCGAAGCCGACCAGCAGGCGGGCGAAACTCAGCACGGCGAAATTGCCCGAGATCGCGCACAGCGCCAGCGACAGCGCACAGGCCACCGTCGACCAGCGCACCGAGGTGGCCAGCCCGAAGCGCTGGATCAGGCGCGAGGCGAACAGCGCGCCGAACAGGTAGCCGGCGGCGTTGATCGTGTTCATGAAGCCGGCGGCCGAATAGGACCAGGCCAGCGAGTCGCGCATGTCGGGCAGCACCAGCGAATAGGCGAAACGGCCGATGCCGAGACCGACCGTCGGTGCGAGCGACAAAATAAGGATCAGCCGCGCGGGATGCGGGTAGGACGGGGCGGGGGCTCTCACAATTCACTCCGGCAACGCAGGCATTGTGGCAGGCCGCGCCGGTCCTGCCCAGCGCCACAGGCAGCAACACTGTCTTGCGTATCGGGCAATCAGGCGATCAGGACCAGCGCGACGCCGGCGACGGTCAGCAGGGTTCCGGCGACGATCCGCGCGGTGATCTCGACATGCTTGAGCATCATCGCGCTCATCGCCACGGTCACCAGCGGGTAGATCGCGGCGAGCGGCGCCACCAATGTGATGGGGCCATTGCGGACCGCGGCGAACAGGCTGAGCGCGCTGAGCCCGTTGCTGATCCCGGTCATTGCAAACCAGAACCGGCCGTCGCGCGGCGCCTGCACCATGAAGCTGCCCTTGCGGATCCGCTGCACGGTCAGCACCACCAGCGAGGACGTGACATAGCCGATCAGGCAGGCCCATAGCGGGCTCGGCCAGATCGCCAGCCCGAGCTTGGCAATCGGTGGCACGATGCCGCGCACCAGCGCGCTGGTGAGCGGCAGCAGCAGGGCCCAGCTCCGCCAATGACCGAGGTCGCGGGGCCGGGTCACGGTAATGATCGCGGCACCGGCCACCGCGACCACGAGCCCGATCAGTTGTTGCGGCGCGAGCGGCTCATGCAGCAGCACCACGGCGGCGGTGACCGCAAACAGCGGCGCCAGATTGCCCAGCGTCGAGGTGATCACCGGCCCAAGCGCATGGTTCGATGCGAATGTCAGGAGCGTCAGCGAGGCCGGGAAGAACAGGCCGATCGCGATGAAGATCGGCAGGCCGCGCCAGACCACCGGCTCGCCATGCAGGATCAGCGGCGACAGCACCAGGAACAGCAGGGTGAAGGACGGCACGCTGATCGCGGCGCCCGACAGCGGCTCGACCGTGCGCAGGCCAAGCTGCGCCAGCACGACGCCGGCGCCGAGGAAAATGGCCGAGGCGAAGGCGTAGGCGATGGCTGCGGTCATGAGGTCCGTCTTGTTGGCTTCTTTTGGGGCGCGGTTGGCTCTTTGCGGGTCATTTTGGCCTCGTCCGAGGCGCCTTGCCAATCCGCCCGGGGCGTTTTAGCACTCCGGCCGGATTTTCCTCCGCTCGTCATGCCCGGGCTCGACCCGGGCATCCATCTACCTTGTAAGGGCTTCTTCGAAGCGGGATGGATTGCCGGGTCAAGCCCGGCAATGACGACAAACAGCTACCTAGAGGTAATGACCATGGCGACCCATAAACTGCTGCTTCTCCCCGGCGACGGCATCGGCCCCGAAGTGATGGCCGAGGTCCAGCGCGTGATCGACTGGCTGAATGCGCAAGGCATCGCGAAGTTCGAGACCGAGCAGGGCCTGGTCGGCGGCTCGGCCTATGACGCGCACAAGGTGTCGATCTCCGAGGGCGACATGGCCAAGGCCAATGCGGCCGATGCCGTGATCTTCGGCGCGGTCGGCGGTCCGAAGTGGGACAGCGTGCCCTACGAGGTGCGCCCGGAGGCCGGCCTGCTGCGGCTGCGCAAGGATCTCGGCCTGTTCGCCAATCTGCGTCCCGCGGTGTGCTACCCGGCGCTCGCGGATGCCTCCAGCCTCAAGCGCGAGGTGGTCGAAGGCCTCGACATCATGATCGTGCGCGAGCTCACCGGCGGCGTCTATTTCGGCGAGCCGAAGACCATCACCGATCTCGGCAACGGCCAGAAGCGCGCGATCGACACCCAAGTCTACGACACCTTCGAGATCGAGCGCATCGGCCGCGTCGCCTTCGATCTGGCGCGCAAGCGCAAGAACAAGGTGACCTCGATGGAAAAGCGCAACGTCATGAAGTCGGGCGTGCTCTGGAACGAGGTCATAACCCAGGTCCATGCGCGCGAATACAAGGACGTCACGCTGGAGCACCAGCTCGCCGATTCCGGCGGCATGAACCTCGTCAAGACGCCGAAGCAGTTCGACGTCATCGTGACCGACAATCTGTTCGGCGACATGCTGTCCGACATCGCGGCGATGCTCACGGGGTCGCTCGGCCTGCTGCCGTCGGCTTCGCTGGGCAAGGAGGACGCCAAGACCAAGGAGCGCAAGGCATTGTATGAGCCGGTGCACGGCTCGGCGCCCGATATCGCCGGCAAGGGCCTCGCCAATCCGATCGCGATGATCGCCTCGTTCGGCATGGCGCTGCGCTATTCCTTCGGCATGGGCGATCTCGCCGACAAGGTCGATGCCGCGATCGCGGCCGTGCTCGCCGGCGGCTTGCGCACCGCCGACATCAAGTCACAGGGCACCACGTCCGTCAGCACCGCGCAGATGGGCGAAGCGATCCTGAAGGAATTGCAGAAGCTGCACGCGTAAGGCTGCATCGTCGCGCCGGGGCATGCGCCGCATCGCCCCGGAATGACAGCAAAACAAAAATGCCCGGCCGGAGCCGGGCATTTTCATATCGGCTGTTCGCCGAAATTCTCAGTACAGCGGGAAGCTCCGCGGATAGCCGCCGAGATCGGCCGGCGGGCTGAGCGGCTGGCGGTCGATCGGACGGTTGTTGTTCTCTCGCGCGAACGACGGGTAGCCGACATCCGGCGGATAGGCGTAGTCGTTGAACTTGCGGTCGCCCGGCAGCACTTCGGTGCCGGCGTCGAGCCACGAGCGCGTGGTGACATAGACGCGGGTGCGCGGCCCCTGCTGATAGACCCGGTTCGGACCCTGCGCGCCGTAGTACCGGCGGCCGTCGCGGTCATACTGCTCTTGCTGCTTGCGCTTGTTGGGGCTCTGCTGCGCGCTGGCCGCAGTCATGCCGAACGCGGTTGCGGTGACGGCAGCCGCGGCAAGCAACACCACGAGCTTGTTCGCGGCAGGGAATTTCAAGGTCATCGCATCCTCGTCATTACGGCCCCCATCGGGGGCTGGCGTGTCAGCCAAAATCACTCGGAACACATTGTAGCCATGGAGGGTGGGGCGTCACTAGGTCAATTGCGCCACACCATCAGAGATAATGCGTGTCCAAGCGCAAAAGTTTCATGAAAAACCAGTGCCTTGCCACGGTCTCGCCACTAAAGCGCGCCGCGCAGAAGCGGGTTCTCGCTGCCCATCACCCAGTCGGCCGACAGAGCGGGCGGGCCGGAGGTAACGCAGTCGGTGCGCCGCAGCTCGGCATGCGCGAACAGTGCGGCGAGCCGCGGGTCGTTGCCCGCCGCCAGAAGGGTCAGCCGGTTCAGCATGCAAACGATCGCGGCGCGCTGGGCCGGCAGGCTGGCGCCCTGGCAAGTCCAGCCGGACATCCGCAGGTCGGGCGCGTCAGCCTGTTTGAGGAAGCCGAGGCAGGCGCGGCTGCCGTCCTGTCGCGCCGGGCGCAGCAGGGTGACGCCGCCGAACTTGCTGTCGACGATGCCGGCGGCCTCGAGCTCGCGGACGCCGCCGGGGTCGAGCCGCCCGGCAATCTCAGTGCCTGCGGATCCCATCGCCTCGCCGCCGGGGCGGTAGATTTCCAGCTCGGCCGCCGGCGCGCCATTGGCGTCGGCCCAGCGGAAGACGTCCTTGCGGCCGCCTTCGGGATGCCGGAGGATTTCGTAAGTATCTGTTTTATCTCGAAGATCGATCTTGCTGATGGCGAAAGCCGGCGCCGAGCGGCCGGCTACGCTCCAGCCTGCAGCAGGAGGTGCTGCCATCGCGGTTGCTTGCGACAGCTGCCTCCATAGATAGGTGCCGAGCACGACGAACAGCGCGAGCACGGCGACATAGGCGAACAGCCGGGAGAGCGTGGCGTACACCTCATCGACGAAACTCGTCAGCGCTGACGGATTTCCCGTATGATGGGGCGAGGCCGGATCGGCCCGGAATAAACGCATCAAAATGCTCAAAAGCTGCGCAACGTTGTCTTGATGGGGTTTCTCGCATAGAAGCGCTGCCTCTTCCCTTTCCGCAGCTTGCGGGGGAACGGGCATTTTTCGTCGGAGAGTGAACGATGGGTTACAAAGTCGCGGTGGTCGGAGCGACCGGCAATGTCGGGCGCGAAATGCTCAACATTCTCGACGAGCGCAAATTCCCCGCCGACGAGGTCGTCGTGCTGGCCTCGCGCCGCAGCGTCGGCGTCGAGGTCTCCTATGGCGACCGCACCCTGAAGGTGAAGGCGCTCGAGCACTATGACTTCTCCGACGTCGACATCTGCCTGATGTCGGCCGGCGGTTCGGTTTCCAAGGAATGGTCGCCCAAGATCGGCGCCGCCGGCGCGGTCGTGATCGACAATTCCTCGGCCTGGCGCATGGACCCCGACGTGCCGCTGATCGTGCCGGAGGTGAACGCCGATGCGGCCGCCGGTTTCACCAAGAAGAACATCATCGCCAACCCGAACTGCTCGACCGCGCAGCTCGTCGTGGCGCTGAAGCCGCTGCACGACAAGGCGACGATCACGCGCGTCGTGGTCGCGACCTATCAATCGGTGTCGGGCGCCGGCAAGGATGCGATGGACGAGCTGTTCTCGCAGACCAAGGCCGTCTACACCAATGACGAGCTGATCAATAAGAACGTTTCCGAAGCGCATCGCCTTCAACATCATTCCGCAGATCGACGTCTTTATGGAAGACGGCTACACCAAGGAAGAGTGGAAGATGATGGCGGAGACCAAGAAGATCCTTGATCCCAAGATCAAGCTGACCGCGACCTGCGTGCGCGTGCCGGTCTTCGTCAGTCACTCCGAGGCCGTGAACGTCGAGTTCGCCAACCCGATCACGGCGGACGAGGCGCGCAATATCCTGCGCAACGCGCCGGGCTGCCTCGTGATCGACAAGCACGAGCCCGGCGGCTACGTCACGCCGTATGAGGCGGCCGGCGAGGACGCGACCTATATCAGCCGCATCCGCGAGGATGCGACGGTGGAGAACGGCCTGTCGTTCTGGTGCGTGTCGGACAATCTGCGCAAGGGTGCCGCGCTGAACGCGATCCAGATCGCGGAAGTCCTGATCAACCGCAAGCTGATCACCGCGAAGAAGAAAGCGGCCTAAAGGCGGGGACCAACGGGGGGCGCAACCATGTCGGAACAGCTGGCTCCCACCCCATCGAGCCCCCCGACGCCGCGCATCATGCGCGGCTTCGAATATGTGCTGTTCAACAGTCGCTGGCTGATGGCGCCGTTCTATGTCGGCCTGGTGGTGGCGCTTGCCGTGCTGCTGCTGAAATTCGCGCGCATGCTCTGGGAATTCGTCCTGCATGCGTCCGGCTACAAATCGACGGAAGTCATCCTCGATGCGCTGGCGCTGATCGACGTCACGCTGGTCGCCAACCTCATTCTGATCGTGGTCTTTTCGGGCTACGAGAACTTCGTCTCGCGCATCGACACGTCGGGCAATCCGAACTGGCCGATCTGGATCACCAAGATCGATTTTGCCGGGCTGAAGCAGAAGCTGCTGGCGTCGATCGTCGCGATCTCCGCGATCCACGTGCTGGAAGCGTTCCTGAACATCGATGCCGCCTTCGACGCCACGCGGATGACCTGGCTCGTCGCCGTGCACCTGGTGTTCGTGATCTCAGCGCTTTTGCTTGCGCTCTCGGATCGCCTGGGCGGCGATCACGGTGATGGCTAGCGGTAGCTACGCGCCGGCCTTCACGGCATCGGCGACGCTGATGAACTCCTTCGCGACCCGGTCGAGCACGAACAGCGAGCCCTCGGCGACACCGAAATAGGCGCCGTGCAATTGCATCTCGCCGCTCTCGACGCGCTCACGCACGAACGGGAAGGTCATCAGGTTCTCCAGCGAGCGGAACACCGCGGCCTTCTCGATGCGGGTGACGAAGTCCTGCATGCTCTCATGGTCGCGCTGCTCGACGATCTCGCCGGGCTTGATGAACATCTGCATCCATTTGCCGATGAAGTCGCCCGGCGTGAGCGGCTTGATCTTGTCGACAAAGGCGCGGATGCCGCCGCACTGGGCATGGCCCAGCACCACGATGTTCTTCACCTTCAGCACGGTCACGGCATATTCCAGCGCGGCCGAGACGCCGTGCGCATTGCTGTCGGGCTGATAGACCGGAACCAAATTGGCGATGTTGCGGACCACGAACAACTCGCCGGGGCCGGCATCGAAGATCACTTCCGGCGAAACGCGGGAATCGCAACAGCCGATCACCATGGTCTCGGGGAACTGGCCGCGCTCCGACAGGTCCCGGTATCGCGACTGTTCGGTCGGCAACCGCTGGGTCGCGAAGGTCCGGTAGCCGTCGATCAACTGCTTCGGAAAGAATTTCATGGCCTCTGGCTAACCACATGCCGGTGACGGGAACAAGACTTTCGGCGTGCATCCTGAGATGATACGGCAGCGTTGAAAGATGGTTCCGCCCAATGCCCAAACAATGGACAGTGGCGGAGCCCGAGCCCCCAGGAGAATGCCGATGACCCGTCCGCGCCGCAGCCTGTTGTTCATGCCAGGATCGAATGCACGGGCGCTGGAGAAGGCCCGCACGCTGGCGGCGGACGGTATCATCCTCGACCTTGAGGATTCCGTTGCCCCCGACGCCAAGGCCACAGCGCGCGAGCAGATTGCCAAGGCGGTCGCCGCCAGGGGCTTCGGCAAGCGCGAGGTTCTGATCCGCATCAACGCGCTCGACAGCCCGTGGTGGGTCGACGACATCGGCATGGCCGGCAAGGTGCAGCCGGACGGGATCCTGGTTCCGAAGATTTCCACGGTCGACGATCTCAACGCAGTCGCCGATCGCCTCAGCGACATCAATGCCCCTGCCTCGATCCGGGTCTGGGCGATGATCGAGACCGCACGCGCCGTGCTCGACGCCGACAAGCTTGCCGCGGCATCGCAGGACTCCGAGGTCCGGCTCGCCGGCTTCGTGTTCGGGCCGAACGACATCGCGCGCGAAACCCGGATCCGAATGAAGCCGGGCCGCGCCGCGATGATCCCGCTGATCACGCATTGCATCCTGGCGACCCGCGCGCACGGGCTGGAGATCCTCGACGGCCCCTATGGCGACATCAGCAATATCGACGGCTTCGCGGAAGAATGCGCGCAGGGCCGCGATCTCGGCTTCGACGGCAAGACGCTGATCCATCCGAGCCACATCGACGCCTGCAACGCGATCTTCACGCCGCCCGAGGCCGAGGTTGCCGAGGCCCGCAGGATCATCGCCGCCTTCGAACAGCCGGAGAGCGCCGCGCGCGGCGCGATCCAGCTCGACGGCCGCATGGTGGAGCGCTTGCATGCCGAGATGGCGAAGCGCACGATCGCGATCGCGGATGCGATCGCTGCGATGGGGCATTGACGATCATCGGTCGTGACATGCGCGCTAAAGCATGATCCGGAAAGGTGCGAAGCGGGTTTCCGAAAAGATCATGCGCAAACAAGAAGCTAGAGCGCGATGACGATTCAACCTGATCGCATCGGGCTTTAGTCGCGCTTCAGGCTCATAATGTAATTCGCGAGATCATCGGCCTCGCTCGGCCCGACAATGATGTTCGGCATTGTCGGGTGGCTCGTCTTCAGGAACACCTTCAGCCAAAGCGTGGTGGTGGAGGGCCGGTTGGCGATGGCGATGAAGTCCGGCGGCACTTTCTTCACGCCCGTGGCAATCGGGCCGACAACGTGGCATTCCATGCACCATGCCTCTGCCAGCCGGTGCCCGGCAGTAATGCTCTCTGAAGGCTGCCCAGCGCCATTGGCCTGATGCAGGCGTAGCAGAAAGAGCGCAGCCATCGCGATCACGACGATCGGCAATGCACGGCGCCAGACGATGTGCTGATTCAGCATCGACGCACCATCACGACGCCGGCTTGCGACCTGCAGCCTCATCCAGCGCATCGATCGTCGCGGCGTTCAGGCAGTATTGATGATAGTGCGCGCTGGACGTGCCGGCGGCGAGATCATGGTCGCACTGTCGCTTGTGATTGCACAAGCTGCAGACCCGCTCCATGTCGCGCAGCACCAAGTACTCGGTGCGTGCCAGCTTCTGTTGATCGATTCCGAGTGCCATGAGCAGCTTGGGCAATTCGTCGGCGCTGTGCGGCCCTTGGCGCACCAACGCCGTGAGGTCGTCAGGGCTGACCCGCAGGTCGCTTGCGATCTGCTTGAAACTCGCATCGTCCAGTTCGCGCAGCTCGCCAAGCTCCCGCCGGTGCTTCAGCCAGTCGCCGAACACATCGATCAGATACTCGACGACAGGGTACATCCGAGCTTCGGTGGTCATGGGTGCCTCCAACATAGAGTGGCCGTCCCATATGAGACCTTCTACGCAGCCTGACCTTGCGGCAGATCAAATCGGCTCAAGTTCGCCCAAACCTCTCCGTCGCCCAAGCATAGAGGCTGCCGGGGATCGGCGCCTCCTTGCCGCGTCCCTTTGGCGAGATGTGCAGGCCGATGATTTCGGGATCATCAAGGTAGCGCGAAAAATCCGACGGCTCGAAGAACAGTCTTGGCTCGGCATGCACCGCGTAGAACGAGCGCTTCGGCAGTGCGTACTGCAACTCGCCTTCGCGGCGCGCGAGCGCGGTCAGCGCCGCCGGGCCGTAGATCGCGACTCTGATATCGGCAAGGCGGTTCGACTTGCCGCGCAGCCGGCGCATTGCAAAGGTCAGGCGGTGACGCAGCGCCAGCCAGTCCGGGATGAGCTCGTCCTGTTTCATCAGCGCCTCGAAGGCGCGGACGATCGGATCGTCAGGCGGCAGGTACAGCACGGAATTGCCGAGCTGCCGCGGCCGTTCCCAGGCGAAATAGGGCTTTGCCGGATCGATCACGACCGGCTTCAGCAGCAGCACATCGGCGTCGAGCCAGAGCCCGGCGCGCTGCGTCATCAGCCGCATCCGGAAGAAATCGCTGAATTGCAGGATGGTCCAGTCGCGCCACGAACCGTCGCGCTCGGCCGGACGCAGCTTCTCGGCAAACGCATGCGGCAGCACCGCTTCGGCCTCGGCATTGCCGACGCCGTCGGGCAGGCCGGGAATCGGATCGAAGCTGTAGACGGTCACCTTGTGCCCGGCCGCCACCTGCGAACGCAGGCAGGTCCGGCGCAGCGCGTCCATTGAGCCGTGCCAGAAGGTGACGATGTCAGGCAGCATGCGCGTCAGCTATCAGCTGGTCTGCGAAGAGGCAAAGGAAAACCCCGGCGCCTGAAGGTGCCGGGGTGCGATGATACGCCGAGCCTCAGGCCCAGGCGCGCTCCTTCAGCTTGGCCTCGTAGGTGTCAATCGACGACTTCTTCTCCATCGTCAGGCCGATGTCGTCGAGGCCGTTGATCAGGCAGTGCTTGCGGAACGGATCGATCTCGAACTTCACCGTGCCGCCGTCGGGGCCGCGGATCTCCTGGTTAGGGAGATCGATGGTCAGCGTCGCATTGGCGCCGCGCTCGGCATCGTCGAACAGCTTGTCGAGGTCCTCCTGCGACACGCGGATCGGCAGGATGCCGTTCTTGAAACAGTTGTTGTAGAAGATGTCGCCGAACGAGGTCGAGATCACGCAGCGGATGCCGAAGTCGAGCAGCGCCCACGGCGCGTGCTCGCGGCTCGAGCCGCAGCCGAAATTGTCGCCGGCGACCAGCACCTTCGCATTGCGATAGGCGGACTGGTTGAGGACGAAATCGGGGTTCTCGCTGCCGTCATCCTTGTAGCGCTGCTCGGAGAAAAGCCCCTTGCCAAGGCCGGTGCGCTTGATGGTCTTGAGGTACTGCTTCGGAATGATCATGTCGGTGTCGACATTGATGATCTTCAGCGGTGCCGCGACGCCTTCCAGCGTGGTGAACTTGTCCATCGGTGCTTTTCCCGGGCAAAAATAGGGGATAGGGGCCGGATCTTTATCGCGAATGTGACAGCGGTAAAAGGGCCATTTCTGCAAAGCTAGCCCGCATCGGCCTCAATCGCCTCCATATCGGCGTCCGAGAGGCCGAAATGATGCCCAATCTCGTGGACCAGCACGTGGCGGACGATGTGGCCGAGGGTCTCGTCGTGCTCCGCCCAGTAATCCAGGATCGGCCGCCGGTAGAGCCAGACCAGGTTGGGCAGCCGGGCCACATCGCCATAGCTCTGCTGCGGCAGGCCGATGCCGTGAAACAGGCCGAGCAGGTCGAACTCGCTCTCGGCGTCCATCTCGTCGAGCACCTCGTTGGTCGGGAAGTCGTCGACACGGATGATCAGGCCCTCGCAGAGGGCCCGGAACGTCGGAGGCAGGCGCTCGAAGATCTCGTGCGCCATGGCCTCCATCTCGGCGAGCGAGGGGGCTTTGGCTGTGGTCCACATGACACTCCTTTAGCGCGAGTGGCTTAGCCGGCGCCAGCGCAGTTGACCTTGGCGGTGCAATGGGAGACCGTGCGGCCCAAGATTGAGGCTCAAGAATGGGGCTTGGGTGGCGTGATGAAACGGATCGTGGCGGCAACGCTGTTGGCGGTAGCAGTCGGGCTTTCGCTTCCGGCCGGAGAGGCGCGGGCACAGAGCGCGGCGGCCGAAGCACGCATCGGTGAGACGGCGCCGGTCGTGCGCGAGCGGGTCGTCGAGCACCGCCGGCTGAAGCGGGTGCCGATCTACCGGTCGCGGCCCGATCATTGGGAACCGGATGTCATCCCGCGCTACAATCCCGGTCCGAACGCCGTGCGCGATTGCACCGCGACGTATGTGCAGGAGCACCGGCCGAGCGGCACCGTGATCACGCCGCGCATGAATTGCTTCTGGCGCCCGGGCTAGAGCGGCTGCGAGCGACGCGGAAGCTAGCGCAAATGACGGCGCGCTGCGCCGATCAGTCCGGCAGCGGCGACCGCTCCTACCGTTCCATAGACCGCGAGCGCCATCAGCATTTGTGTGAGATGGCTCGCCGTTCCTGTGCTGCCGCGCGGTCCTTGCGAGGCGAGTGCGACATCGGCGTTCATGATTGAACCGCTGAATGTCGCAATTGCAGTACGAAGCAACCGCCGGCGTGTGCCTGTCTGTGTCACGGCAATCTCCTGCAACAGAGGACACGCAAGATGCGACCATAGTCTATGCCGGGTTTTGCTCATCATCGCGAAAAATCGCGCGCCGTGTCGGAACCTGCGTGCGCCAGCGGCATTCACAATCGTGGCGCAGTCATTCACATCCCATTCACGTCGTCCGCATTCTGCTTGCGATCTGCGTCGCGGCAACGGGGGTCGATTCGAACCCGAGTCGTCGTTGCAAGACGTGACATCAAGGGATCAAGGAGAAGACGCATGAAGGTGATGAAAGTTCTGGGGCTTGCGGCCGTCGGTGCCGTGCTGGTTTTTGCGGCGCCGGCCGAGCGCGCGAACGCGATGTCGCTTGCGACGCCGGGCACCGCCGCAACGGTTCAGGACAACGCGAACCAGACGACCACGCAGGTACGCTATGGTCATGGTCATGGCTGGCACCGTGGCTGGGGTCGCGGGCATCACCGTGGCTGGGGCCATCGTCGCCACTGGCGCCGCTGATCGCGCGGCGTATCAGCGCAGTTGAGACACAGGCCCGTGAGCAGCGGGCCTGTTGTCGTTTCCAGCCATCAAACCGGCAGATTCGCGCGCCCGAGATGATATCAATCGCAATCTGCAGGAGGTTGATCATGATGAAATGGATCGGTGTTGCCGCGGTCGCTTGTGCATTCGCATTGACGGCACCGGCATCGGCAAGTGCCGCGACATCAGCCAAGCCGCAGGCCGCAGCACAGCAGCGGCAGGCGGGCAAGGCGACGGACTTCAGCGCGCAGCGCCATCATCGCCATTACCATCGTCACCACTATCACCGCGGCTACCGGCTCCATTACCGGCCGTACTACCAGCCCTATTCCTATTACCGGCCGTACGGCTCCTATTATTACGGGCGGCCTTACTACTATCGGCCGTATCCATACGCGGTGCCGGCACCGTTCACCTTTGGCTTCGGGTTCGGCCCGTTCTGGTGATGTAGCCGGCCGCGCTGCGCGCGTCGTCGACATTCCCGCTCGGACTTTTCGTCGCACGGTTTCGCGCGTTCATGACGCATTCACTCGGGGCTTTCAGCGTCCTGCCGGGAGCGACTGCAATGAACGCATGAGGCCGGCTGCCATGCAGCGCGGTTCTCAGCGCTGTTGTCAGGGAGGTTCCGAGATGAGGGAGAGCTCTTTGCGGCGTGGACTGCTGCGCCGTCTCGGTGTTGCGGCGGCTGCGGTCTTCGCATTGTCGATCGCCTCGCAGCAACGCGCCGAAGCGCTGTCGCTGCGAGGCCAGGCACCGTGCCTGCGGCAAAGTCCGCGGCCGATGCCATGACGACCCAGGTTCGGCATGGCGGTGGCGGCGGCCACGGCCACGGGGGCGGAGGTTTTCATGGCGGCGGTTTTCGTGGCTTCCATGGCGGCGGTTTCCGCGCCGCGCCGGTGTTCCACGGCGGCTATCGCTATGGCGGCTTCCATCGCCACTACGGCGGGTACCACCGCTTCTATGGCGGCGGTTACCGCTACGGCTACCGCCGGCACTTCCATCACCGGCGCTACTTCTACGGATCGTCCTACTTATTACCCGGCCTACTACCATCACCGCCGCTGCCGGGTGGTCTGGACCTATTACGGACCGCGCCGGATCTGCCGGCCGTATTGGCATCACCGCCATTACTGGCGGCCGTACGGGGTCTATTGGTAAGGGCTGAAACGACAGCGGGCGCCTCACGGCGCCCGTCTTTTTCAGCCTAGTCCCAGTTCTTAAGCTTCCAGGACTTTATCTTCCACGGCGTCAGGTTTTCCATCCGCCATTGCGTCCAGCGCTCCGGCGGCCAGTGGCTGAGGCGCGAGGTTTCCTTCACCTCGGGAAGCGGATCGATGATGCGCGGCGCGGCGCGGCGTCGCTTCTGCCGCGTCGCCTCACTGATCATGTCGACGAATTCGCTCTTGTCGGCCACGTCCGGCTCCCCATGAAGCTTGTGTTCGCAAGGAGCCAGTGTGCGTGCGCCCCGTTAACGAGCCGTTTCCGAAACGGCTCGAGCTTGAGGCGAAAACCGCGCTTACCTTACCGCCACTCCCGGACGTCGACGAAGTGGCCGGCGATCGCGGCCGCCGCGGCCATCGCGGGCGACACCAGATGGGTGCGGCCCTTGAAGCCCTGGCGGCCCTCGAAGTTGCGGTTCGAGGTCGAGGCGCAGCGCTCTTCCGGCTTCAGCTTGTCCGGGTTCATCGCCAGGCACATCGAGCAACCCGGCTCGCGCCATTCGAAGCCGGCCGCAACGAAGATCTTGTCGAGGCCTTCGGCTTCCGCCTGCTCCTTCACGATGCCCGAGCCCGGCACGATCATCGCGTTGACGTTGGCGTTGACGGTCTTGCCCTCGGCGACCTTCGCGGCGGCACGCAGGTCTTCGATGCGGCCGTTGGTGCAGGAGCCGATGAAGACGCGGTCGAGCTTGATGTCAGTGATCTTGGTGCCGGCGGTCAGGCCCATATATTTCAGCGCACGATGCTTGGAGAGCCGCTTCGCCTCATCCGCGATCTTGTCGGGATCGGGCACGAAGCCGGTCACCGAGATGACGTCCTCAGGGCTCGTGCCCCAGGTGACGATCGGCGGCAGCTTTGCGGCGTCGAGCCGGAGCTCGTGGTCGAAATGCGCGCCCTCGTCGGAGCGCAGCGTCTCCCAGTAGCGCATCGCGGCATCCCAGGCCGCGCCCTTCGGCGCCTTCGGGCGGTCGCGCAGGAAGTCGAACGCCTTCTGGTCGGGCGCAACCAGGCCGGCGCGCGCGCCGCCTTCGATCGACATGTTGCAGACCGTCATGCGGCCTTCCATCGAAAGCGCACGGATCGCCTCGCCGGCATATTCCAGCACATAGCCGGTGCCGCCGGCGGTGCCGATCTCGCCGATGATCGCCAGGATGATGTCCTTGCCGGTCACGCCGTCCGGCAACTTGCCGTCGACGATCGCGCGCATGTTCTTGGCCTTCTTCTGGATCAGCGTCTGCGTCGCCAGCACGTGCTCGACCTCGGAGGTGCCGATGCCGTGCGCGAGCGCGCCGAACGCGCCATGCGTCGAGGTGTGGCTGTCACCGCAGACGATGGTGGTGCCCGGCAGCGTAAAGCCCTGCTCCGGGCCGATGACGTGGACGATGCCCTGACGCTTGTCGAACTCGTTGTAATATTCGATGCCGAATTCCTTGGCGTTCTCCGCCATCACCCGCATCTGCTCGATGCTTTCCGGATCGGGGTTCGGCTTCGAGCGGTCGGTGGTCGGGATGTTGTGGTCGACGACGGCGAGCGTCTTCTCGGGCGCGTGCACCTTGCGGCCCGCGGCGCGCAGGCCTTCGAACGCCTGCGGCGAGGTCACCTCGTGCACCAGGTGGCGATCGATATAGAGCAGGCAGGTGCCGTCCTCGGCCTCGTGAACCAGATGGTCGTTCCAGATCTTGTCGTACAGCGTGGTCGGTTTGGACATGAGCTTCAGCTCCAGAAGAAATTCAGTGGTGAATGACGTTAAGCGCGTCTCGGCGCGCGAGCAGGCGACAGCGTCCAGGCAGCGTTACACTGCGCGCGTAAGCTCTGATGTTGCCGACGTCGCAAAGCGTCCGAAGAAGCGGCCGGGCAGCCGCGAGCGATCGTCGATCACGACGCGCTTGCAGGTCTGACTTGGGCAGCGCTGGCATGCTTGATCCGGAACCATTCTAAATTTCTAACACAGCGCTTGCGCCCGCGACAATCGATCGATGCGCGGGCCTGTCCATCAGATAGGTATGCCGCAACGAAAAAGCGCGGGGCAGGCCCCGCGCTTTTGGTCACATCCCCTGAAGGGAAACGTTACTCGCCAACGGCGGTCTGGCGGTCCTGCTTCTCGACGATGCGGGCCGACTTGCCGCGCAGGTTGCGCAGGTAATAGAGCTTGGCGCGACGCACCTTGCCGCGACGCACGACCTTGATCGAGTCGATCATCGGCGACATCACCGGGAAAACGCGCTCGACGCCTTCGCCGTAGGAGATCTTGCGCACGGTGAAGCTCTCGTTGAGGCCATGGCCGGAACGGCCGATGCAGACGCCTTCATAGGCCTGCACGCGGGTGCGTTCGCCTTCGACCACCTTCACGTTGACGATGACGGTATCGCCGGGTCCGAATTCCGGGATGGTCTTGGTGGCGGCGAGCTTGTCGAACTGCTCTTTTTCGAGCTGCTGAATCAGGTTCATCGAAATCTCCATCGGCGGCGCGCCCAGCCTGTGCGGGCTGCGCAAACGTCCATCTATCCTGCGCGTGTGCGGATTAGGCCGTGCCTATAAGGCAAAGCGCAGGGTTTGTCACCCGTCTGTCGTGTTTTTTGTCCCCCTCGGAGCGGCTTTTTGGCCGGCCTTCCGGGCCAAGAGATCGGGCCGCCGGGCCGCCGTCAGGGCCTCGGATTGGGCCAGCCGCCAGGCCGCCACCTTGGCGTGATCGCCGGAAATCAGGATTTCCGGGATCTGGCGGCCCTCGAACTCCTGCGGACGGGTGTATTGGGGGTATTCCAGTAGTCCCTCAGAGAAGCTCTCCTCGGTTCCCGAGGCCAGCTTCCCCATCACCCCCGGCAACAGGCGAACGCAGGCGTCGATCAGCGCCATCGCGGCGATTTCGCCGCCGGACAGCACATAATCGCCGATCGAGACCTCCTCGAGCCGGCGCGCCTCGATCACCCGCTGGTCGATGCCCTCGAAGCGGCCGCAGACGATCAGGGGCCCGGGCCCGGCCGCGAGCTCCGCGACGTGGGTCTGGGTCAATGGCCGACCCCGCGGACTCATCAGCAGGCGCGGGCGGTCGGGTGCGATGGCCGCAGCATCGATCGCTGCCGCCAGCACGTCGGCCCGCAGCACCATGCCTGGACCGCCGCCGGCCGGCGTGTCGTCGACACTGCGGTGCCTGTCGGTCGCCGACGCCCGGATGTCGCGCGCCTCCAGCGCCCAGAGACCTGTTGCAAGCGCCTTGCCGGCCAGGCTGACGCCGAGCGGTCCCGGAAACATGTCCGGGAACAGGGTCAGCACGGTGGCGCGCCATGGGATCGCTTGGGATGGGGTCTCTTGCGATGTCATGGCCTCTGGTTACGGCACCACAGCCGTGAGGTCGAGGCTCTGCATCATCGCGGCCGCGTCGACTGCACGGCGGAAGTCGGCGAGCTTGAACGTCGCGACGTTGATCTTGCGCAGATCCAGCAGGCCCTCGGCGGCAAGGCCGGCGAGTTGGCCGGGCGCGGTGCGGTCGTACATGAACTGCCCGACCACCTCCCAGTCGTTGGCCAGCATCTCGCGGAACGACAGCTCGAGCGGCACCTCGGCGCTGCCCATCAGCACCATCCGGCCGCCACGCCGGAGCGTGCGCAGGCAGGACAGCGTGGTCGAGGTGCTCTTGGCGGCGCCAAGCAGGTCGAGCGCGACATCGGCGCTGCCGCCGGCGGCGTGGCGGATGATCGAAAGATCGGCGGCGGCATCGCCGGTCACGACAGCGGGAATGACGCGCGGGCCGAATGCATCGCGCAGCTGCTCGAGCGCGGCCTGCTTGCGTCCGACCGCAACGACGCGGCCCGCACCCATCGCGACCGCGAGCATCACGCCGCCCGAACCGAAATAGCCGGTCGCGCCGTTGACGATGATGGTCTGTCCGCCGCGCAGGCCGGAGCGCTGCAATCCGCCGAACGGCACGATCAGTTTTGCCAACCCGATCAGCTCGGTCGCCGGCTTGTCGTCGAGATTGGCAAGTGGCGTGACGCAGGCGGCCGGCCAATGCGCGATTTCCGCGAACACGCCGTCGCGCCAGCGTGCCTGCAATGCGAGAGCCTCCGGCGTCGTCACCGTGGCGGTGAGGCCGATCAGGATCTGCGGCGGATCGCGATCCGGCACGTCGCCGCGCAGATGCGGGCTGAGGAACACGCGGTCGCCCTCCCGAACGTGCGTGACGTTCTCGCCGGTGGCGACGACGCGCGCGATCGCGTTGGTGCCCGGCACGAACGGCATCGGCGGCAAGCTGTAGGGCAGCGCGCCCGACAGCAGCTTGTTGGTATAGGACAGCACCATGCCGGCTTCGACCCGGACCACGACGCCATCGGGCGCAGGCCGGGGCGTTGCGACATCCTCGAAGCGGAGATCATTGTGGGCGTGCAGCCGCCAGGCCTTGTGCGTGCTTGTCATTGGGATGCTCCGTGACACCATTGCTTAAGTAGCCCGGATGGAGCGAAGCGCAATCCGGGAATCATGCAAGCAACGAGGAGCGGCCCCGGATTTCGCGGAGCCTGTCATCGGGCGCGCATTCGCGCGACCCGTTGGCTTCATCCGGACTACGGACTTCACGCCGTCGTTGGGTCGTCGGCCAGATGCCGCGCGAGCGCCCCTGCAAGCGGGCAGATCGCCAGCGCCGTGAGCGCGGTCGCCGTGGTCGCGAGCGTCGGGCCGAGCGCGTCACCGAGCAAGCCGTAGAGCACCGGCGCGATCGCGCCCGATCCGATCGTCCCCGTATAGAACAGCGCGAAGGCGCGCTCGGCCTGATGCGGCGGCGTGAGCTCGGGCACCGTGCCATAGAGCACCGAGGAGGTGCCGTTGAGCATCACGCCGAGCAGCGGTAGCAGCACGATGGCGGGTGCCAGCGGTAACGCCAGCACCGCAAGGATCAGCGCCGCCGTGCCGCCTTCGGTGATGAGCACGGTGCGCAGCGTGCCGACGCGTTCGCCGAGCCAGCCACAGGTGAATTTTCCCGCGGCGCCGCCGATGAAGACCAGCGCCAGCGCGAGGCCGTTGGTCGGCAGCGAGGCACCCTTGTCGCGCAACAGGAACGGCAGGAAGGTGAGAAAACCCATCCTGACCGCGGTGTCGAGAATACCGATCGCGAGCAGCCAGTGAAAACCGTCGCCGGCGCCTTCGCGACGCGACGCGGCGGTTGCCTTGTGCTCAGCGCCCTTGCCGACCGAGGGCATCCAGAGTGCGATGCAGATCGCGACGAGCAAGCCTGCAAGCGCGAGCACGAGCAGCGTGTGCCGCCACGACATGATCACGAGCAGGATCGAGGTCAACGCCGGGATCGCGGCCTTGCCGAGATCGCCGGAGAAATTGTAGATGCCGAGCGGGCCGCGCGCTGTCGCGCCATAGGCGCGCGACACAGCGGCCGATGCGATCGGATGCTGCGTGCTCGAACCCGCGCCGGAGAGCGCGAGCGCCAGGCCAAGTCCGATGACGCCGCCGGAGAGCCCGGCGAATACATAGCCGAGCGCCGACAGCGCCGTGCCCGCGATCAGGATGACCTTGCCGTCGATCCGCTCTGCGATGCGCCCGACTGGAATCTGCAGCCCGGCCATGGCGCCGGCATAGAGCCCGCGCAGCAGCGCCAACAGCCCGTAGCTCAGCGCGAACTCCGCCTGCCAGACCGGCAGCAGCACGTAGATCAGGTCGGTGTAGCCGTCATGGAGGGCGTGGGTGAGGCCGGTCACGGACAGCGTTCGCGTCGCCCGGGCATGGCCAAGACGGGACGTGCCGGCTTCGGCGGATACGCTCATCGTTGCCATCCAGAGCAAGAAAATCTAACGGTGGAGCGGCTGCGCATCGGAGGGGGCCCTCGAAAAGAGGAGATATGTAAGTAGCTTGCTGCGCAATATGCGCCCGAACGGCCGCTGTCACAAATCAGCAATAATCGGGCTATGCGTTAGAAAATCTGGTATTGAGCAGTCATGTTCGTCCCGCGCCGCAGTCTGCCGCCGCTCAATGCGGTCCGCGCCTTCGAGGCCGCCGCGCGGCTCGGCAGCTTCAAGGAAGCGGCCGCCGAGCTCAGCGTGACCCATGGCGCCGTCAGCCAGCAGATCCGGCTGCTCGAGGAGTGGCTCGGCGCGCCGGCGCTGTTCCGGCGATCGGTGCGGCGCGTGGTGCTGACGCCGGCTGGCGCGGCGTTGCTCGCGGAATTCGCTCCGGCGCTCGACCGGATTTCCGCCGCCGTGCAGCAGCATCGCGAGCGGCGCGGCGATGCCGCCGTGGCGGTGTTGCGCGTCAACGCGCTCGCGACCTTCAGCCTGCGCTGGCTGCTGCCGCGGATGAGCCGGTTTCGCGCCGAGCATCCTGATATCGAGGTGCGCTTGAGCACGTCGAACGATCCGGTGGACGCGTTGCCGGAATCATTCGACGTCGTGATCCGCGGTGGTCCCGACACGTTTCATGGCTTTTCGTCGCGCTTCCTGGTGTCGGAGCGGAGATTGCCGGTGTGCAGTCCGTCGCTGCTCGAACGACTGCCGCTGCACGAGATCGCGGATCTCTCCAAGCATACGCTGCTGCATGTCACGTCGATGCCGCGGCTATGGCGCGACTGGCTGACCGAGGCCGGGCAGTCCGCGCTGGAGCCGGCGGCCGCGCTGACCTTCGATCATTTCTATCTGACGATCCAGGCCGCGCTCGATGGTCTCGGCGTTGCGATGGGCCCGACTGCGCTGATATCGGACGATCTCGCGGCCGGGCGCCTGGTGACGCCGTTCCCCGCGATCAGCCTGCCGGCGCGGAGCTATTTCGCCTATTTTCCGGCGGGCCGCAGCAACGATCCGCACAGCGCGGTGTTCTGCGACTGGCTCGAGCAGCAGGGCCGGATGACGAGCTGAAGAATGTCTTGATCAGGATCAGGCTGCCGACGGATCGTCGCCGTCGATTTCCTGCGGCAGGTCGATCACGACGCGGCCGCCGTCGAGATCGACTGATGGCACCACGGCATTGGTGAAGGGCAGCAGCATGGTCGCGCCCTGCGGCGGGGCGATCTCGATGATGTCGCCGGCGCCGAAATTATGGATCGCGATCACCTTGCCGAGCGGCTGACCTGATGGCGTCACCGCGGCGAGGCCGATCAGATCGGTGTGGTAGTATTCGCCGTCGTCGGTTTCCGGCAGCCGGTCGCGCGGAACGTAGAGCTCGAGCCCATTGAGCCGTTCGGCATCATCGCGGCTGGCGACGCCCTTCAGCGTCACCACCAGATGGTCCTTGGCCTCGCGCGCATGCGTGACCTCGAACTGGCGCGTGCCGTCCTTGGTCATCAGCGGGCCGTAGTCCTTCACGGCCAGCGGGTCTTCGGTGAAGGTCCATAGCCTGACGGCGCCGCGCACACCGTGCGCAGCGCCGATACGGGCGACACAGACCGGTGCAGTCACCGTGGTCGCCGATCAGCTTTAGGCCTTGGCGGCGGCTTCAGCCTGCGCCTTGCGCTCCTTGCGCGGCACGGCCTTTTCCGGGTTGTTGCGCGCGGTGCGCTTCACGACGCCGGCAGCGTCGAGGAAGCGGGTCACGCGATCCGACGGCTGCGCGCCCTTGGCGAGCCAGGCCTTGACCTTGTCCATGTCGAGCTTCAGGCGGGCCTCGTTGTCCTTCGGCAGCAGCGGGTTGAAGTGGCCGAGACGCTCGATGAAGCGCCCATCGCGCGGGAAGCGCGAGTCGGCGACGACGACGTGATAGACCGGACGCTTCTTGGTGCCTGCGCGGGCGAGGCGGATAACAACGGACATTTAGTTCTCCTTCAAAGGTCGATGTGTTCGATTGATTGGCATTCCGCGTCGCGCCGGCCGCATGTGAGCCGTCGCGACGAATTCCTCATTTCTTCTTGCCCGGGAAGCCGCCGAGGCCCGGCAGTGTCGGCTTGCCGCTGAGGCCGGTCAGGCCCGGCACATTGGGCAGGCCGCCGCGCAGCCCAACGGGTAAATCCTTCGGCAAATTGGGCAGGCCGCCGCCGGCACCGCCCTGCATCTTCTCGGCGAGCGCCTTCATCTCCTCGGCCGAGGGCGGCTTCATGCCGCCGCCAAAGCCCATCGCCTGCGCGATGCCGGCGAGCGGGCCGCGCTTGCCGCTTCCCATGGCCTTCATCATGTCGGCCATGTTCCGGTGCATCTTCAAGAGCTTGTTGACCTGCTCGACGCTCTGGCCGGCGCCTGCCGCGATGCGCTTCTTGCGGCTCGCCTTCAGGATGTCCGGATTCTTGCGCTCCTGCCGCGTCATCGAATCGATCACCGCGACCTGGCGCTTGATGATCTTGTCGTCGATACCGGCCGCCGCGATCTGGTTCTTCATCTTGGCGATGCCGGGCATCATGCCCATCAGGCCGCCGATGCCGCCCATATTCGCCATCTGTTGCAGCTGTTCGCGCATGTCGTTGAGATCGAACTGACCCTTGCGCATGCGCTCGGCGGTGCGCGCGGCTTTTTCGGCGTCGATATTGGCTGCGGCCTTCTCGACCAGCGAGACGACGTCGCCCATGCCGAGGATGCGGCCGGCGATGCGGTTCGGGTGGAAGTCTTCCAGCGCGTCGGTCTTTTCGCCGGTACCGAGCAGCTTGATCGGCTTGCCGGTCACCGCGCGCATCGACAGCGCAGCGCCGCCGCGGCCGTCGCCGTCGACGCGCGTCAGCACGATGCCGGTGAGGCCGACGCGCTCATCGAATGCGCGCGCGAGGTTGACTGCGTCCTGGCCGGTGAGGGAGTCGGCGACCAGCAGCACCTCATGCGGATTGGCGGCGGCTTTGATCTCGGCCGCCTCCTTCATCATGTCTTCGTCGAGCGTGGTGCGGCCGGCGGTGTCGAGCAGCACGACGTCATAGCCGCCGAGCTTGCCGGCCTCGAGCGCGCGCCGGGCGATCTGCGGCGGCATCTGGCCGGCGACGATCGGCAAGGTCGGGATGTCGAGGTCGCGGCCGAGCACCGCGAGCTGCTCCATCGCCGCCGGGCGGTAGACGTCGAGCGAGGCCATCAGCACCTTGCGCTTGTCGCGCTGGACCATGCGGCGCGCGAGCTTTGCGGTGGTGGTGGTCTTGCCGGAGCCCTGCAGACCGACCATCATGATCGGCACCGGCGGCACGGAATTGATGTCGATGGTCTGGCCGTCGGAACCGAGCGTGGCGACGAGCTCGTCGTGGACGATCTTCACCACCATCTGGCCCGGCGTCACCGACTTGACGACGGTGGCGCCGATCGCCTGCTCGCGGACCCGGTCGATGAAGCTGCGGACGACCTCGAGCGCGACGTCGGCTTCGAGCAGCGCGCGGCGCACCTCGCGCATCGCGGCATCGACGTCCTTTTCGGTCAGCGCACCGCGCCCCGTCAGACGATCGAGAATGCCACCAAGCCGTTCCGACAGATTGTCGAACAATGCCGTTGTCCTGCTTTGAACCTCGCCCCGCTTGCGGGGAGAGGTCGGATCGCCTCGGCGATCCGGGTGAGGGGGTACAGGGCTAACCGCACGCCTCATGCGCGGAGAGAGCCCCTCACCCCGACCCTCTCCCCGCAAGAGCGGGGCGAGGGAGAACGAAAATCCAAACACTTTCGCGCCCGAGGGCGCATCGCGCTGTCGGGCGTTGGCCTCTGGCCTCCAGGGCCAGTCGGCGGGTCGAAAAGACGGATCTTTCCGAGAAAGTGGCGGCGTTAAACGCTGCCGGGCGAAGAAAGTCAAGGAAAGTTTCGTCGCAATTCGCTCGGCTGAGACCCTAAGGCATTGAAATTGCGTCAATTTGCCATGTTGGTTCCAAATTCGTCGCTATCGCCCATATAAGCGGAGCCTGCCTCCTGTTTGGGAACCCGCGTGCCCATCATCACTCGCCGCCGCCTTCTTGCAACCTTGACCGGAGCCGCTGCCGCGCTCGGCGTGCCCTCGATCTGGATGTCCCTGATGAAAACCTATGACGGCCCCGTCTCCGATCATTTCGACGGCCTGCACTTCTTCGATCCGGACGGCGCGCCGCCGAAATCGCTTGGCGAGGTGTTGCGCTGGCAGTTCGGGGGCAGGCGGCAGCGCGCGGTCTGGCCGGAATGGGCGCCGAGCCCCTATGCCGATACGCCGCCGCCGCGCGTCGACGGCGACAAGGTGCGGCTCTGCTTCGTCGGCCATGCCAGCTGGCTGATCCAGACCGTAGGCCTCAACATCCTGGTCGATCCCGTCTGGTCGATGCGGGCCTCGCCGTTCGGCTTCGCAGGGCCCAAGCGGCACAACGATCCCGGCATTGCTTTCGAGAAGCTGCCCAGGATCGACGTCGTGCTGGTGTCGCACGGCCATTACGATCATCTCGATGTCGCGACGCTGTCGAAGCTGACTGCGGCGTTTGCGCCGCGCGTGATCACGCCGCTCGGCAACGACGTCACGATGCGCGCCTCCGATGCCGCGATCAAAGCCGAGGCGTTCGACTGGCATCAGCGCGTCGAGCTCGGGGGCGGCGTTGCCGTGACGCTGGTGCCGACGCGGCACTGGTCGGCGCGCGGCCTGTTCGATCGCAACAAGGCACTGTGGGCGAGCTTCGTGCTGGAGACGCCCGCCGGCAAGCTCTATATCGTCTGCGATTCCGGCTATGGCGACGGCCGGCACTTCCGCCGGGTGGCCGAGGCGCACGGTCCGTTGCGGCTCGCGATCCTGCCGATCGGCGCTTACGAGCCGCGCTGGTTCATGCAAGACCAGCACATGAACCCGGAGGATGCGGTGCAGGCGCTGGCCGATTGCGGCGCGACCCAGGCGCTGGCGCATCACCACGGCACATTCCAATTGACCGACGAGGCGATCGACGCACCGGCGATCGCGCTCGGCGAAGCGCTCGATGCGGCCAGGGTGCCGCGCGAGAAATTTGCGACGTTGAAGCCGGGTCAGGTGTTCGAGATTTAGAAGCTGTCGTCCCTGCTTTCGCAGGGACGACAATCACTGCTACTTCTCCTTGATCGCCCAGGAGACGGTCACATTGACGGTGAGCGTTTCCTCGCCCTGGGCGACCGGCGTGGGGGCGGCGAATCCAGCCGTCGCCATCTTGGCGCGGAACATCGGGACCGGCGCCGAGCCGACTTCCGCGATGTTCAAGGGCGCGCCGAGCGTGACGCCAGCGGCCTTGGCGTAGATCTCCGCCTTGCGGCGGGCGTCGGCAATCGCCCGTTCGCGGGCGTCATCGAGCAGCTTCGACGCCTGCGACACCGAGAAATTGAGCCCGCCGATATCGTTGGCGCCGGCGCCCACCAGCACGTCGATGACACCAGCGACCTTGCTCACATCGTGCAGCTTGATCGTGACGCGATTGCTCGCGTGATAGCCGACGATGCTGGGCGGGGCGTTCGGCGACGACGGCGTACGGTTGGCGAATTGCGGCGACAGCGACAGCCGCGAGGTCTGATAATCCTTTTCCGCGAGGCCGGCGCCCTTCAGCGCGGCCAGCACCTTGCCCATCGTCACATTGTTGGCTTCGGCGGCTTCGCGTGCGGTCTTGGCATCGGTGGTGACGCCGGCATCGAGCTGCGCCTCGTCGGGCGCCGCCGATACGGTCGCCTCGCCGGTGACCGAGATCGCCGGTGGAAAGTCGCTGTCGGCGAGTGCGGGCGCAGCCAGCAGCGTGGTTGCGATAAGGGTGGCAGCGATGGGGAGGCCGAGGGGGAGGCGACGGGTCATCTGGCTCACTTCAGGGGTACGTAGACGTTGATCACAAGCTTGTCTTCGGCGGTCTTCAGCGGATCGGTGATGTATTCCTCGATAAAGGTGTCCTTGGCTTCGAGCTTCTTGTCGTCGAGGTGATTGGTGATCGCCTCATAGGTATTGTCCATGTTGTCGTAGGACCCGCGATGGACGAATTTCAGCGCCTTGCCATCGGGCGAATTGCCCAAGCTCATGTTCTTGCCGAGGTTCTTGACGTCCTGGTCGACCGGGATTTCGGCGATGAAGGTGAAGCCGGTGTCGTCGGTCGAGGTGTAGACGATCATCGGATTGCCCGCTGCCTTGACGCCGTCCTTATCGAGCAGCGCGGTGAGCTGCTTGAACGCTTCGATCAGCGCGTCGAAGGCCGAATCCCAGTTGGCCGTGCCCTTCAGCATCACAACCTTCTTCGGTTCCAGCGTGAACGGCTCGCCGAACGGGTCGGCGGTCTGCACCGGGGCGGCCGGCGGCGGCGCCGGGGTCTGCGATGCGGCCGGGCTGTCGGCCGGTGACTTGGTCTCGGCCGGCGGGGGCACCGGTGTTGCCGATGGCGCAGGCGCGGGCGTTGGGCTCGGGCTTGCCGCCGGAGCGGGCGAGGCTGACGGCGACTGGGCAGGCGCCGGGCTTGCCAGGGTGATCGCGGCCAAAGGGAGCAGCGCGACCAGGGCCGCGCGGAGCGTGTTGATACGGTTCATTCGGTATTTCTCCATCCCCTTCCTCAAACGGCCGCTCGATCTGTCCCGGCGCGCGCGGTCCCTGAGGTGCGATATTCCTAACACGCGAGTTCTGCATTCGTCCCATGACAGATGTGTCATAGGGCCATTCTGACTGGCCATCTGGCCACCACTCGCCATATAACCGGGCGGAATTTAGGAAAATCGATGAGCGCGCTCGCCAATCACGCATTCGCCAAGATGAACGGCATCGGCAACGAGATCGTCGTCGTCGACCTGCGCGATTCCAAAGCACAGGTTTCGGCTGATGAGGCGCGCGCCGTGGCATCGCCGGCCGGCGGCGTGCCCTATGACCAGCTGATGGTGCTGCAGCCGCCGCGGCTCGATGGCACGGAAGCGTTCATCTCGATCTACAACAATGACGGCTCGGAGGCCGGGGCCTGCGGCAACGGCATGCGGTGCGTGGTGCGGCGGATCTTCGAGAAGACCGGCCAGACATCCGCGACGTTCCAGACCCGCGCCGGCCTGCTCAATTGCTGGCAGGGGCCGGCGCCCGATCTCTACACCGTCGACATGGGCGCGCCGAAGTTTGGCTGGCAGGACATTCCGCTGGCTGAGGAATTTCGCGACACCCGCTACATCGAGCTGCAGGTCGGGCCGATCGACAATCCGGTGCTGCATTCGCCCTCGGTGGTCTCGATGGGCAATCCGCACGCGGTCTTCTGGGTCGATGACGTCAATGCCTACGACCTCGAACGGTTCGGGCCGCTCCTGGAAAACCATCCGATCTTCCCGGAGCGCGCCAACATCACGCTCGCTCATATCGTCGATCGCGACCACATCACGATCCGCACCTGGGAGCGCGGCGCCGGCCTCACCAGGGCGTGCGGCTCGGCGGCCTGCGCGACGGCGGTTGCGGCGGCGCGGCTGAAGCGCGCCAACCGGATGGTCGAGATCACGCTGCCCGGCGGCAAGCTCGGCATCGAGTGGCGCGAGCGCGACGACCACGTGCTGATGACCGGCACGGCCGATTTCGAATATGAGGGCCGCTTCGATCCGGCGCTGTTTGCCAACGTCGCATAGCCGGGCATGAAGGCGGTCTTGGGATCGGTTATGAGCGTCGAAATCGTCACCTTTGGCTGCCGCCTCAACGCATTCGAATCCGAGGTGATCAGGCGCGAGGCCGAGCAGGCGGGGCTCACTGAGACCATCGTCATCAACAGCTGCGCCGTCACCAATGAGGCGGTGGCGCAGGCCCGGCAGTCGATCCGCAAGTTGAAGCGCGAACGCCCCGCGGCGCGCATCGTCGTCACCGGCTGCGCGGCGCAGACGCGAGCCGACATGTTTGCAGAGATGGCCGAGGTCGATCGCGTCGTCGGCAATGACGAGAAGATGCGCGGCGACGCCTGGCAGGCGACGCGCGCAGCTTTCGACATCGGCGCAAGCGAGAAGGTCGCGGTCGCCGACATCATGGCTGTGACGGAGATGGCGCCGCATCTGCTCGACGGCTTCGAGCGCGGCCTGCCGCGGGTGTTCGTGCAGGTGGCAGAACGGCTGCGATCATCGCTGCACCTTCTGCATCATCCCCTACGGCCGCGGCAATTCGCGCTCGGTGCCGATGGGTGCGGTGGTCGATCAGGTTCGCACGCTGGTCGAGCGTGGCCATGCCGAGATCGTGCTGACCGGCGTCGATCTCACGAGCTATGGCGGCGATCTCCCGGGTACGCCGAAGCTCGGCCAGTTGACCCGGCAGATCCTGCGCCATGTGCCCGAGCTGAAGCGGCTGCGCATCTCCTCGATCGATTCGATCGAGGCCGATCGCGACCTGCTCGATGTCATCGCCGACGACGCGCGGCTGATGCCGCATCTGCATCTGTCGTTGCAGTCCGGCGACGACTTGATCCTGAAGCGGATGAAACGCCGGCATTCACGCCGGGACGCGATCGATTTCTGCGCGCAGGTCCGCCGGCTGCGGCCGGACATCGCGCTCGGCGCCGACATCATCGCGGGCTTCCCGACCGAGTCTGAGGAGATGTTTGCGCGCTCGCTCGATCTGGTCGCGGAATGCGATCTCACCTTCCTGCACGTGTTTCCCTATTCGAAGCGTCCGGGCACGCCGGCCGCACGAATGCCGCAGGTCGAGGGCGGGGCGATCAGGGAGCGCGCCAAGCGACTGCGCGCAGCCGGCGAAGCCGCGCTGGTGCGGCGGCTTGCTGCGGAAGTCGGCGCGACGCGCGAGGTGCTGATCGAGAGCAACAGGCAGGGCCGCACCGAGCACTTCCTGCCGGTTGCGATCGATGACGATGCGCCGGGTATGGTGCGTGCGATGTCCATCAGCGGACATGACGGCGCGCGCCTCACTGCATCGGTCGGCGACGTCCGTTGAGACGACGCCCTGCGCGTTATTTCGGGACGACGCGCCTCACCATTCTCTCGTCATTCCGGGGCGGTGCGCAGCACCGAACCCGGAGTCCATTGAGCCGCATAACTCGTGGAAGAATGGATTCCGAGGCGCGGATAGAAAGTTTGACTCATCGCCGCGCCAACAACCTCGATGTCGTCCCTGCGAAAGCAGGGACCCATGACCACGAATGGTTGTTGTTGGGCGATGCCGGAACGAGTCCCGTTCACAATATCCGCTGCGGAGTACGGGTCCCTGCTTTCGCAGGGACGACATCGGGAGTAAGCCGTGGCCTCTCGGCTCGAACACCGACGTCTCTAAAATACTGGATCACCCGCATACGCATAGGCGGGTGATGACACCGAACCAGCTGTTTGACAGGTTGAAATCAGAATCCGTCGCGCCATCGCGCATGACGCACTCAGTGCGCGCGGCCGCCGGGCTTTGGCGGCTGCGACGCGCGAACCTGCCAGAACCGCAACAGGCGGTCGGCGTCGCCGCGGGTCATTTTCGTGAACTGGTTCTTCGCATGGGCGAGCTCAACGGCGCCCATCGAGCCGGTCGCATAGCGGCATTCCATCACCGCGGCGGTGGTCGCCCAGCTCAGGCCTGCCGCCCGGCACGGCACCAAAAGGCCTTCACTGCGCACGCTTTGCATCAGGGAGCGGATCACCTCGATGTTCGACTGCGCAAGATCCGCCAGCGCAACGACGGTTTCTTCATATCTTCGCTGCCTGGCGAAGCCGAGCAGGGCGGCCTCGTCGAGCTCGCCGCTGTCCTTCAGCTTCGCGACGTGGCGCTTGGCTGCGGTGAAATCCCGGACCTGCGACATGTCGCGCTCGACGCCGGCGGCGACTGCGGCGATCGCGTGGCGGATTTCCTCGTACAGATACGGCGGGGCGCGTTCCAGCAAACGGCCGCGAACCTCTTCCGTTGCCTGGCGCAGGAGCTTAAGACGGAGCTCCGCTGGCAGGTCCGCGCGGATGCCGGTCTCGATTGCGAGGGTCGGATCGTGCTCGGCCTGTGCGAGGATGACGGCAAATCCGCCAGGCGATACTTTGGCGCCGGGATTGGTGACGAGGCGGTGGCTCACGCTCGCAAAGCGACGAGCCAGAAGCGCGTCGGTGACGACGTCCTTCAGCCACCAGCGGCCGGCGACGGCGAGCAGGTGCTGCTCGCTCTTGGTCTGCGCGATCTCGACCAGATCCTCGGCACTGAGGCGCGAGGATTCCTGCAGCATCGGCCGCGCGATCCGGATCTCGTCGTTTTTGGCGAGGCGGCGAACGATCGCGGGCGGTGCCTGCGCGACCGGGGCGAGCTGCTCGCTGATCTCGGCAAGCGCCATCCGGGCGCTGATCTCGGCGAGCGCGCGCAGCTCGATGGTCTTGACCAGCCGTTCGAGCACATTGTCGAACAGTTCGATCTGCTCGCTGTTGATGCTGCCGGCAGAGTGGAGGAAGAGATCAGTGACGCGCTTCGCCGTCGCTATGCATTTTTCGGCGGAGCCGGCGCGTATCGCAGCCTCGACCTCGTCGACAATTGCCTGCCCGGCAGTCAGCATTGCTCGTCCTGAGCCCGTCCCGATTGCTTGTTCTAAGCCGGCTTGCAGCTTTATCGGGCGGACCTGAACGTTTCGTAAGGATAATGATCAGTAGAATCCCGGAGGAAGCTCTACATTTTGACGCGTTTCTTTACGCGAGCCGGTATCCACTTCGCTGGAAAACGCTCTATTCGCCGTTCCAGCCGCAGGCCTTGAGCCGCTCCTGCATATGCGCCGGCGCCGGCGCGACGACATGCACCGGCTCCTTGTTCCTGGAGATCGGGATGCCGATTTCGCGGGAATGCAGATGCAGGGTCGGCTCGCCGAAGCGCGGGCCATTCCCATAGATGTTGTCGCCGACGATCGGCCAGCCCATCGCCGCCGAATGCACCCGGAGCTGATGGGTGCGGCCGGTGACCGGCTCCATCGCGAGCCAGGCAAGGCCGTCGCCGCGTCCCAGCACCTTCCAGTTGGTGATGGCCTTCTGGCCATCCGGATCCGGCTTCTGCCACCAGCCGCGCTCGGCGTTGAGCCGGCCGAGCGGCATGTCGATGGTGCCTTCGTCCTCAGTGGGGCCGCCCTCGACCACGGTCCAATAGGTCTTTTGCGATCTTGCTGTGCTTGAACAACAGCCCGAGCGAGGCGGTCGCCTTGCGATGGCGTCCCAGGACGAGGCAGCCGGAGGTGTCCTTGTCCAGCCGATGCGCCAGCACCGGCGGCCGCGGCAGGCCGAACCGCAACGCGTCGAACGAGGCCTCCAGATTGG
This sequence comes from Bradyrhizobium sp. JR3.5, assembly GCF_054057015.1. Lineage (NCBI taxonomy): Bacteria > Pseudomonadati > Pseudomonadota > Alphaproteobacteria > Hyphomicrobiales > Nitrobacteraceae > Bradyrhizobium > Bradyrhizobium sp. JR3.5. The sequence continues at coordinate 3,053,573 of NZ_JBSRYV010000002.1, forward strand.
GGCCGCCCTTGGGGCCGCGATGCACCGGCAGGCCCGCCGGCTTGTCGATGACCAGCATCAGCCCGTCGCGGTGGAGCACCCGGCCTAAGATTTCTTCCGCGGTCAATTGGGGAACATCGATCAATTCGTCGAGACTTTCGTTTATGGGCCGAAACGGCTAACACGTCCGCGCCATGAACGATACCACTGCAGGAACTCCAAAACAGAGCTGGTGGCAGCGGCTGAAAGGCGGCCTCAAGCGCACCTCGGGCGCCCTCGGCACGGCCGTCGCCGATCTCGTCACCAAGCGCAAGCTCGACCGAGCCATGCTCGATGATATCGAGGACGTGCTGCTGCGCGCCGACCTCGGTACCGAGGTCTCGGTGCGGATCGCGGAGGCGGTCGGCAAGGGCCGCTACGACAAGGCGATCTCGGCCGACGAGGTCAAGGACGTGGTTGCGACCGAGGTCGAGAAGGTGCTGGCGCCGGTGGCAAAGCCACTGGAGATCGATGCGACGCTGAAGCCGTTCGTGATCCTCGTGGTCGGCGTCAACGGCTCCGGCAAGACCACGACGATCGGCAAGCTGGCTGCGAAATTCTCCGCCGAGGGCCGCAAGGTCATGCTGGCCGCAGGCGACACCTTCCGCGCCGCGGCGATCGAGCAGCTCAAGGTCTGGGGCGAGCGCACCAAGTCGCCGGTCATTGCCGGGGCCCAGGGCTCGGATTCGGCAAGCCTCGCCTTCAGCGCGCTGACCGCGGCAAGGGAGCAGGCGCGCGACGTGCTGCTGATCGACACCGCCGGCCGGCTGCAGAACAAGTCCGAGCTGATGAACGAGCTCGAAAAGGTCGTGCGCGTCATCAAGAAGGTCGATGCGTCGGCGCCGCATGCGGTGCTGCTCGTGCTCGACGCCACGGTGGGACAAAATGCGCTGTCGCAGGTCGAGGCGTTTCATCGTACGGCAGGTGTCACCGGCCTCGTGATGACCAAGCTTGACGGCACTGCACGCGGCGGCATCCTTGTCGCGCTGTCGGAGAAGCACAAGCTGCCGGTGCATTTCGTCGGCGTCGGCGAAGGCGTCGAGGACCTCGCGCCCTTCACGGCGAAGGATTTTGCCAAGGCGATTGCCGGGATCGAATAATTCATCCTTCGAGACGCGCGCTAGTGCGCGCATCCTCAGGATGGCGGTGGGATACGAAAGGTCGTCATCCTGAGGAGGCGCGGAGCGCCGTCTCGATGGATGGCCAAGACACGAATTCAATGGACTGAATTGATGGACAAGACCCAGCCACATCCGCTGTTCAAGCTTGCGACCGAGCTCGGGCCGCTGCTCGTGTTCTTCATCGCGAACGCCAAATACCATTTATTCTTCGCGACAGGCGCGTTCATGGTCGCGATCGTAGCTGCCATGATCGCATCCTATGTGGTGACCAGGCACGTGCCGATCATGGCGCTGGTGACCGGCGCGGTCGTGCTGGTGTTCGGCACCCTGACCTTGGTGCTGCACGACGAAACCTTCATCAAGGTCAAGCCGACCATCATCTACGGCCTGTTCGCGGCCGTGCTCGGCGGCGGACTGCTGTTCGGCCGCTCCTTCATCGCCGTCATGTTCGACCAGATGTTCAATCTGACGCCGCAGGGCTGGCGCATCCTCACCATGCGCTGGGCGCTGTTCTTCGCCGGCATGGCTATTCTCAACGAGATCGTCTGGCGGACGCAGACCACGGATTTCTGGGTGAACTTCAAGGTGTTCGGCGTGACGCCGCTGACCATGGTGTTTGCCATCGCCCAGATGCCGCTGACCAAGCGCTATCATCTGGAGCCGGTCTCGCTGGAAACCAGCGAGGCGGAAGCCGGCGATCTAAGAAAGTAATCCGGACGCAGCGCGGGCGATTGCGCCGCGCTGCGTCCGACGCTTCGGAGATCAACTCTTCAGAGCTCAGCTCTTCTGCTTGGCGACGATCTTGTCCTTGATCTTGTTGTAGGTCGCCTGCGGCAGGATGTTCTTCTGCACCAGTTCATCCTTGCCCTTGTACGGGCGGCCCTTGATGATCGCGGCCGAATAGGCCTTGCCGACACCAGGCAGCGCGTCGAGCTGGTCGGGGCTGGCGCTGTTGATGTCGAGCAGGTCGTCTTTCGCCATTCCCGTCGTCTTCAAGTCAGGGGTGGCGGCTTTCGGGGCAGGAGCCATCTTGCTCTCCGACTTCGCGGCGGGCGCAGCCGGCTGCGGAGTCTGGGCCATCGACGGCGATGCCGTGATCATGCCGAGTGTGAGCGCGGTGGCGAGAAGTGAAGCGAGCGTGGTCTTGCGCATATGTCCCCTCCTGAGGAACGTTGATGTCAACGCTGCTGAGTTGGGGGTTGCGTTCGTGGCGTTGCCGTGGCCGCGAAATGAACCGCAGATAAACGTGTCGAATTATTTTGTCGCAGGTTTGCGCGCGATCTGTTCGCGCTTCGCGTGTGGGTGACGCGATTACTTGTCCGCGCGCAGCGCCTTCTCGATCTCGGCCTTGAGCACGGTGTTGACATTGTCAGGCGTCACCGGGCCGACCAGCTTGTAGACGATCTTGCCCTCGCGCCCGACCAGGAAGGTCTCGGGCACGCCGTAGACGCCCCACTCGATCGAGGCGCGGCCGTTGCCGTCGACGCCGACGATGCCGAACGGATTGCCGTAGCGGCCGAGGAAGCGCCGCGCGTTCTCGGGCGAGTCCTTGTAGTTGATGCCGATGATCTGGAAGCGCTTGTCCTTGCCGAGCTCGGTCAGCAGCGGCGCTTCGTCATGGCAGGGCACGCACCAGGACGCCCAGACGTTGACGATTGAGACCTTGCCCTTGAAGGCCGCGGGATCGAGACCGGGGACAGGCGCGCCATCCTTCACGAGGCCGTCGAGCGCGGGCAGCGCGGTCTGCGGCGCCGGCCGGCCGATCAGTGCTGACGGAATTTTGGAGGGATCGCCGCCATAGAGCCGCAGCAGGAAAAGCCCGGCAAGACCGAGGAAAACCATCAGCGGCAGCACCACCAGCAGGCGGCGGGCTTGCGGCGGGCTGTTGGTCGTCTGATCGCTCATCTTATATCCGCCGCGCTGCGGCCGGAGCGGCGCGTGATGCCGCTGGCCTCGATCTCCTTGAGGTGCGCCTGCTGGCGGCGATAGTCGGCAATGATCCAGACGATCAAGAGCAGCACGACCGCCGCGACCAGCGCATAGGACGTCACGATGAAAGAGGCGTAGGGACCAAGCGACATCGTGTCACGCCGCTCCAATTTCTTGTGACGCGTTTCCGTCACGCGAACCGGTGCCCACTTCGCTCGTAAACGCGACGCGGTTCGCTTGCATCATCTGCAAGCTGCGCACGCGCCGGCGCAGGATCTCGTTGCGCATTGCCGCCAGGTGCAAGGTGATGAAGAGCAGCGAAAACGCGATCGCCATCACCAGCAGCGGCCACAGGAACGCCTTGTCGAGTGTCGATCCGCCCATCCGGAGCACCGAGGCCGGCTGATGCAACGTATTCCACCAGTCGACCGAGAACTTGATGATCGGGATGTTGATGGCGCCGACCAGGGTCAGGACCGCTGCCGCCCGCGCCGCGCGCGAAGGGTCTTCCACCGCGCGCCACAGCGCCATCAGGCCGAGATACATCAGGAACAGGATCAGCACCGAGGTCAGGCGCGCGTCCCACTCCCAATAGGTGCCCCACATCGGCCGTCCCCACAGCGAGCCGGTGACCAGCGCGAGAAACGTGAAGGCGGCGCCGATCGGAGCTGCGGCTTTCGCGGCGACGTCGGCGAGCGGATGCCGCCACACCAGGGTGCCGAGCGCGGCCACGCTCATGACGCCCCAGACGAACATCGACAGCCACGCATTCGGCACGTGGATGAACATGATCTTGACCGTGGCGCCCTGCTGGTAATCGTCGGGCGCCATTGCCGACTGGTAGAGCCCGATCGCGAGCAGGATCGCGGTCACGCCCGCCAGCCACGGCAGGATCCGCGCGGTCAGCGCCAGGAACTTGGTCGGGTTGGCGAGGTCGGTCAGCGTCATGGCACCGTGATAGTCGTCCGATGTGTCGCAGGCAATTGGCCGAATTTCTCTCGGCGAGATTTGATCGGGCTCATATTGCCGGCCAATTTCAGTCCAGCCCGTGCCGCAGGCTCGCGGCGGCGGCAAACGGGCCGATCACGAGGCTGGCAAGTGACAGCGCGCAGAGGATCGAGAACGGTGTTCCAAAGGGCAGGGACCCCGATATCGCCGCCTGCGAGGCCGCGACGCCGAAGATCAGCACCGGGATCGACAGCGGCAGCACCAGCACCGCGAGCAGCAGCCCGCCGCGATGCAGCGTCACCGCCAGGGCCGCGCCGATCATGCCGGTGAAGGTCAGCGCCGGAGTTCCCGCCAGCAAGGTCGCCGCAACCGCAAGCGTCGCCGTGCCGTCGAGATTGAGCAGCAGGCCGAGCACCGGCGTCGCGATGATCAGCGGCAGCCCCGCGGCGATCCAATGCGCCAGCGCCTTGGCCGCGCAGGCGAGTTCCAGCGGCGTCCGGCTCATCACGATCAGGTCGAGCGAGCCGTCCTCGTGATCGGCCGTGAACAGCCGGTCGAGGGTGAGCAGGCTCGCCAGCAGCGCGCCGAGCCAGAGGATGGCGGGGCCAAGTCGCGACAGCAGCGCCAGATCGGGCCCGACCGCGAACGGCATCAGCACCGTGACGGTGAGGAAGAACAGCACGCCGATCAACGCCCCGCCGCCGACGCGCAGCGCGATCTTGATGTCGCGGCGGATCAATGCGGCCAGCGCGCTCATGCTGTGCCTCCCATCCGCAAATCGCGCGCATCGATGCCGAGCGGCAGATGGGTCGCGGCGACGATCAGGCCGCCGCTCGCGAGATGGTCGCGCATCAGGCCGACGAAGAGCGCCTGTCCGGCCGCATCGAGCGCCGATGTCGGCTCGTCCAGCAGCCACACCGGCCGCCGCACCGAGAGCAGGCGCGCGATCGACAGGCGGCGGCGCTGGCCGGCGGAGAGGTAGGCCGCCGGCAGATGCGCGGCATGGTCGAGCGCCACGGCGGCTAGGCAGCGGCCGGCATCCTCCGTCTCGCCGCCGAGGAATTCCCGCCAGAAGGAAAGATTTTCCGTGACGCTCAGCGCCGGCTTCAGCGCGTCGCGGTGGCCGAGATAGTGGGCCTGTTCGGGCAGGCTGAGCTCGGCGTCGCCGCCTTCGAGCACCATCGACCCCTCGGCGGGAACCAAGAGCCCGGCGAGGACGCGCAGCAACGAGGTCTTGCCCGCGCCGTTGGGCCCGGTGACGGCAAGCGCCTCACCGGCCGTCGCCGACAGATCGAGGCTGGAGAACACCTCGCGTCCGCCGCGCACGCATTTCAGATTTCGTCCCGAGAGCCGCATGGTTCGTCTTGTCACAGCCCTCTGAAATCTTTCGCTACCGCGTGAGAATTTTTGGGTCGCGCAACGCTGTCGCACGCTTGTCGGTGTGGCGGTGCTTCTAGAAAGGTTCTATAAGCCCGGAACTTGATGCAGCACACACAATCGGCGGCCGCAAGCCATCCAGGCCATCCCCTTGGCCCGTGTCGATCGCCGGTGTTTAGTTACCCTTGCTGGGTATAACTGAAAATTGGGATTCCTCGCATGACCTCGCTCGACAGCTTCAAATGCCGCAAGACCATGAAGGTCGGCGGCAAGTCCTACGTCTATTACAGCCTGCCCCAGGCAGAGAAGAACGGACTGAAGGGTATTTCGAAGCTGCCGTATTCGATGAAGGTTCTGCTCGAGAACCTGCTGCGCAACGAGGACGGCCGCACGGTCAAGAAGGAAGACATCGTTGCGGTGTCGAAGTGGCTGAAGAAGCGCCAGCTCGAGCACGAAATCGCGTTCCGCCCGGCGCGCGTCCTGATGCAGGATTTCACCGGCGTTCCGGCCGTGGTCGATCTTGCGGCGATGCGCAACGCGATGCAGAACCTCGGCGGCGACGCCGAGAAGATCAACCCGCTGGTGCCGGTCGATCTCGTCATCGACCACTCGGTGATCGTCAACTTCTTCGGTGACAACAAGGCGTTCGCGAAGAACGTCACCGAGGAATACAAGCAGAACCAGGAGCGCTACGAGTTCCTGAAGTGGGGCCAGAAGGCGTTCTCGAACTTCTCAGTGGTGCCGCCCGGCACCGGCATCTGCCACCAGGTCAATCTCGAATACCTCGCGCAGACGGTGTGGACCAAGAAGGAGAAGATGACGGTCGGCAAGAAGACCGGCACCTTCGAGGTCGCCTATCCGGACTCGCTCGTCGGCACCGACTCGCACACCACGATGGTCAACGGCCTCGCCGTGCTTGGCTGGGGCGTCGGCGGCATCGAGGCGGAAGCCTGCATGCTCGGCCAGCCGCTGTCGATGCTGCTGCCGGAAGTGGTCGGCTTCAAGCTCAAGGGCCAGCTCAAGGAAGGCGTCACCGCGACCGACCTGGTGCTGACCGTCACCCAGATGCTGCGCAAGCTCGGCGTGGTCGGCAAGTTCGTCGAGTTCTTCGGCCCGGGTCTCGATTTCCTGTCGGTCGCGGACAAGGCGACCATCGGCAACATGGCGCCCGAATACGGCGCGACCTGCGGGTTCTTCCCGGTCGACGCCGCGACCATCGATTACCTGAAGACCTCGGGCCGCAAGGCCGATCGCGTCAAGCTGGTGCAGGCCTATGCCAAGGCGCAGGGCCTGTTCCGCACCGCCAAGTCGGCCGATCCGGTGTTCACCACCACGCTGACGCTCGACCTCGCCGACGTGGTGCCGTCGATGGCCGGACCGAAGCGCCCCGAAGGCCGCATCGCGCTGCCGGCGGTCTCGACCGGTTTCGCGACCGCGCTGGTCAACGAGTACAAGAAGCCCGATGGTGAGCAGAAGCGCTTCGCGGTCGAGGGCCGTAATTTCGACCTCGGCCATGGCGACGTCGTGATTGCCGCGATCACCTCCTGCACCAACACCTCGAACCCGAGCGTGCTGATCGGCGCCGGCCTCCTGGCGCGCAAGGCGGCCGCCAAGGGCCTGAAGGCCAAGCCGTGGGTGAAGACCTCACTCGCGCCGGGCAGCCAGGTGGTGGCGGAATATCTCGCCAATTCCGGCCTGCAGGCCGATCTCGACAAGGTTGGCTTCAACCTGGTCGGCTTCGGCTGCACGACCTGCATCGGCAATTCCGGTCCGCTGCCGGAAGACATCTCGAAGTCGATCAACGACAACGGCATCGTTGCTGCCGCCGTGCTCTCGGGCAACCGCAACTTCGAAGGCCGCGTCTCGCCGGACGTGCAGGCGAACTACCTCGCCTCGCCGCCGCTGGTGGTCGCGCATGCGCTCGCCGGCACCGTGACCAAGGATCTCGCGGTCGAGCCGATCGGCATCGGCAAGGACGGCAAGCCGGTGTTCCTCAAGGACATCTGGCCGACCACCAAGGAGATCAACGCCTTCATGAAGAAGTACGTCACCGCGACGATCTTCAAGAAGAAGTACGCCGACGTATTCAAGGGCGACACCAACTGGCGCAAGATCAAGACCACGGAAAGCGAGACCTATCGCTGGAACATGAGCTCGACCTATGTGCAGAACCCGCCCTATTTCGAAGGCATGAAGAAGCAGCCGGAGCCGATCGTCGACGTGGTCGACGCGCGGATCCTCGCGATGTTCGGCGACAAGATCACCACCGACCACATCTCGCCAGCCGGTTCGATCAAGCTGACTTCGCCCGCCGGCAAGTTCCTCAGCGAGCACCAGGTGCGCCCCGCCGACTTCAACCAGTACGGCACGCGGCGCGGCAACCATGAAGTGATGATGCGCGGCACCTTTGCCAACATCCGCATCAAGAACTTCATGCTGAAGGGCGCCGACGGCAATATCCCGGAAGGCGGTCTGACCAAGCACTGGCCCGACGGCGCGCAGATGTCGATCTACGACGCGGCGATGAAGTACCAGCAGGAGAACGTGCCGCTGGTGGTGTTCGCCGGCGCCGAATACGGCAACGGCTCGTCGCGCGACTGGGCCGCGAAGGGCACCCGCCTGCTCGGCGTGCGTGCGGTGATCTGCCAGAGCTTCGAGCGCATCCATCGCTCCAACCTGGTCGGCATGGGTGTGCTTCCGCTCACCTTCCAGGACGGCACGTCGTGGTCCTCGCTCGGCCTCAAGGGCGACGAGAAGGTCACGATCCGCGGGTTGCAGGGCGATTTGAAGCCGCGCCAGACGCTGACGGCCGAGATCGTCTCCGCTGACGGCGGCAAGCGGGACGTCCCGCTGCTCTGCCGCATCGATACGCTGGACGAGCTCGACTACTATCGCAACGGCGGCATCCTGCATTACGTGCTGCGCAAGCTCGCGGCCTAGCGCGCGGATTTGTGATCAGTGCCTCACTGCTTAGTGAGTAGCGGCTAAAAAGAAGGCGGCCTATGACAAGGCCGCCTTCCGGCGTTCTGGGGCACGCAAGTTCAAGGGACAACTTCATGCTCCGTAAAATTACGGATAGAAATCATCACGACTGGTTCGCAGTATGACAGCGATGATGGCCTATAATTCTATCTCGCGATGGTCCAGCGCCCTTGGTTTCTGCGCGATCGTTGCGATCATCCGCCCCGCTCACGCCGATCCGCGTGCTGTCGTCGAACTCTTCACCTCGCAGGGATGCTCGTCCTGTCCGCCCGCGGACAAGATCATCGGAGACCTCGCGAAGGACCCCAACGTCATCGCGCTGAGCATGCCGATCGACTATTGGGACTATCTCGGCTGGAAGGACACGCTGGCCGATTCCCGTTTCAGCGCGCGCCAGAAAGCCTATTCGCATATGCGCGGCGACCGCGACGTCTACACGCCGCAGGCCGTGATCAACGGCTCCGCCCATGTGATCGGCAGCGACCGCGCCAGCATCGAGGACGCTATTAAGGACACCGAGAAGAGCGGCAGCGTGATGTCGGTGCCGGTGATGATGACGCTGACCGGCAAGCAGATCAACGTTTCAGTGGCCGCATCGAAATCGCCCGCGGTGTCGCGCGGCGAAGTCTGGATCTGCTCGATCTCGAAGTCGGTACCGATCTCGATCGCGCGCGGCGAGAACCGCGGCCGCGAGATCACCTACCACAACGTGGTGCGCAATCTCCTGAAGGTCGGTGACTGGAACGGCTCGTCCGGGAGCTGGACCGTGCCGCTCGAGAACATCACGCGCGATGGCGTCGATGCTGCGGCCGTCTACGTCCAGGACGGCAATCGCGACAAGCCGGGCCCGATGCTGGGCGCCGCATTCACCTCGCTTCACTAGAGCCTTTCGGTTCGGATTGATCAGAACCGAAGCTCTGGATTCTTGTTTGACGCGTTTTCTTCGCGCGAACCGGTGTCCACTTCGCTCGAAAACGCTCTAACGCTGCGCGGCTAGCTCCTGCCAATCGCGTCGTTGGGCCGCACGCATGTAGTCGTGCGACTCCGTGCGGCGGCAAGCGTGCATCCAGTGATCTGCTGAGAGGGAAGCGCCGAGGCTTTGCGGGTCTTGATCGCGCGTAATCGAGCAGGGCCCCAAAAACAAAAAGGACCAACTTTCGTTGGCCCAGTGTGTTGGGATTTGACTCCCCTGCGAACAGGCCCGATCCCGACGGCCCCGGGGGGCTGGGGGCTGAGGAATCCGGAACCGAAAGGACCGGGCCAACGCAGGATTTTCTTTTCGCAGGGCAGCGGGGCGGGCGATGGGCGGAAGTGGGGCAGCAATATGATTCCTCTAACGTTCCCGTGACTCTTCGGTTTTCCGGACAATCCGTCGCGCCTGACCGTGGTTAAGGGCTGGTTGCACTGTGAATGGCCCCTTGCAGGCTCCGTCGCTTAGCGCAATCATGTCACTCTCGTGACGATCCCGAAGTGGGGGCACCGGCCTTCGGATCCCGATCGTCACCGGGATGACAGGAGGCGCTCGATGAGTTTGATCTCGGAGGATAGTGATCCGAGTGGGAATCGTGCCGCGGCGCGTCCCGCCGCCGCGACCCTTCAGCCCAACCGCGTGACATTCAATCGACTTGAGCTCAACCGCATTCTCAATCTCTACGGCCGCATGGTCGCCGATGGCGAGTGGCGCGATTATGCGATCGACTTCCTGAAGGACCGTGCCGTGTTCTCGGTGTTCCGGCGCGCATCCGAAATGCCGATTTACCGGATCGAGAAGGATCCCCGGCTGGCGCGCAAGCAGGGCATGTACAGCGTGATTTCGGCGACCGGCCTGATCCTGCGCCGCGGCCACGAACTCGAACGGGTGCTGTTCGTGATCGATCGCAAGCTGTCGCTGGTATAGGCGCGGCAAATTCAGCAGACCGTAGCCCGGATGAAGCGAAGCGCAATCCGGCACAAGTTCATCTGCGGTTTCGGCGGCCCCGGATTGCGCTGCGCTGCATCCGGGCTACGGACTGTAGCTCAGTCCGCTGGCGCCCTCGCCGAGCGCGCGCTGCATCATCACGGTGTCGAGCCAGCGGCCGAACTTCAGGCCGACCTTCGGGTGCGTCCCGATCATCTGAAATCCGCAGCGGCGGTGCAGCCCGATCGAGCCGGCATTGGCCGAGTCCCCGATCACCGCGATCATCTGCCGGAAGCCACGTCCGTCGCATTCGGCGATCAGGCGCTCCATCAGCCGGACGCCGATGCCGCGGCGATGGACCGCAGGGTCCAGATAGACCGAGTTCTCGACCGTGAAGCGATAGGCCGGCCGCGGCCGGTAGGGACCGGCATAGGCATAGCCGGCGACGTGGCCGTCGAGCACGGCGACGAAATAAGGGAAGCCGCCATCGATCAGCGCGCTGTACCGGCGGGTCATCTCGGCAAGGTCGGGCGGGATCAGCTCGAAGGTTGCGGTGCCGAAGCGCACCGCGTGCTCGTAGATCGCCGTGATCGAGGGCAGGTCCGCCTCGACGGTTAGCCTGATTTCCGGATTGGACCCCGCAGGATTGGACATGGGTGCGACAGTATTTTTGCCCTGCGCAAAAGAAAAGCCCCGGCCGCAAGGCCGGGGCTTGGATTGGATCGATCGTCTCGCTCGAGGCGCTTAGTCGCGCTGGCCGAGCAGCTGCAGCAGCAGCGTGAACAGGTTGATGAAGTTCAGGTAGAGCGACAGCGCACCAGTGATTGCCGCACGCTCTGCCATCACGCCACCCTGCGAGGCGTAGCCGTAGATGTAGTCGTTCTTCAGCCGCTGGGTATCCCAGGCGGTGAGGCCCGCGAACACCAGCACGCCGACCACCGACACGATGAACTGCAGCGCCGAGCTCGCCAAGAACAGGTTGACCAGGCTCGCGATGATGATGCCGATCAGGCCCATGAACAGGAACGAGCCCATGCCGCTCATGTCACGCTTGGTGGTGTAGCCGTAGAGGCTCAGCGCACCGAACGTCGCCGCGGTGATGAAGAACACGCGCACGATCGAGGTGTGCGTGTACACCAGGAAGATCGACGACAGCGACAGGCCCATCAGTGCCGAGAACACCCAGAACAGCAGCTGGGCGGTCGCGGGCTGCAGGCGGTTGATGCCGGCAGAAATGACGAACACCATCGCCAGAGGGGCGAGGATGAACAGCCACTTCAGCGGGCTCACGAACATCGCGTAGCCGAACTGCGTCAGATAGGCGTTGCCAAACTTGGCGACGGCGGCGGACTGGTCGCTGGTCACCGCACCCATGTAGACACCGAGCGCGGCCAAGCCTGTGATGGCGAGGCCGATGCTCATGTAGTTGTAGATGCGCAGCATGTAGGCGCGCAGACCGGCGTCGACGGCCGCAGCGTCAATGCGCCCGGCGGCCCGGCCGAAAGGAGAAGCGTAGTTGCGGTCTAGGTCCGACATGGTCGAATTCCCGTGGTTGGTCCCGGTGGAGCGCAAGGGATTTGCGGCGCCGGTTCTAAATCTATCTCAGATGGCTCGGTTTGCGGAACATTAATTGCGTGTCATTCAAACCGACTATCCGACCCGAGTGGTATGTGGGAAATTAACACATCCGACGCAAGCTTCCACGCGCGGCCGAATGTCGCTCTAGCCTAGCATTTATAGGCAAAACGGCGCTGCCGCCGCTACAAATTGTCACAAATTCCGCAACACCGAGGCCGGCTTCTGGTTCAGCGCGAGCAGCGTTCCGGCCAGCCCCAATCCGACCGTGACGACCAGCGCGGCGACCACGACCAGCGCGGCGCTGCCGGCCTGCCAGATGAAACTCAGCGTCATCAGCCGCGTCACGATCAGCCAGGCCGCGACCGAACCGGCGATCACCCCGAATATTGCGGTTGCAAAGCCGATCATCAGATACTCCAGCGCGTAGGCGCCGAGCAATCGCACCCGCGTGGCGCCGAGCGTCTTGAGGATCACGGCGTCATAGACGCGGTGGCGGTGCCCGGCGGCGAGCGCGCCGCCCAGCACCAGGATCGCCGAGATCAGCGTCACGGCGCTGGCGCCGCGGATCGCCAGCACCAGGTTGCTGACGACGGTGCCGACCGTCTCCAGCGCCTCGCGGACGCGGACGCTGGTCACCATCGGGAACGCGTCGGCGACCTGCTTGATAATGCGCGCATCATCGGTGGTGTCGGCATGGGGTTCCGTCAGGGTCGCGACGTGGCTATGCGGGGCGCCCTTGAAGGCATTCGGCGAGAACACCAACACGAAGTTGATGCCGAGGCCCTGCCAGTCGATGTTGCGCAGATTGGCGATCTTGGCCGGCACGTCGCGGCCGAGCACGTTGACCACGATCTCGTCGCCGATCTTCAAGGACAGGCCGTCGGCGATCTTCTTCTCCATCGAGACCAGCGGAGGTCCGCTGTAGTCCGGTCCCCACCATTCGCCCTCGACGATCTTTGAGCCCTTGGGAACTTCGCCGGTGTAGGTCAGGCCGCGGTCGCTTTGCAGTACCCATTCCGAATCGACTGACGGCTTGAGCTGGTCGGCCTTGACGCCGCGGGCGGCGACGATGCGCCCGCGCAGCATCGGCACGTCCTCGACGGTCGAGCCGGCAGCGATCTGCGCCAGGAAGGCGGCAAAGCGGTCGGCTTCGGTGGAGGGGATGTCGATGAAAAAGAACGACGGCGCCCGCTCCGGCAATGCGGCCAGGAATTGCCGGCGCAGATTGCCGTCGATCTGGGTGATGGTGACGAGCACCGCGAGGCCAAGGCCCAGCGACAGCACGACCGATGGCGTCAGCGCGCCCGGCCGGTGGATGTTGGCGATTGCCAGCCGCAGCATGGTCATGCGGCTGCGCGGCAGCCGCCGCGCCACCGCCATCAGGATCTCGGCGATCCCGCGCAGCAGCAGGAACACCGCGATCGACGAGGCGACGAACACCGCGGCGACCCGCTTGTCATAGGCAAGCCCGATCGCAACCCCGATCAGGAGCGCGACCACCACCGCCATCAGCGCGAGATAGCTCCAGCGCGGGCGGTGCCATTCGCTGGCGACGGTCTCGCGGAACAACGCGGCGACCGGCACGTCGTGGACCCGGCCGAGCGGCCACAGTCCGAACGCCAGCGCGGTAAGCTGGCCGTAGAGGAAGGAGAGCGCGAGCTCGTCGGGATGCAGGGCCGGCACCACCGGCAGCGGCAGCAGCTTGCCGAACAGGCCGACGATGACGAAGGGCAGCGCGGCACCGAGCACCAGCCCGATCACCGAACCGATCCCGGCCAGCACCACCACCTGCGTGCAGTAGATCGTGAAGACGTCGCGGCCGGTGGCGCCGAGCGCCTTGAACGAGGCGATGACGTCGCGGCGCCGGTCGATATGGCTCTTCACCGCATTGGCGACGCCGACGCCGCCGACCAGCAGCGCGGCGAGGCCGACGAGGGTCAGGAACTGGGTGAAGCGGTTGATGGTGCGTTCGAGCTGCGGCGAGGCGTTGTTGCGGCTGCGGACTTCCCAGCCGGCCTCCGGCGCGGCAGCCCGTGCGCCGTCGATCAACGCAGTGGTGGCGCGATCGTCGTTGGCGCCGTCGGGCAGCTTCACCCGGTAGATCCAGCGCACCAGGCTGCCCGGCTGCAACAGGTCGGTGGCGCGCAGGCTGGCTTCGCTGATCAGGAAGCGCGGGCCGAGGCCGACGCCGCCGGCAAGCTTGTCGGGCTCGGCCGCCACCACGCTGCGGATCTGGTAGGTCGCGCTGCCGATGCTGACGCGGTCGCCGAGCTTCAGGTCGAGCCGCGCCAACAGCGTTGAATCGGCGGCCGCGCCATAGGCGCCGTCGCGTTCGGCGAGCAGATCGGCGACCGGCATGTTCGGCTCGAGCGTCAGCTCGCCGAGCATCGGATATTTGTCGTCGACCGCCTTGAGCTCGACCAGCGCCAGCTTGCCGTCGCCGCTGCGGGCCATCGCGCGCAGCGTGGCTGCCACCGAAACCTCACCGCGGGTGCGCAGATACGCGACCTCGTCGGGCTTGGCCTCGCGCGAGATCAGCGAGAATGCGACGTCGCCGCCGAGCAGCGTGCGGCCCTCGCGCGACAGGCCGTCGCCGAGGCTCGCGGCGACCGAGCCGACGCCGGCAATCGCCATCACGCCGAGCGCGATGCAGGCGATGAACACGTAGAAGCCGCGCAGGCCGCCGCGCAATTCGCGCAGTGCGTAACGGAAGGCAAGCGACGACGCGCGGCCCTGCACCGCGACTTCGGACGCAATGCTCATGTGGTGGATTGTCCGTCGATGCGGCCGGAGCGCAGCCGCACCACACGATCGCAGCGCTGTGCGAGCGAAAGGTCGTGCGTCACCAGCACCAGCGTCATGCCGCGCTCGGTGTGCTTGGTGAAGAGCAGGTCGATGATCTGCTTTCCCGTCGTCTCGTCGAGATTTCCGGTCGGCTCGTCGGCGACCAGGATCGCAGGATCGGGCGCGAGCGCACGCGCTATCGCGACGCGCTGCTGCTCGCCGCCGGACAGCTGCGTCGGATAGTGGTGCAGCCGTTCGCCGAGTCCGACCGATTGCAGCTCCTGCGCGGCGCGCGCGGCGGCATCGGGATTACCGGCGAGCTCGAGCGGCACGGCGACGTTCTCCAGCGCCGTCATGGTCGGGATCAGATGGAACGACTGGAAGACGATGCCGACCTGGCGGCCGCGGAAGCGCGCCAGCGCATCTTCATCGAGGGCATTGAACGACGTGCCGTCGACGACCACTTCTCCGCTGTCAGGACGTTCAAGCCCCGCCATCACCATCAGCAAGGTCGACTTGCCCGAACCCGACGGGCCGATCAGGCCGATGGCCTCACCCGCTGCCACACGAAGGCTGATATCCTTGAGGATATGGACCCGTGCCGCGCCGGTGCCGAGCGAGAGATTGACGTTCCTGACGGCAATGGTGTCCGGCTCGACGTCGGTCAGTGAAGAGGATTCGATGAGACTGTCCATGGTTCGGTCATATGGCACTTCCGCTGCTGCGGTCGAGGGCCGGTTGAGAATCTTCGTGCACATACTCGTGTTGCTTATGGGCTTGATGACGGCGGCAAGCGCGCAGACGCCAGGACCGGAGAATGGCCCGGCGAAACCGATCAAGATGGTGGTTCTGGGCGATTCCCTGAGCGCCGGTTACGGCCTTCCGGCCGCGGCGGCATTCCCGGTCCGGCTGCAAAAAGCCTTGGAAACCAAGGGGGTAAAGGTCAATATGACCAATGCCGGGGTGTCCGGCGACACCGCCTCAGGGGGGCGCGAGCGGCTCGACTGGTCGGTGGCTGACGGAACTGACGCCGTGATCGTCGAACTCGGCGCCAACGATGCGCTGCGCGGCATCGATCCCGCGGTCACGCGTGCCGCGCTGTCCGACATCATCACAAAGTTGCAGTCGCGCAAGATCGCCGTGCTCTTGTGCGGCATGCTCGCGCCACCGAACTATGGCAGTGAGTATGCAGCGAAGTTCAACGCGATCTATCCGGATCTCTCGAAGTCGCTGGGCGTGCCGCTCTATCCGTTCTTCCTTGACGGCGTTGCTGCCGATGCCAAGCTCAATCAGGCTGACGGCATGCATCCGACGGCGGAAGGTGTGGACATCGTCGTGAAGAACATGCTGCCCACGGTGGAGGCATTTCTCGGCGCATTATCAGGGCAACGCAGTTGAAATGCAGGCAGCGCGCCGAGTTGTGCCCGTAGGTTTACGAGCTGTTAACGGGTCATGCTTCGCAGAGTCACATATCTCGGGTACAAATAGGCATCGGTGATTCGTCGCCGGGCTTGTTACAGGGGCGGGCTCCCAAAACCCGCGCCAAGCATCGAGGATTATTGCGATGCCGCGTCTGTTCACTGGTCTGGAAATTCCGGCCGATATCGGCCAAACCCTCTCCAGCTTGCGTGGCGGCCTTCCCGGCGCACGCTGGATCGATCCCGAAAATTATCACGTCACTCTGCGCTTCATCGGCGACATCGATGGCCTCTGGGCCAACGAGATCGCGACGATGCTGTTTCGGGTAAATCGAAAACCGTTCGAGGTCAAGCTGCAGGGCCTGTCGAGCTTCGGTGGACGCAAGCCGCGCGCGGTGGTTGCCGCCGTCGAGCCCAGTCGGCCGCTGATCGAACTGCAGGCCGAGCTCGAGCGGATGATGCAGCGGATGGGGTTCGATCCCGAGGGCAGGAAATTCACGCCCCATGTCACGCTCGCGCGCCTGCATGACGCATCGAGCCAGGACGTCGCGGATTATCTGTCGGTGCGCGGCTACTTCCCGAGCCGCAGCTTCATGGCGGACCGCTTCGTGCTGTTCTCGTCGCGCGCGTCGACAGGCGGCGGCCCCTACGTGGTCGAGGATTCCTACGCGCTCTGCGCGTGAGGTTTTCTTAGGATCGCGGCTTGAGGTGTCAGGCAGCGGTCGGTGCGGTCGGCCGTGGTATGCAAGGGCTTGCGCTTGCATACCCCATTGGCGCAATTCACCGGCTTGCAATTTTCCGCGCACTAGGGCCGTAAGGTGGGCTCATGCTGTCCACCTCGCCCAGTTCCTTTCTCGAGCACTACAAGTCCCTGGTCGCCTCCGGCGCGATCGAGGCCGATCCGGCGCAGGCGCAAGCCGCCGAGGCGTTCGGCGCGCTGGAGGAGCGGCTCGCGAGCTACAAGCCGCAGCGCAAGCAGAGCCTGCTCGGACGGCTGTTCGGCGGCGACAAGGACGACACGCCGCCGCGCGGCCTCTATGTCCATGGCGAGGTCGGCCGCGGCAAGACCATGCTGATGGACCTGTTCTTCCAGCAGAGCCCGGTCGAGCACAAGCGCCGCGCCCATTTCCACGAATTCATGGCCGAGGCGCATGAGCGCATCTATGGCTACCGCCAGCAGATCGCGCGCGGCGAGATCGCGGACGGCGACGTGATCGCGCTCACCGCGCAGGCGATCTTCGACGAGGCCTGGCTGCTCTGCTTCGACGAATTCCACGTCACCGACATCGCGGATGCGATGATCCTCGGGCGGCTGTTCGCAAAGCTGTTCGATCTCGGCACCGTCGTGGTCGCGACCTCGAACGTCGCGCCTGACGATCTCTACAAGGGCGGTCTCAATCGCGCGCTGTTCCTGCCGTTCATCGCGCAGATTTCCGACCACATGGATGTGCTGCGGCTCGATGCACGCACCGACTTCCGGCTCGAGAAGCTCGTCGGCGTGAAGATGTGGCTCGTGCCCGCGGATGACGCGGCTCGCGATGTGCTCAATGCGGCGTGGCGCAAGATGACCGGCAACGCGCCGTGCAAGGCGCGCCTTATCGAGATCAAAAAGCGTTTGCTGACTGTGCCGTGCTCGTCGCATGGCGTCGCGCGCTTCAGCTTCGCCGATCTCTGCGAGAAGCCGCTTGCCGCGTCCGATTACCTCAGGCTCGCGCACGACTACCACACGATCCTGATCGACCATATTCCGGTGATGGATTACGCCGAGCGCAACGCCGCCAAGCGCTTCATCTCGCTGATCGACACGCTCTATGACAATGCCGTGAAGCTGATGGCCTCGGCCGATGCCGATCCGGTGTCGCTGTACCTTGCGACCGACGGCATCGAGGCGATGGAGTTCAAGCGCACGTCCTCGCGCCTGATCGAGATGAGCTCGGAATCCTATCTGGCGCTCCCGCACGGCCGCAAGGACTCCGCGGCCAGCGGCTCGTCGACCGGCCTGGTCGAGACCTGAAACTCAGTCTTGAAATTCAGCCTCGAAATTCGGTCTTGCGCGCGGTCCGGTTCGGAGCAACTTTTCGTGTCTCCCGGCGGATGTTGCTGGCATGCCTGATCGAATTCCAGGCAAGGCCTCCAATCGGGCAGGCCGCGACTTGAATGGATCATTCGAAAGGGATAACCACCCTTGCAACCGACTTCCCTCCCTCCTGCACCAGTTCAAAGGACTGATTTCCCATGGCACGCGACAAGATTGCACTGATTGGCTCCGGACAGATCGGCGGAACGCTGGCGCACCTCGTTGGCCTCAAGGAACTCGGAGACGTCGTGCTGTTCGATATCGCCGAGGGTGTGCCGCAGGGCAAAGCGCTCGACATCGCGCAGTCGTCGCCGGTTGACGGCTTCGACTCCAACCTGGTCGGCGCCAACTCCTATGAAGCGCTCGACGGCGCCAAGGTCTGCATCGTCACCGCGGGCGTGCCGCGCAAGCCCGGCATGAGCCGCGACGATCTGCTGTCGATCAACCTCAAGGTCATGGAGCAGGTCGGCGCCGGCATCAAGAAGTACGCGCCCGACGCCTTCGTCATCTGCATCACCAACCCGCTGGATGCGATGGTCTGGGCGCTGCAGAAGGCCTCGGGCCTGCCGCACAAGAAGGTGGTCGGCATGGCCGGCGTGCTCGACTCCGCGCGCTTCCGCTATTTCCTGGCCGACGAGTTCAACGTCTCGGTCGAAGACGTCACTGCCTTCGTGCTCGGTGGCCACGGCGACACCATGGTGCCGCTGACCCGCTACTCGACCGTTGCCGGCATTCCGCTGCCCGACCTGGTCAAGATGGGCTGGACCTCGCAGGCCCGTATCGACGAGATCGTCGACCGCACCCGCAATGGCGGCGCCGAGATCGTCAACCTGCTCAAGACCGGCTCGGCCTTCTACGCGCCGGCGGCGTCCGCGATCCAGATGGCCGAGAGCTATCTGAGGGACAAGAAGCGCGTGCTGCCTTGCGCCGCCTATCTCAACGGCGAGTACGGCGTGAAGGACATGTATGTCGGCGTGCCGACCGTGATCGGCTCCAAGGGCGTCGAGCGCATCGTCGAGATCGAACTCGCCGGCAAGGACCGTGAGGCCTTCGACAAGTCGGTCGGCGCGGTGCAGGGCCTGGTCGACGCCTGCAAGAAGATCGCGCCTGATCTGCTCGGCAAGTAATCTCGATCGGCAATGGCCCGATAGGCGATTTCAATCGCCTGTCGGGTACAAGGTGATGAAATTCCGGCGGATTTTGTAGTTGCGCGAGCTTTGGTATATGGTATGCCAGCGTCAAGGCTGACTTGAAGTTCGCCGCACGAGGGTTTGGAGCGTCTTTCCATGAATATCCACGAATACCAGGCCAAGGCTCTACTGCATGAATTCGGCGTGCCGATCTCGCGCGGCGTGCCGGTGCTGAAGCCGGAAGATGCCGATGCGGCGGCCAAGCAGCTTCCCGGCCCGATCTGGGTGGTGAAGAGCCAGATCCATGCCGGCGGCCGCGGCAAGGGCAAGTTCAAGGAGGCATCCGCCGGCGCCAAGGGCGGTGTCCGCATCGCCAAGTCGGTTGCCGAGGTCGACGAATTCGCCAAGCAGATGCTCGGTGCGACGCTGGTCACGGTGCAGACCGGCCCGCACGGCAAGCAGGTCAACCGCCTCTACATCGAGGAAGGCTCCGACATCGACAAGGAGTTCTATCTCTCGATCCTGGTCAATCGCGAGACCTCCGAGATTTCTTTCGTGGTGTCGACCGAGGGCGGCGTCAACATCGAGGACGTCGCGCATTCGACGCCGGAAAAGATCGTCTCGTTCTCGGTCGATCCCGCCACCGGCATCATGCCTCACCACGGCCGCACGGTTGCCGAGGCGCTGAAGCTGAAGGGCGATCTCGCCAAGCAGGCCGAGAAGCTGACCGGTCAGCTCTATGCAGCGTTCGCCGCCAAGGACATGGCGATGCTCGAGATCAATCCGCTCGTCGTCACCAAGCAGGGCCAGCTTCGCGTGCTCGACGCCAAGGTATCGTTCGACAGCAACGCGCTCTACCGTCACCCCGACGTGGTCGCGCTGCGCGACGAGTCCGAGGAGGACGCCAAGGAGATCGAGGCGTCGAAATATGACCTCAACTATGTCGCGCTCGACGGCACGATCGGGTGCATGGTCAACGGCGCCGGCCTCGCCATGGCGACGATGGACATCATCAAGCTCTACGGCATGGAGCCGGCGAACTTCCTCGACGTCGGCGGCGGCGCCAGCGCGGAGAAGGTTGCGGCTGCCTTCAAGATCATCACCGCCGATCCGAACGTGAGGGGCATCCTGGTCAACATCTTCGGCGGCATCATGAAGTGCGACGTGATTGCCGAGGGCGTGGTCGCCGCGGTGAAGCAGGTCGGCCTCAAGGTGCCGCTCGTGGTGCGCCTCGAAGGCACCAATGTCGAGCAGGGCAAGAAGATCATCCGCGACAGTGGCCTCAACGTGGTGCCCGCCGACAATCTCGATGACGCCGCACAGAAGATCGTGAAAGCCGTCAAGGGAGGCTAACGATGGCCGATCATCTCGACGCTCCGACCCCGCTGGACGAACACCGCAAGCTCGCGGTTTTCGCGGGCGAGTGGAGCGGCGACGAGATGGTCTATCCGTCGCGCTGGACCGCAGGCGGTCGGGCCACCTCGCACGTCGTTGCGCGCATCGCGCTCAACGGGTTCTACCTGATCCAGGACTGCGTGCAGACCCGTGACGGCAAGGAGAGCTTCGCCACCCACGGCGTCTTCACCTACGACCGCGAGGATCGGGCCTACCGATTGTTCTGGCACGATTCACTCGGCTACTACCCGCCGTCGCCGGCGTCCGGCGGCTGGGCGGGCAAGTCGCTGATCCTGGTGCGCGGCTCGCTGCGCGGCAATGCCCGTCACGTCTACGAGGTCGTCGACGACAACACCTACAACATGAAGATCCAATTCTCGCCTGACGCGGAAGGGTGGGCCGACGTGCTCACCGGCGTGTACCGGCGTATCCACTAAACCCTTCACCGACCGTCTCGCGAAAGCATCTCGAACCATGTCCATTCTGATCGACAAGAACACCAAGGTCATCTGCCAGGGCTTCACCGGCAAGAACGGCACGTTCCATTCGGAAGCGGCGATCGCTTACGGCACCAAGATGGTCGGCGGCGTGGCGCCGGGCAAAGGCGGCTCGACCCATCTCAACCTGCCGGTGTTCGACACCGTTGCGGACGCGCGCGCCAAGACCGGCGCCGACGCCAGCGTGGTCTATGTCCCGCCGCCGGGTGCGGCGGACGCGATCTGCGAGGCGATCGATGCGGAGATCCCGCTGATCGTCTGCATCACCGAGGGCATTCCGGTGCTCGACATGGTGCGCGTCAAGCGCTCGCTGTCGGGTTCGAAGTCGCGGCTGATCGGGCCGAACTGCCCCGGCGTGATGACCGCCGGCGAATGCAAGATCGGCATCATGCCGGCCAACATCTTCAAGCCCGGCTCGGTCGGCATCGTCTCCCGCTCCGGCACCCTGACTTATGAAGCGGTGTTCCAGACCACCCAGGAGGGCCTCGGCCAGACCACCGCGGTCGGCATCGGCGGCGATCCGGTCAAGGGCACCGAGTTCATCGACGTGCTGGAGATGTTCCTGGCCGACGAGAAGACCAAGTCGATCGTCATGATCGGCGAAATCGGCGGCTCCGCCGAGGAAGACGCCGCGCAGTTCCTCAAGGACGAGGCCAAGCGCGGCCGCAAGAAGCCGATGGTCGGCTTCATCGCCGGTGTCACCGCACCTCCCGGCCGCCGCATGGGTCATGCCGGCGCGATCATCTCCGGCGGCAAGGGCGATGCCGGTTCCAAGACCGCTGCGATGGAAGCCGCCGGCATCAAGGTGTCGCCGTCCCCGGCGCGGCTCGGGCACACGCTCGCGGAGATGCTCAAGTAACCTCCGTCAGGCCAAGTTCCCCTCGAGCTTTGGCGTGGTTTTGGGCGGGTTCTCATTGGAGAACCCGCCCTTTTTATTGCGTTTTGCCGCCAGAATGCCGATCAATAAAATATGAAAATAAGTTCATTTCTTGGTTCTTTTAGGCAGGAATATCTGTCCTAGATAGGGTAAAGGGTATCGATCCAGCCGGCGCACTTCCAGACCGGCACCAGCGCCGTCTCCTACGCGCGAACCGAAAAAAATCACCAGGACTGCCCCATGTCTCGCCAAGACGCGAATGCTGCTTTTGCTCTCTCATCATTCCTGCAAGGCACCAACGCCACCTACATCGACGATCTCTATGCCCGCTACGAGCAGGACCCATCGTCGGTCGACGCAGAATGGCAGGATTTCTTCAAGAGCCTGAAGGACGCTCCGGCCGACGTCCAGAAGAACGCCGAGGGTGCCTCGTGGGGCCGCGCCAACTGGCCGGTGACGCCGCGTGACGAGCTGACTTCGGCGCTCGACGGCAACTGGGCCCAGGTCGAGAAGGCGGTCGGCACCAAGCTCGCCGCCAAGGCCCAGGCCAAGGGCGCCGAGCTGTCCGACGCCGACGTGCATCAGGCCACCCGCGATTCGGTTCGCGCCCTGATGCTGATCCGCGCCTATCGCATGCGCGGCCATTTCCACGCCAAGCTCGATCCGCTCGGCATCGAGGCGCCGCGCGACCGCGAGGAGCTCGATCCGCGCTCCTACGGCTTCACCGAGGCCGATTTCGACCGCAAGATCTTCCTCGACCACGTGCTCGGCCTCGAATACGGCACGCTGCGCGAGATCGTCCAGATCTGCGAGCGCACCTACTGCCAGACACTCGGCGTCGAGTTCATGCACATCTCCAATGCCGCGCAGAAGGCGTGGATCCAGGAGCGCATCGAAGGTCCGGACAAGGAGATCAGCTTCACGCCCGAGGGACGCCGCGCGATCCTCAACAAGCTGATCGAGGCCGACGGCTTCGAGAAGTTCTGCGACACCAAGTTCACCGGCACCAAGCGCTTCGGCCTCGACGGCGGCGAATCGCTGATCCCGGCGCTCGAACAGATCATCAAGCGCGGCGGCAATCTCGGCGTGAAGGAGATCGTGGTCGGCATGCCACATCGCGGCCGCCTCAACGTGCTGACCCAGGTGATGGGCAAGCCGCACCGCGCGCTGTTCCATGAATTCAAGGGTGGTTCGGCCAACCCGGACTCGGTCGAAGGCTCCGGCGACGTCAAGTATCATCTCGGCGCGTCATCGGACCGCGAGTTCGACGGCAACAACATCCATCTGTCGCTGACCGCAAATCCGTCGCATCTCGAGATCGTCGATCCGGTCGTGATGGGCAAGGTGCGCGCCAAGCAGGATCAGCACGGCGATCCGCCGGACATGCGCATCTCGGTCCTGCCGCTCCTGATGCACGGCGACGCGGCGTTCGCGGGCCAAGGCGTGGTGGCGGAATGCTTCAGCCTGTCCGACCTGAAGGGTTACCGCACCGGCGGCTCGCTGCACTTCATCGTCAATAACCAGATCGGCTTCACCACCTATCCGCGCTACTCGCGCTCGTCGCCCTATCCGTCCGACGTCGCGAAGATGATCGACGCGCCGATCTTCCACGTCAATGGCGACGATCCGGAGGCCGTGGTGTTCGCGGCCAAGGTCGCGATCGAGTTCCGGCAGAAATTCCACAAGCCGGTCGTCATCGACATGTTCTGCTACCGGCGCCACGGCCACAACGAGGGCGACGAGCCGGCGTTCACCCAGCCGGTGATGTACAAGAAGATCGCCTCTCACCCGTCGACGCTGGAGATCTACGCCAAGCGGCTGGTCGCCGACGGCGTGTTGACCGAGCGCGAGGTCGAGAAGGCCAAGGCCGACTGGCGCGCGCGGCTCGATGCCGAGCTCGAAGCCGGCTCGGGCTACAAGCCGAACAAGGCCGACTGGCTCGACGGCAAATGGGCCGGCTTCAAGTCGGCCGATCAGGAAGAAGACGCCCGCCGCGGCGTCACCGGTGTCGATGTCGCCGTGCTCAAGGAGATCGGCCGCAAGATCACCAAGGTGCCGGACGGCTTCCGCGCCCACCGCACCATTCAGCGCTTCCTCGACAATCGCGCCAAGGCGATCGACACCGGTGTCGGCATCGACTGGGCGACCGGCGAGGCGCTGGCGTTCTGCACGCTGCTGCAGGAGGGCCATCATGTGCGCCTGTCCGGCCAGGATTCCGAGCGCGGCACCTTCTCGCAGCGCCATTCGGTCCTGATCGACCAGGAGGACGAAAGCCGCTACACGCCGTTCAACCATCTCGGTGGCGAAGATACCGGCCATTACGAGGTCATCAACTCGCTGCTGTCGGAAGAGGCGGTGCTCGGCTTCGAGTACGGCTACTCGCTGGCCGAGCCGAATGCGCTGGCGCTCTGGGAAGCCCAGTTCGGCGACTTCGCCAATGGTGCGCAGGTGGTGTTCGACCAGTTCATCTCCTCGGGCGAACGCAAATGGCTGCGCATGTCGGGCCTCGTCTGCCTGCTGCCGCATGGCTATGAGGGGCAGGGACCGGAGCACTCCTCCGCACGCCTCGAGCGTTATTTGCAGATGTGCGCCGAGGACAACATGCAGGTGGTCAATCCGACCACGCCGGCAAACTACTTCCACGTGCTGCGGCGCCAGCTGCATCGCGAAATCCGCAAGCCGCTGATCCTGATGACGCCGAAGTCGCTGCTGCGTCACAAGCGCGCCGTGTCGCGGCTCGACGAGCTCGGCAAGAACGCCACGTTCCATCGCATCCTGTACGATGACGCGCAGATGCTGCCGGACGAGAAGATCAAGCTGGTGCCGGACGACAAGATCCGTCGCGTCGTGCTGTGCTCCGGCAAGGTCTACTACGACCTGTACGAGGAGCGCGAGAAGCGCGGCGTTGACGACATCTATCTGATGCGCATCGAGCAGCTGTATCCGGTGCCGCTGAAGGCGCTGGTGCAGGAGCTCGGCCGCTTCAAGGGCGCCGAGGTGGTCTGGTGCCAGGAAGAGCCCCGCAACATGGGCTCCTGGCACTTCATCGAGCCCTATCTGGAATGGGTGCTCAATCAGACCAACGCAGCCAACAAGCGTCCGCGCTATGCCGGCCGTCCGGCATCGGCGGCGACCGCCACCGGTTTGATGTCGAAACATCTCGCGCAGCTCAAGGCGCTGCTCGACGACGCTCTGAACTAACGACCTTCACTGAAGCCATGCCCCGCCTTGTGCGCAATTGCGCACTGGAGCGGGGCATCCGGTATCCCGGGTCATCCAGCCTCACCGCTGTCGTCACGGAGTACCGGGTCGTCCGCTTTGGCGGACGGTGGCTGGACCAATTTTTCGACCGCAAGGTTATCGAGGAAAAGATCATGACTGAAAT
This sequence comes from Bradyrhizobium sp. JR3.5, assembly GCF_054057015.1. NCBI lineage: Bacteria > Pseudomonadati > Pseudomonadota > Alphaproteobacteria > Hyphomicrobiales > Nitrobacteraceae > Bradyrhizobium > Bradyrhizobium sp. JR3.5. Next base: position 3,078,986 of record NZ_JBSRYV010000002.1, read on the forward strand.
TCGCGTTCCAACGCTCGGCGAATCCGTAACCGAGGCCACGATCGGCCGCTGGTTCAAGAAGGCCGGCGAGGCCGTCGCGGTGGACGAGCCGTTGGTGGAGCTGGAGACCGACAAGGTCACCATCGAGGTGCCCGCGCCGGTCGCCGGCACGCTCGGCGAGATCATCGCCAAGGATGGCGAGACCGTCGCCGTCGGCGCGCTGCTCGGCCAGATCAATGACGGCGCTGCCCCGGCCAAGTCCGCGGCTGCCGCAGTCCCCGCCAAGGCCGCCGCGCCTGCGCCGGCCGCTGCTCCCACATCAGCTCCTGCCGCTGCGCAGAAGGCGCCACCGGTGGATGCGCCGCTGGCACCCTCGGTGCGCAGGCTGTCCGTCGAAAGCGGCGTCGACGCCTCCACCGTTCCGGGCTCGGGCAAGGATGGCCGCTCGTGACCAAGGGCGACATGCTGGCCGCGATCGAGAAGGCCGCCTCGGCGCCGACCCCGGTCAACCAGCCGGCCGCCGCCGTGCAGGTCCGTGCGCCGTCGCCGGCGGACGATGCCGCGCGCGAGGAGCGCGTGAAGATGACCCGGCTGCGCCAGACCATCGCACGCCGCCTCAAGGACGTGCAGAACACCGCCGCGATGCTGACGACCTTCAACGAGGTCGACATGACCGAGGTGATGAAGCTGCGTGCGCTCTACAAGGATACGTTCGAGAAGAAGCACGGCTCGAAGCTCGGCTTCATGGGCTTCTTCACGAAGGCGGTGGTGCAGGGGCTGAAGGACATTCCGGCCGTCAACGCCGAGATCGACGGCTCTGACCTGATCTACAAGAACTACTACCACATCGGCGTTGCGGTCGGCACCGACCGCGGTCTGGTGGTGCCGGTGGTGCGCGACTGCGACCACAAGTCGATCGCCGAGATCGAGAAGTCGATCGCCGATTACGGCCGTCGCGCCCGCGACGGTCAGCTCAAGATCGACGAGATGCAGGGCGGCACCTTCACCATCACCAATGGCGGCATCTACGGCTCGCTGATGTCGACGCCGATCCTGAACGCGCCGCAGTCCGGCATCCTCGGCATGCACAAGATCCAGGAGCGGCCGATGGTGGTCGGCGGCAAGATCGAGGTGCGGCCGATGATGTATCTGGCGCTGTCCTACGATCACCGCGTCATCGACGGCAAGGAAGCGGTCACCTTCCTGGTGCGCGTCAAGGAAAGCCTGGAAGATCCGGCCCGCCTGGTGCTGGACCTCTAAGGTCATATCGCGCGCGGCGCCCGATCGGTTCGGGCGCCGCGATTTGTTGGGTGCTCACGTTTGGGGATCAATGTGACGGACAAGGTCGTTGTCATCACCGGCGGCAGCCGCGGCATCGGCCGCGCTACCGCACTTGCAGCTGCCGCGCGCGGCTATCGCGTCGTGGTCGGCTACGCTACAAACCAGGCTGCGGCCATCGAAGTCGTCGCCGCGATCGAGGCCAGCAACGGCAAGGCGATCGCGGTGAAGTGCGACGTCGGCAGCGAGCAGGATATCCTGGCGCTGTTCAAGGCGGCCGACGGGTTCGGCACGCTCGGCGCGCTGGTCAACAATGCCGGCATCGTCGGCAAGAGCGGCGTGCGTGTGGACGAGATGTCGGCCGAGCGCATCCAGCAGATGATGGCAGTCAACGTCACCGGCAGCATCCTGTGCGCGCGCGAGGCGGTGAAGCGCATGTCGACCAGGCACGGCGGCCAGGGCGGCGTCATCGTCAACCTCTCCTCGGTCGCGGCAAGGCTCGGCGCGCCCAACACCTATGTCGACTATGCCGCCTCCAAGGGCGCGATCGATTCCTTCACGGTCGGCCTCGGCTACGAAGTCGCGGGTGAAGGCATCCGCGTCGCCGGCATCCGGCCGGGCCTGATCGACACCGACATCCACGCCGCGGGCGGCGAGCCCGATCGCGCGCATCGGCTTGCCCATATGGTGCCGATGAAGCGTGTCGGCACCGCGGACGAGATCGCCAACGCCATCGTCTGGCTGATCTCGGACGAAGCCTCCTACGTCACCAGCGCGATCCTCGACGTGTCGGGCGGTCGCTAGAACACGATCAAGCAGCGGGAAGCGGCCTTCCGATCGGACCGCGCCCGCCCAACTGTCACAGAGTTTAGCTACAGGACCTCAATCATGGCTTCTTACGATCTCGTCGTCATCGGCACTGGCCCCGGCGGTTACGTCTGCGCGATCCGCGCGGCGCAGCTCGGCATGAAGGTTGCCGTCGTCGAGAAGAACGCGACGCTGGGCGGCACCTGTCTCAATGTCGGCTGCATGCCGTCGAAGGCGCTGCTGCACGCCTCCGAGATGTTCGAGGAAGCCGCGCACTCCTTCGCCAAGATGGGCGTCAGCGTCCCCGCGCCGAAGCTCGATCTGCCCGCGATGATGGACTTCAAGCAGCAGGGCATCGACGGCAACGTCAAGGGCGTCGAGTTCCTGATGAAGAAGAACAAGATCGACGTCCTCAAGGGTACCGGCAAGATCATCAGTGCCGGCAAGGTCGAGGTCTCCGGCGGCGGCAAGTCTGAGACCGTCGAGACCAAGAACATCGTGATCGCCACCGGTTCCGACATCGCGCGGTTGAAGGGCATCGACATCGACGAGAAGCGCATCGTGTCGTCGACCGGCGCGCTATCTCTGGAGAAGGTGCCGTCAAGCCTGCTGATCGTCGGCGCCGGCGTGATCGGGCTCGAGCTCGGCTCGGTCTGGCATCGTCTCGGTGCCAAGGTCACCGTGGTGGAATTCCTCGACCGCATCCTGCCCGGCATGGATGGCGAGGTGGCGAAGCAATTCCAGCGCATCCTGGAAAAGCAGGGCTTTGCCTTCAGGCTCGGCGCCAAGGTCACCGCGGTCGACACCTCGGGCAAGACGCTCCAGGTCAAGGTCGAGCCGGCCGCGGGCGGTGCTGCGGAAACCATCGAAGCCGACGTGGTGCTGGTGTGCATCGGCCGCGTGCCCTACACCGAGGGCCTCGGGCTGAAGGAAGCCGGCGTTGCGCTCGACAATCGCGGCCGCGTCGAAATCGACACGCACTTCTCGACCAATGTGAAGGGCATCTACGCGATCGGCGATGTCGTGGCCGGGCCGATGCTGGCGCACAAGGCGGAAGACGAGGGTGTTGCCTGCGCGGAGATCATCGCGGGCCAGGCCGGCCATGTGAACTACGACGTCATTCCAGGTGTTGTGTATACCACGCCGGAAGTGTCGTCGGTCGGCAAGACCGAGGAAGACCTCAAGCAAGCCGGCGTCGCTTATACCGTCGGCAAATTCCCGTTCACCGCGAACGGCCGCTCCAAGGTCAACCAGACCACCGACGGGTTCGTGAAGGTTCTCGCAGATGCGAAGACCGATCGGGTGCTCGGCGTGCACATTGTCGGCCGGGAAGCCGGCGAAATGATCCACGAAGCCTGCGTCCTGATGGAATTCGGCGGCTCGGCCGAGGATCTGGCGCGCACCTGCCACGCACATCCGACCCGTTCCGAAGCGATCAAGGAAGCCGCGCTTGCGGTGGGCAAGCGCGCCATCCATATGTGATCGAACATCCCGGCGCGAGCCGGGTAGAGATCATAGTGATGTTGCGCCGCCTGCTTCAGCCGTTCTGGGTCCTGCTTGCGATCATCTTCCTGATCGAGGCCTGGCTATGGGATCACGTCGAGCCGATCGTGGCCCGGGTGGTGGCGTGGATCCCGCTGCGCGCGCTCAAGCAATGGCTTGCCGACCGGGTCGATTCGCTGTCGCCGGCGATGACGCTGATCGTCTTCGTCGTGCCGCTGATCCCGCTGTTTCCGCTCAAGCTGGTCGGACTCTGGCTCCTGGCGAACCAATACTGGTTCAGCGCGGTCTCGCTGATCCTGTTCGCCAAGATCGTCGGCGTCGGCGTCACCGCTTTCCTGTTCGACGTGACGCGATCGAAACTGCTGGAGATGCCCTGGTTCGAGGCGCTCTATAATTTCGTGATGGCGCTGCGCGCCAAGGCCACCGAGCTGGTCGAGCCGGTCAAGCGGCGCATCCTCGAGATGGTCAGTGGCGATGGTGACGGCTGGACCGCGCGCACGCTTCGCCTGATCGCGCGCTTCCGCAAAAGCGTTCACCAGACCAGCAAGGTGCTCTAGGCAACGACCCTTTCCCCGTCATCCTGAGGCGCGAGCGGAGCGAGCCTCGAAGGATCGACGGCCACCAGCCGGGCCGTTCATCCTTCGAGACGCGCGCAATGCGCACTCCTCAGGATGACGGAGGGAAGGCGGAGCCCCGCCGCTTCAATGCAAGGGCAGCAGATGCGGCTGGAACAGGCCGAACAAGGTCATCACGACGCCGGCGAGCGTCACCAGGCCGGACACCCAGGCCAACGCGGCGATGCCGGTGATGATGGTCGCGGACGCCAGAACGATGGCGATCTGGAAGGCGGCAGAGGCAAGCTCGAAGTGATGATATTTCGCGGTGGCCTCGTCGCGCTCATGCTCGGCGTGCTTGGCGCGTTCGGAGAGTTGCTCTGACCCCTCGCCGGTCTCCGGCTCCGAGCGGTAGCGTGCCGCGGTCTTCTGCCAGTCGTCGATCTGCTTCTGCAGCGCGGCCTTGGCCGCCTCGTCGGCGGTGGTGGCGAGATTCAGCTTGCCCTGTTCGGCCGCGGTCTGCACCGCGGTGCGGCGGATGCTCTTGGCCTGGAAGAAGGCCCAGAGGTTGGAGGCTTCGACGTTCTTGCTGATCGATTCGGTCTGGGCTCCCTTGCCGAGCGTTTCCGACAGCGCCAGGCAGAGCGCGATCACGGCGATCAGGAGGGCGATCTTCTTGTTTTCGCCCGACGCATGCTCGGCATGCTCCGCTTGCTCCATACTTTCATGCGCGCTCATGATTCCCCCATCCGGATGAGACCGCGCCACGATTGCTGAATGCGGCGCACAAGGCAAGTGCCGAGCGATTTGTGGCAGCCGTATGAATATGAACGGCGCAAGATGAAACGGCGCATCGGTGCCGGCCCGGCGTCGTATTTTGAACTCAGGTCCGGGCGCTCAGCCGCGCGGGTGCGCGGAGCGATAGACTTCCAGCAGGCGCTCGCTGTCGATGCCGGTGTAGATCTGCGTGGTCGACAGCGATGCGTGGCCGAGCAATTCCTGGATCGCGCGCAGGTCGCCGCCGCGGCTGAGCAGATGGGTGGCGAAGGAGTGCCGCAGCGCATGCGGCGTTGCGCTGTCGGGCAGGCCGAGCGCGCCGCGCAGCCGCTCCATGGTAAGCTGGATGATGCGCGGGCTTAAGGGTCCACCGCGCGCACCCACGAACATCGGCCCGGTCGGGCTGAGCTGATGCGGACAGATCGCCGCATAGTCAGCGATCAATTGCAGCACGTTGTGCAGCACCGGCACCATGCGGGTCTTGTTGCCCTTGCCGGTGACGACCAGCACGTCGCCTTCGCCCGGCTTCGGCACGTCGCGGCGCTTCAGCCCCAGCGCCTCGGAGATGCGCAGACCGGAGCCATAGAGCAGCGCCATCACGGCGGCGTCACGCACCAGGATCCAGGTCTCGCGGGTTTCGCCGGCGCGCTCGTCGGCATCGGCGAAGCGTTTCGCCGCTTCCATATGGATCGGCTTCGGCAGGCTCTTCGCCACCTTGGGGGCGCGGATCGCCGAGAGCGCACCGACCTTGCCCTTGCCTTCGCGTTCCAGGAAGCGTCCGAACGAGCGCAGGCCCGCCAGCGCCCGCATCAGCGATCGGCCGCCGATCTCCTCGGCACGGCGCATCGCCATGAAGGCGCGGACGTCGCTGGCCTCGAGCGCGGAAAATGCCGCAAGCGTCACGCGCGCGCCCCAGTGCCCGGCCAGGAAGGCCAGGCATTGACGCACATCGCGGGCGTAGGCCTCGAGCGTCTTCGGCGACAGCCGCCGCTCGGCGCGCAGATGCGACAGCCAGCGCGTCATCTCCTGCGTGACCGACACGTCGGCGCAGTCGAGCTCGAGCGGTTGCATGGGCTGATCGGTCCGGGCCATGTCTTGAGCGGGCATCTCTTGAGCGGGCACGTCCTTAAGGGCTATTGGCGCTGCTAATCTCCTGATTATATCGCACTGCCTTCGTTTACGGTTCGCTAAGACCGCGCAGCGGTGCTAGCCCGGCTCAAAGCTCTGATTCAATGGACCACACCACACGCCCCAGCCCAGCTCCCGCATCGACGACCCGCGTCGTCGACGTGCTGGTGCCTGTCGCGCTGAACCAGACCTATTCCTACCGCGTGCCGCGCGGCATGGAGCTTGCGCCCGGCGATGTGATCTGCGTGCCGCTGGGGCCGCGCGAGGTCGTGGCGGTGGTGTGGGCCGAGAATGCCAAGCCGGATCCGCGGCTGCACAACCGGCTCAAGGACGTCAGCGAGAAGCTTGATGTTCCGCCGCTCAGGGCCGAGCTGCGCCAGCTCGTCGACTGGGTCTCCACTTACACTTTGTCGGCGCGCGGCATGGTGCTGCGGATGACGCTGCGGATGGGCGAGAACCTTGGACCGGAGCGGACGCGGCTCGGGGTGCGGCTCGTGGGTGAGCCGCCACGGCGCCTGACACCGGCGCGTCGGCGGCTGATCGAGGTGCTGTCGGATGGCTTGCTGCACGGCAAGTCAGAGGCGGCGCGGGAGGCCGGCGTCAGCTCGGGCGTGGTCGACGGCCTGGTCGACGAGGGCACGCTGACGGTCGAGGCGATGCCGCCGCCTGCACCGCCACCCATTCCCGATCCCTCTTATGCGCAGCCGGATTTCTCGCGCGAGCAGCGCAGCGCGGTCGACGTGATGCGGACGCTGGCCGCGAGCGGCAGCTTTCACGTCGCACTGCTCGACGGCGTCACCGGCTCCGGCAAGACCGAGGTCTATTTCGAGGCGATCGCGGAGAATATCCGCCGCGGCAAGCAGACCCTGATCCTGATGCCGGAAATCGCGCTGACCGGCCAATTCCTCGACCGTTTCGCGCAGCGCTTCGGCGTGCGGCCGCTGGAATGGCATTCGGAGCTCACGCCGCGCACGCGGGCGCGAAACTGGGCGGCGATCTCCGAGGGCAAGGCGCCGGTCGTGGTCGGCGCCCGCTCCGCGCTGTTCCTGCCCTATGCCGATCTCGGCCTGATCATCGTCGATGAGGAACACGACCAGGCCTACAAGCAGGACGAGGGCGCGCATTATCATGCGCGCGACATGGCGGTGGTCCGGGCGCATATCGCCAAGATTCCGATCGTGCTGGCGTCGGCGACGCCCTCGGTCGAGAGCGAGGTCAATGCGCGCAAGGGGCGCTACCAGCGCGTCGCGCTGCCGTCGCGGTTCGGCGGCCAGCACATGCCGCACATCGAGGCGATCGACATGCGCCGCGCGCCGCCGCCGCGCGGGCGCTTCATCTCGCCGGTTCTGGCCGAGCAAATTCGCCATGCGATCGAGCGCCGCGAGCAGGCGCTGCTGTTCCTCAACCGTCGTGGCTATGCGCCGCTGACGCTCTGCCGTGCCTGCGGCCACCGCTTCGCCTGCACGATCTGCGACGCATGGCTGGTCGATCATCGCTTCCGGCAGCGGCTGGTCTGCCATCACTGCGGCTTCTCGATGTCGCGTCCGAACATCTGCCCGCATTGTGCGGCCGAGGAATCGCTGGCCGCCGTCGGTCCCGGCGTCGAGCGCCTGCAGGAGGAGGCCGCTCACATTTTTCCCGAGGCCCGCACCATGGTGCTTTCGAGCGATCTCATCACCTCGATCGAGACCATGCGCAGCGAGCTCAACGAGATCGCCGAGGGCCGCGTCGACATCATCATCGGCACCCAGCTGGTGGCCAAGGGGCACAACTTCCCGCGGCTCAATCTGGTCGGGGTCATCGATGCCGATCTCGGCTTGAGCAATGGCGATCCGCGCGCCGCCGAGCGGACGTTCCAGTTGCTGAACCAGGTGGTCGGCCGTGCCGGCCGCGAGCAGGGGCCGTGGCGTCGGCTATCTGCAGACCCACCAGCCGGAACATCCGGTCATCAAGGCCTTGATCGCGAACGATCGCGAGGCGTTCTACGCCAGCGAGATCGATATCCGCGAGCGCACCGGCTATCCGCCGTTCGGCCGGCTGGCGAGCCTGATCGTCTCCGCCGGCGACCGACCGACAGCAGAAGGATTTGCCCGCAAGCTCGCCGCGATGGCGCCGCTCGACGAGCGGATCCAGGTGCTCGGCCCCGCCGAGGCCCCGCTTGCCGTCATCAAGGGCCGCTACCGCTTCCGCCTGCTGGTGAAGTCGCTGCGCAATGTCGACCTGTCGCAATATCTGCGCGAATGGCTCGAGGCCGGTCCGAAGACCAAGGGCAATCTGAAGCTCGAGGTCGACGTCGATCCGCAGAGTTTCTTGTAGGGATGCCTGTAAAGAAAAAGCCTGCCGTCATTCGCGACGGCAGGCCTTTTGGCGCGAAGCAGGCCTCGCGGCCGTTACGCAACGCAACGCTTACTGAAGCGCTTACGAGACGACCTCGGCGGTGACGCGGCCGACGCCGGCACCGGTCAGGCCGATGGCGCGGGCTGCGCCGGTTGAGAGGTCGAGCACGCGGCCGCGGATGAACGGGCCACGATCGTTGACGGTGACGACGACGCTGCGGCCGCCGTGGGTGACACGGAGCCTGGTGCCGAACGGCAGCGAGCGGTGGGCGGCAGTCATGGCGTTCTGGTTGAAGCGCTGGCCGGAAGCGGTGCGGCTGCCCGACTCATTGCCGTAGAACGAGGCCATCCCCGAGAACGTGTGGCCGCCGGAGGGCTGGATCGATGCATTGGCGTCGCGCCAGGACGAACCTTCAGCGCGGGCCTGGTGATGATGGTGGTGGCGATGATGGTGGTGCCTGGACTTCGCGGACGCCTCCGTCACGCTGCCCCCGACCAGGATAGTTGCGGCGACAAACGCGAGCGCCGTACGCGAGCGGGTTATATTGCCCGCCGCCTTCTTGATATTCAGCATTGATAAGACCCTCAGACAGTATTGCCACTAACGCGGCAAGTGGAACCCCCGTCCCTTCGTTGACCAAAGCCGTTTGGTTTCGCAATGAGGCACGAATTGGGCAGTAATTCCCTATTATCTCGGGCTGAAATATCTTGTTACCGCTTTGGGGTATTCAATCGAGGTTCCGTAACCTTGGCCTTTAACGAATATTTAACCAATAATATACTTATGAATACTGATTAGTAGGCCGGCGGTAAGTTTTCGGTAAGTAATCGCCAAATGAAACGGCGGCCCGTTTTGGGTTCCCTGCGCACTCGGCCATGGGCCCATGCAAATTTCGATGGAACAAATCCGCGTGGTGCGAATCGGGGGCCGCGCGCTGAATTTCCGCGCGCCGAATTTTTCTGATTCGAGCGCCGGCTGCGGTCGCCAAAAACCGCATGCGACAAGGCGGCTCGCACGATGCCGTCATGTTGCACCTGCGCGATTGCTATGTTAGCAAAGCCGCGATTTTAACGATCCCGGCATGTCCTGTGCCGGTCGAAAATCGAAGTCCCGCTTGAATTCCAAGGGCTTGGATCGCTAGGCGCTGCTTTGGTGGCGACGGTTTTTCCCTTGCGAATTTGACAGCAAAAAAGAGCGAGCTCGTGGCTGCTGAAGATCCGTCCGTTTCGGGAGTGTCCGGTCGTTACGCAACGGCCCTGTTCGAGTTGGCGCGCGACGAGCAATCCGTCGATCAAGTCAGGGCCGATCTCGACAAGTTCGAAGGCATGCTCAACGAGAGCGCCGATCTCAAGCGCCTCGTCCGCAGCCCGGTATTTGCCGCGGACGCCCAGCTGAAGGCGCTGACCGCGGTGCTCGACAAGGCCGGTATCGCCGGCACGTCGGCGAAATTCCTCAAGGTGCTCACCGCCAATCGCCGGCTGTTTGCCGTGGCCGATGTGATCCGCGCCTATCGCGCGCTGGTGGCGAAGTTCAAGGGCGAGGCGACTGCGGAAGTCACCGTCCGCCGAGCAGCTCAGTGACAAGAATCTCGACGGGCTGAAGGCCGCACTGAAATCAGTGACGGGCAAGGACGTCGCGCTCAACGTGAAGGTCGATCCCTCCATTATTGGTGGCCTGGTGGTCAAGCTCGGCAGCCGCATGGTGGATAGTTCGCTTCGCACCAAACTCAATTCGATCAAGAACGCGATGAAAGAGGCAGGCTGATGGACATCCGCGCCGCAGAAATTTCTGCGATCCTCAAGGACCAGATCAAGAATTTCGGCCAGGAAGCCGAAGTCACCGAAGTTGGCCAGGTGCTGTCGGTCGGTGACGGTATCGCTCGCGTCTACGGTCTCGACAACGTCCAGGCCGGTGAAATGGTCGAGTTCGAGAACGGCACGCGCGGCATGGCGCTCAACCTTGAAACCGATAACGTCGGTATCGTGATTTTCGGCGCCGACCGCGAGATCAAGGAAGGCCAGACCGTCAAGCGCACCCGCGCGATCGTGGACGCCCCGATCGGCAAGGGCCTGCTCGGCCGCGTCGTCGACGCGCTCGGCAACCCGATCGACGGCAAGGGCCCGATCCAGGCCACCGAACGCAAGCGCGTCGACGTCAAGGCGCCCGGCATCATTCCGCGCAAGTCGGTGAACGAGCCGATGGCCACCGGCCTGAAGGCGATCGATGCGCTGATTCCGATCGGTCGCGGCCAGCGCGAGCTGATCATCGGTGACCGTCAGACCGGCAAGACCGCGATCGCGCTCGATACCATCCTGAACCAGAAGCCGCTGAACGCCCAGCCGGACGAGAACCTCAAGCTGTATTGCGTCTACGTCGCGATCGGCCAGAAGCGCTCCACCGTCGCGCAGTTCGTCAAGGTGCTCGAAGAGCAGGGCGCGCTGGAATACTCGATCATCGTCGCGGCCACCGCGTCCGATCCGGCGCCGATGCAGTACATCGCGCCGTTCACCGCCTGCACCATGGGCGAGTACTTCCGCGACAACGGCATGCACGCCGTGATCATCTATGACGACTTGTCCAAGCAGGCCGTCGCCTATCGCCAGATGTCGCTGCTGCTGCGCCGCCCGCCGGGCCGCGAGGCCTATCCGGGCGACGTGTTCTACCTGCATTCCCGCCTGCTCGAGCGCGCCGCCAAGCTCAACAAGGAGCATGGCTTGGGCTCGCTGACGGCGCTGCCGGTCATCGAAACCCAGGCCAACGACGTGTCGGCCTACATTCCGACCAACGTGATCTCGATCACCGACGGCCAGATCTTCCTGGAAACCGACCTGTTCTTCCAGGGTATCCGTCCCGCGGTGAACGTCGGTCTGTCGGTGTCGCGCGTCGGTTCGTCGGCGCAGACCAAGGCAACCAAGAAGGTCGCCGGCAAGATCAAGGGCGAGCTCGCGCAGTACCGCGAAATGGCGGCGTTCGCGCAGTTCGGCTCGGACCTCGACGCCTCGACCCAGCGCCTGCTCAACCGCGGCTCGCGCCTGACCGAACTCCTGAAGCAGCCGCAGTTCTCGCCGCTGAAGATGGAAGAGCAGGTCTGCGTGATCTGGGCCGGCACCAACGGCTACCTCGATCCGCTGCCGCTCAACAAGGTGAAGGCGTTCGAGGACGGCCTGCTCTCGCTGCTGCGCGGCAAGAACGTCGAGATCCTCGACGCGATCCGCACCAGCCGCGATCTGTCCGACGACACCGCCGCCAAGCTCAAGACGGTGGTCGAGGGCTTCGCCAAGACGTTTGCGTAAGAAGACGTTTGCGTAAGAAGAACTTCGCACAAGGGCATCGCCTGGCCGTTGGCCGGGCGATAGGAACAGAGAGGCTTGCGATCTGACCGTTGCGGTCGGATTGCCGGGGTGGACGAAGAATGGCGTCACTGAAAGACATGCGGGTCCGCATCGCCTCGACCAAGGCGACGCAGAAGATCACCAAGGCCATGCAGATGGTCGCAGCCTCGAAGCTGCGCCGCGCGCAGAACGCCGCCGAGGCGGCGCGGCCCTATGCCACCAAGATGGATCTGCGGTGATTTCCAACATCGCCGCCGCGGCCAACGGCTCGCCCGGCGCGCCGGCGCTGCTGGCGGGCACCGGCAACGACCAGGTGCACCTGCTTCTGGTCTGCACCGGCGAGCGCGGCCTGTCCGGCGCTTTCAACTCCGCCATCGTGCGTCTGGCGCGCGAGCGGGCGAACGCGCTGCTCGCGCAAGGCAAGGAAGTCAAATTCTTCTGCGTCGGCCGCAAGGGCTACGAGCAGCTGCGGCGGACGTTCGAGAAGCGGATTGTCGAGCACCTCGACCTGCGTTCGGTCCGGCAGATCGGCTTCGTCAACGCCGAGGACATCGCAAACAAGGTGCTGGCGCGATTCGAGGCCGGCGAATTCGATGTTTGCACGCTGTTCTATTCGCGCTTCCAGTCGGTGATCGCGCAGATCCCGACCGCGCAGCAGATCATCCCGCTCGAGGTGGTTGCACCCTCGGCCAGCGTGGCTCCCGCGACCTCGTACGAATACGAGCCGGAAGAGGACCAGATTCTCGGCAGCCTGCTGCCGCGCAACCTTGCGGTGCAGGTCTTCCGCGCGCTGCTGGAGAACAACGCCTCGTTCTACGGCGCGCAGATGAGCGCGATGGACAGCGCGACGCGCAACGCCGGCGAGATGATCCGTAAGCAAACCCTGATTTACAACCGAACCCGTCAGGCCCAGATCACGAAGGAGCTGATCGAGATCATCTCCGGCGCTGAGGCGGTCTAAGGCAGATTTTCGAAGGAGAATAGTCCATGGCTACAGCAGCCAATCAGATCGGTCGCGTTACCCAGGTCACGGGCGCCGTGGTCGACGTGCAGTTCGAAGGCCACCTTCCGGCGATTCTGAATGCGCTCGAGACCAAGAACGGCGGCAACCGCCTGGTGCTCGAAGTCGCGCAGCATCTCGGTGAATCGACCGTCCGCACCATCGCGATGGATATCACTGAAGGTCTGGTGCGCGGCCAGGAAGTCACCGACACCGGTGAGCCGATCCGGGGTGCCGGTCGGCGAAGGCACGCTCGGCCGCATCATCAACGTCATCGGCGAGCCGATCGACGAAGCCGGTCCGATCAAGTCCGAAGGCCTGCGCGCCATCCACCAGGAAGCGCCGAGCTACACCGACCAGTCGACCGAAGCGGAAATTCTCGTCACCGGCATCAAGGTCGTCGACCTTCTCGCTCCGTATGCCAAGGGTGGCAAGATCGGCCTGTTCGGCGGCGCCGGCGTCGGCAAGACCGTGCTGATTCAGGAACTGATCAACAACGTCGCGAAGGCGCACGGTGGTTACTCCGTGTTCGCCGGCGTCGGCGAGCGGACCCGTGAAGGCAACGACCTCTATCACGAGTTCATCGAATCGAAGGTCAACGCCGATCCGCACAATCCGGATCCGAGCGTGAAGTCGAAGTGCGCGCTGGTGTTCGGCCAGATGAACGAACCGCCGGGCGCCCGCGCCCGCGTCGGTCTGACCGGTCTGACGGTCGCCGAGCACTTCCGCGACCAGGGCCAGGACGTGCTGTTCTTCGTCGACAACATCTTCCGCTTCACCCAGGCGGGTTCGGAAGTGTCGGCGCTGCTCGGCCGTATTCCTTCGGCGGTGGGTTATCAGCCGACGCTCGCGACCGACATGGGCGCGCTGCAGGAGCGCATCACCACCACCCAGAAGGGCTCGATCACCTCGGTGCAGGCGATCTACGTGCCGGCCGACGACTTGACCGACCCGGCGCCCGCCACCTCGTTCGCGCACTTGGACGCCACCACGGTGCTGTCGCGCGCGATCTCGGAAAAGGGCATTTATCCGGCGGTGGACCCGCTCGACTCGACCTCGCGCATGCTGTCGGCGCTGGTCGTCGGCGAGGAGCACTACAACACCGCGCGTATGGTCCAGCAGATCCTGCAGCGCTACAAGTCGCTGCAGGACATCATCGCCATTCTCGGCATGGACGAATTGTCTGAAGAGGACAAGCTGACGGTCGCCCGCGCCCGCAAGGTCGAGCGCTTCCTATCGCAGCCGTTCCACGTCGCCGAAGTCTTCACCGGCTCGCCGGGCAAGTTCGTCGACCTCGCCGACACCATCAAGGGCTTCCGCGATCTCTGCCAGGGCAAGTACGACCATCTGCCGGAAGCGGCGTTCTACATGGTCGGCACGATCGAAGAAGCCGTCGAGAAGGGCAAGAAGCTCGCCGCCGAAGCGGCCTAAGCTTTGGGGTGTCGTCATCGCCGGACGTGATCCGGCGATCCATCGAACGAGAAGTATTTTGACTGATGGACCCGCGGGTCGAGCCCGCGGGTGATAGCGCAAAGAACGGAAAGACCATGGCCACCTTCCACTTCGATCTCGTCTCTCCCGAAAAGCTCGCCTTCTCCGGCGAGGTCGATCAGGTTGACGTCCCCGGTGTGGAGGGTGATTTCGGTGTGCTCGCCGGACACGCTCCGGTCGTCGCCACGATTCGTCCGGGTATCCTGACGATCACGACCGCGGGCAAGCGCGAGAAGGTGATCGTGCTCGGCGGCCTTGCCGAGGTGTCGGACAAGGGCCTCACCGTGCTCGCCGACGTCGCCACCACGATTGCGGATCTCGATCGCGCGAAGTTCGCCGAGACGATCAACGAAATGCAGGAGAAGCTCTCCGAGAAGGAAGGCTCCGAACTCGATCACGAGATCGAGCGGCTCGATCACTTCAAGAGCATCCAGCACGAGCTCAACGCGACGGCTATGCACTAAGGCGCGATTGCCGACCAGCGATCGCGCCATAGCGTCGAGTGAGCCGGCTCTCTTTGTGAAATCGCTCACACTTTTCCAGTCATCGTCTGCCAAGACCTGAACAATTCAACGCTCGCCGTACCCTGCTTGCGCGCGGACGCTTGCGGCCTCGCCAGGATGAGGTCCGTGCCGCGCTGCATGCCGGCTACCTCCATGCCGCGCGAGAATTCCTGCTGCGCGATCTGCATCGCGCCTCTCTCACGCCGGCCGCGGTCGCCACCGAACTTGGCATTTCGCTGCGGCAATTGCATGCGCTGTTTGAGCCGACCGGCCTGTCATTTGCGCGAACGCTGACGGCAACAAGATTGAAGGAGGCGAGGCGGCTTCTCTCATCGATGCAGGAACGCGGCATCGACGAGATCGCCTTCTCATGCGGCTTCGACAGCATCGCGACCTTCTATCGCGTGTTCCGCGCGACCTACGGCATGACGCCGGGCGATGCGCGGCGCCTTCCGCCGCAGGATCAGCCGGCGAATTCCGCGAACCGGATCGCGACCGCGCGATAGACCTCGCGGCGGAACGGCACCACCAGATCGGCGACGCGATCGAGACGCTCCCAGCGCCATTGATCGAACTCGGCGGGCTGGCCGTTGCGCGGGGTCAATGGATCGATCTCCTCGTCGCGCCCGGTGAAGCGCAGCGCAAACCATTTCTGCCGCTGGCCGCGGAATTTGGCCAGCCGATGCGATGCCGGCCCGTCATAGGCCGGGAATTCGTAGGTCATCCAGTCGGTCTCGCCCGAGATAGTCGGCGTTGACCGCCCCGGTCTCTTCCCACAATTCGCGCATCACGGCCTGGCGCGGGTCCTCGCCATCGTCGATGCCGCCCTGCGGCATCTGCCATTCGAGGCCGGGCAGCACGATCTCCGGGCCGTCGTCCTTGATCCGGTGGCCGATCAGCACGCGTCCGTCGCCGTTGAACAGCGCGATGCCCACATTGGGGCGATAGGGCTTATCTGATGACATCTCGACCGGTGCCGCCGCGCGTTTGTCTGGCCGATCATATGGCCGTCTATTTGGCCGCCAGACCGGCGAATTCCTTCACGACGCGCTCATAGACCGGACGCTTGAACGGCACAATCAGCTCCGGCAGATTCTTCATCGGCTCCCAGCGCCAGGTGATGAACTCGGCCTTGTGGCCGCCGCCGGGGTGGGCGACGTTGATCTCGTTCTCGTCGCCGGTGAAGCGCAACGCGAACCACTTTTGCCGCTGGCCGCGGTAGCGACCCTTCCAGGCGCGGCCTGCGACCGTGCGCGGGATATCGTAGATCAGCCAGTCCGAGACCTCGCCGAGCTTCTCCACCGACTTGACGCTGGTCTCTTCATAGAGCTCGCGCCGTGCGGCCTGAAACGTATCCTCGCCGGGATCGACGCCGCCTTGCGGCATCTGCCAGACATGCGCGTCGTCGACATGCTCGATGCCGCCGGCGCGGCGTCCGATGAAGACCAGTCCCGCCGTATTCAGCAGCATGATGCCGACGCAGGTTCGATAGGGCAGGTCTTCATAACGTGCCATGCCGCCGCTACCTCGCACAGTTCCTGGCGCCGCCTGACCCGGCCCCCCGGCAAGGTCTTAGGTTGCACCAACAGATTGATCTCTAGCCCGATTTTGATTTCAGCATCGCCGTTGTCAATGGCACAAGCATGATGCCCTTGGAGTCCAGTGTCTTGAGCCAGGCGCCGAGCCGCTCGATCGAGACCGGCAGCGCCGAGGCGACGCCCACGGCCGTGCCGCGTTCCTTGGCGATCGTTTCCAGCTTGACCAGCGCGCGGTCGATTTCCGCCGATGTCGGCACCACGTCGATGGCGAAATCGGCCTTGGCGAACGGCAACGATTGGCCGGCCGAGAGGCTCTGCGCGACGCTGCGCGGGGTGGAACCGTCGTCGAAAAAGCTCAGGCCGCGCTTGGCCGCCTCGCGCACGATGGGCTGCATCACGGGATCGGTTGCGACGAACCGGGCTCCCATGAAATTGGCGATCCCGGCATATCCCTGCAGGCGGCTGAGGTGCCAATAGAGACGGTCGAGATTCTGCTCGCTGCTCAATGTGGTCAGCAGGGTCTGCGGGCCCGGATCGTTGTCGGGATAGTCGAACGGCTCCATCGGGATCTGCAGCAGGATCTCGTGGCGCTGCGTCCGGGCGCGTTCCGCGAGCTTGCCGGGGTCGGCGCCGTAGGGCGTGAAGGCCAGCGTCACCGCCGGCGGCAGCTTCATGATGGCGTCAGTGGTCTTGGCGGCGCCCGACCCCGAGGCCGGCGACCACGATGGCGACCACGGGCATCCGGGCCGCCTTGGCGCGGTCGGCTTCGGCCGCATAGACCGTGAACGGCTTCAGGCCATCGGCGACCGCCGGGATCATGCCGTAGCGCGATTTTTCCAGCAGGCGCGGGTCGATCCCGGTCATCGCGAGCGGCGGTGCATCGCCATCCGTCGTCTTTTCGGCCGGATCGCCGGCGCCGATCACCACGTCCTGGCGCTTGCCGCTGGAGCCGTCGATGATGGTGACGGTCTTGGCGTCGCTCGCTCCGGCCGGCGCCTTGGCGGCGGATTTGACCACCGGTTCGGCCGGGGCGTGTTTATCGTCGGCAGCTGCCGGCGCGGGATTACGGAGCGTGATGCGGGCAATCGGTTCGCCGGCGAGCGGATTGTCGTTGAACAGCGCGACGCCGGCGAAGCCGACCAGCACGAGCCCCAGCAGCACGGCGAGCGCCTGCATCGCCGTGAATGGCAAGCGGACACGGCGCGTCCTGCCCGCGGTGTTCTGCCCAAGCGGCGTGCTCAGTTCGTCGGCCGCTTCTGCCATGACCCTCCCCGAATCAACAGCGCGAACGATAGCACGATGCGGTGCATTCCCGCGCGCCGGCCTCCCCGTCAAAGCACGGCAGGCGGTGGACGGCGAAAGCAGAAAGGGCGGCCCGAGGGCCGCCCTGTTCGCCTAAACCATTGGATGGGATCAGTTCGCGGCCTTGTTGCCAGGCTTGTCGACCGCGGCCTTGTCGCCGGGCGCTGCCGGTGCCGGCGTCGCGCTCGAGGTCGACTTGATGCCGTGCAGCAGGTCGTCGGCCATCTTCAGCGCCTTGTCGTCCTTGGCGTCCGGCGGGACGTAGGACTGCGAGCCGGTCTTCTCGTCGCCGTCGTTCTTCAGATGGCCGCGCAGCGAGGCCTCGCCCTTGGTGTCGGTGCGCGCCTTCAGCTCTTCCGGCACGTCCTGCAGCACCTCGATGTCGGGCACGATGCCCTTGGCCTGGATCGACTTGCCCGACGGCGTGTAATAGCGCGCGGTGGTCAGGCGCAGCGCGCCGTTGCCCGAGCCGAGCGGGATGATGGTCTGCACCGAACCCTTGCCGAACGAGCGGGTGCCGACCAGCGTCGCGCGCTTGTGGTCCTGCAGCGCGCCGGCGACGATTTCGGAGGCCGATGCCGAGCCGCCATTGATCAGCACGATGACCGGCTTGCCCTTGGTCAGGTCGCCGGGGTGCGCGGCGCGGCGCTGGGTTTCCTCGGCATTGCGTCCGCGGGTCGAGACGATCTCGCCGCGCTCCAGGAAGGAGTCGGACACCGTGACGGCCTCTTCGAGCAGGCCGCCGGGGTTGTTTCTGAGATCGATGATGTAGCCCTTCAGCTTGTCGCCGATCTGGCTCTGCAGGTTGGCGACTTCCTTCTTCAGGCCTTCGGTGGTCTGCTCGTTGAAGGTGGTGATGCGGATATAGGCGATGTCGTCGGCCTCGACGCGCGCCCGTACCGAGCGAACGCGGATGTTGTCGCGCACCAGCGTGACGTCGATCGGATTGTCCTGGCCCTTGCGGATGATCTTGAGCTTGATCTTGGTGTTGACCGGACCGCGCATCTTCTCGACGGCCTGGTTCAGCGTCAGGCCCTGCACAGCTTCGTCGTCGAGATTGGTGATGATGTCGTTGGCCATGATGCCGGCCTTCGAGGCCGGGGTGTCGTCGATCGGCGAGACGACCTTGATCAGGCCGTCTTCCATCGTGACCTCGATGCCGAGACCGCCGAACTCGCCGCGGGTCTGCACCTGCATGTCGCGGAAGCTCTTGGCATCCATGTAGCTCGAGTGCGGATCGAGTCCGGACAGCATGCCCGAGATCGCGGACTCGACCAGCTTGCTGTCATCCGGCTTCTCGACATAGTCGCTGCGCACCCGTTCGAACACGTCGCCGAACAGATTGAGCTGGCGGTAGGTGTCCGACGTCGCGGCGCGCGCGCTCGATCCCATCAGCACAGCGCGGGGCTGCGTGACGAAAAGCGTCAGGGCCGCGCCGGTGGCGGCGCTAAGGAGAATTACCGAAGTCTTGCGCATCATCCGCGAACCTTTTCGCCTTCATTTGCGGCCCACCATGGACCTGGATCGATTGGAGTGCCGTCTTTCCGGAACTCGACATAGAGCACTGGCTGGCTCGCATTGGTCGCGAGAATGGATGCAACCTGGGACGTCGACCCCATGGTCGCAACCGGCTCCCCCGTTAGCACAAACTGGCCGATGTTTACCGAAATACGCTCCATCCCGGCGATCAGGACATGATACCCGCCCCCGGCATTGAGGATCAAGAGTTGTCCGTAGCTGCGGAAAGGACCAGCGTAAACAACCCAGCCGTCACACGGGGTTGTGACCTGCGCGCCCGGTTTGGCGGCCAAGGAAATGCCTTTTTGTACGCCCCCCGCGCCGTCGGAACCGCCAAATTCGCGAATCTTGGTGCCGTTCACGGGATAGGAGAACAGGCCTTTGGCCGAGGCGAAGGCGACTGCCGGGCTCATGCGGGCCGGGTCCTTGAGCGCCCCCAGATTGGGCTTGCCGTTCACGGTCGCGGGGGCCCCCTGGAGGCTGGCCGTGGCGGCGGCCTTGGCCGCGCTCTTGAGATCCTGCTCCATCTTGGCGATCAGGCTCTGCAGATCGGCGGCCTGCTTCGACAGCGCGATGGCGCGAGCGCCTTCGGCCTCCATGTCCTTTTCGGCCGCGCTCTGCTGGCGCTGCCGTTCGTCGACCAGCGCCGCCAGGCGGGTCTGGTCTTCCCTCAGTTTGTCGCGGTCGGTCGCCAGCGCATCGCGCTCGGTCGAGATGGTCTTGCGCAGCGCCACCAGTTCGCCGAGATCGGCCGCAAGCTTTTCGGCGCGGACGCGCAATTCCGGCACCACCGCGCCGAGCAGCATCGCGGTGCGCAGCGATTGCAGCGCGTCCTCGGGCCGCACCAGCAGCGCCGGCGGCGTGCGCCGCCCGGCGCGCTGCAACGCGGCCAGCACCTCGATCACTTCGGAGCGGCGTGAATCGAGCGAGCCGCGGATTTCGCGCTCGCGGCCGTCGAGCGGCTGCAGGCGCGCCTCGGCGTCGGCGATCCGCGTCTCGACGCCGCGCACCTGGCCGGCAATGTCGATCAGCTGTTGATTGAGCTTGCTGCGGTCCTGGCCGATGGCGGCGATGTCGGCCTTCAACTTCTCCTGCAACTCGGTGGCCTTGCGCTGCTGTTCGCGCGCAGCCTCGAGCTCCTGCTCGCGCTGCTTGATGGCGTCGGGCGACGTCTCCGCTGTTGCGGCCTGCTGTGCCGGCGGGGCGGACTGTTGCGCGGGTGGTGTCGCCTGCGCATGCGCCGCGGTCAGCGGATACGCGGCGAGCATAGCGATCGACAGAGGCAGGGATGCCGGCAACCAGCGGCGGCGCGCGGTGCCGAGATGCGAATCCGAAGCTGTGTCCCGCTTGTGCTGCATTCGCGTGCGTTCAGCGCTTTCGACTGTCCGTCACCGCGCCTCAGACGCGATGGTAGGGGTGGCCGGCCAAAATGGTCGCGGCCCGATAAATCTGTTCCAGAAGCATGACGCGGACCATTTGGTGCGGCCAGGTCGCGGAGCCGAATGCAATACGCAACGAAGCCTTGCGCTGCAATTCAGGCGAAAGTCCGTCCGCGCCGCCGATCACGAAGACAGCATGTGCTGCCCCCTCGTCGCGCCAGCGGCCGAGCTGCTGCGCAAAGCTTGCGCTGTCGATGCTCTTGCCGCGTTCGTCGAGCGCGACCAGCATGTGCTTTTCCGGCAGCAGCGCCGCGATCGCCGCGGCCTCCTCGGCGATGCGCGCGGCCGTATCGCGCGCGCGGCTCTCCGCAATCTCATGGATGTCGAGGCCGCGAAAGCCGAGCTTGCGGCCGATATCCTCGAAGCGTTCGCGGTAACGCTCGGCGAGCTCCCGTTCAGGGCCCTGTTTCAGGCGGCCGATGCAGATCACGACAAGGCGCATTAAGAGCGTTTTCCGGCAAAGTGGAAGCCGGTTTGCCGCAGAAAACGCGTCAAATTCACGGCTCGCGCGCTGGAAGCGCGCGTGCAAGCTATATGCGCTGCAGCCGATTCGCATCGGCTTCGATACGCCTTAGACCGCCGCGACCGCCGGGTTCTGAGTCCACAACCGCTCGAGGTTGTAGAACTCGCGCACCTCAGGCCTGAACACGTGCACGATCACTTCGCCGGAATCGATCAGCACCCAGTCGCAATTGGGCAAGCCCTCGACATGGATGTTCTTGATCCCGTTTTCCTTGAGGCTCTTCGTCACATTTTCCGCGATCGCGCCAACGTGCCGGTTAACCCGGCCGGTGGTGACGATCATGTAGTCGGAATATGCGGATTTGCCGCGAAGGTCGATGGTGACCGTCTCTTCCGCTTTCATGTCGTCGAGGCGGGAGAGGATCAGGCTCAGCGTCTTGTCGGCATCCGGTTTGTCGGCATCCGGTTGCGCCTGCAAGGCCGCGGTTTTCGTCGATGTTTTACGCGCAGTCTTGGGACCTGAAGTCTTGGGAACCTTGGGTAAAACAGACTTTGACAATACAGATGTGGCCAGGGACCATTCCTTTCACTGTATCGCGGGTGCCGAATCCTCGGCCCCACGCGCCATATTACGCATGTGGGGTTAATGGTTTCAATATTCCAGTAACCCTTTTGCGCCTCACGCCGTTCTCCAGCTCCCGTCCGGGTTCCGCAGTCCGGTCGAAGACAGATTGGATTTCATTCCTGTCAGGAAGACCCAGGCCGGCGCCTGCTGATCGGCCAGCCGTGTCGCCTGATTTTCGGGCAAGCGATAGCGCATGAGCGCCTGCGCCGCCGGTGCGGCTAGGGCGCGGAAACTCTGGGGCGGACGGTCGATCACGGCAATCGGCACATCGGACGCGATGCGCCGCCAATCTTTCCAGCGATGAAATTGCGCGAGATTGTCAGCGCCCATGATCCAGACGAAGTGCACGCCGGAGACACGGCGGCGCAAGTGGATGATCGTGTCGACAGTGTAGCGGACACCGATGACAGCTTCGAGACAGCTGATGTCGATGCGCGGATCGTCGGCAACGCGACGCGCGGCCGCGGCACGCTCGTTGAGCGCATGCAGGCCATCATGGTTCTTCAGCGGATTGCCCGGCGTCAGCAGCCACCATACGCGGTCGAGCTGCAAACGCTTGAGCGCGAACTGGCTGATGGCGCGATGCGCGGCGTGCGGCGGATTGAACGAGCCGCCGAGCAATCCGATGCGCATGCCGTTGGTATAGAACGGAAGCGCCTGGGCTGGGGACAACGGCACGGTGGAAGCTTGTTGCAAGGGTCTACCGTGCGCGTGCGACAATGATCACGGCCGTGTCTGCCCGGTGCCGTGGACGCGGTACTTGAAGCTCGTCAGCTGCTCGGCGCCGACCGGCCCACGGGCGTGGAATTTGCCGGTGGCAATTCCGATCTCGGCGCCGAAGCCGAACTCGCCGCCATCGGCGAACTGGGTCGAGGCATTGTGCAGCACAATCGCCGAATCGACCTCGTTGAGAAATCTCTGCGCGGCAGCGGCATCCTCCGTCACGATCGCATCGGTGTGATGCGAGCCATGATTCTGAATATGCGCGATCGCTTCATCGAGACTGCCGACGATCTTCGCCGAGATGATCGCGTCCTCATATTCGGTGTCCCAGTCCTCGTCGGATGCGGGCTTCACCCTGGCATCGGCGCCTTGCACGATGTCGTCGCCGCGCACCTCGCAACCGGCATCGATCAACAACTCGACCAGCGGTTTCAGCTTCGTCGCAGCAGCGTTGCGATCGATCAGCAGGGTCTCGACCGCGCCGCAGACGCCGGGACGGCGCATCTTGGCGTTCAGCACGACCTCCTTGGCCATATCGAGTCTTGCGCTGGCATCGACATAGATGTGGTTGACGCCCTCCAGATGCGCGAACACCGGCACGCGCGCCTCCGCCTCGACACGCGCGACCAGGCTCTTGCCGCCGCGCGGCACGATCACGTCGATGCCGCCGTTCAATCCCGTCAGCATCAGGCCGACGGCCGCGCGGTCACGGGTCGGCACCAAGGTGATCGCGGCCTCAGGCAGACCGGCTTCACGCAGGCCTTGCACGAGACAATCATGGATCGCGCGGCAGGATCGGAAGCTGTCTGAGCCACCGCGCAGCATCACGGCGTTGCCGGATTTCAGGCACAGCACGCCGGCGTCGGCGGCGACGTTGGGGCGGCTCTCGAAGATCACGCCGATCACGCCCAGCGGCACGCGGACGCGCTCGATGGTCATGCCGTTGGGTCGCTGCCAGCTCTCGGTGACGGCGCCGACCGGATCAACAATCTCGCGCACGGTGGCAACGCCATCGGCCATGCCGGCGACGCGCGCCGGCGTCAGTGTCAGACGGTCGACGAAGGCAGCGGTCATGCCGGCAGCGCGCGCTTCGGCGACATCCTCGGCATTGGCGGCGAGAATGGCCGGCGCATTGGCCCGGATCGCGCGCTCGATCGCGGCGAGCGCCCGGTTCTTCTGCTCCGGCGGCGCCAGCGCCAGCACGCGCGCGGCAGCGCGGGCCTTGGCGGCGAGGTCGGTCATCAGGGCGGCGAGATCGGCGTTGCCGTCGATCGCCTTCAGGGGCGCGCTCATGGAAGTCCCGGCTTTGGATTAAGGCCATGTTCTAGCATGGCAATTGAGGGGTGGCGAGGCGCGGAACCGGCATGGCAGGTGGGCGGCCGCGCCCCGGGCCGTCCGCCCTGTCGGTTATTTGGGCCTACTTGGCCGGGATCGCGCCGGCCGGGCCGATCACGAGGTCGTCGCGGTGGATCATCTCGGAGCGGCCGCTGATGCCCAGAATGGCCATCACGTCCGGCGAGGAGCGGCCCTTGATCTTCTCGGCATTCTCGGCGTCGTAGGCGACCAGGCCGCGGCCGATCTCATGGGTGTCGGGGCCGCGCACCACCACGGCGTCGCCGCGGGCGAACTGGCCGTCGACCCTGACGACGCCGGCCGGCAGCAGGCTCTTGCCGGCGCGCAGCGCCGCCACCGCGCCGGCATCGATCGTCAGCGTGCCCTTCGGCTCGAGCGAGCCCGCGATCCAGCGCTTTCGCGCGGTGACGGGATTGGCCGGGGTCAGGAACCAGGTGCAACGGCCGCCGTCGGCGATCGCCTGCAAGGGATGCTCGATCTTGCCGGAGGCGATCAGCATATGGGTGCCGGCGGTGGTCGCGATCTTCGCCGCCTCGATCTTGGTGGTCATGCCGCCGCGCGACAGTTCGGAGCCGGCCGAGCCGGCCATCCCCTCGATCTCCGAGGTGATGCTTTCGACCACCGGGATCAGCTTCGCGTCGGGATCGACCGCGGGCGGCGCGGTGTAGAGGCCGTCGATATCGGACAGCAGGATCAACAGGTCCGCGCTCGCCATGGTGGCGACGCGGGCGGCGAGGCGATCATTGTCGCCGTAGCGGATCTCGGTGGTCGCGACCGTGTCGTTCTCGTTGATGACGGGCACCGCGCGCCATTCCAGCAGCTTGGCGATGGTCGAGCGCGCATTGAGATAGCGGCGGCGCTCCTCGGTATCCTGCAACGTCACGAGGATCTGTCCGGCGCCGATGCCGTGATGGCCGAGCACCTCCGACCAGATCCGCGCCAGCGCGATCTGGCCGACTGCCGCGGCGGCCTGGCTCTCTTCGAGCTTCAGCGGGCCGCGTGGCAGCTTCAGGCGGCTGCGGCCGAGCGCGATCGAGCCCGACGACACCACCATGACCTCGCAGCCTCGCTTGTGCAGCTTTGCGATATCGTCGACCAGCGCGGCGAGCCAGGACGCGCGGACCTCGCCGGCCTGCGAGTCGACCAGCAGCGACGAGCCGACCTTGACGACGATACGGCGAAAGTTCTTGAGCGAGGGGCGTTTCATGGGTTTGGTCTGGCAGGAAGCTGGAAGCAAGAGGCGCCACGAGGTGGCCTAGAAGTAAGGTGGCTTGGGAGATTCGATGTGCCGCTCAACCCTGCGGCACCGGCACAGCCCACGGCTCCGTCTGGCCCTTGGCCTTGTTGGACACCGGCGCCTCGCCGATCACCTCGACCAGCGCGCGCAGCGCGTCCTGAACGCCTTCGCCGGTCACGCCGGAGAGCAACAGCGGCGTCTTCTTCGCCGCCCGCTTGAGGCGATCCTTCTGCTTCTTCAGCTCGTCCGGCTCCACCGCGTCGATCTTGTTGAGCGCGACGATCTCGATCTTGTCGGCGAGCTGGCCTTCATAGGCTTCGAGCTCGGTGCGCACCGTCTTGTAGGCCTTGCCGGCGTGTTCGCTGGTCGCATCGACCAGATGCAGCAGCACGCGGCAGCGCTCGACATGACCGAGGAAACGGTCGCCGAGGCCGGCACCTTCATGCGCGCCCTCGATCAGGCCGGGGATGTCGGCGAGCACGAATTCGCGGCCACCGTAATTCACGACGCCGAGCTGCGGATGCAGCGTGGTGAAGGGATAGTCGGCGATCTTCGGCCGTGCCGCGCTGACCACCGACAGGAAGGTCGATTTGCCGGCGTTGGGCAGGCCGACCAGACCGGCATCGGCGATCAGCTTCAGCCGCAGCCAGATCCAGCGTTCCTCACCCGGCGCGCCGGGATTGGCGTTGCGCGGCGCGCGGTTGGTGGAGGATTTGAAATGCGCATTGCCGAAGCCGCCATTGCCGCCTTTGGCGAGCACGAAGGTCTCGCCGAGCTCGGTGAAGTCGTGCAGCAGCGTCTCGCGGTCCTCGTCGAACACCTGGGTGCCGACTGGCACTTTCAGCACGATCGACTTGCCGTTGGCGCCATGGCGGTCCTTGCCCATGCCATTGCCGCCCTTCTGCGCCTTGAAGTGCTGCTGGTAGCGGTAGTCGATCAGCGTGTTCAGTCCGTCGACGGACTCGATGATGACCTCGCCGCCGCGGCCGCCATTGCCGCCGGAGGGACCACCGAACTCGATGAACTTCTCGCGCCGGAACGCGACGCAGCCGTTGCCGCCGTCGCCGGAGCGAATATAGACCTTGGCTTCATCGAGGAATTTCATGATCCGTACTAGTTAGGGCAGGCCGGTCCCTGCGGCAACCCGCAAGCGCGCCGACTTCGGCGAAAAGCCTTAATTTTCGGGCCTTTTTGCGGCCCTTGGCGGCTAAACAGGGCGTCGGCGCACCAGGAATTTCTGCATCCCCTCCAGCACCAGCTCGCGGCGTTGGTTGTGCACGGTCGAGCGCAGTGTCACGACGCCCGTGGTCCGGCCGGGTGCGAGCTCGACCACCTCCAGCGCGGGGTAGATGGTATCGCCGGCATAGACCGGTTTCAGGAACTTGCTCGACTGTTCCAGGAAGCCGACCAGCGACTCCTCCACGACATAGGGAAACAGCCCGGCGCCGGGCGCGGTGTGCACCAGGGTCTGGAAGCCGTGCGCGAGCAGGTCCGGCATGCCCCGCGTGCGGCAATATTCGACGTCGTAATGGATCGGATGGGTGTCGCCGCTCGCGGTCTGGAACGCCGCAAAAACGGCCGAGGTCTGGGTCCGGCTCGGAATCACGAAGCGCTCGCCGAGCACGAAATCCTCGAACCACCGCTGCGCGGGGACCATGCGATGCTGGGTGGGGTCGAATTCGCTCATGCGGCGTTTCCTGCTCTGCTTCTTGAATGGCTGCCCTACCGGTAGCGCAGGCGCCGCACTGCGACAATTGGTTCGATCTGCCGCCGCCGGGGTTGTCCTGCGCAACGACGTCGGTAAAACCGGCGACAGGACCGGCCCGACTCAGAGGCGGCGACAACAAGAGAACAATGAGCCTGTTCGCAAAACTGTCCTCCTACGACGATCGATCGGCGCGGCTCGCCGGCATCGGACTGATGCTGCTGTCGATCTTCATGTTCTCGTTCGGCGATGCGATGGGCAAATTCATCGTCGCCACCTATTCGGTCGGGCAATTGCTATGGCTGCGCGCCTGCGCGGCGCTGCTCGTGCTGCTACCGATCGTGTGGCAGCGGCGCGCGGATTTCCTGCATCTGGAGCGTCCGTGGCTGCAATTGCTGCGCGTCACGCTGTCGACGCTGGAGGTCGCGGCGTTCTTCCTGGCGACCGTCTATCTGCCGCTCGCCGACGTCATCACCTACTATTTGGCCGGACCGATCTTCGTCACCGCGATGTCGGGTCTCGTGCTCGGCGAGCATATCGGCTGGCGGCGCTGGACCGCCATCCTGGTCGGCTTCTGCGGGGTGCTGATTGCGCTGCGGCCATCGGCGCAGACCATCAGCTGGCCGGCGATGATCGCGCTCGGCGGCAGCCTGTCGTTTGCGGTGCTGATGCTGATCACGCGCTCGCTGCGCGCGACGCCCGATATCGTGCTCGCGACATCGCAATTCGGCGGCACGTTCGTCCTGGGTCTCGTGCTCTCGCCGTTCGGCTGGGTGACGCCGACCCCCGGCAGCCTCGTGCTGTTCTTCACCGCCGGCATCATCTCGGTCGCGGCGCTGCTGTGCGTGAATCGGTCGCTAAAACTTGCGCCGGCGAGCGTTGTGGTGCCGTACCAGTATTCGATGATAGTCTGGGCGGTGATCTTCGGCTTCGTGGTGTTCGGCGACGTGCCGTCCTGGGCCACGATCATCGGCGCCGCCATCATCATCGCGGCCGGCCTCTACATCTTCGTGCGCGAACAGCAGCTCGGGCGCCCGGATTCCGCGATCAATCCGCCGGCATGATTCTTACCCTCCCCTGGAGGGGGAGGGTCGACGCGAATGCAATGAGCGGCGGGGTGGGGTGAAGGTCTCTCCTCATCCGACAGCGCCAGATGGGAGAGATCACCCCACCCCGTTGCGCCTTCGCTGCGCTCCACGCGCAACGACCCTCCCCCTCCAGGGGAGGGTGAAATCAGGGAGGGTGAGGACTCAGCTCTCCCGCCGGGTCGAGTTGTTCCAGCTCTTCAGCGAGGCCCAGACGCCGCGCGACAGCCGGAAGGCGTCGACCGGGCTCGATGAGCCCAGCGCCTCGAAGCGGTGCAGCTCGACGCCGCTCCACTGAAAGCCGCACTTCTCGAGGATGTTGCGCGACGACGGGTTGACGACGCGGGCGCCCGCGATCAGCTGGTCGAGATCGAATTCCTCGAAGAAGTAGTCGATCACCGCGCGCGCGGCCTCGGTGCCGAAACCCTGGCCCCAATGGTCGACGCCGAGCCAGTAGCCGAGTTCGGCCGCGGCTTCCTCGCGCCAGTCGATGCCGACCATGCCGATCGGCGTGTGATTGTTCTCGATCAGGAAGACGGTTTCGCGTCCGCCGGCGCCGAGCGCGCGCACGAAGTCGATGGCGTCGTCCTGGGTATAGGGATGCGGCAGGCGGCGGGTGTTCTCCGCGATGCGGCGGTCATTGGCGAGGCGTGCAATGGCTTTTACGTCCGCGAGCGTCGGCTTGCGCAATGTCAGCCGTTCGGTCTCGAGGACGCAAGCTCTTGCCTCGCGCAAGGTCGGCGTCGGGATGTCCTGCAACATGTCGAGCTCCTGTGATGCGACAATCGGTACGCAACGCTTGGAACGTTGCGCGCGGTCGAAGTCGAACGCGCGCAACAAAAAGGGGAGGCCGGTCATCCCGCCTCCCCTTGGAGCCCTTGTGCTGCTCCGCCGGTTCAACAGGACCCGGCGGACTCATGTGTGTCCACCGTCTACTCGGCCGCCTCTGCCATCGGAATAACCGAGATGAATGTGCGGCCATTGGCTTTGGCACGGAACTCGACATGACCCTCGACCTTGGCGAAGAGAGTATGATCGGTGCCCATGCCGACATTAAGGCCAGGATGCCAGGTGGTGCCGCGCTGACGCGCGATAATGTTTCCGGGGATCACGCGCTCGCCACCGAACGCCTTGATGCCAAGGCGCTTGCCCTTGGAATCACGTCCGTTGCGCGATGAACCGCCTGCTTTTTTATGAGCCATAGCTCGTCTCCGACTTCGCTTTGATCTCTAGATCAATTCCTTGACGGAATCATTTCACGTTTTGTCACGCTTCAAATCTGAAAACGCGACGATCACTTCTCCTTAAGCCTTGGCCGCGGCCTTCTTGGCCGGAGCCTTTTTCGCGGCCGGCGCCTTTGCGGGCGCCTTCTTCTTGGCCGCCTTCGGTGCTGCGTCCTCGCCATCATCGGCGGGCGCTGCGACCTTTTCCTTCTTCGGCCGCGGGCCGACAGTCGGCTTGGCGTTATCGGCGAGGATCTCGGTGATGCGAAGCACCGTGAGCTCGTCGCGATAGCCGCGCTTGCGGCGTGAATTCTTGCGGCGACGCTTCTTGAACGCGATCACCTTGGCGCCGCGCTTGTGCTGCAGCACTTCGGCCGCAACGGTGGCGCCTGCCACGGTGGGCGTTCCCAGCACCGGCGTGTCACCGCCGAGCACCAGAACTTCGCCTAGCTGCACGATCGTGCCGACATCGCCGGCGATCTTGCCAATCTCGAGTACATCATTCGGAACGACACGGTACTGCCGGCCGGCCGGTTTTGATGACTGCGAACATCGTTTGATTCCTTCGTGTTCAGTTCCGGCCTCGGACGGTTAGCCCGGGTCGGCTTTTTGTTCAGTCGCTATGGGTTATGTGTTTCGCGCGAAGGGAATGAATTCCCAAGCTGGATCGCACAAAAACAATCGGCGCGAGAAAACTGCGCGCCGGATGGGCGGACTTATAGCTGCTGACGACGCGGAGTCAAGGTAAAGCAGGGCAAAAACCGGCCAAAAATGAAGGGTTTGGCGTATTTTCGGCCCGCATTGACCCTCAAGCGGCGGTCTTTGCCGCGGCCCGCGCGTGCCGGCGGATGGTCTGGGGCGGTTGGCCCAGCACCCGCAAGAACGCCCGCCGCATCCGTTCCCGATCGGCAAAGCCGGTCTCACCGGCAATTTCGTCCATCGAATGGCGGCCGTCGCCGATCAATTCTCTGGCAGCCTCGACCCGGAGCTGCTCGATTGCCTTGGCCGGCGACTGGCCGGTCTCGGCGCGGAAGGCGCGGCTGAACTGGCGCGGACTGAGCCGTGCCACCTCGGCCAATTCCTCGACCGAGAGCTCGTTGCGCAGATGCGCCTTGGCGTAGTGGAGCGCGTTCTGGATGCGGTCGGATTTCGGGTCGAGTTCGAGCAGCGCCGAGAACTGCGACTGTCCGCCGGTGCGGCGGTGATAGACGACGAGCTTGCGCGCCACCGAGCGGGCGACCTCGACGCCCAAATCATGCTCGATCATCGCCAGCGCCAGATCGATCGTCGCGGTCATGCCGGCCGAGGTCCAGATCGGCCCGTCGACGATGTAGATGCGGTCCTGCTCGACCTTCAGCCCGGGAAATCGGGCCTGCAATTCCGGGGCGAACTGCCAGTGCGTGGAGACGCGCCGGCCGTCGAGCAGGCCGGCTTCAGCCAGCGAGAAGGCGCCGATACAGGGCGCGGCGATCCGCTGCGATGTCGTCATGGCGCGCCGCATATAGTCGATCAGCTTCGCCGATGCCGGATGAAGCTCGTGGCCGGCGCCGATGAACAGCGTGTCGAAGCTCCGATCGCCGAAGGCTTCGGTTTCGACATTGAAGCCGGCGGAGCATCGCACCGGGCCGCCATTCTCCGACAGCAGCGTGATCTCATAGAAGGGCGCGCCCGCAATCAGGTTGGCGACCTCGAAGGCGGTGATGGCGGTGAACCCCATCACCTGGAACTCCGGGAAGACGACGAAGCCGATCTCCTGCATGGAACCCTCTGACGGCAATCTGTGTCCTAAAAAGCTGTATATATGACATTTGAGACATGCAAGGTGGCTTGTAAAACCTGAGCGGCGGCCAAAACCGGCCGTTCGGGTCAAACAGGAGACCAACATGACCAAGTCAGCCAAAGGAACGGCGCTCGTTACCGGTGCGTCGTCCGGGATCGGTGCCATCTATGCGGACCGGCTCGCACGGCGTGGCTACGATCTGATCCTCGTCGCACGCAACCGCGAGCGCCTCGATGGGCTTGCCAAGCGTCTTTCGCAGGAGACAGGCCGATCGATCGAGATCGTTGCCGCCGACCTCGCCAAGCGCGGCGATGTCGCACGGATCGAATCCATTCTGCGCAGCAACGAAGGCATCAGCGTGCTGGTGAACAACGCCGGCGTCGGCGCCACCGCCCCGCTGCTCGCATCAGATGTCGACAAGATGAGCGACATGATCGCGCTCAATGTCGACGCGCTGATGCGCCTGACCTATGCGGCGGTGCCGGGATTCGTCGCGCGCGGCGGCGGCACCATCATCAACATCGCCTCGGTCGTCGGTGTCCAGCCGGAGCTGCTCAACGGCGTCTACGGCGGCAGCAAGGCCTTCGTGTTGGCGCTGACCCACTCGCTGCAGCACGAGTTGAAGGACAAGAACATTCGCGTCCAGGCCGTGCTGCCGGGGGCCACGGCCACCGAGTTCTGGGACATCGCCGGCACGCCGGTCGAGCATCTGCCCGGCGAGATCGTGATGAAGGCCGAGGACATGGTGAACGCCGCGCTGGTCGGCCTCGACCAGGGCGAGGTCTTCACCGTACCGTCGCTGCCGGATGCCGCGGATTGGCAGGCCTATGAGAGCGCGCGCCAGAAGCTGATGCCGAACCTGTCGCGCAGCACGCCTGCGGCGCGCTACGGGGTGAAGGCCGCCTGACGCCGCTGCGAAGGTTGCGTCCCGCGCAGGCCGAGCGCCAGAGCGCGGGACGCAACCATTTGAGTTCCCCGTCGTTAATGCAGGGAATCTCAAGCGGGCAGGGCGAATGGCCGAAGACACTGGACTAACCACCGGAATCGCGCACCACGGCGCTGCGCGGCTGCCATCCGTCGACATCGACAGCTTCAACATCGAGCTGAAGGACGACGAGGGTTTTCTCGGCGATCGCGCCTCCAAGGGCGCTTTCCGCAAGATCCTCGACCGCTGGCGCAAGCCGCTGCGCAAATCGGAGGAGGATCCGTTCGGCGACGAGCCCTCGGACCAGATCAGCAAGAAGAAGCTCGACGAGTTGCTGATCGGCGAGGACACCGAGGCCTCCGCGGTCGTGCACAGCGCGATCGAGGAGTTTGCGCAGGAGCTCGCCTATGTGACGCGGCGCTTCCTCGGCACCAAGGCCTGGGCCAAGACCGAGCGCATCGTGGTCGGCGGCGGCTTTCGCGACAGCCGGCTCGGCGAACTCGCCATCGCGCGCACCGACATCATCCTGAAGTCGGAGGATTTCAAGGTCGATCTGGTGCCGATCCGCTTTCATCCCGATGATGCCGGCCTGATCGGCACGCTGCATCTGGCGCCGTCGTGGATTTTCGAGGCCCATGACGGCGTGCTCGCCGTCGATATCGGTGGCACCAATATCCGCTGCGGCGTCGTCGAGACGCGCTGGAAGAAGGCGCCCGATCTTTCCAAGGCCACGGTCTGGAAATCCGAGCTGTGGCGACATGCCGATGACGAGCCGACGCGCGAAGGCGCGGTGAAGCGGCTGGTGAAGATGCTGAAGGATCTGATTGCCGCGGCCGGGAAGGAGAACCTCAGGCTCGCGCCGTTCATCGGCATCGCCTGTCCCGGCGTCATCAACGAGGACGGCTCGATCGAGAAGGGCGCACAGAATTTGCCGGGCAATTGGGAGAGCAGCAAATTCAACCTGCCGGCGAGCCTGGTCGAGGCGATCCCGCAGATCGGCGATCATGACACCGCGATCGTGATGCACAATGACGGCGTGGCGCAGGGGCTGGCCGAGGTCCCGTTCATGCAGGACGTCGCGCGCTGGGGCGTGCTGACGATCGGAACCGGCCTCGGCAATGCGCGCTACACCAACCGCAAGAAAGGCAACGGCAAGGACGAGAAGAAGGCCGAGAAAAAGGACAAGGACGACGAGGAGAGCGAGAAAAAGGCCAAGAAAGCCAGGAAAGCCGATGCCTGAGCGGCCTAGAGCGAGATGGGATCAGGTTTGTCTGGAGCGGCGGCGGAAGTTCGCCTCTCCCTTGGGAGAGGTCGGCGCGTAGCGCCGGGTGAGGGATCACGGTCTCTCAGTAGAACTGCGGCTCCTCACCCGATTTGCTACGCAAATCGACCTCTCCCCGCCGCGGAGAGGTGAACCGCATTCGTGGCCAAACCGATTCAACTTACTTCATCCCGCTTTAGGCGCCGGCCTTTTGCCCGGTAAGGTTGATCGGTTAGGTTAAGATCGTGTTCGCGTTGCCGTTTGGCTGCCGGCCGCTACCGTGGAGGCGTCGCTCCCGCCGACCGGCGAAGCCGCACTTCCCGGCCAGCAATATTGAGAAGCGGCACGGGACCGCCAGTTTTTGTCGCGTCCTGGCGGTCCCACCACTTTCTACTTCCAATTGATCCGCCCGAAGAAGCCGGCGATCTCGGCGGCGGCGCGGTCGGGGTCCTCGCGATGCGGGAAGTGCCCGACATCGGGAAACATCTTCAGGTCCAGATCCGAGAAGGTCTCGCCCAGCCGGTCGGTCCAGGCATAGGGAAACAGCGGGTCGTGCTCGGCCCAGCGGATGCAGGTCGGCACCGTGATCGGTGGCAGTACGGGCGCTTCGCCCTGCATCATCTTCACGCGCCCCGCATGCGACGCGCGATAATGCGCGAAGCCGCCGGCGAGATTGCCGGGTTTGAAGAAGTTATCGGCGAAGTCCTCGATCACGTCGTCGAACGCGGCCTTGCGATGCGTCCAGTTGTGCAGGAAATGGCCGACATACGTGCGGCAGGTCTCTCTATTAGCGCCGACCAGCGCGGGCGCCATCTCCATCTGGTGGAACGACTGGTACCAGATGTGGTTCAGCCGGTCCGGCGCGGCCATCCGCGCCCCGATGCCGGGATAGACGAAATCGAAGAAGAACAGCCCGGCGATGTGCTCGGGCGCCCTGCGGGCGAGCGGCTGCATCACCGCGCCGCCGACGTCGTGGCCGACCACGCCGGCCTTGTCGATCCCGAGCGCATCCAGCAGCGCCAGCATGTCGTCGGTATGCTGATCGGGGCCGTAGGGGCCTTGTCGGCTTGTCGCTGTCGCCGAAGCCGCGCAGGTCGGGCGCGATCAGGGTGTAGCGGTCGGCCAGGCGCGCCATGACAGGCTTCCAAGTCAGCCAGAATTCCGGCCAGCCGTGCAACAGCAGCAGCGGCCTACCGCTCCCGGTCCGCGCGACGTGGAACGCCGCGCCATTGGCTCGAATCGTCACATGCTCCATCGGCCGCTCCTGCTGCTTTTGCTTCGCCCGCGCGCCGATCGAACCAGAGCCATCCCGCTAGGGCTTTGTTTCCGCGCACTTTCTTGCATCACCCCGGTGCTTCGATGGGGCGAGGCCCCCGGTGACGGAAATATTATTGCAGCGCCTTGTCTGGCCCGCCATCCTCGCCTAGAACACGCCCCGACCGCGGGTGGCGCAAATCACCCGGGCCATCGGAGAGGTGGCAGAGTGGTTGAATGCACCGCACTCGAAATGCGGCATAGGTGCAAGCCTATCGGGGGTTCGAATCCCTCCCTCTCCGCCAGAAATCCGCCCGCGGTCGGGTCAAAGGCCGCCTTGTCTAATTCGACAGGTTTTGGACCCGAGGCGGGACATCGTCGAACGTCTTCTCGGAGGCCGCGTCGGTTGGCCTTGCGCTCACGGAGATGTCGAATTCGATCACGTAGTTCAGAGGTCCGCTTGTTCCACCGGAAATGGGCGCTTGACCCGAGATTCGACCGGAACCCGCAATCCCTTCGAGACGTAAGCATTGGTTCGATAGTGACCGGCGAGCAAGAGCAACTGCAAAATTGCTTCATCGGAGAAAACGGCTTGCATGTCTTCCCAGAGTGCATCGCTGATCGTCGCCGTATCATGGAGTTCGTCGGCGAGGCGGATGAGGCTGCAGTCATCGGATTGCCAACAGCTATCGTCCGCACTGCCGTGAACCGACGCGTGGAGTTGCTCCTCGGTTAACCCGGCATCGTCGGCGAAATAGTGAACGCGCAGGGTCCACTCAAAGGCGTTTTGACCACGCCCCGTAACACGCAGAAGGAACACCTCGCGCTGGCGCACAGTGATGTGGCTGGGATCGAGATATGCGACTGATCCAAGGCGATAAGCGCGAAGAAGCCGCGGGTCGCGGCCGAGAAGGCCGTAATGCTGGAACGGAGGTTGCCATGATCGCGGCAGCAGGTCGACCTCTGCCTGAACCTCGGCGGAATATGGGGGAATCAAAGGCTGGATTCGCATCGCTAGCTTCTCTGTGCGGGGAACGGCCGACCGACCACTGGTTCGAGCGGAAGCTTCAGCCCGTTTGCGACATAGGCGACCGTGCGATAGTAGCCTGCCATCATCAAGAGCTGCATGATCGCCTCGTCGGAAAAGCTCTCTTTCAGATCGGTCCAGAGCTGGCCGCTGACGTCGACAGTGTCGTGCAGTTCGTCAGCGAGACGAATAAGCACCATATCGGTCGCTGACCAGTCTGCGTCGGTGTGATCGCCATAGACTGTCGCGTAGATCTGATCGTCACTCAGATCGGCTTGGCCGGCGAAGTAATGAACGCGCATGCCCCACTCGTAGGCACATCGGCATCGGGCGGTGACGCGCAGTAGCAATACTTCGCGCTGCCGAACAGTTAGGTGACTGGGCTCAAGGTAACTCACAGCTCCCCGCGTCCAGCGCAACAGCATTCGCTCATCGCGGGCAAGGACGGTAAAGAGCTTGAATGGAGGCGACCACGAGGCAGGCATTCGGTCGAATAGCGCTTGCACGTTTGGTGCGTAGGGGGCCGTGACTGGTTCAATTCGCATGCGCCGTCCTCCAAGCGAAAAAGGAATAGCAGCGAGACAGGAATTATTCCAATGCATGTGCTGGATGAATTACATTCTCGGTATGAATGTCGAGCACTTCGATCTGAATTTGCTCCGGGTGTTGGACGCACTGCTGACCGAGCGTGCAGTCGGGCGGCGGTGCGGCTCGGTCGCTGCTATCGTCGCCCCGAGCTATCTCCAGGCGCTGCACATTGCTGCCGAAACCGACCTTGTCGCGTTTGTCCCGAGCAGGCTCGCAAGCCTGCTGGTTCATCGTCTGAATCTGATGATCGTCAAGCCGCCGTTCAATCCCGGAGTTGATGAGCAATTCCTCTTCTATCCGGCCACGGCGCAGCGCGACCGGGGCTCGCTTTGGTTTCGCTCTTTGATGATGAAGATATCGAAACCAGATCGGCCAGACAGACCGCGACGGTAAATCTCCGGCTCACACGAAGGAAAGTCCGCGATCGACGTTGCGGGTGCCCTTATTTGCCTGTGAGCAGATGAGTTCGCCGATCGACCGTGCTTTTCACCGCAATGCGCGCGCGATGGACAGACGCGGTCACGCCTGCCGGCGGCGGGCCGGGCGCACGCCGGCAAGGCTAATCCCGCAATTTTTGAGGTCAAATATGGACAGTACTTGCGGTCGAAGCGACTGATCGCACTGCTACGTCCGTCCGAGGGCGCTGACTCAACCCGAGAAAACCGCTACCCGGCCTCTCGACAGTAATGCAACCTGCCGTTCGCGGCCGTCCATCGAGAGGGCGCCCTCGATGCCGAACGTTGCGGCAAGTCTTCTAACGCCAGCAGGCGTCACGACGAGCGCGCGGCTATCCCGGACATGCTCAACCCATTCGTGCTCAAGAGCGTGATGAAGGATAGCAGCGCCGAGCGCCCCGGCCAGATGCGGCCGGCGCTCGCTCCAGTCGAGACAGGGGCGACAGAACACTCGGCGCTTGGAGGCAAGGCGAAGATCAACGCCGAACTCATCGAAGAATGACCGACCGGCATCGGTCAGTTGTCCGCCATCCTCGTCGAGCAGAATAAACGACTGCTGGACAAGCCGGTCGGCGATCGCGACGGCAATGCGGCCGGCCATGTGGTCATAGCACGTGCGCGCATGTCGGAGCGTTTCTCCGCCGCGCCAGAGATCGCGCCGGGCGGGCCCTTCCTGGGCCACGACCATGAGACCTTCCAGCACGCGCGCGACGTGCGGAGAGGCCAAGCGAAAATATCGTCGTCTGCCCCGCTTTGCGAGCGCAAGCAGTCCGGCGTCGCTGAGTTTCGCAAGATGGCCACTCGCAGTCTGCGGCGCCACGCCCGACACATAGGCGAGCTCCGAGGCGGTCAACGTTCGACCATCCATCAGCGCACTGAGCATGTTGGCGCGCGCCGGATCGCCGATGAGTGCAGCGACTTGGGCGATCTTGGGTCCCGTATCCATGTCTTTCTCCTACGCCGATGAGGACGCAGTGCCAAGCACGAATACTTCGGCCAAGACCGTAGTGTTTCTGCAAGACCGATTCAATCACGGGACATAGGTTGTCTGGACACCACTAAGCCCAGCGAAAGGCATCGCCGCGACGGGACGAAAGATCGTCTCGCGGCTCCAAGTATTCGATTGGCATCGAATGACAATCGAAAAACGGGCTGGTCTGAGCCATCAAAATCTCACGGACAACCGAGTGTGATCAATGCAAACAACTTCGCTCAACACAAGGCAGCCGGAACAAGCCGGCTCTGACAGCGCGTCATCCCGTTCGCCTCTCCCCGCGGCGCTGGCGCTTGCCGCCACGAGCCTCGGCCTCGGCGTCGTGCAGCTGGACATCACCATCGTTAATACAGCGCTGAGCAGCATCAGCACCTCGCTCGGCGGCAGCGTGGCCGAGCTGCAATGGGTGGTGACCGCCTATACCATCGCATTCGCTGCCTTCATTTTGACCGCTGGTGCGCTCGGTGATCGCGTTGGCGCCAAGCGGATATTCATAGGGGGCTTTGCAATCTTCACGTTGGCTTCGCTCGCCTGCGCATTGGCTCCGTCGGCGATGTTCCTGATCGTTGCTCGCTCCGTGCAGGGCCTGGCGGCGGCAATCCTGGTGCCGAACTCGCTGACGCTACTCAATCACGCCTATACCGATCCGAAGGCGCGCGGCCGCGCGGTCGGTTTCTGGGCCGCAGGTGCGAGCGTCGCACTGACTGCGGGGCCGCTAGTTGGCGGCGCGCTGATCGCGCTGGTCGGCTGGCGCGCGATCTTTCTTGTCAACTTGCCGATTGGCGCCGCGGGCCTCTGGCTCGCCTGGCGTTACGCCAAGGAGACGCCGCGGCTCGCGCAGCGCGAGATTGATCTGCCGGGGCAGATCGCGGCGATCACAGCACTCGGTGGGCTGGCCGGCGCCCTGATAGAGGGCGGCGTGCTCGGCTGGAGCCATCCGCTCGTCATCACTGGCTTCGCCGGGGCGGCCGTAATCGGACTCCTGTTCGTATGGCGCGAGGCGCGCGCGCTGCAACCAATGCTGCCGCTGTCGCTGTTCCGCCATCGCATGTTCGCGCTGACTGCTCTGGTCGGGCTCCTCTTCAACATCGCCTTCTACGGCCTGATCTTCGTGCTCAGTCTCTACTTCCAGAACGTCAATGGCTGGTCGCCGTTCGCAACGGGCCTCGCCTTCGTGCCCATGATGGCCATGGTGCTCCCCGCCAACCTGATCGCCGCGTCGGTCAGCGAGCGCCTTGGCGCGCCGCAAGCCATCGCGCTGGCTTGTATGATCACCGCCGCGGGCTGCGTTGCGCTGCTGCCTATGACCTCAGGCACCAGCTACTGGGCGATCGGCGCTCAGCTCATCATCCTCGGCGGCGGGCTCGGCCTGCTCGTGCCGGCTTTGACTTCGACGTTGCTCGGTAGTGTCGAGAAATCGCGATCCGGCATCGCCGCGGGTGTATTGAACGCGACGCGGCAGACCGGCAGCGTGCTTGGCGTTGCCCTGTTCGGTTCGCTGGTCGGAGGGAACAACACGTTCATGGCAGGCGCGCATGCCTCGCTCGTGATATCGGCCACTGTGTTGCTCGCAGGTGCGGTCGCGATCTGGCACGGCCGAGCAAAGGAGGGACGATGAAAGGGGGCAGGTCGAGCTTATGTGGTACCCCCGCCGCCGCGGCAACATCCTCCGCTCCGACTACCTTTGCACGTGAGCGATCGTAATTGTCCCGAGCAAGTTTCGTGTTGTTATACCTGCGTGCCGCCGTCGCGATGCTGGCGCCACCATCGTCGGCAGATCGGCGCCAACGACTCCGGCTACGATTAAAAAAGTCGTTATCGCGCCGTTCGTCGCGCCATACATCCAATCACGGAGATCAATGCCGCAGCGACTCCGTTCCAGGATTGCGCGGATTATGGGAACTTGCCTACGCTCGCGGTCGTCTCGTACACCAATAGCTCCATAACGGTGCCGTCGGAGCGTTGCACCCTTGCTATCATCCGGCGCCGCTTCCAATACAGTCTAATTCGCACTTCGCTAATCACTACCATTGATTTCGGTCAAATCAGGGTACTTGATTTGGCGCCAATATTTGCATGCGATCTCGCTCTATCCTCCGGGGACACACTTGGATGTCGGGGCTACTGACTGAAAGGATGTTTCGACGAGCATTGATTGCGATAGCGCTTGGCGGGCTCGCTTTTGGAGTTGTGGCCTGGGCCAATGGGCGGAGCGATGTTGCAAATTGGTGTTGGGGCGCCGGCACTTTTCCGGTGGTACTAGGTCTATTGATTTCTATGATCCGCGACTTCTTGGCGGGTCGTATTGGGGTGGATTCGGTCGCCTTCGTCTCAATGTCGGGCGCGCTCGTGCTCGGTCAGAATTTGGCCGGCATCGTCGTCGCCATCATGTACGCGGGCGGAAATCTGCTTGAGGACTTTGCGGTCGCACGGGCTGAGCGTGATCTTAGGTCGTTAATTGATAGAGCACCAAGAATTGCCCATCGTTGCATCGACTCGATTATCGATGACGTGCCTATCGAGCAAGTCGTAGTAGGTGATTACATTCTCGTTCGCGCGGGCGAAGTCATACCTGTCGATGGGTTCATAACCAGCCAGCTGGCCACGATCGATGAGGCGGCACTTACCGGGGAGCCGATTCCGGTTCCCCGTCAAGCTGGTGAACTCGCTCGAAGCGGCTCGCTTAACGCTGGAGATACATTCGAACTCCGCGCATCCGCCCCGGCAAGCGAAAGTACCTATGCGGGCATTGTCCGCATGGTCAGTGCGGCGCAGACGGCAAAGTCGCCATTCATACGCTTGGCAGACCGCTTCGCGCTGCTGCTCTTGCCGATCACGCTGGCAATTGCTGGCGGCGCCTGGTTCTTCTCTGACGATCCTGTCCGCGGACTTGCCGTGCTGGTCGTAGCAACGCCATGCCCGCTTATTCTGGCGGCGCCGGTCGCCTTCATCTCGGGGGTCGCACAGGCCGCAAAGCGCGGAATTCTCATCAAAGGCAGTGGGCCGCTCGAAGCGCTCGCTCGCACTCATACGGTGATGTTCGATAAGACGGGTACGCTGACGGTCGGCGGGGCGCGGCTCGTTGCAATTGAGGTCGCTCCCGCCCAAAGCGCTGACGAAGTTCTGCGGATCGCAGGTTCCTTGGAACAGGCCTCACATCATGTAGTCGCTGCGGCGATCGTCGAAGCGGCCATGGAGAAGGGGCTCAAGCTCACTATTCCATCCGAAGTCCGAGAGACCATGGGCTCTGGTTTGGAAGGTGTGGTTGAGGGGCAGACTGTTCGAGTGGGCTCGTATCAAATGGTCCATGGGGCTCGCAAGCCGGAGACCTGGGCGTCTCGGGCCCTGAGACGTGCGACATGGCGCTCCGCGCTGAGTGTATTTGTCGCCGTAGGTGGACGCACAATCGGCGCAGTATTGCTCGCTGACGAGCTTCGACGCGAGACGCCGCGCGCCGTACAATCGCTGCGAGCGGCCGGAGTTGCGCGGATCGTCATGGTGACGGGCGATCGAGCGGACGCCGCTGAGACGATCGGCGCCGCGCTTGATCTCGATGCGGTTCTTGCTGAACGGGAGCCGGCCGACAAGGTCGATGCCGTCGCAACCGAGCAGCGCCAAAGCCCCACCGTGATGGTCGGTGACGGTATCAATGATGCGCCAGCGTTGGCGGCAGCTAACGTCGGCATCGCCATGGGGGCCCGCGGTGCAAGTGCTTCGTCGGAAGCGGCCGATGTTGTAATTCTCGTCGATCGTCTCGATCGAGTTTCCGATGCCGTCGCCATCGCACGGCGTACCCGCGGCATCGCGCTGCAGAGCATAGTCTGCGGAATGGCACTCTCTGGATTGGCAATGTGCTTTGCCGCCGTCGGCCTGTTGCCGCCAATCGCAGGTGCCTTGACGCAGGAAGCCATCGATGTTGCCGTGATCCTCAATGCGTTGCGCGCGTTGACTTCCGGCCACAAGTTTGGTCATAAAAAAATGCCAGCGGCTGCAGCTACAGCGCTGCGTCAGGACCACGAGCGAATGGAGCCGACGCTCGACCGGCTGAGAGAAATTGCGGACGCGCTTGATGCCGTTGAGGGAGCGGGAGCGGTGACGCTGATTTCCGAAGCTGACGATATCGTTTCGAGGCAGATCGCCGAACATGAGCGCGACGATGAAAGTGTCGTGTATCCGCGCGTCGCTAAATTTTTGGGAAATCGCCACGGGCTAGGGGCAATGAGCCGAGCGCACCGCGAGATTATACACATGGCGCGACTTCTGCGTCGGCTCACCGATGGCCTCACTCCCCCGGATACGGACCATTACCTGATTAGGGACGCGCAGCGCGTCATTGAGGGGATTGAAGCGCTTGTGCGTATCCATAATGCCCAGGAGGAAGATATCTACGAGCAAGCCATTGGAGCTTAGTTGCGAGCACGATAAGTGAAGATATTTCCTGGACACGTCAGGCGGCTCTCGTGTGGGTCCAATGACCTCTAATGGAATAATCCAGCCGTGCTCCCGCCCTGCCAGTAAGAGAAACTGGCATGCGGCGTTGCTCCAATTGACCGCCGCTCAGGCTGGAGCGGTGGCCGCGGGCTACTTTGCATGGGGTTGTTTTCGATATTTTGCTGGGAGCC
Organism: Bradyrhizobium sp. JR3.5; assembly: GCF_054057015.1. Taxonomy (NCBI): domain Bacteria; kingdom Pseudomonadati; phylum Pseudomonadota; class Alphaproteobacteria; order Hyphomicrobiales; family Nitrobacteraceae; genus Bradyrhizobium; species Bradyrhizobium sp. JR3.5. Next base: position 3,120,791 of record NZ_JBSRYV010000002.1, read on the forward strand.
GCGGCCGCCGGGGGCGATCGACCCTTGCCGGCGCGCCGGTAACCTTAATTTTTCGTTTCGATTGTCGATAAAGTTTTATCGATTATCTTGGTGACACTTGAGCGGTGTGACGAACCGCACGACGAGGGGAAACAGCCGAGTGGCTTGACGACCTCTCTGGAATCGAAGGGTGGGCAGAGCGCAGTGCCAGCCACCTTTCGGGCTGTCCGGCTGCGGCCGGCGGGGCAAATCAATTCTGAAGTGCATTTGATTGCCAGGTTGCGGTGCATGTCGCGCCGCATGATGCTTCTCAATTGGGATTTCCAAGATGACGTTCGCGCATTTCTTGATCGCGGCCGGTGGCGGCTTTTTGCTGCTGGCAGGCTTCGTCGCATTTGCCCTCTGGAGAAACGCACTCCATTCGACGGCGCGGATTTAGCAACAGGCGAGATTTAGTTCCGACGGCCTCGCTCTGGGGACGAGCGAAGCCGGCGGGATGGCCGCACCGCCGCGCGGCCTGACAGCCGAGCACCGCGCCTACATCCTGCCCCTGGCGACGCGTGCTCGGCTGTTCACTTTCCGACCAGCCTTCGCTGTTCGAAACATGAATGGCGTGAACGCAATTCCTTCGGTTCGCCGCATGACCTCCACTAGGAGAGATCGAACCTGCGGGTGATAGCGATGGCTTCGAGGAAGGCCTCATCGTGGCTGACGACCAGCAGCGCGCCGTCATAGGCGCGTAGTCCGGCCTCGACCGCTTCCATCGATTCGATGTCGAGATGGTTGGTGGGCTCGTCGAGGATCAGGAGCGGCGGTGGGTTCACACCACCCAGAACGCAGGCCAGACCGGCGCGGAGCAACTGGCCGCCGCTGAGGCTGGAGACAGTCTGCAGAGCGGCATCGGCGCGAAACATGAAACGCGCCAGCGCGGCGCGACAGGCGTTCTCATCGGCATCCGGATTGATGCGCCGGAAATTATCCAGGATGGAGGCTGAGGCATCGAGCAGGCTGACCGCCTGATCGAACATCGCAAAGCGGGTCATCATCTCGACTCTGCCGCGCGCCGCGGTCAGGTCGCCGCTGACGAGCTTGAGCAGCGTCGTCTTGCCGGCGCCGTTCGGGCCCGTGATCGCGACACGCTCCGGACCCGACATTGAGAAGGTGAGATCACGCAGGATCGGCGCCTCCGCCGTGTAGCCGGCGTCAGCGGCTTCGATCCGCAGCACCATCCGGCCCGCCGGCAGCTGCGTCGACGGCAGCTGCACCGAGAACGGTTGCAGCACCTCGATGCGCTGGCGCGCCGCGGTGGCCAATTCGAGCGCTTGCGTCCGCCGCCGCTCGGCAAGGCGGGCGTTCTCGCCGCCGGTGTCCTCGCTGCGATCCTTGCGCAGCCCGGCGGCGATGCGCGGCAGATCGCCCCTGGCGCGCTTCTTCGCGCCGGCGCCGTCCTTACGCGCCTGCCGTTCGGACGTTTCCCTCGCCTTGCGGTCGATCTCGGCGACGCGCTTCTCGGCATCGGCCAGATCGTGTCGTGCTGCCGACAGCTCGACGGCCTTGCGGGCGCGGTACTCGCTCCAATTGCCGCCGTAGCGTCGGGCTTCCAGCGAGGTCAGTTCGACGATCGCATCCATGATCTCGAGCAACTCGCGGTCGTGGCTGACGACGATGGCGCCATGCCGCCAGTCGGCGAGCAGGTCGATGACCACCTGGCGTCCCGCGCGGTCGAGATTGTTGGTGGGTTCATCCAGCAGCAGAAAGTCAGGTCGCGCGAAGGTCAGTGCGGCGAGGCGCGCCCTGGTGGCCTGTCCGCCGGACAGCGTCGCCAGCGGGGCTTCGAGAACATCGCTCAGTCCCACGCGCGCCAGCGCCGACGCGATGCGCGTGTCGAGCGTCCAGTCGATATCCGCAAGCTCTTCAGTGCTCGCCAGGCCCTGTTCGGCCCGGCGCAACGCGGCCAGCGCACCGCGCGCGTCGAACAGATCGATCACGCATTCGTCCGGCTGCACCTGAACCGTCTGATGCAGCATCGCGACGCGTCCCTGAACCGCGATGGTGCCGGATTGCGGCGTGCGCGCGCCTGCGATCAGGCCGAGCAGCGTCGTCTTCCCGACGCCGTTCCTGCCCACAAGGCCGGTCCGTTCGGGTCCGAAACTGAGATCGATATCGGAGAGGAGAACCCGGCCGTCAGGCGCGGACAGGGTCAGATGGGAGAGCGTGATCGATGCTGGCATGGCAATGGATATCCCCGTGGGCAAGGCTGATGGGCGTTGCGGTCAGGGTGAAATCCATGGCTGTCGGCATCCTCTCGAATTGATGAAGTAAGATTATCTAGTCGCGTATCGGGCCGGGATCAAGGCACGACGCTCTTCGTCACGCCGCTTCGGCGAAGGTCCAGCGGTCGGGATCAGGGGTGCGGCCGATCAGCGCGAGGCCATAGGCGATCGATTCGAATTGATCCGCCGAGGTCAGCCGCGCTTCGCCGAAGCGGTCGGCGAACAGGCGCTGCACCGCCGGCACGAACGAGGTGCCGCCGGTCAGGAACACCTTCTCCACGTCGCGCGCGGTAATGCCGGATTTCGCCAGCGCCTCGTCGACGGTCGCGCCCAGCCGCTCGATGTCGTCGGCGATCCAGGATTCGAAATCGTCGCGCGTTACGGTCGCGCCGATATCGATGCCTTGGCGGGCAAAGCGGAACTCGACGCGGTCGCGGCTCGACAATGCGACCTTGGTGTCGGACACGGCGCGGTACAGCGCAAAGCCGAGATCGTGGTCGACGATGGTGATGAAATCGTGCAGCGGCGCCGGATCGATCGCGGTGCGCGCGAGCTGCTGCAACTCGCGCAAGTCGCCATTGCCTCTCATCATCGCGAGCTGATGCCAGCGCGCGAGGCTCGAATAATAGTGATTGGGGATCGGCAGCACCTTGTCGAACGAGCGGTAGTTGGTGCCATTGCCGAGCCGCGGCGAGACGATGTGGTCGACGATGCGGTAGTCGAAGGTGTCGCCGGCGATGCCGATGCCGGAATGTCCCAGCGGCTCGGCGCGCAGCACGCCGCCCTTGCGCGAGAAGCGCATCACGGAGAAGTCGCTGGTGCCGCCGCCGAAATCGGCGACCAGCACGGTCGCATCGTGATCGAGGCTGCGCGCAAAGGAGAACGCCGCGCCGACCGGCTCGTAGACATAGCGCGCGTGGCCGGCGCCGAGCCGCTCGAACGCGGCCCGGTAGCGTTGCATGGCGAGCTCGTCATTGGGGTTGCCGCCGGCAAACTTCACCGGGCGGCCGACCATGATGGTCGGTGCGCCCAAGTCGAAGCCCTCGCCGGCGTGCCGCGTCAGCGTGCGCAGGAACGCCGCGAGCAAATCCTCGAACTTGTAGCGCTGCCGGAAGATCTGGGTGGTGTTGAACGCCGAGCTTGCCGCAAAGGTCTTGAACGACTGGATGAAGCGATGGATCGTCCGGCCTTCGAGGAACTGCTCGATCGCCCACGGGCCACCCTCGGCGCGCGGATGCAGGCCGGCGCCCGGCCGGTCCTCCCAGAAGCACAGCGCGGAGACATAGACGCTATGCGTGCGGCCGCCATGGTCGAAGCGGATCGCCTCGACGCGGCCGTCGGCATCGGACAGCGCGACCACGGTGTTGCTGGTGCCAAAATCGACGCCAATCGAGACGGCGGGCGGGGCGCTCGTCATGTCATGCTCGGATTGTCTGTGAAAGGGGGCGGACCTTTAGCGGCTTTGGCCGGTCTTGCCAACCCGTCCGGACGCCGCAAAGTTCACGATGAAGTTAGGTTGAGCCGGTGCGGCGGCAGACTCGCTTCACCTCTCCCGCTTGCGGGGGAGGTCGACGCGCGTAGCGCGGCGGGTGGGGGCTCGCTCCACGATGTGACTCGTGGATAGAGCCCCCACCCCGACCCTCCCCCGCAGGCGGCAGAGGGAGGACACCTCGTTCGTGGCTGGATCGCGTTGCGCTCGGGTGTCAGAAGTTCGCGACCGTCTTCAGGCCGAACACCAACGCGTTTGCGTTCCTGCTGGTGCCACCGGGGTCGATCACGTACTGGATGTTCGGTCGCACCTGCAGGCCGGCGAGTGGCCGGTAGGTGTAGTAGAGTTCCATGACGTATTCGTTGCCCTGGACGGCCACGGGTACCGAGGCCGGCCAGATTTTGCAGCTCTTCCGACCAGGCGATGCGGCCGTTGACATGGGTGGTGCCGACTGCAAATCCGATATCGTCCTCGGGCCGCAACTGGAATGGTCCGGTATAGATCAGGCCGCCCGCGATTTGATAATCGGTGGTGGCCGTGCGGCGGTCGGCCATGGTCGCGTTGAAGAACAGGCTGAGCATGCCCGCGGAGCTGGCTTGCGATGGGCGGATCACCTGCTGAACGAAGCTGGCATAGGCACCGTAGCGTCCGCGGCTCTGCAACAGTGGTTGCCCGCTGAGGACTGCCGGGTTGCCGTTGACGTCGGTGACCACATCAGGAGCAGTCGATGTATCGTACCAGCCGCCGAACTTGTAGCTGCCCTGCAGATTACCGAACTTCGGCAGCCAGGCGAGCTCGGCCGGGATGAGCAGGCCGGTAGATCCCGAGTAGAACACCGGAAGCGCCGACTGCGACACGTTCAGATAATTGGGGTTGGCGTCATCCACACGCCGAACTGAAAATAGCCGAAGCCTTGCAGGTTGAATTTCAGCCGGGTGGCCCAGTAGCTAACTGGCCAGTTGTAGATGTAATTGCCGACGAGGTTGCCGGGCTGCGCGCCGCAGAAGGTCAGGTTCTGGAAGTCGCACGCGAACGATGCGAAATCCTCGCCGAAGGTGATCCGCCCGATCTTCCAGTCGACCAGGCCGTCGACGAACTTCTGGTCGTACCAGAATTGGGTGAGCCGCAGCGTCTGGCCGCGTCCGAATAGCTCCTGTACCTGCTGCAGCGTGCCGAGGCGCGCGTCATCGCTCAGATTGCTGCCGTTGCGGTCGGTCCATGTGACCTGGATCGTGCCGCCGGGCACGACTCCGAGCTTCGCAAGATCGAACGTGGTGCCGAAGGTCCATTGATCGGTGTAGGCGACCTGCTGTCGCTGACCGCCCGTTGCGTTGCCGGCGAGTTCGCTGGTGTAACCGAATTGAAAATCGATGCCGGCATTCAACAGCCGGGTTCGTGCGCCGTCCCAATCGCCGAGCAGCCAGGGAACCGGAGCAGGGACCGGATCGGCCGCGGTGCCGGAAAGCGTCAGATCGGCAGCTTGTGCGACATGGCCGACGGCGCAGACCGATATCGCCGCGAGACCCAGCCAGAGACAGAACGCTGTCGGATACTTCGTTCGGTCGCCGGATGACGCAAGCATGACGACGCTCCCGGATTCAATGCCTCAACGACTTCAATCCTTCAATGCATAGGCGATGACGTAGTCGCCGCGCTTGGTGCCGAACGAGCCGTGTCCGCCGGCCGCGGTGACGACGTATTGCTTGCCGCCGGCCTCGTAGCTCATCGGCGTCGATTGCGCGCCGGCGGGCAGGCGATCTTCCCAGAGCACCTTGCCGTTGCGCACGTCGTAAGCCCGGATCGTGTACTCATAGGTCCCGGTGTAGAACGCGACGCCGCCGGCGGTGGTGATCGGGCCGCCGAGCATTGGCACGCCCATCTTGAACGGAAGCGGTATTGGCGTGGTGTCCCTGATCGTGCCGTTCGGATGCTGCCAGACGATCTTCATCGTCCTGAGATCGATGGCGGCCATCGAACCCCATGGCGGTCGGTAGCACGGCACGGAGAGCGGCGAGAGGAAGCTCGAGATATCCACCCCGAACGGCGTGCCGTACATCGGCTGCACCCCGACCTCGCTGCCGACCGGCTTCTCGGCGGTCGGCGCCGGAGGATTCTGCGGGCCGCGCGGAATAAGTCTTGAGACGAAAGGCAGCGACATCGGATTGGCGATGGCGATCTGCCTGACAGGATCGACCGCGATGCCGCCCCATTCGAACATGCCGAGATTGCCCGGGAAGACCAGCGTGCCCTGCAACGAGGGCGGCGTGAACGTGCCCTCGTAGCGCAAGCGGTGGAACATGATCCGGCACAGCAGCTGGTCGAAGATCGTGCCGCCCCACATGTCGGCGCCGGTCAGCTTTGCTTCCGGCCGGAATGGTCAGTTCGGAAAACGGCTGGGTTGGTGCGGAGCGGTCGCCGGGCGCGGGGCCCTGCGGCACCGGACGTTCCGGCGCCGGCACGATCAGTTCGCCGGTCCTGCGGTCGAGCACGAAGATGTTGCCCACCTTGGTCGGCTGGATGATCGCGGGGACGACGCCCTTGGCCGTCGTCACATCGACCAGGCTCGGTTGCGAAGGAACGTCCATGTCCCAGAGATCGTGATGCACGGTCTGGTACGACCAGGCGCGCTTGCCGGTGTTGACATCCAGCGCGACGATCGAGCTGGAATAGCGCTCGACGAGCGCATCGCGATTGCCGCCCCAGATGTCGGGCCCGTTGTTGCCGGTCGGGATGTAGACCAGATTCAGTTTCGGATCGAACGAGGCCGTGATCCAGGAATTCGGCGAGCCGTTGGTGTAATGGCGCGTCGGCGACGGCAACGCGTTCTCGTCGGCCGCGGCGGAGTCCCAGGCCCAGACCAGTTTGCCGGTGTAGACATCGAAGCCGCGGATCACGCCCGAAGGCACTTCGACGGCGTAATTGTCGATCACCGCGGCGGCGACGACCAGGATCCTGTCACTGACGACAGGCGGTGACGTCGGCTCGAAGAAGCCGGCGGTCTTGATCCCCATCCCCTGCTGCAGGTCGAGGATGCCGTGATCGGCAAAGCCATCGCAGAGTTTGCCGCTGTCCGCATCGAGCGCGATCATGCGGCCGTCATTGACCGGCAGGAAGATCCGACGCGGGCATTCGGCCGGCGCCGGACTGCCGCCGCTGTCGACGGCGCCCTGCGCGGTCTCGTGATAGGAGACGCCGCGGCAGGTCATGTGCTGGAACGTCTTGTTGTGCACAAGCTTGGGATCGTATCGCCAGCGCTCCGTGCCGGTCTTGGCATCGAGCGCGAACAGCACTTGGTGCTGCGAGCAGAGATAGAGCGTGTCGCGCACCTTGATTGGGGTGACCTCGAACGTGGTCTCGCCCGAATCCTCCGGCGTCGGCACGTCGCCGGTGCGAAAGGTCCAGGCGACCTTGAGGTTGCCGACATTGTCGGGCGTGATCTGCTTCAGCGGTGAATAGCGCTGTCCGAATTGCGTGCGTCCATAGGCGCGCCAATCGCCGTCCGGTTGCGGATCGGCCTCGCTTTGCTGCACGGCAGGCCCGGCTTCCGCAATCGTGCCGTTGATGTCGTGATAGCTCGACAGCAGCCCGGCCATGAGGACGGCCGCAGCCGCCACGACGCCGACCCAGAGTGGTGCGGTCGCACGTGTGTAAGACACCGGCTCGTTTCGCTGCAGCCCGCGAACGATCACGGGCGTCAGCAGCCAGAGCGCCATCGGGAAGATGATGTCGCCGCGCGCCGCAAGCGGCCACCAGTCGAATTTCACCTCATAGACGGCCCACGCCAGCGTGCCGACCAGCACGATCGCAAACAGCCAAAGTGCCGAACGGTGCTGCGCCAGCAAGAGCGCAGCCGTAGCAAGAATGCCGACGCCGATGACAATGTAGGAGATGGATCCTCCCAGCGCGGCGAGCCAGATGCCGCCGCCCGCGAGGACCAAGCCGATCAAGGCGTAGACGATACCCGTGACAAAGACGGCCCTGGATCGCTGCATGGCTGCACCGGTGCGGAAGAGGCACCGGGCTTGTCCTGCGCAAGCGCAACAGACCGCGTCCGCTTTCAAGAACTGTGGTTCAATCAACAGCAACTTGCAACCGGGAACTGCGACGTTGATGCAACACAAGCGTGCAAAGTTGCGATATCAGTTCTTGCCGAAGCAGGATCATTCAAACTGCGCGCACTTTGTTCAACAAGGAGCAACGCCAGGCGCCTGGCACTGACGCAGAGGTGACGGGCCCTCAGCAAATCTTGAATCGACGCGCTCTTCCAGTTCTGCGCCAGCGCTGCTTTATACTGTTCCGCAGATCTCATCGCAGATGCCCGGCTCGCAGGAGAAGCACGAATGACATTGAACCCTACAGCCAGGAATTATCGTGTCGCGGTCGCCGCCTACGAGGCGGGCCGGCCCAGTTATCCGGCGGAGATCGTCGCCGCGCTGCCGCTGCAGGCCGCGCGCTGTGTCGTCGATCTCGGAGCCGGTACCGGCAAGTTCACCCGCCTGCTGCTCCCGCATTTGTCCGAGACGGCGCGTCTGGTCGCGATCGAGCCGGTCGCCGAGATGTCGGCGAAACTCGCGAACGAAGCAGGGATCGAGGTCATCAACACCCGCGCCGATGCGATCGGCCTCGAAACCGGCAGCGTCGATCTCGTGACCTGCGCGCAGGCGTTCCACTGGTTCGGCAACGAGGCGTCGGTCGCCGAGATCGCGCGCCTCCTGCATCCCGGCGGTACGCTGGCGCTGGTCTGGAACAACAGGGATGACCGCGCACCGTGGGTCGACGCCTTGTCCGTCATGATCGAAGGCTACGCCGGAGATACGCCTCGGCAGCGGACAGGACGCTGGCGCTGGATATTGAAAGACCCTCGCTTCGCGCTCGAGAAGGAAATCATGCAGGACCATCCGCATCGGATGGCGCGCCAGGGTGTCTATGAGCGCGTCGTGTCGACGAGCTATGTCGCCAATCTTCCCGACGCCGAAAAGGCGGTCCTTCGCGACAAGACCGATGCCATCCTGCGTGAGGCCGGCCTCGGTGATGCCGACGAAGTGGTGTTTCCTTATGTCACGCAGCTCTTCTTGCTGAAGCGGACCTAGCGCGCGCTATTGCGCGGCGCGTCCTTGCTCGACGGCCTGCTTCAGGCGCGGCAGCGCCATGCGCCAGTAGAACGCGACATGCCTGGCGCCGGAGTCGGCGCCGATTTCCCAACCGTCCCCGCGTCGAATTGGCGATGGTGGCACCTGCTGGGCGACGGTCAGCAGCGTCTCTCCGCTGTCAGCCGCGAGCGTCATCGTGATCGTCGCATAGGATTGCGGAACATCCGGCAGGCCGGAGACCTGCGACCAGTAGGAATATTCGAGCCGTGACGCCGGTTCGACACGGAGGACGCGGCCCTTGTCGCGGTAGCGCTTCGCGCCGATCTCGGCCTCGATCTCGATCGACGCGCCGATCTGCCAATCGGTGTTGAAATGCGCGTTACGCCATATTTCGCCGGCCCTGGGATCCCTGATCGCGTCCCACACCTGTTCTGGCTGCGCGGCGATTCGGTAACAGCCTGCAAGGCCAGCGGCTCATCCGTCATCGCATGCTCACTTGTCGCTCACGACTTTCCATTTTCCGTCCGCGCCGCGCCGCAGCGCCGGATCGCCGATGCGGATGTGTTGCGCGAGAAAATCGATGAAGGCGCGGACCCGCGCCGGCAGCGGGCCGGCGTGGCCGACATAGACCGCATGGATGTCCTCGCGATCGCCGGGATTGAGATTTTGCAGTACCGGCACGAGGCGCCCGGCTTCGATATCGGGGCCGATGTGGAACAGCGCCAGCCGTCCGAGCCCGATGCCGCCGAGCGTGAGTTGGCGCGCGGCTTCGCCGTCGCTGACGCGGGCAACCGGGGGCGGCAGCGCCTCCTCGATTTTTTCAGCGCGGCGGAACGGCCAGCCGCGGATGCTGCGCGGAAAAGTCCAGCCGATGCCGCGATGGGCGGCGAGGTCCGCCGGGGTCTTCGGCGTGCCGAAGCGCGCGAGATAGGACGGTGCGGCGACCACCACCATGCGGCTGGTGCCGAGCTTGCGCGCGATCAGCCGCGAGGCGCCGAGCGGGCCGACCCGGATCGCGACGTCGGCGCGTGCCTGCATCAGATCGACCAGCGTGTCGGTCAGCACGATGTCGAGCGTGATGTCCGGATGCTCGCGCAGGAAGCGCGGCAGCAGCGGCATCACCTGCAGCATGCCGAACGGGATGTTGCTGTTCACGGTGAGATGGCCGCGCGGCACGCATGAGGCGGCCTCGCGTTCGGCCTCGTCGATGTCGGCGAGGATGCGCTGGGCGCGCTGATAGAACGCCTGGCCCTCCTCGGTCAGCTGCAGCTTGCGGGTGGTGCGGTTGACCAGCCGCGTGCCGAGCCGCGTCTCGAGCCGGGAGACCAGCTTGCTGACGCCCGACGGCGTCTGGCGCAGGCTGTTCGCGGCAGCCGTGAAGCCGCCGAGATCGACGACGCGGACGAATACGTCCATCTCGCCGGAGCGGTTGGTGTCTGTTCGGGACATCTTGAATTCACGTCACAAATGATTGGATTGCGGCCATTCTAATCCTTCCTCGTCCGGACCGCTATCTCGCATTGCGGAATCCTTCCCTCCGGAGCGACACATGCCTGCTGCAGTTCTTGCCTTGACCGCCGGTGCTTTCGGCATCGGCACCACCGAATTCCTCATCATGGGGCTGTTGCTGCAGGTCGCCGCCGACATGCACGTGTCGGTCTCCGCGGCGGGGCTGTTGATTTCCGGCTACGCGCTCGGCGTGTTCGTCGGCGCGCCGATTCTGACGCTGGCCACGCGGCGGATGCCGCGCAAGGCGGTGCTGCTGGCGCTGATGGCGATCTTCACGCTCGGCAACGCGGCCTGCGCGCTGGCGCCGAACTACGAACTGCTGATGGCGGCGCGCATCCTCACGTCACTGGCGCACGGCACCTTCTTCGGCGTCGGTTCGGTGGTCGCGACAAGCCTTGTGCCCGAGGACAAGCGCGCGTCGGCGATCGCCACGATGTTCATCGGGCTGACGGTCGCGACTTTGCTCGGCGTTCCCTTCGGCGCCTGGTTCGGCCTGATGCTCGGCTGGCGTGCGGCGTTCTGGGCGGTGGCCGTGATCGGCGTGATCGCTTTCGTCGTGTTGGCCGTGCTGGTCCCCGGTCATGTCGGAGCCAAGGACAAGCCGGCGCCGCTGCGCGACGAGCTCGCCGTGCTGGGCCGCCCGCAGGTCCTGCTCGGGCTTGCCATGACGGTGTTCGGCTTCGGCGGGCTATTCGCGGTCTTCACCTATGTGCAGCCGATCCTGACGCGCCTCACCGGATTTTCCGACGCCGCGGTGTCGCCGATCCTGCTGGTGTTCGGTGCCGGCCTTGCGATCGGCAATGTCGCCGGCGGACGCCTCGCCGACAAGGGAGTCGCGCGTGCGCTGCTGGTGTCGCTCGGCGCCCTTGCCGCGGTCCTCGTCGCGCTGGCGGCGGTGATCTCGATCAAGGTGTTGGCAGTCGTGCTCTTGTTCGTGCTCGGCATCGCCGCGTTCGCGACCGTCGCGCCGTTGCAGCTTCGCGTGCTCGAAGCCGCCGGCGTGGAAGGGCGGACGCTGGCCTCCAGCCTGAATATCGCGGCCTTCAATCTCGGCAACGCGCTCGGCGCCTGGGCCGGCGGCGTCACCATCGATCGTGGCTTCGGTCTCGGCGGGCTGCCGCTGGTCGCTGCCGTCATCACCGCGGTCGGGCTGCTGCTCGCACTGTGGAGCCTGCGCCTCGACCGGCCGGTCGTCCTCGCCACGCAATGCCCGGCCGAATGAATCGGATCATAGGAGTATGACGATGGAATACCGCAATCTCGGTGCGTCCGGCCTGAAGGTCCCGGTGCTCAGCTTCGGCACCGGCACCTTCGGCGGCCAGGGACCCTTGTTCTCGGCCTGGGGCCGCAGCGGCGTCGACGAAGCGCGGCGGCTGATCGACATCTGCCTCGAGGCCGGCGTCAATTTGTTCGATACCGCCGATGTCTATTCGAACGGCGCATCGGAGGGGATCCTCGGCGCCGCGCTCAAGGGCCGCCGCGACAAGGTCTTGATCTCGACCAAGACCGGTCTGCCGATGGGCGACGGCCCGCTCGATGCCGGCACGTCGCGATACCGCCTCGTCGCCGCGGTCGACGCCGCGTTGCGCCGGCTCGACACCGACTACATCGACCTCCTGCAGCTTCATGCCTTCGACGCCTTCACGCCGATCGACGAGGTGCTGTCGACCCTCGATGCGCTCGTGCGGGCCGGCAAGCTGCGCTATGTCGGCGCCTCGAATTTTTCAGGCTGGCACTTGATGAAATCGCTCGCCGTTGCCGAGCGGCACGGCTGGCCGCGCTACGTGGCGCACCAGGTCTATTATTCGCTGGTCGGCCGCGACTATGAATCCGAGCTGATGCCGCTCGCGCTCGACCAGGGCGTCGGCGCGCTGGTCTGGAGTCCGCTCGGCTGGGGTCGCCTCACCGGCAAGATCAGGCGCGGGCAGCCCTTGCCGGCGAACAGCCGACTGCACGAGACCGCGCAGTTCGGGCCGCCGGTCGACGACGAGAAGCTTTACGCGATCGTCGACGCGCTGGACGTCGTCGCCACAGAGACCGGCCGTAGCGTGCCGCAGGTTGCGATTGCCTGGCTGCTCACGCGTCCCGGCGTGTCCTCGATCATCATCGGCGCGCGCGATGAAGCGCAGCTTCGCGACAACCTCGGCGCAGTCGGATGGTCGCTTTCGGCGGACCAGATCGCGCGTCTCGACCGAGCGAGCGCAGTGATGCCGGCTTATCCGTACTACCCGTACCGTATTCAAGAAGGCTTCGCGCGGCTGAACCCGCCGCCGGTGTGAGCCGGCCGCGGGCCCGCCGGCGTCATGGTCTCACGCTTGCGCGGAATGTTTGCAGACCTGCCGGCGATATTCCGCCGGCGTGACGTTCATGTGCTGCCGGAACACGCGATTGAGGTGGCTTTGATCGGCAAAGCCGCTCAGCAGCGCGATCTCCTTCAGCGCAACGCGGTCCTTGCGCAGATGCTGGCACGCGTGCTCCACCTTGCGCCGCAGGACATAGGCATGCGGCCGCGTGCCGTAATGCACGCGGAACTTGCGGGCGAACTGGATCGGCGTGCAATTGCAGATATTCGCGAGCTCTTCCAGCGTGATGTTCCGGAAGATGTTCTGCTCGATATAGTCCTCGATCAAGCGAGCATGCGCCGGGCGAAAGCGTCCTTGCGCGCACGGCATCTTGAATTCGATCGCCGCATACTTCCGCAGGATGTGCACGCTCGCCTGCAGCGCCAGTGCGTCATAGCAGAGGCGTCCGCCCGGACCGCCTGCGGCAACCTCCTGAACCATCTGGTCGTTGATCCAGGTCAGCATCGGGTCTTCGGCCTTGAGCAGGTCGTGAAGCTCGATCGCCTCGGCGTCGCGGTCGAAGGCATCGCTCGCGGTCTTCATCATGAGCGCTGGAGCGATATAGAAATGGGTGACTTCGATGTCGTTCTTCCAGTGCCAGCTTGATGGCTCGGCGCGGGTCAGCAACGACGTGACGCCGCGACCGACGTGGTCCTGCTTCCACGCGCCGGTGACGCGGCGGTTCATCGACGTCACGCCGTCGCGATACAGTACGAGCAGGAAGTTTTCCGACGGAGGAACCCAGATATCCGATGGCTCATAGCGGAAAATCCGCAGCCGGAAGTCGCTCCTCCCGACTGAGGCGCTGTCCAGCTTCAGTTCACCGGGCGCATAGCGCGGCAGCTCTTCGACCGTGATCAATTGGCCCATCGCGCGAGCCTCCTCCGTGGAATCCGTGGCGCGGTTGACCGCTTCTTCTTGGCCGAACGTTTGAGCGCAGGATAGGCCGCTTTCGCGGTTTGCCAAGCCGACCAACGGCCGATGGCTCGATTGAGCGGCCGCGTTCCAGAGATTGTCGGTTTCATCCAAGCCGCTCGGTCGCACAATCCGTAGCCTGCTCTGCGTCTCGGCGACAACGCCAGTCGCCGAGACCCAATTGACGCAACGCACCATCACCCGGCGACACGGCGGGTATGAGCGAGTGCGAAGCAAGACAACAGGAGGAAACGATGGCCGAGACCGTCACAAGGTCGAATGGAAGCAATGGTGCGCGTGCAACGACCAGGCTCGACGCCGTGGTCGTCGGCGCCGGCGTCGCCGGTCTCTATCAATTGTTCCGCCTGCGTGAGCAGGGACTGAGTGTGAAGGCGATCGATGCCGGTTCAAGCGTCGGCGGCACCTGGTACTGGAACCGCTATCCCGGCGCCCGCTTCGATTCCGAAGGCCACACCTATCAGTACCTGTTCTCCGAAGAACTCTACAAAGGCTGGAGCTGGAGCGAGCGGTTCCCGGGCCAGCCGGAGATCGAGCGCTGGCTGAACTACGTCGCCGACCGCCTCGACCTCAGGAAGGACATCCAGTTCGGCACCACGGTGAAGAGCGCGCACTTCAACGAGGCGACGCAGCGCTGGCAGGTCGCGACCGACAAGGGCGAGGTGATCGACACCCAGTTCCTGGTCACCTGTTGCGGCATGCTCTCGGCGCCGCATGTGTCCTTCCCGGGACAGGAGACCTTCAAGGGCGAGTTGTTCCACACCGCGCGCTGGCCCAAGGGACCGATCGAGCTCGCCGGTAAACGTGTCGGCGTGGTCGGCAACGGCGCGACCGGAATCCAGGTGATCCAGTCGATTGCCGGCGAGGTCGGTCATCTCAAGGTCTTCATCCGCACCCCGCAATACATCATTCCGATGAAGAACCCGAAATGGGACGCGGCGGATGCCGAGGCCTACAAGTCGAAGTTCAAGTTCCTCACCGAACGGCTGCCGAAGACGTTCACCGGATTCGAGTTCGACTTCGAGTACGTCTGGGCTGACCTGACGCCGCAGCAGCGCCGCCAGGTGATCGAGGACTGCTGGAATGACGGATCGCTCAAACTGTGGGTTTCGTCCTTCGCCGAATTGTTCTTCGACGAAGCCATCAACGCCGAGATCACGGAGTTCGTGCGCGAAAAGATGCGCGAGCGGATCAAGGACCCCAAGCTGTGCGAGCAGCTGATTCCGTCCGACTACGGTTTCGGCACGCACCGGGTGCCGCTGGAGAGCAATTTCCTCGAGGCCTTCCACCGGCCCAATGTCGAGATCGTCAGCGTCAAGAACAATCCGATCGCCCGCATCACGCCGGAGGGCATCCAGACCGCCGACGGCACGGTGCACGCGTTCGACGTCATCATCCTGGCCACCGGCTTCGACGCCGGAACGGGGGCGTTGACGCGCATCGACATTCGCGGTCGCGAGGGTCGATCGCTGAAGGATGATTGGGGCAGGGACATCCGCACCACGATGGGCTTGCAGGTTCACGGCTATCCGAACCTGTTCACGACCGCGGTGCCGCTCGCGCCCTCGGCCGCGCTGTGCAACATGACCACCTGCCTGCAGCAGCAGGTCGAGTGGATCGCCGACTGCATCAAATATCTGCGCGGCAAGAACCTCAACGTCATCGAGCCGACCAGGGATGCCGAGGATCAGTGGGTGGCGCACCACGACGAGACCGCCAACGCAACGCTGATCGCCAAGACCAACTCCTGGTACCTCGGCTCGAATGTCGAGGGCAAGCCGCGCCGGGTGCTGTCCTATTGCGGCGGCGTCGGCACCTATCGCCAGAAATGCGACGAGGTCGCCGCGAGCGGCTATCAGGGCTTTGCCGTGCAGTAGCTCCTGATCGCGATCCGGCGCTGCGGTTTCGATGACCGCATCGCCGCTCACGATTGATCACATCACAAAGCAGAATATGGGAGGACGACAATGAGCATGAATTTTGGTGCGGCGGCAGATGCGATTCTCGACGGCGTCGTGACATCCAACCCACGCGTTCCCGGCGTCGTTGCGATGGTGACCGACCGCCATCGCAACATCTACGAAGGCGCCGCCGGCAAGCGCCGCCTCGACCAGGCCGCGGACATGACGACCGACAGCGTGTTCGCCATCTTCTCGACCACCAAGGCGATCACCGGGACGGCCGTCCTGCAACTCGTCGAGGAAGGCAAGCTCGATCTCGATGCGCCGGCCAAGACCTACGCACCCGACCTCGGCAAGCTCCGGGTCATCGAGGGTTTCGACGACAAAGGCGAACCACGGCTGCGCGCACCGAAGCGCGACATCACCACGCGTATGCTGATGGTTCACAGCGCAGGCCTGGGCTACGACTTCATCAACCACACCTACAATCGCCTCGCGCAGGAGAAGGGGCAGCCCAGCGTGATCACGGCGTCCAAGGCTTCGTTGATGACGCCGCTGCTGTTCGATCCCGGCGAGCGATGGGAATACGGCACCAACCTGGATTGGTGCGGCCAGATCGTCGAGGCGATCACGGGCCGGCGGCTCGGCGAGGTCTTCAAGACACGGATCTTCGAGCCGCTCGGAATCCAGGACACGGCATTTGAGCTCACCGACGCGATGCGCCGCCGGCTCGCCGGCATTCACGCCCGCAACGCCGACGGCTCGCTCACGCCGATGGATTTCGAGCTGCCGGCCAATCCGGAGATCCATATGGGCGGTCACGGACTCTACGGCACCATCGGCGACTACATGCGCTTCATCCGGATGTGGCTGAACGACGGCGCCGGCGAGCATGGCCGGGTCCTGAAGGCCGAAACTGCGCGGATGGCGGAGAAGAACCATCTCGGCAACAGCAAGGTCACCGCCATCACCGGCGTGATCACCTCGCTCGCCAACGACGCCGAGTTCTTCCCCGGCCAGTCGAAATCATGGGCGCTCAGCTTCATGATCAATGACGAGCAGGCTCCGACCGGCCGTCCCGCCGGCGCGCTCGGCTGGGCCGGCCTCGCCAACCTGTTCTACTGGATCGATCGCCAGAATGGTTTCGGCGGATTCTGGGCGACGCAGATCCTGCCGTTTGGTGATCCGACATCCTTCATCGGCTACATCAATCTCGAGACCGCATTCTACGAGGCCCTGAAACTGCGCAAGGCGGGCTAGAACATTTTTGAACGGCCTGGACGCAGCTTCGCGTAAAGAAAACGCGCCAAAGCAAGAAACGAGAGCGCCGTTCCGATTCCATCGGAGCGGGCTCTTGTTTCGCGGCGCGCCGCGGCTAGTTCCGCTCGATCAGCACGCCGGCTGAACCTTCGGGAACACCATGCGCATGCAGGCGCCGCCGGACGGTGCCTGATCGACCTCGATCCGGCCGCTGTGCAGACGCATGATGCTCTGCACCAGATCGAGGCCGAGGCCGGCGCCGCGTCCGCCGGGATGTAGCCGGCGGAACGGCTCGAAGATCTGCTCGCGCTCGTCGGGCGGAATGCCGTCGCCGTCGTCGCAGACCTCGATGCAACCGGCTGTCGTCACCCGAACCAGGATCGTGCCACGCCGCTGTCCATGGTCGATGGCGTTCTGCACGAGATTGGTGAGGGCACGTTCGAGTGAGGTCTGGTCGCCGCTCACCACAATCGTCCCGTCCTTCTGCTCAAAGGACATTTCATATCCTGCCGCGAAGGCGAGTGGCGCGAGGTCGAGCACGACCTGTCGGGCAACGCCGACGAGATCGACGGCGGTGAACACGTCGGTCTGCTGATCGAGCCGTTGCAGGTCCAGCAGCTGACCGGCCATGACGCTGAGGCGAGTCGCGTCCTCGAGCAGATAGGTCTTCTCCGGGCCGGCCTGCAGTGAGGCGACTCGTGTTGAAAGAATCGCGATCGGCGTCCGGAGCTCGTGTGCGGCATCGGCGAGGAAACGCCGGTGGCGCTCGTAACCCTTGTCGAGGCGTTCGAGCGCGGCGTTGATGGCCTTGACCAGCGGGGCAATCTCGACCGGCACTTCATCGAGCGGCAACTGCGCGCCGCGCTGGTCGATGTCGATGCGTTCGGCCTGCGCGGCGACTTGGCCAAGTCCCTTCATTGCCCGGCGCACCACGAATGGGGTCGCGACCAACGTCGCCAGCGTCATCAGCACGACGATCGGCAGGATCATGTTGAGGAACAGCTGCGGGGTGATCTCCAGCGCTCGCCACATCGAGAGCTCGCCGTATGTTCCGGTCAGGATCTGGATCCGTCCAGCCGACGTGTCGACCGATTTGACGAGACCACCGGGGCGCGGGGCCTCGGCGGCGTCCCATTTGAGCACGGCCTCGCTGACATGGTCGAGGGCCGATGCGATCGGTGCGAATTGCGCGGGCACGGTGCCCTCGGAGATTTGGTGGCCGTCAGCGTCGCGGATGATGAACCAGAGATCGGCGTGCTCGGCGCGCAGGGCGGCCAATTCCGGCGTCTGGCGCAGCGTCAGTCCGCCCGCTTCATCGCGGGTGATGGCGTCCCTGAGCGTATCGAGGGTGCTGCCTTGGTACTCGCCGATCAGCAGCCCTGCCCACAGCAGCCCGATCGCGGCGGCCCCGATCAGCAGGATCAGGAGGGTCAACGCAACGGCCTGCAGACCGGCGAGGCGTCCGACGAGGCGCCAGGTGAGGGATCGCGGTCGCAGCACGCTCACGGTGTCTCTCGCAGCACATAGCCGAGGCCACGAACGCCGTTGATCGTGACGCCAGCGTCGGCCTCGGTGAGCCTGCGGCG
This sequence comes from Bradyrhizobium sp. JR3.5, assembly GCF_054057015.1. Lineage (NCBI taxonomy): Bacteria > Pseudomonadati > Pseudomonadota > Alphaproteobacteria > Hyphomicrobiales > Nitrobacteraceae > Bradyrhizobium > Bradyrhizobium sp. JR3.5. The sequence goes on from NZ_JBSRYV010000002.1 coordinate 3,139,153, forward strand.
TAAACGCGACACATGACTGTCGAGTGCATTGGGCTGCACCTCGTCGTCGAGGCCGTAGACCGCCTCCATCAGCGCGGAGCGCTGCACCATGCGTCCCATCCGATGCAGCAGCGTCTCGAGCACCAGCCGCTCGCGACGCGGCATCTCCAGCGGGCGTCCGTCGACGCTGGCCTCACGATGGGTGAAGTCGAACGACAGGCGGCCGATCCGCGCAGCATGCTGCTGCACATTGGCAGGCCGGCGCAACAGCGCGCGCAACCGTGCCAGCAACTCCTCGAATGCAAACGGCTTGCCGAGATAATCGTCGGCGCCGCTGTCGAGACCCGAGACCCGGTCCGCGAGTTCACCGCGGGCAGTCAGCACCAGCACCGGCACGGTGTTGCCGCTCGCGCGCAATTTCGGAATCAGCGACAGCCCGTCGCCGTCAGGCAACTGGCGATCCAGCACGATGGCGTCGTAACTTCCCGCAGCGGCAATCGCCTCGGCTTCCAAAAGATCCGGCGCGTGATCGACCAGCATGTCGTGGCGCGCGAGTGCCGCACGCAGCGCCGCGACCATGTCCGGCTGGTCCTCCACCAACAGCACGCGCATTCGTCGTCCCTATCCCTGCATCGGTTCGTCATTCGATCCGCCGGCTTTATGCCCGATTCATTGCGGCAACCTTGCGGTTTTCTCCGCGCGAATGCGTCGCGGACCGAAATTTCGTATGCGCGCGCATTCGCGACAGGCTGACGCAAGCTTCGCATGAGACAGAGGCGTCGGTCGGAGCGGGTCGAATCGTCCCGTCACGGTCCAGCACTGCTCAACTGGCGGGAGCCTCCCACACACGGTGGTGGGCACCCACAATGTGAAAGACACGCGAATGGCCTTGTTAATGAATCCGTGGCGCCAGACCGATTGCGCGCTCATCGTGCGGGAGCTCCAGCATGTCGGCCGCTGACATCCTGCCGTTCGTCCGCGCCTGGGTGCGTAATCCGTTGCGTGTCGCCGCGGTCGCTCCGTCCGGGCCTGCTGTCTCGTCGCTCATGGCGCAGGAGATCACCGCGGACACTGGCCCCGTGCTCGAGCTTGGCCCCGGCACGGGCGTCTTCACCCGCGCGTTGCTAAAGCGCGGCGTCAGGCAGCAGGATCTGACACTGGTGGAGTACGGCTCCGAGTTCATCCCGCTGCTGCAGCGGCGCTTCCCGGGCGCGCGGGTGCTCTGGATGGACGCGGCCTGGCTGCGGAGGGAAAGTCTGTTCGACGGGGCGCCCGGTCGGTGCGGTCGTGAGCGGCCTCGGGCTTCTCATGATGCCGCCGGAGAAAGTCATAACCATCCTCCACGGCGCCTTCGGCTATCTCCGCGCCGGCGGGGCGTTTTACCAGATCACCTATGGTCCGCGTTGCCCTGTCGCAGACGCGATCCTGGATCGCCTCGATCTGCAGGCGAACTGCATCGGGCAGACGTTCCTCAACCTGCCTCCGGCATCCGTGTACCGGATCAGCCGCCGCCACTCCCACGCTTGATCGAGGCGCTATGGACACGTCGAGCACGATCGCGATGTTTCTGCACTTCGGCCTGGTGGGTATCGGCTGCCTCGCCGTCGCCGAGAAGTTCATTCCGCTGCTGCCGTCCTACGTGCTGCTGATGCTGCTCGGCCTGACGGTCTCCGACGGCACGATGCTTGCGATGACCATCCTCGCGACCAGCGCCGGGTCGGTCGTCGGTGCCATCGGCTGGTACGGGCTCGGCCGCGTGCTCGGCTCGCGGGCGCATCGAAGGGCTGGTGGCGCGCTATGGCAAGTTCGTGTTGCTGCGGCCCTCGCTCTATCGACAGCTCACCGACGCCTATCGTGGCAATCATTTCTGGGTGACGCTGATCGGTCAGACCCTGCCCACCGTGCGGATCTACCTTGCACTCCCCGCCGGTGTGCTGCGGCTGGAGCCGCGCGCCTTCGTGATGGCGACGGCGATCGGCACCGTGATCTGGAACATGCCGTTCCTCACTCTCGGCTATGCCCTGCGCGGCAGCGGCCACGATCCGGTCAGCCTCGGCTTCTGGGTGGTGGTCATCCTGGTCGCCGTGGAGGTCGCGCTCTTCCTCGGATTTCGCTTCTACAAGCGCTCGCTCGCGCCGCGCCCTCTCGGGGAGCCGCGCGTACTCCCCTCACGCTCGCCGGTGGAGGAAGGCGTATGAGAGCCCTGTTGTCCCGCCTGCGGCCCGGCTCGGATACGCTCGAGCGTGCAGCCGCGACCCTGCTGGTCCTGGCCGCGAGCTATCAGTTCGGTCACGCTGCTTCCGGCGGGCGATATCGCGCGGCCGAGTTCGCGCTGCTGGTGCTTATCGCAGGCATCTATTGGCACCGCTCGATCTTCAGGCGATGCGCCAGCCGCGATGTCACGAAGGTTCTCGCGGGATTGGCCGAGGCCATGGCGGCGGCGTTTCGGCCGGACGGCGGCAAGGCCGACTCCCAATTTGCGATGCATAGGGCAAGCGATCGCGCGGATGGGAGGCGGGTCGCGCCGCGGGATGTCGTCAAGGTCAGGAGCCTGTTCATCTCCGACGTCCATCTCGGAACCCGGGGATGCCAGGCCGAGCGGTTCATCGACTTCCTTCGTCACCATGATGCCGAAACCGTGTTCCTGGTCGGCGACATCGTCGATGGCTGGTGTCTGCGGTCCAGCTGGTACTGGCCCACGGCGCACAATGCCGTTGTGCGGGAGCTGATCGAGCTCGCGCAACGGGGCCATCGCCTGGTCTACATTCCCGGCAATCACGACGAGTTTCTGCGTGACTATGCCGGCGCGGCGTTCTGCGGCGTCGAAATTGTCGAACGGGCGATCCATCGTGGCCTCGACGGTCGCGACTACCTCGTCGTTCACGGCGATCATTTTGATCTCGTGGTGCGGCATGCGCGCTGGCTCGCGCTGATCGGCGATGTCGGGTATCGGGCCGCGCTGGCCTGCAACGTCTGGCTCAACTGGATCAGGCGCCGATTCGGTTTCGGCTATTGGTCGTTCTCGTCCTGGGCGAAATTGCGGGTCAAGAATGCGGTCAACCACATCGGCCGGTTCGAGGAGGTGCTGTCATCGGAAGCCGCGCGCAGCAACGTTCGAGGCGTGATCTGCGGCCACATCCACCACGCGGCGCTGCACGATGATTTCGGCGTCCGCTACATCAACACCGGGGATTGGGTGGAGTCGTGCACGGGCGTGGTCGAACGCTATAACGGGCAGTTTGAAATCGTCAGATGGACGGAAGCGCGGGCAGCGTTGGATAGGGCAGACCTCGCGCCGCTCACGCAGGCGGTCGCCTGATGCGCGTGCTGGTGGCAACCGACGCCTGGCGGCCGCAGATCAATGGTGTGGTCCGCTCGCTCGAATATCTCGCCAGTGAAGCGCCTTCGCTCGGCGCGGAAATCAGCTTCTTGACGCCGGTCGATTTCCGCACCGTGCCGTTGCCCGGCTATCCGGAAATCCGGCTCGCGCTGCCGACGGTCGGGCGTATCGCGCGCGCGATCGCGGCTGCGCGCCCGGACTCGGTGCACATCGCGACCGAAGGTCCGATCGGCTGGATCAGCCGGCATGTCTGCCGGACACGCGGCTATCCGTTCACGACCAGCTATCACACGCGCTTTCCCGAATATCTCGCCGCGCGGCTGCCGGTCCCGCTGCGGTGGAGCTATGCGGCGTTGCGCCGTTTCCATAATGGTGGAGACGGCATCATGGTTGGCTCGCCGTCGCTCGAGCAGGCGTTGAAGGCGCATGGCTTTCCGCAAATTGATGCCATGGTCGCGCGGCGTCGACGCCGAGCTGTTTTGCCCCCGTACGGAGCGGCCGCTCGCCTTCCCGGCACCGGTGTTCCTCTATGTCGGCCGCGTTGCGGTCGAGAAGAACCTCGACGCCTTTCTCGGTCTCGACCTGCCGGGCTCGAAAGTCGTGGTCGGGGACGGGCCGCTCCGCAGCAGTTTGCAGACCCGGTTTCCGCACGTCCATTTTCTCGGCACGCGGACGGGCCGGGCGCTCGCCGATGTCTATGCGTCCGCTGACGTCATGGTGTTTCCAAGTCTGACCGATACGTTCGGGATGGTGATCCTCGAGGCGCTGGCCAGCGGCCTGCCGGTTGCGGCCTTTCCGGTGATGGGACCGCTCGACGTGATCGGCAAGTCGGGCTGCGGTTGCCTCGATCACGATCTGCGTCGCGCGGCGCTCGGTGCGCTGCTGGTGCCGCGCGAGAAATGCCGCGCCCACGCCCTGACCTTCACCTGGCAGGAAAGCGTGCGTCAGTTCCTCGACAATATCGGGCGGGCGCACGCCTCACCGACGCGCGCGGCAGCTGCGGGCTGACCAGAGCATTTTCGGTTCTGATTGAATCAGAACCGAAGCTCCAGATTCTTGTTTTGACGCGTTTTCTTCACGCGAACCGGTGTCCACTTCGCTCGAAAACGCTCTAGCTGCCGAGCAGCTCGGTGATCAGCCCGGCTGCCTTGATCCCGGTCCCGCTGATGATGACGACGGTGCGCTCTGCCGGCCGGATCGCGCCGCGCGCCGCCAGGACGTCGAGTGCGGCGGCGGCCGAGGCCGAGGTCGGCTCGACGAACAGGCCGGTACTCGCCAGCCGCTTCAATGCGGCGACGATGCCGTCTTCGGGAATTGCGACGGTGCCGCCGCCGCTCTCCTTCAGCGCCGCGATCATTTGCTTCAGGCGCAGCGGATGCTTGATCGCGGTGCCTTCGGCGATGGTCTTGCGGACCGCGCGATCGACCGGCGTGTCGACGCCGGCGACGAAGCTGGCATCGACCGGCGAGCAATTGAGTGGTTGTGCGGCAAAGAGGCGCGGCAGCCGCGCGATCTGTCCGGCCGCGAGCAGCTCCTTGAAGCCGATATAGCAGCCGAGCAGGCTGCTGCCGGCACCAACCGGCATGATGACATTGTCGGGCGCTGTGAAGCCAAAGTCTTCCCAGATCTCGTAGCCCAGCGACTTGGTGCCTTGCAGGAAGAACGGCTGCCAGTTGTGGCTGGAGTAGAAGATCTGCTTCGACTGGCGGATCGCCTCCGCCTCGGACTCCTCGCGCGGGCCTTCGACCAGCTGCACCTCGGCGCCGAAGGCGTGCATCTGCGCCACCTTCATCGGCGATGTCGTCGCCGGCGCAAGGATCCTGACCCGCATGCCGCCCGCCGCGCCATAGGCCGAGACCGACGCGCCGCCATTGCCGGAGCTGTCCTCCAGCACCGCGTCGACGCCGAGCTGGCGCAGGAACGACAGCATCACCGTGGTGCCGCGATCCTTGAAACTTGCGGTCGGATTGAACCATTCGAGCTTGAAATGCGGCCGCAGATCGCCCCACGCCTTTTCGACCGCAGGCGTGCAGCCTTCACCCATCGTGATCGGCTGCTTGATCTCGACCGGCAGCGCCGCGCGATAGCGCCACAGCGAGCGCGTCCCGCGATCGACCTCGTCGCGGGAGATGCCGGGCAGCGCTGTGACGAGCAGCGGCTTGCCCTCGTCGGAGCACCAGCGCGGGACATCCAGCGGATAGAGCTTGCCGTTGAGCGGGTCGATGTAGCTGGGTGATGGCATCTCGGTTCGGTCCTCAAGGGGCGCGCCGGCCGGACAAGTCGCGACCGAGCACGAAAGCCGGCAAGGTCGCAAGGCTGTCACGAACCATGGTCGGGGCGGGCGCCCCTTCCGGCAGGTTCATTGCGGCCCGATTATGCCACCAAGTTGGCAGATGCACACGTGCCGTGCCGAACAGATCATAGGCTGACCCCCGCGACGAACAGGCATCGATTGGCCGGAACCGGCAGTTCATCGAGCGCGAGCTGATAGGGTTGCGGCTGCGGCTTGTAATAGCCGGCGCGCTCGGCCGTCACGAACACCGTGAAGGGAACGCCGATGCGATCGGCGGCGATGCGGCCGAGCCGCTCCGAGCAGTTGGTCACGACGCCGAGCGCGACGCCGGCGCCGTGCAGCGTTTGCAGAACATCAAAAACCTCGGGCCAGGGATCGAGCTCCGCATAGCGTGCGCCAAGCTCCGCAGCCCGTTCGAACGGCAGCCCGACATTGCGCGCCGCCTCCCCCACCAGATCCTCATAGGGACGATAGCGTCCGGTGGCGTAGGTGTTCTTGAGATACTCGGCCCGCCAGCGCAGCCCTGCTTCATCGGAGCCCGCGACCTTGTTCCAGAGCGTCCAGCTGTCGAGCAGCGCCGTCAGCAGATCGAACAGAATGGCGTCATAGGCTCGGGTCATCGGCTGCCCTCCGTCTGCTACCATCCGCGAAATCGCTCCCATTGCCTGACCGTGTCGGAGCCGGCGGCGACGACATGATAGCGGTCGTGCTGCGCTCCGGTGGCGCAGGCATGGTTCGGCAGGATCCGCACCTTGGCGCCGACCGGCAGCATCACCTGCGGCGCCGTGCTGCCGGGACGGCGGGCGATGATGCCGTGCTCCTGATTGGTTTCGGTCACGATCAGGTCGGGATAGGGCCGTCCATCGATGTCGCAGACGATGCCGTAGCCCTGGTCGATCGGCTGCTTCGCGGTGCCGCGATCGCGCGACAGCGCCATCCAGCCGGCGTCGATAAAGGTCCAGCCGCGATCGGCGCGATGGCCGATCACCGTCGCGAGCACCGACAGCGCGATGTCTTCGACCGCGCAGACCCCGATCCCGGCCATCACCAGGTCGAACATCACGAACACGCCGGCGCGCACCTCGGTGACGCCATCGAGCCGGCGCGCGAAATGTGCCGTCGGCGTCGAGCCGACGCTGACCACGGGGCAGGGCAGTGCGGCCGCGCGCAACGCCTCGGCGCAGGCGACCGCGGCGGCGCGCTCCTGCTCGGCCGCCTGCTCGAGTGCCACCGCGCTGCAGCAGGAATAGGATTCGCCGGCATGCGCCATAACGCCACGCAGTTCTGCGCCGCCTTGATGCAATGCGCGACCGATCTCAACGAGCAGCGGGTCGCGCGCGCGGACCCCGGCGCGATGGCCGTCGCAATCGATCTCGATCAGCACGGGAATGCGGTCGTTCGTCATGCGCACCATCGTGGTGACGGCGGCCGCCTGCTCCATGCTGTCGAGCACCACGGACAGGTCCACGCCCTGCCGCCGCAGCGCTGCGACGCGGTCGAGTTTCTGCGGCGCGATACCGACGGCATAGAGGATGTCCTTGACGCCTGCCGCGGCAAACAGCTCGGCCTCCTGCAGGGTCGAGACCGCGGCCGGGCCGCCTGGGCCGTTCATCACGGCGCGGGCCGCCGGAATGGATTTCGCAGTCTTCAGATGCGGGCGCAGCGGCACGCCGAGTCGCGACAGCCGCGTCTTCAGGCGGGCGATGTTGTGCAGCATCCGGTCCTCGTCGAGCACGAGGCAGGGCGTCTCGATATCGGCAAGCGGATGCGAGGCGTTCAAAACAGGGGCTGATGACATCCGGCGAGACTAGCCGTTTCCATGCTAAGTACAATTTACCGAATGTCATTGTTATATTAAGTCTGGACTTAATGCTCTCGACCGACGACATCCGCTTCTTTCTGGCCATCGCTGCGGCCCGGTCGCTCGCGGCCGCGGCGCGTGCGCTCGACGTGACGCCATCGGCGGTGTCGCAGCGGCTGCAGAGCCTCGAGCAGCGCCTCGGCGTTCAACTGGTCGGCCGTTCGGCCCGGCGGCTGACGCTGACCGACGAGGGCGAACTCCTGGTGCTGCGCGGCGGCACGCTGCTCGACGAGACGACGGAATTGACGGAAGCGCTGCAGGCGCGCCGCGGAACCATCGCGGGCCATCTGAAGATTCTCGCGCCGCTCGGCTTCGGACGCCACTACGTCGCCCCGGTCGTTGCGGCCTTCCGATCCCGCCATCCCGACGTGTCGGTCGAGCTCGAACTATCCGATCGGCCGGGACGTGCCGCCGCGAGCGCATGGGACGTCATGATCCATATCGGCGCGTTGAGGGATTCCACGCTTCGCTTGCTGCGCCTTGCGTCCAATGAACGCTTGCTCTGTGCCTCGCCGGCCTATCTGAAGCGCCGCGGGACGCCGGTGAGCCCGCAGGAGCTGCGCGGGCATCAATGTATCGCGTTGCGCGAGAACGAGGAGGACGTGACGCTCTGGCGCTTCTCGCGCAGGCGGGCCGCGTCGGAGCCCGACGTCATCAGGATCGAGCCGATGCTGTCGAGCAATGACGGCGAGGTGGTGAAGGCCTGGGCGCTGGCGGATCACGGCCTGATCGTCAGATCGGAGTGGGATGTCGCCGAGGATCTCGCCGGTGGCCGGCTGGTGCGTGTCCTGCCGAACTTCCGCCTGCCGCCCGCCGATATCGTCGCGCTGCTCAATCCGGGCCGCGGTGGGCGGGCCAGGCGCACGCAGGCTTTCGTCGAGCATCTGCGCACCGCCTTCGCGCCGCCGCCCTGGCGCAGCAGGCCGCGCTGACAGGCGGCGCGATCGCTTAGGCCGCGCCGGCCTGCCTGCTCAGATAGCTCTTGGCAAAGTCGAGATACCAGTCGAGGCAGCCGGGATTGGCCATCGCGTCGCGGTTGATGACCTTCTCGACAGAATGGCCGAGCAACAGCTTCTTGACCGGCAGCTCCTGCTTCTTGCCGGACAGCGTGCGCGGAATTTCCGCCACCACGAAGATGTCGTTGGGCAGGAAGCGGCGCGACAGCCCGGCTTCCACGGCCTTGTTGATCTTCGCCTTCATCGCGGCATCGAGGACAATGCCCTCGCGCAGCACCACGAACAGCGGCATGTAGCTGTCGCGGCCGAGATATTCGAGGTCGACGACCATCGAATCCAGCACCTCCGGCAGCGCCTCGATCGCCGAATAGAGCTCGCTGGTGCCCATCCGCAAGCCATGGCGGTTGATGGTGGCGTCGCTGCGGCCGTAGATCACGCAGGATCCGTCGGGGTTGATCTTGAGCCAGTCGCCATGCCGCCACACCGGGCCGCGGCCGGTGCCGTCGAAATTGTCGTGATAGGTCTCGAAATAGCTCGCCATGTAGCGCGCGTTGCCGGGATCGTTCCAGAAGCGCAGCGGCATCGAGGGCAGCGGCTCGGTGCAGACGAGCTCGCCGACCTCGTCGATCACGGCGCGGCCCTGCTCGTCGAATGCTTCGACCGCACAGCCGAGCAGCCGGCATTGCATGATGCCCGGGGTCTGCGGCAGCTCGCGATTGCCGCCGATGAAGGCGCCGGCGAAATCGGTGCCGCCGGAGATATTGGCCCACCACATGTCGGCCTGCGCTGCGTTGCCATTGCGCTTCGAAAGCGCGGCGAAGCGCTCGTTGAACCAGGCTTGTGTGTCGGCGCTGAGCGGCGAGCCGGTCGAGCCGAGCGTGCGCAGGCCCGAGAGGTCGCCAACGGCAGCGAGATCGATCTCGGCCTTGGTGCAGTTGGCGAAGAACGCCGCGCCCGCGCCGAAGAAGGTTGCCTTTGCATCGGCGACGAAGCGCCACAGCGTGGTCCAGTCCGGCTTGTCCTTGGTGCCGCCGGGACTGCCGTCGAAGATGCAACAGGTGGTGCCGTTGAGCAGGCCGTTAGTCTGGCAGTTCCACATGATCCAGCCGGTCGACGAGTACCAGTGGAAGCGTTCGCCGAACGAGTTTCGCTGATAGCTGCAGCCGATGTCGTTGTGCAGGGTCGAGAGCGGCAGCGCCACGACGATCACGCCGCCATGGCTGTGCAGGATCGGCTTCGGCAATCCGGTGGTGCCCGAGGAATAGACGATCCAGAGCGGATGGTCGAACGGCAGCCATTCCGGCTCGAAGGCGTCGATCTCCGCGCTCTGGCCCGCAAGGATGGACGACAATCGTGTTTCGGACGGCGCGGCGTCGCTGTGCAGGATGACATGCTCGACCGTCGGCAGCGCGCGCCGCAACTCCTCGATCACCGACTTCCGGTCATGACGGCGGCCGGCATAGGTTACGGCGTCGCAGGCGATCAGCACTTTCGGCTCGATCTGCTTGAAGCGGTCGATCACCGCGGGTGCGGCCATGTCGGGTGCGCAGACGCTCCAGATCGCGCCGATACTCGCGGTCGCAAGAAACGCGATAATCGTCTCGGGGATGTTCGGCAGATAGGCCGCGACGCGATCGCCGGCGCGGACGCCCCTGGCCTTCAAATGCAGCGCCAGCGCCGCCGATTTGCGCTGCAACTCCGGCCAGCTGGTCTCCGAAAGCTTGCCGTCCTCGCCGCTCGAGATCAGGGCCGGCAGGCCGGCGGCATGCGCCGGCGCGACGTGCCGGAAAACCTGGTGCGCGTAATTCACCGAAGCGCCGGGAAACCACACCGCGCCCGGCATCTTGCGCTCGGCCAGCACCGCCGAATGCGGCGTCGGCGAGCGCAGATCGAAATAATCCCAGACGCTCTGCCAGAAGGCGTCGATATCGGTGACCGACCAGCGCCGCATTGCCTCGAAATCCGCAAACGCGAGGCCGCGCGTGTCCTTCAGCCATTGGCGGTAAAGGGCCATTTGCGGGACGTAAGGTGCTGTCATGGGCGTTTCCGAAATGTCTTGTGTTGTGGCATGCGCGATCGAGGCGTGCTGGCGTGTCTTAACATAGTGATGCGAACGCGGGGAACGCAGTCGAGCAGCAAGCTGCGTCATATTCTTACCGCCGTCGCAGCGTGCTATTCCTTCAGGTGCGGCGTTGATTCCATGCCTATCCGATAGCGAGCGGCCATGACCGTCGGCGAACTTTTCATCCTCGGCTTCTACGGCAAGGTCATCCCGCCCTGGCTGAGGGAGTTTGCCGCGCAGTTCGGGCTCGGCGGGGTGATCCTGTTCGATTATTCCTGCCAGACCCGGCAATACGACAACAATATCGCCTCGCCCACGCAGGTGCAGTCGCTGTGCGCCGAGATCGCAGGCCTGCCGTCGCAGCCGCTGGTCTTCATCGACCAGGAGGGCGGTCTGGTGCGCCGGCTCAAGGACGGGCTGGGTTTCCAGCCGTTGCCGAGCGCGAGGGATTTCAACCGGCTCGGCCATGCGGAAAAGCAGGCGATCCTGGCTGCGAGCTATGACGAGCTGCGTCGGCTCGGCATCCGCTACAACTTCGCGCCCGTCATCGACGTCGATTACAATCCCGACAATCCGAACATCGGCAGGATCAAGCGGTCTTATTCGTCCGAGATCGGTGAGGTCGAGGCCAATGCGCGCCTGGTCGACGCTGCGGCGCGGCAGGCAGGCGTGGGTCTTTGCCTGAAGCATTATCCGGGCATCGGCGGCGCGCACGTCGATTCACATCTGGAGTTCATGGACATCTCCGATGCCCTGCGGCCGGAGCAGGAAGAACTATTCTACGCGCTGGCGCCGCAGATCTTCGGCGACGCGGTGCTGGTCAGCCACGCCATTGTCCGCCAGTGGGACGCGCAGCATCCGATGACCCTGTCGCCGGCGGGAATCGGCCGTCTGCGCCATCGGCTGCCCGCGACGCTGCTGATTACCGACGACATGCAGATGCAGGGGCTGCAGAAGACGCTCGGTACAAGCGCGGCCAGCTTGCAGGCGATCGCCGCCGGCATGGACATGATCTGCATCGGCAACAATCTGCTCGATCAGGAGCTGGCGATGGCCGGCATCGCCACCGCGGTCGAGGGTGCAGCGCACGACGGATCGCTGGATCAGGCCGCGGTGCAGCGCTCCATTGCGCGGGTGCAACAGCGCAAGGCGCTGCTCGCCTGAATGGCATTGAACCAAATTTTGCGCCGGGCGACCATAGGGAGCGGAACCAAACTTTATTGCCGCGATTTAACAAAGACGCTCATCGGGGCTAACAACCATGAAGATGCTCAAGCGTCTCTTCCGATTGACCTGGCTACGCCGCGTCGCACGCAGCCCAGCCGATCTTCCACCTGCCTCCATCGATCCCGACGAATTCAGCCGCTTGCTTTGCAGCGGGCGCCGCCAGGATCTGCGGACACTGGCAAAGCGGCTGAGCCAGCGCACGCGGGCCCACGCATAGGCAGGCATCGGGTCAAAGGTGAGCCGGTTCTGACTGATTCAGAACCGGTAAGTCCGGCGCATGGCTTCAGCTCTACTCTCGCGACCGGCTATTGTTTTGCCTTTTCGTGCTTGTCGACTCCGACCGCCTTGTAGTCGTAGGTCGGATAGAACTCGGTGTGGTAGGCGCCCCAGGCACTGTTCTCGATGACGCGGTTGACCTCGCGCAGCCGCGAGGCCGGTAGCCGCAGGGTCACCACTTGGCCGACCCCCATCATTACGTACCAGCTCACGACCTCGACACCTTCGGGTGGAAACGCCTTGTAGAAGCGCTGCCGCTCGAGTTGCGCATTCAACTCACTGAGCGGGCGTGACTGATCATGCTTGAAGAAGATGGTGACCATGATCGCGCTGTCTGACGTCGGCGCTGCATTGCCGGTCGGGGGCGTGGTCTGGGCCTGCGCCCCGGCGCTGACCGACAGTGCTGCGGCGAGCGCCGCAATCGTCATCCGGAATCCATTCCGCCCGTTCCACCCTCGCTTCATTGTCGCGCCCTTTTGTTGTTGATCGAGAGGCGGCGATCATCGCGGCGCATGCCGGGGCTGTAAATTGACATTCGCCTGCCGCGACGCCCGCCCGCGCCACCCCTGGGCCGATGTGATCCGTCTCATACGCGCGTCGGCCGGCGTGCGGTATGCCGATGCGATCCCGATGCCCGGAGGGTTGATCGATGACGACCCGGCGAATGGCGTATTGGTGGCTCAGGTTCGTCCTTTCGGGACGCTTCCTGCAGAAATTCCTTCGGCTGCGGCGCCCTTGATCTCCGACGCGCGGCGCGCATCTTGCCCATTTCAACCTGAGGCCAGGCGGCGGATGTGGGTGCGGACGCGCCCGGGACCGCGTCGGGAAGGTAAAGATCCACCTGTGGAGATCATCGGGATGAAGCGCCTCGATGTCCCGTAAGACTACTGTCCTTCGGCTCAGACAAGCGAGATTCGTTGCCAAATCAACGGTAATCTGCGCCTGCTTGGCCGATCGGGGCCCGAGGTCACAGTTGCGTCACCCGTAGTTTTACGGAGTCCCGTGTTAACGCGGCCACAAGTTCACCTTCGGTAAACCATACTTATGACGCAACATGACAATCGAGCCGAGGCGCGCCTTCCGCCATGGATGGGCGGAACCGCGACGCTCGAGGCGCAGCCGCCCGAGATTCAGGGAGCCGCCGTGCCGCGACCGCAGATGACCGCGGACGCCGGGGCGGCGATCGTCCGGCAGTTCAACGGGCCGGTGACGGCGCTGCTGCTCTACATGAACGAGCTCAAACAGCACAGTCAGCAGCTCGCGCATGCGCCCGGCAACGGCGTCTATCTGCGGCAGGTGATCGAGAACGCGCTCGAGCAGACCGAGCGGGTGTCCGCGATGCTGAAGCAGATCTCCGATCTCTATCCGAATGCCATACCGGCCACCGATCTCAGGCCGCCGCTTGACGACAAGCCGGCAGGCGCCCGGTCACCCGATGTCATGTTCACGCCGGAGGCAGGGCGCAAGCCGTTGACCAAGCGCGAGCGTGAGGTGCTCAGCCTGATCAGCGACGGTTATTCCAACAAGCAGGGCGCGCTGCGGATGAACATCAGCCCGCGCACGTTCGAGAGCCATCGCGCCGAGGCCATGCGCAAACTGGGTGCGCGCAACACCGCAGATCTCGTCCGCAAGGCCTTGTTGCATTCCGCATAAAGCGTTTTCAAGCGAAGCCTGCCCCGCACTTGATGCGGGGTGGTAGCGGTTCGCGCAAAGAAAACGCGTCAAAACAAAAGTCCAGAGCCCGTCCGATTCCATTCGGAGCGGTACTCAGAAATCGTCTTCCGCGGCGAAGCACAGGCGCGGCGCGAGCCGCGCGGCGGAGGCGGCTGTCTTCGGCTCGTCCGGAACGATCGTGACCACCCATGCCGCCGTCGCGCCGGATTTGCTTTCGACGATCGCGCGCACACGTCCCGTCACTGTCGCGCCGGCGGACCTGATGGTGGCGGGCCGGCCGTTGAACTGGGCCATGCGGAAGCGCCGGGCTTCCTTCCGGTCGGTCGTCTCGTACGTGAACATCGGCTCCCCCGTGCGTCGACGCGACTTTGCGGATGCAGCGTTATCCGACGGTGAAAATCGTACGCCGTAGAAGTACGGCTTGTGCGCCGACTGGAGCGTTTTCGCGCAAAGCGGGTAGCGGTTCGCGTGAAGAAGACGCGTCAAGAATGGCAGCTCTAAAGCATGATCCGGAAAAGTGCGAAGCGGTTTTCCGAAAAGATCATGCTCAAACAAAGAGCTAAAGCGCGATGACGCTTCAACCTGATCTCATCGCGCTTTAGCCGCCGGCTTCCTGGCAGTTCAGCAGCCTCGCATACTGCGCCTTGACCGTGGCATAGCATTCGCACGCGGTCCTGATCAGTCCATCCGCATTGGTGATCTCGATGTGGCCGCGGCTGTAGTGGATGAAATTCGCCTGTTGCAAGGTATGCGCGACCAGCGACACGCTATTGCGGCGTGCGCCGATCATCTGGGCCATCGCCTCCTGCGTCAGGGCGATCTTGTTGCTGCCGGAGAGATCGCGCGTCTGCAGCAGGCATCGCGCCAGCCGCGACTCCACGGTGTGCGCGGCGTTGCAGCCGGCCGTCTGCTGGATCTGGGCATAGACGGCGAGACCGTGCCGAATCAGCTTCGCTCGCAGAGTCGGGCTCTGGCCGGCGGCCGCCCGCAAGGCTTCGACCTCGATCGTCGAAGCGACGCCAGGCACCAGCACCACGGCGCTGTCCAGCGTGGGGGCTTCACCAAGCCCCGCGAACGCACCATAGATGCTGCCGCGGCCGACCATCGCGATCTGCACGCACACGCCTCTTGCCAGCTTGACCACCAGCGAGATCACCCCCTTGTGCGGCATGTATGTCCGCTTGAGCATCTCGTCGGTCTCGATCAGGACCGACTCGGCGGCGAGGTCGATCGTCCGCAAATTGGGCCGGATCAGCCCAAAATCGCTCTCCGAGAGCGAAGACAGAAATCCGTTGGGCGATCGCGGAACCGTATCCAAAGCAACCTCCTGCCTCCCGGCAAAGCTTGTCTCTGGTCATCAGGGCTGACGCGTGCAGTTGAGCCGTTATGCAACTTATTCTGGCACGTCTTGGTTCCAATGGAAACATATCTTGGTTCCATTAGGAATACATATCGCCCCGTGATCGCGTTTGTGTTGCCTGGCAATCAGTTGAGCGTGCGCGCCGCCCCGATCAATCTTCCGGCCCGATCAATTGTTCGGCGTGCGCCTTGACGGTCGCATAGCATTCACACGCCGCCTTCCCGCAGACCGTCGATATCGGTGATTTCGATATGGCCGCGGCTGTAGCGCAGGATACCGGCCTGCTGAAACCCATGCGCGACGATCGAAACCGCATTACGCCGCACACCGATCATTTGCGCCAGCATCTCCTGGGTCAGCGGCAAGGCTTCGCTGCCGCACAGGTCGCGCGCGCGCAGCAGCCAGCGCGACAGCCGCGCCTCCACCGGATGCGACACGTTGCAGGCGACGGATTGCTGGGTCTGCGCCATCAGCGCCTGCTCATAGAGAGCAACCAGGGTCCGGAACTCCGCGCTGCGATTGGCGGCCTCGCGGAAATCTTCCGCCCGCACCATCGATGCCGTGCCCGGCACCACGACAATCGCGTCGGCGAGCAGCAGCCGCTCATGCAGGGCGGCGGATGCGCCGACGATGCCGTCACGACCGATGGTTGCAATCTCGACAGATTGCCCGTCGGACAGATTGACCATCATCGAGACCACGCCGCCGTGCGGGAAATAGACCCGCTGCACCGGCGCGCCGGCATCGGCAAGCACCGTTTCCTTGATCAGGTCGACGGTTTCCAGGACGGGATGAAGTTGCGCGTATTCCGTGGAGGGAAGTGCTTGCAACAGTCGATTGGGCGGACGCGATACCGCAGACATTGGAGCTCCTGCCGAGGGCGGGAGCACTACGGTCTCGCATCACCTACTCTTGGCGTGTGGAGAGCGAACATAGCTTGCCTGTCCAATAGCACAAGGGTTGTGGTGCGAACCTTATACCCTCTAGGGGGCAGACGGTCGGCAATCGCATCGGCGTGCGCGGCGTTCGAGGAGATTCGAATGCCGCGCATCCCGGACGAGACGGTTGCGACATTGTCTCGCATTTATTGATTTCCATTAACTCTGATGCGTACCCAAGCGTGCGCCGTCGCGATGGCCATTACGGATGTCGAAGCCCCCCGTCGGCAGCGCGAGCATGCGGCAAGTCCCTGCAAATGCGAGGACAAATTCGTTGTCACGAGATTGATCCGGCGGCGGATACGTGCCGTTTAGCCGGGCGTCTGCGCGGCGGCCGTAGAATTACCGGCAAAGCCATCTTGGGTATTTGTACGGAGCAGCCCTTTAACGAACGGGTAGCGCGGACGGACCAGTGTGGCATCGGTCGCCGTGCGAAATTTACGGCGTCGCGTCAATCGTGTTCATCCAGAAGGGTATCAGTATGTCCGGCATCGTCCTCTCGGCATCGGTCCGTCAAAACCTGCTTTCGCTGCAGTCGACGGCCGACCTGCTCGCCACCACGCAGAACCGCTTGTCCACTGGCAAGAAGGTCAACACCGCTCTCGACAATCCGACCAACTTCTTCACGGCGCAGTCGCTCGACAACCGCGCCAGCGACATCAACAACCTGCTGGACGGAATCGGCAACGGCGTGCAGGTGCTGCAGGCCGCCAACACCGGCATCACCTCGCTGCAGAAGCTCGTTGACAGCGCCAAGTCGGTCGCGAACCAGGCCCTGCAGGCCGCGGTCGGCTATTCCCAGAAATCGCAAGTGACGACCGCCGTGGTCACCGGCGCGACCACCGACGATATCCGCGGCACCGCCACCTACAGCAACGCCACCCTGGCTGGTACGGTCGTCAACAATAATCTCACGACCCCCGCGCCGATCACCGCCGCCACCAAGCTCGTCAGTGCAACCAACTCCGATACCCTGGCGACGACCCCGTCCGGTACGATCAGCGTCAACGGCAAGACGATCACGTTCTCAACCTCGCAGACCACTTCGACGAGCGATTCGTCCGGCAACGTGACCCTCGGCACGGGCGCGGGCAGCAACCTGACCGTCGGCGACCTGCTCTCGGCGATCGACGGCATCACCGGCGCGACCACGGCCTCCACCGTGTCGGCTGGCGCGCTCCAGATCAGCACCGGCACCAACCAGGATCTCAACATCTCCGGCTCGGCGCTGGGCGCTTTCGGCCTTACCGCCGGAACCAAGGCGCGCACCGTTGCAACGCCTTCACCGCTGGATGGCTTGACGCTGACGATCGGCGCGACCGGCAACGGCATTGCCACCAACATCACGTTTGGTAGCGGCGCAGGCCAGGTCAAGTCCCTCAACGACCTGAACAACGCCCTGTCGGCCAACAACCTGCAGGCGTCGCTCAGCGCGAGCGGTGCGCTCACCATCAGCACCACCAACGATGCGGCGTCCGCGACCATCGGCACGATCGGTGGCACGGCAGCCGGCGCAGGCAAGCTGTTCAACGGCCTCGCGGGCAGCGCCCCGGTGCAGGACCCGAATGGGCTGGCGAACCGCGCCAACCTGGTCAATCAGTACAACAACATCCTGGACCAGATCACCACGACCGCCCAGGACGCGTCGTACAACGGCATCAACCTGCTCAACGGCGATCAGCTCAAGCTGACCTTCAACGAGACGGGCTCCTCGACGCTGAAGATCCAGGGCGTGACCTTCAATGCCGCCGGTCTCAACCTCTCCAAGCTGACCGCCGGCACGGACTTCATCGACAACGCTTCGGCCAACGCTACGCTGAAGACGCTCAACAGCGCGAGCGGCCTGCTGCGCACCCAGGCTTCGACTCTCGGTTCGAACCTGTCGATCGTGCAGATCCGCCAGGACTTTTCGAAGAACCTGATCAACGTGCTGCAGACCGGCTCGTCCAACCTGACGCTGGCCGACACCAACGAGGAAGCGGCCAACAGCCAGGCGCTGTCGACCCGCCAGTCGATCGCGGTGTCCGCGCTGGCTCTGGCCAACCAGTCGCAGCAGAGCGTTCTGCAGCTGCTCCGCTAAGCGTAGCCGCGACAGACAACGACTATCGAGGCGGCGGAGGAAACTCCGCCGCCTTTGTTTTTTGGGTTCGCTTAACCATGCGACCGGTTTCAACCCATGGGCGATCACGTCCTGATGCAGGTGGATGTCCTGGCCGCCAGCGTTTCGCTGGATTTGACGACCCCTCGATCTCATTTCGTTCAAATTGCGACGACAGGTGGAACGGGCTCTTTCCCGTCCGGGTGGTAAGGGCTGTTCTTGTGAAACTGGCCGTGATGTCGTGATGCGTCGTCCTTGAACGGCTTCATCGTCCGTATTTGCACGGACGACGAAATTAACGTCGCCGTGAAGCCGGCCAAGTTATCGATGCGAGGCGTGCGTTCCGTAGCACCTTGAGGGGACCGTTTCATGGACGATCTGTTGCGCGAGTTCCTGACGGAGAGCAGCGAGAGCCTGGATACGGTCGACAACCAGCTGGTGCAGTTCGAGCAGGATCCGAACAACGCGAAGATCCTGGATAACATTTTCCGGCTTGTGCACACGATCAAGGGGACCTGCGGCTTCCTCGGGCTGCCGCGGCTGGAAGCGCTGGCGCATGCCGGCGAGACCCTGATGGGCAAATTCCGTGACGGCATGCCGGTGAAGGCGGAAGCCGTGACGCTGATCCTGTCCTCGATCGACCGCATCAAGGAGATCCTTGGCGGGCTCGAGGCGACCGAGGCCGTCCGAGCCCGAGGGCAACGACCGCGACCTGATCGATCAGCTCGAGGCGATGGTCGAGCACGGGATGGCCGCAATGGCGGCCGGCGAAGAAGCGGTGCCTGTCGTTGATGCCCCGTCGGTGCAACCGGCCATGACCGAAGGCACGCTGGTGGTGCAGACGCTGGAGCGTCCGCTGCGCCCGGGCGAGGTCTCGCTCGACGAACTCGAGCGCGCCTTCCGCGAGACCGAGATCGAAGTCGCAGCACCCGCGCCTGTCCCGGTCGCGAAGCCCGCAGCCGCTGCCCCCGCAGCCGAGCCGGCCGAAGCTGCAAAGAAGCCGGCCCGCAAGGCCGCCACCGAGGATGTTCAGGAAGGCGACAAGATCGCCAACCAGTCGATCCGGGTCAATGTCGATACCCTCGAACACCTCATGACCATGGTCTCCGAGCTGGTGCTGACCCGCAACCAGTTGCTGGAGATCAGTCGCCGCAACGAGGACACCGAGTTCAAGGTGCCGCTGCAGCGGCTCTCCAACGTCACCGCCGAGCTGCAGGAAGGCGTCATGAAGACGCGCATGCAGCCGATCGGCAATGCCTGGCAGAAGCTGCCGCGCATCGTCCGCGATCTCTCCGGCGAACTCGGCAAGCAGATCGAGCTCGAGATGCACGGCGCCGACACCGAGCTCGACCGCCAGGTGCTCGACCTGATCAAGGATCCGTTGACGCACATGGTGCGTAACTCCGCCGATCATGGCCTGGAGACCACCGCCGAGCGGGTCGCCAGCGGCAAGCCCGAGCAGGGCACCATCCGCCTCAGCGCCTATCACGAGGGCGGCCACATCATCATCTGCATCGCCGACAATGGCCGCGGGCTCAACACCGAGCGGATCAAGGCCAAGGCGCTCCAGAACGGTCTCGTCACCGAGGCCGAACTGGAGAAGATGACCGAGGCCCAGATCCACAAGTTCATCTTCGCGCCGGGCTTCTCGACCGCCGCGCAGGTGACCTCGGTGTCCGGCCGCGGCGTCGGCATGGACGTGGTACGCACCAATATCGACCAGATCGGCGGCACCATCGACATCAAGAGCGTGGCCGGCGAGGGCGCCTCCGTCACCATCAAGATCCCGCTGACCCTGGCGATCGTCTCCGCCCTGATCGTGGAAGCCGGCGGCAACCGGTTTGCCATTCCGCAATTGTCGGTGGTCGAGCTGGTGCGGGCGCGCGCCAACTCCGAGCACCGCATCGAGCGGATCAAGGATACGGCAGTGCTGCGGCTGCGCAACAAGCTGCTGCCGCTGATCCATCTGAAGAAGCTGCTGAAGATCGACGACGGCGCCACCAGCGATGCCGAGAACGGCTTCATCGTGGTGACGCAAGTGGGCAGCCAGACCTTCGGTATCGTGGTCGACGGCGTGTTCCACACCGAGGAGATCGTGGTCAAGCCGATGTCGACCAAGCTGCGGCACATCGACATGTTCTCCGGCAACACCATTCTGGGCGATGGCGCCGTCATCATGATCATCGACCCCAATGGGATTGCCAAGGCGCTCGGCGCCTCCAGCGCGGCGGCCCATGACATGGCAGATGACAATGCGGCAGCGCATGCCACGAGCGGCGAGCAGCTCACCTCGCTTTTGGTGTTCCGCGCCGGTTCGAGCCAGCCCAAGGCGGTGCCGCTCGGCCTCGTCACCCGGCTGGAGGAGATCGCAACCGACAAGATCGAGCTCTCGAACGGCCGCTACATGGTGCAGTACCGCGAGCAGCTGATGCCGCTGGTGCAGATGGCCGGGGTCGAGGTGCAGACCCAAGGCGCGCAGCCGATCCTGGTGTTCGCCGACGACGGCCGCTCGATGGGGCTCGTGGTCGACGAGATCATCGACATCGTCGAGGAGCGGCTCAACATCGAGGTCGCGGGCTCCCAGGACGGCATTCTGGGCTCGGCCGTGATCAAGGGCCAGGCCACCGAGGTGATCGACGTCGGCCACTTCCTGCCGATGGCGTTCGCCGACTGGTTCTCGCGCAAGGAGATGCGCCCGTCGGCCACGGCGCAGTCGGTGCTGCTGGTCGACGACTCCGCGTTCTTCCGCAACATGCTGGCGCCGGTCTTGAAGGCTGCCGGCTACAAGGTGCGGACCGCACCGAACGCGCAGGAAGGGCTCGCCGCGCTGCGCTCGGGGCAGGCCTTCGACGTCGTGCTGACCGACATCGAGATGCCCGAGATGAACGGCTTTGAGTTCGCCGAGAACATCCGAAGCGACCACAACCTCGTCGGGCTGCCGATCATCGCGCTGTCGGCGATGGTGTCGCCGGCGGCGATCGAGCGCGGCCGCCAGGCCGGCTTCCACGACTATGTCGCCAAGTTCGATCGTCCCGGGCTGATCGCGGCGCTGAAAGAGCAGACCGCCGAACTGCGCCGCGCTGCTTGAGGGAAGCGAGCATGATCCGGAAAAGTGGGAACCGGTTTTCCGATCCGATCATGCTCAAACAAAAGGTTGAGTGATGACCAGCAAGACCGAGACCAGCGAAGGCGCAATGGCCGAATACGTCACGGCCGTGATCGGCGGGCAGCTGTTCGGCCTGCCGATCTCGCGGGTGCAGGACGTGTTCATGCCGGAGCGGCTGACGCGGGTGCCGCTGGCCTCCAGCGAGATCGCCGGCGTGCTCAACCTGCGTGGCCGGCTCGGCCTGCCGAAGGCCGACGACGGCAAGCCGCCGATGGCGGTCGGCGTCGACCAGCGCGGCGAATCCTATGGCCTCTTGATCGACCAGATCGGCGAGGTGCTGCGGCTGCCCGACGACAGCCGCCAGGACAATCCGGTCAACCTCGATCCCCGCATGGCGAGGCTCGCCGGCGGCGTTCATCGCCTCGACGGACAGCTCATGGTCGTCCTCGATGTCGATCGCGTGCTCGAACTGGTGCCAAAGACACTCGCTGCAGCGTAACGCTCCGCCGCGGAGACGGCGGACTCTACAAGGAGGCCAACATATGAAGACATGTCTTGTCGTCGACGATTCCGGTGTGGTGCGAAAGATCGCACGCCGCATCCTCGAAGGAATGGAATTCACCGTCATCGAAGCCGAGGACGGCGCGGTCGCGCTCGAAGCCTGCAAGCAGGCGCTGCCGGACGCGGTGCTGCTCGACTGGAACATGCCTGTGATGGACGGCTTCGAATTCCTCGTGCAGCTCCGGCGCATGGCGGGCGGGGACGTGCCGAAGGTGGTGTTCTGCACCACCGAGAACGGCATCGACCACATCTCGCGGGCGCTGCATGCCGGCGCCAACGAGTACATCATGAAGCCGTTCGACAAGGACATCGTGATCGCGAAATTCCAGGAAGTGGGTTTGCTGGCGCTCGATGCGTCGGCCGAAGCCTAGTACCCAGTTTCACCCTTTGCGTTTGCGAGGCTCCCGTGACGCCCCCCGACTACGAGTATTTGCGTAAGCTTCTGAAGGACCATTCCGGTCTCGATCTGTCCGCGGACAAGCAATATCTGATCGAGAGCCGCCTGCTGCCGCTGGCCCGCAAATGCGGTCTATCCGGCATTCCCGACCTGATCGCCAAGATCAGGGCCGGCTCATCGACGCACACCGTCCAGGTGGTCGAGGCCATGACCACCAACGAGACGTTCTTCTTCCGCGACAAGGTGCCGTTCGACCATTTCCGGGACACCATCATCCCCGAGGTCCTGAAGGCACGTGCCGCGCGCCGCAGCATCCGGATCTGGTGCGCCGCCGGCTCGACCGGTCAGGAGCCCTATTCGCTGGCGATGTGCCTCAAGGAGATGGGCGCGGCGCTTGCGGGATGGCGGGTCGAGGTCACAGCGACCGACCTGTCGCAGGAGGTGCTGGAGAAGTCGAAGGCCGGCATCTACAGCCAGTTCGAGGTGCAGCGCGGGCTGCCGATCCAGCTGCTGGTGAAGTATTTCAAGCAGTCGGGTGAATACTGGCAGATCAATCCCGAGTTGCGCGCGATGGTGCAGCATCGTCAGCTCAATTTGCTGCACGATTTCTCCCAGCTCGGCACGTTCGATGTGATCTTCTGCCGCAACGTGCTGATCTATTTCGATCAGGACACCAAGATCAACATCTTCAACCGGCTCGCCCGGTTGATGGAGGCCGACGGCTTCCTGGTGCTCGGCGCCGCCGAAACCGTGGTCGGCCTGACCGACACGTTCAAGCCGATTCCCGAACGGCGCGGCCTGTACCGGCCGAGCGGTGTGCGGCCAGCGCTTGCGATGCCGAGGCCTGCCATGGCGATCGGATATTGAGCGATGACGGAGGACGGCAAATCCATTGAGCGTGTCACGTTCAGCCGGGGCGTCGATGTCTGCATCATGGCCATCGACGGCACCTGGCGGCGCGACTGCCAGCTCAATGCCATCTCCGACAATGACGCGGCGCTGACCGTCGAGGGTTCCATTCAGGGGCTCAACCTGAAGGAGTTTTTCCTCTTGCTGTCGTCGACCGGGCTCGCCTATCGCCGCTGCGAGCTGGTCCGCGTCAATGGCACCGAAATGGACGTCAGCTTCCTCAAGGGCAAGCCGAGCAAGCGGCGGTCCGGCTCCGACGAAGAGCGGGCCAGAGCCTGATTTCAAGAAGGCCTGACGTGAAGAAGGCCTGACCCGGCTGGACGGTCGATGCCTGCCGCCAATCCGAACGTGGAACGGATCGTCGCCTCGAGGGTTGGGGCGTCGTCGGCACAATCTGCGTGATGGCGCCGAATTCGGTGGCGGCCGGTCCGGCTGGTCAGTTCAGGAGGCGGGCCGGTGCCCCTGAATCGCGCAGCCAATCGAGCGCCGTGCCGAGGCCGGCGTCGCAGGCTTTCAGGGCCGTGGACGCCACGGCATAGCGCGGGGTGACGTCGTCAAGCACGAAGATGTCGGCGGCGGCGTCCTGCTCGGCCAGAAATGCCTCGCGCGCAATCGCCGCCTCGATCAGCCGCAGGCTCGCCTGGACATGGCCGATCAGCGCGACCAGGTCCGTCACGATCAGGCTGTAGGGATCGCTGCCCTCGTCCAGGCACACCGCAACGCCGTCCGCCTCTGCATTTTCCACGCATGTTTCTCCACTGCCCCCACTTTTAGGGACCGCGGTGCTACTTGTGCGTTAAGCGGACGTCCCGTACAAATACGGGTCCATTGATCGAGATGGTCGAGTTACTTCTTGTGCAGTCTGGGCAGCACGCTTCACCACTGATGGACGAGACATATGGTTGAGAATGGCGCTCCTCGCGGGGAAATCTTTGTAGTTGACGACGACCCCGCCGTTCGCGAGACGCTGTCCGTGGTCCTGTCGACCGCCGGCTACAAGGTGATCTGCTTTGCGGACGGCGCCGCGCTGCTCGCGGTGGCGCGCAGCCGGACGCCGGCCTGTATCCTGCTCGACGTGCATATCCCGGGCAAATCCGGCCTCGATATCCTGAAGGAGCTGCACGGCGAGGATTATCCGGCGCCGATCTTCATGATCTCCGGCCAGGGCGACATCACGATGGCGGTCAGCGCCATCAAGAACGGCGCGCTCGACTTCATCGAGAAGCCGTTCCGTGGCAACGAGATCGTCAGCCGCCTCAATGAGGCGATCGACGCCTATACCAGGCGCCAGGCCGAGACCTCGGCATCGCGCATCGCCTCGCTGCACTTTCCGGGGCGCGAGCCGCTCACCCGCCGCGAACGCGAGGTGCTCGAGCAGTTCACCGCGGGCGCATCCAACAAGGAGGCCGGGCGTCACCTCGGGATCAGCCCGCGCACGATCGAGGATCACCGCGCCAACATCATGAAGAAGCTCGGCGCGCGCAACGCCGCCGATCTCGTCCGCATCGTGATGACGGCGCAGCAGAAGTAAGCCAGGGCCGGCCCCGGTTTACGCTCCGATTTGCACATCGCGGGGTTTGTGCGGCACACGGGCGGCGAACGGCACGTCTGCGCCGCGCGCGGGACGAGACGTCCGGAAATCCTGTATATGCGTGGCGCAGGGCATGCGTGCCGAGACCATGCGTGTGCGAGCAATGTCGAGACACGCGATATCGAAACACGCAATATCGAAGCATATGGCGCCAAGATGACCAAGAAGAACAAGACCCCGGATCAACTGCGCAGCGCGCGCTGGTTTGCGCCCGATGATCTCAGAGCCTTCGGCCATCGCTCGCGCGCGATGCAGATGGGCTACGCGCCGGAGGAATGGCGCGACCGGCCGGTGATCGCGATCATCAACACCTGGTCGGATGCGCAGCCCTGCCACATGCACTTCAAGAGCCGGGTCGACGACGTCAAGCGCGGCGTGCTGATGGCCGGCGGCTTTCCTCTCGAGCTGCCGGCGCTGTCGCTGTCGGAATCGCTGCTGAAACCGACCACGATGCTCTACCGCAACATGCTCGCGATGGATGCCGAGGAGCTGTTGCGCGGTCATCCGGTCGATGGCGTGGTGCTGATGGGCGGCTGCGACAAGACCACGCCCGGCCTGCTGCTCGGGGCCACCAGCATGAACCTGCCGGCGATCTATCTGCCGGCCGGACCGATGCTGCGCGGCAATTGGAAAGGCAAGACGCTCGGCTCCGGCTCGGATGCCTGGAAATACTGGGACGAGCGCCGCGCCGGCAAGATTTCCGACAGGGACTGGGTCGACATGGAGGCCGGCATCGCCCGCAGCTATGGCACCTGCATGACCATGGGCACGGCCTCGACCATGACCGCGATCGCGGAAGCCATCGGCATGACACTGCCCGGCGCTTCGTCGATCCCCGCGGCCGACGCCAACCATATCCGGATGAGCTCGGAAGCCGGCCGCCGCATCGTCGAGATGGTGTGGGAGGACCTCACCCCGCATAAGATCCAGACGCGAAGCGCGTTCGAGAACGCGATCACGGTCGCGATGGCGATGGGCTGCTCGACCAACGCCATCATTCACCTCATTGCGCAGGCGCGCCGCGCCGGCCAGGACATCTCGCTCGACGATTTCGAAGTTGCGAGCCGCAAGGTGCCTGTGATCGCCAATGTGCGGCCGAGCGGCGACCTCTATCTGATGGAGGATTTCTTCTATGCCGGCGGGCTGCCCGGCCTGATGAACCGGATCAAGCAGCATCTGCATCTCGACTGCATGACTGTGTCAGGCAAGACGCTCGGCGAGAACATCGAAGGCGCGGAGGTCCATAACGACGATGTCATCCGCACCGTCGATAACCCGATCTACAAGGAGGGCGCGCTGGCGGTGCTGAAAGGCAATCTCGCGCCCGATGGCTGCGTCATCAAGCCGTCCGCCTGCGATCCGCGCTTCCTGAAGCACACCGGACCTGCGCTGGTGTTCGACGACTATCCCTCGATGAAGAAGGCGGTCGATGACCCCGATCTCGACGTCTCGGCCGATCACGTGCTGATCCTGCGCAATGCCGGCCCGCAAGGTGGGCCGGGGATGCCGGAATGGGGCATGCTGCCGATCCCGACCAAGCTCGTGAAGCAGGGCGTGCGCGACATGGTACGGCTGTCGGACGCGCGGATGAGCGGCACCAGCTACGGCGCCTGCATCCTGCATGTTTCACCGGAATCCTATATCGGCGGCCCGCTGGCGCTGGTGAGGAACGGCGACCGCATCACGCTCGACGTCGCCGCGCGCACCATCGATCTCGATGTGCCCGAGGCGGAGCTGGCCAAGCGCCGCGCGGAATGGAAGCAGCCTGAGAAACGCTTCGAGCGCGGCTATGGCTGGATGTTCTCGAAGCACATCAAGCAAGCCAATGAAGGCTGCGACTTCGATTTCCTCGAGACCGGTTTTGGCAAACCGGTGGGCGAGCCGTCGATCTATTGATGCTGTCATTCCCCGGTGCGCAATTGCGCACCTGAGGGCACCGCGTAGCGGTGAGCCCGAAATCCATCGGGCCGCATGCGCTGTGGTGAAATGGATTCCGGGCCTGCGCCTTCGGCGCATCCCGGAATGACGAATGGAGAGAGCAAGCAAGTCATGTCAAAACTCAGCGACGCCACCCGCAACAGGCTGAAATCCGTTTCCACCGCGACGGTTGCGACCGCGCTGTTCAAGCGCGGCTTGCGCATCCAGATGATCCAGGATGTTCACCCCTTGAGCCCGGATCAGCCGACCATGGTCGGCGAGGCCTTCACGCTGCGCTACATGCCTGCGCGCGAGGATCTCAACACGATCGAGGTGTTCCGCGATCGCGCGCATCCGCAGCG
Source organism: Bradyrhizobium sp. JR3.5 (assembly GCF_054057015.1). Classification (NCBI taxonomy): domain Bacteria; kingdom Pseudomonadati; phylum Pseudomonadota; class Alphaproteobacteria; order Hyphomicrobiales; family Nitrobacteraceae; genus Bradyrhizobium; species Bradyrhizobium sp. JR3.5. The sequence continues at coordinate 3,166,060 of NZ_JBSRYV010000002.1, forward strand.
CAAGGCGATCGAGGATTGCCCGCCTGGTGCGGTGCTGGTGATGGATAGCCGCAAGGATGCGCGCGCGGCGTCGGCCGGCGCGATCCTGGTGACGCGGCTGATGAAGCGCGGCTGCGCCGGCGTCGTCACCGACGGCGGCTTCAGGGATTCGGCCGAGATCGCGCGGCTCGGCTTCCCGGCGTTTCATCATCGACCGAGCGCGCCGACCAATCTGACGCTGCATCAGGCGATCGAGATCAATGTCCCGATCGGCTGCGGGGACGCGCCGGTGTTTCCCGGCGACGTGATCCTCGGCGACAGCGACGGCGTCATCGTGATCCCGGCGCATCTCGCCGACGAGATCGCGAATGAGACTTTCGAGATGACCGCGTTCGAGGATTTCGTCACCGAGCAGGTGCAGAACAGCCGCGGCATCTTCGGCCTCTATCCGGCGACCGACGAGCAGACGCTGAAGGATTTCGCGGCCTGGCGGAAGGCGAAGGGGCGGTAGCTCCACCGTCGTCGTCCTGGCGAAAGCCAGGACCCATACCGCGTGATCTATCGAGCGCGGAGGTCGCGGTACCACGGCACGCAACGCTGATCTTCGCCAAACACCTCCCTGTGGTTATGGGCCCTGGCTTTCGCCAGGACGACGATGGGGAGAGGGGTGGCGCCAGTTAACCGGCATCCGAAGCCCGGATGGAGCGAAGCGTAATCCGGGAATCTCGCAGCTGATACGAAGAACCCCGGATTTCGCTGCGCTTCATCCGGGCTACGGGACCTCGCTACACCTCCGCCTTGTCGGCCATCCCCACCGCCCACAGCGCGAAGGCGTAGACGATCGCGACCTCGTCGAGGCGGTTGAAGCGGCCGGAGGCGCCGCCGTGGCCGGCGCCCATGTTGGTCCGCAGCAGCACCGGGCCGCCGCTGCGCATGGTGGCGCGCAGCCGCGCGATCCATTTCGCCGGCTCCCAATAGGTCACGCGCGGGTCGGTGAGCCCGCCCATCGCGAGGATCGCCGGATAGTCCTTTGCCGCGACATTGTCGAAGGGCGAATAGGACAGGATGGTGCGGAAATCCTTTTCGCTCTCGATCGGATTGCCCCATTCGGGCCATTCCGGCGGCGTCAGCGGCAGCGTGTCGTCGAGCATGGTGTTGAGCACATCGACGAACGGCACCTCGGCGACGATGCCGGCGAACAGTTCGCCGGCGCGGTTGGCGACCGCGCCCATCAGCATGCCGCCGGCCGAGCCGCCATGGCCGACGATGCGTTTTTCACCCGTGTATTTCGCCTCGATGAGCGCGCGGCCGGCGGCGGCGAAATCGTCGAACGTGTTGGTCTTCTTCTCGCGCTTGCCGTCGAGGTACCAGCCCCAGCCCTTGTCGGCGCCGCCGCGGATATGCGCGATCGCGTAGACGAAGCCGCGATCGACCAGCGACAGCCGGTTCGCCGCAAACGACGCCGGCATCGCCATGCCGTAGGAGCCGTAGCCGTAGAGCAAGAGCGGCGCGTTGCCATCACGGGCAAAGTCCTTGCGATGCAGGATCGAGACCGGCACCTGCGCGCCGTCATGCGAGGTCGCCATGATGCGCGTGGTGACGTAATCGGCCGGGTTGTGGCCGGAGGGAATCTCCTGCCGTTTGCGCAGGACACGCGTCCGCGTCGCCATGTCGTAGTCATAGACCTCCGACGGCGTCGTCATCGACGAATAGGCAAAACGCAGATTGGTGGTGTCGAATTCGTAGCCGCCCATGGTGTCGAGCGAATAGGCCGCCTCGTCGAACGCGATGGCATGCTCCTCGCCGTTCTTGAGGTCGCGGATGATGATCGCCGGCAGCGCATTGGCGCGCTCCAGCCGCACCATGTGGCCGGCATAGAGCTCGACGTCGAGCACATAGACGCCCTCGCGATACGGGATCAGGTCGCGCCAGTTGGCGCGCTCGGGCGAGGCGAGCGGTGCGGTGACGACCTTGAAGTCGATCGCGTCGTCGGCATTGGTCAGGATGAACAGCTCGTCGCCGCGGTCGGCGATCGAATATTGCACACCTTCCTCGCGTGCCGCGACCAGCCGCGGCGGGACGTCGGGATTGGAAAGATCGATCAATCGCTGCTCCGAGGTCTCGTGGTCGCCGCCGGCGATCACGCAGAAGCGGCCGCTCGCGCTCTCGTGCAGATGGGTGAACCAGCCGGAATCCTGCTCCTCATAGATCAGGGTGTCGTCGGCCTGCTTGGTGCCGAGCCTGTGCCGCCACACCTGCATCGGGCGGTGATTGTCGTCGAGCTTGACGTAGAAGAAGCTCCTGGAGTCCGCGGCCCAGACCACGCCGCCATCGGTTTCCTCGACGAGGTCGTCGAGGTCGCCGCCGGTTGCCCAGTCGCGCACGCGGATCGAGAAATATTCGGAGCCCTTGGTGTCGGCACTCCAGGCGTGCAGCCGGTGATCGTTGGAATGCCGGCTGCCGCCGAACTTGAAATATTTATGGTCCTTTGCCAGCGCGTCGCCGTCGAGCACGACATGCGCCTCGCCGCCATCGCGCGGCGTGCGGCAGTACAGCTCGTGCTGGCCGCCCTCGCGGAACTTGCGGAAATAGGCGAACGGGCCGTCCGGCGACGGCACGCTGGAATCATCCTCCTTGATCCGCCCGCGCATCTCCTTGACCAGCCGCTTCTGCAAGCTGTCGGTGTGGCCGAGCAGGCTGTCGGTGTAGCCGTTCTCGGCTTCGAGATAGCTGCGGATGTCAGGATCGAGGATCGAGGGATCGCGCAGCACCTCCTGCCATTTCGGATCCTTGATCCAGGCATAGTCGTCCGTCACCGTGATGCCGTGGGTGGTGAAGGAATGCGGCCGGCGCGGCGCGACAGGGGGCGATGTTGTGGTGGCGGATTTGGTCACACGATCCTCATGGTGCGGGGTTCCGCCTTATATCGGGATGAATGTGGCGATTGCCAGATGGGAGCGCTCCACGGTTTTCCCGTCATTGCGAGGAGCGCAGCGACTAAGCAATCCATATTTCTCCTGGCGGTGAGGTGGATTGCTTCGCTTCGCTCGCAATGACGGTGCGGAAAAGCGTCAGCCGTTCCGCAGCTTCGCGCCTGCGTTGCCGCCGGACATCGGGATCTGGTTCACCGCCAGCACTACTGCGAATGTGATCACCAGCATCGCGATGCCGAGCACGGCGATCGCGGCGAGGTCGCCGCCTTCGTTGAGGTCGTAGATCAGGACCGACAGCACCTTGGTCTGCGAGGTGAACAGCACGATCGCCGCCGACAGTTCCCGCATCACGCCGATGAAGATGAAGCACCAGGTTGCGATCACGCCGGTGCGCAGCAGCGGCGCGGTGATCTGGCGAAGCGCCTGCAGCCGCGTCGCGCCGAGGATGCGGCTCGCTTCCTCGAGCTCGGGATGAATGGTCGTGAATGCCGCCTGCAATTGCTGATAGGCCGACGGCAAATTGATGGTGAGGAACGCCAGCAGCAGGATCCAGAGCGTGCCATAGAGCACGAAGGGCGGCCGCGTATAGCTTAAGAACAGGCCGACGCCGAGCACGATGCCGGGGACGGCGACCGGCGCCGTGGCGAGGAACCCGAGGATGCGGTGGCCCGCGATCACCTTCCGCGTCGTCACATAGGCGATGACCAGCGCGAGGATGGTGCCGATTGTTGCGGTGGCGGTGCCGAGGATCACGGTGTTCTTCAGCGCGAGCTGGGTCGACGACAGTTCGGTGAATACGAAGACGATGTTGTGCAAGGTCAGTGTCGACGGCGTCACCAGCGTGGTCGCGTTCGGCGAAAACGCGGCGTTGAGCAGCGCGAGGTAAGGCAGGAAGACGGGATTGAGCAGGACCACAAGGCAGAAGCCAAGTGCGCGGCCCAGCGCCAGCCGCGCAACTCGACCCGGCGCGGCGCGCCATATTTGCCGCCGATCACCGAATAGCCGCGGCGGCCGAGCAGCGCCTTCTGCCCTTGCAGCAGCAGGATCGTCAGCACCAGCAGTGGCACCGCGGCGGCGGCCGCGAGCTCGAGCTTCGGCGGATACTGGAATAAGCTCCAGATCTTGGTCGTCATCGTGTGGAAGCCGGCCGGCAGTGCCAGGATCGCCGGCGAGCCGAACAGCGTCATCGCCTGCAGGAAGGCGATCAAGGCGCCCGCGACCAAAGCGGGCAGCGCCAGCGGGATGGTGACCCGCCGCGCCGTGGTCCAGGCATTGCCGCCGAGGATCGCGGAGGCGTCCTCCAGCTCGCCCGGCATGGTGTCGAGCGCATTGGCCACCAGCACGAACACGAACGGGAACGTGTAGCAGGAGATCACGAAGATGATCCCGGTCATCGAATAGATGTTGAACAGCGCGTCGGCATCCTCGCCCGCGAACAGCCGGTAGAGCTGGTTGAGCAGCCCGGAATTCGGCGCCGCCAGCAGTTCCCAAGCGACCGCGCCGAGGAACGGCGGCGTCACGAACGAGGCCGTCACCAGCGCGCGGATGGTCTGCCGGCCCGGCATGTCGGTGCGCGACACCAGCCAGCTGAGCGGCGCCGCGACGATGCAGCAGATCAGCGCCGACGTTGTCGCGATGATCGCGGTGGTCAGCAGCGGATCGAGGAAATCGGGATTGCTGAACAGCGTAACGAAGTTCTCCAGCGTCGGATGGCGGTTCTTGTCGGTGAAAGCGTAGACTGCGAGCCACGACAGCGGCAGCAGGATCAACAGCACGAGCACCGCCGCGAACAGCCACAGCACGGGGCGCGTCCAGTCGATGCGGGCGCGGGTGGTGGGGGAGATGGTGGGCGTGAGGATCATGCGAGACATCTCTCCTCGTCATTCGCGGTGCGCAATTGCGCACCTGAGGGCACGCAAAGCGCGAGCCCGAAATCCATACTCATGATCGCGGTTATGGATTCCGGGCCTGCGCCAAGAGGCGCATCCCGGAATGACGATTGTTGCGAGGGCCGTACCATCTAAACCCTGAACAGCCGCGCATAGCGCGTCTTGATCTCTTCGGTCATCGCCTCGACCGCCGCCGGGTTCTCCTTCATCAGCTTGATGTCGGAGAGCTTGCGCCGGCCGGCCTTCGGCTGCACCTGCGCGTGCACCGAATACTGCCCGGTGAAGTCGACGAAGAATTGCTGGGTCTCGCGGGTGTGCAGCCAGGCCTGGAACAGTCTTGCGGCGTTCGGGTGCGGCGCGCCGGCGAAGATGCCGGTCGGTCCCGAGATCGTCGGCGTGCCTTCCGTCGGATAGACCGGCTCGACCGGCTGTCCGGCTTCCTTCAGGAGCACGATGCCGTATTCATTGCCATCGGCCATGACAGCGCGCTCGCCGAGCGAGAGCTTCTTCGGCGGATCGGTCGAGGACTGCACCTGCATCACGCGCTGCTTGGCGAGTTTCTCCAGATAGGGCCAGCCGAGCTCGCGGACGATCTGGAACGTGGCGGTCATGATGGTGCCACTATAGGCCGGATGGCCCTTCACCATCTTGCCGGCCCATTTCGGGTCGAGCAGATCGGCAAAGCTCTTCGGCGCATCCTCCGCCTTTACCAGATTGGTGTTGTAGGCGATCGACGACAGCCACAGCCGCGTGGTCACGGCCATGCCGTCCGGCTCGCGATATCCGTCGGGAAAATGCTTTGCGACTTCCTCGGGGACGAACGGCATCAGCCAGCCGCTCTTTTTCCACGGGATGAAGTGCGAGGCATCGGCGCTGTTGACGACGTCGGCGGCGTGGATGTTGGCGTCGAATTCCTGTGCCACGCGCTGGAACAGCCGCTCCGAGCCCGAGCGCTCGATCTCCACGGCGATGCCCGGGTAGGCGGCCTCGAACGCCTTGCCGAGCTTCTCGCCTACCGGCAGGTCCATCGACGAATAGAACACGAGCTTGCCTTCTTTGGTCGCGGCCGCCACCAGATCGGGCGTGATCGCGGCCGGCTCGGGCGGCGCCGCGCGCGCAGGCGACGCGAATACCTTGCCGAGCGCAAGCGCCGCAGAGCCTTTCAGGACGTGGCGTCTGGAGATTTGTTTCCGCATCGCGTCCCTCCGTTTCTTGTTCGTTATCGACTGAGCGCGCGGCAGCGTTCGGGCGGCAGTGTCAGCCAGACCTCGCTGCCCTTCTCGACCGCGGTCTCGGTCGGCGTGGTCACCCGCAGCGAGGTGCCGTCAGGCGTTTCCACCATGTAGTCGCGGTTCATGCCGAGATAGACCTGCCGCGTCACGACGGCTTTCAGCGTGTTCTGCGCTGCGGCGGGGGCTTGCGTCGAGAGCTGGATCTCATGCTGGCGGATCGCGACCGGCGCGCTCTGGCCGGCCGTGAGCCTGGCGCCAACCACCGCGAGCGTCGCGCCGGAGAACTCGACATGGGTCGCATCGCGCGCGGTGCCCTTGATCACGTTGGCCGCACCGATGAAGCGCGCGACGAATTCGGATTCAGGCCGCGCATAAATGTCCTCAGGGCTGCCGAGCTGGTCGATCTTGCCGGCATTCATCACCGCGATCAGGTCGGCCGTCGTCATCGCCTCGGATTGATCGTGGGTGACGTAGACGGTGGTGTAGCGATATTCGTCGTGCAGGCGGCGGATTTCGAACCGCATCTCCTCGCGCAGATTGGCGTCGAGATTGGACAGCGGCTCGTCGAGCAGCAGCGTCTCGGGGCCGACGATCAGCGCGCGTGCCAGCGCGACGCGCTGCTGCTGGCCGCCGGAGAGCTCGCCCGGATAGCGCTGCGCCAGCGGTTCCAGCTTGGTGGTCGCCAGGATCGCGGCGAGCTTCTTGGCGATGGCGTCGCGATCCATTTTGCGCAAGCGCAGCCCATAGACGATGTTCTCGGCCACCGTCATATGCGGCCACAACGCGTAGCTCTGGAAGATCATCGACATGTTGCGCTGCTCGGGCGGCAGCGTGCGCGCCTTCGATGACACCACGCGGTCGCCGACACGGATCTCGCCGCCGGATGGCTCGAGGAACCCGGCGATCAGCCGCAGCGTCGTGGTCTTGCCGCAGCCGGACGGCCCGAGCAGGCAGACCAGCTGGCCGTGATCGATCGTGAGCGAGACGTCATCAACCGCGACAAACGATCCAAACCGCTTGACCAGGCCACGCAGCTCCACCGATGCCAAGCGATCCCTCCATCTTGTTATGTTGCAGGGATCCGCGCCCGGCTGTTGCCGGCAGTAAAGCGGAAAATGATGACGGCGAATAGTGTTGATGCATCTCTAGCAATGCGCCTCGCGCAATTCCCTTCCCGTCATCCTGAGGAGCGCGCTCTTGCGCGCGTCTCGAAGGATGGACGCCCCGGATTTCTCGGCGCGCTCATCTTGCCGCGCGGCGGCAGCTTGGCCGTCGATCCTTCGAGACGGCCGCTGCGCGGCCTCCTCAGGATGACGGGGAAGGAGTTGCTCCGCGTCGATGGGCCAGTTGGCTGATCGTAACCCAATCCGATCGGATCAGCGCTTCCTTCTTCGCCCGGCTCCAGCCTTTGATCTGCCGTTCCGCCGCGATGCCGTCGGTGATGCGCTCGAAGTACTCCGACCAGACGAGGACGACTGGTCGCCGATTGTAGGTGTAGCCGGGGAAGGTGCCCGCGTTGTGCTGCTCGATGCGCGGTGCAAGGTCATCGCCCGTTGCGCTGCCGACATAGTACGAGTTGTCGGCGCAGCGAAGCATGTAGACGTAGATGCCCATTGTGATGACCCCGTGACCAGTGTCCCGCCATCCTGAGGTGCGAGCGGAGCGAGCCTCGAAGGATCGACGGCCCGGATATCTCCGCGCGCCTGTGTCAGCTTCGCGGCGGCAGCTCGGCCGTCGACCCGTCGAGACGCCGCGCGAAGCGCGGCTCCTCAGGGTGACGGATTCGGCGGCGGCTCGATCTGCTGCTCGCCCGTTACGCCTTCACGTTCTCGCCGAGCCACTGGATGGCGGCGTCGGCGCCGGCCTTGCCGTGCGGGATATTCAGCGCGGTGAGCGCGACCTCGACGACGCCGAGCGTGCCGAGGATCATCGGCGCGTTGACGTGGCCCATATGCGCGATGCGGAAGGCCTGGCCCTGCAGGTCGCCGATGCCGGTGCCGAGCACCACACCGCATTTCTCCTTGGCGTAGCGCTGGATCGCGGCGGGATCGGCGCCCTTCACGGTCACGGTCGTCACCGTGTTGGAGCGCTCGGCGGGTTCAGCGATGTTGAAGCCGAGCACCTGGCCCTCGCCCCAGACGGCGACGGCGCGGCGCACCGCTTCGCCGAGCAGCCGGTGCCGTTCGAAGGCATTCTCCAGGCCCTCGGCGTGCAGCATGTTGATCGCCTCGCGCAGCGCGAACAACAGATGCACCGGCGCGGTGCCGGCATATTTGCGGTAGTGCTCAGAGCCCTCGCGTTCGGTCCAGTCCCAATACGGCGTGCGCAGGTCGGCCTTCTTGTGCGCGTCCCAGGCGCGGTCATTGGCGGCGACGAAGCCGAGGCCGGGCGGCGTCATCAGGCCCTTCTGCGAGCCGGACATCGCAACGTCGACATACCATTTGTCCATCTCGAACGGCATGCAGCCGAGCGAGGCCACGGTATCGACCATGAACAGCGCGGGATGGCCTGCCGCCTTGATCGCCTTGCCGATCGCCTCGATGTCGTTATAGGCGCCGGACGCGGTGTCGACCTGCACCGCGAGGATCGCCTTGATCTTGTGCTCCTTGTCGCGGCGCAGCCGCTCCTCGACCTCAGCCGGGCGGATCGCGCGGCGCCAGTCGCCCTTCAGCACCTCGACATCGGCGCCCATCGCGGCCGCCGCCTGGCCCCAGCCGATCGCGAAGCGCCCGCTCTCCAGCACCAGCACCTTGTCGCCGCGCGACAGCACGTTGGAGAGCGTCGCCTCCCAGGCGCCGTGGCCGTTGGCGATGTAGATGTAGGATTTGCCCATGGTGGCGAACAGCTTCGAGAGATCGCGCAGCAGGCTTTCGGTCAGTTCGAACATCTCGGCGGAGTAGATATCGAGCGCCGGGCGATGCATCGCCTGCAGCACCTGATCAGGCATCGTGGTGGGCCCGGGGATGGCCAGAAATTCCCGGCCCGCGCGAACGGTCATCGTCCTGTTCCTTTTGGGTAAAGCTACGCAAATCATGCGTCTGAGGGGTCAAGCGTGAAGGATATGCCATCGCGGCCGCGATTGCGAGCCGGACGAAGATTCCATGGGGAGTGGATAGCGACCAAGTCTGAGGCCAGACTGAGGTTGCACCCATTCAACCTGGAGACGACGATGTTGCTCGATCATCCTTCCGACAAACTGGCCGCTATCCGCACTCAGTTTGGCGCAATTTTCGCGTCATTGGAACTGAGCCGTTCGACTTGGCTGGTCACCTCGCTTTCGCCGGGCAAAGGCGAGAAGATGTCCAAACACAGCGTGGTGGCCGGCGATCTTGCGGAACTGCTGAAGCTGTTCGCGGAGCTGAAGCGCAAGGCGCAGGCGCGCACGGGCGAGAGTTATCCGATCATCACCATCCAGGAGGCGGGGCTGGATGGGTTCTGGCTTCACCGGGCCCTGCAGCAGGAAGGCATTGAGAGCCATGTGGTGGATCCGGCCTCGATTGCGACGCCGCGCCGGCGCCAGCGAGCCAAGACGGACAGGCTGGATGGGGAGACACTGTTGCGGACGCTTCTGGCCTACAAGCGCGGCGAGCCTCGGGTCTGCGCCATGGTTGTTGCTCCCTCTCCCGAAGAGGAGGATCGCCGCCGGCTGTGCCGCGAACGGAGGACATTGATCGCGGAGCGGGTCGAGCATGTGAACCGGATCAAGGGTCTTCTGTTCGCGCAAGGGATATCGGGTTATGCGCCGTTGCGGCGGGATCGACGGAAGCGGCTGGAGGCCTTGCGGACTGGAGACGGGCGCGCATTACTGCCGCATCTGAAGGCGCAGATCGACCGTGAGCTCGACCGGCTCGAACTGCTGCTGGAGCAGATTGCGGCGGTGGAGCGCGAGCAGGATGCGTTGCTGGCCGCGAGCAAGCCGTCGGGCGGGAAGGCTGCATCGACCCCGGTTGCGATGCTGCTCGGTCTGAAGAGTTTGGGCTCGAACTTCGCTGCCGTTCTGTGGTCGGAAGCCTTCTGGCGGCAGTTCGCCAACCGCCGTCAGGTCGCATCTTATGTCGGACTTGCGCCGACGCCCTGGCGCAGTGGTGGGATCGAGCGCGAGCAAGGCGTGTCGAAAGCCGGCAATCCGCGCCTGAGAACCACGATGATCCAGCTCGCTTGGCTCTGGGTGCGCCACCAGCCGCAATCGGCGCTGACCCAATGGTTCAAGGCGCAGTGCGGCCGCAAGCGCGCGATCGTGGCGCTGGCCCGCAAGCTGCTCGTGGCACTGTGGAAATACGTGACCGCCGGCGTCGTGATCGAGGGGGCCGAGATGAAGGCCGCCTGATGCGTGGCTTCCTGCAAGCTTAAAACCAATCTGCCGAGGTTGATCAGCCTCGGCCGATCCGGGCGGACGAACCGATGGATTGCATGGCTTCAAACGCCGCAACGAAGAATGGTCCCGTCCTCTCGAGCCTGCCCGCCGCAAGCGGAATGTTGGTGCAGTCGCCACCGAGCGACGACCGAATGTGAGTTTGATCTGGCATGCAAACCAGATTGCCCGAACTGGCTCGACCCTTGGATCGCCGAACATAGGAGGAGTTCACGCCGCACTTCCCGACCCGACGAGCCTGAAGGCGTGCTCGCTCAGCTCAAGACCAAGCCGCTTCGCGGCGGCCCTGCCGGGCCGGTCTTGACCTGATCTGCGCGCGCCTTCCAAACCGGCCCATGGTCGGGACGAAGAGCTGGCCCGAAAATCGAACAAAGAGCTGACCATAAATCTTGACACACCAAATCCCCATGTGAGCAATCCAGCGTTTCCAAAAGCGCGGGACACAGCCTTATTTGTCGATGGTCTCGATCACCGCACGCCAGATCTGGTCCTTGAACTCGGTTGCGGCGGGGCTTGGAATCTGCTCGACGGTGCCGTCGTTCTTGCGGCAGGCCTCGACCAGCCGCATCACCCAGATTTCACCGTCGGTGTAATAGAGGTCGCCGCCGCCATTATGCCCGTCGAAGGTCGGGCCGATGCCGGTCACCTGGTATTTCGCGGTGACCATGCCGGCGGATTCGAGATCGGTCGCGAGCAGCGCGCGCTCGGCGTCGAGGTCGGGGGCGATATGATGCGTCACCGCGCCGGTGTAGCGACTGATGCCGACACTGCGGTCGAGCGTCGCAGCACCAAGCCACACCGGGCGCTTCTCCTGACCCTGATCGAGCACCCGCCAGAAACGGACATGGTTGCGGCGATCCGCGCTCGATCCGACCGGCCGTTCGAAGGCGAGGTCCTCGCGGCGGCCGAGATAGAACAAGTTGCTCACCGGCGCATCCTTGTAGGGACGGTCGAGCAGCACGCTGCCTACGATTTCGATCGAGGATTTCAGCGTGACCGGATCGGCCGGGAACCAGCCGGCCTCGTGCATCGCGCAGACCACGTCCTTGGTGTCGCCGATCAGCCCGACATTCATCGGGTCGCCGGGAATGCCCTGCGCGGTGCGGGTCACCATCGGTAGATTGGCGAGGCCCTTCTGGTGCTCGTAATGCGTCCACAGCGCCGGCAGCACCAGATAGGCCGCGATCAGATAGATGACCAGGACGAACAGCAGCAGCTGCAGATAGCGCACGCGTTTGCGACGGCGCGCCGCAGGCGGGTTGATTTCGACGTCAGTCACGGCACACGCTTCCGGATCAGTGCGTGGCGCCCTAAAGCGCGATGAGATTGGGTTGAATCGTCATCGCGCCTTAGCTCTTTGTTTGAGCATGATCTTATCGGAAAACCGCTTCGCACTTTTCCGGATCATGCTCTAGCGCCGCGTCTCGCGGCAGCCGGCGGCTACGGCTTCCTCGACCGAGCAGAACCAGCGCGTGCCCTTGCTGATCTTCATCTCGATCTTGGCGTACCAGCGGCTGGTCGGCTGGTGAAAGATGCATTCGCCGGCGCGGTTGACGTTGCCCTTGATGGTGCAGTCGGGCGAGGGCGCGACCGGGCCGGAGGCCGAGGCGAGCAGGATCGAGTGTGCACTCTCCGGCACTTTCACGGTGCCGAGCACGGTGGTCTTCTTGTTGCGCACGCGCCAGTCCCACGGCGCGATGAACGCGCCCTGCCACATCCCGGCCTTGGCCTCGCGCGCCGCCTTCTCGTCCGGCTCGTAGTCATGCGAGATGCGGGTGTAGGCCAGCGCCCAGCCATTGCTGACCATCCATTTCTGGATGTCCTCGCCGTCGACCTCGCAGCGCGCAATGGTGCGGCCGCGGCGATCGACCGAACGAGCGTGGCAGGTCCAGCTCTTGTTGCCGGCATGCTTGATCAGCTCGTCGCGCGCGGCGACGCCGCAGGTCCAGCGCTCACCCTTGGTGTTGAGGCAGAGCTGGTCGGTCGACGGCGCGTCGATCCCGCCGAGCCGGATCTTGACGTTGCCGATCATGAGCTGGTCGCCATCGCGGATCTTCGGCACGCCGGTGATGTCGGCGGCGACAGCCAGCGTCGGCAGCGACAGCAGCAGGCCAGCAGTGAGCAGCGTCTTGAGCATCGGCGTTTCCGGCCAGTCTTTCGTTCAGCGTTTCGAGCCCAAAGGATCGGCGAGGATTGTGCGGGCAATTGGGCAACCCTGCCAGTGGTGTTGCGTTTCCGCCAGTTTCAACTTCGCGTCATCCCGCTCCGCGATGTCATCCTCCCCCTCCTGCGCTCTACCCATCCTACGCCGCAACCATCCGCTTCCTGGCCAGCGCCAGGGCCATCAGCACGAAGGCCGACGTCACCTCGGGCCCGCCGACCAGGATCCGCGTCGGGGTCTTCATCTTATTCCATTCATAGGCCCTGTAGGGTCCCTTGCGGCCGCCTTCGCCGAGGCCTTGCACGATGCAGTGCAGCGCCGGCGTGAAGGTCGAGACCTCGGCGCCAAGATGCGCCAGCGCCATCAGCGCGAGCGCGGCGTCGAACGGGTTCATCTCATGCGCGATCAGCTCGCCCTGGACGTAGCCGAGCACGCGGGCGCGGATCAGCGCGAACACATTGCCGGGGTCGATGACGCGCTGCGCCGCCAGCGGCAGCGCGATGAAGGCGGCGTAGCAGCGGCCGAAATAGGCCGAATAGAGCTCGGGCAGATAATAGATGTGCGAGCGCGGATTGCTGAACGCGCCGCTTTCGACCAACCTCTTCTGGAAGGCGATGATGCGATGCACCGTCTCGAGCCGCTGCGGCGTCTCGATGATCCGCCAGCGGGCGAGGTTGCGGAACGAGACCTCGAGGATGTCGAGGTTCAGCGTCGGATCGAGGTCGTTGCCGTAAGGCCGCTCGCCCCCGAGATTGTCGATCCAGGTGACGACACCGCCCTCATAGTCGATGTTATCGTTGAGCGGCACGGTGACGCGCGGCTCGTTGGCGCCCGCGCGGACCTGGTAGCCGCGGTAGAAATCCAGCAGCGGTTGCTGCAGGATCGGATCGTCGGAGCCGGCTTGCGTCGCGGCCGAGAACGCGCACGCCGTGGTGTCGCAGTCGGGCACATAGACGCCGAAGCCGAGGTCCTGCTTGATCTGGGCGAAGAAGCGCGAGAAACGCGGATGCTGTCCCGGCGCCAGCGCGGTGACCACCTTCACGACCGAGCCGTCATGCGACGGCACCTCCTCGGCGCTGGTCTTCAGGCAGAACTCCACCATCTCGGCGACCGCGCGCCGCGCCGCGCCTGCTTCGTCCGGTGACGCGAGCCCGGTCTCGACATAGCTCAGCAGCGCCTCGGTGAAGAAGGCATCGTAATAGGCTGAGCGATGGCGGATCTGCACCGGCTCCCACATCGGCTCGGCGATGCCGCGCCATGGCGGGTTGATCAGCGCGCGCGCCGGCGAATGCGCGATGAAGACCCGCGCCAGGCTGAACAGCAAGGTCGAGTTCTTGTAGCCGCGCGCGTTCAGCCCGGTCAGTGCCATCAGCATCTCGCGCCCGCCGATGTCGGCATCGCCGATCAGGTTGAAGGCGGCATAGGTCGGGATGAAGCCGCATCGGCCGAACGAGCCGAGCAGATGCGCGCCGGTTAAGCGGATCACACGGTCGATCTCGGCCGTCGCCGGCGGATGGCAAGCCGTCGTCGCGGCCGGCGGGGCGGGGTGGTGCACGCCGATGCCGTCCATCAGGTCGGCGACCGGGGCGCCGACCGCGGCCCAGTCAGGCGCCGCGGCGTCGCGCGCCTCGGTCAACGCCGCGCGCAGGCCCGCCAGGCGGTCGGCGTCGTTGAGGGCGGGCAGGCCGGTGCGGCGGAGCAGCGCGCGCAGCGCCGGATTGCCGAGCGCGGTCCGGTAGAACTTCCCGAGATGGGCATCGCCGCCGCGATAGGCCTGCAGCACGGGGTCGCAGACGTCGTAAAGCGACGGGCCGTCCTTCTTGGCGGTCAGCGCCCGGCATACCGCGCCAGCGATCTCGTGAAGGCTCATGAATCCCTTTCTCAAGGAACCGGTTAACGCCGCCGCCCCCGGCAGTGTTTCCTCCGGTCCTCCCCCAAACTCGCAAGCCGTTGGAAAGCTACATGAATCCGTACAGAATACAAATGTGATCGAAGTCACGTAACGGGATCTTAACGGCGTCAATGGCCTGTGCCGGGCGGCAGCATGCTGCAAACCGGGTTGCTCCGGCGGTCCAGCCGGGTTAAGGGAGTGTTTGTTGCGGCGCCGCAAATTGAGCTGAATTCAACGGCACACACACCTCAACCCCATTAAACCTGATCGTCACTGACGCGACTAACTGGCGCGATTTCGCTCGAACGCCATCGGGATAGAGATTGGGACTAGAACGTTATGAACCTTAGGCAGCTTCATATTTCCCGTCGCACCATCGCCGTCTGCGTGGCGGTGGCCGGCACGGTGTCGCTGGCGATTGGTGCCCACGCCGCGCTCAACAAGCGGACACCCGATGTTGCCAGGGAGACTGTCGCCGGAGCCGTTACCGCCGGGCAGACCGGCAGCATTGCGGCCGGCACTTCCCGTCTCGCGCTGGTCATCGGCAACGGCCATTACCCGGACGCTGCGGCGCCTTTGGCCCAGCCGATCAACGATGCCCGCACCCTGTCGTCGGCGCTGCGCCGCGAAGGCTTTGACGTCGACGTGGTCGAGGACGCGACCAAGGACGACATGTTCCGCGCGGTCGAGCGCATGAAGGCCAAAATCCGGCCCGACACCGTCGTGATGCTGTTCTTCGGCGGCTACGGCGTGCAGGTCGGCCGCGAGAGCTACATGATCCCGGTCGATGCCACGATCTGGAAGGAAGCCGACGTCAAGCGCACCGGCGTCAGCGTCGAGTCGGTGCTCGATGCGATGAAAGAGCGTGGCGCCAAGGCCAAGCTCGTCGTGCTCGATGCCTCGCGCCGCAATCCCTATGAGCGCCGCTTCCGTGCGTTCTCGCACGGCCTCGCCCCGATCAGCCCGCCGGAGAATACGATCGTGCTGACTTCGGCGACGCCGGGCAAGGTCGCCGACGATTCCAAGGCGCCGAACAGCGTGCTGGTCTCCGAGCTCATCAACAACCTCAACGCCCAGGCCGGGGCCGAGACCGCCTTCAACAAGACCCGCGTCGCGATCTCCCGCGCCTCTGAAGGCGAGCAGGTGCCGAGCGTGTCGTCCTCGCTGCTGGAAGACATCAAGCTCGGCGGCTGAGCCAAGCTCTTCCCCCACGTAAAGCCGGGACCCATGGGCTGCGTTGTTGAAGCGCGCTGTGGCCACAGCTCTTCAAGACAATTCGCATTCGTGGTTGGGTCCCGGGTCGCGCTTCCGCCTTCGCTCGATGAGCTACGGCGGACAAGTCGCTTGCCCGGGACGACGGTGTGGATGCAGCGCTGGCTACTTCGCGTCCGCGCTGGCGCCCACCGGCCTCACCGGATCGCCCTCGCGCAGCAGCGCGCCGGCGCGGGCGACGACGATGTCGCCTTCCTGGATGCCGTCGCGGATCTCGACCTGGCCGGCCGACATCAACCCGGTCTCGACCCGTCGCGTCTCGACGCGGCCGCCGCGCACCACCTGCACCACGGTGCCGGCGGTGGAATAGAGGATCGCGGTCAGCGGCACCGCGACGCCGCAGCTCTGCCCGGTCGTGATCTGCGCCCGCCCGGACGAATTCACCAGCAGCCGCTTATTAGACGTGATGCCGACGAACACTTGGCCGAGCTGGCTGTTCGGCTCGATGGTCGGCGCGATCGTTCGCACCTTGCCGTCCATGTCGCCGGCGCCGATGATCTTCAGCCGCGCGGTCTGCTCGGTCTTCAGCTTGGCGATGTCGCGGGTCGGCACCATGCCGACCAGGTCGTATTCGTTTCTGGCGATGATCGAGAACAGCGCATCCTTGCCGGATGCCGGCGCGCCGACGATCGCCGTTGACGCCGATATCGTCCCCGCCACCGGCGCCGTGAGGTTGATCGCGTTGGCGCCGTCGGTTAGCCGCGCCAGCACCTGGCCGGCGGTGACGGTGTCGCCGGGATCGGCCTTCACCTCCGCCACCTTCAGCCCGAACCGATCGGGCCGGATCTGCTGCTCGTCGCGCGGCAGCACGATGCCCGAGACCTCGACGATATTGCCGAAGCAGAATTTCGAGGCCTTCAGCACCGTCACCGCCGCGCCCTTCGGCACCGCGTCGGCCTCGCCCGCGGCAAGCGCGGGAGATGCCGCGAGCAGAAGCAGCGCGACGACAATCGACGGTCCGTAGGATGGGTAGAGCCAACGGGTCCGCGCAACGCGCGGCCCGATGATAAACTCCGCGAAACCCATGAATCGCTCGAGCCTCAAACTCATCTGCAAACTATTCCCAAAATGAGGGCCTCCTGAATACCAGATGCGGCCTCGCCGAGCCAGCCGCGCTGCGCCGCGGCGGCAACCGTATCGGTAGGTGCGGCACACGCGGCGAGCTCAAGCTTTGCCAGCTCCTCGGCACGCCAGATGTGCCGCAGGATCTCCGGATTGACCCGCTCGGCATGCGTCACCGGCAGCATGTGGCCGGCCGCCGGCAGATGCCGCACCTCGGCGCCATCAATGATCGCGGCGAGTTTTGCGACAATGCGCTGCGTCACATAGGGCGACAGCCCGCCCGACACCAGCAGCGTCGGCACCCTCAACGCGGCCGCGGCGGCTGCCACGCCGTCGAGATCGAGCGCGGCGTTGAAATCGTAAGGCAGCTTGTCGGCCTGCTCGATCATCCGCAGCCGCCCGCTCGGCGAGAACTGCTCGCGCGGGCCGGAGCCGGCCCAGAACGCGGTGAACGCTTCGACCGCCTCAAGCACCGCGCCGTCGAAAACATCCTGCGACACCACCTGCGCGATCCGCGCGAAGCGGTCGTACAGCCGCACGTCGGCGCCCCCCTCGCGCAGCAACGTCGGCAACACGGGCTCGATTAGCGTCAGGCTGCGGATGCGCTGCGCATAAGGCGATGCCGTCGCCAGCCGAAACGCGATCGCCCCGCCATAGGAATGCCCGATCAGATGGATCGGCCCCCTGGCCTTGGCGAGCCAGGGCTCGAGCCGCGCGATCTCGCCATCCAGCGTCCGCGGCCAGTCGCGCCCGCAGGCGGCGACGCCATATCCGGAAATATCCGGCGCCATGAACGGCGTGCCACTGAGCGCGCCCGCAAGCTTCGTCCATTGCCGTCCCGACCCCAGCGAGCAGTGCAACGCCACCACCGACGCCGCCGCGTGCGTCCCGTCCAAACCTGTCATCAAACCCATTCCTCGCGTGTTCTCACGCACGCGCAGTTCCGCGCGCCCGTCATGACGCGAGCGAGGTGGGGGAGGGGTTATTCCTGGAAACGAAGGCAGAGGTCGCGATCGTGATCACGGGGACAACCAGATTCACCGGATGGTGATTTGAGGCTCGCGGGAGTTCGCGGAAATGCAAGCAATTTCGCAACAATTGCTATCTTCTAGCCGCTTACATTATTCTGAGTATCAGAATTTGCCTTGACATCCAAACTCGGCGCCCGGCCTTCCCTGCGCCCGCTCACGATCAATGAGGGTGAGTTGATCGCATCCCTCGGGCGCAACGCGCCGCGAGATCGCGAACGCATATCCCCTCCGCTGTTTGACAATGTTGATCGGGACCTAATGCGATTCGGTCATGCTGCCGCTCGTCATGTGGAGAAGGCCGTATCGCGGCCGTCTCGAAGCACGATGGCCACCAGCGGGGCCGTGCATCCTTCGAGGCTCGCTGCGCTCGCACCTCCAGCGACAAAGGCGAAGCCTTTGCGCGGGGATGACGGAATTGATACCGTCATTGCGAGGAGCGATAGCGACGAAGCAATCCATCGTTCCGTGCGCGAGGTGGGATCGATTGCTTCGCTTCGCTCGGAATGACGGCGGTCATTGCAGCAGCCACAGCGCAGCGTCAGCGCACGATGCGCTTCACGCGCGCTTTCTTCTTGGCGGCGGGTTGTGCCGGCGCCAGCTCGGCTTCGGCCGCAGCCTTGGCCTCGCGCGCTTCGCGCAGCGCCCGCAGGCGCTCCATGTTCTTGCGGATCGCGGCTCCGTCGCGCTCGACCTCGGCGATGGCGCGCGCGCCTTCCTCGGCAGCCAGGCGCTGGCGGTCGGCCCTGGCGAGGCTCGCGGGCGATGGCGTGGGCTTCCTGGCGGTCATTGGCATTCTCTCCAAGGCATCATCCCTCTGCGAACGCTTCGCGTCTGTTGCACGGAACGGCGCGATGCAGCGTGCTTTGGGATCACGCGCAGCAAGACATGCTAAAACCCGCCCAATCCGGGTGGATCGAGCGGGCAGCAACGTCATCCCAGTACATCCGTGGAATGACGAACCGGCATGATCGCGACAAACGCGGAACGCGTTTGCGCGGAAATCACGCCGAAGCAAAAAGCTCAGACGATCTGAAGATTCTCGGCGCTGGTCTTGCCGCGCATCTTGTCGGTCTTCAGCTCGAACGAGACCTTCTGGCCTTCAGCCAGGCCAGTCAGACCGGCACGCTCGACTGCGCTGATGTGAACGAACACATCCTTGCTGCCATCGCTCGGCTCGATGAAACCAAAGCCCTTCTGACCGTTGAACCACTTCACAGTACCTGTCGCCATCTTCTCTTCTCCAAAATGCGCATCTGCGCATGTGTTGCGCAGAATCGCGCGCCATCCATTCAACTGACGATGTCTTTGGAGGAGGGCCGTTCTGACCATTCAACAAGGCGCAACGGCTAATCGAATGGCGGGTACTATACACACTTTCCGCGCGAATGCAAGGTTCCGACGGTAGTGGGTTCCCGCCGGTAGACGGGGCCGCCAGTCTCTCCCCGTCATTGCGAGCGGAGCGAAGCAATTCATTCCACCGCGCATGCGGAAAGATGGATTGCTTCGTCGCTTCGCTCCTCGCAATAACGTGGAGAGCGGCGCGGATCACTCCGCCGCCGCTTCCGCTGACGGCTCGCCCTTCCAGCGCAAAATCTCCGCGGCGAGGATCGGGTGATTGAAACCCTTCAGCACGAGGTCGTCGATGGCGCGGCCTTCGACGTGCGGTTCGACCATGCCGTAGACGCGGCGGCTCACCACGATCTGGCCGGCCTTGGCCTCGCCGCACAGGCGGGAGGCGAGGTTGGTGACGCTGCCGATCGCGGCATATTCCAGCCGCTGCTCGAAGCCGACCTGGCCGAGCGTGGCATAGCCGAGCGCAATCCCCATGCCGAAGCCGAGGCTGTGCCCGCGGTTGCGCCACTTCTCGGTCAGCGCGCCGATGGTGTCGCGCATCTCGACCGCCATCTTCACGGCGCGCAGCGTGTGGTCCGCGAGTTGGATCGGCGCGTTGAACAGGATCATCACGCCGTCGCCGGCATAGCGGTCGAGCGTGCCCTCGTACTTGAAGATCAGCTTGCCGAGCGCTGCGTGATATTCGCGCAGCACGTTCATCGCCTCTTCCGGCTCGGTCGCCTCGGTGAAGGCGGTGAAGCCGCGCAGGTCGCAGAACACGACCGTGACCTCGCGGCGGTGGCTGTCGAGCAGCCCCTCATGGCCATCGGAGGAGGCGATCAGCTGCGCCACCTGCGGCGCCAGGAAACGCTCGAGCTTGCGGATGCGTTCGATCTCCGTGAGCTGGGTCTCGACGCGTGCCTCCAGCGACTTGTTCCAGTCGGTGAGCTCTTCGGTCTGCTGCCTGAGCTTGTCCGCCTGCTCGCGCACGGTGGCGTTGGCCTGCTCCAGCGCGTGGCTCTTCTGGTCCACCTCGGTGAACAGCCGCGCATTGCGCATCGCCAGCACCGCCTGGTGCGCAAAAGTCTTCATCAGGCCGATCAGGCTCGCGGGAAAATCGCCGGCCGCCTTGCGCAGCACCACCAGCGAACCGAGCACGCCCTGTTGGTCGACCAGCGGCACCACCAGCACCGAGTGGAAGCCGGCGCCGACCACGACATCGCGCAGCGGATGATCGGGACTGGATTCTTGTCCTGACGCGTTTTCTTCACGCGAACCGGTATCCACTTCGCTCGAAAACGCTCTAGTGGCGAGATCGGGGAAGGCCAGCGGCTCGCCCTTGGCCGCGGCTTCGCCGAGCGGGCTGTTCGCGGCGTCAATCGCGCGGTGATGGCCCTCGGCCTCGGCGTCGATGCCGATCGATTGCGTCAGGTTGAACGTGCGCTGTGCGGCGTCATAGCCGTAGATCAGCACGGCGTCGGCATGGGTGATCTCGAGCGCGCGGGCGGCGACCGTCGGCAGCACGGCGTTGAGGTCGAGCGAGGACGCCACCGCGCGGCCGACCTCCTCCAGCACCTTCAGCTCGTTGATCGATTGCGCGAGGTCGCGGGTGCGCTCCTTCACCTTGCCTTCGAGGCCGGAATAGGTCTCGGCAAGCTGCGAGGCCATGCTGTTGAATTGCCCGGCGAGCTCCTCCAGCTCATCCGCGGTCTTCACCTCGATGCGGTGGCCGAAATCGCCGGCCCCTAACCGCCGCGCGCCGGTGCGCAGGGCGGTGATCGGCACCAGCATGCGCCGAGCGAGGATCGTGCCGGCGATGATCGCGACCACGAGGCCGAGCGCGATCAAGAGGGCAATGCGCACCAGCTGGTCGCGGATCGGGGAGAGCGCCTGCGCGGTCGGCTGCTCGACAAAGACGTGCCAGCCGAGGTCCGGCGCTGCTGTCGCAGTCGTCAGCACCGCGTTGCCTTCGACATCCTTGCCGGAGGCGATCCGTCTGCCGCTCGCCGACAGCACCGCCGCGACCTGCGGCAGCGCGGCAAGGTCCTTGCCGACCTCGGGGCCCTTCGACGAGCTCGCCAGCACGCGGCCCTTGGCGTCGACGAGATAGGCATAGGCGGTGCGGCCGACCTGGGAATCGCCGAAATAATCGTTGAGGAAGCGGAGGTCGATCTCGGCGACGGTGACGCCGGCGTTGAAGCCGGAATGCTGCTCGCCGATCGACATATAGGGCCGCTCGTCGCGAAAGTATGCCGGCGCGTAGGCGGTGCCGCGCTCGATCGCCTCGGTGAAGCGGAGGTCGCGGGAGAAGTCGGCGTTGGAGTTCAGTGTGTAGGTCTGGCGCGACAGCCGCAGCACCTCGCGGCCCTGGCCGTTGATCAGGGTGAGCTGGTTCACTGCCGGCACCTGGCCGAGCAGCTGGGCATAATCGGCGCGGCGCAGCTCGATGGTGTTGGAAGACGCGCGGGTCACCCAGGAGATCTGCCGCTCGAGATCGGAAATCGATTGCGCGATGTGCTTGGCGGTGGCGTCCGCCTTCTCGCTCATCGCATCCGTCAGCGTGCTCTTGATGCCGCGGTAGCTGATCCAGGTCTCGAGCGCGCCGTTGACCGCGAGCACGAACACGACGAGGCCGACCAGCGCGAGGACGTATTTGGCGAACAGGCCGCCGCGCAGGAACCAGTTCTTGCCCTTGTCCGTAGCCCCGTTCATCCAGCCTCGTCCGTCCCCCTCCAATCAGTCGGGTGCGCCACTGTATCCGCTGCTGTTTAGCACGGATCGACGGGGCGAGGCGGCCCCTCGGGCCGCATGGTTAGCCCTGCATTCCGGCGGGGGATATGCGGGAATATTCAGCGGTTGAACAGCTGTCGCAGCACGTCGTTCATCGCGGGATTGTCGTGTTGCTCGGCGGTGTCGGCCGGCGGAGGGGAGGGCGGTGGCGTGGCGGCCGGCGGCGCGTCCGGAGTGGGATGGGCGAGGCTGCGGCTCGGCCGGGAGGAGTTGCCCTGATTCAGGGTGGAGAGGCCCTGCTGCAGCAGGTTACCGATGGTGTCGCCGAGCTGCCCGCCGAGCGGGTTGTTCTGGCCGGCGGTCGCACCGCCAGGCGCCTGGCCCGTGCCGGGCTGTGTGGCGGTCCCACCGCCCTGCAGGCCGTTGAGGAGGTTGGTCAGTCCATTCAGACCTTGGCTCAGCCCCTGGCCGTTCGCGCCGAACAAACCCTTGCCCATCTCCTTGAGCTTGGCATAGGCGGCCTGGGGATTGTCGAGGATGCCCTGCATCTCCGGATAGATCCGCGGGGACACCCAGGGCCCCTCGATCATCACGGGGATGCCGAGGCCGACCGGATTGCCGACGCGGCCCTGGCCTTCGGTGGTCATCACGAGCTGCGGCTCGACCCGGAACCCGATCTGGCGGGTGTTGATATCGACGGTGCCGACCCCGCTCATCTTCACCAGCGGGCCGATCAGATTGAGATCGGTGGTCACGGCCTGGCCCTTGTCGAGCTTGAACGAGGCCGAGAGCTGGCTGAGATCGGTCGACAGCTCCTGGCCCTGTTGCCAGCCCGACAGCGTGCTGGTGGTGAGGTTGCGGATCATTTGCGCGACGTTGAGGCCGAGGATCTTGCCGTCCTGGAATACGACGAAGGCGGTGCCGCCGAGATTGCCGACGATCGCGCGCGCGCTCGTGCCTTGCGAGGTCAGCGCGATCTTCGCCTGCATCTTGCCGTCGAGCTTGTCGAATTCGGCGAGGCTCTTCAGCACCGGCAGCGCACGCACGCCGGCGAGATCGAGCCGCAGCGCGTAGCTTGGAGTAGCGCCCCGCGCGTCGATCGTGAGGTCACCATTGGCGGTGCCCTCATAGGCGCCGAGATTGGCGAGCCGGGCCTTCAGCACGCCGCTGTCAACAGATGCATCGATCGCCGCCTGCGCGAAGCGGCCGTCGCCGATCACGAGCTCCGCCGTCGAGATGCGCGCCTGCGCGTCGACATAATTGAGCCCGCCAAGATCGATCGTCGCGTTGCTCCAAATGTTGGTGCCCAATGGCTGCGTCGCATCGGGCTGGCTCGGCGTCAGCGCCATCGTGATGCGCTGGAAGTCGAGATCGAGCTTCACCAGCGGCTTGTTGCTGGCGAAGTCGACCGAGGCCCAGCCGGTGAAGCCGCCATCGCCGAGCGTGCCGGATACGCCGTTGAACATCACCACCGTGCCGTTCAGGCGCACTTCCGCATTCGCCTTGATCGCCGCGGGCAACAGGCCAGGTGCGTCGATGTTGAACTCGGCCGGCACGTTCTGGCGTTCCAGCGGCGCCTGCGGCGCGGTCGCGCGGATCTCGAACTTCAGCGGCTTGCCACTGGCACTCGCACTCCCCATGACGACGATCTTGCGGTCGTTGCCGATGGTCGCATCGGCATTGAGCGTCTCGATCCGGCTCTCGACCCGGTCGCGCACATTGGAGAACACGATGGTGCCGCCGGTGACGCTGACATGCCGGATCGTGAGGCCGCCGCTGCCGGAGGCGGAAGACTTCGCCGGCGGATTATGGTCGCGGGTGCGCTCGCGCTGCAGCGGCAGATTGATCACCGGCTTGACGATCACGAGGTCGGTGACGTCGGGCTGGCCCGACCACAGGCTCGATAGCGTCATCTCGGCTTCGACCCGATCAGCCGCGAACCGGTTGTTGGCCTCGCGCTCCCGCGGATCCTGCAACACGACGTCGCTCAGCGTCAGAGTGGCGGTCGGCCAGAGGCCAATCTTGGCGCCGCCATTGATGCTGAGCGTGTAGCCGGTCTCCCGCTCGACCCGCTCGGTGATGGCCGACGTGAGGAACGAGGACGGGATCCCGACCGCGGCCACCAGCGCGATGATCACGATCACGACAGCGATGGCGGCCCCGGCGAATTTCAGTGCTCTCATCTCGATATTCCAGGCCGGGCAGACAGGGTTCCGCCGCGGAAAGGCACGGCCGATCGCGCAAGATTATCCCGCAAACGGGATCTCGCTCCAACGGCCGGAAAAATAATCCGTTACCAGCATGAACTTATGTGACCTCTCACACACTCTTATGAGGGTGATTGTTGCTAACCGGCGGAGGGGACCGCTCGGATGGATTTGGAAGGCAATACAATGAGCAAACAGGCCGAATTTGCGGTCATTCTGAAAATGAACCCGATGTTCGCCGATCTCGGTGCGGACGAATTGGCGCGGCTTTCGGGTCTCTGCCACACCCAGCAGCTCGCCACCGGCGAGGTGCTGTTCCAGAAAGGCGATCCCGGCGACGCCCTGTTTGGGGTCCGCCGCGGCCAGATGCGCATCGAAACTGGTGCCTCCGACGGCAGCCGGCTCACACTGAACTTCATGGGATCCGGCGACCTGTTCGGCGAAGTCGCCGTCCTCGACGGTCAGGAGCGCACCGCGGATGCGACTGCGGGCGAGCCCACCGAATTGTTCGTCCTGCGGCGGGAGGATTTCCTGGGCTTCCTCGAGCGCGAGCCGAAGGTCGCGGTCCGCCTGATCGAATTGCTGTGCCAGCGCATCCGCTGGCAGAGCGAGCGGATGGAAGAATCTGTGCTGCAACCGTTGCCGGTCCGGCTCGCACGCCGGCTGTGCGCGCTGGCTGAGGATTTCGGTTCCGAGGTGCACATCTCGCAGGAACAGCTCGGCATCTTCGTCGGCGCGGCGCGCGAGAGCGTCAACCGGCAGCTGCAGACCTGGCGCAAGGACGGCATCGTCGACCTGCAGCGCGGGCGGATCATGCTGCACAACATGACCAAGCTGACGGCGGTCGCACGCAACGACTAAACGATTGCATGCAACGCGCGCGCGAGGATCGCCGTCCTCTCGCGCGCCTTGCTTGCGAATGTTGACGCACTCCTGCCTAAAAGACTTGCTTGCATGACGAGGCGGGTATCGCTTTCATCCGCGTGCCGGTCCTTGGGGTGACACCCAGCCTTGCTGGCCTCACGCCATCCACCTGCAAACCCCTGCGGTCTTTCCCGTTGACCGCAGGGGTTTTGCGTTCCGCAGATGCGTGACGCGAATTCGCCTACCTCAACTCCAGTTCGGGATTGGCCCAGCGCAGATACTGGCGCGGCGCGGCGCCGAGTTCGCGCTTGAACATCGCGGCGAACGCGCTCGGGCTGTCATAGCCGACGTCGAGCGCGACGCAGGTGACGGCCTCGCCGGCGCCGAGCCGCGCCAGCGCTTCAAGCAGCCGCACCCGCTGGCGCCAGGCCGCAAAGCTCTGTCCGGTCTCGCGCCGGAACAGACGCGTCAAGGTCCGCCGGCTGAGCTGGATGCGATCGGCCCATTGGTCGAGCGTCAGATCGGAGCTCGGATCGACCAGCACCGCTTCGCAGATCGCGGCGAGCCGCGGATCGGGCGGTACCTGCACGTGCAGCGACACTTCAGGCATCCTGCCGATCTCATCGAGCAGGAAATCGACCAGCCGGCCGTCGCGCCCTTCCGGGTCGTAACGGGTCGGCATATGCACCGCTTCTTCCATCAATGCTTCGACCAGTGCCGAGACCCTGATCAGGCGGCAGGTTGCCGGCGCATTCCGCACGCGATCCGGCGTGACATAGATGGTCTGGATCTCGACCTCACCCCATGCACGCGACTGGTGCGCGACGCCGGCCGGAATCCACAGGCCATGGCCGGGCGGCACGACGAAATGGCCGCGCTCGGTCATCATCGAGGTCACGCCTGCGGTCTGCAGGATGAACTGATCGCGTCGATGCGCGTGTCGCGCGCTCGTGCTTTCGTTCGGATACGAGGCCGCCATGGCGGCGAGCGGCCGTTCGACCTGTTGCAATTGTCCGGCATAATGCGCGGCGGCTACGGGACCGGCTTGCTTGCGGCACACGCGCAAACCGGCGGTGTCATTTCGTCGCGCTGCGACTTTCAAGTGTCGTGAGCTCCTGATCGATCGTCGTTTTCGCAGGGTGCTCATGCATCTTCCGGGCCAGTTGGCCCGATCGCGATGGTTGTTGTCCCCATTCAGGTAGCGCGGGATACGGCGTTTGGCAACAATGCCTCACCCCGCGACATTCGCCGAAATCGAATGCCTGACGCGCGGCGACGGAGAGGTCCGATGAACAGACGCGAATTCACCAAGGCGATGCTGGCCTGCGGGGCAGCCATCCCGTTCGGTATCACGCGGGCGGCGGGCCAGACCCGCGGTGGAACGCTCAACACCATCATCCAGCCGGAGCCGCCGGTTCTGGTGACCGCGCTGAACCAGCAGCAGCCGACCTTGACACTCGGCGGCAAGATCTATGAAGGCCTGCTGAAGTACGGCGCCGACCTCAAGCCGATGCCCGGCATGGCGCAGTCCTGGGAGATCTCGCCGGACGGCCTGACCTACACATTCAAGCTGTTTCCCGGCATCACCTTCCACGACGGCAAGCCGATGACCTCGGAGGACGTGGTCTTCAGCTGCATGAAGCTGCTGGTGGAGACGCATCCGCGCGCGCGGCAGAACTTCGCACGCGTGGCATCGGCCGAAGCGCCCGATCCGCTCACCGTCGTGTTCAAGCTGAAGCAGCCGTTCGCGCCGTTCATCGGCTGTTTCGACTGCACGTCCGCGCCGATCGTGCCCAAGCATATCTACGAAGGCACCGACTATCGCAAGAACCCGGAGAACGACAAGGCGATCGGCACCGGCCCCTTCAAGCTGAAGGAATGGGTGCGCGGCTCGCATGTTCACCTCGTCCGCCACGACGGCTACTATCTGAAGGACGAGCCCTATCTCGACGAGATCGTCTACCGCGTGATTCCCGATGCGGCGTCGCGTGCGCTCGCGCTCGAGAACGGCACTGTGCAGCTGGTGCAATGGTCCGACGTCGAATTCTATGACGTGCAGCGCTTCAAGGCGCAGAAGAACCTCGAATTCACCACCAAGGGATACGAGTATTTCGCGCCGCACCAGTGGCTCGAAATGAACAACCGCATCGCGCCGATGAACGACAAGCGGTTCCGGCAGGCGGTGATGCACCTGATCGACCGCGAGGCGTTCAGCAAGCGCGTGTATTTCGGCAATGCCAAGGTTGCGACCGGCCCGATCTCGTCGAAGACGCGGTTCTACGATCCGAATGTGAAGCGCTACGAGTTCTCGGTCGACAAGGCCAAGGCGCTGCTTGACGACATGGGACTGAAGGTTGGCGCCAACGGCAAGCGGGCCGAGATCAAATACATTGTGCCGCCCTATGGCGAGTCCTATCAGCGCGCCGGTGAATTCTTTCGCCAGAGCTTTGCACGCGTCGGCATCGACCTCGTGCTCGTCGGCACCGACATGGCCGGCTGGGCCGAGAAGGTCGGCAACTGGGATTATGAGATGACCCAGAACCTGCTCTACCAGCTCGGCGATCCCGCGCTCGGCGTTGCGCGCACCTATATTTCGTCGAACATCAAGAAGGGCATCCTGTTCTCGAACACGCAAGGCTACTCGAATCCCGAGGTCGACAAACTGTTCGACGAGGCCGCCATCACGCTCGATGAGGCCAAGCGCCAGGAGCTCTACAGCAAGGTGCAGCAGATCCTGGTCGAGGATGTGCCGGTGGCCTGGACGCTCGAGATCGAATATCCCATCATCTACGACAAGGGGTTCAAGAACATCGTGACCACGGGCATCGGCTCGCACGAAACCTTCGGGTCGGTCTACAAATCGTGACCCGGCTCGGGAGCGCAGCGGCGATCGGGCTCCAGGCGATCAGCCGCATCGCCCAGCTCGTCGCCGTGATCCTCGTCATCGCGACGTTCAACTTCGTGCTGGTGCGGGCCGCGCCCGGCGATCCGGCCCAGGTGATGGCCGGGCAATCCGGCGCGTCCGATCCAAAGCTGCTCGACGATCTGCGCAAGGAATACGGGCTCGACAAGCCGTATTTCGTCCAGCTCGTGAGCCACCTCGGCCGCGTCGTCAGGTTCGATCTCGGCTATTCCTATCGCCAGCGCCGCCCCGTCGTCGATCTGATCCTCGAACGGCTGCCGGCGACGCTGCTGCTGACGGTCACGGCGTTCTGTCTCGCGCTCCTGATCGGCACCGCGCTCGGCGCGCTGGCGGGGCTCGCGGCCGGCAGCGTGCTCGATACGGTATTCACCGTGCTCTCGCTCGTGCTCTACGCGACGCCGGTGTTCTGGCTCGGCCTGATGCTGGTGCTGGTGTTCTCGGTGACGCTCGGCTGGCTGCCGCCGTTCGGCTACGAGACCATCAACGTCCAGCTCTCGCCAATCGAGCGCGCGCTCGACATCATGAAGCACATGATCATGCCGGTGACCTCGCTGGCAGCGATTTACCTCGCGATTTATGCGCGGTTGATGCGTTCCTCGATCATCGAGGTCGCGCAGCAGGATTTCATCAAGACGGCGCGCGCCAAGGGCCTGTCCGGAATGCGCATCGTGGTCGGTCATATGCTGCGCAATGCGCTGGTACCGGTCGTCACCGTTGCCGGCATGCAGGCCGGCGCGCTGGTCGGCGGCGCCGTGGTGATCGAGACGGTGTTCGCCTGGCCCGGCCTCGGCCGCCTGACCTTCGAGGCGCTGCTGCAACGCGACTATCCGGTCCTGCTCGGCATCTTCCTGATCCTCTCGATCGTTGTGATCGCGCTCAATCTTTTGACCGACCTGGTCTACCGGCTGATCGATCCGCGCATGACCACGGGAGCGGCGTGATGGAGACGGTGCGCGCCTTCCTGCGTCATCCCAGCGGCATGATCGGGCTCGTCCTGCTGCTCGTCGTCGTTGTCGTCGCGATCATCGCGCCGATCGTGTTTCCGGTCTCGCCCTGGGAGATGGTCGGTGCGCCGTTCACGCCGCCCGGCGAGGACGGGCTATGGCTCGGCGGCGATACGCTCGGCCGCGATGTCGCGGCCGGCGTCGCCTATGGGGCGCGCGTTTCGCTTCTGATCGGCATCGCATCGGCGCTCGCAGCGATGGCGATCGGCGTCGTGGTCGGCGCGATCTCGGGCTATTTCGGCGGCAAGGTCGATCTGGTGCTGATGCGGATGACGGAATTGTTCCAGACCATTCCGGCCTTCGTGCTGGCCATCCTGCTGGTCGCGACCTTCAATCCGTCGCTGCTCACGATCATCCTCACCATCGGTGCGGTGAGCTGGCCGCCGCTGGCGCGGCTCACGCGCGCGGAATTCCTGCGCCTGCGGCACCGCGAATTCGTCGAGGCGGCGCTGTGTCAGGGCGAGCGAACCTGGCGCATCGTGCTCGGCCATATCCTGCCGAACGCGATCTCGCCGATCCTGGTCGTGACGTCGCTGACGGTTGCGACCGCGATCCTGCTCGAAAGCGCGCTGTCCTTCATGGGGCTCGGCGATCCCAATTTGATGTCGTGGGGCTTCATGATCGGCGCGGGGCGCACCGCAATCCGCAATGCGTGGTGGATGAGCGTGTTTCCCGGGCTTGCCATCCTCGTCACCGTGCTGGCGATCAACCTGTTCGGCGAGGGCCTGTCCGACGTCCTCAACCCGCGTGTCTCGAGGCGCCGGTCATGAACGAGACCGTGCAGTCCAGCGCACCCGTTCTGGCCGTGGATCGCCTCTCGATCGCGCTTCCTAAAGGCGGCGACCGGCCCTTCGCGGTCGAGAATGTGTCGTTTGAGATCAGGCCTAACGAGGTCGTTTGCCTGGTCGGCGAATCCGGCTCCGGCAAGTCGATGATCGCCCATGCGGTCCTGCAGCTGTGTTGCCGCGGGGCGTCGACATCGTGTCCGGCACCGTCATGGTCGCGGGGCAGGATCCGTCGAAGCTCGACGGCCGCGGCTTGCGGAACCTGCGCGGCGGCAATGCCGCGATGATCTTTCAGGAGCCGTTGTCCTCGCTCAATCCACTCAAGCGGGTCGGCAAGCAGATCGAGGAGATGATCCTGGCGCACCAGCGGCCGACGCCGCCGATGGCGGAGGTCCGCGAGCGGGTGCAGACGCTGCTGACGCAGGTCGGGCTGCCGAACCCGCTCCTGCTGGAGAAAAGCTACCCGTTCGAGCTGTCCGGCGGACAGCGCCAGCGCGTGATGATCGCGATGGCGATGGCCAACCGGCCCGCGCTCCTGATCGCCGACGAGCCGACTACCGCGCTCGATGTCACGACCCAGCGCCAGATCCTGCGCCTGATCGACGATCTCCGGCGCGAGCGTGGCATGGGCGTGTTGCTGATCACCCATGATTTCGGCGTCGTCGCCGATGTCGCCCGACCGCGTCGTGGTGCTGCGCCATGGCAAGGTGGTCGAGCAGGGCACGGTCAGCGAGGTGCTGCGCAATCCGCAAGCCGCCTACACGCGCGAATTGATCGACGCGGTGCCGAAGGCGCGGCTCGCGGACATCCATGACACGATCGTGCGACCGGAGCCGCTGCTGGAAGTCGTCGGCCTGCAGAAGACCTTTCGGGTCAAGCGCGGCTGGTTGCAGCCGCCGCGTGAAGTCGTCGCCGCGGATGGCATCTCGCTGACCATGCACGAGGGCGAGACGCTGGCCGTCGTCGGCGAATCCGGTTCCGGCAAGTCGACGCTGGGGCGCATGATCATGCGGCTGACCGAGCCGGATGCCGGCGCCATCCGCTTCGGCGGCGCCGATCTCCGGCAGCTGCGTGGTGAAGCGTTGCGCCAGGCGCGGCGGCAGCTCCAGATCGTGTTCCAGGATCCGTTTGCCAGTCTCGATCCACGCCAGAAGGTCGGCGATGCCATCGCGCGCGGCCCGATGGCCTACGGCACCTCGCGCGCCGAGGCGATGGCGCAGGCGCGGAAGCTGCTGGTCCGGGTCGGACTGTCGGAGGCCGCCGCGGATCGCTATCCGCACGAATTCTCCGGCGGCCAGCGGCAGCGCATCTGCATCGCGCGGGCGCTCGCGCTGAAGCCGCGGGTCTTGATCGCCGACGAGGCAGTGTCGGCGCTCGACGTCTCGGTGCAGGCCCAGGTGCTGGCACTGCTCGCCGAGCTACGCCAGGAAATGCGGCTCGCGATGATCTTCATCACCCATGATTTGCGGATCGCTGCCGAGATCGCCGACCGCGTCATCGTGCTGCAGAAGGGGCACATCGTCGAGGAAGGCACCACCGCCGAGGTTTTCACCGCGCCGCGTCAGGCCTACACCCGCGATCTGCTCGATGCGATTCCCGGCCGCGATTTCTTCGATCAGCCGGGGTTTGCGGCCGCGGCCGGCGCACGCCAGACGGCGAGGATCGATTCCGGCATCGACGCGGTGTAGACTAACAACAAAGGGAGGTTCGCTATGGGTCACGAGGGCGCAGGCGGCAAGCCGCCGGTCAAGTCGCAGGAGGATCTTCGCGTGCATTTCGGGCAGTTGAGCCCGCTTGCCGAAAAGAAGGTGCTCAACCGTCTCGACAAGTTCTGCCGCGACTTCATCGCGCTGTCGCCGTTCCTGGTCATCGCCTCCAGCGACGGCAAGGGCCATGCCGACGCCAGCCCGCGCGGCGACGCGCCGGGCTTCGTCTCGGTGCTCGACGACAAAACGCTGCTGATCCCGGACCGGCGCGGCAACAACCGCGTCGACACGTTCGGCAATATCCTGGCCTCGCCCGGGGTCGGCCTCATCTTCATGGTGCCGGGCATCAACGAGACCCTGCGCATCAACGGGCGGGCCGAGATTTCGCAGGAGCCGGATCTCCTGACGCCGCTGACGGTGCAGAACGTCACGCCGATCATCGGCATCAAGGTGCATGTCGATGAGACCTACTTCCATTGCGGCAAGGCGCTGATGCGCTCAAAGCTCTGGAATCCCGCCGCGCAGGTCGAGCGCCACAGCTTCCCGACGCTCGGCCGGATCATCGCCGAGCAGACCGCCGCGGTCGAGGTCGCCGAGAAGACGATGGAAGAGGCCTATCGCACGAGACTGTATTAGAGCTTGAGATCACCCGCATGCGCATCCGGGTGATGACCCCGGGTGGTGTGACGCCTTGGATCGAGATCCTTCCTCATCGTCGTCCCTGCCTAGTGCGCAATTGCGCACTAGGCAGGGACGACGTGTTGGAGGGGCCGGCAGACTCACATCATGATTTCGGAATAATGGAAAAATACCGCTGAGTTGCCCGACGAGTCAAGCTGCCGTGTCGAACGCCGGCAGCCGCCGGCTACTTTGCATGGGGTTGTTTTTCGATATTTTGGTGGGCACCCCTTCATCGTGCGCTGACGCGTCGTGCCCTCAGCTCACTCCGCCGCGGGCGAGATCACGCTCGGCGGGCCGGGTGGTCGCTTGGTCTGGTCGGGCTGGCGCTCGCTCGGGGTCAGCTCATGATCGGCATGCGAGACCACGAGCCGCTTGCCGAAGCGCCAGATCAGGCCGCCGATATCGTCCATCACCATGAACATCGCCGGCACGAACACCAGCGACAGCACGGTCGAGAAGATCAGGCCGCCGATCACCGCGAGCGCCATCGGCGAGCGGAATTCACCGCCGGCGCCGAACGCCAACGCCGACGGCATCATGCCGGCGGCCATTGCGATCGTGGTCATCACGATCGGGCGGGCGCGCTTCATGCCGGCGTCGATCATGGCTTCCTCGCGCGCCTTGCCGTCGCGAATCGCCTCAACCGCGAATTCCACCAGCATGATGGCGTTCTTGGTGACGATGCCCATCAGCATCAGGATGCCGATCCACACCGGCGTGGTGAGCTGCTTGCCGGTCAGCAGCAGCGCGCCGATCGCACCGCCGATCGAGAGCGGCAGTGAGAACAGGATGGTGATCGGCTGCAGGAAGGTGCCGAACAGCAGCACCAGCACGGCATAGACCATCATCAGGCCGGCGGTGATCGCGGTGGCGAAGCCGTCGGAGAGCTCGGCGAGGCTCTCGGCGTCGCCGGACGGGCTGACCTTCACGCCCTTCGGCAAGCTCTTCATGACAGGCAGGTCGTAGATCAGCTTGGTGGCGTCCCCGAGCGCGGCGTTGCCGACGAGGTCGGCGGCGACGGTGGCCTGCCGCTCGCGGTCGTAGCGGTTGATGCTGGTCGGGCCCTGGTCGAGCTGGATGTCGGCGACGACAGAGAGCGGCACACCGCCGCGTTCGCCGCGCTGACCGAGCGGCACGCGCAGCTGCTCCAGCATCTGCAGGTCGCTGCGCGCGTTGTCCTCGAGCTGGACGCGGATCGGCACCTGGCGGTCGCCGGCGTCGAACTTGGCCAGCGCCGGGCCGACGTCGCCGATGGTGGCGACGCGGATGGTCTGCGACAGGCTTTCGGGTCGAGACGCCGAGCCGCGCCGCGAGCTCGGCGCGCGGACGGATGCGCAGCTCGGGCCGGTCGAGCGCGGTCTCCGAGATCACGTTGGCGATGATCGGAATCCGCTTCATCTGCGTCGCCAGCTCGCTGGCTACGTTGTTGACGATGTTGCTGTCGGTACCGGTGACGACCAGCGAGATGGCGCGCAGGCCGTTCTCGTCGAGGAACCAGAACCGGATATCGGGGACGTTGTCGAGCTCCTTGCCGATCGACAGCTCCAGCTCGCGCTGGGTGATCTTGCGGTCCGCCTTCGGCGTGTAGTTGATGATCAGCGCGGCGCGGCGCACTTCCTGGATGCCCGGCGGCACGCGGCCGCCGTCGACGAACACGCTGCGCACCTCGGGCCGCTTGCGCAGCCGCGCCACGATCTCCTCGGTGACTTTCTCGGTATAGGCAAGCTGCGAGCCGGGCGGCAGCTCCATCGCGAGCAGCGAGCGCGCGGTGTCCTGCGCGGGCAGGAAGCCCTGCGGCAGCAGCGTGATGCTCCAGATCGATGCGGCGAACACCGCAAATCCGATCAGCACGGTGATGTAATGGTGCTTCACCGACCAGGTGACGAGGCCGTGATAGCTGCGCAGGATGCGGCCGGGCGGCGGGTCGTCGTGGTCATGGTGCTTGAGGAAATAGGCGGCCAGCATCGGCGTCACGAAGCGCGCGGCGAGCAGCGAGAAGAACACCTGCACCGACACCGTAATGCCGAACTGCTTGAAGAATTGCCCGGCGATCCCGGACATGAAGCTCGCCGGCGCGAAGATCGCGATGATGGTGAGCGAGATCGCGATCACCGCCAGCCCGATCTCGTCGGCGGCTTCAAGGGCTGCCCGGTAGGGCGTCTTGCCCATCCGCATGTGGCGGACGATGTTCTCGATCTCGACGATGGCGTCGTCGACGAGGATGCCGGTCGACAGCGTGATGGCGAGGAAGGAGACCAAGTTGAGTGAGAAGCCGAGCAGGTCCATCGCCCAGAATGCCGGGAAGATCGACAGCGGCAGCGAGACCGCCGCGATGATGGTGGCGCGCATGTCGCGCAGGAACAGCAGCACGATGATGACGGCGAGGATCGCGCCCTCGAACAAGGTCGAGATCGCGGCCTCGTAATTGCCCTTGGTGAATTCGACCGAGGTGTCGATCAGCTTGAGGTCGACGTCGGGATAGGACACCTTCAGGGCGTCGATCCGCTTCTGCACCGCGGCGGCGACGACGACGTCGCTGGCGCCCTTGGAGCGCTTGATGCCGAGTGCCACCACCGGCTCGCCGTTGAAGCGGGCGAAGGTGCGCCGGTCGGCGATGGTGTCGGTGACGGTGCCGAGATCGTCGAGCCGGATCTCGCCGCCGCCGAACAGCGGAATCATGGTGCCGGCGAGCTCATTCAGCGTCTTGGCGCCGGCCAGCGTGCGGATCGCCTGGTCGTTCTTGCCGATCTCGGCGCGGCCGCCGGCGACGTCGACATTGGTGCCGCGCAGGATCTGGCTGACATTGACCGCGGTCAGCCCCACAGCCTGCAGCTTGTCGGGATCGAGCGAGACCAGGATCTCGCGCTCGACACCGCCGATGCGTTCGACCTGGGCGACGCCGCGCACGCCCTGCAGCGCGCGCTTGACCACGTCGTCGACGAAGTAAGAGAGCTGCTCCGGCGTCTTGCCGGGCGAGATCGCAGCGTACGTCACGATCGGCAGGCCGATCACGTCGACGCGCTGGATCAAGGGCTCGGTGACGTTTTGCGGCAGGTTGGCGCGTACCCGCGTCACCGCGTCCTTGACGTCGTTGAGCGCGCGGTCGGTGTTGGTCTCCAGCGCGAACTGGATCGTGGTCACCGACAGGCCGTCGGTGATCGAGGACGAGATATGGCGCACGCCCTCGACGCCGGAGACGCCGTCCTCGATCGTTTTGGTGACCTGCGACTCGAGTTCCGAGGGCGCGGCGCCGAACTGCGACACCGCGACCGAGATCACCGGAATGTCGGCGCTCGGCAGCCGCGTCACGGCGAGCTTGGTGAAGGAGACCCAGCCCAGGACCAGCAGGATGATCGAGAAGACGATCGAGGGAAGCGGGTTCCGGATCGACCATGCCGAGATGTTCAAAGCCATTAGCGTGCCCGAATTAGCGTGATCGCGTGCGATCGAGTTCGTCGGCGAACATGGTCTTGATCTGGTCGCCGTCATGCAGCGAGGTGCCAGCATCGGCCACGACGATTTCGCCGACGTCGAGGCCTTCAAGGATTTCGGTCGAGGTGTCGGAGGTCAGCCCGACGCGCACCCTGCGGGTCTCGACCGTGTTGCCCTTCACGACCTGCAGGGTCAGGCGGTCGATCGCGGTGCGCGGCACGGCAACGCCGCAGGAGCGCTTGGCGTCGATATTGGCGCGCGCGAACATGCCGACCTTCAGCGTCGGATTGTTGTTGATGGTGATGCGGACATGCCCGAGCTGGGTGGCGCGATCGATCTGCGGCGAGATCTGGCGGACCTTGCCGACGATGTCGGGCGCGTCGTCGCGGCTGATCCGGACATTGGCGCCGGGATTGAGCTTGAGGAGCTGGAAGCCCGGCACCTCGGCGTCGAGCTCGATCTCGTTGTTGATGGAGATCTTGAACATCGGCGGAGCCTGCGGCGAGGCTGGAGCGCCGGGCGCGGTGCGCACCTCGGTGACGAGGCCGGCCGCCGGCGCGCGCAGCACGATCGGCTTGGCATTGCCCTGCGCCGCCTGCTGCGGCGGCGGGGTCAACCGCGCCAGTTCCTGGTTTTCGGTCACGGTGTCACCCTCGCGGACCAGCACGTCGGTAACCTTGGAGCCGTCCTGGTCGACATTCACCTGCGCCTCGCGGCGCGGCACGATAAAGCCGGTGACGCGGACCATGTCGGAGAAGCAGGCATTGGTCGACTTCGTCACCACGACCAGGGCCTGGCCCGGCGTCTCCTTTTCCTCCGGATGGGAGCGGTGCTCGAACGCGTAATAGGCGACAGCCAGCGCGAGGAAAACCACCGTGCCGAGCGCAGGCTTGAGGTATTGCGAAAAATTCATCGCCTGATCAATCCAGAACTTGGCGCGTATCGACAGTGATTGTCTTGGGCGCTCGTCGAAGTCTCATCTCGCCGTCGTATCGTGTGGGCATCGGAAAGGCCGGGGTCCATTGTTCCGGATCGTGCCCTGACGTCATGTGAGGCGGGTCACCTGTGGGCCGCTTTGGTCGTACGCCCCAAAGCAAATGCGCCCCGCCGGGGTGCGGGACGCATTGTAACCTCAAAAAGCGGCCACGCCACCGCCCATCGCCTCTGGATCACTTGGCGGCGGTGTCCTTGTTTTCGACGTTCACGACCTGCACGCGCCGGTTGATGTCCGCCATCGGGTGGCTCGGGTCCTTCAGCTTGCTCTTGCCATAGCCGACGGTGACGAGATCGGTGCCGTTGATGCCATATTTGTCGACCAGATAGCGCTTGATGGCGTCGGCGCGGCGCTCCGAGAGGCCTTGATTGTAATCCTCGCCGCCGGCGGCGTCGGTGTGGCCGGCGACCACGAAGGTCGAGCCCTTCAGGTCCTGGTTGGTCAAGGCGCGGCCGAGCGCCTGCACCGATGGCAGCGACTTCGCGCTGATGTCGGCGGAGTTGTAGTCGAAGTTGATCTCGAGATCGATCTTCGGCTTGTCCTGGACGATGGTCGCGATTTCCTCGCGCTCAGTCGAGGACAGCGAGCGGGTGGCGCGGCCGCGGACGCTCTGTACGAATTTGGCCTGGTCGGCGTTCAGCCCGGGCGAGGTCTGCGGGCCGGCCGAAAGGCCGCGGGTCAGCGGCTTCTTCTCGGGCGTCAGCGCCTTGATGATCTGATCCTCGGTGACGTCACCAGCGCGGGCGGCCGCCGTGCCGAACGACAGCACGGCGCCGATGGTCGCGATTGAAAGGATCGCGGCCCTTGCCGACGGCTTGAACATTTCGGTCCCTCCTGCGCCGGCTGGCGCGGTTCCATGCAATTCTTCAGATTGATCGCGGGCATCGCTGCCCGGCACGCACCCTCTGATTAGTCGCGCAATTTCGCCCGCGGTTCGAGCCGCGGGCAGGCCTCGTTCATTTGTCACTGTACGCCGTAGTCGGCGAATTCCTTGACGATGTTCGGGTCCATCGCCTTGGCGTTGGCGATGTCGAGATCGCCTTCCGCGACCGAGCCATTGCGCTTCTTGGCAAGGCCGCGCCCGTACAGCGACGAGGTCAGCCGCGGGTTGATCTTCAGTGCGGCGTCGAAATCGGCGATCGCGTTCTTGTTCTGCCCGCCCTTCAGGTTCATCAGCCCGCGGCTGTCGAGCGCATCGACGAAATTCGGGCGCAGCCGCAGCGCCTCGTTGCAGTCCTTCAGGGCCGCCTGCAGGTCGCCGATCACGGTGCGGACCCAGCAGCGATTGTTATAGGCCTCGACATCCTTCGGGTTCAGCCGCAGCGAATCGGTGAAATCCTTCACCGCGAGGTCGTAGGCACCCTTGCTGGCAAAGACCTGGCCGCGGCGATACAGCGCAGCCGCGTCATCCGGGTTCTTGTCGAGCCTTTCGTTCAGCCCCTTGATCGTCGGATCATCCGCGAGCACGGGCGAATTGCTCGGGGCCGGCGTGGGCTGGATCACCACCGGCGGTGGAGGCGCGGGTGGCGGCAGCGCGATCTCGGGCGCTTTTGGGGGAGGCGGGGGTGCGGCCGGCGCTGTCGCGACGGCTGGCTTCGGCGGCGCCGGCGGTGGCGTCGGCGCCGTTGCGGCTGGGGGCGTTGGTGTCGGCTTCGGCGTTGCAACGGGCGGGGCTGGCGGAGCCGGTGGAGGCGAGACCGGCGGTGCCGTTGCCACCTCGGGCGACGGTGACGCGGCAGGCGCGGGCGCGGCGTTCGACGGTCCCGTTGCGCCGCCTGGAACGGCTGCGCCGCTTGGAGTGGCTGCGCCGCCTGGAATGGCTGCGCCGGCTGGACTGAACGAGAAATCCTCGGCCAGCGACGACGAGATCCACGGCACCTGTTCCTGCCGTGAGGCGCGGGTGACGCCGACGCGGGTGCGGTTCAGCGTTTCCTCAGCCATCAGGTCGGGGGTGCGGATCTCCTTCAGCAGTTCCCGCACGAATAGGCTGCGGTCGCTGCCATTGTCCGAGACCACCGATGACAGCGCGGCCGAATACATCACCAACGTCCCGTTGGGTGCGATCACCGGGGCGAGCCCCGCCGAGAAGCTGCGGAAACGGCGCTCGAACGGGTTGCGCCGCGAGGCGTCGACCAGGGCGATCTTGACCCCAGCACCGCGGCTGTTGATCTCGCCGAGCACGGTCTCGAGGCTGAAGCCGTCGCGGCGGACGTCGGCCTCGGCCCAGATCTGGGCATCGATCGGGATCATGTAGCTCTGCCGGTTCGACTGGATGCCGTAACCCGAGAAGAAGATCAGCGCGACCGAGCCCGGCTTGATCTTGCCATAGAGCCGATCGAAGGCGCGGCGCATGCCGTCGCCGGTCAGGTTCTCGCCGACCTCGACGGTGAAGCCGTCACGCTTGAGCTCGTCGGCGACGTCGCGGGCGTCGTTGACCGGCTCCTTCAGCGGCGCGTCGGCGTCGGGATATTTGGCGTTGCCGATGACCAGCGCGAAACGATCGCCGGCAGCGACGGACAGGGTGGGCGACGCGATTGAAAAAATCAGCGTGGCGAGCAAGGCAAGGCGGATTTTCATAATCGCGGCTAATCCAGATCGCGGCATTGCAATGAAATGGCGCCGCTTTCAGCCTGCGCCCCGGGGACCTTACTCTAGCGAAAATCCATTATCAAACCACGGTCAAACCCCCGTCAACGGCCTGCGGCACCATCGCTAATCGCGGCGGCGGTAACGAGGCCGCAGTGCAACAGCCGCGATCATGGCGGCCATCGCCTCCGTGGCATGGTGCAGGTTCCTGCGACTGGATAGTGTGATTGCATTCACAGAGGCTGCGGCCGTCCTGTCATGCGCTCGTCGCACTTTGCGCGGTTTGACCTTTGCGCGAGGCGATGGCTTTGTGGTCGGGACGCCGAGCCATTCAAGAACAGCCAACAAGAGCGAAACCGATGGGAAACGCCTACGAAATCTACGCCCTGCGCTATGCGACCATGTCGCCGCGCACCCCTCACCTCAATTTCCTGGTGCCCGATCCGCACGACACCACGGCGCAGGATCTCGATTATTTCGTCTGGCTGATTCGCGGCCATGGCCGCGACATCCTGGTCGACACCGGCTTCAACGCCGAGGAGGCCAAGGTGCGCGCCCGCAAGCTGACGCTCAACCCGGTCGATGCGCTGGCCGGCTTCGGCGTCAGCGCCGACGCGATCCGCGACGTCATCGTCACCCATCTGCATTATGACCACGCCGGCAATCTGGATCGCTTCCCGAATGCCAAATTCCATCTGCAGGAACGCGAGATGAGCTACGCGACCGGCCGCTGCATGTGCAACGGCATGCTGCGCCATCCGTTCTCCATTGAACATGTCACGCAGATGGTGCGCCATGTCTATGGCGAGCGCGTCACCTTCCATTCCGGTGACGGCGAGATCGCGCCCGGCGTCACCGTGCATCGCGTCGGCGGCCATTCCGACGGCCTGCAAGTGGTGCGGGTCGAGACCGCGCGCGGCCCGGTCGTGCTGGCGTCGGACGCCGCGCATTATTATGCGAACCTGCACAAGCGTAGCCCGTTCCCGATCGTCTACAATGTCGGCGACATGGCGCAGGGCTGGGAGACCGTCGAGCGGCTTGCCGGTCATCCCGACCGCTTCATCCCGGGCCACGATCCGATCGTCAGCGAGATCTATCCGCGCGCCAGCGACAAGGTCGATGCGTTCGCATTGCATCTGGCGCCATCGCGATCGTTCGCGAAATAGCCTCGCGGAGCTCCGCGCATCTGCAACACGTCAAGAAACGTCAAAAAGAAGAAGCGATATGACTGAATACAAGACCCTCGGATTCATCGGCCTCGGCGTGATGGGTGAGCCGATTTGCCGCAACCTGGTCAAGAAGAGCGGCAAGCGCGTTATCGTGTTCGACCTGTCGATTGAGCCGCTGCAGCGTCTGCGCGGCGACGGCGCCGAGATTGCCGGCTCGGTCGCCGATGTCATCAAGCAGAGCGATGTGCTGTTCCTCTGCCTGCCGAGCGCCAAGCATGTGCGCGCGGTGTTCGAAGGCGACGGCATTCTGAAGAACATCAGAAGCGGCCAGGTCGTGGTCGATCTCGGTACGTCTTCGGTCAGCCAGACCCGCGACTTTGCCGGCCAGTTGCAGGCGAAGGGGGCGGCCTGGGCCGACGCGCCGATCGCACGCACCCGGCAAGCGGCGCAGGACGGCACGCTCAGCGTGATGGTCGGTGCGGTGCCCGTGCTCTACGCCGCGATCGAGCCCTTGATCCGCTGCTTTGCCACCGACGTCACCAATTGCGGCGACGTCGGCGCGGGGCAGGTGACCAAGATCCTCAACAACATGGTGCTGTTCGAGACCGTGAACGCGCTGGCCGAGGCCGTCGCGGTGGCGAAGCACAATGGCGTCGATCCAAAGCTGCTGCTGGAAACCCTGTCGAAGGGCTCGGCCGACAGCTTTGCGCTGCGCAACCACGGCATGAAGGCGATCGTGCCCGGCCTGTTTCCGGAGCGCGCGTTCTCGACCGAATATGCGTTGAAGGATCTGTCCTACGCGCTGGAACTCGCCGCCGACGCCGGCATCAGGATCCGCGGCGCGGAGCTGATCGGCACGGTGCTGCAGGAGGCGATCGACAAGGGATCGAAGGATAATTATTTCCCTGTCATAGCGAAGCATATCGATCGGGCGTAACTCCCCCGTCGTCATTCCGGGGCTCGCGAAGCGAGAGCCCGGAATCCATCGGGCCGCACGTTTCGTGGATAAATGGATTTCGGGCTCGTGCTGCGCACGCCCTCAGGTGCGCAATTGCGCACCGGGGAATGACAAATCCTAATACACGTCCTTCGCGTCGGCCTCTTCGCTGGTTTGCACCAGCTCGAGGCTGGTCTCGACCTTGCCGAGCAGGCGTGCGAGATCGCGGCGCTCCTGCGCGGACAGGCAGGATAGGATCTCCTGCTCCTTGCGCAGCAGGCGCGGGATCAGCTCCTCATAGAGCGTCTGGCCCTTCCGGGTCAGTTGCAGGCGGAATTCGCGGCGGTCGTCGGCGTTCTCGACACGCTCGACGATCTCGCGCTCCATCAGCGCCGAGACGGCGCGGCTGATGGTGGATTTGTGGGTGCGGGTGCAATGCGCGATATATTGCGCGCTGCAGGGATCGCTGCGGAAGCCGAGCGTGGCGAGCACGCGCCACTCGGGAATGTCGAGGCCGTAGCGTGCCTGATATTCGCTCGACAGCGCCGAGGATACCTCGGCCGCCAGCCGGTTCAGGCGGAACGGCATGAAGTGGAACAGGTCGAGGCGCTTCTTGGTTGGCGCGACATTGTCGCGCGCGTCCGCTTCCACGGCGCTGCGCGGCCGGGTCTGGAGGCTGGCTTGCAGAGGTCCTAGCCAAAAATTCCTCCAATTTGAGTTGACGGCGGGCCCGACTGGGAGTTTAAGATAGTTGCAAGTGAGACTAATTTAGCAAGGTCGCGGCCGACTCGCAAGGTTTTGTCGCAAAAGGTCCTGGTCGCAAACCAGTCGCACAAGCCGCAGCCAAAAGCCGCCGGCATCAGGGAACATCCAGGGTCACGCAATCAGGGTCACGCAATGGCACAAGCCAATACGGCACAGGCCAAAACCCAGTTCGGCTATCGCCGTCATCCCGACCAGGAGCGGTCGGGCGCCAACGTCGCGGAGCATCCGGTCGTGGTGGTCGGCGCCGGGCCGGTGGGATTGTCGCTCGCGATCGACCTCGCCCAGCGCGGCCAGCGCGTGGTGCTGCTCGACGATGCCGACCGGATTGGCGAGGGCTCGCGCGCGATCTGCTTCTCGAAGCGCTCGCTGGAGTTCTGGGACCGCCTCGGGGTCGGCGACCGCATGGTCGAGAAGGGCGTGGTGTGGAGCGTCGGCAAGATCTTCCACGGTGCCTCGCAGCTCTACCAGTTCAATTTGCTTCCCGAGGAGGGCCACAAGCGGCCCGCCTTCATCAACCTGCAGCAGTTCTATGCCGAGGCCTATCTGGTCGATCGGGTCGAGCAGCTGCCTGAAATCGATCTGCGCTGGCGTAACAAGGTGATCGCGCTGGAAAGCCGCAACGATGGCGTCGCGTTGACCATCGCGACCCCGGAAGGCACGTACCAGGTGCACGCCTCTTTTGTCGTCGCCTGCGATGGCGCCCGCTCGTCGCTGCGGCAGATGGTCGGTGCGGACTTTGCGGGGCAGGTGTTCGAGGACCAGTTCCTGATCGCCGACGTCAAGATGACCGCGGCATTCCCGACGGAACGCTGGTTCTGGTTCGATCCGCCGTTCCACGCCGGACGCTCGGCGCTGCTGCACAAGCAGCCGGACGACATCTGGCGGATCGACCTGCAGCTCAATCCGGATGCCGATCCGGTGGCCGAGAAGCAGCCGGAGAATGTCCGGCCGCGGATCGAGCGCATGCTCGGGCACGACAAGTTCGAGTTCGAATGGATCTCGATCTACAAGTTCCAGTGCCGCCGGATGGCCAGGTTCATCCACGGCCGCGTGATCTTTGCCGGTGATTCCGCGCACCAGGTCTCGCCGTTCGGTGCGCGCGGCGCCAATTCCGGGCTCGAGGATGCCGAGAATCTGGCGTGGAAGCTCGATCGCGTGTTGCGCGGGCTGTCGCCCGAGGGCTTGCTGGAGAGCTATCATATCGAGCGCAGCGCGGCGGCGGATGAGAACATCCGCGAGTCCACCCGCTCGACCGATTTCATGGCGCCGGTGACCCGGCAGGAGGCGCGGCTGCGCCAGGCCGTGCTGTCGCTCGCAGAGGATACCGAGTTCGGCAAGCGCATGGTCAATGGCGGCCGGCTGTCGGTGCCGTCGGTCTACGACACGCCGCTGTCGAGTGGCGATCGCGACAGCTGGCGCGGCGGCCCGCGGCCGGGCGCCTCGATGGTGGACGCGCCGGTGACCGAGCAAGGCGGCGGTTCCAGCTATCTGACCGAGGTTTTCATCAAGCAGAGAACGCGTTTCACGCTGCTGGAGTTTGGTAATGGCGCGGCTGTCGATGTCCCTGACGGCGTCGGCACCATCCGGGTCGGTGGCGAGGGCGGGCTGGTCGACGCGCAAGGCCTTGCCGGCAAGCGCTACGATGCCGCGCCCGGCACCGCCTATCTGCTGCGGCCGGACGGCTATGTCGCGGCACGCTTCCGCAACGTCACGCGGCCCGCACTCGACGCGGCGCTGGCGCGCGCAGCCGGCCTGAATTGAGGAGCGGTCATGGCTCTGTCGACGAGTTCGAACTTCGTCAGTCCCGATGACGCCTTCCGCGCCATCGTCGAGGCGCATCGCGGCCTCACAGAGACGCAGAGTGCCGATCTCGATGCCGCCCTGGTGCTGGTGCTCGCCAATCACATCGGCGATCTCGACGTGCTGCGCGAGGCGATCGCGCTGGCGAAGCGGCGGATGCTGGACGTGAGCCAGCAGCAACAACAGCAACAGCAACAACAATAGCACTGATCAAACGGACAGGATTGAACTGATGGCCAAAGGTTTTGCATCGACCACGGATCTCGCGGAGAAGAAGGTCACCTTCTCCGAGATCGGCACCGATCTCTACGCCTTCACCGCCGAGGGCGATCCCAACACCGCTGTCATCGTCGGTGACGATGGCTGCCTGGTGTTCGACGCGCAGGCGACGCCGGCGATGGCGAACAAGGTGATCGAGCGGGTCAAGGCCGTGACCGACAAGCCGATCAAATATGTCGTGCTGTCGCACTATCATGCGGTGCGCGTGCTTGGCGCCTCCGCCTATCACGCACAGGGCATCGTCGCCTCGCAGGAGACCTATCGCCTGATCCAGGAGCGCGGCCAGCAGGACTGGGATTCCGAATATGGCCGCTTCCCACGGCTGTTTCAGGATGCCGCGAGCATTCCCGGCCTGACCTGGCCGACGCTGACCTTCGAAGGCGAGATGTCGATCTATCTCGGCAAGCGCGAGGTGCGGCTGATGCAGCTCGGCGCCGGCCACACCTCCGGCGATATCGTCGCCTGGGTGCCGGACGCCGAGGTGATGTTCTCCGGAGACCTCATCGAATATCACTCGGCTTGCTATTGCGGCGATGCGCATCTGCGCGAATGGCCGATGACGCTGAACGAGATCCGCGCCTTCAATCCGAAGGCGATCGCGCCGGGCCGCGGCGATGCGCTGAAGGGCCTCGAGACCGGGCGCGATGCGATCGCGATGACCCGCGATTTCGTCACCACGCTCTACGGTGCCGCCGAATCCTCCGTCGCCAAGGGCCGCAGCCTGAAGGAATCGATGGCGGCGACGCGCGAGGTGATGGATCCGAAATTCTCTGACTTTGCGATCTACGAGCACTGCCTGCCGTTCAAC
Source organism: Bradyrhizobium sp. JR3.5 (assembly GCF_054057015.1). NCBI lineage: Bacteria > Pseudomonadati > Pseudomonadota > Alphaproteobacteria > Hyphomicrobiales > Nitrobacteraceae > Bradyrhizobium > Bradyrhizobium sp. JR3.5. The sequence continues at coordinate 3,210,884 of NZ_JBSRYV010000002.1, forward strand.
GTTTCGCGCGCCTATGACGAGGCGTCCGGGATCGACGATCCCGTGATTTGGACCGACAAGCGCGACCAGGAAATGTGGGCCGCCCTGCAAGGAGGATCATGATGAACATCAATACCTCGCCTGAGCAGATCGTTCGCAGCTCGGGGCAAGTCACGCCGGGCTACATGTCCGGCTTCGGCAACAGCTTCGAGACCGAGGCCTTGCCCGGCGCGCTGCCGATGGGGCGCAACTCGCCGCAGCGCTGCGCCTATGGGCTCTATGCCGAACAACTCTCGGGTTCGCCGTTCACGGCGCCGCGCGGCACCAACGAGCGCTCCTGGCTCTATCGCATCCGTCCCTCGGTGCGGCATTCCGGCCGCTTCGCCAAGGCGGATGCCGGGCTGTGGCGCACCGCGCCGTGCCACGAATACGACATGCCGATCGCGCAGCTGCGCTGGGATCCTGCTCCGATCCCGAAGCAGGACATGACCTTCCTGCAGGGCGTGCAGACCATGACCACGGCCGGTGACGCGAATACGCAGGCCGGCATGGCGGCGCACGTCTATCTCATCACCAAATCGATGGTCGATCAGCATTTCTACAATGCCGATGGCGAGATGATGTTCGTGCTGCAGCAGGGCAATCTGCGCCTCGTCACCGAGTTCGGCCGCATCGATGCCGAACCGGGCGAGATCGTGGTGATCCCGCGCGGCGTCAAATTCCGCGTCGAGATTCCGAATGGCCCGGCGCGCGGCTATCTCTGCGAGAACTACGGCGGCGCCTTCACGCTGCCGGAGCGCGGCCCGATCGGCGCCAATTGCCTGGCCAATTCGCGCGACTTCCTGACGCCGGTGGCTGCCTACGAGGACAAGGACACGCCGACCGAGCTCTACGTGAAGTGGGGCGGCGCGCTGTTCAAGACCATGCTGCCGCATTCGCCGATCGATGTCGTCGCCTGGCACGGCAATTACGCGCCATATAAATACGACCTGCGCACCTTCTCGCCGGTCGGCGCGATCGCGTTCGATCATCCCGATCCGTCGATCTTCACGGTTTTGACCTCGCCGTCGGAGACCGCCGGCACCGCGAACATCGACTTCGTGATCTTCCCGGAGCGCTGGATGGTGGCCGACAACACCTTCCGGCCGCCGTGGTATCACATGAACATCATGTCCGAGTTCATGGGCCTGATCTACGGCGTCTACGACGCCAAGCCGCAAGGCTTCGTCCCCGGCGGCATCTCGCTGCACAACATGATGCTGCCGCATGGCCCTGATCGTGAAGCCTTCGAGCATGCCAGCAATGGCGAGCTCAAGCCCGTGAAGCTGACCGGCACCATGGCCTTCATGTTCGAGACGCGCTACCCACAGCGGGTCACGCAGCATGCCGCGACCTCGGCGACGCTGCAGGACGACTACTCGGATTGCTGGAAGGGGTTGGAGAAGAAGTTCGACCCGAACAAGCCGTGACGCCTCCACCCTCCCCTGGAGGGGGAGGGTCGGTTCGCATGCAGCGAAGCGGAATGCGAAACGGGATGGGGGTGATCTCTCAACCGGGCGATGTGTTCGCGGATAGACCGTCACCCCACCCCGCCGCTCATTTCATTCGCGTCGACCCTCCCCCTCCAGGGGAGGGTAAAGAAGATCAGCTGTTGCACTTGATTGCACATCGGAACCCCCATGCCCCACCCCAACGACCCAAAGCTCCGCTCCTTCATCGACATCGCGCCCACTTCGGACTTCCCGATCCAGAACCTGCCCTACGGCGTGTTTTCGTCGAAGGACGGCCTTGCGCCACGCGTCGGCGTCGCGATCGGCGACTATGTGCTCGACCTCTGGGAGCTCGAACAGGACGCGCGGCTCGATGTCGGGCCACTCGGCGTGTTCTCGCAGCCGTCGCTCAATGCCTTCATGGCGCGCGGGCCGAAGGTCTGGTCGGCGACGCGGGCGCGGATCAGCGAGCTGTTGCGCGCCGATCATCCCGAGCTGCGCGACAACAGGGAATTGCGGGCGCGGGCGCTGGTGCCGATGGCGGACGTCCGGCTGCACATGCCGTTCGCCGTCTCGGGCTATACCGATTTCTATTCGTCGAAGGAGCACGCCACCAATGTCGGCGTCATGTTCCGCGGCAAGGACAATGCGCTGCAGCCGAACTGGCTGCACATGCCGATCGGCTACAACGGCCGCGCCTCGACCGTGGTGGTTGGCGGCACCAAGGTGCGGCGGCCGCGCGGGCAGCTGAAGCCGCCGACCGCAGACGTGCCGAGCTTCGGCGCCTGCAAGCGGCTCGACTTCGAGCTCGAGATGGGCGTCGTGGTTGGCCAGGCCTCGCCGATGGGCGAGATGCTCACCGAGAAGCAGGCCGAGGAGATGATCTTCGGCTTCGTCATTCTCAACGACTGGAGCGCGCGCGACATCCAGCAATGGGAGTATGTGCCGCTCGGCCCGTTCCAGGCCAAGGCGTTCGCGACCTCGATCAGCCCGTGGGTGGTGACGCGCGAGGCGCTGGAGCCGTTCCGCATGCAGGGCCCGGCGCAGCAGCCGGAGCCGCTCGCTTATCTCAAGCAGACCCAGCCGAACAATTACGACTTGCAGCTCGACGTCGCGCTGCGCGCCGGTGCGATGAACGAAGCGAAGACGATCTGCAGCACCAGCTTCAAATACATGTACTGGTCGTCGGTGCAGCAACTGGTGCACCACGCCTCCAGCGGCTGCGCGATGAATGTCGGCGATCTCTTAGGGTCCGGCACGATCTCCGGTCCCGAAAAGCATCAGCGTGGCAGCCTGCTCGAAATCAGCTGGAACGGCACCGAGCCGGTCGAGCTTGCCAGCGGCGTCACGCGCTCGTTCCTGGAGGACGGCGATTCACTCGTCATGCGCGGCTGGTGCCAGGGCGACGGCTATCGCATAGGCTTTGGCGAGGTCGAAGGAACGATCGTCGCGGCGGAGTAGGTTGTTTCTCCGTCATTGCGAGCGAAGCGAAGCAATCCATCTATCCCCGCACGGAGAGGTGGATTGCTCACATGGGGATTTGGTGTGTCAAGATTTATGGTCAGCTCTTTGTTCGATTTTCGGGCCAGCTCTTCGTCCCGACCATGGGCCGGTTTGGAAGGCGCGCGCAGATCAGGTCAAGACCGGCCCGGCAGGGCCGCCGCGAAGCGGCTTGGTCTTGAGCTGAGCGAGCACGCCTTCAGGCTCGTCGGGTCGGGAAGTGCGGCGTGAACTCCTCCTATGTTCGGCGATCCAAGGGTCGAGCCAGTTCGGGCAATCTGGTTTGCATGCCAGATCAAACTCACATTCGGTCGTCGCTCGGTGGCGACTGCACCAACATTCCGCTTGCGGCGGGCAGGCTCGAGAGGACGGGACCATTCTTCGTTGCGGCGTTTGAAGCCATGCAATCCATCGGTTCGTCCGCCCGGATCGGCCGAGGCTGATCAACCTCGGCAGATTGGTTTTAAGCTTGCAGGAAGCCACGCATCAGGCGGCCTTCATCTCGGCCCCCTCGATCACGACGCCGGCGGTCACGTATTTCCACAGTGCCCACGAGCAGCTTGCGGGCCAGCGCCACGATCGCGCGCTTGCGGCCGCACTGCGCCTTGAACCATTGGGTCAGCGCCGATTGCGGCTGGTGGCGCACCCAGAGCCAAGCGAGCTGGATCATCGTGGTTCTCAGGCGCGGATTGCCGGCTTTCGACACGCCTTGCTCGCGCTCGATCCCACCACTGCGCCAGGGCGTCGGCGCAAGTCCGACATAAGATGCGACCTGACGGCGGTTGGCGAACTGCCGCCAGAAGGCTTCCGACCACAGAACGGCAGCGAAGTTCGAGCCCAAACTCTTCAGACCGAGCAGCATCGCAACCGGGGTCGATGCAGCCTTCCCGCCCGACGGCTTGCTCGCGGCCAGCAACGCATCCTGCTCGCGCTCCACCGCCGCAATCTGCTCCAGCAGCAGTTCGAGCCGGTCGAGCTCACGGTCGATCTGCGCCTTCAGATGCGGCAGTAATGCGCGCCCGTCTCCAGTCCGCAAGGCCTCCAGCCGCTTCCGTCGATCCCGCCGCAACGGCGCATAACCCGATATCCCTTGCGCGAACAGAAGACCCTTGATCCGGTTCACATGCTCGACCCGCTCCGCGATCAATGTCCTCCGTTCGCGGCACAGCCGGCGGCGATCCTCCTCTTCGGGAGAGGGAGCAACAACCATGGCGCAGACCCGAGGCTCGCCGCGCTTGTAGGCCAGAAGCGTCCGCAACAGTGTCTCCCCATCCAGCCTGTCCGTCTTGGCTCGCTGGCGCCGGCGCGGCGTCGCAATCGAGGCCGGATCCACCACATGGCTCTCAATGCCTTCCTGCTGCAGGGCCCGGTGAAGCCAGAACCCATCCAGCCCCGCCTCCTGGATGGTGATGATCGGATAACTCTCGCCCGTGCGCGCCTGCGCCTTGCGCTTCAGCTCCGCGAACAGCTTCAGCAGTTCCGCAAGATCGCCGGCCACCACGCTGTGTTTGGACATCTTCTCGCCTTTGCCCGGCGAAAGCGAGGTGACCAGCCAAGTCGAACGGCTCAGTTCCAATGACGCGAAAATTGCGCCAAACTGAGTGCGGATAGCGGCCAGTTTGTCGGAAGGATGATCGAGCAACATCGTCGTCTCCAGGTTGAATGGGTGCAACCTCAGTCTGGCCTCAGACTTGGTCGCTATCCACTCCCCATGGAATCTTCGCTTCGCTCGCAATGACGAGAGGAACCTCACCGCTCCTCGGGCCTGACATCCCTCAGCCGCGCCGTATTCGCCGCGCAGTCCTCGAGGCTGTATTTCAAATGCACCCGCTGGTCCGACGGCGGCTGGTTCGCGATGCAGACGCCCGGCCGCCACGGCTTGGCGGGCCGGATCGGCCGCGGCGCGAAGCCGCCGCCGCAGTTCGGGCAGACATTGCCGAGCTTCGTCTCCGCGCAATCCGCACAGAACGTGCATTCATACGAGCAAATCCGGGCGTCGACAGCGCTCGGTGGCAGGTCCTTGTCGCAATATTCGCAGTTCGGTCGCAGCTGCAGCGCCATGGTCGTCTCTCTAACTGGATGTTGGTGGAATGATCGCAGGTCGTGCCACCGAAGCGAATGACGGAATTCCCTCGATTTGCGCCAGGTTAGGTCGGTAACGCCTTCAGCGGCAGCTTGGTGCTCTCCTTCAGGCGGTCGAGCACGATCGAGGAGCGCACATGCGCCACGCTCTGGTGCGGCATCAACACGTTGTTGACGATGTCGGACAGGCTCTTCAGGTCGCGCAGCATCACCTTCAGCACGTAATCGGCATCGCCGGTCAGTGCATAGGCCTCCTGGATGTCGTCAACGCGGTTGACCAGCTCGCGAAACCGCTTGGCGTTGTCGGGCGAGTGGGTCGCGAGCGTGATGTGGATGAAGGCAATCAGGCCGAAGCCGAGCGCTTCGCCGGCGAGGTCGGCATGGTAGCCGGAAATCACCTTCTCCTCCTCCAGCCGCATCCGTCGCCGCGAGCATTGTGAGGCTGACAGCCCGACCAGGTCGGCCAAGCTGCTGGTTGGTGAGCCGGCCGTCGTCCTGTAGCGCGGCCAGCATTTTGAGGTCGAAGGCGTCGACGTCTGGCATGCGTAAAATGTCCATTTCATGCACGGATCGTGTGCGATTCTAACAAATCAGGGGCCATTTTGCACGCACGTTGCGCAGCAGGTGACGGAAACTGATCTCCAGACAAATCAGGGAGTTACCGCCATGGGGCCGTTTCCGCACGACGCGCCGCCGGCCGAGATCAGCGCCGACAACCCGATGGGCACCGACGGCTTCGAGTTCGTCGAATATGCCCATCCCAATCCGGCCGAGCTGCATGCCCTGTTCAAGCTGATGGGCTTTGTCGCGGTCGCCCGCCACAAGACCAAGGCGATCACGGTCTACCGCCAGGGCGACATCAACTATCTCGTCAACGAGGAGCCCGGCAGCCACGGCTTCAACTTCGTCGCCGCGCACGGCCCCTGCGCGCCGTCGATGGCGTTCCGCGTGGTCGATGCCAAGCATGCCTATGAGCGCGCGATCGCGCTCGGCGCGGAGCCGGCGGATGTGTCGTCCGCGGCGAAGACGCTCGATGTGCCCGCGATCAAGGGCATCGGCGGCAGCCTGCTGTATTTCGTCGACTGCTACGGCGCCAAGGGTTCGGCCTATGATGCCGAGTTCGAGTGGCTCGGAGAGAAGAATCCGCGTCCCGCAGGCTCAGGCCTGTATTACGTCGATCATCTCACCCACAACGTCCATCGCGGCCGCATGGATGTCTGGACCGGCTTCTATGCCAAGCTGTTCAACTTCCGCCAGATCCGCTTCTTCGACATCGAGGGCCGCGCGTCCGGCCTGTTCTCGCGCGCGCTGACCAGCCCGGACGGCAAGATCCGGATCCCGATCAACGAGGATGCCGGCGATTCCGGGCAGATCGAGGAATATCTCAACACCTATCACGGCGAGGGCATCCAGCACATCGCCTGTGGCGCGCGCGACATCTATTCGACCGTCGAGACGCTGCGCGCGGACGGCCTGCCGTTCATGCCGTCGCCGCCCGACACCTATTTCGAGCGGATCGATGCCCGCCTGCCGCAGCATGGCGAGGACGTCGTGCGGCTCAAGAGCAACGGCATCCTGATCGACGGCGAAGGCGTGGTCGACGGCGGCCAGACCAAGGTGCTGCTGCAAATCTTCTCGGCGAATGCGATCGGGCCGATCTTCTTCGAATTCATCCAGCGCAAGGGCGACGACGGTTTCGGCGAAGGCAACTTCAAGGCGCTGTTCGAATCGATCGAGGAAGACCAGATCCGCCGCGGCGTGCTGAAGGTCGATCACGCGGCGTAGCTGCGCGGACCTGGTCGCGGCGTAGCCTGGTCATTGCGAGCGAAGCGAAGCAATCCATCTCGCCGCTCGCGGAGATATGGATTGCTTCGCTTCGCTCCCCGCAATGACGGTGGAGGAGGCTATTTTCCCGCCTTCCACGCGTTCGCCACGTCACCGATGCTGGCCAGCTCCGGCTCGCGGATCGCCGACGGCGTGCGCGAGAAGCGCGGCGCAGGGGCGGGCTGGGTGACGCCGTGGCGCTCGACGAACACCTGGCGGGCGGCCATATGCGGATGCTTGGGGGCTTCCTCCATGGTCAGGATCGGCGCGAAGCAGATGTCGGTGCCTTCCATGATTCCGCACCAGTCCGCGCGCGACTTGCTCTTGAACACCTTTTCCAGCTTGGCCTTCAGCGCCGGCCAGGCCTTGCGGTCCATCTGCGCGTCGAAGTCGGCGTCGGTCAGGTCGGCATGCTTGCGCAGCAGCGCATAGAACTGCGGCTCGATCGAGCCGATCGAGATGAAGTTGCCGCAGGAGCATTCGTAGACGCCGTAGAAATGCGCACCGCCGTCGAGGAAATTCTGGTCGCGGCCGCCGCTCCAGCGGCCCTGCGCGGCCATGTCGTAGAACATCGACATCAGCGAGGCTGCGCCGTCGCACATCGCGGTATCCACCACCTGGCCCTTGCCGGACTTCTGCGCTTCCAGCAGCGCGGCGAGCACGCCGACCACGAGGTAGAGCGCACCGCCGCCGAAATCGCCGACCAGGTTGAGCGGCGGCACCGGCTTCTCCTTGGTGCCGATCGCAGCGAGTGCGCCGGTGATCGAGATGTAGTTGATGTCGTGGCCGGCGGCGTTCGCCAGCGGGCCTTCCTGGCCCCAGCCGGTCATGCGGCCGAAGACCAGCTTGGGATTGCGCGCGAGCACGACGTCGGGGCCGAGACCGAGACGCTCCATCACGCCGGGACGGAAGCCTTCGATCAGTGCATCGGCATGGCTGAGCAGGTCGAGCACTTCAGCAATCGCCGCCTTGTTCTTGAGGTCGAGCTCGATGACTTTGCGGCCACGGGTGGCCACCGCCTTCAAATTCTTGCCGGCGCCGACCCGATCGAGGGTGATGACCTCGGCGCCCATGTCGGCGAGCAGCATGCAGGCGAACGGGCCGGGGCCGATGCCGGCGAATTCGACGATGCGGAAGCCGGCGAGCGGGCCCGAAATGCGAGCGGCGGTTTGGGAGGCAGGTTTATCGAGCACGTTGTTATCCGTTCGTTGTGGGGCGTTAAGCGGCTGAGGTGTTTGCGGCTGGCTTGGTGCCGAATGTCATGCCTTCTCCCAGCCGTCCGTGGGACGGTATTTTTAATTAGCTGATTAGCTAAATTGTCTCGCCGAACGCGCGATGAGGCAAGCGTCTTTTGCCCCGACGTGCCGGTAAAACGAGGCGCCGGTAGAACGCGAACGGCGCGCATCGCTGCGCGCCGCCGCTCGACTTGTGTTTAGGCGCTATCAGCCGGCGGCAGTCACTGCCCGCTGTCCCATCACCTTCACCAGATTCGCGCGGTAGTCCGCCGAGCCGTGGATGTCGGCGAGCAGGCCGCTCGCCGCGATCGTGACGCTATCGAGCGCCGAGGCCGCCCAATTCGCCTTCAGCGCCTGCTCGATCGGCCCCACCCGCATGACGCCGCTTTGCGATGCACCGGTCGCGGTGACGCGGACGTCACCCGACTTGGTCTTGGCGACGAACACGCCAGTCAGGGCAAAGCGCGAGGCCGGGTTCGGAAACTTGGCATAACCCGCCTTGGCCGGGATCGGGAACGTGACCTGCGTGATGATCTCGCCATCCTCGAGCGCCGTCGTGAACAGGCCCTTGAAGAAGTCATCCGCCGGGATCGAGCGCTTGTTGGTCTTGACCGTCGCGCCGAGCGCCAGCACCGCCGCCGGATAATCCGCCGCCGGGTCGTTGTTGGCGAGCGAGCCGCCGATCGTGCCGCGATAGCGCACGGCGGGATCGCCGATCATCGACGCCAGATTGGCGAGCGCCGGGATCGCCTTCCTGACCGCATCGCTTTGCGCCACATCGTAATGCGGCGTTGCGGCCTTGATGGTGACGGTGTCGCCCGAAACCTCGATGCCGATCATCTCCTGCACCTTGGAAAGGTCGATCACGTCGGACGGGGCGGCGAGACGCTGCTTCATCACGGGGAGCAGGGTTTGTCCGCCGGCAAGGAATTTTGATTCCGTGCCCTTGGCAAACGTGGCTGCGGCGTCGGCGACCGAGGAAGCGCGGTGATAATTTGTCTCGTACATGGCTCTTCCTCCCTCAACCGTGAATGGCGTGCCAGACGCGATCGGGCGTCGCCGGCATTTCCAGCTTGTTGTTGCCGATGGCGTCCGTGATCGCGTTGATCACGGCAGCAGAGGCGCCGATCGCGCCGGCTTCGCCGCAGCCCTTGACGCCGAGCGGGTTGCCCGGACACAGCGTCGTGGTGTGGGAGAGCTGGAACGACGGCAGGTCGTCGGCGCGCGGCATGGTGTAGTCCATGAACGACGCGGTCACGAGCTGACCGGTGTCGTCATAGACCGCGCCCTCGAGCAGCGCCTGGCCGATGCCCTGCGCAAGGCCGCCATGGACCTGGCCTTCGACAATCATCGGGTTGATCAGCCGGCCGAAATCGTCCGCCGCCACGAAGTCGACGAAGGTGGTCTTGCCGGTGCCTGGATCGACCTCGAGCTCGCAGATATAGGCGCCGGCCGGGAAGGTGAAGTTGGTCGGGTCGTAGAACGCCGTCTCCTTCAGGCCGGGCTCCATGCCGTCGGGCAGGTTGTGCGCGGTGTAGGCCGCGAGTGCGACCATCGGCAGCGCGATCGCCTTGTCGGTGCCGGTGACCTTGAACTCGCCGTTCTCGATCACGATGTCGCTCTCGGAAGCCTCGAGCGCATGCGCCGCGATCTTCTTGGCCTTGGCTTCCACCTTCTCCATCGCCTTCACGATCGCCGCACCGCCGACCGCGATCGAGCGCGAGCCGTAGGTGCCCATGCCGAACTGCACCTTGTCGGTGTCGCCGTGGACGATCGACACCTGGCTGATCGGCACGCCGAGCCGCTCGGCGATGATCTGGCAGAACGTCGTTTCGTGGCCCTGGCCGTGGCTGTGCGAGCCGGTGAGCACCTCGATGGTGCCGACCGGATTGACACGGATTTCCGCCGATTCCCACAGGCCGACGCCGGCCCCGAGGCTGCCGACCGCCTTCGACGGCGCGATGCCGCAGGCCTCGATGTAGCAGGAGACGCCGATGCCGCGCAGCTTGCCACTGGCTTTGGCCTTGGCCTTGCGGGCCGGGAAGCCGGCATAGTCGATTGCCTTCATCGCCGCATCGATCGAGGCGTGGAAGTCGCCGACGTCATACGCCATGATCACCGGCGTCTGATACGGAAACTGGTTGATGAAGTTCTTCTTGCGCAGCTCGGTTGGGTCGACCTTCAGCTGCCGCGCCGCCGTCTCCATCATGCGCTCGAGCAGATAGCTCGCCTCGGGGCGGCCGGCGCCGCGATAGGCGTCGACCGGCGTGGTGTTGGTGTAGACGCCGGTCACCTCGGCATAGATCGCTGGGATCACATACTGGCCCGACAGCAGCGTCGCGTAGAGATAGGTCGGCACCGCCGAGGAAAACAGCGACATGTAGGCGCCGAAATTGGCGTGGGTCTTCACCCGCAGGCCAAGGATCTTGTTGTCCTTGTCGAACGCCATCTCCGCCTTCGAGACGTGGTCGCGGCCATGCGCGTCGGTCAGGAAGGCCTCGGAACGGTCTCCGGTCCACTTCACCGGGCGATTGACCTTCTTCGAGGCCCACAGCGCCACCATCTCTTCCGGATAGATGTAGATCTTGGAGCCGAAGCCGCCGCCGACGTCGGGTGCGATCACGCGCAGCTTGTGCTCGGGCGCGATGTTGTAGAACGCCGACAGCACGAGGCGGGCGACGTGCGGATTTTGCGAGGTGGTGTAGAGCGTGTAGTGCTCTTCGGCCTGGTCATATTGTGCGATCGCCGCGCGCGGCTCCATCGCGTTCGGCACCAGGCGGTTGTTGGTGAGCTCGAGCGTCACCACGTTGGCGGCCTTGCTGAAGGCGTCGCCGACCGCGGCTTCGTCGCCGATGTGCCAGTCATAGACGATGTTGCCGGGGGCTTCGGGATGCAGTTGCGGCGCGCCCGACTTGATCGCGGCCCTGACGTCGGCCACCGCGGGAAGTTCTTCGTAGTCGACGACGACGGCTTCCGCCGCGTCCTTGGCCAGGTTCTTGGTCTCGGCGATCACGACCGCGACGGCCTGTCCGACGAAGCGCACGGTCTCCGGCGCCATCGCCGGCCACGCGCCCATTTTCATCGGTGAGCCGTCCTTCGAGGTGATGGCCCAGCCGCAGATCAGATTGCCGACCTTGTCGTCGACGATCTGTTGTCCGGTCAGCACCGCGATCACGCCGGGCATCTTCATGGCCTCGGCGGAGTTGATGCCCTTTACCTTGGCATGTGCATGCGGGCTGCGGATGAAGTGAGCGTAGCTCATGCCCACCATTTTGACGTCGTCGACATAACGTCCCTGGCCGGTAATGAACCGGCGATCTTCCTTGCGCACGACTCGTGCGCCAATTCCTTCAACACCCATAGTCTAGTCCTCCCGACGGAGATTCGATTTGCCGCCGTTTCCATCGAGACCGGCGGTGATGAGCTTGATCGTGTGTACTGCGTGGGCCGGCTATTCGGCGGCCTGCGCGACCTTCATACGGCCGGCTGCATCGAGCACCGCCTTGACGATGTTATGGTAGCCGGTGCAGCGGCAGATGTTGCCTTCGAGCTCGTGGCGAACCGTTTCCTCGTCGAGCTTGCCGCCATGGCGGTGCACGATATCGACCGCGGACATGATCATGCCGGGGGTGCAATAGCCGCACTGCAGGCCGTGATTGTCGCGGAACGCCGCCTGCATCGGGTGCAGCTCGTCGCCCTTGGCGAGGCCTTCGATCGTGGTGACGTTGGAGCCCGCGGCCTGGCCGGCCAGCATGGTGCAGGATTTGACCGCCCGCCCATCGACATGGACGACGCAGGCGCCGCACTGGCTGGTATCGCAGCCGACATGGGTGCCGGTGAGGTTGAGGTTTTCGCGCAAGAGATGCACGAGGAGGGTCCGGTCCTCGACGTCGACCGAAACCGCCCTGCCGTTTACCGTCAGTTTGACTGTAGACACGCGTTTCTCCCAATAGCTTCGTTATGGGCCCAGTAGACCACGCTTCATATGGGACGTAACCGCGATCAAAGTCGTAGGTGCGGCCCTGTCGTGAAGGCGCCGGGCTGTACTTTCGATCCTAGCAGGCAGCCGTTCAATGAGCAATTTGCAAGCTGCCGGGAGCACGCTCCGGCGCGATGAAATCACCCCGCAGTGCAAGCGGTTTTCCGCAGATCAATGGCGCCTGCGGCGCGTCAAAATCGCCGCCGCGATTGCTACTACCTTCCGCCTATAACGACGCAATAGCGTTGCTGTCATTTTCATCGCCGACGCAGCGACAGAAGATCGCTGGTTCATGAAATTGGGTATCGATCCGCGCGCGCGATGCATCCATCGCGGCAACGAAACCATATTGGAGGAAGCCAATGAAGCTGAGGAGCGGGATTTTCTTTGCCGGTGTGTCGCTGGTCGCCATGGTGATGGCAAGCATTGGCGCGTCGAAAGCGAATGATTCCGTCGTGAAGGCGGCGTCCGATCCGAACGGATGGGCAATCGCCGGCCACGACTACGGTAATACGCGGTTCAGCCCGCTGAAGCAGATCAATTCCGAGAATGCGGGCAAGCTGCAGCTGGTCTATTCGCTGTCGCTGGCCTCGCTGCGCTCCAACGAGTCGTCGCCGCTGGTGATCGGCAAGACGCTGTATGTGTCGACGTCGTGGGGGCCGAAATACGTCTATGCAGTCGATGCCGCGACCGGCGCGCGCAAATGGACCTGGCAGCCCGATATTCCGGATGACGTGCTGCAATACGCCTGCTGCGACGTCAACAATCGCGGCGTGTCCTATGCCGACGGCAAGATCTTCGTCGGCCGGCTCGATGGCAAGCTGACCGCGCTCGATGCCGAGAGCGGTAAGGAGCTCTGGACCTCGACCGTCGTGGACTACAAGCAGGGCTCGGTCATCACCTCGCCGCCGCTCATCGTCCGCGACAAGGTGATCACCGGCTTCGGCGGCGGCGAATATGGCGTCCGCGGCTCGTTGCAGGCCTTCTCGCTCAAGGATGGCAAGCTGCTCTGGCAGACCTACACGGTGCCGGCGCCGGGCGAACCCGGCAGTGACACCTGGAAGGGCGACACCGGACTGCATGGCGGCGGCGCCGCCTGGCTGGTCGGCTCCTACGATGCCAAGTCCGACACGGTCTACTGGGGTACCAGCAATCCGGGACCGTGGAATACCGGCGTGCGCTCCACCGGCGACGGCAATTTCGGCAAGCTGACCAACCTCTACACGGCCTCGACGCTGGCGATCGATCCCAACACCGGCAAGATCAAGTGGCACATCCAGGGCACGCCGGCCGACGCCTGGGATTATGACGGCGTCAACGAGCTCTTGCTCGCCGACCTCAAGATCAAGGGCGCCGAGACGCCGGTCCTGATGAAGGCGGATCGTAACGGCTTTTTCTTCGTGGCCAACCGCGAGACCGGCAAGATGATCTCGGCCGAGAAATACGTCTTCGCCAACTGGGCCAAGAAGTGGGACATCAACACGATGCGGGCGGAAGAGGATCCGGACAAGCGTCCCGGCCCCGGCCATCCCGCCAAGGACATCTGCCCGAACCTGATCGGCGGCAAGAACTGGCAGCCGATGTCGTTCAACCCGCAGACCGGCCTCGTCTACATCCCGAGCAACAATGTGTGCATGGACTGGTCGGTCTCTGACGTGAACTACAAGCGCGGCGTGTTCTATCTCGGCGCCGAATTCCCCACCAAGCCGGGCCCCGGCGGCTTCCTCGGCGAACTCGTGGCCTGGGATCCGATCGCCAATAAGAAGGTGTGGAGCATCAAGGAAGACCTGCCCTTCAACGGCGGTACGCTGACGACTGGCGGCAATCTGGTGTTCTCCGGCAACCTGCATGGCGACTTCCGCGCCATCGATGCCAAGAACGGCAAGGTGCTGTGGAGCAAGAACCTCGGCAGCGGCATCGGCGCCGGTCCCGTGACCTATTCGGTCGACGGCAAGCAGTATGTCGCGATCGTGGTCGGACGCACCGCGGCGCTGCCGGCCTTCCTCGGTGACATCGGCAAGAAGATGGTCGCCGCGGCGCCGGAAGGCGGCTCGCTGTTCGTGTTCGCCCTGCAATAACGATCGTCAAGGAGGCAGCATTGTCCGTGTCCTGCATCGCCCGAAACGAACTGCGCACCCCCTCGCGCAACACGCGGTTGGAACATGCAATCCGGACCGTGCTGCTCTCCGCCCTGCTTATGGTGCCGGCCCTGGCGGCCGGCGCCGACGAGACAAAACCGCCGCTGCGGCTCTGCGCCGACCCGACCAACCTGCCGTTCTCGAGCGACGACCCGGGCAAGCCCGGCCTCTATCTCGAGATCGGCCAGGCGGTGGCGCAAAAGCTCGGCCGCACGGTGAGCACCAACTGGTACAAGTCCTATTTCGGCAAGCGCACTGTGCGGGAGACGCTGCTCAGCAAGCAGTGCGACGCCATGGTCGGCCTGCCGCTGGTCGACGATTTCATGGGGCCGGCGGTGATCTTCTCCAAGCCGATCGCCCATGAAGGCTATGCGCTGGTCGGTGCCAGGGATCGCGCGAAGGATCGCAAGCTCGCCGGCATCGACGACCTCAAGGGATTGCGGGTTGCGGTGCAATATCAATCGACCCCGCAAAATCTGCTGGCGCTCCGTGACGACATCCAGAAGGTCACCGTGCTCAGCCCGGAGGAGGGCATGGCGGCCCTCGAACAGGGCAAGGTCGACATCGCCTTCATCTGGGCGCCGGTGGCGGGGTGGCTCAACAAGACCACCTATGGCGACAAGTACCAGATCGTTTCGACCGAGGGCGACGGCCTGCTCTGGGCGACCGCGATCGGCTTCGCCAAGGCGTCCGGCGCGCTCCGCGATGAAGTCGACGCCGTGCTGCCGTCGCTGCAGCCGGAGATTTCCGCCCTGTTTGCCAAATACGGCGTGCCGAACGGCGCTCCGGTGAAGTTCGGCGAGGCAGACCAGGCGACGACGTCGTCCGTCGGAGCCGGCGAACCCGTCACGGTCGGGCAGGCGGCTTCGGCCGAGAAGCCGGTCCAGACCGCTGCGACCGCCGGAGATGCCAAGGGCGACGCCACGGCGGGGCGGGAGGTCTTCAACGGCACCTGCGCCCATTGCCACGGTCCGGACGCGGTGCAGGCCGAGCGAAAGATCGATCTCAGGTTGCTCAAGAAGCGCTATGCTGATGACATGGAGTCGACCTTCTGGAAGACGGTCCATGACGGGCGGCCGGCCAAGGGCATGCCGGCCTGGAAGGACGTCTTCAGCGACGACGAACTCAGAAGCGTATATGCCTATCTGCAGAGTGTGCAGGATACCGGCGGATCGAACTAGCCGCTACGATCGGCAATAGAAGCGTTTTCAAGCGAAGTGGATACCGGTTCGCGTGAAGAAGACGCATCAGAACATGGATCGGGTGCCCCGTTCCGATTCAATCGGAACGGAAACGGCTCGAGCAGTGCGAGGGTCCTCATGATGGGGTTCCTGATCATCGACGACCACCCCCTGTTTGGGGAGGCGCTTGGCAACGCCATCCGCATCTCGCATCCCGATGCCCGGATTTATGAGGCCACCTCGATCAAGGGGGCCCTTGGCATCCTCGCCAGCGAGCCGAATATCGACCTCGCGCTGCTCGATCTGCTGCTGCCCGACGTCATCGGCTTCTCCGGCTTTCAGAAGATCAGGGATCGCTATCCGCGGCTGCCGATCGCCATCGTCTCGAGCGAGGAGGACAAGCACACCATCCGCGAGGCGCTGGAAATGGGTGCGGTCGGCTATCTGCCCAAATCGACCTCGCTCGGCGAGCTCTCGCAGGCGATCGCGCGCGTGCTGAGCGGATCGGTCTCGGCGCCGCGGGACTTCGTCGCGGTCGGCGCGCTGGAACAGTCCGAGACGGCGCGGACGCTGCGCGAGCGGATCCAGAAGCTGACGCCGCAGCAAATCCGCGTGCTTCACTTGATCATCCGCGGCCTGCAGAACCGCGAAATCGCCGCCGAGCTCAAGCTCGCGGAATCCACCGTGAAGGCGCATGTCACCGAGATCCTGCGCAAGCTGAAGCTGTTCAGCCGCAACAAGGCGATCATCGAGCTCGGCAAGATTCCGCTTCCCGTCCTTGAAGCCAGCTCGGGTGCGAAGGTAGAGAAGGCGCCCTAGGTTTGCTGCGCTGCAAGGCGAACGCATCCGGGGTGCTTCCTATAGGCTGCCGCCCGGCTTTGAGATAACGTCGTCCGAACAATGGCTGTCATCAGCGATCCGAGGGAGGACGGCGCAGCATTGACCACGACCGCGCCCCTGGCGGACGAGCCGCCGCTCGATAAGGCGGGTGCGCCTCGACTGCTGATCGTCGAGGACCACCCGCTGTTCCGTGCCGCCCTGATCGGCGTGATCGGGGCCGAGTTTCCCGACGCCGAGGTGCTGCAAGCGACCTCGATCGATGGCGCGCTCGACGTGATCGCCGCGCGCGACGGCCTCGATCTGATCCTGCTCGATCTGTCGATGCCGGGAACCACGGGCCTGCTCGGAGCCTACCGGGTGCGGGCCGCGGCGCCGCGCAGCGCGCTCGTGATCGTGTCGGCGCATGACGATTCCCGGATCATCGGCAGCGCGATCGCGCTCGGCATTTCCGGATTCATTCCGAAGTCGACGCCGAAGGTCGAACTGGCGCGCCTGCTGCGCGGCATTCTCGAAGGCGAGGTGTGCCTGCCGACGCGTTTCCGCGATTCGGCCGCCGCACGGAAGGGCCAGGCCGACACCAGGCAACTGGTGCAGCAGCTCGGCCAGTTCACCGCGCAGCAGCTTCGCGTGCTCGACATGATCTGCCGCGGCCTGCAGAACAAGCACATCGCCTATCAGCTCGATATCTCGGTCACCACCGTGAAGGTGCACGTCTCCGAGATCCTGCGGAAGCTCGGCGTGCGCAGCCGGACCGAGGCCATCATCGCGCTGTCGAAACTGGATTTCGGCAAGCACGATCATGCGCCGGTGACGGTCTCGCCGCCGTCGCATGGCGACTAGAGCCTTTCCCGTTCCGATGGAATCGGAACGGGGCTCCAGGTTCTTGTCTTGACGCGTTTTCTTCACGCGAACCGGTATCCACTTCGCTCGAAAACGCTCTGATCATAGCCGCGCGCTCGACTGCTCCGCCGCCAGCAGGAACGACAACAGCGAGCGCATCTCGGCGGGCTTGATCGGCTTCTTCAGCAATTCGTGGCCGAAGGCCGAGACGTCGGAGGCGGCCTTGGCCGAGTAGTCGGCGGTCACGATGATTGCCGGAACCTTGGCGTTGATCTCGCCGCGGATCACGTCGACGGCCTGGATGCCGGTCTCGCCATTGTCGAGGTGCAGGTCGGCGATGATGGCGTCGGGGATGCCGTCCAGTGCGTGGATGCGCTCGAGCGCCTCGGTCTTGGAGATCGTCACGGCGACGTCGCAGCCCCAATTTCTCCAGCAGATGGGCGAGGCCCTCGGCGCTCGAGAGGTCGTTCTCGATCAGCAGGATCTTCGCGCCCTCCATGCCGCCATAGCGATAGTCGACGCTGGCCTGCTCGCGCACGGGGATCGCAACCGGATCGAGGGTGCGCGGCACGGTGACCGAGAACACCGAGCCCTTGCCGGCGCGTGAACTCAGCCTGATGTCATGACCGAGCAGGTCGGCAAACCGGCGCACGATCGAAAGGCCAAGCCCGATGCCGGCCTTGTCGCTTGCGCCGGCGTCCCCGCGCTGAAACTCGACGAAGATGGCTTCGCGCTGGGCTTCCGGGATGCCCGGCCCGGTGTCATGCACCTCGATGCAGATGTCGTCGCCCTTGAGGCGGCATCCCATCAGCACCGTGCCGCGCTGGGTGTAGCGCAGCGCGTTGGCCACGAGGTTTTGCAGGATCCGGCGCAGCATCAGCGGGTCGGAGCGAACCACCGCGGACGACGGCATGATCTTGAAGCCGAGGTTGCGCTTGGCGGCGGTCGCCACAAATTCCTGCTCCAGCGGCTCGAACAGCGAGGCGATTGCGACTGGACCGAATTCGGGCCTGAGCACGCCGGCGTCGAGCTTCGAGATGTCGAGCAGCGTGCGCAGCATGTCCTCGAGCGTCGCCAGCGAACGGTCGATCTGGTCGGTCAGCGCGACGCTCTTGGGCTCGCTGGCCATCTCGGTCAGTGCGGACAGCGTCAGTCGCGCTGCATTGAGCGGCTGCAACAGGTCGTGCGTCACCGAAACCAGCACCGATGATTTCAGCGAGCTTGCCGCCTCGGCCTGCTGCTTGGCCTGCAGCAGGCGTCCGTTGGTCTTTTCCAGCGATTGCAGCGCCTGCTTGAGCTGCTGGGTGCGGTCACGCACCTGCTGATCCAGCGCGATGGCCGTCTCGAACAGCGAGAAGGCATTGAGCTGCTGGTCGGTCGAACGTTCGACGCGCGACATCAGCGCCGCGTTGATCTTGCGCAGCTTCTCGGCTTCGCGTTCGAGGGCCGCAATGCGCGTGGTCGTGCTGTCGGTCATTGCGGGGCGACAGCCCGCTTGCCGATGGCGATGCCGGTCAGCGTCTGGTTGACATGCATGGAGCGATACTGCTCGCCATAGGTCTGAAAGCCAATCACTTTGTTGCGGCGATAGAGCTCCGACATCTCCCGCGACAGCTGGCGTTGCTCGACGTCGAGCCGGCGCAGCACGCATTCGAAGCCGATGAACATCGAGACCTCGCCGAGATCCTCGGTCAGCTCCTGGAGCAGGCGGCTCGTCACGTCGATCGGATCACGTTCGCGCGCCACCGTCAGCACCATGCCCTCGTCGATGGCACAGAAGAATTGGAGCGACCCGTCCGGATTGGTGCGCTGGATCGACCGCGCGTAATAGGCGCCGCCGACGCGCACCAGGACCGGATGCGCGGCGAACGAGAACAGTTCGAGCTTGCTGTCGCTGAGGCCGACGGCACGGGAATATTCCAGCGCGGCGGGCTCCGCATTCAATTCCTTGACGATACGGTGCTCGATGTCGGCCTCGGTCACCACCATCTTGGTCGAGGTCGGCTCGAAATGGTCGCATTTGAAGGTGCGGAACGGCAGCCGCGTCCGGATCAGGATCAGGACGGCAGCGTCGGTAAAGGCTTCGCCGCCGTAGAAGATCCACGACTTCTCGAAGCGCAGGCCGTCGCCGGCGGAGCCGCCGACCACCGGAATGTCGCCGAGCGACGCGTAGATCGCCGACATGATGGTTTCCTCGCGCTGGCACATGCCGTCGATGAAGAGCAGCCCGAAGGAATCGTCGGTGTGATCGCAATGCTCGGTGCGTTGCGCGAATTCGTTCTGCAACTCGGTGCACATCGAGCGGCCGTGATCGACCCGGAACGTCGCGAGATCGAACAGCGGCCGGGCCGCGATGACGAAATCGGCGGCGTTGAAGCCCATCGCGACGACGCTGTCCTCATCCCAGCCGCCGGGCGACAATTCGCCCGCCGTGGTGCAGCCGAAGATCGGAACGTCGGGCATCTGCCTCGACAGTTCGGCAATGAATTCCTTCGGGTCATAGAACGGCGACACGAACACCACGAGCATGGCGAGATCAGTCGCCGCCAACTGGCGCGCGATCTCGTCGGCGGCTTCCTGCGGCCCGTTGGTCTTTGCCTGCACCACGACAATACTGTCGGTGGCGCTGCCGTTCTGCTTCGCCAAAGGCGTTCTCCCTGACCAGAATTTTTTGCTTTTCTTGGCGCGGCCGGTTGAAGCCGCGCGGGCCGTAAGGGCATCCGGGCCAAGCCGCGATGGTTCGCGGTCCGCCCTGCCTTTATATTCTAGGTCGTGAGGGGGATGTCATGGGCCGCGCGGCTTCGCCGGCAGCTACGCTCGCCGCAAGCGCCAGCGGCGCCGACCGACGCGATGACATGGGACACCTCCCGATGTGTTGTCCTGGCCCGGGCAGGGACAGGTTTGATCGGTTCTAAACTATCGGGCCGGACCCGCGCGTCAATCACCTTGCCCACCCCCCCGGGCAGACCAAGGTAGTACCGGGCCGATACGGGCGTGGCGCTGCCCATTTACCGGGCCTTATTGATTCTGCCTTAGTTTTGCCCTCCGGGGGCTGGGGCGGGTTGCTGCCGGACCCCGCGTGGTTTTCAGAATGAAGACGGGGGTTGGAATGCCGGGACTCAAGCGATCGCTGTCGATCAGGTTCCCAACCCTCAGATTTCAAGCCAAGATCATGCTCGGCTTTGCCGTCACGCTGGCGCTGTCGGCGGCCACCATGGGCTTTGCCTATATGGGCTTCGAGCGGGTCTCCGCCGGTGTCGGCTCCTACCGCCAGAGTGTCGCGGAAGCCGACCTCGCCCGCAACATCGATCGCGAATTGATCTCCTACCGTTCGCTGGTGCGCTACTACGTCGCCACCGGCAAGGAGGACGACGCCAAGGCCGCGCTCGCCGCCGAGGCCAGCCTGAAGGACGCCATCGTGGCGTCGATGAAGGGCACCAGCAATCCGGCCCGCCTCGAGCAGGTCACCAAGCTGGAGCGCGAATTCCGCGCCTTCACCAAGATTTTTGCCGAGATCGTCCGCATCAAGGACGAGAGCGCGCAGACCGCGCAGAACAGACTGGTCCGCAGTGCGACCTCGATGCGCTACAAGCTCGACGATCTGCCGAGCAATGCCGACGATTCCGAGCTGCAGTCGATCCAGTTCGGCGCCAAGAAGGTCGCCGACCAGCTGCAGTCGATCACCGGCGCCGTCAACACGTTCGTCGTCAACGGCGACAAGACCGTTGCCACCAGCGCGCTCGCCCGGCTGAAATTCGCTGACAATCTCGTGAAGGGGATCACCTCGAAGAACGAGCGGATCGCCCAGGGCGTGAAGGACATCACCGGGTTGCTTGAAGAATACCGCGAGGCGCTGGCCAAGCTGATCGCAAATGCGAAGTCGATCGACGACCTGACCGTCGAGATGACGGAATCCGCGGCCGCCATCAGCCAGGGCGCGGCGGCGATGAAGTCCGACCTGCTCGCCGACCAGAAGCGGCTCGAGAACGAATCGCATTCCATGATCGGCGAAACCGAGCAGCTGATCGTGATGCTTGCCGCGGGCAGCTTCGTGCTCGGGCTGGTGTGGGCATTCCTGCTCGGCAAGGGCATTTCGCGCCCGATCGCGGCGATGTGTGCGGCGATGCGTGAGCTGGCAGCCGGCAATTTCGACGTGGTGCTGCCGGGCCTCGGCCGGCGCGACGAGCTCGGCGAGATGGCCGGCGCCGTGGAGGAGTTCAAGGTCCAGGCGGTCGCCAAGGCCGAGCGCGATGCCGCGACCCAGGAAGCGCAGAACAAGGCGAGCGCGGCCGCTCGGCGCACCGAGTTGATTCGCTTTGCCGACGAATTCGAATCCGCCGTCGGCTCGATCGTCTCCAATGTGTCGGCTTCCGCCGTGCAGCTCGAATCCGCGGCAGGCACGCTGACCCGCACTGCCGAGACCACGCAGAACCTGTCGAGCCAGGTCGCAGGCGCCTCCGAGGAAGCCTCCAGCAACATGCAGTCGGTTGCTTCCGCGACCGAGGAGCTGTCGGCGTCGGTCGACGAGATCGGCCGCCGCGCCAAGGAATCCAGCCAGATCGCCGATTCCGCCGTGCGTCAGGCCGAGCAGACCGACGCCCGGATCGGCAAGCTCTCGCGCGCCGCGCAGGAGATCGGCGACGTGGTCAAGCTGATCACGGCGATCGCCGAGCAGACCAATCTCTTGGCGCTGAACGCCACCATCGAGGCTGCGCGCGCCGGCGATGCGGGCCGCGGCTTCGCGGTGGTCGCCGCCGAGGTGAAGTCGCTGGCGAGCCAGACCGCGAGAGCCACCGACGAGATCTCGACCCATATCTCGGGCATGCAGGCAGCGACGCAGGAATCGGTTGCCGCGATCAAGGAGATCGGCGGCACGATCGGGCAGATCTCCGGGATCGCGACCAACATCGCGAGCTCGGTCGAGCAGCAGAGCGCGGCAACGCAGGAGATCGCGCGCAGCGTGCAGAACGTCGCGCAGGGCACCCAGGAAGCCGCTTCCAGCGTTACCCAGGTCAACCGGGGCGCCACCGAGACCGGAGTCGCCTCCGAAGAGGTGCTGAACTCGGCCCGCTCGCTGTCGGTCGAGAGTTCGCGGCTGCGCGAGGAGCTTGACCGCTTCATGGCGAACATCCGCGCGGCGTAGACCCACAAGTGTCGTCCCGGCGCCGGCCGGGGCCATAACCACCAGCGTTCGTTGGCGTGCGGATAACTCGCCGCTTGCCCTTTCCGATGGCCGCGGCGTATGGGTCCCGGCGCCGGGACGACGCCGTTAGTCGACGAGACGGCGGGGCTAATCCCGTCCGAACTGGTGCTTCAATTCGACCTTGGCGCGCTCCAGCCGTGAGCGCTCGGTCTTGGGCAGCGTCTTCCCGGCGCGGTTGATATAGAAGGTGAGCATCGACAACGCGGAACGATAGGCGCCGCTCTTGCGGCGCGTGCTTTGCTCGGCGGATGTTTTCAGCGATGATGCGATCTTCTTCGCGCTCGTCTGTTTGAACACGCCGCGCTTGAGGTCGAGCGCATCGCTCTCCCTCGTGACCCGCTGCGACCAGCGCTTCGTCGTCGTCTTGCTCGCTCCGCGCTTGCGGCGTGTCATGCTGGCGGATCGTGCGGCCGATCTCCTTGCTGGTTTTCGCGTTGATTTTCTTGCCGTCTTGCGCGTGGTTTTCTTGTGCGCGGCCATCAATGCCTCCGTAGCTGTCGAGCCGAAAACCGTCCGCCGCAATCGCGGTTCCTATGCCGCATTGCGGGAACCCTTGCCCGACTGCGGCGTTGACATCGCGTGGCGGGCACTCCGTTTGCCGCAATCCTGGGAAAGAGAGCCTTGGAACACACCGTTCCGGGGTCTTTCTCGTTGGTCGATTCTGATGACACTGCAGCGGACACAGTTGAGCTCTGCGACCACGCACGAGGCGGCTGCTCCAGTCGCGCCAAATGACGACCGCATCATCGAGACCTCGATCCCGGTTCGGCTCGACAATCTCAGCTGGAGCGGCTTCCACACCCGCGTCGTGCTGGCGCTCGGCATCACCTGGATTCTCGACGGGCTCGAAGTGACGCTCGCCGGTGCGCTGTCGGGCGCGCTGAAGGAGAGCCCGACGATGAGCTTTTCCAACGCCGATGTCGGGCTCGCCAGCAGCGCCTATCTCGCCGGCGCTGTGCTTGGCGCGCTCGGTTTCGGCTGGCTCACCGACCGGATCGGCCGCAAGAAGCTGTTCTTCATCACGCTCGCGCTCTATCTCTCGGCGACGGCCGCGACCGCGCTGTCGTGGAATGTCGCGAGCTACGCGCTGTTTCGCTTCCTCACCGGCGCCGGCATCGGCGGCGAATACACCGCGATCAATTCGACCATCCAGGAGCTGGTGCCGGCGCGCTATCGCGGCTGGACCGATCTTGTCATCAACGGCAGCTTCTGGATCGGCGCCGCGATCGGTGCGGTGAGCGCGATCGTCCTGCTCGATCCTGCGCTGCTTGCGCCGGATCACGGCTGGCGGATCGCCTATTTCACCGGCGCGGTGCTCGGCCTCGTCGTGCTGTTAATGCGAATGTGGATTCCGGAAAGCCCGCGCTGGCTGATGATCCATGGACGCCCCGAAGAAGCCCACAAGATCGTTTCCGATATCGAGACCTCCGTGCTCGGTCACGAACAGCCGAGCGAGAGCTTCGAGAAGATCAAGCTGCGGATGCGCCATCACACGCCGCTGCGCGAGGTCGCGGTGACCTTGTTCTCCACCTACCGGCAGCGCTCGCTGGTCGGGCTCGCGCTGATGGCCGCGCAGGCATTCTTCTACAACGCGATCTTCTTCACCTTCGCGCTGATCCTGACCGATTTCTTCGGCATCGCCGCCAGCAATGTCGGTTGGTACATCCTGCCGTTCGCCGCCGGCAACTTCCTCGGGCCGCTGCTGCTCGGCCGCCTGTTCGACACGCTGGGCCGCCGCACCATGATCGCGTTGACCTATGGCGTCTCGGGCGTGCTGCTGGCGCTGTCCGGCTATCTGTTCTCGATCGGCGCGCTCAGCGCGCAGACCCAGACCATCGCCTGGATGGTGATCTTCTTCTTCGCCTCGCCGGCGGCGAGCGCCGCCTACCTCACCGTCAGCGAGACGTTTCCGTTGGAGGTCCGCGCGCTTGCGATCGCCGTCTTCTATGCTGTCGGCACCGGCATCGGCGGCGTGATTGGACCGGCGTTGTTCGGCGTGCTGATCGACACCGGATCGCGCAACAGCGTTTTCGCCGGCTACCTTCTGGGGTCGGCACTCATGATGATCGCCGCAGCCATTGCATGGCGCTATGCCATCGCGGCCGAGCGAAAATCGCTCGAATCTGTCGCGCGACCGTTGGCATTTGTGGAGTAGACTATGACGAAGCATGAATTGGCCGAAATGCCCCTGGATGATGACATCACTCCCGACAGGACGACTGACAGCGCGCCGGCATCGCTGATTCCGCCGCTGGATCGCACCGCGGTGCTGCTCGACATCGACGGCACGTTGCTCGATTTCGCACCGACGCCGCGCGAGGTCTGGGTGCCGCCGGAACTCGCGACCACGCTGAAGCAATTGCATGATCGCACCAACGGCGCGCTGGCGCTGGTCAGCGGCCGTTCGCTCAACGACATCGACCTGATCTTCGCGCCGGAGCAGTTTCCCGCGGTCGGCGGCCATGGCGCCGAGATGCGGCTGCAGCCGGACAGCGAGGCGGTCGCGGCGCACGCGCCGCCGCTGGACAAGGAATTGAAGCGCCGCCTCGCCGCGATCGCCAAGCTCAGCCCCGGCATTCTGCTCGAGGACAAGGGCTATTCCCTGGCGCTGCACTATCGGCTGGCGCCGCAGGCGGAGAGGGCGATCTATGAGGCGGTGTCGCTGATCCGCGCCGAGCTGCCGAATGCGCCGATCGAGGTGCTGCCGGGCAAGAGCGTCTGCGAGATCAAGCATTCCGGCTTCACCAAGGCAACCGGCGTGCGCGAGCTGATGACGCATGAGCCATTCAAGGGACGCCGCCCGTTCTTCATTGGCGACGACGTCACCGACGAGACCGTGTTCGCGATCATGCCGGGTTTCAACGGTCTCGCGTTCTCCGTCGGCCGCCGCGCCACCGGCGTCGCCGGACATTTCGACGGGCCGAGCGATGTGCGCGAGTTTCTCGCGCAGCTGCTCGACGACGATAGGGACGGCAGCCTGTCCTAACAAGTCAGATTCATCGCGACCGATCCGAATGCGGTGCTTTTGCGTCGTGTGAGCGATCTCGCATGAATTTTTCTTTTCGCGAGTTCCCGCGAGTTCCTTCGCGCTCCGCCAGAATTTGGTTTCAATTGGGAGATTCTTTGATCCGGAACCATCTTGATGAATGGTTGTTAATACGCGAGTTGACCAACAGGAGGGGACCGGGTGAACCTCGTCGTCGTATCGAACCGCGTCTCGCGCGGAAAACCCAATGAACCCATGACGGGGGGGCTGGCTGCGGCATTGTTGCCGGTAGTGGAAAAAACAGGGGCAATTTGGGTTGGTTCCAGCGGACGCGTCCGCGACGGGAACTTGAAGGAACCTTTTGCAGAGGTCGAAGCTCTCGGTGCGGGCGCGCTGGCGATGCTCGATCTGCCGGCCGCGCACTATGGCGGCTACTACGAGGGCTTTGCCAACTCGGCGCTGTGGCCCGCGATGCATTCGCGCGCCGATCTGATTCGTGCGTCGCACGAGGACTACGCGAGCTATCGCGAAGTGAACGCGTTCATGGCGCGCGCGCTGCTGCGCTTCCGCAAGCCTGATTCCGTGTTCTGGATCCAGGACTATCACTTCCTCGCACTCGGCGCCGAGCTGCGCGATCTCGGCGCCACGCAGCCGATCGGCTTCTTCCTGCACACGCCGTGGCCGGCGCGCGCGGTGATCGCGGGTGTGCCCAATCATCGCGAGCTGATCGAGGCGATGCTGTCCTATGATCTGATCGGCTTCCAGACCGATGAGGACTGCGAGAACTTCCTGAGCTACGTGCAGAATGATCTCGATTTTGCAGTGCGCAACGGCGTGATCAATTCGTCGTTCGGCCGCACCCGCGCGGCGGTGTTTCCGATCGGGATCGATCCCGGGAAGTTCGCGCAGCAGGCGACCAAGGCGATGATGCATCCCGACGTGACGCGGCTGCGGCGCAGCCTCAACGGCGAGAAGCTCGCGATCGGCGTCGACCGGCTCGATTATTCCAAGGGTCTCGTCAACCGCATCAAGGCGTTTGACAAGATGTGGACGCTGCATCCGAACCTGAAGCGTTCAGTGTCGCTGCTGCAGATCGCAACGCCGTCGCGCGGCGCGATCGAGGCCTACGGCAATCTCGCAAGCGAGGTGGCGAAGCTCGTCACCGACGTGAACGGCGTGCATGGCGAGGTCGACTGGACGCCGATCCGCTACCTCAACAAGGGCTTCGGCCAGGGCGTGCTCGCAGGGCTCTACCGCACCGCGCAGGTCGGCGTGGTGACGCCGCTGCAGGACGGCATGAACCTTGTCGCCAAGGAATACGTCGCGGCCCAGAACCCGGCCGACCCCGGCGTGCTGGTGCTGTCGAAATTCGCCGGTGCGGCGAACGAGCTCGACGCCGCGTTGCTGGTCAATCCGCATGACATCGACGGCATGGCACGTACCTTGGCGACGGCGCTCGCGATGCCGCTGACCGAGCGGCGGATGCGCTGGGAAGCCATGATGGAGAAGCTCAACAGCGGCACCATCCAGCAATGGTTCGCCGATTTCATCGAGGCGCTGCAGGATACGCACAGTGCGGGAAACGCGGCGCTGCCGGAGCCACCAAGTCTGTGGCCGCGCCGCACGGCGGATCTTGCCGCGCGATATCACTAGTCGCATCGCATAGCAGGATGGGCACGCCTGCTTTGCCCGTCCTCGTGCATCGTTGTCTTCCGATTCACCTGTCAAAACAGCCCCTCGGTGTCATCACCCGCGCATGCGAGTGATCCAGTATTCCAGAGACGCCGAGTCCAATCTGATAGGCCGCGGCGTACTGGGCGGTTTCAACCGGTCGTCGCAACACTTTTGCTCGCACTGAGCAGTTCGTTGAGAGTTTCGGCCGGCGTTTTCCAGCCGAGGGTTTTTCGAGGCCTGGCGTTGAGTGCGAGAGCCACGGCCTCAAGGTCGTCGGCATTATGTATGCCGAGATCGGTGCCTTTTGGGAAGTACCGGCGCAGCAATCCATTGGTGTTCTCGTTGGTGCCGTGTTGCCATGGGCTGTGAGGATCGCAAAAGTAGACCTGCACGCCCGCATCGATCTTCAATCGTGCGTGCGGAGCCAGTTCAGCCCCTTGATCCCATGTCAGCGACCGCCGCAATTGTTCAGGCAAGGTGAAGATCGCGCGGGTAATCGCGTCGCGCACGGCCTCAGCACCATGACCGGCGAGCGCAGATCCTTTCTTCACATGAACTCCTCTTCCGCCAGGCGCGGCAGATGCAGCAGAATGGTGAAGCGTGTCGTGCGTTCCACCAAGGTGCCGATCGCAGAACTGCCAAGGCCCAGAATGAGATCGCCTTCCCAGTGGCCCGGCACGGCTCGATCGGCTACCTCCGCCGGGCGTTGACTGATCATGATCTCGGAAGGAATGAAGCTCCTGCCTTTAAGTATGCGCGCTCTCGGCATCCGCAGCGCCCGCCCAGTGCGCAGGCAAGCCGTCAGTTCGCGGCGCAAAGCTCCACGACCTTGCACATAAAGTGCCTGATAGATGGCCTCGTGACTAATGCGCATCGTCTCATCCCCGGGAAAGTCGAGCCGAAGACGGCGAGAAATCTGTTCCGGGTTCCACGCCGTCGCCCAGCGCCGATTCTGTCGATGCACGGCCCCGGCGCCCCTTCCACACGACCTTCGGGCCGGCGAGGGACGCGCCGTCCACGGTAGCGATCATACCGGCAAGCCTGGCCTGCACATAATCTCGCAGAGTAGGATTCTGCGCCAACTTCGCCGGCCTTGGCCGCCG
This sequence comes from Bradyrhizobium sp. JR3.5, assembly GCF_054057015.1. NCBI lineage: Bacteria > Pseudomonadati > Pseudomonadota > Alphaproteobacteria > Hyphomicrobiales > Nitrobacteraceae > Bradyrhizobium > Bradyrhizobium sp. JR3.5. The sequence goes on from NZ_JBSRYV010000002.1 coordinate 3,238,938, forward strand.
GGCGGATTGATCAGCGTGCCATTGTGCCGTCGTAGCTCGGTATTCTGGAGCGCCGTGGCGGCGCGCCACGTTGCGCTGAAGTTCACGAGAGATCGTGCAGGGAGAGCGACCGAGCTGACGAGCGATGGCTCGTACCCCCTGGCCCTGTGCACGCAAGATCGCGATCTCCTCTCGTTCGGCGAATGAAAGGTAGCGCCCTGATGGCGGTTTTGACGACCGCGAAGCGCCCCTCGATCGGGTGAGACGGGCAAACCATACACCGAGTTACATTTCTGATAAAGCGAAATATCTTTACGCATGAGGATTGACAGGTTTTACTGAGTTGCCCGTCGGGTTGTTTTGTCGCGCCTCGCTCGCCGTCATTCCCCGGCGCATCTCCTGGCGCGAGCCCGAATCCATCAGGCCGCAACACTGTGGTGAGGTGCATTCCGCGCCTGATGTTTCGCGTGCCGTGGCATAACCGGAGGGCGGCCCGATCAGTGCGTCCGGTGATTTGCGCCGGTCCCGGACTAGCCTCCGGCCAAAATCGCGCGCCGTTGCAAGCAAGGCCGCTGGACGGGGCTGCGGACGCCGCCAATTTATCCAATATTTTCAATCCATTGGGGAAATTTCGCGGTCCGGCCCCACGCTCCCTTGCAAAATCCGCCTCAGCCCTTCAAGAGAGGCCTCCCGGAGAGATGGCCGAGTGGCTTAAGGCGCACGCTTGGAAAGCGTGTGTGCGGGAAACCGTACCGTGGGTTCGAATCCCACTCTCTCCGCCAGTTTGCCCCAAAACTTCGTACCTCGACACCGAGGGAGGCTCGAAAACGCGGCTATTTTCGCGTGTTTTTACGATTCGGAGAACGCCGGCCGTACTTAAAATGCGCCGTGAATGGGCCTGGAGAATGCATTTTTCTCCGAATCCTAGAACGTCGGGAGTCGGTACGGTACGGCATTTTTGCGGGAAACAGAGCCTTTATTGAAAGCTGGTTTTGAATCTCTCTCGCTCAACGAAGAAAACCTCCGGATCAGACCGTAGGGTCGTTCTCGCCGCGGCCAATCACTCATACGACCTTCACGCAATTAAACGTGCGGGAATTAGGAAGCTTGGTGTCAATTAGCAGAGCACACTAGCAAGGCGGGGCGTTAAAGGACCAATTGTCCATTTACAATATATACAAAAGGCTTTTCCGAATCCCTCGGATTCCATTTTGCATAGCAGAAGATTCTTCCGCTATCGTGCAACGCGAGTCGCGTATGTGGGACGATTTGAGATGGTGAAGCCGCCAAAGCCACTAAATTTTGAGCAAAGCGCTACGCCCGGCTGCGCGGACTTGCTCGAAGTCGTTCTTTTTGCGCCTCAAGGCGCTAACGAACATGACTTCTTGCTTGGTGCGGATGTGCGGTTCGGGACAATGATGATTTCATCAGACGACTGGTCCAAATCGGTTGAGATTGGCTTGTCACGAGCAACCTTGGGGCTTGGTCTTCGCGGGTGTGAAATTGACCCTCAGGTTCACCGATTGGGGGACAAAACACCAACTGGCTCAAAGACCCGCCGCGAGAACGTCCAGACCGTCCAGACCATCAAGCAGACCGGGTCTGGGTTTGGAGGGCGGCTGTCTGCAAGCTCAAGTGGGAGCCTTTCCGGGAAGGCCGATGCTCACGTGAGTGGAGGCGCGACGCGCGATAGCAAGATCCAATCGACTTCAAAGCAAGCAGTAGAAATCCACGAACAGCCTGTCGTTGCGATGTCAGGAAACAAGTGGCGCTTCTCAGCGGTCGGTGAAGATTTCATGCAGTCCCGGTATTCGGGAAGTGAAGCATTGTGCAAACTGAAGGTAACAGCGCCCTCAATTGCGGTTGAAGCCCAGCTTAGCTTCCATCCCAAAGACCTCGCAATCATTGACGTCGAGACCACCTCACAGTCGCTCCTAGATAATTGGAAAAGGTCACCGAACAAAACAGCTATAGCTAAGGTTTCTCATCGCTAAGCACCTCCGCGCGCTCAATCAAACCGAAAACACGGGCGGCGCAATAACCGGATGGGCGTCAACGCTGAGAGGCGAGCTTCTGAAATGAACGATGATCTTCCCCGGTTGCTATTTGAGCTGATGGATTCGGAGGAGGAAGACTTCCCCACGCTCGTCGCTAGATGTGGCATCGACCCCGCCACGGATTTGCAGCACTGTGACTTGAGCAACGTCGATTTTGGGACGCTGGTCACCGACACGCTAAACCTCACCGGCTCCAATATCACCGGCGCCAATCTTTCGAAGGTACGCTGTCGGAAACTCATTGGCGCAGAGAGAAGGCTGATTAAGCAACCGGATGATTTAAGCGAGGTGTTTCGCAAAGTCGCGGTCGCGATTCAGAGATACCAAAACTCCGATTGGGTCTTGGATCAAATCGCAGCCAGGGATGACAACTACTCTCCCGTCCTTGCATTTTACGACTCTACGGTTGAACAAGACGTGCTTACTAAACGCATCTGCGAATATCTTGGTAATGGCGCAATGCTCAATTCGGGCGCGCCTTTCTCGCTGCACACTAGAAATTTCCTCTGGTTTTACACGCGAGCTGATAAGAGCGAATTCAAGTTTGATCCGGCTTCTTTAGAAAGGAACTTCCTCAAAATCCTCACACGCCACGCAAACGTTCACGACATAGGAGTGTACCCATTCAATAGCAATCGTGCATCTGTGCAAAGGGTCGAAGAGAGTGTGGTGGGCAAAACGCTCGGCGATCTGCGAACATCGTTTGCACGCGCGCTAAGTCGCGAGCTAACGCCGGAGCGTGGACTAATTTCCGTCAATCGTGCAACTGTGCTATTTTCGGGATACCCACCCATATCGCGCAAACTCTACGACGACCTTTGTGCTTCAACGAAGAAGAAGCTTTGGTTGATATTTCTGTGCTCGTCACGGCTGGAACCTCATTTCAACGCCGACGAAGGAAGAATGTGGAGGAAGGTTGTTGTCCCAGCATACTCGGTAGGACAGCAGCTGGTCTCACAATCTGACATTCCTCGATTAGTGCGGCGCATTGGGATTGCTTCCGAGAACCAAATTTCCGTGGGGTCATTCACGCTGTCGCAGTTAGACGCAATGGCTGGGTCGTCAGCCTGTTCGCTCACCGAGCTCAAGGCTCACCTCTTGAGGCGCCTCAACGAGACTCGGTCGACCGCCCGTCCTGGGGCAACGAAGGGGTATGTTCTGTAGTCGCCAGTTTAGTTGTCTTGCGCTGGTTCGCTAATGAGGCAGCCCAGCCGAGACGACAGTGTCACGCCGCAGGATCTTCGCATTCAGATGAATCAGTCGGTTCCAATGACCCATGACCACGTGCTTGTAATAGATGGGCGCCCATCAAAGGGCTCTCTCGATAGAGGACGGTTACTAACAACCCAGTCGCTGTACGAGTACAGCACAATCATCTGGGTCGTAGACAGCCTAGCCAACGAACTGGTTGCCTTTCCGCCACGCACAAAGGCGGGCAGACTAGATGTCGCGCTGGCGCAGCGAATGACGCAAATTAAAGCTTGGGTCGCTGAGGGGCACAATCTCATAGTTGTGGGGCCGTCAGCAGCCCCTATCGTCCGTCCATTTCAAGATGGTACGAACGCCGTGGCCCGCGTGGAGGCAATGTTTCCTCTGGGCTCCCTGCAGATGACGGCTACTCATGGTGCAAAAGTTGAATTGGCTTCCGGAGGTTCAGTGGGACCTCTGCTGGAGCCATTCTTGAGCAGCATGTCCTATCGAGCCACTCTCGTCGCTCCGCAACTCGTGCCGCTGGTGGTTGCCCATCGGGCGACGCCCGGAGAGAGGTTTGCTGTTGGTGGGTATGTGATGGAGGGGAAGGGGAAGGTGTTTTTCATCCCGACCTTCCAGAGCCAAATGGAGGAGAACGTCGAGCAGTTCTATAGTGCGATTTCTCAACTGCCGGATCGTACGGCCGCAAAGGTCGAAGTCCTTCCAGAATGGTCGGACAAATTCAGGACGAGCCGGGAGGCCGATGTGATGGCTCGCATCGAGCGGCTGAACGAAAAGCGGATGGAGCTCGATGCTCAGATTGCGTCAGAACAAGCAATACTTGCTGCAGACGCCGGCCTAAAGCGCCTGATAGCTGGTACGGGGGGCGGCTTCTCAACTGCTGTGATTGCCGCGTTGCAGGAGCTTGGGCTCAGCGCAGTAGAAGGCCCAAATTCTCGCGCGGACATTATTGCGGCTTGCGCGGGGCGCTATGTTGCCGTCGAGGCAAAGGGCATTGATGGCCCGGTGCGGGAACGACAGTATCGGCAAGTCGAGCGGTGGATGGCAGAACTAAATGCCGCTCTCCACTCGGACGCCGAGGAAATTCGTGGTGACCCCGAAATACGCAAATACGCAGAATGTGTAGGTAAGATACAAATGCCGGAATACGACGGTGGCGACGCTAAGGGGCTGTTAGTTGTCGGCACCTTTAGGCAAGCGCCACTCGACCAGCGCAATGACCCCGATTTTCCCAACACAGTCCAGCGATTGCTGGAACGGTCCGACACATGCGGAATGACGGGTCTGCAGCTGTTTGGCTTGGTAGTGTCCGCACGAGGTGACCCAAGTCTTAAGCTAACCATCCAGCGGGAATTGGTTGAGACGAGGGGAATATTGGAGCGTTGCAAAAATTGGAGCGAGTTTCTCACCAAGGTGCATGTCGGCTAGTCCACTAGGCCGCCGAAGCGAGTCGCGGGGTTCAGTAAGTGCAAAAGAAGTATCAGGTCTTCATTTCCTCTACATTTAAGGATCTTTCGGAAGAGCGTCAGCAGACGATGAAATCGGTGCTGGATATGGGCCACATACCGTCAGGCATGGAGGTCTTCCCAGCAGCCGACGTTGAGCAGTTTGAGTACATCAAAAAGATAATCGATGAGTGTGACTACTACGTCTTGATCGTTGCTGCCCGTTACGGCTCGCTCGATGATGCCGGTATGAGTTTTACGGAGAATAGAGTACCATTACGCCGTACAGCAGAAGAAGACGGTGCTCGCCTTCATTCATAATGATGTAGGGAGTATCCCGAGCAGTAAGACGGACTTGGAGCCGGAGCTGCAGCAGAAGCTTTCCGCATTTAGGAAGGCGGTTTCTAAGAGTCGACTGGTAGTCTTTTGGTCGTCGCGGGACGACCTGAAGGCGAAAGTTATCATCTCGCTTCACAAGGCGATGTCTGACTATCCATCGGTGGGCTGGATGCGAGCCGACGTCGCTGCGAGCGAAGACCTTCTGTCGCAAATGAATCAACTTCGTTTGCAGAACGACGAATTGCGATCCAAGGCAGCGCCTAGGTTCGAAGGCGCGGATATGCTTGCTGACATCGATAGCAAGGTAGTCGTTCGTTACACGCACGCTGTTTGGAGTTCGCAAACAAGTAGATACAACAATGTACCTGCTCAGTTCTCGGTCGACTGGAAGTCACTATTTGTGCTGATTGGCCCTCAGTTCGTCGCGCCAAGGTCGACTATTGATGTCGCTATGTTTATTCATGTTCTCCAGGAGAACGCGCTCATTCCGAGCGCTCGCGAGGGCGTCCAATTGTTTACGAGTGACCTGAACGTCATAGACGCGCAACTTCAGGCCTACGGTCTTATCTCGTCCGAGTTGGCCGGAACCGTGAGCGGTGGCGTTGGACGTTTCATGGAACTCACACCGCTCGGACGTCGTCGACTATTAGAGTGGTCAACTGTCAAATCGTCTGAAGGCCCGTTGAGTTAGGACGAGGTCGAGAAGCCCCAAGCCCGTTGATCCGTGGTAGCAACCAAGTCGCAGTCAGGCCGATTTGTGTTCACCACGCGGATTGCAAGAAAATGACCTAATCCGTCGCATTGCGCCTGCTTAACTAGAAACGGCCGCTCGCGTGTTCACAGATCAGGAGGCGCATAGCGTCGGCCGATCGATTTAGGCTGTTCCCGATCAGAACAACCTAAACGCGGCCACGGCGTTACATTACCGTCTGTGCATGGGGCGACCAGCTCACTTGTTGAGAGGAAGGGACCAGGAAGGGCCAACCGAAATGGAGACGCCGCTAGCGCGAGCTTGGACGGACGAGGTAGTAGAGCAGGTTAGGTCGCTGGGAAGGGCAAACTGTCGGTGCGCGAGAATCTCACGGAGCGGCCCGCTCATGGCAGGCTCCTGCGCGCTTTGGCCAATATCTCCAGACTCACATCTCATGCCGGCGCCACATTGGCATCCGTGCGGGTCGTTCGTCCACACTAGGTGCCAATCTCGCACACCTAGCCGAGGCCGCCACGGATCTCGCGGCGCGTCTATTCGTTCCTTACGCTCTGCGGGTGGCGTTTGTGTCCCTAGTAAACTTCGCCCTGTATCGACTGGCATTTCGCGTGCACCCATGTCTTCATTGTGCGATGCATTCCTGCAAAGCGCACTACAGGACCTCGACGCGAACTTCGACAACGCCACGATTCATAATTCCCAGGCTGCGCGCAGCGCCGCGCGAAAGGTCGAGTACACGCCCCCTGATGTTTGGTCCGCGGTCGGTAATTCGGACGACAACTGATTTATCCGTCGCAAGATCAGTTACGCGGACTTTCGTGCCGAACGGCAGGCTGCGATGTGCGGCTGTTGGCAGCTCGCGGTCGAATGCAACACCGCTCGCTGTTTTACTCGTCCGATACGAATAGAACGAAGCCTTGCCAGAGAAGGTGCGGCGGACGGTGCGCGTGGCGGGTTTATCTTGCGAACCGTTGTCCGGTACCTTTTCAGCATTTGGAAGCTGCCCTTTTGGATCTTCCTTCGTCTGATCAGGTCTCGCAGGACCGGGGTCCGCGTGCGCCTTCGGGATGATAGACCATCTCTCGTCGAACGTTTGCGCTGCAGCAGGATTTGTGAAGGTGGCCGTCGAGACCGATACAGCCGCTATTGCAATAATCTTCGGAAAAGCACGCATGAACGATACCTCACCAAAAACGATTACGAACAATGCGACGTGCTAAGCAGCGTTCCATGCATCGGAATAGGTGCGTTGCTTTGCGTACCTATCCGCGTAGGAACAAGAGAGGATCGTGCAAATCGGGAGGTCAGGCGGGCTACCTGGCTGGGTCAAGCCCACGGGGATGAAGTTCCGCCTCCGCTTCGCTTGTTCTTTTACGCCCCGGGACGACTGATCTGTGATGTTGCGGGCGACCCATCTGAAGCAGTGCATGATTGCGTCGCACAACAAAGTTCGGGGTTTAGATAGAGTGCGGCGGATGTAAAATTGGCCGTAACTCACACGCCCGGGACCCTTAGAATGCGGCGAACACTGCTGATCAATCCCTTCAATTTGCTCGCCGAAACACCAAGCCGGGATGCGGGCTCAGCTCAGAGGTCTACGCCAGTCTGCGCCGGCTGCGGTTCAGACGACATTGTTTGTCACGCAACCATCCAGTGGAGCAATGAAGCCCAAGACTGGCAATTGACCAGCACGTTTGGGCAGCCCGCGCAATGCAATCGCTGCAAATCCGCGTGCAGCATTGAATGGATCGCGGCAACCTAGCCGCGGGGCGTGTCTGTGGTCTAGGCGGCCTGACCATGAAAGAGAGTTTCTTGCTGGTTCCACTCGACGGGGAGCAGCTTAAGTAACCTCGCGAGATCAAGCCCGACCGGTTGCTGGCCATTGAGAATTGCTTCAGTGAGCACGGGCGAGAGAAGTGTCAATCTGAGCACGCGGCAAAGGTAGGATTCGTTGATCTTCTCGGCCTTTGCCAACTCGCGGACGGAAGCAAATCGGTTCGACTCAAGCATTCCACGCCATCGATGAGCGCGAGCAATCGCCTTGATCAAGGTATTGTCTACACGCGGTTCAGGCCGTGACCAAACGTGCGATTCGGACGGAGTCACCACACGCTTGCGGCCTCCTTGGCGACGCAGCGCAATCGGTATGCTCACGACGACAGTGCGGCCGTCCCGGCTCAATTTCGGGAGGCTAGGTTGGCCCACGGTGATAGAAGCTGATCGGATCATTCGGCGGCTTGCAAAGTTGGTTTTGGGCTGAGTTGATGGGCGAGGGAGGTCAAGCCCTCGATCTTGAGAGTGATATCCAGCTTGTCCGGTCGGAGATCGGCACGCTCAACGAGCAACTCAACGATTCGGGCTTGCTCCGCTGGAAAGAGCTCGTTCCAAAGCTCGTCGAACCCTAGGAGCGCGGTGCGGACATCACTCTCGTTGAGATCCTTGCGCAACTTGCGTGCCGCGCGCCAGGTCTGAACGATGACCTCTGGCGTCTGGAGCAGGAGGCGAACTTGGTCGATAACGATGCGTTCGATCTCGGCAGCAGGAACCATCCTGACCGGGCAGTCCGACCTGCCCTGTTTGAGCGCGGTCTGGCTGATGTAGTAGCGGTAAAGGCGCCCGGATTTCCGGGTGTGAGTCGGCGTCATGGCGGCGCCATCGGGGGCGAAAAGGAGGCCTCTCAGCAATGCGGGCGATTGGGCACGAGCATTGTTTGCCCGCTTGCGGGGGCTTTCCTTCAGGATGCCGTGGACCTGGTCCCAGAGCTTGCGATCAATAATCGCCTCATGCTCGCCAGGGTAAGACGTACCTTTGTGGACGGCTTCGCCGATATAGACCCGATTGTGCAGGATCTTATACAAAATGCCCTTGTCTAGCGGTTGGCCATAGCGGTTTTTCTCGCCTGCCGCGATGAGCTCGCGCGCTACCAGTGTTGCGGACTTAAGTTGAACGAAGCGACGGAAGATCGATCGCACCCGTTCAGCATCCACCTCATTGATCAGCAGCTTGCGATCGCGGACCTCGTAGCCGAGGGGCGTCCAGCCACCCATCCATTTGCCACGCTTGCGGGACGCCGCGACCTTGTCGCGGATACGCTCCCCGATTACTTCCCGCTCAAACTGCGCAAACGTGATCAAGATGTTCAGCGCCATGCGGCCCATGGCGTCCTTCGTATTGAACGACTGGGTCACGGAGACGAACGTGACACCGTGTTGCTCGAACAGTTCGACAAGCTGGAGGAAGTCGAGCATCGAGCGAGAGAGGCGGTCGATCTTGTAGACCACGATGACGTCGATCTTGCCGGCCTTGATGTCGGCCAGGAGCCGTTTGAGGGCAGGGCGTTCAAGCGTGCCGCCAGAGAAACCCCCATCGTCGTAGCGGTCCGGCGCCGGTGTCCAGCCTTCAGCCCTCTGGCTGGTAATGTAGGCCTCGCAGGACTCCCGCTGCGCATCGAGCGAGTTGAAATCCATATCGAGGCCTTCCTCGCTGGACTTGCGGGTGTAGACAGCGCAGCGGACCTTACGATCTGCTCCCGCACGGCCGGACGTGCCTTCATCGAACGGATTGGCTAGGCGCTTCTCGCCGCTTCGGAGGCGGTGACGCAGGCTCATTTGCGGTCCTGGGTGTTCTTGAGGCCGAAGAAAATCCAACCGTTCCAGTTGGTCCCGGTAATCTCACGAGCAACTGAGGATAGCGATTTGTAGGGGCGGCCCAGATACTCGAAATCGTTGGCGCGGACGGTCACGCAATACTCCACGTCCTGCCATTCCCGGATCAGCTTGGTTCCGGCGATTGGCCGCAAGGCGGGCCTGACTTTGCGCTCGGCCGGCCCCTGGTTGGCATATTGCTTGGCCAGGGCCTTCAGACGCTCCTGGGTCTCGCGGCTTAAGCCGCCATAAGCCAACTCCTGGATGCGGTAGGCTAGGCGGCTTTCCAGGAATCGCCTGTTGTAGGCAGGCGGCTCGGTGTCGAAGAGCTCACGCCAGCGGGCTTTCAACGCCGGAGCCGAGGCTCCCTTAAGGGCCGCAAGCTGGGCCAAAACGCTGTTTTTCACGGGGTCATCTCCTTACTGTTTTGCCGGACATGACCCTCAACGACTGCCCCACAGTCGAGCGGATTTTCGCCGCTGCAGCGCGATAAATGACTGGACTTCCGCTCCAGAAGACGCTGAAGGCCGGCGGCCAGGAGCGAGGCTAATTCGGCCAAGTCTTCTTGATTGCGATGATGAGCTTCCGGTTGCATGACCGGCAAGCTGCATTCCGTCGAAAGCGCGCGCTAGATCGATTTTGGATTGCAGCAACTGGTGGGCGTCAAACGTGACGCATCGCAAACGGTCGCCGTGGATATTTGCAGATTTGCCTGTCTCGAGGACGATCAGTTGCTTTTAATTGCGGCCAAGCCCCGAATCACTGAGGCATCGATGTCAGAAAAGCAGCAAAGAATACCGCTCAACGAAGTGAAAGAGTTAAGCTATTCGGTAGAGGACGGGCCAGTGGTCGTTAGCACAAGGACCCGCGGCTTCCTGTTGGACGTCGACGTCAGGGACCTGAAAGACACGCTGCATAAGCGTATTTTTAAGCCAAGCGGGAGAACGGCGTTGGACGCTCTCGCCAAACGACTGCGTACTCATTTGGATACGAAAGATTTGCCGACTGACAAATCGCTCATCACGCCGATCGAACGTGATTGGGGGTACGTGCCTGAGGAGCATGGGATCGTTGCTGACGAAGACCTCTGGCTTGGCATAGCTCGTGATTGCACGCAGCCCTTGAGCGAAGATCGCTTAGCCGCCGAACTTCTACATGCAATAGTGCGTTTGCTCACGAGATTTAACGACGACGACCTGAGTGATATATTTCGCGCGATGTACATGTACCGCCTGCACTCAGCGGCCGGTGAAATCAACGAGTTGGCTGTCGAGGGAAAGGCTTCTAGGGACAACAGAGCAAAAGGGTCGCAAGCCAAGAAATCGAAGGGAGAATTGCAGCGTCAATTGATCTTGTCGATTGCACGAGAATTCTGGAATCAGAATCCGAAGCTGAACGGCCAAAATCGCAATACCGCAAAAAAGATCGAAAAAGCCGTAAACGACGAACGGAAGAAGCAAGGGATTGGTCGCGAGCCTCTCGCCGTGAAGACCATCTCTGACCAATTGCGCCTGGCTTTGAGAGAGGCCGGCGCCCAGCCGTAACGGCTTCTCTGAATTCGCCAGTTCGGACGTACACGCATTCCGAATTGTCCAGTTCGGACGTACAGCTGGTTGGATCAGGCTCGCCGGCTGGTTACCCCTTGAAGCGCTGAAACGTATTTGATCGCGCTCCAGGAGGTTCCGATGACTATCCCCGAGTTTGGCAACATCGCCCTGCTCAATGAGAAGCAGGCCGCGCGCTTGCTCTCAATCTCATTTCGAACGCTGCAAGCTTGGCGGAGAACAGGCGCCGGTCCATCCTTCATTAAGCTGGGGCGCGCAGTCCGTTATCGGCCACAAGATCTCCTCGAGTGGGCCGACGGACATCGTCGGGCGGGTTAGTCCGACTAGCCACCATGACAGCAGGATCCAAGAATCCCGATCTGTTTGATCGAGCGAGCCCCTCCTGCGCGCTTACTCCGATCGCACAAGAGCTCGAGGCCTACTTCGAACGCGGAGGTTCGATCGATGGTGCAGTGCCATTCGTCGCGGCTCTCGAGCGCGCTAACAAGCGAGCGCATTCTGTTCGGAGGCAAGATCAAGGGCGTGGCTGCCGATTGCCAGCCAAATGGCACCCGACGTCAAGTGAACTGCAATTCGCCTTAGAGCGCGGTTTGAGCCACGAGCGTGCGCTGGCTGAAGCCGAAAAATTCACGAACTACTGGACAGCTAAGGTGGGCACTGGCGCGACGAAGCGCGACTGGAGTGCCACTTGGCGAAATTGGATCATTGCAGCCGCGGAGCGCATCTATGCCCGTCCTTCCTATCCCGCTTCCCAACGTTCGCAAACTGGATCGGATGCCATCTTGGCCGGAATGGGTCGACTTGCGCGTGCGATCGATGAAAGACGAGTGCCAACGATCGCTGGTGGACGGGAAGTACAGGACGCTGCCGACGCTCCCCGTCAACTTGGTTTTGACCCAAGATCAGAGAGAGGTGATTGAGCGTTATGTCTCCGACGTGAATGCTCTCTGCCAGCAGACCCCGGCTCAGCACGAAGTTTGGGAGCGGGCTACGCTGGCCAAGATCACAGCGCTGCTCATGGGCCAATTTCGCAATGCCCGGCTTACGGCTGTAGAGGCCGAAATAGCCGGGAAGCATTATCTTCTGGCCCTTAGCGATGTGCCGTCATGGGCAGTCGAAATTGCGGTCGATAGCTGGAGCAGCGGCTTCTGCGGAAACAATGAACATGGCGAACCGTACGATTGCGGATGGCGGCCTGTTCCCTTCGTGCTGAAGAAGATTGCTATCAATGTGACCTACCCTCTGTACGCGCAAACGCGAACGCTGCGCCGACTTCTTGTGGCCGAGCCGATCATCGAGTTTAGCGAGGAGCACCGCGCCAGCATGAGAGCTAGGGTCGCCGGCCTGTTACCTTCGGCGCGCGTTTAATTCGTTTGTATTGAGTTCGTATGCGCTGGTCGGTTAACGGCGGCGGCGCATATTGATAGCCTACCGTGGGATGCAGCCAAAGCAAAGCCCGGCCTCGAGCGTGAGGGCGGCTGCCGGCGAGATGATGATCGCCGCAAGTAGACGCGACCTGTGCAGCACCATCGCATGCACGGGGTCCGATAGCGACGGGCCTGGCTCCGCCGAGCATGATCGCTGAGGACGTGGGAAGCATCTCGGCGCGAAAGCGTTGGGATTGCTCGCCTATGTCCTCCGCAACAAACCATCACCACCGAACATTCGAGCGTGTTCTGATCGCATGAGCTCGGAACGTTGGAGGAGTTAGGTGGGTCGATGCGGCTGAAGTCGGACGATCGTTCGCTTGACCAGGGTGGGGTCGAAAGTCTACGAGCGTTTCTCGCCGACCGGTCTTGCTGGTTCGCACGCAAATGTTCGGAAATAAAAACAAAAAGCCCACTTGGGCTAAGTCGGAGGAATCTGCTCGTGCCGTTCGCCGGGGCGCGAGGGCTTTGATCGAAAGCGCCCGTCATAGAGAAACATTGACTGTCGCATTCCAAGTCTCAACAAAGCCGCGACTCGGTCAGATTAAATCGGCCGGCGCGGAGAACCGCGATGGCACGGAATCCCATTCTCGGTCAGGAGCCGATAATATTCCCTTTCGGTCCGTTCCCGTCCACCTGGACCGCGCAGCATGTTTAAATCGCTCATCGCGCACGACCTGCCCGCGTCATCGGTACCGGGCAATTCCGGCATCGCACGTTCGACTAATAGCAGTCTGCCGTTTCGGGGAAGCGCTTTGCGGCAGTTTCCCAAAATGATGCGGCTGCGCTCATCATCCCAGTCGTGAATAATGCTTTTCAAGATGATCGCATCGGCCACTGCAGGCACCGCGTGAAAGAAATCGCCTGCAACAAAGTCGACGCGGTCGGAGATTCCGAGGTGCCCGAAGTGCTGGTTGGCGGCGTCGGCGCACCTCGGCAGATCGAAAACCGTTCCGTTGATATTCGAGTATTCTCTCGCCACGGCGCCCATGAGTTCCCCGGAGCCGCCTCCGACATCCATCAAGTGGGAGATCGTGCCAAAGTCGTAGGCTTGCAACAGATCGTGCGTAACCAGCCGCGTCAGGTCTGTCATCGCTTCATTGAATATCCGCACATCCTCTGGCGTGCGCGCCATCAGATCGAAATTGTCGTCGACGTCTTGGAGTTGGGCAGCCGTCTTCCCCGACATGATCGAATCTAGAAGACCCTCCCACCTTCTGATCAGCATGGAGCCTTCAAAGATGACCCAGTTCTTGAACGATCGTTCAGCAGCACCGTCGAGCCCGACCCCCAGTTCGTTTAGCAAGTAGCGGCCTTCGCCGACGCGAGAGCAAATGCCGACGGTCGAGAGAGCGACGAGCAAGCGCGCCAGTGCGTCCCGGTCCGCGTGGGTTCGACTCGCGAGTTCTTCGACAGTTCGCGGTCCGTCGCGCAGCAATTCGGCAAGGCCCAACCTGGCGGCGACATAGATCACAGCCGTCACACGGTGCGATTGAACAAGGTCCAACAACTGTTCGGGGGGATTGGTGGTCATGTGCCGCCCTAGTCTTCGATCGGGAATCCTGACGCCCTGACGATCGGTCCCCAGCGTTCGAACTCGGCGCGCTGGATATGTTTAAGTTCGTCCGATGTCGTTCCTGTTGGCTCGCACCCCATGGCATGAATCTTTGCGCGCATTTCGGGATCGCTCCCGATTGCAATGATCTCCTTTCCCAGGCGCTCAATGAACTGACGCGTGGAATGGGCAGGCGCATAGAATGCGAACCACCCGGCCGCGTCGATATCGATCCCGCTCTCCTTCAGAGTTGCGGTCTGGAGCAGGAAGGAAGATCGCGCAGCGGCTGCGGTGGCGATGATGCGTATGCCACCGCCCCCATATTGCTCCAGGAGTTCGGAAAGAAACGCCATATACATCGGGACCCGGCCGGCCAGCACATCCGGGAGGGCAGCAGGCGTACCCCTATAGGGGGTGTGGCGCAGGTTTAGGCCTGTGATCCGGCCAAACTCGCCGCAGATGAAATGAGGTGCTGTACCTGCTCCCGGCGAGCCGTACACGGCCTGTTCGGGATTGGCCTTCATCCAGTCGATGAGTTCGTGCACCGAATAGATGGGCAGCTTCGCGCTGACCGCCAGAGCCAGATCGACCGTCATCACCTGTGAAAGTGGCACAAAGTCGCGCTCTGCATCATATCCCAGGCTCCTGAAGAGATGCGGCTGAAGTGTGAATTGTGAAGCGGAAGCAAACAGCACTGCCTCCTCTCCCGGTGCGGCATTCTTGACCGCCTGAGCGCCGATGCGCCCGCCAGCGCCAGCAAGGTTCTCCACAATCGCCACCTTGCCGAGCCTGGTATGAAGCCGCTCGGCAAACAGCCGGGCGATCGAATCTCCCGACCCACCAGGCGCGAATGGAAACACGATCTTCAGCGGCTGGTCGGCAGCAATAACGGGTAGCGGAAGAGCCAGAGCCGAAAACCCGGCCAGTATGGCGCGACGCGAGTAAAACTGCACGGCGTTCTCCATGTGCTTGGGACAGCAATGCGATGATCCGGCCGACTTTCCATCTCGCTATTCTGAAGCAACAACGCTATAACCCGAAATTGCATTTTCGGATCGGGCTATAACGTGAGGTGAATACCCATGCAGTGGCACGACCGCATCGGCCGACGCCTGCGCCTCAAGGATCTGCACACGCTGCAGACCGTCGCAGAGGTCGGCAGCATGGCCAAGGCGTCTCGCCGTCTCGGTCTATCGCAGCCGGCGATTTCCAAAGCTATCGCCGATATGGAGCATGCCGTCGGAGCTACGCTGCTGGATCGCACTTCGCGCGGAGCTGAGCTCACTGAGTGCGGTCGCCTTCTCGTCGATCGCACGCGCGTCGTTTTCGACGAAATAAAGCTAGGTGTTAGCGACATCGTGCAAAGGTCAGATCCAGCGCAAGGGCTCGTTGCGATCGGTACAACCGAGCCGGTCACCGCCATCGTTACAGAAATTATCGGACATCTCGTCCGCAGATATCCAGGCATCAGGTATCATATCACGATAGGTGATCGGGATGCCCTTGAGCATGCTCTGCGCCAGAGAATGCTTGATCTGGCCATAACGCGCTGGGCGCCGTTGCCGGTCGCTGATGATTTGTCCGCGGAGGTGCTGTTTAGATCCTCCCTTGCGGTGATGGCGGAGCGACGGCATCCGCTCCTGCGATCGAGGAAGAAGTTGAAGCTCGCAGAACTTATGCAAGAGCAATGGACGCTCTCGCCGCCCGATTCCTTTTTGGGGCGTACCGGCCTCGAGCTATTTCGGCGGCATAACCTGCCGCTTCCGCCAACGACCGTCACCACGATTTCAATCTACATGCGGTTGAATCTGTTGGCGAGCAGCCGGTTTATTACCCTATTGCCGATGCAGATACTCAGAATGCGATCGAGTAGCGCATGGCTGCGCGCGCTGAACGTCGATCTTGGCGATACTTCGGCCCCGATAGCCTCAATCACCCTGAAGGGACGACGGACCGGAGGCGCCGTCAAATTATTCCAAGAGGCCAGCCGGGAGGTCTGTAAGGCGCTGGTTGGAGTGAGCTGATGGTCCGAGCGGACTGTTCATAAGCGGACCTGACGAGTTTATGAGTACGCGCCCCAGGTAGATTGGCCCTTCATTTTTTAGAAGTCTTGCGGAGCAAGAACTATCGCCCGCAGCAGATCTCTGAAGCTGCCCCCGGGCGTCGCTCTTTTGACCCAAATGAGCTTCGTTGATTCCTCGATAGGGAACAAGTTGCCAAGAAACCACAGCCATCGAAGGGAATGTGAGTTGACCGTATTTCTCGTGGCGACGCGCGTGCTCGCGGCCTATTGGTGAGGGACTGCAATCAATGATTTTAAGTCCAGCATTTCGTTCTGACGTTCTGATCACAGCGGGAAATGGCAATGGAGCCAATTTCCCGAGCCGCGGGGCAAATCGCGAGATGAATTTTAGCAGTCAATCGCCGTCCAATCGTTTGGACTCTGCGCATTCCATACCGGTAACCTCCGTCGATCAAACCAGTGGGAACCGTTGCATCGAGACGCGCTTTGGATTCAAGGCAACTGATCTGATCGTGTACCCGGCTCACGGCGTCGGCCAAATTGTCGCGATCGAGGAACAGGCGGTGGCAGGAGCTCAGCTTGAGTTCTTTGTCGTTTATTTTGCGAAGAGCAAGATGACGCTACGAGTTCCTACAAGAAAAGCGGCGAGCGTCGGGATGCGTGAGCTTTCCGATCCAGCTGCCATCCAGCACGCGCGAAGTATCCTCAGTCAAGCGCCTCGCAAAGCGCGAGGTAATTGGTCCCGGCTTGCTCAGGAATATGAGAGCAAGATCAAGTCTGGAGATATTCTCGCGATCGCAGAAGCGATGCGCGATCTCTATCGGCCGGAGTTCAATTCCAGCCAAAGCTACAGCGAACGACAGCTTTATACGTCTGCACTCGAGCGCCTGTCGGGAGAGATTGCCGTTGTCGACGGCGTCACCGAAGCCGCGGCGGTCAGAGAGCTTGAAAGTCTTATGACTGAGGCAAGGCGAAGCGCCTAAACCTGCTACGCACGCGCTATCTCTGTGAGGGCTGGAAACTCGACGAACCGGCGGCCGAGCAGGCGCTCGCATATTGTCAGAAATTCGCTGAGGGCGGCTCGGCGCCTGACGAAGAGCAGGAAGCAACTGCAATCAATTTCTTTAGTCGTCATGGCGTCTCTCTCGACCGGATATTCCGAGGCGATGTCAATTCGATGATGTGCGAATTGGCGAGCTATTCACACCGAGCAAAGTTGATTGCTTATGGCATCGGCTCCGAATCCAAAATCGAGCAAGTCCTCTATCGAGGGCTTGCTCGCGCCTGCCTGCTCATGTCGGGGAAATGCGGTTTCCCGAGGGAGGCAAGAGCATCCGCCGCCGCTAGCCAGCCAAGTAAAAAGCTCGGTGATTTCGCCCACGACATGCTCGGTGGGCTGTGAGGCATCCAGGACAGGAGCGCTTCGACTGGTTGATGGGGGTGGGGGGTGGGTGTTTCCTCAGGGGAACGTTGCTCGCGGACCGGCCTCACTCTCATTCAGGGATTTTTTTCGAGTCGATGGGATTTTGCGCCCCGCTCTCAACGGGGCAGCAGCTGTTCCTTCGAAAACGATTGATATCTGAATCGCTTACGAAGGGCCCGGGGCTGATGAACCGGGCGTCGCTGGTACGAAGCGGTGTTTATTTTCAGATGACGAGACATACTAATTTGCAAAGACGAATCACGTCAATTCGCCGCTGCAGCCGGTCAGCAACCAATGGCCATTTAGTCCCAGCAGGCCTCTAGACCCACTGTGCAACCTATTGTCAGCGCCGACCTATGCAGAGGCGATGCATGGGAGGACCAGGCAGCTGGTCCTGTCCATCATCTACACCGTCGGCAGCGCCGAGCCGCAGCCGAAACGGAACGACTTACTTTGTTGGCTCGGTGATCGTGGTGCCGTGGCGCGCGTTCCGTCGCTCCTCGCGTCCTGTGCGCCGCTCCTGACGCCGCTCTGCGCGTCCCGTGCGGCGTTCCTGCGTCCGCTTCGCCGTTCCTGTCGCCGCTCGGCGCCAGACTTCGCCGTGTACCCGGTGAGAGGGCTTTTTGGTCGGGCGCGGACAGGCGACGTTACGAGGCGACGGCATCATGGCATGAACCACACTTGGTAGGTCACTTTTGAGGTCCCGCCAGATGGCACGCTGTTAAAACGGCGACATCCGCGCCTAACCAAGACGTTTCTCACGGCTGAAGCCCAAACCGCCACTCCTCCCGCCACCCCGCGACGCCGCCCACGGGATTGCCCCCGGCGTTATGCCGAACCGCCGCGCGCGCCACCGGATCGAGGCCGTAGCACGACACGGCCGGGCGGGTAACCTGACGGTAGGTCAGCTCATTGAGAAAGAGCGGACGTCGGTCGGCTTGACCGCCATGGGCGGCTTTTGACCGAAGCGAAATACGCTGTGCCGCATCAAGCTTTATTCCGTCAGCGCTGCTTGAGTTTGCGACCGCCGCAAACCGAACGTGCAACGTCGCTGATCGCACTTTTGCGACATGCCGATGAACCTTCCGGACGTCTTTCGTCGGAAACAGACCGGAAGTGTTTGGCGCGATCAAGACTGCACTTTTTACCGGTACATCAGCACTGCAACCCGCTAACGAGAAGGTGGCTGCGTAGCCGGCTTCCAGTCGCGCGCGAGCCGCTGCGCTTCGGCAATCTGAGCTGGGGTCATCCTCCGTTCGGCCATTCCTAAAGTCTCGACCGCTTTTTGTTCACCCTGTGCCGCCGATAGACTGAACCACATGTGAGCACGAACATAATCCTGCGGCACACCCCGGCCTTCCGCGTACATGATCCCGAGAAAGAGTTTGGCTTTGGAATGGCCTTGCTCCGCAGCCTTCTGATACCAGATCATCGCCTCACTAGAGTCTTGCCGTACGCCTTTTCCGAATGCGTATTGGTTCCCAAGCAAAAACTCGGCGAGAGCGTCACCTTGTTCTGCAGCCTTCCGAAACCACATTACTGCCTCGGTCTCGTCCTGCGCCATGCCTCGGCCATCGCGACATAGGACTCCAAGATTGGTTTGGGCGAGGACGAAGCCTTGCTCCGCAGATTTCCGAAACCATTGCGCTGCCGCGGTATCGTCCTGTTGCACGCCCAGACCAGACACATACATTAACCCTAGATTGTACTGCGCTGTAGCGTCGCCATCATTGGCCAGCGGACGAATAAGACGCAGCGCCTTTGCGTAGTCGCCTCGGGCATGCGCCTCAACCGCATCCTCGAACGTGCCAGCGGCCACAGGCGCGGCAAAGGCAGACACTAGAACGATGGCGGCGAAAGCGCGCTTGAGTTTCATGGTCTGGCGACCTTGCTCATGGCTGGGCTCGATCAACATAAGCCGTCGTGAAATGCTAGCTCGATGAGACGCAAAGCTTATCCGAAAGCGGAAACACAGTCTCGTAAGCGAAAGCACGAGATGGACTTCCCTATTGGCTCGTTCCACTACCAAACGCCGGGTGGGCGACGCGGTGGGCTCGGAAGGCGTCGTCGAAATCGAAAACGTCCGGCAGTTATTGTCGGATCAGATAGACTTGCGGCAGAGAAACAGAGCCGTTGGCACAAACTGCATACTTTTTGCGGATAAAATACCTGTCATTTCCGGCTATCCCCTTTGTAGCGCCTGTGGCTGATGGGCCGCAGTCTCCAACTCTTTTTTGGCAAACCTGTCCTCGCTGAATTTACGTGGTGAGCCCCACCTGTTCCAGGATTACAGTGTCCCCCGAGTTGTAATCGGAGGCGACACACCTTACGAGGAGCAATATGACAGCGGGAATTGCATTGGCAGCGGCGAAAAGCGGGCGGCCCATCTCAGCACATCGACGAAGACTTGGCGTTGCTGCAGTCGTCTTGGCGCCCGCGATCACGTTTTTTTCCCAGTGTGCGTTGGCCGATGAAAGCGGCATTAGCTTCTGGATCCCTGGTCTCTTTGGAAGCCTCGCGGCCACACCGCAACAGCCGGGCTGGTCATGGGCGAATATCTACTACCACACCTCTGTATCCGCCGGGCGCCGACGTCGCGCGGGCGCGCGAATTCACGCTCGGTAGGGTTCCGGCCAACGTTACTGTCAACGCAAATCTGAATTTGAGTGTCAACGCCACCGGCGATCTTGGCTTTGTGCTCCCGAGCTATGTATTTGCAACGCCAGTGCTCGGCGGCCAGGCGTCGGTGTCCCTCCTGGCAGCGTATGGCGTCGTCGGCACCAGCCTGGCGGGGACTTTGTCCGGCGTGGCCACGGGCCCGTTCGGCAACACCGTTCCCTTCGCGCGGTCCGACACCATCAGCGACGCGACATGGGGCTTCGGGGATTTGGCGCCGCAATTCGCATTGCGCTGGAACGCCGGCGTGCACAACTACATGACCTATATCACCGGCGACATCCCGGTTGGCGCTTACCAATCCGATCGCTTGTCGAATCTGGGTATCGGACACGGCGCGATCGACGCCGGCGGCGGCTACACCTATTTCAACCCGCAGACCGGACACGAATTCTCCGGGGTGCTCGGCTTCACCTACAATTTCAAGAATACTGCGACGCAGTATCAAAACGGCGTCGACATGCATTTCGACTGGGGCGCATCGCAATTCCTGTCGAAGCAGGTCATGGTTGGCCTCGTAGGCTATGTCTACAAGGAACTCGGCTGCGACAGCGGTTCAGGCGACCGTGTCGGCTGCTTCCAATCCCAGGTGGTTGGGGTCGGTCCCCAGATCGGGTTTCTTTTTCCGGTCGGCGACATGCAGGGCTATCTCAATTTTAAGGCTTACGGAGAGTTCGCTGCGGAAAACCGGCCATCAGGTTGGAATACCTGGGTGACCTTCTCAATCTCGCCGCCCACGCCCGGAGCGCCTCCGACGACAAAGCCGATCGTCAGAAAATATTAGGATCAACCAACCCGCCGGTCCACCGAACCGCCAAATTTGCTGAGCCGCGCCTACGAGGCGATCGAACGACGTCGCCGATCGCTGCGATGCTTGAGTCCGTTTTTGACCCCTTTTGCGAATTAGCGGCCCGATGCTGATTATGTCCGACAACGGGTGTAACCACGAAGCTATCGGGGACGGACGCAACTGGCCCACAACGAACATAAAGACCTCGCAACAAGCACTCGAAGCCAGCCCCTATCAATGCGCTCAGTTGACCTGATACGGTGGCCCGCCCGAGGGCGATATGCAATGGCGGGAATTTCTTGGCGTCGTTGATGGTGCGGTGGTCGGGGGCCGCACGCCATGCACGCACAGGAGGGCCTATAATGAAGACATTTGCTGCTTTTGTCGCGGTCGCAACGATTGCCGGTTCGTTCGCCGCGACGCCCGCAAGCGCACAGCGTGGCGTCGCCGCTCCGGGCCGCTATTACGAGCCCGTCCCTTACGGAGCAGGTCGCGGGCCATACGACGATTTTGGCAGTTGCGAATGGGTGACACAGCGCTTCTGGGACGGCCATGGCTGGCGGGTCCGCCGCGTGCGAGTATGCGGCTGATCCGCAATTGCGGCGAGATCGGACGACTCGTAGCAACCCCCGACAGTCGAGCGAAGGCCATCGAAATGTCCGGGACCGCCACGCGCAGGCCGACGAAGACTGCAATGATCTTGGCTTTTTGCCAAAGTCCGACACTTCCTTTTTCGATCACGCTGTATCGTGGATTGGCTACGAAAGTGGTTTGCCCCTTAGGAGGATAAAATGAAGTGGGGATCAATCGCGCTGTGGGCGTCGCTAGTAATTGGGTTCTTGGCTGGAAGTACTGGAACCGGGAGTGCCGTAGTTTACTGCCAATACGGTGGCTATCCTGCCAATTGCGTCGTACGGCCCGGAGCCGTAGTCGCAACAAGCCATGAGCCTTACAGAATTCCACCTTCAATTGATGCTCGCACGCGCGGCCTTATTAGGCAGGACTTATTCGATCGGAATAACCGGAACAACCTGCGATCGGATTGGCCCAGTCCGCCTGCTCAACCGGGCCAGTTCTGAAAAGTAGCGCTACGGCGCAGTCGTGGCTTTGCGAGTGGCCGCAGACCGCCAAATTCGCGCCCGTTTCACACGAAAAAAGTTCGGAAATAAAAACAAAAAGCCCACTTGCATTAAAGTCGCAGAAATCTGCTTGATGTTAAGTCTTCCCCGAAACGCGAGGCATCGGGACGATCGGCTTCTGGGCCCTAGACGCGCATCGCCACCCTCGAGTTTAAGTCGGCTTTTGACCCTGGCTGTGTGAAAACGCCGCTGCTTTGCTATGATTTACTCGTGATTCTGCCGGGGAAGCTGATGAGGCGCTTCGTTGAGCAGGCGGATCGTGGGCAGTGGACGCTATTGCCCGAATGCCTCGATGATTTCATTGACGAGAACAACCCTGTTCGCGTGACGACGTGTTTGTCGATGCGCTCGATTTGGCTGAGATGAGCTTTGGGGGGGAGCCAGCAGCGACTGGTCGGCCATCGTACCACCCCTCGATCTCCTCAAGCTTTACATTTACGGCTATCTGAACCGGGTGCAGTCAAGCCGGGGACTCGAACGCGAAGCCGGACGCAATGTCGAAGTCATGTGGCTGCTGGGTCGGCTCACACCTGATCACAAGACAATCTCAGACTTCCGCAAAGACAATAGCCTGGCGCTGCGCAGGGTATGTGCTCGGTTCGTCGAGCTCCGCCGCGAGATGGGCCTCCTCGCGACGGCGAGCGTCGCCATCGATGGCAGCAAGTTCAAGGCCGTGAACAACCGCGACAGGAACTTCACACGGGCGAAGGTGGAACGACGGCGTGCCCAGCTGTAGGAGAGCATCTCGCGCTATTTGAGCCAACTTGACACGGCCGACCGGCAAGAGCCGACGGAGGCACTGGCCGCGAAGGCGACGAGGCTTGCCGAGAAACTGACGAAGCTAAAGGAGGAAATGGGGAAGCTTGCCGCTTACGAGAAGCAGATGCTTGCTTCGCCTGACCAGCAAATCTCACTGACCGATCCCGACAGCCGTTCGATGGCGACGAGCGGGCGCGGTTCCGGCGTCGTTGGCTACAATGTGCAGGTCGCCGTAGATACCGAGCACCATCTGATTGTGACACATGAGGTGACGAACAGCGGCTCGGATCGGGCTCAGCTGGTGCGAAGCGGTGTTTATTTTCAGAGAACGAGACATAGTACTTGCAAGGACGTAACGCGCAATTCGCGCTGCAGACGATCAGCAACTTATGGCCGTTTAGTCATGGTAGACCTCTAGACCCACTGTGCAAACTCTTGTCAGCGTCGACCTATGCAGAGGCGAGCATGGGATGAGGGCCACGCAGCTGTCGGCAGCGCCGAGCCGCAGCCGAAACGGAAGGCTTACTTTGTGGGTTCGGTGATCGTGGTGCCGTGGCGCGCGTTCCGTCGCTTCTCGCGTCCCGTGCGTCGCTCTTGAGGTCGCTATGGGCGTCCTTGCGGCGTTCCTGCGTCCGCTTCGCCGTTCCTGTCGCCGCTCTGTGCAAGACTTCGCCGTGTCCTTGGGCCGGCGTCGCGAGGGTGGCGGGAGTAGAGGTGGTTTGGGCTTTAGCCGGTGAGACCGTCGGAGCCGCAGCAGGAACGACAAGCCCAAATGCAGGCGCGTCTCCAAAGAAAGCGAGCGCGCTGCGACGAAAGACGCTTTCGGCTCCGCAGTGCCGGTCTAGCCACGCTTGGTGCAAGTGGACAGAATGGCAATGGCAGCAGGAAGCCTCATGACCATATAGGGTCAACGTGTCACTCTTTCACGGTTGGATAACGGTCAAAGGCGATCCGATTTGCGGCTGGTCTGGTCGTCTTGCGCTCAGACGGCGTAAACGTGTCACGATGACAAACGGCTAGACAGCTCGCAGTCGAGGGCACAACATGGAAAGCTTGGCGCATTATCCTTTTTTTGTGTTCGTACTTACTTTCATTTTCCTGTCGATTGCCACGATAGCGGGTGCCTCCTTGCACAAGCGATACCCAACTGTCACGGCAGATCATAAAGACGATTTGGGCATCATTCTTGCGGCCACACTGACACTCTTGGCGCTGATCATAGGCTTCAGCTTCGCCATGGCCACGAACCGCTACGATGAGCGCAAGAGGCTTGAAGAAGCGGAGGCCAGCGCGACCCGTACTGAAATAGCGCGAGCCGAATTGTTGCAGCCAGTAGAGGCCGAGAAAGTACGCAAGCTGCTGAGAGAATATCTTGATCAGCGCATATTGTTCTATGACATCAGGGACATTTCGCGACGAGCGCAGATAGCTCAGCGCACCAGCCAACTGGAGGACGATCTCTGGGTACCCATCCGCGAAGCTGCGGCGGCGCAGCCAACGCCTGTGGTCGCCCTCATAGTCGCCGGCATGAATGATGTGTTTAAGGCTCAGGGCGACGCTCAGGCAGCCGACTGGAACCGAATTCCTATTGCTGCATGGCTCTTAATGGCAGCAATCGCTTTGTGCTGCACAGTGTTGTTGGGCTATCGTGCGCGTACTTCTATGCGACTGGCTCTCGTCCTTCCGCTCGTGGTCGCAATCTCCTTCTTTTTGATCGCCGATATCGACGCCCCACGTCACGGTCTCATTCATGTCGGTCCGGAAAACTTAAAGAGTGTGGCCCTTGGGCATACGCAGTAGACGATGGTCCGCGCGGTATTGCATCCCATCGGTGTCGGGGTCCCTCTGAGGCGCAGCAACGTGCGGGGAGGGCGCGACGAAACCTGCGCGTATTTGTAAAAGATGCATCGCACCGAAATTTCATGGAGATCGAAAGGGTACGGCGGGCCAGATGGCCAGCCAATAAACACAGATCGGCTGGGACTGATCGGTTTGTGGTGCTTGCTCGATTCGGACTTCCATACCGCGGTCGATCATTCGCAGGCGCAGTCGGCCAAGAGCGGTCTTGAATTTTCAATGAGAGCTCCAGCCTCTCGTTTCTCACCGGCTACCGCTCCGTCCTGACACCGGTCCTGATATTGCAAAAACATCTGCACCGAACCATGCGCCGGTGCTGTAAACCGCCTACACGTTGATCTCGCCCGCGGCCCGCACAATCGCTGAGATGGCTGCTTTAGCTGCCGGCGACGAGGTTCTCCCTCGCAAACGCACAATGCCCGTGGTCGATGTCGGCGATTGCCAGCCGTGCACGATAAGTCGGACGAGCCTCCCGGATTCCAGCTCCTCCCCCACCGCCGCGGTCGTCGCACCCAGAACGGTATCCGTGGTGAGCGCGACCGTCTTGAGCATGCCATAGTTGTCGCACTCGAGCGCAATGGTGGCCTCCTGGCCCTCAGGCAGGCCCAGCAGGGCGGCTAGTTCCACCTTTGAGGGACTCAGTAGCTTAGGCACCGCGAGACCGTACGCCCAGATTTCCTGCAGCGTGTGCTCGCGGCCGGCCAGCGGATGGCCTGCTCGCACGTAGAGGTGGGCCGGTTGCCCTCCGATCAGCTGGATATCCAGCGCGGCGTCCCTAGGCATGTCGCGCACATCCGCGGCGAAGAACTCAATGTTCTCGGAACGCAGGCTCTCCAGCAACTGCATCCAGTTGCCGACCTCCATGCGCAGCGCCACCTGTGGATACTCGCGGCGCAGCGCCACAAGCGCGCGTGGCATTAGGGTGATCGTCAGCAGCGGTCCGACACCGAAGGGCGTGTCGCCGAGCTGGCCGTCGCGGTAAAGATCTATGTCGCGCTGCAGGCAACGTGCTTCGAACAGGAGCTTGCGCGCTCGCTCGATGACGAATTTGCCGGCTGGGGTGGGACGCACGTCACCAACTTCGCGGTCGAACAGGCGAATACCCAGGTCGCTCTCAATGGCTTGAATGCTGCGGCTGAAGGCCGGCTGGCTGAGGTGGGCTGCTTCGGCGGCGCGGGCGAAGTGCAGAGTGTCCGCAAGGGCAACGACGTGGCTGAGGCGGCGCAGGTCCATGGCATTGCTCTCCATGCATTAAAACAATGCGAAGTATGCATTGGACGCATTACGGCGCCAACTACTAAGACTATTCTCACAATCCAGAACATGAGAGCGGAGACGCCCCACATGAGTTCGCAACTGCAATACCTCCTGATCGGCGCCTGCATCCTAGGCTTTGCGGCCATGGAGCTCATTACCCGGCGCTACCAGGCCGCCGTGCGCGGCACCGCGACAGCCAACGACGCTTGGCTCGAGGTGCTGATGTTCGTCAGTCTGTTAGCCATCACCCAGCCGATCGCACTGCTGGGCAGCAACGCCTTGTGCAACTGGCTCATGCCCGCGCAGCACAACGCCTGGTCCAACCTACCGTGGTGGGCCATGACCGGCTTGCTGCTGATCGGCGATGACCTCACGCAGTACCTCTGGCACCGCGCCTCGCACACGCCGCTGCTGTGGCCGCTGCACCGCGCGCACCACAGCGCGGCCTACATGAGCGTGCGCATTACCTACCGCAACAACTTCTTCTATTACCTAATGATGCCGGGCCTGTGGATCGGCGGCGTGGCGGTATACCTTGGTTTCGGCCCGGTCTACGCGGCGTACTTAGTGATCAAGCTGGCGGTCATCCTGGGTGCGCACTGCGCCTGGGCGTGGGACGCGCCGCTGTACCGCATACGCGCGCTGCATCCGCTGATGTGGGTGCTGGAGCGCACCATCTCCACACCGGCCACGCACTGGGCGCACCACGCTCTTACCAACGAAGATGGCATCGGCCACTACAAGGGCAACTTCGGCAACCTGCTGTTCTTCTGGGATGTGCTGTTCGGCACGGCGCATATCACGCGCAAATATCCGGCCAAGATCGGCCTGCAGGACGACATTCTTTTTGGCCCGGAGCGCTGGACGACGCAGATGTTCTACCCACTAATCCACTCCAAGCGCGAGCATTCGGCGCTGCGCCCCGGCGGCTATGGCTTCACCGAAGCCGACCTACAGACCGAAGCTAAAGAGAAGGCTGCTTGAGCGACCGCGCCAGACTGCTGGTTTGCTCCCGCCCGTGTGGGTAGCGCAATCGAGGCGCAACAGCAGACGTTCGCGATGCCTCGGAAGGAACTGAAATGCGTAAGCATCTAGTCCGTGAGCGGGCCTATTTGCCACGCAGAGATGACCGGAATGGAAACCATCGTGAGGCGGAGCACGGCGGTTGTGCCGGTCTTCATCCGTATCGTACAGGTCTCCATCAGAGGCAAGAGAGTCTTCGAGCGTTAGCGCCCGCGTTGCCAGGATCGCCCCCTGCCGAAGCCGCGACAGCGTCACTGGGCGAATTGCCTGCTGATTCCGTGCCAGGCTTGATCTTTGAGGGCAATCAGGGTCGGAGGCGGCAATTCAGTTGGTGGTTGGGTTCTCCTGACACCGTTCACGACCAGGCGGGCGACGTCGATTTCTCCATCTGTGTAATAGGCGTCGCCTTCTCCATTTCGACCGAAGAGGGTCGGTCCTATTCCGGAAATCTGGAAAAACGCCTCGACCATGCCAGCCACCTTCAGATCATGCATCAGCAGGTCACGTTCAGCATCAATATCCGGTCCGATATGATGGGTGACTTGGCCCGTGTCGTGGCTTAGTCCGACACCGCGATCGAAGGTGATCGACCCGAGCCAAACTGGGCGACCATCTGTACCTTTTTCAAGAACCTGCCACAGCCGGACATGGTGCCGCCGATCGGCGCTCCTACCGTCTGGCTTCTCGAAAGCAAGCTGTTCCTCTTTCCCTTGATAGTAGAGCGGACTAACGGGCGCGTCCCGGTATGGGCGGTCAAGCATGACGCTGCCGATGATTTCGATGCTCGTTCTCAACGTGATCGGATCGGCGGGAAACCATTCAGCGGCATTCATGGCGCGAATGATGTCTTCCTTGCCGCCGACAAGCCCGACGTTTAGAGCGTCGCCGGGAATGCCGGCAGAGGTACGTGTCACCATGGGCAGATTCGTCAAATCTGGCTCATGCTCATGATGGCTCCACATCGCGGGCAACACGAGGTAGGCCGATATGAAATAGACGACTGGCACGGCCCCGAGAGTGATCAGCCAACGACGGCGTTTTGCGGATCGTTTCATTTGAAGCCATCCCCGCTATTGCTAACAAAAGGCGCCTTGGCGCGACCCAAGCCAGGGAGTTAGGTAAACGTTGCCTCCCAGTGCGGATGGCGCGCTACCGATCGTATGAGGCATTTTCAATCAATCGAATATGCAGAAGCGGCCGGATTGCAGAAGATTCCGGGATGGCACCCCGCTCTTTCGGGCGCTTGATGTCAATTTCATCGACGACAAATCAGCCAAGCCCGCCGAGATCAAGAATTCCATCCGCCGCCCTATTCGGTCGCCCCGCATGCAACTCCGTTGGCGATTTGTTGAAATACAGAGGTCTCGATGCCGTTTTGGACACGGCTACCCTAGGGTGGACCTGGTCGAAGTGAGAAGGATTAGAAGGCGATCTTCCCGGCCGTCAGATTCTTGATTGTGAGAGGAAGGCGCAATGCGATGAAAATCGTCAGTACCCAAGAGCCCGTCTCTTTTGCTTTGCACACGCATAGGTTTTGTGTCAGGTTCCTGACCTATTAAGGAACTGTTTTTCCCTGATTGAAGACCACCACTATCTATTGCAGT
Source organism: Bradyrhizobium sp. JR3.5 (assembly GCF_054057015.1). Classification (NCBI taxonomy): domain Bacteria; kingdom Pseudomonadati; phylum Pseudomonadota; class Alphaproteobacteria; order Hyphomicrobiales; family Nitrobacteraceae; genus Bradyrhizobium; species Bradyrhizobium sp. JR3.5. The sequence continues at coordinate 3,267,421 of NZ_JBSRYV010000002.1, forward strand.
CCAGGCCATGACGGATCAGGCCTTTCGTCCCCGGAGCGAAACGCCAACGACCTCTTATAGAATTTGGACGCCGCTCTCGCGCGGCAAACAATTTTCCAGTTCGGCAAGGAGTGTGGGATGCCCTTCACCAACTCTTTCGTCTTTTCCGATCCATTGCCGTATCAGGCAGCTCTGCGCGTCTTCGATTTGGAAGTCATTCCCACGTGCACGGGTAAGTTTCGGGCAGAGTTAACGCAAATCGATTTGGAAAAGCTGCGGATGGAGCGCGGCCATGAAAATCTGCCGCACGTCGTCGCTGGGTCCGCCAAGCCCGGTCGCAAAACGATTACGTTCCTCACCGGGGAGCAGGTGATGGTATACTGCGGTCATGAAGTCTTGCTGGGTGATATTATCATCCTGAGGACAGGTTCCCAACATCAACGAAACAGGGCGAACCACCACTGGGGATCGATGTCTCTGACGCACGACGACTTCGCGGCGGCTTACGCGGCCACAACCGGTCGCGAAAACTCGGAAGCAACTCTCAAGCTTGTTGTGCGACCGAATTCTGACCTCATGTCGCGACTGTTGATGGCGCATGAGATGGTTGGACAAATGGCGGAGATGACCCCCGATGTGCTCGCGATACCTGAGGTGTCGCGTGCTCTCGAACAACAACTGATCCAATTGATGATGAGATGCCTGGACGAAAGCGCGTCGTCAGAAGTGACGGCCGGTAGTCACCGCCATGGTCTGATCGTCGCGCGGCTCGAGGGCTTCCTGCAAGAGAATCCCAAACGGCCGCTGTATTTGATGGAGATTTGCACCGCGATAGGTGTCGCAGAGCGAACACTCCGGGCCGCCTGCCAAGAGCATCTGGGAATGGGCCCGATCCGCTATCTTTATTTGCGAAGAATGCACCTGGTGCGCCGTGCGCTCTTGGGCGCGGATCCCTCGACCGTTACCGTCACGCGGATTGCGACCGACCACGGCTTCTGGGAGCTTGGCCGATTCTCAGTTTCTTATCGCAACGTGTTTGGCGAGTGTCCCTCGGAAACGTTGCGTCAGGGTGCGAAAGACAGGCCCGGAGTGTTGAAGCGGCCTTCGCAGCTGGCTGCGCGTCAACCACCGCTAGGCCCTTCGAGGGCGGCTTTATCTGCCCCGAGTCGCCATTTTCGCACAATCGAAATCGCTCGGCCCAGCTCAACTCATGCGCAGACTAATCATAAAGCGTCGGCTTAACGGACAAACTGAGCTGGGCGAATGGACCAGGCCAATCTGATCGGAAGCTGTTCGGGGTTTGAGCGATCAACTGAGCGTTGTCTTACAATAACGTGGTCGTTTGTGGCGTTGCGCGGCACATTGATGTTGCCTGCATTGTGAGCAGCCGCATGCCTGGTGGGAGCTTTGCCGAAATATGATCGTCAGGAGCACCGTGTAAAAATACAAAGCATGGCGAGCACGCCTATCTTGGTCGTCGAAGAAGCGAAAGCACATCTATCAACGCATGCGTTGCACCAAGCATCAGGCGAAGCGGACGAGAATCGGGAGGAATGAAAATGCCTTCGAGCCAGATTTTCGCGTTTAGAGATCCGTTCCTCTATCAGGCGGCTATTCGAGCTGCGGATTGGGAGATATTCCCGACGACCAAAGGAGAATTCCGCGCGGAGTTGACGCAGATCAATTTGAACAAACTCTGGATGCAGCGTCTCCACGAAACACTACCGCAAGTCCAGGTCGGCACCGTCAGACCGGGACGCAAAGTGATTGGCTTCCTCACCGACGTACATCAGCGAGATATTCAACATCGCGGCGCGAACATTTCGCCTTGTGAGATAGTTACTAACTCCGATGTGATGCATATAAAAAGCGCGGGCAACAGCCGCTGTGGCGGAATGTCTCTGACTGATGATGATTTTGATGCAGCGTGCCAAGCGCTCATGGGCGGCAAGTATGAACCTTCTCCGTACAAGCACGTCGTTCGGCCCAACCCTTACTTGATGACGCGATTGCAGACGTTGCATGAGATCATCGGGCAAATGGCTAAGGCGACACCCGACATTCTAGAGCTGACCGAAGTGGCTCGTTCCCTGGAGCAGCAACTAGTCCACTTGATGGTCAGGTGCCTAACAGAGGGCGAGCAGCCCGAGATAAGCGGCGGCGGTCGTCGTCACAATATAATTGTTTTGCGGTTAGAAGAGCTTTTGGAAGCAAACCACGACCGGCCGCTGTACCTGACAGAAATCTGCGCTGCTCTTAATACAGCGGAGCGGACGCTCCGTGTCGCCTGCGTGGAGCATCTGGGAATGGGGCCGATCCGTTATCTCTCCCTGCGACGAATGCATCTGGTACGCCGCGCACTATTGCGCGCAGATCCTGTGATGACGACCGTCACGCGGGTAGCTACCGATCACGGCTTCTGGGAGCTGGGCCGATTTTCAGTTTCTTATCGAAACTTGTTTGGGGAGTCTCCCTCGGAAACGTTGCGCAGGCCGGTGCAGGATAAGCCCGAACTGCTCAGGCGCCCATCGTCGCTCGCTGGCGTTACCTACCAGTAGACGCTTGATCGAGCGCCGCGATGGATTGAGCTGCCGTTTTCGCATAGTCGATATTGCTAGGTCCGGCTTGGATGGTGCTGCACAGCACGGGCTCCAAACCCCGTTGTCAGCGTTCCATCGATGGTCGCGGCCGACCGACCGAATAGTCCGATAACACCGACCGCCAGTTGGCCGCCGAGAACCGGGGTACCGAATGTATAGGTCGGGTTAAGCAGCACGAGATCCGTTTGCGCGTTCAAACTGGCATTGAAGCTGACATTGACCGTCGGCGAAAATCCGCGGATCTGAATCTCTCTTGCCGCGGCGACCGCACCGGAAGCCGCCCCACTGGTGTGATAGTAGACCGTTCCCATGGCCCAGCCCGGCGCCGCCTGCGGGACTGCTGACCTACCGGGCAGCCAGAACGAAATGCCGCTTTCGTCCGCAAGTGAAGCTTCGGGAAAAAAGAATGAGCACCGCGCCGATTGCGCTGGGCAGCGAGAGCCAAAGGTGCCTTGCACTTCGCCGATCGGGCTGCATCCGCGTGGCCTCATAGTACTCTCGTGCAAAGACTATCCTAAGTTTTGGGAGAGGCTATGCGAAACGGCGAAAACCGTAACTCTTCCGCTCGTAATGCGTTCTAGCAACACTTCCGAGCACTGCCAGCTAGCTACATCCTAAAAGGGCGCCCAGGGCGGAAACAGAACGCCGTCCCGGAAAGCGCCCTCAGCTTCCGAAGTTGCATAGCCGGATCACCTCTGATCTTCCATCCTGCACGTTCGGCCATTGCGGTTTGCGATGACGGCGCGCATCGAATGAGACGGCCTGGATGGCGGAGCACGGCACAGCCACGTTTGCCAGTCCCGAAGACTACAGCGCCGCAATTGGAGCTGCGAGGCTCAGCCTCTTCGTCACCGCCGGGGGAGATTTCAACGGGCGACTGACGTGGTTGAATGTGGGCGGCCTGCACGTGGTTCGCGGGCGGGAGAATATCCCGCGCATCGGCTTTCTTGTGCTGCCGCCGGCCCAGGCGATCATCTCGTTCCCCGCGAGCGGAGAATCGTCCTTTGCGTATTGCGGGGTTGGCTTGGATTTCGGCGATTTCGTATTCCATAGCCTCGGCGAGCGCGCCCATCAGCGGACCGATGCGGAAGGCGTTTGGGGGCTTATATCCCTTTCACCAGAGCAGCTCGCGGCTTGCAGCAGGGCACTGACCGGGCAAAGCATCAGGCCACCATCACAAGGCCAGGTCATGCGGCCCGCGCACGATGCCGCAAAAGGCTTGCTAGGGCTATTTTCAAAGGTGTGTCGACTCGCTGAAAACAAACGTGCGCTAATCGCCAATCCGGAGGTTGCGCGAGCCCTCGAGCAAGAGTTGCTTCACGCGCTTGTCAATTGCCTGACAACCGGCTCTGCCGCCGAAAGCCCAAGACGGAGACGACGTCACACCGATGTCATGATCCGCTTCGAGGAAGCCTTGGCAGCTCGAAGCGAGCCGCATTTGAATGTGTCGCAGCTCTGCGCGGCAATCGGCGTGCCGGAACGCAGCCTGCGACAATACTGCGCCGAGTTTCTGGGCATGAGCCCGACCCGGTACTACTTGTTGCGCCGCCTAAACATGGCGCGTGCGGCATTGCGGCGCGCCGATCCGAAGACGGCAAGTGTGGCGGCGATCGCGCGAGACCATCAGTTCGTGGAGCTCGGACGCTTCGCCGTGGCTTACCGCGCCGTGTTCGGCGAAATGCCATCGTCAACGCTGCGCCGCGCTCGATCCAAAACGGAATGATCTAAAAGGTTCTGCCGAAGTCGCATAGCGCACCCTACGCGTACCTAGGAAGATCGATATCGACAGGCAGCGGACGGCCACGGCGAAAGCCGTCGGCAAAAATGATCTGTTGCCTGCAACCAAGCGCCGGAATCCGAAGGATCTTTCCTAACACGCATCGCGATTCGCAATCGGAGGAGCTGGAGTCATGAACATCAGTAAAAGCTTAAGAAGCAAGCTGGTTTCAAGTGTTGCCTTGGCGGCAATAAGCCTGCCCGCAATGAACCTGACGGCATCCGCCCAGGCGCCGGCCGGCAAGCCGAACATTCTCTTCATCATGGGCGACGACATCGGCATCATGCAGCCGAGCATCTATCACCGAGGGCTGATGGTTGGCGAGACGCCAAACATCGACCGCATCGGAAACGACGGCGCGCTCTTCATGACATATTATGCCGAGCAGAGCTGCACCGCTGGGCGCAATGCCTTCTTCACCGGCATGCATCCGCTTCGCACGGGCATGATTCCGCCGCAACTGCCCGGCAGCCCGTCCTGGCTGCGGCCAGGCACCCCCGCCGTCGCCAAGTTCTTGCTCGACCTCGGTTACAACACCGGTGAGTTTGGCAAGAATCACCTTGGCGACAATCCCGAGGCGCTACCAACTGCGCATGGTTTCCAGGAGTTCTGGGGGTATCTGTACCACCTCGACGCGATGCAGGGAGTGAGCTTCCCCGACATCAATAAGAGCCCGACCGTGCAAGGGATCGCGCCGCCGTGCAAAGCAACGCCGGTCCCGGGTCTCGCCGAGGTGCCCGGCGCTGTCGACCCGCGGACAACGACCTGCCTGACGCCGCCGCGGCCGGTGCTTGCCTGCAAATCATCGGACGGCTCGCAAGCGAACCAGACCTGCAAGGACGAAGGTCCCTTGACGCTCGACCGATCACGAACTGTGGACGAAGAAATCTCGGCGAAGGTCATCGACTATCTTGATCGCAACGATCCCAAGAAGACCAACAAGCCGTTCTTCGTTTGGTATAACCCTGCCCGCATGCACATTACGACCGTGTTGCCCCCCAAATACGAGGCGATGATCGGCGAGCCCGGCGGCAAGGACTGGGGCCTCAACGAGGCCGGCATGAAGCAGATGGACGACAATATCGGCTACGTCCTCAAGAAGCTCGAGGATATGGGTCAGCTCGACAACACCATCATCGTCTTCACGACAGATAACGGCGCAGAGAACATCACCTTTCCCGATGGTGGCACCACGCCCTTCAAGGGCGGCAAGCTGACCACCTGGGAAGGTGGCATGCGCGCTCCGCTAGTCGTTCGCTGGCCGGGCCACATCAAGCCGGGCACGGTCAAGAACGAGATGATGTCAGCGCTCGACTGGCTGCCGACGCTGGTGGACATCGCAGGCGGGCCGAAGGGCGACGCTCTGAAGAAGCAGATCGAGGCCGGAAGCTATCCCGGCATCGTCAAGACCACGCTCGACGGCGTCGATCAGCGCGCCTATCTCGAAGGCACGGACAAGTCGGCGCGCGAAGTGTTCTTCTACTACACTGGCGCGCAGCCTTCGGCGGTACGCTACAAGAACTGGAAGATGTACTACACGATGGTGCCGGACACCGGCACCGGCGGGTTGTTCGGAGCGCAGAGCTTCCATTGGACGCAGGTCGCCAACATCAAGCGTGACCCATTCGAGCAGACAGTCGGCTCCGATGCCAAATCGCTGCTGGGCTATGCCGGTTCGATCGGCTCGCCGAGCACAGCCTATCTCTACGACTGGAATATCCTGCCCCTCGGCCAACTGCTCTGGGAAAAGGAGCTCTTCTCGTACAAGGACTTCCCTCCGATGCAGGCGCCGGAGACCTATAACCTCGACGGCATCCTCGCGGAAATGAAGAAGGCCGGCCACCAGAGCGAATGACTCCGACGTCCGAACAAAGTGGTCGGCTCCAACGAGCCGGCCACTTCACTGCCAGACATAGCGGTACAAGTCACCTCTCGTCACGGGCCTTCCGCGGACCTCATTAAGCCGAAGGCTTTTCGCAAAGGCCAGGTTCATTCTCGGTCGAGGCAAGCCCTAGAGAAGCTGAGGCTGCTCCCGTCAAGTAACTAGGCGGTATGTGCCAGAGCAAATGGAGACGATCATGAAGACCAGTCATGAGATCTCCTCACTTTAATCGCCGCATCCTTCTCTCTTCGCTGGCGGTGCTTCCTTGCTTTCAGCCTCACTTCACTCCAGCGCGGTGATGGCACGAGCGCAGGGCGTTGCGCTGCCTTCCTGGAATGACGGCACCGCCAAGGCGTCTATCGTCGACTTCGTCGAGCGCGTTACGGAGCACGGCGGGCCGTATTTCGTGCCACCCGATCAGCGTATAGAAACCTTCGACAATGACGGCACGCTTTGGGTCGAGCAACCAATGTATGTGCAGCTCGCCTTTGTGCTCGGCCGCGTGAAAATCGTGGCTCCGATGCATCCGGATTGGAAAGACAAGCAGCCGTTCGCGGCGGTGCTGGATGGCGACCTGAAGGCGGTGGCGGCTTCCGGCGAAAAGGGCCTGGCCGAACTGGTCGCGGTCACTCACGCCGGCATGACAACGGTGGAGTTTGAGACGATCGTCACCGACTGACTTGCGAACGCGCGCGATCACCGCTTCAGACGACCTTACACCGAGTTGGTGTACCATCCCATGCTGAAGTTACGTGCCTACCTGCGGACGAACGGCTTCAAGACCTTCATCGTGTCAGGCGGCGGCATCGGTGAAGCTTTGTTGCCGCAGCCGGCGGGCCCCTTGCAGGATGGTAGTTTTGCCGAAACTGCATAGTGCGAGAGGCCGCGATGCGGCAATCTGATGGTCGCTGTGGGTCGGGATTTGTAATGAGTTTCACCAGTACGAAAAATGCCCGAGGGCAAGCGGTCGAGCGCTCCGTAGACGAGGGAATGGTTTATATTCCGGGCGGGGCTTTTCGCATGGGATCGGATGGGCACTATCCGGAGGAGGCGCCGGCGCACCGGGTTGTCGTGGACGGGTTCTGGATAGACCGAGCGCCCGTCACCAATCTTGAATTCCGGGAGTTCATCAACGCCACCGGCTACGTGACCTTCGCCGAGCTGACACCCGATGCAAAGGACTATCCCAACGCATTGCCGCACATGCTGAAGGCCGGCTCCCTCGTCTTCACACCGCCCAAGACAAGCTGTCGACCTGCGCTATTGGGGCGAATGGTGGACGTTTAGATTCGGGGCCAGTTGGCGCCGTCCCTATGGACCGCACAGTAACCTCCGCGGACTCGACGATCATCCGGTCGTGCACGTCGCCTATCGTGACGTGGAAGCCTATGCAAATTGGGCCGGCAAGGAATTGCCGACCGAGGCCGAATGGGAATTCGCCGCACGCGGTGGCTTGGATGGCGCTGAGTTTGCCTGGGGCGACGAACTGATGCCCGGCGGGAAGCATATGGCGAACACCTGGCAGGGCAACTTCCCGCACGAGAATCTGGCGACCGACGGGTTCGAGCGGACTTCGCCGGTCACAGCGTTCCCGGCCAATGGTTACGGTGTGCACGACATGATCGGCAACGCTTGGGAGTGGACCACCGATTGGTACTCGCCGAAGCACGAGGCCGATGCGCCGAAGGCGTGTTGCATTCCGGAAAACCCGCGCGGTGGTCCGGAGACGGCAAGCTACGACCCACGGGATCCGAAGATCAGGATTCCACGCAAGGTGCTGAAGGGCGGCTCGCATCTTTGCGCTCCCAACTACTGCCGCCGTTATCGTCCGGCCGCGCGCCATGCGGAGCCGATCGATACGTCGGCCAGCCACGTCGGTTTCCGTTGCATCGTCAGGAAGAGGAGTACGTCATGAGCAGCGACAAGATTCCAGAAAATTCCGAGACCAGCGCCACGTCATCCAGCACAGGTTTGAAACGCCGCGATCTGCTGCTCAGCGGTAGCTCTCTTGTAGCAGCTTCGGCGTTTTCGGCTGCCGGACTGACAAGTCCCGCAGAAGCGCAACAACCGACCGCGGCGCCTGCGTCGACCGGCCAGCGGCCCAACATCGTTGTCATCATGGGTGACGATATCGGCATGTGGAACATCGGCGCCTATCACCGGGGCCTCATGGCCGGCCGGACCCCGAACCTCGATAAGATCGCCGCTGAAGGCATGATGTTCACCGACTACTACGCCGAGGCGAGTTGTACGGCTGGGCGCGCCAACTTCATCACCGGCGAGTTGCCGATTCGAACCGGCATGACCACGGTCGGTCAGGCCGGCGCATCCACAGGCATACCCGCACAGGCAGCAACGATCGCTACCGCACTTAAGGGAATGGGCTATGCCACCGGGCAGTTCGGGAAGAACCACCTTGGAGACAAGAACGAATTTTTACCGACGGTGCACGGCTTCGACGAATTCTTCGGCTATCTTTATCACCTCGACGCGATGGAGGACCCAGCACATCCGGGATATCCGCAGGAGCTACTGAACACCGTCGGTCCGCGCAACATGCTTCATTGTTATGCGACCAATGTCGACGATCCCACCGTGGATCCGCGCTGGGGCAAGGTTGGCAAGCAGAGGATCGAGGACGCCGGAACGCTCTATCCCAAGCGGATGGAAACCGTCGACGACGAAATCCGTGACCTCGCCCTGAAGTTCATCGACAAGGCCAAGGCCGACAACAAGCCGTTCTTCCTGTGGCTCAATCCGACCCGCATGCACATCGTCACCCATCTGTCGCCAAAATACGAGGCGCTGCGCAATTCCAAGAACGGCTGGACCATCCATGAAGCCGGCATGGCGCAGCTCGATGACGACGTCGGCATCGTGATGCAGAAACTCAAGGACATGGGCGTCGATGACAATACCATTGTAGTTTTCACGACCGATAATGGCACCGAGGTCTTTACCTGGCCGGACGGTGGACAGACGCCGTTCGCGCAGAGCAAGGGCACAGTCCTGGAAGGTGGGTTCCGTGTACCCTGCATGATCCGCTGGCCGGGCAAGGTGCCGGCCGGCATGGTTGAGAACGGTATCATCTCCGGGCTGGACTGGTTTCCGACCTTTCTCGCGGCAGCCGGTAACCCGAACATCGCCGAAGAGCTGAAGAAGGGCAAACAGATTGGTGACACCACCTATAAGTGTCACCTGGACGGCTATAACCAGATGGACATGATCACCGGAAAGGGCCCGTCGAACCGGCACGAAATCTTTTATTTCGGCGAAAGCGAGCTTGGTGCCGTGCGCATCGACGACTTCAAATATCGTTTTATCGACCAGCCTGGAGGCTGGCTGGGTGAAAAAACCAAGCCCGATGTGCCCTATTTGATCAACCTTCGCCTCGATCCCTTCGAGCGCACCGGCTGGCCAAATAGCGGGACCAAGGAGGGTGCCCAGCAATACTTCGACTGGTTCAAATACGAGTTCTGGCGTTTCGTGTTTGTCCAGCAGCAGGTGGAAAAATTGGCCATGACGGCGATCGAGTTTCCGCCGATGCAAAGGGGCGCGAGCTTCAATCTCGATGCAGTGAAAGCGAAAATCGCAGCAGCCCAGGCAGCCATCGCCAAGTAGGTACGCTGAAGTTCATGACGGGTGCCCAAGCCCAGGGCGTCCGTCATGACGAGCGTCCCGTGGCCTGACCTGCTTGCAGTCTGCAAAAGAGACCATACCACTGCCGAGAGAATTTCGGTGGCGGGCGAAGCAAACAAACCGTGCAATCAATGAAGCAACAATGCAAGCCGCTCGATTGCTGCGACGAGCCATATGCTGGTGAGACACCATCACCGAACCGACAATCATTCAGGTGCGTTGTGCAGGGAGGAAACAAGTTATGAGATCGAACAACGCCGTTTGCGCTCTCTGCGCAGTGCTTCTGTCATTACTTTCGCCGGTCGCTAATATGGGACCACTTGATGCACGCGACACCGATCTCTCCTCACGCGTGTTCGCGGCGGCTCAGACCGCCAAGCGGCAATGCGTGAATACCTGTCGTGCGCGATATCGCGACTGCCTCGCCACGAAACAAATACCATCTTTCGAGTGTCGGGGCGTTTATCAGGATTGCACCCGTTTCACTTGTAATGCTGTCCAGGGATGACCGACGCGCTGTCTAAACGACGCGATGAAGCCGCGGATAGCCGCGATCGCGGCCTGAGGCCCACTCGGGCTTTTGCTCCAGTACTGACGTCCCTCTCGAGCCGTTTTTACACGACCAAGACCCAAACCCGACATGAGACCTGATCAGCGAGGGACTGTAGCTGCCATTTATTACCGCGGGCGGCTCTAAGCTGTTATAGTTCGAGGATTGCGCAAGGCATGTCCTCAGTGGGGTCAGATGCGACAGCGCGAGTTCATCAAACGCTTGGGCGGCGTAGCGGCAGCTTGGCCGCTCGCCGCGTTTGCGCAGCAGCCGACCATGTTGAGACAGCTGGCCTTAGCCGTTTGCCTGTTCCTGCTCGCATCGTATCCTGCCGTTGCGCTCGATCCGGTGTCCCTGCAGCTCAAATGGAAGCACCAGTTTCAGTTCGCTGGCTACTATGCAGCCGTCGAGCAGGGCTTTTACCGCAACGCCGGTCTCGACGTGACGATCCGCGAGGGCGGTCCCGATATCGACGCCGCCGAAGCGGTTGCCGGCGGCCAAGCGGATTTCGGCGTCTGCACCTCCAGCGTCCTGCGCGAATGGGTGATGGGCCGTCCACCTGGTCGTGCTGGCCGTCATCTTCCAGCAGTCCCCAGCGATCATTCTTGTGCCGCGCCGGGCCGACATCAGAAGCGTCTCGGACTTGCGGGGCCGCACGCTGATGGACACGCCGGGCAGCGATGAAATCGCTGCCATGTTGAAGCACGAAGGTGTGGATTATGCGGCGATGCCGCGCATTGACCACCGGGGCGATCCACGCGATCTCCTGGCCGGCAAGGCCGACGCGATGGTCGCCTACAACACCAACGAGCCATTCGTCCTTGAACAGCTCGGCGCCGCGTATCGCACCTTCTCGCCCGCGGCATACGGGGTCGATTTCTACGGCGACAACCTGTGCACCTCCGAAGCCGAGGTGAAGGCCCACCCCGAACGTGTGGCGGCATTCAGGACCGCGAGTCTGAAAGGCTGGGCATATGCGCTGGCGCATAAGGACGCGACGGTCGATCTCATCCTTAAGGCCTATTCGGCAAAAAAGAGCCGCGAGGCCCTCCTGTTCGAAGCTGCCCGCATGGATACCCTAGTCAGGCCGGGCCCCAGCCTGATCGGTGAGCAGGATGCTGCCCATTGGCGACTCATCGCCACGACCTATCACAAGCTCGGGTTGGTGGCTGACAATACGCTGCCTGCGGGACTGATGTGGACTAGCGAAGACGACATCGGAGAGCACGGGCTGATCGCAGTTTTGCTTGTCGTTGCCGGATTGGCCATTGTGGCGCTGGTTTTGTACCGAAGCCGCTCCCTGCGGAGGGCATTAGCCCGGTTCGGAGCATTCCTGCCGGTCGCCACGATAGGGCGGCCGAGGCTGAGTGTTGTCATGTCGTTGCTGTTCATCTGCCTGAGCATTCCTATTCTCATTTTCATTCTGATCTACAATTACAACAAGAATTCCGCCGGCATGGTATCGATCCTGAACGATGCGGTCGCGCAGACCAGCCGCTCCGGCGTCGAGCGCGCCGAGAACTTGATCGACAGCACCGAAACCCCGTTGCGCTTTCTCGCCGAGGTGGCTGCCGCTGATCCCAGCTATTTCCGCATCGAGCAAAGCAATGATCTGTTGTACCGCGCGCTGACCTCGGCAGCGCATATCGACGCCGTCTATGTCAGTTTCGAGGATGGTTATCATAGGGTCGTCACCCGGATGGACGACGATCGCAGACGTAACGACCCCCGTATTCCAGCGGCTGCAAATTGGCACGCCAGCTATATCGACGCGATCACCTTTGCGCTCTCGCGGGTTCGGCATCGCAAATTTTTTGACGTCTGGCCGCATTTAATCGGCGGGTACGATGTTGCAACCGACTTGGACATCAGGACCTTACCCGGCTATCAGACGGCCAAGACGACACGGACCCTTGCGGTGACCGAGCCCGCAATCAATCCCGACACCGGATTCCCTATTCTCTACTTGCGTGTTCCAATCTTCCGCGGCGTCAATTTTCTCGGCTGCGCAACGGCCAATATCACCATGGACGTGTTGTCGCGGTTTCTCGACAAACACCGCGCCAGCGCGCACAGCGTCACACTGATCGCTGACCGCAATAGCGGCGAGATCATTGCTTTTCCGTATATGCAGAAGAGCGTGCGCGTCGAGAAGGGCAAACTCAAGATCGCGACCCTGACCGATATCGACGATCCGGATGTCCGGGAGGCTTCTCGCCGACACGCCGGTGCCGATACCGACCGCTTCGTTTTTCGGTCCCCTGCAAACGGACGGGATCTGATTGCGGCCTTCGCCAATTTCCCGGATGGCTTTGGCCAGCCGTGGCAAGTACTCACCTTGACGCCAATCGACGATTTCGTGGGGACGTTGAAGGAGACCAATCGGTTGATCATGGTGGTCATCATCATCCTCACCACGATCGAGCTGTTCTTCATCTATATCGCGGCCAGCCGGCTGTCGCGGCCAGTAGAAAACGTATCGCAGCAATTGCAAGCCATCGAAGGTTTGCAGTTCGACGTCCCGGCATCGCGGCCATCCAACATCAGGGAAATCGCAAAGCTTGAATCCGCAGCTGCGCTGCTTCGCAACTCGCTGAAATCGTTTTCCTCCTTCGTTCCGCTCGATGTGGTCCGCCAACTCATCAAGTCGGGCATTCCGCTGACCCTGGGCGTCGAGCCGCGGTTCCTCACCGTGTTCTTTTCCGACCTGGAGAATTTCTCCACACACTCGGAAACCCTGGCCCCGGAAGACTTGCTGGTGCAGATCTCGACCTATCTCGAGCAAGTTTCCGGCGCGATCATGGTAGAAGGCGGGACCGTCGACAAATTCATTGGCGATGGTGTCATGGCGTTCTGGAATGCTCCGATTCAGTGCCCCGACCATGTTCTGCGCGCCTGCGCGGGCGCGTTGCGAGCGGCACGGCGCATGGAGCGGGTGAACGATAGCTGGGAAGCGGAAGGACGGCCGCGAATCCGCATCCGGATCGGGCTCAATTGTGCCAACGTATTGGTCGGCAATGTCGGCTCCTCGGCCCGGTTGAGCTACACCGCTTTAGGGGATGGCGTAAATGTCGCGGCGCGACTTGAAGGCATCAACAAGCAGTTTGGCACAACCATCTGCATCAGCGACAGCATCTATGACGAAGTAGGAGCCGAGATATTGGCGCGGCCCTTGAAGCGAGTTCAGGTCAAGGGCCGCAAGACCAAGTTCATGATCTTTGAATTGCTTGCCTTGCGCACCAGCTCCGACGCGGAGCTGAGGGCTCGCGACCGGGACGAGCAGCTCTGTGCAATGACGAGGCTAGCCTCGCAATATTTCGAGGCTGGTGATGTTGCTGCAGCGCAGCGGGCGTACCACTCTGTACTTATTGCCTTTCCCGGCGATCCGGTGGCCAAATTTATGCTGACGGAATGCGAAGAGTGCCGTGCTGGTCGATACCCCGGAAGCGGTCGTCTTTGATTGAGCAATGTCAATATGTTACATGGGCGGCAGAGCTTGGCGGCTCTGAGTAAGTTTCGTCCTAGATTCCCTCCCTCCGCCACTTTGCCCTAAAACTTCGTACCTCGACACCGAGGCAGGCTCGAAAAACGCGGCGTTTTCGTGTGTTTTTCTGATTCGGAGAATGCCGGTTGTACTTAAAATGAGCCGTGAATGGGCCTGGAGAATGCATTTTTCTCCGAATCCTAGAACGTCGAGAGTCGGTACGGTACGACATTTTTGCGGGAAACAAAGCCTTTGTTGAGGGCTCGGTTTGAATCTTTCTCGCTCGACCAACGCCTGGACCGCGGCAGGTACGGTGATCACTACAGCTTACCCTTGTGAGCATGCCGGTGGGGTATTTCCGAATGGACGCGTATTTTTTTCTTCGCTTAAATCGCATCAACCGGGGCGCACTCGGAATTGTGGAGCGGTCACCTGAACCTCCTCGATGATGATGAAAAGAGCGCCGCTCTTTCGCTAACAACAAGCCGCATTGACTTGGAGGGAAGAGAGTGAGCAAGCGCGGCGATTGCCAGCGAAAAATAAGGGCGGACGCCGCGCCCCAGGGGGACTGCTCTAGCCCGTCTTATTCATCAGCGGCTTGTTGAGAGGCTGGCGAGCGTGGCGTAAGCCGCTGAGATGGCGTAGGATTCGGTTGCTGACACCCACCCTCCGCGCATCCGGGCCGCCACACTCGCCATGACCGACGATACGAGTCTGCCGTTCTCATTTCCAGCCGTTTCCCGCAAGAAGATCACAGCCTCGTTCGACGGCGGCAAGCTGACGTCGGATGGCGGCGTCATGCTTCTGGCCATGGCGGACCGGCGCCTCGGCTTGGCCGCGAAGTTGTCCTGCGTATTCCCCGAGCGGCGCGATCCGGGACGCATCGTGCACAGCCTTGCGGATATGATCCGCGCCCGCATCTTCGCCATCGCGTGTGGCTACGAGGATGGCAATGATCTCGATCGTTTACGCGGCGATCCGGCGTTCAAGCTGGCTTGCGGCCGACTGCCGGACACTGGCCGGGATCTGTGTTCGCAGCCGACCCTATCGCGCCTGGAGAATGCACCACACCTGCGCGAGGTGATCCGGCTGAGCTCTGTGCTGGTTGACCTATGGATGGACAGCTACGCGCGAGCGCCGAGCGCAATCACGCTCGACATCGACGACACGGTCGACGTGGTGCATGGCCGTCAGCAACTCTCGCTGTTCAACGCCCATTATGATGAACACTGCTTCCTGCCGATCCACGTCTACGACACCGAGCACAGCCGGCCTGTTGCGGTCATCCTGCGCCCCGGCAAGACGCCGAGCGGCCGCGAGGTGCGGGCACACCTGCGCCGCCTGGTTCGGCGCATTCGCCGGCGCTGGCCCGATACGCGTATCACCTTCCGCGGCGACAGCCATTACGCCGGCCCCGAGGCGATGACTTTTTGCGAGCAAAACGGCGTCGATTACATCTTCGCGCTAGCCGGCACGAAGCCGCTCGCCAGAAAGGTCGACGAGGTCTGTGATGCATTTCGAACCGAACGTGCGATCGAGAACAAGATCGTGGTTCGCGGCTACACCGAGACCCGCCACGCGGCCGGCTCCTGGCATCGTGAGCGCCGCGTCGTCGCCCGCATCGAGGCAACCCAACAAGGGCTCGACGTCCGCTACGTCGTCACCAGCCTGGATATCGGCTCGGCTGAGTGGATCTATGACAGCCTCTATTGCGCTCGCGGACAGGCCGAGAACCTGATCAAGCTGCACAAGACCCAGCTCGCCTCCGATCGCACCAGTTGCCGCTCGGCGCTCGCCAACCAGGTCCGCCTCGTCTTCCACACCGCCGCCTATTGGCTCATCCTCGCCGTGCGCGATGCCATCCCAAAGCCGCGCGATCTGGCAACGGCCGAGTTCAACACGATCAGGCTCAGGCTTCTCAAGATCGCAGCCCGCGTCATCGAGACCGCCACCCGCGTCCGTCTTGCCTTCGCTGCGGCGTGCCCCGACGCCGACCTGTTCCGCGGCTTGGCAAACGCTCTCGTCCCGCAAGCACCCTGACGCGCGGGGCATGAGCCCCCGGTCACCCCGCTGCCGTCCTCCAACGCGTTCACGAAGTCGGGTCGAAAAGCGGCGAAAAAGCCGAAGCGTTCGCGCGCGCCTTCACCCCGACCGGAAATGTTCCAGCTGCCCCGCCCGGCAATCATGAATAAGACGGGCTAGCTTGCCAGGGCAGTACGATCTCAAATTTTTGCACCAAAAATATTGCCGAGTGTGAAATCCATTCCCGTTTAAGCGATCCGTCCGCGCCGGTATGCTTGCGCAACGAAAGGCGTAAGCCAGGTGCTCATCTAAGAGGTTGCAGTAGGGGGGCGATACCACTATGCAATAAGCTCGAGGGGCGGGGGACGTATGGCAGGCTTAGTTATCTTTCTTCACGGCTTGGGCGGTGACGAGACGAGCTGGACGGCTGTGCCCGACTTTCTGGCGAAGTCTCTGGGCAGCGATTTTGAAGTCGCCAATCCTACTTATAGTGCCAGAAAACTTAGTCCTGCGGACCTCGAAACCAGCGCAACGCAAATCCTCACCATCTATCTAAACACAAAGTTTCCTGACGCTTCCCCAATTTATCTGATCGGTCACAGTTTAGGCGGGCTCGTCGCACGGGAAGTTTGCCGGAAGCTCTTGGTGGAGGGGCCGGATGACCTTCTGCAGCGGATAAGGGCTGTTATTACTGCTGGGAGTCCCTTGGAGGGAGTGCCCTATGGAAACTGGTTTTTTCGTCAGCTCAAACGGCTAAACCCGAAGGTTGCAGCCCTCGCGAATCCGAAAGAGCTTTATGCCAAATACCGTCTTGCGATCCGAGAAGCGCAGAAGCGAAAAGTAGCGCGACCAAAATTATTCCATCTTGGTCTCGAAGAAGACCGAGTGGTCGCTAAGCATATAAAAGATAATTTTACTGATGACGATCAGTCTGCTGGAGTTCTGCCGGGCACTCACACTGGTTTCGCTGAGGGACGAAAAAGCGCCGAGTACGTTGCTGACGTTTTGGTCAGCACGATCCGCGGTGTCCAGAACGGTGAAAGTGTAAAACCCTCGACTCCCGTGAGTACAACCATAGTGCCTGCGGCCCAAGCAAGCGAGACGCGGCCTCCAGATCGCCTGATCCTGATTGCCTGTTCACATGGCAAGAAAGATGGAGGTGGGGCCTATTCTGGTCAACCGCTTCGCTGGGTGCCGGAAGCCACTCTGCGGCAAGATTATTTGGCTAAGCGCAATTACATCTATTCCGTCTTGAAGGACGGAAAGCTTGTAGACAATTTTGAAAGGGGCGGTAACCGATCCCATCAGCCTGCAAATGCAAGGCTTGTTCACGGCCTCGATCTAGGAGGCGTTGCAACAACCGCTGGCGAATATCTTCCAGCGTGTGAACGATACTCTGGCCGTCTGTACGGAAGAATCTCCAAAGACGGTTGGGAAAGCTACTTCCGCAACACTCCTCAAGTGAAGGTTTTGATTATGTCCGGACTTTACGGGCTGATCGAACCCGACGAGTTCATTCAAAACTACGACGTTCATTTATCGGATACTCACAAGGAATATGGGTTGGACGTGAAGTCGCAGTGGTTAGAGCTATATACAAGTACGCTGATCTCCTACGTGCGCCACTCTTGGAGTGGCGGTCGCAGAGTGAACATCTTCAACTTTCTTGGCGATCATCATTACGTCGATGCTATACGGTGGCACAGTCTTCCGAGAGAGGCGTGTTCAGTTTTCCATTTTACATCCCTGACGTCGTCAGACGTCGCCCTCCTGCCGCCGGCTGGTACATTGGTTGATGCGATCTTGAAGAAACCATACCTTCTGGAAGGCTTTGAACGGGACCAATTCGACCAATACGCACTTACTGACTATGGGCAGCCCCCGAGCGGTCTTTCAGATTTTAAGTTCGGCTTCGAGTCCAGGGTCGGGCTCAGTGCCCCCGCTTCAACGGGCCGCACGTGAGTTATTTAAAGGAAGTCAAAGTTTGGCTCGGTCAGAGCGTCGATACGAGTAGCATCTGCTCGAATTATCAAGAACTGCAATCGCTGCCTTTTCTGACAAGTCTCGGCTGTGCAATTAGGCGGCCCTCTCTTCGCAAGACTCATCTGAATGCAAACTTGAGAGTGAAGCTGGGGCTAAACGGTCCGTTGATGGTCGACTCTGGCGGTTTTGCCTTATCGATGAATCCGTCGGCGAAATGGTCCCTTCGTCACGTCGGAGATGCCATTCGAGACATACAGGCTGATATCTTTGTAACGCTCGACATCCCACCACATAGGACAGATTGTGCGCGGGATAGAATCCGGAAGATTCGACAATCGGCGGACAACTATGAACGCCTGCTCGAGCGTTTTCCCGATAAAATCATTATGCCCGTAGTTCATGGCCGAACACGACGGGAGGTGGAGTGTTGTATAGACTTGATCGCGTCAATATCTCCTAGACCGAGATGGGTTGGAATCGGAGGCGTTGTTCCCTTGCTGCAGAAGCGCAGGCTG
The DNA here is from genome assembly GCF_054057015.1 of Bradyrhizobium sp. JR3.5. Lineage (NCBI taxonomy): Bacteria > Pseudomonadati > Pseudomonadota > Alphaproteobacteria > Hyphomicrobiales > Nitrobacteraceae > Bradyrhizobium > Bradyrhizobium sp. JR3.5. The sequence goes on from NZ_JBSRYV010000002.1 coordinate 3,285,852, forward strand.
CTCGCCGATTGGGGCGACAGTACAGAAGCTTTTATTGCGATGTGCCTCCGTTCGGTGAGCTTACGATTTAACCACTCAAAAATTCACGTTTTCGGAGCAGGCGGCACTCGCACGTTTCCAGCGATGGTTGCGTTTGGTGCCGACTCCGCGGATTCGATTGGCTGGCGACAGGCCGCGGGGTTTGGCTCCGTATTTCTGCCGCTGAAGAGTCAACGCATTGTCGCTCGGCGTGGAGACGAGCGGGCAGTCCGCAAGGTGTTAGACAAAAGTGACGCGGATGATTTGATGCGATGCGATTGCCCAATCTGTAGGAGCCGGACCACCTCTAAACTGCGCATAGCTTCCTTCAAGAAGAGCTTTCACAACAGATCGATTCACAATGCATGGGTGATCGCAAATCAATTCCTGCGCTGGCCCCCTTCCAGAGCCGACCTGTCGTTGTTGGTTTCCGAAGGGCGGTTAGGCCCTCAATGGGCGCTAGCAATGAAGGAGAATGCAGTTTGACGCAGACTTGAATGCATTCGATAGATCGCGCTCAACGCAGTTGCGGCATGAACGGGTTTTCTAAGTCGCCGGTTTGCAAGGCGACAGCCGTTCGCTATTCTGCTCCGGTTTTGGGGACATACGATGCAACCAGAATACCCGCAGCCTCAACGGGCAATTTTGCTCGAGGGCCTCTTGGCAGAGCTAACACGTTATGCAGAGAGCGAAGGGCTTGCGCACAATGTGGCATTCCGGCAGCAAGCGCTGGAGTGGATTGGGGTCGGGACTGACGATGAGACATATCATACCGATGGCGCTGGAGATCGCGGCTTAGATTGCTATCGGTTTGCAAACGACGCACTCGAAATCTACCAATTCAAATCCCAAGACTTTCTAGCCGACCCAAGTGCCGTAGAGACGCCCGCCGGTCCGGCCTTTTTGTCCGACATAAGCCGAATTGCTGCTTTGCTCACGACTGCGGATGAGCCGCATCAAGAAGCAAACAGACATGTCAAAAGGTTCTTAAAGCAGCTTCAGGGCGCTGCGCGGACATTCCAACAAGCTGAGCAGGCGGTCCAAGCTGAAGCTAATCCTGAACCGAGAACGTTTACGATCACGATTACGCTCGCGGTGCTTTCTAGAGGGCTTACGGCGCAGGCCTCCGAGGAGATCGAAAGCCTCAAAGACCAACTTCAAGTCTTGAGTGTCTGCGGCACAGATGTCTTGGTTGACCTTCGACTGCTCCTTCTGGACGACTTCCTTGCGATCCGATGGAAAACACAAAATGTGAATTGGAAGGACAGCCGTGGGCGTAACGATGACAATATCAATCTACGTATAGAAGGGCCGATCATTTCGGATCGAACCGGGATGATCTTCTATACTCGCGCCATCGACCTTGTTGATGCATATCTCCGATTCGGCTACCGCATCTTCGAGCCGAACGTGCGATGTGAAATAAAGAAATCGTCCGTCAACAGGGAAATCGCAGCACAAGTAAGAACTCAAAAAGGCATCAAGGACTTCAAGCATCTCAACAACGGCGTTACAATCGTTTGTGAAGCGCGAAGCAAAAGCTCCAACGCCATAAGGGTGAAAAAGCCGGGCATTGTGAATGGCCTGCAAACGGTCAGCACCCTTGCCTCCACATTTACTTCGCTGTCAATAGATCTCAAAGACGTCTTCGCGAACGACTGCCACGTCCTGGTGAGGCTGTATATAAAGGACAAGATTTCCGTACCGACACTTGTCAAGGCGACCAACAACCAGAATCCGATGGAGCCGCGTAATCTGCGGTCGAACGATGACGAGCAAATCGTTTTTGAACGCGCCTTCGCGGAAACGGGTTGGTTCTACGAGCGTAAGCAATTTGCTTGGGAAGCTTTTGCGCAGGATGAGGTTAGCTGGCCGACGCTAAAAAACAAAAGAAAGCAAGCGTTCCAAGTCCGCAATGGCGTAGGAAGGCCACTTACGCGGCTGATCGACAATCAGGACCTAATGCAGACTTGGCTTTCGTTTTGCGGGTTCGTGAACGAGGCGGTTCAGCGGCGACGAGACTTCTTCGTATCAGACCGATTTTATGATCGCGTTTTCAAAGTACGCATCAGCCGACACGGGTTTGATTACGACTTCCAATGGTCTAGTTCTAAGATCGACGACGATGCGGCCCCTGATGCTCCGGCCGTCGCTGCTCTGTTGATTAGTCATCTCACCTATGGTCTCGCAAACTCTCTCATCCCCAGCAGCAGAGATCATCGTAGGCAGTGCATCGCAAGGCTAAATCTGGAAGGGAAAACTCGTGAAGAGCAGGACCTGCGGCTCAACGACGATCCGCTTTGGTTGGCTGGCTTGATACGATCTGCCGCCCCGATGCTTTTCACCGAACTTTGCGGGTTTGTTCTTTTTCGCAGTTTGAGAACCGATCTTTACACTTTAGCTCCCAAACTTCTCGCGAAATCCGATCTTAAACCGTTGTTCGAGCGGCTCGAGTACGATGCAATTGCACGTGTGGTGGAGCGGGAGGACCCAACGCCCAAGAGCAACGAGCTCTTCTCGCAGCTATGGCTTCTCTTCAACGATTTGGTCGAACGTCTAGCTGAGGATCAGGCTTGGAAGAACAGCTTCTTTCAGCAATCCTCGCGGCCGCGCTTCATGTACTCACCTGAAACCAGAAAGCGGCTTCTCAAAAACTTGGAGCAGTACGATAAGACGTGCGCGAGCCGAGGGCTCAAGATGGTTTGGTCCGAACATTTCGACCAGTCCAAGGGAATATTCAAAGCAGTCGAAAAGACTGCTCGGTCATTTTAATAGCGGTGTTCTATCTCAACGGCAACGGCGTGACGCGCGATGTCGCGGCCGCGATCAAGTGGTTCGAGCGCGCGTGCGAGGGGTACGCATCCGACGGGCGCCGTCTTGCGTGACGCGTGGTAATTCGCGAAGCGTGTGACCTTAAGTCTAGCTTTAAGGTCATCAGGCGATGCGGGTCGAAGTTTGGGGCGAGCTGGAGCGGCGGCGGCGCTGGTCGCAGGATGACAAGGCGCGGATTGTCGAGGAGACGTTGGCGCCGGGCGCGAAGGTGACAGAGGTTGCGCGTCGCAACGGAGTAGCGGCCAGCCTGGTGTTTACCTGGCGTCGACAAGCACGGACATCAGAGCAGCTTGTACCTTCCTTTGCGCCGGTGCAGATCGTCGCTACGGAAGTGGAGGAAACTCCGAAGCTTTTGCCTGCGGGTGACGGCCGAGTGCGCTCCGTGGCAGCCGCGCGTACTGGATTGATCGAGATCGATCTTGGCTACCGACGACGCATCCGGGTGGATGCACACGTCGATCCGGATGCGCTGGCGCGGGTTCTCGAGGTGCTTGACCGCCGATGATCTCGGGACTGTTGCGCGGTTGGCGATCGCCCTGGGTTAGCGAGCCTGTATCGGGGGAACGAGGCCATGGCTTCCATGCGTTTTTTCAAAGTGACCTTCGTGTAGTCCTCGCCCTTCGTTCTCGCGGAGTGTCCGCAGATGGCGTCAAGGTCAGCTCGTTCAGTCCAGCCTCGTGACCGTAGGTCTTGAAGGTATACCGCCACCCATGATTTGGAAGGACCATAGGATCGGAGACCGCCTGTCGCACCGCCTTGCGTATGCGGCTGTAGACACCCTCAGCCGGTCCTGCGGCTGTGCCATCCTTGTCGACATCGCAGAACAGATACCCTCTCGCGTCAGTGTGGCGTCCTAGCCCGTCTTATTCATCAGCGGCTTGTTGAGAGGCTGGCGAGCGTGGCGTAAGCCGCTGAGATGGCGTAGGATTCGGTTGCTGACACCCACCCTCCGCGCATCCGGGCCGCCACACTCGCCATGACCGACGATACGAGTCTGCCGTTCTCATTTCCAGCCGTTTCCCGCAAGAAGATCACAGCCTCGTTCGACGGCGGCAAGCTGACGTCGGATGGCGGCGTCATGCTTCTGGCCATGGCGGACCGGCGCCTCGGCTTGGCCGCGAAGTTGTCCTGCGTATTCCCCGAGCGGCGCGATCCGGGACGCATCGTGCACAGCCTTGCGGATATGATCCGCGCCCGCATCTTCGCCATCGCGTGTGGCTACGAGGATGGCAATGATCTCGATCGTTTACGCGGCGATCCGGCGTTCAAGCTGGCTTGCGGCCGACTGCCGGACACTGGCCGGGATCTGTGTTCGCAGCCGACCCTATCGCGCCTGGAGAATGCACCACACCTGCGCGAGGTGATCCGGCTGAGCTCTGTGCTGGTTGACCTATGGATGGACAGCTACGCGCGAGCGCCGAGCGCAATCACGCTCGACATCGACGACACGGTCGACGTGGTGCATGGCCGTCAGCAACTCTCGCTGTTCAACGCCCATTATGATGAACACTGCTTCCTGCCGATCCACGTCTACGACACCGAGCACAGCCGGCCTGTTGCGGTCATCCTGCGCCCCGGCAAGACGCCGAGCGGCCGCGAGGTGCGGGCACACCTGCGCCGCCTGGTTCGGCGCATTCGCCGGCGCTGGCCCGATACGCGTATCACCTTCCGCGGCGACAGCCATTACGCCGGCCCCCGAGGCGATGACTTTTTGCGAGCAAAACGGCGTCGATTACATCTTCGCGCTAGCCGGCACGAAGCCGCTCGCCAGAAAGGTCGACGAGGTCTGTGATGCATTTCGAACCGAACGTGCGATCGAGAACAAGATCGTGGTTCGCGGCTACACCGAGACCCGCCACGCGGCCGGCTCCTGGCATCGTGAGCGCCGCGTCGTCGCCCGCATCGAGGCAACCCAACAAGGGCTCGACGTCCGCTACGTCGTCACCAGCCTGGATATCGGCTCGGCTGAGTGGATCTATGACAGCCTCTATTGCGCTCGCGGACAGGCCGAGAACCTGATCAAGCTGCACAAGACCCAGCTCGCCTCCGATCGCACCAGTTGCCGCTCGGCGCTCGCCAACCAGGTCCGCCTCGTCTTCCACACCGCCGCCTATTGGCTCATCCTCGCCGTGCGCGATGCCATCCCAAAGCCGCGCGATCTGGCAACGGCCGAGTTCAACACGATCAGGCTCAGGCTTCTCTCAAGATCGCAGCCCGCGTCATCGAGACCGCCACCCGCGTCCGTCTCGCCTTCGCTGCGGCGTGCCCCGACGCCGACCTGTTCCGCGGCTTGGCAAACGCTCTGGTCCCGCAAGCACCCTGACGCGCGGGGCATGAGCCCCCGGTCACCCCGCTGCCGTCCTCCAACGCGTTCACGAAGTCGGGTCGAAAAGCGGCGAAAAAGCCGAAGCGTTCGCCCGCGCCTTCACCCCGACCGGAAATGTTCCAGCTGCCCCGCCCGGCAATCATGAATAAGACGGGCTAGTCCGCCGAAGCGCTGCTCCATGGAGAACTCGCGCCGCTCCGCATCGCTCTTGGCGATGAGGAGAGGGTTGCCTCGCCTGGCTGCTTCGTTTGCCTCGGCAATTTCGAGCCAGCCTTCGACCCTCAAGCCGGGGTTGTTCTCCAGCCCTTCTGCGAAAGCTCGGTAGACGATGCCTGACGACGCGGCGATCTGCTTGGCTGTGAGAGGTTTGGGGCTTTCACGGAGTGCCTTGAGTTGTCGCTCAACGGCGGAAGCGACCTCAGCGCATTTCGCCCTGGCGGCGGTGCGGTCAGCGGTGCCGAGAGAGATGCTGATGTGCTGCTTATACCAGCAGCGCGGTTGGCGCCCCTTCAGCAGCCTCTCTAGGATTGGTATAACGCCTGCGGGGGATCGTTCGGCGATAGTACCAGTTGTCGGAACCGATTCTTGTTGGGCAGGCCATTCTCAGAACCATAGATGCAGCACCCCTGTGCATCAGGAGCGGCGCAAACCTCAATCTCTTCAATAGGCAATTGATCTTTCAGTGGAATCACTGGTGCTGCCGGACAGGATTGAACTGTCCGATACCTACCCTTCATTCCATAACATTCGATGCGCGAATCCGGACCGCCGGAAAGGCTCGTGCTCCGGGACAATTCAATTGCACATGGTTTCAGGTGGTCGGCTGTCGTGACGCGGCCGTAGACAGGCGCGACGCAACATCCCACGATCGGAGGCCAAAGAGAGACCGCATGCGCATCAAATGCGGCCTCTCCCATCGATTCAGGACGTCACCACCAATGGCGGTGATGATGCCGCCAACCGTAGTGATGGCCCCGGTGCCAGCCATAGTGGCGACCGTGGCCCCAACCGTAGTGATGGCCGCGCCCACCGTGATGGCCCCACCCGTGCCCGTGCCCATGCCCATGGCCGCCTCTGACCTGTATAACGCCATCGTCCGTGCTACCCAACGTATGTGGCGTTGCCATCGGCATGGCCGATGCCGACAAGATTGGCGTGAGCGAAAAAGCACAGCCAATAAATGCGATTGCGAGAAGCCGTTTCATCCTATGAGTCTCCACCCTTTTCGACTAATAACCCGACAGATTATCAGTTGCGTGTTGGAATGCCCGCTGAACGGAGCGTTCACCTCCGGTTCACGGCCGCTGCGTCCGGAGCCGAGCAGAGTTCGGCGCACTCTTGCGATGGCGTCGACCAAGAGCCTGATGAGCAACATTCATGGAACGTCGTTCGGATCGGGTGGTTGGTTGGCGGGGCTCACTCTGGAGGACAAAATGAAGCGCACAATCATCGCACTTTCTGCAGCATGCCTGATGGCTTCGAGCACCGCCGTTTTCGCACAAGGCGTCTCGAGCAAATCTCCGGGTCATGAGATGCAAGACAGGGGCTCCAAGAAGGGAAGCCCTGGCGCCTCAGGCTATGCGCCTGGACAGGAAATGCAGGCAAGAGGCTCGAAGGCTGGCAGCCCCGGCGCCTCGGGATACGCTCCCGGTCAGACGACAGGGGCCAACACTGGAATGAAGTCGGGCGGCTCGACTAGGGCCAAGTAGCCGGCTTGCGGGTCTTCCCAGCATTCGGCTGGGACGACCCGCGTTATCTCGGCCTTGGGCCGCGCGGCGCCGTGGCAAAGTTTAGACCTAGAACCTTGGCTCTGAGCCGTACCGCTGATTCGCTGCGGCTCATCTCGACGGCGATGTCGACAGCGTAGCGACCTTCCGTGATGAGCTTATGCAGAAGGTCGTCTTCAGCGGCATCCCAGGGGCGGTTCTTTGGCATCGTGATGCAAAACAGTCTGTAGGGCCAATTCGTACTGGCGAGCCTTTTCCAGCAGCGCGTCTCTGACTGGACCAGGCGGCAGAAGCGCGGCCTGCCTTCGCGCCTCCCGTGCACATTCAGCGCTCACTTCTTGTTCTCTCGTCACGATTTGCCTCCAGCTCCTTGCGGACGGCCGCGGCGGAATTCCCGACTTTATCGACGACCTTACGAAGCTCTTCCTTTGAAACACCGAGCGCATGAGCCCAGCATTTCATTTGATCAGGCGCGTGCAGATCGATTTTTGAGCGCTCGAATTGATCTTTCTTCGTAAGGCTGTTCATTTTCAAACAACTGCGGCTCGGGCGCTACGTTCCTAAGTAGGAACTGGTGGCCTGCTTCGTGTGTTCATCCGATCAGGAGGTGCCCCATGGCAAAAGCAGCATGGAAGCGACGGGCTTACCCATCGGCAAGGAGGGCCCACGCAAAGCCAACCCAAAGTACAAGCGCCGTTCGCGCCAGCCCTGGACGGATAAAGAAGTCAGACAGCTTCGGTCGCTGGCGAGAGCGAACACCCCAACAGGCGTCATTAGCCTACAGATGCAGAGGCCGAAGGGCTCGATCGCGAGCAAAGCGCATCGGGAGGGCATCTCGCTGCGGCCGATAAACCGCTCACCGTACAACCGCCGCAAGAAGTCGCGGCGCTAATTCTTGGTAGGCGGGTTCTCCTCGAGGACCCCGCTCACATCGGGCTTCTCAACGCCTACATCAATGTCGTCGGAGCTGTTGCACGCGCACCTCATCCCTGCGCCACACTGGCAACCACGCGGATCCTTCGTCCACGGCAAATGCGGATGGTTTTCGCAGACCCAGCCCAAACCCCCGCAGATCGGACAATTGGGATTGATCATGCCGCGAGCAGGCGCTTGTAGCGCCGATATGCGTCGATGGCATGGTTTGCTAGCATCAGTGGCCGATGCTCACCAGCCCGCGCCATGTCGTCGATGTTGCGAAGAAGGAAGCGACTCGCGTCGCCAGGATCTGTGATTTCGCCGGAGCGCTCAAGGAAGTCCCAGGCGATCTGAATCGACTTCTCCACGAGGATTGGCAACAGCTCACTCATAGGAGTCAGAAACAGACGTCGATCTCGATGGTTCCTCTTGCAAATTTCGCCGGCTCGCGGGCACATTATCTGCCCCCCGAGTAACTTAGCGTGCCGTCGGGTGACGCCGCGAATGGTGCCCCCGGGATAATTGACCCGTCGATGTCTGTATTGTCCTATTCCTGACCGTTGCTGAACGTGCAATATCGGCTCATGAAGGCACGAAATCGAAGTCTGCTCATCTTTCTTGTAGCCGTTGTGGGTGTTGGTTGGCTGATCGGCGCAACCAACTTGCCGGGCGCATGGTACGCTGCGCTGCAGAAGCCGTCATTCAATCCTCCAAACTGGGTGTTCGCGCTCAACCTGGACCATTCTGTACGTGATGATCGCAATCGCCGGATGGCGTACCTACCTACAGGAGATTAATGGCCTCGCCTTGCAAGTTTGGCTCGGACAGATGGCACTTAATTTTCTTTGGTCTCCCATCGTCTTCCGATTGCACAACCTGGCTATGGGACTTTCGGTCATTGTTCTGCTGCTGGGTTTGATACTGCTTTTTATAGTCCTGCAATGGCAGGCCAATCGGCTCGCTGCGCTTTTATTTTTCCCCTACGCGGCCTGGGTGGCGTTTGCGTCGCTCTTAAACTTCTCTCTGTACCGCCTAAACTAATCCCGGCAAGTTCATCGCACGCGAGCGTGAACGAGCCGGCGCGTGATACCGCACGCCTCGATCGTGCATCGGACGGGTGGCGATCTTCGTAAACAGTGCACGATTGCATCGCACAATGAGGTTCGGGGTTTCGAAAGGAGCCGACGGATGTAAGTTAGCAGCGTGCTCACACGCCCGGGACCGGCCGCATGCGGCGGACACTACTGATCAACCCCTTTAATCTGCTCGCAGAAACACCTAGCCAGCGCGCGGATCCGGCTCATAGATACACGCCGGTGTGCGGATGTTGCGGCTCAGATGACATTGTTTGTCACGCGACCATCCAATGGAGCAATGAGTCCCAAGATTGGCAATTGACCGGCACTTTCGGTCAACCTGCGCATTGCAATCGCTGCAAATCGTCGTGCAGCATAGAATGGCTCTCGTCTAGCTAGCCGCTCGCCGTCATTTGTTGCAAGAGAGCTTCTTGCTGATCCCACTCGACTGGAAGCGACTTGAGCAAAGTTGCCAGGTCCAGCCCGACCGGTTGTCGGCCGTTGAGAATTGCTTCTGTGAGCGTTGGCGAGAGTAGCGTCAGCCGGAGCACACGGCAGAGGTAGGATTCGTTTATTTTCTCAGCCTTTGCCAAGTCGCGGACTGAAGTAAATAGATTTGACTCGAGCATGCCGCGCCATCGATGGGCACGAACGAGCGCCTTGATCATAGTGTTGTCGATCCGCGCTGGAGCAGGCGACCAGGGCGATGAGTCGGCCGGGGTAACAACGCGCTTCCGGCCTCCCTGTCGGCGCAGCGAAATCGGTATGCTCACAACAATAGTGTGGCCATCACGGCTCAATTTGGGGCGGCCGGGTGAGCCGATGGTAATAGGAGCGGGGCGCGTCATTCTGCAGCCTGTTGCAGGGCTGGTTGCGTATTGAATTGGGTGGTGAGTGAGGTTAGTCCCTCAACCTTGAGCGTGATATCCAGCCTATCCGGCCCAAGATCGGCGCGCTCAACGAGCAATTCAACGATGCGAGCTTGCTCTGCTGGAAACAACTCATTCCATAGCTCGTCAAACCCGAGAAGCGCGTCGCGGACATCCTTCTCATTGACGTCCTTGCGCTGCTTGCGCGCTGCACGCCAGGTCTGAACGATGACTTCAGGCGTTTGAAGGAGGAGCCGAACTTGATCGACGACGATCCGCTCGATCTCGGCAGCCGGCACCATTCTGACCGGACAGTCGGACCTGCCCTGCTTTAGAGCTGTCTGGCTAATGTAGTAGCGGTAGAGCCGACCAGATTTCCGTGTGTTGGTTGGCGTCATGGCTGCTCCGTCAGGAGCAAAGAGGAGACCTCTCAGCAGTGCTGGCGATCGCGCACGAGCGTTATTTGCTCGCTTGCGGGGGCTCTCCTTTAAGATGCCGTGGACCTGGTCCCAGAGCTTGCGATCGATAATCGCTTCGTGCTCGCCGGGATACGATGTCCCCTTATGCACGGCTTCGCCGATATAGACCCGGTTGTGGAGGATTTTGTACAGGACACCCTTGTCCAGCAGGTGGCCATATCGGTTTCTTGCGTCGGCGGCGACGAGTTCGCGAGCGAGCAGCGTTGCAGACTTAAGCTGGACAAATCGTCGAAAGATCGATCGCACGCATTCAGCGTCCGGCTCGTGGATGAGCAGCTTGCGGTCGCGGACTTCGTAGCCGAGGGGCGTCCAGCCTCCCATCCACTTGCCGCGCTTACGGGACGCCGCGACCTTGTCGCGGATGCGCTCGCCGATCACTTCTCGCTCGAACTGCGCAAACGTGATCAGGATGTTCAACGCCATGCGGCCCATGGCGTCCTTGGTATTGAAGGACTGAGTCACGGAGACAAATGTCACGCCGTGCTGTTCGAACAGCTCGACCAGCTGGAGGAAATCGAGCATTGAGCGAGAGAGGCGGTCGATCTTATAGACCACGATGACATCAATCTTCCCGGCTTTGACGTCCGCCAGGAGTCGCTTGAGGGCGGGTCGCTCTAACCTTCCTCCCGAGAAGCCACCATCGTCGTAGCGGTCTGAAACTGGTGCCCAGCCCTCGGCTCTTTGGCTCGTGATGTAGGCCTCGCAGGACTCCCGCTGCGCGTCGAGTGAGTTGAAGTCCATGTCGAGCCCTTCCTCACTCGACTTGCGAGTGTAGATGGCGCATCGCGTTTTACGTACAGCGCCCGGGCTTGCGCTGACATCAAACAGGCCGCTTGAGCGCTTTGCGCCGCTTTGAGGGCGATGGCGGAGGGTCATCTGCGGTCCAGAGTGTTCTTAAGGCCAAAAAAGACCCAGCCATTCCATTTGGTGCCTGTGATCTCGCGGGCGACCGAGGAGAGGGACTTGTAGGGCCGACCAAGATACTCGAAGTCGTTCAAGCGGACCGTCACGCTATACTCCACGCCCTGCCATTCCCGGATCAGCCTAGTTCCGGCGATTGGGCGCAAGGCAGGCCGGGCTTTGCGCTCAGTTGGCTCCTGATTGGCATATTGCTTAGCCATGGCCTTCAGGCGGTCTTGAGTCTCGCGGCTGAGCCCGCCGTAAGCCAATTCCTGGATACGGAAGGCCAATCGGTTCTCCAGGAAACGCCGGTTATAGGCGGGAGGCTCGGTATCAAAGAGCTCGCGCCAGCGGGCTTTAAGAACGTCGACAGGGGCGCTCTTCAGGGCCACTAGCTGCGACAGGACGTGGGTCTTCACAGGGTCATTTCCTTGCTATTTTGCCGGACATGACCCTCAACGACCGCTCCACAGTCGAGCAGATTTTCTTCGCTGCGGTGCGATAAAGGACTGGACTTTCGCTCCAGAAGACGCTGGAGGCCGGCAGCCAGAGTCGCGCCTAGTTCGTTTAGCCGGTCATCGTGATGTGCAGTCATACGCCGTTACTCGGCGTAGTCGTCGGCCCGGTCCAACAGTTTCATATGAAACGGTAAAAGCGCGTGCGACATGGCAAGTGAACGTAATCTATGCGGTCGCGTTCTTGTGCATTTTTCCATCCCATATTCTTCCGAACAGGCTCATTCCGCGAAAAGCTGGCATACTGATTCGCTGGCTCAGCTAGCGAACACTGAATAGGTAGGTCTCCATGCTTTTGGACGCGGTAAGTTACGCGCAGCTCAATCTGAACGGTCTCTCTCTCGCGGAAGGATTTCGCAAGAGCGTAATTGAGGACCGCGAGATCATTGCGATCGGACAGCAGATTGGGGATCGTGCGATTTTCTCGGAGGGACAATTTCCAGGTCCCGTCGTTGATTTCCATTGGCCCCTGGACGCAACGGCGGAAAGGATTGCCTATGGGTTCGTGAGCTCGTCCGTCGTGCTTCTAGAGAAGCCATTGCCGACGCCTTCAGCGCTACATGTTGCAGCTTCCAATTTACTAGCCGATCGCTTCACGACGCTTATCGGCTGCCTCTCTCGTGGAGAGATAGTCGCGGTTGGTACCTTCGCCGCCACCGGCGTTGAGGGCGCAATTGGAATAGGTCAATGGAGGCGTAGCGATCTCGCCATTGACGTGGAGAATAGCGCCGTTTGCGAGATCCGAAACCATCGTCCTGTTCCTGTCTGGACGGGTGTCTGGCTTCAGCAGCCCATTGCGTTACCGGTGAACGATCAATCAGTGAGCCCGGGGCTAGACACTCAAAGTCCAACGAAGGCTCGAAAGCAAATCCAAAGCAGAAATAATTGCCGCAACGAATGTATCGCTTGGCTCACCTCCCTCATGTCAGATCCAGCATGTTCACCTATGACCAATGACGAGCTCTGGTCAGAGGCTCAACAGAGATGGCCAAACACGCTCAGCGAACGAGAATTCGCCAGGTGCCGGGCTCTCGTACTCGGCCGCTTGAGCGATGAACAACGCTATCTGTGGGCTCGCCCGGGACCGAAGCGTAAATCGTCGCAATTCTGATCACCGCACTTCGAAATCGCGTCAGCTATTTTCGGGGCTCCAAAGTAGCCAGTCTTACTGCATCGAAACAGATGCAGTTGTGACATGCCCCTCACCAACACCATTGAAGATTTAGATGCCCTTCTTAGGGAGCAGGATGCGGCCGATCTGCTGTGCCTGTCTGTCCGAACGCTCCAGTCGTGGCGGATGCGCCTGGCAGGGCCGCCTTTCGTTCAAGTAGGCCGCGCCGTTCGCTATCGCCGTCGCGATCTGATCGCTTGGATAGAAGCAAATACCTGCGGGGGGGGACCGTCGGAGCGACAGCCGTGAAGAAAAAGGGATCGAACGGGTCCGGCTATTCGGCTGACGAAAAACCTCCCGAGTACTCCGTATACCTCGGTCGTCGACGCCTCGGCCGCTTCGTACAGGTTTCACCAAAGCTGTATGCTGCCTTTGATGCCGACGATCGCCCACTGGGCCGCTTTCGTGGCCGACGCGCTGCATACGCTGCAGTCTCCAATCATTCGAACCGCCCGAAAAGCTGTTCCGATCCGGGCAAGTTCCGATGAGTTGGCAGGCAACAGCGTGGGCATTGCACCAGAAAGTCGGCCATTGCGGGCGGAAGCTCTTGCTCCTAGCAATCGCGAACTATGCCGACGAGCACGGCTATTGTTGGCCCTCGCAGAGGACACTCAGCGAGCATGCTGAAATGTCTCTCGACACGGTTCAGAGGCAGACCAAGAAGCTGATCACTCAAGGCCTAATATCCGTCACCAGGGCGCCCAAGCGCCGCGGTCAATGGCAAACGTTTCACTACCAGCTCAACATGTCCGACGCGGCAACCAAGCCGCAAAAAGCGGCTACGCCTGAAATCTTTCCGCCAGCTACGGGTAACCCGTATCTGGTGAGTGCAGATTGCGGCTTGACCAGGCCGCACCGCGGACGAAAGCCGAGCCGCATAGCTGTGCGGCTTAAACCTTCAATAGAACCTTCAATAGAACCTTCAATTGTTATGGCCGATGAGCGTTCGCGAGCAAGCGCCAATCCACCTACGGCTAACCCGCACATGGATCGGAGTACAAAGGCGACGACTAGCGTTGCCGAGCGACTGAAGGCCTTCCAAGCTAAGCAAGAGCCCACCGAAGTCACCCAGAACCGCATAGCTCAACGCTTGGGCGGCTGGGAAGTGCTTATGCGGATGACTGATCGCGAACTGGAGCACATCACAGCATTGGAGCGACGCAGGCAGCTCGACGACGGGAGGCTCTATGAGGCGGTCTTGCGGTCGATGTCCGTCGATCGGTCTTAACCAGCCCGCAGCCCGCTACAAAGTCGGAGCACCATTGTGCTCTAAAGTCGGGCTCTTTGCTGCTTGGACTTCGAGCCCAGGGGGTGGGCAAAAGTCTGGAAGCTTGGATACGCGACCGGTCCCCATGGTTCACACGCAAAAAGTTCGGAAATAAAAACAAAAAGCCCACTTGGGCTAAAGTCGTAGAAATCTGCTCGATGTCAAACCTGCTCCGGAACTGAGGCATCGAGACGACTTTTGGCCGATGTCTGCTTTTTGACCCGTTAGAGACATCAAGAGCGGGGTTGATCTTGACTTTTCCGGCGGCAACAATGGATCGGACCTGAGGTTCGCCCGATGACCGATTTTAAATTGCCCGAGACGCGGTACGCCCAAAGCGGCGATTTCAGCATCGCTTACCAAGTGATGGGCGATGGACCGATCGATTTGATTTTGGTTCCCGGCTTCGTCTCGCATATCGAGTTCGCGCATGAACTAACCGGTTTCACCAACTTTTTGCGGCGGTTGGCGAGCTTTGCTCGTGTAGTGACATTCGACAAAAGAGGACAGGGTTTGTCCGATCGCATGTCTGGCGCACCCTCGCTGGAAGTGCGGATGGACGACGTGCGCGCGATCATGGATGCGATTGGCTCGAAGCGCGCTGCTTTGGTTGGGTTCTCCGAAGGTGGTTGCATGAGCATCCTTTTCGCCGCGACATATCCTGAGCGCGTATCGCATCTTATTTTGATTGGCTGCTTTAGCCGATCCGCAGATCGATTCTCGCATGATGCGTGGGAGGCACGTATCGAACAGATCGTAAGCCATTGGGGTGCCGGGGAACTAATCAAGACGATCGCTCCTAGCGAGGCAAGCAAACCTGTGGCAATTGCACAATTCGGAAAGTTCGAGCGGCTGGGAAGCAGCCCTGGCGCGTTGCGAACGATCTTGCAGCTCAACCGTCAGATCGATGTTACCGCAATTCTGCCGACGTTGCAGGTGCCGTCGCTGGTGTTGCATAGTAAGGCCGACCTTCAAGTTCCGGTCGAGTTCGGCCGTAAGCTCGCGACGGCGATTCCAAACGTGAAGTACATCGAATACCCAACCGGCGACCACGCGTTCTGGACTGGCGATCCTGAAACCAAGCTCGGTGATATCGAGGAATTTGTTACCGGCCATCGCGATCACGGCACAGCCGAGCTTGAGCGCGTGCTCGCGACCGTTCTGTTCACCGACATCGTCGAATCCACGCGAAGCGCCGCGGAGATGGGTGACTATCGCTGGCGCCGCCTGCTCGACGAGCACGACCAACTCGCGCAGAAGATTGTCGACAAACATCGTGGCCATCTGGTGAAAAGCACCGGTGATGGCATTCTAGCGACCTTCGATGGGCCGGGCCGCGCGGTGCGCTGCGCACTCGCCTTCGGCTCTGCGGCGAAGGAGATTGGCCTGCCGCTGCGCGCTGGTTTGCATACTGGCGAAATCGAGATCAGGGGCACCGATATAGGCGGCATCGCCGTGCATGCTGCCGCGCGTGTCATGTCACATTCCAGCTTCGACGAGGTGCTGGTGTCGCGTGTCGTCACCGACCTCGTCGCAGGCGCTGGGCTGAGATTCGCGGAGCGCGGTTCGTTCGAACTGAAGGGGCTTCCCGGCCGTTGGGACCTGTTCGCAGCCACTGGTTAGCCGTTGAATCGCAAGACCGCCTTCCCCAAAGCGGACATCCCCTATTCGACAGCCGGTCGGCTTTGACCAGTTGCTGGGCAGGATTGCTGCTCCGAGGGGGCGGACGGGGGGATGGGGGTGGTCATTTCCCTAGGGACCCCGCCGCTCACGTACCGGCCCCACTCTCACTCAGGGATTTTTTTCTAGCCGATGGGATTTTGCGCCCCGCTTTCAACGGTGCAGCAGCTGTCGCTTCGAAAACCATTGATATCTGAATCGCTTACGAAGGGTCGGGAGCCGATGAACCGGGCGTCACTGCTGCGAAGCCGTGTTTATTTTCAGATGACGAGACACAGTAGTTCGCACAGCCGATCAGCAATTAATGGCCATTTAGCCCTAGCAGGCTGCTAGGGCTAAATGACCCAAGGAGGCGGAATGCCACGTTAGCAAGTTATTGGCTAGTAAGCAGAATCGGCGCAGGTTGTGCTCGTTATCCACGAATTTAGCCCTAGCAGGCCGCTAGTCCCACTGTGCAACCTCTTGTCAGCGCCGACCTATGCCGAGGCGATGGATGGGAGGACCAGGCAGCTGGCCCTATCCGCTGGGTAGGGTCGGCAGAAATCGGTGACGTCAAATTCGTCCGGATCTGGGCGTGGCGAAGCGCTGTTCGCTGCGGCGATACCTTGCGGTGGATCGAAACGGCGAGCGTCAGCCGTCCATCTTTGCCTATTTCCGCTAGCGAAATCCCGGCCGCCACGCCGGCAGGACAGAACACTAGGTGATGACGCAAGTTGGAGACCAGCGCATTTGACCCTATCCACCAGATAGGGTCAGCGGAAGTCATGTCACTAGCCGCTTGTTCAACTGCGACCATCGTCACCGAATGCGATCCGGTCGATCCGGCCAAGGCGCGCCACGCGCCGAGATAATTACATTCAGGCCTGGCAGCTGAATGGATACTCGCCAAAAGGCACACGATCGGTTGCGATTCAGTCATGAACGCTTACGCAATGGCATTTCCCGCAGCTGTCGCTACCGCAGCCTCCATTGCCTGAAATTTCCGAACTCGGCCAGCCGCGTTGGCGTTCCGAAAGTTGCGAGCGCGCAACCAATTGCGCGTCTCGTGAACAGAAAACATTTGACGCGACGAATTTTCTCTGCGTTTACATCATCACGTTCGTCGTAGGTGAAATTGCCTGCACTCTTTAGGACCGTCATGCGCAACGCACGCACGCACATCGCAGAGACTGCCGCCCGCGTCCGGCCGCTTATTCGGCGGGCCGATTGGTCGTGCGTGTCCGTGATGACACGGAGCGTGAATTTTCAGCTCGAAGCGAAGCTGATCCGCAAAGCAAGAGTGTAATTCTCGGCGCCGGGCTACTCCCTCCGCCGAAGCGGCAGGAGGGCAAGATGAACGCCCGCAACGACCTCAAGAAACTATCCGATCAAAGGTTGGACGCGAGGCTTGTGTTGGCAGCGGCTCAGCTGCGATTTGCCGCGCGGGTGGATTTTCTCGTGGCTCGCTGGCTCGAGCGTTGCGCGACGAACGCCGAGGCCGCGCAACGGTTGCTGAAAACCGTTCAGAAGCCGTCCGCAAATTCGGGATGGGCCCGAGCCTCTGGCGTTTCATCTCCACGTTGGGATGGGTCGCCATGATGGGGTCTGCGATTTCCTTGGGGGCTCGGGACTCAAGGTCCGGCAGTCGAACGGACCCGCGCCAAGGCCCACAATCCCATGACGACAAGATAGTCAATCCGGGCATGGTTGTCCGGCTGCGCCCCACATGGCCACATCCTTGACGTGATCATCAAACGTCCCCGGCGCCGTCGTGCGAACCGTCCCAGGCGCCCATCTCCGCGGAATGAAGGCCCTCGGAAAAACGGGGGTGCTGACGATTGCGGACGAGGGATGGCGGTCGATCGGGGGTGACCGCACGCCGTAGCACCAGTATGCGTGGCTATGGTCGGACCGGCAAACCACTCGACATCGATCAGTACACCTTGCTTGATCTCGTCGGTGACATGGTCGGCGTTGTGAGCTTTCTCGAAAGCAAAGAAGCCGCTATCGTCGGTTCGCGGGCATCCGTGCGCTGATTGAGTGAGTTGAGCTCGGAAGGGCGGCTCACGTTCTACGTCGAGGCAGAAGCGCGCGCTGCCTAGATGTTCGGCTGCATGATCTAGCGCGCCGTGCGAGTGTGAGCTTGTAAGTTCGACTTCGCGCGGGCGCATGCCGCGCGCTGATCGAAAGCCGGACTGGAACTCGCAAGCCGCGCCAAGCTTTGGTTGTGAAAAGGAGAGTGAGATGGCGGGTGTGACCGAGAAAGAAATTCGAAAGCGGGCTTATGACCTTTGGCAGAAAGCCGGTGGGCCCTCAGGTAAAATGGATGCATTTTGGTACGAGGCCGAGAAAGAACTTCTTGCTGAAGGCAAAGACGTGGGCGAGGTACCGCCTGGAATGACAGACAATCTGCCGATCTGACGGATTGATTCGAAGTTCTCGTTCTTAGACATCGTAGATGCCGGCATTGAAGAGGGCGATTTCGGTAACGTCATTCATTACCGCAAGCGGGTGTCGCGCCGGTTGCGGAACTATTAAGCCAACTCCGAGTTCCTAATGCACAATTCAGGAGGACATCATGGATTTCGGAAAGGGCGCAATCCTTTGGCTGCCTGGTGTGCCACTACCTGTAATTTTGCTGATTGCGTTGTTCTGGCATCACTAGGGCTCTACGTAGCCCCGATGGCGACGAAGGCTCGCGACTTATGTCGGGAGCCTTTTGTGTTCGGTGGTCGTTTGACGGGGTAGTGCGGATTCAAGTCTTGCTCGTCCTTGGAGCCATCGATGGCAAAGAATAGCGCGGAAAGCGAAGAAGCGCCCGGAAACCCATTTAGTCGAAAATTTTAAGAAGCTAGCGGTGTCCTCGCAGGCCGTGTTGCTGCTGGAATTGGGTAAGCTCTATAGGAAGACTAAGGCAACGCGGCTCGGATTGCTGAATAAGGAGGTCGACCAAAGTTCTACGCTGAGAAAGCGAATCATCAAAAAATCTCGCGCAAAGCCGACCGCGAAATATCGCAGCAAGAAAGGCAAATCAAACGTATCTCACTCTCAGAAATAGGGCTGCCCGAGACTGGGAAGATTGGACGGTCGCAGCCAGCACACACAGTACCAAAATGGAAGAATTGCGCGCCACACGCGGAGAAAATCGTGTTCGGGCCTAACGTAGGGCCACCGACATTCGGTAGCCGTGCAATTTGCGCAGTGCACTAACCTTCAGGCCGGCTTCAATGGCCGCAGTTTGCGTTTTTCCTGGTCTATTCCTTGTTAGCCACGATTTTGCCTCTGAGTAACCGGCAAATTGCTTAGTGTCATGCAGCGATTCGCATGGGGCATTGGGATGCACGAGCTGGCGCTTTGGAACGGGTTGACGCGCAGAGAACAGCGAATTGTCATTCGGTTGTTCGGTGGCGGATCCACTCACGGCGACCGCATGATGGAAGCGAGCAACCTTATGCGGTTGGGCCTCATCTCAGACAATGGACTGACCTCCGCCGGCCTTGAGGTATTCAAGGCTGCGTTCAAGGCGCAACGTGAAGCGCGTAAAGCAGGATCGATGGCTTAGCAGCTGGCGCTCGATGTGAGCCGAGATCCGCGACTGTGATTACGCTAGATCATTTACACGCGAATCGAAAACCGATTCATCGCGCTTAATATCTGCTGTCGTGGATCAACGTCCTGCAGATAGATCGTCGTTCTTAAAAACTCGATTTCGGCGGCCTGGTGAACTTCGTCAACATCGACGTACCAAGACCGTGGTCTTCCATCTGATCCATCACTCCACCGATAGCCTCGCTTTTTCAAAGCGTCCTTCAGTTCGAAGGGGGATTGTTCAGCCCATATGCGGATTGTCTTGCGCCGCGCGCGCTCAAGAAGAATGGCGAAGGCGGATCGATTGAGGGTCCGTATGTTGGATGACAAGATCTCAACCAAAGCACGGCAATCGTCAATTGCCCGATGGGCTTGGTGAAACAGGCCAACCCCGGCTAACAAGTAGCCTAAGCGCGATCCGTCAAATCCATGTTTGCGCCACTCGATTTCTGTGGCGGAGCACGCCCAAGGCTTGCGTTCGAAAACTGGCCAATAACGTTCCACGAACTTCCGATCAAAGTTCGCGTTGTGGGCGACGATGATCACAGCGTCGGAGACAAACGCCGAAACAGCCTATGCCTCGATCCGACGCCCCATCACCATTTCGTCGGTAATGCCAGTAAGTTCAGTGATCTCAGCAGGTATGGGATTCTGAGGCTCGTTGAATGACGAGAATACGTCCGTGATTCGAGCTATTCTGTCATCTGGCAGATAGTCGAATTTCACCATCGCAAGTTCGATGATTTCATCCTGCCCTGTATTGAGCCCAGTGGTCTCGACATCGAGCAGAATGCCAGTCTGTGTTGCTTGTCCTTCGCATAAGGCGAACTCGGTTCGAGGCGCAAGACGACGAAGCACCCGATAGTCGGGAGACCTCATCAGCATATCGGCCATTGTCGCTAGATCGATTTCGTCCGACGTCATAGGATCAACCAACAAAATAGGCGGAAGTGCGCAAAATTCGATGAACGGTGCCTTTTATTCTAGCTCGATCCAAGAGCTTGTCGATCATGCCCCTGAAGCTGTCTTAGGAATCCTCGCCAAGCAAAATCCTTTCGCGTTGGATGCACTGCAGCGCAATGCATGGCTGAGTCAGATCGACCTTGTGCGGGCTCAGTTTCGCGGGCTGGACGGTTGGATTGCGTTTGAGTTCGCGATCCCACGCATGGGCAAGCGCGCCGATGTGGTGATGACGTCAGCGGGGATCGTCTTTGTCATCGAATTCAAGGTCGGTGCGCACCAGTTTGATGCAGCGGCTATCGACCAGGTGCTGGACTACGCACTCGACCTCAAGAATTTTCATTCCGGTAGCCACGAGCGACGAATAGTCCCGATCGTCGTCGCCACCATGGCTGAGCTCCCTTCGTTTGCTCTGACCTGGGGTGCAGACAGTGTCGCGAGCCCGATCCGCTCGAACGGAGGAAATCTTGATCAGATCATTGGGCGGGTCATTGCTCAGACGCCGAGGCAGAACGACCTCGAGGGCGCACAATGGGCAAAAGCCGGATACAAGCCCACGCCGACAATTATTGAGGCGGCCCAAGCGCTTTATCAAGGGCACCGAGTTGAAGGCATTACTCGTTCCGACGCTGGCGCAAAAAACCTAAGTCAGACGGCTGCCTGCCTGGCAGACGCCATCGAGGATGCCAAGTCGCTGGGACGAAAGGCCATCTGCTTCGTCACAGGGGTGCCGGGCGCCGGCAAGACGCTGGCGGGCCTCAATCTGGTGACACTTCGGACCAAGGCCCACGAGGAAGAGCATGCCGTTTTCCTATCCGGCAACGGCCCTTTGGTAGAGGTGCTGCGCGAGGCACTGGCTCGGGACGAACATGCACAACTAAAGGAGCGTGGCGAGAAAGCCAAGAAGTCCGATGCCGTCCGCAAAGTCAAAAGCTTCGTTCAAAATATTATGCATTTCCGAGACAGCAACCTCGTGACCTCTGAGCCTCCGATCGAGCGTGTTGCCGTGTTCGACGAAGCGCAGCGCGCGTGGGACACCAAACATCTGGCGAATTTCATGAGTCAGAAAAAGGGGCAGACAAACTTCCAAATGTCTGAGCCTGAATTTCTCATTAGCGTTATGGACAGGCATGACGGCTGGTGCACGATCATTTGCCTGATAGGTGGAGGGCAGGAGATTAACGCAGGCGAAGCGGGTTTGACTGAATGGTTCTCAGCACTCAAGCGCAGCTTTCGCGACTGGAAAGTTTATACGTCCGAGCAGCTTGCTCATCGTGACTATCATTGGGGGCAAGATCTGCCGGCGCTTCTCGAAGGATTAGAGTGCCAATCTCTGTCGGCCCTTCACCTGGCCGTTTCCGTTCGATCGTTCCGTGCCGAAAAGCTGTCGGAGTTTGTCGGCGCACTGGTTGCAGGTGAAGCCGTTGAAGCCGCGCGCCTCTATCAGGAGATCAAGGCGTCATATCCAATCGCCGTCACGCGGAGTCTAAAACAGGCAAAGCAATGGCTTCGTAATCGAGCCCGCGGGTCGGAGCGGACCGGCCTAGTTGCATCATCAGGCGCCTCGCGTCTTAAGCCTGAGGGAATCAATGTCCATGAGAAGATTGATGCCACGACCTGGTTTCTGAACGGCAGAGACGACGTCCGCTCGTCGTACTACATGGAAGACCCGGCGACCGAGTTCGACATTCAAGGTCTGGAGCTGGATTGGGTCGGTGTTTGCTGGGATGCTGATTTTCGTTCCATCAATGGCAAATGGCAGTACTACCGATTTTCTGGGACGCGCTGGCAGAACGTCAACGATGAGAATCGAAAGATTTATCTGACTAACGCTTATCGTGTGCTGCTGACGCGCGCTCGCCAGGGTATGATCATCTACGTCCCGACGGGTGATGTCATCGATGCGACGCGGCCACCATCCTACTATGATGGAACGGCAGATTTTCTCCTTCGCTGCGGGCTATCGTTGCTCGACTCAGTGTGAGTCAAATTGCGCTCTATGGCCTCTGCCATTGACCGACTTCTTCCATAACATCTCATTTGCGAAATCGGACGTTCGTCTACGGGGCGTTGGCTCGTAGAGCTGGATCGGCTGCCGAGAAACAGCAACGCCTTTCACGCGATTGGTCCGTTTTTTCGCCAACGGGTGTTAGGCAAGGACTAGAAAATGCGGACCGCGGCCGACAATTTGGCCGGTTGCGGAGCTGGCGCGGCGCAAATTCGAGGTACGCGGGCGTAACTTCAATAACGCTAGAAAAATAAGGACAGACCTGTAGTATGTATCAGGGAAGGCTTCCCGCTCAGTGTGGGGGCATTGTATTGGACATAGTTTCTGCAGTTATTTGGGAGCTCTAAAATGGGTTCATTTATTCCCACCCCGCACGACCAAGAAATCGTGGCTCGCCTGAACTGGGTATTTCATCATCATAGGACGGTTATCAACAACCACCGCGATAACGCCCCCGGAGGTGGAGGGGCGAATCAAGCTCTCCTTCCTGCCGCCAGTTTGTCTCGTCTTGCGAGACGAATCGGGGCCTACCCGCAGAGCACTCAAGCACCGGCTGCCGGTGGGCTAAAAAACCCACGAGCCCGGTGGTTTGTTTTTCTTGATAACCTGCCCAATCAGACAAAAACCGATATCAACACGGTGATCACCGCAGCTTTGCAAAACAACGCTCCTATTATTTTCGATCTGACCCACGAACCCAATCCTCCGCTGCCAGCACCCTATGTCATCATGGCTTCTCCAGGGTCAGCCCATGCAGGTGACCCTTCCAAACGGCCAGACGGCCTACTGTCTAACTCTTGTCTGTCAAACGCCCATCCAGGAGTCCAATCAGGCAATTCCGCCGGGGACGCCTGGCGCGCCGGGCACCTTCAACAATCCAACCAGCCATGCCAACGCGCAGGGCAATGAGGTAGGAATCAATATTCCTTGGAATCCCGATAATACAAACTATTGACGAGGATGGGCTCCCTACCCTGGAGGCACCGACAGTTCGTGTAGGGGACACGTGCGCCACGCTGGCAGCGTTGAATTTGCTAAAACTGATCTGCGTCTCTTTTCCCAGTCATTGTTCCAGCAGCCCTCGAGGGCGCTCCCAGACTCGTGTTTGTTGAGAGCGTCGTAGGCGGCAAATAGCCTGTCGAGATCGCGCACGGCTTTCACGAAATCGATTTGTCCGAATTCGGCGATGTGTCCGTTTTTCAACGCCCACTGATCTGCATAGCACTCGCAGGCGAGGAATACATTCCACGGAAGGCGCGGTCCGTCAGCGAGGTGGTGCCCAGTTTCGTGCAGAAGAGCGAATGCCAAGGCGTCGATGCCAAGTTCGGGGTGATAAGCCAGCCCGCCGTAAAGCTTCACAACTTTCTTGCTATTCAGAATTAGGGCCTGTGCGTTTGCCAGCGCCGGCGAGGGTACCAATTGATATAATATCATGGGGAATTGGTTTTTTAACGCACGGAGCAACGTGAGAACGAGGCGTTTGCGGGCCCTCGTTGTTGCGAGGTCTCCGGGCGGAGCAATTGACTGCGATAGCAGCATCGGTGTCATCCTCGTGCCAAACCTTGTCACCATTCCGCGAGCTTGTCACCGGCGATCTAAGGGCGCTTGGCGGGTAACATTGGGCATTGGTTCAAACCGGTGAGGGGCTTAAACGCACCGTGGATCAGCAAGTCTTCCGGTTCTGCCTCCTTACCGCTGTAGTGACCGTCTTTTGGCGAATCGTTCCGCAAAGTCGGCTACATCCCAATGCTCAGCTACCTTTCGAACTTCATTCCAGATACCTGATTGTCCGGCCGTCTGCGGGAAGAAAGGACGCCATGAGCTTACAACAGCGAGCCCGTGAGAGCGCCCCTCCCTCACCGGCTTCGAAGGCGTGTTGGCTTCATGAGTACACGCCTCAGCTCAGCCGTGCGTTGTAACCCATAGAAGTATCGGTTCCTTAAGGCTATAATTCCGGACCCACTCGGTCTAAGGGACGCTCAATGCAATGTCTGCGTTGCGATCGTGAGAACACTGCGGGAAACGAATATTGCGAAGGCTGCGGTTCAGCGCTCGCGATCCGTTGTCGGTCGTGCGGTCACGCCAGTGGCTCATCGAGCCGATACTGCGGAAAATGCGGCTCCCTCTTGTCTCCTGCAGACATGGGAGACACGAATCGTCCCTGGCAGCAGGTACTGAGATCGCTCTATGCCAAGGGTGGCGAGCGAAAGCGCCTGACTATTTTATTTGCTGATATTCGCAATTCGACGGGATTGATAGATAGCTTGGGCGATCCCGAGCTTGGAATGAAGCGGCTGCAGCCGATCCTCGACCTTATGAACAATGCCGTTGCTCGTTACGACGGTGTCGTTAATAAATCACAGGGTGACGGGGTCATGGCGCTTTTTGGGGCTCCTCGGCCACATGAAGATCACTCTATACGCGGCTGCTTGGCCGCGCTTGCTATGCAAGACGGAGTCAAACGCCTCGGCGATCCCGATCTCCAGATTCGCGTTGGCGTCCACACCGGAGAGGTTGTAGTTCAGGCAATCGAGCACGGACTATATCAGACCTTTGATGCGGCCGGCGCGAATGTTCATCTCGCGAACCGGTTGGAGCAGCTGGCTGGCCCGGGCGAGATCCTGATATCGAAAGATGCATACGTTGCGGCCAGACAATTCATCGAAGTCGAATCGCTGGGACCCCAATCTATCCGCGGCATTGCAGCGCCGATGGATACATACAAGATCGTGGGTCTTCAACCACGCGCCAGCAAGCGGAGTTTTTCGTGAGGGAAGGCGATTGAGCTCCCTCATTGGCCGAGATGACCAGCTTTCGACGCTCATGCTTGAGCTCGAGAATGCCATCAAGAGCGAAGGCAGAGTCATCGGCGTGGTCGGCGAAGCCGGCATTGGCAAAAGCAGGTTATGTTTTGAATTTGCGGAAAACTGTCGCGCGAGGGGCATTCGGGTGTTTGAAGCCCGGGTACTGGATCATGGCAAGGAAACGCCGTTTCAGCCCGTACTAGAACTTCTGCGCGACTACTTTGGTGTCCGGGTCAAGGAGACAGCAGAAGCGTCTCGACAGCGCGTCCTTGAAAGTTTAACCACTCTTTCGGTATCGGAGCCCTTCGCCGCCATTATGCTCGAGTTCTTGGGGCTCGCCGACCCGTTGCAAGCAAAGTCCCGGGTTGATCCCAAGACGCGAAAAACGCTTTTGCTAGATTTTGTGCGAACGCTGCCGCGTTCAGGTCCTGAAGAAGCTGCAAACGTAGTCGTCATCGAGGATTTGCATTGGATCGATGCGGCAAGCCTAGAGTTCGTCGAAGCCCTGGCAGATGCCGTCTACGGTACCACTACGCTTCTGGTAGTTAACTTTCGACCTGGGTTTGCTTCGGCCTTGACCCAAAGATCGCACTATCGACAAGTCAACATGCTTCCGTTGCCCAAGAATGAAGCGACCACTTTGGTGCTAGAGCACTTCGGGCCGGATCCCTCGCTCGCTTTGCTTGGCAGGAATATCATTGAGCGGGGGCAAGGCAATCCGTTTTTTCTTGAAGAGCTAATCAACACGCTTGTCGAGCGTGGGGATTTTGATGGTGAAAAAGGAGCGTACAGGCTGAAAGGAGGCATTGACTCGGTCCCGTTGCCTACGACGGTTCAGGCTGTCGTCGCTGCCCGGATCGACCGACTTCAAGACGCAGCGAAGCAAGTGTTGGAGATGGCTTCCGTCGTCGGTCGCGAAGTCTCAGTTGCGATCTTGGACGATCTTGATTCCGGCTTGAGCGGCCATGCGTTGTCCGAATCCCTTCAGCAATTGAGACAAGCTGAACTGCTCTACGATGTCCCTCCATTTGAGCGTCGGCTTCTAGCATTTCGCCATCCTTTGATACAGGAGGTTGCTTATCGTTCGCTGCTAATAGAGCGCCGGCGCAAGCTTCACGCGGGCGTCGCGAATGCGATCGAGCGTTTGTTCAAGGAGCAGGCGGACGAACGGGCATCTCTTTTGGCTTATCACCTCGAGCAGGCTGGTGAGAATCTCAAGGCAGCGCAGCAAAATATGCGCGCTGCGTTCTGGGTCGGCACGCACGATCCGAGTCAAGCACTGAGAAGTTGGAAGAAGGTTAGAGAGCTGCTGTTGGATCAGCCGAAGTCAACGCCGACTGATTTCTTGAAGATGGCAGCTTCGGGCCAGATCGTAAACTTCGGTTGGCGCGAAGGAATGTCGGCGGCAGATGCAGCCGTCTACTTCAACGAGGCGAGGGATTTGGCAAGATCCTCAGGTGACATGAGGTCTAACGCCTTGATTCACGCCGCTTACGGCCGAATCTTGGCTAACGGGGGCTCTGCGGACGAATATGTACGAATAATTCGAGAAGCCAAGACGCTGGCCGACCAGGCCAACGATGTGAGCGTTCAGATCACGCTAAAGGCTGTTCTTTGCCACGCTTTGTGGCTGTCGGGGAACTTACCTGAGGCGCTCCAAATGAATTCGGAGGCAATTGATCGCGCCCATGAAATTATAAAGTTCGATCGTCAAACTCTAGGCTTCGATATCGAAATTTGGCTCGCTGCTTTGCGTGGCCGGATATTGGTGGTGCTCAATCGATTAGATGAAGCTCGTCCGTTTCTTGAACGAGTACTCCATCTTGACAGCGCGCAGGTCGATCAAATCCACCATGTGATGCCGAGCATGGCTTACGTTGACGTTGCGTGGGCCCGGAAAGATGCCTTGTTAGCTCAGGAGCATGCCGAGCGAGCCTTCCTCGATAGCCTTAAAAAGTGGCAACCCGTATCTGCGGGTCTATGCTCAAGCCTGCCGGGGACTTGCTCACATCGTCGCTGGAAGGTTCACGCCTGCTATCGACGATCTGTCGGATGCATTGAAGTTCGCGCGGTCGCGGAAAGCAGGTCTAGAAAACGAGCCAAGAATTCTGGCAGATTTAGCAAATGCCTACAGACTGAGCGGCGAAAGTACGGCCGCTCTCTCTACGGCCGAACAGGCCATAGCGGTTGCCACAGAGCGGCACGCTCGAGTCGCGGAATGTTCTGCCCGCATTGTTCGGGCTAGTTTATTGCTGCGATCGGAAACTGATGATCAGCAAGCGGACGGGAAGGCGGAGCTGGGGCGCGCAGCTGCGTTGATGCAGGAGACTGGCGCTATGCTCCTAGAGTCATTTTTGAATGACGTTACCGCAGGAAACGGCAGCTCGACGCAGGTTTCCGTGAAGGCTAGTTGATCGGCTGACGAGGATGTTTCCTCATTCATGTTTAGTGCGTTACCGCAGAACCCTGTGCCGCGGCGAGGGACGCGGACATCGCCTGCCTGCGTGCCCTTCCTCATTTGGGCCACCTAAGGGTGATCGATCCCCCGCGGGTCTCTGCCGCAGAGGACAGCCTTTTCGCCGCGGCCTACGTCAACGCCTACACGCCGAACGGGACGGTGATCGCCAGCAAATTTGGTGACAGGGACAGAGACCGGGAAGCGGAGAGGGCGCTGGCCGAGGCATTCCCTAGTCGCGAAGTGCTGATGATCAGCACCCCCAACATTGCGAGAGGCGGTGGCGGCATCCGCTGCCTGGTTCAGCCCGTCCCCATTGCGGGTTAATCGTTGCTGAGCGGCGGCGCCGCGCTCGGCCATGGGCCGACTTCTTCCATAACAAGGGATACGCGAAAGCCGAGCTCGCTTTCTATCGTGAGCCGCTATCATGCCGCCACTGGCGTCCCCGGCGCGCGCGCAGACACCTCGCGAAGAACGGCGTGCGGCCGAGAGTTGGACATTGCATCTTCAGAGATGCGATCAGCGGTGTGATCAGGGAAGAGGTAGCGTGGCCTTTCATCAATAGCGCAAACGTGCCTAAGTGGCCAACGCAGCGCGGGTAGTCATGTCAGCTTCTGGCCCCGTTGCGGACATCAAGCTAGCTTCGACCGATATTGCTTTTTGACCCATTGCGGAAGTCAGTCGACCAATCAGTTCACTCCAACCAGCGCCTTACAGACCTCCCGGCTGGCCTCTTGGAATAATTTGACGGCACCTCCGGCCCGGCGTCCCTTCAAGGTGATTGAGGCTATCGGTGCGGAAGTATCGCCAAGATCGACGTTCAGCGCGCGCAGCCATGCGCTACTCGATCGCATTCTGAGTATCTGCATGGGCAATAGGGTAATAAACCGGCTGCTCGCCAACAGATTCAACCGCATGTAGATCGAAATCGTGGTGACGGTGGTTGGCGGAAGCGGCAGGTTATGTCGCCGAAATAGCTCGACGCCGGTACGCCCCAAAAAAGAATCGGGCGGCGAGAGCGTCCATTGCTCTTGCATAAGTTCTGCGAGCTTCAACTTCCTTTTCGATCGCAGGAGCGGATGCCGTCGCTCCGCCATTACCGCAAGGGAAGATCTAAACAGCACCTCCGCGGACAAATCATCGGCGACCGGTAACGGCGACCAGCGCGTTATGGCCAGATCAAGCGTCCTCTGGCGCAGAGCATGCTCCAGCGCATCCCGATCACCTATCGTGATATGATACCTGATGCCTGGATATCTGCGGACGAGATGTCCGATAATTTCTGTAACGATGGCGGTGACCGGCTCGGTTGTACCGATCGTAACGAGCCCTTGCGCCGGATCTGACCTTTGCACAATGTCGGTGACACCTAGCTTTATTTCGTCGAAAACGACGCGCGTGCGATCGACAAGAAGGCGACCACACTCAGTGAGTTCAACTCCGCGCGAAGTGCGATCCAGCAGCGCAGCTCCGACGGCATGCTCCATATCGGTGATAGCTTTGGAGATCGCCGGCTGCGACAACCCGAGACGGTGAGACGCCTTGGCCATGCTGCCGACCTCTGCGACGGTCTGCAGCGTATGCAGATCCTTGAGGCGTAAGCGACGGCCGATGCGGTCGTGCCACTGCATGGGTATTCACCTCACGTTATAGCCCGATAGGAAATTGCAATTTCGGGTTATAGCGTTGTTGCTTCAGAATAGCGAGATGGAAAGCCGGCCCGATCATCGCATTGCTGTCCCAAGCACATGGAGAACGCCATGCAGCTTTACTCGCGTCGCGCCATACTGGCCGGGTTTTCGGCTCTGGCTCTTCCGCTACCCGTTATCGCTGCCGACCAGCCGCTGAAGATCGTGTTTCCATTCGCGCCTGGTGGGTCGGGAGATTCGATCGCTCGGCTGTTTGCCGAGCAGCTTCATACCAGGCTCGGCAAGGTGGCGATTGTGGAGAATCTTGCTGGCGCTGGCGGGCGCATCGGCGCTCAGGCGGTCAAAAATGCCGCACCGGAAGAGGAGGCAGTGCTGTTTGCTTCAGCTTCGCAATTCACACTTCAGCCGCATCTCTTCAGGAGCCTGGGATATGATGCAGAGCGCGACTTTGTGCCACTTTCGCAGGTGATGACGGTCGATCTGGCTCTGGCGGTCAGCGGGAAGCTGCCCATCCATTCGGTGCACGAACTCATCGACTGGATGAGGGCCAATCCCGAGCAGGCCGTGTACGGCTCGCCGGGAGCAGGTACGGCACCTCATTTCATCTGTGGCGAGTTTGGCCGGATCACAGGCCTAAACCTGCGCCACACGCCCTATAGGGGCACGCCTGCTGCCCTCCCGGATGTGCTGGCCGGCCGGGTCCCGATGTATATGGCGTTTCTTTCCGACCTCCTGGAGCAACATGGGGGCGGTGGCATACGCATCATCGCCACCGCAGCCGCTGCGCGATCTTCCTTCCTGCCTCAGACCGCAACTCTGAAGGAGAGCGGGATCGATATCGACGCGGCCGGGTGGTTCGCATTCTATGCGCCTGCCCATTCCTCGCGTCAGTTCGTTGATCGCCTGGGAAAGGAGATCATTGCAATCGGGAGCGATCCCGAAATGCGCGCAAAGATTCATGCCATGGGGTGCGAGCCAACAGGAACGACATCGGACCAACTTAAACATATCCAGCGCACCGAGTTCGAACGCTGGGGACCGATCGTCAGGGCGTCAGGATTCCCGATCGAAGACTAGGGCGGCGCATGACCACGAATCCCCCCGAGCAGTTGTTGGACCTTGTTCAATCGCACCGTGTGACGGCTGTGATCTATGTCGCTGCCAGGCTGGGCCTTGCCGAATTGCTGCGCGACGGACCGCGCACTGTCGAAGAACTCGCGAGTCGAACCCACGCGGACCGGGACGCACTGGCCCGCTTGCTCGTCGCTCTCTCGACCGTCGGCATTTGCTCTCGCGTCGGCGAAGGCCGCTACCTGCTAAACGAACTGGGGGGCGGGCTCGACGGTGCTGCTGAACGATCGTTCAAGAACTGGGTCATCTTTGAAGGCTCCATGCTGATCAGGAGGTGGGAGGGTCTTCTGGATTCGATCATGTCGGGGAAGACGGCTGCCCAACTCCAGGACGTCGACGACAATTTCGATCTGATGGCGCGCACGCCAGAGCATGTGCGGATATTCAATGAAGCGATGACAGACCTGACGCGGCTGGTCACGCACGATCTGTTGCAGGCCTACGACTTTGGCACGATCGCCCACTTGATGGATGTCGGAGGCGGCTCCGGGGAACTCATGGGCGCCGTGGCGAGAGAATACTCGAATATCAAAGGAACGGTTTTCGATCTGCCGAGGTGCGCCGACGCCGCCCACCAGTACTTCGGGCACCTCGGAATCTCCGACCGCGTCGACTTTGTTGCAGGCGATTTCTTTCACGCGCTGCCTGCCGTGGCCGATGCGATTATTTTGAAAAGCATTATTCACGACTGGGACGATGAGCGCAGCCGCATCATTTTGGGAAACTGCCGCAAAGCGCTTGCCCAAAAAGGCAAACTGCTATTGGTCGAACGTGCGATGCCGGAATTGCCCGGTACCGATGACGCGGACAGGTCGTGCGCGATGAGCGATTTAAACATGCTGCGTGGTCCAGGCGGACGGGAACGGACGGAAAAGGAATATTATCGGCTCCTGACCGAGAGTGGCTTCCGCGGAATCGCGATTTATCCTGCGGGCCGCTTCAATCTCATAGAAGCTGTATTTGCTGAGGCAGTCGGCAAGACGAACTCCGGCGGAGCGCCAAATTGTCGGCGGATCGGAGTAGACCGGAATCGGACGGCCGATCATCCCAACAGTGCTTTTGACCCATAGCCGATCTTGTGCAGTGCGCATCCCCATTGATATGCTCCATCCATTCAGTCAGCGGGGGAGACCCGAGCGATGTCCGATATCTCGCGTCGGGACGTGACACTTGGCGCAGCCGGTGCTTTTGCCGCGTTTGGGCTCGACAAGCCGATCACCTTTGTCGGCGCGGCCCACGCGGAACAGTCCGTCACTCAACCTTTTCGCAAATACAAGGTCGGCGACATTGAAATCTTCTCTCTGATCGATGGCACGCGTGACGTTCCGCTGCGAGACGGCATGGTCAGGAATGTCGGCGTCGAACAGGTCAAGACCGTGTTGCGTGGTGCTGGTTTTGCCGACAATCGGGCGCCTCTGCGGTTTATCGTCATGGCGCTCAAGCTGCGCGATCAAGTGGTCCTGATCGACTCGGGTACGGGCGGTCATCCGATTTACGGTGAGGGGAACGGCCGGTTATTCGAGAGCATGGCGGCAGCGGGCCTTGACCCCAAGGCCGTCAGGACGATCCTCATCTCCCATCTCCACGGCGACCACATTTATGGCCTCATGAACAATGAGAGCGATGCGCAGGTCTTCCCGGATGCCGACATCGTGGTGCCCGCCGCGGAATTGAAATGGTGGACGCGCCCGGGGGTCGACACGATCGATCTCGGACCGACGCGCAAGGGCCTCGCCCGGCGAATACAGGTCACGGTGGCGACTTGGAAAAACGTCAGGACCTTTGAGGGTGAACCAGAACTCCTGCCCGGTGTGCACGCCGTTCAGGCGCCCGGCCATAGCCCGGGAATGGTCGCGCATCTGGTCACTTCCGGCAGCGAACAGTTCCTGATCAGCGCTGACGTGGCCAATCTTGCGCCACACATTTCAACAAATCCCGAGTGGCAACTCGCTATCGACCAGGATCCGCAGATGGCTGTCGAAACGCGAAGGAAGATCTTCGATCGCGCGGTCGCCGACAAGCTCACCATTTCAGGTACTCACTGGTTGATGCCGAACGTCGGCCGGCTAGCCAAGGATGGCAGCAGGTACGTATTCGTAGCCGAGGGGTAATATTCCCGCGACACTATCTGTTGGCAATTGCAATACGACTGCTGCTCGTAGCGGAGAAGCGGTCGGCATTGACGCGAGGAACCTCAAGGGCGTGAACGTCGTCACAAAATAACAAGACACGAATGAAGGCCCGGTCAAGGCCACCGGTCACCAAAACGCAGGTTGCGAAACCAAGTCTCAGGTTGCCGAAGATAGTCGGCGTCCGCGCAGGTTCAACGTTTTCGGAGATTTCCGTGCGAATGAACACGTTCTGCAAACTATTCGGCGCAGCGTCAGTATGTCTGTTCCTTCCGTCAGCTGCCCTGGCCGAGGAACAGGAATTCGCTGGCAATTATCAACTAATCAACGCCACGCGAAGAATTCTTGATACCGGGCAGATCGAGGAAACCTTTGGCAAGAGCCCAAAGGGATTGGCCATGTATGGGAAGGATGGTCATTTCGTCATTCTTATCACCTATGACGGCAGGCCCAAGCCTGAATCGATTGACAAGATGACTGATCAGCAGCGCGCCGATCTTCATCGGATGATGACGGCATACGGCGGTACTTACACATACGACGGTAGCAAGGTTGTGCATCACCTCGACCTCTCGTGGAACGAGGTTTGGGGCGGTACGATGAACATCCGGGACGTACAGCGTGATGGAGATCGGCTTATCTATGTCGCCCGCCCGGCACCCTTTGCAAGCGACGGCAAGATCAGCGTCGTGACGCTGGTTTGGGAAAAAATGAAATAGCCGCACCGAGCATTTGAATAGCCGAGCAAAGAAAGGGCAGAGCATGGGGGGAGCTTCTTCATGTCCACGTTAAAATGGCTTGTTGCCATCGTTGGGTGGCTTATTGCGGCCTATCCGAGCTTTGCCGATGACCGTGACAAGGTGATCGGCATCTGGAAACTGGTTTCTCAAGAAATTGAAATTCAAGCCACCGGGCAGAAAGAACCCGTTTTCGGACGTTCCCCATCGGGTTACGCGATCTTCACGGCCGAGAGTCGGGTGATGTTTGTTCTGACCGGAGAGGGACGCAAGCCACCACAAACGGTCCAAGATCGCGCTGATCTGCTGAACAGCATGGCGGCCTACACTGGCATATTATCGTCTCGAAGGAGACAAGTGGATCACGAAGGTCGATGTGGCTTGGAACCCAGAATGGGTTGGCACCGAGCAGGAGCGCTTCTTCAAGCTCGACGGGGATCGCCTTCAAGTCACTTCGACGTGGCGAATAATGCCCAACTGGCAAGATAAGGGAATGCAGCGCAGCCTGCTGGTATTCGAGAGAGTGAAATAGACGTTTACGCCCGCTGTTGGCCCAGGCCGTGTGAAAACTCCGCCTCTGCTATTATTCTCCAATGAATCGGCGGGGACGAGCGATGGCGGGATTCGTGGAAGGGGTTGATCGCGGACAGAGCACGTTGTTCCCCGCGCTGCTCGACGACTATGTGACCGAAGATAACCCGGTGCGAGCGGTCGACGTGTTCGTCGACGGTCTCGATCTCGACAGGCTCGGGTTTGTCGGTGTCCAGCCACTCGCCACCGGCCGACCCAGCTATCACCCCGGCATGATGCTGAAGCTCTATATCTACGGCTACCTCAATCGCGTGCCGTCGAGCCGACGCCTGGAGCGGGAATGCCAGCGCAATATCGAGATGATCTGGCTGACCGGGCAGTTGGCGCCGGACTTCAAGACCATCGCGGATTTCCGCAAGGACAATGGCAAGGCCATTCGTGAGGTCTGCCGCGCGTTCGTCGCGCTGTGCCGCAAGCTTGATCTGCTTGTTGCGGCGAGCGTCGCCATTGATGGATCGAAGTTCAAGGCCGTCAATGCGCGGGACAAGAACTTCACCGAGGCGAAGATGAAGCGGCGCCTGGAGCGGATCGACGAGAGCATCGCCCGCTATCTCTCGCAGCTCGCGACCGCCGATCGGCACGGCGACGCAGTGCCGGCGGCGAAAGTTGCGAAGTTGAAGGGCAAGATCGAGAAGCTCAGGGAGGAGACCGTCCGGCTTGATGCGATCAATGCGGAGATGATGAAGAGCGAAGGCAAGCAGATCTCGCTGACCGATCCTGACGCGCGCTCGATGGCGACAAGTGGCAAAGGACACCGGGATCGTTGGCTATAACGTGCAGATTGCGGTCGATACGCAGCATCATCTCATCGTGGCTCACGAGGTGACCAACGTGGGCACCGATCGCCACCAACTCACCAATATGGCCGGCCAGGCGCGCGACGAGATGGCTGTCGAGACGCTCGAAGTCGTGGCAGACCGCGGCTATTACGATGGAGGGGAGATCAGGGCCTGCGAGGAAGCCGACATCACGGTGACGTTGCCGAAGCCGATGACTTCGGGCGCCAAAGCTGCTGGCCGCTTCGGCAAACAGGACTTCGTCTATGTCGCCGCCGACGATGTTTATCGCTGTCCCGCCGGCGAGCGCCTAACTTATCACTATACGAACGTAGAGGACGGAAAGACACTGCGCCGCTATTGGACAAGCGCCTGCAAAACCTGCGCGCTAAAGGCTCAGTGCACGACAGGCCCCGAGCGCCGCATCTCACGCTGGGAGCACGAGGCCGTTCTGGAGAAAGTTCAAGATCGGCTCGACCACAACCCCAATGCAATGGGGCTCCGCCGTCAGACAGCGGAGCATCCGTTCGGTACGATGAAGTGTTGGATGGGAGCAACGCACTTTCTCACGAAAAGGTTGCCAAAGGTGGCCACCGAGATGGCACTCACCGTGCTCGCCTACAACATGAAGCGCGTGATGACAATCATGGGCGTAGACGGATTGCTGGAGGCGATGCGGGCCTGAGGCCCGCCTCTGCGCGACCAAATCAGCGCCTACTTGAACCCCCTCGTTGCCACTGAGATGACAGGAGGTCGATTCCACCGAATGAGAAGCTCGGCGGCCACGTAATGCGCCAGTGCGCCCCAAGTTGTCACACGGCCTGGGCCCTTAGCTGACATGTCTGCCGGAACGCTGGACATCCGCTTTTTTGACCCTGAGCCGATATCTATAGCATTCCAAGGCCGGCCCACTTCCTCATATTAAACGTCAGCGCGTGGGAGGTGCGTTGCCGGCAATACGTTTACGTCGTCCGATAGCTCGACACGAAGATCAGCATATTCTGATCGCCATCATCCGCTCAAATTTCATAGTGGAGGCAGTTATGAAGCGCCGTGATTTCCTGGAGCGAACGACAATTGCCGTTACGACGAGTCTCGTTGGCAGCATTTGTCCTAATGGATATCGCTTGGTCGGAGCGGCACTCGCCGATGGTACGGGCGACGGCCAGATTGCAGCGCTCGAACAGAAATTTGCAGAATTCGCGACTGCTGTCAGATATGAAGATCTCCCGGCAGACGTGATCGCCTCGGCCAAGCGCGTGCTTCTCGATACGCTCGGCTGCGCGTTTGGGGCGGTCGGGTCTGAATCCGCAAATATCGCCGAGGCAACCATTCGAAAGACCTTCGGCGATGGCAATACGGCAACCGTGATCGGTTATCCGCGATCGGCGACCGTAGAAGGTGCAATTTTCGTCAACGGTGTTCTCGTCCGCTCGCTCGACATGAATGACACCTATATCGGCAGCGAGCCGCTTCATCCAAGCGAGGTGATCCCGACAGCGCTTGCGCTCTGCGAAGAGCAGGGGCGAAGTGGCCGCGATCTGGTCGAGGCGATGGTCGTTGGTTATGAGGCCAGCATGCGCGTCAATGATGCTATCTCCTTTCTTGAGCGCGGCTTCCACCCGTTGTGTGCAGCCTCGTACGGCGTCCCTCTGATTGCGGGCAAGGTCTGGGGGATTCCAAAGCAAGCTCTCGCAAACGCGGTCGGGATATCTGGCGCGCGCGGCTTCACGAGCTTTGTCGTCAACAGCGGCGCGATCAGCATGATGAAGGCGATGGGGCTCGCGGCAACTGCGATCGATGGCGTATTCGCGACGCGACTTGCCGCACAAGGCTTTACCGGCCCATCCGGCACGCTGGAATGGCTGGCGTCAAAAATGAAACCTGCGAAAGAAGGGTTTGCCGTCGACCTCGAACTTACGCGATATCGGCTGCCCCGCGTGGCATTCAAGCGCTTCCCTGTTCAGATCGAGTTGCAGGCTGTGGTGGAGGCTGGTGCGTCACTTTCCCGAAGGATCAAAGATCGAACCCAGGAGATACAGTCCATCACGGTTGAGACCTATCCCGGAATAATACAGCGCGTGGCAGATCTTGCGAAATTCCGGCCACAGACCAAGGGTACCGCTGATCACAGTCTTCCCGTGTGCCTCGCGATGGCTCTTCTCGACGGTGATGTGACAGTTTCGCAATTCGAGAAAGACCGCTGGCGGGAACAGGACGTGATGGCCTTGGTGGAAAAGACTTCCGTCAAACCCGGAGAAGCCCTCATTGCAAAACTGCCCAAGGGCCGCGGCGCAAGCGTCGAGATTGCCCTCACAGATGGTCAGTCTTGGCGCGAAACAGTGGAAGTGCCCGAAGGCGATGCACAACGCCCGCTCTCGCGAGCGTCTCTCGAACGGAAGTTTATGAATTTTGCTGTCCCCGTGGTTGGTAAAGATGTTGGAGAGCGCGTCATGTCGCTCGTCGATGGGATCGAAGACCTAAGAGATGTCCGGGAATTGACTCGGGCCCTGAAGGGGATGGGAAAGCAAAATCCGGCGTGAACCTGGTAGCCATGCCGATTTCCTCTTCTGGCCCAAGGCCGACCTGCAAGGCCTCTCTCTCGGTTGCAACCCCGGCCCATCTGGCGCCGATCGATGGCCAGGAATATGCCGCATTTCCCCAGCCCTTCCGAAGATCTCCAACGGTCGTCGCGCCGTCGATGCTGACGATGACGGCCGCGCGTCCAGGCCGTAGCCGCCACGGAGGCTGCCGCCGTGATACACTGACGTTCAACCTGGTTCTGCGTAGGTGAAATGAAAATCGTGGGGCTCGGCTTCATCGAGGGCCTTCCCGCCCGAGTGCTAGCCGATCTAGCCGAGATTATCTGCTTCCGAACGGCACGCGGACATCGTGTCGAAACACGTGCGACCTTCGCTATCGAAGCGATGGCTATCGAGAGGACTCATTCCATAAAATTCAATATGCGAAAGCCAAACTCGTGTCCGGGTGAAAGCCGTCGATGAAGGCCGAGCCCCGCAATTTCCGCTTCGCCCTTGGAAGCCGACGTTGGCGAGTATCCTGGCAAGGGAGGAGTTTGGTTGAAGCGGCTCATCGCGGCTTCCTCTCACCTCTTTCGCCGGGAGATGAACCTTCGGCGCCGTTCGAATTCGACGATGTTGGAAAAGTGCCACCGGGGCGCGAGTTGCATTCGGGCAACATCGTTCAGAAAGATGGGTCGTTAACCTTCTTTCGCCATTGCGCGACGATGCCCTGAGCCGACAATCCGCCTCGTCACATGCTGCAATCTGGCTCCCGAGGAGCCCGTGGAGGCTGGGATGATGAACTGGCGGCGGGTGCGGGCGGCGGCGTTGGGCGGGACGGTCGTTCTGTCGGGCTGTATTGTCTCGTGGTTTGCGGCGTTCGGTTCGGCTGGCATCGAGAAGATCGGTGCGTCAGTCACCGGTGCGTCAGTCGATGATTTCCGTGCTCCTGATGTTGTCGCCGATGCCGTATCCGCGACATCACCAGCAACTGCCACGTCGAATGCTGCCGTCAATGATCATTATGCTGTGATTATGGGCGAACGGGACGCGGTGGCGACGGCCAATGCTGCGCCGACCGTGCACGAGACGGAACCTGTCGTGGCGGCCGCGCTAACCAATCCGGCGCTGCCGCCGGACACTCAACCGGGGCAGGCGCCGGCAGCGAACACGCCGGATCCGGAGCCTCGCGTGGTCAAGGCGGCGGTGGACTCCGTCGAAATCCTCGACGAGTGCTGGGACGTCAACGCCTGCATCGATCGCTATCTGTGGACGCTCTATCAAAGGACGCCCAAGGAAGACACCATCAAGGTGCCGGAGCAGAGGGAGGTGACGGTCAAGAGAAAGAAGAAGTTGGTGACGGTCACTAGAATCTTCACCAGGCTTGTCGATGAAGAGTTCGCCTGGAAGGACACCAAGGCGGCCGAAAGAGCAGGCATACCCATGATGGACTACGTCATGGGAGGCGTCGATCGGAGCTTCAAGCTGAAGCTCTTCCGGGCACTTCTCGCGGCGGAACAGGCCGGCCTGTCACCTGGCATCACCAGCGCGTTCCGCGACGACTACCGCCAGTCGATTGCAAGCGGGCTGAAGGCGGCCAGCAACAGGTCGTATCACGGCGGCAGCCTCCGTGGCGGCTACGGCCATGGGCTCGCGGCCGACATCGTCAGCATCGACGGCGCGACACGCGACGACCGTTGGAGATCGTCGGAAAGGCTTTGGAAATGGGTCGATGCGCACGGCAAGGAGTTTGGCGTCGCGCGCCCCTATCTCGATTTTGATCCCCCGCATCTGGCGCCGATCGACGGCCAGGAATATGCCGCTCACCGCGGCGTCGCCAAAACGCGGCACGCGGAGCTGGACGCGAAGACGCGCAGCCGTCACGCGGTGCACGATAATCACGCCGCTGTGAAACGGGCAAAGACCGCCAAGTCATCGAAGGTGCGAACGATCTGAGCGGGATAACGATGATCCGTATGGTGGGTAAGTTTGCCCATGGGTCCGCGCAAAAGCGCGGCCCGATGACGGCTCCCACCAACGTCGTACCCCGAAGATGGTGGGTTATGCTTCACTCGGGCGTGTACTCATCATAAAGGGCCGCGTCCGCTTTGCCCTGAAAAGGCGACATAGAAGCGATCTGAATGCACGTCAGCGTTGGGCCCAGAAGGAGACATGGCCCTCGGTTAGCGGTCAGTCCGGAGTGTCACGGCTCGTTCCGGGGTGGCGTGGAAAATCTTTCCGCACCTCTCCGCCCTTCCTAATCTAGCAAGATCAAACTCGCGCCAAGTGCAACGCGGCCTCAACGCCGCCTTCCAGGATCTGCTCCGCCTGGACGGTGTCGGGGACGGCCCGCGCGAACTGGAGGGTGCCCACCATGAGGCCGAAGATGGCGGTCGCGCGGCGGCGGCTCGCTGGAGAATCGGCATTCGGAAGTAGTGCGGCCAGAGACAAAACGTAGCTTCGCAGCGCTTTCTCGTAGTCCTGCCGAGTGGACAGGGGCTGGCGGGCGATTTCCGGGAGCAATGCCGCCGAAGGGCACCCTTCCGCGGGATCTTCGAGGTGAGCGCGGTTGAGATATCTCCGGATCGCCCCCTCGAGGGCCAGGCCCCTCCGTTGATCCTCATCGAGGCGATGTTGTTGGTCGCTGAGCGCGCTCGCCAGCGCCTCGCGAACGAGCGCGTCTTTGGACTCGAAGTGCGGAGAGAATGCGCCTTTGGTCAGGCCAGCCTCGCCCATGATCCCGGCGATCCCAGCGGCGGAGATGCCGTCTCGGCGCATGCACTTCGACGCCACATCTATGATGTGCCGTCGCGTCGCTGCCTTATGACCTTTCTCGAAACGCATCTTCTCTCCACTCCACCAATATCCCGCAGCCGTTAGGCTGCAGCTGCTTCCAACAGGGCTTGGAGGTCGCGATCAAGCTGCTGGGCTACTGCATCGACATTATCGCTGCCAAACTGACCGAAAACGGATGCTGGTCGATCATATTCAAACGCGACGACGCCATCGTCATCCTCGCGCAGTAAGACGCGAATGGGCGCATACAGCCCCGCCGACAGTTGATGGCGGGTCATCTTGGATGCGGTGAGCGGATTTCCGATATCAAACTGGATGGATCGGCGCGTCAGCCCAGCAGTAGCTAGGAGTGCCCCATGGTCACGCTGATCGAAAATGGTGAGCGGCGGACCGGCCTCCAACTCTCGCAGTGCACGCGTGCCTTCACCGTATCGCAAGAGAGTGAAGATCCCGTCATCAATGTGGGTGCCAAGGTCGCGAGCTTGGCTCGAACGTCCTCGAAAGGCTTTGTTGAGCGGATGGTGACGTGCTCGACCGGAATGACACGCGTTGAGTGCAGTGCATTGGCCATCTGTTGATCCTCTAATTGGTTGTTTGCAGGTGACCCCTTCGCCACGCGAAGCGGCCACGACGCTAGATCGCACTCGACTTGGCGCCCAAGATGCCTTCGATGCCGCGGGCAAGGTTTAGAAGCCTCCGGTCGCTCCCTAAGGGGGCATCCAGCTCGAGCCCAATCGGCAGCCCCGCGCGAGACAAGCCAACAGGAAGGCTGATACCGGGCAGCCCCACGCTGCTTGCCGACACGGTGTGGTTCGCCAAAGCGAGGTAGCTGACTTCCTGCCCCGCGATATGGACGGTAGCCTGCTCTTCAATCAAAGGCGCCGTGCAGGGCGTGGTCGGTTGCAGAATGACCAGCGCCCCATGAGAGACGAACGCCGTGTTGAGCCGGCGCTGGATTTCCGGCCGGCTCACGTCGAGCGCCGCCTGATAGGCCTCTGCCGACGTGGCACCTGCACCACCCGGCAGTACGATGTGCCCCCACGCCTGCCGAAGTTGGGGCTTAAGGCCTTCGTAAATGGCCTCGAACGTCGTCGGAATGTCATGGAGGTGAAGAAATTCCGAAATTGCGCCCATCGTCTCATGAGCGAAGATGCCCCATGTGGCGGTTTGGATGAGGGCGTTGAAATCGTCACCAAGGTCGACCTCAACAACCTCGGCGCCAGCGTCCCGTAGCTGCCGAACCGCGTCGCGGAACCGGATCTCGACCTCCGAGTCCACCAGATCGAGGAACTGTCGGGGCGCGAAGGCAAGTCGAACTCCCCTCATATCGTTGCCGTCGTTGGAGAACTCGGCCGTTTGTTCACCCGTCACGACCTGATCCAGCAAAATGCAGTCCTCAACTCTTCGGGCGAATGCGCCCGTCGTGTCGAGCGTATGGGAGATCGGCGCAACGCCGTAGCGCGGCCAACGCCCGGTGGTTGGCTTGAAGCCCACGACGCCACAGAACGATGCGGGTACCCGGATGGACCCAACGGTGTCACCGCCCAAGGACGCGGGAACGAGCCCAGCGGCCACGGACGCGGCGGAGCCGCTCGAGGAGCCGCCCGACACGCGATCTCGTGCGTGCGGATTCTTCACCTGGCCGTAACGTGCGTTTGTGACCGGTCAAGCCGTACGACATCTCGACGAGGTTGTTCTTGCCGAAGACCAAAGCGCCCGCACCCTTAATGGCCCGGACAGCGTCGGCATCTTCGCGTGGCACGAAATGAG
Source organism: Bradyrhizobium sp. JR3.5 (assembly GCF_054057015.1). NCBI lineage: Bacteria > Pseudomonadati > Pseudomonadota > Alphaproteobacteria > Hyphomicrobiales > Nitrobacteraceae > Bradyrhizobium > Bradyrhizobium sp. JR3.5. The sequence continues at coordinate 3,327,522 of NZ_JBSRYV010000002.1, forward strand.
CGAGGCCTTCGACGCCCAGGCTGGTAGGTAGCCCTTTCGTCAAATAACTGTCCTTCACCCCGAGCGGCGCGCCAAGGAGCGGGGCGGCCGATCCGGCCGCACGCGCCTTGTCCGCGTCCCTCGCGGCCGCCAGCACCGCGGCCTCGTCGATGGTGATGAAGGCGTTCAGCTCGGCAAGTGCTCGGGCGCGCTGTAAAAGCGCCGCGGTGTAGGCCTCCGAGGTGATGTCGCCGTTGCGAACCGCTGCTGCAGCGGTTGCGAGCCCAAGCGAGTCGACATCTGTGGTTTGCGATGCGATGTGGCGTGAAGTGGCGGTCGTGTCGTGCATGACGATCCTCGCAAAGAGCTGTTTGGCGGCATCCCGCTGCCGCCGAACAGCGGCTCAGCCCAATGCCATTACGATCATAATATAACATTACGATCGTACTTCAATGGTAGTCCATGCTGTGTTGCCGGACACATATTCGTGAGGCGCCGATGACACCGTTGATCGAGCATTAGCAATCAACCGTTCGACGAATGACCATCAGTGACACAGGGCCTGAACACACCCTTTATTCACGCTTCCAACCCGCGGCGCGCGCGCTGGCCTGCGTCATACCGAAGCAGGGGCGGCGTTTGTCAGGCCGAGTAGATGGCTTCTGCATTGGGTCAATCGGGTCAGTTTGCCCCTAAGTCGGTGACTTCCGGTTTGCCCTCGACTCCCGACATTGTCGCTGCCGTGCGCCAACCGACGCGATGGGCCAACAAGGACTTCCGGGCATGCTTAGGGTTGTTTGATTTTGCATTGTCAACTACTGCGCCAGGTGCGAAAATTCTCAGGACCAATTGATCTGCGAGCACGATGCTCGCTTGAGCACAAAACTGGAAGGACTCCCGAAAATGCTTACTAAGCGCGAGCTTCTTCGTTCGGCCGCCTTGGCTGCCATCACTGCGTCGACGGCGAAGTCTGTCCCCACCTACGCGCAGACCGGCGCCGACCGCCCAGGTTTTTTCAAGGCAAAAGACATTGCCGAGGAGGGGTTCATCTATGGTCTGCCTATCGTGATGAACTATGCCGTCATGCATGAATATGCGATCGATCGCGGCTCAGGGCAGTTCAAGGCTCCGTTCAATCAGATCAAGAACGAACCCAACGTCTTCACCTACAAAGATACGGCAATCGTCACGCCAAATAGCGACACGCCCTATTCCTTCGTCTGGATGGATTTGCGGGCGGAGCCGGTGGTGCTTTCGGTGCCGGCGATCGATCCGAAGCGCTACTACTCGGTCATGCTCTGCGACGGCAATACCTACAATTACGGATATATCGGCACCCGTGCCACAGGCAGCGAAGCCGGCGACTACATGGTGGTCGGGCCCGACTGGAAGGGCGACACCCCACCGGGCATCAAGCAGGTGTTTCGTTCGAGCACACAGTTTTCCGTCGCGGGCTATCGCACCCAGCTTTTCGGCGCGGATGATCTCGACAACGTCAAGAAGGTGCAGGCTGGCTACAAGGTGCAGATGCTATCGGCCTATCTAAAGCAGACGCCGCCGCCGGCCGCGCCAACCATCGACTTCCCCAAGATCGATAAGGAACTCGTGAAGACCAACTTCTTCGATTATCTCGACTTCGCGCTGCAATTCGCGCCGGCGCAGGGCAATGAGAAAGAGATACGCGCTAAGCTGGCACTCATCGGCGTTGGGCCTGGCAAGACCTTCAACTTTAAGGACCTCCCTCTGGAGCAGAAACTGGAGATCGGCCTCGGTATGAAGGAAGGCCAGCGGAAAGTCGACGAGGCCGTCGCCAATGTCGGCAAGGCGATCAATGGCTGGCGGGTTAGTGGTCTTCCAGGCGATAGCGCCCACTATAATGGTGACTGGTTGAAGCGTGCTGTCGCTGCTCAGGCCGGCATTTATGGTAATGATCCGGCGGAAGCGACCTATCCATTCACGCGCGTTGACAGCGATGGTCAGACGCTCGACGGTAGCAAGAACAGTTACACTCTGACATTCGCACCGGGCCAGGAGCCACCGGTGAACGCGTTCTGGTCGCTGACCATGTATGACGGCAAGTCCCAGCTTCTGATCGAAAATCCGATCAACCGCTATTTGATTAATTCGCCAATGCTACAAAACATGAGGAAAAATGCGGATGGATCACTAACGCTCTACATCCAGAACAAGTCGCCCGGCGCTGACAAGGAATCAAATTGGTTACCGGCGCCCAACGACACGATCTATCTTGTCATGCGGCTCTACTGGCCGAAGACCGAAGCACCTTCGATCTTGCCGCCGGGCGAAGGGACATGGCAGCCGCCCGGCATCAAACGAGCCGCATAGAGGGACACAGAGAGCGGGCACGAGCACCGCGCTGGAGACTCTCAGTGCGTTGGCCGATTGGAGAGGCATCGATGGCGCCTTAGGGTCACAAGGCGACATCGTTTGGGACACGGTCGCGTGTCGGCTTTGCCCTCGAAAGCGGACATCCCGGATTTATGAGTGGTCGCTCGTACAGGACTGAAAGCACACGTTCCCTTCAGAGCATCCTATGCAGCCCGCCGGGCGGGATTCGGGCTAATTTGCATGGCCTACGTGATACGGAGAGCCCTGGAGGTTCGGATGTTATCCCCTAGCGAGAAGATCTGAGCCGCAGCAGACGAGCAATTCTTTTTCTAGATTCTCTCCCTCCGCCATTTGCAAGATTTTGTACGCCAGATTGCGATCTCTCGCGATTTCCTACGACCCGCGAAAATGGCCAGGCGGCGGACCCTGACATTGTTGACGAGGTGTCGGGATCCGGCGGGTGGTCAGCATGGCGTCGCGGCCATCCTTCGATGGCACGTCGGCCGCTAGAGACCCGCCGTATTGTGATCAAGCGCGCGCGCAGTCGATGCTCATGCTGCCGTCAAATCTCGGCTGAGGCCTAGCGTCGTATTGCGGCTTGGCCAATCGGTCGATCGTTGTCGTGACTGAACATGTCGCAGGTTGCAATTTGCTCTTGATCGATGAATCGCCGGGGATCCAAAAATGACATGTCCAATGGACATCGATTCCCGAAAAGGTGCTGGCGGACCAAATTGGGAGTGATTTTGGGACATGGCCGATCGGGATTTCTGGCTGGCGCCGTTGGCCGGTCGGGGCAAGTTCGCTGCAGCGTCAGCCCTTGAGCAACCGCCGCAACAGCTTGCCGGCCGGTGAGCGCGGCAACCCGGTAACGAAGCTGACATCGCGCGGTACCTTGTAAGGCGCCATGTTCTGGCGCGCCCATGCCACGAGCTGGGCGGTGTCCAGTTCGGCACGCGGGACCAGGACGATGAAGGCTTTGACCACCTCGCCCTTGGTTGCGTCGGGCGCGCCGATCACGGCTGACGCCGCCACGTCGGGGTGCTTGTTCAGAATCGATTCGACTTCTTCCGGGAAGACGCTGTAGCCGGAGACCTTGATCATCTCCTTGAAGCGTCCCATGAAGGTCAGATAGCCCGCGGCATCGAGGCGGCCCATGTCGCCGGTGTGCAGCCAGCCATTGCGCAGCGCCTCCGCGGTCGCATCAGGACGATTGCGGTAGCCCTTGAATACGCCCGGGCCGCAGATCACGATTTCGCCCGGGACGCCGGCTGGCTTGTCTGCGCCGGAGTCGGGATCGACGATCCGGATCTCGTTGCCGGGCACCGGCCTGCCATGAGTACCCCAGCGTATTGCGTTGCGCGGCATGAAGGTGTCGACCGTGTGGGTCTCGGTCAGCCCATACGCCGCCTCGAAGCTCTCGCAGTTCGACGCGACGGCCTGCCATTGCCTGGCAAGCGCTTCGGTCCAGTCGATACCGAAACTGGTCACGGGATTGACGCGGAGGCTCCTCAGAGCGAACTCGGAAATGTTCGGGAGCTGCGTGATCGCGACGTTCATCGGCGCCACGCTGTACCACCAGCTCACCTGATAGCGGTCGATCGCCTGTGCCGTCACGAGCGGATCGAACCGGTACAGCAGCACGGACGTCGCGCCGGCATAGACCGGTGCATTCACGCCCATCACCATGCCGGCGATGTGATACAGCGGCGCAATCGAGAGCAGGACGTCATCGGTGCCGATCCCGTTGCAGTCCACGGTCGCGGCCGTCTTGAAGATGACGTTGCGATAGGACAGCATCGCGCCCTTGGGCCGGCCCGTGCTGCCCGACGTGTAGATCATCAGCGCCGTATCGTTCATGTCGATCGCGACATCGCGGGGCGCCGCGCCGCTTGCAGCGACGGAGAGGAAGTCCTCAATTTCGCCGGCCGTACCGGCCGGCTCGGAGCCGGATGCGAGCAGCTCATCCGGAACGCCGATCGGTGGCCGCTCGGGCAGCAGGTCCGGGTAGCGGACCACGAAGACATGCTCGAGCTTCGTCTTGTCGCGGACCTGACCTACGATCGGCAATAGCGGTTCGGCCGCGACGATCACGCGCGCGCCGAGATCGTCGAGCTGGTAGGCGAGCTCGTGCTCCTTGTTCAGCGCCCCGCAGGGCGAGGCAATGGCGCCGATCTTCTGGATGCCGTATTGCGCCATCAGATATTGCGGGCAGTTGTTCATGAACAACGCGACCGGCTCGCCTTTGGCGATGCCGAGCTGTTGCAGGCGCGCCGCGAATGCATCACTCGCGCGGTCGAGCTCGAGGAACGTGATGGCGCGGCCATACCAGATGCAGGCCGGTTTCTCTGGCCGCTCGCGGGCATGCCTCCGCAGCATTTCGTGCAGCGGTCGTTCGAGGTTGTCGTTGGAAACGCCCATGGTCATTGTCGCCAGGTTCATGTGCTCATATCAGGACGGAAAGGTGCAACGGGCCGTTTCAGGAGTTGTATTGGGACATCGGTACGCCCGGCTTGCCTGATTTGGCTCCTGCGTGCAGGACAGGCGGAAAACGCGCTGCGATCCCCGCAAGGTGGTTGTGGCGAAGTCTGGACTTCGGATTGAGTGAACGATCTGCATGAGGAACACCAAGATGCGATCCTATCCGCGTCGCGTCAACTTCGAGAGCGGGGACGTCGAGTTTCGGTTGATGGGGCCTGCCGACGAGGCCGCCGTTCTGGAGTTTGCCAACGCGCTTGCCGTGCACGACATGCTGTTCCTGCCGCGGAATATCCGCGAGCCGAAGGTGCTCTCGGCATGGATCAAGGAGATCGAGCGCGGCTCGATCGTCAGCCTGCTGGTGGTCAAGGACGACATCGTGGTGGGGTGCGGCACGATCGTGCGGGACCCCATGTCGTGGTCGGCTCATGTCGGTGAGATCAGGACCGTGATCTCCTCGCATGTGCGCGGCACCGGCATCGGGCGGGCTCTTTCCAATGAGGCGTTTGACCTCGCGCTGTCGATGGGCCTGGAACGCCTGACCGTACAGATGACGTCCGACCAGACCCGCGCGATCGCGAATTTTCGAAGCACTCGGCTTCCGCGCCGAGGCCGAGGCCCTGTTGCGCGACCAGGTGAAAGACCTTCAGGGCAAGACGCACGACATCGTGGTGCTTGGCGTCAACGTGGCGGATGTGCAGAAGCTCGAACCGGGCGGCTCGTCCGGAGCGATCGACTAGCACGGGGGACTGGCCGAGGAACGGCTTCGCCGTCCTCGCGCCGTTCGCATCGATAACGGTAACGTCGCGGTCATGCCGGCTTTCGCGGGCTGGATCTTCGTTCCGCCAGTGTTGCAAAAAATGCAACAGAAACTGGACGACACGATCATTGATGCAAGATGCTTTCTCCCCGATGCTGCGCGGGCAAGTTGGTTCACCGTTCACCGCATTGCCTCGCAATCATTTTCTGGAGGTGTCCAGCATCATGACGTCGACCTCTTCGCCTTCCGCAGACCTGGCCGCCCCGGCGGTCAATCCCGCAAGCACCGGCAAGCTCACGCTGTTCGTTGCCGTTCTGACCAGCTGAGCGAAGTCGCCTGGGATGATCATCACATCAGCTTCGGCCAGCTGACCCATAATGATGGAGCCTACCGGGCCTATCCGATCGATGATCCGCGCGAGACGATCGCGGTGCTGCAATACCCCGGCGGGACGACAGGGTTGCCGAAGGGGGCGATGCTCACCCACGCCAACCTGACCAGCGCGTGTCAGCAGTACCGGGCGACGACGGCCGGCTCGCCGCCGGTGCTGGTCGATGGGCAAGAGCGCTTCCTGGCCGTCTTGCCACCGTTCCACATCTACGCGCTTTCCGTGAATGTACTGTTCGGCGTCTTGATGGGCGCGGAGATCATCCAGCACGTCCGTTTCGATCCGAAAGCCGCGCTCGAGGAAATCTCGACGAAGTCGGTCAGTGTCTTCTGCGGGGTGCCGACCATGTTCACCGCGCTGATCAACCATCCGGAGACGCCGAAGCACAGCCTGCGCGCGCTGAAATATTGCGGATCCGGCGGCGCGCCGTTGCCGCTCGAGGTGGCGCAGCAATTCGCCTCGATCACGGGCTGCAATTTGAGCGAAGGCTGGGGCATGACCGAGACCTCGCCGAGCGGCACCTACACGCCGGCGCAGCATGGCGCCATGCGCAAGGCCGGCTCCTGCGGCATGCCGATGCCCGGCATCGTCATCAAGTTCCTCAACGTTGACGACAGCAGCGGATACGTCCCACTCGGCGAGCGCGGCGAGATCTGCATCAAGGGCCCGAATGTCGCTTCAAGGCGATCCACGCGTCATCCGAAGCGGCTAAGGCGGTTGTGCGCGAACTCAAGCCGGTGCTCGGTGTGCCGATCACAGGTTCGCCGTGGCTGATGACCGGGCTCGCCTCACTGCTTGGGCGCTCCAACCTCGCCAGCCGCATGCCGGCAGCGGGCAACGTGCTGATCTCCAATGTACCGGGACCGGGGCAGCATCTCTACATGGCCGGCGCACGGATGGTGCATTACTTCCCGGTCTCGATTCCCTATCACGGCAGCGGGCTGAACATCACGGTGCACAGCTATGCGAGCCTGCTCGAATTCGGTCTGACCGCATGCCGGCGTGTACTCACGCAGGACGAGTCCTACGAGATGATCGAGCATCTCCGGGCGGCCTTGCGCGCGATCGAAGCCCTGCCGCCGGTCGAGGCCGAGATCGTCGAGTTGACAGCGCAGGCTGCGACTCAATCGAAGGCGGCATCGGCGGTCGCGGCGTCGGTGACGGTCATCCAGGCAGACGAGGTGCCGCCGGCTGCCGCAAACGACAAGGCGAGCCGGGCCAGCTAGGCGCCCGGGCCTTCGACGCTTCACATCGCCGGAGCTGGGGACGCCACCGCGGTCTCCCGCTCGGCATGCTCCCTGTTCGGCGCAGCCGCCGCGCTGCAATTCCAGCTGTCGGCGTTCGGCATCGGCATTCCGGATGCCTTGCTGATCATGCTGCCGTACCTGCTGGCGCTGCTCGCGGTCGGCGGTCTGGTCGGCCGGCAGATGGCGCCGGCGAAGATCGGTTCGCGCAGCGAGCCGTTCCGGGCGCGACTTCGGCCGGACGGGCAGGCATCAGGCCGAAGTTGTCTGGGCGCGCCAGAGTCTGGAATTAGTCTAGTGTCCGGCCGGAGCCGAATAGCCGCCGGTGTAATAAGAGGAAACGGGGCTGTTTACCCTGGGTTGCTGCCAAGCCGCATAGGCGTCGGTCGGACGGGACTGCGATTGCTGAACCGGTGCAACCTGTGGCTTGTGGTGGCGCTCTGAGGCCATGGCGCTTTGCAAGGTCGATCCGAGCAGCAGACCGGCTGTAACGGCGCAAACAACGCGAGTGTTTTTCTTCATTGGGTTCTCCCTTGGGCTCCTGGCCGGAGGAATCGCTCGGCCTGGTTTTCCGCAAATAGTGCTTGCAGCAGCGTTGCTTAGCCCGGCGGCGATCACGAAGTGGTGCGCAAAATAATTGGGCGCGACTAAACTTTTGGCAGGGTCTATCGTTGGCGGGCTCCAATCACGCGCGCACACACCATCCGAGAACACACAGCCGATGAAGACGAAAATCTTGTTAGTCATGCTGTTGGCCGCTTCGCCGGCGGCGGCCGAGACGCGGCCGGCGCCCAAAGCCGTTCCGAAAGCTGCGACCGTACCAGCAGACATTTGCGCGCCGATCGGCCGGACTGCGAAAGGCGAGCTGGTCTATTCGATGAAATGCCAGGACGTGCCGGTCGCTGCAGCGCCAGCGGCCGAGTCCAACGAAGCTGCGCCGCCGCCCGAACCGGAAACGCAGCGGACCGGATTATTCGGTTTGTCCTACGACCGGCGGAAACCGGGGGACTAGTGCATTGCAGCGTGCGGCGCATCGCGCGGAATGACCGTCCGGCGCGCCGCATGTCGAAGAGCCATCCATCGAATGGACCAGCGGACGAATTCATGACGACGTTGATCGATCTCAACAATGCGAGCCGAGACGACTTTGTCGCGGCCCTCGCCAATGTCTTCGAACATTCGCCGTGGGTTTGCCGAACAGGTTGCGATGAAGCGGCCGTATGCCGGTATCGCTCAATTGTTCATGGCGATGAAGGCGGCGGTCGAGCAGGCACCGTCCGAACTGCGACTGGCACTGATCAAGATGCATCCCGACCTCGCTGACAAGACGCAGCGTGCAGCGGGTCTCACCGATGATTCCTTCGCCGAGCAAAATAGCGCGGGGCTCGATCGGCTGTCGGGTGCGGAATACGATGCGTTTCAGCGCGTCAACAATGCCTACCGCGCCAAGTTCGGATTTCCTTACATCGTCTGCGTGCGCCGCCACACCAAGGACTCCATTCTACGTGATTTCGAGCGACGTCTGCCGAATGACATCGCGGTCGAAATGCAGACCTCGGTGGAGGAGATCTGTCGCATCGCGGCCCTGAGGCTCGACCAGATCGTGATGGCTGACGACCGGCTGGCCGTTCACGGACGTCTCTCGACCCACGTGCTGGATACCCACAGCGGCAAGCCCGCTGCCGGGATTGCGGTCGAACTGATCGAACTCGCAGGGCTGGGCACGAGCCGCGTGGTGACGCGCGCCTTGACCAACGCCGACGGCCGGACGGACCAGCCCTTGATTGGCGGCCGTCCCGTTCCGGCCGGGACATACGAGCTGCTGTTCAGCGTCGGCGATTATTTCGCCAGGCGCGGCGTGCCGTTGTCTGATCCACCGTTCCTTGACAGGATACCCCTGCGCTTTTCCGTCAGCGAACCCGAAGGGCATCTCCATGTGCCGCTGCTCGTGACGCCATGGAGCTACGCGACCTATCGTGGCAGCTAGTGTTTCGAGAGCGACGTGAGCTTCGGTTGGTGAAAAGAAAACGCGTCAACTGGAGTCCGGACCCCCGCCTTGATTCCACCGAAACGGCCCTGGGTGCGGAAGCGCAAGCGGTGGACGGTTGCTGAAAGGTTCGGCAAGCGTGGTGAAGATTCCGGCAGCGATAGCCGAGCTGCGGAGCAGCTCAATCCGGTGATCGGCATTCTTTATCCGTCCAGAGTGCGTGGCATGGGCTTGCCGATGGCACGAACGTTGCTCGATACTGGCTGCGAGAGGCGGCGGGCGTTGCCGGCCTGGTGCCATTGCTGGAGACTTTGACGTGTCGCTGATCAAGAACCGATATGGCAAGGGCCGGGTCCGCGTGTTGCGGATTCACCGTGACGGAGAGCGGCAGGAGGTCAGTCAATTGAGCATCAGGGCGATGCTCGAAGGCGATTTCGCTCCCACCTTTACCCACGCCGACAACAGGATGACGGTCTCGACCGACACCATCAAGAACATCGTCAACATCGTGGCGCGCGAAAACACCGGCCTTTGTGCCGAGGAGTTCTGCCAGGTGTTGGCGAGAAAATATCTCGACACCTATCAGCAGATTTCATCCGTCGCGATTACTTCGCAAGAGACCAAATGGACCCGCCTGAGTTTTGACGGCAAGCCACACCCGCACAGTTTCGTGCTCGACGCCAACGGTCGTCCGACGGTTGAAGTCACGATGACGCGCACCGGCGGGCCGGCGCTGGCTTCGGGTATCGATGGGTTCGCATTCATGAAGTCGACCCAGTCGGGCTGGGAGAACTATGTCAAGGACCGCTACACCACGATCCCGGAGACCGCAGATCGCATCTGCGCGACCAGCATGGTCGCGTCGTGGGCATGGTCCGCAAAGCCCGAAAGCTATCCGGCAGCGAATTCACATATCCTCGATACCTTGCTGAAGGTCTTTTCGACAACCTACAGCAAGAGCGTGCAGGACAGTCTATACCGCATGGGAGAGGCGGCACTCGCAGCAGTACCCGAGATATCCGAGATCAGCATGGCTTGCCCGAACATGCACTTCATCCCGATGAATCTTTCGCCTTTCGGACTGGACAACAACAACGACGTGTTCCTCCCCACCGACGAGCCGCATGGCCAGATCGAGTGTACGGTGGGGCGGAGATAGGGGCTGCCCGAGACATTAGCCGAATTTCTTCAGCAGTTCCGGAAACAGCCGGTCAGGCTTGAAGGGAACGTCGGTAAAGCGGATGCCGGTGGCGTTGGCGATGGCGTTGCCGAGCGCGGCGGCGACGGGGTTGTAGGGGCTCTCGCTCATCGATTTCGCTCCCATCGGGCCGACGCTGTCGGAGGTGTCGGCAAAATAGACGTCGGTGCGCGGCACGTCTGCGAAAGATGGCAAGTGATAGTCCCGGAAACTTGGATTGATCACGCGGCCGCCGCTGTCGATCACCAACTCCTCGTAAAGTGCCGCGCCCAGCGATTGCGCCACTCCGCCCTCGACCTGACCGCGGCACTGCATCGGGTTGGCGATACGGCCGGCATCGGCGGCCTGCACGCTCCTCAGGATCTTCAGCGCGCCGGTGCCCTTGTTCACCGCGACGCGAAACCCCTGCACGTTGAATGCGACCGACCGCGGCGTTCCCTCCGACGTACCGCTGGCTTGCAGGACCTGGCCGCTGCCGCGCGCCGAGCACGCAAGCTCGACATAGGACAGTTGCTGCCTGCCGCAGACAGCGTGTTCTGCCTCCAGCACGCAGGTGCCAGGATCACCTCCAGCCAGACGGCAGGCCAGCGCCTTCAGGTCGCCCGCCAGATTCTCGGCCGCGGCCTGAGTCGCGCTTCCGGCCACGAAAATCCCCGCGCTGCCATAGGCGCCGGTGTCGTGGCCGCCATGCGCGGTGTCGGATTGTCTCAGGCGGATACGATCGACTGATGTGGCGAGCACGGTGGCCGCGATCTGGCGATGCACCGTGCTGGTGCCGTTACCGAATTCCGCGGTGCCGACGGTCAGCTCGAAATGCCCGTCGTCGCAGAGCATAATCCTGCAATCCGCGATGTGGCCGGCGGGAGGCACGGTATCGATCATGGTCAGCGCGATGCCGTCGCCGACCAGCCAGTCGGCGGAGAGCTGCGGCGTGGGGGTTTCCGCTGACATCGCGCGCTCAACCAGATCGAGACACTGGTCGAGGCCGTAGGAGCCGTACGTCACGTCGTGATATTCGGAGCCGGGTGGCGAGAGCATCGGGTCGCCCGGCCTGACGACATTGCGACGGCGTATATCGAACGGCGAGATGCCGAGTTGTTTGGCGAGTTCGTCGATGGCCGCCTCGACGGCGATCAGCGTCTGCGGCAGGCCATAGCCGCGGAAGGCGCCGGCCGGCAGCGTGTTCGTGTAGCAGGCAATCGCATCGACCTTCTTGTTCGGGCAGTTGTAGACGCTGATGCATTCGCTGACCGCGTGGAAGAGCACAGGGCCTGCGTGATTGCCATAGGCACCCGTGTTCGACAGCACATCGAGCTGCAGGGCTGTCAGATTGCCGTCCTTGTCGGCCCCCGCCTTGACTGTCACCCGCATTGGATGCCGCGTCGAGGTCGCCGTGAATTGCTCTTCGCGTGTGAGTTCGAGCTTGACCGGCCGTCCCGTGCGGAGCGCGGCGAGCGCCAGGATGTCTTCGACGAGCATCTCCTGCTTGCCGCCGAAGCCGCCGCCGACGCGCTCGCAGAACACCCGGACCTTGTCGGTCGGCAGCTTGAAAAGGCTGGCCAACGCGCGGCGGGTCAGGAATGGGACCTGCGTGCTGGAACGGACGTTGAGCACGCCCGAGGCGTCAAGCCATGCCAGCCCGCCATGGGTCTCCAGTGCGGCGTGCTGGACGCGTTGGGTCGTGAAGGTACCCTCATAGGTGACAGCCGCCTCGGCGAATCCGCGTGTGACGTCGCCAAATTCGCCATGCGTTTCGGCGACAATGTTGCGCGCGGCATTGGCGACGCGATGCGCGGTCGTCTTGTCGGCATGAATGGCCGGAGCGCCTGCGGCGATAGATTCGGTGGGATCGAACACGGCGGGAAGGATCTCATACGCGACCTTGATGAGCCGGCAGGCATTTTCCGCGGCGGCTTTGCTGTCCGCCACGACAGCCGCGACCTTCTGACCGATGAAGCGGATGGTCGTGTCGAGCACCCTGGTGTCATCGGGATCCATCCAGTCGCGCTCATGCCGCGCGGTCGAGAACAGGCAATCGGGCGCGTCCTCATGCGTCAGCACCGCGTGGACGCCGGCGGCCTTCAGCGCATCGGTCTTATCGATCGCGACTATTCTCGCGTGGGCGTGAGGAGAACGCAGGAGCTTGATGTGCAGCAGGCCGTCGATCGTCGTGTCGAAGGTGTAGGGCGCTGCACCGCGCACGACCAGGGGGCCCGCGGGGGCGGGCAGGCTGCGGCCAAAGGCCGTGCCGGCCGTGGCGTCCTCTATGTTGGTCTTGCCGTCGAGCGCGTCCTGGATCGAACGATAGCCGGTGCAGCGGCAGATATTGCCCTTCAACGCCGCGTCCAGGTCCTGCCGTTGTGCCTGGTTCAGCGAGGCGCAGGTCAGGATCATGCCGGCAGTGCAGAAGCCGCACTGGAATCCCTGCGCATCGAGAAAGGCCTGCTGCAGCGGATGCGTGCCGGTGATGCCGGCAAAGCCCTCGATGGTGGTTATCGCATGGCCGTCGGCGCGGAATGCCGGGATCAGGCAGCTATGGACCGGCTCGCCGTCGAGCAGCACCGTGCAGGCGCCGCAGTCGCCGGCATCGCAGCCCTTCTTGACGCCGAGATGACCGAGCTCGCGCAGGAACGTGCGCAGGCATTGTCCGGGACGCGGTGGATTCGAGAACGTCTTGCCGTTGATCTCGAACGTCATGGGTGCGCCTGCAATTCGTCGCGGATCTCCTCGGCAAGCCGTAGCGTCATGTGCTTGCGCCATAGCGGTCTGCCATGGACGTCGGCGTGGTAGAGGCCATCCGCAATGCGCCGCTGGATCGTGTCGCGGAGTTGGTCGGCACGAGGCACAGCAGGAAACGACAATTGCACCGGCCGCACCGTCGAGGCGGTGACGGTCAGTGTGAAACTGCCGTTGTTGTCGACGCTGCCGATCAGCAGAGCGGCTGAGCGGCCGACCGGCGTCAGCGAAATCTGGCGGAATGCCGAGCGCCGCTTCAGGGCAGCGATCGGGATATCGATTTGCCGCAGCAGGTCACCGGGGGCCAGCACGTTTGCATGATCGCCGGTCACGAAGTCCATGACCGGGATGGTTCGCTCGCCGCCGCGGGCTGGCCAGATCGTGCACACGCCATCGAGCGCCGAGGTCAGTGAAATCATCGGTCCCGCAGGGAGCGACATGCAGATGTTGCCGCCGACGGTCGCGGTCTTCCAGATCTTGAAGGAGGCGAGGAAGGCACGACAGCACTGGTTGATCAGCGGCGCGGCCATCCAGTCCGGCGGGCAGGCCAAGGCATCGAGCTGCGCGACCGTACAGGTCGCCGCAATGCTCAGATGCGTGTCATCAATCGTGAGGGCCGGCCAATTTAGCTCAACGAGATCGATCAGGCGGATGAGATGCACCTGGGGCTCCGAGAACAACCAGGTCCCGCCCGCGAGCCAGGCATCGCCTGCCGCCCAAACGGGCAATTGCGCCCGCGACAGCGGACGGACGACCTCGGTAATGGTGTTCAGGTCCATGGATACGCCAGCGCTTTCAACCAGTTGCATCATTGACTATGAAGTCCTGCAAGAGCAACGCCAAGTCTCGCGGGACGTGGGACGGTCCTTGCAGGTCAGGAATGACGTTCGCCGGCTCGGGAGACGAAATGATGAATCAAATGCAGGCAATCTGGATCAAGGATCCCCTCTCGATTCTGGCCAACGGAGCCGAACGCGGCGTTGTGGTCCATGGCGGCAAGATCGTCGAGTGCGTGGGCGCCGGGCATCAGCCGACGACGGCGAATGTTGCGGTCTACGATGCGAGCGCTCATGTCGTGCTGCCCGGGCTGATCAATACCCACCATCATTTCTATCAGACGCTGACGCGGGCGCTGCCGGCTGCGATGGATCGCGAGCTGTTTCCCTGGCTGCGGGCGCTGTATCCGGTGTGGGCGCGACTGACCCCGCAATCGCTCGAACTCGGCGTCAGCGTCGCGATGTCCGAGCTGCTGCTGTCCGGTTGCACCATGACCACCGATCACCACTACGTGTTTCCGGCGGGCCTTGAGGAGGCGATCGACATCGAGGTCGCGGTGGCAAGGCGGCTGGGTGTCCGTGTGCTGCTCACGCGCGGTTCGATGAACCTCTCGCAGCGTGACGGTGGATTGCCGCCAGACAGTGTGGTGCAAGACGAGGATGCGATCCTTGCCGACAGCGCACGGCTGGTATCGAAGCATCATGAGCGCGGCGTGGACGCGATGGTGCAGATCGCCCTGGCGCCATGTTCGCCATTTTCGGTGACGACGTCGTTGATGCGCGCAACTGCCGATCTCGCCGATAGGCTCGATGTCCGGCTGCACACGCATCTTGCCGAGACCGAAGACGAGAGCAGGTTTTGCCAGCAGATGTATGGCTGTCGCCCGCTCGATTACCTCGAGCAGTGTGGATGGCTGAATGCCCGGACGTGGCTGGCTCACGGCATCTTCTTCGATGCACAGGAGATGAAACGGCTGGCCGGGGCCGGAACGACCATCAGCCATTGCGCCTGCAGCAACCAGATCCTGGCGTCCGGTTGCTGTCCGGTCTGCGAGATGGAGGAGGCTGGCGTGGTGATCGGGCTCGGTGTCGACGGCTCGGCGTCGAACGACGGATCCAACCTGATGCAGGAAGTCCGCGCCGCGTTCCTGCTGCAGCGTGCCCGTTACGGCGTAACGAAGGTCAGCCACAAGGATGCGTTGCGATGGGCGACCAGGGGCTCGGCCGCCTGCGTCGGCCGTCCGGAACTGGGCGAGATCGCCGTCGGCAAGGCGGCTGATCTCGCGCTGTTCAAGCTTGATGAGCTACGCTTCTCCGGCTCTGGCGACCCACTTGCCGCGTTGGTGCTTTGCGGCGCACATCGTGCCGATCGCGTGATGGTGGCAGGGAGATGGGTCGTGATCGACGGAGCCATTCCCGGGCTCGATGTCCCGGACCTCATCCGACGTCACAGCGCAGCTGCGAATGCGATGCACGCGGGATAGCGCGCAAGGAGACTCGGGCCGGATCACCCGAGCCCGAGCCTGGTCGTGATCGGGTCTATTTCCCGGGGAGCTTGTCGTCGATCCCTTTGACGTAGAAATTCATGCCCAGGATCTGAGTGTCCTCGAGGTGATCGCCGCCCTTGCATTCGACGTCCTTGCCGTCCTGCGTGACGACGGGGCACTTGAATGGATGGAGCTTGCCGGAGGCGATAGCGGCCTGAGTGTCCTCCGCCATCTTCTTCACGTCGTCGGGCATGTTGGTGTAGGGAGCCATCTCGAACATCTTGCTTTCGAGGCCGCCCCAGGTGTCTTCGGACTTCCAGGTGCCGGCGAGCTCGGCCTTGACGCGCTCAATGTAATAGGGCGCCCAGGTGTCGAGGATCGAGGTCAGCTGCGCCTTGGGACCGAACTTGATCATTTCAGAGTCCTGGCCGAATGCGAGCTTGCCGCGTTCGCTTGACACCTGCATTGCAGCCGGGCTGTCGGTGTGCTGCATGATCATATCGGCGCCCTGGTCGAGCAGCGCCTTGGCGGCGTCGGCTTCCTTGCCGGGATCGAACCAGGAGTTCACCCAGATGATCTTGACCTTGATGTTCGGGTTGATGGTCTGGGCGCCCAGCATCGTCGCGTTGATGCCCGACACGACCTCCGGAATCGGGAAGGAGCCGATGTAGCCGAGCACGCCGGCCTTCGACATCTTGGCCGCGATCTGACCCTGGATGTAGCGGCCCTGGTACCAGCGCGCCGAATAGGTCGACATGTTCTTGTCACGCTTGTATCCCGAGCAATGTTCGAAGTGCACATTGGGATATTTCTTCGCAACCTTCAGCGTCGGATCCATGTAGCCGAAGGATGTGGTGAAGATCAGTTTGTTGCCGGCGCGCACGAGCTGTTCGATCGCGCGTTCGGCGTCCGGTCCTTCCGGCACGTTCTCGAGGAATGTCGTTTCGATCTTGTCGCCAAGTTCCTTCACAAGAGCCTGGCGCGCCAGTTCGTGCTGATAGGTCCAGCCGAGGTCGCCGACCGGTCCGAGATAGATAAAGCCAACCTTCAGCTTGTCGGCGGCCCAGGCGCCGCTGTTGATGCATCCGGCCAGGAGAATCGCTGCCGCCGCAAATAATGTTCTCTTCATCTCAATCTCCAAACGGGGAAACCATAGTACGGAACGTGGGCGCCCCATCGCGGCACGTACCGACATCAAGCTAGCGGTCCGGCACGAATACGGTTCCGAGCGCAGCGGGCGCCGTCGAGCCGCCGGTGCGCGCGCGCGAGAGCAGAACCAGAACGATGATGGTCGCGAGATAGGGCAGCGACGACATGAACTGAGATGGAATTCCGATGCCGGCGCCTTGCGCGTGGAGCTGAAGAATGGTGACGGCGCCGAACAGGTAAGCTCCGACGACCAGCCGGGCCGGCCGCCAGCTCGCGAAAACGGTCAGCGCCAATGCGATCCAGCCGCGGCCCGCCGTCATGCCGGGAATGAAGAAGGGCGTGTAGGCGAGCGGCAGAGATAGGCGCCGGCGAGCCCGGCGCAGGCACCGCCGAACATCACCGCATAGAGCCGGATCCGGAGCACCGGATAGCCCAACGCATGGGCGGAGACGTGGTTGTCGCCGCAGGCGCGCAAGATCAGCCCGGCCCGCGTCCGATACAGGAACCACCAGACGCCGACCACCAGGGCGATCGAGAGATAGACAAATCCGTCCTCTCCAAACAGGATGCGCCCCGCCAGCGGAATGTCGCTGAGGCCCGGAATGCGGAGATGCGGCGCCGGCGTGATGCGTTCGCCGACGAAGCCGGCGCCGATCAGGCCGGACAATCCGATTCCGAGGATGGTCAGCGCGAGGCCGGTCGCGACCTGATTGACCGCGAGCCCGAGCGCCATCAGCGCAAAGATCAGCGACATCAGGGTGCCGGCGACCATGCCGCAGAGCACGCCGACGATGGTCGAACCGGAGAGCCACGCGCCGCCGAAGCCGCAGGCCGCGCCGACGATCATCATGCCTTCGACGCCGAGGTTGAGCACACCCGAGCGCTCGGTCACGAGTTCGCCGGTGGCTGCGAGCAACAGCGGCGTGGAAGCCGCCAGCACCGACAGGATGATGGCCTCAATGAGCCCCACGTTGCACCTTTGGCGATGAGGAAATAAGCCGAAAGCGGTAGAGGATCAGGGAATCGCAGGCGAGCACGTAGAACAGCAGGATGCCCTGGAACACCTTGGTGACGTCCAACGGGATTTTCATCGCGATCTGGGCCTGCTCGCCGCCGATAAAGGTCAATGCGAGGAACAGTCCTGCAATTAATATTCCAATCGGGTTCAGTCGCCCGAGGAAGGCGACGATGATCGCAGTGAAGCCATAACCAGGCGAAATCCCGGGCTGCAGATGGCCGACCGGGCCGGCCACCTCGATGATGCCGGCGAGCCCGGCCAGCGCGCCGGAGATTGCAAAGGTCAGCAGCACCAGTTGATTGGCGTTGAACCCGCCGAACCGCGCTGCCCGCGGCGCGGCGCCGACGACCCGGATCTCGAAGCCCTTGATGGTCCTGCCGAGCAGCACCGCGCCGGCGGCCACCACGAACAGTGCGATGATCGAGCCAAGATGCAGCCGGCCGCCTTCGATCAGCGTCGGCACGGTCGCCACCGGATCGAACTCGGCCGTGGTCGGAAAGTTGAAGCCTTGCGGATCACGCCAGGGACCGCGCACGAGATAGTCCAGCAAGAGGTCGGCGACATAGACCAGCATCAGCGAGGTCAGGATCTCGCTGGCGCCGAACCGCACCTTGCAGATCGCCGGAATCAGTGCGTAGAGCGCGCCCGCGGCCGCGCCGAGCACGAGCATCGCCGGCAACACCCAGTGGCCGGCATCGGTGCCCTGGGTCTTCACCGCGAGCCAACTCCCGGCCACCGCGCCGACCAGGAATTGGCCTTCGGCACCGATATTCCAGGCGTTGGCGAGATAGCACAACGACAGGCCGATCGCGATCATGACCAGCGGCGTCGCCTTGACCGCGATTTCCTGCAGGGAGTAGCCGTCGGTCAGAGGATCGATGAAGTAGACGGCGAGCGCGGCAATCGGATTCTTGCCGAGCAATGTGAACACGATGCACAAGGTGGCGATCGTGAGTCCGATTGCGATCAGCGGCGAGATGAGCGCGATCGTGGCCGAGCGCTCGGCGCGCTTCTCAAGCACGAGTTGCATGAGGTGCCTCCGGAGCTTCGATGCTGCTGCCGCCCATCAGCAGGCCGAGTGTCTCGCGGCTGGCTTCGGCGGTTGGCACGGGGGCCGACAGCCGGCCATGGAACATCACGGCGATGCGGTCGGTGATTTCGGCAAGTTCGTCGAGGTCCTGGCTCGTCACCAGCACCGCGGCGCCGCCTGCGGCAAGATCGAGCAGGGCCTGCCGGATCACGGCGGCCGCACCCGCGTCGACGCCCCAGGTCGGCTGGTTCACGATCAGCACGACGGGATCGCGGAGGATTTCGCGGCCGACGATGAATTTCTGCAGGTTTGCCGCCCGACAGGCTCGCCGCCTCCGGGTCGCGCTTGGCTTTGCGCACGTCGAAAGTCTCGGTCGTGCGGTCGACGGTCTTCAGGGTTGCGGCCGTGTTCACGAAGCCATGAAGCACCATATTGCCGATGGCGTGGCCGGTCAGGAGGGCGTTTTCCGAGAGCCGCATGCGCGGCGCCGTGCCGTGGCCGAGCCTTTCCTCCGGGATGAAGGCCGCACCCAGCTTGCGGCGCTTGGTGATCGACAGGTGCCCCGCCGCGTGTCCGTCGATCACGATCGTGCCCGGGTCCTTCGCCAGCCGCTCGCCGGAAAGGGCTGCGAACAGTTCGTCCTGCCCGTTACCGGCGACACCGGCGATGCCTAGAATTTCACCACCCCGGAGCTCGAACGAGATGTGCTCGAGCCGGATGCCGTGCGGATCGTCGGGTGTGAGGTTGAGGTCGTTGACCAGCAGGCGAGGCACGGTGATCTGCCGGCTCGCCGCAGCCTTCACTTCCATGATCTCGCTGCCGACCATCATGCGCGCAAGTGACGCCGCGGTCTCAGCCCTGGGATTGCAGGTCTCGACCTTCCGTCCGCCGCGCAGGATCGTTGCGGTGTCGCAGAGCCGCTTCACCTCGTCCAGCTTGTGGCTGATGTAGAGAATCGCGCGGCCTTCGGCCTTGAGGCGATTGAGCACGATGAAGAGCTGATCGGCCTCCTGAGGTGTCAGCACGGCTGTCGGCTCGTCGAGGATCAGGAATTGTGGATTCTGCATCAGCGCGCGCACGATCTCGATACGCTGCCGCTCGCCAACCGAAAGCTGCCAGACCTCCCGCTTCGGATCGAGTGGAAGTCCGTATGTACGCGACACCTGCTCGAGGCGCGCCGACATGTCCTTGAACGGCTCCTTGCCGTCGAGGCCGAGCGCAACATTCTCGGCGACCGTAAGATTGTCGAACAGCGAGAAATGCTGGAACACCATGCCGATTCCATGTGCGCGCGCATCCGATGGCCCAGACAGCACGATCGTCCTGCCCTGCCAGCGGATCTCGCCCTCGCTCGGCTGGATCAGACCGTAGATCGTCTTGACCAGGGTGGATTTTCCGGCGCCGTTCTCGCCGAGCAACGCATGGATCTCTTGCGGCCGAATATCGAGATCGATCTTGTCGTTGGCGAGAAACGAACCGTAGCGCTTGGTCAAGCCGACCGTCTGCAGAAGCGGCGTGGCACCTGTGTGCTGCGCGGCAGGTGTCGTGTCTGGCATCCCGGGATATCGCATGCGTGGAGAGAGGAGCCGCAATAGTGGGCCAGTTTTTACGCACGCGTAAGTAGGGAAAAAGCGCCATTGCTTGCTCAAGGCTTCGGCAGGATTGAATCGTTCCCTAAATTTGCGGGGGAGGCTGTCAGTCGGCCTCGCTTCGGCGTCCGCGGAAGTTGTTGCAGAAATGTGACTGTCGATCCAATTCGAAAGTGGAGCGGTCAACGATGACGCAAAGTTGAGCAGCGTGTCGCTGCAGGATTCCAGCGGATTTCCTGCGCCCCGGCGGTACGTCCCCGCGCTGTGCGCAAATGTCGCGGAAGTCGAGCAATGATGGGCATAATTTGAAAAATCCCGAATTCCGTCGAAGCGAATTTTGCGGCCGTCAACCGCTGCAGGACTGACCCAACCAAACTGATCTCGCGGAGGTTGCTGATCAAACACGCGTCAGCGCGTGGAGAAACTTCGGGCTTCCCGTTCGCCCCGAAGCTGCGCCACGCTCCTGCATCAGCACGAATTCGTTGCGTTCACTCCTGGGGGTCTTTCACAATGTTCAACATCCGCCGAACCTTGTCGGCCGCGGCACTATCATTAGGGTTGATGCCGGTCGCTAACCTTGCAAGCGCCGCAGATCTGCCAGTCAAGGCACCCAAGCCGGCAGCTGATCTGCCATTCTTCCTCGTCATCGACGACCGCGTGACCTACTCCTACATTTTCTCCGGCACGGATCCGGGCGTATTCTCCGTTCGCCCTGACGGCAGCATCAACGGAAAGACCGCCAAGCAGGTCTATTCGTTCACGCACTTCGATATCTGGGCCTATGGCCAGAACTTCTTTACGATCTCGATGTACAAGTCGGATCATAACGACCCGGCATCACCGTGCTCGAATGTCGGTGTGACCATCACGGGAGCTCCAGCAACCTGCGCCGGCGCGACCGAGATCTACGGGCTGTTCCGCTCGACCTTCGGCTGGAATCAGATCTTCAACACGAAGGCGTTCAGCATGGGGCCGCTGAACAACATCTCGTTCGAAGTCGGCATGGACGCCAACACGGAGAACAATTTCCTGGCGCCCGCCAAGCGGGACGTCGTCGCCGGTCTCCAGTTCGAGTTCAACCTTCCCTACAAGGGTTACATCAACGTGTCGCCGTTGATGTACTACGAGTTCTCCAATCACAACGCGTTCGACCAGTGCGGGCTGTTCGGCCCGGGCGTGCCCGGGGTGACCTGCCTCACCGACGGCAATACAAAGTTCAACCCGACCTGGGCCGTCGAAGTAAACTACTACATGGATCTCGGCTTCCTGCCCGAGAGCATGCAGTATTTCTCGATTAGTGGCCGCGCCGGCTGGTACGGCAAGAAAGGCACCGAGAACGAACCGATGGCGTTCAATCCGGTCACCAACATCAGTACGGCCGTCGAGCTCAACTCCGAACCGATCCGTCTGACCTTCGACGCGAGCAAGGCGCTTTGGGGCCCGAAGTATTCACATTTCGTGGACGTCTGGGTGGCCTACCGTTATTGGCAGAACAAGTTCGGCCTCGATCACGCCAAGAGCGTCGTCTGCAATGTCTCGCCCGGCGTCAGCAACAATTCCTGTACCGAAGAATCGCTCTACTCCGGTATCTCCGTGAAGTTTTGATCCACCCGATCCGTTCCACGGGTGGCTCCTGGTGGCGCCGCGACACACCGCGGCGCCACTTTCACGTCCGCACGCGGAGGCGTTCAGCTGGGGGATCACCGCGCGACTATCGCGCCCCAGATACCCTCGTGCACGACCGTGGCCTCGTCTTCAAGCAACGGGCCGACCACCATTGTCTTCCGTTGACCGCTATCGAACACATTGCGGCAGGGCAGATCGAGCGTCGGATTCTCGGGGTGATTGCCTGTCAGTTCGCGCAAGCGGTGTTCGCTCAGCCCGTAGACCACGCGGCCGATGCCCGCCCAATAGATCGCGCCGGCGCACATCGCGCAGGGCTCGGCGGATGAATAGAGCGTCGCAGCCGCCAGCACGTCCGCGGACAGCGTCGTGCATGCCATGGTCGCCAGTAGTCGCTCGGCGTGGGCCGTGCGGTCGCGCGACCGCATGAAGCCGTTCTCGACCTCAAGCAGGACGCTGCCTTCGCGATTCACGAGAACAGCGCCGAAGGGATGATTGCCATGGCTGATCGCGCGGCGCGCAACCGCGAACGAGTGCCGCAGAAAGCTCTCGTCGTCGAGCAGGTGGTTCGAGTTGTTCGCGTCGCTCATGAACGATCTCCTTGCCAGTCACATCTGCGCGGCGGCTGCGAATTGCCGGCCGGCGTCTTCCTTGCCCGAAATCGTGATGACGGCAATCTCGGCTCTCACGGCTGCAATGGCGTCACTGGCCCGGCCATTCTCTCCCGGTCAAGGCGGCGGTGCCGTGCGACGATCCGGATGCGTGTGAGGGATTTTACACCAGTCCCTTGCCCGCGTCCGATCCATGACGTCTCTGCCGGGCCTGAAGCACAAGAATGACAACCAGCGCCAGAAAGATGACGAGAAAGGAAACGGCGCTCGTCAACGTTCCGAGCGCATAGATATCTGGCTTCGTGACGGTGGTCGTCAGGCCCTGCAGGTCAAGGGGCAGTGTATTGACAGGGCCGATGGTCTGGCTCGAGCGCGCGAGTTCGTCCCAGGACAAGGTGAACCCAAACAGGCCGATACCGACAACCGATGGCAATATGATCGGCAGCACAACATGCCGAAATGTCTGCCACGGCGTGGCGCCCAGGTCGCGTGCCGCTTCTTCAAGCCGGCTATCGAACCTGTTGAAGATCGCAAACATGATCAGGAGACCAAAAGGCAAGGTCCAGGTCAGATGTGCACCAAGGCCCGATGTAAAAAGCCCCATTGCCGTTGTCCAATCCGTGGCGCCGCTCTTGATGATGAAGTCGTCAAGCAGCCGGAATTCCAGGGCGATGCCGAGCGAGGTAATAATCGATGGCATGATCAGGCTGGCAATGGCCACGTAGAATAGCAAGGTCGCGCCGCGGAACGATCTGCGGAAGGCCAGGCCTGCCGAAACCGAGAGGACGACCGTAAGCACCATGACGACGAGGCCGAGCTGAAGCGACCGCTTGAAAGCCGCGGCGATGTCGACGATGCCTGAGCCGGAGAACACCTTGCCGAACCACACCAGGGACACCCCATTCATGGGGAATGTCAGGCCGCCATCCGGCCCCTGAAACGACAGGATGTAGATCGCGAACATCGGTCCGTATAAAAACAGGACGTTAAGCGGTGAAGAATGCGGCGAGAAGATAGAAGGATCGCGATCGCTTCTCGTTCATCTCACAGCTCCTTGCGAACATCGACGATTCGGGTCAGCGCCGAAATGATCAGGATCGCGATGCCGAGCAGGATGACCGCATTGGCCGCAGCGGCCGGGAATTGCAGCGCATTCAGGCGCGTCTCGATGATCTTGCCTGCAGATGCAATCTGTTGGCCGCCCATCACGCCTATCGTGACAAAATCGCCCATTACGATCGTGATCACGAAGATCGACCCAATGACGATTCCGGGTTTTGCCAGCGGAATAACGACGTTGACCAGGGTCTGCCATCCGGTGGCTCCGGCGTCATAGGCGGCTTCGATCAGACGCTTGTCGATGCGAATCATCGAGTTGAAGATCGGCACCACCATGAAGAATGTGAAGAGGTGAACGAGGGCAAGTACGACGGAGAACTCCGAGAACAAGAGCCACTCCAGCGGTTGCCGGATCAGTCCCACGCCCTCGAGCCCCCTGTTGACCAACCCGTTCCGGCCAAGCAGCGGAATCCATGCGATCATGCGGATCACATTCGACGTCCAGAACGGGATGGTGCAAAGCAAGGTAAGTACGATCTGCCAGGTTTTGGACCGGACGTGGAACGCGAGAAAATAGGCGACGGTGAAGCCGATCAGAAGGGTCAGGCTCCAGGTCAGCAGACACAGTTTCAGCGTCTTCAGATAGGTCTTCAAGATGGTGCAGAGGTTGGGCAGATCGGCGATGCATCCCTCGAACGTGTCGCTGTAGCCACGCAGGCTAAAGGCGGGGATCATTTCATACTCGTTGTAGTCCCACGCGCTGACAATCGTCACAAGAAGCAGCGGCAAGAGGAAGAACACCGAGAAAACGAGCATCATCGGTGCAGCCTGAAGCCAGGCAACGAAGGTCTTGCGGTCTTGCATCATCGAACGGTGAATCGCGGTGATGGCGCAGCAGGACTTGTCAAACGCCTTGTCCTCCTGTGGATTGCATCAGGCGGCGATGAATTCATTCCACTTGCGCACCATGTAATCGTTCTCGTCCATAACGGCGTTCCAGCAGGCGACCGCGCCCATGCGGTCTTCGTAGGATCCCCCGTCGCGCTTGGTGCCGGCCTTCTCGAGAATCGTGCCGTCGGGTGCCTTGATGTCGCTGACGGCGGCCTTGCCTTCCATCCAGTAGCCCCACTCGTCCGCCGTCATGTTGGCCTTCGCAGTGGACAGCACAGCCGAATAGTAACCCTGGCGGTTGAGATAGGCGCCGGCCCAACCCGACAAGTACCAGTTCACGAATTCATAGGCCCAGTCGAGCTTTGGCCCCGTAACCGCCTTCGATACGCAGAACCCGGACGCCCATGAGCGATAGCCTTCCTTGAGCGGCTGGAATGTGCAGGCGATCCCCATCGAGCGCACCTTGGTGACCGCAGGCGACCACATCGACTGGATGACGGTTTCACCCGAGGCCATCAGGTTGACGGATTCGTTGAAATCCTTCCAGAACGCGCGGAACTGGCCGGCCTTCTTGGCTTCCGTCATGATCTTCATGGTGAGATCAATCTCGGCCTTCGTCATGTTGCCCTTGTCGGCATAGGTGTGCTGACCGCTGGCTTCGACGACCATCGCGGCATCCATGATTCCGATCGACGGAATGTTGAGAATCGAGGCCTTGCCCTTGAATTCGGGATTGAGCAATTCGGTCCACGATGAAATTGGCCGTTTGATCAGATCCGGCCGGATGCCGAGCGTATCGGCATTGTAGACCGTCGGGATCAGCGTCACGAATTCGGTCGGCGTTTTTGAGAACGTCTTGGAGTTTGCACCCTCAAGATAAAGCACCTTCCACGGCGCGGTGCCCTGATCGCCGATCTTCTTGCCGTTCGGCAGCTGACCCTTGGTGAACACCGGGGTGATGTTGTCGAATTCCTTGATCTTCTTGGCGTCCAGCGCAAAAATATTACCCGATGGCACCAGCTTCCTCAGCGAGAAATATTCGGTATCGAGCACATCGAACGAGTTCGGCTGGGTGATCACGCGTTTGGTCACGTCGTCGGTGGTTGCCGTGATGTATTCGATCTTGATTCCGGTATCTTCCAGACACTTCTTCGAGATCTCATCACCTTCGTTCACCGCCGTTCCGAGATAACGCAGAACCTTCGGATCGGCTGAATGGACGTAGGGAAATCCGGTAATTGCGCCCGAACCCGCCGCAAGGCCGACCGCTCCGGCCGCGCCCTTCAGCATGGTGCGACGGCTGACGCGACGATCGAATTTCGAGGATTTGCTCATGATTGTCTCCTTGGGTGTCACGCCGCCCTTTCGGGCGACCGGGCGATTACAGGACTCGTGGTTTTAAGAAGGCTGACCTGCGTCGGGTCCCATGTGGCGAGAACGCGCTCGCCTACGGTGTACCTGGCCGCGTCGAATTGGGTTTCCGTGACTTGGGCCGAGATCTCGGAGCCACCCTCGGCGGCAATGACAACGCGGACATAGGTTCCCTGGTATTCGACCTCGCTGATGGTGCCTGCAACGGATGGACCAGCGACAGCTTCGCTCGGTCGCTTCAGCATCAGCCGGTCAACCCGAACGGCGAAGGTCTCGGGACCCACAGCAATAACATTGTGGCCGCCGATGAATTTCGCCGTGAATTCGGTTCGAGGGTGGTTGAAGATTTCACGCGGCGAACCCTGCTGCTCGATCCGGCCCGCGTTCATGAGAACCACGATATCAGCCAGAGCCATCGCCTCGTCCTGGCCATGCGTCACATGGATGAAGGTAAGCCCGAGCTCGCGCTGCAGCTTCTTCAACTCGGCTCTCATCCGCAGCCGCAAGAACGGATCGAGCGCCGACAGCGGCTCGTCGAGGAGCAGGATTTGAGGAGAGGTGATCAGCGCGCGCGCGAGTGCGACTCGCTGCTGCTGGCCACCGGAAAGCTGGCCTGGCAGCCTTGCCGCATAGGGCTGCATGTCGACGAGCTCCAGCAACTTGTTGGCCTCGGCATGGCGTGCAGCCTTGCCGACGCCTTTCATTTTCAAGGCGAAGGCAACGTTGTCGATGACCGAGAGATGAGGGAACAGGGCGTAAGACTGGAACATCATCGCCGTGCTTCGATCGGCAGGGGGCAGGTCGGTTACATTCTTCGGCCCGACCAGGATGTCGCCTGAAGTGACCGATTCGTGGCCGGCCACCATGCGCAGCGTCGATGTCTTGCCGCAGCCGGACGGCCCGAGCAGGCAGCAATAGGAGCCGGGGGGAATCTTGAGGTTGATGGCGTCAACGGCGGTGACGCCACCGTACATCTTGGTCAACTGTACGAGTTCGAGCGCCGCCGTCGTCGTCATCCGCACCATTCCGCATAGTCTTGCCAGGGATCTTGAGCAACACTGTCGCCCCGGCCCGCGATACGGAGTTCGATGCAACAGATGTGCCAAATCTTGCGACAGACCAGACAAAAATTGGGCAGATTCCGCCGGCCGACGAGGTCGGCCGCGCCGCTGCGACCGAGATCGGAGGTCAGTTGCCAGGTACGCTGTCTGCGAAGCTTGAGTTCCGGACTTAGGCGATCGAGGCGATGTTGAAGGTCGATCCCTCTGCCAAAGCCATCTCGATCCGATCAGAACCGGTGCCGTGCCCGCGGGCGCCGGGAGACGTTTTGGCTTGCCATATCTTTTGCGAGCCCGAAGATATCCGAGGGGAAGAGCATGCGCACAAAATCGGTCGACGTCGTTCGCATTTCCACCAAGGGCCCCGGTGACGTCTCTGGTCTGCTGAGCCTGATCGAGCAAGGCAGGATCGATCCAAAGTCGATCGTTGCGATCTTGGGGAAGACTGAGGGCAATGGAGGCGTCAACGATTTCACGCGTGAGTTCGCCGTTTCAGCTCTCCGTACGACCCTGGCGCCTTATCTAGATCTGCCGCCGCATCGCGTTGAGCAACGGATTGCGTTCGTGATGTCGGGTGGGACGGAAGGTGTGCTTAGTCCGCATATCACCGTGTTTACGCGTGACGGTGCCGCCAATCACGATTCAGGTATCTCAGGGAAACGCCTTAGCATCGGGATGGCACAGACGCGGGATTTCCTGCCCGAGGAGATCGGTCGCGACGTGCAGATCAGGGAAACCGCAAGGGCGGTGGCAGCCGCCATGGCCGACGCTGGGATCGTCGATCCGCAGGACGTCCATTTTGTGCAGATCAAGTGCCCGCTTCTGACCAGCGACCGCATCGAGGCAGCGGTGGCGCGGGGTCATGAGCCCGTGACCAACAGCGCATACGGTTCGATGGCGTATTCACGTGGCGCGTCGGCGCTGGGCGTGGCCGTCGCGCTTGGCGAGGTTGAAAGCGAGATTGACGACGAACACGTGCTCCGGCGGTTCGATCTGTTTTCGTCGGTCGCCTCCACGTCGGCGGGCATCGAACTGATGCATAACGTGGTCATTGTGCTGGGCAATACGACGTCGTCGGCGGCTCCATTCGAGATCGGACACGCCGTGATGAACGACGCCATTGATTCGACAGCGGTGATCGATGCGTTGAAAAGCGTGGGGCTGCACATCGACGACGCCTGCAAGCCGCCGACGGCGTCGCGGCAGCTCGTCAATATCTTTGCCAAGGCGGAAGCCGCGCCGAACGGGAGCATCCGCGGATTTCGTCACATCGTGCTTGAGGATACTGACATCAGCTCAACCCGGCACGCTCGCGCTGCTGTCGGCGGATTGATCAGCGGCTTGTCGGGAACCAGCGCTGTGTATGTTTCCGGTGGAGCCGAACATCAGGGACCCCCAGGTGGCGGGCCGGTTGCCGTAATCGCTCGACTGTTGGCAAATGGGTCCGACTGAGCATCGGGCGTCGTGTGCCGTTACAACGGCATCTGTTCACGCTTCAGCACGAAAGCGCCGCCGACGGCTCACCTTGTGCCGAACATTCTGTCTCCTGCATCGCCCAAGCCTGGTACGATATACCCGTGATCATTCAGTCTTTCGTCGATAGCAGCGGTCCAGATCGGAACGTCCGGACACTCGTCCCGGAATCGGGCGATTCCTTCGGGGGCTGCGAGCAGGCAGACGAACCGAATGTCTTGCGCGCCTCGCGATTTGAGCAGGCGGGCCGCCGCGCTGGCCGAATTTCCCGTAGCAAGCATTGGATCCAGCAAGATCACGATGCGCTCCGAAACATCCTGCGGCGCCTTGAAGAAGTACTCCACGGCTTGAAGTGTTTCCGGATTCCGGTAAAGGCCGATGTGCGCGACGCGTGCTGATGGGACGAGCGCCAACATTCCGTCGAGAAACCCGACACCCGCCCGCAAGATCGGAGCGAATGTGAGTTTCTTGCCTGCAATTTTGGGTGTCCTCATTGCAGCGAGCGGCGTATCGATGTCGACCATCTCCAGGGGTAAATCCCGGGTGACCTCATAGCAGAGAAGCATTCCGATCTCGTTCAGTAGCTCGCGAAACCCTTTGGTGGAACGATCCTTGTCGCGCATCAGCGAGAGCTTGTGCTGGACGAGGGGATGGCTGACGAGGTTCACGTTCTTGGTCATGATATCGCTTTCTCAATAAAGGGGGCGCGTGCGAGTTCGTCCAAGTCGTCGCGTGTGCAAGTAGCGTGCCCCGCTTCTTCTGACTGTCGAGCGCGGCCTCATTCATTGGGCGGAAGGGACATTCTTCAGGGCGATCCACCCGGCTCCTTCATCGCTTGACTCGTTGTTCGTGTTTTGCGGAACACGATCATGGCCCATTCGGAGGATAGGGAATCTGCTCGTCGAAACCGATGCATAACTGCGCGAAGTCTACCAGGCTATCGAAAGTCCGGCGTCGGAGGTTAAGCAGTGCCCGCCGAACGCGAGCTTGTCGGCCGCGGATGAGGCTAGCGATTGGCGTTCTCGCTGAGATCACCGATGACGCCGCCGCCAAAACGCTCACGCGACCGGGCGCCGGTTGCGCGAACTTCCCATGACGCCCGAGCGCGTAAAGGCGCGCTTTCCTGATCGCCGCCGCGCGAATGCGCGGGGGCCTCCCGCACGGATCGGTCGGCGTCTGCCGACGTCAATTGTTCCACCTGCAGGACACACCGTTCCATTTGACCGTCCTGCTGACGTCAGAATTATACTTTACGAGCGTAAAGTAAGATGCGATGGTTGGTGCGGCCAGAGGGAGAGGCCTGCCTCTCCGCTCGTGATGGTCGAAGTCGACGGAAACCGTCGCGCAAACGCCGGGGAGAAGCGATGATCGAGGAGCGGGACATCAGCGTCGTGATGCGGGACGGCACCCGGCTGGCGGTCGACGTCTACCGCCCGGAAGCGACCGGCAAGTACCCGGTGTTGTACGCATCAGCGCTGCACAACAAGGACATCCAGGGACCCGACATCGCGGACATCCTGCCGCCGCAGCCGGCGCATGCGCCGCTCTGGTTCGGTCCGATCGAGGCCGGCGATACAAGGCGCTTCATCGCCAACGGCTACGTCCATGTGATCGCGCAGCCAAGGGGCTCGGCCAAATCGGAAGGGCACTACGGCCATGAGGACACCGACCACTACGACCTGATCGAGTGGATCACGCAGCAGCCTTGGTCGAACGGCAAGGTCGGGATGGTCGGCATCTCCGGCTATGCCGGCGAACAGTGGCGTGCCGCAGCCCAGGGACATCCGGCGCTCAAGGCGATCTTCCCCTACGACGCCTGTAGCGCGTATGGCGGCATGTTCGGATTCCGGGATTTCAATCCGGGCGGCGTGCTACACAGTTTTCCCTATCTGCTCGATGTCTTCAGCACGGTCCACGAGTCCCGCGACCGTCCTGGCGAGCTGCCGCCTGCCGAGGAAGAGCTGTGGCGCCGCGCCATGCGGAACCCGGACTTCAAGCAGTACATCAACCTCTACAACATCCTCACCCAGAAGGGGCAGCGCACCTTCATCATGTATCTCATGATGACGCATCCCTGGGAACTCGATGGCACCGTCGAGCGGGCGGAGGAGATCTTCAGGAAGATCAAGATTCCATTCTACACCGGCTCGGGCGCCTACGCTTACACCTACAAGCTGCACTGGCTCGGTGCGCAGCATTATTTCCAGAACGTCGATGCGCCGAAGAAGCTGATGTTCACCGGCCCGGCCCATCTCGAGCGGCCGTTCCATCAATATCACGACGAGATCATCCGCTGGTATGACCACTGGCTGAAGGGACATGACACCGGCATCATGAACGAGCCGCCGGTGCGCTATTGGCTGATGGGGGCCAACGAGTGGCGAACCGGAACCGACTGGCCGCTGCCGGAGACGCGGTGGACCAAATACTATCTCTCGCATTGGGAGACGCTGTCGACCGAGCCGCCGCGGCCGGCCTCCGAGGTCGGAGCTTCGGCACAGGAGCCTGACGTCTTCACGCAGATGCCCGTCACGCGCACGACCAAGATCGAGCGGTTGCGCTACATGACCGAGCCGTTGCCGCATGACGTCACCGTCGCCGGCCCGATCACGCTGACGCTCCACGCGGCGATCGACCAGGACGACACCAACTGGATCGTCGTGCTCAAGGATGTCGGCCCCGACGTTTCGGTTCGGACCGCGCGGGAAGGCGAGCGGGACGTGCCGTCGACGTTACCCGAGCGCGAGCTGACGCGGGGGTGGCTGAAGGCATCCTATCGCGCGCTCGACGAAAAGCGTTCCAAGCCGTGGGAGCCATTCCACAAGCTGACGCAGGATGCGATCGCGCCGGTGACGCCCGGAGACGTGGTTGAGTACCAGATCCAGATCCTCGCCACTGCGAACCAATTCAAGGCGGGTCACCGCATCTGCCTCGACATCACGTCCATGGATGTCCCGACCGGGACGGGAGCCATGACCAACGTCGAGTACATCCCGTACCACGTCTGCAGCAGCAGGACCGTCACCCACAAAATCTACCGCGACGCGGAGCGGCCGTCACATCTGCTGCTGCCAATCATCCCCGAGCCTGCCGACCGGCGTCCGGCCTGACACCTCATAGAAGGAAACGCGACCATGAAGACGATCCGCTTTGAACGAGACGGCGCCATCGGCAACATTGTCCTGGCCAATCCGCCGTTCAATCGCCTCGACGCGCGCTTCGCGGAAAACCTGCGCACCGCCGTGCACCAGGCCAGCGAAAGCGACATCCGTGTGCTGGTGGTTCGTGCCGAGGGGCCGCACTTCAGCTTCGGCGGTGAGGTGCGGGAATGGCCGGGCAAGGACATCAACTGGTTCCGAACATTCGTCGCGGACGTGAACGTCTCCTATCGCGCGATCGAGATGCTGAAGATCCCGACGATTGCTGTCGTGCAGGGGATTGCCTTCGGTGGTGGCTTCGAGCTGGCGCTGGCGTGCGATTTTCTGGTCGCGGCCGAGAACGCCACCTTCCGCTGCGTCGAGGTCACGACCGCGATGCTGCCGATCGCTGGCGCACTGCAGCGGATCGCCGAGCGTGCCGGGCGGGCGCGTGCCTCGCGATTGGCCATGCTCGGCGAGCCGATTTCCGGACGTGGAAGCCGGAGCGCTCGGAATTGCGACGCATGTGGTTGCTGAGCACGATCTGTCGGCGACGGCGACGGCATTGGCCTGCCAGCTCGCGACCGGGCCGACCAGGTCATACGCTGCGACGCGCACCCTGCTCAAGGCGTGGTCGAGCGGAGGGGTGGCTGCGGCCGATCTCGTGATGCTCGACGTCGCGATGGAGCTCTACAACGGTACGGACGCCCAGCGCGGCTTTGTGAGCACGGCGGATGCCTTCAACAAGGACATCGAGCCGCCGACACTTGTCTTCGAAGGAAAATAGGCCGGCGCAGGATGGGCGTGCGGAAGCGACGGAGGGATTCGTGCGGCGCGAAAGCCATTCGACACGCCGCTTGGCGGCCGGTCCGGAACCATGTTAATCGAACACCAAATGGCGAAGAAAACGGGGCCGGTAGCCGGACGCCGGGAGCGGCCGCGGAAGAGGGCCGAACAACAGCGTTCGATCGAGACGCGCGCCGCGATCCTCGATGCCGCCATTGCGGAGTTTGCCGAGCGAGGATTCGACGGCGCCAGCATTCGTGCCATCGCCGATCGGCTCGGCTTGCAACACCCGCTGATCACTTATCACTATCGAAGCAAGGACATTCTGTGGCGCGCGGCCGCCGAGCATGCCTTCTCGCAGATCCGTGCCGAATGGGATAGATCGGTGGAGGAGGGGATCGATCCGTCGCCGTTGGCGCGGCTGCGCCAGGAATACACGACCCTGTTCCGCTACACGGTCGCATTTCCCGAGTTTCATCGGTTTATGCGCCAGGAGACCCTGACCAACAATCCGCGGCTGAAATGGGTGGCAGATGCGGTCCTCGCCCCGCTTCTGGGCCGGTTATTGCCCCAGATCACCGAGGCTCAGAAGCAGGGTCTGCTTCCCGCCGCGGACCCGATTCTGTTTCACTATATGATGGTCAGCCTCACCGCCACGCTTTCGGAATTCGGTCCCGAAATGCAGGTGACCAGCGCACTGTCATCCGGTGACCCGAAGGTTGTTGCCGCCTATTGGCGGCTTGTCGAGGAGATGGTCTTCGGCAAGGAGCCAAACGAGGGTAGGCGTCGAAGGCAGCCATGACGCTGCGCCGAAACGGTTCGAAATGCGGCCCGTGTCAGACGGGCGCGCCGCGTTTGCGAGGCAGGCTTTCAGGCAGATAAGCCCCGCCTGGCTTCGCCTTGGCGGATTCCGGAGCCGGCTCGCGCTCGGCCAATACGGAATCGAGGATGACCTTTGTCGTCATTTGCAAGTGCTGGTTCATCAGCGTGACGGCGCGTTCGCTGTCCCGCGCCAAAGTGGCCTCTGCAATCTCCCGATGTTCCCTGTCCAGGTCTCTGTCGACTTTGGACAGGGGGCCAGAAAACGCGCGGTAGCGTTCGGAGTGGTTGTAAAGCGTCGCGCGCAAGTGGAGCAGCCAGGGGCTGCCGCATCCCGACGCGAGAGACTCATGAAAAATCTCGTGCGCCCTCGAATACTCTTCGCTGTAGCGTCGCGCGGCCTTATCTGCCCATACCGGCGTGTGCGACAAGCGATGCAGCGCAGCGACCACCTGTGACTGCCACTCGATCCCGCCTTTCTCGATCGCACCCCGAAGACACAACTCCTCGATGCTGCATCGAACATTTGTGAGGTCGCTCAGGGCGTCGACGGACAACGGCGCCACGCGGAAACCTCGTTGCGGTTCGCTGACCACAAAACCCTCTGATGCGAGGCGCGACAGAGCCTCGCGCACGGCGCTCGAGCCGACCTCGAAGCGGCGGCACAAGTCGTCGATCTTCAGCTTTTCTCCGGGCGCGAAGCGGCATGCCAGCAATTGCGAGCGAAGCTTGGCATAGGCCCCGTGGGTCAGACTCGTCGGCGATTCCATGGGCTTAGGCATAACAAAAGGGGCGATCCGAGTCATTCAAAATATGCACGCTTCTATAATAATGCATTTTTATTTACAAAGTGCATTTTATGTGCTACAGGGGACGAACAGGGAGGAAACACCTCATGCGGTTCATCGCTTACGAAAGAAGCGCGAGGCGCGGCCTCGCCGTGGCCGATCAGGCCGGCCGATATCGGGGACTTGATGATGGCGCGGCGCACGGCCGGCTCGAGCGCGCCCTCGCCGGCGGGCATGACGGGCTGAAGGATCTCGCAGCGGCGCTTCTCAAGGGCGAGCCGCTCGATTCGGAAGCCGTGACCTTCCTTCCTCCGCTGTCCTCACCCGGCAAGATCATCTGTGTTGGATTGAACTACGCGGACCACACCGCCGAAAGCAGCATCCAGCAGCCCGACTACCCGACGCTCTTCGGCCGGTTCTCGTCGAGCCTGATCGGGCACGGTGCGCCGATCGTGCGGCCGAAGGTTTCGGCAGCGCTCGACTATGAAGGCGAGCTTGTCGCAGTCATCGGGCGCGGCGGCCGCCATATCCCGCAGTCTGCGGCCCTCGATCATGTTGCCGGCTTTTCGATCTTCAATGACGGCACGATCCGGGATTATCAGTTCAGGACGCCGCAATGGACCATGGGCAAGAACTTCGACGGCACCGGAGCGTTCGGGCCCGCGCTTGTGACAGCCGACGAACTTCCGCCCGGCGCGGGCGGCCTGACGCTTGAGACGCGCTTGAACGGCACGGTGATGCAGAAGACATCGACCTCCGACCTCATCTTCGATGTCGCAACGCTGGTCGCGCTGATCAGCGAGGGTATAACGTTGTATCCGGGCGATCTGATCGTGACCGGCACGCCGTCCGGCGTCGGCGCTGCACGCAAGCCGCCGCTCTACATGAAGCCCGGCGACGTCTGCGAGATCGAGATCGAGGGGCTGGGCGTTCTTCGCAATCCGATCGTGCAGGAGGGCGATGATGATGCGGTACGTGCAGCCGCCTGACTTTCGCCGACGTCGCTGCGCGCGGTGACGAACGGAGGTCGTATCGATCCCCAAGCAAGGCTTGGCCAAGATCGATACGCACACTGCCCGGAGTTGAGGAGACGATCAGACCAGATCTTGATCTGGCGTCGTGCGCAAGCGGCAACACAACATAAAATCCGCCGCCGGTCCTAATGGGAGGAAACGATGAAATCGGTTCCGGTTTTGATTGCAGGGGGCGGTCCCGTCGGGATGACGCTTGCGAACGTCCTGGCCCGTTTCGGCATTCGCTCCATGCTGGTCGAGCGGAATGCGACGACGACCCGTCATCCGAAGATGGACATCACCAACAGCCGCAGCATGGAGCTGTTCCGCCGGTTCGGCCTGTCGGACGCGTTGCGAAAGGTCGCGGTAGCGGAAGATCATCCCTTCGACGTCTCCTGGATCACGAGCCTCGCGGGATATGAGCTGCATCGGTTTCGGTACATGAGCCCGAGCGAGTTTCGAAAGCACAGCCGAACCAGGAACGACGGCACCCAGCCGCTCGAACCGCCGATGCGCGTTTCACAGGTCGAGATCGAACCTGTCCTGA
The DNA here is from genome assembly GCF_054057015.1 of Bradyrhizobium sp. JR3.5. Classification (NCBI taxonomy): domain Bacteria; kingdom Pseudomonadati; phylum Pseudomonadota; class Alphaproteobacteria; order Hyphomicrobiales; family Nitrobacteraceae; genus Bradyrhizobium; species Bradyrhizobium sp. JR3.5. Next base: position 3,362,866 of record NZ_JBSRYV010000002.1, read on the forward strand.
AGAAGGCCATCGACGCCCGTTCGGAAGTCGAGGTGAGGTTCGGCGTCGCCTTTGAAAGCTTTGAAGCGAAGGACGATGGCGTCGTCGCCGTCCTGCGGGAGCAGGGGAGTGGCGCGCAAGAACAGGTCAGCTGTCAGTATCTCATCGGTTGCGACGGCGGCTCCAGCCGCGTTCGCGCGGGACTGGATATCGCGCTGGAGGGCCAGTCGCGCGTCGGCGAGCTCTACATGATTCACTTTCGATCGACGGAGCGCGACCTGTTGCAGCGCTGGGGTGTCGCCTGGCACTACCAATCTCCGCTTGGAACAATGATTGCCCAGAACGATGATGATATCTGGACCGTGCATGTTCCCGTGCTGCCCGGGCAGGATGCGACCAAGCTCGATCCACGCGCGCTCGTCGAGGCCTATGCCGGCCGGCCATTTCCGTTCGAGATCCTGGTCGCGAATGCCTGGACGCCACATCTCGTGGTTGCCGAATCTTATGGCAAGGGACGTGTCCTCCTCGCCGGCGACTCCGCGCATCAGTTCATCCCGACCGGCGGGCTACGGAATGAACTCTGGGGTCGGTGACGCCATCGACCTCGGCTGGAAACTGGCTGCGACGCTGCAAGGTTTCGGCGGGCCCGGCCTGCTCGCTTCATATGAAGTCGAGCGGCGTCCCGTCGCTGCACGAAATCGCGACGCGTCCGGCCGCCACATGCAAGTGCGAATGCAGATTGCTGAAGCCTATGGAAACCTGCTGCAAGGCGACAACAGCGAAAATCCCGTGCGCCGCGCCGAAGTCGGTGCGGAGCTCGCCAGGCTTGGCAACGCAGAGAACGAATGCTTCGGGATCGAGCACGGCTTTGTTTATGAAGGATCGCCGATCGTCGCTGACGGGGCGGCCGCTCCATTTCCGTTCGATCCCGTCGTCTACAAGCCGACGACCACGCCCGGTGCCCGCCTGCCCAGCACGTATCTGAAGGATGGGACGGCACTCTACGACCGGCTCGGTGCGCATTTCACGCTGATCGATTTCCGCGGCGCCGACCTGTCACCCTTCGTCGACGGTGCGGCGCGACGGCGGATCCCGCTGTCGATCCTGCAACTCGACGAGCCCGATCTGAAGGGCGTCTATGGCCGGGACATGCTGCTCGTGCGCCCCGACCATCACATCGCGTGGCGTGGAACGGGCGGCAAGGCACCCAATGCGGACGCGATCCTCGCGACGGCTCTCGGCTGGGGAGGCGAGCGGTGAAGCCGCTGCATGCCCTCGTGATCGGTGCCGGTATCGGGGGCACGGCCGCTGCCATTGCGCTGCGCCGGGCCGGTCTCGACGCTTCTCTGTTCGAGCAGACGACGGCGCAACGCGAGGTCGGCGCCGGCATCCAGATCAGCCCCAACGCCTCCCGGCTGCTTCGCCGCTACGGGCTTGGCGACGCCATGGCGCGAGCCGCCGTTCGTCCCGCCGCGGTGGTCTTTCGTCGCTGGCAGGACGGCCGTGTGCTGGGGCGCGAGGAATTGGGCGACGTCCTCGAGGACCGCTACGGTTCGCCCTACTACCATTTCCACCGGGCGGACCTCATCGCTCTCCTGGCGGACGCGTTCGGCCCCAAGGAGATCAAGCTCGGGCGTCGCCTGATCAATGTCGAGCAAGACGATAGCGGCGTGACCGCCCATTTCGACGATGGCACGTCCGCGCGCGGCGACCTCCTGATCGGGGCCGACGGAATCCACTCCAGGGTTCGTGAGTGTCTGTTCGGCGAGGAAAAGCCGAGGTTCTCGGGGCAGATCGCGTATCGGGGGCTCGCGCCTGTTGAACGCGTCGCGCATCTCGGCCTTCCGCTCGATGTCACGAACTGGGTGGGGCCGGGCGGTCACTTTGTCCATTACTTCGTTGCCGCCGGTCGCTTTCTGAATTTTGTGGCGGTGAGCGAAGCGGCGACCTGGACGCGGGAGCAGTGGTCCGACCGCGGTTCGATCTCCGATGCCGTCAAGATCTATGAAGGGTGGCATCCGCAGACTGCGACGATTCTCAACGCGGTCGACGAGACGTTCAAGTGGGCGCTGTTCGATCGCAATCCATTTCCGGAATGGACGCAGGGGCGGATCGCACTCCTCGGGGACGCCTGTCATCCCATGCTGCCGTTCATGGCACAAGGTGCCGCACAGGCCATCGAGGATGGCGCGGCGCTGGCGGCCTGCCTGAAACACGCAGCCTTCGACATTCCGTCTGCGTTTCGCGCTTACGTCGCATTGCGCAAGCCGCGTGCGACTGAGGTGCAGGAAAGATCCCGCGCCAATTCCACGAGCTTCCACATGCCGGATGGGCCGCAGCAGATCGAGAGGGATCACATCCTCGCCACGCGCGGCGTGCGCGGCAGCCCCGAGGCAATGAACCGACTTTATGGCTACGACGCAGAAGCCGTCGCGGCGACGCTGGAGGAAAAACCATGACCCGCGCTTTCCAAATCGCCTATGTCGATCTCGATACGCCCGCCGCAGAGCAGGAGTTCGCCTATTATGATCAAGTGATCGGCGCAACTCCGACCGAGCGGGGCTCCGACGGCCGCACCTATTTCAGCCTCGGTGTCGATCACCACAACATCACCATCAAGCCGGCGTCCGATAAACGCCTCACCGCACTCGGTCTGAGGATCGGCCAAGAAGCGATCGACGAGACGATCCGCTCACTGCGCGATCTCGGACTTTCCGCGGAAAGGAAGAGCGATGCGCGGCCGGGCGTTCCGGACTTGGTGGAGGTTGCCGTTGCCGGGCACACACTGCACCTCGTGCCGGAGATGGCCATGCCCGGCCCCGGTTTCCGCACCTCGGGTGTCGTTCCGACGCGGCTCGGACATATCGCCCTGATGGCGCCGGAGGCGGACAAACTCATCAAATTCTGTTCGGCGATCGGGTTTCGTGCGACCGATTGGTTCGAGGGAATAGCCACGTTCCTGACCTGCAACCACGATCACCACGTGCTCAATATCATCGCGGCACCGGAGGCGCGGGTTCATCATCTCGCCTTCGAGCTGCGCAGCCGCGCCGCGCACCACGACGCGGCGGATTTTCTGGCGACGACAGGTCATCCGATGCTCTGGGGCCCGTCGCGGCACACCGCGGGCCATAACCTCGCTTCCTATCACTATGACCCCAGCCGCTTTCTGATCGAGCTCTACTCCGACATGGACGTGCTCGTTCCAGAGCTCAATATTTTCGAGCCGCGACCGTGGCACGATGCATTTCCCCAACGCCCTCGCGTGTGGACGATCGATCAGCTGACGACGTGGGGAACCCGTTTCGAGTTCGACTTGAAGACGGCGTAGCGCCGGCCGATTGCCGATCGAAAACCAACCGCGAGGAAAGAGATGCCACGGCACGCGCGCGAGGCTAGATCCGCTTGTTTGGGTGTCGCGCTGACGATCCTGGTCGGCTTGGCCGTTGCGGCGCCGGGCTCGGCTCACGAGGAGAAGCGCTACGATCCCGGCGCATCCGACACAGCGATCAAGATCGGCAACACGGCTCCCTACAGTGGGCCGCTCTCCTCGAATGGCATCATCGCCAGGACGGAAGCCGCCTACTTCAAGATGATCAACGATCAAGGCGGGGTTAACGGCCGCAAGATCGAGTTCATCTCCTATGATGATGCCTATAGTCCCCCGAAGACCGTCGAGCAGACCCGCAAGTTGATCGAGAGCGACGAGGTGCTGCTGCTCTTCAATCAACTCGGTACGCCGACCACCATGTCGGTCATCAAATATGTCAACGCCAGGAAGGTGCCGCAGCTGTTTATCGCGGCCGGAGCAACGGTCTTCGGCGATCACGAGGCATACCCCTGGTCGATGGGTTTTCAGCCAAGCTACCAGAGCGAAACGCGCATCTACGGGAAATACCTGCGCGAAAACTACCCCGACGGAAAGATTGCCGTTCTGTCGTCCAATGACGACTTTGGACGGGACAACATCAAGGGCTTGAAAGACGGTCTGGGCGATGCGGCCGGCAACATCGTCGCCGAGGTCACCTATGAGACAAGCGCGCCGACGATCGATTCCGAGCTTGTGAAGCTGAAATTCTCGGGCGCGAGCATCTTCGTCAATTTCGCCTCCGCGAAGTTTGCGGCCCAAGCCATCAAGAAAGCAGCAGAGATCGGCTGGAAGCCCGTGCATATCCTGCATGGGAACTCGCAATCGATCAGCGCTGTGCTGAAACCTGCCGGCCTCGAGAACGCCAGGGACATCATCACCGCAAGTTACAGCAAGGACCCCGCGGATGCGGCCTGGAAGGATGACCCCGGCTTGAAGAGATTCTCCGATTTCATGGCCGAGCACATGCCGGGCGAGGATCGAGACAATTCCTACGTGGTCTATGGATACAACGCCGCGCAGGCGCTGGTTGAAGTGCTCAGGCAATGCGGGGATGACCTGACGCGCGCCAACGTCATGAGGCAGGCCGAGGCTTTGAACGGGGCGCACCTCGACATGCTGCTTCCGGATATCGCGTTGACGACATCGCCAAGCGACCACTATCCGATCGAACGAATGCAACTACAGAAGTTCGATGGGCGGAACTGGGTGCGATTTGGCGCCGGCGTTGAAGGCGCGCTGGACAAGAAGTGAATGGCCATTGGCGGAGGATCCTGTCGGTAGGCAAAACTGAATTTCGGCAATGGCTCAAATGGTGGGTTCCCGGCAGCTCGACAATTGCGTTGTCTTTCAACGAGCTTGCCGAGCCCTTTCTCCGCCGCCGATATGCGCTCCCTGAACTGCGATTAACCCTCGCTTAGGCGTGGCTAACTGCCTTGCAAGCAAAGATTGCAAGGGCCAACGAATGTCACTTTTTGAGAACGCGCCGGATCGCACGCTTCCGGAGGTATCGCGTTCTGCCGATGATACGCGCCTGCTGCCGGTCCTCAGCGTGGCGACGCTGTTCGTATCCGCGCTGCTGCTGTTCCTGATTCAGCCGATGTTCGCGAAAATGGTGCTGCCGAAGCTTGGCGGCGCGCCCTCGGTCTGGTCGGTGGCGATGGTGTTCTTCCAGGCCGTCCTGCTCGCCGGCTATGCCTATGCGCATCTGCTCGGCCGGTTGTTCGGGCCGCAGCGCGCGGGCCTCGTCCATCTGCTCCTGCTCGTGGTCACGGCCATGATCTTGCCAATCGCGATCGCGCCCAATTGGGGTGCGCCACCCGCCGATGGGACCGCGCTCTAGCTGTTCGGGCTGTTCGCTGCGTTCCGCTGGCGCTCTATCTGTTCACCTTCGTTGTCGTGTTCCGCGACCGGCCGTGGATCAGCCACGCGACCGTGGTGCGCCTCGTTCCGTTCGCCGTGGCCCCGCTTGCGATCAGTCTGGTTGGCGCCAAGGTGTACTGGTTCACGACGATCGTGCTCCATCTCGTCGTGTTCGCGCTGTTGGCGCTGCTCTGTCATAGCGAGCTTTATGCCCAGCGCCCGCGCCCGCAGCGGCTGACGGAGTTCTTCCTGTGCACCTCGCTCGGCGGTGTGCTGGGCGGCGCCTTCGCGGGGCTGCTGGCGCCGCAGATATTTTCCGGCAATTACGAATATCCGATCCTGATCGCACTCGCATTGCTGGCACTGCCCGGCATGTTCGCAGGCGGTGCGCGCCAGGCGCTGATGAAGGCGTCGCCATGGCTGGCGGTGGCGATCGCCCTTGCCACGGTCTGGTACGTGACCCAACTACAGCTTCTGGCCTCCTTCGAGCTTCCGTTCCGGGCCTTGCTGGTCCTGCTGGCGGCCGGCATGATATTTTTGCGCCAGCGGCCGGTGTCATTCGCCGGATTGGCGATCGCCGGCCTGATGCTGACGACGTTCTGGCGTCCGGGCATGGCCCCGATCGAGACCGCGCGCAGCTTCTTCGGGGTCCATACCGTGGTCGACCTCGCGGATGGCCGCGCGCGGCTGCTGTTCGACGGCAACACGATGCATGGCGCAGAGCGGTTGCGGAACGACGACGGCACGCCGGTCGAGGGAGCGCCTCAGCCTCAGAGCTACTACTATCCGGGCAGCCTGCTGGCCGAAGGGGTTGCGGCGATACGTAGCGCCCGGAGCAGCTTCGGACGGGTTGCGGTCGTCGGTCTCGGTACCGGCACGCTCGCTTGCCTCCGTCGCGGCGCCGAGAACTGGACGTTCTTCGAGATCGATCCCGAGGTGATCCGGATCGCGAGCAATCCAACCCTCTTCACGTTCCTGTCGCGCTGCGCGCCGAAGGCCAGCCTCGTGCTCGGCGATGCGCGTCTCACACTGCAGGCCTCACTTGATCGCTACGACCTGATCGTGCTGGACGCCTTCTCGTCCGATAGTATTCCGGTCCACCTGCTGACGCGTGAAGCGATCGCCGGCTATGTGTCGAAGCTGGCGCCGCACGGGGTCATCCTCGTGCACATCTCCAACCGCCATCTCGATCTCGCGCCGATCATGGCGAATGTCGCGCAGTCCCAGGGGTTGATCGCACTCTTCAAGGAAGGACATCCCGTCGGCGACGTCATGACTACGCTGAGGACGGCGTCCCGGGTGGTGATGCTTGCGCGCACGCCTGACGATGTCGGCAAGGCGGCCCGGCATTGGGCCGCCATGTCGCCGGATCCGGACAGCGCACTCTGGACGGACGACTACTCGAATCTCCTTGGCCCCATGCTGCGGGCGAAACTCGGCTCCTGACCGCGCGTAGAACTGCGCGTGGCCAACTTCTACGGTCATGTTTGCTGCGGTACGACAGAGGATCGGACAGCCCGGATTGGCTAAAGGAGTGTTAAGAGCCATGTCCGATTTTCGTCGATCGCGCAGAACTGACATTAAATTGTCATGCTGTAGGAATCGGGGAAACTTGCCACAAGCGGCGTGAGGACAACATGACGGCCTTCATCACTTGGAAGGCGGAAGTTGGAATATCCTCGCAAATGAGGTCGGCACCGGATGAGTGCCAAGCGTGCCCGGATGGTCTCCTGAAGCGCTTTGCGCGCGACCAGTCCGGCAGCTACGCGATTATCATCGCCTTGCTGATGCCAGTCCTGGTGGGAACCGCAGGACTTGGTACCGAGGTCGCGTGGTGGTTCTACAAGCACAAGAATATGATGAGCGCGGCCGACTCCGCGGCGGTCAGTGCAGCCACCGCCGGCACCAATTTTGCGACCGAAGCCAACGCCATCACGACGTTCTACGGCTACGCGAACGGGATCGGCAACGTCACCGTCACCGTGAACCAGCCGCCGTCCACGGGAAGCTTCACTTCCAGCTCCCAGGCGGTCGAAGTCATCATCACCCAGCCGCAAGCGCGGCTCATGTCGGCGTTGTTCGGCTCCGGGGCGGTGCCGGTCACGGCCCGTGCCGTCGCACTGGGCAATGTCGGCACAGGCTGCGTGCTGGCGCTCGACCCGACCGCCAATCCCGCCGTGACGGTGAAGGGCAACACCCAGCTCAACCTGATCAACTGCAACCTCTATGACAACTCGAACGGCGGCTCGGCGCTCGATGTCAGCGGGACGGCAACGATATCCGCAGCCATGGTTGGCGTCGTTGGCGGGGTTTCCGGCACGAGCAGCATCACGGCGACCGCCGGCATTCGGACCGGCATCAGGGCGATCGCGGATCCCTATGCCAACGTCACGCCCACGATGCCGACGTGGTGCGACTACTCGAACAAGTTCAACGTGAAGGGGACGACGACCCTCAGTCCGGGGAGCTATTGCGGTGACATTTCGGTGGCCGCCGGTGCCACGCTGACATTCAATCCAGGGGTTTACTATTTGAACGGCGCGAACCTGTCGGTGGCCGGCAACGCTACGATCACGGGAACGGGCGTCACCCTGGTGTTTACCGGCTCGGGCGGCAACTGGGGCTCGGCGACGATCGGGAGCAACGCCAATGTCAGCCTCACGGCGCCGACGAGCGGAACGACCGCTGGAATCGCAATCTATGGCGACCGGAGGATGCCGGTGGGTACCAGCTTCAACTTGACGGGCGGCGGTACACAGAATCTGCAGGGAGCGGTCTACCTCCCGAAAGGGGCGCTGAGCTTCAGTGGCGGCAATGGCACGAGCACGACATGTACGCAAATCATCGCCGACACGATCTCGATCGTCGGAAATTCCAATGTCCAGGTCAATTGCGCCGCGATGGGCGGCAATGCCATCGGTACGGCGACAGCGCAGCTTGTCGAGTAAGCTGGAGGGATGAGATGAAAACGGGCACGACAGGTGGTGAGCGCCGTTCCCAACGACGCTGCATACTCTTCCGTCGCAGGTTCGGAAATGACACGCGCGGTGTCGCGGCGATCGAATTCGGCGTCCTGGTTCCGCTGCTTTCGCTGATGGTCGTTTCGGTGACCGATATCGGCCTTGCGATCTACCGCAAGATGCAGGTGGAGGGTTCGTCGCAAGCAGGCGTCGAGTATGCCATCGCACATGGGTTCGACGCCAATGCGATTTCGACCGCCGTGGCAGCCGCGACGAATTCCAATGTGATCAACGCCTCGCCTGTTCCGATCAAGTTTTGCGGGTGTGCGACCAGTTCGGGCGTCAGCAGCATGACCTGCGGCGGAATCTGTCCCGGAGGCGGAATGGCGGGTACATACACCATCGTCTCCGCGCAAGGCAGCTACTCGACCATCATCAACTACCAGGTCGTTCCGAACAGCTATGTCATCAGCACCCAGTCGACGGCGAGGCTGCAGTGAAACGCGCATTCTGGCGCGACCGGAGCGGGGCGTCGGCACTCGAATTCGGCCTGATCGCGCCGTTCTTCTTCGCGTTCCTGTTCGGCGTGATCGAGTTCGGGCTGTTGATGTGGACGCAGGTGGGAATGCAGCACGCAGTGGCGGTCACGGCGCGATGCGCCAGCGTCAACGCCACGCTTTGTCCGACCGGCAACCCGAGCGCGATAGCCACCTACGCAACCCAGCAGGCGTTTGGACTGAGCTTGCCGTCCTCGACATTCACCTACAGCGCCGCGGCGTGCGGCAGCCAGGTGAGCGCAAACTATCAATTCCAGTTTCCCCAGATCCTCAATCTGGCGCCGTTCACGCTGACGGCCGCGGCCTGCTTTCCCTCCTAGAAGTTCGTGTCCCGAGGCGTGCCGCGAGGACATCGGCGTCCCGTGCCCCGGGACGCCGATGTGTAGGCGAGACTGTTCGGCTTGCCCGATCACGATGTGCCGGTGCAAGCCATTCGGTGCGTTGCTCCCTTTGCGCTTTACTTCAGCTTCAAGGCCTCGACACCTTCGTCACGAACCGCCTGGAGGCTGCGCGGATTGAGGTCGAGCGCATGGAGGATCGTCGGCGCGATCTGGGTGGTGAAAGCCGTCTCCTCGACGACCCTCGCATGCTTGATGCGCGGCGAAGAGACCAGCAGCAGCACGTTGCGATCGTCGTTGGAGAAGCCGCCGTGCTCGGCGAGCTTGCTGCCGCCGGTGCAGATGACGCCATGATCGGTGATGGCGATGAAGTCCGGCACCCGGCTGTTGTGGAACGGATCTTCATAGAGCTTGGTCAGTTCGTCGCGGTCGAGCAGCTTCTGGATATGCAGATCGGCGGCGTGGGCGAGGATGTAAGCCTTGGCATCTGCGTAGTAGGGATGGCCGGTCGCCGGATTGGTCGCTTGCTGCAGCTCCGGCGACAACCAGACCAGCGCCTCGTCATCGCAGATCTCGAAGCCGTTGGTACCGAAGCCGGGCGCCTTGCTGTACAGCGCATCGGAGATCGCCACGCGGTCCTTGACGTCGATCGGTGACTGGCCGTGCTTGGCGCTGACGATGATCAGCGTCGAATCGTAGAGGTTCTGCGCCTTGAGTTCATTGACGAACTTGCCGAGCGCGTCGTCCACGAACTGGAATTGCAGCGTGAGCGCATTGCCGGGCGTTGCCTTGCCGTCGGCATAGCCGCCGACAAGCGACTTGTCGGCATCCGCATGGCCGGCCTTGGCGAGCTTCTGGCCGACGCTGACCGCCTGGAAGTTCATGCCGAAGATCGCGGGCACCGGCTGACGCTGGCTGCGCGTGCCGTCATAGCCGTCGATCCAGTTCAACACCGCCTTCACTTTCAGCGAGTCGTAGGAGCGGACGCCGGTGTAGCTCGTGGTGTAGTCGTCGCCGGGCTGGGCGCCGGCGTCGATGGTGTCCTGCGAATTGATTTCCGGCGTGAAGAGCTCGTCGAGGCCCTTGCCCGACGGGCCCGCAAGGTCCTCATAGGCTGGATGCTTGTCGGACCAGGCCGTGCGCATTCCGGCCTCCTTGATGACTTCGAAGATCGTGTTGGTGCGCACGTAATCATGGGGATAGACCGGCACGCACTGGCCGTTCACGAGCTTGCGCTGCATGTGATCCGGATCGAGCTGGGTGTAGACCTGACCCAGCGTGCCGCCGGCGGTGTAATCGGCGACCAGCCCGCTGGAGTAATTGTAGGTCTTGTCGAGCGCTTCGAAGTTGGTGAGTTCGGTTCCTGCCGGGCCCACACAACCGGGGTCCGCAAGACCCTGGCTGGTGTAGAAGGCCTTGGCCGGATATTCGGTGCGGTCATAGCTGTCGTCATAGAACAGGCCGCCGCCCTTCGGCGTGGCGCCCGTGACCTGCGCGAGCATGCCGGGAAAGCTGTCGGATGGCGCGGTGGTATAGGCGTTCGGATAGACCACGCCCTTTCCGGTGAGCTGGGCGAAGTTGCCGCCGGGGCGGCTTTCGACCCAACGCTTCAAATCGACGGCGTGCATGCCGTCGACGCTGATCAGCAGGACGTGCTTGTAGCCATGTCGCTGCGAATGGTCATTGTCGTCATCCGCTTGCGCGACGGCGACGCCGCAAGCCAGCATGGCTGCCGCTATCGCGGCCGTTGACAGGAAATAGTCACGAAAGCCACTCATGAGTTCGCCCCTCTTTGATTTCGGTGAGTTTGGAATCGCCTGCGCTGGCCGCGACAACTTGTCGCGGTCAATTGACGGCGGCATGACGCTTTCATGCGAGTTCGATGACCGTGGTCGGGGCTGACCGGCATCCGATGATTGCAGGATTGGCCCAATCTGGGCGACGCGCCGGCCGGGCGACGCCGCGCAATGGCAAGCTTTGCCGTTCAAACGCGGACATCGCGTCTCTGACGTCTTATGCTGGACCGCGCGACACTGCCGGCTCTATGAGAGCATGAGGGGGAACGCGCATGCCCAACATGTCTCGCCGGCCATTCCTGCAACTCGCGCTCGGCGCGGCGACGCTGCCGCTTGCTTCCCGCGGCATGCGCGCGGAAACGCTTGCGCGCCCCATCACGATGATCGTGCCGTTCGCCGCCGGTGGGCCGACCGACGTGCTGGCGCGGATCCTCGCCGAATATATGCGCAATTCGCTCGGCCATCCCGTCATTATCGAGAATGTCACGGGCGCCTCCGGCACTGTCGCGGGCCTGCGCGCCTCGCGCGCGGCGCCGGACGGCACGACGATCACGATCGGGCATTGGGGCACGCATTGCCTCAATGGCGCGATCTATCAGCTGCAATATGACGTGCGCGAATTCGCGCCGATTGCGCTGGTCGCGAGCGGACCGCAGCTCATCATCGGACGGCCCGATCTGCCGGCGAAGAATCTGAAGGAGCTGATCGCCTGGCTCAAGACCAATGGCGACAAGGCGACCGCCGGCACCGCGGGCCCGGGTTCGGGCGCGCATGTCGCGGGCGTGTTCTTCCAGCAGCTGACGGGCACGAACTTCTCGTTCGTGCCGTATCGCGGCGCCGGTCCCGCGCTGAACGATCTGATGGCCGGGCATATCGACATTATGTTCGATCAGGCCTCCAACTCGCTGCCGCAGGTGAAGAGCGGAACCGTGAAGGCTTTTGCGGTGACCGCATCGTCGCGGCTCGCATCGGCGTCGGATATTCCGACGGTCGACGAGGCTGGACTGCCGGGACTCGATATCGCCTATTGGCACGGCATCTGGGCGCCGAAGGGCACGGGCCCCGATATCGTTTCGACGCTGTCGAAGGCGGTGATGTCGGCGCTCGCCGAGCCCGTCGTTCGGCAACGCTTCGCGGAACTCGGGCAGGAGATCCCGTCACCGGACAAGCAGACCTCTGCCGCGCTGCGCGACCATCAGGCCGCCGAGGTCGAGAAATGGTGGCCGATCGTCAAGTCGGCCAACATCAAGGCGGAATAGGCGCAATCATCTGATTCAAAAAGTGTTTTGACCGGCCCCGATCCGGGCTCGTTGCCTTGAAAAGACGGTTCATACTCCTATATGTGCAATCGTACATATAAGAGCAACGATGACTGATCCGAGTAAATTGGTGGCGGCGCAGGCCTCCCGGCCCAAGGGACGCCGCAGCAAGGATATGCCCGACGGCCGCCAGGCGCTGCTGATCGCGGCGACCGAGGCCTTTGCGAGTCTCGGTTTCGACGGCGCCGACCTGCGCAGCGTCGCCGCGGCGGCGGGCGTCGCGCCGAATCTCGTGCGCGTCCATTTCGGCAACAAGGCCGCGCTGTGGGAGGCCTGCCTCGACCGCGTCGTTACACTTGCGGAGCCTGTGATGGCCGAGGTGCACACCATCGCCACGGACACGCGCCGTTCGCTGGCTGACCGGCTGCGCGATCTCATCATCCGCGTCGCCACGTTCTATGCCGCGCATCCGCAGGTGCGGGACTTCGTGGTTCGCCACGGCGCGGAAACGCCGGAGCGCTCCGCAATGGTGACCGAAAAGCTGCTGCGTCCGGCCTATGAGAGCGCGCGCGAGCTCTTCGAGGCCGGCATCGCGGCGGGCATCATCCGCAGCAGCCATCCGGCGCTGTTCTTTGCGCTGCTCAACGCGGCGCTCAACCAGCCGCCGGCGTTTCCGATGCTGCTCGGCCGGTTTGCGCCCGAGATCGATCCCGAGACAGCGCGGACGCAGCTGCTCGATACGACGATCGCAACGCTTTTGCATCTTCCGCCGTCGCAAGCCGGTGCCGAACCCGCCGCCGGCAACGGCCGCACGCCGCTGTCGTGACATCCAGTCTCGACCAACACTTCAACCTGCCAGTGAGAGAGTGATCCATGAAACTTCGTCTTGCCCTCGTGCTTCTCGCCGCAACGATTGCGCCCGCGTTGGCCCAGTCCGGACTGAACGAATCCATGCAGCGTCAAGCCTGCCTGGGTGACGCGGTCCGGCTGTGCGGCGCCTACATTCCGGATCGCGGCCGGATCAGGGATTGCATGGCCGCGCAGGTCGAGCAGCTCAGCCCGTCATGCCGCGCGGTGTTCGATGCGTCGGTGCAGGCCGAGCGATCGCCGTCGTCGCGGCGGTGATCCGCGCCACCGGTCACAGAATCATGCGTCCAGGCAACAGGTCGCAGCCAACAGCGGTTGCCGGAGGAGCAGCCCTCGCAAATCCGTGAAAACACCTCCTTCCGTTAACCTTTGATTAACCATGCGGTCCGATTGTTAACCATTCGACAAGAGAACCGAGTCAGAGGCGATGGACGCAACTCAACAGGTGGCACGTCAGCAGGTCCGCATGCGCGGCCGTTCCTATGTTGCGTTCGTTTTCTCGCCAATCGTGCCCGTGGTGTCCTGGCTCGCCGAGATCGACGCGACGCTGGGGAAGTCGCCGGGCTTCTTCGCCGGCAAGCCTGTGGTGCTCGACCTCTCGGCGGTCGACCTCAGCCAGGCCGCGATCGCGCATCTGGTCGGCAGCCTCGCTGAGCGCAATATCCGCATTCTCGGCATCGAGGGTGTCGACGAATCCAAGCTCGGCGCCAACCTGCCGCCGCTTCTGACCGGCGGCCGGGCCTGCGCAATCACCCATGTCGAGCCGAAGACGCCGCCGGCGCAGGAAAAGAACAAAGACAAGGACAAGACCAAGCTGCCGTCGCTGCTGCTGGAGAGCCCGGTGCGTTCCGGCCAGTCGATCGTGTTTGCCGAAGGCGATGTCACCGTGCTCGGCTCGGTCGGCTCCGGCGCCGAGATCGTCGCCGGCGGCTCGATCCATGTCTACGGCACGCTGCGCGGCCGCGCGATGGCCGGCATCAACGGCAATTCGGCGGCGCGGATCTTCTGCCAGAAGATCGAGGCCGAACTGCTAGCCATCGACGGCTACTACCAGACCGCAGATGAAATCGCCGACAGCTTGCGCAACCGGCCCGCCCAGGCGTGGCTCGAGGGCGAAATGCTGCGCATCACAGCTTTGAACTGATCGACCACAAGGAGAGAGAGAATGGCCAAGGTATTGGTCGTGACGTCTGGGAAGGGCGGGGTCGGCAAGACGACCTCCACCGCCGCGCTTGGCGCGGCGCTCGCGCAAATGGGCCAGAACGTCGTCGTCATCGATTTCGACGTCGGCCTGCGTAACCTCGATTTGGTGATGGGCGCGGAGCGGCGGGTCGTGTTCGACCTCATCAATGTGGTGCAGGGCGTCGCCAAGCTGCCGCAGGCGCTGATCCGCGACAAACGGCTGGAAAATCTCTGGCTGCTGCCGGCGTCGCAGACCCGCGACAAGGACGCGCTGACCGAAGAAGGCGTCAAGCGCGTGATCGCCGACCTCAAGACCAAGTTCGACTGGATCCTGTGCGACAGCCCGGCCGGCATCGAACGCGGCGCGACGCTCGCGATGCGCTATGCCGACGAGGCCATCATCGTCACCAATCCGGAAGTGTCGTCGGTACGCGATTCCGACCGCATCATCGGCATGCTGGATTCCAAGACCGCCCGCGCCGAGCGTGGCGAGCGGGTCGAGAAGCATCTGCTGGTCACCCGCTACGACAGCGCGCGTGCCGCGCGCGGCGAGATGCTGTCGATCGACGATATCCTGGAAATCCTTGCCACACCGCTGCTCGGCATCGTCCCGGAAAGCCAGGACGTGTTGCGCGCGTCCAATGTCGGCTGCCCGGTCACGCTGAACGCTGCGAGCAGCGCGCCGGCGCGGGCCTATACCGACGCGGTGCGGCGCCTGATGGGCGAAGCGGTGGAGATGACCGTGCCGGTCGAGCGCAAGGGGCTGATGGACCGGTTGCTGCGACGGAGGGCGGCATGATGAACGTAATGCGGCTGTTCGGCGGCCGCTCTGCATCGGCGCCCGTCGCGCGGGAGCGGTTGCAGATCCTGCTTTCGCATGAGCGCGGCCGGACCGGCACGCCGGACCTTCTGGAGATGCTCCGCTCGGAAATCCTGGGCGTGGTCTCCAAGCATATCGACGTCGATCCCGACAAGGTCGTGGTCCGGATGGACCGGGGCAAGTTCGTCTCGATGCTGGAAGTCGACATTGAGGTTCCCAACGGCGTGCAACGATCAAAGATGGTGGCGGCCACATGACAGCAGACAGCAACAGTCACATTGCCTGGCAGCGCGCGCAGCTGAAGAAGCTGCGTGCGGCGTTGAAGGCGATCGAGGTCGATCAGCTCGGCAAGGCCAATTGCGGCCGCGCGACGCAGATGACGATCGACGAATTGCAGCGCAAGATCGGCGAATCCGGGCGCTGCATCGCGGAGTACGAGCGCCGCACGCGTCGTCCGTTGGCAACGGACCGGGGCAGCCTCGCCAGCGTCAGCTGGACGCACTGGAACGCCAACATGCCGATGGCCAAGTCGCAGCGCCATCGCGCGTGACGGGATAGTTTATCCCGTCGTCATTGCGAGGAGCTCGCGACAAAATTGCAGAGCAATTTTGCGCTGAAGCGACCGAGCAATCCATGCTTCAACGTGTGCGGCACGATGGATTGCTTCGCTTCGCTCGCAATGACGGCCGGCTACAGCAAAAACGCCAGCGCCGCCTCGCACTGGTCCTCGATCTTGAGCGTGAGCAACTCGTCGGCGCGGGTGCGGCCGAGATTGACGGCGGCGATCGGCAAGCCGCGCTGCTCCGCCATCCGGACGAAGCGAAAGCCGGAATAGACCATCAGCGAGGAGCCGACGATCAACAGAGCGTCGGCCTGTTCGAGATGCGCCTGCGCCGACGCGACGGTATCGCGCGGCACGTTCTCGCCGAAGAACACCACGTCGGGTTTCAGCACGCCGCCGCAGGCCTCGCAGGCCGGCACCACGAACGACGAAAAATCCTGCTCGAGATCGGCATCGCCGTCAGGGGCATCGCCGGCATCGAGCGTGAGCCAGGCGGGATTCAGCCGCGCCAGCTCGCTCTGAAACTGCTCGCGGGGCGTCGTCGCGCCGCAGCCGAGGCAGCGCACCACATCGAGCCGGCCGTGCAGGTCGATCACGCGCTGGCTGCCTGCGGCTTGGTGCAGCCGGTCGACATTCTGCGTCAAGAGCAGCTCGCAGCGGCCTTGTTGTTCGAGCTTCGCCAGTGCGCGATGCGCGCCGTTTGGCGCCGCGCGGCCGAACCGCCGCCAGCCGACCATGCTGCGCGCCCAGTAGCGCTGCCGCGTCGCCGCCTCACCCAGGAATGCCTGGATCGTGACCGGCCGCGTCCGCTTCCAGTTGCCGTCGCTGTCGCGATAGTCGGGAATGCCGGAATTGGTGCTGCAGCCGGCCCCGGTCAGGACAAACAGGCGCTGGTGACCGGTGACGAAATCCTCAAGGGCGGGGTGCTGCATGGCAGCACATCTAGTGTGGCGGGCATGCCTGCGCCAGATGTGGGGCCTGCCAGATGAGGACCTTTCGCGTGGCCTCTGCGTTGACGGCATGGCGGCCGGGGCAGGGTGTTGCAAACTGTCTTGCTTAGCGCAATTGCCGAGGAAGAGACCGATGCGGCCGGGATTCATTGTCGTCGTTTGCGGGCTGATGTCCCTGTCGCTGTCACCGTCCCATGGCCAGGATGCGGACGTGCCCGGCGAGCAGGCATTCAACAATTCCTGCCGCACCTGCCACACCGTCAAGGACGGCGATAACCGCGTCGGCCCGAACCTGCACAACATCATCGGCCGCAAGGCCGGATCGGTCGCGAACTTTCCCTATTCGGAGGCGATGAAATCATCCGACATCGTCTGGGATGAGCGCACGCTGCTGCACTTCATCGAGGATCCGGAAGCCGTGGTGTCCGGCAACGGCATGAAGCCGTATACCGGCGTTCGCTCGGCGGAGGATCGCGCCAAGATCGTGGCCTTCCTGAAATCCCCCGGCAAGTGAGCGTTGGCGGAATGCCGGCCTCAACGAGCCGGCAGGACGAACACCTGGCCGGGATAGATCAAATTGGGATTGCGGATCTGCTGCATGTTGGCGCGATAGATCACCGCGTAGCGCTGCCCGGCACCCAATGCGCGCTGGCTGATCCGCCACAGGCTGTCGCCGCGGGCCACGGTGGTCGTGGTGATCTTCGGCACGACCACGGCGGAAGGTGAGTTCAGTGCGGTGGTGGTTGCCGCCGCGAGTTGCGGCGTGGTCACACCCGTACGGCCGGACGCCGCCGCAGATGTCGTGATCGATGCGGTCGTCGTGGTGTCCGGAACGTTGAACGGCACCTCGGCGCGCGCGCGGACCTTGCCGGAGCCAAGGTCGACCTCGTCAAGCCGGATCCGATAGTCGCCGGTCATTACGCCCTTGTTGATCGTGACCGAGAGGTGCCCCGCCGCGTCGGCCGTCGCGGATGTGATCAGACTGTCGTTGAGATAGAGCTTGACCGTCGCGCCGGGAGTTGCCTGAGCGCTGACATGGAGCTTGCCGCCCGGATCGGTCTCGACGGCCTCGACAGCCACCTTCCCGTGCGTCGCCGCCGCAGGTTGCGACAGCACGCGGATCGGCCTGTCCGGCGCCATCAGCGCCACCATCGGGCGCTCTCTTGTCGCAGCGTCGAGCGCCACCGCCACGCTCTGCTTGGAGGTCACCTGCTTGCCGTCACGCGTGGTGCGCAGGGTCAGGTCGTAGTTTCCCGGCGGAAGCGGGCGCGGCACCATGACGAACTGGCCGGACTTGTCCGCCACGGCGCGATCGTGCACCTCGCCATTGCGCAGCAATTCCACCGTCGCGCCAGGGAGCGCCCGGCCGGCGACAACGGTCTCACCGGTCGGCTCGATGTTGACGACGTCAAACTCCGGCACCGCGGTGCCGCCCGGTGTTGCCGACGGTCCTGCCAAAGCGTTGGCCAGCGCCGCGGTCTCGGTCTGCGCCTTTGCCAGCGCAGTCTTGTCCTGGTCCTGCGCGGGAGCCGCTGGCGCCATCAAGCGCGTGCTCACGCCCAGGATCTGCTGGGTTTGGTGGATGCCGAAGATGAACGCAGCGGTGCCGCCGGCCGCAAGTGCCAGCAACGGTATGGCCAGTCTCATCGCCGTGACGTTCATGACTGTCATTCCGGGATGAATCTACCCGCGCATGCGCGCGCGCGACCCTGCAGCCCTGTGGGGAGTCCGGAAAGAGACTGCGCCGATTTGCGCGGCCCATCAAGCCGAATGAAAGGACTACTCCTCTTGGGCAGGCTGGCCGACGCAGCAGCTGTTGGGGATCGCGTCTGGCTCAGAACTCCGGCGCCGCATGGTCCGCCACCGGTGCGCGCGCAACAACCGTGGCCGGGTTGATTTCCTGCTCAGACTTACAGGTAAATCTTCGCTGGACGCTCGCTCGCAGTCCGCGGCAGATGGCCAGCGCCGATCTTCGACGGCGGCGCCGTTGCCTATTGCGAATACGACAGCTGTTCTTCCGTCACCACGCGCTCGATATTGCCTGCCTTGCTTCTGATCCGGTACCGAAGCCGCCCGTCGGCTTCAATCGGCATGCGTTGAATGATGGTGTAGACCGCCGGCTCATCGGCCTCGGCACGACCTTGCGGCCCCTGGGCCCGGTGGTGAACGTCTTCATTCAGCTTGTAGGCATATGACATCTGTCCACCTCTGCAGTTGGGGGTGCTCTCACGCAGGACTGTGCTGTGACGCAATGGAGCCGTGGCTTCCCGTATGGACGCGACTTGCTGTTTCGATGGCCGCGTCAGGCCTCTCCGGAGTCCGCAGGAGCACGTTGGCTACATTGACCGAATACGCCGCAAATAGCCACCGAATACTCGCCTTCGACCAAGGATGGGTGAGAGCGCTGGGTGGGTTCCCGGCCGTTTGCGGCCTCAATTGCCATTTGATCTCCGCAGGCAGATGCTGCCCGTCAGTGGTACAAGGGAGGAGCAACATGAGCAAGGCAGGTCTCGACCACCGGCATCCCAACAAGGATGGCGAAATCAGCGGCAAGCACGGAAACACGCTGCTCCGCACCTTGCGTAAGGTTTACGGGCCAGGTTTCGCGGCGGGTTATCCCGAAACCGAGAAGCTGAGCGATGTCCTGGCTTCGTTGAACGAGACCTCGCTGAGCCAACTCCGCAGAGATCATCAGACCGGCCATCTCGCGCACAAGATCGCCAAAGCTTCGAAGTAGGTGCCGAGCGGAGCCGCAGCTCAGAATTCGAGCTCCGCATTGTCCACCACCTCCTTCATCACGAAGAAGGTGCGGGTCTGCCGCACACCGGGCAGCGCGATCAGCTGGTCGCCATGGATGCGGTTGAAGTCCTCCATGTCGCCGACGCGGATCTTGAGGAAATAATCGAAGTCGCCGGCGACGAGGTGACAGTCGAGCACGAACTTCAGCTTCGCCACCGCCTGCTCGAAGCTCGCAAAGCTCTCCGGCGTCGAGCGGTCGAGCACGACGCCGACCATCACCAGCGCGCCCTTGCCGACCTTGCGCGGCGCCACCATGGCGCGGACGCCGCTAAGAAAGCCTTCGTCGAACAGCGCCTGGGTCCGGCGAT
Organism: Bradyrhizobium sp. JR3.5; assembly: GCF_054057015.1. NCBI lineage: Bacteria > Pseudomonadati > Pseudomonadota > Alphaproteobacteria > Hyphomicrobiales > Nitrobacteraceae > Bradyrhizobium > Bradyrhizobium sp. JR3.5. Next base: position 3,382,473 of record NZ_JBSRYV010000002.1, read on the forward strand.
GGCAGGTGGCGGGGCTGACGCCGACCTGATCGGCCAGCTCGGCGTTGCTGAGCCGACCGTTCTTTTGCAGCAATCTCAATATCTTGAGGTCGATGCGGTCGAGTCGGGCGGACATGGAAGAATCTCTCATTGCTAGCCAGTAACGTGAGAGAAAACATATCATCTGGCGCGAATTCGGCAATCTTCGACGATCAGGCGGCCTGACTTAGAGAGCACCTTTCGCGGCTGTAGTGATAGTTCTGGCCGCCGTTCCAGACCACCAAAGAGGATGCCAGTATGCTGGAGAAGTTCGCACGCTACCCGCTCACCTTCGGGCCGACCGCCATCGAGAAGCTCGATCGGTTGTCAAAGCACCTCGGCGGCAAGGTCGAGCTCTATGCCAAGCGCGAGGATTGCAATTCCGGGCTCGCCTTTGGCGGCAACAAGCTGCGCAAGCTCGAATACATCATCCCCGACGCGATCGCCTCCAACGCCGACACGCTGGTCTCGATCGGCGGCGTGCAATCCAACCACACCCGCATGGTCGCGGCAGTCGCGGCCAAGATCGGCATGAAGTGCCGGCTGGTGCAGGAAAGCTGGGTGCCGCATGAGGACGCAGTCTATGACCGCGTCGGCAACATCCTGCTCTCGCGCGTGATGGGCGCGGATGTGCGCCTGGTCGACGAAGGTTTTGACATCGGCATTCGCAAGAGCTGGGAGCAGGCGCTCGAGGAAGTGAAGGCGGCGGGCGGCAAGCCCTACGCGATCCCGGCCGGCGCCTCCGTCCACAAATATGGCGGGCTCGGCTATGTCGGCTTCGCCGAAGAGGTGCGCGCGCAGGAGCGTCAGTTCGGCGTCAAGTTCGACTACATCATCGTCTGCACGGTGACCGGCTCGACCCATGCCGGCATGCTGGTCGGCTTCGCCGCCGACGGGCGCGCGCGCAACGTGATCGGCATCGATGGTTCGTTCACGCCTGCGCAGACCAAGGCACAGGTGCTGTCGATCGCGCAGAACACCGCGAAGTTGGTCGAACTCGGCCGCGACATCGTCGAGGATGATGTCGTGCTGATCGAGGACTACGCCTATCCCGCCTATGGCGTGCCGTCGGACGAGACCAAGGCGGCGATCCGGCTCAGCGCACGGCTGGAAGGCATGATCACCGACCCCGTCTACGAGGGGAAATCGATGCAGGGCATGATCGATCTGGTGCAGAAGGGTTTCTTCCCGGCCGGGTCGAAGGTGCTCTACGCCCATCTCGGCGGCGCGCCGGCGCTCAACGGCTACGCCTACGCATTCAGGAACGGCTGAGACGACCAGAGTTTTCGATTTCGTAGCCCGGATGGAACCCCTGCATCCGGGCTACAGGTCCCGCCCGTCCTGCGTCAGGTCGGCGTCAGCTTCTCCCGATATCCTGTCCCAGGCCGGGCGAGTCGGGAGACCTTCGCGTGAGGATGATGAATGCGGCCGGCCGAGCCATCGCCGCGCTCGGCGTCGGCATCGTCGCGGTGGGGCATTGGTTTTGGGTTTACCAGAGCCGTGGTCATGCGCCGCACTCTTGCCTGCTGGCGATGAACAGCGAGATCGAGCTCTATGCCGGCATCTTCCTGATCGGCGTCGGCGTGCATGCCTTCGCATCCCGCTGCTGGTTCAGCGATCCAAATCCGCCGGCGCAGTCTTCGGTTCGGGAGCCGCAATAGCGTCCGCCTGGCACGTCGGCTGGACTATGTCCAGGTTGACATCTTCGGAACATAATAGGAACATGCCATCTGTAACCTGAGGGTGTGGCGATTGCCTCATCCGCGGCGGTATTGCGTGGCCGCTGGAGCAAAGGCCACGCCGCGCACCACTTGCGGATGAATTTCTCCGCCTCCTATAAGGGGTTGTGGCTGGGGAGTGGATGTCATGAGAGTTGCGATCTGGGCGGCCGTTGTGGCCGCGTGGCTGTTTGCGTCCGCAACTCCATCGAGCGCCCGCGGTCCCTACGGTTCGATCACGGTCGGCAATTGGAAGGGCGGCGCCTTTACCGACGACAAGAGCGGTGCGTTCACGCATTGCTCGGCGGGGAGCACATACCAGAGCGGCATCTTCTTCATGGTGGCGGTTGCCGCGAATGGCAGCTGGCGGCTGGGCTTGGCTCATGACAGCTGGCGTTTGACGCCGGGCGAAGCCTTTCCGCTTGCGCTGACCTTTGACGGCCAGCCCGCGTTCAATGTCTACGGTATGCCGCTCGGCGAGAAGCTCGTGAATGTCGAGATGCCGGTGAATTCGGCGCTGATCAATCAGTTCCGCAAGGCGCGCCAGATGACGGCGTTCGCGCAGGGGCAACTGTTTCAGTTCAATCTCAATCAGACCGCGCAATTGCTGCCGGCGCTGCTCAACTGCGTGGTCTCTGTGAAGAAGAACGGCGTCTCCAACGCCGGCGAGTTCGCGGTCGCGACAAAGCCTGCGGCTGCCGCGCCGCCGCAGCAGGCTGCTGCACCCAACGCGCCGCCCGCGAAGCAGGCGAGATCAGGCACCGGCACCGGCTTCGTCGTCAGCGATAGCGGCCACGTCGTCACCAACCATCATGTCGTCGATGGTTGCAGCGAGATCACGGGCAATCTGAGCGGTGCGGCGGCGGTCAAATTGCGGTTAGTGTCCGACGACGAGACCAACGATCTCGCGCTGCTGCAGGCGCCGTCCCCGTTCAAGGATGTCGCGAGCATCCGGCAGAACTCGATTAGGGTTGGCGACGGAGTCGTGGCGATCGGCTACCCCTATCATGGCCTGCTGACATCCGATTTCACCGTGACCACGGGCATCGTTTCTTCGCTGAGCGGCATCCTCAACGACACGCGTCATCTGCAGATCAGCGCCGCGGTACAGCCCGGCAACAGCGGTGGGCCGCTGTTCGATCTCGGCGGCGCCGTGGTCGGCGTGGTGGCCGCGAAACTCGACGCGGTCAGGATGGCGCGGGCCACGGGATCGATCCCGGAAAACATCAACTTCGCCATCAAGACCGGCGCGCTGCGCGACTTCCTTGACAACAGCGCGGTGATGTACCGGACCGCCGAATGGCGCGACGGGACCAAGAAGGAGACGTCCGATATCGCCAAGGATGCGCGCGGCTACACCCTGTTGATCACCTGCACGGTGAACGAGCAGAGCGCGAGCGCGAAGAAGGGCAATTGAGACCTCCGATACTCCCTCTCCCCATCCCTTACGGTAGGGCGATCGCATATCGGCCACACGTCATTCCCTGCGAAAGTCTGGGCAGCCGCTGGCTACTTTGCATGGGGTTGTTTTCGATATTTGGCCGTGCGCGCCTGCGACGTACGGGCGCGTATCACCCGAGCCGGCGCAGCGTATGCACCGTGATCTCGGCCGGGCAGTTCAGCCGCACCGGCGCAAGGCTGGTGCCGGCGCCGGCCGATGTGTAGCCGGCAAGTTCACCGAACCGCCAGGCGCCCCGGCCCATCCTGCGCGGCAGCCGCGCCTCGAGCTTGATGGCGATGCCGCCGGGCAGGCAGAGCTGGCCGCCATGGGTATGGCCGCTCAGCATCAGGTCGAAGCCGGCGGCGGCCGCCGCGCGATAGGATTCCGGCGTATGCGCGAGCAGGATCGAGAACGCATCGCGCGGGATCGCCGCGGCAGACTTTGCAATGTCGTCGGTGCGATAGAAATGCGCATCGTCGATGCCGGCGAGATGGATCGTCGCGCCATCGCGCGTGATCGGCTCCTGCTCGTTGAACAGCATTCTGATGCCCATCGCCTCCAGCGCCGGCGTCATGCGGATGCTGTCGTGATTGCCGAGGATGCCGTAGAGCGGCAGCTTGATCCGCGCGCAGAGATCCTTCATCAGCGCGAGACTGGTTTCGAACGGGCCAAACGTCTTGCCGCGATAATCGCCGGTGAGGACGCAGATGTCGCAAGCGACATAGCGGACGATGTCAGCCAGATGCCGCATCGCTCCCTGGCTGATGTCGGCGTGGAGATCGCTGAGATGAAGGATGGTGAAGCCGTCGAAGGCCGCTGGCAGACGCGTCGACGTCACGAGGTTGCGCCGCACCTCGACCCGGTCGGCGTTGCGGCGCGCCCGGCCATGCAGGCCGGCCAGCTTGAGCGCGGTCTCGACGATCCACGGCGCCAGCTTCCAGTTCTCGACGTTGAACACCAATGTGCCCTGGCCGAACAGCTGCTTTTCGTGCGCGGCCTCGATTCCAAGCCGGCGCACGACGTGATCCGCGCCGATCCGCTCGACCAATCCCTGCAATGCCGTGTCGGCCATCGTCCCCCGTGCGGCCCGCGATGCGAAACGCGAACCCGGCACGACACTATCACGCGCAATCCCGGCCGGGATACCACTGAGGCTCAGACCATGGGGACGCGCTTGGCGGCAACTGCGGCCGGCGAGATCACCTCGATGTCGAGCGGCACCTGCCAGCGCTCGGTAAAGCGGACCTGCGGCGGCGCGTTGCCTTTGGGCGCACCCTGCAGCACGAAGCCGTCATAGCCCGAATTCATCACCTCATTGCATTTCTGCACATAGATCGGGAAGCCACCGATATAGGGCATGAACACGCGGGGACGGCCCGGAATGTTGGCGCCGACATACCAGGAGCTGCAGGTCGAGCGCAGCGAGACCGTGGAGACGTCGTTGACATGGGCGACCCAGGCGTCCTCATCGTCGCGGACCGCCTCGATCGTGCCGGCGCCGACGTCGCGCATGTGGCTGATGCAATCCGCCAGCCAGTCGACATGCTGCTCGATCGCCTGGATCATGCTCGCGAGCACCGAAGGGCTGCCGGGCCCAGTGATCATGAACAGGTTCGGAAATCCCTCCGAGGCGAGGCCGAGATAGGCGCGCGGGCCGGCCTGCCATTTTTCGGCCAGCGTCTGCCCGCCGCGGCCGGTGATCGCGATCTTGTCGAACGAGCCGGTCATGGCGGCAAAGCCGGTGGCGGAGACGACCGCGTCGAATCTGTGTTCGGTGCCGTCGACCACGATGCCGTCGGTGGTGAAGCGCTCGATCGGTGTGTTCGACACGTCGACCAGTTTCACATGCGGCAGGTTGTAGGTCTCGAAGTAGTTGGTATCGACGCAGAGCCGCTTGCAGCCGAACACGTTTCGAGGGCACAGCAGCTCGGCGGTGGCGGGATCCTTGACGATGCCGCGGATCTTCTCGCGCGCGAAATCGGCGATGGTGTCGTTGGCGGCCTTCTCGAACAGGAGGTCGCCGAACGCGCCGAGGAAGGGCAGGCCGCCGCGCTGCCAGGCTTCCTCATAGAGCCGCTCGCGCTCCTGCTCGCTCGCCTGCAAGGCGGGCTGGGCATTGAACTGAAAGTAGAAGCCGGTCGGGCGCGCACGCGCCTTCGCGCGCAGCTCCGGATAATGCGCCTTGGCTTCCTTCAGATACTCCGCCGACAGCCGCTCGTTCCATGCCGGCACCGACCAGGTCGCGGTGCGCTGGAACACGGTGAGCTCGGACGCCTGCTGCGCGATGATCGGGATTGACTGGATCGCGGACGAGCCGGTGCCGATGACGCCGACGCGCAGGCCGGTGAAATCGACACCCTCATGCGGCCATTCGCCGGTGTGATAGATCGGCCCGCGGAAATCTGCCATCCCGGGGAAAGCGGGTCGGTTGGGCGCCGACAGGCAGCCGACCGCCATGATGCAGAATTTGGCGGTGACCTTGTCGCCGCGATCGGTTTCGATCAGCCAGTTGCCTGCCTGCTCGTCGAAGGTCGCCGCGGTGACGCGGGTGTCGAACACGATCTGGCTGCGCAGGTCGAAACGGTCGGCGACGTGGTTGGCGTAGGCGAGAATTTCGGGCTGCGGAGAATATTTCTCCGACCAGCTCCAGTCCTGGTCGAGCTCCTCGGAGAACGAGAACGAGTATTGCAGGCTCTCGACGTCGCAGCGCGCGCCGGGATAGCGATTCCAGTACCAGGTGCCGCCGACGCCGCCGCCGGCCTCATAGACCCGCGCGGTGAACCCGAGCCCACGCAGCCGATGTAGCATGTACATGCCGGCGAACCCTGCGCCGATCACGACGGCGTCGAACGTTCCACTTTCGGCAGGGCGCGCAGCCTTGCGCGCGGTGCTCTCCTGAGCCATGGCCCGTCTCTTCCCTATCTCTTGTCGTTATATCTTGGCCGCGCCTCGTTGGACGCGACGACCGAAAGATTAGGGCGAGGGCGGCGCGGCCCGCAAGCGCATGCATTGCCGCGCCGGGTATGGCTCCTATGCCGGGCCGCCGATTACTGCGGTATCCGGAGCAGGTTGGGGCGATGCAGCCGGGGATTGCGTGGAGGTGCGCGGCCCCTGCGGAGCTTGCGACCGCAGTCAATGCAGTATGCTTGGACCGGCTCAAGGCTCTGCGCGAAGTTCAGCCGTCGTTGGATTTCACGATCCGGATCAGCTCGTCGCCGTAATGCTCGAGCTTCTTGTCGCCGATCCCGGCGATGTTGCGCAGTTCGCCCAGCGTGTCCGGACGCATCGCGGCGATGCCGTCGATGGTCGAATCGTGCAGCACCACATAGGCCGGCACGCCGCGCTGGCGTGCGACTTCCGAGCGCCAGGCGCGCAGGGCGGCATGCAACGCCGGGCTCACGGCCCCGCCGGGACCGTCGGCCGCGGGCGCCAGTTCGCCGCGGCGCGACTTGCCGCGGACCGCGCGGTTGCGGGCGCCTTCCGGTTGCTCACGCAACATCACCGCGGTCTCGCCCTTCAGCACGCCGCGGGCGCTGTCGGTCAGCTTCAGCGCGCCGAAGGCGTCGCTGTCGGCGCGGAGATGGCCCATCGCCACCAGCTGGCGCAGCACCGCGCGCCATTGCTTCTCGTTAAGCTCGCGGCCGATGCCGAACACCGACAATTGGTCGTGGTTGAACTGCTTGACGCGTTCGGTCAGCCGCCCGATCAGCACGTCGATCAGGTGCATGGCACCAAAGCGCTGCCCGGTGCGATAGACGCAGGACAATAGCTTCTGCGCCGGCACTTTGCCGTCGCGGACGCGCGGCGGCGTCAGGCAATTGTCGCAATTGCCGCAGCTTTCATCCGAGCGGGTCTCGCCGAAATAGCCGAGCAGGCGCTGCCGCCGGCAATGCACGGTCTCCGCGAGCGCAACCAGCGCGTCGAGCTTGCCGATCGAGACGCGCTTGAAGGCGTCGGAGCCGGTCGATTCGTCGATCATGCGGCGCTGCTGCACGATGTCGGAAAGGCCATAGGCCATCCACGCGGCCGACGGCTTGCCGTCACGGCCGGCGCGTCCGGTCTCCTGGTAATAGGCCTCGATGCTCTTCGGCAAATCGAGATGCGCGACGAAGCGCACGTCGGGCTTGTCGATGCCCATGCCGAACGCGATCGTGGCGACGATCACGATGCCGTCCTCATTGAGGAAGCGGTCCTGATGCCGGGCCCGCACGCTGGCGTCGAGCCCGGCATGATAGGGCAGCGCGGGAATGCCGGCCTCGCTCAGCGATGCCGCAACATCCTCGACCTTGGCGCGCGACAGGCAATAGACCACGCCGGCGTCGCCGGCATGCCGCTCCTTGATGAAGGACTTCAGCTGCGTGGTGGCGTTCTGCTTGTCGACGATCTCGTAGCGGATGTTGGGGCGGTCGAAGCTTGCGACGAACTCAGGCGCGTCGGTCAGTGACAGCCGCTCGGCGATCTCCTTTCGCGTCAACGCGTCCGCGGTTGCCGTCAGCGCGATGCGCGGCACTTTCGGGAAGCGCTCGGCGAGTGCGGACAGGCCGATATATTCCGGGCGGAAGTCATGGCCCCATTGCGAGACGCAATGCGCCTCGTCGATCGCAAACAGCGCGATCTGCGCCTGGCCGAGCAGATTGAGGCAGCGCGGCGTCAGAAGCCGTTCCGGCGCGACATAGAGCAAATCGAGATCGCCGGCGAGCAGCCGGCGCTCGACCTCGGAGGCTTCCTGATAGGACAGCGTCGAGTTCAGCACCGCGGCGTTGACGCCGGCCTCGGAGAGGCCCGCGACCTGGTCACGCATCAGCGCGATCAAGGGCGACACCACGATGCCGCAGCCGTCGCGCAGCAGCGACGGCAGCTGGTAGCACAGCGACTTGCCACCGCCGGTCGGCATCAGCACCAGGCAATTGCCGCCATTGGTGACGTGGCGGACGATCTTTTCCTGCGCGCCGCGGAAGCCCGACAGGCCGAATACGGAACTGAGCACGGATCGCGCGTCGCGGGGCGGAGCGGCTGCAAGATCGAGGGCTGGTTGGGCGGTCATGATCCCTGAGCGGGCGATTCGGGTTCCCGGATCGAACGATTCCGGAACGAAACGTGTTAATACACCGTCCTGCGATAAACTCAATTGAGGCAATGCCTGCCGGCCATCGCGCGCGCCGATGCGGTCGGCTGAGCTCAGCCGCACGCGGATCAAGGATGCCGATCGACGCGCAAAGCGCTTTCGAGCGAAGTGGATGCCGCTTCGCGTGAAGAAAAGCGCCTCAAGATAGGCAACCCTGACGCCATCAGGCCGTCAGGCCGTCGGAGCGGGCGGCGCCGGTGGCGGCGTCATTGGCTCGACCTTGTAGGTCTTCGGCAGGTTGATCGGCCGGTAGGCCGAATCCTTCGCCATGCGCTCCAGTACCGAGGCGTGGATGGCCGCCCCTTCCGGTATCGGCCGCGGCTCGCCGCGCGGCAGATAAAAGCCGAGGAAGGACTTCCGCTCCGGCCATTCCTTCCATTTGTCGCTCTTCGGAATCCATTCCAGGATTTCCCAGGCGGCGGTCAGCGAATTGTGCAGCGGGGCCGTCGCGCTCGGCGGCACATAGTCGTGCTTGTGCGGCGGCAGCGGCATCCCCCAGGCGAGATGATCGATCAGCGCCTGATCCATGTGCAGCCCGGCAGCCCCGGCCTGCGCGAGCATCCAGATCAGCGGAAATTTTGACGGCCCGCTCTGGTCCTCAGGATAGCCGCCGCCGACGTCTGAGTGCACGCCGGCGAACCAGACCTGGCGAATATCCTGCTCCACCTCCGTCGCTGGATTGAACGGATCGGAACGGAACTTCTGCGGCTCAATCCAGCGGTTGAGGCGGAACATGCGCCTGCGTTCGTCGATCGAGATCGCCTGGCGAAATCGCCTGACACTGGAATTGGTGCGGGTGAACAGCAGCGTCTGGATGTCGAACAGGAAGTTGTCCTGCCGCGGCACGATGATCGAGGCCACGGTGTCCCAGACCCCGACGAACTCGATGTCGATGTTGCGCCCGCCGGCGATCTGGCTGAAGTGCCAGGCTTCCTTCAGCGGGGCATCGTCGAACGTGCCGTCCGATTTCTGGGAGTCGGAGCTGGCTTTCTTGTAGGTGTTGAACGCGTAGTCCGCGATATCGAGCTGGTCGACCGGCAACAGGCCCATCACATGGACGAAGGCCGCCAGCGTGCGCACGGTATAGGCGCCGCGGCTGAAGCCGAACATCCAGACCCGGTCGCCGGGCTCCCAGAGCCGGCACAAGAACCGGTAGGCGCCAAGCGTGTCCACGTCGAGACCGGCGCCGAAGGCCAGCCCGAAAAGGCCGCGCACCTCCTGCTTGAAGCGGCCCCAGCTGTTCTGCAGGCCGATCGTGCCGAGACCCGGATGATAGTAGATCCGCTGCCGGTCATCCTTGTCGGCGACGCGAAACAGCTTCAGGACGTTGGAAATATTGGCGCCGATCTCGTTGCCGGTGCCGTCGCAACAAATCACAATATCCTTCGGCATCCGTTGCCCCCGCGGCCGCCGTGAAAATTCGCGACCTCAATGTACGGCAGAACACGGGGACGATTCAATCTCCAATTGAAGACGGTTCTGTGTACGCGGTGTGAACGCCGACTGTCGTTCCGGAGTCTGCGGCCGGCATCGGGCGCGCGTGCGCGCACTCCACAGCGGTCAGCAGAATTCAATTGCAACACTTTGGAAAAGGTGGGAATCTCATCGCCAATCATTGCGATATTGCGTCGATATTTTTTCTCCCCTTCAGGATTTCGCCGGTACGCGCGATCATCTTGCCTGCTGCTTTCCGCAGCTTCCTCAGCCTGGACGGGAAGGGGTCGGAATGAGCCACCAAGCTCTCGTGACGGTCATTCTCGCGGGATTGGTGGTGATAGCGTTCGGACTGTTCTGTTGGGTCGGCAGCTACTCCGATCGCGTATTCGCCAACAGATTTCGGACCCGCTTTCCGGAGAAGACGCTGAGTTACACCGGCGATCAGCTCGGCGAGCTGGTGCAATCCGATCTCCGGATGAAATATGTCTTCCCGATTCTGTTCCCGCTCGATCTTATCGTCATGCTGGCGCTGGCGGGCGCGATGGGCGCGGCGTCGTCATATTGGCTCAACCAGATCTATCCGACTGCAGCGTGGCTCGGCCTGGTCGTGCCGGCGGTGTATCTGCTGAGCGACCTGATCGAGGACTGCTTGCTGGCCTGGCTGTTGCTGCGCGGCGACCCGCATGCGGCAGCACGTTCCGTCTCGATCCTGAAGGCGATCACGACGATCAAGCTCGTCAGCATCTTTGCCTCGATCGTGCTGACGCTGGTCGCGTTTGTCGGATGGCTATCTCACAGCGACTCGCTTCGCCTCTAGAGCTTCGGTTCTGATTGAATCAGAACCGAAGCTCTAGATTTTTGTTTGACGCGTTTTCTTCACGCGAACCGGTGTCCACTTCGCTCGAAAACGCTCTAAAGCGCTGGCGGTCTACTGATAGGTCGCCACGATGTCGGAGACGGCGCGCTCGAGCTGCCGGGCGGTCGCGCACTGGCGCACCACGGTGCAGAAGGTCGCGTAGCGCGGCATCTCGGAATCGCCGAAGCCCCAGACCATGCGGCCTTCGGGGTTGAGCCACACCAGCCGCTTGGAGCGCTCGCCGATGCGGCGCAGGATGTCGGCGCGCGGATCGAGATTGTTGCTACGGGCGTCGCCGAGCACGATCACCGTGGTCTGCGGCGTGATCGCGCTCATCCAATTGTGCTCGAAATCGGCGAAGGAATTGCCGTAGTCGGACGAGCCGAAGCCGACCTTGGACATGATCTCCTTCATCGCCTCTTCCGGCGATTTCGATTCCAGGATGTCGCTGACCTCGATCAAATGGCCCGAGAAGGCGAACGAGCGGACGTCGTCAACCACCTCGTGCAGGCTGTGGATCAGGAGCAGGAAGAAGTCCGAGACGCGGGCCACCGAACCCGAGACGTCGCACAGCGCGACGATCTTCGGCCGGTCGCGATGCTTGCGCTTCCACGCGGTGAGGAAGGGCACGCCGCCCCAGGCCGCGTTCCGGCGCAGCGTGCGGCGGACGTCGAGATGGCCGCGGCGCTGACGCTTGCGCGGCTTGGAATAGCGCTCGCGCAGCCGGCGCGCGATCTGGCGGATCAGTGCGCGCATCTGCTCGACCTGGCGCGGCTCGATCCGCGCCAGCGGGGCGTTGCGCAGGATCTCGTTGCGCAGATTTTCCGTCTCCTCGCGCCCGTAGAGCAGCAGAGCTTGCGAGACCGCGTCGCGAACGGTGCCGCGCAGGCCGTTGAGCGCCTCCTGCAGCCGCTCGGCGAGCGCCGGATTGCGCGTGGTCTGCTCGTCGATATCGTCGCGCAGGCGCTGGATGCCCATCGCATCGAGGATGCGGGTCTGGAAGATGCCGCGCTGGGTGAAGTAGCGGATGTCGGGCAGCGAGGCGGCGCCGGAGGCATTGGCGATCGCCGTCGATATCGCGGCGCGATCCTGCGACAGCAGCATCTGCGCCAGCGGTCCGACATTCTCGCTGGCGGCGTCGCCCGCCGCATCGCCATGCTCGTCGGCCGACGGGTTGGCGCCGGATTCGCTGCTGTCGTCGGTCTTGTTCTGCTCGGCGGTCTCCTGCTGCGGCTCGGGCTGGCTGAAGAACAGATCAAAGCATTCGCCGAGCGAGCGCTTCTCGTCCTGGGTCTTGGCAAGCGTCAGCAGGAACGTGTCGCGCAGGATGTCGCGGTCGGCAAAGCCGACCTGGGCGACCGCCCGCATCGCATCGATGCTTTCCGCGGGCGAGACCCGGACCCCGGCTCCCCGCGCCGCACGAAAGAAGCGATGCAGGTTCTCGCGCATCTTGGTCTAGCTGAATACGCCTTGGCGCGACGCCTTGGCGATGAAGGACGAAATCTGCGGCGTCGCGGCCTCGATATCGGCCTCGTATTTCAGGAGCACGTTGAGCGTGTCCTTGACGATCTCGGTGTCGAGCTCGCTGGCTTGCAGCAGCACCAGCACGCGCGCCCAGTCGATTGCCTCGCTGACCGAGGGCAGCTTCTTCAGGTCCAGCGAGCGGATCTCGTGGATGAAGCCGACCATCTGCTTGCGCAATGTCTGCGAGATGCCGGGCACCCGGCTCTCGACGATGCGCTCTTCCAGCTTCTGCTCGGGAAAGCCGATATGCAGATGCAGGCAGCGCCGCTTCAAGGCATCGCCGAGATCGCGCTCGCTGTTCGAGGTCAGGATCACGGTCGGCGGCGCCACCGCGGAGACGGTGCCGAGCTCGGGGATCGTGACCTGGAAGTCCGAGAGGATCTCCAGCAGCAGCGATTCGAATTCGGCATCCGACTTGTCGATCTCGTCGATCAGGAGCACGCAGCCGGCCGGCTGCTCCAGCGCCTGCAACAGCGGCCGCGGCTCGACGAATTCCTTGGAGAAGAACACGTCGCCGAAGGTGTGGAGTTGGTCGAGTGCTGCGGCCAGCGTCTGCGCGCCGCCGAGCACCTCGCCGAGCTTGTCCTTCAGGATCTGGGTGTAGAGCAGCTGCTTGGCATATTTCCACTCATACAGCGCCTTGGCTTCGTCGAGGCCTTCATAGCACTGCAGACGGATCATCTTCAGGCCGCGCCAGGCGGCGATCGCCTTCGCAAGTTCGGTCTTACCGACGCCGGCAGGGCCCTCGACCAGGATCGGCTTCTCGATCTGCTGCGACAGGTAGACCGCAGTCGCGATCTGCCGGCTCGCAATATAGCCTTGCGCGGCGAGGCCGCTTTCCGCGGCCTCGATCGAGGCGGTGGGCCTGGTGTCAGCCACGAGGATCAGCTCCGAATTTGCCTTGAACTCGGACCTGTTCTGCTCCCGTTGCGGGCAAAGCACAAGGCTCGTTTGGCCCGCAAAGGCATGGGCTTAGCGCATGGTTCCGGGGTATTCCGCCGAGCGCAATACGGAGGAGGCGGCAGCTTCTAGCCCGCGCAGCTCTTCACGAAATCCTTGCGCTGCGGGCCGGTGATCTTCTGGTCGATCGCCTGCTTCAGGCAGTCGAGATGCGCCTGCGCCATGCAGAGCTGCATCTGGTCATGCCGGTCCTGTCCCTTCAACGCCTTCGCCGCGCTCTGGCAGGCCGCGCGTTTGGCACCGGGGACGGGCGCTGCCGCCGACGTGTTCTCTTGCGCTGGAGCCGCCGCCGGCGCTGCCGCCGGTGCGGGGGTTGAGGTTGATTGCGCGAACGCTGCGACCGAGACCAGCAGCGAACCAGCCGAGACCAGGGCGACGACGAGATGTTTCATGGGGTGAGCCTCCGCGGGCATGATCCGGAGAAGTGAACGTCGGTTTTCCGGAACGTCATGCTCAGACCAGGAAAGGGATCACGATGCGATTCCATGGTCGCGCCGTGACCCAGGGGAGGCTGAGAACTAGCGACTGCCGCCTGAATGCGGAGTGAATATGCCGGGAGGCCACTTCACCTCAGCGTGAGGCCGGTCGCAGCTTCGAGCTCGGAGATCGCCTGCGCGGCGTTCGCGACCTTGATCGTGGTCATGCCCATCTCGCGCGCCGGCTTCAGGTTGACGCCGAGGTCGTCGAGATAGACGCAGTGCTTCGGGTTCACCAGCAGCGTCTCCACCATCATCTGGTAGATGCGCGGGTTCGGCTTGCGCAGGCCGATCTTCGCGGACTCGATGACGTGGTCGAACAGCGACATCACCTCGGCAACATAGAGCGTGCGTCCGCTGTGGCTGCCGATTGGGTTCGACGGCAGATTGTTGGTGATGCAGCCGGTCTTGAATTCCGCCTTGATGCGCTTCAGCGCCTCGACCATTTCCGGGCGCAGGTCGCCGGAGAGCAGCGGCAGCACGTCCTTGCCGCGCACCTCGGCGCCGAGCGCCTTCGATTCCGCGGCGAACAGCTCGTCGAATGCATCGATACCGATCTCGGCGCGTTCGAACTTGGCCCACGCGTTTTCCAGATGGTTGGCGGCGTTGGTGCGGCGGATGATGTCGATCGGCAGGCCGCGCTCAGTCTCGTAGCGCGCGAAGGCCTCGAACGGCGAGGTGGTCAAGACACCGCCGAAATCCCAGATCACTGCCTCGATCATCAATGTCCTGCCCGTTGCAAAGCGGCGGCTTCGCCTCGGGTCGTCCGGCCGTTTTGGCCGAAGACAGGGAAACGCGCGTTCAGCCTTCTTTATTGGAATTGCCGCCAATCAGGCAAGCCGCCAGTTCGCGGCAAACTCCGCCACGCGGAACGGGCTCACCAGACCATCGGAACCAGGCGGTAACGCACGCGCCCGAGGTATTCGGCATAGCCGTCGAGCTCGGCAGTGAGCATCCGCTCCTCCATCATGGATCTCAGGCCGAGCAGCGCCGCCATGACCGGCACGATGCCAAGGCCCCACCAGGATCCGAGCAGCAGCGGCGTGCCGACATAGGTCAACAGGCCGCTGGCATAGATCGGGTGGCGCACATAGGCGTACGGCCCCGTGGTCACCGCAGCATGCCCGCGCTCGCGCTGGATCTTCACGACGGGGGCGGCGTAGCTGTTTTCGCGGTAGGTCCGATAGACGATGTAGAACGATGCGGCGATCATCACCGCGCCGGCGCATTGCAGCCAGAACGGGACGAACGATGTCCGGTAGCGCACCGCGTCGAGCGCCATCAGCGGCAGCCATGTCAGCCACAACAGCGGCATGATCGTCGTGATGACGCGATCCCACCCGGCCTGGCCGCGCGCGGTGCGGCGCTCCGCCAGTAGGCCCGGATCATGTCTTGCGAGCCATGCCTCGGTGATCAGTCCGCCGATCGTGATCTCGAGCAGGAACATCCAGGCGCCGGCCCATCGCATGGTGCCGGCCGCAAGAAACAGGAGTGTCCCGAGGCCGACAAATGTGCAGGCGGCGCGGCGCAGATCGATGCGAGGGGGATTGCCGTTCTGGTTCATGTCTCTCTCCGAAGAGCGGCAACGGCCGCGCCGCCGGATCGGGCGGGCCGTTGCATGTCCGGGTAGCGGATCGAAGCGCCTTCAGTGCGTGGACCTGATTACGGTCTGCGGGTCCAGTTTCGTGCCTGTCCGGAATAGACCTTGCTCGGCAGCGCGCGGGCTGTGGGATCGAGCAGGACCTTCATCGCGGTGTTGAGCCGCGCCTCCGAACGCGGCGAGCCGTCATGGCGCATCTGCTGCGGAGCACCGGGGCCCTGCGGCGGCGCCATGTAGGCCGACGTTGTCGGCGGGGCGGGCGTGGTGGCGATCTTCGGACGGGCGACAACGGCCGCCTCCAACGGGCGCCGCGCGTCGGCGAGGCTTGACGCTGCGGATGCTTCCGCGGGCGGCGGAGAGGCGGCGCTGTCGGATCCGGATTTGCGGGGCGGTTTTGCCATGGCATCGGCTCCATAGGTTCGGTGATGACGACGTCGTCAGGATTTGTCTTCGTCGGATGTGGTGCGTTTGGCGATGATCGGGTTGCGGTCGCTGATCGCGGCGAGCAGTGAGGCGTGGCTCACGACTGATGACACGACGATCTTTCCGGACGGCTCGATCCGGCGACCGTTCTGCTGCTGTTGCTGTGGGCTCCTGGCGGTGGATTTCTGCATCATGTCGGCCTCCTCGAGGGCAGGGGTGGGGCCCGACAGCGCCGGGCCCCGAGTTTGGCGATCAGATGCCGAAAGCACCGAGGACGCCCGGCAGCGCCTGCACGGCCGTACCGAGGATGTCCTGCCAACCTTGCGGGTTGACCGACCCGTTGGTCGCCACTTCGGCAATCCGCTTCGGACCGCGCTCGATGCCCTCACACTGGATCGGGCTACGCACGCTGCCGAAGGTCTCAAAGTCGTTCCTTGCGTACATGTTCAGCTCCTTCTTTCGGTTTGAATTGACGGCAACTACGGGAGGTGGGCACCGACCGGGGCAGCCGTCGCTGGACGTCGCCCAGGGGATCGCTCATCGCGTCGATCCCTTGGACCACGTGACGCTAATTCGCGCCACGTTCTGATCTCCTCCGGACGCAGAGGAGCAATCGCGTCAATAGACCTGCCACTGCCGCAGCGGCCCGACCGCCACCGGCACCACGTCGCTCACATCGATCGTGTACTGATAGACTTCGCGAGCCTGGGTCAGGACCTGCGTCGGGTTGAAGAAGCGGTAGGTCACGTCGTGGCAAATCGATTCCGGACGGCAGATCAGACTCTGGTCGACCTCGACGGTGTCGAGCCGCAAGCCCTTCTTGGCGACGTCGGTGAAGATCTTCCGCGTATTGTAGGCATTCATCGCCGAGTAGTTCAGCGCGCGATCCTGCGGCGAAAGACCGACATTGCGGAATTCGTTGTAGATCCGCTCGAGGAAGCCCTCGGCGCCGTCCGGCCAGGTGGTGGGGTCGGGCCCGAACAGCGTGTAGAGATCCCACTGGTAGAAGCCGCGCCAATCGGTCACCAGCGTCGGAACGACCGTGCCGTTGAGCAGCTTGGTCGTGTTGGTGCTGTCGACCCAACCGGCCATCGAGACCCGCGCGACGCCGCCGCGCGGCGGGAATGCGGGGGGCGTGATCGGTCGTGCGTCAGCGCCGGCGGCGGCCGCCGTCGCCAGCACCACGGTGCGGGTCGTCGCGGGATCGTCGTGCGAAACCTCCTGATGCCACAGCGCCAGGATCAGCGCGGCGAAGAATCCGAGACCGAACACGTCGAGCGGCTTGATCGCATAGATCGGGATCGAATCGATCGTCATCGTCCAGGTGATGGCGTCGGCGTCCGGGAAGTTGTTGCCGGCGCCGGCCGGCGTCGCGGTCTCGCCTTCAGCCTGGTTCAACAGATAGCGCGCCATGATCGCCGGATTGTACGGCGCCGAGGTATCGCCGGAGTGGTCGCGCTCGGGCCCGAAGGCCGGATCGCCGCGGCCGATCAGGCTGTCGCGCCAGTTGGCGATCGCCTGCACGAAGTAGTCGAGGCGGGCTTCCTTGCCGAAATCGTAGAACAGCCGCCCGATCGGGAAGGCGAGCTGTCCGGTGGACTCGGGCGTCGCGCCCTGCGGACGCATGCCGCCGCCACAGCCGCAGCTCTTCTCGCTGGTTCGAACCGCGGGCGCTTCGTACATCGGCAGCGCCTGGGGCATTGCGGCGGGAAGCGCATTGCTCGGCATCAGCGCGTGCAGCTGCTGCGGTTGCAGCCAGGTTTGCGGCATCATGCCGGCCGTTGGCATCGCCATCTGCGGCATCATCATCGGCGGCATCATCATCTGGGGTGCCGGTGCCGGCATCCAGACCATGTCGCCGCCCGCATGGGGAGCGTGATACGGATAAGGCGCGGGTGCGGCGATCGGCGCGGTGACGACGCCGTGATCAACGGGGACGGCCATGGCCGCAGGTGCCGCCGGCGCGGCGGGCTGCGCCTCGCTTGGCATGATCCCGCCGTTGCTTCGCAGGATCGAGCCGTCCGGCCCGAATATGCGCGGAGCCGATGGTGCAGACATTGCTGATAGATCTCCCATGGAACCCTCTCTGGTTGCAGTTGGCTGAGCGGCGAATGACGGTTGGACGAAAGGGCGCGCGGACACTCCCCAGAAGTGGGGAGGCGCGGCCGTGGCACCCGACGGCATGACGGCGTCCGCCTGCTCGCCAAGCAGGGCGGCGACAGCCGCGGGAATATCGAGCCGTCCGACGAGACAGCGCGAGGCGCTGCCGTCGTTGCGGCAGGGCACCGCGCTTTCGAGCAGCGCGGCACGAACGGCTTGCGGATCGGCCTTGCGTCCGTTCTGGCGCAGGCATGAGAGCAGCAGCGCGACGACGCCTGTCACGATCGGCGCAGCGTAGCTCGTTCCGGACCGCAGGCTGACGTTGCGGACCGGCGAGGCGCCGGCGATGTTCTCGCCAGGCGCCAGGATGCCGTTCTCCAGATAGGCGTCGCCGAAATTGCTGAACGGCAGCGGGTTGCCGGCCAGATCGCACGCGCCGACCGCAAGCACCGAAGCGAGGCTGCCCGGCACCTGGACGCAGCGGCAGCCATCATTGCCGGCGGCGGCGACGATCAGCTTGCCGGCGCGCTCGCAGGCGCGCACCGCGTCGACCAGAATGCGATCGGCCTGCCCCGTCGCGGATTGCTGACCGCTGCTGACGTTGATGATGTCGGCGCCCACCGCCAGCGCCTGGTTGATCGCGAGCGCCAATGTGCTTTGCGAGGACGGCTCGATCTGCCCGGCGGCATTCTCGCGATAGATCGAGAACACGGTTGCGCTGCAGTTCGGCGCGACGCCGAGCACCGGGCTGCCGGGTGTCCCCATCAGCACGCTCGTGACATGCGTGCCGTGCTCGGACTGGATGATCGATGAAGACGGCGCGACGAATTCGCCGCCCATGGCGACACGGGCCTGCCTGAGCGAGGGATGATTGAGAGCGACGGGACCGTCGATGATCGCGATCTTCACCGCGGGGTCGCCACCCGACGTTCTCTGCCACAAGGCAGCCAGACCAGCGATGTCGGCAACTGGATTCATGAAATCGATCCTGGCCGATCTGCTGCGAATTCGTGCAGCCGATCCGTCTTCCACGGCAATCTGCAACCGCGCAGCGAACGAAAAGAGCGGCATGTCGCTGCGTTGGTGCTGTTGTGGCAGGTGTGCCGCGAAAGGCCTATTCGCCGCGGTGGATCAGAAAGGATCGAGCCGATGATACGGATCGACCGATCCGTGAGATCGATCCCGCGCCTCGAAAGATCGATCAAAGGGTTTAGTCGGGATCGGTCTCGCGGCGTGATGCGGCGCGCATGCGTGCAAAGCCGCGCCGCATTCGCGCACCAATGCGTGCGCGCGCTGCGGTCAGTCGAATACGGAATTCAGGTCGCTGGTGTCAGTCGAGCTCGCGGCGACGATCGAGAGCCGGCGCAGATGATGCGATCCATGGCGCTTCGCGAACCCGCCGCATCGCCTGCGCCCGGCGCGGCAGGCCGAGCTTTTGCAGCACGTGATGGACGTGATGCTTGACGGTGGCAAGACTGAGATTGAGATCGCGTGCGATCTCCTTGTTTGACATGCCCTGCCCGATGAGCTTGAGGACCTCGCCTTCGCGGCGCGTCAGGCCCTGGTCGGTATCGATCGTATCCGTCTGACGTTCCATGCAAAACAACGCGCGCAGCAGTCCGCCGGAAATCTCGGCGCTGCAGGCAAGCCGCCCCGACGCCACGTCCGACAGTGCGCGGCACAGCTCGTCGAAGCTGGCATTCCGGGAAATGTAGCCGCTGAACCCGGCTCGGCCGCAGCGGACCACGTCGCGCCGGTCCTCGTTGAGGCCAAGCGCCACCAGCGCGATCTCGGCATGCTCGCTCGCGATCACGCGCACCTCGTCGAGATCGATGCCCTGTGTGACGTCGATCAGAATGACACCCACATTACCGGTCTTGAGGGTCGCACGCAGGCCGGCAAGATCGGCGACTGCCGCCTCGACGGCAAACTCGGCGTGGTTCCGGAAACTCGAGGCAAGCCCCTCGCTGAACAGCCTGATCGGCGTGACGACCGCGATCCTCATCATTATCCTCGAAACTCAACGAAATGGCGGATGAAAAGCCGTCTCTATGTCAACGGCACCGGCATCCAGAAAGTCATGAAGGTAAGTATGCGGTATGCTGCCAGAGGTTGTATTATATTATCAGGTCGAAATTACGGCTCTGATACGCGCGGGATCAAGAGATACAGTTCACATTCGAACGTCGTGCCGGCAGCACGATGCAGGATACGGTGTGATGGATATCGCGGCAAGGTGGCGAGACGCAGCGCGTGCGCACCACGGGCTGCTGGAAATCTCGTGGCGACTTCAACGCCGTAGTGATCGACGTCTAGATATTTAGATAATTGACGCGTGCGGGCCCGGGTGCTCTGTACAAGATTGCGTGTTCTTCGGCCGAGTGTGAGCGACGCAATGCCGCGCCTCGGATGTGCTCAATACAGATGCAGATCAACAGGGTTCCATGACGAGCGTGATTCGAGCGACAGCCTTTCTGACCCTGTTGATGGCAACGCCGGCCTTCGCGATCGTCGGTGGTGGCGCGCCGTCGACCGATGGCGTCGCGCGCGCCGTCGTCACCATCGTCGGCTCGCGTGGCAATTTCTGCACCGGCGCACTGATCGCGCCGAAGGTGGTGCTGACCGCGGCGCATTGCGTGCAGCCCGGTGCCGACTACAAGATCGTCGATTATGGGCCGGACCGGCAGCCGAAGCTGCAGGACGTCAAGACGGTTGCGATCCATCCCGGCTTTCGGATGCAGGCGATGACCAATCATGTGGCGACCGCCGATGTCGCGCTGCTGCAGCTCGCGGACCCAGCCGCAGGCAAGGCGCCGGCCGTGCTCGGCATGCCCAACATTCCGATCCAGGTCGGCGGCCGCTTCACCGTCGCAGGCGTCGGTGTCACCGTGCGCGGCGACGGCAAGAGCGGCGGCAGCATTCGCGTCGCCGGCCTGATCGCGAGCGGCAAGCCCGGCACGCTGCAGATTCGTCTGGTCGATCCGGTCGGGCAGGGCGTGCGCGACGGGCTCGGCGCCTGTACCGGCGATTCCGGTGCGCCCGTGTTCGAGGACAAGCCAGGCGGGCCTGTCATCGTCGGCGTGGTGAGCTGGTCCACCGGCCCGAACGGCACCGCCGGCTGCGGCGGCATCACCGGGGTGACGCCGCTCACGCTCTATCGCGACTGGGTGATGCAGACCGCGCGCCAGTGGGGTGCGAGCTTCTGAAGTTGCCTCGCCCCGCTTGCGGGGAGAGGTCGGATCGCATCGAGAGATGCGATCCGGGTGAGGGGGAGTCTCCGCGAATCTGCTTGCCATTGTGTATGCGGGGACAGCCCCCTCACCCCAACCCTCTCCCCGTAAGAACGGGGAGAGGGAGATGAGAGCGTTAATGCCCCGCCGCCTTGTTCGCGGCGGCGTTGTTCAGCACGATCAGGCCGTCGACGGCGACGCCGAGCTTGCTGTTGATCAGGAACGGATTGACGTCGATTGAGGCGATGCGGCCGTTGGCGTCGGCCATCAGGTTGGAGAGCCCGACCAGCGCCTTCACCGCCGACGGCTCGTGCAGCGCGGGCTTGCCGCGATAGCCCTTCATCTTGACCCCGGCCTTGGTCTTGGCGATCAGCTCTTTCGCCTCGGCGGCATCGAGCGGCGCGCCGGCAAGGGCGACGTCCTTCAGCAGCTCGATATCGACGCCGCCGGTGCCGAACAGCACCACGGGGCCCATCTCGGCATCGAGCGAGGCGCCGACCACGAGCTCGAGGTCGGCCTTGACCTGTTGCGCAATCAGGATGCCCTCGAGCTTCGGCTTGCCCTTCAGCTTCTTCACCCGCGCGGTGATGTCGTTGAACGCCTTCTTCACCTCGGCGGCGTTGGCAAGGTTCAGCACCACGCCGCCGATGTCCGACTTGTGCAGGATGTCGGGGCTGACAACTTTCGCGACCACCGGGAAGCCGATCGCCTTGCCGATCTTCACGGCCTCCGCCGCGGTCTGCGCGACGTCCTCCTTGGAGATCGGGATGCCGTAGGCCTTGAGCAGCCGCTTCGAGGCGACCTCGTCGAGCGCGGCGGCGCCGTTGGCGGCCTTCAGCGTCTTCTCCAGCACCGCGCGAGCGGACGCCTTCGAGCTTGACACGATGTCGGGCACTTCCTTGCGCAGACCGGCATATTCAATCAGCGACTTGATCGCGCCGACCGCGCGGTCGAGTCCCTGCATGACCGCGATATGGGGCAGCGACTTGCGCAGTCCCTTGGTGAATTCGGTGAAGCCGATCGACATCGCGCTGATATAGATCACCGGCTTGTTGGCCTGGCCCGCCATCTCGTTGACGATGCGCAGATTGCGCTCGCGCAGCTCATGCGGCGCCTTCGGCAGCTCGGCATCGATGATGACGATGTCGGTGTCGGGATCGTCGATCATGATCTTGATCGACTTCATGTAGACGGAGGGATCGACCACCGCGGCGAAGCCGGCGTCGAGCGGGTTGCCGACGATGCTGCCGGGCCCGAGCATCTTCGCCAGCTGCTCGGACGCGTTCGAGCTCAGCGCTGCGAAGTTCAGGCCGGCGGAATGGAACGCGTCGATCAGCAGCCCGCGCTTGCCGCCCGATAGCGACACCGCCGCAAGGCGGTTGCCCTTCGGCGGATCGGCATGGACGAAGCACTCGGTGGTCTCGATCAGTTCATCCAGGCCGCGCACGCGGATCACGCCTTCGCGGGTCGAGATCGCATCGAACGTCTCGATCGAGCCGGCGAGCGCGCCGGTATGCGCCATCGCGGCGGCGCGGCCGCCTTCGGAGGCACCGAGCTTGAGCGCGATCACCGGCTTGCCCGCGGCGCGCGCGGCCTTGCAGGCTTCGCGGAACACCTTTGTGTTCCTGACGCCTTCGAGATAGACCACGATGACGCGGATGCTCGGATCGGCGGCGAAATAGCTCATCAGGTCCGGGGTCTCGAGGCCGGATTCGTTACCGGTCGTGACCATGTAGCCGACGCCGACGCCGCGATCCTCGAGCGCCTGGCGGATCGCCATCACGATCGCCCCGGATTGGCCGGCGATCGCGACCGCGCCCGGCTCCATGGTGACGATGCGGTCGTCGATATTGGTGAACAGGTTCTCGCCGGCGCTGAGATTGCCGAGGCAATTTGGACCGGTAACCGCAAGTCCGGTCTCCTTGATCGCCTGCTTCAGCTCGACCGCGAGCCGCTGGCTTTCCTCGTCCTGCAGCTCGCTGAAGCCTGATGTGACGATGGTCGCCGAGCGGGCGCCGGCAGCGGCCGCGTCGCGGATCACCTGCACGGCGAATCGCGCCGGTACCAGCACCAACACATGGTCCGGCTTTTCCGGAAGGCTGGCGAAATCCTTGTAGCAGGTGACGCCCCAGATGGTTTCGCGCTTGGCGTTGATCGGAAACAACCCGCCGGCATACTCGTATTTGATCAGATTGTTCCAGATCCGTTCGGCGTAGTTGCCGGGCTTGTCGGTGGCGCCGACCAGCACGATGTTGCGCGGGTGCAGCATCGCATGGATGCTCTTGACGATGTCGCTCGCGTCAGCGGGCGGTGCCCATTTGCGGGACGGATGTGACGCGGTGCCTCCGAAAGCTTCCATGGAGCCTGCCCTTATCCTTGTTCTACTTGTTTCCTCTGGCCCACGGCGGATCACCGCAGAACGCGATTTTTCATTGTTTTTATGGCTGATGGAAGGGGGTAGCAACTCACGCTGCTGCAAGTCAGGGCATCGCTTGCAATATCCCGGCAGGCGCAAAATCGATGCCGATCAGGAACCTGATTCGGGTCGGCTCGAATCCGTCTCGAACGGGTTCGAATCCGGGCCGATCATGGTCGCGTGCAGCAGATAGCGCTCGGGCCCCGATGTCAGCGCGTCGAATGGCCAGCAGGTCGACAGCACCAGCTCATACCGGTTGGTGAGCGGATCGATGCCGGACTGGTCGAAGAGCACGACCGCGCTGCGATCGGCGAGGTAGCGAAAAATCTTGCCGTCGCTTCTCGTGACGTCGATCTCGTCACCGATTGTGACATCCTTCAGAAAGCGGAAATGGGTGTCGCGATGCGCGGAATAGACCGCAACGCCCGGCTCGCCGGCATCGACGGTCTGCTCGACATGGCCGGGGCCGAACGCCAGCGCCTGGCCGCTGCTGCCGGCAAGCGCAATTGCGGACGCGTGCAGGCGCTTCACCTCGATCCGGGCGACCGGCCAGGTATCGGCCCAGCGCCACGGCTTCACCGGATGTCCGGTCGCGATGCTCTGTGCGAAGGCGCGCTCCAGCAGCAGCTGCGCGAGCAGCGCCTTGGCGTGGATATAGGCGCCCTGGCCGAACAGGATCAGGCCGATGAGGGCGAAGGCGAGCGGGAGGATGAAGCGGCGCATTGCTATCTTGCTCCCGTCATTGCGAGCGAAGCGAAGCAAAGCAATCCATCATGCGGCATATGGGGAGCCATGGATTGCGTCGTCGCTTCGCTCCTCGCAATGACGCTTAGCGAGAGAAGTGGCGCGCGCGGCCCATGGGGGACGGGTGAGAAGGCCGCGCGCGCTCTTGAAAGAGGAGGTCGGGGGCACCTCCTCCTTTCATCCGACGTCAGTGGGACGACGTCTGACGCCGGTTGAACACCAGAAGCAGAATGCTGACCGTGAGCAGGATCACACCCGCGATCATCTTCAGTTCGGCATCGGTCGCGGTCTTCGGCAGCTGAATCGTGCCGGGACCTGGTGTCGCGACCGGTGACCGCTTCAGCGCGGCGAGCTGCACCTTGCCGTCGCCGCCGTCGGCGCGGCGTTCGGTCGGTGCGGCCGGCAGGCGCGGACGCTCACCGAATACTTTAGCGAAATCCCAGCCCGCGGGCAGGTTGAGCGGCAGTTCAGCAAGCTTCAGCGGCTCGCCTTCGGCACGGCTCGGCGTCTTGTCGACCGCAACGAGGCTGGTCAGCCGCGTCACGAGCTGATGCTCCAGCGCGAGCGCAAGGATGGTCTTGTCGGCGTCCTCGGAGCTCATCTGCCGCGTGGTGCGCGCAACCTCGGCATCCGCGATCTTGCGGCGTGCCCACAGCTTGGAGAGGCCCTTGCCTTCGGCCGCATTCGCGAGCGGCAGTGTCACGCTCCACGGACGGTCGCCGATGCGGCCCTTGATCTCGACCGAGCCAGCAAGCTTGTCGAGCTTCGCGGCCAGCACCAGCGGCTCGTCGCCATAGACGTCGGGGAGTGCGGACGGCGTCAAGTCGGCCGTTGCATCGGAGAACTTTGCGGCGAGGTTCGTCACCGCGGGATTCTCCAGCTTGGCGAACAGGTCGCGCATCCGCTCGTCGACCTGCTCGACCGAGCCGATATGGGTGAAGGTGCCGCGGCCGAGCTCGGCGGCGCGCGTCATCAGGTAGGTGTTCGGCGCTGAGCCGATTCCGACCATGAAGACGCGTGAGCGGCCGCGCAGCGCGCTGATGGTTTCGAACAATTGCTGCTCATTGCCGATGGCGCCGTCGGTCAGGAACACGACCTGGCGGACATGGTCGGCGTCATCATGATTGGTGTCGGAGAGCGCCGCGCGCATTGCCGGCACCATCTCGGTGCCGCCGCGCGCCTGCAACGCGCTGACGAACGACGTCGCGTTGCCGATATTGGCGCTGTTGGCCGTAACCGGTGCCGGGAACAGCGTGTCCATGGTGTCGTCGAAGCGGATCACGTTAAAGCGATCGGTCGGCTGCAAGCGGCCGAGCGCGTAGATGAGGCTCGCCTTGGCCTGGATGATCGAGGTGCCGCCCATCGAGCCGGAATTGTCGATCACGAAGATCACTTCGCGCGGCAGGGGCTTCTGTTGCGCCTGCTCGACCGATGGCGGGGTGACGAAGGCCAGCAGATAGTCGGAATTGCCGACATGCTCGCGGAACAGGCCGACCGACGGCGCCTTCCCGGCGGCCGGCTTCCAGCTCAGCTCGAAATCGCGGTCGGCCGGCACCGGGCCTTCGGCGAGCTTGACGACGCGCGTGGTGCTGTCGGGGCTCTCGATCCTGACCTGGTGGAAATGGCTCTTCACCTCGCCGAGCGCGAAGCCTGCGTTGAGGTGAACGGTGATGTTGGTTGGGTTGACCGGAGCATTCGTCGCGGGATCGAGCACTTCGGAGGTGATGCGATCGCGGTCCGGCACCGGATCGGTCGTGGTGGCGCCCCAGCCGCTGCCGTCGGCGCGGAGGTCGACGCTCTGCACCACCGGGCGCGGATTGTAGCGCGGTCCGACCACCATCGGCACCCGCAGCGAGAATTCGTTGCCGTTCTGCTGCACCGGCTCCTGATACTCGATCTGCACCAGCACGGTTTCACCTGGGCCGATATTGGCAACCGAGTTGGTGAAGATGTTCGGCCGCTCCTGCTCGGTGAGCGCGGCCTTCTGGCCATTGTGTTTGGCCTGTTCGTAGATCGCGCGGGCCTGCTGCCGCTCCTTGATGTCGCCGACCACGATGCGGTCGCCGACCACCATCTTCAGCGTGTCGACCGCGCCGCCGGCCGGCAGCGGATAGACATAGGTCGCTTCCACCCAGTCCTTGGTCGGATTGCGGAAGATCTGCGTGACGCGGGCACGGACGGTCGGACCCGACACGGTGAGGTCGACATCGATGCCGAGCCTGGTTGCGTCGGCATAGCCGTCGTCGGTCTTGAACAGCAGCGAGCCGGAGCGCGCCTCGCTCGGCCGCGGTACCGCCTGTTGCGGCAACTCGGCTGACCACACCGGATCAAAGCTCACGAACAGCGCCGCGAAGCCGATCGCCAGCGCGGCGACACCTTCCACCAGGAAGAACAGCACAATGCGCATCCGGCGCGACAGCCGGATCTGCGGGCCGCTCTCACATGCATCGTAAATCGTCATTTTCGTCACTCCTGAGCGAGACTTTCGCTGCCTCGCGATCATGGAGAACGGCGGTTTTGGCGCGAGCAGAATGATCGGCAATGATTGGCCGCCGCCCGGCGCGGCCCGCCGCCGGCCGAGGCGGGTTTGTGCGGTTTTGTGATGGATTGTCCGGTCTGCTAGACTGCACAGATTGATGGGGAATCAGCGCAGGACCACGATGCCGACGCCGGCCAAGCAGCTTTCCGCCGAGCAGAGCCAGCAGGTCGCGGAGACCATCCGCGAGGAAATCGCGCGCCGCCGCATCTCGCGGCAGACGCTGGCCGAGCAGGCGAAGCTCAGCCTGTCGACGCTGGAGAAGGTGCTCGGCGGCCGCCGCCCGTTCACGCTCGCGACCACTGTGCGGCTCGAGCAGGCGCTCGGCGTGTCCTTGCGTAAGCTGCCGGAGACGATCACGGTGGCCGCGCCTGCCAATGGCGGGATCGCGCCCGACAGCCTCGGATCCTATTCGCGCCGCTCGGTGGCGCGGATCGAAGGGACTTACATCACGGTGCGCCCGTCGTTCGGCGAGCAGGGCGCGGTCTACGCCTATCGGACGGAGATCGCCTGGGACGATGCGGCGTCATCGCTCGGCTTTCGAGAGGGCGAGCGGCAGGATGCCGATTACACCCAGTATGGCGAGGTGGCGGTGCCCAATGAATCAGGCTTCGTCTATCTCGTGACCAACCGGCATGGCCAGCACCGCGTGATCACGGTCTCGCGCCCGCGCAATTCCGGTGAAATGTACGGCATCATCACCACGCTGCTCGCCGGCCGCGGCTCGCTGCTGACGCCGGTCGCCGCGCCGATCGCATTCCTGCCGGTGAAGAACGTGTCGAAGCCGAGCCTCGGCCGGGTGTCGGCCGACGATGCGAACTACGCCCTCTATCGCGAGCATCTGCGCCGCACGATCGACGAGCCGTTCGCGATCTTTTTGCCGGGATAGTCGCAGGTTACGCGGCAACAAGGACGTCGTCGGTACACTCCGATGCTAGCCCCGTCATCCTGAGGTGCGAGCGGAGCGAGCCTCGAAGGATGCACGGCCACCATCGGAGCCGTCGACCCTTCGAGATGCGCGCAAGAGCGCGCTCCTCAGGGTGACGGTGAGAGAGTGGTGTGCCACCGGCTGGTTCAATCTGGCCTCTCGCTTCATACAAAGCACTCCGCAAGAACAACGAAGCCGCCCGATTGGGCGGCTTCGCGATGGCTGATGTTTGGTCGCGGCGCGCGTGGCGCTAGCCGCCGGTCTCGGCGCTGATGATGTCGCCGAACAGCTCCCACTGTCCGTTCTTGAACTGCATCATCTTGAGCTGCTCGACCGGGGCGAAGTCGGTCGCACTGGTGTTGATCCGGATGCCAGGAATCAGCGTGTCGGGCGTGAAGTCCTTCAGGCTGGCGGCCTGCTTCATCACGTTCTCACGCGTCAGGTTGTCGCCGGCCTGCTTCAGCACCTGCACCATGGTCTGCGCCGCTGCGTAGCCATAGACCAGATTGGCGTCGGACAGGTTGGCGCCCGGCATGTACTTCTCGGCGAACGCCATGAACTTCTTCATGCCCTCGTCGTTCTTCCACTGCGGATCGGACGCGTCCTTGAGGTACCCGGCCGACAGCACGCCTTCGGACGCTTCGAGGCCGGCGGGCTTCATGACCGCGCCGATCGAGATCGAGACGTCGGTCATCACATGCATCGGCTTCCAGCCAAGCTCGGCGATCTTCTTGATCGCCTGTGCGGCGAATTTCGGCGTCGAGATGTTGACGAACACGTCGGCGCCGGTGTCTTTCAGCTTGACGATGTGGGAATCGATCGAGGGCTCGGTGGTCTCGTAGCTTTCCTCGACGACGATCTTGACGCTCGTTTTGTCGAGCACCTCCTTGAGGCCGACCAGGTAGTCCTTGCCGAAATCGTCATTGGCATAGAAGATCACGACCTTGGCATCCGGCTTGGCCTTGAGGATGTACTTGCCGAAGATCCGCGCCTCGACGCGGTAGCTCGGCTGGAAGCCCATCGTCCACGGGAAATCCTTCGGATCGTTCCACTTGCTGGCGCCGGTGGCGAGGAAGAGCTGCGGCACCTTCTTGGCGTTGTGATACTTCTGCACCGCGGTCTGGGTCGGCGTGCCCAGCGCGTTGAACACCAGGAAGACCTCGTCGCTCTCGATCAGCTTGCGGATCTGCTCCACGGTCTTCGGCGGCGAGTAGCCGTCGTCATAGGAGATCCAGTTGATCTTGCGGCCGTTGATGCCGCCCTGATCGTTGATCATCTTGAAATAGGCTTCCTCGGTCTTGCCGATGACGCCGTAGGCTGAGGCAGGACCGCTATAGGCCTCGACATTGCCGATCTTGATCTCGGTGTCGGAGGCGCCGGTGTCATACTTCTTTTGTGCAAAGGCGGCCTGGGTTGAGAGCAGGCAGAGCGCGGCGGCGGCGGCCAGCAGCGACAATTTTGTGGTTTTCATAAAGGCAATTTCCTCGATTGATTCTGGTTGGGGACTTACGCAACGAACCCGCAGCCGGTCCCGGCAGACGGTTGTGGGCAACACTTCTCTCGACATGGCCAGGGAGACGCGAGACGCGTCCCCAGGCTCATGCGGCAGTATCGGTCGGCTTCGGCTGGCTGAATTGCTGCCGCAGCGTCGGCTTATGAATCTTGCCTGTCGCATTCCGCGGCAGGGCATCGATGAATTCGATCAGGCGCGGGCACTTGAACCGCGCCAGATTGGCCTGGCAATGCGCGTGGATCTCGGCCGGCGTCAGCGTGTGGCCCGGCTTCACGGCGATCACGGCCATCCCGACCTCGCCCCATTGCTCGTTCGGGATGCCGATGACGGCGGCCTCGGCGACGGCGGCCAATTGATGCAGCACGCTTTCGACCTCGGCCGGATAGACGTTCTCGCCGCCGGAGATGTACATGTCCTTCCAGCGGTCGACGATATAGTAGAAGCCTTCCTCGTCGATCCGCGTGGCGTCGCCGGTGTGCAGCCAGCCGTCGGTGAAGGAGGAGGCGTTGGCGTCCGGCCGGTTCCAGTAGCCCGGCGTAATGTTCGGGCCCTTGACCCAGAGTTCGCCGAGTTCGCCGACCGCGGCATCGCTGCCGTCGGGCCGCACGATCCGAACCTCGGTATGCAGCACCGGCTTGCCGGACGAGCCGGCCTTGCGCGCGGCATCCTCGCGGTCGAGCACCATCACCGCGGGCGAGGTCTCGGTCATGCCGTAGCCCTGTTGCAGCGCGACGCCGCGCGCCTCCCAGGTCTTGAGCAGCGGCACCGGCATCGGTGCGCCGCCGACCCCGCCGATCATCAGGCGGCTGAAATCCACTGATGCGAAGGCCGGATGCTGCGCCATGAACTGATAGATCGCGGGCACGCCGAAGAACACGTTGATGCCCTGCAAGGGATCGCTGATCAGCTTCAGCGCCTCGCCGGGATCGAACGCGCGCATGATCAGCACCGTGCCGCCGGCATGCAGTACCGGGTTGGTGTAACAATTCAGGCCGCCGGTGTGGAACAGCGGCAGCACCGTCAGCAGCACCGAGGCCGGCGAGATGTAAGCGGGGCCGCCGAGATTGACGCAATTCCAGAACGTCATCCCATGCGTTATGATCGCGCCCTTCGGTTGGCCCGTGGTGCCCGAGGTGTACATGATGGTCGAGATGTCATCGAGCGTGACCTCCTCGAACCGTTCGAGCGGTTTCGCCGCCGCGATGCCGGCCTCATAGGCACCGCCGGGGCCGAGCCGCACGGTCGAAGCGACATCGCAGAGCTTGGCGACCGCAAGCGCGGTCTCGGCGAGGTCGTCGTCATGGATCATCACCTTGGGCGCGGCGTCGCCGGTGATGTAGCGCAGCTCGGGAACGGTGAGGCGGGTGTTGAGCGGCAGGAAGACCGCCGCCGATCCGGAAGCAGGCGAACTGAA
The DNA here is from genome assembly GCF_054057015.1 of Bradyrhizobium sp. JR3.5. Lineage (NCBI taxonomy): Bacteria > Pseudomonadati > Pseudomonadota > Alphaproteobacteria > Hyphomicrobiales > Nitrobacteraceae > Bradyrhizobium > Bradyrhizobium sp. JR3.5. The sequence goes on from NZ_JBSRYV010000002.1 coordinate 3,412,932, forward strand.
CCTCCAGCGTATCCGTCGTGTTCAGCGCCAGCACCGCGACCCGGTCGCCGCTGGCGACCTTGAGCTCGTCGCGCAGATAGCCCGCGAGCCGCGACACGCGGGCGTCGAGTTCCGCATAGCTGAAGCGGCGACCGCTTGCGAGATCGACGAGCGCCATCTTGTCCGGCGTGCGCCGGCGATGATGCGCGATCCAGTCGTAATAACGAACCGGCAAATGTCCCTCCTCTGGAACGGCAGTCTTGCGCCGCCTGTTCCTGGCTCGATTGATGCCATGAATTGGCAGTGGAGGGGGCGTATCGGGATACTGTCTTGCGTTTAGTGGCTGGCGGGTGGCCAGATGGAAGGCCGGTCCAGCCGACAGCCACTCGACGCAAGTGAACAGAGAAAAATCCGGACATCGTCGGAGGCGGGAATCAACGGAGCACGCGGATGGCAAACCCGTTCTACACCAGCGAGCATGAGGCCTTTCGCGAGGTGATGCGGCGCTTTGTGGCCAAGGAAATCGAGCCTTATGCCCATCAATGGGACGAGGAGGGCGAGTTTCCCCGCGCGCTCTATGCCAAGGCGTCCGAAATCGGGCTGCTCGGCCTCGGTTTCCCGGAAGAATATGGCGGGATCGCCGCCGACCAGTTCATGAAGATCGTGGCCTCGCAGGAGCTGGCGCGCGCCGGCGCCGGCGGCGTCTCCGCGAGCCTGATGAGCCACACCATCGGCTCGCCGCCGATCGCCCGCGCCGCCCGCCCGGAGGTCAAGGCGCGGGTGCTGCCGGAGGTGCTTGCGGGCAAGAAGATCTCCGCGCTGGCGATCACCGAGCCGAGCGGCGGCTCCGATGTCGCGAATTTGCGGACCAAGGCACGGCGCGACGGCGACCATTATATCGTCTCTGGCGAGAAGACCTTCATCACCTCGGGCATGCGCGCCGACTATCTGACGGTCGCGGTGCGCACCGGCGGCGAGGGTCCGGGCGGCGTCAGCCTGCTCTTGATCGAAGGCGATACGCCGGGCCTCTCCCGCACCAAGCTGAAGAAGATGGGCTGGTGGGCGTCTGATACCGCGACACTTCATTTCGACGAATGCCGCGTGCCGGTCGAGAACCTGATCGGCGAGGAAGGCCAGGGCTTCAAGATCATCATGCAGAACTTCAACAGCGAGCGCATGGGCATGGCGGCGGGCTGCACCGCCTATGCGCGCGTCTGCCTCGACGAGGCGGTCGCCTATGCCAAGGAGCGCAAGACGTTCGGCAAGCCGATCGCCCAGCACCAGGTGATCAGGCACAAGATCGTCGACATGGCGCAGAAGGTCGCGGCCTCGCAGGCGATGCTGGAAATGCTGGCGTGGCGGCTCGGCCAGGGCGAAAGCCCGGTCGCCGAGATCTGCATGATGAAGAACCAGGCCACGCAGACCATGGCGCATTGCGCCTCCGAGGCGGTGCAGATCTTCGGCGGCGCCGGCTTCATGCGCGGCATCAAGGTCGAGCGCATCTATCGCGAGGTCAAGGTCAACGCCATCGGCGGCGGCACCGAGGAGATCATGAAGGATCTCGCGTCACGGCAGATGGGGTTGTGATGAATTTGCTCCGTCATTCCCCGGTGCGCAATTGCGCACCTGAGGGCGCGCGCAGCGCGAGCCCGGAATCCATCGAGCGGCAAATTTGATGTGAAATGGATTCCGGGTTCGATGCTTCGCATCGCCCCGGAGTGACGAGGATCAAGGAAACATGCTCTTCACCGCCGATCACGACGAACCGCGCCGCGCTCTACAAAAATTCATCGCGGCCGAGATCAATCCCCATGTCGATGAATGGGAGAAGGCCGACATCTTCCCGGCGCATGAGCTGTTCAAGAAGCTCGGCAATCTCGGATTCCTCGGCCTCAACAAGCCGGTCGAATTCGGCGGCCAGGGGCTGGATTATTCCTACGCGCTGATGATGGCCGAGGAACTCGGGGCCATTACCTGCGGCGGCGTGCCGATGGCGATCGGGGTGCAGACCGACATGGCAACGCCCGCGCTGGCGCGGTTCGGCTCCGACGAGGTGCGGCGCGAATTCCTGGTGCCTGCGATTGCAGGCGACCAGGTCGCCTGCATCGGCGTCTCCGAGCCCGGCGCCGGTTCCGACGTCGCCTCGATCAAGACCAATGCGCGCTCCGACGGCGACGACTACGTCATCAATGGCGGCAAGATGTGGATCACCAACGGCACACAGGCCGACTGGATCTGCCTGCTCGCCAACACCAGCGACGGCCAGGTCCATCGCAACAAGTCGCTGATTTGCGTGCCGATGAAAACCAAGGGCGTGCAGGTCGCGCGCAAGCTCGACAAGCTCGGCATGCGCTCCTCCGACACCGCGCAGATCTTCTTCGACAATGTCCGGGTGCCGAAGCGCAACCGGATCGGCGAGGAGGGTCAGGGCTTCACCTACCAGATGATCCAGTTCCAGGAGGAGCGGCTGTGGGGCGCGGCCGCCTGCCTGAAGGCGCATGAATTCATCATCAACGAGACCATCGACTACACCCGCAACCGCAAGGCGTTCGGCGGCTCGATCCTCGACAACCAGGTGGTGCACTTCAAGCTCGCGGAGATGCAGACCGAGGTCGAGCTGCTGCGCTCGCTGATCTATCGTGCTGGCGAGGCGCTGGTCGCGGGCGAAGACGTGACGCGGCTTGCGACTATGGCGAAATTGAAGGCCGGCCGGCTCGGCCGCGAGCTCACCGACGCCTGCCTGCAATATTGGGGCGGCATGGGTTTTACCAACGAGACGCCGGTCAGCCGCGCCTATCGCGACAGCCGCCTGACCTCGATCGGCGGCGGCGCCGACGAGGTGATGCTGATGGTGTTGTGCAAGATGATGGGCACGCTGCCCGAGATGAAGAAGAACTAGCGCGAAGCCGTCCGGCGGATCGCACGCGCCGCCGGTACGACCGCAGGGATGGAGGCCGATATGCTCTATCAGGAGAGCCAGAAAGTCGTGGAGCTGAAGCATCGCCTTCAGTCGTTCATGGATCGCCATGTCTATCCGAACGAGGCCCGGTTCTACCGCGAGGCGGAAGAGCTCGGCCCGTGGAAGGTCTATCCTGTCGTTGAGGAGCTGAAACCGAAAGCCAGGGACGAGGGGCTGTGGAATCTGTTCCTGCCCGAGAGCGAGCACGGCGCAGGTCTCTCCAATCTCGAATATGCGCCGCTGTGCGAGATCATGGGCCGATCGCATCTTGCGCCGGAGCTCTTCAATTGCTCGGCGCCGGATACCGGCAACATGGAGGTGCTGGCGCGTTACGGCACCAGGGAGCATCAGGAGCGATGGCTGAAGCCGCTGCTCGCGGGCGAGATACGGTCCTGCTTCGCGATGACCGAGCCGGCCGTCGCTTCCAGCGACGCGACCAATATCGAGAGCTCGATCGTGCGCGACGGCGATGACTACGTCATTAATGGCCGCAAATGGTACACCACCAATGCCACCGATCCGCGCTGCAAGATCTGCATCTTCATGGGCAAGACCGATCCGCACAATCCGGACCGGCATCGCCAGCAGTCGATGATCCTGGTGCCGATGGATACGCACGGGATCGAGGTGCTGCGGCCGCTTCCGGTGTTCGGCTTCTACGGCGTGCCGGACCGTGCCTCGGAGGTCGTGTTCACCAATGTGCGGGTGCCCGCAAGCAACATGCTGCTCGGCGAGGGCCGCGGTTTCGAGATCGCGCAGGGGCGGCTCGGCCCGGGCCGCATTCATCACTGCATGCGGCTGATCGGGCTTGCCGAACGCACGCTGGAGAAGATGTGCGTCAGGACCAGGAGCCGGGTCGCGTTCGGCAAGCCGGTCGCGGAGCAGACGGTTACGCAAGAGCGGATCGCGGAATCGCGCATCATGATCGAGCAGGCGCGGCTCTTGACGCTCAACGCGGCCCACATGATGGACACGGTAGGCAACAGGGTGGCCAAGGCCGAGATCGCCATGATCAAGGTCGCGGTCCCCAACATGGCCTGCCAGGTCATCGACTGGGCGATCCAGGCGCATGGCGGCGGCGGTACCAGCAACGACTTCGGGCTTGCCGCAGCCTATGCGACGGCCCGGCTGCTGCGTCTCGCCGACGGTCCGGACGAGGTCCATCGCAACCAGATCGCGCGGCTCGAGCTGCGCAAATACGGCAATGCCTGAAGGAGAAGCGTGCGCGATGAATGCACCGCGCACGACATTGTTGCAGTCACTGCGCCGGCGCTCCATGGTGGCGGCGATCAAGAACATGGGAAACGCCTGATGATCACGCTCTATCACTGCGATGCCGCGCGCTCGTTCCGTCCGCTGTGGATGCTGGAGGAGCTCGGGCTGCCCTATGAGCTGAAGATGTTGCCGTTCCCGCCGCGCGTATTCGCCAAGGAATATCTCGGTATCAATCCGCTCGGCACCATTCCGTTCATGGTCGATGGCGAGACGAAGATGACGGAGTCCTCGGGCATCTGCCACTACCTCGGCACCAAGTACGGCCCGACGCCGCTGATCGTAGGTCCCGACGAGCCGGCCTATGGCGCGTTCCTGAACTGGATGTATTTTTCCGATGCGACACTGACCTTTCCGCAGACACTGGTGCTTCGCTACAGCCAGCTCGAGCCGGAGGAGCGGCGCAACCCGCAGGTCTCGGGCGATTATGCAAAATGGTTCCTGGGCCGCCTGCGCGCGGTGGAGGCCGCCGCTGCGAATTCTGAATTCCTCTGCGCGGAACGCTTCACCGCGGCCGACATCGCCAACGGCTATGCGCTCCGGCTCGCCACCAATATCGGCCTCGCCAAGGATTTCGGGCCGAATGTCGCGGCCTATTGGGCGCGGCTGCAGCAGCGCGAAGGCTACAAGCGCGCGGTGGCGTCGGAGCAAAAAGCCGGGCAGGAACAGAACGTTGCGCCGCGAGCGCGGCCGTAACTTCCCCGTCGTGCCGGAGCAATGCACAGCATTGAACCCCAATACTCAATTGCGCATTGGGGAACCTAGAGATCCCGCAATTGCGCATTGGGGTTCGCTGCGTCGCATCGCCCCGGAATGACGACGTATCGCTTTTGCGAATTTGCGCTATGGTAGCTCCGCCGCAGCGGCCCAAAGAGCCGCGCGAGGAGGAACCGCCATGGACGCGATCGTGGACGCGAAGTGCCAAAAGTCCGGCCAGCAGTCCGGCCACCGGATGTTGATCACGCCGGAACGGGTGTTCTATGCGGGGCTGCTCGGCCGCCCGCGCGAACGCTGTCCCGGCGCATTCCATGTCTATGTCGCGATCCGCGACGGCTTGCATCTGTCGACCAGCGAAGGCCGCGAATCCCACGGCGAGCTCGCGGTGACGATGCCGAACCTGCGCCACACCATCACCAGCGAATATCGATCCGCGATCTGCGTTGCGATCGAGCCGGAGAGCGTGCCTGATGGCACGCTCGAAGCCGTCGCCCGCCGCCTGCAAGGACCCGACTCTCACTTGTTCGCGAACCGGATTCGCAACGCCTATGCGACGCTTGCCGAGATGCAGCATCGCGACGCGATCGCGAATGCCGAGTTCGACACCATGTGCTTCGGCGACGCGCTGCCGCAGCGTGTGCTCGATCCGCGGGTCGTGCGCGCGATCGGCCGCATCGGGCAGTTCTCCGGCGAGCCGGTGACCGCGGCCGGCTGCGCCACCGAGGCCGGGCTATCGCCCTCGCGCTTCCTGCATCTGTTCAAGGAGGAGACCGGAATCTCGTTCCGCTCCTTCCGCGCCTGGAAGCGCGCGCGGCATCTGCTGCATTTCGCCAACCAGGACATCAATCTCGCGCATCTCGCGCAGGATATCGGCTATCCCGATAGCACGCATTTCAGCCACTCGATCCGCCGCTTCTATGGCTTGAAGCCGCGCGCGATCTTCTCCGGCTCGCGGGATCTCGCGATCTATCGCACCGGGCAGGCGGCAAGCGAGCGGGTGTTGACTTAGCCCCCGCTGTCGTCCCGGCGAACGCCGGGACCCATAATCACCGATCTCAGTAGTTTAGACGGCTGTCGCTCCAGCGGACTCAAATAACCACCATACGTGGTTGATGGTGTGGACGGCCCCCTACGGCATCAGTGTGCCAGAATGAGGTTGTTGTAAATCTCAGACAAGGAGACCGTCCGTGAGAGAGATTATCCGTATTGGGATGGATACGTCGAAGCATATTTTTGTGCTGCATGGGGTTGATGCGTCCGAGCAGCCGGTCTTACGCAAGAAGCTTTCGCGCAAACTCGTGCTGGAGTTCTTCGCCAAATTGCCGCCGACGGTGATCGGGATGGAGGCCTGCGGGGCGTCGCAATATTGGGCGCGCGAGCTTTCCAGGCTGGGCCATGAGGTGAAGCTGATGGCGCCGCAATTGGTGAAGCCCTACGTGATGCGGAACAAGAATGACGGGCGTGATGCAGAAGGCCTGTGTGAGGCGATGAGCCGGCCGAGCATGCGCTTTGTGCCGGTGAAGACGGCCGAGCAGCAGGCTGCGCTGATGCTGATGGGGGTCCGCGACGGACTGATCGCCCGGCGCACCCAATTGACCAACACGATCCGCGGCCATGCGGCGGAGTATGGCCTGATCGCGCCCAAGGGACTGGAGGCGATCGAACCACTGCTGGCGCGGATCGCGCAGGACGAGACGCTTCCCGCTCTGGCGCGCGAGCTGTTTGTCGTGCTGGGCCGGGAGTGCGTCAGGCTCGAGGGCGAGTTGGAGGTGGTTGAGGCCAGGCTGATGGCCTGGCACCGCGGCGATGCCACGGGCCGGCGCCTGGCTCAGATCCCCTCGGTCGGTCCGATCATTGCAACGATGCTGGTGATGAAGACACCTGATCCGGGCGCGTTCCGCTCCGGTCGTCACTTTGCGGCTTGGCTGGGATTGACACCCAAGGACCATTCCACCGCAGGCAAGACCAGGCTCGGCAAGATTACCCGGGCGGGCGATGAGGACCTGCGCCGTCTGCTGGTCGTCGGGGCCACGGCGGTGATCCAGCAGGCCAGGCGGGGGCGCGGTCATCACTCGCGCTGGCTGCTGGCGCTGATCAAGCGTAAGCCGCCGAAGCTTGCGGCCGTAGCGCTCGCCAACAAGGTGGCGCGCATCGTCTGGAAGCTGATGGTGACGGGTGAGAGTTATGACGCCGCACGGCTGAATGCCGCGACGACGGGTACCGCTTAACAGATTGGCCGGCTGGCGGGCTCGCTCGTCAGCCGACCCGGAGCTGCAAGAGCAGATGGAGCGATCGATCGAGCAACGATGCGAGACAATCCGTGGGACCCATCGGCCGTCAACAGGTCGCGTGGTTGTTTGGAACTCGCATCGCGCAAACCATCTTGGCCAGCGATCCATTCGATCGCACTCAACAGGCCGGACATATGGATGCAAGCGATCCGATCAATCCCAGAAAGCTCTTGTGCCACGGGGGCCGTCCACATATGGGTCCCGGGTCGCGCTTCGCTTGCCCGGGACGACAGTTGGGATTCTCCTCCGCTACAAATTCGCGCCCTGGATCACCTCGCCGAACCGCAGCCAGCCAGGCCCTTCGATCCGTTGCAGTTGAAGCTGCTGCAGCGGGTGGTGATTGGTCGGGCTGGTGTTGACGCGGATACCGGGCAACAGCGTCGGCACTTCGACATCCCTGAGATTGTTGGCCTGCGCCATGATGTTGTCGCGGGTGAAATTGCCCTTGCACTGCTCGAGCACGATCTTCAGCACCTGCGCCACCGTGTAGGCATAGAGGCTGTAGCCCTCCTTCGGATTGCCATCGGGGAAGTACCTCGCCATGAAGGCGAGGAAATCCTTGACGCCGGGGTCGTTGGCCCAGGCCGGGTCGGCGACGTCCTTCACATAGGCCGACGAGATCGTGCCTTGCGACTTGTCGAGACCGACGGGCGCAATGGTCGAGGAGATCGAGGCCGCGCCGCTCGCAATGAAATGCATCGGCTTCCAGCCGAGCTCGTAGATCTTGCGGATCGACTGCGCGCAGAATTTCGCCGTCGTGCCCGAGATCAGCACGTCGGGATTGGCGCCGCGCAGCGCGACGATCTGGGAATCGATCGTCGGATCGGTGACCTCGTGCGAGGCCACCACGGCCGACGTCGCGAACCGCTCACCCAGCACATCCTTGGTGCCGGCGACGAAATCCTTGCCGAGATCGTCGTTCTGGTAGAGAACCGCGAACTTCGCGTTCTTGTTCTGGCTCAGCGCATATTTGACGAATACCTGCGCTTCGGTGCGCGCGCTCGGCGCAAAGCCCATGGTCCAGGGATAGGTCTTGTAGTCGCCCCATTTGTCGCCGTTCACCGACAGGAACAGATGCGGCACCTTGGCGGCGTTGATGTACTTGACGACCGACGAGTTCGGCGCGGTGCCGAGCATGTTGAACAGGAAGGCGACATTGTCGCTCTCGATCAGGCGGCGCACCTGCTCGACGGTCTTTGCCGGATTGAACGCATCGTCGTAGTAGATGTATTTGATCTGCCGGCCGGCGATGCCGCCCTGCTCGTTCAGCATCTTGAAATAAGCTTCCTGGCAGCGCGCCTGCACGCCGAGCGCGGACACCGGGCCGCTGAGCGAGGTGGTGCTGCCGATCCTGATCTCGGTCGCGGTGACGCCGAGCGTATCTTCGGCAAGTGAGGGCTTGAGGCCCGCGACCGCGGCAAGCCCCGCGCCTGCGGCGCCGGTGAGCCATCTGCGCCGGTTGATCGAGACCATGACGTTCTCCCCGTGATGCCGGCTTGTTGCGCCGCTTCTGCTTACAGCGACTCTACGCGCCGCACGGGCGTCGCGTCTTGTGTTAACCGGCTGACGGCGGATTCCGTCGTGAGCGCATCCACTTAGCCAGTCAACGCAAGATGGCGCACAGACAAATTTCTCATCATGGGAAAATCAGCCGCGCAGGTGCGCTGCAACCCGGACGAGAGACCCATGAGCGACAAGGCCGTCATCACCTGCGCGCTGAACGGCGTGCTTACCGACCCGAAACAGCACAATGTTCCGGTGACGCCGGAAGAGATGGCGCGCGAGGCCAGGGCCGCGTTCAACGCCGGCGCCAGCATCATGCACATCCATCTACGCCAGCAGGAGCCGAACAAGGGGCACCTGCCGTCGTGGGAGGTCGGCGTCAGCAAGGAAATCCAGCAGGCGATTCGTGAGGCCTGCCCCGGTGTGATCATCAACCACACCACCGGCACCTCGGGTCCGAACTACCAGGGCGCGCTCGACTGCGTGCGCGAGACAAAACCCGAGATCGCGGCCTGCAATGCCGGCTCGCTGAACTATCTGAAGGTCAAGGCCGACAACACCTGGGCCTGGCCGCCGATGATGTTCGATAACGCGGTCGAGAAAGTGCAGGATTATCTCGACGTGATGAAGGTGGCCGGCACCATCCCCGAATTCGAGTGCTTCGATGTCGGCATCGTGCGCTGCGTCGGCATGTACCGGCAGACCGGCATGTATTCCGGCCCGCTCGAGTACAATTTCGTGATGGGCGTCGCCTCGGGGATGCCGGCCGATCCGGAGCTGTTGCCGATCCTCTTGAAGCTGAAAGTGCCGGAAGCGCATTGGCAGGTCACCGCGATCGGCCGCGCCGAGATCTGGCCGCTGCACCAGCGCGCCGCCGACCTCGGTGGTCATCTGCGCAGCGGCCTGGAGGACACGTTCTATCTCGGCGACGGCACCAAGGTGACGTCGAACGGGCAGCTCGTCGAAGGACTCGCCGCCTGTGCACGCCGTGCCGGCCGCGACATCGCGAGTCCTGCGGAAGCGCGGCAGATTTTTGGGGTCAGGCACTGACGTCAACCCGGCCGTCATTGCGAGCGAAGCGAAGCAATCCATCTTGCCACTCGAAGATAGAGTGGATTGCTTCGTCGCTTCGCTCCTCGCAATGACGATGCAGGAGGAAACATATGGACAATCTCGCAGCAACCGGCGGCGTCACCGGGCCGGGCCGCATCGGACGGGTCGCGATCGGCGATCTCCTCAAGCGCGCCGCACGGCGATTCCCGGATCGCGTCGCGCTGACCGATGGCGGCCGGCAGGTCACCTTCACCGAGCTCGAGCGCGACGCCAATCGCTTCGCCAATCATCTGGTGCAGCGCGGGTTGAAGCCGGGTGAGAAGATCTCGACGATCTGCAACAACTCTGTCGAATTCGTCAAAGCGCTGTTCGGCATCCATCGCGCCGGCCTCGTCTGGGTGCCGATCAACACCATGCTTGGGCCGTCGGACATGGACTACATCCTCGGCCATGCCGAGGTGCGCTTTGCCGTCATCGACGACAATCTTCATGCCCAGGCAGACCGGCGCGCCGCGCTGGAAGCGCGCGGCGTGGAGATGATCGCGGTCGACCTGACCGGCAATGCCGGCAAGACCGGCTTGCAGGAGTTTAATGGTCTCCTCGAGGGGCAATCCGATATCGAGCCTGACATCGAGATCAACGACCGCGATCTCGCGATGGTCATCTATACCTCGGGCACGACCTCGCGGCCGAAGGGGGCGATGCATTGCCACCTCGCCGTGGTCATGGCCGTGATGAGCAACAGCATCGAGATGCAGCTTTCGCGCGACGACGGGATCACCGGGCAGTTTCCGTTGTTCCACTGCGCCGGCCACGTGCTGCTGCTGAGCTATCTCTCGGTCGGCGGCCGCATGGCGCTGATGCGCGGCTTCGATCCGGTCGTCTGCATGGAGGCGATCGTTCGTGATAGGCTCACCGTGTTCGTCGGCCTGTCGCTGATGTACCAGGCGATCCTCGATCATCCGCGCCGGCGCGAATATGATCTGTCGGGCCTGCGCTGCTGCATCTACACCATGGCGCCGATGGGCAAGCCGCTGCTCGAACGCGCGATGGCGGATATGTGCCCGAACTTCGTGCTGACCAGCGGCCAGACCGAAATGTACCCGGCGACGACGATGTCGAGGCCCGAGGTACAGCTCGACCGCTTCGGCAATTACTGGGGCGAGTCGCTGATCGTCAACGAGACCGCGATCATGGACGACAACGGCAACCTGTTGCCGCGTGGCGAGATCGGCGAGCTGGTGCATCGCGGACCCAACGTGATGATGGGCTATTACAAGGACCCGAAGTCGACCGAGGAGGCGCGCAAGTTCGGTTGGCACCATACCGGCGATCTTGCCCTGATCGACGCCAACGGCGAGGTGCTGTTCCTCGATCGCAAGAAGGACATGATCAAGTCGGGCGGCGAGAACGTCGCTTCCGTCAAGATCGAGGAGACGCTGCTGGCGCACCCCGCCGTGCAGAATGCCGCGGTGGTGGGCCTGCCGCACCCGCAATGGGGCGAGGCGGTCTCAGCCTTCGTCAAGCTGAAGCCCGGCGCGATGGCCGACGAGGCCGGCATCGAGGCGCATTGCAGAAAGCATCTCGGCGGCTTCCAGGTGCCGAAGCTGGTGCGTATCCTCGACGAGATGCCGATGACCGCGACCGGCAAGCTGCGCAAGGTCGAGCTACGCCAGCAGTACAGCGGGCATTTTGTGGAGCGCGCCTAGTGGCCATCATAGAGAACACCATTTCCACCGGCAGCGCCGCGTTCCACAGCAATCGCGACGGCATGCTGGCGCTGATCGCCCGGATGCGGGGGCTGGAAGAGCGGACGCGCGCCGCATCCGCCGCGGCCAAGGACCGCTTTCACAAGCGCGGCCAGCTGCTGCCGCGCGAGCGCGTCGCGCTGGTGCTCGATCCCGGCTCGCCGTTCCTCGAACTCTCGACGCTCGCCGGCTACATGTTCGATGTGGCGGATTCGGACAAGAGCGTGCCCGGTGGCGGCCTGGTCGCCGGCATCGGCTTCGTCTCCGGCATCCGCTGCATGGTTAGCGCCAATGACGCCGGCATCGACGCCGGCGCGCTGCAACCCTACGGCCTCGACAAGACGCTGCGGGTGCAGGAGCTCGCGCTGGAGAACAAGCTGCCCTATGTGCAGCTGGTCGAGAGCGCCGGCGCCAATCTGCTGCGCTACCGGGTCGAGGACTTCGTCCGCGGCGGCAACATCTTCCGCAATCTGGCGCGGCTGTCTGCGACGGGGCTTCCCGTTGTCACCGTCACCCATGGTTCCTCGACCGCGGGCGGCGCCTACCAGACAGGCCTCTCCGATTACATCGTGATGGTGCGCGGCCGTACCCGCGCGTTCCTCGCCGGGCCGCCTCTGCTCAAGGCCGCCACCGGCGAGATCGCGACCGAGGAGGAACTCGGCGGCGCCGAGATGCACACCCAGATCTCCGGCCTTGGCGATTATCTCGCCGAGGACGATCGCGATGCGCTCCGCATCGCGCGCGACATCATGGCCAAACTGCCGTGGGACCGGCCGGCGCCGGAGCTGGCCGCATTCAAGCCGCCGCGCTATGACGCGGAGGAGTTGCTCGGCATCATGCCGATGGACCACAAGCGTCCCGTCGATATGCGCCAGGCGATCGCGCGCTTCATTGACGATTCCGATTTCACCGAGTTCGGCGCCAATTACGGTCCGGCGACGGTCTGCGGCCATGCCCGTATCGAGGGCCAAGCGATCGGCATCATCACCAACAACGGGCCGCTCGATGTGCCCGGCGCCAACAAGGCGACGCATTTCATCCAGGCCTGCTGCCAGTCGCGCACGCCGATCCTCTACATGAACAACACCACCGGCTACATGGTCGGCCGCGCCTATGAAGAGGCCGGCATGATCAAGCACGGCTCGAAGATGATCCAGGCCGTGACCTCGGCGACGGTGCCGCAGATCACGCTGTATTGCGGCGCCTCGTTCGGCGCCGGCAATTACGGCATGTGCGGCCGCGGCTTCCATCCACGCTTCTGCTTCTCTTGGCCGAACGCCAAGACCGCCGTGATGGGCGGCGAGCAGGCTGCCGAAACCATGGCGATCGTGACTGAAGCCGCCGCTGCGCGGCGCGGCAAGCCGATCGAGAAGGAGAAGCTGGAGGCGATGAAGGCACAGATCACCGGTGTGTTCGATGGCCAGATGGACGTGTTCTCTACCAGCGCCCGCGTGCTCGATGACGGCGTGATCGATCCGCGCGATACGCGGACGGTGCTCGCCGAGGTGCTGGCGATCTGCCGCGAGGCCGAGGCGCGCAGCCCGCAGCGGATGCAGTTCTCGGTGGCGCGGCCATGAGCGGGACAATCGTGAAGCGGACACCGTTCTTCAAGATCCTGATCGCCAACCGCGGCGAGATCGCGCTGCGCATCATGCGCACGGCGCGGCGGCTCGGCTACGGCGTCGTCGCGGTCTACTCCGACGCCGACCGCGACGCACTGCATGTGCGCGAAGCCGATCAGGCGGTGCGGATCGGCGAGGCGCTGCCCGCGCAATCCTATCTGAAGATCGACGAGATCATCGCAGCGGCCAAGGCGAGTGGCGCCGGCGCCGTGCATCCCGGCTACGGCTTCCTCGCCGAGAACGAGGACTTTGCGCAGGCCTGCCGCGATGCGGGGCTGGTGTTTATCGGCCCGTCGCCGGAGGCGATCCTGACGATGGGCAACAAGGCCGGCGCCAAGGAGATCATGCAGAAGGCTGGCGTGCCCTGCGTGCCCGGCTATCAGGGCGCCGACCAGAGCGACGCCGTGATGCTGGCGGAAGCCAAGGCAATTGGTTTTCCGGTCATGATCAAGGCGGTCGCCGGTGGCGGCGGCCGCGGCATGCGGCTGGTCGCGGATGCTGCGGCGTTTCCGGATGCGTTGCGCAGCGCGCGGTCGGAGGCGCAGGGCGCGTTCGGCGATCCCACCGTCATCCTCGAGCGCGCGATCGTCGATCCCCGCCACATCGAGATCCAGGTATTCGGCGATCGCTATGGCAACGCCGTCCATCTCGGCGAGCGCGATTGCTCGGTGCAGCGCAGGCACCAGAAGCTGATCGAGGAGGCACCGTCGCCGGCGGTGACGCCGGAGCTGCGCGCGCGGATGGGCGCGGTCGCAGTCCAGGCGGTCAAGGCGATCGGCTACGAGGGGGCCGGCACGCTGGAATTCCTGCTCGATCGCACTGGCAATTTCTACTTCATGGAGATGAACACGCGGCTGCAGGTCGAGCATCCCGTCACCGAGGCGATCACCGGGCTCGATCTGGTCGAGTTGCAGCTCCGCGTCGCCAGCGGCGAGCGGCTCGGCCTGAGGCAGGAGGACATCACCTTCTCCGGTCATGCCATCGAGGTGCGGCTCTGCTCGGAGGATGCCGGGCATGATTTCATGCCGCAATCCGGCACGATGGCGCGGTGGCAGGTGCCTGAAGGCATCCGCGTCGAGCACGCATTGCAGTCCGGCTCGGAGATTCCGTCGTTCTACGATTCGATGATCGCCAAGGTGATCAGCCACGGCGCAATCCGTGATGAATCGCGCGGCAAGCTGATCTGCGCGCTGGAGCAGGTCACGGCCTTCGGCGTCACCACCAATCAGGGTTTCCTGATCGACTGCCTGCGTCATCCGGTCTTTGCCAAGGGCGAGGCGACCACGGCCTTCATCGGCAACAACCGCGATACCCTGCTGGCGTCCCCGGCCCGATCGCGGCAGCGACCTCGCGCTCGCGGCGCTGCTGCTCTATGTCACCAATCCGCACGCGCCGCCATGGCAGCGCGGCCGCTCGCTGTCGGCGACATTCCCGCTCGGCTTGCGGATCGATCTCGGTCACGGCGTGCAGGAGATCGAGATTGTCCGCGAGCGCGACGGCAGCTACCGCGCGGCTCGCAACGGCGATCGCTTCAGCTTCGAGATCGACGAACTCGATCAGGACAACATCCGTTTCCACCACGATGGTTTGATGGAGCAGGCCAGGTTCCTGCGCGACGGCGATCGGCTCCATATCCTGCATCGTGGCGTCACTCTGGTAGCGCGCGATCTGACGCTCGCGCCGCCGGAGAGCGCTGCGGCCGCCGGTGGCGACGGCAAGGTCCGTGCGGCGATGAACGGCCGGGTCGTCGCGGTGCTGGTGAAGGCCGGCGACAAGGTCGCGGCCGGCCAACCGGTGCTGACGCTGGAGGCGATGAAGATGGAGCACGTGCATACGGCGGGTGTCGCGGGCACGGTGTCGTCGATCGACGTTGCCGAGGGCGAGCAGGTGACGACGGGGAAGATCGTGGTGGAGATCGAGGCGGCGGCATAGCTACTGTCGTCCCGGGCAAGCCAACGGGTCGGCGCGAAGCGCCGCCGGATGACAGGCTCCGCGCGACCCGGGACCCATAACCACCGATCGATGTTGTTGGAACAGACTATGGCCACAGCTCGGTGCAACAACGAGCAACGGTGGTTATGGGTCCCTGCTTTCGCAGGGACTACAGTGGAGTCACTCGTCCCGCCCCGTCCCATCATTCAGCCAGCAGGCGACCTGATGCCCCGTGCCGGCCGTTTGCAACGCCGGGCGCTCGGTCTTGCAGCGATCGATCGCGTAGCGGCAGCGGGTGTGGAAGGCGCAGCCAGGCGGCGGGTTGATCGGGCTCGGCACGTCGCCGTCGATCATCGGCGCGAGCCGCCTCGCCTTGGGGTCGGCGATCGGAACCGAGAGGCGAGCAGTGCTTGCGTATAGGGATGCCGCGGGTTGGCGAACAGCTCGTGCTTGTCGGCGATCTCGACGATCCGGCCGAGATACATCACGGCGACGCGGTGGCTGATATGGGCGACCACCGCGAGATCGTGCGCGATGAACAGGTAGGAGAAGTTCTGCTTGCGCTGCAGGTCGATCAACAGATTGATCACCTGCGCCTGGATCGAGACGTCGAGCGCGGAGACCGGCTCGTCGCAGACGATCAGCCGCGGGCCGAGCGACAGCGCGCGGGCGATGCAAATGCGCTGACGCTGCCCGCCGGAGAATTGATGCGGAAAGTTCTTCATCTGGTCGGGCCGGAGACCGACCTGCTGGAACAGCTCCGCGACGCGCTCCTGCTTCTTCGCGCCGGTCGCGAGCCCATGCACGATCAGGGGCTCACCGACGATGTCGCCGGCCGTCATGCGTGGATTGAGCGAGGCGAACGGGTCCTGGAACACGATCTGCATCGAGCGGCGATACGGCCGCAGCGCGCTCTTGCTGAGCGGTGCGATGTCCTCGCCATCCAGCTTGATGGCGCCGCTGGTCGGCTCGACCAGCCGCAGCACCGTGCGCGCCACCGTCGACTTGCCGCAGCCGGATTCGCCGACCAGCCCGAGCGTCTCGCCGGTGCCGAGCGAAAAGCTGACGCCGTCGACTGCGTGAACGGTGCCGACCTGCCGGCGCAGCACGCCGCCGCGCACCGCGTAGTGCTTGACGAGATCGGTCACCTCGAGGAGCGGGCGTTGCTCGGTCATGACGCCTCCAGCATCTCGCCGGCGCGCCAGCATGCCGCCCAGTGATTGCTCTTGACCTCGTCGAGCGGCGGATACTCCTTGAGGCAGCGGTCGATCGCGAACTTGCAGCGCGGCGCGAAGGCGCAGCCGGGCGGCAGATTGGTCAGCGACGGCACCATGCCGGGAATTTCGGTCAGCCGCGCATCGGTCTTCGCGCCCAGCGCGATCACCGCCGGCATCGAGGCCATCAGCCCGCGCGTATAGGGATGCAGCGGCGTTTCGAACAAGGATTCAACTGTCGCCTCCTCGACCTTCTTGCCGGCATACATCACGATCACGCGCTGCGCGGTCTGCGCGACGACGCCAAGGTCATGGGTGATCAGGATCAGCCCGGTGCCGAGCCGCTGCTGCAAATCGACGATCAGCGCGAGGATCTGCGCCTGGATGGTGACGTCGAGCGCGGTGGTCGGCTCGTCCGCGATCAGGAGCGCCGGCCGGCAGGCCAGCGCCATCGCGATCATGGCGCGCTGACGCATGCCGCCGGAGAGCTGGTGCGGATATTCCTGCGCGCGGCGCTCCGGTTCGGGAATGCGCACCAGCCGCAGCATGTCGACCGCCTGCGCCCATGCCTCCTTGCTACTCATCTTCCGATGCAGGCGCACGGCCTCGGTGATCTGGTCGCCGATCCGCATCACCGGATTGAGCGAGGTCATCGGCTCCTGGAAGATCATGGAGATGCGGTTGCCCCGGATGGCGCGCATCGCGGCATCGTCGAGCTTCAGGAGGTCGGTGCCCTCGAGCGTCACCGAGCCGCCGACGATGCGGCCGGGCGGATCGGGCACCAGACGCATGATCGAGAGCGCGCTGACGCTCTTGCCGCAGCCGGATTCGCCGACGATCGCCAGCGTTTCGCCGCGGCGGATTGAGAACGAGACGTCGTCGACCGCGCGGAACAGGCCGGAGTTGGTGAAGAATACCGTCTGCAGGTTCTTCACCTCGAGAACCGTCTCTGCCGCAATAGCGTCGCTCATCAGCCGCGCTGCCTCGGATCGAGGATGTCGCGCAGCGCGTCGCCGAACAGATTGGTGCCGAACACCGCGAGACTGATCGCGATGCCGGGGAAGATCACCAGCCACGGCGCGGTGCGGACATATTCAGCGGCGGATTCCGACAGCATGCGGCCCCAGGACGGATAAGGCTCGGGAATGCCGAGGCCGAGGAACGACAACGACGCTTCGGTGAGGGATGGTTGAGCCGAGCTGCGCGGTGGCCAGCACGATCAGCGGTGCGATCGTGTTCGGCAGCACGTGGCGCAGCGCGATGCGCGTCTCGCTCATGCCGATCGATTTGGCGGCTTCCACGAATGGCTGCTCGCGCAGCGCCAGCGTATTGGCGCGGATCACGCGGGCAACCGTCGGGATCAAGGGAATGGCGATGGCAAGGATCACGTTCGGCAGCGAGGGACCGAGTGCCGCGGTCATCACAAGCGCGAGCACCAGGAGCGGCAGCGATTGCAGGATGTCGGTCACCCGTTGGAACACGAGGTCGACCCAGCCGGAGAGATAGCCGGAGGTGAGACCCACGATGACGCCGAGCGTGGCGCCGAGCGTCGTGGAGCCGATGCCGACCGCAAGCGAGATCCGCGCGCCATGGACGATGCGGCTCCAGACGTCGCGGCCGAAGGAGTCGGTACCGAACCAGTGCAGCGTGGAGGGGGCGGCCAGCCGGTGCGCGGAATCGACGGTGAGCGGATCGTAGCGGCTGATCAGATCGGCTGATATCGCGGTCAGCACGAACGACAGCATGATGATCAGGCCGATTGTGCCGAGCACGTGGCGCTGCGCGAGGAACGCAAGCCGCCCCCAGCCGCCGGTGGCGTTGGCTCCGGCGCGTCGCAGCTCGCTGTCGAAATTGATCGTTGCCACGCGTTCAGTCTCCGAACCGGATGCGCGGATCGATCGCCGCGTAGAGCATGTCGACGATGAAGTTCACGACCACGACGACGACCGCGATGAACATCACGAGGTTCTGCACGATCGGGTAATCGCGCCAGCGCAGCGCCTCGACCAGGAAGCGGGCGATGCCGGGAATGTTGAACACGGTCTCGGTGACGATAAGCCCGCCGATCAGGAATGCGGCCTCGATGCCGATCACGGTGATGACCGGCAGCACCGCGTTCTTCAGTGCGTGGTGATAGTTCACGGAGGCCTCGGAAGCACCCTTGGCGCGCGCGGTGCGGATGTAGTCCTGGCGCAGGATCTCCAGCATCGAGGAGCGGGTGATGCGCATGGTCAGCGCCGCGCTGCGGAAGCCGACTGCCATCGCCGGCACCGCATAGATGGTCAACGCCTCGAGCCAGGTCTTCGGGTTCGGATTGAAGATCGGCATGGTACCGAACAGCGAGACCGAGGCCATCAGGATCAAGAGGCCGAGCCAGAATGACGGCAGCGACAGGCCGCTGAGGCTGACGACGCGCAGCGTATAATCGAGCTTCGAGCCCTGGTGCACAGCGCTGATGACGCCGAGCGGAATGCCGATCGAGGCGGAGAACAATAGCGCCAGCCCCGCAAGCCGTGCGGTGATCGGAATCCGCGGCAGGATCTCCTCCAGCGCCGGCTTCTCGGAGACGTAGGAATAGCCGAGGTCGCCGTGCAGCAGGCCGCCGATCCAGTGCAGGTACTGGATCACGATCGGCTGGTTGAGGCCGAGCTCGCGCTCGAGATTGGCCTTGTCGGCGGGATCGACGAAGCCCGCGGCGTCGAACAGGATGTCGACGATGTTGCCGGGCACGACGCGCAGCAGCACGAAGATGATGACCGAGATCCCGAACAGGGTCACGAGCATCAGGAACAGCCGCCGCACGATATAGGCAAACACCCTGGCTCTCTCCCTAATCCCGAATCTTCTCTTGATGCGTTTTCTCGACGCGAACCGGTGGCCACCTCGCTCGAAAACGCTTTGCCTACTTGTCCAGCCAGACGTCTTCGTAGCGATAACCGTTATAGGAGCTGTTGGACATGATCGTGACATTCTTCACGTAAGGCTTCCAGCAGGTGCCGGTCCGGGCATGGAAGATGATCGGGCGCGCGACGTCTTCCTGCAGCTTCTTGTCGATCTCCCAGACCAGCTTCTTGCGCTTGTCGAGGTCGGTCTCCTCGGATTGCTGATCGAACAGCTTCTCGATGTCCTTGTTGCAATAGTTGGTGTAGTTGCGCTCCGAGCCGCAGGCATAGTTCTCGTAGAAGGACTGGTCAGGCTCGTCGACGGCGTTGCCGGTGAGGTTGAGGCCGAGCGAATAGTCTTTGCGTGCGATCTTCGGGAACCATTGCGCGGTGTCGACGACGTCGAGTTCGGCGTCGATGTAGATGCTCTTGATCTGGTCGATCAGGATGATCGCGGGATCGCGGTAAACCGCGATGTTGCGGGTCGACACCTTGATCTGCAGGTGCTTGTCCGGGCCATAGCCCGCCTTCTGCATCAGCTTGCGGGCTTCCTCGCGGTTCTTCTCGATGTCGGGACCGTAGCCGGGGATCGATTCCAGCATGTCCTTCGGCATCGCCCACAGGCCGTCAGGTGTCGGCTCCATGGTGCCGCCGATGTCGCCCTGGCCCTCGAACATGATCTGGATGAACGCCTTGCGATCGAGCGCCAGCGCCAGCGCGCGACGGATGTCGAGATTGTCGAACGGCGGTCCGCTCGAATTAATGATGATGTTGGTGGAGACATTGTTCGGTTCCACCACACAGACCGCCTTGGAGTCCTGTGACTTGACGTCCTTGAGCAGCGGGATCGAGACCTCGGTCGGGAACGTCATGTCGAACTTGCCCGAGACGAAACCGAGGATCGCCGTCGAGCGGTTGGTGATAATGGTGAACTCGATGCCGTCGAGATAGGGCAGGCCCTTCTTGAAGTAATCGGGGTTCTTGGTGAGCTTGATCGATTCGTTGGCCTTGAACTCGACGAACTTGAACGGGCCGGTGCCGACAGGCTTGGTGCGCATCTCCGCCGGCGACACATGGCAGGGATAGACCGGCGAATAGCCCGAGGCGAGCAGAGACAAGAGCGCGGGCTGCGGCCGCTTCAGCTTGAACGATGCTTCATAGTCGCCGTTGGTAGTGACCTCGTCGACCTGGTCGTACCAGGACTTGCGCGGGTTCTGCCGGAACTTCTGCTGCGACTTGCCCATTAGCATGTCGAAGGTGCATTTGACGTCAGCCGCGGTGAACGGCTTGCCGTCATGCCACTTCACGTCCTTGCGCAGCTTGAAGGTCAGCGTCTTGTTGTCGCCGCTCCAGGCCCAGCTCTCCGCAAGCTCGGGCCGGATCGTGTTGGCGCTGTTCTGCGCGATGTGCTGATCGAAAATGACGAGGTTGTTGAAGATCGGCATGAACGGAATGTTCACCGAATAGGTCGCACCCTCGTGGATCGAGGCGCTGCCGGGACTGTCGCGGTGATAGATCCTGAAGATGCCGCCGGATTTCGGCTCGGCTGCGCGTGAAACGTCGCCGATGGTCAGCACAGACAACACCGCGACGGCCAGCGCTTGCACGCTCCGCATGGTCCCCTCCACGAATTTCGGTCTCAATGGCCGATTGGCATCGACGATACCACGGTGAGGCTGTCGGGCAACCGGCGAGGGCGGTGCGGGGATTGGCAATTCGGATGACGTGGCAGCATTAAAATTTCCACGGACGGGGAATAATGACTGTGATTGTGCGGAACTCAGTCTGTTTTGCTATGAAGTTACGAATCTCCGTTCGAATTCGATTGCCATTGCTGACGGGCGTGACGTGAAACGGCTTGCAATCAGCGACAGTTTGTCGCCGATTGCGAACGTTACCGCATACTTGTTCTCCGTCATCCTGAGGAGCGCGGAACGCGCGTCTCGAAGGATCGACGGCCACTGACCGGGCCGTTCATCCTTCGAGGCTCGCTGCGCTCGCGCCTCCAGCGACAAAGGCGAAGCCTTTGCGCGGGGATGACGGGCAGGGAGCATTCGCCTCACTCCGCCGCCTGCGTTGAGGGCGGCTGCATGTTCGCGACACCGTCCGCCTCGGTCGCCGAGATCGTGGTACGGATCATCAGGCGGCCCTCATGCGCCGGCCAAGGGCGGCCGCGATGCATGGTGGCGCGGTTGTCCCACATCACGACGTCGCCCTGCTTCCATTGATGCAGATAGCTGACGCCGGGCGCGGTGGCGGCTCCGGTCAGCTGCTCGATCAGCGCCTTGCCGGCATCGGCGTCCATGCCCTCGACGCCATAGGCGTGGGAGGCGAGATACAGCGCGCCGCGGCCGTTGACGGGATTGCGCCAGACCATGCGCCAGCACACCGGCGGCAGCGCGTCGACTTCCTCCGGCGTCGCGAGTCCGGAGGCCACCTTGCTGCGCGAATGCGCATAGGAGTGCCAGGCGAAGGAGTTCTCCAGCCGCTTGGCCACATCCTTGTCGAGCCGCTCGAAGGCCAGCCGCATCGAGACGAACTCGGTCTCGCCGCCATGTTCGGGGATGATGCGCGCGGAAAGGATCGAGGTCAGCGCCGGCACGCGCTTGAACGAGGAGTCGGTGTGCCAGAGCTGGTTGGCCCTGGCGCGCAGCTGCTGCCGATGATCAGAGGGGACCACCTTGCCGTTAGGTCCGAAGGTCGAGAGGATCACGAAATGCGAGCCGGTGCCCATCGAACCGACCTTGGTCGTCTCGGGCGGGCCGAAGCGGCGCGAGAAGGCGAGCTGGATGTCGTCGCTGACCTCCTGGCCGCGGAACACCAGCACCGAGTGTTCCTCGAATGCCGCGCGCACCGCGGCATAGGCGGCATCGCTGGCGGCAATATCCGAAAGCGTGACGCCGCGCAGTTCGGCTCCGAATCCCTCGCGCAGTGGGATCACTTCCATCGGCAAATCCTCCCTGACGTTTCTTGTTGCGGCGAGGTTAGGGGAAAAGCCTGCCAGCGGCAACGCGGCTCGCGCCGCCTCACCCCATCGCGATCAGTTTGTGCCGCGTCCGCCGGTCGGCGACCTCCATGCGATGCGTGACGAAGGCGAACAGCGCCCAGCTGGAATGGAAGGCGACGCCGGCCAGAACCACGATGGCTCCCGGAATCGGGCCGATCGAGGCGCGGTCCCAGATCTCGCTCACCGTGGTAAGCGGCAGGGGGTGGATCGCCAGCTTGCCGTAATAGGCGATGGCCTGGATCGCGAAGATCCAGCCATAGGTCCGGCGCAGCCGTCGGCCGATCGCCCGGGCAAGGCTGATGTGATAGCTCGGGCGGCGGTAGTCGTTGGCGAGCAGCTCGGTCCAGGCCGAGCCCGGCGAGGGACCTTCGCCGCGGATCATCGGCGCGTAGAAATCGGTTTCGAGCAACCGCGCGCGGGCGCGCCAGACGTTGAAGTAGCGATAACGCCGCGCCTCGAACAACAGAAACACCGTGACCAGCAACCCGACCAGCACCATCGGCAAAGGCGAAGCCTCCGCGCTGCTGTAGGTCGCCGACAGCGCGATGCCGGTCGTGACCACCGCCCAGTTGGTCGAGCTGTCGAGGCGGGTGCGCCAGACCGTGCTGCGGTAGACCTCGCCACGATAGAGATGGGCGAGCGCACCGATCTCGGCGGCGGTGAATTCGAGCCTTCCGGCCTGTACCGGCTCGGGCTCGCGCGGTTGGGGCGACGGCATGGCGGCCTCCGGCGAAGCTGGCTTGCGATCCCGGAGCATAGCGCGAAATCCGCGCGAGGGGCGAGTCCGTTACGCCGCCCGACGTCCCCGGCTGCGAGGGCCCGGCCCGCCGCATCGCCTGTTCATACGATCCGCGAGGTCTTGTTGCCCCAGTAGCGATCGCGCAGCAGGCGCTTGTAGAGTTTTCCGGTCGGCAGCCGCGGCAGCTCGGCCTCGAAATCGACCGAGCGCGGCACCTTCTGGCGCGACAGCGAGCTTGCGCAGAAGGCGATCAGCTCCTCGGCGAGTTCCGGCCCCGGCGCGATGCCGTCGACCGGCTGCACCACCGCCTTCACCTCCTCGCCGAGATCGACATTGGGCACGCCGAACACCGCGGCGTCGGCGACCTTGGGATGAGTGATCAGGAGGTTCTCGCATTCCTGCGGGTAGATGTTCACGCCGCCGGAGATGATCATGAAGGTGGCGCGGTCGGTCAGATAGAGGAAGTTGTCGTCGTCGACATAGCCGACGTCGCCGACCGTGCTCATGCTGCCGTCCGCCGAGCGGGCCTCGCTGGTCTTGGCCGGATCGTTGAAATATTCGAACGGCGTCGCGGTCTTGAACCACACGGTGCCCGGCGTGCCCTTCGGGCAGGGCTGCATGTTCTCGTCGAGGATATGCAGGTCGCCGAGCAGCACCTTGCCGACGGTGCCGCGATGGGCGAGCCACTCCTCGCTGTTGCAGGCGGTGAAGCCGAGGCCCTCGGTCGCGCCGTAATATTCGTGAATGATCGGGCCCCACCATTTGATCATGTCGTCCTTGACCAGCGCCGGGCAGGGCGCTGCGGCATGGATCGCGATCTCGAGCGTCGACAGATCGTAGCGGGCGCGAACCTCCTCGGGCAGCTTCAGCAGGCGCGAGAACATCGTCGGCACCAGTTGGCTATGGGTGATGCCCCATTTTTCGACCAGCTGGAGATAGCGCTCGGGATCGAAACTCTCCATGATGACGACGGTGCCGCCCATCCGGATGGTGAGATTGACCGCGGCCTGCGGCGCCGAGTGATAGAGCGGCGCCGGCGACAGATAGACCATGCCCTCGCGGTAGTGCCAGAGCTTGGTCAGGAAATCGAACAGCGGCAGGTTTTGCGACGGCGGCTGCTCGGGCAGCGGCCGCACGATGCCCTTCGGCCGGCCGGTCGTGCCGGACGAATAGAGCATCGCGGTGCCCGCATATTCGTCCGCGATCGGCGTCGCCGGCAGGCCAGCGGTCGCCTGTTGCAGTCCGACGATGCGATCGCTTTCACTGTCGCCGTCGACCACGATGCAGAGCTCGACCTGCGGGCACTCCTTCAGCGCCTCGCGCGCGATGTCGAGCTTCAGCTTCGAGGTGATCAGGATTCGTGACTGGCTGTTGGTCAGGATGTAGGCGAGCTCGCCGGCCGTGAGGTAGGAATTGACGCAGGTGAAGTAGAGGCCGGAACGTTCCCCGGCGCCGCAGGCTTCGAGGTAGCGGTTGTTGTTCTCCATGAAGATCGAATAGTGGTCGAGCCGCTTCATGCCGCGGTTGCGGAACAGGTGCGCGAGACGGTTGTTGCGTGCCTCGAGCTCGCGATAGGTGACGATCTCGCCGGTCCCGGCCATGATGAAGGCCGGTTGCAGCGGGCGCAGGTAAGCATGCTTGCCGGTGTACATCGAAGCTCAGATCTCCCCTCAGCGTTACTTTGCTTCTTGTTCGAGCATGATCTTGTCGGAAAACCGCTTCGCACTTTTCCGGATCATGCTTTAAGCGGCCATCATCAGAATCTCGCGGACCTGGGATGGACCGTCGATCTTGCGTGGATTGCGCGGCACCCAGGGCGTACGCATCGCACCCGCCGCGATGCGGTCGAAATGCTCAGGGCCGACGTTGACCTCCCTCAGGCTGCGCGGCATGCCGAGGTCGCGGATGAAGCGGTCGAGCACGTCGCCGGCGTCCGCGCCCGGATGACCCATCGCGGCCGCGACCAGCGCCTGCCGGTCGGCATTGTCGCTCCTGTTCCAG
This sequence comes from Bradyrhizobium sp. JR3.5, assembly GCF_054057015.1. Lineage (NCBI taxonomy): Bacteria > Pseudomonadati > Pseudomonadota > Alphaproteobacteria > Hyphomicrobiales > Nitrobacteraceae > Bradyrhizobium > Bradyrhizobium sp. JR3.5. The sequence continues at coordinate 3,437,851 of NZ_JBSRYV010000002.1, forward strand.
CGCATCACCGCCGGCAGCATCACGCATGAGGTGTAGCCGTGCGGCACGTCGAACTCGGCGCCGAGCACGTAGCCGATGCCGTGGCTCGCGCCCATCGGCACGCCGGAGGCGAGCGGGCCGGTCGACAGCCAGGTGCCGATCTGGCAATCCATCCGCGCCGGGATGTCCTTCGGGTCGGCCTTCACCCGCGGCAGGCCCTGCGCCAGCATCTCGAGCCCCTTCAGCGCCTGCGCATCGCCGTAGGGATGTGCCTCGCGCGAGCAGATGCCCTCGACGCAATGATCGACCGCGCGGATGCCGGTCGACAGGAACAGCCAGTCCGGCGTGTGCACCGAGATATCCGGATCGAGGATGGTGGCGCGCGGCATCACCAGGGGATGGCGCAGCATCTCCTTCTGCCGCTTGGCCTCGTTGGTGACGCCTGCGATCGACGAGAACTCGCCGCCGGCGATCGTGGTCGGCACGCTGATCTGGCGCACGGCCGGAGGATTCATCTCGGGCGAGACGCCGCCGCGGGTGCGGATCGTGTCGATGCCGTCGGATGTCGTGACGTTGTTGGCGAGGCAAAGCTGCACCGCCTTGGCGCCGTCGGTGATCGAACCGCCGCCGATGGTGACGATCAGATCGGCCTTCGCATCACGCGCCTGTGCCGCCGCCGCGATGACCGCGGCGCGCGGCGTATGCGCCGGCATCTGGTCGAAGGTGCCGACACAGCGGGCGCCGAGCGCCTGACGGACCTTTTCGATCTCGTCGGTTTCGCGGTTCAGCGTACCTGACACCATCAGGAAGGCGCGCTGGGCGCCCAGCCGGTCCAGTTGCTCGACGATGGCCTCACGGGCGGGCCGCCCGAACACGACCTCGTCCATGGCGCCGAATACCACACGGCCTCGATGCACGCGGCTGTCCTCCCTCAAGATGGCCCGCCTTGCCGGCGGCCCTTTGCCGAGAGGTTAGCGGAGGAAATCGGGGCCGTCATCAGGGCTCTGGGTTGTACGGTCGGAGGCTCCGCGTTCACCGCCGTCGTCCCGGCGAAGGCCGGGACCCATACGCCGCAGCAGATGTAATGAACGGGACTCGTGATTCCGGCATCGCGCAACGACTTGCATTTGGGGTTATGGGTCCCGGCCTCCGCCGGGACGACACCGAGTATGTTGCGCGGCTTGTGAGTCATACATCTCCATCCTCGCGGCGCGCGGCGCCCGAGTCTTGCGTTTACTTGCCCTCCACTTGAGCAGAGAGCGCAGGGAAAGCCGGTGCGGCAGGAGAGGCACGGCTCCATCCACCCGTCATTCCCCGGCGCCCCGGAATGACGGAGAGCTTTGGTTCGGACAGCGGATGGCCGGCAGAAATCTTGACGGCAACATCGCAGCGTGTGTTACACCTCGAAGGCAACAGAGGCGTGCGCATGACATCCACCGTCGATCTCGCGAAACTGCATATCGATGACTTCCGGTCGCATCAGGGCGCGGAGTTCGAGATGCAGACGGCGGAAGGCGTCGTGGCGCTGAGGCTCACCAAGGTCGAGCCCGCGGGCAACAGCGGCCGGCCGGGCGGCGCGTTCTCGCTGCTGTTCGCGGGGCCGAAGGGAGCATGGCTGCCGCAGGCGATCTATCCGGTGCGGCTTCCGGCGCTGGGCCTGATCGAGATCTTCCTGGTGCCGATCGGCCCGCTCGGAGACGGCAACGGCTATCAGGCGGTCTTCACCTGACGGTCGGAACCTGCGGTCCTGCGCCAGCGCATCAGGTCGTAGACGCCCTTGTCTTCCTCGGTGACGAAGCCGAGCCGGCGGTAGAGCCGCATCGCCGGATTGAACTTCTCGACGTGGATTGACATCGCCTTGCCTGCGCCGGCGGCCTCGTCGAGCAGGTCGCGCATCAGCGCGCCGCCGAGACCCGATCCGCGATGTTCGGGCAGGAAGGCGATATCGATGACGCAATGCTCGCTCGGCCAGCGGTCGACATAGAGGCGGCCGATATCCTCTCCATCGCGCATCGTCACCAGCCAGTCGGCCGTCGGATAGTGCTGCTGGTAATGCGCATGCTGCGCCTGGAACTGCATCGCCAGGAAAGCGGCCTTCTGCTCCGCGCTCCACGGTGTCACTGCCAGTTCATCGGTGCGCGTCGAAGCATAGAGCCGCGACAGGAAGGGTAAATCGGCATCGGCGATACGACGGAAGCTCAGGCCCGCATCCGCGGCGCGCGTCCATCCGAACGCCGCGGCAGCCGCATCAGTGCTCAAACCATCCGTCATGGCCGGTCTAGAGCCTTTTCCGTTCCGATTGAATCGGAACGGAGCTCTTGATTCTTGTTTTGACGCGTTTTCTTCACGCGAACCGGTATCCACTTCGCTCGAACACGCTCTAGCTGCGCGGCGGGAAAATGCCCTGCAACGCGATGCAGAAATTCAACGTGAGATAGGGCATCAGGTTGTTGTGGGGCTGGCTGCCGCCGTTCGGCAGAATTGAACTGGTTGCCGAGAACGGCGAAACGTTGGTCAGCGTCGCCGTGTAGGCCTGTCCCGGGTTTGCCCGTGCAAGGGATCGTGCCGGACTGGGCGTGGCAAGCTGAGACTGATTGATATTGCCTAGAACCCCGTGGTTGTGCTGGGGCATCTCGCTTTGCAGCAGGGTCACGGTCGTCGTACCGGCGGTCTGCCCGATGTCGTAGAAAGTGCCGGAGGAGCTCTGCCCCTGCTGCATCGGCGCGCTGCCTTGCAGGTTGGGCAACGCAAAAGTGCTCTTGCCGTCGCCGCCATAGTAGGTGCCGAGCAGCGAGAAAAGCGCGGTGTTCTGCGAGATCGGCATGAGCTGGCCGTTGCAGAGGGCCCACCCCGTCGGCGCAAAGTCGAACGGAAAAATGCGGATCTCGGCCAGGAATTGATCAGACATGGTCCCGTCCTAGTTCTGGCTCGGGTAAACGCCGAACAGTGAAATGATGAAGTTGTAGCAGAGGTAGGGTTGCATGTTATCGTGCGGCTGGCTGCCGCCGACGAGCGAGCACGCCTGGCTCGCCATCGGCGAGGCGGCTGCGACCTCGCGGTAGATCTGGGTCGCTCCCACCGCGCCCACGACATTGCCGGTCACCGTGTTGCCGGTCGCGTTGTTCAGGGACGCTGCCATCGAGTGGTTGTGAACGGGGAGTTGCTGCGTAGTTAGCGTCACCTGTTCGGAGCCGCCGGTCTGCCCGATGACGAAGCCGCTGGTCTGGTGCAGCGGCAGCCGACCTTGCAGGTTCGGCAGCGCGAATGTCTGCTGGCCGTCACCGCCATAGGTGGTTCCGATCAGATTGAACAACGTGTCGTATTGGGAGATCGGCAGGATCTGTCCCTGGCAGAGCATCCAGCCAACCGGCGCAAAATTGCCGGCGAACATGCGGATCTCGCCCACGTAAGGCTGGCCCATGGCGCGCGTCCTTCAATTCCGGGAGGGGAAGATGCCCTGCAATGCGATGCAGAAGCTCAGCGTGAGATAGGGTTGCATGTTCTCGTGAGGCTGCGAGCCCCCGGCATTGCCGACGGTGCTCGGGTCCAGCGTCGTCAAATTGGCGGGAGCGGTGTAGAGATTGGCCGACGTCGCCATCAGATTGTTGGTGACCGCGGCGTTGTCTGCGCCGTTGGTCGTGCCCTGAAACGTATGCGGATGCTGTGGCATCTCGGCGATCGATAGTGTGTGGGATGTTTCACCGCCGGTCTGCCCGATCGTGAATCCCGACCCCGCATGCAGTGGCACTTTTCCCTGCAGGTTGGGCAGCGCGAAGGTGGTCTGGCCATTGCCGCCATAGATCGTGCCGAGCAACGAGAACAGCGCCTGGTTCTGATTGATCGGCAGCAACTGGCCATTGCAAAAGGCCCAGCCTTTCGGCGGAAAGTTGAACGACATCATCCTGATTTCAGAGAGAAACGGTAGGGACATCGATCCTCCGTCAGACGATCCGTCTCGTCAGTGACTCAATTAATGAAAATGCAAGGCAAATGCGGTCGGGCGATTACAAATGCACGATAGCGTGTTTTACGCGAAGTGCAACCTAAACGATTGCCGAAGTTTCGTGATTTTTTGTCTGGCTGCGTGACGCGCAGATGTCGTTGCGATGACGTTCGCTTCGCCACAACGACCGATGCGAATGCGGCGCGACCGAATCGCAACGCCTGCCGGATCGTTCCGGCAGGCGTTGCTCGCGCCGTTCGATCAAACCACCAGATCGTGATGGGTCTGGAGATGATCGGTCGGGTTGCCGCCCATGGCGGCATAGGCCGCCTCGTGGCCGACCCACCATGGCGTCGCGGCACTGGACTGCCCGCTGAACAGATCGGATAAAGTCTGCGTGTTCGTGGCCACATCCACGTGGTTTGTGTTGGTCTGCGACTGCGTCTGGGTCAATGACGAGAAGTCGAAGCTGTCGCCGCCGGTCACCTTGAGCGTACCGGTGGTCTGCAAAGTGGCGGTTTGCTGGTTCGAGGTTGAGGTGCCTTGCGTGGGCATCGCCTTTTGCAGGGCCGCATTGGATTGGGCGACATCCGAAGTAGTGGCAAGCCGGCGCTCGCCGTCGGCGATGCCGATATACATCAGGCTGTTGGCATCGGATGGCGAAACGGAGTCGGGGAGGCCGAGCACGTGACCCAGTTCGTGGACCACGGTGGTCAGCAGATCGAGATGACCCGCAGCCGCCGTCGACGGATCGGTCAAGAGATCGGTGCCGGCGGCGTTGACGGCGTGGGTGAATTCGAAATTGTCCGACGGGGTCGGGTCGATGAACCAGCCATGGCCGGCGGCATCGGCGTCGATCGTGATATGCAAGGCGCCTTCCTGACCGACAATCTGGCCGGCGAGGTCGGCGATGCTGAAGGTCGCGGCATGCAGGAGGGCGAGCTGCGTCGCGTTGGCGCCCGCACTCGCCCAATCGGCGATCGCCGCCGACACCGCCGAATTGAGCTCGGCCTGCGTCAGGTGCATCTCGCCGGTGCTCGGGGTCGACGCCTGAACGCCGCCCGCTTCGGCAAGCAGCGGCGCGACCACCGCGGGCAGCGCAGGCAGCGTGCCGACCAGCGTCGTCGTGCCGTTGCCGCCCGTGGTGTCGACGGTGATGCCGCCCGTGGTGCTGGTGTTGTCGTCGGTGATCACGCCTGCGGCGGTCCCCGATGTTGAACCGTTCTTCGAGAGGTTCAGATGGGTGCTGGCGCCGAAATTGCTCAACTCGACGTCGGTGGCGTAGAGCGTGCTATGGTTCAGCGTATTCTTGCTGCCCGTGCCGCCGGCACCCATGCCGATGACGACATTCGTCGTACTGGTGTCGGTCGCCGTCGCGCCGTTCTCGACATCGAGCGCCGCGAACGGACTGTTGGAGGTCGGAGACGACACCGAGTTGCCGTAGAGCGTGGCGTTGAGGGTCGAGCTGCCGTCGTTATTCTGCAGCGCGATGCCGGCGTCGCCGACGCCGGTGATGGTGTTGTTCTGGATCAGCGTCGTCAAGCTGCCGGCGCCTGCGTCGCGGACGAAGATGCCGTCGGAGTTGGATCCCACCTTCGCCGGGCCGATATCGTTGCTGGCGATGGTGCCGGACATGGTGCCGTTGTCCTGGCCCTTCGCCACGAAAATGCCGACCGTGTCGAAGGCGTTGGCGCCGCCGTCGGTCAGGATGTTGTGCGAGATGTCGAACGTGGTGGTCGCGGCGGAGACATTGCCGCCGGAGCCGCTCCTGATGTCGACCGCCGTGCCGCCGCCGGGAACGATCGCTTGGCCGTTGTGGAAGGTGTTGCTCCGCACTACGGCGTCCATCGACGAATTGTTGTTGGCGGCGAACGCGATGAAGTCGGACCGCGTGCCGGAAAACGTGCTGTTGGTCACCGTGTAGTTGGCGGTCGCGGAGTTGTAGACTTGGCCGAGGACGTTGTCGTTGCCGCTCGAGCCGATCAGGCCGAACGTGTCGCTGTCCATAGTCAGGCGGTTCAGCGTGCCGCTGGTGTTGTAGAGATCGACATTCTGGGTGAAGCCGCCCGAAATGCTCGATCCCGTGATCGACGCGGTGCCGAGCAGATTGTCGAACCGGATGCTGCTTTCCTCGCGGTCGCCGGCATTGGTGGTGCCGTTGGTGCCGCTGATCGCGCTGTTGGCGAGCGTGAAATTGGTGACGCCATTGCCGTAGATCGCGAAGTTGCTGAAGTCGTGCAGCGTCATGTCAGTCAGCGACACGTTGGCGGTGTTGTGCAGGAAAATGCCGGTACCGCCGTCGCCCGATGTGGTTTGCCCGCCGGCGTCGGTGCCGCTCAGGATGTCGCCGCCGGTCTTGTTGTTGATCGTGCCACCGGATCCCGCGGAGCCGGTCCCGGTGACCGTGAGCCCGCCGGCCGTTCCCGTCGTGTCGAGGATGATGCCGGCATTGCCCGACGAGCCTGTCGCCGAAATGCTCTTGAAGGTGAGATTGTCGGCGCCGATGTTGGTGTGCTCGACATCGAGGGCGGTGCCAGTCGTCGACGTGATGGTGTTGTTGCTGCCTGTGACGGTGATGGTGCCGCCATGGGTGAAGCTCAAGCCGGCACCGCTGGCCGTCTTGACCGTGATGTCGGACATCGTGACGGTGCCGACATTGTTGCCGTCGTCGCTGATGCCGATGCCGGTCGAGGCCGAGGTGTCGATGCTGACGCCGGTGATGGTGTGGCCCGACGTGCCGAGCAGGTCGATGCCGTTGTCGGCGCCGGTGACATGGATGACCGGATCGGTGCCGGAGCCGACATTCGCGGTCACCGCGGCGTTGGTCACCGGATTGGTGAACGTCAGGGTATGGCTGCCGCCGATCAGGTTGACGCCGCTGGCGAGGTTGATGCCGTTGGCTTCGCTGTAGGTGCCGGTGCCGTGCTCGAGCACGACATAGTCGCCGGAGCCGGCCGGATTCGCCGCGTTGAAGGCCGCGATCGAGGTGTAGGGATCGTGCTGGGTACCGAGGTTGAGGCTAGTGCCTGTCGTCGAGTTGTCGATGTAGAACACCTGCGGCACGACGCCGACATGGAAGGTCTGCGGGCCGGAGGTTTGCGCGCCGGGTGTGCCGGTGTTGCCGTTGTCGTTGACGTTGAGCGTGACGGTATCCGAGCCGGTGAAGCCGTCGTCGCTGTTGTAGGTCAGCGTCGCCAGCGCGGTATTGACCTGCGCGATGGTGCCGGTGAGCGTGACGGTGTGGCTGGCGTTGTTGGTGAAGCTCGCGAGCCCCGTGGTGTCGAAGCTCAGGGCCGCGTGGTTTGAGGCGATCGTCGCCGTGACGTTGCCGCTGCCGGCGTCGACGTCGGCGACCGACAGGCCGGCGATCGTGAGATTGGTGTGCGAGAAGGCGGTGCCGATCGAATTGTCCGCCGGCACCGTCGCGGTGGGCGCATCGTTGACGGCGGTCACGCTTCCCGTCGTCGATGCCGTCCCGGTGTTGTTGCCGCCGTTGGCGGTGCCGCCGTCATCGTGCACGGTCAGGGTATAGGAACGCGCGGTGGTATCGGGGTTTTCGCTGGTGTTGTTGAACTGGATCAGGTCGAGCGCCGCATTGTAGTGCGCCAGCGTGTCGGTGCCGGTGAAGCTGATCGTTTCCGTTCCGGCGGTGCTGCTGATGTCGAAGTGGATCCCGCCGATGTCCCCGCTGGTGCCGGCGTGCCCCGCGATTGAGAGCGCGTCCGACGGCTTCAGATCGTTCAGCACGAAGGTCGCATCGGTCAGGTTGTTGCCTTCGGCGTCTGATATCGTCAGGTTTGGCGTGATCGTCACCGGCGTCGAGTTCGCTGCCGGCGCGCCATTCGGCGGTTCGGTGAATCCGGCGATGGCGCCGAAGCTGATCACCGGCGCGTCGTTGACCGGCGTGACATGGATGGTCGAGGTCGAGGTGTTGCTGTCCAGCGAGCCGTCATTGACCGTAAAGCTGACGGTACGATCCGCCCCGGACGGATTGTCGCTGGTGTTGAAATAGGTGATGGAGTCGAGCGCGGCCTTGTAGTTCGCGACGCTGGAGGAGCCGGTCAACGTCAAAACGCCGGTCGCGGCGTTGTACGATCCGTTGATGCCGTTTTGGTTGATGAAGCCGAGCACGTCCTGGCCCGCGGCGAAGCCGCCGGTAATAGCAACCGTGGCGCTGGCCATGTTGGCGCTGTCGACGTCGGACACGTTGACCGACGTGTCGATCGCGGTCGCGGCCTGGTTCTCGATGTAGTTCAGCGTGCCGCCGGCTGACGTGACCGGCGGATCGTTGACCGGCGTGACGTTGATGGTGTCGGTGACTGCCGTGGAATTCGCGGCGCCGTCATTGGCTGTTATCGTCACCGTGCGCGCCAGGCCCGACGGGTTGTCGCTGGTGTTGAAATAGGTCACCGAGGCCAGCGCGGCCTGGTAGTTGGCGACCGTGTCGGTGCCGGTCAACGTCAGTTTGCCGGTCGCGGCATCGAACGTGCCGGTGATGTTGCCGATGGTGGTGAAGCCCAGGACATCCTGGCCGTTGGCATAGTTGCCGGTGATCTGCACGGTCGCGCCGGCCAGCGTGGTGTTGTCGACGTCGGTGACCGTGATCGCCGGGTCGAACGCGATCGCGACCTGGTTCTCGGTGTAGTTCAGCGCGTGGCCGGCGGTGACCACGGGCGGGTCGTTGACCGGGGTGACGTTGATGGTGTCGGTGACCGGCGTGCTGTCGAGCGTACCGTCATTGGCCGTGATCGTGACGGTGCGCGCCAGCCCGGACGGATTGTCGCTGGTGTTGAAATAGGTCACGGACGCCAGCGCGGCCTGGTAGTTGGCGACGGAATCGATGCCGGTCAGCGTCAGCGTTCCGGACGCGGCATCGAACGTGCCGGTGATCGTGGCGGTGTTGACGAAGCCGAGGACGTCCTCGCCGCTCACATAATGATCGGTGATCTGCACCGTCGCGTGGTCGAGCGTGGCGGTGTCGGAGTCGGTGACGGTGATCGCCGGATCGATCGGGGTCGCGACCTGGTTTTCCGTGTAGCCCAGGATGTGGCCGGCGGTGACGACCGGGGCTGCGTCGATGACAACCGCGATGGTGAAGGTCTGCTGGCTGTGCAGCGTGCCGTCGGAGGAATCGACCGTGACGTCGTAGGACGGATCGGCGGCGTGGATCTTGGTGGGGTCGGCGACCGTGACCTTGCCGGTTGCCGCATTGATGGTGAAGGCGCCACCGGAGGTATCGCCGACCAGCGAATAGGTCACGGCCGGGCCGTTGACGTCGGTCGAGGATGCCGTCACGCCGGTTCCCGAACCGACCGGTGCGCCGACTGCGACGCGGTTAATGGCGCCGTCGCTGTCGACCGGGGTCGATGGCGCGACGTCGTTGACGGCGATGGTGAAGGTCTGCGAACTCACGAGCGTACCGTCGCTCGCCTGGGCGGTGACGGTATAGGCGTGCCCGGCCGCGCTTTCGTAGTCGATCTTGGTCGAGTCCGCGACGGTGATGACGCCCGTAGCCGCGTTGATGGTGAAGCCGCCGCCGGACGTGTCGCCAATCAGCGAATAGGTCACGGCCGGGCCGTTGACGTCGACCGACGATGCGGTGATGCCGACGGTCGAACCGTTGGCCGCGCCTTCGGCGATCGAATTGGGGGTGGCGTCGGCATCGACCGGGGTCGACGGCGGGGCGTCGTTGACGGCGATGGTGAAGGTCTGCGAGCTCGTGAGCGTGCCGTCGCTGGCTTGCGCGGTCACCGCGTAGGAATGGGTTGGGCCGCTGCTCTCGTAGTCGATCTTGGTGGGGTCGGCGACGGTGATGACACCCGTTGTCGCGTTGATGGTGAAGCCGCCGCCCGAGGTGTCGCCGACCAGCGAATAGGTGACGGCCGGGCCATTGACGTCGGTCGATGACGCGGTGACGCCGACCGTGCTGCCGGCGGCGGCGCCTTCGACGACACTGTTGGCGGCGACGTTGCTGTCGACCGGGGTCGACGGCGCAACGTCGGTAACGGCGATGGTGAAGGTCTGCGAACTCGCCAGCGTGCCGTCGCTCGCCTGTGCGGTAATGGTATAGCTGTGAGCCGCGCCGCTGGTTTCGTAATCGATCTTGGTGGGATCGGCGACGGTGACGACGCCGGTCGTCGCGTTGATGGTGAAGCCGCCACCCGAGGTGTCGCCGGTCAGCGAATAGGTCACGGCCGGGCCGTTGACGTCGATCGCCGACGCGGTGATGCCGACCGTGCTGCCGGCGGCGGCGCCTTCGACGACCGTGTTGGCGGCGACGTCGCTATCGACCGGGGTCGATGGCGCAACGTCCGTGACAGCGATGGTGAAGCTCTGCGTGCTGGTGCCGCCCTGGCCGTCGCTGGCCTGCGCGGTGATGGTGTAGGCGTGGCCGGGCGCGCTTTCGTAATCGATCTTGGTGCCGTCGGCGACGGTGACGACACCCGTCGTCGCGTCGATGGTGAAGCCGCCGCCGGAGGCGTCGCCGACCAGCGAGTAAGTGACGGGCGGGCCGTTGACGTCGATCGCCGACGCGGTGACGCCGACCGTCGAGCCGTTGGCCGCGCCTTCGGCGATCGAATTGGCGTTGGCGTCGGCGTCGACCGGGGCCGACGGCGGCGCGTTGGTGACGCCGATGGTGAAGGTCTGCGAACTCGCGAGCGTGCCGTCGCTGGCGGTCGCCGTCACGGTGTAGGCGTGGCCGGGCGCGCTTTCATAGTTGATCTTGGTCGGGTCGGTGACGGTGATGATGCCGGTCGCCGCATCGATCGCGAAGCCGCCGCCGGAGGTATCGCCGGTCAGCGAATAGGTCACGGCCGGGCCGTTAATGTCGACCGCATGCGCGGTGATGCCGACCGCGGTGCCGGCGGTTGCGCCTTCGACGACGGTGTTGGCTGCGGCGTTGCTGTCGACCGGGGTCGATGGCGCCACGTCGGTGACGTTGATGGTGAAATTCTGCGTGCTGGTCAGCGTGCCGTCACTGGCCTGCGCGGTGATGGTGTAGGCGTGGCCGGGGGCGGTTTCGAAATCGATCTTGGTCGGATCGGCGACGGTGACGATGCCGGTCGCAGCGTCGATGGTGAAGCCGTGCGCATCGCCGACCAGCGAATAGGTCACGGCGCCGCCATTGATGTCGGTGGCGTGGGCGGTGATCCCGACCGCGGTACCGATGGCCGCGCCTTCGACCACCGAATTGGCCGTGACGTCGGTATCGGTGGGCGCCGACGGCGGTGCGTCGGTGACGCCGATGGTGAAGGTCTGGGTCGACGAGGTCGCGCCGGCGGTCGCGTGCACGGTGATGGTGTAGGCGTGGCCGGGCGCGCTCTCATAGTCGAGCTTGGTCGGATCGGCGACCGTGACGACGCCGGTATTGGGATCGATCTTGAAGCCGCCGCCGGAGGTGTCGCCGGTCAGCGAGTAGGTGCTTGCGGGACCGTTCGGATCGACCGCGGACGCCGTGATGCCGACCAGCGTGTTGACGGCGGCGCCTTCGACGACGCTGTTGGCGGCGGGATTGGTGTCGACCGGCGTAGAGACCGGAACGTCGTTGACGTTGATCGTGAAGCTCTGCGAGCTAAAGCCGCCATGGCCGTCGCTGGCCTGCACGGTGATGGTGTAGGCGTGGCTCGGCGCGGTCTCGAAGTCGAGTTTGGTGGAATCGGCGACGGTGACGACGCCGGTGTTGGGATCGATCTTGAAGCCGCCGCCGGACGTATCGCCGGTCAGCGAATAGGTGACGCCGGGGCCGTTGACATCGGCCGACGATGCGGTGATCCCGACCAGGGTATTGACGGCGGCGCCCTCGTTGACGGCGTTGGCGGCGGCGTTGCTGTCGACCGGTGTCGATGGCGGCGCGTTGCTGACCGCGATCGTGAAGCTCTGCGACGAGGCGAAGATGCCGTCGGTTGCCTGCACATTGACGATGTAGCTGCCGCCGGAGCTCTCGAAGTCGACCTTGGTGGGATCGGCGACCGAGATCACGCCGGTGTTCGGATCGACCTTGAAGCCGCCATGGGAGGAATCGGATGTCAGCGAATAGGTGACCGGAAGGCCGATCAGGCTGCTCGACTGCGCGGTGATGCCGACCGAGGTGTTGGCTGCGGCGCCTTCAACGACCGTGTTGGTGCTGGAATTTGGCGTCGGTCGGCGGCGCCAGGAAGCCCTGGATCGGCGGCCAGAGCGTACCGGGAGGGCAGCCGAGGTAGAGATACTGCAGACCATACGTGTCGGCGAACGCCTGCGCGGCCGGATCAAGAATGATATGTCCGGTCGGATCGAGGTGAAGTTCGGGGCGCGTTAAACCACCGATTGTATAGGCAGGTATGGTCGTCATGAGCACTCCTGCGACCGGCGTGGAAGCCGATCAATATTTACAATTGTTGGAGACGATGACGTGTGAAGCCGTTCACACGTTGAAGTTGATCGCCCGCGGCCGGCGATCGCGCCAAGCCGCCTGCAATTCGAGAAGGCCGCGATGTTCGCGGGGCCGCAGCATCAGCAAGATCAAATGCACTTGCCATTTACGTAGTCGCTTTCACACACTCGCGCCGCGACAAAACACTATGAATGTTCGAGAAAAATGCGGCCGGCCAAGAATATTCATGCTTTGGCAACCATGACCGTATTGGCGATACACCCTACCGGGTGTCAATGTGTGTCCGGATGACAACCGCGCCGTTAACGACGATTTCGCCGTGCAGCGGGAGGTAGAGTGTGGGAACCTGGCTGGTCGTGACGAAAGGTTCCTGTGCCAAGAGTAGAATCGGGGCGGTGTGACGAATCTGTGAAACGAACTCGCGCTGTGATTGATTCGAGACGATCTGTCTGTGACCTTGCAGCCTCGATAGGCCAGCTAAACTGCCCCTTTTCGTCGTCACGGTTTCGCGAGCGTGTCGTAAGGCTTTCAGATTGCGCAACTATTCGCTTGATCCGGCGGCCATCTTGAAGAGACTGGGGTGCGGCTACATCTGTGACGTCCGCTGCCGCGACATTGCGGTGGTCCAGCCGTGTTGAATCACCGCAAGTTTAATTGCGACTTTCGTAGCCCTGATTTGGTCGGCGTGCTTCGTGGTCTTTTGGGGGAGAGCGAATTGAGTTCGATTGACAGAACGGAGCGTCCGGCTCCGGTAACCGGCGTCGAGCGTCATTCGCTTCGCCGCCAGGGATTTGTCAGGGCGTGCCGGCGCGGCCTCGCGCCGATCGGGCTGTTGGCCGCGCTGGCGCTCGGCGGCTGCGGCGACAAGAGCGCGCAATCGCAGGCCGCGCCTCCGGCGCCGCCCGTGACCGTCGCGCAGCCGGTCAAGCGCACCGTTACCGACTGGGATGAATTCACCGGTCGCTTCGAGGCGATCGAAGAGGTTCAGGTCCGCGCCCGCGTCGGCGGCTTCGTCAACAGTGTCGAGTTCAAGGACGGTGCGATCGTCCACACCGGCGATCTGCTTTACATCATCGATCCGCGGCCGTTCGAGGCGGTCGTGCTGCAGGCCGAAGGTCAGCTCGCCGACGCGCGCGCCAAGGGGGAGCTTGCCAAGCGCGATCTCGAGCGCGGGCTCAATCTGGTGCAGACCAGCGCGGTCTCGGAGCAGGTCGTCGACCAGCGCCGCCAGGCGTTGCAGGCCGCGCGCGCCGCCGAGACACAGGCCGAGGGCACGCTGAAGGCCGCGCAGCTCAACGTCGAATTCAGCCATGTGCTGGCGCCGATCACCGGCCGCGTCAGCCGGCATCTGGTGACCCCGGGCAACCTGGTGCAGGGCAGCGAGAGCGGAGCGACGCTGCTCACCTCGATCGTGTCGCTCGATCCGATCTACATCTATTTCGACGTCGACGAGGCGACCTATCAGCGCAACAGCAAGCTGTGGTTCGAAGGCCGGCGGCCGAGCTCGCGCGATACGGCGAACCCGGTGCAGGTGACCCTGACCGGCGAGACCAAGCCCTCGCATGAGGGCAAGATGGATTTCCTCGACAACCGCCTCGACGTCTCGACCGCAACGCTGCGCAGCCGCGCGGTGATCTCGAACAAGGACCTCTCGATCCTGCCCGGCCAGTTCGGCCGCGTCCGCCTGATCGGCTCCTCGCCCTATGAGGCGCTGCTGATCCCGGATACCGCCATCGCCACCGACCAGTCGCGCAAGATCGTGTTCGTGGTCAAGGACGACAACACGGTGGAAGCACGAGCGGTCACGCTCGGACCGCTGGATGAGGGCTTGCGCGTGATCCGCGAAGGCCTCAAGCCGGAGGACCATGTGATCGTCGACGGGCTGCAACGCGCCCGCGTCGGCGCCAAGGTGACGCCGAAGATGGCCCAGGCTCCGGCCGACGCCAAGCTCCCGGCCGGCGACAAGCCCGCGGAAGCTGCCAAGCCCGCGGCAGGAGACAAGCCCCCGGCTGGAGACAAGCCGGCGGCAGGTGCCAAGCCATGAATCTCGGCAGGCTCTCTATCAACCAGCCCATCCTCGCGATGGTGCTGTCGATCGTGCTGCTGATCGTCGGCGCGATCGCCTATCCGACGCTGCCGGTCTCGGAATATCCGCAGGTCGTGCCGCCGACCGTCACGGTGACCACGCAGTATCCGGGTGCCTCGGCGCAGACCGTGTCCGACACCGTCGCCGCTCCGATCGAGCAGGAGATCAACGGCGTCGAGGACATGCTGTATCTCTACAGCCAGGCGACCTCGAACGGCCAGCTCACCATCACCGCGACCTTCAAGCTCGGCACCGACCTCGACAAGGCCCAGGTGCTGGTGCAGAACCGCGTCGCGATCGCGCAGCCGCGGCTGCCTGAAGAGGTCCAGCGCAACGGCGTCGTCACCCGCAAGAACTCGCCCGACATCCTGATGGTCGTGTTCATGCTGTCGCCCGACGACACGTTCGACCAGCTCTACATCTCCAACTACGCGCTGCTGCAGGTCCGCGACCAGCTTTTGCGGCTCGACGGCGTCGGCGACATCCAGATGTTCGGCGCGCGCGATTACTCGATGCGGCTGTGGCTCGATCCCGATCGGATCGCCAATCTCGGCCTGACCTCGGGCGAGGTGCTGGCGGCGATCCGGGCGCAGAACCTGCAGATCGCGGGCGGCCAGATCGCCGAGCCGCCGATCGCCGATCGCGCCTTCCAGCCGAACCTCGTCTTCACCGGCCGCCTCAAGGACATCAGGCAGTTCGAGGACATCGTGGTGAAGGCCGGCTCTGACGGCCGTACCGTGCGGCTGCGCGACGTCGCCCGCGTCGAGCTCGGTGCGCTGTCCTATGCCACCAACAGCTTCCTGCTGCGCAAATCGGCGGTCGCCCTGCTGGTGACGCAACGGCCGGGATCGAACGCGCTTGCCACCGCCAAGAGCATCTCCGACACGATGGAGCGTATGAAGGCGGGTTTCCCGAAGGGGCTCGACTACAACATCGGCTACAACCCGACCGAGTTCATCGCCCAATCGGTTCATGAGCTGATCAAGACGATCTACGAGGCGATGGCGCTCGTCGTCATCGTGGTGCTGGTGTTCCTGCAGGGATGGCGGCCTGCGATCATCCCGATCATCGCGATCCCGGTGTCGCTGGTCGGCACCTTCGCGGTGATGGCCGCGCTCGGCTTCTCGATCAACAATCTGACGCTGTTCGGCCTGGTTCTCGCGGTCGGCATCGTGGTCGACGACGCCATCGTGGTGGTCGAGAATGTCGAACGGCATCTCGAGCACGGCATGAGCCGGCGCGAGGCGGCGCTCAAGACCATGGAGGAGGTCGGCGGCGCGCTGGTCTCGATCGCACTGGTGCTGTGCGCGGTGTTCGTGCCGACCGCCTTCCTCGGCGGCATCTCCGGACAGTTCTTCCAGCAATTCGCCGTGACCATCGCGGTCGCGACCGCGATCTCCTGCTTCTGCTCGCTGACGCTGTCGCCGGCGCTGGCCTCGCAGATCCTGGTCCCGCACGAGGAGAAACGCCCGCCGGCACGCTGGAACATCATCGCGCGCGGCTGGGACAGCTTCACCGCGCTGTTCAACCGCGTATTCGACCGGCTGGCGCATGGCTATGCGGCGGTCGCCGACTTCGTGATCCGGCACACCGTGGTGATGGTCGCGATCTACCTCGTGTTGATCGGCAGCGCCGGCTGGCTGCTCGCGACCACCTCGCAGGGCTTCATTCCGGCGCAGGATCGCGGCTACGTCATCATCTCGGCGCAACTGCCGGGCGCCGCGTCGCTGGCGCGGACCACGGCTGTCGTACGCGAGATCGAGCGGATTGCGCTGGATACGCCCGGTATCGTTCGCGTCGCGGCCTTCGCCGGCTTCTCCGGCGCGACGCGCACGCAGGCGGGTAATGCCGCGGCGCTGTTCCCGGTGTTCGACGAGCCGGAGGCGCGCCTGAAGAAGGGACTGACGGCGACCGCGATCACGGCCGACCTGCGCAAGCGCCTGTCGGTGATCCAGGGCGCCTTCATCATCGTCATTCCGCCGCCGGCCGTGCCCGGTATCGGCACCGGCGGTGGTTTCACCATCCGCGTCCAGGATCGACAGGGGCGCGGGCCAGAATTGCTGGCGTCCGCGACCGACGAACTGGTGTTGGCCGCGCGCAAGTCGCCGAGCCTGACCTCGGTGTTCTCGCCCTATTCCGCGAACACCCCGCAATTGTTCGTCGATATCGATCGCGTCAAGGCGCAGAAGGTCGGCGTTCCCATCGCCAACATCACCGACACGATCGAGACCTATTTCGGTTCGACCTACGTCAACGACTTCAACCTGTTCGGGCGCACCTATCACGTCACGGCGCAGGCTGATCTGCCGTTCCGCAAGGAGACCACCGATCTTTCGCGGCTGCGCACCCGCAACGCCGCCGGCGACATGGTGATGCTCGGCAGTGTCGTGGACTTCAAGGACATCTCGGGCCCCGACCGTGTCGCGCGCTACAATCTCTACTCGGCGTCCGAACTGCAGGGTGAGCCGGCGCCGGGCGTCAGCTCGACGACGGCGCTCAACGCCATCAAGAAGCTCGCCGACGAAACCCTGCCGAGCGGCTTCTCGTTCGAATGGACCGATCTGTCCTACCAGCAGATCAACGGCGCCAACGCCGGCCTCTACGTGTTCCCGATCTGCGTGCTGTTCGTCTATCTGGTGCTGGCCGCGCAATATGGCAGCTGGACACTGCCGTTCGCGGTGATCCTGATCGTGCCGATGTGCCTGTTCGCGGCCACGATCGGCGTGCGCATCATGGGCCAGGACGTCAACATCCTGACCCAGATCGGCTTCGTGGTGCTGGTGGGCCTCGCCGCCAAGAACGCGATCCTGATCGTCGAGTTCGCGCGCGATATCGAGCTCGAGGGCAGGCCACGGCTGGAGGCGGTCATCGAGGCCTGCCGGCTTCGCCTGCGGCCGATCCTGATGACGTCGTTCGCCTTCATCCTCGGCGTGCTGCCGCTGGTGCTGTCGACCGGCTCGGGCTCGGAGATGCGCCAGGCGGTCGGCGTCGCGGTGTTCTTCGGCATGCTCGGCGTCACCCTGTTCGGCCTGGTCTTCACGCCGATCTTCTACATGGTGGTGCGCAACCTCGCGGAAGGAAAGAACGAGGGCAAGCCGAAGGAACCCGCAGCGAACGTGGCGGGGTGAGGGCGACCGGCATTCCGCAGCAGCGAGTGCTTCTCCGTCATCCTGAGGAGCCTGCGAAGCAGGCGTCTCGAAGGATGCACGGCCACCAGCCGGGCCGTCGAGCCTTCGAGGCTCGCCCAGCGGCGCAATTGCGCCGCAAGGCTCGCACCTCAGGGTGACGGAGCAGATATTGTGCGGACTTGCGTCGGCAGCCCATACTAACGGCTGAGCGGAAAGAGATGGGCAGGCGCGGGGTTATAAAATAATGTCGCGCCGATTTTTCCTGATGAGAGACTGCTGGGAGAGCACAAAAATGAAGTCGGGATTTTTGGCCGCGGTCGCGGCTTGCAGCCTGATGCTTGCGGCGCCGGCAGCGGCACAAGGTGTCAAGATCGGCATCCTGAACGATCAGTCCGGCGTCTACGCCGACTACGGCGGAAAGTATTCGCTCGAGGCGGCGCGGATGGCGGTCGAGGATTTCGGCGGCGAGGTGCTGGGACAGAAGATCGAGATCGTCACCGCCGACCATCAGAACAAGCCGGACCTGGCGACCGCGATTGCCCGACGCTGGTACGAGGTCGAGAACGTCGACATGATCACCGAGCTCACCACCTCGTCGGTAGCGCTTGCGGTGCAGGAACTGTCGAAGGAAAAGAAGAAGATCGACATCGTGGTCGGCGCGGCGACCTCGCGCATCTCGGGCGACGCCTGTACGCCCTACAGCTTCCATTGGGCCTATGACACCCGCGCGCTCGCGGTCGGGACCGGCGGCGCGCTGACGGAAGCGGGAGGCGACACCTGGTTCTTCCTGACCGCCGACTACGCCTTCGGCTACGCGCTGGAAAAGGACACCAGCGACATCGTCACGTCGAAGGGCGGCAAGGTGGTCGGCTCGGTCCGCGTGCCGCTCAACTCGTCGGACTTCTCGTCCTTCCTGCTGCAGGCGCAGAGCTCGAAGGCCAAGATCATCGGGCTCGCCAATGCCGGGCTCGACACCACCAACTCGATCAAGCAGGCGGCCGAGTTCGGCATCGTGCGCGGAGGCCAGAAGCTTGCCGGCCTGCTGATGACGCTGTCGGAGGTGCACGGTCTCGGGTTGGAGGCAGCCCAGGGTCTTGTCCTCACCGAAGGGTTCTACTGGGATCACGACGACGCCTCGCGCGCCTTCAGCGAGCGCTTCTTCAAACGCACCAACCGCATGCCGAGCATGATCCATGCCGGCACCTATTCGGCGACGCTGAGCTACCTCAAGGCGGTGAAGGCCGCCGGCACCAAGGACAGCGACGCGGTCGCCGCGAAGCTGAAGGAGCTGCCGGTCGACGACGCCTTTGCCAAGGGCAAGGTGCTCGCCAACGGCCGCATGGTCCACGACCTCTACCTGTTCGAGGTCAAGAAGCCGTCGGAATCGAAGAAGCCCTGGGACTATTACAAGCAGCTCGCCGTGGTGCCGGGCGACAAGGCGTTCTTCAGCGCCAAGGACAGCGGCTGCCCGCTGACGAAGTGACGCGCAGCTGACGTATCACGCAGCTCGCGACACAACATCACCGTCGTCCCTGCCTTGTGCGCAATTGCGCACTGGAGCAGGGACCCATAACCACCGCATTTTGTTGTGAGATCAGGCTGGGGCCCCAGCCATCGCAAAACTCGACCCTGTGGTTATGGGTCCCGGGTCAAGCCCGGGACGACAGCGGAGTGTGTAGCGCGATCGCGCCTTCAATGCGCCAGCCGCCACACCGCGCCGCCGAGCGCGCCGATCCACAGGATGATGCACGCTGCGGCCTGGATGGCAAAACCTCGGCTCCGCTTCGCCACCGCCTCGCGATAACCGATGAAGTAGACGATGCGGCCGATCACCCAGAGTGCACCGACGGCTGCGGCCGCGGCATCGCCGACATAGATCGCGAACAGCCACAGCGACGGCAGGAAGATCGGCATCCACTCGAGCGTGTTCATCTGGATGCGGAAGATGCGCTCGAAATCCGGATTGCCCGAGATTGCCGGCAGCTTGACGCCATAGGCGACGCGGGCGCGCGCGACCTGTGTCGAGGTGAAGAAATAGAACGCGACCAGCAAGGCAGGTGACGATGGCCGTGTAGTGGTACATGTCAGGCGTGTCCTCTTGTTTCATTGGCCCCGATGTCATGACGGGGCGGCAGCGACCGGTTTGACAGGCTGGACGATTTTGGGCACGCCGATCTTCTGTCGGCGTTTCAGTACCCGGTCATCTCAAGATAGCCGATTCCCGCGTGGCTGCCCGCAAAGCGGATCGGGCCTTCCCAATAGGGGAAGCTCGTCCCCATCCAGGCCTTCGGATTGACCGGCGTGGTCTCGATGGCAAGGCCGTGCGCCGGAAAGGCGACGCGCCATGATGTCGGCAGCTTGCGGCCGTCGATCTCGGTGGTCGCAACCGGCGTGATGCTGTTGCCGGGCCCAGCGATCTCGGCCGAGCGGCCGTCCGGCGTGAACCAGTTGCCGAACAGGTTCTCGCGGCCATCCTTCTGGCGCAGCCGGTACAGCATCAGCTTCTCGTCGCCGGGCAGATGCAGCGAGAACCAGTCCCAGCCGGTTTGATCCGCCGCCAATGGCTGGCTGCTCCATTCGCGATCCATCCAGGCCATACCCGTGACGTCGACCGGTCTGTCGTCGATCACGATGCGGCCGGATGCGTTGTAGAACGGCTGGCTGTAATAATAAGAGGCCTGTCCGCGATCCGACTTGCGGCTGTAGCCATGGTCGCCTTGCAGCACCAGCGGGCGGTTGGCGTCGAGGCGGAGCGCGGTGCTGAAGTCGGCAGCTGAGGCCTTCAGTTCGAGCGGCGCGACGCGCTGCGCATCGAACGGGTCGAGCCCGTGCATCTCCCAGGCGTCGATCCAGGCACGGAACGGCGTGGCCTCGACACCGGCTTGACCGATGCCGCCGCGCGCAAACGTCTCGCTGAAACGATGCGTGGTGGCGCTGGTCACGGCGGCGTGGCCCATCCAGACCTGCTGGTTGGCCCAACCCTCGCTGGGACCGCCCGGCTTCATCGCCTGACGGAACAATGTCCATTGCGCGCCATAGGCCGCGCCATTCGCGTCGGAGAGATTCGCGGTGACGTACCACCACTCGATCCGGAACTCCGGATGTGGGCCGTGATCGATCGGGAATGCGAATGGCTTGCCCGGCGTGACGGCGGCAAAACCTTCGGCATTCTCGCCGAGCCCGGCAAAGCCCTGCGCAAGGCTCTTGCCGCCGAGCGCGAGCGCCAGCGCACCGCCGGCAAAGGTGCGGCGCGTGATGATCGCGCGAGCGGCGACTGTACGTCGTATGGATCGGCGCATCCGCAACCTCATGTCACCTCTCCCGCTTGCGGGGGAGGTCGTATCGCATCGAAGATGCGATACGGGTGGGGGCTCTTTCCGCAATGCGACTCGCGGAGATACCCCCACCCTGACCCTCCCCCGCAAGCGGGAGAGGGAACAGAGTTTCCTTGCGGTCGCTGATTGCCCTCATCGCGTCTCAGCGCTCATTGACGAAGATCCTGATCAGGCTGGCTGGCTGCATGCGCGCCAGTCTAGCGACCGGCAGCGCCGCCGCACAGAAGGCGGCGGCGAGTGCCACGGCGAGCAGCTCGATCAGCTGCAACGGGAAGACCTGGAACGGCAGCCGCCAGCCGAATGCCTTCACATTGACGATCGCAAGCAGGCACCACGCAACCAGAAGGCCGAGCGGCAGCGCGAACAGCGCGGTGATCAATGCGACCGCCATGGTCTTCAACAGTTCGAGCGCCGCGAGCCGCCGCCGCGTCAGGCCGATCGCCCACAGCGGCGCAAGCTGCGGCAGCCGCGAATTGGCCAGCGTGAGCAGGCTGGTCAGGAGCGCGGTGCCGGCGACGCCGAGCGTGAAGGCGTTGAGCGCCGCGGTCACCGAGAAGGTGCGGTTGAACACCCGTTTGGATTCCCGCTTCATCGTCGCCTG
The DNA here is from genome assembly GCF_054057015.1 of Bradyrhizobium sp. JR3.5. Lineage (NCBI taxonomy): Bacteria > Pseudomonadati > Pseudomonadota > Alphaproteobacteria > Hyphomicrobiales > Nitrobacteraceae > Bradyrhizobium > Bradyrhizobium sp. JR3.5. Next base: position 3,459,297 of record NZ_JBSRYV010000002.1, read on the forward strand.
GTCGGCGACGTTGCGGTCGTCGAGGCCGAACTTCTCCTGCAACGCCGCGATCAGCGGCGCGATGTGATCTGGCGCGACGCGGAGTCCGATCCGGGTCTGCGGCGTCTGCGGGAAACGCCGGGTCAGCGCAGCGAAGTTGACGGCGATCTGGCCCTTGGGGTTGCCGTAATCGGCATAGATGCCGACGATCTCGAGCGGCCAGTTGCCGCCGGAGGCGGGGACCTCGATACGATCGCCGAGGGCAAGCTTCATCCGCCGCGACAGCTGCTCGCTGACCAGACAGGTGTAGCCGGGACGCAGCCTGACCCAGGCATTGGACGTGCTCTCCAGCAACGGCCAGTTGTCGCGATAGGTGGCGTGGTCGGGCAGGCCGAGCACCTCGACCGGCGCGCCGCCGAGCTGGGTATCGGCGCGGCCGCCGGGCAGGATCGCCGCGACTTCGGGCCGATCGCGCAGCCACGCCTTGATCTCCTTTGCCTGCTGATCGCTGGCCGCGCTGATGTAGACGTCGGCGGCGAGCCGGCCATCGAGCCAGACCAGGAAGGTGCGGCTGAAACTTTCCACCATGGTGCTGACGCCGACATTGACCGCGAGCGCGAGCAACAGCGCCATCAGCGCCAGCGACAGGCCTGAGAGCTGCTGGCGGCTGTCGGCCCAGAACCAGATGCCGACCGGCGCCCGCGCGCTGCGCTGGCCGATCGCGAGCGCGATTTGCAGCACCATCGGCAGGATCAATGCCGCGCCGAGCATCAGCGCAGCCAGCACCGCAAATCCCGCGATCAGGGAATCGCCGAACCGAATGAGCGCTGCGGCAACCGCAAACACCGCGAGCGCCGCGGCACTTTGGAACATGAGCCAGCGCCGTTGCGCCTGCTGCCAGGCCTGCGGCTGCGCCGTCGCCAGCACCGGCATCCGGATCGCCTTGGCAAGGCTCGCGGCGGCGGCTGCGAGCGCGCCCAGAATGCTGATGGCGATGCCGGCGAACCACCAGACGGGCTTGAGCGAAAGCTGTCCCGGGATCTGCGCGCCATAGAGCCCGCGCAGGGAGGCCGCCACATCGGGCAGCAAGGCTGCCGCGATGAAGTAGCCGCAGACGAGGCCGATCAGGCCGGCGACCAGCGCCAGCGACACCAGCTCGATCACCAGCACGGTGTTGAGCAGCCGCGCCGAGACGCCGCAAGCGCGCAAGGTGCGCAGCATCGGCAGCCGCTGCTCGAAAGCGAGGCCGATCGCGGAGTTGACGATGAACAGGCCGACGAAGAACGACAGCAGGCCGAATGCGGTGAGGTTGAGATGGAAACTGTCGGTCAGCCGCTCGAGGTCGCTCTCGGCGCTCGGCTCCACCAGCCGAAGTTTTTCGCCGGCCACGCTTTCAAGCGTCGCGCGCGGCGTTTTCGATTTGCCGACCAGCAGGCGCGACACCAGGCCGGGCATCTTCAGGATGTCCTGCGCGATGCCGATATCGACGACCAGCGCGCCGGGCGCGAGCTCCGCCTGCACGCGCAGCGGCGGTAAACTCGTGCCGTTGGCCTGCGGCCGTTCGCCCTCCTTGAGGCCGAGATCGCGCAGCGTCTCGCCCGCCACCAGCATCTCGCCCGGCGGCGTGACAAAGGATAACAGGCTGCCGCGCCCGACCGCCGGTGCGTTGCCGACCTCGGACGGCAGCGTCACCGGCTCGACACCGAGCAGGCGCAAGCTGCGCCCGTCGATCTGGACGCGGCCCTCCAGCATCGGCGACACCGGCCAGCCGGCGCGGCGCAGATCGACGAACAGTTTTTGCGGGAAGGTCGCGCTGTCGCGGCTCACCAGCATGGCGGTGCGCGCGCCGCCGAAGGTCGCGGCGGCGCGGTCATAGGCGATGCGCGCCTGCTGGTTCAGCGCCTGCACGCCGCTCCACAGCGCGGTGGCCGAGATCAGCCCGATCAGCAGGGTTGCGAGCTGCATCGGATGCCGCCGCCAATGGCTGAGCAGCACCGCAAGAATCCACAGCGCCCGCCTCATGCGATGACCCCGGCATGCAGGGTGACCTGGCGGTCGAGCGTCGCGGCGAGCCGCGCGCTGTGGGTGACCATCAGGAAGCCGCAGCCGGTGCGAGCAACCAGATCGCGCGCCAGAAGCAGCACCTCGTCGGCGGTGTCCTCGTCGAGATTGCCGGTCGGCTCGTCGGCAAGCAGCAACTGCGGCTTCGGCGCCAGCGCGCGGCCGATCGCGACGCGCTGCTGCTGGCCGCCGGACAATTGCTCGGGATAGCGCTTCAGGAGCTGCTTGAGCCCGAGGCGCTCGACCAGTTCGTCATGCCAGGCCGCATCGTGGCGGCCGGCGATGCGGGACTGGAACACGAGATTGTCCGCAACCGTGAGACTCGGGATCAGGTTGAACTGCTGGAACACGAGGCCGAGCCGGTCGCGGCGCAGCGCGGCGCGGCCGGCGTCGTTGAGACCGGAAACGGTGATGTCGGCGAGCCTGATCTCGCCGCTGTCGGCGGCATCGAGCCCCGCGATCAAATGCAGCAGCGTGCTCTTGCCGCTGCCGGATTCGCCTGACAGCGCCACGCTCTCGCCGGTCGTGACAGTGAGATCGACGCCGCGCAGCACCGCGACGTCTTCACCGGCAGAGCGGTAACTCTTGGTCAGGCCGGTGACGCGAAGCACCGCGGCGGTCTGGTCAGGTGAAGCGATGGCCGTGCCTCATTCAAGGCTTCTGGTATTTCAGGACGAACTCGTCGATCGGCACCGGCGCCTTGAAGACGGGAATGTCCTTCGGGTCCTCCGCATGATGCAGGAAATCGGCCTCGGCGACCAGCTTGAAGCCGGCCGCCTCGATCTCCTGCTTCAGGGTGCTCTCCTCGATCCGGTGCAGCGTCTTGGCGACGCTTACGCCTTCGCCGGCCTTGGCCGAGTGGTCCGCGATGACCAGGAAGCCGCCCGGCTTCAGCGCGGCGAACATCTTCTTGTTCATCGCGGCGCGATCGACCGGCAGATAGCTGATGTCGTGATAGAAAAAGAACAAGGTGATCATGTCGAGGTTGCTGACCTCGGGCGGGATCGGGTCGTCGTAGTCGCGCACCACATGGACGACGTTCTTCATCGCCGGCGCCTTGGCGCGGGTGTCGAACTTGTCCTTGACGAAGCGCTCGAGCACGGCCGCCGAATCCTGCGCGTAGACCTTGCCCGAAGGGGCGACCGTGCGCGCCAACAGTTCGGTGCTGTAGCCGGCGCTCGCCGCCATGTCGAGAACGGTCATGCCGGGCTTGACGCCGGCAAAGGCCAGCATCTTTGCTGGCTGGCGGCGCTGGTCGACCTGGCGATCCGCATCGCTGCGATCGGGCGCGGCGACGATCGCCGCGTAGTCCGGGCTTGCCGCGTCCTCGGCGCGGACAGAAGGCACGGCGAGCAGTGCGGCGGACACAAGCGCAGCGCAGGCGGCCGCGCGAAGGATCGATCTGTTCATGAAATAACCCAACCTTCAATAACCTCGGCTTTTCGTTGCCCCGAGCATAGCAGCCGGCCGATGACAGATCACCGCTTCACTGGCCGCGACGACGCGATCGTGATCGGGCGCGCCTGCCCGGCCATCGTGTCGCGCCGGCCACAGAACCCGAGGAAATGCGGGGTTGCGTTGCGCGGCGAGGCGTGGCTAGCATCCTGCCGAGGCCGATCTTACGAAGCCAAAAAACGAAACGACGGGGAGCCAGACATGACAACGCAACCGACGCCCAAAGGGATGTCGAAGGGGACGCCGAAAGGCGCCTGGCAAATCACCTTCCTTCTGTTCCTGTACATGGTGGTGAACTTTGCGGACAAGATCGTGGTCGGGCTTGCCGGCGTGCCGATCCGGAAGGAGATGGGTCTCACCCCGGAGCAGTTCGGCGATCTCGGCTCATCCTTCTTCTATCTGTTCTCGATCTCGGCGATCGTGGTCGGCTTCATCGTCAACCGCGTCGACACGCGTTGGGTGCTGCTGATCCTGGCGGTGATCTGGTCGCTGACGCAATTTCCGATGATCGGCACCGTCAGCCTCACGACGCTCACGATCTGCCGCATCATCCTCGGCGCCGGCGAGGGACCGGCCTTCTCGGTCGCCGCGCACGCGATCTACAAATGGTTTCCGGATGAGAAGCGCACGCTGCCGACCGCGATCCTGTCGCAGGGTTCGGCGTTTGGCGTGATCCTCGCGGTGCCCGCGCTGAACTGGATCATCGTCAATCACAGCTGGCATCACGCCTTCGGCGCGCTCGGAATCGTCGGCCTGCTCTGGACCGTCGCCTGGTTCGCGCTCGGCAAGGAAGGGCCGCTGGTGTCGACGGCTGCCGTTGTTGCCGATGAACCACGGATTCCCTACTGGAAGCTGCTGACGTCGCGCACCTTCGTCGGCTGCGTGGTCGCGACCTTCGGCGCCTATTGGGCGCTGTCGTTGGGCCTGACCTGGTTCACGTCGTTCATCATCGAGGGGCTCGGCTTCTCGCAGCAGCAAGCCGGCTTCGTCTCGATCCTGCCCTGGATCTTCGGTGCGACGATCGTGATCCTGACCGGCTGGATCTCGCAGCTGATGCTGGCGCGCGGCTTCACCACCCGCGGCGCGCGCGGCGTGCTCGGCTCGGTGCCGTTGATCGTCGGCGGCTGCATCCTCGCTGCGCTGCCCTATGCGCCGCCGGGCGCGTTGATGATCGCACTGCTGGTGATCGGCTCCGGCCTGTGCGGCTCGATCTATGTGGTGTGCCCGCCGATGCTCGGCGAGTTCACGCCGGTGTCGCAGCGTGGCGCGATCATCGCGATCTACGGTGCGCTCTACACCATCTCGGGCATTCTGGCGCCGATGGTGATGGGCAGTGTGATCCAGCACGCCGCCACGCCGATGGCCGGCTACATGAGCGGCTTCACCATCAACGCCGCGATCATGGCCGGCTCCGGCCTGCTCGGATTGCTGCTGCTGTGGCCCAACACGGAGCGCGCGCGGCTGACCGGCACGGCGCAGCCGTCGGGGACGATCAAAGGCGCGATGTCGCCGACGTAGGGGCGTGCCTTCCACCCTCCCCTGGAGGGGGAGGGTCGGATCACGTTGAGCGCAGCGAAATGTGAGACGGGCTGGGGTGATCTCTCAACACGGGCAGCATCCGTGTGGAGAGACCGTCACCCCACCCCGCTGCGCATTCCGCTTCGCTACATGCCCAGCGACCCTCCCCCTCCAGGGGAGGGTGACGCGGCGGCCGCGGTTCGCGTCAATGCCGAGCTCTCTGTAGCCCGGACTCTCTGGAGCCCGGATGAAGCGCAGCGAAATCCGGGGCCTTGCTATCCGCGGATAGAGCTGCCCCGGATTGCGCTTCGCTTCATCCGGGCTACAAGCTACCTTAGTTCAACCCCTGCGCGCCGCGGACGAGCCTGCCCGGCCGCGCGCCGGTGGCCTTGCCCTCGAGCTGGGTGACGACGCCTGACACGATGGTGGCGTCGTAGCCGTCGACCTGTTGCAAGAGGCGGCGGCCGCCGACCGGCAGGTCGTAATGCACCTTCGGCGGATGCAGGTGCAGCCGGTCGTAGTCGATCACGTTGACGTCGGCCTTGAAGCCCGGCGCGATCACGCCGCGATCAGTGAGCCCAACCGACAGCGCGGTCTTGCCGCGACTGCGCCGCGATCACGAACGGGATCGAGAGCTTCTCGCCGCGGCTGCGGTCGCGCGTCCAGTGCGTCAAGAGATAGGTCGGGAAGCTGGCATCGCAGATGATGCCGCAATGCGCGCCGCCGTCGGACAGGCCGGGCACCGCGCTCGGTTCGCGCAGCATCTCATGCACGGCATCGAGATTGCCGTCGGCATAATTCAGGAACGGCACATAGAGCATGCCGCGGCCCTCGTCGGTCAGCATCGCGTCATAGGCGAGCTCTTCCGGCTGGCGGCCCTGGCGGCGCGCCTGCGGGCCGAGCGCGTTCTCCGGCGGCTGCTCATAGTCCGGCGGATTACCCAGCAGATACATCTTGTCGTAGTTCGGCCGGAAGAACAGCGGATCGTCGGTTGCCGTCGCGCTCTCGCTCAGGATCGCCGCGCGCACCTCGGGCCGGCGCAGATGCGTCAGCCGCTCCGCCAGCGGCAGCCTGGCGATCGCGCGATAGCTCGGATGGGTCTGGAACGGGTTGCGCGACAATTCGAGCCCGAGCAGCAGCCCGACCGGCCGCGCCGCGATCTGGGTCGTGATCGACAGGCCGCGCGCGGCGGCTTCATTGATGGTGTCCATTGTCTGCCGCCAGCGCCGCGGCGCCTTGTCGGCCTGAGCGACCGAGAACGAAATCGGGCACCTTGTGTTCTTGGCGACCCGCAGCATCATCGGCAGGTCTTCGTGAACGGTGCTCTGGTCGAGCACGAATTGCAGCACGCTGCGGCCGACGCCGTGCATCGCGCCGGCGATCGCGGTCAATTCATCCTCGCCCGCTTTCAGTGTCGGCGTGTAGTCGCCGGTCGAGGTGCGGTGATTGAGCGTGCGCGAGGTCGAGAAACCCAGCGCGCCCGATCGCACCGCATCGCCGGCGAGCGCCGCCATCGCCTTATTGTCCTCGGGCGTGGCGGGATCGCGGCGCGCGCCGCGCTCGCCCATCACATAGACGCGCAGCGCCGCGTGCGGCAGTTGCGCGCCGATGTCCATGTCGAAACTGCGCTTCGACAGCCATTCCATGTAGTCGGGGAAGCTTTCCCAAGCCCAGGGAATGCCTGCGCTCAGCACCGGCTCCGGAATGTCCTCGACGCCTTCCATCAGCTGGATCAGCCTGCCGTGGTCGCTCGGCCGGCACGGTGCGAAGCCGACGCCGCAATTGCCCATGATCGCGGTCGTGACGCCGTTCTGCGACGACGGCGTGATGTCCTGGCTCCAGGTCACCTGGCCGTCGTAATGGGTGTGGACGTCGACGAAGCCGGGCGCCACCAGTCTGCCGCGCGCGTCGATCTCCTCTTTGCCTTTTGCAGAGACCTTGCCGACTTCGGTGATCCTGCCGCCCGAAATCGCGACATCGGCCTCATAGAGGTCGCCGCCCTTGCCGTCGGCGATGTTGCCGCCGCGGATCACGAGGTCTGGGGTCGAGGTCATGGCGTTTCATCCCGTGGCTGTTCTTGGTTGCCGGCATCATGGGTGAGCCCTTGATGCTGTCAACCATCGCCGGCGAAGCTCTGGGATGCGCCGGCGATGGTTTGCCAGCGGGGATTGCGCGTTGCGGAAATTTGTTTCGCCGGGGACGCCGCTGCCCCGGCAGCATCAGGCCTTGCTGGCGATCAGGGGCTATCCGGGCGGCGGGCCGGTCACGATCGGCGATCTGGCCGAGCGGCTGCGGCTTCGTCATCACACCACCGTCGAACTGGTCGACCGGCTGTCCGAGGCGGGCCTGGTCGAGCGCGTGCTCGACCCCGCCGACCAGCGGCGGGTGCTGCTGAAGCTAACCGGCCTCGCGGCCGATCATCTCGCCGAACTGTCTGCGGTTCATCTCGATGAGCTGTCGCGGATCGAGCCGCTCTTGAAGCAGGTGCTGTCGCGGCGATCGGAATGAATGCGCAGCGTGCACGACGCTGGACGCGACCGGCGTCCATCGCCCGGGACTGGCGGTGTCGTTACCTACAACTTGAGCATGTAAAACTTGGATTTAATGCACGCTGCGATGCAGCGATATGCCTTGTCATTGTCACGAAACCTTCATAGACCATGCTGGGGGCGATATCACTAGATGGACGGCGGCCGGTCGTGACCGAGGCGGGGACTGCCATTGCCGTCAGGCATGGCGATCAGGCGGAAATCGAACTCAAGCTGCTTGCGCCGCAAGGAAGCCTCGAAAAACTGCGCGAGGCAGCCTGCATCGTGCAGCATGCGCGCAATCGCGGTGCATTTCACCGGCTGGAAACCGTCTATTACGACACGCCGGAGCGGCTGTTGTTTCGGCATGGCATGTCACTGCGCGTGCGACGCAGCGGCAAGACCTTCATCCAGACGCTGAAGCTTTCACCCAATGGCTCGCAGCCTCTGAGGCGGCGCCAATGGGAGGTGCCGCTTGAGAGCATCGCCCCTGATCTGGCGCGATTGCCCGCCGACGAGGTCGGCGATCCCGTGGCGGCGCTGAGCAACGATGCGCTGGTGCCGGTGTTCGCTGACAAAGGTACGCCGGCACGCGCGGCAGCTCGATCTGCCCGATGCGTCGGTTGAAATCGCATTCGACGAGGGGACGATCGAGGCCGATGCGCGCCAGGAGGTGCTGTCGGAAATCGAGCTTGAACTGAAGAGCGGCAATGCCGGCGTCCTGTTCGATCTCGGAACCCAGTTGCTCGATGCGGCGCCGCTCCAGATCGGCACGCGCAGCAAGGCGGAACGCGGCTATGCGCTCGCGTTCGATGTCGTGCCGTCGGCAGCGAAGGCCGAGTTGTCAGGCATCACCGCGGAGCTCGTGGTCGACGACGTCATCGCGTTGCTGGTGGGCTCCTGCTGGCATCATCTGTTGAAAAATCACGCGGTGGCCGAGCAGGGATCGGACCCCGAAGGCGTGCACCAGATGCGCGTGGCCTTGCGACGCTTGCGGACGATCTGCGCGCTGTTCCGGCGCGACATTCCATCGCCGGCATTTCTGGCGGTCAACAGCGAAGCAAAATGGCTGATGCGGCAGCTCGGCCAGGCCCGCGATTGGGACGTCTTCGCCGAAACGACGATCACCCGCCTGGTCAGCGCGGTTCCGGATATCGATCTGGATGGCCTTCGCCAGGCGGTTCAGCAGCAACGGAAGTCGAGTTACGGCACCTTGCAGAACGTCCTGGCCGATCCCCGGTGCAGCCGCTTCCTGCTCTCGCTCGGGCATCTGGTGGAACGTCGCGGCTGGCGTAACGAGATCGACAGCGAAGCGCTGGCTGTCCTGTCGCAACCGATGCCGGTGTTCGCCGACAAGATTCTGGAACGATTGCATCGCAAGACGTTGAAGCGGGGTGCGGGCTTCCGGCGGCTCGATATCCACGCGCAGCACAATCTCAGGATCAACCTCAAGAAGTTGCGCTATGCGGCGGAGTTCTTCCTGCCGCTCTATGCGTCCCACGCGCCGGCGAAGCGCTACGTGAAGCGGCTCGCCGGGTTGCAGACCAGTCTGGGGCGGGTGTGCGACATCGGAAGCACGCGCGTGCTGCTCCATACGATCCGGCAGGACGACCAGCCCGCGCTTCATCTCGGCATCGGCGCGATAACCGGCTGGCTGGCCCGTGATCAGATCGCGGTGACGAAAGCGCTGCGCAAGAGTTGGCGGCGGTTCAAGACGACGCCTGCATTCTGGGGCCGATGAGTTTGGCGGCGGCAAGTATTGGCCGCGCCTCTCGTCGACGACGGCTCGATGCGCGGTGAGAGCGGGATGCCCTAGCGGGACTGCGCCTGCATTACAACTGCGGAGGCCTGCGGCTTGCGCTCGGTCACCAGTGCAAGCAGCACGGTCAGCACCATGAACACCACCGAGGCGCCGAACACCCAATGCGGCATGTGCTGGTCCATGATCCAGCCGAACAGCAGCGGGCTGACGATGCCGCCGAAGTTGAAGCCGGTGGAGACGATGCCGAAAGCGCGGCCGGCGGCGCCGGGAGGCGCGGCGTTGCGCACCATCATGTCGCGGGAGGGCGCGATCACACGCCGCCGAGGAATCCGGCAAGCCCCATCGCGAGCGTGAGCGCCACCGGCGGCAGGTTCATCAGCGCGATCAGCAGCACCAGAACGGCATTGACCGCGAAGCAGGCCGCGGCAAGCTGGCTGTGGCGATGGGTCCAGTCGGCGAGATAGCCGCCGGCGAGCACACCCGCGGCGCTGGCGCCGAGGAAGGCGGTGAGTGCGACGTTGGCGGTCGAGAACGACGCGCCGTAGCCGCCCATCAGCGCGACCACGCCGAAATTGTTGATGCCCGAGGTCGACAGGCTGAGCAGCGTGAAGAATGCCGTCAGCACCATCAGCGCCGGCGTGATCACGCTGGCCTTCGGCGCCGCGTCGTCCTTCGGCTTGTTCTTGTTGGCGCCGGCATCGGGAATGCCGAGCACGATCAGGAACAGCGCCACCAGCGGGCCGACCGCGCCGGCAACGATCAGCGCGCCGAGCCCGCCGACCGAGGCGACCAGTGCTGCCATGATCGCAGGCGCCACCGCGCCGCCGAGGAAGCCGGCGAAGGTGTGGATCGAGAAGGCGCGGCCCATCCGCGCCTCGTCCATATGGGCCGAGAGGATCGCGTAGTCGGCCGGATGGTAAACGCTGTTGGCGAGGCCGAGCGCCACCGCACAGACGATCAGCGAAGTATAGCTCAGATGCAGGCCGAGCCCGATCAGCGCACAGCCGCCGATGGTCAGCCCGATCAGCAGGATCTTGCGCGCCCCGATATGGTCGGCGAGGTAGCCGATCGGCGCCTGGGTCAGGCCGGAGACCACCGCAAACACCGTCAGCGCGAAACCGAGCTCGACATAGCCGACGCCGAGCTGCTGCTTCAGGAATGGGAACAGCATCGGCAGCACGAAGATATGGAAGTGGCTGACCCAATGGGCGACCGAAATCCCCGTCAGCGTGCGCAGCGCGCTGTCGGCTTTCGCTTGCTGCGGTGCGGCCAGAATGTCGACCATGTCAGTGAAACTCCAATTCCATAGCGTTTTCGAGCGAAGTGGGTCGCGGTTCGCGTGAAGAAAACGCGTCAAAAAAATGCCCGGCAGGGCGGGCAGAAAATAAAGGCTGGCCGCTAATTGTCCATGAACGCGCCTGCATGGCTGCCCCCGGCGCGGGCGTGCCGGATCGACACATGCGGCATTAAAGGCGGCGACAAAGTGTGGTCCTGCGGTGATGATCGGCCATGATCGACGCCAAAAAGCCGCTCCGCGTGCTTGTGTCAGAGGGCTCCAGCACCTCCGGCCGCGAGGCGATCACGATCCTGGGGCTGGCCGGCCATCACGTCGAGGTCTGCGACCCCTCGCGCTGGTGCCTGGCGCGCTATTCCCGCTTTGTCCGCACATACCACCATTGTCCGCCGCTGCGGTCGGATCCGGCCGGCTTCCTTCGCTTCGTCGAGCGCTTGTTGGCGTCGCGACATTTCGATGTGCTGCTGCCGACCCATGAGCAGGGCTTCCTGTTCGCCCGCGCCGCGGCGCGGCTGACATCACGTGCCGGCCTGGCGCTGCCGGATTTCGCCAGCTATCGCGCGGTGCACAGCAAGGCCGGCTTCAGCCGGCTGCTCGACCAGCTCGGCCTGCCGCAGCCGCCGACCCGGATCGTGAACTCGGCCGACGAGCTGCGCGAGGCGGTGCGGTTTCCATCCGTGGTGAAGACGTCGGTCGGCACCGCCAGCCGCGGCGTCTGGTTCGTGCGCGATGCCGGCGATCTCAACCGCGCGCTCTACGATCTCGAATCCGCCGGCGATTTTGCCGGCGAGGTGCTGACGCAGGATCTCATCACCGGCACCGTCGAGAAGGCCCAGTCGGTGTTCTGCCGCGGCGCGCTAGTCGGCTTTCACGCCTACCGGCAGATCGCGGCCGGTGTCGGCGGCGGCGAGGCGATCAAGGAGAGCGTGAGCCGGCCGGCGATCCGTGCCGCGCTCGAGACCATCGGCGCGCATCTCGGCTGGCACGGCGCGCTCTCGGTCGACGTCATCATGCCGCTCGACAGCGCAACGCCGCTGTTGATCGACTGCAATCCGCGGCTGGTCGAGCCTGTCAACGCGTATCGCGCCGGCACCGATCTGGTCGACCTGCTGCTGCGCGTCTCGCTTGGCGAGACGCCGGCGCCGCTTTCCGAGAGCCGCAGCGGGGTACGAACGCATCTCGCGATGCAGGCGCTGCTCGGCAGCGCATCGCGCGACGGCACGCGGCGAGACCTGATCCGGGAATGCGGCCGCATCGCCGCGGGCGAAGGCCTTTATCGGGGCAGCAGCGAAGAGCTGACGCCGGTGCGGCTCGATTGGCTCAGTGCCGTGCCGCTGGCGATGACCACCGCGCTGCTGCTGGCATCGCCGCCGATCGCCGCATCGCTGGCGCGCGGCGGCTTCGGTGCGCATCTGCTCGATCGCACGAGTATCGAGAAGATCGAGGGGGAGCATTTTCTGCGCGATCTCTCAACACGTCGTCCCGGCGAAGGCCGGGACCCTTAACCACAGGATTGAATTGTCGAGGAAGGGCTGTGGCCCCAGCATTGCGAGACAATCCAATCCTGTGGTTATGGGTCCCGGGTCGCGCTTCGCTTGCCCGGGACGACGTGGGGATGGATAGTGCTGATCCCTCACAACGGCTCGTCATCATTGCCGTAGCGATCGAGCTTCGGCGTGGCGATGTCGCCGTCCTCATAATAGTCGTCGTCCTGTGGCGCCGCGGGCGGCGCAGGCTTTTTCGACTTGTCGTCGGTCTTGTCGTCGATCTTGCCGCCGCCCTTGCTCTTCTTTCCGGCCTTGGCCATCCGTTTCCCCTGCGCGGGTCAAATCAGCAGCCGGAATTCTACCCCAGTTCGCTGGTGCTTGTAACGTAAGGAGATGGGCGCGGCCGGTCACACCCGCCGCGCTGGATAGCTCAAAACGTCGCGCCCGCCTTGACCATGTAGGTGCGGCCGGGCAGCGGATAGGCCGAGAAGCGGCCGGCCGTGAACGAGCTCGCGATGGCGTAGTCGTAATAGAGCGCGTTGAACAGATTGTTCACGCTGAGCGACCAGAAGAAGCGGTCGTATTGCCCGCTGAGCTTGAGATCGGCGGTGGCGTTGCTGGGAATGCGGCTCTGGGTGTTGGCCTGGTCGTTGTCCATGATGCGCGAGCTCCAGGCCCGCACCGTGGCGTCGAACACCAGACAGTTCTGCCAGATATTCCAGGTCACGCCGAGATTGCCGGTGTAGCGCGACACCAGCGGCACATCGTTGCCGGCCCACATGCCTTCGCGGAAGACGGCGCGGGTGATCGCCATGCCGCCGCGCAGGGTGACGCTGTCGCTGACCTTGAGCGAGGCGCTGGTCTCTGAGCCGTAGCGGCGGGTGGGATCGAGGTTGACGTTGTAGAACAGCACCGGGTTGAAATGGATCTCGTTCTCGAGATCCATCAGATAGACGCTGCTCTGGACCTGAAACAGGTTGGTCTTGACGCGGAAGCCACCCTCGACGTCCTGCGATGTCTGGGTCTTGAGCTGGGAAGTTCTGCGGGATCGGGGCGAAGGTCAGCGGATCGAATGACGGACCCGAGGCGACGCGCTCGTCGACATCAGGCGTGCGGAATGCGCGCGCGGCGCGGCCGAACATCGAGAAGGTGTCGGTGAAGCGATGCTCGGCGCCGACATGCAGCGCGTATTGCGTCTCGTTGCTGTCGAGCGGCGCCGCCTGCGTGTCAAAGGCGAACGGTGCATTCGGATCGTAGCGATCGCGTGCCGACACGCTGGTATTCTGGACGCGCGCGCCGTACGAGAAATCGGTGGTCGGCAGCACGCCCAGTGTATGCTGCCAGTAGCCGGCCACGGTCTGCTGCTCGATATTGTAGATGTGGTAGGGATCGCCGCCCTGATAGGCGCCGCGTGCCTCGCGGAATGTCGAATCGTAATAGTCGATACCGGTCAGGATCGTCGACGGCATCCCGAGCATGAAGTTCTTGACGCTGAGGCGCGGCGTGATCGACCAGGTCTGTAGCGCCGCATCATTATAGGTCGAGGCGAAGCTGATGGTCGGCACGGTGCCGAAGAAGGCGCTTTGCGTCTCGCGCTGCCGCCAGCCGCCGTCGACGATGAGGTCGACGCCGTTCATTAGCGTCTTGGTGAAGCCGGTGGTGACGCTGGCGGTTTGCTGGTTGGCATAGTCGAAGGGCGTCGCCGCGCCGCGGCGATCGGTAAGCAGCTCGTTGACGCCGATCGACGGATCGACCAGCCGTCCGCCGGGCAGGCCGAGCTTCTGGTCGCTGCCGGTGACGGTGAGGAAGGCGGTGAGATCCGATGTCGTGTAGTTGACGTTGCCGACGGCGTTGCGCTGGTCGAGCGCGTTGTTGACGCGGTAGCCGTCGGACTTGATGCCGTTGCCGTAGAACGAGGTCGACCACGGGCCGGAATTGAGCGCCGCGGACACCGCGGCCATGCGGGTGTTGAACGAACCGAAGCCGCCTTCGGCCCGGATCGTGGCCGGCGGACCGCCGGCGCCGGTCTTGGTGATGATGTTTACCACGCCGCCCACCGCGTTGTCGCCGTAGAGCACCGCGCCGCTGTTGCCGCGCGTGATCTCGATGCGTTCGATCGAATCGAGCGGGATAGTGGTGAGATCGAAGCCGGCCTTGTCGACGTCGTTGAGGCGGCGGCCGTTGAGCAGGAACAGGGTGTTGTCGGAGGCGAATGCGCCGAAGCCGCGCAGGTCGACCGAGGTTTTGGCGCCGTTCGGGCCGCCATAAAGCGATTGCAGCTGCACGCCCGGCAGCTGCGCGAGCATCTCCGGCAGCGACTGCACCGGCGAATGCGCGATGTCGTCGGCCGTGATCACGGGCGAGGAAGAGCCGACAATGCCCGCGAACTGGGGGCTGCCGCCGGTGCCGCCCGTTCCCGTGGCCGGTCCGGTCCCTGTCGTGTTCGATCCTGCTCCGCTGCCCACATTGTTGCCTTGCGCGGTGCCCGGCGCCGGGCGGCGCGGGGCCGGCGCTTCGTCAGCGGCCGGCCTGGCGCGCGTGACATTCTGGTCGCCGGGCTTGGTGATTTCGATCGCCGGAAGTTGCTCGGGAACGGGCGCCTGCTGCGCCCGTGCGGTCGAGATGATGATGGTCGGTACGATCATCGTCGACGCGAGCAGAAGCACGCGGCGGCGCCGGGAGGAAGAGTTGGAGAACATCTAGGTGAGACCTCGGTAACGTCAGTGGCACGTCACCGCGAGCCAGTCTCACCATCGTGCTCGCAGGCCCAGCTGCTTGCAGCTCCAAGTGAAGCTCATGCCTGTACTCCCCGACCGGCATCTTCGCGTGTGACCACGGCTGACGGCAGGTCTCCTGGCTCGCGGGTCGTTACCCTCCGTCGCCTTCCCAGGACCGAGATTCCCAGTGGCCTGTGACGAAGGATTCACCGCATACAGTTGCGGGGGCAGCCGCGGCGTTGGGGAAGTTTCCCCGCACCGCATTCCCTTTTCATCTCATGATAGAACCGTCATGTTCATCTAGGGTTCGGCCGGGCAGCAAAGTCAATCCGGCGGAGGTCGGGCGGCCGCCAGCTGGCCACGGTTTTTGTCGGGTGTCGCTTGTCTGCCACGGCGATCGCTGTAAGAGCATGGATCCAATGAGCGTGCAGGATTTTGCCTTGGCGGCCGAGGTCGCGGCGCGGCGCCGGTGGGGCACCACCGCGGCGCTGCTCGCGCTCGTGGTGCTGCTGCTCGTGCTCTCGCTCGGCATCGGGCCGGTGCGGCTGTCGCCGCTCGCGGTGATCGAGGCGCTGTTCGGCGGCGGCAGCGACGTGGCGCAGGTGATCGTGCGCGAGATCCGGCTGCCGCGCACCATTCTGGCATTCGCGATCGGCGGTATTCTCGGGCTATCGGGCGCGGCGCTGCAGGGATTGCTGCGCAATCCGCTGGCCTCGCCGTCGCTGTTCGGTGCGCCGCAATCGGCGGCATTCGGCGCGGTGCTGGTGATCGCGCTGGGCCTCGCCGATGTGCGCTCCTATGCGCTGCCGGTGGTGGCAATCGTCGCCGCGTTCGGCTCGGTGTTCGCGCTGCTGGCGATTGCCGGCCGCAATGCCGGGCTGTTGATCCTGATCCTCGCGGGACTCGCAATCTCGAGCTTTGCCGGAGCCGCGACGGCGCTGGTGATGAACCTCTCCCGCAATCCGTTCGTGGTGCTGGAGATCGCATTCTGGCTGCTCGGCTCACTGGAGGACCGCAGCTTCCAGCACGTGGCGCTGGCGCTGCCCTTCATCATCGCGGGCGCGGCCGTCCTGCTCAGCCAGGCGAGCGCATTCCGTGCGCTGACGCTCGGTGAAGAGGCAGCACAGAGCCTCGGCGTCGATGTCGGACGACTGCGGCTCCTCGTGATCACGGGCGTCGCGCTCGGCGTCGGCGGCGCGGTCGCGGTCACGGGCACGATCGGCTTCATTGGCCTCGTCGCGCCGCACCTGATGCGCCCTCTGATCGGTCACGATCCGGCGCGGCTGCTGGTGCCGAGCGCGCTCGCCGGTTCGGCGCTGCTGCTCGCGGCCGATATCGCGGTGCGCATCATCCCCTCGACGTCGGACATCAAGGTCGGCGTGCTGACCTCGATCATCGGCGTGCCGTTCTTCCTCTATCTGATCATGCGCGAACGCCGCGCGCTCGGCGGAGGCGTGGCATGACGCTGCTCTCTGCAATCGCGCTCAATGCCTCGCTCGGCAGCCGCAAGGTGTTGCACGATGTCTCGCTGTCGCTGGAAGCGGGCCATCTGGTGGCGCTGGTCGGCCCCAACGGTGCCGGCAAGACCACGCTGCTGCGCGCACTGGCCGGATTGATTCCATCCGACGGCGAGATCCGGATCGGCGGCGACGCGCTGGCGTCGCTTGCGCTGCGCGAGCGGGCGAAGCGTTTCGCCTATTTGCCACAGGGGCACATGGTGCACTGGCCGCTGCCGGCGCGCGATATCGTCGCGCTCGGCCGCTATCCGCACGGCGCGACCGATCCGGCGCGGCTGTCGCCGAAGGATATCGAGGCCGTGCTGCGGGCAATGCAGGCGGTCGACGTCACTGAATTCAGCGACCGCCGCGTCACCGAGCTGTCCGGCGGCGAGCGCAGCCGCGTCGCACTGGCTCGGGTGCTGGCGGTGGAGGCGCCGGTGATCCTCGCCGACGAGCCGACCGCCTCGCTCGATCCGCGCCACCAGATCGACGTGATGCAGAAGCTGCGCAACGTCGCCGACACCGGGGTGCTGGTCGTCGTGGTGACCCACGATCTCGGGCTCGCCGCGCGCTTTGCCGATCACGTGCTGGTGCTGTCGGAGGGACGGCTGGCGGCGCAAGGCGCGCCTGCTGAGGCGTTGTCCGAGAGTGTTCTGGCCAGCGTGTTCCGGGTCAGCGCCTATCGCGCCGAATTTCAGCGCGAGGCCGTCATCGTGCCATGGGCGGACGTGTGATGGGGATGCGGCGTCTCGCAGCGGTGGCCGCAGCGGCATGGCTGACGTCGTATGCAGCCGCGTCCGCCGCCGGACCGCGCATCGTCTCGATGAACGTCTGCAGCGACCAGCTCGTGCTGTCGCTGGCCGATCCGGACCAGATCCTCGGCCTCAGCCGCTTTTCGCGCGATGCCTGGCAATCCTGGGCCGCCGAGCAGGCGCGAAACTATCCGCTTCTGGCCGGCGAGGCCGAGGATGTGCTGCTGCTCAAGCCCGACCTTGTCGTGGTCAGCCTGTTCGACAAGCGTGCGACGCGCGATCTCTTGAAGGCCAACGGGTTGCACCTGATCGAATTCACGGTGCCGCGCACGCTGGATGAGGTGAGGGACCAGATCCGCGCGATGGGCGACGTGTTGCAGCATCCGGATCGCGCGCGGGCCGAGATCGCGCGGCTCGATGCGGCGATCGCGCGGGCCCGGGCAGCGGCTGATGGTCAGCACTATCGCGTGCTGCCGGTGGAGCGCCGCGGCTTTGTCGCAGGTCGCAGCAGCCTGGTCAGCTCGCTGCTGGCGGCAACCGGCCTGAGCAACGTGGCCGGCGAACTCGGGCTCGACGCGGGCGGATTTGCTTCGCTGGAGGCAATCGTAAAACTGCGGCCGGATTTCATCCTGGTGTCGGAGGCCGGCGATCGTGCCGAAGACGAGGGCCGCGCCTTCCTGCTGCATCCGGCGCTGGAGCGATTCTATCCGGCCGACAAGCGGATCGTGGTGCCGGAGCGGCTGACGGTGTGCGGCGGCGTGATGCTGGCCGATGCGCTGGATCGGCTGACGGAGGAGCTCAAGCGGGTGACGCGGTAGGAATCTCTATCGTCATTGCGAGCGAAGCGAAGCAATCCATCCTTCCGCTTGCTGCAGCATGGATTGCTTCGTCGCTTCGCTCCTCGCAATGACGGGAAGTGACCTACCCTTGCACCACCGGCCCGCCAGCCTTCTTCCAGGCGTCGATGCCGCCTTCGATATGGGCGGTGTTCGCCAATCCCGCCTTCTTCGCGGCGGCAACGGCCATCGCCGAGCGCTCACCGAAGGCGCAGAAGAACACGACGCGGCGGCCGGTCGCGGCCGCGACTTCGCGCAGCATGCCGCCGGGCTGCAATGTGGCGCAAATCCCGGGATAGGGCGCGTGCAGGGCGCCGGGCAGCATGCCGTGCTTGGCCCGCTCGCCGCTCTCGCGCAAATCGACCAGCAGGATATCGGGCCGGCCGAGACTCGCGATGGCATCGCGCGCGCTGAGGGAGAGGCCTTCCCTGGCAAGCTCGTCCTGGTGCAGGCCGACATGCATGTTGGCGGGCACCGCGACGTCCATCATCTTTGGATTCGGGAGATGAAGGTTGTTCATCAGCTCGACATAGTCGTCGATCGATTTCACCTGCAGCCGCGGATTGTAGCGCTTCTCCTCGCCGATCGTGGAGACGGTGTCGCCCTTGTAGTCATGCGCGGGGAACACCAGGGTTTCCTCCGGCAGCTTGAGCAGGCGGTTGAAGATCGAATCGTACTGTGCCCGCGCGCTGCCGTTCTGGAAATCGGTGCGGCCGGTGCCGCGGATTAAGAGCGTGTCGCCGGTGAAGACGCGGTCGCCCATCAGATAGCTAAAGGAATCGTCGGTGTGGCCAGGCGTGTACAGCGCTTCGAGGCAGAGGCCCTCGATCGTCACCTTGTCGCCGTCGGAGACGCGCATCGACACCACGTCGGCCTTGCTCTGCTCGCCCATGATGGTGATGCACTGGGTGCGGTCGCGCAGCTCGCCGAGGCCGGTGATGTGATCGGCATGCAGGTGCGTATCGACGGCCTTGACCAGTCGGAGGTCGAGTTCCTGCAGCAGCTTGCAGTAGCGGTCGACCTTCTCCAGCACGGGATCGAGGATCAGCGCCTCGCCGCCGGCGCGGCTCGCGAGCAGATAGCTGTAAGTGCCGGACACACTGTCAAAGAGCTGGCGAAAGATCATGACGGCTTACCTGTTCTCCGGGGCGAGTCGTGAGGAGGATATTATTCCATAGATAGGGTCGATTCAAAGCAAATCCATCCCCGTGCAAGCCATGGTCCCGCCACCCCTGAGGAGCCGCGTAGCGGCGTCTCGAAGGGTCAACGGCCCGGCTCTTTCCGCGGGAGGGGTTATGCGCGTTCAGGCGACGGCGGTGTTAAGGACGGACCAGCGTGTATCCGTTCTCGGTGAGAAGCAGGATCTGTGCGACGCCGACCTCCACGGGGGTGGCGGTTGCGATGTAGTCCGGCCGCTTGCCGGTGTCGCGCTCGATCGTGTCGACGGTGTTGAGGCAGATGTCGACCCGCGCGCCCTGCGCGACCAGGCTCTCGACCAGCTTGCGGTTGGCATTGTCAGGCTTGAGCAAGTCGATGCCCGGGCCGAAGGCGACGATCTCGACCGCGACCTTGTCGGGGTCGTAGTGCTTCATCAGATTGTTGGCGACGCTGATGACGAGGCCCTGCTTCTTCGGATCGTTATCGGAGAGCTGCAGCACGACCTTGTGCTCGGCGAACGGCTTGTCCTGCAACGGCGCGAGCTGGGCGCGGGCCGGCGGCGTTGCCAGCGCGATCGCCGCAAAGCCGAGCGCCGCGATGAACGCGCGCCGCGTCATCCGTGCCTCGCAATGCCCGGGTTGTCCTCGACGCCTTTCAGCGTCACGCCGGGTTCGTCGCGGTTCGGCGGCCGGCCGGAGCGCAGATGCCTGGCCACGACATCCCATATCGGTGCGCCGTTCTGCTGGTTGACCGAGGCCCAGCCCGCGACCTTGTAATGCTTGCCGGCTTCGAGATGCTTGCCGTTGCCGAGCTTCAGCTCGGAAATGCGCTTGCCGACGGTCTCGCCTGGCGTGCAGGTGTAGGCGAGGTCGCCAACACGGACCATGTCACCGCCCTGCTGATAATAGGGATCGACGTTGAACAAATTGTCGCAGACGTCTTCCAGCACATCCTTGATCTGGCTGCCGGTCATCGTGGCGACGTAGGTCTCGGGATAGGTGATCGCGGTTTCCGACAGCACGTCTTCCATGGTCAGCGGCTGGCCGGCGAGTGTGGTGAGGCCCCAGCGGAAGCCGGGCGACAGCGCGATTTCGGCGTTGAGCTCGTTCAGCAGCGCATCGCAGATCAGCTGGTCGATGGTGCCGGAGAAATTGCCGCGGCGGTAGAGCAGGCGGTCGGCCGTGCCGAGCTTGTCGCTCCATTCGTCGGCATGCGGATCGCGCATCTTGTCGATCAGCGCCTGCATCGCCGGATCGGGCTTCAAGAGCTCGGCAAACACCGGCAGCAGGCGATAGCGGAGATTGGCGACCTTGCCCTTGGCGAGCTCGAGATCGAGCACGCCGATGAACTTGCCGTTGGAGCCGGCATTGGTGACCAGCGTGACGCCGCCGGCATTGGTCACCGTGATCGGGATCGGGATCGCGTCATGGGTGTGGCCGCCGAGGATGACGTCGATGCCGGTGACACGGCTGGCGAGCTTGAGGTCGACGTCCATGCCGTTATGCGACAGCAAAATCACCGCCTCGACCTTGTCGTTGTTGCGATGGCCGTCAACGAGCTTTTGCAGCTCCTCATCGCGGATGCCGAACTTCCAGTCCGGCGTGAAGCGCTTGGGGTGCGCGATCGGCACGTAAGGAAAGGCCTGGCCGATGATCGCGACGCGATGGCCGCCGATCTCCTTGATGACAGACGGCTTGAACACCCGCCCCGAGGCTGGATCGAACGCCTTGGCGTCGTTGAACGCGGCTTCCTCGGTCAGGAATACGTTCTGCGCCAGAAACTCGCCCTTGAAGCGGGAGAGATTGTCGCGCAGCACCTGCTCGCCATAGGTGAACTCCCAATGCCCGGTCATTGCCTCGATGCCGAGCAGATTGGCGGCCTCCACCATGTCGGCGCCGTTCATGGCGTTGGCGAGCCCTGAGCCCTGCCAGAGGTCGCCGCCGTCGAGCAGGATCGAACGCTTTTCGCCGACATCGGCGCGCAGCTTGTCGATCAGCGTCTTGAGATGGGCAAAGCCGCCGAGCCGGCCGAAGCGGACGGCGGCCTTCTCGAACTCGACGCAGGTAAAGGCATAGGCATCGGCGCTGTCGGGCCGGATGCCGAAGCGGTCGAGGAACGCCTTGCCCACCAAATGCGGCGGCTGGCCGGCCATCGCGCCGACGCCGATATTGACGCCGGGCTCGCGGAAGAACACCGGCTTGAGCTGCGCATGCGTGTCGGTCATGTGCAGGATGCGGGCGTTGCCGAAGCGTTCGAAGTCGTAGACGCTGGCGGTATCGGCACTGCGCGCGAGCCGGGGCAGGCCGGCCACAAGCGTTGCGGCGGCCGAAGCTCTCAGGAAATCCCGGCGGCGGATGATCATCACTCTCTCCGCGCCCCTCTTCACCTCTCCCGCTTGCGGGCGAGGTCGTATCGCATCGCAGATGCGATACGGGTGGGGGCTCTTTCCACACAATGAACGGGGTGAATCGCGGCGAAACCCCCAGCCCAACCCTCCCCCGCAAGCGGGAGAGGGGGCGCAGGGAGCTCGCGGGTCAACCTCATCCCAAACTCATCAACGAACTTCCATGTCCTTCCAGCGTTCCTTTTCGCTGGTCGCCTGGAAGATCGATGCCTTTGCCAGCGCCTCGGCCTCCTTGGCCTGGGTGACTGCGGCGTCGAAATCACCAGCCTCACCGGCCTTTTTTGCGGCGGATAGCGTCGAGGCTGTCGTGGTCCACTGGTTGCGCAGCAGGCCTGCTTCCTTGTTGGCGGCCTCAGCCGCGGCGTAGGCCGCGTTGTAGTCGGCTTCGGAGGCGGCGAGGGCTGCGGTTGCCGTTGCGATCAGCAGGGCCGATGCCGCGAAGATGGCTCTGATGGCCGCGCTCATGGCCTTGCTCCCGGACCCGAAATCGGCAGGCCATTACTGACATAGGACAGGTAGTATTCGAGGTTGCGGTACTCGTCGTCCTGCGGATTGAGCGGCACGCCGCGGATCTGGCTGTTGCAGGTGGTGAAGCGGCGGCTGGTCGTGCCCATGCCTGACCATTCCGAGCGGTAGATCGGCATCGCGTTCAGGATGCCGAGCGCCGGCGCCAGCACCTCGGCGCGGATCCGTTCGCCCGGGCTCTGGATATGGCAGGTGGCGCAGGAGAAATTGAGCTGGCCGCGGCGGGTGTAGAAATACTCCTTGCCCTTCTGATAGGCCTCCAGCGCGCGCGGATCGTCCGGGATCTTGATGTCCATCGGCTTGCCGCGCGAGGTGAAGGCCATGTAGGCGGTGAGCGCCGCCATGTCGTCCTTCACATAGGAGAACGGCGCCTCGCCATTGGCCTCGCGGCAGCGGTTGAGCGCGAGCTCGAGCGTGACGACCTTGCCTTCCTTTTCGTCGAAATAGGGATAGTTCTGGCGGATGCCGATGCCCTGGTTCGGGAAGCAGTCGGCGTAGGTCTTGCCGTTCTTGAACGGCGTCGAGAACATTTCCTTGCCGGCCTCGAGCGAGAACTCGTAGGGCGGAAACTGTTCCTTCTCTTCCCACTGCTTGTGCAGGTCCTCATTCATCGAATAGGGACCGTTGACGAAATCCTCGGGCTTCAGCTTGGGGAATTTGCTGGTGAAGAATTTCTGGAACGCGGCCTTGTCGGCGGCGGGATCGACGGCGCCGGCTGCGTGCGCGGCCGGCGCCAGCGCCAGCACGCCGAGGGCGAGCGTGGCAATCGCTGCGCGGATTGCGGACCGCCGCGTCATTGAATCTTCGCCGTGGTGGTGTCGGTCGCGCCCTTGTTGTCGACCCAGCTGACCTTCAGATCGTCGCCCTTCTTGCCGCCCTTGAAGGCGAATTTGACATAGGGGTCCTTGGAGACGCCGCCGCCCCAGTCGGCGACGAACACCGGCTTGCCGTCATACTCGAAGGTCAGCACCTGGATGAAATGCGGCGGGATGATCTCGCCCTTGGCGTCCTTGACGAAGCCGGAATCCATCGGATGCTGGATCAGCGCCTGCACCTCGGTGGTGTCGCCGTTTGACGTGGCGCGCACGCGAATGCTCGATGCCATTTGGTTTATTCCTCTGTTATCGCAACGGCCCGTCCGGCGGGCTCGCTTCACCTCTCCCGCTTGCGGGGGAGGTCGGATCGCATCGCAAGATGCGATCCGGGTGGGGGCTCGCTCCAAACGAAGAGCATCTATCGTGGCAAAACCCCCACCCCGACCCTCCCCCGCAAGCGGGAGAGGGAGCGCAGCGAGTTTGCGGGTTCGATCGATGCTCATCATGTGCACTAGCCGCCGCAGCCGCCGACGGTGACCTTGATTTCCTTGCTCGCGCTGTAGAGCTTGCCGCCGGCCTCGACGATCACGGTGACGTTGCTGGTCTTGGCCATCTTGATGCGGTTGGCGACGCTCGGCAGCGTGCCGGCCGGAATCCTGTACGAGGCGATCAGCGAGATCGGGTTCTCGCTCACCAGGAACGAGATCGAGGTGACGTCGGCCAGCGTCGTGGTGGCGTTGATCGGCACCACGGCGCCGTTCTCGGCGATCTCCGGTGCGTCCATCTTGACCTTGTCCGAGGGCTCGGCGGTCTTGCCATAGAGCGCCTTGATCGCATCGGCCTCGTTCTTCTGCTTGAACGCCTCTTGCGGATATTTGTCGTTGGCGGCGGCGAGCGCCTGCGGCACGTCGAACGGAATGACGCCGAGGCCGATCAGCGCGGCGACGCCCGCGCCCTTCAACACCAGGCGGCGCGTTCCGGAAAATTCGCTGGTCGTGATGTTCATCGAGAAAATCTCCTCAAGCTGATGTCGCCGCGTCACAGCGTCTGCAGGAAGTCCACCACCGCGCCGATTTCCTTCTCGCTCAAAATCCGGTTTCGGCCGAACGGCGGCATCACCGTCTGCGGGTTGCGCTTGGTCTCGTCGGTCACGATCGCGATCAGCTCGTCGCGGCTGTATTTCGCCTTGAGGCCGGTTAATTCGGGGCCGATCGTGCCGGGCAGCTCGCCGCCCTTGATGACATGGCAGGTCAGGCAATTGCCCTTGCCGCGGTCGAAGGCGAGCTTCTGGCCCTCGGCGGCGGATTGGGCCTGCGCGGCCATGGCGGTGCCCGCCAGCAGCGCCAGGACAAGGGCTGGCTTGGAGAAAGTGGCGATCAAGGACGTTTCCCGGGCTTCAATCTCGATGATCCCATCGCAATATAAGAGTGGAAAGCACAAAGGCCATCGGCTGGCAACTCGGAGAATAGGCGCGTCGCGACGGGGTTAATGCCAGAGCGACATAGACGAAGTTAGACCCGTCACCCTGAGGTGCGAGCGGAGCGAGCCTCGAAGGGTCGACGGCCTGACTGTGGCCGATTCATCCTTCGAGGCTCGCAAGGGCTCGCACCTCAGGATGACGGGAAGGGCATCTGTCGGTTCCGTTTTGCCCATCGTGGCTGCACTGTCTACATTAGGCTAACAGGAGAAGGCGCGGTGGCGGAGTTTGTCGTGGAGTTCGGCAAGGACGGCAGGCCGGTCGAGGCGGACGGGCGGCTCGACGCGGCGGCATTCCACCGCAATCACCAGCCGATCTGGGCGGTCCTCAAGGACTACCTTGCCGGCCGATCCGGCGGCGTGCTGGAAGCCGGCAGCGGCACCGGCCAGCACGTCGTCTATTTCGCCGGTCGAACGCCCGACATCATCTGGTGGCCGAGCGACCTCCATGCGGCGCATCTGCGCAGCATCGAGGCCTGGCGCGTCCATGCCGGCTTGGCCAACATCCGACAGCCGCAGCCGATCGATCTGTCCGACCCCGCCTGGTCGCCGACGCCGTCGGACGGCAAGGGTCCGGACAAACTGCTCGCGATCTTCTGCGCCAATGTGATCCACATCGCGCCGTGGCGCGTCGCCGAGGGCCTGTTCGCCGGCGCCGCACGGCATTTGCGCGCTGACGGCCGGCTGTTCCTCTACGGCCCGTTCAAGCGCGGCGGCAAGCACACCGCGCTCAGCAACGCCGTGTTCGATACGTCGTTGCGCGAACGCGACGCCGAGTGGGGCGTACGCGACATCGCCGATGTCGAGGCTCTTGCGGAGAGTGTCGGCCTGAAGCTCGACGGCACCTTCGAGATGCCGGCCAACAACATGATCCTGATGTTCGTCCGGAAGGATGCGGCTCAATCGTAGAGGGATTAGCCGACTGCGTCCGCCGTAGCGCAGCGTGCGAAGGCGGAAGGCGTAATCCA
This sequence comes from Bradyrhizobium sp. JR3.5, assembly GCF_054057015.1. Taxonomy (NCBI): domain Bacteria; kingdom Pseudomonadati; phylum Pseudomonadota; class Alphaproteobacteria; order Hyphomicrobiales; family Nitrobacteraceae; genus Bradyrhizobium; species Bradyrhizobium sp. JR3.5. Next base: position 3,484,531 of record NZ_JBSRYV010000002.1, read on the forward strand.
CCACTGTGACGTGCCGCGAACGATGGCGGGTTATGCTTCGCTAGCCCGCCCTGCAAGACCAATATTGGCTTAGCTATCAGCCGGGCACCATCAGTCCCCGCGCAGCCGGCAACGTTCGTCGGCAATCCCGGCACTGCTGCGTCACCTTCTGTCAGCCGCCGTCGTCGATCGCCAGGCTTTCCTCGTTGATCCAAGATGTGTCATTTGACACACCGGTAGTGTGTGAAATAGCATACTCGGACGACGGAGGCCAGAATGACGAGGCGACTTTATCCGGCCGTGCTGGAGCGCGGTCCGCGCGGCGCGTTCGGGGCGTGGTTTCCTGACTTTCCGGGTTGCGTTGCCGGCGGCAAGTCGCAGGAAGAGGCGATCGAGCGGGCCGAGCGGGCGCTGGCGCAGGCGGTCGACGGCTGGGTCGAGCAGGGCCACGGGTTGCCGGAGCCGACGCCGATCGAGCGGATCGTGCCGCCCAAGGGCTCCGACGTCGCCGCCTTCTTCATGGTCGGCGTAGATCCGCCCGATCCATCCGAGCGCGTCAACGTCTATCTGCCGAAAAGCCTGATTGCGCGCATCGACAGGCGCGCCGCCGAGCTCGGCATGAGCCGTTCGAGCTTCTTCGGCTTTGCGAGCTCGCTCGCGCTCGAATGGCCGGGCGGCTATCCGCGCGGCGCTCCAATCGCGCCGCGCTCCAAGGTCCACAAGACCGGAGCGCTGCGCGCCGAGAAGCGGCCGGGCAAGAAGCCGGCGCGGTAGGTGTCTCTCGTCAAGCTCTATCACCGTCACCCTGAGGAGCGCGTAGCGCATCTCGAAGGGTCGACGGCCCGGCTGGTGGCCGTGCATCCTTCGAGGCTCGCTCCGCTCGCACCTCAGGATGACGGGAATAATAGAGGTGCGGGCCTGCGATAGCGCGTGAGAGCAGGGCTAACCCTCGTGCGCCTCCCGCATGGCCTACGTCCGTTTGCGCCGGTTGATCGGCCTGCACCTGCTCTCCATAGTGCCCGCGATTTGGGGGCTCCCGCCGGGGCTTCAAGGCGGGACGACCGATGATCGACGTGACGGCTGCGGATGAGACGAGCGACGACGCGCGGGCGCGCAGCAATGTGTGGCGGCTTGCGGCGGCGCAGGCGCTGACCGGCGCCAATTCGGCCGTGATCTTCGCCACCGGCTCGATCGTCGGTGCGACGCTGGCACCCGACATCTCGCTCGCGACGGTGCCGCTCTCGATGTATGTGCTCGGGCTTGCCGCCGGCACGCTGCCGACCGGCGCGATCTCGCGCGCCTATGGCAGGCGGATCGCCTTCATCGTCGGCACCTTCTGCGGCACGCTCACCGGTGCGCTCGGCGCCTGGGCGATCCTGCGCTCGTCGTTCTGGCTGTTCTGCGGCGCGACCTTCCTCGGCGGGCTCTACGGCGCCGTCGCGCAGTCCTATCGCTTTGCCGCCGCCGACGGCGCCAGTGTCGCGTTCCGGCCCAAGGCGGTGTCGTGGGTGATGGCCGGTGGCGTGTTCGCCGGCGTGCTCGGGCCACAGCTCGTGCAATGGACCATGGATATCTGGCCGCCTTATCTGTTCGCGTTCTCCTTCGTGATGCAGGCGCTGGTCGCGCTGGTGGCGATGGCGGTGCTGTCGGGTGTCGACGCGCCGAAGCCCGCGGCGGCGGATCTGCATGGCGGCCGCCCTCTGCGCGAGATCGCCAGGCAGCCGCGTTTCATCGCCGCCGCGCTGTGCGGCGTGATCGCCTATCCGATGATGAATCTGGTGATGACCTCGGCGCCGCTCGCGATGAAGATGTGCGGGCTGGCGGTCAGCGATTCCAATTTCGGCATCCAGTGGCACATCGTGGCGATGTACGGCCCGAGCTTCTTCACGGGCTCGCTGATCGCCCGCTTCGGCGCGCCCGTCATCGTCGCGCTCGGGCTGGCGCTGGAGGCGGTCGCCGCGATGATCGGCCTGTCCGGCATCACGGCACCGCACTTCTGGGCGACGCTGTTCGTGCTCGGCATCGGCTGGAACTTCGCATTCGTCGGCGCCTCCGCGCTGGTGCTGGAAACGCACCGGCCGCAGGAACGCAACAAGGTGCAGGCGTTCAACGATTTCCTGGTGTTCGGCATGATGGCGATCGGTTCGTTCTCCTCGGGCCAGCTGCTCGCGCATTACGGCTGGAACGCCGTCAACATGGTGGTGTTTCCGCCGGTGCTGCTTGGCCTTGCCGTGTTGTCGCTGGCGTCATTCGCCAAGCGGCGGGCGAAATTGCGCGCGGTGGAAGAAGTCCCGGATCTCAGTCTTTGATCCCTGCTGCCAATTGCTGACACTTCGATCAGTTTCGAAATGACCGGCTTGCAAGGCTGCCCACATCGTGGGAACGGATTAGTCCGGTCCTGACGATGTGAGAAGCCAGAGCAAGAAATGGACGCATCATCACCCACGCTGCATGACGAATCCTCGCTCGGCTACGAAGGCTGGCGCATCGTCGTCGTCTGCTTCCTGCTTGCCACCTTCGGCTGGGGATTGGGCTTCTACGGACAGAGCGTCTATGTCGCCGAGCTGCAACGGCTGCACGGCTGGCCGGCGTCGCTGATCTCGTCGGGCACGACGTTCTTCTACCTGTTTGGAGCCGCGCTGGTGGCCTTCGTCAGCGAGGCGATCAAGGCGTTCGGTGCGCGCAGCTGCCTGATCGCGGGCACCCTCGCGATGGCGGTTGCGGCGGTTGCGATCGGCGAGGTGCGTGAGCCCTGGCAGCTCTATCTCGCCGACGCGCTATTGGCGTTCGGCTGGGCCGGCACCAGCCTCGGCATCATCACCAACACGCTCGGCCTGTGGTTCGACAGGAAGCGCGGCATGGCGATCAGCCTGGCGCTGAACGGCGCAAGTTTTGGCGGGATTATCGGCGTGCCGCTGCTGGTGGCGGGGATCGGCGCTTTCGGCTTCTCCGGCGCGATGATCGCGGCCGCCGTGCTGCTCGTCGTGGTGATGGTGCCTGTGATCCTGATCTTCGTCGGGCGGCCGCCGGTGCATCTGCACGCGGTGACTTCAGCGGCGGCCGATGCGCCGTCGGCGACCCAGGTGCGCGCCCGGGCACTGCGCGACATCCGTTTCCTCTCGGTCTCGATTGCCTTCGCGCTGGTGCTGTTCGCCCAGGTCGGCTTCATCGTGCATCTGATCGCCTATCTCGATCAGGTGATCGGGCGCGAGCGCGCGACGGTGGCGATGGCGCTGTTGACCGCGATGGCGGTGGTCGGCCGCGTCTCGTTTTCCTTCGTGATCGACCGGCTCAACCAGCGGCTGGCGTCGGCGCTGTCCTTTGTCAGCCAGGCGATCGCGCTCGTCATCATCATCAATGTGCACAACGACGTCGCGCAGATCGCCGCCTGTGCGCTGTTCGGCTTCTCCGTCGGCAATCTGATCACGCTGCCGGCGCTGATCGTGCAGCGCGAATTCGACCCGCGCGCGTTCGGGGTGCTGGTCAGCCTGATCACCGCGATCAACCAGATCACCTACGCCTTCGGCCCCGGCGTGATCGGGCTGCTGCACGACCTCTCCGGCAGCTACACGCTGCCGTTCTACGGCTGTATCGGTCTCGAACTGATCGCGGGGGTGACGATCATGGTCGGCCGAAAAACGTAGCCCGGATGAAGCGAAGCGTAATCCGGGAACAGTGTCACCTCATGGAGAGAACCCCGGATTTCGCGCAGCCTGTCATCGGGCGCGCGTTCGCGCGACCCGTTAGCTGCATCCGGGCTACGATCCCGACTTGCGTCGCGGTTTCTTCGCCTTCTTCTCACCGATCTTGCCGGCCGCCGCGACCCGCAGCAGGCGTCGGAACGTCGGACATTCCATGTGGCTCGGCGCGGGGCAGACGGCGGCGTGGCGCAGGCCGTCGCGCATCGCGTTGAGGCGGCGGATGGTGCGGTCGAGGTCGTCGGCCTTGGCAGCCAGCATCTTTCGATCGATGCGTGGCCTGCCGTCGGGTGCGAACATTCTCGCGATCTCGTCGAGCGAGAAGCCGGAGGCGCGCCCGAGCGCGATCAGCGCCAGCCGGTCCAGCACGGCCGGATCGAACAGCCGGCGCAGCCCGCGCCGTCCATGCGAGGCGATCAGTCCTTTTTCCTCGTAGAAGCGCAAGGTCGAGGCGCGAACGCCCGATAGTTGCGCCACCTCCGCGATGTCGATGTCCCGCATGGCCTTGACCTCAAGTTCACTTGAACTGGCAGTGTGCCGCCAGGCGCTTGCCTAAGGCAAGTATCAGGACGGGCAAATAGCAAAAGGACGAGATCATGAGTATCGCACCGCAGGCCGCGGACGAGCAGGCCAAACTCTGGAACGGCGCTGCCGGGCGCGCCTGGGTCGAGACACGCGATGTGCTGGAGGGGATGTTCAAGCCGCTTGAAGAGCTGCTCGTTCAGGCCGTACCCGCAGCCGCGGCCGGCCATGTGCTCGATATCGGCTGCGGCACGGGCGCCACGACATTCGCCGTCGCTCACGTGCTCGGCCCGCAAGGGCATTGCACCGGCATCGACATCTCCGAACCGATGATCGCGGCGGCGCGTGACCGCGCGGAGCGGGAAGGGTGGCAGGCCAGCTTCATCTGCGCCGACGCGCAGACCCATGGCTTTGCACCGGCGAGCTTCGACATCATCATCTCGCGTCTCGGCGTGATGTTCTTTGCCGATCCGGTGCAGGCCTTCGCCAATCTGCGCCGCGCGGCCCGGCCGGGTGCGGCGCTCCGCTTTGTCGCGTGGCGCGGTGCGGCCGAGAACCCGTTCATGACGACGGCGGAGCGGGCGGCAAAGCCGCTGCTGCCAGATCTCCCGCCGCGGCGTCCCGACGCGCCGGGGCAATTCGGCTTCGCGGACCGGAAGCGGGTCGAGCGCATCCTGGAGGACAGCGGCTGGGGCGCGATCGCGATCGAGCCGATCGATGTCGCCTTGCGCTTTCCGGCATCGGAGCTGACCCGTTATGTGAGCTGGCTCGGCCCGGTCGGCACGATGCTGCAGGGGATGGAAGAGCCGCGTCGCACGCAGGTGATCGAGGCCGCACGCGGTGCCTTCGATCGCTACGTCCACGGCAACGAAATTCGCTTCACCGCGGCCTGCTGGATGGTTGCAGCGCGAGCACCGGTGGAGGCTGCGCATGGCTGACGCCGTGGAATTTCTGGCGCGTGCGATGCTGATCGGGACCGGCGCGACGGGCGTGATGGATATCTGGGGACTGGTCCGTAAGCTCCTGCTCGGCATCCCGCCGCTGGACTATGCGTTGGTCGGCCGGTGGCTCGGCCATCTCGCATCCGGGCGCCTGCGCCATGACCGCATCGCGGCGTCGCCGCAGGTCGCGGGCGAACGGGCGATCGGATGGGCCGCGCATTATCTGATCGGGATCGGCTTTGGCCGGCGTGCTGCTTGCGATCTTCGGCCTTGAGTGGGCGCGGCAGCCCAGCATCGTTCCGGCCCTGATGGTCGGGATCGGCAGCGCGGCCGCACCGTTCCTGGTGATGCAGCCCGCGATGGGCGCGGGCTTTGCCGCGAGCCGGACGCCCCATCCATGGGCCGCGCGGCTGCAGAGCCTCCTGACGCATGCGGTGTTCGGCGTTGGGCTCTACGCGGCCGGCTGGATCGTCCACATCTTGCTGAACCTGTAGCCCGGATGGAGCGAAGCGCAATCCGGGAACGGTATCACTTCATGGAGGCGAACCCCGGATTTCGCTTCGCTTCGTCCGGGCTACAAACTCCTTCCGGGCTACGGAATTACGCCACGCGCTGCTTCAGCAGATCTTCTAGGTCCAGCCGCCGCGTGAACATCGAAAGCTTGCCGTCCGCGCTGCGCGGCCATTCGGCTTCGGGTCGGTCCCAATAGAGCTCGACGCCGTTCTCGTCGGGGTCGCGCAGGTAGAGCGCCTGGCTGACGCCGTGGTCGCTGGCGCCATCAAGCTGGACGCCGGCCGACAGCACCCGATGCAGCGCATCGGCGAGTGCCGGGCGGGTCGGATAAAGGATGGCGGTGTGGAACAGGCCGGTGGTGCCGGGCGGCGGCGGATGGCCACCCTTGCTCTCCCAGGTGTTGAGGCCGATGTGGTGATGATAGCCGCCGGCCGAGATGAAGGCCGCGTCCGCGCCCATGCGCTGCTGCAACTCGAAGCCGAGCACGCCGCAGTAGAAGCCGAGCGCCCGCTCCAGATCGGCGACCTTGAGGTGCACATGCCCGATCCGCGTGCCCGCGATGATGGGGGGATTTTCTGGCATGAGCTGGCTCCGTTGGCATCAATGCCGTGCCGTCAGGGGCAAGGCTTCGCCGCCTGATATAGTCCGGATTTGCCGGCGCCGGAGCAATCCATCCTGAAACGCAGCGTTTCCGAACGGCGCCACGGCCGGCTGCGCCTAGCAGAGCTCCACGACAACTCGCCGCCCGGCAGCTGGAACTCGAATGTGTTCAGCGTCATCGACACCATGGTGTAGTAGCCGCAGAGGCCGATCACCTCGACCAGGCCGCGCAGGCTCAGCACCTCGACCGCCTCGTCATACAGTCCCTTCGGCAGGCCATGACCTTCGTGCAGCGCCTTAGCGACGTCGTAGATCATCCTGGCCTTGGGATCGTCGAAGCTCGGCGTCCGGCGCACCCGAATGTCCTCGATGATCTTCGGATCGAGGCCGCCCTTCAGCGCGAGGCGCTTGTGGGCATACCATTCGTAATGTGCGGTCCAGTGCCGCGCGGTGACGAGGATCGCGATCTCCGACAGCTTCGGCGGGAAGACCGTGTCGAAGCGCAGCACCTCGCCGAGCCGCGTGGCATGCCGCGCCATCTCCGGGCTGTTGAGCCAGGCCATCATCGGTGCCGGTGGCGCGCCGCGCTTGCCCGAGATCGACTCGTCGTAGGTTTCTTTCTGGGCGGGGTTCATTTCGCTAGGCGAAAGCAGCTTCAGCCGCATGTCCGTTTCCTCTTGTTTTTCAATCGTTACCCCGTCTCGGCGATACACCCGATCGCGTGAGGTGAGTAGCGACGCCAGAGCATGGCGCGGCTGTGAGGCATATTGAACTCGGCGGCCGCGCGGGGCTAAGGTCGATTCCAATTCGACGATTTTGACTGGAAACGCACCATGGCTGACCTCGAGAAATTCCGCGCTGAGACCCGCGCCTGGCTGGAGCAGAACTGCCCGGCGGAGATGCGCAAACCGATGACCTCCGATGGCGACACCTTCTGGGGTGGCCGCAACACGAAATTCTCGTCGGACGCGCAGCGGCTCTGGTTCGAGCGGATGCGCGACAAGGGTTGGACCGTGCCGCATTGGCCGAAGGAATATGGCGGCGGCGGCCTCGACGGCGAGGAAGCCAAGATCGTGCGCCAGGAGATGGCGGCGATCGGCGCGCGGGCGCCGCTGACCTCGTTCGGCATCTCGATGCTCGGACCGGCGCTTTTGAAATACGGCACCGAGGAGCAGAAGAAGGAGCATCTGCCGAAGATCACCGCGGGCCTGATCCGCTGGTGCCAGGGCTATTCCGAGCCGAACGCCGGCTCCGACCTCGCCTCGCTGCAGACCCGCGCGGTGGGCGACGGCGACGACTACATCATCAACGGCCAGAAGATCTGGACGTCCTACGCCAACTATGCCGACTGGATCTTCTGCCTGGTGCGCACCGATCCCGCGGCCAAGAAGCATGACGGCATCAGCTTCATTCTCTTCGACATGAACTCGAAGGGGGTGTCGACCAAGCCGATCCTTTTGATCTCGGGCTATTCGCCGTTCTGCGAAACCTTCTTCGACAATGTCCGCGTGCCGAAGTCGCATGTCGTGGGCACCGTCAATCGTGGCTGGGATGTCGCGAAGTATCTGTTGCAGCACGAGCGCGCGATGATCTCGGGCATGGGCGAGCGCGGCGTCGGCCGTCCGCTCGGTCAGATCGCCGCCGACTCGGTCGGCGCGGACGCGCAGGGCCGGCTCGACGACGCCCAGCTGCGCAGCCAGATCGCGAATTTCGAGGTCGACGAGGCCGCGCTCGCCGCGGCGGCGGAGCGCGCGGTCGATCTCGCCAAGGCCGGGCAGTCGCATCCGGCGTTCTCGTCGGCGATGAAATATTACGGCACCGAGCTCAACAAGCGGCGCTACGAGATCCTGATGTCGGCGGGCGGCATCGACGCGCTGGAGTGGGAGAGCGACCGCTCCAGGGCCGGCGCCCGCCCGCGCGCCTGGCTGCGCACCAAGGCCAACTCGATCGAGGGCGGCACCTCGGAGGTGATGCTCGGCATCGTCGCCAAGCGCATCCTCGACCTGCCGGGCGCGTAAACTCTCCGCCGTCATGGCCGGGCTTGACCCGGCCATCCACGCCTTTGTGGCGGCAGGCCCAAAACGTGGATGCCAGGCTCAAGGCCGGGCATGACGACATCTTGGAATTCAACTGAACAAACGACTAACACAGAGTTACCGGATCCATCCATGGCCCTCGTCCTCACCGAAGAACAATCCATGCTGCGCGACAGTGCGCGCGGTCTCATCAGCGACAAGGCGCCGGTGGCGCATCTGCGCTCCTTGCGCGACAGCAAGGACACCACCGGCTTCTCGCGCGAGCTCTGGAAGACCTTCGCCGAGATGGGCTTCTCCGGCCTCCTGGTGCCGGACCAGTTCGGCGGCAGCGGGCTCGGCTGCGTCGAGGCCGGTATCGTCATGGAGGAGATCGGCCGCACCTTGATGCCCTCGCCATTCCTCGCGACCTCGGTGCTTGCGGCCTCGGCGCTGTCGCGCGGTGGCAGCGAGGCGCAGAAGGCGCAGCATCTGCCGAAGATCGTCGACGGCTCGCTGCTCGCAGCACTCGCGATCGATGAGGGCGCCAAGCATCGTCCGCTGCAGACCAAGTTGCAGGCCACGCGCTCCGGCAACGGCTTCAGGCTGTCAGGCGACAAGGCCTTCGTGGTCGACGGTCACACCGCCGATCTTTTGATCGTGGCTGCGCGCACGGCCGGCGGCGCGGGCGACAAGAACGGGTTGACGCTGTTCCTGGTCGATCCGAAGGCGAAGGGCCTCGCGGTCGAGCGCACCGCGATGGTCGATTCGCACAACGCGGCGCGCATCGTGTTCGACAATGTCGAGGTCAATGCCGACAGCGTGCTCGGCGAGGTCGATCAGGGGGGCGAGCTGCTCGAGGGCGTGCTCAATATCGGCCGCGGCGCGGTCGCGTCCGAAATGGTCGGTCTTTCCGAAGAGGTGTTCGGCCGCACCGTGACTTATCTTAAGGAACGCAAGCAGTTCGGCAAGGCGATCGGCGAATTCCAGGGGCTGCAGCACCGCGCCGCCGAGCTCTACATCGATATCGAGATCACCCGCGCCGCCGTTCTGAAGGCGCTGCAGGCGCTCGATGCCGATCTGGGCAAGGCGGGCAATGCGGTCGCCGTGGCCAAGGCGCGCGCGCCGGCACCACCGCGACGCTGGCGGTCCAGGAAGGCGTGCAGATGCATGGCGGCATGGGCATGACCGACCAATTCGACATAGGCTTCTTCATGAAGCGCGCCCGCGTCTGCCAGGAGCTGTTCGGCGACAGCAATTTTCACACCGACCAGCTGGCGAGCGGCAAGGGCTACTGAGCGCGGGCGACGGCGCCGCGCAACGCGCTGTCGCCACACAACAGGCTGTCATCGCCCGGCTCGCCCGGGCGATCCAATATTCCAGAGACAGTCGTATTTGAGCGGAGAAGCCGCGGCGTACTGGATCACCCGCTTTCGCGGGTGATGACAGCGGTGAGGTGGATCGGAATAGGCTCGTCATTGCGAGCGACGCGAAGCAATCCATCTTTCCACGTGCGGAGGAATGGATTGCTTCGTCGCTTCGCTCCTCGCAATGACGATGGAAAGAGTCTAGCGAATCGGCGGCGCGTATTGGACGCCGCCGGCGTTCCAGAGCTGGTTCATGCCGCGCGGAATCTTCAGCCTGGAATCGGCGCCGACGTTGCGGTCGTAGACCTCGCCGTAATTGCCGACGTGCTTGATGATGCGCACCGCCCAGTCCTTGGTCAGGCCGAGATCCTCGCCATAGGAGCCCTCGGTGCCGACCAGCCGCATCACCTCCGGCTTCTTCGACTTCAGCGCCTCGTCGATATTCTTCGAGGTGATGCCGAGTTCTTCGGCGTTGATCATGGCGTAGAGCGTCCACTTCACGATCATCATCCAGTCGTCGTCGCGCAGCCGGACCACCGGCGCCAGCGGCTCCTTGGAGATGATGTCGGCCAGGATGGTGTGGTCGTTCGGCTTGGAGAGGTTGAGCCGCAGCGCATAGAGCTGCGAGGCGTCCGACGTCAGCGTATCGCACTGACCGGTGTCATAGGCCTTCACGACATCGTCCAGCTTGTCGAACTTCATCTCCGTGTACTTCATGTTGTTGGCACGGAAATAGTCGGCGAGGTTGAGCTGCGTCGTGGTGTTGGCCTGCACGCAGACCTTGCTGCCGTTCAGGTCGAGCGCGGAATCGATATTGCGCGAGCGCGGCAGCATGAAGCCCTGGCCGTCATAATAGGCGACCGCCGGGAAATAGAGGTCGTAATTGGTCTCGCGCGACATGCTCCAGGTGGAATTGCGCGAGAGGATGTCGACCTTGCGGTTCTGCAGCTCCTTGAAGCGTTCGCTGGCGTCGAGCGGAACGAACTTCGCCTTCGACGGATCGTCGAAGATCGCCGAGGCCACCGCGCGGCAGAAGTCGACGTCGAAGCCGGTCCAGTTGCCCTTGTCGTCCGGGATCGAGAATCCCGGCAGGCCCTTGTTGACGCCGCACAGCACGTCGCCGCGGCGGACGGTGCGCTTCAGCGTGCGGGTGTCGTAGCGCTCATAGGTGATGGCGGCGGCCGCAACCAGCGTGGCGACCGCGAGCCCGATCGTCAGGCCGCCTCGAAATGTACGCATGGGTTCTCTCTCGCGAATGATCGGGGAAAAACAGGTCGGATATCGAAGGCGGGTGGGTCGAGATTACAGTTCGGGCTTCTGCCGAATGATCACCTTGGTGCCGACCGGAACGCGATTGTAGAGATCGGCGACGTCGGCATTGACCAGGCGGAAGCAGCCGGACGAGATCGCGGTGCCGATGGTGTCGGGCCGGTTGGTGCCGTGGATGCGGTACACCGTGGTGCCGAGATACATCGCGCGCGCGCCGAGCGGATTGCCCGGGCCGCCCGCCATGAAGCGCGGCAGATAGGGCTGGCGGGCGATCATTTCCGGCGGCGGGGTCCAATCCGGCCACTCGGCCTTGCGGGTGATGGTCACCAGCCCCTGCCACGTGAAGCCGTCGCGGCCGACGCCGATGCCGTAGCGGAGTGCGCGGCCGTTACCCTGCACGAGGTAGAGATGGCGTTCGGCGGTGGAGACGATGATGGTGCCCGGCGCCTCGTTGGTCCGGTAGTACACGACCTGCTTCTGCCATTCCGGATCGAGCTCGTAGCTGTCGTCGGCGACCAGGCCCGGCTCGTCGGCGTCCGGGCGGTTTTGGGCGAAGCCTTGCGACGTCGACAGCACGAGCGCGCTCGTGGCGATCAACATCCAGACCAGGTGACGAAGTTTCGTCATGCAAAGCTCTCCTTGTGGCGCGCGGCCAAATTGCTTGCTCCACCCAATTCGCGGGTGGCATCAAATCTCAGCGGCAGCTTGATGGCAAGTTTAGGGCGACGCTACAGGTATATCTCTGTAATGCCTCTGTTTTCTGTCATGGGGGGCTGGAGCGCGCCAGACTGGCGGCCTTATTTCGGCGCAATCCAGAGTCGCAACGCGAAAGAGACCAGGGTCACGGTGCCGACGCCGCCGAGCCAGAGCGCTGCGAACCACAGCAGGCGCTGGCCCAGCGGCCGCTGATTCGGCACGAGAGCCATTTCCGTTCCGATGGAATCGGAACGAGGCTCTCGATTCTCTTTTTGACGCGTTTTCTTGACGCGAACCGGAATCCACCTCGCTGGAAAACGCTCTGGTGGCATCAGTGGTATCCGTGGCCGGGGCGCACCTTGCCGCGGAACACCCAATAGGCCCAGGCGGTGTAGCCGAGGATCAGCGGCACCAGGATCGAGACCCCGAACAGCATGAAGATCTGGCTGTTCGCGGGCGACGCCGCCTGCCAGATCGTGATGCTCTGCGGCACGATGTACGGGTACATGCTGATGCCGAGCCCGGCATAGGACAGTGCGAACAGCGCCAGCGTCAGGAAGAACGGCTGGTGGTCGTTCTTGTTGCCGAGCGCGCGCAGCAACAGCGCGGTGACGGCGGCGACCGCGATCGGCACCGGCGCGGTGAGGATGATGTTGGGCCAGGCGAACCAGCGCTGGGTGTACTGCACGCTCAGGAACGGGGTTGCGATGCTGACGGCGCCGATCGCGCAGAGCATCGCGACCAACAACGTCCAGCTCAGATGATAGGCGCGCTCGCGCAGCTCGCCTTCGGTCTTCATCACCAGCCAGGTCGCCCCCAGCAGCGCATAGCCGATCACCAGCGCAATGCCGGTCAGGACGCTGAACGGCGTCAGCCAGTCCCACCAGCCGCCGGCGTAGTGGCGCCCGTCGACATGGATGCCCTGCAGGATGGCGCCGAGCGCGATGCCCTGCGCCAGCGTCGCGACCAGCGAGCCGCCGGCGAAGGCGAGGTCCCATTTGTTGCGCGCCTTCTGGGTCCGCCAGCGGAATTCGAAGGCGACGCCGCGGAACACGAGGCCGAGCAGCATCGCGATCATTGGCGTGTAGAGCGCCGGCATCAGCACCGCATAGGCCAGCGGAAACGCCGCCATCATGCCGCCGCCGCCGAGCACCAGCCAGGTCTCGTTGCCGTCCCACACCGGCGCCACCGTGTTCATGATGACGTCGCGATCGGTCTTTTGCGGAAACAGCGGAAACAGGATGCCGAGGCCGAGATCGAAGCCGTCCATCACGACGTAGACGAACACGGCGAAGGCGATGATGAAGGCCCAGATCGTGGCGAGGTCGATGGGGATGCTCATCGCACGCCCTCCACGGCTGCACCTGCCGCCGGCGTGATGCCGGCCGCACGGGCGGGAAGGTCCTTTGTCGGGCCTTGCTCGCCGGGATGCGGCGGCTGCGCCATCAGCCGCAGGATATAGATCACGCCCGCGGTGAACACGGCGAAATAGACGATGATGAAGGCGATCAGCGAGGAGCCCACCGCCGGCGCTGCCAGCGGCGATGCCGAATCGGTGGTGCGCAGCAGGCCGTAGACGGTGAACGGTTGCCGCCCGGTCTCCGTGGTGATCCAGCCGGCGAGCACCGCGACGAAGCCGGCCGGGCCCATCAGGACCGCGAAGCGATGCAGCAGCGGTGACTGGTACATCATGCCGCGCCAGCGCATCAGGAGGCTGAACAGGCCGAGCCCCATGATCAGGAAGCCCAGGCCGACCATGATGCGGAACGACCAGAAGGTGATCGGCACCGGCGGCCAGTTTTCACGCGGCACGGTGTCGAGGCCGGCGAGCGGCGCGTCGAGCGAATGCTTCAGGATCAGCGACGACAGCTTCGGCACCTCGATCGCATATTTAACTTTCGCATCGGCCTGGTCCGGCCAACCGAACAGGATCAACGGCGCGCCGTCCTTGTGGCTCTGGTAGTGGCCTTCCATCGCCATCACCTTGGCCGGCTGGTGCTCCAGCGTGTTGAGGCCGTGCTGGTCGCCGGCGAGGATCTGGATCGGCGCCACCAGCGTCGCCATCCACATCGCCATCGAGAACATCACGCGCGGACCCGCCAGATGCTGGTCGCGCAACAGGTGCCAGGCGCCGACCCCGCCGACCACCAGCGAGGTGGTGAGGTACGCCGCCAGCACCATGTGCACGAGGCGATAGGGAAAGGACGGATTGAAGATCACCTTCAGCCAGTCGGCGGCGACGAACTGGCCGTCGGCATTGACGGCATGACCGGCCGGCGTCTGCATCCAGGAATTGGCCGACAGAATCCAGAACGCGGAGATCAGCGTGCCGATCGCGACCATCAACGTCGCCACGAAATGCAGCCTGGGGCCGACGCGTTCGAGCCCGAACAGCATCACGCCGAGAAAGCCCGCCTCGAGGAAGAATGCGGTCAAGACCTCATAGGCCATCATCGGGCCGATCACCGGCCCGGTCTTGTCGGCAAAGGACGACCAGTTAGTGCCGAACTGGTAGGACATCACGATGCCCGAGACCACGCCCATGCCGAACGCGACCGCGAAGATCTTCAGCCAGTAATTGAACAGGTTGATGTAGACCTCGCGCCCGGTGGCCAGCCACAGCGCTTCGAGCACCGCGAGATAGCTCGCAAGCCCGATCGAGAATGCGGGAAACACGATGTGGAACGACATCGTGAAAGCGAATTGCGCGCGGGCGAGTACGACCGCATCCCAGCCTTCGAACATCACGCACCGTCCGTCATTCATGTCGGGCGCGATCACGTTCGGGAATCGCGCATTCCCGGCGGTGAGCCTATCATGCCGGGAATGACGGCGGATTGTCCAATTAGCTGACAAATTGTCCAATCAGCTATCGGCGTTGAGCAGCCGGGCGACGGTGCGGTCGATCTCGTCGTACTGGCCCTCGCCGGCGTGCTGGAACACGATCTTGCCGTTCTGGTCGATGATGTATTGCGCCGGCCAGTACTGGTTGCCGTAGGCGTTCCAGGTCTGCGAATTGTTGTCCTGCGCCACCGGATAGAGGATGCCGTGCCGCTTCAGCGCCGCCTGCACGTTGGAGGCCGAATGCTCGAACGGGAATTCCGGCGTGTGGACCCCGATCACGACGAGGCCGCGATCCCGGTACTTTGAATAAAGTTGGGTGACGTGCGGCAGCGTGTTGACGCAGTTGATGCAGCCATAGGTCCAGAAATCCACCAGCACGACCTTGCCGCGCAGGTCGGCAAGTTTGAGCGGCTGCGAATTGAACCAGTTGCTGATCCCGGCGAATTCGGGCGCGGCCTGGCTCTGCGCGGGGGTCATCGCGGTGGCCATTGGAACGGGCACGGCCGGCGCGTTCGACTCGGTGCAGAGGCCGGGGATGACGGCGCCGCCGAGGCCAAGGGCCGCCACCAGAGCGGATACAGCAATCAAGCGCAGGGACATCGATCTCTCCTTATGAGCTCACAGGCCGATCTGGCCGTTGGGATAGAACTGGGTCAGCCACGCCACGATCAGCGTGTCGTATTGCAGGTAGGACAGCGCGGCGAAGGCGATGATCACGACGCCGAAGCCTTGCTGCAGGCGCGGCGCGATCCGCGCCATGCTGCGCACGCGGGTGGTGACGGCCTGCCCGCCATAGGCAATGGCAAGCATCGGGATCGCGGCGCCGATCGCATAGGTCACGAGCTGCAGGCTCGCCCACGCCGTGTCCTTCGAGGTCGCGACGATGGTCAGGATCGAGCCGAGCACGGGACCGGCGCACGGCGTCCATACCAGGCCGAGCGTAGAGCCGAGCACGAAGCCGCCGAACAGGCTCGGCGACGGCCCGGCCTGACTGAGGCTGCCGGTGGCGCCGGTCAGCCGGGTCGACAGCCATTCGAACGGCGCCGGCCAGATCATCAACAGGCCGAAGCCTGCGAGCAGGATGGCCGCGCCGGTCCGCAGCAGGTTCGGATCGAAATCGAAGGCACGCGTGATCGCACTCAGCAGCAATGCCACCGCAGAGAATGACATCACGAAGCCGAGCGCGATCATCGCGGGCCGCGCCTTGCCGGTCTGGCCTATCGATACCCCGAGCAGGATCGGCAGCATCGGCAGGGTGCAAGGGGCGGCGACGGTGGCGACACCGGCAAGCAGGGCAAGGGCAAGGCTGAGCATCGTCGTCCGTCCATCAGAAGTCCCGGCGCGCCAGAGGGCCGTGCCGGGTACGCCTGATGTTCTTCGCCAGGACGGCGTGGCCGTTACGGCGGAGCGGTCCCAAGCGCCGTCACGTCCGTGTGAGACGAGCCGTGTTCGGCTTCACGACCGCGCGCCAAAAACAGAGCGACCCGGCTGGGGGGCATCCCGGCCGGGTCGTTGGAGGTTACTTGGGAGGTTAGAACTAGGGAGGTATCGAAACCTGGGTCAGTGAATTGGGGTTGGGGTTGCGTCGTTGGATATTGGTATAGAGATCGCGTTTTTCCGGGTGATGTCGTCGATTGTTTCAATTGTTTCGTCGCCGACCTTTTTTGGCTTCGTGGACAATTGCCCCGGTTGCTCGATCTCCTTCTAAATACCTGAATTTGCTTTATTTTAGGCCGCAACGCTGTCCACGCCGGCGCCCCTCAGGAGGTCGGCCAGCTGCTTGCGGGCATAGAACATGCGGGTCTTCACCGTGCTCTGCGGGATACCGATGATCTGGCCGGCCTCCTCGACCGACTTCTCATGGTAGTAGACCAGATTGATGATCTCGCGGTGGGCTGGCGACAGCTTGGCCACGCAGGCGCGCAGGATCTCGCTGGTGGTGGCGCGATCGAGCGAGGTTTCCGGCGTGTCGGCGCCGTCGGCGATCTCCAGCACGTCGTCCTGGTCGATGTCCTCATGCCTGCGCTGACGCAGCGCGGTCAGCGCCTTGAAGCGGGCGATCGACAGCAGCCAGGTCGAGACCTGCGAGCGGCCCTCGAACTGGGCCGCGGTGCGCCAGACGTCCAGGAACACCTGGCTCACCAGGTCCTCGGCCATTGTGGTGTCGCGCACCATGCGGAGCACGAAGCGGTAAACCCGGACGTTGTGACGGGCATAGAGCGTGTGCATCGAGGTGCGGTCATTCTTGGCGATATGCGCGAGCAGCTTTTCATCCGAGGTCGCGCGTGCAGCGTCGATGTGCTTCTTGGCTGCAGAGTTGATGGCGATGACGTTCGGCATGACAGGCTCCCAGTTCGCCGTTGGGCGGCGGTTCGTTGGGAGAATTGTTAGTTAGCGCCCGTTTCCGGATGTCTGCGCGAAAGGCGGAAAATGGTTTCGTGACCGGGAGAATTGTTTCGTCGCGGCCCCGGCGACGAAACATTCGGGACCAAAAAGCCAGTCATTTCAACATACGGAAAATTGGAATGGCTGGATTCGCCGCTGCTGGAACGAATCCGGCCCATGACTTCCGGCACTACCCGCGGCCTATTCGGCCGCCTGCAGCGTGGGCGCTGCCCTTTTCGGGGCGATCCAGAACGCGTCGGGCCGCTCGAACAGGAAATTGGCGCGGGCCGCCAGCGCCAGCCGCCAGATCAGGAGCGCGCCGGCGACGCCGACCGCGGTGACGATCAGCGCGACCAGGCCGATGTCGTGGATGACATCGGACCGCAGCAGAAGGGTGCGCGTCGCGGCCATCGGCAGGAAGAAGGCGAGGTAGATCACGATCGAGTGCTCGCCGCAGAAGCGCAGGAAGCCGAGCCAGTGCGCGCGCGCCAGCAGCGTGCCGGTCACGATGATCGCGCAGGCGCCGGCCAGACCGAGTGCCAGCGAGACGACCGGCCACTCACTGATGTCGAGCGCGACCAGGCTGCCATTGACGAGCGCCCAGAGCCCAAGCCCGAGCAGCGCAAATGCGGGCCGCGCCCGCGCGCGGTCCGACAGCGCGAACACGTAAGCAGCGAGCACGTAGCCGGTGAAGAAGTAGACGAAGCGGGCGCAGAATTCGTCGATCACGGTCCAGCGGGTCACGACATGCGCGCTCTCCAGCGCCGCGGCGACGAGCCAGATCGCGAGCGGGTGGACATTGCGCGTGAGCTTGGTGACGACGAAGAAGATCGGCAGCAGATAGATGAACCACAGCGTGCCGAACGGCTCGATGAAGGCCTCGAGATATTGCAGCCCGACCGCGGCCCAGCCTGCCTCAGCGGCCAGCGACGGTGCCTTGAAGCCGAACTGGATCGTCACCCACAGCACGTAGAAATAGGCGAAGTGCATCACCTTGCGGTCGAGATAGGTGCGCCAATCGCGATCGATCACGACCGACAGGAACAGCCCCGAGATCAGGAAGAAGTCCGGCATCCGGAACGGTTTCGCGAACATCACGACATAATGCATGAAGCCGGTCTGCTCGGCGGCCTTCTCGACCCCCAGCACCGAATGCATCATCACGACCATGACGATGCAGATGCCCTTGGCATAGTCGACCCAATCGACGCGTGCGGCCGCGTTCCCGGCGGAACGATCTGTCGCAGCCTGTGTGCCGTTTGTGGTCATCCTTGTCCCGTTCCGGCGTGATCGGGCTCATCATCGGCCCGATTGGTTGCTTTCTCCTTTATCCATACAAAGGATGTGCCGCCGAACCCGGGGACCTTTCCCCGGTTCCCTGGACCGGGCGAATGGTCTAAGAGGCCCTGAAATCCTAGAAGAAGCCGTGTTTTGTTAACCACAGGACGCAGGTCGGCCGAGGGCCGCTGCCGCGATGAGACTCCTTGCCGCACCATTTCGATAGCCCGCTGCCGATCGACGCCGTGCTCGATGAACTCGACCGCACGCTCGATCGCCGCAATGCCGCCGTGCTGGTCGCGCCGCCGGGCGCCGGCAAGACCACGCGCGTGCCGCTGGCGTTGCTCGATGCGCCGTGGGCCAAGGGGAAGAAGATCATCGTGCTGGAGCCGCGCCGCATCGCCGCGCGCGCCAGCGCCGAGCGGATGGCGAAGACGCTCGGCGAGCGGCCCGGAGAGACCGTCGGCTATCGGGTGCGCTTCGGCTCAAAGGTGTCGCGCGCGACGCGGATCGAGGTCGTGACTGAGGGCATCTTCTCGCGCCAGATCCTCGACGATCCCGAGCTCAACGGCGTCGCCGCGGTACTGTTCGACGAATTCCACGAACGCTCGCTCGACGCCGATCTCGGACTGGCGCTGGCGCGCGACGCGCAAACCGGCCTGCGCGAGGACCTGCGCATCCTCGTGATGTCGGCAACGCTCGATGGCGCGCGCGTCGCAAGGCTGCTCGGCGACGCGCCTGTTGTCGCGAGCGAGGGCCGCGCCTTCCCGGTCGAGACACGTTACGTCGGCCGCAAGGTCGACGCGCCGCTGGAGCGGCAGATGGCCGAGACGATCGCGACCGCGCTGCGCGCCGATGCCGGCTCGGTGCTGGCCTTCCTGCCGGGTGCGGCCGAGATCCGCCGCACCCAGACCTTCCTCGCCGAGCGCGTGCACGACGCCTCGGTCGAGATCGTGCCGCTGTTCGGCGCGCTCGATGCCGCCGTGCAGGATCGCGCCATCGCGCCGGCGCCGAAGGGGATCCGCAAGGTGGTGCTGGCGACCTCGATCGCCGAGACCTCGCTGACCATCGAGGGCGTGCGCATCGTGGTGGATTGCGGCCTGGCGCGGGTGCCGCGCTACGAGCCGGACATTGCCTTGACCCGGCTCGAGACCGTGCGGGCCTCGCGCGCCGCGGTCGATCAGCGGCGCGGCCGTGCCGGCCGTACCGAGCCCGGTGTCTGCTACCGGCTCTGGGACGAGCCGCAGACCGCATCGCTCGCGGCCTACACCGCACCCGAGATCCTCTCCGCCGATCTGTCCTCGCTGGTGCTCGACCTCGCGCAATGGGGCATCAGCGATCCCGCAAGTCTTGCCTTCCTCGATCCGCCGCCCGGGCCGGCGCTGAAGGAAGCGAGATCGCTGCTCGGCGAACTCGGTGCGCTCGACGATGACGGCCGCATCACCGAGGAGGGCAAGAGCCTGCGCGCGCTGGCGCTGCCGCCGCGGCTGGCGCGCATGATCGTGGACTCCGCGCGCTTCGGTGCGGGCGAGGAGGCGGCCGAGATTGCGGCCGTGCTGAGCGAGCGCGGGCTCGGCGGCGACAGCGTCGATCTCGACCACAGGCTCGACCAGTTCCGCCGCGACCGCTCGCAGCGGGCATCGAGCGCGCGGAGCATGGCCGCGCGCTGGGCCTCGCAGGTGAAGGCGGCGGTGAGCGAGCAGAAGGATCTCTCGACCGGCGTCATGCTGGCCTTCGCGTTTCCGGATCGCGTTGCCAAGAACCGCGGCAATGGCAGCTTCGTGCTGGCCAATGGCCGCGGCGCCGCCGTGGAGCAGACCGCGGCGCTGGCGCGGCTGCCCACTATCACGGTTGCCGAACTGACCGGCACGGCGGCGAGCGGCCGCATCCTGCTGGCGGCGCCGATCACCCAGGAGGAGATCGAGCAGCGCTTCGGCGACCAGATCGAAAACGTCGAAGAGGTGGCGTTCGACCGCGGCGCGATGGCGCTGCGCGCGCGCCGCCGGCGTTCACTGCACGCGATCACGCTGTCGGAAGCGCCGATGCCGCTCAAGCCGTCGGCCGAGACCGCGCGCGTGTTCGCCGACGGCTTGATCGCTGTGGGTCTCGACCGGCTGCCGTGGTCGAAGCATTCGAAACAGTGGCGCGACCGAATCATGTTCCTGCGCAAGGCCGAGGACGACAGTTGGCCCGATCTGTCGGACACGGCGCTCGCCGCGCGCGCCGACGACTGGTTGGTGCCCGCGCTCTACGACAAGACCGCGTTGAAGGATCTGTCCGCCGGCGACCTGTCTGACGCGCTGACGGCGCTGTTGCCGTGGGACCTGCGCGCGCGGCTCGATCGCGAGGCACCGACGCATTTCGAGGCGCCGACCGGAACGCAGCTTGCGATCGATTACGAGGCCGAGCAGGGCCCGACCATCGCGGTGCGGCTGCAGGAGCTGTTCGGGCTCAACACCCATCCCTCGATCGCCAAGGGCGCGGTGCCGCTGGTGCTGGAACTGCTGTCGCCGGCGCAGCGGCCGGTGCAGGTGACGCGCGATCTGCCGGGTTTTTGGCGCGGCAGTTACGCTGCGGTGCGTTCTGACCTGCGCGGCCGCTATCCGCGCCATCCCTGGCCGGAAGATCCCGCCAGCGCGATGCCGACCAGGCGCGTGAAACCGCGCGGCACCTGATATCAGCGCAAACGCGCAGCGGTTGTCGCGCGCGCAATCCGGTCCCCACTTTTCCCGATCATGCTGATCGGTTGCGCTGGCGAGCGCCGGCAAACGGTGGTTAGATTTGCATGCTGGGATGGGATCACGGGCTCGCACTTTGGGGAGGCCGCCATGGACTTCAAGAACCTGGAGATCAAGAACGCATCGCCGTCGCTCTACAACGAAGACCTGGCGCCGGCCAAGGAACGCAACTGGGGCGCCTTCAGCATCTTCAACGTCTGGACCTCGGACGTCCACAGCCTCTGGGGCTATTACCTCGCCGCCAGCCTGTTCCTGCTCTGCGGCAGCTTCGTCAACTTCATCCTGGCGATCGGCGCCGGTTCGCTGGTGATCTTCGTGCTGATGAGCCTGATCGGCAATGCCGGCGTGAAGACCGGCGTGCCCTATCCGGTGCTGGCGCGGGCCTCGTTCGGAATCTGGGGCGCCAACATTCCGGCGCTGGTGCGCGCCATCGTCGCTTGCTTCTGGTACGGCGCGCAGACCGCGGCGGCCTCGGGCGCCATCGTCGCGCTGCTGACGCGTATCGACAGCTTCAAGGCGTTCCACCAGTCCAGCCATATGCTCGGCCATTCCGGGCTCGAGGTGATCTGCTTCGTCGTGATCTGGGCGCTGCAGCTCCTGATCATCCAGCGCGGCATGGAGACGGTGCGCCGCTTCCAGGACTGGGCGGGGCCGGCGGTGTGGTTGATGATGCTGATCCTCGCGATCTATCTCTGCATCGCGGCCGGCGGCATCTCGCTCACCGCGCCGATCCCGCAGGATGTGCTGCTGGAGAAGACCAAGGATGCCGGCGTGCCCGGCGAACCCGGCACCTTCCCGGCGCTGTGCGCCGTCGCCGCGACCTGGATCACCTATTTCGCGGCACTCTATCTCAATTTCTGCGACTTCTCGCGTTACGCGCCCGACGCCAAGGCGCTGCGCAAGGGCAATATCTGGGGCCTGCCGGTCAATCTGATCCTGTTCTCGCTGGTCGCCGGCGTCACCACGATCGCAGCGTTCAACGTCTATCACGAGGTGCTGCTGCATCCCGACCAGATATCGGCGAAGTTCGACAGCTGGTTCCTGGCGCTGCTCGCCGCGGTCACCTTCGCGGTGGCAACGCTCGGTATCAATGTGGTGGCCAATTTCGTCTCGCCGGCGTTCGACTTCTCGAACGTGTTTCCACGGCATATCGACTTCAAGAAGGGCGGCTACATCGCGGCGCTGATCGCGCTGGCGCTTTATCCGTTCGCGCCCTGGGAGGGCAGCGCCGCCTCGTTCGTCGGGCTGATCGGCGCGACCATGGGGCCAATCTTCGGGATCATGATGGTCGACTATTATTTGATCGCCAAAGGTCGCGTGAACGTGCCGGCGCTGTACCAGGAAGATGGCGAGTATCGCTTCCAGAACGGCTGGAACGTCAGCGCGCTGATCGCGGCCGCGATCGGCGCCCTGTTCTCGTCGGTGCTGCCGAACTTCACCTCGATCCTGCCGGCCTGGTGGGCGGTCTATGGCTGGTTCTTCGGCGTCGCCATCGCAGGCGCGGTCTACTACGCGCTGCGCGTTGCGATGCCGAGCCCGGTCGCGAAAACGGCCTGAGAGGCAGGTCGCCTGAAAGGCGGCCTAAAGCAAGATGAGTCTGGGTTGAACAGGGTCCGCAGACTGGGTTTACCTCTCCCCATTGGGGAGAGGTCGATTTGCGCAGCAAATCGGGTGAGGGGCCGCGGCTCCAACGAGAGAGCGTAACCCCTCACCCGGCGCTACGCGCCGACCTCTCCCAAGGGAGAGGTGAACTTCCGTCGCCGCTACAGATCAAACCTAATCTCATCATGCATTAGGGACCATCTGGGGACCGGCAAATTCCCTCTAGAGGAGGCGGCCGATGACATTCGGCCGCCTCAGCGCGGTCGCATTAACTCTTCGCTCATCCTTTTCGCCAAAATGGCAGCCTCGCGCTGCCGCCCTCGCTCGCGGCGGGGCGGCTGGCGTGGTGAAATTGCGTGTTCGGTTTTCCGAGTATGGTGTCATGCGTAACCTGATGATTTTCGCGGCCATCCTGATCGGGCTGGGCACTTTCATGGCCCAGATGGCCAGCAAGATGTCGCCCGCCGCCGCGACCACCGCAAAGCAGACCATGGCCCCCGCCGTCGCGGTGGCGCAGGCCAGCGCCCGCACGCTCAGCATTGCGCCCGATCCGCGCGGTCACTTCGCGACCGACGGTCGGATCGACGGCCAGCGCATCAACTTCATGGTCGACACCGGCGCCTCCGTGGTGGCCCTGAACGAGACCTCGGCAGCGCGCTTCGGCCTGCGCCCGGTGCCGGGCGATTACACTTCGCGTGTCACCACCGCCAATGGCACCATCAAGGCGGCGCGGGCGCACCTTGCCATGATCGAGATCGGCGGCCTCACCGTGCGCGACGTCGATGCGCTGGTGCTGCCGGACGAGGCGCTGTCCGAAAACCTGCTCGGCCTGTCGTTCCTCTCGAAGCTTAAGCGCTTCGAATACGCCAACGGAAAGTTGTTGCTGGAGCAGTAGGGCCGATTGGCATCAGAGCCCTATGCAAGTCTTCCGCTATCCAAGTCTTCCGCTGGATGTCTTTCTCCGCGATGCGAATCGTCTCCTCAGAACGGCAGAAAATTCCGCTGAAACTGAGGAGGGTGGACATCCAAGGAGCCTCGAGGGAGTTCAGAGCGCTGCTTGTTCACATTTTGGGAATGAGAGGGCATCGAGTCGATCTTCGCGACGGCGCGGCATTTGCGCCAGACGTTCGCGGACAACATCGGACCTGAAGCGCTTTCGCAGGGTGTCGAGTCGATCTCCCGGCATGCTCACCGCAAATCCCGACTGCACTCTCTAATATAGTCGGGCGGATCGTCGAGATTCGGGCAGCGCACGACCTGAGAGCAAAAGACTTCGTCACCGTGTTTGAATATCGAGACTTTTAAACCCTCGTCTCTCTCCGTCGGTTTCCCAATAATAGCTATGCCTAGACCGCGATCGTCACCTGATAGCGACACCTCATCTACGCCAAAAGCAAAAACGGATAGACACTCTTTCGGCACATCGGTCCATTGCCCATTGTGTTCAATGCGCATCGACCGTTCCAGGCCTACCCCAAATCCTTTTTCTTCCGGGTTTCGGTCGCAAACTGCGTTGATGGTGCGAAGTTCGATCTTCGCAAGATTCCCGCCTTGTTGATTTTTGAAAGTCAAAGTCACGACATCCGGCTTACACCAGGGGACAGAGTTTGCTTTGCATACCGTTGAACCGGAGAGCAGAAGGCATAAGGCTCCAGCGAGCGCGAACATTTTCATCGAGGTGCCTCAATATTTGTAGCGATTCCAATCAGGCATCCTCGCCCCCGTCGGCTTGCCGTTATGCCAATACAATCTGCTCCCATACCGAGATCCAACCCACGCTTGGTAACCTGGAGTTTTCTGAGAATAAGCCTCCGCATTTCTTAGATCTCCATCACTTTCGAACTGATCTTTCCAGTGCATGTGCCCACGTGCGATCGCACCGTTGTCGCCAAGCCCCACACCACCGGCTAGCGCTCCGTCTTGGAACCCGCGCACTATTTGATCGTAGTAATATAGTCCGCCACGCTTATGAATTTCCACGCCCAACTCCGGGATAAAGCCCCCACTCTTGGTCTCTTCCGGGTAATGTTGGGTACCAAGGTCTATCATTTCCTTGCGGGCAGTGTCCCATGCGCGTTCCGCGCTCTCGAAACCGATCCCCGCATTGCGGCTCGGATTGTCACCACCTTCGTCGCCGCCGAAACGCTTGATGCCGACGATGCCACCCGATCCGCTGGGGCTGTTGCCAGTCGCCGGCCCATTGACGCCGGGCTGACCGGCTCCTGTCGCGGGCTGTTGCGGCGGGGTTTGCGGCTGTGGCTGCGCTGGTTGAGTCGGTGTCTGCGGCTGTTGAATCTGCGCCAGTTGAGCAGAGCCATCCGCGGCGAACGGATCGTGGTCAACGGGAACGAGCGAGTAGTCATCGAAATCCGGCTGATGGTCCACCGGCACCAGAGAGTAATCGGGCATTGATCATCACCTACAGATATTGCGGACAGCTTCGGGTGAGCCCGTGCGTGACCGCACCTCGCGGAGAGGGCTGGGTTGGCTTTAAGTGTTTGAAGGCAAGTGTTTGAAGGATGGCTTGGGCGATGGCGCGGAAGTGTCGCTTCCGATTCGGCTTGCCCATCGTCTTCGCCGGGCGCCCGCCTGTCGGCGGGGGGCGGCCCTGGCTATCAGCCAGTTCGGCTCGCTGCGGTGGCCAATTTCGGCGTGCTCGGCAGTGTGTTGGCCGACAGCGGCCTGTCCGATTGAAAAAGCCCGCAGCGGATTTTCCGGTGCGGGCTCAATTGTTGCGACGATGAAAATATATCGGGGAGTTGCCCGACGTGTCAATTGTTCGACGCGCAGATTGCCGAGCGCCGGGAGCGGCTGAAATAGCAACCGCAGGGCAATGCCTGTCGATGCCTGGCGCCACCCTGCAGAAACCATGCTGGGTCGGAGCGATTAGCGGTCAAGCAGCTCGTAGGGCGCAACAGCGTGCATATTGCGCCGCCGGGCAAGGATGGGTGGATGACGACAGTATTTCGCCGACGCCAAATCTGCCGTAATTATTAGCCACAAGCCGTCAATCCTGCCTTCCGCTGCGGTGATGCATTCGCTAAAGCCAGCGGCATTGTTCCTCCGCATTCCCACGAGGCTATTCCTGATGTTTCCCAAGCCGAAATCCGCGCTGGTCCCGAACACCTATGCCTTCGAATCCGAGCCGATGGTGAAGCCGACCGGGTTTCGCGAATACGACGCGCGCTGGCTGTTCAACAAGGAGATCAATTTGATGGGCGTGCAGGCGCTGGGCATGGGGCTCGGCGCGCTGATCGCGGAGCTCGGCGTCAAGCAGGAGATTGTCACCGGCCACGATTTCCGCGGCTATTCCGCCTCGATCAAATACGCGCTGATCTCGGGCCTAATGGCGGCCGGCTGCAAGGTGCATGACATCGGGCTCGCGGTGACGCCGATGGCCTATTTCGCGCAGTTCGATCTCGACGTACCCTGCGTCGCGATGGTCACCGCTTCGCACAACGACAATGGCTGGACCGGCGTGAAGATGGGCGCCAACCGTCCGCTCACCTTCGGCCCCGACGAGATGACGCGGCTGAAGGAGATCGTGCTCAACGCCGCGTTCGACAACAAGGCCGGCGGCTCCTATCAGTTTCACGAGAATTATCCGGCGCGCTACATCGCCGACCTCACCAACCGGCCGAAGCTGAAGCGCAGGCTGAAGGTGGTGGCGGCCTGCGGCAACGGCACCGCGGGCGCGTTCGCGCCGCAGGTGCTGGAGGCGATCGGCTGCGAGGTGATCCCGCTCGACACCGAGCTCGATCACACCTTCCCGAAATACAATCCGAATCCCGAAGACATGGAGATGCTGCACGCGATCCGCGACGCGGTGCTGGCGCACAAGGCCGATGTCGGTCTCGGCTTCGACGGCGACGGCGACCGCTGCGGCGTGGTCGACAACACCGGCGAGGAGATCTTTGCCGACAAGGTCGGCGTCATGCTGGCGCGCGACATGTCGGCGATCAACGCCAACGCGCAGTTCGTCGTCGACGTGAAGTCGACCGGGCTCTTCGTGACCGATCCCGTCTTGCAGAAGCACGGCGCGAAGACGGTCTACTGGAAGACCGGGCATTCCTACATGAAGCGCCGCACCAATGAGCTCGGCGCGCTCGCCGGCTTCGAGAAGTCCGGCCACTTCTTCTTCAACAAGCCGTTCGGCCGTGGCTATGACGACGGCCTGGTGTCGGCGATCGCGATCTGCGAGATGCTCGACCGCGCGCCCGGCAAGTCGATGGCCGACCTGAAGGACGCGCTGCCGAAGACCTGGTCGTCGCCGACCATGTCGCCGCATTGCGCCGACGAGGCGAAGTACGGCGTGGTCGACGCGGTCGTGAAGCACTTCGAGACGCTGCAGCAGAACGGCGCGCAGGTCGCAGGCCAGAACATCCGCGATCTCGTCACCGTCAACGGCGTGCGCGTCACGGTCGCTGACGGCAGCTGGGGGCCTGGTGCGCGCATCCTCCAACAAGCCGGAGCTCGTGGTCGTGGTGGAAAGCCCGGTCAGCGAGCAGCGCATGCGCGACATGTTCGAGGCGATGGATTCGGTGCTGCGCACGCATCCCGAGGTCGGCGCGTACAATCAGAAGATCTGAGGCGGGGCCTTCCGCAAGGCGGTTGTCGTCACCCGCGAAAGCGGGTGATCCAGTACGCCGCGCTCTGGAATACTGGGTCGCCCGGCCAAACCGGGCGATGACATCTAGGGAGCGGCGCTTACGCCGCCGGCACCGGCAGCGCCGTCACCGACTTGATCTTCTCCATCGCGAAGCGCGAGGTGACGTTCTTCAGCGGCACGGCCGAGATCAGCTTCTTGTAGAACACGTCATAGGCCTGCATGTCCGCGACCACGACGCGCAGCATGTAGTCGACGTCGCCGGCCATCCGGTAGAACTCCATCACTTCGGGCATGGCGCTGACGGCGTCGGCGAATTTGCGCAGCCAGGCTTCCGAATGGTCGGCGCTCTCGACCGAGACGAACACCGAAATCCCGAGCCCGATCTTGTTCTGATCGACCAGCGCCACGCGGCGCAGGATGACGCCGTCGGCCTCCAGCCGCTGGATGCGCTTCCAGCACGGCGTCGACGACAGCCCGACCCGGTCGCCGATTTCGGCGACGGAGAGCGAGGCGTCCTCCTGCAACACGGTCAGGATCTTACGATCGATGGCGTCGAGGCGGCGGCTGTTGTCATGAAGCTGAATGGCGGCATCGGTCATAGAAGAAAGTTCCACATGAAGGTTCAAACTCCCTCATATAGAGAAAAATCTTCCAAATCAAGCGGGCCGTGGCCGGTCAGGCCGGCCGGGCGTCGGCGTGTTCGCCCAAAAACGCTTCAACTTCAGCACGTTGCGGTGCGGCATAAGCGCCCCCGAAGCGGGTGCATTTCAGCGCTGCGGCAGCCGAGGCAAAGCGGAGTGCCTGTCGCAGCTCCTGCTTCTCGGTGATGGCGAGGGCAAACGCCCCGTGGAAGACGTCGCCGGCGCCGAGCGTGTCGACGGTATGGACCGGGAAGGCCGGCGTCTCCTCGAGCCCGCCCTTCTCATTGAGCCAGATCGTGCCCTGAGGGCCGCGCGTGCCGGCCAGGAAGGAAGGCGTGAGCTTGGCGAGCTTTTGCAGTGCCTGGCCGTCGTCGGTGACGTCGGCGGTCTGCTGCAGCGGCTCGCTGGAAAACACCAGATGGGATGAGGCGGTGAGCAGCCCTTCCCGCATCGACATCGCGCGGTCGACGTCGACCACCACGGGAATGCCGCGCTTGACCGCCTCGGCGCAGAGCTCGGTGCAGAACGGCGCGCAGCGGCTCTCGGTCAGGATCGCCGCGCAATCCTCCAGCAGCAGCTCGGTCGGCGGCAGCTTGACCTTCCAGAGCTCGGGATCGCGGAAGGTGACGATGGTGCGCTCACCGGTGTCGTCGATCATGATCGCCGAGATCGGGGTGACCAGGTCCGGCATGTGGATGAGATGGTTGGTTTCGATGCCTTCCTGGGCCAGCTTGTCGAAGATGTAGCGGCTCGAGGTCTCCCGCGAATCACCCATCGGCCCGCAGATCGAGGCGCGGCCGCCCAGCCGGACGATGCCGATGGCGGCGTTCAGCGCGTTGCCGCCGCAGATCTCGTCGAAATGGGTCGCGTTCTCCTTGGAGCCGCGGGCCGGTACGTTGACGCGGAAGGTCAGGTCGCGCACCGGCAGGCCGATGCAGAGGATGCGGGGCGGGACTTTCGTGGCGTCGTTCTGAAAATTCATGCAGGGGTCCGTCGCAATGGTTCCGTCAACTGCCACAAGCTGTGTGCAGGTCTAATCGGCAGAACGATGTCCGGTTCCCGCTATTGGTCCAACGGATTTCGGTGGTGCACCCAGCGGCCGAGCAAATGATGGGCAATCGCGAACGGATGCGGCCCGGCCAGGCCGTCGGGATGCTGGCGCTTGAGCATCAGCGTCGCCTCCGCGTGGTCGAACCAGCGCGCGTCCTCGAGCTCGGTGCGGTCGACCACGATGTCCTCGTTGGTCGCGCGCGCGGTGCAGCCGATCATCAGCGATGACGGATAGGGCCAGGGCTGCGTCATGTAATAATTGACGTCGGTGCAGCGGATGCCGGACTCCTCGAAAATCTCGCGCCTGACCGCGTCCTCGATGGTTTCGGCGGCCTCGACGAAGCCGGCGAGGCAGGAATACATCCCGGGCATGAACTGCTTCTGCCGGCCGAGCAGCACCTTGTCGCCGGACGTGACCAGCATGATCACGACCGGATCGGTGCGCGGAAAGTGCTCGGCCTTGCAGCTCGGGCATTCGCGCTTCCAGCCGCCGTCCTTCATCGCCGTGCGGGTGCCGCAGTTCGGACAGAAGCCGTGGCGCTGATGCCAGGTCACCATCGATTTCGCCATCGCGATGGCCGACAGTTGCTCGGGCGGCACCACGCCCTGCATCGCCATGCCGCGCAATTCGGTGATCGCGACGTCGGCGCGGCCGACCAGCTTCTCGGCCGCCTGCGGCGCGATCCCCATGCCGAAGATCGGCGCGGCATCGCGTAGCCCCAGGAAGATCGTGCCGGGATTGGCGCCAAAGGCGCGGGCCTCCTCCAGCGAGAGCAGGGCGCGGGCGCCGCCTTCCTCCTGCTTCACGACCAGCGAGTCGCGATAGATCACATAGGCTCTGGCCTCGCGATGGCCCTCCAGCGCGAACAGCTTCTCGTCATTGCTGCGCAGATGCGCGGCGCGGTCCAGCACATGGGTGACGAAGGCCGGCTGGCCAAGCGGAAATGAATCGGATGCAGACATCGAAAATCAACCCAACCAGATCTTGCGGCGAAGCGCGTTGATGAAATTCTGCACTTCCTCGGGGTCATGCGCCAGCGGCGGCATCACGCCCCAAACGGGACGCGGCCATGCAGCGTCGCTGGTGCGGCGCGCGATGACGTGGACGTGGAGCTGCGGGACGAGGTTGCCGAGGGCTGCGACATTCAGCTTGTCGCACTTGGTGACCTCTTTCAGGGCCCGCGAGACGCGGGTGATCTCCGTCATCAGCTGCGCCTGCTCGACCTCGTCGAGGTCGATGATCTCGACCGCGCCGTCGCGCCGCGGCACCAGCAGCAGCCAGGGATAGTGCGCATCCTTGATGACGAGCACCTTGCACAGCGGCAGGTCGCCGATGTCGATGGTGTCTTTCTTGAGCTGCGAATGCAGCGACCAGTTGGAGGCGGGCATGAGGCGCAAGTAATGCCTTTCCGTGTTCCCAGACAAGCCCCACAAAGCCCGGTCAGGCCGCTTGCTTTCCGGCGGTTTTGGCCCCAAATAGGGACCGGGAGATTGGCGGTGGACGAGCCACTCGCCAACCGGGTCAGGTCCGGAAGGAAGCAGCCCTAACGAGGTCCGGATCGGGTCGCTCGTCAGTCTCCTACCTGTTTTTCCGGGCGAATCGCGCTGGAACGGCGGTCTCCGCGCCCGGCGCTTGATTTCGGCTCTTATCCGCACGCCGGTTGACGAGACAATTCCCAAGTTGCGGATCGATGCATGAATGACGCTGGCGACCCCTCCCAACCGTCCGACGGCGCAGGCAAAGCAAGCCTTGATGGCGGTTTTGATTTGGGCGGCGCGCCTGATACGGCCAAGCCGTACCGCGTTCTCGCCCGCAAATACCGCCCCTCCAGTTTCGAGGATCTGATCGGCCAGGAGGCCATGGTACGCACCGTCTCGAACGCGTTCGAGACCGGGCGGATTCCGCAGGCCTGGATCCTGACCGGCGTCCGCGGGGTCGGCAAGACCACCACCGCGCGCATCCTCGCCCGTGCCTTGAACTACGCGAAGCCGGACGGCTCGGTGAAGGGGCCGACCATCCACATGCCCGACCTCGGCGTGCACTGCCAGGCGATCATGGAAAGCCGGCACATGGACGTGCTGGAGATGGACGCGGCCTCGCACACCGGCGTCGACGATGTCCGCCAGATCAACGACAGCGTGCGCTATGCGCCGGCCAGCGCGCGCTACAAGGTCTACATCATCGACGAAGTCCACATGCTGTCGACGGCGGCCTTCAACGCCTTCCTGAAGACGCTGGAGGAGCCGCCGGAGCACGCCAAGTTCGTGTTCGCCACCACCGAAATTCGCAAGGTTCCGATCACGGTGCTGTCGCGCTGCCAGCGCTTCGACCTGCGCCGGGTCGAGGCCGACGTGCTGATGAAGCATCTCGGCAACATCGCGGCCAAGGAAGGCGTCGAGGTCGAGCCCGAGGCGCTCGGCATCATCGCGCGCGCCGCCGAAGGTTCGGTGCGCGATTCGCTGTCGCTGTTCGACCAGGCGATCGCGCATGCCGCAGGCCTCGTGAAGGCCGACGCGGTCAGGCAGATGCTCGGCCTCGCCGACCGCACCCGGGTCATCGATCTGTTCGATTCGCTGGCGCGCGGCGATCTCACCGGCGCCTTCGCCGAATTCCGCGCGCAATATGATGTCGGCGCCGATCCGGTGGTGGTGCTGTCCGATCTTGCCGAGTTCGTCAATTTCGTCACCCGCGTGAAGTTCGTGCCGGGAACCGCGGACAACGTCGCGTTCGGCGAGACCGAGCGGGTGCGCGCGCGTGAATTCGCCGCAAAACTGTCGACGCGGGTGCTGTCGCGGATGTGGCAGATGCTGCTCAAGGGTATCGCCGAGGTGCAGACCGCGACGCGGCCTGCCGCTGCCGCCGAGATGGTGCTGGTGCGGATCGCTTATGTCGCCGACCTGCCGACGCCGGATGAGGCGATCCGGATGATGATCGAGCAGAATGGCGGCGGCGCGGCGCCCGCGACGTCGGGCTCCGCCGCATCGTCAGCGCCACGCGGCGCGCCGGCCTCGATGTCTGCCATGCCGTCGGCGCGGGCACCGCAGGGCGCGCCGCGCGCCGATCTCGCCGCGCGTCCGCAGATGGCGGCCCCAGTCGCCGATGCCGCGCCGGCGCTGCGCATCACCAGCTTTCCGCAGCTGATCGCGCTCGCCGGCGAGAAGCGCGATATCATGACCAAGAGCGCGCTGGAGGCCGATGTGCGGCTGGTGCGCATCGAGGATGGCCAGCTCGAGATCGCGCTCGAGCCGAAGGCACAGCGCGCGCTCGTTACCGATCTGTCGCGCAAGCTCGAATTGTGGACCGGGCGGCGCTGGACCGTGATCATCTCCAACGCGGCCGGCCAACCCACGGTGCGTTCGCAGAACGAATTGGCGCGCAGCGAGCATCAGCGTGCCGCGGAGGCCGATCCGCGCGTGCAGGAAGTACTGGCGCGCTTCCCCGGCACCAAGGTGGTCGAGGTCCGCCGCCTTGCCGCCGAGGTTCCGGTGGCGGATGCGACCGGCGAAGACCCGATTGAAACTTCCGACAGCGACGACGATTGATCTGACGATAGGAACGCACGCATGGCTGATTTTCTCGGCATGATGAAGCAGGCAGCGCAGCTGCAATCCAAGATGCAGGCGATGCAGGAAGAGCTCGGCAATGTCGAGGTCGAGGGCATCTCCGGCGGCGGCCTGGTCGCCGTGCGCATGACCGCGAAGATGGAAGTGAAGGGCATCAAGATCGATCCGTCGCTGATGAAGCCGGAGGAGCGCGAGGTGCTCGAGGATCTGCTCGTCACCGCACATGGCGATGCCCGCCGCAAGGCCGAGACCGCGATGCAGGAGAAGATGATGGCACTTACCGGTGGGCTCGGCCTGCCGCCGGGATTTGGTCCGACCTAAATGGCTGCAAGCGTTGCCGGCCCCGAGATTGAACGCCTGATCCAGCTGCTGGCGCGGCTACCCGGGCTCGGGCCCCGTTCGGCACGGCGCGCGGCGCTGCATTTGATCAAGAAGCGCGAGGCCCTGATGACGCCGCTGACCGCGGCGCTGCAGGTCGCGATCGACAAGATCCAGGTCTGCAAGACCTGCGGAAACATCGATACACAGAACCCCTGCACGGTCTGCACCGATCCGCGCCGCGATCCCTCGATCATCGTCGTGGTCGCCGATGTCGCCGATCTCTGGGCGCTGGAACGCGCCAATGCGACCAATGGACGCTATCACGTGCTCGGCGCAACGCTGTCGCCGCTCGACGGTGTCGGCCCGCAGGATCTCACCATCGATCAGCTGGTGGCGCGCGCGCATGCGCCCGAGGTCAGCGAGATCATTCTGGCGCTCAATGCGACCGTCGATGGCCAGACCACCGCGCATTACATTACCGACCTCTTGTCGGAGGCCAATGTGCGGGTGACGCGTCTGGCGCATGGCGTGCCGGTCGGCGGAGAGCTTGATTACCTCGACGAAGGTACGCTATCGGCTGCGATGCGGCAGCGGACGCTGTTCTAGCGCGCGCTCGAAAGCCGGACGCAACGGCGTTTGCCGGTCGATCCTTCATAAGTCGAAAAGATCGCACTGAAACAAAACGATAGGGTGGATGAAGTTTCGGGGACGGTCATCCACGCTCTGACGAATCAAGTACGGAACCACTGCAAATGACGACACACCGATTCGGCGTACGCTTGGGCGTTGCGCTTCTGGCGGTCACCTTCGCCGCGCCCTGTGCGATCGCGCAGCAGAGCGACGCGCCGCAGAAGCCCGGCAAGATGATCCGGGCCGGCGACGTGCTGTCGGGGGAACTCGGCGTCATGAAGGTGCGCGACACCAAGAATCGCGGCAAGCGCGTCGCGACCTACCAGATCACCAGCGAGCCGCGCCGCCTGCCGCCGCCGAACGGTCTCTGCAACCTCGAAACCGGGCCGGAAACTTTTCAGCTGATTCCGACCAACGACGCCCAGGCCGCGCAGCTCAAGAGCCTCTCCGGCAAGGCCATCTCGGTGAAGGTCGACGAGATCGCCTGCGCCAAGGACGCCGGCGAGATGAGCGAAGCCATCGTCACCAAGTGGAGCGTGGTGGCGAAGTAAGCTGTCATCGCCCGGCTTGCCGCCTTCGCTGAAGCTTCGGCGCGCCAATGATCGCGGCCTCGTCGAAGCCTTGGCGTAGACGGGACCGGGCGATCCAGTACGCCGCGGCCTTTCCATCGAAGCAACGGGCGTCTCTGGAATACTGGGTCACCGCCTTCGCGGGTGACGACAGTGGAGGACTAAACCTTCACCGGCCCCAGCTCATCGAAATGCCCGCGCCGCTGCAGCCAGGCGAGCAGGATCAGGCTCGGGATCGCGACCAGCACGCAGATCACGAAGAACATTTGCCAGCCGACGGCCTTGGCGACATAGCCAGCGCCCGACGACAGATAGGTGCGGCCGACCGCCGCGAGCGCCGTGAGCAGCGCGTACTGGGTCGCGGTGTGCAGCGGATTGCGGCACAGGGCCGAGAGGTAGGCGACGAAGATCACGGTGCCGATGGCGCTGGTGAAATTCTCCGCCGTGATCGCAAGCGCAAGCGCCCATTGATCGACGCCGACATGCGCGAGCCAGGAGAACGAAAGGTTGGCGACCGCCTGCAGCACGCCGCCGATCCAGAGGCTGGTCGCGAGCGAATAGCGCCGCGCCACGAAGCCGCCGGCAAAGCCGCCGATCAAGGTCGCCGCAAGGCCGACGCCCTTCACGATCGCCGCGTAATCGACCTTGGAAAAGCCGATGTCGATCACGAACGGTGCGGTCATGGTGCCCGAGAAGGCGTCGGTGAACTTGAACAGCACCACGAAGGCGAGCGCCGCGAGTGCGTCCTTGCGGCTGAGGAATTCGGAGAAGGCGCCGAGCGCCGCGTGCAAGACGCGTTCGGCTGCGGTCTGCGCATGCGTGGCCGCCTCTGCGCCTTTCGATTGCGCCGGCTCGGTCGCAGCAAGTGCGGTGACGATGCCGATCATGACCAGCGCGGCCATCACCACATAGCCCCACATCCACGCCGACGGTCGCGCGACGCCGGCGGTTTCGAAACCGCTGACGACGAACAGCGCGCCTGCGGTGGAGACCAGCATGCCGATGCGATAGGCCGCGACATAGGATGCCATGCCGGCGGCCTGCTCGCTCTCAGGCAGGCTTTCGACGCGGAAGGCATCGACCACGATGTCCTGCGTCGACGACGCGGTCGCGACCAGCAGCGCGGCGAAGGCCGCGAACCATGGCGATCGTGCGGGATCGGCCAGCGCCAGCACCAGGATCGTCGCGATCAGCAACAACTGCGAGAGCAGCAGCCAGCCGCGGCGCCGACCGAAGACCTGCGTGAACAGCGGCACGTGCAGCGCGTCGACCAGTGGTGCCCAGAGGAATTTCAGCGTGTAGGGCGTGCCGATCAGCGCGAGCAGCCCGATGGTGCCGAGATCGACCCCGGCTTCCTTCATCCAAACCTGCAGCGTCGAGCCCGATAGTGCCAGCGGCAGGCCGGAGGAGAAGCCGAGCAGCAACACGATCAGCACCCGCGGCTGCAAATACACCGCGAAACTGTCGCGCCAGGAGGTTGGCACCGGCTTTGCAATCGTGTCTGACGTCGCCTCGGGTGCTGTCATGGGCCGTTGGTAGCAGATTCGAGCCGCGAAAAGGGTGTCGTCGCCCGGCTTGACCGGGCGATCCAGTATCCCAGAGACCTATCCGCCACCTGCGGCAATTTCCGGGTAGAGATCGTTCCAGTCCAGATTATCCTTCTCGATCAGCGAGATTTTCCATGCGCGCGGCCATTTCTTCAGCCGCTTCTCGCGCCGGATTGCCTGCTCGATATCTTCGAAGTCTCGAAATAGACCAGCCGATTGACGTCGTACTGTTTCGTGAAGCCGTCGGCGATCTTCAGCTTGTGCTCACCGACGCGACGAATGAGGTCATTTGTCACACCGATGTAGAGTGTGCCGCCAATGTGGCTCGCGAGGATGTAGACGCTGCGTGTCCCCATCTGCCACCTCTGGGATACTGGGTCGCCCGGTCAAGCCGGGCGATGACACGGAGTTTGTCGCGAAGCTAGTGCTTACTCCCCGGCCTGCAGCTTGCGCGGGGCTGGGAACAGGTCGGTGGCGGCGGGTTTGACGAAGCGGGGGACTTCGATCGGGGTCTCGGACTTGCTGAAGTCGAGTTCCTCGATGCGGCCGGCGCGCTTCTCGATCTTGTCGGCGGAGATCAGGATCTGCCTGACGTCCTCGTTCACTTGGCCGAAGTGATTTTGCAGCTTGAGCACGCGGTCGCGCAGGCGGCCGAGGTCGTCGCCGAGATGCATCACCTCGTTGCGGATCTGGTCGGCGGCGTCGCGGATGCGGGCGTCCTTCAGGATCTGCTGCATCACCTGGATCGCCAGCATCAAGAGCGAGGGCGACACCAGCACGACGCGGGCGCGATAGGCCTTCTGGACCACGTCGTCGAAGCCGTCATGGATTTCGGCATAGACCGATTCCGACGGCACGAACATCAGCGCGGTGTCCTGGGTCTCGCCCGGGATCAGGTATTTCTCCGCGATGTCGCTGACATGCTTGAGCACGTCGGCGCGCAGCCGCTGGCTGGCAAATTTGCGTTCCTCGTCGCTGCGCGCATCGTGCAGCGCGGTCATGGCCTCCAGCGGGAACTTCGCGTCGATGCAGAGTGGGCGCTGGTCGGGCAGGAACACGACGCAGTCCGGCCGCTTGCCCGTGGTCAGCGTGTACTGGAACTCGTACGAGCCCTTCGGCATGCCGTCCTGGACGATCGCCTCCATCCGCGCCTGGCCGAACGCGCCGCGCGACTGCTTGTTGGCGAGCACGTCGCGCAGCGTCGTCACCTGGGTGGTGAGCTCGTTGAGGTTCTTGTGCGCGTGATCGATGATGCCGAGCCGCTCGTGCAGCACGCGCAGCGAATCCATCGTGTTGCGCGTCGATTGTTCCATCGACTGGCCGACCCGGTGGGTCACCGAATCCAGCCGCTCGTTGACGGCGCGGGCCATCTCGGCCTGGCGGCCGGCCAGCGTCTGCGCCATGGCGTCGACCCGCCCGGAGGATTCGCTCTGGGCCCGCAGCATGTCGGCAAGCCGCTCCTCCAGCTCGTCGGCGCGAATGGCCTGGGCCATCGCGAGTTCCGCGCCGCGCCGGCTGGCGCGCGCGATCACCACCGCGATCGCGAACAGCAGGATCAGCGCCAGCGCACCAAGGCCGATCAACGCGTCGGAGACACGGACCGGCAGGTCGCCAATCGTGAGGAGAATCTCGTTCATGCCATCAGTTGTAGCCGATTCGGCGTCGCCATCGAACGAAAAGGGAACATTTATGGTAAACACTCCCTTAAATTTCCTGGTTAACGTTGCGTGAAGAAACGTGGTTAAGGCTGTCTTAACCGGTTCCTGAGCGCATTGACCCCATGAAGTCAGCAGCTTAAATCGCCGCCATGGCATTACGAGAAATCATCATCCTGCCGGACAAGCAGTTGCGTCTGGTGTCGAAACCGATCGAGAAGGTGACGCCGGAGATCCGCAAGCTCGCCGACGACATGCTCGAGACCATGTATGACGCGCCGGGCATTGGGCTGGCGGCGATCCAGGTCGCGCAACCGCTGCGGCTGATCACCATGGACCTCGCCAAGCGCGACGAGAATGGCGAGACCACGCCGCAGCCGCGGGTGTTCATCAACCCGGAGATCATCTCGCATTCGGAAGAGCTGTCGGTCTACGAAGAGGGCTGCCTGTCGATCCCCGAATATTACGAGGAGGTCGAGCGCCCGGCGCGGGTCCGCCTGCGCTTCACCGACCTCGACGGCAAGCTGCACGAGGAGGATGCGGATGGGCTCTATGCCACCTGCATCCAGCACGAGATCGACCACCTCAACGGCGTGCTGTTCGTGGACTATCTGTCGAAGCTGAAGCGCGACCGCGTTTTCAAGAAATTCGAGAAGGCCGCCAAGCGCGCGGCGGAGTAGGCGTTGCCGGCTCCTCAGACGCGTCATGGCCGGGCTTGACCCGGCCATCCACGTCTTGCTTCGCTGATACGAAAGACGTGGATGCCCGGGGCTTCTGATGCGAAGACGCGCTTCGCGCTTGAGCCCGTGCATAACGGAGCACTCCAAATGCCATCGAGCCCTGTCTGATGCCTCTCCGTCTGATCTTCATGGGTACGCCCGATTTCGCGGTTCCGACGCTGCTGGAACTGGTGGCCCATGGCCACGAGGTCGTGGCCGTGTACACCCGCGCGCCGAAGCCCGGCGGGCGGCGCGGCTTGCAGTTGCAGCCGACGCCGGTCGAGCAGGAGGCGCGCCGCCTCGGCATTCCCGTGCTGACGCCGAAGACCCTCAAGACGGACGAAGCGCTCGAGGAGTTTCGCGCGTTTGACGCAGATGCCGCTGTCGTGGTCGCCTACGGCATGATCCTGCCGCAGGCCATCCTCGATGCGCCGAAGCTCGGCTGCTTCAACCTGCATGCCTCGCTGCTGCCGCGCTGGCGCGGCGCCGCGCCGATCAACCGCGCCATCATGGCCGGCGACGCCGAAAGCGGCGTGATGGTGATGAAGATGGATGTCGGCCTCGACACCGGCGACGTCGCGATGGCCGAGCGGCTGCCGATCTCGGACAGTATGACGGCATCCGACCTGCACGGGACGCGCTGGCGCCGCTCGGCGCCGATTTGATGGTGCGCGCGATGGGCGCGCTGCAGCGTGGCGGGTTGCAGCTGACGAAGCAGAGCGCGGACGGCGTCACCTACGCCGCCAAGATCGAGAAGGCCGAGGCGCGGATCGACTGGAAGCAGCCGGCGCATGCGGTGCTGCGGCACATTCACGGGCTTTCGCCGTTCCCCGGCGCCTGGTGCGAGCTCTTAGGCGAGGGCGAGCCGGTGCGGCTGAAAATCCTGCGCTGCGAACTGGCCAAAGGCTCGGGCGAACCGGGCGATGTGCTCGACGACAATCTTGCGATCGCCTGCGGCGATGGCGCAATCCGGATCCTCGAACTACAGCGCGCCGGCAAGGCGCCGATGAAGGCGGCGGACTTTTTGCGCGGCACGCCGCTGAAGCCGCCGGCGCGGCTCGCCTGATGCCGCGCTACAAGCTCACCATCGAATATGACGGCACGCCGTTTTCCGGCTGGCAGATCCAGGACAATGCACCGACCGTGCAGGGCGCGCTGGAGACGGCGGTCAAGGCAATTTGCGGCGAGGACGTGCGCGTCCACGGCGCAGGGCGTACCGATGCCGGCGTGCATGCGCGCGGCCAGGTCGCGCATTGCGACATCGCCAAGCATTTTCCGCCTGGCCGCTTTCGCGACGGGCTGAACGCGCATCTGCGGCCCAATCCGATCGGTGTGCTCGCGGCCGATATCGTGCCCGACGATTTCGAGGCGCGGTTCTCGGCGATCAAGCGGCACTACCTCTATCGCATCACCAACACCCGCGCGAACCTCGCGCTCGACATCAGTCGCGTCTGGCGCGTGCCGCGTGCGCTCGATGCCGACGCGATGCACAAGGCGGCGCAGCGGCTGCTCGGCAAGCACGATTTCACCACCTTTCGCGACACCGAGTGCCAGGCCAAGTCGCCGGAGAAGACGCTCGATCAGCTCGACGTCACGCGCCAGGGCGACGCGATCAACATCGTGACGTCGGCGCGTTCGTTCCTGCACAGCCAAGTGCGCTCGATGGTCGGCTCGCTGGTCTGGGTCGGCGAGGGCCGCTGGAGCGCAGACGATCTCTTTGGCGCGCTCGCCGCCCGCAACCGCGCCGCCTGCGGCCCCGTGGCGCCGCCGGACGGGCTCTATCTGATGCGGGTGGATTACTAGGCGGTCGCCGATGATTTCGTAGGATGGGTGGAGCGAAGCGATACCCATCACTTCGAATCCGCGGTGCGCATGATGGGTTTCACTGCGCTCTACCCATCCTTGTATTAGCGCGCTGGATTAGACTGGCCTCGTTCCGAGAGGAATGGCCCAGCTCGGGTGGCCGCCCGGGCTGGGCCGCTGATCGATCGGATCGATACCCATCGAAGCCTTGAGGGCTGTCGTTCGTAGCAAGATCGCGATCGGCACTTCATCGGGACCCGCATGGTTGAACGAACTCTAGGTTCGCATCACAAGGGAGGGTCGAGGAAGATGGCCAAGCGTATCACAATCTGTGCCGGAATCGATATCGGCAAACGGAAGCTCGACGTGGCGCTCGCCGACGGCTCGGACCAGCTGCAGGTGGAGAACACGGCGGATGGTTACAAGACGCTGTTGGAGTGGCTTGGGCGCCACAAGGTCAGGCGGGTTGGGATCGAGGCGAGTGGTGGCTATGAGCAGCCGGTCGTCGTCGAGCTGCGGCGCAAGCGGTTTGTCGTCGTGGTGTTCCAGCCGGCGCAGGTGCGTGCCTATGCCAAATACCGCGGGCAGCGCGCCAAGAACGATCGGATCGATGCCGCGCTGATCGCCGCCTGCACCGCTGCGGTCAAGAAGATCCACCCGGCACCCGACGCCAGATTACCGCCCTTGGCCGGACATCTGACGCTGATTGATCAGATCGGAGAAGATATCGCGCGATTCAAGAACCGGCTCGAGAGCTGTCGCGACGCGCGTATCCAAAAGCTATGGAAAGACGACATCGCTCGTCTGGCCAAGCGCGAACGGGTTGAGTTCAAGGCTCTGGTGGCGGCGATCCGCGAGCAACACGATCTCGCCGCCCGGCTCGACCTGATCCACAGCGTCGGTGGGGCCGGGCTGCCGACTGCGGTCGCCGTCCTGGTCCGGATGCCCGAGATCGGCCAGGTCAGCCGCGAGCAGGCTGCAGCACTTGCGGGCCTTGCGCCGTATGACGACGACAGCGGCGAACACATCGGCGCTCGTCACATCGACGGTGGACGCAAGCGTCTGCGCCAGGCGCTCTACGCTGCGGCGCTGGCGACGTCCTTTCGCTGGAATCCGCAGCTCATCGCCCTGTACAAACGATTGATCGCCGCCGGCAAAGGCCACAAGCGTGCCCTGATCGCCTGCGCCAGGAAGCTGCTCATCTTCATCAACACCGTGGTGGCTCGAGCGATCCCTTGGCAAGCTCACTTGCCAGTCGTCG
Organism: Bradyrhizobium sp. JR3.5; assembly: GCF_054057015.1. Taxonomy (NCBI): domain Bacteria; kingdom Pseudomonadati; phylum Pseudomonadota; class Alphaproteobacteria; order Hyphomicrobiales; family Nitrobacteraceae; genus Bradyrhizobium; species Bradyrhizobium sp. JR3.5. The sequence goes on from NZ_JBSRYV010000002.1 coordinate 3,525,344, forward strand.
CTCCGGCAAGCTGAAGCGTTTCTTTGTTCGATCGGGGCACCGTTTCTTCGTCCCGACCTGCCGTCACGAGGACGCCGCGCACAGCGGCCGTCAAGGATGGCCGTCGCTCAAATGCCGCCACATCCCCACTCTCGCCAGGCCACGCCTTGATGGCCGCGAGCACGGCGTCAGTCTCAACGGCGATCGGGCAATTCAATCGCACGCAATCGGAAACGCTAATGGTTGCTACAGACTGTATCTGGTGCAGGTGGACTACTCGCGACCCCAATCCCTACTGTGCATGGGGTTGTTTTCGATATTTTTGTCCAGCCACGCGATTGGATTACGCAAAATACCTGTCCAACACGCCCCGGTAGATCCGCGTCAGCTTCTCCAGATCGGCCACCGGCGTGCGCTCGTCGATCTGGTGCATGGTCTGGCCGACCAGGCCGAACTCGATCACCGGGCAATAGCTCGAGATGAAGCGCGCATCCGAGGTGCCGCCCGAGGTGGACAGCTCCGGCTTGCGGCCTGTGACTTCCTCGATCGCGGCGACTGCGAGATCGGTGAACGGGCCGGGCTGGGTCACGAACACGTTTGAATTCGACGGCTGCCAGTCGATGTGGGCACGGATGCGGTTGCCGCAGGCTTTCGCCAGCCGCTCGTCGACCAGCTGCCGCAGGCTTTCCTGGGTGTGGTTGTCGTTGTAGCGGATGTTGAACTTCGCCCGCGCCTGGCCGGGGATCACATTGCCCGCGGTGTTGCCGACATCGACCGTGGTGAATTCGAGATTGCTGGCCTGGAATTGCGCGCTGCCGTGATCGAGCGGCTCGTCGCTCAGCGCGACGATCAACCGCGAGATATCAGGCACCGGGTTCGAGGCGCGGTGCGGATAGGCGACGTGGCCCTGCACGCCGTCGACGACCAGGGTGCCGGATTGCGAGCCGCGCCGGCCGATCTTGATCATGTCGCCGAGCACCTCGACATTCGACGGCTCGCCGAGCACGCAATGGTCGAATTTTTCGCCGCGCTCGGCGCACCATTTCAACAGCTTGACGGTGCCGTTGATCGAGACGTCTTCCTCGTCGCCGGTGATCAGGAAGGAGATCGAGCCGTTGCCATTTTCTTGCGGCTTGCCGCCATGGTCGCTGAGATATTGCAGGACGGCGGCGACGCTGCAGGCGATGCCGCCCTTCATGTCGACGGCGCCGCGGCCGTAGAGATAGCCGTCCTTGACCTCGCCGGAGAACGCGCCGAGCGTCCACGCCGCTTCATCGCCGGGCGGCACCACGTCGGTATGGCCGGCAAAGGTGATGTGCGGCGCCGAAGAGCCGATGCGGGCATAGAGATTGTCGATATCGGCGGTGCCGGGTTCGGAGAACGTCACGCGGTGGACGTCGAAGCCTGCGCTTTTCAGCAAATTTTCAAGAACGCCAAGCGCGCCGGCGTCGGCCGGGGTGACGGAGGGGCAGCGAACCAGATCGCGGGCAATCGAGACAGCATCACTCATGCGCCTCGCTTAACACGTCACGCCGTGGGTGGACCAGCTTTGTGCAGCATCATTCGAGCTCGCTCTGCTGATCCCAGCCCTGCCTGGAGCGCGACCCGCTGCCGCGGCCGCCGCCTCGGCTCACATGGGTTTTTCCAAGCGGATTGGGACCGTAGCGATTCGGGTAAGAGGTGCCGGGCAGAAAGGCGAGCTCGATGAAGCCCCAGATATACAGCACGAAGACGATCGCGCCCGCGGCCATCACCCAATAGGAATCATCGGGAAGCCGGTCCGAGAATTGGCTCATGAGGCCGGGCAGGGCGAAGTAGGGGACCATCCACCAGCCGCTCTTGTCGCGGTCGTGCAGGCGCTTGATCGAGACCGCGATATAGACCCAGACGAACAGTGCCGTTCCGCTGGCCTTGACCAGCAGCGCGGGCAATCCGGCGGAGGTCAGCGATTTGTAGCTGTCCGGGTCGAACGCCCGGAAGATGTCGTCGACACTGAAGCCGAACGACGCACCCTTGCCGCCGAGGCCCGCCAGGACCACCAGCGCGGCCAGGAACATCATCCAGCAGACGATGATCAGCGCCCCGAGCCAGAATTTGGCCCGGTTGACGCGGCCCTTGAAGCCGAACAGGTAATTGACCCAGTTCATGAAAAAACTCCGGGCAGCGGCAATTCTTCGCGGCCCGGAGTTTTGTCGTCTTAAATGGATACTTGGTTCGATCCTTTGGGTCCCGTCATCCTGAGGAGCGCGAAGCGCGTCTCGAAGGATGCACGGCCACCAGCGGGGCCGTCGACCCTTCGAGGCTCGCTTTCGCGAGCACCTCAGGGTGACGGTGATGCATCTATTTTCTGCGGGCGCTTCTCAGTCCCGCAGCAGCTCGTTGATGCTGGTCTTGGCGCGGGTGCGCTCGTCGACGCGCTTGACGATCACGGCGCAGGCGGTGGCAGGTCCCGGCTGGCCGTTCTTCAGCGGCTTGGCCGGCAGGGTGCCCGGCACCACGACGGCATATTCCGGGACTTCGCCGACAAAGATTTCGCCGGTCTCGCGGTCGACGATCTTGGTCGAGGCGCCCAGGAACACGCCCATCGACAGCACCGCGCCCTTGCGCACGATCACGCCTTCGGCGACTTCGCTGCGCGCGCCGATGAAGCAGTCGTCCTCGACGATCACGGGCTCGGCCTGCAGCGGCTCGAGCACGCCGCCGATGCCGACGCCGCCGGAAATGTGCACGCGCTTGCCGATCTGGGCACAGGAGCCGACCGTCGACCAGGTGTCGATCATGGTGGCTTCATCGACATAGGCGCCGAGATTGACGAAGGAGGGCATCAGCACGACGTTGCGGGCGATGAAGGCGGAGCGGCGCACGATCGCGCCCGGCACGGCGCGGAAGCCGGCGTCGCGGAAGCGGTTCTCGCCCCAGCCCTCGAACTTCGAGGGCACCTTGTCCCACCACGAGGCCTTGCCCGGGCCGCCCGCGATCTGGCCCATGTCGTTGAGGCGGAACGAGAGCAGCACCGCCTTCTTCAGCCACTGATTGACCTTCCACTTGCCGCTCGCCTCGCGCTCGGCGACGCGGGCCTCGCCCTTGTCGAGCAGCTCCAGCGCGTGATCGACGGCCTCGCGGACCTCACCCTTGGTCGAGGTCGAGATGCCTTCGCGGGCGTCGAACGCGGTGTTGACGGTGGTTTCGAGGGCGGACAGCGACATCGGGACAATCCTTGGGCGTATCGGGGATATGATGGGAATTTTGCAGGGCTTTTTCGGAATTTGGGGCCATGGAGTCAAGGCAAACCCCACGTCGTCCTGGCCTTCGCCGGGACGACATGGGGAGAGATCAGGGCTTCAGCCGCTGCAAGAACCCGGTGAGATCGTCCGTGACATGGTCAAGATAAGCGGCGTCGCGGCCTTCGAGCTCCCAGGTCTCGCGCACCACCTCCTGGCTGCCGTCGGGCACCACCAGCACGGTGGTCATGCCGAGCTCATGCGGCACCACCAAATTGCGCGCGAGGTCCTCGAACATCGCAGCCTTCGCCGGATCGACGTCGTGGAGTCTCAGGAACTTCTGATAGGTCTGCGGCGCCGGTTTCGGCTCGAGATCGGCGGCGATGATGTCGAACACGCCATCGAAATGATGGCCGATGCCAAGCCGGCCCAATACCGCATCGACATGATCGACCGAGCCGTTGGTCAGGATCAGCTTGCGCCCCGGCAGCTTGGCGATCGCAGCGCCCATCGCCGGATTCGGCTGCAGCGGCGAGTGGTCGATCTTGTGCACATAGGCGAGATAGTCGTCCGCCTGCACGCCGTGCTCGGTCATCATGCCGCGCATGGTGGTGCCGTAGCGCAGGTAATAGTCCTTCTGCAGCCGCCGCGCTTCCTCGGGCGAGATCTTCAGCCAGTTGCCGACGAACTCGCCGATCCGCGCATCGACCTGCTGCCACAGATTGACGTGATGCGGGTACAGCGTGTTGTCGAGGTCGAACACCCAGGTCTCGACATGGCCGAAGCTGCGGGGAGTTTTCATGTTATCTTTCCGTCGTCGTCCTGGCGAAAGCCAGGACCCATACCGCGTGATCCATCAAATGAAGCGCGGTGCCAATACCGCGCAACGGTCGGTCACTACCAGTCTTCGCCAAATGATTGCCTGTGGTAATGGGTCCTGGCTTTCGCCAGGACGACGGTGATCCATGTGGCGCCACTGTCTTCATCACGGCATCGCAAAGCGCAGCGTCTTGCCGCCGCTGGTCATGTCGACGGTGGTGAAGCCGAGCGCGGTGAGGCCGCGGGTGGCGCAGTCGCCCTGCTCGTTGACCTCGAACTTGCTTTCGCGGGTGCAGAGCTGGACCGCGCCGCCCCAGTTCAGCGGCTTGTCCTTGATGCGGATGGCGCGGTTGTCGCCGTCGACGGCTTCGGCGAAGGAATAGATCTGCTTAGGCGTGCCCGACACGTCGGGATGCAGGCATTTGCCGGGGTCGATCCGATACCAGCCGCGGCTGGTCACCATCTTGCCGTCATCGGTCGCAACCGCGGCCATCACCTTGTGCGGCGTGTCGTTGCACCAGGTCAGCCCCGACGGCGAGGGCTTCTGCACGGCATCGACCATGGTGGCGAAGAAGTTCGGCGACTGCACGATGTCGCTGCCGAGCCCGCGGCTCCTAAGGAATGCCGACAGCGCGCTCTGGGTCTTCGGCCCGTCGACGCCGTCGATCGGCGCCGCGTCGTAGCCCGCGATCACCAAGAGGCGCTGGATGCCGGCGAGCCGCGCCTGCTCGTCGTCATACTCGCTGTCTTCGGCGAGATAGGCAACGAGGTTGCCGTCATCGGTCTGCGTCGGCGTGATCTGGGTGAACTGCGCCGGTGTCTGGCCGGAGCGGCATTGGCGCGCGGCCGCGATCACGAAATTGTCCTGCGCGACGCAGAGCGTATCCGTGCCGTTCTGCGGGATCGGCGACGCACCGTAGACGCCGAGCGCGCGGGCATTGAGCAGCACGCGGTCCGCGGTCAGCGCGCCCTGCACCACGACGCGGCAGGTCGCGGGATCGATCCGGAACCAGCCGCGGGTCGCCGTTGCGGCCTTGTCGTCGATGCCGATCGCGGCCTCGATTACATAGCTCATGCGGTTGCAGAGCTTGAGATCGGCATGCGCCGGCGCCGACGAGAACAGGAACGACACCAGCGCGGCCGGCAGCGACATCGCGAGCCGCGCCGGCGGCGACCGGCGAGGTATCCTCGCCGCGCGTCCCGCGATGACGACCTCGTCTGCCATTACTTATGGATCAGCGTGCCGGTGCCCTGGTTGGTGAAGAGTTCGAGCAGCACGGCGTGCTGCGTCTTGCCGTCGATGATGACGACGCCCTGCACGCCCTGTTCGAGCGCGTAGATGCAGGTCTCGACCTTCGGGATCATGCCGCCGGAAATCGTGCCGTCGGCGATCAGCTTGCGGGCTTCCTTGATCGACAGGTCCGGAATCAGCTTCTTGGACTTGTCGAGCACGCCGGGCACGTCGGTCAGCAGCAGCAGGCGCTTGGCCTTCAGCGCGCCGGCGATCGCGCCGGCGAAGGTGTCGGCGTTGATGTTCAGGGTCTGGCCGTCCTGCGAGGTCGCCAGCGGTGCCAGCACCGGGATCAGCTCATAGCCGATCAGCTGATTGAGCAGCGTGAGGTCGACCTTCTCGGGATCGCCGACGAAGCCGAGATCGACCGCCTTCTCGATGTTGGAATCGGGATCGACCATGGTGCGCGTCGTCTTCGACGCCTTCACCATGTTGCCGTCCTTGCCGGACAGGCCCACGGCCTTGCCGCCGGCCTCGTTGATGTAGCCGACGATCTGTTTGTTGACCGAGCCCGCCAGCACCATCTCGACGATCTCGATGGTCGCGGCGTCGGTGATGCGCAGGCCGGCGGCGAACTCCGACTGGATACCGAGGCGCTTCAGCATGGTCGCGATCTGCGGGCCGCCGCCATGCACGACCACCGGATTGATCGCGGTCTGCTCGAGCAGCACGATGTCGCGCGCAAATGCCTTGGCGGTGTCCTCGGCGCCCATGGCATGGCCGCCATATTTAATGACGATGGTTTCCTCGTCATATTCCATGCATGTGCGGCAGCGCCTCGGACAGGATGCGGGCCTGATCGAGCGGGCTGATGTGCTGGTCGGTCATGGGGCTGGTCTCACGTCAGCGGAGGGACGGGCGCGGTTCTATCTGATTGCCGGGCAAGGCGCAAAGCGGGAGAGGTATTCCGGGCGACGGATCAACGCTTCGGCCACATGGCCGAAACCGCCAGCACCAGCCAGCTTAGGATCAGCAGCGTTCCGCCGGTCGGCGCCGCCATCGGAAACACGCCATGGCCACCATATTGGCGCAGCACCAGATCGCCCGCGAACAATGACGCTGCGATGACGAAGCCTGCCGCCGCCACGATGCCGAGCCTTGCATGGATGATCGCGCGCTCCGCGACCGCAATGGTCACGATGGCGGCGGTCGCATGGAACAGCAGCATCGAGGACGCTGCCGCCAGCCGCGATGCGTCCGGCAGATGGGCCGCGGCCGCCGCCAATATCACGCCGCAGGCGCCCATGATGGCGGCAAGGCCGATCAGGAGGCGGGATGCGCCGTTCATCGGCGCCGCTCCTCGATCAGGCGCACCATGGCGGCACGCAGCTCCGGCATGCCGTCGCCGGTGCGCGACGAGGTCACCAGCACTTCGGGGAACGCGGCGGGATGTTTTGCCAGCGTCGCGATGGTTTCGGCGGTGACGGTCTTGAGTTCACCGGCCTTGACCTGGTCGGCCTTGGTCAGCACGACCTGGTAGCTGACCGCGGACTTGTCCAGCGTCTTCAGCACGTCGAGATCGACGTCCTTGATGCCGTGGCGGGCGTCGATCAACACATAGACCCGCGCCAGCGTCGCGCGCCCGAGTAGGAATTTGTGGATCAGCGCCGTCCATGACGCCACCTTGGTCTTCGGTGCCGAGGCGTAGCCGTAACCGGGCATGTCGACGAGACGAATGTCCGCGTTTTCCGGGCCCTCGAAGAAGATCAGTTCCTGGGTGCGGCCCGGCGTATGCGAGGTGCGAGCTAGCGCATTGCGGCCGGTCAGCGCGTTGATCAGGCTCGACTTGCCGACATTGGAGCGGCCGGCAAAGGCGACCTCGAGGCCGGCCATCGGCGGCAGCGTCTCGATCGAGGGCGAAGCCCAGATGAAGCGCCAGTCGCCGGCGAACAGCTTTCGCCCCTGCTCGATCAGCTCCGCATCAGGTTCGGCGGTCATGCGAAGGATCCCATTTCATCGTGGCCGGGCGAAAGCCCCGGGCGCAGCGTTGGCGTAAGACGACCCGGCCATCCCCGTCAATGTTTTGCTGCCCTCCAATACGTCGATGCCCGGCACTCGGCCGGGCATGACGCAGTGATAGATCGGGCGCAGGAAGCTATGTCGGCTTCTTGGCGAAGGTCGACTTCAGATTGTCGAATAACTCCACCTTGACGCCATTCTTGCGCATGATGAAGCTCTGCTGCAGCACGGAGAGCGTGTTGTTCCAGGCCCAGTAGATCACGAGGCCCGCCGGGAAGCCGGCCAGCATGAAGGTGAAGATCAGCGGCATCCAGTCGAAGATCATCTTCTGGGTCGGATCCGGCGGCGCCGGGTTGAGCTTCATCTGCACCCACATCGTGATGCCCATGATGATCGGCCAGATGCCCATCACCAGATAGGCCCCGATGTGCGGTCCGAGCAGCGCGATCGGATCGAACGGAATCAGCCCGAACAGCGTGAACAGATTGGTCGGATCGGGCGCCGACAGGTCCTTGATCCAGCCGAAGAACGGCGCGTGCCGCATTTCGATGGTGATGAACAGCACCTTGTAGAGCGAGAAGAACACCGGGATCTGCAAGGCGACGGGAAGACAACCGGCGATCGGGTTGATCTTCTCCTTCTTGTAGATCTCCATCATCTCCTGCTGCTGCTTCACGCGGTCGTCAGGATAGCGCTCCTTCAGCGCCTGCAGCTGCGGCTGCACCGACTTCATCTTCGCCATCGAGGCGTAGGACTTGTTGGCGAGCGGGAAGAACAACAGCTTCACGATCACGGTCACCAGCAGGATCGCGATGCCGAAATTACCGACCAGGCGATAGAACCAGTCGAGTGCCAGGAACATCGGCTTGGTGATGAAGTAGAAATGGCCCCAGTCGATCAGAAGATCGAAATGGTTGAGGCCGAGCTGCTTGTTGTAGCCGCCGAAGCCGACCAGCGGGAAGTTGAGGCCGACCGTGGCGGCCTCCTTCGCGCCGGCGAACAGCCGCGCATTGGCAACGCCAGTGCCGCCGATCGGAATGGTCTGCGCGCCGAGCATGTAGTCGGCCTGATAGCGCTTGTCGCCGGTAGTGAAGCGGGCGGTGTCCAGCGTCGCATTGGTTTCCGGCAGCAGCGCGGTGGCCCAGTATTTGTCGGTGATGCCGAGCCAGCCGTCGGTGACCTTCGAGAACACGATGCCGCGTGAATTTCCGCCGGTCGGGGTCTTGGCCTCGTCGAGGTTCTTGTAGGTGTATTCCTGCAGGCCCTGTTCGCCGAGATAGCCGATCGGGCCTTCGTGCAGGATCGCGTAGCCGGAGACCGGCGGCTTGCCGCCGCGCGAGATCAGGCCGAACGGATACAGCGTCACCGGCGCGCTGCCGAGATTGTTGACCTCATCCTTGATGCTGAAGAGGTAGCGATCGTCGATCGAGATGGTGCGGCGGAAGGTCAGGCCCTGGCCGTTGTCGTATTTCAGCGTCACCGGGGTGCTTGGCGACAGGCTGTTCGAACCCTCCTGCTGCCAGACGGTTTCGGCGTTCGGTGTCTTCACCGACGAGCCGTTGGCGGTCAGCCACAGGAACTCGGCATAATAAGGCTCGGCGGTGCCCGACGGCGACAGCAGCACGACGGCCGGAGATGTGGGGTCGACCGTCTCGCGGAACTGGACCAGCGCCAGATCGTCGATCCGGGCGCCCTTCAGCGCGATGCTGCCGATGACGCGCGGGCTCTCGATCTTGATGCGCGGGCCGGCCGCGAGCACCGTCTCGCGGCTCGCCACCGGAGCGTCGGCAGCGGGCACGGCGGCCGTCGGTGACGGCGTCGCGGAGCTTCCGGGAGCGGCGCCGGGAGCAGCACCAGGGGTCGCCTGCGGTGCCGGCTTCAACAGCTCGGCCTGGCGCTGCGCCTCGCGCTGCTTCTCCATCTGCGGCACGTTATAGAAATATTGCCAGGCGATCAGGACGAGGCCCGACAGAATGACGGCGATGATCGTGTTGCGGTTGTCGGACATCTCTTAGGGTCTCGTCATTCCATTCGGATTGGGAGCGCTCTTGTTACCCGCCTTTGGCGCAGGCCGGTCGAGGCGGCGCAGCGCCGACCGCAGGTCGTCAATCATGGTCGCAAAGTCGCGGGTCAGCGCGTCACGACGGCCGACTAGCACATAATCATGGTGCGGCCGCATGAATACGGCATCGACCCGTCTTATCACTTCGCGAAGCCGGCGGCGGATGCGATTGCGCTCGGTCGCGGTGCCGTTCTTCTTGGTGACGGTATAGCCGACGCGGATCGGGCCTTGATCGTCGCGACGGCGGCCCTGCAGCACAAAAGCTGCGGTATTCGCCCGTGCGCCATTGGCAACGGCGAGGAAATCCGCCCGCTGCCTCAGCCGATCCATAATGGGTATCTCCGGAGAGGAGACGTCCGGGCTCAGGCGCTCAGGCGCTTGCGGCCGCGCGCACGGCGCGCAGCGAGGACCTTGCGGCCGCCGGCCGTGGCGAGACGGGCGCGGAAGCCGTGACGGCGCTTGCGCACCAGTTTGCTGGGTTGATAAGTCCGCTTCACGGGTAATTCTCCGCTGACCGGGCAATTTGCCGTTGTATTGAGATGGAGTCCGATGATGCTGGCAGGCCCAAGCGAGCCGATTACGGCCCCAAATGAGCCGCCCCCGGTCAAGAACCGGGCCATCGCGGACAGTTGGCGCGGCTTATAAGCGAGCGCCCTGTTTTCGTCAATGTCACAGGGCGTCGCAAAGAGGCTTCTTTGAAACGTCGCAATTGGGGCGAATATAACTGTTTTCGCGGGGTTTTTTTGACGGTGAGGAGCGCTTTGGGGCGTTCGGGGAACCGCCGACATTAGCGATCCGTAATTTGACCGGCTTGGGGGCCGGGCCGCATCTTCCGACCCCTAAGCCCAACAAGGCCTTATCTTGTGGCTCTAACTGACGATCAGGCGACCGCACAGAAGCAGCGGCCCAAGCCGCCCCTTCGGCTCGGGCTGTCCGGCAAGCTTTTGCTGCTGACGATCCCCCTGGTGATGATCGCCGGGCTCCTGATCTACGTGCCGGCGATCGCCAACTTCCGGATGAACCGGCTCAATGACCGCCTGGCTGCCGCCAACACCGCGGCGCTGGTGCTCGATGCCGCCCCCTCCGGCCTGGTGCCGGATTCGCTGGCGCGGCAGATCCTGACCAGCATCGGCGCCCGCGCCGTCGCCATCAAGCTCGGCCAGCAGCGCCGCCTTCTCGCCAGCGCTGACCTGCCGGCCGCGATCGACCATGATGTCGACATGCGGGCCATGACGGTGTGGGTCGGCGATCGTCGATGCCTTCGAGATCATGCTCGAACACGGTGACCAGACCATCCGCGTGGTCGGACCCGCGCCGGGCCAGGCGCAATTCATCGAGGTCGTGATCGACGAGAAACCGCTGCGGCAGGCGATGTACCGCTTCTCGCGCAACGTTCTGGTGGTCGCGCTCCTGATCGCCGGCCTGACCGCCGGCCTGGTCTACCTGGCGCTGCATTATCTGTTCGTCCGCCCGATGCGGCGGCTGACCGCGAGCCTGGTCGGCTTCCACGAGAATCCGGAGAGTTCGGCGCGAATCATCGTGCCCAGCCAGCGCGGCGACGAGATCGGCGTCGCCGAGCGCGAGTTGTCGGACATGCAGCGCGACCTCGTCTCGATGCTGCATCAGAAGAGCCGGCTTGCCGCGCTCGGGCTCGCCGTCTCCAAGATCAATCACGACCTGCGCAACCTGCTGGCGTCCTCGCAACTGCTATCGGACCAGCTCGCCAGCGTGCCCGATCCGCGGGTGCAGCGCTTCGCGCCGAAACTGCTGCGCTCGCTGGAGCGCGCCATCGCCTTCTGCCAGTCGACCTTGTCCTATGGCCGCGCGCAGGAGGCGGCACCCGACCGCCGCGTGATCATGGTGGAGCCTGCGGTTGCCGAGGTGCGCGAGTCTGCCGGGCTTGCAACCGATGTCTCGATCACCTGGATCAGCGCGATCGAGCGCGGCCTCACCATCGACGCCGATCCGGACCAGCTGTTCCGCGTGCTGCTCAACCTGGTGCGCAATGCGACGCAGGCCCTGGAAAGCCGGCAGGACAGCGATGGCGGGGCCCAGCAGATCCGCATCACCGGCCGCCGCGAGGGGACGGTTGCGATCATCGAGGTCTCCGACACCGGCCCCGGCGTGCCGGCCAAGGCGCGCGAGCATCTGTTCGAGGCGTTCCAGACCTCCGGCCGCCCCGGCGGCAGCGGGCTGGGCCTGGCGATCGCCGCCGAGCTGATCCGCGCCCATGGCGGCCATATCCATCTGGTCGAGGGCACCATCGGCGCCACGTTCCAGATCTCGATCCCGGATCGCCCGGTGGAACTGCTGTCGGTCCGCAGCGAGCGGGCCAGGGCCTGAGGCCTTTCCGGTAACCCAGGGCGGCTTAAACCGCGGCCGAAATTGGCGCTTGCAGACCTTGCCAACCGGACCGGGAGCCTGTAGCTAGAGCGCTCTTTCGCGACGCTCCGGGGCTCCCGGAGCCGTGCGGGCTTATGCCCCACCGCGAAAAATGCGCCCGTAGCTCAGCTGGATAGAGCATCAGACTACGAATCTGAGGGTCGGACGTTCGAATCGTTCCGGGCGCGCCATTCAACTTTGTTTCCATTGGATTTTTCGCGGTGCGTGCCGGGCTTGTTGCCCGGCAAGGGCATTGGCCGCGCCGCGGTTTCCAGTTGTCGGCGTGTCGCGGCCATCAAATGTTTGTGCGATGCGGCATAAACTTTATTGCATTGCAACAAAGTGAGCCTACCTCTGCTCATCGAGACCCATCGAGGAGCCTTCAAGTGACCAAGATTTCCCTTTCCATCATTGCCGCCACCCTCGCGATCGCGAGTGCAACGGTCGCGTCCGCCGCCGAGCTTCCGACGTTCGAAGCCGCCGGATTGCCGATCTCGCCGGTGCAGGCTGGCGTGCTTGGCGCCGCCAACGTCCACGAGCAGGCAGCGGCTGCCGCGACCGCGGCCACGCCGCATCAGCTCCACGTCCTGACGCCGCGAAGCAAGGTCACGACTGCACGGGCTTCGGTCCGGGCGGACCGCTCGCTGCACTAACCGGCATCGCCGAACCCTTGGAGAGAGCCCGCGGCGACGTTGCGGGCTTTTTCGTCCGGCACAAGTCGCGGCGTGCTTAAACAGAATTGAGCCCGCGAGTAGAACGATCAGCTCCGTTAACTCCGGGCCAACGGATTGCCGTAGCCGCCGCGCAGAAGCAGCAAACGCGTCCGACATTTTTGATCGAGCAGGCAGTAGCCGCATCAGCCGCGACGGCCCGTCAGAATCGGGCTCAAGGGCGAGGCGCACGCCCGTAGAAACCCTGCTTGCGCGCGCCCGACCGTTGAGAAAAAATAAGGTTTTTAGCTTATAGGGGACGGAGTGTTTTTATTCCTTTTGTCCATCCTATTGAATCGGCGAGTGATCCCTCATGCCGAGTGACATCGCAAACGCCGTCTTTTACGCGGCGGTATTTCTGGGCATCGTCTATGGCAGTCGCATCCTGGAAAAAAGGTGGCCGATTGCGGACGTTCCTTACCCCGAGTTTCGTGATGATTGGCTCGCGGTGATCGTGAGCCTCGGGTTGTCGCACATGCTCGCTCCGATCGCGGCGATCAGCGCGGGCGCAATTGCGAGCTATGCTGGTGTCGGTTGGATCAAGTTACCGACCGACGGTTACTGGTGGTACGTCTCTCTCGCAATCGTCGTGGTCGCGCTCGATCTCTACAAGTACACATACCATCGCCTCCAACACGCGATCCCGTTTCTTTGGGCGATGCACTCGTTCCATCACAGCGCGAACGGCGTTACGTTCATTACCGGCGGTCGGCATTTCTGGTTTGAGAGGGTGCTGTCCGACGCCTTCCTTCCGATTATGGCGATCTTGTTTCGCGTCCCGGCGGACATGGCGATAGCTGTCGGATTTATCTTCTTCATCCCCGATACATGCGCCCATCTCAACGTCCGTATCCCGCTCGGCCGGTTTGTGACCTGGGTCAACAATCCGCAATGGCACCGGATCCATCATTCGATCCATCCCGAGCATCGCGACAAGAACTTTGCAGCCTTCTTCCCACTCCTGGACATTCTGTTCGGCACTGCCTGGGTGCCGAAGCCGGACGAGTATCCTGCAACGGGCCTCGTGCCTGCCGAGCGAGTGGACATTATCAACAGTGTGATCTGGCCAATCCGGCATCTTCGCCATCGGGAGTCTCGGAATGAATTGGGTTAAAGGTCTTTTGGTGCTCCTCGCGTTGTTGCTGGGATACGCCGACCTGGTGTCGACCAATGTGATCCTGAATCTCGGATTGGGTGAGTTGAACCCGTTCATGCATCTGGCACAGACATGGTTCGGCGTGTGGTGGCTGGTCCCTAAGCTCGGTTTGACGTTCCTCGTCACGTGGCTGCTTTGGCGCAGCAACAACGTCTACAACATCGCGCTTGTCGTCGCCTTCTGTTCGACGCCAGTACTGAACAACCTCGTCGTCATCGCGGGCAATAGCTGAGCCGGCCGCCTCGCCAGTTGTCGCAACTGGCGAAGCGTTTGCCCCGTGCGGACTTTCCATTACCCTTGGACGCCGCGCAGACTTTCGTCGCATCTCGCAGAACCTGCCCGCATCGTCCGACGACAAACATCCTGGAATGACCGATGATCGCGTTCCGGCGGTCCAGGAGATTGAGTGATGTCGGACAGGTTTATTCTCGCCTGCATCGTCTGTAGTGCCCTGATCCTGGGGGCCCTCGGTGCGACCGTGCACGCGCAGACGCCGTCGAGCTGCAAGGAGCCGCGGGCGGGCACCAGCCGCGTCCCGATGCTGTCGCCGCCGCTAGCCAATGTGGTGACGGGCAAGGGACGGCTGCAATTCTACTCGGCGCCGAATCTTCACTGCCCGATCAGCGGCGTGTTCGTCATTCCGAATGAGGAGCTCGTCGCCTATGCGCAGACCAATGATGGCTGGTCGTCGGTGATGTATCTCAATCCGGGGACGGGCAACGACGTCTCGGGTTGGGTGCGGTCGGCGCGATTGAAGGTGACCGGAACCATCGGCCCAAAGTAGCACGTGGCCGGGATCGCAGCGGATGCTGCATGACAGCGAGCGGCGAGCCGGCCGCGACGCATGGGCGTTGCCACCTCAATGGATCGCTGCGTACATGATCTTTTCCTCGGTCGCCTCGACCGCCGAGAATTCCTCGACCACCTTGCCCTGGCGCGAGACCAGGATGCGGTCGGAGAGGGCCATGATCTCGGGCAGATAGGATGAGATCACCACCACCGCCTTGCCTTCGTCGGCGAGCTGGTTGATCAACTCGTGAATCTCGACAATGGCGCCGACGTCGACGCCGCGGGTCGGCTCGTCGAAGATGATCAGCTCGGGCTCCTGCACCAGCGACTTGGCGATCACCACCTTCTGCTGATTGCCGCCTGAAAGCTCGACCACCTTGGCTTCGTCGCCGATGGCGCGGACCTTCAGCCGCTGGGTCCAGGTCTTGCCCACCGTGTTGGTCTCGCGCCGCGACAGCATCATCCGGCCGGCGGGAAACTTCGAGAGCAGGCCGAGATAGATGTTGCGGGCGATCGAGGCGGTCTCGAAGAAGCCCTCGACCTTGCGATCCTCGGTGACATAGGCAATGCCGGCCTTCACCGCCGGCGCCGGAACCCGGTAGCGCACCGGCTTGTCATGCAGCAGGATCTCGCCGCCATGGAAGAAGTCGCGCTTCAACACACCGGATACGATCTTGAACGTTTCGGTGCGGCCCGCGCCGACCAGGCCGAACACGCCGGTGATCTGCCCGGCGAACACCGACAGCGAATTGTTCTTTACCATCGGCGCCATCTTGAGATTCTGCACCGTGAGCACGCGCGCCCCGGCGGGCCGCACGCTGGTCTTCCTGGCGCCGTACAGCGTGTTGGAAAGGTCGCGCCCGACCATCGCCTGCACGATCGCGGCCCGATCGAACTTCGCCGCATCGTCGGTGATGACGTGCTTGCCGTCGCGCAGCACGGTGATCCGGTCGGCGAGCAGCAAGGCCTCTTCCAGCGCGTGCGAAATGAAGATGATCGAGACGCCGCGTTTCTTGAGGTCGCGGACGAGGTCGAAGAAATACTTCTTCTCTTCGGGCGTCAGCGACGCGGTCGGCTCGTCGAAGATGATGACCTTGGCCTTGTGCAGGACCGCGCGCGCGATCTCCACCATCTGCTTCTTGGCCGCGCCAAGCCCGCTCACGGTCGCGGTCGGCGTCACGTCGAAATTCAGCGATTGCAGGAATTGCTGGGCGGCGATGTAGATGCCGCGCAGCCGGTTGTAGAACTTCTCCTGGCCGAGAAACAGGTTCTGCGCCACGGTCATGGTCGGCACCAGGCTGTTCTCCTGGAACACCATGGCGATGCCGAGATTGCGTGCCTCGAGCGGCGTGCGCGGCGCGACGTCGGAGCCGTCGACCGTCATGCTGCCCGACGTCAATGTCACGACGCCGGCCATCACCTTGGTCAGCGTCGACTTGCCGGCGCCGTTCTCGCCGACCAGCGCGTGGATCTCGCCGCGGCGAAGCTCGAAGTCTACGCCCTCGATGGCGGGCACGCCGGCGTAAAGCTTGGTGGCCTTGCGCAGCGAAAGCACGGTGTCGCTCATGAGCCGACCTCCTCGGCGAGCCCGGCGAGGGGCAGTTTCAGCACGCGGCCCGGTCCCTTGGCGATCAGCACGAGGTCGCTGCCCAGCTCGAGCGCCGCGACGACGCCATGATTGATGCCGTCGACCCGGCTGTGCAGCGAATAGAGCGGCTTGCCGTCTTCGCCGAGCCGGATCACGAGGCCGTAGGAACGCGGCGGCGCCCACGGCTTGATGACGCCCATCGTCTTGATGTGCGCGCCCTGCATCGGCTCCTTGAACGAGAAGCCCGAGCGCAGCCGCGGCGCCACCCAATAAGCCGGCTCGATCTCGGCCATCATGCGACGGCGATAGGCGGGCTCACGCAGCACGAATTCGATCAGCTGGGTGCGTGCGGTGAACGCGGTGAGCCAATAGCCGCCGCCGGTGGCCTTCGACAGCCGCGACGGATAGACCGGCAGGTGGCCGAGCACGATCTGCGGCGGCCTGCCATCCGCAACGAGCACGAGACGATGCCGCCAGCTTTCGCTGACCAGCGCGCCATCGCCGCGCGCACAGGCGCCGAAAGCGTAGCCGAGCTTTGAGGCCAGCGGCTTCACCGAGCGGGACTTGGGATCGAGCCGGAACACGCGGCCGCTCCGGTTGAGCTCCATCAGGTCACGCGCCCAATCGTCGACGCCGCAAGTCGTCGAGCCGTCGGTCGCGATCAAGGCCCCGTCGTCCGCCAGCGTCAACGCGTTGATCGCATTGAAAGCGGCGTCGCTGAACTGCACGCTCGGCTCGCCCGATGAGGGATTGGCGTAGAGGCGCACCTCGCGGCCGCCGAGCGCGACGGCGAGGCCGCCGTCGGCGAGCGCACAGAGCGCCGAAATCGGCTGCTCGAAGCTGCGCAGCTCGGTCGCAGCGCTGCCGTCGAGGCGCAGCAGACGCCGGCCGTCGGCGACATAAAGATTGCGGCCGTCGGTTGCGAGATCCTGGGGCGCCTCGCACTCCAGCAAGGTGGTCGCGGCCTCCAGTTTCTGGTTCGGCTTGAGCGCGCCGTCGAACGACGGCACGGTGATGGTGGCCTCGCCGCGGCCGAGAAAGCGGTTGGCGAATTCCCTGACGGCCGCGATCACGACGCTTTCCCCCAACGCTTGTCATACTGCACGAAGTTCGGGTCTGCGTTGGTCAGCTTGTAGCGGCCGATCCGGTTGTTCATGATGCCGCCAAGATAGAGGTAGCCGCGATGCTCGCGCATCGAGGTGATCATCGGATGGTTCTCGCCGCGCAGATCCCAGAACGATTCGAGGATCTTGCCCTGCTCGTTGAACTTGACGACGCAGCCGGTGTTGATGTTCGGGAACAGCCACTCGTCGACCGGGACGCGCTTGGCCATGCGGCGGCGGAATCCCGGCATCTTCCAGGCGAGGTCGAGCGAGGGGCTGCGCATGCCGACCAGCGCCAGCCAGTAATTGCCGTCGGAGGCGAGATTGATGTTGTCGGGATAGCCCGGCAGATTGTCCATCACCACCTCGACCAGGCCCTTCTTCGGTCCCGCGAACCACAGCCGCTTGATCGAGCAGCCGAAGGTTTCGGCGAACAGGATCGACTGGCCGTCGCTGGCGACGCAGATGCCGTTGGGGAATTTGAGGCCGCGCAGCGCCGTATGCGTCGCGCCGGTCTTGGTGTCGTAGCAGATGATGCGGCCGTTGCCGCGCGCCTCGAGGCCGTCGATCGGCCATTCATCCATCTCGTAGCGCACGGTGGCTTCCGAGAAGAAGATCAGGCCGTCATCGGTGATGTCGAGGTCGTCGGCCAGCCGCAGCCGGCTGTCGTCGTTCACCGAATGCATGCTGCGATTGGTCTCGTCGGTCGCCTTCTCCACGGTGCCGTCGGGCGTGATCCGGTACAGGCCCATGCCGCCGATGCAGACATAGAGATTGTCCTGCCGGTCGAACGCCATGCCGAGCGGCTGGCCGCCGATATGGGCGAACACCTCCATGCGCTGATAGTCGGGCGCGAAGAAGCGCATGATGTCGCCGTGGCGCGAGCCGGCGTAGAGATTGTCGTTGCGATCGAGGATCACGTCTTCCGGCGCCTCGATGCGGCCGAGGCCGATCAATTCGACGTCGCGCAGCTTGTCGTTCTGCTCGAACGGACCGCCCTGGCCGATCTCGGTCGCCGGCGGTGGCGGCAACGCGTGATAGGTCGGCGCGACATAGACCTTGCTGATGATGCGGGTGCGGTTCTTCTGCCAGCGGATGTCGACCATCGCGGCGATCAGCAGGATGCCTGCGAGCGCCATGCGGTTGATGCCGCCGCGGGCATTGAGCGTGGTCAGGCCGTTGGTGATCAGGAGCACGATCAGAACGCCGACCAGCGATTTGGCGACCGAGCCCTTGCCGCCGCCGAGCGTGATGCCGCCGAGCACGGTCGCGGTCAGCACGATCACCTCGAGGCCGACGCCGATGTCGCCGCCGACGGTGCCGAGCCTTGCTGCGAAGAACAATGCGGCGATGCTGGTCAGCACGCCGCTCGCGACATAGCACAGCGCGATGGTGCGGCGAACCGGAATGCCGGAATTGTAGGCCGAACGGCGCGAGCCGCCGATCGCGGTGATGTGCCAGCCCGGGCGCAGCCGCGTCATGAAGATATGGCCGAAGATCGCGATCGCGATGTAGACCAGGGCGACGCTCGGAATGCCGAACACGTCGCCGCCGCCGATGAAATTCCAGGACGGGATGTCCGGGAAGGCCGCGGCGATCGAATTGGAGTAGCGCTGGATCAGCAAATCGAACGCCGAACGGTAGATGATCAAGGTGATCAGCGTGGTGATGAAGGCGCGGAGCCGAAGATATCCGATCAGGACGCCGTTGACGGCGCCGAGCAGCGCGCCGCAGGCGAGGGTGGCGACCACCACCGCAGGCACCGGCCAGTTCAGCACGTCGAGCAGATAGAGTGCGCAGAAATCCGTCAGCGCGAAGATCGAGCCAACCGACAGATCGATGCCGCCGACAATGACCACCAGCGCCATGCCGAGCCCGATGAAGCCGATCTCGCCGGCCTGCCGCGCAGTGTCGGCAAGGCTCGCCGGCGACAGGAAGTGATCGATGGAGCGGCTGAGCGCGAAGCCGACGATCAAGAGCAGGATCACCGGAATGGCGGTCTCGGTCCAACGCTTGGACAGGATCTCGCCGAGGAGATGATCTGGCCAATAGCGGTAACGCAGGCTCGTCAGGGTATCGCGCATCGGCATTCCAGCAAGGCGTTCGATTTTGGGAGATGAACGTCCCGGGCGGGATGCGCCCGGGACGTCCAGCGGGGAATGGCCGGGCTATTTCTTCAGGTCACTGAGATTCCAGCACGCGGTCTGGCTGTCCGCGTTCTCCTTGGTGATCGGAATCAGGGTGGTGTATTCCGAACCCTTGATCGAACCGGCCTTGGCACCCGACGACAGCAGCCATTTGATGGTGCCTGCCATCTGCGCCGCCTGGGTCGGCACGTCGTAGCTCAGGTTGAGGTCGAAGGCGCCGGACTTCACGAGCTCGCAGGCGCCCTTGCGCTCGCCGCCGCCGGAGGTCGCGACGAACACCTTGCCGGTCAGGCCGGCTTCCTTCACCGCCGCCGCGGTGCCGATGTCCATGCCGTCCCAGAATCCGACGATGCCGCAGAGATCGGGATTCTGCTTCAGCACCGTCTGGGTGATCGCCTTTGCCTTTGCGGCATCCCAGTCGGCCGCCTGGCTCGAGACCACCTTGATCTCCGGATGCTTGGCGAGCACGTTCTCGACGCCCTTGAGGGTGTAGGCGCTGGCCGCCGCTGACAGCGCGCCCTGCACGATGGCGATCTTGTTCGACTTGCCCTGGCAGGCCTTCACCACGGCTTCAGTGTCCTTTTCGCCGATCTCGATCCAGTTGGCGCCGACGAAGGCCGACGAGCGATAGGCCGATCCCATGTTGATCTGGATGACGTAGATGCCTTCGTTCTCGGCGCGCTGCAGCAGCTTGGCGTAGGTCTGCACGTCCGGATTGTGGATCACCATCACGGCCGGCTTCTCCGAGATCAGCGAGGTCACCGCCTGCGCGCCGGCATTGGTGTTCCAGTTGGGATCGCGGATCTCGAACTTGACGCCGAGCGGCTCGAGCTCCTTCTTCATGCCGGCGTACCAGCCTTCGGTGAGGTCGAAGTTCATGGCGACCGGAACGTAGGCCACCGTCTTGCCGGCGAGCGCCTCCTTGAACGGCTTCTGGAACGGCTCGTCCAGGCCCTGCTGGGCCAGAGCCGGTGCGGCGATGGCCGCGAGCCCGAGCGCTGCGGCGATCACCTTGGCAGTCCTGACAGCGTATTTCATTGCTTCCTCCTTGGTCGTGATTGATCGTTCTTTGATTTGGTTCAGATGTCGCCCTGCTGTGCGGTTTCTTCGTTGCGCGGATTCAGGAATGAATCCGTGATGACGGCGAGCAGCAGGACGACGCCCTTGACGAGGTTTTGTCCGGCGTAGGAGATGTCCATGATCGTCATGCCGTTCAGCATGGTGCCGATCAGCAGCGTTCCGATGATGACGTTGAGCACGCCGCCGCGGCCGCCCGACAGGCCGATGCCGCCGAGCACGACGACGAGAATGACGTCGTAGATCAGGGTCGAATTGAAGACGCGGGTCGGCATCGAGTTGACCGACGCCGCCATCACCAGGCCTGCAAAGCAGCCGATCAGGGCCGCGACGATATATTGCAGCACGATGATCGGCCGCGAGGGGATGCCGGTGACGCGGGCCGCATAGGGATTGTCGCCGATCGCGTAGATGTAGGCGCCCCAGCGCGTCTGGCGCAGCAGGAAGGCGACCACCACGCAGGCGATCGCAAACATCACGATCGAGGTCGGGATACCGAGGATGGTGCCTTGTCCGAGCCGCTCGAAGCCCTGCATGCCGTCGCTCCACTGCACGACGTCGAGCTGAAACAGCGCGGCCTGTCCGAGGCCGGCGAGCAGCAGGCCGGTCGCCAGCGTCGCAAACAGCGAAGGGACTTCGGCGTAGGCGATCAGCCAGCCATTGACCAGGCCGAAGGCGATCGTGAGCAGCACGGCCGTCAGCAGCGAGGCCGGCAGCGAGTGGCCGTTCTGCACCATCTGCAGCACGAGCCCCGGAGGCACCGCGAGGGCTGCGATCAGCGAGATGTCGATGCCGCGCCCGATCACGACCAGCGCCATGGCAAGCCCGAGAATGCCGAGCACCGCCACGTTCTGCAGCAGCGTCAGCATGTTCTCCGGCGTCAGAAAGCCGCGCAGGAAAATCGAGAACGCCAGAAAGAGCACGGCGAATACGGCGAAGACGATCTCCTGTTGATTGAACCGCAATCGCTTCATTGCCTCGTCCTTCCTGCTGCTATGGCTGCGCCGTCGGCCTGGATCTCGTGCGGGAGCCGGTCGCGACGCGGCCGGGCCGCGTCCTGCCGGCGACCGCGGCGTCGACGAAGGCGCCGACGGCGTTGATGTAGGCCTCGATCGAGGTGCCGCGTCTGCGGTACTTCGCGCGCTTGACGTACCAGTCCTGCAGCAGCGGCTTGATCAGCGATGCCGTCAGCGTGACCTGGTCGATGGCGAACACCCCGCTGGCGACGCCTTGTTTGAGGACGTCGGCGATGATCTTCTCGGTCATCACCTCCATCTCGATGGCGCGCTGGCGCTCCGCGGGCGGAAACGACTTTGCTTCCATGAAGGAGAACACGAACCAGGGCTGCATCGCCTCGCTCATGCGAACGTGGGTGGCGATGATCCAGTGCAGGTGCTTGCGTGCATCCTGCTTCACGTTGGCGGGCGGCGCGGTGAGGACCTCGGCGGCCGTTTCGGCGACCTCGCCGAGGATCATCGACAGCAGCGTCGGCTTGCTGTCGAAATAGGTATAGAGGCCGCCCATGCTGAGGCCGGACGCCTCCGCGAGCTGGCGCAGCGTGGTGGCGTGAAAGCCGTGCTTGTTGGACAGCGTCAGCGTCGCGCCGATGATGCGCGTGAGGTTCGGAACGGCGAGATGCGGCTTCTGGACCCGGATGGAATCCCGATGGCGTTCGAGAATGCGTGCGCAAAGCACGTCCATCGCGAACGCATTCGTCCCCGGCCGCTGACGCGCGAGACCCACGTTGCCTCCCTGGCTATGTCCCCGGATCATTTCATTTGGTTGCCGATCCGGGCCGGGCTTTGCGCCCTTGCTCAATTCCTAGCCCACGAACCGCGGTTCGGAAAAGGGGGATGATCAATTTTTCTGAGAGAGCGCTCGCTCGTTTTTTGGGCCGCGCCGCGGCGCTTGCCTGGAGCCCAGCGCCGCTCCGGCGCTGTTCGGGAACTTTTCGCGCTGAAAGGTCAGCACAAATTCCCGTCACTCCGGCCGATCATGTCGCCGGTTAGACGGCCGTCACATTCCAGATATAAAGAACGCAGGCTCGCTGGCCGGAAGGTCAACCCGCACAGACATGCTGGCCGAATTTCACCCACGGTTACTTTGGGCCGAAGCAAGGTTATGACGGCAGTTGGATCATATGGTGCACGCGCGGGCGCTGCGATCGGCGCTGACGCTCGGGGAGCCACCGCGAGGTTGCGGCATCTGTTCGGGATTTGCGCGACGCTGTTGATCGGCGGCATTTGCGCGGTCGCCGCGCAGCAGCGCGAGATCGTTGCCACATCCACGCCGATCGACTTCAACATCCCGTCCCAGCAGCTTGCAAGCGCGCTGCAGGCTTATGGCGAACGCACCGGCGTGCAGGTGCTTTACGAGAGCAACTCGGCAACCGGCCGGAAGTCGGCGCCGGTCGAAGGGACCCTCACGCCTGGGGAAGCATTGAACCTGCATCTGAAGGGAACCGATCTGAAGGTCCAGTACATTCGTCCGGACGCCATCACACTTGCTTCGCGCGCCGCGCGCGCCGACCATCCGCCGGCGAGCCCGCTTGCGACCGCGGATCTGTCGCTCGGCACGCTGCGGGTGCGGGCGACCAGTGACGGCAACGATACCGGCGCGCTGCGCGACTACAGCGAAAGCCTGCAGCTCGACCTTCAGAAAGCGTTGCAGAAGAATATCGGGTCTCGCGGCGGCAGCTATCAGCTCGTCGTCGATCTGTGGATCGATTCCTCGCGTACGATCCAGCGAACCTGGCTGTTGCGATCGACCGGCGATCAGAGCCGTGATGCCGCCGTGACCGCGGCGCTGCAAGGATTGACCGTCAGCCGAACGACGCCTGCGAATGCGTCGCAGCCGGTGCGGATCGCGATCCGGGTGAAATCGTTCCAATGAGCGACAACGACACCAGCGGAGCGGATGGCGTGCGCGGCTTGAGGCCGATAACGCTGCTGTTTCATCCCGAGGATCCGAGCGCGTGGACCTCGGGCGAGGTGCTGCGTCTGCTTCTGGTGCCGGCGATCGCGGCCCTGTTGTTCGTCGGGGGAATTTACTGGATCCGGTTGCAGCCGCCGGCTGGACAGGCAAGCCGGGAGCAGAGCTCGATCGTCCAGGTTCGGTTGCTGCCGAGCCCATCACCTGCGCCGATTCCGGTTGCGCCCGTGTCGCAGCCGCAAACCGCGACCCTCGCGAGCCTGACCGAGGTGTCCCTGGAGAGCTCCGATCCGCCGTTCGACAATCTGACCGCGGCCCCGGCGCGGGAGCCGATGCCGGCGGAGCCAGCCGTGCCGAGCCTGCTTGCGACGCCGTCGCCCGCCGATGCGCCGCCCAACAGTGTCGCCGTGAAATTTCAGCAGGCGCTGCTTCGTCACGTGGCACGCTACCAGCGGTATCCGAACGCGGCGCGGCTCGGTCGGCTGCACGGGGCGGTCGAGACGCTGTTTTCGATGCAGCGGGACGGCACCCTGCTCGAGGTCTGGGTCAAGACCAGCTCCGGACAGGCGGTGCTCGACAAGGCTGCCGTCGACGCGATCCGCCGCGCGCAGCCGCTGCCAATGATCCCGTCGGCGCTGCCCGACCGCCTCAACATTCAGATCACTTTGGTCTTCGACCCGGCCTGATCCAATTGCGCGGGCCCCTTCGGCTTCGCAAGCGCGAGCGGCAGTTCATTGTTTGGATGTGACCGCGATGCAACCAGCTTGCGTGTCGTTCGGTGTCGACTTGTTGCCGTCATAAATATGTTGTGCGCGGCCGTTACGAGACGGGCAGCTTCAAGAACAATTCAATCTGGATATCGGGCTGGTGTCTGGGAGGCCGCGGAACGTGGCTGAAATCAATCGAGTGCGGCTGCGGGGCCAGCTTGCAGAGAACTACGACGGGCTGGTCAAGAAATTGACCCGCCGTCTGGGATCGTCGGACTTCGCGTACGAAGCCCTGCACGAGACGTTCCTGCGGCTGGAGCGGGTCACTGACGCCGTGCCGATCCGCAGCCCCGCCGACTATATCTTCCGTATCGCGATCAACATCGCCCGGGATCGCCAGAAGGCGCAGAATCTCCGCGTCAGCGCGGCCGAAATCGATTCATTGCTCGACGTCAGCGACGACGGACCGAGCCCGGCGAGAATCGTCGAGGCGCGCTCCGATGTTGATGCCTTCAAGCGTGCGTTGGCCGAATTGCCGGAGCGGCCGCGCGATGTGCTCTATAGTATTACGATCGAGGGACGGACGCCGGGCGATGTCGCGACCCGCCTCGGTGTCAGCGTGCGAACGGTGGAAAGCGATTTGAAGTTGGCCCTGAGCCATTGTGCCGATTGTCTCGATTATACTCTGATCCGTCGTCTCGGCGGTCCTCGTCCCCGCACGTGATCCCGCCGTGGCCGCGACGCGCGCTGTCACGCGGAGCCGGCCGTCGAAATTTGTTGCCGGAACTATTTCCAACAACTGCAGGCGCTTGACCTGAGATCAGGGGGCACAAGTTGCAGGATTTTCAACCTCTGTTCTGCGGGATAGCGGGCTTTCCGTCATCTATAGGGTAGAGAGCGATCTCATAAGGACCGTTTGGGTACCTGGGAAAGGTTCGCCGGAAGTGTTGCGCCGCCTGAAAACACGTGCAGGCCTGGTCGGCCTGGCATGCGATCGCCGCGAGGACTGCCGGCACGCGACCCGGTGCAAGCTGCGATTGCCGGATGTTTCTGGTTGCGTTGTGCCCAACGGCCGATTGCGGTGCCCTGCTGCCGTCGGAATCGTCTATATAGCGACCTTCGCTATGTGCTCGACGCGATTGGGAGGTTGAGGTTTGGCGAGCAGGGTGATGAGCAATCCGTCGTGACCGAGCCGACCCGCACTTCCGGGCCCGATCCGTTGCTGGACGAGGCGCTTGACTGGGTTGTTCGGCTGAAAGCCGGCGCGCCGACGCGCGCCGATGTCGACGCGTTGCAACGTTGGCGCGCGCAAAGTCCCGGCCACGAGGAAGCGTTCAGGCAGGCTGCCCGGCTGCTTCGCAGCGCCAGCGCCGCGGCCAAGGAGCTTGCCGACGAAACGGCCTCCGCCTCCGTCGTGGCGTTGCCGTCCCGACCGTCGCGCCCTTTGACACGCCGCATCGTGCTCGGTGGCGCGATCGCGGCCACAGCCGGCTACGTGATGATCCGCCCGCCACTCGACATGTGGCCGTCGATCGAGGAGCTCTCGGCCGACTACCGGACCGGAAAGGGCGAACAGCGCAAGGTGATGCTGGCCCCCGACATCTCGGTCGAATTGAACACCCAGACTAGTCTCGCGCTGCGGCCCACGCCAAACGAGACGCGGATCGAATTGATTTTCGGCGAGGCCTCGGTGGCCGCCCGAAGGTCGTCGTCGACGCCGCTGGTGATGTTGGCACGCGACGGACGCATCAGCACGCTGCAGGCCGATTTCAACGCGCGCTGCCTCGATGGCGTCGTTTCGGTGACGTGCCTCGACGGCATCGTCACCGTCGAGCAGGACGGCCGCTCCGTGCAGCTTCGCAAGGCAGAGCAGGTCACCTATTCACGCGCAGGCCTGCAGGCGTCGCTTCCGGTCGATGCCAGGCAAGTCGCGGCCTGGCAGACCGGATTGTTGATCTTCCGCGACCGGCCGCTGGCGAGCGTCGTCGACGAAGTGAACCGGTACCGCGCCGGAAAAATCATCATTACCAACGCGGAACTGAAACGCCGGTTGGTCAACGGCACTTTCCAGGTCGACAAGCTCGACAATTTTGTCGCCCAGGTCGAGCAACTGTTCGGCGCGCGGATCACATCGCTGCCTGGCGGTGTGGTGCTGATGAGCTGACGACATTCGCCGAATCGGCGCCGCGCCGTTCGATTTCCTAACAAACCAAAAATTTCTTTTGCGCCGCCGCAGATTCTTTTGCGGGTTTGCGTTCGTCCAGTCGTCTTCAGAGTAAGGCGTCGTCATCGCGGCCTTCCTGTCGCGATGGCGCGCGTCTGCGCGAAGTAAGTGGGACGTCTGTGCGTAGTCGAAGAGATCACCGGGTTTTCGGGCATCGTCAGCGATGCCGGATCGGGTTGCGGGTGTCGGCTGCGGCACTCACCGTGGTTGGCTCCGTGGCAGCCATCGTTCCGGCGCGTGCGGCGAAGGAAGCAGCGAAAGATGCGGCTACGGCCGCAGCGCCGGCGGCGGACAAGCAGCCGGCGCAGGCGAATGCACCGGCGCAAAAGCCGTCGGCGCCGCTGCAGCGCTTCGACATCGACGACTTCGCCGTGCAGGGCGCCGATAGACTGCCGCAGGTCGAGATCGAGGAGGCGATCTATCCGTTCCTCGGTCCGAACAAGACCTCGGAGGACGTCGAGAAGGCGCGGGCCGCGCTGGAGAAGGCGTATCACGACAAGGGCTTCCAGACCGTCAGCGTCGCGGTCCCGCAGCAGAACGTGACCGGCGGTGTGGTCACCCTCAAGGTGACCGAGCTGAAGGTCGGGCGCCTGCGGGTGAAGAATTCGCGTTATTTCGATCTCGATCGGATCAAGGACAGCGCGCCTTCGCTGAAGGAGGGCACCGTTCCCAATTTCGGTGACGTCACCAAGGACATCGTGTCGCTCAACCAGTGGCCGGATCGCCGCGTGACCCCGGCGCTGCGCGCCGGCGTGGCGCCGGGCACCGTCGACGTCGATCTCAATGTCGAGGACAAGGCGCCGTTCCAGGCCAGCGTCGAAGCCAACAACCGGCAATCGCCGTCCACCACGGCGAGCCGCGTCTCCGCCACCGTGCACTACGACAATCTGTGGCAGCTCGGGCATTCCCTGAGCTTCACCTATCAGGTCGCGCCGGAGCGCCCGAGCGATGCCGAGGTGTTCTCCGGCTCGTACATGGCGCGGATACCGAACGCCGATTGGCTCAGTCTGCTGTTCTACAGCGTCAAGTCGAACAGCAATGTCGCGACGATTGGCGGCACCAATGTGGTCGGTCCCGGCACGATCATCGGCGAGCGCGCCGTGATCACGCTGCCGACGCGCGAGGGCCTGTTCCACACGCTGTCGGTCGGCATGGATTACAAGCATTTCGACCAGACCGTGAAGCTCGGCACCGACGGGTTCTCGTCACCTGTCACTTACTATCCCGTCGTCGCGACTTATGGGGCGACGTTCCAGGAAGAGAAGTTCACGACGCAGTTCAATGCCGGCGTCACCTACAACATTCGGACGCTGAGCAGCCCGTGGGACGAGTTCGACGCGAAGCGCTTCAAGGCCTCGCCGAGCTTCACCCACCTCAACCTCGACGTCTCGCATACCCAGGAGCTGCCGGAAGGGTTCCAGCTCTACGGCAAGGTGCAGGGCCAGATTGCCGACGGCCCGCTGGTCTCGAGCGAGCAGTTCAGCCTCGGCGGTCTCGATACCGTTCGAGGCTACCTCGAGTCCGAGGTGCTCGGCGACAACGGCGCGGTCGCCAATTTCGAGCTGCGCACGCCCAATGTCGGCGGCATGCTGCAAGGCGAACTCAAGAGCGAAACCGGCGACGGCAAGCCGCGCTTCATCACCTTCAACGATTGGCGCTTCTTCACGTTCTTCGATGCCGGTTACGCGTCGATCCAGCAGCCGCTGCCTGATCAGCAATCGTCATTCGTCGCATGGAGCTACGGCCTCGGCACGCGATTCAAGACCTTCGAATATTTCAACGGCATGGTCGCGCTTTCGGTGCCTGGGGTCGCTCAACAATACACGCACGCAAACAGTCCGCGCGTGAACTTCCGAATCTGGGGTGAATTCTGATGGGGATGGGTCTTACTCTCGAGCGGGGCACGCGCCGGCCGGCGCTGCGTCGAGGCATTGCGAACGCCGCGACCGCATTGTTGTTCGGGTTCGTCGCCCTGGTGGCGTCGCTCGCGCCGGCCAATGCGTGGTGGAACGACGAATGGTCGCTGCGCAAGAAGATTACGGTCGACGCCAGCGCGTCGGGCGCCAACGTCACCGATCCGATCGGCGGGGCGCCGGTGCTGGTGCGGCTGCATGTCGGCAACTTCCGCTTCAACTCGGCGAAGGACGACGGCAGCGATCTGCGGTTCGTCGCCGGTGACGACAAGACGCCGCTGAAGCATCACATCGAGAAGTTCGATTCGCTGCTTGGCGAAGGCCTCGTCTGGGTCGCAGTGCCGAACATCGCGCCGGGTGCGCGGACCGATATCTGGCTCTATTACGGCAACAAGAAAGCGCTCGCGACCAGCGATCCGAAGGGCACTTACGATCCGGATACCCTGACGGTCTATCACTTCAACGAGCGCGGTACGCCGTCGATCGATTCCTCGGTATGGGCCCAACAACGCCCAAAGCGTCGGCCAGCCGGCGGACGGTTCGCTGATCGGGACCGGCTTGCGGCTCGACGGCCGTGCGCCGGTAACCGTGCCGGCCTCGCCGTCGCTCGCGTCGCCGGATGGTGCTGCCTTGACCTGGTCGGCCTGGATCAAGCCGGCCGCCTTGCAGCCCAACGCCGCGCTGTTCAGCCGGCGTGACGGCGCCAACGCGCTGGTGGTCGGTGTCGACAATGGCAGCCCGTTTGTCGAAGTCACCAACGCGGGTTCCGTGCAGCGCTCGGGCGCCGGAGCGCCGGTGGCGGCCGGCAGCTGGCATCATGTCGCCGTCGTTGCCGGAAACGGTCAGGTCACGCTCTATCTCGACGGCGTATCTTACGCCGCGCTCAGCGCGAGCCTGCCCGCCCTCAATACCGTTGGCCTGATCGGAGGAGACTCGTCGACCTCCAGTGCGTCTCCGATCGCGCCTGCGACGGCCCCGTCCGCAGCAACACCATCAGTGCCCCCCCCTGATGCGTCGGCTGCGGACGGTGGCGCCGCGCCCGCGGCGACGCCGGATGCAGCGACAACGCTGGCACCGGCGCCTGTAGCCGCCGCGATGGCCGGCTTCGTCGGCGACATCGACGAGCTGCAGATCAGCAAGGTCGCGCGGCCCGCCGGACTCATCAAGGTGATGGCGATCGGGCAGGGCCCCGACCAGGCCAAGCTGATGGCCTTCAGCGTCGACGAGGAGACTGCAAGCTGGCTGTCCGGCTACTTCGCGGTGATCCTGAAGTCGGTGACGCTCGACGGCTGGGTGGTGATCGGCATTCTCTTGATCATGGCCGCGGTCAGCTGGGTGGTGATGTTCGACAGAGCCTCGTATCTCAGCAAGCAGGCCAAGGCGAATGCCCAGTTCATGAAGGGCTTCCACGAGATCGCGGCCGATCTCACCATGCTGGATCGCGGCGATGCCGACGACATCTCGACGCTAGGCGGACGCCTCACCGAGGCTGACGCCAAGATGATGCGCTCGTCCTCGCTCTACCGCATCTACCACATCGGCGCCGCGGAAATCCGCCACCGCTTCAGCAACTCGCAGCGCGCTCCGGTGCTGTCGGCGGTCTCGATCGCGGCGATCCGCGCGGCGCTTGACTCCGGCGTCGTCAAGGAGATGCAGCGCCTCAACCGCCTGATGGTGGTGCTGACCATCGCGATCTCCGGCGGACCGTTCCTCGGCCTGCTCGGTACCGTGGTCGGCGTCATGATCACCTTCGCGGCGATCGCGGCGAGCGGCGACGTCAACGTCAACGCGATCGCGCCCGGCATCGCTGCGGCGCTGGTCGCAACCGTCGCCGGTCTCGGCGTCGCGATCCCGGCGCTGTTCGGCTACAACTACCTGATCTCCCGGATCAAGGACCTGACCAACGATATTCAGGTCTTCGTCGACGAGTTCGTGACCAAGATGGCGGAATTCTATTCCGCCGACCGGCCGGACCCGATCGAACACCGTATCGCTGCGGAGTAACGGCCATGCAGATCCAGGCCGACTCCAAGCCCTATGACGACATCAACATCACGCCGATGCTGGACCTCGCCTACGTGCTGCTGGTGATCTTCATCATCATGACGACGGCGACCGTGCAGGGCCAGAAGGTCAATCTGCCGAAAGCCTCGGCGGCGCCGAGCCTTGCGACTCAGACCACCAAGGCGATCACGGTCGCCAATGACGGCAAGATCTTCCTCGACACCATACCGGTGACCCTGGCCGAGCTCGAGCAGCGGCTGATCCAACAGAAGGCGCTGACGCCGGAATTTCCGGTGGTGCTGCGCGGCGATGCGCAGGCCCAGTACCAGAGCGTGATGGATGTGTTCGATCTGCTCAGCCGTATCGGCCTGAGCCAGGTCGGGCTCGCCACCAAGCCGCTCGTGAAGTGAGCCAGTCGGGAAGCGACGCCATGATCACGCAGCCATCACCTTTCCCGCTGACCGAGCGCAGGACGCTGCGGTCGTGGCTGAGCGGCATGATGCGATCATTCGATCACGGCTGCGGTGCCGCGGACGTCACGCGCGCCGAGCCCGTTTCGCAGGTGTCGATCCGCGCCGGTATTGGCGCGGAGCTCCCCGTGTTGCCGGTCGCCCCGGTTGGGCGCGAAGAGCCGCGCGGCGAGGTGGTGGCATTTCCCGTTCATGGCGAGGCCTTGCTGGTCAAGCTCGCTGATCTGTTGCGCCGGCGCGTCGCCGGCCGCGAGCCTGCCGACAATCCGCTGTGGCTGACGATCTCGCGATGCCCGTGGACCCGCCTCTCGATCGACGCGACCGCCTATGTCGACTATCTGAGCGATGTTGAGACCTTTCACGCAGCGATCGAAGCAGGCCCCGACACCAAGGTCATCCTGAAGACCATGGACTTCGACGCGCTTGCCAGCTTCGTCATGCAATACGTCAATGACAGGCTGCTCGACCGCGCCTCGGTGGAGGCCGCGCCATGAACGCGCCGATGCGGGAGAACGCGCGTGCCGCGCCGCCAGCCGACGATCACGATGTTGCCGTCGCGCCCGCAACAGCCGCGGCGCTGCCGACGGCTGCCCGGAAGGGCGAGCGCAGTGCGCTGCTGCGCTACGGCGCGGTGGTGGCGGTGGTCGCGCTGTTCCTTGGCGGCATCGTCTATTTCTTTCTCGGTCACGACGATCTGCCGCCGCCGCGTCAGGTGCGGGATCTCACCATCGTCAATGTGACGCTGCCGCCGCCACCTCCGCCTCCGCCGCCACAGCCGCAGCCCGAGCAGAAGATGATCGAGCAGCCCAAGATGGCGGAGCCCGAGTTCAAGGAAGAGAAGCCGGTCGACAAGCCGAAGGACGAGCCGGCCAAGGATGCCAAGAACGACGAGCCGCCCGGTCCGCTGTCGCTCGATGCCAAGCCGACAGGACCCGGCGATCTGTTCAATCTCGGCGGCAAGCCCGGCGGCAACCCGTATGGCGGAGGCGGCGGCGGTGGCAGCCGCTGGGGTTGGTACACCACGATCATCACCTCGCAGGTCGAGGCGGCGATCCGCGCCAATCCGAAGACCCGCAACATGGCGACGCAGATCCAGGTGCGGCTGTGGGTTGATGGCTCCGGCCACGTCACCCGCGTCGTCCTGACGCCGTCCTCCGGCAATCCGGAGATCGATGCGGCGCTTCGCAACGAGGTGATCGGCAGCCTGACGCTGCGCGAGCCGCCACCCAAGGACATGCCGATGCCGGTGGTCACGCGCGTCACCGCGCGACGGCCGAGCTGACGAGACCGACTGACGAACGACCAACCTTCGAAATTCAATGTGCGAGTGAGAACTGGGGGACTGATGTTTAAGAAATGAGCTCACGCAGAATGGCGCGCGTTGCCGCTTGCGGTGTCGCTGAGCGCGCTCGCCTGCGCAACGCCGGCCGTGGGCCAGACCGCGGACCAGGCCGTCGAGCAGGGTCCCGCCGCCGCGGCAAAGCGGACTGACGCAAAGAAGCCAAAGGTGTCGAGCACCAAGCCGACATCGTCAAATGCCACCGTCAATCTCGTCAACCTGCTGGTGCAGCAGGGCGTCCTCAAGGAGGAGCAGGCCCAGGCGCTGATCAAGCAAGCCGAGGACGAGGCCTATGTCTCCCGCCAGGCCGCCAAGGACGCCACGACCAAGGCCGACGACGCCACCAAGGCGGCAACCGCCGCCGCCGCGGCGGCACAACCGCCCGGCACGCGGCACGTCACCTACGTTCCCGAAGTCGTCAAAAGACAGTTACGGGAAGAGATTAAGCAGGAGGTGATGGCCAAGGCGCAGAAAGAAAACTGGGCGTCGCCCGGAACCTACCCGGAATGGGCGCAACGCATCCGCTTCTACGGCGATGCGCGCGTTCGCTATCAGGGTGCCTATTTCCCGACCGGCAACGACCAGGCCGGCGCGGCCAACTACAACGCGATCAATACCGGGTCGCCATATGACATTTCGAGCACTGCGTTTGGTCCGACCTACGACGCCACGCAGGATCGCAACCAGTTCCGCTTCCGCGGCCGGCTCGGCATGGAAGCCGACCTGCTGTACGGGTTCACTGCTGGCCTGCGCATTGCCACCGGCGAGAACAGCTCGCCGGTGTCGACCAACCAGACCCTTGGCGGTGGTGGCGGCAACTTCTCGAAGTATGGCGTCTGGCTCGATCGCGGCTACATCAACTGGCAATCTTGGGGCGACGATCTGAGGATCTCGGCGGGTCGCATCGACAATCCATTCTGGTCGCCGACCGATCTGGTCTGGTACAAGGAGCTCGGCTTCGACGGTTTTGCCGTTCAGGCCAAGCACGAGGTTTGGGAAGGCTTCACGCCGTTTGCGGTGGGCGGTGCGTTCCCGATCTACAACACCGATTTCAATGCCGGCAGCAATCTACCGGCCGATCCGAGCAACCTGAACTCGCCGCCGAGCAAGTTTGCCAGCCACGACAAGTGGCTGTTCGGAGGCCAGGTTGGCTTCAATGCCCGGTTCAGCCCGGAATACTCATTCCGGTTCGGTGCGTTGCCTTCTACGACTTCGACAATGTTCAGGGCCAGTTCTCGAGCCCCTGCAGCGTCTCGTCCGCATCTGACGTCTGCGACACCGACCTGACCCGGCCGTCGTTCGCGCAGAAGGGCAATACCTATTTCCCGCTGCGTAACATCATCGTCGATCCACCGGGCACCGGTAACAATGGCGGCACGATCAACCAGTTCGAATATTTCGGATTGGTCAGCCAATATCGGCCGGTCGTTGTCAGCGGACAGCTCGATCTCGGACAATTCCATCCGACCCACATCGTGCTCGACGGCGAGTATGTCTACAACACCGCGTTCAGCCGCTCCTTCATGAACGCGGCCGCGGCAACCTACGGGGTGCTGATGAACAACCGCGGGCCGAGCCCGGATGGCGGCACCACGCCCGGCGCGTTCAACGGCGGCAATCAGGGTTGGCTCGGCCGCGTCACCGTCGGCAACAGGGAGATCAAGCATCTCTGGGATTGGAACGTCCACGCCGGCTACAAATACCTGGAATCCGACGCCACCATCGATGCCTTCGCGGATTCCGACTTCGGCCTCGGCGGCACCAATCTCAAGGGCTATTTCGTCGGCGGCAATATCGGTCTCGGCGAGAATGTCTGGGCGACCTTGCGCTGGATGAGCGCCAACAGCATCGCCGGCAGCCCCTATGCCGTCGACGTCCTGCAAGTCGACCTCAACGCCAAGTTCTGACCATGCGCATCGCACTCTTCGTCCTGATGATGGTGATCGGAGCATTGAGCTCCGGCACCGCATTCGCCCAGTCCGAGACCGACCGCCTGCGCGACGCCCTGCGCAGCGCGACGGCGCAGACCCGTGCGCTGGAAGACCAGCGCACGGCGTTGCAGGCCAAGGTCGCCGACGCCGATCGCGAGAAGGCGGCGGCCAAGAAGGAGGTCGACGACCTCAAGGCGCAGCTGAAGAAAGCCGACAAGGAGCATCGCGACGCCGTCGACGAGTTCAATCAACGGCTCGCCGAACGCGATGAGACGCTGGAGAAGTGGAAGTCGGCTTACGAAGAAGCTGCCACGGTCGCCCGCACCAAGGACGCCGAGCGGGCCAAGTTCGAAGGCGAGGCCACCGCCTACAAGGCCAGCACCAAGAGCTGCGTCGCCAAGAACACCCAGCTGATCAAGGCCGGCCAGGAGATGGTGCAGCGCTACAAGGATCTGACCATCGGCGAGATCGTGGTCTCGCGCGAGCCGATGATTCAGCAGCGCCGCGTCGAAATCCAGAATCAGCTGCAGGAAAGCCAGGACAAGTTTCTCGATCAGAAGGTGAATCCATGACGACCGCCCTTATTGTGAAGCCGCTTCGGTCGATCGGTCTCGCCGCCGCCGTCGCAGCTTTCGTTGCGCCGCTCGATGTCTCGGCGCAGACGCAGGCCCAGACCCAGGCTCCCGCGCCGCGCGCCGTGCAGGCTCCGGTCAGGAAGCCGCAGCCACAGCGTGCGGCACAGGCGCAAGCTGCCGCCACGCCCGCGCCGGTCGCGGCTGCGCCGAAGCCCGCCGCGCCCGAGAATGTCATCGCGCGGGTCGGCGAGACCAACATCTCGGCCGATGATCTCCGGAGCTATGTCGCAGCCCTCGCGCCGCGCGAGCAGGCTGCGCTGGCCAAGGATCCGGCCATGCTCAGCCAGGCGGTCCGGCTGCTGCTCGCGAACCGCCTCGTGCTGCAGGAGGCGGTGGCGAAGAAGTGGGATCAGCAACCTGCCGTCGCCGCGCAGCTCGACCGGGCACGCGAGGGCGCGGTGGTCGAGCTCTACATGCAATCGGTGTCGACGCCGCCGGCCAATTTCCCGAGCGAGGACGATTTGCAGAAGGTCTACGAGGCCAATCGCGCCGCATTCCTGATGCCGCGGCAATTCCAGCTCGCGCAGATCTTCGTCGCCGCTCCGAAGGAGGGCGACAAGGCCGCCGAGGACAAGGCGAAGCAGGAGCTCGACGACGTGCAGCGCAAGCTGAAGGCGCCGGGAGCCGACTTCGCGGCGATCGCGCGCGGCGACAACAACGCCGCCAAGGATGCCGGCGACCTCGGCTGGGTTGCCGAGAGCCAGATCCGTCCGGAGATCCGCAACCAGGTGATGGGGCTCGCCAAGAACAGCGTGTCCGAGCCGATCAAGCTCGACGACGGCTGGCACATCATCAAGCTGCTCG
The DNA here is from genome assembly GCF_054057015.1 of Bradyrhizobium sp. JR3.5. NCBI lineage: Bacteria > Pseudomonadati > Pseudomonadota > Alphaproteobacteria > Hyphomicrobiales > Nitrobacteraceae > Bradyrhizobium > Bradyrhizobium sp. JR3.5. The sequence continues at coordinate 3,560,585 of NZ_JBSRYV010000002.1, forward strand.
ACACCAAGGCGTCCTATACCCGCACCTTGCCGGAAGTGCGCGACCAGCTGGTGCTGCAGATCCGCTCCGAGCGGTCGAACATGATGCGGCGGGCCTATCTCGCCGAGCTGCTGAAGCAGCATCCGCCCGTCCTCAACGAGCTTGCACTGTCGAGCCTGCTCGACGCGTCGAAAAAGTAATACGGAGATAGAGATGTCCGAGATCATCACCAAGCTCACCATCGACGGATTGCGCGACAGCTTCCAGAATGTCGGCTATCGCGTCGAAACGCTGACCGATCCGGTCGCCAACACGACCTATCTGCGCTCGGCGACGGCGGGGCTTGGCTTCGAGATCCGTCCAGGAAACCAGCTCGTCGGCGAGGAGCAGAGTTTTGTCGACGCCACGCTGGTCACCACGCTTCAGGTGCAGGGCGAGCTGCCGCTCGACCTCGTCAATCGCTGGAACACGACGCGGCGATTCGGGCGGCTGCAGTTCAGCCAGCCGTTCCTGATGTTCTGCCTCGATGTCTCCGTCGCCGGCGGCGTGGCGCCGAACTTTGTGCGGGCGCAGATCGAGGTCTGGGACCGGCTGGTTCAGGAGCTGATCGCCTATCTGCGCGAGGAGCTGCCGAAGATCGTCGCCCGCAATGCCGCGGCGGCTGCCCCGCAGCCGAGTGCGCCGGCCCAGCAGCCGGCGCATGAGCACGCCGCGGAAGCGGGGGCTGTTCCCACGATCCAGTAGATCATGCGGACACGCGACGATCAGGGCCGTAAGCGACCGATGAATGACGGTGCCTCAACGATGAAGGCGGGCAGCCTCAGCCGATGGCGGAAGCTGCTTGATCCTGCTCGTCACCGGGGCAGCCGCATCGCAGCCGGCGGTCTTGTGCTCGCGCTTTGTCTTGTTCAGCCCGCCCATGCCGAGGGAGAGACGCCGGCGTCGTCATTCAGCACGCGCTTTGCCGCCGTCGAGTCGGCAGACCCTTCAGCTGACGCGACGGCAAAGCCGCCGGCCGAGGCGACGACGAAGCCGGCCGCGCCGGCCAAAGATGCGGCGAAGGACGCCGGCGGGAAGACAATCCCGCCTCCGCCCGTGGGCCAGCCCACGGTGTCGGACGCGCGCATGCGCTATCGCGCGCTGATCGAGAAGGAGGCGACGGGAAGCGGGCTCGCGCCCGAGATCGCCGAGGCGGTGATGGGCGTGGAGAGCGGCTACAATCCCGACGTGATCGGCGGTGTCGGCGAAATCGGGCTGATGCAGCTGCTGCCGTCGACCGCGCGCATGCTCGGTTTTTCCGGCTCGCTTGCCGAACTCGCGATTCCCGAAAACAACATTCACTTCGGCGTCATGTATCTTGCGCAGGCATGGCGCCTTGCCGGCGGCGACCTGTGTACCGCGGTCATGAAGTACCGCGCAGGTCATGGCGAGACCCGCTTCTCCTATCTGTCGGTGAATTATTGCGTGGCGGTGCGCGCCCGGCTGTTTGCCCGCGGCTTTCGGGTGACCGGCACCGTACCGGTCGCGACCTTCGGCGAACCGGGCCGTGGCGGTGGCGGCGGATGTGGCCGTAAATGTCTCGGCGGCGGCGGACGCATCGGCCGCGTCGATCTCGTCGCGCTCAACACGCGGCTCAATGCGCTTGTGATCCAGGCCCGGGGAGGGAAATAGCAAGGCCGCGCCGCCCGCATTCATATCGTTACCTTGATATCCTCGCTTGATATCTGCCCTTGGCTTCCTATCGTTTGAAACAAGTCTGGTTCTGCAAGGAGCAGTACCGATGAAAGTGATCATGTTGGCGGTCGCCGTTGCCGGATTGTCGGCGATGCAGGCGCAGGCGCAGCACAACACACGCCGCTGCCGGAAATTGTCGTCGGCACACCGCCGCCGGCGCTCAACCTTAACCGCGACGCCAGTGGCGGCACCGGCCGGGCTGCGGCAAGAGGTGGCGGCGCCGGCGCGCCGGCCGAGCGCTGCGGCGATGCGGCCTCGCTTGGCTGCATCAACGAGCGGTTGAAGAAGCAGGTCGATCAGGTCAATCCGCCCGTCACCAACACGCCGCCGATCGACGCGAAATCGCAGGACCTCAAGGTGGGCGTGGTCAACGTCCCGGCGGTGCAGCAGCAATATGGCCGCAACTTCGGGGTCTCGGCGTTTCCCTACCGCCCGCCAGCACCCGTTTACAGTCATCGATAACGTCAGCGAAGACACCGTCTGTTTCGCACAGATCGTGACGCCGTCACATTTCTGACGATGGGCATATGGAAAATAGAGAGAGCAACGGTTTGCTGATTCCATGCGAAAATCTGACGTGACGTGCCCCCATTGCCAGGCCGGCTATCGCCGGATCGAATTGACGTCGAAGGGCGGCATCGCCGGCGAGTTTCGATGCCTGGTGTGTGACCAGTTGATCGAGCTGATGGACGGTTCGACCGACGTCGCCTTTCGGCTGACCGTGCAGCCGGGCAAGACGTCCTACGCTTACTAGAGCCTTTTCCGCTCGGATCGGAGCGGAGCGGGCTCTAGATTCTTGTTTGACGCGTTTTCTTCACGCGAACCGGTCTCCACTTCGCTCGAAAACGCTCCAGCGCCGACGTCCTTGCAAGCGAGGCGGTGAGCGATCGCGGCCCGCAATCATTCGCCGCGGATATCGCTCGGGGCCTTGTTGGTCCAGCGGTGAAACGCACGCCTGAAGTTTGCTGCATCGCTGAAGCCGAGCGCCAATGCGATGTCGTCATTGGCCAGCGTCGTGCTGCGGAGATATTTCAGCGCAATCTGGGTCCGCAGCTCGTCGTGCAGCCCCCGGAAGGAAAAGCCCTGCTGACGAAGCTGGCGGCGCAACGACCGCGTCGTTCACGCCGAGCAGCTTGGCGATCGCCTCGAAAGTCGGGGGATTGGCGATGTCGCGAAGCAGGATGGCGCGGATTTTTCCGGCCACGCCGGTCCGCAATCTCAAGTCTCCGAGCAAGGCGTCGCAGAGGGCGACGATGGTCGGGTACGTCGTCTTGTTGCCGAGATCGGCTCTCCGGTCCAGCAACTGCGCCCTGAAGACGATCTGGTTGGCCGGCTGATCGAAGCGCACCGGGCACCCGACATGATCGAGCGGAAGATCGAAATCCTGTGCCTGCGGATAGGCGAGCGTGATTTCAAAGGGAGCGAAGCTTGGTCCCATGATGTCGCGCATCAGCGAAATGTGGATGCCGATCTGCATCTCGGCGACGAACCGGTACAGCGTGGAATCGGCAAGTGCGTGCAGATTGGGTTCGATGGTCCATCTCGCATGGGCCTTGTCCTCGCTGAATTCGATCGTCGCAAGCGGCGCGGCGAGCGCGTGGTAGCGCATCGCGAATTCCATTGCCTTGCGAAAGTCCGGGCAGCACAGCAGCGCATAGCCGTACATTCCGTAGGTCGAGATGTGGATCGATGCGCCGATGCGATAGGGCAGGTGACGGTCGGTCGACAGGCTCAGCGCGTTTTGACAAACCGTCATCAGCTGCGTGAGCGAAATCCGCGCCTGCGGTGAGTGGACATCGGCCAGCGGAACGCGGGTGTCGCGCAGGATGGCGTCGGCCGGGACGCCGGCGCCGGCCAGCATGTCGAAGACGGCGCCAAGCTTGGTCGTCTCATAGACCTTGTCGCCGGTGCCGACGGTCAGGACATCGTTGCGGGAGCCCACAGGCCTCTTCAGTCGCGTGGTTGGTTGCAAAGTGAACCAGCCTTTCCTTCGGTCGGAAAGCAGTGCGCCGCAAACCTGGCCCGAGTGGATTTCCGTTCGCGAGCCCTTGGAACATAGCCGGTTCGCGCCAAAACCCAAGACTCATCAATGGGCCTCCCTTGCTGCGCAGCAGCAAGACCATCGCCATTGACGAGAGCAACTTGTCCGGTTGAGACCCCGCCGATGTCCGTTTCGGACCTTCACAAATCTCGGGCGTCACGCGAGGCTTCGTCCTAATGTCACACGGTCAGACCGTCGTGATGCAGCACGGCAGACCACACGATCCGCTCGCTTAGAACTGCGGACGCAACGGTCGGAGGACATGCCAGGTCGAGGGAGGCTTCCATGGTTGGAAGGCTGATTCAGACTGCCCAATCCGCCTATCACTATCCGCTCATCTTCAAGCAGCTTTGGCACACGCCGAGCGTCCAGGCGCCGGACCAGGAGATCGTCTATCGAGATCTCAAGCGCCAGACCTATCGACAGACCCGAGAGCGGATCGGCCGTCTCGCCTCGGCGCTCAGCAAGGCCGGCGTCGAGCCCGGCGACACCGTCGGCGTGCTCGAATGGGACAGCCATCGTTTCCTCGAAGCCTTCTTCGCGATCCCGATGATGGGCGCTGTGCTGCAGACGGTGAACGTCCGCCTGTCACCGGAGCAGATCGCCTATACGATCGATCATGCCGGCGCATCGACGCTGCTGGTCAATGAAGAGTTCGTCGGATTGCTTGAAGGCATCAAGGCGCAGCTGCCCAAGGTCAAGCGGATGATCGTGATGTCGGACAAGCCGTCGCCGCAGACCGGCAGCCTGTCCTTTATCGGCGAGTATGAGGGCCTGCTCGCGGCGGCCTCGCCGGATTACGACTTTCCCGATTTCGACGAGAATACCCAGGCCACCACCTTCTACACGACCGGCACCACCGGTCTGCCGAAGGGCGTCTATTACAGCCACCGCCAGCTCGTGCTGCACACGATCGCCGGTCTCGCACTGTTCGGCATGGCCGGGTCGCAGGGGCGCTTCTCGCGCGACGACGTCTACATGCCGATCACGCCGATGTTCCACGTTCACGCCTGGGGCTTTCCGTGGTCGGCGACGCTGGCCGGCACCAAGCAGGTCTACCCCGGCCGCTACGAGGTGCCGGCGATGCTGGTCAAGCTGATCAAGAGCGAAGGCGTCACCTTCACCCACGGCGTGCCGACCATCCTGCAGATGCTGCTCAACGCCGCCGCTGCGGCCAAGGTCGATCTCCAGGGCCTCAAGATGGTGATCGGCGGCTCGGCGTTGCCGAAGGCGCTGGCCAAGCAGGCGATGGAGGCCGGCATCGACATCTTCGCGGGTTACGGCATGTCGGAGACCGGCCCGCTTGCCGCGGTCTCCCATGTCCAATCCAGGGATCTCAGCGGCGATCCTGACGGCGAGGTCGAATTCCGCACCCGCGCCGGCATGGCCGGCCCGCTGGTCGATTTGCGCATCGTCGATCCCGACATGAAGGACGTGCCGCATGACGGCAAGTCGCCCGGCGAGATCGTGCTGCGGGCGCCCTGGCTCACCCAGGGCTACTTCAACAATCCTGAGGGCTCGGAGCAGCTCTGGGAAGGCGGCTATCTGCACACCAGCGATATCGCCGTGGTCAGCCCGGGCGGCTACGTCCAGATCACCGACCGGATCAAGGATGTGATCAAGACCGGTGGCGAATGGGTCTCCTCGCTGCAGATCGAGGATCTGATCTCGCAATGCGCCGGCGTGGCCGAGGCCGCGGTGATCGGCGTCAAGGACGAGAAATGGGGCGAGCGGCCGCTCGCGCTCGTGGTCAAGAAACCGTCCGGTACGGACGGCCTCAGCGACGACGCCATCAAGGATCATCTCAAGCTGTTCGCCGACAAGGGCGTGATCTCGAAATACGGCATCCCCGGCAAGATCTTGTTCATCGACAGCATTCCAAAGACCAGTGTCGGCAAGATCAACAAGAAGGAGCTGCGCGAGCTGTACGGCGACATGTGACGGCTCCGGTGCAGTCGAGAAAAGATCGTGGAGGACGATGTCATGAGCAACCTCACACTTGCCGGCCTGGGCGAACACCTCGGAAAGGAGCTCGGGCTCTCCGATTGGGTCACGATCGATCAGCAACGCATCGACGCGTTTGCGTCCTGCACCGGCGATCACCAGTGGATTCACGTCGATGTCGAACGCGCGAAGCGGGAGAGTCCGTTCCGCGGTCCGATAGCGCATGGCTATCTGACGCTCGCGATGGTGGCGCCGCTGGCGATGCAGGTCGGCATCATCCCGCGCGATGCCGCCGCCGGGTTGAACTACGGGGTCGACAAGGTGCGCTTCCTGGCGCCGGTGCCATCAGGCGCGCGGGTGCGGCTGAGGGTCGTGCTGTCCGGCGTTGAGCCGAGGGACGGCGGCCAAGTGATCATGAAAACCCTGAACACGCTGGAGGTCGAAGGTTCCGAGAAGCCGGCACTGATCGCCGAGACGCTGGCCCTTCTGATCCCCGCGGCGGGAGCAAAGCAATGAGCACGGAAAATCGCAGTCCGGAGTCCTCGGCGTCTGACATGTCCGAGGCGGCGTCCAGGAATACGCTGGCGCTCAATCCGCTGGTCGGCATCCAGGGGCAGGACCTCGTCGAGGGCGCCGGCATCCTGTTCAAGGCGGTCATCAACGAGCCGAAGGTCGCGACCGAGCAGTGGCTGTCGTTCGTCGGCGAGCTCGGCTCGATCGCCGCCGGCAAATCCGAGCGCGCACCGAAGGCCGGCGACAAGCGGTTTGCCGATCCGACCTGGAAGGAGAGCTCGCTGCACTCCGGCCTGCTCAAGGCCTATCTGGCGTGGGGCGAGGCGGTCAACGGCCTGGTCGACAAGACCAGCCTCAGCAACATCGACAAGCAGCGCGCGCATCTGATTACGGATATCCTGATCGATGCGGTCGCGCCGACCAACACGATGCTCACCAACCCGGCGGCGGTCCGCAAGTTCATCGACACCGGCGGGCAGAGCCTGTGGAGCGGCCTGAAGAACTACATCGGTGATCTGACGCAGAATCGCGGCATGCCGTCGATGGTGGATATGAGCGCGTTCAAGGTCGGGGAGAACCTCGCGACCACGCCGGGAGCAGTGATCTTCCGCAACGAGCTGATCGAGTTGATCCAGTACACCCCGACGACGCCGACGGTCAGGAAGCGGCCGCTTTTGATCACGCCGCCGCAGATCAACAAGTACTACGCGCTCGACCTGTCGCCGGACAAGAGCATGGTTCGCTTCCTGCTGGAGAGCGGCTTCCAGGTCTTTGCCGTGAGCTGGCGCAACCCGACCGCGGCGCATCGCGACTGGGGGCTCGACACCTATGTCGCGGCGCTCGACGAGGCGGTCGACGCGGCGCGCGAGATTTCCGGCAGCGCGGACATCTCGATGATGGGATCCTGCTCCGGCGGCATCACCTCGACGGCCTATTTCGCGACGCTCGGCAGCGCCACTGAAAAGAAGATCAAGAATTTGGTGCTGGCGGTCTGCCTGCTCGATCCCAACTCGGCCGAGGAGAGCACGTTCGGCTGCCTGATGACGCCGGAGACCATGCGCGTGGCCAAGGCGACGTCGCAGCTGCGCGGCATCGTCGATGGCCACGACCTGGCGCGGATGTTCGCCTGGATGCGGCCCAACGACCTGATCTGGAACTACTGGGTCAACAACTACCTGCTCGGCAACCAGCCGCCGGCGTTCGACATTCTCTATTGGAACGCCGACACGACCCGCCTGCCGGCGGCGCTGCACGGCGACTATCTGGATCTCTATTTCTCCAACCCGTTCGTCAACGCCGGCAAGCTGACGCTCAACGACAAGACCATCGACATGAGCAAGGTCAAGGCCGACAGCTATGTCGTCGCAGGGGTGACCGACCACATCACGCCGTGGAAGGGCGTCTACAAGACCGCCCAGATCATGGGCGAGGGCACTACCTTCGTGCTGTCGAACAGCGGGCACCTGCAGAGCCTGCTCAATCCGCCGAGCAATCCGAAGGCGTCCTTCATGATCGGGCCGATCTCCACGGACAAGCCCGATGCGTTCATGGCCTCGGCGGAGAAGCGCAAGGGCAGCTGGTGGCTCGACTGGCGCGACTGGCTGCAGGCGCGTTCGGGGCGACGAGGTGGCGGCGCCCGCCTCGCTCGGCAGCGCGCGCTATCCATCCCTTGGCGCGGCACCGGGGACCTACGTCTTTGACTGACGATCTCACCAGCGCTGACGAGGCCGGGCCGTCGGCGGCTGCGCAGCGTGGCACGATCGAGACGCGGCAGATCACGATCGACGGCCAGCTGCTTCAGGCCGCGATCAGGCACGGCGACGGTAGCGGGCCGCCATTACTGTTGTTCAACGGGATCGGCGCCAATTGGGAGCTGGCGAAGCCGTTCCTCGATGCGCTGACCGGCACCGCCATCATCTTCGACGTGCCCGGCATCGGCGGATCGCCAAGGCCGGCATGGCCGTATCGTCCGTCGACCCTGGCGCGGCTCGCCGCCGGGCTCGTTGCCGAGCTGGGCTATGCCGAGGTCGATGTCGCCGGCGTGTCCTGGGGCGGCGGCATCGCGCAGCAATTCGCGCATCAGTTTCCAAAGCGCTGTCGCCGCCTGGTGCTCGCCGCGACCGCGCCCGGTTTCACCATGGTGCCGGCAAGCCCGTCGGTGCTGTGGAAGATGGCGACGCCGCGCCGCTACACCGACAAGGGCTACATGAAAACGATCGCCGCCGAGATCTATGGCGGGGCGTTTCGCGACGATCCGTCATTGATCGGCCGGCATGCGGCCGCGATGCACGGCGCGCGCAGCATGGGCTACTTCTATCAGCTGCTCGCGATGACCGGCTGGACCAGTCTGCCCTGGCTGTGGTCGCTGCCGCAGCCGACGCTGATCCTGATGGGCAGTGACGATCCGCTGGTTCCTCCGGTCAACGGTCAGATCATGGCGAGCCTGATCCCGAACGCCGAGCTGCGCCTGATCGACGACGGACACCTGTTCATGGTGACGCGGCCAAAGGAAACCGCCGACCTGATCGAAGCGTTTCTGGCTGACGAGAGCCGTCAGGCCGTGTCGTCATCCCTGCTCTCGCGAACGACGAGCTACTTCAGGGATCTCGTTCCAACGTCCGGAGGCGGGCGACAGAAGCCTTAAACACAGCAACCAGGGAGGATATCGTGACCGACAATGCCTCTTACATCGATATGCTGCGGAAGTTCGGCAGTGATCTCGGCTTGCCGAAGCTGAATGTGGACGAATTGCTGCAAGCTCAAAAGAAGAACCTCGAGGCGCTCGGCCTGAGCGCGAAGGTTGCGGCCCAGGGCGCGCAATCGGTGGCGCAGAAGCAGCGCGAGGTGATTGAGGCGGGCTTGCGCGAGGCCTCGACCTTGGCGCGCGAGTACAAACCGCTCGGCAAGATTCATGAGAACCTCGCCTTGCAAACCGAGTTCGCGCGAAAGGTGTTCGATATCGCGGTCAAGGGCGCGCAGGACAGCGCGTCGACGGCGCGGCAGTCGACCACGGAAGCGGTGAAGATCATCCAGGACCGGATGAAGGAGAATTTCGAGGAGTTCCGCGCCAGCGTCCGCCCGAACAAGCCAACCTGACGTCACGTTGAGATGAATCCCCGGCAGGGCGTGGGTCCTGTCGGGAGCGCGATAAGGGCGAAGCATCGCCATGCATCAGGGAGCGTACCATGGCTAACGCGCAGGCGACACGGCCACCCAAGCCCGATTACGCGCCGCCGCCGATCAATGGTGATTTCTACGGGATTGCCACCGTCCTCAACGACAAGGAGCGCGCGCTGGCGCAGCGCGTGCGCGCATTCACCGAGGGCGTGGTCGCGCCGGTCATCGAGGAGTTCTGGAGCCGCGACGAATTTCCGTTCGCGATCATTCCGAAGATGGCCGAGATCGGCATCGGCGGCGTCGGCTACCAGGGCTATGGCGCGGCCGGCGGCAGCTGGCTGCTGAACGGCTTTGTCGCGATGGAGCTGGCGCGGGTCGATTCCTCGGTTGCGACCTTCTGGGGCGTGCACACCGGGCTTTCGGCGGGCTCGATCTATCTGTGCGGCGACGAGGCCCAGAAGCAGCGCTGGCTGCCGGCGATGATGCGCTTCGAGAAGATCGGCTCGTTTGGTCTCACGGAGCCGCTGGTCGGCTCGGCGACGTCGGGCGGGATGCTGACCACCTGCCGGCGCGAGGGCGACGTCTGGATCCTCAACGGCCAGAAGAAGTGGATCGGCAACGCCACGTTCGCCGACATCAACGTGATTTGGGCGCGCGAGGAAGGCTCCAACCAGGTCAAGGGCTTTGTCGTAGCCAAGGACAATCCGGGCTTCTCGGTCGAGAAGATCAAGACCAAGATGGCGCTCCGCGTGGTGCAGAACGGCCTGATCACGCTGAAGGACTGCCGCGTGCCCGAGGCGGACCGGCTGCAGAACGCCAACTCCTTCAAGGACACCGCCAAGGTGCTGCGCATGACCCGCACCGGCGTGGCGTGGTTCGCCGTCGGCTGCGCGATGGGCGCTTATGAGCATGCGCTGCGTTATGCAACCGAGCGGCAGCAGTTCGGCAGGCCGATCGGCGGCTTCCAGCTGGTGCAGGACCTGCTGGTCCGGATGCTCGGCAACGTCACCGCGACGCAGGCGATGATGCTGCGGCTCGGGCAGATGCAGGACGAGGGCGTGATGCTGGACGAGCACGCCTCGCTGGCGAAGGCGTTCTGCACCGTCAAATGCCGCGAGACGGTCGGCTATGCGCGCGAGCTGCTGGGCGGCAACGGCATCCTGCTCGAGAACCATATCGGCCGCTTCGTGGCCGATGCCGAGGCGATCTACTCCTATGAGGGCACCCGCGAGATGAACACCCTGATCGTCGGCAAGTCGATCACGGGGCTGAGTGCCTTCGTCTGACATGACGGAACGGAACGCCCTAGGTGGGAACATCATAACGAGCCAGGCGATCAATCACACGACGGAGAAGCGGCATGAACGGCGCGGAAAGTCTTTTGCGGACGCTCGTCGAATCGGGTGTCGAGGTCTGTTTCGGCAATCCGGGCACGTCGGAGATGCACTTCGTAGCGGCCCTCGACAGGGTCAAGGGCATGCGGGTCGTGCTTGGCCTGTTCGAAGGTGCGGTGACCGGCATGGCCGACGGCTACGGTCGCATGGCTGAGAAGCCGGCCGCGACGCTGCTGCATCTCGGACCGGGCCTCGCGAACGGACTAGCCAATCTCCACAACGCGCGACGCGCGGCGACACCGATCGTCAATATCGTCGGTGACCACGCGACCTATCACGCGCAATATGACGCGCCGCTCGCTTCCGACGTCCATGGTTTCGCGCGGCCGGTCTCCGCGTGGGTGCATTCGTCGGCAAGTGCCCAGACGGTCGCCGCGGACGGCGCTCGCGCCGTTCAGGCTGCGCTGCAATATCCAGGTCAGATCGCGACCTTGATCCTGCCCGCTGACACCGCCTGGCTGGAAGCTGATCGCCCGGCGCCGGCCTTGCCGAAGCCGATGCCGGAGGAGGTTTCGACTGAGGCGATCGACCAGGCTGCGGCCGCGCTCCGATCCGGCAAGAAAACCATGATGCTGATCCGCGGAGCCGCGCTGAAGGAGCGCGGGCTCAACGCGGCCGGCCGGATCGCCGCGGCGACCGGCGCACGGATCGCCTGCGATACTTTTGCACCACGTTGCCAGCGCGGAGCCGGCCGCGTGCCCCTCGAACGCATTCCCTATTTCGCCGAGCAAATTGTCGAGTTCATGAACGGGACGGAGCAGCTCATCCTGGTCGGCGCCAAGCCTCCCGTCAGCTTCTTCGCCTATCCGAACAAGCCGTCCTGGTGCACGCCCGAGGATTGCAGGATTCTCTATCTCGCTCACGCGCATGAGGATGGTGCGGTTGCCTTGGAGGCTCTTGCCCACGCAGTGAAGGCGGCGCGTCTGCCGCTGCACGTCGGCGTATTGAACAAGCCAGATATTCCAGCCGGACCGCTTGATGCGCGGACGGCCGGACAGGTCATTGCCCATTATCTTCCTGATGGTGCCATCATTTCCGACGAAGGCGCAACGGCAGGGGGCGGCGTACATCGATTTGCAGCCAGTATCGAGCCACACGATCATCTGGCGCTGACCGGCGGCGCGATTGGACAGGGCATCCCTCTCGCCACAGGCGCTGCGGTCGCCTGCCCGGACCGGAAAGTCGTCTGTCTCCACGGTGACGGTGGGGCAATGTATACGCTGCAGGCGTTGTGGACACAGGCCCGGGAGCAGCTCGACGTCACCACGGTGATCTTTGCCAACCGCTCCTACGCGATTCTCAACATCGAGCTCGGGCGGGTCGGAGCCGGCGATCCGGGACCCAAGGCCTTTTCGATGCTCGATCTGCACAATCCCGAGCTTGATTGGGTCAAACTTGCGTCCGGCATGGGCGTAGAGGCGAGCTGCGCAACGTCGGTTGAGGAATTCGCGAGCCAGTTCGCCAGCGCGATGAAAAATCGCGGTCCCCGTCTGATCGAGGTCATTTTGTGATTTAAGCGTCGGCTTGACCGAGCTGCTTACCGCTTCACCGCGGGCGGCAGGTGGCTTGCTTCGTCGTCCCGTTGAGAAAGGAAGGTGATCGCCACGACTGCAGCCGCAAAGCCGGCGGCGGCGCCGACCCCGAGTGCCCAGCGCGGGCCGAGGTGATCGGCGACCCAGCCGACGATCGGTGCGCCGATCGGCGTGCCGCCCAGCGCCACGCCGAGCCGCAGCGCCATCACCCGGCCGCGCATCGCAGGCTCGGTCGAGAGCTGCATCAGCGCGTTCGAGGTGTTGGTAACGGTAAGCGCGGCGACGCCGATCACGACGAGCGCGGCGGCGAACAGCCAATAGTTCGGCGCCAGTGCGGCCAGCGTGCAGCCGAGGCCAAAGATCGCAGAGCCCAGCATCAGGGAAGAGAATCGCGGCTGATCGCGGCTCGCGGCCAACAGCGCGCCCGACATCGTGCCGAGCGCCATCACCGACGACAGCAGCCCGAAGCCGCGCGCATCGGTGTGGAACACGCCGACCGCCATGGTGGAAATGAAGATCGGAAAGTTCAGTCCGAAGGTCCCGATCAGGAACAGCATGATCAGCGTCGCCCGGAGATCCGGGCGGGACCACACATAGTGGAAACCCTGCATGACGCTGCCCTTGGTGGGATGGGCCCGCGCATTGGGACGCAGCTCGGAGGTGCGCAGCAGGGTCAGCGAGGTCAGCACCGCAAGAAACGAGGCGCCGTTGAACAGGAACGCCCAGCCGGTGCCGACGGAGGCGATGATGAGGCCGGCGACGGCGGGGCCGATCATCCGCGCGGCATTGAACGAGGTCGAGTTCAGCGCGATCGCGTTCGACAGGTTCGTGTCGCTGACCAGCTCGGCCACGAAGGTCTGGCGCACCGGCGCGTCGAGCGCTGCCGCGCAGCCGAACAGCAAGGCGAATACATAGACGTGCCAGAGCTGCACCAGTCCGGTGACGGTGAGAATCCCGAGGACCAGCGCGAGCGCGCCCATCGTCGCCTGGGTTGCCATCAGCAGCTTGCGCTGGTTGAAATGATCGGCGGCAAAGCCGCTCCACGGCATCAATAATAGCTGTGGCCCGAATTGCAGCGCCATCACGACGCCGACGGCGGATGCGCTATGCTGCGTCAGCTGGGTGAGGACGAGCCAGTCCTGGGCGGCGCGCTGCATCCAGGTGCCGATGTTGGACATCAGCGCGCCGGCCGCCCAGACACGGTAGTTGAAGCTTGTGAGCGATCGAAAGACGCGTCTCATGGTCTTTGTGGTTCATTGCCGCCGTGAAACCGTCCGAACCGCCGCGCCAGCAACAGGCCGATCAGCAGGCCGCCGAGACCGAGCGCTGCGACGTCGCTTGTCGTTCTCAAGCCGAAGTCGCCGACGCGGCAGACCAGGAGATATCCAACGGCGAGGTTGAAGAAGCCCCACACGATGTTGACGGTCGATGACGACAGGCCCTCGCCGGGCGGCTTCGCGAACGGGCTCTGGAACGGTTCGCCCATCATGCCGGCGACGACGTGGGGGATCGCGTTGGTGAGGAAGGCGCCGCCGAAAAAGTAGGTGACGAGGTCAAGCCAGTTCATGCGCATTGGTCCTTTCAAGCAGATCGATGATCGCCTGCGTCGAGCCGGTTTCGCCGAGCCGCGGGAACACCTGTTCGATGCTGTAGTCATGTGCGTTCGGCCGCGCATCGGTCATGGCGTCGATCGCAAGCGCGACATTGAAGCCGGCTTCGTAGGCCTGCCGTGCTGTGGATTCGACGCCGGTGCCGGTCGCAACGCCGGCGACCACGACCTGCGTGACGCCGCGGGCGCGCAGCTGCTTCTCAATATCGGTGCTGGCGAACGCACCCCACGTCCGCTTGGTCACGACGATGTCGCCCGGCTGCCGGTCGAGCTCCGGAATCAGGTCGGTCCAGCCGTCGGGAAATTGTCCACTGTGGCGCGGCCGCTCGGTTCGTCCGGGTGCCGTGCCGCCGACATTGACCAGCACGATCGGCAATCCATGCCGTCGAAACGCATTGATGAGGGCGCGGGCGCGAACCACGACGTCTCCGAACGGATGCACGAACGGTGCGCCGACGAGCCCTGATTGCAGATCGACGACAATGAGGGCGGTGATCGGATCGAGCGTCGTCAGAGCCATGATCGCTTCCTGTTTCCACAATTGCGCAGCGCGGCCGACATCAATCCGCGACCAGCCGTTTCAGCAGGCCGACGGCGGCGGCGAGTTCATCCTGCTCTCGCGCCGACAGCCGCGCGGCGATGGTGCGCGACAGCCAGTCCTGCCGCGCGGCGCGGCCGGTGCGCAGCCGCTCGCGGCAGCTATCGGTGAGCGACATGATGGTCTGCCGGCCGTCGTCCGGATCGGGCGCGCCGCGCACCAGGCCCGCGGCCTCGAGCGCTGATATCGCCGAGCTCATCGACTGCGGACGCATCCCTTCCGACCGGGCCAGACTGGACACGGTTGCGGGGCCGTCCCTTTCGAGGCGCAGCAGGACCGCGACTTGGGACGGCGGAAGATCCTCACGCTGCCCCTGCTCACGCAGCCGGCGCTTCAGCGTTCCGATCAACAAACGAAGATCCTCGGCGAGCGCCGATGTGCGCGCTGATCCGTTACGGGCCGCTGAATTGTTCATGCCGAACATCCTTGCATATATGAAGGTAAACTGTAAAGATTTTCTTCGCAGGTTACCTTCATATTTCCGTGATCGTCAGCGCCGTGGCAGAGCATCGTTGGACGATGCTTGAAAATCTGAACGGCCGCTGAACTCGGTTCTGGCGCGCATCACATTAGATTTGGTTGTGATGTTGCGCGCGTATGTCGATGGCTGCGCCGGCGCTCACGATGCGGCGTCTCGTCCCCGCGGTGGCTCGCGGAGTTGTTTGGAATGAAGTTTGATGTTCGTTTAACGGCGGTCGGCGTATCGATCGTCCTTGCTTGCCTCGCGTAGCCGGCAGCGGCCCGGACATGCGAGGCGCGACCGGCGCTGACATCGGTCGATCCGCCCGGCTTCTACCGGGATGCAGGCGGTTACGCGGAAGCGATCAAGCCGCTGCATGCGTTCATTGCGCAGGTCAACAAGGCCGCCGATGAACGGGAGCTGGATTGCGTCATGGACTTGCTCGCAGGCTGGGCGAGGGGAGGTGCGCTGCTGACGATCGGCGCGAATTATCAGGGCGATTTCGAGCGCTCCTGGGCCGGGACCGATTTCGCGCTCGCGTTGCTGCGCTTCCCCAACGCGTCGACCAAGGCCGATCACCGTTTCCAGCAGATCAAACCATGGCTGATCCGGATTGCCGAGGAAACCCGCGATGCCGATCGCATCAACCACCTCGGCAACAATCTGGTCTATTGGGCAGGGCTCGATCTGATGTCGATCGGCACCCTGACGGATCGCGGTGATCTGGTCGATGCCGGCATTTCCCGGGCGCGCCAGGGCATCAGGGACATCGGCGCCCACGGCGAATTGGAACGCGAGTTGAAGCGTGGCGAGCGCGCGCTGCACTACCACAACTTCGCGCTGATCCCGCTGGTGTTCTGCGCCGAGCTGGCAAGCCGCCGGAAGGTCGACCTCTATGCGGAGAACAACGGAGCGATCCGTCGGCTCGCGGACCTGGTCGTTCGCGCGGTGCAGGACGAGCGCAGCTTCGGCGCTCTCACCAACGTTCCGCAGCAGCTCTTCCCCTGGACGTTTCAGGGAGACCTTGCCTGGATGGAGCCGTATTACGCCCGGTTTCACGATCCGCGCTTGCCGCCAATTCTCAGCTCGAGAAGGCCTTTGAATAATCCGAGGCTTGGCGGCAACGTGACGGCGACCTGGGGCGCGCCCCTGCCGGACTAGGCTCGGTCGGAGGTGCGCAGTACCTCGATGACGTGTGCTATTCGCTCTCGCTGGTCGCCGGCGCCGCGTACATGTCCCGTGCGCGCTTGGTCACCGCCGCATAGCGCGCGGTCGCGCTGAGGGTCATCAAGCCGGCGCGCACCAGTCCCAGGATGGCGCGGCGTGAATGGAACGGGCCGGTCTTGCTCGCGGCATATCCGCGCGGGTAGAGCTGCAGGCGGCCGGCGAGCGCTTCCTGCAACGCCAGCATCTGGGTCGCGCTCATGCGCCGGCGCCGCGCAGGCTTTTCCGCTTCCGCCAACATGAGCTCGATACCCAACGATTTCCGTGGCGCGGCCTTCATTGTCAGCTCACACTCCGGCCGACTGGCGCGACCTTCCGCGAGGCGCGGCGCCCGGCCGGCATCGCCATGGACGCCGGCATGTGGCACATCATGGCTTGCGCTGTTGCTCATTCGTACGACAGAACCGCATTTCGAGCGGCGGCGGCATCTGACGAAAGTCAGGATCAGTTATGACGAAAGTCATATTCGTTTGCGGCCGCTGCCGGCTTACGGCAGAGTGGGCTGCTCGCTGAGTTGATGGGCAACGCATGATCGATTTGAGCGCGGATTTGCTTGCGGCGGCAGGAGCCGACGTCATCGGTCTCGCCGTCATCGGTGCCGACCGAAGCATGCAGCGGAAGATCGGGCGGCTGGTCGAATGGCTTCCCGCGATCGGCGTCGATTGTTGCGCATGCATGCTGCTGGTCGGCATGGAGGCCGAGCTGGCGGCGCTTGCCGGAGGCCAGCGGGACATGATCGCACTGGCCGGTGTCCGCGGTGCCTCGCCTGACATCGCGCAGCCGATGACGGCGGTCGTGCTGTGGAACGGCGCGCAGTCGCATTACTTCGTCATCGCCATGCCGGACTTCGCGGGACGTCAGGTCGAAACGCTGCTCGGCAGCGAGCGCCGGGCCCGCCGCCTGATGGAGCAGCAGCTCGAGGCGGCGAGCGCGGAAGTGCGTTTTGCCTCGCTGGCGCGGACGCGGCTGCGGCTGGCGCGCGACCTGCACGATACGCTGGTGCATTCGATCGTGGCGCTGCTGACCCAGATCCGGCTGATCAGGCATTATCTTTCGGCCGACCCGGCGCGCGTGACGGACAGCCTTGCAACCGCCGAAGACGCAGCAGCGAGCGGGCTCTCGCGTGCCCGCGAGGCCATCGATCGCCTGCGCACGCCCGACGATTTGAAGCTTGATCCCGATGTCGAGGGACTGCTCAGCGACTTCGCGGCGCGCAGCGGCGTCAGGGTGTCGATCCAGATCGACGAAGAGGCGCGTCCCGGCTTGCGCGATTGCGGCTTGACGGTTCAACGCATCCTCAGCGAGGCATTGCGCAATGTTCAGGCACATGCGAAGGCACGCCGTGTCTCGTTTCACGCCTTCGAGGCGCCGGCCGCGGTCGGTCGCAAGCTCGTTGTCGAGATCCGCGACGACGGCCGCGGCTTCGATCTCGCGGTGCCCACTCCCGGACATTTCGGATTGATCGGGATGGCCGAATTTGCTGAACTCGTCGGCGGAAGCTGCACGGTGGAGAGCGCGCCCGGACAGGGAACGCTGGTCCGGATATCGCTCCCCGTGGCGGCGCCGCCGGCAGCGTCTGCCGGCCTGCTGGCCGATTGATGTCGTTGCCGCGCATTCGGAGCGTTTTCGAGCGAAGTGGCTACCGGTTCGCGTCAAGAAAACGCGAGCAGCAAGACAACTGGACCTTCGAGAGGATGACTGAAGCCCGTGAGCAGAATTGAGAAGGTGCGGGTGCTGATCGCCGAGGATCAGACCCTGATCAGGGAAGGTATCGCCACACTGCTTGCCCAGCAGAACGACGATTTCGAGATCCTTCCCGGTGCGTCCGACGGCGAGCAGGCCATCGAATTCGCGCGGCGCTATCGGCCGGACGTCATCCTGATGGACCTGCAGATGCCGCGTGTCGACGGTATCGCGGCGACCCAGCGGATCCTGCGCGAGCTGCCGCAGACCCATATCGTGGTGCTGACGACATTCGAGACCAACGATCTGATCTTCGAGGCGGTCAGCGCGGGCGCCAAGGCGTATCTGCTGAAGGACGCCAGGATGGAGGAGATCGCATCGACCATCCGCGCGGTGATCAACGGCCAGTCCGGGCTGTCGCCCAGCGTCGCCGCGCGCATCCTCGACGAGTTCAAGCGGCTGCGCGGCCCGCGCGTCTCGGCGAAGCTGCCGGTTCGCGAACGGGCTGACGGCGCGGGAGAATGAAATTCTCACGCTGATCGTCGAGGGCAAGAGCAATACCGAGATCGGTGAACGGCTGCATTTGGCCGAGGGCACGGTGAAGAACTATGTCAGCACCATTTTGGAAAAATGCCAGGTCAAGAACCGTACGGAACTGGCAATAAAGGCAATAACTTACTAAAAACAATTACCTCCAATCGCACACCACGCGGTTGATCCGGCTGAGATTGCTCGCGTTTCTCTGGGCCGCGCCGACAAAATTGGCTATAGGTTTGTTTCGGATTTGCTTTTTGACACGGCAGGTCGCGGATTGCGCGGCTTTGACTAAACAGGGAATGACCATGAAGGGTATCGAGCGCCAGACCAAGGATACCGATGGACTGGCAAACGCGGCGGCCGGCAACGGCGCGGACGCCGCGGCGCATGGCATGGCGGCAATCGATCAGGTCCGCGATCTCCTGTTCGGCGGCGCGCAACGCTCGATTGAGACCAACCTCTCGGGTCTGCGCGAGGAGATGCAGGCCTCGCTGAAGCAGATGCAGGCGGACTTTACCAACGAGCTCACCGCGCTGCAGGCGCGGCTCTCCGACCTCGAACGCGATACCGAGCAGAAGCGCCTCGACTCGCTGAAGGATGTCGGTGCGGCCATCACCCAGCTCGGCGCTGCCATCAGCGGATTGGGATCCGGCCGCACGGGCAAATAGCATGGCAGCTGCTGCTGGCCAGAACCGCGAGATCGAGCAGCTCAGGACATTGCTGTTTCAGCCCGAGGCGACGCGTCTGACGTCGCTGGAGGCCGATCTCGACTCGCTGCAGCGCTATGTCGGCAACGCCGATCGCCTGGAGACGGCCACCGCCGGCATTCTGGTCGAGGCGCTGGAGCGCGCCGAGGTCAACCGGCCGCGCGAGCTCGCCACCGCGATCGCGCCGGTCGTGGTCTCCGCGATCCGCAGCGAGATCAAGAATTCGCGCGAGCAGATGATCGAGGCGCTCTATCCGATCTTTAATCGTCGGCCGGCTGGTCAGCGCCGCGGTGGCGAACGCGTTCCGGGAACTGGTTGCCTCGCTCGAGCAGCGCATCAATGCGCTGACCTCGGCGCAATTGTGGGTCGGACGGGTCAAGTCGCTGGTCACGGGACGTCCGATCAGCGAGTTCGTGCTCGCCGACAGCCCGCCGCAGATCAACCGGCTCCTGATCATCGAACGCGGCAATGGCCGCCTGGTCGCCGACTGGAAGCGCGAGGCGACCGTCGACGAGCGCGCCGACCTGCTCAGCGCCATGGTTGCGGCGATCCTTGAATTCTCCGTGCAGGCGCTGGCCGGCGAAGGCAATCTGCAAACGCTCGATTTCGGCGGACGGCAGCTCGCGCTGCGCGCATCGCCCCGCTTCATCCTGGCGGCGGAGTGCCTGGGGCCGCTGCGCCCCGCCGACAATGCCAGGATCAATTCGCTGTTCTTCGATGCGATCGAGCGGATCGACCGCGGCGCGGATTGCGACGGGCCGATGCTGGCCTCGCTCGCAGCCGCGATCGAGACCGACGATACGCCGCGGCGGATCGCGAGCCGGCGCGGCAAGGTGATCCTGTTCGCCGTGCTCGCCGCTGTGGCCGCGCTGTTGCTTTATTTTGCCGTGACCTCGGTGACGCGCGCGCTGCTGGAGCGGCGGACCCATGCCGCGCTGGAGCAGCTCGCCGCGAAGCAGCCCCTGCTGGCCACGTTCCCGCTGCGGCTCGAGTTCGATCACGGCAACGCAAGCGTGGCCGTGTCGGGCCTCGAGCCCAGTCAGTTTGAGACAGCGCCACTGATCGACACGCTCGCTGCGGCCGCGGCGCCGTACAAGGTCATCGACCGCATCGGACTGGTGTCCACGCCGGAGCAGGCGGCGGCATCGCAGGCCGGCATTGCAGGCCTGCAGCAGAGCCTGACGCGCCTGCAGGCGAGCCTCGACCAGATGCGCGAAGCGATGGGCGCGCAGGCGAAGTCGGGCGACCAGAAATATGCCGCTCTCGCCGCGCAGTATGACAAGCTCGGCGAGCAGTACGCGAAGTTGAGCGAGCAGGCTGCGAAGCTGCAATCCGTCGCCGACGGTCCGGCGGCGCGGCTCGACCGCTTCATCGCCTCGACCGCGGTCTTTTTCGTCAACAATTCAGACGAATTCCTCGACAACGACCAGGCCGAGCAGCAGCTGCGCGAGCTCGCCGGGCTGCTGACGAACAATGATCTCAGGCTGCGGATCGTCGGCTACGCCGATCAGAGCGGCACCGAAGGCACCAACAAGACGCTCGGGCGCAAGCGGGCGGAGCAGGTGCAGCGCAGGTTGATCGCGCTCGGCGTCGACCCGTCGCGGCTGATCTTGGTGTCGCGCGCCGCGACGATGCCGATCACCGACCGGCTCGACGCCACCGCCGGCGGCAACCGCCGCGTGGCGTTCGAGACGGTCTATCGAGGCGAAGTGGCCCGCTGATGCTCACCGCAAAAGTCATGCTGCTCGGCGATATGGGGGTCGGCAAGACGTCGATCCTCTATCGGCTGATCTACAACCGGTTCGAGGGCCAGTACAAATCGACGCTGGGCGTCGAGATCCTGAGCCATGACGTGGTGCCGGCGGATGGCAGCGATCCGATGCGCCTCGTGCTGTGGGACACTGACGGCGATTTCGGCACGCAGATCTTCGACACCGTCTATGTCACCGGTGCATCCGCCGCCATCATCGTGTCCGATGTCACGCGGCCGCAGACTGTGACCCGCATGGTCGAGCTGGTCCGCGGTTTCGAGGAGCGATTCCCGGGCCGGCCCTACCGGGCGCTGCTCAACAAGATCGACCTGCCGGAAGCCGCCGGCAGCGCCGGCGCGATTGCCGAACTCGCCAAGTCGAGCGTCAAGCCGGTCAGCGCCAAGACCGGCGTCGGCGTTGCCGAATGCTTTGTCGAGCTCGCCCAGACCATTCGCCGCCGTCAGCTCTAGAGCATTTTCGGTTCTGATCGAATCAGAACCGAAGCTCTAGATTCTTGTTTTGACGCGTTTTCTTCACGCGAACCGGTGTCCACTTCGCTCGAAAACGCTCTGGTTCATATAACTCCGCACAGGTTTGTGTCAGCCGTCCCGACTTCTCGGGGCTGGCGAATCGGGCCGGGACGGCTGACTTCATCGCACGTGGGGCGTACGATGAAACGCGCGCGACATGCGGTGCATGACCGCACGAATCTCTCCCCGAATGCACCACGCCGTCCCAAACCCCGATAGTGACGATGGTCATCTTCCGCTCGGCCAATGGCCTGCCTATCGTCCACGCGTCACTGGAACCAGTCGCGGGACCAACGGTGTCCCGGGCGTACGGAGTGAGAGAACATGAGCATTTTTGGAAGCATCATGGGTGCAATCTTCGGCCACGGTGCCCAGGCCAAAACCGCTGAGACCACAGCGACGGCAGCACCCGGCACCTCGCCGGCATCGACGTCAACGTCTGCATCTGCATCGCCGGCACCCGGCACATCCGCGGCGCAGACGGTCGACGTCGCGGCGATCGTCGACAAGGCGGCGGCTGCCACCGGCGAGAAGCTCGACTGGCGCACCTCGATCGTCGACCTGTTGAAGGCGCTTGGCCTCGACAGCAGCCTTGCTGCGCGCAAGGAGCTCGCCAAGGAGCTGCACTACACCGGCGATACCAACAACACCGCCACCATGAATGTCTGGCTGCATCAGCAGGTGATGGCCAAGCTCGCCGCCAATGGCGGCAAGCTGCCGGCCGACATCAAGACCTGATCACCACCTCGAGCCGTGCGCGGCGCTATGCATGATGCGGAAAAGTGCGAAGCGGTCTTCCCTCGCGACAAACGCGTGGCGTTTGCGCGGAGATCATGCTCAAGCAAAAGGCTAAAGCGCGACATCGCGCTTTAGCGTCGCGCACGGCTCCGAACCATGTGTATTGCGTGAGGAGCAGTTGCGATGACCTCATCTCATCTTGCCGTCCTGAACAGGTCGCGGACCGGCGTCGTTGCCGCTTCGATCGGCGCGGGACTCGGCCTTGCGGCAATGGCGCTGGGCATCACCGTCGCCCGCGCCGACAACGCCGGCGACGAGCCGCAGCCGGTGCACGCGAATGCCGGTGTGCAGCGCGCCGCGCAGACCCTGCCGCCGGCGCGGGTCATCCTGCCGGCACCGTGGGAGCAGGCGGCGCCTGCGCAGCCGGTCGCAACATCAGCGAAGCCGTCAGATCACAAATAATCTTCGCGCCTCCGTCGCGGCCGTCGATCCACGCATCGCGTCACGGTCGCCGCGAATGGCCCGCACACCACCCAGCTCTGGAGCCTCATCATGCCAGAACAGGTCAAGCTGCCCCGGAAATTGTCGCAAGAGCCCGGCGGTCCGCCGTCGCTGCGGCCGAGCCACCGACGGGTCATCGAGGACCTCGACCGCTGGGCCAACAGCCCCGGCCCGCAGCCGCCGAGCGACGGAGACAAGGACGACGACAAGCACTAGCGTGCTCCAATCCGCAGTTGATCTGCGGCGATTGCTACGCGTGGCGCTGGCGCCGCAGCGCCGTCGCGATCAGTGCGGTCGAGGGAATCGCGAAGGTGTCTCCGACCCGGCCTCGCTCGATCTCGCTCCGGAAGGCGCGTGCAACGGCGGCACTCTGCTCGGCATCGAGCCCGCTCCAATGCGGCATGAACTCGAACAGTTTGTCGACGTCGGCAGGATTGGCGACATGGAGCTTGAAGTCGTGGGTGATCTCGGCGACGACAGGATCGCAGAAGCCGGCCGCGACGACCGCCGCACTGAGGCGGCCGGGATCGGCGAGCTCGGCGAGGCCCGTGCACGGCATCGGCGTGACGTTGTCGGGATAGAGCCGCCGGATGATCTGCGAGAGCAGCAGATGCACGGCGGCACCGTCGGCGCTTTTCCAGACCGCAATCGCCGCCGATCCGCCCGGCCGCGTCACCCGCGCCATCTCGCGCAGTCCGGCGCGCCAATCCGGAAACAGCATCACGCCGAACACCGACACCGCTGCATCGAAGGCGGCATCCGGCAGATCGAGCGCCTGGCCGTCCATCTGCCGCGCCGCGATATTCGCCACTTCATGCGCGCGGACCCGTGCCACCATGCCGGCCGAGAAGTCGATCGCGGTGACGTCGGCGCCCCTGCGCGCGGCCGCAAGCGCCGCGGCCCCCGTACCAGTGGCGACGTCGAGCACCTTCGATGACGGGCCGATCGGGAGCATCGCGACCGCGGCCTCGGCGAAGTGTGTCGTGAACGGCTGCGACTGCGCCTCGTAGGTCGCGACCATCTTGTCCCAGTGCGCGGGATCGTTGAAGGGAAGCGGTTTCGACTGCTCACTTGGCTGCATGAATTTGGTCCTCGAGACTTTGTTTGTGTTTGGCGAGCCGGCGCTTGAAATCCTTCGCGAGCGCGTCGAGCGTCACCGCGCCGAGCCGCTTCAGGAAGATCGCCTCGACCTCGCGAAACGTGCCTGACAGCGCGTCGTTGACGGCCTGTTCGACCAGGCAGCCGGGATTTTCCGAGCGATGGCCCATCGCGACGATCGTGGGCGCGCCGACCGCGCGATAGATGTCGGCCAGCGTGATGTCGGCGGGATCGCGTGCCAGCGTCCAGCCGCCGCCATGGCCCTTCTCGGAGCGGACCAGGCCTTGCTCGCGCAGGCCGGCCATCACGCGGCGGACGACCACCGGGTTGGTGGCCATCGCCTGGGCAAGGTGCTCCGACGTGACCGGCTCGCCCGCTCCGATCATGTGGAGCAGGCCATGCAGGACACCGGATAGACGGCTATCGCGTATCATGTAACTTTACATGTTACATGATGAGCCAGGCGTCAAGAGGGGCGATGGCGGGCGTCATCTCCCCTTGAAAAGGGGAGGTCGCTTTGCTCGGCAGAGCAAAGCAGGTGGGGATCAACTCTCTCTGCGAGCAGCGCTGCGTGTAGCTGACCCTCATCCCGACCTTCCCCCTTTCAGGGGGAAGGAGAAGAGATCAGAGCTTGCACCCGGGTCATGATTCTTCAATCGGGATTCGCGTGCCGGATTTGGCGTCGCCGCCCGTTTAATCCCCATCGGGGTCTTGAGAGGCGGGGGCGGTATCGTGGGCAGTGTGGCTGTTGATCGGATGTTGCTGGATGCGGTGGCGCATTATGGCGCGGGCCGCGCGACGGAGGCCGGCACGTTGTGCGGCGATATCCTCACCGCCGATCCCGACCATATTCCGGCGCTGCATCTGTCCGCCGTCATCGCCTTCGTGACCGATCGCGCCGCCGAAGGCGCGGTGCTGCTGAACCGGGTGTTCAGCCTCGATCCGCATCACGGACCGGCGTTCGCCACGCTCGGCGATGCGCTTGCCGTGAAGGGCGAGCACGAGGGCGCGGTGGCGGCGTTCGAGCGCGGCGTGACGCTGCGGCCAAAGGACGCCAGCCTGCACATCAAGCTCGGCGTTGCGCTATGCGAGCTGTCGCGCTTCGACGAGGCCGAGGCGGCGTTTCGCCGCGCGATCGCACTCGATGGTGGCCTGACGCGGGCGCGGTTCAACCTCGCCGTTGCGCTGACCGGGCAGCAGCGCCCGGTCGAGGCGGAGCAGGCCTATCGCGAGGTGATCGCGCGCGATCCCGCCTATCGCGGTGTCTGGCTCAACCTTGGCAATGCGTTGACCGATCAGAAGAAGCACGACGCCGCCGCCACCGCCTATCGCGGCGGGCTCGGCGCGGATCCCGATCATCCGGGCCTGCATAGCGGTCTCGGTGCGGCGCTCTACCGCCTGGGCCGGCTGGAGGACGCGGTCCAGCACTATCGCCGCGCGATCGCGCTCGAGCCCGACAATTTCGCGCCGCGGCGCCTGCTCGCCATGGTGCTGCACGAGCTGGGCGAGCGCGAGGAGGCGGTCCGCATCTATCGGCAGGTCTCGGCCCGCGATCCGTCCGATCACGTCATCCTCAACAATCTCGGCGCCTGCCTGTTCGAGCTCGGACAGGTCGACGACGCCGTCGCCTGCGCCGAACTGGCGCTGGCGCTCAAGCCGGACTATGCCGCCGCGCACACCAATCTTGGAATCATCTTCGAGGCGCAGAATCTGGTCGAGGCGGCGGTCGCCGCGCATCGGAGGACCATCGACCTCGAACCCAATTACGCCAAGGGCCATGCCAATCTTGCGGTCGCGCTGCGCAATGCCGGCGAGATCGATGCGGCGCTGGTGGCCTCACGCCGCGCCATCGCGCTCGATCCCGAGCAGCCGCTGGCGCATTACAACCACGCGCATTTCCTGCTGATGAACGGCGAGTTCGAGGAGGGCTTTGAAGAATATCAGTGGCGCCGCAAGACCAAGATGCTCAGCGAAGGCGATCCCGTGTTCGACGAGCCGGAATGGCAAGGCGAGCCCCTGGCGGGACGCACGCTGCTGCTGTTTGCCGAATACGGGCTCGGCGACGCCATCAATTTCGTCCGCTATGTGCCGATGCTGGCGGGCAGAGGCGGCCGGATCATTCTGCAGGTACAGCCGGCGCTGGTCTCGCTGCTGCGGCCGATGCTGCCCGACGTCGCGGTGTTCGCGCGCGGCGAGCTATTGCCGCCGTTCGACCGGCAACTGCCGCTGCTGAGCCTGCCGCGGATCTTCCGCACCACCGTCGAGACCATTCCCGCTGCCGTGTCCTATCTGCAGGCGGACGCCACCAAGCTCGCGCGCTGGCGCGAGGCGCTGGCCGGCGTGTCCGCGCTGAAGGTCGGCGTGGTCTGGGCCGGCAATGCCAGGTACAAGGGCGACCGCCAGCGCTCGCTGCCGGCCGATGCCGTGCTGCCGCGGCTGGTCACACCAGGCGTCCAGCTCTACAGCCTGCAGAAGGAGCCGCGGCCGGACGATGCTCCGGTTCTTCGGTGTCTCGGTGCCGATATCGTCGACCTCGCACCGATGCTCGGCGATTTTGCAGATACCGCCGCGGCCGTCTGCGCGCTCGATCTCGTCATCGCCGTCGACACCTCCGTGGCGCATCTCGCCGGCGCGCTGGGCCGTCCGGTCTGGATGCTGTGTCCCTATGCGCTCGACTGGCGCTGGCTGCGCGATCGCGCCGACACGCCGTGGTATCCGACCATGCGGCTGTTCCGCCAGGACGGACCGCAGGCCTGGGAGGGCGTGCTGACGCGGATGGCCGACGAGCTTGCACGCGTCGCGCGGGGGGAGCGGGACCTGCTGCTGCCGCGGTGACGGATCGACCGGCTGCCACCGCGCTGTGTGCGGCCTTAGCAGACCCTATGCGGCTGAGAGCCGGATCTGGAACTTGCTGCCGGTTGCCTTGGCAAATCGCAACAACGTCTTGGTACTTGGAAGCGTCTGGCCGCTTTCGAGGCGAGCGATAGTTGATTGACTAGAGCATGTTGTTTTTTGCCGGAATCGGGATTGAACGAAGCCGCTGCCGCGGCGTAGGGGGCAAGGTGGCATAGATCGCCTCCTGGCTGAGAGGATGTGGGTGTTGGAGCCCACCCCCTCAGACAGGAGTATCGAGATGGCCGATTTGAGCCCTCTTCGCCGCCGCATGATCGAAGACATGACCGTCCGCAATCTGTCGCCGGCGACGCAAAGATCCTACATCAGCGCGGTTTCGAAGTTCAGCCGCTATTTTGGCCGATCGCCTGACCGGTTAGAGCTGGAAGACGTCCGCGCCTTCCAGGTGCATTTGGTCTCGACCGGCATCTCATGGCCGGCGCTGAACCAGATCGTCTGTGCGCTACGGTTTTTCTACGGCGTCACGCTCGGCGAGGCGCTCATCCCAGAGCGCATTCCCTATGCGCGAGAACCGCGCAAGCTGCCGGTCGTTCTCAGCGCCGACGAAGTGGTTCAGTTTCTTGAAGCGGTATCGAGCCTGAAGAGCCGCGCCGCGCTCACCACCGCCTATGCGGCCGGGCTCAGGGCCTCGGAGGTTGCGGGACTGCGGATCGAAGACATCGACAGCGCCCGCGGCGTCATCCAGGTGCGCCACGGCAAGGGCGCGAAGGATCGCAACGTGATGCTGTCGCCCCAGCTGCTGGGCATCCTGCGCACCTACTGGCGGCTCGCCCGGCCGCGGCTTTATCTGTTCCCTGGTCGTGACGAAGATCATCCGATCGATCAGACCGTGCTGCATGCCGCCTGCCGGTCGGCGGTGAAGGCTGCGGGCCTGACCAAGCGCGTCACGCTGCACACGCTGCGCCACAGCTTCGCGACACATCTTCTCGAGAACGGAACCGATATCCGGATCATCCAGGTCTTGCTCGGGCACAATAATTTGTCGTCGACAGCGCGCTACACGCAGGTCGCCACCGATACGATCCGAGCGACGCAGAGCCCGCTCGATCGCCTGTCGCTGGAGGTGACGCCACCTGGATGACCCGCAGCGGGATGCGGGTCATGACCCGCTCCGACATCCGCTCCAACAGGCCCGCCATCGAGATTGCCGATATTCTGCGCCGGCATGGCGACGCCTATCGCCGTGTACATGCCGGTCATCTGGGGCGGGTCGAGCGGCGCGTGATGAGCGCGATCGTTGCGTGCCGGACCGAGGCGCTCGGCGGCCACATGCAGGCTTGCGACGACTGCGGCACGACACGCGTTGCCTATAATTCCTGCCGCAATCGGCACTGTCCGAAGTGTCAGGGGAGAGCCCGAGCCGCGTGGCTCGCCGCGCGTCAAGCCGACCTGCTTCCGGTTCCCTATTTCCACGTCGTCTTTACACTTCCCGCACCGATCGCCGCGATCGCTTTCCAGAACAAGGCCGTCGTCTATGCCATCCTGTTCAAGGCTGCCGCCGAGGCGATGACGACGCTCGCCGCCAATCCACGCCGGCTCGGCGGTGCGATCGGCGGCGTCGCCGTCCTCCACACCTGGGGACAGACGCTGATGCATCATCCCCACGTCCATTGCGTCGTTCCGGGTGGCGGCCTCTCGCCCGATGGCGCGCGCTGGACCGCTTGCCGACCGAACTTCTTCCTGGCCGTCAAACCGTTGTCCAGACTATTTCGCACACTTTTTCTCAAACGTCTGTCGGCAGCCTTCAACTCCGGTGCCTTGCGTTTCTTCGGCGATCTCGGAGCTCTGGCCGAGCCGGCTGCCTTTGCGGCCCACCTCGACGCCATGCGACGCATCAACTGGGTTGTTTACGCCAAGCGGCCCTTCGGCGGACCCGCACAGGTCCTGGCCTATCTCGGCCGCTACACCCATCGCGTCGCGATCGCCAACAGCCGGCTCGTCGCACTCGACGACGATCATGTCGCCTTCTCATGGAAGGACTATCGCCAAAACAGCGCGACAAAGATCATGAATCTCAAGCCCGATGAGTTCATTCGCCGTTTCCTGCTTCATACGCTGCCTGACGGCTTCCACCGCATCCGCCACTTCGGCTTCATGGCCAACCGCCATCGCGCTGCCAAGCTCGCCCTTTGCCGCGAACTTCTCGATCATGAGCGAACAGCCCCAAACGATGGCCAGCCGTCGCCTGTGGATTCGGAGGCTCAAACCTGGGCCGAGGTTCCTGCCTGTCCCGATTGTGGTGGCGTCATGCGCATCATTGAGCGCTTTCGACATAGCTTCAGACGCCCCAGCCCTCGAACATCACCGTTCCGATGCGACACATCGTGAGCCAAGTCATGTCGTGCACGACGATCATCATTCGTCATTTCGCTCCCAGCGTCTCGATCATCGCGGACGATGTCGAATCCGTGCTGTCACACTGCGCGACAACAACCGTCCGATGCAGCAAAAGGCCTATCGCGATCTCAGGCGAAGCGCGTCTGATCTCAACTCTTCCAGGATGCGCACTCCTGTGTCTCTGCCTCACGCGCCGAGCCAGCAGATCGGGCATGGCGATCTCGAACAATCCCCATAGCTGCAAAACCGCGAATAGCCTCCCGCGCCTTCGTTCAATCCGGCTTCAATGAGGTCGCGTCATAAGCGCCTGCCGCGCCCTCGCGTGAGCGCGACCTCACAGAACCCTCCAGATTCCCAGAAGGGACAATTTCTGATTCAAACTCCATGCTGGAACGGGGGCCAGCATGGATGACGCGACCCTATTCGGAAGATCTTCGTGAACTCGCTCTGGCGCGGGCTGACGCGGGCGAGACCGTGCGTTCGATTGCAGAAGCGCTTCAGATCAGTCCTTCCTGTGTGACAAAGTGGAAGAATCTGCGGCGGGAGACCGGAGGCGTTTCTCCCGGCAAGATCGGCGGTCACAAGAAGCCGGTTCTGTCCGGCACCAATGCCGACTGGCTGCGCAAACGCATTCGCTCCGGCCCATTCACTTTGCGGAAGCTGACGCAGGAACTGGCTGCGCGCGGGATCAAGACCGACGTGCGGGCAGTGTGGACGTTCGTCCATGCCGAAGGGCTGAGCTTCAAAAAAAACGATCCTGCCGGCCGAACAAGATCGTCCCGATATCGCCCGTAAACGGACGCGCTGGAAGACCCATCAGGGCAGGATCGACGCCTCGCGCCTGGTCTTTATCGACGAGACCTGGATCAAAACCAACATGGCGCCGCTGCGAGGCTGGGGACCGAGTGGGCAACGTCTCCAGGCGTCTGCGCCTTTCGGCCATTGGAAGACCATGACCTTCATCGCGGCGCTGCGCCACGACCGGATCAGCGCGCCATGGGTCATCGACGGCCCCATCAATGGCGAGCTCTTCACCCTCTATGTCGAGCAGGTGCTGGCGCCGACCCTCGCAAAGGGTGAACTCGTCATTCTCGACAATCTCGGCAGTCACAAGGGCAAGGCGGCGCGCAACGCCATCCGCGCCACAGGAGCCCATCTGCTCTTCCTGCCGCCCTATAGCCCCGACCTCAATCCGATCGAGCAGGTCTTCGCCAAGCTCAAACACCTGATGCGAGCCGCGCAGCCGCGTGATGTCGAAGCGACTTGGCGCAAGGTCGGCGAACTCCTCGACGTCTTCTCCAAGGAGGAGTGCGCCAACTATCTCAAAAATTCAGGGTACGTTTCCGTATAAACACATCATGCTCTAGTGCCCATCTTGGCCGCCAGCTCGGACTCGCGACAGTCCGGCGCGCTGACGCGCCTTGAGCAACTCGGCAGCGATTTCGAACTCAGGCGCGAGCGCACCGTATTCCGCCCGGACCCTCGGATTGGCCAACAGGCGCGCCTTGAGCTTTTCGAACGGTATCGTCATGTGACTTCCTTTGCCCTCCGCAGCGCCAACTCGATCTCACCCGGTGGCGTCTTCTGTGACTTTCTTCACGAACGCGCGGACGACCACAACGCGCCGACCAAATGCTTCACATGCGGTTCGCCCAGACTTTCCAGCCCGGCGGCAGAAATGCGCTCCGAAAGGCGGATGAAACGCGCCTGCATGTCGGCTGGCAGCGCCGCGATCTCTTCCACGACGACCTCGTTGAGGATTTCGACGCTCCAGGACATCGCGAGGATATCTCATTTTTGAGATAGAGAGAAGCGGCAAATCTGCCGGGAAGCGCAGCCATTCCGATCACCCCGCGCTCATTCCCTGTGCGCCGCCGAGCAGCTTGGCGTTGAGCCCGGCCGCCGTCGAACAGCATTTCGCTGACCGCGCCGTCGAGGTCGGAGGTCGTGACCCGCTCGCCGCCGTCGCGGATGATGCTGGCCTGGGCGAGACGGCGCATCAGCTCCTTGATGAAGGCGGCGCTGACGCCTTCGGTGCGTCGTACGGCTTCGTCGATGACGGGCTGTTCGAGCGCCAGGCCCTTGCCGTAGAGCCGGACCAGCTTGCCTCGGCCGGTCTCGTCGGGCAGCGGCACTTCGATCGCCTGGTCGATGCGGCCGGGCCGGCCGGCCAGCGCACTCTCGAGCTCTTCGGGGCGGTTGGTGGTCAGCAGGAACAGGATATCGCAATCCTCCTTCAGGCCGTCCATCTCGTTGAGCAGCTTGTTGAGCAAGGATTCCTCGCACGGCCCGCCCATGTCCTCCCGGTCGCGCGCGATCAGATCGACATCCTCGATCACGACCATGGTCGGCTGCAGCAGTCGCGCGAGGTTCATATAGGCGCCGAGCAGGCCGACCTGCTCGGCGGTGATGATCAGCGTGGTGTGGTTTGGCAGGTTGGTGGCGAGATAGCGGATGGTGTGGGTCTTGCCGGTGCCGGGCGGGCCGTACAGCAGGATGCCCTTGCGGGTCGACTGCCCGAGCTTGCGCAGCAGATCGCGGCTTTCGACGAAGTCGAGCACGTTGCGGTCGAGCAGCCGCAGCGTCCGCTCCGGCAGGATCACGTCATGGCGGGCCACCGTCGGCAGGCGATGCACGGTGACGCCGCGGGCGCGGCCGCGATAGTCGGCGGCATCTTCCAGCGACAGAATCTTGCCGCGATAGGATCGTGCCGCATGCACGGCCGCTTCCAGCTCGGCAAAGGTTCGTTGCACCAAGACGTTTCCGGCGATGCCTGCGGGTACCGCGAGCTCGATGCGCAAGCCCGGCTCGCTCCGATAATCTCGATGGTAGCTGAGCAGCACCGCGTAGCGCAGCTCTTCGGTCTGGCACAGCCACAAGCCATTGGTGAGGCATTTCACCGGCTCGGACTCGCCGACGTCGACGTCGTGATATTGCGGCGGCGCGATCGCCGGAGCGTTGCGGCTGTTTTCCATCAGCGCGGCGAAAGCGAGGGTCTCGTAGCGATGCTCCTCATGGAGGCCGAAGAAATGGAGCGGCGTATCGAACAGCCGGTCGATCGCGATCTGAACATCGGCACGCATGTGACCAGGAAATTGCCGCGACCGGGTCAGGATCTGGTTGCGTGGCACTCCCGCAAAATGCCAATCGAGCGCTATGAAGGCATATCGGAACTCCTCGCCCGGCAGCTTTTCCGAACTGGCCCTGGCGGCGAGCAGGCAGTTGCTGCACAGGCAGACCGTCTTGCGGCTGAGAAAAACGTCCGTCACAGGATCCAGCACGCCACAGAGGTCACACGGCCTGGCCGCATCGGGAGCCGTGCTCGTGATCAGCAACGAATGACCATTGCTGCGGATCAGCTGCTGGGCGGACTCCAACAGCGCCTGGGCCACGCCCGCTGGATAGGGGCCGCAGGCGATTCCGTTCAGGGTCTCGATCCGTGCGGTGGCGGCAACCGCCTCTTTCCGGGACTTGCCGAATACCGTGCGCAGCAGGTCGCGCATGAATTCTATCGGTGTCTCGCTATCGTCGTGAATGAACAGCTTGATCGGGCCGCCCTCGTCAAAGACATCGTGCATGATCACCTCGAAACGCAATCGGAACCAGAACAAAATAAGAACATCATAGCGACGGCTGCGCGTCAAGCGAAAGATTGTCCCGCCTCAGCCCTGGCGTGTGGCGCGCAGATCGGCCCGCTCGGCCGGAACGACCTCCATGCGTAAACGCCGCTCAACACCTGTGACGATTGTGTTGCGGCAAATGCCAAGAGATGGTCGTCGCGGCGGCAAACTTCCGACACATCATCAAGGCGAAAAGGGGCGATCCGACATGGCGCGAGCGCGAGAGCAGAGTCCTCCCGGGGATCTGCGGTCGCGCAACTATTTTAATAAGAGGCCCTCGTGTCGCACAAACTTCGCTTTGCGCTTTTCCTCATCCTCGCCCTGTTCGTCTCGCCCGCGCTTGCGCAGCCGGCCACGAAGCCGGCGCCGCCGCAACCCAGTACCAGCGACGCATTGACGCCGGAGCAGGCGAAGCGTGCGCTCGACGCGCTGCAGGACGACAAGAAGCGCGGCGAGATCATCAACACGCTGCGCGCCATCGCCAATGCCTCGCCGCAGGCGGCCGCGCAGCCGGCGCCCGAGCAGCAGTCGCCGATCCCGCTCAGCGCGGACAGCCTCGGCGCGCAGCTTCTGCTGATGGTCTCGGAGCAGGTCGGCGAGATGTCGCGCGAGGTTGCCGACGTTGCGCGCACGCTGACGCATTTCCCGGCGTTCTATTACTGGTTCCTGCGCACCGCCAACGATCCGGCCGCCTATGGCCTCATGATCGACATCGCCTGGAAGCTGGCGCTGGTGCTCGGCTGCGCGCTGGCTGCCGAATGGGTGGTGTTCCGCCTGATCAAGCGGCCGGTCGCGTTCCTTGAAGCGCGGCTGCCGCAGACCGCGCGCGTGCCGGTGCAGGCGCTCGCCAGCGCCGATCCGCCGTCGTCGGTTGCCGACGTCACGCCGGAGGGCGATCTGCATCGCCGCCGGCTCAGCCTGGCACGGGCCTGGCAGTCGCTGGTCCGGCTGCCTTTCGTGCTCGGGCGCCTCGTGCTCGAGCTGCTGCCGGTGGTCGTGTTTCTCAGCGTGGCCGCCGCGCTGCTCAGCACCGAGATCGGCAATCAGTCGACCACGCGGCTCGTGATCCTCGCGGTGATCAACGCCTATGCCTTCTCGCGCGCGCTGATCTGCGCGGTGCGCGCGCTG
This sequence comes from Bradyrhizobium sp. JR3.5, assembly GCF_054057015.1. NCBI lineage: Bacteria > Pseudomonadati > Pseudomonadota > Alphaproteobacteria > Hyphomicrobiales > Nitrobacteraceae > Bradyrhizobium > Bradyrhizobium sp. JR3.5. The sequence goes on from NZ_JBSRYV010000002.1 coordinate 3,594,273, forward strand.
GCCGGCCCGTTCGGCCTGGTCCGCGTCCGTGCCGAGACCGCGGCCTATATCGAGATATGGGCGCGGCGCATCGTCGCCGTCGGGGTCTCGGGGATCTGCTTGGCCAATGTCGCATTGCTGCTTGGGCTGTCCCACGCCGGCTACGCCGCGCTGCTCCGGCTCGTGATGCTGGTGGTGCACCTCTTCGTCGTCGTCATCATCCTGCAATGCCGCCGCCAGGTCGCCGACGTCATCCGCGCGCCGGCCGATCGCACCGGCCTTGCGGCGCGGACGCGCAATCGTCTCGCTTCGCTGTGGCATGTGCTGGCGATCGCGCTCGATCTCGCGCTGTGGGCGGTGTGGGCGCTCAACATCCGCAACGGCTATTCGCTGCTGCTGCAATATTTCGTCGGCACCGTCGCGGTGCTGCTGGTCACCCGGCTCGTCACCATGGTGGTGCTGAGCCTGATCGATCGCGGCTTCCGCATCAGCCCGGACCTGATGCAGCGCTTCCCGGGGCTCGAGACCCGCGCCAACCGCTATCTGCCGCTGCTGCGCAAGGTGGTTACGGCGGTGATCGCCCTGGTCGGCTTCGTCGCGCTGCTCGAGGTCTGGGGCGTCGATGCCATCGTCTGGTTCTATGGCGGCCAGATCGGCTCTCGCCTGATCTCTCGGCGCTGGTGACGATCGGCATCGCCGCGCTCGCCGCGGCGGTAATCTGGGAAGTCGCCAATGCGCTGATGGACCGGCAGATCGACACGCTGTCGCGTGAGGGGCATTTCGCCCGCGCCGCGCGCCTGCGCACCTTCCAGCCGATGCTGCGCACCGCGCTGTTCTGCATCATCGTCGCAGTGGTCGGGCTCACCGCGCTCAGCGAGATCGGCGTCAATGTAGCGCCGCTGCTCGCCGGCGCCGGCATCGTCGGCATCGCGATCGGCTTCGGTTCGCAGAAGCTGGTGCAGGATCTCATCACCGGGCTGTTCCTGCTGCTCGAGAACACTGTGCAGGTCGGCGACACCGTCACGGTGTCAGGCTTGTCGGGCGTGGTCGAGAACGTCTCGATCCGCACCATGCGGCTTCGTGCCGGCGACGGCTCGGTGCATATCGTGCCGTTCAGCGCGGTGACGACGATCACCAATGCCAGCCGTGGCGCCGGCAACGCCGCGGTCAGCGTCAACGTGTCCTACAAGGAGGACACCGACCGCGCCGGCGAGGTGCTGAAGGACATCGTCGCCCAAATGCGCCAGGAGACCGCGTATCGCGCGCTGATCCGCGGCGATCTCGAATTGTGGGGCGTCGACAAGGTCGACGGCTCCGTCGTGACCATCGTCGGCCAGATCCGCTGCACCGACGGCGGCCGCTGGTCGGTGCAGCGCGAGTTCAACCGCCGCATGAAGCGGCGCTTCCAGGAGGAGGGCATCGAGATCGCCTCGATGGGCCAGACCATCCTGATGCAGCTTCCCGCGCCCTCCGAGCTGGATACAAACAAGCTGCCGCGCCGCGCCGCGGGCTGATCCCTTTGTCTTGCTCCACCTCTCCCGCTTGCGGGGGAGGTCGGATCGCATCGCAGATGCGATCCGGGTGGAGGCTCTTTCCACGATGTGACTCGCTGAGATACCCCCACCCCAACCCTCCCCGCAAGCGGGAGAGGGAGCACAGTCCCTTGGCGGCGGCCGCGCCAGCTTGATCCCAGCTCGCCGTAACTGCTGAGCGTGTTGCGCGTCTCACGGTTGCGACACCGTCTCGCGACGATGAGACGGCAAGGGCCTCGCTCGGCCCGAGGCATGGCTTGCACCTGGCCGAAAACGCCGCGTTTCTCTTCCTCTCCTGCGATTTCCGCGCTGGCACAGCGCTTGCTCAACGCGTCTTCGAATGCGCGGCAAGACGCATTGCATGACTGAATCTCAAGCGAAGGAAGGAAACGCACATGGAGCTTGGCTACTTCACGATGCCCTCGCACCCGCCGGAGTGCGGATTGAAGGAGGGCCACGACTGGGACCTGCAGACGCTGCGCTGGCTCGACGAGCTCGGCTATCAGGAGGCCTGGATCGGCGAGCATCACACCGCGCCGTGGGAGCCGCATCCGTCGCCCGACCTGTTGGTCGCGCAGGCGCTGCTGCAGACCAAGAATCTGCGCATCGGGCCCGGCGGCTTCCTGCTGCCGTATCATCACCCGGCCGAACTCGCCAACCGCGTGGCGATGCTCGACCATCTCTCGAACGGGCGCCTGAACTTCGGCGTCGCGGCCTCGGGCCTGCCGAGCGACTGGGCGATGTTCAACGTCGACGGCATGTCGGGCCAGAACCGCGACATGACCCGCGAGGCGCTCGAGATCATCCTGAAGATGTGGTCCGAGCCCGGACCGTGGACGCACAAGGGCAAGTATTGGACGGTGTCGAAGCCGGACACGATGTTCGACTTCCTCAAACCGCACATCAAGCCACAGCAAGCACCGCATCCGCCGATCGGCGTCGCCGGCCTGTCGAAGAATTCCGACACGCTGAAGCTCGCCGGCGAGCGCGGCTTCATCCCGATGAGCCTCAACCTCAACCCCGCCTATGTCGGCAGCCACTGGGACTCGGTCGAAGCCGGCGCGGCCAAGACCGGCCGCAAGCCGAGCCGCAAGGACTGGCGGCTGGTGCGCGAGGTGTTCGTGGCTGATACCGATGAGGAGGCGTGGAGGCTGTCGACTGGCGACATGATGGGCCGGATGATGGGCGAGTACTTCCTGCCGCTGCTCGGCCATTTCGGCTTCAAGGACTATCTGAAGCACGCCCCCGACGTGCCCGACAGCGACGTCACCGTCGAATATTGCGCGCGCCGGAATTGGATCGTCGGCTCGCCCGCGACCGTCACCGAGAAGATCGAGAAGATCTACCGGGAGGTCGGCGGCTTCGGCGTGCTCTGCGTGTTTGGCTTCGACTACAAGCACAAGCCGGAAGCCTGGCGGCACTCGCTGGACCTGCTCAAGAACGAGGTGATGCCGCGGCTCAAGCATCTCGGCGCCGAGTTCGAGAAGGCTGCATGACAGATAGGCGGGGTGCGGGGCTTGCCTCGCACCCTGCCTCGCATATCTTAAGCGTGGTTTTTCGCATCAGGGTCAGGGCATGACGGTCGACGCACAGAGTTTCAAGCAGGCGATGCGGCATTGCGCGGGCGCGGTGGCGCTGGGGTGACGGTCGGCCGCGAGCCGGGGCAGCGCACCGGCCTGACGGTAACCTCGGCCTGCTCCCTGTCGGACAATCCGCCCTCGGTGCTGGTCTGCGTTAACCGTAATGCCAGCGCGCATGAGCGCATCCGCGCGGAGCGCCATTTCGTCATCAACTTCCTGAACGAGGACCACGCGTTGCTGGCGCTGACCTTCTCCGGTCAGAAGGGCGTCAACGGCGACGACCGCTTTGGCTTCGGCCGCTGGACCACCGGCGCCACCGGCGCCCCGGTGCTGGAGGATGCCGTCGCGGCGTTCGATTGCGTGCTGGCGCAGGAGCTTGAGACCAAGACCCATTCGATCTTCATCGGCGAAGTCCAGCATGTCCGCGCCGTGACCACGGTCGATCCGCTGATCTATCTGCGTAGCGGCTTCCAGAGCGTGCGCAACATCCACGATCCGATCACGCTTGGCGACGTCGACGCGCGGCGCGTGAGCTGGAACGAGTTTTCCTGAAGCCGCGGCGAGCGGCACGGCTCCCCGAGTCAATCAGCACTGCTGACCAATCCTGATCAACTTCACGAACGCGCCATCAATGCGAGCGGCATGATATAATTGCCGTCGCGCATGCAGGAGCGATCGATACGGCGGCGCGAGGTCTTCAACTCTCCTCGTCAGCCGCACGTCCGCGCGATCTCGCTTTGCGAGCCCGCAACGTTCGTCGATACGTCGATCAATCGGTGCGCTCATCGCGCTTGCCGCCAGCAAGCTTGAAGCACAAGCGCGTCCCGAGATCGCCAAATCTCTAGTCATCGACAAGGGAGACCAAATCATGAAGATCGTTGTGATCGGCGGCACCGGACTGATCGGCTCCAGGACCGTTGCCATTCTGCGTCAACGCGGCCACGACGTTGTCGCCGCTTCGCCCAAGAGCGGCGTCAACACCATCACCGGCGAGGGGCTCAAGGAGGCACTGGCCGGCGCGGCTGTCGTGATCGACCTGGCCAACTCGCCATCATTCGAGGACAAGGCGGTGATGGCGTTCTTCGAGACTTCCGGACGCAACCTTCTGGCGGCGGAGGCGCCGGCCGGCGTCAAGCACCATGTCGCGCTCTCGATCGTCGGAACCGACCGCACGCCCGAGAACGGATACTTCCGCGCCAAGGTCGCCCAGGAAAAACTCATCGAGGCGTCCGGCATCCCCTACACCATCATCCGCGCGACGCAGTTCATGGAATTCGTCGGAGCCATCGCCGATGCGGGTGCAGTTGGAAACACCGTCAGGCTCTCGCCCGGCCTGTTTCAGCCGATCGCGGCGGAGGATGTGTCCGCCCTTGTGGCCGATGTGGTGCTCGAGCCGCCGCGCAACGGCATCGTCGAGATTGCCGGACCGGAACGCGCGCCATTCAACGAAATTGTCGCCCGCTACCTGAAGACAATCGGCGACCCGCGTCAGGTGGTGCGAGACCCAGACGCGCTCTACTGGGGCGGCCGGGTCGAGGAGCACTCGCTGGTGCCGTTGGGCGAGGCGCGCCTCGGCCGCATCGATCTGAACGAATGGCTGCGCCGCTCGCGACCGGCGGCCTGACGGTGGCAGCTACTTGAGCCACACCAGCAGCGGGACGGGCGCGCGGCCCTCGCAGGACAGCGTGCCCTCGTAATTGTGCGTCTTGCGGGCACTGTAGGTGCAGGGCGCGCCGTCCAGCACGAGTTCGGCCGTCACCCGCGAATCCGCACCCGTGAATTGCAGCCGGATCTCTCCTGCGCGTTCCTCGGGTCCATCCTGGGCGCAGATTCCGACATGCTTCATCTTCAGCGGTCCGGAGAACTGCTTGCGCGCATCCGGTCCGCTTTCGGTGAGATGCCCGGTCAGCTCCCATTCGCCGAGCACGCCGGCCTGGCCGAGGATCTCCATCGCACCGAGCGGCGGCACGTGGCAAAGACAGAGCGCAACGGCGCCGAGCAGCGCCGCACCACCGTTGCGCCATGTCATCCGCGGCATCACAGCTTGCTTCCGGTTGTCTGGCGCAATTCGATCAGCTCCGGCCTCGACAGATCCGCATCCGCAGTGAGCCGGGCGATGTGATCAGCACATTCCCGGGTCTTGGCCTGATCGCCGGCCGCCCTGGCGCTCTTGATCATCCCGACATAGGCCGCGAGCCGGTTGGGCTCCTTCTTGAGCACCGCCTCATAGGCCGCAAGCGCGTCGGCGGCCTTGCCGCGATCGAGCAGCATGGCGGCGTAGAGCTCGCGCGCCGGCGCGAGCGGTCCCGGGGTGACGGGATGCTTCTCGGTCTTGTCTTCCGCCCCCGCGGCGGCATTCATCGCGCCGAGCGCCTCGTCGTATTTGCCTTCGGCGTACAGCACCCAGGCGCTCGCGATCTGCTGCTGGATGTCGACGATGTTGGACCAATAGGCATCCTTGGCGTCTTTCAGCTTGTCGCGCAGCTCGGCGAGCTTGGCGACATCGGCCTTGGCGGCCGCCGGATCACCGGAGCGCGCGGCACCGACCGCCCGCGCGAAATAGGTGATGGCGTCCGCATAGGCGTACTTGGTCGGACGGACCTGAAGCGCGGCAGCTTCCTTCCAGTCGCCGCGCTCGAACACATAGCGAGCCTGGCTTGCCGCCACCGCGTAAGGACCGGCGAACCGATCCTGCTTGAACTCGAGCTTGCCGAGCTCGTCGACCACCGCGCGCGCCTCCTTGTCTTGCCCCAGCTGGAGATAGGCATAGACCAGATAGTCCATCGCGTGCGCCTGATCCTGCTGTTCGCCGTCTTCCTTGGCGATGCGCGCGGATTCCTTGTTCGAAGCGATCGACTCCTTCCAGTAGCCGACGCGCGTGAAGATGTGCGACGGCATGTGCTGTGCATGCGGCGCGCGTTCGGCGATCTTGGCATAGCGCATCGCCGCGGGGAGACCCTTCTCCGCGAGCGCCGGATAGTCGTAGAGATGGATCAGATAGTGGGCGATGCCGGGGTGCTCGGGCTGGCGCTTGAAGATCGGCTCGAGCAGCGCCGCGCCCTTCAGCTGGTTGGCATAGGTCTTGTCGGTAGGGGATGCCGCGACGTTGAGCGTGATCGCATAGGCGATCTGGGCCTCGTCATCGTCGGCATAGTGCGTCGCGACCTGCTCTTCGGCCGCGAGGAATCTCTGCACGCGGGTGCGGTGATCGACCTTGTCATAGTCGACATACATCGCGGCGATCGCGTCGATGTATTCCCGCTCGCGCGGGGTGTTCGCACCCAGCGCCTGGCCTTTCTTCACGGCTTCGAGGCCGAGCGGAAGGTTCTCCGGCGGCGGCGGCCCGTGTGGATTGTAGAGATAGCTGAGGGCGATCCCCCAATAGGCGATGGCGCATTGCGGGTCGGCCTCGAGCACCTCCTCGAAGGTGCGTCGCGATGCGCTGTACCAGAACGAATGCTGATACAGCATGGCGCGATCGAACGCCTCCTGCGCTTCCGGTTTGCAGGACGTCGCAAAATGGACTTTGCCCAATCGTTGTTCAGTAGAATCCGAGGCGGCAGGCTGCGAAATGGTCGCGGCAACCAGGCCAACGACCACAGCGAGGGGAAACCGTGTCATGGGACCCGCTCCGTGGCGTTGAATGAAAGGCGTATGATAACACCGTTCCCGCGCCGCCGGAACAGGAGGTGCGCCTCCGGTCTAGCTGTCCAGCTCGATCCCTAACGCCTTGATCTTCCGGTACAACGTCGCGCGGCTGAGCCCGAGCGCCTTGGCAGCGTCCGTCACTCTTCCGTCATTGGTGCGCAATGCCTCGACGATCGCGGTACGCTCGGTCGCCGCATGATCGGCCCCCACGTTGCGCGTGCCGACCGGCGGCAGGTCGAGATCGGCCTCGGTGATGACGCCGCCCTCGGCGGTGGCGCCTGCGAGCCGCAGCACGTGGCGGAGTTGGCGCATGTTGCCGGGGAACGGATAGGCGATCAACTGTGCCCAGGCATCGGCCGAGATGCGGCAGTGCGGCGCTTCCTCGTCGGCGATCTGCGTGATGATGTCCCTGCGGTCGGCGCGTTCGCGCAAGGCGGGCAGCCGGATCTCCATGCCGCGCAGCCGGTAATACAGATCGGAGCGGAAGCTGCCGTCCTCGGCCATCCGCGCGAGGTCGCGATGGGTCGCACTGATCAGGCGAATGTCGACGGCGACCGGCTTCAGCGCGCCGAGCGGCCAGACCTCGCGATTTTCCAGCACGCGGAGCAGCCGCGTTTGCAGCGACAGCGGCATGTCGCCGATCTCGTCGAGGAACAGCGTGCCGCCAGAGGCCTGCACGATCAGCCCCTTCGATCCCTCGCGCCGCGCGCCGGTGAAGGCGCCGGCCTCGTAGCCGAACAGCTCGGCATCGATCAGGCTCTCCGGCATCGCCGCGCAGTTCAGCGCGACATAGTTGCGGCCGGCGCGATTGCTCGCCGCATGGATGGCGCGCGCGAACACGTCCTTGCCGGCGCCGGTCTCGCCCCGCAGCAGGATCGGCAGATCGAGATTGCCGACCGTCATCAGCCGCTTCACGCCCTTGATCAGCACGGGATCGCGCCCCGCCAGCCGGTGCAGGCCGGAAAACTGTCCGGCAGGCGCCTCGCGCGACGGTGCCGGCAGCGGGCGGGAGACACGCGCGCGCACCGGCGGCGCCACGCGGCCACGGCCCCATGGCGTGCCGTCGGCCCGGCGCAGCGTGACCGGTTCGTCCGCGGAACGCGCCGCGCGATCGTCCAGTTGAATCAGGCGCGACAGGTCGATGCCGTCATCGATCATCGCGTCCGTCAGCCCGAACTCGCCGCGCGCGGTGCGACAGGCGCCGACGACGCGGCGGTCGTCGTCATAGGCGAGCATGCCGTGCCCGTCGCCGGGCAGCGTCGCGATCCAGGAGGCGCGGTAGCGCCGGCGGAAGAACGACTGCTCGATCCGCCGCGTCGCCTCCGCGGTGACGGCGAGCGCCAGTTCATGCGCGCTACGGCCGAGATCGTTGCGGCAGGAGGAGATGTTGACGGCGCCGGCCAGCCGGCCGGCATGGTCGAACAGCGGCGACACCGCGCAGGTGAACATGTGCCACTGCTCGCGGAAATGCTCGTCGCCATGCACGATGATCGGCCGCTGCTCGGCGAGCGCGGTGCCGAGCCCGTTGGTGCCCTCGAAGGTCTCGGCGAAGTTCGAGCCGGTGTAGATCTTCCACTCCAGGAACATCCGCGCGTAGTCGCCCCCGGGCAGGCGGCTCACCAGCATCGTGGCGTTTGGATCGGCGAGGTTGACGCAGTAGCCGGAGTCGTGGAGCACGCGGGCAAGGTCCTCGAGCTCCGGGATCGCGACCTGGATCAAATCCTCCATCGGTTCGGCGATGTGCCGGACCTCGGCTTCGGTCAGGGTCTGCGGCGGCCCGCGCCGGGCCGGATCGAGGTTGTGATTGACCACGCAGCGCCGCCAGGACGCAGCAATCCGCGCCTCGGTGTCGACGCCGGCCACCTGATTGGCCGCCGATAAAACACGGGCGACGTGATTCGAGGCCGAAAGATTGGCCATCCAGAGGTCTCCACCCCTAATTTTCCGCGAAGTCTGGCACCCCGACAGCGAATGTCAATTGGCCGACGGGGTCGCGGGGAAGGGAGGTTGGGTGGACGTGGGGATCGTCGGGTGGATTAGCGAAGCGCAATCCGCCGGTCCGCGTGCGGTTCTGGCGAAGATCGTTCAGGCTGCACGGTGAGTAGAGGCGCACGGCTCTAACCTCCCCTTGAAAAGGGAAGGTCGCTTTGCTCGGCAGAGCAAAGCGGGTGGGGATCTGCTCTCTCCGCATAGAGCGTCGCCTGTGGCTGACCCCCATCCCGACCTTCCCCCTTTCAGGGGGAAGGAGAAGGCGGGGGGCATGGAGCCCGGGTGGAGGCCTGGCTGCGTAGCCCGCATGAGCGAAGCGACATGCGGGAGCTTGCGCCGTGCCGGCCCCGCATATCGCTCGTGCGAACTACGGAGCTACTTGACCTCACCCGCCGTGAGCAGCACGAACGAACGCCCGGCCACCTTGCAGGTGCTGTCGAACCCAAACGGCGCGCCCGCCGGTTTCTCCGGCGCGCTGGTATCCACGAGCAGCGACCACTGCGGCCTCGCGGACGTCGCCGGCAGCTTGAAGTCGACCTCGCCCTCATAGCTGTTGAGGATCACGAGCACGGTGTCGTCTTCACCCTTGCGCGCGATGGCGGTCTTACGGGCGCGGCCGTCGAGCACGACGCCGAAGCATTTGATCCAGCCGGTGGTCCAGTCGGCCTGCGTCATCTCCACGCCCGAGCTGTTGATCCAGACCACGTCGCGGATCTCAAGCTGGGAATCGCGATCGCCGGAAAGGAAGCGGCTGCGGCGCAGGATCGGATAATCGCGCCGCAGCTTGATCATCCGCTTGGTGAAGGCGAGCAGTTTGTTGGCGTCGTCGGAAAAATTCCAATCGAACCAGGAGATGTCGTTGTCCTGGCAATAGGCATTGTTGTTGCCGCGCTGGGTGCGGCCGAACTCGTCGCCGCCGAGCAGCATCGGCGTGCCCTGCGAGGCCAGCAGGGTCGCCAGCATGTTGCGCTTCTGGCGTTCGCGCAAAGTGCGGATCTCGGGGTTGTCGGTCGGACCCTCGGCGCCGCAATTCCAGGAATGGTTGTCGGACGAGCCGTCGTTGTTGTGCTCGCCGTTGGCCTCGTTGTGCTTGCTGTTGTAGCTCGCCCAGTCGTTCAGCGTGAAACCGTCATGCGCGGTGATGAAGTTGACGCTGGCCCAGGTGCGGCGCCCCTCGCGGTTGAACACGTCGTGCGAGCCGAGCAGCCGAGGCGCCAGCGCGCCGGGCCCAGCCTCGCCGCGCCAGAAATCGCGCACGGTGTTGCGGTACTTGTCGTTCCATTCCGCCCAGCCCGGCGGAAAGCCGCCGACCTGGTAGCCGCCGGGGCCGCAGTCCCAGGGCTCGGCGATCAGCTTGACGGTCGCGAGCAGCGGGTCCTGGTTGACAGCCTTGAGAAATCCGGACTGCTCGTCGAAGCCATAGACCTCGCGCGCCAGGATGGTGCCGAGATCGAAGCGGAAGCCGTCGACATGCATGTGGCCGGCCCAGTAGCGCAGGCTGTCCATCACCAGCTGGATCACGCGGGGATGCGACAGGTTCACCGTGTTGCCGGTGCCGGTGTCGTTGATGTAGTAGCGCCTCTTGTCGGGCAGCAGCCGGTAATAGCTCGCATTGTCGATGCCCTTGAACGACAGCGTCGGGCCGCGTTCATTGCCTTCGGCGGTGTGGTTGTAGACGACATCCAGAATGACTTCGAGGCCGGCGCCATGCAGCCGCGACACCATCTCCTTGAATTCGCGCAGGCTGTTCGGCACATCGGCGGCGTAGCGGGGGTCCGGCGCGAAGAAGCCGATCGTGTTGTAGCCCCAATAATTGGTGAGGTGCTTGTCCAGCAGGTTGCTGTCGTTGATGAAGGAATGCACCGGCAACAGCTCGACTGAGGTGATGCCGAGCGCCTTCAGATGATCGATCGCCGCGTCCGCGCCGAAGCCGGCATAGGTGCCGCGCAGGTTTTCAGGGATGCCCGGATGCTGCCTGGTGAAACCCTTGACATGGGTCTCGTAGACGACGGTCTCGTCCCAGTGCACGTCCTGCCGCTGCGCCTCCTGGACCCAGTCGAAATTGGGATCGACCACCACGCATTTCGGCATGAACGGCGCGCTGTCGCGCTCGTCGAAGGTCAAATCGTCACCCGTTTCCATCTTGTAGCCGAACACCGCCGGATTCCAGCTGAGGCTGCCGGCATGGGCACAGGCATAGGGATCGAGCAGCAGCTTGTTCGGATTGAACCTGTGGCCGCCATCCGGCTGGTAGGGGCCGTAGACGCGATAGCCGTAGAACGTGGCGGGCTGCACGCCGTTGATGAAGCCGTGAAACACTTGGTCGGTATATTCGGGCAGCTCGAAGCGGTGGGTCTCGCGCTCACCGTCGAACAGGCAGACCTCGACCTTGGTGGCATTGGCGGAAAACACCGCGAAGTTGGTGCCGTGGCCGCTCCAATGGGCGCCGAGCGGATAGGGCAGCCCTTCCTCGATCACGAAATCGGACATCGGTCCCCCAAGGCTTGCGACAAAGCCATCCTGGAACTGGCAAATCAACCTGCAACAAACGCCGCCGCGCGGAAAACGTTGCATTGGCTAGTTTAGCGGCAGTTGTCATGGATCGTGTGACGCAAGGGCAGGCCGAGGGCGGCATGTCGCGGCGTTCTCGTACGCCGCGGCCTTTCGGCTCAAGCACAGAATCTCTGGAATACTGGATCACTCGCATGCGCGGGTGACGACACCGCGCTGTTCGACATCTTGAATTGCGTCTCATCCTCAACGTCGTCCTGGCGAAAGCCAGGACCCATTACCCCAAATCTCAATTGTTGCGTAACGCTGAGGCCACAGCTCGCTCTCACATCACGACTCTGTGGTCATGGGTCCCTGCTTTCGCAGGGACGACGGGCGCTTACATCAGCTGCATCCCCTTGAAGCTCGTGTGCCCGTTCTTGCCGACGATGATGTGATCATGCACGGCGATGCCGAGCGGCTTGGCGATGTCGACGATCGCCTTGGTCATCTGGATGTCGGCCTGCGACGGCGTCGGGTCGCCGGAGGGATGATTGTGCACCAGGATCAGCGCGGTCGCAGACAGTTCGAGCGCGCGCTTGATCACCTCGCGGGGGTAGACCGGGGTGTGATCGACGGTGCCGGTCTGCTGCACCTCGTCGGCGATCAGCTGGTTGCGCTTGTCGAGGAACAGCAGGCGGAACTGCTCCTTGTCGGCGAACGCCATGCTGGTGCGGCAATAGTCGATGACGTCGTTCCAGGACGACAGCGCGATGCTGCGCTTGATCTCGCCCTTGGCGATCCGGCCCGCTGCCGCGGCGAGCAGCTTGAGCTGATTGATCGAGGCATCCTTGACACCGTCGACCTCGCGCAGCCGCGCCACCGGCGCATGCACAACCTCGGCGAAGGAGCCGAACTTCTTCAACAGCGCCTTGGCCAAGGGCTTGGTGTCGCGGCGCGGGATCGCGGCGAACAGCGCCATCTCCAAGAGCTCATAGTCGGTCAGCGCGTCCGGCCCGGCGGCGTAGAAGCGCTCGCGCAGCCGTTCGCGATGGCCGTGATAATGCGGCGTCTCGTCGGTGTCGTCGTTGCTGGTGTCGGGTTTGGCGGGCATCGGCCACAACCATGCCGTGCCTGCCGCGTTTTGCAAGGGGCGATGCAATGTCCCGGTTTGCCACGATGCGACGGGCGAATTACCGTCGGCTGCAACGTTCAGGATCGAAAAGAGGGAGGGCGGTATGACATCATTCAAGGTGATCCGCTCGCGCGCAGAGAAGCGCAAGGGCGGGCCGAAGGCGCTCGAGAAACTGCTGCGGCCGCCGGCGGGCGCCAAGGCGCTGGCAAAGCTCGGCGACGACCGCGTGCTGGCCGAAATGACCAGGCGCGTGTTCTGCGCGGGCTTCGCCTGGAGCGTGATCGACGCCAAATGGCCCGGCTTCGAGGACGCCTTTCTCGGCTTCCAGCCCGCCAAGCTTGCATTCAAGCCGGACGAATATTGGGAGAAGCTGACTGGTGACACCAGGATCGTGCGCAACGGCGCCAAGATCATGTCGGTGCGCGACAATGGCCGCTTCGTGCAGGAGATCGCGCGCGAGCACGGCAGTTTCGGCAAGTTCCTCGCGGCCTGGCCGCCGTCGAACGAGATCGGGCTGCTCGATCTGCTGACCAAGCGCGGCAGCCGGCTCGGCGGCAACACCGGGCAGATGCTGCTGCGCTTCCTCGGCTGGGACGGTTTCGTCACCTCGCGCGACGTCGTCGCTTGCCTGCGCGATGCCGGCCTCGATATCGCCGAGGAGGTCAAGTCGAAGCGCGATCTCGCCAAGGTGCAGGCGCTGTTCAACGCCTGGGCGGAGGAGACCGGGCTGTCCTATCTGCATCTGTCGCGGATCTGCGCGATGTCGATCGGCGAGAACCACACGCCCGAAGAGATCGAGAGGCGTACGCGGAGCGATTATTGATCGCGCCGCCGCTTACACCTGAGCCCACGGCTTCTCGTCATGGCGCTCGGACAGCGTGAAGATCTCCACGCCGTCGGCGGTGACGCCGACCGAGTGCTCGAACTGCGCCGACAGCGAGCGGTCGCGGGTCACCGCGGTCCAGCCGTCGGACAGGATCTTCACATGCGGCTTGCCGAGATTGATCATCGGCTCGATGGTGAAGAACATGCCGGGCTTCAGCGGAGCGCCTTCGCCGGGGCGACCGATATGAATGATGTTCGGCTCGTCGTGGAACAGGCGGCCGAGGCCGTGGCCGCAGAAGTCGCGCACCACGCTCATGCCCTGCGGTTCGACGAAGCTCTGGATGGCATGGCCGATATCGCCGGTGGTGGCGCCGGGCTTGACGGCGGCAATGCCGCGCATCATCGCCTCATAGGTCACCTCGATCAGCCGCTCGGCCTTCCGCGCGATGGCGCCGATCGCATACATGCGGCTGGAATCGCCGTACCAGCCGTCGACGATAAAGGTGACGTCGACATTGACGATGTCGCCTTCCTTCAGCGGCCGGTCGCCCGGCATGCCGTGGCAGACCACGTGATTGATCGAGGTGCAGGTCGAGTAGCGATAGCCGCGATACATCAACGTCGCCGGATAGGCGCCGTGGTCGAAGGCGAACTTGCGGACGAAGTCGTCGATCACGGAGGTCGGGACGCCGGGCTTGACGATGTCGGTGAGTGCGTCGAGGCATTTCGACACCAGGGCGCCGGCCTTGCGCATGCCGGCAAAGCCGCTCGGTCCGTGCAGCTTGATCTGGCCGGTCTTGCGAAGCGAGGTGTCGGTGGCGTCGATATAGCTCATGGTCGGGATGTTTCTGCGGGCAGGGGGCTGATTTCAGGCCCTAATTTAATGATCGGCGCGCCCGGCGCAAGCCAAGGTTGGGCATGGGGACAATGCTCAAACGGCTTGATTTTCCGGCCAAATCCGAACAGCAGCCGCCGTCACCCCAAAAAAGGTCCCTCTGAAGCGCCATAAAGCAGATGAGTTTTGTTTGAATCGGCTTGGTGCGGTCTTGGTTCACCTCTCCCAAGGGAGAGGTGAACGTCCGACGCCGTTCCAGCTCTGCTTGATCTCTCCAGGCTTTAGCTGGAGACCTCGACCGCGCTCTCTACCGGCAGCGCGCCGCCGCGGATCCGGAGTTCCCGCACCGGGTAGGGCACCTTGATGCCCTGCTGCTTGAAGGCATCCCACAGCGACAGCATGACGTCGCTCTTCACATTGTCCATGCCGTCCGGGTCGGCGATCCAGAAGGTCAGCGAGAACTTCATGCCGAGCTCGGCGAATTCGGTCAGGATGCAGTTCGGCGGCTTGCCTTTGAGCGCGCGGGCGTGGGCCGTAGCGGTATCGATCGCGAGCTTGCAGACCAGCCTCGGATCGGCGTCGTAATTGGCGGCGAAAGCGATCTTCACCAGTGTGTTCTTGTCGGTGTAGGTCCAGTTGGTGACCTTCTGCGTCACCAGGTCCTCGTTCGGGATCAGGAATTCGCGGCCGTCGCCGGCGGCGACGGAAATGTAGCGGGTCTTCATCGCGCTGATTCGGCCCTGGCTGTCGCCGATGGTGACGAGGTCGCCCGGCTTCACCGACTTGTCGACCAGCAGGATGATGCCCGAGATGAAGTTGGCGACGATCTTCTGCAGGCCGAAACCGATGCCGACGCCGACGGCGCCGGAAAGCACCGCCAGCGCCGACAGGTTGATCCCGACGGCGCTCAAGGCAATGGCGACCGCGACCACCATCAGGCCGATGCGAATGATCTTGACCAGCAACACCTGAATCGACGGGGTCAGGTCGGTCGAGCGGGTGATCTGGCCGTCGATGAAATTGCTGGCGATATTGCTCAGCCACAGCGCCAGGATCAGCACCGCGCCGGCCTTGATCAGCAGCAGCGGGCTCAGCCGCAGGCCGCCCACAACGACCGCGAACGAATCGAGCGTATCGGCCGCCCAGTCGAGCTGGCCGATGATGCTGAGGGCGGCGACCACCCAGGCCGCGACCGAGACCAGTTTGACGATGAAGGCGTTGTCGATCACCGAGGTCACGAGGCGGATCACGAGCCAGGCCAGCGCCAGCTTGGCGGAGACCGCGATCAGATAGCTGCGGCTCGGCCAGGTCGCGTGCCACATCACGATGCGCGAGATCACCATCAGGATCGCGAACACGGCGGTGGAGGCGCTCGTCACCATTACCCGAGCGAAGTGCCGGAGCGGCAACGGCCAGCGGCTCACCAGCGACGACATGTTGACCCGCGCATGAATGGCGGTATCGGCGGCGTAGGCGAGGCCCGCGGCGGCGAGGATGATGCCGAACTGCAGATAGAACCAGGGCGAGGCGATCTCGGCGCCGACCGAGCGCGCTGCCATTTGGATCGATTCCAGGACGTCCTTCCAGCTCATGTCCATCGGCAAAGTCTCAACTCGAGGCGCGGGTCAGGCAAATGTGATTCGAAGATGCAGGGAGATTCCCACAAAGGCGCGTGCGCGACCATCGATACACCACAGTGTCGGGGCGAGTTAGAGCGTTTTCGAGCGAAGTGGTCACCGGTTCGCGTGAAGAAAACGCGTCAAAACGAGAATCGAGAGCCCCGTTCCGATTTATCGGAACGGAAAAGGCTCTTGGGGCTGATGGGAGCGGGCACATTGCCGCTTAGGACAGAAATCGGTTGGCGTCCCAGTGTGGCGACGATAAGGATGCAATTGCAAGTATTTGAGACCTCCGAAGGCGCATGGCATCCCTCGACTCCGTCAGTATAGCGATCCTGCTCGGTGCGGTGCTGGTGATGGCCGGCATCCTGTCCAGCCTGCTGGCGCTGCGGTTCGGCGCCCCCTTGCTGCTGGTGTTCTTGCTGGTCGGCATGCTGGCGGGCGATTCCGGCCCGGGCCGACTGCAGTTCGACGACGTCCGCACCACCTATCTGGTCGGCTCGGTGGCGCTGGCGCTGATCCTGTTCGACGGAGGACTGAAGACGCGGTTTGCCAGCATCCGCACGGTGTTGGCGCCCTCGATGATGCTGGCGACCGCCGGCGTGCTGCTCACCGCGCTGATCACGGCGCCGGTCGCCCGCTATGTGCTCGACCTGAACTGGACCGAGTCGCTTCTGGTCGGCGCCGTCGTGGCCTCGACCGACGCCGCGGCGGTGTTCCTCCTGGTGCACACCCAGGGCCTGCGCCTGCGGCCGCGCGTCGGCGCGACGCTGGAGGCGGAGTCCGGCACCAACGACCCCTTCGCGATCTTCCTCACTTTGATGCTGGTCGAGTTCATCTCGGTCGGCCAGAGCTCGGCCTCGCACATCGCGCTGGAGTTCATCCAGGAGGCCGTGCTCGGCGCCATCATCGGGGTGATCGGCGGCCGGCTGGTGGTGATCGCGCTGAATCGCGTCGCGCTGCCGCAGGGCCTGCATGCGCCGTTCGTCACGACGGCGGCGCTGGTGATCTTCGGCGGCTCGCAGATCGTGCATGCCTCGGGATTTCTCGCGGTCTATCTCGCCGGTATCATCATCGGCAACCGGCCGACCCGCGCGCACAATTCGGTGGTGACGTTCCTCGATGCCGCGACCTGGCTGGCGCAGATCGTGATGTTCGTGCTGCTCGGCCTTCTGGTCTCGCCGCATCGCCTGCTCTCCAGCGCTGGCGGCGCGGTGCTGGTGGCATTCGCGCTGATGCTGGTGGCGCGTCCGCTGGCGGTGCTGATCTGCCTCGCGCCGTTCAAGTTCAACTGGCGGGAAAAGATCTTCATCGCCTGGACCGGGCTGCGCGGCGCGGTCGCGATCTTCCTGGCCTCGATCCCGATGCTGGTCGGCCTGTCGAAGGCCTATCTCTATTTCGACGTCGCCTTCGTCGTGGTCATCATCTCGCTGCTGCTGCAGGGCTGGACGCTGGCGCCGGCGGCGCGGCGGCTGCACGTCGCGCTGCCGCGCGCCGAACGCGGCCCGCGCCGCGTCGAACTGGACCTGCCCGGCCAGCTCGAGCAGCAGCTGGTCGGTTATCCGGTGCGGCCGAAGAGCCTGTATTTCCGCCGCGGGCTGATCCCGTCCTGGTCGAAGCCGACGCTGGTGATCCGCGACGAGCGGATCCTGACGCCTGTCGAGGCCGATCCGGTCGCGCCCGGCGACTACATCTACCTGCTGGCGCCGCCGGAGCGCGCCGAGGCACTCGATCGCTTCTTTGTCGACATGGCGCCGTCGAGCGCGCCCGATCCGCATCTGCTCGGCGACTTCATGGTGTCGGGCGAGCATACGCTCGGTGAGCTCGCCGAGATCTACGGCGTCAAGGTCGACGAGCACCAGGCCAAGCTGACGCTGGCGGATTATTTCGACATCAATCTCGACCGCGCGCCGAAGGAAGGCGCCGAGCTTGCGCTCGACGAGATCGTGCTGGTGGCGCGCAGCATCAGCGGCGGCCGCGTCAATGTCGTCGGTCTGCGCCTGCCGGAGGAAGACGAAGAGGTCGCACCGCAGACGCGGATGCAGACCGTCCGGCGCAAGCTCGCCGATATCTGGGCGTCGGTCGCCGGCGTGTGAGCCGCGCCGTCACTGCTTGCGCAGGAAGCTCGAATCCGGGGCGAACTTCTTGATCATGTCGGACAGGCCGTCCTCCGCCGGCGGGCCCTTGGACGCAGCGTCCGGCTTCGGCTCGTCCTTGAACTTCTGGCCGGAAATCTCGGCCAGCGCTGCGAGCAGCGTCTCGTCGAGATGATCGGCCGCCGTCTTCACGGGCGGTGTCTTCGCAGGTGGCGTGTTGGCGGGCGGAGGCGCAACGGGCTTCGGCGGGGCGACGGCGCGGATCTCGGGCTCGCGCTGCGTCGGCGTTGGCTCTGCCACCGGCTTGAATGTGTCCGCCCGTCTGGCGGCGGCCTCGCTGACGGCGGCGATCAACGATGCTTCGAGGTCGGCGGGCGTCTCGGTCGGGACCGGTGGCGGTGCCGCTGGCATTGGCGGCGGCTCGGCAGGCCTCGCGGCCCGGGGTGCGCGACCGAACAGCGGTTCTCGCTGGCTCGCCGTCGACGGCCGGGTGTCGGTGGCCTTGCCAGGCTCCTTGCCCGGCTCCCTGGCAGGCTTGAAGAGACCCGCGCGTTCGGCGGCGATCCTGGCGGAAGCCTCCTCGACCGTGGTGAGCAGGGACGCTTCCAGCGCATCGGCGGGATTGCTCGGCGAAGTCGCCGGCTTGGCGGCCGGAGCGGCCACCTGCTTTGGCTCCGGCCGGGGCGGCGGCAGCGGCGGTGGCCGCGACGCTTCGACCGGTGCGGGCGGCGGGGCCGGCTGGCCGTCGCGGGCGCGCGCGATGATGCCGTCGACGATCGCGCCCAGGCGGCTCTTGTCGGGCGCGGCGAGATAGCTGGCCGCGAGCTCATCGACATATTGCGGGCCGTAATCGGCCAGCACCTTGGCAAGCTGGGCGAGATCAGGATCGCTCTCGACCAGCCGGCGCCAGGTCTGCCGGTCATAGGGCGCGTCCGCCTTGTTGTCGGGCCAGGCCACCCGGCGCGGCTGGCGTTGCGGTCCGGTGTCCTGGCCGGTGTCTTGGCCAGTGTCTTGGCCGGTGACCGGGTCGAGGGTCGGCGGCTGTAGCCCGGCACTGAGGCGTGGTGGGGTAAATCCCTCAGCCGCGGCCGGCACGGCGTCATCACCGAGGCGTCGGCGGCGCTCGGCGACCTGCAGCGAGATCAGGCCGATGCCCATCAGCAGGAAGCCGAGCGCGGCCCACGAAATCGTGGCGCACAGCAGCCCGCCGATCAGCAGCAATACCCAGCCAGTCAGTCGCAAAGTGCACCTTTCCCCATGCCCGATCGGATGTCCCGATCGGGGCCTAGCAGACAAGATGGGCTATCTTATGCCGACTTTCGGAAAAACGGCCAGCTACGCGCCGCCCGTCAACACCTTAACACCGCCGAACGCGGTGACCTGGCCGCGGCGCAGCATCACGATCTGGGTGGCGAGCTGGCGAAGCTCGGCCGCGTCGTGGCTGACATAGACCATCGGGACGCCGGCCTCGTCGCGCAGCCGCACCAGATAGGGCAGGATCTCGAGCTTGCGGCTCTCGTCGAGCGCGCCCAGCGGCTCATCCAGCAGCAACAGCCGCGGCTTGGACAAGAGGGCGCGGCCGAGCGCGACGCGCTGGCGCTCGCCGCCGGAGAGCTTTCCGGGGCGCCGGTCGAGCAGGGCGCCGATGTCGAGCAGGTCGACGACACGCTTGTGTTGTGCAGGATCCTCCGCAAGCCCGTTCATGCGGCGGCCGTAATCGAGGTTCTGCCTGATATCGAGATGCGGAAACAGCCGGGCGTCCTGGAAGACGTAGCCAATGCGCCGACGCCAGGTCGGGACATGGATGCCGGCTGCGGTGTCGTCGACCGTCTCGCCGTCGATCACGATGGTGCCGCGATCAGGACGAACCAGCCCGGCGATCATGTTGATCAGCGACGTCTTGCCGGCGCCGGACGCGCCGAACAGGCCGGTGACGCGGCCCTCGCTGGTGAACGATGCCGCCAGCGAGAACTCTCCGAGCTGCTTGGTGATGTCGACGCGCAGCATCGCTATTGTCCGTGCAGGCGGGCGGTGGCGCGGCGCGCGAACACTTCGGCTGCGACCAGCGCGCCAACCGCGAGCACGATCGAGATGATCACGAGCCGCGCTGCGGCCGCGTCGCCGTCTGGCGTCTGGATCAACGAGTAGATCGCCGATGAAATGGTCTGGGTCTCGCCAGGGATGTTGGAGACGAAGGTGATGGTCGCGCCGAACTCGCCGATCGCCTTGGCAAAGCCGAGCACCATGCCGGCCAGCACGCCCGGCAGCGCGAGCGGCAGCGTCACCGTTGCGAACACCCGCCAGGGCGCGGCGCCGAGCGTCTCGGCGGCCTGCTCGAGGCGGCGGTCGACCGCCTCGATCGAAAGCCGGATCGGGCGCACCAGAAGCGGAAACGACATCACGCCGCAGGCGAGCGCAGCGCCGGTCCAGCGGAACGCGAACACGATGCCGAGATGATCGGCCAGCCAGCCGCCGACCAGTCCGCGCTTGCCGAAGGTCAGCAGCAGCAGATAGCCGGTGACGACGGGCGGCAGCACCAGCGGCAGATGCACGGCGGCATCAAGCAGCGATTTGCCCCAGAAATCGCGCCGCGCCAGCAGCCAGGCGAGCGCTACCCCGAACGGGGTCGCCACCAGCGTTGCGATGACGGCGACCCGCAGCGACAGCAGGATCGCCGTCCATTCGGTCGGCGAGATATCGAACACGTGCTTACGTCGTCGGGCTAATCAGGAACTTGAAGCCGTACTTCTCGAGGATCGTCTTCGCCGCCGACGAGCGCAGGAAGGCAAGATACTCAGCGGTCTCGGGCTTGGCGGTCGTGGTCGCCGCAACCGGGTAGATGATCGCGGGATGGGTGTCGGCCGGGAAGGTGCCGATGATCTTGACGCCCGGCTCGACCTTGGCGTCGGTCGAATACACGATGCCGAGCACGGCTTCGCCGCGCGCCACCAGCGTCAATGCCGCGCGCACGCTCTCGGCCATCGCGAATTTGGGCTCCGCCGCCTGCCAGGCGCCGAGCTTCTCCAGCGCAGCCTTGGCGTATTTGCCGACCGGCACCGCCTTGACGTCGCCGGTGGCGATCTTGCCGTCGCCGGCGAGCTTGGCGAGATCGAAGCCGGGTCCGATGCTGACATCGCCGATCATGGAATCCTTCGGCGCGATCAGCACGATCGAGTTGCCGAGCAGGTTCACCCGGGTCGGCTCATTGATGTTCTTCTGCTTGATCGCGTAGTCCATCCAGTCGGTGTCGGCGGAGACGAACACGTCGGCCGGCGCGCCCTGCTCGATCTGTCTTGCCAATGCCGAGCTCGCGGCATAGCTGGCGCCGATCTTGACGCCGGTCTTGGCGGTGTAGGCCGCATCGATCTCGTCAAGCGCGTTCTTCATCGAGGCGGCGGCAAAGACGGTGAGCGTCTTGTCTTCGGCGCTCGCGGGCGAATGGATCGCGCCGAGCAGGATGACAAAGGCAGTGAAAAGTCCGGCAAGTCGTGACATGGAAGCGCTCCGTGCGAGCTCGCGCGCAAACGGGCGCGCGCGAATCAGGCGTTGGGTGGGTTCTGGGCGCGACGGACGGAAGCGCTGTTCCGCGGGTCCCCGAAGGACTTACGGTCCTCGGGGATATCGCACTGCAAACATAGCAGGCTGGGATTTACGGTAAAGGCGACCGTTTGTCTAACCGGTCGTGCTATTCGTCCGACGGCTGGATTGCGATCGACAGCGAGTTCTCTTTTGAGCCGCTGACCTGCAGCACGAAGGGGCTCGCAGTGAGGTCATATTTCATGGTCTTGCGGATTCCGTCGCAATCGGTCGCGCCGCTGAAGGCCTTCGGCTTCAGGAAATGCCCGTCCTGCACCAGGTCGACCCAGGCCCCGTCCGACAGGCTGACGGTGTAGAGCCCGGCCTTCGGTGCGGCCTTGAAGCTGGGTGAAGCCGGAGAACGTGCCGTCCTTCGGTGCGCGCTCCGGCGGGCTCGGCAGTTTGGCCTCGCCGGGCGCGACCAGCGCCAGCGTGATGGCGGTCGGCGGCAGTGCGGCCTGTTCGCTGCCCGAGGCAAGCTTGGCGCGATCGGGCGCGGTGAGCGCGGCGCGTGCGCGGTCGATCGACCATTTGAACTTGTCGCAGCCGCTCGGCTCTTCCGCCGCGAAGGCGGGAACTGAGGCAAGCAGGAGCGATGCGGCGAGGAGCGATTTGCGCATGACTGGTCCAATGCAATTGTGACGGATGAAAGAGATCAGCGGCCCCGATTCATCGCTCGAACGCGCTTACGGCACGACGACGCGAGAACATAACGCAGTTCGAGCCGGCCGGAAAAGCTGCCTGACGAAGATGTTATTGCTCTGAATATTACTGCTTGGCGTCGGCTGCGTTCAGCACCGTCTTGCAGGCCGCCGGCATCTGCGCCAGCGTCATCGGCGGGCGCGGTTTCGGCGGCTTCGGCGGAGGCTTCGGATGCAGCACCGAGTCCTTGAACCAGAAGGCGAGATCGGACGGCTTGCAGCCCTCGCCCTCCGACTGCGGCTTCTGCCCCTCGCATGCCGGGCTGCCGGACGGACACCGCATGCGGATGTGGAAGTGGTAGTCGTGGCCCCACCACGGCCGGATCTTTGACAGCCAGCTGCGGTCGCCCTTGGCCTCGCGGCACAGCGCTTTCTTGATCGCCGGGTTGACGAAGATGCGCTGCACGGCAGGCTCGCGCGCCGCGTCGCGGAGGACCAGCACATGGGCCGGCGTGAACACGCGCGGATCGATATCGAGCCGGTCGTCGCGCACCATCATCACCGCCGACATCTCCTCGCGGTCCTCGCGCGACAATTTGCGATCGGGCATCGGCGTCAGCCAGATATCGGCGTCGAGCCCGATCTGGTGGCTGGTATGACCGGAGAGCGCGGGGCCGCCGCGCGGCTGGCCGATATCGCCGACCAGGATGCCGGGCCAGCCAGCGTCCTTGTGCGCGTTGGCCGCCAGCCGCTTCAACAGCGCGATCATGGCGGGATGACCCCAATAGCGGTTGCGCGACAGGCGCATCACCTGCCAGGTGTCGCCGTTGAGCGGCATCTGCGCGGCGCCGGCGAGACAGCCCTTGGTGTAGCCGCCGATCGATTGGGTCGGCAGCGCCGCCGGCAACACCTTGCGCGCGAACAGCTGCTTCGCCCCGATCTTTGGATCGCTGGGGTTAGCGAGCGGCGGTAATGGCTGCGGATTGAGCGAGCCCTTGTCCTGCGCACGTGCGGAGATGGTGCAGGCGAGGAGGGCGGAGATCAGGAGCGGGATCAGACGCAGGCGGGATGTCATTCGGATCACTCTGTCTGCGCAAGGCTAACATGGATTCGAGGCAGGCCAACCGCGCTTTCATCCCATTTGCTTGATCGCCCACAAGGCGGATCAAGATGACCTGCGGCTTCCCGGCTCGCATGTGAGCTACGCCACTTTACAACCGCGCAGCTCGCGACATCATGCGCGCATAATTTCAGGGCAGGCGTTATTGTGACGAGCGTATGTTGCGTACGGCTGGTATATGCCGCCGTGATTGCCGCGTCGACATTGGCACTCTCTCCGGCGCAAGCCGACATCGTCGTTCATATCGACAAATCATCGCAGCGCATGGCGGTCAGCGTCGACGGCGCAACGCGCTATAACTGGCCGGTGTCGACCGGTCGCCGCGGCTATGGCACGCGGATCGAGATCATCAACTGGCGTCGCAGCACGGCGTGAATCCGGTCGCGCCTTTACCGCGTGATAACCCTGTCACACGCTGGCAAACATTGATGCGCTTGCAGCGTTTTCGGCGCATTCCCTGTGCAGGCGGACGTTGGTTTACCCTTCCTTCACCACGCTCCGGCGCTTCCACGCCGCAAATCTGCGCGCAGCGACGCTTGCGCAGCACCAGTCCCTCGCGTTCGGCGTGAGCTCGCCTCCAAAGCGGGGCAGATACGGCTTCTCAGGCAGCGCAGCTATTCGCCGAGAGATACCAATTTTTCAGACACTTATCGCAGAAGTGTCGCCGAACTGGAATGCGCGTGGGGCGTGCGATACCGATGATGCGGCCGAAAAAGACCAAGAAGCCGAAGCAGGCCAAACTGTCCGGTCCTCGGGGCCGCCGGGTGAGGCCGATGCCGAAGATGTCCGGCAGTTCGCGCCGTACCGCCGTCGAGATCGGCGAACTGGTGCGCCAGCGCGCGCAGGCCGATGCCGCGATCGCCGAGGCCCGCAAGTCCAATGCGCGGCTGCGTGAGGCGATCGACATCCTGCCGCAAGGCATCGTGTTCCTGGACCCCGAAGGCCGCTACACCCTCTGGAACAAGAAATACTCGGAGATCTACAGACGCAGTTCCGACCTGTTCGAGCAGGGTGCGCGCCTGGAAGATACCATCCGGGTCGGCGTCGCGCGCGGCGACTATCCCGAGGCCGCCGGGCGCGAGGAAGAGTGGATCTCCGAGCGGCTCGAGAGGAT
Organism: Bradyrhizobium sp. JR3.5; assembly: GCF_054057015.1. Taxonomy (NCBI): domain Bacteria; kingdom Pseudomonadati; phylum Pseudomonadota; class Alphaproteobacteria; order Hyphomicrobiales; family Nitrobacteraceae; genus Bradyrhizobium; species Bradyrhizobium sp. JR3.5. Next base: position 3,618,452 of record NZ_JBSRYV010000002.1, read on the forward strand.
GTACCGACCGGGCGAGCGCCACGAGCAGGTGCTGGCCGATGGCCGCGTGGTGCTGATCGAGGAGCGGCTGACCTCGGATGGCGGCATCGTCGGCCTGCGCGTCGACATCACGGAACTGAAGCAGCGCGAGGCGTCGTTCCGCCTGCTGTTCGACGGCAATCCGGTGCCGATGATCCTGTGCGCGCTCGACGGCGAAAAGATCCTCGCGGTCAACGACGCCGCGATCGCGCATTATGGCTACGTCCGCGCCGAATTCGAAAAGATGACGATCAAGAGCCTGCAGGCGTTCGATGCCGAGCTGCCCTGGGCCGCCGGCCGCAGCAGCGACGAGCAGGCGGCGCGGACCTGGAAGCATGTGCGCGCGGACGGCACGCTGATCGACCTGGCGATCTATTCGCGCCAGCTGATGCATGGCGACCAGCCGGCGATGCTGCTCGCGCTGATGGACATCACCGAACGCAAGCGCGCCGAGGCGCGGCTGGCCTTCATGGCCCAGCACGACAGCCTGACCGGCCTGCCGAACCGCAATCTGCTGCGCCAGCAGATGGAAGATATGCTGCAGCACACCCGCCGCTCGACCGACAAGGTCGCGGTGCTGATGCTCGGGCTCGACAATTTCAAGGCGGTCAACGACACGCTCGGCCACGGCATCGGCGACAAGCTGTTGCGCGGGGTCGCCAAGCGGCTGCGCTCGACGCTGCGCGAGGAAGACGCGCTGGCCCGGCTCAACTCCGATGAGTTCACCATCGTGCAGGGCGGCGTGATGCGGCCCGAGGACGCGGTGCTGCTGGCGCGGCGGATCCTGGATGCGATCGGCGAACCCTATCTGCTCGATGGCCATTCGGTGGTGGTTGGCGCCAGCATCGGGATCGCGATGTCGCCCGGCGATGGCGAGGATTCCGAGAAACTCTTGAAGAGCGCCGACATGGCGCTGTCGCGCGCCAAGAGCGAATTCCGCGGCACCTTCTCCTTCTTCGAGGCCGAGATGGATGCGCGCGCGCAGAGTCGCCGCAAGATCGAGATCGATCTGCGCGGCGCGATCCAGAATGAGGGCCTGCGGCCCCATTACCAGCCGTTGGTCGATCTCACCAGCGGACGCATCACCGGCTTCGAGGCCCTGGTGCGCTGGCCGCATCCGGAGCGCGGCATGATCTCGCCCGGCGAGTTCATCCCGGTGGCCGAGGAGACCGGCCTGATCAATCCGCTGGGCGCGCTGATGCTGCGTCGCGCCTGCATGGACGCGGCGCAATGGCCCGACGACGTCCGCGTCGCCGTCAATCTGTCGCCGCTGCAATTCCGCACCGGCAACCTGCTGGCGCTGGTCACCGACGCGCTGCGGCAATCCGGCCTGCCGGCGCGACGGCTCGAGCTCGAGATCACCGAGACGCTGCTGCTCGAGAAGAGCAGCCAGGTGCTGGCGACGCTGCATGCGCTGCGCGCGCTCGGGGTGCGGATGTCGATGGACGATTTCGGCACCGGCTATTCGAGCCTGAGCTATCTGCGCAGCTTTCCGTTCGACAAGATCAAGATCGACCAGTCGTTCGTGCGCGACCTCGGCGCGAACCCGGACGCGCAGGCGATCGTGCGTTCGATCGTCAGCCTCGGCGTGGGGCTTGGCGTCACCATCACCGCGGAGGGCGTCGAGACCGAGGCGGAGCTGAGCTGCCTGCGCGCCGAGGGCTGCCACGAGGGCCAGGGCTTCCTGTTCAGCCGCGCGCGGCCGAACACCGAGGTCATCAGCCTGCTGAAGGCGCAGCGGGTCGCCACGGCGCTGGTGGCGTAGCGAAGCCGCCGCCACCGCGTCATTGCGAGCCACCCGGTCGGCGCCGAGCGCCGCCGGATGACAGGCTCCGCGAAGCAATCCATCCAGGGCGTGTACTCACAAAGCCGGTACGCGCGTGCGCAGGAATAGCGAGGTCCTGGTTGCCCTCAAAAGCTGACGTCGACGATGCCTACGTGAATGTCTGCAATGGGCCATGTGTGGACGGCTCCGGGTTGGCAAGAAGAATCTTCACTTTGCGGCGTTGGTCGGAGCGGCCATGTGTTCGGCCTGTTTGCGCGGTTCACATGACCGCTGGCCATAATGCCCTCCGCGGATCAGGTCCCGGTCAAAAGCACGCATTCGAAGATGCCATGGCCCATGTGGGTTGTCCTGATCGCCGGATCGACCGGCGCTGCATTAAGTGCTGTTCGCCCTCCCAACCGTTACGTCACACCGGATGTCCGGTGTAATGTCGTCTCGTCACGCCGCGAGAGCGGCGGGTTCATTGTAACGTTCGTTTCTGGCCATCATTGCCCACGCCATTCTGGCGAGTTTGTTAGCGAGTGCGATGGCCGCGACCTTTGTGGGCCGCCGGGCCAACAATCGAGTGAGCCAGGGCCGGTGATCGGTGCCATGGATCTTGGCATAGCGGATCACGGCGAGCGCGCCAGCCGTGAACAGGCTGCGTAAATAGCGATCCCCTTGTTTGCTGATACCGCCAAGTTTGTCCTTGCCTCCGCTCGACTTCTGCTTCGGCACGAGCCCAACCCAGGCCGAGAAGTCTCGTCCCGATCGGAAAGCCTTGGGATCCGCAATGCTGGCGACCAATGCTGTGGCCAACGCCGGCCCGACACCGGGGATCGCGTCCAGCCGTTTGCTCGTCGTGCTTGATCGATGCCAGGCGATGATGCGTCGGTCGAACTCCAGGATTTGAGCCTTCAGCGCGCGCAATTGACTGCCGAGAGCAGCAAGACATGCACGGGCCACCTCGGGGAGCCGGTGGTCGGCTGTGTCGGCGACGACTTCTAGCAGTTGCTCCACACCCCTGCGCCCCACAGGGGCGACAATCCCGAACTCGGCAAGATAGGCGCGGATTGAATTGATGACGGCAGTCTGTTGGCGGATGAAGAGATGGCGCGCCCGGTGAAGCATCAGACAGCTCTGTTGCTCGACCGTCTTGGTCGGCACGAACCGCATGTTGGGTCTCGTGACCGCCTCGCAAATCGCTTCCGCGTCCGTGGCGTCGTTCTTCTGCCGCTTGACGTAGGGCTTCACATAGGCCGGCGGCATCAATCGCACCGTATGCCCTAACTCCTGCAGCTCGCGGGACCAATGGTGGGATGACGCGCAAGCCTCGATCCCCACCAGGCACGGCGGCAGCTTCTGGAAAAACGCCAGGACGTGGCGACGCCGCAACTGACGGCGTACGACCACTTGGCCCGCTGCATCAACGCCGTGTACTTGGAAGACCGACTTCGCAATATCCAGACCGATCGTCGAAATTGACTGCATAGGCTGCTCCTCCGAATCGTGGGAGCTTCAAACAGCGCCCACTCCTTGGCACTCTTGTGCCGGTGGAGGAGCCGTCCACAGCATCAACAGCGGAAGTCGCCGATCAGCCAAGATCACAAGATAAGGGAATGACCCAGCCTAATCTTCGGCGAACGAATCCAAAAGCGAACGAAACCGCTTCCTTATCTCGTCGGCCTGGTAGACGTATTTGCGACTGAAATCTAACGTGAGAACGCCCCATCCGGCTCCGGTCTGATCCGCAATCGTGCAGTCGGGTCTTTTGACCGTGACCTTCTCGCAAGCGAAAATCAAAGGGCCTTCAGGCGTATCCTTTAAGAACAGATCAGAATCAGCCTCACATAGTTGATATCCTGACTCGACCATACGAAATGCGCCCGAGCCTTTCTCCTCGCACCGACGATTCCACAGAAGCCTCCGTTCAGACCAGTTCAGTTCCTCCTGCCCGCCACGGATCCTTGCATTCACCTGATCTCCGTATCCGCCGTAGAACGGGCTCTTTGCGAACCTTCCAGCGTTATTGGCCGTTCTGGGCTCCAGATTGGGAAGCAGAACGTAAATTTCGAACGTAGTCTCTTTTGGATCAGCACTTGATTGGTCCAGATCCACCAAATAGTTGCGAGGAATCTTGTAGGTCTTGCCGGCAAAAGCGATCGGAATCGTCCTCCTATCGAGCGACGAGATAATTTTGCCAGAGTTCCTCGCGAGAGGCATGCCTTTGCAGCTTCTCCGCAAAGGACTCGTGCTTCAACAGCGGGTCGGCAGGTTGATAAAACACCTTGTAGCTCAGGAAGGAGCCTGCGATCAGCGCAATCGCAACGGCGCCACAGACAAGCCACTTCCTCCGGTCGGAAGTTTTTGCGCCGGAGGAGATGCTGGTTGTGTAATATTGCCTTCGTCCAAACTCAGCCATGTCCCCAGTCCGCTTGCCGATCCTGGCACCCTCTTTTGGGTTGCTGAATTTTCGGTGAACGGGAGCAACTTATCGGCTCGTTCCAAAAGAAAGACTTGCCGAGCAAATCGAACTTTATCAATTGCGATGTCGGTTCCGTAACTGGACGCGATGCTGACGACGTCAGCTAATGGGATGGTCCGGCCGTGCTCCTGCCCTGCCAGCAAGCGAAGCTGGCAAGGGGCGCCAAAGACAAGGAGCACGCCATGTCTGAGACACCCAATACCGCACTCGCCGTGATCGGCATCGATATCGGTAAGAACTCGTTCCACGTCGTGGGCCACGATGCGCGCGGCGCCATCGTGCTACGGCAAAAGTGGTCGCGTGGCCAAGTGGAAGCGCGGCTCGCCAACTTACCGCCCTGCCTGGTCGGCATGGAGGCCTGCGTCGGCGCACATCACCTGAGCCGCAAGCTCGCATCGCTTGGTCACGATGCCAGGTTGATGCCGGCCAAATATGTTCGCCCCTACAGCAAGGGACAGAAGAACGACTTCAACGATGCCGAAGCGATTGCCGAAGCCGTGCAGCGTCCGACGATGAAGTTCGTGGCGACCAAGACCGCGGAGCAACTCGATCTGCAGGCGCTGCATCGGGTGCGCGAGCGGCTGGTGTCGCAACGCACTGGCATCATCAACCAGATTCGCGCTTTTATGCTGGAACGCGGGATCGCCGTGCGCCAGGGTATCGGCTTCCTGCGCACGGAACTGCCCACCATCCTTGCGACGCGCACCGATGCCCTGTCGCCACGCATGTTGCGCGTCATCGAGGAGCTGGCAGGCGACTGGCGCCGGCTGGATCAGCGCATCGATGGCCTATCCGGCGAGATCGAAGCACTGGCCCGTCAAGATCAGGCATGTTCGCGCCTGATGACGGTGCCCGGCATCGGGCCGATCATCTCCAGCGCCATGGTGGCTGCGATCGGCACTGGAGACGTATTCTCCAAAGGCCGCGACTTCGGCGCCTGGCTCGGACTGGTGCCCAAGCAGATCTCGACCGGAGACCGCACCATCCTCGGCAAAATCTCCAGACGCGGCAATCGCTACCTGCGCGTTCTGTTCGTGCAGGCGGCATGGGTTGTGCTGGTCAGGATAAAGGACTGGGAACGTTACGGGCTCAAATCCTGGATCGAAGCCGCCAAAAGGCGGTTGCACCACAACGTTCTGGCGATCGCGCTCGCCAACAAGCTTGCCCGGATCGCCTGGGCGGTGCTGGCTAAGGGACGCGCCTTCGAGCTGACGAGGACCGACGAGACAAGCGTCCGACCCGCCTGATCCTCGCGCCGTGCTCGGCTCGGTCAAGGCGCAGCCTGGCGACGCCAGAGCCCGCCGCAAGTCAGGCGCGACGGCCGGCCTTGACCGCCCCTGCGCGCGACGCGATCGACGTTCTGCAAGGTCGGGACGAAGGAACGGCCCCTGGCTCGAACAAAGGAACTCAGCAATTTGAGGAGCAAGCGATGACGTAACCTATCAACAGCTTCCAGCCGAGGTCTGCGAGAGGATGAGACGAGATGGAGGTTCGGTCTTCCGAGCGCGTGCGAACACTGGTGACCCGAATGGCCCGATCGAGGCCTGTCCGCTAACGAGAACGTACGCGCGCTGATATCCATGATGGCCCGGAGCACCACACGCTCCGATCAGAGGCCGGATACATTGATGCAAGACCGCTCATCGCCAGCTCGACCAAATCTTCTTGCAACGCGCGGCCGGACCATACATTCGGGTCACAAGGCGACATCCCCGCGGTCTAGACCGCGTGTCCGCGTAACCCTCGAAAGCGGGCATCCCGGAATGATGAATACGCGCCCTGGCCTCACGCGCGGCTAGATGGATTGCTTCGTCGCTTCGCTCCTCGCAATGACGTGGAGCTAGGCTCCGCTATCTGTCGTCCGTTTCTTCAAATGATAGGTCAGCGCCAGCGCCACGCAGTGGCGCAGCGCCGCCTCCGGGAGCTTGCCCGCGACATCGAGCAGGATCGCGCGGTTGCCGCTGTAGCTCAGCTCGGGATAGAGCTCGCGGAAGGTCTCGACCAGATTGGTCTGGCAGTGGAAGTAGACCGCGACCTGGTCGGCGGCCGGCTTCACCTGATCGATCCGGACCGTGCTGCCGCTGCCGGTCTCCGGCGTGAGGTAGCTCGGCTGGCCCCATTTCAGCGTCTCTTCCAGCGCGCCGACGCCCCTGGTTGCCTTTGCGGTGTCGAAGATCAGCCGCCGCAGCGCCAGCAGCTTGGCCTTGACGGGGGCAGGGTATGCGTCGAACAGCGCGGCTGCGCCTTTCGGCTGCGGTCGTCGTGCAGCCTTGCTGGTCGATGTTGCCGGCTTGCGCATGCAGGGCTCCGCGAGGACGACGTCTCGCGTCAATCTACCATACCGCCTTGAACGTCATATGGCCCGCCGCTCAGGCCGCGTTGCGCAGGCCGGCGAGGAACGTGTCGACGCTGTGCGACAGCGCGGAGGCGTGATCGCCGAGCTGGCTGGACGTATCCAGCACATTGCCGGTGAGGGCGCGGGACTGGCCGGCGGCTTCGCTGGCGCCCGCGATATTGGCGGAGACCTCGACGGTGCCGGAAGATGCCTGCTGCACGCTGCGGGCGATCTCCCGCGTCGCCGAGTCCTGCTGCTCGACGGCGGCCGCGATCGCGGTGGCGATGCCCGAAATCTCGCGGATGGTGCCGCTGATGTCGCCGATCGCGCTGACGCAGTTGCCGGTGGCGGACTGGATCGCGCCGACCTGGCCGGCAATCTCCTCGGTCGCCTTTGCGGTCTGGCTCGCCAGCCCCTTCACCTCGGCGGCGACCACGGCAAAGCCGCGGCCGGCTTCGCCGGCGCGCGCCGCCTCGATGGTGGCGTTGAGCGCCAGCAGATTGGTCTGGCTCGCGATCGCGCTGATCAGGCGCAGCACGTCGCCGATCTTCTCCGCGGAGGCGGCGAGGCTCGTCACCATCTCCGTGGTCTCCGTCGCCTTGGCCACGGCGTTGTCGGCGACGCGGCTGGAATGGCTGACCTGGCGGCCGATCTCGGTGATCGAGGAGGCCAGCTCTTCGGTGGCGGCTGCGACCGCATTGACGCTGGCCGACGCCTCCTCGGACGCTGTGGCTGCCGCTGCGGTCCGTTCGGAGGTGCCGTTGACGCTGGTGGTGATCTCGCTGGCGACGCGCTGCATGGCGCTCGACGACTGTGCGACGGCGGCGACCATGCCCTTGACGTCGGCTTCGAAGCGGTCGGCCATCTGCCGCTGCAGCGCCTGCTTGTCGGCCGCAGCCTTCACCTTGTCGGCCTCCTGTGCATCGCGCAGCGAGGAGGTTTCGAGCATGCCGCGGCGGAACAATTCGACCGCCTTGGCCATCGTGCCGAGCTCGTCGCGCCGCTCGCTGCCGGGGATCGTGACGCTGGTGTCGCCGCTGGACAGCCGGTTCATCACCGCGGTGATCGCGGCGAGCGGCCGTGACAGGCCGCGGCCGAGCAGAAACGCCAGCAACACGGCCGCGGCCAGGATCGCGATGGTGCCGAGGATCAGATTGCGCTGCGCGCTCGCCGCGGCGGCTTCATAATCGCTGGTGTCCTTGATGATCTCGAGTACGGCGACCGGTTCGCCGGCATAATTCCTGATCTGCCCGAGATAGAGCTCCACCGCATGGCCGTCGAGCTTCGCATCGCGCAGCAGCGCCGTCCCGTTCATCACGCTCTTGAGCTCGTCCGGAGTCGCGACCACGGTGTCGCCGAAGGTCGAGGACAGCCGCTTGAAGCTCTGGCCGTCGAACGAATGCACGGCGAGGTCGATGCCGAAGCGCTTCTTGGCGCGGTCGACGAATTCCTTGCCGAAGGCGGCGCCGACGTCGACATTGGCCAGTGTCTTGCCGTCATGCATGACCGGGGTCATGCCGAAGATCGAAAGCGCCTCGCGGCCGGGCTCGACGCCGACGATCGGCTTGCCGGCCTTGATCGATTCCACCACCGTCGTGCGCCGCGTGGAGGCATCGTCGCCGAACAGTTTTGGCGCGTGGACCCGGTAGAAGCTGGTTGCCGGGGCCTGCCAGAACGAGATCAGCGGGATGCCTTGCGCCTTCATCGCGGCCCAGGGGGCGCCGAGCAGCTTGCCGAGGCCGTCGCGGTCGCCTCTGGCGATGGCCTCTTCGACCGGCGGCAGGGCGGCGATCACGGCCGAGACCGCAAGCGCGGCGCGACCTTCGTATTCGATCGCTGCAATCACGCTGTCATATTGCAGCTTGAGCTGCTGATCGAACGCGAGCCGCGTCAGCGTGCGCTGCTGGCTGATGCAGAAGCTGCCGAGGATGGCGCAGGCGACTGCAACGGTCAGCGAAATCGCCAGGATCAGGCGGGCGGCAATCGATCGAAGCTTGAACATGGTACCAGCGGAACTCCAGGCATTAGCGCCGGCCGCAAAGTCTCAGAAAAAGCTTAACAACCGGGTGTTGTTGCCGCCGGTATTCGTACCGCGATCATTGCGGGCGGTGCGACTTTCGTACTGTCCGGCTAAAGCGCAATGAGATTGGGTTGAAGCAGTCGGACCGCAGACTCGCTTCGCCTCTCCCGCTTGCGGGGGCGGTCGAGACCAGCGAAGCTCGCTCTTAGGCCGACGCGCCCCGAGCGACGCGGAGCGTCGTCCGGAGCGCGGCGGGTGGGGCTCTCTCCACGATGGCATTCGCGGCGCTACCCCCAACCCCAGCCCTCCACGAGCGAGAGAGGAGCGCATCGTCCTCGCTGTCGTTAGGGCGCGTACTCATAAACGCCAGCGGGCCGATGTCCGCTTCCGGAGAATAAGCAGACATCGCGAAGCCACCTTGAAATCGGTCGAGAATGACCCAAAGCAGCCATGGGACTTGTCGCGCGTGCGACTAAATTGCCGGTTGCGGCTCAGGGAACCTCCACTTGCCGCTCAGGATTTCGGCACGCGGGCGATAGAGCCGTACCGTGTAGTTCCAGCCCTTCATGACCGGCAGACAGTTCGGGATCTTGCCGTCGCAGCCGCCGAACTGGATGGTGATCGAGCCATCGGCGTTTTTCTTGCCCGTAATGCTGTTGATCGAATAGGCGTCGTAGGGGTTCTTATCATAGTAACCCTCGGCGTTGTAGAGGCTTACCGACCAGAAGCCGTTGACCGGCACGTCTTTGACGTCGAGCCTATAAACCGTCGCCCCGTCATTCTTGGTAGGTGTGATGTTGAGATAGGTCGCGTCCTTAACGGGATTGCCGCCCCAACCCAACGCTGTTCCGATCAGATGCCGTATCGGATCGACTTCGGCCTTGGAGCCGAACGCCTTCTTGAAATCCGGTATGGTCGAACCCAGCGCCAGCAGCGCATCACGCACTTTCTTCTGGCTGACGTGATCCCAATTGGGCGTTTCGAACTTCCCGGCGCTCTTCTGGCTGACCTTGATCATGTCCTGAAGCGCATGGACTTCTTCAACGTCCTTCGGGTTCGCCGGATCGACCAGGGTACGCACAGCAGCGGCCATGTATCGTGTACCGATCTTTTCTCTCGTGAACGTGTGCGGCCCAACATCATAAGTCACCGAAGGTGCGTAATGGTCCTCGTTGATGACCATCAGCGACATGAAACGTTTACCTGCGTTCGGCATTGTGATGGTGACCGGTCCGGCATCGAGATCGAAAACGGCTGACGAATAGAGCGTATCCCGGTTGAGGCGGATCACGGTCTGATTGTCGATCCCTGCGGGCTCACGGCGATGCAGGAATTTTCCGATCGCTCCACTGTCCTTCAGGATGCCGCCAAAATACAGGTCGCTCTCGGCGCGTACGAAGCTATCAACGGTGACCGGGATCGGTAGGCCGCTTGCGGATGGTTGCGCTGTGGTCTGCGCCTGAGCCTCATTGATTGTAGTTAATCCAAAAGCCAGCGCGAAAAGGGTGAGCGAGGTTTTCATGTCAATTTCCCTCAGTTCACTCGCTGCAAGGAGGGAGCCTTCCATTTCCCGTCTAGAGCTGCGGGCTTGGGCCAATACAGGCGCATGACCGGAAAAAACGGACCTCTCGGAGCTGGTAGCCAATTCGCTTCCTTGTCCACACCCGGCGACGCATTCTGTACGTACAGAGTGATCCCGCCATCAGGGTCCCGTTTGAGGCTCGGCAACATCGTTGAATTTATCAGATAGCGGTTGAGCGAGTTGGCATATAGCAGGCTTGCGGGCAACTCGTACATCGTGAGCGACCAGAACGAATTTACTGGCGGCAACTTTCCCGGCGCAAAGCGAAGGATGTAACGGTTTGCACCGTCCAGCTTCTGCTTGTCGGCGTCGATGAAATAGGCGGGGTAGATCGCCTCATCCTTCGAGTTACCGTAGATACCAAGCACCGCGGCGGCGAACCGCGCCAAGTAATCGCCTTTCAAGAAGGCCCTGGTACCAAAGCCGTCAGCGCTCGTCCTCTTGCCGGTGTCGAGCTCGGTTTCCTTGTAATCCTTGAACGCGGCCCAAGCATCAGCCATGCCATCTTGCAACGCCTTCTGCATCTCGGGCGAGAGTGAATTGGCGTCAAACGACTTGCCCGCGCCAACACCAATTCTGGCGAACCGCAACATAAGCGTGTTCTCAACGGGATTGGTCGGACAGAATTGCAGAATGAAGTTTAGCTCGTTGAAGAATTGAAGCGACGTCCGCTCTTGTTCGACGTTTAGCGGTTTCATGAAATCGACTGGGGATGGGCTCCGGGGCGCTGGCTTGCCGAGATACTCCGAGAGTGTCTGCACTTTATAACCTGCTTGTATCTTCTTGACGTTCTCAATGTCGCTTGGATCGAAAAGCTGGGTCCGATAGAGCACGAAGGCGAACTCGGTTTCCGACCGGATCACCGATTTGATGCTCTTGGGCTTCTCGCCCTTCCACTTCGGGCCAGCAAGCAGATAGCTCCCGGCTCCATTGCCAGTGGCACGGCTGCCAACGTAAGCGAAATTGAATGTGTACATGTCGATAAACTGAAGCGAATAGTAGCGACCCTTCTCGACTGCGGGCACTGTTAAGACAATTGGCTCCGCGCGCAAATCCGCCCCGACATATGAGTATGGGGTGTCTGAGTTAGGGGTTTGGATTGCCTTGTCGTCAGGCGTATAGACACGGGCGTTATTGAATATCTGGTTCCACGGTGCCTTGAACTCCGGACTGTTCCGGTCTGCGAAATACGAATACTGGATGCGATAGCTGTCCACGAGCGGGAAGCCGTAAATGGTGGCCTCCTTGGCGATGGCACGAGCTTCGGTTGCAGACTGCGCGGATGCGGGGGCAGTTATCAGCGCCACGAAGATTGCAGTAAGGAGTGCTCTTCGCATTTTGGCCGTTTCCATTTTTTTGCAACTTGGGCCAAAATGTTCGCTCGCAATCTCCGCTGAGGCAAGTCCGTTTTTGATGCTGTGGACGGCTCCTCCACCGGCACAAGAGTGCCAAGGAGTGGGCGCTGTTTGAAGCTCCCACGATTCGGAGGAGCAGCCTATGCAGTCAATTTCGACGATCGGTCTGGATATTGCGAAGTCGGTCTTCCAAGTACACGGCGTTGATGCAGCGGGCCAAGTGGTCGTACGCCGTCAGTTGCGGCGTCGCCACGTCCTGGCGTTTTTCCAGAAGCTGCCGCCGTGCCTGGTGGGGATCGAGGCTTGCGCGTCATCCCACCATTGGTCCCGCGAGCTGCAGGAGTTAGGGCATACGGTGCGATTGATGCCGCCGGCCTATGTGAAGCCCTACGTCAAGCGGCAGAAGAACGACGCCACGGACGCGGAAGCGATTTGCGAGGCGGTCACGAGACCCAACATGCGGTTCGTGCCGACCAAGACGGTCGAGCAACAGAGCTGTCTGATGCTTCACCGGGCGCGCCATCTCTTCATCCGCCAACAGACTGCCGTCATCAATTCAATCCGCGCCTATCTTGCCGAGTTCGGGATTGTCGCCCCTGTGGGGCGCAGGGGTGTGGAGCAACTGCTAGAAGTCGTCGCCGACACAGCCGACCACCGGCTCCCCGAGGTGGCCCGTGCATGTCTTGCTGCTCTCGGCAGTCAATTGCGCGCGCTGAAGGCTCAAATCCTGGAGTTCGACCGACGCATCATCGCCTGGCATCGATCAAGCACGACGAGCAAACGGCTGGACGCGATCCCCGGTGTCGGGCCGGCGTTGGCCACAGCATTGGTCGCCAGCATTGCGGATCCCAAGGCTTTCCGATCGGGACGAGACTTCTCGGCCTGGGTTGGGCTCGTGCCGAAGCAGAAGTCGAGCGGAGGCAAGGACAAACTTGGCGGTATCAGCAAACAAGGGGATCGCTATTTACGCAGCCTGTTCACGGCTGGCGCGCTCGCCGTGATCCGCTATGCCAAGATCCATGGCACCGATCACCGGCCCTGGCTCACTCGATTGTTGGCCCGGCGGCCCACAAAGGTCGCGGCCATCGCACTCGCTAACAAACTCGCCAGAATGGCGTGGGCAATGATGGCCAGAAACGAACGTTACAATGAACCCGCCGCTCTCGCGGCGTGACGAGACGACATTACACCGGACATCCGGTGTGACGTAACGGTTGGGAGGGCGAACAGCACTTAATGCAGCGCCGGTCGATCCGGCGATCAGGACAACCCACATGGGCCATGGCATCTTCGAATGCGTGCTTTTGACCGGGACCTGATCCGCGGAGGGCATTATGGCCAGCGGTCATGTGAACCGCGCAAACAGGCCGAACACATGGCCGCTCCGACCAACGCCGCAAAGTGAAGATTCTTCTTGCCAACCCGGAGCCGTCCACACATGGCCCGTAGCTGACGGTCTGAATGACCTTCGAGAACATCGGCTCTCCGAAGTGAACCGGAAGTCTCTGGGTTCGGTCGCGATCGACGGCTTTTGATCCAAAGCGGGCGTCCTTCTCAATGCGGCTAGCCGCAATCAGTCCCTCGCGGTTTGAGCGTGAACAAGCCTCGAACATTGACCCCTCTATCGTTCGTGGGATCAATTCTTTGACGCGTAGATCGGCCTTGAGACCCCGCGCCGATCACCGTAGAGTTGAAGGCCTGCAAACCGGCGACGAGTTGCGAGCTCAGCGTAGGGAAATCACAGCGTCTAAAACTGAGAATAGCTCTTCCTATTGGCCCCTCGCATAGGTGACATCGTCATGAGCATGGGTTTAGACCGCAAACCGCAGGTACGCCGGACGACGCCGCCGTCGGAAAGTGTCGTTGCGAGCTGGTACGAGAACGCCAGTTTACTCGATAGCTACAGCATCGACTTGAGTGCATCGGAACAGCCGAGCATGCGCGAGCTGGCGACGCGGACACTCGTCAATCCACCCGCGTGGCAAAAGGCGTTGATCGCGCTGCGCGACGCCATGGTTACGCCCTTTGGCATCAAAACCTCCGATACGGTCAGGACGTTCCCCGACAGCCATGAACGGGTGGATTTCTTCCCGGTGCACTGGGAGGGCAAGGACGAAATCGTGCTCGGTACGGATGACCGACACCTGGACTTCCGGCTATCTTTGCTCCGACGCCATTGTCCCACAGGCACGTTGCTCATCGCGACAACCGTTGTGCATACCCACAATGCCCTGGGCTTCACCTATCTCAACGCGATCAGGCCTTTTCATCACCTCGTGGTCAGGGCCAACCTGGCACGCTGTGCACAAACACAACTGCAGTAGAGCTGCATGGCGGATTGATGAGTGCACGCCCTGGTTCAATCTGACGTTATCGCGCTTTAGCGCGCCGTTGGCGGAGCGGAGAGATTGCCCGACAGGATCGCCTTGCCGGCGTCCTCATACTGGGTGTCGCGGGCCTGGATCTGCTGCGCGATCGCATGCATGTCGCGAAACCGCCGCTCGAACGGATTCTTCGCAAACACCGCCGTTGCCCCCGACATGTGATAGGCGATGTCGACCACGGCGGCCGACTGGTGGATGATCCAGGTCGAGGCGATCCGGATCGCGATGCGATGTGCCTCGCTGATCGGATCGCCGCGGGCGAGATCGCTCCAGACGTCGTGGGCCGTCGCGTACAGATAGGCGCGCGCGGCGCGCAGGCTCGCCTCGGTGCGGCCGATCTGGCCCTGCACGGCGTTGTTGTCGCGCATAGCCTTGAGGCCTTGCGGGGTCTTAGCCCGCGCAAGCTCGGTCGCCGCATCCAGCATGGCGCGCGCGACGCCGAGCGAGGTGGCGGCAAAGCCCATGCTGAACACCATGTTGGTGGAGAGCTTGTACAGCGGCCCCGGCTCGCGGCACGCGGCCGGGTCGTCGCGCAACGCGGCGAACTTTTCCGGAATGAAGAGGTTGTCGACCGAATAGGAATCGGTGCCGGTGCCCTTCAGGCCGATCACGTCCCAGACGTCGTACATCACAGCCTGCGACACCGGAAACAGGATGGTGCGGATTTCCGGCGAGCCGTCGGCCTTCTTGCGCGGTGAGCCGTCGGCCTCGACGACGCGGACATGGGCGCCGAGCCAGCTCGCCTGCCGCGAGCCGGAGGCGAAATCCCAGCGCGCACTGGCGCGGTAGCCGCCGGGCTCGGCGCGCACCTCATGGGCGATCGCGCCCCAGGCCAGGATGCCGGGCGCGGTGTTGAAGATCGCGTTGGCGGCATCGGGCTCGAGATAGGCCGCGGTCATGGCGCAGACGCTGCACTGGCCGAGGCACCAGGCGGTCGAGGCGTCGGCCTTGGCGATCTCCTCCTGCATCTGCATGAAGGCGTCCAGCGTCGCCTCGGCGCCGCCGAAGCGCTTCGGCAGCAGCGCGCGATAGAGCCCGTTCTCGACCAGCGCCGCGGTGACGGAAGGCGTCAGCCGCCGCGTCCGTTCGATCTCGTCGGCTTCGCTCATGATCAGCGGCGCCAGCGCGCGCGCCCGCTCGACAAGGTCTACTCCCTGCGGCTTGTTCATGCGTGTCCTCGGCGCCCCTTCTGACGTTCTTGTTGGGCGGGGCAGGCGATGGTGGCCCATCCGGCAGGAGAGGGCAAGGCGGGGCGGCGCTGGCGCAGATCAGCTATCCATCGCGGCCGCGCGGGATCGACCCATGCATCCGCGCTCAGGCGGCGGCGCGGCCGAGATCGAGCGACGGCTGGCGCTTGGTGGAGAAACTCAGCGCCACCGCGACCGCCGCAAGGCCGATCGCAAAGGAACCGGCGTGCAGCCACGTGTAGCCGTGGAACGTGTCGAACACGTAACCGCCGGCCCATGGCCCGAGCGCCATGCCGAGGCTCGCAAAGGCCGACACGGCGCCGAACACGGTGCCCATGATGCGCGCGCCGAAGAATTCACGCACCAGCACGGCATAGAGCGGCATCACGCCGCCATAGGCGAGCCCGAACACCACCGACAGCGCGTAGAACTCGCCGAGCTGCGCCACTGCGAGATAGGTCGCGATCGACAGCGCCTGCACCAAGAGGCCGCCGACCAAAACCGGCTTGGCGCCGAGGCGGTCGGCCAGCACCCCGAGCAGCAGGCGTCCGCCGAGCCCGGAGAAGCCGGCGAGGCTGTAGACCGTGACCGCGGTGAGCGGCGCGATGCCGCACACCATGGCGTAGGACACCATGTGGAAGATCGGGCCCGAATGCGCCGCGCAGCAGGCGAAATGGGCCAACGCCAGCGTGATGAATTGCGGCGTGCGCAGCGCCTGCGCCACGGTCCATTCCGCTTGCGGTGGGTTCGCTGCGGTCGCAGTCGCGACGATCGATCCCTGCGGTGCCGGGCGCACCAGGAACGATGCGGGGATCAGCAGCGCCCATGCGGCGATGCCGATGACGAGCATCGCGAAGCGCCAGTCATAGGCGGTGATCAGCCAGCTGGCGGATGGTGCGACCGTCAGCGGCGATACACCCATGCCGGCCGATACCAGCGCGACGGCGAGGCTGCGATGCTTGTCGATCCAGGCGCTCGCGAGCGCCATCATCGGCGCATAGAAGCTGCCGGCGGCGATCCCGATCAGCACGCCGAAGCAGAGCTGGAATTGCCACAGGCTCTGCGCCTGGCTTGCCGTCACGAGGCCAAGCCCGAGCAGCAGGCTGCCCGCCAGCACCACGATGCGGGTGCCGAAGCGGTCGGACAGCGTGCCCCAGGCGAACGCCGCAAAACCCATGCAGAGGAAATCCAGCGTCGCGGCGGCCGATACGCCGGCACGCGACCAGCCCATCGCATCCGAGATCGGCTGCAGGAACACCGCGAGCGACAGCATGGTGCCGAAGCCGACGCAGGTCATCAGCGCGCCCGCGCCGACGACGACCCAGCCATAGTCGAACCGAGCGTCCTTGCTCATGCGTTTCCCCGGCGCTGTTGTTTGTTGTGGTCCGCGCAGGGAGGATCGTGGCCTATCCGAGGTCCGGCGGCAATATGACGAGCAACATGCCTCTCATTCCGGGATCAGCGGATCGTGCGTTGCATGCGCAAGATGTCGCAGCGACGCGCGGCTAGCCGCAGTTCCAGGCCCGCCCGATCGGCGTCCAGCTCCAGCACGGGCCGTAGCTGCCGCCATTGTAGCGCCCGCCGCCATGGAAGCCGGGCCGACCGAAATAGTGCCAATCGCCGCCATACCAGTATTCCGGCGAAAAGTCCGGGTAGCCGCGGGCGGCGCCGCGCGGACCGAGCACCGGAATGGTCTGGTTGGGCGGCTGGCGGTAGCCGGGCAGGAAGCCATAGCCATGCCAGCGGGCGGTCTGCCGCTTCTTCGAGGAAGCAGCCGCGCTCAGGTCAGGCTGCAGCAGGGCGAGGATGACGATCGAAAGGGACAGGATGCGCAACATGATGGGAGCTTAGTCGGCGCGCTGCGCCGTGGCGATTCAAATCATGGTGCGTTTTGTTGCCGGGACAAGAACGGGCAACAAGCGCGCCTGCGACAGCGTGTCAGCTATCCGGCTACTTTGCATGGGGTTGTTTTCGAGATTTTCGACTAGGACCGGGCCGGCGCGCCTGTCGTCAAGCTGGCGACAGTCCGTGTCGTCGCCTCAGCTATCCACCTTGAGCGCGGCGATGAAGGCTTCCTGCGGGATGTCGACCTTGCCGAACTGCCGCATCTTCTTCTTGCCTTCCTTCTGCTTCTCCAGAAGCTTGCGTTTGCGCGTGATGTCGCCGCCGTAGCACTTCGCGGTGACGTCCTTGCGCAGCGCGCGGACGGTTTCGCGTGCGATCACCTTGCCGCCGATCGCCGCCTGGATCGGGATCTGGAACATGTGCGGCGGGATCAGCTCCTTCATCTTCTCGACCATGGCGCGGCCGCGGCCCTCGGCGCGGGTCCGATGCACCAGCATCGACAGTGCGTCGACCGGCTCGGCGTTGACCAGGATCTGCATCTTGACCAGGTCGGCCGGCTTGTAGTCGGTCAGATGATAGTCGAACGAGGCGTAGCCCTTGGACACCGACTTCAGGCGATCGTAGAAATCGAACACCACCTCGTTGAGCGGCAGGTCGTATTTCACCATCGCGCGGGAGCCGACATAGGTGAGCTCCTTCTGCGAACCGCGGCGGTCCTGGCACAGCTTCAGCACGCTGCCGAGATATTCGTCGGGGGTGAGGATGGTAGCCTCGATCCAGGGCTCCTCGATCTCGGCGATCTTGACCACGTCGGGCATGTCGACCGGGTTATGGATCTCGAGCTCGGTGCCGTCGGTCAGCTTCATCTTGTAGATGACGCTCGGCGCGGTCGCGATCAAATTGAGGTCGAACTCGCGCGACAGCCGCTCCTGGATGATCTCCAGATGCAACAGCCCGAGGAAGCCGCAGCGGAAGCCGAAGCCGAGTGCGGCGGAGGTTTCCATCTCGAAGGAGAAGCTGGCGTCGTTCAGCCTGAGCTTGCCCATCGCCGCGCGCAGCGTCTCGAAATCGTCGGCGTCGACCGGGAACAGGCCGCAGAACACGACCGGGATCGCCGGCTTGAAGCCCGGCAGCATTTCGGTGACGGGCTTCCTGTCGTCGGTGATGGTGTCGCCCACTCTCGTATCGGCGACTTCCTTGATCGCCGCGGTGATGAAGCCGATCTCGCCGGGGCCGAGCTCCTCGACCTGCTGCATCTTCGGCGTGAAGAAGCCGACGCGCTCGATGTCATAGGCCGCGCCGGTGCCCATCATGCGGATGCGGCTGCCCTTCTTCATCACGCCGTCGACGACGCGGATCAGGACGACCACGCCGAGATAGACGTCGTACCAGCTGTCGACCAGCAGCGCCTTCAAGGTCGCGTCGCGGTCGCCCTTCGGCGGCGGCAGGCGGGTGACGACCGCCTCCAGCACGTCGGGCACGCCGAGGCCGGTCTTGGCGGAGATCATCACGGCGTCGGAGGCATCGATGCCGATCACGTCCTCGATCTGCTGCTTGACCTTTTCGGGCTCGGCCGCGGGCAGGTCGACCTTGTTCAGGACCGGCACGATCTCGTGACCGGCGTCGAGCGCATGGTAGACGTTGGCGAGCGTCTGCGCCTCGACGCCCTGGCTGGCGTCGACCACCAGCAGGGAACCCTCGCAGGCCGCCAGCGACCGCGAGACCTCGTAGGCGAAGTCGACATGGCCGGGCGTGTCCATCAAATTGAAGATGTAATCCTTGCCGTCCTTGGCGCGGTAGTTCAGCCGGACGGTTTGCGCCTTGATGGTGATGCCGCGCTCGCGCTCGATATCCATCGAATCGAGCACCTGCTCCTTGCCCGCCATTTCGCGATCCGACAGGCCGCCCGTCATCTGGATCAGGCGGTCGGCAAGGGTCGATTTGCCATGGTCGATATGGGCGACGATGGAGAAGTTGCGGATGTTCGAAATCGGGGCAGTTGTCATGGGGCGCGGGATAGCATCCGCACCCCCGCGCGGGCAACCATATTGCGGTATTTTGCGGGGATGTGACGGCGAATCACGGCCGTGTTTCAGTCAGATCCGCCATGATCGATTTTAGGGCACGTTTCTGCTAGGTGTTTCGGCCCCAAAACCGTGGACCTGACGATGCGCTGGACCCTTCTCGCCGCCGGATTGCTCGCCGTGTTGTTCGCAGCGCCCGCAGCCGCCGACAAGCGCGTCGCGCTGGTGGTCGGCAATTCGACCTATCAGAACGTGTCGCGGCTGCAGAATCCGAAGGACGATGCGCAGCTCGTGGCCGACACGCTGCAGCGGCTCGGCTTTGCACTGGTCGGCGGACAGGCCCAGGTCGATCTGGACAAGGCCGGTTTCGATGCCGCGATCCAGCGCTTCGGCAGCCAGCTGATGGGCGCCGACGTGGCGCTGTTCTATTACGCCGGTCATGGCATCCAGGTGCGTGGAACGAATTATCTGGTGCCGGTCTCGGCGAATCCTGTGCGCGAGGCCGATGTCGATTTCCAGATGGTCGATGTCGGCCTGGTGCTGCGGCAGATGGAAGGCGCCGGCACGCGGCTCAACATCGTCATCCTGGACGCCTGCCGGAACAATCCGTTCGGCGGCCGCGGCTTGCGCGCCGCCGACGGCGGCCTTGCCCAGATCCGCGCGCCGGAGGGCACGCTGTTGTCCTACGCGACCCAGCCGGGCAACGTCGCGCTCGACGGCGATGACGGCCACAGCCCCTACACGCGCGCTCTCGTCGACACCATGCAGAAGCCCGGGCTCGACGTGCTGCAGGCGTTCAATCAGGTCGGCCTCGTCGTCAAGCGCGCGACCGGCAGCGCGCAGCAGCCCTGGGTCTCGACCTCGCCGATCGACGGCTCGTTCTATTTCGCCGGCAACGCGCCGGCTCAGGTTGCAACCGTCGATCCGCCGGCAACGGTGATCCCGCCGCAGCAAAATCTGCCGCCATCGGCGCCGCCGGTGGTGCGCACGCAATCGGATTTCATCATTGCGGATTCCGACAGCCGCCTGCTGTCGGAGAGCGATCTCAGGCTGCTCAGCAAGGACGATCTGCGGATCGCGCGCAATGAAATCTTCGCGCGGCGCGGGCGCTACTTCAACGCGCCCGACCTGACCGCGCGATTCAGCAGGTTCGCCTGGTACGTGCCCCGCTCATGGGATCCGCCGCTGAATGCGATCGAGAGCGCGAATGTCGCGCTGATCGATCGCTTCGAATCCGGTGGCGGCGCTGCGCCGAGCGGTTTCATCTTCCCGGATTCCGACCGGCGTCTGCTGACGCCGGCCGATCTGCGGCGGCTGTCGCGGGACGAGTTGCGGATCGCACGCAACGAGATCTTCGCCCGCAGGGGCCGCTATTTCGATTCCGCCGATCTCAAGGCGTATTTCGCGCGCTTCCCGTGGTATGCGCCGAACAGCTGGAATCCGAAGCTGAACGCGATCGAGGAGGCCAATGTTGCGCTGATCGATCAGGCCGGAAAGCGCTGAATGGCCGCGCGCGGCACGGCCTGCATCGTTGCTTTGCTGGCGCTGCTGCCGCCGTTTACGCACGCGCAGAGCAAGAGCGAGCTGCTCGACCGCCTGGTGCGCGCCTATCCCGATGCGCTGTCCGGCCATGACGACACTACGATCACCTGGCGCGACGGCACGGTGATGCCGGTCGATGACGGCGTCTCCGGCAAGCCGTTCGATCAGATGCTGCGCAATGCCTCGATCCTCGACCAGATGCGGCAGCCTTATCCGTCCGGGCCATCGGCGCCGCCGGCCCCGAACGTCGATCCCGGCCGCTTCCGCAACGAGGCCTTCTTCAAGAAGATGTATGGCGACTGCAACACGGCGGAGGTCAGGCGGAACCTGGTGACGATCACCTGGCTGCCGCGGTCCTGGGCCAAGCCGGTTCAGGTCACGCGGGTCAACGGCGTGGCCGAGCGCCTCAAGCAGGTCTCCGCCGAGATCGACGCGCTCGATCCGGCGCTGCGCGCCGCGGCCTTTCCGATCGCGGGTGTGCTATCTTGTCGCGCCGTCGCCGATACCGGGCGGATGAGCATGCATGGTTATGCGGCCGCGATCGACCTCAACCTGAAGGTCTCGGATTACTGGCTATGGGCGGGCAAGGGCAAAACCATCCCCTACAAGAACCGGATGCCGCGCGAGATCGTCGACATTTTCGAGCGCCATGGCTTCATATGGGGCGGCAAGTGGTATCACTACGATACCATGCATTTCGAGTACCGGCCGGAGCTTCTCGGAAAGTGAACCGGCCGGCTGGAGGCGTTCTCACGCCAAGCTGATTACACTGGCCACAAAAACGCGCTAAAGCGCGATGAAATGCTGGTGAGCACTCACTCATCGCTCCTTCCGCTTCCATTCGGCATGATCCTTCCGGGAAACCGCTTTCCACGTTTCCGGGTCATGCCTCAGGCACAGGCCATGTCGACCGCCACCACCCTCCCTGCCGCAAGGCGCACGACCCGCAGACTGACGATCCGGCGGATCGCCGCCTGGATTGCCTCGCGCGCCACCGATCCCAAGACCAGCCTGTGGCTGGTGTTCGGCTTCGCATTGGTTCACGCGGTGCTGTGGACGCTGATCCTGGTCAAGCTCAAGGCTGCGCAGGACGTCCATATGGACGTCGCGGAGGCTTATGCCTGGGGCCAGCGCTTCCTGCTCGGCTATGGCAAGCATCCGCCGCTGTCGGGCTGGATCGCGGGGGTCTGGTTCAGGATTTTCCCCGTCACCAACTGGTCGACCTACGCGCTCGCGATGGCAACCGTCAGCTTTGCGCTGGTGGTGTGCTGGCTGATCGCGCTGCGCGTCGTCGATCGCCGTCGTGCGTTCTTCATGGTGGTGATGCTCGCGCTCTACCCGATCTTCAATTTCAAGGGCTTCAAGTACAACGCCGACCTCGCGCAGCTGGTGCCGTTGCCGCTGTTGGTGCTTTGGCCTATCTGAACGCGTTCGAGAAGCGCAGCTTCAAATCGGGGCTCTGGCTCGGCTTTGCCGGCATGCTGGCGCTGATGACCAAGTACTGGGTGGTGACGATGATCGGCGCCGTCGGCCTTGCCGCGCTGATCCATCCGCAGCGGATGCAATTCCTGCGCTCGCCGGCGCCGTGGGTTGCGATCGGCACCATGATCGTGACGATGATCCCGCATCTGGTGTGGCTGGAGGAGGTGAACTTCGTGCCGTTCACCTATGCCGGCGACGTCTACGCGCTGTCGAGCCGTGAGCTCAACGTCCAGCTCGTGATCGGCTACATCGTGCACAATCTCGGTCTGCTCGCGATTCCGACCGTACTGGGCCTTGTGGCGCTGCTGCTGGGGTCGGTGCCATGGCGGCCGTCGGACGTGCTGGCGCGGATCTGGTCGGGCGGACCCAATCCGTCCGTCAATCTTCCGCAGGCGCTCAACATCTGGATCATCCAGCTGATCGTCGCGATCGGGGCCGCCGCTCGGCGCGCTGGCGTTCACCGTCTACATCAAGACCGATTGGGGCATCCCTCTGTTCTTCCTGGTGCCGCTTGCGCTGGTTGCGATCCCCTCGCTGCGTTTCCCGCGCATGGCGCTGTTCTCGATCACGGCGGTGTGGTTCGTGGCCACGATCGTCACGCTGATCGCCGCGCCCAGCATCGCCACGCAGGAAATCGCCTCCAACCGTGTCGGCGGCTCGACCTACGCCGCGCGCTCTGAATTGGCGCGCGAGCTCACCCAGACCTGGCAGGACAGATTCCATTCGCGCTGGGCGGTGGTGGTCGCACGCTCCGACATCGGCGAGCCGATGACGTTCTACAGTCCGGATCATCCGGCCTCGCTCGTGCCGGGCGAAGCGTGGTCGTCGGGGCTGACGTCGCTCGACGAAGCCAAGCGTCGCGGCTTCATCGGCGTCTGCGACACCACCGATCCGGTGTTCCTGCAGCCATGCGAGGCATGGATGGCGGAGCATGCCAAAGATGCCGAGCCGCTGGTGATGAACACCATGCGCTTCTTCAACGGCCATCCCGGTCCGTCGACAGTGTGGAAGGTCTATCTGGTGCCGCCGGCGAAGTAGCCATTTCCAGGCATCGGTGCCGTGCCGTTTCCGTCATCCTGAGGTGGCCGCTTCTTCAGCGGCCCTCGAAGGATCGACGGCCACTGGCGGGGCCGTGCATCCTTCGAGGCTCGCTCCGCTCGCACCTCAGGATGACGGGGAGAGTAGCGGCGAAGGATCGTCTTACGTGCCTTCTTCGTTGAACTTGCCGGCGACGAGCTCGGCGATGGCGTCGAGTGCCTGCTGCGCCTCGTCGCCTTTCGCGGAGACCACGACCGTGGTGCCGGGCCCTGCGGCCAGCATCATCAGGCCCATGATCGAGGTGCCGCCGACAGTCTCGCCGCCGCGCGTCACCCAGATCTCGGCGTTGAAGCGCTCGACCAGCTGGACGAACTTGGCCGATGCCCGCGCATGCAGGCCGCGCTTGTTGACGATCAGGAGTTCGCGCGAAATGGCGCCCGCTGGCACGCCCGGGCCGACATGGTTTTCGCCCGGGGCCTCGCCGCTCATTTGCCTGCGAGAACGCGGCTGGCGATGGTGACGTATTTGCGGCCGGCTTCCTGCGCCATCGCGATCGCGTCGGGCAGCGAGCGCTCCTCGCGAACCTTGGCAAGCTTGACCAGCATGGGAAGATTGATGCCCGCGAGCACTTCCACCTTCGGGCGGCTCATGCAGGAGATCGCCAAGTTCGACGGCGTGCCGCCGAACATGTCGGTGAGGATCGCAACGCCGTCGCCGCTATCGACGCGATTCACCGCCTCGATGATGTCGCTTCGACAGAGATCGGAATCGTCCTCGGCCCCGATCGTAATTGCTTCAATTTGTTTCTGCGGACCCATGACGTGTTCGAGCGCGGCTCTGAACTCGTCAGCAAGGCGCCCATGGGTCACCAGCACTAGACCAATCATCGGAAACTCCTCGCGGGCGCCCTTTGGTGCACCGCACGAACGCGCCACTTTGACCATCCAGAGGCCCTGCGCAAGAGGGCATCTTGGCTAGTCTCCCGGTTCCTGGCGGTAGAGAGGGGAGGCTGCGCCGGCAAAATCCGACGCCATAGTGGATGTGATATGGTTACCAATTCCCTTCCCACAATTGGCCGCAAGATTACGGGAGGATGAACTTTCAGGTTGTCGTCAGCGCAGCGACAACCAGCGGCAGGGGTTGGAAGCCGGCCGGTACGGGAATTCGCGGTATTGAAACACCATTAAGGCGGATCTTGAGCGCCTCCGGCGGCGGCAGCCGCTCGGCATCGTCGGCGGCAAGGTCGACGATCAGGCCGACCACGGCCTCACCTGCGAACGGACAATGGCGGATTCCGAGGCCTCGGATCTCGATCAGACCGGCCAATTGCTGTGCCGGGCGAACCCACAATTGTTCGCCGGCTGTGTCGAGATGGACACGGTCATCCCCCACTAAAATGGCCGGCGGAAGCGCTCCGGTGCGCCCGGCGAGAATCAGGTCGAAGGCCAGGCGCGACTTGCCGGCGCCCGACGGACCGCGGATCAGCACCGCACGCTCGCCGACCAGAACGGCGGATGCGTGCACGCTTGAATTGTCGCTCATAGGGTCGGCAGCCTGACCACGAAACGGGCGCCGGCGACCGTGGGCTTGCCGTCTTCGTCCGCAGGGCCCAGACGGTTCTCGGCCCAGATGCGCCCGCCATGCGCCTCGATGATCTGCTTGGAGATCGAGAGCCCAAGGCCGGAGTTCTGGCCAAAGCCTTGGTGCGGCCGGTCGGTGTAGAAGCGCTCGAAGATCCGCTCCAGCGCGTCCTCGCCGATGCCGGGCCCGTCATCGTCGACCATGATCTCGACCTCGCCGCGGGTGCGGCGGCAGACGATGCGCACCTTGTCGCCCGGCTTGGAGAACGATTGCGCGTTCGACAGCAGGTTCGAGATCACCTGGCCGAGCCGGGAATCATGGCCGGGCACCGAGAGCGTGTCGGTCGGTCCACGGCCCTCGAAGCGGACTTCGACGGCGACGTCGTGGCCGAGCCGGGTCTCGTTGGCGACGCTGGTCAACGTGGTCAGCAGCCGGCGCAGATCGACGGGCGCCATATCCTGGCGCTGCAATTCGGCGTCGAGCCGGCTCGCGTCGGAGATGTCGGAGATCAGGCGATCGAGCCGCTTGACGTCGTGCTCGATCACGGCGAGCAGCCGCGCGCGGCTGTTCTCGTTGCGCGCCAAGGGCAGCGTCTCGACTGCGGAGCGCAGCGAGGTCAGCGGATTCTTCAGCTCATGGGCGACATCGGCGGCGAACATCTCGATCGCCTCGATGCGGCTGTAGAGCGCGTTGGTCATGTCGCGCAGCGCGCCCGAGAGATGCCCGATCTCGTCGCGGCGTCCGGTGAAGTCGGGAATCTCGACGCGGGTCTGGATGCGGTGACGAACGCGCTCGGCGCCGTCGGCGAGCCGCCGCACGGGACCCGCGATCGTGCTCGCCAGCAGCAGCGACAGCATGATCATGACGGCGGAGGCGACCCCGCCGATCTTGAGGATGGCGAGGCGCTCGGACATCACCAACTGGTCGATGTCGTCGCCCTGCGTGGTCAGCATCAATGCGCCGCGCACGGCGCGGAAATGCTGCACCGGAACGGCAACCGAGACGATGATCGCGCCGCGATCGGTGACGCGCACCGCGCTGCCCTTCATGCCCTCGAGCGATTGCGCGACCTCGGAATAGCCCTTGCCGCCTTCGGGGCCGAGCTCGCGGTAGATCGGCAGGTCGCCGCGGTTGAGCCAGGTCTTGATCGTGGCCTTGGTCTTCTCGTACAGCGACGGCTTCTCCGACGGCGGCGGCAGCTCCATGCGAAGCACGTCGCCGCGCGCGAACAGGTTGCGGCTGTCGAGGATCAGGCCGCCGTCGCGGTCGAAGATGCGGGCCCGCGTCTTGGTCGGCGCGATCAGGCGGCGCAGGGTCGGCGCGACGCGCTCGGGGTTGATCGGGAAATCCGCCGATTCATCCGGCTGGCCGAAGCTCTCGCCGGGCTTGAGGTCGAGCAGCCGGTCGGGATCGATGGTGACGGTGTTGCCTTCGACGGTCGCAGACGCCGCGATCGCCTCCGAGATGATCTCGGCATAGACCAAGAGGCTCTGCGTGCGCGCCTCGATCAGGCCGGCGCGGAATTGCGAGAGATAGAGGATGCTGGCGACCAGCGCGACGAGGCCGGCCAGATTGAGCGAGACGATGCGGCGCGTCAGGCTCGAGAACGACAGCGCGAAGAAGAACTGACCGGCGCGGCGGACCCAGCCGAGCGGGCGGCGCCAGCCTTTGTCGCGCGCCAAATCGTCGGCCACGGCCTCTTGATCGAGGAGCTGTGACGCGTCCTCGGTGTTCAGTCCCTGCTCGAGCTGCGTTCGATCAAGCACTGGCAAAGCTGCCGGTTGGTATGGATGTCGTCCCGCGAAGCAGACAGTCGCCCGAGCTTACCCCAGCCGTGCGGGGCCTGTCAGTTAACAAGCCGCCCGGGAAGCGCAGATCAGGCTTCCTTGAAGCGATAGCCGACGCCGTACAGCGTCTCGATCATCTCGAAATCGTCGTCGACCACCTTGAACTTCTTGCGCAGCCGCTTGATGTGGCTGTCGATGGTGCGGTCGTCGACATAGACTTGGTCGTCATAGGCCGCGTCCATCAGCGCGTTGCGGCTCTTCACGACGCCGGGGCGGGTGGCGAGCGCCTGCAGGATCAGGAATTCAGTCACGGTGAGCGTCACCGGCTCGTTCTTCCAGGTGCAGGTGTGGCGCTCCGGATCCATCCGCAGCAGGCCGCGGTCGAGCGCGCGGGCATCCGGCTCCTTCGGTGCGGCGGTCGGATCCTTCGGCTGGCCGCGGCGGAGCACGGCCTTGACGCGTTCCACCAGCAGGCGCTGGGAGAACGGCTTGCGGATAAAATCGTCGGCGCCCATCTTCAGGCCGAACAATTCGTCGATCTCTTCATCCTTCGAGGTGAGGAAGATCACCGGCAGGTCGGACTTCTGGCGCAGCCGGCGCAGCGTTTCCATGCCGTCCATGCGCGGCATCTTGATATCGAGGATCGCAAGATCGGGCGGTGACGTGCGAAACCCATCCAGCGCCGACGCACCGTCCGTGTAGGTCATGATGCGATAGCCTTCGGCTTCGAGCGCGATCGAGACCGACGTGAGAATGTTGCGGTCGTCGTCGACCAAGGCGATTGTGGGCATGAGCTGCTTTCACAATGAGAGTGGCTTAGACGGCGGGCACTCTGGCGACTCGCCGTAGAATATGGGCTTCGAACGCGGTCAACGAGCAATGCAAGCTGGGCTGAAGTGTGACCGAGTTCCGCAAAAAACGCTCTGCGACCCACGCGTTGAACCCCATATAGCACCCTGAGACCGTGAGAAAAGGCTCTTTTTTCAACGGGAACCGGCTCGATTCGCCTCCAAAATGACCCGATAGGCCCATGCAACCGACCGCCGACTTCGACCCCGCCCACCTTGCCCGCTCCCTGCTCCGCCGCAGCCGACAGGGCGCGCTCGCCACGCTGATGACCGGTTCCGGCGATCCCTATTGCTCGCTGGTCAATCTGGCCAGCCACCCCGACGGCTCGCCGATCCTGCTGATTTCCCGGCTGGCGCTGCACACCAGGAATATCCTGGCCGACAACCGCGTGTCGCTGATGCTGGACGAGCGCGGCGAGGGGGATCCGCTGGAGGGGGCCCGGATCATGCTGGCCGGCCGGGCGGAGGAGGTCGCGGAGGCTGAGCAGGATCTCGTCCGCCGGCGCTACCTTGGCGCTCATCCGTCAGCGGAAGCCTTTGTACAATTTAAGGATTTCTCGTTTTTCGTGATCCGGCCGAGCGGCGCCCATCTGGTGGCCGGGTTCGGCCGGATCGTCGACCTCAAGCCTGCGCAGTTTCTGACCGACCTCGGCGGCGCCGAAGCGCTGCTGGAGGCCGAGCCGGGCGCGGTGGCGCATATGAACGAAGATCACCGCGAGGCCATGAACCTCTACGCCACGCGGCTGCTGGCTGCGGAAAGTGCCGACTGGCTGTGCACCGGCTGCGACCCCGACGGCATGGACATGCAGGCCGGCCGTGACACGCTGCGGCTCGATTTCCCCGAGCGCGTCAGCAACGGCACCGAGCTGCGCAAGATGCTGGTGCGGCTCGCCGGCGAGGCGCGCGCCAAGGAATAGAGGGAGGGATAGGGAGCACGACCTGTTGGCATCGAACGGCGGTGCTGTGCGCGACGAGGCATGGTGTCGCACGGTGCGGCTCCGCGCGCGTTGGCCGAGGCCGGGCGCAGCGTCTCTGACAGCGCGATCATTTCGTGCCGGCGCTGATATCATCGCCGACGGGCGCGATGCGGGTTGCGAGAATTTCCGGCGTTGCTGTTCCGGAAGATCGCTCGGATCGCGAGCTTCAACCGCTGACGTGCACGTGCAACGCGGTGATTGCGTTACCATCGATCGCTACGATCAGTGATCCTGTTGCAGCCGAACGCAGCCCGCTTTGCGGAACATTCGCTGCTGCCGGGCATTGCAATCATCCAAGTTCGACGACGGGTGTTGAGCTCAATCGCATGCAGCTCGATGCCGACCCAGTGGTGCAATCCGCGTGCAACACGATCGTGGACGACATGCCTGGCACTGCAGCGCAGCGTCAACTCGCGGCGGTCCATCGTAACGATACATCCTCAGCGCGAAACGCATACCCGGCATTCTCCTTGCCTGCCGCGTTGCTCGGCGCGGATACACGCCAGTCGCTGGCACTCTTTGTGCATCGCAACGCCTTGCTCGCAGCGGGAAAGGCGACGAAACGTCGCCCGATCGCCGCGAAAACAACGAGAAAGCGAAAGCAAAGCGAAAGCGTTTCGCGCTGCGGTATTTGCGCCCGATGATGTGCCCGCCTTGG
The DNA here is from genome assembly GCF_054057015.1 of Bradyrhizobium sp. JR3.5. Taxonomy (NCBI): domain Bacteria; kingdom Pseudomonadati; phylum Pseudomonadota; class Alphaproteobacteria; order Hyphomicrobiales; family Nitrobacteraceae; genus Bradyrhizobium; species Bradyrhizobium sp. JR3.5. The sequence continues at coordinate 3,647,365 of NZ_JBSRYV010000002.1, forward strand.
AATAAACCAAAAGCCATTCGACTGGCTTGGCAAGCCCGGCGATCCCCACTATTAGGTCGCCGGACCGGGGCCGAGAGGCTATATTATTCTGATGACGGTCACCGCGGCGGAGCGCGACTAGCGATGTTCGCGCGAACAAGGATACGCGGGTTCGAGGAGGTTCTTCGTGCAAGAGACGGGCGTGCATAACGGTGCCTTCGGCGCCGACAAATTCGGCTTAAAAAATCTCAAAGGCGTGCATTGGAACTATGGCGCGCCGCAGCTCTACGAGCACGCGTTGCGATCAGGCGAAGCGGTGCTCTCGGCCGATGGCGCGCTTTGCGCGGATACCGGCGTGTTCACCGGCCGCAGCCCGAAGGACAAGTTCACGGTCCGCGATGATCTCACCGACAAGAGCATGTGGTGGGCTGGCAACCAGTCGATCACCTCGGAGCAGTTCGCGACGCTGCATGCCGACTTCCTCAAGCATGCCGAAGGCATGACGCTGTTCGCGCAGGATCTCTACGGCGGCGCCGATCCGAAGCATCGCATCAAGACACGCGTCTTCACCGAGCTTGCCTGGCACTCGCTGTTCATCCGCACGCTGCTCATTCGTCCCGAGACGTCGGAGCTCGCGAGCTTCGTGCCCGAACTCACGATCATCGATCTGCCGAGCTTCCGCGCCGATCCGAAGCGCCACGGCTGCAAGTCGGAAAACGTCGTCGCCATCGATTTCGCCCGCAAGATCGTCCTGATCGGCGGCTCGCAATATGCCGGCGAGATGAAGAAGAGCGTATTCACCACGCTGAACTATTACCTGCCCGAGAAGGGCGTGATGCCGATGCACTGCTCGGCCAATGTCGGCCCGGACGGCGACACCGCGATCTTCTTCGGCCTGTCCGGCACCGGCAAGACCACGCTGTCGGCCGATCCCAAGCGCACGCTGATCGGCGATGACGAGCATGGCTGGAGCGAGGACGGCGTCTTCAATTTCGAAGGCGGCTGCTACGCCAAGTGCATCAAGCTGTCAGGCGAAGCCGAGCCGGAAATCTATGCCGCCAGCAAGCGCTTCGGTGCGGTGCTGGAGAACGTCGTGCTCGGTGCCAACGATCGCGTGCCCGATTTCGACGACGGCTCGAAGACCGAGAACACCCGCTCGGCCTATCCGCTCGATTTCATTCCGAACGCCTCGCGCACCGGCTGCGCGCCGCATCCGAAGAACGTGGTGATGCTCGCCGCCGACGCCTTCGGCGTGATGCCGCCGATCGCCAGGCTGACGCCGGCGCAGGCGATGTATCACTTCCTGTCCGGCTACACCGCGAAGGTTGCCGGCACCGAGCGCGGCCTCGGCAACGAGCCGCAGCCGGAGTTCTCCACCTGCTTCGGTTCGCCGTTCCTGCCGCGCGATCCGTCGGTCTACGGCAACATGCTGCGCGAGCTGATCGCCAAGCACAATGTCGATTGCTGGCTGGTCAACACCGGCTGGACCGGCGGCAAGTACGGCATCGGCCGCCGCATGCCGATCAAGGTGACCCGCGCGCTGCTCACCGCGGCGCTGAACGGTTCGCTCCGCAATGCCGACTTCCGCACCGACAAGTATTTCGGCTTCGCGGTGCCGACCTCGCTGCCGGGCGTCGAGCCGCACATCCTCGATCCGATCAAGACCTGGGCCGACAAGGCCGAGTTCGACAAGACCGCGCGTGCGCTGGTCGGCATGTTCCAGAAGAACTTCGCCAAGTTCGAAGCGCAGGTCGACGCCGAAGTCCGCGCCGCCGCGCCGGAAGTGAAGCTCGCAGCCGAGTAATTCGCGCAAGCGTATGCGATTTGAAAAGGCGGCCCTCGTGGCCGCCTTTTTGTTGCAGTCTCGCTTCCTCTATCCGCGCGACACTCCCTCAATCCGTCACCCTGAGGAGGCCGCGGAGGGGCCGTCTCGAAGGGTCGACGGCCACCAGCCGGGCCGTGCATCCTTCGAGGCTCGCTCCGCTCGCACCTCAGGATGACGGGATTGGGACTACTCGCCCATCTCGGGCAGCACCGCATTGCTTGGCGTCTGTCTGTCGGTGATCTGCAGGCCGAACAGGCTGCCGATCAGTTCGACCGCGACGCGCGCGGTGCGGCCGCGCTCGTCGAGGAACGGATTGAGCTCGACGATATCGAGCGAGCGCACCAGTCCGGAATCGTGCAGCAGCTCCATGATGAGATGGGCTTCCCGATAGGTCGCGCCGCCCGGCACCGTGGTGCCGACGCCGGGTGCGACTTCCGGATCAAGGAAGTCGACGTCGAACGAGACATGCAGCACGCCGTTCTTGGCCCTGACGCGCTCGATGACACGGCGGGTGAGCACCGCGACGCCGAACTCGTCGATCTGGCGCATGTCCGCGATCAAGACGTTGCGCTGCCGCAGCAGCTTGCGCTCCAGCGGATCGACCGAGCGGGTGCCGATCAGATCGAGCTGATCGGGCGGGATCGACGCCCGCGGCAGCCCGCCGAGCAGGTCGTCGAGCCCCGGCTCGCCGCACAGGAAGGCGGCCGACATACCGTGCATGTTGCCGGTGATGGTGGTAGCCGGCGTGTTGTAGTCGGCATGGGCGTCGACCCACAGCGCGAACAGCGGCCGACCCTTCTCCTGCCAGTAGCGCGCGACGCCGTTGATCGATCCCATCGACAGTGAGTGATCGCCGCCCATGAAGATCGGGATCGCGCCGGAATGCGCCAGCCAGTAGGCGCGCTCGGAGAGGGCGCGGGTCCAGGTCTTCACCTCGTCGTAGAACTTGGTATTCGCCGGCGCTGGGCCGTCGGCGACCACGGCCGGGATCGCAAGGTTGCCGTGGTCGTCGACCCGGAAGTCGAGCTGCTCGAGCAGGCGCGCGATGCCCGCGGTGCGCAGCGCGTCCGGGCCCATCAGCGGGCCGGGCTGCGACGCCCCGATCTCGATGGGAACGCCGAGCAGGGCGATGCGCGAGGGTCTGGAATTGTCGGCTTCGGACATGCGGCAGGGCTCCCAAAGGCGTGGAACAGAAGCGACGCGCCACTGTTCCCTCAACCCTTGAAATAGGCAACCCGGTCCAATCCGGCCATGTGGATAGTTGAGTTGTGCGTCCAGATTTGACGCGTTTTCTTCACCGCGAACCGGTGCCCATCCCGCATCACGTGCGGGACAGGCTTCGCTCGAAAACGCGCTAGGCCTTGAAATAGGCGATCTGCGTCGTGGTGGCGAGCAGGCGGCCGGAGGGCGACCACAATTCGCCGTGCTGGTCGCCATAGCTCTTGTGGAAGATCTTGGCATCGGCGGTGGCGAGCACGCGGGTGGTATCCTCCGCATCCATGTCGGCTGCATCGACATGGAAATAGGTCGTCAACGACACCGTGCCGAACGGCACCAGTTCGTGCCGCGCGTGGAACACGCGACCGAAGAACGCGTCCGACATCGACATCAGCGACAGCGCATCGAGCTTGCGCGGCACGCGGTCGGCGATCCAGAGTTTTGAATAGGGGCTCGACGGCTGCTTCGCGGCGCCGCCGCCGAGTTTCGGTTCGCCTTCGGCGAAGCGGAAATCATACTGGTTGGCCCAGGTCATCGCGAGCTTCGGATAGGGCCGCAGCTCCTCGAACGGCACCGCGCCGGGAAACTCGGCGGGCTGATGCGACCAGGACGGGCGGCGCTCGGCAAACACCGCAGTCGCCAAGGTCGTGACCTCGCCGCCGCCTTGCGTCATCTCGACCGACCAGTGCTGGCTCGAGCGATTGCTCCGCACCAGGCGGACGTCGAGATCGAACATGCCCTCGGCGACGGGTGCGCAGTAATTGACGGTCAGCGCCAGCGGATCGCCCGCGCGCTGCGGGTGCTGCATCAGGGCGCGCAGGATCGTCGCGGCGGTGCAGCCGCCGAACGGGCCGACGAACGCCCAGTAATCCGGGCTGGTTCGTCCCTGCCAGCGGCTGTCGCCGGCGGTGACGGCGGTAGCTTCGTCGAACAAATGCGGGGTCTTGGTGAGCATATTCTTCGGTTCCGTCATTGCGAGCGAAGCGAAGCAATCCAAAGCCGCAAAGCAAGTCTGGATTGCTTCGTCGCTTTGCTCCTCGCAATGACGCCCTTATCCGGACAAGCAATATCCCGGCAAGGAGGCGGAATTCAATGACGTCGGACGTCATCGATTTCCACGTCCCGGGACTGTCAGCCCTTCGCCTCGCGCTGGTTGCCGAGCTGCGGCGAGGCGCTCGGGTGCACCGGCACATGCCAGATGTCCTCGGCATATTCGCGGATGGTGCGGTCGGAGGAGAACCACGCCATGCGCGCCACATTGAGGATCGAAGCGCGGGTCCAGGCCGGCACCACCTGCCAGCGCGCGTCGATGCCGCGCTGCGCGTCGTAGTAGGAATCGAAATCGGCCGAGACCATGTAGTGGTCGAGATAACGCAGCGCGTGCCCGATCGAAGCGAAGCGCGCGGCATCGCCCGGCGAGAACTCGCCGCTCTCGATGGCGCGGATCGCGCGCTCGAGCCGCGGCGATTTGCCGATCACGTCGCTGGCATCGAGCCCCTGCTTGCGGCGGACCATGACGTCGCCGGCCTCGAGGCCGAAGATCGCGATGTTCTCCTCGCCGACATTGTCGCGGATTTCGATGTTGGCGCCGTCGAGCGTGCCGATGGTCAGCGCGCCGTTCAGCGCCAGCTTCATGTTGCCGGTGCCCGAGGCCTCCATGCCGGCGGTCGAGATCTGCTCGGAGAGATCGGCGGCGGGGATGATCACCTCGGCGAGGCTCACATTGTAGTCGGCGAGGAAGACGACCTTCAGTCTGCCGCCGAGCGAAGCGTCGTTGTTGATGACCTCGCCGACGTCGCTGATCAGCTTGATGATCAGCTTGGCGTAGCGGTAGCTCGCCGCCGCCTTGCCCGCGAAGATCTTCACGCGCGGCACCCAGTCGCGTTGCGGCTCGTCCTTCATCGCGTGGTACAGCGCGATCGTCTCCAGGATGTTGAGCAGCTGCCGCTTGTATTCGTGGATGCGCTTGATCTGCACGTCGAACAGCGCCGACGGGTCGACCTTGATGTGGTTGCGCTCGCCGATCAGCCGCGCCAGCGCCAGCTTGTTGTGATGCTTGACGTCGCGGAAGCGCTTCTGGAATTCCAGATCGCTCGAGTGGGGATCGAGCCGTTCGAGCAGCGAGAAGTCGTCGAGCACGGCCTCGCCGCAGGTCTCGCGGAGCAGCGCGGTCAGCCGCGGGTTGGCCAGCATCAGCCAGCGGCGGAAGGTGATGCCGTTGGTCTTGTTGGTGATGCGCTGGGGATAGAGATGATGAAGATCGTGGAACACGGTCTCCTTCATCAGGTCGGAATGCATCGCGGAGACGCCGTTGATGCGGTGCGAGCCGACGAAGGCGAGCTGGCCCATTCGCACACGGCGGCCGCTGCGCTCGTCGATCAGCGACACCGAGGCGCGGTATTCGATGTCGCCGGGGAAGCGCTCCTCGGCGAGCGCGAGATGGGCCACGTTGATGCGGTAGATGATCTCGAGATGCCGTGGCAGCAGCCGCTCGAACAATTCGACCGGCCAGGTCTCGAGCGCTTCCGGCAGCAGCGTGTGATTGGTGTAGGACAGGGTCGCGACCGTGATCTTCCAGGCCTCGTCCCAGCGGAAACTGTGCAGGTCGACGAGGATGCGCATCAGCTCGGTGACCGCAAGGCTCGGATGGGTGTCGTTGAGCTGCACGGCCGCCTTTTGCGCGAGGTTGCGCAGGCCGCCGTCGGAGGCGAGATGCCGCTTCACGAGATCCTGCAACGAGGCCGAGACGAAGAAATATTCCTGGCGCAGGCGGAGCTCGCGGCCCGCCGCGCTCTCGTCGTTCGGATAGAGGAATTTGCAGATCGCTTCCGCGCGTGCCTGCTCGGCGCTGGCCGAGACGTAATCGCCGGTGTTGAAGACGTCGAGCTTGAGCGGATCGGGCGCGTGCGCCGACCACAGCCGAAGCGCGTTGACGTGCTGGCCGCGCCAGCCGACGATCGGCGTGTCGTAGGCCATTGCCTCGACGGTTTCCGCCGGGTGCCAGGTGGCGAGGTCGCGGCCGCGGTCGTCGACATGCTCGACATGGCCGCCGAAATGGACGTTGTAGACCACCTCCGGCCGCTGAAATTCCCAGGGGTTGCCGAAGGCGAGCCATTCGTCGGGGTATTCCTGCTGCCAGCCATGGTTCATGATCTGGCGGAACAGACCGAAATCGTAGCGAATGCCGTAGCCGGTCGCGGGGATCGCCAGCGTCGCCATGCTCTCCATGAAGCAGGCCGCGAGCCGCCCGAGACCGCCATTGCCGAGCGCCGCATCCGGCTCGCATTTGCGTAGGTCCGACAGATCGACGCCCAGGTCGCCGAGCGCGGCCTCGAACAGCGGCAACAGTCCCATATTGTTCAGCGCGTCGGTGAACAGGCGGCCGATCAGGAATTCGAGCGAGAGATAATAGACGCGCTTGGAGCCGGCGTCGTAGGTCTGCTTCTCGGCCGTCAGCCAGTGGTGCACGATGCGGTCGCGCAGCGCCAGCGCCGCCGCCTTGTACCAGTCGCGCCTGGTCGCAACGGTGGCGTCCTTGCCGATCGCCAGCCGGAGCTTGGCGAGGATCGCGCCCTTGATCTCGGTCAGCGCCAGCTCGTCGATCGGCTGGTTCAATGCCGGGTAGTTTGTTTGTTCGTGCAAAGCGCTCAATCCCTGCCGTTCAGACTTCCGGATCATGATGCGATCATATTGTCCGGATCATGCCCCAAGTCGATGATACGCGCGTTGCATGGCAATCGAAACCGCCCGAAGCGTTGCCGTGCCTGGCGCTGCCGACATTTTATGCAAGGACCGGGCCGATTCAGATGCCTTCGGAACCGTCGTAGCCGGTGCTACGATCGGCCGTGAAGGCCGGGATTTTGCGGCAATTTGGCGGAGGATGCGTGATGAGACTCTTGATCGAGATCGCGGCCACGGCGTTGCTCATGGTGTGCATCACGGCGACCAGCGCAGCCTATGCGGCGGGCAAGCCGGGCCGCAGCGCCGATGGCCTGAGCTGCAGCTTCAGCGTGGCGCAGAACGCCTCGCCGGCCGCGCGCTGCGCCGCCATCAAGCGGCAATGCGGCGGCAAGTTTGACGCGAATGCTTGCGGTGACAAGCTGCTGTCCGCAGCAAATTAGGTCGCCGCACAACGCGCCTTCACGCGCAATCGGAAACACCGTGGTGATACGGATTTCCAAGGCTTAACGAGTTCTTTACAACCACAGCTGTCGCTCGTGGGGCGGGCACATTTTTCCAGCTCCGACGCATTTCATTCCGAAGCAATTTTTCAACGGGCCGCTGACTTAGTCAGCGGCCCGAATTGCTTTGTGGGCAGGGATACGCGTGACAGAGCGATGATGCTCGGTCCCGCCACGGCGTCGTCCTGGCGAAGGCCAGGGCTGGCAACGCTCGTAGAGCTTCTTACCGCTCCAAGTGGGTCACGATTGGTCGTTCTCGACGACGTTTATTCCCTCCTCGCTCAGTGCCTGCATGACCGCCTCGATGTCATCGGGCGTTGTCGTCGTTGACGGCAGCAGGTCGTTGAGTTGGTCGAATGTGATGGCTCCCGTCAAGCGGCCAAGCTCTACGGCCATCCGGATCGCATCTTGCAGTCTCATTCCTCGGCTCTCCAAAATCGCTGCCCTTACCAAATGGCGAGAGTCTCGGTGTATTCGGATCGGCGAGGGAACGAATTAAGAACACTTTAGCAAGTCTTTGATATATCATTGTGATTCGGCGCCTGCGCCGACACAATATCTATGGTCTCTCAGTCTCCGCGAGGGCTACATGTCCACCATCGCCTTTGACCAATTCGCTCTGACCCGGATTGCCGATTTCGCGCGGTCGCTGTCGCGGCTGCACCAGGCCTCGCGGCGCCAGCCGATCGACGATGACCAGCTCGACCGCGAGTTCAATGCGGTCTGCATGTCGATCTGGGGCTACACCACGGATGATTTCAGCGACGAGCTGTTCTCGGACGAGGATCACGCCTGGCTCGATACGCTCGATGAGGCGCATGCGCGCATCTTCGCCGGCGAGCAGGGTTACGACCTCGTCGACGATCACGGCATGCTGACGGACTGGTGGGGCTATTGCTGGATGATCCTTGCCGAGAAGCGCGGCCTCCTCAATCCGGAGAACCGCGCGGCCGCGCGGGCCGCGATCGAGGAGAAGTACATGGCCGCGCCGAACGTAATCGGCGTGATCGTGGCGCGCTGAGTGGCGCGGCTCGAAGCCGTCAGTTCGCCTCGGCCCGCTTGCCGGGCTTGGCGGCGTTGCCCTTCGGCACCACGGACGATGGTGCCGAAGGCGCCACATCGCGGCTGGTTTCCGGTAGCGGCGCGTCACCGGCGATCTCGGCGCTGACGGGAGCGACCTTCATTTCGCCGAGCCGCGCGCGCACCGCCGCGGTCAATCCGGGATAGGAGGCGATCGGCGTGAAGTCGAAGGACTGCTCGTTGCCGACGCGGACGCCGGTGTAAGCGACGAGGCCGTCGGTGGTCGCGATCACGTCGCCGGCCTTCAGCGAGGCATCGAGCGCGAGGTCGACCGGCGCGAGCCCGGCCGGGTCGCGGCCGTTGCAGGTGCAGTCAGCGCGCAGCGCCTTGCGATAGGCGAAGGCGTTCTCGCTGTCGGCATAACGCTCGCCGGTGCTCGATGCGGAGCTGTCGATATGGCTGCCGTAATAGACCTTGGTCGCGCTCGCGGGACAGAACGCCTGGCAGAGCTGCGCCGGTGTCGCGTTGCCGCGCATCGTCAGCGGAAAATACTTGCCGTCGCAGCTGCGCACGCAATACGCCGGCCCGGAACCGGCCACGCGCGGCGCCGAGACCGGTGCAGATGTTTGCCGTTCCGGCTGCTGGTTGAGACCGAACGGATCGGCGAAGAAATTGGCTTGCGGCGGGGCCTGCCGGCCCTGCTGCTTCTGGGAACCGCCGAAGAAGAAGTCGAACAGCCCTTCGGCCGAGACGGGAGCGGGCACGACCAGGACGGAACCCGCAAACGCAGCGGCGGCAAGCATCACGCGGCGCCGCATGCGCCGATCACTCAACTCTGTACGCAACGCCAACTCCACCCGACGCGCCTCGCCGCGGCGACAAGGTGCCCCGGCGGCTTCACCTTAAGGCGGGATGGTAAACGAGCGATTGATTGGGGGTGACGGCGTCACAGGAAGGCGAGATGGCGCGAGCCTCTCTTCACCTCGCCCCGCTTGCGGGGAGAGCATAGGCCGCCTCCGGCGGCCGTCCTCAAGAACGCCGAAGCAAGGCTTCGGCTATGTCGCATGAAGTATTAGCGGAATGCGATGCGGGTGAGGGGGTACAGGTCTTACCGCGTTCACGGCTCGTGGAAGCAGCCCCTCACCCCGACCCTCTCCCCGCAAGAGCGGGGCGAGGGGGAAGAAAAGACCTCAGTCCTTCAGGAACTCGCCGGCCTTGTACAGCGCGCGGAACGGCAGCCCGGCTTCGGCGAACGTCTCGGTGGCGCCTTCCTCGCGGTCGACCATGGTGAACACCAGTGCGATCTCGCCACCGGCCTCACGCACGGCTTCCACCGCCTTCAGCGCGGAGCCGCCGGTCGTGGTGACGTCCTCGACGATCACGATGCGCTTGCCCGCCAGTGTCTCGCCCTTGGCGAGCCCTTCGACGGCGAGCCGCGCGCCGTGCTCCTTCGGCTTCTTCCGCACGAAGAAGGCGGCGATCGGATGACCCTTCAGCCATGAGAGCTGTGCAATCGCGCCGGCGAGCGGCACCGCGCCCATCTCGAGCCCGCCGACGAAATCGAGCCGGTCGTCCTTCAGCGCATCATAGGTGAGCTCGGCGAGCAGCGCTGCGCCTTCGGGATCGAGCATCGTCGGCTTCAGGTTGAAATAGAAATCGCTCTTGCGGCCCGACGCCAAGGTGATCTCGCCGCGGCCGAACGAGCGCTTGCGGATGATCTCGGCGAGGCGGGCACGGGAGGCTGATTTGGACAAAGGCTTTTCCCTTGGGGGTTCTTTGGGGCTTCTGAAGCGGCCGGCAATCTATCGGCGGTCTCCCGCACATTCCAGCGGGTAAATCCCGCCGTCAACAGTGCCCGCGCCGCCATTTTCAGCGCAGCCGTGTGCGGAAAGCGCGGTTGTGCGGCCGTAGCAATCCCCGTAAGCAGGCGCCAAACACTCGGCCAAACACTTGCACGGGAAGCGGAAATGACCATCGAGCTGCACACCTGGAACACGCCGAACGGCCGCAAGATCTCGGTGGCGCTGGAGGAAATGGGGCTGCCCTACAAGGTGACCCCGGTGAATATCGGCAAGGGCGAGCAGATGGCGCCCGCGTTCCTCGCGATCAGCCCGAACAACAAGATCCCGGCGATCGTCGATCCGGATGGTCCCGGCGGCAAGCCGGTCAGCATCTTCGAGTCCGGCGCGATCCTGCTCTATCTCGGCGAGAAGACCGGCAAGTTCCTGCCGAAACCGCTGGCCGAGCGGATCCCGGTCTATGAGTGGCTGATGTGGCAGATGGGCGGTTTCGGCCCGATGCCGGGCCAGGTGCACCATTTCATCGCGCTGGAGAACGAGCAGGACCGCGCCTATGGCCTGAAGCGCTACATGGCCGAGACGCGGCGGCTCTACAGCGTGCTGGATCGCCGGCTGGACGGCCGTGAATTCGTCGCCGGCGATCTCTCGGTGGCCGATTTCGCCATCCTCGGCTGGGCCTGGCGCCATCCGCGCCACAAGGTCGACCTGGCCGACTTCCCCAACGTCAAGCGCTGGTACGAGACGCTGATGGCCCGCCCGGCGACGAAGCGGGGGATGGAGGCTAAGCTGGATTGATCTTCTCCCTCGCCCCGCTCTTGCGGGGAGAGGGTCGGGGTGAGGGGCTCTCTCGGCAAAGAAGTTGGAAGTTGTATTCGCGGTGGCTCCCCCCCACCCGGATCGCATCTGACGATGCGATCCGACCTCTCCCCGCAAGCGGGGCGAGGTAAGAGAGCAAGTCACGCCCGCCGCGCCTCGAGCGCCATCTTCATCGCAAGCCCCGCGAGCACCGTGCCCATCAGCCAGCGCTGCACCAGGAGCCAGGTCGGGCGGGTGCCGAGGAACACCGCGATCGAGCCGGCGGCGAGCGCGATCAGCGCATTGACGCTGACGCTGATCATGATCTGGATCGAGCCGAGCGCGAGCGACTGCGTCAGCACGCTGCCGCCGGCGGGATCGATGAACTGCGGTAGCAGCGCCAGATAGAGCATCGCGATCTTCGGGTTGAGCAGGTTGGTGATGAAGCCCATCGCGAACAGTTTGCGCGGGCCGTCGACCTTCAGCGCCTTGACCTGGAACGGCGAGCGGCCGCCCGGCTTCAGTGCCTGCCACGCCAGCCAGAGCAGATAGGCGGCGCCGGCGAAACGCAGCGCGTCATAGGCGTAGGGGATTGCAAACAGCAGCGCGGTGATGCCGAACGCTGCGCACAGCATGTAGAACACGAAGCCGAGCGCGACGCCGCCGAGCGAGACGATGCCGGCCGCCGGCCCCTGCGTGATCGAGCGCGAGATCAGATACATCATGTTCGGCCCGGGCGTCAGCACCATGCCGAGGCAGACGAGCGCAAAGCCGAGCAGGGCGGATGTATGGGGCATGATGGGCCTCGCGAGGGGATACGCACACTTCTAGCGTGTCGTCCGCCGCGCGGCCATGTTGGAATTGCTCTCGGAGCAATGCGGTTCGGCAAGCGAGATGCGAGGGCTCCCTCTCCCGCTTGCGGGGGAGGGCGGGGTGGGGGTGTCTCCGCGCAGAATCTTTGAGCGGAGAGAGCCCCCACCCGCCGCGCTCTTTGAGCGCGTCGGCCTCCCCCGCAAGCGGGAGAGGCGAAGAAAGCTAATGCGCCTCGTCCCAGTTGTTCGCGGCGCGGGCATCGACTTGCAGCGGCAGCGACAGGATCACGGCCGGGAACGGCGCGTCCTGCATCACCCTCTGCACCACGGGCAGCGTCGCCGCGACCTCGTTGTCGGGCACCTCGAAGATCAGCTCGTCATGCACCTGCAGCAGCATCTGCGCCGAGAGCTTCTTCTCGGCGAGTGCGTCCTCGACCCGGATCATCGCGCGGCGGATGATGTCGGCCGCGGTGCCCTGCAAGCGCGCGTTGATCGCGGCGCGTTCGTTGAAGGCGCGCACCGAGGCATTGGACGCCTTGATGTCGGGGTAGTAGCACTTGCGGCCGAACAGCGTCGTCACATAGCCGTTGCGGCGGCAGAAGTCCTTGGTTTCGTCCATATAGGCGCGGATGCCCGGGAAGCGCTCGAAATACTTCTTGATGTAGGCGGAAGCTTCCTCGCGGGCGATGCCGAGCTGGTTGGCGAGGCCGAACGCCGAGATGCCGTAGATGATGCCGAAATTGATGGCCTTGGCGCGGCGGCGCACCTCGCTCGGCATGTCCTTGATCGGCACGCCGAACATTTCGGAAGCGGTCATGGCGTGAATGTCGAGCCCGTCGCGGAACGCCTGGCGCAGCACCGGCACGTCGGCGATCTCCGCGAGCAGCCGCAGTTCGATCTGCGAATAGGTCGGCCGACACCAGCTTGTGGCCCGGTGTCGCGATGAAGGCGCGGCGAATCTTGCGGCCGTCCTCGGTGCGCACCGGGATGTTCTGCAAATTCGGCTCGTTCGACGACAGCCGGCCCGTGGTGGTCGCAGCCAGCGCGTAGGTCGTGTGCACGCGATGGGTCTGCGGGTTGACGTAGGTCGGCAGCGCGTCGGTGTAGGTCGATTTCAGCTTCGAGACCTGGCGCCACTCCAGAATCTTCTTCGGGAATTCGTGGCCCTGCTCGGCGAGATCGTCGAGCACCTGCGCGGTGGTCGACCAGGCGCCGGTCTTGGTCTTGGTGCCGCCGGGCAATCCCATCTTGCCGAAGATGATGTCGCCGATCTGCTTCGGACTGCCGACATTGACCGGCTCGCTGGCGATCTCCTGGATCTCGGCCTCGACCCGCGCCGCGGTCTGGGCGAAATCGCCCGACAGCCGCGACAGCACCTGGCGGTCGATCGAGATGCCGCGCCGCTCCATCCGCGCCAGCACCGACACCAGCGGCCGCTCCAGCGTCTCGTAGACCGTCGTCATCCGCTCGGCGACAAGGCGCGGCTTCAGCACGCGCCATAGCCGCAGGATCAGGTCGGCGCTTTCGGCCGCATATTCGGTGGCCTTGTCGATCGTGACCTGATCGAAGGTCAGCTTGCCCTTGCCGCTGCCGACGAGGCCGCCATAGCTGACGACCGCATGCCCGAACCAGCGCTCGGCGAGCGCCTCCAGCGCATGCGAGCCGCGGCCGGCATCCAGCGCGTATGACATCAGCTGCGCGTCATCGATGTTGCGCAGCGTGACGCCGTGCTGCGCCAAGGTCACCGAGGTGAACTTGACGTCGAAGCCGACCTTCTGGATGCCTGCGGACTCCAGCAGCGGCTTCAGCGCCTTCAGTGCCTCGGCGGTCTTGATCTGGCCGGGCGCGAGGCCCGCATCGAACAGCCCGGCGCCGCCACCGGCCTGCCGGTGGCTGAGCGGGATGTAGCAGGCGTCGTTGGGCGCCACGGCGAGCGCCAGTCCCGACAGTTCGGCCTGCATCGGGTCGATCGATTCCGACATCGCCTCGATCGCGATGTAGCCGGTGTCGTGCGCGCGCGCGACAAAGGCGTTGAGCTGATCGAGACTGCCGATCGCCTGGTAGGCCTTGCGATCGAAGCCGGTCTTGCGGATCGCTTCGCCGCGGGCCTCGGCCAGCGTTGCCGGCGTGCCCTTCAGGCTGGAGTTCTTGTCGTCGCGTGCGCCGGTCGGCTTGGCGCGCTCCCTCGTTGGCGAACCCGCCGGCGCGGCGGCTGACGGTGCGTTGCCCGGCGCCGGCGTCACATCCGATGGCGGCAGCGGCGAGAACACGCTGGCGCCGCTCTTGTTGCCGGGATCGGCATCGACATTGGCGGGGTCGATCTGCGCATAGTCGGCGACGCGGCGGGTGAGGGTGGAGAACTCCATCGCCTTCAGGAAGGCGACCAGCCGGCGCGAGTCGGGCTCGTGCACCGCGAGGTCGTCGAGCGGCACCTCGAGATCGACCTTGTCGTCGAGCAGCACGAGCTGGCGCGAGACGCGCGCCTTCTCGGCGTTCTCGAGCAGCGCCTCGCGCCGCTTCGGCTGCTTGATCTCGCCGGCGCGGAACAGCAGCTGATCGAGATCGCCATACTCGATGATCAATTGCGCCGCGGTCTTGATGCCGATGCCGGGCACGCCCGGCACGTTGTCGGTGGAATCGCCGGCCAGCGCCTGCACCTCGACGACCTTCTCGGGCGGCACGCCGAATTTCTCGATCACCTCGTCGCGGCCGATGCGGCGATCCTTCATCGTGTCGTACATCACGACCTTGTCGTTGACGAGCTGCATCAGATCCTTGTCCGATGACACGATCGTCGTGGTCGCGCCGCGCTCGGTGGCGAGCCGCGCATAGGTCGCGATCAGATCGTCGGCCTCGAAGCCGGCCTGCTCGAGGCAGGGCAGCTCGAAGGCGCGCACCGCCTCGCGGATCAGGGCGAATTGCGGGATCAGATCGTCGGGCGCCGGCGGCCGGTGCGCCTTGTAGTCGGGATAGAGCTTGTTGCGGAACGTGATCTCCGACTTGTCGAATACGATCGCCAAATGGGTCGGCCGGTTGTCCTCCGGCATGTCGCGCAACAGCTTCCACAGCATGTTGCAGAAGCCGAGCACGGCATTGACCTGCAGCCCGTCGGACTTGCGGTTCAGCGGCGGCAGCGCGTGATAGGCGCGGAAGATGTAGCCCGAACCATCGACCAGGAAGACGTGGTCGCCCTTCGCCGTGGGCTTGCTCGCAACCGGCTTGGCGGCGACGGGCTTGGCTGCGGTGTTTGGGGCGGGCTTTGCGGGGTCTTGGGAGGCTGTTTTCGGCATGGCCGAAACTTAGGGATTTTTGCGCGGATTGACAGCCTTAGTGTCGCTGAATCCGCCCGTGCCACACAACGAATTCGATGAATTCGAGACCCGTCATCCTGAGGAGCCTGCGAAGCAGGCGTCTCGAAGGATCGACAGCCACCAGCCGGGCCGTGCATCCTTCGAGACGCGGCTTCGCGGCTCCTCAGGATGACGGGAACAGCGCCAGGACGATGCCGGAAGCTACGCCTTGTCCCCCGTCGGCGAGAACAGATAGCCGCCGCCGCGGATGGTCCGGATCACCGACGGCTTGGTCGGGTCGAATTCGATCTTGCGGCGGATGCGCATGATGCGCAGGTCGACCGCGCGGTCGAAGGCTTCCGCGTCGCGCGCATTGGCGAGTTCCAGCAGCCGCTCGCGCGACAGCACGCGCTTCGGATTGGCCGCGAACACCTTCAGCAGGCCGAATTCGGAGGCCGTCAGCGGGTGCTCATTGCCCTCGTCGTCGCGCAGCGCCTGGGCCTCGAGATCGAGCCATTTGGTGCCGAATCGCACCAGCTGCTCCTTTTCGGCCTTGGCGCTCGCCGATTCCGGCGCGGCTGATTTCGCGGGCCCGCTCCGCCGCAGCACCGAGCGAATGCGCGCCATCAGCTCGCGCAGTTCGCAGGGCTTGGCCACGTAATCGTCGGCGCCGAGCTCCAGCCCGACGACGCGGTCGATCGGGCTGGCAGTAGCTGTCAGCATGATGACGGGGACGTTGATCTTGCTCTTGAGGTCGCGAATGATCGACAGACCATCCTCCTCGGGCATGTTGAGGTCCAGCACCACGAGATCGGGCGTGCTGCTCTCGATCTCCTTGCGCAGGCTCTTGCCGCCATCGCACAGCGTCACGCCGAAGCCGTGCATCTTGAGGTAATCGCCGACCATCTCGCGGGCCGGCGCCTCATCGTCGACGATGAAGATATGCGGGTTCTGGTTCATGATGTCTCTGTCGCCGGCAGTGTAACCGTAAAGGTCGACCCCTGTCCGGGGCCCGGGCTCTGTGCGGTCACATGGCCGCCATGCATGTCGATGATGCGCTTGACGATGGAAAGGCCGAGGCCGGTCGAGCTTTCGCCGGCGGTCGGCTTGGCCGACAGCCGCTGGAACCGGCCGAACAGCCGGCCGAGGTCCTCGGGGCTGAGGCCGGGACCCTGATCGGCGATCCGGATCACCGTGTCGTCACCCTCGTGGCTGACCGCGACCGTGATCTTGCCGCCGATCGGCGAGTACTTGATGGCGTTGCTGACCAAATTGTCGATCGCCTCGCGGATCCGGTCGCCATCGCACATCGTGACGAAGTGCTGCGGCCCCGAGACCGAGATGCTCTGCTGCTTGTTGACGGCCGAGGGCAGGTTGGCCTCGGTGACCTCGTTGACGAGGGCCGCGACGTCGACCGGCTCGCGGCGGATGGTGATGTCGAAGGCGTCGGCCATCGCATCCGAGATCAGGTGGTCGACCATCGAGGTTAGCCGCTTGGTGGCGTCCCTGATGTGCTCGACCTGGGCGGTGACGTTCTCCTTCGGCGAGCTGGCACCGATCAATTCGGTCAGCATCTCGGTGCGGCCGAGGATCACGCCGAGCGGATTCTTCAGATCGTGGGCGACGGTGCCGAGGATTTCGTTCTTGAAGCCGTTGGCGCGCTGCAGCCGCAGCCATTGTGCCGACAGCCGCCGGTTGGCCTGCATCAGCGCGCGGGTGCGCTGCGCGACGCGGTCCTCGAGCTGGGTGTTGGCCTCTTGAAGCTGCTGGTAGAGGATCACGTTGTCGAACGCGATCGACAGCCGGCTCGAGAAGATCTCGACCAGCGCGCGGTCGGTGTCGGAGAGCTGGCGCTCGGCCTGCAGCAGCACCACAACCTCGCGGCCGCTGCCGGTGCGTGAATAGAGCACGCTGCGGTGGTCGGCGAATTCGTTCTTGCGGCGCTGGAACGCTTCCTCCACCATGTGCCGCAGGTCGGGATCGAGCGCCTTCGATGACGTCGTGCCGATGAAGCGGCTGTAGCAGCCCGAGCATGCCAGCACAGAGAAATCGGCGGCAGCGGCGTTGCCGTCGTCGCGCAGCACCAGAATGCCGGCGCAGTCGACATTGAGCAGCGAGGCAAGCTGCGTCAGCACGCCCTCGGCCAGCCGCTGCATCGACTTGAAGTCGTACAGCGTCGAGGCCGCGTCGATGATGATCTCGAGGCCGCGCCTTGTCTGCACCATGCGCTCGAGCTGCTGGTAGCTGCGCAGCGCGGCGGTCAGCGAGGTGAACAGCTTGTCGGCGGTGAGCTCGGTCTTCGCCTTGTAGTCGTTGATGTCGTATTGCACGATGACACGCCGCTCCGGCGCCTGGCCGGGCTGGCCGGTGCGCAGGATGATGCGGACGGTCTCGTTCTTGATCTCGTTGCGGATGTATTCGACGAGCTCGAGGCCGGCGACGTCGGTCTCCATGATGACGTCGAGCAGCACGGCTGCGATGTCGGGGTTGTCCCGCATCAGCGTGCGGCCTTCGGTCGCGGAGTAGGCCGACAGGATCTCCAGCGTCGCGCCGTTCAGGTTGTAATCGCTGAGCGCAAATCGGGTGCCTTCATGGACGGCGTGATCGTCGTCGATCACGGCGATCTTCCATTTCCGTACCGGCGAGTCCTCCGGGGGGCTCTCGGTGTCGTCGATCAGTTGGAGGACATCGTCCTGTTCGGCCATTGACTGGTTCCGTCGGCTGCTGCGTCAGTGATCGTGGGCTCGCCCATGGCAGCCCCCTTGGCGATCCTGGGCATGATAATGCGAAAAGTGGTGCCTTGTCCTACCCTTGACTCCAGCATCATGCGTCCGCCGAGCTGCTGGGTGACGAGGTTATAGACGATATGGAGGCCGAGGCCCGTACCACCTTCGTTGCGTCGGGTCGTGAAGAACGGGTCAAACGCCTGTCGCTGCACGTCCGGCGTCATGCCAGCCCCGTCGTCTGCGAAGATGATCTCGACATCATCGGTGCCGCGACCGCGCGCCGAGATCGTGATGTTGCCGGAGCGGCCGTTGGCGAAGGCATGATTGACGGCGTTGAGGAAAAGATTGGTTAAGATCTGGCCATAGGCGCCGGGATAGCCGTCGATCAGGAGCCCATCGGGCACGTCGACGGACAGCGCGATCGCGGCCTTCTTCAGCACCGGCCGCAGGCTCGCCACGATCTGGTCGGTCGATTCGCTCAAGGCGAACTGGCGGCGTTCGGCGTGCGAGCGATCGACGGCGACCTGCTTGAACGACTGGATCAGTTCGCCGGCGCGCTGCAGGTTCGCAACCAGTTGCTGCGATGCGTCACGCGAGGCGCGCACGAATTCGTCGAGCCTGGAGCGGCGCAGCGGCTCGGTCTTCAGGTCGTTCTCGAACATCTCGCTGCGGCGGGCAAAGCTCGAGGCGACCGTCAGGCTGATGCCGATCGGATTGTTGACCTCGTGGGCGACGCCCGCAACGAGCCCGCCGAGCGCGGCGAGGCGCTCGGCATCGATCAGGTTCTGCTGGGCGGTGTTGAGCTCGAGCAGCGCGCTTTCGGCCTTCTCCTTGGCGCTGCGCAGCTCGTCCTCGGTCTTGCGCTTGGCGATCGCGTTTTCGCGGAATACCTCGACCGCACGCGCCATGGCGCCGACCTCGTCCTTGGCCGAGGTGCCCTGCACCGGCCGGTCGAGGTCGCCCGAGGTGATGGTGCGCATCGCGGCCATGATCTGCGCCAGCGGCAGCCGGATCGACAATGCGATCATGACGCCGGCCGACATGATGACGCCGAGGAAGATCACGGCGATCGACAGCACCCGGCGCGAGATCGACGTCAGCGTCTTGTCGAATGTCTCCTGCGCCTTCTGCTCGCGCTGGCGCATCTTCACCGAGAGCTCGTCGATCGCGCCGATCGCGTCGGCCTGGCTGGCGTCGATCGAGTTGCGCAACAGATCGGTGCGGTTGGTGAGCTGTTCGCTGAGCTTGCCGAGCCCGTCGCGCAGCTCGGCGGTCTTGACCTTGAGCCGCGCCAGCGCCATGCGCTGCAGATCGTTCTCGGCCAGATCGGTCATGACAGGAATCGTCTTCTCGATCGTATCGATGTTGCGGCGGGCTTCCTCGGCCGACGAGGACGCAAGCGAGAGGTAGTAGGCGTTGGCGGCGACCAAGAGCGAGGTGAAGGCTTCGCGCGACTTGCCGAGCGCGGGCCAGATCAGCGCGTCGCGATGGCCGGTGGCGCCCTCGATGATCGAATAGAGCCCGGCCATGTCCTTGGTCGGGGTCAGCACCTCTTCGTCATAGGTCTTGGAGATCGTGGTCTGCACGGTGCGCAATTCACCGAAGCCGTCGAGGAAGCGGCTGGTGACGCGCTCCAGCTGCTCGACCGAGCCCGACAGCATCGGGTCGGTCGAGGCGCGGTTGGTCAGCGTGCCGAGCACGGCCTCGCGCAGCAGCAGGATTTCCGCGAACAGGTCCGGGCTCGGCTGGTTGATGTAGCGATGGATCAGGTTCTGCAGACGGCTGGTCTCGCTCTCGAGCTTGGCCAGGATCTTGTCGGATTCCCGCACCTGGCGGACATCCTCCCAGGCCGAGCCGAGCACCTTCGAGCCGTTCCAGATCAGCACCGCGAGCACGATCACGACGGCGGAGTTGAGCAGCGCGATCGAAAGAATGCGCCAGCGGATCGGCACCGCACGCAGCAACTGGACGATGCGGAAGCGGCCCTGCGGCCCAAAGGCCGCCCGCCGTCGCATCGTCCCGTCCTGTTTGGGCGCGTCCAAGATCCGGTCACTCCATGTTGCGGATGCGTTCGATCAGCGCTGCCATCGCCGGATCGCGCTCCGCCTTGGCATAGATGCCGGCCATCGCCGCCTCGAACGGCTTGCGGTCGAAATCGGTCACGACCTTGACGCCTGCCTGCTCCGCCTGCTTGCGCGAGTGCTCCTCGAGCTCCCGCCACTTCTCGCGCATGTAGAGGCTGGAGCGCTGCGCGGCTTCGCGGAAGATGGTCTGCTCATCCGGCGTGAGGCTGGCCCAGGCCTTGCGCGACATCACCAGCACTTCGGGGCTGACGGTGTGCTGGGTCAAGGTGTAGTAGCCGGCGTATTTGTAGTGGCCGGTGGTGACGAAGGACGGCCAGTTGTTCTCCGCGCCATCGATCAGCCGGTTGGCGAGCCCGGTCAGCACCTGGCCGTAGGCCATCTGGACCGGTTGGGCACCAAGCGCGCGGATCATGTCCGACATCTGTTCGGATTGCTGCACGCGCAGCCGCAGCCCCTTGAGGTCGTCGAGCGAACGCACCGGGCGGACGCTGTTGTAGATCGAGCGGGCGCCGGAATCGTAGAAGGTCAGCCCGACGAAGCCATGGGCTTCGAGACTGTTCAGGATCTCGTTGCCGATCGGCCCATCCAGCACATGCTGCAGGTGCTCAAGGGATCGAAACAGGAACGGCATCGCCAGCACGTTCACCGAAGGCACCATGGTTCCGATCAGCGCGACATTGGTCCGGTTCAGATCGATGGCGCCGGCCCGGGTCTGCTCCAGCGTCTCCTTTTCCTCGCCGAGCTGGCGGGAGTGGAAGACCACGATGCGGTGCCGGCCGCCGGTGCGTTCGGCGATCAGGCGGTCCATGTAATTCAGCGCCTGGACCGTCGGATAGTCTTCATTCTGGGTATCGGCGGTGCGGAATTCGCGCGCAAAAGCACTCGCCGAGACCGCTGTGCATAACAGCGCGACGGCAAGCGTTATTGTCCGCGAAAGGCCGGCGCGGCGGTACACTGGCTACAATTCCCCTTGTGATTTGTGTCCGGGGCGGGAGGAAAAGGTTCAACGCTTTTTTAGCAGATCGGCGATGGTTCGCCCATCGGCCAATCGTTAAAGCCGCGCTGCAACCTGCGGTGTCGATTGAATTTACGGTTGTAGCGCCTTATGACGGCGTGTCCGCATCCGGGAACGGCTCGTTGTGAAGTCCGCCTTGAAGCTCGCCTCGAAGCTGCTGCACCTCGTCGTCGCGGCCCTTCTGCTTGTGGCGCCGGCGCAAGCGGCGACCGAGATCATGTGGTGGCACGCGATGTCGGGCGAGCTCGGCAAGCAGCTCGAGAAGCTCGCCGCCGACTTCAACGCCTCGCAATCCGACTACCGGATCGTGCCCGCCTACAAGGGCAACTACACCGAGACCGTCACCGCGGCGATCTTCGCGTTCCGCTCGCGCAGTCAGCCGGCGATCGTTCAGGTCAACGAGATTGCCACCGCAACCATGATGGCGGCGCGCGGTGCGATCTATCCGGTGTTCGAGCTGATGCGGGATCAATCGGAGGCGTTCGCGCCGTCGGCCTATCTGCCCGCGGTGGCGGGCTACTATGCCGATGTCGACGGCAACATGCTGTCGTTCCCGTTCAACGCCTCGACGCCGATCCTGTACTACAACAAGGATATGTTCCGGTCCGCCGGGCTCGATCCGAGCGAGCCTCCGAAGACCTGGCCGGAGCTCGGCATCGTCGCCAAGCGGCTGCGTGCGGCCGGTGCGATGTGCGGCGTGACCACGTCATGGCCGTCCTGGATCAATGTCGAGAACTTCTCAGCCTTTCACAACCTGCCGATCGCGACCAAGGCCAACGGCTTTTCCGGGCTCGACGCGCAGCTGATCTTCAATAACCCGCTGGTGGTGCGCCACATCGCGCAGCTCGCGCAGTGGCAGGCCGACAAGACCTTCGACTATAGCGGCCGCGGCCAGACCGCCGAGCCGCGCTTTCAGAAGGGCGAGTGCGGCATCTTCATCGGCTCGTCGGGCACCCGCGCCGACATCAAGGCCAATTCGAAATTCGAGGTCGGCTACGGCATGATGCCGTATGATCCCGACGTACAGGGCGCGCCGCAGAACTCGATCATCGGCGGTGCGACGCTGTGGGTGCTGCGCGACCGGCCGCGCGCCGAATATGCCGGGGTGGCAAAATTCTTCGCCTACCTGTCGCGGCCGGAGGTGCAGGCCGCCTGGCACCAGAACACGGGTTATCTGCCGATCACCCGCGCCGCATTCGATCTCAGTCGCACGCAGGGATTCTACGAGCGCAATCCCGGTGCCTCGATCTCGATCGAGGAGGTCACGCTGAAGCCGCCGACCGACAATTCGAAGGGCGTCCGGCTCGGCTCGTTCGTCCTGATTCGCGATGTGATCGAGGAGGAGCTCGAGCAGGTGTTTGCCGGCAAGCGCTCGGCGCAGGCCGCGATGGACAACGCCGTCGAGCGCGGCAACCGCCTGCTGCGCCAGTTCGAGCGCGCCAATCCGGACCGGTGAGCATGCAATTGCGTAGCCCGGATGCAGCGAAGCGAAATCCGGGACCGGCCTCCGAGGCGGCACGGAATCCCGGATTACGCTGCGCTCCATCCGGGCTACAATGATGTCGCGAATGCCGCTTCCGCTCCTGACCGACTACGACACCTACCGCGCCTGGCGCGGCGACGCGGCGCGCTGGTTGCCCATCGCGCGCGATATCGCTGACGGCCACGGGCTGTCCTGTGGCGCGCCGCACGTGTTCTCGACCGGCACCAACCTCGTCGTCGGGCTCGACGGTGAGCTGATCCTGAAGCTGTTCCCGCCGTTCCTGCGGCCGCAATTCGTGTCCGAACGCAGCGCGCTCGCGCAGCTGCGCGGACGGCTCGGCATTCCGATCCCCGACGTCATCGCGGAGGGCGAGCGCGACGGCTGGCCCTATCTCGTCATCACGCACCTCGCCGGCACCGTCGGTTCGGAGGTATGGCCATCGCTGTCGGAGGCTGAACGCGAGCGCGTGCTCGGCGAGATCGGCGCCGTGATTGCCGAGGTGCAGCGCGTGCCGCCCGGCAGCCTGCTTGCGATCGAGCCGTGCTGGGAGGCCTTCATGCGCGGGCAGATCGCGCAGTGCCGGGCGCGGCACGAGCGGCTCGGCCTGCCGGCGAAATTGCTCACCTCGCTCGACGATCTCCTGCATGACGCCGCCGAATTGATCCCGATGCACGCGCCGCCCGTGATCCTGACCGGCGAGTACATTCCGGAGAATTTCCTGCTGGGCCGCCGGGCCGATGGCTGGCACGTCGCCGGCTTGTTCGACTTCGGCGACGTCCGGACCGGATGGGGCGAGTACGACCTGCTCGGTCCCAGCGCCTTCATGGCCGCCGGGCATCCGCGCCGGGTGCGCAGCCTGTTCGATGGCTTCGGCATCCCGCGCAGCGAGGTGACGTTCGTATTGAAGCGGCGGTTGATGGCGCTCTTGATGCTGCACTCGGCCAGCGATCCGCTCCGGCACATCTGCGTCGCGGGCTGGCCGGACCGGGTCGATGATCTCGTGCAGTTGCAGGAGTTGGTCTGGCCGGACTAGCCCGTCTTATTCATCAGCGGCTTGTTGAGAGGCTGGCGAGCGTGGCGTAAGCCGCTGAGATGGCGTAGGATTCGGTTGCTGACACCCACCCTCCGCGCATCCGGGCCGCCACACTCGCCATGACCGACGATACGAGTCTGCCGTTCTCATTTCCAGCCGTTTCCCACAAGAAGATCACAGCCTCGTTCGACGGCGGCAAGCTGACGTCGGATGGCGGCGTCATGCTTCTGGCCATGGCGGACCGGCGCCTCGGCTTGGCCGCGAAGTTGTCCTGCGTATTCCCCGAGCGGCGCGATCCGGGACGCATCGTGCACAGCCTTGCGGATATGATCCGCGCCCGCATCTTCGCCATCGCGTGTGGCTACGAGGATGGCAATGATCTCGATCGTTTACGCGGCGATCCGGCGTTCAAGCTGGCTTGCGGCCGACTGCCGGACACTGGCCGGGATCTGTGTTCGCAGCCGACCCTATCGCGCCTGGAGAATGCACCACACCTGCGCGAGGTGATCCGGCTGAGCTCTGTGCTGGTTGACCTATGGATGGACAGCTACGCGCGAGCGCCGAGCGCAATCACGCTCGACATCGACGACACGGTCGACGTGGTGCATGGCCGTCAGCAACTCTCGCTGTTCAACGCCCATTATGATGAACACTGCTTCCTGCCGATCCACGTCTACGACACCGAGCACAGCCGGCCTGTTGCGGTCATCCTGCGCCCCGGCAAGACGCCGAGCGGCCGCGAGGTGCGGGCACACCTGCGCCGCCTGGTTCGGCGCATTCGCCGGCGCTGGCCCGATACGCGTATCACCTTCCGCGGCGACAGCCATTACGCCGGCCCCGAGGCGATGACTTTTTGCGAGCAAAACGGCGTCGATTACATCTTCGCGCTAGCCGGCACGAAGCCGCTCGCCAGAAAGGTCGACGAGGTCTGTGATGCATTTCGAACCGAACGTGCGATCGAGAACAAGATCGTGGTTCGCGGCTACACCGAGACCCGCCACGCGGCCGGCTCCTGGCATCGTGAGCGCCGCGTCGTCGCCCGCATCGAGGCAACCCAACAAGGGCTCGACGTCCGCTACGTCGTCACCAGCCTGGATATCGGCTCGGCTGAGTGGATCTATGACAGCCTCTATTGCGCTCGCGGACAGGCCGAGAACCTGATCAAGCTGCACAAGACCCAGCTCGCCTCCGATCGCACCAGTTGCCGCTCGGCGCTCGCCAACCAGGTCCGCCTCGTCTTCCACACCGCCGCCTATTGGCTCATCCTCGCCGTGCGCGATGCCATCCCAAAGCCGCGCGATCTGGCAACGGCCGAGTTCAACACGATCAGGCTCAGGCTTCTCAAGATCGCAGCCCGCGTCATCGAGACCGCCACCCGCGTCCGTCTTGCCTTCGCTGCGGCGTGCCCCGACGCCGACCTGTTCCGCGGCTTGGCAAACGCTCTGGTCCCGCAAGCACCCTGACGCGCGGGGCATGAGCCCCCGGTCACCCCGCTGCCGTCCTCCAACGCGTTCACGAAGTCGGGTCGAAAAGCGGCGAAAAAGCCGAAGCGTTCGCGCGCGCCTTCACCCCGACCGGAAATGTTCCAGCTGCCCCGCCCGGCAATCATGAATAAGACGGGCTAGCGCGTGTTGGACGAGGTTGGTCTGGCGCCGCGGCCGAAGTTCACCTCTCCCTTGGGAGAGGTCGGCGCGCAGCGCCGGGTGAGGGATTACGGTCCCTCGTTGGAGCCGCGGCCCCTCACCCGATTTGCTTCGCAAATCGACCTCTCCCCAATTGGGGAGAGGTAAACCCAGTCCGCGAACCCGTTTGAATCCAAACTCATCCCTTTAGTTGTCCGAGTCGGCCAGAAAGCGAGCAGCAATCATTTCGTGATCATTTCTTAAGCAACAAGCTGTGCTTTGTATGCAATGATGGGGCGTAGCCTTGCCAGATCAAGGTGTCTGTACCAATTTTATATTACATTACAAAGAATTAGCGCTTCATAGGGTTTCGTTAAGGGTTGGCACAATCCTTGCGATCTGAGTTCCAAGGCCGTTCTCAAGGGCGTTGGAGCATCACATGAAGCGTCGCGATTTCCTCAAATCGGTGTCTGGGCTCGCAGCGGGGGCGCTGGCGCCGACCGCGCCCGCGATCTGGTCGCCGGCCAAGGCCGACGCGCGCTCCGAGACGCTGCTGATCGTCTCCGAAGGCGGTCCCAACAATCTCGATATCCACGGCGTCGGCACCAACGTGCCCGGCTACGAGGTGTCGTGGAATTGCTACGACCGACTGATCAGCCATGAGATGAAGAGCGGTCCGGGCGGCGTGCCCTATTACGACCGCGACAAGTTCAAGCCCGAACTCGCCGAGGACTTCAACATCGGCGACATGTCGGTCACCTTCAAGCTGCGCAAGAATGCCAAATTCCATGACGGCACGCCGGTGACGGCGAAGGACGTCAAATGGTCGCTCGACCGCGCCGTCAGCGTCGGCGGCTTCCCGACCTTCCAGATGAGCGCGGGCTCGCTGACCAAGCCCGAGCAGTTCGTCGTCGTCGACGACAGCACGGTGCGCGTCGATTTCCTGAAGAAGGACAGACTGACGATCCCCGACCTCGCGGTGATCGTGCCCTGTGTCGTCAACTCCGAGCTCGTGAAGAAGAACGCCAGCGAGAAGGACCCGTGGGGTCTCGAATTCACCAAGCAGCAGACCGCGGGCTCCGGCGCCTACAAGGTGACCAAATGGACCGCCGGCACCGAAGTGGTGATGGAGCGCAACGACGATTGGGTCTCTGGGCCCGATGCCGAAGATCAAGCGCGTGATCTGGCGCATGGTGCCGCAGGCCGGCAACCGCCGGGCGCTGCTCGAACGCGGCGATGCCGATATCTCCTACGAGCTGCCGTTCAAGGATTTCCAGGAGATGAAGACAAACGGCAAGCTCAACGTGGTCTCGCTGCCGTTCTCCAACGGCATCCAGTACATCGGCATGAACGTGACCAAGCCGCCGTTCGACAATCCCAAGGTGCGGCAGGCGATGGCCTACGCGATGCCGTATCAGAAGATCATGGATGCGGTGCTGTTCGGCCTCGCCAACCCGATGTTCGGCGCGTCGAAGGACAAGCCGACCGAGGTCGCCTGGCCGCAGCCGACGAAGTACTTCACCGACATGGAGAAGGCCAAGGCGCTGCTCACTGAAGCCGGCTACGCCAACGGCTTCGAGACCACGATCTCGTTCGACCTGAATTTCGCGGGCGTCAACGAGCCGCTCTGCGTGTTGGTGCAGGAGAGCCTTGCGCAGCTCGGCATCAAGACCACCATCAACAAGGTGCCCGGCGCCAATTGGCGCACCGAGCTCACCAAGAAGGAAATGCCGCTGTTCACCAACGTGTTCTCGGGCTGGCTCGATTACCCCGAGTACTTCTTCTACTGGTGCTATCACGGCAACAATTCGATCTTCAACACGATGAGCTACAAATCGCCCGAGATGGACAAGCTCATTGACGGCGCGCGCATCGCGGCGGCGAATGGCGACACCGCGGCCTACGACGCCGATGTGAAGGGTTTCGTCGATCTCGCCTTCGCCGACATCCCGCGCATCCCGCTGTATCAGCCGTTCGTCAACGTCGCGATGCAGAAGAACATCTCGGGCTACCAATACTGGTTCCACCGCCGGCTCGACTATCGCGCGATGGCGAAGGGGTGAGGCGTTGATGCTGACCCTCATCGGCAAGCGGCTGTTGTTCGCGATCCCGTCGTTGATCGGGGTCGTGATCGTGACGTTCCTGCTGACGCGTGCGCTGCCGGGCGATCCCGCGGCGTATTTTGCAGGGCCTGCGGCGACCAAGGAGGCGGTCGACCAGATCAGGAAGAAGCTCGGCTTCGACAAGCCGCTGATCGAGCAGTTCGTTCGCTACACCAACGATCTCGCCCATGGCGATCTCGGCACGTCGCTCACCACGGGGCAGCCGGTCGCCGCCGAATTGCGCAACCGCCTGCCGGCATCGGCCGAGCTCACTCTGCTCGGCCTCGTCGTCTCGATCGTGATCGCTATACCGCTCGGCGTGCTGGCGGCGACGCGGCCGGGTTCCTGGATCGATCATCTCTGCCGGGTCACCACGACGGCGGGCGTGTCACTGCCGGTGTTCTTCACCGGCCTCGTGCTGGTCTACGTGTTCTATTTCCGGCTCGGCTGGTCGCCGGCACCGCTCGGCCGGCTCGACGTGTTCTATAGCGCGCCGCCGACCGTCACCGGCTTCTATCTCATCGACGCGTTGATCGCGCGGGACTTCGAGGCGTTCCGCTCGGCGTTCAGCCAATTGATCCTGCCGGCGGTGACGCTCGCGATCTTCTCGCTGGCGCCGATCGCCCGCATGACGCGCGCCTCGATGCTGGCGGTGCTGGCGTCCGACTTCGTCCGCACCGCGCGCGCCAGCGGCCTGTCGCCCGGCAAGGTGATCGTGACCTACGCCTTCCGCAACGCGATGCTGCCGGTCATCACCACGCTCAGCATGGTGTTCTCCTTCCTGCTCGGGGCCAATGTGCTGGTGGAGAAGGTGTTCGCCTGGCCCGGCATCGGCTCCTACGCGGTCGAGGCACTGATCGCGTCCGACTTCGCGCCCGTACAGGGCTTCGTGCTGACCATGGCGGTCATGTACGTGCTGCTCAATCTCCTGATCGACATCCTCTATGGCGTGATCGATCCGCGCGTCAGGCTGGAAGGCTAGGGAGGGGCGTATGAGCACCGTTGCACCGACCGTCGAACCCGCAGGTCCCGCCCGCACCTCAGGGCTCGCCGCAGTCTTCGAGCAGACCCGCTATGTGCTGGGCGAGAACAAGGTCACCGGCTTTGCTTTCGCGCTGCTGGTCGTGATCATGTTTGCCGCGTTGTTCGGGCCTTACGTGGTACCTTATGATCCACTTGCTTCCGACACCGCGGCTGCATTGAAGCCGCCGTCAGCCGCGCACTGGTTCGGCACCGATCAGCTCGGCCGCGACATCTTCAGCCGCGTCATCGTGGCAACCAGGCTCGACACCTTCATCGCGGTCGCCTCCGTCGTGCTGGTGTTCCTGATGGGCGGGCTGGCCGGCATCGCCGCCGGCTATTTCGGCGGCTGGACCGATCGCATCGTCGGCCGCATCGCCGACACCATCATGGCGTTTCCCCTGTTCGTGCTGGCGATGGGCATCGTCGCGGCGCTCGGCAACACCGTGCAGAACATCATCATCGCGACCGCGATCGTGAACTTTCCGCTCTATGCCCGAGTCGCGCGCGCCGAAGCAAACGTCCGCCGCAATGCCGGCTTCGTGCAGGCGGCGCGACTCTCCGGCAACGGCGAGTACCGCATCCTGCTCGGGCACATCCTGCCCAACATCATGCCGATCATGATCGTGCAGATGTCGCTCACCATGGGCTATGCGATCCTCAACGCCGCGGGACTCTCGTTCATCGGCCTCGGCGTCCGGCCGCCGACCGCTGAATGGGGCATCATGGTTGCCGAGGGCGCCGGCTTCATGGTGTCGGGCGAATGGTGGATCGCGCTGTTCCCGGGCCTCGCGCTGATGATCGCGGTGTTCTGCTTCAACCTGCTCGGCGACGGGCTGCGCGACATCGTCGACCCGCAGCGGAGGACGTAAATGATGGGTTTCAACTCGTTCCACGCCCATCTTCGCCTCGCCCCGCCTGCGGGGGGAGGCCGGATCGCATGCAATGCGATCCGGGTGAGGGGGAGTCTCCGCGAATTCCTCAGCCGGCTGTGTGCGCTGATAGAGGCCCCTCATCCCAACCTTCTCCCCGTAAGAACGGGGAGAAGGGGCACACCGCCGCGGCGGAGGACCTGATGGCTGTCTCGGTGCGGTGTCAAGCTACCGCTTCTCTACTTTGCATGGGGTTGTTTTGCCGATTTTTGGATGACGCACTGCATGAGGGGCGGCGCACATGACCGCCCAGCCCCTGCTCGACGTCAGCGACCTCACGGTCGAGTTCACGACCCGTCGTGGCATCGTCAAGGCGGTGCAGCACGTCAACATATCGGTGGCTAAGGGCGAGACCGTCGGCATCGTCGGCGAGTCCGGCTCCGGCAAGTCGGTGACGTCATATGCGGTGATGCGGATTCTCGACCGGGCCGGCCGGATCGCCGAAGGCTCGGTGATGTTTTCCGGCATCGACGTCAAGGCGGCAACCGAAAGCCAGATGCGTGATCTGCGCGGCCGCGAAGTCTCGATGATCTTCCAGAATCCGCGCGCCGCCCTCAATCCGATCCGCAAGGTCGGGCACCAGATCGAGGACGTGTTGCGCCAGCACGTCCAGCAGGCGCAGGTCACCGATCGCGGCGAGAAGGCGATCGAGGCGCTGGAGCAGGTCAAGATCGCGCGTCCGCGCGAGCGCTATCACGCCTATCCGTTCGAGCTGTCCGGCGGCATGTGCCAGCGCGTCGTCATCGCGCTCGCACTCGCCTGCAACCCGCAGCTTCTGATCGCGGACGAGCCGACCACCGGCCTCGACGTCACCACCCAGAAGGCGGTGATGGACCTGATCGTCGAGCTGACCCGGCGCCGATCGATGTCGACGATCCTGATCACGCACGATCTCGGCCTCGCCGCCGCCTATTGCGACCGCGTCGTGGTGATGGAGAAGGGCCGCGTGGTCGAAACCGCAAAGTCGGCCGACATCTTCGCCGCGCCCCAGCACGACTATACGAAGAAGCTGATGCGCGCGACGCCGCGGATCGGGGTGTCGCTCAGGGATCTGCTGCCGGAGGAGGAGGCGAAGGCTCCGCAGCCCATCTCCGTCATGGCCGGACTTGACCCGGCCATCCATCAATCTTCGCAAGATGCTTCTTCCTCGATGGACCCGCGGGTCAAGGCCGGGGGTGACGAGAGAGAGCAACCCCTCCTCCTCGTCGAGAAACTCGTGAAAGAATACCCCCGCCAGGGCGCGGGCTCGATGCTCGCAAAGCTGTTCGGCCGCAAGCCGCCGGTCGAGGAGGAGATCTTCCGCGCGGTCGATGGCATCAGCTTCAAGGTCGACCATGGCGAGAGTGTCGGGCTGGTCGGCGAATCCGGCTGCGGCAAGTCGACGACGTCGATGATGGTGATGCGGCTGCTCGACCAGACCTCCGGCCGCATCATGTTCGATGGCGAGGACATCGGCGGCATCATGCCGGAATCCTTCGCGCGGCTGCCGCGACGCAGCCAGATCCAGATGGTGTTCCAGGATCCGACCGACAGCCTCAATCCGCGCTTCACCGCGGCACGTGCGATCGCGGACCCGATCATGCAGCTCGGCGATATCAGGGGGCGCGACGCGGTTCGCGACCGCTGCGAGGAGCTGGCGCGGCTGGTCGGCCTGCCGGTCAATCTGCTGGATCGCTTTCCGCATCAGCTTTCCGGCGGCCAGAAGGCCCGTGTCGGTATCGCGCGTGCGATCGCGCTGCATCCGAAGCTCGTCATCCTCGATGAGCCGACCGCGGCACTCGACGTCTCGGTGCAGGCAGTGGTGCTCAATCTGCTGCAGGACCTCAAGCAGTCGATGGGCATGAGCTATCTGTTCGTGTCGCACGATCTCAACGTGGTGCGCCTGCTGTGTGATCGCGTCATCGTGATGCGCAGCGGCCGCATCGTCGAACAGGGCACATCCGAACACGTCTTGGGCAATCCGCAGGATGCCTATACAAGGGAGCTGCTCACGGCGATCCCGCATCCGCCGTTGCCGGTGTCTTGAATAACTCATTGGGAGCGAAATGGACGATCATCTCGACGATTACATGAACGCCGTCGCCCGGACGATGGCGTTGCCGCTGGAAGACGCCTGGCGTCCGGCAGTGCGCGCAAATCTCGAGGTCGCGCTGCGGCTGGCGCGGCTGGTCGACGACTTCCCGCTGCCTGACGACCTTGCGTCAGCCGCCGTCTATTCGACCTGAGATCGCGATGTCAGAGATTCCCGCTGCCATGTCGGCCGCCGAAATCGCGCAGGCGGTATCGAGCCGCAAGATCACGGCCCTTGCCGCGACCGAAGCGGCGCTCGCGCGCATCGCGGCGCACGACAAGGTCCTCAACGCCTTCACCGACGTCACCGCCGATCGCGCGCGTGCCAGGGCCAAGGCGGTCGACGCCGCGATCGCGGCGGGCCAACCGGCCGGCCCGCTCGCCGGCGTGCCCTTCGCGGTGAAGAACCTGTTCGACGTGCAGGGCCTCTCGACCCGCGCCGGCTCCAAGATCAATCGCGACCTGCCACCGTCGCCGCGCGATGCCACGTTGATCGAGCGGATGGAAGCGGCCGGTGCCGTGCTGGTCGGCGCGCGCTCAACATGGGCGAATACGCCTACGACTTCACCGGCGAGAACGCCCATGACGGTCCATCGCGCAATCCGCATGATCCGACGCGGATGGCGGGCGGCTCCTCGGGCGGCTCCGGCAGCGCCGTCGGCGGCGCACTGGTGCCGATCGCGCTCGGCTCCGATACCAACGGCTCGATCCGGGTGCCGTCGTCATTCTGCGGCACGTTCGGCCTGAAGCCGACCTATGGTCGGCTTACGCGCGCGCGCTCCTTTCCGTTCGTCGCAAGCCTTGATCACCTCGGCCCGTTCGCGCGCAACGTGAGAGATCTCGCGCTCGCCTATGACGTCATGCAGGGGCCTGATGCCGACGATCCCGCCTGCATCGTGCGATCGGTCGAGCCGACCGTGCCGTTGCTTGCCAATGATGTCGGCCGGCTGCGCGTTGCGATTGCCGGCGGTTATTTCCAGCAGAATTTGTTGCCGGAGGCCGTCGAAGCGGTCGCGCGCGTGGCAAAGGCGCTCGGCGCCACCCAGACCGTGGAGCTGCCGGAAGCGGCGCGCGCCCGCGCTGCCGCCTTCATCATGACCACGACCGAGGGCGCCGCGCTGCACCTCGATCGGCTGCGCAAGCGGCCCAACGATTTTGACCCGCCCGTGCGCGACCGCCTGATCGCGGGCGCGATGATCCCGGCGGTCTATGTCGACAAGGCGCAGAAATTCCGCCGCTGGTACCGCGCCAGGGTGCTGGAGCTGTTCCAGTCGGTTGACGTGATCCTGGCGCCCGCAACGCCGTGCACGGCGCCGAAGATCGGCCAGGCCACCTTTACGCTCGACGGGGTCGAGCTTCCGGTCCGCCCCAATATCGGTATCCACACCCAGCCGATCTCCTTCATCGGCCTGCCGGTGGCCGCCGTGCCGGTGCCGCTTGAACCGATGCCGATCGGCGTGCAGATCATTGCCGCGCCCTGGCGCGAGGACATCGCGCTGCGGGTCGCTTATGCGCTGGAACAGATGGGTGTCGCCACGGCTCCCGCGCCAAGAGGAATCTAGAATGGAGATCGATCTTCCCGACGTGCGCGCCGAGGTCACTGCGCAGTTCGAGCGTTACGAGGAGGCGCTGGTCTCGAACGATGTTGCCGTGCTCGACGAACTGTTCCGCAAGGACAGCCGGACGCTGCGCTATGGCATCGGCGAGAACCTTTATGGCTACGCCGAGATCGCGGCGTTTCGCGCGGGGCGGCCGGCAGCCGGGCTGATGCGCAAGATCGAGCGTACCGTGATCACGACCTATGGCCGCGACACCGCGATCGCCTCGACGCTGTTCTATCGGGACAGCGCACCGGGGCGGGTGGGGCGGCAGATGCAGACATGGATTCGCTTCGCCGAGGGCTGGAGAATCGTCGCCGCCCATGTCAGCGTCATTGATGAAACAAAGGGGGCTTGAACCAGGGTGATTGAAAGGGCGTTTCAGCCATGAGCCTGGACGATCTTCCGACCCGCGCGCCGCAGCCGCAGGGCACCGAGCCGGAGCCGCTGGTGCGGCGTGTCGATCGCGCGTCGCCGCTGGTCGACAAGACGACCCGCGCCGAAGAACTCCGGCTGCAGCTCGCCGACGAGATCGTGCGCGGCACGCTGCCGCCGGGCGCCGGGCTCGATGAAACCGATCTGGCGCGGCGCTTCAAGGTCTCGCGTACGCCGGTGCGCGAGGCGCTGCGGCAGCTCGCCGCCAGCGGCCTGATCGACGCGCGCGCGCATCGCGGCGCGGTGGTGGCACGGCCTTCACTTGAGCGGCTCACCGGCATGTTCGAGGCGATGGCCGAGCTCGAGGCGATGTGCGCCGGCCTCGCTGCCGAGCGGATGACAGCGGCGGAGCGTCACGCGCTGGAGGCGGTCCACGAGGAGCTGCGGGTGCTGAGCTACACCGGCAATCCCGAGCGCTTCCACGAGGTCAATGAGCGCTTTCACAACGCGATCTATGCCGGATCGCAGAACGCCTATATCGCCGAGATCACCCTGGCGACGCGGGTGCGGGTGCAGCCGTTCCGCCGCGCCCAGTTCCGCAACCTCGGGCGGCTGGCAAAATCCCACGCCGAGCACGACCGCGTCGTCGTCGCCATCCTGCGCGGCGACAAGATCGGCGCGGCCGCCGCGATGCGCGCCCATATCGAGCAGGTGCGCGGGGAATACGAGACCTACGCGGTGTCGGTGTAGATCCTGCTACCTCGCCCCGCGTGCGGCTATCAGATTCACACATTCTGAAGCCTTAGATTGGCGCCGTATTTGATGGCGTGGAACTTGGCAAGGCCGATGCGGATGACTTTGGGACCCGGCTTGCCGTAGTAGCCGGTCCAGCCGCCGAGGCGTGCGATGACCCAAGCGACAAAGGCCAGGGATCCCTTCGGGTGCGGATTGCGTTGCCGCTCGGTCTTGCCTTCGAGCCGGGCGGAGACGGCTTCGAGGATGGGTTGGTCGTCTGGCTCGAAGGCATCGCTCAGGAGCTGATCCGTGTTGCCGTCGCGGGCCTGGACGAGTTGCTTGATGGTGATGGCCGCAACGGCTGCAGCAGCGACGAAGTTGATCATGGCCTGCGGGTCGCCGATATCGGCTTCCTCTATATCGAAGCCTGCCGTCTTGAGCGTACGGAAGAACTCCTCGATCACCCAACGCGTCCGGTAGAAGCCGACCACTTGACGCGCGTCGTTCAATGTAGCGACAGCGTGGGTAGTCAAAAGCCGCCAATGCACAGGTGCGCTACCGTCTTTCGGCTCCGATACCTCGCGGACATCGACCAGCGTCAGGTGAGCCGTCTCGGGCAACGTCGGATCGGCTCCATGGAGCGGCCGGCATACGGCCACCGGCGCGAAGCGCACTGCGAACTCGGTATCGCGCGCGCGCCGTCCTGGTGCGGCGGGGACCGTCATGGCAACGCGCCCTTGTTCGGCCTGGGCGTCGATGAAGGTGAACAGCAAATCCGGGTCTTCTTCGGCCCCCTCGATCCGCCGATTCTGGCAGGCCCTCACAACCAATTCGACGTTTTGCGGACGCTTCACGAACAGTTCGTAAAAGTCGCTTTCGCGGTCCGATACCATCGTGACGCTGGCCGCCGCAGCCAGTACCTCACCCGCCCGTTCGCTGCTCTCGATCCATCGTTGCGATTCCTTAGCCGCCGTCGCCCGCTTGCGCCGTGGTGCCAACTCCTCTCGGTTACGGTTCCAAACCTGCATCGAGACCAGACCGAGCAACCCTTGCGTCTCGGCCTCTACCGCCAGTGCCACATGCAGCAACAAACCCGCGGCATTGCCTTTGGCGACCGGTCCGTAGCATTGTCGCGACCGCCGGCCGCCCAAGATCAATTCCGACGTGTCCTGTGCGACAACAACATGCCGACCAGCCGCTCGCTGCCCGGTGAGGTCTCCGGCATGCCGTGACATCTCTGCGGCCGTCACCGACGGATTGTGAAGAAGCCGGCGAAACTGCATCTCGCCCGCACGGTCCTCACCGAGGCGGCGGATGCACGAGCCAGGTCGGGCCACCAGCGCCGCATGCAGCCGCGCCCCCCTTTTTCCAGGCGACGATCGCCAAATCGTCCCAGTCCATATGCCACCCCGGCCATCAAAACCTCCACCGGCTTGCCTACCGATAGAGAATCCCGCTTTACCGCTAATCGCAACCCAGATGTGTGAATGCGATAGCCGCTTGCGGGGGGAGGTCGGATCGCATGGAGCGTAGCGTAATGCGATCCGGGTGAGGGGGTACAGGTTTATCGACAAGCAGTGCTCGCCGAGAGAAGCCCCTCACCCCCACCCTCTCCCCGCAAGAGCGGGGCGAGGGGACGCATTTCCGCTGCGGCTAGGCCTTCGCCCTCGCCGCCATGAACGCCCGCCAGCCGCCATAGGCCGAGATATCCTTCGCGCCCTTGATCGCGGCGGGCTCGACGATGAAGCCCTTGGCCTGCCGTCCATCGGCGAGTCGGAGCGTGCCGATCGCCATCGGCGGCGGAATCGCGGCGACGAATTTTCCGAACGCGGCCGGCGACATCGCCCACAGCTCAAGCTTGATCGCATGACCCGCACCCGCCTCGATGCGCAGCATGCCGGGTTTCGGTGGCGTGGTGTCGAGCGCGTAGAGTCTGTAGTCCGTGGCGGTGACCGTCTCTTCCAACAGGCGCGCATCGAGCGTGGTCAGTTCGTGATTCAGCGCCATGCCGGAGAGATGCGCGCCGACCACCGCGATCGTGATCTCGTCGCCGCTGGCCCGCGCCGGGACTGCGGCCAGCGGCGGCTGCGGCACCGTCTTGGCGCCGATCGCCAGTCCGGTGTCGGCGTGGAACACACGGCCGATGCCGGCAAGCGCGGCGTCGCGGCCGGCCGGAGCGAGCAGCGTGATGCCGAACGGCGCGCCGTCAGGCCGCATCGCCGCCGGCAGCGCCAGGCCGCAGAGATCGAGCAGGTTGACGAAATTGGTGTAGGTGCCAAGCCGCGAGTTGAGCTCGATCGGGTTGGCCAGCACGTCAGCCGTGGAATAGACCGTCGGTGCCGTCGGCAGCACGATCGCATCGCACTGCGCGAAGGTGCGCGCGGCGACGCGGCGCAGCGCCTGCAGGCGATAGAGCGCGGAAAAGGTATCGGCCGCGGTGGGCCGCGCGCCGCCGATCGTGATCTCGCGTGTCACCGGATGGATCGCGTCCGGCGACGACGCCAGGAGGTCGCGGATCACGAGATAGCGCTCGGCGACCCATGGGCCCTCGTAAAGCAACCGCGCGGTCTCGTAGAACGGCTCGAGGTCGAATTCGACGAGTTCGGCGCCGAGCGCCTGCCAGCGCTTGCAGGCTTCGCCATAGGCTTTCTCGGCTTCGCGATCGCCGAAGAAGATCAATTGGCCGCTCTTGGGAATGCCGAGCTTCAGCTTGGAAGGAAAGGCCGCGAGCGGTGACAGCGGCCGGTCGCGCGAGAACGGATCGGCTTCATCCGGCCCGGCCATCACGGCAAGCGCGGCCATTGCGTCGTCGACGGTGAGCGAGAACACCGAGATGCAGTCGAGCGTGCGGCAGGCCGGCACCAGCCCCGCGTTGGAGATCAGCCCGAGGCTCGGCTTGAGGCCAACGATGTTGTTGAGCATCGCCGGCACGCGGCCGCTGCCCGCGGTGTCGGTGCCGAGCGACAGCGGCACGAGACCGGCGGAGACAGCGACCGCGGAGCCCGAGCTCGATCCACCCGGCACGAGATCATCGCGCACCGGGTTTTTGGGAATGCCGTAGGGGGAGCGCACGCCGACCAGGCCGGTGGCGAACTGGTCGAGGTTGGTCTTGCCGATGATGATGGCGCCGGCCGCGCGCAGTCTGGCGACTGCCGTGGAGTCCTGCGCAGGCATGTAGGAGAACGCTGGGCAGGCGGCCGTGGTCGGCAGCCCCGCGACGTCGATATTGTCCTTCACCGCGACCGGCACGCCGTAGAGCGGCAGCGTCGGATCTGCGAGCCGCGCGGCCTCGGCGAGCGCCTCCTTCTCGTCGCGCAGGCTGATGAAGATGGCGGGATCGTTGTGCTCGCGGATGCGGTGGTAGCTGCGCGCCACCGTTTGCGCTGGCGTCATGGTTCCGGCGCGGTGTGCGGCAACGATCGCGGCGACAGTTTCAGTCACGTGGTTGGCCTCGTCTCTGGCGCGGCAAGGCATCGGATGCCCGCCGCGAGGGAATTGCAGCCCAATCGAAGCAAGCAATGTGCCATTGTGTACAATTTACCTGCGCCTGCGGCACGACAGATTATTGCACAATATCAGTTGCTTGAAATGGTCGCGGGGAGCTGAAGCGGGCTGCTTGAGAGCGCGTCTGCTCAATTCTAAGGCAAGCGTGACCAAGTCGAATTCCGATCGGTCGATCAGGTGAAGCAGGCCAGGATCTGCAGCAGTTGCTCGCGGTTTTCCTTGCCGATCTTCTCGGCGACATGCCGCTCGTGTTCGGCGGCGAGCCGCTTGAATTGAGCCAGCGCGGTCTTGCCGCGCCCGGTCAGATGCAGCGCGTGGGAGCGGCGGTCGGTGGCGGAAGGGATCCGGCTGACGAAGTCGCGCTCCTCGAGGCTGTCGAGCAGGTGCACGAGGCGCGCGCGCTCGATCCCGAGCCGCTTTGCGACCGCCATCTGGCTGAGGCCCGGATTGGCCCCGATCACGGTCATGACCGAATATTGCGTCGGACGGATATCGACCGTCGCCAGCGTCTTGATGAAGTCCTGGAAGATCCAGAGCTGGAAGCGCCGCACCGCATAGCCGGCGTGGCCGACCAGCGCGTCGAGGCCAATGTCATCGGCGGCGTCGCCGCCTTGCGCCCGGCCATTCGCCACGGGCGCCCGGGGGCGGCGGATTGCCGCTCCTGTTCCTGCTGCCTTGCGTGGTGACGTCTTTCGCGGGCTTGCCATGGCCGCAAGGCTAGCGCGCCCGAGACGGGAGGGAAAGATTGTTGTTGACGACAACAATTGATGTCCGCAACATTATGGCCAAACAGCCCGGCCGGGACCGCGATGTCGCACAACGTTGCGGCGCGATCCCGAAAAGACATGGGCGAGGAGGAAACCATGACGATGGCCGCCGCCGTCAGCAATAATCCGAGCAAGCTGTTCGCGACGCCCGCGATCGTGGCGGATCGCCGCGATGACGGCAGCATCCTGGTCCGCTCCACCGTGCCCTTGAAGGAAAGTGCCCGCTGCGTCGGCGACTGGCTGGAGCATTGGGCGCGGCAGGCGCCGGACCGCATCTTCCTGGGCGAGCGTGCCAGCGCCGAGGCGCCCTGGAGCACCGCCAGCTATCGCGATGCTCTCGGAATCGTGCGCCGCGCCGCATCGTGGATCCTGGCGCAAGGGCTGAGCACCGAGCGGCCGCTCGTCATCCTCGCCGACAACAGCATCGATCATGCGCTGTTCGCGCTCGCCGCCCAGCATGTCGGCGTGCCCTCGGCCGCGATCTCGCCGGCCTACTCACTGATGTCAAAGGACTTCGACAAGCTGAAGAGCATGATCGCGCTGCTCGATCCCGGTGCAATCTATATCACGAGCACGAAGCCATTCGCGGCGGCGCTGACCGCGATCCGGCCGCTGCATCGCGCAACCATCGTCAGCGGCAATCCCGACGATACCGATGCGCTGCTATTCCGATCCGTTGTCGCGACGCCGGAAGCATCAGAGGTCGCCACGGCCTTTGCCGCGGTGACGCCGGACACGATCGCAAAATTCCTGTTCACCTCCGGGTCGACGGGTACGCCCAAGGCCGTGATCAACACCCAGCGCATGCTGACCTCGAGCCAGCAGGCCAAGGCGCAGACCTGGACGTTCCTGGAGCAGGCCGGCGAGGAGCTGATCATATTGGACTGGCTGCCCTGGAGTCACACCTTCGGCGCCAACCACAATTTCAATCTGGTGCTGCGTAACGGCGGCACGCTCTATATCGACGGCGGCAAGCCGGCGCCCGGCCTGTTCGCGACCTCGCTCGCCAATCTGCGCAGCGTGGTACCGACGGTCTATTTCAACGTGCCGCGCGGCTTCGACATGCTGATCGCGGCGCTCCGCACCGACGAGGAATTGCGCCGCAAGTTCTTCGAGGGCACCAAATTCGCCTTCTATGCCGGCGCGGCGCTGCCGCAGAATTTGTGGGACGCGCTGGAGGAATTGTCGCTGCAAACCGTGGGACGACGCCTGCCGATGGTGTCGGCCTGGGGATCGACCGAGACCTCGCCGCTGGCGACCGATTGCCACTTCCTAGCCAAACGCTCCGGCAATATCGGCGTGCCGATCCCCGGCACCGAGCTCAAGCTCGTGCCCTCGGGTGACAAGCTCGAGGTGCGCGTGCGCGGGCCTAATGTCACGCCGGGTTACTGGAAGGCGCCACAACTCACCGCCGAGGCCTTCGATGACGAGGGCTTTTACAAGATCGGCGACGCCGTCACCTTTGCCGATCCCGACCGGCCCGATCTCGGCCTGTTCTTCGACGGCCGCGTGGCCGAGGATTTCAAGCTCAATTCCGGTACTTGGGTCAGCGTCGGCACCCTGCGCGTCGCCGGCATCGCGGCGCTGGCGCCGCTTGCGCAGGACATCGTCGTCGCGGGCCACGGCCGCGACGAGGTGCGCTTCCTGGTGTTCCCGAACCTCGCGGCCTGCCGTTCGCTTGCGGGACTGCCCGAGAGCGCCGGTGCGCAGGAGGCGATCGGCCATCCGGCGGTCCGCTCCGCGATCGGGCAAGGGCTGGCACGGCTGAAGGCGCAGGGCGGCCATTCTTCCGGCCATGCCACCCGTGCGCTGCTGCTCGCCGAGCCCGCCTCGGTTGATGGCGGGGAAATCACCGACAAGGGCTACATCAACCAGCGCGCCGTGTTGACGCGCCGCACCGCAGCGGTGGCGGTACTGGAGGACGACGCGTCGTCCGAGCCGGTCGCCTGCGCGGGGTCGTGACGTGATTTGTACTGGCGCGGTGTTGGGAGCGCGCCACGCACACCGCCGTCGTCCCTGCGAAAGCAGGGACCCATATTCCGCGGCCGGCGTTGTGTACAAAAGTCGTCGTTCCGCTGGTGTGCAATAATCGGCATTGGTGGTTATGGGTCTCGGCTCGGAGGCCGGACGACCGCGGGTTTGTGGCACGTTTGGCGGGCCATTCGCTTGAGCCGTCTGCACCGGTTCCTTGGGGCCTTGTTCCGCGCGAGTTCGTATTTTTAGTTGCCATAGCAACTAAGCTATGCGAGTTTCTGCACCCATAGGGACAGGGCCGGTCAACGGCCACGCTCTTGGGAGGACAATGTTGCGCAGCAGCGCGCGAGCGGCACGCATGGACAACCGGGCGGTGGCGCAGGGCGCCGCCCGCGGTCCCGCCGCGCGGTCAGGTCGTACCTTGCCCGGTCACGGCGCCGAGATTCTCATGCAGCCGGCGCAGCAGGTCGATCAGCACTTCCCGCTCGTCCTTTTTCAGGCACGACAGCAGCCGCCGCTCGCGCTCCAGCGCCGCGACGATGACCTTGTCGTGGATGGCGCGGCCGCGCGCGGTCAGGGTGATCGAATGGGTACGGCCGTCATCCGGCGCGGTGCGGATGGTCAGCAGGCCGCGCTTCTGCAGCGCCGCGAGGTTGCGGCTGACCGGCCCCTTGTCGAAGCCGATCACCTGGCAGATCCGGGAGGCGGGAATGCCCGGCTCGATCGCCAGTTGCGAGATGATTCGCCACTCGGTGACGTTGACGCCAAAATTCTTCTGGTAAAATGCGGTGGCGCTGTTCGACAGCTTGTTGCCGATGAAGGTGATGAACGCCGGCACATAGCGATTGAGGTCCAGCAGCGGGCCATCGGTGGCATCTGCGGGATCGGCCGGTCTTGGCCGACGGGGCTTTCGGGGGAGGGGCTGGCTGCTCATTTCCCAAATCATCGCTGCGAAACTGTTCGGGAGCAAGTGACATGCGGCCCGTGTTGACAAGTTCAAACCTCGGGAGGTCCCGATGACTGCAACAGAAGGTGCGTTCGTCCCGCATCTCGACGTCGATCCGTTCGCGCTCGAATTCTTCGCCGATCCGTTCCCAACCCATGAGCGGCTGCGCGAGGCCGGGCCGGTGGTCTATCTCGACAAGTGGAATGTGTATGGCGTGGCGCGCTACGCCGAGGTCCATGCGGTGCTGAACGATCCCGAGACGTTCTGCTCCAGCCGCGGCGTCGGCCTCAGCGATTTCTCCAAGGAGAAGCCGTGGCGGCCGCCGAGCCTGATCCTGGAGGCCGACCCGCCAGCGCACACCCGCACCCGCACGGTGCTGAGCACGGTGCTGTCCGCGACCGTGATGAAGCAGCTGCGCGGGCGATTTGCCGCCGCCGCGGAGGCCCGGGTCGACGCGCTGCTGGAGAAGCGCAATTTCGACGCGATCGAGGATCTGGCGGAGGCCTATCCGCTGTCGATCTTCCCGGATGCGCTGGGCTTGCGGCCGGAGGGCCGCGAGCATCTGCTGCCTTACGCAAGCCTGGTGTTCAACGCCTTCGGACCGCCGAACGAGCTGCGCAAGCAGGCGATCGAGCGCTCCGCGCCGCACCAGGCCTATATTTCCGAGCAGTGTCAGCGCGACAATCTCACCCCTGATGGCATCGGCGCCTGCATCCACGCCCATGTCGATAGCGGTGCCATTACCGCGACCGAAGCGCCGCTCCTGGTGCGCTCGCTGCTATCGGCCGGTCTCGACACGACCGTCAACGGCATCGGCGCCGCCGTCTACTGCCTTGCCCGCTTCCCCGACCAGTTCCAGAAACTCCGCGGCGATCCGACGCTGGCGCGCAACGCCTTCGAGGAAGCGGTGCGGTTCGAAAGTCCGGTCCAGACGTTCTTCCGTACCACGACCCGCGACGTCGAGCTCAGCGGGGCCAGCATCCCCGAAGGCGAGAAGGTGCTGATGTTCCTGGCTGCGGCCAATCGTGATCCGCGCCGTTGGGAAGCGCCCGATAGCTACGACATTACGCGTCGTACGTCGGGCCATGTCGGCTACGGTTCGGGTATCCATATGTGTGTCGGTCAACTCGTCGCCCGCCTCGAAGGCGAAGTGATGATGGCGGCGCTGGCGCGTCGTGTCGCCAGGATCGAAATGTCCGGCGAGCCAAAGCGCCTCTTCAACAACACGCTGCGCGGGCTCAGCAGCCTGCCGGTCGAGATCACGCCGGCCTAAACAGAAGCTTAGTACCGGCAATAGGTTGGTTGAGGAAACATGGGAGAGGATACGATGAGGGGCTTTGGGGTTGGGCGATCTAGGATTGGACTTGCGCTGGCATTGGCCTGCGCCGCGGGCAGCGCACGCGCGGAGATTTCCGGCGACGTGGTGCGCGTCGGCGTGCTCAACGATATTTCCGGCATCTTCCAGGACACCAACGGCATGGGCTCGGTGGAAGCCGCGCGGATGGCCGCGGAGGATTTCAACGGCGGCGGCAAGGGCATCAAGGTCGAGATCGTCTATGCCGATCACCAGAACAAGGCCGACGTGGGATCCGCGATCGCGCGCAAATGGCTCGATGTGGAGGGCGTCGATGCCATTGTCGATGTGCCGAACTCGGCGGTCGGCCTTGCGATCAACACCGTGCTGCGCGACAGCCGGATGACGTTCCTGGCGTCGTCGACCGCAAGCTCCGATCTCACCGGCAAGGCCTGCTCGCCCAACACCATTCAATGGGTCAACGACGCCTGGGCGACCGGCAACACCACCGCGGCCGCGATGATGCAGCGTGGCGGCAAGGACTGGTATTTTGTGACCGTCGACTACGCACTCGGCAAAGGCATTGAAGCCGAGGCGACGAACTACATCGAGAAGCACGGCGGCAAGGTGCTGGGATCGAGCAAGCATCCGCTCGGCACCTCAGACTTCGCGTCCTTCCTGCTGCAGGCACAGAACTCGAAAGCAAAGGTGATCGGGCTCGCCAATGCCGGCGGCGACACCATCAACGCGGTGAAGCAGGCGGCCGAGTTCGGCATCCAGCAGGGCGGCCAGACCATGGTGGCGTTCCTGTTGTTCGTGAACGACGTCCACGGCATGGGCCTGAAGGTCGCGCAGGGCCTGCAGCTGCTCGAGGCATTCTACTGGGACATGAACGACGACACCCGCGCGTTCGCAAAACGCTTCGCCGCGCGTCCCGGCATGAACGGCAAGATGCCCAGCGGCAACCAGGCCGGCGTCTATGCCTCGACGCTCGCCTATCTCAACGCGGTCGCCGCCACCGGCAGCGACGACGCCAAGGTCGTGGTGCCGCAGATGAAGACCTTCAAGGGCAAGGACAGACTGTTCGGCGAGACCACGATCCGCCAGGACGGCCGCGTCATCCACCCGATGTACCTGTTCGAGGTGAAGAAGCCCGAGGAGTCGAAATACCCCTACGACTATTACAAGCTGATCGCGACCATCCCGGCCGATCAGGCGTTCCGCCCGCTGGCCGATGGCGGGTGCTCGCTGGTGAAATAAAGGACGGCTGCCGCCCGCGTCTCTG
Organism: Bradyrhizobium sp. JR3.5; assembly: GCF_054057015.1. NCBI lineage: Bacteria > Pseudomonadati > Pseudomonadota > Alphaproteobacteria > Hyphomicrobiales > Nitrobacteraceae > Bradyrhizobium > Bradyrhizobium sp. JR3.5. The sequence goes on from NZ_JBSRYV010000002.1 coordinate 3,690,849, forward strand.
TTCGCCTCGCCCCGCTTGCGGTGAGAGGCCGACGCGCTCGAAGAGCGCGGCGGGTGAGGGGGACTCTCCGCGAATTGCGTTCGTGGATGGAGCCCCTCACCCCAACCCTCTCCCCGTAAGAACGGGGAGAGGGAGAAGAAACTACGCCGCCTTCGGGCTCGCCGTCTTCACCCGCCCCAGCATCTCGGCCGCCGTCATCACATGCGCGGTCGAGAACGCGAGGATCGTCAGCGTGGCGCGGTGCACCTCTTCGGCGGACAGGGCGCCCTGGCCGACGTCGGGATAGTCGAACGTGCCCGTCGCGTCCGACAGGAAGACGACCTTGTAATTGTGGAACATGGCGTCCCGCGCGGTGGCGTGGCAGCAATTCTCGGTGGTCGTTCCCGAAATGATCACCGTCGTGATGCCCCATTCGCGCAGGATGAGGTCGAGGTCGGTGGCGAAGAACGCGCTGTAGCGGTGCTTCTTGATGACGTGCTCGCCCGGTGCCGGCGCGAGGTCATTGAAGATCTCGACGCCCGCGGTGCCGTCGACCAGCGACGAGCGGTCGGCGATCGGCGCGTAGAGATCGTCATAGAGCCCCATATCGCTGCCGTCGCGGCGATGTGCATGCGCGGTGTAGATGACGCGGATGCCCTTGTCGCGGCAGGCCTTCAGGGTCTGCGCCAGCCGCGGCACCATGGCGGCGGCCTGCGCCGAACGCAGCTTGGCGCCCTCGGCCACGAAATCGTTCTGCATGTCGACAACGATCATGACGGTTCGCACCGGGTCGATGATTTCGCACTGGTAGCCCATGTGGTGTCTCCTCTCCTGTGGGAGACATTTTCTACCTCCGTCGCGGCGGCGGTTCTTGGCTGCGCCGGCCAGCCGCTGGACTCTGCTTGCCAGAAGCGGGGGCTGGACGCAGAATATCCCCCTGCCGGGTTGGGCGGGAGCAAGGTCCGATGCAGACCCCAGATCATCCAGTCATCGCGCAAACGCTGGTTGCGCCGGGTGACAGTTTCGACCGCTGGCATCACGTCACCTGCCGCGAATTCTCGCTGACCGAATGCCGCCGCGTCGCCGACGCGGCGTTTGCCGCGTCGATATCGATCCGCCATTTCGGCCCGCTCGCCATCAACGACATCTGGTCGTCAACCCCGGCCGCCGACCGCATCCGGGTGATGCGCAGCGCGAGCGACGTCCGCCGGGACCCGCGCGACTATTTCATGCTGTGGCTGACGCTGCGCGGCGAGGTCGGCTTCGCACAAAGCGGGCGCGAGGTGTGCATGCGCCGGGGCGATCTCATGCTGCATGACCAGGCGCAGCCGTTCACGCTCGAATTCGCCCCGAGCGCGCGTTCGATCATGGTGTCGATCCCGCGGCCGCTGCTGCTCGCGCGCCTGCCGGATGCGCAGCGGTTGACGGCGCGGCGGGTCGGCAACGCGTCGAAAGTGGGTGCGCTGGCGGGATCGTTGATCCGCCAACTGACGCGGCTCGATGACGAGGCCGGGCCCGCTGCGATAAGGCTTGGCGCCTCAGTGCTCGATATTTTCGCGACGACGCTCCAGACCGAGCTGACGGACGATGTGCCGCAGCGCGGCGACGAACGGCTGGCGCGGGTCAAGGCTTATATCGTGGCTAATCTCGACGATCCCGAGCTAGATCTTGATATAATCGCCACCGCGCAGAACATGGCGCCGCGCACGCTCAATCGCCTGTTCGCTCGCGAAGGCACGACGCCGATCCGCTGGCTCTGGCAGCAGCGCCTCGCCGGCGCCTATCAGGCGCTGGCCGAACGGCGCTTCAGCCATGTCACCGATGCGGCGCTCAGCTTCGGCTTTAGCGACGTCTCGCATTTCAGCCGCGCCTTCAAGGCCGCATTCGGCCGCTCGCCGCATCAGGTGATGGGGTGACGCGCGGGGCGACCTCTCGTCACGGCGCGCACGCAAAACTCGACGCCGCGGTGACCGGTCCCGCTTTGTAATGCGGCCAGGTCGGCCAGCGGCACAATGGCAGCGCGCGGAGGGTGTCGAAGGCCGGCGCCTCGGTCTTCTGCTCGCGCACTTCGAGATCGCCGGGCGCCTTGCCGTTCTCGACCCAGTCGACCAGCACGGCCAGCATGTCGACATTGGCGGGTGCGCCGGAGCCGACATGGTCGACGCCGGGCGCAGTGTAGAGCCGGGCGAACTCCGCGACCTTGTCCTTGCCGAGCGTCTTCTCGACGTTCTCGAAGTAGCGGATGCCGGCATAGGGGCTTTGCGCGTAGTCGGCCATGTGCTCGAGGATCACGAGCTTGCCACCGCGTGCGTGGAAGCGCGTGAGGTCCGGATCGGTGGAATCCATCAGCGCGGAGACTGCCAGCACGCGCGCCTTGTGATCCTCGGGCTTGTAGGTCGTGACGTCGAGCTTCGGATCGCGGGCGAAGACATATTGAATGCCGCCGGCGCCGTAGATCCAGGCGATGCCGTTGGTCGGAGCCGGTGGCTGCGCCGGCGCCGTGGTGCCGAGCCACCAGGCTTTCCAGCCGCCGGTCGGGCCGAACGCCGGCGTATTCTCGCCCGACACGCCCCCAACCTGGATAGTCGTCGAGGCCGTTGGCGAGCGGGAACGAGAATTTGTACGGCGAATGCAGCGTTTCGATTGCGGCAATCTGTTTGCCGGTCAGGCAGTCGTCGCCGCTTTGCCCCGCGGCGCATGCCAGCGTGCCCGGCTTGAACGCGGCCTTGCAACCGACCGGGTCCTGCACCAGTGCGTCGTCGGAGCCGTCCTGCGTGTCGCAGGCCTTCAGCACGGCGTCGGCCACGAGCTTGACCTGGGCCGGCCTGATCCAGCCGTCGCCCATCGTCACGAGGCCGGAGCGGGTGCCGGCGTGCTGCAACCCGACCCAGTTGATTACCGGAACGCGCGCGAAGATGCCGTCGAAATCGTCGGGATAGCGCTGCGCCATGGTCAGCGCCTCACGGCCGCCCTCGGACGATCCCATGAAATACATCTTCGCCGGCGGCTTGCCGTAGGCGCGGACCGTCAGCGCCCGCGCGGCGTCGCGCACCTTCTTGTAGGCCTTGTGCGAGAAATTCTCGAACGCCTCGTCGTTGAGCGCGAACAGCTGCGGCGGCTCGCCGGGCTTCTGCTCGTGGCCGGAGTCGGTGCCGACGGTGACGAAGCCGAGCGCCAGCGGCGAGGCCTTGTCGAATGGATAGGCCGGCGGCAGGCCGGGGCCCGAGATCAGCACGCCGTTGAAGCCGCCGCCGCCATATTGCAATGAGCTGCCGTTCCACTCGACCGGCAGGTTGACCTCGAATTTGATCGGTGGCGCCGTGGGATCGGCGGGATCGATATGGGCGAGCACCTTGCAGAAGGCGGGATTGGCCGGGATGATGCGCGCCGCCGGCGTCGGCGCCTTGTCGGCGACCGAGAGCGGCGTCGGCGTCTGCAGCGTTGCCGTGTCGATCCCGACCGCACCGTCGGCGGAACCGGCAAGGCCGCTGCAGGTTGCCGCGGGATCGCCGGTCATTCCTGTCGCGGATGCGGCCGATGCGCACGACATCAACGTGACAAGCGAAGCCGCGAACGCCCATGCGCGCGCATCGATCTGCATTGTTTCCTCCCCATGCGATATTGTTGCTATGGCAAGTATTTCACGCGGGATGTCGGCGCGCAATGGCACGCGCCATTCCATCTCCGTCATCCTGAGGAGCGCGTAGCGCGTCTCGAAGGATCGACGGCCTGAACGGCGCCGCGCGACGATCATGAATGGCACTATCTGGGCCGTGCATCCTTCGAGACGCGGCCAACAGGCCGCTCCTCAGGATGACGGGGCTAAGGTTGCGCGCGTGGAAGCGCGCCTACTGCGCGACCTTGCTGCTGCCTTGGGTGATCAGCCGTGCGGCACGCTGGTCGCGGGTGTGGATCCAGAGCCAGTTCATCGCCACCGCAATCCGATGGCGCACGCCGATCAGGAAGTAGATGTGGGCGAGACCCCAGATCCACCATGCCAGCGAGCCGCGCAGCTTGAGCCAGCCGAAATCGATCACCGCCTTCTTCTTGCCGATCTGCGCGAGGCTGCCGGCATGCTTGTAGCGGAACGGCGGCAGCGTCTTGCCGTCGAGCCGGGCCTTGATCAGTGCGGCGACGTAGCGTCCTTCCTGTTTGGCGGCCGGTGCGATGCCGGGCACCGGATTGCCGTCGGGGCCCTTGATCGTGACGGTGTCGCCGACGGCGAAGATGTCGGGATGACCGGGCACGGTCAGATCCGGCTCGACCTGCAGCCGATGGGCGCGATCGGCCGGCGCGTTCAGCCATTCGGCGGCGCGCGAGGCGCGCACGCCGGCGGCCCAGACGATGGTGCGCGCTTCCAGCCTCTTGCCGCCGAACACCACGCCATCGGCCGAGCATTCGGTGACCGGCTCGCCCAACATCACCTCGACGCCGAGTTTTTCCAGCGACGCTTGCGCATAGGCCGAGAGATCGTCCGGGAAGCCGGCCAGTACGCGCGAGCCGGCCTCGATCAGCACCACGCGCGCCTTGCGCGTGTCGATGTGACGGAAGTCTTGCGGCAGTGTGTCCTTGGCTAGGTCGGCGATGGTGCCGGCCATCTCGACGCCGGTCGGCCCGGCGCCGATGATGACGAAGGTGAGCAGTGCTGCGCGCTTGTCGGGATCGGTCTCGCGCTCGGCGCGCTCGAAGGCGACCAGGATACGCCGCCTGAGCGTCGTCGCGTCCTCCAGCGTCTTCAGGCCGGGTGCGAACGGCTCCCATTCGTCATGGCCGAAATAGGCGTGGCGTGCGCCGGTGGCGAGAATCAGCGTGTCATAGGGAATGCTGCCGCCGTCGTCGAGCTGCACTTGCTTCGCCGCGGCGTCGACGCCGCAGACATTGGCGAACAGCGTCGTCACCTCGGGCCGGTCGCGCAAGAGATAGCGGATCGGCCAGGCGATCTCGCTGGTGGCAAGCGACGCGGTCGCGACCTGATAAAGCAGCGGCTGGAACAGATGGTGGTTGCGGCGATCGATCAGCGTGATTTCGACCGGCGCGCCCGCCAGACCGAAGGCGGCTTCGAGCCCGCCGAAGCCGGCGCCGACGATCACCACGCGATGAGGTTTGGCCGGCGCTTGCGTCATCTGATGTCGCCCTCGGTTTCGAACGGCTTCGTCAATTCATTATGTAGTCATTCGCAGCCTCATTCCAACACGAAATGCCTGATCGCCCGATAGCAAAACCCAATCGCGGCAAGCCTCACGCATCCTGCCGCGCGGCCGTGGCGACAACTCGTCGCCGCATCGGCAGGAACAGCCCCGCGACGGCGCCCGCGAATGACAGCGTTGCCGCAAGGCTCATCGCCGCCGCGAATCCGTTTGCGAAATGTCCGGATGAATCGGCCGCGCCATTGGCGGCGAAGCTCGCGACCAGCGCCGCGATGCCGAACATCCCGCCGAGGAAGCGGCCCATGTTGAACACCCCCGACGCCTTGCCCATCTCGCTGACGGCGACCGCGCTCAGCACCGCGTTCTGCGCGGCCGGCATCGCCATCGATACGCCGACGCCGGCGAGCATCAGTGGTGCGACCAGCGCGGAGTAGGGCATCGACGGGGTGACGATCTCGCCGATCCAGCCGAGCCCGATCGCCTGCATCAGGAGGCCGGTGACCACGAGCGTGCGTTCGCCGAACCGGTTGACCACGGCGCCGGCGATCGGTGCCGTGACGAACAGGGTCGCCGTCCACGGCAACAGCCGGAGCCCGGCACCGAAGGCGTCGAAGCCGAGCGCGATCTGCAGGAATTGCGGCAGCAGGAACAGCACGCCATACATCGCGGCATAGAACAGCACGCTTGCGGCGATGCCGGCCGCGAATGGTCTGGCCGCGAACAGCCGCATCGGCACCATCGGGCTCGTCGCACGCAGCTCCCACAGCACGAACGTCGCTGCCAGCGCGGCGCCGGCGATCAGCGCGCCCGTCACTTCCGCGCTCGCCCATCCGGCGCTGTTGCCGCGCAACAGGCCCCAGACCAGCGCCAGCGCTGCGAGCGCGACCAGTGACAGTCCGGTGATGTCGAGCGGCGCAGCCGGACCAAAACTTTCGCGCAGGCGCGCCAGCACGAGGGCAATCGCGACGAGGCCGATCGGCAGGTTGATCCAGAAGATCCAGCGCCAGCCGAGATGTTCGGTGATGAAGCCGCCGATCGCGGGTCCGATGATCAGCGCGCATCCGGTGATGCCGCTGAAGATGCCGAGCGCGCGGGCGCGCTCCCCGCGGCCGAACGCACCGCTCAGGATCGCCATCGCCAGCGGCATCACCAGCGCCGCGCCTGCACCCTGCAAAGCGCGTGCGGCGATCAGTGCCGCGGCGTCGCCGGCCAGCGCGCAGGCCGCCGAGGCGACGACGAACAGGCCGATCCCGGCCGCGAACATCCTGCGCCGACCAAAACGGTCGCCGAGCGCCGCGCCGGTCAAGAGCAGCACCGCGAAGGTCAAATTGAAAGCGTTAACGGTCCATTGCAGCGTCTCCACGGCGCTGCCGAAATCGGCGCGGATGGTGGCGAAGGCCGTGGTCATGATCATGGCGTCCAGCGCCATCATGAAGGATGCCAGCGCGGTGAGGCCGAGCACCCAGCGCTGCTCGTTGCGCTCTCGAGGGGTCTGCATGGTCGTACTCCGTTGGCGTGCCGCAAGGTTGTGGCGCGCTCGTCGACAAGACGATCCGGGATGGGCAAAGGATGCGGCAAAGAATTATTTTTGCCGGACCGCATCCTTTCGCCGCCGGCAAACGTCCTTGGGTATGACGCGGCCGGTTCGGGCCGCAGAACCAGGCCAAGGAGGCTGCGATGAGACGGACCCTGATCACGTACAAGACCAAGCCGGAAATGGCGGATAAGAATGCCGCGCTGGTTGCGGCGGTGTTCGCCGAGCTGAAGGCGGCGAACCCGGATGGCGTGCGCTATTTGACCCTGCGGCTGGAGGACGACACCTTCATCCATATGGTCGAGACCGCGGCCGATGACGGCTCGAGCCCGATCCTGAAGCTGGCGGCTTTCCAGGCCTTCCAGGACGGCATCCGCGATCGTTGCGCCGAGCCGCCGCTGGTTCGCAGTGCTGTGATTGTCGGAAACTATCGTATGCTGGATGCGCCGTGAACCGGCGGGCCTTGAACCGACTTGCCTTGAAGCGATCTGGCGGAGCCATCATGACGTCACCACCCCAGGCGCCGGCCGCGACCGATGTCGACGCGCTGCTGGCGGCGATGCGGCCAAGGCTGCATCGCTATTGCGCCCGCATGGTCGGATCGGTCATCGACGGCGAGGATGTGCTGCAGGACGCGCTGATCAAGGCGATGGAAGCCTTCGCGCCCGCGGCCCCGATCCAGCACCCGGAAGCCTGGCTGTTCCGGATCGCGCACAACACCGCGCTCGATTTCCTCAGGCGGCGCAACCGCCAGGAAGCGCTCCACGCGCCGGAGGAGGTGGACATGATGGCCGGAGAGCTTGACGACGTCAGCCGCCGTGAGATCGCAGCAAGCAGCCTGCGCACCTTCATGCGGCTGCCGGTTGCGCAGCGCTCCAGCGTGATCCTGATGGATGTGCTCGGCTGCTCGTTGCAGGAAGTCTGCGGCATCATGGATTTCAGCTTGCCTGCGGTGAAGGCCGCACTGCATCGCGGACGCACGCAACTGCGCCAATTCGCCCGCGAGTCCGACGATGCGCCACGGCCCGGCCTGTCGCCGGCTGATCGTCTCAGGCTGAACGCCTATGTCGGCCGCTTCAACGCCCGCGACTTCGATGCCATCCGCGCCATGATCGCCGACGACATCAGGCTCGAGCTCGTCAACAAGACGCGGCTGAACGGCAAGGCCGAGGTGTCACGCTACTTCGGCAATTATTCGAAGATCGATGACTGGCACCTGGTGACCGGACAGGTCGAGGGACGCCCCGCGATCCTGGTGTTCGATCCGAACGCCCAGGGCGCCCCGCCGCGATCGTTCATGCTGCTCGACTGGTCGGCCGACAAGGTCGCGACGATCCGGGATTTCCGCCACGCGCCCTATGCGATCGACGGCGCCGAATGGGCGGTGGATCAAGGGGTAGCGGCTCAGCCTCCGTAACGCAGTGACCGCGCCACAAACTCAGTGTCGTCCCGGCCTCCGAGCCGGGACCCATATGTGGACGGCCCCCGTGGCACAAGAGCTTTCTGGGATTGATCGGATCGCTTGCATCCATATGTCCGGCCTGTTGAGTGCGATCGAATGGATCGCTGGCCAAGATGGTTTGCGCGATGCGAGTTCCAAACAACCACGCGACCTGTTGGCGGCCGATGGGTCCCACGGATTGTCTCGCATCGTTGCTCGATCGATCGCTCCATCTGCTCTTGCAGCTCCGGGTCGGCTGACGAGCGAGCCCGCCAGCCGGCCAATCTGTTAAGCGGTACCCGTCGTCGCGGCATTCAGCCGTGCGGCGTCATAACTCTCACCCGTCACCATCAGCTTCCAGACGATGCGCGCCACCTTGTTGGCGAGCGCTACGGCCGCAAGCTTCGGCGGCTTACGCTTGATCAGCGCCAGCAGCCAGCGCGAGTGATGACCGCGCCCCCGCCTGGCCTGCTGGATCACCGCCGTGGCCCCGACGACCAGCAGACGGCGCAGGTCCCACGAGTTTGCGCGAAAGCTTCTTGCGTAAGACCGGCTGCTCGGACGCATCAACCCCATGCAGCACAAAAATATGCTTCGACGTATCCATCCCAATGCGGATAATCTGGTTCACGGACGGCTCCCATGTCTGAGATTTGCAACAACCTCATTCTGGCACACTGATGCCGTAGGGGGCCGTCCACACCATCAACCACGAATGGCAATTGGTTTGCGATGCTGGGGCCCCAGCCCGCTTCAACAATCTAACCCTGTGGTTATGGGTCCCTGCTTTCGCAGGGACGACGATGAGGCCGCTACCGCGTCTTGCCGCCGAATTCGCCGCTCGCGATCCGCGCCACGCGGCTGCCGCCGGCGGTCGGTGCGCTGTTTCGTTCAAACATGCCATCGCCGCCGCCCTCGCGCGGCAAGGACGAGGCTTCATCGACATGGCCGCTGCCCGGCCAGAACGTCAGGACCAGGTTCATCACGCCATTGACGGCCGTGCCGACCACCGTTGCACTGTGCTGATAGGTCAACGCATATTCGGGAAATCGTCCGGCAATGGCCCGGTCGAGCACCATGAGGGCGATCCATGCCGCCATCACGCAGACCGGATCCCATCCGATGTCACGCACGCGCATCGACTGCAGCATGAAGCAGACGACGAGCACGCCATAGAAGGAAAAGATCAAGGCAGGGCTGTTCGCAGCCTGCGCCAGCAGCACGTCCATCCTGCCGCTCGCCGGTGCGTTGCCGGTGATGCCGTAGACCAGCATCAAGAAGCCGATGCCGGTCACGAAGCTGCAGAAGAAGAAGGCCAGCCGGCCCATCCGGGCATTGAAGCCGAAGATGTAATTCAGCATGTGACGCACCCCTTTGGCGGCAGCGTCGCCCAGTGATGCTTTCCGGACCATGAAGCCTGCGAGCGCGTGCCGGCCTGTGGTTTCCGCCTGCTTTACCGGATCGTTAAAGCGTGCTGCGTTGCGACCTCCTCAAGGCCGGGCCCTGCGACAATCGTTGCCCACGCAACCGGCATTATAGTTCTTGCCATCGCCGATTTGGACGAATTATGATGCAAGGTGCTGGGGTATGCGCCGAAGGTTCTAATCGAGTGCCGTCGGTTCATGCTTGCTGCACACTTGCGATATCGCGCACAAAACACGTCACAGAACGGCGCGCGCAAAGCGTGACCCCCGGGCCCTCGCGATCAAGCCTGGCGGGACCTTTGGTTGAGGAGGGGAGTGAATATGAAAAAGGCATTCTGGCTGGCAGGCGCCATGGCTCTGGCGCTCGCGCAGCCCGCGACGGCGGCTGACAGCGTCAAGATCGGCTTTGTCTCGACCTTCAGCGGTCCGACCGCCGTGATCGGCAACGACATGCGCAATTCGTTCGAGCTCGCACTCGACCATCTTGGCCGCAAGATCGACGGCAAGCCGGTCGAGGTGATCTACGAGGGACGACCAGCAGAAGCCCGACGTCGGCAAGCAGAAGACCGAGAAGCTGGTGCAGTCCGACAAGGTCGACTTCATCGTCGGCTACATCTGGTCGAACGTGCTGCTGGCATCGCTGAAGACCGCGGTCGATTCGAAAACCTTCCTGATCTCGGCCAATGCCGGTCCGTCGCAGCTCGCCGGCGAATTGTGTTCGCCTTACGTGTTCTCGACCTCCTGGCAGAACGACCAGACGCCCGCCGCGATGGGCCTCTACATGAACCAGAAGGGCGTCAAGTCGGTGTTCCTGATCGGCCCGAACTACGCCGCCGGCAAGGATATGCTCGCGGGCGTGAAGAGCACCTTCAAGGGCGAGGTGGTCGGCGAGGAATACACGGTGTGGCCGAGCCAGCTCGACTTTTCCGCCGAACTGACCAAGGCGCGCAACTCCAAGGCCGAGTCGATCTTCGTGTTCTATCCGGGGGCCGCCGGCGTCCAGTTCCTGAACCAGTACGCCCAGGCCGGCATCAAGGCGCAGATCCCGCTCTATACCGCCTTCACCGTCGACGAATTGTCGCTGCCGCTGCAGAAGGACAACGCGATCGGCATTCCCGGCGCGCAGGAATGGGTCAACGACCTGCCGAACGCCGAGAACAAGAAGTTCGTCGAGGATTATCGCAAGAAGTATCCCGGCCTGCGTCCGACCTATTACGGCGCACAGGCCTATGACGCCGCCCAGCTGATCAACAGCGCCGTCGTCGCGGTGAAGGGCGACCTCACCAAGAAGGACGCCATGAAGGCGGAGATGGAGAAGGCCAACTTCAAGTCGCTGCGCGGCCCGTTCAAGTATGGCAACAACCACATCCCGATCCAGAACTTCTACCTGCAGGACGTGGTCAAGGACGCCGACGGCCAGCTCTCGCTGAAGACGGTCGCGACCATCGTCAAGGACGACCAGGACAAATTCCACGACAAGTGTTCGATGAAGTGATCTCTGCCGGTGCATGATCTGCCGAAACATTGAGGCTTTCTCATCGGCGATCGCGCATCCAATAACAATAAGCGGCGGCGCATGCGCGCTGCCGCTGTTTTGTTTCAGCCCGATGTGAAGGATCCATGTATCTCGTCGTCGAACAACTGCTGAACGGCCTGCAATTCGGCCTGCTGCTGTTCCTGCTTGCGGCCGGACTGACGCTGGTGTTCGGCATCATGGATTTCGTCAATCTGGCGCACGGCTCGCTCTACATGATGGGCGCCTATTTCGCGGCGACCTTCGTGGCCTGGACCGGCAGTTTTGTGCTCGGCGCGCTGCTGGCGCTGGGGGCGACGCTCTTGCTCGGCATCGTGCTCGAATATGTCGCGCTCCGGCACCTCTACGGCCGCGACCATCTCGACCAGGTGCTGGCGACGTTCGGCCTGATCCTGTTCTTCAACGACGCCGTCCGGCTGATCTGGGGCCCGGCCGGCCTCGCGCTGCCGCTGCCGGCCTGGCTCACCGTGCCGGTGCAGATCATTCCCGGCGTGTATTATCCGGCCTACCGCCTGATGATCATCGTGGTCGCGCTGGCGGTCGCCGCGATGCTCTATCTCGTCGTGATGCGCACCCGCGTCGGCATGCTGATCCGTGCAGGCGCCTCCAACCGCGAGATGATCGGGGCGCTCGGCATCAACATCAAGCTGCTGTTCACGCTGGTGTTCGGCCTCGGTGCCGCGCTCGCCGGTCTCGCCGGGCTGATGCAGGCGCCGATCCTCACCGTGCAGATCGGCATGGGCGAGAACATCCTGATCCTGGCTTTCGTCATCATCGTGATCGGCGGCATCGGCTCGATCCGCGGCGCCTTCATGGCCGCGGTCTTCGTCGGCATCATCGACACGATGGGCCGCGCGTTCCTGCCCGACCTGCTGCGCAAGGTGCTGAGCGGGGCGGCGGCCTCGACGGCGGCGCCGGCGCTGTCCTCGATGCTGATCTATCTCCTGATGGCCATCATCCTTGTGCTGCGGCCCGAAGGGCTGTTCCCGGCGGCCAAACGATGATGCCCAAGCTCAACGCTTCGAATGCGGTTGCGGCGCTGCTGTGCGTCGCGCTGGTCCTGCTGCCGGTCTATTCGGCTGTCACAGGCAACATCTTCATCCTCACGCTGTTCACCCGCATCGCGATCTATGCGCTGGCGGCTGCGAGCCTCAATCTGATCATGGGCTATGGCGGCATGATGAGCTTCGGCCATGCCGCCTATCTCGGCATCGGCGGCTATGCCGTCGGCATCCTCGCCGCCGAGGGCATCGGCTCCGGCTTCATCCAGTGGCCGGTGGCGCTCGCGGTCTCGGCGCTGTTTGCGCTGTTGATCGGCGCGCTCAGCTTGCGCACCCGCGGCGTCTATTTCATCATGATCACGCTGGCCTTCGCGCAGATGGCCTATTACGTCGCCTCCGCCCTGTCGCGCTACGGCGGCGACGACGGATTGACCGTCTACAAGCGCAGCGATTTCGCCGGCCTGATCAATTTGTCGGACCGCAACCAGTTCTATTATCTCTGCCTCGCCTGCCTGTTCGGCGGCCTCTATCTGATCTGGCGCATCGTCAATTCGCGCTTCGGCCTCGTGGTGCAGGGCGTCCGATCCAACGAGCAGCGCATGCAGGCGATCGGCTTCCACGCCAACCGCTATCGCCTGGTCTGTTTCGTCATCGCCGGCACGATCTGCGGCCTGGCCGGCGCACTGCTTGCCAACAACACCGATTTCGTCAGCCCTGCCGTGATGTACTGGACCCGTTCCGGCGACCTGATGGTGATGGTGATCCTCGGCGGCATGGGCTCGCTGTTCGGCCCTGTCGTCGGCGTGATCGTCTATCTGCTGCTCGAGGAGCTGCTGTCGCAGTTCACCGAATATTCGGGGCTGATCCTCGGTCCGGTGCTGCTCCTGATCGTGCTGTTCGCGCGCGGCGGCATCATGGGCCTGCTCGGGAGGATGAGCCGTGCCTAATTCCTTGGCTGATCCCTTGCTCCGCGTCGACAATCTGGTGCGCCGCTTCGGCGGCATCACCGCGACCGACAATCTCTCGATGGAGGTTTTGCCGGGCGAACTGCACGCCATCATCGGCCCCAACGGCGCCGGGAAGACCACGCTGATCAGCCAGCTCACCGGGCAGGTGATGCCGAATTCCGGAACCATCCGGTTTGCCGGCCGCGACGTCACGAGCCTGCCGTCCTACAAGCGCAGCCGGCTCGGGCTGGCGCGCTCGTTCCAGATCACCTCGCTGCTGAAGGATTTTTCCGCGATCGACAACGTCGCGCTCGCGGCGCAAGCGCATGACGGCCACTCGTTCCGCTTTTGGGGCAATGCGCGCAAGGAGCGGCATCTGCGCGCCACCGCCCGCGCGGCACTGGAGCGTGTCGGCCTCGGCCAGCGCGCCGATATCGTGGTGTCGCAACTGAGCCATGGCGAGCAGCGCGAGCTCGAGCTCGCGGTCGCGCTTGCCACCAAGCCGCAGCTCTTGCTGCTGGACGAGCCGATGGCCGGGCTCGGCGTCAACCGAATCCGCGCGGATGGTCGCCCTGCTGAAGGAGCTGCGCAAGGAAGTCACCATCGTGCTGGTCGAGCACGACATGGAGGCGGTGTTCGCGCTCGCCGACCGCATCACGGTCCTGGTCTATGGTCGCGTCATCGCCTGCGACGTGCCGGACGCGATCCGCAAGGACGAAGAGGTCAAGCGCGCCTATCTCGGCGATCAGCATGCGGTGACGCGCCATGGCTGATACCAAAATGGCTGACGCCAAATCTGCTGAAACCCTGCTCGAAGTCGACGCGATCGAGACCTGCTACGGATTGAGCCAGGTGCTGTTCGGCCTGTCGCTCAAGATCAAGGCGGGAGAGATGGTCGCGCTGATGGGCCGCAACGGCATGGGCAAGACCACGACCATCCGCTCGATCATGGGCCTGACGCCCGCGCGATCAGGCGCCATCCGCTTCGCCGGCGAGGCGGTGCGCGGCCTGCCGTCGTATAAGATCGCAAAGCTCGGCATCGGCCTCGTGCCGGAGGGCCGTCAGATCTTTCCGAATCTCACGGTGCGAGAAAATCTCGTCGCCGCATCCGGCAATCGGCTCGGCGCCTCCGATCCCTGGACGATCGACAAGATCCATGCACTGTTCCCGCGGCTCGCCGAACGCACCAGCAATATGGGCGTCACGCTGTCCGGCGGCGAGCAGCAGATGCTCGCGATCGGCCGCGCGCTGATGACCAATCCGAAGCTCCTGATCCTCGACGAGGCGACCGAAGGCCTGGCGCCGTTGATCCGCGACGAGATCTGGAGCTGCCTGTCGATGCTGAAGGGACGCGGGCAGTCGGTGCTGGTGATCGACAAGAATGTCGGAAACCTCACCCGCATCGCCGACCGCCACTACATCATCGAGCGCGGCCGTACGGTGTGGAGTGGGACGAGCGAGCAACTGATCGCCGAGCCGGAGCTGCAGCACAAGTATCTGGGGATTTGAGGCGGGCACGCCACGCTAGAGTCTATCCCCGTCACCCTGAGGAGCGCGAAGCGCGTCTCGAAGGGTCGACGGCCACCAGCCGGGCCGTGCATCCTTCGAGGCTCGCAAGTGCTCGCACCTCAGGATGACGGGATCAAAACATCTCGAAATATTCGCGCTGCTCCCAGTCCGACACCTCGGCCTGGAAACGCTCGATCTCCGCGTTCTTGATGAAGACGTAATAGTCGACGAACTCGGGCCCCAGCGCCTGGCGGAAGAACGGATCGTCTTGAAGCGCGAACACGGCTTCGCGCAGCGATTTCGGCAAGAGCGCGGCCTTGGTCTCGTAGGGCGTGTCGGCGGACGGGCCGGGATCGAGCTTGCGGTCGACGCCGTCGAGGCCGGAGAGGATCTGGCTCGCCATGTAGAGATAGGGATTGGCGGCCGGCTCGCCGATCCGGTTCTCCAGGCGTGTCGCCGGATCATTCATGCCGCCGAGCACGCGGATCATCACGCCGCGGTTGTCGCGGCCCCAGATCGCGCGATCGGGTGCCAGCGAATAAGAGCGGTAGCGCTTGTAGCCGTTGATGGTCGGCGTCGTGAACACCGTGGAGGCGCGTGCATGCTCGATCAGGCCGGCCAGCCAGGCACGGCCGAGCGGGCTCAGCGGCTCGGCGGCTTCCTTCGCCATGAAGGCGTTCTCGCCGCCCGCGCGCGATACCAGCGACTGGTGCAGGTGCCAGCCGCTCGCGAACACGTTCGGCAGTTTCGGCCGGCACATGAAGGTCGCGTGATAGCCGTGGCGGCGCGCGATCTGCTTCACCGCCGAACGAAACAGCACCATGGTGTCGGCGGGCGCGAGACCCACGGTCGGCGCGAAGGTGAACTCGCACTGGCTCGGGCCGAACTCGACCTCGACCGTACGCAAGGGCAGGCCGAGCGCGAGGATGTCGCGGCGGATGATCTCGAGCGCCGGCTCCATCTGATCGTAGCGCTGCTCGGTGAGATACTGATAGCCGTGCGACAGCAGGCTGACCGACGGCGGCCGTCCGGGCTGGCCGGCATCCTCCGGCGCCATGTGGGCGTCGTCGAGCTTGAACAGATGGAATTCGACCTCGAGGCCGGCGACGAAATCATAGCCGCGGTCTGCGAGCTGATCGAGCACCTTGCGATAGAGGTTGCGGGTCGCGAACGGCACCGGCCGGCCGTCGCTGAAGTAGAGATCGCAGAGCACCCAGCCGGTGTTCTCCGCCCAGGGCAGCACGCGGAACGTGGTGGGATCGGCGACCATCAGCACGTCGGCCGCGCCCTCCATCTCCTTCATGCCGAAGCCGCCGCCTGATGTGAACACCGGGAACACCGTCTTGTGCGAGGTGTCCTTGGCGAGCATCGTCGTGGTGATGGAGCAGCCGCTCTCCAGCGAGCGCACCGCTTCGCTGGCGATCAGCGTCTTGCCGCGCAGGATGCCGTGCTGGTCCGGGAATGACAGCCTGACGACTTCGAGGTTCTTCTCCTCGACGATGCGGCGGAGGCGGTTCGCTGCCTCCTTCTGCTCATCCGACCACAGGCCGTGACGCTCGACGAAACTCACCGCGTCACTCCTTCACTTCTCCCTCGCCCCGCTCTACGCGGGGAGAGGGTCGGGGTGAGGGGCTCTCCCCGCTGATTCGATTTATCGATAGACCTGTACCCCCTCACCCGGATTGCATCTGGCGATGCAATCCGACCTCTCCCCGCAAGCGGGGCGAGGTGAAGGATACCGTGCTGCGCCATCGAAACCATCTTCACTCCGCCGCCGTCAGATGATGCACCTTGCCGGCGATCTCGCGCGGCACGGGAGCTGCCCACGGCGCGCCGCGGCGGCGCTTGACGTCGACCTCCATCCAGTAGAGCTCCCAGCCCAGCGTCGGCCCGATGCCGTCCATCGTCGCGGGGCCCTGGATGCTGCGCGCGGAGGCGTCGTCGAGGAACAGCATCGGTTTCTCGCCGCCGGAAACCTTTTCGATCTCCTGCCGCAGCAGGCGGCGGTACTGCACGATCGCCTTGTCGCTCTGGCCGAGATGCTCGTTGGTGCGATCCTGGATCGCCCCCATCGATTCCACCGCCCACTGGTCGTGGACGTTGATGTCGGTGCCCATGCCGGTATAGGTCTCGGTCGCCTGCTCGTGCGGATCGAAGCCGTAATCGTTGCTGCGGTTCTTGCGCGACTTGTAGTCGGGCAGCGTATAGAGCTCGAGCCGCTGGTCGCGCATCTTCTGCTTGTCGACCGGCGCCGCGTAGCTGGTGAAGATCGCATACCAGTAGCAGTTCTCGTCATCGACCGGCACGTGCCACTGCGTGATCGTCATCTCGGTCGACATCGGAATCACGAAGCCGTGCGGGAATAGCTGATTGGTGACGCGCACATGGGTGCGCTGTTCGTCGAGCTCGCGCAGCGCGATCAGGCGCAGGCCGTATTCGGTGTGCTCGACATTGATGATCGGTCGATCATATTCGCGCAGGATTTTCGTCATCGGCATGTCGCTGCCGGCGGAGGCGCCGCGGAATTGCTTGCCGTAGGCCGCCGAGGTGTCCTCGTCCTCGAAGAAGCGATGCAGAAAGGAGGCGTGCGCCGGATCGATGCCGACCTCGAGCGCCTGCAGCCAGTTGCAGTTCATGTGGCCCTTGAATGCAAACGTATGGCTGTCGGGCGCAACGAAGCAGTCGAGCTCCGGAAAAGCCGGCGGGGCGCCTTCGCCGAGCCAGGCCCACAAGATGCCGCTCTTCTCGACCACTGGATACGAGCGCTGCTTGATGCCCTTGCAGAGCTGCGATCCGACAGGTTCGGCCGGCGTCTCGATGCACTGGCCACTGGTGTCGAACAGCCAGCCGTGGAAGGCGCAGCGCAGCCCGCCATGCTCGAGCCGGCCGAAGGCGAGGTCGGCGCCGCGATGCGCGCAGTGGCGATCGATCAGCCCATAGCTTCCGTCCTCGCCGCGAAACAGCACCAGGTTTTCGCCGAGCAGCCGCACCGGCCGAACCGGGCGCGGCCCTTCCAATTCATCGACCAGCGCCGCCGGCTGCCAGTACATCCGCATCAGCTTTCCGCAGGGGTCCTTAGCCCCCGTGCGGGTGATCAGATCGTTCGCTTCCTGGCTCATCATGGCGGCGTCTCCCGAATTTGGATTTGTTCGCCTATTGAACGAATGTGCGAATTATGCCATGTCTGTTTTGGACAGCAAGCGCAATTTTTGAACCGTTCAAAGCCCATGCCCAAGCTGAAGCGGACCGATCAGGACGAGCGCGCCACCGACTTCGTCGAGGCGCTCGATCGCGGCCTGCGTCTGTTGCAGGTGTTCGGCACCGTCTCGGGTCCAGCGACCTTGAGCGATCTCGCGCGTGCGGCCGATCTGCCGCGCGCCACCGCGCGCCGCATCCTGTTCACGCTCGCGCATGGCGGCTTCGTTGCGACCGACGGCAAGCTGTTCACATTGACCCCGCATGTGCTGACGCTGGCGGGCTCCTTCCTGCAATCCAACCAGGTGGTGACGGTGCTGCAGCCGGTGCTCGATCGCATCGCCACCGCAGCACAGGAGATCGCCTCGCTCGCGTTGCTCGACGGCGACGACGTCGTGTTCGTCGCGCGCTCGAGCCCGACGCGGGTGTTCTCCGCCGGTCTCGACATCGGCTACCGGCTGCCGGCGTTCTGCACGTCAGTGGGCCGCGCCATGCTCGGCCGGCTCGGCGATGCCGAGCTTGCGGCACGCCTGAAGGCGATGCGCCGCGATCCGGTGACGCCGCAGACCACGACCGATCCGAAGAAGCTGCTCGCCGCCATCATCGCCGATCGTGCGCAGGGCTACTCACTGGCCGACCGCGAGGCCGAGCCGCATTTCCGCTCGATCTCGGTGCCGGTGCGTCGCTATGACGGCACCATCGTCGCCGCGATCAACATGGGCGCGCATGTCGATCGTGTGCCGGCCAAGGAATTGATCGACCGTTTCCTGCCGCTGCTGCGCGACGGCGCTGAGGACGTGAAGAGCCGGTTGCTCTAGTGCGCCTGGGACATGAGGTGAGCCGAGTGGCCGCGGCGTCGGAACTGCGGTCCCCTCTCCCGCTTGCGGGGGAGGGCTAGGGTGGGGGCTCTTTCCGCGAATCGCATTGCGGTAAGAGCCCCCACCCGCCGCGCTACGCGCGTCGACCTCCCCCGCAAGCGGGAGAGGTGCAGCGAGAGTGCCGTTGGACCGACTTTGCCTGACCGGCTTTAAAGCGCGACGCTGCGCAGTCCGAACGAGCGCGCCTCGTTCTGCAGCACCGGCCGCACCGAATCGATCAGCCGCGCGGCGGCGGCGTCGACTGAAAGTCCGGCAGTATCGACCACTGCCGATGCGCGCGCATAAAGCGGTTCGCGGCTGACCAGAATGTTGCGCAACTCCGCCATCGCCGAGCGGTCGTCGGCCATCGGGCGCAGGTCGCCTTGGCGGCGGACGCGGGCCATGTGCTCTTCCGGCTCGGCCTTCAGCCAGATCGTGTAGAACGACGACAGGATCAGGTCGAAGGTCAGCGCCTCGGAGACGATGCCCGCCGCCGGTCGCCAGCACCATCAATTCCTTGCGCGCCAGCAGCTGCGTCAGCGCGGCCTGCTCCATGCGGCGAAAACCTTCCTGGCCGTACAGCGCGATGATCTCGGCGACCGACAGGCCGTTCTGCGCCTCGATCTCCTTGTTGAGCTCGACGAAGCTCCAGCCGATCTTCTTCGCCAGCATCCGGCCGAGCGTGGTCTTGCCGGCGCCGCGCAGGCCGATCAGCGCGATGCCGGAGAACGAGGCGCCGCGCGGCGCCAGCGGGCTGCTACCGGCGAGCATGTCCTTGGCCTGCGCGATCTGGTTCGGCGACGCCTTGCGCAGGAGATCGCGGATCACGGCCCAGTCCGGAACCGGCTCGCTCGAGGGGATCAGGTCCTCGAGATGCGCGCCCATCGCGCCTGCGACACGGCGCAGCAGCATGATCGAGACATTGCCTTTGCCGCTTTCGAGCTGGGCGATGTAGCGTTCGGAAATGCCGGAGACCTTGGCGAGCACCTTGCGCGACATGCCGCGGAGCGCGCGCATGGTACGCACGCGCTGGCCGAGCTGTTCGAGGAAGTCGGTTTCCGGATCGTTGGCTTCGGTCATGATCCCCGTGCGACGCGCGGTCCTGACTGAATCAGGTCCAATGGTCTAGGAAACATAATGCCGATGAGGATTGACAGCAAGCCGATGTGGTGGCTTTGTATGAATTATAATTCTTAAATCTTGACGGGAGAGGGCAGGCGCGATGCGCCTGTGCCTGAGGAGCGGGCCATGACCACCAACGCAGTGCCTTACAATGCTGTGTCCTGGCTGCTCGACCGCAATGTCGATGAGGGCCGCGGCGACAAGGTCGTGTTCGACGATACGGTGTCGCAAATCACCTATGGCCAGTTGCAGCAGCAGACCCGCCGCGTCGGCAACATGCTGCGCCGGCTCGGCGTCCGCCGCGAGGAGCGGGTCGCCATGATCATGCTGGATACGGTCGATTTCCCGATCGTGTTCCTCGGTGCGATCCGCGCCGGCGTGGTGCCGGTGCCGCTCAACACGCTGCTGACCGCGGAGCAATACGCCTACATCCTCGGCGATTGCCGCGCGCGCGTGCTGTTCGTCTCCGAGGCGCTGCTGCCGGTCGTGAAGGACATCATCGCGCGCATGCCCGACCTCGAGCATGTCGTGGTCTCCGGCAAGGACGCGCACGGCCACAAGAAACTGTCGGACGAGATCGCGCGCGAGAGCGACGTGTTCGCGACCGCGCCGACGCATGCCGACGAGCCGGCGTTCTGGCTCTATTCGTCGGGCTCGACCGGCATGCCGAAGGGCGTGCGGCATCTGCATTCCAATCTCGCGGCGACGGCGGAGACCTATGCGAAACAGGTGCTCGGTATCCGCGAGGACGATGTCGGGCTCTCGGCGGCAAAGCTGTTCTTCGCCTATGGCCTCGGCAATGCGCTGACCTTCCCGATGTCGGTCGGCGCCACCACGGTGCTCAATTCGGAACGTCCGACGCCGGCGGTGATGTTCGCGCTGATGAACAAATATCATCCCAGCATCTTCTTTGGCGTACCGACCCTGTTCGCGGCGATGCTGAACGACGAGGCGACGAAGGCGCAAGCCGCGGGCAATCGCCTGCGGGTCTGCACCTCGGCCGGCGAGGCGTTGCCGGAATCGGTCGGCAATGCGTGGCGCGCGCGGTTCGGCGTCGACATCCTCGACGGCGTCGGCTCGACCGAGCTCTTGCACATCTTTCTGTCGAATGCGCCCGGCGACATCAAATACGGCTCCTCGGGGCGTCCGGTGCCCGGCTACAAGGTGCGGCTGGTCAACGAAACAGGGGCCGACGTCGCGGACGGTGAGGTCGGCGAGCTCCTGGTCGACGCGCCCTCGGCCGGCGAGAGCTACTGGAATCAGCGCGCCAAGAGCCGCGCCACCTTCGAGGGCGCGTGGACCCGCACCGGCGACAAATACACGCGTGATGCCGACGGCCGTTACACTTTCTGCGGCCGCGCCGACGACATGTTCAAGGTTTCCGGCATCTGGGTCTCGCCGTTCGAGGTGGAGAGTGCGCTGATCACCCATCCCGCGGTGCTGGAAGCCGCCGTCGTGCCGGAGGCCGATCCGGAAGGCCTGCTGAAGCCGAAGGCCTATGTGGTGCTGCGGCCCGAGAGTTCGGCCGCGGGCCTGCACGAGGCGCTGAAGGAACACGTCAAGCAGAAGATCGGGCCGTGGAAATATCCGCGCTGGATCGATGTGGTCGACAATCTGCCGAAGACGGCGACCGGGAAGATCCAGCGGTTCAAGTTGCGGGAACACGAGCACTAGCTCCCCACGTCGTCCCGGCCTAGTGCGCAATTGCGCACGGGGGCCGGGACTCATGACCACAGGCTTGAATCGTTACGCAAAGCCGTCGGACACCATTTCTCAAAACAACGGCCGCGGCGTATGGGTCCCGGCCTTCGCCGGGACGACGAGGGAGGAAGGCCCATCATGCAGAATTTGAACCCCAACGGCTTCCTCAGCATCGACGGCGCCGAGCTCGAATACCGGATGATCGGCCCGTCACCCGAGACGGCGCCGACCCTCGTGATGCTGCATGAAGGTCTCGGCTGCGTCGGGCTGTGGGGTGATTTTCCCGAGAAGCTGCAGGCGGCGACCGGCGCCGGCGTGTTCGCGTATTCGCGCGCTGGTTATGGCTCCTCGTCGCCGGCGAAGCTGCCGCGTCCGGTCGACTACATGCATCGCGAGGCGCTCGACGTGCTGCCGAAGCTGCTCGACCGGATCGGCTTCCGCCGGGGCCTGCTGGTCGGTCACTCCGATGGCGCTTCGATCGCGGCGATCTATGCCGGCGCGCATCAGGATCATCGCCTGCACGGGCTTGCGCTCATCGCGCCGCACTTCGTCGTCGAGGACATCTCGGTCAAGTCGATCGCCGAGATCAAGACGGCGTATGAGACCACCAATCTGAAGGAGAAGCTGGCGCGCTGGCACAAGGATGTCGACAACGCCTTCCATGGCTGGAACGACGCCTGGCTCGATCCGGCTTTCCGCGACTGGGATATCTCCGAATATCTCGCCTATATTCGCGTGCCGGTGCTGATCGTGCAGGGCGCGGACGATCAATACGGCACGATGCGCCAGGTCGAGATCGCCCGGGAGGAATGCTACTGCCCGGTCGATGTCGCGGCCATCGCCGGCGCCGGTCACTCGCCGCACCGCGAAGCGCCCGCGGTGACGCTGGACGCGGTCACCGAATTCGCCAAAGCGGCGCTGCGGGACGACCCGGCACTGGCGGCCTGACTTTTGGTGCCGGTGCCAGGCCATTGGCCCAACGGGTGAATTCCCGAACATGAAACAAAATGCATGTTTTTACGTTTTGAACTAGACCAGATCGAAAACATGCATTATTGTGCATGAAGACCACGACGACGAACCTTCAAACGAACAACAGATAAGGGTGGCCCATGGCTGGTGACGATCGCGTCCTTGCAGGCGGGGCGAAGTACATCGACTTCCAGACCAACCCGTCGCGCTACCGGCACTGGAAGCTCGACGTCGCGGGCGACGTCGCGACGCTGACCATGGACGTCGACGAGAATGCCGGCCTGTTCGAGGGCTATCAGCTCAAGCTCAACTCCTACGACCTCGGCGTCGACATCGAGCTGGCCGACGCCGTGCAGCGGCTGCGCTTCGAGCATCCCGAGGTGAAGGTCGTGGTGATGCGCTCGGGCAAGAACCGCGTGTTCTGCGCCGGCGCCAACATCCGCATGCTGGCGGGCTCGACCCACGCCCACAAGGTCAACTTCTGCAAGTTCACCAACGAGACCCGCAACGGTCTTGAAGACTCCAGCGAGAATTCCGGCCAGAGCTTCATCACCGTCGTCAACGGCACCGCGGCCGGCGGCGGCTATGAGCTGGCGCTCGCAACTGACCACATCATGATGGCCGACGACGGCGCCGCCGCCGTCGCGTTGCCGGAAGTGCCGCTGCTCGCGGTGCTGCCGGGCACCGGCGGCCTGACCCGCGTCGTCGACAAGCGCAAGGTGCGCCGCGACCATGCCGACTTCTTCTGTACCATCGAGGAAGGCATCAAGGGCAAGCGCGCGGTGCAGTGGCGCCTGGTCGACGAGATCGCGCCGAACTCCAAGCTCGAGGGCAAGCTTGCCGAGCGCGTCAAGGAATTCGCCGCTAGGTCGAAGCGCAACGGGGAGGGCAAAGGCATCGCACTGGCGCCGCTGACGCGCACCATCGACGACAGCGCGATCCGCTACGGCTTTGTCAGCGTCGACATCGACCGCACGGCGCGCATCGCCACCATCTCGATCAAGGCGCCGGAAACCACCGCGCCCGCCGACGTCGACGGTATGATCGCGCAGGGCGCTTCGTTCTGGCCGCTGCAGGTTGCCCGCGAGCTCGACGATGCGATCCTGCATCTGCGCATCAACGAGCTCGAGACCGCGATGCTGGTGTTCAAGAGCCACGGCGACCGCACCAACGTCGTGTCCTATGACGCGTTCCTGGAGGCCAACAAGGCGCACTGGCTGGTCAATGAGGTGAGGCATTACTGGAAGCGCGTGCTCAAGCGCATCGACGTCACCTCGCGCACGCTGGTGACGCTGGTCGAGCCCGGCTCCTGCTTCGTCGGCACCTTGGCCGAGCTCGTGTTCGCCGCCGACCGCTCCTACATGCTGATCGGCCAGAAGCAGGGCGACAACCGCCCGCCGCCGGCGATCGAACTGACGGCGATGAATTTCGGGCCCTATCCGATGAGCCATGGCCTGACCCGGTTGCAATCGCGCTTCCAGGCCGACCCAATGGATCTGGAGCGCGCGCAAGGCGCGATCGGCAAGGCGCTCGACGCGGAGGAGGCCGAGGAGCTCGGTCTCGTCACCTTCGCGCTCGACGACATCGACTGGGACGACGAGGTCCGCGTGTTCTTCGAGGAACGCACCTCGTTCTCGCCCGACGGTCTCACCGGCATGGAAGCCAATCTGCGCTTCGTTGGTCCCGAGACCATGGAATCGAAGATCTTCTCGCGCCTCACGGCGTGGCAGAACTGGATCTTCCAGCGGCCGAACGCGGTCGGCGAAGACGGCGCGCTGCGCCGCTACGGCACTGGCCAGAAGGCGCAATTCGACATGACGCGAGTGTGAGGCAAATACCGCCGTCATCCTGACGTGTGAGCGCAAGCGAGCCTCGAAGGATGATTAGGACCAAGCCATCATCCTTCGAGACGCGGCGAAGACGCCGCTCCTCAGGATGACGGTTGAGCAAGACACGATAGACGTCGGACCGATACCAAGGAGCACGCCATGAACATCATGAACGTCGATTACTCGACCAAGATTCCAAACAACGTGAATCTCGCCGAAGACCGCCAGGTGCTCAAGGCGCTGGAGGGCTGGCACCCCGGCTACATGGACTGGTGGAGCGACATGGGGCCGGAAGGCTTCCAGGAGTCGCTGGTCTATCTGCGCACCGCCTATTCAGTCGATCCGCGCGGCTGGGCCAAGTTCGACTATGTGCGGATGCCCGAATATCGCTGGGGCATTTTGCTTGCACCGCAGGAAGAGAACCGGGTCATCCCGTTCGGCGAAGACTACGGCAAGCCGGCCTGGCAGGAAGTCCCCGGCGAGCATCGCGCGATGCTGCGCCGCCTGATCGTGATCCAGGGCGACACCGAGCCGGCCTCGGTCGAGCAGCAGCGCCATCTCGGCAAGACCGCGCCCTCGCTCTACGACATGCGCAACCTGTTCCAGGTCAATGTCGAGGAAGGCCGCCATCTCTGGGCGATGGTCTATTTGCTGCAGAAGTATTTCGGCCGCGACGGCCGCGAGGAGGCCGACGATTTGCTGCGCCGCCGCTCGGGCGATGCGGATAGCCCACGCATGCTGGGGGCCTTCAACGAGGCGACGCCGGACTGGCTGTCGTTCTTCATGTTCACCTACTTCACCGACCGCGACGGCAAGATGCAGCTGCACTCGCTGGCGCAGTCGGGCTTCGATCCGCTGTCGCGCACCTGCCGCTTCATGCTGACCGAGGAAGCCCATCACATGTTCGTCGGCGAGACCGGCATCACCCGCGTCGTGCAGCGTACCTGCGATGCGATGACGGAAGCCGGCATCACCGATCCGAACGACATCGCCAGGGTCCGCGCGCTCGGCGTCATCGACCTGCCGACCATCCAGAAGAAGCTGAACCTGCACTATTCGCTGTCGCTCGACCTGTTCGGCTCCGAAGTGTCGACCAATGCGGCCAATGCCTTCAACGCCGGCATCAAAGGCCGCTACAAGGAAACCACGATCGAGGACGATCACCAGCTCAAGAGTTCGACCTATCCGGTCATGAAGATGGTGGACGGCCAGATCAAGATGGTCGACGAGCCGGCGCTGACCGCGCTCAACATGCGGCTGCGCGACGACTACACGCAGGATTGCGTCAAGGGTATGCTGCGCTGGAACAAGGTGATCTCGACTGCTGGCATCGACTACAAGCTCGCGGTGCCGAACACCGCCTTCCACCGCCAGATCGGCGAGTTCAAGGACATCCATGCGACGCCCGATGGCCTCTTGATCGACGACGCCACCTGGGCGAAGCGCAAGAACGACTGGCTGCCTTCGACCGCGGACGGTGACTTCATCGCCTCGCTGATGAAGCCGGTGACCGAGCCGGGCGAGTTCGCCTCCTGGATCTCGCCTCCCAAGGTCGGCATCGACAACAAGCCCGGCGACTTCGAATATGTGAGGATCGAGAGCTGAGTTTCAGCTAAAGCGCGATGAGATCAGGTTGAATCGTCATCGCGCTTTAGCTCTTTGTTTGAGCATGATCTTTTCGGAAAACCGCTTCGCACTTTTCCGGATCATGCTTTAGCAGTTCCTCTCCTCCCGGAGGGGCCGAAAAGGGGTAAGCCGAGAAGGTCCTGGCTTGCCCCTTTTCTTTCTTGAGACGTGCGTTCGCTCGCGCGCGATAAAGCGCTGGCGCTTCCCGGCTTGACAAGCGCGATGCCTTCGCGCGGAGATCACACAGTTTCAACATGAACCGCAATGACGGCTTCAGCCGCTTGCCGCGGTTCGGAATTTCGGCGGGGCCATCATGAGTGAAGAGATTTTTCCGGGGCCGACCCTGCGTCCGCTCAAGCTCCAGTTCGGTGAGCAGACGATCGCGGGCTTCGAGAGCGCGGGTACCGGCCGCGACATCCTGCTGGTTCACGGCAATTCGTCGTCGTCCAGAATCTGGCAGAAGCAACTCCAGGGGCCGCTTGGCGCCAAATACCGGCTGGTCGCCATCGATCTTCCCGGCCATGGCGGCTCGTCGCCTGCGCCCGATCCGGAGCATGGCTATTCGGGTGCAGGCTATGCCGGCTGCATTGCCGCGGCCGCAAAGGAGCTCGGCCTGAAGGACGCGGTGGTGGTGGGCTGGAGCCTTGGCGGACACGCCGTGCTCAACGCAGCCCCGTCTTTGCCGATGGCGGCCGGGCTCATGATTTTCGGTACGCCGCCGATTGCCAAGACGCCGGACGGGTTCTCCGGGTTCAAGGGGCTGTCGGCCACCACGTTCACGCCGGCACCCAGCGATGTCGAGATTGCGGCCTGGCTGAAAATGGTGTTCGCGCCGGACTATGCGCCGTTGCCCGCGTTCGTCGACGCCGATTTCCGCCGCACCGACGGCAATGCGCGCGGCTATCTCGGTGCCAGCGTGCAGGCCGGCCGCTTTGCGGACGAGGTCGAGATCGTGCGCGGCCTCGGGATTCCGCTGGCGATCGTGCACGGCAGCGAGGAGCAGATGGTCGATCTCGGCTATCTGCAACGGCTGCCCGCGCCGACATTATGGCGCGGCCAGGTTCAGGTGATCGACGGTGCCGGCCACGCCACGCAGTGGGAAAGAGCCGAAGGCTTCGACCGACTCGTCGATGCGTTTGCGTCGAGCCTTTGAACGACGAACAGGGGACGGCCACTCGCCGTTCGCCAGTCCGGACGTGCACGGAGCCGCGCAACGATGTTGAGATTTTCACCCGTGAACGCGCGCACGCGGAGATTCCCTCGGCCTCCAGTGGCGACAGTCATGCCGAGCTGGGGATCCGCTTCGGCCAGGCAATCCAGCCGACGACTATCGATAGTGTTGCCACGACAAGCGGCGCCAGGCCGTGCCCGTATTCACCGTGGAGTGTGACGGTCGCGAGCGCTGCCAACATCACGGTGCAGCCGAGCGCCGAGCCCCATAGCCGCGTCCGTGCCCGCGCCAGCAGAACGGCGGTCGTGAGTTCCAGCGATCCGGTTACGAAATGGAACCAGGACGGGTATCCCCACCGCAGATATTCTTCGGAGATTGACCCAGGGGCGAAGATGTTGCTGAGCGATCCCACGACGAAGAAAGCTGCAAGCGCCAAGGCCGAGACTCGGCGCCAGGAAATCTTTGACATTTGTCCATCCTTTTCTGATGAGGGCGTCGCGGAGAGACGGCCGGCCGCGACGCATTCGTTCCGACGGAGATGCGAATTTCCGGAACTGGTCCGAAGTCGCATCTCATCGCTGATCCGCGGACCTACGCCGTGGCCGCCTTCTGGGCCGCCGCGAAGACATCGCGGGGAAGCGTTGTGCCGGCGACGCGCTCCGTGCCCGCTACGCCAAGGTCCATCCAACCCGCGTTGACGGCGTCGAACATCGCTTCAGCCGGTCCGGTTTGGCCCTTCGGGATGCCGAGTTGCTCGAATGCTGCCGGCCACTCGGCACGCGGGACAGCGAAGGCCGTGACTTCGCGCTGCATGACATCGCCCAGTTGCGTGGCGACCTCATCCGCGCTGACCATCGAACCAAGTTCGATGACGCGCTGCCCCGACCACGCCGGCCCGGTCAGCAGCGTTGCCACCTCGGCACCGATGTCGTTCGTCGCGACCATGGTCGATTTCCGGTTGGTCGGGTTGTAGTACACGGGGAGCGTGCCGCCCTGGGCGACGTGCAGGCCGTAAAGGAAGTTTTCGAAAAACCCGCCGGCGCGCACGAAGGCGGTCGGCGATGTCAGTTTGCGAAAGCCTTGCTCCAGCAACGACAGGGCCGTGATCATGCCCAGCCCGCTGGTTCTGTTCGCCCCCATCGACGAGAGCCCGACGACCCGCGGCGGCGCGACCTTGGTCAGCGCCTCGACATAGTTCGCGATGACGCCCTTGGCTTCCTTGAAGTCCGGCGAGGGGGCCCAGACGGCTGGCAACATGACAAACGCGCCGTCGACGCCCTTGAGCGCCCGCTCGATGGCGGCCGTGTCGTTCCAGTCGCCGTCCACCAGTTCCACTCCCTGGTCCGTCCAGCTTGCCGCCTTCTCGCGGTCGCGAACCAGCGCCCGTACTTTCTTGCCTTGCGCCAACAGATGCCTGGCCGTTGCGCCGCCGACTTTTCCTGTAATTCCAGTGACTAGAAACATGCGTATTCTCCGGGTGCCAGATGGCCTATATTCTAGGGTAGGTCTCACATGGAGACCTCCAGCCTGCCCCGTAAGGAGGCAGTTTTTTGTAACCAGGAGAGAAAAAGGGGACCGGCATGAGCGATGCATTGAGCGCGATCGAGCGATTCAGCCGATATCAATCGGACGACGCCCAGTCGGTAGAACCCGTGCATTGCCCGGTGCGCGACGTGCTCGATTGCATCGGCGACAAGTGGAGCATCCTCATGATCATGACCCTCGCGACGGGACCGCGGCGCTTCGGCGAGCTTCGCCGAACCATCCGCGACATCTCGAAGCGCATGCTCACACAGACGCTGCGCGACTTGGAGCGCGACGGACTTATCACCCGCCATGTCTTTCCGACCAAGCCGCCGAGCGTTGAATATCGCCTTTCCCCGCTAGGCCAATCCCTGCTGGACCCGATGGCAAGCCTCATCGATTGGGCCGACCGTCGCTATTCGGATATCCATGCTGCGCGCGTCCGCTTTGACGGAGCCCCCTGTGATGTCCTGCGTGAGTGATGTGAAGCAGAAGTTCACATCGTCGCGTGTGTGAGGTCTGGCGGCGTGCTTCAGATGGAGCTAGCCAGAGGCGTCGGAAAGGGCGCCCCGCTGGGGCGAGGCGCCCTTTGTATTACCAGTGATGCTCTGATGGGCGTAAGAGGCGCGGTCGCTTACCCCGCGATCTCCAGCCCTGCGGTCGCGTAGACCACGCCGCCATCGACTGCGATGGTGTTGCCCACGACATAGTCGCCGGCGCGCGAGGCGAGATAGATCGCGGTCCCCGCCATATCTTCGTCGCTGCCCACGCGCCGCGACGGAACGCGCTGTGCGACCTCGTCGGCGTGGTCGCGCGCGGCGCGGTTCATGTCCGACTTGAAGGCGCCGGGCGCGATCGCGGTGACGTTGATGTTGTCCTTGACCAGGCGCGCCGCCATCCGGCGCGTCAAATGGATCACCGCGGCCTTGCTGGCGGCATAGGAATAGGTCTCCATCGGGTTGACGAAGATGCCGTCGATCGAGGCGATGTTGATCACCTTGCCCGGTTTGTCATGCGTCGCCGCCGCGCGCAGCGGCTTGGCCAGCGCCTTGGTCAGGAAGAAGATCGACTTGACGTTGAGGTTCATCACCTTGTCCCAGCCGCTCTCCGGGAATTCGTCGAAGTCCGCGCCCCATGCTGCGCCGGCATTGTTGACCAGGATGTCGAGCTTCGGCTCGCGCTTGATGATTTCACCGGCGAGCTTCTCGCAGCCCTCGACCGTCGAGATGTCGATCGGCAGCGCGATGCATTCGCCGTCATAGGCGGCGGTCAGCTCCTGGGCGGTAGCCTCGCAGGGACCTGCCTTGCGCGCGGTGATGTAGACCCTGGCGGCGCCCTGCGCGAGGAAACCGGCTGCGATCATCTTGCCGATGCCGCGCGATCCCCCGGTCACCAGTGCGACGCGGCCCTTCAGTGAGAACAGATCCTTGAACATGCGCTCCTCCATTGCGTTGCCAGTGGTTCTGGGCGCGGCCGGGGATCGAGTCAAGAAGAGGGAAGGGATCGGTAGCCCGGATGGAGCGAAGCGAAATCCGGGGAAGTGCTATCCGCGGATGCGACCGTCCGGGATTACGCGGAGCCTGTCATCGTGCGCGCGTTCGCGCGACCCGTTGGCTGCATCCGGGCTACGAACAGCGGATCACGCCGCGTCGATGCGGCGAAAGCCGTTCCACACCGCGGTGGCGGCGCCGGATGTCAGCACCGGCAAGAGCCGCGCGTCCTGGTAGTTGCCGTTGAGCGAGACCCGCTGCAACGCGGTCAGATGGTCGGCGCTTTCGGCAAACAGCATGCCCGGCCGCGTCGTCACCGCGGTCCGAAAGCCGATCGATCTGGCGAGCGCGAACTCGCGCGGCCCGGCGGCGATCCGGTCGCCATAGGGATAGGCGAGGTGCAGCGCCGGCCGCTGCAGCGCATCCTCGATTCGCGCCCGGCTGGTGGCGAGTTCGAACGATGCAACGGTCTCGCTCTGCTTGGCGAGATTGCAATGGGTGATGGTGTGGGCGCCGATCGTGACCAGCGGATCGTCGGCAAAGCCGCGCAGCTCGTCCCAGGACATGCAGAGCTCGCGCGCGATGCCGGTCTCGTCGACGCCGTGGCGGGCGCACAGCGCGGATATCTCGGCCTGCATCTCCTGCTCGCCCGGCAGTGAACGCAGCCAGTCGTGCATGCGGCCGAATGCTGTGCGCTTGGCCTGCGGCGTCGCGGTGTCGATCCGCGTCATCACGCCGGCGATCGGCACCTCGATCGCCGACGCCGCCGCGATGATCCGCTCCAGCGCGATCCACCACAATTTGCCGCAGCCCTCGGCGAAATCGCTCGCGACAAAGACCGTGAACGGCGCGCCGAACTCGCGCATCACGGGCAGCGCGAAATCGCGGTTGTCGCGATAGCCGTCGTCGCAGGTGAAGCAGGCGAAGCGCCGCGCGAAATTCCGTTCGGTGAGGCGGCGATGCGCCTCGTCCATGCTGACGACATCGACGTCGAGCAGGCGCAGATGCGTCAGCATCGCGCGCAGGAAGTCCGGCGTGACCTCGAGATGATGATTGGGCTGGAACGCGTCGGCGCGCCGCGGGCGGACGTGGTGCAGCATGAAGATGGCGCCGACGCCGGCAAAGATCGGCCGCAGCAGGATATGCGCACCCGAAAAATACAACGCCTCCATCCCGGCACGGATCACGGTGTTGCGGAGTTGTTTCATGAGGGGCACGGGCCGGCCGATTTGCATTCCGCCGCGAACTTAGCGAAAGAGCACTGAAGAAACTGTTATCCCGATCCAATATGGCGCCCCCGCCATGGCCTTTGATTTGGGGTTTGACAGTCAGCCAAGGGTTTGTTTTCTCTCTGGTTCCAGACCCGCAGGACGCTGAATGCACGGACTTTTCAAGTGGAGTAGCAAGTGGTGGCCGGGGGTGATTCCACTGGTCGTCCTGTGGGGTATCGCGGCCTGGACCAGCACAGGAACGGTCGAGGCCGATCTTGCTGCGCGCTCTAGTGCCGCACTCAAGGACACCGTGCTCGACAAGCGCCGCATCAGCGTCGACGGCCGCGACGTGACGTTTGCGGCCAATGCCTTCTCCGAGGACGGCCGGCTCAGCGCGGTGGCGTCGGTCGAGGCCGTGCCGGGCGTGCGGCTGGTCAACGACGAGACCCGCCTCGTTGCTGAGGCCAAGCCCTTTGTGTGGTCCGCCGAACGCGACGTGGTGCGGGTGACGCTCGGCGGCAATGCGCCGCTGCCGTCGAGCAAGAGCAAGCTGACCGAGGCCGCGAAGGCCAGTCTCGGCGGTGTCGAGGTGGTGGATCAGATGGCGCTCGCCCGTGGCGCGCCGTCGCGGTTCGACCCGGCGGCGCTGTTGCTGCTCGACCAGATCGGCAAATTGAAGGAAGGCAAGATCACGCTGACCGACAACAAGGTTGCTCTTGCCGGCATGGCGCGCGAGCTCGGCGGACGCGAAGCGGTCGCGGCGGCGCTGAAGAATCTGCCGGAGGGCTATTCGATCGCCGCCAACGACATCAAGGCGCCGCCTTACGTGTTCCAGGCCTACAAGGATCCGGTCGCGGTGACGCTGACGCTGACCGGCTACGTGCCCGACAACAACGTGCATGCCGCGCTGGTCGCGGCCGCCGGCCGCAAGTTCTTCAGCGAAAAGGTGGTCGACAATCTCAAGGCCAGCATCGGCGCGCCCTCGGGGTTTGCGGCGGCGGTGGTGCCTGCGCTCGGCGCGCTGTCGCGGCTGTCGACCGGGACGCTGGTGGTGTCGGACCGCGAGGTGAAGCTGTCGGGCGATGCGCTCTATGATGCCGCGGCCGGCCAGATCCGCGACGGGCTCGGCAAGGATTTTCCGCAGGGCTGGCAATACAAGGCCGAGGTCACGGTCAAGCCGGCGGCGGCGCCGGTCGATCCGACGGTGTGTCAGCAGCTGTTTTCCGAGATCCTCTCCAAGGGCAAGATCCGCTTCGAGTCCGGCAAGGCCGACATCGTTCCTGACTCCGCCGGTCTGCTCGACCGCCTGATCGAGACCGCGATGCGCTGTCCCAATGCGACGATCGAAGTCGCCGGCCATACCGACAGCGACGGTGAGGAGGCGGCCAACCAGGCCTTGTCGGAGCGCCGCGCGCAGGCCGTGGTCGATTACCTCGTGCGCGCCGGACTGCCTGCCAACCGCTTCACGCCGATCGGCTACGGCAGCACGCAGCCGCTCGCCGGCAACGAGAGTGAAGACGGCAAGGCGCAGAACCGCCGCATCGAATTCGTGGTGAAGTAGCGATGACCGTGCTTGCGACATTCTTCTTGGGTTGGCTGCTCGGCGCCGCGCTGCTCGGCTTCGGCATGGGCTGGATCGCGGTGGTGCATCGGGCGCAGGGCGTCTCGAAGATGTGGATGCGCTGGCTCGCGCTACTCGCCGCCGCGCTGGTCGCGGCGTCGTTTGCGCGGGTCGTGCCCGGCCGCTTCGGCTACTGGCTCGATCTCTTCCTGGTCATGTTCGCGCTCTATCTCGTCGGCTGCGC
Organism: Bradyrhizobium sp. JR3.5; assembly: GCF_054057015.1. Classification (NCBI taxonomy): domain Bacteria; kingdom Pseudomonadati; phylum Pseudomonadota; class Alphaproteobacteria; order Hyphomicrobiales; family Nitrobacteraceae; genus Bradyrhizobium; species Bradyrhizobium sp. JR3.5. The sequence goes on from NZ_JBSRYV010000002.1 coordinate 3,723,868, forward strand.
GATCGGCTCCTGGCTGCGCGACTGGGTGGTCTCGCGCAGCAGGCCCGCGAGCTGACCCCAAACCCTTGATCCAGTAGGTCTGAGCGGCGGCGCCGAGCGCAGGGCGAGCTGCATGCATTTTGCCGCTTGACATCAATACGTACGTACGTATTAAATAGCGCCCATGCCAAAACCCTCGCTCCGCGATGCCATCCTCGACGCCGGCCTGAAGGAAATGTTCCGGACCGGTTATCACGGCACCAGCGTGCGCGACGTCACCGCCGCGGCCGGCGCGCCGCAGGGCTCGTTCACCAACCATTTCCGCTCCAAGGAGCTGTTCGCGTCGGAAGTGCTCGACCGCTACTTCCTCTATGTGCGCGGCCTCGTCGCCGAAGCGCTCGGCGACACGACGCTGCCGCCGCGCGACAGGCTCCGGCGCTATCTCGATCTGATTACCGGCAAGCTTGCGCATGACGGCTTCACCCGCGGCTGCCTGATCGGCGATTTCAGCCTCGAGGCGTCGGGCTCGAGTGAGATGCTGCGCGAGCAGCTCGACGGGATCTTCCGGGAATGGCGTGCGCCGTTTGCGGCCTGCATCGCCGAAGCTCAGGCCAGACGCGAGATTGCGTCCGACTTCGATCCCGATGCGCTTGCCGATTTCCTGCTCGCATCCTGGCAGGGCGCGATGTTGCGCATGAAGGTCGAGCGCAGCGCGGCCGCGCTCGAGCGTTTCAAGACGATCGCCTTCCAAACCGTGTTCAAGGAGTTGCCATGACCATGTCTGCCGATATCAGTCTGCATCATCGCTCCGTGTTCGGGACCACGATGGCCTATCGCGAGCTTGGGCGCAGCGACGCGCCGCACGTGCTGTTCCTGCACGGCAATCCGACCTCATCCTATATCTGGCGCAACATCATGCCGCTGGTGGCGCCGGTCGGGCACTGCATCGCGCCCGACCTGATCGGCTACGGCCAGTCCGGCAAGCCCGACATCGCCTACCGCTTCTTCGACCATGCGGACTATCTCGATGCGCTGATCGACGAGCTCGGCATCAGCTCGGCGTATCTGGTCGCCCAGGATTGGGGCACGGCGCTCGCGTTCCATCTCGCGGCGCGCCGTCCGCAACTCGTCCGTGGGCTCGCCTTCATGGAGTTCATCCGCCCGATGCGGGATTGGTCGGACTTCCACCAGCACGAGGCCGCCCGGGACACGTTCCGGAAATTCCGCGCGCCGGGAGTGGGCGAAGCGATGGTCCTCGACAACAATGCGTTCGTCGAACGCGTGCTGCCCGGCTCGATCATGCGCACGCTCAGCGAGGAGGAGATGGCCGCCTACCGTGCGCCGTTTGCGACGCGCGAGAGCCGCAAGCCGACCTTGATGCTGCCGCGCGAGCTGCCGATCGCGGGCGAACCCGCCGACGTCGATCAGGCGCTCACCACAGCGCACGCGGCCCTTGCGGCATCGACCTATCCGAAGCTGCTGTTCACGGGCTCGCCCGGGGCACTGGTGTCGCCGGCCTTCGCCGCGGATTTCGCGGCGAGGCTGCAGCATTGCGCGGTCATTCAGCTAGACGCGGGCGCGCATTATCTGCAGGAGGATCATCCGGAGGCGATCGGTCGCTCGGTTGCAGGGTGGATCGCCGGCATCGAAGCCGTGAACGCGCAACATCTCGCAGCATGAGCGATGGGAGAGCAGGCCATGACCGACCTCTCGATCATTTATTGCCGTCCCTGCGGCTACGAGAAGCGCGCCAGGGAAGCCGCCGCGCTGCTGCGCGATCGCCTTGGCCTCGATGCGGAGCTGGTGCCCGGCAAGGGCGGCATCTTCGAGGTCAGGCTTGACGACAATGTGATCGCCAAGCGCGTGAAGGGGCATTTCCCCGATGCCGCCGAAATCGTCAGCGCTGTGACTACGGCACGGGCATAAAAATCTACGCTGGCTCGCCTCGTCGCCGTCGCATCACCATTGCGGCGGCGATTTTCGCTGCGCGGGCGCCGCGGCGTCGCTCCTGCTTCCCGTAGTTTCCCGGATGGCCTTGCGCGCCGTTCGGCGGGCTAACTGCCGCACGTCGATGTCAAGTCTTGTCGAAGATGGCGAGAAACGCGCATATTTGTGCACCCGCTGTCATGAATCATCCCTAATATCTTGAAGATGCGCGTTTTATTGTCGTTTGACGAATTCCACTCCGGCTTAAAACGCGCTACAGGGGTCGGGGCACAGCGAAGCGCCGGCGGGGTTCGCCCGGGAGCCGCCGTCGCGGGATCGCAATTCGAGGTCTAGATGCTGGAAGCAATACGCAGGGCGATGGCGTTTCTGCGCCAGAAGCAAATCCTGCATCGGCTGGGTGTTGTCATCAGCATCGCCGTCATCGGCATCGCCTGCTACGTCCTGTATCATATGTTGCGCGGCATCGACACCAATGAGGTGCTCGAGGCCATCAAGAGCACCGAGCCGCGACAAATCGCGCTGGCGGGACTGTTCGTCGCAGCCGGCTACTTCACGCTGACCTTCTACGATCTGTTCGCGGTGCGCGCGATCGGCCACGCCCACGTGCCCTATCGCGTCAATGCGCTCGCGGCATTCACCTCCTATTCGATCGGGCACAATGTCGGCGCCAGCGTCTTCACCGGCGGCGCAGTGCGCTACCGGATCTATTCGGCCTGGGGATTGAACGCGATCGACGTCGCCAAGATTTGCTTCCTCGCCGGCCTGACCTTCTGGCTCGGCAATGCCGCGGTGCTCGGGCTCGGCATCGCCTATCATCCGGAAGCCGCAGCCAACATCGACCAGCTGCCGCCCTGGCTCAACCGGACGCTCGCGTTCGGCATCATCATTGCGCTGGTCGCCTATGTGGTCTGGGTCTGGACCCAGCCGCGGGTGGTCGGCCGCGGTCCCTGGACGGTGACCCTGCCGGGCGGCCCGCTGACGCTGCTGCAGATCGCGATCGGCATCGTCGACCTCGGCTTCTGCGCGCTGGCGATGTACGTGCTGGTGCCGGACGAGCCCAACCTCGGCTTCGTCGTGGTCGCTGTCATCTTCGTGTCGGCGACCCTGCTCGGCTTCGCCAGCCACTCCCCCGGCGGGCTTGGGGTGTTCGACGCCGCCATGCTGGTCGGCCTCTGGCAGATGGACCGCGAGGACCTGCTCGGCGGCATGCTGCTGTTCCGGCTGCTCTACTATATTGCGCCGTTCGTCATATCTGTAATCTTGCTGACGTTTCGGGAGGTTATCGTCGGCGCCCGACTCAAGCGGCTGCCGCAGACTGATTCGGGTCCCCACGCTGAGCCGCATCATGAGGCGGTTCTGGTCCGCAAGCGCGGTGATTCCGGGGTCTGATGACGCGGCCCGATGCCTCCCGAGGGACGGTCGATCTGACCGCGCCTGGGCGAGACATGAACCGACGGGAAGAAAGCCGCCGCAATGGCCATTGACGATACGCCGCATTCGATTTTCTCGCCCTGGCCCGATCGGCTGCGCCATTCCGCGCTGATCCTGCTTGCCGCAGCGCTGGCATTGAGCGTGGTGGTCGCGCTCGGCGAGTTGTCGCTGGTGCGCGCCTGCGCGGTGTTCGTCTGCATCGCGGCCGCGGCGCTGGTGCCATGGCGGCTGCATGATGCCGGCACCTCGCGCGAGGATGTCCGCCACGGCAATCCGGTCGAGGCGACCGCCGTCAGCGCCGTCGTCGCCGGCATGCCGGACCCGGCCGTGCTGCTCGACCGTGCCGGCCGCGTCATCCATCTCAACACCGCCGCGGCCCAGCTGGCGCCGGCCCTGCGCAAGAACGAGCTGGCGCAATTTGCCCTGCGTTCGCCGGAGATTATCACTGCGTTGCGCGAGGCGATCGCGACCACCGAGCCGCGCCGCGCCACCTACTCCGACCACGTTCCGGTCGATCGCTGGATGGAATTGGTGATCACGCCGGTGCCGGTGCCGACCCAGTTCGGCGGCACCGAGAAATGCATGCTGATGACCTTCCACGATCTGACGCCGCTGCGCCGGGTCGAGGAGATGCGCGCCGATTTCGTCGCCAATGCCAGCCATGAGCTGCGCACGCCGCTCGCAGCCTTGTCCGGCTTCATCGACACGCTGCAGGGACCGGCGCGCGAGGACGCGCGGGCGCGCGAGCGCTTCCTCGGCATCATGCACACCCAGGCCACCCGCATGGCCCGGCTGATCGACGACCTGCTGTCGCTGTCGCGGGTCGAACTGTCGGCCCATGTGCGGCCCGAGGCGTCGATCGATATCGTGCCGATCATCCGCCAGGTGGCCGACGGGCTCGAGGCGCTGGCCAGCGAGCGCCAGGTCGAGATCGACGTCGACCTGCCACCGACCCCGGTCACGATTGCGGGCGACCGCGAGGAACTGCTCCGCCTGTTCGAAAACCTGATCGAGAACGCCCTCAAATACGGCGCCTCGGGCGGCCGCGTCATAGTGTCGCTCAATCAGGCCGTTTCGGGCGCATCGGGCGAGGGGAGCCCCGAAATCCGTGTCATGGTACGGGATTTCGGCCCCGGCATCGCCCCGGAGCACCTGCCGCGGCTGACCGAGCGGTTCTACCGGGTGGACGTCGGCGACAGCCGTAACCAGGGCGGAACCGGCCTCGGATTATCGCTGGTGAAACATATTCTTAACCGTCATCGCGGGCGTCTTCTGATCGAGAGCGTGCCGAACAATGGCGCGACCTTTACCGCCTGTTTTCCCCGGCCGAAGACCCCGTTGCCGACCCAAAGCTAAGCGTTTTCAGTCGCCTAGTACTGTCATCCAACTGTCATCCAACCTTCGTAAAAGCAGCATCGACCGCTCCTAGATGGACCGGCGTGGGCGCGATCGGGCGCAATTGGCGCTTCGCTCACAAGATGGAGACCACCCCATGAATTTCATCAAAGCTATCGTCGCTGCCGGCTTGGTCGCCGCTTCGACGTCGGCCTTCGCTGCCGATATTACCGGCGCCGGCGCAACGTTCCCGTTCCCGATCTATTCGAAGTGGGCTGACGCCTACAAGAAGGACACCGGCAATGGCCTGAACTATCAGTCGATCGGTTCCGGCGCCGGTCATCAAGCAGATCCAGGCCAAGACCGTGACCTTCGGCGCGACCGACGCGCCGCTCAAGGCCGAGCAGCTCGAGAAGGACGGCCTCGTCCAGTGGCCGATGGTGATGGGCGCGATCGTTCCGGTCGTGAACCTGGAAGGTGTCAAGCCGGGCGATCTCGTGCTCTCCGGCGAAGTGCTCGGCGACATCTATCTCGGCAAGATCACCAAGTGGAATGACGCGGCGATCGCCAAGCTCAATCCGAAGCTGACCCTGCCGGCCGACGCGATCACCGTCGTGCGCCGTTCGGACGGTTCGGGCACCACCTTCAACTTCACCGACTACCTCTCCAAGTCGAACGCCGACTGGAAGTCCAAGGTCGGTTCCGGCACCGCGGTCGAGTGGCCGGTCGGCGTCGGCGCCAAAGGCAACGAGGGCGTTGCCGGCAACATCGGCCAGACCAAGAACGCGATCGGCTATGTCGAATACGCCTATGCCAAGCAGAACAAACTGACCTACACCGCCGCTGGTCAACAAGGCCGGCAAGACCGTGCAGCCGACGATCGCCGCCTTCCAGGCTGCTGCGTCGAACGCTGATTGGTCCAAGGCTCCCGGCTACTACGTGATCCTGACCGACCAGCCGGGCGAAGCCTCCTGGCCGATCACCGCGGCGACCTTCATCCTGATGCACAAGGACTCGACCGACAAGGCGGCCTCGCAGGAAGCGCTCAAGTTCTTCAAGTACGCCTTCGAGAAGGGTGGCAAGGCGGCCGAAGAGCTCGACTACATCCCGATGCCGGACTCGGTCGTCAAGCTGATCGAGAAGACCTGGTCCTCGGACATCAAGAGCTAAGTCCGACGCTTTGAACAACGCCTGTGCCGCCTCCCAAGGGCGGCGCAGGTCAAGCGACCAAGATCCGGGCTCCATCACCGCGGCAAGAAACGCGGGGCGGGGGCCGCGGTTCGCGCCCCGGGTGGCGCAAGCCGGACCGACGCCCGGCCAAAATGCGTCAGTGAAGATCGCTTCGGGGCGTAGCGGTTTGCGTGGCTTTCACATAGTAATGAGGGGATTGGCGTGGCAGACATGGCTGTTCAGAGCGATGTGATGGAAGCCGCGGGACCTTACGATCGCGCCAAGGCCCTCAGCGCCTTCAAGCTCGGCGATCTCACCTTCTATTGGATCACCCGTATCTCGGCGATCTCGGTCCTGTTGATCCTCGGCGGCATCATCCTGTCGCTGATCGCCGGCGCCTGGCCGGCGATGAAGGAATACGGCTTAGCCTTCCTCTGGACGCAGCGCTGGGCGCCCTCGGCCGATCCGCCGGTGCTCGGCGCGCTTGGCCCGATCTACGGCACCTTGATCACCTCGGTCATCGCGATGCTGATCGCCATTCCGGTCGGCATCGGCATCGCCATCTTCCTCACCGAGCTCTGCCCGCAAATGCTGCGCCGCCCGATCGGCATCGCGATCGAGCTGCTCGCCGGCATTCCCTCGATCATCTACGGCATGTGGGGCTTCTTCGTGCTGGGCCCGTTCCTGGCCAACACGTTCCAGCCCTTCATGATCAGGATCTTCGAGGGCGTTCCGGTGCTGGGTGCGGTGTTCGGAGGCCCGCCGTCCTATCTCAGCCTGTTCAACGCCGCGCTGATCCTCGCGATCATGGTGCTGCCCTTCATCACCGCGATCTCGGTCGACGTGTTCAAGACCGTGCCGCCGGTGCTGAAAGAGGCCGCCTACGGCATGGGCTGCACCACCTGGGAAGTCGTCCGCAGCGTCGTGATCCCCTACACCCGGGTCGGCGTGATCGGCGGCATCATGCTGGCGCTCGGCCGCGCGCTCGGCGAGACGATGGCGGTGACCTTCATCATCGGCAACTCGTTCCGCATCTCGTCGTCAATCTTCGCGCCGGGCACCACGATCTCGGCGGCGATCGCCTCGGAATTCGCCGAGAGCGACGGCCTGCACCAGTCCGGCCTGATCCTGCTTGGCCTCTTGCTGTTCGTGCTGACCTTCTTCGTGCTCGCCGGCGCCCGGCTGATGCTGATGCGGCTTGAAACGAAAGCGGGGAAATAGGGCCATGAACCCGATCTACAAATCCCGCCGCCGCAGCGACATCGTCATTCGCGCACTCTGTGTCGGCGCGGCGCTGTTCGGCGTCACCTGGCTGGCGCTGATCCTGTTCACGCTGGTCTATAACGGCCTTGCCGGCCTCAGCATGCAGCTGTTCACCCAGAACACGCCGCCACCGGGCTCGACCGAAGGCGGCCTGCTCAACGCCATCGTCGGCTCGGTCATCATGACGGTGATCGGCGTCGGCATCGGCGCGCCGCTCGGCCTGTTCGCCGGCACCTACCTCGCCGAGTACGGCAAGCACGACAAGCTCACCTCGGTGATCCGCTTCATCAACGACATCCTGCTCAGCGCACCCTCGATCATCATCGGCCTGTTCATCTATGGCGCGGTGGTGGTGCCGATGCGCGGCTTCTCGGCGATCGCAGGCAGTCTCGCGCTCGCCGTGATCGTGATCCCGGTCGTGCTGCGCACCACCGAGGACATGCTGCTGCTGGTGCCCAATCCGCTGCGCGAGGCGGCTTCCGCGCTCGGCCTGCCGCGCTCGCTGGTGATCAAGCGGATCGCTTATCGTGCTGCGCGTAGCGGCTTGATCACCGGCGTGCTGCTGGCGACCGCCCGTGTCGCCGGCGAGACCGCGCCGCTGCTGTTCACCGCGCTGTCGAACCAGTTTTTCAGCTGGGACTTGACCAAGACGATGGCCAACCTGCCGGTGACCATCAACAACTTCGTGCAGAGCCCCTACGCCTACTGGAAAGAGCTGGCGTGGAGCGGCGCACTGCTGATCACATTCACCGTGCTCGCGCTGAATATCGGCGCGCGTATCCTTGGTGCCGAAAGGGCCGCAAAATGACCGAGCTCTCCGTTTCAACCAGTAACCCGAGCCACGTTGCACCGCATACGCCGCTGCCGGAAGCGCCGCCGAAAGTCACGGTGCGCAACCTTAACTTCTATTACGGCGAGCACCACGCGCTGAAGAACATCAACCTGACGCTGGGTACCAACCGCGTCACCGCGTTCATCGGACCGTCCGGCTGCGGCAAGTCGACCCTGCTGCGGATCTTCAACCGGATGTACGACCTCTATCCCGGCCAGCGCGCCACCGGTCAGCTGATGCTGGACCAGACCAACATTCTCGATCCCAAGCTCGACCTCAATCTGCTGCGCGCGCGGGTCGGCATGGTGTTCCAGAAGCCGACGCCGTTCCCGATGACGATCTACGAGAACATCGCCTTCGGCATCCGCCTCTACGAGAAGATCTCGAAGTCCGAGATGGACGACCGGGTCGAGAAGGCGCTGCGCGGCGGCGCGCTGTGGAACGAGGTCAAGGACAAGCTGAACGCTTCCGGCCTGTCGCTTTCCGGCGGCCAGCAGCAGCGCTTGTGCATCGCGCGCACCGTGGCGGTGCGGCCCGAGGTGATCCTGTTCGACGAGCCGTGCTCGGCGCTCGATCCGATCTCGACCGCCAAGGTCGAGGAGCTGATCCAGGAGCTCTCCGAGGACTACACGATCGCGATCGTCACCCACAACATGCAGCAGGCGGCGCGCGTCTCCGACAAGACCGCCTTCATGTATCTCGGCGAGCTGATCGAGTTCGACGACACCAACAAGATCTTCACCTCGCCGAGCGATCGACGGACTCAGGATTACATCACCGGCCGGTTCGGCTGAGGAGATACAAGATGGCTTCTGAACATACCGCCAAGGCATTCGACAGCGACCTGCAGGAGTTGACCCGCCTGGTCGCCGAGATGGGCGGCCTCGTCGAGCGGATGATCACCGAGTCGGTCGACGCGCTGATCCGTCGCGACGTCGCGCTCGGCAAGCGCGTGGTCGCCGCCGACATCGAGATCGACAATCTGCAGCGCGTCATCGAAGAGCGCGCGGTGCTGACGATCGCCCGCCGCCAGCCGATGGCGATCGACCTGCGCGAAATCGTCAGCGCGATGCGCGTGGCCACCGACCTCGAACGGATCGGCGACCTCGCCAAGAACATGGGCAAGCGCGTCGCGGCGCTGGAAAGCGATTTCCAGCCGCTGAAGCTGATCCGCGGCCTGGAGCACATGACCGACCTCGTGCTGTCTCAGGTCAAGTCGGTGCTCGACGCCTATGCCGCGCACGACCTGCCGGCGGCGATGAACGTCTGGAAGGGCGACGAGGAGGTCGATGCGATCTGCACCTCGCTGTTCCGCGAGCTGCTGACCTACATGATGGAGGATCCGCGCAACATCTCGTTCTGCATCCATCTGATGTTCTGCGCCAAGAACATCGAGCGGATCGGCGATCACGCCACCAATATCGCCGAGACCGTGTTCTACATGATCGAGGGACAGCAGATCACCGACAAGCGCCCGAAGGGCGACATGACCAACTTTGCCACCACTGTGCCGGGTACCTAGGACATGATCCGCGAGCGCGGAGCCGGATTGTCTTCACGACAAGTCGTTTCCGCGGGGATTATGCCCAGGAAAGTAAGCGTTTCGGTTTGCGTCTGGGCAACGGATCACCACAGAGAGAGAATTTAAGCCGATGAGCGCACGCATTCTGGTAGTCGAAGACGAGGAAGCGCTGACGACACTGTTGCGCTACAACCTCGATGCGGAAGGCTACGATGTCGAAACGGTCGGGCGCGGCGACGATGCCGACACCCGCCTGAAGGAGCGCGTTCCCGACCTCGTGGTACTGGACTGGATGCTGCCGGGCCTGTCCGGCATCGAGCTGTGCCGCCGCCTGCGGGCGCGTCCCGAGACCAAGCAGCTTCCGATCATCATGCTGACCGCGCGCGGCGAGGAGAGCGAGCGCGTGCGCGGGCTTGCGACCGGCGCCGACGACTACATCGTCAAGCCGTTCTCGGTGCCGGAACTGCTGGCACGGGTGAAGGGCCTGCTGCGCCGCGCGAGCCCGGAGCGGCTTGCGACCGTGCTGACCTATGGCGACATCGAGCTCGATCGCGAGAAGCGCCGCGTGGCGCGCTCGGGACGTCCGATCGATCTCGGTCCGACCGAGTATCGGCTGCTCGAATTCTTCCTCGAACATCCCGGCCGCGTGTTCAGCCGCGAACAGCTGCTCGACAGCGTCTGGGGCCGCGACATCTATATCGATGAGCGTACCGTCGACGTGCATATCGGCCGCCTGCGCAAGCTGCTCAATCCGGGCCGCGAGCAGGATCCGATCCGCACCGTGCGCGGCGCCGGTTATGCGCTCGACGACCGGTTTGCCAAGGCCGAGCCGCAGCCGTAAGGCTTGCACGGCAACCTCAAGCCACAACACGGCGTTGTCCCGGCTTTCGCCGGGACGACGCTGGTGGATACTTCCGCGCGACGATCACACAAAAAAATCCCCGCTTTCGCGGGGATTTGTTTTTGCAGTCCAGGCAGTTTCCCGAGTGCTACTTGATCTGTGGCTTCGCCGACGGCCGGCGGCGATCGTTGGCGGGCTGGTAGGCAACGCGCGAGTGATGCGCGCAATAGGGCAGGCCGGCGAGCGCCTTGCCGCCGCAGAAGAAGAATTCCGGGCTCGAGGGATCGCCGACCGGCCAGTGGCAGGTGGCCTCGTTGAGCTGGAGCAGCGACAGCCGCTGGCTCATCGGCACCACGTTGTCGAAGGAGATCGGATCGGGCTCCATCTCGACCTCGAAGGCGTGCGCAAGCGCGGTGTTGCCGCGCGAGACCGGGCGCGCCACCCGCATCATGTGCTGGGCGGGGCGGGCCTTGCGCTGCCGCGGCGCGGCCGTGGAGGGGGCCTTGGCGCGGCCGGAGAGGCCGAGCCGATGCACTTTGCCGATCACGGCGTTTCGCGTCACATTGCCAAGTTCCGCCGCGATCTGGCTGGCCGAGAGGCCGGATTCCCAGAGCTTCTTCAGCTGCTCGACGCGATCGTCGGACCATGTCAATACAGTCATCACATTCTTCCTTTCGCATGGCGCCGGCCACTCATCGGAGCGGCGCTGCGAGCCAATCTGGACAAATATCCCTTCGGCCAGAATCCCTTAGCCCTCGCCGGGCACGGTGTTGCGCCCGAACGTTTACGCGAGACACGAAGGCTACTTAGAGGGTCCAGTACTGCCGCACGAGATGTCGTACCCGACAGGCCAAACGCTACAATATGGCGTGACTCTGGCGCAAGAGTCCGCGGCCGTGCGTCCACATGTTCCCACAAAGTTAAGCATTGCTATGAGGCTTTTCCACCGCACCGGAATGCTCCGGATTGCGCTGGTTTCGTATTGCAGGAAGGCCGGCTCCTGACGATTGACACTTACCGGCCGCCGCATAGAATGACCCGTACGTGCCGCCCGCAAAGGCGGCCGTTTTGTTTTCCGAAGCTGGCGGTTGCTGTGTTGGCGTCAAGGCGCGCGGCAATTGACGGCTTCAAACCGGCAGTGAACGCCATGACCAACGCCTCGTCGCATCTGCTCCCCGTCTTCGCCCGGGTCGATCTCGGCTTCGAGCGCGCGCGAGGGCGCCTGGCTGATCGCAACCAACGGCGACCGCTATCTCGATTTCACCTCGGGTGTCGCGGTGAACGCGCTCGGGCATGCGCATCCGCATCTGGTCAAGGCGCTGCAGGAGCAGGCGACCAAGCTCTGGCACATGTCGAACCTGTTCAAGAGCCCGGATGGCGAGGTGCTCGCCGCGCGGCTGTGCCAGCAGAGCTTTGCCGACTTCGTGTTCTTCTGCAATTCCGGCGCCGAAGCGATGGAGGGCGTGATCAAGCTGGTCCGCCACCACCACTTCTCCAAGGGCCATCCGGAGCGCTACCGCATCATCACCTTCGAGGGCGCCTTCCATGGCCGCACGCTGGGCACGCTGGCTGCGACCGGCTCGGCGAAATATCTCGAAGGCTTTGGCCCGCCGATGGACGGGTTCGACCAGGTGCCGCACGGCGACATCGAGGCGGTGAAGAAGGCGATCGGCCCGCACACCGCCGGCATCCTGATCGAGCCGGTGCAGGGCGAGGGCGGCGTGCGCTCGGCGCCGCAGGCGTTCTTCAAAGCACTGCGCGCGCTGTGCGACGAGCATGGCCTGCTGCTCGCCTTCGACGAGGTGCAGACCGGCATGGGCCGCACCGGCGAGCTGTTCGCCTACAAGCGCACCGGCGTCACGCCGGACGTGATGTCGCTGGCGAAGGCGCTCGGCGGCGGGTTCCCGATCGGCGCGGTGCTGGCGACCGCGCAGGCTGCGGCCGGCATGGCGCCGGGCTCGCACGGCTCGACTTTCGGCGGCAATCCGCTCGCGGTCGCCGCCGCCAATGCGGTGCTCGACGTCATGCTCAAGCCCGGCTTCTTCGAGCACGTGCAGAAGATGTCGCTGCTGCTCAAGCAGAAGCTCGCTTCCGTGGTCGACCGCTATCCCGGCGTGCTGTCGGAGGTGCGCGGTGAGGGCCTGTTGATCGGAGTCAAGGCGGTGGTGCCGTCGGGCGATCTGATCGCCGCGCTGCGCAACGAGAAGCTGCTCACCGTCGGCGCCGGCGACAATGTGGTGCGGTTCCTGGCGCCCCTGATCGTGACCGAGGCCGAGATCGACCAGTCGATCACAGCGCTCGAGCGCGCCTGCTCTGTGCTATCGGCGCCGCAGCCGAAGAAGGCGGCTGGATAATGAGCAAGCCGGTCCGTCACTTCCTCGACATCAACGAGCTGCCGCTCGCCGAGCTGCGCAACATGCTCGAAGCCGGAGCCGCCATGAAGGCGAAGCTGAAGGCGCATGAGAAGGGCAGGAAGCCGCTCGAAGGCAAGACGCTGGCGATGATCTTCGAGCGCCCGTCGACCCGCACAAGGGTGTCGTTCGACGTCGGCATGCGCCAGCTCGGCGGTGAATCCATCATGCTGACCGGCGCCGAGATGCAGCTCGGCCGCGGCGAGACCATCGCCGACACCGCGCGCGTGCTGTCGCGTTATGTCGATGCGATCATGATCCGCATCCTCAACCATGACGCGCTGCTCGAGCTCGCCGCCCACGCCACCGTGCCCGTCATCAACGGCCTGACCCGGCGTTCGCATCCCTGCCAGGTGATGGCCGACCTCATGACCTATGAGGAAAACCGCGGCTCGATCGAGGGCAAGACGGTGGCCTGGACCGGCGACGACAACAACGTGCTGGCCTCCTGGGCGCACGCTGCGGAGCGGTTCAAGTTCAATCTCAACATTGCCACCCCGCCCGAGCTCTCGCCGAAGAAGCCGATGCGGGACTGGATCAAGGCCACCGGCGCGCCGATCATGCTCGGCACCGATCCGGAAGCCGCCGTGCGCGGCGCCGACTGCGTCGTCACCGACACCTGGGTGTCGATGGGCGACAAGGAGGGCGAGCACCGCCACAACGTGCTGAAGCCCTATCAGGTCAATGCCAAGCTGATGTCGCTCGCCAAGCCGGACGCGCTGTTCATGCACTGCCTGCCCGCGCATCGCGGCGAGGAGGTCACCGACGAGGTGATCGACGGCCCGCAATCCGTGGTGTTCGACGAGGCGGAAAACCGCCTGCATGCGCAGAAGGGCATTCTGGCCTGGTGTTTCGACACGGTCGCGTAGTCGACGACATCAATGCCGTCGTCCCTGCCTTGTGCGCAATTGCGCACTGGAGCAGGGACCCATACGCCGCGGCCTGCGAAAAAGGCACATGGGCAGACGCCTTGTGCCGCGACAAAATCCTGTGGTTATGGGTCCTTGCTTTCGCAGGGACGACGTCGATTCCCGGTATGCTGAACCCCTTTATTTCATGGTCCGAGACCCCAGATAGAGCGCCATGGTTTCACAATCCCCCGACATCAAAATTCAGGCCGAGACGCCCATTCGCGCGCCCTCGGCGGTTCCTGTTGACGATGCTGTGCTGGCCTTCGAGGTCGGTGCGCTGGACTTGCGCGGCCGGCTGACCCGGCTCGGCCCCGCGCTCGACGAGATCCTGCACAAGCACGATTATCCGCCCGCGGTCGGCAAGCTGCTCGGTGAGGCCATCGTGCTCACCACGCTGCTCGGCTCCTCCGTCAAGTTCGAGGGCCGCTTCATCCTGCAGACTCGGACCGACGGTCCGGTCTCGCTCCTGATCGTCGATTTCCAGGCGCCCGACCGGCTGCGTGCCTATGCGCGCTACGATGTGGCGCGCCTCAAGGACGGGCAGAGCTCGGGTGAGCTGCTCGGCAAGGGCCACCTTGCAATGACGATCGATCAGGGCGCGAACACCAGCCGCTACCAGGGCCTGGTCGCGCTCGACGGCGGCGGCCTGGAAGAGGCGGCCCACGAATATTTCCTGCGCTCGGAGCAGATTCCGACGCGGGTGCGGCTCGCGGTCGGCGAGGAGATGCGCGGCGGCGAAGGCGGCAAGCTGCACTGGCGCGCCGGCGGCATCCTGCTGCAATTCCTGCCCAAGGCCCCCGAACGCGCCAAGCAGGCCGATCTGCATCCCGGCGATGCGCCGGAAGGCACGGCCACGCACAGCGTGCCGGATGACGACGCCTGGGTCGAGGGGCAGTCGCTGATCTCCACCGTCGAGGATGTCGAGCTGATCGATCCCGATCTCTCCGGCGAGCGGCTGCTGTACCGCCTGTTCCACGAACGCGGCGTGCGCGTCTTCAACCCGCAAACGCTGCGCGCGCAGTGTTCCTGCTCGCGCGATGCGGTGTCGTCGATGCTGAAGAGCTTTGCGCCGAACGATCGCGCCGAGATGGTCAAGGACGGCAAGGTGGTCGTGACTTGCGAGTTCTGCTCGTCGGTCTACGAATTCACGCCGCAGGAAGCCGGCGTCGAGTAGGCGGAAAACCGACCACGAGACCCGGCAACCAGGCCTGTCAGCTCAGCAAGGTGCGGGTCTTGCCGGCGGCGTCATAGATTTCGATCTGAAGCATCGGATACGACGCCTTCAGTTGTCGGCCAGACGCTTCAGCAGCCTCGGCGGTGTCGAACTCCGACTTGAAGTGTTTGTCGACAATGATCACGAAGCCTTCGGTGGGAGGCCGGTCGGCGCGCAGTGGCTTCTTCGGCTCTGTTTCTTCAATGGAGTGCAGGGTTTTCTTCGTCATGGGAATCCTCCTGGATCGATCTCAACTCAGCCGGTGAAACGCGGGCGGCAGGGTCTCGCGCACGAGCCCGCTCAGATTCAAGGTCTCCCCGCTGTCGGTGATATCCGAGAACAGTACCTCGACATAGGGATGCTGGCGGTTGAACGCAGCACCGCGTTGGTATTTCGCACTGACGATCCGCTCGATCGCCGCCAGGTTCAGCCTGCCGAGTGCGTTGTATTGATCGCGGAACAGGCTTTGATGTCCGCCGCGATGCTCGACAGACTCGGCCCAGACGTCCATCACCTTGCGGCCGATGAATGCCTCGACCCGTTCATTTCCATCACGGGCGAAAAGTCGCAGCCCGTCCATGCTGTGCTGTCCGTCATCGACGTCAAATTGGGTAAGTGACATGGTGAATCTCCTGTTGTCGTGGTTGGCTCACATCGGCGGTCCATCGGGGACTGCACCTCCTTCATTGTCCCATCGCGACAAAGCCGCAGCGCCCGATCTCGCGTCCTGACGCGCCTCCAGAACCTTGTCGCGACCGGCATCATCCTTGTGCTTGTGCAGGAAGCGCGCGATCTGCCCGCGGAGCGCCGACGTCTCCAACAGTTTTCCGACCGATCCGGCGGTGTCGAAGATTTCCCGCTGCAGCGCCTTCGGCAGCACGTTCCATTGCATGATGATGGCCGCGCCGAGGCACCGCAGAACGTACTCCTCTTCGGCGGCAAGGGCGGCGCCGCGAGAGCGGTCCTGCTCCGCGACGTTTATTGCGTTGTCGAAATTGTCCGCCAATCCTTGCTCGTTATCCGCGAGCGAAGCGAGGCGGTCTTGCTGCTCTTGAAACTTGCGGCTTTCGCCCTGACTGCTCGAACGCTTGATCAGTTCGCCGTATGCGGCTGCCTTGGTGCGGTACTGCTGAGATTTGAACATGGCGGTCCCTTTCCTTGGAGGTCTCCGCGCATTCCGACCAATCTCGATGGCTGACGAGGATTGATTTGTATATGGGAGGCGAAGGGTCGAATAACGAGCACCGAGGCCACAAATCACCGGGCACAAGCCAATCGGATGGCGCGCGTGAATATCTGCACCGCGACAACGTTCACCGCGGTCGCCAGTTCCTGAAGCAGAGTTGGAAGCAATGTCGAAGCCGTCGCTTGGTGAGAGGCGACCGGAGGCCGGGCCCCAGCGGCATCGGAAGAATTGCGGTCCCAGCCGGCCCCGTACTGTGGGGCCGCGTTTCCTCAAAGTCGGCAGTCAGCTCGGCGTTCGCAGGCCGGGCGATGTCAGCCAATCATTGATGTGCGAGGCGGTTTCGACCAGCCGGGCCTTGCGAAGCATCGCGTTGCGCTGAAGGCCGGGCAGGAATGGCTTCGCAGCATCTCCTATCCTCACGGCTTCCAACGCCGGCAGATCATGAGGCGGCGGTTCAGGCTGGCTGTGTTGAGCAGTCGGCATAAAGCTCTCCTGGTTACTGGCGGGAGCTTGCAGCACTCTCAGTCACCGGTATCGGCCAGAGGCGGAGCAGTGATCACCGCAGTAGACACCCCTTACGTCCGGTAGTCGACTCAATTCGCAGTCGGAGGGCAGCATATCCAGACTTTGGCGTGCGTTCGGGACGTCGGCTATGCGGTTGACGAAGTAAGAGAAGCCAATGGTGCGTCGAATGTGTACACGAAACCGGTCGGCTCATAGCTTAGCCGCACGTCGCCGCGCAGCTGCCTGCCGAGCGTTTCGATCAACCGTGTCCCGAAACTGCGCCGTTCCGGAGGGTGGACTGCCGGACCGTTCTTCTCGGTCCATGTCAGATGCAAACGCTGTGTTGGTTGATCCAGCGTCCAACTGATGTCGATCCGCCCCTGTGGGGCGGACAGGGCGCCGAACTTCGTGGCGTTCGTGCAGAGCTCGTTGAGTGTCATTGCGATGGCAATGACGGCGCCCGACGTCATGCGAATACCGGGTCCTGAAATCGAGAATTTCGGTTCATCCGGATTGTTGAAGGCTTCGGTGGCGCCGCGGACGACCGTGCCGAGATCCGCGCTGCTCCATCTTGCCTGCAGCAGGAGATCGTGCGCCCGCCCGAGCGCCAGCAACCGGCCCTCGATGGCGTGCTGCGCATGTTCGACCCCTTCCAGGTTGCGCAGGCTCTGGGAGACAATGGCACCGACGGTAGCGATCGTGTTCTTGATGCGGTGGTGCAGCTCCTCGAGGATCACCTTCTGCAGCTTGTCGGCCGCTTCGCGCTCCTTGGCGTCAAGGCCGGCCGCGGTCAGAAGACTCTGGGCATCGACCGCGGCCTGCGCGAGGAGAAGCCGAAGGCTGATATTCTCTTCCGCCACAACGTCCTGCAGCGGTGCCAAGCTGCTTGCAGCACGCGGGTCGGGGCGGAGGTCGGCTGGAGACATCACCGACCGTATCATCATAAGGTGGCCCTTCGGCGAATGTTTTTCTGCGCAATCGGGCGAATCTGGACGTATCCGGCACGAAAAACGCGAGCGATTGCCCCGATACGTGCCGAGTGGGCTTGTCATTCGATAGCGGAGTAGCCACCTGATCAGCAGCGCAACTGTATTGTTACAGCATCCCCTTGCGGAAGCGCGAAGCCTTAGCTGCCAAATCTTGCAATCGATATTGACCAAACGTCACGTCGCTTCAATGCGCGCGTTACGGGTCGCGACAAGCCGTGGCAACAACCTGATAGGCCTTACCCATGATTGAATTTCCAAATCATAGTCGTTCATACGACCAAACGCGGCGCGCCGTGCGGTTTTGGGGATATGACAGTGCTATTGAGGCATCGTTCTTCGTCACCGAAGGCGCATTGAAGCGACTTCAATCGGATGCCTACCTCGACGAGCCGGGCCTTCTGCACGCCTTCGATGCCAACCGCGATCGGATATGTGCCGCTGCGGCCAGGGTCTATGTCCGCGGAAGCAGGGGGTCTTACGATCTGGTGGCCGCGAAATTTCTAACCGGCGGCTTCGATCGGATCACGCGAGACAACGATGACGGGTTGAATTCAATCGTGCCGGGTTCGCCCGTCGGGCCGATAGGAAATCCCGAAATTACTTCCGTCTCTCAGAAGTTTCGTGCCCCGCATTCACGAGGTACGACCGCGGCGGCATCGACGGCACGGCTAATTCAGCACCCGTTTCCCGTCCGGGCTCGGGCTATCCAGCGAGAAGGTCGGCACGTCGATGTCGAAGCGTTCGCCGGCTTCAGTGACCATCTGGTAGCTGCCGGTCATGAAGCCGGAGGCGGTCGGCAGCGGCACGCCGGAGGTGTATTCGAAGCGCTCGCCTGGCGCGAGCACCGGCTGCTCGCCGACCACGCCCTCGCCGCGCACCTCTTGGCGTCGGCCGGTGGCGTCGGTGATGATCCAGTGCCGCGTCCGCAGCTGCACCGTTTCCGGGCCCGAATTGACGATCACGATCTTGTACGACCAGAAGTATTCGCGCCGGTCGATCGACGAGCGCTCCGGCATGAAGTTCGGCTCGACGGTGACTTCGATCTGGCGGGTAACGGCGCGGTACATACGGCTCAATCCGATGATCTCGGCGCAAAATCCGCTTTCGGCCGGATCATGCGCAAACAGGCGCCCATCATAGCCAATTGGTCAGCCGGAACCAATCGCCGGGCAGGCCGTGAAAGGCCGGTCCCGGGACCGGCTGTTCATCGTGGTTTCAACATAGTTCCGCTCTAAAGCGCGGCCGCATGTCGCCGCACTCTGTGCTTTGTCGGCAAGTTGTGGGCCGATATTATCTTTTCAGCACGACCTGCGGGCGCCCGCAGCCGACACGGTGTTTGATGAGCTCGATTGCCGATCCCATAGCCGGTTCGCCGGTGGCCGACGCCAAGGCCGATGCAGAGGTCAAGGCGAAAGCCGTGGCGGCGGCGCCCGCGATCTCGCTGCCGGCGACCGGCGAGCGCGAGCTCAGGCTCGATTTGTTCCGCGGGCTCGCGCTGTGGCTGATCTTCATCGACCATCTGCCGACCAATCTTTTGACCTGGCTGACGATCCGCAACTACGGCTTCTCCGACGCCACCGAGATCTTCATCTTCATCTCCGGCTACACCGCCGCCTTCGTCTATGGCCGCGCGATGCTGGAGGGCGGCTTCGTGATCGCGACCGCGCGCATCCTGCGCCGGGTCTGGCAGATCTATGTCGCGCATGTCTTCCTGTTCACGATCTTTCTCGCCGAGATCTCCTATGTCGCGACCTCGTTCGAGAACCCGCTCTACTCTGAAGAAATGGGGATCATGGACTTCCTCAAGCAGCCCGACGTCACCATCGTGCAGGCGCTGCTGCTGCGCTTCCGCCCCGTGAACATGGACGTGCTGCCGCTTTACATCGTGCTGATGCTGTTCCTGCCGCTGATCCTGGGGCTGATGAAGTGGAAGCCCGATGTCACGCTCGGCCTGTCGGTCCTGCTCTACGCGCTGACCTGGCAGTTCGATCTCTACCTCTCGGCCTATCCGAACGGCTTCTGGGCGTTCAATCCGTTCGCCTGGCAATTGCTGTTCGTGTTCGGCGCCTGGTGCGCGCTCGGCGGTGCGCGGCGGATGTCGCGCATCCTGTCGTCGAACATCACGATGTGGATCTGCATCGTCTATCTGGTCGCGGCGTTCTTCGTGACCCTGACCTGGTACGTGCCGCAGCTCGGCCACATCATGCCGAAGGTGATCGAGCAATGGATGTATCCGATCAACAAGACCGACCTCGACGTGTTGCGGTTCGCGCATTTCCTGGCGCTCGCCGCGCTCACCGTGCGCTTCCTGCCGAGGGACTGGCCGGGCTTAAAATCGCCCTGGCTGCGACCATTGATCCTGTGTGGCCAGCATTCGCTTGAGATATTCTGCCTCGGGGTCTTCCTCGCCTTTGCCGGTCACTTCGTACTTGCCGAAGTGTCTGGCGGTGCCGCACTGCACGCCTTGATCAGCGTTTGCGGCATCCTCATCATGTGCCGCGGCATGGCGTGGATTATTTCGTGGTACAAGCACTCCGCCGACAAAGGCGCCTCGAAAAAAGGCGCCGGCGGCAACGCCGATCTGGCGGGAGGGGGAGCATGAGGTCCGCGTGGACGATGCTGAGCCTGACGCTGCTGGCCGCCTGTTTGGCGGCCGCGCCCGTGCACGCCGGCGATACCGTCGAGCCGGCACCGGCGCCGCCCTGCGACGTGCCGGCCTATCTCCTGGCGAGCGAGAGCTCGCTGCCGAAGGTCACCGACGCGGTGAAGGCCAACAAGCCGCTCAGCGTGCTGGTGGTGGGCAGCCGCTCCTCGACCATCCCCGGCAACGAGGCGAGCGCCTATCCGGCCACGCTGCAGGCGGCGCTGAAGGAGGCATTTCCGGCGGCAACCATCGATCTATCCGTAGAATTACAGGCAAAGAGCACCGCCGAGGAGACCGCGGGAACCCTTGTTAAGCTTGTTGAAGCAAAAAAGCCTACTTTGGTTATCTGGCAGACCCGGAACGGTCGATGCTATGCGAGCAGTCGATCCTGACGATTTCCGCACCGCCATCAACGATGGCGTTGTTGCGTTGCGGGGCGCCGGGACCGACGTGGTGCTGGTCAATCTGCAATACAGCCCGCGTACGGAAACGATGATCTCTGCGCCGCCATATCTCGACAATATGAAGGTGGTTGCGCAGCAGCACGACGTTCCGCTGTTCGACCGGTTCGCGATTATGAAGCAGTGGAGCGACGCCGGATATTTTGACCTGTTCAGCACCTCGCATGGTGTCGATCTGGCCAAGAAGGTTCATGCCTGTCTCGGCCGCGCACTGGCGAAATTCGTGATCGATGCGGCCCATCTGGGCCCGGTGCAGCAGAATTAGAGGAAGCCGAGTTGATGCGTTTTGCCTTCCCTTTTCGTTTCGCCGCAGGGCGGAGCCTGCGCGCCGTTGCGGCGCTCGCGTTGCTCGCGCCGCTCTCGGCCGTGCCGTTGTGTGCGCAGACCGGCCAGGCCGACCAGCATGCGGCGCTGTCGCCGGGAGCAAAGACTGAAGCGGCCAGGCCGGATGCTGCGAAGCCCGCCGCGATCGAAGCCGATGCGGCCAATCCGCAACCGGGCGTCGCCGCCAAGGCGTTCGACAAGGTGAAGCAGGTCGCGAAATCCGCCAGCGACATCTTCCACCGCGTGCCCTGTCATCAGCCGACCGGCGTGCCGAACTCGACCGGCTCGCTGCCGCATGTCGCAGCCAAGCTCGCCGCCGGCAAGCCGGTCGTCATCATCGCGTTCGGCTCGTCCTCGACCCAGGGCTACGGTTCGTCGTCGCCGGAATTCACCTATCCGAGCCGCCTCGCCGCGCAGCTGCGCCGGCAGTATCCGTCGGCCGATATCAGCGTGCTCAATCGCGGCAAGGGCGGCGAGGATGCACCCGAAATGATGAGGCGGCTGCAGACCGAAGTGATCGACGTGCATCCCGACATGGTGATCTGGCAGGTCGGCACCAACGCGGTGCTGCGCAACCTCGATCCGTCGGAGACCGCCAAGCAGGTCGAGGACGGCGTCGCGCGCATTCAGGCCGACGGCGCCGATGTCGTGCTGGTCGATCCGCAATATTCGCCGCGCGTCACCGAGCGTCCCGAAAGCGCGCGCGGCATGGTGAAGCTGCTCGGCCGCATCGCCGCGCTGCGCCATGTCGGCATCTTCCCGCGCTTCGAGGTGATGCGCGACTGGCACGAGAGGCAGGCGATCCCGATCGACGATTTCGTCACCGCCGACGGCCTGCACATGAACGACTGGGGCTATGCCTGCTTCGCCCAGCTGCTCGGCGACGACATCATCCGCTCGGTCGGTGCGATCAAGATCGGCGTCAACGTGCCCGGCGACGTCAGGACCTACCGGCCGATGTGATCGGCGCCGCTGCTTCGCTCCCAGCATCGAGTCTGTCACCGTCACCCTGAGGAGGCCGCGTAGCGGCCGTCTCGAAGGGTCGACGGCCCGACTGTGGCCGTGCATCCTTTCGAGACGCGCTTCGCGCTCCTCAGGATGACGGGATTGATACCGTGGCGGGGCTTTTGCCTCGACCATCCCGCCACACGCACCACCAATCTTGACCTCGCCGCGGTAATCCGCTCCCTTGGCGCCTGTTACGAAGCCTTAAGGGAAACGCTCATGTCTTTCGTGCTGGCCATCGATCAGGGCACCACATCGTCGCGCGCCATGGTGTTTCGCGGCGACATTTCCATCGCCGCGGTCGCGCAGCAGGAGTTTCCGCAGCATTTCCCGGCCTCCGGCTGGGTCGAGCACGAGCCGGAGGATATCTGGACCTCGACCGTGATGGTGTGCCGCGAGGCGCTGGAGAAGGCCGGGCTGAAGGCGAAGGACATCGCCGCGATCGGCATCACCAACCAGCGCGAGACCACCGTGGTGTGGGACCGCGCCACCGGCCAGGCCGTGCACCGCGCCATAGTCTGGCAGGATCGCCGCACCGCCGACATCTGCGCGAAGCTCAAGGCCGAAGGTCATGAGCCGGCGATCTCGGCCAAGACCGGTCTCATTATCGACCCCTATTTCTCCGGCACGAAAGTCGCCTGGATCCTCGATCACGTGCCGGGCGCGCGCGAACGCGCCGAGCGCGGCGAACTTCTGTTCGGCACGGTCGACTGCTATCTGTTGTGGCGGCTCACCGGCGGGCGGGTGCACGTCACCGACGCCACCAACGCCTCGCGCACGCTGCTGTTCAACATCCACACCGGGGCGTGGGACGACGACCTCATCAATCTCTTGCGCGTACCGCGCTCGATGCTCCCTGAGGTGAAGGATTCCTCCGCCCGGTTCGGCGAGAGCACCGCGGATCTGTTCGGTGGCCCGATCGCGATCTCCGGCATCGCCGGCGACCAGCAGGCCGCGACCATCGGCCAGGCCTGCTTCGAGCCCGGCATGATGAAGTCGACCTACGGCACCGGCTGCTTCGCGCTGCTCAACACCGGCACCACGCCGGTGGCCTCGAAGAACAAGCTGCTGACCACGATCGCCTACCAGCTCAATGGCCAGCGCACCTACGCGCTCGAGGGCTCGATCTTCGTCGCCGGCAGCGCGGTGCAATGGCTGCGCGACGGGCTCGGCATCATCAAGCACGCCGCCGAGACCGGGCCCCTTGCCGATAAGTCGGATAGCATGCAGAGCGTCTACCTGGTGCCGGCCTTCGTCGGCATGGGTGCACCGTACTGGAATCCGCGGGTGCGCGGCGCGCTGTTCGGGCTGACCCGCAACACCGGCCCGGCCGAGCTCGCGCATGCGACCCTGGAAAGCGTCTGCTACCAGACCTTCGACCTCTGGGCCGCGATGCGCACCGACTGGCCGGAGGCCAACGCTGCCAACACCGTGCTGCGCGTCGACGGCGGCATGACCGCATCCGACTGGACCATGCAGCGGCTCGCCGATCTGCTCAACGCGCCGGTCGATCGCCCGATGATCCAGGAGACCACGGCGTTAGGGGCCGCCTATCTCGCCGGCCTCGAGGCGGGCGTCTATCCGGAGCCCGCGAAGTTCGCCGACAATTGGCGGCTCGAACACCGCTTCAGGCCGGCGATGAGCGAGGCCACCCGCGATCGCAAGCTCGCCGGCTGGGCCCGCGCGGTGAAGGGCGTGCTGGCGAGCGACGAGGGGGAGTAGTTGATCTGATGTTGCGGCAAGCTCGCTCCACCTCTCTCGCTTGCGGGGGAGGTCGGATCGCATCGAAGATGCGATCCGGGTGGGGGCTTTCTCCGCATCATGACTAGTCCCATCGTGGTGACACCCCCACCCCAGCCCTCCCCCGCAAGCGGGAGAGGGAGCGCAGTGCCGCTGCGGGTGCTGACTTCCAACCAATAACAACCATCGGAGAACAAACATGAACACGGATCTCAACCGCGTCACGAGACTACTCACCGCCGCGCTCTGCACCGCGTGGCTTGCGGCGCCCGCCGTCGCGCGCGAGAAGCCGAGCCCGCTTGTGGCGGCGCGCGAAATCAAGACTGACGTCGCCGGGCTGAAGGCGCCGGGCCAGATCCTGGTCGACGTCTGGGGCATTCCGCACATCTATGCCGGCAGCGAGCACGACCTGTTCTTCCTGCAGGGCTTCAACGCCGCGCGCGACCGGCTCTGGCAGATCGACCTCTGGCGCAAGCGCGGGCTCGGCCTGCTGGCGAAGGATTTCGGGCCCGCCTATGCCGAGCAGGACAAGGCGCTGCGCCTGTTCCTCTATCGCGGTGACATGAACGCGGAATGGGCGGCCTATGGTCCGAAGGCGAAGACCTATGCGGAGGCCTTCGTCGCTGGCGTCAACGCCTATGTCGCCGACGTCAAGGCGGGCAAGCGGCCGCTGCCGATCGAGTTCAGGATCGCGGGCACGATGCCGGACCTGTGGTCGGCGGAGGATGTCGTGCGCATCCGCAGCCACGGCCTGACCCGCAACGTCGCTTCCGAGGTGAAGCGTTCGCTGGTCGCCTGCGCCGCCGGCCTCGATGCCGATCGCTTCCGCGTCAAGCTGGAGCCGGCCTGGACCACGAAGATTCCCGATGGGCTCGACCCCTGCAGCGTGCCGAAGGGCGTGCTCGCGGCCTACGACCTTGCTACGCGCCCGGTGAAGTTCGCAGCTCAGAAGGACCAGAAGGCCGCGCTGGCGCACGATCCAGACACATACCTCGCCGAGGCCGACCAGCAGCGCGACACCATCGGCTCCAACAATTGGGTGATCGCTGCATCGCGCACCGCGACGGGGCGCCCGATCCTCGCCAACGATCCGCATCGCGAGCACTCGGTGCCGTCGCTGCGCTACATCGTCGGCCTCAACGCGCCCGGCATCTCCGTGATCGGCGCCGGCGAGCCGGCGTTGCCGGGCATCTCGATCGGCC
This sequence comes from Bradyrhizobium sp. JR3.5, assembly GCF_054057015.1. Lineage (NCBI taxonomy): Bacteria > Pseudomonadati > Pseudomonadota > Alphaproteobacteria > Hyphomicrobiales > Nitrobacteraceae > Bradyrhizobium > Bradyrhizobium sp. JR3.5. The sequence goes on from NZ_JBSRYV010000002.1 coordinate 3,748,778, forward strand.
ACAACGACACCATCGCGTTCGGCCTCACCATCTTCAACGTCGACCAGGAAGACCTCTACGTCTACGAGCTCAACCCGGACAACCCGAACCAGTATCGCTACGGCACGGGCTGGGAGGACATGCGCATCGTGCATGAGAAGGAGGCGGTGAAGGGCGAGGCCGACCGCGACCTCGAGCTGAAGTTCACCCGCCACGGACCTGTGATCCTTGTCGACGCCGACAAGAAGCATGCGTTCGCCGTGCGCTCGATCTGGTTCGAGCCGGGCACCTCGGCCTATTTCGGCTCCTCCGACTACATGACCGCGAAGACGTGGGGCGGCTTCCTCGACGCGATGCGGCGCTGGGGCGCGCCGTCGGAGAACCAGGTCTATGCCGACACGTCTGGCGATATCGGCTGGGTCGCCGCCGGCAAGACGCCGCGCCGCACCAGCTTCGATGGCCTGATGCCGGTGCCGGGCGACGGCCGCTACGAGTGGCAGGGCTTTCTGTCGCTCGACGAGTTGCCGAAGCAGTACCAGCCGAAGCAGGGCTTCATCGCCACTGCCAACCAGATGAACATGCCGGCGGACTATCCGGTCAATGAGCGCAGGGTCGGCTTCGAATGGTCCGACAGCGCGCGCTGGCAGCGCATCGTCGAGGTGCTGCAGGCCAACAGCAAGGTGACGCTGGCGGACGCGATGGCACTGCAGAACGACGACACCGGCATGCTGGCGCGGCGTCTCGTCGCGTTGCTGAAGCCGCTGTCATCCGACGATGCCAATGTGAGGAAGGGCCTCGATCTGTTAAAGGCATGGGACGCGCGCGACGCGGCTGATAGCGCGGCCGCCGCGGTCTACGAGGTCTGGATCGCGAACCATCTCGGCCCGGTGCTGCTCAAGACCACGGCGCCGAAGGCGGCCGAGCTGATCGCGCCGGAAGCCTCCAGCATCTCCGCGGTCGTCGGCTATCTCGAAAAGCCGGACGCGGCGCTCGGCAGCGATCCCGCCGGCGAACGCGACCGCGTGCTCCGCGACAGCCTCGGCGCGGCCATTGCCGACGTCGCCGACAAGCTCGGGGGCGATGCGTCGACCTGGCGCTGGGGCCGTCTGCATGTCGCCAAGTTCGATCACGCGCTGATGCCGCTCGCCGACAAGGCGACCGCGGCGCAGATGTCGGTCGGCCCGCTCGCCTATGGCGGCGCCGCCAACGTGCCGCGCGCCGCCACCTATCGCCGCTCCGACTATCATCTCACTGCCGGCGCCTCGTTCCGCATGGTGCTCGATGTCGGCAATTGGGATGCGAGCCGCACCATCAACACGCCCGGCCAATCCGGCGATCCCTTCAGCGGCCACTACCGCGACCTTGCACCGCTCTGGGCCACCGGTCAATATGTGCCGCTGCTCTACAGCCGCCCGGCGGTGGAAGCCGCAACCGCCGAGGCGATCACGCTGACGCCGCGGTGAGCAAGGCGGTGGCCCAAAACTCCACTGTCGTCCCGGGCAAGCAAAGCGCGACCCGGGACCCATAACCACAAATGCCGATTGCTTTGCGGTGCTGGGGCCACAGCGATCGCAACAACAAGCCGCGGTGGTTATGGGTCCCTGCTTGCGCAGGGACGACAGCGAGTGTGGTGCGCACGTCCGGCTACTTCGCATCCTTCTCCTGCGCCTCCAACATCGCGCGCAGCGTATCGTCGCTGAGCTTGCCGTTTGGTGACGGGACGCGTCGCTCGGCCGCTTCGACCGGGCGCGCGTGTTGCGGAAGCACCGGCGCGCTGCGCACCGCCGCACTATCCGCAACGTCGGCGGCCTCATCTGCAGCACTCGCACCATAGGCGTAACCGATACCGCGCCGGCGCCGCGTGGGCTTCGGCTTCGGTGGCGGCGGCGTAGTGATGATCGGCGGCAGCGTGTGATGGCGCGACACGGTGATTGCTCCGGTGGCCTCTGCACATTGAGCCGCTGATTCGCCAAAACACCCACTGACAAATCGGTAACATTGTTACGCCGCGTTGCATTGCATCTGTCGCGACATGCGAATATGTCCGGCCGACACGCAGAAACAAAGGTCGCTGAATGCTGCTGCCCGACGGCTACTCCGACATTCCACACGGCAAGGTCGCCGCCGTGGTCACGCATCTGGAAATTGACCGAACGCCCGCGACTCGGCGACGATCCGCCGGGCGCGTGGCACCTGCGTATGGTCGAGCCGCCTGCGCTCGACTGGTACCGTGATCTCTACCGCCGCGTCGGCGAGGAGTGGCTGTGGTTCACCCGCACGGGGCTCGATGATGCCGATCTCGCCGGGCGAATTCACGCGCCCGGCGTTGAGCTCTACGGGCTGGTCGTTGACGGCCATGATGAAGGCCTGCTCGAACTCGATTTCAGCGAACCCGGCGAATGCCAGTTGCTCTATTTCGGCGTCACCACAAAATTCATCGGCACCGGCGCCGCGCGCTTCCTGATGAACCGCGCGATCGAGATCGCCTGGTCACGCGACGTTGCCCGCGTCTGGGTGCACACCTGCACCTTCGATCATCCCTCCGCGGTCGCGTTCTACCAGCGCTCCGGCTTCCGTGCGTTCAGGCGGCAGATCGAGGTGGCGGACGATCCCAGGCTCGACGGCAAATTGCCGCGCGATGCGGCGAGGCATGTGCCGGTGATCGGATAGCCAGACCGATCATGATCCGGTTGCAACGCTGCGAGAGCCATTTAGGATGGTACAAAGCGCAACCTTTGACCCGGCGTAGCCCACCCCTCGAAAGCCCTGCTTTCGAGGTACGGCTTGCCGCGGCATGACTGACGAGATGACAGATGTTTTTGATCGGCCAGTACGACTCGCCCTTTGTCCGCCGCACCGCGATCGCGTTGCGGCTCTATGGACTGCCGTTCGAGCACAAGCCGTGGTCGACCTTCGGCGATGCGGAGAAGGTTGCGGCCTACAATCCGGTGCGGCGGGTGCCGACGCTGGTGCTCGACGACGGCGAGGCGCTGATCGAGAGCGGTGCGATCCTGGATTATCTCGACGAGCTGGTCGGGCCGGAGAAGGCGATGATCGCGCGCTCAGGCGCCGAGCGACGCAAGCATCTGCGCATCACGGCGCTGGCGACCGGGCTCGCCGACAAGGCGGTGAGCCTGATCTATGAGCGCGTGCTGCGCAAGGAGCAGTTGAAGCTCTGGGTCGAGCGCTGCGAGGCGCAGATTTCGGGCGTGCTCGCGGTACTGGAGCAGGAGCGTGCGGCGGTGCAGGCGCCATACTGGCTGGGGAATCGCATCGGTCATGCCGACATCGCGGTGGCCTGCGCGCTGCGCTTCACCGGCGAGGCGCATCCGCATCTGTTCGATGCACGCTATCCGGCGCTCAAGGCCCACGCCGCGCGCTGCGAGGCGCTGCCGCCGTTCCAGGAGATCGTGCAGCCGCTGGCGCCGCCGAGCGGTTAGGGGTGGGTTTCACGTAAGGTGAGCGCGCTTCTCAGGCTCCCTCTCCCGCAAGGGGAGAGGGAACCCTGCCGCCGGTGCGTCCCTCACGCGCGCGTGCCACTGAGTTGCCCGACGGCACAAGTCCCCGCAGTAAAAATATTTCGCTTTATCCGAAGCGCAACTCAGTGTATAGATTTGCCCGTCTCACCCGATCGAGGGGCGCTTCGACGGTCGTCACGAACGTGGGTCGAGATGCGGTGGACGCCGAGCGTGGTGCTGACGAGAGCGCGCGAAGCGGACGGTGAAGTCGTGCAGGCCTGACGCCCTAGTGGTAGGTGTCCTCTCGCAAGACGCACAGCGTGTTGCGAGAGCGGTGACAAGAAAGCCCAGTCTCGCCGGGGAGAGCACGTATAAGCTGTAACCATCGCGCAGGGAAAGCCGGGATGCTCCGGTTACACCTGTGGTCCTACCCCCGTGCTTTCTACCTTTTGCACGGGGCCCATGGGTGCGATCGGCACCCGGCTTTCCCTGCGCCCTCTTCAAGGAGAGGGCGGAACGAACAGCAAAGCTCGGACGATTCATGTCGCGAGAATGCGGATGTATGATTCACAAACCGCTACACACATTAACCGTCGTCCCGGCGAAGGCCGGGAACGCAATTGTTGAACGACCCTGGAATGACGAGTCGCTCTCACAACATCCGCTGCGGCGTATGGGTCCCGGCCTTCGCCGGGACGACGGGAGGAAAGAGGCTCGCAAATTCCTCTCGTCCAACAAGTCCTCGCACTAATCCGCGCTCCCCCGAGGCGCGCGCTTCGGGCTACCCATTGCCGGTCCGATCTTCTATGGTGACCACTTCGGGTCGCATGCGGCGAACTCGATAAATCCATGATATCAAAGGCTTAAGGCTCTGATCGAAGCCTTTGGAGGGCGGTTTGACGCGGTATATTTCGACCCGGGGTGAGGCTCCGGCGCTTGGCTTCTGCGATGTGATGCTGACCGGGCTTGCCCGTGACGGCGGGCTCTATGTGCCCGAGACGTGGCCGCAATTGTCGCCCGAGACCATCGCCGCCTTCTTCGGCCGTCCCTATTGGGAGGTCGCGGTCGAGATCATCCGGCCGTTTGCCGCCGGCGAGATTTCCGACGCCGAGCTCGGCCGCATGGCGAACGAGGCCTATGCCACCTTCCGCCATCCCGCCGTGGTGCCGCTCGACCAGATCGGGCCGAACCAGTTCCTGCTCGAGCTGTTCCACGGGCCGACGCTGGCGTTCAAGGACGTCGCGATGCAGCTGATCTCGCGGCTGATGGATCACGTGCTGGCCAAGCGCGCGCAGCGCACCACCATCGTGGTCGCAACCTCGGGCGATACCGGCGGCGCCGCGGTCGAAGCCTTTGCCAATCTCGACAATGTCGACCTCGTGGTGCTGTTCCCGAACGGGCGCATCTCCGAGGTGCAGCGCCGCATGATGACGACGACCGGCGCGGCCAATGTCCATGCGCTGGCGATCGAAGGCACGTTCGACGATTGCCAGGCGCTGGTGAAGGAGATGTTCAACAACCATCGCTTCCGCGACCAGGTGGCGCTGTCCGGCGTCAACTCGATCAACTGGGCGCGCATCGTGGCGCAGGTGGTCTATTATTTCACCTCGGCGGTCGCGCTCGGCGCGCCGCAGCGGACGGTGGATTTCACGGTGCCGACCGGCAATTTCGGCGACATCTTCGCGGGCTATGTCGCGAAGCGGATGGGGCTGCCGATCCGCTGGTTGCGGATTGCCGCCAACGTCAACGACATCCTGCCGCGCACGCTGAAGACCGGCAATTACGAGGTGCGCGAGGTGCACGCGACGGCGTCGCCGTCGATGGACATCCAGGTGTCCTCGAATTTTGAGCGGCTATTGTTCGAGGCCAGTGGCCGCGACGCCGATCAGGTTCGCCGCCTGATGGCCTCGCTGAAGCAGTCCGGCCGCTTCGTGCTGCCGGATGCGACGCTGGCCGCGGTGCGCCGCGATTTCGACGCCGGCCGCGCCGACGAAACCGAGACGGCGGCCGCGATCCGCGCCGCCTGGCGCGAGGCGGGCGATCTCGTCGATCCCCACACCGCGGTGGCGCTTGCGGTCGCCGACCGCGACACCTCGGACTCCAAGATCCCGAACATCGTGCTGTCGACCGCACATGCGGCCAAATTCCCCGATGCGGTCGAGGCGGCCTGCGGGGTGCGTCCGCAGCTGGCCGGCCTGGCTCGGAAGCCTGATGACCAAGTCCGAACAGATGACTGTGATGAAGAACAATTCCGCCGAGGTCGAGCGCTTCGTGCTGTCGGTCAGCCGTGCCGCCAAGCAGGGAGTTGCCTGATGAGCGTTGAAATCACCAAGCTGGCGAGCGGCCTGACCGTCGTCACCGACACCATGCCGCATCTGGAGACCGCGGCGCTCGGGGTCTGGGCCGGCGTCGGCGGACGCGACGAGAAGCCGAACGAGCACGGCATCTCGCATCTCCTGGAACACATGGCGTTCAAGGGCACCGCGCGACGCTCCTCGCGCGAGATCGTCGAGGAGATCGAGGCGGTCGGCGGCGACCTCAATGCCGGGACCTCGACCGAGACCACGGCCTATTACGCGCGGGTGATGAAGGCCGACGTGCCGCTGGCGCTCGACGTGCTCTCCGACATCCTCGCCAATCCGTCCTTCGTGCCGGACGAGCTGGAGCGCGAGAAGAGCGTCATCGTGCAGGAGATCGGCGCGGCGCAGGATACGCCCGACGACGTCGTGTTCGAGCATCTCAACGAGCTCTGCTATCCGGACCAGCCGATGGGCCGCTCGCTGCTCGGCACCGCCAAGACGCTGAAGGCCTTCAACCGCGACACACTGCGCGGCTATCTGTCGACGCATTACCGTGCCCCGGACATGGTGGTCGCCGCAGCCGGCGCTGTCGATCACAAGCGCGTCGTCGAGGACGTCGCCGAGAAATTCGCGAGCTTCGACGCCACGCCGGCGCCGAAGCCGCAGCCTGCGATGTTCGGCAAGGGCGGCTCGCGGGTGGTGCATCGCGATCTCGAGCAGGCGCATCTGACGCTGGCGCTCGAAGGCGTGCCGCAGACCGACCTGTCGCTGTTCTCGCTGCAGGTCTTCACCAACACGCTCGGCGGCGGGATGTCGTCGCGGCTGTTCCAGGAGGTGCGCGAGAAGCGTGGGCTGTGCTACTCGATCTACACTTTCCACGCCCCCTACACCGACACCGGCTTCTTCGGGCTCTACACCGGGACCGATCCCGCCGACGCGCCGGAAATGATGGAAGTCATCGTCGACGTCATCAATGACGCGGTGGAGACCCTGACCGAGGCCGAGGTCGCCCGCGCCAAGGCGCAGATGAAGGCCGGCCTGTTGATGGCGCTGGAAAGCTGTTCATCCCGGGCCGAGCAGCTGGCACGCCATGTGCTAGCCTATGGCCGGCCGCAGACGGTGGAAGAGCTGGTGGCGCGGATCGACGCGGTCTCGGTCGAATCGAGCCGCAACGCCGCCCGCGCGCTGCTGTCGCGCAGCCGGCCCGCCGTCGTTGCACTCGGCAGCGGCAGGGGTCTGGACACGGCGGTGTCTTTTGCGGAAGGATTGACGAAGTCGAAGGCAAAGACGCTGCTGCACTAATTTTGAAGTTCACCTCGCCCCGCTCTTGCGGGGAGAGCGTAGGCCGCCTACCGGCGGCCGTCGACGGACATACGCCGAGGCGGAGCCTCGGCTATGGCCGAAGGCTTCGGGTGAGGGGTAGAGCCGCAAAATCGGATTTGCGGTAAGACCCCTCACCCCGACCCTCTCCCCGCAAGGGCGGGGCGAGGGAGAAGTCGGGGGAGTGTTGGGCCATGGCCCTGTTTCGTTTGCCGTCCGGTGGACCGGCTGCACTGATGCCGCGGGGGCACGGGCTTTTGCTTCGCGCGCCGCAAATGTCGGATTTCCCGCAATGGGCGCAGTTGCGCGAGTCCAGCCGCGCCTATCTCACGCCATGGGAGCCGATCTGGCCGTCCGATGACTTGACCCGCGCCGGCTTCCGCCGCCGGTTGCGCCGCTACAGCGAGGATATCGCCGCCGACCGCTCCTATCCGTTCATCATCTTCCGCGAATCGGACGGGGTGATGATCGGCGGTATCACGCTCGCCAATGTCCGCCGCGGCATCGTGCAGGCCGGCACGATCGGCTATTGGGTCGGCCTGCCGCACGCCCATCGCGGCTACATGACGACGGCGCTGCGGGTGCTGCTGCCCTCGCTGTTCGGCGAACTCAACCTGCATCGCATCGAGGCGGCCTGCATTCCCTCCAATGCGTCGTCGATCCGCGTGCTGGAGAAGTGCGGCTTCACCCGCGAGGGCCTGGCGCGGCGCTATCTCTGCATCAACGGGATCTGGCAGGATCACCTGCTGTTCGGCCTGCTGCACGAGGATTTCCGCGGTTGAATCTTAAGCCTGTTGGCTGATGGCGGGCCCTATCCGAGCCATTTCAGGATGCTTTCAACATGCCTTTGCAACATGCCGTTTCAACATGCCTTGGGTTCGCCGCCATTGGCTTGCTATAACGCCCGCGAAACGGGAACTCTGGTTTGGAGGCTTTGGGGATATCGCATGGGTGACAGGGTGATCAGGTTCGCGCTCGCGGCGGCGGTATCGATCGGTCTCGGTGCCACCCTGCTGCCGGAGGCCAGCTCGGCGCAGTCGCTGAGCGACCGCTTCAAGAGCCTGTTCGGCGGCGGTTCGTCCGATTCGAAGCCGGCGACGCCGGCGGCGCCGCAGCCGCTCAACGACGCCGACGCCGAGCTGACCTGCCCGCCGGTGCAGATCCGCTCCGGGGCCTCGACCTATTCGGTGGGCGTGACCGGCAAGGAAGCGGTCGGCAACGACGTCAAGTTCCTGGCCTCGATCACGCGCACGGCGCGGCAATGCAATCTGAACAGCGGCCAGATCACGGCCAAGATCGGTATCCAGGGGCGGGTCATCGCCGGCCCCTCGGGCGCGCCGCCGACCATCCAGGTGCCGTTGCGCGTCGCCGTGGTGAAGGGCGGTGTCGGCGAGAGGACCATCGCGACCAAGGCCTACACCACCACGGTGCAGATGGACGAAACCGGCAGCGTCCCGTTCAGCCTGGTCGCCGAGGATGTCGTCTATCCGGCGCCGTCGCCCGCGGACAATGACGATTACATCTTCTATATCGGCTTCGATCCGCAGGCGCTGAAGCCGGAGCCCAAGCCGCGCGCGCCGCACAAGAAGAAGTAGCGGCGGCGGCCGTGACGGGGCCGGTGCGATAAGAAGCAGCAGGAACAAAGAAAAAGGCCGGCGCGATGATCTCACGCCGGCCTTTTCCGGAAGGAAGTGTGATCGCGTCAGTTCAGCTTGGAGCGGACTTCGGCGATGCCCTTGCCGACGAGGTCGTCGGCAACCGAGCCCTTGACCGACTGCGACAGGATGGTCGAGGCGGCGGTCACGGCGGCGTTGGCCGCGGCGGCGCGCACATCGGCCACGGCCTGTGCTTCGGCCTGTGCGATCTTGCCTTCGGCGGTCTTGGTCCGCCGGGCGACAAAATCTTCCATCTTGGCCTTGGCTTCAGCCGCGATTCGCTCGGCTTCGGCCTTGGCGTTGGCGATGATGTCGGCGGCCTCGCGCTCCGCGCTGGCGCGGCGCGCCTTGTATTCGCCGAGCAGCTTGTTGGCCTCGTCCTTCAGACGGCGGGCGTCGTAGAGCTCGGCCTTGATGCGCTCGGCACGATGATCGAGCGCCGTCAGCAGGGTGCGATGGACGCCGAGATAGCCGAACACGACCAGCAGAATGACGAAGGCGATCGCAACCCAGGTTTCCGGTTCGTAAAACATCGTCTATCCCTTCAGCGACGCGTCGACGGCGCTGTTGACCGCATTCGCGTCCGGCGTGACGCCGGCGAGTTGCTGGACGATGGCGCCGGCCGCATCCGCCGCGATGCCGCGGACGTTGCTCATGGCGTTGGTCCGGGTCGTTGCGATCTGCTTCTCGGCGTCGGCGAGCTTTGCCGCCAGCTTCCCTTCCAGCGCCTTGCGCTCGACTTCCGAGGCCGCGTTCAGCTTCTCGCGGGTCTCGTTGCCGATCGCCTGCGCGTTGGAGCGCGCATTCGCCAGCTCGGTTTCATAGGCCTTCAGCGCCGCGTCGGACTCGTCCTTCAGCTTCTGCGCCTCGGCCAGATCGCCCTCGATCTTGTTCTGGCGTGCATCGATCGTCCCGCCGACGCGCGGCAGGGCGATACGCGACACGATCAGATAGAGCGCGACAAATGCAATCGCCAGCGACACCAGCTGCGAGGCGTAATTGGAGGAATCGAACGGCGGAAAGGTTCCGCCGTGATGTCCGCCATCGGCCTCGGTGTGGGCGCCGGCATTCTGGCCTTTTGCCTCGCCATGACTCTCAGCCACGGTGTTCTCCTGTTGCTGTCATGCGCGCCGCCCTTGAGATGACCTTTGGGCGGCGCGACGGGTTACCGCCAGAGCGGAACCGGGTTGCCGCTAAAGCGGAACCGGGGTGCCGCTCAGAGCGGAACGAACAGCAGAAGCAGCGCGATCAGCAGCGAGAAGATGCCGAGCGCTTCGGTCACGGCGAAGCCGAAGATCAGGTTGCCGAACTGGCCCTGAGCGGCCGAGGGGTTACGCACCGCAGCGGCGAGGTAGTTGCCGAAGATGATGCCCACGCCGACGCCCGCACCGCCCATGCCGATGCACGCGATGCCCGCGCCGATAAGTTTTGCTGCTGCCGGTTCCATTTGTAGCTCCTTGAGAAAGATAGACAGATTGGTGGGTGGAGATTCCCCGGACCGCTTAGTGTCCCGGATGAATGGCGTCGTTGAGGTAGATGCAGGTCAGGATCGCGAACACGTAGGCCTGCAGGAACGCGACCAGCAGTTCGAGCGCGTACAGCGCGACTGTGAGCGCCAGCGGCAGCACGCCGCCGAACCAGCCGAGAGCGCCCAGCGAGAAGCCGAGCATCGCGACGAAGCCCGCGAAGACCTTCAGCGCGATGTGTCCGGCCAGCATGTTGGCGAACAGACGCACGCTGTGCGAGACCGGCCGCAGGAAGAACGACAGGATCTCGATGAACATGACCAGCGGCAGGATGTAGATCGGAACGCCGTGGGGGACGAAGATGCTGAAGAATTTCAGGCCGTTCTTGTAGACGCCGTAGATCAGGACCGTGAAGAACACCAGCAGGGCCAGCGCCGCGGTGACGATCAGGTGGCTCGCGATCGTGAAGGTGTAGGGGATGATGCCCACGAGGTTCGAGACGCAGATGAACATGAAGAGCGAGAAGATCAGCGGGAAGAACTTCATGCCTTCCGCACCGGCGTTGCCGCGAACCGTGCTGGCGACGAACTCGTAGGAGATCTCGGCGACCGACTGCAGCCGTCCCGGAATCAGTTCCCGGCCGCTCGCCAGCATCAGCAGCGCAATCAGCAGCACCGCGATGAACATGTAGAGCGACGAATTGGTGAAGGCGATCGTGTGATTGCCGATGTGGCCGAGCGTGAAGAGGGGCTCGATATTGAACTGGTGGATCGGGTCGATTTTCATCCGCGCGGCTCTTGGTCCACCGGCCATCGTGCCGGTAATCGAATTTCAAATGTCGTGACTTCCCGCCAGCGCTCAGCGCTTGCCCGAGGCCACGCCCGCGGACCTCACCACGTTGAACACGCCGGCGACGAAGCCGAGCAGCGTTAACACGATGAAGCCGAATGGCGACGTCGACAGCAAACGGTCGAATCCCCAGCCAATCGCCGCTCCGACGGCAACGCCCGCGATCAGCTCCGAGGAAAGACGAAAACCGAGCGCCATCGCCGAAGCTCTGGCGGCACTGTCCCCGCTTTCAGTACCGGATTGATCAGTCTTGCTCCTGCGGCTGTCGCGAATTTCTGACAACCGATGATCGAGACTTCCGAGCCTTGCGGAAAGCGCAGCTTCGTCAGGAGGCGATTGATCGCGACTTCCACCTGCGCCGTCGTTGGTGTTCTCAGCCATGCTGCAAACACTAACCGAAGCCGCGGATGATGGAAATTGCGCCCGTCCCCGTCAAAAGCCGCGCGGACCATACTTACCGCGTCTAATCAAGTCAAGATTGCGTCGTAACCAGTTATTGCTTTGATTCTGCTGGATTTATTTGGAGATATTCAAGGTCAGAGTGACGCAGTGTTCGCAGTGCAACAGCTTGTATGCTTTGAAGCGATGTTGCCTGGCATTTCCGGCTCTGCTGGGATCGCCGAAAGTCCTTATCCTCTCATGCAGTCAAGGTTCCGCATGTCACGCCAGATCGATTACTACTTCTCGCTGCAATCGCCTTGGGCCTATATCGGTCACAAGCCCTTCGTGCGGCTCGTAAGCACTTACGATCTCAAGGTTAATTACCGGCCCGTGCTGCTGGTCGATTTGTTTTCGGAGACCGGCGGGCTGCCGCTCGCCCAGCGCCATCCAGTGCGGCAGCGCTACCGGATGATCGAGTTGCAGCGCTGGCGCGACAAGCGCGGGCTGAATTTTCACCTGCAGCCGGCCAATTGGCCGTTCAATGGGCGGCTTGCCGATGGCGTCGTAATCGCGCTGCTCGAGGCCGGCCTCGACCCCGAGCCGTTCCTGCAACGCGCCTATCCCGCGGTGTGGGAGCTTGAGCTCAATCTTGCCGATGCTGCGACGCTGGTGAAGCTCGCCGACGATGCAGGCTTGCCCGGCCGGCAGCTGGTGGAGCGCTCGGGCTCCGATGCGATCAGCGCGGCCTATGAGCAGAATCGCCAGAATGCATTGGACGCCGGCGTGTTCGGCTCGCCCGGCTATGTGCTCGATGGCGAGGTGTTCTGGGGGCAGGACCGGATCGAATTGCTCGAGGACGCGTTGAAGTCTGGCCGCAAGCCCTATAGCTCTGTGGTTGAGGGGCAGGAATCAGGTTGAGGCGGAGCAAGCCATGCCCATCGCGATGTCGTCCTCGAAATTGTCCATCGCAATCGTTGCCATCCTGATCTCAAGCGGCGCGGCGCTTGCGCAAACCGCGCCCGATACCGAGAACGGCCGCTATGCGTTGTCACCGGCCGGCGATGGCTTCCTGCGGCTCGACACCCGCACCGGCGCGGTGTCGACCTGCACCAATTCCAGCGCCGGCTGGGCCTGTTACATGGTGCCCGACGAGCGGGCGGCGCTGGATGCCGAGATCGGCCGCCTGCAGGCCGACAATGACAAGCTGAAAGGCGAGCTCGCCGCGCGCGCACCATCGGCCAAGACCGACGAGGCGTTGCCGAAATCGGATTCGTTGAAGAAGGCTGAGCCGAAGGTCGCCGAGGGCGAGCGCAAGATCGAGATTCCGCTGCCGAGCGACCGCGACATGGATCGCATGATGTCGTTCGTCGAGCGGGCTTGGCGGCGGCTGATCGAGATGGCCAACCGCGTGCAGCGCGACGTCAATGGCGGCAAGATTTGATGTTGTTTGCACAAAGTCGTCCCGGCGAAGGCCGGGACTCATACGCTGCGGCCTTTCGACTTCGACGGCTCGGAGTCGATGTCTCGCGTAACCAATGAACATCGGTGGTTATGGCTCCGGCCCCCGTGCGCAATTGCGCACTAGGCCGGGACGACGTGTCGAGAAAGTACAGATGAATTCAGCGAGAACAATGTCGCGCTCGGCGCCATCCTCGGTCGCAGCGACCAACATCGCCTCGTCGCGCCTGACGGTCGAAACGTCCGGCGCCGGCTTCACGGACATCACGCGCGAGGTCGCAAATTTCCTGCGCGAGGTGCGCGCCGGCGAGGGTGCGGTGACGCTGTTCATCCGTCACACCTCGGCCTCGCTGACGATCCAGGAGAATGCCGATCCCACGGTGCTGGTCGATCTGATGACGGCGCTCGATCGCGCGGCGCCCGAAGACGGCGGCTGGCGTCACGACGCTGAAGGCCCCGATGACATGCCGGCGCACATCAAGACCATGCTGACGGCGACCTCGCTGCAGGTCCCGGTGCTCGATGGCGAGATGGCGCTCGGCACCTGGCAGGGCATCTATCTGATCGAGCATCGTGCCCACCCGCACCGGCGCGAGATCGTGCTGCAATTCATCGGTGCTGCCAGAGCCTGATCGCGAATTACACACGAAAAACGAAACCGGCCGCGGATCGCTCCGCGGCCGGTTCGTCGAAAGGTCTGGGTCAGCCGGTCAGGTCTTGCTGATGTCGACGTCCTTGGTTTCCGGCAGGAAGATCGCACCGACCGACCACCGCGGTGATCGCTGCGAAAATGATCGGGTACCAGAGGCCGGCGTAAATATCGCCGGTCGAAGCCACGATCGCGAACGCGGTCGCCGGTAACAACCCGCCGAACCAGCCGTTACCGATGTGATAGGGCAGCGACATCGAGGTGTAGCGGATCTTGGTCGGGAACAGCTCGACCAGCATCGCGGCGATCGGACCGTAGACCATGGTGACGAAGATCACCAGGATGAACAGCAAGCCGATCACGGCCGCGATCTGCGGACGGAAGATGTCGAACGGGTGCGCCATCTTGACGATCCCGGGGTCGCCGGCCTTGGGATAGCCGGCTGCCGCGATGGCGGTGGTGATCGCCGCGTTGCCGTCCTTGGCGTTGGGGTAGGAGACGTCCTTGCCGTTGACCACGACCTTCACGCCGGAGCCGGCCGCGCCATTAGTCGTCGAGTATTTGACCGACGATTGGGCGAGGAAGGCGCGGGCAGTGTCGCAGGGCGCGGTGAACACGCGGGTGCCGACCGGGTTGAACAGGTCGCCGCAGCCTGCGGGATCGGCAACCACCTCGACCTTGGTCGTTTCGATCGCCTTTTCCAGCGCGGGGTTGGCGTTGGAGGAGATCATCTTGAAGATCGGAATGAAGGTCAGCGCCGCGATCGCGCAGCCCGCCAGGATAATCGGCTTGCGTCCGATCCGGTCGGAGAGCGCACCGAATACGATGAAGAAGCCGGTGCCGAACAGCAATGACCAGGCGATCAGGAGGTTCGCGGTGTAGCCGTCGACCTTGAGGATCGATTGCAGGAAGAACAGCGCATAGAACTGGCCAGTGTACCACACCACGCCCTGACCCATGGTGCCACCGAGCAGCGCCAGGATCACGATCTTGGCGTTCCCCCAGTTGGCGAAGGCCTCCGTCAGCGGCGCCTTCGAGCTCTTGCCCTCGTCCTTCATGCGCTGGAACACCGGCGATTCGTTCAGCCGCAGCCGGATCCAGACGGAGATGCCGAGCAGCAGCACCGACACCAGAAACGGAATACGCCAGCCCCAGTCCGCGAAGTCTTTTTCGCCGGTGAGGCTACGCGTGAACAGGATCACCAGCAGGGACAGGAATAGTCCGAGCGTTGCGGTGGTCTGGATGAAGGAGGTGTAATAGCCGCGCTTGCCGTTTGGCGCGTGCTCGGCGACGTAGGTCGCCGCCCCGCCATACTCGCCGCCGAGCGCGAGGCCCTGCAGGAGGCGCAATGAGATCAGGATGATCGGCGCCACGATGCCGATGGTCTTGGCGCTGGGCAGCAGGCCGACGATGAAGGTCGACAGGCCCATGATCAGGATGGTGACGAGGAAGGTGTATTTGCGACCGACGATGTCGCCGACCCGGCCGAACACGATCGCGCCGAACGGGCGAACCAGAAAGCCCGCGGCGAAGGCCAGCAGCGCGAAGATGTCGCGGGTCGCCGGCGGATAGTCGGAGAAGAACTGCGCGCCGATGATGCTGGCCAGTGACCCGTAGAGATAGAAGTCGTACCACTCGAACACGGTGCCGAGCGACGACGCCAGGATGACGAAACGCTCATCCTTCGTCATGCCGGCGGGCCGCGCCGAAGTTGCAGTCATAGTGGACATCTGGATTGCTCCCCCCGAATTATTGCTGCCATGCTCGCCCCCGGCTGGCGGGTTGGACCCGAATGGGCCTTAGGCTTAAATCGAGGGTAACATCGCAGTGAAATCCGTCCCAATAAGACTTTTGGCTTTTGCACGCTTGAACTTATCTTTGAAGGCGTAAGTTGGATGGAAACGTCCCCCGCGCGCGTCTGTTGCGGCGCACAAGCTCGGCGGGTTAACTGCGTTGGCATCTGGTATTATCAAGGGCTTGCGTGATACTGCCGCGCGGGCGACAACCGAACGGCGCGGGCTTGCCAAAGCCCGCTTGTGGGACTGAGATGACTGCTGCTGCCAATACTCATCTTGTCATCGCCGACGACCATCCGCTGTTCCGCGATGCGTTACGCCAGGCGGTGTCGAGCGTCGTGAGTTCGGCCACGATCAGCGAGGCCGGATCGTTCGAGGACCTGACCGCGCTGTTGGAACGAGACTCCGAGGTCGACCTCATCCTGCTCGATTTGAGCATGCCTGGGATCAGCGGCTTTTCCGGCCTGATCTATCTGCGGGCGCAGTATCCGGCGATTCCAGTGGTCATCGTCTCCGCCAGTGACGATGCCGGAACCATCCGCCGCTCGCTCGATTTCGGTGCCTCCGGTTTCATCCCCAAGCGCTTCGGCGTCGAGACGCTGCGTGACGCCATCCTGAAGGTGATGGAGGGCGACGTCTGGGTTCCGCCGGACACCGATCTGTCGGCGGCCGGCGATCCCGACATGACGCGGCTGCGCGACCGCCTGGTGACGCTGACCCCGCAGCAGGTGCGGGTGCTGATGATGCTGTCCGAAGGGCTGCTCAACAAGCAGATCGCCTACGAGCTCGGCGTCTCCGAAGCGACCATCAAGGGCCCATGTCTCGGCCATCCTGCAGAAGCTCGGCGTCGAAAGCCGCACCCAGGCCGTGATCGCCGCCGCCAAGATCGCCGGCGGCCAGTGGCGCCAGGGCACGCCGTCGACGTAGTCCCCGCAACTCCATTGCTGGTTCGCGTCGCGGCATTGCGATCCGACGGGTGGAGCGGCTGCGTCCGATAGCAAGCGTCCGCCAATCCATCCAACTCCCCACTCAAGGTGCGCCTCGGTCGAAAACCGAGTATCCTGCCCGGCATCGGCCCGTGAGAGGCCGTGTGCTTTTGGGGAGAACGCCATGATGTCTGCAACTCGTGCCGCCGGATTGTCTCTGGCTGCGGCAATCCTTCTCGGTGCCGGCTTTTTCAACTGGGCTCAGGCCAAGCCCCTGATGATCGTCGGCCTGGACGAGAAGCTGTTGTGGGACGACGACGGCAAGCCGGTGCTGTCAGCGCCCGGCAAGGATCAAGTGCTGATCGTCGATCTCGCCGATCCCGAGAATCCGAAGATTGCGGCTGCACTCCCATTGAAGAACTCGGTGGTCGGCCCTCCGGTCAACGTCGCTATCGATCCGACCGGGACAGTGGCTCTGGTCGCCGATTCGGTCGACGTCGTGAAAGAGGCCGACGTCCTCAAGCAGGTGCCGGACAACAAGATCTATGTCATCGATCTCAAGGCGACCCCGCCGAAGCTGGCAGCGACCCTTACCGGGGGAAAGCAGCCGTCAGGGGTGAGTTTCAGTCCCGACGGCAAAATGGCGTTGGTCGCCAATCGCGGGGACAATTCGATCAGCGTACTTTCGGTCAACGGCACTGACGTCAAGATCACCGACACCGTATCGATGCCCGACAGTGTCGCGCATGTCGCGTTCGCGCCAGACGGCAAGCGCGCGCTGGTCGCGCGTTTTCCCGCGCACAAGATATCGGTGCTTGATATCGCCGGCGACAAGGTCACTTACGCCAAGATAGACTTGCCGACCGGCCAATGGCCTTACAACGTGGCCGTGACTCCGAACGGCCAGATCGCGTTGACCTCGGACAATGGCAATGCAGGCGCGTCGGACGGCAGCGTCGACACGACCAGCATCATCGATCTCGAAGCGAAGCCGCCGCGCATCATTGACCGCGTGGTGGTCGGCGACGGGCCGGAGGGGCTTGCCGTCAGTCCGAAGGGGGATATCGCGGTCTCGGTGATCCTGCGCGGCTCGAACATGAAGAATGCGTTCTTCTACGACAAGAACGGCAGCGTCTCAGTCCTGAAGATCGACGGCAAGAAAGTGACCAAGACGGGAGATATCGAGGTCGGCGGATTGCCTGAGGCTGCGGTCTTCACGCCCGACGGAAAATACGTCCTGGTGGGGAACTACCTCAGCCAGGACTTCTCGATCCTCAAGGTCGACGGAACGAACGTCACCGACACAGGCAAGCGCTTTCAGGTGCCGGGGCATCCGGCGTCGGCCAGAATGGGACCGAATTAAACCGACGTTCGACGCGCGCCCGGTTTGCGCGCTGCGCTCACTCCGCCGCCACCATCTGCTGGGTGCGCCATTGTCCGAGCAGGGCGCGCAGCGAGGCCGGCTTGACCGGCTTGTTCAGCACCGCGATGTTTTCCTCGCGCGCGGCCAAGCGCACCGCGGGGCTGCGGTCGGCGGTGATCAGGATCGCCGGAATGCCGTCGCCGAAGCGGCGGCGGATCTCGCGGATTGCAGCGATGCCGTTGCCGCGGTCGAGATGATAGTCGACCAGCACGCCGGTGACGCGGCCGCCGGCGGCTTCGATCGCGGTGATCGCGCCGTCGGCATCGAGCACCGCGATCACCTCGGCGTCCCACGCCGTCAGCAGCGTCTTCATGCCGTCGAGAATGGCGGGATCGTTCTCGATGCAGACGATCAGTGAGCCGCTCATCGGCGTCTTCGACAGCGGCGTGGCGCTGGTGACCGCCGCGGTATGGTTGACGGCGGTGGCGACGGGCACGGTGACCGAGAATGCCGAGCCGCCGCTCACATTGGCCGATATCGCGATGCGGTGGTCGAGCACGCGCGCCAGCCGCTCGACGATCGACAGGCCGAGACCGAGGCCGCGGGCGATCCGGGCGCCCTGCTCGAGGCGATGGAATTCCTTGAAGATCTCGCCGCGCTTCTGCACGGGAATGCCGACGCCGGTATCGAAGATGCTGATCTGCAGCGTATCGCCGCGGCGGCGGCAGCCGACCAGCACGCGGCCGCGCGGGGTATATTTGATCGCGTTGGAGATGAAGTTCTGCAACAGCCGGCGCAGCAGCGAGCGGTCGGATTCGACCGGCAGCGAGCAGGCCACGAAGCGCAGATCGAGGCCCTTGTCGCGGGCGATCGGCATGAACTCGATCTCCAGCGAGCGCATCAGATCGGCCATCCGGAAGCTCGTGATCGCCGGCGTCATGGCGCCGGCATCGAGCCTCGAGATATCGAGCAGTGCGCCCAGGATGTCCTCGATCGCCTCGAGCGAGTCGTCGATGTTCTCGACCAGGCGCGAATCCTCGCCGCCGTTCTGGCGTTCGACCAGGCTCGTGACATAGAGGCGCGCCGCATTGAGTGGTTGCAGGATGTCGTGGCTGGCCGCCGCCAGGAAACGCGTCTTGGAGGCGTTGGCGTCCTCCGCGATGCCCTTGGCGAGCGCGAGTTCCGAGTTCAGCCGCGTCAGCTCCTCGGTGCGGTCGCGGACGCGCTTTTCCAGCGTCGCATTGGCGCGCTCCAGCGCCTCCGCGGCCTCGAAGCTCGGCGTGACGTCGGAGAAGGTGATGACGAGGCCGCCACCCGGCATGCGGTTGGCGCGCACCTCGATCACCAGATGGCGATCGGTAAAGCGTTCCAGATAGGGCTCGCCCTCGGTGGTGTAGGCGCGCAGCCGCAGTTGCAGCAGGTTGTCGCTGTCACCGGCCGGCGGCGGACTGATCGCGCCCATGAATTCGAGGATCTCGGGCAAGGGTATGCCGAGCTGCACCAGATGCGGCGGCAGCGCGAGCCAATTCGGAGAACTGGCGATTGGAGCAGATCAGCTGCAAATCGGCGTCGAACACCGCGATGCCCTGGCGCACGTGATTGAGCGCGGTCTGCAGGATCTCGCGGTTGAAATGCAGCGCGGCGTGCGAGTCGTCGAGCAGCTTCAGCGCGGCCTTCGCCGACACCGTCCGCCGCTGCAGCAGCAGCGACATCACGAGGCGCGAGGACGCCGCGCCGATCGAGGACGCGATCAGGCGCTCGGCGTGCTGCAGCAGCTCGAAATCGGCCGGTGCCGAGGCCAGCAGCACGACGTTGCGGTCGACGGCGAACGAGGCGAACGCCTCGCGGGTGCGGTCGGGGCCGAGATATTGCGTCACCGTGCTCTCGATGTCCTGCACCGTCACCGTGGTGCGCCAGCGCCGGAAGCTCGGCGCGATCGGGGCCAGCGCGTTGGGCACGAACACGTCGGCCTGCAACAGCTCGATCGCGGACGGCGCGCGCGCCAGCGAGAACACGACGTAAGTGAGGATGTTGAGCGCAAGGCTCCACAGCACGCCGTGCAGCAGCGGCGGCAAATCGGCGCCGAACAGCGCCTGCGGCCGCAGTGCCTCGATCCCGAACGGCCCATGCTGCAGCAGCATCAGGCCGGTGGTCGAGTTTTCCAGGAAGCTCGGGATGAACAGCGTGTAGAGCCACATCGCGAAGCCGACCAGCATGCCCGCCATGGCGCCGCGTGCGGTGGCGCGGCGCCAGAACAGGCCGCCGAAAAACGCCGGCGCGAGCTGGGTGATCGCGGCAAAGGACAGCAGGCCGATCGCGACCAGCTGGGTGTTGCCGAGCGCGCGATAGTAGAAATACGCCATCACCATGATGGCGAAGATCGAGAAGCGGCGCGCCTTCAGCAGGAAGTCGCCAAAGTCCTTCTGGCCGGCGCGGGCGTCGTCGCTGCGCGGCAGCACCAGCGGCAGCACGATGTCGTTGGAGACCATGATCGACAGCGCGACGCATTCGACGATCACCATCGCGGTCCCCGCCGACAGCCCGCCGACGAAGACCGCGAGGCTCAGCAGCTGCGAATTGCCCTCGATCGGCAGCGCCAGCACGAACATGTCGGCATCGACCGCGCCGAACGGGAAGATGACGAGGCCCGCGATCGCGATCGGAATCACGAAGATATTGATGGCGACGAGGTAGAGCGGGAACAGCCAGCGTGCCCGGCTGACTTCGGCGCCAGTCGAATTCTCGACCACGCTGACATGGAACTGGCGCGGCAGCAGCATGATCGCGCAGAACGACAGCAGCGTCATGATCAGGAAGTTGCCGATCGAGGGCACATATTCGATCGCGCGCACCGCTTCCGGCGTCTTCAGGGCGCGCTCGTAGAGCTCGACCGGGGAGAACATCCAGAAGGTGACGAAGGCGCCGGCGGCGATGAAGGCGACCAGCTTGACGATGGATTCGGCGGCGATCGCCAGGATCAGGCCGTGCTGGTGCTCGGTCGCGTCGGTGTGGCGGGTGCCGAACAGCACCGCGAACACCGCCATCGCCAGCGTCACCATCAGCGCGATGTCGCCGATGATCGGGATTTTCGAGAACGCCTGATCCTCGCTCAGGATGGTTTCCAGCGATGAGGCCATCGCCTTGAGCTGCAGCGCGATGTAGGGCACCGAGCCGATGATCGCGATCAGCGCCACGGTGGCTGCTACCGCCTGGCTCTTGCCGTAGCGCGCGGCGATGAAGTCGGCGATCGAGGTGATGTTCTGCGACTTCGCGAGCGCGATGACGCGACGGAGCAGCGGGGTGCACAGCCCGATCATCACGATCGGGCCGACATAGATCGCCAGGAAGTCGACGCTGGTGCGGGTGGCGAAGCCGACCGAGCCGAAGAAGGTCCAGGAGGTGCAGTAGATCGCCAGCGACAGCGGATAGATCCACTGGCTGGCACGGCCGCGCCCACCCGCCGACCTGCGGTCGCCGCGGCTGGCAATGAAGAACAACAATCCGATGTAGGCGAACGCCGTGGCGATGACGCCCCAGTCGTGCAGCATCGCTGCTCACCTCCTGTCCCGGCCGCAGGAATGGCCGGGTGCCAGGATTATAACGCAAAGGACCGGCCGTGCGATGCACGGCCGGCCCAAATTCGAGGGTAGGAAAGGATAGGGTTACTCGGCGGCCAGCGACTTCTGGTGCAGGGGCAGGCCGAGCCGGTCCCAGACCTGGAGCAGGGCCTCGGCCAGCGCGTCGATCAGGCCGTCGTCATGGTAGGGCGAGGGCGTGATGCGCAGCCGCTCGCTGCCCTTGGCGACCGTCGGATAGTTGATCGGCTGGATGTAGATGCCGTGGTCCTCCAGCAGCAGGTCGGAGGCGCGCTTGCATTTCTCGGGATCGCCGACGAACAGCGGCACGATATGGGTGTCGCTCGACATCACAGGCAGCCCGGCGGCGGTCAGGATCGCCTTGGTGCGGGCGGCGCGGTCCTGGTGGCGCTCGCGCTCCCAGTTCGAGGTCTTCAGATGGCGGATCGCAGCGGTGGCGGCCGAGCAGATCGCCGGCGGCAGCGCGGTGGTGAAGATGAAGCCCGGCGCGTAGGAACGCACCGCATCGATGATCTCGGCGCGGCCCGCGATATAGCCGCCGAGGCAGCCGAACGCTTTCGCAAGCGTCCCTTCGAGCACGTCGATCCTGTGCATCACGCCGTCGCGCTCGGCAATGCCGCCGCCGCGAGGGCCGTACATGCCGACCGCATGCACCTCGTCGACATAGGTCATGGCGCCGTACTTCTCGGCGAGATCGCAGATCCTGGCGAGCGGTGCGACGTCGCCGTCCATCGAGTAAAGGCTCTCGCAGACGATCAGCTTCGGCCGGTCGGGGCCGGCGGCGATCAAAAGCTCTTCGAGGTGCGCGACGTCGTTGTGGCGGAAGATCTGGCGCTCGCAGCCGGCCTGGCGCACGCCCTCGATCATCGAATTGTGGTTCAGCGCGTCCGACAGGATCAGGCAGTTCGGAATCAGCCTGGCGAGCGTCGAGATGCCGGTCTGGTTCGAGACATAGCCCGAGGTGAACAGCAGCGAGGCTTCCTTGCCGTGGAGATCGGCGAGCTCCGCTTCGAGCTGCACCAGCGGATGATGGGTGCCCGCGATGTTGCGGGTGCCGCCGGCGCCGGTGCCGACGCGGGTAGCGGTCTCGACCATGGCTCCGACCACCTTGGGGTGCTGGCCCATGCCGAGATAGTCGTTGGAGCACCAGATCACGACGTTGCGGCTGCCCTTCGGCGAATGCCAGGTCGCGTGCGGGAAGCGTCCCGCGATCCGCTCGAGGTCGGCGAACACCCGATAGCGCCGCTCGTCATGCAGGCGGTTGAGGGCGGTTTGGAAGAACTGGCTGTAATTCATCGGCGAACCCAGAAAGCGGAACCTGACCGGAAAAGCTGCCTCTTCTTAGAGCTTTTCCAGCTCTCATGTCCATGCATTGGCCCACATCCGGGCATGCGCGACAGTTGGGCAAATTGCCCTAGCGGCCGTCTATCCGGCTTGATTTCGGTCAAATTGCCCGGGGCATTACGGGCCCGGCCGGTCTCAGGTCGTCTTGAAGCGCAGCATGCCGTCGTCGTGCATTTCGGCTGTCAGGCGGCCCTCGACCAGCATGTAATTGACATGGGCGACCAGCTCGCCGGCGGCGAAGCCCATCTGGTGCTCGTCCAGCACGTGCTTGTGGAACACCACCGGGACCAGTTCCTTGGAGGTCTGCGACACCTCGCGGCAGGCCTCGGCGATCAGCCGGCAGCGCTCCTCATGGTGATCGGCGAGCTGCTTGATCCGGGTCTTCAGCCCGTAGAACGGCACGCCGTGGCCGGGCAGCACCATCACGTCATAGGGCAGGGTGGTGGTCAGGCTGGCCAGCGAGGCCAGATATTCGCCGAGCGAGTTCTGCTCCGGCTCGACCGCCCAGACGCTGACATTGGGCGAGATCTTGCTCAGCACCTGGTCGGCGGACAGGAACAGCTTGTCGGCCGCGCAATACAGCATCACCTGGTCGAGCGCGTGTCCGCCGCCGGTGATCACCTTGAAGCGCCGCGTGCCGATCACGACCTCGTCGCCATGGGTGAGGCGGTGGTAGGACGGCGGCAGCACCGACACGCGCTTCAGGTAGTCCTGGCCGCGGCCGAGCAGCTTCTCGGTCAGGTCCTCATCCATGCCGTGGCGGCGGAAGAACAGCCGCTGCGCGTTGCGCCGTTCCTCGGTGCCGCGGTTCTGGTGATAGACCGATTGCAGGTATTCGACCTGCGACATGAACAGCGGGCAGTCGAAGCGCTCGGTGATCCAGCCGGCGAGACCGACATGGTCGGGATGCGAATGCGTCACGATCAGCCGCCTGACCTTGACGTGCTTCAGCGGGCCCTCGAACAGCGTGGTCCAGGCCGCGATCGATTCCTCATTGCCGAAGCCGGCATCCACCATGGTCCAGCCGTCGCCGTCGGCGAGCAGATAGATGTTCACATGGTTGAGGCGGAACGGCAGCTTCAGCCGCGCCCACAGCACGCCGGGAGCCACCTCGACGACCTGGTCGTGGCCGGGATGGTTCTCCCAGGGGTATCGCAATGCCTCCGCCGAAGAGGGAAGGCTGTCGGTCTTCGTATGCATGCTACCGACTTAGCGGGACCCGGGCCGCCGCGCCAGCCGAAAAATCAGATAGTCGTCCGGAGAATGGGTGGAATTGCACCCGAATTCCGTAGCCCGGATCAAGCCGGGCTACGGATCGCACAGAGGCGTTGCTAAGCGGCGCGGATGTTCGACAGGAAGCCGTCGATCTCGGAGCGCAGCACGTCGGCCTCGCGGCGCAGCGCGTCCGAGGCGCTGAGTACTTCGCCGGCCGCGGCGCCGGCCTCGGCCGAGGCGGTCGAGACGCCGACGATGTTGCTCGACACCTCGCTGGTGCCGCCGGCGGCATGCTGGATGTTGCGGGCGATCTCGCGGGTCGCCGCGCCCTGCTCCTCGACCGCGGCGGCGATCGCGGTTGTGACGTCGTTGATCTCGCCGATCGTGCTCGAGATGTTGCGGATCGCGGTGACCGCCGTCGTCGTCACCTCCTGCATGCTGACGATCTGCTGGCGGATCTCCTCGGTCGCTTTCGCGGTCTGGCTCGCCAGGTTCTTCACCTCGGAGGCGACGACGGCAAAGCCGCGCCCAGCCTCGCCGGCGCGCGCCGCCTCGATGGTGGCGTTGAGCGCGAGCAGATTTGTCTGCGAGGCGATGGTCTGGATCAGGTCGACCACGACGCTGATGCGTGCGGCATTGTCGGCAAGCCCCTGCATGGTGGTGTCGGTGGCGCTGGCTTCCTCGACCGCCTTGCGGGCGATCTCCGCCGAGGTGACGACCTGGCGGCCGATCTCGGAGATCGACGACGACAGCTCCTCGGTGCCGGCCGAGACCGTCTGCACGTTGACCGAGGTCTCCTCGGCGGCCGAGGCCACCGCGTTGACCAGTGCGCTCGACTGGTCGGCGGTCGCCGACATGCTCTGCGCGGTCGACTGCATCGAGTTCGCCGCGGTCTGCAGGCTCCCGAGCGCGTTGCGGACCGTCGATTCGAACGTCGTGATCTGCGTCTCCATGCGCGAGGCGCGCTCCGCCTTGGCGGAGCGGTCCTTGTTCTGGTTCTCGGTGAGCTCGCGGCTCTCGATCATGCTCTCGCGGAACACCTGCAGCGCGTCGGCCATCACGGCGATCTCGTCGCGCTGGCGGCTCTGCGGGATCTCGGTGTCGAGGTCGCCATCGGACAACAACTGCATCGAGCGCTGCAGGCCGCGGATGCGGCGCAGGATGTTGCGCCCGACATAGAGCCAGACGAACAGGAACGAGCCGACCAAGGTCAGCGCCCCGAGGCCGATCATGACGGTGGTCGCGAGCGAGATCTGCTGCCGCGCCTGGAATGTCGAGGCGTCGGTCTCCTTCTGGACCGCATCGACCAGCTGCTGGACGCTGATGCCGAGCCCGACATTGAGCTTGCGGGTCTCCTCCAGGATGGTCTGGCCGTAATCGATCGAGTCGAGCTCCTTCTGGCGGACCTTGAACACGCCGGTCTTGCCTTCGCCGAGCACGAGCAGCTTTTGTGCGGTGTCGCGCACGGCGACGATTGCCGGATTGTTCGGCAGATCGTCGAGGTTCGACTTGATGCGTTCGCGGCCCTTCTTGAACTCCGCCTCGATCGCATCGAGCGTCTCGCTGGAATTGGCCGACAGCGCCGCGGTCATGTCGGCGGCCATCAGATTGCCGATGGACAGCACGTTGCTGATCTGCCCGACGGTGCGGGCCGCTTCGGTGGCGTCGTCGGCGGAAACCTCGGCCGAGGCGAGGATGGCGTTGAGCCGGGTCTGCGCGTCGAGCATTGCGGGACCGGCTGCGGAGGCGAAGGCGCCTTGCGCCTTGCGCAGCGCGTTGTACTGCTTGTCGCGCAGCGCGCCGACCTCGAGCCGCTCGCGCGCCGCCGAGATCAGGCTCTTGGTCGCCTCGTCGGTGTTCTTGACGTTTTCCTGCAGCGCGCTGACGACGGATTTGTCGGCGCCGAGCTCGATGATCTCGCCAAGCTTGGCGTTGGTCTGCTGCGCGACCTCCTGCACTTTCTTGGTGCGCTCGTTCAGCGCATCCTCGCTCTGCACGGCGAGCAGGCCGGGACCCTGGGCTGCGAGCGAGGCGCTCTGCGCGGATAGCTGCAGGCTCGCGGCAAGCCGTGGAATGTCGCGGCCGGAGAGATCGCTCATGGTGCCGCCGAGCCGATGCAGCACGATGCCGGCGCCTGCGCTGATCACCAGCGCCATGCCCGCGATCACGGCGAACGCCGCGAACAGGCTGCCCCTGACGCCCATCTGCGGCAGGCGGATGCGCTTGAGATTGAGTTTGCCGAGCTTGAACCGAAACGCCATTGCCCCCGTATCCCCCGTCACCACTACTCTTGGATGTTTCCCCGGCGCGGGAGTATCGGTGCGGCGGGTTAACAAAATCGGGAAAATTGCGACGATCTGCCGGATTTTTCGGGGCTTCCGCGCACCGGCTTGGTTCGCTGTGCGGAATCGGTGCGCGCGATCGGACGCAAAAAGGCCGGCGTCAGCCGGCCTTTCCACTCTTGGTTGTGGTGATCGGCAGCTTCAGTAGCGGCCGTAGGCGGGGCCGCCGAGGTTGCCGAGGTTGAAGCGGTAGTTGAGGCCCGCCTTCACGGTGTGCTCGTCATTGTGGAAGCTGCCGGCCGGCACCAGCGCGGCCGGCGCGGTGAAGCGGCTGTCGCCGAAGTCGTAGTACTGGTACTCGACCTTGGCCGACCAGTTCGGCGCGAACATGTATTCGGCGCCGCCGCCGATGGTCCAGCCGTTGCTGTGGTTGTCGGTGAGCGCAAAGCCGACCGGCGCGCCGCCGAGCGTCACCGTCTCGTTGTTGTCGGAATAGGCGTAGCCGCCCTTCACGTAGATCATGCCCGGGCCCCAGGTGTAGCCGACACGACCGGTGATCGAGCCGATGCCGCGCTGGTTGTTGTTGTAGGCGTAGCCGCCCGGGAAGATCGCGTTGAGCTGGTGGCCGCCGAGCCAGGAATACTGGCCTTCGACGCCGATCACCCACATCGGCGACAGCTGCCAGTCGTAGCCGGCCTGCACGCCGCCCATGAAGCGGGCATCGGAATTGGTCAGCGCGAGGCCGTTGAAGGCGTTGTTGCTGCCCGAGAACACGCCGCCGAGATGGCCGCCGAGATAGAAGCCGGTCCAGTTGTAGAGCGGCGCGGCGTAAACAGGCGCGGGCGCCTTCTGGTAATAGCCGCGGTTGAAGTCGGCGGCGTGAGCGGTCGCGCCAAAGGCAGCGAGGGCGGCCGCTGCGGCTGCGGTTGCGAGCAGGAACGTCTTCATAAGGCAGTCTCCGGACAAGTCATGAGGCGCAGCGTGAGTGGCGCCATCCATGCCCGAGGGGTTAGACCGCATTTGAATAAAATTTCTCACCGAAAGACGGCTTGGAGCGTTAAGTCGCACCCTTTGCAGCGAAACGATTTTTGTTGTGCCTAACGAACGCTTAAAGCGGAGTGACGGAAGGCTTAACGCGCCGCGCACGGCGCGCGTCTCCCGTTAACCAAGCCGCATCGGCTCATCGGGACGCTGCTCAATCGAGCCGCCTGCGCACGTCGTCGCGGATCTGCTCGCGGAACGCTTCGCGGCGCGCGGCGCGTTCCTTGACCGGAACGTCGTGGCGATCGAACACGTCGAACTTCTCCAGGATTGGATAGTGCTCGCTCGCCATCGCCAGCACGCGCAGCAGCACCGCGACCTTCGGGGTCGGACCGGTGACTTCCCATTTGCGGAGCTTTTCGGCGCCGCCGGCCGCCGGCAACCCGCACAGCTTCGCCATGTCCGCCGCCGTCAGCTTGCGGCCGAGTGCCTCGCCGAGATGGTCGCGCAATTTTCTTAGTTCTGGGCCGGTCACTCTTGGGTCCGCTCCGCGGTGGCAAATGTGAAGTGAGTCACATGACGTGCTCGAGGCGAGGTCTATACGCCGAGCATGCGACTTCTAGAGCCTTTTCCATTCCGATTGAATCGGAACGGGGCTCTGGATTCTTGTTTTGACGCGTTTTCTTCACGCGAACCGGTACCCACTTCGCTCGAAACGCTTCTCGAAGGAAACCACCATGCACGGCATCATCGAAAGCCTGAGCCCCGAACACGCACAGATCGATTGGAAATGGGTCGGCAGTGTGTTCGCGGTCTACGTCGCGCTGACGATCGGCGGCGTCGGCCTGCTGCTCGCGCATTGATTCGCGGAAAGGGCAGGCGAGGGCGAATGGCCACAGCGGTGGCGCGGTCGCATCGTCGCGCAGGCCGGCCACGGCTGCGGGAACCAGATCGTTGCTTTTCTTTGCGTTCCCCGAGAGCCGGAAGCGATATCCTGCCGGCGCCTGGGTCCGGCGCCGACAGGATGGATTCAGGCCGTCAGCGGGAGGCGAGAGCGCCGGCCAGCCGGGCTGACTTGCCGGTCGGCTTCGGCGGCGACCGCGTTGCCACCACAGGTCCGGATGGGGTCGCATTCGTCGGCCAGGCATCGGGGAACGGCGGAGCAAAATGGTGCGCCTTCAGGGCCGCGATGTCCCAGGAGTTCAGGCAGGTTTTCCCGCCATAATCCGTCGAATTGTAGAAGGCGTGAAACCCGATACCGAGAGCCGAGGCGAACCGGTCCCCCTTGGTCGCGCCGTCCACATAGGCCCTCAGCTTCGCGCAGAACTTCGGCAGGTTGCCCGACCAGGGAGAATCGACCGCATTCTGGGCATTGTTGAACTGGTTCTGAAGCTCGCCGTACCGGTCGGAAAAAGCGCCATCGACCCCCGACCAGCCGTTCAGGCCATCAATATCCAACCCGCTCCCATGGACGATCTTGTCGATCGAGATCACGGTGGTTCGGCCGCTCCTGTAGCTGATGTTGCTGGCGGTTGATCTGATCTCGTACTGCTTGGGATCGGGCGATTTGGTTTCGGCAAACGACTCCATGATCGAGTTCACGCCGCTATTGAGCGTGGCGATGGCGTTGCTGTTTTTCTGCAGATAGGAGACGACAGGGACGACCGTCGCTCCAATACCCCCGGTGCCCGTGGCCAGCGACCCCAGTGCGACGGCACTTGCGCCGACTGACGTAATGCCGCTCACAAACTTCGTCGGGTCATTGAATCGAATGGTGTCCGACTGCTTGTACTCGAAGTGCATCCTTATTTTGGTGTTGGCCGGAACGTCGGTGATGATGGTGCCTTCGCAGTTCTGAATTTGGGTGTCGCCGAAGTTGGCCTTCGCGATGATCGGCACTTTGACCTGCTTGGTCTCGTTGCTCTTGGCGTTCGGGAAGGTCACTACGGCCGCCAGGGCCACAGACTTGTCGTGAATATTGAATCCATCCTGGAATATGTTGCCGGTTCGCTTCGCCCCGACCCAACTGGACGCCACATTGTTCAGGCTCTGCGGATCGTCGCAGAGATTGCGGACCTTGAGATCGTACTGGAAGACGTCCTTGGGGCCGTCGAAGGGTCTTATGACCGGCGGCGAGCCGGATGCACGCTCGACATCTCCCAAGTCAAAGCCAAATGCGGACGACGATGCCAACAGCGCAACGGCCGCCGGCAGCAAAATTTTGATGCGCACGTGATATCTCCCAATTCAATGTGGTGCTGTGGAGCTTTGAAAATTCGACAAGTAACAGTAGCTCCATAGAAGTATGGCTCTGGCCGAAAATCAACCAAAAGTAGATTAGGCGATCAGGGGAACGTCAGGACTTGGTCCGGCCTGTGACGAGATCGGCAGATGAAGCAGCCCGCGCGTGAGGGGCCAGGGGCCGGACGGTCAGGGTCACCGGAGCAGTCGCGGGCACTCGACGGTCGTCACCTCTGACGCTTCGCGCGCGCCGGGGATCTTCCAGATTGGCGGGGATGGCTGGTGCTTGGTTCAGTTGCTCTGCGACGAAGATCCTGGTGCTGCCAGACAGGATTGAACTGTCGACCTCTCCATTACCAATGGAGTGCTCTACCACTGAGCTACGGCAGCATGCCCGGGAAAAATTGAATCGGCCCGATGGGCCCGTCCAAGCGGGCGGTTCTTGCCACAGGCCTCCCCTTCGCGCAAGCGAAACAGCGCCCCGGCTGCCGATGAAATCGGCAGAAACTGACATTCTTCGCCGGTGATTCTGCCCAATCCGGCCGATTCCGGTCCGATTGGGTTCCGATCGTGCCGGGAAGCCGGATTTCGCCCAGCCGCCGAATCATGCCGCCTGGCGCAACTGGCCGACCGGGCAGGGTGCGCGGGGGGCGGCCATTGGCTATGGTCGGCCTCGCGCAGGACGTCGGCGGTTTGAGAGTTTCGGGAATGACAGGCGATCAAGGCAAGGGCGGCGGGCAGGCCGGAGCCCGCGTGAAGGATTCACGACAGGATCGTCTCAAGCTGGCGCTGCGCGAAAATCTGAAGCGGCGGAAATCGCAGGCGCGCGGTCGCGAGGATGGGGCCTCTTCCGAACCGGCCCGTGGCTCACTAGATGGCGGCTCGCTAGATGACGCCGATGGAAACGAGTCGGGCCGCTAAGCCGGCTCGTGTGTGTGTTGCAAAGAGAAGCGGGTTGCCGAGATGGCTATGGATGAGACGACGATCGATCGGTTGAACGCGACCGCCACCGCCTTTCCGCGCCATGAGCAGACCTTTCCGACCCTGACGGCGCACGAGATCGAGCGGATGCGCCGCTTCGGCGAGCCGCGCGCGTACAAGGACGGTGAGGCGCTGTTCGAGACGGGCAAGCCGGGGCCCGGCATGTTCGTGGTGCTGTCGGGCAGCGTGTCGATCTCGCAGCGCGATGGCCTCGGCCGTGTCACGCCGATCATCGACCAGGGGCCGGGGCAATTCCTTGCCGAGATCGGCCAGCTCTCAGGCCGCGCCGCGCTGGTCGACGGCCATGCCGAGGGCCCCGTCGAGACGCTCTTGCTGCCGCCCGAGCGGCTGCGCGCGCTGCTGGTCGCCGAGGCTGATCTCGGCGAGCGCATCATGCGCGCGCTGATCCTGCGCCGCGTCAGCCTGATCCAGGGCGGCGCCGGCGGGCCGGTGCTGATCGGCTCCGCATCGGTCGGCAACATGGCGCCGCTGCAAAATTTCCTGGCGCGCAACGGCCAGCCGCACCACGTCCTCGATCCCGAGACCGACAAGGATGCGGCCGACCTCGTCGCGCGCTATTCGCCGACACGCGCCGAACTGCCGCTGGTGGTCTGTCCGAACGGCACGGTGCTGCGCAATCCGTCCGAGACCGCGCTTGCGATGGCGCTCGGCATGATCGGCAACAGCGCACATGAAAAGCTCTACGATGTCGCCGTGGTCGGCAGCGGCCCGGCCGGGCTCTCCACCGCGGTCTACGCGGCCTCCGAGGGCCTGTCGGTCGCGGTGTTCGATTCCCGCGCCTTCGGCGGCCAGGCCGGCGCCAGCATGCGGATCGAGAATTATCTGGGATTCCCGACCGGCATCACCGGCCAGGCGTTGGCCGGGCGCGCCTTCAACCAAGCGCAGAAATTCGGTGCCGAGATGCTGATCCCGGTCTCGATCAAATCGCTCGACTGCTCGAAGGCGTCGGGCGCGTTCACGCTCGCCACCGGCTGCGGGCACACGCTGCGCGCCAAGTCGGTGGTGGTCGCGAGCGGCGCGCGCTATCGCCGGCCGGCGATCGACAATCTCGAGAGCTATGAGGGCCGCGGTGTCTGGTACTGGGCCTCGCCGATCGAGGCGAAGCTCTGCGCGCAGCAGGACGTCGTGCTGGTCGGCGGCGGCAACTCCGCAGGCCAGGCGGCGGTGTTCCTGTCGGCGCATGCGCGCCGGGTCAACATGATGATCCGCGGCGGCGGGCTCGGGGCAAGCATGTCGCGCTATTTGATCGAGCGCATCGAGGCGACGCCGAACATCGAACTGATGTTCAACACCGAGGTGATCGGGCTCGAAGGCGCGGAGACGTTGGAACGCGTGCGCTGGCGCAGCCGGCTCGGGCCCGACGAGTTCACCATGGATATCCGCAATCTCTTTTTGTTCGTCGGCGCCGATCCGGCGACCGGCTGGCTCGAGGGCTGCGGCGTGCAGGTCGATCGCGGCGGCTTCGTGGTGACCGGCGTGCAGAACGGCGACGGCGCGCCCGCCGTGCCGCTGCTCGAGACCACGGTGCCCGGCGTGTTCGCCGTCGGCGACGTCCGCTCCGGTTCGGTCAAGCGCGTCGGCGGCGCGATCGGCGAGGGCGCGCAGGTCGTCGCCGCCCTGCACGGCTATCTCGCCGATGACGGCAGCCCGTCGCTGTAGCCGCCGCAATGGGCGATCGATGCGGCGAGCACGAGCTATCCCGTCATCCTGAGGTGCGAGCTGAGCGAGCCTCGAAGGATGCACGGCCCCGCTGGTGGCCGATTCATCCTTCGAGGCTCGCTGCGCGAGCGCCTCAGGATGACGGATCAGGCAGGCGAACGAGCTGAATTCGAAGCAACCGCATCCGAACGAGAGATCAAAATGCCAAAAGGCTGCACCCATATCGCCGGCATCCAGGACGTCACGCCGAGTGCGCGCGGCTGCGAGGAATGCCTGAAGAGCGGCAGCCGCTGGCTGCACCTGCGGATCTGCCGGACCTGCGGCCATGTCGGCTGCTGCGACGACTCGCCGAACCGGCATGCGACGGCGCATTTCCACGCCACCGGCCATCCCGTGATCGAGGGCTACGATCCGCCGGAAGGCTGGGGCTGGTGCTATGTCGACGAGGTGCTGTTCGACCTGTCGAAGCGCAAGACGCCGCATGACGGGCCGATCCCGCGCTACTATTGATTCAAGGTCTCACGACGCGCAGGTGCTTCGGCGCGCAGCATCGGCGTCAAATCATTTGGCGAGAACCGGCATCATTTTCATGAGATGTCGTCCGTCCTGCCATCGAACCATGTAGCAATTTTCGAAGATGCATCGTAACGTGGCGTGGGTTCTCAACGGAGAGTGCGCCACATGTCGACGATCGTGCTTGTCCATGTCATCATCAGCCTGATTGCGATTGTCGCCGGTGTGGTCGTGATGTTCGGCCTGCTCGGCTCGCGCGCGATGCCCGGACTGACTGCGATCTTCCTCATCCTCACGATCCTGACCAACGCCACCGGCTTTGTGATCCCGCCTTTGGTGACCGAGAAGCTGCTGCCGTCGCACATCATCGGCGGCCTCTCGCTGGTGCTGCTCGCGATCGCCTGCATCGCGCTCTATGCGATGCAGCTCAAGGGCGCCTGGCGTCCGATCTATATCGTGACCGCGATGGTCTCGCTCTATCTCAACGTCTTCGTGCTGGTGATCCAGAGCTTCCTCAAGGTGCCCGCGCTGCAGGCGCTGGCGCCGGCCGTGCCGCCGAACCCGCCGTCCGGGCCGATATTCGGGGCAGTGCAGGGCATCGTGCTGGTGTTCTTCGTCGTGATGATCATCGGCGCATGGCGCCGGTTCAGGCCGGTCAATTTCGCCTGATCCAGGCGAGAATGACATCATTTCAAGACGACGCACCGCATAGAAGAGGATGCGCGGTGGCGTGTCGGAAACACGCGCCGTCGCTCGAGATCCGTTCACGCCTGGCGTGCCGGACCTGGAAAGATCAGCAACAAGAGGAGCAATCAAATGCCCATCATCACCACCAAAGACGGTGTCGAGATCTTCTACAAGGATTGGGGTTCGGGACAGCCGATCGTGTTCAGCCATGGCTGGCCGCTGTCGTCGGACGATTGGGATGCGCAGATGCTGTTCTTCCTCAACCATGGCTTCCGCGTCGTTGCCCATGACCGCCGCGGTCACGGCCGCTCCGCCCAGGTCGCCGACGGCCATGACATGGACCACTATGCCGACGACCTCGCGGCGGTTACCGCGCATCTCGACCTGAAGAACGCCGTCCATGTCGGTCATTCCACCGGTGGCGGTGAGGTGGTGCACTACATCGCCCGTCACGGCGAGAGCCGGGTGGCGAAGGCCGCGATCCTGAGCGCGGTGCCGCCTCTGATGGTGCAGACGGCGAATAATCCGGGCGGCCTGCCGAAATCGGTGTTCGACGGCCTGCAGGCGCAGCTCGCGGCCAACCGCTCGCAGTTCTACCGTGACCTGCCGGCTGGCCCGTTCTATGGCTACAACCGGCCCGGCGCAAAGCCGTCCGAAGCCGTGATCCAGAACTGGTGGCGGCAGGGCATGATGGGCGGCGCCAAGGCGCATTACGACGGCATCGTCGCGTTCTCGCAGACCGACTTCACCGAGGATCTGAAGAAGATCAACGTGCCGGTGCTGGTGATGCATGGCGACGACGACCAGATCGTGCCCTATGCCGATTCCGGCCCGCTCTCGGCCAAGCTTCTGAAGAACGGCACGCTGAAGACCTACAAGGGTTTCCCGCACGGCATGCTGACGACGGAGGCCGAGACGATCAACGCGGACCTGCTGGCGTTCATCAAGGGGTGAGGGCCGGGGCTGTGTGCTTCGCACTTCGCAACGCCATCCAATGCGGACTTGGCAGGCTGTTGCGTAAGGGAAGCACTGGCGGAAGGGTTCCCTCCCCCCTTGCGGGGGAGGGTTAGGGAGAGGGGGCCACACGGCGCGCGCTCTCGAAATGCATTCCAGGTTGCGAAGCCCATCGCTTCATCGATTACCTCGCCCGAGGCTTACCCCTCTCCCCAACCCTCCCCAACGCAGGTCGGGCCTGCCCGACTTGCGCGAATTTACAATGCGCAACCGGGGATCGGGTCATGCCGCGCAGCTTCCAGCTCCTTTGCATGGGGTTGTTTTCGATATTTTGCTCGTGCGCCTGCCGGTTCCCTCGATCGGGATTTCCTTGCGGCCACTGGTACCTCCGGGGCCGCAAGGCGTTATAGTCATCGCATGTCCTCACCCCCACCGCTGAAACTGATCGCCCTCGATGCCGATGACCTCGCGGTGATCTCCGCCCATGTACAGGACGCCCGCGTCCAGCCCGCCGACATCGTCTGGCGCCAGGACGAGAAACGCCTCGTGGTCGGCCTGAACCGGCTGGACTGGGAGCAGACGCTGGCCGGCGCCACGTCTTCGCGCCGGCTGATCGCCGCGCTCAGGTTCGACCGGGTGCTGGCATGCAAGTCGCGCAATATCGACCTGGAGGCGCCGCAAGCCACCCTGGAACTGCTCGGGATCGAATTCCACGCCTCCGACCCGCCGGGCGGCAGTGCGCTGCTGATGTTCGGCCAGGGTGCGGCGCTGCGGCTCGATGTCGAGTGCCTGGAGTGCGAATTGACCGATCTCGGACCCGACGATCTCGGGGTGGGGCCGGGGTAGTCCTTGGTCGTCCCGGCCCCCCGTGCGCAATTGCGCACTAGGCCGGGACGACAGCAATTTCAGCTTCCCCCAAGGGTTGACGGCCATTATCCGCCGCGCCATTGAGCAGGGACCCGAATTCCTCTTCAGAAAGCCGCCATGCCCGTTCGCCTGGACCGACAGAGCGCCGATTTCGAGCAACGCTTCCGCGAATTCCTGGCGGCCAAGCGCGAGGTATCGGCCGACGTCGAGCGCGCCACCCGCGCCATTGTCGATGACGTGGCGGCCCGCGGCGATGCGGCGCTGCTCGAGGCGACCAAAAAGTTCGACCGGCTCGAACTCGAGGCCGCCGGCCTGCGCATCACCGCCGCCGAGATCGACGCCGCGGTTGCGGCCTGCGACGCCAAGACCGTCGAGGCGCTGACATTCGCGCGCGACCGGATCGAGACCTTTCACCGCCGCCAGCTGCCCAAGGACGAGCGCTTCACTGACGCCGCCGGTGTCGAGCTCGGCTGGCGCTGGAGCGCGGTCGATGCGGTCGGGCTTTATGTGCCCGGCGGCACCGCGGCCTATCCGTCCTCGGTGCTGATGAATGCGGTGCCGGCCCGGGTCGCCGGCGTGCCGCGGGTGGTGATGGTGGTGCCGGCGCCGGACGGCAAGCTCAACCCGCTGGTGCTCGCGGCCGCCCATCTCGGCGGCGTCTCGGAGATCTATCGGGTCGGCGGCGCCCAGGCGGTGGCGGCGCTGGCCTACGGCACCGCGACCATCGCGCCGGTCGCCAAGATCGTGGGCCCCGGCAACGCCTATGTCGCCGCGGCCAAGCGACAGGTGTTCGGCAAGGTCGGCATCGACATGATCGCCGGCCCATCCGAGGTGCTCGTGATCGCCGACGACACCGGCAATGCCGACTGGATCGCGGCCGATCTCTTGGCTCAGGCCGAGCATGACGTCAGCGCGCAGTCGATCCTGATCACCGACAGCCCACGGCTCGCGGCCGATGTCGAGCGTGCGGTCGAGGCGCAGCTTGCGACGCTGCCGCGTGCGGCCATTGCACGCGCCTCGTGGGACGATTTTGGCGCCGTGATCATGGTCGCAAAGCTCGACGACGCGGTCGATCTCGCCAATGCGATCGCGGCCGAGCATCTGGAGATCATGACCGCGGACGCCGAGGGCCTGTCCAAAAAGGTCCGCAACGCCGGGGCGATTTTCCTCGGGCCCCATACCCCGGAGGCGATCGGCGACTATGTCGGCGGCTCCAACCATGTGCTGCCGACCGCGCGCTCGGCGCGGTTCTCGTCGGGCCTCGGGGTGCTTGACTTCATGAAGCGAACCTCGATCCTGCGGTGCG
Organism: Bradyrhizobium sp. JR3.5; assembly: GCF_054057015.1. Lineage (NCBI taxonomy): Bacteria > Pseudomonadati > Pseudomonadota > Alphaproteobacteria > Hyphomicrobiales > Nitrobacteraceae > Bradyrhizobium > Bradyrhizobium sp. JR3.5. The sequence goes on from NZ_JBSRYV010000002.1 coordinate 3,785,025, forward strand.
GGCCGGATCAGCTTCGTGCGCTCGGGCCCGCCGCGATGACGCTCGGCCAGGCCGAGGGTCTCGATGCCCATTCACGTTCCGTCGGATTGCGCCTCAACCTCTCATGAACAAGCCACCAGACGACGAGGATTCCAACAATCGCATCGTCGCGGTGACGCTCGACGAGGAATCGATCGGCCGTTCCGGGCCCGACATCGAGCATGAGCGGGCGATCGCCATCTACGACCTGGTCGAGCAGAACCTGTTCGCGCCTGAAGGCGCAGCCGGGCCGGGGCCCTACACCCTGCATATCGCGATCACCGGCAACCGGCTGATGTTCGATATCAGGAAAGAGGACGGCGCGCCGGTGGTGGCGCATCTATTGTCGCTGACGCCGTTCCGCCGCGTCGTGAAGGATTACTTCATGATCTGCGACAGCTACTATCAGGCGATCCGTACCGCGACACCGGACAAGATCGAGGCGATCGACATGGGCCGCCGCGGCATCCATGACGAGGGCTCGCGCACGCTGCAGGAGCGGCTCAAGGGCAAGGTGCGTGTCGATTTCGAGACCGCGCGGCGGCTGTTCACGCTGATCACTGTGCTGCACTGGAAGGGTGAGGGCGCATGATCCCGAAAATGATCTCCGCTTCGCCAGACGACGGGGGCGTACCCCGGTCGAAAAAAGCCTGATCGCATGGAAGCGCCGCGCGCGCGCTCCCCGCAGGCCGTGCTGTTCGCATGCGGGCACAACGCCGTGCGCTCGCCCATGGCCGAAAGCCTGCTGCAGCAGATGTTCCCGCAAGGCGTCTATGTCCGCTCCGCCGGCGTGAAGAAGGGCGAACTCGATCCGTTCGCGGTCGCTGTGATGGCCGAGTTCGGCCAGGACATTTCCGACCACAAGCCGCAGACCTTCGAGGAGCTCGAGGATTGGGAGGGGCTGAACTTCGACCTCATCATCACGCTGTCGCCCGAGGCACACCACAAGGCGCTCGACCTGACCCGGACCCTCGCCGCCGCTGTCGAATACTGGCCGACCCCTGATCCGACCGGCACCAGCGGCAATCGCGAGCAGAAGCTCGCCGCCTATCGCGAGGTTTGCGACGGCCTGTTGCTGCGCATCCGCCGCCGCTTCACCAAGGCCGGCGTCGCGAACCTGTGAGGCTCAGCGCAGAGACCCGCGTGTTCCGATTCGCAGGTCGGCCCCTTGTCGCCAGACTGACAAACAGCTGTGCTTATGGGGCCTTGTCGCCCACGGGGAAGCGCGATTCGCGGCCGGTTCCAAGGTTGTGCATCCATGCCCCATCCGATAGGTTCCGCCCGCGTCCGTCCCCCCGATTCAGCCCAAAAGCCCGCATGCTAGGCCGTCCCAAATTCGTTCTTGCTTCCGGTTCGCCGCGGCGGCTGGCCCTGCTCAACCAGGCCGGTATCGAGCCCGACGCGCTGCGCCCGGCCGATGTCGACGAGACCCCGCGGCGGGGCGAGTTGCCGCGCGCCTGCGCCAACCGCCTGGCGCGTGCGAAAGCGGACGCGGCGCTGAAGTCGGTGCAGCTCGACGACGATCTGCGCGGCTCCTTCATCATTTCCGCCGACACCGTGGTCGCGGTCGGCCGCCGCATCCTGCCGAAAGCCAATCTGGTCGACGAGGCCGCGCAGTGCCTGCGCTTGCTGTCGGGCCGCAATCACCGCGTCTACACCGCGATCTGCGTGGTGACGCCGCGCGAGGCGTTCCGCCAGCGCCTGGTCGAGACCCGCGTGCGGTTCAAGCGGCTCAGCGACGACGATATCCAGGCCTATATCGGCTCCGGCGAATGGCGCGGCAAAGCCGGCGGCTATGCCGTGCAGGGCATCGCCGGATCCTTCGTGGTCAAGATGGTCGGCTCCTACACCAACGTCGTCGGCCTGCCGCTCTACGAGACCGTGACCCTGCTCGGCGGTGAGGGCTTTCCGATCCGTCACGGCTGGCTCAACGCCGTCGCCGTGTGAGATCAATCCTGATGTATCGGCATTCGCGGTGCACCTCTCCCCTTGTGGGAGAGGTCAAATGGCATCGCCAGATGCGATTTGGGTGAGGGGTCTGTCGCCGCTGAGAGAACCCCTCATCCGGCGCTGCGCGCCACCTTCTCCCACATCCGCCTCCGCCAAGGCTTCGGCGGACAAGAGGGGAGAAGGGAAGAGGAGCCGGAGCATAGCGGAACAAGCGATCGCCTCCTCAATTGCCAACTGGTGTAAACTCCGTCCCAGCCATGACTGACCAAGCCCAAACACCCCCGGCCACCGCGCGCACCTGCCCGATCTGCGGCAAGCCCGCCCAGCAGGCCTTTCTCCCGTTCTGCTCGTCGCGCTGCCGCGCCGTCGACCTCAACCGCTGGCTCAGCGGCCGCTACGTCGTTCCCGGCCGCGAGGACGACGCGGAGGACCCGGAATAGCAAAGGTTTCCCAACAAGTTGGGGAAACAATGCCGGGCGGGCCCGCCGCGCCGAAGCCTTTGGCGAAGGCGGGTGGACACAGCGCCCCGACCTCTCTATAAACCGCCCGCTCGCTCCGGCCTTTTCGGCCCCGCGGGTTTGCCCAGGTAGCTCAGTTGGTAGAGCATGCGACTGAAAATCGCAGTGTCGGTGGTTCGATCCCGCCCCTGGGCACCAAAAATACGCTTTTCCACGCTGGAGTACGATCTTGTACGATTGCGTTCGCTTGATGCTAAGCGCGAAGAGCGCTCGCGAATTTCTCTCAGTCCCCACAACCACCGATGCTTGCGATAATAAGCGATCCTGGGCGCCCGCCTCCGAAGGGAAGTCGGCGCACTTCTTGCCGGCGGTGGATGGGAGAATCGCGACTAATTAGGAGACCGGCGGAAACGATCGCTCGAGCTCTATGGAGCACAGCCTTGCGAGGATGGCTAAGAGCTTTGCCGAAAATTGGCGGCGACGAAGTGAGTCACCTTGGGCTCGGCCGCAGCGCCAAACGCGTGGATCGCGTCCTCAACGACCCTATCTGCGTTCGTCACGCGCTGGTGCTGTCGCAGGTGCTCGAGCCATGACGCTACCATGAACGTTTCCAGGAAGCGCCCGCTTTCGGCGGCGTCCTCGAAGACGTCCCACGAATAGGCGCCGTCCCGCCGTCGTTGTTGTTCCAAATCTCTGATATGGATGAGGAAAGATTCACGGCGTTCTGGAGCGATGCGGTACTCGACCGTAACCAGGACTGGCCCGCGGTCGGCGGCTGCGTCGATCGCCAACACAGGTGCCGGCCAATGCATCGAGGGCGCAAGATCGATTCCCGCACCTGTCTGAAGCTTCCAACGCCAGGTGAGTGCGATTCCCGCGATGGCGCTCGCAGCGGCGAGGAAATGCGCGGCGGGCAAACCGAGTCCTGAGGCAAGCTGTCCCCAAAGTACGCTGCCGGCGGTCATCGCTCCAAAGAACACGGTAACAAAAATGGCCAATCCGCGGCCGCGCACCCAATCCGGCAACGAGACCTGAACTGAGACGTTGACCGTCGCGAGGACGGCGATCCATGAAATGCCTGCGATCAGGCATGCCGCGAGTGCGATCTCTGAGTAACGCGCGATGCCCAGGAGGATCAAACTGAGCGCAGTGCCGGCGGTGCCGGCAGCGACGAGCCCGTCGGACCCGAAGGTCGCCTTCATCCAGGACAGCATGAACGCACCGACGACGGCGCCCACGCCGATCGCGCCGAGCAAAAAGCCGTAGAGTTCTGGACCGCCTGCGATCTGATTGCGCGCGACGAGTGGGAGCAGCGCCCAATAGGCGCTCGCGAAGAAGAAGAACGCTGCCGCCCTAACGAGTGTGGCACGGAGCCTCGGATTGAATCGCGCATGGCGGAAGCCGATCACCATGGCGCCGGCGAGACGTTCCGGTGGCAGCGCGCTACCTTGCGAGGACGCCGGGCGCCACCAAAGCAGCGCTCCGATCACGGCGAAATTGCTCAGCGCGTTGATCCAGAAGGGTGCAGCGATGCCCAATCCGCCGATGACCGCGCCGCCCAGCGCCGGCCCGATGGCTCTGCTGATGTTAACGCCCACGCCGTTGCTGGCGACCGCCGCTGCCAGATCCTGCTTCGGGACAAGCTGCGGGACAACCGATTGCCATGCCGGCGCGGTAAATGCCGCGCCTGTGCCAAGCAGAAACGTGAACAGCAGCAGGACGGGAGGGGTGACGAGGTTAAGCCCGACGAGCACCGCGCTTGCTGCCGCGACGATCGTAAGGACGATCTCACAACCGATCAAAAAACGGCGCTTGTCGACCGTATCCGCCAGCGCACCGGCCGGGAGCGCGAATAGAAACATTGGAAGGCTGCTCGCAACCTGAACCAGGGAGACGGTAAGTGGATCGGCATCGAGGCTGGTCATCAGCCATCCGGACGCCGCGTTGTACATCCACGTGCCGACGTTGGCGACTACGGTCGCGGTCCACACAACCGTGAAGGTGGTATGGCGAAATGCGATCCATGGAGAAGCGCTGCGCGAGGCTTCCGATGGGGTTGGTTTCTCGTTGGCTGAAGACATCACGTTCACTCGACCCATCAAACTGTGCCCGCGAAGGCTGCCGGAGATCGTCCAATTGTCCGGATTTCCGTCGTCAGTCACGCGTTGGATTCAAAACCGTGGTGTAATTGGCAGGCAACCATTCGAACCGGCCGTCGACCGATCGGACGTGTCCGATACCCGGAAATGCGATGTGAGCTGCCGCGATCCAGGTTGCAGTCCGGGCGCTCTGACCGAAGACCCCCATTCGTTCCGCCTCCGCCGAGATCGGATCGTTATCGTAGGTCACCGTCACGGCGGGGTCAGGAAATTGGATTGGCGCCACGTGGACGAGATCGCCCCAAACGAGAAGCGTTTGCTCTTCGCTGGAGATTTCGTACGACGTGTGGCCAGGCGTGTGTCCGGGAGTGGGGATCGCCCTGATCCCCGGCGAGAGTTCCTGGCCCTCCGAGAAGGGCCTAAGCCGGCCCGCCTCCAGATAGGGCTTTAACGAAGCGCGGTCGCCCTCGAACATCGGCTTGAGAAATTTCGGGGCTTCGTTCTCGTTCTTGGCGTCGAGCCAGTAGTCCAGATCCTTCTGATTGACCCTGATGATGGCATTGGGAAATGCGGGCTTTCCTTGAGGCGCGATGCCACCGACATGATCTGCGTGAAGGTGCGTCAGATAAATCTCGTCGATCTGCTCCGGCTTGTATCCGGATGTCCTAAGATTTTCCAGCAGGTGTCCGCAGCATGCGCCATATAGACTGCCGGCGCCGCTGTCGATCAGAATGAGCTTCTCTCCCGTGTTCACCAGGAAGGCATTGATCGAGCCCTCTACGGGAGCAGAGAGATCGGACGCCGCGAGCAGGGCCTCGGCTTTGCCGGGATGACTCTCCGCAAGCTTCACGGCTTTCCGTTCGCCGCTAGGCATCGTCTCATTTCGTGTCATCACATCGCGGACGGGAAACGGATGCGTGCCGTCGAGCAAAGCTGTTATTTCCACGTGACCAAGCATCATGCGGTAGAAGCCTGGTGCCTGGGCGCGGACCTGCGGAGCACCGGCATCCACCTGCTCATGGGACAACAGCGATATGAGCGCCAAGAGCGCGACCGTGCGGATGGGCTTCATTTCTTGTCCTCATCTTCAGATGCCAGCTCAGTTGCGGGCGTCTAGCCGTTCCAGCCGTTCAGGAAACCGAGAAGCAGCCTGTTGACGGCTTCCGGTTGTTCTTCTTGCGGAAGGTGGCCGCAGCGTTCGATTGGAGCCACGGTGAGGTTTTCTGCCATCTCGCTCCAGGCCGCCTTCATATCGAACAGACGTCCTACGGCGCCGAAATCTTCGCCCCAAAGGGAGAGAACAGGGCACTTGATCTTCTTATCGGCGTCTTCGAGGTCTTGAGCGACGTCTTCCGCGCTCGCTCGATAGTCCGCCATCGCGCCCCGCACGGCGCCCGGCGCTCTATAGGCATTCACGTAGGTTTCGAACGCTTCGCCGATGATCGTCGACGGATCGTGGCACCAGTCGGAGAAAAAGTGCCGAAGCCAGATGTCCTCTCGCCCGGCGATCAACGCCTCCGGCAGATCGGAAATCTGGTGGAACATGAAGAACCAGTATTCGCGTGCGACCTTGGCGTTCATCTCGCGCGCGACGACGCGGGTCGGGACGTTGTCCATGACCACGAGACGGTCGACGATGTCCGGGTGATCCTTGACGAGACGGGTGGCGAGCCGCGCGCCGCGGTCGTGTCCGACCAGTGCGACCCGTCCGACCCCGAGCGCCTTCAACAACTCGACGATGTCGTTGGTCATCGTCCTCTTGTCGTAGCCGCTCGTCGGCTTGTCGGTCTCGCCGTATCCACGAAGATCCGGAGCGATCACTCGATAGTGAGGGGCGAGCGCCGGAATCTGGAAGCGCCAAGCGAAGCTGGTCTCCGGGAAGCCGTGTAGCAGGACGACCGGTGGGCCGGCCCCGGCCTGGAGGTAAAATTGTCTGATGCCGTTGGCCCGGCACGTCGTCCGACGAATGGTGGTCACCGATTTGATGCCTGGGTGCAAGGTTTCAGGCGGCCATCCTTCGTCAAGTCGGTCGGGACTGATTGCAGGCTTTCACGACACTTTGTACGATTGCGTCGCAGCAACAGTGAAAACGCCCGCGGTCGTACCGATTTTTGCCCTGCCGGCGGTTCCATTACCGCGAGAAAGTCCAAGACGTAGTGGTGTTGTTCGGGATTGTGTAGTTGAAACGACAGTTACCCCAGCGAGAGGGAGGACTCGTAACATGAATATCACAGACCGAGCGGGCCGCCTCAGGACCGCGTATCGGACAGCGATTACGTGAACGCACGGGGACTCCATCACGTCACGGCGATCATCGGCGATGCACGCCGCGCCGCCGACTTCTACGCGGGTATTCTAGGACTCAAGCGGGTCAAGAAGACCGTCTGCTATGACGACCCTGGCAGTTACCACGTGTACTACGGCGACGACCTCGGAAATCCGGGCGCCGTGATCAGCACGCTCGCCTGGAACTGCGTGACGCCGGGGATGATCGGTGCCGGCGAGGTCGTGCAGACCGCCTTCCGCGTGGCGCCGAATTCGCTGGACTGGTGGGCAGATCGGCTCGAATCCTTAGGTGTACCCAGTCGAATGGAAGTATCGCCCTTCGGGGAACGCGTGCTCTGTTTCGCGGATCCCGATGGTACGGCGCTCTCGCTGATCGAGACATGGGAAGCGAAGTCGGGGCAAGCCGACCAAAACTCAACGGCCGATCGCGCGCTGCGCGGCCTTCATGGCGTTACGCTGAACGTCCGCGAAGAGGATGCGACCATCGACATCCTCCAGAAGGTATTCGATTTCCAATTGGTCGCTCATCGGGAAGGAACCATGCGCTTCGTGGCCCATGACGGCTCGGGCGGCACGATCACGTTGCGCATGATCGGGAAGTCCTCGCGGGGACGCCTCGGCGGGGGCACCATCCGGCACGTCGCTTTCCGCGCCAGGGATCTGGACGACCGAACGGCAATGGTCGAGAAGCTTCGGTCGACGTACGGCATCGTGGTGAGCGATCCCATCGAGCGAACCTACCTGAACGCGGTAGGCTTTCGCGCGCCCTGCGGCGTGCTTTTCGAAATTGCGACCGATGGTCCTGGATTTGCCGTCGACGAGGCGCCGGAGCGGCTGGGCCAGAAACTTCAGCTTCCTGCATTTCTCGAAGAGCGCCGCGCCGAGTTGCAGGCGATCTTACCGCCGCTCAATTGAACGGGCTGTCGATCATCGAGAGCTCGACCTTCCATGAAATCGGTAAGTCGCGGGCAGACGAAGTCGAGGAATGCTTTCACGCGCGAAGGCAGCCGGGGGCCTCCGTGATAGAGCGCGTGCACTTGCTCTTCGTCGCCTGCGGTACCCTCGAGCACTTCGACCAAGTGGCCTGCCGCTATATCATCGCGAATGTGATAGTCGGCGAGCCGGGCGAGGCCGATGCCCGCGATTGCCATTCGCCGCAAGGTTTGGGCGTTGTTCGCAAGCAGGGAGCCGCTGACCGCCCGGTCGACAATTCGCCCGCTCTCCTTCAGAGGCCAGACCGGCGCAGAGCGCCGGAAATTGAATCCCAGGCAGTTGTGACTGGAAAGATCATCCACCCTTTTTGGTTCACCCAAGCGGTCAATGTAGCCGGGAGATGCCACGATCCTTCTCTTGACGACCGCAATGCGTCGGGCGACCATCGCAGAGTCCTGCAAGGGGCCGACGCGGAAGGCGACATCGGTTCGGTCGAGGTACAGGTCGACGATCTCGTCAGACAGCGAGAGGTCGATTACGATGTCGGGATGAGCTTCCCAAAAAGCCGGGAACAGGGGTTCAAGGCCGAGGATGCCGAAGGAAACGGTGGCGTTGACGCGGATCGTCCCCCTCCGGCCGTCGCTGCGCCCCGAGAAATGCCGCGCTCGATGCCATCGAGTTCGGCCAGCAATGCGAGGCTCTTCTCATAGTACGTCCGGCCTTCGAACGTCAGACAAAGCCTCCGCGTCGAACGTTCGAACAGCCGAACGCCGAGCCGAACCTCGATCCTTCCGATGAGCTTGCTGACGGTGGACGGCGTCATCAAGAGGCGACGAGCCGCCTCGGAATAGCTCCCGGCTTCCACCACGCGGAGGAAGACTTGCATTTCGCCGATCCGATTATCCATCACCTGCCCATCTATGAAACCGTTTCACAGATAAAGTGGAATTGGGGCGGATTATCAAGCCCGGCAAATGTCACCTATCCTGGATCATCGTTTCCTTTCCGGTCGATTTTCCGATTAGCACGTTGCGGTCGGCAGCTGTCCGGATCGGCGACTTGAACAGAGATTATTGTTTCGATAGACGCGACGATGTGGCCCTTCGGTGAATATATCCAACGGCGGATAGCTTTGTGACTCCAATGATGGAAGAGGCTGATATTGCGTCTGGAGGCTTCTACGGTCGCCGCCTCAGCCAGCACCTCGGTATGGAGGGCGATTGCCTGCTACGTATCCGTCGCGAGGGCGAGTTGGCGCTCGCAATGACCCGACTGACCTGCTCTCGCTTCGTTCGGGAACGGACGGCGGCCATTCCTTCCGAACCGGCCTTCAGCATCCTGCAGCAGCTCGGCGATCTCGAGGGGCATTCCTGCTGGCTCGCCGGACGGCCGAGGTATTCGGGAGCATTCGGTGCGGGGACCGTCAGCGTGATCGACCTTCGCGACGATCCGCAATGCGAATTCAAGGGGCCGTTTGACGCTGTTCAATACTACGTTCCCCGGAAGGCTCTGGACGAGTTCGCTCGCGAGCATGGAGCCAAACCCGTCTCGACCCTCAAATGGAGCAGAGATCAGCGTGATCCGTTCCTGTCGACGCTGTCGAGCGTACTGCTCAGCGCGGTGGAGCAGGATCCGGCCACAAACCAGCTCTTCATCGACCAGATCGGGCTCAGTGTGCTCGCCCACGTCGCCCAGACCTACGGTGGCATGCGGCCGAGCGACGGGGTCTCAGGCGGCGGACTGGCACCATGGCAGGAGCGACGGGCCAAGGAGATCATGCGGACGCGCCTTGCCAGCAATCTGACGATCGCTGATGTCGCCGCGGAATGCAAGTTGACGCCGAGCCACTTCGCGAGGTCATTCCGGCGCAGCACGGGTGTCGCGCCGCACGAATTCCTGTCTCAGCTTCGCATCGACGAGGCCAAGCGTCTGATGTTGACTACAAGGCTTCCGCTCGCCGATATCGCGCTCATCTGCGGTTTCGGCGACCAGAGCTACTTCACCAGGGTATTCTCCCGCAGCGTTGGCGCAAGCCCCGGAGCCTGGCGAAGGGCCCGCTCCGAGGGCTGACTGGAACGCGATCCCCTCCTAGGCGGGACGGATCATGTCGCGGGCGTAGGCAAAGCCGATCCCGTATCCACCAGCATGAGATTCGACGATGGCGCGCGCGCCATCGTATGTTTCGTGCCTCGTCCAGTCACGCTGCATCTCTAGCAGGACCTGAATCCAGGATGTAGGGCGGGCACCGGCGGCCTGCATCCGCCCGAGAGCCAGTTCGTGGCTTGCGGTCGTCAACCCTCCACAGGCGTCGCCGACGACGTAGACTTCCAAGCCGGCCGATAGCGCCGAAATCACCGCGAACGTCACGCAGGCCTCGGTGAGCAGGCCCGAAACAATCAAGCGGCTTCGACCGGTGGCGAGGATGGCCTCACGCGCCTTGTCATCCTCCCACACGTTCATGCTGCGCCGGTCGACGGGCTCGACGCCCGGAAGCGCTGACCTGACTGCCGGCATCAGCGGACCGCTGTACACTTTTGTGGCTGAGGTCGAGGCTACGACCGGCAGACCGAACACGGTCGCGGTCTTGGCGAGCGCGACCACGTTGTTCATAAGAACCTGCCGGTCGATCGAACCCACACCGAATGCTAGGCCGGCCTGTTGGTCGATCAGAAGCAGGGCACAGTCCTTGGGCTCGAGCAGATGAAGCGGATTCGGTGCCATCGATATTCTCCGGCTAGGCTTTCAGGAACGCGAGCAGGTCGGCGTTGACCTGGTCGGCATGTGTCGTCGCCGTCGCGTGCGGCGCGCCCGGATACGTCTTCAACTTGGCGCCCTTGATCATCTCGGCAGCCAGCTTGCCTGTATGGGGAAGCGGTACGACCTGATCGTCCTCACCATGGATCACCAGTGTCGGCACGTCGATCTTGGCCATGTCGGGCCGGAAATCGGTTTCCGAAAATGCGGTGACGCAATCGATGGTCGCCTTGATCGACGCCTGAAGTGCGATCTGCAAGGTCTGCTTGAACACGCCCTGGGACACTTTCATGCCGTGGTTCGTGCCGTAGAAGAGGGGGCTGAAGTCGTCGAGGAATTGTGGGCGATCCTTGACCAATCCGGTCTTGATGCCTTCGAATACCGACTTGTCGACGCCGTCGTGATCCGCGGTCTTGACGAAGAGGGGCGTCACGGCACTGAGCAGAACGAACTTGGCGACCCGCGAGGTCCCATGGCGTGCCACGTAGCGCGCGATGTCTCCGCCGCCCATGGAGAATCCGACGAGCGTGACCTCCTTAAGATCGAGATGCTTGACGAGATCAGCGATGTCGTCGGCGAAGGTATCGTAATCGTAGCCCGTCCAGGGCTGGCTCGACCGGCCAAAGCCCCTGCGATCGAATGCCACGGTTCGGTAGCCACGCTCCGCCAAAAAGAGCATCTGCGCGTCCCACATGTCTGCGCTGAGCGGCCAGCCATGGCTGAACAGGATCGGCTTTCCGCTTCCCCAGTCCTTGTAATAAAGCTCGGTACCGTCCTGCAATTTCAGCAACGCCATCGTTCGCTCCTGTGACGAGGTTATCAGGTCCGGGGCGCCATCCTGCGAGGTCGTCCGGCTCCTGCGAGCAACGTCGCGGATGGAGCGGAGGTTGGCTTGGACTATCTGCGCGTGCTTTGGACATGCTGGCGATCCCGAACCGGTGCCCTTGATTGCCCTTGAGAGGACGCTCGGCAATTCGTCGCACTGGGATGAATGATCGGGCCGAAGTCCAAGGCACGACGAAATCGTCCAAGCTCCATCGGCGTTCAGGGTTCACGATGCAGCCGCTTGCACCATCCCCCTTTCGCTCGATCGCCTATGCCGATCGCAAGGAGCCTACCAGATGTCGAAACTCGATATGCTCACCCCGGACAACAGCGCCATCGCGCTGATCGACTATCAGCCGGCCATGTTCCAGGGTGTTCAATCGCATGACCGCTTGGTCACGATCAACAACGTTCAGATCCTCGCAAAGGCGGCCAAGCTTTTCAAAATCCCGACCGTGCTGACAACGGTAGCGCGTGATTCGTTTTCCGGGCCGTTCATTCCGGAAGTGACCTCGCTGTTTCCGAAGCACGACGTTATCGACCGCACGTCCATGGAATTCCTGGCTCGATGCGAACTTCCGAAAGGCAGTGGCTGCCACTGGTCGCAAGAAATTCGTGCTGGCGGGTCTCTGGACCGAGGCGTGTGTGATCTTCCCGACGTTGGACATGCTCAAGGAAGGCTATGAGATCTACATCGCCGCCGACGCTTGCGGCGACCTCTCGCTCGAAGCGCACAATCGTGCAATGGAGCGCGCCATCCAGGCGGGCGCTGTTCCCATCACCTCTTCGCAGTATGCCTACGAGCTTCAGCAGGACTGGGCGCGCAGCGAAACCTACGAAGGAATGATGGACATCCAGCGCGCACATTCACCCTACGGAATTCAGATCCGCTTCTCCAAGTGGGCGCTGGGAGAGCACGCCTCCGAAGGCGGCGCGAAAGCCGGCTAGACCTCCTCAAATCGCGGATCGCCGTGATGAAAATCTATCTGTTGTCACTCGGCGCCGGCCTTTTGGTCGGCGTCATCTATAGCCTCTTGAATGTGCGTTCGCCGGCCCCGCCGTTAGTCGCCCTGGTTGGGCTTCTCGGCATTCTCGCCGGCGAACAGATCGTTCCCGTTGCTCGCCAGTTGCTGGCCGGGCACGGGCTCGCATCCGCGTGGCAGCAGGCTAAGTGTGCTCCGCACATGTTCGGGATGCTGCCCGGACGTCAAAGCGACCAATCACGAAACGCCGCTGCGTTGGAAGAAGGCCTGGAGAAACACTCATGAGCATGGCACCGGACGTCATCCTGCATCGCGGTCTGTTCACGACGCTCGATCGATCGAATCCGACCGCTTCGGCTGTCGCAATCGCCGACGGCAGGTTCGTGGCCGTCGGACACGACCATGAGGTGATGAAGCTCGCCGGGCCGACCACGAAAGTCGTCGATCTGAAAGGGCGCCGTGTGCTGCCCGGCCTGATCGACAACCATCTCCACATCATCCGTGGCGGCTTGAACTTCAACATGGAGCTCCGGTGGGACGGCGTGCGTTCGCTCGCCGACGCGATGAATATGCTGAAGCGTCAGGTCGCCGTCACCCCGCCACCGCAGTGGGTGAGGGTGGTCGGTGGGTTCACCGAGCATCAGTTCGCCGAAAAGCGGCTCCCGACGATCGACGAGCTCAACGCAGTCGCTCCGGAGACGCCGGTCTTTCTGCTCCATCTTTACGATCGGGCCATCCTGAACGGGGCCGCGCTGCGCGCCGTCGGTTACACCAAGGACACCCCGGAACCGCCGGGCGGTGAAATCATGCGGGATGCGAAGGGAAATCCGACGGGATTGCTGCTGGCCAAGCCGAACGCAAACATCCTCTACGCCACGCTCGCCAAAGGTCCCAAGCTGCCTTTCGACTACCAGGTCAACTCGACCCGCCATTTCATGCGAGAGTTGAACCGCCTGGGCGTCACCGGCGCCATCGATGCGGGCGGCGGATTCCAGAATTATCCGGAAGACTATGCCGTCATCCAGAAGCTCAACGATGAAGGCCTTCTGACCATCAGGCTCGCCTATAACCTCTTCACCCAGAAGCCCAAGGGCGAGAAGGATGACTTCCTGAACTGGACGAAGACTTCGAAATACAAGCAGGGTAACGACTATTTCCGGCACAACGGCGCAGGCGAGATGCTGGTGTTCTCCGCCGCCGATTTCGAGGATTTCCGGGTCGCACGACCGGACATGCCGCCTGAGATGGAGGGTGAGCTCGAGGAAGTCGTGCGGGTTCTCGTCCAGAACAAGTGGCCATGGCGGCTGCATGCGACCTACGACGAGACGATCTCGCGCGCGTTGGACGTCTTCGAGCGTGTCGACCAGGACCTGCCGCTGGAAGGGCTTCACTGGTTCTTCGATCATGCAGAAACGATCTCGGATCAGTCGATTGACCGGATTGCGGCGCTCGGAGGCGGCATCGCCGTCCAGCACCGAATGGCCTATCAAGGCGAATACTTCGTGGAACGCTATGGGGCTGGGGCCGCCGAAGCTACGCCGCCGGTCAAGAAGATCCTGGACAAGGGCGTCAAGGTTTCCGCCGGCACAGACGCGACGCGGGTTGCCTCCTATAACCCGTGGGTCTCGCTATCGTGGCTCGTCACCGGGCGCACCGTCGGGGGATTGCGGATTACGCCGCAACGCAACTGCCTGGATCGCGAGACAGCGCTGCGGATGTGGACCGAGAACGTAACGTGGTTCTCCAATGAGGAGGGCAACAAGGGCCGGATCCAGGTTGGTCAGCTCGCCGATCTAGTCGTTCCGGATCGGGACTACTTCTCCTGCAGCGAGGCTGAGATAGCCGACACGACGTCCGTGCTGACGATGGTGGGCGGCAAGATCGTGTTCGGCGCAGGCGACTTTTCGAAACTGGAGGCGGTTACCCCGCCGCCGGCCATGCCCGACTGGTCGCCGGTCAGGCGCTTCGGTGGCTATGCTGCCTGGGCCGACGGCAAGGCGAAGGAAAGCGGCCTCGCCATGAAGGCTGCGCAGATGTGCGGCTGCGCCAACTCCTGTGGCGTGCACGGACATGATCATGCCTCGGCATGGTCGAGCCGTCTCCCCGTTTCCGACCTCAGAAGCTTCTGGGGCGCTCTCGGGTGCGCCTGCTGGGCGGTCTGATATGACGCCGAACTGGGTATCCGCGATTCTGCGTTGGCCTCCGCTGTGGCATGCAGCGAGGCTGGCGCTGGTCTCGGCCTACGTGCTCGGCGGCTTTACCAAGCTGCTCGACTTCGCGGGCGCGGCGGCCGAGCAAGAACACTTCGGCCTGTATCCGGGCTCACTGTGGGCTGCAGCCGCCATTGTGGTCGAACTTGGTGGTTCACTGCTTGTCATCGTCAATCGCTTCGTGTGGTTTGGAGCAGGCGGGCTCGGTGTGCTGACGTTCGTCGCGATGCTCACCGCCAACGCCTTCTGGACAATGGATGGCCATGAAAGATTCATGGCCACTAATGCCTTCTTTGAACATCTCGGGTTGATTGCGGGCCTCATCATCGTGTCGATAGCTGCCGACCAGGCTTCTTCCGGGCTCGATCCGGGCTGCGCGATCTCATGCCTTCCAAGGAGTGTCGAAATGAAATCAACAAGAATCCTCGCTCTTTTGGCGTTTTCCGCGGCTATCACGACGGCTGGGCCAGTTGCTGGAAAGGAAGCGACGAAGTCCAAGGAGACAATGGTCGCCGTCGCCCCTCAATATGATACGACCCACGTGTATGTGGCCCCTGAGGATGTGGACAAGTTCGCGACGAGTTTCGTCGCGACGTTCGGCGGCAAGAGCACCAAGCAGGTGGTGGCGACTGTCACGCCTACGCCAAGCAGCACCACGTCGCAATTGCTGCAAACGCCCGTGGGCACCGTCTCGTTGTTTGGCTTCAAGACGCCGA
This sequence comes from Bradyrhizobium sp. JR3.5, assembly GCF_054057015.1. Taxonomy (NCBI): domain Bacteria; kingdom Pseudomonadati; phylum Pseudomonadota; class Alphaproteobacteria; order Hyphomicrobiales; family Nitrobacteraceae; genus Bradyrhizobium; species Bradyrhizobium sp. JR3.5. The sequence goes on from NZ_JBSRYV010000002.1 coordinate 3,800,257, forward strand.
TCCCGTATCCGTTCGGCGCGGAACGGAACGGCTATCTCGTCAGCGACATGGACGAGGCAATCAAGGCGGCGCGCGCAGCGGGCGCCGACGTAATCGTTTCCACTTTCCCCGATCCCATCGGGCGCGATGCCGTGATTCAGTGGCCTTGGCGGCGTCAACCTGCAAATCTACTGGCACACGACGAAGCCCAATTACGCCGCGTTCGAGCGGATTCCGGAGAACCGCGTGTACGTCTCACCGGACCGGGCGGCCGCGTTCACCAAGAGCTTCGTTGCATTTTCCCGTGGCAGGATCGTCTCCGATGACGGAAAAGCGCCGGGCGTCGAGATCGGCAGGTCGGACGCCACCTACAGGCGCATCCGGATCGAGTCCTCCTTCGGGAAGATGGTCGTACTGGTCACGGATGGCCATCTGCCCTATCCCTATGGGCGGGAGACGACAGGTTACGAAGTGGCTGATCTTGCTGCGACGCTCGACAAGGCGAAGAGCGCCGGCGCCACCGTGCTCGTCGAACCCTCCACATCGGACGGCCGCTCTGCGGCGTTCGTCATGTTTCCGGGCGGATACGTCGCCGAAATTCACTCGCTCGCTCCGAAGAACGCCCCGCGGACCAGTGGCAAATAAGGGTGATGACTGTCGATGTCGCATCTGGCCGGTCTGCGGAGCTCCTGGATTTTGCTCGTACTTGCCACGTTTGGCGCCGGAATCGACCACGCGCTCGCGGATGATGGAGACGCGACGCTTCCGAAACGACCCGCTATTCAAGCAAACCGCTGGGCAGAGGACTGGTCCGTTCTCGCTGATCCGAGGCTACGGACCGAGCCGTTCGACGAGCTCAAATACATTCCGCTTTGGGCCACCGACCCGAAGAGCTACATCTCGTTAGGCGCCACGTTGCGCGAGCGTTTCGAGAGCAACGACGCGGCGGGCTTCGGCACCGGCCACACGCCGTCGGACAGCTACCTCCTGCAACGACTGCAGGTCCATGCAGACGTTCATTTCGACGAAAACTGGCGCGCATTCGTTCAGTTGGAGGATGATCGCGCATTCGACAAACTGAGCATCTCGCCAGTCGATCAGGATAGGCTCGACCTTCGTCTTGCCTTTCTGGAATATGTAAACACGTTCTCGGGCGGAACGCTGAAGGCGCGCGTCGGGCGGCAGGACTTTGCCTTCGACCTGCAGCGTTTCGTATCGTCACGGGATGGGCCGAACGTACGGCAGTCGTTCGATGCGCTCTGGGCTGACTGGGAGACCGGCGTCTGGCGGTTCATCGGCTTCGTCAGCCGTCCAGTCCAATATTTCGATGGTCGTCCGTTCGACGACACGTCCAACGACAGCTTCCGCTTCAGCACGTTGAGGGTCGAGCGCAAGGTGCTCGGCGACAAGGAGCTGTCGGCCTACTATTCGCTGTACGAACGGAACAACGCCAAGTACCTCGACGCGTTCGGCGACGAACACCGGCACGTCTTCGATGTGCGCTTCGCGGGCAACGCCCAGCACATCGATTGGGATCTTGAGGCCATGGGCCAGGTCGGCCAGGTGGCTACGGCAGATATTCGCGCCTGGGCCGTAGGTGCACGGACCGGCTACACTTTTGCAAGCGCGCCTTGGCAGCCTCGGCTCGGCATCCAGTTCGATGCTGCCTCCGGAGACCATCATCCTGGAGACGGCACGGTGGGGACGTTCAATCCGCTATTCCCGAACGGCTACTATTTCACGCTCGCCGGCTACACGGGCTATGTGAACCTTGTCCATGTCAAGCCGTCCGTCACCGTCAGTCCGGCGAGCAAGATGAAGGTGATGGGAGCCATCGGCCTGCAGTGGCGCGAAACGACGGCCGACGCCATCTACGTCCAGCCCAATGTGCCTGTTCCCGGCACTGCCGGAAAGGGCAGCAATTGGACCGGAGCCTACGGACAGCTCCGCGTCGACTACGCGTTCAACGATCACCTCACTGGCGCCATCGAAGCCGTACATTTCGACGTCGGCGACACGATCATCCGCGCCGGCGGCCACACCAGCAACTATCTCGGCGTGCAACTCCAATACGGTTGGTGAAATGCCACGGCATATACTCCTGCTTCCGCTTTTGATGAGCCTGAATGCGGGGTTCGTCGATACCGCCGGCTTCCTCGCGCTCCAAGGGGCTGTTCACTGCGCACGTTACCGGCAATTTCGTCACGTTCGGCGCGGCGATGGTGCTCGGCACGTCCGGCGCCCTCGCGAAACTGCTGGCGCTGCCGGTCTTCTGCCTGGTCGTGATCGGCACTCGGGTCTTCAGCTTCTTTCTGCCTGCGATCGGATTGCCGATCTTCCGCTCGATGCTCGCCCTCAAGGTAATGCTGCTGGCAATTGGCGCGGCCTGCGCCGTCCGTTTCGGACCATTCGTGCAAGGTGATAGCTGGCAGGCGATCACCGCCGGCATGATCCTGGTGGCCGCGATGGCCATTCAGAACGCCGCGCATCGCATCCACATGGGGACCGAGCCTCCGAGCACTCTCATGACAGGTACCACCACCCAGATCATGATCGACGTCGCCGACTTCATAAGGGGCGCTCCGGCCTCGGTACTGTCGGTGGCCAAACCGCGTATCGGTAAGATGGCCGCGAGCGTGACGGCATTTGCGCTGGGTTGCGCGGCCGGAGCAATTCTCTATGCGAAGCTCGGGACGTGGTGTTTTGCGATCCCTCCGTTGATCGCGGCGCCAGCCGTGTTCCTGGCGGCCGCCGAGCCAAAGTGATGCGACGGGAGCGACAAAGGGGCACGACGGCGAGTTTTGGACTTTCGATCAGCACTCGGAGACTAAAATGCACGACCGCTCCCCCGAAGCTACCAGACTGATGCCCCTCCGGACTCCGTCGGACCTCGGCGACAAGGGAGGACCGACATCTCCGCGGCCCTCACCGGGCTGCTGGCTGACATGTTTGCGCTCTATCTAAAGACCAAGAACTTCCATTGGCATATGTCGGGGCCGCACTTTCGCGACTACCATCTGCTGCTCGACGAGCAGGGTGACCAGATCTTCGCGACCACCGACGTCATCGCCGAGCGCGTTCGCAAGCTCGGCGGTACGGGCATATCCACCGAATTCAAAGGATTCTCGACAACGACGCGCCCTACGTGACTCCCGAGGACATGCTTGCCGAGCTTCTCGATGACAACAAGCGGATGGCGACGCTGCTGCGCGAGGCCCGCGCGGTCTGCGAGGAGTACAACGACGTGGCGTCGACGAGCCTTATTGAGAATTGGATCGACGAGGCCGAGCGAAGAACCTGGTTTCTCTATGAATGCACGCGAGGGAAGGGTTAGCCGAACTAACTAAACCAAGCCCGGTCAGCGGGCCACCGGACGAGCTGTCCGAACGGCACGTCGACCGGGTCTGAGATCGATCGTCAGGAGACCGTTGCTTGGTGCTTCGCGTCGGCCAGCCACGCACGGGGGATGGTGATGTCGGCCTGCGAAAGCTGATGGCCAACCGGGAGGAGTCGATGGTCAACCTTTGCTCCCGCTGTCGACAGCATGCTGGCCAGCGCATCCGCATTGTCAGCAGGAACGATTGGGTCTTGCCGTCCGGACAGGATCAAGACCGTCTTTCCGCCGATATCCGCGGCAGGAGGGTCCGTCAGCGGGACCATGGCCCGCAGCAGGATCGCTCCGGACAGCACCCGGGGCCTGATAAGGAGAAGCGCGGCGGCGATGTTGGCGCCGTTCGAGTAGCCCACGGCGAGCGGCGATTCGATGCCGTAGCGCTCCCGAGCGTCCTGGATGAACTCCCCAAGTTCAAGCGCGCGGTGGCGGACGTCTTCCTCGTCGAAGACGCCTTCTGCGAGGCGGCGAAAGAAACGTGGCATCCCGTTCTCGAGAACGCGGCCGCGAGGCGACAGGAGCGGGGAGCCTGGCGAGATCATGGCACCGAGCTGCAGCAGATCGTTCTCGTCGCCGCCCGTGCCGTGAAGGAGCAGCAAGGGCGGCGCGCCCGTCCGATCGCCAGGTTCGAAGCGATACGTGAATGGAGGCCTTGTGGTCATGACGCGGCTCCTTGAAGCTCGGGCAGAACACCCTCGATTTCCTTGCGGTGCGGCTCGAGGAAGCTCGGCAGTTTCAGATCGCGGCCGAGCGTTTCGACCGGTTCGTCCACCGCAAACCCTGGAATATCCGTCGCGATCTCGAACAGCACGCCGCCCGGCTCCCGGAAGTAGATCGATCGGAAGTAGTTGCGGTCCTTCTGTTCGGTGGGATGCAGTCCGTGATTACTGACGAGCTTCTCGGCCATGCTTCCCTGTTCGGCGTCGTCCTTGGCGCGGAATGCGATGTGGTGCACCGAGCCACGGCCCTGCCTGCCACGCAGAAAGCCCTTCGCCTCATAGATGTCGACCACGTTTCCCTGCGCGTCGCCCGGCGCCTTGAACCGGATTACGGAGCCCTCCCGCGCGGTCTCGCGGAAGCCGAACACGCCGGTAAGAACCCTGGCGGTCCTGGTCGCGTCGTCGAGCAGGAGAGTGACGCCCTGGAAGCCGCGGATTGCATGCTCCGCCGGTACGTCGCCGTTGCTCCATGCCGGTTCGTCCTCGGCGCCGGGGATACCGACGAGCGCAAGCGCCATGCCGTCCGGGTCAGAGAAGGCGAGCACGGATTCGCCGAAGCGCTTTTCGAGCGCCTCGAACTTGATGCCCTTTTCCAGGAAGCGCTGGGTCCAGTAACCCAGCGAGCCCTGCGGGACGCGAAAAGTTGTTTGATGGGTTTCGCCGACACCGCGACGTCCCTCCGGAGCCCCTTCCCAGGGGAAGAAGGTGAGGATCGTGCCTGGCCGGCCGGCCTCGTCTCCGTAATAGAAATGGTAGGTGGCGGGATCGTCGAAATTGACCGTCTTCTTGACGAAACGCAGGCCGAGGTCCCGCGTGTAGAAGCCGAAATTCTTCTGCGGGTCGCCTGCGATGGCGGTGACGTGATGGATGCCTGACATCTTGCCCTCTGGGTTCAAAAGAGCCGCTTGGCTCTGCCTCGACATATCGGATGGCTTTGAATTGAGAACAATCCATGCTCTTGTGGCGTCTCTGTCTACAAATTGGCGACAATCGGGGTCTGACATGGACAAGTTGGCCTGCCTGAAGGCCTTCGCGAAGGTGGTGGAGACCGGGAGTTTTTCCGAAGCGGGCCGCCAGTTGCGCCTGTCCAGGTCCGCCGTCAGCAAATACGTCGCGGAACTGGAGGAGAGTCTTGGCGTGCAGCTTCTGAACCGTACGACCAGACACGCGAGTCCGAACGAGAACGGTCAGCTCTATTTCGAGCGGGCGCTGGTGGTTCTCTCTGAGCTCGATGCCGCCGATCAGGCGGTTGCGCATTTGCAGTCGACGCCGCGCGGCCTCCTGCGCATCAATGCACCGATGTCCTTCGGCACGATCAGACTGGGGCCGGCAATCGCCGACTTCATGACCAAATATCCGGAGATGCAGCTTCAGCTTGTGCTGAGCGACGACCTCCTCGATCCGGTCCAGGATGGATTCGATGTGACGCTCCGAATTGCCGAGCTCGAATCGTCGAGTTTGATCGCCCGGAAGATCACGCCGATGCCGAGAGTGGTCTGCGCTTCGCCGGACTATCTCAAGCGGCACGGTACGCCTCATCACCCGCAGGACCTGCGGCAATCACGTCTCGCTGACCTACGGTTTCCTGCTCACCGGCAATCAGTGGAAGCTGACCGGCGCGGATGGGGAGCACTGGATCCAGCCCGCCTGGTCCCTATGCGTCAACAACGCGGAGGTGTTGCGCGACGTCGCGGTCAAGGGAAGGGGCGTGGCGTTGATCCCCGAGTTCATCGCCGGAGAGGCACTCCAGCAGGGACGATTGAAGGCGATATTGAACGACTTTTGGGCGCCGCCGCTCACGTTGTACGCGGTCTATCCGCCGACCAGACACCTGTCAGTGAAGGTGCGGCTCTTCATCGATTTCCTCGTCGAACGCTTCGGCCGTGAAGTCGATAAGCGAGGGAACTGAAATGGCTTCCGAGACTTGCGATCCGTCGCCTCGATCCTATCCTCCGTCGGTGTCGTTCGTGCGAAGAGCCGGCCCGATCGCTGTCGCCCCCGGCAGCGCGGACACTTTAGCCGAGATCGAAAACTGGCTGCTGGAAGAGGCCTCTGCCGTGAGAGGCAGATGATCGAGCTCCTCGTCAAGCTGATCCGTCGGATGATGGCCGCCCGCTCTTCGGTCGATCGACTAACCCTGCACATCGGCACGCTCCACCCCCAGCTCGCGGGGTTCGCGTGGGTCTGGAACGCTGAGGATGGTTTCTGCGACGAGGTGCGGGTCGGTGACGCGGCGGTCGACTCCGATGCCTACAAGCTCAATCCGCTGCAGCGCATTGTGGAGACCGGCGAGACGATCCGGCGAATGCCGAACGAGCCGTCGGCGCAGGCGGAATTTCCCATCATGATCGAACTCGCGGCTGCCGGCATGACCGATTACGTGGCGATTCCCTTATCTGGCCTGGATACACGTAACGTGATCACCATCGCGACGAAAGCGGCCGGCGGTTTCGCCGAGGCGGAGATAGATGCCCTGACCCGCCTCTTCAAACTATTCGCCTTGCACGTGCAGCGGCACAGCGAGTTGAAGATCTCCGAAAACGCGCTGGGCGCCTACCTTTGGTTACGGCGCCGCCGCTAAGGTGCTCGAAGGCGCGATCAAACGCGGCGCAGGAGACTCGATCCGCGCCGTGATATGGGTCTCGGATCTCCGAAACTTCACGAAAATGTCGGACGTACTGGCCCCGGCCGACATGCTGGTGCTGCTCAACGCCTACTTCGAAGCGATGGTGAGCGCCGTGGCCACTCACGGCGGCGAAATTCTCAAATTCATCGGCGACGGAATGCTCGCCGTCTTTCCGGTGACGGTCGGAGTCGCCGAAGCGTCGCGCGCGGCCGTCTCGGCGGCGAGGGAGGCGATTGCCAGACTCGAAGCCGCCAATCGGAACATCCGTGTCGCATCCGACGCCGAAGGCCGCGCCTTGCTGCGGGCGGGCATCGTCCTTCACGAAGGTGAGGTCTTTTTCGGCAATATCGGCGCTCCAGACCGCCTTGACTTCACGGTCATCGGCGCGGCCGTCAATGAGGCCTGCCGCGTGGAAGCGCTCACCAAGATTATAGGCCGGGACTTGCTCATGACGGAAGCCGTCGCCCGACATCTCTCTCATGATGCCGAGCATCTCGGTGAGCACCAGTTGCGGGGCGTCTCCGCCCGGATGTCCGTGTACGGAATGGCGTGCTGACGAATCCGCAGGCCTGCCCGTTCGGCGGTTCGGCCAGCACTAAGCTCGCTCCGCGGTCTCTCTGCTGCCAGTGTCGAGTGTCGGATAGTCGAGATATCCGGAATCCGAACCGCCATATACCCCGAATGGCTGCGGCGAGCTGTAGGGGCCACCAACTCGAATTCGCGCCGGAAGGTCCGGATTTGCGAGAAAGAGACGGCCGAAGGCGACCGCGTCCGCTTCTCCAGAATCGACGATCCGCGCGGCATGCTCGGGGGTGATGCCCGCATTGACGATGAGGGGCCCGCGATAGTGTCCACGGAATATCGACAGCATCCTTTCGTAGTCGGGCGCACCGGTCCAAGCGTTCGTGTCGGCAAGGTGCAGATATGAAAAGCCCCGCAGTTCCCAGCCAATTTGCGAGTTGCCCATAGGTATCCTCCGGTTTCGGGTCCCGAACGCTGTTGTAGTCTGCGAACGGCGATAGCCGCAGTCCTATCCGTGAACGCGGCACGACATCGGAAATCGCCGCGACGATTTCCAGAAGCAACCTGGATCGTCTTTCGGCGCTACCGCCATAGTCGTCGGTTCGCAGGTTAATCGTCGAGGACAGAAACTGGTGGATCAGATAACCATTGGCGCCGTGGATCTCGACCCCGTCGAACCCCGCGCGCACGGCGTTGGCGGCCGCTAGTCGGAATTCGCTCACGACACCCTGGATATCCGCAGGGGTCATTGCGCGCGACGACGTGGCGGCGATCCGCACGTATGAGCCGTTGGCGAGGAGCGCCCATACCTGTAGCCGATCCAGATCGTCGTTCACGCCCGACGGAGATAGCGGTTGTCTGTCGGACAGCAGGCCACGCGAGCTCGCGCGCCCGGCGTGCCAGAGCTGCGCGACGACGCGCCCCCCTTCTTCGTGGATCCGATCGACGACCGCTTTCCATCCTTCGGTCTGCTCCTCCGTCCAGAGACCGGGCGTCCGGTCAAAGGCGCGGGACATCGGTCCCACGTTCACGCCCTCGGTCACGATAAGGCCGGCGCTCGCCCGCGCTGCGTAATACTCCGATGCGGTGGGATTGATGACGCCCCGCTCGTCGGCGCGCGAGCGCGTCATCGGGGCCATTACTATTTTGTTCTTAAGACTAAGATCGCCCAACGCGGTCGAATGAAAGAGACCCACCATGTATCTCGCTCCTTCCAGTTTCAAAATGGTCCATTCACAGGAGAGTGACGTCAGTGATGTGTCTTGCCGGCCCGGGACAAAACCGTCGGTAGCTGCAAGAGCAGACCCGCTGTCGCGAGCGCGGCCCCGTATCCACAAACGCCGAGCCATGACAGGTGCGTATATGCCCAACTCGCACCGAGCGATCCGAGAGAACCGCCGACGAACATCGCCGTCATGAATATGGTGTTCAGCCTGCTTCGCGCCTCGGGACGCAGAGCGAAGATAAGGTGCTGATTTGAGACGAGCGCTGCGTTCACGCCCGCGTCGAGCAACACGACGCCGACGACCAATCCCGCGATGGCGTTCCAGCCTACAAAAATAGCCCAGGAGGAGAGCGAGACCGCGGCAGCGATCGCAATCACGAGATGAGGCCCCCGCTTGTCGGCTACGCGACCTGCGAGCGGCGCGGCGAGCATTCCCGACGCGCCGATGACGCCAAACAGGCCAGCAATCTCGGGACCGAGTCCAAACGCCGGTTCCTGCAGATGGAGAGACAAGATTGTCCAGAAAGCGATGAAGGAGGCGAACAGCATCGCTTGCGTCGCTGCGGCCAGTCGAAGCGCCGGCTCCTCGACGAGCAGGTGGACGAGCGAGCGCAGCGCGGCAGGGTATCCGATGGCCTGCGTCGCATGGTGCCGGGGCAGGATCGAGCGCACCAGCGCGGCCGCACCGAGTGCCAAGGGGACGCCAAGCCAGAACATCTCGCGCCATCCGAAGTGCGACCCGACCAAGCCGGCTATCGTGCGGCTGAGGAGAATGCCGCCCAGAATTCCGCTGACCACCGTTCCGACTGCCGCGCCTCTGGTCCGGTCGTCGGCAAGCGTTGCGGCAAACGGGACGATCTGTTGGGCCACGGTGGCCACCACACCCAGCATGAGCGACGCCGCAATCAACGCGAACGTGGACGGAGCGATCGCGGCGAATGCGAGAGCCGCTGCCAGAACGACGAACTGCGCGGCGATGAGGCGTCGCCTTTCGACCAGATCCCCTAGGGGCACCAGGAACAGGAGGCCGACGGCGTAGCCGAATTGCGTGGCCGTGGGAATGAGGCCGATTGCCGAGGAATTCGGGTAGCTCGCCTCGATCAGGCCCAGCAGGGGCTGGTTATAATAGATGTTCGCGACCGCGATCCCCGCACAGACCGCCATAGCGAACGTGCGTACGCGCGTGAGTTCGGGGACCTGTTGGTCCGTCGCAATCGTTGACGTCGACATGGCGGCAAATCCTCGTTTCGTCGGAACGCGGTCTCGGTTCGATGCGCCCGGCTCTTGACCTCAAGCAGGACCGACAGTTAATTATCGATCGATAAATAGCAAGATGCCCTCGAAAATGGATGGCTCCCATGAGCGTGTGCTTCATCGGCGCGGGACCGCGACGACGTTGGCGATTGCCGCGATAGCACCTTGCCTGCACGTTCGTTTTTCAGACGTGAGAGTCTTGATCGATCCTTACGTTGCGGATGAACGAACGTATTGGATTCCGTACGCACGCTTTGGATTGGCTCGTCGAACTGTGATCGGGGGATTGTGCAAGTCGCGCATGAAACTGAAAAGAAGACGCCATGACCCGCCTGATATGGCATTCGCATCCAAGAGGGGAGGGCGATGAAACTGAGGTTCGTTCTGCTCGCACTGCTAGCCATCGGGACGTTCGGTGGGATGGCCGCACTTCTTTATGCTTGGGAATCACCGATTCCTCCGATCGATCCGAGGTCGCTCGGCGCACCGGATCGTGCCGTGGTGCGCCTTGGAGCAAGCCTTGCCCTCCTTGGCGACTGCGCCACGTGCCATACCGCGCCCGACGGGCTCCCGTATGCTGGAGGGCTTGCAATGCCGACGCCCTTCGGAACGATCTACTCCACCAACATCACGCCAGATCCGGAGACCGGCATCGGCCGCTGGTCGGAGCAGGCTTTCATTCGTGCTCTGCGGTCCGGCGTCGATCGCGAAGGACGCCACCTCTATCCGGCTTTTCCGTACGACCATTTCACGCGCGTATCGGTTGAGGACGTGAGGGCCTTGTACGCCTTCTTCATGTCGCTCGATCCGGTCAAGTCGTCGGCACCACCGAACGAGCTTCCTTTTCCTCTCAATGTCCGTCTGACGCTGGCCGGCTGGAAACTTCTCTTCCTCCGCCGAGCGCGTTTCGTCGCCGATCCGTCGAAGGACACGAGAAATGGAACAGGGGCAAGTACCTGGTCGACGGACTGGGTCACTGCGGCGCCTGCCATTCCCCTCGAAACCTTCTCGGCGCGGAAATGAAATCGGCCAGTTTCGCAGGCGGTGAGGCCGAAGGCTGGCGTGCCTATGCGCTCGGTCGAAGCTCGCTATCGCCAGTCGCATGGGACGAAGCCGCCCTCGCGGACTATCTCGCACGTGGCTCGCATCCCCTGCATGGGAGCGCTCAGGGGCCTATGGCGAACGTGGTCGACAATTTGTCCCAGGTCGATCCCGCCGACGTCGGCGCAATGGCCCACTATCTCGCCTCTCTCGGCAAAGGAGAGGGGTGGAATGGTGCGGAGCAGCCAGCTTCAGGTCCGGGGCGCCTGCCGCAAGCCGCCGGTGTTCAGGCGGCGACGCCCTCGATCCCGTCCGAGGCGGGCGGTGCGATCTACACCACCGTCTGTGCGTCGTGCCACGATGGCGACAGACCTTTGCCGCTCGGCGGCTTAAGGCTCGGTCTCTCCACCGCGGTCGCAGACGAGACGCCCGTTAACCTGATCAATCTGGTGGTGCGGGGGATACCGGCAGCTGCCGGCGCGTCCGCGCATCCCATCATGCCCGGTTTCGGCGATGTCCTTGACGACCGGCAGATATCCGATCTCGTCAACTACTTGCGCACGCGGTTTGCGGGAAAGCAGCAATGGGATGGGTTGACCAAGGCGATTGCGGAAGCAAGAGGCAGCCGGTGAGTTGGACCGAACAAGGACACAGGAGGCTCGGCGAAGAAGCATGACAACCCTGATCGTCAACGGCGAGAGTCGATCCATCGAGGCGAGCCCTGATACGCCGCTGCTCTACGTTCTCAGGGACGAACTCGGCCTGAACGCGGCGAAATTCGGGTGCGGGCTCGGCCAATGCGGAGCTTGCACTGTCATTGTGGATGGCAAGGCTGTGTTCTCCTGCGTGACGCCGGTGATGGTATTGGAGGGACGGACGGTCACCACGCTGGAGGGAATCGGGAGCCGGGACGCTCCTGGCCCGATGCAGCGCGCCTTCATCGCTGAGCAGGCTGCACAATGCGGATACTGCATTCCCGGCATGATGATGCGCGCCCAGGCATTGCTCAATCGCGATCCGCACGCCACCGACGAGTCGATCGAAGCGGAATTGCAACCTCATCTTTGCCGATGCGGAACGCACATGCGCATCTTGCGTGCGATCCGGCGCGCCGCAGAAGAGATGCGGCCAAAGACAGTTGAGGCGAGGACAGGTCGATGACGCAGGCTGTCTCTCGGCGCAGCGTTCTGGCTGGCGCCGGCGCGCTTATCGTCGCCTTCCGGCTGTCCGGGACGCACGCACAGACCGAAACCGGCACGGGTGGAGGATCCTCGAAGCACGGTTTGCCGGGAAGCCTCGACGACACTCCGAAAATCGACGCGTGGATCCGCATCGATGCGTCGGGTGCCGCGACGATCCTCACCGGAAAGGCCGAGCTTGGGCAAGGCCTTAAAACGGCGCTCCTTCAGGTCGCGGCGGAGGAGCTCAAGTTGCCGCTAGGGCGGTTATCGCTGGTCACGGCCGACACTGCGCGGACGCCCAATGAAGGCTACACGGCCGCCAGCCATTCGATGCAGGACTCCGGCACCGCGATTCGGCATGCGGCGGCGCAAGCGCGCGAATTACTCCGCGACGAGGCGGCCCGCAGACTCGGCGTGTCCGCCGCTTCGCTGAAGGTGCGCGATGGCGAGGTGTTCGGGGCCGATGGCAAGCGGCTCGGCTACAGTGAATTGGTTCGCGATCAGTTGCTGTCGGTCGACGCCGGTCAGACTTCGCGCCTGACCTCGCCGGCAGACTTCACCGTGATGAGCCGGCCCGTTCCAAGGGTCGATATTCCGGCCAAGGTGACTGGTGGAGTGGCGTACGTCCACGATCTGCGCCCCGAAGGGATGCTGCACGGTCGTGTCGTTCGCCCGCCGAGTTATGGCGCCACGTTGCGGGACTGCGACGTCGCGCGGGTCGAGCGGATGGCCGGGATCGTCAAGGTCGTGCGGGATGGCAATTTCCTCGGCGTAATCGCGGAACGCGAGTGGGCTGCAGTGCAGGGAATGCGAACTCTTGCGGCCACGACGAATTGGATCGAGCGCGAGGCACTGCCGGACGAGGCGGATCTGCCGGCCGCACTGATGAATCTGCCATCGCGCGACACGACGATTCACGGCACCGGAAATCCGGGCGCGCCGGGAATCCCGGTCGAAGGCACCTTCAGCAGGCCTTATCTCACGCACGGATCAATCGGACCGGCGTGCGCGCTTGCGCAACTCAAGGAAGGAAAGCTCACGATTTGGACCCATACCCAAGGTGTGTTCTTCCTTCGGGATGCGATCGCCGGCATGCTGCGGATGCCCGCCGAGAACGTGCGCTGCGTCCATGCGGAAGGCGCCGGATGCTACGGCCACAACGGTGCCGATGACGTTGCGGCCGACGCGGCGATGCTCGCCGTCGCGGTGGCCCGGGCGGCCGGTCAGGGTCCAACTGATGCGCGAACAGGAGCACGCATGGGATCCGTTCGGGCCGGGCATGGTGGTCAAGCTGAAGGCGACAGTCGGCGCCGACGGCGCGATCGCGGATTGGCACCACGAAGTTTGGAGCCAGTCCCACATGATGCGGCCCGGACCGCCGGGGACGCTGATTGCCGCCCGACTGAAGTCGGACCCCTTCCCGCCCGCGCCGCCCGTCGCGCTTGCGCAGCCGGAAGGCGGCGGCGACCGGAACGCGATTCCGCTCTACGCGATCGCGAACTGCAAGGTAATCAGCCACTTCCTGCCCGACATGCCCTTGCGCGGTTCGTCCATGCGCTCCCTGGGCGGTTATCTCAATGTCCTCTCGATCGAGAGCGTCCTCGACGAATTGGCAGCGCGCTCGGCGCAAGACCCCGTGACGTTTCGACTTCGGCACACCGAAGATCCTCGAGCTCGTGAAGTCATCGAAACGGTCGCATCGCGTTTCGGTTGGACTACGCGGGTCAAGCGTTCCGAGAGCACCGGATTCGGGTTTGGCTTTGCGCGTTACAAGAACCTCGAGGCTTGGTGTGCGGTGGCCGTCGAGATAGACCTTCCGCGCCAAAGCGGCATCGTTCGCGTCCGTCGCGTCGTGGCGGCGGTGGACACCGGGCAGGTCGTGAATCCGGATGGCGTCCGCAACCAAATCGAAGGCGGCATTTTGCAGTCGATAAGCTGGACGCTTTTCGAACAGGTGACGTTCGATCGCACCCGCGTCACTTCGGTAGATTGGTCAGCCTATCCGATCATGCGGTTCGGCAGCGTCCCGAAGTCGGTCGAAGTCGACCTGATAGATCGGCCCGGCGATGCCTTCTATGGTGTCGCCGAGGCGGCGCAAGGGCCGGCCGGAGCCGCGATTGCCAACGCGATCAGGGATGCAACTGGCGTTCGAATGCATGAACTTCCATTCACTGCCGCCCGGATCAAGCGAGCCATTGCGGTCTGATCGGAAGTAGTGATTTGGAGGTTTGAAGGCGTGGTAGAAGTACGGCGCACCGATACATCCACGGCTTCCAATTTGCTTTTAACAAGGCTGCAGACGTGCCTCCCGGACCTAGACCGGTGCTTTGGCCGGTAGAACGGGACGAACGCCATTCAGGAACGTCGCTATTTTTGCGTCGATGATCGAATTGACGTCCGTTTCGAGGGGCATCGAGTAGATGAATTGACGCACTCCGAGGTAGAAGATCGCCGCGTGCAGTCCCCACACCATCTCGATTTCGAGAACGGTGACCGGAAGTTCGTCGGTCGAGGGGCGTCCATACTCGACCCTGATTTCCTCGATCACCTTTTCGAACGCGCGCTCGCGCAGCATTTTGAGATAGCGGGCATTCAATCCGAGATCCTTCAGGCCCGCGAACATGAACAGGCGGATCCACTCGTAGGTGAGGATGGCCTCGGCGTATTCGCGATAGAAATGGACCAGCCGCGCCTTCAGAGGGACCGAGCGATCAGTGATGACTTTCTCCCAAGATGGCTTCCAGCGTTCGACGAAAACGTCCTGATAGACCCGCTCGATGAGAGCTTCCTTGCTCGGAAAGTAGCGGTAGAGCAGGGGCTGGGTAATGCGCAGCCGCTTTGCGAGTTCGCGGGTCTGCCCCTCGAACCCGTACTCGGCGAAAAACGAGACGGCTCCCCGCGCGATGATGGCTTCCCGCTCGGACGGGTCCAGCCTCTGCTGCTCTCGGATCGGCGTTCGGAGACGCGCTCTGCTGGGCTGTTTCACACCTGATTCGCCAGTTTGAGTGCTTTTGGCACTTCTACACCGATTTGACACCGCAGCCGATCGGCCGCGGCACCATCACGTTTTGTTTATCAGATGATAAATAATCGTTGACTTGGGTCAAAGACGACCCAATAATTGATCAATTGATAAATAAGCCTGCTTGTAGCAGAAGGGAGGCAGCTCATGAGTGACGATCGCTGGAAGCGCCAGGTGCGGCCGAAAGCACTCGTGATCGGTGGGTCCATGGCCGGACTGTTCGCTGCATTGCTGCTGCGGCGGGAAGGCTGGAACGTCGATGTATACGAGCGTATCGGCTCCGAACTGGCAGGTCGTGGCGCGGGCATCGTCACCCATCACGAGTTGTTCGAGGTACTGGGCAGGGCCGGCATCGATACTGAAGCCGCCGCCGTTGGAATCGTCGTTCCGGGACGGCGTGTGCTGGATCGGAGCGGCCGTATCGTGGGCGAACTCGGGCTGCGGCAAGTCCTTACTTCATGGGGACACCTCTACGGACTATTAAGAGCCGCACTCCCCACAGAAGACTATCATCACGGCAAGAACCTGGTGGAAGTCACGGAGCTTGGCGATCGCGTGGTGGCGCGCTTCTCCGATGGCTCCGAGGCTTCGGCAGACCTGCTGATCGGCGCCGATGGCATATTCTCATGCGTCAGGGCACAGCTTGCCGCCGATATCCGTTTTGCGTACGCCGGCTATGTCGCCTGGCGGGGCCTCGTCAATGAGCGCGACCTGTCGCCTCGCGCCCGCGCAGAATTGTGCGACTGGTTCGCCTTCAGCCTTCCTCCCGGGGAGCAGATGCTCGGCTACCCCGTCGCCGGGACCAAAGAAGAGATGGATGTCGGCGAGCGCCGCTTCAATTTTGTCTGGTACCGCCCAGCCAATGCCGATCATGGATTGGCAGATCTGCTGACCGACATCGATGGCGTCCGGCACGAATTGTCGATTCCGCCGACGAAGATTCGATCCGACGTGATCGCCTCAATGCGGCGGGACGCGGAGAGATTGCTTGCACCGCAATTTGCTGAGGTCGTTCGCCTCACGCCGCAGCCGTTCATACAGGCCATTCTGGATCTCGAGACACCGCGTATGGCGCTCGGATCCCGAACGGTGATCCTGGGCGACGCTGCGTTCGTCGCCAGACCTCATGTCGGAATGGGAGTGACGAAGGCCGCGGCCGACGCGGCTGCTCTGGTCGACGCATTGCGAGCGCATCCGGCCGATCTGTCCGCAGCGCTCGCAAAATTTGAGTCGATCCGGCTGCCCTTCGGGGCTGCGGTCGTCCGTCGTGCCCGCCATCTCGGCGCATACATGCAAGCGCAAATCGCCACTGCCGAAGAGCGGGCGATGGCGGAGCGGCATCGCAGCCCCGAGGCGGTCATGGCCGAGACCGCGGTGGCGACGGGCATCGCCGCCTAACCGAATTCAAAAGGGAGGAGAAAGACCAATGGACCTGAAAACCATCCAGGACCATCCCGCGTTCAGACAGCTTGCGCGTGAACGCGCGCGCCTTGGCGTGGGTATGTCGATCGTCATGGCTGCGACCTACTTCGCTTACATCCTGACCATCGCGTTCCGGCCCCAGTTGCTCGGGCATCCCCTGTGGGACGGCACCGTGATCAGCTGGGGCGTGTTGATCGGCGTTGGTCTGATTGCGCTCGGCTTCGTTCTGACGGCTGCCTACGTCCGGCGAGCCAATTCCCGATTCGATCAACTCGGTCAGCTCCTTCTGGAGGACCTCCAATGATCTCGCGCTCGGCTTGCGGGGCCCTGTTCGGAACCGCCTTCGCCCTTCTTTCCAGTCCTGCGGCGGCCGACGCGCTGACTTCCGCGACCGGCATGCGGCAATCCCTGAACGCGACGGCGATCGCCATGTTCCTTGGCTTTGTCGCAGTTAGTCTTGCGATCACATGGTGGGCGGCAAGACGGGGCACGAGCACGGCAAAGGACTTCTATGCCGCCGGTGCCGGCCTCACAGGCGTCCAGAACGGGCTCGCTATCGCCGGCGATTACACCTCGGCAGCGACCTTCCTGGGCGTCACGGCGCTCGTCTATACGTCGGGCTACGACGGCATGATCTACGCCATCGGCTTTCTCGTCGGCTTTCCGATGATCCTGTTCCTGATTGCCGAGCCGTTGCGCAATCTCGGCCGTTACACATTCGCCGACGTCGCGGCATATCGTCTGTCAGAGGCGCCGGTGAGGGCCGTCGCGAGTGTGAACACCCTCGTGATTGTGGTCTTCTATCTCATCGCCCAACTGGTGGGCGCCGGCAAGCTGATCCAGCTGTTGTTCGGGCTGCCTTATATCTACGCGGTCGGCATCGTCGGTGGGCTCATGATGGTCTATGTAACGTTCGGAGGCATGCTGGCAACGACCTGGGTGCAGATAATCAAGGCCGTGCTGTTGATGTCTGGCTCGGTGCTGATGTCGATCCTGATTCTCCGGCACTTCGGCTTCAGTCTGGAGGCGCTGTTCCGGGAGGCGATCACGTTGCACCCGAAGGCCGACGCCATCATGGCACCCGGCGGCTTGGTCAAGGATCCGGTATCGGCGATCTCACTCGGACTGGCCTTGATATTCGGCACGGCCGGGCTGCCGCACATCCTCATGCGCTTCTTCACCGTGAGCGATGCCCGTCAGGCTCGCACGTCGGTGCTGGTCGCGACGGGGTTCATCTCCATCTTCTACAGCCTGCTGTTCGTACTCGGCTTTGGCGCCATCGCGATGGTTTCGGCGAACCCGCAGTTTCGGGATGCCTCGGGTGGCCTGATTGGGGGCGTCAACATGGTGGCCCTGCATCTGGCGGACGCCGTTGGCGGGTCGCTATTGCTCGGGTTCATCTCCGCGGTAGCGTTCGCGACCATCCTCGCCGTCGTGTCGGGGCTGACGCTCGCGGGCGCCTCGGCGGCGAGCCACGACCTCTATGCCCGCGTGGTCCGCAAGGGACGCGCGAGCGAGCAAGAGGAAGTGCTGGTGTCAAAGGTCTCGGCGATCGCAATCAGCCTTCTTTCGATGGGCTTGGGTGTCGTGTTCGAGAACCAGAATATCGCATTCATGGTCGGGCTAGTCTTCGCGATCGCCGCGAGCGCGAACTTCCCGGTCATACTTCTGTCGATCGTCTGGCCTGATCTCACGACGCGAGGTGCAGTGAGCGGATCGCTTGCTGGCTTGCTGGCTTCGGTGGGATTGGTCGCGCTCAGCCCGGGAGTATGGACTGCCGCGCTCAAGATCGGGCCTGCACCATTCCCTTACGACAACCCAGCCTTGGTCTCGGTCCCGCTGGCCTTCGTGGTGTCGTGGACGATTTCAGTGCTGGACCGCAGTGCGGCGGCTGCGTCGGTCCGCGCCTCTTTCGGCGCGCAGCACGTTCGCGCCCAGACTGGGCTGGGTGTCGAATAATGCAACCTGGATAGCTCATCTCAAGGAGGCACTACAATGAGCGCTGGTCTGACGGAAAAGGGTAGGGCTGCATGGCCCGAATTTATTCGCAAAGAGTTCGATGCCAATCAATTCAATGGTCGGGTCGGCACGCGGCTCTTATCCGAAACGGAACGTGTGCGAGTCTGGGAAATCCGGCTTGCACCGCGCGAACGCATTGGATTCCATCGTCACGTGTTGGACTACTTTTGGACCGCAGTCACGCCAGGCCGGGCGCAATCACACGCGGAGGATGGGACGATCATCGAAGCCGTCTATTCGGCTGGCGAGACCCGTCACTTCGTCTATAGGGAGGGCGAATACAAGATCCACGATCTAGAAAACGTTGGCGATGCGGACCTGTGGTTCACTACCGTTGAATTTCTAGACAGCGCGAATGCGCCTTTGGAGCTTGGCTATGTACGCCATGGCGAAGCCTCTTCCGGCAGGGAACGACTCCCGTCCGAGGCCTGAACTGAAGGCCTGCGGAAGATCTCAGGGGCGATCGAAGCGTTAGCATCGTTGCCCGCCGGGCCTCGGGCAGAACGCCCATCTTGCCTCCGGGCGCCCCTCGGGTGCGTATGAGCAGGCGAGAAGATAATTGGCTCCCGCACTGGTGAATGTGATCGGAAACGGCTGGGCGACGATCGCGCTTGTGGCGCGCCTGACACGATTCGAGCGTGTGACTTTGCATTCGGAGGGCAAGACTTGACGTCTAAACTATCGCTCGAACCAGCAATCTGAGATGGTTGCAGGCGGCCGAGGCGCCAAGGACCTTCGACTCTGGGGAGCAATCTCGGTTGTTAATCGTCGCTAGGACCGACGTTGGTTGGTACGAGGATACGAGGTTCACCACAGAACCCAGCTCTACATCCTCGACCATGATCAGCCTGCCTCTTCCGAACGTGATTTCGAGCCGGTGGAAATTCCCATTTCGGGCCGTAGCTCAAATGGTGGGTTTTGGTCCTGGAAGGTCGAAAATGCTTTTTCTTTCAATGGGGAATGACTGACGGTCCGCCATGATGCTGGCGCTCACGCTACCATGCTAAGGACAAACAGCGGCTCGTCGTGTCGGTGGTTGCGTATGATTCCCTCCCTGGGCACCATTCCCCTCGCAGCAATTCTGACCAGCCCAACAGCGAATTCGGACGATCCGGAACGCTAGGCAGGAACCTGGCCGGCTGCCAACCCGTTTGCAGCAGCGGACATTTTGATTCCGGAGTTGCAATTTGGCGCCCTGCGCCTGAAGGAGGTTGCGAGATGGCCAGACGATTCAAGGTCGGCGATCACCTCAGGTGGAATTCCGAGGCCGGCCGTGTCTCGGGCACCATCATCGCGGTTCATACCAGCGATTTCGACTACAAGGGGCACATGCACCGCGCCTCGAAGGCTGATCCGCTGTACGAGATCAAGAGCAACAAGACCGATCACGTCGCGGCGCACAAGGGCAGCGCGCTCCATCATGCCTAGCAAGGGCGTGGCGCTGCCGTTCTTCACGATCGGCCATTCCAACCGCAGTCTCGAGGACTTCATCGTCCTCCTCACTACGGCCAGGATCGACCGGGTCGTCGACATCAGAACGGTGCCGCGGTCGCGGACTAATCCGCAGTTCAACAAGGACACGCTCCCCCATTCGCTGGCGGCCGCCGGCATCTCCTATGAGCATCTGGCCGATCTCGGCGGGCTGCGCGGCAAGGCGCGAAGCGTGCCGCCTTCGGTTAACGGATTCTGGAGCAACGAGAGCTTCCACAACTACGCCGACTACGCGCTGTCGCCGCAATTCCAGAAGAGCCTGCAGCATTTGCGCGACGAGGGCCACCGGCTGCGCTGCGCGATCATGTGCTCGGAAGCCGCGTGGTGGCGCTGCCACCGCCGCATCGTCGCCGACTATCTCATTGCGTCCGGTGAGACCGTCGTCCACCTCATGGGGGAGGGCCGCCAGGAGCCCGCCCGCCTCACTGAAGGCGCCGTCGTGCAGGGCGATGGTACGGTGGTCTATCCGGCGACGGGTCAACTGGACTTATAAGGCCTGCGAAGCCTGCGGCTGCACCCTTGCATCGCGCCGCCTTACTCCACGCTGCGTTTCCAATAGCCGGTGCCGAGATTGCCGGTGATCACCGCGATGCTGTCGTGGATCTCGTAGGAGCCGGCATCACTATAATTCCTCAGTCCCCTCAGCGCATGCAGCGTCCAGCGGCCGTTGGCGAAGGTGACGGTGCCTTCATGCGATTGCGCCGAGCGGAAGGGCTCGGCGTGGAATTTGTAGGTGCCGTCGGCCATGATCTGCCAAGATCCAGCGCGACTGGCCGCGGCTGCCCGCCACCATGATTTCCCAGGTGCCGACCAGCGCGGGATCGATCGCGCCGGCTGACGTCGCCGGTGGTGCCGACAGGGCGGGAGCCGCGGCCGCCGGCGTCGCGTTTCCCTGTTTCGGCGCCGTTGTGTCGGCCGGCGGCGCTGCCAGGTAGATCGCCTTGCGCGACAGCGAGCCGTAGACGAAGGGCTGCTGCTCGTTGCGCGTCGCCTCCATCACGTCGTCGCGGACGTTGCGGAACATGAAGGTGACCTCGACGCCCGGCGCCTCGATGTTGCGCAACAGCGCCGCGGCGAACGGGCTGTTGCGTCCGTCGCCGTCGAGCGCGGTGGTGCCGTCGCGCGCGGCGTAGGCGACCAGCACGTTGCCGACCGGCTCGATGCGGCCGAGCCCATTGCTTGCGGTGGCGCGGATGGCGAACGAGCGGCTCATCTTCGCCGCGAACGGATTGTTGCGGCACGCATCGAGAATGACAAGGCCGAGGCTTCCGGTGCTGGAGACCTGCAGCATCACGCTCTGCAGGCTGATCGCTTCATTGGCAGCGTCCGTATCGCGCTTCAGCTCGGCATCGACCGGGATCAGCCAGTTGTCGCCGTTGATCTCCATGCCGTGGCCGGCAAAATACACCGCGGCCATGTCGGCCCCGGCGGCATTGCGCCCGAATGCGATCAGGCCGCGCCGCATCTCGTCGAAGCTTCCATTGGTGATCAGGGTGACGGCGAAGCCGAGGCGCTTCAGGGCCGCGGCGATATCGCCGGCATCATTTGTCGGATTGGACAGCGCCGGCACGCTTCTGTAGGCGCCGTTGCCGATCACCAGCGCCACACGCCTGCCGTCGGCGGCGGCCGGCGGCGCGGCAAGGCCCGCGAGCGCTGCGGCGATGGCCAGTCCCGAGACAAACGCGCGGCGGTTCATGCTGGACCCGGTCGGAGGTGACGGGCCCACGGTAGCGCAGCCGGCGCGAGACGGCCACGGAAATGGCGGCGCGATCAGGCCGCCTGTCTCGGCGTCCGGACGCCTGCCGGCAACGGCTTGGCGGGCAACAGATTGGCGCCGGCCGCGCCCGCGATCGACATCGTGATCTCGTGGATGCCCTGCACCGATAGCTGCATCGAGAAGCGCGGATAGAGTTCGCTCATCGGGGCGAGGGCCACATGCAGCTTGAGTGCTTCGACGCTGTCGTGGTGGGCGCGGGCTTCTTCGGCGCCGTCATCGCCGAGCAGCATTATCCGATCAACACGGCAGCCGACCGCGCGATGCTCGCGTCCTATCATGCCATGAAGGCATCGCATCCGAACGTCGTCTTCGGCGGTCGGCTCGGCTCCTACAAATATCTCGACATGCACCAGGCGATCGGCGCCGCGCTGAAGACGTTCGAGCGCGAGGTCGAGCCGTTCTTTGCTGCAGGAGACTTCGCTGGTGGAGACATGCGCCCCGGCGACACCGCCGCGCGCCGCCACGCCTTGTCGCCTTTGCCCGGCGTGATCTAAGCCTGCCGGAGCGGGCAGCGAATTCATAACAATCGCCCGCGGTCCCTGGTGAGGAAACAATGAGAACGATCGCCATTGCCGCGGCTGCCGCCGCCACATGTCTTGTCTTCAACATCGCCCATGCCGCGCCGCCGCTGGCGGAAGCTTCGGCGCATCAGGCCGGTTTCTCGGATCAGGGACTGGCGCGGCTCGACGACTTCTTCGCGCGCGAGATCGCGGCCAAGCGCGTGCCCGGCGCCGTGGTGGCGATCGCACGCGACGGCAAGCTCGTGCACTACAAGGCCTACGGCCAGCTCGATCCGGTCAAGGGCACGCCGATGCCGATCGATGCGGTGTTCGCGCTGGCCTCGATGACCAAGCCGATGGCGGCGGTCGCGGGGTTGACGCTGATGGAGCAGGGCCGGCTGCCGCTGCAGGCGAAGGTCACCGAGTTCTATCCGGCGTTTGCCGACATGAAGGTGGGCGTGCAGCAGGCCGACGGTTCGCTGACGATGGAGCCGCAAGCCCGGCCGATCTTCATCCATGATCTCTATCGCCACACCTCGGGCCTGATGTATGGCGGCCGGCCCGACAGCTCGAGCGCGCTGGCGCGGCTCTATCCCGACGGCACGGCGCCGGCGGTCGAAGGCGACACGGCGGCCTTCATCGACCGCATCACCAAGCTGCCCTTGGTGCATCAGCCCGGCACCGAGTTCGAGTACGGCTTCTCGATCGACGTGCTCGGCGCCGTCGTCGAGAAGGTTTCCGGCCAGCGGCTCGGTGACTATCTTTCGGCCAATGTCTGGAAGCCGCTCGGCATGAAGGAAGCGACGTTCCACCCGACCGACGCCCAGCGCGCGCGTCTGGCGCATCCGTTCCCCAACGATCCGCTCACCGGCAAGCCGCAAGCCATCAAGCTGCTCGACGCGCCGACCAAATTCGACTGCGGCGGCGCCTGCTCGTTCGCGACCGTCGGCGACTATGTCCGCTTCGGACAGATGCTGCTCAACGGCGGCGAGCTCGACGGCAAGCGCGTCCTCAGCCCAAATACGGTGCGCCTCATGACGTCGAACCATCTCGGGCCCGAGATCAAGAACAACGTCGCCGCGGTCGAGCCGCATCGCGGCGGCTTCGGCTTCGGGCTGGCGGTCGCGGTGCGGACCAGCGAGGGGCTGTCGTCGGTGCCGGGCAATCCCGGCGAGTTCACCTGGAACGGCGCCTACGGCACGCAGTTCTTCTGCGATCCGAAGGAGCGCCTCGTCGTGGTGGTCGGAACCGCAGCGCCCGGCGAGCTGCGCAAATATTATCGCGAGAACGTGCAGGACATCGTCTACGGCGCGATGGTGAAGTGATCGTCCTCCAAATTTCTGGAGAGTCGTTCACAGATGTCGGTTCGCCGAAATAGCAAAAGGCCCGTCGCTCAATCCGAGCGACGGGCCTTCAAATTTGCGTGGGCTACCACTGCCGGTAGACGCCGGTCAGCGTGCCATTGTTGTTCCCTTCCGGACCAACGTCGCCCTGTGTCGAGCTGGGCGCCGGATGGTTGCTGCCGTTCATCGCGCCATACCAACCGGGTTCATTGTACATAACCTGCGGCTGATAGGTCTCGTAGCGCGGGCCGCCGTAGTATCGTGGGGCGGGGTTCCCGTAAGGATAGTAGCCCTGCGCGAACGCACCTGCCGTCGTTGCGATCAGCGACGCCGCGGCCAGAGCCAGGATATTGGTGTTCCGTTGCATTCATACACTCCTTGCTGGTGTCGCGACCAACGACCGTGATGGAGCGGCGTTCCTGATCTGCCATGCAACGCACGAAGGTGAAGTTGCGCGAACATCGGATCAGGTTTTGGTGAGCGGGCTTGCGCCCTGACAGACGGGCGCGTCGCTCTGCCCGGTACAATGCATCCGCCGCTGCCCCGCTATACTTTTCTAGCTATAACGGACACGGTTGAGCCGCGCGAGCAGTGCTTCGAAGGAACCGGCGCTTCGTAAAAGGAAGCCCGCCGACCGGGCGGGCAAGGTCTCAGGGAGGAAAACGCTCTGACAAGGGAGCGTACAGCCAGTCTCGTCGATTCGATGGCGGATGCGAAGATCGTATAACTACTGTCATCAGGGCCGGCATTATGCGAATGCTGCTGCGGCCCGAGGCTGGCGGGCAAGGCGCGAATCTAACAGGGGAAGTTCATGAGCACGTCTGGAGTTTTTGCCCGCGTCGTCGCGGCGATCGGAGCCGGCGCCGTGGCGTGGCGGCGGATGCAGGGCGCCGAGCCCGCACCGGCCTGGGGCAGCGCGCCGCAAATCCCGGCGGCGAAGTCGCAGGGCGCGCTCCCGACGCTGAAGATGCCGACCGCACGGGGCTGGGACCAGGGCCAGCTTCCGACCGCTGCGCCAGGGCTCAAGGTTAACGCCTTTGCAACCGGGCTCGATCATCCGCGTTGGATCAACGTGCTGCCGAACGGCGATGTCCTGATCGCGGAGGCGACGCAAATCGCTGGCACGCCGCGCAGCGTCTTCCACTATGCGATGCAGGCGACGATGCGCCGCGCCGCAGCCCTCGGCGTCAGCGCCAACCGCATCACCCTGCTGCGCGACCGTGATGGCGACGGCGTCGCCGAAAGCCGTGGTGCCTTCATGGAAGGATTGCGCCAGCCGTTCGGCATGGCGCTGATCGGCGACACGTTCTATGTCGGCAACACCGACGGCGTGGTCGCGTTTCCCTACACCACGGGCGCAGACCGCATCACGGCGGAAGGGCGCAAGCTCGTCACCTTCAAGCCCGACGGGCACTGGACGCGCAGCCTGCTGCCGAGCGCCGACGGCAAGAAGCTCTATGCCGGCGTCGGCTCGCTCAGCAACATCGCCGAGAACGGCATGAGGGTCGAGGAAGGCCGTGCCGCGATCTATGAGCTCGATCTCGTCGCCGGCACCAGCCGCATCTTCGCCGGCGGCCTGCGCAACCCGGTCGGGCTCGCATGGGAGCCGACCACCAATGTGCTGTGGACCGTCGTCAATGAGCGCGACGGCATCGGTGACGAGACGCCGCCGGACTATCTGACCTCGGTGCGCGACGGCGGCTTCTATGGCTGGCCCTATTGCTATTGGGGCAAGACGGTGGACGATCGCGTGCCGCAGGATCCGGCGATGGTCGCCAAGGCGATCCAGCCGGACTACGCGCTCGGCGGCCACACCGCCTCGCTCGGCCTGTGCTGGATGCCTGCGGGCACGCTGCCGGGTTTCCCCGATGGCATGGCGATCGGACAGCACGGCTCGTGGAATCGCTCGACGCTGTCGGGCTACAAGGTGGTGTTCGTGCCGTTTACGAACGGCCGCCCTTCGGGGCCGGCACGCGACATCCTGTCGGGCTTCCTCGCGCCCGACGAGAAGGTGTCGTACGGCCGGCCGGTCGGCGTTGCGCTTGGTCCCGACCGCTCGCTGCTGGTGGCCGACGATGTCGGCAACGTGATCTGGCGCGTCACGGGAGCGTAGTGGCAAGCGAGCTAGTTCTTCGGCTGAGTGTACCCGTCCGTCAGCGCTTGCATGAACGCGACCAGCGCATTTTCCTCCTGGTCGGTGAGGCCGAGATGGCCGGTCTTGCTGGTGTTCATGTTGTCGATGGTCTCCGGCACAGGCCAGCAGCCGGCGCCTTCGCGCGGATCGTGCACGGCGCAACGCGGCAGCACGTCGCGTGTGTTGTAGAAATGGACGATCTCTTTCAGGCTCTTGAAGTAGCCGTTATGGCCGTAGGCCTTGACGAAATCGGGCGACGGCCGCTTGTCGACATTGCGCAGCGTGGGGACCTGGAATCGGCCGCGGGTCTGCGGCGCCAGCGGCTTCCAGCGCGCGTCGACTGCCGAGGGTTGACTGAGCGGATGACCGTTCGCCAGGAAGGCGCCGACCCCGCCATCGACGAACGCGGCGCCATCCTTGTTCGCGACATAGCCGCGATCATCAGGCGCGTTTTCCGCGTAAAAGGGCAGCTCCGGGTTCGCCGGCGTCCCGATATTGCTGGCGGTGAAGTCGGTAAACAGTGGATCTTCTCCGGGGCCGCCGTCGCGATGACATTCGTTGCACCGGCCCTTGCCGCGGAAGACCTCGTATCCCTGCTGCTCCAGCGGAGTGAAGGTGGCTTTTCCAGCCTGCACCGCATCATATTTCGAGGAAAACGCCGTGACCTCGTGCGAGGCCTCATAGCCCGCGATCGACTGCGCCATCTGATCGAAGGTGGTCGCAGCGCGGCCGCGATCCACATTGCTGAGATGCACCGGGAGCGGATCGACGGCGGATGGAGGTCCCGGCGTGTTGCAGACAGTCTCAACGTCGGCAGGCCAGTCGATCGCGAACGCCTGTGCGCCCCAAACGGCCTCGAACAAGCTGCGATAGGGGCGCTGCGAGACGCGATACACCGCGCAGGCGATATCGGGCAGGCCCATCTCGACCGGATTGGTCGGCGGTCCTTCGGCCTGCTCGGCGGCGGGATTGCCGAGGCGCCGTCCGGTCGCGCGCATGTCCCAGAAATTGCCGCCGACCAGATCACCCTGGCCTTCGTTGTAGTGCAGGACCGGCGCCAGCGGCGCGTAGGTGTGGGTCTGTGGCTTGCGTTCGCTGAAGCGGGTGCGGACCGAGCCGGGATAAGAGCCCGTGGTCCGGTTGATCTCCGAGATCGGTCCGGTGAAGCCGGCCTCCGGCATGTGACAGAAGGCGCAGGCTTCGTTGCGGTTCACGGACAGCTGTTTGTCGAAGAGCAACAATTTGCCGAGCAGCTCGATCTGCTGCACCTGATTGTCGGGAACGGCTGTCAGACGAGTCAACGTATCGCCTTCGATCCGGTCGATCTCGGCTTCCACGCGGGCGATGTCGGCCAGCGTTGCCGGTGACAGCGGGCCCGTGCCGTCACGTGCGAGCAGGATCGGAATCGCCGAGCATGTAGCCGCGACGGCAACGGCGACACCGGCTAGACTCCGAAAGCTCATCTCGTCCCCCGGACGCTGTCTTCGTGATGCAAGCTGCCCGAGTTGTCGGCGCAGGCCGGCAGCGTACAAGTCGCGTCTGCTGCACTCAATGGGCCTGATCGGTTACTCGTAGCGCGACCGGGTGAGGACGTATCTGCCGTGCACCTTTGCGAAGGTCTGGTGAAGACATCCGGACGCGGTACAGAGCCTCGGCTGGTTGCCGCATTGCAGGGCTGAATAATCGAGGTGGATGACGGTGGCACTATTGGCGAAGGTCGCGAAATAGTGACCGCCCTCGGGTCCCGCGGCGCATCTCGCCCGGACAGCATGTTGAACTTCGGCAGGCAACCGTTCGACCCGCTCGGTGCTCCAGAGCGGGTCGACAGGAGCGACCGCCGTTGCGTTCGCGGCGAGGGCATGTCCAATAAGAACTGCGCCCATCGCCAATGCTGGCAATGCTCTCATCGGACTCCTCCCGAGGCCTGAAACGGCGTCGCGCCACGCGAACGCACCCTCGATCGAGGAGCTAGTTTGACGAACTGCGGAAGATAAGTTGGCCAAGACTGGATGGACTTTCCAGTCAGGCTGTAAAGTGCGATCCGGCGCCACCAGGCGCACGCCCGATTGCTCCCATCTTGCGCACCGTCTCGCCCACCGGGCCGGCGATGGCCGCAGGCGCTTCAACGCCGCCCGGTGATCGACTGCATGAAATCGCGATCCGCTTCCGGCAGCGCCGCGGTCCAGGCCGGCTCGTCGCCGGGCTCGGGCAGCACATGGCCGAACTCGATCATCTGCCGCGGCTGCAACTCGTTGAGATAGACCCAGACCGCGCGCTTGCTGTCGACATTGGCGGCGGCTCCAACCGCGCCCGCCATCAGTTTGATCATCCGCGTCTTGTCGACGGCGGCGCGGCCGGAACGGATATGGCCGTAGACGAAGATGTGGTCATGCGCGAGGGGGACACCGCCCATGAACCAGTTGCCGGACGTGACCTCGCTGAAGATCACCTGTGCGAAGTAACTTGGCGCGCCCGTCACCTCGGCGTGGATCCGGGTGATCTCGCCCGCGATCCGGCCCTTCTGTTCCGCGCTGAGGCGGCCTTGCGCACTGCTGCATGTATAGGTTGGCATTGGCGTGACCTTGCTTGGATGTCGATCGGTCCAGCTTCCGCGCCGAATCCGTGCCGTCAAGCGCAAGGATCACGCAGGCGTCAGTGGCCCAGGAACTCGCGGATGGCTTGCGCGATCTCGGCGGCATGGGTTTCCAGTGCGAAGTGGCCGGTGTCGAGGAATTTGACCACCGCCTTTGGATTGTCCCGCTTGAACGCCTCGGCGCCCGGCGGCAGGAAGAACGGATCGTTCTTGCCCCACGCCGCGAGGAACGGCGGCTGATGGGTGCGGAAGTAGGACTGGAAGGCCGGGTAGAGCGCGATGTTGCTCTTGTAGTCGCCGAACAGGTCGAGCTGCACGTCATGCGCGCCGGGCCGTGCCATGTAGTAATTGTCGAGGTTCTGGCCGTCGGGTGACACGGCCTGCGGATCCGATGTGCCATGGGTGTACTGCCAGCGCGTGGTGTCCGGCGTCAGGAAGGCGCGCAGCGCGTCGCGGTTCGCTGGCGAGGGATCCTGCCAATAGGCCTTGATCGGCGTCCAGCCGTCGCTGAGGCCTTCCTCATAGGCATTGCCGTTCTGCGAGATAACAGCCGTGATCCGCTCGGGATGCTTGACCGCGAGGCGGAAGCCCGTCGGCGCGCCATAATCGAACACATAGACCGCGTAGCGATTAAAGCCGATCACCTCGGTGAAGCGGTCGATCACCCCGGCGATGTTGTCGAAGGTGTAGCTGAACGTCTCGCGCGGCGGCATGTCGGACTGGCCGAAACCGGGCAGGTCGGGCGCCACAATGTGGAATGTGTCCGCGAGCAGCGGGATCAGATCGCGGAACATGTGTCCCGCGCTCGGGAAGCCGTGCAGCAGCAGCAGTTTTGGCGCGCCCGGCGAACCGGCCTCGCGATAGAACACCTTGAAGCCATCGACATCGGCCGTGCGGTATTTGACCTGAGACATCAGTCTCTCCTTTTGGTCGTGATGTAGTGGTGAGTTTTCGAGGTTAGGATTTGGTCTGCCCGGCAAGCCCGCTGAGCGCCTCGGGCCTGAGATAGAGCAGCAGCGCACAGCACACGGTGGCGAAGCCGAGCAGCGGCACGAAGGGTGCGATGGCGGCGCCGGCTGCGAACACCAGCAGTGCGAGCAGCGTGCGGCGCTGGGTCCATGTCCGCACCTGCTGGGACATCATGCTCTGGTCCGCCTGTGCCAGCACCGCGCGCTCGAAGGCGAGATAGGCGAGGTCAATGAGGAGGAAGATCACCGCATAGACGACCACCGGTGCCGCGGCCATGTGCGAGCGTGCGACCCAGGCGGTCGCGAACGGCAGCAGCGAGACCGCGAACAAATGGACGAAGTTCAGCCAGATCAGCCGCGGCGTCGGTTGCCGCACCAGATGCAGCAGGTGGTGATGATTGACCCAGATCACCGCGATGAACAGGTAGCTCGCCGCGTAGCTGATCGCGGTTGGCCACAGCGGCAGCAAATCGGCGAAACGCGAGCCGTCCGGCGCCTTCAGCTCCAGCACCATCACCGTGATGATGACTGCGATCACCGCATCGGAAAATGCGCCGAACCGGTCGGCCGATAAACGTCTCTCCTGCATGGCAGCACTCCTGTCCTTTGATCAAAGAGGTCAGCGCTCTGTAACGCCGTGGATCGCTTCCCGGATGATGTCGGCGACGAGCTTTGGCGCCGTCACGATCGGGGTGTGATCGACGGCATATGAGCGCACGGCAGCCTTCATCCGCGCCGCCATGCTGCGCTGGGTCTCGGGCGCGATCATCCGGTCGTCCTCGGCGACCAGGAACCAGCTCGGGACGTCCTTCCACCTGGGGCGGCCGACCGGCACGGTGATGCAGGCTGGCGAGATCGGCCGCTGCACCGCGGCGAGCACCGCGAGGTCCTCGGCGCGCGCGCCTTGCGCGAAGGCCGATGCGAAGGCGGGCTCGGGCAGCCAGATCAGGCCGTTCGCGTCAGGTGCGAGCTTGGGCGCGAACGGATGCGGCGGTGCGCGATAGAACACATCGGCCACCGTCTCGCCCTCATCCGGCGCCAGCGCCGCGACATAGACCAGCGCCTTGACGCGCGGCGAGCGGGTCTCGCCGATCACTGCGCCGGCATAGGCGTGGCCCGCCAGCACGACGGGCCCCTCGACGCGATCTAGCATGCGGTTCAACGCGGCGACATCGTCGGCGAGTGAGGTGAGGGCCAGAGGCGCTGCCACGGCGGCGATGCCCTCGGCGTCGAGCGCCGTGATCACTCGCGCCCAGCTCGAACCGTCGGCCCACGCGCCGTGGGCAAGCACCACGCTGACATCCTTGTTCGACATCTTCAGCTCCCTTGTAGGTCGTAACCTGTATAATAACATTTGACAGGTTACGAACCTTGTGGCCCAATGCTCGTAACTTGTCAACAGGCTTTAATCAGGTTATTTGCGGTCGAAGAAGCCGCCAGGAGGGCATTACCGTGCAATCCCACCCGCCCGCGATGTTCGTCGCCGACGCATTGGGCCTCGATTTCATCAATTCGATCGCGACCCCGGTCGATACGCCGGTCGACTGGATCGCTGATGGGGGCGGTCTGCTGCGCTGGCTCGCACAGGCGAAGCTGGTGCCGTCAGATGTGCTCGACGAGCTAAAGGCGCGCGCGACGCCGGGCGAACTCGACGGCGCCGCCGGTCAGGCGCGCGATCTGCGCGAATGGTTCCGCGGCTTCGTCCGCAAGCATATGGGCCGGCCGTTGGAGCCGCGGGCGCTCAGGGAATTGGAGCCGCTGAACCGGCTGCTCGAAACCGACACTGGCTTCAGCAAGATCGTGCCGCATCGTCACGATGATCACGATGGTTTCGCGCTGGAGCGAACGCGACGCTGGCGTTCGGCCGAAACCCTGCTGCTGCCGATCGGCGAGGCGATGGCCAGGGTGGTCTGCGAGGAAAGCTTTCCCGACATCAAGGCGTGCGAGGGCCCGGCCTGCACGCTGGTATTTGCCGATCACACGCGGGCGCGTGCGCGCCGATGGTGCAGCATGGCCGTCTGCGGCAACCGCGCCAAGCAGGCCGCGCATCGCAGCCGGGTCAAGGACAGGGGCTGAAACCAAACCCACCCAACGGAGACCGAAATGGCGCTTCCTCTGATCGTGTTCGACGTCAACGAGACCCTGCTCGACCTCGAAACCATGGAGCCGGTGTTCGCGCGCATCTTTGGCGACAAGAGCGCGCTGCGGCTGTGGTTCGCGAATTTCATCATGTACTCGGCCTCGCTCACGGTGGCGGGCTGCTACGTGCCCTTCACCGACATCGGCGCGGCCGTCATGAAGATGCTGGCCGACACACGCGGCATCAGGATCGACGATTCAGACAAGAGCGAGCTGACCGAGAAATTCTCCACCATGCCGCCTCATGCGGAAGTGCCGGCGGCGCTGCGCAAGCTGCGCGCGGCGGGCTTTCGGCTGTTCACGCTGACCGACAATCTGCTGGAAGTGCAGACGCGGCAGCTGACGAACGGCGGCATTGTCGATCTGTTCGAGCGGCGTTTTTCCGCCGACGGCGTCAAGCATCACAAGCCGTCGCGGCAGGCCTATGGCTATGTCGAGCGGGAGCTCGGCGCCGAACCATCGGAGTTCTGCCTGATCGCCTGCCACACCTGGGACACGCTCGGCGCGGTAGCCGCCGGCTGGGAGGCCGCGCTGATCAAGCGGCCCGGCAACGACGTGCTCGGCGTCGGTCCGCAGCCGCAGGTCGTGGGTCGCAATCTCGACGATGTCGCCGACCAGCTGATCCGGCGCTATGGCGCCAAAGGGTAACGGTCGCTGACGGATTTCGGAGGGGAGGATCAAAACCCCTCCAGGCCCGATCGCTCGGAAGCGCCTAAAACCGGAATGAAATCCATAGCGGTTTTCAACCATGCCCCTTGAGCCTTCCTCAACTTCCGCGGCCGATGCTTTGCCCGTCGCACAGGACCGACCAGGGATCGACAAGGAGCTTGAGCATGCCGGCCAAGGCACGAACGACCGCGAGCAACACCACCGCGCAGTCGCGCGAGGATATCCTGAATGCGCGGGCCATCAGCACGCTGGGCGCCGGCGTCGTCAACGCGATGAGTGCGGTCGGCGCCGCCGTCATCAAGAAGCACAAGCCGGCGCTCGGCAAGAGCCCGGATTGGTTCTGGCACGTGTTCGCGAAATGCGAGGCCAAGGCGGCACGGGTCGCCGAGCAGGCCGCGCGCGATCCGGAGGCCTGTGGCGATGCCACCTTCATCGAGGTCTATGCCGCGCAACTGCCGAAGCTGATGGCATCCGCACTCGATAGCCACGACAAGGCGCTCAAGGCGAAGTGAGGTCGCGTCAAGTGGAAGCTGGCAACGGCGATCGTGCCGTTGTCGTTTCCCCGATCTCTCTCCCGCGTCGCTGCGCAGAGCAGCCATGCGCCTGAAACCATAACCCGCCGCCGTTCGTAACCAACGGGTGGCAGAAGTCCGCGCCCGCGGGCTTCCGGTTTCTTCAATCCAAGGCGGTAGATGGTGAAGCACCTTGTTTCCGATGAAGAGAATTGTGACGCGTGCAACGGGACCGGCTTTCCAGCGGTGAAGCAGCCGGGCGAGCCGGGACGGAAGATTTATCCCGAGCCCTGCAAGAAATGCGGCGGCAAAGGGCGGATCAGGAAGGCGACGTGGGGCAAGTAGCCCCCTGAAGCAATCAGTCCTGTAGGGCGGGTTAGCGTTAGCGTAACCCGCCGCAACGCGATGCGCTGGAGCGATGGCGGGTTACGGCTTCGCCTAACCCGCCCTACGTTGCTGCGGCGATCGGGGTGCGACCGCGTGTGACGCGCGTCACGGCGGCCACGCGCGCAGCGAGCCATTGATAGCGCCATGAACGGGCGGTCTCCCGTCAATCATGGAGCTGAAGATGACGTCCTCCCTTGCGATCAGTGTTTCCGATGACGGCCTTGCTCTGGTGCCGGAGCATGATCAAGCCGCCGCGTCCCTCGTTCCCGCCGATGTGACCAGCGCGCCGCAGCGCCAGTTCTGGGAGACCGAGCACACCCGCCCGGATTTTCAGCCCTCCAACGAGGCAGCGCCCGAGCTGGTTGCGGCCACCGCGAACTATCTCGGCGAATGCATGCGGCACCCCTATCTGCCGGCGTCGGAAATCCGCGCGCGGCAGTTCGCCCGGATCAAGGAGCTGGTCGAGCTCGCCTACCGCGACATTCCGGTCTACCGCGCCAAGTATGATGCGGCCGGCTTCAAGCCGGAGCATCTGCGCGACTACGACGACATCCAGAAGATCCCGGTCATCACCAAGCCCGAGCTGGTCGCGGCCTTCCCGGACCAGTGCGTCAACAAGAAGTACAAGCCGGAAAATTTGTTTCCGACGCGCTCGTCGGGCTCGTCCGGCCAGACCTTGCTGATCCGCGTCGACTATGACGCGGTCATCACCGACACCATCCAGGGCGTCCGCCAGTTCGCGATGCAGAGCGGCGGCAATTACCGCGCCGAGGATTTGCTGGCTCACGTCTACACCGTGCCGTGGTGGTTCGATTCGATCGGCGGCGACTATCCGACCGCTTTCATCTCCAACCTGATCCCGCCGGCGCGCGTCGCCCAGCATCTGCGCTATCTCGGGCCGAAGATCCTGTCGCTCTACCCGTCGAGCCTCGATGCGCTGATGCCGCATGTCGACGAGTTCCGCTCTTCGCTCAATCTCGCGGTGACGCATTCGGAATATTCCTCGCGCGCCGCCCGTCAGGAATGGTCGCGCCAGCTCGGCGTGCCCGTGCTCGACGAATATTCTTCCGAGGAGGCGACGCGGATCGCACTCGAGATGCCCGACGGCCAGTATCACGTCTGTGAGGACACCGTGCATCTCGACGTGCTCGACCCCGTCACGATGGCGCCGCAGGCTGCCGGCCAGTCCGGTATCGCCGTGATCACCAATTTGCTCAACGAGGCGATGCCGTTCATCCGCTACGTGCAGGGCGACTACATCACCCAGCCCGCCAATCCCGCGCCGTCTGATATCAACTGGTCGCAGATCGCCAGCATCGACGGCCGGCTCAACGACGCCTTCGTCAACCGCGACGGCCGCAAGGTCCCGGCCGGCAGCATCCTGGATGCGACCTATCGCTGGATGTTCGATTGCAATCTGCATCTGGCACAGTTCGAGATCGTGCAACGCGGCGTCGACCTCGTCGAGGCGCGCGTCGTGCTCGGCCAGGATACGCCGATGTCACGGCTGCACGGCTCGGTCGCGCATCTCGAGGATCTGCTCGCGGCCTGCCTCGAGCATCCGGTCCGGGTGCAGGCCAACGCGCTGCTGGCGTTTCCGCCCAAGGTCGGCAAGCGCCGTCCGATCCGCCGCGAGATCGACTAATGCCAGCCGCACGGGTGGATGCCATGACACAGTCACTGAACCGCATCGCGGCCATGACGGCGCGCTATTACTACATCCTGCGCTCGTCATGGCTCCGGCTGCTCGAGATCGTCTACTGGCCGGCGATGCAGATGCTGGTGTGGGGTTTCCTCTACACCTACCTCTATCAGAGCAAGTCGGCGATGGCCTCGACCGCCGGCCTGCTGCTCGGCGCCGTCCTGCTCTGGGACGTGCTGTTTCGCGGCCAGCTCGGCTTCACCTTCACCTTCCTGGAGGAGGTCTGGTCGCGAAATCTCGCCAATTTGATGATGAGCCCGTTGCAGCCTTTCGAGCTTGCGGCCTCGCTGATGCTGATGAGCCTGATCCGGCTCGTGATCGGCACGTTGCCGGTGACATTGCTGACGCTGCTGCTGTTCGGCTTCAACGTCTATGCGATGGGGCCGGGGGTGATCTTGTTCTTCCTCAACCTCGTGCTGACCAGCTGGGCGATCGGGCTCGTCGTCGCCGGCCTCGTGATCCGCCAGGGCCTCGGCGCCGAAAGTCTCGCCTACTCGATCATGATCGTGCTGCTGCCGCTGTGCTGCGTCTACTATCCGGTGGAAGCGCTGCCGGCCTGGCTGCATCCGGTCGCCTGGTCGCTGACGCCGACCTATGTGTTCGAGGGCATGCGCGCCGTGCTGCTCGACGACACCTTCCGCACCGACCTGATGATCGAAGGCCTCGCGCTCAATGCCGTCTATCTCGGCTTGGGCTTCGCCACATTCGTTGCCCTGTTGCAGAGCGCCCGCCACAAGGGCGGCCTGCTCACCATGGGCGAGTAAGGGGAGACATCCATGAGCCGCATCGAACGCTTTTTGCCCCGCAGACATCTGACACCGGTGTCGCCAAACACCACGCCCGCGCAGGACAATGCGCCTGTGAGCCTCGGTATCGATGAGGCGCCAGCCATCGCGGTCGAGGACCTCTGCAAAAAGTACCGCACCCATTGGGCCGTCGACGACGTGAACTTCAACGTGCCGAAGGGCTGGACCGTCGGCCTGCTCGGCGGCAACGGCGCCGGCAAGACCACCACCATCGCGATGATCATGGGCCTTGTGGTGCCGAGCTTCGGCCGCGCCATGGTGCTCGGCCACGACATGGCGACCGAGCGTCACAAGGTGCTCAGCCGGATGAATTTCGAGAGCCCCTATGTCGCGTTGCCGGGACGGCTCACCGTGCGGCAGAACCTGACGGTGTTCGGCCGGCTCTATGGCGTCGCCAATCTCAAGGCGCGGATCGAGGAACTGATCGAGGATTTCGAGCTCGGCGACGTGCTCGACCGCGTCACCGGACGGCTCTCGGCCGGCCAGAAGACCCGCGTCGCCGTCGCGAAGGCGCTGATCAACGACCCGGACGTGCTGTTGCTCGACGAGCCGACGGCATCGCTCGATCCTGACCGTGCCGAGTGGGTGCGCAGCCGGCTGCGCGCCTATCAAAAGCGCCGCGGCGCCACCATCCTGCTGTCCTCGCACAACATGACCGAGGTCGAGCAGCTCTGCGACTTCGTCGTCATCATGAGCCGCGGCCGCGTCGTCGCGATGGGGCGTCCGGGCGAGCTCGCCGAACGCTTCAAGTGCCGGGACCTCGACGAGGTCTTCATCTATCTGGCGAGGGTCGCGTGATGCCGCTGCTTGGTTCCCCGAACCGCGAACGGATCGCGATCCGCCGGGAGCGCCGTTCCGACCTGGCGGCGCGCGAAGCCCTGCTCGATGCCGCGTTCGGCCCTGGCCGCTTCGCCAAGACCTCGGAGCGGCTGCGCGAAGGGCGCAAGCCGGCGCGCGGCCTTGCCCTGGTCGTCCGGCGCGGCGGCCGGCTGGTCGGCACGTTAAGGCTGTGGCCGGTCGTGACCGGCACCGGTCACGCCTGCCTGCTGCTCGGCCCGCTCGCTGTGGCGGAGGAGGTGCGATGTCTCGGCATCGGCGCCGCGCTGATGCGGCAGGCCTTGCTGCGGGCGCAGCGGCTCGGTCACCGCGCCGTCATCCTGGTCGGCGATGCAGCCTATTATGACCGCTTCGGCTTCTCGGCGGCGAAAACCGACGCGCTCCGCATGCTTGGCCCGTATCAGCGCGACCGCCTTTTGGCCTGCGAACTCGTGCCGGCCGCGTTGCGCGGGGCGGGCGGCCTGATTGCCGCAGCGAGCCCGCCGCCATCGCGGTTGTCTGGATTGATGGACCGGATCGCCGGCAGCCAGGCCCCGGTCGGACAACCGGCCTGATCCGGCACCTTTTCCAGCTTGGGGGGCCTTGGGGGCATGGCGGTTTGGTTGTTCTTGGCGTAAAGCAGCCCAAATCGTCATGCGGCTCTGCCGCCTGCCGGGTACGCAGCCTCAGGTCGTCCTGCTCGACGTTCTGCACCCGGACCAATCAAGGTTTCCCATCTCGTGCCCTTTCCGACCACAAGTTCGCCGCTCGCCCGCGCCTTGGCTGAGCGCAACTACGATCAGCCGACCCCTGTCCAGCTCGCTGTGCTCGCGGACGACGCCGTTGACCGTGATCTCCTCGTTTCGGCCCAAACCGGCTCCGGCAAGACCGTTGCCTACGGATTGGCCATGGCAAAGGATCTGCTCGACGGCGCCGAGCGGTTCGAGCCGGCAGCTGCACCGTTGGCGCTGATCGTCGCGCCGACCCGCGAGCTCGCCTTGCAGGTTCAGCGCGAGCTCGCCTGGCTCTATGAGCATGCGGACGGTCGCGTCGTTTCCTGCGTCGGTGGCATGGACCCGCGCCGCGAGCAGCGCGAGCTTGCCGCCGGCGCCCACATCGTGGTCGGTACGCCCGGCCGGTTGTGCGACCATTTGCGGCGCGGCCGTCTCGATATTTCGGGGTTGCGGGTCGTCGTTCTCGACGAGGCCGATGAGATGCTCAATCTCGGCTTCCGCGAGGACATGGAGTTCATTCTCGAGACCACGCCTGACACGCGCCGCACTTTGCTGTTCTCGGCGACGTTTCCGCGCGGCATCGTCGCGCTGGCCAAGCAGTATCAGCAGCAGGCGTTCCGGATCGAGGTCGCGGGCGACGAGGGCGGCCATGCCGATATCGAGTACCGCGCCATCCGGGTGGCGGCCGACGATGTCGAGCACGCGGTCGTCAACGTGCTGCGCTTCCATGAGGCGCCGAGCGCGCTGGTGTTTTGCAACACGCGAGAAGCCGTCAGGCATTTGCAGGCGGCGCTGCTGGAGCGCGGGTTCTCCGTGGCCTCGCTGTCAGGCGAAATGACCCAGAACGAGCGCACCCAGGCGCTGCAGGCATTGCGCGACGGACGGTCCAGGGTCTGTGTCGCGACCGACGTGGCGGCGCGCGGCATCGACCTGCCGAGCCTCGACCTCGTCATTCATGCGGATCTGCCGAAAGATCCGGAGGTCATGCAGCATCGCTCGGGCCGCACCGGCCGCGCCGGCCGCAAGGGGGTCAGCATCCTGCTGGTGCCGCCGGCACGGCGGCGGCGCGCCGAACTGCTGCTGGATCTCGCCGGCATCGATGTGGTCTGGGGCTCTGCGCCACAGGCGGACGAGATCCGCAAGCTCGACCATGACCGCCTGCTGCAGGACGCGGTGTTCTCCGAGGAGGTGACCTCCGACGATCAGGTGCTCGCGCAAGCCTTGCTGGCCGAACGGTCGCCCGAGGCGATCGCCGCGGCGCTGGCCCGGTTTTATCGCGCGCGGCTGCCTGCGCCCGAAGACATTCTCGATCCCGGCGAGGGCCGGGGCCGCGATCGCGACGATCGCCGCGGCGAGCGCACCTCGCGCCGCGATGATCGTCCCGCCGGGCCGCGATCGAAGACCGGCAAAGCTTCCCCGCGTCACGGCATGGAGGAGGCCAGCGTCTGGTTCCGCGCCTCGATCGGACGCAGAAAGAATGCCGAAGCCCGCTGGCTGTTGCCGATGATCTGTCGTCGCGGCGGCATCGACAAGCACGACATCGGCGCCATCAAGATCCTGGATACGACCACCGAGTTCGAGATCG
This sequence comes from Bradyrhizobium sp. JR3.5, assembly GCF_054057015.1. NCBI lineage: Bacteria > Pseudomonadati > Pseudomonadota > Alphaproteobacteria > Hyphomicrobiales > Nitrobacteraceae > Bradyrhizobium > Bradyrhizobium sp. JR3.5. The sequence continues at coordinate 3,838,814 of NZ_JBSRYV010000002.1, forward strand.
CTGCGCGGGTCGCGGATTCCTTCGCCGTCAAGATCAAGCGTCCGGACAAGGAAGACACCATCCGCATCGAGCCGCTGGCGGACGCTCCGCAGCGGCAGGCACCCTCGGACAAGCCGGCGCGCAAGCCCAGGCACGATCCTTGGCGCGACAAGGATGACGGCGGCCACAGCACGTCGCGCCGCGACGAGCCGCGTGGCGACGCGGCAGCGAAACGACGCGGCAAGCCGGACCGCGAGGCGAGAGCGTTTTCGAACGAAGGCGCGAGCCGTTCGCGCGAAGACTACGCGCCAAGACAAGAATCCGGAGCTCCCTTCCGATTCAATCGGGACGGAAAGGGCGCGAAGCCGAAATCTGGCGATGAGCCAAGGTTCGCAAAGAAAAAGCAGCATCGGAACAAACCCGGCCAGCCTGGACACTGGCCAGACGTGTCGGCGGCGAAGCCGAAGTTCGGCAAGAAGCCAAAGAAGAAGCATCGCGGTTGAGTTGGCGGTGCCACGGCGGGGCCGCGCGTTCAGAACGCCGATGTATGGGCCTTGAGCGCTGCAACAAGTTCAGTGTCGTCCCGGGCAAGCGCAGCGCGACCCGGGACCCATAACCACCGATGCTCGTTGCTGCATAGTGCTCGTGCCGCAGCTCGCTTCAACAACGAAGGCCCGTGGTTATGGATCCCGGCCCTCGCCGGGACGACGATGCGGAGAGATTGCGCGACTAACTTGATTTGCATGTGCAGCCCGCAATTTTGCCGCTGCCAACCCGGGCCTCACGCCACCAGCGCGATCTTCGGCACGGTGGCGAGCACCGACTGGTTGCGGCCGTTGGCCTTGGCGGCGTAGAGCGCCTTGTCGGCGGCTTCGATCAGGTCGGACCATGGCTGGCCGGCGAGCGGCCGCATGCTGGCGACGCCGATGCTCACCGTCGTGATCAGCTCGCCCTCGCACCATTGCTGGACCTTGCCGCGGATGGTCTCTGCCAGGTTGAAGGCCTCGAGCGCGGTCATGTTGGGCAGCAGCACGGCGAATTCCTCGCCGCCGAAGCGCGCCGGGCAATCGCCGGCGCGGCGCACCGCATCCGAAATGCAGATCGCGATTCCCACCAGCACCTGGTCGCCGGCCTGATGCCCATAGGTGTCGTTATAGGCCTTGAAGTGATCGGCATCGATCATCAACAGCGCGACCGGCTGGCCGTAGCGGCCGGCCCGGCGCCATTCGCGGTCGATCTCGGCATCGAACTTGCGCCGGTTCTTCAGGCCGGTGAGCGCGTCGGTGGTCGCCAGCTCCTCGAGCTTGTCCTCGGCTTCGGCGCGGCGGACGATCTCGCGGGCCAGCACCAGCGTCGCGCTGAGCACGAACAGCACCAGAAAGGCCATGATCGTGCCGATCCGGATCGCCTCGGTGCGCCACAGATTGAAGACAGCTTCGAGCGGCTTGCCGACTACCACGTAAAGCGGCCCGCTGCTGCTGCGCCTGACATAGAGCCGCGGCGTGTCGTCGACCGGGCCCTTGCCGGAGAACGCGCCGCCCACCTTCAGGTTCTCGGATCTCCAGTCCAGCTGCTCAGCGAGGTTCTTGCCGATCACGTCGAGATCGAACGGCGTCCGCATGATGATGGTGCGGTCGTTGCGCAACACCGTGATGGTGTCGCCCGGCGTGAGGTTCAGCCGCCCGAACAGATCGTGGAAATAGGTGAAGCGGATCGAGCCGACCACGACGCCGAGAAAGCGGCCGTCCTCGCCGGTGATGCGCCGGCTCAGCACGATGGCGTAGGCGCCGCGATGCAGCATCGGCCGGCTGACATACAGCCCGGTGTCGGGATGGTCGCGCTGGATGGCGAAATACTCCTCGTCGCTGCGGTTCTCCGGCTGCGGATCGAGGCTCGCCGCGTCGATGGTCAGATTGCCCTTGGTGTCGAACACCTGGATCGCGCCGAAATGCTTTGCGGTCGCGGCGTGATCGAACAGGATCAGCTGGCGCAGTTCCTTGCTGACGCCGCGGATCTCCGGCATTTCCAGATTGCTGGCGACCGCGCGCAGCGACAGGTCGTAGAGTTCGACGTTACGGCTGATGTCGGCCTCGATGCCTGACGCCAGATTCTCCAGGGTCCGGCGGGCCAGCTGTTCCTCGCCGCGGCGCATGTCGAACATCACGCCCGCGCAGATCGCGGAAAAGCCGAGGACGGTCGCAACGGATGCAGCGATCAGCAGCTTTGCCGATAGCCGCCAGCGCCGCCTTGCGTCGTTTCCCCGTCGAAATGGCATGTCCCGCTCCAAAGCGCCGGTCATGCAACGGGAAATCTTGTTGTCGCCTTAAATGGCGACAGCGGCCGGCGAATGGGTTAACGGGTGGTTGCCGGACCCTGGTTTATTGTCATCGAGGATGTTGTGAACGACTACGACGCGCTGCGGGATTATCTGAAGAAGCAGCATTTGCCCGAATTCGTGCTGACCTTCGACGAGATCGAGGCGATCATCGATGCGGCGCTGCCGCGCGCTGCGCACCGGGCGTCGTGGTGGGAAACCCTGCGCAGCCCGCAGGAGAAGATGCCGCAGCGCGAAGCCTGCCTCGACGCCGGCTACATCGCCACCCGTCAGGCCGACGGCAGGAGCGTCAGGTTCAAGCGAATGCCGAAGCCGCGCTAAGGCGCGATCCTGAGAGGTCGGACAGTAACCGCGACGAAGGTGCGCTCCCTCTCTCGCTTGCGGGGGAGGTGCAGTGAGTCCGCGGCAGGACCAATGCTAACTTACTTGATAGCGCTTTAGCTTGCGGCTTCCAGCCGTTCCTCGGTGAGCAGGCGCGTGGCGGCGTCGGCGTCCATCGGCTCGCCGAAGGCAAAGCCCTGTGCGTATTCGCAGCCGAGCTGGTAGAGCTCGACGGCGTCCGAATCCGTCTCGGCGCCTTCCGCGACCACTTCCATGCCGAGATCGTGCGCCAGCGCGATGATCGATTTCAGGATCACCGGGCGGGTGCCGCGGCTGGTGGTGCGGACGAAGGACTGGTCGATCTTGATGGTGTCGAACGGGAAGCGCTGCAGGTAGGACAGCGAGGAGTGTCCGGTGCCGAAATCGTCGAGCGACAGCCCGGTGCCGAGCTCGCGGATCCGCGCCAGCATCTGGGCCGCGTGCTCCGGGTTCTCCATGACCAGCGATTCCGTCAGCTCCAGCTTCAGCGTGCCGCGCGCCACCGAGGAGCGCGACAGCACGGTTCTGATATCGTGGATCAAATCGTGGCGCAGCAATTGCCGCGACGACACGTTGACCGACGCGAAGATCGGCTCGCGGGCCCGCATCGCGCGCTGCCACACCGCGAGCTGGCGCGCGGTCTGGTCCATCACGAACATGCCGAGATCGACGATCAGGCCGGTCTCCTCGGCGACGTTGATGAACTCCGACGGCGACATCCGGCCGAGCTTGGGATGGTCCCACCGCGCCAGCGCCTCGAAGCCGGCGATCGCGCGATCTTCCAACCGCACGATCGGCTGGTACAGGATCGTGATCTCCTGCCGCTCGATGGCGCGGCGCAGGTCGCTCTCCAGGGTCAGGCGGTCGGTCTTCCGCGCCCGCATCGCCGGCTTGTAGACGTCGATGCGGTCGCCGCCGATCCGCTTGGAATGATACATCGCAAGCTCGGCGTCCTTGATGATCTCGTCGGTCAGCGGCGCCGCCGGGTCGGACAGCGCAAGGCCGATCGACGCGGTCAGGAAGATCTCGCGGTCGTTGAACGCGATCGGGGCGCGGATAGTCTTGCGGATGGTCTCGGCGAAGTTGGTGATCCGCGCCGGGTCCTGCTCCGACAGCAGGATCAGGCCGAACTGATCGCCGGCCATCCGCGCCAGCGTGTCCTGCGGCTTTAGGATGCGGGTCAGCCGGCGCGCCAGCGTCAGCAGGATGGAATCGCCGACCGCGATGCCGACGGAATCGTTGACCTGCTTGAAGCGGTCGAGGTCGATCACCATCAAGGTCGGCCGCAGGTTCGGCATGGTCTTGGCGAGGTTCGCCACCGCGCCGAGGCGGTCCATGAACAGCCGGCGGTTCGGCAGCCCGGTCAGATTGTCATGCACGGAGTCATGCAGCATCCGCTCTTCGGAGTTCTTGAACTCGGTAACGTCGGTCAGGGTGCCGACCACGCGCGAGACCTCGCCGTCGGAGCCGACCACGGGCCGCGCCTTCAGCGCGAACCACATGAAGTGGCCGTCGGGCGTGCGCAGCCGGAAATCCTGCACCAGGCGGCCGCGGCGCTGGTCGAGTACGCTGTCGAGCGCGGCGCGGAAGCGGTCCTGGTCGAGCGGGTGCAGTACCTCGAGCCATTTCGCCGCCGGGCCTTCCAGCGTGCCGCGCTTCAGGCCGAGCAGGGCCTCGGTCTCCGGGCTGGTGAACACCTTGTCGGCGGACACGTCCCAGTCCCAGATCAGATCGCCGGAGCCGGTCAGCGCCAGGGCGCGACGCTCGACATCGGAGACCACGCCGGTGGTGGCGCCGCCGCCGGCGAAGGCGTGCTGCATCACCGTAAAGCCGATCAGCATCACGATCAGCACCAGGCCGCCAAGCAGCGCCGGGCCGACGATGTCGTTGGTGACGGAACCCGCGACCGTCATGCCCGGCCGCGACCACCCAGACCACCAGCAGGAACCAGGTCGGGATCAGCAGCACCGCGCGGTCGAAGCCGTGGGTCGACAGATAGACGATCAGCGCGAAGCCGGCGAAGGCGATCATCACCAGCGACATCCGCGCGATGCCGGAGGCGACCGCGGGATCGAACAGCGCCAGCGCCACCAGCGAGCCGAGGAAGACGAGCCAGCCGATCGTGATATGCGAGTAGCGGACGTGCCATCGACTGAGATTGAGGTAGGCGAACAGGAAAACGAGCAGTGTCGCCGCGAGGATTGCCTCGCCCGCCGCGCGCCAGACGCGCTCGGCGTTGTTCGACATGTCGAGCACCTTGCCCCAGAAGCCGAAGTCGACGCCGATATAGACCAGCACCGCCCAGGCCAGCGCCGCGGCGGCCGGGAACATGATGCTGCCCTTGACCACAAACAAGATCGTGAGCACAAGCGCGAGCAGGCCCGAGATGCCGATCACGATGCCCTGGTACAGCGTGAACGAGTTGACCTTGTCCTTGTAGGCGTCGGGTTCCCACAGATAGAGCTGCGGCAGCTTGTCGGTGCGCAGTTCCGCGACATAGGTGACGACGGCGCCGGGATCGAGCGTGATGCGGAACACGTCGGCGGTCGGGCTCTCCTGCCGCTCGGGACGATCGCCGACCGACGGCGTGATGGTCGCGATGCGCGACAGGCCGAGGTCGGGCCACAACAGGCCGGATGACACGATGCGATAGTGCGGCGCGACGATCAGGCGGTCGAGCTGGTCGTCGGTGTTGTTGGCGAGCGCGAACACCACCCAGTTCTGGCCGCCTTCGCGAGCGCGAACCTCGATGCGGCGCACGATGCCGTCGGTTCCGGGTGCAGTGGAGACCTGAATGCGGTCGGTTTCGCTGCGCTGATGGTCGAGAACCGCGGTGAGGTCGATCGCCGGCGCATCGCTGCGCACGCTGACCGCGTCGATCGCATACGCGTCAGGCGCAGCGGCAAACATCATGAGGCCCAGCGCCAGCAGCGCAAGGCACCTGATCAGACGCAATGTCAGTACTCCGCGATCGACAAACTGCCCGGGCCCGGCGACCGGCCCGGAGGTGGCGCGATAAATGACACGAAAGCGAAGGGAATCAAAGGGTTTCCGCCCCTGCTTCCGCTGCGAGAGTTAAACCACCAACACAATTTTGCCAATATGTTCGCTGGTCTCCATGCGCCGGTGCGCGTCCGCGGCCTTTTCCAGCGGGAATGTGCTGTCCATCAGCGGTTTGACGCGTCCTTCGCGCAACAACGGCAACACCTTTGCCTCGATCGCCGCCACCATTGCCGCCTTGTCCGCATTACTACGGGGGCGAAGGGTCGAGCCGGTGTGGTGCAGCCGCTTGACCATCAGCTTGGCGAAATTGGCCGTGGCCTTCGGTGTTCCCGACAGGAACGCGATCTGGACGATACGGCCTTCGACCGCGGCGGCGTCATAGTTCCGGTCGATATAGTCGCCGCCCACCATGTCGAGAATGACGTTGGCGCCGTTGCCGCCGGTCGCCTTCTTCACCGCCTCGACAAAATCCTCGGTCTTGTAGTTGACCGCGTAATCGGCGCCGAGCTTGAGGCAGGCGTCGGCCTTGTCCTGCGAGCCGACGGTCACGATCACCTTGGCGCCGAACGCCTTGGCAAGCTGGATCGCCATCGTGCCGATGCCCGACGAGCCGCCGTGAATCAGCAGCGTCTCGCCGGCTTGCAGCGCGCCGCGCTCGAACACGTTGTGCCACACCGTCATCAGCGTTTCCGGAATCGCGCCGGCTTCCTGCATCGACAGCGAGGGCGGCACGGTCATCGCCTGCGCGTCCTGCGCGATGCAATATTGCGCGTAGCCGCCGCCTGCGACGAGCGACATCACCTTGTCGCCGATCTTGTGCTTTGCGCCTTCGCCGAGCGCGACCACTTCGCCTGCGATCTCGAGGCCGGGCAGGTCGCTCGCGCCGGGCGGCGGCGGATAGGAGCCGGAGCGCTGCGCGACATCAGGGCGGTTGACGCCGGCGGCCGCGACCTTGACCAGGATTTCGCCGGGACCCGGCACCGGCAGCGCGCGGGTCTCCGGCACCAGCACCTCCGGGCCACCGGGCTTGCTGATGGCAACGACGGTCATTTGCGCGGGCAGATTTGGCATGGTTCGTCCCTGGTCAGTGAAGAGGATTGGCTTGTGGCATACCGCCTTTTCCAACGAAGCGAAACGCCATTCCCACCACCATTGCCGCTAGTCGCGGCCGCGCGCGGCGTCGGCCCATTCCTGGGTGGCCGCGATGTAGCCGATCGGCGCATCGAACCAGACGTAGAACACCTTGCCGTCAAAACCCTGGCGCGGGACTGCGATGGCCCAGGCGAGGTCGCGCGTGATGCAGCGATCGCGCAGCTCGGCATTGAGCCAGCTCTTCGCAGTCGACACCACGAAGGGCGGCCATCCGGTGCGGCTGTCGATCCATGCACCGATGCTGCCGACCAGCTGCGACTGGCGCAGGAACAGATGACGGCTGTCGCGGCTCTCGAGCGCGCGGTCGCCTGACAGCGCCGAGCGCGGATCGATGAGGTCTGGCGGGTCAAGCAGCGTGCCGCAATGGTCGCACTGATCGCCACGCGCCGATCCATCGCCGCAATGCGGGCAGGTGCCGAGCACGTAGCGGTCGGGCAGGAAGCGCCGGTCGGCCGGCGACCACACCTGCCGCGACGAGCGCGCCTCGATCAGCCCGGCTGCATCGAGGCGGCGATAGAAGTGCTGCGTCAGCGCATGATTGTGCGGCGCGCTGGTGCGGCCGAAATGATCGAAGGAGAGACCGAAGCGCCGGTAGATGTCGGCCTGAACGGCATGCTGGGCATCGCAGAACTCCCTGATATCTTGCCCGGTCTCGATGGCGCCGAGCTCGGCCGGCGTGCCGTGCTCGTCGGTCGCGCAGATGAAGAGCACGTCGTCACCGGTCTGCCGCCGGAAGCGGGCGTGGACGTCGGCGGGCAGCAGCGAGCCGATCAGATTGCCGAGATGCTTGACGCCGTTCACGCAGGGAAGGGCGCTGGTGATGAGAATTTTGGTCAAGGGTCAGGGTCTTTCGCGTTCGGTGATGCCGACCCCCAAGGAAAATTTCGACGAAATCAAACCGAAAATCAAAAAGCCCTCCCGCATGATCGGAAGGGCTTGGGTCGGCTCATGCCTGGCGCGCAGGCGCACTATCCCGTCCGGTCAGACTCCTTGCAGTCGGGCCGGGGCATTCGCGTCAGATGTTGCGCGCGCACGAAAGTCACTGCAAAATTCTCCTTCACGAGGACATTGCCATCTCTGGACGCACGGCGCCAGATTCATCGCGGGGAGGACACATGCCGATTGAGGATGAGGACCGGCCGCGGAAGAAGATCACCCACGAGATCGGACAGGATCTCTCGCTGCTGTCGGTCGAGGAATTGACCGAGCGCATCGTGCTACTCACGACCGAAGTCGATCGCCTGAAAGAGGCGATGACGAAGAAGCGCGCGTCGAAGGACGCCGCGAACGCGTTCTTCAAGTCGTAGCGCTGCGACATCACAGGCGTCGTCCCGGACAAGCGAGCAAAGCGAGCGCGATCCGGGACCGATAACCACAGCTGTTTCTTGTCGCGTTCGGCTGCGCCGCAGCTGCGCGCAACGCGGGCTTTGGGGGTTATGGGTCCCGGCGTTCGCCGGGACGACTCATAGTGATCGACTTGGACCTGTCCCAAACTAGGTCAATGGCCGACATGGCAAACAAAGCCTGAAGAAATCCGTTCATTTACGATCGGTTAAGCTTTCTCGATTATGACTGCATTGTCCTCGTTTGGACACCGAGTGGCTCCTGTCCACTCTGTTTGACGCCTCCCTGTTATCAACTTCAAAAGCCGCCGGAAACGGCGGCTCTTTTTTGTGCGTCCTATCCGTTGGAAACCATAAATCCGGTTGCGGCTGGACTCTTCGGCGCGCCCGCGCAATGATTTGTTCATCATAAGCTGGCGCGTCAGATGCCAGCGGGCGTTACGATGGTGTGAGGGCGTTAACCATGGCGGATCGTTCCCAGAACGAAGCCGGGCTTGTGCTGTTCAGTGAACGGCTGACCAATTCTGCGGCATTTGGCGTGCTGTTCCGGGAAGGCATGGATCTGGTCGAGCAGACCGCCGCCTATCTCGACGGCGACGGCCGTGCCGAGGCCAAGGCGTTGGAACGCTCCGTCAGCCTGACCTATGCCACCGAGAGCATGCGCCTGACCACGCGGCTGATGCAGCTCGCGTCGTGGCTGCTGCTGCATCGCGCGGTCAAGGAAGGCGAGATGACGCTGACCCAGGCCAATCGCGAGAAGACCAAAGTGAAGCTGTCGGCCGCCGATCCCGGCCCGGTCGACATGGTGACCAAGCTGCCGGAGCAATTGCAGCAGCTGATCGCCCGCTCGATGGACCTGCAGGCGCGCGTCCGCCGCCTCGATACCACGATCCATGCGCCGGCGCCGGATCGTTCGTCGATCGGCAACCCGCTGGTGCCGCAGCTCAACCGGCTCAAGGCTGCGTTCGAGCAGTAAGATTCGAACCGTCAACTCAGTGTGAAGCCCCAGTGCGGCGTGGCTTGGCCCGCCGCTGCGACGTGTGCTGATCGATCATCCGCCGCAGGCGTATCGCCGCGGCCTCCAGCTCCTCCGGTTCGAAGCCGCCGAAGCCGAGCATGAGGCCGGGCCGCGCTGCTGCCTCGTACATCGGTGAAATCGGCCGCACGACGATGCCGTCGGCAAGTGCGGTCTTGGCCAGTTGCACATCATCGAAGCCTTGCGGCAGCCACAGCAACAGGTGCATGCCCTGGTCGCTCGGCTGCAGCGTGACGTGATCAGGCATGTGACGCGTCAGCGATGCGATTAATGTCGCGCGGCGCGCGGCGTAGACGCCGCGGATGCGCCTGATATGCGCCTCGAACAGTCCCTCGCGCATGTAGGCCGCCAGCACATGCTGGTCGGCGGTCGGCGAATGCCGGTCGAGCAGCGCCCGCGCGCCGGCGAAGGCGTCGATCAGCGGCAGCGGCGCCACGACGTAGCCGAGCCGCAGCGAGGGAAACAGCACCTTGCTCAGCGTACCCAGATAGATCACGCGCGATGGCGCGAGGCCTTGCATCGACGGGAAGGGATGACCGGCATAGCGCAGCTCGCTGTCATAATCGTCCTCGACGATCCACGCATTGCTTCCCTGCGCCCACGCCACCAGGGCGTTGCGGCGGGCCATGCTCATCGGCATCCCCAGCGGATATTGGTGCGAGGGCGTGACGAAAGCCGCGCGCGCATTCGGGCACGCGGCAATTGCTGCATCGACGTCGATGCCCTGCGCATCGACGGCAACGCGCGTGGTGACGAGATCGAGATCGTCGAGCACGGCGGTCATGCCGGGATAGGCCGGATCCTCGGTCCACACCCGATCGCCCGCTGACAGCAGCACGCGGCCGCCGAGATAAAGGCCCTGCTGCGTGCCGGCCGTGATCACGACCTGCTCGGGCTCGCAATGCACCGCGCGGGATTTGCGCACATAGTCGGCGATCGCCTGCCGCAGCGCCATCAGGCCGCGTGGATCGCCATAGCTTGCCGGCGCTGCAGCGCGCGATGCGCGCACGCGGTTGCCGAGGCGACGCCAATTGTCGTCGGGCGCGACGGCGCCGCCGGGGACTGCGATCGCGAACGGGACTTCGGGCATCGGCGTGAAGGCCGTCACCACCTTGGCAAGTCGCGCAGCGCGCGCAGGCAGCTGGATCGGCGCCGGCTTGTTCAGGCTGCGATTGACCACGACCGGCCGTGCTTGCTCGGCGAGCGTCGCCGCGACACGGGTGCCGGCGCCGACCTGCGATTCCAGATAGCCCTCGGCCTGCAATTGCTCGAAGGCTTCCGTCACCGTGCCGCGCGCCACGCCAAGCGAGGCCGACAGCGCGCGTGTCGACGGCAGATATTCGCCGGCCTTCAGTTCGCCATTGGCGATGGCGGCGCGCAGGGCCCGCGCGATCTGGCGTCCGACCTGTCCGGCGGCGCGGTCGACCGCCCGCAGCGAGGGGATGCTGATGGTGGCGCGCAGACGGGGCATAGTGGACCAGTCATGATGATCGAAAGTGGCTCTTATCATAGGCCACTTCGGCGCTATGGTGCGAGCAACAATTCGATGAGATTTGCCAAGAGGTCTGCCATGTACCTGCCGCCGCATTTCAAGATGGATGAGCTCGGCCCGATCCACGCCGCGATGCGGGCCTCAAAGCTCGCGACGCTGGTCACCGCGACCGCGGACGGGCTGATCGGAACGCCGCTGCCGCTGATCCTCAGCGAAAACGAGGGCGATTACGGCACCCTGTACGGTCATGTCGCGCGGCCCAATCCGCAGTGGAAGCTGCCCGCGGTCGGCGAAGCGATGGCGATCTTCACCGGACCCGACGCCTATGTGACGCCGTCCTGGTATGTGACCAAGGCCGAGCACGGCAAGGTGGTGCCGACCTGGAATTACGTCGCCGTCCACGCCTACGGTGCGGCCGAGTTCTTCGAGGATGCGGATCGCCTGCTCGACATCGTGACCCGGCTGACCGCGTTGCACGAGAGTTCGCGGCAGGAAGTTTGGCAAGTCAGCGATGCGCCTGATGATTTCATCAAGGCGCAGCTGCGCGGCATCGTCGGCTTCCGGATGCCGATCACACGGATCGACGCCAAGAAGAAGATGAGTCAGAACCGCAAGCTCGAGGATCGCGCCGGCGTCATCGCCGGCCTTGGCGCCAGCGACAATCCCGCTGACCGCGAGGTCGCGGCGATGATTCCGGCGAATTGACGAAAGCCGCCGATGGAATTGTACCTTGCCTTTGCGGTCACGACCGCGACCTTCGCGCTGATCCCGGGTCCGGCCATGCTCTATGCCGCGGCCCGCACCCTGGCGGGCGGCCGGCGCGCCGGGCTGATGGCCTCGCTCGGCCTGCATCTCGGCGGCTACGTCCATGTCATCGCCGCGGCCGCCGGCCTCGCGCTGCTGTTTCATGCGGTGCCGCCGCTATTCATGGCGATGAAGCTTGCCGGTGCGGCCTATCTGGTCTGGCTCGGGCTCTCGCTGTTGCGCGATCGCGACAGTGCAAAGCGTCCCGAGTTGACGCCGCTCTCCGCGGAGCGCGCCTTCGCGCAAAGCATCGTCGTCGAGGTGCTCAATCCGAAGACCGCGATCTTCTTCCTGGCGTTCCTGCCGCAATTCGTCGATGCGTCGGCCAGCGTGCCGGTCTGGGCCCAGCTGCTCCTGCTCGGCACCATCGTCAACCTGACGTTCTCGGCAGTCGATATCGTCTGCGTGTTTTTCGCCAGCGCCGTGATGGCAAGGCTGCAGCGCTGCCGCAGGTCACAGCGGATCATGCAACGGATCGGCGGCAGCATCCTGGTCGCGCTCGGCGCGCGGCTCGCCTTCCAGGATCGCTAGGGGCGCGGCGCTCCGTCTGCCGGTGCCCACCTCGTGCGCGTGCCACTGAGTTGCCCGACGGCGCAAGCCCCTCGCGCGAAAATATTTCGCTTTATCCGAAACGCAACTCAGTGTATGAATTGTCCGTCTCACCCGATCGAGGGGCGCTGCGCATCGTCACGGGTGTTGCGGTGGACGCCAGGACCCATTACCCCAATCCTCAGTTGTTGCGCGCGCTCGGGCCACGATCCCGTTCATCACCGAATGCGGTGGTTATGGATCCTGGCCTTCGCCAGGATGACGCATGGAGCGAGCCGCGCGCTCGTCCGGCCAACCGATCAGGGCACAACCGCCAAAACAAAAACGCCCCCGAGATGGAGGCGTTTTGCGTGTGATCGCGAGGGCGATCCTGAAGCGGACTTTAGTCCTTCTTGAGGAAGCCCGAAAACTTCTTCTGGAAACGCGAGACACGGCCGCCGCGGTCCATCAGCTGCTGGGTACCGCCGGTCCAGGCCGGGTGCGACTTGGGGTCGATGTCGAGGTTCAGCGTGTCGCCTTCCTTGCCCCAGGTCGAGCGGGTCAGGTACTCGGTGCCGTCGGTCATGACGACCTTAATCGTATGATAATTCGGATGAATATCGGCTTTCATGACAGTTCCTTCGGCGCGCCAGCGCCCGTCTCAAGACATCTAGGTACGGGATTTGGGCGGCTCTATAACCCATGGAGCCCCCCAAAACAAGCCAAGAAAGGGGAGCTTAAGCCCATCACCGGATTGGGACTTTACCGGATTTGCCAGCCGGGGGTCGGCGGGCCTATGTGGGGGTAATAGAACCGGTCTAGATAAATGAGTGTAGCCGAACAGCTTGAGCCCCCTCGCGGCCCCCCCGAGCCGCCGCGTGATGCGTTGCTCGATGAGGAGGCCTTCATCGAGAGCCAGATCACCGAGCCGGCGAAGAGCCGTGCCCGCTTGCGGCCCCTGCTTGCGCTCGCGCCCTATGTGGCGCGCTACAAGGGACGGGCGATCCTCGCGCTGATCTCGCTGACGATCGCGGCGATCACCACGCTGATCGTGCGCGGTCGCGGTGCGGCGGATGATCGACCTCGGCTTCACGTCCGAAGGCATCGCGATGATCAACAGCTATTTCAGCGTGATGATCGCCGTCGTCGCGGTGCTCGCCTGTGCCAGCGCCTCGCGCTACTACCTCGTCATGACGATCGGCGAGCGCATCGTCGCCGATCTCAGGGGCGACGTGTTCGCGCATCTGATCTCGCTGTCGCCCTCGTTCTTCGATTCCGCACGGTCGGGCGAATTGGTGTCGCGGCTCACCGCCGACACCACGCAGATCAAATCCGCGGTCGGCGCCTCGGTGTCGATCGCGCTGCGCAATGTGATGTTGTTCTTCGGCGCCGCTGCGATGATGGTGATCACGAGCCCGCGGCTCTCGGGCTTCGTGCTGCTCGCGATTCCGATGATCGTGATTCCGCTTGTCGCGTTCGGCCGCTGGGTGCGGCGGCTGTCGCGCACCGCCCAGGACACGCTGGCCGATGCCAGTGCCTATGCGAGCGAGCTGGTCAATGCGATCCGCACCGTGCAGGCCTATACCGGCGAGCGGCTTGCCAGGGCGCGCTTTGCCCGCGAGGTCGAGCAGGCCTATGAGGCCGCGCGCAGCTCGACCAAGGCGCGCGCGGTGCTGACGCTGATCGTCATCTTCATCGTGTTCGCCAGCGTCGTCGTGATCCTCTGGGTCGGCTCGCACGACGTGCTGATCGGCGCCATCAGCCCCGGCCGGCTCGGCCAGTTCATTCTCTACACGGCCTTCGCCGCGAGCGGCCTCGGCCAGCTCAGCGAGGTCTGGGGCGAGGTCTCGGCCGCATCGGGCGCCGCCGAACGGCTGTTCGAGATCTTGCGCGTCAGGCCGCAGATCGCAGCTCCCGCGTCGCCGCGCGCACTGCCGCAGCCGGCGCGCGGCGATGTCGGCTTCGACAATGTCAGCTTCGCCTATCCGACCCGGCCCAACGCGCTGGCCGTCGACGGCGTGTCGCTGGAGGTGCGCTCCGGCGAGAAGGTCGCGATCGTCGGTCCCTCCGGCGCCGGCAAGAGCACGCTGTTCCATCTGCTGCTGCGCTTCTACGATCCGAAATCGGGCACCATCTCGCTCGACGGCGTGCCGATCCGGCAGGCCGATCCGGCCGACGTGCGTGCGCGCATCGCGCTGGTGCCGCAGGATTCCGTGGTATTCGCCGCGAGCGCCCGCGACAACATCCGGTTCGGCCGGCCCGACGCCACCGACGCCGAGGTGGAGCGCGCAGCCGACCTCGCCCATGCCACCGAATTCCTGCGCCGGCTGCCCGACGGCTTCGACGCCCAGCTCGGCGAGCGCGGCGTGACGCTGTCCGGCGGCCAGCGCCAGCGCATCGCGATCGCGCGCGCGATCCTGCGTGATGCGCCGCTGCTGCTGCTCGACGAGGCGACCTCGGCGCTCGACGCCGAGAGCGAGACACTGGTGCAGACCGCGCTGGAGGAATTGATGCGCCATCGCACCACGCTTGTGATCGCGCATCGCCTGGCGACCGTGCTGTCCTGCGACCGCATCCTGGTGATGGACCAGGGCAGGATCGTCGAGCAGGGCACCCACGCCGAGCTGGTCGCCGCGGGCGGCCTCTATGCGCGGCTCGCGCGACTGCAGTTCGAGGGGATTTGAACGAATTGGGACCCTGTGCGCTCCGCCTATGCGATTCCTATGCGATCGAGCGCGTGCTCCCCTCGAAAACCTATTCCCGCGCAAGGATAGTCGCGCCGCGCCTGACCTCCCTCGAAGGCCGAAGGGGCATCGGCGCGCGGGGTGTTCGACTGATGCGCGAGGACGCGACCAAACCCGAGAGCAGGCTGCTCCGTGCCTGGCAGCTTGCCGTGCTGCGCTTCGCAGTGACGCTCGACGACGACGATCGGATACAGGCGCTTAATGCGGCCGGCGAGGTCGATCGGCTGGGCGGCGCGGCCGATGACGCCTTCCACTTCTTCCGCCGGACGACCGCGGAGCTGTGCGCGGCGATTTCCGGTCAGGGCGCGGATCAGGATGCCGTCATCCGGCGCTTCCTGGCACAAATCGACAATGTCAGGCTCAAGCGCGCGGTCGAAGCGGCGATCGCCAGGGAGCGCACGCCGCCGAAACTCGTGGCGAGCCGCATCAAACCCGGCAACGATCTCTGGCGGGGGCTGCCGTCGCGGCGTGCAACCGGAACGTAACGAGGGGCTCTCTGCAATCGCCGTCACGGCGCGGCGGATATTCCGCCACAGCATGTCGCCACAACCCTGGCCCGGCTTGCTGCGATGAGTGCGATGCGCTTCTCTGTGCTCGAAAAGAGATCGGCCGGTGTCGGACAATGCGGGGAGTGGCGAGATGGGTGGTTTGGTGATCAGCGGCGGCCGGGTGGTGGATCCGGCCAGCGGGATGGATGCGGTCGGCGACGTCGCCGTCGTCGACGGCAAGATCGCCGCGGTCGGCACCGGCCTCGGCGGCGCTGAGCGGCAGATCGACGCCACCGGACTTGTGGTGGCGCCCGGCTTCATCGACCTGCACGCGCATGGCCAGACCATTCCGGCTGATCGCATGCAGGCGTTCGACGGGGTGACGACATCGCTCGACCTCGAGGCCGGTGTGTTGCCGGTGGCATCCTGGTACAAGCGCCAGGCCGAGAAGGGGCGGGTGCTGAACTACGGCGCCGCGGCCAACTGGGCGTTCGCGCGGATCGGCGCGATGACCGGCTCGAATGCGGAAAGCTCGCTGGAATCATTCGGCGCCGCGATGCGCGATCGCCGCTGGATCGAGAACGTGGCGACCGAGGGCGAGGTCGGCGGCATCCTCGCGCGCCTTGCCAACGGATTGAACGAGGGCGGCATCGGCATCGGTATTCTCAACGCCTATGCGCCGGGCGCGGGCGTGCAGGAACTGACCGCGGTGTGCCAGCTCGCCGCCGATCATGCGGTGCCGACCTTCACCCACGTCGCCTACATGTCCCGCATCGATCCCGAGAGCGCGGCCGAGGCCTATATCCGCCTGATCGGCTATGCCGGTGCCACCGGCGCGCACATGCACATCTGCCATTTCAACTCGTCGAGCAAGACGGACATCGAACGCTGTGTTGCGCTGATCGCCAAGGCGCAGGCGCAGGGCCTGCCGATCACGGTGGAGGCCTATCCCTACGGCACCGGCTCGACCGTGCTGGCGGCGACCTTCTTCAGCGATCCCAAATTCGAGGAGCGCAACGGCCTCGGCTATGATTCGGTGCAGCGCGTGACCGACGGTCACCGCTTCGGCAGCCGCGAGGAGTTGCTGGCGGCGCAGGCCGCGGAACCCTCGACGCTGGTGCTGTGGCATGTGCTCGATATCGAGAACAACGCGCATCATCGCGATCTGCTCGACATGGCGGTGCTGTATCCGGGCGGTGCGATCGCGTCCGACGCGATGCCGTGGACGCTATCGGACGGCCGCCCCTACACCGGCGACGCCTGGCCGCTGCCTGACGATGCCACCTCGCATCCGCGTTCAGCCGGCTGCTTCACCCGCTTCATCCGCGAATGGGTCCGCGAGCGCCGGAAGGTGTCGCTGCTCGAGGGCATCCGCAAATGCGCGCTGATCCCGGCGGAGATTCTGTCCGCGAGCACGCCGGCGATGCGCGCCAAGGGCAGGTTGCAGGTCGGCGCCGACGCTGACGTCGTGGTGTTCGACTTCGAGACGCTCAGCGACCGCGCGACCTTCTCCGCGATGAACCGCCCGGCGGAAGGTGTGCGGCACCTCGTGGTCAGCGGCCAGCCGCTGATCAATGATGGCGTGCTCGATGTCGCGGCACGGCCCGGCCGGCCGGTGCGCCGGCCCGTCACCGGGGGCTGAGGTGCCGGTCCCGATCCTGCTGGTCGCGGGTTTTCTCGGGGCGGGAAAGACCACGGTCGTCAACCATCTGCTGGCGCATGCACAAGGCCGGCGCATCGCCGCCGTGGTCAATGATTTCGGCGCGATCAATATCGACGCGGAGCTGATCGCTGGCGCCAGCGATGGCGTGGTCAGCCTGAGCAATGGCTGCATCTGTTGCACGCTTGAGGGCGATCTGCTGCGCACGCTCGCAACCTTGCTGCGGCGCGATCCGCGTCCCGAATTCATCGTGATCGAGACCAGCGGAATCGCCGATCCCGCCGACATCGTGCGCAACCTGATGGACCCGGTGATCTGGAAGGAGGCGCCGCTCGAGACCGTGCTGTGCGTGGTCGACGCGACGCAGCCGGTGGCCGCGCTGGACGATGCGCTGCTGCGCTCGCAGTTGCGGGCGGCCGATGTGGTGGCGCTGAGCAAGGTCGATCTGGCCGATGCAGCCGCGTGCGCCGTGATCCGCGATGCGGTGCGGGCAGTGCGTCCGGCGGCCGTGGTCGTCGATGCGCTGCATGGCGAGGTGCCGGCCGCGCTGCTGTTTCCCGCGGACCTCGATCATGTGCCGGCGCCGCGCGAGACCGCGCCGCGACGGCCGGTATCCGACCGGTTCGAGACGCTGAGCTGGACCTCGGAGCGGCCGGTGCGGTTGCCCGCGCTTGCAGCAGGCGATCGGCAGACTCGCGCCGAAGCTGGCGCGGGCGAAAGGATTGTTCGAGACGGTGGAGCAGCCCGGACGGCTGACGGTGTTTCAACTCGCCGGCGGCCGCGCGACATTGGCCGCGGGCGGCGTGCCGGCACCCGGCGTGCCACGCACGCGAATCGTGTTCATCGCCGAGATGGGCGCGCTGTCGCGGGCCGAGATCGATGAGGTGATGCAGGGATGTGTCGAAGCAGGGTGATGCGAAGCCAGTTTCCCGTCACCCTGAGGAGCGCGAAGCGCGTCTCGAAGGGTCGACGGCCACCAGCGGGGCCGTGCATCCTTCGAGACGCGCGTTCCGCGCTCCTCAGGATGACGGGTTACCTCTCCGCGTCAGCAGTCGATGTCGCTGGGCTGTGTCATCGCAGCAGCATCATCCCGCAAAGCATGTGTGCGACAATCGCATCGAATTGACAGCCTATCCCGCACCACCTATCGTTTCTGCCGACGGTTCCCTTCGGGGATCAAAAGGGAATGCGGTGCGAGGGTAACCCCAATGCCGCAGCTGTCCCCGCAACTGTGAACGGCGAGCCTTTCGTCAATTTGCCACTGGGCTATCAAGCCCGGGAAGGCGTCGACAGGCGATGACCCGTGAGCCAGGAGACCTGCCGTCAGTCGTGGTCACACGCGAGCACATCGGGCGGGGGCGTCCTGGTGGGATCGGAGCACTGCCTTTGGGGCAATGCGCCAGTCCGCGTTCGCGGTGACGTGCCACGTTACCGCGAGTCCTTTCATGTCTCCGTCCTCTCCCGCCGCGCGCCGTTGGCGCCTCGGTCTCGTTTGCTCCCTGTCATCGCTGTTGCTGCCGGTTGAAGGTTCGGCACAAACATCTCCACCCACGACGCTCGATCCGATCGAGGTCGCACCCTCGACATCCGCAAAGCCCAAGCCCGCGGCGCGAAGCCGCAACTCGGCGACGTCGTCGCGGCCGCGCGTCAGACCTGCAACGGCTGCGGCAACCGCTGGCGCGCCGCGCGCCGCGGCGTCGGGCGCATCAGGATCGGCATCGCCGACGCTCAACGCCACCACACAGGGAGGCACCGGCAGTCGTCTCAACCTGACGCCGCTGCAGACGCCGGCCAGCGTCGAGATCATCACGGCGCAGACTATCGCCGAACGCGGCCAGCACAATGTGCTTGATGCCGTCACGCAGAATGCGGCTGGGTTCATCGCAACGCCGGCGCCCGGCAATGGCGGCCTGTCGTTCAGCACCCGCGGCTTTGCCGGCAGCAACTCGGTGATGACGCTGTATGACGGCACGCGCTTCTATATCGGCTCCGGCACCCTGACGTTCCCCTACGACACCTGGTCGACCCAACGCGTTGAAGTGCTGCGCGGTCCGGCCTCGGTGCTGTACGGCGAGGGCGCGATTGGGGGGGTCATCAACGTCGTTCCGAAGAAGCCGCAGGGCACGCCCTATAACGAGGCCGAGGTCTCGCTCGACAGCAACATGACGCGGCGGCTGTCGGTGGACAGCACCGGTCCGATCAATCCCAATGTGTCCTACCGTATCAACGCCACCGGCAACATGTCGGAGGGCTGGGTCGATCGCGACAAGACCTCGAATGCGGTGGTCTCCGCCGCCGTGCGCGTGCAGGCATCGGACAATCTCGCCTTCACACTGTCCGAGGATTACGGCGACCGCAGCCCGTCGCGCTATTTCGGCACGCCGCTGATCAACGGCTCGATCCAGGACGCGCTGCGCTTCAAGAACTACAACGCATTGGACAGCGCGATCCGCTATCAGGACAGCTGGACCCAGTTCAAGACCGAGTGGGACGTCGCCGACGGCATCAAGATCAACAACACGCTGTATTATCTGACCAGTGAGCGGCACTGGCGCGATATCGAAAACTACACCTGGAACCCGAAGACCCAGCTGATCGACCGCTCCAGCTACATCGAGATATTCCACGACCAGAAGCAGCTCGGCAACCGGATGGATGCGACCTTCAGCGGTCACGTCCTCGGGCTCGCGAACCAGTTCGTCGCCGGGTTCGACGTCAACCGGATCGACTTCACCCACACCAACAATTCGCCCTATGGCGGCGCGTCGTCGGTCAATCCTTATGTGTTCGATCCCGGATCGTTCTTCGCGACGACCACGGCGACGACGCCGGGCTTCAACGCGATCGTCAATCAATACGCGCTGTTCGCCGAAGATCGCCTGTCGCTGACCGATCAATTGTCGCTCGTCACCGGCGTCCGGTACGATCGTCCCGAGGTCGATCGCGCCGACTACAAGACGCCGGCGAACAGTTTTGAAACCACGCTGTCGGGCACCAGCTGGCGAACCGGGTTGGTGTACGAGCCGGTCAAGAACCTCGCGTTCTACGGCCAGTATGCGGTCGGCGTCGATCCAGTCAGCAACCTGATCTCGCTGTCGACCTCACAGAAAACCTTCCAGCTCGCGACCGGCAAGCAGACCGAAATCGGCGTCAAGCAGTCGTTCTGGGGTGGCCGCGGCGAGTGGACGCTGGCTGCTTACGAGATCGTCAAGACCGGCCTGACCATTCCCGATCCCAGCAATCCAACCGCCGGCCTTGCACTGCAAATCGGCCAGCAATCATCCCGCGGGGTCGAAGGAACGATCGGGCTCGCGCTGAACGACGGCTGGCGCGTCGACGCCAATCTTGCGCTGCTGCGCGCCCGATACGACAACAACAGCCAGGTGGTCGGCGGCAAAGTCGTCAGCTACAACGGCAATGTTCCGGTCAACGTTCCGCAGCAGGTCTCGAACGTCTGGCTGACCTGGGACTTCGCGCCGAACTGGTCGGTCTATGGCGGCGTCCAGATCGTCGGCGCGATGTACTCCGATCTCGCCAACACCCAGCTGCGGCCGGGCTACAATGTGGTCAATGGCGGCATCAGGTGGAAGCCGGATGACCGCACCACGGTCGCGTTCCGGGTCTACAATCTGTTCGACAAGGTTTACGCGGTGACCTCGAACGGGACGGGGCAGTGGCTGCTCGGTATGCCGCGCACCGCCGAATTATCCGTCAACGTGAAGTTCTGACCATGCGCAACGCTCTGATCCGGCGCTGGCGGCGATGGCTCTATGTCGTCCATCGCTGGATCGGCATTGCGACGTGCCTCTTCTTCGCGATGTGGTTCATCTCCGGCCTCGTCATGACGTACGTGGCGTTTCCGCGCCTCACTGACGACGAGCGCCTCTCTGCGCTCCCTGGCATCGTTTGGAGCAAGGTACAGATCGCACCTGATCGCGCGATGGCGATCGCGGGTACGGAGCATTACCCGCGCGATCTGCGGCTCTCGATGCTGGACGATGTTCCGGTCTATCGCGTGACCGGCTGGAAGGGAGGCGCCGTCACCATTTCGGCGATCGACGGCAGCGTCATCGACCGGGTCACGCCGGACCAGGCGCTTGCTGTTGCCCGGCATCACCCGCGTGCCGTGCAGCCGCAACTGCTCGATACCGTGACGCGCGACCAATGGTCGGTCACCGCGCGCTTCGATCCGCTGCGGCCGCTCTACCTGATCGGCCTCGGCGACGCCGATGACACCGAACTTTATGTCTCGTCGCGCAGCGGCGAGATCGCGCTCGACACCACACGGCAGGAACGCGTCTGGAACTGGCTCGGCTCGATCCCACACTGGATCTATCCGACCGTGCTGCGCAAGGATGGTCCGCTGTGGCGGGACGTGGTGCTGTGGATATCGGGCACCTGCCTCGTCGTCGCCGTTACCGGCTTCTGGATCGGCATTCTGCGCCTGCGGCTGACGCGCCGGTACGCTGATGGCGCCGTCTCGCCCTATCCCGGCTGGATGGCCTGGCATCATATTGCCGGCCTCGTCGGCGGCATCTTCGTCTTCACCTGGATGTTCAGTGGCTGGCTGTCGCTCAATCCCGGCGGTGCGTTCTCCGGCCGTGGCCTCACGCGCGAGATCGCGGTCGGCTACAGCAGCCATGATGCACCCGATATCGTCGCCGGCTTGCAGTCGCCGCCGCAGGTATCGGCGGTGGAGGCGCGCTTCGTCTGGATCGGCGGACACCGGCTGACGGTGCTCGACGACAGTAGCGGCTGCCGCAGCCTCGCTAATCCCGTGACCGGCGCGCCCGTGACGCTCTCGCAGGATGAGATCATCGCGGCTGCCCGGCGCGCGATGCCGGGAGCTGCGATGATATCGGCGCGACAGCTCGATGAACCGGACGCCTACTGGTACACGCTGCACCAAGCGCGCGAGCTTCCGGTGCTGCGGATCGGCTTCGACGATCCCGCTCATACCTGGCTGCACATCTCTCCCGTCACCGCCGAGATCCTCGACCGCAGCGACGACAGCCGCCGGTCCTATCGCTGGCTGTTCAACGCGCTGCACAGCCTCGACTTCCCGCTGCTGCTACGCATCTGGCCGGCGCGCGATGTCGTGGTCTGGCTGCTGTCGGCGGTCGGCACGATTGTCTCGATCAGCGGTATCGTGATCGGCTTGCGCCGGGCTGCGGCGGCGCAAGGTGCGAAGGGGATACGTGTCTCCCAGCTTCGCGCCGACGCGGGAAGCTATTTGACCGTCAGGTGCACGTCCGGCGCCGGCCGGCCGGGGACCCATCCCAATGCAAACCGCTGGCCGGCGACGATCTCATTCCTCGAGAGCTTTGAAGCAACGGCATCGCGGAATCGGAGGTAGGCGTCGCGCTGCCGCCCGCCGGTGCGGGCCGCCGCCAGATTGAGCCATTTGTAGGCCAGCACATAGTCGTTCGGAACGCCGTGGCCCTTGTCGTACATCAGGCCGAGCATGGCTTGCGCGAACGGGTCGCCCTGCACCGCGCCGCGATAGTAGAGATCGACGGCGGCATCATAGGCCTGCGGGACGCCGAAGCCGTGCTCGTACATGAAGCCGAGCAGGCCGAGGGCCCTTGGGTTGTCGCGGTCGGCGGCCGGCGCGAGCTCCCGGGACGCCCTGACATAGTCGCCGCGATGGAAGGCGGCGGTTCCGCGCGCAATGCTGTCGGCGCTCGCGACGGACGCGGTCATGCCCCAAAGCGTGACCGCAAGCGAGGCGCAGAGGGCTGTCCGTTGCGTGTGCATGCGGTGCACCGTATTGCCCGGCTCAGTGATAGGCGGTGGTGATCGGCGCATTGGTCGATGTCGTTGCGATGTTGCCGCGCAATTTCGATCGGAGCTCCTCGGCCACCATCTGGGCGTCGGAACCGTTGCGGATGATCTGCGGGCGAATGAAGATGATCAGCTCGGTGCGCTGGGTGCCGTTGCTCTGATGCCCGAAGGCATCACCGAGGCCGGGAATCTGGTCAAGCACGGGAAGCGCATTGCGGTTGCCGCTCTGCTGTTCGCTGATCAGGCCCGCCAGCAGCACGGTCTGGCCGTTGGCGACTGCGATCTGGCTCTTGACTCTCCGCTCCGACACCGTCGGGGTCAGGCTGTTCGCGCTGGTCTGCGGAACGTTGCTGATCTCCTGCTCGACATCGAGCCGCACGGTGCCGTTCACGCTGACCCGCGGTGAGACCCGCAGGATGATGCCGGTGTTGCGATAGTCGATGGTGTTGACCACCGTGTTGCTTCCGGTCAGCACCGTCGCGCTGCCGGTCGACACCGGGACGACGTCACCGACCTGCAGCGTCGCGACCTGGTTGTTGATCACGACCAGCGACGGATTGGAGAGCACCTTGACGCTGGTGACGGCATGCAGCGCATCCAGGATCAGGCTCGGCTGCGTCTCGGATCCGATCAGGAAGTTGAAGCCGGGGAAGGCGCGGTTGATGAAGGCATTGGTGACCGAGCCTGCGACGGAGACGGCCCCGGTGGTCGCGTCCGTGGTGGTCGCGGGCGCCGTGGTGGCTTGGGTGCCGAGGATCGAGCCGGTGTTCGGCTTCAGGCCGAGGTTCCGGCTGGTAAGATAGGTCTGCACGCCATAGGACAAAGTGTTGTTGAGCGTGACCTCGGCGATCGTCGCATCGATCGCGACCTGGAGCTGCGGCTCGTCGATCTGCTGCAGCGTCGCCTCGATGATGCGGTAGTTGGCCTGATCGGCGTAGATCAGCAGATTGTTGTTCACGACGTCGGGCGTGATCCGTACGTCTTGCATGACGGGCTGGCCGTTGCCTGAGCCCGCGCCAGCGCCGCGCCCGCTATCCAACGCGGCATTGTTGCCCTGGCCCTGATTGGGATTGTTCGCTTGCCCGCCGGCGCCAAATCCCTGGCCCAGGCCCTGGCCCGTTGCGCCTGTCCCTGACGTGCCGCGCGAGGCAAAGCTGCCCGAGTTCGAGCCCGAGTTGCCGTTCGCCGACAGACGGTCGGCGACGCTTGACGTCGACGAGGTGCCGGAGCCGGGCGCGAGCTGGCTGTCGGCGTTGTCGAGCAGATTGCCGGACGATCCGCCGAGGAACATGTCGGTGAGAACCCGCGCGATCTGGCGCGCATCGCCGTATTTGACGCGGTAGACATGGACCGAGGTGCGCGCGGTGTCGTTGCGGTCGAGGCGCTTGATCCAGGTCGCCGCCGTGTGCAGCATGTCCGGCTTCTTGGTCACCACCAGCACCGCGTTGAGGCGTGCGATCGGCATGAACTTGATGACGTTCTGGCTGAGGCCGTTCTCGCCGGAATCGACGATCTTCTCCAGCTCGGCGATGACGGGCGTGGGCGAGCCGCTCGAGATCGGGAAGATGCCGACCGATTGGCCACGCATCCAGTCGACGTCAAAGCTGAGCACAGTGTCGACGGCGGTGCGACGCTCGGCGCCGGTGCCCTGGATCAGAAGCAGATTGCGCGTCGTGTCGGCGCGGATCGACCCCGCCCTGGTGGCGAAGCTGTCGGTCAGCTTCAGCAGGGTCTGGGCCGACACATATTGCAGGGGAACCACCGAGATGCCGAATCCGGGTTCGGGATTGGCCGCCGCGGCATCGACGCGGCCGCCGCCGACGGCGTCGCCGAGCGGCGTCAGGCGATAGCCCGCGGTATCTTTCAGCAACACCACACCGCTCAGGCGAAGCGCGTTTTCAAGCACGAAGACCATGTCGGATTTCGGCACCGGGCGGACCGACACCAGGCTCACCGTGCCCTGTACCCGCGGGTCGATGGTGTATCCGACATGCAGGATGTCGCCGAGCACGACCTTGGCGACGGTCGCAACCGGCGTACTCTCGAAATTCAGATCGAAGCCATTGCCGTTCGAGGCCGGCTGCGGCCGCGCGTCGGCGACGGCAGTCACTTCGCTTCCCTCATACATCGCCGCGCGGACGCTGCCGCCCTGGCCGCCGCCCGTCGCCGCCAGCCCGCTCACCGGTTGCGGCTGGCGCGGCAAGAGATCGAGCGATCGCACCTTGTCGGTGACGTCGACCTGGGACGCGTCCACGCTCTCGCCGACCGTCGCGGAATTGCAGGACGCCAGCAACCCCAGTGACGTCAGGGCAAAAATGGCTGCCAGGCCGCCACGGATCGTCGGGCAGCGGCCCACTGTGCCTACGCATTGCATGAAGGCCCTTCGCTCTGACTAACTGAAATTTCGACGGCGTGCGACGATCGGTCCTACCCCGGTGGGACTCTTAGCGATCGAACATGACAGAAATAAATTGGTTACATGATTGTCGTTCGCGACCTGATCATCGCATCGCACCAAATCGGTGCAGCCAGCGTGCCGCCGTGTCCGCGATGCCACGTCAAGGTTTCTTCAGCGAGGCGAACGATGCGACTTCGCACAGCTGTCACACTTCGGATCGATAACCGCAGAATTGCGGGGAGCCGAACGCGACGGCGGATGGCACGGACTGATCCGGGATAGTGTGGCGGGATATCGAGAATGGCCAACGACCTGTCCGTTCGGTTCGTGGATTATCTTCGTCAGAACAATCACCTGGCGCCGATCGACGGATCGCCTGAGCGGAGCGGGCAGGGCGCTGACATCAGGCAATTGAAACTGTGGGAGATCACCAGTCTCTCGCCGACCGAATTCGCCGACGAAGCCGCGCGCTTCTTCGCGCTCGGGGCCGCCTGACGCTGCAGGAGATGACCTCGGCCGAACCGCTGGTCGGGGCGTTCTCGCCGCGCTTCCTGCGCGAGACCATGGTCTATCCGTGCCGAACGGCCGATGGGACCACTGTCCTGGCGGTCGTCGACCCGACCGACCAGGCCACGCTGCGGGCGGCGCAGATCGTGCTTGGCGCCGGCATCAATGTGAAGGTGGCTTCGTCGGAAGACGTCGCCATCGCGCTGAACAACTCTTCCAGCGCCGAGGAGGCCGAGACCACCGATACGACGGCGGCGCTGCCCCGCGAAGACGACATCGAGAGCCTGCGCGATCTCGCCAGCGGTGCGCCGGTGGTGCGCGCGGTCAACGATCTGATCGAGAAGGCCGTCGAGCTCCGCGCCAGCGACATCCATATCGAGCCGTTTTCCGCCGGCCTCATGGTGCGCTTGCGCATCGATGGCTTGCTGCGGCCGGTCGCGGCGCTGTCGGGGGTGCTGCCACAGGCGGTGGTCTCCCGCATCAAGATCATCGCCAATCTCAACATCGCCGAGCGCCGCCTGCCGCAGGACGGCGCGGCGCGGCTGCGGGCCGGGCGCACCGACATCGATATCCGCGTCGCGATCATGCCGATGCAACACGGCGAATCCGCCGTCATCCGCATCCTGCCCAAGGATCGCGGCCTGCTGGTTGTCGAAAAGCTGGGATTCTCGGAGAATGACGAAGCCAAGCTGCGGCGGCTGCTGAAGCTGCCGTACGGCATGGTCGTGATCACGGGGCCGACCGGCAGCGGCAAGACCACGACGCTGGCGACGATCCTCTCGATCCTCAATGAGCCCAGCCGCAAGATTCTGACGATCGAGGACCCGGTCGAATACGAGATCCCCGGCGTCAACCAGTCCCAGGTCAAGCCGGCGATCGGCCTGACCTTCGCCACCGCGCTGCGGTCCTTCGTTCGCCAGGACCCTGATGTCATCATGGTCGGTGAAATCCGAGATTCCGAGACCGCGCACGTCGCGGTGCATGCGGCGCTGACCGGACATCTGGTGCTGACGACGCTGCACACCGAGACGGCGGCTGCCGCGGTGCCGCGCCTGCTCGACCTCGGGGTCGAAGGCTATCTGCTGCGTTCGGTGTTGCGCGGCGTGATCGCGCAGCGTCTGGTCCGGCAATTGTGCGAGCGCTGCAAGACGGCGCGGCCGCTGGCAACGGCCGATTTCACCGAGGATCCCCGGCTCACCGCACTCGGGTTCCGGGAAGGCGAGATCATTCACGAGCCATGCGGTTGCGAGCGTTGCGGCGGGACCGGTTATCGCGGCCGTCTCGGCGTGTTCGAGCTGCTCGAATTATCCAACGAGCTGCGCGAACTGATCGGAGAGCGAAGCGACGGAATGAAGATCGATACGATGGCGATCCGGGCGGGCATGACCACGATGCTCGATGACGGGGTTGCCAAATGCCGCGCCGGATTGACCTCGCCCGCCGAGATCCTCCGCGTTGCAACGGTGCGGTGACGCCGTGCCGAATTATCGCTATCGCGCTTTGACCCAGGCCGGCGAGATCGTGAACGGCACGATCTCGGCTCCGACGGCGGCTGAGGTGGCGCGGCGGATCGAATATCTCAAGCTGCTCCCGATCGAAACCACCGAGGACAAGCGCGCATCCGGCGCAGCCGGTGGCCGCAGCCTGTTCGGCGGGCCGAGTGCCGCCGAGGTCACCACCTTCACGCGCGATCTTGCCCTGCTGCTCAAGGCCGGGGCGCGTCTCGACGATGCCTTGGAGCTTCTGTCCGGCGATGCCGATGTCGGCCGGATGCGTCCGGTGGTGGCAAAGATCCGCGCGGCCCTGCTCACCGGCGAGAGCTTTGCCGATTCGGTGGCGGATCATCCGACCCTGTTCCAGCCGATGTACATCGCCCTGGTCCGGGTCGGGGAAATCTCCGGCACGCTCGATTCGGTGCTCGAGATGCTGGGGACCGAGCGCGCGCGTTCCGAGCAGATGCGCCGCAAGCTGACCG
The DNA here is from genome assembly GCF_054057015.1 of Bradyrhizobium sp. JR3.5. Taxonomy (NCBI): domain Bacteria; kingdom Pseudomonadati; phylum Pseudomonadota; class Alphaproteobacteria; order Hyphomicrobiales; family Nitrobacteraceae; genus Bradyrhizobium; species Bradyrhizobium sp. JR3.5. Next base: position 3,866,402 of record NZ_JBSRYV010000002.1, read on the forward strand.
ACGCGATGCAGTATCCGGCCTTCGTGCTGGTCGCGGCATCCGGCGTGATGCTGTTCTTCCTGCTGTTCGTGCTGCCGCAATTCTCGACCGTGCTGGGCGATTTCGGCGGCAAGTCGGATACGGCACTCGCCAGCTTCATCGCGGTGTCGGATTTCCTGCGGGCCAATGCCACGGCGGCGAGCCTGATCAGTGCGGCCACGATTGCGCTCGCATGGTGGCTGCTGCGGCAGGCGCGCGTGCGCGCCGCGCTGGTCAGCGGGATCTCGCGGGTGCCCGGCATCAGCAGCGCCTTCCAGTTCTATCGCGCGAGCCTGTTCTGCCGCAATCTGGGCGTCCTGCTCGGCAGCGGCGTCAACCTCACGGCAGCGTTGCGCATCCTCGTCGACATCATGGCGGTGACCGGGAGCGAGGCGAACTGGACCGCCGCCGCCGACCGCGTCCGCCATGGCGGAAAATTGTCGGACGCGCTCGCCGTGGCGGACAGCCTGCCGCCGATGGCGGTCCGCATGCTGCGGCTCGGTGAAGAGACCGGGCAGCTGCCGGTGCTGGCCGGGCGGGTCGCGGAATTCTACGAAGCAAAATTGCAGCGCAGCCTGGACCGTGTCGTCGGCATCGTCGGTCCACTGGCGATCATCACGATCAGCACCGTCGTCGGCGGATTGATCGTATCGGTCATGACGGCGCTGCTCTCGGTCACGCAGCTAGTCGGTTAGAGCAGGGGTCATCGGTCATGATATCGCGCAGCACGATCATCGAAACATTCTCCATGCGAGCGGGACGCGATCCGGCGCGCTCACAACCGCCAAGGCGTTCGGGCCAGGAAGGCTTCACGCTGGTCGAGATGCTGGTAGTGATCGCGATCATCGGCCTCATCATGGGGCTGATCGGGCCGCGCGTGCTCAACTATCTCAGCGAATCCAAGGTCAAGACCGCGCGCATCCAGTTGCAGAGCTTCTCCAGCGCGCTCGACCTGTTCTACCTCGACGCCGGACGCTTCCCGTCCACGGCGGAGGGACTTGCCGCGCTGGTCCGGCGCACGCCGGGCGTCGCCGCCTGGAACGGCCCCTATCTGAAGGGCGGCAACGTTCCGAACGATCCCTGGAACCATCCCTATCTCTATCGTTCGCCCGGCGAACACGGGCCGTATGACATCGTCTCCTATGGCTCCGACGGTCAGGAGGGCGGCAGCGGCACCTCAGCCGACATCTCGCTCGAAAAGACGACAGCCGCCAACAACGACCAATAGGATGCATGGCGAGCATGAATGAGGCGACGCAGCGCGGTTTCACCTTGCTCGAGATGGTGTGCGTGCTTGCCATCATCGCACTGCTGGCGGCCGTGCTGCTCCCGTTCATTCCGCATCAGACCTCGCGATCGCGCTTGCAGGCCTATGCATTGCAGACCGCAACGCTGCTGAAGGCCGATCGCAACGCCGCCATCGAGCGCAGCACCAGCGTTGCGACGCTGGTCGATGCGGCGAGCCGGGTGATCCACTCCGGCGCGTCACGCATGACGGTGCGAATCCCCGATGACGTGCGGTTCGATGCGGTGCTGCCGCAGAGCTGTCAGCGCCGCGCCGCACTGTCGACCATCCGCTTCTTCGCCAATGGCGGTTCCTGCGGCGGCTCCATCGCGCTGACGCGGCTCGATGCGGGATATGAGGTCCGCGTCAACTGGCTCACCGGAAGGGTAGAAATCGTTGCTCGCGACGTCGCCGCCAACTAACCGCGCTGATGCGGGGTTCACCATCATCGAGGTGCTGGTGGCGCTGGCGCTGGTGGCTGTCTCGATCGTTGCGATCGGCGCGGTCATGGGCGTCAAGACGCGCGGCGTCCGGGCCATGGAGCAGCACGTCGCGCTGATGCAGGCGGCGCGCACTTTGATGACGGTCGGCATTCCGCCGCGCGCCGAATTGCAGTCGGGCACGTCGACGGGGCAGGCGGAGGGTTACCGCTGGACCATCGAGGTCAGTCCGCTTGGTGGCGACTGGACCGTGCCCGAGGGGCAACGTGCCCTGGGCGCCTGAGCTGGTACGAATTCGCGTCAAGTCGCCGGGCGGTGCATTGTCCGACATTCGCACCGTGCGCCTGATGCCGAGGTCATCGGAATGACCCCGGCAAGCACAGCACCGCGAACGGGCGAGCGTGGCTTTACGCTGATCGAGACCATCGTCGCGCTGGCGCTGATGGGGCTGTTGCTGTCGGCGCTCGCCAGCATCACGGCGCAATGGCTGCCGAGCTGGAACCGGGGGCTCGACCGGATCCAGCGCAGCGAATTGATCGGGATCGCGCTGGAGCGGATCGGCGCCGATCTCGCCGCGGCGGAGTTCGTTGCCGCCAACCGCGATACCCACAAGCCGCTGTTCGACGGATCGGAATTGTCGGTCACGTTCGTGCGCACGTCGGTGGGGCCGAATGCGGGGCCGGGGCTCGACGTGGTGCACCTTGGTGAAACCCGGGATCGCAGCGAGTTCGTCACGGTTCGTTCGCAAGCGCGCTTCACGCCGCTGGCCGACGGGGTGTCGCTGTCGGAGCAGGTGCATCTCGGCAGCCCCGTCGTGCTGCTGCGCGCACCTTATCGCCTGTCGTTCGCCTATGCCGGTCCTGACCGCGCCTGGAAGAGCGTGTGGAAGGATGCCAACAAGCTGCCGGCGATGATCCGGTTGACCGTGCGTGATGCGGCGAGCCAGCGCGTCCTGTCGGTGTCGACCATCGCGCCGGTCCATGTGCAGATTCCGAGCGACTGCACCAAGCCGGACGGCAATTGCGGCGACAAGCAAAGTTCCGACGGTGCCACCGATCAGGGGAAGACGTGATGGCGGCATCCGGCAGTTTCGGCCGATCGCCGGCCAATCGCGGCTTCGTCATCGTTGCGGTGCTCTGGATTCTGCTTGCGCTTTCGTCGCTGGCGATCATCTTCTCGGCCTATCTTGCCGCGTCGGCGCGCGCGTTGGCGGCCAGCGACCTGTCGTTGCAGACCGAGGCGCTGGTGTCGGCCGGGCTCGAACTCACCGCCTATCAGCTGACGCTGACGGATGAGAAGACGAGGCCGCAGCACGGGGCGTTTCATTTCGGGCTGGACGACGCCAGTGTCGCTGTCTCCTTCACGTCGGAGGCCGGCCGCGTTGACCTGAACTACGCGTCCAAGGAAATGCTGATCGGCCTCTTTGTCGTGCTCGGCGCCCGGAAGGACGCGGCCAGCGAATACGCCGACCGGATCGTCGGCTGGCGAACCCGGCCCGCGCCGGGCAGCGAGAATGTGGAGGCCGCGCGCTACAACGCGCTTGGCTATTCGCCGCGGCAGGGGCTGTTCACCCATGTCAACGAGCTGGCATTGGTCGCCGGCATCCCCGAAGCCTTCGTCGATCGTGTGTTGCCGTTCGTGACGGTGTTCAACGGCAGTCCGGATGTTGATCCGGCGATCGCCGCGCCGGAAGTCGCTCTTGCCGCGGATAAGGCATCGGGGAAGCAGCAGGACGGCTTCGGCGCGCCTGCTCCCTCGCCGAACGGCGGCCCCATCGCTGGATCGCGGGCGCCGAACCCGCAAACTGCGGCATCGACGGCGCAGAGCCCATGCTACCGGATCGCAATCTCGATCCGGTTCCGCAACGGTCACCGCACCACGTCTGAAGCGGTGATTGCGCTCGGCGACAAGGTCGAGCCATATCGTGTGTTGTCCTGGCAGAACGATGTCGAGCCGCGAAGCACGGTTCCGCCGCGGAGGAGAGGTTGATGGCAATACTCGCCGCAGCACGGCAATGGTTCGAGCAATGGATCGGCGCGGTCGCGACTGCCGTCGACGGCGTCGCGGGCAGGTTCATGCGCCGGCGCAGCATCGAGCTCGACGAAAATGCCGACGGCACGTTCACAGCCCGCGCCACCGCGGCGAGAGATGGCTCGCCGTCAGCTCCCGTTTCGTTCCGGCTCGATCACGATGCGCCGCAGCCTCCGCTGTCAACAGAGTGGAAGACCGCGTTCGACGGCGGCCGCATCGAGGTGCGACTGCGATCGGATCACGTCGTCAGCCGCGTGCTCGATTTCCCGAGCCAGGCGGGCGACTTCCTCGATGGCATGATCCGCGCGCAGGTCGACCGGCTGACGCCATGGACCGCCGCCGATGCGGCCTTTGGCTGGGGGGCGCCGCAGCCGACCTCCAATGACCGTATCGAGGTCGCGTTCAGTGCGACCGCGGCGAGCAAGGTCGATCCGCTGATCCGGATGGCCAGGATGCTCGACGCCGCCACCGTTGCAGTCTCGGCGCCGGCGGTTGGCGGCGACGGCGCCCCGCTGCAGGTGACGCTGCTCGACAGATCGCTGCGCGGCCTTGCCGGACCTGTGGTTCCACGCCTCTTGCGCATCGGCCTGGTCGCGACGGCGGCTGCGGCCGCGGTGTCCCTGCTGCTCAACATCTATCTCGGCGGTTGGCTCCAATCCGAGCAGGAGGACTTGCAACACCGCATCTCGCAGCGCCGCGCCGCGCTGCGTCTCGATGCCAATGGCGACTCGTCCGGTCTCGGCCTGCTCGCCAAGCGCAAGCAGACGACGCCATCGAGCGTCATGGTTCTGGAAGCGATCTCGCGCGTCCTGCCCGACACGACCTATGTGACGGAGCTCCGCATCGAGGGCAACAAGGTGCAGGTGGTGGGACTGACCCAGGATGCGCCATCCCTGATCCGCCTGCTGGAGCAGTCGCCGCAATTCACCCGCGCGACATTCTTCGCGCCGACGACCCGCGCCGCGAATGAATCGGCGGAGCGGTTCCACGTCGAGGCCAATATATCCGCTTCCTTTGGGTCCGGCTCATGAGTGCAGTATCCCGATCGCTGACCGCCGTCAGCACTTCGCCACTGGTCGCGACCGCGAGCTATCTCGGCCTCTTCGTGCTACTGCTCTTCGTGGTCATCTCGTCGCTCTCGGACATCATCGGCCTGCGCAGCGATGTTGCGGCGTCGGCCGGCATGCTGGAACAGCTGGAGGGACGGTCCAAGGCGAATACCGCGCCCGGTCAGTCCCCCATGCCGACCGGTTCCGCCTATCTCGAGGGGGCAACCGTCACGGTTGCCGGCGCCACGCTGCTGCAGCGCGTGTCGGGCGCGGTGATCAAGGCCGGCGGCAATGTGTTGTCGACGCAACTCGACGTTCCCAACGCGCCCGCGAAGGCCGGCTTCATCAGCATGGTCGCAAGCAGCGAGATCGAACAGGCGCAATTGCAGCAGGTGCTCTACGATCTCGAAGCCGGCATGCCGTTCCTGTTCATCGACCAATTGGTCGTGCAACCCGTCGCCGACGAGGCGGCGAAGGGCGCCGATCCCGGCAAGCTGCGCGTGCTGCTCGGCGTATCCGGACAATGGCGAGGAGCCAAGTGATGCGACGCTTCGCTGCAACCATCGTGCTGTTGGCGGTGTCGGCCTATTCGGTGCCGGCTGCGGTGCCTGACCCATCCGGCGATGCACTGGATGCCGGGATGCTCGACGATACACGTCTGGGTGGGCCGGTGCTGAGTTCACCGCCGCCGTCCGAACCGGTCACGTCGGTCCGGGTGGCGCCTTCGCCGGCGCCGACGCCCCGGCCGCTCAGCGCAAATCCGCTGTGGGGCATTCCGCTCAAGACGCTGTCCAACACCCGCGACCGCCCGGTGTTCTCGCCGTCGCGGCGACCGCCGCCTGCCGTCGTTGCGGAGCCGGAAGTCAGCAAGCCGTTGCCGCCGCCGCCACGCAAGGTCGCGCTCGAGCCACCGCCGCTGTCGCTCGTCGGCACGATCGCGGGAGACGATGAAAGCTTCGGGATATTTCTCGACCAAGCGAACAAGACCGCATTGCGGCTGAAGCTCGGCGACGATTTCCAGGGATGGAAGCTGCGAGCCATCAGCGGACGCGAAGTCACGATGCAGAAAGACGAGCATGATGCAGTGCTCACGTTGCCCCAGCCGGGCACCGAGGAGAGCGGCGATGTCCGCCTCGTTCCGGTCAGTACCGACAGGAGGCCGTTGGCTGCGCGGATCCAGCGATGACTGCGGCTTCGCTCCCGCGCTAGTTCAATTCCAGCCAGTTCTGCAGGGCCGGCGTCAGGAGAAGTCCAAGCGCAAGAAAAGGACCGAACGGAATCGACGTCTGGCGCTTCATCTCGTGTCCTGCGAGTTGCAGGCTGCCGGCGACAGCAAGTGCCGCGAGCGCCGCGATCAGCAGCAGGGTCGGAATTCCCGCCGCGCCGACCCAGATCGACGCGGCGGCGAGAAACTTGACGTCGCCCAGTCCCAACCCGTCCACGTGCCGCAAGGCGAAGTAGAGGCGCTGCAACAGAAAGAACAGGGCGCCGACGAGAGCGGCGGTCGCCATGGCACTGAATGCGGCTGTCATGCTTTCAGTGATGACGACATGCGCAAGCCCGAGTGCCGCGATCGCAAGATTCAGCCAATCGGGAATGATGCCGTGGCGCAGATCGATCAGCGCGACGGTGCAGCACAGCACGCAAAGCGCGCCGTAAGATGCAATGAAATAAAGAGCTTCGCGATCGACTGGCATGGTGGCGGGACAAGTGTGACGCGTGAACACACTGTGTTGCAACAACTCGCGCGCGTTGAACAGTGCATTTTCATTCGAGCAATGCGTTTGCGGGATTGTGATCGTCAACAACGATCGCGAAGCAGAAAAGATGCGGCAAAAAGTCTGCGCTGTCACAAATCCGCATAGGATACCGACAATAGTTCGCCCGATTACGTGCCGCGAGCCCTTTGCGGCAGACGAGTGGGTTGGCTATGCACAAGATGCGAGTGACGGCGTGCCTTGCCTTGCTGGCAGCGTCGGCAGGCGTGCGCGCCGCGAATGCGGGCGCTCTTGAGGACGGCGCCGAGCGCTATCGGCCGTATCTTATCGAGGGCGTTGCCAGCGCGCTGGCGGGTGCGCGTGCGTTGCGCGAGCGCGCCGCCGCGGCGGATTTGCCTGGTGCACGGAAGGCCTGGCTGTCGGCGCGCGCCGGCTGGGAGCGCTCGGAAGTGTTTACCGCAGGGCTTCGTCCCAGAGCTCGATGCGCAGATCGACGCCTGGCCGAACGCGGACAGCGGGTTTCACGCCATCGAGGCGAAACTGTTCGGGGCGGGTAGTACCGACGTCGCTACCGATGCAACTGGTCTTGTCGAGCACCTGAACGATCTTCACGGCAAGCTCAAGGATATCAAGCTGACGCCGCAAGGCCTCCTGGATGGCACCGTGCGGCTCGCTTACGAAGTCGGCGAAAGCAAAGCCGATGGCGGCGAGTCGCGCATCAGCGGCACCTCGCTGGACGATATGCGCAACAACATCGCCGGCATCGACTTCGCCTATCACACGATTTTCTCCGCTGCACTCAATACGGTCGACGGTAAGCTCGACGAGATGGTGACGAACCGGATCGAGCAGCTCGAGGCGATTGTCGCCACGCCCGACCTGCCGCATGTCAATATCGCCGATCTGCGCCAGACCAGCGAGGAACTGGTCGTCGCGTTGCAGAGCGCCTCGGCAAAGCTCGGGCTGCAGCGCCCGACGCTGGAGGCGCAGGCGCGATGAGATCGCTTCACCTGCGTCCGGCTCGGCTGCTCACCGCGATCATCGCCCTTGCGCTGCTCGGGCGCGCGGCGGCGTTTCCGGTCGATGGCGACAAGACCGTGCTGCCGGTTGCGACCGAGCTGAACGAGGATGCGCTCGACAAGCCGCGCGAGGTGTTCCAGTCCGAGCGCACCGGAGCCAAGTCGTATCTGGTGAATCTCGGCGATCTCGCCTTCAATTCGCCGGGGCTGCTCGGCGAGGTAGCGCGGCAGGCAGGCGTGAGCTGCGGCACCTGCCACGTCAATGGTGCGAACAACGCCAAATTCTTCATGCCGAAGATGTCGAGCTGGCCCGGCACGTTCGATACCTCGGGGGCGCTGTTCAATCCGAAGGCCAACAACCTGGCGTTCGATCCGGTGCGGATTCCGAGCCTGCGCGGCGCCCGCTATCTTGCACCCTACGGCGCCGATGGCCGGTTCGCCTCGCTGCGTGACTTCGTCCATAACGTCATCACCAGCGAGTTCGCAGGTCCCGAGCCGTCGCCGGCCACGCTCGATGCAATCGTAGCCTATCTTCACGACATTGATTTCCTGCCCAATCCGAGCCTTGGTCCCGCCGGGCGGCTGGCCGGCAAGATCACCGACGCGGAGCGCCGCGGCGAAGCGCTGTTCGCGAAGCCGTTCCCGCACGATCCCGCGCTGAGCTGCGCGGGGTGCCACGTGCCATCGTCCGGCTTTGTCGATCACCAGCAGCATGATGTCGGCTCGGGCGGCCTGTTCAAGACGCCGACCCTGCGCAACGCCGACTTCAACGCGCCATATTTCCACGATGGGCGCTTCGACAATTTCAACCAGGTCGTTGATTATTTCGACCGGACCTTTCAGCTCGACCTCTCGGCGCAGGACAAGGGCGATCTCGTTGCCTATCTCACGGCCGTCGGCGACGGCGTGCAGCCCTATGAACGCGACGGCGCCGGTGCAACGCTGAAGGAGATCAATGATTTATCGACGGTGCTCGCGACCGCGATTCCCGCCGGCGACAAGGACATCGTCGCTCTTGCAGTCGATACGATCGGCCGCGAGTTGCGCGAGTTGACCGAGCAATATCCCGATCGCAATAACACCAGCGTGTCCGGCGGCGAGCAGCAGCGCGTGCTCGCGCGCAGCGGACTAAAGGAGCTCGTGCTCACGCTGCGGCGAATCGAGATGGCCGTTGCCGCGGGGCGCAACGCGGATGCTGCAGCCGAGTTCAGGAACTATCGCAATCTGATGGCTGCTGCGGTGCCAGCGTTACTGGCGGGCGCCGAGCCGTGGTCGTTGTTCAATCAAGATGTGCATGATCAGCATTACGCCGCGCTTCGCGAGGTGATGCGCTCCAGGCACATCTCGCATTGATTGAGCTGAATTGTAGAGCATTTGCGATCCGCGTCGCTGCGTGGAGCGCTTTGTCTGCTTTCGATCTTCAGTTGAAGATTCGAATCGTCGAGATGCGGCGTGCAGCAGCCGGTGTCTCCACAGAAAATGTTTGAACGTTTCGAAATTTCTCGCACGCTTTCATGCAAGCGAAAACCATGCGTCATACTGTCGCACTAAGCAGTGTGTGTTGCTAACCGCAAACACCCTGAGGTCGACAATGAGTTTGAACTACAAAAAGCACTGGCGAACCAGCACTGCGCTCTGCATCGCGTCAACGGTGCTCGTCGCAACAGCCGCATACGCCGCTCACTATCCGGGCGGACACAGTGATTGGGACAAGCGTCCGCATCACAATCACCAGGCGCATCAGGAAGCTGATCGCGTCAAGCATGACCACGATCAGGACGACAAGGATCACGGCGGCAAGGGCAAGACGGCTTCGCCGATCAAGCACGTCATCATCCTGATCGGTGAGAACCGTGGCCTCGATCACACCTTCGGCATCTACAAGCCGAAGGGCAAGGGGCAGACCATCTCCAACCTGTTGTCGAAGGGCATCGTCAACGAGGATGGAACGCCGGGACCGAACTTCGCGCAGGCGCAGCAGTACTCGGTCGCGGGCCAGCCGTCCTTCTACATCGGCGCGCCGGCGATCGCGAAGTCGCCCTACAACGCGACCAACGTGATGCCGCAGCCGAACACCAACGGCACGCCGACTGCGCAGAGCGACACTTCGCCCCCGTTCAAGACGATCGCCGAAGCCAGCGTCGAGAAGGACATGGACCCGGCTGATCTCGACATCCTGACCACCGGCTTCAGCGGCCTGCCGACCGGTGTGCTTGATACCCGCGTTCCCGGCGCCGGCGGTCTGAACGGACCGTTCCCGCTGCAGGGCGAGCAGATCAGCGACGACGACTACACCGGCGACTCGACCCATCGCTTCTATCAGGACTGGCAGCAGGAAGATTGCAGCGCCGCCAGCGCCACCAAGAAGAACAATTCGGGCTGCCTGAACGACCTGTTCCCGTTCGTGATGGCGACCTATTCGGCGTCGAACAAGAGCATGGCCAACTCGATGGGCTTCTACAATGCCCAGCAAGGTCAGGCCCCGATCCTGAAGATGCTCGCCGACCGCTTCACGCTGAGCGACAACTTCCACCAGTCGTTCCACGGCGGCACCGGTGCGAACCACTTCATGCTCGGCACCGGCGACGCGGCCTTCTGGAGCGACGGCAAGGGCAATCCGGTGACGCCGCCGGCGAACCTGATCGCCAACCCGAACCCGGTCGCGGGCTCGGTCAACCGCTACACCGTCGACGGCAATTGGAGCAACTGCTCGGACGTGTTCCAGCCCGGCGTGAAGCCGATCGTCACCTACCTCAACAATCTGCCGTACGCGGCTGAGCCGAACTGCAAGCCGAACCACTACTACATGCTCAACAACGTCAATCCGGGCTATCTGCCGAACGGCGCGCTGTCCGGCGGCAACAATGTCCCGCCGTCGTCGGTTCGTACGATCGGTGACGCTCTGATCGAGAAGAACATCACCTGGGCATTCTATGGTGGTGCGTTCAACGACGCCGTGGCGCTTTCCAACGCCGCGGTTGCCGCCAACCCCTCGAACCCCAACCTCGGCGCCGCCGCGGTCGCCGATCCGGCGCACGCGCTCGGTGTCGCCTACTGCCAGATCTGCAACCCGTTCCAGTATGCGACCTCGATCATGGCCAACCCGGCCGTGCGTCAGGCTCACATGAAGGACACCGCGGATCTGATCACGGCGATCCAGCACAACACGCTGCCCGCAGTGTCGTTCGGCAAGCCGGATGGTCTGCTCGACGGTCATCCGCAGAGCTCGAAGGTTGATCTGTTCGAGGCCTACGTCCTGAACGTGCTCAACGCGCTGGACAACAATCCGGAACTGAAGGCCGACACCGCGGTCTTCATCACCTGGGACGAGGCCGGCGGCTACTGGGACTCCGGCTACACGCAGTCGATCGATTTCTTCGGCGACGGACCGCGCGTTCCGACCCTGATCCTTTCGCCCTATTCGACGGGCGGCAAGGTCAACCACAACTACGCCGACCACGTTTCGCTGCTGAAGTTCATTGAGCGCAACTGGGCTCTCGAGCCGCTCACACAACGCAGCCGCGACAACCTGCCGAACCCGACCTACTCGAAGAACAACGAGTACGTCCCGACCAACAGCCCGGCACTGTCCGACTTGTTCGACGCATTCGACTTCAGCAAGCCGGTCACGTTGTCCTACACCGAGTGATCGAGCTCTCGTCCAGGACGAGGTCTTGAGTCCATCCGAGGCCGGCGCCGATCGAACCATTGGTTCGGTCGGCGCTCTCATGTTCTGCCTGCCTGCCCGCCAGCCGATCGACCGGGGAAATGCGATGAAGCGTGACGAGACGATGTGCACGAAGATCTGCAAGAATATCTGGAAGGGCAGCAGGAATGCCATGGCTTGCCTGTTCGCGATGGCCATCCTGGCCAACGTGCCGATGCCGGCCGCGGCGCAGCAGTTTTCCGTCGATCTCCTCGCGCGGAAGGACGATACGGCAACCGCCATGGGAACGCTGCGGGTCTCGGGCGGAAAAGCGCGGATCGATCCAACCGCGCTGCCCGATGGCTTCTTTCTGCTCGATACGGCAAAGCCCGCCGCCTATTTCGTCCGTCCGGCTGCGCACGTCTATATGAAGGCCATGCAATCGAGCCCGCTCACCCAGCTGTTCGTCCCGGTCGATCCGGACGATCCCTGCCGGCAATGGCTGGCGATGGCGCAGCTTTCCGCGCCGGTCGATCCCGCGACATGGCACTGCCAGCGCGATGGAGAGGAAGCGGTCGCGGGGCGCAACACCGACGTCTATCGAATCACGGCACCGTCGGGTTTGAGCTTTGTTGGCTGGATCGACCGCGCGCGCGGGTTTCCGGTGCAGATCAAGACTGCGGATGGGACGGTGATCGTCGCCGATCACATCCGCGACGAGCCGCAGCCGGCGCAAGCCTTCGAAATTCCCGCAGGTCTGCGCAAGTTCGACCCGCAAGCGCTGATCCGCCGGATCCAGCAGAGCGATGTATGGGTCGCGCCGCCGGCCTCGCAGTGAGCGCGTGCGCTACTGCGGCTGCTGGCTTGTCACCGGCAGTATCAGGCCGAGCGCCGTGTAGTGCGACTGATGCACGTTGCTGTTGAAGAGGGACCAGGGCTCGGCCTTCTTCAGCGCGACCGGAACGTCGAAATTCACCAGCTGGGCAAATTTGCGGTATTCCGCCATCGCTTCGTCGATCCGGCCGGCGCCGACCTCGAGGTCGATACGGCGCAAGGTCAGAACGAGATCCTTCAGGATCGCACGCGCGGCGAGCCGCTCGTCCTTGCCGCCGACCGAGGTGTTCCTGATGTCGGGGATGTGCTCGGTCAATTCGCGCAGTTCGGCGCCGACCCCGGTCACGGCCAGCGACACCACCGCGGTGTCTGCGGCCGGGATCGCGACCTCGAGCACGCTCGAGAGCTCCAGCACTTCCTTCATCCGGAGCACGACGCCGTCCTTGTCGAAGGGGCGTTCGCCGTCGCCGACCGCATTCAGATAGGCCACGAGATCCTGCGTGTCCTGAGTCGACAATTCGAGGTCGAACACGCGATCGAAATGATCGACGACCTGTTCGTAGCTGTCGTAGCGGCCGTCGTGGAAGTAGGGCGCATTGAAATTGGTGTTGAGCAAGGTGGGGGTCTTGACCAGTCCGCCGGACCCGACGTCGTGACGCAGCTGGTCATTGAAGGTTCCGGCCGGAATATGACAGCCGGCGCAGCTCAGCTCGGCCTGCTTGGGGAACGGTTTGAAGAACAGCGCCTCGCCACGACGCTCGGGCAAGCTCGCCTGCGCGGCAAGCCTTCCGCCGGGCGCAATCTTCGGATTGGGGAGGAAATCGATATCGTCGATATAGGCGACGAGGCCGTCGAGAACCTCGTCGCGCGGCCGCGGTCCGGAAAACTCATTGACGATGACATTATAGACGAAGTTGCGCAGCGAGGTGATGCGCCCGTCATGTCCGTAGGGGGCGAGGAAGCGGGCGCCCCGCAGGCTCGGAATCCTGACCGGATCGAGGATGCTGTTGAACGTCTTCGCGTTGAAGACAAGGCTGGTCGTGTCGAAGGTGCCGGGGCGCGAGGATGCGCCCGGAACGAACAATTTCGGGTTCGATGCGCCGTTGACGTGGCAGGTGCCGCAACTCATCTCGGCCTGGCGGGCCTTGCCGCCGAGAATGGAAGGTGAATTGAACGCGAGATCGCCGAGATTGACCAGATAGGACTTGCGCCCGCCCATCGCTTCGGAATGAAAGATTTCGCGCGGCCGCGCCAGCGCGTCCTCGGAAAGTTCAGTGCCGGCCGGCAGCACGGTCTGATCGCCGCCGAGCGGGAATGCCATCGCGCGCAATGGGAGAAGCGCAACGACGACTGCCAGCAACGCGACCCGTGCGCTTCGAACGCCACGGTCGGCCGATGCCGCACGACATTTCCCGGAACCGGACGCCAGAATTTCCCAAACCATTGCGAGAAAACGCCCCTTTCACAATGCATTTGCGCTGCCGTATCTCGGAAGATGTCACGGAGGTGACAGTTTCCTGTCGGCAGGATCAATGACCATCTGTTTGGATAGACGACCGTTGATTGCGGTTTGATGACGATCGATCAATGAAGCGCCCGCCGATCTGCGTTTGACAAAACGAAGATTCATCGGCGCGTGCATCTTTTCACGCGTTTGTGCGCGCGTCGAAAAACGGTCATCCCGGCGAAATGTGTTTTGCATAGCGTGTAGCTCCATTTCTATTTCTTTCTGAATCAGGAGAGCACTATGCGGCTTTGGGGAGCCATTCCGGCGCTCGCAGTTGTTACTGGCGCCGTTGCCATCTCGCCGGTGGCAAACGCCGAGAATTTGGTCGAAAAGATCATTGATGAGTTCAAGCACGAGGTCAGGGACGAGCTCCGTGACCTGCGCGACCGCGGCCATGAAGGTGTGCATCAGTACAAGCACATCGTCGTCATCTACCAGGAGAACCACAGCTTCGATAATCTCTATGGACACTGGGGCGATGTCGGCCGTGACCGGATCAATGGGACGTCCGACGCCGACCAAGCCCATACGCTGCAGGTCCGGCAGGACAACCAGACGGTCTATGCCTGTCTGTTGCAGACTGACGTCAACCTGACCTCACCGTCGCCGCAGCCGACGACCTGCACCGACAATACGGGCTCGGTCGCGATCCTGAGCGCCTTCAAGAACAAGCCGTTCGAGATCAACGACTTCATCCCGACCTCGGCGACCACCTGTCCGAAGCCGCTCGGGTCTTTTGCGGCGCACGGCTTCCTCAACGGCACCGGCGCGCCCGGCGGCTGCACCGAGGACATCGTGCATCGCTTCTACAGCGAGCAGTACCAGCTCAACGGCGGCCGGCAGAACCGCTATGCGACCGGCAGCGACGCCGCAGGTCTGGTGATGGGCTACTACGACACCAAGAAGCTGCCCATCTACACCTATCTCCACGGCCACGGTGCGCCGAACTATGTGATCGCCGACAGCTTCTTCCAGGGCGCCTTCGGTGGCTCGTTCCTCAACCATCAGTTCCTGGTCGCGGCGGCGGCGCCGCAGTTCGTCGGTGCCTTGAACGACGGCAGCGCCAATGACTTCCACTCGATCGTCGACGCCAACGGCATGCCGACCAGCACGCCGCTCTACACGCCGGTCTCCACCGTGAAGGACGCGCAGCTGACGGCGAAATGCAACCAGACCGGCCTGCCGGCCGGCCTCGCCTGCGGCGACTACGCGGTCAACACCACGCAGCCGACCTATCAGCCCTATTCGCCGGGCACTCCGGACATCAAGCGCCTGCCGCCGCTGCACACGCCGAACATCGGCGATCGGCTGTCGGCCAAGCATGTCGACTGGGCCTGGTATTCGGGCGGCTGGTCGAACGCCAACGGCGATGTCGGTGCGTCCGGCTGGACCAACGGCAACGGCACCACCTGCACCGATCCGAACCATCTCTCCACGGCGGTGTTCCCGAACTGCCCGGATGTGGACTTCCAGTTCCACCATCAGGCGCTCAACTACTTCGCCAGCTACGCGCCGGGAACGCAGGCCCGCAGGGATCACCTGAAGGACGAGGCGGAGTTCATCCAGGCGGCCAAGAACGGTCGGCTGAAGCAGGTCAGCTTCATCAAGCCGATCGGCGAGGAGAACGAGCATCCGGGCTACACCAGCGAATCCGAAGGCAGCCAGCATCTCGTCGATCTCGTCAAGGCGATCGTCGAAGGGCCGGATGGCAAGGACACGCTGATCGTCATCACCTATGACGAGTTCGGCGGACAGTGGGACCACGTTCCGCCCCCGCCGCACAACCGCCGCGGTGCGGAGGCCCGTGCTGCGGACCAGTGGGGCCCGGGCACCCGCGTTCCGGCGCTGCTGATCGCCAAGCGCTTCAACAAGTCCGGCGTCGCGCATGAGGACTTCGACACCACGTCGATCCTCCGGCTGCTCGAGAAGCGCTTCGATCTCGATCCGCTGGTGACGCGCCCGGTGCGTAGCCTCTCGGCGGCGCTGAAGGCCGGCGCGGGCTGGCACTGACACGAAAAATGGTCCTGGCCCGCGTCAAGATCTGACGCGGGCCAGGACCTTCACTACGGCTTCAGGGCCGCTACACGATCAGATCATGCTGCACGCCGAGCATCGCAGTAGCCGCCCCGGTCGTGAGGCCATGAATATCGACCTGAAGGCTGGTCGCAGCCGTATCGCCGTCCCTGTCGGTTGCAGACACATCGAACAGCAGATCGGTGCTCGGGATGGTCGTCTTCTCGTTATAGGTGATGTTATTGACCGTGAAGGTGGCGTTTCCGCTTGCCGCGTGATCGTAGTCGACCTGCACTTTATTGAAGGCCGTTCCGACATATAGCGTATAGGTCGTCGTCGTGCTGTCAAACTTGAAAGTATCCAGCAGCGAAGCGTCCGTCGTTTCCTGCACGACGACGTTCGTGGTGCCGCCCGATGGCTTCGGTACATCGATGTTGAAGTCATGGACGTCGGTGTTGCCGTCCAGAACCTTGAAGATCACACTTGCAGTGCCGTTACCCTGCCACTGAGTGAAGATGAAGCTGATCTGCGGCTGTTCCTGCGAAAATGCGAGGTTCAACTGCTCGGCAGGATCCATGCTCAGCCCGGTATCGCCGACTGCGATGCCGTTGTTCGATGCCTTGACGTCGAGCGCCTGACCGCTGCTGCTCGACCCGGTGATCACGAGTTCTCCATCCGGAGCCGTCAGCGACGGCGTGCCGCCGCCCGAGGCGCCGAACGTGGAGCCGGTCACGGTGACCTGCTTCAGCACGTCGACGCTCTCGAGATCAAAGGAATAGGTTCCATCGGGATTGATCATCAGCTTAAAATATGGATCGGCCAGCAGGCCGCCTGAATCCGCAAGGTAGGCGTCCAACTCGACACCTCCGCTCAACGCGTGAGTGGAATAGTAGAACGTGTAGTCGTCGCCGTTTCCTGTGACGTGAACCGAGGTGATACCGCCGCCAAGGCTCGATGTGGCCAGATCGTATCCCGTGCTGCCGACTGCGCCGTTGTGGATGCCGACGAACATCGCGGCGTCACCATCCGCGCCGAAGTTGATATTGTAGGTACCGTTGACGATCTGATTGTCCTGACCGGTGATGGCGGTCTCCGGGAAGCCGCCGATTGTTGGGCCATCGTCCGTGATCGTCAATTGCTTGCCGAGATCAAGGCTCGCGCTCTGGAAGTCGCCATCCTTGTCGGTGATGGTCGCAACCAGGTTGATAGTCCCGGCGGCAAGCGCCACGCCTTCACCGGTATCGGGGCTGCTGCCGAGGGGCTGCGTTACCGCGCGGAATTCGGTGAAAGTCACGAGCCCGGTCGCCGGGTCGACTTCGATGGTGAATGCCAGCGTCCCATTGGTTGCGCCGACATGGCCTTCGATGGTGTCGCCGTTCAGGACCAGCACGTCGGCGAGACCGGTGTGCGAGTCGATCAAACCTGACAGGGTTCCGTCACCGCCGGAAATCGTTAGCGCATAGCCGATCGACGCACCATCCGCGCCTTGAACCGAAGTGAAGGCCATTGAGAAGTCGGCGAACGTCGTCGTCAGCGACACGTCCGGTGCCGAACCGGCGGTGTTGTCGTCCAGCGTCGTTGCGGTCAGATGCGTCTCGCTCAGCGTGAGCGATGGCACCGTGCCCTTCGCCGTGATGTTCGGTCCGTCGTCGGTGATGGTCAGCTGCCTGCCGAGGTCGAGGCTGGCGCTCTGGAAGTCGCCGTCCTTGTCCGTGATCGTTGCAATCAGATTGACGAGGCCGACCCCCAGCGTCACGCCTTCGCCGCTGTCCGGGTTGCTGCCGAGCGGCTGCTTCACCGCGCGATACTCGGTGAAGGTCACGAGCCCGGTCGCCGGATCGATGGTGATGGTGAATGCCAGAGTGCCATTGATCGCGCCGACATGGCCCTCGATCGTGTTGCCGTTGAGAACCAGCAGGCCGGCGAGGCCAGTGTGCGAATCCACCAGGCCCGACGCGGTGCCGCTGCCGCCGGTGATTGTGAGGGCGTAGTTGATGGTCGCGCCGTCGGCGCCTTGAACCGAGGTGAACGCGGTCGAGAAGTTGGTCGATGTCGTCGTCAGCGCCGCGTTCGGCACCGAGCCCGCGATATTGTCGTCGAACACTGTTGCCGTCAGATGAGTCTCGCTCAACGACAGCGATGGCGTCGCGCCATTTGCCCTGATGCTCGGGCCGTCATCTGTGATGGTCAGTTGCGTGCCGAGGTCGAGGCTCGCGCTCTGGAAGTCGCCGTCCTTGTCCGTGATCGTTGCAGTCAGGCCCACGATGCCGGCCGCAAGCGCCACGGCTTCGCCGCCGTCCGGGCTGGTGCCGAACGGCTGCTTCACCGCCCGATACTCGGTGAAGGTCACAAGCCCCGTGGCCGGATCAATCGTGATGGTGAACGCCAGCGTGCCATTGGTTGCGCCGACGTGGCCCTCGATCGTGTTGCCGTTGAGAACCAGCAGGTCGGCGAGGCCGGTGTGCGAGTCGATGAGGCCCGACGCCGTGCCGTCGCCGCCGGTGATCGTCAGCGCGTAGGCGATCGTCGCACCATCCGCGCCTTGAACCGAGGTGAACGCCGTCGAGAAGTCTGCCGACGTCGTCGTCTGCGCCGCATTCGGCACCGAGCCCGCGATGTTGTCGTCGAATACCGTCGCGGTCAGATGTGTTTCGCTCAGTGACAGCGATGGCGTGGTGCCGTTGGCCCTGATGCTCGGGCCGTCGTCGGTCATCGACAGTTGCGTGCCGAGATCCAGGCTCGCGCTCTGGAAGTTGCCGTCATTGTCGGTGATGGTCGCGACCAGGTTCACGAGCCCGGTGCCCAGCGCGATGCCTTCGCCGTTGTCCGGGCTGGTGCCAAGCGGCTGTTTCACCGCCCGATACTCGGTGAAGGTCACGAGTCCGGTTGCCGGATTGACCGTGATGGTGAACGCTAGTGCGCCGCTGGTTCCTCCGACATGCCCTTCGACGGTATTTCCATTCAGTACCAGCATATCGGCGAGGCCGGTATGCGAGTCGGTCAGCCCCGAAGCCGTTCCGTTGCCGCCGGTGATCGTCAGCGCGTAGCCGATGGTCGCGCCGTTTGCACCCTGAACTGAGCTGAAGGCCGTCGAGAAGTCGGCCGACGTCGTCGTCAGCCCCGCGTTCGGCGCCGACCCCGCGATGTTATCGTCGAACGCCGTTGCGGTCAGGTGCGTTTCGCTCAACGTCAGCGAGGGCGTGGTGCCATTGGTGTTGATGCTCGGGCTATCGCCCGTGATCGTGAGCTGCGTGCCAAGATCGAGGCTCGCGTTCTGGAAGTCGCCGTCCTTGTCCGTGATGGTGGTAACCAGGTTTACGACTCCGGCGCACAGCGTGACGCCTTCTCCGCTGGCGTCCGCTGATTGCTTCACCGCGCGGTACTCGGTGAAGGTCACCTGACCCGTCACCGGATTGAGCACGATGCTGAACGCCAGGGTGCCTGTCGTCGTACCGACATGGCCTTCGATGGTGTTGCCATGCAGAACCAGCACGTCGACGAGGCCGGTATGCGAGTCGATCAGGCCTGACGCTGTGCCGGTCCCGCCCGTGATCGTCAGCGCGTAGCGGATTGTCGCTCCGTCCGCGCCCTGGATCGAGGTGAATGCCGTCGAAAAATCAGCCGACGTCGTCGTCAGCGTCAGGTCCGGTGCCGAGCCCGCGATATTATCGTCCAGCGGCGTTGCGGTCAGGTGCGATTCACTCAGCGTCAGCGATGGCGCGGTCCCGTTGGTCTTGATCGTCGGGCCGTCGTCGCTGATGCTCAGCCTGCTGCCGAGGTCGAGGCGCGCGCTCTGAGAGTCGCCGTCATTGTCGGTGATGGTTGCTATCAGGCTGACGATTCCGGCAGTCAGCGACACGGCCTCGCCGCCGTCGGGATCGGTACCGAATGGCTGGGACACCGCGCGGTAGTCGGTGAAGGTCACGTGCCCGGTGGCGGGATCAAGCGTGATGGTGAACGCCAGGGTGCCGCCGGTCGTGCCGACATGGCCTTCGATGGTGTTGCCGTTCAGAACCAGCACGTCGGCGAGGCCGGTGTGCGAGTCGGTCAGCCCCGAGGCCGTGCCGTTGCCGCCGGCGATCGCCAGCGCATAGCGGATCGTCGCACCATCCGCGCCTTGAACCGGGCTGAACGCCGCCGAGAAATCGGCCGAGGTCGTCATCAGCGCCGCGTCCGGTGCGGAGCCGGCGATGTTGCCATCGAGCGCCGTTGCCGTCAGATGCGTCTCACTCAAAGTCAGCGACGGAATCGTTTGGTTCGTCCGGATGCTCGGGCCGTCGTCGGTGATGGTCAACCGGCTGCCGAGATCGAGGGTCACGAACTGGAGTTCGCCGGCGTCATTGGTGACGATCGCGTACAGGGTCACGGCTCCGGTCGCGAGTACCGCGCCTTCTCCGGTGTCCGGGCCGGTGCCGAGCGGCTGCTTTACCGCGCGGTATTCGGTGAAGGTCACGCGCCCCGTCACCGGATCGAGCGCGATGGTGAAGGCCAACGTACCGTCGATCGCGCCGACGCGGCCTTCGATGGTGGTGCCGTTCAATACCAGCAGGTCGGCCAGGCCGGTATGCGAGTCGATCAGGCCAGAAGCGGCGCCGTTACCGCCGGCGATCGTCATTTCATAGCTGACCGTCGTGCCGCTCAAGCCATTTGCGGTGTTGAAAGCAGCCGAGAAGTCGGCCGAAATCGTCGTCAACGCCGCGTTCGGCGCCGAGCCGGCGATGTTGTCGTCCAGCGCCGTTGCCGTCAGATGTGTCTCGCTCAGCGTCAGCGACGGCGCCGTTCCGGCCCCGATCAGCGGGCCGTGGATGGTGATCGTGATGATCTCGGGGGTACCGCCGATCGTGGTCACCGTGAAACTGTCGGTCAGGACATCGCCGACCTTGAGGCCCTGGATGGTGCTGTTGGCGATGTCGAGCGTGTAGGTCCACGCGCCGGCCGTCGTGATCGTGAACGAGCCATAGCCGCCCGCGCTCGCCGTCGGCGTGGCGACCGCCGTGAAGGTGTTAGCAGGATCGTCGACATCGGTGTCGGTGAGCATGCCGGTCGCGATGAACAGGCCCGGCGAGGTTCCGCTGACGCCCGCCACGCCGACGACCGAGCCGCTTGTGACGCCGGAAATGATGGAAGCGTCGTCGACACCGATAATGGTGATGTTGAAGCTTTCACTGGTCGAGAGCGAACCGTCGGTTACCGTGATGATGAAGCTCTGGATCGCGTTGACCTTCAGGGCGTTGATCGCATCATTGCTCGGAACGAAGGTATAGGCACCGGACGAGCTGTTGAGATAGAGCGTGCCGAATGCTCCGACGCTCGAGATGTTGTAGGTCCTCTGACCTAGCACCGTGTTGCCGGCAACGCCGCCGCTGACGCCGAAGGTCAGCGCGCCGTCGAAACTGATGGCGGAGAAGGTGCCGCTTGCCACATTGAATTTGTCAAACGCAGGGGTATCGTCTTCAGCCGGCGCTGCTCCGAGGTTCAGTATCGGCGCCCTCGGCGGTGGGGTGAGGAACACGATGAACGGGAGGACGGCCTGCGGTAGCGGCCCGAGCTGATTTGGCACCAGCGGCGGGTCTGGCTCGGAAAAATTGATCGGCTGCAGCAGCGACGACCCATCCTGGGTGGGCATGCCGGACCCTTTGGCCCAGATTCCTTTCGCGTAGTTGCCAAGCGTCTGCTGCTGGGCGTCCCGCAACTCCTCCATGTGAGCAGGGCTGTTCGTGACCTGGTTCACCCCGACCGACGACCCTCTGGGGCTCAAGATGATCGTCACGCCGGGATCGTCGACGACGATGTGTCTGGGGATCGCCTCCTTGGTCACCAGCTCGAACACACCGTGGTGGAGGTCCTTGTAGTTGATGGTGTCGTCATCCAGGAACGTGACGTTCGGCTCCGCAGCCCGCGCGTTCTCCAGGAGCGAGAACGTCAGCGCCGCGAATGTGAGCATGCCGAGGCCGCTGGCCCGAACGGGGCCAACAGGCGTGTCCGCGGTGAGGACGGCTGACCCTGTCAGCCGGCTACCGATGATGCGGAAGATGCTTCTGGCTTTTGCGAACAGACCCGGCGCGCTGGCTGAGTCATGGGCCAAATTCCGGGCCAGGTCGCCCAGCTCGAGCCGGGTGCCGGTCGGCAGGTTGAGCACTGTGCCATCGATCAGGCGGATTTCGACCCGCCCGCCGGCTGCGATCTCGATGACGTCACCCTGGCAAACGGGATCGCCGGCCACGGCTTGAAGGGCGATGCCGCGCGCACGCGCAATGGTGCCGCAGCCGAACGCCGTATGAACAACGCCTACCACTCGAGGCAGCTGGCCTGAAACGGCCGAGCTCGCGCCCCCGAATGCTACGCCGGACGCAACTAACATTGGCTTTTCGCCTGCTGAACGGCTCAAGCGGAGCGTGGTGCCGCAGTTCTCTTGATCTGGCTTGCGCTCGCCGCGAAGGGAAAAGTCCCCGCACCGGCAGCCATAGGCTTGCCCGCCGAAACGTTCTGATTGAAACTAAATTCGGTAGTGAAAATAGGCTTCCAGTACGGCGGGGGAGCCATCGCGGAAAAGACAGAACTGCTGTCTATTATCGCGAGTGCAGCCCCACTAGATTTAGTGTATATTTACCGAGTAGATTGTCCACATATTAATTTTTATTCGAGCTGCGTCAGGCCCTTAGGCCTGCTTGCAGCAACTGGTTTGGCACTCAAGGTCCTGCGGTCTCGGCCCGGCGGTCCACGTCTCCATCGCGCCGCGACACGACAAGATCTTCTCGAAAGGGAGGGGATCGTGCGTATCCGTTTCATTGTTCAATTTCTCGCTGGCATCGTTTTCACGCTCGTCACATTGACGTCTGGCCCGGTGCAAGCGCAGACCGAGCCGGCCCAACCCGCGGTCCAGAACTCCACAGCGAACTTCATCGGGAAGGTCGTGGCAGCCACCGGTGCGGTCACGATCGAACATCCGAGCGCGGTTGTCG
The DNA here is from genome assembly GCF_054057015.1 of Bradyrhizobium sp. JR3.5. NCBI lineage: Bacteria > Pseudomonadati > Pseudomonadota > Alphaproteobacteria > Hyphomicrobiales > Nitrobacteraceae > Bradyrhizobium > Bradyrhizobium sp. JR3.5. The sequence continues at coordinate 3,888,924 of NZ_JBSRYV010000002.1, forward strand.
TTCAGGCCGCACTGTCTGATCAATTGCCCCAGGCGAAGGTCGGCGACTCCGTCTATATGGGCGACGTGGTGCAGACCGGAGCCGATGGACGGGTCGCGATCAACTTCACTGACGGCACCTCGTTCAATCTGTCGAGCAACGCCAAGATGACGATGACTGAGTTTGTGTACGACCCCAACGGCAAGTCGAATTCGACCTTGTTCAAATTGGCCAATGGCACGTTCACCTTCGTTGCCGGCAATATCGCGAAGACCGGCGACATGAAGATCGACACTCCCGCCGCGACGATGGGAATTCGAGGCACCACGCCGCGCATCGAGATCTCCGACGATGGTACGGTCAGGTTCGCGACGCTCGTCGAAGAGGGCAAGAGCAAGCTCCTGAGGAAGCCCGCGACACGTGTGACGCCGCAACGCGAGCAAAATATCTATCACAAGTTCAACCCGCACATCTGTCGAGGATGCTAGGCGAGCACGCGTCGGTCTTGAGTGGTCACTCGCGGAGATCTGCGACTGCGCGTCGTCAAAACCGGAGCCCGACATGAAGCCTCGTGCAGGTACCGGTGCGAGTGGTGGCTTGGCGGCGGTCTTCATCCTGCTGTTGCTGGCATCGCCGGCGGTCGCGCAAAGCCCAAAGCCGAAGGGCGGTTATCTCGGGGATATCGGATTGTGCAGCGGCCTCAACCATACGCCCGTCGACGCGCGCATCGATGCGTGCACGACCCTGATCGACGCGGGGCAGGACATGACGCCTGCTGGCCTTGCGATCGCCTACAACAACCGCGGCAACGCCTATGCTGCCAAGGGAGACTACGATCGTGCCATCGGGGATTTTGATCGATCGATCGAGCTCAATCCTACCTACACCAAGCCGTTCAACAATCGCGGCGTGGCTTACTTCAAGAAGCGCGACTACGATCGCGCGACCGAGGCTTTCGATCAGGCCATCAAGCTCAACCCGAACTACGGCGAGGCCTTTGCCAACCGCGCGCGCGTCTTTCTGAGGAAAAATGACTATGCCCGCGCGGCGCAGGATTACGATCAGGCGATCCGCCTCGAGCCGAACCTAGATGGCGTGTGGAATGGACGCTGCTGGAGCCGGGCCATCCTCGGCGCGCTGCAAGCGGCGCTGGAGGATTGCAACAAGGCCCTTCAATCGGGGCCGAGCAACGCCGCGACCTACGATTCGCGTGGCCTGATCTACCTGAAGACGGGCGAGCTTGGCGCGGCGATCGACGACTATAGCTCCGCACTTCGCATCGATCCGAAACTGGCCAGCGCGCTCTACGGCCGCGGGCTGGCCAAGCTGAAACGGGGCGACAAGGCTGGCGGCAACACCGACATGGCGGCCGCCAAAGCGCTTCAGGGCAGCATCGGCGACGACTTCACACGTTACGGCGTGCAATAGAGCACGATCCGGAAAAGTGTGGAGCGGTTTTCCGAAAAGATCATGCTCAAAACAAAGAGCTAGTGCGGGATGATGACTCGAAGAAAAGTCATCCCGCTCTAGACACGCATGGCCGACGCGGGCCACCGCAAGGACGGTGGCCGGCTTGATGCCGTCGCTAGTCGATGATCTCGACCGTCGCCGAACGGCCGGCGACCAGTGCGATGCGATCCGGCAGATGATCCAGTGCGATGCGTACCGGGACGCGTTGGGCGAGCCGGACCCAGCTGAAGGTCGGATTGACGTTTGCGAGCAGGTTCGCGCCGTCCGTGCGATCGCGGTCCGCGATGCCGGCCGCGATGCTCTCGACATGTCCGGTGAGCCGAACCGGCTCGCCCATCAGCCGGACCTCTGCCTTGTCGCCGACGCGTATGCGAGCGAGCTTGGTCTCCTCGAAATAGCCCTCGACATGCAGCGTATCGGTGTCGACCAGCGCCATCACGCCCTTGCCCGCGGTGACGTAGGCTCCGGGCCGCAGGTCCATATTGGTAATGGTGCCGTTCACCGACGCGTGGACCTCGCTGCGATCGAGGTTGAGCTGCGCCACAGCGCGATCGGCGACCGACTGGTCATAGGCGGCCTTGGCCTGAAGCTGGGTGGCCAGGACCTGCTCCTGCTTCTGCTGCGACACCGCATCGGTGGTCAGCGCGCTGTAGCGCTTGAGGTCGGCGTCGGCCTGATCCATCGTCGCGCGATGGCCGGCGACCGCAGCGTCGGCCTGCTGCAATGCCAGGGCAAAGCGTGCGCGATCGATCCGGAACAGGATATCGCCGCGATGCACTTGCTGATTGTCCTTGACCAGCACGTCGGTGACGAAGCCGGAGACGTCGGGAGCAACCTGAACCACATCGGCGCGGACCCTGCCGTCACGAGTCCATGGCGACTCCATGTAGTAGACCCAGAGCGCGCGGCCGACGGCGAGCGCGGCGACAAGCGCGATCGCGGTCAGTGCAACCCGGCCGAGCCAGGCGAAATTCCCTTTCATGGCAGAAACTCCGAAAGATAGACGACGATGCCCAGCAGGCATACGTACAGGGCGAAATTGAACAGCGCGCGGTGCCAGACCAGCCGGTAGAGCCCGAAGCGGTGCATGATCCGGCTGATCCCGGCGCTCAGCGCATAGGCAACGATCAGCCACAGCAGCAGCGCCGGAACCAGGACACCGTAGATGTCGAGCTCATATCTCATGCAGCAAAACTCTCCTCGGGCTGCGATCGATACGCAGGTGCATCGGGAAACAGGCCGCGGCGGATGCCGACGAGGCCGAGCAATGCATCGTCACGCGCGCGCTCATTGGGATCCTTGACGACCGCGGTCAGCGCCGCATCGATGCATGACAGCAATGCGGCCGGCATTGCCTCGTCCGCATGGGCGCGAAACACCGCCGCGAGGTCGTCCAGCATGTCGTCGATGGCACGCACGGTCGATGCGGCGAGGCCGTAACGGGCCCGCCTGAGGTCGATGATGTTGAGCCCGATGCGCAGCTGGACCAGGCTGTCGGCATCGCGGCGGTCGCTCTCGGAGATGAAAGGCGATGCGCTGCACCAACAGGCCGAGCCGATGCAGCATCAGGCCGGCAAATTGCGCGCGATCGCCGTGGCCGCGCCGCTCCGCCGCGACCGCGAGCGTCTGCCAGCCCGACGTCATCAGCCGTTTGGCGATCCATTCGGCGCCGACGCCGCGCGCGACCCGCGTCACGATCTCGGCGATGACGACGCCGAGGAAGAAGGCGACGGACGTGTTGGCAAAACTGGCAAAATCCGCGCTGTAGGTCGATTGCAGCGCCAGCAGCGTCGCGGTGTTGGCGGCGAGCGCCATGCCGATCGGCGCGGTTTTGGGCCGCGCGATCAGGAAGCCGTACAGCAGGAAGGTCGGCGCCAGCGCGGCGATCAGAACCTCGACATGGGAGATGCCCGGCACCAGCGCGAACTGATAGATCGCGACGACGACGATCGCGACCAGCGAAAACAGGCCGAAGGCCCGGATGCTGCGCGCCGGCTCGTCCTGCGCGGCGAAGAAGGAGCAGGCGACCGCCGCCATCATCGGCGCCGAGGCGCCATCGGCCCAGCCGGTCGCAATCCACAGCCCGCAGCAGATCAGGATGGCGACTGCCGCCCCCGCGGCCGACCAGAGCGCCATGCCGTGGTCGCGATGACGGACCGGCGCGGCGCCCGATTCCGGGTGGAACGCCAGCGTGACGGTGGAGATATCCCGGCCTGCGGCAATCGCATCGCCGATTGCGCGGCAGTCGGCCGAGATGTCGACGAGCTCGCGGAGCCGGAGCAGCAGGCTGATCGTGATGATGCGCTCGCGCGGCGCGAGGCCGTCGAGGCTAGATTGCCGCTCGGCGATCGCAGCGCGGATCTCGTTGCCGGATTGCCGCTGGCGATCCTCGTCCACGATCCATGCGGCGAGATCGCCGATCAGGCGCCGCAGCTCCGGCTGCCTTTGCAGCGCCGCTTCGCCGAGCGCGGCGAGCCGGTCTTCGATCGACGTGATGATCGGCAACAGCATCAGCATGCGCAGCCGGACCTCGCCGAGGCCGCGCGCGGTGCCGGCATCGGCCAGCCGGTCATAGGCGACATGGGTCGCCAGCGTATCGATCTCGACGATGTCGGTCGCAAGGCGGAGGCGTTGGGCCCGGCGGGTCTCGCTGGTCCCGTGATCAAGCAGCACGTCGCGCGACAGACGGCGGGCATCCGACAGCCAGCTCCTGATGCGGCCGCCGACCGCCGGCGCAACGCTGCGCGGGAACACCACGGTCGACACCAGGCTCGCACAGATGATGCCGAGCGAGATCTCCTCGACCCGCGCCAGCGCGACATCGAAGATGCCGCCCGGGTCGGCGACCGACGGAAAGCCGATCAGTGCAACGGTATATCCGCCCAGCATGAAGACATAGCTGCGCGGCGTGCCGTCGAGCAGCGACAGATAAAGGCACAGTCCGACCCAGAGCGCGATCGCGAGGCACAGCAGCTCCGGCGCATTGATCAGGTTCGGCACCAGGGCGACCGTCATGCTCGCGCCGACCAGGGTGCCGATCACGCGGAAGAACGCCTTCGAGCTGGTCGCGCCCGCCAGCGGCTGCGACGTGATATAGACCGTCGCCATCGCCCAATAAGGCCGTGGCAGATCGATCGCCAATGCGACGACAAGCGCCAGCATCGACGCGGCGAATGTCTTCAACGCGAAGATGAGGTCCGCGTGGCGGACCAGGAACGGCTCTTCCGCGCGCATGACTATTTCGCCTCTGCAGCGGTCTTGGCTGTAGCGGTCTTGGCTGTAGCGGTCTTGGCTGTAGCGGTCTTGGCTAGAGCGGTCTTGGCTAGAGCGGTCTTGGCTGCAGCGCTCTTGGCGTCTTGCAGGCGGCTCGCCCGCGCCTCGATGCGCTGCAGCGTCTCGAAGGTTACCGCAAGTTCCTCGCTGCCGATATCCTTCAGCACGCTGGCCCGCACGCGGCGCAGCACCCGGTTGGTCTCCTCGACCTTGGCTTCGCCGGCCGCGGTCAGATGCAGTGTCTTGGCGCGCCGATCGGTCGGGTCCTCGCGACGCTCGACCAGGCCTTCGGACTGCAGCAGATCGATCAGCCGCACCAGCGAAGGCCCCTCGATCCCCAGCTCGTCGGCGAGCACGCCCTGGCGGACGTTCTCGCCCTGCCGCGACAGCACCAGCAGCGGAATCGCCGTCGCGTAGGACAGGCCGTGATCGGACAGCGCTTGATCCGACTCGCGCCGCCAGATCCGCCCAAGCCTGGTGATCAGGCGGCCGATCTCGGCGTGGATATGGGACTGCGAAGGAGGCATGCAAATTAGATAGGATACAAACTATTAGGTGCAATAATATTGCTTCGAACATTGCTGATGATCACGCAAATGCGATCGCGCATGGGGCGTCATTATCTCCGTACGGTTGACCGGAAGGCGATCCGGATGCGACTGAGCCAGCACCGATCGCGCGGGAACGCGGAGAGTTAGGAACCTCGCTCCGAAGCCAATGTTGAGGCTTCTCTCGAAGGCGCGTCGACGCACAGTACTGCTTGCGCAAGGAGGAGACGATGGGACTGGCTCAATACGCGGTGATCGCAACTGGCGAGGAATGGGGCGTCCTGCATGACGGCAATCTCAATGCCGGATACGCGACCAAGGAAGCTGCCTTCGAGTCGGCGGCGGCCGCCGCGTCGCTGGCGATCAGGCTGGGGCATGAAGTTCACGTCAGCGTTCCTGGGCGTGAGGAGGAGGAGGAGGCGGCCCTTACCAAGCGGCCGACATAGCCCAACCGCGGTTGTGCCTGCACTGACGCAGCGCGCTGCCCGCTCTCAACCGAAGTCGTGCATCAACCGGCTCCACTCCTCGCCGGCGAGGCCGCCGACATAGATATCACCACGCACAACGGCGTCGTTCACTTCAGGAACGCGTGTCAACGCCATCGCGAAGACGTGGTGCCGGAATACGAGCCAGCGCTGCAGCCCCAGCCCTGCCATCAGGGCGGGTTGCGCACGGCCGCGGGCGGGAGCGATTTTGGCTGCGATTTCAACTCTCGGGATCTGGGATGACAGTTCTGGAGCCTTGGGTGCGAACAGGGAGTTGCTTCGCGGGCAGGGTCACGCTCGACACCCCCGACCCAATCGCGCCGATTTCGAATGTTTCGCAACTGCGTTGGAGTAGGCTCTGCGAAATTAATTGACGCTACCAGTATTGCGCATAACCGTTATTCGCCTTCAGCACCGATAAGTTCAAGTTCGTATTGCAGCCTTGCCAAGTGCAGGGAGTGCCTATGGCTACAGTGCAGAGTAACACGGACACAGGCCGGTCTGGATCGGCGACAATGCCGAGTGCCGCGTCCGGCAGTCCATCGGTCGAAGAGCTGTTGGCATTCGAGCGAATGCTCGTCGACCTTTCGGCGCGAATGGCCAACGTGCCCGTCGATCGGGTCGAAGCGGAAGTCCAGATAGCGCAGGCCGCTCTCCAACAATTTCTCGGATTCGACCGCAGCACCTTTGCCGAATTTAAGGACGACGGCTCGCTCGCGGTCCTCTCTTCGACCGCCCTAGAGGGGATCGATGCTACGCCGCCGGGTCCGCTTCCCGCCAGGCTTGGGTGGTTTATCGCCAAGTTTCGCGCCGGAGAGACACTTATCATTCGGGATCCGGCCGAAGATCTTCCACCGGAAGCGGTGGGCGAGGCCGAATATGTCCAGCGCACGGGTCTCCGCTCACATCTAAGCATCCCGCTGCGTGTTGGCGGCCGAGTTGTCGGAGCCATTGCGTTCTCGGCCTTCAGAGAAACGCGCAACTGGCCGGACGATTTGATTGCACGGGTCAAGCTCGTCGGTGAGGTATTCGCGCATGCCATCGCGCGGAAGCGGGAGCACGAAAAGCTGTTGGCCGCTATGGTGGAGATCGGGCTCCTGAAAGACCGCCTTGAGCGGGAGAATTCCTATCTCAAGCAAGCCGTGCAGGTCAGGCTCCCGCAAGGCCTGACGAGCCGCTCGCCGCGCTTTCTGTCGGTGGTCGAGGAAATCAAACAGGTTGCGCAAACCAGTTCGACGGTACTGCTTCTCGGCGAGACCGGAAGCGGAAAGGAAGTCCTGGCGCAGGCGATCCACGATGCAAGCGCCCAAAGGGGGCGCACGATGGTCAAGGTCAATTGCGCGGCGCTGCCGGCGAGCCTGATCGAATCGGAACTGTTCGGCCGGGAAAAGGGCGCATTCACCGGCGCTTTGGCACGGCAGGCAGGTCGTTTCGAAATTGCCGACGGGTCGACGATTTTTCTGGATGAAGTCGGCGAGCTACCGCTGGAGCTGCAGCCAAAACTGCTCCGCGTGCTGCAGGAGGGCGAGTTCGAACGACTCGGTGGTAGCAAAACCATTAAGGTCGACGCGCGTGTAATCGCAGCGACCAACCGCTCTCTCGAACAGGCCGTGAAGGAAGAAAAAATTCCGGGAGGATCTGTTCTACCGGCTCAACGTATTTCCCATCGAGGTGCCTCCGTTGCGCGAGCGGCGGGATGACATTCCGTTTCTAACGTGGGACGTTCGTGAAGGAGTTCGGCAACTCGATGGGCAAACCGATCGAGGAAATCGTGGAAGAGTCGATGAGCGCGCTCCGGGACTATCACTGGCCGGGCAATATCCGCGAACTGCGAAACGTCATCGAGCGTGCGATGATTCTTTCTCACGGTCCCAAGCTGTACATCAAGCTCAGCAACGCGACGCTGAGACCGGTTGCCGTAAAGATAACGGCCGGCTCGCTCGACGAGGCCGAGCTTACGATCATCCGGCAGGCGGTCGAGCAGTGCAACTGGCGGATTCGCGGCGCAAATGGCGCCGCCGCGCTTCTCAAGATGAAGCCAACGACGCTCGAATCCCGCATCAAAGACTCGGGCTCGCACCGAGGCGTTGACCTCCGAAGTTTCGGAGATTCTCCGAAATCTCGGAGAGCTGGAGCACGTCGGTTGCATCGGATCCGCAGCGCAGTTTAGGTACCCCACTGCACCTACTCATCTTTCCATTTGACGCGCAGCATACCACCGTTGGCCCGCTTCTTGCGATGCAGGAGGACAACCGTCCTTGCAGACCGGCCCAGAAAGACATGAGCGTGATCGTGTTCTCGCTGCAAATCGTGGCTCCGGACGAAAGGCAAACGGATCTGCTGCGGGCGCTCGGCGCCATGCTTGGATCGACGAGGGTCGCGCCTGGCTGTCTGGATGCCCGCCTTTATTCGGATCTCGCTAGAGGCGGGATCTTGTTGTTGATCGAAGAATGGGAGTCGCGCGCGCAGTTCGAGCACAATCTCGACGACGCCAAGCTGAATGCGATCGTTTCGGCAATCGAACTCTGCCACGAGGCACCCGTTGTGCGCCTCGACACGGTCGAGCGGACGGAGGGTATAGACGTTTTAGCGCTGTGCCGCAGCTTCACCTCAGGCACGCAGTGATTGAAAGGACCAGCGAATGACCGGTACGAAAACAACGGTTGGGTGCCGCTTTGGCCGTCGTCGGCGGTATTGCGAGTCTTTGCCTTAGGTAAGCCGCCGCGCACCGTGCTGAGAGTTTAGCGAGGAGAAACCTGATGCTTGTGCAGTTTTCGATGATCGCTCTTACGTCGCAACTGGTCATCGCCGTGGCTGACCAGCCTCCCAAATTCGATATTGCTCGAGGCTGCAAGGTCGACAGCGCTTCGGCGTTCGATCCCAAGGCCGGCATGGACGCAACGATAAAGCGATGCATGGACGACGAACAACATGCAAAGGACAAGCTGGAGACGCAATGGTTGGGATTTGCGAACGCTGACCGCGTCACGTGCACTAGCGAAGCAATTGGCAATAAGGCTGACGCTGACGTGACCCCGCCAAGCTACGTTGATTTGCTGACATGCATTGAGGACCAGCAGTTGCAGCGAAAGCTTCCCAAGAACTGATCGGCGACCACCTCTTATCGGGCCTAGATCGTCTGGTCACGGGCCGTCCAATTGGAGCAAGACGATGAAATCGGCAAAACTGCCAATCTGGATCCGTTTTGTCCTGCTCGTTGGCGTTGTCGGTCTTGCGGCCGGCGCGAGCCTCGAAGCTTACCGCTACTATACCCGTCCGGTGACGCTGAGCGTGGCGGTGGGCTCGATCGACGGCGAGGCCGCGAAGGCGATGTCGGCCATCGCCAGCCGCCTCGCTTCGACCAGCGCGCCGGTGCGGCTGAACGTCGTGGACAGTGGCACGGCTGTCGGAGCCGCCAAGGCCTTTTCGGAGAGCAAGGTGGATCTGGCGGTGGTACGCGGCGACGTCGGCGACCTGTCAAAGGCGCAGGCCGTGGTCGTCATGAGCCACGTGGCCGCACTCGTCGTCGCCCCGCCGGGTTCGGCCATCGACAGGATGGAAAAACTGAAAGGCCACCGCGTTGGCGTGCTCGGAGGGGAAGCGAACGCCAAGATCGTGGACGTGCTGAGCAAGGAATACGGGCTCGACCGGGCGAAGGTGTTCAAGGACATCGCGCTACCTGATGCCCGCCGTGCCATTCAATCCAAGGAGGTAAGCGCGCTGCTGATCGTGATCCCTCTGACCGGAAAATATCTGTCGCTAGTGCGGGACATCTTTCAGCAGGGTCCCAAGGCATTGCCGACACTGATCCCGATCGAGTCCGCGGGTGCCATCGCGGAGTCCGACCGCGCGTATGAAAGCTTCGACATTCCCAAGGGCACGCTGCGTGGAGCTCCGCCGGTCCCCGACGACGACGTGACCACGTTGAGGACCAATCTGTACCTGGTCGCCGGCAAGGCGCTTGGTTCGGATCTGATCGCAACGCTGACGCAGACGATCATGAGCGTCCGCAGGGACCTCATGCACGAAGAACCCATTTTCGCGCAGATCACCGCGCCCGGCACCGATCAGGACGCCTACCTTCCGCTGCACCGCGGGGCTGCGGCCGTCTACAACAGCACCCAGCAAAGCTTCATGGATGAGTACGGCAACTGGATCTACCTGACGCCGATGGTGCTGGGCGGTGCCGCCACGTTGCTTGCAGCGGCCTGGAAATTTCTTGGGCTCGGCAGCCAGAAGAGCGAAATCCCCCTGGATTCTCTCTACGCGCTGGGGCGCAGGATCAGGAAGGTTCTTACAGAAGCGGAACTATCGGGAATCGAGGAAGAAATCGACGACATTCTCGGGAAGGAACGCGCCAGATCCGCTGCAGGGGACGAGAACGCGGTCGATGCCGCTACGTTGAATGTGGTGGCCCATCGGCTGGAGGGCCTGATCCACGATCGACGGACTGTGCTGGCGAAGAGACCGATAATTGCTTCGGTGGCCTAAGCGACCCACGTGAAGCCGCTGAATATGCGGAAGCGTTCGACCAGCCGTCCGCTCACAACCGAAGGAGAGCAGTCATGAAACGCCTGATTATTCCTACGCTGCTGGCGGGAAGCTTTGTCGTCTTGAGCACCATGGACGCGAGCGCCGTGGTATGTGCTCGCGGCGTGGTTCGCGCCGGCTGCGTCGCCGCCGGTGGGGCAGCCGTCGTCGCAGCACCCGCAGTTCGGCCTGCTCGCGCTGTTGTTGTGGCCCCGGGCGGAGCCGCCGTCCGCCGCAGGGCGTATTGACAATCCAGCGCAAAAGGATGCCACCCGATAAGCGCAGCATCCTGGGCCCATGCGACGCGAACGGACGATCCGTAGTCGTCTGGGCAATCCGCGGAGTCAACCGATGCCCGACAGCCTGAAGGTTTCTTGTAATCCGACCGTGGTGAAATCATGAGTGCAATCGCGCTATCCTGCATCGCGCTTGTATGCATCGCAGGCGGTGTCCTTCTTGGCATAATCCTCCGCAACATCTTGCCCGAGCGTCATCTGAGCTCGGATGCCAAGGATGTGGTGAGACTGGGCACCGGTCTCATCGGAACGATAGCTGCACTTGTCCTTGGCCTGCTGATCGGCTCGGCGAAGAGTTCTTACGATCTGCAGAGCACTGAAATCAAACAGATGACAGCCAATATCGTTCTGCTCGACCATTTTCTGGCGCAGTATGGGCCGGAAACAGGTGTGGTGCGCAATCTGATGCGGCGGGGCGTCGTGGTCCTGGCCGACCGAATGTGGCGTGAGAACGGTTCTGAAGTCGCCAAGACAGCCCCGTTCGAAGCGAGCGCTGCAAATGACGCAGTCTACACGAAGCTTCAGGAGCTTTCGCCGCAGAACGATTCACAGCGCTCCCTGCAAGCACGGGCAATACAGACCAGCACAGATATCGCGCAAACGCGCTTGCTGCTGTTCACGCAGACGGACAATTCGATTCCGATGCCATTCCTGGTGGTGTTGATTTTCTGGCTCACCATCATCTTTGCGAGCTTCAGCCTGTTCGCGCGACCCAACGCCATTGTGGTCGGGTCCTTATTCATATTTGGGCTTTCGGCCGCAGGAGCAATCTACCTGATCCTTGAGTTAGGCCAGCCGTTTGCCGGAATAATGCAGATCTCAAGTGCACCGCTACGAAACGCCCTCGCGCCTATAGCGAGCGTTAGTCCTGTTGTCTCGCAGTAGGGAAAGGAACAACGAGCAATGGGTCTATCGACACCGCCTAACTGCGAACGACTGTCTCGTGTTGTTTCGGTGCGTCAAGCGGGAAGCGTGAAGAGTTCGATCAAGGGAGAGTAAGTCCATGGCCTGTAGCATACCCAGCGAAATGCCGCATACGAACCGAAACGGTCTGCGACAAACGTGCGCCAGCTGGCACACGAGTTTGAGCGCTGCGCTCATGGGGGCGACGGCGCTGATGTCGGTCGCTTTGTGCGGGCCGGCAACCGCGCAAGCACAGCCCCCGCAACAGCGGCCGAACATCGTCGTCATCATGGGCGACGACGTCGGTATCTGGAATGTCAGCGCCTATCATCGCGGGATGATGGGCGGAAGCACGCCCAACATCGATCGCATCGCCAAGGAGGGCGCGCTTTTCACTGACTACTACGCTCAGCAGTCCTGCACGGCCGGACGGGCCGCATTCATCCTCGGCCAGACGCCGTTCCGCACCGGCCTGTTGAAAGTGGGGATGCCGGCTGCCAAGCAGGGCGTGCAGGACAAGGACCCAACGATCGCCGAACTGCTCAAGCCGTACGGATATGCAACGGCGCAGATCGGCAAGAACCACCTTGGTGACCGGAACGAATACCTACCCACGGTCCATGGCTTCGATGAATTCTATGGCATCCTCTACTACCTCAACGCGATGGAAGAACCGTACGACCCCGATTATCCGAAGACTGCAAAATTCCACGCTAGTTTTGGCCCCCGCAACATCATAGACGCCAAGGCGACCACGGTGGATGATCCGACCGTCGATCCACGCTGGGGGAGAGTCGGCAAGCAGGTGATTGTGGACGCCGGCCCGCTTCCGCCGCACCCGAACATGGACCCCAAGGCCAAGTTCAACATGGAGGACGTCGATGACGAACTGGTTCGCCGGTCGGTCGATTTCATCGACCGTTCGGCGAAGGCGAACAAACCGTTCTTCCTCTGGCACAACTCTACGCGCACCCACGTATGGACCCATCTCGCACCGAAATGGCAGAATAAGAGCGGCTACGGCATGTATGCTGACGCCATGATGGAGTTGGACGCGGAAGTAGGCTCCATCCTCAAGAAGCTGGACGATCTCGGTATCGCGGATAACACCATCGTCGTCTTTACCAGCGACAATGGCGCCGAGACCTTCTCCTGGCCGGACGGCGGCAACTCTCCGTTCCGGGGCGAGAAGGGAACGACCTTTGAAGGCGGCTTTCGCGTCCCAATGCTCGCAAAGTGGCCCGGCACGATCAAGGCAGGTCGTATCGTCAACGACATCATTGCGGGCGAGGACTTCCTGCCGACCTTCCTGGCCGCGGTCGGTGAACCCGACGTGAAAGAAAAGCTTTTGACGAGCATGAAGGTGGGCGACAAGACCTTCAAGACCCATCTCGACGGTTACAATTTCCTGCCGTTCTTGAAAGGCGACGTCGCCGAGGGGCCGCGCAAGGAATTCTTCTACTTCACGGATAATGGCGACCTCACGGCGCTGCGGTATGCCGATTGGAAGCTCAGCTTCAAGACCATCAAGGGCAATCTTTTCACCGGCACGGAGGAATCGACCAACGTTCCTCTCGTAACCAACCTGCGGCAGGATCCGTGGGAACGTTATCAAGACCAGTCGATGATGTATGCCCGCTGGTGGGGCGACAAGCTCTGGACGATGGTCCCCGCCGTTACTCTGGTTGGTGGATTCCTCCAGACGTTCAGAGAATATCCGCCGAGCCAGGTGAGCGGATCGTTGAGCATCGAAAAGGCGCTTCAAATGGTGGAGCGAGGCGCCAGCGGCGGCGGGAAATAGCAAAGCCGCCCAAACAAGGCAAAGGATTCATCGCCATAGGAGAAGTTGTCGGGTCTGTCGTCAGCGGAAACAGGCGGGGAAGCGGATGAGTCGAAAGGGACACTTCCTAGGAGGCGGCACGACCTTGCAACCGCTCTGCGGGGAGTTCGTTCTGCGTTCCCGCTATCGCTGGGTGCTACAGTCGATCGCACGGGCCGTGCTCGTTCTTCAAACAGGAAAAGATGCTCTTCAACCTGCCGGCTTACCGGCGAAAGCGGAATCCGTGGCCGGCAAAGCGGTAGGTGCGGGCGCAGGCAATGGCTCTGGTTGCACCGAAGAAGGAATGGCCTGCGGCGCTGATGTTTGATTGAGCTTATCGACCTTAAACTCTGCCTCACAGGCGGCGATGCCAACCTTTGCTCTCTTGTGAGCCCGCGATGGTATCCGTGGGCTCTTGGTGTTGAGGGCCGCTTTGCGCTCGATGAGGTCACGAAGGCTTGCGGTGAGGACGACTTCGGACTTCTCCAGCCAACAATCCACAGACCAAAACACACGGGTCTCGTTGTTGAGGTGGTCGAAGGCATGGGCTGCTGCGAGGTAGGCGGCTTCCCGCTTATTGGGGGTTGAGGAAGGTGATGATGCCGGATAGCACCGCGATGGCGATGGAAATGCGAGCGACGTAAGGACGAGATGCCGGTCACGTCCGTTTTGAATTGGTAAAACGCACTGCTGGTTCTCGATACCGGCATAAATAGTTCTTTTTGGTTCGGACCGTTGTTGCATCTACTTTGAGATCATAAGCGACCTGCCGCTTGTTCAACATTTCAGGACCGCATTGCGCGAGGTATTGCGCGGACGAGTGACCCGCGAAGGGGCACCTGAGCGAAATCCGTCGTCTTCCGGACGGCGCCTCGCAGCCGAAGGGCAAGGCTCTGGCCGCCCGGCGGTACGATCGCGCGGCCGCCGGCGCAACTTCCTCAGACTGTCGACAAGCCCTCCCCTGGATAGCGGCCAAGCCCAGTCCAGCAATGCTTTCGTTCGTCCCGCAAGGCTTCGACTACGGTCGCGTACATCTCCCTTTCATGCTTCGCTTGTCGACGAAGGCTTTGTACCACGACAGCACCCAAGCTGCGGCGGACATTATCGAGATTCCGCACAGGCCGGCCAGGACGTGAAGAACGAGGCCGGCGGAAATCTCCGTCAGAATGAAGTAGCCGGTGAACGATAGCGCCACGCCGAGGCAGAAAATCTCCAGTGAATTCTGCCCGCACAGAATCATCGGCCACAGCCAACGCGATTGCAGGCCGGGCCATCCCGCCGGGACAAAGCGGATAGCGATGATCGCCAGGGCCAGGAAGTGACCGAGCCTGAGGACGTCCAGATCAGTCTTATCGATGGGATAGATCCACAGCTCAAGTTGGTGCGGAATCAGGTACTTCAGCTGGGGGAAGTACCACGTCAGCGTGACAAAAAATGCCGCGAGGAGGTAGAGGAACGAAACCGACAGCGTGATTGGCGAGGACAGAAATCGTGCCAGTCGTCTGGCGCCGCCCAGCGCACACCAGGCTCCGAGGACGAACAACAATTGCCAGGCAAAGGGGTTAAACGACCAGAAGCCATTCGGATAGGTCGTCAGATGCAGGTCGTATCGCAGAGTAACGGCGTAAAGAGCGACTGATATCGCCAACGTGACATTGGCGGCCAACCTTATCATTGGCAGGACCAACGGCAGTCCGGCCATGAGCACGATATAGAGTGGCAACACGTCCATATTCAGTGGCCGGTATCTCAGCAGCAGCGCCTGGACCATGGCGATACCGGGCTGATTCAGAAAATCCGTGATCGTCATTTCCTCGGCGTAGAACGGCCTATTGAGGCTGATGGCAATGTAGGAGACCTCTGCCACCAGGAAAGCGAACAGAAGCACGTGCGCGGCATAGATCTGCCAGACCCTTCGCAGAATGCGCGCAGTCGCAATCACAAACCCTGCTTCCAGCATCGCTCGGCCGTGAACCAGGGCCGCCGTATAGCCGGAGATAAAAATGAAAATCTCGGCAGCATCGCTGAATCCGTAACTTCGGATCGTGAACCAGGCCAGGAGATCGGGCGATACGTGATCGATGAAGATCAGCCAGAGCGCCAAGCCGCGAAACAGATCGAGGCGCAGTTCGCGCGCGCCGCTCGAGGTCAGCGAAACGGCTGGCTTAGGGACGGCCGTCTCGTGAGGCTGGTACGCCACGGCGCTCACCGGGTAGCCGTTTCGGACGGTCGGATCAGCGCCCGACGATCCTTGATATAGGCGATGGTCACGCCAAGACGCTCGACGGTGCCGATGACCTTGCCGTCGAGATCCGCGTCGCAATTCATGTGGGTCGGGGCGAGGAAGAAGTCCGATTGCTCCCACGTGGACCTGAAATCCCAGTGGAGTTGTGGAAGCGTCACGGTCTTTTCGAACGAATGACGTTCGCCGCAAACCGCAACTGAATAGATCCGCCATGGCCGGCTCGCACCTTCGGGTGTGGCACGGAGAAAGTTTTCGAGCTGGCCGAGCGCCTCGGGCATGCTGCCAAACCAATAGTCCAGATCATAGCGCCGAGAAGCTCCCTCGAGACCTCCGACTATGGAATTGTAGAACAGGTATTCATACGGATGTAGCCGGACCAGTGTCACGGCGTTCCAGATGAGACATGCGCTCACGACCGCGAACCCGCTGTTGGAAACTAGGCGACCCCGTTTCGCCAACGCGATCAGCGCTGAATCGAGTCCGATTCCCGCAAGGATTGCCAGCGGCGGAATGACGAACAGGAAATGACGCAATCCGGTAAACGCCGGCCCGTGCAAGGCCGCCTGACACGCCAGCGGAAAGGTCACCATCAGGAATAGCAAAGCGATATCCTTGCGGTGCCGTCGCCTCGCGCCGGGAGCAGTCACAGGCAGTATGGCGAACAGGATCGCAAACGCGGCGCCGAAGAGCGTGAGCAGGGGCGTGCGGACCAGCATGTAGATCGGTACGTAAAGTCGCGGCACGTTCGCCATATCATAGACTTGGCCGGCGAGAACGGTGCGGATGGGGTACTGAAACTCGGAGAACTCAACGAGGCCGCGTATCGGATTGAAGGGAGCCAGCCCTGCCCAAGGCCAGGCCAGGATCATCACGACATAGGCAAGCAGCAGCGCCGGCAGCAATCGGAACGATGACCAGGTGACGAACCTCCATCCAGTCCGGCTGCGGCCGGGCTGCGCGCCGGGCAGGTAAAGCATAATGGCCATGCCGGCGTAGATGATCAGCAGCAGGCCGAGAACGCGTACGCCGAGCGCGGCTCCCGTCAGCAGGCCCAGCGCCGCTATGTCGAGGGCGCGCGGCGATGGAAGTGACCGGGCGATGCGGATCACGAAGAATGACGCTCCCATCATTGCGGCGGCGAAGGGAATGTCCTTGGTGTGATTGAACATCGGGCCGTACCACGCACCGCAGGTGCTCAGCGTGATCGCGGTGATCAAGGCCGCCCGCGGTCCGGCGATCAGGCGCGCCGTTGCCGCAGCCGCTCCGATCCCGCCGACGCCGATCAGCACACACAGAACATGGCGCAGATCGTAGGGATCGATCGGAACCAGGTGGCTCAGGACAACAGCGACGACGTCGAAAAGGCCGCCGTAGAGATACAGGTTGTCGAAGCTGAAGAGGCCCTGGTCTTTGAAGCCGCTGGCATAATAGGCAACGATCAATTCGCCGTAGTGATGTTGAATGGCCTCGTCGTTGGAGATCGCATAATCCCGGAAGGTGCCAAGCGCGAGGGCGACGAGCCCGGCAATGAGGACAATGGTCGCGACATCGTGGATGTCGGAACGGCTGATCCACCGCGTTGCCGTTTTCCAGGACAATGTCTTGTCCTTGCGATCGAGAAGAGGGGCAGCGGTGACTTTCGTTTCGATTATCTCGTCCATCGCCTTGTGACAGTGGCATAGTCGCTGGATATCAGCACGAAATCACGCTTTCCCGGCTTCGACCGCCGGTCTGCCTTCCTCGATCTCGGTGACGTCGACGAACAGGTCGGGGACCTTCTGCGCCCGATCCAGAAGCCATGCGAGCCCGATCATGATCAGGATGCCACCGACGCTGACAAGCAGTTGCATCCACAGCGCACGCAAGCCACCTTGGGCGTGCTGAACCAGAATCCAATGCGCGGCAAAGGACAGGAATACGCCGAAGCAGAAAGTCGGGAGCGAATGCTGACCGCACAGGATTATCGGACGCAGCCATTTGGAGGCAAGTATCTCCGATTTGCGCGGAAAATATCGGACGACCAACAGGGCCAAAGCGAGAAAATGCGTGAAGCGCAACATATCGAGATCGGTCTTGTCGATCGGATAGATCGCCTTGATCATCCATCTGGGAATCAGCGATTCCAGGAACGGGCTGTGCCAGGTCATGACGATCAGAAGCGCAAAGGCCATCCAGGCAATCGCAACTGCCTGCGCTGCGCGGGAGTAAATCAATCCCTCCAGTTTGGCGACGCCTCCTACGCCGCACCATGCTGCGAAAAAGAACATCAGTTGCCAGGCGAATGGATTGAAGTACCAGTGTGTCCCGGGTGGGTAGGAAGAGAGATTCCAGTCGAATACCCGCGCCCCAATGTACACGAGGATCGAGCCAAGCAGGGTCCAGTTTGGGCGACGCACCATGCACCACAGGACCAGCGGAGAAATCGCGACCAGCGATATATAGAGCGGCAGCACGTCAAGATCGACCGGCTTGTAGCGCAGCGTGAGTGCCTGTCCGATCAGGATGTCGGGATGCTCGAGAAAAGTGTGAACATTGAATTCATCCGTGTACATCGGGTTGTCGAATTTTCGGACCGTGCGGGAAATCTGCGCCGTGAAGAGCAGGAACAGCATGATGTGCGCAACGTACATTTGCCAAACGCGCGTCAGCAGCCGCTTGGTGGCGGCGATAAATTGGCCGCCGCGTATGATCGGGCCGTAGATGAAGCCGGCCAGATAGCCGGAAATAAACACGAAGAATTCGGCGGCATCGCTGAAGCCATAATTCTTCAGGGTCAACCAGGCGACGACGTCATCCGGAATGTGATCGAGGAAGATCATCCACAGCCCAATTCCGCGGAACAGATCGAGCCGCAGATCGCGCTCCACGCGGTGCGAGAGAGAAGCTGTGTCCTGGTTGAGCATTAGGGCGCTCCAATCGTCGTGTTGGGTATTGTTCGCAAGAAGCAGGCCAATGCTGAGGCGGCTCCGCGGTATCGATAAGATGTTCGCAATATCATCATGTTAAGTACAGATGCGGATCGCCGGCGCCAGCAAGCGACTACGAAATGCCGTAGCTTCTCCGAAATGCCGGAGTCCGACAGGAGGTTCGCATGCGTCAATGTCGGTGTCCAATAGAAGAGTGTGTGCATCGCGAAATCGGCTCACCATCTGCCGGGAGATCGCGGCGACGCAGCGGCCGGCGGGGGAGCCGGCGGCGCTGGCGAAACCGCCCCATAGTCCGGGGCCCGACGTTCGGACGCTCTGCTCAGTCCGATAGTCCCTGTCCCTTCTTCAACATAGCGCCGCCTTCCGTCCTTGCACGGCCTTCTCCGTGTCGTCCTGCGGTTCAATCGCTATTGTCGAAATCTTGCCGGTGCAGAAATATGTAGCGTGGGCCATTTGGCAGGGACCCCTTGAGAGGGGCCCCTCCGCTTACCGCATGGTCATTGCTTCATACAGTTGCGCACGAATCCGATGCGTTCGATGGGACCAAGCCCCTTCACGTCTGCCTGCTTGCGGCAACCTTCTCTCTGGTCGATCCGCATCTCGATCTTTTGGACCAAATCGAGATCCTCTCCAACCGGTCCGTCGCTCGCTGCCTGCATCGCTGCTTGCAGTTTCTTGATATCGTCGGGCGACAACTGCGGACGATCAACTTTGACCGTCAGCTTGTTAAGTTTGGCGGTCAGCGGGAATGGCGGTTTGTAGTCGGAGTCATTGACGCCGGTCAGCGTATCCGAACCGATGTCGAAGCTCTCGTCCCACTGCAGAATCATCGGCAGTGTCTTCGGCATCCGCTTCGTATCAACCTGCTTGCCGTCGACCAACAATGTGCCCGTGCCGGGCTGGGCAAGGCCGCTGAAGCTGTTGTAAGCAAGCGTGCCGACTCCGGTGCCTTCGTACTTGAAGTCGAACGCGATCGTATGCCGGCCAGGCGAAAGCGCTTCGGTCCCTTCCCACTTGATCCGCTGGAGGTCGAGCAGGTTCCACAGGAACACGGGCTTGTTTTTCAGCAGATAGAATCCGTAGCCGGCAAAGCGTCCTCCCGATGTCAGGATCATGCCCTCCGCGCCTTCGGCCGGTACCTCGATGTCGGCGGTGATTGTGTACGAGGTATCCAGCAGCAGCGGAGAGTCGCCCTGCGGGAGGCCGGTCATTGGTCGCGTATAGACGAACTCTGAGCGGCCGGCGGTGATGTTCGGGCGCGGCGCGATCACCCGTGCAGCAACCGACGCGTCCATCGGGAAGACGTGGTACTTCCTGGCCTCGGCGACGAACATCTCCTTCAGCTCTTTGACCTTCTGCGGATTCTTCGCCGCAAGATCCTCGGTTTGGCTGAAATCCTGGGTCAGGTTATAGAGCTGAAGCACTTGGTTGTTCAGCGGATCGGGGTTCGCCGGTCCGAAAGCCTCCCAAGGCGCGCGATTGACCTTGGTGCTGAGGAACCAGCCCTCGTTATACAACGCCCACTGGCCCATCATCTCGAAGTATTGCGTCTTGTGCCGCGTCGACACTTTGGCGTTTGCCTTGTCGAAGGTGTAGGCGAAACTTGTGCCCTCGATCGGCGCCTGCTTGATACCGTCCACCGTCTCCGGTGCGCGGATGCCAGCGGCTTCGAGGATCGTGGGCACCACGTCGATTACGTGAATGAACTGCTCGCGCAAGCCGCCCTTGTCCTTGATGCGTGCCGGCCATGACACGACCATGTTCTGGTTGGTGCCGCCAAGCTGCGATGCATTCTGCTTGAACCAGGAGAACGGTGCATCGAAAGCCCACGACCAGCCGGCCGACATGTGATTGTAGGTCTGCTCGGTTCCCCACACGTCGTAATACTTGGCCAATTGGACATCGACGGGCACCGACACGCCGTTGAAGAAAGCCACCTCGTTCGGCGTGCCAAGCGGGCCGCCTTCGGCACTCGTGCCGTTGTCGCCGTTGATGTAGATGATCAGCGTGTTGTCAAGCTTGCCCAAGTCCTCGAAGGCCTGGATTACGCGCCCGATCTCATGATCGCTATAGGCGGCGAAGGCGGCAAAGACCTCGGCCTGGCGGATATAGAGCTTCTTTTCGTCTGCTGTCAGTTGATCCCACTCCTTCAGGATATCTTTTGGCCAGGGCGACAGCTTGGTGTCCATCGGGATCACGCCGAGCCGCTTCTGGTTCTCGAAGATCCGATCGCGCACCTTGTTCCAGCCTTCGTCGAACAAGTGCAGCTTGCTGATCTTGTCCACCCACTCCTTCGTAGGGTGATGCGGTGCATGCGTGGCGCCTGGCGCGTATTTGATGAGGACTGGCTTGCTCGGGTCGGTCTGGTGCACCCGCGTCATCCAGTCAATCGCGTCGTCGGCCATCGCCGTGACGAGATTCCAGGTCCCCGGCTCCTTGCCCAGGAACGGGTAGATCTGCGTTGTGTTGCGGAACAGGTTCGGCTCCCACTGATTGGCGTCACCGCCGACGAACCCGTAGAAATATTCGAAGCCCATGCCGGTCGGCCACTGATCAAACGGTCCGACCTGGCTGGCCGCGAAGGCCGGCGTGTTGTGGTCCTTGCCGAACCACGAGGTCGAGTAGCCATTGTCGAGCAGGATACGCCCGATCGTGGCCTTATCCTTGGCTATGATGCTGTTGTACCCGGGAAAGCCGGTCGCCTGTTCCGAGATGACGCCAAAGCCGGCCGAATGGTGGTTGCGCCCGGTGATCAGCGCTGCGCGTGTCGGCGAGCATAGCGCCGTGGAGAAAACGCGGTTGTAGCGCAGGCCGCTGTTGGCGATGCGATCCATGGTTGGCGTGGGAATTACGCCGCCAAAGGTGGACGGTACGCCAAAGCCCGCATCGTCGGTGATGATCAGCAACACGTTCGGCGCGCCTCGGGGTGGCGCCACGCGTGGCGGCCACCAAGGCTTGGATTGCAGCGCGCCGTCCTTGATTACGCCTCCGAATTTCGGATCGGGTGGCGGGAGCTGCTGGCCCGTGATGGTCGTCGTCGCACCGGGCGAGCCCAGGGTGCCGTTGACCTGCTGAGCCGGCGCCGAAGCCGAAGCCAGCAAGGTCGCGCTTGAGACAACCAAAGCTGACAAGTACGCTCTCATGGCGACACTCCCTGGTCCCAAAGTCCCAAACTGAAGCTGCTTGATGGCGGGCAACACGAGGCGCTAACTCATTCCGCGCCATAAACTGC
This sequence comes from Bradyrhizobium sp. JR3.5, assembly GCF_054057015.1. Taxonomy (NCBI): domain Bacteria; kingdom Pseudomonadati; phylum Pseudomonadota; class Alphaproteobacteria; order Hyphomicrobiales; family Nitrobacteraceae; genus Bradyrhizobium; species Bradyrhizobium sp. JR3.5. Next base: position 3,910,631 of record NZ_JBSRYV010000002.1, read on the forward strand.
AATGATTACCTGTCGCGGCGGCTCGCGATTGATCCATATCAATCGTTTGTCGGTGATCGCGGCTTTTAAATCATGTCGGTGGGACGTTGATCATCTCGCCACAGGCCACTTCTCGTCGAAGTGCAAATTCGCAACGGGTCGTTCACAAGGAGCTTCCCAATGAAGATCGCGCTGCTATCGATGGCAATGATTGGAAGTCAATTGGTGACCCCTGTCAGTGATCGCGTGCCGCAACTCAACGTCGAAGCGACGTGCAAGGCCACGGTAGCAACCGACAAGGCGATGGGGCTGGACTTGGCCCAGAGCTTTGACGATTGCATGCGCGACGAGAATGCCGCGCAGCAGCAACTCACCACCGTCTGGCTTGCGAATTCCACTGAGCTGAGAAACAGATGCGAAGGCGAGGCTACGGCGGGCGGAAACGACAGTTACGTCGACTTGCTGATCTGCATGCAGATGGCAGATTGGGTGAAATCCCCTTCTTCCGGGCCCAAGCTCAAAGGTGCCAGCAAGAACCGCAACAACTAGATCCAGTCCCGGCCGCGATGTCCCGGCCCAGCCCCTCATGATGATCCGGGATTGCAATCAACCCGCGATGGTCATCGGGCCGGGGGCTTGGCCGCTTCCCGAAGCTCGTCAATAAGCTTCGTCAAATTGGGATCGCCCGGTGTGATGGCGGCAAGGCGCTGCGCATAGGTCAGCGCGGCTGCGGCATTGCCGTCCGTACGGTTGAATGCAACGAGCGCGGAAAGGATACTGCGATCGTTGGGATGGCTTTTCAAGGCCTCGGTCAGAACTGCCACGGCTTCCCCGGCTCGACCGCTCGAATGGAGTGCGACGGCATGGACATAGGCATATTGCGAGCTGGCCGGCTCCAACTCGGTAGCCCTCTGAAATGCGGCGAGGGCTTCGTCGGTGCGCTTCAGCCGTGTCAGGGTCAGCCCAAGCGCGTAGTGAACTGCGGCGTCGCGCGGAGCCACTACGATCGCTGAGCGCAGCACGGCTTCACCGTCCTTGTCCCTGCCAAGTTGCCGATAGAGGTCGACAAGGTTGATAGCGGCGGTCGTGTACAGCGGGCTAAGCCGTAAGGCTGCCTTGTATTCGGCCTCAGCCTCGGCCGACTGTCCGCGCTGCGCCAGGAAGTTCGCCAGCGTGGTCCGCGCCTCCGGCCTCTCGGCGTTGGCGAGTTGCGCGGCGACGAAGTCGGCTGCCGCCTGATCGAAGTGCGTACGATCGCCTTGCGGCTGCCTCGCGACAGGGACGTTGGCAAGCAGCGCGACTGCCCTGATCCGGACGCCGCGCACGGGATCAGCCAGAAGGGGAGACACCAATGGCCAGATCTGGGGCGCTGGCACGTTTGTCAGCATGTCGAGGGCTCCGATCCGCACCATGGGGTCGGGATCGGAGAGCCCGCTCCGGGCGAAATTGACATTTGCGGGCGAGACCCATGGGCCCAGTTCGCTCAGCGCGCTGGCGCGCGCGACCACCGGTGCATTTTTGTCCGCGGCAATGATGCCGAGAAGGGCTGCTGCATCGGCCTGATCGGTGCGTGCCGCTTGGAATGCCGCTCCAAAGGTCTGATATCCTCTTCGGTTGGGGCCGAACCACTGCTCGACGGCCGAGGCGGCCCACTGGGCCGGCTTGTCGCGATGACAATCATTGCATGCGTTGGGCGTACCAAGCGTCAGGGAAAGATCGGGGCGAGGGACGCGGAAGGTGTGGTCATGGCGGGGATCGACGACCATGTAGGTGCGGGTCTGCATATTGGCACGAGATGCAGGTCGGCTCCGTCCCGGAGTTGCCATGATGGCGATGCTTCACATCGGCGTACTTGTCCGGGGCGTGACATTGCAGGCAGACGCCTTCGCCCGGGGCTCGCAGCTTTGCGCTGTGCGGCTCGTGGCAATCGCTGCAGGTGACGCCTGCGGCAAACATCTTGCCCTGTTTGAACGGCGTATAATTATACGGTTCTTCGACGTCGCGGATCTGGCCATCCGAATGGTAAGTATTGCGCGCGAGTGGCTCGACCACATGGGTCTGCGAAAGCCACTGGCCAGGCATCCAGTCCTCGTGAAAGGAGGCGCGCCGTGCATGACACAGTCCGCAGGTCTCGACCTCCTTGCGTAGGGTGGCCGGCGCGACGCTCCGCCTGCCGATCCCGGTTTGCGGATCGATCGGCCAGGTAACGCCGTGACGCTCGTCCAGCAGTGCGAGTAACCCCTTGCCCGGATCCACGCGCTTGCCGAACGGCCACCAGCTTTGTTGTTCACGTGCCCAGGCGGCGTGACGCGATCCCTGGCCGTGGCAGGCCTCGCAGCCGACGCTGATCTCCGCCCAGCTTGTGGCGAAGTGATCTGCCTTGGCGTCGTAATTCTTGCGCACGCCCGTGGAGTGGCACTCCGCGCACATGAAGTTCCAGTTCTGGTTCAGCTTAGTCCAGTGCAGGACATCGTCATGCTTGATTTCCTCATTGGGATAGATGTGAAACCAGCGCTGGCCGCCTCGGTCTTGCGGACGGCTGTCCCAGGCGATCGAAAGCGCCTGGATGCGGCCATCGGGGAATTCCACCAGATATTGCTGCAATGGATCGACGCCGAAGGTGTATTTCACCTCATAGACGGTGAGTTGACCGTCCGGTCCGTCGGTCTCGACCAGGAATTTTCCGTCCTTGCGGAAGAAGCGGGAGTGCACGTCATAGTGGTCGAAGCTGGCGTCGTTGAAGTTGCCGAGCACAGTCTTCTCGGTGGCATGCTGCATCGCAATCTTGTGCTGCGAGACGTTCCAGAGCTTGGCTTCGGTCTGATGGCACCCCGCGCAGGTTTCGCTGCCGACGAAGGTTGCGGCGGAATAGTCCTGCGCGATCGAGGCTTGTCCGCCGGCATTCAGGAAATGAAGCGCGAGACCGAAAACGAGGAGGATCGTCGCCGCGAACGCGGTCGCCATCCAGATTGTGCGCTTCGAGGAACGGGCCGCTTTCGATCGTGCGTCAGCAGGGTCCGGCGACGCGGTGGCCCGAGATCCCCCTCCGGTCGGAGCGTTTCGCGATCCCTTGTTGGTGTCGGGCTTGCGTCGCTTGCGTGCCAATCACACCCTCAGCGTTGAGATCGCGATGCCACGATCAGGATTGGGCAATCGATCATCGGCCGATGCGTTGGGAAGTGCAAGTCGGACTCCCTGGGAATAGGTAGTCCGACGAGCCGGGATTTGCCAGTTGGCGAGCCTGGGTGATCACCCGACTGGGAAGAGCAGCAGCGATCAATCAGCCTGTTCGAAATAGGCATCTTCATCGGGCAGCACCGGAGGTTTGCCGGTCAGCCCCTTGGTTACGCCTTTGAATACCTCGTTAAGCAAAAGCGATTTCGACATTTCGCCCGCCAGGCCATCAATTCGCTTCTGGAGTTCGAGAACCCTTTCCGGATTTGTGCTGGCGAGATTGACCTTCTCATACGGGTCTTGGGCCAAATTAAACAGCTCGATCTTGGAGGGCAATGTCGTTCGCCACACAAGCTTCCAATCTCCCTTGCGAACTGCACCACGGTACATCTCGATATTGTAGATGACCTCGTTTCGGGGCGACGCTTTGCCCTCGCTGATGGTCGGCCACATGTCGTGTCCATCAAGCGGCTTTGTCTTGCTGAGGCTTGCGCCCGCCAGCTTTGCCAACGTCGGATAGTAATCCACGACGTGGATCATTTGGTCTACGACAGTCCCGGGTTTGATCCGACCTGGCCAGTTCATGAGAGAGGTAACGCGGGTGCCTCCCTCGTACAGGTCTCCCTTGCCTCCACGATAGGGCCCGTTGTTGGCCGGCAGCGGTCCCTTCACCTCGGTTTCACCGGCCAAATGGGCTGACTGATTGCCACCATTGTCACTGTGAAAGATGATCAGCGTATTCTGTCGCAGCCCACGTTTCTCCAGTGTTTGCACGACTCTGCCGATCTGTTCGTCCATCGCCGTGATCATTGCGGCATACGTGCGGCGGTTCGGATCGGTGATCTGCTTGTACTTGTCGGTGTATTCCTGTGGTACCTGGTACGGCGTGTGCGGCGCGGTGAAGGCCAGGTACATGAAGAATGGCTTTTTGGAACTCTGTGCACTGATGTAACGAACAGCGTCGTCACCCAGTAAGATCGTTACGTAGCCTTTTTCACTGATAGGCTTGTTGTCTCGATACCAATCCAGTTTCCCGCCTACGGAGTGGGTGAAATAGTCAATTTCACCGAGTTGCGCGCCGTATTGGTAGTCGAATCCGCGTTGTTTGGGCCAGTATTCGCGTTTCGCGTGCCCGAGGTGCCATTTGCCGAGGATCGCGGTCGCATAGCCCGCCTCCTTGAGCGCCTGAGGGAGCAGCCACTCGTCCGTCGGTAAACCGTAGGACATTGAAGCGGGGATGACCAAGGTTTGCAGCCCATAGCGCAATGGATAGCGGCCCGTCATCAGCGCCGCGCGCGTTGGGGTACACATTGGCTGTACGTAGAATTGCTCAAGCCTTGCTCCGGTCTGAGCCAGCTTGTCGATATTTGGCGTCTTGATGTCGGACCCGTGAAAGCCGACATCGGCCCAGCCCAGGTCATCAGCCAGGATGTAGATGATGTTGGGCTGCGGATCGCTCGGCTGTGCAACGGCCGAAAACGCGGTGACAAGCCAGCCGAACAGAATCAGGAGGACCCAAATGCATCCGGACCTTGTCATCGATCTCATATCTAATCGTCCTTGTGCAATAGACATATCCGCCGATCGCGACAATGGGTTGAAAAGCGCGCTATTTCTCAATGTGCCATGAGCCATCCCAGCCCGGAGCTGGCGGGCTTGCCTTCAGGTCTTTGGTACGTTTGAGCATAGTGATCGATGGTCCGTCGCCCGGCATAGCCTCGAGCGCTGCACCAAATTTTGCGAGCGCGTCATCCCATCGCTGCTCGCGGTAGGCCGCAAGCCCCTCAAGATAGCTGTCCCGCAACGCAAGTTGTTGCGGGAGGAGCTTGCCCTTCGATCCAAGGATTTCAAAAACGACTTCGAAGCGGGTGTGGCCTGCAACCACGACACGATCGATCTCCCGGACCTCAAGCGCGGCGGCCGCCGCGGCAATCGTTCTCTCAGAAGCCAGATTGCGGGTGCCGTACACCTTATTCGCGCCCTCGAGCCGCGATGCGAAATTTACGACATCTCCCATGACCGTATAGCTCATCATGACGTCGGACCCGATGCTGCCGACCAGCGCTTCGCCAGTCGCGATACCGATCCTTAGATCGCACGTCTCCATTGGGGTGCCGAGAACGCCCAACAATTCGGGAATTTCCCGACGCAGTGTTGCGATGCGATCGATCATTTCAACGGCGGCAAGACACGCGAAGAGCGCGTGGTCCGCATCATCAACAAAAGGAGGGCCCCAGTAGGCCATGATGCCATCGCCGATATATTTATCGATAATCCCACGGTTGGTCCGGATCGGTTCGGACATGATCGAAAGGTAACGGTTCATGACCTTGACCAGGCCTTGCGGGGTCATGCCCTCACCTAGGCTGGTAAAGCCCCTCAGATCGCAAAACAGGACCGTCATCACCCTGCGCTGGCCTTCTGCCGCCGTCAGGTTCGGCCGCTCTATCAGCCCCTCCACGACGCGGGGGTCAACGTATTTGCCAAAGGTTTCCCTGACACGCTGGTTGGTGCGCAGTTGCTCGACCATCCGGTTGAACGCCGCCGCCAGCTGCCCGATTTCGTCGGTCGTCCGCACATCGATGGATTGTTCGAGGTGACCTGCCTCGACCGCCCGCGTACCGTCCAGCAGTTTTCTGACGGACCGAATGATGCCACCACTGACAAGGTTGGCAAAAATCAATCCGACGATTGCGGCGAGCGCGGTCACGATCGCCGAGGTCTGCACGGCTCGAGTCTGCTCTGACCGGATTGTCGCAACGGCGCCATAGCTCACCTTCAGCATCTCGGCGCGAATGGCCTCGACTTTTTCGGTGTATTCATCGCGCAATGTGTCGGTCCGGCCAAGGCTGCGCCGAGCTGCTGCGAAGTCCCTTGCATCGAGCGCAGCGAGCAGCTCTCCCGACTCCTGCCTCAAATGATGACGGAATTCGCCCACGAGGCTGTCGATCCGGCTATCGATGCGCGCCAGCGCGGTATTGTCAGAGGGCGTACTGGTGTCGTCGATCACGGCACTGATGAGCTTGTGTGCGGCGTCAGCTTCTGTATCGACCTCCGCGTCCTTCGCCTCATACAGCTGTTTTCGCGTCTTGTATCCGAGCTCATCGGGAGGATCCTGCATCTTCGCGATTACCATGCGACGAAGCGCAAGGGACCGCTCGAGCGACAGGATGTTGATCCGCGTCAGGTGCGTGTTGGCGGGGATGTACCGGTCGGTCAGTTCGTCCAGCAGATGGCCGACGCGCCCAACCATTACTATCGATAGAATGGACGTCGTGATCATGAGGACAATTAATCCGACAGCAATCGCAACGATGCGTCGCCTGATCGATCGTTTGATCATCGACCCGGAGAAGGTCTTGATCTGCTGAAGTGTGAGTGTGCTGGAAATGGCACTTCCTCCGAAGACGTCTGTGCACGCGCGGAGGGTAAAGAGTCACCGCGTCGCCGAAGGGCATGTTCGATCGGCATCAGCTGCGCGCCATTGATCCGCGTCAAGTCGGGTTATCTACGGGCGGATTTCGTTCCGCTGGTTCAAACGTGGGCCAAACTACGACATTTCGGATGATCTCCGACATTTCGGAGCCAGTGCGCCAATGCGATCAAATCAACGACAGTACCGCATGAGATACCGATCTGATTTCGCAGATTATTTCCACACCGCCGACACCTTCCAGCGGTTGGCCCATTTCTTGCGAGCGCAGGAAGCTGACGATCGCAGCACTTCGGATGGGAAAGAAGAGCCCTTGATTGTGTTTTCTTTGGAGATCATGGCGCCGGACCGAGTGCGAGCCGCGTTGCTGCGCACGCTGGGATCAGTCCTGGAGCCGACACGGGTAGCGCCAGGGTGCCGCTCTGCGCGTCTCTTCACCGATCTCGATAAGCGCAGGGCGCTTATTCTCATCGAGGAATGGGAATCGCGTGAGGAGTTCGAACGAAATCTCGATGCGACAAAGCTCAATACGATTGTTGGAGCGATCGAACTGTCGGGTGAACGGCCTGAAATCTGGATCGACACCACCGAGCGGGAGGAGGGTGTCGATGCCTTGGCGCTGCATCATTCTGTTCTTGGGGAGCAAGAGCCGCGAGGGCAGCGTGAAACGTGAAACTGCAGGCAGAAAAGCGTTGAAGAACAGCAAGGACAAAGCCATGGGCATTTTAGAAGTTCGGCGCAGATCCAGAACTTGTCTGACTGGCGTAGCCATTGCAGTTGGGCTGGCAACGATAGCGCAATCGCTCGCGCACGCCGGGAGCGGCGATGACGCGATGGCAATCCTCAAGGGCATGTCCAGCTATATCGACGCTCAGCAGTCGGTCGCATTGCTGTATGATTCAGACATCGAGGTGATCACGCCGCAACTGCAGAAATTGCAGTTCGCCAGTTCAGGACAGGTTCTGCTGGATCGCCCGGACAAGTTGCATGTGACGCGGCATGGTGGATATGCGGACGTCGATGTGTATTTCGACGGAAAGCGGGCCACGGTCTATGGGAACAATATCAATGCGTTCGCGAGCAAGGACCTCCAGGGTACGATCGATCAATTCATTGACAAGCTCCGTAGCGAACTCGGCGTTGACGCGCCCGGCGCGGATCTCCTGTTCAGCCACTCCTTCGAGGGATTGACTGCCGATGTCATCGACGCGCAGCACATTGGGCGGGGTGTTATCGATGGTATCGAATGCGAGCATCTGGCGTTCCGCAGCTCGGAGACGGACTGGCAGATCTGGGTTGAAGTCGGCCCGAAGCCGATCCCGCACAAATATGTCATCACCAGCAAGACGATGGCGGGGGCCCCGCAATACACGTTGCGGATCTCGGGTTGGAAATCGAATACACAGCCTCCAGCCGATATGTTTTCGTTCAAACCGCCGGCAGGCGCCAAGCAAGTCGATCTGAGCGGTTTGTCGGAGACTGATGAAGTGCCGCCCGGAAGACTAGCGGGAGCAAAGTGATGAGAGGAAAGTTGATGATGCGTCTGCTGTTTGCACTGATTGCCGGCTTCGTCGGTTTGCTGATCGGCGAGCCCGGCTCGATTACTGGCTCAGCTTCATTTGTGAGGCAAGCTAACGCGGTCATCGGACGCCCCCTGACGCCGGTGAGCTACGCCGGTGTTGCGCGCCGAACGACGCGGAGGGCTGTCGCCGCCGGAGCCGTGGTTGGCGGCGCAGTCGTTGTCGCGCCGGAGCCGGTCGTTGTTGCCCCGGCTTGCGTGCAGGCCGTCGACGTCTATGGCCGCATCTACACCAGATGTTAGTGCGCTCTTTCGAGATCAAGAGGCAGCAGGCAGTTTGTTTGAGTGCGAGCCATACTGCACGCTACAAGCAAGGAGGGAAGTTCATGCGTCGTCTTTTCATTCTCGCAATGGTCCTCACCGGCGTCACTTCGATTGCTCATGCTCAGGTCGAGCTGAAGGACTATGCGAACGCGAACGGGTACATTGATGTCCAGGAGCTGACATGCGCGCAGTTGGCGGGCACGTATCAGGAAGATGCCGACTTTCTGGGGGTTTGGTACAGCGGCTGGTACAACGGCTTGGCAAAAAAGCACGCGATCAACGTCCCGCGTACCAAGGCCGGAATTCACAATGTGATCGTCTACTGCAAGGCGAAATCCGGGCAAGAAGGTCATCCAAGCGATTGACGTTATGCTGAAGGAAGAAAAGAACCAATGAGGTCGCGTCGATCGCAACAATTGTGCCGGCGAAATTTCGCTGTCCCATAGTGGGGGCGGGCAAGCGAGTGAATGCAAGCACTTGCCGTCGACATCAGTTGGCGGCGCTCACCGCAATGAAGTACTCGAGGCAGGTAGAAATGTTCAAGTATCGGATCGCGCTGCTATTCGGCGTGCTCGCCATCGCCTGGATCGGACCAGCGGCAGCCCAGGCGCCGCAGGGCACGGCGGCCGGCATGTTGAATTGCAAGCTGGCGCCTTCAATCGGCCTGATCATCGGATCAACGCAGAGAATGTCCTGCCGTTTCATCCCGAACGGACCTTATCCTCCTGAACTCTATGTCGGTGTCATAAACTCGATTGGTCTCGACTTGGGTATCACCGCTGGTGGGGCCATGGCGTGGGGCGTCGTCGCACCCAACGCGGGCACGATGCGCGGAAAACTGGTGGGCAAGTATGTGGGCGCGAGCGGCTCCGTCGGTCTTGGCGTCGGCGTTGGCGCCAACGCGCTGTTCGGTGGATCCAACCGTTCGATTGCGCTGCAGCCGCTCTCGGTCGAGGGATCGGTCGGGGTCAACCTGTCACTTGGAGTTTCGGGACTCACGCTTGCACTGGCGCAATGAGCCCGCGCCGCGAGCCGCATCAATCAACTTCGTCACGATTTGGCGAAGTCGCCAACTCAAGTACAGGGCCAATCATCAAAGGACGACCATGAATATCGTCGCGCGTTCACTCGTCGGGTTCGGAGCCATTGCAATGCTGATCGTTCTATCGGCGGGCTCCCCTTCAGCAGAGACCAATATCGGCAAGGCGATTGTCGACAAGCTGACCGTCAGGGTGGCGAAGCTCGAGAACGCTTGCGCCAGCGATATCAGGAAATATTGCCGCGACGTTACGCCGGGCGAGGGTCGCATGATGTACTGCATGCAAGCTCACGAGGACAAGATCAGCGCGAAATGCGCGTACGAACTGGATCAAGCCGCCGAAAGAACGCAGGCAGCCGCGGACGTTCTAAGAGACGGCGTCCTTGCCTGCAAGGCTGAAATCACCGGCGTCTGCGGGAAGATCTTGCCGGGCCAGGGTCGAGTAGCGGCATGCCTGATCAAAAATAGAGCGACGGCCTCGAAGGATTGTGCAGAGGCGATTCAAAAGGTCGAGGCGATGGCGGCTCAATAGGCGATGGAAGGCCGGAGTATTGGTTTCTGGTTTGGGGTCTAGGAAGTCGGTCATACCGGCGGTGTTGTTCGCTAATCCTATCGCCGATTGTCTGGTGACGGCGGCTTCCCGTGAGCGGGGGCCATCCTGCGCAAGAAGTTTGTGGACCGGGAATAGGCGACGAATGGCTCAATCTCAGCTAGTTGGAGTGTATGCAGCGGTGGTGCTGTCGCTTGCGCTTGGTGGCTGCAGCGGTCGGCCTTCGCAAGGCGTGCTTGTGCCGGTGGCCGATACTGCCGTTGGGGCGTCCCGCGTACCAGTGCTAGTGGCGACGACCCGTCAACGTTCCGCGGTCGACAACGGCGAGATGTTCAGCGGTGATCGCGGTGACGCCGTCTCCTACGCAGCGATTACGGTATCGATACCGCCGGACACCGTCCGCGAGGTTGGTCAGATACAGTGGCCATCGTCGATTCCAGGCGATCCACACCGCAACTTTGTGACGGTGTCGGCGGATTATATCGACAAGCCGACATTTATGAGCGCGATCACGGCGCACGCGAAGCTGGTTCGGCCCGGCAAGGTGCTCATCTTCGTCCACGGCTTCAACAACAAGTTCGACGATGCGGTTTATCGATTTGCTCAGATCGTCCACGACTCCAGGGCACCGGGCATTCCTGTGCTGTTCACGTGGCCATCGCGTGGCGAGCTCAAGCTGCGCGCATATACCTACGACCGTGAGAGCGCCAATTATTCGCGCGATGCTCTTGAGGAGCTTATCGAGACTCTGGACCGCAATCCGAACGTGAGCGAGATCAATCTTCTTGCACACTCGATGGGGAACTGGGTCGCGCTGGAAGCGCTTAGGTCGCGTTACATCCGCCCCGGCCGCTTCGTGGACAAGCTCAAAAACGTGATGCTGGTGGCGCCCGACGTCGACGTCGACGTATTCCGTACCCAGATCCGCAGGATGGGGACAAAACGGCCGCGATTTGCGCTGTTTGTGTCTCAGGATGACAGCGCACTTGCCCTATCGAAAACCATTTGGGGCGGATCGGCGCGCCTCGGCGAGGTCGATCCGGAGAAAGACCCCTATCGTACCGAGTTTGCGCAGGATCAGATCGAGGTCTTTGATCTGACGAGCCTTAAGAAAGCCGGGGATGACGCGCATGATCGGGCGTTTTCGGATGTGACGTCTGTAGTCGGCATGCTCAAGCAACGCCTTCGGGATGGTCAGCCGATGACAGATTCCAAGTCGATCAGTATGGATCGGGGAGCGGACTGATCGGCACTCGAAAAGAATGACCGTCCAAATGGAGCCGCACAAATTGACGCATGGTCATATTGCGGTTGTGGAGGACAATAAGGTCCCGCCAGAAAGCTTGTGGCCACCCGGTGCTGGCAGCTGGGGAAAGCCCGGGTAGCTGGCCCGTAAGAACACGGTACGACGCCGATTGGTCTCTCGGTCATATCCTGTTGTAAAATAAGGGAATTGTACGATTAAGATCCTGGCACTTTCAGTGCCGTTGCCCATTTTTGCTTGCGCATCGAAGCAAGCCCTGCCTTAGTTTCATGATCGGAACTACAAGTACTAGGAAATTTCATTCTCGCGATAGTTGCGCAAAACCGGCAGGCTCCACGCTATGGTAGTCCAACGATGTGATATCCGCGACGCGTGCGGTCATTTCGCCGAAAGATATTTGCAGTTGCTGGCCGGCCCGGTGCTCAATGAGGCTGGCGATCTTTCCTTGATCGTTCATCAGATCATCGATGTGACGGCGCAATCCATCGGTGGGACTTCCGGGGTTGCCTAGCAGACTAAACACTTTCTCACACGCCGCTTTTCGCTGTGAGAAGGTGAAGCTGACGCGAAAGCCAGTTGATGTGGATCAATTGGCCAGACCTCGAACGGCTATTATGGCCCTATTCATTTGACAGCTAGGAATGCAATTGGGTCTGGCACATAGCTGATGTCGGCGGGAGTTCGTGGCGCGAGCGTCTCGTCTGGAATTGCAGATTGTCGATAGTCCGTTTCCTGATTTTGGAGAGTAACGAGTGCCAATCGCGGACGCGATGCCTGTTATCAAACCTTCGAAGACGAGGGCAGCGGCAGACGCGTCGGCCGATGAACGTCTTGCATTCGAACGCTTGCTCGTCGACCTCTCCTCGCAGTTTGCCAACCTTGCGGGCGAGCAGATAGAGCGCGAAATTGAATCTGCGCTCTCCCGAATTCGAGAATTCCTCGGGTTCGATCGAAGCACGTTCGCCGAATTCCTGGACGATGATTCAATCAACGTTCTGTCGTCGAGTGCGATCGCTGGCGTCGATCCCATGCCGCTCGGAAAGATCTCGCTCGAGTTGGTGTGGTACCACCGCAAGCTGCTCGCAGGCGAAATGGTTGTCATTCAGTCCTTGCCCGAAGACCTTCCGCCCGACGCAGTCGCTGAATCCGAGTATATTCGGCGCATTAACCTGCAATCGCACGCAAGCATTCCGCTTCGAGTCAACGGACGTTTGTTCGGAATGATTGCCTTTGCGGCCTTCCGTGAGACGCGCCGCTGGCCCGTCGATCTGATAGCGCGGATCAGGCTGATCGGTGAAATCATTGCCCAGGCGTATGAGAGAAAGCACGCAGACAAAAGGCTCAGGGCTGCTTTGGCCGAAGTCAAGCGCCTGAAGGACCGTCTCGAGCAGGAAAATGCCTACCTCCGGCATGTCGTGCAGGAAAAGCTGTCGCATGGACTGACCAGCCACTCGCCGCGCTTTCAGGCAGTCATCGAGGAAGCGGGACAGGTTGCACGAGCGAATACGACCGTGCTTTTGCTCGGCGAGACGGGTAGCGGCAAGGAAGTCCTGGCGCAAGCCATTCACGAAGCAAGCGGCCGGAAGGACCGGCCGATGGTCAAGGTCAACTGCGCGGCACTTCCTGCGGCCTTGATTGAATCGGAGCTGTTCGGCCGGGAGAAGGGAGCCTTTACGGGGGCACTCGCGCGGCAGGCCGGTCGCTTCGAGATTGCCGACGGCTCGACCATCTTCCTCGACGAGATTGGTGAGCTTCCGCTCGAACTGCAACCGAAGCTTCTACGCGTGCTGCAGGAGGGTGAGTTTGAGCGTTTGGGCGGCACACGGACAATCAAGGTCGACGTGCGTGTTATTGCCGCGACTAACCGGGATCTTGCGCAGGCGGTTCGCGAGGGCAGGTTTCGGGAGGATCTATTCTACCGGATCGACGTATTCCCGATCGAAGTGCCGCCGCTGCGCGAACGCCCCGAGGATATTCCGCTGTTGTCGTGGATCTTCGTCAAGGAATTCAGCAACTCGATGGGCAAGCAGATCGCGAAGATTTCGGCGGACTCGATGAGCACACTGCTGGCCTATTCCTGGCCCGGCAACATCCGTGAGCTTCGCAACCTAATCGAGCGCGCGATGATTCTTGCGCAGGGACCGGTGCTGCAGGTTAAACTTGGCCATAAGCCGCTCCAACTGAACCCTGGCAAGGCGATAGACGGCACACTCGACCAGGCCGAACGTGCCCATATCGTTCGTGCACTGGAGCGGTGCGGCTGGCGCATCCGTGGTGCCAACGGAGCGGCCGGACAGCTTGGCATCAAGCCGACGACCCTCGAGTCCCGCATGAAGAAGCTTGGCATCGTGCAGGCACGGTAACCTCCGATATTTCGGAGAGACTCCGATATGTCGGGCTTGGTCGCTAGCGATTGCGGCCACTGTCGCGCAGGGACCGTCGGATAACTCATTGATCGCTCAACGATCGCCTTTCCATCAGGGCCAGCGCGCCGTGCTGGCCCGCTTCTTGCGATGTTCTGCATCGAGGCGCGGGTCGTACGATGAGGCCATTTGAGAGGACCGGAGTTATGAAGTCACTCAGGACCGTCCTACTCGGTTCGCTTGCGGCAGCCGTCGCGACAATGATCTCGCCAGCCGTCGCCCAGCAGTCGCAGCCCGTGGGGCCGTACAAGGACTTCAACGGCACCATCAAGCTCGATGTCCGCGATTCAAAGGCCGATTGGGGGGCCTTTCACGCCGAAGAAGGCACCTGACGGAGCGCCGAACATCCTGTTCGTGTTGTACGATGATACTGGGCTTGCAGCCTGGTCCCGCCTACGGCGGCCGAATCAACATGCCAACTCTCGACAAGCTGGCACAGAACGGGCTGACCTACACGCAGTGGCACACGGTGGCGCTGTGTTCGCCGACGCGGTTCGGAATCGACCGACCTGGCGGAGCAGTATCCGGAGAAGCTGGAGGCGCTGAAAAAAGCGTGGGACGAGGAAGCCCGAACCAATCTGGCCTTACCGATGGATGACCGCACCGCGTCCGAAATACTATCGATTGAGCGTCCATCAGCTGAGCCAGCTCGCGATCGCTACGTCTATTATCCCGCCATGGCGCCTGTGCCTGAAGGTGTCGCCCCAATGTGGATATCACGGATGTGGATGCCGGCGGCGTCATCTTCGCCCACGGCTCGCGCTTCGGCGGGCACTCCCTGTTCATCAAGGATCACAAGCTCAGCTACGTCTACAACTTCCTCGGCCGCAAGCCAGAGCAGAAGTTCGTCTCCAAGGTGGAGCTGAAGCCTGGCAAGTACACGCTCGGCATGGAGTTCACGCGGGCCGGCGCCGGCCCCAACAAGGAGGCGCTGGGCACGATGAAGCTGTACGTCAACGATAAGGTCGTCGCGGAAGGTCCATGAAGGCGCAGCCGTCCAAGTTCACGCTATCCGGGGACGGGCTTTGCGTCGGCTGCGACAGCGGCGATGCCGTCAGCGGCCGACTACAAGGCGCCCGGCACCTTCCAAGTCACAATTCCGGGGGGGTACAGTGAAAGCATTTCTGCTCGCGAGCGTCGCCGCATTTTCTTGGTTAGGTGCGCCAGCTATTGCAGCCGACCTACCTACCAAGGCTCCGGCTGCCTACAAAGCGCCGAATGCAGCGTCTTTCTATAACTGGAACGGTTTCTATGCCGGGGTCAACTTTGGCGCGGGATGGAGCAACGGCAGCCTGGATATCCCTGGCAACGTTCCCACTGGCGGACTCAACGAGTTCATCGGCGGCATCCAAGCAGGTTATAACTTTCAGACGGGTCAGCTTCTATTTGGCGTCGAGGGCGAGTTCGACGGGGCGGCTTTCAACCAACGGCTCGCCCCGGGTCCGACGTTGGGGGCTGTGAGCCAGCACTGGATCAGCACGATGGCAGGCCGCATTGGCGTCCTGGGTGACCGTTGGCTCATCTTCGCCAAGCTCGGCGGCGGATGGGTGCAAAGCGACGCCGCGGTGAACATCCCTGGAGCGCCGAACTGGCGCGGATCCGGAACCAGCAGTGGCTGGCTGCTTGCCGCGGGTCTCGAATACGGCTTCAAGCCGCATTGGACCGTCAAGCTCGAATACGACTATCTCGGGCTATCAAGCTGGACGTCGACCACGCCCCTTGGAGTATCGCTGAACCGCGATCTCCAAATGGTCAAGGCTGGCATCAATTACAAGTTTGAGAGCGGCGTACCCGCCGCCGATGCGCCATCAACTGCCGACGGTTCTGAGGCCGGCCTGGCGCATTTGCAGCAACAGTCACAGAATCCAATCGCAAGCCTGGTCAGCGTGCCGTTCCAGAGCAACACCAATTTCAACGCGGGGCCGTTAGGTCGCACACAGGAGGTATTCAACATTCAGCCTGTCGTGCCGATGCGCTTGAACGAGGACTGGAACGTTATTTCACGCACCATTATTCCGTTGATCAGCCAGCCTGATCCTCTGTTCGACAACAACGCCAACGGCGTCGGCGATGTCACGCAATCGTTGTTCTTCGCGCCCTCTAACCCGGGCAAGCTGATCTGGGGCGCCGGCCCGGTCTTTACTGTTCCGTCCGCGAACGATCCTATTCTCGGCACTGGGAAATTCCTGATCGGACCCACGGCCGTCTTCTTGGTGACGCCAGGACAATGGGTAATCGGTACGTTGCTCAACAATCAGTGGTCAGTAGGCGGCAATTCATTGCGGCCGCCTGTCAACTCCTTCCTTGCCCAGGTTTTCGTCAACTACAACATGGCGCACGGTTGGTACCTGACTACATCACCTATCATCACAGCCAATTGGCTTGCTTCATCCAGCGAGAGATGGACGGTACCGATCGGCGGAGGCTTCGGTCGCGTGTTTAAGGTGGGAGATCAGCCGGTGAACGCGCAGCTTGCCGCATATTACAACGCGGTGCGTCCGACTGGCGCAGCAGATTGGCAATTGCGAACGTCGGTCACGCTTCTTTTCCCCAAGTGATCTGGCAACGTCTCTTAGCTGGCGCGGAATAATGTTCGCTCGGAAGAGGGATTTTCGACTTGGCAATGCGTATTGCGGCCAGAGGAGCGAAACTCGACGATGACCGGAAACCGCGTCATGACAGCCGGGCGCAATCTTGCGGTTGCGACTATGATCGCAGTCCTGCTCGGCGCGGGCATCTTTGTGGCGCGGTCGTTGCCGCCGCGAACGCTCGTAATGGCTACCGGCGTCGAAGGTGGCGCAAACCACGAGTTAGGTATCCGCTACCGTGATGTCCTCGCGAGAGAGGGTATCAAGCTGGTGTTGCAACCGACGAGCGGCACGCTCGACAATCTGCACAGGTTGCGCGATCCCCGGTCCGGGGCAAGTGTCGGTTTCATCCAGGGCGGCACCACCACTCGGCAAGAATCGCCGGAATTGGAGTCGCTTGGCACTATGTACTATGAGCCGCTGTGGCTCTTTCGCCGCGGTGGAAAGCAAGGGTTGCAAGGTAAGCGAATTTCGATCGGCCCCGAAGGAAGCGGCGGTCGAGCGTTGGCGCTGCGAATTTTGTCAGGGACGGGCCTCAACCGTGTTGTCGGCGAGCTGTCCGGATTTACGCCAGAAGTTGCGGCCGAGAAGCTGATTGCCGGCGAGGTCGATGTCGCGTTCATTGTGACCGGCTGGGAGTCCCCAGTAGTCCAATCTCTGCTCAAGGCCAGGGACATCGAAGCTGGTAGTTACCAGTATGCGGACGCGCTCGTAGCCACCTATCCTTTCCTGCATAAACTTGTCTTGCCGGCCGGGGTTCTCGATCTGTCGACTGTTCGGCCACCTTCGGATGTCGTGCTGCTGGCGCCGAAAGCGAGTCTTGCCGTGCGCGCAGATCTCCACCCCGCCTTGCAGTATCTGCTGCTCGACGCGGCCGTTCAGATTCATTCACAGCCGGGCATTTTTCAGAAAGCGGGACAATTCCCCGCTGCGGAACCGATCGATCTTCCGCTGAGCGCAGAAGCGCAGCGCTTCTACAAATCTGGGCGGCCGTTTCTGCAAGGCTACCTTCCGTTCTGGATGGCGACCTTGATTGAGCAACTGATTGTCGTGCTCATTCCATTGGCCGTGCTCCTATATCCGGCGTTCAAGTTATTGCCGCGGGGCTATGACTGGATGATGCAATTAAAGATCACGCGACTATATGATGATATCAGGTCGATAGAGCGCGATATGGAAGCTCTGGCAGCAGGGTTTGACGCCAGCGCACTGAACGCGAAGCTGGATCTAATCGATCAGCGTGCGAACCATCTGCGACTGCCCACGGTCTACGCAAGCAATCTGTACACGCTACGGAGCCACATCGATCTCGTGCGCGCTCGTCTCGTCACGAATCCCAACCGAGTGAACTCCTCGTCGCTAAACGAGACACCGCCGGAATAGAACACCGCGCTAACTTAACGACTAGGAGTGAGTCGCAAATCTACGGCCGGATGCCGGCCTTCTTGCAGCATGACACATAGGCGTCGTAACCGTACGCTTGCCGTTCGGAAGGCTGAGTGTTGAACGCCCCGCCTGCAGCCGCTGCTGCAGCGTTCGCCTGTTTGAAGCATGCAGCACGGGCGGCAGTCGAATCCACTTTCGCGGCTTCGGCCGGCAGAACTGGCGCGAGGAGCGGGACCAACAAGGCCGCACCAAACACGAACTTAATATTACGCATATCGTCATTCTGTTCAAAATGAGTGAAAACTTAGACAAGCCGTACACGGATCGCTCCGGTGCGCGTCGTGAGGCTCACACAAATCTTAAGCGCTGCAATGTTTGACCAACTTGACGCAGGTCAAGCAATTCGTTGGTCGTCGAGCGAGCATTTAATCTCAAGCCGGCGACAGCAGAATGCCGCGTGAGGAAGCCTGCGATCGTGCGGAGGTCACGATCTCCGATATATCGGAGGGCCTCCGAGATATCGGGTGCCATCCTAACAGCGGTGACCACGAAGGCGGCGTGGATGTTCGGATAACTCGCTGATCGCGCGATAGCTTTGTTTTGAGGTCATAGGGCGCGGATGCTGGCCCGCTTCTTGCGAGGTGATGTCGCTGATGGCGTAGTCAATTCGGCTTGGCGCACGCAGCAGGCGTCGAGACACGAGACGCGTCGTCGTTCGCTCGTGTGATCAGATCACGAAAGGCAGGAAGCATGACGAAGCTCAAATGGATATCGCTTGCGGCACTCGGCCTTGTGGCCGGTTCGCTGCAGGCGGCACCGGCTCGGGCGCAGGCGCCGAAGAAGCCCAACATCGTCATCATCTGGGGTGACGACATTGGTCAGTCCAATGTGAGCGCCTATTCGCGCGGGATGATGGGTTATCAGACCCCTAATATCGACCGGGTCGCCAGCGAGGGCGTGATGTTCACGGATTTTTATGCGGAGCAGAGCTGCACCGCTGGCCGGGCCTCATTCATTACCGGCCAGTCAGGCCTGCGCACCGGCATGACCAAGGTCGGTCTGCCCGGCGCGACGCTCGGCTTGCAGAAGGAGGATCCCACGATCGCGGAACTGCTCAAGCCACTCGGCTACGCGACCGGGCAGTTCGGCAAGAACCATCTCGGCGACCGCAACGAATTCTTGCCTACCGTGCATGGCTTCGACGAGTTCTACGGCAATCTCTATCACCTGAACGCCGAGGAAGAGCCCGAACTGCCCGACTATCCGAAAGAGAAGGACTTCCCGAACTTCCGTAGCAATTTCGGCCCTCGCGGCGTGATGGATTGCAAGGCATCCGACAAAGATGACCCCACGGTCGATCCGCGCTTCGGCAAGGTCGGCAAGCAGGTCTGCAAGGACACCGGTCCTCTGACCAAGAAGCGGATGGAAACCATCGATGATGACACCGCAGCCCGTGCCGTTGACTTCATCAAGCGGCAGAACGCGGCGGGCAAGCCGGCCTTCGTCTGGGTGAATTTCACGCATATGCATCTCCGTACCCATACCAAGCCGGAAAGCGTCGGCCAGGCTGGTCGCTGGCAGAGCCCAGTACCACGACACCATGATCGACCACGACAGGAATGTCGGCGAAGTGCTCAAGGTGCTGGACGACCTCAAGATTGCGGACAATACATTCGTCATGTACGGGACCGACAACGGTCCGCACATGAACTCGTGGCCGGATGGAGCGATGACGCCATTCCGCAATGAAAAGAACTCGAACTGGGAAGGCGCCTACCGCGTGCCTGCCATGTTCCGCTGGCCGGGCAAGATCAAGCCGGGGACGGTGTCCAACGATATCGTAGCTCACCTCGATATGCTGCCGACGCTGCTGGCGATCGCTGGCGACACGGAAGTGAAGGACAAGCTCGCCAAGGGCTACAAGGTCGGCGATATGACCTACAAGGTTCATCTCGACGGTGACAACCTTGTGCCATACCTGACAGGGCGATCTCCAAAAAGCCCGAGGGAATCCTTCTTCTACATCAATGACGATCAGCAACTGACCGGTCTGCGCTACGACAACTGGAAGTTCGTATTCATGGAGCAGCGAGCGCCAGGAACAATGCGCGTCTGGTCGGAGCCGTTCGTTAATCTACGGGTTCCAAAGATCTTCAATCTGCGGACCGATCCGTACGAGCGCGCGGACATCACCTCGAATACTTACTACGACTGGATTTTCGATCACGTCTTCGCGCTGGTTCCGGCGCAGGCCTATGTCGGCGAGTTCCTGACCTCGTTCAAGGACTATCCGCAGCGGCAGAAGGCAGCCAGCTTCAACATGGACGAGGTCATGCAAAAGCTGAAAGAATCGGGATCGAAGGACTAAGCAGTCGTCGACATCACAATACTGGGGGGGCCGAGCGTATCGAGCGGCCGGCTCCCGCTTTGTCGGCTTCCAGAGCGAGCAACCGGGACGATTGGGCGAAGGCCGCTTGGTGAAGAAGAGAGGTTGATCACATGTCCCATCTGCGGAGAGCCACCTTGAGGCCAATTCTGGTGGCCATCGCCCTCATGGGCGCGCTGGTACTATGCGCAGGCGCTTCTCACGCAGCCGACCCCTTGCCATCGTGGAATGACGGGCCGGCAAAGCGATCCATCATCGCCTTCGTTGAGAAGGTCACAGAGCCGGGCTCGCCGGACTTCGTGCCCATCCCCGAACGCATCGCGACCTTCGACAACGATGGTACCCTTTGGTGCGAGCAGCCGGTGCCCGTCCAATTGTACTTCGCGCTTGATCGGGTGAAGTCGCTCGCGCCGCAGCACCCAGAGTGGAACACCATGGAGCCGTTCGCATCACTACTCAAAGGCGATATGCGGACTGCGATGGCTGGCGGCGACCGTGCCCTGGTCGAAGTCATGATGGCCACCCACGCTGGCAACACCGTCGCGGAATTTGAGCAGATCGTGAAAGACTGGATCGCCACGGCGAAGCATCCGAAGACCGGTCAGCTCTTTACCGATATGGTCTATCAGCCGATGCTCGAAGTACTCTCTTACTTGCGCTCAAACGGCTTCAAGACTTTCATCGTCTCTGGCGGCGGCATCGAGTTCATGCGTCCATGGGCGATGTGGGTTTACGGCATACCGCCCGAACAAATTGTCGGCAGCAGCATCAAGACAAGGTTTGAAATGCGGGATGGCAAGCCCGTTCTCGTGCGCCTGCCCGAGGTGAATTTCAACGATGACAAGAGCGACAAGCCCGTTGGAATCAACCAACACATCGGCCGTCGGCCGATCGCTGCGTTCGGCAATTCACGCGGGGACCAGGAGATGCTGGAGTACACCCAGGGCAGCAGCGGCGCACGGTTCGAGCTCTTGGTGCTTCACGATGATACGACGCGTGAATATGCCTACGGTCCGGCGCTGGGCTTACCGGAGCCCAAACTCGGGGCCTTTCCGCAGGCTCTTTACGACCAGGCGAAAAAGGACGGCTGGACCATCGTGAGTATGAAGAACGATTGGAGCCAGGTCTTTCCATTCGAGCCGTCGCCCGTTACCGCCATCGATATCCTGCTCGAGCCGGACGCCACCATGCTCCGGCATGTCGAAGCTGCCAACGCAAACCTCCTGAGAATCTTCCCGAAAGGCTTTGCCCTGGATGCGGCGCACCGACCTCACGTGACGATGATCCAGCGTTTCGTCCGTACGGCAGACCTCGACAAGGTCTATGTTGCGGCCGGAAAAGTGTTGGCCGACGCCAACGTCACGAAAATGAAGCTCGACGCCTTCAAATACTACTATGCGCCAAGCAACGACTTGGGTGTTCCAGGCATCGTTGCAAGGCCGACACCTGACCTTCTCAAACTGCAGGAGGACCTGATCGCCGCTGTGGCCCCGTTCACGGTCCAGACGGGAGCATCAGCCGCATTCGTCACCACGCCCGATGATCGGGTCATTGACCCGGCCCTGATGGAATATGTGTCGAGGTTTGTTCCAGATAATTCAGGCGATCGCTTCAGTCCGCATGTCAGCATTGGTGTCGGACCGCGAAGCTACCTCGACAAGCTGCTTGCCGAACCGTTTGAGCCGTTCACTTTCTCTCCTGCGGGCGCAGCCGTTTTCCAGCTAGGCCAGTTCGGCACCGCAGCGAAGAAGCTCAAGGAGTTCGATTTAAAAACTTGAGGCCCGTCGGGAGATCAAGGAATGGCAAGCTTTGGTACTGGGTCGTCGTGTTCTTGAAATTGTAAGTGAAACCCGCCGACGCCGGAGAATTCTACGCTTGATGCGGGATTCACCATGGCCAATGCCGATATTTGTCAACCGGGTTGCATCTTCGGGCAGTCATCGAGGAAGTGGGACAGGTTGCACGAGCGAATATGCAGTGGCTGGTCGGTCCATGCGGCAGCTTTTCCTGCACGAAAAGATAGGCATTTTCATGCTCGATACGGTCTTCAAGGCGCTTGAGCTCGGCCAAAGCGGCCGAGAGCTTTTCGCCTGACCGCCTGCGCAATGATCTCGCCTACCGACGCCCCGGCCCCGATGATAATCGCCGGCATCGCGGCGATCATGGACCACGTGATCCTGCTTGGCGACCGTGTTTTTGGTCGGCGAGACTGGTAACGGCAAGGGAGTGCTGGCGCAGGCTATTCACGATGCGAGCGCTCGGAAGGACCGGCCCATGGTCAAGGTCAACGGCGCGGCTCTTCCGTCGGCGCTGATCGAACCGGAGCTGTTCGGCCGCGAGAAGAGAGCCTTGACCGGCGCGCGCTCGCTCGGCAGGCCGGCCGCTTCGAGATCGCCGACGGCTCGACCATATTCCTTGACTAGATCAGATCGGAAAGTTGCCGCTCGAACTGCAACCGAAGCAACTCGATGGGCAAGCAGATCCAGAAGATCTAGCGTACTCAATGAACACGCTTATGGGTTATTCCTGGCCCGGCAATATCCGCGAGCTTCGCAACGCCATAGAGCGCGCCATGATCCTCACGCGGGGACCCGTGCTGCATGTCAAACTTGGCCACAAGTCAATTCAACTGGACGCAGGCAAGGCGATGGACGGCACGTTGGGCCAGGCCGAACGGACCCATATCGTTCGTGCGCTGGAGCGCGGAGCGGCTGGCGCATCCGTGGCGTCAACGGCGCGGCCGGACAGCTTGGCGTCAAGCCGACGACCCTTGAGTCCCGCATGAAGAAGCTCGGCATCGTGCAGGCACGGTAATCTACGATATTTCGGAGAGCCTCCGATATTTCGGATACAGTTGCGTCCGGTGACTACCACTGCCGCATTTGCACTCTTGATAACCGACTGATCCTGCAAAACCATTCTTCTGCTGATCCCAGGTGGCGCAGGGGGGCCGCTTCGAGGTGAGTCTGCGTTGCCGAGGCGTGCTTGGGTGCTCCAGGCAAGTGACGCGCATGCAGTCTTGCTGAGTTCGGGTCAACGATGAGCGTATGGCTCGCTTTTCTCGTATTGCTTAATCATTCCGATACCGCAATGATTGCGGGCGAGGCTTCGATCAAGAAGTACCCAAACCCGTCTGCGATCAACTTCACAGATTTTGGTGGTCGAGATTGAGGGCGCGGAACGGAGTGGAGTTGACGCCGCGTAAATGAAACAAAACGGACGGAAGGGGGCCAACAGATGGGGCACGAGATTTCACGATCAAGAATAGGTTTTGCGCCTGGGCGACCGAGCATTGGCATAATTGTCGCCTCATTTGTCCTGTGTTCGCAAAGTGCGCTCGCCGACGAGAGCGGGATCTCGTTCTGGCTTCCTGGACAGTTCGGCAGTCTCGCGGCGGTCCCCCAGGCAGCACCCGGCTGGGCTCTCGGCGCGGTCTACTACCATACGACCGTAAGCGCCTCAGGTAATGTTGCAGCAGCAAGAGAGATTCAGGTCGGCAGAATCCCTCCGACGGTCAATGTCAGCTTGAACGCCAATCTGAATGCCCAAGCCGATCTGATTATTCTGGCTCCGACATATACCTTCGCCACGCCGGTTCTGGGTGGGCAATTGGCAATGGGCGTAACCGGAATATTCGGTCGAGCCAGCACAACCATCGATGGCACATTGCCCGCCTCAGTTGGCGGGTTCGCCGCAACACGCATGGGGAGCATCTCGGATTCGCTCACATCGGTCGGCGACCTCTACCCCGTGGTGACTCTCAAGTGGAATAATGGTGTCCACAATTGGATGACGTATGCGACGGGAGATATTCCGGTCGGGGCTTACGATCCAAGTCGCCTCTCCAACATCGGCATCGGTCATGGCGCCATCGATGGCGGCGGCGGCTACACTTACCTTAACCCAGCCACTGGACATGAGTTTTCCGGCGTCGCCGGCTTCACCTACAACTTCAAGAATCCCGATACCCAGGTTCAGAGCGGCGTCGATTTTCATTTCGATTGGGGTGCATCGCAATTTCTGTCGAAGCAGCTCTTCGTGGGTCTCGTCGGATATGCCTATCAGCAGATATCAGACGATACTGGTCCGAACCCGATCCAGAATGGCTTCAGGTCGAGGGTCCTCGGCGTTGGTCCCCAGATCGGATATCTCTTCCCGATCGGAAATATGCAGGGATATCTCAACCTGAAGGGTTACGGAGAATTTCGACGCGGCCAATCGGCCGTCGGGATGGAATACCTGGCTGACGTTCTCGATTTCACCGACAGCACCCGACAGCACCGTAACACCAACCAGGCATCTGGTGACCAAGTAAGGAATAGAACTCGAACTGCGGTGCGAAGCCGCATTTTTTCAGATGGGCAAGCTGACAGTTCGTCGTGAGGAGGGCGCGCGTCCACTCGCGCGAGCTAAGAGACGTCGAGGATGAACGATCTGCTTCAAGGAGCGGGGCTATTGTTCACGGGTGCGTTGGGCTCATTTTTTTTCGCTGATCGATCTTGCGCGTGAGACAAGAATAGCCCTGAGCGACAATGATCATCGTAGATTGGGCGTTATCTCGCGGGATTCGAGGTCGATCAATTCCTCCCTTACCACAACGGCACGAGGAATTGGTGTTCGGGTAAGACCAGGTGCTCACCGTGGCCAAGCCCGATGACTAACGATTTCCGAACCAGGAGCTTCGGTGTGGCCCCAGAGCGCTGCGTGTCATGCAAGGTCGAGCGATATTTGGTCGGAGTGGAGCCGCTGGTTGGCCGCGTCCGACTTAGACTGTGGAGATGTCCCCGGTGTGAAACCGTCTTGCGCCTTGCCTGCTTTAGCGACCAAACTGATGATGACGGCGCCAGCCCTGTGACATCTCATAGTCGTCCGAATTGATCGGTAGGCCAGAGAGATCGGCAAACCAAAGGAGGAGGGATCATGGTATCGATGAGGTAGCTGCTCTGGGTTCGCTTTTTTCTGCTGTTTGGCGTCGCAGCGGTCGCGATCGGCGCGGGCTCCTTGGGTATCGGTACTATACTCGCCCGGTAACCCTTACCGTGGCGGTCGGCTCCATCGACGGTGAGGCGAACAAGGCTATGTCGGCTCTAGCAAGCCGACTTGTCATGACAAACGCACCGGTGCGGCTCAAGGTCATCGACAGCGGGTCCGCGCTGGGGGCCGCCGAGGCATTTTCGAAGGGCCAGGTGGATCTCGCGGTGGTGCGGAGCGACGTCGGCGACCTATCGCATGCGCGAGCCGTCATCGTCGTTACCCATGCCACCGTCATGATCGTCGTGCCGCCGGGATCCTCGATCGACAGCGTGGAGAAGCTGAAAGGGCATACGGTCGGCGTGGTCGGCGGAGAGGCCAACTCCAAAGTCGTCGATGTGCCGACCAAGGAATACGACCTGACCCGCAAGGTCGTGTTCAAGAACATCGCTCCGGCGGATGCCCGCCGGCAGTTCAATCCAAGTCAGTCAGCCCTGATTGTCGTAATACCTCTGACTCAGAAGTATCTGTCGCAGGTGCGCGCATGGTTTACTCCGGGGCCAAAAGCGGCGCCGGTACTGATCCCAATCGAAGCCGCCGGTATCACGCACCGCCGCGCGTCTTACGGATCGAGCTCAGTATCCCAGTAGAGATAATCGAGCCAGCTCTCGTGCAGATAGTTCGGCGGGAACAGCCGGCCGTTGCGGTGGAGCTGATGCACGGTCGGTGCATAGGGCGTTTGCTTCGGAAACATCTTGGCCTGCTGCGGCGTCAGATTGCCCTTGCGCAGATTGCACGGCGAGCAGGCGGCGACGACGTTCTCCCAGGTGGTCTGGCCACCCTTGCTGCGCGGAATGATGTGATCGAAGGTGAGGTCGTCGCCCGACAGGCAATATTGGCAGCTGAATCGGTCGCGAAGGAAAACGTTGAACCGGGTGAAGGCGGGGTGGGTGGTCGGCTTGACGAAGGATTTGAGGGAGACGACGCTCGGCAACTGGATTTCGAAGGAAGGACTTCGTACCGCCCGGTCGTAATATTCGACGATGTTGACACGATCGAGGAACACCGCCTTGATCGCGTCCTGCCAGGACCAGAGCGACAGCGGGTAATAACTCAGCGGCCGGAAGTCCGCATTCAAGACCAGCACCGGCCAACCGCCTTGCGAGACATGTGCGTTCAAATAACGCTCCTGATCTCCCATTAGCTGCGAAGCAGCATGCACTCACATACTACAGGCAGCGTGACGGGATTGTGAAGAGCAATGAGCGGCTTATCCGCCATGCCCTGCCATGTTCCTGCCCCGATTGCCTCCCGCCCGCGAGGCCCGTAAAGGGAGCCGCAAGGCCCTGTCGGCCAGTGACGGACCCTGCCGATGACCACGACCACAAGCTATCTCGAGGCGCCGCGCCGGTTACGCGCATTCGTGCGTGCGCACGAGACGAGCCTCGTGGTGCTGGCGCTGCTGATCGGCGCCATTGGCGGCCTCGTGGTCGCGGTCATGAGCGGCCTCGTCACGGTGCTGCATTCGGTGCTGTTCAATCTGCCGCTGGGCGATCGGCTGTCGAGCCAGCCCAGCATCGATCCCGTGCGCGCCCTCGTGGTTCCCACGGTTGGCGGACTGGTGCTTGGAGTAGCGTTCCTGCTGCTGCTCAGGGTTCGGCCGGCCCGGGAAATCGACCCGATCGAGGCCAACGCGCTTTATGGCGGCCGGATGTCGTTCCGCGGCAGCGTGATCGTGGCGCTGCAGACGATCTGGTCGAGCGGCGTCGGCGGCTCGGTCGGGCTCGAGGCCGGCTACACCCAGCTTTCGAGCGGCCTGGCCGCCTCGCTGGGCCGCGGCTTTCATCTCCGCCGCAACGACCAGCGAATCATGGTCGGCTGCGGCGCGGCGGCGGCGATCGCGGGGGCCTTTAGCGCGCCGCTGGCGGGCGCGTTCTACGCTTTCGAACTTGTGATCGGCGGCTATACGCCAGCGAGCCTGACGCCGGTCGGTGTGGCGGCGGTGGCCGGCTATTTCGTCGCCCATGCCTTCGAGCCGCTGCCGCTCGGCGTCGGCGTCGGAACCGTCGGCGACGTGCTCGGACGGGATCTTGCGATCGCCGCGCTGCTCGGCGTGGTTGCGGCCCTGACCGGGATTGCGATCATGCGCGGGGTGGCGCTGTGCGAGACGCTGCTCGCCAAGACCCGGCTCTGGCCGCCGTTGCGGCCGGCGCTGGGCGGGCTTGCGGTCGGCGCAATGGCGCTGCTGACGCCGCAGGTGATGTCGTCGGGCCACGGCGCGCTGCGCTTCGCCGGCATCGTGGCGATGCCGCTCACCTTCATTGCCGGCGTGTTCGCGCTGAAGGCGGTCGCTTCGATCGTGTCGCTCGGTTCGGGCTTCCGCGGCGGATTGTTCTTCGCCACGCTGTTCATGGGCGCGCTCGGCGGCCGGCTGTTCGCGGCCGGCGTCGACATCGTGTGGCCGGGGCTCAACCTCGATCCCAACGCCTATGCGGTGATCGGCATGAGCGCGCTGTCGGCCTCGGTGATCGGCGGTCCATTGACGATGTCGTTCATCGCGCTGGAATCCACCGGCAACCTCTGGCTCACCACCGCGGTGCTGGTCGCGGTCATCATCTCGACCACGATCACGCGCGAGCTGTTCGGCTATTCGTTCGCGACCTGGCGGCTGCATCTACGCGGCGAGACCATCCGCAGTGCCGCCGATATCGGCTGGATCCGCGATCTCACGGTTCGGCAAGATGATGCGGCAGGACATGACGACGGTGAACGCCGCGATGCCGATCGAGGCGTTTCGCGAGGAATTCCCGCCCGGCTCGAAGACCCAGGTCGTCGCGGTCGACGGCGAGGGACGCTATGCCGGGCTCGCGCTGGTCGCGGAAGCGCACGCGCCCGATCTCGAGGCCGACAAGGGGCTTGCCGCCATCCTGCGCTACGCCGACGTGGTGCTGCATCCCGCCATGAATGTGCAGGAGGCGATCGCGGTGTTCGACGCCGCCGAAGCGGAATCGCTCGCGGTGGTCGAAGACGACGGCGACCGGCGGCCGATCGGCCTGCTCACCGAAGCGCACGCGATGCGGCGCTATGCGGAAGAATCCGAGCAGCGCCGCCGCGAGGTGATCGGCGAGATTTGATTCCGGGGCGCGCTTTTTGACCCGTCATCCTGAGGCGCTCGCGGAGCGAGCCTCGAAGGATGCACGGCCGCGCTGCGGCAGCGGGGCGGTCGATGCTTCGAGACGCGCGTTCCGCGCTCCTCAGCATGACGGGGACAAATAGGGGGCCAACGCTACACCGTCACCCGCTCCAGTTTCTGCAAGCAGCGCGTCACGCGCACCGCGGCCGGCATCTCGGTGTCCAGAAAGCTGGTCTTCCAGTCGGTGACGCCGACTTCGCCGACATAGATGTCGCCGCGCGAGTCCAGCGCGATGCCGTGCGGCGCCAGGAACTTGCCGGTTTCGACGCCAGGGCCGTGCTCGCCGCCGAGCCGCGCGATGCGCCTGCCGGTGTGATCCACGATCGACAGCCGCGGGCCGAGATTTGGGACCTTGCGGTTGACGGCCATGCCGGGACCGAGCTCGCCGATCACGAAGTTCGGCTGCTTGCCGCCGCCGCAGCATAGCGCGCAGGGCCGGTGCAAATTGTTCCACTGGGTCTCGTATCTGCCGTTGCCGTCGAACACCTGGACGCGGTGGTTCTCGCGGTCGGCGACATAGACCCAGCCGTCGGCGTCGGTCGCGATGTTGTGCACGATGTTGAACTGGCCGGGATCGGTGCCCGGCTCGCCCCAGGTTTTGATCAGCCTGCCGTCCGGCGTGTATTTGTGAACGCAGGCATTGCCGTAACCGTCCGAGACATAGATCTCGCCCTTCGGCGACAGCGCGGTATGGGTGCAGCGATGGAACGGCTCGCCGCTCATGAACGGCGCCGGCTTGTTCGGGATGCCGATCGTCAGCAGCACCTTGCCGTCAACAGAACATTTGCGCACGGTGTGGTCGCCGTCGTCGGTGCAATAGAGATTGTCGTCGGCATCGATATGCAGGCCATGGGCGCGTGCGAACACGCCTTCGCCCCAGCTCCGGATGAAGTTTCCCTCGCGGTCGAGCATCACCATCGGATGTTCGCCGCGGTTGAACACATAGACGCAGTCCTTGCTGTCGACCGCAACGGAGGCGACATCCGTCAGGCTCCAGCCCTCGGGGAGTTTTGCGAAGTTCTCCACCACGCGGTAGCGATGCTCGCCGGTGCCGAGGATGGTTGGCATGAGGTCTCTCCCCAAGTTCGTCATTCCGGGGCGATGCGCAGCATCGAGCCCGGAATCTCGAGGTTCCGGGTCTGCGCTTCGCGCATCCCGGAACGACAGCGGTAATTTCTACGAAAGCCTCGCCACCGGCCCGACGTCGCGCGGCAACAGGCCTTCCTCGATCGCCTTGATTTGCAGCGCGAGATAGCTCGAGTTGATGCGGCATTGCGCGAGGCTGCCGGCGATGAACCACAGGCCGGGCTGCGGCGTGCGCGTATACATGTTGCGCAGCTCCTGGCCGTCGCCAAAACCCCAGATCGGGCCGACGCGCGCGGCCATCGCCTCGCCGAACAGTTTCTTCACCAGCTCTTCCTGCGGCCGGTAGCCGGTCGCGAGCACGATCAGGTCGGCGGCGACCGTCTCGCCGCTCTTCAGCCGCGCGCCTTGGCTCACGAAGGTCTCGATGTCGGCAAATTGTTTCAGGGCAATCGCGCCGCTCGCGACGAGATCGGAGCAGCCGACGTTGAAGTAATAGCCGCCGCCGCGGGTCAGGTATTTGAACTGCCAGCCGGTGCCGCCGTCGCCGTAATCGAGCTTGAAGCCCTTGCGCGCGAGACCGTCGAGCAGCGGTCTGTCGAGCTGCTTCGACTGCTCGGTCATCAGCACATGGCTGCGCTTGGCGAGCGCGAGCGGCATCGAGGTCGCGATCAGGTCGTTGTCCTCAAGCGAGCCTTCATTGTAGGCGGCATAGGCGAGCTGCGCGGACGGCTCGATATTGGTGACGAGCGTCGAGGAGCGCTGCACCAGCGTCACCTCGGCGCCGGAGGAATGCAGGTCCTGCGCGATGTCGTGGCCGCTGTTGCCGGTGCCGATCACCAGGGCGCGCTTGCCGGCCCAATGCTCGCCGTCTTCATAGCCGCTCGAATGCAGCACCTTGCCGGAGAAAGTCTTCAAGCCGGGGATATCAGGCACGCTCGGAATGCCGCTGACGCCGGTCGCCATCACGACGTGGCGCGGCTGCAGTTTCCGCGTCGTGCCGTCGGCGCGGCACAGTTCGATGGTCCAGCGTCCCTGTGCGTCGTCGTAGCTGCCGCCGACGAATTCCGTTCCGGTCCAGAAGTTAAGCTCCATGGCATCGACATAGGATTCGAACCAGTTGGCGAGCTTGTCCTTCGGAATGTAAGTCGGCCAGTTCGGCGGGAACGGCATGTAGGGCAAATGATTGACCTGCACCTGGTTGTGCAGGGTCAGTGCATGGTAGCGCTTGCGCCAATTGTTGCCGACGCGCGCCTCGCGGTCGACGATCAGCGCATCGATCTTGAGCTGTTGCAGACGGGCGGCGATCGCAAGCCCGGCCTGTCCGCCGCCGACCACCAGCACATCGGGATCGCGGCCGGCATATTCGGCGGATGCCTTGCGCAGGTCGAGCCAGTTGGGACCGCGGAAATCGCGGGAATAGGCTTGTCCACGCGGCCTTGTGTTTCCTTGCTGCTCTTCAAAACCCTTTAGTTCCTCGAGCGCGGTCAGCAGCGTCCAGGCCTTCAGCCGGTCGTCGTCGGCGGCGTCAGGAATCAGCCGCACAATGCCGTGGCCGCGGCCGACAGCGGTTTCGAACTTGAAGATCGCCTCGATCGCTTGGGTGCCGGCGCGCATCACCCGGCGGGGCGGCGCGCGCTCGGCATCGATGCGGAAATCATGCGGCGCGCTGTGGCGCGCATGCGCGGGCAGTTCCTCGACGATTGCAAAGGCGCGGTTGACGGTCTGGATGTTCCAGCTCAAGGCCAGCACGTCGCGCCAATAGCTTTCGGGATGGAACAGCGGCTTCAGCAGCACATCGTCGGGGCCCGCCAGCGCATCCTCGAACTGCACAAGCCAATTGTCGGCGGCGACCGAAATATCGTCCGTCTTGTCGAGCATTGAGCGTTTCTCGTCATCGGCCGCCCTTGGTGACGTCTTCTTGGCGGCGTTCCCTTGCTGGCAAGCCTATACCCATTGGCGTGGCCGCAGAAAGGGCGTGACGGGATATCGCCTATTCGGCCAGCGACAGGATCAGGCCTTGATCCGGCGGAACGCGGCCCTGCAGGGTATCGAGATAGGCCTCGCGCACCGCGGCCGGTCCGCGCCGCTCGACGACATCGAGCCAGTTGGGCAGGTGCGGCACGAGCTCCGTCCATGCGGCGCCAAAACGCTGGTCGATGCCACCGGGACCCCATTCCTTGGCGCGCTTGCGGATCTGGTCCGGCGCGAAGAACCACACCGGCTTGGCGCCGGGCAGCGTCGGCTCGTCCGGCTCGCTCGCGCGATGCGTGAGCCCGACCCGGCCGGAATAGACCATCTGCGCGCCGAAGTGCCGGTGCAGGGTCTCGCGCAGCGCGCTGTTGCCGGCCATGTCGACATAGGCGACAGGCTCGGCTGCCGGGATCGCGGTGACCTGGTCATAGGTGACGACGTCGTCATAGCAGCCGAGCGAGGTGACGAAATCGACATTGCCCTTTCGAGGTCAGCCCGATCACCCGGATACCGCGTTTGTACAGGAGATGGGCGAGCCCGAACGCGGTCTTGCTCGAGGCCGACGACAGGATGACGCGGCGTGCACCGTAGAACTCATTCTCGGCCAGGAAGTCGTCGACCAGGAACGACAGCATGAACAGCGGCAGCAGCAGCGCGCGGAAATCGCTCTGCTGGCCGGCATAGGTCGGATCGCCGGAGACGCGGGCATAGGCGTTGTAGACCGGCGAGACCTCCTGTCGGTGCGCGGCGCCGTCGCGCAAGCCGCGCTTGCTGACATCGGCGGCCTCGATCACCAGATGGGTCGCCATCGGGAAATAGCCGAACAGCGTTTCGCCGGCTGCGACGGCGGGATGCTTCGAGGCCAGCACCTCGCCAAAGCCCCACACCGGGATGATGCCGTAGCCGTCGGGCGCCGGGAACAGGTGCCAGTATTTCAGCTGCTCGCCGATCACGGCGTAGGTGATGTTGTTGGCGGTGAAGGCGAAGCGAGTCACTTTGACCAGCAGCGCGTCGGCCGGCAGCGCCGCGGCATCGGGCAATCGCGTCTCGATCACCTTGCACTGCTGCAGATCGTTGCGGATGACGATGAAGTCAGTGGAGTTCATGGCGATGATCCCGGCGTCAGATGCGCCGGCATCGTTGCGTCGATCGCCGGCCTTTTGCAACAGCAACTAAGTTTCAAACGCCGTTCGCTCCACCATCACCTGGTCAACGAAGCTGTCCTTCGCGGTAGAGGTCGCGCAGCTTGCGCTTGAAGATCTTGCCGGTGGCCTCGCGCGGCAGCGCGTCCATGAAGCGGATGTCCCGCGGCACTTTGAAATTGGCGAGCTTGCCGCGCAGGAAATCCTGGATCGCCGCGACCGACAGCGTGCTGTCCGCTTCCGGCTCGACGCAGGCGAACAGCCGCTCGCCATATTCGTCGTCGGGCACGCCGAATACCGCGCAGTCACGGACGCCTGGCATGCCGATCAGGGTATTCTCGATCTCGGCGGGATAGATGTTGACGCCGCCCGAGATCACCATGTCGCGCTTGCGGTCGCACAGGAACAGATAGCCGTCCGCGTCGAGATAGCCGACATCGCCGACGCTGATCAGGCCGTCGTGATCGGCCTCGGCGCGTGCCTTGGCATTACCGTGATAGTCGAAGTCCGAGACCAACATCTGACGCATGAAGATCTCGCCGGGCTCACCGACGTCGCATTGCGTGCCGTCGGGCCGGAAGATCTTGACGATGCCGCCCTCGATGGCGCGGCCGACGGTGCCGGGCTTGGCCAGCGCCTCCGCCGACGAATGCAACACCGGGATGCCGGTCTCGGTGGAGCCGAGATATTCGTTGATCACCGGCCCCCACCACTCGATCATCGCGCGCTTGACGTCGACCGGGCAGGGCGCCGCGCCATGCACGATGAAGCGCAGCGACGACAGGTCGTAGCGGCGTCGCGTCTCTTCCGGCAGGCGCAGCAGCCGCACGAACATGGTCGGCACCATGTGCATGTGGGTGACATGGTGGCGCTCGATCAGCTGCAGCAGATCTTCCGGATCGAAGCGCGGTTCGAGCACGATCGCGCAGCCATTGCGGAATGCGAGCATGCCGTAGGAGTGCGGCGCCGAATGATACATCGGGCCGTTCATCAGGATCACCTGGCCCTCGTTCGGCTTGACGCCATAGGTGATGGCGCCGACGCGCGCGGCCGCCGCCTGCTGCTCTGATGGCATCGGCTTGCGCTTGACGCCTTTCGGCAGGCCCGTGGTGCCGGACGTGTAGAACATCGGCGCTGCGCCGATCGGCGCGTCGGTCAGCGGTTGATGCGCTTCACGCCAGATATCCCAATCGGTCATGCCGTCGGGCACACGCGTGGACGCCGGCGCCACGCCATAGGCCGCGGCGATCTCCGGCGGTGTGGTCACCACCAGCAGCTTGATCCCCGGCGGCAGCCCGTCGCGGACCTGCGGCAGCAAATCCGCGTGGCAGACCAGCGCGTCGGCCCCGCTGTCGGACAGGATGTAGGCGACCTCGTCGGCCTTCAGGTGCCAGTTGATCGGCACCACCGGACTGCCGAGCGCGGCTGCGGCTGCGACCACCTCGAACAGCGCGAAATCGTTGCGCAACATCATGCCGACCGGCTTGCCGCCCTGAACGCCGAGTGCGCGAAAGCCGGTCGCCGCCCGCGCGATGCGGGCGTGAATGTCGCTATAGCTGATCCGTCTGTCGCCGCTGATGATCATACCGGGTCTCTCCAGGCGATCGTCCAGCGTCAGGCGCTGGCTCGAAGGAAATCGCTGCGTGCCTCGGTGTACTCCGCCTTCATCCGCGCCACCAGCTCGGCGACCGGCGGGGCGTCCGTGATCTGGCCGATGCCCTGGCCCGAACCCCAGATGTCGCGCCACGCCTTGGCCTTCGTATTGCCGCCGGAGCCGAAATTCATCTTGGATTTGTCGGCGACCGGCAGATTGCCCGGATCGAGGCCTGCCGCTGCGATCGACGGTCCGAGGTAGTTGCCGTGCACGCCGGTGAACAGGTTCGAATAGACGATGTCGTGCGCGGCGTATTCGGTCAGCGCCTGCTTGTACCTAATGTCGGCATTGGCTTCCTCGGTCGCGATGAAGCGGGTGCCCACATAGGCGAGGTCGGCGCCGAGCGCGAGCGCCGATGCGATGCTCCAGCCGTCGGAGATCGCGCCCGACAGCAGGATCGTGCCCTTGAACCACTGCTTGACCTCGCGCACCAGCGCGAACGGCGACAGCGTGCCGGCATGGCCGCCCGCGCCGGCGCAGACCAGGATCAATCCGTCGACGCCCTGCTCGGCGGCCTTGCGGGCGTGCTTCACGTTGATGACGTCGTGGAACACCACGCCGCCGTAGGAATGCGCGGCCTCGACGATTTCGGACGGCGGGCGCAGCGAGGTGATGATGATCGGCACCTTGTGCTTCACGCAGGTCTCCATGTCGTGCATCAGCCGGTCGTTGGAGGCGTGGCAGATCTGGTTGACCGCGTAAGGGGCGACCTTTTTCTCCGGATGCTTCGCCTGGTACTCGCCGAGCTCGTTCTCGATCTGCGTCAGCCATTCGTCGAGCTTCTCGACCGGGCGGGCGTTGAGTGCCGGGAATGAGCCGACGATGCCGGCCTTGCACTGCGCGATCACGAGCTCGGGCCCCGAGACGATGAACAGCGGGGAACCGACGACCGGCAGTTCAAGCCGGTTGGCGAGCGAGGCGGGCAGCGACATTGTTCGGATCCTCCATGCGCGCCGCCCGGCCGGTGGCCGGGGCGGATCGCGATTTGTTGTGATGGCTGGAGCGACGGCTCCCTTGGCGCGGCAATATAGGGCTGGACGGCTGCGTCATGGCGTTCAATATTGAACAGCTGATCAACC
This sequence comes from Bradyrhizobium sp. JR3.5, assembly GCF_054057015.1. Lineage (NCBI taxonomy): Bacteria > Pseudomonadati > Pseudomonadota > Alphaproteobacteria > Hyphomicrobiales > Nitrobacteraceae > Bradyrhizobium > Bradyrhizobium sp. JR3.5. Next base: position 3,945,792 of record NZ_JBSRYV010000002.1, read on the forward strand.
AGAAATGAACAGAGGCGCGGGCGGCGGCATGGACTGGGAGCTTTGCAAGACGTTCGTCGCGGTGGCTGAGACGCGCAGCTTCGCCGGCGCGGCGCGGCGGCTGCGCATCAGCCACCCCACCGTCGGCCGCAACGTCGCGGCGCTCGAGAAGCAGCTCGGGACCCGCCTGTTCGCCCGTTCGAATGACGGCCTGTCGTTGACATCGCATGGCCGCAAGTTCCGCGAGCACGCCGAGGTGATGGCGGTTGCGGCGCTGCGCGCGGAGGCGGCCGCGTCCGCCACCGGTGCGCAGGCCCGCGGCGTCGTGAAGCTGTCGATCGGCGCGACGCTGGCGGCGCATTGGCTGATGCCGCGCCTGGGGCCGTTCCTGCGCGATCACGTCAACATCCAGCTCGAGATTATCACCCACCCGTTTCCGGCGAGTGTGAGGCGCCGCGAGGCCGACGTGGTGCTGCGGCCGGTCGACGCCGGGGACGAGAACCTGATCGGGCGCAAGATCGGACGGCTCGGCGCCGGCTTCTACGCGTCACGCAGTTATGCGGCCGGGCGCAAGCTGCCCGAGCGGCCCGACGAGTGGCGGGGGCATAGCGTGATCGGGTTTGCCGACCAGGCCTCGAATGTGCGGCTGGCGCGGTGGAGCGATGTCATCACGCGGCAGGGCACGCTGGTGATGCGCTGCTCCTCGCAGGGCGACATGCTGGCGGCGGCGCGCGCCGGGCTCGGGATTTGCGCGCTGTCCTGCCTGGTCGGGGCCGACTATCCCGATCTGGTTCGGGTCGCTCCGCAAAAGCTATCGAGCCTGTCCGATCTCTGGCTGCTCGCCCATCCCGATCTGGTCGAGCTTCCCTCGGTGCGCGCCGTCATCGGCTTCGTCACCGATTGCGCGCGCGAGGATCGCGTCAGACTGCGCGGCTAGAGCCGGTTCTCAGGCTCGCGCCCGCCACAGCGTCACCGCAAGCAGGATAAAGACGGCGCACGTCCACAGCGCCTGCCAGTTCTCCGGTCCTTCGTTGAAGCCCACGTAGATGGCGGCTGCGACAAAAATGCCGGCAAAGATCGCTTCCGCCAGAGGGCGGACTCCTTTCGTGGCAGGATTGAGCAGTGTCATGGCCGCAAACGGCACCGCCGCCATGGTCAGAGGCGCGAAAGGAAAATCGATGAAGCGCGGGTCAAATATGAGGCCCAGTGCGGCCGCCGTGCCGATCACCGTGGTGACGATCAAAGCCAACCCGTGCACGGTCACCAGCACCGTTTCAGTGTGGTAGCCCTTCGGACCCAACAATTCCTGGAAACTGGGCGGTGCGCGACCCGACATCAGGGCATTGGCGCCGAACACCGGCGAGGCCGTTGCCGCCACCAGAAGCGAGCCCCAGACAAGCCAGCCTCCCGTCCCATAGCTTTCATAGACGAGTCTTTGCGTGGCCACCCCAAACAGGATTCCGGCCGTGGTCGCCGATAGTCCGACGGCAAGCCACGACACGAATTCGGGCTCCTTCGGCTTGCGGCGCGAGGTCAGCCAGGCTGCGCCGAACACCAGGATCGCCAGCGCCATTCCGCTGCACATCTGCAGTTTCCAGAACGGAAAATTGCTGATCGGCAGGCCAGGCGGATATTTCAGCGTGCGCGCTTCCGAATCGAACAGGCCCCAGGATCCGCCGACCGTGCCCTCGATCTCCCGCTTCCACCCCTCGTCATAGGCCTCAAACAGGTTGACGCGGAAATGCTCGCGCCGGGCAAGGTCGAGCACCTCTGAGACCACCCGCGCCTGATTGACGCGCGAGGGCAGCGCGGATTCGCGCATGCGCCCCTCGCTCGGCCAACCTACTTCTCCGATAAAGATTTCCTTGCCTGGGAAGACTGCCGCGATCTGCCGGCGCATCTCGTCCGCGTGCGCGGCGGCACGTTCCGCGGGAATCGGGATATTCTCCCAGTATGGCAGGATGTGAATCGTGATGAAGTCGACGACGTCGGAAAGTTCGCGATTGCTCAGCCAGAACTCCCAGACGTCGGCGTAGGTGACGGGAACGCTGACCTGTGCCTTGATCGCACGGATCATGGCGGCGAGGTCGGATGCCGACATTTCCTTGCGCAGCAGAACCTCGTTGCCGACCACGAGTGCAATGACCGTGTCTGGATATTCTTTGGCGAGGCGTATCGCCGTTGCGACCTGCGTCGCATTCTTCTTTCGGTCCCTGTCGAGGAAAATGCCCTGAATGACTTTCAGCCCTGCCTTGGCTGCGAGCCCGGGAATCTGGTCGAGACCGAGATCGGTCGCGTAGGTGCGGATGCAGTGCGATATCTTAGCGAGTTGCGCGAGATCTTCCGCGATCTGTTCCGGCGTGACCTGCGTCGCGGGAGCAAGTGATGTCTGATTGTTGCGGAACGGGGCGTAGGAGATGCACTGCACCTTATCGTTCGGATCGATCGGTGCGCGCGGCAGGCTGACCGGGATGCCCAGCCACCACCACGCCGCGGCGATAGCCCCCAAGGATATCAGGAGAAGCGTCAGCGGGGTGCGAAGCAAAACCAGGTCCGTCCTCCTTGCAGGAAGGATGTGCTGGGCGTCATCAATGCGCCAGGCCGGTAAATTGAATAAGTATTCGTCTGCTCTTGCTATATCACGCGATCGCGTAGTTGGAATGTTTTCTCGACGATCTACTTCGCGCCGGCGATCACGCCTTCGCGATTCCTGAGTACGCGATAATATGCCCACCACAGATGCGCGGCGGCGCCGCGCAGCGGACGCCACGGCTCGGCAAGCGGTGCCATCTGCTTCGGCGTCGGCCGTTCCTTCAGCCCGAGCCCGACCTTGACCGCTTCCTGGACAGCGAGGTCGCCCGCCGGCCACGCATCGCCATGGCCGAGGCAGAACAAGAGATAGACGTCGGCGGTCCACGGGCCGATCCCGGGCAGCGCGGTCAGCGTGTTGTGCGCGGCATCGGCCTCTTCGTTGGCGAGCACGTCGAGGTTCAGCCGCTCCTCGGCGAGCTCGCGCGCGATGTGCTTCAGCGTCTTGATCTTGGCCGCGGAGAGCCCGAGCCGGCCGAGCCGGTCCGCCCGCGCCTTGCGGATCGTATCATGATGGAACGGGTCGAACGCCTTGCTGACGCGGCCCCAGATCGCAGCAGCACTCGCGGTCGACAGCTGCTGGCCGCAGATGATCGCGGCAAGCCCCGCAAACCCCGGCTCGCGCTGCCGGATGGCCGGCATGCCGGTCAGTTCGAGGATCGGGCGCAGCCGTCGATCCTGGTCGACCAGCTTCTGGATGGCCTCGTCAAGGTCGGCCTGGGTTTCGAGATGGATCAGCATTGCGGGATCTGCATCGGCTTGTCATGCGCGAGCTTGACCCGCGCATCCATCTCCTATCGTAACAGAGTCTTGTCCAGCCGCATGGTCCGGAAAAGTGGAAACCGGTTTTCGCTTGCGACAAACGCAAGGCGTTTGCGCGAAGATCATGCCCAGACAAGGATCGCCGGGGGTCGAGCCCGGCAATGACCCGCGATCGAACGCCATGCCACCCGTTTTCCGTTTTGCCCCTAGTCCGAATGGCTACCTGCATCTCGGCCATGCCTATTCGGCGCTGCTCAACCATGACCTCGCGAAGCGGTCGGGCGGACGCTTCCTGCTGCGGATCGAGGACATCGACGCGACGCGCTGCCGGGTCGAATTCGAGCAGGCGATCTACGAGGATCTGGCCTGGCTCGGCATCGCCTGGGAGACCCCGGTGCGGCGGCAGTCGGAGCATTTTGCCGCCTATCGCGCGGCGATCGACCGCCTGTCGGCCAAGCGGCTGGTCTATCCGAGCTTCGAGAGCCGCGCCGATATCGCGCGGCTGGTCGCGGTACGCGACGCCGCTGGCGCGTGGCCGCGCGATCCGGACGGCGCGCCGCTCTATCCGGGAGCGGCGAAATCGCTGTCGGCCGAGCAGCGCGACCGGCTGATCGGGCAGGGCGCGCCGTTCGCGTTGCGGCTCGACATGGCCGCAGCATGCGCGCGCAGCGGCGGCCTGCGCTGGCAGGAGGCTGGCGAGGGTCCGGCCGGCGAGACCGGGGACGTGGCGGCTCGGCCGGAGGCCTGGGGCGACGTGATCCTGGCGCGCAAGGAGACCCCAACCAGTTACCATCTCTCGGTCGTGATCGACGACGCCCTGCAGGGCGTCACCGACGTGGTCAGGGGCGTTGACCTGTTCTGGTCGACCAGCGTGCATCGGCTGCTGCAGGAGCTGGTTGGCCTGCCCATGCCGACCTACCGGCACCATGCGCTGATCCGGGACGCCGCAGGCCAAAAGCTGTCGAAATCGACCCAGGCGGCCGGGCTGCGCGAGCTGCGGGCGGAGGGCGCCAGCCCGGCCGATATCCGCCGCCTGGTCGGCTTGCCATAGATCCCGGCCGCATTTCGATCGCGAAGCACGGTGGTTACCATCACGGGGCACCGCTGCGGGCAAGCCGCAAACGCCGCCGTGACACCGGCACGCCGGGCATGCCATGTTGTTATCAGGGGCGGGGATCACGGAGACCATGGCGTCAAAATCGCGCGTACGGCGCAGCAAGCGGCAATCCCAACGGATGCCGCCGAAGCGGCGCGCTGCCAAGACGCGTGCTACCAAGACGCGTGCTACCAAGACGCCCGCCGTCAAGGCGGCGGCCAAGCCGGGCCGCAGGCGGGCTGCGCCGAAGGCCCCGAAGGCCGGTCCCGGCCTGATCGAGACCGCGCTTGCCGCCTTCGCCCATGAGGTCCGGACCCCGTTGACCGGAATCCTGGCGATCAGCAACCTGCTCGCGACATCGGATCTCGACGAGCGCGAGCGGCGCTGGGTCGATACCATCAAGGCCGGTGCCGAGCATCTGGCGAGCCTTGCGACCCTGTTCGTCGACGCTGCCCGGAGCGAGGGGCCGGGGCTCGAGATCCGGCAGGATTTCTTCGACCTGCGCACGCTGGCGCGCCACGCCGGGGATTCACTGGCCGGCCGCGCCGCAGCCAAGGGATTGCGGGCCTCGGTCGAGATCTCCGCCAAGCTGCCGGCGTTTGCGGTCGGCGATCCCGTCCGGCTGCGCGCGGCGCTGGAGAACCTGATCGACAACGCCGTCAAGTTCACCGAGCAGGGCAGCATCGAGCTGCATGTCGCGCCGGTGCGCGCGGCCAAGGGGGCGGCCAGGAGAAAGGCCGACGGCAGGATCGGGGTTGCCTTTGCGATCTCCGATAGCGGCATCGGCCTGACGCTATCGGAGGTCAAGCGCTTGTTCCGGACGTTCTCGCAGGCCAATGTCTCGATCGCCGCGCGGTTCGGCGGCGCCGGGCTCGGCCTGTCCTCGGTCAAGCAGCTCGCGCGCGCCATGGGCGGCGACATCGTCGTGGCCCAGCGCAAGGGCGGCGGCACCGTCTTTACCCTCAACGTGGTGCTGGTTTCAGCCGAAGGACCGGCCGGCGCTGCGTCGAGCGAAGGCGCGGCGCTGCCATTATCGCAGGGACTGCGGCTGCTCAGCGTCGAGGACAATCCGTTCGGCCGCGTCGTGCTCAACACGATCCTGACCGAACTCGGTCACCATGCCGAATTCATCGGTCAGGGCGAGGGGGCGTCCGATCGGCTCGGACAGGGTGCCTTCGACGCCGTGCTGATGGACATGGTGCTGCCCGGCATCGGCGGTGTCGAGGCCATCAAGCGCATCCGCGCGCTGCCGCCGCCGCACGGCCGCATCGTGATCGTCGGGATCTCCGGGCGTGCCGAGGACGAGGCCGCGGCGCGCGCCGCCGGCGCCGACGCCTTCCTCGTCAAACCTGTTTCTCCGCGGGCACTGGCGAATGCGCTGCTTGAAGCGGCACGCCGCGCGGCAGCCGCGACTTGATGATCGCCGCGTTCAGCTCGCCGCCGAACACGAAGATCGCGGCGATGAAATACAGGAACACCAGCGCGATCACCACCGAGGCGAGCCCCGCATACATCGTGACGTAGTTGTTGGCGAAGCGCGCCAGATACATGCCGAAGCCGATGCCCGAGATCAGCGACGCCACTATGGTGAAGATGATGCCGGGCAGGATCTGCGTGAAGCCGCGGCGGCCCGCCGGCAGCCAGGCATGCAGGATGAAGAGCGCGACGACCAGCGCCAGCACCGTGACGCCGTAACGGGCGGTGTTGAGCAGGCTCTCGTTCGATTCGACGAAGAACGGGATATAGCGCCGCGCCGCCTCGATGATCAGCGGGCCGAGCACGATCAGGAATGCCATCGCGAGCGAGGTGAACGCCGCGACCAGCGTGTAGCCGATCGATTCCAGCCGCAGCCAGTACCAGCGCCGCGGCTCGATCACGGCATAGGCGCGGTTCAGCGCCACTCGCAGCGCCTCGACGCCGTTGGAGGCGAAGTACACCGCGAACACCGCGCCGATGGTCAGGATGCCGCCGCGGGTGTTGGTTAGCACGTCGTGGATCTGGCCGGACAGCGCCTCGGCGACCTGCTCCGGCCAGACCTGCAGCAACAGTCCGACGGCCTGGTCGGCAAGCTCCTTGGAGCCGAAGAAGCCGGCCACCGACGTCAGCACGATCAGGAACGGAAACAGCGCCATCAGGGTCGACAGCGCGATGTGGCTCGCGATCGCCCAGCCGTCGTCGGCGAGGAACGTGTAAAAGGCATCCATCACGACGTGGTAGACGTAACGAAGCTGCTTCACATTCCACCCGGTATTGTCGAAAACCGCTCGGTCCGAGCACGGACCCAGCATCTGATATTACGCATTGAAAAGCCAGTTGGTTGCATGCGCCGCCTGTGTGGAAGTCCGCGTCCTGCGGTGTTATGTACCGCAGATGACATCTGTCCTAAGCACGATCATTCTTCCCTTCGCCGTCGGCGCCGTCGCGCTGGTGCTCCTGCTCGGCCTCGTCAACATGATGAAGGGCGGCTCGCCGAACACATCGCAGAAGCTGATGCGGCTGCGCGTGCTGCTGCAGTTCGTCGCCATCGTCATCGCGATGCTCGCGGTCTGGGCGATGGGGCGGTAGACGCGATGCGCAAACCTTAGAGGATCACGGCCATGGTCGTACTCAATCGGATCTACACGCGCACCGGCGATGACGGCACCACCGCGCTCGGCTCCGGCGAGCGGCGGCCGAAATACGATCTGCGGGTTGCCGCCTATGGCACCGTCGACGAGACCAACGCCGCGATCGGCGTGGTGCGGCTGCATCTGGCTGACAGTCCCGAGGTCGATGCGATGCTCGGCCGGATCCAGAACGATCTGTTCGATCTCGGCGCCGACCTTGCGGTGCCCGAGCGCGAGGGCAAGGCGGAACGTCTGCGGATGCTGGCGAGCCAGGTCGAGCGGCTGGAGCGCGACATCGACAGCCTCAACGACCAGCTCGCGCCGCTGACCTCGTTCGTGCTGCCCGGCGGGACGCCGGCTTCTGCATATCTGCATCTCGCCCGCACGATATGTCGCCGCGCGGAACGGATCATGGTGGAACTCGCAGCCCGACCGGACGAGACGGTCAACGCTGCTGGCATCCAGTATATGAACCGACTGTCGGATTTCCTGTTCGTTGCCGGCCGCTTCCTGAACAATAAAGGGGCGGGGGACGTGTTGTGGGTGCCGGGCCAGAACCGCTAAACTGGTTCAAAACCGGGGGACGGTTTTTTGGCTTTGCCGCGTTGACCGGGGGGTACGGGACCTTTAGGTTCCGCGCCAGCCAACCGAAACCCATAAAATCAAAGCGAAAGAGGATCGATGAAGGTTCTTGTGCCGGTAAAGCGGGTCGTCGACTACAACGTCAAGGTCCGCGTCAAGAGCGATGGATCGGGCGTGGAGCTCGCCAACGTCAAGATGTCGATGAACCCGTTCGACGAAATCGCCGTCGAGGAAGCACTGCGGCTCAAGGAAGCCGGCAAGGCGACCGAAGTGGTGGTGGTGTCGATCGGACCGGCACAGGCTTCCGAGACCATTCGTACCGGGCTTGCGATGGGCGCCGACCGCGGCATCCTGGTCAAGGCCGAAAGCAATGTCGAACCGCTCGCGGTTGCCAAGATCCTCAAGGCGGTGGTCGAGGCGGAGCAGCCGGGCCTCGTCATCCTCGGCAAGCAGGCGATCGACGACGATAGCAATCAGACCGGCCAGATGCTGGCCGCGCTGCTCGGCTGGTCGCAGGCGACCTTCGCCTCCAAGCTCGAAGTCGAAGGCTCCGACTTCAAGGTCACGCGCGAAGTCGACGGCGGCCTGCAGACCATCAAGCTGAAGGGCCCGGCGATCGTCACCACCGACTTGCGCCTCAACGAGCCGCGCTATGCCTCGCTGCCCAACATCATGAAGGCGAAGAAGAAGCCGATCGACGACAAGAGCGCGTCGGACTACGGCGTCGATCTCACGCCGCGTCTGGAAGTGCTGAAGACCGCGGAACCGGCGGGCCGCAAGGCGGGCGTCAAGGTCAAGGACGTCGCCGAACTCGTGAACAAGCTCAAGACCGAAGCCGGGGTTCTCTGATGACGACGCTGTTGATTGCTGAACACGACCACGAGACCCTGAAGGACTCGACCAACAAGGCGCTGACCGCGGCGAGCCAGCTCGGCGGCGATGTCCATGTGCTGGTTGCCGGTGGCGGCCAGGGCACCAAGGCGGCGGCCGAAGCAGCCGCCAAGCTTGCCGGAGTCAGCAAGGTGCTGGTGGCCGAAGGCCCCGCCTATGAGCACGACCTTGCCGAGCCGCTCGCTGCGCTGATCGTCGCGCTGGCGCCGAACTATGACGCCTTCGTCGCGCCCGCGACCTCGCGCTTCAAGAACGTGATGCCGCGCGTCGCAGCGCTGCTCGACGTCATGCAGGTCTCCGAGATCATCAAGGTCGTCGCGCCCGACACCTATGAGCGGCCAATCTATGCCGGCAACGCGATCCAGACCGTGAAGTCGAAGGACGCCAAGAAGGTGATCACGGTCCGCACCTCGACCTTCGCCGCGGCCGGCGAAGGCGGCAGCGCCGCGATCGAGAACGCCGCATCCGCCGCCGATCCGGGCCTGTCCACGTTCGTCGGCGAGGAAGTCGCCAAGAGCGACCGTCCGGAACTGACCTCGGCCAAGATCATCGTCTCGGGCGGCCGGGCCATGCAGAGCCGCGAGAACTTCGCGAAATACATCGAGCCGCTCGCCGACAAGCTCGGCGCCGGCGTCGGCGCCTCGCGCGCCGCGGTCGATGCCGGCTATGCGCCGAACGACTGGCAGGTCGGCCAGACCGGCAAGGTGGTGGCCCCGGAACTCTATGTCGCGGTAGGCATCTCCGGCGCGATCCAGCATCTGGCCGGCATGAAGGACTCCAAGGTGATCGTCGCCATCAACAAGGATGAGGACGCACCGATCTTCCAGGTCGCCGATTACGGCCTGGTCGCCGACCTCTACCAGGCGGTTCCGGAGCTGACCGAAGCGCTCGGCAAGCTCGGAAAGTAAGCGACAAGACACCGGCCGGGTGGGTAAGCTCCGGCCGGTGTTACTATTCTTGGGGCGCAACGATCCGGAAACGGTTTTCCGAAAGGATCGTGTCCGGCAGGGAAGATGGATCGGGTGCGATTACGTCGTAATCACATCATGGTCCCGGGAAACGTTTTCCGGCGGATTGGGCAACCCGGAAGGCTTCACTTCGGGTATCGTTGGAATTGGGCAGGCGCGACATGCGCGCCGTTCCGGTGGATGACAAGATGACGGTGGCAATCAAAAAGGTCGGTGTGATCGGTTCGGGCCAGATGGGCAATGGTATTGCCCATGTGGCGGCGCTGGCCGGTTTCGACGTGGTGCTCAATGATATCTCCGCGGACCGGCTGAAGTCGGCGCTGGCGACCATCAACGGCAATCTGACCCGCCAGGTCGCCAAGAAGGCGATCAGCGAGGGCGAGCGCAAGCAGGCGCTCGACCGCATCACTTCCGCCGAGACGATCGATGCGCTGGCCGATTGCGATCTCGTGATCGAGACCGCGGTCGAGAAGGAAGAGACCAAGCGCAAGATCTTCCACGACGTCTGTGCGGTCCTGAAGCCGGAAGCGATCGTCGCGACCAACTCGTCGTCGATCTCGATCACACGGCTCGCCGCCTCGACCGACCGCCCGGAGAAATTCATCGGCATTCATTTCATGAATCCGGTGCCTGCGATGGAGCTGGTCGAGCTGATCCGCGGCATCGCCACCGACGACACGACCTTCGACACCGCCAAGGCGTTCGTCGCCAAGCTCGGCAAGCAGGTCGCGGTGTCGGAAGATTTCCCCGCCTTCATCGTCAACCGCATTCTGCTGCCGATGATCAACGAGGCGATCTACACGCTGTATGAAGGCGTCGGTAACGTCGAGGCGATCGATGCCGCGATGAAGCTCGGCGCGCACCATCCGATGGGCCCGCTCGAGCTCGCCGATTTCATCGGCCTCGACACCTGCCTGTCGATCATGCAGGTGCTGCACGAGGGGCTGGCCGACTCCAAGTACCGGCCGTGCCCGCTGCTGGTGAAATACGTCGAGGCCGGCTGGCTCGGACGCAAGAGCCAGCGCGGCTTCTATGACTACCGCGGCGACAAGCCGGTCCCGACGCGGTAATCCACGCGCTCTCGTCAGGTCAGTGTCCGCAGCAGTGCAAGCGTCGCGGGCACCAGGCCGAACAATGACAGTCACACCCATTCCAAGTCCGAGCAGATGCGCGGTTAGCGCGAGACGCTGGCTCTGCGGGCGAGGCATCATTGCAACGCCTCGCAAGCGCGCTTCAACCGTCTGCCGGCTTCCTCGATGGTCGATGACGGGTTGGCGAAGCTGAGGCGGATATAGGGCGACAGCCCGAGATCCTCGCCGGGAAACACCACCAGATCGGCTTGTTCGAGCAGATAAGCCGCAAAATCGCGGTCGGTCGAAATCACCTTGCCCTCGGGAGCGCGCGTGCCGATCACGCTGGCGCAACTGACCAGAAGATAGAACGTGCCTTCGGGCGGCGTGCAGGAGAGCCCCCTGCATCCGTTCACGAGCTCGGCAAAGCGGTCACGCCTCGCGCGAAGGATGGCGGTGCGCTCCGCCAGCACATCCTGCGCGCCATCGAGCGCGGCGACCGCGGCGGCCTGGCTGATCGACGATGCTCCAGACGTGGTCTGCGACTGGATCGTGATCATCTCGCGGATCAGCGCCGATGGGCCGGCGGCATAGCCGATCCGCCATCCCATCATGGCGTAGCTCTTGGCGAGGCCGCTGACGGTCAGCGTCCGCGGCTTCAGCCGCGGCTCGATCTGCGCAAGCGTCGGCGCCGGTCGGCCATTGAACACGATGTGCTCGTAGAGCCCGTCGGCAAGCACCCAGATGTCAGGGTGCTGCAAGAGGACCGCGGCGATGTCAGCCAAATCCTCCGCGGAATAGATCGCACCGGAAGGATTGACCGGATTGTTGATCACGATCCAGCGTGTTCGCGCCGATATCGCCGCCTGCAAATCCTCCGCGCGCAGCTTGAAGCCGTTGTTCTGCGCGCACGGCACGATCACCGGCGTCGCGCCCGCCAGCCGCACCTGATCGAGATACGGCGCCCAATAAGGCGCGGGGACGATCACCTCGTCTTCAGGCGCCAGCGTCGCGAGCAGCGCGTTGAACAGCGCCTGCGTCGAGCCGTTGGTGATGACGATCTCATCCGGCCGTTAGTCGAGATGATGGTCGCGCAGCAGCGCGGCCTGCACCGCCCGCTTCAGCTCCGGCGTGCCGTCGACATCGGTGTAGTGGGTTTCGCCGCGCAAGGCCGCTTGATGCGCCACTGCGATTACATGATCCGGCGTCGAGAAGTCCAGATTGCCCGACGACAACTCGATGATGTCGCGTCCGGCGGCGCGCAGTTCACGGGCGCGACGGCGCAGCACGGACGCCGGCGATGCCTTGATGCCGCTCATGCGCGGCGAGAGGATCGGTGTCGCGGTCATCGGACGTACTGCGCCTCACCGTTGCCGAACGACCAGTTTTCCGGAAGCACCTCGACGAGGCTGATGAAGATATCCTCGGCGCGCAGGGCGGGACTCTCCGTCAGCAGGTCGGCGATGCGTCGGTAGAGCCTCTCGGAGATCGTCATGAAGCGATCGCCTTCCGGCACATCGAAGGTCTCGCGCATGGCGCGATAGAGGCTCTCGAGAATGGACTTGCGGTAGGCGGCGGGCTTGCCCCGCCGCAGCGAGACGCGGGTCAGCGGCATGATGATGGCTCTCCTGGAGGCGATCGTTGCGTTCGGCCAATCCTAGGGGCTTCTTGATCATTGAAAAACGGTATGATATCGCATTTCAATGATCGCTAATTTAAATGTATGGCCATGAAGGCGCTCGACGTCGAGGCGGTGCAGGCCTTTGTCCTGGTCGCGGACCTCAGCAGCTTCACGCGGGCGGCGCAGGCCATGGAGACCACGCAGTCCGCGGTCAGCTTGAAGATCAGGCGGTTGGAAGATGGGCTCGGCCGCCGACTGCTCGAGCGAACGCCGCGGCTGGTCCGGCTCTCCGCGGAGGGCACCGCCTTCCTCGGCGCTGCGCGCAATCTGGTGGCCGCGCATCAATCGGCGATCGGGGCGTTTGCGGTCGAGCATCGTCGGCTTGTCGTCGGCATCAGCCACCACATCGTCGGATCGGAATTGGCCTCGCTGTTGAAGCGGATGAATGCCACCGATCCAGGACTGGTGATCCAGTTGCATGTCGATACGTCACGTTCGGTGCTCAGCGCATTTGACGACGGCAGGCTCGATGCTGCGATCGTGCTGCGCCACGACGCCAAGCGCCGCGATGGCGATGTGCTGTTCGAAGAACCCTTCGGCTGGATGGCGGCGCCCGATTTTCACCATCGGCCGGGCGAGCCGCTGCGCCTGGCGACGCAAGCCGAGCCCTGCAGCGTGCGCGCCATGGCGGTCGAGACTCTCGACGCCGCCGGCATCGCCTGGACCGAAGCGTTCGTCGGTGGCGGGCTTTCGACCATTGGCGCAGCGATCTCCGCAGGGCTCGCCGTCGCCGCGCTGGCGCGCCGGGTGGCGCCGGCGGATACCATAGACCTCGGGCCGCGGCTTGGCCTGCCGCCACTGCCATCGCGCGACGTCATGCTTCACTCAAAGCTGTCGGACGCGCGGACACGGCAGGCGCTGCGCACCCTCGGTGCGGCCTTTGCCGCGAACGCTGCCTGACCTCGCAAGCATTGTCCGCTCCTCATTCTGTCAGGCGGCATCCCGCGCGCTTGAGCATGTCGCGGATGATCAGCGGCGTCGCCGGTGTCTCGGTCGCAGCCGTGGCAGCCGCGTTTGCGATCGCGTCACGTGCCTGCTGTGCGTCGAGTGTCAGCCGCCGCGCGCAGGGCGGCAGGCCGCGTGCGGCATCGAGCAGCCAGCCGGCGGTTTCGCCGGTACCGGCCAGATAGGCCGTCAGCGTTTGCCGCGCGGTCGGATTGGTCGCGGCCTGGTCCAGCATGGCCCTGACCTGCGCGACCGAGATCTGCCCGCGCGACGTCGAGGGCTGTGCGTGAGCCGCTGTCGTCAATAGAAGGACGGCGCAGATGGCGTGAGCCGGACGAACGAGCATGACTTCATCTCCTGAGGCAGGTTGACTTGCAGATATTAATTATCGTAAAACAATAATATCAGATCAACAATCCCGAGGTTGAGTCATGTCCGCGTCCCTCTCGTCAGAGCTTTCCCCATCCGCGCGGCCAGCCCGCCTCGAACGCATCCGCGCCGTCAGCCGCGTGCTCGCCTATGCCTGCACCGCCATCTCGCTCGTGCTCGCGGTCGGATTGCTGGCCTATTGGCTGGCGAGCCCGGATGAGGCGATTCTGCGCGATGCAGGGCTGACCGGCATCGCGTTCCATCCGATCGGCTGGCTTGTCCGCCTGATGGGTCTCGTGGTCTCGGCGTTGCCGCTCGGCTGTCTGATCTGGGGCTTGTCGCGCGTCCGCCGCGCTTTCACCTCGTTCGCGGCAGGCCGCTTCTTCACGGCCGCAAACGTCGCGGGGTTGCGTGACCTCGCGGTCGCGATGCTGCTCTCGACCTTGCTGAAGCCGGTAATCGGCGCGTTGCTCTCGATCCTGCTGAGCTGGCAAACCTACGCACAGGGCAAGTCCGTCGTCATTGCGCTCGGTTCCGACACGCTGCTGGCGCTGCTGTTCGCGGGTCTGGTTGCGGTGACGGCCTGGGTGATGGCCGAAGCCAATGCGATCGCCGACGAGCACGCACAATTCGTTTGAGGCCGCTGCGATGCCGATCCGGGTCCGGCTCAACGTAATGCTCGCCGAGCGCAACGTGAAATCGAAGGAGCTCGCCGAATATGTCGGGATCACCGAGGCCAACCTGTCCCTGCTCAAGCAGGGCAAGGTGAAGGGCGTCAGGTTCGATACGCTTGAGCGGATATGCACCTATCTGAAGTGCCAGCCCGGCGACTTGCTGCGCCATGACGACGATGCGTCAGCCTGACGCGGCCATCCGTTACCCAAGCATTAACTTTCGCGCGCTACGCAAGAGCAAGTTTGGGAGTGCCGCGTATGGACATGATGAGCATGGTGTCGAGCATCCTGTCGATGCAGCAGGGCAATTTGCAGGGTCAGATCGCGACCCGCGTGACCAAGCAGAACCTCGATGCGGAAAAGTTCGCGGTTCAGACCCTGCTCGGCACGCCGTCGACCGCCAATCTCGGTCCCGGCGTCGGCGGCAACCTCAACGCCGTCGCCTGATCAGAACCCCGCCGCGGCTGGGGCTAACGCCGCCTTCACCAGCTTGATCGCGTCGTCGCTCGCCCATTCGGCGGGACCGGCGATATTGGCAATTTCGCAGCCCTTGCCGTCGACCAGCACCGAAGTCGGCATGCCGAGCGCCTTGCCTATGTTCTTAAGATCCTGAAAGACCTTGGCTTTCTGGTCGCTGAAATAGCCGAGATTGGTCAGATTGGCTTCTTTCAGGAAGTTCTTCGGCTTGTCCGGATCGCGGGTGTCGATGTTGATCGCGACCACCTCGAAATCCTTGCCGCCGAGCTTGGTCTGCAGGCTGTCGAGCGCGGGCATTTCCTTGCGGCAGGGCACGCACCAGGTCGCCCACAAATTGACCAGCACCGTCTTGCCGCGCCAGTCCGAGAGTTTCTTCGGCTGGCCGTTGGCGTCCTCGAAGGTCAGGTCGGGAAGCCTCAAGGGGGTGGTCGCCATGGTCAGCGCCGCGACCTCGCCATGGGCGAGCGGGGCGATCTTCTTTGCCAGATCTACCGCGCTGTTGCAGGCGACGTCGCCGCCGGCGGGATGCCTGAGGCCGGAGACCCCGACATAGCCGATCACGGCCCCGGCCAGCACGGCGCCGATCATCAGCGGGATGCGCCATTTGGCCGTCGGCTTGGCGGTCGGTTCGGATGGGGTCGTCTCGGGCATATCGTTTGTCATCCTGGGTCAGATATGGCTATGCAGTGCCGGGAATACGTCCGGAACCGCCATGCTGTTTCGCCGCTACGGCCAAAGAAACAGCACGGCCTGAAATACAAATTCGTGAGCGAGATGTCATGAGCAACAAGATGTGGGGCGGCCGGTTCTCGGAGCGTCCCGACGCCATCATGGAGGAAATCAACGTCTCCATCGACGTCGACCGTCACCTTTATGCCCAGGACATTGCCGCGTCCAAGGCCCACGCCGCGATGCTCGCCGCGCAGGGCATCATCACATCAGCTGATGCGAAAAATATCGGCAAAGGTCTAGACACGATTTTGTCAGAAATCGGCAAGGGCGATTTCGACTTCAAGCGCGCGCTCGAGGACATCCATATGAATGTCGAGTCGCGGCTGTCCGAATTGATCGGGCCCGCCGCGGGTCGGCTGCACACCGCGCGCTCGCGCAACGACCAGGTCGCGACCGATTTCCGGCTCTATGTCCGCGACACCATCGACGAGACCGAGGCCGCGCTGGCCGCGTTCCAGCAGGCGCTGGTCGATCGCGCGCTGGAGCATGCCGGAACCGTGATGCCGGGCTTCACCCATCTGCAGACCGCGCAGCCGGTGACCTTCGGTCATCATCTCTTGGCCTATGTCGAGATGGCCGGCCGCGACCGTGGCCGCTTCGCCGACGCGCGCAAGCGGCTGAACGAGTCGCCGCTCGGCGCCGCCGCGCTCGCCGGCACCTCGTTTCCGATCGACCGCGCCGCGACCGCCAAGGCGCTTGGCTTCGACCGGCCGATGGCCAATTCGCTCGACGCGGTTTCCGATCGCGATTTCGTGCTGGAAACGCTGTCGGCGGCCTCGATCTGCGCGGTGCACATGTCACGCTTTGCCGAAGAGATCGTGATCTGGACCTCGCCCTTGGTCGGTCTCGTCAAGCTCAGCGACAAGTTCACCACGGGCTCGTCGATCATGCCGCAGAAGCGCAACCCGGACGCGGCCGAGCTGGTGCGCGCCAAGACCGGCCGCGTGATCGGTGCGCTGACCGCGCTCCTGATCGTGATGAAGGGCCTGCCGCTCGCCTATCAAAAGGATATGCAGGAGGACAAGCAGGGCGCCATGGAGGCCTTCGAGGCGCTGTCGCTCGCGATCCGCGCCATGACCGGCATGGTCGAGGACCTGGTGCCGGACGAGGCGAAGATGAAGGCCGCAGCCGGCGAGGGCTATGCCACCGCGACCGACCTGGCCGACTGGCTGGTGCGCACCCTTGAAAATGCCGTTCCGCGACGCCCACCACGTGACAGGGCGCATCGTCGGACTGGCCTCGACACAGGGCGTGGCGCTGCACGAGCTGCCGCTCAAGGCCATGCAGGAGGTCGAGCCGAAGATTACGGCAGAGGCGCTGAAGGTGCTCAGCGTCGAATCCTCGGTCAAGAGCCGGACCTCGTTTGGCGGTACGGCGCCGAAGAATGTGATGGCGCAGGCCAAAGCCTGGGCCAAGCGGCTGGAAAAAGAGCGAAAATTGGGCTGATCCGGAAAATTTGGCCGTGATTTCATGGCGCTCCGCCTCTCGCCAGAGCACGCCAATGTTTGTATGGTGCCGCCCGAATTGGGGAATTCGTCGTGATTAGCAAGAACCGCCTGACCCCCTCGGGATGGGCCATCATTGTGCTGAGCGCTGCAACGCTCGCGCTCGGCGGCTGCGGCCGCAAGGGACCGCTCGACCTGCCGCCGACCGCGAACGCCGCGCCGACTGCAGCACCGGGCGACACCGAGAGCGAGCGGGCGGCACAGCCCAGCGTGTTCAATCCGACCTATGGCTCGGATGCCGCGCCGGCCGCGTCGAAAGGCAATAAACGGTCTTTCGTCCTCGATCCGCTGCTCGGCAACTAATATCTAAAAGCGTGTCATGAACCATTTCGACTATCGCAACGGCGTGCTGCATGCCGAGGCGGTCAATCTCATTGAGCTGGCGGAGGCCGTCGGCACGCCGTTCTATTGCTATTCGACCGCGACGCTGGAGCGCCACTACCGCGTCTTCACCGAGGCCTTTGCCGGCGAGAAGGCGGTCGTCTGCTACGCGATGAAGGCCAACTCCAACCAGTCGGTGCTGCGCACGCTGGCCAAGCTCGGCGCCGGCGCCGACGTAGTGTCCGGCGGTGAGTTGAAGCGGGCGCTCGCGGCCGGCATCCCGCCGTCGAAGATCCTGTTCTCCGGCGTCGGCAAGACCGAGGGCGAGCTGCGCGCCGCGCTCGCCGCTGACATCCTCTGCATCAACATCGAGTCCGAGCCCGAGCTCGAGATGTTGTCGCGCGTTGCGGTCGAGATGAAGACCACCGCGCGCATCTCGGTGCGGGTCAATCCCGACGTCGATGCCGGCACCCACGCCAAGATCTCGACCGGCAAGTCGGAGAACAAGTTCGGCATTCCGATCGCGCGCGCCCGCGAGGTCTATGCCCGCGCGGCGAAGTTGCCGGGCATCCAGGTCACCGGCACCGACGTGCATATCGGCAGCCAGATCACCGATCTCGGCCCGCTTGAGGCCGCCTTCCGGCTGCTCGCCGAATTCGTGCAGACGCTGCGCGCCGACGGCCATAACATCTCGCATATCGATTTCGGCGGCGGCCTCGGCATTCCCTATTACATGGATCGCGCCGCGCCGCCGGCGCCGGCCGCCTATGCCGCGATGGTCAAGCGCGTCACGCATAATCTCGGCTGCACGCTGATGTTCGAGCCGGGCCGCCTGATCGTCGGCAATGCCGGCATCCTCGTCACCCGCGTGATCCATGTGAAGCCGGGCGATGCCAAGAACTTCGTCATCATCGACGCCGCGATGAACGACCTGATCCGGCCGACGCTGTATGAAGCGCATCACGATATCCTGCCGGTGCGCCAGCCCGCACTGGGCACGCCGACCATGGTCGCCGACGTGGTCGGTCCGGTCTGCGAGACCGGCGACTATCTCGCGCTCGACCGTTCGCTGCCGCAGCCGAAGGCCGGCGATCTGCTGGCGATCATGACCGCCGGCGCCTATGGCGCGGTGCAGGCCGGCACCTACAACACGCGGCCACTGGTGCCGGAAGTGCTGGTCAAGGACGACCAGTACGCCGTGGTCCGCCCGCGCATCGACGTCGACGCGCTGATCGCGATGGACAGTCCCGCGCCGTGGTTGTGAGGCGCTAGCGGCGCTCCATAATCGGTGTCGTCCCTGCGAAAGCAGGGGACCCATAACCACCGCTCTTGATTGTCGTGCTGAGCCGGGGCTCCAGCTCAGCCAAGCCACGAAACCCTGTGGATATGGGTCCCGGGTCGCGCTTTGCTTGCCCGGGACGACAGCGTTTATTTCGGCGAGAACGTTACTTCGCTGCGTGGCTGCCTTTTCCGCCACCACCCACGATCACGCCCGCGGCCTTCTCGATCGGCTTGACCGCCGCGGTGAAATCCGAGTCCGGTCCCTCGTCGCGGATGATGACTTCCCAGAGGCGGCCAACCGCTTCGGCAACTTCCATCGACAGCCCGAGCGAGCGCATTTCCTCGACGGCGAGCCGCACGTCCTTCACCATCAAACCGGTGGCGAAGCCGAAGTCGAAGCTGCGCGGCAGCACCGAACGCGGAAACTTGTCGCGGCTCGCGGTGTTCAGCCCGGAGCCTGCGTTGATGACGTCGATCATCACGGCCGGATCGAGCCCGGACTTCACGCCCATCACGACAGCCTCCGAGGTCGCGACCATCGCGGTCGCCGAGAGGAAGTTGTTGGCGAGCTTCATAGTCTGGCCGGAGCCCGGCTTGGTGCCGATGAAGAACACCTTGCCGATGACGTCGAGCGCGTTTTTCACCAGGTTGAAATCGGCGCGCGGGCCCGACACCATCACCGCAAGCGTGCCCTTCTCGGCGCCGGAGACGCCGCCGGAGACCGGGCTGTCGATCTGCACGATGTTCTTCTTGGCCAGCAGGTCGTGGATCTTCACCGCCATCTGCGAGCCGACGGTGGAGAGGTCAATGAAGCGCCTGACGCGCTTGCCCTCGATCACGCCGCCTGTGCCGGTCGCGACCTCGAGCGAGGCCTGCAGCGAGGGCAGGCTCGCCATCACGGTCTCGACGCGGTCGGCGATATCTTTGGGCGACGTCACAGCCGCGGCGCCGAGCGCAACCAGCTGGTCGACGGCGTCCTTCCGCATGTCGAACACGGTGAGCGTGTGGCCGGCCTCGATCAGGCGGCGCGCCATCGGGAAGCCCATCTTCCCGAGGCCGATGAATCCGATTTCCATAGGTCGTTTCCTCTACGTCGTTATGTGCCGAGTCGCGCGCCCCACATTCGATGTCGTCTCTGCGAAAGCAGGGACCCATAACCACCGCGCTTGATTGCTGTGCTCAGCTGGAGCCCCAGCGCGTTCTCACCATGAAGGCCTGTGATTATGGGTCCCGGCTTTCGCCGGAACGACGATGCGGAGCCGGCGTGCGCCTCACGACTTGTTGTCGAGTTCGGCGAACACCTCGCGCGCGATGCGGAAGCTGTCGACGCCAGCCGGGATGCCGGCATAGATCGAGACCTGCATCAAGATCTCGCGGATCTCGTCGCGTGATACGCCGTTGGTCAGCGCGCCCTTGATGTGCGCCTTCAGCTCGTGCGGGCGGTTCAGGATCGAGATCATGGCGAGGTTGAGCATGCTGCGCGTCTTGCGCGGCAATTCCTCGCGGCCCCAGACCGCGCCCCAGCAATATTCGGTGACGAGTTCCTGGAACGGCTTGTTGAAGCTGTCCGAATTCTTCAGCGCATTGTTGACATAGGCCTCGCCGAGCACCGCCTTCCGGATTTCGAGCCCCTTGTCGTGTGTTTTCTGGTCCATGTCGTTTCCTCATGCGTTAAGGCGTTGGTTCGGCCGGGACGTTACGGGGTCGAACCGCCGCAGTCACGCCTTCGTGTTATGCGTATTTCCCGGTGTGGGTTACGTCCCGGAACGGGTGCCTCAAAGCCGCCGCTGTGCTAGGGTGACCTGCCGGCTACCCCGGAGATCTTATTGAGCGGAGCCAACATCGACCCGTCTGAGAACCCGTCACGCGCCGTCAACGACAGCGATGCGGACGCGCGGCTGAAGCTGACGCAATTGAAGCTGACCGAGGCTCTGCAGCGGGCGAAGTTCGCGATTGCGTGGGAGCGGGCGTGGCCACATCTGGCGCGGTTCCTGACGGTCGCCGGTCTGTTCCTGGTTGCGTCCTGGGCCGGGCTGTGGCTGGTGCTGCCGTTTGCCGCACGCGTGGCCGGCGCCGCCCTGTTCGGGATTGCCGCGCTCGTGGCGCTCTTGCCGCTGCTGCGCTTCCGCTGGCCGAGCCGCGAGGAGGGCCTGAGCCGGCTCGACCGCGGCGCCGGCGTCCGTCATCGCCCGGCGACCACGCTCTCCGACACGCTCACCAACAAGGATCCGTTCGCGCTGGCGCTGTGGCAGGCGCAGCGCGAGCGCACACTGGCCTCGATCAAGCGCATCCGCGCCGGCCTGCCGCGGCCGCGCGTCTCGCTGCACGACCCCTGGGCGCTGCGTGCGCTGGTCATCGTGATGCTGGTCGCGACCTATGTCGCCGCCGGCGACGAGCGCGGCCTGCGGGTCGCCTCGGCGTTCGACTGGAACGGCATCATGGCGCCGGCCAATGTCCGGGTCGACGCCTGGGTGACGCCGCCGAACTACACCGGCAAGCCGCCGATCATCCTGTCCAACGCCAACAAGGACGCCAACGCGGCCGACTCCACCCCGCTCGCGGTTCCGGCCGGCAGCACGCTGCTGGTGCGCTCCAGCGGCGGCACCATCGACGTCGTGGTCGGTGGCGGCGTCGCCGAGGTCGCGCCGGAGGGGCAGGCGCCCAAGGGCACCAATGAGCGGCATTTCAAGATCACCGGCGACGGCACCGCGCATGTCCGCGCGCCGGCCGGCCAGCCGCAGTGGAAATTCACCGCGACGCCGGACCGCCCGCCGTCGATTGCGCTCGCCAAGGATCCGGAGCGGCAGGCGCGCGGCGCCTTGCAGATGTCCTACAGGCTCGAGGACGATTACGGCGTTACCGAAGCGCGCGCGCAGTTTGCCGCGCGGCCGGCCGATGCGCCCAAGGATGCTGACGGGAAGAAGGATGTCGACGGCAAGGCGGCGCAGCCGCGTCCGCTGTTCGAGCCGCCGCAATTTCCGCTGGTGCTGCCGAATGCGCGCACCCGCAACGGCGTCGGCCAGACCGTCAAGGACCTCAGCGAG
Organism: Bradyrhizobium sp. JR3.5; assembly: GCF_054057015.1. Classification (NCBI taxonomy): domain Bacteria; kingdom Pseudomonadati; phylum Pseudomonadota; class Alphaproteobacteria; order Hyphomicrobiales; family Nitrobacteraceae; genus Bradyrhizobium; species Bradyrhizobium sp. JR3.5. Next base: position 3,967,364 of record NZ_JBSRYV010000002.1, read on the forward strand.
GACCCTTACGCCGGCGCCGACGTGACGCTGACGCTGACCGCCAAGGACGAGGCCGGCAATGAGGGCAAGAGCGAGCCGTTCAACATGCGCCTCCCCGAGCGCCTGTTCACCAAACCCCTGGCGCGTGCGCTGATCGAGCAGCGCCGCATCCTGGCGCTCGATGCCAACCAGAACGGCCAGGTCTACGCCGCGCTCGACGCGCTGATGATCGCGCCGGAAATGTTCATGCCGGAAACCGGCTATTACCTCGGCCTCCACACCGTGAGCCGCCAGCTCGAGGCCGCCCGCACCGACGACCAGCTGCGCGAGGTCGTCGCCAGCCTGTGGGCGCTCGCCGTCACCATCGAGGACGGCAACATCAGTGACGTCGACAAGGCGCTGCGCGCGGCGCAGGACGCGCTCAAACAGGCGCTGGAGCGCGGCGCGAGCGACGAGGAGATCAAGAAGCTCACCGACAATCTGCGCGCGGCGCTGGACAATTTCCTGCGCCAGATGGTCGAGCAGTTCCGCAACAATCCGCAGCAGCTCGCGCGCCCGCTCGATCCCAATGCCAAGGTCCTGAGCCAGCAGGATCTCAAGAACATGCTCGATCGCATGGAGCGGCTGTCGCGCTCCGGCGACAAGGATGCGGCGCGGCAGTTGCTGGAACAGATGCAGCAGATGCTGGAAAACCTGCAGATGGCGCAGCCCAATCAGGGCGACGACGACATGCAGCAGTCGCTCAACGAGCTCGGCGACATGATCCGCAAGCAGCAGCAGTTGCGCGACAAGACCTTCAAGCAGGGCCAGGATTCCCGCCGCGACCGCATGCGCGGCAAGCAGGGCGACCAGTCGATGGGCGACCTGCAGCAGGATCAGCAGGCGCTGCGCGATCGCCTGAAGAAGCTGCAGGAAGAGCTCGCCAAGCGCGGCATGGGTCCGGAGCAGCGCGGCCAGAAGGGGCAGAAGGGGCAAGGCCAGAAGGGCGATCAGGCCCAGCAGGGCGACCAGGGCGGCGATCAGGGTGATGACGACGGCGACGGGCTCGACCAGGCCGACTCCGCGATGGGCGATGCCTCCGGGCGACTTGGCGAGGGCAATGCCGACGGTGCGGTGGATTCGCAAGGCCGCGCGCTGGATGCGCTGCGCAAGGGCGCCCAGAGCCTCGCCGACGCGATGCAGCAGGGCGATGGCGACCAGCCCGGCGACGGCCCCGGCAACCGTGCCGGCCGCCAGCAGAGCGGCGGCAACCAGACCGATCCGCTCGGCCGCCCGCTGCACGGTCGCGAATTCGGCGATGACTACACCGTGAAGATCCCCGGCGAGATCGACGTCCAGCGCGTCCGCCGCATCCTCGAAGAGCTGCGCCGCCGCCTCGCCGATCCGTCACGGCCGCAGATCGAGCTCGACTACATCGAGCGGCTGCTGAAGGATTATTGAGGTCCGCGCAGCGGTCACAATTGTCGTCATCCGCGAGGCGGATGACCCGGTATCCCAGAGACATCACGCCTGAATCGAGGAACCGCTGGGTGCCTGCCTTCGCGCGGCATGACAATGATATGTGTGACGGCGACCAGTGCAGTCGTAAGACGGCAACTTCTGTCGGACAAGCAGAGACCTCTTCGTCAAACCTGCAGGTGTGGACCCGAAGCTGCCGTGTGCCGAGCTCGCGCTAGCGCTCCCGCCAGGCGTGCATCAGCTGATCGGAGAGCGGCTTAAGGAGGTAGGACATGACGGTGCGCTGGCCGGTCTGGATAAAGGCTTCGACCGGCATACCGGCGATCAGCTTCACGTCGCCGAGGCGCGCGAGTTCCGCCTCCGGCACGGCAATGCGGGTGACATAGAAGCTCGCTCCACTCTTCTGGTCGGTCGTGACATCAGCGGACACATGGCTCACTTCGCCGTTGAGCTGCGGAGTTGTCCGCTGGTTGAAGGCGGTGAAACGCAGCAGCACCAGCTGGCCGACCGCCACGCGATCGATCTCGTGCGGGGCGATACGCACCTCGACGACGAGCAAGTCGTTGGCAGGAACGATCAGCATGATCGGCTCGCCGGCGGTGACGACGCCGCCGATCGTGTGCAGCGCGAGCTGCTGCACCGTGCCGTCCTGGGGCGCGCGGATATCGATACGTTTAAGTTGATCCTCGGCGGCCACCCGCTTTTCCACCAGTTCCGAGGTCTTCGCGCGAATCTCGGCGAGCTCCTTTCCCACCTCGGTGCGCAAGTCCTGATCGACCTGCATGATCTGCAGCGTGGTCTCGGTGATTTTTCCCCTGGCTTCGGCGATCGCGGCGACCAGCGCGCCGCGCTCGCCATGCAGTCGGGCCGCATCGCGCTCGAGCGTGGTAACGCGCGTGATCTGAACCAGGTTCTTGCGCCACAGCTCGCGCACACCAACGAGCTCCTGATCGATGAAATTGGTCTCGCGATCTTTCGCCCCGATCTGCTCTTCCAGGCCGCGGATCTGGTCACGAAGCTGGCCGATGCGCTCGTCAAGCTGCGCCTTCTTGCCGGCGCGAGCGATGCGGCGCAGCTCGAACAGCTTGTACTCGCCGGCGAGCATCCGCATCACATCCCGATCGGAGACACGCGCGGCAAGCTCGGCAGGATAATCGAGCTGCTCGCGACCGTCGCGCTCCGCCTCCAGTCGTGTTTGGCGTGCCGCCAGTTCGTCGAGACTCTTCACGACAATCTGGAGGTTGGCACGCGTCACCGTCTCGTCGAGACGCAGCAGCACGTCCCCGGCCTTCACCCTGGCGCCCTCGCGCACGTTGAGCTCGCCCACCACGCCGCCGGTCAGGTGCTGCACCTTCTTGGTATAGGTGTCGACCACCAGCGTGCCTGCGCCAATGACGGCACCCGCCAGTTCCGTGGTGGCGGCCCAGCCGCCAACGCCGCCGACGAGAATAATGACGCCCGCGAGGCCGGCGCGCAGGTGACGGCGGATCGAGGGCGGAATTGCGCTCACCGGCTCGCGGCTCATGAGCTCGCTCCCTCGGTCACGACCTTGAGCGGCACCGATGCCGGCCGCGGCTGCATCATCTTGGCCAGCAGCGCGTCCTTCGGCCCGAGCGTCTGCACCCGCCCCGCCGACATCACCATCAACTGGTCGACGCCGGCGAGCGCACTGGTGCGATGCGCGACGACGATGACAATGCCACCACGCGCGCGAACGCCCATGATGGCTTGCGTCAGGGCATGGTCGCCCTCCATGTCCAGGTTGGAGTTGGGCTCGTCCAGAACCACCAGGAAGGGATCGCGGTACAGGGCGCGGGCGAGCGCGATGCGCTGGCGCTGCCCGGCCGACAGCGCTGCGCCGTTCTCGCCGATCTGCGTGTCGTAGCCGTCCGGCAATTGCAGGACTATCTCATGCACGCCGGCCGCCGCCGCGGCGGCGAGCGTCGCCGGCGCGTCGGGTTCGGGATCGAAGCGGGCGATGTTCTGGGCCACCGTGCCGGCGAACAGCTCGACGTCCTGCGGCAGATAGCCAATGTGCTGGCCCAGTGCCTCCGAGTTCCATTGTTCGAGGGCGGCCCCGTCAAGCCGCACCTTGCCGCCTATCGACGCCCAGACGCCGACGATGGCACGCACCAGCGACGACTTGCCGGATGCGCTCGGGCCGACGATTCCGAGTCCTTGTCCGGGCTTCAACGCGAACGAAGCCTCCTGCACCACCAGGCGCTGCTCGCCCGGGGGCGCCACAGACACGGTCTCGACGGCGAGACCTTTGCACGGCGGCGGCAGCGGCGTCTTCTCCGCTTCGGCCGGGAGCTGCGCCCAGTACTGCTGCAGACGTTTCCAGCTTTGCCGCGCAGAAACCAGGCTTTTCCAGTGCGCGATGGCGAGCTCGACCGGCGCGAGCGCGCGCGACGTGAGGATGGCGCCGGCGATGATGATCCCGCCGCTCGCCTCCTGCCGAATGACCAGATAGCCACCGACGCCGAGCACTGCCGATTGCAGCACCAGGCGCAGCACCTTGGAGGCGGACCCGAAGCCGCCAGTGATGTCGGCGGCGCGCCGCTGAGTGGCCATGTAGCTGTCGTTGGCCTCCGCCCACCGCGCGGCAAGGCGGTTGCGCATGCCCATCGCATGCAACACCTCTGCGTTGCGGCGGCTGGCCTCGGCGATGGCATTGCGTTGCGCCACTTTCCCGGTGGTTTCCTTGGCTTGTGCGCGTGTCAGCCGATCGGTGACAACAGTCAGCGAAACAAGCACCAGCGCGCCGATCAGGGTCGTGAGCCCGAGCAGCGGATGGAACAGGTAACAGATCGAGAGATAGAACGGGATCCACGGCAGGTCGAACAGGGCGGTCGGACCGAGCCCGGAGAGATAGCCGCGCACTTGGTCGAGATCGCGCACCGGCTGCAGGCCGTCGCCGCTGACGCGTGCCCTCAGCGGCCAGCGCGTGACGAGGTCGTAGGCGCGCGCCGAGAACGCGCGGTCGAGCCACTCGCCGATGCGAATAAGAATGCGCCCGCGCAGGATGTCGAGGAACGCCTGGAACAGGTAGAGGCCGCCTGCCAGCACGGCGAGACCGATCAGCGTCGGCACGCTGCGACTTGGCACCACGCGGTCGTAGACTTCGAGCATGAAGAAAGAGCCGGTGAGGTACAACACGTTCAGCATGGCCGTGATCAGTGCGAGCCCGACCAGCACGCCGCGGCAGGCGTGGAGCAGCGAGGGCAGATCCTGTGCTGGCGACGACCCGTCGTGATCCCGAGCAAGCGCAAGGCGCGCGCTCGCCCGCCTGCGCCGCGCCAGGCCCCAGAGAAGGAGGATGATCGCAGCCAAGATGAAGGGCGCCGCGCGGAAGAGAACTGGGCTGAACCAGGCTTGCGCGTCGGCAACGATCTGAGACCAGTACTCCAGGAGAATGTCCAACACGCGCATTGCTTCCGAGACGCCTTCAACTCCGGGGGACCTTGACCTTGGCTCGGCGGCGCTCTCTACCGCTTAGGGATGCTCCGCCGGCCGGTTCGCCGCTTGGCGGGTCCGGCGGCCGGTGCTCTGTGCCGGCCGCCGGGCGCGCCGTCGCGGGCTTACGCGTTGAGCACCCCGACCAACAGGTGCTGCACCGACGTTGTATCGCCGTCGCCGTCGGCAATCTGGAGCGCGAAGTCGAGATGGGCGTCCTGGGTCACGTTGGTGGTCGTGATGAAGCCGATATCGGTGATCTTCAGCACGTCATTGGTGTTCCCGGAGGTGAACGACTGGAAGTTTGCGGTGGTATTGCTCCCACCACTTGATCCGGTCGCCGCATTCAGGTTGATCCCGCTTCCCGTCAGGCCGTTCGCCGACTGCATGATCTGAACGCCTTGGATCTTGTAGTGCTCTCCGGGCGCGTTGTAGTCGTTGCTTTCGACGATCACGAGGCCATCATTGTTGTCGAGCGTGAACTCGGTATTGTAAGGCGCCGGCACCCCGCCGGGCGTCGACTTCTTGATGATGTCCGAATTGTCGACGATGATGGCCCTGGTGATTGTGACATCGTCGGTCGTACTCGCGGTCCCCTTGTCGTCGATCAAGTTGAGGATCATGATGAGATCCTCACTGCTCCCGATGCCATCGAACTTTATAGCGATACCATCTGCCGAGGCCGTGGGAGTGGTTTTCTCCGTTCCGGGGGGATTAGCGTCGCTGAGGATGTTCTCCTGGAAGAACCTCAGGTTCAGCAGTTCATCCTTTTGGATCGTGTCTCCGGCGACGCCATTGGTGCCTTGCGTAGCCGAGACCCAGGTTTCGGTTCCGCCGGCGAGATCATGAGCCGAACCGGTAAACGTTGTATCGTTCGTCGTCCCTTCTCCCGTTGACGAGAAGCTCAACGGGCTCACATCCGCGGTGAACTGCACAAAGAAATTGTTCGCAAGCTCCTCCACGACGATCAGCGGATGGCCGGTATTACCCGTCGGATTCTTCGCGAGGAGTTCGCTGGTATGGAGCACGTCGAAGCTGAAGCCCTGGATGGGATTGTCCAGCGAGACGGTGTAGGTATCGGCGGATTTATCGAAGCTCAGCGTCCCGGTCGCGGTCGCGGTCTGGACGCCGGCCAGCTGTGGATTGGTGTCGTAGTCGAAACTGAAGTGGAACGACGCACTGGTGGCCGTCTCGGACGTCAGGGTGACGCTGGTGTTTGAAATCGTATTGTTTGGACCGGTGCCGACCGTGCCGCTCAGGGCGAGCTGGACGCCTGTCAGGCCAGAGTTGGAGTCGACGAAATCTGACGTGGCGGCATAGTTGTGGCCGTCGGTGCCGACGTCGTACCCGAAGCTGGCGCTACCCGAGATGGGGCCCGTGTTGCTCAGATTGAGCGCCACCGGCCCGGCCGTGATCGTCGGCCCGTCGTCGAGGATCGTGACGGTGACTGCCCCGGACGAGGTTGCGCTGCTGCTATCCCCATCGTGATCGACCAGCGTTTGTTTTACAAAGATCAAGTTGCTGATCGAACTTCCTTCGCTGGTGTCGGGGCTGGACGAGGTCGTGTGCTTGATCGCCTCGTACTGCGCGACATCAAGTTTCAGCGTGTCCGGGTCGAGGTAGATCGCGAATGCAACCGCGCCAGCGGCGTTGGGCGTAGCGCCGCCGGAACCCGAGCCCTCGCGGGCGACCACCAGATTGCCCTCCGTGTACAGGAAGAGGTGGGCGCCGGTTACGGTTGCGAACAGGGTCGAATCCTGTCCAGTGAACGTCGAGCCGTCGCTGCGGGTCAGCGCATAGGTGATCGGATTGCTCGCGGCAGCCCCATCGGCGCCGTAATTCGGCGTTGATGACGCCACCACGGCGGCGGCACTCTGCGCCCAGCCGATCAACCCTGTTGGCGAGAAGGCGGCGGGCAGCGAACCGCTCTGGTCGTTGGCGCCATTGTCAGTCTGCACACCCGGTGTTTCGTCGTGCGTCACCGTTGGCGTTGCCGCAAGCGTCACGGCCGCATGCGGCCCGTCGTCTTCGAACAACAGGTTGCCGCCGATGCCGGTATGGTCCGTGCCACTTGTCGTGTTCGAGATGTTGAACGTGAAATTGCCGGCGTCGAAGGTGACATTGGAGCCGCTGCCGCTGGTCGGCTGGGCGTTGCCGACCACGAAGCGGTCCATGTGGCTGGATTCGGCGACCTGGAAGTCGACAGTGTAATTTGTTTTCAGGCCGTCGATGAAGTAGGACCCGTCGCCCGCGGCCGTGATGGTGATACCTGACGTGACCAGGTGCGTCTTGGCCAAGTCGGAATACACCTTGATCGTGTTGCCGAGGATCGGAGCCAGGGTCTCGTCGTTGCCGGTTAGGCCGCCGCTGCCCACACTGGCGGTCGAGACAAGACTGGCGCCCTGAAGGTCACTTGTTTCGTTGAAGGCCCAAATGTGCACCTTAACGGTGGTGTTCGTATTTCCGGGGTTCACCTGAGTCAGCGAAAAGCTCGCCTCCGTCACCGCGCCGACATGCGTGCTGTAGCTGAGCTTGGACAGATCGTGGACGTCCGGATTCGTCAGCGGAAAGTCGGGGTAGTTCACGTGGTTGACGACATCGACGCGCACCGCCTCCCCGGGATTGAGTGCCTGCGAATTGTTGCCGAGGCCCTGTGTGCTGACGGTCACCTTCGAGCCCGGCACCAGGCCGGTGATGACCATGTCGGGATCGCTGCTGTCCGTCCCTGCGGTCGAGGTCTGCTCGATGGCTGACCAGTCGTCCGATCCGGACGGCACGTGACTGAAATCGCCGAAATTGGCGGTCGTCGTCGTGGTGAAGGAGGCCTTCACGTCGACAAGGCCGGAAAGGTCAAGCGTGTCTGCATCGTCGACGCCGCTGCTGTTGGTGTGCTTCAGCGCCTCGTACTGGATGGTCCAGACGTTCCCGCCTGTCACGTTGGTCCCGTCGGTGGTCTCGTCCAGCACGATCGCGAAGGCGACGGTGCCCGTGGAACTGGCGGTCCACGTTTGGCCACCGTCTGACGTGGTGCCCTCGCGCCCGAGCAGGATATGGCTGTTGGAATCGGTGTAAAGGAAGATCTGGGCGCCATCGCCGGTAGCAAAAATCTGGGTCGCCGTGCCGTCGGTGATCGTCCCCCCCGTGGAGTTCGAGAACTGCAGGTCGGTGACGGTGCTCGTGCCGAGCTGGATGAAATCCGTTGAGCCCATACCGATCGAGCGCTCCGCAACCTGCGGAAATTGCGCGGTCGTGTCGCCCGACTCTTCGCCGGTGGCAGGCTTGATGCCGAGCGTGTTTAGCTCGCTCAGGAGCGGCGAGCTCATGGTCGCAAGCAGGACCGACCAGGCAACTTCGTTGTCCACTCCCGCCGGGAGACCCGTGTCATTGTCAGTAATGCTGGTTTGCAGGCTTGCCGCTTCGTCGACAATCAGATTGCCGTGGATGGTCAGTACTGCCATGATTTCCTCCTTGGGAAAGCCGCCGCTCGCTTGCATCCTCTCAGAAGGAAGCGGCAGCCGCCCGGGCGCGATCGCCTGTTGGTTTCACTGCAAAACAAAACGCAATCCATGCGCCTGCTGTTCGGCGATCAGCCGCACTCGCAGCGAGGCGTCGTCAGTTTCTGCAAGTCCACGAAATGATACTGGGGTGTGACGGGAGCTTGTTGCTGCTCCTCATTCGCCCGATTCACGGTTCTAGGAGAACCAGTCAAAAACAGAACGAAAATGAATGACGGAACACCGCTGCATGCTCTCCTCCCATCTGCCGCGAATAACCGCTGCGAACGCAAGTGGAGAAGCAAACAGGAATACTGTCATGGGCATCGCGCAAATCGCGACGTCTATACAGCGTCCTGCCCGCACAATAACTAGCAGTCGTTGACGCGTAACACTCACATAATAAATTCGAGGCCATGCCTCCGAATTGAAGTTCCCGGATAAAGGGAGAAACAATTGGAGGAAAGGAGGTCCTTAGTAAATAGGCGAAGAAGTAGTAACTAACTTTGGGGTGAGACGCATCGCCGCACTATCCTTTTTTGACAGGACAATGGCGATATCGCCGTCGTTCGAAGATCAGGCGATAAACGTAGACGGTGCGATGATCGCTCTAACTCCGGGCATGACCGTGACTGTGGAAATCAAGACCGACAGCCGCCGTGTGATCAACTACCTGCTCTCGCCACTTGCCAAGGTTGCATCCGAGGCGTTGAAGGAGAGATAGCAGTCGCGTGCCGCGTTTGCTCGACCGACGCTCCGGACGTTCGGCGTTCGAGGATCGGGCCTTCCCGCAGCCCATCGGGACTTCATGACCACCCGCCCTAGCTCGCCTTCCTTGCCGCCAGCGCGTCCGCCACTGCGGTGCGGATATCGGCGACCGAGAACGGCTTGGTCACCACGTCGTGCACGATCGCCTCGAGGCCGGAGGCGCGTTCGCGCTGGTGGGCGAAGCCGGTCATCAGCAGGATCTTCAGCTCGGGGAAATCGCGGGCCGCGGTCAGCGCCAGCGCGATGCCATCCATGATGGGCATCTGGATGTCGGTCAGCAGGAGATCGAACGCGCCCTCATCGCGCGTCAGCATCTCCAGCGCCTCGGCGCCGTCCTGCGCGGTCACGGTCTCGTGGCCGTCCATGGCGATGGCGCGCGCGACCAGGGAGCGCATCGAGTCTTCGTCGTCGGCGATCAGAACACGCGTCATGGTGATGGGTCGGTTTCCGAAAGTGGTGGCCGCCAGCCTCAGGCGCGGCCGCCGGTGAGATCATGCTTGTTGAAGAAGCGTACGTCGATATTGCGGCCTTCGGGCGGCGGCGAGGCGAGGCGCGACTTGAAGAAGGCGCGCTGGCCGGGATTGAGCACCGGCTGCTCCAGCACCGCATTCCAGGCATAGATTTCGGCGCCCTGGGCGTCGCGCACCGAGAAGCGCAGCCGCGGCAATTCGACCGGCTTCCGGGTCTGGCCGACGATCATGCCCTCGATCACCAGCACCGGCTTGCCGTCCACGGTCTCGTTGGTGATCTTGAGGTCCTTGAAGGCGAGGCCGCGCAAATTCACGTCGAGCCCGACGATCTTGTAGAACAGCGCGGTCTGCGGCAGCAGCCGCACCACGTCGTTGCGCCAGACGAACAGCGCAATGATCAGTGCGCCCATCGCGGCGCAGGTGGTCGGCAGGGCGCCGATCACGGGCATGAAGGGAATGCGGGGCAGGGAGGGCAGGCGGAACAGGCGGGGAAGCCGCGGCAGGCGGAAGCGGCGCTTTCCGGCGTCCAGGGTGCCGGCGTGGGCGGCGGCATCCGCCTCGGCCACCGCCGGCCACTCCGTGGCGGCGTCCTCGTCGGCGGGTAAATCGGCCGAAATCGAGGGGCTCTCGACCATCGGGGTCGCGTCAGCCTCCTCGCGCCCCATCGCGTCCCATTCGGCGGCGAGATTGGAGCCTGCGGCCTCGTAGGCCAAACTGGGTGCGGTCGCCCCGATCGCGTCCTCCGGCCGGGCCAGCCAGACCTCGCGGCAGCGGGAACAACGGACCGTGCGTCCGGCCTCGCCCAGGGTGGCCGGATTGATGGCGTAGGATGTTGTACAATGTGGGCAAACGATATGCATGGAGCCGAATCTCCACCGTGTGGTATGCCCGGATGCTACCGAGCGACCGTTAACGAATCGGAAACCATAACCGACGCACAAGCTTTCTGTGCGGTTCGCGGCCGCTCGGCGGGGGTTCGGGCCGTCTTTGTTGGGTATTGGGCCACAGGCCCTCTCGAACGGAGCTAGCGCATTGGTTCGGTTCGAAAATGTCGGTCTGCGCTACGGGCTCGGCCCGGAGATTTTGCGCGACCTCTCCTTCATGATCCCGGCCCATTCGTTCCAGTTCCTCACCGGGCCATCGGGCGCGGGCAAGACCTCGCTGCTGCGGCTGTTGTTCCTGTCGTTGCGGCCGACCCGTGGGCTGGTCAATTTGTTCGGCAAGGACGTCTCCCTGCTGAGCAAGGACCAGGTCGCCGACCTGCGCAAGCGTATCGGTATCGTGCTGCAGGATTTCCGCCTGCTCGACCACATGACAACCTATGAGAACGTCGCGCTGCCGTTCCGCGTGATGGGCCGCGAGGAATCGACCTACCGCCGTGAGGTGATCGACCTCTTGAAATGGGTCGGCCTCGGCGAGCGCATGGACGCGCTGCCGCCGATCCTGTCGGGCGGCGAGAAGCAGCGCGCGGCGATCGCGCGCGCGGTGATCTCGCGGCCGCAATTGCTGCTGGCGGACGAGCCGACCGGCAGCGTCGATCCGACGCTCGGGCGCCGCCTGTTGCGGCTGTTCATCGAGCTCAATAAATCGGGCACCGCTGTCATCATCGCGACCCACGACATCACATTGATGGATCAATACGAGGCGCGGCGGTTGGTGCTGCATCAGGGACGGCTGCACATCTATGAGTAGGAGCGGCGACGAGAAAGTGTCGTTGGTCGATCTCGGGCGCGAGCGTCCGCAGGTCCCGGCCACCGCGCGCAACATGTCGCCGATCGTGCCGCGCGCCTCGATCTCGGGCCGCGCGCTGGTCGCGGTGGTCGCGATCATGACCTTCCTCGCCTCGCTGACGACGGGCACCGTACTGCTGGTCAGCGCGTCGGCGGCCGAATGGCAATCGGAAGTATCGAGCGAGATCACCATCCAGGTGCGCCCCGCGCCGGGCCGCGACCTCGACCGCGACGCGCAGGCCGCCGTGGAGGCGATGCGGGCGCAGTCCGGCATTCTCGAGGTGCGTCCGTTCAGCAAGGAGGAATCCGCCAAGCTGCTGGAGCCCTGGCTCGGCAGCGGGCTTTCGATCGACGAGCTGCCGGTGCCGCGCGTGATCGTGGCGCGGGTGCAGCCCGGCACCACGCTCGATCTCGCCGGCTTACGCGCGCGGGTGACGCAGGTGGCGCCGACCGCAAGCGTCGATGACCACCGCGCCTGGATCGAGCGCATGCGCTCGATGACCGGCGCCACGGTGTTTGCCGGCGTCGGCATCCTGATTCTCGTGATCATCGCCACCATCATCTCGGTGTCGTTCGCGACCCGCGGCGCGATGGCGTCCAACCGCCCGATCGTCGAGGTGCTGCATTTCGTCGGCGCCGGCGACAGCTTCATCGCCAACCGCTTCCTGCGGCATTTCCTCCGGCTCGGTCTCGAGGGCGGGCTGATCGGCGGCGGCGCGGCGATGCTGGCGTTCGGCTTCTCCGAGTCGATCGCCAACTGGTTCTCCGGCACGCCGGTGGGCGACCAGTTCGCGGCGCTGCTCGGCACGTTCTCGCTGCGTCCGTCGGGCTACCTCGTCCTGGCGTTGCAGGCGGTGCTGATCGCGGCGATCACCGCTTGGGCGTCGCGGCGCACCCTGTTTGCCACGCTCGACGACATCGACTGACGGCCCGCGGCGTCGAAATCATGGGGCCGGTTTCGTGATCGCGGGTCGTCGCCAGAGTGTGATTTCGCGCGCATCCGCACGGCCCTGGCCGGGCAAAACCGGTTTCCACTTTTCCGGATCATGCTCTAAAATCCCCAGGGGGAAGGATATCAGCATCACATGAGTTTGCAGCCCGACGATACGTCGCCGAAAGGCCATACCGCGCAGCCGCGCGGCTGGCTGCGCGCCGTCATCGTCGTGCCGCTGGCGCTTGCCTTCGTCGCCGCCGCCGTCGGCTTCATCGGCTTCCTGTCGCAATTGCGCGGCGTCGAGACCGACCCGCCGCACAATGCCGACGGCATCGTGGTGCTGACCGGCGGCTCGTCGCGGGTGTCCGACGCGATGGAGCTTTTGGCGGCGGGCTACGGCAAGCGCCTGCTGATCTCCGGCGTGCATCCGACCAACGACGCCAACGACATTTCGCGCTCGGTTCCGGACAGCCAGGGGCTGATGCGATGCTGCGTCGATCTCGACCGTTCGGCGGTGAACACCCGCAGCAATGCGGCGGAGACGCGGCGCTGGGCGCATGAGCGCGGCTTCAAGTCGCTGATCGTGGTGACCTCGAACTACCACATGCCGCGCGCGATCGTGGAACTGTCACACGCGATGCCCGATATCACGCTGATCCCGTTCGCGGTCGTCGGCGACAAATGGCGCGACGAGCCGTGGTGGACGAGTGGCGGAACGTTCCGCCTCTTGCTATCGGAATACGCCAAATATGTCGCCGCGGAGATGCGGGTGCGGCTGGCCGATATCGGCCTCGACCTGACCTCCGATCTCGCCGAGCCGGCAGCCGTGCCGCATCGTCCGGCGACGGCGCAGGCGAACAAGGACTAGGCATGATCCGGAAAGGTGCGGAGCGGTTTTCCTTCGCGACAGACGCGGAATGGGTTTGCGTGGAGATCATGCTCAAACAAGGACTGAAATGATTTTCCTGCGCTCGCTGATCTTCAACGTGCTGTTCTACCTGGTGCTGGTGCTGCTCTGCATCGTCGCGCTGCCGGCGCTGCTGCTGCCGCGCGGCGCGATGATGGCGATCGAGGCCGCGTGGGCCAACACCAGCCTGTTCCTGATGCGCGTGATCTGCAACATCAGGATCGAGTTCCGCGGCGCCGAGAAGATTCCGAGCGGGCCGCTCGTCGTCGCCTCCAAGCACCAGTCGTTCTGGGAGACGTTCGCGCTGGTGCGCTTCTTCGAGTATCCGCTGTTCATCCTCAAGCGCGAGTTGATGATGATCCCGGTGTTCGGCTGGTACCTGAAGAAGGTCGGCATGATCTCGGTCGAGCGCGGCGGCGGCCCGCGCTCGTTGGTCAAGACGCTGAAGCGTGCGGCGGCCGAAGTGAAGCTCGGCCGGCAGCTCGTGATCTTTCCGGAAGGCACCCGCACCGCGCCCGGTGCCGCACCGAATTACAAGGCCGGCGTCGCGCAGATCTATGCCGAGAGCGGCGTGCCGTGCCTGCCGGTCGCGCTCAATTCCGGGCTGTTCTGGCCGCGCCGCACCTTCATGCGCTATCCCGGAACGCTGGTGGTCGAATTCCTCGATCCATTGCCGCCTGGCCTGCCGCGCGACGAGTTCATGACCCGCCTGCGCGACCAGATCGAAACCGCCACCACCCGCATCGTCGACGCCGGCCGCGCCGAGCAGGCGCAATTGTTCGGCGGGGTGCCGGGTTCGGCGAAGGGGTAGGCGGAGAGTTACCGCATCACGAACGGATTGGCCGGCACGTCCGTCGCGGTCGAGATCCAGACGCTCTTGGTCTCCTGATATTCGCGCACCGCGTCGATGCCGCTCTCGCGGCCGACGCCGGAGAACTTCATGCCGCCGAACGGCATCATGTAGCTGATGGCACGATAGGTGTTCACCCACACCGTGCCGGCGCGGAGCTGCTTCGGCACGCGGATGGCGCGCGCGAGGTCCTTGGTCCAGATGCCGGCGGCAAGGCCGTAGATCGTGTCGTTGGCGATGCGGATGGCGTCTTCCTCGGTGTCGAAGGAGATGATCGACAGCACCGGGCCGAACACCTCCTCGCGCGCGATCCGCATGGTGTTGTCGACATCGGTGAAGATGGTCGGCTCGACGAACTGGCCGCCCTTGATGCCCTCGCCGGAGGCCGGCTTGCCGCCGAGCAGGCAGCGTGCGCCTTCGGCCTTCGCGATATCGATGTAGTCGAGCACCTTCTTGTACTGCGCGGGCGTCGTGATAGGGCCGACATTGGTGTCGGCTTGCATGGGATCGCCGATCTTGGCGGATTTCGCCAACTCCAGCACGCGGGCGACGAACTTCTCCTTGATCGAGCTCTGCACCAGCAGGCGCGAACCGGCGATGCAGGTCTGGCCGGTGGCGGCGAAGATGCCGGAGATCGCGCCGGCCGCAGCCGCCGTGAGGTCGGCATCCTCGAAGACGATGTTCGGCGACTTGCCGCCGAGCTCGAGCGAGACCCGCTTCAGGCTCTTGGCCGCGGTCTCGTAGACCTTTGCGCCGGTCGTATCCGATCCGGTGAAGGTGATTTTTGCGACGCCGGGATGGGCGATCAGCGCGGAGCCTGCCTCGGGCCCGAAGCCGGTCACCACGTTGAAGATACCGTCGGGAATCCCGGCTTCCTTCGTCAGCGCCGCGAATTCCAGTGTGCTGGCCGAGGTGAATTCCGAGGGTTTCACGACCACGGCGCAGCCGGCGGCGAGTGCGGCGGCGCATTTCCAGGCGACGAACAGCAGCGGCGAATTCCAGGCGGTCAGCGCCGCGACGACGCCGACCGGCTCATGCGTCGTGTAGGCAAAGGTGTCAGCCTTGTCGATCGGCACCAGGCCGCCCTCGAGCTTGTCGACGAGGCCGCCGAAATACCACCACCACTCCGGATGGTAGCGCAGCTGGCCCAGCATCTCGGCCATCAGCTTGCCGTTGTCGCGCACCTCGATCTCGGCGAGACGCTCCGCGTTGGCCGCGACGAGGTCGCCGAGCTTGCGCATCACCTTGCCGCGCGCGGACGCCGTCATCTTCGCCCACGGGCCGCGCCACATTGCCTCATTGGCTGATTTCACCGCCTTATCGGCATCGGCGGCCGTGCCGCGCGGAATTTTGGCCCAGGCCTCGCCGCGATAGGGATCGATGCTGTCGAACCACTCGCCATTGGCGGGGTCGACATACTGGCCGTTGATGTAGAGCTGATAGGTCTTCATGAGATCCTCCCGCAAGGCGATGGGTCTGGTTGGCGAAACGCTATCACGCATTCCGCGACGCCGTCATAACGCAGCCGCGGGAATGGGTTGCAGGCAGTGTGGGCCGATATCAGCCGTGCGGAGCGGCAAGCTCGGCCGCGATGATGGCGCCGAGCGCCATGTCACTCTGCTGCCCGAAACCGTGATGCACGATGTTGCCGTCGCGGCCGATCAGGATGCTGGTCGGGGTTCCCTGCATGCCGTAGCGCTGCATGGTGATGGGGATCGGCGTGCCGTCGCCGGCTTCGTCGACGCCGATTGGGAAGGTCAGGCGGTATTCGTGGATGAAGGCTTCCAGCGCGACTTCCGTCATCGCCGCATGGTGTTCAAAGACGGTGTGCAGCCCGATCACCTGGAGGTCGGAATGCTTGAACAGCTCGAACGCGCGCTGGGTCTGCGGCGTGCCGTGGGTGACGCAGCCGGGACACAGCATCTGGAAGGCGTGCAGCAGAACCGGGCGGCCGCGCAGCGCGGCCAGGGTCAGGGGGGCGCCGGTGTTGAACCAGCGGGACGCGGCGATTTCCGGTGCTGGAGTCACGGCCTGGTTCCTTGCGCCTGCTATCTGGTGCAGGTTGGCAAGACCGGCGCGGGCCTGTCAACGGCGGGCGATCAAGACGCGCGTGCCGTGGCCCGGCGTGCGCGGCGCGCGGCACGGCGGCGCTGGATCCAGAGTCTCGCGCGGTCGAGATAGAGATAGACCACCGGCGTGGTGTAGAGCGTCAGGATCTGGCTCAGGATCAGTCCGCCGAAGATCGCGATGCCGAGCGGCTGGCGCAGCTCGCTGCCTTCGCCGAGGCCGATCATCAGCGGCACCGCGCCGAACAGCGCGGCGAGCGTCGTCATCATGATCGGGCGGAACCGCATCAGGCAGGCCTCGTAGATCGCATCGCGCGACGACAGCCCGCGCTGGCGTTCGGCATCGAGCGCGAAATCGATCATCATGATCGCGTTCTTCTTCACGATGCCGACCAGCAGGATCACCCCGATCATGCCGATAATGTCGAAATCGGTGTGCGACAGCATCAGTGCCGCCACGGCGCCGACTCCGGCCGAGGGCAAAGTGGAGAGGATTGTCAGCGGGTGGACGTAGCTCTCGTAGAGCATGCCGAGCGAGATGTAGATCGTCGCGAGTGCTGCGAGAATCAGGAACAGCTCGTTCGCCAGCGCCTGTTGGAAGATCTTCGCGGAGCCCGCGAACCCGCCGGAAATGCCCGCCGGCATGCCGAGCGCATGCATCGCGTTCTCGATCGTGGTGGTCGCGGTACTAAGCGAGACGCCCGGCGGCAAATTGAACGAGATGGTGCTGGCGACCAGCAAATCCTGGTGGTTGACCGCAAGCGGCGTCTCGCCATGCTCGAAGCGGGCGACGCTCGACAGCGGGATCATCGTCTCCGCGCTGGTCGAGACCGCGGTTCCGGTCGAGGCGACGCCCTTGCCGGTGGCGCCGATCGAGTTGGTCGCCTGATTGCGCACCACATTGGCGGCGACCGAGCTGATCGAGCTCTTCTGCGACGACGAGGCCACCGTGCCGGCCACCGCATTGGTGCTCTGCGTGCCGGTCGCCGATCCGCCCGAAGTCGAGATGTAGACCTCCTTCAGCGTCTGCGGGTCCTGTGAGAAGCGCGGCGCGACCTCCATGATGACGTGATACTGGTTGCGCGCGACGAAGATGGTCGAGACCTGGCGCTGCCCGAACGCGTCATAGAGCGTGTTGTCGAGCTGGCTGACCGTGATCCCGAGCCGCGAGGCGGCGTCGCGATCGATCACCAGATTGGCTTGCAGCGCCTTGTTCTGCTGGTCGGTGTTGACGTCGGCGAGCGTCGGCTCCTTCTGCAAGGCGGCGACGAGCTTGGGCGTCCACTCGTTCAGCTCCTCGAAGGTCGAGCCCTTCAGCGTGTATTGATACGCAGCGTTGCCCGAGCGCCCGCCGGCGCCGAGATCGCCGATCGATTGCAGGAACAGGGTGGCGCCCGCCACCTTTGCAAGTGGGTCGCGCAGCCGCTCGATCACCTTGTCGGCGCGCAGCTTGCGTTCGTCCATCGGCTTCAGCGAGGCGAACACGGTGCCGGTGTTGGTGCCGCCCGGACCCACACCGCCGCCGCCGGTGAAGCCGACGGCGGTATCGACCGCCGGATCTGACTTCACGATGTCGATGAACTGGGTCAGCTTCTGCTGCATCAGCTGGAACGAGGTGCTCTGGTCGGCCTGGATCGAGCCGATCAGCAGCCCGGTATCCTGTTGCGGAACGAAGCCCTTGGGCACCACCGTGTAGAGATGGACGTTCAGATAGAGCGTGCAGCCCAGGATCAGCATCACGAGCAGCGGATGCCGCAGCGCGAGGCCGAGCGTCGCGCGGTAGCCGCTCAGCATCAGCTCGAAGGCGCGCTCGTTGATCCGGTAGATCCAGCCATGCGGCTGGCCTTCCTCCTTGCGCAGCAGCACCGCGCACATCATCGGCGTCGTCGTCAGCGAGACCACCAGCGAGATCACGATCGCGATGGTGATGGTCATGGCGAATTCGCGGAACAGGCGACCGACCAGGCCGCCCATCAGCAGGATCGGCACGAACACTGCGATCAGCGACACGCTCATCGACAGCACGGTGAAGCCGACCTCGCGGGTGCCGACCAGCGTCGCCTCCAGCCGCGACATCCCGGCATCCAAGTGACGGGCGATGTTCTCCAGCACCACGATGGCGTCATCGACCACGAAACCGGTCGCCACCGTCAGGGCCATCAGCGAGAAGATGTCGAGGGTGTAGCCGAGCAAATACATCACCGCAAAGGTCGCAATCAGCGACACGCCGACCGCCACCACAGGCACCAGTGTCGCCCGCGCGTTGCGCAGGAACGCGAACACGACCAGGATCACCAGGGCGACGGCGATCAGCAGCGTGATCTCGACGTCGTGCAGCGAGGCCCGGATCGTCTTCGAGCGGTCCATCGCCAGCGTGATGTCGATCGCGGGCGAGACCGAGGCCTTGAGCTGCGGCATCAGCCCTTTCACGCTGTCGACCATCTTGATGATGTTGGCGCCCGATTGCCGGTACACGATCATCACGACGGCCGGCTTTCCGTTGGAAAGGCCGAGCGTGCGCACATTCTCCACGGAATCGATGACGTCGCCGACATCGGTCAGGCGCACCGCCGCGCCGTTGCGGTAGGCGACGACGAGCGGCCTGTAGTCGGCGGCCTTCCGCGCCTGGTCGTTGGCGTAGATCTGGTAGCGCTGATCGCCGACGTCGATGCCGCCCTTCGGGCTGTGCGCGTTGGCGCTCGACAGTGCGGCGCGGACGTCCTCGAGCCCGATGCCGTATTTGTAGAGCGCCGGCGGGATTAGCTCGACGCGCACCGCGGGCAGCGAGCCGCCGCCGACCGAGACTTCGCCGACGCCCTCGACCTGCGACAGCTTCTGGGCCAGCACGGTGGAGGCCGCGTCATAGAGCTCGGCCGGCGTCAGCGTGTCCGAGGTCAGGGTGTAGATCAGGATCGGCGCCGAGGCCGGGTTGAACTTGCGATAGGTGGGGTTGGCGCGGAGGTTGGTCGGCAGGTCGGCGCGCGCGGCGTTGATCGCCGCCTGCACGTCGCGCGCGGCGCCGTTGATGTCGCGGTCGATGTCGAATTGCAGCGTGACGCGGGCAGAGCCGAGCGAAGACGTCGAGGTCATTTCGGTGACGCTGGCGATCTGGCCGAGGTAGCGCTCGAGCGGGCTCGCCACGGTGGAAGCGACGTCGGCCGGGCTGGCGCCGGGCAGGGTCGCCTGCACCATGATGGTCGGGATGTCGACGTCGGGCAGCGGCGATACCGGCAGCTTGAAGAACGCAATGATGCCCGCCACCACCAGTCCAAGAGACAGCAGCGTGGTGCCGACCGGCCGGCGGATGAAGGGGGCGGAGAGGTTCATTGCATCAGTGTCGATGTTCGCGGATGAGCTTCTATCCGTCCGCGCCGCGATGCAAAAGCCTAAATGTCACAGGCCGCCGCCATACGCCCGCCGCGATTTATCGGATCGCAACAGACGCCTGACGATGGCCGTATTCCCGATTGCTCGTTCTCGACCGCGCGGAGGCGGACTACTTGGCTGCATTCTGGCTCGCGCTGACAAAGTAGAAATCCTCGCTTCCCGGCACCGAACCGTAGCTGAAGGGCTGCTGGCGCCGATCCGTCGCCGCCATGACGTCGTCGCGCACGAGGTCGAACAGCTTGCGGATCTCGATCCGAGGAGTCTGCATACGCTTGATCAGCGCGGTTACGAACGGGCTGTGGCCGCCCTCGCCGTCGAGCGCGACCTGGCCGTGCTTGGCGGCGTAGACCACCAGCGTGCCGCTGTCGGGTTCGACCTGGGTCAGTCCCCTGCCGATGGAACGTGACGCGACGGTGCGCTTGATCTGGTTGGCGAACGGATTGTCGCGACAGGCATCGAGAATGACGAGATGCAGCTTGCGCGCCCCTTCGGTGGCGCCCATCACCTGGGTCAGCGCGACGGCCTCGAACGGCACGTCGCGGTCGGTCGCGAGTTTCGCGTCGACCGGCACCAGATAGTTCTCGCCCGCCATCTCCATGCCGTGCCCGGCATAGTAGATCACGGCCCAGTCGGCGCCGTCAGCCGCGTTGGCGAATGATTTGAGGGCTTCGACCAGGCTGTCCCGCGAGGCGTCGCTGACGAGGCGGACATCCTGAAAGCCCACCGCGCGCAGCGTGTCGGCGATCGCCGCGGCGTCCTGGCCCGGGTTCGGCAGCATCGGGACGGATCGGTATTTCGAGTTGCCCACGACGAGGGCGATGCGCCGTTCGGTCGTTGTTGCCTTCTGGCCCGCGCCGATCGGCGGGATCGGAACGGCCGCGGCGAGTGCGGGGGCAGGATTGGCCGGGCCAGGTTTGGCCGCGCTGTGATCCGCAACGACGCTCTTCTCCGTGATCGCGACCTGATCCAGCCGTTGCAGGCCTTCCCTGGCGACGCGCTGGCCCTGCGTGCGGTCGAGCTGATCGAGGCCGATGACGTCGAGCGCATGCCGGAAGTCGGCGCGCGCACCCTCGACATCGCCCTTCTTCTCGTCGGCGAGGCCCCGCCGCGCGTAATTCAGCGCGCCCTGTGGGTTGAGTTGCGTGGCGTGGTCGTAGTCGCGCATGGCTTGGTCGAGCTCGCCTCTGCTGGCGAGCGTCAGGCCGCGCAGCGAGTAGAACTCGGCTTGCCCGTCCTGGATCGCGATCGCGCGGTCGATATCGCGTCCCGCATTGTCGAGATCGCCGGCGCTGATCTCGACCACGGCCCGGCAATAATAGGGGCCGGCAGCGCGCGGCGCGAGCTTGATCGCATCCTGGCAATGCAGCGCCGCGAGCCGGTCTTTGCCGCTGAAATCATAGACCAGCGCGCGATTGACATAGGCGTACCATGAGCTGGGATCGAGCTCGATGGACTTGCCGTAATCGGCCAGCGCGCGATCATAGTCCCCGGTGGCAACGAACAACTCGGCGCGATTGTTGAACCAGCCGGCGCTGAACGGACCGGCAGGCTTGAGCCGGATCGCCTGATCGAAGTCGCTCAGCGCGCGGTCATAGTCCTGGTTTTGCAGATAGACCTTGGCCCGCTGGCCGTAGGAGGGCGCAAACGACGGATTGATCGCGATCGATTGATCGTAATCCGATTTGGCTTTCTCCAGATCGCCCTTGTTATGCCAGGCCAGCGCCCGGTTGTAATAGGTTATCGCGAGGTCGCGTCCTCTGGGATTGGCCGCGATCAGGTGGGTGCAGGCGGGGATCGTGAGCTCCGGGTGCAGCTCTTTGGCGTCGCACGCCGCGCCATCCTCTCTCAGACCGGCATGAGATGGTGAGTTCAGCAGCAACAGCAGGCCGAGCGCGGCGAGCTTCAGCAATGAGGGGCGCATTCCAGTCATTCCATTCCAGCGACCGGAAATTGAAACCACAATATTGTTCGCGCCGTGGCAAAATTCCGCGAACCGGTTCCTCAATGCGCGAGATCGACGCCAATGGCGCGGCCGCACTCAGACCGAATCGAGCCCGTCCGCCGCACGTGCATCGCGATGCAGCGGGCCGGAATCATGCAGCATCGTCGCGAGCTGGTGCAGTTGCGCGCCGCGAAAGCCCTGCTTCTCGATCGCCGCGACGGTCGAGAGCACGTAGTCGCGGTTGTTGCCGGAGCGGCCGTGGCCCTGCTGCACCAGGCGCAGTTGCTCGGAGAGCGACAGCCGTCCGGCATATTGCACATGGCCGCGATCGACCACATAGGCCAGCGCACTGACGCGATCGCGCGCCGCATTCTCCAGCCACACCGAGCGCATCACCTCGCGGTAGACGTTGGTGGTCTGCTCGCGCGCCCGCAAATAGGCGATGGTGTCGTGGCGCAGGCCGGCGGCGACGCGGAACGCGATGCCGCGGCAGGCGCCGCCGCGGTCGAGGCCGAGCACCAGGCCCGGCTTCTCCGGCGTGCCGCGATGGTCGAACGAATAGACGCAGAGCGCGCGATGCTCGCCGATCAGCCGCGCCGGCACCTGCTCCAGGAACTCGAAGCCCGGTTTCCACATCAGCGAGCCGTAGCCGAACACCCAGAGGTCGCCGTCGGTTTCGGAATGGGGAGGATTTGCTGACATCGCGCAGATGGGCTAGCAGAACACGCCGTCGAAGCGAAGCAGATTCCGTGATGTCTCCAAGGGTTACGTAAGGGTTACGCAAAGGTTGCGCGAGGATTGCGCAAGAGGTGCGTAAGGGTTGCCCGCGGCTTGCTGCCGCTTCGATTTTGACAAATTCGCCCGCCAAAGGACGCCGCATGTCCGATTTGAACTCAGCCCCCCGCCGTCGCTCGCGCTTCGGCCTCTATGCCGTCCCTGTCGCAGTCCTGGTCGCCGCCGTGCTATGGAGCGGCTTCTGGTTCTTTGCCGCCTCGCAGGTCGGCGTGCAGGCCGATGCCTGGCGCGCGCAGGAGGCGAAGGCCGGCCGGGTCTATGATTGCGACAAGCGCTCGGTGGCAGGTTACCCATTCCGGCTCGAAATCCGCTGCGAGCAGCCCAGCGTGATGCTGGTGTCGCAGACCGCCTCGCCGCAAATGTCGTTCGTGGCACGGCTGGTCGAGATCCTGGTCGTGGCGCAGATCTATGATCCCAAGCTCGTGATCGCGGAGTTCAAGGGCCCGGCCACGATCGCCGAGCGCAATGCGCAGCCGACATTGTCGGTGAACTGGAGCCTTGGACGCTCGAGCGTGGTCGGCCTGCCGGCGGTGCCGCAGCGCGCCTCGCTGGTGTTCGACAATCTCGCCATCGACCGCACCGGCGGTCCCGCGCCGACACCGCTGATGCGCGTCAATCACATCGAGCTGCACGGCAGGCAGGTCGACGGCTCGGCGCCGGACAGCCCCGCGATCGAGACCGTGCTCCAGATCGCCGGCGGCACCCTGCAGGACGTGCATCCGCTGCTCACCCAGCCGTTCAACGCCGACATCCATGCGCGGCTGAACGGCCTGAAGGATTTCTCGCCCAAGCCGTGGCCGGATCGCTTCCGCGAGATCCAGGCCGCCGGCGGCAGCGTCGAGATCCAGCAGTCGCGGATCGAGCAGGGCGACGTCCTTTCGGTCGCGGCCGGCACGCTCCGCCTCAACGCCCAAGGCCGCATCGAGGGCGAGTTGCAGATGACGGTCGCCGGCTTAGAGCGCGTCATCCCCGCGCTCGGTATCGACAAGATGCTGGAGGAGGGCGTACCGCAGTCCACGCTCGATCGCGTCGCGCCGGGCGTGAAGAGCCAGGACCTCAGCAATCTGTTCGGCGCGCTGGATCGCGCGATCCCCGGCCTCGGCAAGGTGATCAAGCAGAACGCCAATGCCGGCATCTCCGCCGGCATCAATTCACTCGGCACCGAGGCGACGCTCGAAGGCAAGAAGGCGCGCAGCTTCCCGCTGCGCTTCGCCGATGGCGCGGTGTTTCTGGGTCCGCTGAAAGTCGCGCAGATTCCGCCGCTGTTCTAAGGGTGACGCTGCGAAGACATCCGTCATTGCGAGGAGCGATAGCGACGAAGCAATCCATGCTTCCGCATATGCGTCGCGATGGATTGCTTCGCTTCGCTCGCAATGACGGAGTGAACTCGCGGGGCGGGTTAGGCGAGGCCGTAACCCGCCATTGTTCACCGCCAGCTGTGCGGCGGATTAAGCTGCGCTGATCCGGCCTACGCACCTGCGCATCGTCAGGAATGCTCAAACGGGCCGACTTCGCGGATCACCTTGCAGATCTGCAGGAAGCCGCTGGCGTAGAATTCGGCATGTCCGCGCTGCATGGTTTCAACATGGTCCGGATGATGGCGCCAGGCTTCGAGCGCTTCTTCCGAGGCAAAGCGAAACAGGGTGAGCTCCTCGCCATCCGCCGCCTTGAACGATTTCACCGACAGGAATCCCGGAAGGCGGCTGACGATCTCGTACATGCGTTCGCCCAGCCGGTTGTATGCCTCGAGCGAGGCGCCATCTCGTAACTTCAGGTCACCGACCACAATGACTTCACCGATCATCTTGCTGTCCTTCGTCCATCGCATGTCCATGGCAGCCTGAAACGGCTGCCGAACGACAATTCGATCTCGTGACCGGTGTTGTTACGCGTGCGCCATCGCTCACCGCCGGCTGAGAGGTGAATTGTGCTGCGCAAAATCCACCCTCCGTACTGCGCGGACTCCTTAATCCCTCGCGCGCGATATCGTCCGTCGCGGCAAAACATTCCCGCGGCCGCGATGAGAAAAACGTGACCGGAATATTGCGGGCCGCCGCGAATATCAGTCCCCGAATACCGCTCTCTCTGGCCTGAGGAAACAACCTCGCGTGGGAGAGAAGCGATGCGAATTCTCGGGGGAATTCTGCTCGGCAGCATGCTGCTGTCGACTGGTTCTGCGTTTGCGGAAGACGATGCGTCCGAACTAAAGGCGTTGAAGGCACGCCTTAAGCAGCTCGAACAGAAAATGGAAGTACAGGCGCGCAAGGAGGAGGCGCTGGCGGCAAGACAGAGCGCAATGCAGAACACGCACATGACGGCCAAGGCGCCGGTGCCGTTCGATCCCTGCGCGTCGGGCAAGCTCTGCTACAAGGGCGTCACCTTCACCTTCGGCGGCTGGGTCGATCTCACCGGCATCTATCGCACCCGCAATCTCGCCTCCGACACCGGCTCGGTCTACGCCTTCATTCCGTTCCCGCAGAGCAAGAACTTCAACACCGGCGAGTCGCGCTTCTCGGCGCGGCAGACCCGCTTCTCGGTGCTCGCGGAGGCCGAAGTCTTCGCCAACACCCGCGTCGCCGGCTACGGCGAAATGGATTTCGAAGGCGCGGCGCAGACCGCGAACTCGGTCGCCACCAACTCGTTCAACCCGCGGCTGCGTCAGGCCAGCGTCGAGGTCAGTCGCACCGATCTCGGCCTGCACGTGCTTGCCGGTCAGAGCTGGTCGTTGAATGCGCCGAGCAAGGCCGGCATCGATCCGCGCTCGGTCGATGCGCCCGGCGTGATCGATTTCGAATCGGTGCCCGGCTTCCTCGCCGCGCGGCAGCCCGGCATTCGTGTCTGGCAGGACATCGGGCCCGAATTCAAGCTCGCGGTGTCGGCGGAAAATCCGCAGACGTCGTTCTTCGGCGGCAACACGCCGCTGGTCGGCACGCCGGCGGTTGGGCCACAGGGCGTGCTCAATCCGAACCTCCTGGTCAACCTCACCGGGCCGGGCGGCAGCTTCTTCAACAACGCCAACAATGTCAGCCTCAATCACGTGCCCGACTTCACCGTGAAGGGCGCGTGGGATCCGCGGCTTGGGCCCTACAAGCTGCATGTCGAAGGCTGGGCGATGTATCGCGACTTCTACGATCGCTTCAACTTCGCCAATCACGACGTCAACACGGTGAGCTTCGGCGGGCACTTCTCGGCGGAGATCGTGCCGAAGCTCTTGGAGCTGCAAGGCTCGGCGTCGCACGGTGCGCTCGGCCGCTTCACCGCCGCGCCGTTCCCGGATGCGACGGTGCGCCAGGACGGCTCGATCCAGCCGCTGCCGATCACGGCGTTCCTGCTCGGCACGGTCTGGCACACCACGCCGTCGCTCGATCTCTATGCCTATGCCGGCCTCGAGAAGACCAAGGCGACGTTCTCCAATGTCGGCACGGTCCCGTTCGGCTACGGCAACCCGCTCTACAACAATCTCGGCTGCAACATCGAGAACTCGCCGGCGGCGACTTGCAACGGCAACACCTCGGAGGTCAGGCAATACACGGTCGGTTTCTACGACACGATCTTCAAGGGCGACTACGGGGCGATCAAGGCCGGCGTGCAGTATTCCTATAACCAGCGCTTCGCCTTCCAAGGTGTCGGCGGCGCGCCGAAAACCGACGATCACATCGTCATGACCCAGGTCCGCTACTACCCGTTCTAGGACTCCGGTTACCTCGCCCCGCGTGCGGGGAGAGGTCAGATCGCATCGAAGATGCGATCTGGGTGAGGGGGAGTTTCCGCGAGTTCGCTAGCCAGCATTGTTGCGGAGACGGCCCTCACCCCAACCCTCTCCCCGTAAGAACCTATCAGATTCACACATTCTGAAGCCTTAGATTGGCGCCGTATTTGATGGCGTGGAACTTGGCAAGGCCGATGCGGATGACTTTGGGACCCGGCTTGCCGTAGTAGCCGGTCCAGCCGCCGAGGCGTGCGATGACCCAAGCGACAAAGGCCAGGGATCCCTTCGGGTGCGGATTGCGTTGCCGCTCGGTCTTGCCTTCGAGCCGGGCGGAGACGGCTTCGAGGATGGGTTGGTCGTCTGGCTCGAAGGCATCGCTCAGGAGCTGATCCGTGTTGCCGTCGCGGGCCTGGACGAGTTGCTTGATGGTGATGGCCGCAACGGCTGCAGCAGCGACGAAGTTGATCATGGCCTGCGGGTCGCCGATATCGGCTTCCTCTATATCGAAGCCTGCCGTCTTGAGCGTACGGAAGAACTCCTCGATCACCCAACGCGTCCGGTAGAAGCCGACCACTTGACGCGCGTCGTTCAATGTAGCGACAGCGTGGGTAGTCAAAAGCCGCCAATGCACAGGTGCGCTACCGTCTTTCGGCTCCGATACCTCGCGGACATCGACCAGCGTCAGGTGAGCCGTCTCGGGCAACGTCGGATCGGCTCCATGGAGCGGCCGGCATACGGCCACCGGCGCGAAGCGCACTGCGAACTCGGTATCGCGCGCGCGCCGTCCTGGTGCGGCGGGGACCGTCATGGCAACGCGCCCTTGTTCGGCCTGGGCGTCGATGAAGGTGAACAGCAAATCCGGGTCTTCTTCGGCCCCCTCGATCCGCCGATTCTGGCAGGCCCTCACAACCAATTCGACGTTTTGCGGACGCTTCACGAACAGTTCGTAAAAGTCGCTTTCGCGGTCCGATACCATCGTGACGCTGGCCGCCGCAGCCAGTACCTCACCCGCCCGTTCGCTGCTCTCGATCCATCGTTGCGATTCCTTAGCCGCCGTCGCCCGCTTGCGCCGTGGTGCCAACTCCTCTCGGTTACGGTTCCAAACCTGCATCGAGACCAGACCGAGCAACCCTTGCGTCTCGGCCTCTACCGCCAGTGCCACATGCAGCAACAAACCCGCGGCATTGCCTTTGGCGACCGGTCCGTAGCATTGTCGCGACCGCCGGCCGCCCAAGATCAATTCCGACGTGTCCTGTGCGACAACAACATGCCGACCAGCCGCTCGCTGCCCGGTGAGGTCTCCGGCATGCCGTGACATCTCTGCGGCCGTCACCGACGGATTGTGAAGAAGCCGGCGAAACTGCATCTCGCCCGCACGGTCCTCACCGAGGCGGCGGATGCACGAGCCAGGTCGGGCCACCAGCGCCGCATGCAGCCGCGCCCCCCTTTTTCCAGGCGACGATCGCCAAATCGTCCCAGTCCATATGCCACCCCGGCCATCAAAACCTCCACCGGCTTGCCTACCGATAGAGAATCCCGCTTTACCGCTAATCGCAACCCAGATGTGTGAATGCGATAGCCGTAAGAACGGGGAGTGGGAGCGTAGAGCTGGAAAGGAACATGCAGATGAGGATCGTGAGCAGAAAGGAGAGGGCCGTGATCGCCCGCGAACTGATGATGGTCAGCCGCGCCGCGCATGTGTTGCAGCGGACCGGCCTGGCGATGGCCGGTGCCATGGCCGGCACCTTCGTCGCCGCTCAGCTCGCGAAGGGACACATCGCTTTCTTCGGCACGCTTGCCTTCATCGTAACGACGATCGTGATCGGCGCCGTCGGCTTCTATCTCGGCATCGATATTCCAAGGCCCGCCTTGCGCGCCACGGGGCGCATTGATGCCGTCGAGCTCATGAGCGCGGGCGGCATCTTCCTCGCCGCGCTGGCTGCGCTGGTGTCGGTCTATGGCATCGTGTTCGACGAGATCCCGCCGCGCGCCTGGGAGTTCGTGATCGGCTCGTGGTGGTTCGGCGGCGATGTCATGCTGGCAACCGCCGGCCTCGTCGGCCGCCAGCGGCTGACCCAGAAGGTTGCGCCGATATCGGCGGCGGGGCCGATCCGGGATCAGCGACTGCGGCGATGAGGATCGGCGCGGTGGTTGTTTAATCGTCATGCCCGGGCTTGTCCCGGGCATCCACGTCTTGGGTTTCCAACGTGAAGAAAGACGTGGATGGCCGGGCAGAGGCGAGCGGAAGCGACGCCGTTCTTCGAACGGCTAAGCCCGGCGATGACGGCCAGGAATCGAAAGCGCTCTAGCCACCCCAGCCGAAGCGGTAGTTGAAGCCCACCTTGACGGTATGCTCGTCGCCCCTGAACCGGACGCCGACGATCGTGGCGGGGCCGCCGGCGAAGGTGGTGTTGCCGAAGTTGTAGTACTGATATTCGGCCTTCGCGGACCAGTTCCGCGCGAACATGTATTCGAGACCGCCGCCGAGGGTAAAGCCGCTCCGGTGACTGCCATTGGTTGCAACGACCACCGGAATTCCGCTGGAGCCGGCGCCGATATTGAGGTTGTCGCGGACGGCGTAACCGCCCTTGGCGTAGAGGAGCGCCGGGCCCCAGGCGTAGCCGAGCCGGCCGGTGATCGAGCCAAGCTGATTGCTTGTTACCAGGGTGCCTGCCGGAAGGGTCGAGCCTTTGCCACCGTTGCCGGTGAGCCCACTAAACTGAACCTCGGCACCGATCACCCAGTTCGATGCGAACTGGTAGTCGAAGCCACCCTGCAAGCCGCCCAGGAATCGGACCTTGTCCCCGCCCAGGCTGTTGTTGCCCGGGAAGGCACCACCGACGTGGCCGCCGATATAGAAGCCGGTCCAGTTATAGACCGCCTCCGGCGCCGTATAGGCCGGCGCCTTCGGATAGGTTCGCGCCGGAAGATCGGCCGCGAACGCGGGAGCCGCGCAGGCGATACCAGCGACCGCACCGAGCAGAAGCTTTTTCATGAGATTGGTTTCCCGTTGTTTTGGTTGTGTGGCGAAGTCCGGAGGACCGTCGTTCATGCGCGCGTGTCTTGTGGCGACTTGCGCATTGAAGGGTCTTCCTGCCCCGCTTCTGACCTATGACCTTGGGGCCGGCTCAAGCGGTTTATCGCCCGCCGCGCCGAAAAAGGCCTTGAGCCGGACCTAAGGTCACACCGTAAGGTACGGGCGAAAGGGCCTCCGTCGATGAACGAGCCGAGAGACAAAGCCGACAAGGACGTTTTGCTGACCGCGGCAGAGTGCGCCGCTCGCATCGGTCTCACGGTACGCGGACTTCGGCTCTATGAGAGCCGCGGCCTGATTTCGCCGCGCCGCACGGCGAAGAGTTGGCGGCTCTATGGGGCTGCGGAGATCAGCCGGCTGCACGAGATCCTCGCGCTAAAGCGAATGGGGCTCAGCCTGGCGCAAATCGCCAAGCTTCTCGAAGGCCGCGCGATCGACCTCGACCGAATCCTGGCCATGCAACAATCGTCGATCCTTCAACTGCGCAACCGCGCCGATGAAGGCCTTGCGCTGGTGAATGTGGCGCGTTTGAAGCTTTCCGCCGGCGGATCGCTCTCGATCGCCGACCTCATTGCGCTGGCCAAAGAGACCAACATGTCCGAAGCATCCTTCGATGCCGTCGCGCAACGGCGCTACGAACAGGCCCGGCCCCGCGCTGCGATTCAGATCGATCCCGGCGTGATAGAGCGCTACGTCGGTCATTTTCGATTTCAGACCGGCGGGCAGGTGGTGACGATCACACGCGATGGCGGTCATCTGTTCGCGAAGCCGCTCGGACAGTTCGCCTCGGAAATATATCCCGAAAGCGAGCACACGTTTTTCCTCAAGACCACGACGGCGCAGATTACCTTCGCCGTCGAGCCGGATGGAATCGCGAACGCCCTGACGCTTCATCAAGGCGGGTCGACGCACAACGCGACCCGGATCGGCGACCGGCAGGCCCAAGATGCGGCGGCCGCGTTGGCAAAGAAGATAGATAACAAGACGCCGTCGCCGGGAACCGAGGAGGCGATCCGCCGCCTGATCATCCAGCACCAGCAAGGTGGCCGTCGACTACGCCGGCATGAGCGACGTCATGGCGGCAGTGGCCCGCGAGCAGGCTCCGGCGATCATCGCCGCGCTGGATCTGGCCGGGGGCATGCAAACGATTCGCTTCAAGGGCGTCGGGCGAGACGGTTGGGATGTCTATGACGTCAACTTCGCCAATGTCGACATGGAATGGCGGATCATTTTGGCATCCGACGGAAAGATCGATGGCGTGTTGCTTCGGTCGCTACCTTGACCAGACGCGATGAAGCGGCGCTGCCGATCGGCGCCCGGCTTTCCCTGCGCCCTCTGATCTCAGAGCGGCGAAACGAAGAGCAAAGCTCGGGCAAATCGTGTCGCGAGAATACGAAGTTATGACCGCAAACAGCGCGACACACTCAGTGTCGTCCCTGCGAAAGCAGGGACCCATAACCACGAATGCCAGTTGTCATAGCGATACTGGGTTGACGAGCCCCTTCCGCAATATCCGGCGCGGAGTATCGGTCGCTGCTTTCGCAGGGACGACGGAGAGTGTGTGGACCGAGCCCCGGCTACTTCTTCAAATTCGCATGCGGCCGGCCGAAGTCGGGCGCGGCCGAATCCTGGCCGATCTCGACGATGCCGCGGCGGATGGCGCGGGTGCGGGTGAAGTGGTCGAACAGCGCTTCGCCGTCGCCGCGCCGGATCGCGCGGGTCAGCTTCGACAGATCCTCGGTGAAGGTGCCGAGCATCTCGAGCACGGCGTCCTTGTTGGCGAGGAACACGTCGCGCCACATCGTCGGGTCGGACGCTGCGATCCGGGTGAAGTCGCGGAAGCCGCCGGCGGAGAACTTGATGACCTCGGATTCGGTCACCTGCGCCAGCTCGTCAGCGGTGCCGACGATGGTGTAGGCGATCAGATGCGGCAGATGGCTGGTGATCGCGAGCACGAGGTCATGATGATCCGGCGTCATGATCTCGACCTTGGCGCCGAGCGCGGCCCAGAACGCGCGCAGCCGGTCGGTCGCGGCGGGGTCGGTGCCTTCGGGCGGCGTCAGGATGCACCAGCGGTTGATGAAGAGCTCGGCGAAGCCGGAATCCGGTCCCGAATGCTCGGTGCCGGCCACCGGATGCGCCGGGACGAAGTGCACGCCGTCAGGCAGATGCGGCGCCATGTCCTTGACGACGGCGCCCTTCACCGAGCCGACGTCGGAGATGATTGCGCCGGGCTTGAGATGGCCGGCAATCTCGGCCGCGACCGGACCGCAGGCGCCGACCGGAATGCAGAGGATGACGAGATCGGCACCCTTCACTGCCTCGATATTGGTCTCGACGACGCGATCGACGATGCCGAGCTCGGCGACGCGGGCGCGCGTCTTCTCCGAACGTGCCGTGGTCACGATCTCGCCGACCAGGCCTTGCGCGCGCGCGCCGCGCGCGATCGAGCCGCCGATCAGGCCGAAGCCGATCAGCGCGATGCGGTTGAAGAGCGGAGCCGTGGTCACGTCGGTGTTCACTTTCCAGCCAGGAAGTCGCGCAGGGCCCTCGACCACGAGGCGGTTGGCTTCCTCGTTGCCAATGGTCATGCGCAGCGCATGCGGCAGCTTGTAATTGTTGAGCGCGCGCAGCACGAGGCCGCGCCGGGTGAGATAGGCGTCGGCTTCCGCGGCGGTCTTGCCCTTGTCGGCCGGGAAGTGGATCAGCACGAAGTTGGCGACGCTCGGCGTCACCTTGAGTCCGAGCTTGCCGATCTCCTCGGTCAGCCAGTTGCGCCACTGCTCGGTGTGCGTCCGCGACATCTGCACATGCGCCGTGTCCTCGATCGCCGCCACCGCGGCCAGCATCGCCGGCGTCGTGACGTTGAACGGACCGCGGATGCGGTTGCAGGCATCGACGATATGCGCCGGGCCGAACATCCAGCCGACCCGCAGCGCGGCCAGGCCATGGATCTTCGAGAACGTGTGCGTGACCACCGTGTTGTCCGTGGTCGCGACCAGCTCGATGCCAAGCTCGTAGTCGTTGCGCGAGACGTAGTCGGCATAGGCGGCGTCGAGCACCAGCAGCACATGCGACGGGAGTTCGGCGCGCAGCCGCTTGACCTCGTCGAACGGGATGTAGGTGCCGGTCGGATTGTTCGGGTTGGCGAGCCAGACCAGTTTCGTGCGCGGCGTCACCACCTTGAGGATGGCATCGACGTCGGCCGTGAAATTGGTCTCGGCCGCAATCACGTTCTTGGCGCCGTTCGCCATCGTGGCGATCGGGTAGACCAGGAAGCCGTGGGTGGTCGAGATCGCCTCATCGCCGGGCGCGAGATAGGTGTGCGCGAGCAAATTGAGGATCTCGTCGGAGCCGGCGCCGCAGATGATGCGGTCGGGATCGAGCCCATAGGCGCGGCCGATCGCCTCGCGCAGCACGCGCGAGGTGCCCTCCGGATAGTCCTCGAGATGGTCAGCCGCGCCCTTGTAGGCCGCGATCGCCTTCGGCGACGGACCGAAGGGCGTCTCGTTGGCGGACAGCTTGAACACCTTGCGGCCCGGTTCCGGCACCGGGCTCTTGCCGGGCGTGTAGGGCGCAATATCGAGGATGCCGGGATTCGGCACGGGGCGGGACATCATCAACTCCGGATATACTAGGGCGGCCGGCTCTTACTTCAGGTCCTGGCCGATCCGTTAGAGGGCACCGTATAGCGCGTTGCGTGGCTGCCGACGAGGGCCGAAGAGCGCACCGAGGCGCCGGCCTCGATCAAGGCGAGCTTGATCTTCTCGAAACCCTTGTTAGTCAGGTCTTGCCCGGTGACCGACACCAGCAGGGCTGCGCCGTCGAACGCGGTGTCAGGGACCGCGACGATCTCGGCGAGCGGCGCCAGGGCGCGGGCGACATCGGCGTTCCAGCCGGAGACGCGCACGCTCCAGGTCTGCACCTCGGTCACCATGGCGTCGTCGGCGACCCGCGAGATCACGAACACCGGCAACGCGGCGGGATGGTCGGCGCGTTCGAGGAACGGCAGCCGTGCGATGATCTTCGGCGCGCCATCGGCTTCGAGCGCATTCCACCACGGCGTGCGGCTCGCGATCGCGGAGACCAGCGCGAGGTCGCCCTTCGACTTCGCCGCCGCCTCGACCGCGGCCTGGGCGCTGAAATGCGACACGTAAGGCACCACGAAGCCGAAGTGAAACCGCGCCGAGTCGCGCATCGCGGACTCGCCCACGGAAACATCGGCATGCACGGCGAACGGCGCCTGCACATAGGTGAAGGTCGAGATGATGACGCGCCAGATGCTCTCGATGGTGTCGAGCGGCAGGATGCCGCGATGGCGCCGCACCAGTTCGCGCATCATGCTGGCCTCGCGCGCCGGGCGGAACGCCGAGCCGACCTCCTGGGTCTTCTTGACCTGGATCAGGCGGTCGATGATGTCGCCGCGCGCCATCAGCAGGCGGTGAACCTGCTCGTCGATCGCATCGATCTCCTTGCGCAGCTCCTGCAGCGAGGGCGGCGACGGGAGTGGGTTGGACATGCTCTCAAACCTTGTCGTCCGGGCGGCCCGATGCCGTGCCAGACAGGGTCCCTGATTAGGAAAGACGGCCAGCGAAAGCAAAGAGAAACGTCGCAGGCGTGCCTTGCGCATTCGGTTAACCATCGGCGCCCGGCAAGGGGAGGTTCGCTGGCCGCCTTGACGACGGGGGGCCTGAGGACTAGGTTCGCTCCACTCCGTGGTCATTTGAGCCGGCCGGCTTGCAGCCACGTTAAACAACTCGCTAAACAGGCCGGGGACAGATCAGCTCCCGGCCGAACCTTGTTCAGGCCGGGTTTTTTATGGCCTGATTTTCTGTTCGAGCCCTCCCACGCGAGGGCAGGGTCGCCTAGATGAGCAACGTGCGTCCGATACCGAGCCCGCAAACCCCGAGCGATGATCGCGCCCATGAGGCCGATCACCCGTCGTCATTGGTGGCGAAGTTCGGCATGGATCAGCCGCTGAAGCTCGATTGCGGCGTCGATCTCGCGCCGTTCCAGATCGCCTATCAGACCTATGGCCAGCTCAATGCTGACAGGTCCAACACGATCCTGATCTGCCACGCGCTGACCGGCGATCAGCACGTCAACAACACCCATCCCGTCACCGGCAAGCCGGGCTGGTGGGACACCATGGTCGGCGCCGGCAAGCCGATCGATCCCGAACAATACTTCATCATCTGCTCCAACGTGATCGGCGGCTGCATGGGCTCGACCGGGCCCGCGTCGCTGAACCCTGCGACCGGCAAGGTGTGGGGGCTCGATTTCCCGATCATCACGATCCCCGACATGGTGCGCGCGCAGGCGATGCTGATCGATCGCCTCGGCATTGCGACGCTGTTCTGCGTGGTCGGCGGCTCGATGGGCGGCATGCAGGTGCTGCAATGGACCGCGGCCTATCCCGAGCGCGTGTTCTCGACGCTCGCGATCGCCTGCTCGACGCGGCACTCGGCGCAGAACATCGCGTTCCACGAGCTCGGCCGTCAGGCCGTGATGGCCGATCCGGACTGGCGCGGCGGCCGCTATGTCGACGAGGACACGCATCCGCATCGCGGACTGGCGGTGGCGCGGATGGCGGCGCACATCACCTATCTCTCGGACGCCGCGCTGCACCGCAAGTTCGGGCGGCGGATGCAGGACCGCGAGCTGCCGACCTTCTCGTTCGATGCGGATTTCCAGGTCGAGAGCTATCTGCGCTACCAGGGCTCGTCCTTTGTCGAGCGGTTCGACGCCAACTCCTATCTCTATCTGACCCGTGCGATGGACTATTTCGACATCGCCGCCGACCACAATGGCGTGCTTGCGAAAGCGTTCACCGGCATCAAGACGCGGTTCTGCGTGGTGTCGTTCACCAGCGACTGGCTGTTTCCGACCTCGGAATCGCGCGCGCTGGTGCATGCGCTGAACGCGTCGAGCGCACGGGTGTCGTTCGCCGAGATCGAGACCGATCGCGGCCATGACGCGTTCCTGCTCGATGTGCCGGAATTCCTCGAAATCTCCCGCGCCTTCCTGCAGGCCGCCGGCAAGGCGCGCGGACTGAAGGACGACGGCCACTCATGAGCATGCAGCAGACACTGCCCTTGCCGGGCGTCGCGCCGGAGCGGACCGGCGGCTATCGCACCGATCATCTGCTGGTCGCCGACATGGTGCGGCCGGGCTCGCGCGTGCTCGACGTCGGCTGCGGCGATGGCGAGCTGTTGCAGCTCTTGGAGAGCCGCGGCATCGACGGCCGCGGCATCGAGCTGTCGCGCGAGGGCGTCAATGGCTGCGTCGCCAAGGGCCTCGCGGTGGTGCAGGGTGACGCCGACACCGACCTCGTCAACTATCCCGATGACGCCTTCGACTACGTGATCCTCTCGCAGACCTTGCAGGCGACGCGGCAGCCGAAGGTGGTGCTGGAGAACTTGTTGCGGATCGGCCATCGCGCCATCGTCTCGTTCCCGAATTTCGGGTTCTGGAAAATGAGGCTGCAGCTCCTGATCGGCGGCCACATGCCGCGGACCGAGAATCTGCCGGCGAGCTGGTACGACACCGCCAACATCCATTTCTGCACCATCAAGGATTTCGTGCAGCTCTGCGAGGAGATCAACGTCAAGATGGAGCGCGCGGTGGCGCTCGATCTCTACGGCCGCCCGGTGCCGCTCAACCTGCCCTGGTGGGTGTGGAACATGTTCGGCGAACAGGGCGTATTCCTGCTCAGCCGGGGTGGGAAGGCGAAATAGCTGCCGTCATTGCGAGGAGCGATAGCGACGAAGCAATCCATGCTTTCGCGCATGCGGGAAGATGGATTGCTTCGCTTCGCTCGCAATGACGATTTACACCGGCGCGGCCACCAGCGACCTCGGATCGCGCACCGGCCAGCGGCCGGCCTCGACCAGTGCGATGAAGCGCTCGACCATCTCGTTGAACAGCGCCGGCTCCTCGAGGTTGAGCACATGGCCCGACTTCGGAAAGAAGGAGAGGCCAGCGGCCGGCAGATGCTGCTTCAGGAACAGGCTCGGCGCGATGCAATTGTCGTCCTCGTCGCCGCACAGGATCAGCGCCGGCGTCGGCACGCGTCTGATGGCCTCGGTCATGGTGTAGATCGAGGGTCGGCCGCCCTGGAAGCTGCGCATCGTGTTGGCCGACCCCTTGGCGTCGTGGCGGGCGAGCGCGGCGTAGAAATCGGCATGGCCGCGCGGGTCCTTGACCAGGAACGGAATCCGGCTCGGCGCCTCGCGCGTCACCTTGGCGACCTCGACCGAGCCGATGGTCTCGTACTGCTCGGCATTGGCGCGGCACTGCGCGCGGAAGGCATCGAGATTCTCGAGGCTGGAGCCGGAGCCGACCGCGGCCAGCGTCATCGAGAGCGCGCGCTCCGGTGCGTTGAGCGCGACCTGCAGCGACGAATAGGAGCCCATCGAGAGGCCGATAAAATGCGCCTTGGCGATGCCGAGATGGTCGAGCACTGCGAGCGCGTCGGTGTAGAAGTGCGTGTAGGTGTAGACGTCGGCATTCGGAGGCGCGTCCGACGGCGTGTAGCCGCGCGCGGAATAGGCGATGCAGCGGTGTCCGCGCGAGAAGTATCGCATCTGCGGTTCCCAATTGGTGTGATCCGCTGCGAACTCGTGCGGGAAGATCATCGGGGTGCCACTGCCTGCCTCTTCGAAATGGAGGCGGACGTTATCTTTCGTGACGGCATGGGGCATTGAAATCTCCTCTCGTTGGCCGCCCTCAGATTTGCAATTAATTTCCGCGGCTGCAATGCGGCAGTTCTGGCTATTTTCGTCATGGAATTTGCGCGGAATGACCCAGAAATCGTTCTCCCTGCGCCGCATGAAGTCTTCCTCGCGCCACATCCCGATTTTCAAAACCACCGCCGCATTCCCTTGGGAACGCGACGGGGAGTTGGGGGGCGTTTCAGAGGATCTCGTGAAGTATGGTTCAGTTGCTTGCGTATCGCCGGTCGCTTCGAGTTTTGGCGCTGGCTCTGTGTTCGCTCACGCTCGCCGTGATCTCCGCCGCTCCGGCGTCCGCCCGTCCGCATCATTCGCGTCACGCGCATTCGGCCCATGCCGGCCATCACGCGCGGCACTATTCCCACCACCGTCACACAGCGCGGCTGTCGCGCGCCGAGCGTCGCGCCCAGATGCAGGCGAGCGGCTTCGGCGAGGCCAATGCGGCCGTGATGCCCGGCGCTGAGGCCGCGTCCATGAATGCGACAGGTGGCTTCGGCTCCTCCGGAATCGTCGACACGGCGCGCCGCTATCTCGACGGCAATCCGACCGGCCGCTCCAGCCTGTGGTGTGCGCGCTTCATGAACATGGTGCTGCAGCAGACCGGCCATCGCGGCACCGGCTCCGACATGGCGAGCTCGTTCGCCAAATACGGCACGCGCGTTTCGGGGCCGCAGGTCGGCGCCATCGCCGTGATGGGCCGCCGCGGCGGCGGTCATGTCGGCATCATCACCGGCGTCGATGCCAAGGGCAACCCGATCATGATCTCGGGCAACAGCAGCCACCGCGTCCGCGAGGTGCCGGTCTCGCGCGGCCGGATCTACGCCTATGTGATGCCGACGAATTGATCAGGGACTGGCCACCTCTCCCCTGAGAATGGGGAAGGTGGCCATACGCGGTGCGAGATCAACCGATACTGCCGGCTGGCCTCACTTCTCGTGCTCCTTCGCCTCGATCGTGTCGACGTTGGTCGTCTCGAGGTTGCTCAGGGGGACTTCGACCGCAGCGGGTTGATACCAGGCGAATTGCGAGAAGTAGTTCGCGAGCACCTGATCCTTGAAGAACCGGCCATGCGCGAAAATCTCGTTTCGTGCGATGCACAGCTCGATCGCCGACATGTCCTTGAGATCGGCCTCACTCAGAAATCGTCGATCGGAATCAGGAAAGAGAAAGCCGTCATGCGCCTTGGCGCGCTGCGTGACGGAGGCCGGAACGGCGGGCGGCGTCGCGCGTCCGACGGTGGTCTGATCGTCCTGTCCGCCTGACTTCGCCACGGTATGTTCGAACGCGGGCCCGACGGTCCAGACGGCCAGCGCCAATGCCGCGGCGGCGAGGCCTGCGCCGTACTTCCAGTAGCGCTTGATCGGCGAAACTTCACGCAGCGGCGATCGCCCGGCCTCACTCAGGACCTCGTTGATCGTATCGATCAGGCGGGTCATGTGCACGCGAAAATCCTGACCCGAGTCGACCCGGGCGGCGTTGCAGAAGTGCAGGAAGCGAAGCGATTCCGGCAGCTCGGCGGCCTCCGGCATGGTTGCGCCGTTCACCAGCAGCGGCAGCAGCGTCTTGTTGTGCTTCAGCGCCGTTTCGATCTCGAAGCGCACGGAATCTGCGGGATCCTCCAGACGCGCAGGTTTCCCATCGTCAGTCTTGCCGATCCAATGCGGACCGATCACCGCGATGACGACGTCGCAGGCGACGATGGCCTTGGCGATCCGGTCGACGAAGTTGGCGCCGGTGCGAATGCTGTTGACGTCGAAGAAGACGGATTTCTCACCGTACTTCTCGATCAGATGGTCGGCGATGCGGCCCGCTGTGTCCTGATCGACCCGCCGGTACGAAACCATGATCATGCTCATGGCAACCCCGTGCAATCAATTTCGACAAATTTGCTGAAATTCAAAATGTCGAGTGAAGTCTATTGCACGCAACCGAACATTGCAATGCGATGCACGTTTATGCCGTCTTCAAGGAATACGGAACCTGGGGCGTGACCTAGCCCGTCTTATTCATGATTGCCGGGCGGGGCAGCTGGAACATTTCCGGTCGGGGTGAAGGCGCGCGCGAACGCTTCGGCTTTTTCGCCGCTTTTCGACCCGACTTCGTGAACGCGTTGGAGGACGGCAGCGGGGTGACCGGGGGCTCATGCCCCGCGCGTCAGGGTGCTTGCGGGACCAGAGCGTTTGCCAAGCCGCGGAACAGGTCGGCGTCGGGGCACGCCGCAGCGAAGGCGAGACGGACGCGGGTGGCGGTCTCGATGACGCGGGCTGCGATCTTGAGAAGCCTGAGCCTGATCGTGTTGAACTCGGCCGTTGCCAGATCGCGCGGCTTTGGGATGGCATCGCGCACGGCGAGGATGAGCCAATAGGCGGCGGTGTGGAAGACGAGGCGGACCTGGTTGGCGAGCGCCGAGCGGCAACTGGTGCGATCGGAGGCGAGCTGGGTCTTGTGCAGCTTGATCAGGTTCTCGGCCTGTCCGCGAGCGCAATAGAGGCTGTCATAGATCCACTCAGCCGAGCCGATATCCAGGCTGGTGACGACGTAGCGGACGTCGAGCCCTTGTTGGGTTGCCTCGATGCGGGCGACGACGCGGCGCTCACGATGCCAGGAGCCGGCCGCGTGGCGGGTCTCGGTGTAGCCGCGAACCACGATCTTGTTCTCGATCGCACGTTCGGTTCGAAATGCATCACAGACCTCGTCGACCTTTCTGGCGAGCGGCTTCGTGCCGGCTAGCGCGAAGATGTAATCGACGCCGTTTTGCTCGCAAAAAGTCATCGCCTCGGGGCCGGCGTAATGGCTGTCGCCGCGGAAGGTGATACGCGTATCGGGCCAGCGCCGGCGAATGCGCCGAACCAGGCGGCGCAGGTGTGCCCGCACCTCGCGGCCGCTCGGCGTCTTGCCGGGGCGCAGGATGACCGCAACAGGCCGGCTGTGCTCGGTGTCGTAGACGTGGATCGGCAGGAAGCAGTGTTCATCATAATGGGCGTTGAACAGCGAGAGTTGCTGACGGCCATGCACCACGTCGACCGTGTCGTCGATGTCGAGCGTGATTGCGCTCGGCGCTCGCGCGTAGCTGTCCATCCATAGGTCAACCAGCACAGAGCTCAGCCGGATCACCTCGCGCAGGTGTGGTGCATTCTCCAGGCGCGATAGGGTCGGCTGCGAACACAGATCCCGGCCAGTGTCCGGCAGTCGGCCGCAAGCCAGCTTGAACGCCGGATCGCCGCGTAAACGATCGAGATCATTGCCATCCTCGTAGCCACACGCGATGGCGAAGATGCGGGCGCGGATCATATCCGCAAGGCTGTGCACGATGCGTCCCGGATCGCGCCGCTCGGGGAATACGCAGGACAACTTCGCGGCCAAGCCGAGGCGCCGGTCCGCCATGGCCAGAAGCATGACGCCGCCATCCGACGTCAGCTTGCCGCCGTCGAACGAGGCTGTGATCTTCTTGCGGGAAACGGCTGGAAATGAGAACGGCAGACTCGTATCGTCGGTCATGGCGAGTGTGGCGGCCCGGATGCGCGGAGGGTGGGTGTCAGCAACCGAATCCTACGCCATCTCAGCGGCTTACGCCACGCTCGCCAGCCTCTCAACAAGCCGCTGATGAATAAGACGGGCTAGTGCGGTTCCGCGGCAATCGTGTCGCCGACGGCCGCGCCGCCGTCGCTGATGATCTCGGCGTAGATGCCGCATTCATTGTTGCCGAAGCGCTGCATCAGCGTGTTCGGGACCGAGAGGTCGCGCGCGCCGGTATCGGGATCGACATTGACCGCGGCGCAGCGAGTGATGCGCTTCACCACCTTGGCCCGCGCGCTGCCGATCGCAATGGTCTGGTCGAGCAGGCTGGCCTCATGCCAGGCCGGCCAGCCGTCGACATAGAGATTGGCGCGGAAGCGCAGCGGATGGACCGGCGCCTGCACCATGTCCTCGATCGCCCGCAGGCTCGCCAGGTTGATGATCGAGACCACCTTGCGCGGCACGTCGGAAAAACTGTGCCCGGCGCTCACCAGCACCTTCGGCGGTCCCTTGATCTGGCCGGCATGACGGTCGGCGAAATAGCGCTCGATCGCCGCGCGCCCCGCCTCCGTCTCGAGATCGCCCTGCGCCACCATCGCGCCGTCCCGGCGCAAGGTCAGCACGTGGCTGTCGTCGTCGAAATGGGCGCGCAGCGGCGCCAGCCACTCGTCCCGCTGCAGCATCAGGAAATGCGGCTTCGCCAGCCACTTCGGCGCCGACGGATCGAAACCGCTCGGGCCGTTCTCGATCGCGTAGCGGCGATCCGAGCGGAGCGTCTCGCCGACCTTGAGCTCGACGCGGGGCAGCGGCTCGGGCGTCAGACCCTTGACGGGATAGCGGTAGATGCCGGTGATCCGGGCGGAGGAGGTGTGCGTGGTGTCCATCCGCTCGCTCTAGCCTGTTTGGCGCGCGAGGAGAACCGCCGCCGAAGCGAAGGCAGCTAGTCGGGCCGCGCCGCGCCTGCGGCATCCAGCAGGCGCTGCATGAAGACGAGATCAAGCCAGCGGCCGAACTTGCGTCCGACCTCCGGCATCCGCGCGACCTCGACAAAGCCGGCCTGCGCGTGCAGCCGCAGCGAGGCGGGATTGCCGCCGTCGATGCCGGCGATCATGACGTGCTTGCCGAGCGCGGTGGCAGCCGCCACGAGCTCGTCGACGATGACGCGGCCAAGGCCGCGGCCGCGATGGTCGGCATGGATATAGACGCTGTGCTCGACGCTGTAGCGGTAACCCGGGAAGGCGCGGAAATCGCCGAACGTGCCGTACCCAAGCACCACAGGCCCTTCGGCCGCGATCAGCACCGGGTAGCCCAGTGCCAGCCGGGCCTTCATCCAGGCCAGCCGTTCGGCCTCGGAATCCTGCTTCTCGGTCCAGATCGCGTTCGAGTTGGCGACCGCCTCGTTGAAGATCGCGGTGATCGCAGGAATGTCCTGCTCGGTGGCGGGGCGGATCATCATGGTCGTTCCTCGACGGGCCTCTTGAACAACTCCCATCGTCCACTATATAAGACATTATGTCAATTATAGAAGACAATGCCGATGAAGCTCTCGGGCGGCGAGTTCGCGCTGAACGGGAGGGCCGCGGCTGGTCGCTGGCGGAACTCGCCGGGCGGGCTGGCGTGTCCAAGGCCATGCTGAGCAAGATCGAGCGGGCGGAGGCCAGCCCGACGGCGGCGACGCTGTCGCGGATTGCCACGGCCTATGGCCTGACCATGGCCGCGCTGTTCGAGGTTGCCTCACACACTTCCCGCCTGCAGCGGGCCAAGGATCAGCCGGTGTGGCGCGATCCGAAGGCGGCCTATCTGCGGCGGCAGGTGTTCCTGCATCCGGCCAATCCGCTGGAGCTGGTGGAAGTCGAGCTGCCT
Source organism: Bradyrhizobium sp. JR3.5 (assembly GCF_054057015.1). Lineage (NCBI taxonomy): Bacteria > Pseudomonadati > Pseudomonadota > Alphaproteobacteria > Hyphomicrobiales > Nitrobacteraceae > Bradyrhizobium > Bradyrhizobium sp. JR3.5. Next base: position 4,009,455 of record NZ_JBSRYV010000002.1, read on the forward strand.
GCCAGGCAGGAAGCCGGCTTCCCGGCCAGCGCCTATCACCTGATCCGTCAGGTGGTCTGGGTCATCAGCGGCCGCCTCACCTTGATGGAAGGGGCGGAGCGCCATGAGCTCGCTGCGGGAGACCGCGTCGAGCTCGGGCCGCCGTCGGATATCGTCTTCCGTAACGAAACTGCTCAGCCCTGCCGCTACCTTGTCGCCATTGTGCGGCGCTGAGCTCCATCGGGTGAAATCGCAGACCGTGGCTCTTCCGTTTCGGAACCAAGTGCCCACATCTGCGGCAAGCCTGAAAAATGATGGCGACGACCAGAGGCTGGTTGAGGAAGGTCAACGCGGCCCGCGGAAACCCAATGAAGATGCCGTTGTCATGCCTGAATGGGTGACGATGGCAGGCCGAGGGAAAACGAATGAACATTGAGAAGTACACCGAGCGCTCGCGCGGATTCATCCAGTCTGCCCAGTCGCTCGCAATGCGCGACGGTCACCAGCAGTTCTCGCCCTTGCATCTGTTGAAGGTGCTGCTGGACGACAATGAGGGGCTCGCCGGCGGTCTGATCGACCGTGCAGGTGGCAATTCCAGAGCGATCCTGAAAGCGACCGAAGAGGCGCTGAACAAGCTGCCGAAGGTTTCGGGCAATGGTGCGGGACAGGTCTACCTGTCGCCGGAGCTGGCGCGCGCCTTCGATGCGGCCGAAAAGGCCGCCGACAAGACCGGCGACAGCTATGTCACGGTGGAGCGGCTGCTGCTCGGGCTCACGCTCGAGAAGGGTAGCGAGGCGGCCTCCATCCTGAGCAAGGGCGGCGTCACGGCGCAGAACCTGAATGCGGCGATCGAAGCGCTGCGCAAGGGCCGCACCGCTGATAGCGCGACCGCCGAGAACGCTTACGACGCGCTGAAGAAATATGCCCGCGACCTGACCCAGGCTGCGCGCGACGGCAAGCTCGACCCGGTGATCGGCCGTGACGAGGAGATCCGCCGCACCATCCAGGTGCTGTCGCGGCGGACCAAGAACAATCCCGTCCTGATCGGTGAGCCCGGCGTCGGCAAGACCGCGATCGTCGAGGGCCTGGCGCTGCGCATCCTCAACGGCGACGTGCCGGAGAGCCTGAAGGACAAGAAGCTGCTGTCGCTCGACATGGGCGCCTTGATCGCCGGCGCAAAGTATCGCGGCGAGTTCGAGGAACGACTCAAGTCGGTGCTGCAGGAGGTGACATCCGCCGAGGGCGGCATCATCCTGTTCATCGACGAGATGCATACCCTGATCGGCGCCGGCAAGACCGACGGCGCGATGGACGCGTCCAACCTCCTGAAGCCTGCGCTCGCGCGCGGTGAGCTGCACTGTATCGGTGCGACCACGCTCGACGAGTACCGCAAGCATGTCGAAAAGGATGCGGCGCTGGCCCGCCGGTTCCAGCCGATCTATGTGAGCGAGCCGACGGTCGAGGACACCATCTCGATCCTGCGCGGCCTGAAGGACAAGTACGAGCAGCATCACGGCGTACGCATCACCGACTCCGCGTTGGTGGCCGCGACCACGCTTTCGAATCGCTACATCACCGACCGCTTCCTCCCCGACAAGGCCATCGATCTGATGGACGAGGCGGCGGCGCGGCTGAAGATGCAGGTCGATTCCAAGCCTGAAGAGCTCGATTCGCTGGATCGCGACATCATCCGGCTGAAGATCGAGCAGGAGGCGCTGAAGAAGGAGAACGATGCCGGCTCGAAGAGCCGCTTGCAGACCCTGGAGAAGGAGCTCGCCGGGCTCGAGGAGAGGTCGGCGGCGCTGACGGCGCGCTGGAGCGCGGAGAAGAACAAGCTCTCCAATGCCCAGAAGCTGAAGAGCGAACTCGATGCGCTCCGCGTCGAGCTTGCCAATGCGCAGCGTTGCGGCGAATTCCAGAAGGCGGGCGAACTGGCTTACGGCCGGATCCCCGAGCTGGAAAGGAAGCTTGCCGACATCGAGGCAGCTGAGAGCGGCAAGCAGAACGGCGGCGAGATGATGGAGGAGGCGGTCACCGCCAACCACATCGCGCAGGTCGTCTCGCGCTGGACCGGCGTGCCGGTCGACAAGATGCTCGAGGGCGAAAAGGACAAGCTCCTGAAAATGGAGGACGCACTCGCCAAGCGCGTCGTCGGCCAGGCCGAAGCGGTGCGCGCGGTGGCAACTGCGGTGCGCCGTGCCCGCGCAGGCCTGCAGGATCCGAACCGGCCGACCGGCTCGTTCATGTTCCTGGGGCCCACCGGCGTCGGCAAGACCGAGCTGACCAAGGCGCTCGCCGCTGACCTGTTCAACGACGAGACCGCGATGGTCCGCCTCGACATGTCCGAGTTCATGGAGAAGCACTCGGTCTCGCGGCTGATCGGCGCGCCTCCCGGCTATGTCGGCTACGACGAGGGTGGTGCACTGACCGAAGCCGTGCGGCGCCGGCCCTACCAGGTCGTGCTGTTCGACGAGATCGAGAAGGCGCATCCCGACGTCTTCAACGTGCTGTTGCAGGTGCTCGATGACGGCCGCCTGACCGATGGTCAGGGCCGCACCGTCGACTTCCGCAACACGCTGATCATCATGACTTCGAACCTCGGTTCGGAATTCCTGGTGAATCAGCCGGAAGGCGAGGACACTGCGGCGGTTCGCGATCAGGTGATGGGCGTGGTGCGGGCGCATTTCAGGCCGGAATTCCTGAACCGCATCGACGAGATCATCCTGTTCCACCGCCTGCAGAAGAGCGAGATGGGCCGCATCGTCGAGATCCAGTTCGCGCGGCTGCGCAAGCTGCTCGAGGATCGCAAGATCGAGCTCACGCTCGAGGCGAAGGCGCGGGATTGGCTCGCGGAAAAGGGCTGGGATCCGGCATACGGTGCCCGCCCGCTGAAGCGGGTGATCCAGCGCAGCGTGCAGGATCCACTGGCCGAGATGATCCTCGCCGGCGAGGTCAAGGACGGCGATCGCGTGGTGATTTCGGAGAAGGGCAATGTGCTGACCTTCAACGGTCAGGTGCCCAAAACCGCCGAGATCGTGCAGTTCGATGCCCCGGTCTCGAAGCGCAAGCTGAACTGACACGCACATGCAAAAGCCCTCCCCGCGGTCGCGGGGAGGGCTTCGTAATCAAGGCTAGTCCTGCGGAACGATCGGTGGACTGAGCTGACCGGGCTCGTCGTCATCGGCGGGTTCGAGTTCGGACAGAATATCGACCAGCTCGCGGGTGCGGCCTGTGGCCAGCGGCCTGCCGGCGTTCATCAGCGGCTCGTCATTGGCAAGCCAGGCTTGGGCTTCGGCAAGTTCGGTGATCGTGGCGCCGGATGCGATGATCCTGGCGATGGTGACATCGTCGGCGTGGCCGACGGCCTTCAGCACATCGTCGCGGGTGAGCCCGGTCATGGCGGAAATCCTTGTACATATCTTCGTTGAGCACGGCCAAACCCCCGCCCGCCGGCGATCCGCGCCAGCGGGTAGGGACGCATCGTTTCAGAGCCTCAGCTGTGTGTTGTGAGCCGAGGCGGATGCTGAGACATCGCCCAGAGCTCGATCGCCGCAAGGACTGCGACGGCGATGCCGATCACTACGTGCACGGTCGTCGCGGTGGTCATTGCCTGGAACCCGAGGACCCAGGGCGAAACCAGTGCCCAAAGCCCGACGATGAGGTTCAGCCATTCCTCCCAGACCGCGAATGCCGCGAGCGCGGCGATCGCAAGGACCGCCATCACGAGGCCGACGATGTGGGCGTTGGTGGAAACCGTGCCGGCGTCGAACTTGAACAGCCACGGCGACAGGAAGAGAATCGCGCCGAGGATCAGGTTTGCGACGTCGCACAGCTTTGCGTTCGTCCAGTTCTCCATGACACCCTCCATTGGAGGTTTTACTGCCGAATCAACTGGATGCTCGCCGTTCGGGTTCCCATCCTGGGGCGCGAAATTTATTGAAATTGGCGGCGTGACCGGCCTGGAAACGGCATCGCCTCTGATCTGCGCCTGCAGCGTTTCCCGGAATCTGCGCGGCCGGACAGGCCGGCTCTTGCATCATCAGCGGTTGGTAATGGAGCGCGTCTGCGACGTGGAGCTCGTGGCGTCCGAGACGACGCGCGAACTGCCGCGGCTGGACATCTGGGCTTCGATCCGGTCGCGCTCCTTCTCGAAGCCCGCCAGCATCGGGCCTTCGAGTGAGCGGCCGCGTGGCAGCTTCACGCGCATAGGGTCGACGAATCGGCCGTTGACCAGGATTTCGTAGTGGACGTGCGGGCCGGTCGACTGGCCGGTCGAGCCGACAAAGCCGATCACCTGGCCCTGCCGTACCTTCTTGCCGATCTCCATGCCCTTGGCGAAGGCCGACATATGGCCGTAGGCCGTCTCGTAGCCATTGGAGTGCTTGATGCGGATATATTTGCCGTAACCGCCCTCGTACCCGACCTTCTCGAGCATGCCGTTGCCGGAGGCGAAGATCGGCGTGCCGTAGGCGGTGGCCCAGTCGACGCCGGTGTGCATCTTCACATAGCCGAGGATCGGATGGCGGCGGCCGCCAAAGCCTGAACGCATGATCGCGTTGTTGACCGGCTTGCGGACCAGGAACTTCTTCGCGCTCTTGCCGGTCTCGTCGTAGTAGTCGACGACGCCGTCGTCGGAACTCTGGAAGCGGTAGTATTTCTTGGTTTCGCCGCCGACGGTCAGCGCGGCGTAGAGCACTTCGGTCTTTTCGGTGCTGGTGACGCCCTCGTCCTCGCCGGCATAGAACACGTCGAACGAGTCGCCGGGCTGGACCTTGCGCTGGAAATCGACGTCATAGGAGTAAATCTTGACCATATCGTCGATGACGGTCGGCGGCACCTTGTTGCGCAGCGCGGTCTCGTAAATGCTCTGATAGAGCCGCACGCCGCTGCCATCATCCTCGTCATCGTCGCTGGAATTGTCGGCGGTATCGGTCGTGGTGTTCATGCTCTGCACGTCGACAGCAACGTATTTGCCGATATCGGACAGTGCGGCGACGGCTTCGACGACGGAGTCGTTGGCGACGACCACCCGATAGGGTTGCAGCCGGGCGCCCGGTGCTGACGGCGCCATCAGGATCCGCACCTTCTGGCCTTCCTTCAGCCCGCCGTCGCGACCGCGCGGGCCGAGCGTTGCGGCAATCGCCTTCGCCTCGTCGGGCGTTGCGCCCTGATCGCGCAGGATCGAGGTGATGCTGTCGCCCTTCTTGACGAGGTGAACCCGTTCACCGACCGGATTGCCGCCGGTGACCTGCTCCTTGGTCTTCGGCAGCAGGGTGACGTTCTCCGGCACCACGCGGGTCTCGAAGCCTGCATAGGGGTCGGAGGTGTTGCCCTCGGTGGCGTAAGCCATCCTGATATCGGGGCCGGCGCCGGTGGCATCGGCCGCGGCATTGGCGAGTGACGCGTAGCGCACCGAACCGCCGGAGCCGCGCCAATTGGCGGCGTCGCGGACCCGCATCAGCACGTCGTCGAGTGCGACAACGGCGGCGAGCTTGGCTTTCGGCAGCACGGATCCGAGATCCTTGGTGACGAAAGAGACCTCGGCGTCGGGCTCGGCGGCGTCGGCCGCATTCGGATCCTCGGCCGCCGCCGGCGTGTCGGAGCCGACATCGGTCAACAGACGCTGCGCGTTGAACGCCGGAATCTTGGACGACAGATCGCTTGTGGTCATCGAGAGATTGCCGGAAATCCGGATGAAGGGCCGCACCCGCATCACGTCGCGATTGCCGACGCGGGTCACGGTCGACACGCGCACCAGGCTGCGGGAGGCGGAGGATTCGCTCGGCGGCGGCAGGCGGTCGCCCTTGTGCAGGCTGACGACGCGATCATTGCCGGTGAAGGCGCCGCGCAGCGCGCCTTCGACGCGCTCCGGCACCTTGGCGAAGGTCATCTCGCCATCGAGCGACGCAAAAACGGCGCCGCCGATCAGGGCCGCGCCACATAATCCAGTCAGAATGGTGCCGCTGAACCATTGTACGGAGACACGGCGGCGATCGATCACCGCAGCCTCGGTGCCGTCGACTGAAAGCGGCGGTTCGTGACCGAGATCGATCATCCCGGTCTCGCGCCCAATGCCGCTTCCGCGTGACGCCCGTTGGCTCAACCCGATATCCCCCCAAATTCCAGCAACTGCGATCGACCTCTGCTCGTCCTTGTCCCCACCTCGATCCCCTGAAGGGGAATCTCGGCAGTGTGGCGAGCCACACGCATCGAAATCGAGAAGACGATGGCCATTAGCTAGCCGCACTCTCGAACGTCAAAGGTGTGCAGATCTCTCGATGTTGCTCGGCCGCGTAGGGAAGAGACGACGGGTTCTTGGAGAAAATCGCCTGGTCCCTCAGAAAAACCACCCGTGCCCCCACAGGTTACGAGCGGTTCAATGCATGTCTTATAGCCAGAACGTCGCAGGATTGTGGCTCAAGTGCGGCATTTGAGATGGAAAATCTTCCTGAGGCCGGTCGACGCCGCCGCCCGGTCTGGGAGCGCCGGGGAACCCGTTCCGGAGGGCCTCACGAGCCCTTCGGCGACAAACTTTTTTTGAAGTTTCTTGCCACGCGCGTTGGGTTTCGAATTTTTACCTCTGGCTTAAGCTATGGAAAATGCGAGAATTTTTTCGCACTGCACACGCGATTTGAGCGTGCGACGATTTGTTGACAATGGTCGTTGACAATCCCGAGGGGTGGGGACTATAAACCAACCACTGAGCGCGGCGCCGCCGGGTCACTGACCAAGGCGAGCGAACGCGCCACTGATGCTCCTCACTTCGATGAGTGACACAGCAGCCGACATAAATCGGTTGAGGTTCACTGTTCGTCGCTGAAGGGTAGAACCACCCTCTAAGGGTGTGGGGTCATCGGATCCCGGGCTGTTTGACAAGTGAAGATGAAGAAAGAGAAACGTGGACGGCGGAGTCCTTGCGTCTCTCGGAATACTTGAAAGCTTCGGCTTTTGACTTTCTGAGGGTGGACGGAAGACTTCGGCGGTACACGTTTAAAGGTTACACCATCGTTGCCAGCGATGTGAATCGTAGGCAGCTCGCAGACTTCGGTCGGCGAAGAATGGTGGGACCTCGTCAAACGTTGTGATCAGCCGGTTCAAAGTTCAAGTCCAACTTGAGAGTTTGATCCTGGCTCAGAGCGAACGCTGGCGGCAGGCTTAACACATGCAAGTCGAGCGGGCATAGCAATATGTCAGCGGCAGACGGGTGAGTAACGCGTGGGAACGTACCTTTTGGTTCGGAACAACACAGGGAAACTTGTGCTAATACCGGATAAGCCCTTACGGGGAAAGATTTATCGCCGAAAGATCGGCCCGCGTCTGATTAGCTAGTTGGTGAGGTAATGGCTCACCAAGGCGACGATCAGTAGCTGGTCTGAGAGGATGATCAGCCACATTGGGACTGAGACACGGCCCAAACTCCTACGGGAGGCAGCAGTGGGGAATATTGGACAATGGGCGCAAGCCTGATCCAGCCATGCCGCGTGAGTGATGAAGGCCCTAGGGTTGTAAAGCTCTTTTGTGCGGGAAGATAATGACGGTACCGCAAGAATAAGCCCCGGCTAACTTCGTGCCAGCAGCCGCGGTAATACGAAGGGGGCTAGCGTTGCTCGGAATCACTGGGCGTAAAGGGTGCGTAGGCGGGTCTTTAAGTCAGGGGTGAAATCCTGGAGCTCAACTCCAGAACTGCCTTTGATACTGAAGATCTTGAGTTCGGGAGAGGTGAGTGGAACTGCGAGTGTAGAGGTGAAATTCGTAGATATTCGCAAGAACACCAGTGGCGAAGGCGGCTCACTGGCCCGATACTGACGCTGAGGCACGAAAGCGTGGGGAGCAAACAGGATTAGATACCCTGGTAGTCCACGCCGTAAACGATGAATGCCAGCCGTTAGTGGGTTTACTCACTAGTGGCGCAGCTAACGCTTTAAGCATTCCGCCTGGGGAGTACGGTCGCAAAGATTAAAACTCAAAGGAATTGACGGGGGCCCGCACAAGCGGTGGAGCATGTGGTTTAATTCGACGCAACGCGCAGAACCTTACCAGCCCTTGACATCCCGGTCGCGGACTCCAGAGACGGAGTTCTTCAGTTCGGCTGGACCGGAGACAGGTGCTGCATGGCTGTCGTCAGCTCGTGTCGTGAGATGTTGGGTTAAGTCCCGCAACGAGCGCAACCCCCGTCCTTAGTTGCTACCATTTAGTTGAGCACTCTAAGGAGACTGCCGGTGATAAGCCGCGAGGAAGGTGGGGATGACGTCAAGTCCTCATGGCCCTTACGGGCTGGGCTACACACGTGCTACAATGGCGGTGACAATGGGATGCTAAGGGGCGACCCTTCGCAAATCTCAAAAAGCCGTCTCAGTTCGGATTGGGCTCTGCAACTCGAGCCCATGAAGTTGGAATCGCTAGTAATCGTGGATCAGCACGCCACGGTGAATACGTTCCCGGGCCTTGTACACACCGCCCGTCACACCATGGGAGTTGGTTTTACCTGAAGACGGTGCGCTAACCCGCAAGGGAGGCAGCCGGCCACGGTAGGGTCAGCGACTGGGGTGAAGTCGTAACAAGGTAGCCGTAGGGGAACCTGCGGCTGGATCACCTCCTTTCTAAGGATGGTTCTTCAGCGAGCTCACGCTCACTATCGAACCGTTTTAGAAACATTCAGGGGCCAACAGTTTCAGGATTGTTGAGCTCCATTGGCGGGATTTCGCCGTCTTCGTTTCTCTTTCTTCGCGGACGAACACGCGCCAGGGCTGAGCGCTGTGCGATGCATCGACGACAAGTCGTGTGCGCGCCGGCATGTCCCTCGTGTTAGGGGCTTGTAGCTCAGTTGGTTAGAGCGCGCGCTTGATAAGCGTGAGGTCGGAAGTTCAAGTCTTCCCAGGCCCACCATTTTGATCGAGTGCGGAGCATTCGTCTTCTGGTACGGGGCCATAGCTCAGCTGGGAGAGCGCGTGCTTTGCAAGCATGAGGTCGTCGGTTCGATCCCGTCTGGCTCCACCAGATGGAATTGAAGCTCGACAGTGCACCTTGTGCAAGAAGCTCTGTTCAAATCGTCCGCGAAACATCACTTCGCACTCATTGGTCCGGATGGACGGTGACGTGCGTGTTTTCTGACATCGTAAAGAGGAGATCGATCCGAGTTTGGATCTGCGAAGCAATTCGCGGGTACCATTCATAATCTCCAGATCGTTTTCGGCGCTCGCGCATCGCAGCTCATCGCAAGATGAGTGAGATGAGCGAGTTGTAAAACGATCTTTTTAGCGAAGCTTGACCGCCTCGCTATCGGGCCGATCTTACGAAGCAAGCTGGTCTTTCTAGTCAATGTCCGGCTGCGCAATCGCATTCATCGAGGATGCGCGCCTTAAGTGGCAGTTGTGCAGACAACATTCTGCCGAGTGTGTGGACATTGATAATGAGAGCAATCAAGTGCCTTAAGGGTGTTCGGTGGATGCCTTGGCGCTGAGAGGCGATGAAGGACGTGCTACGCTGCGATAAGCCGTGGGGAGCTGCGAAGAAGCTTTGATCCACGGATTTCCGAATGGGGAAACCCACCTTCGATAGCCGGAACTCCAAGACCTTGTGTTTTGGGGTTCGACCAGAAATGGAAGAAATCAGACCGCGAGGTTTTGGATTTCCGGTTATCAAGAGAAGGTATGAGACTTCCGAATAAAATAGGAGGTTTTAAGCAAACCCAGGGAACTGAAACATCTAAGTACCTGGAGGAAAGGACATCAATCGAGACTCCGTTAGTAGTGGCGAGCGAACGCGGACCAGGCCAGTGATACATCAAAGACAATCGGAACCTGTCAGGAAAGCAGGGCCTCAGAGGGTGATAGCCCCGTACGAGTAATGCGATGATGTATCCACGAGTAAGGCGGGACACGTGTAATCCTGTCTGAACACGGGGGGACCACCCTCCAAGCCTAAGTACTCCTCAGCGACCGATAGTGAACCAGTACCGTGAGGGAAAGGTGAAAAGCACCCCGACGAGGGGAGTGAAATAGACCTGAAACCGGACACCTACAAACAGACGGAGCCCAAGATACGTTCTGGGTGACGTCGTACCTTTTGTATTATGGGCCAGCGACTTAATTTAACGAGCAAGCTTAAGCCGATAGGCGAAGGCGCAGCGAAAGCGAGTCTGAATAGGGCGTCAAGTTCGTTGTATTAGACCCGAAACCTAGTGATCTAGCCATGAGCAGGTTGAAGGTGAGGTAACACTCACTGGAGGACCGAACGGGTGTCTGTTGAAAAAGACTCCGATGACTTGTGGTTAGGGGTGAAAGGCCAATCAAACTGGGAAATAGCTGGTTCTCCGCGAAAGATATTTAGGTATCGCCTCGGATGAATACCTCAGGGGGTAGAGCACTGGATGGGCTAGGGGGACTTACCGTCTTACCAAACCCAACCAAACTCCGAATACCTGAGAGTACTATCCGGGAGTCACACGGCGGGTGCTAACGTCCGTCGTGGAGAGGGAAACAACCCGGACCTACAGCTAAGGCCCCTAATTCGTGGCTAAGTGGGAAAGGATGTGGAAATCCCAAAACAACCAGGAGGTTGGCTTAGA
>NZ_JBSRYV010000002.1:4022500-6355317 GCF_054057015.1 Bradyrhizobium sp. JR3.5
CGGACAATGTTTCCGTCGGATAGGCTTGCACGCCTCGGCCGTCGGGATTCGGCCGCAGCATCCGCGCACGATTCGTGTTCAATCGCGCTCGAGTAGGATCGCCGCGATCAACAGTCCTTGAACACTTTGTGATCATTCGGCCACGATTGCTCATCATGCTCTACGACCAAAGTTCATAGGCCATTCATTTCGATTTCTGTACCTCTTGCACCCAAGAAGCTCGGCAACCCCGCCCCAATGAGGAGACTTCCATGCGTGAGATCGTCCGTCCCGTAACTGCTGCGTTGAGCGTCGCATGTCTCGCGATCGCCGTGACCGCGGCGTCGAACAGCGGCGCATTCGCGCAGGCCAAGCAGCAGCAGATGGCGCCGGCGGCAAAGCAGCCCGCGCCTGCCGCGCAGGCCGCAGCTCCGGCACAGGACCAGGCCCCCCCGATCAAGCAGATCGCGCTGACCGACAAGCAGATCGACGGCGCGATCGCCGCGGCCAAGGAAATGGACCCGATCACCGCAAAACTGTCCCAGGACGCCAAGCCGGATCCGAAGATCGTTGCCCAGCTCGAGGGCATCGCCAAGAAGAACGGCTTCGCCAGCTATGACGAGTACAACAGCGTCGTCGACAACATCTCGCTGGTACTCGGCGGCTTCGATCCGCAGACCAAGAAGTATGTCGGTCCCGAGGCCGTGGTGAAGGCGCAGATCGCCCAGGTCCAGGCCGACAAGAAAATGTCGGCCAAGGACAAGAAGGACGCGCTTGCCGATCTCAACGAAGCCCTGAAGTCGCCGCCGCCCGCGGTCGAGAACAAGGGCAATATCGATCTCGTCACCAAAAGCTACGACAAGCTGATGGAAGAATTCGGTGGCAGCGACGACAACTGAGCGCAAGTCGAATCAGAGCCGAATCAAGAACAAAGCCCCGGAGAATTTCTCCGGGGCTTTTTTCTTTTCTCCCTCTCCCCGCTGTTGCGGGGAGAGGGTTGGGGTGAGGGGCGGCTGCTCCGAAGCCGGTGAGAGGTCATCTGCGGAGACTCCCCCTCATCCGGATTGCATCTCCGATGTAATCCGACTTCTCCCCGCAGGCGGGGAGAAGTGGTGGAGTTATGTCCGCGTGCGCATCCGCATCATGAAGCTGTCGAACGACAGTTCGGCGACCTGCATCCAGGCCAGCGATTCGTTGCGGTAGGCGGCGAGGCTCGCATACATCTTGCCGAAATGCGGATTGCTCTTGGCGAGATCGGCATAGATCTCGTTGGCCGCGTTGTAGCAGGCTTCCAGCACTTCCTGCGGGAACGGCCGCAGCTGCGCGCCGGCCACGATCAGGCGTTTCAGCGCCGGCGGATTCACCGCATCATATTTGCCGGTCACCCAGGTGAAGGTGTCTTCGGACGCGGCCTGGATCGCGGCCTGATAATGCTTCGGCAGCGTGTTCCATTTGTCCTTGTTCATCACATTGTGGCCCTGTCCGGTGCCTTCCCACCAGCCGGGGTAGTAGTAGAATTTCGCGACCTTGACGAAGCCGAGCTTCTCATCGTCATAGGGCCCGACCCATTCGGCGGCGTCGATGGTGCCTTTCTCCAGCGCCGGATAGATATCGCCGCCGGCGATCTGCTGCGGCACGCCGCCGACCTTGGCGATGATGGTGCCGGCGAAGCCGCCGACGCGGAATTTCAGCCCCTGCAGATCCGCCATCGACTTGATCTCCTTCCGGAACCAGCCGCCCATCTGGGCGCCGGTCGAGCCGGTCGGAATGCCGACGCAGTTGTATTCCGCAAGCAGGTTGTTGATCAGTTCGCTGCCGCCGCCCCATTGCAGCCAGGAGATGTGCTGGCGCGTGTTGAGGCCGAATGGCAGCGAGGTGCCGAAGGTGAAGGCGGGATTTTTGCCCCAGTAATAATACAGCGCGGTGTTGCCCATCTCGACCGTGCCGTTGGAGACGGCGTCCAGCACCTGCAGGCCTGGCACGATCTCGCCGGCGGCGAAGGACTGGATCTGGAAACGGTTGTCGGTGATTTCGGCGACGCGCTTGCAGAAGAATTCACAGCCGCCATAGAGCGTATCGAGCGCCTTCGGCCAGCTTGCCGCGAGCCGCCACCTGACCTCCGGCATCGATTGCGCGACCGCGGGCGCAGCCACCGCCGTCGCAGCCAGTCCGACGCCGCCTGCCCTCAAGAAATCACGACGCTTCATGCGTATCCCTCCTGTGTGCCGATGTCTCGACAAGGGGAACGATCTTGATGCCGTCTTTCTTCGCCGATCGATCGACGTTGCTGTGATGAATGTGTCCGGTGGCCCTCGACGGGCTCTTGGGTGTGGAAAGCCGAGCTTTCGGTTCCACTGGTCAGGATGATCGTTTGCCGCAGGAAATCAAGCGTCCGCCTTCGTTGGCAGTTGCGAAGGGAAATCGGCGCTGTTGGTCTCATCTGATACCTGTCGGTCTTGCCGTGATCTGCTACGCAGGGCAGGTGAGTTGATGGGAGTTCAAGGACATGGCCAACAAGAAAGTCGTGGTCGCCGGCGCGACGGGCCTCGTGGGCAACGCCGCCTTGCGACACTTCGGCGCATCCGGCGATTACGAGCGCATTGCGCTCTCGCGCCGCAAGCCGCGCGATCTCTACGGCGCGCAGCATGTGCGAATCGACCTCACCAGCGCCGAGGATTGCCGCCGCGCCGCGGCCGAGTTCGCTGGCGCAACGCACCTGATCTATGCCGCGCTCTATGAAGCGCCGAGCCTGGTCGATGGCTGGCGCGATGCCGGGCAGATCGAAACCAATGACCGGATGCTGCGCAACCTGATGGGCGCGCTCGAACCCGTCGCGCCTGATCTCAAACATGTCGCGCTCTTGCAGGGTACCAAGGCCTATGGCGTGCATGTCCGGCCGCTCACGGTGCCGGCGCGCGAGGGCCGTTCGGAAATGTACGAGCAGCCGAATTTCTATTGGGCGCAGGAGAATTTCCTGCGTGAGCTGCAACGCGGCAAGAGCTGGCACTGGAGCATCCTGCGTCCGGTGCTGATCATCGGCGAAGCCATGGGCGGTGCGATGGATTTGATCCCGCCACTCGGCGTCTATGCGGCAGTGTTGCGCGCGCAGGGCAGGCCGCTCGACTATCCCGGCGGTGCGCCGCGCGTCGCGCAGGCGGTCGACGTCGATCTCTTGGCGCGCGCGATCGCCTGGTCGGGCGATGCGGAGGCCGCACGCAATGAAGCCTTCAACGTCACCAACGGCGACGTCTTCACCTGGGAAAATATCTGGCCCGCGGTATCGGATGCGCTCGAGATGGCGCCGGGCCGGCATGTGCCGCTGGCGCTGGCGCAGGAGTATCCGAAATGGATCCCGCTGTGGGACGAGCTGCGCAGGAAGCACGACCTGATCGCGCCGGGCTTGGAAAGAGTTCGTCGGCCTGTCGTTTCAATATGCCGATTACAGCATGCGCTACGGGCACACTGAATCCGGTCCGCCCTCGATCGTTTCGACCGTGAAGATCAACCAGGCCGGCTTCACCGAGATGATGGATACCGAAGCGATGTTCCGCAAATGGTTCAAGCTGGCGAAAGCGCGCCGGCTGCTGCCGTGAGCCGATCGGGCACCGCTCTCTCGTCTCCCTCGCCCCGCGCTTGCGGGGAGAGGGCGGGGTGAGGGGCATCCATCCGGCGAGCACTTCGCTGCTTGTTGAGCAGCGTGCTTCGCCCCTCACCCGGATCGCATCTGCGATGCGATCCGACCTCTCCCCGCAAAAAGAGCGGGGAGAGGTGAAAAAACTCTGCGTTTGAGCTAACGGCAACGACGCTAGCGCGAGAACGCCTTCTCCATCGCCTTGCGCGTCTTGATCGTGTCGTTGCTCTCGTCGACCTCGACGTCGCTCCAGCACACGACAGCGCCATGGGCGATGTCGTTCTTCAGCTTGACGCGATGCGCGAGCCCGATCGGCAATGCGCCGGCGGCGAGGCTGGCGGAGGCGGGCATCAGCTTGCCCCATACCGTGTAGCCGCCTTCGCCGTCGAGCATCTCGCCGGCACGCAGATTGCGCTTCGCCACCGCTGCGACGTCGCCGCGGAAGCCGCGCGGCTGCCCGGTCGGCTCGTTGCGCAGCGCCGCCGACAGCACGGAAATATTCAGCTCGAGCCCGATCAGATGATACGGCTTGTACATTGCCGCATAGCGGCCCGACGCATCGGTCTTGAGGCCGTATTGCTTGAAGCAGTCGGCGGCATAGTCGTTCGGCGCCTCCAGCACCACATAGACACCCCAGCGCAGATCGCGAAACACCGGACGGCCGTCGCGCTCCAGCGACGACACCACCTCGACGATGCCGGATTTCTCCAGCACGCCGCCCTTGTCGCGCGGCCGCATCACATGCGGCAGGTCGTCGACGCCGCAGGGCGGAAACAGCAGGCCCTCCGACGGCACGTCGAGCGTGCAGGCGTTGGCGATCGCGGCCATCTCGATCGCGGATTTGGTGCCGTCGAGGAAGGAGTTGAACATCTGCGGATTCATGCCGGCCGATTGCGCCTCGCCGGCGGTGAGCCCGTAATGCTGCCACACGCCTTCCGGCGTCACGTCGTGATAGGCGGGCAGGTATTTCGTGCCCTTGCCGGCGGCTACGACGCGAAAGCCCGTCGCGCGGGCCCAGTCGACCATCTCCGCGGTCAGCGCCGGCTGGTCGCCATAGGCGAGCGAATAGACCACGCCGGCCTTGCGCGCCTCTTCGGCGAGCAGCGGGCCGGCCAGCACATCGGCCTCGACATTGACCATCACGACATGCTTGCCGGCTGATATCGCCGCACGGGCATGGCGGATGCCGACCGCGGGATTGCCGGTGGCTTCCACTACCACGTCGAACGCGCCGCCCGCGATCGCGCGCGCGCCGTCGTCGGTAAAGGTCGTCGCGCCGATCCGCGCGTCGTCCCAGCCGACCGTGCGGCAGGCCTCGCGCGCACGGTCGCGGTCGAGATCGACGATCACCGGCACCTCGAGCCCCGGCGTGTGCGGCACCTGCGACAGGAACATCGAGCCGAATTTTCCGGCGCCGATCAGGACGACGCGGACCGGCTTGCCGGCGGCGGCGCGGGTTTTGAGGAGGTGATGCAGGTTCATGATGGGTGTCCGAGGTGTAGCGCAGCTCCCTGGATTTCCGTCATGGCCGGGCTTGTCCCGGCCATCCACGTCTTCGGTGCCGCGAGCATGTTAAGACGTGGATGCCCGGGACAAGCCCGGGCATGACGACGTTTGGGGGTAGGCGTCAGTCTACTCCGCCGCCTGCCGCGGCGCACGGGCGAGCCGCAGCAGGGCGTCGTCGGCAACCGTCTGGATCGGCGTGAAGTCGCGGTGCGCGATGTAGTCGGGCCGCGTCGGGGTGCGGATGTAGTTCGAGACCGCGTTCAGCGTCAAATAGACGATCTTGCGCGGGTAGGGTGTGATGTTGCCGCTCGAGCCGTGCACCAGATTGCCGTGGAACATCAGCATGCCGCCGGGCTTGCCGGTCGGGGCAACGATACCGCCCTGCTTGACGAGGCGCGTCACGGTCTCTTCGTCCAGCGTCCACAGCGGGTAGGACGTGGTCTCGAGATCGTGCGACGCCTTCAGGTCCCCGGCGCTCTGGCTCTGCGGCACCAGCATCAGCGGGCCGTTGATCGGCATCACCTCGTCGAGGAAGATCGCGATGTTCATCGCGCGCGGCTCCGGCATGCCGTCGTCACGCTTCCAGGTGCCGTAATCCTGGTGCCACTGCCAGACGTCGCCGGTGAAGGCCGCCTTCGCGTTGATCTTGAACTGATGCATGTAGACCTTCTCACCGAACAGCTGCTCGATGGGGTCGATCATGCGCGGATGCGCGCCGAGGAGGCCGAACGCCTCGTTGTAGAGATGCGCGGCGAAGGCCGTGCGCGGCGGCGCCGCTCTTCTCGCGCCACACCTCGGGGCGGTTGGCGTCATAGATCGAGACCGCCTCGCGTGCGAGGAAATCGACCTCTTCCTGGCTGAACAGCTCGGGCAGGAACAGCCAGCCTTCGCGATGGAAAAATTCGATCTGCTCCGGCGTCAGTTTCATGGTGCTTTCCTCCTTTGATTATTGGGTTTCGTTCTTGGCGCCGTGACGGTCCTGCTCACGCCGCCACGTCGATCGCCCTCAGCTTCTCTTCGGTCATCTGCCCCGCCGTCCGCGCATGGGCCAACGCGGCGGCGTCAGCGGCGGCGGCGTTACCGGAGAAAATGTGCGCAGCAATGGTCTCGTGCTCGGTCCAGGCGCTGCCGCGGTAATCGAGCTCGGCGAGCACGGTCGCCATCGAGCGGCGCATATGCGGCCATTGCGGCGCGATCATTTCCTCGATCGCGGTATTGCCGGCCAGCCGATAGATCGCGCTGTGGAAGTCGACGTCGAGCGCGATCAGGCGCGCCAGCGGCGCGTTGTCGTCGATCGCGCGCCCGGCTTCCAGCGCGCTCTCGAGTTGCGCGCGTGCTGCGGCATCTTCTTTGACGCGCGTCGCGGCAAGCCGCGCCGCCAGCGCATCGATGGCGCCGCGCACTTCATAGAGCTCGCGGATGCGCTGCGGATCGAGCTGCGTCACCTCGAAGCCGCGCTTGCCGCTCTCCGCGACAAGGCCCTGGCGATGCAACAGGTGCAGCGCGTGCGAGATCGGCTGGCGCGAGACGCCGAGCCGATCGGCAAGTTCGTTCTGGGTGATGCGCTGGCCGGGCAGCAGCGTGCGGTCGATGATCGCTTCGAGCAATCGCCCGTAGACCTGGTCGATCAGGTTCGGAAGCGGGTCCAACGGGATCATGCCAACAGTCCAAATTAGAATACAGAATTCCGTGTTCGAAAATGGAAGCTACTGCGAGTTGCAGGAGCGGTCAAGGCGGGAGTTGCGGAAGTGCTAAGTGATTGAAATCATGAATATTTACAGGCGAAGCAAACTGCGGCGTCCGTTGCGGCTGCAGTCGCGCCTTGGCCACGCAGCGACAAGCGGCACCCCTCCCTGTGCTTCCCCGACTGTTCAGCCCGGGGAGATGGTGGACGGGTGTTCGGAGACATCGTGGACACTTTCGCCGGCTAAGCATGGCGGCTATCGGATGCCGCCCCCGCTACTTCGCCTTGCCCAGCTCCATCAGGATCCGCGTCATCAGATAGAGCCGCGGCACGATCGAGTTGGTGTCGATGTATTCGTCGCGGGCGTGATAGCCCCAGCCGGCGAGGCCGAAGCTTTCGACCACGGTGGCCTTGCCGCTGCGCGCGGCGTAGCCGGCATCGGTCGCGCCGCCGGTCATCTCCGCGATATCCAGCGTGCGGTCGAGCTCGGCATAGATCGCCTGTCCCTGCTTGGCGAGCGCGCGGCCACGATCGTTCGCGACGAAGGGCGGGCGGCCCGCGGTGACTTTCACGGTTACCTCAGTGTCAGGGATCAGCTTGTCCTTCACCTTTTCGTCGAGCGCCGCCTGCAGCTTTTGTACGCCGTCCGGAATGGTGAGGCGAATGTCGGCGCCGGCGCTGGCGTGATCCGGGATCTGGTTGCGCACGGTGCCGGCCTTCGCAGTGGTCCAGTTCAGCTGCGTGCCTGGGATGGATTTCGCGACGTCCTGGGTCTGCAGCAATTGATGCGCGAGCTCGAGCAGCGCGTTGCGGCCGAGCTGCGGTGCGGCGCCGGCATGCGAGGCCTTGCCCTTCACATCCATCGTGCCGGTCGCGGTGCCGCTGGCGCCGAGCAGCAGGCTTTCGTTCTTGGCCATCGGCGGCGCGACCGTCGGCTCGCAGGACAGCACCACATCGTGCTGGTCGGCGAGCTCGGCGATGACCTCGCCCGAGCCGATCGAGCCGACCTCTTCATCCGGATTGAACGACACCGTGAGCTTGGCGTAGTCGCGCCAGCCCGCATCGTTCAGGATCTTGAGCGAATGCAGGATGACGGCGATGCCGCCCTTGTCGTCGGCAATGCCGGGCCCGTAGATCCTGTTGCCGTCGACCTTGTAGGGCTGGGTGTCGAGGATGCCGTGCTCATAGACCGTATCCATATGTGCGATCAGCATCAGCTTCTTGCTGCCGGTACCTTCGAAGGTGCCGATCACCATGTCGGCGCCGGCGCCCTTCGTGGTCTTGCGCCGCTCGGTCTTGGCGCCGAGCGCCTTCAGCCGCGCTTCGGTGTAGTCGGCCATCTTCTTCAGGCCCTCGACGTCGCTGGAGCCCGATTCGATCAACACCATGTCGTGCAGGCTTTCGATCACGGCCGGCTGGGCCTGCTCGGCGGCCGCGCGCAGCTTTTCATCCGCGGCGGCAAAGGCGGAGGAGGAGACGAAGGCGAGCGAGAACAGGCCGGCCGACGCGAGCAATTTGATGGATAGTTTCATGAGTATCCTCCCTGTACAGCGCAGGGAGGACACTAACATCGCAAACCATCTGTCTCCAGCCGCGTCAGGCCTGATCGAGCACCTCGACATCGAGTGTCTCGATCTGCGCGGGCTCGGCGGTGGCATCGATTGCCGCAATCCTGTCGCCTGAAATCGTGACCCGCAGCACGATGCGCAGCGCGCCGCCGAAGATGACGGCAACGCCAATCTCGCCGTCGACCAGCGCCGTTTTCGCCGCCTGCGCGCGTCCCTTGAAGCTTTCGGCGACCGCCGCGGCGCCACGGATGACCGGCAGCGAGCCGAGCCGCTGCGCCGCCTGATCGGCGCGCACCACGACGTCGGGCGCCAGCACGGCAAGCAGCCCCTCGAAATCGCCGTTGCGGGATGCCGCGAGGAAGGCTTCGACAATGCCGCGCTGCCGGCTGAGATCGGCATCCGGCGCGGGCGGCGCGCCCTGCACGCGGCGTCTGGCGCGGCTCGCCAGTTGCCGCGCGGCGGCCGGCGTGCGTCCGACGATCGGCGCGATCTCCTCGAACGGCACCGCGAACATGTCGTGCAGCACGAAAGCCAGCCGCTCGGCCGGCGCCAGCGTCTCCAGTACCACGAGCAGCGCCGCGCCGACGGAGTCGGCCATCTCGGTCTCGCGCTCGGACGGATTGTCCGCGATCGGCTCCGGCACGTGCGGCCCCATCGGCTCCTCGCGGCGCGATTTGCGCGAGCGCAGCATGTCGAGGCAGATCCGCGCGATCACCGTGGTCAGCCATCCCGCGAGATTGTCGACGGCAGCAGTGTCGGTGCGGCCGAGCCGCAGCCAGGCCTCCTGCACGGCGTCGTCGACCTCGGCGGTCGAGCCCAGCATGCGGTAGGCCACCGCGCGCAGGCGCGGCCGGTTGGCCTCGAACTGTTCGGTGAGAGAATTTTTCTCGTCCATCGGTCACATTTCCTTTGTCCGCTCCGTCATGGCCATGACGAACGAAACCAGGCCGATGTGACAGCAGATCGGCATGGCGGCGTCAAAAGGCAAATCAGGAGAGTGAGATGATGAAAGCCCGCATGAACCACCCGGTGATGGTTGTTCCCGATGCCATGAAGGCGCTGCAGGCGCTCAGCGAGAGCACCAAACAGGCCTTGCCGGAAAAACTGCTCGAGCTGGTCCATCTGCGCGCCAGCCAGATCAATGGCTGCAGCGTCTGTGTCGATATGCACCCGAAGCTTGCCAGGCGTGCCGGCGAGACCGACGAGCGGCTGTTCGCGGTCGGCGCCTGGCGCGACACGCCGTATTTCACCGAAGCCGAGCGCGCCGCGCTGGCGCTGACCGAAGCGGTGACCCGCCTCAGCGACCGCGAGGATCCGGTGACGGACGCGGTGTGGGACGAGGCGGCGAAGCATTTCAACGAGCAGCAGCTCGCGTCTCTGGTGCTGGGGATCGCCGCGATCAATGTCTGGAACCGGCTCAACGTCGCCGTGCGGCAGCCGGTCGGCGCGTGGAAGGTGTAAAGGTCTGTTCTCCCTCTCCCCGTTCTTACGGGGTCGAGACGAGCGAAGCTCGCTCTGAGAGGGTTGGGGTGAGGGGCTCTCTCCGCGAGTGGTGTGCGTGGACGGACCTGTACCCCCTCACCCGGATCGCATCTGCCGATGCGATCCGACCTCTCCCCGCAAGCGGGCGAGGTGAAGAGGTGTGCCGCCGCCTCAGCTCGTCAAGAACTCCAGGACGATCTCGCAATAGCGCTGCGGGGCCTGCTCGAACATCGGGTGCGTGGTGCCCGGGATCATCTCAGTGCGCGCGCCCTTCACATTGGCGGCAAGCGCGTGCAGCACCTTCGGCAGAATGCCCTTGGTGTTGGCGCCGCCGATGAACAGCGTCGGCGTCCTGATCGCCTCCGCGTCGGCCTTCGAGAACGGCGGGCGCTGGTCGCGAGTCTGGCCGAGCAGTGTGGTCGCGTTGTCGCGCAACAGCTGCTTGGAGGTCGCCGGAATCCGCTTCCAGGCGCCGGGGCCTTCGAGCGCGTCCATGAAGATCTGCAAGCCGCCGTCGATGTCGCCCTTGGCGATTTCCGCGGCACACGCCGCGAAGCGCGCCGCCAGCGGCGAGGGGCCCGGCTTGAAATTCGGATCGAGGGTTGCGTCGAGCTCGCCGCCGGGCTCGGCCAGGATCAGCTTGCGCAGCAGGTCCGGCCGGCGCTGCGCGACGCGGAAGCAGATATGGCCGCCGCGGGAATGCCCCATCAGGTCGACCGGCTTGGTGTCGAATGTCTCGATGAAGGCGATGACGTCGTCGACATGCTGCGCGATCGAATAGGTGTCGCCAACGCCGTCCCAATGCGCCGGGAAGAAATGCCGCAGGCTGACCGCGATCACCCGATGCCGCCGCGTCAGCGGGCCGAGCACCGCCGACCAGATCCGGAAATCGCACAGCGAGCCGTGCACGCAGACCAGCGGCGGGCCCTCTCCGATATCGAGATAAGGCATGTCGAAACCGTTGACGTGGAGGCTGTGCATTTTGGAGGCTCGCAGGGGAGGAGATGTTGTTGATTTAGCCCAAGTTCCCACGGAATTCGGGTGGATAGCAACATTCTCCAAGCCTAGATTTCAGATCAGCAACAGGCTCGAATGTGTGAGCCCAAACGATATGAAGGAACATCTGGAGCGAGCCATGACCGGCCAGCATTTTGCAATCTTCGAAACCATGATCGGCGCCTGCGGCGTCGTCTGGGGCGAGCACGGCGTCACCGGTGTGCAGCTGCCGATGGGCACCGAGGAGAAGACCCGCAAGCGCATCTTCCAGCGCAACGGCGACGTCACCGAGGCGGCACCGCCGGCCGAGGTGCAGCACGCGATCGACGGCATGATCGAGCTGCTCGCCGGCAAGCCGAACGACCTCGCCGACATCGTGCTCGATCTCGACGGCGTGCCCGAGTTCAACCGCGGCGTCTACGACATCGCGCGGAAGATTCCGCCGGGCAAGACCGTGACCTATGGCGATATCGCCAAGCAGCTCGGCGGCGTCGAGCTGTCGCGCGACGTCGGCCAGGCATTGGGCCGCAACCCGTGCCCGATCGTGGTGCCCTGCCACCGCGTGCTGGCGGCCGGCAACAAGCCGGGCGGCTTCTCGGCCAATGGCGGCGTGGTGACCAAGCTGAAGATGCTGCAGATCGAAGGTGCGGTGGTGAACCACACGCCGAGCTTGTTCGATTGAGCGAAAGTCACCCTCCCCTGGAGGGGGAGGGTCGACGCGAATGAAATGAGCGGCGGGGTGGGGTGACGGTCTCTCGTATCGGGTGCTGTCCGTGTTGAGAGATCACCCCACCCCGGCTCACATCTCACTTCGTTCGCTGTGAGCCGATCCTCCCCCTCCAGGGGAGGGTGGTCGCAAGGTTGCCGCGAAGTCAGTTCGCCTACTTCACCGTCTCACACACAAACCCGTTGCCTTTCCGCCTGATCTTGCCGACCGTCGGCGAGGGGAAGTGCGCGGGGCAGCACAGCGTATCGGTGTCGCAATAGCGCTCGAGGAAGCTGCGCCGCGTCTTCGCGGCCAGTGCCGGGTCGACGTCGAACTTCGGCGACAACTCCGGATAGAGCGTCTGGATCGGCGAGTGCATCAAATCGCCGGCAAACACCGCATCATCCTTGCCGCGGCCGAAGGTGAAGGCGACATGACCCGGCGTGTGGCCGGGCGTCGGCAGCACGCGCATATGATCGCCGATCGCAAAATCATTGCCGACGAGGTCGGCCCGCTTGGCTTCGACCACCGGCAGCACGCTGTCGACGAAGGGCGGGACCTCTGCCTTGGCGTTGGTCTCGGTCCAGTAGTCGAACTCGCTCTTGTCGAATACGTAGCGCGCGTTCGGGAAGGTCGGCACCCAGCGGCCGTTCTCGAGCCGCGTGTTCCAGCCGACATGGTCGACATGCAGATGCGTGCACATCACATAGTCGATGTCGCCGACCGAAAAGCCGGCCGCCGCGAGGCCACGCAGATAGTTGTCGTCGGTCTTCATGTTCCAGCTCGGCCGTCCCGGCCGCGGCTTGTCGTTGCCGATGCAGCTGTCGATCAGGATGGTGTGGTGCGGCGTCTTCACGATGTAGGACTGGAACGCCAGGATCAGCGTGTCGCTGTCATCGAGTGCGCCGGCCGCCTTCATCCAGGCGCGGTTCTCCGCGAGCAGCTCCGGTGTCAATCCGGGCAGCATGTCGTGCGCGGGCAGGAACAGGCCTTCCTCCTCGACAATGCGATGAATGGTGAGATCGCCGGCGGCAAATTTCAGGCTCATGGTGATTCCTTGGCGTTGGCGTTTCGAGCGAAGTGGAGTCCGGTTCGCGGGAAGAGAACGCGAAAAAAAATGTTAGTGCGCGTCGCGCACGGCGGGAATGATGATGTTGGCGAGGATGTCCCTTGCCGCAAGGCCTTCCTTCGGTTGGCCGTACCGGGCTGCCGTCGTCATCATCACAAGGTCGAGATCGGGACGAGGGAGGCGGGCAATCGTCCGGCTGTCGTCGCGCATGGCCGGCGATCCGCAAGGCTGGCTCTGTTGTCCAGCTTTCATGTGGTCGGCTCGCAGAGCTGCGCCAAAGACGGTCGACGCGAGCGCAACGCTCGCGCCGGGACGTTAGAGGCGGGGGGAGACTTCGCGCATCGTCGTTCTCCCTACGCGTAGCGTTGCTACGCCGGCGGCGGCGCCGAGATCTTCACCGACGGCCGCTCCAGCATTCTCTGGTAGAAGGCGTCGAGCTTGGGATAGGCCTTGCGCCAGCCGCAGTCGGCAAAGCGGAAATCGGCGTAACCGAGCACGCAGACGAGGCCGATCTGCGCGATGTCGAATGACGCGCCGTTCAAGACGTCCGGCCGGTTCTCGAACCGCGCCATGCCGGCCCAGGCCCTGTTCCAGTGATCGTCATACCAGGCCTGCCATAGCGAGCCCTGCGGCCGCACCATCTTCTCGTAGCGGCACAGCAGCATGGAATCGAGCATGCCGTTGAGCAGCGAATGATCGGTCTTCAGCTGCCAGCGCCGCGGACCGTAGCCGGGGATCAGCCGGCCGCCGCCGATCTCGTTGAGATATTCGACGATGACGTAGGAATCCAAAATGACGTCGCCATGATCGAGGATCAGCACCGGCAGCTTCTTCAGCGGCGAGATCCTGGAGTATTCGTCGTTGGCCGTGCCCGGCGCGACGCTGGCCGGCACCAGCTCGATCTTGTCGATCAGGCCAAGCTCGATCGCCGCGATGCGCACCTTGCGTGCGAACGGGGAGGCGGGGGAGAAGGTGAGTTTCATGGTGATGACCTCTTTCCGAGTACACCGCCGTCATCCTGAGGAGCGCGCCATCGGCGCGCGTCTCGAAGGATGGGCAACGATCAATACTATCTCGTCACCCATCCGCTGGGATGACGGTGTGCTGGGCTCATCCTTCGAGACGCCGCTTCGCGGCTCCTCAGGATGACGGGCCGGCAATTACGCCGCGACGATTTCCTGGCGCTGCTCGCCGAGGCCTTCGATGCCGAGCGTCACGATGTCGCCGACATTGAGGAAGGTCGGCGGCTTCATGCCCAGGCCGACGGCCGGGCGGGGTGCCCGTCGTGATGATATCGCCGGGCAGCAGCGTCATGAACTGCGAGACGTAGGAGATGCATTTCGCCATCGTGAAGATCATGGTCTTGGTCGAGCCGGTCTGGCGGCGCTGACCGTTGACGTCGAGCCACATCGACAGGTTCTGCACGTCGGCGATTTCGTCCTTGGTGGCGAGCCAGGGGCCGACCGGACCGAAGGTGTCGTGCGACTTTCCCTTGGTCCACTGTCCGAGGCGCTCGGTCTGGAAGTTGCGCTCGGAGACGTCGTTGCAGACGCAATAGCCGGCGACGTGGTTGAGCGCGTCGGCTTCCGAGACGTATTTGGCGCGGGTGCCGATGATCGCGGCGATCTCGACTTCCCAGTCCAGCTTGGTCGAGCCGCGCGGCTTCTCGACGGCATCGTTCGGGCCGGACAGCGAGGTATTCGCCTTCATGAAGATGATCGGTTCGGTCGGGATCTGAGCGCCGGTTTCCTTGGCGTGGTCGGAATAGTTGAGGCCGATTGCGACGAATTTGGAGATGCCGGTGACAGGGGCGCCGAAGCGCGGCTTGCCGGAGACGGCGGGCAGGGAGGCGGGATCGAGCGCGGAAAGCTTCTTCAGCGATTCCGGCGTGTAGGCTTCGCCGGTCAGGTCCTTCAGATGGGCCGAGAGGTCGCGGAGCTGGCCGGATTTATCGATCAGGCCGGGCTTTTCCGCTCCCTTTTCGCCATAACGAACAAGCTTCATGTTGATCACTCCCTACGATGTCTTGAGGATTGTTACTCGTATACCTCGACACGCTTCATGGAACAGCGCGCCGGGAAATTCAACCGCCATGAGCGCGCTGCATTGCAGCCAAGCCTTAATTCAAGGTCTGTTCGGTCCGATCACCCCAGCGCGACGAACCTGAACGCGTCGCCGTCGCGCTTGATGTGGCCGGCATTGAAATGCCCGCCGATCACCAGCGTCGGCGTGTCGGCAAAGCGCGAGAACAATTCGCGCCGCGTCGCGGCCGATTGCTTCTGGTCGGAGTCCGCGGTCGACGACCAGTCGAGGTGATACATCTGGCAAGGATGATGGGCGACGTCGCCGGTCAGCAGTCCTTCCGCCCCGCCGGACTTGATGTGGATGCTCATATGGCCGGGGCTGTGTCCCGGTGTCGAGATCAGCGTGATCTCCTCGGTGAGGCGATGATCGCTCGGCACCAGCTCGGCCTTGCCGGCATCCGCGATCGGCTTCACCGAGTCGGCGAACACGGCCGCATGCGCGGCATCGTCGCTGTGGTCGCGCCAGTGCTCGAATTCAGTCTTGCCGAATACGTAACGCGCATTGGCGAAGGTCGGCACCCATTTGCCGCCGGAGAGTTTCGTGTTCCAGCCGACATGGTCGACATGCAGATGCGTGCACAGCACGGTGTCGATGCTGTCAGGTGCAAATCCGGCCGCGGTCAGCTTCTCCAGGAACGGATCGTTGCGGTTGTTCCAGGTCGGCACGTTGCGGCCCTGCTTGTCGTTGCCGAGACCGGTGTCGACGATGATGCGGTGCTCCGGCGTCTCGACCAGCAGCGAATGGATCGACATTTTCAGCCGGCCATCCTCATTGGCGAAATGCGGGATCAGCCAGGGCAGGCTCTGGATCTCTTCCCGGCCGGCCAGCGGCAAGATGAAGCGCGTGCTGCCGACGGTCTCGAGCTCGACGACTTTTGTGATTTTGACCTTGCCGATCGTCCAGTGCATGCGGCGTGCCCTCCGTTTCTTTTATGGCCGGACCATGCGGGTTTCCGCGCGCCGGCGCAATGGATCAAGTCGGCGCCTCCCGCGTTACCGCTTCGTCGGACGAAGGAGTGCGCAAATGCCGGAACTCACAATCTCCCCTGAAAAAGTTGGTTTCTTGATCGAGAAGGCGCGGGAATTCGACGTCAAGGAGGGGATCGTCGATCCGGACTCCGGCTCGAACGGGGCCGACGACGAGATGATCGACGTGCTGGAGGACGACGGTAACGATCCGGTGGCGCGCGAGATCACGGGCTTCATCGATGCGCTGAGCGAGGACGAGCAGGTCGACCTCGTCGCGCTGATGCGGCTCGGCCGCGGCGACGGCACGATCGAGGAATGGGCCGATCTCCGCCGCGAGGCTGCGCGCGGGCGCAACGGCCGCACCGCGAGCTATCTCTTGGGTGAACCGATGCTCGGCGATCTCCTTGCCGAAGGGCTCGACGAGTTCGGCATACCGCCGAGCGACGAGCGCATCACCCCGATCCAGTAGGAAGCAGAAGTGTGTTGTTCTTACCTCGCCCCGCTTGCGGGGAGAGGTCGGATCGCATCGACAGATGCGATCCGGGTGAGGAGGAGCTTCCGCAGTCCCTGCCGTCACCTTCTTCGCGGTGACAGCCCCTCACCCCAACCCTCTCCTCGTAAGAACGGGGAGAGGGGGAAGTAGAGCAACGCGAGTTACCGCGCGCAATCGACGATCACGGTCCCGATCTTGTCGCCCTTCTCGACGGCGAGGTGGGCCTCGGCGGTCTCCGCCAGCGCAAATTGGCCGGCGATGTTGTGCACACGGGTGCCCGACGCCAGCCAGTTCGTGATGTCGGCCTGCGCGGCCGCGAGCAGCGGCGGCGGCAGTGCGAACAGCACCAGCGAGCGCAACGTGATGCACTTTTCCATCAATTCGCGCACCGGCAGTGTCGGCGTGCGGTTGCCGTTGGTGGCGTAGACCGCGATCGTCGAGTTCGGCGCCATGATCTTCAGCGTGGTCGCGAGGTTGCCGCCGAAATCGACGTCGATCACGCGGTCGACGCCGCGGTTCTCGGTGAAGGCCATTACCTTGGAGACGACGTCCTCGGTCCGGTAGTTGACGACCGTATCGGCGCCGGCAAGCCGCGCTTCCACGTCCTTCACTTGTGAGCTCACGGTCGCAATCACACGCGCGCCGCCCCACTTGGCGAGTTGCACTGCATAGTGGCCGACGGCGCCGGCGCCGCCGGTGACGAGCACCGTTTGCCCGGAGATCGGACCGTCGGCAAACAGCGCGCACCACGCGGTCATGCAGGGGATGCCGAGCGTCGCGCCGGCCGCGAACGACACGTCCTGCGGCAGCGGCGTCACCAGGTAGTCCGCGAGCGTAATGTACTCGGCCGCGGTGCCGAAGGCGCGTCCGTTGCGCTGGCCGTTGAACAGCCAGACGCGGTCGCCGACGGCAAAACGCGTCACGCCTTCACCGATCTGGTCGATGATCCCCGCGCCGTCGCTGTTCGGGATCACGCGCGGAAATTCCATCGCGCGATAATTGCCGCTGCGGCGGCCGACATCGGCCGGATTGACGCCGGAGGCCTCGAGACGAACCCTGACTTCGCCAGGGCCGGCGTCAGGCGTCGGCATCTCGCCGACGGTGAGTACCGTCGGCGCCGCGCCTGTTCGTTCGTACCAGACCGCCTTCATCTAGCGCCCCTTTCCGAAGTTCGTGAACTCGTCCAGCGACCTCTTGCGCGAACTTCGGAAAGCAAGAGGGCGCTAGAAGACTCGTGAATCTCTAGTGCCGCTTGACCGATTTGAAGCTCCCAATCGGCCTCGCCGCATATAGTGCAGGAGCTTCAAATCGGCGGCACTAGCTAGAGCGTACCCGGGAAGGCGCCGCCGTCGAGCAGCAGGTTCTGTCCGGTGATGAAGCCGGCCTTGGCGCCGCACAGGAAGGCGCAGGCGTGGCCGAACTCGTCGGGATGGCCGAAGCGGCCGGCGGGGTTCAGCTTGGCGCGCTCGGCCAGGACCTGCTCGGTCGAGATACCGCGCTTCTCGGCCTCGGGCTTCGCAGTGCCGCGCAGACGGTCGGTCTCGAACGGGCCCGGCAGCAGGCCGTTGATGGTGACATTGTTGATCACGGTCTTGCGCGACAGGCCTGCGACGAAGCCGGTGAGGCCGGCGCGGGCGCCGTTCGACAGACCGAGAATCTCGATCGGCGCCTTCACCGCCGCCGAGGTGATGTTGACGATGCGGCCGAACTTGCGCGCCATCATGCCGTCGACGGTCGCCTTGATCAGCTCGATCGGCGTCAGCATGTTGGCATCGATCGCCTTGATCCAGTCGTCGCGGGTCCAGTTGCGGAAATCGCCGGGCGGCGGGCCGCCGGCATTGTTGATCAGGATGTCCGGATCGGGGCAGGCCTTGAGCACGGCTTCGCGTCCGGCCACCGTCGTGATGTCGCCGACGATTTCGGTGACCGTGATGTCGGGATGGCCTTTACGGATCTCGTCGGCGGTCTGCTTCAGCGCCTCGGCGCCGCGCGCCGTCAGCGTGACGTGCACCCCCTCATTGGCGAGCGCGATCGCGCAGGCGCGGCCCAGTCCCTTGCTCGATGCGCAGACGATGGCGCGGCGGCCTTTGATTCCAAGATCCACGAGTTCACTCCCTGTGATGTCGGGTTGGTTTGTAAAGCTTCGATGGCGTCAGTCTAGCCAAGCCCGGCGGCGCCGGTAAGGGACGTGCAATGCATAAGTGCATGCCGGGTCGGAACAGGCGGGGGAATGCGCTCGGGCAAAGCAGGATGAGTTTTGGTTGAATCGGCTTGGCGCGGTCTCGGTTCACCTCTCCCCGCCGGGGAGAGGTCGGATTGCGAAGCAATCCGGGTGAGGGCTCTCGTTCTCTCGATAGATCGTAACCCCTCACCCGATTTGCTGCGCAAATCGACCTCTCCCAAGGGAGAGGTAACCTCCGACGCCGTTCCAGCTGAACCTAATCTCATCACGCTTTAGATGCGCTGCTCGCGCCGCAGCCGCTCGATCGCCATGGTGGCTTCGGGCGGCAGCGCCCGGAATCCGGCCTGTCCGGCCGCAGAGAACAGCGGCCGCAATTGTGATCCGTTGAGGAATTGCGGCTGCCTCGCCGGCGGCACCAGTTGATCGAACACCAGCACCAGCGTGGTCACGACGAGGCCGACCCTGATCGCGCCGAGCAACGCGCCGCCGAGCCGGTCGCCGATCCCGATCTCCGAGCCGATGGTATCGTCCAGCATCGTCCGCGCCATCTTTCCGAGGAAGACGCCGATCAGAAGGAAGAGACCGAACAGCAGCACCCCGTTGGGCGGTGACGACGGCAGCGTCGCGATGTGGGGCCCGATCATCGTCAGCGCGGCAACCGCGAGCGGCATCGCGACGAGATAGGCCAGGATGGTAACCGCGCTGCGCAGCAGGCCGGTCGTGAAGCCGGTGACGACCGCAAACAACAACCCGAGCGTCACGACGATGTCGAAGAGGTTCATGGATAAGGATTCCTGCCCCAATCTCCTGCGGTCCCCTGGTTGATCAAACCTGCTTACATCAGGGACAATTGTCGCTATCACTCGTCCGCTTCAATCCGGGAAACCTGCCGATGTCCGACCTATTCGATGTCAGTAAAGAAATCATCCTCATCACCGGCGCCTCGCAGGGGCTTGGGCGGCAATTCGCCCGCGTGCTGGCGGCGCATGGTGCTGCGGTGGTGCTGGCGGCGCGCCAGACCGCGAAGCTGAAAAGCCTCGCGGAGGAGATCAAGGCCAAAGGTGGCCGCGCAGCCGCGGTGCAGATGGACGTTGCGGATGTTTCCGGCATTGCGAAGGCGCTCGACGCCGCGGAAGCAGCACTCGGTCCGGTCTCGGTGTTGATCAACAATGCCGGCATCGCGATCGAGAAGCTTGCGACCGAGCAGACCGAGGCCGATTGGGACGCCGTGATCAACGCCAATCTGAAGGGCGCCTACTTCCTCGCAACCGAGCTTTCGCGGCGCATGATCCTGCGCAAGCAGCCGGGCAACATCATCAATGTCGCGTCCGTGCTCGGGCAGGGCGTGCTCAAGGCGGTATCACCCTATGCGATCTCCAAGGCCGGCATGATCCAGGGCACCAGGGCAATGGCGCTGGAACTCGCCGGCAGCAACATCCGCGTCAACGCGCTGGCACCGGGATACATCGACACCGAGATGAACCATGATTTCTGGCCGACGCCGGCGGGCGAGCGGCTGGCAAAACGGATTCCGCAGCCGCCGCGTCGGCGCCGAATCCGATCTGGACGGCGCGATCATGCTGCTCGCCTCCAACGCCTCGCGCTACATGACCGGCACGGTGGTAACGGTCGATGGCGGGTTTTTGTTGAATTAACTTCGCAGCCCGGGTGAAGCGCAGCGAAAGGCCGCGAAACGAGATCTCATCCTGAGAGGATGTGAGGCTATGTCCTCGTCCACTGCTGTCATCGCCCAGCTTGACCGGTCGATCCAGTACGCCGCAGCCTCTCGGCTCAAACACTGCGGTCTCTGGAATACTGGATCACCCGCATGCGCGGGTGATGACCACTGAGCAAGCTGAGCAATCACCCCGTCATCTCGAGGAGCCCGCCAACGGCGGGCGTCTCGAAGGATGGCTTGCACGATTTCGGAATAATGGAAGAATGCCGCTGATTTGCCCGACGAGTCAAGTTGCCGTGTCGAACGCCGGCAGCCGCCGGCACCTTTGCATGGGGTTGTTTTCGATATTTTGGCAGTGCGGCCCTGCGACGGCAGTCTCATAGGGTGGGCAAAGCCGCTCTCGCGCCGTGCCCACCATCAAGAGCCGTGCACGAAGAGGCGGGCACGCTTTGCTTTGCCCACCCTGCGCATTTGCTCACCCCACCCGCATCTCCGCCTTGATCATGTCGGCGGCCTTCTCGCCGATCATGATGGTCGGCGCGTTGGTGTTGCCGCCGATCAATGTCGGCATGATCGAGGCGTCGACCACGCGCAAGGCCTCGAGCCCGTGCACGCGCAGCTTCGGATCGACCACCGCAAGCGGATCGCCGATGCCCATCCTGCAGGTGCCGACCGGATGATAGACGGTGTCGGAGCGCGCCCGCAGGATGCTGCGGATGTCGTCGTCGGTGCGGACATCCGACGTGAACATGTCCTTCTGCTGCAGCGCGCGCAGCGCGGGCGTATCGAGCAGCCGCTTCGTCATCTTGAAGCCCGCGACCATGGTCTCGACGTCACTGTCCTCGCCGAAGAAATTCGGATCGATCGCAGGGGCCGCCAGTGGATCGGCGCTGTTCAGCCACACGCTGCCGCGGCTGGCCGGGCGCAGCAGGCAGACATGGCAGGAGAAGCCGGTGCCCCAGCGCGGCTTGCGGCCGTGGTCTTCCACCATGGCCATGCAGAAATGCAGCTGGATGTCGGGGACGTCGAGCTCAGGTCGCGTCTTCAGGAAGCCGCCGCATTCGGCGACGTTCGAGGTCATCGGGCCGCGCCGCTCGCGCCGGTATTGCCCGATACCCTTGATGATCCGCCCGATGCCGCTCCACGACAGCCCCGAGAAATAAGGTGCGTCCGAGGCGAAGCCGAACACGAAATCGGGATGATCCTGCAGGTTCTGCCCGACACCCGGCAGATCATGCGCGCTGGCGATACCGTGCTTGCCGAGCGCCGCGGCGTCGCCGACGCCCGACAGCATCATCAATTGCGGTGATTGGAACGCGCCGGCCGAGAGGATCACCTCGCGCCGCGCGCGCAGCACCTTCTTCTCCTTGCCCTGCATGTATTCGACGCCGACGGCACGCTTGCCCTCGAAGATGATGCGGGTCGCCTGCGCATGTGTCTCGATCCGCAGGTTGGGCCGGCGGCCCATGTGGGGATGGATATAGCCGCGCGCGGCGCTCCAGCGCTCCCCATTCCTCTGGGTCACCTGGTAGATGCCTAAACCTTCCTGTTCGGCGCCGTTGAAATCGTCGCGGATCCGGAACTGCGCCTCGCGCGCGCCCTGCAGGAACGTCTCCTTGACCGGATTGTCGGACTGCAGGCCCGTGACGTTGAGCGGCCCGCCCTTGCCGTGATATTCGCCGTCGAGCTCGGTGTTGTTCTCCGAACGCTTGAAGTAGGGCAGCACGTCGGCGTAGCTCCAGCCCGTATTGCCGAGCGAAGCCCAGTGATCGTAGTCGGCGCGATGACCGCGGATATAGACCATGGCATTGATGGCGCTCGAGCCGCCGAGCCCCTTGCCGCGCGGCTGATAGCCGATGCAGGCCGTTCAGGCCCTTCTGCGGCACCGTGTCGAACGCCCAGTTGTTGAGCTTGCTCGAGAGCATGAGAATGATGGCGCCGGGCGTGGTCACCACCCAATTGTCGTTCTTGCCGCCGGCATCGAGCACCGCCACCGAGGTCGCCGGATCCTCCGACAGCCGCCCCGCCACCGCGCAGCCGCCGGAGCCGGCGCCCACCACCACGAAATCGAATGTGTCAGTCACGTATGTTTCCCCCTGGTTATTCTTCTTTGTCATTCCGGGGCGCGCGCAGCGCGAGCCCGGAATCCATTTATCCGCGTCACTGCGGCGCGATGGATTCCGGGCTCGATGCTTCGCATCGCCCCGGAATGACGATTACGACAACAACCGCATCAGCTTCTCCAGCCGCGCGATCTTCGCGCCATAGGGCGGATAGAGATCGGCGAGCCGGTTGAAGCGCGAGCGGTAGAATACCGGCTTCAGCTTGGTCAGCGTCTTGAATCCCCATTCGCCGTGATAGGCGCCGGTGCCGGACGCGCCGACGCCGCCCATCGGCTGATAGGCCTGCGCGAAATGGAACAGGCAATCGTTGACGGTGACGCCGCCCGACACCGTGCGCGCCAGCACCGCATCGCGGGCGGCGTTGTCGGTGCCGAACCAGTACAGCGCCAGCGGGCGGTCGCGCCGGTTGACGAAGGCGATCGCCTCGATGGCGTCGCGGGTGCCCAGGACCGGCAGCAGCGGGCCGAAAATCTCCTCCTGCATCACGGTCATCTCGGGCGTCGCATCGACGATGACGGTCGGCGGAAATTTGCGCCTCGCCTTCCACTCGGGATCGTTCGGCGCAGCCGGCTGCATGATGGTCGCGCCCTTTGCGGCGGCGTCGGCGACGAGGCCCTCGAGCCGGGCATAGTGCCGGTCCGAGACGATCGAGGTGTAGTCGGGATTCTTTGGATCGGTGCCGAACATGTGCTGCATGTGGCCCTGCAGTCGCATCGCGAACGGCTGCACCGAAGCTTGCGGCACCAGCACGTAATCGGGCGCGATGCAGGTCTGGCCGGCATTGAGCAGCTTGCCGTAGGCGATGCGCTGCGCGGCCTCGTCGAGGTCGGCGGAGCCGTCGACGATCGCGGGCGATTTGCCGCCGAGCTCGAGCGTCACCGGCGTCAGGTTGCGGCCGGCCGCCTGCGCGACCAGCCGGCCAACGCGGGTCGAGCCGGTGAAGATCAAATGATCGAACGGCAGGGCGACGAAGGTCCTTGCGATCTCGTCGTCGATATCGGTGACCGCGAGCTCGGTGGTGTCGAACTTCTTCTCGATCACCTCGGCCAGCAGTTCGGCGAAGCGCGGTACCAGCTCGCTCGGCTTGATGATGGCGCGGTTGCCGGCGGCGATTGCGGCGACCGCGGGCGCCAAGGTCAGCTGCAGCGGATAATTCCAGGGCGCGATGATCCCGACCACCCCGAGCGGCTGCGGGATCAGCCGGTTCCTGGCCGGCGCGAACTGCAGCGTGGTCGGAATCCTCTCGGGCGCCATCCAGCCCTTGAGGTGCTTGGCCGCATGCTTGATCTCGCCGAGCACCAGCATGGTTTCGGCGATCGCGGTCTCGACGGTGGAGCGGTGACCGAAATCGGCCGAGATCGCCGCCTCGAATCGCGCCTCGTTCTCGGTTAGCGCGGCGCGCAGGCGGCGCAGCCGGTCGAGCCGCGCCTGCAATGTCGGCGCCGGCTCGCTGCGCGACAGCTCGAACTGGCGGTGAAAGGCGTCCTCAAGCGCATGCAGCCCCGGGCTCTTCAATGGCCGGTCCATCGCGTTTCCCCTCGAATGACGTGTCCTTGACGGATTTTGTTGGGCGCCAAGCTCCGCTTTTGCGCGCGATCTGGCAAGAGCGGGTTCCCGGCGGTAAATTTGCCAAGAAAACCATCGATTTCAGCGTCACAAAATCCTCAAAAACCCGCATCCGGGGCTTTCCAAACCGTACGCACGTTGATACATACCCCTCGCACCCGATGGCTTCGGCCCGGGTCGCCTTCTCAGGAAGCCCTCCGGACGGATCGATCGGCGCCATCTGATGCGTTGGCCGACCGGCTCCGGCACTCTTTCTGCAAGGCACGCAACGGTTTAACGCGGGGTGGAGCAGCCCGGTAGCTCGTCAGGCTCATAACCTGAAGGTCATAGGTTCAAATCCTATCCCCGCAACCAAGTTCGGACCAACCGGTTCCGATAAAATGGCCCGCTTCGCGCGGGCCATTTTTGTTTTGGAAAGGATTCGCGACGTCGATTGCTTGGCGCGCGGATCAGCGCCTCACCGTAACCCGGGCAGCTTCCTAGACGATGAAATGAAATTCCTGCCAGGCGCTCCAGGTCATGCCGTCGTTGGCGCGAACCCAGAGGTCGTCCGACACGGTGCCGCCATCGAAAGTCGTGCCGGCGAGCTGGGCCGCACTGACGTTGATTGCGGTGTTGGTGGGCTGCGCGTTGCCGCCGATGCTCCAGTGGCCGCTGCTTGCCGACGGCGTCGAATCCCACAATTGATACTGGTTCATGCTGTCCCCGTCGGCATCCGTGACCGAAAACAGACTCGATGCGGCCACGCCCTGGTTGGCGGTGGCGTGGAAATCGGATGCGGTGACGACCGGAGCATGGTCAATCGGTGCGGTGACGTGAAATTCCTTCCACGGCCCCCAGGCGAGGCCGTCGTAAGCCCTCGCCCAGAGATCGTCTGAACCGGAGCCGCTCTGAAAGCTTGTGTTCGAGAGCTGGGCTGCCGTCACATCGATCGCGACATTGGTGCCCTGAGCTACTCCGGCGACCACCCAGTGCCCGCTGCTGGGATCAGACGTCGAATCCCACAGCTGATAGTTGGCGATAGTGTCTCCGTCCGCGTCGGTGGTCGAGAACAGCGTGGAGGCCGCGATATCCTGGCCGTGGCTCGCGGAATAGTCGGTGGCCGATACGATCGGAAGGTTGTCGGCCGGCGCGTTGACGTGAAACTCCTTCCAGTTGCCCCATGTCATGCCGTCGAAGGCGCGCACCCAGAGATCGTCGGAGCCCGAACCGCTCTGGAACGAGCTGTTGGCCAGTTGGGCTGCGCTCACATCGATGCTCTGGCCCGCGGGCTGGGTTACGCCGGCCACGACAAAATGACCGCTGGCAGGATCGGTGGTCGAGTCCCAGAACTGAAAGTTGGTGATCGTATCGTTAGCGATCCGATCACCCAGTACGCGTTCTGGGACACCGGCGGCAATGGCCACTGGGTGGTGAACGGTGTCGCCCAGGCGGCCAACGCCGAGATCGATGTTGCGGCGGCGAACCTGTCGCAGGTCAGCTACGTGTTCGGCCCCGGCGGCTCGCCGTCGGATACGCTCTACGTGCGGGCCAATGACGGCAGCGAGTGGAGCAGCTGGAACGCCTTCACGGCCACCGCCACCAACCAGGCACCGACGGTCGCGGTCTCCAACGTCGTGACGGTCTCGGGGCAGACCTTTGCTGCTGCGAACCTCGTCACTGCGACGGACGCCGACGGCGATGCCATCACGAAGTATGCGCTGTGGGATTCCAACACCAACGGCCGCTGGAACGTTGGCGGAGTCAACGAGCCTGCGAATACCGAGATCGACGTCACCGCGGCACAGCTTGCCCAGGCGACCTATCAGGCCGGCTCGGGCACCGACCAACTCTGGATCCGGGCCAATGACGGCACCGCGTGGGGAGCCTGGCAGTCGTTCAACGTGACGGGAGAGAGCCCGAGCAGCGCTACCATCGTCCCGAGCGGCACCCTCGAATTGACGGGGGCGTCGAATGCCTCCGTGACGTTCCAGGGCTCGACGGGGACGCTGAAGCTCGACAATTCCGCGAGCTTTAGCGGAACCGTCGCCGGGATGACCGGTTCGGACGCGATCGATTTCGCGAATATCAATTTCGCGAACGTTCACACGCCGACCTTCAGCGGAGACTCATCGCACGGAACGCTCACGGTGACGGACGGCACCGTCACGGCGAGTATTGCGCTGCTCGGCAACTACATGGCCTCGACCTTCACGACCTCGAGTGACGGCCATGGCGGTACCCTGGTTGTCGATCCGCCGGCGACGCAGGTCAGCCAGCTCGCGCAGCCGCAGCATGCGTGAGGCTTGAAGATGAGGAGCTGTGTGGGCCTGTCGCGAGCCCACCGCAGCCAGATCCCTCAACCGGCAGAGACAAAAAAGGCCCGCCTCTCGGCGGGCCTTTTCGTGTCTTGCGACGCTTGCCGGATTCCGCGCAATACCGGACGCTTCGTCGTCCAGCGTCCGATCACGCAGTCGAACTGTTGCACGCTGCTTCCGGCTGCGCCTCGTCGGCATTCGGATCGGCTGCGGCCGTGGCCCAGGCGAGTTCGACGAGTGTCACGATCCGCCGGCCGGCACCGTCAAGCTGGCAGACAATCAGGCCTTGCTCCTCGATGTAGGTCAGAAGATGCCGGGCGCGGCGCAGCGAGTGCGTGCCATAGGCGCGGGCGATCGCTGCATCGCTCGGGCAGGGCCAGCCTTCCTTCGCGGCGCGGGCGATCATCATGAAGACGCCCTGCATGTCCTCGGGCAGGATGGCGGCACGCAGCGAGACATCCTGCCACGCGTCGTCCTCCGCCATTTCGGTGCCGAGCCCGGCGCGGGCGCGCGTCAGCATGCGGCGAAAATCGGTCAGCTCGGGCACGACGGCACCGAAACCCTCGATCCGGCAGCGGACCACGAACTCCTGATAGAGCACGCCGATGGCGCGGAAGCCGGCGTCGGGCTCGGCGAGGATCGCGCGCAGGATGCGATCCAGCCGCTCACGCCGCTCGGCCAGCTGCTCGGCGCTCGGCGGCGGCTCCGTGGCTTCGGGATCTTGCTCCGGTGCCGGCTGCTTGGCGGCCATCAGCTGGCTGAGCAGGTCGGGCGGCGGTGTCCGGCGCGGCGGCCTGGCCGCCGTTTCAGGTGGCGGCGCGGCCAGGATAATCGCGCGCGCGTCTTCGAGCACCTCTTCAGGCAGCGGCATCAGCCGCGGCGCCGCGTTGCGCGGTTGGGTGTCGGTCGGACCGATGCGCAAGCCCAGTGGGCGGCGGGAGAGTGCGGGTCCCAGCGCCATGAATTGTCCGCGCTCCAGGTCGCGGAACGCCTCCGCTTGCCGCCGCTCCATGCCGAGCAGGTCGGCGGCGCGCGCCATGTCGATGTCGAGGAAGGTCCGGCCCATCAGGAAGTTCGATGCTTCGGCGGCGACATTCTTGGCGAGCTTGGCCAGCCGCTGGGTCGCGATGATCCCGGCAAGCCCGCGCTTGCGGCCGCGGCACATCAGGTTAGTCATCGCGCCGAGCGAGAGCTTGCGCGCTTCATCGGAAACTTCGCCCGCGATCGCCGGCGCGAACAGCTGCGCCTCGTCCACCACCACCAGCATCGGATACCAATGGTCGCGGGCAACCTCGAACATGCCGCCGAGGAAGGCCGCGGCGCGCCGCATCTGATTCTCGGCGTCGAGCCCCTCGAGATTGAGCACGGTCGAGACACGATGGATGCGCACGCGCTCGCCGGCGACCTGCAGGCTGCGCTCGGTATGGTCCTCGGCATCGATGACGAGGTGGCCGAATCGCTCGGCCAGGGTCACGAAGTCACCCTCGGGATCGATGATGGTTTGCTGCACCCATGGCGCGCTCTGTTCCAGCAGCCGGCGCAGCAGATGGGATTTTCCGGAACCCGAATTGCCCTGCACCAGGAGGCGCGTCGCCAATAGCTCCTCGAGGTCGATAGCCGCCGATGCGCCGGCCGTCGTTTGTCCCATCTCGATCGCTACGGTCATGTCCCGACTCAAATTGCTCTTGCGGCATGCGGCTTAACAAGCCGATCGCGCCCCGTCGAGCGAACCGCGGCATGATCCCCAGGCGCGAGGCGATCTCCACCGTCACACCTTTGAGCCGGCCGTGGCCGTGACGTCGATGTGAACGGCGCCGCCATTCTCATGCCGGATACCTCCGTCCCGTTTGCCGGTGGTGTCCCCTCCCGCAAACCTCGTCATAGTCCGCCGCACAAAAGAAACGCGCGAGGAAACATGACTGAGAGCATCGTTGATGCCGTTGCGCCGCCGGTCGCGGCGCCTGGCGCGGTGTCGCCGCGAAAAGTGTTTTGGGCGACCTGGTTCGGCTGGATGCTCGATGGCTTCGATTCCTCGATGTACGGCTACATCCTGGTCAGCGCGCTGAGCGAGCTGTTGCCCGCGAGCGGCATCGAGCCGAGCAAGGCCAATATCGGCATCTATGGCGGCCTGCTGTTCTCGATCTTCATGCTGGGCTGGGCCTGCTCGATGGTCTGGGGCTGGGCCGCGGACCGTTACGGGCGCGTCAGGATCATGTGCTGGACGGTGCTGGTCTACTCGCTGTTCACGGCGCTATGCGGCCTTGCGACAGGTATCGTGATGTTCGCACTGTTTCGCTTCGTTGCCGGCTTCGGCATTGGCGGCGAATGGGCCGCGGGCACGCCGCTGCTGCAGGAATCCGTGCCGGAGAACACGCGGGTGCGGCTCGCGGGCTGGCTGCATACGGCCACGCCGACCGGACTATTCCTCGCCGCTGCCGTGACGCTCGTGATCGGCAGCACGCTCGGCTGGCGCGGCATGTTCCTGCTCGGCATCCTGCCGGCGCTCCTGATCGCGTATCTGCGCAGCAACATTCCCGAACCTGAGAGCAGCGCGTCGCGCGAGCGACCTTCGGTCGCCGCCTTGTTCGCCGGGGATCAGGCGCGCACCACCTGGGCCGCCGCGCTGATGATGGCCTGCATCATCTTCGGCCTGTGGTCGTCGAACTTCTGGGCGCCCACCGTGATTTCGACCAAGCTGGTCGCGGCGGGGGCGACGCCGGCGCATGCGCAGGAGATGGGCGCGGTGGCCGGGCTGATCACCAATATCGGCACGCTGATCGGCTGCCTTCTTGTGCCATGGATCACCGGCTGGCTTGGCAGTCGGCGCCGCACCGCGGTGCTGTTCTTCATCGGCGGGCTGCTCTCCGTCGTGGTCTGCTATGAAGTCGCGATCGAATGGCTCGACAGCCTGACGCTGTTCATGGTGCTGCTGCCGGTGCTCGGCTTCTTCACCAATGGCGTGTTCGGCCTGTTCACGATCTGGCTGCCGGAGATGTTTCCAGCTGCGTTGCGCGGCTCGGGCTCCGGCTTCGCCTTCAGCATGGGCCGCGTGCTCGGCGCTGCCGGCCCGACGCTGATCGGCGCGCTCGCCGCCCGCACCGGGAGTTTTCCGCTGGCGATCTCGATGTTGTCGCTGATCTACGTAATCGGTCTGCCGTTGATCGGGCTCGCGCCGGAGACGGCCGGCAAGCCACTCGCGAAATAGCAAGCGCACGCGGCATGCGAGAGCCGGTCAGACCGCAACCTTGATCCGGCGATTCTGGCGGCCCTTGTTGTCGATCTTGACGATCCGTGCGGGTCGCGCGCGCCCGGTCGACGCCAGATGTGTCCCGCCGCAGGCCTGGCGATCAAGGTCGAGGATTTCGACGATGCGAACGAGTCCGTCCTCCCCGACCGGCGGGGCGACGGCCTTGCTGCGGAACAGGCCGGGCACGGCCTGCGCTTCGTCGTGTGGCATGAAGACGTTGCTCACCGGAAGATCCCGCCGAATGACCTCGTTCAGCGGCGCCTCGAGCGCTCGCAGCGTGTCATTGTCGGCTCCCGGCAGATCGAAATCGACACGGAACGTGGCATCGGCGTTGAGCTGCGCGCCGGTGAGAAGGGCGCCGCCAAACTGCGTGTAGACGAGTGCATTGACGACATGGGCCAGCGTGTGCAGTTCGCACATCAGGGCGCGAAATGCCGGCTCGACCTCGAGCGTCACGTTGCCGGAGGGCAGGGCTTCGCCGGCAAACAGATGCCACAGGCCGCGTTCGTCGCGCTCAAGTCCGGTGATGGGCAGCACGCCTCCGGACCATCTCAGGACGCCCTGGTCCGGAAGCTGCCCGCCCCCTCCGGGAAAGAACGGCGAGCGTTCGACGAGGATGGCGCCGGGCCTGGCGTCGCGCACCTCGGCTTCGAGCTGCAGGATTTCGGGATGATCGTGATAGAAGGCACGCGACATCGATGACGCGCCTATTCCGCGGGCTTCGCGGCCACTGGCGCCTGCGCAGCCACGGGCGGCTTCGGCGCCTTGTCGACCTTCTTCGACCAGGAGCGGTAATAGGCGAGCACGGTCATCAGCACGATGCCGATCGCGCTGACCAGGATCTGCATCCAGAGGCTGCCGGAGACCTCGACCAGCACCACATGTGCGACCACTGCAAGGAAGACGCCCGAGCAGAACACCTCGAGCGACTGCTGGCCGCATTTGATGATCGGCTGGAATATCGGCCATTCATATCCGGGCCATTCGCGCGGCAGGAAGCGCGTGACGAAGAAGGCCAGCACCACGAAGTGCAGCACGCGATAGGGCGCGAGGTTGGTCTTGTCGTTGGGATTGAAGGCGTCGTAGAGCCAGGCCGGCACCGCCTGGCCCAGTTCCGGAAAGCGGCCCGCCAGCGTCATGACCAGCGCGAACAACAGATAGGCGCCGCCGAGCCACAGGAAGGCGCGCGAGCGGATGAATGTGATCGATTCGCTGGCGCCGCCGAGCGCGAACCAGCCGCCGAACACGAACAGGAACTGCCAGCAGAACGGGTTGAAGTACCATGAGCCGGCTGGATAGGCCGGCAGATTCCAGCCGAAATGCCGTGCGGCGAGATAGAGCAGGAACGAGGCTGCCAGCGTCAGATTGAGCTTCCGCAGCATCGCCCACAGCACCAGCGGATAGACCAGCATCAGAGCGATGTAGAGCGGCAGCACGTCCATGTTGACCGGCTTGAACGCCAGGATCAGGCCCTGATAGAGCGTCTCCGCCGGGGTCTGCATGAAGCCCGCGACGTTGAACTCGTTCTCCAGATTGGGGTCGTGATAGCGCTGCGCGAGATAGCCGATCTCGGCGATGTAGATCACGAACAGCAGGACATGCGCGACATAGATCTGCCAGGCCCGCTTGATCAGCCGGGTGGCGCCGATCACGGTCCCGCGCTCCAGCATCATCCGCGCATAGACAAAGGACGCGGTGTAGCCGGAGATGAACACGAACAGATCGGCCGCGTCGCTGAAGCCGAAATTCTTCTGCGTGATCCAGTTCACCGCGTTGTTCGGGATGTGATCGAGATAGATCGCCCAGTTGGCGAAGCCGCGCAGCAGATCGAGGCGATAGTCGCGGCCACGCGGCGGCAGAACAGCCTTGACGTCCATCGGTTCGCTCCCATCCCCAGTGACCGCGAGTCCAACCGCGGGTCGCCCATGGCATCATACTAGAACAGGATTTCGACGGTTGTGTATTGGTTTTCTGGGGACGGATCATTTCGACGACAGGTCAATCAGCGCCGAATTTGGATCGAATCATTCGCGCCGCCGAAGCCAGGGCCGCGCACCGGCACAGCTAACGCTGAACGAACCCGTTGTGCAGCGTGGTGAACAGCGTCTTGCCCTTCTTCACCAGATCGTATTTGCGGCCGTAGAGCAGCCAGACCGCGGTCAGGTGGCACATGCCGCCCATCATCAGCGACATCGCGGTGTAGGGATCGAGATTGCGGCGATAGGTGCCGGCGCGAATCGCCTGCTTGATCAGCTCCACGTAACGGAGCGCATATTTGTCGACCGCCTTCTTGACCCGCGGCTCGGCAGCGAGGACGCTCGGCCATATCTCCAGAAAGAACACGCGGCCCCAGCTCGGGTTGTCCTTGATGTACTGGAAGTTGGTCAGGAAGATGATGCGAAGCTGCTCGACGGGGTCGCCGCCCTTCACCAGCAGCGGCTCGGTCTTCTGATACAGCGCCTCGAAATTGCCCTCGGGCACATCCAGCACCAGCGCACGCTTGTCCTCGAAATAATCGTAGATGCTGGAGAGCGGTACCTTTGCCACGGTAGCGATCTCGGTGAGCGAGGTGCCGTCGATGCCTCGCTGGCCGAACAGCTTGGTCGCTGCCGAAAGGATCTGCTCGCGCCGATCGCGGCTGCGTTGTTGCTTGAGCTTGAGCGTCGTCCCCGAAGCCACTTCCTTCTCCAAGAGCGTTTTCGAGCGAAGTGGATACCGGTTCGCGCAAAGAAAACGCGTCAGAATAAGAATCTCCCATCCCGCAAAAACAGTAAGACAGCGGAAGTGGATCACCAAGAACTATTGCAACATAAAGTGGAAGAGGCCGTTGTCAGATTGACGCGTTCCGCCGTTCATGGTTGCGGAACGCGTTGCGGGCGATGATCTGCCGCATGATCTCCGATGTGCCATCCAGAATGCGGACCACCCGCGTTTCCCGCCAGATGCGCTCGATCGGCAGGTCCCTGGAATAGCCGGCACCACCGAACAGCTGCATGGTCATGTCGGCCACCCGCTGCACCATGTCGGCGCCGGTATATTTGGATAGTGCCGCGGCGGCGGTGCGGGCGGCGGCGTCGCTTTGGTCGTAACGCCAGGCCGCCTCATAGGCGACCAGGCGTGCGGCATGCAGCGCGCTCGCCATGTCGGCGATCTGCCACTCGATGCCCTGGTGGTCGCGCAGCTTGCGGCCGAATGTCTCGCGCTCCAAGACATGTTCGAGCGCGTAGTCCAGCAGCTGGCTCGCTGCGCCGACGCAATAGGCGCCCCAATGCGCGCGCCCGGCATCCAGACACCGCATCGCGATGGCAAATCCGTCGCCCTCCTGGCCGAGCAGGTTCTCGCGCGGAACGCGGCAGTCCTCGAAGATCACCTCGGCATGCGCCGAGCCGCGGCCGGCGGCCATCTCGACCAGGCGGCCGATGGAGAGGCCCGGTGTCTTCGCGTCCACGACAAACGCCGCGATGCCCTTCGCGCCCGCGGACGGGTTGAGCGTGGCGAACACCGTGAAGACGCCGGCGACCGGCGCATTGGTGATGTAGGTCTTGCTGCCGTCGAGCACGTAATGATCGCCGTCGCGCCGCGCCGTGGTCTGGATGCGGGCGGCATCCGATCCGGCGCTCGGCTCGGTCAGCGCGAAGGCGCCGATCATGCGGCCGCTGGCGAGCTCGGGCAACCATCTGTCGCGAACCGGAGGCTGCGCGAAGAACTCGATCGCCTTCGAGCCGATATGAACGTTCACCCCGCTCAGATAGTAGAAGGCGGTGTGCGCCTTCGCGAGCTCTTCGATCGCGAGGCAGCTGCCGAGCATCGAGAGGCCGAGCCCGCCGAACTGCTTCGGCGTGTTGGTGCCGAACAATCCCATCCGGCGCAGGCCGGCCATCGCGCTCTCCGGCACCTCACCAGTTACCTCGATCGCGGCATCGTGAGGCTTGAGCTCGCCGCGAACGAAGTCGCGCACCCGGGCTTGCAGGATGCGGAGATCGTCGGGAAGATCGAAATGCATGGCGGGGCCCATATTTCGAATAATCTTCGAAAAATGTGCGCCGCCATTCCTGCGGTGTCAACATTTTGCGGGAGCGTCAGCGAACAAGGCGGTGTGAGCAGGGTACTGGGTGCGGCCGGGAAGGTCGGAATTCCGTCCCCGATGGTTTCCGCCGCAAGTTTGTCCATTTCTTGCGCGATAAAACCACGAGTTGTGATTAGGCAATCTGTCGCTGGGGGAAGAAATGACGCCGCACTCGCTTCGATCGGCTCGTTCCGTACGCATCATCATCGGCGTTGCCGCAGCCCTTGTGATCGGGCTTGCGTCGCCGGCCATTGCCCAGCAGTCGCCCGCCGGCGGCGCGCTGGCGCGGGTGCTCGTGCTCGGCACCGGCGGCACCATCGCGGGCCAGGCCAATGCACGCGCCGGCAATGCCTATGATTCGGGCAAGGTCAGCGCAGCGAACCTGATCGCCGCCATTCCGGGCATCGACAAGCTCGCCCAGATCTCGGCCGAGCAGATCTCGTCGATCGGCTCGCAGGACATGAATGACAAGGTCTGGTTCGACCTCGTCAAGCGCATCCGCGCGGCTGTTGACAACAAGGAAGTCGACGGCGTCGTCATCACGCATGGCACCGACACGATGGAGGAGACGGCGTTCTTCCTGCAAAACGTGCTGGATACCGACATGCCGGTCGTGCTGGTCGGATCGATGCGACCTTCCACTGCGATCGGGGCCGATGGTCCGGCCAATCTCTACGAGGCGATGCGGGTCGCATCGGCGCCGGAATCCCGCGGTCGCGGCGTGCTCGTGGTGCTCAACGACACCATCCATGCCGC
Source organism: Bradyrhizobium sp. JR3.5 (assembly GCF_054057015.1). Lineage (NCBI taxonomy): Bacteria > Pseudomonadati > Pseudomonadota > Alphaproteobacteria > Hyphomicrobiales > Nitrobacteraceae > Bradyrhizobium > Bradyrhizobium sp. JR3.5. The sequence continues at coordinate 4,056,583 of NZ_JBSRYV010000002.1, forward strand.
GCGCTGGGTGCAGAAGACCAATACCACCAGCGTCGAGACGTTCCGTTCGCCCGATGCCGGTCCGGTCGGTTATGTCGACACCGGCTCGCTCCGCTTCCTGCAACCGGCCGCACCGGTCAAAGCGGCCAAGTGGAAGCTGCCGGATGCGCCGCCGTTGCCGCGGGTCGACATCATCTATTCGCACGCCAACATGGATGCCGCGGAGGTCGAGGATGCGGTCAAGCGCGGCGCCAAGGGCATCGTGCTGGCCGGCGTCGGTGACGGCAATTCATCAAAGGGCGCGATCGATGCGCTTGCCGCCGCGGCGAAGCAGGGTGTCGTGGTGGTGCGTTCGACCCGGGTCGGCTCGGGCTATGTCAACCGCAACGTCGAGGTCGAGGACGACAAGCTCGACTTTGCGGTCTCGCTCGATCTCAATCCACAGAAGGCGCGCGTGCTGCTTCAACTCCTGATCGCCAACGGCGTGACCGAATCCTCGGCGGTTCAACAGGCGTTCGCGCGGTAGACCGTCAGTTTCGACGCACCGCCCGCGGGCCTCGCAGCCGGTGGTTCCTGGGGCGGTTGCGCTGCTCGCCGCGCCGCGAGCAGCAGGCCGCGGGCCTCCGCGATCCGCGACATCACGGTGGTGACGGGAACGCCGGTGACTTCGGCGATCTCCTTGTAGGAGAGATCGATCACGTCACACAGGGCGATGACCTCGCCGAGTGGTGCGGGCAGTTCGTCGACGAGTTGCCGGATGGTCGGGGAGTCGCGCCGCGGCTCGGCCTCAGATGCCGGCGCGAGCGGCGCACCGGAGCGGCGGGACTCCTTCTCCTGGCAGACGGTTTTGAGGATCGCGAGCAACCACGGCCTGATGGCGGTGCCACGAAAGCCGTCGAACTGGCGCAGTGCGCGCAGATAGCAGTCCTGCACGGCCTGTTCGGCGTCCGCCTCGGTTCGCATCAACACCTGAGCGAACGCATAGGCATCGTCGAGCCACGGCAGGGCGGCGTCACGAAACTGCTGCGCCGTTTTATTCCCGGCTTTCGCGCCTTGCATCATAGGGTTGCATCTCGTGAATAGCTTTACCGTCAATCGGCGGAGTGGTATCAGGCTCCCCGCCGGAGTCGTGGACCGTCGCGCCAAGCGTAGGGACAGGAACGACATGCGCACGCCGGGAAGAACGCGATCGTTCGTCGCTTCGTTTCGATCGATCGCGCTTTCGGAGCACGGATCATGTCCGAGACACAGGTGCCCAACCGGTTCTCGATCTTCCATCACGGGCTGGCGAAAGGGCCGGCCTATGAGGCCTGGCGCGAGGGCATCTGCCGCGGCTTCTGCCGGCTCGACGTCGGACCAACTGACGACAACCGCATCGATTGCCATAACGAGTTCACGCTGCTGCATACGGTCGCGATCGCGACGCCGCGCGGCGGCTCGGCCCGTTTTGCCCGCACCGGCGCGCTTCTGAGCGACGGCTGCGACGATTTGGTGCTGATCCTCGCGACCCGCGGCACCGTGCAGGTCACACAAGGCAGCACGGCGATCGAGCTCAAGCGCGGCCAGATGTGCCTCACCGAAATGAACATCGTCGGCACCGCCGATCTCACCCAGTCCGGCAGCTTTACGACGACGCGGTTTCCGCGGCGCCTCCTGCTCCAGGTCACCCCCATAGCGGAGACGCAACTGGCGCGCCCGCTCGGGCGCGATCCGGCGTTGAGCGCGATGATCGAGCGCTATTCCACGCTCTGCACCGAGCTGGCCGGCGATCTCGACGCGCCGGGCCAGCAGGCGGCGGCGCATCATCTTGCCGATCTGGTCGGCCTCGTGCTCGGCAGCAGTGCCGAGCAGAAGGAACTCGCCGCACGCGATGGCGTAGCGAAGGCGCGGCTCGATCTGATGAAAGCCGATGTCCTGAAGAATCTCGACAGCGGCAAGCTCACGATCGAGGCCATAGCGAGGGCGAATGCGCTGAGCACGCGCCAGGCGCAACGCCTGTTCGCGTCCGAAGGGACCACGTTCTCGGAATATGTTCTCGAGCAGCGCCTGCTGCTGGCGCGCCGGCTGCTGCTGCACGCGCAGGGCGCCGACCGCAAGGTCAGCGACATCGCCTATACGGTCGGCTTCAACGATCTGTCCTATTTCCATCGCGCGTTCCGCCGCAAGTTCGGCGCAGCGCCAGCGGAGATGCACATGGAACTGGGGCGCCAGCATTGAACGCGTTGCGCTGCTGACGTAGATCAGGGGATCAGCTTCACCCCAACGCGTGTGGTCTCAATGCCTCTCTGGACATGCGAACAATGCGGCGCGCAATTTCCCGAAACCGCGGCGCCGCCACCGTCCTGCCCGATCTGCGAGGACGAGCGGCAATATGTGAACTGGAACGGGCAGGCGTGGTTGACGCGCGAGGAGCTCGCGCAGCGGCATCGGCTGGTCTGGCGCGACGATCTTGGCCTGGTTGGATTGGCGCTCGAGCCGTCATTTGCGATCGGGCAGCGCGCGCTGTTGGTGCCGGATCGCGGCGGCTGCGTGATGTGGGACTGCGTGCCGCTCGCGACCGCCGAGGCGATCGCGCATGTCAGGTCGCTCGGCGGGCTGAAGGCGATCGCGATCTCGCATCCGCATTACTATGGCGCGGTCGCCGACTGGAGCGCCGCGTTTAACGATGCGCCGGTCTATCTGCACGGCGACGATGCGCAATGGGTGACGCGGCCGTATCGGTCGATCGTGCCGTGGCAAGGCGACAGCCATCGCATCTCCGATGATATCCTGCTGGCGCGCGGCGGCGGCCATTTCGCCGGCGCCACCATGCTGCATTGGCGCAAGGGGGCGGACGGGCGCGGCGCGCTCCTGACCGGCGACATCGCGATGGTCGCGATGGACCGCCGCTCGGTCAGCTTCATGTATTCCTACCCGAACTACATCCCGCTCAACGCTTCATCAGTCCGCCGTATCGCGCGCACGGTCGAGCCGCTGGCGTATGATCGGATCTACGGCGCCTGGTGGGGCAAGAACATCGCCTCCGATGCCAGGGCGGCGTTCGACCGTTCGGTCGAGCGCTATCTCGCGGCGATCTCGGACTGACGGGTTCCCCCCGCTCGTCTTGCCAGACGGCGCGATCACGCTATATCAGGGCTTTCCCGCCACTTACCGTTTGCCCGAGTTTCCGCATGACCACAATCGCCGCCGCCGAATCCCAGCCGTTCCAGGCCGAGGTTGCCGAATTGCTGCACCTGATGGTGCATTCGGTCTATTCCGAGACCGATATCTTCCTGCGTGAACTGATCTCGAACGCATCCGACGCCTGCGACAAGTTGCGCTACGAGGCGATCGCCAATCCCGGCCTGATCACCGACGGCACGCCGCCGGAGATCAGGATCGTCCCGAACAAGGCGGCCAATACGCTGTCCGTGGTCGATACCGGCATCGGTATGGAGCGGGCGGAGCTGATCGACAATCTCGGCACCATCGCGCGCTCCGGCACCAGATCGTTCCTGTCGAAGCTGACCGAGGCCAAGGACGGCGCCAACCTGATTGGCCAGTTCGGCGTCGGCTTCTATGCCGCCTTCATGGTCGCCGAGAAGATCGTCGTCACCAGCCGCCGCGCCGGCTCTGACGAAGTGTGGGTATGGTCGTCGGAAGGCGGCGGCGGTTTCGAGATCGCGCCGGCGAGCGAGGAGGCCGCCCAGCGCGTCACGCGCGGCACCGAGATCGTGCTGCATCTGAAGAAGGACGCCGCCAAATATCTCGAGGCTTACGAGATCGAGCGCATCGTCCGCGAATATTCCGACAACATCCAGTTTCCGATCCTCTTGGTGCCGGAGGAGGGCGAGCCGCGCCAGATCAACTCGGCGAGCGCGCTGTGGCAGCGCTCGAAATCCGAGCTGACGTCTGAAGACTACGCGCAGGCCTACAAGCAGATCGCGGGCGCGTTCGACGAGCCGGCGATGACGCTGCATTACCGCGCCGAGGGCCGGCAGTCCTATGCCGTGCTGCTGTTCGCGCCGTCGCAAAAGCCGTTCGACCTGTTCCAGGTCGAGCGCAAGGGCAAGGTCAAGCTCTATGTTCGCCGCGTCTTCATTGCTGACGATGCCGAGCTGCTGCCGGCGTACTTGCGCTTCATCCGCGGCGTGATCGACAGCGAGGATCTGCCGCTCAACATCTCGCGCGAGATGCTGCAGAACAATCCGCAGCTCGCGCAGATCCGCAAGGCCGTCACCAGCCGCGTGATCGGCGAGCTGGAGCAGCTCGGCGAAAAGGAGCCGGAGACCTTCACAAAAATCTGGGACGCGTTCGGCCCGGTCATCAAGGAAGGCCTGTGGGAGGCTACTTCGAGCGCCGCGAGAAGCTCCTGGCGCTGGCGCGCTTCACCACGACGTCGGGCGAGAAGCGCTCGCTGAAGCAGATTGTCGACGACTTCAAGCCGAACCAGACCGAGATCTATTATCTGGTCGGCGACAGCGTCGAGCGGCTGAAGTCGAACCCGAAGCTGGAATCGGCGCGCGCGCGTGGCATCGAGGTGCTGCTGCTGACCGATCCGGTCGATGCGTTCTGGACCTCGGCGCCGCTCGAGTTCGGCGGCAAGCCGCTGAAGTCGCTGAGCCAGGGCGACGTCGATTTCGGCCTGATCCCGCTGGTCGACGACAAGTCCGAGGATAAGAAGGACGAGCCCGCTGCCGATGCCGCGACCACGATCGCCGTGATCAAGGATGCGCTCGGCGAGCGCGTCTCCGATGTCCGCGCCTCGCAGCGGCTGACCGCGAGCGCATCGTGCCTCGTCGCCGGCGGCGATGCGCGCGACCGCGCGCTGGAGCGGCTGCTCGCCCAGCAGAACCGCGGCGAGATCACCAAGCCGATTCTCGAGATCAATTTGCGCCATCCGCTGGTTGCCGCGCTCGCGATTGACACCGCGCAGGTGAAGGATCTGTCGCTCCTGCTGTTCGAGCAGGCGCAGATTCTCGACGGCGAGATGCCCGACGACCCTGCCGCATTCGCCAGCCGCCTGAACCAGCTCGTGCTGCGGGGCTTGGGGAAGTAGGGGCACTCGTAGCCCTCTTATCCCGTCATGCTTCGAGACGGCCGCTGCGCGGCCTCCTCAGCATGACGGGACCAGCACGCTGCCGTAGTCGCGAGGTCCGCCGGATTTCGCTGCGCTTCATCCGGGCTACGGTTTCGCAAGCGACGCAAGCTGACGGCGCCGCACACCGGCGCTTGTGCATCCTTCGAGGCTCGCCGCGCTCGCACCTCAGGATGACGGAACTTCGCTCCATCCGGGCGACGCTTCTAAAACCCGGTCCCAACCAGCCGCGTATCTGCTAGAGAGTGTCGTGACAGGTGGAAACAGCACGGCGTTGCGATGGCTGGCGGCAGCGAGATCTTCTACGGCGGCATTCCGGTGTTTCGCGGCTTCGCGCGCCTGATGGATCCGGCGCTGTATGCGCCGTTGCCCGACGACTGGACGGTCGGCGTCGCCGATATCGTCGAGTCGACCAAGGCGATCGCTGCGCAGCGCTACAAGGCGGTCAACATGGCCGGTGCCGCGGTGGTCGCCGCCGTCACCAATGCGCTAGATGGCCGCGAATTTCCGTTCGTGTTCGGCGGCGACGGCGCGAGCTTCGCGGTCGCGCCCGCCGATCTCGACAGGGCGCGTGAGGCACTCGCCGCGACGGCACGCTGGGTGCGCGATGATCTCGATCTGGTGCTGCGGGTGGCGTTGGTGCCGATCGCGGCGATCCGCGCCGCGGGGGCTGACGTGCGCGTCGCGCGCTTCGGTCCGTCGGCCAATCTGTCCTATGCGATGTTCTCCGGCGGCGGTCTTGCGTTTGCCGATGCCGCGATGAAGCGCGGCGAGTTCGCGCTCGATCCGGCGCCTGAGGGCACACAGCCCGATCTGTCCGGCCTGTCCTGCCGCTTCGAGGTGATGCCGTCGGCGCGTGGCGTCATCCTCTCGGTGCTGGTGCTGCCGGCGAAGGACGCCGATCCCGCCGCCTTCCGCAAGGTGATCGAAGACCTCGTCGTGCGGATCGAGAAAAGCCCCGACGCGGGACGGCCGGTGCCGCCGGGCGGCCCGCCGCTGCGCTTTCCGCCGCAGGGCATCGAATACGAAGCGCGCGCCAAGCGGTTCGGCGGACCGCTGGCGATGCGGCGCGCCGCGGTGCTCGGTTTTGCGCTCTGGGCCTTTGTCGTGTTTCGGCTCGGCCTCAAGGTCGGCACGTTCGCGCCACAGCTCTATCTGCAGCAGGTGGTCGAGAACTCAGATTTCCGCAAGTTCGACGACGGCCTGCGCATGATCCTGGATTGCACGCCGGAGCTTGCCGCCGAGCTCGAGCAGCGCCTGGTCGCCGCCGCCGGGCAGGGCATCGTGCGCTATGGCCTGCACGAGCAGGATGCCGCGATGATGACCTGCTTCACGCCGTCGGTGATGCGCGCCGACCATGTCCACTTCATCGACGGCGCCCGCGGCGGCTACGCCTCGGCCGCCACCGTGCTGAAGACGCGCGCGGTGTAAGGACTCTTTACCTCTCCCCGCTCTTCTGCGGGGAGAGGTCGGAAGCCACGCATCGCGTGGCTTCCGGGTGAGGGCCAGGGCAATGCGTGGCCGCAAGGAAGTATCTATCCGACTCGCGAGACGACTGCGCGCCAATCAAACCGATGCGGAAATCGCACTTTGGAAGCGCCTCCGCAATCGTCAGATCGATGGCTACAAGTTCGCGCGGCAGGTCCCCGTCGGAAACTACATTTGCGATTTCGTTTGTCGCGAGGCGCTGCTCGTTATCGAGGTCGACGGCGGTCAGCATGCGGAGTCTGCAGCAGATGCGATCCGTAACCGCTATCTGGTTGACGAGGGATATCGCGTACTTCGCTTCTGGAACAACGATGTTCTCGGCAATATTGAGGGTGTCCTGGCTACAATTCAGACAAGGCTGCGCGGATAGAGCCCCTCACCCCAACCCTCTCCCCGCAAGGGCGGGGCGAGGGAGCGCAGCTCATTTGCGGCCTCTACTTGCCTACCGCCCGACGCGTGTCCAGGTCTCGCCGCCGCATAGCGCGCCGACGCAGCCTTCGACGCGCAGCGTGCTCTCGCTGGTCACCGAGATGCTGCTCGCATAGGTGCCGCCATCGTCGGCATTGTAGATCTGGCCCGACCATTTGCCCGCGGCAACTGGCTGCATGCTGGAGAACAGCGGCAGTCCGATGATCGGCCTGTTGGCCAGCGACGGATTGGGATTCTTGTTGTCGACCTGCGGCTTGCCGGTCATCGGATCGATCGGGTCGCGCAGGCTCACCACCACGCCGCAGATGCCGCCGCCGCATTTGCTGACCTTGACGCGGGCATCGCCCGCCTGGGTCTGCCAGACGCCGAAAGGCTCGGGCGCGCCCTGTGCATGCGCAGCAGGCACGGCGAGTGCCGTCGCAATGATTGCGATCACGAATCGGAATTTGCAGGCCATGACGTATTCCCCAAGAGGTCGGCCTGCATAACAAGTCGAAAGATTTCTGCAATGTAATAATCGCGCGATCAGGCGGGCACGATCCGGAAAATTTTGCAGCTTTTTTCCGAGGCCGCCATGCTCCGGCAAGGCTCGGAAGGGTGGCGGTGCCTTGTCGTGACCGCATGCGCAGCGCGAGCCCCGGCCCTCCGGGTCTAGCCCCAGCGGGTCAGCTTGATCGACACGATGGTCGCGAGGCCGAATGCCACCATCGCACCTCCCACCAGCGCAAACAGCGTCCACGCGGGTGCGCTCGCGGTGGTGAGCCACCAGCCGCCGATGCCGACCAGCAGCAGGCGGATGGTCCCGGCCAGCACCGGCCCGCCGACCTTGGCCGCGCCTTGCGAGGAAAAATACAGGCAGACGCCGACGCCGAAGAAGCCGAAGCCCGGGCCGGCCAGCGCGAAATAGGACGAGGCTGCGGCGGTCACGCCGGGATCGGTGGTGAACAGCGCAATCCACAGCGTCGGCTTGAGTGCGACCACGAGTCCGACCATTCCGACGACAAGTCCGGCAACCGTGCCGGCGATCCACGCCACGTTGCGGGCCCGCGTCACCAGGCCCGCGCCAACAGCCATGCCGACCATCGGCACCGAGGCGACGCCGACCGCGAATGCGATCGGGATCAGCAGGAATTCCAGCCGCGAGCCCATGCCGTATCCGGCCAGCGTCTCGGTGCCGAAGCCTGCGAGGATCTTGGTGAAGATCAGGATGGTCAGCACGCTCTGCAGCGGCGACAGGCAGGAGATCGCGCCCACTTTCAGGATGTCGAGGAACATCGCGCGCTGAAAGCTGAAGGCGGCGAAGTCGAGCTTCAGCCGGCTGCGGCCAGAGGCGAGATACCAGGCGAGGAAGATCGCACCACACGTGAAAGCCGTGAGCTGGCCCGCGGCAACGCCACGCATGCCGAGGCTCGGCATGCCGAACAGCCCGAGACCGAACACGCCGCCGACCGCGATCTGGATCGTCGAGACAGTGATCAGCGTCATCGAGGGGACGCGCATGTCGCCGGTGCCGCGCACGACGGAGGTGAGCGTGTTGACCAGCCAGATCGAGACTGCGCCCGAGAACAGCACCTGAGAGTAATGCATCGATTGTTCGAGCACGCCGCCGCGGCCGCCGAGCAGCGCATAGAAGTTGCGGCCGAAGCCCAGCATCATCACGGTGAAGAACAATCCGGCGCACCCGCCGATGATCGCCGCATGCAGCGCCAGGTCGGCGGCGCGGTCGCGGTCGCCGGCGCCGAGCGCGCGGCTGATCGCCGACGAGACGCCGCCGCCCATCGCGCCGGCCGACATCATCTGCGTCAGCATCGCGAACGGAAACACCAGCGCGATGCCGGCCAGCGGCTCGGTGCCGAGCCGGCCGATATAGGAGGTCTCGGCGACCGCGACCAGCGTCGAGCCGAACATCGCGATCGTGTTGGGGACCGCCAGCCGCAGCAGCGTCGGCAGGATCGGCGCCGTCAACAAATGATCGACCGGTACCGCAGGCGTGGCCGCGGCCGGGTTGATGTCGTCGATCGAGGCATCGATGGTCATGCGCTGATTGCCTTCACCTCCCCCGCAAGCGGGAGAGGGGGCCTACTGCCGATGCGGCACTCTTCGACGTCAATTGTTCGGACTCGGAATCAATAAATGACGGTCAACATGCTACGACGCGGGGCTGACGCAGGCCACCCGCGCTCGCGCAGGGGTCACCACGGCAAGCCGCATAGGTCAATCTTGCCCTGGCGTGGCGCGCGGACGATGTCGTTGACGAAAGGCGCCATGGCCTCGAAGCGGATCTGCCCGGAGGGCTGTTCGCAAGTCACCTCGCCGGCGAAGGGATGCCAGCCGCGCGCCTGGTAGAATGCGAAATTGTGCGGCTCGCAGAATAAGATTGCAAATTTCACCGCGTCATTGGCACGAATGGTGTGCACGGCGGCATCTAGCGCGAGTGACGCATAGCCGCGCCGCCGGCAGTCCTCGCGGGTCGCAACCCCGCCGATGCCGGCGACATGCACCTTGTGGCCATTCCAGGTGATCGTCCGGAAATAGATACCGACGTGGCAGGCGAGCCCGCTGTCGTCGGGCGCGTCGAGCAGCACGCGCAAATCCGCGTGAGCCCATTTGGTGTCCGCCCACTGCTTCTTCTCCATGATATCCGGGCTCCAGACCGCCCGGAGCAGCGGCTCGGCGCGCCGCCACGACGCATCTCCGTTGAGAATGTCGATTTCGATGCTCATCGTCTCGGGTCCCTGGTCTTGGTCCTCGGCTGCGCCGATCTGTCATACACGATCCGAAAATGCGGTGTTTCTCCGCCGTGGAACCTTCTATAAGGGGGACCCGTTAAGTGTAGTCTCCCACCCTCTGTTGGACATTACCCCATGACCTTCACGCTACCCGATCTGCCCTACGCCCACGACGCCCTTGCGCCCTACATGTCCAAGGAAACGCTGGAGTTTCACCACGACAAGCATCACCAGGCCTACGTCACGAACGGCAACAACGCGATCAAGGGGACTGAATTCGAAGGCAAGTCCCTCGAGGAGATCGTGAAGGGCTCGTTCGGCAAGAACGCGGCCGTCTTCAACAATGCCGGTCAGCATTACAACCACATCCATTTCTGGAAGTGGATGAAGCCGAATGGCGGCGGCAGCAAGCTGCCCGGCCGGCTGGAGAAGAAGATCAACGAGGACCTCGGTGGCTTCGAGAAGTTCAAGACCGACTTCGCCGCCGCCGGCGTTGGCCAGTTCGGCTCCGGCTGGGCCTGGCTGCAGGTCAAGGGCGGCAAGCTTGAGATCGCCAAGACCCCGAACGGCGAGAACCCGCTGGTCCATGGTGCGGTGCCGATCCTCGGCGTCGACGTCTGGGAGCACTCCTACTACATCGACTACCGCAACCGCCGCCCGGACTATCTGAAGGCGTTCGTCGACAGCCTCGTCAACTGGGATTACGTCGACGAGCTGTTCGGCAAGGCCGGCTGAGCGCAGATCGCAATTCGGCTCGACCCTCTTACCCTCTCCTGGAGGGGGAGGGTCGACGCGAATGAAATGTGCGGCGGGGTGGGGTGACGGTCTATCCACGCGCGACACTGTCCGCGTTGAGAGATCACCCCACTCCGTTTCGCATTCCGCTGCGCTTCATGCGAGCCGACCCTCCCCCTCGAGGGGAGGGTGAGCTTTTGAGCGGCGCGTATTGTGAGCTTCTCGACACACCAGCGGGGGCATTGGTGGGTAACGCGGCAAGCTATCTCCTCGTCTTCTTCGGCGGCGGCCTCGGCGCGACGCTGCGCCACCTGATCAATGTCACTTGCGCGCGCTGCATCGGCACCGCGTTTCCCTACGGTACCTTCATCATCAACATCACGGGCTCGACCGTGATGGGCTTGATCGCAGGCTACCTCGCCTTCAAGGGCGAGGCCTCGCAGCCTTGGCGGCTGTTCCTGATGACCGGCATCCTCGGCGGCTACACCACCTTCTCCGCCTTCTCGCTCGACACCGCACTGCTCTATGAGCGCGGCGAGCTCGGCCTTGCCGTGCTGTATGTCGCGGGCTCGGTGGCGTTGTCGATCGCGGGTCTGTTCGCCGGGCTTGCGATCGTCAGGCATTTGACCTGAGGCGGATTCCTCTGCTCGTCATTCCCCGGTGCGCAATTGCGCACCTGAGGGCTCGCGAAGCGAGAGCCTGGAATCCATTCCACCACTTGTTCTGCGGTTCAATGGATTCCGGGCTCAGACCGGAGCCTGTCATCGGGCGCGCGTTCCCGCGACCCGTTGGTGGTGCCTCGGAATGACGGGGGATGGCGGTGCGTCCCCACCCACTGTCATCGCCCGGTCGAGCCGGGCGATGACACCGAGATGAAGTACGCAATGACCGTGCGTCGTATCGCGCGAGAACCATCCACGTCGTCCTGGCGAAAGCCAGGACCCATTACCCCAAGTATCAGCCGTTGCCCGGCGCTCGAGTCACGATCCCGTTTACAATCAAATGCGGTGGTTATGAATCTTGGCTTTCGCCGGGACGACGCGGGGAGGAGGCGCCCGGCATCACCCCACCAATCGCCGAATCCATTCACCTGCGGAACCCGCCAATCCCCTCCGCCGGCGGCATTTCCCGTCTCCAAATTTCCCTTTGGTAACCTCGCCTTAACCATGATTAGCGTTTGGTTAGGGTCGGAATGCCGCGTGAAAAGCCCTCGTTTTGACATGTTGGCAGGGGAAGCAGGGCCCGGCTTTGGACGGGCCCCCCATGCGACAGATGCAAGAGGCTTTCGCGCAGTTTCGCCGCGCCTGATGCGGCCGTGGAATCGGTGCCGATTGACGGCCCGCCTGATGGGGACACTTGCGTTGAGAGGATATTGCCGATGAATCCCGCCGACGTGGCTCAGTCAACTCTGCCACTGGCATCGAGCGATGTGTCGCTGATCGCGCTGTTTTGGCAGGCTCATTGGGTCGTCAAATGCGTGATGTTGGGACTTTTGTCCTGCTCGGTGTGGGTTTGGGCGATCGCGATCGACAAGATCCTGCTCTACGCCCGCACCAAGCGGGCGATGGACAAGTTCGAGCAGGCGTTCTGGTCCGGTCAGTCGATCGAGGAGCTCTACCGGGCGCTCTCGGCCAAGCCGACCCAGTCGATGGCGGCCTGTTTCGTGGCGGCGATGCGGGAGTGGAAGCGCTCCTTCGAGAGCCAGTCGCGGTCCTTTGCCGGCCTGCAGGCCCGGATCGAGAAGGTCATGAACGTCTCGATCGCCCGGGAAGTGGAGCGGCTGGAACGGCGGCTGCTGGTGCTCGCCACCGTTGGCTCAGCCGGCCCCTTTGTCGGCCTGTTCGGCACCGTCTGGGGCATCATGTCGAGCTTCCAGTCGATCGCGGCCTCGAAAAACACCTCTTTGGCGGTGGTGGCGCCCGGTATCGCGGAAGCGCTGTTTGCGACCGCAATCGGCCTGATTGCCGCAATTCCGGCGACTATTTTCTACAATAAGTTCACCTCGGAGGTGAACCGGCAGGCCGCGCGCCTGGAGGGGTTCGCCGACGAGTTCTCCGCCATCCTGTCGCGTCAGATCGACGAGCGGGGCTGAGGCTTATGATGGTCACGATGGTCACCCTTGCGAGCGCACGATCATGGCGATGAGCATGGCAGGGTCCGGCGGTGGTGGCAGACGCCGGCGCGGGCGCAAGCCAGTGATGGCCGAGATCAACGTCACGCCGATGGTCGACGTGATGCTGGTGCTGTTGATCATCTTCATGGTCGCCGCGCCGCTGATGACGTCGAACATCGACATCGACCTGCCGGTCGCGAGCGGCGGCAAGTCGATCTCGTCGAACCAGCCGCCGCTGACGCTGTCGGTCAAGCGCACCGGTGGCGGCTGCAACTCGAATGTCGAGCTCTATCTCGGCGACGCGCCGGTCACGGCCGCCGATTTTCCGGCCAAGATCAAGGCGATCGGGGATGCCCGGTCGGACGCCGAAAAAGTGGTCTATCTCCGTGGCGACAAGGACGTCTGTTACACGGATATGATGAAATTGCTCGGGGAGGTCCGGGCCGCGGGATTCAAGGCGAATATCGTCATCATCCCGGAAGGCGGATAACCATCATGCCAAGGCACGGGGAAGCCTGATTTGAAGGTCAAGGTCGACAAGACTCTGGCGGCATCGATTGTCCTGCACGTCCTCGTGATCGGGTGGGGCCTCGTGTCGTTTTCGACCAGGGCGTACGTGATGCCCGAAGAAGAGTCGGTCGCGGTCGACGTGATCTCCGCCGACCAGCTCTCCCATGTCATGACCGGCCAGAAGGACGGCAAGAAGGAAAATCCCAAGCCGCTGGTCGACAAGGTCGCCGAGGCCAAGCCGGTCGACGACACCGTCGGCAAGGTCGAAGAGAAGAAGCCGCCTGTCGTGACCGACACCGCGCCGCAGCCGGCGCCGAAGGTGGAGAAGCCGGAAGACAAGAAACCGGATCCGCCGAAGAAGGTCGAGAACAAGCCGAAGGAAGAGCCGAAGCCGGTCGAGAAGAAACCCGATCCGGTGAAGCCCGATCCGATCGCGGAAGCAATCAAGAAGGAAGAGAAGAAGCCGCCGCCGAAGCCGGTTCAACAGGCAGCCAAGCCGCCGCCGGAGCAGAAGCCGAAGGATCGCGTGTTCGACCAGAGCAAGATCGCAGCGCTGCTCGACAAGCGTGACCCGACGCGGGCTGCGGCGACCGGCGATGCGCTGAACGCCAACGCCGCGCTCGGCACGGCAAAGGGCAAGGCTGCCGACAACTCCGCGACCTGGGGCGCGATGTTCCGGCAGCAGGTCGAACGCTGCTGGAAGAAGCCTTACGGTGGAATAGAAGCGCAAATGGCGGAGGCCGTGTTCTCAATCCATTTGAAGCGCGATGGTACGCTGGAAGGCATGCCGGTCGTGGTGGGAACGGCGAAGACGCCTTACCTTCGGGTGTACCAGGAGAGCGGCTTGCGCGCGATCATCGAGTGCCAGCCCTATCGGTTGCCTCCAGGTTTCTTTGAGGAGTGGCAGTTCTTTGAGCCGGCCTTTACCGAGAGGCAGAGCTGAGAATGCGCGCCACTGTTTACGAGCATGAGTTCGAGCGATGATTGACAAGACCCGATTGCCTGAAGCGCTGTTTCGTCCGAGCCGCCGGCAGATCCTGTCCGGCATGGCGTCCGCCGGCGTGATGCTGAGTGGTCTCACCGGCCCCGCATCCGCTCAGAAGCGGATCACCATCACTGAGGGCGAGTTCGCGCCGGTGCCGATCGCGATCCCGAACTTCGCCGCCGGCACGCCTGGCGACGCCGAAGTTGGCGTCGGCGTCACGCAGGTGATCACCAACAACCTGAAGCGCAGCGGCTTGTTCGCGCCGATCGATCAGGCCGCCTATCTCGAGAAGCAGATCAACATCGACGCGGCGCCGAACTTCAACAACTGGAAGAGCATCAACGCGCAGGCGCTGGTGACCGGCCGCATGACACGCCAGGGCAACGGGCGCGTGAAGGCGGAATTCCGCCTCTGGGACGTCAACACCGGCCAGCAGCTCGCCGGCCAGCAGTACGACACCTCGGCCGAATACTGGCGCCGCATCGCACACATCATCTCCGACCAGATCTACGAGCGCATGACCGGCGAGAAGGGCTATTTCGATACCCGCGTCGTGTTCGTCGACGAGAGCGGCGCTGCCGATCGCCGCGTCAAGCGCCTCGCGCTGATGGACCAGGACGGCGCCAATGTGCGCTATCTGACCCGCGGCTCCGATCTCGTGCTGACGCCGCGCTTCTCGCCGTCGACCCAGGAAATCACCTACATGGAGTTCGGCCAGGGCGACCCGCGCGTCTATCTGCTCAACATCGAGACCGGCCAGCGCGAGATCGTCGGCAACTTCCCGGGCATGTCGTTCTCGCCGCGCTTCTCGCCCGACGGCCAGCGCGTCATCATGAGCCTGCAGCAGGGCGGCAACTCCAACCTGTTCGTGATGGATCTGCGCTCCAAGTCGATGACGCGGCTGACCGACACGCCGGCGATCGACACCTCGCCATCCTATGCGCCCGACGGCACGCGGCTCTGCTTTGAGTCCGATCGCGGCGGCAAGCCGCAGATCTACGTGATGCCGGCCACCGGCGGCGCGGCACAGCGCATCTCGTTCGGCGACGGCACCTATTCGACGCCGGTGTGGTCGCCGCGCGGCGACTATATCGCGTTCACCAAGCAGGGCGGCGGGCAGTTCGCGATCGGCATCATGAAACCGGACGGCTCCGGCGAGCGCATCCTGACCTCGGGCTTCCACAATGAAGGGCCGACCTTTGCGCCGAACGGGCGCGTCGTGATGTTCTTCCGCGATCCCGGCGGCAACAGCGGTCCGTCGCTGTTCACCATCGACGTCTCCGGGCGCAACGAGCTGCGGGTGCCGACCCCCGGTTTTGCCTCTGACCCCGCCTGGTCGCCGCTGTTGTCGTGAGGTTCGCGCAGAGCTGCTCCGGGGAACCCCGGGGCGGCCGGCACTTCTTACCTAGCGTACTGAATTTTCTGCCGAATTTCGACTGCCAATGGGTCGCGGCAACGACTCGCTAACGATGTTCCCTCAGAAAGACTTCACCTGCGATCAGTAAGAGTGCGAGCTGAAAAGGACGCGCGCTCTCAATGCAGTTTGCAAGCCAGACGGGAGAACCGGACAAGTCGATGTCGCCGACGATCTCCGCGGCGCTGGTCGATTCCCTGTTCATGAACCCCGCGCCCATGATCTTCGGCGCCTTCGGCCCCGCCATCGCGGGTGCCGTGATTGCGTTCGTCACCGGCAATCTGCTGTCTTGGCTGTGCGTGCCGCTGTTCATCGTGGTGGGTCTGGCGCGCGCGCTGCAGATGTACCGCTATCAGCAGCGCAGTTCCCGTCTCACCGTCGAAGAATCCGTGACGTGGGAGAAGCGCTACCGGATCGGCAGCCTCGCCTACGGTATCACGCTTGGTCTGTGGGGCGCAGCCGTGCTGCTCACGACCAGCGATGCCGCCGCCCATATGCTCTGCGTGACTACGGTGGTCGCCTACACCTCAGCGGGGGTAGGGCGGACCTTCGGCCGGCCACAGATCTTCCACCAGCATCTGCTGATGTCTATCGGTCCCCTGATCGCGGCGCTGATGTATGTCGGCGGTCCCTATCACATCGCCCTTGCGCTGCTGAGCCTGGTGTTCTTCAGCGCTATCCGGCACCTCACCTCCAGCCTGCAGCGCATCTACGTCAACGCATGGATCGCCAAGGAGCGCGAGGCGGCGCTGGCGGGCCAGTTCGATACCGCGCTGAACAACATGCCGCACGGCCTGTGCATGTTCAGCGCCGATGGCCGCCTTGCGGTGATGAACCACCGCTTCATCGAGATGATGCAGCTATCGGACGATTTCGTGCAGCGCGGCGCCAGCGCGACCGACATCTGCAATGCCTGCGTGCTGTCCGGCGCGATCTCGGCCGCGGCCGCACAACAGATTCTCTACGAGATCGAGAGCTCACAGCGCGGCGACATCGTCACCAGCGACCCCGATCCGGCCCAGAACCGTTCGCTGGACTGGACGTTCCAGCCGATGGCAGGCGGCGGCACGGTCTTGCTGGTCGAGGACATCACCGAGCGCAAGGACGCCGAGGCCAGGATCAGCCACCTTGCGCGCTACGACGAGCTGACCGCGCTGCCCAATCGCGTCAATTTCCGCGACGAGATCGGCCGGCTGCTCGCCATGCAGCACGGCGACCATCGCTCCGCATTGCTGTTCGTCGACCTCGACCAGTTCAAGCAGGTCAACGATACGCTCGGCCATCCCTGCGGCGACCAGCTGCTCTGCGCGGTCGCCGAACGGCTGCGCGAGATGCTGCGTCCGGAGGATTTCGTGGCCCGGTTCGGCGGCGACGAGTTCGTCGTGTTCCAGCAGAACATCCACTCGCATGAGGACGCCGCGGCATTGGCGCGGCGCATCGTCGACCGCCTCAGCGAGCGCTACAAGATCGACAACCATCTGGTCGAGATCGGCGCCAGCGTCGGCATCGCCATGACCGCGCCGGGCGTCGGCGCCGACACGCTGCTGAAGAACGCCGACATGGCGCTCTACCGCGCCAAGGCCGACGGCCGCGGCACCTTCTGCTTCTTCCGCGACGAGATGGCGCAAACCGTCGAGGCCCGCCGGATCCTCGAGCTCGATCTGCGCAAGGCGCTCGCCAACGAGGAATTCGAGCTGTTCTACCAGCCGCTGATCAACCTGAAGTCCGGCAAGGTGAGCACCTGCGAGGCGCTGCTGCGCTGGAACCATCCGGTGCGCGGCACCGTCTCCCCGGTCGACATCATTCCGGTCGCCGAGGACATGGGCTTGATCGTCGACCTCGGCCGCTGGATCCTGCGCAAGGCCTGCATGGAATGCATGAAGTGGCCCGAAGCGGTCAGCGTCGCCGTCAACTTCTCGCCGCAGCAGTTCCATCAGCGCGACGTGCTGAGCGAGGTCCGCTACGCGCTCGAGGTCTCCGGCCTGCCGGCGCAACGCCTCGAGATCGAGATCACCGAATCCTCGCTGCTGCACAACACCGAGCTGACCCACGACGTGCTGTCGCAACTGCGTTCGCTCGGCGTGCGGATCTCGCTGGATGATTTCGGCACCGGCTACTCGTCGCTCAGCTATTTGCACAATTTCCCGCTGCAGAAGGTCAAGATCGACCGCTCCTTCCTCGAAGGCATCGACAGCGATCGCCCGTTGACCCTGCTGCGCGGGGTGGCGCGGTTGTCGGCGGATCTCGGCATGTCGGTGGTGGTCGAGGGCATCGAGACCAATGAGCAGCTCGAACTGATCAGCGCCGATGGCGCGGTGACCGAAGCACAGGGATATCTGTTCAGCCGGCCGGTTCCCGCGGTGCGCATCCGCCAACTGCTCAATGCCTCGCACGGCCGGCGCACCGACGACCAGCTGCACGTGGTTCCCTCGCGCTCGATTGCTTGATCCAGCGCAATTTCCTCAATCGATAGTTGTGAAACCTTTCGACTGCTCGATTCGAATTGCACCCTTGCGGTCACAAGTTAACTGTATTGCCGCGATTGCTTTGACGAAAATTAAGAAGCTGTTAATCTTTTGGCACGCGTTGAAGTTGTTGGGTTGTTGAGGGGATTACCACATGAGGTCCGCGGCCGAGGCCATCAAGCCCGCGACAGGAAGGCTTGCGGACCCTCTCGATCAAGTCGACTACCGCCTCGCTCAGACCCCCGAACAGAAAGACGAGATTTACCGGCTTCGCTACCGCGCCTATCTGCGCGAAGGCGCGATCCGGCCCTCGGCGGACGAGCGCGTCGTCGATCAGTTCGATGATGCTCCGAATGCCTGGGTGTTCGGCGTCTATCTGCATGGCGAACTCTGCAGCTCGATTCGCATCACCGTGGTGACGCCGGAGTGGCGCTCTTCGCCAACGCTCGACGTGTTCGGCGACGTGCTGCTGCCGAAGCTCGATCAGGGTTTGGTCTTCATCGATTCGACGCGCTTCGTCGCGGACCCCGACAAGGCGCGGAACAATCCGGAACTGCCCTATGTTACGGTGCGGCTCGGCTCGACCGCGGGTGTGCATTTCAACGCCGATTACGGCCTGGCGCCGGTCCGGCCCGAGCACATGGCGTTCTACCGGCGTGTGTTCCTGCACGAAACCTGGTCGGAGCCGCGGCTCTACCCTGGGCTTGTGAAGCCGGTCGGGTTAATGGCGTCGCATCTGCCGACCGTGCGGGAACGTGTGCTCGCCCGCTATCCGTTCCTGCGCTCGAGCGCCTTCGAGCGGCGGATGCTGTTCGATCGGGAAGGCCAGTTGCAGCCCGACGGTCTTGTTCGGCCGTTCGAGCGCGCCTCGATCGTGCCGCAATCCCTGAGCAAACCGGCGTTCTGATCAATCTGACATCGATCGACTGTTGCGCGCGGGCCAAATTGTCCTGCAAAAGCGGCCGGTTCCCGCGAACCTTGCCTTCCCTTCACCATCGCGCCACATTTGCCACCCATTAACCATCGGGGGCGCTTTTCGCCATTGCCTGGCATTTGATCGGCTCTAGCAAGGTCTCGTCAAGGTTGACGGAACGTTCGCTTAACCATCGCCCTGTAGACCCAATGGACAGTACGAAGAGCGTGAGCGTGGAGGCTCCGGAATGAAACATCAGATGCGTATCCTCCAGGGTATGAAGCTGGCTGCGGTTCTGGCGGTGGCGTTGTCGATGGGTGCCTGCGCCAACAAGAACCCGCTGGACGCCAATGGCGCAATTGGGGGCGCCGCGACCCCGGGCAGCCAGCAGGATTTCGTGGTCAATGTCGGCGACCGTGTGTTCTTTGAGAGCGATCAGACCGATCTCAGCCCGCAGGCGACAGCGACCCTCGACAAGCAGGCGCAGTGGCTGCAGACATACAACCGTTATTCCTTCACCATCGAAGGTCATGCCGACGAGCGCGGCACGCGCGAATACAACATCGCGCTCGGTGCGCGCCGTGCCCAGTCGGTTCGCGCCTATCTCGCTTCGCGCGGCATCGATCCGAGCCGTATGCGCACCATCTCCTACGGCAAGGAGCGCCCGGTCGCGGTCTGTAACGACATCTCCTGCTGGTCGCAGAACCGCCGCGCCGTCACCGTGCTGAACGCCAGCTCCTGACGCGATCCTGGACGCGTTTTCCAAGCCGGCGCCCTCGGGCGCCGGTTTTGTTTTTGGCCGCATGAAAGCCCGACCCGGCTTCATCAAGATGAACGAAGCTGCGTGCAATTGGCCGCTTGCTTGTTCCACCGTCCGTACTAAACCGGTATCCGCGACGCTGTCCCGGATTTGAACTGCAAGTCACAATTCTGGCGTACTCCGTCCCTCAAAGTCGCGCGCTTTTCACGTCGATCTCGTCGTCAGGGCAAAATGTCATCCAGGCTACATTTTCTTTCTTCCGCCGCGGCGATCGCGGCGCTGTTCGCCGCTTCCGCACCAGTGTTTGCCCAATCCGACGATTCCGATGCCGAGATGCGGATCGAGCGGCTGGAGAACCAGCTGCGGCAGCTGACCGGGCAGAACGAGGAGCTGCAGTACCGCAACCGCCAGCTCGAGGAGCGCCTGCGCCAGCTTGGCGGCCAGCCGCCCGGCCCGAATGGACAGCCTCCGGCGGCCCAGCCCGGCGTCGCGGCGGTGCCGCCGGCGCAGCAGGGGTACCCGCAGGCGCAGCCCGGCTTCGCTCAGCCGCAGCAGGGGTATGGCCAGCCGCAGCAAGGATACGGCCGGCAGCCGCAGGGCGGCTATGACCAGCAGCAGATCGCAGCGCCCGCCCCGATCGTGCAGGAGCCGGCCGCGGCGGCTCCCGGCCGCCGCGGCCGCGGCGATGCCTTCGATCCGACCCAGAATCCGAATGCCCCCGGCGCTCCGCGCGTGCTCGGTGGCGGCGGCCAGATGCCGATGCAGAACGATGCGGCGGTCAGCGCGCCCGGCGGCCGCGGAGCGGGCGAGCCGCTCGATCTCGGCAACACGAGCCCGCAGCGGGCGCCCGGCGCGAGCGCGGCCCTGACCACGTTGCCGCCGTCGGCCACGCCGAAGGACGAGTTCGACCTCGGCATCGGCTACATGCAGCGCAAGGACTATGCGCTCGCCGAAGAGACGATGAAGAACTTCGCCACCAAGTATCCGAGCGATCCTTTGGTGGCGGATTCGCAATACTGGCTCGGCGAAAGCTATTTCCAGCGCCAGCAATATCGCGATGCTGCGGAAACCTTCCTCGGTGTGACCACCAAGTTCGACAAGTCCGCGAAAGCGCCCGACGCGCTGCTGCGGCTCGGCCAGTCGCTGGCGGCGCTGAAGGAAAAGGAAGCCGCCTGCGCCGCATTCGGCGAGATCGCGCGGAAGTACCCGCGCGCGTCCGGCGGCGTCAAAGCTGCGGTTGACCGCGAGCAGAAGCGCGTGAAGTGCTAAACCAGCCGGGGAGGCCGCTTCCGGCCTTCCGCGACCTGCTGGTTCTGTGATGCCCGACGACCAATCCGCCATCCCGGCAAGCGACGCCAAGCGCCTGTTCGCAGGCTTGGCGCGCGCGCCAGCGATCGTGCTCGCGGTGTCGGGCGGTCCCGATTCCGTCGCGCTGATGTGGTTGGCCGCGCGCTGGCGCCGCGCGCTCGCGCAGGGACCGCGGCTGGTGGCGGTCACCGTCGATCACGGCCTGCGTCCTGAAGCGGCCCGCGAGGCGCGCGACGTCAAGCGGCTGGCGCGAAGCCTCGACCTGCCGCATCACACGCTGCGCTGGAGCGGGCCCAAGCCCAGCACCGGCGTGCCGGCAGCCGCGCGCCAGGCGCGCTATGGCCTGCTCGCCCAGGCCGCGCGCAAGCACGGCGCGACGCATATCCTGACCGCGCACACCCGTGACGACCAGGCCGAGACGCTGTTGATGCGGATGCTGCGCGGCAGTGGCGTCGCGGGTCTCTCGGCGATGGCGCGCGAGACCGAGCGCGACGGCGTCATGCTGACGCGACCGTTGCTGGATATCTCGAAGGCGCAGTTGCTCGCGACGCTGAAGAAGGCGCGCATCGGTTTTGCCGACGATCCGACCAACCGCGATCCGTCCTTCACGCGGCCACGGCTGCGCGCGCTGATGCCGCTGCTGGCGGAGGAGGGCGGCGACGCGCGGAACCTGGCACGGCTCGCGGCGCGGATCGCGCGCGCCAACGCCGCGCTGGAGGTGCTGGTCGACGGCGCCGAGCGCTATCTTGCGTTGAAAAGCGAGGATCACTTCGATGCGGGCTTCGATGCGGCACAGTTCGCGGTGATGCCGGACGAAATCCGCCTCCGCCTGCTCAAGCGCGCCATCGATCGCACCGGACACGAGGGGCCAGCCGAACTCGGCAAGGTCGAAACCCTGCTCGCCGCGGTCGATGAGGCCGTCAATCAGCCCTTGCGACAACGCGAATCCAAGCTGAAACAGACGCTTGCCGGAGCGGTCATCAGTGTCGCCTCCGGCCGTATCAGGATCAGCCCGGCGCCGCCTCGCCGGGCCCGTTCCCGCTGAGCCGGGTTCGATTGTTTCAACCGCTGTCATAATCCGGCAAGGAGGCTTAACCACCCCGGAAAAACACCGGATTCCGCGTCATTTTTTGACCGGGAATCGGGCTAGGATGCGGTAAATAGTCGTGCGTGGTTCCCTTGGCATCGACCCCAGCGGCACCTAGATTGTAGGGCATCGACGGGATGGATTCCCTGGGGATTCCCACAGAGCCTGCCCAAGGATTAGAGAGAGGCCGCGATCCGCGCGACCACGAAGGAAGACCATGAACGCCAATCTGCGGAATTTCGCCCTCTGGGTCATCATTGTCCTGCTGTTGCTGGCGTTGTTCACGCTTTTCCAGAATCCCGGCCAGCGCTCGTCGTCCTCGGACATCTCGTTCTCGCAGCTTCTCACTGAGGTCGATCAGGGCCATGTCCGCGACGTCGTGATTCAGGGGCCCGAGATTCACGGCACCTTCAACAACGGCACCAGCTTCCAGACCTACGCGCCGAGCGATCCGTCGCTCGTGAAGCGCCTCTATGACGCCAAGGTGCAGATCACCGCGAAGGCGCCCGGCGACAACGTACCGTGGTTCGTCTCGCTGCTCGTCTCCTGGTTGCCGTTCATCGCGCTGATCGGCGTCTGGATATTCCTGTCGCGGCAGATGCAGGGCGGCGCCGGCAAGGCGATGGGCTTTGGCAAGTCGCGCGCCAAGATGCTGACCGAGGCGCATGGCCGCGTCACCTTCGAGGACGTCGCGGGCGTCGACGAGGCAAAGCAGGATCTGCAGGAGATCGTCGAATTCCTCCGCGACCCCGGCAAGTTCCAGCGGCTGGGCGGACGCATTCCGCGCGGCGTGCTGCTGGTCGGCCCTCCCGGCACCGGCAAGACGCTGATCGCGCGCGCGGTGGCGGGTGAAGCCAACGTGCCGTTCTTCACGATCTCCGGTTCTGACTTCGTCGAAATGTTCGTCGGCGTCGGCGCGAGTCGTGTCCGCGACATGTTCGAGCAGGCCAAGAAGAACGCGCCCTGCATCATCTTCATCGACGAAATCGACGCGGTCGGCCGTCATCGCGGCGCCGGCCTCGGCGGCGGCAATGACGAGCGCGAGCAGACCCTGAACCAGCTGCTGGTCGAGATGGACGGCTTCGAGGCCAATGAAGGCGTGATCCTGATCGCGGCGACCAACCGTCCCGACGTGCTCGATCCCGCGCTGCTGCGTCCGGGCCGCTTCGACCGTCAGGTCGTCGTGCCGAATCCGGATGTCGTCGGCCGCGAGCAGATCCTCAAGGTTCACGTCCGCAAGGTGCCGCTGGCGCCGGATATCAACCTCAAGACCATCGCGCGCGGCACCCCGGGCTTCTCGGGCGCCGACCTGATGAACCTCGTCAACGAGGCTGCGCTGACCGCCGCCCGCCGCAACAAGCGGATGGTGACGCAGGCCGAGTTCGAAGAGGCCAAGGACAAGGTGATGATGGGCGCCGAGCGCAAGTCGCTCGTCATGACCGAGGAAGAGAAGTTGCTGACGGCCTATCACGAGGGCGGCCACGCCATCGTCGGCCTCAATGTCGTCGCGACCGATCCGATCCACAAGGCGACCATCATTCCGCGCGGCCGTGCGCTGGGCATGGTGATGCAGTTGCCGGAGCGCGACAAGCTGTCGATGTCGCTGGAGCAGATGACCTCGCGCCTCGCCATCATGATGGGTGGCCGTGTCGCGGAAGAGCTGATCTTCGGCCGCGAGAAGGTGACCTCGGGTGCCGCCTCCGACATCGAGCAGGCGACCCGCCTGGCCCGCATGATGGTGACGCGCTGGGGCCTCTCGGAAGAGCTCGGCACCGTGTCCTATGGCGAGAACCAGGACGAGGTGTTCCTGGGAATGTCGGTCTCGCGCACCCAGAATGCGTCCGAGGCGACGGTCCAGAAGATCGACTCCGAGATCCGGCGTCTGGTCGAGGAAGGCTACAACGAGGCGACCAAGATCCTCACCGAGAAGCGCCAAGACCTCGAGGCGCTCGCCAAGGGCCTGCTCGAGTTCGAGACGCTGACCGGCGACGAGATCATCGACCTGCTGAAGGGCAAGAAGCCCAACCGCGAGTCGGTGCTGGAGCCGTCGACGCCGCGCGCCTCCGCCGTGCCGCCGGCCGGCAAGCCCCGCCCGCGTCCCGATCCGGACACCGGCATGGAGCCGCAGCCGCAGGCGTAAGCCTCGCCCGCCATGGCCGGCCCTTCCGGCAAACCGATTGTGCAAAAGCTCGGCCTCAAGCCGGGCTTTTGTATTTTTGTCGACGGATTGTCCGTTCCCTATGGCGACATCGTCGGCGGGCTGCCTGCCGATGTACGGATCGCGAAGACCGCACGGGCGCCACTCGATGCCGTGCATCTGTTCGCCGCGGAGGCCAGGGGGCTCGCCGCCAAGCTGCAGCGTTACCGGGAGGCGATCGCGCCCGACGGCATGATCTGGGTGTCGTGGCCGAAGAAGAGCTCAGGCGTCGCGACCGACCTTGATGACAGGGCGGTGCGCGAGATCGGGCTCGCGTCCGGCCTGGTCGACATCAAGGTCTGCGCCGTCGATGCGGGTGTGGTCGGGTCTGAAATTCGTGATCCCGGTCAAAGAGCGCGGCAAGCGCTAAGATCGCCCCGGCGTCGGCCTCCGAGGGCAAAGCGGACGTCGCTCGGCTCGGCCGCTATATGCCGGCTTTGACCCATTGCGGACCTATGAAAGGTTTGCTCCTGTGACTCTCTGTTGCTTTCGGAGATCAGCATGGCGGGTGAGCGAGACAAGTATGGCGATCTGGTCGATCCAGCCGAACGATACCAAGATTTCATGCTCCAGGTTTATGACCTTTGGTCCCAAGCCGAAGAATACGGCTATTCGAAAGAAGCTCGGGGTATCCTCAACCAAGCTCGCCTCATGTTTATGGACGAGTTTCAGGCTCGACATCCGGGTTTCGGGAGGGGCCGCGCGACATGGAGGTAAGGCCGCCGCAGTTGGCGGCTTTCTTCGTTCTTATGTCGCCTGTTGGGCCCAAAGCTGGCTTGAATCTATGTCGCCTCCGACGGCGGCCCTCAAGGCAAAAGCGGGCGTAACGCATTTAGGAGTACGCGCCTAATTCGAACCTTCTGCCGCCGCCGGCACGCCGGCCTTCGTCTCGTCCGACCGCACGTGGATGACGGCGATGTCGTCCTTGTAGAGCCGCTTCCAGCCCTTGAGATGGTCCAGCGCGTTTCCGGCCGGAGAGTCCGAGCTCAACAGTGTGGCGTCGATCCGGTATTTGTCGAGCAGGTCCAGCAGCTGGCCGACGTCGCGGGCATCGAGCGCGGCGTAATAATCGAGCACGAATTGCTCGCCATAAAGCTCGGCGCGGCCGTCGATGAACACCTTCATGTCGTGGCTTACCATGTAGCCGCCGAACGGCGCGGTGCTGAACACGCGCTGCGCCTTGTGTTGCTGGAGGACGTCGACGGCGGCAATGGGCGAGAACACCGGCAGGAACTTGAACTCGTGCTGTGCGACGAACATCGTCGTCGTCACCCACGCTCCGATCACCATCGCGATAGTAGCCAGGATCGTGACGACGGGGACGGCGTGTCCTTCCTCGAAGCGGGTGGCGCGGACGCCTGCCATTCCCCATTGTTCGGCGATCGGCTTGGCGAGCACCAGCGGCGCGATGAACGCGAACATCTCGATGTTGCGGATATGGCTCAGCGCCATCCAGATCAGCCCGAGCAGCAACAGGATCCGCGGCACCGACAGGGTCAGCCCGCGATAGCAGATGACGCCGATCAGGCCGAGCAGCGTGGCTTCGAAGAAGCTGGGCTTGCTGAAATCCGCGGGAAGCCATTCGCCGATCAGCGACAGCAGCTTGCCGAGGCTGAGGATCTTGGTCGCACCCAGCAGGCTATTCCAGCCATAGGGCGTCACGCAGCTCGCGGCCAGCGCGGCGACGCCGAACAATCCCCATCGCACGATGAGTTGACGGCGGCGGCTAGGCTCCGCGCTCCACACCGCCTCCAGTCCGATCGGCCCGATCAGCGCCAGGCCGAGCACGAAGCCGCCATGCAGATTGGCCCACAACGCCATCAGCGGCAGCAGCCACCATGACGGATGGGTGCGGCGATCCGCGGCTGACATCAGGCCGCCGATGAACGCCAGCAGCACCGGCAGTGCCAGCACATGCGGCCGCGCGAAGAAGTGGATCGTAGACAGCAGCAGCGCCAGCGCCGCGATCAGGAGTGCACGCGCCGGATCGAAATACGGACTCAACAGCTGCAGAAAGATCGCGACCGACGCGCCGATCGCGACCGACGTCAGGATCACCGGTCCGGCCCAATCGCCGCCGTACACGAGAGCGTACGCCACCTGCGACAGCCACGAGCTCGAGATCCAGGGCTCGCCGAAACGGGTGAACGAGAACACGTCTGATGTCGGCATCGCGCCGTGTTCGAGGATCCACTGTCCGACCTTGATCTGCCACTCCGTGTCGGAATCGCGCAGCAGGATTTCTCCGGCGGAGAGATAGAACAGATAGGCGCCCACGGCGGCGCACAGCGGCAGCAGTCCTCGCACCGCGCTACGGCTGCCCACGCTGCTGGTGATGGAGAGTGACATGCGCTTTCTTGGTCCGGCCGGGAACATCGAGGCAACGCCACACGTGGCGTTGGGCGCACTCGACCACGGCTTCCGATAAATTCGGGTAAATGCGACCGCGATGTCGTGGGTCCGCGCGAGATCGGATGTCTCGATTTCGAGCAATTATCTTGGCGCGCGATTTACCATCGGAAGCCCAATCCGGACCTGAGTGCTGTTGGCACCTTCCGTCGACCGGAGGGCCGCCGGTTCAATCGGAGGTGGCGTGCGGCCGTCGCAAAATCCTTACAATTCCAGCTTGTCATTCAGTCTGAATAGTTGTTCACTTCTTCAAACGGTTGCGGGATCAATCGTTCAAAACATTGAAGACGCGTGTGTTCTGCCGGTGGGCGCCGGCCGGGGCACACGGTGGGGGGACGGAATGCCATGGTCTACCGGCGAACTCATCAGGTTGTGAAACGGCTGGCTGCCCGGCGCAGCGCCATCCTGTCGGCTGCGCGCGACGCGGCGGCGGCGGGCGGCATGGCCGCGGTCCAGATCGCACCCGTCGCAGTGCGGGCCAATGTCGCGGCCGGCACCGTCTATCGCTATTTCCCGTCGAAGGCCGAGCTGATCTCGGAATTGATCACGGAGGTCTCGCGCGACGAGTTGTCCGCGATCCGGCGCGCCGCAGAGGCCGCGCCCGGACCGTCATCGGCGCTGGCGGCCGCGGTGACGACGATTGCGGTCCACGTGCTGTCGCAGCGCAAGCTGGCCTGGGGCATCCTGGCCGAGCCGGTCGATGTCGACGTCACCGCCTCGCGCCTCGCCAGCCGCCGCGATATTTCCGGCGAGCTGGCCATGCGCATCGACGCCGCCGTACGCGCCGGACATCTGCCGGCACAGGACACGGCGCTTGCCGCCACGGCGTTGCTCGGCGCGCTGCACGAAGCGCTGGTCGGCCCGCTGGCGCCGGCCAATCTCGACGATCCGATCAAGCTGCGCGATGCGGTGCAGACCGTGACGCTGCTCGCGCTGCGCGCGGTCGGCGTGATGGACGCGCGCGCCCGTGGCCTTGTGGTGCAGGCGACGACCCCGGCAAAGGCGCTGGTCGGGGCCTGAGATCGCGGCTGCGCGGCGAACACTTCCGTCGCATTGGCGTTGTAGGTTGAGGCTGGGTTCAACCAATCTCACGGAGCAACGCATGACGACGACCCATGGTTCGGCCAAATGGCAGGGTGGCATCAAGGACGGCAAGGGCGCGATCTCGACCAAGAGTGGCGCGCTCTCGGATTACCCCTATGGCTTCGCCAGTCGCTTCGAGGGCAAGCCCGGCTCGAACCCCGAAGAGCTGATCGGCGCGGCGCATGCCGCCTGCTTCACGATGGCGCTGTCGTTGATCCTGGGCGAGGCCAAGCTCACGGCCGAGCACATGGAGACCAAGGCCGACGTGACCCTGGAGAAGGTCGCCGACGGCTTTGCCATCACTGCCGTGCACCTGACGCTATCGGCGAAGATCCCGGGCGCCGATAACTCAACGTTCCAGGACTTGGCGGGCAAGGCCAAGGCCGGATGTCCGGTGTCGAAGCTGCTCAACACCAAGATCACGCTCGACGCGGCGTTGCAGGGCTGACGGTCTGGAGCGCAGCCTTGGGGCGGCGCTGATGCGTGGCCCGGCGCGGCGGGTTAGAGCGCTTTCGAGCGAAGCGGGCACCGGTTCGCGTGAAGAAAACGCGTCAAAACGAGAATCTACAGCTGCGCGTCGCCGTTCGGTCCGACCGAGGCGATGCGCAGCATGTTGGTGGTGCCGGGCGCGCGGAGCGGCACGCCGGCGACGATGATGACGCGCTGGCCGGCCTTGGCAAAGCCGTCCCGGAATGCAATCGAGCCGGCGCGTTCAACCATGTCGTCGAGATCATGCGCGTCCTCGGCGACCACGCAATGCACGCCCCACACCACCGACAGCTTGCGCCCGGTGGCGAGGTTCGGCGTGATCGCGACCACCGGCACCTTGGGCCGCTCGCGCGCCACGCGGATCGCGGTCGAGCCGGATGACGTCCAGCAGATGATCGCCGACAGATCGAGCGTCTCGGCGATCTGCCGCGCGGCGTCGGCAATGGCATCGCCCACCGTCGCCTCGGGATCGACGCGCTGTGCGTTGATCACGCTGCGATAGGTCGGATCGCGCTCCACCTCCTCGCCGATGCGGTTCATGGTCGAAACCGCTTCGACCGGGAATTTGCCGGCGGCGGATTCCGCCGACAGCATGATGGCGTCGGCGCCCTCATAGACGGCGGTGGCGACGTCGGAGACCTCGGCGCGCGTCGGCACCGGCGCCTGGATCATCGATTCCAGCATCTGGGTTGCGACCACCACCGGCCTGCCGGCGCCGCGCGCCATCCGGATCATCTGCTTCTGCAGGCTCGGCACCCGCTCCAGCGGCAGCTCGACGCCGAGATCGCCGCGCGCCACCATCAGTGCGTCCGCCACCTCGATGATGTCGGCGAGTCGGTCGATCGCCTGCGGCTTCTCGATCTTGGCCATCACCGCGGCGCGGCCGCGGATCATCTTCTTGGCCTCGATCACGTCCTCGGCACGCTGCACGAAGGACAGCGCGACCCAGTCGATCCCCTCCGGCAGCGCGGCTTCGAGGTCGGCGCGGTCCTTTGGGGTCATCGCGGAGACCGGCAGGTCGGTGTCGGGCAGGCTGACGCCCTTGCGGTCCGACATCTTGCCGCCGATCACGACGCGCGTAACCGCGCGGTCGGGCGAGGTTTCCTCGGCGATCAGCCGCACCTTGCCGTCGTCGAGCAACAGCGCGTGGCCGGGCCGGAGCGCGGCGAGGATCTCCGGATGCGGAAGCTGGACGCGGCTGTTGTCGCCGGGCGTCTTGTCAGAATCCAGAATGAAGCTCTGGCCGTTCTTGAGCTGGGTCGACCCTTCCGCAAAGGCGCCGACCCGCAGCTTCGGCCCCTGCAGGTCGACCAGGATGCCGATCGGCCGGCCGTAGCTCGATTCGACGTTGCGGATGGTCTTGACCAGCTCCCGCATCTTGTCGTGCGGGGTATGGCTCATGTTGATGCGGAACACGTCGGCGCCGGCCTCGAACAGCCTGCGGATCATCGCGCTGTCTGAGGAGGCCGGGCCGAGCGTTGCGAGGATCTTGATTCGGCGCAGTCGTCTCATTGTTTGTTTCCGGGTGGTGCGGCTGGCGGCAGACCCGACGCGCCCGGAGGCGCTGCGCCCGGCGGCGAGCTGGGCAGGCCCGGCATCGCCCCGGGGCTTCCCGGGGCCACGCCGCCCGGCATTCCCGGTACTTTCTGCGGCTGTTGTTCGTTGGCTTCGGTCAGCTGGACGGTCCATGCACGCTGCTCGCCGGTGTCGACCTCGAAGAAGCCGGTGCGGTCAAAGCCCCGCGCCAGGCAATTCTCGGTGCCCTTGATGGTGAATTCCTTGTCGCGCGAGCACATGAAGGCCTGACCGGACCATTCGCCGCCGCGATCGTAGTCGAGAGCGTAGATGTAGTAGTAGCGCGCCACAAGGTTGCCGCGCAGCAAGGTCTCGCAGGTTCGCGACGACACATTCCACCAGCCTTCGGTGGTCCAGCCCTCGGCGTCCTTGTAGCCGAGCGCGATCCCGACCCGGCTCGAGGTGTTGTTGCAGAGCCGGAAATCGGCGGCCGCAGGGCTCGTCCACAGGCAAGCCGCGACAAGCGCCAGCACCGGGATGCCGGCCGGGATCAGGCGGATGGTGCGGGGAGCTGAGGCGAGAGAATCTGTTGGGCTCATGCGGCGAAGCTATATCAAATCATTGTCGATTTCGCGTGCCCGGCAGGCACTGTCAACGGGCGGGCGCCCGTCTGCCATGCTGCGGCACCGTGGCCGGACAGCTCCGTATTGCGCGACGATATGGCAAAATCTGTGACAATTCCCACCTGATATCAATATGGTGAGCACATCACACCGGGATCACGATCATGAGCATTGACGACAAAACCAGAACAGAACTTGAGGCCGCGGTGTTCCGGCGCCTCGTCGATCATCTGCGCAACCGGACCGATGTGCAGAACATCGACCTGATGAACCTTGCCGGCTTCTGCCGCAATTGCCTGTCCAACTGGATGAAGGAAGAGGCCGACGCCAAGGGCCTTGCCGTGAGCAAAGACGAGAGCCGCGAGGCGGTCTACGGCATGCCCTATGAGGAGTGGAAGGCGAAGTATCAGGGTGGCGCGACGCCGGAGCAGCTCGCGGCGATGAAGAAGGCCCAAAGCGGGCACTAATTCCCGATTGATGTGACCCCAGTTCCGTGGCCGCCCGCATCTCCTGTGGGCGCGCTGTGGATGAGCGCGATGTTTCCTTGACGGGACGTGCTCCAAAATCGAGGGTCGCCCGCAACAAGCGGTGCGCGTGGCGCGTATTCGCGCGACATTTCATTGCCATTTCAGGAGTACGCGATGGCCACCACGTCTGCCGCCGTTCAGGATGAACCCGCAACGCGATTTGCCAAGGACCAGCTCAAATCCATCATCGAGCGCATCGAGCGGCTGGAAGAGGAAAAGAAGACCATCTCGGACGATATCCGCGACGTCTATGCCGAGGCCAAGGGCAACGGCTTCGACGTCAAGGCGCTGCGCACCATCGTGCGCCTGCGCAAGCAGGACGCCAACGAGCGCCAGGAGCAGGAAACCATCCTGGAGACCTATATGCAGGCGCTCGGGATGCTCTGAGGCGGCAGGCAGGGCCGTCGTCAAGGCGCCCACCCGAGGTAACTCGCCCAATCCTCTTGGCGAGGCTTGGGTGAAATCCCGGGATTTGCTACACTGCCGGTGAGGTAACCGGGCAGAGCGTTCAGATGGACGTGCCAGGACCAGAGCGTCGGCTCGCTGCGGTCCTCGCCGCCGACATGGTCGGCTTTAGCCGCCTGATGGAGGCTGACGAGACGGGGACCCTTGCGCGTCTCAAGACCCATCGGATCGAACTGATCGATCCGGCCATCACCAAAAATCGCGGCCGCATCATCAAGACCACCGGCGACGGCCTGCTGGTCGAATTCCACAGCGTCGTCGATGCGGTGTTGTGCGCGGCCGAGGTCCAGCGCCGGATGGCCAAGCGCAACACCGACGTCGCGCCGGCGCGGTGGATGCAGTTTCGCATAGGCATCAATCTCGGCGATGTGATCGTCGACGGTGCCGACATCTTCGGCGACGGCGTCAATGTCGCCTCGCGCCTCGAGGTGCTGGCCGAACCCGGTGGCATCTGCATTTCCGGCGCGGTCCGCGATCAGGTCGGCGATCGCCTGGAAGATCTGAGTTTCGAGGATCTCGGCGACCAGACCGTCAAGAACATTGCGCGCCCGATCCGGGTTTTCCGCGTCCATCTCGAATCGGGCGCCAGATCCGCAACCGACCATCCAAGCGCGGCGGCCGCCCCTGTCGTCGCCAAAAAGCCCTCCATCGCCGTGCTGCCGCTCGTCAATATGAGCGGCGATCCCGAGCAGGAATTCTTCGCCGACGGCCTGACCGAGGACATCATCACCGAGCTGTCGCGCTTCCACGATCTGCTCGTGATCTCGCGCAACTCGACCTTCGTGTACAAGGGCAAGGCGGTGAAGGTGCAGGACGTCGCGAAGGAATTCGCGGTCGACTATGTGCTGGAAGGCAGCGTGCGCAAGGCGGGCGGCCGGATTCGCGTCACCGTGCAGCTGATCGATGCCGAGGCCGACCGGCACGTCTGGGCCGAACGCTACGACCGCGAGCTCGCCGACATCTTCGCGATCCAGGACGAGATGACGCGCGCGATCGTGTCGACCTTGCCGGGCCGCGTCGAGGCCGCCGCCCATGACCGCGTCAAGCGCAAGCCGACCGACAACATGGCGGCCTATGAGTGCGTGCTGGCCGCCAAGGTGCTGCATCATCGCTCGGCCCGCGACGACAATGCGGAGGCGCAGCGTCTGCTCGAGCGGGCCATCGTGCTCGACCCCAATTACGCCCATGCGCACGCCTGGCGGGCCTGCGTGCTCGGCCAGACCTGGGTCTACAATTGGTGCGACGACCGCGACGCGACCTTCGCGCAGGTAGCGGCCGAACTCGAGATCGCGCTCAAGCTCGACGACAATGACAGCGACGTGCACCGGATCCTCGCGGCGCTGAACCTCAACCGCGACGACCACGACAAGGCGGCCTTCCACCAGGAGCGCGCGCTGGCGCTCAATCCCAACTACGATCTGGTCGTCGTGCAGCAGGGCGAGCTCCTGACCTGGCTTGGGCGGCCGGAGGAGGGCATCGACTGGATCAAGCGGGCGATGCGCCTCAATCCGTTCCATCCGGAACGATTCTGGAGTCATCTCGGCCGGGCCTGCTATTGCGCCGAGAAATACGCCGACGCGGCCGAGGCGTTCTCGCGGATCACGCGGCCCGACCACACCCATCACGCCTTCCTCGCCGCGACATTGGCGCAGATGGGCAACGCGGTGGCGGCCGCAGCCCATGCGACCGAGGTGCTGAAGCGTGAGCCGACCTTCTCGGTCGCCGCTCACCTGGCAACCCAGCACTACAAGCGCGCGCCCGACCGGGCGCGCTACGAGGCCGGCCTGCTCAAGGCAGGGCTGCCGGCTTGACCTGCTGGTAAATTGACTCGCGAGGCTCAGCGCAGTGAGGCGGTGCGCAGCACGAACGACTGGGTCGTCAGGAGGGCGGTCGCCGAGCCCGAGAAGCGATCGCAGGTCATGCCCATCATCGGATCTTCCGAGAAGGTCATGGCGACGGCGGCCTGCGGCTTCACGAAATGCTGCCGCATCATGTTCATGTCGGTGTCGCCGAGCACGGTGGTCAGCATGCCGCTGCTCGCGCTCGGCGCCAGCATCACGACGCGCATCCAGATATCGTTGCCCTTGGCGGCCGAGATCCGCGCCGATGTCGTGATGACGCCTTGGCTAGGCGCGCCCTTCGCAACGACGGTGTTGATCTCGGTGGCCGGCGCCGCCGCATTGCGCGCCGGGCGCACATTGCGCGGGATCGGCGCGGTCGCCGCGACGATGTTGGCGCGATCGACCGGCGAGGACGCAGCCGGCGCATAAGCGAGCGCCTTGTTGAAGTTCTCGGTCGTGCTGGCGGTGGTCTGCGGATCGGAGCCGCCGACCGCCTCACGCGCCTTCAGCGCGGCGATCTGCGCGGCCGATGCCTGCTTCGGCGCCGCGGACTCGTCACCCCAGAAACCGCGGGCATTGATGATATCGGCGGGCGATTGCGGCGCGGTGTTCTCGGCCGTCTGCACCACCTGCACCGCCGGCTTGGCCTTCGGCATCGGGACGAGCTGCGCGTCGGCGGCGGCGAGCTGGATCGCGGCGGCGAACTGCTGCGGCTTGGCGCGCGGCAGCGGAACGGGGTCGGCGGATCTTGCAGGGGCCGCGGTCGCAACCACGGTGGGGGCCGCGGGCTTGTCGTTCACGGCGGCCGCGCCTTCGTCTTCGTCGTCGCCCGACTTGCCGGTCCCGAACAGCTTCGCAAACAGGGTCGGCTTGCTGATGGTCGCAGCATCATCGCCATTGCCGCGGCGTTCGATGTCGGCCTTGGCGAGTTCATAGCCCTTCAGCGGTGTGCCGTCGGTCGGGACATGGACGGTGCGGCCGTCCGGGAACACCCGGACCAGCTGCTCACGGGTCATCCGCGGCCAGTGGCGAATGCCGCCGGTGTCGAGATGCACGAAGGGCGAGCCCGAGGTCGGATAGAAGCCGACGCCGCCGCGCTGCAGGCGCAGGCCGGCGAAGCGGATCTGCTCCAGCGGCACGCCCGGGATGAAGAAGTCCATCGCATGGCCCAGCATGTGCTGGCTGTGGCGCGCAACGCCCGAGGAGCGGCGGCGGAGCATGGCGTTGGTGGCAGGGGCGCGATAGGCGGAGATGATTTGGATCGGCTGCTTGCCGCCGACGTCGTTATAGACTTCCCACAGGATGTCGAAGAGGTGACGGTCCATCACCGTCTCATCCTGGGAGCGCCAGTCGCGCAGGAAGTGATTGAGCTGCTTCAGCGCGGCTTCGTCGTAGCGGCCATCGCGTTTGAAGGTGATGTTGAGGTCTTCGCCGGAATGGGTGTGGTGGAAGGTGAGGGTGCGGGTCTGGTTCAGCGCAGTCGCATCGTGCACCGAGCCGGCGCCCGCCAACAGCAATAGCGCAGTCAGGCCGACTTGGTATCCGGCCTTAGGCAGCGACAGCGGATTGTAGCGGCGTGCGAAAACAGCCAGCACTATGAGCCCACCCAGTCGACGAGCGTTCGGTCGGCATCCTCGCAGACCCCCTGCGGAAGACGGTGAACGCTTTCTTAAAGCGGGAGGGTTAACCGAGGTTTACCGACCCGCCCCCAAGTTGGGCTTAACTAACTGGGGGAGTGTGGCAAAAGATAGCCCTGTTCCCCGGACCCCATGGGAAATGGTTAACGTAAACGATCTCGCTTTTCGAGCGAGATCGTTGATTTTACTTCAAAATTTATCCCAATCGGGCGGAGGGGCAGATTAGCGGGTGATCACCCGGCGCTGCTGCTGGGCCTGGCCGCGGCGGACCGGCTGCGGCTCCGGCTGGCCGAATCCCCCGAACAGGCGCTCGAAGAAGTTCGGTCCGGAGGAGCCAAAGCCGCTGTTGTCGCCGGCGACGTTCACGCCAGGCGGCAGGCTGCTGCTCGGCGGCCGCGCGTAGCTCGGCTGGGCGTGCGCAACGACCGTTTCGAGGTCCTTGCCGCGGCTGTTCTTGAGCAGCGACAGCATGGCGGCGTCGCGGCCGTAGATGTCCCTGCGGATTTGCAGCTTGCCGGCGTCGTCCACGAACGCGGTCTGGTAGGTGATGTTGACCGGGATCGGCGTCGGGAATTTCAGATCGACTTCGCTCGAGCCGTACATGCTGCGGATCCGTTCCGGCGTGTAGTGCTGGTTCGGCTCGGTGATGTTGAGCAGCACGGACGCGTACTGATCCGGATTCTGCACGCGCATGCAGCCGTGGCTGAAGGCGCGCTCATCCTTCGCGAACAAATACTTGTCCGGCGTGTCGTGCTGATAGACCAGGAACTTGTTCGGGAAATTGAAGCGGATGCGGCCGAGCGCGTTGGCTTCACCGGGCGGCTGCGAGACGTGGATCGAGCCGTCGCGGTTGCGCTCAAGCTTGAGGCCCATGCGCTGCAGCACCGTCGGATCCTGCTGCAGGGCCGGCAGATACTCGTTGTAGATGATCGACGGCGGCACGTTCCAGGTCGGATTGACCGTGATGTACTTCATCGTCTCGGTCAGCAGCGGCGTGGCGTGCTGGCCGGGCTTGCCGGTGACGACGCGCGTGGTCCAGACCTGCGCGCCGTTCTGCATCACCTTCAGCGTATAGTCGGGGATGTTGAGGATCACATAGGCATTGCCGACATTGGCAGCGCCGAGCTGGCGCGGCAGCCAGCGCCAGCGCTCCATGTTGACGAGCACGGTGTCGATCTGACGGTCGCGCTTCGGATTGTTCAGCGCCTTCACCGTGCGCTCGTCGAGCACGCCGGTCGCCTTGAGGTCGACGCTGCTCTGGAATTTCTCCACGGCCCGCGCGACGGTCGCGTCATACTTGGTGCTGTCGGCATCCTCGGTGATGCCGAGCTTGTTGCGCAGGTCCGGCACGCGCGGATCGTCCATCTCGACCGCGGCCTGCTTCTTGCGCGCGGGGACGTATTTCAGCGCAGGGCCGTCGGCGATCGTGATCACCGGGCCGTCGCCCTGGCCACGCAGCTCGGCGAGCTTCTTCTTGAGCTCCTTGTAGAGCTTCTGCGGCGGGTTATAGCCGTCGAGCGCGGCGGGAGGCGTCCTTGGCCGAGGTCACATTCGCGAACACTTCGGCCGGATCGATCGGATGCTCCGGATAGAGGATGTCCGCCGACACCTGCGACCAGTGCATGCGGCCGCTCTGGGCCTGGCGCGCATAGTCCAGCATGCTGGCCGCGAGCTTCAGCTCGGCGTCGGCCAGCGTATCGGGCGTCGTTGCCGCAGTGAAATCCGGCACCGGATAGTCGGCGGCATCGAGGCCGTCGGCGGCCGCATCCTTCAGGCGGGCGATGACGCCCTTGCCGGCATCGGTCAGCTTGCCGGCCTTGGTGAAGACGGGTGCGTATTCGCGGGCCGAATAGAACTTCTCGGCCGCGGCGCGCTCGTTCTTGCGATCGAAGGTGCGCAGCGACTTGCCGGCGAGCAGCTCGCGCAGCTTGTCGGCGACCGGCTGATCCTCGGCGGCAACGTTGTTCGCGGCCTTCGCGGGTTCGGTCGCCGGAGCTGCCGCCGTCGCGGGAGCCGGAACTGCGGCAGGAGCCGTTGCGGTTGCAGGGGCGGGTGCGGCCGCAGCCGGCGCGACCGCGGTATCGGTCTTCGGTGCATCGGCGGGCTTCGGCGCCGGCGCGGTGACGACATCGGCGGGCTTCGGCTCGACGGCCTTGGCGGTTGCGCTCGGTTCTGCCGGCTTTGCATCGACAGGCTTTGCATCGACGGGCTTGGCTTCGGTGGCCTGCATCTCGGCGGGCTTCACGTCCGCCGGCTTGGCGGCGTCGGGCAGCGCGGCGGTGGTGTCGGCCTTGAAATCGCTTGCGGTGGGCGGCGGCACATTGGCCGGTTCGGGGCGCGGGATCGCGGCGTCGATCGCC
Source organism: Bradyrhizobium sp. JR3.5 (assembly GCF_054057015.1). NCBI lineage: Bacteria > Pseudomonadati > Pseudomonadota > Alphaproteobacteria > Hyphomicrobiales > Nitrobacteraceae > Bradyrhizobium > Bradyrhizobium sp. JR3.5. The sequence continues at coordinate 4,093,721 of NZ_JBSRYV010000002.1, forward strand.
AGTTCCGAGGCGCTGGAGCGAGGCGTGTCCTGCGCGAAGGCCGAGCTCGCGGACACCGTGAGGAAGGTCGCCGCGACGGCCATCAATACGCGGTCAAATCCTCGACGGTTGTTCGAACAGTCACGCATTTTCGCACCCCCTGGGTGGAACTGCCCCCCAGATTCTGGAACAGTTCAAATCGGTATTCGGTTTCATAGCTTGCGCGAAAGCGCCCGGCTTCTCAGACGACTCGTATGCCTGCACGCAATTAACGCAGACGATACATTTGCCCCTCTTATGCAGCCAGCGCCTTGCGGGGCAACTCACGACAAACTGACCTCGAAGCGGCTGATTTCGCTCGGGCCGTGCGTTTTTGCCACGCGGCACAGCCTTTGTCTGTCACCGACGGGACACGGTTCAAAAGGTTCCCTGGTATGGCCCTGTCGGCCTCAGGTTTAGGTAGCGTCGCTTGTGGGCGTGCCGGCCGCGGCTTCGTCGAGCTTGCGGTAGAGGGTCGAGCGGCCGATCTTGAGGCGACGCGCGACCTCCGACATCTGTCCGCGATAATGCGAAATCGCGAACCGGATGATCTCGTTCTCGAGATCTTCTAGCGGGCGCACCTCGCCCGCGGCATTGAGTATCGAGAGGCCGCCCGCTGTCGGCAGGGCAGTGGTTACCGGTATTTCGTTACCAGAGATCATGGCGGGCGCTGTGGACGGTGACACCACCAGCGGCTCGCCCTGGAGCATTTTGCCTTCCGGCACCGGATGCGCCGCTCCTTGCGGGAAGTCGGCGAGCCCGAGCTGGTCGCCATCGCTCATCACCACGGCGCGATACACCGTGTTCTCGAGCTGGCGGATGTTGCCCGGCCAATCGAGCTGCGCCAGATGCGCCATCGCATCGCCGCTGATGCCGGTGATGTTGCGGTTCTCCTCGGCGCAGAACCGCGCCAGGAAATGCCGCAGCAGATGCGGGATGTCTTCGCGCCGCTGCCGCAGCGCCGGAATGGTCAGCGGCAGCACGTGCAGGCGGTAGAACAGGTCCTCGCGGAACTGGCCGGCCTTCACGAGATCGAGCAGCTTGCGGTTGGTCGCCGAGATGATGCGGACATCGACCTTGACCGGCTTGCGGCCGCCGACCGCCTCGACGGTGCCTTCCTGCAGCGCGCGCAGCAGTTTCACCTGCGTGGCCAGCGGCAATTCGCCGACCTCGTCGAGGAACAGCGTGCCGCCATGGGCCTCGACGAACTTGCCCTGATGACGCTCGGTGGCGCCGGTGAAGGCGCCCTTCTCGTGGCCGAACAGGATCGATTCGACGAGATTGTCCGGGATCGCGCCGCAGTTCACCGCGACGAACGGCTTGGCCTTGCGCTCGCTGCTGCCGTGGATGGCGCGCGCGAACAGTTCCTTGCCGACGCCGGACTCGCCCTCGATCAGCACCGGGATGGTCGAGGATGCCGCTTTCTGCGCCGTGCGCAGCACGCCGGCCATCGCCTCGCTGCGGGTGATGATGTCGGAGAAGGTCAGCCGGCCCTCGCGGCTGTGGCGGATGCGCTGCAATTCGCCCTTGAGCGCCGATGCGTTGAGCGCGTTGCGCAGGCAGACCTGCAGCCGCTCGAAGCCGACCGGCTTGACGACGAAATCCTGGGCACCGGCCCGCATCGCCGACACCACATTTTCGATGCCGCCATGCGCGGTCTGCACGATGACCGGGACGTTCAAACCAGCTTCACGAATTTTTGCGAGGACTCCGAGACCGTCGAGGCCCGGCATCACAAGGTCGAGCACGACGGCATCGATCGCCTGCGTCTCGGATGCGGTCAGGGCCGCTATCGCCGCGTCGCCACTGTCCACGACGAGGGGCTCATAGCCGCACTTCTGCACCATGTTTTCAACCAAACGACGCTGTACGGCGTCATCATCGGCGATCAAAATGGTGGCAGCCATGGTTTTCCCCGCACGCTACGTTTATCTGTCTCGAATCGGGGCACTGTCGCCGATGCCGATTAACGCACTCTTAAACCTTGCAAACCCGCTTTCATTCCGCCGCCGCCGACATCTTTCCGACTGAAGTAAGGTTACGAACAAGATGACCTCGCGCTCCAAAACTGCTTCCAACAAGTCTGCTCTCAGCAAGGCCGCTCTCCGCAAGGAAGCCGCGCTGCGCAAGACGGCCGCGCAACGCAACACCGGCCGCAGCCAGCCCGGCGGCGAAACAGGCAGCCGGCAAGACCGGCAAGCTTCCGGAATGGAATCTGGCAGATCTCTACTCCGGTATCGACGCGCCGGAAGTCGCACTCGATTTGCAGAAAATGGATGCAGATTGCGTCGCGTTTGAGACCGACTACAAGGGCAAGCTTGCCGAAAATACCGGCAAGGAAGGTGGCGGAAAGTGGCTGGCCGGGGCGATCCGCCGCTATGAGGCGATCGACGATCTGGCTGGCCGTCTCGGCTCTTATGCCGGCCTGGTCCATGCCGGCGACAGCGTCGATCCCGCGATCTCGAAATTCTACGGCGACGTCTCCGAACGGCTCACGGCCGCATCGGTGCATCTCCTGTTCTTCTCGCTCGAGCTCAATCGGGTTGACGATGATGTGATCGAGCGCGCGATGGCCGAACCCACGCTCGGGCATTACCGGCCGTGGATCGAGGATCTGCGCAAGGACAAGCCGTACCAGCTCGAGGATCGCGTCGAGCAGCTCTTCCACGAAAAGGCGCAGAGCGGCTACGCGGCCTGGAACCGGTTGTTCGACCAGACCATCTCCGGCCTGCGCTTCAAGGTCGCGGGCAAGGAGCTCGCGATCGAGCCGACGCTGAACCTGTTGCAGGACAAGGCCGGCGACAAGCGCAGGTCGGCGGCGCAGGCGCTCGCCAAGACCTTCAAGGACAATGAGCGCACCTTCGCGCTGATCACCAACACGCTTGCCAAGGACAAGGAAATCTCCGACCGCTGGAGGGACTTCCAGGATATCGCGGATTCCCGGCATCTCAACAACCGGGTCGAGCGCGAGGTGGTCGATGCGCTGGTCGCCTCGGTGCGCGCGGCCTATCCGAAGCTGTCGCACCGCTACTACGCGTTGAAGGCCGGCTGGTTCAAAAAGAAGAAGCTGCCGCACTGGGACCGCAACGCGCCGCTGCCGTTCGCGGCGACCGGCACCATCGCCTGGCCCGAGGCGCGCAACATGGTGCTGTCGGCCTATAATGGCTTCTCGCCCAAGATGGCCGAGATCGCGGAGCGCTTCTTCAGCGATCGCTGGATCGATGCGCCGGTGCGTCCCGGCAAGGCGCCCGGTGCGTTCTCGCATCCGACCACGCCGTCGGCGCATCCCTATGTGCTGATGAACTATCAGGGCAAGCCGCGCGACGTGATGACGCTGGCGCATGAGCTCGGCCACGGCGTCCATCAGGTGCTGGCGGCGAAGAACGGCGCGCTGATGGCGCCGACGCCTTTGACGCTGGCGGAAACCGCGAGCGTGTTCGGTGAGATGCTGACCTTCAAGCGGCTGTTGTCCCAGACCAAGAACGCCAAGCAGCGCCAGGCGCTGCTCGCGGGCAAGGTCGAGGACATGATCAACACCGTGGTGCGGCAGATCGCGTTCTATTCATTCGAGCGTGCGGTTCATACCGAGCGCAAGAATGGCGAGCTCACCGCCGCGCGGATCGGCGAGCTGTGGCTCAGCGTGCAGGGCGAGAGCCTCGGGCCCGCGATCGAGATCAAGCCGGGCTACGAGACGTTCTGGATGTACATCCCGCACTTCATCCACTCGCCGTTCTACGTCTACGCCTATGCGTTCGGCGATTGCCTGGTGAACTCGCTCTATGCGGTCTACGAGCACGCATCCGAAGGTTTCGCCGAGCGCTATCTCGACATGCTCGCCGCCGGCGGCACCAAGCATTACTCCGAGCTGCTGCGGCCGTTCGGGCTCGACGCCAAGGACCCGAAATTCTGGGATGGCGGCCTGTCAGTTATCGCCGGCATGATCGACGAACTGGAGACGATGGGCTGACGACCATCGGCCTGCCGGCTGGCTCGGGTCAGATTCGCGCAGCGTTTTTTGCGCCTCACGACATGATCGTCCCGTGACGCCCGCGTTTGGGAGATCAATCCTGCTCCCGGGGCGGCCACAGGGCCGTCGCTCGAGGGGTGAATCGGGGACGATTTGCGGTTCAAATCGCCCGATCGGGACCACGCCGTTGCCCTGCCAACCTGTTTGCGGTAATGGCTCGCAGAACGCGAATTTTTGACTGGGGACAGCGATGGCAGACCATAGCGAAGTGGCCTATACGACCGCCGACGGCAACGATTACGTGGCGCATGAGCAGACCTATGAAGGGTTTCTCGTGCTGGTCAAATACGGCACCATCAGCGTCGCCATCCTCCTCGCTCTGATGGCCTATTTCCTGGTCTGATCCCTGATCGGCTAGCGGCATCGCCGTCCCGCGGCGGTGCCGGAATTCCTGTCGAAACCCGGATGGAAAAACCGGGTATCCAATCTGGCGAAAATAACGCTAGTTTGAAGACGCGTGCGCCGCTCGCGCCGCCGGAGGGCCCATGAAGATCGCCGTTGCCAAGGAAATCGATGCGTCCGAGCCGCGGGTTGCGGTTTCGCCCGATACCATCAAGAAGTTCAAGGCGCTGGGCGCCGAGGTCGCGGTCGAGCCGGGCGCGGGCGTCAAGTCGGGGCTGCCCGATTCGGAGCTTGTCGCGGCCGGCGCCACCGTCAGCGCCGACGCGCTCAAGGACGCCGACATCATCATCAAAGTGAAGCGGCCGGAGGCCTCCGAGCTGTCGAAGTACAAGCGCGGCGCGCTGGTCATCGCGATCATGGATCCCTATGGCAACGAGGCCGCGTTGAAGGCGATGGCCGATGCCGGCGTGTCCGCGTTTGCGATGGAGCTGATGCCGCGCATCACCCGCGCCCAGGTGATGGACGTGCTGTCCTCGCAGGCCAACCTCGCCGGCTACCGGGCGGTGATCGAGGGCGCCGAGGCCTTCGGCCGCGCCTTCCCGATGATGATGACCGCCGCCGGCACCATTCCGGCCGCCAAAGTGTTCGTGATGGGCGTCGGCGTCGCCGGCCTGCAGGCGATCGCGACCGCGCGGCGGCTCGGGGCCGTCGTCACCGCGACCGACGTGCGGCCCGCCACCAAGGAGCAGGTGGAGAGCTTGGGCGCAAAATTCCTCGCCGTCGAGGACGAGGAGTTCAAGAACGCGCAGACCGCCGGCGGCTACGCCAAGGAGATGTCGAAAGAGTATCAGGCCAAGCAGGCCGCGCTGACCGCCGAGCACATCAAGAAGCAGGACATCGTGATCACCACCGCGCTGATCCCCGGCCGTCCGGCGCCGAAGCTCGTCAGCGGCGAGATGGTCAAATCGATGAAGCCGGGCTCGGTGCTGGTCGATCTCGCGGTCGAGCGTGGCGGCAATGTCGAGGGCGCGAGGCCTGGCGAGGTGGTCGAGACCGACGGCATCAAGATCGTCGGCTACACCAATGTCGCCGGCCGGGTCGCCGCCTCGGCCTCGAGCCTGTATGCGCGCAACCTGTTCTCGTTCATCGAGACGATGGTCGACAAGGCCAGCAAGGCGCTCGCGGTCAATTGGGACGACGAGCTGGTGAAGGCCACCGCGCTGACCAAAGACGGCGCCGTCATCCATCCCAACTTCCAGCCGAAGTAAGGAGAGAAGCCATGGAGCATCTCGCGCAGGCCGTCGATCCGTTCGTGTTCCGGCTGTCGATCTTCGTTCTTGCCGTGTTCGTCGGCTACTTCGTGGTGTGGTCGGTGACCCCCGCGCTGCATACCCCGCTGATGAGCGTGACCAACGCGATCTCCTCGGTGATCGTGGTCGGCGCGCTGCTCGCGGTCGGCGTCGGCATGGTGTCGAGCGGCTCGCCCTGGGCCCGCGGCTTCGGCTTCGTGGCGCTGATCTTCGCCTGCGTGAACATCTTCGGCGGCTTCCTGGTCACCCAGCGCATGCTGGCGATGTACAAGAAGAAAGCCAAGTGAGCGGCGTGCACCTCGGGGTGACGAAGACAAAGGGGGACCTGAGATGAACGCCAATTTGGCTGCTGTTCTGTACCTCGTGGCGGGGGTGCTGTTCATCCTGTCGCTGCGCGGCCTGTCGAGCCCGGCATCGTCGCGCCAGGGCAATTTCTTCGGCATGATCGGCATGGCGATCGCGGTCGCCACCACGCTGGCGAGCCATCCGCCGGCCGACGGCGTGGCCTGGCTCCTGGTGATCGTCGCGATCGCGATCGGCGGCAGCATCGGCGCTGTCATCGCGCGCCGGGTGCCGATGACCTCGATGCCGGAGCTGGTCGCCGCGTTCCATTCGCTGGTCGGCATGGCCGCGGTGCTGGTCGCGGCCGGCGCGTTCTACGCGCCCGAGGCGTTCGACATCGGCACGCCCGGCAACATCCATCCGCAGAGCCTGGTCGAGATGTCGCTCGGCGTCGCGATCGGCGCCCTGACCTTCACCGGCTCGGTGATCGCGTTCCTGAAGCTGTCGGCCCGGATGAGCGGCGCGCCGATCATCCTGCCGTTCCGCCACGTCATCAACATCGTGCTCGCCTTGGCGCTGGTGTTCTTCATCGTCGGCCTGGTGATGTCGGGCAGCGCGCTCGACTTCTGGCTGATCACCATCATCGCGCTGGCGCTCGGCGTCTTGATGATCATCCCGATCGGCGGCCGCCGACATGCCGGTCGTGATCTCGATGCTGAACTCGTACTCGGGCTGGGCCGCGGCCGGCATCGGCTTCACGCTCGGCAACTCGGCGCTGATCATCACCGGCGCGCTGGTTGGCTCGTCGGGCGCGATCCTGTCCTACATCATGTGCCACGCGATGAACCGCTCGTTCATCTCGGTGATCCTCGGCGGCTTCGGCGGCGAGACCGCGGCGGCCGGCGGCGGCTCGGGCGAGCAGAAGCCGGCCAAGCTCGGCTCGGCGGATGATGCCGCCTTCATCATGAAGAACGCCTCCAAGGTCATCATCGTGCCCGGCTACGGCATGGCGGTGGCGCAGGCCCAGCACGCGCTGCGCGAGATGGCCGACCTCCTGAAGAAGGAAGGCGTCGAGGTGAAATACGCCATTCACCCGGTGGCGGGCCGCATGCCCGGCCACATGAACGTGCTGCTGGCCGAGGCCAACGTGCCCTATGACGAGGTGTTCGAGCTCGAGGACATCAACTCGGAGTTCGCCCAGGCCGACATCGCCTTTGTGATCGGCGCCAACGACGTCACCAACCCGGCCGCCGAAGAGGACAAGACCTCGCCGATCTACGGCATGCCGGTGCTGCAGGTCTGGAAGGCCGGCACCGTGATGTTCATCAAGCGTTCGCTGGCCTCAGGCTATGCCGGCATCGACAATCCGCTGTTCTACCGCGACAACACCATGATGCTGCTCGGCGACGCCAAGAAGGTTACCGAGAACATCGTCAAGGCGATGTAAGGCACGCGGCGAATGGCGCTGAACCGGGAGTGGCATCGAGACCATCGCATGCCGCCCCGGGCTACGCGCGAGCAGCGCATCGATTGGCATGTGACGCATGCGGTGGCGTGCGCGTGCCGGCTGATCCCCGACAGCATCAAGGTTGACGTCGAGAAGCTGCTCAAGCTCCGCGGCAAGACATAGCTGCGGCACCGGTGATATGGCGCTGGCACTCGCAATCCTGAAATGGCTCATGATCGCCGCGGCCGTCGTCTATCTCGGCGGACTCGCGGTGCTGTACGTCAAGCAGCGCGAATTGCTGTTTCCGATCCCGCCGGTCGGGCGGACGGCGCCCGCAGCCGCCGGCCTTCCCGAAGCGGAGGAGAATGTCCTGACCACGGCCGACGGCGAGAAGGTCATCGTCTGGCACGTGCCGGCGAAGCCCGGCCGGCCCGTCGTGCTGTTCTTTCCCGGCAATGGCGATTTCCTTGCCGGGCGGGTGGCGCGCTTCAGGGCCATCGCGGCCGACGGCACCGGGCTGGTGGCGCTGTCCTACCGCGGCTATGCCGGTTCGAGCGGCTCTCCGAGCGAGCAGGGCCTGTTGCAGGACGCAGCAGTGGCTTACGCGTTCACGACAGCGCGCTACCGTCCGGCGCAGATCGTGGTCTGGGGATTCTCGCTCGGCACCGGCGTTGCGGTCGCGCTCGCCGCCGAACATCCGGTCGGCAGACTGATCCTGGAGGCGCCCTATACCTCGACGGTTGACGTCGCCGGCGCGCACTTCTGGTATGTGCCGGTCAGCCTGCTGATGCGGGATCAATTCCATTCCGACCGGCGAATCAGCGACGTCACGGCGCCGCTCCTGATCATGCATGGGACCGACGATCCGGTGATCCCGATCCGTTTCGGCGAGCGCCTGTTCAGCCTCGCCCATGAGCCCAAGCAGTTTGTGCGACTGCCCGGTGGCGCGCACGACAATCTCGACGATTTCGGTGCGATGGGGACGGCGCGGCCGTTTATCGACGCCGCAAGAGGCTGACGGGGGCAATTGTCTATCGCATAATCGCATCACCGGAAGCGAGGGGATCCCACGATGAGCGCACACGGACCGATGCCACGGTCGGCCTGGCTGTATCCTGTTCTGGCGGTGCTGTTGTTTGCGGCGGTCACGGCCACCGGTTACAGCTTCGCGCCGTCGGCCCCCGGCTGGATCTTCGCAATTGTGCTGCTGGTGATCCTGTTCGGCACCGTGTTTGCAGCCGTCCACCATGCCGAGATGATTGCCGAGCGGATCGGCGAGCCGTTCGGCACGCTGCTCCTGACGCTTGCGGTGACCGTCATCGAGGTGGCGCTGATCTCGACCATCATGCTGGGCGACACGCCGGCGCCGACCCTGGCGCGCGATACCGTGTTTGCGGTGGTGATGATCGTCTGCAACGGCCTGGTCGGGCTCTGCATCTTCATCGGCGGCATCCGCTACCGCGAGCAGGATTTCCAGATCACTGGCGCCAATCTCTATCTCAGCGTGCTGTTCGTGCTCGCGACCATCACCCTGGACATGCCGAATTTCACCCTCACCGCGCCGGGCCCGATCTACTCTACGGCCCAGCTCGCTGTGATCAGCGTCGTGACCCTGCTGCTTTATGCGGTGTTCCTCTACACCCAGACCATCCGCCACCGCGATTATTTCGTCAGCGGCGCCAATGAGGCGGCGGCGCATGGCGAGGTGATGTCGGACCGCATGACGGCGATCAGCGTTGCCCTGCTGCTGGTTTCGCTGCTGGCGGTGGTGCTGCTGGCCAAGAAATTCTCGCTGGTGGTCGATGTCGTCACCGTCAAGATCGGCGCGCCGCCGGCCTTTGCAGGTCTGGTGGTGGCGGCCCTGATCCTGCTGCCGGAGAGCGTTGCCGCGGTGTCGGCGGCGCGCAAGAACGACCTGCAGAAGAGCATCAACCTCGCGCTCGGCTCCTCGATCGCAACCATCGGGCTCACGGTTCCCGCGGTGGCGGTTGCCGCCTATGCGCTGGACAAGCAGCTGGTGCTCGGGCTCAGCAACCAGGATATGCTGATCCTGCTGCTCACCTTTATGGTCAGCATGCTCACCTTCGGAACCGGCCGCACCAACATCCTGTTCGGGCTCGTTCACATGGTGGTGTTCGCCGTGTTCGTGTTCATGGTTTTCGTGCCCTAATTGGAGAAGTGACGATGCTCAGCGCCAAATCGGATGTTCAGGTGGACACGGCGGAGGTCCGCGTGACCGAATGGCGGCTCGCGCCGGGCAGCGCCACCGGCCATCACACCCATGAGATGGACTACGTCATCGTTCCGATCACGGCAGGCGAGATGACGATCGTGGCGCCGAACGGCGAGCGCTCGAAGGCGCAGCTCGGGGCCGGCAGGTCCTATTTCCGCAAGGCCGGGGTCCAGCACGACGTGCTTAACGAGACGGCCAGCGAGATCGTATTCCTCGAGGTCGAACTCAAGCCCTGACGCGGTGCAAAAAGCCCTGCAAGGAACCCTGCGCGGGCCGAATGGCAGGTCCGAGTCCGCGGGGCTGTGGAAATTCATAACCCGTTAACGGCTGCACGATGATCTAGAAGGCGGACGCGGCCTACGCAGGGGGCGCCTCCGCTGAAACCAAAGTGACACCAAAGGTGACGTCGGAACGGGGGTTTGCCACCGATCCGTCGCAGTTGATCCCTGAATGTGCCTCAAAGTTCCAGCATGAAATAACGGGGTGGGGAGTGGCAGGTCATGCTGAGTTACCTGAAGAAATTCGTGATGGACATCTTACCCTCGGTGGCAGCGACCATCATCGGGGCGTACATCGTCAATCATTACATCGTGGCCAAGCCGCAAGCGCCGGATGCCGCAGCCGTGACCGCCGCCGTGGATCCCAAGGCGGATCCGAAAGCCGCTGCCAAGCCCGCCGAAAAGTCCACCGTGGTCAGCAGCCTCCCGGAAGCCGGCGTGAAGGCCAAGGGCATGTCCGAGCGCACCCTGATCGAGCGGTCGGCGTCGGAGAAGGCCACCGTCACCGAGAAGCCCGCCGATCCCAAATCGGCTGATACCAAATCTGCCGACACGAAAGCTGATGCGCCGGCCGAGACGGCCAGCATCCCGGCCGACGCGCGCCATCATCCGGCAGCGCCGAAGGCGGTCGCGAAGGCTGCGCCCGCCGCGGCACCGGTCGAGTCCGCCGTCACGCCGGAGGAAGCCCGCGATGCCAACGATCTTGCGCGTGCCGCCATCGAGCGGCTGCGCAAGGAGCGTCCGCAGGACGCTGCGCGTTCCCAGGACGCCGTGCGCTCCCAGGACGCTCGCAGCACTGATCTCGCCCGCCTGCCTGACCAGCAGCGTCCGGCGGCAGCCCCGGCGATCCGGCCGTTGCCGCCGCCGATCATGGTGTCGAACCCGTCCAGCGACAATGCCGATCAAGCCGCGCAGCCGCGTCCGCCCTACGCCGCCAATGCCCAAGATGCGAATCGGCTGACGCCGCCGGCCGACATTCCGGTCCCGGTGCTGCAGGCTCCGCTCGACCTGCGCGCCGACGCTGCGATGCCGGCGCCGAAGAACGAGCGCACGTCGGTGACCGACGACATGTTCTCCGGCATGAAGTCGATGTTCCACGCCGTCCTGCCGAAGTAACCCGCAGCACGGATCTGTCGTTCTCGACGCATCCTGTTCGAACGAAGCGGTATCCGCTTCGTTCGAAAGCGCGCTAGAGCATGATGTGTTTATACGGAAACGTACCCTGAATTTTTTTGAGATAGTTGGCGCACTCCTCCTTGGAGAAGACGTCGAGGAGTTCGCCGACCTTGCGCCAAGTCGCTTCGACATCACGCGGCTGCGCGGCTCGCATCAGGTGTTTGAGCTTGGCGAAGACCTGCTCGATCGGATTGAGGTCGGGGCTATAGGGCGGCAGGAAGAGCAGATGGGCTCCTGTGGCGCGGATGGCGTTGCGCGCCGCCTTGCCCTTGTGACTGCCGAGATTGTCGAGAATGACGAGTTCACCCTTTGCGAGGGTCGGCGCCAGCACCTGCTCGACATAGAGGGTGAAGAGCTCGCCATTGATGGGGCCGTCGATGACCCATGGCGCGCTGATCCGGTCGTGGCGCAGCGCCGCGATGAAGGTCATGGTCTTCCAATGGCCGAAAGGCGCAGACGCCTGGAGACGTTGCCCACTCGGTCCCCAGCCTCGCAGCGGCGCCATGTTGGTTTTGATCCAGGTCTCGTCGATAAAGACCAGGCGCGAGGCGTCGATCCTGCCCTGATGGGTCTTCCAGCGCGTCCGTTTACGCGCGATATCGGGACGATCTTGTTCGGCCGGCAGGATCGTTTTTTTTGAAGCTCAGCCCTTCGGCATGGACGAACGTCCACACTGCCCGCACGTCGGTCTTGATCCCGCGCGCAGCCAGTTCCTGCGTCAGCTTCCGCAAAGTGAATGGGCCGGAGCGAATGCGTTTGCGCAGCCAGTCGGCATTGGTGCCGGACAGAACCGGCTTCTTGTGACCGCCGATCTTGCCGGGAGAAACGCCTCCGGTCTCCCGCCGCAGATTCTTCCACTTTGTCACACAGGAAGGACTGATCTGAAGCGCTTCTGCAATCGAACGCACGGTCTCGCCCGCGTCAGCCCGCGCCAGAGCGAGTTCACGAAGATCTTCCGAATAGGGTCGCGTCATCCATGCTGGCCCCCGTTCCAGCATGGAGTTTGAATCAGAAATTGTCCCTTCTGGGAATCTGGAGGGTTCTGTGAGGTCGCGCTCACGCGAGGGCGCGGCAGGCGCTTATGACGCGACCTCATTGAAGCCGGATTGAACGAAGGCGCGGGAGGCTATTCGCGGTTTTGCAGCTATGGGGATTGTTCGAGATCGCCATGCCCGATCTGCTGGCTCGGCGCGTGAGGCAGAGACACAGGAGTGCGCATCCTGGAAGAGTTGAGATCAGACGCGCTTCGCCTGAGATCGCGATAGGCCTTTTGCTGCATCGGACGGTTGTTGTCGCGCAGTGTGACAGCACGGATTCGACATCGTCCGCGATGATCGAGACGCTGGGAGCGAAATGACGAATGATGATCGTCGTGCACGACATGACTTGGCTCACGATGTGTCGCATCGGAACGGTGATGTTCGAGGGCTGGGGCGTCTGAAGCTATGTCGAAAGCGCTCAATGATGCGCATGACGCCACCACAATCGGGACAGGCAGGAACCTCGGCCCAGGTTTGAGCCTCCGAATCCACAGGCGACGGCTGGCCATCGTTTGGGGCTGTTCGCTCATGATCGAGAAGTTCGCGGCAAAGGGCGAGCTTGGCAGCGCGATGGCGGTTGGCCATGAAGCCGAAGTGGCGGATGCGGTGGAAGCCGTCAGGCAGCGTATGAAGCAGGAAACGGCGAATGAACTCATCGGGCTTGAGATTCATGATCTTTGTCGCGCTGTTTTGGCGATAGTCCTTCCATGAGAAGGCGACATGATCGTCGTCGAGTGCGACGAGCCGGCTGTTGGCGATCGCGACGCGATGGGTGTAGCGGCCGAGATAGGCCAGGACCTGTGCGGGTCCGCCGAAGGGCCGCTTGGCGTAAACAACCCAGTTGATGCGTCGCATGGCGTCGAGGTGGGCCGCAAAGGCAGCCGGCTCGGCCAGAGCTCCGAGATCGCCGAAGAAACGCAAGGCACCGGAGTTGAAGGCTGCCGACAGACGTTTGAGAAAAAGTGTGCGAAATAGTCTGGACAACGGTTTGACGGCCAGGAAGAAGTTCGGTCGGCAAGCGGTCCAGCGCGCGCCATCGGGCGAGAGGCCGCCACCCGGAACGACGCAATGGACGTGGGGATGATGCATCAGCGTCTGTCCCCAGGTGTGGAGGACGGCGACGCCGCCGATCGCACCGCCGAGCCGGCGTGGATTGGCGGCGAGCGTCGTCATCGCCTCGGCGGCAGCCTTGAACAGGATGGCATAGACGACGGCCTTGTTCTGGAAAGCGATCGCGGCGATCGGTGCGGGAAGTGTAAAGACGACGTGGAAATAGGGAACCGGAAGCAGGTCGGCTTGACGCGCGGCGAGCCACGCGGCTCGGGCTCTCCCCTGACACTTCGGACAGTGCCGATTGCGGCAGGAATTATAGGCAACGCGTGTCGTGCCGCAGTCGTCGCAAGCCTGCATGTGGCCGCCGAGCGCCTCGGTCCGGCACGCAACGATCGCGCTCATCACGCGCCGCTCGACCCGCCCCAGATGACCGGCATGTACACGGCGATAGGCGTCGCCATGCCGGCGCAGAATATCGGCAATCTCGATGGCGGGCCTGTTGGAGCGGATGTCGGAGCGGGTCATGACCCGCATCCCGCTGCGGGTCATCCAGGTGGCGTCACCTCCAGCGACAGGCGATCGAGCGGGCTCTGCGTCGCTCGGATCGTATCGGTGGCGACCTGCGTGTAGCGCGCTGTCGACGACAAATTATTGTGCCCGAGCAAGACCTGGATGATCCGGATATCGGTTCCGTTCTCGAGAAGATGTGTCGCGAAGCTGTGGCGCAGCGTGTGCAGCGTGACGCGCTTGGTCAGGCCCGCAGCCTTCACCGCCGACCGGCAGGCGGCATGCAGCACGGTCTGATCGATCGGATGATCTTCGTCACGACCAGGGAACAGATAAAGCCGCGGCCGGGCGAGCCGCCAGTAGGTGCGCAGGATGCCCAGCAGCTGGGGCGACAGCATCACGTTGCGATCCTTCGCGCCCTTGCCGTGGCGCACCTGGATGACGCCGCGGGCGCCTGTCGATGTCTTCGATCCGCAGTCCCGCAACCTCCGAGGCCCTGAGCCCGGCCGCATAGGCGGTGGTGAGCGCGGCGCGGCTCTTCAGGCTCGATACCGCTTCAAGAAACTGAACCACTTCGTCGGCGCTGAGAACGACCGGCAGCTTGCGCGGTTCTCGCGCATAGGGAATGCGCTCTGGGATGAGCGCCTCGCCGAGCGTGACGCCGTAGAAAAACCGTAGCGCACAGACGATCTGGTTCAGCGCCGGCCATGAGATGCCGGTCGAGACCAAATGCACCTGGAAGGCGCGGACGTCTTCCAGCTCTAACCGGTCAGGCGATCGGCCAAAATAGCGGCTGAACTTCGAAACCGCGCTGATGTAGGATCTTTGCGTCGCCGGCGACAGATTGCGGACGGTCATGTCTTCGATCATGCGGCGGCGAAGAGGGCTCAAATCGGCCATCTCGATACTCCTGTCTGAGGGGGTGGGCTCCAACACCCACATCCTCTCAGCCAGGAGGCGATCTATGCCACCTTGCCCCCTACGCCGCGGCAGCGGCTTCGTTCAATCCCGATTCCGGCAAAAAACAACATGCTCTAGCCGCCGGTGCGCGCCAGCCCGCTGCGCGCGCTTCCGTCATTTGGCCGCAGCGCGAGCGCGCGATTGTAGGACGCCGCTGCCTTGGCCCTATCGCCGAGCCGTTCATAGGCCTGGCCGCGCGCGCTCCACGCTGCAACATTGCTGGGATCGGCCTGCACGGCCTCGTCGAGGTCGGAGACGGCCTGCTTGGCCTTGTCGAGCGCGAGGTAGCTGGTGGCGCGGCCGACCAGCGGCTCGGCCTTCTGCGGCGACAGCCCGCTCGCCGCCGTGAAATCGTCGATCGCCTGCTGATGTTGGCCGCGGCCCTGATAGATCAGGCCACGGCCGTACAGCGCCTGGATGTTGTAAGGGTCGGCGGTCAGCGCCTGCTCGAATTCCGCCTGCGCCTCATCGACCTTGCCGGAATGCGCCAGCATCTGGCCGCGCGTGGCGTGATCCTTGGCGCTGTTGATGTCCTGTGGGGTGATGGTGTCAGCAGCAGGCTTGTCGGCAGCGGCAGCCTGTTTCGGCTTGTCGTCCGAGCCCCATGATCCCAGGTCGAAGGAACAGCCCCCGAGCGGCAGGCCGAGAACCACGGCCATGATGACGAGGTGCGCGGCACGACGGCGGTGCGCAGCTTCTGGGAGCGGGGAGCGGAGCGCCGGAACGGCCATCATGCAAAGTGCTCTTGCCGGTCGTTTTGCATGGGTACCCCGGAACACGGCTGGCTTCAAAACAACAGCGCGGGCCCGTGGCCCGCGCTGTTAGACTTCCATATCGGCAAAACGGTTCAGCGCGGTCCGCGACCGGCGCCTGCACCACCGGGACGGCCGCCACGGTCGCCACCGGGACCAGCGCCGAACACCGGCTTCGGCTTCATCGGCAGCAGGCCTTCGCGCTGCAGCTTCTTGCGCGCCAGCTTGCGTGCGCGGCGCACGGCTTCGGCCTTTTCGCGAGCCTTCTTCTCAGAGGGCTTTTCGTAGTGACCGCGGAGCTTCATCTCGCGGAAAATGCCCTCGCGCTGCATCTTCTTCTTCAGCGCCTTCAGGGCTTGGTCGACATTGTTATCGCGGACGAGAACCTGCACGCGGCATCCTCTTTTGAATTGATCGGTTCGGAATTCTGGCAAGGTAAAGGGGCGGCAAAAGGCCTGCCTCTTAACCCTAGGCGCGCGCATGTATCAGACAAACGCGCAGATGTCCACCGGTCGAGTGACTTTAGGGCCTAGTAAAGCCACGAAATGGGGCGAAAATGCCTTCGTGCGGCCCTGATTTGGGTGGTTTGGCGCCAAGACCGGGGCCGCTCCCGGAGTTTCAGATAACCCGGACATTGGAAATAGGGGAGATGCCACATGGACATGAAGAAATACGCGGCCGAGCTGATCGGTACGTTCTGGCTCACATTCGCTGGCTGCGGCAGCGCGGTGATCGCGGCCGGCTTTCCGCAAGTCGGGATCGGCCTGGTCGGCGTGTCATTGGCCTTCGGGCTCAGTGTGGTGACCATGGCCTATGCGATCGGCCATATCTCGGGTTGCCACCTCAACCCGGCCGTGACGGTCGGGCTCGCCGCGGGCGGCCGTTTCCCTGGCGGCCAGGTGCTGCCCTACATCATCGCGCAGGTCGCCGGCGCGATCATCGCGGCCTGGCTGCTCTATGTGATCGCCAGCGGCGCCCCCGGCTTCGACGTGACCAAGGGCTTCGCCTCCAACGGCTATGACGCGCACTCACCGGGCCACTACAGCATGGTGGTGTGCTTCATCACCGAAGTGGTGATGACCATGATGTTCCTGTTCATCATCATGGGATCGACCCACGGCAAGGCGCCCGCCGGCTTCGCGCCGCTCGCCATCGGCCTCGCGCTGGTGATGATCCATCTGGTCAGCATTCCCGTCACCAACACCTCGGTGAACCCGGCGCGCAGCACCGGGCCGGCTCTGTTCGTCGGCGGCTGGGCGCTGGGGCAGCTCTGGATGTTCTGGGTCGCGCCGCTGATCGGCGGCGCGCTCGGCGGCGTGATCTATCGCTGGCTCAGCGACGAGCCGACCGGCATCGTCGCCGGCGTCAAGACCGCGTGATCGGCTAATGGGATCGTGGTTGCCGCGATCCCATTTCCATCGATGGCGCGAAGGCGGCCAGCGGCTGCCGGTGTGGAATTACGGCTTGCGGGCCGGCGTCACTTCGGTGACGTGTCCCATCTTGCGGCCAGGGCGCGGCGTGCCCTTGCCGTACAGATGCACAGTGGCGCCGGGAACGGTGAGCCACTGCTCGTAGCTCAGGATGTCGTCGCCGATCAGGTTGGTCATGGTGACATCGCCGTGGCGCACCGGCTTGCCCAGCGGCCAGCCGGCGATCGCACGGATGTGCTGCTCGAACTGTGAGATCGAGGCACCGTCGAGCGTCCAGTGGCCGGAATTGTGCACGCGCGGCGCGATCTCGTTGACCAGCACCGTCGGTGTGTCCGTGCCTGTTACCACGAACATCTCCACCGCGAGCACGCCGACATAGTCGAGCGCCGCGGCGATCTTTTCGGCGATCGCCCGCGCCTGCGCCGCAAGCTCGTCGGGGATCGCGGCCGGCGCGCGGGAAGTTTTCAAGATGTGGTCGCGGTGCTCGTTCTCGGTGACGTCGAAGCACTCGACCTCGCCGGAAGCTGAGCGGGCCGCGATCACCGAGATCTCGCGCTCGAACGGCACGAAGGCCTCGAGGATGGCTGACTTGGTGCCGAGGTCCTGCCAGACCTGCTCGAGGTCGTCGCCGGCGCGGATGATGGCCTGGCCCTTGCCGTCATAGCCGAAGCGGCGGGTCTTGATCACGGCGGGCAGGCCGATCCGTTCGATCGCTGCGCGTAGCGTGGCGACCGAGGAGACGTCGGCGTAATCGGCGGTGCCGATCCCGAGCTTGCTGACGAAATCCTTCTCGATCAGCCGGTCCTGCGTGGTCTCAAGGATCTTCTGTGCGGGCAGCACCGGACGGCGCGCGGCGAGCACCATCGCGGTCGCAGCCGGGACATTCTCGAACTCATAGGTGACGACGTCGACGTCGTTGGCGAACAGTTCGAGCGCCTCGACGTCGGCATATTCCGCGCAGGTCGCGTTCTGCACCACGTCGAAGGCCGGCGAGTCCGGATCCGGCGAAAACACCTGGCAGCGGAGCCCGAGGCGCGCGGCGGCAAGCACCAGCATCCGGCCCAATTGTCCGCCGCCGAGGATTCCAATGGTGTCGCCCGGCTTCAGCTTCACGAGGTTCGAAGCCGTCACGCCGAGCCCTCCGGATGCTCCTTGACCGCATCGGTCTGCTGCGTGCGCCAGGCCGCAAGGCGGGCCGACAATGCAGGATCGTTGAGCGCGAGCACACTCGCCGCGAGCAACGCGGCATTGATCGCTCCGGCCTTGCCGATCGCCAGCGTCCCGACCGGGATGCCGGCCGGCATCTGCACGATCGAGTACAGCGAATCGACGCCGGACAGCGCCTTCGACTCGACGGGAACCCCGAACACCGGAAGCTCCGTCAGCGCGGCCGTCATGCCCGGCAAATGGGCGGCACCGCCGGCGCCGGCAATGATCACCTTGTGCCCGGCCGCCTTGGCGCCCTTGGCAAAGGCATAGAGCCGGTCGGGGGTGCGGTGCGCCGAAACGATGCGCGTTTCGCAGGCAACGCCCAGCGCGGCCAGGGTCTCGGCGGCATGGCGCATGGTCTCCCAGTCGGACTGGCTTCCCATGATGATGGCGATCGGAGCGGTCATCTCTTCAATTCTGTGCAGGAATCCAAAAGCATAGGCCGATTATAGGGGCGGCCCGGGCGTCATCCAAGGCGTGGCAAGGGAGTTAGAATGGACTATCCTGTCTTGGTGAATCCCGGCAAGCCTTCATAAGCAGGCCTCAACAAGGATGCGCATGAAGAAGAAGACGACGGCGGCGGCCTCCGGGGCGGCAAAACGACGAAAAGGCGCGCCCGCCGCGCGCAAATCCGCACCCGGCAGGACGGCAACAACGGGGACTGGAACCAAAGCGGCTGGAACCGAAGCTTCCATGCGAGGCGCGGTCGCGTCCGGCGACAAATCTACGATCCGCAGGTTGCGGGCGCAGCTGGCGCGGGCCCAGGCCCGGATCGAGGAGCTGCAGGCCTCCGCCGAGACCGACTTCCTGCTCGACATCCTGAACCGGCGCGGCTTCGAGCGCGAGCTCGTCCGTTCGCTCTCCTTCATCAAGCGCTATCAGGCCTCCGGCGCGCTGATCGTGCTCGACGTCGATCGCCTCAAGCCGATCAACGATGCGTTCGGGCACGCGGCAGGCGACGAGGTGCTGAAGACGATCGTCGCTGCGATATCGGACCAGGTGCGCGCCTCCGACGTGATCGGCCGTCTCGGTGGCGACGAGTTCGCGGTGCTGCTGTGGAATCTCAGCGAGACCGATGCCCGCGCCAAGGCGGCTGCGCTGGAAGAGGCGATCGACCGCCTGACCTTCGTGTTCCGCGGCAGCCGCGTCTCCGCGGGCGCTTCCGCTGGTGTTGCGATCCTCACCGCACATTCGGATGCCGATCGCGTGCTCGATGAGGCTGATCGTGCGATGTATGTGCGCAAGGCGCAGCGGCGCCACGAATCCTGAAAATTACAGCGCGCTCAGATCCTCCGGCACATTGCCGTAGGCCCGCAGCAGCTTGGCATCGCCGAATTCGCCGATCGCGGGATCGCCGGTGCGGCTGAACGCGACGGCGCCGATGCTGCCGGGCATCCGCGACATCGTCTCCGCCCGGCGCAGTGCGATCGCCGAGCTCTGGCATTCCTCGGCACTGCCGGCAACCGGCGTGCCGTCGTCGTCCTGCATGAAAGGCAGCGCCACGTAGTAGGTCACGTCAGCCATTGCTGTGCTCCCTGAAGATCAGGCGGCATCACTCGCCGCATGGGTTCGCGCCGGCACGCAGCCGGCCGCGATCGCGGCCTGCAATTCCTCGAGCTCGGCTTCCAGATATTCGTTGGCCATGATCAGCGCCTTGATGGTGCTGCGCAGGTTGCCGTCGCACATCGCGATCGCCTGATCGCACGCCTGCTCGTAGCGGCTGTTGTCGGGCAGGGAAGGCGGTGCGGACATGGTCAAACTCCCTCTGATGGCTGGCGGCTGGATCGGTATGTTCTTATTTTGTTCTTTTGGAGTCAAGCGCCGAAAGGCACGCCCGCGTCCGTTGCCGCGAACGTGAAGCCAATGAGGCGCTGTGGATGACGGGGAAAACCGCCGCTGGATCTGAACCAACGGGCCGCCGAACCGCAGAGACGGCGTCAGGCGATGATGTCGGGCGTGATCTGATCTTCGATGAAGGCGATGCGGTCGCGCAATTGCAGCTTCCGCTTCTTCAAGCGTTGCAGCATCAAGAGATCCGGCGCCGGCGATTGATGCAGCGCGTCGATCGCGGCATCGAGGTCGCGGTGCTCTTGTTGCAGACGCGCAAGCTCGGCGAGGAGTTCGCGCTCATCCTGATCGTTCATGGTTGTGTATTGACTGGTAAGCACGACGAGGTTGTTGCGGCCGAAGCAGCCGCTCGCCGGAATATCCTCCCTGAGCGCGCGCGGCGCAAGCCGAACCGGTTCCATAGTCACGATTAGTTACAGATAAACCGAAATGAGTGCGTGCGGCATTTCGCGTCCCCTATCGACAGCACCGCCCACTCGTGTAGACTTATTGGTCCGGATCGAACCTGAGGTTTAACGCACCGAGGAGTGTTCGCAATGGCAATACAGGCCCATCTCGTTGAGCTGGAGCGTAAGCACAAAATACTTGAGAACGAACTGCACGAAGCGCTCGTTCATCCCTCCGTAGACGATCTCCACATTTGCGAGCTCAAGCGCCGCAAGTTGATGGTCAAGGACCAAATCGAGCGGTTGAGACTTTCCGCCGATGACACGGTCCACTAAGCCGGTTCCTCCGCAAATTAGCAAATAATCTGGGCCTTTCACCGAGGGATGAACGCCGCGGCGCGCATCCCCCGGGAGGTCATGCTGCATTTGCTCAGAGCTCCGCCAGCTCGCCGACATGGTCGGCGACCGCGAGCGATGATGTCAGTCCGGGCGATTCGATCCCGAACAGGTTGATCAGACCCGCGACGCCGTGATCAGCCGGTCCCTGGATCAGGAAATCCTGGGTCGCGACCGCCGGCGGCACGATCTTGGGCCGGATTCCGGAATAGCTCGGCATCAGCGCCCCGTCCGGCAGGGTCGGCCAGTATTTCCGGATCGCCGGATAGAACCGCTTGGCCCGATCAGGGTCGACGGCATAATCGATGTGATCGATCCATTCGACGTCGGGGCCGAACCTCGCCTGTCCGGCCATGTCGAGCGTCAGGTGCACGCCGAGCCCGCCGGGCTCCGGCACCGGATAGATCAGGTGCGAGAACGGCGCCCTGGCGCTGCAGCTGAAGTAATTGCCCTTGGCCAGATAGGCCGTTGGAATCAACTCGATCGGCATGCCCTCGACGTTGCGCGCGACGGCCGTTGCGCCGAGGCCGGCGGCATTGACCAGGAGATCGCAGGCCAGCGTCATGGGCGCCGCGCCGCCGGCCTCGATCTCGAACCCGTTGGCCGTGGCCCTGGCGTGGAGCAGCGGCGTATGGAAGGCGAATGCCGCTCCGGCCGCCTCGGCGTCGCCGCGCAGCGCCAGCATGTAGGCATGGCTGTCGATGATCCCGGTGGAGGGCGACAGCAGCGCCGCGTCGCAGTTCAGCGCCGGCTCCAGTGCGCGTGCCGCCTCGCCGGATAATTGCTGCATGTCGTCGACGCCGTTGGCCTCGGCATGGGCCTGGATCGACCGCAGTTTTTCGGTCTCTTTGGCCGTGGTGGCAACGATCAGCTTGCCGCAATTCCTGTGTGCGATGCCGTGCTCGGCGCAGTAACGGTAAAGTGCCCGCTTGCCGCTGACGCACATCCGCGCCATCAGACTGCCGGCCCGGTAGTAGATGCCGGCGTGGATCACCTCGCTGTTCCGCGACGAGGTCACCGTGCCGATCCCTTCGGCCTCCTCGATCACAATCACTTCGCGGCCGGCCTGTGCCAGCCGGCGCGCCACCGCGAGGCCGATCACCCCCGCACCGACGACCACACAATCAACCCTGTCCATCTCGTCCTTCAGATCCGACCATTCCCGCGCGGCGATGCTCCCGCTGTTGCCGCTAACAATCGTTCAGCCGATCCGATCGTTTTGGGCAAGTGCTTATTAGGCAAGTGCTTGGGCTATCTCAAATAGTTGGGGAGCCATGCTCAGTTAGTGGCGCATTAATCATGTCAGGGCAATTGCCGTACATTAAGTGGCATTTTCCAGTTGCATCCCTACGCGTTTACCCGATCCAAACCGCCCGAGCCGGACACTCGCCCCGGAAATCCGCGGGTGATTGATGGCTGGCAGGAAGTGGCAGGCGGGCGGGAAGAATTCTATTCCGGCAAGGGCCGTCCTTTGCCTGATCGCGGCCGTCGTGCCGGTCGGTGCAGCCCGGGCCGCCTCCGCCGCCTTCGCCCCGTCGATCTATCTTGGTGACCTCGATCCCGGTGTGGTCTGGGAGCTGCTGATCGGCAGCGTGGTGGTTGCCTCCTTCCTCGGCGCGGTCGGGCTGTGGATCCTTTCGGCCCTGCGCAAGGCCAAGCGCGCGCAACTGCGGCGCAACGCCTTCGTGTCGTCCGCCCTCAACCATCTGAACCAGGGCGTGGTGATGACTGATGCGCGTGAGCGCATCGTGTTCTGCAACGACCGCTATCTCGACATCTACGGCCTGTCGCGCGCCGACATCAAGCGCAACATGACCGGCACCGAGCTGTTGGAGCTGCGCCGCGACCGCGGCGTGCT
Organism: Bradyrhizobium sp. JR3.5; assembly: GCF_054057015.1. Lineage (NCBI taxonomy): Bacteria > Pseudomonadati > Pseudomonadota > Alphaproteobacteria > Hyphomicrobiales > Nitrobacteraceae > Bradyrhizobium > Bradyrhizobium sp. JR3.5. Next base: position 4,116,273 of record NZ_JBSRYV010000002.1, read on the forward strand.
CGACATCAGCGCCGAGGATTTCTTCGCCAGGGCCGCAGCGCCCGATGGGCTGGTCACCGAACTGCCCGGCGGCCGATCGGTGCTGGTGAAATATTTTCCGCTGCCGAACGGCGGCTCGGTCGCGACCCATCTCGATTGCACCGACCAGCGCAAGCTGTCGCGCAAGCTCGCCTCGACCACGCAATTCCTCGAATCCGTGCTCGACAACGTCCCGGTCTGCGTCGCGGCCAAGAACATCGAGGACGGCCGCTACATCTTCGCCAATCGCGCGTTCGAGCGCTTCTCGCGCTTCTCGCGCGATCACATCGTGGGCAAGCGCGCCGACGAGATCTTCCGTCCCGAGACCGCCGTCAGTATCGACACCGCCGACCGCGCCGCGCTGGACGCGCCGGAAGGCTATCACCGCAGCGAATTCTTCGTCGAACGCGGCTCGGAGAGGCGCATCCTGGCATCGAACCGCGTGATCGCCCGCAACGAGGCCGGCGATCCGGAATTCCTGATCGCGCTGTTCGAGGACGTCACCGACCGCCGTTCGCTGTCGCGCGAGCTCGAGAACAACAAGAAATTCCTCGAGCTCGTGGTCGACAACATCCCGGTCTCGCTGATCGTGCAGCGCGTCAGCGACGGCCGCTATCTCCTGGCCAACCGCAGCGCCGAGACGATCCTCAACCGCCGCCGCGAAGACGCCGCCGGGCTCACCGCTTCCGACATCTTCAATGCGCGCGAAGCCAAGCTGATCGTCGCCCGCGACGAGGCTGCGATCAGGAAGCGCAGCATGATCGCCGAGGAGCACCCGATCTCGACCAAGGACGGCCTGCGGCTGTTCCTGACCCGCCGCATGACCGTGCTCGACGACCATGGCGAGCCGCAATATCTGATCAAGACCCATGAGGACGTCACCGACCGGCGCCAGACCGAGTCGCGCATGGCGCACATGGCCTATCACGACGGCCTGACCGATCTGCCGAATCGCGCCGCCTTCCTGCAGGCGCTGACCCAGATGATCGAGGCCTGCGACGGCACCGACGAGGAGTTCGCCGTACTCTGCGTCGATCTCGACGGGCTGAAGGAGATCAACGACGTCTACGGCCACGCGATGGGCGACAAGGTGCTGATCGAAGTCGCGCAGCGCTTGCAGACCGTGGCGCGCGGCGGCGTGGTTGCGCGGCTGTCCGGCGACGAATTCGGCCTCATCATCGACGGCCAGCAGCCGGCCGCGGGCATTGCGCTGGCCGAGCAGGCCGCCGAGGCGTTGGGTGAGGATTTCGCGATCGACGGCAAATCGGTGCGCACCGGCCTCACCACCGGCATTGCGGTGTTCCCGCACAACGGATCCGACGCCGCCTCGCTGCTGGCCAATTCGGGCGCGGCGCTGTTCCGCGCCAAGGCCAAGTCGCGCGGCACGATCTCCATCTTCGAGCCGGAGATGGACCAGCAGATCCGCGATCGCCGCGTGCTGCATCAGGAGCTGTCGGTCGCGATCAAGAACGGCGAATTGTCGCTCTACTATCAGCCGCAGGCGGCCACCGGCGCGAGCGTTGCGGGCAGCCAGATCATCGGTTTCGAGGCGCTGGCGCGCTGGCACCATCCGGTACGCGGCTTCGTGCCGCCCAGTGACTTCATTCCGCTCGCGGAAGAAAGCGGCCTGATCGTCGAAATGGGCGAATGGATTTTGCGCGAAGCCTGCCGTGAGGCCGCCTCCTGGGCGGTGCCGATGCAGGTCGCCGTGAACCTGTCGCCGGCGCAGTTCACCCATGGCGACCTCGTCGGGCTCGTGCATTCGATCCTGCTCGAGACCGGGCTGACGCCCGATCGCCTCGAGCTTGAAATCACCGAGGGCGTGCTGATCGAGGATTTCGACCGCGGCCTGTCGCTGCTGCGGCGGCTGAAGGCGCTCGGCGTGCGCATCTCGATGGATGATTTCGGCAGCGGCTATTCCTCGCTGAGCTATCTGCAGGCGTTTCCGTTCGACAAGATCAAGATCGACCGCGCTTTCGTCATCAATCTCGGCCGCAATCCGCAATCGGCCGCGATCGTCCGCGCGGTCATCGATCTCGGTCACGGCCTCGAAATGTCGATCGTCGCCGAAGGCGTCGAGACCGAAGCGCAGCTCAGCTTCCTCTCCGAGGAAGGTTGCGACGCGGTGCAGGGGTATCTGATCGGCCGGCCCGCCCCGATCGGTCAATTTGCCGCGCTGATCGGCGGCGACCGGCTCGCCGAAACCGTGCGCAGGGCCGGGTAAATTGGCCCGGTCCGCCGGACTCGCCCGGTCGGCGGCGCTTGCCATCCGTGGCGCGTCCGGCTAAATCTCGGCCCACCACAACATTCTTGCCGAGAAAGGAGGGCTGCGTCGTGGCGAGATTCACCGATCCCCACCTCAAGCGTGGCCCCGTCAACGCCCTGCAAATGCGTTTGCAGGGCTGACCGGAAACTCGGACAAAATCTCTTCCTGGTCTGCCCTTCGTGGCCGTGCGGCGTCGAACGTTTGAGCGTTCGCGCCTGCATTTGAATCCCTCGCCGCGCACCGACACGCACATCCGATGATGGCTGGACGCCTCTGGATGACGTCGTGATCGCCGGCAAGACCAGAGAATTGATCGTGACCCTCATCAATGTACGCAATCTCGGTGTGACGCTGAACGCGCCGCTGTTTTCCGAACTGAATTTTGTCGTCAATGCCGGCGACCGGATCGGGCTCGTCGCCGCCAACGGCCGGGGCAAATCCACGCTGCTGCGCTGTATCGCAGGCAGCATGGAGCCCAATGAAGGCGACATCACCCGTTCGCGTGGCCTGACCGTCGGCCATGTCGAGCAGGATGCGCCGCCGAGGCTGCTCGATACCCCGTTCCATGCCGCCGTGCTCGAGGCACTACCCGGCGAGCAGCGCGCTAGCGAGGGTTGGCGGGTTGACGTCGCCTTGCAATCGCTGGAGGTGCCGGAGGAGTTGTGGGCACGATCGCTCAAGCAATTGAGCGGCGGTTGGCTGCGGCTTGCGCTGCTCGCCCGCGTGCTGGTGACCGAGCCCGACGTGCTGCTGCTCGACGAGCCGACCAACCATCTCGACCTCGCCAAGATCGGCCGGCTTGAGGCCTGGCTGAATACGCTGCCGCGCGAGATGCCGGTGGTGATCGCAAGCCACGATCGCGCCTTCCTCGATGCGACCACCAACCGGACGCTGTTCCTGCGCCCGGAGCGGTCGCAGCTGTTCGCGTTGCACTACACCGCGGCGCGCGCGGCGCTCGACGAATTCGATGCCTCGGACGAGCGGCGCTTTCAGCGCGACATGAAGACCGTCCGGCAGCTCCGGCAGCAGGCCGCCAAGCTCAACAACCTCGGCATCAACTCCGGCAGCGACCTTCTGCTGTCGAAGACCAAGCAGCTGAAGCAACGTGCCGAGAGACTGGAGGAGACGGCGAAACCGGCGCATGTGGAACGCTCGGCCGGCACGATCCGCCTCGCGAATCGCGACACCCATGCCAAGGTTCTGATCAGGCTGAACAACGCCGCGATCGCGACCCCCGACGGCAGGCCGTTGTTCAGGACCGGCCAGCAGTTCATCTGCAAGGGCGACCGGATCGCGCTGCTCGGACCGAACGGCGCGGGCAAGACCCGGTTCGTCGCGGCGCTGCGGCTCGCGATCGAGGACGCGGAGGCCGCACCCGCCGAGATCAGGGCCACCGAGTCGCTGGTGCTTGGCTATTGCGATCAGGCGCTGGCCGATCTGGTGGACAGCGACACGCCGATGCGCATGCTGACGCGGCGTTTCGAGGTCGGCGATCAGCGAGCGCGCGGCCTGCTCGCCGGCGCCGGGCTCTCGATCGAGATGCAGGGCCGTCCGATCGGGCGGCTGTCGGGCGGGCAGAAGGCCCGGCTCGGCATGCTGGTGCTACGGCTTACCCAGCCGAACTTCTATCTGCTCGACGAGCCGACCAACCACCTCGACATCGAGGGCCAGGAGGCGCTGGAGGAGGAACTGATGGAGCAGCAGGCCAGCTGCCTCCTGGTGTCGCACGACCGCCAGCTCGTACGCACGGTGGCCAACCGGTTCTGGGTGATCGAAGGCAAGAGGCTGATCGAGGCCGACGGCCCCGAACACTTCTTTGCCTCGGTCACAGCAGTATGATGAAGGCAGGTTGAATCAGTCTTGCGGCACACTGGCTGCACCTCTCCCGCTTGCGGGGGAGGTCGCATCGCGTCGAAGATGCGATGCGGGTGGGGGCTCTCTCCACAATATGACTTGCGGAGAGAGCCCCCACCCCAGCCCTCCCCCGCAAGCGGGAGAGGGGGCGCACTGCCTTCGCGATTGCCATTCAATCTAATCTCGTCGTGCTTTAGAGCCGCGCCCTTGACGCACTTCTTTTCCGCGAACACGTATTTCGTTCGCATTGAAATGCGATAGGCGTTGGGCATGGCGGACTGTGACGTCGCGATCATCGGCGGTGGCCTGAACGGCACGAGCGTTGCGCGTGATGCGGCCGGCCGCGGCCTGCGCGTGATCCTGCTGGAGCAGGGCGATCTCGGCTCCGGCGCGTCGCAGGCCTCGCCGCGGCTGGTCCATGGCGATCTGGCCGGGCTGGAGCGGCGGGAGTTCTTCCGCGTCCGTCGGGCCCTCAGGGAACGCGATGTGTTGCTGCGCATCGCGCCGCATCTGCTGCGGCCGATGCGCTTTGCGATCCCGGCGCATGCCGAGGAGCGGCCGCCGTGGCAATTGCGGTCGTTGCTGCTGCTCTACGAGCGGTTGGCGTCGCGCAGCGGCCTGCCGCGCTCGACGACGCTGGATGTCACCCACCATCCGGTCGGCAATGCGTTGAAGCGGCCGTTCGGAACCGCGTTCGAATATTCCGACTGCGTTGTCGACGATTCGCGGCTCGTCGTGCTCAACGCGGTCGATGCCGCGGCGCGCGGCGCCGATATTCGCACCGGCGCGCGCGTGACCCGGGCCGAGCGCGGCGAGACCTGGCGGCTGGTCGCGATCGACCGCGGCTATCGGCGGGTGATCACGGCGCGGTCGCTGGTCAACGCGACCGGCGCGTGGACCGCCTCCGTCGCCGACACCGTGTTGCGCGTGCCGGCGCCACCGCTTGCGACCGTGCAGATCAGCCAGATCGTGGTGCGCCGCCTGTTCGACTGCGACAACGTCTATGCGTTCCAGAACTCCGACGGACAATTGATCTTCGCCAGCCCCTATGAGCGCGACTTCACCCTGATCGGCAGCATCAGTCATGCCTTCAAGGGCGATCCCGCCATTGTCGCGATGGGTGTGCGCGAAGTGGCCTATCTCTGCGACGCGGCCAATCGCTATTTTCGCGAGCAGATCACCCCGGCCGATGTGCTGCGAACGATTTCCGGCGCCAATTCCGTCGTCGCTCCCGCGCGCCGGCGCAGCAGCGATGGTGCCGCATCGCTCGACTTCAGGCGCGGCAAGGCGCCGCTGCTCACCATCTTCGGTGGCGACGTCACCACCTCGCGGCGCCGTGCCGAGCGGGCGGTCTCGGAGTTCACGCGGTTCTATCCGATGACGCCGCGCTGGACCGCAACCGTGCCGCTGCCGGGCGGCGAATTCGCGTGGCAGCGCTTCGAGACCGAGGTCGACATCGCGCGCGACCGCTGGCGCTTCCTCGGCGAGGACGAGGCGCGGCGGCTGGTGGCCGCCTACGGGCTGAACGTGAAGGATATCCTGGGCGAGGCGAAGCAGAAGGTCGATCTCGGCCCAGCCTTCGGCCCGGAACTGACTGGAGCTGAGGTGCGCTACCTCATGCACAAGGAATGGGCGCGCTTTCCCGACGATATCCTGTGGCGCCGCTCCAAGCTCGGCCTGACCATGCCGCAAGCCGATCAGGATGCGCTCGCGGCGTTCATGGCGAAGCTGGATTGAGTTTCGGCTATTGCCTTGCCGCCTCCTGTGACCAGGCGAGGTCACGCTTGGATGGACGGCGATGCAGCCGCTCCGAGATCAGGCCCGTTGCTTGCCGGCCTTGACCCGCGCGGAGGCACGCGACGATGAAGGTGTCCTCCCACAATTCGCGTTGCGCATGGCTGCCGCCGATCCGCACCAGTTCGGGCATCAGCGGCGCCAGGATGCGCACGGCGCGCTCATGGTCGCCGGCAGCGAAGGCGGCAACGCCCCGGCCGAGCCCGATCGCGGCAGGGCCGGGCGCCAGCTTGCCGTCGGCATCGCGCGCCGCCATCTCGGCCAATCGCGTCTCCAGCGCATCGTTGTTCGTCGTGGCTGCGACCAGCGCGTGGTGCACGTCGGCGAAATGCGCGCCGGCCTTCGGGAAGTAGCCGTCGCCATAGGCGGCGACATCCTTCCAGTGCGACTCGAGGCCGGTCTTGCCGGCGACCGACAGCCGCCACAGCAGCGAGGCCGTATCGGTATAGATATTGAGCGGCGGATAGGGCCGGTTCGCCGGCTTGATGTGCTGCTCGTAAATGCCGAGCGCGCCGTCGGCGTCGCCTTCCTCGATCGCGATCAAGGCGAGGTGCCAGGCGAGATGGCCCTGCAGGAAGCTGGTGCGATCATTCGCCGGCAGCCAAGCGGAGAGGAAGCTGCGGCCTTCCGCCGCGTCGCCTTGCTCGAACAGCGCATGCGCCACCGCGTGCGCGGCGCCGGCGTTCTCCGGCTTCAACGCATAGCCGCGCTCGGTGATGGCGCGGCCCGAGACGAGGTCGCCGGCTTCGGTCTTGGACCAGCCGAGGTAGGTGAGGAACCACCAATCGTCGCCATAGTCGCTGGCGTAACGTTCGGAGATCGCGAGCCGCGCGGTGTCATGGTCGGGCCGGCCGGAGAAGGCGTAGAGGCCGAAGGCGCCGAGCAACAGCGACAGCACCTGCGCATCGCGCGGATATTCGGCGAGATGCTGCTCGGCCGCGGTCATCGCCTTCTTGCCCTGGCCCTCGATCACGGACGCGATGATCTCGATGTGCTGGCGCTCGCGCGGACTCGCGGCCGCCGCCAGCCGCCGCGCATCGTTTGCCTTGGCGCGCGCCTTGGCGCCCTCCATGTTGAGCTGATGCACGCGGGCACGGCCGAGATGGGCCAACGCGAAATCGGGGTCCTCGGCGATCGCCGCCTCGAACGCTGAGTCAGCGCCGTGCAGCGCCGCGAGCATGCGATCGACGCCGTCGACATAGTACGCGGCGGCGCGGTCCGAGGTGGTGGTCAGTGGCAGGCCGTAGCGGTCGTGAATCATCGGTTGTCCTCCCGAATTTGGCTGCGAAGTCTAGCAGAGGCGCGAAAGCCGACAATATTGCGGGAGATGTCCGTGAGGCGGTTGAGCCGGTGGCGATCCGCCGCTAGCTTGCCGCCAGGATTCGACCTTGCGGGGAATCGGGGCTTGCGGACGTGACATCGGGCGAAGCGAGTGGGGAGGCGGCAAAGCCGTTGCCTGAACCGGCCGTCTCGGACATGCCGCTGCTGCGGATCGAGGGCGTCGCCAAGTCGTTCGGCAATTTCCGCGCGGTCGACCGGCTCTCGCTCGACGTCCGCGCCGGCGAGTTCTTCGCGCTGCTCGGCCCGAGCGGCTGCGGCAAGACCACGCTGCTCCGTATGCTCGCAGGCTTCGAGACCCCGGACGAGGGCCGCATCCTGCTCGGCGGCAGCGACATCGCCCAGGTGCTGCCGCATGAGCGGCCCGTCAACATGATGTTCCAGAACTATGCGCTGTTCCCGCATCTGTCGGTGCGCGACAACATCGCCTTCGGCCTCAGGCGCGCCGGCATGGCGCGTCGCGATATTGCGACCCGCGTTGCCGAGATGGTGGCGCTCGTCAAGCTCGAGGGGCTCGAGAAGCGCAAGCCCGATCAGCTCTCCGGCGGGCAGCGACAGCGCGTCGCGCTGGCGCGCTCGCTGGCGCGCCGCCCGCAGGTGTTGCTGCTCGACGAGCCGCTCGCCGCGCTCGACAAGAAACTGCGCGAGAGCACGCAAGGCGAGCTGATGGAGCTGCAACGCCGGCTCGGGATGACCTTCATCATCGTCACTCACGATCAGGAAGAGGCGATGACGATGGCCGGCCGGATCGGGGTGATGGATGCCGGCCGTCTGGTCCAGGTCGCCACCCCGCGCAATCTCTACGAGGCACCGGCCTCGCGCTGGATCGCCGAGTTCGTCGGCGATATCAATCTGTTCAACGGCCAGGTCGCGGCCCGTGAGAATGGACGGTTGACGGTCTCGACCGCAGAAGCAGGCACGCTCGCGGTCAGCGAGCTGTGGCCGCCGGTGACCAAGGAGGTGGTCAGTGTCGCGATCCGGCCCGAGAAGGTGAAGCTGTCGCGCCGCGCGCCGGCCTCGGACGCGGGTGCATCGCAGACGATCAACCGGCTGGAGGGCGTCGTCACTGATGTCAACTACCTCGGCGGCGTGACGAGCTACCGGGTGAAGCTGGAATCCGGCGCGGTGGTGCGCTCGTCGATGGCCAATACCGCGCGGCTCGATGTCGACGCCTATCTCGCCGGCCAGCGCGTGGTGGCGTGGTTCACCGCCGACGACTGCCTGGTACTCGAGCAATGAGCGCGCGCCGCATCTTCGCCCGGCCGGCGCGGCTCGCCGCGATCGCGCCCTACCTCTGGATGGTGCTGTTCTTCCTGGTGCCGTTCGGCTTCGTGCTGAAGATCAGAGCCTGTCGCAGACCGCGATCGCGCAGCCGCCCTATACGCCGGTGTTCGATATCACCGAGGGGGGCGCAGCGCTGGCCGCGGCGTTCGCGCAATTGTCGTTCGACAATTTCCGCCTGCTGCTGCAGGACAATCTCTACATCCTGTCCTATCTGCGCAGCCTCGTCGTCGCCGTGGCCTCGACGCTGATCCTGCTGCTGATCGGTTACCCGATCGCGTACGGCATGGCGCGGCTGCCGCAGCGCTGGCAGGGCGTGGCGATGATGCTGGTCATCGTGCCGTTCTGGACTTCATTTCTGATCCGCATCTATGCCTGGATCAACATCCTGCAGCATGACGGCCTGCTCAACCAGATCCTGCTGGCGCTGCACATCGTGTCCGCGCCGGTGGTCTGGCTGTCGACCGATAGCGCAATGTATCTCGGCATCGTCTACTCCTATCTGCCGTTCATGATCCTGCCGCTCTATGCGACGCTCTCGAAGATGGATGCGTCGCTCCTGGAAGCGGCGGGCGATCTCGGCGCCTCGCCGCTGCAGGCGTTCTGGCTGGTGACGTTCCCGCTGTCGCTGCCGGGCGTCGGCGCCGGCGCGCTGCTCTGTTTCATTCCGATCGTCGGCGAGTTCGTGATTCCCGATCTGCTCGCCGGTTCCAATTCGCTGATGATCGGGCAGACGCTGTGGCTCGAGTTCTTCACCAACAAGGACTGGCCGGTGGCGTCAGCCGCGGCGGTCGCGTTGTTGCTGCTGCTGGTGCCGCCGCTCGTGCTTTACGACCGCCTGCAACGCCGCCAACTCGAGAGTAATCGCTGATGGCTGGCACCGTCACCAGGTTGACGCGCTTCAACATGACGTCGCTGGCGCTGGGGCTGGCGTTCCTTTATCTGCCGATCGTCATCCTGGTGATCTATTCCTTCAACGCCTCGCGGCTGGTGACGGTGTGGGGCGGCTGGTCGCTGCGCTGGTACCACGAGTTCTTCAGCGATCGCGCCATGCTGGAGGCGGCGTGGATGAGCCTGTCGGTCGCCGCGGTGTCGGCGACGCTGGCGACATTGCTGGGCACGCTGGCGGCGGTCGGGCTGGCGCGCGGGGAGCGGTTCCGGGGGCGGGCGCTGTTCTCCGGCATGCTGTATTCGCCGCTGGTGATGCCCGAGGTGATCTCCGGCCTGTCGCTGCTGCTGCTGTTCGTGGCGCTGAATGCCGAACGCGGCTTCTGGACGGTGACGATCGCCCACACCACGCTGACGATGTGCTTCGTCACCGTCGTGGTGCAGTCGCGCCTCGCCACGCTCGACCGCAGCCTGGAGGAGGCCGCGATGGACCTCGGCTGCGATCCGGTGCGCGCGTTCCTCTTGGTGACGCTGCCGCTGATCGTGCCGGCGATCATAGCCGGCTGGATGCTCGCCTTCACGCTGTCGCTCGACGACGTCGTGATCGCGAGCTTCACCACCGGTCCCGGCTCGGCGACGCTGCCGATCCGGATCTATTCCGAGGTCCGGCTCGGCGTGAAGCCCGAGATCAACGCGATCTGCACGTTGGTGATCGCGCTGATCGCCGTGATCATCGTGGTCGCCTCGTTCGCCTCGAAACTGTCGAGCTCGCAGGGCGAGAGCGCCGCGCCGCTGTAGATTCTTGTTTGACGCGTTTTCTTCACGCGAACCGGTGTCCACTTCGCTCGAAAACGCTCTGGCCTCACGACTTGACGGCGCCGGCGGTCAGCCCGCCGACCATGTAACGCTTGAAGGCGTAGTACACCGCGGCCGGCGGCAGCGCGTAGATGAAGCCGGTGGTCATCAAGAGCTCCCACGGCGAGTCGTCGGCGGCGAGGAAGTTGCCGAGCGCGACCGGCAGCGTGATGTCGGTGTCCTTCGACAGCAGCAGGAACGCATAGAGATACTCGTTCCAGGCGAGCAGGATCGCGTAGGTGCCGACCGCGACCAGCGAGGGCATCATCAGCGGCACATAGACCAGGCGGAACAGCTGCAGCGTGGTGGCGCCGTCCATCGTCGCGGCCTCGTCGAGCTCGACCGGCAGCTTGTCGGAAGCCTGCTTCAGCACCCAGATCGCGTAGGGCGCGGCGATCGTCACCATCGCCAGGATCAGCGACCAGTGATTGTTGAGCAGGCCGTAGGTGCCCATGGTGCGGTACATCGGCACGGCGAGGAATGCCGCCGGGATGAAGTAGGTGAACAGCGCCAGGTTCATCACAGCCCGGCCGCCCGGCACGCGCAGCCGCGAGATCGAGAATGCCGCGGCGGTGGCGACGAACAGCGTCAGCGCGCCGACGGCGAGCGCGATCACGGCCGAATTCCAGAACTGGATCCAGAAGTCGCGCAGGAAGTAATGCTGCTGGTGGAACACGATCGAGAAATTATGCAGCGTCGGATGCGTCGGCCACAGCTTGCCGGTGAACGCGTCCTCCTTCGGCGAGATCGCGAATACGAACATGTGGTAGATCGGGATCATGGTCCAGATGAAGACCGGGATGCCGATCAGCAGCAGCTTGGCTTCGGTGCCGACTTCGCGGAGGGTGGGCAGCTTCATCGCGACAACCGTTTCATCATGTAATAGACCAGCGGCAGCACGAACGGCATCGCGCAGACGATCGAGGCCATCGCCAGCGACAGCTGGTCGAGCCTGAGATAGCGGATGCCGAGGGTCGACAGCACGTGGGTGAGGTCGGCGGGCCCGCCGCCGGTGAGCAGATAGACGCTGTTGAAATCGCCCAGCGTCCAGATCATCGAGAGCAGCGTGCAGGTGATGTAGAGCGTCTGCATCGACGGCCAGGTGATATAGCGGAATTTCTGCCACCAATTGGCGCCGTCGACGTCGGATGCCTCGTACAGATCGTGCGGGATGGCGAGCCGCCCGGTCAGCAGGATCAGCGTCCAGAACGGCAGCGACTTCCAGATGTGCACGCCGATCGCCATCGCGAGCGCGACCGCCGGATCGTTCAGCCAGTTCGGGCCGTCGTCGCCGGTGAACTTGAAGATCAGCTGGTTGACCACGCCCCATTCGGGATTGAGCATGAAGCGCACCGACAGGATGGTCGGGATCGACGGCACCGCCCAGGGCAGGATGAAGATGACAGACAGCCACCTGATCCAGGGTCGCTGCTGGGCGAAGAAGCCGGACAGGAACAGCGCGATCAGCATCTTGATGTTGATGCCGATGACCAGGAAGATCAGCGTGTTGACCGCCGCGCGCGCGAAGATCGGGTCATTATAGAGTGCGACATAGCTTGACGGATGGCGCGCCAGCCACAGGCCGTAGCCGACCGGATAGACCACGAAGGCGAGGAAGACGAGCAGATAGGGCACGAGCAGCACGATGCCCCAGACCTGCGGCGGCGACAGCCGCGCAGACAGTGGCGGCGAGGGGACATCGGATGCGGAGAGCGTGATCGCCATTCGTGAACTCTTTGAGCAAGCTGCCGCTTGCGCCTACGCCGTCGTCCCTGCGAAAGCAGGGACCCATAACCACCGGCCTGCGTTGTTGCACGAAAGCCGATGACCAGCATCATTCAAAACGACCGCCGCGGCGTATGGGTCCCTGCTTTCGCAGGGACGACAGATACGTATGTCCGCGGCGGTCAGCATCCTTTACGTTACCCCGCGACCTGCTTGATGCGGGCGATCAGTTCGTCGACGGCCTTGTCCACCGGCACCTTCTCGCTGACGACGCGGTTCATGGCCTTGGCCCAGACGTTCTCGTTGTTCAGGATGGTGAACTTCCAGTTCTTGGTGAAGTCGAACGGTGCGGTGCCGCCGGTGAACTGATTCCAGACCGCCTTGCGATGCCGGTCGGCCTGCCAGAACGGGCTCGCCTGGCTCGCCTTGGTCACCGGGAACCAGCGGCCGAGCGCACCTTCGATATAGGGCCGGACGTTGTCTTCCTGCAACAGGAAGCTGATGAACTGCTTGCCTTCCGCCTTGTTCTTGGCGTTGGCGAAGATCAGCCCGGTCTTGACGTCGGACCGGTACCGGATCGTCGAGCCGTCCGGTGCCTTCGGGAACGACGCCGTGATGATGTCGTGCTCGTAGGCCTGCTTGCCGGCGGCGCGCTGCGCGTCGGTCAGCGCCGGGTTGGTCGAATCCTCGAACCACTTCGCCGCGATCGAGATCGTGAAATTGTGGGTCATCACGATCGTCTTGTTGTGGAAGGCGACGTTGTTGTCCGGGTCCTTCCAGGTCGTCGAGGACGGCGGCGTGCAGCCCTTGATATAGGTGTCGGTATAGTCCTTCAGCGCGTGGATCAGGCCGTCGCGCACCTTGGGATCGTCGACCAGCAGCTTGCCGTCGTCGTCGACCAGCTTGACATGATAGGCGTCCATGAAGGTGTAGAACGACTGGAACGAGTCGGTGGATTCCACGCCCATCGGCTGGCCGACGCCGTAGGTGCGCTGGCCGGTCGCCTTGCGGATCCCCGGCTGTACCTTGTCGCACCAGAACGTCCAGTAATCCTCCCACTTGGTCGGGATGTCGGCGGCCTTGAAGCCGGCCTTCTCCAGCATGTCGCCCCAGATCTGGACGTGCATGCTCTGCTGCTTGAGCGGGAAGCCGTAATAGGACTTCTTCTTGGTGACGTCATTGTAGAGCAGGGCCGCTTCCAGCGTGTTCGGCGCGAAGGCGTCCTTCATCGGCAGCATGATGTCGGACAGGTCTTCGAGCTTGCCCTCGAAGGCCCACTTGCCCTGCGCCTGCACATCGTAGGTGTCGGAATAGGCGACGTCGGGTACGGTGCCGGAATCGAGCGCGGCAACCGTCTTCGGAATCATGTCCTGGATCGCGTATTGCGACAGTTCGACCTTGATGCCGGTCTTGGCTTCGAATTTCTTGATCGTATCGAGCAGCGCGTCGTCTTCGGACTTGTAGAATCCCTTGCCCCACCAGACGGTGATCGTCTTGCCCTGGGCCAGAGCGGGTGCAGTTGCGGCGAACAGGCCGACCGCAGCGACCGCAATTGATAGCGCACCGATAACCTTGGATCTCACGTTCTTCTCCCCTCATGAGGCCGGCTTTTTTAACCGGTTAGGGAAAACACTAGCGCATGCCCGTGACCCGATAAAGATGCCGCGTCGACGACTTCTGTAGGGGGCTCGCGGGAGAGTGTGGATCAGTCCCGCTGCATTGATGCGGAAAGTGAATGGATCGATCAGTTCGACCCTTGGTCAGTTCGACTTTGGTCAGTTCGATTTGGCATTCTCGACCGCTGTCGCCGGTGCGTTGGCGGGTGCGCCAGCCGCGGCATCGGGCGCGGCCGCGGGCCGCGCGGCTCCGCCGGTGATGCGCTCGATCACCGAGCGCACCGCGTCGCGGGTCTTGCGATCCTTCACCGCGTCGAGCAACGGGGCGGATGCCGGCGAGCGGCGGATCAGGCTCTCCGGATCGGGGAAGATCAACGGATCGTCCCACGGGCCTTGGATCACGAAGGGCAGATCGAACGCGGTGCCGCCGGCAGCCGCCGAGGTTAGGCTGGCGACGCCCTTGAGATCGTACTCGCGCGATGGCACCGAGGCGGTGCCGGTCAGCGTGATCTTCGCCGCGGGGCTCTCGACATGGATGTCGTCGGCGGTCGCGACGCCGTCGGCGAATTTCACCGAGACGCTGAGATTGTCATAGGGCGTCGAGCCGGAGCGGAAATTGCCGCCGCCGGACAGCGGCCGCTTCTCCAGCCGCCGCAGCAATTGCTCGACATTGAAGCCGGCGATCGCGCCGTCATGCCCGTTCAGCGTCGCGGTACCGTCCAGCGACGACGCGAGCCCGAACGGGCTCGAGCCGGAGGCCGTCAGCGAGACGTTGAGGTTGCCGCGGCCGGACAGCTTGTTGATGCCGAACAGTTCGCTGGCACAGGCCTGCAGATCGACATCGGTGAACTGGAATTGCGCCCTGACGTCGGCGACCGCATCGGAGCGCGCGATCGCGAACGAGCCTTTGGCGATGCCGCCATACATCTGCGCCTCGCCGACACTGAGCGCGAGCGCGCCGCCGCGCAGATTGGCGCCGAACGCGGTGCGGCCGAGCTTGGACGGGCCGACCGTCACCTTGGCTGCCGACAGGCGCATGTCGAGATCGGTCGACGACAGCGAGGAGAGGTCGAACAGCTGCCTGTTCCAGTCGCGCTGGCCGCTGGCCAGCAGGCGGAACGTCGAGATGTAGGGCGTGAAATCGAGATTGCCGGCGGCAAGCGTCGCCTGCAGCGTCTGCCGGCCGTTATTGGCGTAGGTCATCACGCCCTCGGCGACATTGCCGTCGAGCTCGACATTGACATTGGTCAGCGCGACCGAGCCGCCGACCACATTGGCGCGAGCCTTCAGTGCGAAGCGGCCGAAGCCGCCACCGCCGCCGGGCGGCGCCTGGCCCATCCAGCGCAACGCGTTGCGTAGCGACGGTGAGTCCATGGTGGCGGTGCCTTCCATCATCAGGCTGGTGCGGTTGGCGACGGTTCCGTCGAACGCAATCTTCAGCGGCGCGCTGGCAAGCCGCGCCTTGAGGCCGGAGCGGTCGCCGGACAGCAGCGCGACGAAATCGCTGGCGCTGATCGAGCCGTCGACGCGCTCGCCGCGCCAGTCGAACTGGCCGGTTGCGGCAAAGGAACGCGAGATGGAGGGCCAGGCCAGTGAAAGGTCGATATCGCCGAGCTGTTCGGAGATGTGGTTGGTGCCGTCCTCGTAATTCAGCTCGCCGTCCTGAATCCGGATTTCCGAGAATGACACCTGGTTCTCGGCGCCGGGCGTCATCGTCTTGGCGATGGTCTCGACGAACGGGGTCCAGTTGCTCTCGCCGGCGCTGTCGCGAACCACATGGATATGCGGACGGAGCATCATGACGTCGGCAATCTCGAACCGCCGCAGCAAGAGCGGCAGCAGGCGCAGGTTCGCGGTCAGCACGTCGACCTGCAAGGCCGGATCGGTGGTATCGGCGCCCTTCAGCCCGACATTGTGAAAGGAGACATAGCTGCCGGGAAACACCGAAACGTCGATCGGCCCGTTGACGACGAGCTCGAGCCCGGTCACGGCGCGAATCTGCGCTTCCACCGCGCTCCGCAGCGCGTCCCGGTTGAGGAACCAGGACGTTGCGACCAGCCCCACGAGCGCCAGGCCGAAAAGCGCCGCGATCGGCATCCCCAGGCGCTTAATTCCTTGGGCAATCGTCAATGACATATCCGGTCGGGTTGAGTTTTGTCGGGTCGTCGTCGAACACTGCCGGCTGCGCAATGGAAGCCGGTGCCAACCCACGCAACTTGAAGGGTTTTCTTGTCGCTTTCAAGGCCATGTTGATGTCGCAGGCCGCCGCCCGTCGCCGGACGGGGCCGTGATTGACGCATCGCGAAGATTTCGCCTAATAATCCGCTGGACAGAGCCGTTCCGCGCCCTCCATCAGGTATTCATTGCATGAACAAGGTTTATCCCGACGCCAAATCGGCACTCGATGGTCTCCTCAAGGACGGCATGATGATCATGTCGGGCGGCTTCGGCCTCTGCGGCATCGCCGAGACCCTGTCGGATGCGATCCGCGATTCCGGCGTCAAGGGCCTGACGGTCGTCTCCAACAATGCCGGCGTCGACGGCATCGGCCTCAGCCGGCTGCTGGAGACGCGCCAGATCAAGAAGATGATCTCGTCCTATGTCGGCGAGAACAAGCTGTTCGCCCAGCAATATCTCGCCGGCGAGCTCGAACTCGAGTTCAACCCGCAGGGCACGCTGGCCGAGCGCATCCGCGCCGGCGGCGCCGGAATCCCGGCCTTCTACACCAAGACCGGCGTCGGCACGCTGATCGCAGAAGGCAAGGAAGTGAAGGAATTCGACGGCGAGAAGTACATCATGGAACGCGGCTTGTTCGCCGACGTCGCCATCGTGCATGCCTGGAAGGGCGACACCGCCGGCAACCTGGTCTACCGCAAGACTGCGCGCAACTTTAACCCGATGATGGCGACCGCCGCGAAGGTCACCGTCGCCGAGGTCGAGCATCTGGTGCCGGCCGGCGAGATCGACCCGGACCACATCCACACCCCTGGCATTTTCGTCAAACGCATCATCGAGGTCGGGACCGGCAAGAAGCGGATCGAGTTCCGCAACACCCGCCCGCGGCCCGCCGCTTAAAACCCAGTTCTTCAGGAGAGCCTCATGGCCTGGACCCGTGAACAGATGGCCGCCCGCGCCGCCAAGGAGTTGCGCGACGGCTATTACGTCAATCTCGGCATCGGCATCCCGACGCTGGTCTCGAACTACATCCCCGACGGCGTCGACGTGAACCTGCAGAGCGAGAACGGCATGCTCGGCATGGGACCGTTCCCTTATGAGGACGAGGTGGACGCCGACCTCATCAATGCCGGCAAGCAGACCGTGAGCGAATTGCCGTCGACCAGCTATTTCTCGTCGGCCGATTCCTTCGGCATGGTGCGCGGCGGTCATATCGATCTGTCGATCCTCGGCGCCATGCAGGTGGCGCAGAATGGCGACCTCGCCAACTGGATGATCCCCGGCAAGATGGTGAAGGGCATGGGGCGGCGCCATGGACCTCGTCGCCGGCGTCAAGCGCGTCGTGGTCGTGATGGAGCATTCCGCCAAGGACGGCGCGAAGCTGCTCAAGCAATGCAACCTGCCGCTGACCGGCGAGCGCGTGGTCGACATGGTCGTGACCGACCTTGCGGTGTTCACCATCGACAAGCACGGTAAGGACGGCATGGCGCTGATCGAGCTCGCCGACGGCGTCACGCTCGACGAGGTCAAGGCCAAGACCGAGGCGGAATTCCGCGTCGCGCTGACGAACACCTGAGATGACCGGCGCGGGACGATCCACGATCCGTCCCGCACGATCCGACGACGCCGACTTCACTGCTCGCATCGTGCTGGCCGCGCAGCGCGGCCCGTTGCCGCGCGGCTGGTTCGACATCGCGCTCGACCGGCCGGAGGGGGAATGCCTCGCTTTCGTGGCGCGGCTCGCCGTGGCGCGGGTGCGGTCATGGTACCATGTCGCCCATTTCCTGATCGCTGAGGTCGACGGTGTGCCGGCTGCCGCGCTGTGCGCCATGCCTGCATCCGGAACGGTCGTCGCCGCACGCGCGGCGATCGAGGAGGTCGCGGCGGAGACCGGCACCGATGCCGACGCCATCGTTGCGCGCGGCGGCTATGCCCGCAATTGCTGGGTCCAGGGCGGCGAGGGCGACTGGCTGATCGAGCACGTCGCAGCCGCAGCGTCGCATCGCGGCGGCGGTCTGGCGCAGGCCCTGATCGCCCGCGCGCTCGCCGACGGCAAGGCCGCCGGCTATTCGCGGGCATCGATCTCGTTCGTGATCGGCAACGAGGCGGCCGAGCGCTGCTACACCATGGCCGGCTTTGCCTTCGCCGAGGAGAAGCGCGACGCGGCGTTCGAAGCCCTGACCGGCGCGCCGGGCTTTCGCCGATTTGCGCGGGGGATCTGAGGGGGTCCCGGCGAACGGTGCCGCATATGCACCTGTCGTCCCGGCGAAAGCCGGGACCCATACGCCGCGGCGGATGTTAAAGGGCGGGACTCGTCGTTGCGATCGCGCATAACAATTCGCATCGGTGGTCATGGGTCCCGGCCTTCGCCGGGACGACACCCAGTGTGTTGCTTGGCCGATGAGTCATACATCCGCGTCAAGGCGCGGCGCCCGTCGCTTGCCGGCTCGCGCGCACGATGGCAGAATTGCCTCATCTTGTGCAAGATCGGCCACAGCCATGCCACTCATCCGGATTTGGGTCTATGACGGAATCCTCGCTTCGGGCGTCGCGGGTATTGTCGACGTGTTCACTGCCGCCAATTCGGTCGCGGCGAAGCGGCCGCAGCGCCGTAACGGCAAGCCGTCCCAGTTGCGGTGGCGCGTCGAGTCACTCAATGGCCGGCCGGTGCAGACCGCGTCCGGCCAAATCATCGGCGTCGATGGACCGATCAGCGCGCGGTCTGCGGCGGACGCGGTGGTGATCCCCGGGCCGTTCGTCGGCGATATCGAGCGCTTCTTCGCCCGGCTCGAGACGGTCGAGCCGTTGCTCGCCGCGCTGCGGCGGCAACATGAGCGCGGCACCCTGCTCGCATCCTATTGCACCGGCAGCTTCATCCTCGCCGAAGCCGGCCTGCTCGACGGCCGGGTCGCGACCACCCATTGGGCGAAGGGGCGGACCTTCGCGATGCGTTACCCGGCGGTGGATCTGCGCGTCGCCGAGATTCTCACCGAGCAGAACCGTATCGTCTGCTCGGGCGCGGTGACGACCTCGCTCAATCTTGCACTGCGGCTGGTCGAGAAGTTCGCCGGCGCCGATCTGGCCGCCGAGACCGGCAAGCTGATGCTGATCGACGGCAATCGCGTCTCGCAGGCGTCCTATACCAGCCGCACGCACGACACCCAGCATTCCGACGCGCTGGTGGCGCAGGCGCAAAGCCTGATGGAGAAGTCGCTGCAGCGGGGCTTCAGCCTCGTCAGGCTGGCCCGCGACCTTTCGGTCAGCGAGCGCACCCTGAACCGCCGCTTCAAGCTCGCGGTCGGCGAGGCCCCGCTGCAATATCTGCAGGCGCTGCGCGTCGATGTGGCCAAGCGCCTGATCGAATCCAGGCGGCTGAAGCTCGACGCGGTCAGTGCGCGTGTCGGCTACAACGATCTGTCGACCTTTCGCCACCTGTTCAAGCGCGAAACCGGGCTTTCGCCGCGCGAATACCAGCGCCGGTTTGCGCGTGTCACCGCGCGCATGGCGCCTGCCGGCTGACGACGCCGTGTCCGAATTTGCCCTGAGAATGGCGATACTGCCACTGCTGCCGTAAGCACCTCGCGCATAGACCTCATGCTGCCAACAACAGGAGGTCTCTCAATGCCGATGATCGACGTCACAATTCCCGAAGGAGCCCTGAAGCCGGCAGCGGAAGCGCGGCTCATCAAGGAGCTCGGCGATATCCTGATCGGTCACGAGGGATTCGACCCGGCCAACAAGGTCGCGCAAAGCGTCACCGTCGTGTTCCTGCATCGGCCGGCCGCAGTCTACGTGGCGGGCGAGCCATCGCCGTCGCCACGCTATCGCATCGTGCCGACGGTGCCCGAGGGGCAGTACACCGAAGCCTCGCGCGCGGCTTTGGTGAAGGACGTGACCGCAGCCGTGGTGCGCGCCGACGGCGGTTCGTACGAGGATGTGGCGCCGCAAGTCTGGGTGTTTCCGACCGAGATACCGGATGGCCAGTGGGGCAGCCGCGGCGTCATTCGTCTGCTGCCGGACATCCAGGCCTTCATCGCCGGCGAGCATGAACGCAAGGTCGGCGAGGAACGTCTTGCACGGCGACGGCGCGCCAAGGCGCTCGAACTGCTTGCGGGCGCGCTCGATGCTGCCCGCAAGGGCGTCGCGTGATGCGGCACCCGCCGATGGCAATCGATACGCATTTCAGGCTCGCGGCGATCCAGGCCGCCGCGGTGCCATTCGATCGCGAGGCGTCGGTTGAGAAGGCCTGTCGCCTGATCCGCGAGGCCGGCGCCATGGGAGCCACGATCGCCGCGTTCGGCGAGACCTGGCTGCCGGGCTATCCGTTCTTCTGTCATGCACCGACCGGGCCGAGCACCTTTCGCGCCATGGCCGAATACCTCGATAGCGCCGTCGAGATTCCATCGCCGGCGACCGACCGGCTCTGCGATGCCGCAGAGGGCGCCGGGATCGATGTCGTGATCGGCGTTGCCGAACGCGACGCGACAACGAAGGGCACGGTCTACTGTACGCTTCTGTTCATTGGCCGCGAGGGGCGGATTCTCGGCCGTCACCGCAAGCTCAAGCCGACCTTCAACGAGCGTTCGGTGTGGGCCGATGGCGACGCGGTCGGCCTGCGCGTTCATGAGCGGCCCTATGGCAGGATCAGCGGGCTCAATTGCTGGGAGCACAATACCATGTTGCCCGGCTATGCGCTGGCCGCGCAGGGAACGCAGATCCATGTCGCCGCGTGGCCGGGACGAGAGCCCGCCGTGGCGCCGCCTTCACCCACGCCGCTGTGGCGGCGACAGCTTTTGCTGTCACGCGCGTTCGCGTCCCAGGCGGGTTGCTACGTCATCGCCGTGGGCGGCATGCGGTCGCATGAGGCGACGCCCGAACGCTATCGCGAGCTGGCGACGATCGAGTACAGCGGCGACAGCGTGATCATCGATCCACGCGGTGAGATCATCGCGGGGCCCGCGCAAGGTGAGACCATCCTGATCGCTGACGGATCGCGGGAGGTTGTTCTCGCCGCCAAGGCGCTATGCGATATCGGCGGCCACTACTCGCGCCCGGACTTGCTGCGACTGATCGTCGAACGTGATCGACAGGATCGGGTCATCGATTGCGCCTTCGCCGGACGCGTCGCGCCGGACATGTGGAAGTAGTGCGATCTAGTGCACGGCAGCGTGCAAGGCAGCGTCAACTGTGATGACGCTCACGCCGACGAGCGCGATGCGCGCAACTCTGGAAGCAATTTAGTCGTCATCCGCATGTCGCATCAGTCCAAATGCCTGTCGCAATAGTCCAAATGTTCGGACGCAAGTGACGCCAATCAAAGACATTTTGGCGTTTCGTTGCGCGCACGCCGTAAGTGTATCGCATCAGCAATCCGGCCAACAAAAAACAAAATCCGGATCGAAGGAGGGCGCGGCTGTGGCAAGGTGCGGGTGATCTCACGACATGCCCGCCGCCGCAGCCGTCTTTGCCCTCCGATTGTCTCCATCATCGAGGATCGATCCGTGATTAAGGTTTTTCGCCGCTCGTTCGTTGCCGGCCTGCTGTCGCTTGGCCTGGCGTTGCTGTCACTTCATGGCGCCCAGGCGCAGGCGCAAGCGCAGGGGACCGACACCATTCTCGTGCTCGATGCATCCGGCTCGATGTGGGGTCTGGTCGATGGGCAGAGCAAGATCTCCGCTGCACGACAGGCGGTCGATGCGATCCTGTCGAAATGGAATCCCGCTGATCGTCTCGGCGTGATGGTCTATGGCCACCGCTCGAAGGGTGACTGCAAGGACATCGAGCTGATGGTGCCGGTCAGCAAGTTCGATCCGGCGCGGATCAAGGCCGCGATCGACGGCATCAACCCGAAGGGCAAGACGCCGATCTCGGATTCGCTCCGTGCCGCCGCCGAGGCCCTGCACTCGACCGAGAACAAGGCCAATGTGATCCTGGTCTCTGACGGGATCGAGACCTGCGCGCCGGATCCGTGCGCGGCTGCGGCCGAGCTGAAGAAGGCCGGCATCGGCTTCACCGCCCATGTCATCGGCCTCGACGTCGCTGACCCCGCGGCGAAGAGCCAGCTGCAATGCATCGCGCGCGCGACCGGCGGCGTCTATCTCGATGCCGGCAACGCCGCGAGCCTGACCGGCGCACTGACCAAGGCGGTGGCGGCGACGCAAGGCACCAAGGTCGCAAGCGAGGCGCCGGCAAAGCCGGCGGCCGCCGATCCGTATCTCGGCAAGAACCTTCGCGGCGTGGCACGGCTCGCCGAAGGGCTCGATCCGATCAGCGACGAGGACGTCAACTGGGGCATCTACAAGCGCGCCGGAGGCGAGAAGGGCGAGCACGTCAACACCTTCTACGGTGCGCCGTTCGCCGACAACATCGCGCCCGGCGATTACATCGTGGAGGTGAGCTACCGGCAGCTCAAGCGCGAGTTTCCGCTCAAGGTCGAGAACGGCAAGCCCGCGATGCTCGACGTCATCCTCAATGCCGGCTACGTCACCAGCGAGGGCTCGGTGGCGGGCGGCGCGGGCAAGGTCGACGACGTGGTCTGGCAGGTCTCCGACAAGGGCGGCAGACTGATCGCGCAGGAATACGACGCGGTGCCGCGCTTCGTGCTCGCCGCGGGCACTTATACGCTGACCCTGACCAAGGGGCAGTCGAAGACCAGCAAGCCGTTCGTGGTCGCCGCGGGTGACTCCAGCAACGTCCAGCTTACCCTCGATGTCGGCAAGCTGATCGTCACCACCACCTATGCCGAGGGCGGCCCCAAGGTCGAGAAGGACCTCGTGGTTGCCGTGCACCAGCCGGCCAAGGCCGACGGTGACGAGGGCGAAAAGGTCGCGCAGGAATACGACGCCGAATCGAAGTTCGATCTGCCCGGCGGTAGCTACGAGGTGATGGTGACGGTCGGCGAGGCCAAGGGCACGGCGCGCGCGGAGGTGAAGTCCGGCGCGCCGACCCGGATCAATGTCAACCTCAACGCCGGCGTGGTCGGGATCAAGGCCGACGGCGCCCAGGAGATCGACATCTACGGCGCCGAGCGCGACATCAATGACGAGCGCAAGCGCGTCTCGGTGAGCTATGAGGCGACCACCAACGTCGCGCTCAGCGCCGGCGACTACGTCGCGGTCGCCACCTATGCCGACGGCCAGAAGGCGGAAAAGCCGTTCTCGATCGCCGCCGGCAAGCGCCAGACGCTGGAGATCAGGCAGTAGTCAGGACAACCTGGCCACGGACGACTGCACCTCTCCCGCTTGCGGGGGAGGTCGGCGCGTAGCGGCGGGTGGGGGCTCTCTCCACGATATGATTCGCGGAGAGAGCCCCACCCCAGCCCCCGCAAGCGGGAGAGTGAGCTTTTCGGCCGCTGCGTCCCTAACGCACGGCCTGCCGACAATTTGGGCAAACCGCCCGGCTAATCCCGTTCACCTTGACGACATCTCCGCCTAGTCTGACAGGAGACGGAGGCGAAACAGCATGCGAGCGATCCTTGATCACTGCACCGGCGGGAGCAGGCGCAACCTGCCGGCCGGCACGGATTTCATCGAGGAGGGCGGCCAGACAGGTCATCTGTTCGTGCTGCTCGAGGGCAAGGTCGAGGTCGTGAAGGGCGACAGTCTGGTCGCGGTGATCGACGAGCCCGGCGCGGTGTTCGGTGAGATGAGTGTTCTGCTCGACAGGCCGCACAGCGCAAAGGTGCGCACGGCGTCCGACTGCGTCCTGTACGAGTTCGACGATGCGGCGTCGTTCCTGCGGGAGCAGCCTGCGCTGGCGCTGCTGATCGCGCAGCTCCTGGCACAACGGCTGCATGTCGCCACGACCTATCTTGCCGATCTGATGCATCAATATGCCGATCACGGCACCCATCTGGCGATGGTCAGCGAAGTGCTGCAGAGCATGATCAACCTGCCGCCGATGCAGGTCGCGCCAGGCTCGGATCGGCAATCCGATCCAAGGATGTGAGCCAGTCGGGCGCCTCGCCGAGCGGCGTTGCCGGCCGATGCATGGGGGCGTTGAGATCGACGATCTGCGCGTCGCCGGCGGCGAGCCAGAAAACCTTCTCCTGGGTGAGATCGAGCACGATGTAGACCGGCGGCCGGCCGGGCTGCAGGCCGGTATTGAACACCCAGGTCGTCCCGATCCGGTCGAACCACGAGCCGTTCGGGATGAACGGCGATTGATGCACATGGCCCGAGATCACCATCGCCGGGTGGTGGCGTTCGATCCAGCCCAGCAGCTCGACGTCGCCGAAGAAGCGCTTGCCACCCCAGCTGATCGGGGAATCCGCCGGCGGGGCGTGATGCACCCAGACCCAGCGGCGGTGCGGGATGGCGGCTGCCTCGCGCAGCTGCTCGTCGATCCGCGCCTTGACCATCGGGCCGTCCCACCACGGGCACACCGTGAACAGCGTGTCGCCGATGGTCAGATTGTCGCCGTCGCAGGCCACGCCGAATTCCCTGACGGCGGCGACCCATCGCGCAACCTTCTCGCCCTCCGCGTTGCGCTCGTCGAGGTCATGATTGCCCGAGCAGAAGATCACGCGCGTGAGGCCGGCGAGCCGCGCGAGGTATTTCGTGACGACGACGATCTGGGCGCGGAAATCGACCGCCGAGCCGAGGTTGAGCGCATCGCCGGCGAAGATCACCAGATCGAATTGCGGCGCGGCCGCCAGCAGCCAGTCAAACTGCGGCAATGAATAATGCAGGTCGGCGACGACGAGACAGCGCATTGGTGTAAACCCGAATGCCCGGAAAACGGGCGGGACCGCACGGCAATGAATTCAAACAAGCTGAATTGCAGCAAGATTTATGCCGCGTCGCGCCGATCCGCCGCGACAGATTCCCGCACCGCGCCCGCTTACACCCTTGCTGCGGCGTGGGCGAATGTCACTTCGATCAGCGTGCCGGTGCGGCCGCCGGTGCGGATCTGGAATTTGGCGCGGTTGGCTTCGACCAGCGCCTTGGTCAGCGACAGGCTGACGCCGCCGGAGCCGGCCTGATCGGACGGCGTCGGTGCGCGGAACGGCTCCAGCGCGGCGGCGACCTCGTTGTCGTTGAGGCTCTGGCCGGTGTCGCGCACGCGCAGCATCACCTCGCCGAAATCCGACAGCGCGGTCGAGACGATCACCTGGCCGCCGGCATTGGCGAGATGGATCGAGTTGCCGATCAGGTTCAGCGTGATCTGGCGCAGCGCGCGGGCGTCGGCGACCACCGGCGGCAGCGTGTGCGCGAGCGAGGTGCGGATGATGATGCGCTCGCGATTGGCCTGCGGCTGCATCACCGCGACGCAGCTCTCCACCATCTCGTTGAGATTCTGGCTGGTGAAGGCGAGGTCGAGCTTGCCGGTCTCGATCCGCGACAGATCGAGCAGGTCATTGACGATCGCGATCACCCGCTCGCCGGAGGCGCGGATGTCCTTCATGTATTCGACATAGCGCTCGTTGCCGAGCGCGCCGAAGCGCTCGCCGATCATCACCTCGGCAAAGCCGATGATGGCGTTGAGCGGCGTGCGCAGCTCGTGGCTGATCCGCGCCAGCATGTCGGATTTGGCGTTCGCGGCGCGTTCGGCGAGCCGCCGCGCCTCGCGCAATTCGCCCTCACTCTTTTTGGTCTGCGAGAGATCGCGGAACACGGCGAAGAAATTCGGCCCGTCGGCGCGGGTGCGACCCATCGTCACCGACAGCGGGATGATGCCGCCCTGGCGCACGCGGCCGAGCGTCTCGCGGCCGTGGTCGAGCAGGCTGGCGACGCCGGCCGATTTCACGCTCGTGAGATAGTCGAAGATGCCGTGCTGGCTTTCCGGCGCGAACAGGTCGGCGAGATTATGCGTGACGAACTCGTCGCCGTCATAGCCGAACAGCGCCTCCGCGCTGCGGTTGCAGGAATGGATGTTGCCCTCGGCATCGAACATGATGATGCCTTCGGCCGCCGTGTCGAGGATCGCGCCGAGCTCCTCGGCGTCGGCGTGGCCGGCCTGCGGCGGTAGTGGCGCAAGCATCGGCTCGGCGGCAGCCACGGGCTCGGGATCGGGCTCCGGATCGGACAGAGCGGCCGCGATCGCGGCGTCTTCGTCCAGTGTGCGCGAGAAGATCAGCGCCAGCGCGGAATCGTCGTCCCAGGTGATGGTGTGCAGCCGTGCCTCTGCGGACACCGACCCAGCCGGGTTGTCGTCATTCTGGTTCGCGGAGATCGTCACCGGCGTGCCGGTGCCGGAGCTGCTGCTTGCCCGCGAGACGCCGGGCTCGACATAGAGCGCGTCGAGCCCGCCGCCGGCTTCCAGCGCGTGCAGGCTGTCATAGCCCATGCGGGCGAGGAAGGCGTGGGTTGGCATAGAGCAGGCGGTCAAGCCGGTAGATCAGGATGCCGACCGGCAGGAGATCGAGCAGCGCGCGGTCGCGGCGGGACTCTCCGCGCGGTGCAGGTTCCGTCGCGGCGAGCCAACCGGCCTTCGGCAGGTCGGCCGGCGCCTCCAGTTGCGCGACCGTCTCCTGCGGCCGCGGCGTATCCGCCTGCTGCGGCGGTTCGCTGGCGGGCGGCTCTTCGGCAACCGCCTCCGTGGTGGCGCGCTCGTTCGTCGTCGCGGTGAGGCCGGCCTCGCTCTCGAGCCGCGCCGACAATTGGCGGGCGAGCTCGTTGAAGGCGTTGTTCTCGACCGGCGTCAGCGACGGCGGCCGGTTGTCGCCGGCGGGGCGGAACTGCACCACGTTCTGCGGCGGGTCGTGACGCACGTCGTGCGTTCCTCCGTTCGCTTCTCCGGTCGTTTCTTGGGGCGTTTCCACGGCGTGATCCGGATCGGCTTGGTGTGAAGTCTCTGCTGCTGTCGGCTCCGTCAATTCCTCGGGCGGTGTTGCGGTCGGGTCGGGCGGCGGAGAAACATCATGCGGCGCGGTTGGCCCAGGCGGCGCGGCGGTGCGCGGCGCCGGCGCTACATCGGCCGACAGCGATCGCGGCGCGATCGAGCCGCTGAAGAACTCATAGCGGCGCAATGCGGCGAGTCGCGCAAGCCCGTCGAGGTCGCGACACACACCAAAGCCGCGGTAGCCGGCGAAATTCCTGGAACGATCGAACACCGGCAGGCCGGACAGTTCGACCGGCAGCCGGCCGCCGCCGTCGACCGGCCAGTGCAGCGTGATGCCGCTCCAGGTGTCGCGGCTGGCGACCGCCTTGAGGACGCGGCCCTCGGGATCGAGGCCAAAGCTCTCGGCGATGTCGCTCCAGAGACGGCCGAAGCCTGCCGCAGTGTGCAGGCCGATCAGGCGGGTGAATTCGTCGGAGCCGAGCGAGAAGCGGGCCTCATGGTCCATCTGCCACATGAAGCGCAGCGGATGCCGCCGCACCGGCGGCGGCTCGTCGAGCCAGGATGGCGACGTCATCGGCGCCAGCGTCGCAGGCGCCGGTTCGGCGGCAGGCGGAGGAAGTGGCGCATCCGCGATCACATAGGGCGAGGGCACGGGCTCGGCCGGTGGCGCCGATATTTCCGGAGTCGGTGCGTGTGCGGTCTCTTCGAGATCGAGCGTGGGCTCCGGCTTGGGCGCTTCGATCGGTGCCGCAGCGGGCACCTCGATCAGCGCTTCCGATAACGGCTCCTCGACGGCGGCAGTTCCGTTTGGCGTGGTGTCGAGAGGCGTGGTCTCGACCGGTGCTTGCTCTGCATGCGTCAGCTCTGCCGACGCGAGCGGTGGAACAGGCTGCGCAGGCACTTCGACCTGCGGCCAAGCGGGCACCTCGATCAGCGCTTCCGATAATGGCTCCTCGACGGCGGGAGTTTCGTCCGGCGTGGTGTCGAATGCCACGGTCGCGACGGGCGCGGTCTCGACGTGCATCTCTTCCGACGCGGGAGATGGAGCAATGCCCGCGGGTTCGGATTCAGTCACGCTGACGATCGGCTCGATCGCGACGCGCTCTTCCAACTGCGGGTCGAGCGCATCGAACAGCGTGAAGCTGGCCGGCGCTTCGCTTGTGGGCGCGGGGGCTTCTTCATGCGCTGTTGGCGGTTCGACGGCGGCAGGCGCTGGCGGCGGCTCCATGGCTGCGGCCTCTTGTGGCGCTGCTGCCGCTACCGGCGCGACCGGCTCGGGCACGATCGGTGCCGCCGGTTTGGCGGCGAGATGCGCCGCCGGCTTGATCAGCGCGATCAGCGCGCGATCGGCGCCGCGGCCGATCCGCTGCAGCACGACGCGGCCGATCGCAACGCTCGCCGCCGCGCGGCCCTGCGCCAGCGCTTCGTCGCGCGCGGCATCGAGGCCGGCTTCGGTGAGATCGTGCAGGCCGGGCAGCGAACGCGCCGCCTCGTTGGTTGCGACCAAAAGTCCGTCGCCGTTGAAGGCGGCCGCCGGACACGCCAGCCCCTGCACCAGCCGCAGCAAGCGCTCGGCGAGCGGCATGTTGCGACCAGAGGCATCGAGCGCGCTCATCAGGATGCCGTGGCTGCCGTCGGGCAGGTCGATCCGCTTGCAGCCGCAGGTCGCGAGCATGCCGGGCGCCGCGCCAAAGCCGCGCAGCCGCTCCAGCCGCACCGCGCCGCCTGCGTCGAGGCTGGGGCCGAGCCGCGCGACCTGGCGGCGATGCGGATCGGCCGGACCGAAGGCGCGCTTCGCCAGCTCGGCGCCATTGGCGGCACCGAATGCCTGCGCGCCGACCGCATTGGCCCACAGAATCCGTGCGCCGTCGGCCGACCACAGCCATGCCGGCAGGGCGCCGGACGCATGGTCCGCCAGCCTCACATCGCCGAGCGCCTGGATCTGGAATTCCGCGTCACTCATCACGCAAGATTTGACCGCATGGTTTGGCTTCTTCCTTAGCTTTGCCCGGGGGGCCGACGGCCGCAGGACGACAGCCTTAACAGAAGGTTAGTATCGCAATTGGGGGGCGGCAGGTCCATGTCCGCGGCCAGGGTGCCCCGGCTTAAGCCGGATAACGTTAACTTGGCTGAACGATCCACTGCCGTTTGGCGTTGTCGGGCAGAGAGAGGCGGCTGCGACAGCGTGTTGCGGAGCCAGGGCGCCGCGTCATACCTGCGATTGCAGTGCCGCGATATGTTCTGCCGTCCATTCTACCTTGTATTCTGCCTTGGGCCCGCAAGGCCAACCGGCGGGCCGACCATCAAGCGAGGGAGAGCGACCATGAGCGACAACGGGCGTGACCATTTCGAGATCCCCAAGTTCGAGATTCCGAAGGACATGCGGTCGATGGCGGAGGCGAGCTTCGATCAGGCGCGCAAGGCGTTCGAGCAGTTCGTGACCAACGCGCGGGACACCGCCGGCAAGATCGAGGAGCGTAACGCCACGATGCGCGCCGGCGCCAAGGATCTTTCCGCCAAGGCGCTCGGCTACGCGGAGAAGAACGTGCAGTCGTCGCTGGACTACGCCCAGTCGCTGCTCAAGGCCAAGGACCTCACCGAGGTGATGCGGCTGCACAGCGAATATGTGCAGGGCCAGATGCGCTCGCTCGCCGAGCAGGCCAGCGAAATGGGCCAGGCGGTCAGCCGCGCCGCGATGGATGCGGTCAAGCCCAAGAACTAAGAGCTAACGGACTGTGGCAGGCCCAACCCTGGTCGGGCGCGGTAACCCCATATTCCACCGCATAAAAAATGTGGCGTTGCACGCGATCATACGTTGCGTTGCACAAAATTGACATGATATGGGTGTTTATTAGGCGCGCCCGACGAAGGGCAATCCCGTGAATCAAGGCAGCGTGATCCATTTCAACGTTCCGGCCTTTGTGTCTCCGGGACGTCCGCAATGGTCACATCTACTCACCCGTTGCGAAGGATTACACGTATGACCAACCCGTCCGATCCGTTTTCCGCCTCGATCATCCCGTTCGAGGTTCCCGAGCAGATGCGCGCGTTCGCCGAAAAGGGCGTGCTGCAGGCCCGCGACAGCTACGCCAAGTTCAAGGACGCTGCCGAGACTCACAACTCGACGGTCGAGGCCGTGTTCACCTCGGTGAACAAGGGCGCCACCGCGTATTCGGCCAAGCTGATCGAGTTCTTCAAGGCCAACACCACCTCCTCGCTCGATTTCGCCCAGGAGCTGTTCAGCGTGAAGTCGCCGACCGAAGCGGTCGAGCTGTGGACCTCGCACGCCCGCAAGCAGTTCGAGACCTATACCGCGCAGGTCAAGGAACTGGCCGAGCTCGGCCAGAAGGTCGCCAGCGAGACCGCCGAGCCGATCAAGGCCAGCGCCTCGAAGTTCTACCAGCAGCCGGCCGCCTGATCGCAGCCTGCATGAGATAGCGGAAGGCCCGGGCCGATGCGGTCCGGGCCTTTTTGCTGGACGGGGGCCGTGGATTGGCCCGAGATAAGAGCGGAAATCAGCGCGTTACGGCCTTGCCAAAGGCGGGCGTTGCACCTAGTTTCCGCCGAAATCGCCGCCCCCTTTTTGCGGGGCCGTGCGTCAGGATGCAGTTGTAGCTCAGTTGGTTAGAGCGCCTGTCTGTGGAACAGGAGGTCGGTGGTTCGAGCCCACCCAACTGTACCATCCACACGATTACCCAACGCCACATCGCTGGATCGGACCATCGCAAGATCGATCGCCGTCGGCTCGATCGCCATTGGCGTGTCATCTCGCCCGCTTGCACTTCCTCGTGCCTTCACCCACACTCCCCGAAACGACGCCTTAACGACGCCTTAGTGACGCCTTTTGGGGGGGATGCATGGGGACCGCCGGTTCAAGGAGTTTTTCGTTTGCGTTGATATCAGCGCTCACCTTTACCGCGCTGCTGCTGCCGGGCCGGGGTGAGGCGTACACGCCCGACCAGCAGCAGGCCTGCACGCCGGACGCGTTCCGGCTCTGTGGCCCCGAGATTCCCGATGTCGATCGCATCACGGCCTGCATGATCAGGAACAGGGCGCAGCTGTCGCCGGCCTGCCGCGTGTTCTTCCGCGCAGATCCCGAGCCGCGCGAGGCGAGCGAGCGGCGGCCTGCGAAGCGGAAGGTCTCCAAGTCGCACAAGGCGAAGAAATCCACCCATTGATCTGTTCCCATCGCGCGCATGCGAGAGCCGCGAGCCCGGTGCGTTGTCTTGACGCGAACCGGTGTGCGCTTCGCGCGTGCTGATCGCTCGTCGGCTATTTCAAGACAGTCATGCGCGACAGACTGACGCCTTGTGACGCTGTCACGCAGCATCATCTCTGGGGCTGGTGCTGTCTGCAGAATCCGTTTCGCGACGGAACGGATGGAGTGAGGCGCGTGAGCGAATACAACAAGCAAGAGATCGATCGGCACTTCGCCTGGTTCGAAGCCAAGCTTTCGGAAAGGCCGGCGCGCTTCGTCGCGTGGCTGCGCAAGCCGTCGTCGCGCTATGTGCGGATTCCGCTCGCGATCCTCCTGATCATCGGCGGCATCTTCAGCTTCCTGCCGGTGCTCGGACTCTGGATGCTGCCGCTCGGACTCCTTTTGTTCGCGCAGGATGTGCCGTTCCTGCAGAAACCGACGGCGCAATTGCTCGGTTGGATCGAGCGCAAGTGGATCGCGCGCCAGCGCGCCAAGACTGCCGAAAAGCGCTAGGCGTGAGTCTTATCAAACGCTTAGCGCTTCCATTTTCGGTTGTGTCATAAGTTGAGTGTGACTCAAAAAGCAGAATGCACCGGTAATCTTGGCCACTTTGCGGATTGCAAGAAGTTTCTTCTTTCGCGAATCAGCATGCTGATTCATTTTCGCCTCCTGGGGTCAATCTGGAGGCCAACGTATGAACGTGATTGTTTTCGCTTCGCGTAAGGGGGGCTCGGGGAAAAGTACCCTGGCTGCTCACCTCGCCGCGCAAGTGCACAAGGCAACGAAGCCCTGTCTGCTGATCGACGCCGATCCGCAGGGCTCGCTGACGCTCTGGCATAAATTGCGCGGCACCAACGAGCCGGCGATCAAGACGGCGGTGAACTCGGTCAGCGGGATCATTGCTCAAGCCAAGCGCGACGGCATCGAGTGGGTGTTCATCGACACGCCGCCGAATTTGTCGGCTGTGGTCGACGACTCCATCAAGAACGCCACGATGGTGATCATTCCGGCGCGGCCCGGCGTGTTCGACGTCAACGCGGTGCAGGAAACGATTCAGACCTGCCGCTCGATGCGCAAGCCCTACGCCGTCGTGATCAACGGCGCGCCTGCGCAGCGTGATGGTGCCGAAAGCCGCATCGTCGCGATCGCGCGTGAGGCGCTGGCGAAATTCCGCGCACCGGTGTGGAGCGGCCAGATCACCAACCGCGCCGACCTTCTGATGGCGCTCGGCCAGGGTGAAGGCGCGCGCGAATATTATGCGGAAGGCCGCGCCGCAGCCGAGATCAATCGGCTGTGGGCCGCGATCGAACGCTCGATCAAGGCAATTCGCGGCACGGCGTCGGCGTCCGGCGCGATGCACAAGCAGGCGGCGTAACAACGCCGCTTTGGTTCGAACTGGAAAGAAACGCGCGGCACTCGCGCGTTTTTTACGTGCTGATGCGACGAGGCTATCGCAGATTGCCTCGCTGACTTTGACGATCACGCGATGGATGGCGTTACGCCACCATCAGCAGATAAAAAACGATCACCGGCGCCAGGGTCAGGATCACCGACCAGATGCCGACAGCCCATAGAATATCCTCGGTCGTAAAGCCCGGCTGACCCGGCCTCACGGCAATAAAACCATTCCTCGAATTCACGACGCCCCCGCGTTGGTCTCAAGCGCAATGCGGAGACTGATACGCGAGCGGTTTTAAGATCCCGCTCGGAATTTCGCTGGCATTTGCGCGCGGGTGCTACTTCGGATTAACCACAGCCCGGGCGGCAGGCCGCATCCGGCGGGAGGCCGAACGCCTCAGTGCATGCCGCCGTCGCGATCGCGGATCGCGCCGAGATGCTCGTTGATCCGGAACACGATCAGGATGAACTCGGCGGCGATGCGCGACAACACGATGCCGACGAAGATGCTGGCGATCGACGCGAGCAACTGGATGAAGCCGACGAACGGGCTGATCGCCATCGCGGTGAGGCTCCACAGGATGCCGGAGATCCCGAACAGCACGATGACCGCGATCACCAGCCAGTAGAACGTCTTGATGATCGTGGGCGTGATGAAGCGGTCCCACTGAAACAGATCCTGGAAATCGAACATCATGGTTCTCCCGGCCAGCCGAAATATGATTCGCGTCTCGTTCATCCTACTGCGTCACCCCCGGCGCGATCACTTCGTCCCGGCAGCCTGCGCAGCAGGCGTCCGTCAGGACGAGGCGTTTCGCTGGGCCCAATGGTTCGGGGCGGCGCCAAAGCGCCTCCGCACCCAAAGGGATCGCTGCCGCAGAAGCCCATTCAGTCTCGCCCAAGCCAGGCCCGGGACCGGGCGCCGGCAGTCCAGGGGCGAGCTATGCGAGTGGGCTGGTTGTGATTGCTGCAAATAACGGCCACAATCGGGCTTCCCTCCAGCATATCCTCACCCAATGACCACGCTGACCTTCGAAGACTTCAAGCCCGGCCGTTTCGGCACGTTCGGCCCGCGCCATGTTTCGCGCGAGGAAATCCTTGCCTTTGCCGCCGAATTCGACCCGCAGCCGATGCATCTCGACGAGGAGGCGGCGAAGAAATCCATGCTCCGCGGCCTGTCGGGCTCGGGCTGGCATCTCGGCTCGCTGATGATGCGGATGCTGTTCGACGGCTTCATCGGCCGCACCGCATCGCTGGGCGCGCCCGGGGTCAACGAGATGCGCTGGGTGGCGCCGCTGCGTCCGGGCGACGATTTGACGCTGGATGTCGATGTCATTGA
Organism: Bradyrhizobium sp. JR3.5; assembly: GCF_054057015.1. NCBI lineage: Bacteria > Pseudomonadati > Pseudomonadota > Alphaproteobacteria > Hyphomicrobiales > Nitrobacteraceae > Bradyrhizobium > Bradyrhizobium sp. JR3.5. The sequence goes on from NZ_JBSRYV010000002.1 coordinate 4,149,800, forward strand.
AGCGCGCGTCTCGAAGAGCCGCCCCGGGACCGGCATCGTCACCTTCAAGAGCACGATCCGCAACGCACGCGGCGAGATGCTGTGCGAGATGGAGGCGCCGATCATGATCAGCCGCCGTGACGCTGCGAGCGCATAGGAGACATCATGCGCTTTTTTGAAGACATCGAGATCGGCGCACGGCGCGAGTTCGGCTCATTCACCTTTACCGCCGAGGACATCAAGCGGTTTGCCGCGCAGTTCGATCCGCAGCGCTTCCATCTCGACGAGGAGGCGGGGCGCAAGTCGCTGTTCGGCGGGCTCGCCGCATCGGGCTGGCACGTTGCGAGCGTCTGCATGAAGCTGCTCGTCGCCGACGGCAAGCGGCTCGCCGCGGAAGCCGCCGCCCGCGGCGAGACGGTCGCGGTCTGGGGACCCTCGCCGGGCTTCCGTGAGCTGCGCTGGATCCGCCCGGTGCTGGCCGGCGACACCATCAGCTTCACCAACCAGATCGAGACCAAGCGCACGTCCGAGAAGCGGCCGGAATGGGGCATCCTTCAGGCGCGCAACACCGGCGTCAATCAGCGCAATGAGGTGGTGTTCTCGTTCCTCGCGACCGCCTTCGTGCCGCGCCGGAATCCGGGTTCCTGATGTTGCTCCAGCGCCTCTGATGTTGCACGGACGCCATGGTCGGCAGCTACTTCTGCTGCCGACGTAGTTGTGCGTTGCGTGGAACTCATTTTTTGCTAACGCATTTTGAACCTTTGTCCCTGCCTTATGGCCGGGGGCACGAGCACTTGGGCCGAACACCTGGGCCAACACTTGGGGACGACTATGGCAGATCGCAGCGCGCTGAAACTCGTCGGCATTATCTTTGCGACGGTGACGGTTGTCGTGATGCTGGCCACGGGAATGGTCGTGAAGGGCTTTGCCGACGGCAATTATTCCTTCGAGACCACCGCGAGCATCGATCGCTGATCGACCGTCTGTAACCCTCGGCGCTCGAGCGAGCGCTGTAGCGCGCATCCGCTCTTTTCAATGTGACCCGTCAGCAGGCTGCGTCACACTTCTCCCGATCCCGATACTTAACGATTCCAGATCAGCACCATCACGACGGTCGCGGCTGCCAGGATGCCGAGGAACCGGATCATGATCGTGCCGATGCCCTGCTGCGGCCGGCGCAGCGGAATCGGATCAGCGGCGTTATCCGGCCGGACGCTCTGCATGAATTCTCTCCAAATGGACGTCCCACCAAGGCGCGGTCCGGACGCGAATTCCGGGTTGGACGCGGGCTCGGCATCTCAAGTTCAAATCGGCTTCTGCAGGAATTGACGCCGCGGAGTTTACACCGCGCTGAATAACGAATCGTTCTGCGCTGAATCGGCCCACGCAAAACCAAGCCGCCGCCCCCTGGTCGGGAGGCGGCGGCCATCAGTCTGGAAAACTGATCGGGATCAGCTGTTGCGCAGGCCGTCGGCGGCGCGCTTCCACTGCGAGACGTTGTCGGCGATCATACGCGTCGACTTCATCGCGGCCTGGCTGAGCTGGGCATAGCCGGAGATCTCGCGTTGGACGCGCTGGCCCTCGGCATGCAGCAGGTCGCGCAGGCTCTCGAGCTCGCCGATCAGCTTCTCGATCTCGGCGAGCGAGGTGCCGGCGACGCGCTGGATCAGCGAGTTGACGTTGCTGACGGTGGCATCGGTATTGGTGTCGGTCGGCGCAGTCTCCGGGCTCGCCACCGGCCGGCGCAGATAGGCGATGTCATTGCGCACGAAGTCGCGGATGCCGGCTTCGACTTCCGAGACCGCAGCAAGGTTGGAATCGACCTCGGAAGTCGTTTCAGCGGCTTCCTCGGTACGGTTGGTGGCGTTCATCGGCTTTCCCCTGGTTCGCAATAGCGAAGCGCGGCTTGTCCCCCGCACGACGAATTGATGAAGTTACGGACCTATCAGTGCCGCCGAATTTGACCGCATCTGGGCCAAGTTGGGGCAATGCCTGATCATTAGCGCGACAGGGCTAACAGATCGTTCACCATGAGCGCTTGTAGCCGGCGCCGATGCTCTTGTTGATCGTGCCCTGGGGGGTCTCGCCGACCGATCCGGAGACGGTGACCGCCGTCGAACAGCTTCTGCTCGGCGCCGACCCGGCGCAGCCATCTGTCCTCGGCGGTCGACAGCGTCTGGCCTGCGGTGATGCTGGTACCGGTGTCGGTAACGGACAGGCGTGCCGACTGATCGGTATCGTAGCTGCGCGACGGGTGGCCGTCGACGCCGGGCACCGGCACCACGCCCTGCTGGATCAAATTGTAGCCGCTCTGCAAGGTCAGCGAATACTGCTCCGACAGCGGCACGGATTTGCTGAGCGAGGTGCCGACCTTGCTCTGGTCGGCGCCCGGATCGACCCGCGCCTCGACCGAGGTCTTGTCCCAGATCGAAGCCACGCCACCCGTCGAGATCGAAGCCCAGGCCGAGCCGCCGGATTGCGGCAGGCTGCCGCCATTGGCGAGCCGCTCCGACAATTGCTCCGACGTCGTCATCGTGCCCTGTTTGGCGACCGTCATGTCGGCGCCGATGCGGGTGTCGAGGAACGGCGAGACCGACTGCTTGACCGACACCGCCGACGAGCCGTTGGTGTTGTTGTTGGTCGACCAGGACGGAACGTTGCCGGCGATGCTGCTGGGTTTGGCCGCACTCTTCGGCGCCAGCGTGGGCAGGCTGGTGGAATCGGTGTCGAGCTGGCTCCAGTCGAGCTTGCTCTGGTCGATGTCCTTCAGGATGTCGGCGTCATTGGCATCGGCCGCCGGCGCCGCCTGGTCGGCCGCAGCCTCTGCATCGTCAGCGGGGGTGCCTTTCACGCTGTCTTGCGCGCTGTCTTTCGCGATGTCCTGGGCGGCGGGAGCGATCGCCCAGGGTGAGGTCTGCCCCGTGGCCGAAAACGCTATCGCCACGCTGAAGCCGGCCGCCAGCACCGGCAGCCTCGTCCAGCCAAATCGTGATGTAGAAGTCATTCCCAGCCCGCAAATTCCAGCGCCGCAACATGCGTTTTTCTTGGCGCAAAATTGTGGCAACGGCGCTGCGAAGGCAACTGATCAACGCGTGATCGTCATGTCCGGGACAAACGCTGAGCGCGTTGGCGTATCGCGCCGCCCGGGCGCGGCCGTTCGGGGCTGGCAAAACAGGCCGCGGCGGCCGGGGCGCCTTGACGCGAAGGCGCGGCCCCGGACATGACGAAGGCGTGAAATCGTGGCGCTGTCAGACCGCGATGCGCGGCAGATGGATCGGGTAACCGACGGTCTGCTCGACCAGGTCGAAACTGTCGACCAGCACGCGGAAGCTCGTGAGCTTTCCGGCCTTGAACTGCGCGAAATGCGCGATCCTGAGCGAGATCGGCTTGTTGGAGCCCAATGCCGTCAGCGAATAGCGCAGCATCGAGGCCGCGGAATCCGCGCCCAGCATGATGGACTCCCGATCGAAGCGGTGAACCCTCAGGTTCTCGCCGATCTGCCTGATCACCTCGAGCACGGCGGCCTTGCCGCGGCGCGAGCCGAAGAAGGAAAACAGGTCGATCGGCCCGTAGATGGCCCATTCGACCTCGTCATCGAGCAGCGGCTCGATGTCTGCAAGCTGGCGTTCGTTGATCGCGCGATGCAATGCGCGCGAAAAACGCCAGAGGCTGTGCTCTGTCATTTTGGTCTCGTCCTGAAACTGGATTTTCAAAGCAAACGAATGGCAGGCGGTCTGCGCCGACGCCCTGCCAGGTTGCTGCACGTCACTATTACGGCCTCAAATAGGGCGGAACGGCGAAAACGCAAATGACTTTTTTGCAATGCACAATTGCGCCGCTTTTGACCGGAATGTGACCGCCCACCCGCAGAACCCGTTCCGATTGCATCGGAACGGGTTCTCGATTCTAGTTTTGACGCGTTTTCTTTACGCGAACCGGTGTCCACTTCGCTCGAAAACGCTCCGGCCACCGCAATTCAGCGGTCGCGCTGTCGCACCGGCTGCCGCTCGATCACGATCTCGGCGTCGCGGATCGCCACCACCGCGAACAGCAGCGCACCGCCGATGCCGCCGATCGCGGCGCCGAGCGGCATGAAGGTGAAAAACACCAGCGTTCCGCTGTCGAGACCTGAAGTTTTGGCCAGTCCGATCCAGGTGAGCCCGGCTCCGATGCCGAGCGCGGCGCCGCCAAGGGCGCCCAGTGCAAGGCCAAGCACAGCGAGCAATGCGACTTTCATGGTGATTTCAGCCCCGACCGCAACAAGCCCAGTGATAGGTCAGCGCCAGGCCTTCGAGGTTCAACGTCGCGGTTGCGAATTTGCGCGGCGGGGGCGCCGCCATGCGTTGTCCGGGTTTTCGGGGTGCTAGTCCGCGTTCTGCCAGGTCAGCGCCGCTGCGACATCACGCTCCAGCAGCTGCTGGACGAGGTCGAATGTGTCGATGATCTCGCGGATCTCGGTGATCTTGCCGTCGCGCAGCGTGTAGAACACCGCGACGTCGAACTGCACGACGCGGGCGTTGTTGCGCTTGCGGAAGAACACCCGGAGCTGCGCCGCGACCTTGTCGCCTTCGGCCACCACCAGCGGCGCCTCGTAGCGCATGTCGGAATAGCGCTCGTGGATCGTGGTCCACATCTGGCGCAGCGCGGCCTTGCCGCGGTGCTGGCCCATATGCGGAAGAATGTCGATCGGGGCGTTGGCGAGAAACGCGACGTCGTCGCTGCAGCGCTCGAGCGCGCCCTCGATGCCGCCGGCATAATAGACGTCGAGGAAGTTCAAGACGCGCTGCCGGTTCAAATCCTCGCCCATGTTCGACTCCGCCGGTTCAGTCCGACTCGCCTTCGACTGGCCCGCATTGTGAACCGAAGCGTTTCACTCTCAAACATATGTTTTGACGCACGAGACGCGATTTGGCTCGGCAACCGGAACGTGCATTGGGGCGCAACATTCATGCGGTTGCTCCGGGGTGCAATCCCGACATGGCAGGAAACTGAACTGATGAAACTGAACTGATCGCGTCTCGACGACGTGAAGCGCGCGGGGGCAGGTGGCCGCGAATTCATGAGAACTCCCCGGACGTTTCACGTTGGCCCTGAAGCGGCGGGAACTCGGCGGGGCGGCTCGGCCGTTGATCCCAGAGAATTCCATTGGAGCCGCATCATGAAATCCTTTCTTCTCGCGTCCGCCATTGCCGTCAGTGCGCTTGCCGCCACCTCGCCCGCCGACGCCAAGGGCTGCATCAAGGGCGCGGTCGTCGGCGGTGTCGCCGGTCATTATGCCGGCCATCACGGCATGCTCGGCGCCGCCGCCGGATGTCTCTACGGCCGCCATCACGCCAAGGAGCAGGAGCGTCAGCGCCAACAGCAGCAGGCGCAGCCCTCGCAGCAGGAAAAGCTGTAAGGCCCGACCAGTTGTGAAGTCTCATTTCCGGGAACGCCGCCCGCACGGGCGGCGTTGTCTCGTTGCGTACCGGAGACGATGATGACGAAGCCACTGAACAAGAACATCCAGCCCGTTCCCGAGGACAACAAGAGCCACAAGGGCCCCGGCAGCGCCCCCGACGTTCCCCTCGACACCACCAAGGGTCATCGTGACGACGAGAAGCACAACATCCGCGAGCAGGCCGCGCACGGCAATCTGATTCAGAACACCAGCAACAGGCGGTCGGGGTAGGGCGCGAGGCGGCGCGGCATATTCCGCGTCGTCCCGGCGAAAGCCGGGACGACGCGGGTCGGCGTGACCTGCGTCACGCCGCAGGCGCGGGCGCGCGGCTAGCGTGGCGGCATCGGATCACCCGATTGAGAAGGGATCGCCGCCATGAACGCCATCGCTGCACCGAAATCATCCGCGCAGAACTGGCTAGAAGGCTTTGCGCTCACCGCCATCCTCCAGGGGCTGCCGACCTTCGCCGCCGCCGTGCTGGTGCTGAAGATCCTCGGCGCTCATGAGATCGTCGGCGAACGTTATGGCGCCGCGATCTTTGTCGTGCTGGCCTCACTCTTCTCTGCCGCGATCTCGCCATTGCTTGCGGCAAAGTTTCCAAAGCGGTTCGCGCACGCCTACGCGCCGATGTTCTTCGACGCCAGCCTGTCGTTGTCCGAGAAGATCGCGCAATGGCGCGCGCAGCCCAGCGTCTCGCGGCAACTTGTGACGACGATGATCATGATGTCGCTGCTGGCGGTCGCGGTGGTCAGCGTGCGGTGAAGCGCCGCCTTGCGCCGCTCCGCCGATCAGCCTTAACCTGCCGGAATGCAGATCAGAGATGAACGTGACGAAGACGCCGCGGCGATCAGCCGCGTCACGGCCGCCGCATTCGCGAACGCACCTCACAGCAGCGGCACCGAAGCCCGCATCGTCGCGGCGCTGCGCCAGGCCGGCGCGCTGACAATCTCGCTGGTGGCAACGTCGGATGACGGACGCATCGTCGGCCACGTCGCCTTCTCGCCGGTGCAAATCGATCGCATGCCCGGTCGCTGGTGCGGCCTCGGCCCGATCTCGGTCACGCCGGAGATGCAACGCCAGGGCATCGGCGGCGCGCTGATCCGTGAGGGACTGGCGCGGCTTGCTGCACTGAATGCCGACGGCTGCGTCCTGCTCGGCGATCCCCTCTACTACAGCCGCTTCGGCTTCGTCACCGATCCCGCGCTGACCTATGGCGGCGAGCCGAGTGCGTATTTTCAGCGGCTGGTGCTGAAGGGGGCGCCGCCGAAGGGCGATGTCAGTTATCATCCGGCATTCGATGTCGCGTGATTTGGTGCCGTTGCGGCGGCCTCCGTTTCCATGACAATCCCTGTCGTGATAACAAGCTGTATCGGCAGGAGCCTGCGGCTTCAGCGAAAGCCATCGCCCGGGGCGAGGATGTCATTCGCGGATCTACACCTTCTGAAGCTGTTCTGGGGCAGGATCTTCGCAGCGATCTTTATTGGTCTTGTCCTGTTATTCGCGAAGAACGCAATTTTCGCGCGCGGCATCAAGTACAACTGGTTTGCCGTCGTGGCATCGTTTCTGGCGATCGGCCTCGCGCTCTATGTGGTGTTCTTTGTCCAGCCATAGCGCTCGCCTGCGATGCGACAGGCAGATTAACTGAGCTGCATCTCCCCAATCCGCGCCGGCACCGCGCCAAAATCACTGAACCTCACCCAGCGCGGCCTCATGCGGACATAGCCGATATTCGGCCAAGTCTCGCGCTCCGGCCCGTCGGGCCAGGTCGCGAAATAGACCTGCTTGCACACAGCCAACTCCGCGCCGGTCGGAAAGTCGGCGACGCCCTCGAGCTGCGCGGTCTGCTCGGCGTCCCAGCCGATCACCAATGCGGCGCGAGGATCGGTGCGGAGGTTCTGGTATTTGCGCGAGGTGGTCAGCGTATCGAAGATGATCTCGAGCTCGTCGCTGATCGCGATGCCGACGACGGCGGCCTGCGGCGCGCCGTCGTGGACCGTGCTGACCACAGCGAGCCGATGCATCCGCAGGAAGGCGAGAAGCTCGGCGCGCGTCATGATCTACCTTTTCTTCCACCCGCCGCGCTTGCCCGGCGCGCCGCCGCTCGACCGCGGCGACGGGCCGAACTCCGGCCCCGACTGCCGTGAGTCGGTCGGCTGGATGATGCGGCTCGTCGTGCCGAACGGCTTGGCCGGCAGCGCGCCGCCGGGGCGGAAGGGCAGCGATTCCGGGCCGTGCATCTCGTCGAGGTCGGGCTTGTGCACCCGTGAGCCGGACTTGCCGCCGCGGCTCGCCTTGAGCGAGGTCTGCGCGGTCTTGTTCTTCAGCGCGGCGACCGGCAGGTTGGCGGCGTCGCCGTATTTTCTGGTGCCGGCATAGGCGCCGGCCTGCTTCTGCACGTTGCGCTGCTTGGCGGTCGGATCGTCGACCACGGCCATCTCGGTGGCGCGCAGCCGTTTGACCTCGTCGCGCAGCCGCGCGGCTTCTTCGAAGTTCAGATCGGCAGCGGCCTCGCGCATCCGTGTTTCGAGGTCGCTCAGCACGGCCTCGAAATTGTGCCCGATCGAGATCACGTCGTCGGCCATGCCGCCGTCGCCGATCTCGACCAGCACATGGTCGCGCTCGTAGACGGAGTTGAGGATGTCGCCGATCGACTTCTTCACGCTCTCCGGCGTGATGCCGTGTTCAGTATTATACTCGACCTGCTTCTCGCGGCGGCGGTTGGTCTCGGCGATGGCGCGCTCCATCGAGCCGGTCATCTGATCGGCATAGAGAATCACCTTGCCGTCGACGTTGCGCGCGGCGCGGCCGATGGTCTGGATCAGCGAGGTCTCGCTGCGCAAAAAGCCTTCCTTGTCGGCGTCGAGGATCGCGACCAGCGCGCATTCGGGAATGTCGAGGCCCTCGCGCAGCAGGTTGATGCCGACCAGCGCGTCGAACGCGCCGAGCCTGAGATCCCGGATGATCTCGATGCGCTCGATGGTGTCGATATCAGAGTGCATGTAACGGACGCGAATGCCCTGCTCATGGAGATATTCCGTGAGGTCCTCCGCCATGCGCTTTGTCAGCACCGTGATCAGCGAGCGATAGCCGGCCTGCGCGGTGGCGCGGACCTCGCCGACGAGGTCGTCGACCTGGGTGCGGGCGGGGCGAATATTTACAGGAGGATCGATCAGCCCGGTCGGTCGGATCACCTGCTCGACGAACACGCCGCCGGACTCGTTGATCTCCCAGCCGCTCGGCGTCGCCGACACCGCGACGGTCTGCGGCCGCATCATGTCCCATTCCTCGAAGCGGAGCGGGCGGTTGTCCATGCAGGAGGGCAGGCGGAAGCCGTATTCGGCCAATGTCGCCTTGCGGCGGAAGTCGCCGCGGAACATGCCGCCGATCTGTGGCACGGTGACGTGGCTTTCGTCGGCGAAAACCAGCGCGTTGTCGGGTACATATTCGAACAGCGTCGGCGGCGGCTCGCCGGGGCGGCGCCCGGTGAGGTAGCGCGAATAATTCTCGATGCCGGCGCAGCTCCCGGTCGCTTCCATCATCTCGAGATCGAAGGTGGTGCGCTGCTCCAGCCGCTGCGCCTCCAGCAGCCGGCCCTGGTCGTTGAGCTGGTCGAGCCGCATCTTCAACTCGCTCTTGATCGACTTGATCGCCTGCACCAGCGTCGGGCGCGGCGTCACATAGTGCGAATTGGCGTACATCTTGATGAATTCGAGCTCGTCCTGCTTGTGGCCGGTGAGCGGATCGAACTCCTCGATGGTCTCGATGGTGTCGCCGAACAGGTTCACGCGCCAGGCGCGGTCCTCATAGTGCGCCGGGAAGATGTCGATGACGTCGCCGCGGACGCGGAAGGTGCCGCGGGTGAAGTCGGCCTGGGTGCGCTTGTATTGCAGCGCGACCAGGTCGGCGATCAGCTGCCGCTGGTCGATGCGCTCGCCCTTCTTCAGCGCGAAGGTCATCGCGGTGTAGGTCTCGACCGAGCCGATACCGTAGATGCAGGACACCGAGGCAACGATGATGACGTCGTCGCGCTCGAGCAGCGCGCGCGTCGCCGAGTGACGCATGCGGTCGATCTGCTCGTTGATCGAGGAATCCTTCTCGATGTAGGTGTCGGTGCGCGGGACGTAGGCTTCCGGCTGGTAGTAGTCGTAATAGCTGACGAAATACTCGACCGCGTTGTCGGGGAAGAAGCTCTTGAACTCGCCATAGAGCTGCGCGGCCAGCGTCTTGTTCGGCGCCAGGATCAGCGCCGGGCGCTGGGTCGCCTCGATCACCTTGGCCATGGTGTAGGTCTTGCCCGAGCCGGTGACGCCGAGCAGCACCTGGGTGCGGTCGTTGCGGTTGATGCCCTCGACCAGCTCCGCGATCGCGGTGGGCTGGTCGCCCTTTGGCTCGTAGGCGGACTTGATCTCGAACCGCACGCCGCCTTCGGATTTCTCCGGGCGCGGCGGCCGGTGCGGGGTCCACACCCGCATCGAGCCGTCATCCCTGCGGAATTCCGGGCGGCCGTCGCGGATCAGGTTCTCCAGCGCGTCGGCGGTCGCCTTGACGCCGAGCGCTTCCATCTTGCTGCGCGGCGGACGGGCGAGCGCTTCGTCGTCGTCCTCGGCGGTCGGCAGGCCGAGCTGCCGCGCCAGTTCCGGATCGAGCGTCGGGATGGTGGCCGAGGTGCCGTAATTGGCCTGCGGGGCTTCCTCGAGGCCGGACGCGTCGCGCCTGGCGACGTCCTCGCTGGTCTCGCGCGTCGACGCCCGCGCGCGATGCGCAGCGGCCTCGCCGCCGGCGCGGCGGTCCCAGGAATTGTCCGGCGGCGGCTGCAGGCCGGTGCCCGAACCCATGCCGGCATCGCCGCGGTTGATCGCGGGATTGAGCAGCTCGGCAAGCGCCGGTCCGATCGGTTGGACCTCGGGTCGGTGTGCCTTTGATTTGGGGGATTTGCCGGGCTTTTTCGGAGTGTTCGGTGTCTTCGCCATGCCGGGAATATGGGACGAGTTCGGCAGCGAGAAAAGGGCAATCGACCGCTGGATTGGGGCACAAGCGAGGCTGCTGACAGCAGGGTGTCAGCAGGCGGCGCATTCGCGGCCGTCAGGCGCGCGGCAGGTCGACGATGTCGAGATGGATCCCGCCGCAGCCGTCGCAGCGCATGGTCCAGTATTCGGCGGCGCGGCCGGGAATCACGCGCAGCAGCGAGAGCCGGGCGGCGCATTCCGGGCAGCTGGTTCTGACCTGCGCCGGCCAGACCGGATCCGGCTCGCATTGCGGGGCGATCGCGACCACGACGTTGCCGGTCACGCCGACGGCATTGTCATGCCATATCGTTGTGGGAACCGGTCGATAGTCCGCTTCGCGTCGTCGATCGCCGCATCCGGATCGGACCACGCAAAGCCGATGTCGAGCATCGGAAACGGCATGCCATCGATGACGACCGGCCTTTGATCGACCCGTTGAATCCTGGCGTGCCATTGCCCCTTCCCCATTTCGAACGACTTGATCTCAAAACCGCTGTAAATCATGGCGACCTCGGGATGCCCCTTCTCATAGGAAGCATGGGCGCGCGGCACCCAATGTGAACCAGATCACAAGTCGCGCGGTTTATTTCCGACGGGCCAAGGAGTTCCAGCTTTTTGTTTTGACACGGTTTCTTCAGGCGAACCGCATCAACGCCCTAACGCATGATGAGATTAGGTCAAGCACGAGCGGCATCGAATGTTCACCTCTCCCTTGGGAGAGGTCGATTTGCGCAGCAAATCGGGTGAGGGGTTACGGTTTATCGAGAGAGCAAGCGCCCTCACCCGGATTGCTTCGCAATCCGACCTCTCCCCGACGGGGAGAGGTGGCCTGAAATCGCGGCAAGCCGATTCAACCCAATCTCATCAAGCGCTAGCTGCGAGCCGCGATGTGATCGGCGAGCACGGCCGCGTCGTCGCCGACGCCCGACAGGAACGAGGATTTCATCTTCGACAGCCATTGCAGGCCGAGAAAATACAGGCCCGGCACGTCGGAGACGCCTTGGCGGTGTCGTGGTGCTCCATCGGCGTCCAGCACCGGTATGTCGATCCAGTTCAGATCGAGCCCATAGCCGGTGGCCCAGATCACGCTGCTGACCCGCTCAGTGCCCAGGTCGATCGTGCGCAGCGGTGCGGTAAGGCACGTCGGATCGGGCAGGCGGAGCGCGCGCCAAGGGATCGTCGGGATGATCGAGGCCGCGTGCCGCGACGAAGTCGTCGACGATCCCGAGAAATGTCGCGTAGTAGGCGTCGCCATTGGCGATGCTGGTGGCAAGATCGGGCGCGATCTCGAGGACGCCGTCGCGCGCCGTCGTCACGCGGCCGAGCAGCGTCACGCCGTCAGCGGCGAAGCGGCGGAAATCGATGGTGCGGCCGCCATGGGCGCCCGTAATCACCGGCAGCAGGCGTGACGGGCCGCGCTGCTCGACCGGCGTCTCGTCGACGCCCATCTCGGCCAGCCACCAGATCAGGTCGCGGCCGCGATAGCGGCGCGGCAGGCGGTTGTGACGCCCGACCGAGAGGAAGACATTGCGGCCGGCGCGCACCAGCTCGTCGCTGATCTGCGCGCCCGAGGCGCCGGCACCGATCACCAGCACCGCACCGTCAGGCAATTGTGTGGGATTTTTGTAATCGCTGGCGTGGACCTGAAACAGGCCGGGATGATCGCCCAGCACGTCGGGCCGCAGCGGCCGCTGATAGGGGCCGGTGGAGATGACGACGTTGCGAGCGGCGATGCGGCCGCCGGCAAATTCGGCGAGGAAGCCATCGGCGTTGCGGCGCAGCTTGGTGACCTCGACGCCGCAGCGGATCGGCGGCGCGACGAAGGCGGCGTAGTCCTCGATGAAGGCGATGATGGAGGCGGTGTCCGAGAAGCCGTCGGGATCGCTGTGCGGAAAGGCAAACTCCGGCAGCCGCACCGACCAGTTCGGAAACTGGAACATCAGGCCGTCCCAGCGTTCGCTGCGCCAGCGCTCGGCGATCCGCCGCCGCTCCAGCACCAGATGGGCGATGCCGCGCTGCTTCAGCCGGTGGCTCATGGTGAGCCCGGCCTGGCCGCCGCCGATCACCAGCGTGTCGATGGTCTCGTCAGGCATTGCGCGCTCCCTTGCGGCGCGCGGCGGGTTCCGCGGCGGCGCGGATGATCCAGCGCCGGAATGCGGCAAAATCGCGCTGCTCGGCGTGGAAGCCGCGATAGACGAGATACCAGCGCATCCCCTTCGGCACGCTGAGTGCAAACGGTGCCACCAGCCGGCCGGCGGCGAGATCGTCATCGATATAGGGCCGGATGCCCATCGCGATCCCGAGCCCGTCGCTCGCTGCCTGCAGCGCCTGGCCGTAGAACTGGAATTCCGGCCCGCGCGCCGTCAGGCGCGGCACGCCCGCGGCCTTCAGCCAGGATGGCCAGTCGTCGGGCGAATGTGCGACGCGTATCAGGCTCGGCCCTTTCAGGTCGGCGGGACGCTTGAGGGTGTTGGCGAGCCGCGCCGTGCACACCGGCATCAGGTCGGCGGCGAACAGCGGCTCGGCGACCAGGCCGGGCCACTGGCCGTCGCCGAGCTGGATGCCGCAGCTCCAATCCTCGGCAAACGGCACCGCCATGCCGCCGGTCGTGATCCGCACCTCGATGTCGGGCTCCACTTTGCGGAATTCGGCGAGGTGCGGGATCATCCATTTCATCGCAAATGTCGGGCCGACGCCGATCGTCAGCACGCGCGCGCTCGCGGACGCCGTGACCTGCGCGGTGAGGCTCGCCAGCGCGTCGAAGATCGGCGTCAGGCCACCCTGATAGGCGCGGCCGGCCTGTGTGGTGACCAGGCGATTGGCCTTGCGCTCGAACAGCGCGACGCCGAGCCGCTCTTCCAAGAGATGCACCATCCGGCTGATCGCTGCGGCCGAGACGTTGAGCTCGCTGCCTGCCGCGGCGAAGCTGCCGGTCCGCGCCGCGGCCTCGAATGCCTTGATGCCGTTGAGAAAGAGCAGCCGCCGCATGAACCCTCAGGAAAACTGATGCAAGGGCAAGATAACTCAGTTTGCCGACAGAGGCCAAGCAGCGCAGAAATACCCCAGACGATTTTGAATCCCTGCTGACCCCGGCGAGGACCAAATGACTGAGACCACCGACGCCCTGGTGCTCGATCTCGTGGAATGGATCGCGCGTGAGCCGCGGCCCTATGCCGAGGTGCTCGAGGTCTGGCGCACCTCATGCCCGCGGCTGACGATCTGGGAGGATGCTGTGGACCGCGGCTACGTCGCGCGCCGCCCCTCGGTCGAGGGCATGCGGGTGATGGTGACGGAAACCGGCGAGACGTTTTTGCGGGCGCATGGGCGGATGCATTGATGCAACGCCGAACTCATCGCCGCGCAACTAACGCGCTGGCTCGGCGAGCCGCGGCCGGATGATCTCGACCATGCGGTCGGCCGACGTGCCCGGCGGAAAGAAACCGAGATAGTTGCCGTCGCGGTCCATCAGATAAATGTAGGCGGTGTGATCGACGGTGTAGTCGCCGTCCTTGAGCGGCACCCGGGTATAGTAGACCTTGTAGGCATCCGCCACCTTGCGGATCGCATCATCGCTGCCGGTCAGCCCGATCAGCCGCGGGTGAAACAGCGGCACGTACTCCGCGAGATGGGCAGCGGTGTCGCGCTCGGGATCGACCGTGATGAAGATCGGTTGCACCTGGTCGCCGTCAGGGCCGAGCTTGTCGAGCGCGAGCGCGATCGCCTGCAGATCGGTCGGACAGACGTCGGGGCAGTAAGTGAAGCCGAAATAAACCAGCATCAGACTGCCGCGGAACTCCTTGTCGGTGCGCGCATGGCCGGCCTGATCGGTGAGCGCGAACGGACCGCCGACCGGCTCCCTGTTCCACATCAGGATGTCCATGATCTCGGCGGCCGAGCGCGCCGATTGTGGTGGCGCATCGCCGGCCAGCGCGGCCGCCAGCGTCAGCCACAGGCCGGCGCCGGCGCAAGCCAGGCCCGCGCCAGCGCACGCAATGACGCGCAGGAGCGGCGCGATCATATGCCGAAGGAGAGGCGGCTGCCGGTTGTCGTGACCAGCACCTTGTCGCCCATCTGCGCGGTCGCCTCCTGCACGAAGTTGAGCCCGGAGCAATGCATCGGGATCAGCACGTCGGGGTCGAGCTTCTTGATCTCGGCGACGACCTCGGTGAGGTAGTCCTTCGGCGCCGGCCCGAGATGGAAGCCGCCGACGATTGCGTGCACCTTCTGGATGCCGGAGACCTCCTGCGCCTGCTTCACCGAATTGACGATGCCGACATGGCCGCAGGACGAGATCACGACCAGGCCGAAGTCCCGCACGTTGAAGCAGGTGGCGTGCTCGTGGATGTGCTCGTCGGGCACGATCTTGCCGTCCAGCTCGGCCGGCAGATAGTGGCTGGCGTTGCAGCCGAGCCCGTCCTTCATGCCGAACTCGACCCAGGTCTGCGGCAGCACGCGCTCGATGCTGCGGCGGGTGATCTTGCCGGTCGTGAAGGCGTGGCCTGCGATCACGGTCGGGGTCTCGCACAGCACCGTGGTGACGCGTTGCGCCGCGAGCTGGCGGCGGTCCAGCGTGCCGAAATCAGTGAACTGGCCCTTGGTCGGCGTCGCGCTGACGCGGTGGCAGAAATTGTCCTCGCCGCCGGCATAGAGCTTCACGTCGGCCGGCAGTCTGTCGCGGAATTTGTCGAGGAAGCCGTTGAGGCCGCCGAAATGGTCGTAGTGCCCATGGCTCACGATCAACGCATCGAGCTTGGCAGGATCGACGCCGACGAGTTCCATGTTGTTGATCAGCACCTCGGGCGTGTAGCCGTAATCCAGCATCAAGGTGCGCTGCTTGCCGGCGGCTTCCGATTCCAGCCACAGCGACAGGCCCCATTCATTGTGCAGCGATTTGCGGAAGTCGGCGCCGCGCGCCGCCGGCGCGATCGAGACGCCGTTAGCCTGTTTTGGCTTGAAGAAGATGTCGAAGCTGGAATCGACCAGCACGCGGATCGACAGCTTGTCGACGGTCGGCACCTCGATCGGTGCGGCGCTCGCGATCTCGACGCAGGAGAATGCGCCCGCGGCGGCGGCGCCGGCGATCGCCGCCGAGCCTTTCAGGAAATCACGTCGTGCCAAATCCCGTGTCATCATTATCCCCCAAGTTTTGAAAATTCTTCAATGCGAACCGCGCGGAGCCTAGGTGCTATCGGGGCGCAGCTCAATCGCGCGCTTGCGTCGTTTGCAGATCACATTCGCGCGCGGTGCAATGCGCGCGCCATTGACTTGGGTGCGGTTATGCGCGCAACTTCATGCATTCGCATCTTTCTCGTGATGCGCCAGCAATCCCCGGAAATGCAGGATCACGCCCATGATCGATCTCCACTACTGGTCCACGCCGAACGGCCACAAGATCACGATGTTCCTCGAAGAGACCGGATTGGAATACAAGGTTTTCCCGGTGAACATCGGCAAGGGCGATCAGTTCAAGCCGGATTTCCTGCAGGTCGCGCCGAACAACCGCATCCCGGCGATCGTCGATCACGCGCCGAAGGGCGGCGGCAAGCCGATCTCTCTGTTCGAATCCGGCGCGATCCTGCTCTATCTCGCCGAGAAGACCGGAAAATTCCTGGCCGAAGATCTCTACGGCCGCTATGACGCGATCCAGTGGACCTTCTGGCAGATGGGCGGGCTCGGGCCGATGGCCGGGCAGAACCATCACTTCCGCAACTATGCTGTCGAGAAGCTGCCTTACGCGATCGACCGCTATGTCAACGAGACCAACCGGCTCTACGGTGTGCTCAACAAGCGGCTCGCCGACCGCGAATTCATCGCCGGCGACTATTCGATCGCCGACATGGCGAGCTATCCCTGGGTCGTGCCCTATAAGAACCAGGGCCAGGAGATCGACGACTTCCCGCATCTGAAGCGCTGGCTGGAGACGATCGGCAAGCGCCCGGCGACCGAGCGCGCCTATGCCAAGGCCAAGGAGGTCAATCCGAATTTCGGCCAGCCCGCGATCCGCACCGAGGAAGAGCGTAAGCTGCTGTTCGGGCAGACCGCGGCGGTCGTGCGGTAGGGCTATCCACCGTCATTGCGAGCGAAGCGAAGCAATCTATCTCTCCGGCCTAACGGATGGATGGATTGCTTCGTCGCTTCGCTCCTCGCAATGACGACGCGGAGCGAGCGAGGGCTACGCCCCGACATACTTCGCCGGCCGCCGCTCCTTCCACGCCGCGAGCCCCTCGGCGAGGTCGCAGCTCGGCACCAGCGCGGCGAACTGCTCGCTCTCGACCAGCAGGCCCTCGGCAGTCGACATGTTGAGCCCGCGCGTCACCGCGGTGATGGTGCCGGCGACGGCACCGGGCGAATGCCTGACGATGCGGCCGGCGAGCTCGCGCGCGGCTGCCAGCAATTGATCGTGCGGCACGATCCGGTTGATCAGCCCGATCTCGCGCGCGTGCTCGGGCGGGAACGGATCGCCGGCCAGCAGCAGCTCGAGGGCGCGCTTGCGTCCCGCCAGCCGCGGCAGCCGCTGGGTGCCGCCGAAGGTCGGGGGCATGCCGAGCCTGATCTCGGGTTTTGCAAACAGCGCGCGGTCGCTGGCAATGGCGAGATGCACGGCTTCGGTGATCTCGCAGCCGCCGCCGAAGGCGAGCCCGTTGACCGCGGCGATGACCGGCTTCTTGAACGCTTCGAGCCGTGCGGTCATGGCCTGGCCGCGGCGGACGAAGTCGCGCACTGCGACCGCTGCGCCTTGCTTGACGCTTTCCGAAAATTCCTTGATGTCGGCGCCCGCCGAGAAGGCGCGTTCGCCGGCGCCGGTCAGGATCACGGCGCGCACGCCGGCGTCGCCCTCGATGCGGTCGAGCGCCGCCATCAACTGATCGATCAGCTGGTAATTGAGCGCGTTGAGCTGCGCGGGGCGGTTCAGGGTGATCAGGGCGATCCCGTCGTCGATGGCGAGCAGGATGGGGTCGGGCATGGCGCAGTCTCCGGCATGGGTATTCGTGGGACCGAACCTAAAGGCTGCCCGAATTTGTGTATATTCACTGGTGCGTATACATACGACGGATGCCCAGACCCTCCGAGCCCACCCGCGAGCGCATTATCCAGGCGGCGAATTCGCTGTTCTACAGTGAAGGCATCCGCCGCGTCAGCGTCGACGAGGTGGCCGCCAAGGCCGGCCTCACCAAGCGCACGCTGTATTATCACTTCAAGAGCAAGGACGACCTGGTCGCCGCCTATCTCGCCGCGCGCGACCAGCCCAATCTCGCGCTGTTCCGAAAATGGTTCGCGGAGGCCGATGGCGCGCTGCCGGTGAAGGTCGAGGCGATCTTCAAGAACCTCGCACGCTCGGCGCGGCATCCGAAATGGAAGGGCTGCGGCTTCCTGCGCACCTCGGCCGAGCTCGCCAACATGCCCGGGCATCCCGCGATCCGGATCGGCGCCGCGCACAAGAAGAAGTTCGAGGACTGGCTGCGTGCGACCTTCGCGGAGCAGGGTATCGCTGATCCGCTGAAGCTGGCGCGCCAGATCCTGCTGCTGCTGGATGGATCATTCGCCGTCGTGCTGCTGCATCGCGACGCCAGCTACATGGAGACGGCCGGCGAGGCCGCGCGCACGCTGATCGAGATGGCGCTGGCGAAGCCGGGGCGGAGACGGGGGTAGTCGATTAGTCTGCGTCATTGCGAGCGAAGCGAAACAATCGATCTCGCCACATGTGGAGGCATGGATTGCTTCGTCGCTTCGCTCCTCGCAATGATGGCTTATAGCGCGCCGCGCTCCTGCAGCAGCGCCAGCACCGCGTTGAGGTCGGGCAGCACAGCCGCACATTTCGCGCGCGTCTCGTCGGTCGGCGGCGTCATGTCGGGTACCATCAGCGTGATCGCGCCGGCGGCGTGGGCGGCGGTTACGCCGTGGTTGGAGTCTTCCACGGCGATGCAGGCCGCCGGCGTCACGTCGAGGCGTGCGGCCGCCTTCAGATAGAGTTCCGGGTTCGGCTTGCCGTGGGTCACGTCGTCGAGCGTCAGCAGCGTGTCGAAGCGGTCGCGGATCCCGGCGAGCGTGAGATGGCGCTCGGCCGTGCGGCGGGATGACGAGGTCACGATCGCGGTCCGGCGGTCGGCGACGGCAAGACCGTCGAGCAGCGCGATCGTGCCGGGCTTCAGCGGCAGGCCGGCGTCAAACATGCGATCGCGGGTCACAACGAAGGCGCGATTGACCTCGGCGAGCGGAAACGCCGCGCCGTAATGATCGCGCAGCATCGCTTCGCAGACCGGGCCGGGAAGCCCGACCATGGAATGGCACAGCGCGACGACGCCGTCGGTGTAGCCGCATGCATTCAGCGCCGCGACCAGGCTGTCGAAATAGACCTTCTCGGTGTCGAGCAGCGTGCCGTCCATGTCGAGCAGGACGGCGTCGACGGTCCAGGGTGCGTTCACGTGGTGCTCGCTGCTGTCTGCTGTTCCGCCAGCTTCCGCAAGCATGCGGGGCAGAGGCAGTCGCTGCTGTCGGTCGGCATCGGCAGGCGAAAGCTTTCGTCGGAACACCAGCACGATCCCGTGAGCGAGCAGGAGAATTCGCTGCCGCATGCCGTGCAGGCAAGCCGGCGCGGAGCAGCTGGTTCGGAACGATCGTGCGACGTGAGGTCCATTCTAACCGCGATTTAATGCGCGAATTAATCTCGGGTTCATCCCGGACCGCGCTATGATGCCGGGCAACTGATATAGCCGGGATAGGCCGTTAAGGGAATTCTGATGGCCCGTGATTCGCAAGCCGCGCTGATTGCTCTCAACCGGTTTGGATTTGGCGCCCGCGGCGGGGCGGCCGGCGACTTCATCAACGCAGCCTCCGATCCGCGCGGTTTCGTGCTGGCGGAACTGGCGCGTCCGAACGGCGCGCTGCTCGAAGTGCCGGGCCTGCTCTCGACGCCGGAGCTCGGCAAGCAGGTGTTCGACTATCAGTTCGAGATCCAGCAGGCGCGCAATGCCGCGAAAGCCGCGCAGCAAGGCGCGAGCGAGACGCCGCAGGGGCCAGACGCGAAGCCGCAGCAGCGGCGCAATCTGTCGCTATCGACCGCCGCCAAGGAGATCGCAGGCAAGGATCTGGCGATGCAGCCGCAGGCCGCAGACAGCGCCAATGCGGCAATGACGCCGTCCGCGACGATGCAGCCTCCGACGATGCAGACGGTGGCCGGTCCGCCCAAGCCGCCGGCGCAACCGCTCAACATCATCCAGAAGACGTTCCGCGCCGAGGCGCTGGCGCGGTTGCAACGCGGCGTGGTCGCCGATTGTGGTTTCGTCGAGCGGCTCGTGGTGTTCTGGTCCAACCACTTCTGCATCTCCGCCAACAAGGGCGCGCTGGCGCGGATGTGGGCCGGCTCGTTCGAACGCGAGGCGATCCGCCCCCATGTGCTCGGCCGCTTCGGCGACATGCTGAAGACTGTCGAGCAGCATCCAGCGATGCTGTTCTTCCTCGACAACCAGCAATCGCTCGGGCCGGAGTCACATGCCGGCATCAATCGCAGCCGCGGCCTGAACGAGAATCTGGCGCGCGAGATCATGGAGCTGCATACGCTCGGCGTCGGCGGCGGCTACACCCAGGACGACGTGACGGCGCTGGCACGGGTCATCACCGGCTGGACCTTTGCCGGCCGCCGGGGCCAGCTAGGTGCGCCCGGCAGCTTCGTGTTCAATGCCAATGCGCACCAGCCCGGGCCGCAGCAGGTGCTGGGCAAGACCTACGCGCAGGCCGGCCTCGCACAGGGCGAGGCTGTGCTATCAGACATCGCGCGGCATCCCTCGACCGCGAAATTCATCGCGACCAAATTTGCCCGTCACTTCGCCGCCGACGATCCGCCGCCGGCGCTGGTGGCGAAGCTGCAGGACACCTTCACCAGGACCGACGGCGATCTCAGGGCGCTGGCCACCGCGCTCGTTCAGTCGAACGAGGCGTGGCAGGCGCCGCTGACGAAGATGCGCTCGCCTTATGAATTCCTGCTCGCCTCCGGCCGGCTGCTGGCACGCAATCCGGAGGATCCGGGCCGCTATCTCAACGGTCTCAACGTGCTCGGCCAACCGCTGTGGTCGCCGGCCGGGCCGAACGGCTTTCCGGATACCGCTGCGGCATGGGCCGCGCCTGAGGGCATCAAGCTCAGGCTCGACATCTCGGCGCAGCTTGCCTCGCAACTGGCCGACCGGTTCGACCCGCGCGACCTGCTCGAGCTGACTGCGGCGGATGCCGCTTCGGTCGAGACGCGGCGCACCATCGAGCGCGCTGAATCGCGGCAGCAGGCGCTGGCGCTGCTGCTGATGTCGCCGGAATTCCAGAGGAGATGACCATGGATTGCTCCGAGAGCTTGATGCTGCAGGCGACGTCGCGGCGCGCGCTGCTGCTCGGCGGCGCCTCCTTTGCCGCCTGGGCCTATCTGCCGAAATTCGCGCGCGCGGCCGATGGCCGCGATCCGCGCTTCGTCACCATCATCCTGCGCGGCGCGCTCGATGGCCTTGCCACCGTGGCGCCGGTCGGCGACCCGGATTATGCCGGCCTGCACGGCGCGATCGCGCTGAAAGCCGACGGACCGAACGCGGCCGTGATGCTCGATCCCTTCTTCGGCCTGCATCCGGCGATGCCGGAATTCGCGCGGATGTATCGCGCCAAGCAGGCCGCGGTGGTTCATGCGGTTGCGACCTCCTATCGCGATCGCTCGCATTTCGACGGCCAGGATGTGCTGGAGAGCGGCTTCCCCGGGCCCGGCCGGGTGCAGTCGGGCTGGCTCAACCGCGCGCTCGAAGCCTTGCCAAGGGGTGAGCGGGTGACGAGCGCGCTCGCCGTCGGTCCAACCACGCCGCTGGTGCTGCGCGGCGCAGCGCCGACCGTCGGCTGGGCGCCGACTGCGCTGCCGCAGGCCGCCGACGACACCGCAATGCGGCTGCTGGATCTCTACCAGCACGGCGATCCGACGCTGGCGAGCGCGCTGACGCAAGGCTTGCAGCTCGAGAAGCAGGCGCAGGGCGACGAGATGAAGCCGCAGCCCGGCGGTGGCGGCGTCGCGGCGATGCGGCTGGTGGCGCGCGGCGCCGCCAAATTGATGGCGGCGGATGACGGCCCGCGGATCGGTGCGCTGGCCTTCGACGGCTGGGACACCCATGCCAATGAAGGCGGACCGGTCGGCCGGCTTGCGCAGCTGCTCGGCGGTCTCGACGGCGCGCTGGCGGAATTTCAGAGCGGCTTAGGTGCGCGCTGGCGCGACACCGTGATCATGGTCGCCACCGAGTTCGGCCGCACCGCGCGCATCAACGGCACCGAGGGCACCGACCACGGCACCGGCACCATCGCGCTGCTCGCCGGCGGCGCGGTGGACGGCGGCCGCATGATCACCGACTGGCCGGGCCTGAAGCCCGCCAACCTCTACCAGGCCCGCGACCTCGCCCCGACCACTGACCTGCGCGCCGTGATCAAGGGCGTGCTGCACGACCAGTTCGGCCTCGGCGAGCGCGTGCTGGCCGACGCGGTGTTCCCGGACAGCGCCCCGGTGAAGCCGATGAAGGGGCTGGTGGCCTAGCGGCGATCACATACTCGGTGTCGTCCCGGCGAAGGCCGGGACCCATATGTGGACGGCCCCCGTGGCACAAGAGCTTTCTGGGATTGATCGGATCGCTTGCATCCATATGTCCGGCCTGTTGAGTGCGATCGAATGGATCGCTGGCCAAGATGGTTTGCGCGATGCGAGTTCCAAACAACCACGCGACCTGTTGACGGCCGATGGGTCCCACGGATTGTCTCGCATCGTTGCTCGATCGATCGCTCCATCTGCTCTTGCAGCTCCGGGTCGGCTGACGAGCGAGCCCGCCAGCCGGCCAATCTGTTAAGCGGTACCCGTCGTCGCGGCATTCAGCCGTGCGGCGTCATAACTCTCACCCGTCACCATCAGCTTCCAGACGATGCGCGCCACCTTGTTGGCGAGCGCTACGGCCGCAAGCTTCGGCGGCTTACGCTTGATCAGCGCCAGCAGCCAGCGCGAGTGATGACCGCGCCCCCGCCTGGCCTGCTGGATCACCGCCGTGGCCCCGACGACCAGCAGACGGCGCAGGTCCTCATCGCTCGCCCGGGTAATCTTGCCGAGCCTGGTCTTGCCTGCGGTGGAATGGTCCTTGGGTGTCAATCCCAGCCAAGCCGCAAAGTGACGACCGGAGCGGAACGCGCCCGGATCAGGTGTCTTCATCACCAGCATCGTTGCAATGATCGGACCGACCGAGGGGATCTGAGCCAGGCGCCGGCCCGTGGCATCGCCGCGGTGCCAGGCCATCAGCCTGGCCTCAACCACCTCCAACTCGCCCTCGAGCCTGACGCACTCCCGGCCCAGCACGACAAACAGCTCGCGCGCCAGAGCGGGAAGCGTCTCGTCCTGCGCGATCCGCGCCAGCAGTGGTTCGATCGCCTCCAGTCCCTTGGGCGCGATCAGGCCATACTCCGCCGCATGGCCGCGGATCGTGTTGGTCAATTGGGTGCGCCGGGCGATCAGTCCGTCGCGGACCCCCATCAGCATCAGCGCAGCCTGCTGCTCGGCCGTCTTCACCGGCACAAAGCGCATGCTCGGCCGGCTCATCGCCTCACACAGGCCTTCTGCATCACGCCCGTCATTCTTGTTCCGCATCACGTAGGGCTTCACCAATTGCGGCGCCATCAGCTTCACCTCGTGACCGAGCCTGGAAAGCTCGCGCGCCCAATATTGCGACGCCCCGCAGGCCTCCATCCCGATCACCGTCGGCGGCAATTTGGCGAAGAACTCCAGCACGAGTTTGCGCGAAAGCTTCTTGCGTAAGACCGGCTGCTCGGACGCATCAACCCCATGCAGCACAAAAATATGCTTCGACGTATCCATCCCAATGCGGATAATCTGGTTCACGGACGGCTCCCATGTCTGAGATTTGCAACAACCTCATTCTGGCACACTGATGCCGTAGGGGGCCGTCCACACCATCAACCACAGGCGAGCATTGTTGGAATACGCTGGAGCCACGCATGCCATAACCGCACACTTGTGGTTATGGGTCCGGCCTTCGCCGGGACGACGCAAGTAACTACCCCTTCGTAATCCGATCGATCTCCGCCATCTCCTCCGCACTCAGCTTCCAGCTGATCGCCTTGACGTTCTGCTCGACCTGTTCGACGCGCGTCGCGCCGGCGATGACGCTTGCGACTTGCGGGCTGGCGGCGAGCCAGGAGAAGGCGAGCTCGAGCATGGTGTGGCCGCGCTCCTGTGCAAAGGCCTGCAGCTTCTCGACGATGTCCTCGTTGCGCGGTGTGACGTAGCGGTCCTTTAAGGCCGGCGCCTTGGCGAAACGGGTGTCGGCGGGCGCGGCAGCGCCGCGCTGGTATTTTCCGGTCAGAAGACCGCTGGCGAGTGGGAAGAACGGCAGCAGGCCGAGATTGTATTGCTGTGCGGCAGGCAAGAGATCCTTCTCGATGCCGCGCACCACGAGGCTGTATTCGTCCTGGCAGGACACGAAGCGGTTCACGTTTAGCTCGCGCGCGACGTATTCGGCCTCCGTGATCCGCCACGCCGGGAAGTTCGAGTTGCCGATGTAGCGCACCTTGCCCTGGCGCACGAGATCGTCGAGTGCGCGCAGCGTCTCGTCGATCGGGGTCAGCGGATCATAATCGTGCTGCTGGTAGAGATCGATGTAGTCGGTCTTCAGGCGGGTGAGGCTCGCTTCGACCGCGGACATGATGTAGCGCCGCGAGGCGCCCTGCCTGGTGCCGTCGGTCGCCATTGGCTTGGAGAATTTCGTGGCGAGCACGATGTCCTTGCGGCGATCGCCCAGCACGGTGCCGAGCACGGTCTCCGAGCCGCCCATGCCCGCATAGATGTCGGCGGTATCGAACAGGGTGATGCCGAGATCGATCGCCTTGTGAATCACCTTGCGCGAGGTTTCCAGATCGGTGCGCTGGCCGAAATTGTTGCAGCCGATGCCGACCGCGGACACGCGCAGGCCGGAGCCGCCGAGATTACGAATTTCCATGAGACAATCCTGTGGGATAGGCGAGGGATGCCGTGCATTGTGACAAGCACGCCGAGGGGCGGCAAGGTGCCGCCCTACCGCCGATCACGCATGGCACCTATCACGGACGGCAATGTCACAAAAAAAGCGGTCCCGGTCAGACGCGGCGACTGACGGGGACCGCTCGGGGCGAAGATCTGAGACGGGGGGCCTGATCTTACGCAAGCGGAAGCCTAGCCGGGCTTTGTAACGCGCCGGTGACATCTCCATTCCATCCACAGGCCGCGCAGGCGCGCTCAGATGATCTTGCGATAGATGACGAAGCCGGGCTTGTCCGCGACCTTGTCATAAAGCTGCATCGCGGTGTGGTTGGTCTCGTGCGTCTGCCAGTAGACGCGCGGCGATCCGACGAGTTTCGCCTGCGCGTAGACGCCGTTGATCAAGGCGCGGCCGACGCCCTTGCCGCGCGCGGCCTCACTGGTGAAGAGATCCTGCAGATAGCAGGTGGGCGCGATCGCCGTGGTCGAGCGGTGAAACAGATAATGCGTCAGCCCGAGCAGCGTGCCGCCGGCGTCGGCGACCAGCGCATGCACCGGCTCGTAGGCATCGAAGAAGCGCTGCCACGTCATCGCGGTGATCTCGGGCGCGAGCGCGGTCGGTCCTGACCGTTCATAGAAGGCGTTGTAGCCGTCCCATAGAGGGAGCCACTGGGCGTAATCGTCGCGCGTGACGAAGCGGATGGTGACGTCGTCGGACATGAGCGAACCTTGGATGATCCCGCGTTGCACGATGTCTGCGCATCGCTCGCGAAAGTTCTACCGTCGCTATCTCGCGGGATCAATTGCGGAGGTGGTCGCGCCTCATTCGGCGGCGCGCAGCAGCCGCGCCAGATGGCGTTCGCGCCCGGCGCGCTGCGCGCGATATTCGTCGGCCTTCGCCGGATCGTCGGTGTGCCGCACAAGGTCGGTCACCGGCGTATAGCTCAGCATGCGACCGCCGTCGGGCAGCGCCGTGCAGCTGAAGCGCAGCACTTGGCCGTCGGCGAGATTGAGGTTGATCGGCGTGGAATCGCCTGATCGCATCATCGCGATGCGCTCGGCGATGAACGCGCTCAGCTCGTCTTCCGGCAATTCGTAGGCGCCGGTGTCGCGGCCATGATACATCAGTGCGACGAACGGCGGCTTGCTGTCGGCCTGCGCGTCTGAGAGCGCGAAATATTCGCGGAAAGCGCGGTTGATGAATTCGGCGCGGGTGTCGGCGTCGAGCAGCACGATGCCGATGTCGACCTGGTCGAGCGCGGCGGCGAGCCGCTCCGAGGTGGCGTGATGCTGCTGGTCCGCGGCAAAGGCGTCGATCCATTTCTGCCGCAGCATTCCGGTGATCAGGGCGGTGCCGGCCGCGGTCGCGGCCAGCATCAGCATCCGCGCGACGTCGGCGGCGTCGTAGCCGGGCAGCGCGCGATGATCGAGGAAGAACAGCGCCGAGGCGGCCACCGCGATTGCCGCGGAGATCAGCCCGGAGCTGATGCCGCTGATTGAACTGGCGAGCGCCACGATGCAGACGAACAGCGGCGCCGGATTGGGGACGGGGAAAAGGAGACGGTCGATCAGGAACGCGGCAAGCGCCGTGATCGCCGTCAGGGCCGGACCTGAAATTGCACGCCAATCAAACCGCATGCGCGTTCTCGCTATCTGTCAAACAAACGATAAAGCGGTAGTTTGACGACAGCTCCGCAACGGTGCCGGGATTTCCGCCCCGACCGTTAAGCCGGCCTTGCGCGAGCAGAACCAGCTTTCGCTGCTTTCAAATCAAATGATATGCAGATCGGCATGGAACCCGGTTCCGGGCCTGCGGGTTACCGCGTGCTTTGCTTGAAAGAGGACATCGATGCCCGCCATTTCGCCTTCGCTGCTGCCGATCCTGATGCTGTTTGCCTCGAACGTCTTCATGACCTTCGCCTGGTACGGCCATCTCAAGTACAAGGATCATTCGCTCCCCATCGTCATCATGGTGAGCTGGGGCATCGCCTTCTTCGAATACTGGCTGGCGGTGCCGGCCAATCGCTGGGGCAGCGAGGTCTATAGCGCGGCGCAGCTCAAGACCATGCAGGAGGTGATCACGCTGGTCGTGTTCGCCGGCTTCTCGGTGTTGTATCTGAAGGAGCCGCTGGGCTGGAATCACGCGCTCGGATTTGCCTTCATCGCCGCCGGCGCGTTCTTCATCTTCCACAAATGGAGCTAGCGCGCTTGCGCTAGTCTAGCGGTGCGGGGCCGGTTTGGCGGCAGGCGTCGTGACGTGCGCCGGGTGCGCGCGGTCTTCGCCCTGCGTGCCGGTCACGATCAGGAGCGAGGCCGCAAGCAGGATCGCCGCCGACAGCGTCACGGTCACAAGTCCGACGGGGGTCTTCATCATGTCGCGCCGCTGTCTCTCCCGCGCCTTGCCGCGGATCAGGTGCCAAATGGAAATTGCTGGATTACGCCGGGATCGATGTCGCCATACTGATGTTGCTCGCCAGCAGCGTCACCGCGACGACGAGGCACAGCGTCAGTGCGCCAAGCGCGAGCGACGCGGCGATCGCGTTGGTCAGGCGGGATGATGCCACTGGGGCAGGGCGGCCATGGAAGCCTGCCGTGCCGGACCACCGTTTCATGGTCTAAATCCCTCAGGCCGCGAGCGAATCACTCGCGACATCCGAGCGAATCTGCCCAGCGTCACCGGCAACATTGCGGCGGCGAGGTCCGTCGAAAACGGCGAAAATGCGGCCTCGGCGGGGGTCTTGCCCGTTATTTGGGCAGTTTCCCCGCTATTCCCGGAATTCAGACCCGGTCGTTCAAACGCCTGCCACAAGGCGGGCCTGGGGCTCGGCCCCGGCACCAGGCTGCCAATCCATCGAGACAAATCCGGGGGTCTGCTCAACCCGTTTCAGCCAGGCGCGGATCGACGGGAAGGTCGCCAGGTCGAAGTCGCAGCGGTCGGCGACGTGGGTGTAGCCGTAGAGGGCGATGTCGGCGACGGTGAACTGTTCGGCCGCGAAAAAGGCGTGCCCCTTGAGGTGATTTTCCATCACCTGCAGCGCCGCATAGCCGCGCTCCATCCAGTCCTCCAGTGCATGCGTCTGCAGGTCGCGCCCGCCCTTGACCAGCGACAGCCAGAAATAGGCGGCGCCGATATTCGGCTCCAGCGCGTGCTGTTCGAAGAACATCCATTGCAGCGCCTCGGCGCGCTCGATCCGCGACTCCGGCGCCAGCGGCGTGCCGATCGCGACGTACCAGAGGATGGCGTTGGACTCGGCGAGATGGCGGCCTTCGGCAACCTCGAGCAACGGCACCTGGCCGCTCGGATTCTTGGCCAGGAAGTCCGGGGTGCGGCTCTCGCCGCGCAGGATGTCGATTTCGATCGCCTCGTAGGGCGTGTTCAGCACCGCAAGCGCCAGCCGAACCTTGTAGCTGTTGCCGGAGCGCTGCATCGAATAGAGCTTGTACATTGCGTCGGGGTTCACTCGATCAGGAAGTCGGGCTGCAAGGAGACGGTACGCTTTGAGATTGCGCGGCCTGTCACACCGCAATGCCGCTAAACAATGATGCCGACAGGGGTGCGTCGCAAGCCCTGCAACGTGGAAAAAGTCGAAACGTCTACCGCACTGCACGCGTGCAGAACGATTCCATCAACACGGCAGAACAACTCGGATCACGGCTGCGCGACGCTGTGCACGGTGCCGGTCGGTGCCATCGATGCCGTGGTCGATACCTTGGCCGGCGCGCGGCAATTCACAAACGTTAACGCGCCATCCCTATCGCGCGATGTGCCCGTCGGCGGCTGCACGGGCCGTCTGCCGTCGGCACCATCAGGCAAGCGCCGCACGGCAATTGTCCTCGGAGCAATCCGCGCCGCCGCACGCGGCCGCAGGCCTTGCCGGCAAGGCTGGAGCTGCCATCAGCGGACTTGCCGGATATGAGTCATTCGGGGCCGGAACTTGCGGAATATTGCGCATGTTGCGAGCCATGCGGGAAAGTTTTCGTGCTTTACCGCCAAGCTTCTTGCGATGCAGCGGCGACAGGCCTAGGGTGCCGCGATCCCATTCAAATCAAGTCGTGGCCGAACGGCTCACGACGTTTGCCAGGAGATGATAATGGCCTTCCTGTCCGCTGCGCTCGACCGTGTGAAGCCGTCCGCGACGATCGCGGTCACGGACAAAGCACGCGCGCTGAAAGCCGCGGGCCGCAACGTCATCGGCCTCGGCGCCGGCGAGCCTGACTTCGACACGCCTGCCAACATCAAGCTGGCTGCGATCCACGCGATCGAGGCCGGCAAGACCAAGTACACCGATGTCGGCGGCATTCCGGAGCTCAAGGAAGCCATCATCAACAAGTTCTCGCGCGAGAACGGCCTGAGCTACAAGCCGAACCAGATCATCGTCGGCACCGGCGGCAAGCAGGTGCTCTACAATGCGCTGATGGCGACCATCAATCCGGGCGACGAGGTGATCATCCCGGCGCCGTATTGGGTCAGCTATCCCGAGATGGTCGCGCTCGCCGGCGGCGAGTCGGTGCCGGTGGTTTGCCCGGCCTCGACCGGCTTCAAGCTGCGCCCGGAAGATCTCGAGAAGGCGATCACGCCGAAGACCAAGTGGGTGATCCTCTGCTCGCCGTCGAACCCGACCGGCTCGGCCTATACTCGGAGCGAGCTCAAGGCGATCACCGACGTGCTGGTCAGGCATCCGCATGTCTGGGTGATGACCGACGACATGTACGAGCACCTCGTCTATGACGACTTCGTCTTCACCACCGCGGCGCAGGTCGAGCCGAGCCTGTACGATCGCACGCTGACCGTGAACGGCGTGTCGAAGGCCTACTGCATGACCGGCTGGCGCATCGGCTATGCCGGCGGCCCGGCGCAGCTGATCAAGGCGATGGCGACGATCCAGTCGCAGTCGACCTCGAACCCGTCGTCGATCGCGCAGTGGGCGTCGGTCGAGGCGCTCAACGGTCCGCAGGACTTCATCGCCGCGAACAACAAGGTGTTCAAGGAGCGTCGCGACCTCGTAGTGTCGATGCTGAACCAGGCGAACGGCATCGAGTGCCCGCGGCCGGAAGGCGCGTTCTATGTCTATCCGTCCTGCGCCGGCACGATCGGCAAGAAGGCGCCCTCGGGCAAGGTGATCGACAACGACGAGGCGTTCGTCACCGAGCTGCTCGAGAGCGAAGGCGTCGCGGTCGTGCAGGGATCGGCGTTCGGTCTCGGACCCGCGTTCCGCATCTCCTACGCCACCAAGACCTCGGATCTCGAGGATGCCTGCAAGCGCATCCAGCGCTTCTGCGGTAATCTGCGGTAATCGGTTCTGAACTGAGAAACCAAGAAACGCTCCCGCACCTGGTGCGGGAGCGTTTCTGTTTGTGCAGCGACGTCGCGTAGTCGGTCAAATCGCGGAGTCAAATCACAACGTGCTCATCTCACGCGTGTGTGCACGAACATCGATGCCACACGCTGGAAGTTTTTACGGCCTCTTTGCGAACTGCCTTGTTTTGGACACGACCCTTGCATTCTGTCCGCCGCACAAATTCAGTTCACCTTGCGGAGACAGATCAATGCGACTTTCGACTCTCACCCTTGCAGCGCTTGCGTTGCTGGCGCCGTTCGCCACCGCCAACGCGGCACCCGAGCAGGTTCAGGCCGGGGTTCTGCAATGCCAGGGCGGCGAGAACGTCGGCTTCGTCGTCGGCTCTGTTGCCCGCCTCGAGTGCGTGTTCCAGAGCGGCGGCCGCCGTCCCGAGCCTTATGTTGCGACCGTGAAGCGGATCGGCGTCGACCTCGGCGTCACCGCGACGACCCAGCTCGCCTGGGCCGTGAGCGCGCCGACAACGCAGCTTCCGCGCGGTGCGCTTGCCGGCAGCTACGGCGGCGTCGGCGTCAACGCTTCGGTCGGCCTCGGTGCCGGCGGTAACTTCCTGTTCGGGGGCCCGAACAACGCCTATGCGCTGCAGCCGATCAGCGTGCAGGGCCAGACCGGCCTCAACGTTGCGGCCGGCATCGCCGGGATCGATCTCGAGCCGGTCCGCACCGCTGGTCCGCGCCGGCATCATCGTCACCACCGCCATCATCACCACCACTAAGCCGGTCGGTGTTCGATCAAGGAGGCCCGCGAAAGCGGGCCTCTTTTTTTGCCGTCTGTCGTTTGTTGTCTGTTGCGCGACAGCTTCTGCAGGGCGCGCGGGGCAAGCATTAGCGCCACATCCTGCAACAATTGGTGGCCGGGCACCGCAAATTCTGGCTGCACAATCGATGTTGTGGCATAGGATGCGAAAGGCGCCGCAGACACGGCGCCGTTCTGTTCTCTGCTCGCGTCATGCCCCTCAGCCGGAGACTCTCCAACATGCGTCGCTTCACTCTCCTTGCCGGTGCCGCCATCGCCACGCTGACCGCAATCGTTGGCGCCAACGCCCAACAGCCGAGCCAGCGCGTTCAGGTCGGCGTCCTGGAATGCCGCGGTGGCGCGAGCGTCGGCTTCATCGTCGGCTCCGTGACCCATCTCGGTTGCGTGCTGCGCGCCAACGGCCTGCCTGAGGATCGCTACATCGCGACCATCCAGAAGGTCGGCATCGATCTCGGCATCACCCAGGAATCGGCGCTGGCCTGGGGCGTCTACGCACCGGTGGAGCGGCTCGGGCCGGGTGCCGCTCTCCGGCAATTACGCCGGCGCGCAGGGCAGCGCGACGCTCGGCGTCGGCGTCGGCGGCAATGTGCTGGTCGGCGGCTCCGACAATACGATCGCCCTGCAGCCGCTCAGCGTGCAGGGCCAGGTCGGCGTCAACATCGCCGCCGGCCTCGAGAGTCTGGAGCTGCGTCCCGGCCGCTAAAGCGCGCGTGCACCGGTCCGTAATCGGCCGAAGAAGCCGCGGGCTTCTTCGGCAACGATCCCGGGCGCCTCGGCGTGAACATAATGCCCGGTGTCGACGAACCTGATCGAAGGTTCGCTCCAGTAGTCCCCCAGCCGGTCCGACCATTCCGGCGAGATCAACGGATCACGCCGGCCCCAGAGAAAACGCGAAGGGATTTCGATGCGCGTCTGTGCCGGCAGTCTGCCTTCCAGCCAGAGCCGGCGATTGGGCGCGGACGAGAGATACCAGTCGAAGCCACCCTGGATGTTGCCCGGCTTCATGAAGTTATCGACATAGGCTTCGAGCAGGTCGCCGAATACGGCGGGATTGTCGCCCGACCAATGGTCGAGGAAATGGCGGAAGTAGAGCCGGCATGACTCGCGCGAGCTCTCGACCAGTTGCGCGGCCCATGGCAGCTGCTGGAAGTATTGATACCAGACCTCGATCAGGTGGCCGGGCTCGCCGTAGCGTTGGCCGACGCCCGGATAGGGCGTGCAGAGATAGAGCGTGCCGGTCAGCCGCCGCGGCTGACGATGCGACATCGCCTGCATGACATAGGCGCCGAGGTCGCCGCCGATCACACCGAAGCGGTCGTGACCGAGCGCGTCCATGAGCGCGAACATGTCCAGCGCGTGGCGCTCCGCCGTGGCGGACGCGTCAGGTCCCGGCACCGGCTTGCCGGTGTCGCCACAGCCGCGCAGGTCCGGCGCGATCAGCTCGAAACTGTCGCCTAGCCGCAGCATCAGCGGGCGCCACACCAGCCAGAACTCCGGCCAGCCATGGAGCAGGAGCAGCGGCGGCCCCTTGCCGAAACGCGCGACGTTGACGGACAGGCCGCCGATCTCGATCTTCTGCTGCGTGATGCCGGCCGAGGCCGCGTCCGCGAAAGCTTTTTCCAGTGCCGTCATGGCGACCTCCTGTGGTTTGCCGCAGGCTGTCCGCGTTCGCGCGTCCGGTCCAATACCCGTTCGATACGGTAGCAGAGCTATTGCGTATGGCTGCCGGCGCCGGCCGTCGTGCTATATCGCCGGCATGGAATTACGACACCTCAGATATTTCGTGGCGCTCGGCGAGGAATTGAATTTCACCCGTGCGGCCGAGCGGCTGCACATCGCACAACCGCCGCTGAGCCAGCAGATCCGCCAGCTCGAGGATGAGCTCGGCGTGACGCTGCTGCAGCGGAATAGCCGTCCTGTCAGGCTCACCGAGGCCGGCGAGCTGTTTCTTGCGCGTGCACGCGCGCTGCTCGCAAGTTTCGAGAGTGCGGTTGCCGACACGCGGCGCGTTGGGCGCGGCCAGGCCGGCAAGCTCGCAATCGGATTCGTTGGCTCCGCCATGTTTGCCGGCCTGCCCGATATCGTCGGCGCCTATCGCGATGCCTGTCCCGATGTCGAGCTCGCGCTCGACGAGATGCTGGCGGCGGAGATTGCCGAGGCGTTGCGGCGGCGCCGGATCGATGTCGGCTTCGCGCGCCCGGCGCTGTTGCCCGAAGCGGGGCTCGCCCAGCGCCTGATCCTCGATGAGCCCTATGTCGCGGCGCTACCGCGCGCGCATCCCCTCGCGGCGCGCGGCGACATTGCGCTCGCCGAACTGTCCGACGATGCCTTCGTGCTCTATCCGGCGCAGCCGGAGCCGTCGGTCACCGGCCTGATCGTCGCCGCCTGCCAGGCCGCCGGCTTCACGCCGCGGCTCGCACAGGAAGTTCTGCATCTGCAAACCGCGATCGGCCTGATCGCCGCCAGTGTCGGCGTGTCGCTCGTACCTGAAGGCGCGGCGCGCGCGCAAACCGGTCGCGGCGTGGCGTACGTTCGGCTTGCCGCGCCGATGGTGACGGCTCCGCTCACGATCGCGTGGCGCGAGGAAGATGTGTCGCCGGCCGTGCAGCGCCTGCTCGACATCGCGCAGCGCTGACGCGAGATTGCGCCGTTTAGGAACTGACGCATCGGACGCAATCGTCCGGCGAATGGTGGCGCGCAGCTCCGCTATCGCAAACTTCCGCGACGCCGCACCGCAGCGACGTTTTCCCGCTTGCCAAACGCCAAACGCAGGCAGACCATAAACGGTCGCCGACCCAATCATGGGCCGAGCTCCAACACGAGGAGGCGGCAATGGGACAAGACGTCAGAAGTCCCCGAGGTCCACGGTGCATCGCGCTGGTGGGCCCTTTCCAAAGCGGTAAAACCACACTTCTGGAAGCGATCCTGGCGCGTACTGGCGCCATCAAGACTGCCGGCAGCGTCGATGCCGGAACCTCCGTCGGCGATGCCAGCCCCGAGGCACGTCAACACAAGATGGGCGTAGGCCTGACCGCCGCGACCACCACCTTTATGGGGGACAGCTACACCTTTATCGATTGCCCCGGCTCGATCGAATTCGCGCACGACATGCGTGCCGCGTTGCCGGCGGTCGATGCCGCGGTCGTGGTCTGCGAGGCTGACGAGAAGAAGCTGCCGCAGCTGCAGATCATCCTGCGCGAGCTCGAGGAGCTCGGGATTCCCCGTTTCCTGTTCCTGAACAAGATCGACCGTGCCAACAAGCGCGTCCGCGAGACGCTTGCGACGCTGCAGCCGGCGTCGCGCGTGCCGCTGGTGCTACGCCAGATCCCGATCTGGAACGGCGATCTGATCGAAGGCTTCGTCGATCTCGCGCTGGAGCGCGCCTTCGTCTATCGCGAGCACAAGCCGTCGGAGGTGATGGCGCTGGAAGGCGGCAACCTCGATCGCGAGAAGGAAGCGCGCTTCTCGATGCTGGAAAAGCTCGCCGATCACGACGATGCGCTGATGGAGCAATTGCTGGAGGATATCCAGCCGCCGCGCGATGCGGTGTTCGACGATCTCGCGCGCGAATTGCGCGAAGGGCTGATCTGTCCGGTGCTGCTTGGTGCGGCGAGCCGCGAGAACGGCGTGCTCCGCCTGATGAAGGCGCTGCGCCACGAGGCGCCCGGCGTCACTGAGACCGCCAGCCGGCTCGGCATCAAGGACCAGAAGGACGCGCTGGCCTATGTGTTCAAGACCGTGCATCTGCAGCACGGCGGCAAGCTGTCGCTGGCGCGCGTGCTCGCAGGCCGGCTCGACGACGGCGCGACGCTGCAATCCTCGTCCGGCGAAGGCGGGCGCGTCTCCGGCATCCTCGCGGTGTCGGGTACGCATGACAGCAAGCGGCCGCAGGCGGAAGCCGGCGATGCGGTCGCGCTCGGCAAGCTCGATGCGATCAAGACCGGCGATACGGTCTCGAGCGGCAAGACGGCTCCGGCCTCGCTCGTCAAGGTCGAGCCCGTCGCGGCGGTGCTGTCGATCTCGATCGCCGCGACCGACCGCAAGGACGACGTCAAGCTCGGCCAGGCGCTGCTGCGGCTGAACGAGGAGGATCCGTCGCTGACGATGATCCAGAATCCGCGCACCCACGACACCGTGCTGTGGGGACAGGGCGAGATGCATCTGCGCGTCGCGCAGGAGCGACTGAAGGACCGCTACGGCGTCAACGTCAAATCGCATCCGCCGGCGATCGGCTATCAGGAGACCATCCGCAAGGCGGTCACCCAGCGCGGCCGGCACAAGAAGCAGTCCGGCGGCCACGGCCAGTTCGGCGACGTCGTGCTCGACATCAAGCCGAAGCCGCGCGGAAGCGGCTTCGAATTCCACGAGAAAGTGGTCGGCGGCGCGGTGCCGCGCAACTATATCGGCGCGGTGGAGGAGGGCGTCGTCGACGCGCTCGCGCGCGGCCCGCTCGGCTTCCCCGTGATCGACGTCGACGTGACGCTGACCGACGGCTCCTATCACAGCGTCGACTCGTCCGACCTTGCGTTCCGCACCGCGGCGCGGGTCGGCGTCAGCGAGGCATTGCCGCAGTGCCAGCCGGTGCTGCTGGAGCCGATCCATATGGTCGAGATCGTCTGTCCGACCGACGCGACCGCCAAGATCAACGCGATCCTGTCGGCGCGCCGCGGCCAGATCCTCGGCTTCGACACCCGCGAGGGCTGGAGCGGTTGGGACTGCGTCCGTGCCACGATGCCGGAATCCGAGATCGGCGACCTCATCGTCGAGCTGCGCTCGGCCACCGCCGGCGCCGGCACCTTCACCCGCCAGTTCGACCGCATGGCCGAAGTGACCGGCCGCGCCGCCGACCAGATCATCGCCGCGCATCGTGACGCGGCGTGAGACTGCTGCCGCGATCACGCCCCGCGTGGGCGTGATCGTTGGCAGGATGGCCGGAGGCCGCTAGCTTGTGTCCCTGATGGGGGCGCAACGACATCATGCTTGAATCCCGCCGTAACCTGGCGCTGGCCTGCGCGCTCAGCGCGCTGGCCGGCTATGTCGACGGCATCGGCTATCTGCATCTCGGCGGGCTGTTCGTGTCCTTCATGAGCGGCAACTCGACGCGGCTCGGCGTGACGCTGGCCGAGGGCCATTGGCAGCACGCTCTGGATGCGCTGGAACTGATCGTGCTGTTCGTCGCCGGCGCCGCGGCCGGCAGCCTGGTCGTGCTCGGCCGCTTCGCGTATCGCCAGCCGCTGATCCTGCTCGCCGAGGCGCTGCTGCTGGTGGCGGCGGCGTTGGCTTATGCGTATGGCTTGCCGAACACGGCGGTCGCCGCCATCGTGCTGGCGATGGGGCTCGAGAACGCCGTGTTCCAGCTTGAAGGCGGCGCCGGGCTTGGCCTCACCTATGTCACCGGGGCGCTGGTGAAGGCCGGCCAGCTGATCGCCGCCGCGCTGACCGGCGGTGCGCCCTGGGCTTGGCTGCCCAATTTGCTGCTATGGGCGGCTATGGTCGCCGGCGCGCTTGCCGGCGCACTCGCCTACCGCTGGATCAACCTCGCCGCGATCTGGTTTGCCGCGGGCACCGCGTTCGCCCTCAGCGCGCTGGTTGCCGCAATCGCGAAGCGGACGGATTGACAGCGCGCCTGCCTTGGCCGATGTCACGGCCATGACATCCCAAGGCAACACCCAAAGCAATACCCAAGGCAAAACCCGCGCCGCGTGCCTGATCGGCTGGCCGGCGGCGCATTCCCGCTCGCCGCTGATCCATCATTACTGGTTGCGCACGCTCGGCATCGAGGGCGGCTATGTGATCGAGGCGGTGCCGCCGGAGGATTTCAAGGATTTCCTGTTCCGCCTGTCGCTGCGCGGCTTCGTCGGCGCCAACGTCACCCTTCCGCACAAGGAGCGCGCGCTCGCGCTGTCGGCTCCGGATGAGCGCGCCCGCGCCGTCGGCGCCGCCAACACATTGTGGTTCGCCGATGGCGAGTTGCGCTCGACCAACACCGATGTCGAAGGCTTCATCAACAATCTCGACGCCCGCGCGCCCGGCTGGGACAACACGGAAGACGCGCTGGTGCTCGGCGCCGGCGGCGCGGCGCGTGCGGTGGTGTTCGGCCTGATCGAGCGCGGGATTGCGCGCGTGCATCTGGTCAACCGCACCATCGACCGCGCCCGCGCGTTGGCCGATCAGTTCGGCGCGCGCGTTCGTCCTGCGACGTGGGACACGGTCGGCGAGCTGCTGCCGCGCGCGGGCCTGCTCGTGAACACGACGTCCCTCGGCATGCATGGCCAGCCCGCGCTCGAGATCAATGTGGGGCTGTTGCCGCAGGGCGCGGTTGTTTCCGATCTTGTCTATGTGCCGCTGGTGACGCCGTTGCTTGCAGCGGCCGCGGCGCGGGGGCTGAAGACCGCCGACGGGCTCGGCATGCTGCTGCATCAGGCCGTGCGCGGTTTCGAGCTGTGGTTCGGCCAGCGCCCACACGTCACGCCGGAACTGCGTGCGCTTGTCGAAGCCGATCTCACAAAGACTTGAGGCGTGGAATAGCGTCTCCGGAACGGGGTCTCGTGTTAGTCCCCCCGCGTTCCCTCCCGGAGATCAATGATGCCTGCCAGCCGTTCCCATTTCATTCGTCCGTTCATTGCGCTCACGATGGTGACGGCATCCACGCTTTACGCGCTTGCGCAGCAGCCGCCGACGCCGACACGGGTGCGTGGAACCGTCGAGAGCGTCGATGGCGATACGCTGGCGGTGAAGTCGCGCAGCGGCGAGGACGTCAAGCTGCACATGGCAGGCCATATGGTGGTGCTCGGCCTCACCAAGGTCGCGCTGTCCGACATCAAGGTCGGTTCCTTCATCGGTACGACCACGGTGCCGGGGCCCAACGGCGTGCCGAAGGCGGTCGAGGTGCATGTCTTCCCCGAAAACATGCGCGGCACCGGGGAAGGCTCGCGGCCGTATGATCTGAAGCCGAACAGCAGCATGACCAACGCCACCGTCGCGGAATCCGTCGTCGGCAATGACGGTCATACATTGCTGGTCAAGTACAAGGACGGCGAGAAGAAGGTGCAGGTCACGCCCGACACGCCGGTCGTGACCTATGTTCCCGGCGACAAGGCGGACCTGAAGGCCGGCGCCAAGGTCATTGCCTTCATGAAGAAGCTGCCCGACGGCTCGCTCGAAACCGACCGCGTCAGCGTCGGCCGCGATGGCCTCACCCCGCCGATGTGACCCGAACGCCAGTCTCTCAACACGTCGTCCCGGCCTTGCGCAATTGCGCACGGGAGCCGGAACCCATAACCAGCGATGACAATTGTTGAGAAGAGCTGGGGCCACAGCGTGCAAAATCTCGCAGCGTCGTGGTTATGGATCCCGGGTCGCGCTTCGCTTGCCGGGGACGATGAAGACTGTCCGGCCACGGCGGTCGTGCACACGCACGCGCATCACCTGTCCGTTATCGCAGTAACAGCATCCTCATCCGGTCCGTAGTTGTCGTGCGCGCCACCTTCCCGCGAAGGGGAGGTGGCCGCACGGAATACCTTCAACTCCCCGGTGTTCCCTGATTCGCCAGCCAAACCCATGAGGGACACCATGCCGAAATCGACGCTGTTCGCCGCATTGCTTCTCGCTGCCTTCACCTCGGCCGCATCGGCGCAGCAGCCGCCGACGGTGCGCATCCGCGGCACCATCGAAGCCGTCGACGGCGCAATGCTGTCGATCAAGTCGCGCGACGGCGACGATATGAAGGTGCGCACGACCGACAACGTCGCGGTGTTCGGTGTCGCCAAGACCGATTTGTCGGAGATCAAGCCCGGTTCCTATATCGGCGTCACTGCGATGCCGGAGCCTGACGGAACGCAGAAGGCGATCGCGGTTCACATCTTCCCGGAAAACCAGCGCGGCGCCGCGGAAGGCTTCCGTCCCTGGGATCTGCGCGCCAACTCGACCATGACCAACGCCACCGTCGCCGAGACGGTGGAGGGCACCGACGGCCAGAACATCCTGGTGAAATACAAGGACGGTGAGAAGAAGGTCGTGGTGCCGCCGGGGACCCCGATCGTCACCTTCGTCTCGGGCGACAAGTCGGAGCTGAAGCCGGGCGCCAAGATCATCATCTTCGGTGCGGTGAAGAAAGACGACGGCACGCTGGAAGCCAACCGCGTCAACGTCGGCCGCGACGGCATCGCACCGCCGATGTGACGTGAGGCGAAGCTCTTTCAACACGTCGTCCCGGCGAAAGCCGGGACCCATAACCACCGATCATCATTGTTGAACAGTGTTGTAGCCACAGCCGTTCCAAATCTCGCAGGGCTGTGGTTACGGGTCCCGGGTCGCGCTTCGCTTGCCCGGGACGACGGGCAGTGTGTAGCCGCGCTAAACCGCCAGCACCTTGTCGTCGATCTCGGCGATGGTGTTGACGCCGCACAGCCCCATCGTGGTGGTGAGCTCCTTGCCGAGGATGTCGAGCGCCTTGGCGACGCCTTCCTGGCCGCCGGCGCCGAGGCCGTAGGCATAGGCGCGGCCGATCATGCAGGACTTCGCGCCGAGCGCGAGCGCGCGCATGATGTCCATGCCGGTGCGGATGCCGCCGTCGAACATGATCTCGAGCTTCGAGCCGACCTCGTCGACGATCTCCGGCAGCACCTCGATCGAGGACGGCGCGCCGTCAAGCTGGCGGCCGCCATGGTTGGAGACAACGATCGCCTGCGCGCCGGTCTTGGCGGCGAGCTCGGCGTCCTCGACATCGAGAATCCCTTTAAGGATCAGCTTGCCCGGCCAGATGCTGCGGATCCAGTCGATGTCCTTCCAGTTCAGCGTGGTGTCGAACTGCGAGGCGGTCCACTCCGACAGCTTGGTGAGATCCTCAGTGCCTTTGACGTGACCGACGATGTTGCCGAAGCTGCGGCGCTTGCCGCGCAGCACGCCGGCGACCCATGACGGCTTGCTCGCGAAGTCGATCAGCTTCGACAGCGACCATTCCGGCGGCACCGTCATGCCGTTCTTGATGTCCTGGTGGCGCTGGCCGATCACCTGCAGGTCGACGGTCAATACCAGCGCCGAGCATTTCGCCGCGATCGCACGCTCGATCAGCGACTTGATGAAGCCGCGGTCCTTCATGACGTAGAGCTGGAACCAGAACGGCTTGTCGACACTGGCCGCGATGTCCTCGATCGAGCAGATCGACATCGTGCTCTGGGTGAACGGGATGCCGGCCGCTTGCGCCGCGCGGCAGGCGTAGATCTCGCCGTCGCCATGCTGCATGCCGAGCAGGCCGACCGGCGCCAGGATCAGCGGCATCGCCGAGGGCTCGCCGAGGATCGTGGTCGCCAGGCTGCGCTTGGACACATCGACCAGGATGCGCTGGCGGAACTTGATCTGCTGCAGGTCCTCGGAGTTGGCGCGCAGCGTGTCCTCGGTGTAGGAGCCGCGGTCCGCATAATCGAAAAACGCCTTCGGCACCCGGCGCTTGTGCAGCTGGCGCAGATCTTCGATGCAGGTAATGTGCTTCATGGACGTTCCCGGCCCTCTTCTCGGTCGCAAGTTCGATGCAGACGTCTTGCGGATGTTCGGTCTTGCCGTCATCTAGCATGGTTGGATGGCACGCCAAATCTGAAGACGGATGGGAGAGCACGATGACGCAATCAGGCTCCAAGCCGAAGCCAGACGAGAATGCCGAAAAGCGCCAGCTCGACGAGGCCCTGGAAGAGGGCCTGGAGGAGACGTTTCCCGGTTCCGACCCCGTCAATGTCACCCAGCCGGCCCCCAGCAAGGGCGATCAGCACGTCAAGCGATGCGGCAAGAGGTAGGGGACAGCACCCGTTCCCGGGGATTGCCTGAAGGGCCATAATGTTATACTTTTCAGCACCTTAATGCCGAAAAACGCGGTTCGGCCGCGGTAATGATTCATCATATTTTTTGAAGTCCTTTTAGCGCCTGGCAGTCTATAAGGCCGATGCACGCTACACTGGTAGGCGTTCAGGACTCTCTCGCCGGGTGGTTCGAGAGGTCCGTGTTGGGGGTATCATGAGCCGCAAATATTTCGGGACCGATGGAATTCGGGGCCGCGCCAATGGGCTGATCACGCCGGAGCTCGCGCTCAAGGTGGGGCAGGCCGCAGGGTTGGTGTTTCAGCGTGGCGACCATCGCCATCGCGTCGTGATCGGCAAGGACACGCGGCTGTCCGGCTACATGATCGAATACGCCATGGTCGCAGGCTTCACCTCGGTCGGCATGGACGTGCTGCTGGTCGGCCCGATGCCGACGCCGGCGATCGCGATGCTGACCAAGTCGATGCGCGCCGATCTCGGCGTCATGATCTCGGCGTCGCATAATCTTTTCGAGGACAACGGCATCAAGCTGTTCGGCCCGCAGGGCTTCAAGCTCTCCGACGACGTCGAGAAGCAGATCGAGCAGCTGCTCGACGAATCGCTCGACCGCCGCCTGGCGCAGAGCGCGAGCCTCGGCCGCGCCCGCCGCATCGACGGCGTCCATGACCGCTACATCGAATTCGCCAAGCGCACCTTGCCGCGCGACCTCTCGCTCGACGGCCTGCGCGTCGTGGTCGATTGCGCCAACGGCGCCGCCTACAGGGTGGTGCCGGAAGCGCTGTGGGAGCTCGGCGCCGATGTGGTGCCGATTGGGGTCGAACCCGACGGCTTCAACATCAACAAGGAATGCGGCTCGACCTCGCCGGAAGCGCTGTCGCGGAAGGTGCGCGAGATGCGCGCCGACATCGGCATCGCGCTCGATGGCGATGCCGATCGCGTCATCCTGGTCGACGAGCGTGGCCACATCGTCGACGGCGACCAGCTGCTCGCGGTGATCGCGCAGAGCTGGAAGGAAGAGGGGCGTCTCGCCAAGCCCGGCATCGTCACGACCGTGATGTCCAATCTCGGGCTGGAGCGCTTCCTGCAGGGCCACGGTATTTCGATGGTTCGCACCCCGGTCGGCGACCGCTACGTGCTCGAGCAGATGCTGAGCGGCGGCTACAATCTCGGCGGCGAGCCGTCGGGCCATATCATCATGTCGGACTATTCGACCACCGGCGACGGCTTTGTCGCCGCGTTGCAGGTGCTGGCCGTGGTGCAGAAGCTGCGCCGCCCGGTGTCGGAGATCTGCCGGCGGTTTGATCCGTTGCCGCAAATCCTGAAGAACGTGCGCTATCGCAGCGGCAAGCCGCTCGACGACGCCGAGGTCAAGTCCGCGATCACTGACGGCGAGAAGCGCCTCAACGGCCATGGCCGCCTGCTGATCCGCCCCTCCGGCACCGAGCCGGTGATCCGCGTCATGGGCGAGGGCGACGATCGCATCCTGGTGGAAGAGGTCGTCGACAACATCGTCAGCGCGCTCGGCCACGCGGCCGCGGCGTAAGGCTGCTGTTTCCAATCTCG
The DNA here is from genome assembly GCF_054057015.1 of Bradyrhizobium sp. JR3.5. Taxonomy (NCBI): domain Bacteria; kingdom Pseudomonadati; phylum Pseudomonadota; class Alphaproteobacteria; order Hyphomicrobiales; family Nitrobacteraceae; genus Bradyrhizobium; species Bradyrhizobium sp. JR3.5. The sequence continues at coordinate 4,191,733 of NZ_JBSRYV010000002.1, forward strand.
CATCTGCCGGTCCCGTCATCCCCGCGCAAAGGCGAAGCCTTTGCGCGGGGATGACGGGGATTGAGCTCAATTGCTGACTGCACAGCGCATCGCTGCCATCGGCTAGTGCAACTGGTCCACTTCACCTCCGCGTCGTACGACACGGAGGTATTTTTGCGAATCTGTCTGGGAATGCTGCATTGAACAAGCCCGTCGTAAGCCAACGGGCACTGGGCGAACCGGTGCCGGTGCCGGAGTTGACGACCGCGCGGGCCGCGAAGGCGGCCGCCGCTGCGGGGCCGGCCTATGTCGTGCTCGCCGGCATCAGCTTCTCGCACTTCCTCAACGACACGATGCAGTCGCTGATCGCCTCGGTCTATCCGATCCTGAAGGACAATTATGCGCTCGACTTCGCGCAGATCGGCATGATCACGCTGGCGTTCCAGTTCACGGCCTCGCTGCTGCAGCCGCTGGTCGGGCATTTCACCGACAAGAAGGCGCAGCCGTTCTCCCTTGCGATCGGCATGGGCTTCACCTTCTTCGGACTGCTCTTGCTCAGCGTCGCGCACTCCTACGGAATCATCCTGGTCGCGGCGTCGCTGGTCGGTCTCGGCTCTGCGGTGTTCCACCCGGAATCCTCGCGCATCGCGCGGCTGGCTTCGGGCGGACGTTATGGTTTCGCGCAGTCGGTGTTCCAGCTCGGCGGAAGCTTTGGCACCTCGATGGGACCGGTGCTCGCCGCTTTGATCGTGGTGCCGTTCGGCCAGCCCTCGATCGCCTGGTTCTCCTCGATCGCGTTCCTCGCCATCATGATCCTCTGGCGCATCGGCGCCTGGTACAAGCCGCAGATCGCAGGCAAGAAGGCCGTCACCATCGCGCGGCATCCCGACCATCCGGACCAGCGGCGCGTGATGCTTGCGCTCGTCGTGCTGGTCGCGCTGCTGTTCTCCAAGCAGCTCTATGTCTCAAGCCTGTCGAGCTATTACATCTTCTATTTGATCGACCGGTTCGGCGTCTCGACGCAGGCGGCGCAGCTCTATCTGTTCATCTTCCTGGCGGCGAATGCCGCCGGCGCGTTCATCGGCGGGCCGCTCGGCGACCGCTTCGGCCGCAAATACGTGATCTGGTTCTCGATCCTCGGCGCGCTGCCGTTCACGCTGGCGCTGCCTTATGCCGGCCTGTTCGCAAGCGCCGTGCTGACGGTCGTGATCGGCCTGATCATTTCGTCGGCGACGTCGGCGATCATCGTGTTCGCGCAGGAATTGATGCCGCATCGCCTCGGCATGATCTCCGGCGTGTTCTTCGGCGTCGCCTTCGGCATCGGCGGTCTCGGCGCCGCGGTGCTTGGCAAGCTCGCGGACCACACCTCGATCGCCTTCGTCTATCAGCTGTGCGCATTCCTGCCGGCGATCGGCCTGCTCGCGGTGTTCCTGCCGAAGATGCCGAAGGCCGTTCGCTGAACGTCCGCGGCGAGGGCGCCGCTCCGCATTAAGCATTCGCTAACACTCATGGCTTGCGTGCGCGGCAAACCCTGCACCTGCGTCAACGCTTCATTAGCACCTGTGGCGAGATCGCCATCTTTCGCCACCGCACTCGCGCTTTTATGGACCCATAAGCAACAGTCGCAGCAAAAGGTGAGAGAAAATCAACCTTAAAAATTAGGGTTAAGTGCCGCTTAAACATTTGCTGGCATCGTCCCGCCCGTGAGTTTCAGACGTGGGGCTTTCGTGTCGCCTCACTGGCCCAAAAGGACGAAGCCAATGCGTAGCGTAACGACCCTGATTGCCGCAGGCGCGGCATCCCTGCTGTCCTCGGTGGCGTTCGCTGCCGACATGCCGATCATGCCGCCCCCGATGGCGTATGCTCCTCCGCCGGTCCAGGATTTCGGCGGCTGGTATCTGCGCGGCGACATCGGCATGACCAACACCCAGGCCAAGCTGCACGCCAATGCCTACGACACGCTGCCGCCCGGCACTGCGTTCAGTCAGTTCGGCACCGGCTTCGACAGCGGCATGCTGTTCGGCGTCGGCGTCGGCTATCAGTTCAACAGCTGGTTCCGTGCCGACATCACCGGTGAATATCGCTCGAAGGTGAGCTTCAACGGCACCGACTTCTTCACGTTCCCCGGGCCGAGCTCGCTGGGCGACACCTATCATGGCGGGGTCCAGAGCTGGGTCGGCCTCGTGAACGTCTACGCCGATCTCGGCACCTGGGGTTGCTTGACCCCGTTCATCGGCGCCGGTGTCGGTGCCGCGACGATCAAGACCTCGGCCTTCTCCGACGTCGCCACGTTCCCGAGCGGGTCCGGCCTGACCAGTTCCTTCGTCGCCGACGGCGCCACCAAGACCAACCTCGCCTGGGCGCTGCATGCCGGTGTCGCCTACAAGGTCACCAACAACTTCACGGTTGAACTGGCCTACCGCTACCTCGACATGGGCACCGCCGGCCACGGCCAGGGTCACTTCTTCGACGGCACGCCGGCCGGCCCCTCGAGCTTCCAGTTCCGCGACATGACCTCGCAGGACGTGAAGCTCGGCGTGCGCTTCGCCTTGCCCTGCTGCGACGTGCTGCCCCCGCCGCCGCCGCCCCCGCTGATCCGCAAGGGCTAATTTGAGGGTTAATTTCGAGCCTTCACGGTTAACGATTGAAACGGCGCGGGATCATCCCGCGCCGTTTTCTTTGCCGTGTCATGTCGCGAGCTTCTGCAACTTGAGTGGTCGAAAGCTCGCGATGACAACGATTGGTTAAGGTTAACAGGCGATGATCAACGCGCATTCGGTGAGTGGGATGGAGCGTTGCAATGCGTAGGTTCTTGCTGGCGGCGATGATGTTCGGGGCGGTGACCGGCGCACAGGCGGCCGACATGCCTGATTTTCTTCGCGGCAGTCTTCCCGCTTCCAGCGCGCCAACCCGGAACTGGGACGGCTGGTATGTCGGCGGTCAGGCCGGCCAGACATGGATCAACACCGACTTCGGGGGCAGCGTTGCTTCCCTCACCAATTCCATCTTCCGCAACACCACGCTGCAGGGGCCGACGTCCCAGTTCAATCTGCTGGGCCGGGTCAACGCGCAAAGCTCGGGCTTCGGAGCATTTGTCGGACGCAACTATCAGTTTGACGACGTCGTGGTGGGTGTCGAGGCGAACTATACCTATTGGTCCGGCCTTACGACAACGACCTCCGGAAGTCTGGGTCCGATTCAAGTCGCTCAGCCAAACTTGGTCTTGCCGGCCGGCGCCACTGCCGCGGACGGCGTGACGTTGAACGGAAGCGCGTCGCTGAAGCTCAAGGATGAGATGACATTCCGCGGCCGCGCAGGTTGGGCAACCGGTGACTTTCTGCCCTACGTCTTCGGCGGCCTTGCAGTCGGCCGAATGGATGTTTCGCGCACGGTCACAAGCTCCGTGAACCGAACGATCAACTTTGCTGACGGAAGTTCGACCACCTTTGCACTCCCGCAGTTTGCCCAAACCGCGACAGATGCGAAAACAGACGCCTACGTTGCCGGCTGGACCGCTGGTCTCGGCCTTGAATACATGCTGTGGAATTGTGTTTTCGTGCGCGGCGAGTGGGAATACGTCAAGTTCAGCCCGGTCAAGAACACGTCGGTCACGCAGAACAGCGTACGTGCCGCCATCGGCTACAAGTTCTGACACACGCCGCTTCGGCTTGACACCGCAAACTGCGGCTGATCGGATGTTGCCCCGCAAGCGGAGCGACCTCAGATGAAAATCTACGGCGACGCCAACTCGGGCAATTGCCTGAAGGTGAAATGGGTGTGCGACAAACTGGCGTTGCCGTACACATGGGTCGAGATCGACACCATGAAGGGCGGCAGCCGGACAGCGGAATTCCTCAAGCTGAACGGTTGGGGTCAGGTGCCGACGGTCGAGCTGGATGACGGCCGCACGCTCGCGCAATCCAATGCCATCATTCGCTATCTCGCGCGCGGCAGCGATCTGATCCCCGGCGATCCCTATCGCGCGGCGCAGATGGATGCCTGGATGTTCTGGGAGCAGAACAGCCACGAGCCCTATGTCGCCGTCTGCCGCTTTCAGACCGTGTATCTCGGCAAGGCCGTGTCGGAGATCGATCCGAATCTCATCAAGCGCGGCTATGGGGCGCTCGATCAGCTGGAGCGGCATCTTGCCAGTACGAAATTCCTGGTCGGCGATGCGTTCTCGCTCGCCGACGTCTCGCTGCTGGCCTATACGCGCGTTGCGGAGGATGGCGGCCTCGCGCTCGAACGCTATCCCATGATCCGCCGCTGGATCGCCAACGCGGAGCATGTGCTCGCTCTGCCGCCGGTCCGCTGATCTCGGGTAAACCTCGCCATGCGTGAAGCTTCATCGATCACGATCCGCCGCGCCCGCCGCGAGGATGTCGCCGCCATCGTCGGCATGCTGGCGGACGATCCGCTCGGCAGTGCGCGCGAACGGATCGCGGATCCGCTGCCGCAAAGCTATTACGACGGCTTCGCGCGGGTCGAGCGTGATCCCAATTTGCAGCTTGTCGTCGCCGTCGACGGGGAGGGCGCCGTCGTCGGCTGCCTGCAGCTTGCGGTGCTGCCGGGTATCAGCTCGCAGGGCTCTTCGCGCGGCCTGCTCGAGGACGTCCGCGTCGCAACACACTGCCGCAGCCGCGGCATCGGTGAGCAGCTCGTGCAGTAGGGCGGTCGCGGAGGCGCGTGCGCAAGGCTGCATGCTCGTAGAGTTGCTGACGCATCACACGCGCGTCGATGCGCAGCGCTTCTATGAGCGGCTCGGATTTGCGCGCAGCCATGTCGGCATGACGCTGCGCTTCTGACCTGCGCGAGTTGTGCCGCACACAAGGCAATGCCTGCGGTAGCCGCTGCTGCGCTATCCGGTTAACAGCCAATAAACTAAGCCGGTCTCCGTGAATTTACGGGTCGGAACGAGTCCGGTATGTCGGACGTCTCCCACGGGGCGGCGGGCGACTGGGGATTTGGATGTCGGATTATTCGATCGTGCGGGTCGGCAACGAGTACATCGTGCAGGCCGGCGATAAGAGCATTTTGAAAATATCGAGCCGGCGCAAGGCAGTTAAGATCATGACTCTCGCGGCGGATTTGCTCGATCAGGAGACGATGCAGCAGGTCGAGGACGCTCCATCAATCAGCCGTGATCCCCCGGCTGTCCCGGAAAAGTCGGAACTTCCTTGACGTTTTGGTGCCCTTCCACTATTTCCGACGGCGGGAAACCTCTCCCCACCGAGAGGCAGCTATCTGGAAGGGTAGATGATGACTGCAGCGAAGCCCGCTTCGCGGCCCAATGTGCCGCATTTCTCCTCCGGCCCCTGCGCCAAGCGCCCCGGCTGGAACCCCAACAATCTCAAGGACGCCGCCCTCGGCCGCTCGCATCGTGCGAAGGTCGGCAAGGCCAAGCTCAAGCTCGCGATCGAACTGACGCGCGAAGTGCTCGAGGTGCCTGCGGACTACAAGATCGGCATCGTGCCGGCGTCGGACACCGGCGCGGTCGAGATGGCGCTGTGGTCGCTGCTCGGCGCGCGGCCCGTCACCACGCTCGCCTGGGAATCCTTCGGCGAGGGCTGGGTCAGCGACATCGTCAAGGAACTGAAGCTGAAGGACGTCACCAAGCTGAACGCGGCTTACGGTGAAATCCCCGATCTCGCCAAGGTCGATCCCGCGTCCGACGTCGTCTTCACCTGGAACGGCACCACTTCCGGCGTGCGCGTGCCGAACGCTGACTGGATCAGCGCAACCCGTGAAGGCCTCACGATTTGCGACGCGACCTCGGCCGCCTTCGCGCAGCCGCTCGATTTCGCCAAGCTCGATGTCGTCACCTTCTCCTGGCAGAAGGCGCTCGGCGGCGAAGCCGCGCACGGCATGCTGATCCTGTCGCCGCGCGCGGTGGAGCGGCTCGAGACCTACAAGCCGGCCTGGCCGCTGCCGAAGATCTTCCGCCTCACCAAGGGCGGCAAGCTCAACCAGGGCATCTTCGAAGGCGAGACCATCAACACGCCGTCGATGCTCTGCGTCGAGGATTATCTCGATGCGCTGAACTGGGCGAAGTCGATCGGCGGCCTGAAGGCGCTGATCGCGCGCGCCGACGCCAACACCAAGGCGCTCGCCGACTGGAAAGCGCGGACGCCCTGGATCGACTTCCTGGCCAAGGACCCCGCGATCCGCTCCAACACCTCGGTGTGCCTGAAGTTCACCGATCCCGCGATCACGTCGCTTCCATCAGACGCCCAGGCCGACTTCTGCAAGAAGCTGGTCGCGCTGGTCGAGAAGGAGAACGCCGGTTTCGACTTCGCGTATTACCGCGATGCGCCGGCCGGCCTGCGGATCTGGTGCGGCGCCACCGTCGAAGCCAAGGACGTCGAGCTGCTGACGCAGTGGATCGACTGGGCCTTCGCCGAAACCAAGGCAGCGCTGCCCAAGGCGGCCTAAGCTTTCTCTTGTCACCTCTCCCCGTTCTTACGGGGAGAGGTCGGATTGCGCAGCGATCCGGGTGAGGGGCCTTTTCGGCTTGTTCCTCGCCCGTGGCTGCCCTCACCCCAACCCTCTCCCCGCAAGAGCGGGGAGAGGGAGAAGTGATCAGAGACTTCACCACATTGGTCCAAGAGACCCGCCCGCTGCAGGGCAGAGGAACAGTCACATGACAAAACCCAAGGTTCTGATTTCCGAACGCGCTGTCCCCCGCCGCCGTGCAGATCTTCAAGGATCGCGGCGTTGAGGTCGATTTCCAGCCCAACCTCGGCAAGGACAAGGACAAGCTCGCCGAGATCATCGGCAATTATGATGGCCTTGCGATTCGCTCGGCCACCAAGGCGACCGCCAAGATCATCGAGAAGGCGACGAAGCTGAAGGTGATCGGCCGCGCCGGCATCGGCGTCGACAATGTCGAGATTCCGGCCGCGACCGCCAAGGGCATCATCGTGATGAACACGCCGTTCGGCAATTCGATCACGACCGCCGAGCATGCCATCACCTTGATGCTGGCGCTGGCGCGCGAGATCCCGCAAGCCGACGCCTCGACCCAGGCCGGCAAGTGGGAGAAGAACCGCTTCATGGGCGTCGAGATCACCGCCAAGACGTTAGGGGTGATCGGCTGCGGCAATATCGGCTCGATCGTCGCCGACCGCGCGCTCGGCCTGCGCATGAAGGTGATCGCGTTCGATCCGTTCCTGTCGCCGGAGCGCGCCAAGGACATCGGCGTCGAGAAGGTCGAGCTCGACGATCTCTTGAAGCGCGCCGATTTCATCACGCTGCACACGCCGCTGACCGAGAAGACCCGCAACGTCATCGACGCGGCCGCGATCGCCAAGATGAAGAAGGGCGTGCGCGTCATCAACTGCGCCCGTGGCGGCCTGGTCGACGAGCAGGCGCTGGTCGATGCGCTGAATTCCAAGCACGTCGCGGGCGCCGCCTTCGACGTGTTCGTCGAGGAACCAGCGACCTCGAACGTGCTGTTCGGCCATCCCAACGTGATCTGCACCCCGCATCTCGGCGCCTCCACCACCGAAGCGCAGGAGAACGTCGCGCTGCAGGTCGCCGAGCAGATGTCGGACTATCTGCTGTCGGGCGCGATCTCGAACGCGGTCAACTTCCCATCGATCACAGCGGAAGAGGCGCCGAAGCTGAAGCCGTTCATCGAACTCGCCGAGAAGCTCGGCTCGTTCGCCGGCCAGCTCACCGAGAGCGGTATCCTCAAGACCACGATCACCTATGAGGGCCACGTCGCCGAGATGAAGATCAAGGCCATCACCTCGGCGGTGCTGTCCGGCCTGCTGCGGCCGATGCTGGGCGAGGTCAACGTGGTGTCGGCGCCTGTCGTCGCCAAGGAGCGCGGCATGGTGGTGGACGAGGTCGTCCGCGCCGCGCAGAGCGACTATGAAAGCCTGATCACGGTCACCGTCACCACCGAGCGCCAGGAGCGCTCGGTGTCCGGCACCGTCTATGCCGACGGCAAGCCGCGCCTCGTCGACATCAAGGGCATCCGCGTCGACGCCGAGTTCGGCAAGTCGATGATCTACGTGACCAACGAGGACAAGCCGGGCTTCATCGGCGCGTTCGCGAGCCTCTTGGGTGATGCCAAGATCAACATCGCCACCTTCCATCTTGGCCGCGTCAAGCAGGGCGGCGACGCCATCGCGCTGGTCGAGGTCGACGGTGCGGTGCCGGCGGATCTGCTCGCCAAGGTGCAGTCGCTGCCGCAGGTGAAGCAGGCCAAGGCGCTCACCTTCTAAGAGGCGCTGACGTTCTAGTTTTTGCGATCGGCGGTTTGGCCGCACACTCGCTTCACCTCTCCCGCTTGCGGGGGAGGTCGGATCGCATCGATAGATGCGATCCGGGTGGGGGCTCTCTCCTCACGAAGACTCTCGATTGCGGAAATACCCCCACCCCAGCCCTCCCCCGCAAGCGGGAGAGGGGGCAAAGCGAACTCGTGGTCACCACCGGATCTCGTTCAAGCACACCCAAATTCCGATCTGCGGAACATGACGCCGTCTCCGGCCCCGGAGGCGGCGTTTGCCGTTCCGGGGCGTCTGGTATTCCTGTTGCAGTGTCCAAAATATGTGTACGAAGGCGTCAAGACGCGCCACTATCCGGCGATCTCAGAGGGAGAAAACAATGCGTGAAGCCGTAATCGTTTCCTACGCGCGCACCGGCCTGGCGAAGTCCGGCCGTGGCGGATTCAACATCACCCCGCCGATGTCGCTGGCCGGGCACGCCATCAAGCACGCGGTCGAGCGCGCCGGCGTCGACAAGGACTATGTCGAGGATTGCTATCTCGGTAATTGCGCGCATGGCGCGCCGAACATCGGCCGCCAGGCGGCGCTGCTCGCCGGCCTGCCGAAGTCGACCGCCGGCGTCTCGGTGAACCGCTTCTGCTCGTCGGGCCTGCAGACCATCGCCATGGCTGCGAACTCGATCCGTTCCGACGGCTCCGATTGCATCGTCGCTGGCGGCGTCGAGAGCATCTCGATTCCCGGCGGCGGCGCGCCGAAGGAATCGATCGATCCGGACCTGCTCAAGACCGCGCCCGCCATCTTCATGGCGATGATCGACACCGCCGACATCGTCGCCGAGCGCTACAAGGTCAGCCGTGAATACCAGGACGAGTATTCGCTGGAGTCGCAGCGCCGCATGGCGGCCGCGCAGCAGGCCAACAAGTTCAAGGACGAAATCGTCCCCATGAAGACCAAGATGAAGGTGGTCGACAAGGCAACCAAGGCCGAGTCGATCGTCGACTATGTGGTCGATCGCGACGAGTGCAACCGGCCCGAGACCACGCTGGAAGGCCTTGCCAAGCTCGAGCCGGTCAAGGGTCCAGGCAAGTTCGTCACCGCCGGCAATGCCAGCCAGCTGTCCGATGGCGCCGCCGCGGTGGTGCTGATGGAAGCCAAGGACGCCGAGAAGCGCGGCCTCAACCCGCTGGGCCGCTTCGTGGCCTGGGCCTCGGCCGGCTGCGAGCCCGACGAGATGGGCATCGGTCCGGTGTTCGCCGTGCCGAAGCTCTTGAAGCGCCACGGCCTGAAGATCGACGACATCGATCTCTGGGAGCTCAACGAGGCGTTCGCGAGCCAGTGTCTCTATTCGCGCGACCAGCTTGGTATCGATCCCGAGAAGTACAACGTCAACGGCGGCTCGATCGCGATCGGCCATCCCTTCGGCATGACCGGCGCCCGGCTCACTGGCCACCTGCTGCAGGAAGGCCGGCGCCGCAAGGCCAAGTGGGGCGTCGTGACCATGTGCATCGGCGGTGGTCAGGGCGGCGCCGGCCTGTTCGAGATCTACAGCTGAGCGTGCGGCTCGGCTGACTGCTCAAGATTTGCAGCACGGCGCCTCAGGGCGCCGTGCTTTTTTATGCCGCCTTCCGTGCATTGACGGCAAAGGAGACCGCTCGACATCGCTGCGCCATGCGGCAGCCGCGAGCGCGCCATCGTCGCGCCGCACCGAAACCTCAATCGAACCAGTCCTTTCCTCGCTGCGTCTCACCACGAGAAACGGCGCGCGCCTTTGAGCTGGGCCTGCCGTTGGTCTCGCGCGATGCGATGTTTCCCGGAGGGATGTGATGCGAAAGATTGCGAACTGTCTTGTGACCACCAGTCTGGTGCTGGCGGGAGCGCTGGTTGCCGGGCCGCTGCATGCGGCCAATCTCGATGCGGCGTCGCAGGTCGACGCCGTGACCGTCTATCCCGATGGCGCGAGCGTCACCCGCGTCATTACGCTCGATCTGCCGGCCGGCGACAACACGCTCGTCGCGAAGGATTTCCCGATGGGGCTCGATCCGTCTTCGCTCCGCGTGGAGGGCGAGGCGGGCGGCAGGCTGACGATCGGCGCGATCGACGCGCGGCCGCCGCGCCCGGTGGAGCCGGCGAACCTGCCCGAGATCGACAAGCGGATCGAGGCGCTGCGCGATCAGCGCGAGGATCTGCAGGGGATCATCACCTCGGCCGAGGCGCGGCGCAAATTCGCCGAACACTTCGCCGAGGCCTCGCCGGTCGGGATCGGCGAGAAGGGCGAGGCACGTCCGGTCAGCGAGTGGCGCGCCGCGTTCTCCGCGGTCGGGGACGAAGTCGCAACCGCCGACACCGCGATCCGCGACGCCGCGCGCAAGCAGCGCGACATCGATCGCGAGATCGTACACCTCGAAGCCGATCGCGCCGCCAAGCCGCCGAGCAAGCTCGAGGTGCGGATCGAGCTTGCCTCCGCGGCCGCGACCCGCGCGACATTGCGGGTGACCTATGCGGTGCGCAACGCCCGCTGGATGCCGCTTTACGACGCCCGTCTCGACACCGGCGCCAGGGATCGCAAGCCCGCGATCGAACTGGTGCGCCGCGCCGAGATTACCCAGTCGACCGGCGAGGATTGGTCGAACGTCGCGCTCGCCGTCTCCACCGTGCGCGTCGCCCGCGGCGGCAATGCGCCCGACCTCAACTCGCTGATCGTGCAGTATCCGCAGCTGCGGCCGAAGGTCTCTGGCTTGATGTATGACAGCGCGCAACCGCGCTCCGCGCTTGCGCCGGCGCCGGTATCGCAACCGGCGGACCATCTGCTCAAGCAGGCCGAGGAGCGCGACGCCGTCGCCGAAGTCGGCGCGTTCCAGGCCACGTTCAAGATTCCCGGCCGTGTCAGCGTCGCCGCCAACGAGGGCGCCAAGAACCTGCGCATCTCGACGGCGACGATCACCCCCGATCTCGCGGTGCGCGCCGTTCCGGTGATCGATCCGACCGCGTTCCTGGAGGTGAGCTTCGTGCAGGCCGACGAGGCGCCGCTGTTGCCGGGGCAGGTCTCGATCTATCGCGACGGCATCTTTGTCGGTCGCAGCCGGATGGCCACCGCCGCCAAGGACGAGACCGTGCGGCTCGGCTTCGGCGCCGACGACAAGGTCAAGATCGAGCGCACGGTGGTGAAGCGCAATGAAGGCTCCGCCGGCCTGATCGTGACGACGTCGAAGACCGACGAGCGTGCCTTCAAGACCACGGTGCGCAACGGCCACGACTTCCCGATCAAGGTCGCGATCCAGGATCAGCTCCCGGTCAGCGAGAACGACGATATCGTGGTCGAGATGCTACCGTCGTCGACGCCTGCGACGACAACCAATCTGCGCGACAGACGCGGGGTGCTGGAGTGGGCGTTCGAGGCCAAGGCCGGCGAGGTCCGTGATGTCAATTTCGCCTGGCGGATGCGCTGGCCCAAGGACAAGGGCGTCGTGATGGTGCCGGCGGGCTGATCTGCACCGGCAGCCGATGACTTCCCTCCCGATCTCGGGCATCACTTTGCCAACGGCAAAAAGCCGAGATCGGGAGGATCCATGAGCTACCAGCACATCATCGTCGATGATCCGCGTCCGCGCGTCCGCCGCATCACGCTGAACCGGCCCGAGAAGCGCAACGCGCTGAACAATCACCTGCGCGGCGAGATTTTCGAGGTGCTGGAGCAGGCCGATCGCGATCCCGACATTTCGATCTCGATCCTTCGTGGCGCGGGTCCGTGTTTTTCGGCAGGCTATGATCTCTCCGCCGACAACCGCGTCGACCAGCCCTATCATTCGGCGTCCGGCCCCGGCCAGTGGTCGCGCCACGTCGTCGAGGGCTGGTTCTCGATCTGGGATCTGGCAAAGCCGGTGATCGCGCAAGTGCACGGCTATTGCCTCGCCGGCGGCACCGAGCTCGCGACTGCCTGCGACGTGGTCTATGTCGCCGACGATGCCCAGATCGGCTATCCGCCGGTGCGGCTGATGAGCCCGCCCGACATGCAGTATCATCCCTGGCTGGTCGGCATGCGCCGCGCCATGGAATTGATGCTGACGGGCGATGTGATGTCCGGCCGCGAGGCCGCCGAGTGGGGCTATGCGACCCGCTCGTTCCCGCTCGCCGAGCTGGAGGCGAAGACGCTGGATTTCGCCGAGCGCGCGGCGAAGGTGCCGGTCGAGCTGCAGCAGCTCAACAAGCGCAGCGTGCATCGCGCGATGGAGATCATGGGCGCCCGCGCCGCGATGCGCGCCGGCACCGAGATCCAGGCGCTGGCCTTCACCACCGAGGCGAGCAAGGCCTACATGGCCGGCTTCCGCCGCGACGGCGGCAGCGTGAAGGCCCAACTTGACCAGCGCGACACGACGTTCGGCGATTACCGGACCAAGAAGGAGTGACGGCTTGATGGCGAACGCGGGCTAGAAGCCCGCGTCCTCCTCCAGCCATTGCTAATTGTCCCAGCGCGCGCGGCGGCCGACGACATATTCGCGAACATCGTCCATGAAGCGCACTTTGCTGGCGAGTGCTCCAATGAAAGCCACGATCGCCGCGATCCAGGGCAACAGATGCATGAGCAGCGAGGCGGGTATCTGATCGGCGAATCCCGCCTGCAGCGCACCCGTGACCAGATGAGCCAACACGCCCCACGCAACGGCCAAGATCGTCGCCACGACCTCATAGCTGTTCTGATGAAATCTCACCAACCGTCGCATCAAGGCCAGGTAGGTAAAGTAGACGATCACGCCGAGAAGCAAAGCGATGAGCCCGGGAGGAAGCCCCCAGCTCTGGTCCCAGCTCAGATACGCAACGAAGCCCGCGGCGATGAACGCCTCGATGCAGGTCAGGCTGGATTTTTCTCGCATGATTTGCCCCAAAGCGATTCAAGTATCGGCCGAAGCTATCATCATCGAGCGCTTCGGTAGAGGGGCAATTGCAAGACAACCGTTGGCGCCTTGTCCAGCGCGATCCCATGTTCGGGAATTCGGACGAAGAAGGAGCGAGCTAACGCTGAGTGAGGCGGGGCAGCTCTATCACCGTCACCCTGAGGAGGCCGCAAAGCGGCTGTCCCGAAGGGCGACGGCCCGGCTTGCTCCGCGCGGCATCGTCGGGGCCGTGCATCCTTCGAGGCTCGCTCCGCTCGCACCTCAGGACGGGACTGCTTCCGCATATTAACTGTCATGCCCCGCCTTGAGCGGGGCATCCGGTACGCCGCGGCTCATCCGTTGAGTTCGGACGCCTCTGGAATACTGGATCGCCCGGTTGAGCCGGGCGATGACACCGTTGTGTGTAGCGCGAGCAACCGCTCACTTCGCCTTCAGGAAGTCGCCGACTTCGAGCAGCACGAACTCGTCGTCATCGGCCTTGTTCGGATCGCGGCTCGAGGAGAACGGCAGATTGTTGTCGTTGCCGACGATGATGTGGGTCTCGTCGACCCGGTCGACGTTCTCGATGGTGAAGAACGGGAAGGTGTAGACGGCGTCGTTGAGCGGCTTGCGGGCCTTCTTGTTCGGATCGCGGATCTTCATCAGGTCGATATAGGCGATCTTGCGCACCGGCTTGCCGACATTGGCGTCAGACAGCTCCATCTTGTAGACGCGCTTGAACCTGGCGAGGTCAGGGAAACAGTTCTCGCCGCGCTGGCCTTGCGGGCAGGCCTTGTCGGCGGTGCCTTCGCCATTGTCGCGCTCGATCACGAGGCCCCGGGTCGGATCGATCATGTTGAAGTCGCCGATCGCGTTGCCGTTCTGCTCGAACACATATTGCCAATAGCGACCGGTGAACTTCTCCGCCGCGACGTCGAATTCGAGGATGCGCGAGGCTTCCTTGCCGTCGACCTTCTCCCAGTCCTTCTTGTCGGCATCCCACAGCGGCCCTTCGAGCAGGCCGTAGAGGAACTTGCCGTCCTTGGAGGAGGCAAAGCCTTCATAGCCCTTGGAGCGTCGCAGGTTGACGTTGGTGTAGCTTGCGCCGGGCGCGCCGGGCGACTGCACGGCCCAGTGATCCGGCGAGCGCACCGGCTTGCCGTCGGCGACCGTCTCGAACACGGCGAGGATCTTGCCGGTCTTGTCGGCCTTGAGGATGTAGGGCCCGAACTCGTCGCCGATCCAGAAGGTGTCGTTGATGATCTGGAAGCCCTCGGTATCGAAGTCGGCACCGGTGAGGTAGCGCTTCGCGGTGTCCTCATGCACGATGCGGAACGGTACCTTCTTGTCGGGATCGTGCAGGAACACGGTCTCCTGACGCTCGATCTTGCCGTTCGCCCAGTCCATCTTGTAGCGGTTCAGGTACAGCATCGAGTCCGCCGAGTTGTAGCGCGAGCCCATGCCGTTATCGGTGATCACCCAGAACGAGCCGTCGGGCATCGCCTTGATGCCGGAATGGCCTTGCAGCGGCTGGCCCTTGAATGGCAGCGACACGCCGGTCGGACCGCTCGTAGGATTTGCCCATCACGGTGCCAATGGCATCGACGCGCTTGCCGGTGGTGTATTTGCCCGACGTCTTCAAATCGTTCGGGGCATCCGCGGGGGTGTCGATGAAGCTCTCCGCCGGCATCACGGCGTGTTCTGCCAGCGTCGCCGGGAATTCGCCCTCGCTCTGCGCGAACGCGGAGGTGGCGAGCAGGATCGAGGCGACGGAACAGAGCAGTGACAGGCGCATGGTTGATCTCCCAAAGGACAAACGATGCGGTGTTCTCCGAGGCGCCTGTTACAGCCGGCTGACAGTTTTGTGAACCGCGGATGTTGCGACGGGATAAGGCTTGCGGCGTTACGTCGCCTTGCCCGCCGGCCGCATCGTCTGCGGCAGCAGGAAGGGCACGCCGCTCGTAGTATAGTCGATCGTGGCGTCGATCTCGAAGATCTGCCTCAGCGTGTCGGCCTGCATTGCCGCGGCACGGTCGCCGTCGACGGCAAGCCGGCCGCGATGCAGCAGCAGGATGCGGTCGGCGAACCGCATCGCGAGATTGAGGTCGTGCAGGATCGCGATCACGGCAGTGCCGCGCGCGGCGCGCCGCCGGGCGGTCTCGACCAGATCGATCTGATGCCGCAAATCGAGGCTCGAGGTCGGCTCGTCGAGCAGCAACAGTCCCGGCCCGTGCAGCGCCTCGCCGCAGGCGAGCTGCACCAGCACGCGGGCGAAATGCGCGCGTTGCTGCTCGCCGCCGGACAGCGTCGGCAATTGCCTGAACCGGAAATGCGCGAGCCCAACCTCGTCCAGCGCGGCAGTGACCAGCGCCCGCGTCACCGCGCGCGGACTCTCGCCGGCGCCCATGCTGACGATTTCCTCGACCGTGAACGGGAAGGTGACGTTGACGTGCTGCGACAGCATCGCACGGTGCCGTGCCAGCTCGCGCGGACCATAGGCGTTGAGGTCGCGCTGCCTGAGCCGGATCGTTCCGCGCGACGGACGGAGGTCGCCCGACAGCATCCGCGCAACAAGGTCGATTTGCCGGCGCCGTTGGGACCCACGATCGCGATCATCTCGCCGGCGCCGATCTGCAGCGAGACCGCATCGACCAGCGCGGCGCCGCCGACCGTCATCGATACCGACTGCGCCACCAGGAGCGCGCTCATAGCGACACCAGGGAGCGCTGGCGCAGCAGCATGGCAAGGAAGAACGGTGCGCCGATCGCCGCGGTCAGGATGCCGATCGGCATTTCCGCGGGGGCCACGATGGTGCGCGCCACCGTGTCGGCCCCGACCAGCAGGATGGCGCCGAGCAACGCGGACGCCGGCAGCAGCAGGCGATGCCCGGGTCCGATCACCAGCCGCAGCAGATGCGGCACCACGATGCCGACGAAACCGACCACGCCGCAAACCGAAACCGCGACCCCGGTCATCGCCGACACCAGCACGATCGAGACCCGCTTCAGCCGTTCGACATCGACGCCGCTGTGGAATGCCTCGGCCTCGCCGAGCACCAGCACGTCGAGCCCGCGCGCAATCCAGAGGCAGGCGATCAGGGCCGCGGCCAGCACCGGCGCCAGCGCCGTGAGCTTGGTCCAGGTCGCGCCGCTCAGCGAACCCAGCATCCAGAAGGTGATGTCGCGCAGCTGGCGGTCGTCGGCGACGAAGACCAGCAGCCCGATGCCGGCATTGGCGATCGCGGCAATTGCAAGTCCGGCGAGGAGGAAGATCGCAATCGAGGTCCGGCCGCCGCGGCTCGCAATGCCATAAAGCACGATGGTCGTGACCAGCGAACCGGCGAAAGCCGCGATCGGCAGCAACTGATGTTGCAGGAAGCGCAAGCTCTCGCCGAACTGGCTGTCGGTGAACACGATCGCCGCCGCGGCGGCAAACGCGCCGCCGGAGGAGACGCCGACCAGCGCCGGGTCGGCGAGGGGGTTGCGGAACAGGCCCTGCATGATTGTGCCTGATACGGCAAGCAGTCCGCCGACCATCGCGGCCGCGGCGATCCGCGGGATCCGGATCGACCACACCACGAGCTGGTCGCGCGCGAGCAGCGGGTTGGCCGTGGTGTCGGCCCATAGCCCGAGCGCGGCGGGAAGCCGCGCCAATGGAATGCCGGCGGCCCCGACCGTCAGGGCGACCAGAGCGCTTGCTGCGAGCGCCGCAAGCAGGCAGAGTAGGGCGAGTGTCGCTGCCGGCCGCAGCGACATGCCGGCGCGCCGTTGGTTCGCACGCGTGCGGCGTTCGGCCAGCACGCTCATTGCCGGCAGTTCGCGGTCAGCGCCGCCGGCTTGAAGGTGGCGGCCTCTGGCGCCAGCGCCGGATAGAGCTTGACCGAGAGGTCGCGTGCCGCGGCCGCGGTGCGCGGCCCGAAGCCGAGCAAATAAAGCCCTTCCATCGAGATGAAGGCCTTGTTGGCCGCAACTGGCGTCAGCGCGAAGGCCGGATGCGTGAACACGGCATCCGACGTCAGCGAGTCCTTGCCGCGATCGATCGACAGCACGACGTCTGGTTTCGCCGCCACGATGGCCTCGTCGTTGACCGGCTTGTAGCCGTCGTAACTGTCGATCGCGTTGACGCCGCCGGCGAGCTGGATGATCTCGTCCGCGGCGGTCTTGTGACCCGCAGCCAACGCTCGGCCGTTCAGGAGCGACATCACGAACATCACGCGCACCGGTTTCGTCACTTTGGCGCGCAACGTGCGCAGTTGCGCGAGGTCGCTCTCCACCGCCGTGGCCAGGCAAGCGGCGCGCGGATCGGCGCCCATGGCATGGCCCACAAGTTTGATCTTCTCCACCAGCCCGGTCTCCGAGAACGTCTCCGGCACCAGCACCAGCGGCACCTTGGCCGCCTCCAGCACGTCCATGGTCTCCTTCGGCCCGGAGCCCTGCACCGCAAGCACCAGCGACGGGTGCAGGCCGAGCACGCCCTCCGGCGACAGCTGGCGCATGTAACCGACGTCGGGCTTCTCACGCAGCGCAGACGGCGGGTAGAGACTGGTCGCATCGACGCCGGCGATGCGGGTCCTCGAAGCCGAGCGCATAGAGGATCTCGGTGATCGCGCCGCCGATCGAGACGATCCGCGTGGGATCGTCGATCACGACGTCGCGGTCGCGTGCGTCGTGCACGGTGATGCCCTCGGCGGCCGCTGCGCCGATCGGCAGCAGACAGGAGAGCGCGAGCAGAGCGAGCGTGCGACAAATTGTCATCGGGGTCGTCACTTGGTCAGGATCAGCTTTTTCTGCGAAGTCAGTCGCAAGCGGTAATGCTCTTCGCCATGCACGATGATGATCTCGCGCTCGGCCGAGAACAGGTCGCGGCTATCGAGGCGATTCCCATGCATGATGAGCGTTTTGGCCGCGTCAGACGCTGATGCGGCCTGTTTTCCCGCCGCGCCGATGTTGTCTCCGGAAGTTGCCGACATGCTCGTGGTGCTGCGCCTACGAAATCGTCAAATGATGCTTGCTTGTATAAGCGGGCGAAGGCGCATTCCAACGGCCGCACTTTACAATCGATGTAAACCAGCGCTGCCGCATTCTTGACCGTTTTGTTGCCGGCTCGTAACCAATCATCACACGATGCAGGCTGGTGGCTTGCATCGCAAACTAGCCAGCAAGCCGCTCAGTGGAGCGCACGCCAGCCAAACCAGAAAAGCGATGATCGGGCTGGGGCTGGAATGGCTGACGGGGCTAGGGTTTCGCGCGCCTTGATTTTGGGTGCGTCGGTGTTTTCATTTTCGGCAGCACTGCCGGCAGGCGGTTTGGCGCAAACCGCCGATGCGTCGGCTGCGCGTCCCGCGACCGAGCGGCCGAAGCAGGCCAAGCGCAAGCCGAAGCCTGCGGCCGAACCGCAGGCAGCGGCGTCGCCTGCGATGAATGCGCGCGCGCAGATCGGCGCGGTGCCGGTGCAATCGCTCGACACCATCACGGCTGTGGCATCCAAGACCGAAGAGCGCGCGATCGACGCGCTGGCGCCGGTCAGCTCCGTCACGCTGGAGAAGATTCAGGGCCTGCAGCCGAACCGGGGGTGTCCGACATTTTCTATAACGTGCCCGGCGTCTCGTTCCAGGAGCGCGGCGACGATCCGGCGACCGTCATCAACATCCGCGGCCTGCAGGACTTCGGCCGCGTCGCGGTCGTGGTCGATGGCGCGCGGCAGAACTATCAGCGCACCGGCCACAACGCCAACGGCTCCTTCTTCCTCGATCCGGAATTGATCGGCGGCGTCGACGTGGTGCGCGGCCCGACCGCGAATATCTACGGCTCCGGCGCGATCGGCGGCGTGGTCTCGTTCCGCACCAAGGATATCGATGATGTGGTGCGTCCCGGCGAACGCTGGGGCGTCGACATGTCGGGTTCTTACGGCAGCAACAAGGACCGCGGCATGGGTTCGGTGTTCGGCGGCGTACGCGCCGATCCGAACGTCGATGTGTTCGGCGGCGCGGTCTACCGCACCCAGAGCAACTACAAGGACGGCGCGGGCACCGAGATCGGCAACACCGGCAACGATATTGCGGCCGGCCTGATGAAGGTGACGATCCGCCCGGCCGAAGGCCACGAGTTCAAGATCGGCGGTGTCTTCCAGGACTACCAGTACAATATCGGTCAGCCCAACCGCGGCCCGACCACGACGGCGGCGCCGCTGGCGGCGATCGCGGGCTCCTCGGTCTATGCCTCCGATGCAAGGAACTACACGGGCACGCTGAGCTGGCGATACTCCAAGCCCGACGACATGCTGTTCGACTGGAACATCTCGGTCTACGGCAACCGCACCGACAACGACCAGGTCAAGACCTACAACAATCGCATCACGTCAGGCGGCGGCGTCTGCACGCTCGCCAATCCCGGCAACAACATCTCCGGCTGCGTCGGCGACAAGCGCGGCTATTCGCTCGATACCGTCGGCCTCGACGTCAACAACACCTCGCGCTTCAATTTCGGCGACTGGCGCAACGCCGTGACCTACGGCTTCGACGCCTTCCGCGACGATGTCGAGACTTTCGACTCCCGCGGCAACTCCAACATCACGACGCCCGGCGGCCAGCGCACGGTGTCCGGCGGTTTCGTGCAGTTGAAGCAGAACTATTCGACCTGGCTCGAGCTCATCAGTGCGGTCCGCTACGACCATTACGAGCTCACCTCGATCGACACCACGACCAGCGGCGACCGGCTGTCGCCGAAGATCACGGTCGGCGTCACGCCGGTGACCGGCTTCACGCCCTATGTGAGCTATGCCGAAGGCTATCGCGCGCCGTCGATCACCGAGACCCTGATCTCGGGCGGCCACGCCACCGGCGGCGGGCCGGCGCTGTTCAACTGCCCCGACGGCACCAGCGGCCTGTTCTGCTTCCTGCCCAATGCGGCGCTGCGGCCCGAGGTCGGCAAGAACAAGGAAGCCGGCATCAATCTGAAGTATGACGGCATCTTCGCCGCGAACGATTCATTCCGCGGCAAGATCAACGTGTTCCACAACGACGTCGACGGCTATATCGACCTCGTCCCTTCGGCGCCGACCCTGACGCCGTTCGGACGCTTCAGCCAGTTCTACCAGTACCAGAACATCGCCCATGCCCGCGTCGAGGGTTTTGAGCTCGAGACGATGTATGACGCGGGTGACTGGTTCGTGGGGGTCGCCGGCCATCTGATGCGCGGCCGGAACACCGCGACCAATGTCGGGCTCGCTACCATCACGCCGCGCAAGGTGACGACGACGGGCGGCGTCCGCCTGCTCGACCGCTCGCTGATCATTGCCGCGCAATGGTCCTCGTTCGGCGCCAACAACGATTTGCCGGCGGGCTATCTGCCCTCGACCGGCTACGAGCTGGTCAATCTCTATCTGACCTGGAACGCCACCAAAGACATCACCTTCACGGCGTCGGTCGACAATCTCTTGAACCAATACTACCGGCCCTATGCGATCCCGGGCTCCTCGAGCGACGGCACGACGCAGAACGACGTGCTGTTCTCGAGCCCCGGTCCGGGCACCGTCTACAAGGCCGGGCTCAGGATTCACCTAGGTGGAGCGTAACGCGACAAGCCGATCATTCCATCCAGGTTGCTCCGGCCGCGCTGGTGCCCCCAGCGCGGCCTTGGCGTACTCCTTGGCGCATTCATGTTATTAACGAGATCAACCGGCAGGATCCAAGGCATCGTCCGAGGCATCCGCCGTCAAACAGGAGAGGCTTTCATGTTCATCGCAATGAACCGATTTCAGGTGATCAAGGGCAAGGAACAGGCGTTCGAGACGGTCTGGAAGACCCGTGAATCCCATCTCGGCGATCTGCCGGGATTCATCGAGTTTCACCTCGTGAAGGGCCCCGAGGCCGAGGACCACACGCTCTATGCGACCCACACGGTGTGGGCCAGCAAGGGAGCGTTCGAGGACTGGACCAAATCCGATGCGTTCCGCCGCGCCCATTCTCGCGCCGGCAACGAGACCGGCGGCAGCCTCTATCTCGGCCATCCCAGATTCGAAGGTTTTGAGGTGCTGATCACCGAGCGCGCCAAGAGCCCGGCGTGACGGAGGCGGCCGTGCAGAACGCGGAGCTCGCCGGGCTGAAGGCCTATATGGCCGACAATCCCGGCGCAGTCATCGAGGACGTCGCGCGCGAGCGCAAGGTGACGCCGCGCGCGGTGCTCGAGGCGCTGCCCGAAAGCATGGTGCGGATCGGCGCTGCCGAGTTCGACGCCGCGATGCAGGACATCGCGGAATGGGGTGAGGTAACGCTGATCGTGCACACTGATGATGCGATCTTCGAGTTCACCGGCGCTGTTCCGAAAGGCGAGGTCGGCCGCGGCTATTTCAACCTGATGCAGCCGAAGGGCCTGCATGGCCATCTCAGGCATGAGCGCTGTGCGGCGATCGCGTTCGTCGAGCGGCCGTTCATGGGCAAGGTGTCGGCCTTCATCGCTTTCATCAACCGCGACGGCGGCATCATGTTCAAGGTGTTCGTTGGCCGCGACGAGACGCGCGCGCTGCGCGGCGACCAGCTGGCGCGCTTCCATGCGTTGGCGGACCGTCTCGCGCCGCAAGCGGGCTGACGCGAACGCAGCACGGGAGGCGACCATGGCGTATCGGTGGCTTGGGCGGAGCATCTGGACGGCGGCAGTGGCCGCGTTCGGCCTGTCGCCGGGAGCGTGCCTTGTCGCGACCGACGCGGCGCTGCTGCCGCGCAACCTCTCGCCCTGGGGCATGTTCGAGAGCGCCGATATCGTCGTGAAGGCGGTCATGATCGGGCTTGGCTTCGCCTCGCTGGCGACCTGGACGATCTGGCTCGCCAAGACCGTCGAGATTCGCCGCAAGACCATGCTGGCCCGGCAGCGGATCGGCCAACTCGAGCGCGACGCCCAGCTGGCCGAGATCGAGCAGGCGAGCCGCGACGGCAGCGATGCGGTGGCGCAAATCATCCAGTCGGCGTCGCGCGAGGCCACGCTCTCGCGCGGCATGTTCGATGACGGCTTCAAGGAGCGCATCGCGTTGCGGCTGGAGCGGGTCGAAGCGGCGATGTCGCGGCAGATCGCGCGCGGCACCGGCGTGCTCGCCACCATCGGCGCCACCGCGCCGTTCGTCGGCCTGTTCGGCACGGTCTGGGGCATCATGAATGCATTCATCGGCATCTCCGAGGCCCACACCACCAATCTCGCGGTGGTCGCGCCTGGAATCGCGGAGGCGCTGCTGGCGACCGCACTCGGTCTCGTCGCCGCGATTCCGGCGGTCGTGATCTACAATCATCTGACGCGTTCGATCGCGGCCTATCGTGCGTTGCTCGGCGACGTCTCGGTCATGGTGATGCTGCTCGTCAGTCGCGAGGGCGATCGCAGCCTGTTCCGGCTGGCGCGCGCCGCGGAGTAGGCGATGGGCGCGAAGCTCGGTTCTGGCGGTGCATTCGGTAGCCGCCGTCGCGGCGATGACGATCTGGTCGAGTCGCATGAGATCAACGTCACGCCGTTCATCGACGTGATGCTAGTGCTGCTCATCATCTTCATGGTGGCGGCGCCGCTCGCGACCGTCGATCTCGGCGTCGATCTGCCGGCCTCGACCGCAGAGCCGCAGCCGCGGCCGGACAAGCCGGTGTTCGTCACGGTGAAGCCCGACCTCTCGGTCGCAGTCGGCGAGGACGTGATCGCGCGCGACGCGCTGACCGCGACCCTCGACGGCGCCACGCAGGGCAAGAAGGACGAGCGCATCTTCCTGCGTGCCGACAAGGCAGTCGGCTATGGCGACCTGATGGAGGTGATGAACCTGTTGCGCAATGCCGGCTATCTCAAGATCGCGCTGGTCGGCCTCGACGGACGAAGCTAGCGCATGATCCGGAAAAGAGGCTACCGGTTTTCCGGCAAGATCATGCGCAAACAAGACGAATCTCGATGAATGCGTATGCGCTTCATGGTGCGGGCGACGATATCAGGCTGAGGCGGTGGGGCCTGTCGGCGGCCGCGATCCTGGCGGCGCATGCGGCGCTGATCGCGCTCGGCATGACCTGGGTCTCGGCACCGCCGCCGGGCGTCGCGGTGCCGGCGGTGCTGGTCGACCTGACGCCGATTACGTCCTCGCCGGCGATCTCGGAGACCGAGCTGCCGCCGGGCCCGGCGATGCAGGAGGCCGAGGCCGCGCCGCCGGAGCCTGCCGCCGCGCAGCCGGTGCAGCAGGAGATCGCGCCGACGCCGCTGCAGGAGAAGCCCGAGGTGACGGCGCCGCCGGAGCACAAGCAGCAGGCCACGCCGCCGAAGCCCGAACCCACGAAGGTCGTTCCGGAGCGGGAACCCGAACCGATCAAGCCGAAAGTGATCCGTCGCGAGGCCAAGAAGCCGTCCGAGGCAGCGCCGGCACCACGCACCAGCGCGCCGAGCCGGGCCGAGCGTCAGGCGCCGGCGGCATCCGCGATCAGCGCCGGCGCAGCCGCGTCGGCGATCGCGGCCTACAACGCACGCGTTCGCGCGCATTTGCTGCACTTCCATTCTTATCCGGCCGGCGGCAACGGCCAGCGCGGCGTGGTCCGGCTGGTGTTCACGCTCGGCCGCGGCGGGCAGGTGCTGTCGAGCCATCTCGGCGGCTCCTCCGGCAATCCGACCTTCGACGCGCGGGCGCTGGCGATGGTGCGCCAGGCCCAGCCGTTTCCGGCGCTTCCATCCGAGGTCACGCAGGGCTCGATGGCTTTCAGCGTGCCGGTCGCGTTCGTGCCGCGCTAGTACCAAGCCTCACTGACCTAGGCCGCACTTCTTTTCCCGTCATCCTGAGGTGCGAGCGGAGCGAGCCTCGAAGGATGCACGGCCCCGCCGGTGGCCGTCGATCCTTCGAGACGCGCTTCGCGCTCCTCAGGATGACGGGAAAGGCTGAGTTCGCTTCGACCGATGCCCCGCTACTCCTTCACCGCCCCCGTCAGCGACGAGACGTAGTAGTCGACGAACAGCGAGTAGAACAACGCGACCGGCAGCGAGCCGAGCAGGGAGCCCGCCATCAGCGCGCCCCACTGGTAGACGTCGCCGGTGATGAGCTCGGTCAGGATCGCGACCGGCACGGTCTTGTTGGCGCCGCTCTGGATGAAGGCGAGCGCGTAGATGAACTCGTTCCAGGACAGCGTGAAGGAGAAGATGCCGGCCGAGATCAAGCCGGGTACCGCGAGCGGCAGCGTGATCCGCCACAGGATCTGCAGCCGCGTTGCGCCGTCGACCAGCGCGCATTCCTCGAGCTCATAGGGGATCGACTTGAAATAGCCGATCAGCAACCAGGTGCAAAACGGCACCAGGAAGGTCGGATAGACCAGGATCAGCGCCAAGGGTGAATCGAACAGGCCGAACTGCACGATCACGGTTGCCAGCGGAATGAACAGGATCGACGGCGGCACCAGATAGGCGAGGTAGATGCCGAGCCCGACATAGGGGCTGCCGCGGAAGCGCAGCCGCTCGATCGCGTAGGCGGCGAGCGTTGAGGCGAACAGCGACAGGAAGGTCGAGCCGATCGCCACCAGCATGGTGGTCTTCAGCCAGCGCGGATACGACGTGTCGAACAACAGATGCTTGACATGCGCGAGCGTCGGCGAGGTGATCCAGAACGGATTGTGCTCCTTGTAGTTCAAGAGCTCCGCGTTCGGTTTGAACGAGGTGATCGCCATCCAGTAGAACGGGAACAGCAGGATCAGGATGAAGCAGGCGAGCGGCAGATAGATCATCACCACGCGCCGGGCGCGAGAATCCCACGCCATCGTGTCGGGCGTGGCGCTGGCGACGTTGGAGGATTGGGCGGCAACGTCAGTCATTGGCTTCTCCCTGCTGCCATTTGCGGCGGGCGAGGCCGAAGTAGCTGAACAACGTCGCGAACACGAGGAACGGGATCATCGAGACCGCGATCGCGGCACCCTCGCCGAGCTCGCCGCCGGCGATGCCGCGCTGGAACGCCAGCGTCGCGAGCAGATGGGTCGAGTTGACCGGGCCGCCGCGGGTGATGGCGTAGACGAGCTGGAAGTCGGTGAAGGTGAAGATGATCGAGAACGTCATCACGATCGCGAGAATCGGCATCATCATCGGGAAGGTGATGTAGCGGAAGCGCTGCCAGGAGGTGGCGCCATCGAGCATCGCCGCTTCATAGAGCGAGGGCGAGATCGTCTGCAGCCCGGCCAGGAGCGAGATCGCGACGAACGGGATGCCGCGCCAGATGTTGGCCGCGATCAGCGAGAACCTCGCTGGCCAGGGCGAGCCGAGGAAGTCGACATTGCTGTCGCGCAGGTGCAGCACGTCGACCAGCAGATAGGAGATGATCGAGAACTGCGGATCGTAGATCCACCAGAACGCCAGCGCGGAGAGCACCGTCGGCACGATCCACGGCAGCAGAACGATGGCGCGGATCAGGCTCTTGAACGGAAAATGGTTGTTGAGCAGCAGCGCCAGCCAGAAGCCGAGCGCGAACTTTCCGAAGGTTGCGACCGCGGTGTAGAAGATCGAGTAGAACACCGCGTTCCACCACAGGGGATCCTTGAGCAGATACTGGAAGTTCTCGAGCCCGATATAGACACCGCGCTGGCCGATCGTGGTGTCGGTGAAGGCGAGCCAGATGCCGAGGCCGAGCGGATAGGTGAGGAACACCAACAGCAGGCCGACCGCGGGCGCAAGGCACATCACGATCAGGAACGGCTTGTAGTCGAACAGCCGTGCGAGCCAGCCCGGCTGGCGCAGCGCGGCGCCGCGTGAAGGGAGGGTAGTGACAGACATCAGATCCTTATCCCGGTCCGACTTGACGAAGTCATTCCGGGGCGATGCGTTGAGCATCGAACCCGGAATCTTGAGATTCCGGGCACGGTCCTGCGGACCGCCCCGGAATGACCGCGTTGGCTTACCGGCCCTGCCGCCGGAAGTACCGCTTGGCGCGCTGCTCGGCTTCCGCGGCGGCGGCTTCCGGCGTTGCCGCGTCGGTCGCCACCGAGGCGCACATCTGCACCAGCACATAGTCGGCGTTGACCGCACCGGTCGCGGTCGAGATCGGCCCTTTGTAGCCGTTGTAATAGGGGCTCTTCATCGTGTCCTTGAAGATCGCGACCTTGGGATCGCCCGACCACACCGCAGCGTCGGCATAAGCCGCGAGCGGCTGCGACCAGTAGCCGGAGTTGGCATTGAGCCACGGCTCGTACTGCTCTTTCTCCAGCATGAATTGCAGGAACGCCTTCGCTGCGTTGGGATACGGGCTGTGTTTGAACGCCATCGCATTCAGGGTCAGGCCGGACATCGGCGAGGTCGATGCCAATCC
Organism: Bradyrhizobium sp. JR3.5; assembly: GCF_054057015.1. NCBI lineage: Bacteria > Pseudomonadati > Pseudomonadota > Alphaproteobacteria > Hyphomicrobiales > Nitrobacteraceae > Bradyrhizobium > Bradyrhizobium sp. JR3.5. The sequence continues at coordinate 4,218,095 of NZ_JBSRYV010000002.1, forward strand.
CTTGGGCAGGAACTGATGCTCGGTGTCCTCGGCGACCGCCTTGGTCGCGGGATCGTTCTTCAGCGAGAAGTACAGCGAGACGCCGTTGGCGGTCAGGCCGATTTCCTGCGACGAGTAGGCGCGGTTGTTGGAGACGTCGTTCCAGGACGGCGTGCCGGCGATGAAGGTCGGATAGAGCTCCTTTAAATATTTCAGCGCGGCGATCGTCTCCTTGCTGTTGATGATGATATTGCCTTCCTCATCCAGCAGCGCGGCATTGTGCGACCACAACAACCAGTTGGGCGAAGCCGTTGCCGTCGCCGACCGCGTTGCCGAGCGCGAAGCCCGCCGGGTTGCCGGCCGCCTTCAGCTTCTTGCAAAGCGCGAGGATGCCGGCGTGGTCTTCCGGTACCTTGTCGAAGCCGGCCGCATTGACCAGCGACTTGCGGTAGACCAGCGGGCCGCCCGAGGCGCCGAATGGCAGGCCGACCCAGCTCTTCGACTTCGAGCGCATGCCGTAGCGGCGCGCCAGCGTCAGCCATCCGCCGTAGCGCTTGTCGAGATAATCGGCGACGTCGGTCAATTCGATCAGCTTGTCGATATAGATGTGCGGCGCGTCGCCGAAGCCGATGATGATGTCGGGACCGGCGCCGGAGTTCGAGGTCACCGCGGTTTGCTGATTGATGTCTTCCCAGCCGACGAAGTCGACCTTGACCTCGACGCCGGTCTTGTCGGTGAATCGCTTGGCATTGGCGCGGAACACGTCTTCGTCGGCCTGGACGAAGCGCACCGGCCGCAGCATGCGCAAGGTCGCGCCCTTCTCGATCGGCAGCGACGGCGCCGCCACGTCGGCAGCCTTCACCTTCGATGCGTCCTGCGCCGAAGCCCCGGTGACCGCCAGTGCCGCAGCGGACGCCCCCAGCGCCAGCGCGTCGCGACGCGTGATCTCGTACTTCATGTCGTTCGCACTCCCGTTCTTATTGTTTCGTTGTTATTGTTCCTTCCCGGCGTTGGCCGCCGGTGAAGGGTCTTGTGGTCGCGGCGCGCCCGCGCGAAGGGCTCGCATGACGGGTCCTCGCGCGAAGAGCGCATTCCCGCCTTAGCTGTTCGGACCGCGATCCATGCTGACGGGCTGCCAGCGGCGCAGCGCGGTGTCTTGCAGCACCGACGGGTTGACGCAGCTTACCGGCCACATGCCTTGCAGCACTAGTGACAATTCGTAGCCCACCCGGCGCTTGCGCGCCTCGTCAAAACGTGCCGATGCCGAGGCGACATGGGCGGTCAAGGTAACATTGTCCATCCCGAGCATCGGATTGTTGTGCGACGGTGGTTCCTTCTCCAGCACGTCGAGCGCGGCGTGGGCGATCCAGCCCTCCTGCAACGCCTTGACCAGCGATTCCTCATCGACGGTGGCGCCGCGGCCGGTGTTGATGAAGATGGCCGATTTTTTCATCTGACGAAAATGCTTCTCGGTCAGCATGTGGTGCACTTCGGGCCGCGCCGGGGCGTGCATCGAGACGAAATCCGACTGCGACAGCACCTCCGACAGCGTCGAGGGAATCACGCCGTGGTCGTACATCAGCGTTTCCTGAATGAAGGGATCGTAGGCCATCATCCTGAGGCCGAACGGCGCGGCGCGCTTGGCCACCGCGCGGGCGACGCGGCCGAACGAGATGAAGCCGAGCGTCTGGCCCATCAGTCGCGGAATCTTCAGCAGCGCCGGGCGGCCCTCGGCCCAGCGGCCGCTGCGCACCATCTTGTCCTGCTCGATCAGGCGGCGGAAGCCGGCGAGCAGCAGCATCATGGCGTGGTCGGCAACCTCCTCGATGAAGGTGTCGGGGATGTTGGTGACGGGGATGCCGCGGGCGGTCGCGGCCTTGACGTCGACCGAGTCGACGCCGACGCTGCCGAGCGTGATCACCTTGCAGTTCTCGAGCGCATCGATCACCGCTTTGGTGATCGGCATGCCCTTGGCGTAGATCGCGTCCGCGGTGCGTGCCGCGGCGATGAATTCGGCCTCGTTGGCCGGCGCCTCGACGATCTCCGCGCCGATCGGATCGAGCGCCTCGCGCTCATAATCATAGCCGCTGCCGGCGACCGTGAAGCTCGCGCCCTTCGGCGTCACCACCCTGAATTTCGACATTGTCTGCTCCCGATTGAGGTCTTCTGTTCTTGCTTCTTGCTGGTCTGCTTCTTGATGTTCTTGCTTCTCGGAGCGCGGCTTGGATCACCGCTGTCCCTACTTCTACGCGAGCGGCGCTGTTCGCTCCACAATTGCCGGTTGGTCCGCGGCCCGATTCTCCGGGGCTTCTACGGGGAACCTCCGTAACCATCAGGTAAAGGGTCTCACATTACGGTGAGCGGAATCAATCCGCCAATCGCGTCGCGTTCCCCGCCTCTTCTGGAGATCCCCGTGAAGCTGTCAAATCTGAAGATCACCCCCAAGCTCGGCATTCTGGTGGGGGTGACCCTCCTTGGTCTGTGCACGGCCGGCATCCTCGCCGGTCACCTGATGCAGCGTGAGATGACAAATGCACGCATCGACCAGGCCAAGGCCATCGTCGAGATGGCGAAGAACATGGCGGCGGGCCTGAAGAAGGAAGTCGACGCCGGCAAGATGACCAAGGAGGCCGCGCTGGCCGAGTTCGGCAAGCGCGCCAACGCCATGACCTATGACAACGGCGCCGGCTATCTGTTCGGCACCGACTACAACGGCATCACCGTGCTGGCGCCTGATCCGAAGCAGGTCGGAACCAACCGCATGGACGTCGTGACCAATGGCCGCAAGCTCTCGCAGGAACTGATGGACGGCGTGAAGGCCAAGGGCGAGATCCTGCTGTTCTATGATTATGTGAAGCCCGGTCAGGAGACGCCGATCCACAAGCTCGGCTATGCCGTCGCGGTCCCCGGCTTCGACATGTATCTCGGCACCGGCGCCTATCTCGAGGATATCGACGCCAAGATGCGGCCGATCGCGTGGCTGCTCGGCCTTGCGATCCTCGGCATCGGCATCATTTCCGGCTCGGTCGCCTGGCTGATCGGGCGCAGCATTTCCCGGCCGTTGAACCTGCTCGGTGCACGCATGCGCGACATCGCGGACGGCAAGCTCGACGGTGACATTCCCGGCGTCGGCCGTGGCGACGAGGTCGGCGGGATGGCGGCGACCGTGCAGGTCTTCAAGGACAATGCGATCCGTATCCGCGGCCTCGAGCAGGCCGAGGCCGAGACGCAGGCGCGCGCCACCGCCGAGCGGCGCAGCGCGATGCAGGACCTTGCGAGCGATTTCGAGCGCAGCGTGAACGGCATCGTCCGAACGGTGGCCTCCGCCGCCGCCGGCATGCAGACCACGGCGCAGTCGATGACCGCAACTGCCAGCGACGCCAGCGCGCGGGCCGCGACCGTCGGTGCCGCCTCCGATTCTGCCTCCAACAATGTCGGCACCGTCGCCGCGGCGGCCGAGGAACTCTCCAGTTCGGTTGCGGAGATCTCCCGCCAGGTGGCGCGCTCCAGCGAGGTCGCAAGCCAGGCGGTGGCCGATGCCGAGCGCACCAACGCGACCGTGCAGGCGCTCTCCACCGGCGCCGAGAAGATCGGCGAGGTGGTCAAGCTGATCCACTCGATCGCCGCCCAGACCAACCTGCTGGCGCTCAACGCCACCATCGAGGCGGCGCGCGCGGGCGAATCCGGCCGCGGCTTCGCGGTGGTCGCCTCCGAGGTGAAGGCGCTGGCCAACCAGACCGCAAAGGCGACCGAGGAGATCTCGGCGCAGGTCGCCGCAATGCAGGCCTCTACCGGCGAAGCGGTGACATCGATCGGCGGTATCACCGCGACCATCGCGCAGATGAGCGAGATCACCGCCTCGATCTCGACCGCGATCGACCAGCAGGGCGATGCGACGCGCGAAATCGCGCGCAACATCCAGCAGGTCGCGGCCGGCTCGAGCGAGATCTCCGCCCATATCGGCGGCGTCACCACCGCGGCCGCCGCCACTGGCACCGCGGCCGGCGACGTGCTGTCGAACGCACGCGAGCTCGACACCCAGTCCGGCATGCTGCGCAACGCGGTCGACGAGTTCCTGCAGAAGGTACGTGCGGCGTAACGGATTGCGCAGGGTGGGTTAGCTAGCGAAGCGCAACCCACCCAGCGCATTCCACGACTGCGCATCCCCGTCGTCCAGAGGTGCGAGCCTTGCGGCGCAATTGCGCCGCCTGGGCGAGCCTCGAGGATGTGCGGCCCGGCTGGTGGCCGTCGATCCTTCGAGGCGCGCGCAACAGCGCGCACCTCGGATGACGGAATTGGCAGGTGCCGGGAGCAGCCTTTCGCCGCATGGCTACTCCCGGGCCGTCGCAGGGGCGGGCTGCCGAAAATATCGAAAACAACCCCATGCAAAGTAGCCGGTGGCGGCCGGCGGTCGACCAGCCAACTTGACACGTCGGGCAAATCAGTGTCACATTTCTAATATTCAGAAAAATTGACGTTACGATCCCGCCGGGAAGACCTGCGCGACGTGAAAGGCCTTGGTGGTGATGAGCCACCTGCCGTCGATCCGATGAAACACGAGATGGTCGATGAAGCCGGTTTGGCCGGCCCTGACGCGCACCTTGGCGATGGCCAGATCGGACGCGGTCTGGTCGATGCTGATGATGGCCTCCTCGCGCGGCGATTTCATCGACGCCGGCGAGGGACGGCTGCGGATGAAGTCGCGGAATTCCGCGGCCGACCGCACCGTGTGCTTGCCGTCCCGGATGCCGTGTACGATGCAGGCATCGGAGAAGACGTCGCGGAACCGGCTATCGTCGACGTCATACATCAGGTTGAAGTATCCATCGATCGCGGATGCGATGGCCTGGATGTCGCTCATGGCAAAATCTCCGTAGCGGATGATGTGGCGGTGGCCTCACCGGATCGAACCGGTGATCTGCGCCGACAGTGGCCGATATGGTGGCGGAGTGCTACGACTGGCCGGTCATCTCTTGGATGACTGCGAGGCATCGGCATGGACGAAGTTGACGGTCGGCTGGTTGGCGGCCTGGTGGTGCTCGCGGCGCTGGCGGATGCGCGCAGTTTTGGCCGGGCCGCCGAACGGCTCGGCATGACGCAATCCGGGGTCAGCAAGGCGATCGCCAAGCTCGAGGCGCGCCTCGATGCCAGGCTGGTTCACCGCACGAGCCGCGCCGTCGAGCTCACCGAGGAAGGACGCGCGCTGGTCGAGCGGGTTGCCGCGCATCTGGCCGGGATCGGCGAGGCGGCGGCGGAGACCGCGAAATCGCGCGATGCGGTCCGCGGCAGGCTGCGGGTCAATGTCGATCCGCTGTTCTCCCGCATGGTGCTGTCGCCGAAGCTGAGCGAGTTCTTGCTGCAGAATCCGGGCATGGAGCTGCGGATCGAGACCCGCGACCGGATCGCGGATCTGGTCAGCGACGGTTTTGATCTGGCGGTGCGTTTCGGCGAGCCGGCGCCGTCGGCGCTGATTGCGCGCCGCGTCCTCGATGCGCGCGTGCTCACCGTGGCCTCGCCGATCTATCTCGAGCGGCACGGCCGGCCGCTTGATCCGCGGGAGCTGGCGAGCCGCGACCATCAGTGCATCCTGGCCATCGACGCGGCGACCGGGCGTCCCTTCGATTGGGAGTTTTGGCGCGGCGGCGAGGTCGTGCCGGTGGCGGTCAACGGGCGGCTCACCGTGACCGATTCAGGAACCAAGCTCGGCGCTTGCCTGGCCGGCTTCGGCATTGCGCAGGTGATCGATCTCGGCCTCGACGATCACCTGAGGAGCGGCGCGCTGATCGAGCTGTTTCCCGACTGGCCCGACGAGCGTTTTCCGCTCTACGTCTATTACGCTACGCGTAACCACGTGCCGGCCAAGGTGCGGCGGTTCATCGACTTCATCACGGAAACGCTGGCGGCAAAGCCCCATTCGCCACGCAAATCCGCGGGCTTGCGCAAGGCAGGTTAGAGCTTCGGTTCTGATTGAATCAGAACCGAAGCTCTAGATTCTTGCTTTGACGCGTTTTCTTCACGCGAACCGGTGCCCACTCCGCTCGAAAACGCTCTAGCCATATCCCCGGCGTCAGCTAGCCCTTCGCCGATCCTTGCCGTGAGGCGATGATGACGCCGGCGAGCACCAGCGCGTAGCCGATCAGATGGAACGGCGCGAGCGTCTCGCCGAGCAGCAGGATAGCCATCGCCGAGCCGAACACCGGCACCAGATGGAAGAACGGCGCCGCGCGGTTCGGGCCGATCAATGCGACGCCGCGGTTGAAGAACAGATAGGCGAGCGTGGACGGGAAGATCAGCGTGTAGGCCCAGCGTGGCAAAGGTCAGAACGTCGAGCTTCAGCGTCACGCCGTTGGCGAATTCCCACGCCGCCACCGGCAACAGCATCAGCGCACCGCAGCAGGTGGTGAACGAGATCAGCGAGAGCTGATGGATTTTCGGCCGCCGCGGGATCAGCGCCGAATACAGCCCGAACGACACCAGCGAGGCGCCGAACATGATGTCACCGCGGTTGAAGCTGATGCTGGCGAGCGCCGAGAAATCGCCGCGCAGGATGATGGTCAGCACCCCGGCCAGCGAGATCGCGATGCCGGCAAGCTGCGCCGGCGTCAGCCGGACGCCGAACAGGATCAGCGACCACAGCGCCACGAACAGCGGCCCCGCCGACTGGATCAGCAGCGCGTTCAACGCCTCGGTATATTGCATCGCCCAGTAGGAGATCGCGTTGTTGAACGCGAAGCCGACCGCGGACAACAGCAGCATCAGCGGCAGCGCCCTGCGCAGCTTCGGCCAGTCCTCCTTCAGATGGCGGCCAGGCGAACGGCAGCAGGATCAGGAATACGCCGAACCAGCGGATCGTGGTCAGCGTGACCGGCGGCACATGGCTGCCGACATGCCGCGCCAGCACGATATTGGCGGCCCAGAACAGCGACGTCAGGCTGAGCAGCAGATAGGGCTGGTTGTTGAGCCAGTGCAGCGGCTGATACGGGGTTGTGGCAGGTGCGGGCAAGGCGGTCATTATCTGGCGGATGTTGTGCCCGATTCCGCCGCCGCCACAAGACGAAAGAGCGGATTGGAGCCATGCGTGGCCGAGCTTGTCGTCACTCGTTTCACCGCGCGATTCCGTCATCCTGAGGAGCGCGCAGCGCGTCTCGAAGGATGCACGGCCACAGTTGGGCCGTCGACCCTTCGAGACGGCCGCGATGCGGCCTCCTCAGGGTGACGGGGTGATTGCTGAGCTTGCTCCGTGTCATCACCCGCGCATGCGGGTGATCCAGTATTCCAGAGACCGCGGTGCTTGCACCGAGAGGTCCCGGCGTGCCGGTCAAGCCGGGCGATGACAGCGGTGGACGAGGATATAGCCTCACATCCTCTCAGGGTGACGGGGATAGTGTCTTGCTTGCGGCCCTGCGCGGCCTTCAACCTACTTCTGCGGCCCGGATAGCGAGATGTCGCGCTCGGCGCGAAACACGTTGCTGTAGAGATTGGCGATCCATTGCCGTCCGCTGGAGGTGATGTTGAGGTGGCGGATCGCCTTCTGCACATGCGGCGCGACGCTGTCCCAGTAGAAGCGCGGATACAGGTCGACGAGATCGGCCGGCGAATCGTAGCCGAGCTGGCGGTTCAGCCCGGCCTCCTCGAATTCGAGGTACAGCGCGTTGGCCTTGCGGATGTAATGGGGATCGCCGAGCTGGCCGATCAGGTCGGCCGCCCGCAGCAGGCTGGCCTCCTCGCCGAACTCCTCATTCCCGTCCGGCGCGCTCTGCGGAAACCGTGTGCCCTCGATGGCGCGCGCGATGCGCTCCTTGTCGAGGAGGTCGACGCCCTTGAGCCGCTCCATCACGAAGATCTTCGAACGGTCGACGTGATAGGACATCAGCGCCGCATCCGACGAGCCGCGCGGCAGGATCACCTTGCGGCCGTCGGCGGCGACCAGATAGCCGTTGTGGTCGTCGGCGTCGTACAGCCCGCGCACATAGCCGATGTCATGGGTGAGGCAGGCGACGATGACATGCGCATAATCCTCGGCGCTCATGTGCGAGTGCAGCGCGCGGCCGCGCAGGATGGCGTGGCCGGCCAGGGTCACCAGCATGGTGTGTTCGACATTGTGATAGAGCGCGTCGCTGTTGCCGATGCATTCGATCGCGATCCGCGCGATCGAGGGCACCATCTCGACCAGCTGGGTCTGTGAAGAGCCGAACCGGCGCTGCATGTATTCGCCGAGGAATTTGCCGAGCGCGTCGGCCGCAAGTTCGGGAAGGGTCATCACGGCATTGACCTCCGAGATCGGGTGACGAGCTTACGGCCTGCCGGCATTTCAGGGTAGTCCCGCGATGTGACATAATCGTTGCGGCCGGACCGACCCGGCCCGAACTGATGCGACTTTGGGCGGGAGCTGGTGGATGGGTGTCGATCTCCTGAACGTCAAAGGCTTGGGCGAACTGGATCAAGAGGCTCCGGTCGTCATGGTCAACCTGATGCGATTTCGTCAGCGGTCGCTCGACGGCGACGGCTCGGGCTGGGATGCATATCTGCGCTACAGCGCGCTCACCGTCCCCATGATCAAGGCACGCGGCGGCACGCTGCTCTGCACCGGCAGCGCCGAGACGGTCGCGCTGGGCGAGCCGGCCGGCCAGCGCTGGGATTACCTCGCGCTGGTCACCTACCCGAGCGTCGCGGCCTTCCTCGACATGATGACCTCGGCCGACTACGAGACCCGCTGCGACCCGCATCGCCGCAACGGCTGCGAGGAGCACGTCATCATCGCGACGCGTGAGGCCTACAGCAAGTTCAAGGTGGGCGAGTAGCAAGACGCACGTCTCTTGACTGAACCCGTGTACGCCAATCCATCTCCGTCACCCTGAGGTGGCCGCTTCTTCAGCGGCCCTCGAAGGGTCGACGGCCCGACTGTGGCCGATTCATCCTTTGAGGCTCGCAAGCGCTCGCACCTCAGGATGACGGGTCTGACAGATTAGCAAGCGCTGCGCGGCAGGCCGTCTGAACCACCCGGCAGACCTCATCCCTTGATCGTCCCGCGCTGAGCGACGCGAAGGTCGGATAGCTCGTCAGTGCGAAGATCAGGTCGACGGCGTCCTTACGGACCTGCGCTGAGGCATGCCTGCCCGCGATGCGGTCGACCAATGCGGTGACGCCGCGGCGGCGACGCTCGTTGCGCTCGCGCAGGGCTTCGGCGAATTCGGGATCGGTCGCCATCGCGTCGTGCAGGCGGGCGACCGCGGAATCGCGGCTCCAGAATGCGCAGAAGATCTTGACCATGCGGTCGAGCGCGGCGCGCGGATCGGCCATCGCCATGGCGTCGGCGAGCTGATGCAGCCCGCCATGGTGCGCGATCTCGTCGAACACGGCTTCGAGCAGCCCGCGCCGGGAGCCGAACTGGTTATAGACCGTCAGCCGCGTCACGCCGGCGGCCTTCGCCACCGTATCCAGCGAGAAGCGCGCAATGCTCTCGCCTTCGCGCAGCGTGCGCGCGGCGGCCTCGATCACGCGCTCGCGGGTCTCGGCGGCGGCGGCGCTGCGCGCCGGGCTCACATAGCTGCGCGGCGGCATCGGCTGGCCTTGCTTTCGTCGAATTGATTATACATTATGTATATCTAATTTCCAATGCCCATTGGAGCGAGATCATGCAGATCGTCCTCATCATAGCCCTGTCCCTTCACGTCCTGTCATCGGTGTTTTGGGCCGGCTCCAGCTTCACTTTGGCGCGCACCGGCGGCCTCGGTGGCGAAAAGCTGCTGGTTCCGCAAATCGGCGCGGCGACGGTTGCGATCGTGACCGGTGCCACGCTGTGGGCGCATGGTCCATGAAGGTTCGTTCGCGTTGTCGGAGCAGATCCTGGCGGGCGGCGCGCTCGCCGCGCTGGCCGCGATCACCGTGCAGATCATCGTCGGCGGCGGCGCCATCAGGCAGCTGCGCAATGGCGCGGCCGACGCATCAGCCGCACGTTCGCGGCTCGCGGTCGCCCAGCGCATCGCGGCCGGGCTGCTCGCGATCACCGCGCTCTGCATGGGCGCGGCGCGCTATGCGTGAGTTCAAAACTTCCGCACCAGGTCCGGGGTGATCTCTTTCAGGCTGCGGATGCCGAGCAGCGCGAGGTCGCGGTCGATCTCGGCGTGCAGCAGCGAGATCGCGCGCGAGACGCCGGCTTCGCCCGCGACCACCGCGCCGTAGAGGAACGGGCGGCCGATCCAGACGAAGTCCGCACCGAGCGCGAGCGCCTTGATTACGTCGGTGCCGCGGCGGATGCCGCCGTCCATCATCACGGTCATGCTGCCCTTCTGCGCCGCGATCCTCCGGCAGCGTGCGCAGCGCGGAGACGGTGTAGTCGAGCTGGCGGCCGCCGTGGTTGGAAACCATCACGCCGTCGCAGCCATGCTCGCGCGCCAGCCGCGCGTCCTCCGGCGAGATCAGCCCCTTGACCACGAGCTTGCCGCGCCAGCGCTTGCGGATCAGCGCGACGTGTTTCCAGGCGAGCTGGTCGCGGCTGCCGATGTTGCGCATCAAATTCTTGGACAGCACCGGCGGGCCCTGCTTGGCGTCCATGTTCTCGAAATGCGGCATGCCGTGATTGAACACGGTGCGGGCCCAGGTGTTCAGCAGCCAGTCCGGATGGGTGATGGTGTCCCAGAACACCCGCGGCGTGATCTCGAGCGGCACCTGGAAGCCGTTGCGGATGTTGTTCTCGCGGTTGGGCGGCACAGGCACGTCGGCGGTGACGACGAAGGTGACGTAGCCGGCCGCCGCGACGCGATCGACCAGCGGCTCGATCCGCTCGTCGAGCCCGGCGAGATAGGCCTGGTACCAGGCCTGCTGATTGGCGGCGCGGACGTCCTCCAGCGTGATCAGCGAGGAGGCCGAGAGGATCATCGGGACGTTGGCCGCGGCCGCGGCGCGCGCCAGCACGATATCGCCGCGATAGGCGCACAGCGCTGACGAGCCCATCGGCGGGATTCCGAACGGCGAGGCGTAGGTCTTGCCGAACAGCGTCGTGGTCTGGTCGCGGCCGGAGACGTCCTTCAGTACCCGCGGCACGAAGCCGTATTCGTCGAACGCCCTGCGATTGTCTGACCGCGCCACGTCGGTCTCGGCGCCGCCGGAGATGTAGCCGTAGAGGAATTTCGGCAACAGCCGCCGCGCCTGCGGCTCGAAATCGTCGAGCGTGAGATAGCGTCGCAAATGCCGGGGCACGGCACTCGCCGCGCGGTTGACGCTTGCGGGAGGCGGGGAAGGGGCTGCGGTCCGGTCGTGCACGTCGAGTGTTTCCGTTGTTCTTGGTTCTTGGTTGGAGTTTCGGGTTAGCGCCTGCCGCCGCGCCCGACAATTTTCTCGTTGAACGAGTTGACGGACTGACTGACGTCGCTGAGCGTCCTGCGGGTTTCGGCGATCATGGCGCCGGATTTCTTGTCAAAACTCTGGATCAGCTCGCGCAGCGAGATCACGGTCGGCAGCAACTCGCCGCCATATTTGTCGCTACCGAAGCTCTTCAGGAACTTGTCGGCGGACGTCAACTTGCCGTCGACCGCGTCGACGCCGTCCTCGGCGGCATCGATGAAGCCCGCGATCAGCTCGCCACTGCCGGACAGCGAGTTGGTGAAGTTCTCGAGCCCGAGCAGCGAGTCCTTGATGTCGGCCTCGTTCTCGGTGATGACGCGATCGACATTGCGCAGCGCGACGCGCAGCTTCTCCTGGATGCCCATCGTGCCTTCGGCGTCGGCGGTCAGCTCGGGAATGCCGTCGGCGCCGAGCGCAGGCGGCGGAGCATCGTCGGTGCCGCCGGTGAAGGAGATCGAGGCGATCCCGGTGAGGCCCTGGAATTCGAGGCCGACCTGGGTGTCCTTCTTGATCGGGGCGTTGCCCTCAATTCGAGTCATCGCCACCACGCGGTGACGGTCGAGCCTGATCGAGACCACCTCGCCGATCCGCACGCCGGCGAAGTTGACGCTGCCGCCGCGGCGCAGGCCGGAGGCCGAGCCCTCGAACACGACGCGGAACGGCACCATCCGTTTGATGCCGGCATAGCGCTGATAGCCCAGCCAGCCGCCGAGCGAGCCGGCGATCAGGGCCAGCGTCAGGGTGCCGATCACGAGATTGCTGGCGCGCGCCATGCGTTTGGGACCTGTCCGCGAAGCAGACCTCAAGAGATAGCGGATTTGCGGCGGATAGTCACCGCGCTTGTCCTCTTACCTCCCGCTTGCGGGGAGAGGTAGTGGAGAGTCATGCGCTCTGCCTCCGCGACGCCGCGAAGACGCCGGCCAGCACCAGCGCGAAGCCGATGAAATGGAAGGCCTGCGGATGCTCGCCGATGAACACGATCGACATGATGGTGCCGAACACCGGAACCATGTGGAAGAACGGCGCGGCGCGGTTGGCGCCAATCAGCTGCACACCGCGGTTGAAGCACAGATAGGCCACCGTCGAGGGGAATACCGCGACATAGAACAGCGACAGCAGATTGCTGGTGGTGAGCTGCATCACCGGACGCGTGCCGAGTTCCCAGATCAGGAACGGGATCAGCAACAGCGCGCCGCAGCCGAAGGTGAAGGCCGCGACCGACAGGCCATGGATCTTGGGCCGCTTCAGGGTCAGCACCGAGTACAGTGCGAAGATCACCAGCGCGGCGATGAAGATCAGGTCGCCCTTGTTGAACTCGATCTTCGACAGCGTCGTGAGATCGCCGTGCAGCAGGATCACCAGCACGCCGGCGAGCGACAGCAACACGCCGCAGAGCTGCGCCAGCGTCAGCCGCGCGCCGAGCAGGATCAGCGACCACAGCGCGACCATCAGCGGCACGGAGGATTGCAGCAACAGCGTGTTGAGCGCCTGGGTGTGCTCGAGCGCCCAGTATTGCAGCGTGTTGAAGGCGCTGATGCCGGTCATCGACAGCAGCATCATGATGCCGAGATTCTTGCGGATCGCAGGCCAGTCGCTGGCGAGGTGCTTCCAGGCCAACGGCAGGATGATCAGGAACGCCACGAACCAGCGCAGGAACGACAGCGTCACCGGCGGAATATGGCCGGCCGCGAGCCGGCCGACGATGGCATTGCCGGCCCAGCACATCGCGGTGATGCAGAGCAGCAGATATGGCTGGTTGGCGATCCAGGAGCCGGACGCAGGCGTAGTGGTGGAATCGGTGGCAGACATGCGAAAGGCCCGGGTTCACGGCGCCGCGGCCCGCCCGCCCGGCCGTCGCCGGGCCGGTATGGATCGCCCCGGCGCCCCGTCACAGACACGGATTCCGCCGTTCTATCAATGGGGATCGACGCATCGCGACCATGCGCGAAGGCCTCTTACGGAAGGCGCGATGGCGCTTTGCCAGGCCGGTCGGCACACGCCGATCCGCCACAAGCCTCTTGTTTGAGCATGATCTTTCGGGAAACCGCGTCGCACTTTTCCGGATCATGCTCTAGCCGGTCTCCGGCGGCGTGGTCTGGCGCTTGACGATCTGCTCGGCGAGCTCGATCAGGATCCGCTTGGTGTCAGGGTCCTTAACGTCGCGGAACACCCGCAGCATGCGCAGCTCGAGCAGGGATTGCAGCGATTCCGACGCCTGGCCGCCTTGTGTCTGCGCTGTGGCGGCGGGCCGGTGATTGAGGATGTCGGCGGCGATCCCGAGCATCTCGGCGACGGTCGCCAGGCGGCCGGTATCGATTTTGACGGTGCCGTCCACGCCGTTCTTTTGCAGGGAGGCCCCCGCGCACAGGATCTCGGCGAGATCTGCCTGCGACAGCCCGATTGCGCGCCAGCGCGCCTGCACCAGTTGATCGATCTGGTCGTCCTGCGATGTGCTCATGGTGCGCTTGGGCGATCTCCAGCTACGTCCGTCGACAGCATGTCCGCGACGATGATTGGTAGCAAATGGAACAGCGGTTCGTCGCGACGGGACTTCTACGGATCACCCGGGTCGACAATCGGTCCCGGCGCACCGGGCGAGGTGCAGGACGAACCGTGCTTTCACGACAGCTCGGCAGTCGCGTCGGGCGGGCACCGCAATACGCACCCATGGTCTGAAATCCCTGTCATCGGGCCGCAGCCTTATTATCTAGATCGTACGCGAATGCAATCTGTGGGTGATCGTGGAGGCAAATCCAACCCGGATGTGTGACCTTGCCACAGTTCGCGGCGTTGCCGCCGAGCGCGGCGATACGGGGCGCACGGAAGCAGCGCGCGCCGAAGCAGCCCTCAGAGCGCCGCGACGGCCGCGCGGCGCCGCTCACAGGTCGATAATCCCGAGCGCGATGCTCTTCGCCACCCCGTGCGTCTTGTTGGAGGCCTCGAGCTTGCGCAGCGCCTGCTTGATGAAGCCTTCAACCGTCTCCGGCGAAATGCCGAGGATCTGCGCGGTGTCGGCCACGGTCTTGCCGCGCGCCGCCCAGGCGATCACTTCCTTCTCCCGTGCCGTCAGCTTGATGGTCTCGGCGGCGTCGGCGGGTTTCAGGATGGTCGGCGCGTTGCGCTGGTCGCGGTTGACGATGTCCATCGCCCGCTGCACCCAGTAGATCATCAACAGATGCAGTTCATGGCGATGGCAGACGAACAGCTTGTCGAAGTCGCGCCGCTCGTCTTCCCAGAAGAACACCGTCGAGCTCGAATGCACGGCGCCGAGCCGGTCGCGGTAATGGAAAGGCACCACGAAGCCGTCCTTGAAGCCGAACTCGCGGGCGGCATCCATCGTCTTGGCTTCGGGCGCCCGCTTGTGTCCGCTTCGTTCCGGCAGCTTCAGGCTGCTCCAGCTGAACGGCGTGTTGGTGCGTCGCGACCGCGCCAGCGCCGGATCGGCATGGACGAACTCGTTCTGCACATACGCCCGCTTCCAGGCGTCGGGAAAGGTGCCGACATGATAGGGCAGATCAAGGTCGGGCCGGCCGGCATCGACAAAGGCGAAGCCCGAGAAGCCGTAGTTCTGGACGACACGATGCAATGACGAGCTGAGCTCGTCGATGGTATCCGACGCCTCGATGGTTGCAATCGCGTCTACCAGGCCCATTGACTAAAACCCCCGGTTTTCGGGGGTACCACAGTTAACCCCTTTCGTTCCAGATGTTCCGCATTTGGAGGAAGGGATAATGCCGCATTCATTGGACGGATATCATGCACTCATCACCCGGGAAGAGCTTGATGCGGCGCATGTCGGGGCGATGTTGCGGCTGCGCAAGCGGCTATTCGTCGACCATTGCGGCTGGCTTCTGAGCACGACCGGCGATGTCGAACGCGATCAGTTCGACTGTTGGTATACCGAGCATTGCCTGTTGTTCTCAGGCGTCGAGCTGGTCGGCGGCTTCCGGGCGATCCGCACCGATTATCCCTATCTGACCAAGTCGGTGTTCCCGCAGCTTGCGGTGCGCCGCTTTCCGAGCCGTCGGGATGCCTGGGAAATCAGCCGGTTCGGCGTGCTGCCTGGTGTCGCGAGGTCGCGAACGGCACGCGTGAACTACGCGCTGATGTTCCGCTTCGCCGAGCTGCGCGGGGCGGCGGCGCTCGTGGCGCTCGCCGACCTTTCCTACGAGCGCTTCCTCACCCGCATGGACATCCGCACCCGCCGCTACGGCCCGCCGCAGGTGATCGGCAATGATCGCATGGGCCGCCCGCTGACGGCGCTCGCCGGAGAAATCCCGCTTGGTCTCGCCGACAATCCCGGCCTGACCAAATTCCTCGACCTTGGACGGCAATTGGAGATTCACGATGCCTCACATGTTCTCGGACGTTCGAGCATTCCAGCGTGACCCGCTGCGTCTGTTGCTGACGCGCGGCAACGAGGCCGAGCTGGGGCTCGTGCCCCTGCGGCTCGGCCCCGCGCCCGTCTTTCTGGTGAACGATCCCGATCTGCTGCGCCCGATCCTCAAGGCGCCGGAGACCGACATCGGAAAGGGCAAGCTGATCAAGAAGCTGACGCCGGTGCTCGGCCGCAGCTCGCTGATGCTGAGCGGCGAGGAGCACAAGCGGCGGCGGACGGTGTTGCAGAAACACATGGCCAAGGGCAGCGTCGAGAAATTCCTGCCGCATATGTGCGCCGAGATCCGCGCGGTCGGCGCCAGCCTGGCCCGGCTCGGATCGTTCGATCCGCATCATGTCACGGCGATGCTGGCGTTGCGGACTATCTGCGTCGCGATCTTCGGCTCCCAGCTGATGTCGTCTGGTGACGAGGAAGCGCTGGTTCAGGCGGTCGGCGTGATCGAGGACGATCTGGCCGAGGAGATGTTCCGCGCGTTGCCGTTCGGTCCGGTGGCTTGGTACCGGCGCCGGCAGAACCGGGTTTGCGCCAAGCTTGCGATGTCGACGGTGGTGCAGCGTCTGCGCCGCAAGGCGGGCTCAAGCAGCGCGCTGCGGGATCTCGAGGCGCTCGGCCTGAGCGATCGCGATCTCGAGGATGAGATCCTGACACTGCTGCTGGCCGGCCATCACACCACGGGTTCGACTGCGGCGTGGATGTTCTACCAGATGGCGTCCGATCCCGCCCTGATGGACGACATTGCCGACGAGGCGGCGGAGTGCCTTGGCGACGACGGCGAGCTGCGGCTTGACGCGGTGAAACGCGCCAATCTGAGCGCGACGTTTGTCAAGGAGGTCTGCCGGCTCTATCCCAGCGCCTGGTGGTTCTCGCGCGAGGTGATGCAGCCGGTGACGATCGGCGGGCGCGACCTCAAGGTCGGCACCTCGCTGTTGATCTGTCCCTGGCAATTGCAGCGCGATCCCAGGCATTTCGAGGATCCCGACCGCTTCCTGATGACGCGGCGCTACAACACCGACGCCTACATCCCGTTCGGCGCCGGCCCGCGCGCCTGCGCCGGGATGGGGGTTGCGATGCTCGAGTTGCAATTGCTCGCGCTCGAGATCGCCGCGGCCTATCGCTTCACCGCCGTCAGCCCGAATCCGGCGCCTTGGCCGAAAGCCTCGGTGACGCTGATTCCGCCGCCGATGACGATCGACATCGAAGTCCGCGAGCTGCCATCGCGCATCCTGCATCTCGGCGAGGAAGCCGAGCGGTTGCCATACATTTCATCCGCCAGCGCGGCGTCCATCAGCACATTACAATCGGTATCCCAATGACAACACACATCACGACTGCCAGCATCGGGCAGAGGGCCATGGATCAAGTGCAAATGCGCAGCTTGCGCGACGTCATCGCGGTGTTGATCGAACAGCGCAGCATCGTGACGGCGGCCGGCGCGACCTTCGCCGCACATCTGCTCGACCTCGCGATCATGCAGCTCAGGCTCAACGTCAACGATATTTCGGCGGAGGAATTGTCCGGCCTGTCCGACTACGTTGGCGCGGAGTTCAACAACAGGGACAAGCCCTCGCATTGATCGCGCGAAGCGTTTTCGAGCGAAGTGGGCACCGGTTCGCGTGAAGAACGCGCGCTAAAGCAAGAAGCCGGAGCTTCGATTCTGATTCAATCGGAACCGAAGCTCTAATCCTGCGTCGCCACCAGCGCCTTCATCGTGGCGCCGGCGGCAAGTGCGGCGTCGTTCGGATCGATCTCGATCTGCAGGCCGCGCTGGCCGCCATTGACGAACACGCTGACATGCGTGAGCGCGCTCTCGTCGATCGCGGTCGGTACTTTCTTTTTCTGGCCGAACGGGCTGATGCCGCCGACATGGTAGCCGGTCAGCCGCTCGGCATCGGCCGGGCGCATCATCCTGGCCGACTTGCCGCCGAGGGCTGCGGCGAGCTTCTTCATGCTGACCTCGCAGTCGGACGGCACCACGGCGCAGACCGGCTTGCCGTCGACCTCCGCCATCAGCGTCTTGAGCATGCGGTTCGGGTCGACCCCGAGCGCCTCCGCCGCCTGCAGCCCGATGCTCTCGGCGCTGGAATCGTAGACATAGGTGTGGAGCTTGAAGGCAATGCCTAGCTTGCGCAGCGCAATCGTCGCTTGTGTCGAATTGGGCATGGTCCGGGCCGGTTGATACGGGCGAATGATCGCCGCAATGGGCCCGGCGATCAATCGGCCGTACGGTCAGCGACAGGCCACCCCAACATTAAATTCCCGCCAGTCCGGCGCGGCCGGGCACGGCATGGAATTTTCGGGGGATATCAAAGGCTTGTCGCCCCTCTAAAAGACGCAAACGACCCCCTTCTTGCTTGCGCAGCCGACCCGCTTCCTTTATCCGGTAGGCGCCTTGCGTGCGCGCGGCCGGCCGCCGCGGTTTGGGCTGGGCATATCATGCATGGTCGCTGTGGGCGGACGCGTTTTCGCCGCGATCATGGTTTCTGAAACACCTGAAGGGAACATCTTCGCAATGGCCAATGTTGTCGTCGTCGGCGCCCAATGGGGTGACGAGGGGAAGGGCAAGATCGTCGACTGGCTGTCGGAACAGGCCGACATCGTCGTGCGCTTCCAGGGCGGCCACAATGCCGGCCATACGCTCGTGATCAATGGCGAGACCTACAAGCTGGCGCTGCTGCCCTCCGGCGTGCTGCGCCCGAACAAGCTCGCGGTGATCGGCAACGGCGTGGTGTTCGACCCGCAGGCCTTCCTCGACGAGGTCGCCAAGCTGAAGGGCCAGGGCGTTGCGGTCGGACCGGACAATCTGCGGATCGCCGAGAACGTCACGCTGATCCTGCCGCTGCATCGCGAACTCGACTCGCTGCGCGAATCCTCCAACGCCGTCACCTCGATCGGCACCACGCGCCGCGGCATCGGCCCGGCCTATGAGGATAAGGTCGGCCGCCGCGCCATCCGCCTGATGGATCTCGCCGATCTCGATACCCTGCCGCACAAGATCGAACGCCTGCTGGCGCACCACAATGCACTGCGCCGCGGCAACAATCTGGAGGAGATCGACGGCAAGGGGATTCTCGCCGAACTGACGGCGTTCGCGCCGAAGCTGCTGCCCTATGCCGAGACGGTGTGGCGGCTGCTGGATATCAAGCGCCGCGAGGGCAAGCGCATCCTGTTCGAGGGCGCGCAGGGCGCGCTGCTCGACGTCGACCACGGCACCTATCCCTATGTGACGTCGTCCAACACGGTGGCGGCGCAGGCCGCGACCGGCACCGGCATGGGTCCGGGCGCGGTCGGCTATGTGCTCGGCATCTGCAAGGCCTACACCACCCGGGTCGGCCAGGGTCCGTTCCCGACCGAGCTGAACGACGAGATCGGCGAGGAAATCGGCCGCCGCGGCAAGGAATTTGGCGTCAACACCGGGCGCAAGCGCCGGGTCGGCTGGTTCGATGCGATGCTGGTGCGGCAGACCGTCCGCACCTGCGGAATTGCCGGGCTGGCGCTGACCAAGCTCGATATTCTCGACGGGTTCGACAGCATCAAGGTCTGCATCGGCTACAAGCTCGACGGCAAGGAAATCGACCATCTGCCGGCGGGCGAGGGCGCGCAGGCCCGCATCGAGCCGATCTATGAGATCATCGAGGGCTGGAAGCAGCCGACCGCCAATGCGCGGTCCTGGGCGGACCTGCCGGCCCAGGCCATCAAATATGTCCGCCGGGTCGAGGAGCTGGTGGGGTGCCCGGTCACCCTGCTTTCCACCAGCCCGGAACGTGAAGATACTATTCTGGTACAGAATCCGTTCGAGGCTTAACGGGATATTACCTATATCCCACCAATTGTGTGGACATGGCTGACTACTACCCGCTGATCGCCCGTGCCATCGCCGGACTGGACCCCAACGCCCCCGGCGAAGCCCGCCGTGCGCTGTATGCGCGGGCGCGGACGGCGTTGATCCAGCAACTCCGCGGCGTGCAGCCGCCGCTCTCCGAATCCGAGATCACCCGCGAACGGCTGTCGCTGGAAGAGGCGGTGCGCAAGGTCGAGTCCGAGGCCGCGCAGCGCGCCCGCGAGGCCTCGCGCCCCGGTGGCGGGGCGGCCCGCAGCAGCGACCCGCTGCGCCGTGCCAATCCAAGACCGCCGGAGGCAAATACAAGGCCGCCCGAGGCCAATTCCGCCGACAATGCCGCGCGCCCGCGGCCGCCGGCCGAACCCCGCCCGCGCAATTTGCGCCCCGACGCGCCGCCGCCGGCCCCACCACGGCCGCAGAACCCGCAGGTTGCAGCCGGCACCGATACCCAGGCGCCGGCTGCGCCGCGCCGTGGCCCCGAAGGCCCGACGCCGCCGGCAGCCCCCGGTGTGCGCGGCTTCCGCGACATCACTGCCGACGCCGACGATCTCGGCCGGGCCGCCGCGCAAGCCAGCCGCAACGCGCGCAAGACCTACGCCAATGTGCCGTCGCCCTCGCCGGAATTCGACCGGCTCGAGCCGAGCCTCGAAAACCGCGGCGGCGATCCCGAGGCGCCGTACTCCTACGAGGAGTCGATCGAGGAGGCGGAGCGCTACGCCCCGCAGCCGCCCCAGGCGCCGCCGCCGCGCGCGCGGGTCAGCAATGCCGAGCGCGGGCCGAAGCGGCCGCGTGTCGGTTCGATGTTCCCGTTCAAGACCGCGATCGTGATCGGCATCCTGCTGATCCTGGCCGGCACCGGCATCCTGCTGCGGCAGCAGGCGACCGCCTTCGTCAGCAGCCTGTTCAAATCCTCCGCCCCCGTCGAGGCGCCGAAGGATGCCGCGGCGACGCCTTCGAGCAAGAAGATCACCGACCGCGTCGGCCAGCCGTCGTCGTCGGGCGAGCCGGTCGCTCCGGTGGCGCAGCGCGTGGTGCTCTATGACGAGGACCCGTCGGATCCGAAGGGCAAGCAATATGTCGGTTCGGTGGTCTGGCGCACCGAGCAGGTCAAGGGCTCGGGCAACCAGAAGCCCGATATCGCCGTGCGCGCCGACATCGACATCCCCGATCGCAAGTTCAAGATGACGATGTCGTTCCGCCGCAACACCGATTCATCGCTGCCGGCGAGCCACACCGCGGAATTGACCTTCGTCCTGCCGCAGGACTTCGCCAATGGCGGCGTCGGCAACGTGCCTGGCATCCTGATGAAGTCCAACGAGCAGGCGCGCGGCACGCCGCTGGCCGGGCTCGCGGTCAAGGTCACCGACGGCTTCTTCCTGGTCGGCCTCTCCAACGTCGACGCCGACCGCTCGCGCAATCTGCAGTTGTTGAAGGAGCGCTCCTGGTTCGACGTGCCGCTGGTCTACACCAACCAGCGCCGCGCCATCATCGCGATCGAAAAGGGCGCCCCCGGCGAGCGCGCCTTCAACGACGCGTTCGCGGCGTGGGGTGAGTAACAGCTTCAGCGCTCACCTCGGTACTCACGATCTCATCGCCCGGCTGTGTCCGGGCGATTCCGTATCGCAGCGAAGTCCGGCTGTTGCAGCGCATCGAGGCGATGATCCCGGAACATTACCGGGCGCTTTCGATTTTCCCTAGAACCGTCGCGTGACTGCGTTACACTCGCCTGATGTCGGGCAGGGGCACGCCATGAAACGCTATCTGATCTTCGCAGCCATCGGGCCGTTCATCGGCGGCTTCCTGCTGCTGCTCATGACCACCTATCAGTCCGGCTACTGGACCGAGACCAATGGCGGCGAAGTGGCGAAGCTGCTCGTCGTGTTCGTGAAGTCGCTGCAGTACAATTATCTGTTCGGCATCGTGCCGTCGCTGATGTTCGGCGCGGTCGACGACATCCTGATGCATATGCGGCGGATCACGCCGCTTGTACGGATGCTGATCGTCGGCGCGGTGGCGTTCGTCGGCGCGGCGCTGACCTACGCCTCGCACGGCTCCGAAAGCGGCGCCGTGCAGTTCATCCTCTACGGGCTGGTCGGCTTCATCCCAGGCGTGATCACGTCCTGGCTGGCGCACAAATATGCCGAAGAGCAGCACGTGCCTGCGACGCCGGCATCCCAACATTAGGGCATGTACTCATTGCCTCGGGAAAAGCAGATGTCGTCAGCTTTGACGTGATCGGCGATCTCTGACCGGTCGGCGCAACGAGCGCATCGCAGCCCGACGGGAAGTCGTGTCTAATGCACGGCGAGCGGCGGGGTCGCGCTATTATGGCAATCTCGTCAATGGATTAAGCGCGGCCGCAAGCCAGCCGCATTGCCTTTCATGGAACTGTCATATGGACGTCATGTCAGCGTAGTCCAAATGTCACATGGCCGCTTTTGTCCTCCCGCGGCTGTGAGGGCGATCCATGAGCGATGTAGCGTTACCTGGTTCGATCGAGCCTGCGCGTAGCGGCGGGCCCGATCTCGAGAAAGGCTTTCATCCTCTCACCGGCATCATCTATCTCGGCGTGGTCGGCGCCGCGCTGCTGTTCGTGGCCTACAGCATCTACGCGGATGTTGGCGCGACGGGCCCCGGCAAGACATCCTATCTCGCGTTCCTGCTGCTGTTCGTGGCGCTGTTGATCTCGCTCGGCTTCGAATTCGTCAACGGCTTTCACGACACGGCGAACGCCGTCGCCACCGTGATCTACGCCCGTTCGATGCCGGCCCACATTGCCGTTGTCTGGTCGGGCCTCTTCAATCTGATCGGTGTCCTGCTCTCCAGTGGCGCCGTTGCTTTCGGCATCGTCTCGCTGTTGCCGGTCGAGTTGATCCTTCAGGTCGGCAGCAGCGCCGGGTTCGCCATGGTGTTTGCGCTCCTGATCGCCGCCATCATCTGGAACGTGGGTACCTGGTATTTTGGTTTGCCTGCATCGAGCTCGCACACCCTGATCGGATCGATCATGGGCGTCGGTATCGCGAATGCCCTGATGCACGGACGGGAGGGGACCTCCGGCGTGGATTGGTCGCAGGCCGTCAACACCGGCAAGGCGCTGCTGTTGTCGCCGCTGTTCGGATTTGCGCTCGCTGCCATCCTGCTCTACGGGCTGAAAACCGCGCTGTTGCGCGCAACGCCGGCGCTGTTCGGCGAGCCGAACGGCGATCAGCCGCCGCCATGGTGGATCCGCGGCATCCTGATCCTGACCTGCACCCTGGTCAGCTTTTTCCACGGATCGAACGACGGTCAAAAGGGCATGGGTCTCATCATGCTCATTTTGATCGGCGTGGTCCCAACCGCTTACGCACTCAACCGCGCGATGCCTGCGAGCCAGATCGCGGCATTCACCGCGAATTCGGCGGCGGCGAGCAAGGTGATCGAGGATAGGGGAGCCGATCGCAAGGCGACGGGCAATCCGCGTCCGGCGGTGACGAACTACATCGCCCTTCGGCAACTCACCGACGATACCTATCCGTCACTCGCCGTTCTCGTCGGCGAAATCCGCGACCAGGTCGTTCAGTACGGTTCGCTTGCGAAATTCCCGGCCGAGACCGTCGGCAACACGCGCAACGACATGTATCTGGTATCGGAGGCGCTGCGCTCGCTCATGAAGAGCGGCGAGAGCGGGCTGAACGATGCCGATGTCGCGACGCTCAATCGCTACAAGGGCTCGCTGGATGCCGCGACCAAATTCATCCCGTCCTGGGTGAAGATTGCGGTCGCCATCGCGCTCGGTCTCGGCACGATGGTCGGCTGGAAGCGGATTGTCGTGACGGTCGGTGAAAAGATCGGCAAGACCCATCTGACCTATGCGCAGGGCGCCTGCGCCGAGATCACGGCGGCCGCGACCATCGCCGCCGCCGACGGATACGGCCTGCCGGTGTCGACGACGCATGTGCTGTCATCCGGTATCGCCGGCACCATGACCGCGAACGGGTCCGGCCTGCAATGGTCGACGATCCGCAACATCGCCATGGCCTGGGTTCTGACCCTGCCGGTGGCGATGCTGATCTCGGGCCTGCTCTACCTTGTTTTCGCGCATTTGTTTTAGCCGGAGCAGCAAGACAACCGGATGCAGGAGATCTGCATCCGGATTCGGGGAAAGGAATTTCGAGTGGCAGATGCAAGCTTCAGCCTTCTGACGGGCAACGATATCGAAACGCGCCTGGTCCGGGCCGGCGGCTCTCATCTTTCGCGAAGGTGAGCAAGCCAACGAGCTGTTCGTGATCAAGAGCGGCTATGTGCGCATTCAGGTCGGTAACAAGACCATGGCTGACCTGGCGCCTGACACGATCTTTGGCGAAATGGCATTGATCGACAACGAGCCAAGAAGCGCGACCGCCACGGCGGTCACGGATGTCGAGCTCGTCCCGGTCTCGGAAAAGCAGTTTCTCTTCCTCGTCAGCCAGACGCCGCATTTTGCCCTGAAGGTGATGAGGACGCTGGCCCAGCGGCTCAGAACGATGAACAAGGGCGTCTATTAGGCGAGGCGAACAGAGCATCTCGCCAATTCACGCTTCGCGCGAAAACCTCTCGCTGATCGTTGCAGGCAAAACGGCGGACATTCCCGTCTGCCGTCGCTTCGGCTTGACGCCGTCGGCGGCGCGCGGCACGTGACGACGCTTGATCGGCCTTGAACGTGACACAGTGGTAATGTGACGCAACTTGAACCACCTGCCGGCGTTACCATCTGATGGCCATGCCCGAGGACGACATTTTCTCCCCCCACGCCACGCGATCGCGGCCGCCGTTCGGCGGGGCGCAGGCGCGCGGCAAGGTCATCGATCAGGACGGGCGCGAGCTCGGCGATGGCCCGCTGCATCCGCAGTTCCAAGGTTTTCAGGAAAGCTTCAGCTTCGACTTCCGCAACTCCACCGCCAACCCGTTCGGCAATCTGACGCGCGAGGAGCGGCTCGCACGGCTGGAGATGATCGCAAAGCTGCTCGACGTCGCCTTCGTCGTGCCGGGCACCAATGTCCGCTACGGCATCGACGGGTTGATCGGCCTGATCCCGGTGATCGGCGATCTCATCACCACCGCGATCTCGCTGTGGCTGGTGCGTGAGGCCCGCCTGCTGGGTGCGCCCTGGCACATCACCGCGCGGATGCTTGCCAATGTCGCGGTCGACGGCGTGGTCGGCATGGTGCCGGTGGCGGGCGATGCCTTCGACGTCATGTTCCGCGCCAATATCCGCAATGTGCGGATGCTGCGGCGCTGGCTCGACAAGCAGCCGAGACGCGCATAATCCGGAAAAGTGTGCAGCGGTTTTCCGTCAGATTATGCGCCAAAAAAAGCCCTCAAAAACAAAAGCCCCCGGATCGGTCCGAGGGCTTTTCGTTAGCGACGAGTAGAAGGTCTATGCGGCGTCGGCGTCGGTCTGGGCCGGCTCGGGGCGCGGACGGCGCGGCAGCGGGAAGCCTTCGCTCTCATACAGCGAACGGATGCCGTTCTGGTCGAAACGGGCTTCCTCGACCTGGAGATAGGCGCCGTTCAGCGAGTCCGCCGGCAGCTCTTCCATCGCAAAGCGCACGGCTTCGGCGGCAGTGCCGAAACGGCGATAGGCGAAGCCGGCTCGCTTCTTCTTGCGGATCGCGGCGGGGAACAGTTCAGCGGACGTGTTATAGTTGAACGGACGCAGGGGACGCATGGTCGACGACCTCTTGTGTTCTTGGCATAGAGCGGCGAAAGGGATTTTGGGGGACGGCGGCCTATAATCGGCGGCGCGCCGTACATGTCATTTCGATCCCCAATATAGGCCTCTTTGACAAAAATGCGACCCCAGAAGCGCCCCCGGCAGGGCACATGCTGAATCCGCGCATGGCACGCGGTCAATCAAAATAACTCCATTTATTTCAATGGCTTATAGCCATTAAATCTTGTCGAGCCAGGCCAGGATCGCGACCACGATCAAAATCACCCCGAAAAGGCCCATTCCGGAGTGGCCGAGACCATAGCCGTAGCCGCGGATGCGGCCGCTATAGCCGCCCAGCATGATAATCAGCAGGAGGATGATGAGGATCAGTCCAAGCGACATGGCGCCCTCCTCAGAACAGGCGGCAGCCGCACGGCGAGACGCCTACGGCCCCGCGAATTCGGAGCAAAGCACATTCCGGGGCGCGAGTCGTTAAGGCCGCCGGCCGATCACGAGGATGTTGTTGGGCGCCGGGGCGGCTATTTCTTGCTTTCGTCGATCGGGAGCACCTTCAGGGGCGTCGGATAGGGCTCGACCCGCAGCGAGTCGCTGGCGATCAAGCCGATCTTGTGCAGCGGCGCCTGTTCGAGCTCGCCGGAAGCGGATTTGTGCACGGCGTATTGCCAGACGCTGATCGAGCCCTTGGCGACCAGCATCTTGGCGATGCCGCCGGCATTCTGGCCCTCGACCTGCGCGAGATCGGCATCCGTCAGGCCGATGACGATTTCGTCCTTGGAGGTGATGACCTTGAACAGCGAGATCTTGTCGGCGGCGAGCGCCGGCATGCGCACCGCGCTCCCGATGACGAAGCTGGCAAGACCGAGACCAAACAAAAGCTTTGCTGGAATTGGCGACATCAAAATTTCCTTGTGTTTACGCGCGCGGACGGACGGCCGCGCCAAAACAAAACCCCGCGCGACCGGTTCTTGGTCGCGCGGGGCGGAGAAATTGTTCGACGTGAGGCCGGGATATTTGCCGGACCCGCCATCGTCATTGCCGGGCTTGACCTGGCAATCCATCGCGGAGTGGCCGCTGTTACTTCTTCTCGTTCAGCTTCAGCGCCGCCGAGTTGATGCAGTAGCGCAGGCCGGTGGGGCCGGGGCCGTCGTTGAAGACATGGCCGAGATGGCCGTCGCATTTCGAGCACAGCACCTCGGTGCGGACCATGCCGTGGCTCACATCGCGCTCCTCGTCGACATGGCTCTCAGCCGCGGGCTTGGAGAAGCTCGGCCAGCCGCAGCCGGAATCGAACTTCTGGTCGGACTCGAACAGCGGCTGCCCGCAGCCGGCGCAGACAAAGGTGCCCTTGCGGGGATCATGCTCATATTCGCCGGTGAAGGGCCGCTCGGTCGCCTTCTCCCGCAGCACGGCGTACTGCATCGGCGTCAATTCCTTGCGCCATTCGGCCTCGCTCTTGCGGACCTTGCCGTCGGTTTTGGTATCGGACATTCAACCTCCTTTGCGAGATGCTCAGTTGGTGACCTTGGTGCTGCTCACCAGCGTCGGCTTCTCGATGTAGTTCTCCGCGAAGATCTTCTTCAGGTTCTCGACCTTCGGGATGTCGTTATACGCAATATAGGGTTGGTTCGGGTGCAGCGTCAGATAGTCCTGGTGGTAGCCCTCCGCCGGATAGAACGCCTCCAGCGCGCCGACCTTGGTGACGATCGGCTTCTTGTAGACCTTGGCCGCGTTGAGCTGGGCGATATAGGCGTCCGCCACCTTCTTCTGCTCGTCGCTGGTCGTGAAGATCGCCGAGCGATACTGCGTGCCGGAGTCGGGCCCCTGGCGGTTCAGCTGGGTCGGGTCGTGCACGACGGAGAAGAAGATCTGCAGGATCTTGCCGTAGGAGATCTTCTGCGGGTCGTACTTGATTTCGACGGATTCGGCGTGGCCGGTGGTGCCGGTCGAGACCTTCTCGTAATCGGCATTCGCCTTGCTGCCGCCGGAGTAGCCGGACACCGCGCTGACGATGCCGGCGGTGTGCTGGAACACGCCCTGCACGCCCCAGAAGCAGCCGCCGGCAAGCACCGCGGTCTTGATGCCGGTTTCCGGCGCGCTCGCGGCCGGCGGCGGGATGACCACGGCGTCCTCGGCGGCAAGCGAGGGCGCAACGGCAAAAGCTGTGACGGCCAGCGCGCCGATCGCGGCGGCGTAAAGCGAGAGGCGGCTGAGGGAGCTTTTGGGCATGGGTTCCTCGTGGGATCGCAATTGGGGGCCAGTCTAGAGCGGGAGCCGGCATTGGCAAATCGGGCCGGGCTGCTCCGACGCTTCAAAATACGGGCGAGGGGGCGTTTTGTTACGGCGCCGGCCACACGGTTTCGTGAGGGAAATGCTGGTTATTCAGACGTGTAGGTGCCGTGGAGGTGCCATGCACCCGTCATCCTGAGGAGCCGCGGAGCGGCGTCTCGAAGGATGCACGGCCCGGCTGTGGCCGATTCATCCTTCGAGGCTCGCTCCGCTCGCACCTCAGGATGACGGGTCTAGGAAGTGCAGAGTGCGCGGGACTTTCACACCACGATGCTCAGTCGCTTCGCGGCCCGCGTGATGCCGGTGTACAGCCACCGCGCGCGCGAGTCCTGGAACGCAAAGCTCTCGTCGAACAGCACGACGTCGTCCCATTGCGAACCCTGCGACTTATGGACGGTCAGTATGTATCCGTAGTCGAACTCGTCATAGGGCTTGCGCTGCTCCCACGGAATGCCCTCGATGCCGCCGTCGAAGCATTCGCCGCGCACCGACACCTTGGTGACCTTGTGGCCGAAATCTTCATCCGGCATCACGCGCATGGTGATGATCTTGGACTTCGACTGCGCGCGCGCCTTGACCCGCCACAGCCCGCCGTTGAACAGCGCCTTCTTGCGGTTGTTGCGCAGGCAGACCAGCTTGTCGCCGGCGACGGGGAGGGAATCTTCGATGTTTAGCCGCTGCCGCATCCGCATGTTGTAGGCGCGGCGGGTGTTGTTGCGGCCGACCAGCACCTGGTCGGCCCTCATCACGCGGTCCGGATCGAGCTCCTTGCGCGACACCACCTCGCTCTCGCCATGGCGGCCGATCTCGAGCTCGCGGCCCTCGCGGATATCCATCGACATCCGCACGATCGGATCGTCCTGCGCCTGTCGATGCACCTCGGTCAGCATCGCGTCCGGCTCGGCGTCGGTGAAGAAGCCGCCGCCCTGGATCGGCGGCAATTGCGCGGGGTCGCCGAGCACCAGCAGCGGGCAGTCGAACGACATCAGGTCGCGGCCGAGCTCGGCGTCGACCATCGAGCATTCGTCGATCACGATCAGCTTGGCCTTCGATGCCGGCGCGTCGTCCCAGAGTTCAAAACTCGGCTGCTCGACGCCGGACTCGCGGGCGCGGTAGATCAGGGAATGGATCGTGGAGGCGCTGTCGCAACCCTTGTTGCGCATCACGAGCGCCGCCTTGCCGGTGAAAGCCGCGAACTTCACCTCTCCGTCGACGCCCTCGGCGATGTGGCGGGCGAGTGTGGTCTTGCCGGTTCCGGCATAGCCGAACAGGCGGAATACCGGCGGCGTCCCGTTCTGGCCGGGCTTGGCTTTCAGCCAATCGGCAACGGCTTTCAGCGCGGAGTCCTGGTGCGGCGTAAAGGTGGTCATGAGCTTTCGGAAGGGTGAGCGCGCGATCAATAGCGCCGCGACTCAGCTCGTTACAAGCTAACCATTCGTGCGTTCCGATCAAGCCGGCTTCCGCTACGCGGAATTGGGGTTTCGTCCCCGAGGCTAGACTTGGGGTGTTACGGCACTAGACTGCCGTAAAACAACAAATGGTCGGGGACCACAACAAATGGTCAAGCACGCGACCTTGGGAGTGACGCCATGAAATTCGGCATCTTCTACGAGCTGCAACTGCCGCGCCCCTGGAACGACGGCGACGAGCTCCGCCTCTACCAGAACGCACTGACGCAATTGGAGACCGCCGACCGGCTTGGCTACGACTACGCCTGGGTCGTCGAGCATCACTTCCTCGAGGAATATTCGCACTCGCCGGCGCCGGAATCTTTCCTCGCCGCCGCGAGCCAGCGCACCAGGAACATCCGGCTCGGCCACGGCATCTTCCAGCTCACCACCAATCATCCCGCGCGCGTCGCCGAGCGGGTGGCGGTGCTCGATCTGCTCTCCAACGGCCGCTGCGAGTTCGGCATGGGCGAGAGCGCCTCGATCACCGAGCTGACGCCGTTCGGCCGCGACATGGAGACCAAGCGCGAGGTGTTCGAGGAGGCTGTCCAGGCGATCTTCCCGATGTTCACCAAGGTCGGCACCGAACATCACGGCAAGTATTTCGACATCCCGCTGCGCAATGTCGTGCCGAAGCCGGTGCAGAAGCCGCATCCGCCGCTCTGGATGGCCTGCTCGCAACTGCCGACGATCGAACGCGCCGGGCAGAACGGGTTTGGTGCGCTCGGCTTCCAGTTCGTCAGCGCCGAGGCGGCACATGCCTGGGTGCACGCTTATTACAACGCGATCACCAAGCGGCTGAA
The DNA here is from genome assembly GCF_054057015.1 of Bradyrhizobium sp. JR3.5. Lineage (NCBI taxonomy): Bacteria > Pseudomonadati > Pseudomonadota > Alphaproteobacteria > Hyphomicrobiales > Nitrobacteraceae > Bradyrhizobium > Bradyrhizobium sp. JR3.5. Next base: position 4,247,883 of record NZ_JBSRYV010000002.1, read on the forward strand.
GAAGCTCGCCGACTACGAGATCAATCCCAACATGGCGCTGGTCTCGTTCTTCATGTGCGCCGAGACGGACGAAGAGGCGCGCAAGCGCGCCGACGGCGCGACCTTCTTCCAGTTCGCGCTGCGCTATTACGGCCAGGCGCAGAACCGGCAGCGCCCGGCGCCCGGCACCGTCAGCATGTGGGACGAGTACAACAAGTGGAAGCGCGAGAATCCCGAGGCGCAGGAGGCCGCGCTGCGCGGCGGCCTGATCGGTTCGCCGGAAACCTTGCGCAAAAAGCTGCGGCGCTTCCGCGCGTCGCATATCGACCAGGTGATCCTGCTCAACCAGGCCGGCAAGAACACCCATGAGCACATCTGCGAGTCGCTCGAATTGTTCGGCAGGGAAGTGATGCCCGAGTTTCAGCACGATCCCGAGCACGATGCCTGGAAGAAGGGCGTGCTTGACGGTTCGATCCAGCTCGAGGAGATCGACACCCAGGCGTTCTCGGACCGCTATGGTAAACTCGCGGTCAATGTCGGCCCGAAGACCGCAGCCGCGGGCTGATAGCGCGAACCGGTATCCGCTTCGCTCGAAAACGCTCCGTGCAGCGACCTCGCGATCGCGTGAAGAAAATAATTCGCTACGCGCGACCCGCGCCTTGAACGAAACGGCACGCGCGATGCCTGCACGGAAGTGCCGGCATCGCTATTTTTGTGCGGTGCTCGACAGCTTCATTCGCGCGCCCCATCATCCTGACATCGCATGATCGCGTGTTGAGAAGCGCGCTTGATCGTCAGGAGAGTCTCGGAATGAAGCGTCGTGAGTTCCTCCAGCTGTCGCTTGCCACAGCAGCTGCTGCTGCGCTGTCAGGGCGCGCGCAGGCCCAGGCGGACGCGAAGGAAGTTCGTATCGGCTACCAGAAGAACGGCGTGCTCGTTATCACGCGCCAGCGTGAGGCCTTGGAAAATCATTTCAAGCCGCAGGGCGTCAGCGTGAAATGGGTCGAGTTCTCCTCGGGCCCGCCGATGATGGAGGCGATGAATGTCGGCAGCGTCGATTACGGCGCGGTCGGCGATTCCCCGCCGATCTTCGCCCAGGCCGCGGGCGCGGCCATCGTCTATGCCGCCGCGCAGCCCATCATCAACGGATCGGGCATCCTGGTGCCGCAGAATTCGGCAATCGCCGCCATCGCCGATCTCAAGGGCAAGCGTGTCGGCTTCACCAAGGGATCCAGTGCGCACAACGTCGTGATCCAGACGCTGGAGAAGGCCGGGCTGACCTATGACGACATCACGCCGGTCTATCTGACGCCGCCGGACGCAGGTCCTGCCTTTGCCAATGGCGGCATCGACGCCTGGGCGATCTGGGATCCGTATTTTGCGATCGCCGAGACCAGGCAGAACGGCCGCATTCTGGTCAAGAGCAGCGATATCACCAAGACCAACGCGTTCTACATCGCCAACCGCGATTTCGCGAACAAGCACGGCGCCCTGCTGCAGCAGATCGTCGATGTCACGACATCGACGGCGAAATGGGCCGAGGCGCATCCCGATGAGGTCGCGAAATCGCTGGCCGCCGTCACCGGCGTCCCGCTCGATATCCAGACCATCGCGGCAAAGCGTGCCGGCTTCTCGGTCGGCCTCGTGACCGACGACATCATTGCGACCCAGCAGGGCGTCGCCGATCGCTTCTTCAAGCTCGGCCTGATCCCAAGGCAGATCGCGATCCGCGACATCGTCTGGCGCAACACCCAGACCTGATCCGCGCGGCTTTGGTCAATTGAATGCAGAGGATATTCCCATGACGCGTTTATTTCGGCGCTGGGTCGCCCGCGCGGTGCTGTCGGTCAGCATCGTTGCAGCGACCGTCAGTGCCTCCTACGGCCAGGAGAAGGTCGTCCGCATCGGCTATCAGAAGTACGGCAAGCTCGTGCTGCTGAAGAGCAAGGGCTCGCTCGAGGAGAAGCTGAAATCGGTCGGCACCAAGGTGGTGTGGACCGAGTTTCCGTCCGGGCCGCCGCTGCTTGAAGCGCTCAATGTCGGCGTGATCGATTTCGGCAACACCGGCGAGGCGCCGCCGATCTTCGCGCAGGCCGCCGGGGCGCCGCTCCAGTATGTCGCCTACGAGCCGCCGGCGCCAAAGGGCGAGGCGATCCTGGTGCCGAAGGACAGCCCGATCAAATCGGTCGCCGATCTCAGGGGCAAGAAGGTCGCGCTGAACAAGGGCTCCAACGTCCACTATCTGCTGGTGAAGGCGCTGGAGAAAGCCGGCGTCAAATATTCCGAGATCGAGCCGGTGTTCCTGGCGCCGGCCGATGCACGCGCGGCGTTCGAGCGCGGCGCGGTCGATGCCTGGGTGATCTGGGATCCGTTCCAGGCCGCGGCGGAGGCTGCGACCGGCGCGCGCACCGTCGCCGACGGCACCGGCATCGTCGCCAACTATCAGTTCTACTTCGCCTCGAAGAAGTTCCTGCAGACCGATCCGAAGATCGTCGAACTCGTGTTGGCGCAGCTGAGCGAGGTCGATGACTGGGCCAAGGGCGACATCCACGCCGTCGCCGAACAGCTGGCGCCGAGCATCGGCCTGTCGGTGCCGGTGGTCGAGGTCGCGCTGAAGCGGCAGGCCTACGGCATCAAGCCGGTCACCGATACCGTGATCGCGGATCAGCAACAGGTCGCCGACACGTTCTTCGCGCTCGGCCTGATCCCCAGACAAATCAAGATTTCCGACGTCGCATGGAGGCCGGGCACGTGAGCACCCCAACCAACGCCAACATCCTCTGGTTCCTGCCGACCCACGGCGACAGCCGCTATCTCGGCACGTCGATCGGCGGCCGCGAGGTGAACTTCAACTATCTGCGCCAGATCGCGCAGGCCGCGGACCAGCTCGGCTATTACGGCGTGCTGCTGCCGACCGGGCGGAGCTGCGAGGACTCCTGGGTGGTGGCGTCAGCCGTCGCGCCCTGGACCGAGCGCCTGCGTTATCTGGTGGCGGTCAGGCCCGGCCTGCAGTCGCCCGAGCGTTGCCGCCCGCATGACCGCGACCTTGGACCGGCTGTCGAACGGCCGTCTCTTGGTCAACGTCGTCACCGGCGGCGATCCGATCGAGAACAAGGGCGACGGCATCTTCCTCGACCACGACGAACGCTACGCGGTGACGCGCGAGTTCCTCAACGTCTATAGCGATCTGCTGGCAGGCAAGACGGTCAATGTCGAAGGCAAGCACATCCGGATCGAGGATGGTCGCCTGCTGTTCAATCCGGTGCAGTCGCCGCGCCCGCCGCTGTATTTCGGCGGCTCGTCGGACGCCGGCATCGACGTCGCGGTCGACACAGTCGACAAATATTTGACCTGGGGCGAGCCGCCGGCGCAGGTCGCCGAGAAGATTGCCAAGGTGAAGGCTGTTGCCGCCCAACGCGGGCGCAAGCTCTCGTTCGGCATCCGCCTGCATGTGATCGTGCGCGAGACCAACGCGGAGGCGTGGCGCGCCGCCGACGAACTGATCCAGTACGTCACCGACGACACCATCGTTGCCGCGCAGAAGATCTTCGCGCGGATGGATTCGGTCGGCCAGCAGCGCATGGCGCAGCTGCATGGCGGACGGCGCGACAAGCTCGAGATCAGCCCGAACCTCTGGGCCGGCGTCGGCCTGGTGCGCGGCGGGGCCGGCACCGCGCTGGTCGGCGATCCCCAGACCGTCGCCGCGCGGATCAAGGAGTATCAGGACGTCGGCGTCGATACCTTCATCATGTCGGGCTACCCGCATCTCGAGGAAGCCTATCGGTTCGCCGAACTGGTGTTCCCGCTGCTGTCGCTGGCGCAGCCCGGCAACGTGACGCCGATCCGCGTCAACACCGGTCCGTTCGGTGAGACCATCGGCAACGACTACCGTCCGCAGAAGCAGGCATCGCAATCATGAGCTTGATCGGTTCACTACCACGCCGCAAAGCGTTTTCAAGCGAAGTGGATGCCGGTTCGCGTGAAGAAAACGCGTCCAAACAAAAATCTGGAGCTCCGTTCCGATCCCATCGGAACGGAAACAGTTCCAGCGCGCCGAAACTTCCAAAGGTCGACGGCCTGATCCCCTGGATCGTGCCGCTCGCGATCGTGCTGGTCTGGCAGCTTGCCTGCGTCACCGGCTTCGTGCCCTCGCGCGTGCTGCCGGCGCCGACCGACGTTGCTCTGGCGGGATGGAAGCTGCTGCTCTCGGGCGAACTCGTTCGCAACATCTGGGTCAGCTTCTGGCGCGCATCGATCGGCTTCGTGATCGGTGGCGGCATCGGCTTCGCCTTTGGCCTTGCCAACGGGTTGTCGCAGCTGTCGGCGAAGCTCACCGACACCACGCTGCAGATGGTGCGCAACATCCCGCACCTGGCGTTGATCCCGCTCGTCATCCTGTGGTTCGGCATCGACGAGTCGGCAAAACTGTTCCTGGTCGCGCTCGGCGTGTTCTTTCCGATCTATCTCAACACGCTGCACGGCATCCGTACCGTCGATCCGCAGCTGATCGAGATGGGCCGCATCTACGGCATGACCGACGGCGAACTGTTCCGCCGCGTGATCTTCCCCGGCGCGCTGCCCTCGATCTTCGTCGGGCTGCGCTTTGCGCTCGGCATCATGTGGCTGACGCTGATCGTCGCCGAGACCATCGCGGCCTCGTCGGGCCTCGGTTACATGGCGATGCAGGCGCGGGAATTCATGCTGATCGACGTCGTCGTGCTCTCGATCCTGATCTACGCCTTGCTCGGCAAGCTCGCCGACAGCGCCTCGCGGGCGCTGGAGCGGCTCACTTTGTCGTGGCACCCCGCCTTCCAGAAGAAGTGAGAATGAGAATGCAAGAAGCGCTTCGTTTCCAGCCCGTCGACGCCGAACCGGTCGACCACGCCGACATCGTCGTGAAGGCGCGGCATTTGCGGCGCGTGGCGGAAGGCGCGGCCCGCGGCCTGTCGCTGACCATCCGCGGCTTGCGCAAGGCGTTCGGCGACAATGAGGTGCTGCGCGGCATCGACCTGCATATCCCGGCCGGTCAGTTCGTGGCGATCGTCGGCCGCAGCGGCTGCGGCAAGAGCACGCTGCTGCGCCTGATCGCCGGCCTCGACGCGCCGACGGCAGGAAGCATCGCCTTCGGTGAAGAACCCCGGGCGCAAGACGTCCGCGTCATGTTCCAGGAGCCGCGCCTGCTGCCTTGGGCCCGGGTGCTGTCCAATGTCGAGGTGGGGCTTGGGCGCGAGCGCTCATCTGCCGACGCGCAGGCCCGTGCCGAGCGGGCGCTGGTCGAGGTCGGCCTCGGCGAAAAGCGCGGGCAGTGGCCCTCGGTGCTGTCAGGCGGTCAGAAGCAGCGCGTGGCCCTGGCACGGGCGCTGGTCTCCCAGCCGCGCGTGCTGGCGTTCGACGAGCCGCTCGGTGCGCTCGATGCGCTGACCCGGATCTCGATGCAGCAATTGCTGGAGCGGGTCTGGCGCGACCAGGGTTTTACCGCGATCCTGGTGACGCACGATGTCGCCGAGGCGGTCGCGCTCGCCGACCGCGTGCTGGTCATCGAGGACGGCCGGATCGCCGAGGATGTCACGATCGACCTGCCGCGGCCGCGCCGGCGCGGTTCGGCCGAGCTCGCCGCGCTCGAAGGCGAGATCCTGAAGCACCTGCTCGAGGGCAGCGAAGACACATCCGATCTGTGAGGTCGCCATGAATTCCGTCGTCCGCAATGTTTCGATCGAGCCCGCGGTGGCGGCCGATGAATTCCGTGGCGCGATGCGCCATCTCACCGGCGGCGTCAGCGTCATCACCGCCGGCCGGGGTAAGGAAATTTCGGGAATGACGGTGACGTCGGTGTCGTCGCTGTCGGTCGAGCCGCCGTCGCTGATCGTCAGCATCAACCGCGCCGCCTCGTCATGGCCGCTGATCGCGCGCCATGGCGTGTTCGGCGTCAACATCCTGACCGCGGATCAGCTCGACATCGCCGAGCGCTTTACCGGCAAGGGCGGCTTGAAGGGCGCCGACCGGTTCACTGGAGCCGAAATGGACGACGCGCGCCACGGGCGCGCCGTTGCTGGTCGGGGCACTGGCTGCGATCGACTGTGAGGTCGAGGAGGTCATCGAGCGGCATTCGCACGCGATCGTCATCGGTCGCGTGCTCGATGTGATCGCATCGGAACGCACTGCCGCGCTGGCGTATTGGCACGGCGAATATGTCGCGATCGACCGCGACGAAGACGCCGCCAGACTGGCCGAGGTCAGCCTGCCGTCACGTCACGTTCATCCCCGGGGCGTGCGCTAGCGCGCAATTGCTGGTCCGAAGCAGCCCTTAGAAGACTGCGCTCAGCGACGCCGGGCTGTCGATGATCACGGTGCTGCCGCGGACGCCAGCCCATACGGCCTGGATGGTCTGAGCCGCATTGCCCAGCGGAATCCCGACAACGAGCGTGGTCGGGATACGGCCAAAGCTCGACGGGGTCTCGTTATAGGTGAAGCTCGCGACGACCGGCGAGACCTTGCCATTGACGGTGACGCCGAACATGCCGCCCGGGATATCGTTGCCGGTGGCGTAGGGATTCGGAACATTGAGGGTGATGATCGCGGTGGTGCCGACGCCCTCCGGGATCGTCAGGCTGAGGCCTTGCATCGCCGTGAACGTCGCGGAGGTGGTGGACAGGGTGCCGCTGGTCTGCGCGTAAAGGGCCATATCACTCTCCAGTTGTCTAAAATAGAAACACAATAGGAGATTGAATAAGGCAACCGCCCGCAAGACTCAAGGGATGAATGGCAGGGAACGGCAAGGGGGCTGGCGCAGCATGTTGGCCGTGGCGCTTTGCCGGCAAGCGCACTAAAAGCCGCGGATGTTTCGGAGACGTGACGGTTCGATGAAGCGCGTGGGAGCTTGGCTGTTCTATCTCGTCGGCGCAATCGCCGTCGCTTATCTTGCGCTCTATGCGTATGTGACCTTCACCGGCCGCGACATCACACCCGGCGATCCGATCCGGATCTTTCGCAAGCCCGATGCGCCCAACTATTCGTGAGGCGCGGCAGTCGCGGCGGGATCGCCCGCCGCTCCTTCTATCTCAGCCGGCGCTTGCCATGCGCTGATAGTCGGGAGCGCCATTGCCGGCCGGGGTGATGGGGATGCCGCCGTCGGCATATTCGTTCAGCTTGTTGCGCAGCGTGCGGATCGAGATGCCGAGGATGTTGGCGGCATGGGTGCGGTTGCCGAGGCAGTGCTTCAGCGTTTCCAGGATCAGGTCGCGTTCGACGTCGGCAACCGTGCGGCCGACCAGCGCGCGGGTGACCTGCTCGGCGGCCAGCGTGGCGTGCGCGACCGCGGGCGCGGTCTTGGCGAGGTCGAGACGGTCGCCGTCGGGGGTCAGGATCGCGTCCGCACCGATCTCGTCGCCCTGCGCCATCAGGACCGAGCGATGGATGGTGTTCTCGAGCTCGCGGACGTTGCCCTGCCAGCGGTTCGCGGTCAGGACGCGGCGGGCCTCAGTCGAGATCGGGCGGACCGCCACGCCGTTGGCCTCGGCATATTTCTTGGCGAAATGCTGCGCCAATTCGAGGATGTCGGCCGGACGATCGCGCAGCGGCGGGATCTTCAGGTTGACGACGTTGAGGCGGAACAGCAGGTCCTCGCGGAAAGAGCCCTCGCGCACCGCCTCCGACAGATTGCGGTTCGAGGTCGCGATGATGCGGATGTCGACCGGAACCGGCTTGGTGCCGCCGACGCGGTCGATCACGCGCTCCTGGATCGCGCGCAGCAGCTTGGACTGCAGGCGGACATCCATCTCGGAGATTTCGTCGAGCAGCAGCGTGCCGCCGGTCGCTTCCTCGAATTTACCGATGCGGCGCGCCACCGCGCCGGTGAAGGCGCCCTTCTCATGGCCGAACAGCTCGGATTCCAGCAGGTGTTCCGGGATCGCCGCGCAGTTGATCGAGATGAACGGCCGCTTGGCGCGGGCCGAGCGGGAATGGACGTAGCGCGCCAGCACTTCCTTGCCGGTGCCGGATTCACCGGTGATCATCACGGAGGCGTCGGAGCCCGCGATCTGCTGCGCGAGCTTGATCACCCGGCCCATCGCCTCGTCGCGGTAGATGAGATCGCGCGCGTCGTTGGCGACCGCGGCGAGCACCGCTGCGATCAGTTCGGGGTCGGGCGGCAGCGGGATGTATTCCTTGGCGCCGGCGTGGATCGCGGCGACCGCGGCGCGGGCATCGTTGGAGATGCCGCAGGCGACGATCGGCACGTGGATATGTTCGGCCTCGAGCCGCATCACGAGGTCGCGGATGTCGAGGTTGACATCGACCAGCAGGAGGTCGGCGCCCTTGCCGCTGCGCAGCACGTTCATCGCCTGCTCGGCGGCCTCGGCGTGGGTCACCGAGGCGCCGTTGTCCATCGCGATCTTGGTCGCGGTCGTGAGCTGGCCCTTCAGGGTGCCAACGATGAGAAGCCGCATGATGATCTCCTGTTCGTCTGGTCGCGCAGGTTCCGCGCGCTACCGTGAAGTTGTTACGAGCGTTCTGCCTTGATGATTTCGGTCATGGTCACGCCGAGCTTGTCTTCCACCAGCACCACTTCACCACGCGCCACCAGGCGGTTGTTGACGTAGATGTCGATCGCCTCGCCGACGCGGCGGTCGAGTTCGAGCACGGTGCCCGGCCCGAGCTTCAGCAGGTCGCCGACATCCATCTTGGAGCGGCCGAGCACCGCCGAGACCTGCACCGGCACGTCGAACACGGCCTCGAGGTCGGCGGCGATGCGCGCGGCATTTTCGTCCTCGTTGTAGCCGATGTCGTCGATCCTGGGCGCGTCGGCGGCGTTGAGATCGGGAAGCGGGACTTGGGTGTCGGTGTCGCTCATGGTTCAGCCCTCAATCCTTCAGCCGGCCTGGCTGCGGGACGCCAGATAGCGCCCGACGAGTTCGTTGATCTTGCCTTCGATTGCGGCGCGCTCCAGCACCACGCCGCCGTCGGCCCATTCGATCCGGCAGTCGCCCGTCGCAATCGTGGGCTCGGCGAGGATGACCAGCCCGGCCCTGGAAGCCGGAATGCGCCGCCACTCGCTCGATATTGTCATGCGCCGCCTCGTAGAGCGCGTCATTGATGCGGACCACGAGATGCGGCGTCGCCACCAGATGCGAAAAGCAGTCGGAGACCAGCGCCGTGATCTCGCCGAGCGGCTCGCGTGCGACCAGTTCGGAGCAGAGCTTGCGGGCGACCGCGACCGCGACATCGACAGCCTCGGTCTCCATCCGCGTTTCGATGCCGGCAAAGCGGGCGGCGATGCCCTTGATCGCGGTGCCGATCTCTTCCAGCGCCTGCGCCGCGCGGCGGTCGCTCTCGACCTTGGCCTCGCGCAGCGCGGCCTCATAGCCGGCGCGATAGGCCCGCGCCTCGGCGTCGGCGACCTTCTGCGCGACCTCGGCCGGGGTCGGGGCGCGCTCGCGCGAACGGTCCGGCGCCGAGAAGTCCGTGTCGAACAGGAATTTTGCGGGCGCGGCCATCAGTACACCAGCTCGTCGTCGGCGCGGTTCTTGGTCAGGGTGATCTCGCCGCGGGCGGCGAGGTCCTTGGCGAGGTTGACCAGCAGCGCCTGCGCCTCGTCGACGTCGCGCAGGCGCACCGGGCCCATCGCGGCCATGTCGTCCATCAGCATCTTGCCGGCGCGCGAGGACATGTTGCCGAGGAAGAAGCTGCGCACCTCCTCGTTGGCGCTCTTCAGCGCGACGCCGAGCTTGTCCTTGTCGATGTTGCGCATCAGCGTCTGGGCCGAGGCGGAGTCGAGCTTGATCAGGTCGTCGAAGGTGAACATCAGCGCCTTGATGCGTTCGGCGGATTCGCGGTTTTCCTCTTCCAGCGAGGTGATGAAGCGAGTCTCGGTCTGGCGGTCGAAGTTGTTGAAGATCTCGGCCATCACCTCATGGGCGTCGCGGCGGCGGGTCTGCGACAGGTTCGACATGAACTCGGTGCGCAGCGTCTGCTCGACGCGCTCGATGACTTCCTTCTGCACCGCCTCCATCCGCAGCATGCGGCCGACCACGTCGAGCGCGATGTCCTCGGGCAGGATCGCCAGCACGCGCGCGGCGTGCTCCGGCTTCAGTTTCGACAGCACCACGGCGATGGTCTGCGGGTATTCGTTCTTGAGGTAGTTGGCGAGCACCTCTTCCTGCACGTTGGAGAGCTTCTCCCACATGTTGCGGCCGGCGGGGCCACGGATCTCGTCCATGATGCCGGTGACGCGCTCGGCCGGCAGATATTGCTGCAGCAGCCGTTCGGTGGCGTCGAAATTGCCCATCAGCGCGCCGGAGGCCGACATCCGCGAGACGAATTCCAGCATCAGGTCCTCGACCACGTCGGCCTCGACGGTGCCGAGCGTCGACATGTGGACCGACAGCTCGCGGACCTCCTCGTCGTCGAGCATCGACCAGATCTTGCCGCCATATTGCTCGCCGAGCGCGAGCATCAGGATCGCGGCGCGCTTCGGGCCGGGCAGCGGCTTGCCCTTGGGCCGGGCGCTCTGCCGGTTCGCCAGCGTCGAGAGGACGGTGGCGATGTCGTTGGCGTTGGTGGTCTGGGGTACGGCGGCCATGTCAGTTCTCTACCGGCTCGCTCAGCCATTGACGGACGATGGAGACGGTTTCGTTCGGATTGCGCTCGGCGAGTTCGCCGACCCGGTGCACGGCCTGGGCGTGGACCTGGCCCTGGATCTGGGCGACGTCGATCAATTGCGCCGCGCCGCTGCCGCTCGGGATCAGCGCCTGGCCGGGCGCACCGGCGCTCTCGGCATGGGCTTCGGCCAGCGCGGGCACACCCGCACCGCCGCCCAGCGCCGGAATGACGTCGGCGGCCACGATGCGCTTGACCAGCGGGCGGACCACCATGAACAGCACGACCAGGCCGAGCATCATCATGACCCCGAGCTCGATGACGTACATCACGTCATCCTTGGTGAATTGCAGCATGCCGAGCAGGCCGGTCGGCTCCGCGATCGGCTGCGCGGTCGGCGGCTCGGCGAAGCGGAGGTTGACGACCTCGACCTGGTCGCCGCGCTTCTGGTCGAAGCCGATCGCGGAGCGGACCAGGGCGGCGATGCGGTCGAGTTGCTCCTTGGTGCGGTCCTGGTAGACCATCTCGCCTTTTTCGTTCTTAGCGTAGGCGCCGTCGACCAGCACCGCGACCGAGATGCGGTTGACGCGGCCGGCCTCGGTCACCTCGGTCTTGGTGGTGCGGGAAATCTCGTAGTTGTTGGTTTCCTCGCTCTTCTTGCTCTGGTCGCGGGCGCGGGCGGCGTTGTCCTGGTTCTGGTTGCCCGGCAATTCGTTGTTGACGGTGACCTGGCCGGAATTGTCGGCGGTGAGGCTCGATTCCTCGCGGGTCTGGGTCGAGCGCAGCACGCGGCCTTCGGGGTCGAACTTGTCCGAGGTCTGGGTGATCTTGTTGTAGTCGAAGTCGGCAGAGAGCTGGACGCGGGCGCGCCCGGCGCCGACCACCGAGGAGACGATGTCCTCGACCTGCTTGCGCATCCGCTTCTCGAAGGCGGCGCGGCGCTCGTCGCCGACCGCGGCATCGGCATCGGATTGGGCGCCATCGGCGAGCAACTGGCCGGCCTCGTCGACGATCGAGACCCGCTGCGGCTTCAACCCGTTGACGGCGGAGGCGACGACATGGCGGATCGCGCGGATCTGCTGCGGCTCCAGCGCGCCGCGCACCCTGAGCACGATCGAGGCGGATGGTTCCGGCGTCTCGCGCGAGAACAGCGGCTTTTCCGGCAGCACGAGGTGGACGCGCGCGGCCTGGACGCGGTCGATGGCGCGGATGGTGCGGGCGAGCTCGCCCTCCAGCGCCCTCAAATGATTGATGTTCTGGACGAAGCTCGTGGTGCCGAGCGCGTCCGACTTGTCGAAGATCTCGTAGCCGACGCCGCCGCCCTTGGGCATGCCGCCCTCGGCGAGCTTCATCCGGAGGCGCGTCACCTTGTCTTTCGGCACCATGATCGCGGCGCCGTCACTGCGCAGCTCGAACGGGATCGCCTGGCGCTCCAGCTCCTTGATAATGGCCGAGGAATCCTCGGTCGACAGGTCGGTGAAGAGGGTGGTCATCTGGGGCGTGGTGACGCGCATGATGACGAACGCGAAGAAACCGATCAGGGCCGCGGTGACCGCAACCATGGCCGCGAGGCGGGCCGCACCTAGACCTCTGAAGAAAGCAACCAGACTTTGCACCAACGGCCCCCAGGGATTCGGCCCACGCGGGTCCGACTGGGCAAATATTGCCTAGGGTATGGTTTCCATATGGTTAACGAAGGTTAAGAACCGCGGCAAAAACGCGGACATGAAAAAACCGGCTTCGCAAAGCGAGGCCGGTTTTCGTCAAATACCACTGTTTGGGCGAAACTTACTGCCGGTATTGCTGGATGCGTGTCGTGCGCAGTCCGGCCAGACCATGCTGGTCGATCGAGAACTGCCAGGAAAGGAACTCATCGACGGTCAACGTGTAGCGGCTGCAAGCCTCCTCAAGGGAGAGCAGGCCGCCGCGGACCGCAGCGACGACTTCGGCCTTGCGGCGGATGACCCACCGCTTGGTACCGGGGGCCGGCAGGTCCGCAATCGTTAACGGGCTGCCGTCAGGCCCGATGACGTATTTCACCCTCGGGCGATGGGGTTCTGTCATGGCGTACTCACAAACTCTCAACCACTGAACTCGCAGGAGGTAACCTACGCCCACCGGTTTAAAATTTGCCTAAGCCCAAGGCTTCAATACGATTCTCGTTGGAACGGCCGGGAACAGGCTGGCGGATTGGGCGCCGATAGCGGTTGCTCGCCCGTTTCGTCAGGCAGCGGAGCAAGCTGCACCCCTCTCCCTAACCCTCCCCCGCAAGGGGAGGGAACCCAGGCGCCGGTGCGTCCCTCACGCGCCCTTTGCGTCTTACGTGCAGCAGATGCGCAGCGTGAGGCGAGCACATCGGCAGGGCTCCCTCCCCCCTTGCGGGGGAGGGCCGGGGAGAGGGGTAAGCCCCGGGCGAGATGATCGATTTGAAATTGCTGGCGCAATGACGGCTGCGCACGACGTCACGTGAACGATCGTCGAGCATCCCGCTCGTTCAACTATCCTTGATCTCGATCGCAAGTCCCCAGCGACGTCGCGCGTAACCAATCGCCTTTGCGTGCGTAGAAGAGATTGTCCGCTCACCGCAGGTGCGCGTTTCCTCAATCACTCCATCCGAGCCCTTGTCATGATGATGAACAGACGCACCTTCTCGACCGCCTTGCTTGCCGGAGCGGCAGCTTCGCTGGTGTCCTCGCGCGGCATCGCCGCAACAACGCCGCCGGTGAAGGCACGCAACGTCGTGCTGGTGCACGGCCTGTTCGCCGACGGCTCGTGCTGGTCCGAGGTCATTCCGCGCCTGCAGGCCGCCGGGCTCAATGTGACATCCGTGCAAAATCCGCTGACCACGCTGCCGGAAGCGGTTGCCTCGGCGCAGCGGGTGCTCGATCGTCAGGATGGCCCGACCGTTCTGGTCGGCCATTCCTTCTCCGGCATGATCGTCACCGAGGCCGGCGTGCATCCGAATGTCTCGGCGCTGGTCTATGTCGCCGCGCGCGCACCCGACGCGGATGAGGACTACACCGCGCTGGCAAAAACCTATCCGACGCCGCCCGCGAGCGCCGGCATTGTGTTCGACGGCGACGAGGGCCGGCTGAGCGAGGAGGCGTTCCTGCGCGATTTCGCCGGCGACCTGCCGGAAGCCAAGGCGAAGGTGCTCTATGCCGTGCAGCAGCCGTTCCACAAGCAATTGCTGTCGGGCAAGACCAGCCACGCGGCCTGGCGCAGCAAGCCGAGCTACTACGCGGTCTCGACCGAGGACCGCACCATCAATCCGGATCTCGAACGCTTCATGGCCAAGCGGATGGGCGCGACCACGATCGAGGTGAAGGCCAGCCATCTCGCGTTGATCTCGCAGCCTGAGCCGATTGCGCGGCTGATCCTCAAGGCAGCGGGCCGGTCGGAGTGAGCATCGGCGGCAAGCGTGCTTCGGCAGCGAACTCGGTTTTCGCCTCTCCCCGCGTGTGGGGAGAGGTCGGAATGGTTGCGTCGCGAATGCGTGTGCGCCCGAACGCGGCAAAACAGCCGATGTCCGGCACGATCCAAATTTCATCAAGGGCAGTACGTCGACGGAGCGGTGACGGCTCTCAGCTGTGCATCAAGAACGGTCCCGTGTGCGCGATCCTCAACTTTCCAATTTGTAACGGCTGCGGGCGTTTTCCGATCAACTGCGCCCACCGCAGGCTTGCGCTTGGTGCTGAGCGCGTTCAGGAGCGCCGCGACAGCAGTCATCATCAAGACGCCGCCGAGACTGAGCGCGATCTGCATCGCAGGCCAGTTCGAGATGTTGAACAGATCAAACTGGCTGACCAGCGCCAGGAGGACGCCGAGGCAATAGATCGGTAGCGAATTCTCGCCACACCACCGCGCGCCACGCAGCATCGGCGTCGACAGTCCTTGCCAACCCTCGGGAATAAGCCATGACGCCACGATCGCGAGAGCCAGGAAATGCAGTAGCCGCAACGGGCTCAGATTCGATTTGTCCAATGGAAACAGGAAATCCGTCAAACCCTGCGGCACCAGCGGCTTGATGTTGTGGCCGAGCGCAAGGAACAGGCTCAGCGCGAGAAAGAGGGTGGACAGGACCAGCGCAGGGCGCGACGTTATCCAATCCCGGATTGTCTTCCCCTCGATGACGTACCATGCGCCCAGCACGACCAGAAACTGCCATGCCAGCGGGTTGAAGAACCAGACGCCGTCGGGCCAGGCGGGAACGCGCCAGCCGAAAACGTGCACCAGCGCATAAAGCAACAGCGAAAGGCCGAGCGTAACGTTTGGTGCGCGCAGCAGCAGCCACAGCAACGGTGCGAACAGCACGTGGCAGATCACAAAGACCGGCAAGACATCGGTATTGACAGGGCGGAATTGCAGGATTGCGGCGTGCGCAAGCGCCGCGCCCGGACGTTCGAACAAGACGCGCGTATTGCTGTCATCGGCAAGATGATCGCTGCCCGCGACATAGACGAGCACGGCGCAAGCGAGCGCGAGCAAGAGAAAGGCGGCATAGATATCCCATCCCCGCCGCAGCGAGCGGCCGATCACGCCTCTCCAGCCGTCACGTTGGCGGGCTCTGCCGTAGGCCAGCGCGCAAGTCACGCCCGAAATGAACATGAATATTTCGGCAGCGTCGCAGAAGCCGTAGTTGCGCAGCGTCAGCCAGCTTCCGACGTTATTTGGAACGTGGTCGAGAAAGATCCACCATAACGCGATCCCGCGACAGACGTCGATGCGCGGGTCGCGACCGGTCGATCTGAATTCCGGCGGAGCTTCGCCGATCAATCGCTTCGAGGTGTGGGTTCGATCATGCATCTGTCGATCTGTCCGGCGTGCGCGCGGCCTCGTCGGGCGCAAATCCAAGGAACGCTTGGATGCTCCAAGGCGTGCGCTTGCCGGACCAGCCTCCGGCCGAGCCATGGGATTGGATGCTCCAGCTACCCGAGGGTTGGCGGCGCTTTCGCCGGCCAGCCGCAATCAAGGGGCCCGGGACGCTCGCCGTCTTCCGGCGGAGCCTCCAGGACTTCGCCGACGAGCGGTATCAAAAGCTGCTTTCGCATTTCGGCGAGGCGGGCACGACAGTATTCGTGATAAAGCATGTCGAATATGATGGACATGATCGAACGCCTTCTTGATCACTGAGGTTGACTTCCCACGTGACAGATTTCGACCATTTCAACCGGCGGCCAAAAGCCAACAGTGCCGCAGGCATTTTATGTCCGACTAATTCTGCTCAGCGATTTGGCTAGAGCAGCGAAATAAGATCGGTATCGGCAATCTTTCAGAACGACCTGCCCGCGGCTCCGTAAACCGGTTCAATTGCGAACAGGGGCATTAAACTGTCTGCGCTTGCGTGCCGCCAGGGATGTCCAATGAATCCGTTGGCGGCAATTACAGATAGAGCCCTCACGACCGTCTCCTCCTAAGGGAGAAAATAAAGGCCGCGACTTTCGCGATCAGTATAAACGTAATATTCTGACCGACAGGTGAACCAGTTCACATCTGCACCGATCACAGGCAAATCAGACTAGCAGATCGATAGCATGGCTTCTTGGACTTGCGCGCACGGACCCTGAGAAGGCCGGTGCGTGAATTGCAAAATGCAGACATTGAAAATGGTGTGCCGCAGCATTTCATCCTGATGCTCTGTGAAGGCTGGAGGTCCCCATGCCTACGGACGCAGCCAATTGTGCATCGTATCGATTTTCGACGCGCGACCTTCCGGAGCGTATTCGTCTCCCTCTATGGCGCGAGCACTTTGGGCGATGCGTCGTGCACGCCGACATCGAGCCGCTGTCGAACGCTCCGATCCAGGCCGATGCGTCGCTACAGGCGATTCAAGGTCTGCGCATGCTCGTGCTGAAGGGCACGTCGATGCGCTTTGAGCGTTCGCAAGCGAGCCTCGCCGATGGCGATGATTCCGTCGGCATCATCTTCTGCTCTCCCGGCAGAAGTCAGCTATCGCAGCGCTGCCGGCAAGTTGAGCTTCGCGCGGGCGATGCAATCGCAATTCTGCATTCCGAGCCCGCCAGCGTTATCTACGTCGATGGATTGCAATTCGGTCTGGCGGTGCCGCGCGCGGAGCTCGAACAGCGCGTAACGAATGTCGAGAGCCTGGCCATGCGGCCGATTGGGCGCCGATCGGAAGCATTCCGGCTATTCGCGACATATCTGAAGTCGGTGCTCAAGGCGAGAGCACTGACGGCCCCGAAACTTCGTCATACGGTCGTGACCCACATCCATGATCTCGTCGCACTTGCGATCAGCGAGTGTCCTGCCTTGGGCGAGAGCAGCGCGAGCGCCGTCGTGGCTGCGCGGCACAGTGCAGCACTCGGCTACATCACCGCACACTTTCAGGAGCCTGGGCTCAGCGTTCAAACGGCCGCACGTTGCCAGGGCATCTCGCCTCGCTATCTGCAACGCCTGATGGCGTCGTCGGGAACGTCGTTCACGGAGCGCCTGAACGAATTGCGTCTCCAGCGGGCGTTCCAACTGCTGACCGGGTCCCCCGCCGGCAGTCAGCGAATCTCCGACATCGCGCTGGAGGTTGGCTTCTCTGATGTTTCGCATTTCAATCGCTTGTTCCGAATTCGTTTCGGCGATTCTCCGCGCGGCGTTCGGCTTGCCCGAAAGGCGGCCAGCTGAGCCACAGTGCCCAGACTGCCGCGTGTGCAATGCTCGCCTTCATCTCGGGCTCGGTGTCGGCCGCCAGGACAGGCCGTCGGACCAGAGGTAGATCGCGATCGCCGCCAGGCACAAGGCGATGCCGATCCAGAAAACCGGCGAGTGGTGGTGGGTCGTCGATCGCTCGGAGTTGGCTTCATTCGATCAACTCATTGCGCGGGAGTATCAAGGCCGGCGCTATCTGGAACTGAGAGTGTCGCTCGGGCAGGCCGCTCCTTGCAAGGCATCCTTTGCGAGAGCCCATGCCCGCCGTTGCCGCGGTTGCTTCGGTTGCAAAGCAGAGTGAGCTAGCTCACGGCGTGTATGCGCGCAACGCATCATTGTCGGGGCGTCGCATCGGAGCGACGAATGGAAAACGAAGGACCCGACATCATGGCCAACATCGACCACAAGCAAGGCACCTATACGATCGCCGCCAATTCGAGCCAGCCGTTCACGTTCTGGTGGGGCAAGGATTCGAAAGCGCCGAACGAGTTTTTCGACGTGTCGATCGCGCCGCATTTCGAGAAGAACCAGACCTCGATGGAGCCCCTGCGCGAAACCGACCGGGCCGTGTACTGGGATCACCGCGGCGGTGTCGGCGTCGTGCTGATCCTGACCCTGCAGAATCGCAACAACTTTCCGGTGACGTTCGAAGCCAATCACGTCCGCATCTATTGATGCGGCGCGCACATGGAGCGGGCCGCGCCGGTTGCGCGGCCGGCGCAGGCCGGGCCTGTCAGGCATGACTGGCGTTCGAGCGGCGTGAGTGCAGCGAGACAGCCTCGCTTTGTCATTCCACTCCGGCCGCGCTCCTACTCGCCGGCAGTCGGCGGCAGCCGCTCCCGAAGCACTGCGATCTCGAGCATGACGGTGATGGCGATGGTCCTGAGGCGCGCATTCTCGGTCATTGTCTCGGCAAGCTGCGGGTGGGGTGCCCCGGCACGGCTTGGAGTGGTCTGGGTGCGTTCTGGCAGTGTCGGGCGTGTCGGGGTCACAGGCTAGCTCTTGCCGGCGGTCAAGGCGCGCAGCCTGGGCAGCTGCGGAGTTTCAGGGCGGGATCGGCGTTCAAACGCGGAATATGAAGATAATGTCCGCTTGCTTACAGGAAGCTGACGTGTCGCAATTTATTGCTGTTTATGTCTGCCGATGTTGCTTGGGAAGCACGGGGCCCTGGCACTGATTTGCCCGACGGCGCAAGCCCCCGGCGCAAAAGCATTTCTCTTTATCAGAAATATTGCTGGCCTTCGCCGGGACGACGACGGTGAAGCGGCGTTATCGGCCCCTGCTTCCGAATGCAGGGACGACGGGTGTGTATGCGGCAACTCGCGACGCGCAAAAGCGCACGCGCAATTCCCGCGAAGCTGAGCGCTGGATTGGTTGGATGCAGCGAAGCCTTGGCTTAGCTGCTGCCCGTCGCGCCGCGCACCACGCGCTTGATCTTGTCGGTGGTATAGGTCTGGCCGCCGATCGAGAGCAGCGGCGGGGAGGCGGTCAGGTCGACGGAGTCGACGACGCCCTGAATCTCGGTCGAGATGGCAAGGTCGTTGCCCTTGGAATCCTTGCCGGTCGCGGTCAGCGTGTAGGTGCCGGCCGGCCATTGCGTGCCGTCCGTGCCCTTGCCATCCCAGACGAAGCTGGCGTTGCCCTGCTTCAGGTTGAAATTGCCGGAATAGGCGGTCTGGCCAGTCGCGCTGGTAATCGTGATGGTGGCGCTGGTGGCTTGCGGCGACACCAGATTCCAGGTCGCGGATTTGTTGAGCTGCGTCTTGCTGCCGTCGACGGCGACCGTGTTGCCGACATAGACCAGAGCCTGGGTCGATTGCGCGCTCTTCTCGATCGCGATCAGCTGCTTGAGCTGATCGTTGGATTTCAGCTGCTGCTCGACGCCGGCGAACTGCACGAGCTGCTGGGTGAACTGGTTGGTGTCGAGCGGGTCGAGCGGGTTCTGGTGCTGCAACTGCGTGGTCAGCAGCGTCAGGAAGGTTTGGAAATTGTCAGCGATGCCCTGCGACGAGGTCGTCAGGCCACTGCCGGTGCCGCTGCCGCTTCCGGAGCTCGTTCCGTTGCTGGTGCCCGGTGCTGAGACGACCGGCGTCGGCATGGTTGCATCGACTGCCATGGTGAACTCCTTACACTCTGATATCGACGCCGCCGAGGGCGCCGGGTGCGCGGCCATAGGAGCGGCCCGCCGCTGCGGCGGGGACGCTGTCCTCCTCGGTGACGATCAAACGATGGGCGTTCGGATTGGACTGGCCGTTGTTGTTCTGGCCTGACTGCGACTGATCGCGCAGGCTGAACTGCAGTCCGCCATTGCCGGTCGACAGGCCGGCATTGTCGAGCGCGCGCTGCAGCTGGTTGGCGTCCTGGCGCAGCATCGACAGCGTCTCCGGGCGTTCGACGGTGAGATGCGAGGTCACCTGGCCGTTGCGATCGACATCGATGCGGACGTCGATGCGGCCGAGCTCGGCGGGGTCGAGCCGGATCTCGAAGCGGCTCTTGCCGCTCTTGGCGGAGGCGGCGATCTGCATCGCAAGCCCGCTGAGCGGCACGGTGGCGGTTTGCGCGGCGTTGGTCACGGTCAATTGCGCGGTCGCAGACGGCGTCGTCTGGCTGGCCGGCAGTTGCGCCTGGAGTGCATTCGCCGCCTGCGCGCTGGGATCGGGCGTCGTGAGCTGGGTCTGGGCAGCCGCGTGGCCGCCGGCCGTCGGCGTTGGCGCGGCGTTGCCGTCGCCGCTTGCATCGGCCTTGATGGCATCGGCTGCGCCTCCGTCCGCGGTGGCCTTCGCCTTGCCGGATATAGCCGCCGGCTGAGTGGCTGCGGGAACGATGTTGGTCGGAGCAGCCTGTGCGGTATTGGCGTTGCCCTGGGCCGCGCCGTCCTGGCTGGTTGGCGTTGTCGCGGTCGCGTCCTTTGCGGCCACCTGTGCCTTGGCTTGCGTCGTTGTCTTCGTGGCGGGCGTTCCGGCGGCAACCGTGGCGGCGAGTGTCGCATCGCCGGTCGCCGTCGCTGCGCCGGAAACCGTTGCCGCATCTGTCGTGATGACCTGTCCCTCGGTCTTGACGCCGGCCGCCTTCGCGACCTTGTCGGCATTCGCCGCGGTGGTCGCCGCCGTTGCGGTGTCGGCGCCGGCAGGCGCACCGCTGACGGCCGGCGCACCGGTGGCGGCGATGGCGGAGCTGGCCGCGATGGCGGCAGCCGCGATCGCAAGCGGTGCCGCCTGTTGGCCGGATGGCGCGGTCGCCGCTGTCGGGCCAGTTGCCGGTGCGGCGGCGACGGGAACGGCAACCACGGCGCTGGCCGCCGCCGCATTGGCTGGATCCGGCTGCGGCACAGCTTGCGCCGTGGCCTTGTCGCCGGTGGATTGCGCATCGGTGCTCGACTTCGCGTCGTTCGATTTCGACTTGGTCTTGCGCGGCACGTCGCTGTCGCTGTCGCTATCGACCTTGTTGTCATCGGGCGAGCTGCCGGAATCCCGCGACGTCCGGTCGGGGGCCGTGCTGGTGTCGCGGGAGCGCGCATCGGTCGTCGAGGTCGAATCGTCGGACCGGCGCGCGGGCGCCGGTTGGGCGTCGTACCGGCTATTGTCGCTCGTGGACGCAGTGTTGCTGTCGACCAGCGCGGCAAAGCCGTCGTTCCCCGCCTGCGAGGCGGGATCGGGCCGCGCCGACCGCGGCGCGGCGCCCTGAAAGGACCGGCTTGCCCATGCTTCCGACGTCACGCTGACCACTGCCAACCCTCGCAAATGAGACTTCCGGCGTTTTGTCAGCAAGGAGTGGGCCAATCATTGGGTATTAAAAATAGTTAGTTATTTCAATATGTTAAGAGTTGTGTGTGCGGCCTGGAACGGGTTCCGGACAGGCCTCCTTTTTGCCCGGCGGCAAGATTTGCCGTCCGCGCACGGCAAGACACGGATTCCGCCGGATTGCCTCGCCGGAATACGGCCTATATTAAAGGTGGCCTCCGACGCGTCCCGAACCGACCAAACCGGCCTTGGACGCGTTCTAAGGCTCTCTGGACAAAGGCTTTTTCCAATTTCGTCGCGGAGCGCATAAGCTCGCCGCGACAGTGACCAATGACCGCTTAGAGATGCTTAACAGTCTGGATCTTGAAGGCCGCCCTGAAGACACACGGATCGTCGTTGCCATGTCCGGCGGCGTCGACTCGTCGGTGACGGCTGCGCTGTTGAAGTCGCAGGGCTATGACGTGGTCGGGATCACGCTGCAGCTCTACGACCATGGTGCTGCGACCCATCGCAAGGGTGCCTGCTGCGCCGGGCGCGACATTCACGATGCGCGCAATGTCGCGGAGCGGATCGGCATTCCGCATTACGTGCTCGATTACGAAAGCCGCTTCAAGCAATCGGTGATCGACAATTTCGCCGACAGCTACGCGCTCGGCGAGACGCCGGTGCCGTGCATCGAGTGCAACCGTTCGGTCAAGTTTCGCGATCTGCTCTCGACCGCCCGCGAGCTCGGTGCGCAGGCGCTGGCCACCGGACACTATGTCGCCTCGCGCCGGCTTGCCGACGGATCGCGCTCGCTGACTTGCGCGGCGGATGCCGATCGCGACCAGAGCTATTTCCTGTTCGCGACCACGCGCGAGCAGCTCGACTTCCTGCGCTTCCCGCTTGGCGACATGACCAAGCCGCAGACTCGCGAGCTGGCGCGGCGCTTCGATCTCGAGGTCGCCGACAAGCAGGACAGCCAGGACATCTGCTTCGTGCCGACCGGCCGCTACACCGACATCATCGGACGGTTGAAGCCGAATGCGATCGCGCCGGGCGACATCGTCGATCTCGCCGGCAACGTCATCGGCCAGCACCAGGGCATCGTTCATTTCACCGTCGGCCAGCGCAAGGGCCTCGGCATCGCCTCAGGCCATCCGCTCTATGTGGTCAAGCTCGATGCGGCGACGCGCCGGGTCGTGGTCGGGCCGCGCGAGGCGCTGCGGATGGATCGCATCGCGCTGCGCGACGTCAACTGGATCGGCGATGGCGCGCTGGATCGCGTGATCGGCGAGGGCATCGAGATCTATGTCCGCGTGCGGTCGACGCGGGCGCCGCAGCCGGCATGGTTGCGCGCCGCCGATGGCGGCTATGAGGTCGAGCTCGTCGCCGGTGAGGAGGGCGTGTCGCCGGGCCAGGCCTGCGTGTTCTACGACGCGGCCTCCGGGCAGGCGCGCGTGCTCGGCGGCGGCTTCATCAGAAGTGCGAGCGCGAGCCGCGTGGCGCGGGCCGCGACGCAGGATGCGATGGCGCCGCTCGCGGAAGCGGTTCGCGGCTAGACAGAAGAAGCATCGGGGCAGGGGAATGGCTGGGGACATCGACCGCGAGGGGGTCGAAAAGGCGTATGGCCGCTGGGCACCGATCTACGATCTGGTGTTCGGTAAGGTGTTCGATCAGGGCCGTCAGTCGACGATCGCGGAGGCCGACCGGATCGGCGGACGCGTGCTCGACGTCGGCGTCGGCACCGGGCTGTCGCTGTCGGAATATGCGCGCACCACAAAGCTGTGCGGCGTCGATATTTCCGAGCCGATGCTGCGGCGGGCGCTCAAGCGCGTGCGCGCGCTGGGCCTCAGCAATGTCGAGACGCTGGCGGTGATGGACGCCAAGCACCTCGCATTTCCGGATTCGTTTTTCGACGCGGTGGTCGCGCAATACGTCATCACCGCAGTGCCGGATCCCGAGGCGACGCTCGACGATTTTGTCCGCGTACTGAAGCCGGGGGGCGAACTGATCCTGGTCAATCACATCGGCGCCGAGAGCGGCACCGCGCCGCATTTTCGAGCTCGCCTTCGCGCCGCTAGCGCGGCGGCTCGGCTGGCGTCCGGAATTTCCTTGGGAGCGGCTGACCAATTGGGCTGCCAAGCATGGCGGCGTCAGCCTTGCGGAACGCCGGCCGATGCCGCCGATGGGGCATTTCTCGCTGATCCGTTTCCGCAAATCGTGAGACTGCGGCGGTTTTGATCGGGAACATCGGCGCGTGGTCACGGTTTTCTCGTCATGAGGATCAATCGAACACTCGCGTTGTCCTGGGCCCTGATCATGGCGCCCGTCGTTGCCGGGGCGCAGGCGCCGCCGACGCCCGCTACGCCGCCGGCACAGACTGCGCCGCCGGCGCCGTCGCGTGCCGCCGCGAATTGCGCGCCGCAGCAGCCTTCGCATCCGGGTGTTGCAGTTCCGGAGGGAACCACCACCGGGCAAGCTTTGGGCGACAAGCTAGCCAAATCCGACGGCGTGCTGTGTCCGCCGGCCGGCGTCGACCCCGAAAAAATGCAATGCGTGCGCCGACCCCCCAAGGCGGCAACACGCCGGTGATTCCGCCACCTGGCAGCCCCGGCGGCGACCCCTCAGTCAGGCCAAAATAGCCTCTGTCTGCAATAGTTTGCGGTCTCGTCCGGGTTTGCTTGACAGGCGTGCGTGCCACTCTTTATATGCCGCGCGTTCGCACCCGCGGCTTGCATGCCGCCGATCGCGAGCCCATGGCGGGGTAGCTCAGCTGGTTAGAGCACGGGAATCATAATCCTGGGGTCGGGGGTTCGAGTCCCTCTCCCGCTACCAACGTTCCCCCCGACATAGCCATGTTCGGGAAAAGGGCGGGATTGTCGCAAAGCGCGGCAAGACGGCCCTTTATGTCGATCCGTACACTCCGATTGTCCTCGGCATTCGCTTTGGTTCCCGCACCGCCAGGCCGGCCTGGGCTGGCATGCACGATGATTGCCGCGACCAATTCGCGGATGGTGGCGAACTCGGTCGGACTGCCGTGCTTCAGTTCATCGGCTAGTGCCACAACGGCGCGCTTGTAGCGGTCGAGCGCCTTGGGGTGCAGCGCGATGACGTTGTCGCTTTCTTTGGCACTTTCGAGCCCGGCCATGACTTTTGCTTTTTCCGCCTCAAGTTCCTGCATCCGGGCGACGAACCGTTCCGGCGGCATGCCTGCGACGACAATGGAGTCAACGATTCGGTTCATCTCGCGCTCGATCTCGCCGAGTCGCCGTTCTGGCCGTGCGCACTTGGTGATCGTCTCCTTTTTAAGGCGCTCGCCGCTGCGGGCGTCGAAAGTGGAAACGGTGAATCGCATGGGGTTGACGACCATGACAGTCAGGAAGAAAAGCTCGGTGCGAGCTGAGAGTAAACCGCCCAGCCGTGGTCTTCGAATCGGTCCGGGAGGTGAAGTGGAAATGATGACCGAGGCAGAGACACTAGCCGTTGTTGCGCAAGCCATCCGCGACGCATTGCTCAAAGCGGGACTGGCGGCAAGTGGAGCGGACGTTGCACCGAGAGGTCCAAGGGAAGTTCATCGGCTTGGTACGAGGCATAGGCCGGTCGACTGCGCGGCAAGGCCGCGAGTTTCCTCTCCATTGATTTACGTCAAACTGAAGCAAGTCCATCGCCGCTAGACAGATTTATCGGAAAGCCTGGGGACGCGATATGATGACCCTTTGCCTGAAGCCGCTGATGATTGTCAGTCTGACCGTCGTTTTCGCCGCGGCAGCTCACGCTGAAGATGCCGATGTCGGCAAGGTCGAATTTCAAGCCTCGTGCGCAAGCTGCCATGGTGTGGATGGAAAGGGCAGGGGACCTGTCGCTGAGCAGCTGAAGGTGCCGCCTGCCGATTTGACGGCTTTGGCCAAGAACAACAACGGGGTCTTTCCTATAACCGCCGTTTATGAAGCCATAGATGGGCGGAGAACAATTTCCGCGCACGGCACGCATGAGATGCCGATCTGGGGGGAACGATACAATCCCGTTAAAAGCTTGCCTCACATTGTCGATCCGGGCCTACGACGCGCTCGATCCTTCCCGGGATCTGCGGGAGGTCGTCGTGCGAACACGAATCCTCGCCGTTATCGATTATCTGAACCGCATTCAGCAAAAGTAGCGACAGTGAAGGCGTTCGGGATCGTCGTGCTGCCGATACTGCTCGGCCGCGGCGACGCGATCTCCTGCAATAGATGAGCGGCAGCCCTGTATGCGCGAAGGCGCGCCGCGCGCAACATTGATCCCCATCAAGGCCGCTGCGAGCAAAGTCGTTAGTGGTCATATGGAAAGTGGAGGATCAACGATGACCAGCATAATGCTTGATGCCCAGCAAATCCAGAACGCCCCGGCTCCCGTTCGCCTCTGGCTTGAGCAGCAGATATCGGCGGCTCTCAGTCCAAGGCCGGCACCCGGAGTGTCGTCGCCTCGCCTGGTTGCTTGCACGAGAGCCCAGGCAACGAACCTTCTCAATCGAATTAGACAGGTGCCATTTGCTGTCGAAGTGTTCTTCGGGCTCGCCCATCCCGAGATCTCCTTCGGCGAGCCGCCGGTCTTGACGTTCCGTCTCCTCGATCTTCAGCGTCGTGCTGGTTTGGACAACATCACCAAGCTCCTCGAATGCCTCGACCTCATCAACCGGGCGTTCGCCGAGATGTGTGACGATCCTGCCGCGCGGTTCTGTGATTTTGATGCCGCCGGGCACTGCTCGATTCTGCCAGGCACTCAGAACAGTATCGCTGCATTGTGGAAGGCACTCATTGCGGCGGAGCGGCCTGGCGCGCTGCCAATAGCCGCAGCCGAATAGTGCGGGGCGGGCACGAGATGAACCCGAAAAGGCCCTGCCGCAGGCCACCGAGGAAGTGGGCCGGCCGCCTGTCGTCATCCATTGTCATCATGACGTGGATGCTCCTACTGTGGCCCGGACAGGTACGAGCAGGAGAAATCCGGGATGTGCAAACACTTGCGCCTCTGGTCGGGAAGATCATCCAAAGTGTCGTCGGCATAAAAGCCACTACGGAGACAGCGGCGGTTTCCCGGTCGATCGACACGGGGCCCGGGCTTCCCAATGGTCCATCTCCCACGACGAAGGATGTGTATGGTGCGGGCGTCATCATCAAGGCGGAGTCCGGATTGATCGTGACGAGCAATCATGTGGTCAGCGGCGCCAAGACACTCTCGATCCGATTGCCGGACGGGCGCCAGCTTGACGCCAGGTTCGTGGTGGCCGACGAGCGATATGACCTGGCGATGCTGAGGATTTCGGCGTCGGGCCTGACCGCAGCTCGCATCGGTCGATCGATCGACGCAGAGCCCGGGGATTTCGTCCTTGCGGTCGGCGGCTCTTCGGGGCTCACTCAAAGCATTAGCTTCGGCATCGTCAGCGCTCTGCATCGTTCGTGGCCCGGCATCCCGTGCCAGGATCTCATTCAGACCGACGCCTTGGTGGATCGCGGCAGTGCAGGTGGGCCGCTGTTCAATCTGCGGGGCGAAGTGATCGGCATTGTTGCCGCCAGCACCGGTGAGACTGAATCCGAGCGCGCCTTTGTACTGGCGATTCCTTCGGATGCCATCGATCGTCTCTACATCAGAATGAATTAGGCGTTCCGCGGGATCGCGGATCGTCTTGAGGTGCGACCGATTTGATTAGCAGGCTGAATGGTGGCCGCTCAATGATCGTGCACCAGGATCAGTAAACCATGATCGGCGTTTCCAACAGGTGATCGTTCACTGCAATGACACCGGGGATTGCCTCCGCGGCAATCCGGATCGCCGCGCGCTCGGCGGCGGATGGCGCATATCCCCACAGGTCGACGACGCCGTTCTGTACGGTCGCGGTCAGATTGAAGGTGTGTGCCCATGGTTGCTCGCGAAGCTCGCCGAGTAATTTCTTCCTGATAGCGGAATCGGTGGGTGATATCTCCAACTTCGGCCGGGCGCTCGCGACGGCCTGGAGCAAGTTGGCCCGGCTGACGATGCCGAGGAGGTGGCCGGCTTCATCGACGATGGGGACACGCTTGATGCCATGGTTCTCGAGCAGCATCGCAATTTCATGTAGAGGTGTATCCGGCGCCGCGGTCACGACCTTGCGGGTCATGATGTCCGCGATCTTGACAGCATGGGACTTCACGTAGTCGGACGCCATTTGCGCGTCTCCGACCAGTAGTCGCAGCCACCACGAATACGGGCGCTCGGTGCCGGCTTCGGTCCGATGCATCAAATCGCTTTCCGTGACGATTCCGACGAGTTCGCTGTCCTTGCCCACAACAGGAACGGCGCTGATGCGGTGCTGGAGCAGCAGGGAAGCAACCCGCTGCACCGTTGCGTTAGAGTCCACCGTGATGACGGGTGACACCATGACGTCGCGCGCTTGCATGATCGTGCTCTCCGTAGACGGGAACATGTCACATTCTGCGGGATCTCGCGCAGGGGCGATTTGACCCCGATCAATCGGTCTGGAGTTCCCTGGCCGTAGAGAGGACTCGTTGAAGCGGAGGAGGTCGAGATGGCCGGAATTCCAAGGAAGGCGCTCGTGTTTGTCGGAGACGGTCGCAAGGCGCTATTGCTCCGCAACGAAGGCGACGATCGGTTCCCCAACCTGAAGGCGGAGGCTGTCTTCGAAGATCAGAACCCGGCGACGCATCTGCAAGGCACGGACCGCCCCGGACACTTCGTAAAGGGGATCGTCTCCGGTCAGCGGGGAGCCGTCGAACCGACGAACTG
This sequence comes from Bradyrhizobium sp. JR3.5, assembly GCF_054057015.1. Classification (NCBI taxonomy): domain Bacteria; kingdom Pseudomonadati; phylum Pseudomonadota; class Alphaproteobacteria; order Hyphomicrobiales; family Nitrobacteraceae; genus Bradyrhizobium; species Bradyrhizobium sp. JR3.5. The sequence goes on from NZ_JBSRYV010000002.1 coordinate 4,275,593, forward strand.
GCACGAGCTCGAGGAGTATCGATTCACAAGGCGGGTTGCGCGGGCTGCAGAGGCCATTGTCCGGAGTGGAAGAGCGACGGCGCTTGTCATCGTCGCTCCACCGCGTACTCTGGCACAGCTTCGAGCGACACTCGCTCCCGATGTCAGGCGCCACATCATTGCGGAGATTCCCAAGGATTTGACCAGGCTTCCCGTCGGGGAAATTGAAAAGCACATTGTGGAAGCGCTTGCGTCGCCCACACGATAGGCACTGTGCGGCCGACAGTGTCTCAAGAGCGAGTTCAAGGCTAAGTTCGTCTCGTCGTATAGAACAGCCAGATTGCGACTGCGGCCAGCAACGCCGACATTATCCGCCTGATGAGCATTGTGTTTGCGCGTTTTTCGATGCTTGGCCGGATAGCGTTTGCTGAAACGACGACAGCCGAATGAATTATGGTCGCTATAGTAACGTACGCCGTCAGCAAAATCGCAGTCTGCGGAAGCAATGGCCGTGCCTCATCGATGAAGGTCGGAAAAATCGATAGATAGAAAACACCGGCCTTGGGATTGAATAGATTGGTAATCAAGCCCCTGAGAAAAAATTTAGTGTTCGCCGTCGCTTCGATAGGTTTGGCGATCTCTTGCGGCGCATCGCGCCATCCTTGCCAGGCAAGCCAAAGCAGGTAGAGCGCGCCACCCCAGCGAAGGGCTTCGTAAAGCGGGTTGGAGGCAGCCACGATAGCTGCAAGGCCGAGCGACGATGCGATCCCAATTCCTAACAAGCCGAAGGCGACACCGGCTGTTGCGGCAAGACCGGCCCTGCGACCAGCCGACGCGGCCAGCACCGCGAGATAGCCCATGTTAGGTCCCGGTGTCAGTTCGATGAGCGTGACCGTGAGAACGAAAGCTAATAGAGAGTTTTCGCTCATGGCTCGATCCGTGTGCTCCCAACGCGGGGTTGCCCTAGATGTTGGTTCGATGGCTTGATCTGGGTCAAATTCTCCATGTCTGCCGTCTCTCTCTCTCTCTCTCTCTCTCTCTCTCTCTCTCTCTCTCTCTATTTCGAGCTTACATGGTTGCAGTCGGCGGAGGGCGCAACGGCCGCGAGCTTCTGCGAGTAGCTTTCGACATGGGCAATAAGGGTAGCGGCCCCATCCTCGACGGCGATTCCCATATGAGCTGACAGCTCGCCGAAATGATCTTGCGGCGAAAACCAGCGGCTATAAAAGCTGCACGGCTTATTGATCCAGATCAGCCTGGCCTTCTATTTTTGATCGATGCTGGCAGACCATCGCGTACACCAAGCTCTGGGAGTTTGCCCATGTTGGCTTTGGATGTCATGCGCGCGTCCTTCGCGACGATCAAACCGGGCGCGCCATTGCTCGACGCCGTCCGTCTATTGCTGGAAACTGGCCAGCGCGGCCTGCCCGTGCTCGATGGCTCAGGGGCGCTGGTCGGTGTTATCTCCGAGGGCGACTTCCTTCATCGTCGCGAACTCGGTGTGCATTGGCCAGAGGGCTTTTGGCTCGAATGGCTGCTGAGCAGAGAGGAGGGGCGGCTGGTCCGCGAGCGGACCCGGGCCCTCAGCGTCGACGCTGTGATGAGCCGCAAGCCCGTTTGCGTCGACGAACGCGCGACCGTGGATGAGATCGTTGCCGCAATGGACAATCATCAGATATCGCAGGTCATGGTTCTCCGAGATGCGCTGGTCGTTGGCATCGTTGGCCGCGTGCAGCTGATCATCGCGCTTGAGAGAATACTCGCGCGATCCGAGGGCGATTGATGCAGAAGCCGCGGGCAATTGTGGGGCGTACGATTGATCCGAGAGCGCTTTTTAGTCGAGCTCAGGAAGAGCGAGAAGTAGGCTAATTGCCGTGCCTTTCCATCAAGAATGCTATCGCTGAATTGACGTTGCTCAAGGCGTCTATGCATCCGGTCTCGGATGCTAGGCTATGCTCATTGAATGCTGACGAGGTCCGCCATGACTGATCGAATGAAGTTGCCTGCCGTCGAGCAACCTGTGAAATATGGAGCAGATATTGGTTGCGAATGGTCAGGCGATCGCCGCCGGCTTCTGGATGCGTTGGAGGACGACGAAGTTCGTGAGGTCCTGAAGCACGATGCGGCGCTTGCTCCCTCCAAAGCAAAACGACAGGCCGGCGCATGATTGACGAAGGCGGTCTGCGATCAACCCATCCGAGCTCGATCCCGAAGCCGACCCAACGTGTCGACAAGGCCGCGGCACTCCCGAGTGATCAGCCCGAGGGCGTCGAGGGGGACACTCGCGCGCCCGGCGCTCTGCGCAACATCCTGCAATCGTCAAGCTATCAAGAGGCGGATCAGGACGAAAATTTCCTGCAGAGCGAAGCCACACGCGGCATTCGCCTCCAACTTGATTTTCTCAAGGCCGAAACCTTGCTGCGAGAGCATCAGATCGCTCATACGATCGTCGTCTTTGGCAGCACTCGCATTTGCGAGGCGCCGGCGGCGCGCCGGGCCGTTGCCTCGATAGCTGATACGCTGGCATTGAATCCCGACGATGACGGTTTGCAGCGCCGTCTCAAGGCGGCACGGCGTATTGCGGCGAACAGCAAGTATTACCGAATCGCGCGCGAATTCGGACAGATCGTCGGTGCCGCAAGCGAAAAGGCCATCGGCGGCCGCCTCCTGATCATGACCGGTGGCGGCCCGGGCATCATGGAAGCAGCCAACAGGGGTGCGCACGACGTCGGGTCCCAGTCGATCGGACTGAACATCACCCTTCCAAAGGAGCAGGACCCTAACCCATATGTCACGCCCGAGCTGTGCTTCAGGTTTCACTATTTTGCAATGCGAAAGTTGCATCTCCTGATGCGCGCGCGGGCGCTGGTGGCGTTCCCGGGTGGCTTTGGCACGATGGACGAGCTGTTCGAAGTGCTGTCGTTGGCGCAAACCCGAAAGATTGCGCGGGTGCCGGTCGTGCTGGTTGGCGAGTCGTATTGGCGTCGCGCGTTTGATCCGGACTTCCTTGTCGAGGAGGGTGTCATCGATCAGGAAGACAGGGACCTGTTTTGGTTCGTAGAGTCGGCCGAGGAAGCCTGGCAGGGCATTCTGCGGTGGTACGAGGCGGCCGGCCGGCCGCTTCTTCCGATCGGAGACAATGCCTCACGGGGCAAGTCGATCAGTCAAGAGGTCGGATCGTGAAGTTATCCTTTCATGGCGCCGATCGAGCGGTGACCGGGTCCTGTCACCTGGTCGAATGCCTGAACCGACGCATTCTGATCGATTGCGGTCTTTTTCAGGGAAGCCGCGACCTGGTAGAAGAGAACGTCGCCGCCTTCGGGTTCGACCCCGCGACCATCGACTATGTTCTGCTGACCCATGCCCATCTCGATCACTGCGGCAGGATTCCATTGCTCGCCAAGCGAGGGTTCAGGGGTGAGGTGATCACGACTGCGGCCAGTCGTGAACTGACCCGCCTCGTGCTGGTCGATGCCGCGCATCTTCAGGAGGAAGACGCGCAGCGGAGGGCCCGCCAGTGGCGCAGACGGGGGAAAGAAGAAGGGTCGTCGCCGCTCTATACCGTCCTCGATGCGCTCGATTGCTTCGATCGGTTTGGAAGGACGGCTGAATACGGGCAACCGTTACAGCTCGCAGAGGGACTTCGCGCAACCTTCCTCGATGCCGGCCATATCCTGGGCTCTGCGAGCATCCTGATCGAGGTCGCCGAGCACGGCCGGATGCGTTCGGTCCTGTTCTCGGGTGATCTCGGCAACGCCGGTCGTCCGCTGCTGCGTCTCCCGAGCCCTCCGGCGCGCGCCGACATTGTCGTCATGGAATCGACGTATGGCGACAGGCGCCATCGATCGCTGAAAGACTCCATCGAGGAGCTTTACGGTGCGATCGGCAGCACGCTGGCGCGCGGCGGCAACGTCATCATCCCGACCTTCGCGCTCGAGCGTGCCCAGGAGATCCTCTATGTGCTGCGCCAGGGGGTAGAGCGCAGCAGGTTGCCGCCGGCCATGCAAATCTTCCTGGACTCACCGATGGCGATTTCGGCGACCGAGATATTCAAGCGGCATTCCGAATGTCTCAGCTCGGAGGCCGCTTCCATGTTTCGTGAAGGGCGGGATCCACTGCACCCGGCAAACCTGCGTCTGGTCCGTGAAAGTGCCGATTCGGTTGCCATCAACAGGATAACCGGCGGTGCCGTCATCATGGCCGGGTCCGGGATGTGCACCGGCGGCAGAATTCGCCATCATCTTCGGCATAATATCTGGCGCAAGGAATCGGCGGTCGTATTCGTCGGATACGCCGCCTCGGGAACGATCGCGCGGCAGATCATCGATGGGGCCAAGTCCGTGCGGCTGTTCGGCGAAGACATTGCGGTTCGCAGCACGATTTACACGATCAACGGATTTTCAGCTCATGCGGACCAGCAGGAGCTGCTCGCATGGCGACGCACGATCGAGGGATGCGAGGCAACGTTCCTGGTTCATGGCGAAGAGCCCGCAATGCAGGCGCTCGCCGCGCATTTCGAGGGACAGCGGGTTGAGCTGCCGCGTCTGGGCGACGTGTTTGATTTGTAGGCGGCCTGCGAAGGCGAGCCCGATCCGGTCGTTTCAGCTCGCCGCCTTCATGTCCTCGGGAGATTCGACGTAGAAGCCGGTATAGGTATCCACGAAGCAGAGGTGATCATGCACCTTCTTGACGCCGGCGGTGCTCTCCGCGGCCACGATGGTTGCTTCGCGCGCATGGTCACTGGTGACGATGCCATGCAGATGGACAACGCCGTTGCGGACGGTCACCTCGAACCCGATAGGGCGCCAGCTCACGGCGTCGATCTGCCGGAGGATACGATCGCGGATATGATCGTCGTCTGCGGTCGGATCCGGAATCTCGTGCGTCAGACTGGCCACGGCCTGGAGCAGATTTGACCGGGTCACGATGCCGACAAGGTCCTTGCCGCGCACCACGGGCAAGCGCTTGATGCCCTTTTTCTCCATCAAGTGCACCAGCTCCTCGAGCGGCGTTTGTTCCTCGACCGTGACCGGATCCAGTGTCATCACGTCCTCGACCTTGCGACCGCGTTCGTGGACGAAGTCCGCGGCTGCGCGGCCAGGTCCGACCAGGAACTGGAGAAAAGCCGAACGCTTGCGCCCGGTTCCGATTTCGCCGCGGCGCATAAAGTCGCTTTCCGAGACGATTCCCGTCAACTTGCCGTTGTCGACGACCGGCAGGCCGCTGATATGGTTTTGAAGCATGATGTTGGCGGCATCCTCGATCGAGGTCCGAGGCGTAACGGTGACGACATTCCTGGTCATGATCTGGTGGGCGCGGCATGTATGCCTCCAATGAGCCTGTCGGGTCAAAATAGGGGCTTTCCGGCCCCCTTCTTTGAGCTGGCTCAACCGGCTGCAACGGCGTTCGCCACGGAACCAGAACAGCGCCCCGATGCCGCCATGGTGACTTCGACAATGCGAGATTGCGACGTTGGCCAATGTGGTCGCCTGCTGCCGATAGGCGACGTCGGGATCAGCAAGGCATTCGATGCATTCGTATGGAATATCATGCTATCGAGGGTGGGCGCGGCGTGGTGCCTGTAGCGCCAATGCTCTCCGTCGCTTCGTCGCGCTGCGCTCCGACATCTGGATGGCGATCGATAGCGAGCCGAACAGGAAGATCATCAAAATCGCTCTTGCCGTTTCATTGGTCAGTGCAGAAGCTCCGAATGCGCGGTGGTCTGGGGTTGAGCGCGATCGCAGCGGAGCGTTGTTGCTCTGGATCAACAAGGCGACGTGCGATTTTTAGAGTTGTCCACGCCATCATCAGCGTTCCCGAAGCACATGAGATGTCCCTCGCCGTGCCGCCTCTAGTGAGCCTGCTTCTCCTCGACCTCCTGATCTTCAGGAGATTTCAGATAGTAGCCCGAGAAACTATCACCCCAGCAGAGGTGATCATGCACCTCAAGGACTCCGGGAACGTTCTCGGCCGCGACGATCGCAGCCTTGCGAAATCTGCTTTCGGTAATCACGCCGCTCAAGTGGACGATGCCGTCTCTGACGATGACGGTGAGTCCTAACGGACACCAGGCGTTCCGCTCGATCTCGTCCAGAATGCGCCGCCGGATCTGGTCGTCGTTCTCCGTCGGAGCGGGTACGTCGCGTGCAAGGCTTGCTACCGTTCGCAGCAAGTTGCTGCGGGTGATGATGCCGACAAGCTTGCCGCCGCGAACCACCGGCAGCCGCTTGACGTTGTTCTTCTCCATCAGTTCGACAACCGTTGTCAGCGATGCATCTTCAGGCACGGTGACCGGCGCGCGTGTCATGATCTCCGATACCTTGCGTCCATGCTCGAATACGTAGTCCTCGGCCCATTTTCCCGGTCCGAGTACGAAAGTCGCCAACCAGTTGCGTTTCCTTTCGGTGCCGATCTCGCTGCGATGAAGGAAATCGCCTTCGGTGATAATGCCGACGAGCGTGCCGTCGCGGTCGACCACGGGAAGCCCGCTGACACGGTGCTGAAGCATGATGTTTGCCGCGTCGAGGATGGTGCTGTCCGGCGTTGTCGAAAGCACCTTGCGGGCCATGATCTGGTGCGCGTACATCCGAGTATCTCCGATCGTTCTGGAACGTAACATTCAGCTTAGCGCTGGACACGTGGAATGTGTTGATCTGACGCAAGCGACAAACTGTGCGCGGTTTGATCTGGCGCAATGTCACGCGGGATCGCTGCGTTACAAGGTGCGGGTCCTTGCAGGCCGAACACGCACGTCCTTCAGAGAGGCCAGATCGTGTTGCCGGGCTGCGTTGGATGAGGGCGGCGTTCGCCGGTGCGTCCCCGTTGGTGGAGCCGCTCTTCCCTTGGACCGTTCCAGTATCGAAGATCGAGGGTCGCATGCAAAAGGACTATGCCGACGTCTGCAAGCACATTTCCAGCAATCTGGGCCAACTGCGCAAGGGCATTCCGGAGACCATGCGCGCGTTCTCGGCGATGGCGCAGGCGGCAACCAGAAATGGCGCGCTTGATGCCCGGACCAAGGAATTGATTGCGCTTGCATTGGGCGTTGCCGCTCACTGCGACGGCTGCATCGGCTTCCACGCCGAGACCTTGGTCAAGCTTGGGGTCGGCCGCAAGGAGGTCGAGGAGGCGCTCGCGATGGCGGTCTACATGGGCGGTGGACCGTCCTTGATGTATGCCGCTGACGCGCTCGGGGCTTACGACCAGTTTCAGGAGCGCGCGGTGGTTGCCGAGCCGGCGATGGATTGATCCGATCGACGCCGCGCGCCGCGAGGCGGTTGGCGAACGACCGGAAGGGACCGGAGCTGTCGTGCTTCGACAGCTGGGAGATTTTGTATGATGTGCTCTGGATATGCCAAGCAACGGCCGTCGCAGCAAAACGGGACCGAAGCGCAGCCGCCACGTCAGGCGGCGAAGAATGCCGTTGATGTCGCGCAGAACAAGCCGCGTGCCGGAAAGTCTCAGGACGACGCTTCATACTGGACGTCCCGCGCCGAACGGACGAAGCGCCAGGCTGCACGACATCAGGACCATGCGACTCGCGATCACTTCATGAAGATTGCGGCCGGATATGAGGCGCTGGCGCGTTCGGCTCGCAGTGTCGGGCGGGATCCAGATTAGGCAGGCGAGCGACGAATAGCTCAGAGGTCGAGGCAAGCTTGACCTGGTTCAACGTTGGCAGCGCCGCCGTGCCCAACGATAGACGATCATTTCACTTTGGTGGAGCAGGCACATGTATTTGGCCAATGTCATGGTTTACGTTGACCCTCAGCAGCAGGACGAGGGACAGGTTCGTGTCGCCGAAGGTATTGCGGACAAGTTTTCATGCATCGATGATCGGCGTTTCAGCGTCCGCCATCGATCCGCCCTTTGTCGCCGAAGGCGTGATCATCGAGCAGACCACCGAGGATGATATCAAGCGGATGCGGGCCGATCTCGCGGCGAAGGGCGAGTGGTTCAGGAAGATCGCCGGGCGGGAGCGCCATAAGGTGGAATGGCGATGGGCGCTGGAATCCCCGACTGCGTTCCTGGCGGAGCAGGCCAGGGTGGCAGATCTGGTTGTCTTCAAGCGCCGGAAAGCCCAGTCCGACAATTTCCATTACCTCGACTCGGCCGAGGCCATCCTGCGGATGGGACGTCCCACGCTGTCGGTGCCGGAGGGCGTGACTGGCTTGTCGGCCGACCGCATTGTCGTCGGCTGGAAGGACACCCGCGAGGCTCGTCTGGCGGTCCGCGACGCATTGCCCTTTCTGACCCGGGCTTCGAAGGTGACTGTCGCCGAAATCTGCACGTCTGACGAGCAGGACGCAGCGACCCGCCGCCCTTGCGAGATGTCGCGAGCTATCTCGAACGGCACAGCGTCAATTGCCAGTCCGACGTTCGCGTCCACACGGCCGAGCCGGACGCAGAGTACCTAGTCAGGCTGGCAAGGAACGAAGGCGCCGACCTCATCGTCACCGGAGGCTATGGGCATAGCCGGCTCGGTGAATGGATGTTCGGCGGCATGACGCGCGGCTTGCTGCAGCACGCTCCAATCTGCCTGCTGATGTCGCATTAGATCGGCTGTGTCCACCCGGTCCGGCGCTGGTTGGTGGTCTGCACCGCGTGAATTGATCACGATCAAGGGCCGTGAGCCGGAATGCGTTCAAAATGAAGCTGCATCAAAGGAGGCACATTGCCATGACACGCAACGTTGGACTCATTGATCAGTACGCCCGGATCATCATCGGCCTGGCTGTGATCGCATATACGCTCAAGGACGGCTCGCTTGGAGCAGGATGGCTGGTCGCCGGGACGCTCGGATTCGTTCTGATCGCGACAGCATTCTTCTCGTACTGTCCGCTCTACACGTTGCTGGGAATCAACACTCGGCAGAAGTCCAGCTCGGTCTAGAGATAGCGTATGAATAAAGACCTGACCCTTGCCGAGTTGCGATCGCGACTCGATCGTCTCGGCGCTGGCGCTGTTCTGAGAATCTCCGATCATGATTATGAGCGGTTGTTTGGGATCAACGAGGTCGCTGCCGCCAAGGCCGCACAATTTGCCAGGAAGCACCATTGCGTGAGCATTCCGGGAGACGGCTCGGTGTACTTCCGAAAATCGAACTCCGACGCGTATCGTTCGGTCGAGTTGGTGCAGGATGCGCCCCCAACGTCACGCTGAATCCGAAATCCGTTCAACGAACCTTCAGTCGAGAGTGATGATGGTTAGAAGCAGCCGGAAGATCTCCCAGCCGGCGGCAACCAGCAATGTGCCAACGATCATCAGACGGCCATACCATGAGACGGTCGGACCGTTCCGAAGATGCCGGCGTCGCTTCGGCTGATCGAGTGTTGGCGTCGGCGCCGAGGTTGCGACGGCGTGAGCATCGCTATCGCTCGCGTCGTCAAGTCTCTGCTCGTTCCGTTGCCGTGATCGATCCATTTGTGGTCAAAGCCATGTATCGTGCCAGTACAATGATCGCATTCGGGGGAAGAAAGGCCTTGATGCGGATCAACTCAGGTCACGCGGTCCCGCTAATGTGTGGCGTCTGCGGGTCATCCATTCACTGCGGCATCGCTAGCAGGATGCTGTGGCCGTAGCGCATCGCGATTTCGCTCACGTGCAGCGACTGGGAGAGCAAGATGCTTTCCGGCCTCGGCCATGGCGAGGTAGCTGATCGTTATCAAAGTTATCGCACCCAGCAGCATAGGCGGCAGGCCGGCGAAACCGAACAAGGAACCGGCCGGTCCCAGCGCCAGGAAAATGCCTGAAGCAAGCGCGCCCAGCGAGCCCAGCGCCAGGATGCGATGCGGTCGGCTGGCGCGCCATGGCGGCCGCCGCGGTGCGGATCAGGAAAATCACGAGGATCTGGGTAGCAATGGATTCCAGGAACCAGCCGGTTTGGAATGCGGCCGCATCGGTGTGGAAGACCTTCAGGAGAATGGTGAAAGTCGCAACGTCGAACAGCGATGAAATCGAGCCCATGACGAACGTGAACCGCAGGATATCTGCCATATTCCATGATTGGGGTCTCTCGGCATCCTCCTCGTCGATTTCATCGAATGGAATGCCGATCTCGGAGAGATCGTAGAGCAGGTTGTTCAGGAGGATCTGCAGCGGCAACAGCGGCAGGAACGGCAGGGCAATGGATGCCAGCGCCATCGATAGCATGTTGCCGAAATTCGAGCTGGTTCCCATGCGCACATACTTGGAGATGTTTGCGAACGTTCGCCGTCCCTCGATCACGCCCGCACCCAGCACCGAGAGGTCAGGGGCCAGCAGGATCATGTCCGCGGCGGCGCGTGCCACTTCGGTCGCGCCGGCGACGGAAATTCCGACATGGGGGCGGCGTGAATCGCCGGAGCGTCGTTGACGCCGTCGCCCATGAAGCCGACGACGTGACCGCGTTGACGCAAGGCCCGGATAATCCGTCTCTTCTGCTCGGGATCGATCCTGGCAAACAAGTCCACATCCTCGACCTGCGCGGCGAGCGCCTGGTCGCTCAAATCGGCGATCTCGCCGCCGGTCAGGATGCGGCCGGAGGGGAGACCGACAGCATCCGCGACATGCGCGACCACCGCAGCGTGGTCTCCCGAGAGCACCTTGATGCTGACGCCGCGTGCCCTCAGATCCCGGACGGAGTCGGCCGCATCGCGCTTGGGAGGGTCCGCGAAAGCGCAGAAGCCGACCACCGTCAGGACAGCTTCGTCCTCGGTCGTGACATTGACCCGGTCCGGCGCCATGTTTCGGATAGCGACGCCGAGCAGCCGAAAGCCCTGCCGGGCATGGTCATCCTCCAGACGAACGAGCTGAGCACGGTGGCTATCATCCAGCGGTCGGGCCAAGCCATCGACCTCGACCGCGACCGCGCGGGCCATGATCGCTTCCGGCGCGCCCTTGACGATCAGAAATCGGTCGTTGTCTCGCGCCGCAAGGACCGAGAGGCAGCGCCGCTCGTAGTCAAAGGGAATCTCGGCGAGCCGGGTCCAGGCGCTGCATCCCGGCGGGCTGTCTGCGGCAAGTAACGCCTCATCGAGCGGGCTGTGGATGCCGGTTTGGAAAGCGCTGTTCAATCGGGCCAGCTCGAGCACCCGATCGCTGGGGCGTCCCGCAGGATCGAGATGTGCCGCGAGCGTGATCTTGGCTTCCGTCAGCGTACCGGTCTTGTCGACGCATAGCGTGTCCATCGCACCGAGATCGTGGATTGCGGACAGCCTCTTGACGATCACCTGGCGCTTCGCCATCCGCTGCGCTCCGCGTGCCAATGTCACCGTCATCACCATCGGCAAGAGCTCCGGTGTCAGGCCTACGGCCAGCGCGACGGCAAACAGGAATGACTCCATGGCAGGCCGATGTGCCATGAGATGGGCGAGCAGCACGAACAGCGTCAAAAAGAGCGTCAGCTTGAGAATGAGCAGGCCAAGCTTCTGGACGCCTTGCTCGAGGGCGCTTGGGGGATCGTTCGCCAACAGCTCGGCGCTGATCATGCCGAAGCGTGTACGACGCCCGGTCTGGACGACAAGCATGACCCCGCTGCCGCCGACGACGCTGGTGCCGGCGAACAGGGCATTGCTCGCTTCTGCGGGCAGACTGGTGGCGCATGGCTCGGTCGTCTTGGCGGCCGGAAACGGTTCCCCGGTCATGAGGGCCTCGTTCAGCTGGAAATCGCGGGCCGTTAGCGCGACCCCGTCGGCCGGCACGAGGTCGCCGATCCGCAGCTCCACGACGTCTCCAGGCACGAGCTCGCTCACCGGCAGCGCGACGATTGCGCCATCGCGAATGACATCTGCCTGAATCGCGACCGAGCGTCGCAAGGCATCGGCGGCGACTTCCGCGCGATGTTCCTGCAGGATGTCCAGCGTCAGCGACAGGCCTACCACAAGCGTAATGATCACGAAGCTCGCGAGGTCGCCGCTGAACCCCGACACCGCCGCCGCCGCGATCAGGATGGCGATCAGCGGGTTGACCAGACGATGTACGACCTTCTGCAGGATCGATCGCGTTTGCGATGGCTCTGCGAGGTTCGGGCCGAACCGGGCGAGCCGCTTCTCGGCCTCCCGTTGGCGCAAACCGCACCGTTGAGTGTCGAGACTACGCAAGAGCGAACTGGTTGGCTGGCGCCAGAACGCTTCAATGGCTGGGCCATACGCAGACGGCTTGGGCGGCATGAGAGTCTCGTGATGTTGGAAAGGACTGGCGGCAAATCGTAGTGTGGCCGTACGGATTCGAGGTTGACGTGGCTCAAGCCGTTCGTGGTAGGATGAAAATCCTGTCGGCGATCGATTGATTTGGCGTTGGAATTGTGATTCCGGGGCGGAGCGAAGACCCGGACAGTGCCCACGGGTTGGCATGAGTTCGCACAGTCGGCACGGCCCTGCTGCGCCCGATCGGAGGAGGGGACCGTCACGGGGTGACTTGTTGTTGTTGGCCTGTCTGAACTTGTTTGGAAGGGCGATCTCAGCAGGACGGAATTGCTAACCTTGGCCGACAGCGAATTTGATAGGGGACACCGTAGTTCCACGGTGTACACAGTAACGTATGTTGTCATGCCCGCGTCAGTTTGACAAAATGGCTCCCCGGCTCTTATGCGGGGAATGAGCCATGGCTGATTTCATTTTCAGGGCCAACATCGCACACTACAAAGAACTGCTGGCCACTGAGACTGACGCGCGGAAGATCGAAATGCTTCATAAGCTGCTGGCTGAGGAAGAAGCCAAGCTAGCCGAGTGGCGCAAGCAAAACCCAAGCCCAAAGGCCGCAGAATAAGTTTCGTGTCACGATGATGGGCACGGCACCGGCTGAACGGCCGGGCCGCTCGTGCCTGCATCGCGTCTCAAGACGCGACAGAAGATCGCAATCCGGATTGATGCAGATCAAGTCCGACGCCTCAGCATTCCGCTTTGCTTGGGCCGCGCAGATCCCCCAACTGCGCACAGCAGCCCACTGAAGCTGCCGGCTGCCGCAAGCTGGCAGTTTCTTTGGGCGGGCGCTTTTCGATCGGAGACCTGTAGATCCTGATGAGAACCTACTACTTCGACACGAAGGATGGTGTTCCGGTCCGTGATCGGATCGGACTTGAATTCGCGAACGTCGCCGCCGCGATCACGCACAGCAAGCAGATGGCGAGCAGGATTCGAAGCGAGAACCCCTCTGGCGACGTCGATCGTCACGTGGTGGTCATCGACGAGTCGGGCGAGGAAATTCACCGGGAGGCGATCTATCCTGCCTGAAAACCGAGCTGGCGCCTAAACTGGGACGCCCAAGGGCCATTGGCACCATCGTCGGGCCTCTCGCAAGCCTACAAGGGCTGATCGTCTTCGGTCGAAGGCTCTTCCTCCAACGAGACAAAGTCGCCACCGCCATAGTCCTCCTCCGGCGGCGGGTAGGTGATCTTCACCAATTGGTCGTCAACCCGCTTCACGCCCGCAACGTTCTCCACCGCAACGGTCGTGGCCTTGCGCGCATTGTCGTTCCGGATGTTGCCGCGTAAGCTGACAACCCCGTCGCGAACACTCACGTTCAGCGCAGCGGGTCGCCAGGGCGCATGCGCCAGTGCCGCAATGACGGATGCGCAAATCTGGTCATCGTTGCCGGAAGAGGAGGATAGGTCGAGGCGAAGGTTTGCGATGGCGGTCATGAAATCCGTACGTGTGACCATCCCGACCAGCTTTTTATCGCGCATGACCGGAAATCGCGTGACGCCGTGCGATTCCATGAGTTGAACGACCTGCTCGAGCGGGGTGTCCTCCTCGATAGTGATCGGGTTGGGCGACATGATCTGATTGACCTTACGGCCGTATTGACGGGTGAAGTCGAGTGCGACCTGGCTCGTGCCTGCGAGCATCGCAAGCCAGCGGCCGCGGCGCTTCTCCGTTCCAACTTCCACGCGGCGGATGAAATCGCCGTCCGACAGGATTCCGACAAGCGCTCCATCCCGATCGACGACAGGAAGGCCACTGATGTGATGGGATAGCATTGTCTTGATGGCATCGATCACCGATGCATCGGCATCGATTGTGATGACGTTCCGTGACATGATCTCCCGTACGCGCACGCGTAGATCCTCCGACATGAGCTGATACGACTCAACTAGCTCCTGGAAGGAACAACGTGTGTTGATCCTTATCAACCGGACGGTCGTGTAATTGCGCTGATATGCTCAACCGAGTTGGGCAAGCCGCCGACAGTTGGTAACGGTCCATGCTTTCTGATTGTTCGACCGGCCGCCTGAACGGCCGGAATGTTCACCGGAACCCCGCACTCCTGACGGTTCGTCCGGGGAAAGACGACATCGTGTCCTTGGACCGCGATCTCCGGCTCGACGTGTGTCGAGGTCTTGCTCTCTGGTGCATCTTTCTCGATCACATTCCCAATAATGTCTTCAGCTGGTTGACCCTGCGCCACTATGGCTTCAGCGATGCGACCGAAGTCTTCATGTTCGTGTCCGGCGTGACCTGTGCGCTGAGCTACAGCGATGTCCGCCGTCGTGATGGGTGGGCTTCAGTCTTCGCGCATACGCTGCTGCGAAGCTGGGAGATCTATGCGGCCTTCCTCATCCTGACCGTAGCGCTTGCCGTGGTCGTGTATGGGTCGGGTAGCGACCAACTAGCGGACCAAGCCAACGTGAGGATCCTGCTGCAAAAGCCGGGTGCAGCGCTGGCCCATGCCGCCATCCTGATGTATCGCCCCGTGAATACGGATGTGCTGCCGACCTTCGTGCTGTTTCACCTATCGTTTGCACCTGTCCTCTGGGGAATATTGAAGTTTCCGAATGCGTCCCTGCTGATCTCCGCCTTCATCTATGCGCTGGTCCAATCTTACGACTGGAACTTGCCGGAGTGGCCGGTCAATCAGTGGTACTTCAACCCGCTTGCCTGGCAGTTCCTCGTCGTTCTTGGGGCGTGGTGGGCGATTCGGGGCTACCGGATGTTCGGGCGGGAAATCGTGTCGTGGCCCGTGGTTGTAACTGCGATAGCGTACCTCGGCCTTAGCCTCGTGATCACATTGAGCTGGGAGATCGAGCCACTGGCGGCCGCGATCCCGAGCTACATTGCGCGGGTGATCTATCCGATCGACAAGACGGATCTAGACCCGCTGCGGCTCCTGCATTTCCTGGCAATCGCGGTCGTCGTGGCGAAGTTCGTGCCGCCGAATTGGCAGAGATTTGCCAGGGGCGGCCTGAAGGGCGCAATTCGTTGCGGCGAGCGTTCGCTCGAAACCTATTGTGCGGCCGTCGTGCTATCCCTGCTGGCGGGTTGGTATCTCACCGAAGTGTCCAACGGCATCGCGTCGCAGTTCGTGGTGAGCGCTGCAGGGATCGCGGTGCTCGTTCTGCTTGCGACATGCATGACCTCGATCAGCAAACGGAGCAGACAACATCCAAAGCTGCTCTAAAAGGGGTGCACCCCCGCCATGGTCGCAACCTAGACCGCTCGGCTATGCCGGGCCGTGGCGCGACCAAGGTGAGCGTCGAACGCCGAGGCGACGCTTCGGGCCAGGAATTCCGCGTCATCGTTGATCGAGAGGCGATCACCCATCATCGTCACGGCACCGTCCGCGATCAGCCTGTCGAGCCGGGAACGATCGACGACGGCCGAACTAGGATCCCAGCGGTGTCGGCGGCACATTCCCGGCAGGTCCACGGCCATGTCGCACATGATGCGCTCGATGATGTCGGCACGGAAACGGTCCTCTGCGGTCAGCATGTAGCCCTTGACGGTGGCAAGCCGGTCCTCGGCGATGCGCGCAAGGTAGTCGCGTGTCGCGACCGCATTCTGCACGAAGCCCTGCGGCATGCGGCCGATTGCGCTGGCGCCCAGACCAATCAGGGTCTCGGCAGAATCGTCCGTATAGCCTTGGAAGTTACGCCGCAGCCGGCCCTTGCGCTTTGCCATGGCCAGATTGTCGCCAGGGAGCGCGAAATGGTCGAGGCCGATGCGGATGTATCCGGCATCGGTTAGCGCCTGCGCGATTGCTTCGGACTGACGATGCCGCTCGAGACCATCCGGCAGCGACGCTTCGTCGATCATGCGCTGGTGCTTCTTGAAGGAGGGAATATGGGCATATCCGAACACGGAAAATCGGTCGGGCCGCAGCGCGACGCATTTGCCGACAGTATCCAGGCAGGACGCGACAGTCTGGGAGGGCAGGCCGTAGAGCAGGTCGAAGTTGATGCGACCGACGCCAGCACGGTGCAGCCGCTCGACCGCTTCCGCGGTCTGCTCAAGGCTCTGCGAACGATTGATGGCGTGCTGAACGACAGGATCGAAGCTCTGGACGCCAAGGCTCGCGCGGTTGACGCCGCTGTAGCCCAATGCCTCCGCCATCGGCTCGGTCAGGGTGCGGGGATCGATCTCGACGGCGATCTCGGCATCGGGCTGCACGAAGAACGAGTAACGTAGCGCGCTGACGAGATCGGCGAAGGTTTCGGGCGTCATGATCGTCGGGGTGCCGCCTCCGAAATGGATGTGGGAGACGGGCAATCGCTGACCGACCGCTTCCGCAACGAGGTGCGTTTCGGTGCGAAGGCCGGCGGCGTAAATGGCGACCGGTTCGTCGCGCTTGGAGATCGAGGTGTGGCACCCGCAGTACCAGCACATCGACCGGCAAAACGGCACATGCAGGTAGATCGACGCCGGCCGGCGAGTTGGAACCGACCTGAGCCATGTCCGGTAGTCAGCCTCGCCAACCTCCGCAGAAAAATGCGGAGCCGTAGGATAGCTGGTGTACCGCGGCAGCCTGTCCTGCCCATAGGTGATCGCCAGGTTCGGCCGCATTCGATTCCTTGCCTCTCACTCGCCGCCGGCTCTCGGAGCCTGGCGCGCCCTTCTCACGCCGCCATAATCCGGTTCGACATCGCACGGTTGCGCAGTTCCACCCGGCGCGAGGTCGGAAGCGAGATCACGCCGTTCTGCTCAAGCTGGGTAAAGGTGCGTGACACCGTTTCGATCGTCAGACCGAGATAGTCCGCGATATCCTGGCGCGACATCGGAAGCTCGATGGCGGCATTCTTGAAGGCGCGGCGCGCCATGTCATGAAGGAAGCCGACGACACGATCTTCGGCGCTGCAGATCAGGAGCATCAGATGCTCCTGGAAACGGCGCAGCTCCTGGGCCGTCGCATCCCACAGCTGCCGTGCCAGATCCTTTTCGTGGCCGGCACGGACCATGAGCGCGGCGCGCTTGACTACGATGACCCGGGCCTCGGAGACGGCCTCAGCCGAGGAGATATGCGTCTCGCCGGCCTCGAAGCCGAAGATATCGCCGGGGAGATAAAAAGCGCCGATCTGGCGACGCCCGTCTTCCAGAATCCTGTAAGTTCGGACGGCGCCGGAGACGACCTGGTAGAGGTATTCCGAGGCCTCATCCTCGCCGTAAATCTCGCTGTTGCGTGCGAATCGCATCGGCGTCCCAATAATGCCGAAGGGCCCTTCAACGCGCGCCTGTCGGTTGAGGATGCTGGTCGGGTGACGGCTGTTCTCGAGAGAAATGGCGTTCTGGGTCTGCATGGCGACGCTCCATGGATGAGAAGATCGATGGAGCCAGGTTGATCGCATCTGACGGATTGGGAAATTTGGATATTTCCCCTAAGTAGAAGCCACTTACGTATTTGTACGTAGGTTAAGGGGACACGGAGGAATAGACGGTGGCCGCACGCCGAGACGTCAGTGTCTCGGCGCGCGGGGCGAAAAGCGAGGCTAGGTCCCGTTCTTGTCGGGATAGGCAGCGCGTGTGGTGGCTCGATTCCCGTCCTTTTCCTCACGCCAGCGCGTCGTGCTGCGATCGGTCAGGACGAGCGCGAGCGCAAAGATCGAGAAGATGAGACAGACGGCTGTGACGACAAGCAGCGTACTCATTGCCATGTTGAGCTCCTCGATCGGATCAGCCGGCCGCCTTGATGTCTTCCGGCGATTCCACATAGTACCCGGAATAACCGTCGACGAAGCAGAGGTGATCATGGACCTCCTGGACGCCCGAGGTGTTCTCGGCGAGCACGATCGCGGCCTGGCGCGCGCGGTCATCGAAGATCAGGCCGTGCAGATGCACGACGCCGTTGCGCACCCAGACCTGGAAGCCGGCCGGACGCCAGCCGGTGGCGTTGATTTCGCGCAGGATCCGTTCGCGGATATGGCTGTCGTCGGCGGTCGGGTCGGGAACCTCGCGCGCCAGCGATGCGACGGCCTGCAGGATGTCTGCCCGGGTGACGATCCCGACCATGGTCTTGCCGTTCACGACCGGCACCCGCTTCACGCCATGCTTGTGCATCAGGTGCACGATCTCGTCGAGCGGCGTCTGCTCCTCGACGGTGATCGGGTTCGCCGTCATGACATCCTCGACCTTGCGACCGCGCTCGTGCACGAAATCGGTCGCGGCACGACCCACGCCGGTGAACAGTTCCAGCCATGCTGAGCGCTTGTGGCCCGTGCCGATCTCGCCGCGCTGCAGGAAATCTCCCTCGGACACCATGCCCCTGAGCGTGCCGTCTTCGTCCATCACCGGCAGACCGCTGAGGTGACATCGCAGCATGATGTTGGCCGCATCCAGGATCTTCGTGTGCGGACTGACGGCGATGATATGCTTGGTCATGATCTGATGCGCACGCATGTCGGACCTCCGTGTTGAGAAAAATAGAATAAAGCTCCGTGCACTCCGCACATTGACCTGGCTCAACGGTCTGCTTGCCCGCGCTCCAGCGATTTCAAGAACAGAATGAAGTCGCCCACCTGGTCCGCCTCGAAGCTGAACTGGGGCATGGTCGGATGGCCGGTGACGATTCCTTCCGCGAGCGATTCCTGCAGCATCTCGACCGGATAGCGTTCGTGCAATGTCCGGAACGGAGGTGCTTATCCTCAGTGGGCTCGGGCTCACCTTGTCGATTGCATGGCAGCGGGCGCAGTAGAGCTGCGCAAGGCGACGGCCTTGCGCCTGGTCCGCAGCAGCTGGAGTCAGTGCGGCGCAGATCGCGCCGATGATGACGAATCCGCGGGCCACATGCCTTGGAAATGTTCCGGCAGGATACTTCACAATTCGACCCTCGCTTAGTGAGACATCAGGACCGGAACAGTCATCGCGCGCAGCATGTCGCGTGTGACGCCGCCGAGCAGAATTTCCTGCAGACGGGAGTGGCCGTATCCACCCATCACCAGAAGATCCAGGCTCTCATCCGCCGCGATCGACAGCAGGATCGACTGAACCTCCGACTTGGACGCCGGCAATGATGTGATCTTGGCCGGAAGACCGGCCTTGGCAAGATATCGCACCAGATGGTCGGCGGAGCTCTCCGCAGGGATAGGGTCAGGGCCATCGATGGTGATGATGGCAAGGGCGTCGGCAGCGCGCAGCAGCGGCATCGCATCATGCAGCGCGCGGGCGGCAAGCCGGCTGCCGTCCCAGCAGATCCCGATCCGCTTCGCTGAAAATGCGCCGTGGAACGTGTAGGGCATGAACAGGACGGGACCGCCGGCCTGGAACAAAAGCTCACGTGGGATCACATTGTCATAGCTGTTGTAGTCGCCCAGCGGCTGGGCGACCACGGTGAGGTCGTGCAGACGCGCGTTCGCGCAGATGATCTCGCGCGCATCGATCGGAAGCGCACCCACCGCGCGGGTCGCGAAGGATATCCCTGCATTCCGTGCCTCGACGTCGAAGACGCGCAGCGCCGCCTCGGCGCGTTCGAGGGCCTGATCGTGTTCGGCCTCGAACAGCGAGGCGACCGCCACCCCCCCTTCAGCGACCAACGGTACGCTGGCAGTCTCGTAGCCGATCGCCATTGCGTCGAGATGCGCGCCGATGCCGAGCGCGAGCGAAACCGATCCGTCGACCGCGGGACGTGGCGACAGCTCCGTCGGAATGTGGACCAGGATGTTCTTGAACATGGGCCGTTCTCCAAAGGGGGATGGAAGAGCAAGTGCCATCAAAGCACCGGTCGAGGCGGGCCGATTTGATCTGCCTCATGCGCGTTCGTGGATTCTGATTGAGCGAGATCAATTCATCGAGCGTGTACTTCGCGCAAATGTTGTGCCCAGCTTGGAGGAGCCGGCATGGCGCGCGTCGCATTGGTTACAGGTGGAAGCAGGGGAATTGGCGCGGCGATTTCACGGGCCCTCGCTGCTGGCGGGTGCCGGGTTGCGGCCTGCTACGCTGGAAATGCGGACGCTGCGCGCCGATTTGGCGAGCAGACCGGAATTCGCACCTTCCGGTGGGATGTTGCCGATTTCGATGCCTGTGCAACTGGTGTCCGCGAGGTCGAAGCCGCGCTCGGTCCGATCGACATCCTGGTCAACAATGCCGGCATCGTGCGCGACGCCACGCTGCACCGCATGACGAAGCCGCAATGGGACGCGGTGCTCCGAACTGATCTGGATTCGCTGTTCAACATGTGCAGGCCGCTGATCGAGGGCATGCGGGCGCGCAAGTTCGGGCGGATCATCAACATCTCGTCGATCAATGGGCAGAAGGGCCAGATCGGTCAGACGAACTATGCCGCGGCGAAGGCCGCCGAGCTCGGCTTCACCCGCGCGCTCGCGCTCGAAAGCGCGCGATTTGGGATCACGGTCAATGCGATCTGCCCGGGTTACATCAATACCGAGATGCTGGCCGCGGTGCCGACTGATGTCATGCAGAACTCCATTCTGCCGCAGATCCCGGTTGGGCGGCTGGGGCAGCCGGAAGAAATTGCCCGTGCCGTCGCATTTCTTGCCGCCGACGAAGCGGGTTTCATCACCGGGTCGACGCTGTCGATCAATGGCGGCCAGCACATGTGCTGAATGGGAGAATGACCATGCTCGCAACTGACGTGATGCGCAGTTCATTCGCGACGATCAAGCCGACCGCCACGGTGCTCAACGCCGTCCAACTGCTGCTTGAGACTGATCAGCGCGGCCTGCCGGTGATCGACGATGCTGGAGCTCTCATCGGCATGGTTTCGGAGGGCGATTTCCTTCACCGTGACGAGCTTGGCATCAGCCCACCGTCCGGAAACTGGCTGGAGTCGCTGCTCGGCATTGCCGAGAACACGCCCGAACGCGAACGTATGCGCACCTTGCGGGTCGGTTCGCTCATGAGTTCTTCTCCAATCACCGTCGATGTCGAGGCATCGATCGAGGACGTCGTCGCGCAGATGGATATCTACGATGTTGCCCAGGTTCCCGTGGTATGCGCCGGCGCTGTCGTCGGCATTGTCAGTCGCAGGGAACTGCTTGCAGCATTGGCGCGCCGATTGAGAGAAGCAGAGAAAGCAAGCACCGGAGTCACTTCATGAGCGAGATTGCCTTGCAAACACATGCGCATGCCGTCGTTTGGATCGATCACCTTGTCGCGAAAATTTTCGGCATTGGGTTGACAGGAGTCAGCGCCACGGCCGTTCATGCTCATTTGCCCTCGCAGCATCTGCATCACAAGGCGAATACGATCGGCGATGGCCGCGTCCAGGCCGACGCGACATTCCTCGCCCGGGTAGGGGAGGCCGTGGGCGGTTGCAGCGATCTGCTCGTCATCGGACCAGGAACCGAGAAGACCGAGCTGATGCAGTATCTCAGAACGGCAAGGCCCGGCCTCAATTTGCATGTTGAGCCGAGCGATCATCCGACGGACGGCGAGATCGTGGCATTGGGCCGGAAACGGTTCCGTTTCGACTAGGCAGGGACGTCTGGCGTCGGAGCAGGCGCCGAACGCGAAGACAGGTAAGAGCCGAGCTCATCCCGCTCGAGCAAGGAGGTGAGCGATGACAGTCCAAGCAGTTCTCGACCAAACCACATCCCCCGCCAACGACGATGTGGCGGCCGCAAGAATGCCAGCCTCCGTGGCCCCTGAGAGTGAAGGATCGACGGCGGCCGAATCGATCGACCAACTGGCTCACGCGGCAATGGCGCGATGGACTGGGGGCATCTCGCCGGCGAGCCTTGCGCTCGCGTTTGCCGATTGGCAGCTCCACCTCGCAGCGTCGCCCGGAAAACGGCTTGAGCTTGCACTGAAAGCTCTTGGTGACGGCTCGCGCTTCGCGCGAATGGTGTCGACGCCGCATGCGGCTTGGCAACCCTGGTTCATGGTCAGGCCGCAGCCAGGCGACAATAGGTTCTCCGGCCAGGATTGGTCGCTGCCGGCGTTCAATATCATGGCCCAGGCCTTCCTGCTGGGCGAACAGTGGTGGCATGCGGCGGCCAGCGACCTGCGTGGCGTCTCGAAGGCAAATGCGGCAATTGTGGATTTCACCGTCCGCCAATGTCTCGATTTCGTGGCGCCGTCTAACTTCGCGTTCAGCAACCCCGAGGTGCTGCGGCGAGCGATGGATTCAGGTGGCGGCAACTTCGTGTCGGGCTGGCATAACTGGCTGGAAGATTGCAAGGACCTGTTGAGCGCCAGTCCGTCCGGACCCGCCCCATTTGTGGTCGGCAAGGACGTTGCCGCGACCAAGGGCAAGGTTGTCTACCGGAATGAGCTGATCGAGCTCATCCAATACGCACCCGAGACGGCCGACGTTTGCCCCGAACCGGTACTTATCGTGCCGGCGTGGATCATGAAGTATTACATCCTCGATCTCTCGCCGCAGAATTCGCTCGTGCGCTTCCTGGTTCGACGCGGCTTTACGGTGTTCATGATCTCATGGCGCAACCCCGGGCCAGCCGATCGCGAACTTGGTCTCGATCACTATCGCAAGCTTGGGATCGACGCCGCGATCGACGTGATCAATCAGCTTGTTCCCGAACGTCCAATCCATGCGGCTGGCTACTGCCTTGGCGGGACGCTACTCGCCATTGCGGCTGCTCGGCTGCAGAAGGAGCGGCCCGGCTGCCTGCGCTCGGTGACGCTCTTGGCAGCCCAGGTCGATTTCACCGATGCTGGCGAGCTGACGCTCTTCATCAATGAAAGCCAGGTTGCGTTCCTGGAGGATATGATGCGGCAGCGCGGCGTGCTCGAGACGGCGCAGATGGC
This sequence comes from Bradyrhizobium sp. JR3.5, assembly GCF_054057015.1. Classification (NCBI taxonomy): domain Bacteria; kingdom Pseudomonadati; phylum Pseudomonadota; class Alphaproteobacteria; order Hyphomicrobiales; family Nitrobacteraceae; genus Bradyrhizobium; species Bradyrhizobium sp. JR3.5. The sequence continues at coordinate 4,298,482 of NZ_JBSRYV010000002.1, forward strand.
CGGTGCGTTCCAGTTGCTGCGGTCGAACGATATGATCTGGTCGCGCCTGGTACGCGATTATCTCATGGGCGAGCGCGCCGCACCGAGTGACCTGATGTCATGGAACGCGGACGCGACTCGCATGCCCTATCGGATGCATTCGGATTATCTGCGCAAGCTGTTTCTCAACAACGACCTTGCCGAGGGCCGCTATTTGGCGGACGGGCAGCCGGTGGCACTTTCCGATCTTCGCGCCCCCATGTTCGTGGTCGGCACCGTTCGTGATCACGTCGCGCCCTGGCGGTCGGTTCACAAGATTCATCTGTTGGCCGATGCCGATATCGCCTTCGTGCTGGCGAGCGGCGGTCACAACGCCGGCATCGTTGCTCCGCCGTCGGAGGAGGGGCACAGCTATCAGTTGTTGGAGAAGAAGGCGGATCAACCTTATGTCGGCCCCGACGAGTGGCTGCGGAAGGCGGTGAATCGCGACGGATCCTGGTGGCTGGAGTGGGTTCGCTTCCTCACGGCGCATTCCGGTGCGTGGGTGCCGGCGCAATCGGCGCTTTGCGCTCCCGGGGGTAGATTGCCGCTCGACGATGCGCCCGGACAGTACGTCCTGCAGCATTGATCCGGCAGGCTGTCGCCTTGGACGGGCTTGATCTGCCGCAAAGTCCAGCGGTGCCAAGTCTTTATGGTAGCAGCGTCGCCCGCAGGGTTGAGGGTCTGGCTCAACGTTCCGGGAGCGAAATTCGCGGGCCATGAGCCGCGCCCGTCTGCAGGAGAGAGCCGTGAGTCTCATTATTCGAATTCTCTTCATACTCGCGGGGTTCGTCGCAGCGCTGTTTGTCGCGCGCGATACCCTCAACTTCGACATCATGCAGATGTTCGTCGTCGTTCTACTCGTAACCGGATTTCTGATGGTCGGTGCTCTCTGGAGTGTGTGGCGGCGCCAGGCGTAACCGTCCACCATCCGCTTCGAGCCCAGCCGCCGATCGCCAGCTTGCGGATGATCTTTCATGCGAATGCATCGCGCGCCGGCCCTGCAAGGTCGGCCCTCGATGCACAGCAGACGTCAAAGCAAGTTAAGTTAAGCGAGTGCACTCATTCTAGCGTCCGACGGTAGCGTCCCGACCGGTGAAGGCTATCAGCAGCAACGACAGCGCAGACGCCGCTGCCACAAAGGCTGCGGTCCAGGCTGCCGCCGATACGACAAAGGCCGCCTCAAATCGCCAAGCCAGAAGCGGCTCGGTCGAGGCAAGCGGCATCGCGTCGGGGAAGAACCAGTTGTAGAATAGAACAAGCGCTGCCGTAGCGATGGCGCTTCCGGCAAAAAGAAGACCCAATGCGCGGTTCATAGCATCCTCCTGTTCTGGTGAAAGGATGCTGACAGACTTCGCCGGCTCGACCAATTCCGGATATTCCCTTAGGGGGCGTTCCGCACGTCGGAAGGCCACGGTTCGTTTTGAAAACAGGACATGCTGCGGTGGAGTGTCGTGGCGGCCGAACCGGAGGCGTCCACGATTTCCCAATCGATGTCGCCGGTATCAATCTTTGCTTGGGCGTTGACAACGTCGACCGTCGCATCGGAGGCGTCGTGCCGTCGCGATGCGACACGTTGCAGCCGCGCGGCGTCATCGGCAGTCAGAAATATCCCGCTGAGTTCGACCCTGGCGCTGCGGGCAACGACTTTTGCGGCGTCGCGTTCGGCTTGCTGCAGGAATGCGGCGTCGAGGATAACCGAGATTCCTTGCGCCAAGGCGTGCCCGGCACGATCCAGCATGGCCTGGTAGACGCGGTCGGATGCCTCGGGAGTGTAGGTCTCGGGCGGCAATGTGGCGTGCTCGGCGACGTGATTGAGCTGCTTGCGAATGACATCGGATCGCAGAACCAGGGCGCCCGGGGGCGGCGCGATCAGATACGCCATGTCGCGCGCCAGCACGCTCTTGCCGGTACCGGACTTCCCGCCAATTGCAAGCAGGCGGGACGGAGCCGGTTCAATGAGCCGGCGTGCAAGCTGGAAATACCGTTTTGCGTGGGCGGTGATCGTTTGGTCGCTTTGGTATTGTCGCTGCTTGGTGAAGAGCACGTTGGCGCGTATTCCAGCGCGCATCGACAGAAACAGCGGTACCAAGGACAGCGCGTTCGATTGTGCATCCCAGGTGGCTTGCACGTAGCTGTTGAACAATCTGTTGGCCGTCGGCTCCTGCCCAAAGTACAGCAGGTCCATCACGGGGAATGCGAGGTCATAGAGGACGTCGGTCGTCGCGATATTGGGGTCAAACTCGATCGCATCGAACAGAACGGGCTGGCCGTCGAGCAGGACGATGTTGCCGAGATGTGCGTCGCCGTGACAATGCCGGACCTGCCCAGCGGCGGCGCGGCGGCGCAGCAGTTCGAGGTTGCGCGCGAGGGCCTGATGACTCAGTTCGTGCAATCGATCGATTTCCTCTCGGGAGAGAACCGGCTCGGCGCAAAACTGCTCCATATTGCGCTTGATGATGACAGGGAGCGAGGCAAGCCATGGGGATCCTTCGCGTCCGGTTGCGGTCCGATGGGATTCGAGCAGGATGGCGGCCAGTCTCTCGCCAAGCTCCGGCCGGATTGCATCTTGCTCGGCAAGATGATCGAGCGTCTTGTTTTCGTCGAAGCGAGCCATTTCGACGGCCCATTCGACAACCGGTCCGGTCCCCCCGACCGCAAGCCCATCGCGCCCACGCGTGATCGGAACCACCCTGTGATAGATGGCGGGGGCGTTGCGCTTGTTGATGGCGATCTCATCCTCGCAGGCGCGCCGCCGCTTCTCCAGTGTCGAGAAGTCGAGATAAGGCAGCTTGACAGCTCGCTTGATCTTCAGAACACGCGAAGGTTCGAGAAAGACGATCGAACAATGGGTGTCGATCCGCTTTACCGGCACGGTCGGCTGGCCAGACCCGGCCAGGAACGACAATACAGCGGCTTGGCCAGTCTCGCCTGTGGCCGCGTCGGGTATTGATGTCGGCGTCGTCATGGTTTCAAAACGGCTGCGCCGACGAGCTTGCCGTCCCGCAAGCGCGCCAGTGCTTCATTCGCCTGGTCCAACGGAAAGACGGTGACGTGTGTCCGGATTCCAGCCTTTGCCGCCGTCTTGAGAAAGTCGACGCCATCTTGTCGCGTCAGGTTGGCAACGGAAACGATCTGCCGTTCACCCCAAAGGATGTCGTAGGGAAAGCTCGGAATATCCGACATGTGAATGCCGGCACAGACCACGCGTCCGCCTTTGCGCAGCGTGCGCAGCGCGAGCGGGACAAGCGGCCCGGTCGGGGCGTAGATGATTGCGGCATCAAGCTCGGCCGGCGGCCGATCTCCCGAAGCGCCGGCCCAGCATGCGCCGAGCGATAAAGCCAAGTGCTGGGCCTCGGTGTCGCCCGCACGGGTGAAAGCGTACACATCCCGCCCTTGCCAACGCGCCACTTGCGCGACGATATGTCCCGCCGCGCCAAAGCCGTAGATGCCGAGTTTGCGGCCATCGCCAGCCATCACCAGGGAGCGCCAGCCGATCAGGCCGGCGCAGAGCAGCGGTGCAAGCTCCGCGTCCTCGCCGTCTTCACCGAGCGGAAAGCAGTAGCGCGCGTCTGCCACCAGCTGGGTGGCAAAGCCGCCGTCCCGCGTATAGCCGGTGAACAGGGGGGCGTCGCAAAGGTTTTCCTTGCCTTCCCGACAGTAGGGACAATGCCCGCAGGTCGATCCGAGCCAAGGGACGCCGACGCGTGTGCCAAGATGCGCATGGTCAACGCCGTCACCGATCGCATCGATACGGCCAACCACCTCATGGCCGGGAACGATCGGATAGGCGATGTCGGGCAGTTCTCCGTCGACGACATGCAGGTCGGTGCGGCAAACGCCACAGGCGCCGACCTTGACGCGGACCTCGCCCGGTCCCGGAAGCGGGTCGGGCCGCTCCGTATATTGCAGCCGCGCGCCTCGCGCGGGCAGGATCATGGCGTGCATGACGGGACTCGCTTGGGTCTGTGCCCCTCCTTTGATCACATGACATTGGCCCGGTTTTGATCCCGGTCAACAGCCGAGTGGCTGCTCCTGACTAATGTTGGCACGCGAGCGACACTCAAAAGGAGGTACTGATGGTCAACGACATGATCCCCGTTCGAACCGAGCGCGCCGTGGCGCGGCGGGAGAGCAACCCCTTCACATTTCTGCAGCAGGAAATCGATAGGCTGTTCGATGGACTCGGCCGCAATTTTCCGGCATTCGCCGCGCCGCCGGCAATGATGCCGCGCATGGACGTCAGCGAGACCGACAAGACCGTCGAGATCTCCGCCGAACTGCCCGGCCTCGAGACCAAGGACGTTCAGCTCAACCTCGCCGACAACACCCTCACGATCCGGGGCGAGAAGAAGAGCGAGCGCGAGGAGAAGGACAAGGACTATCACCTGATCGAGCGCAGCTTCGGCGCGTTCTCGCGGTCCGTTGCATTGCCCGAGGGCGTCAAGGCGGAGGACGTCAGCGCCGAAATCGCCAAGGGCGTGCTCAAGGTCACCGTCAAGAAGCCGGCTCTCAAGCAGAGCAGGCAGATCGACATCAAGACGGCGGCGTAGCCGCCCTGCCGGGCGCGTCGCTCGTCAGGTAGCGATGCGCCCACGAAATAACCATCCATCCAAGGGGATCAGCCATGTACGAGTTTCTTCAGGAAACCGTCGCGAGCAACATGACGAGGTCGGTACGAAGCGTCGCTCCCGAAATGACCGTCAGCGACTTGTACCGGTTGTTCGCAAAAGACGACTATGACGCCTATCCCGTGCTCCGCGACGATGTCGTGGTCGGGTTCGTCACGAAACTCGACGCCCTGAAAGTGTTCGCCTGTCCGACAGATCATATCTTGCCACGTTACGACGATCGGATGGGAACGACGGTCGATGAGATCATGTCGTCCGATGTGATCGCGGTTGAGCCGGACACAAGTCTGCAGCGTGTTCTGCAGATGATGGTCGCACATCGGCTCAAGAGCCTGCCCGTGATTGATAACTATCGCCACCTGGTCGGGATCATTGCTCGCGAGGATGTCATGCGGGCGCTGGCACGCTGCACGAAGCGGCAGGCGCCTCCGCTCGTTCCTTGCGAGACCGTCCGATGTCTACGTTTGGCCTAGAACGGGTTCTTTCGCCTCGAACGGTCGCACTTGTCGGTGGCAGTTCGCGTCCATCTTCGCTCGGCCTGGCGGTGCTCATGAACCTCAAGGCGTGCGGCTTTTCCGGCCGCATCGCCGTGGTCAATCCGAACTACGCCGCGATCGACGGCGAGATTACGTCCCCGGATCTCAAGTCACTTCCATTCGTTCCGGACCTCGTTGCGATCACGGCGCCCGCGGCCGCGATTCCCGGCATCATCTCGGACGCTGCCGCGGTCGGTGTCGCCGGTGCGGTGATCCTGTCCGCCGGCCTCGGGCACGGCGCCGGCTCGCTTGCCGAGACGGTCGCGCTGACGGCGCGCATGCACGGCATGCGCCTGATCGGGCCGAACTGTCTCGGCGTCATGGTGCCGCGCGCAAAGCTCAATGCGAGCTTTGCCGCGCATCAGCCCGCCGAAGGGCGTCTTGCCCTGATCTCGCAGTCCGGGGCCGTCGCTGCAGCGATGATCGAATGGGCGGCAGAGCGGCGGCTCGGCTTCTCCGGCATCGTATCGATCGGAGACCAGCTCGACGTCGATGTCGCTGATTTGCTCGACTATTTCGCGCAGGACGATCACACCACCGCGATCCTGCTTTACCTCGAGGCCGTCAAGGACGCGCGCAAATTCATGTCGGCCGCGCGCGCCGCGGCGCGGCTCAAACCACTGATTGTCGTGAAAGCGGGCCGGATGGCCCAGGGCGCCAAGGCCGCCGCTACCCATACCGGCGCGCTGGCCGGTTCGGACGCGGTCTATGATGCAGCGTTCCGCCGGGCCGGCATGCTGCGCGTGTACGACCTTCGGGAATTGTTCGACTGCGCCGAGTTGCTCGGCCGCGGCTTCGTTCCGCGCGGCAACCGGCTGTCGATCCTGACCAATGGCGGCGGGCTCGGCATCCTCGCGATCGACCGGCTCGTTGAGCTCGGGGGTGTTCCAGCGAGCCTGTCGGCGGAGACGATTGCGGCGCTCGATCGGGTTCTGCCGCAAGGTTGGTCTCGCGCCAACCCCGTCGACATCTCCGGCGACGCCGATGCTGCCCGCTACGTATCTGCGCTCGACGTGCTGCTCGAGGACGCCAACAGCGACGCTGTGCTGGTCATGAATGTGGAAACGGCGGTCGCGCAGACCGAAGGAATCGCCGAAGCGGTGGCACAATGCGTTCGTGACCGTCGGACCAGGAAGAGTGACGTTGCCGCGCTGGTGCTTGCATCGTGGGATGGTGCCGACGAGCGCACCGCGGCAACCTTTGAAGCTGCCCGCGTCCCGCATTTTCCTACCGAAGATGACGCGGTGCGCGCTTTCATGTACCTGGTGAGATACCGCGAAGCCTCCGTCGCACTGACCGCAATCCCGCCCAGTATCGCCTCGACGTTTACGCCGAAAACGGCGGCGGCAAGGAGCGTGATAGCGAAGACGCTGTCTGAAGGGCGGGAATGGCTCGACCCGGCCGAGATCGTCGCCCTGTTTGAGGCTTACGATATTCCGATCGTTCCTACCGTCGCCGCCCGTGACGCCGACGATGCCGCAGACAAGGCCGCGCCGTTTCTGGCCCAGGGACTTGCGGTTGCGGTCAAGGTGTTCTCCCGCGACATCAGCCACAAGTCGGATGTCGGCGGCGTCATCCTCGGCTTGCGGACGCGCGAACGTGTCGCCGAGGCAGCGAGGGCAGTATTGTCGCGCGCGCGGAACGCGCGGCCGGATGCCGTCCTGCAAGGCGTGACGATCCAGCCGATGATCGAGCGGCGGGCGGCACGCGAATTGCTCCTCGGCATTGCCGACGATCCGACCTTTGGTCCCGTGATCGTGTTTGGCCGCGGTGGCACCGCGGTCGAGGTGATCAACGACAAGGCGCTGGCGCTGCCACCGCTCGACATGAACCTGGCGCGCGACCTGGTGAGCCGGACACGGGTCTCGCGGCTCCTGGCTGCCTATCGCGATGTGCCCGGTGTCCCGGCCGATGTCGTGCCCCTCACCCTCGTCAAGTTGGCGCAGATGGCGGCCGATATTCCGGAAGTCGCAGAGCTCGACATCAATCCGCTACTGGCGGACGAGGCCGGCGTGCTGGCGCTCGACGCACGCGTGGCAGTCCGCAGGCCACCGCGGCTGTTTGCAGGTCAGACGCGGCTCGCGGTGCGGCCTTACCCGTCGCAATGGGAAGGAGAGCTTGCCCTGAGGGACGGCTCGCGCGTCGTGATAAGACCGTTGCGGCCGGAAGATGAGCCCATGGTCGAGAGCTTCTTCAGGCGTGTAACGGCCGAGGATCTCAGGCTTCGTTTCTTCCAGGCAATGAAGAATTTTTCGCATACGTTCATTGCGCGGCTGACCCAGCTCGACTACGCGCGTGCGATGGCCTTTGCGGCGCTGGATCCGAGCACCGGCGCCATGGTGGGAGCAGTCCAGCTTCATTCGGACTCGCTCTACGAGAATGCCGAATACGCAATCCTGCTGCAGTCCGACCTCAAGGGCAGAGGATTTGGGTGGGCGCTGATGCAGCTTCTGATTCAGTATGCGAGGTCGGAAGGGCTGAAGCGGCTGTCAGGTGAAGTGCTGGCCGAGAACACCACCATGCTGAACATGTGCCATGAACTCGGGTTCACCGCCGTGACAGAGCCGACCGACCGCCGGATCGTCAATGTCGTCCTCGACCTCTCCCTTTCGGCCGTGGATGCCTTGGGGGCCGACATCCTGATCCGGCGCAGTCGCGATCAAAGCGGCGTGACGGAGACGACCCGATAGGGGTGCATGCCGTCCGCCTCATGAACGGAGACGTATTCGCCGAGCCGAAAGCGCTCGTTGCCGAAATGATATCCGGCTTCATCGGCTGTCAAACCGGCCACGTCGTAATGGAAGCGCCAGCTGCCGCCCGGACCATGAACGAGGTGACCGAGCTGATCGTCTTCCGTGGGGCGCTGACGAACGACGCGGCAAGCCTCGCGATGGGTTTTCCAGGTCTCGACATCGATCCGCGATGCCGTGTCGAGCGGGGCGACGATGATATAGCCGATCGCGGGCGCACCCTCGGGGTGATCATGCTCGCGCGCGCGCTCAAGCCGAACCTGCCTGAACGAGTGCGGCAACGCAGTGTTTTGCAGAGGCGTGAAGGCGGCGCGATTCATCAGAAATCTCCCTGAACATGCCCGAGCTGCCGGGCAATCTGTCAAATCATAAGGCCGCCGCTTGCCAGGCCGTTGATCTCGGTCAAGCGCATTCCGGGGCACGGTGAAGCCGATTGCGCTGGGTCAAACACAGCCGGCTCCAGCGCCCTAAGGTGAGGAGTTGCAAATTGGAGTCAGAATCTTGCTCAACGCCCCGGCCCTGACAGCGAATGCGGACGATCCGCGCGTGCTTACCGCATGTGGGGCCTGGAACGTTGCCAACGTCGAAGCGCTGGAGCGGCTGTGTACGAACGCCGCGCGTACCGACATCGGCTCGATCGATGTACGTCGCGTCACCGCGCTCGACACCGTCGGGGCCTGGCTTCTTGAAAGGCTCGCCCGCGGCGGTGCGGCCAGGGCAGCGCTCACGGGTGCCGATGGTCCATATGGCGACCTGCTGGAAGAGGTGCGAGGGCTGAACCGTTCCGGCCCCGCCGAACGCAGATCAGTCAACCCAGTGCTGCAGAGACTCGATCAGCTCGGCCGCGGCAGCAGGCGGTTGGCGTCCGATTCGGCAGCATTCCTGCATATGCTCGGCGCCTTCAGCGCAGCGCTGCTCGGCATTTTCAGGCATCCGCGATCGTTCCGATTGACGTCGACCGTCTATCAGCTCGGCCGGGGTGGGCTGGCAAGCGGTGCCGATCATGGTGCTGATCACGTTCCTGATCGGCGCCATCATTGCTCAGCAAGGCATCTTCCATTTCCGCCGCTTTGGCGCGGAATCCTATGTCGTCGACATGGTCGGCATCCTCGTGCTGCGCGAGATTGGCGTGCTGATCGTGGCCATCATGGTGGCCGGACGCTCGGGCAGCGCCTATACGGCCGAGATCGGTGCGATGAAGATGCGCGAGGAGATCGATGCGCTCAGCACGATGGGGCTCGATCCTGTCGCAGTCCTGATTCTGCCGCGGATCCTGGCACTGGTGGTGGCGCTGCCGATTCTCGCCTTTCTCGGCTCGCTCGCAGCGCTCTATGGCGGCGGGCTCATCGCCTGGCTCTATGGCGGCATGAGTCCGGCGATCTTCATCGCACGCCTTCACGACGCGGTTTCAGTCACTCATTTCGAGGTCGGTATCATCAAAGCGCCATTCATGGCACTCGTGATCGGGCTTGTCGCGGCGGTGGAGGGATTGAGCGTCAAGGGCAGCGCGGAGTCGTTGGGGCAGCAGACGACGGCGTCGGTCGTGAAATCGATCTTCCTGGTGATCGTGCTCGACGGATTGTTCGCGGTCTTCTTTGCTTCGATCGGGATGTAGCCATGGTCGACACGCCAGCGATCCATATCCGCGACCTCGTGGTCGGCTTCGGCGAGAAGATCATCCTCGATCATCTCGATCTCGACGTGAACGATGGCGAAATTCTCGGCCTCGTGGGGGCGTCCGGCGGCGGAAAGTCGGTGCTGATGCGGTCATTGGTCGGTCTGCTTCCGAAGCGGAGCGGGCAGATTGATTTCGCGGGCGACAGCGATGACGAACGCCGCTGGGGCGTGCTGTTCCAGCAGGGAGCGCTGTTCTCGGCCTTGACGGCTCGCCAGAACATCCAGTTTCCGCTGCGCGAGCGTGCGCGGCTTTCCCCGGGGCTGCTGGACGAAATTGCGGACGCCAAGCTCGAGATGGTCGGCACTGACGCGCGAAGATGGGGACAAGTATCCGTCTGAGCTCTCGGGCGGCATGACCAAGCGGGTTGCGCTCGCGCGGGCACTGGCGCTCGACCCCTCGCTCTTGTTTCTCGATGAGCCAACGTCCGGGCTCGATCCCATCGCTGCAGGCGAATTCGATACCTTGATCCGGACGCTACATCGGACGTTGCGTTTTACTGTGTTCATGGTGACGCACGACTTGAACAGCCTGCAAGCCATCTGCGACCGCGTCGCCGCGCTTGCCGACGGCAGGATCGCGGCCATCGGGCAGCTGTCATCGGTGCTCAAGTCCGATCACCCCTGGGTCCAGGCTTACTTTCACGGAGCCCGGGCGCAGAAGCTTGGCCTCGGCAATTAGGCAGAGAGAGAGACGCAAATGGAAATCCGCGCGCCCTACATTGTCGTTGGTGCATTCGTATTGTCGGCAATCGTCGCCGTGTTCGGCTTCGTCTACTGGCTGAACAATTTCGGCGGGATCGGAAAGGCGGGAGACATACCAGCTCGTGTTTACCGACCCCGTGCCTGGCCTTCTCGTCGGGGCGGGCGTTCTCTTCAACGGTATCCGCGTCGGCGAGGTCACGGCCCTTGAACTGGTCCCGGAACGCCCGCGCGAGGTTCGCGCCGGGATCGCAGTCGCCGAGCGCACGCCGGTGCATACCGATACGCGTGTCGGCCTCGACTTCCAGGGGTTGACTGGTGTCCCGGTGATCGCTCTGGAAGGCGGTGATGATCCCCAGGCGCCGCCGGCGCGCGAACCGCTGGTGGCCGAAAAGGGGGCCGGGCGGAGCATGACGCAGGCAGCCCGCGATGCGCTACGCCGGGTCGATGCCGTCCTGTCCGACAACGCCGCGCCGCTGCACAGCACGATCGACAATCTCAGCACGTTCGCTGAAGGGCTCGCGCGCAATACGCCGAAGCTCGATGGAATTGTGGCCGGACTCGAACGCATGACCGGCGGCGGTGCGCCCGCGCCGCGCAAGGTGGCGTATGACCTTCACGCGGTGGACAGCTTCGGCGCGCAACGCCATGCGAAGCTGCCCGAGCAGCTGGTCATGGCGGAGCCGACCGCGATCGCCCGCCTCCAGACCCAGCGCTTCTTGTTCACGCCGGATGAGGAAATTCAGGGATTCGAAGGTGCGCAGTGGAGCGATAGTCTCCCGGTGCTGGTGCAGGCGCGGTTGCTGCAGAGCTTCGAGAATTACGACGTCGAGCATGCGCCACTGCGCGCCGACAGCGGCGTAGAAGGTGCGCCGCGTCTGCTGATCGACCTGCGCCGGTTCGAAATCGTGCAGGGACCTCAACCGCGCGCGACGATCTCGTTGTCCGCGAAGATCGTGGATCGAAATGGTCAGGTAAAGGCTGCAAAGCTTATCGAGGGATCCGAGGGAATTAGCTCGCTGACGCCGTCCGAGGCGGCCGCCGCCTTCGATAAGGCTTTCGGCACCCTCGCGAGGGAGCTCGTGATGTGGGTTGCGGCGACGGACTGAACCGGATCGTTGCAGCGTCTCACAACGAACGTCCTGGATCAGACTTGCTCGGCGGCTGCCGCCAAGCCAAGGTCGTCTCGACCTAACGACCTGTGACCAGCAGGCTGCGGCAGTGCCGCGCAATACTGACTTCCTCATTGGTCGGAATGACCAGTACGTCGACAGGGTTGCCCTTCGCGGCGATACGCTGCGCGCCCTGAGCATTTGCGGCTGCATCGATGCTGACCCCGAGCCAGGAGAGGCGATCGCAGATGCGCTGCCGGATTTCCGGGGCGTGCTCGCCGATGCCGCCGGTGAACACCAGGCCATCGAGGCCGGCGAGGGTATTTGCCATCACGGCGACTTCTGCGGCGACACGAAATGTGAAGAGATCGACGGCTTCGCGAGCCGCAGGATCGTGGCTCGCCAGCAGGGCGCGCATGTCGGCTGACACCCCGGAGACGCCGAGCAGACCCGAACGTTCGTACAGCAGGTGCTGCACGTCATCGACCGACATTTTTCTCTTCCTGCATGAGATAAAGCAGCACGCCGGGGTCGATCGTTCCACAGCGTGTCCCCATCACGAGACCGTCGAGTGGGGTCAATCCCATCGTGGTGTCGACGCTGTCGCCCTTTCGCAAGGCACAGAGGCTCGCGCCATTGCCGAGGTGTGCCACGACGACGCGCTTGTCGGCCCATTGCGGCGCGATCGCGGCGAGCCGGCTGGCGACGTATTCGAAGGAGAGGCCGTGGAAACCGTAGCGGCGGATGCCGCGCTGCTCAAACTGCCGCGGGATGGCAAAGCGGCTCACCGGCGGCGCCAGGCCGTGATGAAAGGCCGTGTCGAAGCAGGCGATCTGCGTCAGCTCCGGCTGCAGTGACCGCACGGCCCGGACCGGCGCAAGGCAGCGCGGCTGGTGCAGCGGCGCCAGCGGCGTCAACGCCTCCAGCGCAGCGAGAGTCTGCCCTGCGATGACGACTGGCCCGTAGAACTCGCGGCCGCCATGGACGATGCGATGGGCCGACGGCGGCGAGGCTGCCGCCGTCGAGATAGTCCTCGATCCAGGCAAAGATATCGCCGAACAGGCCGTTGTCTTCCAACGTGCCGCTCGCGCGGCGCTTCTCGAACAGCGGCCTGCCCGAGGCATCGCTCATCACGATGCGCGGGACCTTCTCCTGCTCGTCAAGCAGGCCCTTGCATTGCAGCTCTGGCTCGGACGGCGTGATGTCGAACAGGCCGAACTTGATGCTGGACGAGCCGGCGTTAAGCACCAGGACGCTGTCGGACATGAGTGTGCCTCAGTCAACGGATTTGTGACCTGTCGCTCCATAGGGCCAGATCCAGTCACGGATTTGCGGCATGTCCTCGCCATGCTCGCGCACGTAGCGCGTATGCTCGATCAGGGCGTCACGGAACTGCTGCTTGACGTGGGCGGCCGCGATGTCGAGCCCCGGCACGCGTTCGATTGCTTCGATGGCGAGATGGAAGCGGTCGAGGCCATTCAACACCACCATGTCGAACGGCGTCGTGGTGGTGCCTTCCTCCGCAAAGCCCCGCACGTGCATTCCGTCGTGATTGGTGCGGCTGTAGGTCAGGCGATGGATCAGATAAGGATAGCCGTGATAGGCGAAGATGACAGGCTTGTCGCAGGTGAACAGGCTGTCGAAGTCGCGGTCGGACAGGCCGTGCGGATGCTGCTCCGTCGGCTGCAGCGTCATCAGGTCGACCACGTTGACGACGCGGATCTTCAACTGCGGCAGCGCCTTGCGGAGCAGATCGACGGCGGCGAGCGTTTCCAGCGTCGGAACGTCGCCGGCGCAGGCCATCACCACGTCTGGCTCGGCGTTGACTGCTTCGGTGCCGGCCCATTTCCAGATGCCGATGCCCGCTTCGCAATGGGTGATCGCATCGCGCATCGAAAGCCATTGCGGCGCGGGTTGCTTGCCGGCGACAATCACATTGATGCGGTCATAGGTGCGCAGGCAGTGGTCTGCGACCCAGAGCAGGGTGTTCGCATCGCCGGGATAGGCGGGAAGTAGACGCGGACGATGTCGGCCTTTTTGTTGGTGACGAGATCGACGAAGCCGGGATCCTGATGACTGAATCCATTGTGGTCCTGACGCCAGACATGCGAGGTGAGGAGATAGTTCAACGACGCGATCGGCCGCCGCCAGGGCAGCGCGCGCGAGACCTTCAGCCATTTGGCATGCTGGTTGAACATTGAATCCACGATGTGGATGAAGGCCTCATAGCAGGAGAAGAAGCCGTGGCGGCCGGTAAGCAGGTAGCCCTCGAGCCAGCCTTGGCAGAGATGCTCGCTTAGGACCTCCATCACGCGGCCGTCATGGGCGAGGTGGACGTCATAAGGTTCGATGCCCTCCATCCAGACCCGGTCGGTGGCCTCGAAGACCGCGTCGAGCCGGTTGGATGCGGTTTCGTCCGGACCCATGATGCGGAAATTGCGGGCCTCCGCATTCAGCTCCACGACCTCGCGCAAGAACTTGCCGAGTTCTCGCGTGGCTTCCGGCGACGGCGTCACCCGGAGCGGTCACCTCGACCGCATGCGCACGGAAATCCGGCAGCTTCAATTCCCGCTTCAGGAGGCCCCCGTTGGCGTGCGGGTTGGCCCCCATCCGACGGTGGCCTGCGGGCGCAAGGGCTTGCAATTCAGGCACGAGCCGGCCGCTCGAATCGAACAGCTTGTCGGGCTCGTAGGTGCTCATCCAATGTTCGAGCAGTTTCAGATGCTCGGGGTTTCCGCGCGGGTTGGCGATCGGCACCTGATGTGCACGCCAGAAGCCTTCGACCTTCAGCCCGTCGACTTCCTTCGGTCCGGTCCAGCCCTTCGGGCTGCGCAGCACGATCATCGGCCATCGCGGTCGCTTAAGGCCGCCGGTCTGCTGGTGCGCGGCTTGCTGGATCGAGCGGATGCCGGCGAGCGCGGTATCGAGTGTGTCGGCCATCAACCGATGCATGGCATGCGGATCGTCGCCTTCGACGAACAGCGGCTCGTAGCCGTAGCCGATGAAGAGGCTGCGGACTTCCTCATCATCCATCCGCCCAAGCACGGTGGGATTGGCAATCTTGTAGCCATTGAGGTGCAGGATTGGCAGCACTGCGCCGTCGTGCACCGGGTTCAAGAACTTGTTGGAATGCCAGGACGCCGCGAGCGGACCGGTCTCCGCCTCGCCGTCGCCGACGACGCAAACGGCAATCAAATCGGGGTTGTCGAACACTGCGCCATACGCGTGAACCAGTGCATAGCCGAGCTCACCGCCTTCGTGGATCGAGCCGGGCGTCTCCGGCGCCGCGTGGCTTGGAATGCCGCCGGGGAAGGAGAACTGGCGGAACAGCTTGCGCAAGCCGTCCGCATCGCGCGTCACCTCCGGATAGATTTCGGTGTAGGTGCCTTCGAGATAGGTGTTCGCAACCATGCCGGGACCACCATGGCCAGGACCGCAAATATAGATGACGTTGAGGTCGGAAGTGCGGATTGCGCGATTGAGGTGGGCATAGATGAAATTGAGCCCAGGCGTGGTGCCCCAATGCCCGAGCAGGCGCGGCTTGATATGCTCCGGCTTCAGCGGCTCTTTCAGGAGGGGATTCGCGAGCAGATAGATCTGTCCAACGGAGAGGTAATTGGCGGCGCGCCAATAGCGGTCGAGCAGCTCAAGATCATTCGTGCGTGCTTGCTCGTTTGGAGTGGTCGCAGATTGCATGTCGCTCTCCAGGGATTCAAAGATGACCTCAGCCGCCGCTATCGGTTCCACGTTAGAGGGCGAATATGACGGGAATGGCTTGAGCCAGCTCAAAAGATGCACGCCAATTCGGGCCGCAACGCCCACGTTTCTCCCAACGTCCATCAACACGGGACGTTCAAGGAACAGAAAGCTCGATGTCGGAAACGGAACCGGACCCCCGCGAGGTCAGTTTCGCTCGCGCTCCAGGAGTTCCGGTGATGCGTCGCTTCGTGAGCATTGCCTGCGCTGGCGCGGCGCTACGCGGTCGAGGACAACATCCATCACGTGCCTGCGTTCTGTCGTAAGCTCGCGCGGCGGGACAAAAAGATGCCCGGCAAAAGCGAGCCGGGCATTAAATACCGAGACAACCTCACGGGAGTATGGGTGCTCGTCCTGGTAGCTTGATGTAGTCATGCGACGGCCCGGGGCGGATTGATCCAGCGCAAGGAACCGAAGATTGCGCCTCACCGCAAATGGAGAGCGGATGGTTCTTGCTCCAGGTCGTTTGGCACCATTCCATATGTCCGCAGCACGGTGGTTCTCGTCTCCGGATAGCCGGTACAGACGATAGCTGCGGCACCAGCGTGGCCGAATGTCTTCCATAAGTGCTTGGCATGCTCTATCGCCGCTGCGGGGCTGCCGCACTTGGCCTGCTGGCCCGGAACGAGCCCGCCATCGGTCCGGTCGTACGGCAGGGCAATGAATTGCGTGATCCCGTCCATTGATGCCCCTTTTCTCGTTCGGTCGATGTCACCCAGCAAAGCATTGTGCGGTGACAGCCATTATTGATCTGCCTCAGCTCATTTCGTTTGATCCGGATCAAGGCGGAATAGGCGCGCATCTCGTTTGCTGTTGATGGGTTCGAAAGGGAGCTTGCTTGCCATTGAGCTTCCTCCTCTCGAAGATGGCTGGTCAGGGTCATGGGAAACCTCGTGTATTTTCCGGAATCGCGTCGGGCGAACCACGAAGAGGTGGCGTCGAGAGCGGACATTCGCCATTCCTTCCGTCAAGCGTTGTTGATGCTCGAACTGCAACTGCTCCAGATCGGCGGCTTGGTCGCCGTGTGTCCGGCCGGAGGGGCCAGGACGAAGCTGCAGCAGCAGCACGACCAACTACTTGGTCGCCTTGCGGTCACGCGACAGCATGCGCGAGCGCTGATCGGCGATTGATGTCGGCCCACATTGCGGGCGGCACCGTTCGCCGAGGCGCGACATTTCATCGGATTGACGATAGATCGTCCCGCTCGTCGCCATGCGAAAAATGAGCCCTGCTGCAGGATTCCGATAGGGGATTTTACGTGAGTTAAATCTCGCCGCCCAATAGTCCGCGCAGCCCCGGTGGCCGATATTGACTTGCCCACGCCCAGGTCAGATCGGGCAACCCGTTTGCGGTAAATCAGTTGGTGAAAAGCGATGAATTTCAGGATCTCTCTGGCGCAGCGCATCTACGCAATTGTTGGGCTGAGCTTTTGCGGGCTGACTGGGCTGGCCGCTATCCAGGCGGTATCGATCGAGTGCGCATTGCCGGACGCAGCGACAGGCGAGCCCGTCGAACTGGAGATCGATGGGCTCTCGTTCCGACTTGGCGGTGTCGTAGCGCGTATGGATCCCGGGTCGGTATTGATTAACCTGAATCAGTCGCCGGAAACTGCGCAAAAGTTGGCCGCGGTGCTCTCGGGCGGGCGTGCGCGCTCGGCAGCAGCTTAAGGTTAAAGCCCGGCAGCGATCGCGATCCGCATCAGCTCCGACATGCTGCGCACATTGGTCTTGGCCATCAGATTTGCTCGATAGACCTCGACCGTGCGCGGGCTGATGCCAAGGTCATGGGCGATCACCTTGTTGATCTTGCCCGCCACCAGCCCTCGCAAGACATCACGTTCGCGCGGCGAGAGGTCCACCAGACGAGCTTCAGCGTCGCGCTTGACCGTTTCGTCGGCCGGTGCCGCGGACTGTGTTTGCAGAGCCTCGCGGATCGCACGCAACAGCGCTTCGTCCTCGAACGGCTTTTCGATGAAGTCAACCGCGCCAGCCTTCATCGCCTCGACCGCAAGTGCGACGTCACCATGGCCAGTCATCAGAATGACGGGGCATGCCGCTGCGTCAGCCTTGAGTTTGCGGACCAGTTCGAGGCCGCTCATACCGGGCATGCGTATGTCGCATACGATGCAGTCGACCGTGCTGCTCTTGAGATGATCGAGAAAACTGGTTGCCGTCTCATAAGTCGTTACGGCAAAGCCGTTGACATCGAGCAGGAATGCCAGTGAGTCCCGCATCGCCGGATCGTCGTCGATGACAAGAATTGTATGCCGCGTCGTCATGCTTCTTCTCCGTCCTCCGCGAACGGGAGGATGAACTGAAAAACCGTGCCGCCTCCGGAGTTTGGCATCACATCGATGCGTCCACCATGGGATTCGATGATGGTCCGGCAGATCGAGAGGCCGACGCCCATGCCATGCTCCTTTGTCGTGATAAAGGGCTGAAACAGGCGGTCGGCGATGTCAGGGCTGATGCCCGGACCGGTATCGGCAATGGTGAACGTCGCTACACCGTTAGTCTTGGTGACGCCGACGGTCAATTCGCGGCGCGGGCTGGAGGCCATCGCCTCGATCGCATTGCGAACCAGGTTGAGCACGACCTGCTGAATCTGGATCTTGTCGACGATGATCGAGGGCATGTCCCGGTCGCTGCGGATCGCGAACCTGACTCCCTGCTCCTTGGCGCCGAGCAGCGCCAGTGCGACAGCCTCTTCGAGCAGGGTGGCGGGACTCTCCAGGGAGTGTTGGGTCTCGCCTTTGGCAACGAATTCGCGCAAGCGCTTGATGATGTCGCCGGCTCGCAGCGCTTGCTGTGCGGCTCGCTCGAGCGCGTCACGAATTCGCGTCGCGTCCGGTGTCTCCGGCGTCAGCAGCCGGCTCGCGCCGCGCATATAGTTGGTAATGGCGGATAGTGGCTGATTGATCTCATGGGCGATAGAGGACGCCATTTCGCCCATGGCGGTCAGCCGCGACACATGGACCAGCTCGGACTGCAGCTCCTGAAGCCGCCGTTCTTGCGCTCGACGCTCGGTGAGATCGCGGATAAAGCCGGTGAAAAAGCGTTCTCCACGTACCTTGGCTTCGCCGACGGCGAGTTCCATCGGAAAGGTCGAGCCGTCGCTCCGTTCTCCAACCACGATGCGGCCAATGCCGATGATGCGCCGTTCGCCAGTCGTAAGGTAGCGTTCGAGGTACCGGTCGTGCTCGCCGCGATATGGCTGGGGCATCAGCTTCGAGACGTTCTTGCCGACGACCTCGTCCGGTTTCCAGCCAAACAGCCGCTCGGCCGCCGCGCTGAAGGAACGAATAATACCGTGGTCGTCGATGACGATCATGGCGTCAGGGACCGTGTCGAGGATCGACTGTAGGTGGGTCTGCCGATTTCGCGCCTGATCGCTTTCCCTCAAGAGCCGGTCGCCCATGAAGCCGAGGATCGGGCCGAGGATCGCAAAGCAAGCGATATCCATCAGATTCGCAGGTTCAGTAACCAGGCTTGTCCCGAGGAATTTGACGCTGATGACGAGGCAGAGCAGGGTGGTGACGATTGCTGGGCCGCGACCGCCGGCGAAAGCGGCAAACAGCACGGCGGGCACATAGATGATCGTGAAGGTCCGGTCTTCGAAATAAATATCAAGCCCCGCGCGCACCGCGAATACGAGCGCTGCCGCTGCCACGGCAGTGCCATAGCGGTACCAGATGCGATCGGACATATTTCCCCGGCGAAGGCCTCAGCTGAATCAATACTACAACGTTCGGACGGCCGAAGCCACCGGCCGTTCGGCACGAGCTGGCCACGGCGGCGGGGACAGGTCTATCTGATCCAGGCGCGCCAATGCGTCGGCTGCACCATGACGCGTTCGGCGGTCGCCGCCTTTACCCAGCCGCCCGGGACGCGGCGGCATGGAAAGACGAGCTTGTGAATGGCGTTGCCCTCGATCACGGCGAGTTCAAGATCTCGACCGAAGGGGGCCACCGCGACCCCCTCCCATGTCGCGCTGACGCCTGCCTCGGGGCGTTCGGGAGCGTCGCGTGCTGGCACGTCAGGCAGCCTTCTGAGTACCCTCGTCGACACTGCTGGTCTTTCGTGCGAGCAGGTTCAGCTCGATCGTGCCCAGCGAACGTGCGGTCTCGATCGCGTACGTCGCGTCGTTCGCCCCGCGCGCGGTGACGCCTTTGGCCCAGTCCTGCAGAGCAGTGATCTTCTCGGCCACCGAGGCGGTGGAATTGAACCTGCGGAAAAGCTCCCAGGCTTCGTTCGATTCGATCTGGATCTGCTCGAACCAGTGCTGGTTTGCCTCGATCAGTTTCTCCGAGAATTCCGACTGGACCGCTATCGCCCGCTTCGCGTAGCTCTGGACGGCGTCGGAGACGGGACGGGCTTCGCTATGGTCTGTCATGTCCAAAATCCTTCGTTGAGGAAAGTATTGTTTCTCATGCCGGCCGCCTGCGCGTTGACGCGCGTCAACTTGATGGTGGTTTCCGGCCCGCGCTGGTTCTCGTGACCAGGCTAGCTGCGCTTGGGACTGACGACGGCACCGGTTCGCAGATTGATGAAGTGGACGCCGTCGCAGGCAGCGCAGGAGATCGAGTGCAGCTCGTCAGCCAGTGGCTCGGATGCGTCGGCGGGTAGCAAGCCTTGAACCCGATCGCCGGTATTTGGACACGAGAATATGATGGGGCGCCAAGCCCTTATGTCTGCCATTTGCACGATCCTGACGGATGAGCATCCTTAACGGTGGCGCGGCGCTCCGGTTTTGATGCAGGTCAAAATTCCGGCCGGGTGGTCGGATCGGGGCAGGCGGCGGCCTAGAACGGTTGGCGCCGATGGAGCTGGTGGGCGCTTGACCTGGCGGGCTGCCTTAGCGGCCGCCTTGGCGGCAAGCGCATCCAGGCGAACGTCACGACGACAATCGCCAGCACTCCCATCGAGGCAAGCAGGTTCTGCAACATGAATTTGATCTCCTGACAGAGCGTCAGCATCGTCGATCATCGGTCGCGGCGCCTTGATATCCGTCAAGCGCAGGCGTTGAGGGAGATCAAAGCAGATGAGCCGACGGCGTGTGACCTTGGTGACGAGCGAAGGAAGGAGATTAGCAATGCGCGCACATCAGATCATGGCGAGACACGTCATCACTGTCGGAACCGAGGCATCCATTCTCGATGCCGCGAAGCTGATGATGGATCACCATATCAGTGGCCTGCCAGTGGTCGATGCGGCTGGAAGACTGGTCGGCATCCTGTCGGAGAGCGATTTTCTGCGGCGAAGCGAGATCGGCACGCAACGCCGGCGTAGCCGCTGGTTTCAGTTCCTTCTCGGCTCCGGCTATGCAGCCGCGGACTTCGTCCACGAGCGCGGCCGGAAGGTCGGAGAGATCATGTCGTGCGATCCCGTCACCGTGACGGAAGAAACGCCCTTGCCCGATCTGGTCGATCTCATGGAGAAGAGGGGCGTCAAACGGTTGCCGGTGATGCGCGACGGGCGCCTCGTTGGCCTCGTAACACGTGCGGATCTGCTGCGGGCCGTAGCATCCGTCGCGCACCAGATTCCGGATCCCACGGCGGATGACACGCACATCCACGATCGCATCGTGCGGGCACTCGATGGTGCAAACTGGTGCCCGCTCGGGCTGCAAGTCTCGGTGCGCAACGGCGTGGTGCATCTCCGCGGAGTCATCATGGATGAGCGGGCGAGGCAGGGAGCGATTGTCGCCGCGGAGAATGTCGCCGGCGTCAAGGAAGTGCACGATCACCTGTGCTACGTCGATACCTATTCCGGCTTCTATATCCAATCCGCGGAAGACGAACGAGCGGCTGCCGCGAAAGCTGCGAAGGAGAGGGCAGGATGATCGCTCGTCCCGCAATCCTGTTGTTCCCGTTGATCGCGACCGCAGTGGTCAGCGCAGAAGTCGTGGGATTCGCCGTAACCTTACTTGCGATCTGCCTGATCGTCGGCTTCGCGATCGTTGCCTCCGGTTGGACCGTCAACGGCAAGTCGACGTCAATACCAGCAGTCCGGCCGTCATCCGCAGACCGGAAATCCCACCGCAAATAGCAGCTCCCGTCCGGTTTTGTTTGCGGATCTCGTGAGCTGCGCGTCACGACAAGTGCGACGCTCATGGACGCTGTGGTCGGGATCGCTGATGGCTCTGTTCGCATTCGCTATTCTCCACAGATACGACATCTGCTCCTGCACGACATTCTTGCGAAAGATCAATACCGGCATCGCGCACTCATGGCAGCATAAACAACAATCAACCAGCCCATGCGAGGGTGCCATGCCATCATTTGACGTTCGTTTCATCAAGACCGTTTGCGACGACACCGGCCATGAACACCGCGCCTGCCAGGCAGCGTTCAAGGTCGACGCCGCCTCGCTTTCCACGGCTGCACAGTTGGCCGAGGCCGACTTCTGCAGACAGAAGGGTGTTCGAGACTGGACGATCTTTGCCGATTCCATGGAGCTTCGGACACCGCCGGCTTTGCCATCAGCCTGGGGCGGCTGACGATTTTTGGGTGGCGATCGCGATCGACTGCCGGGGCTTCGCGTTTGACCAAGATCAAATCGGAAATCAGCTTCTTTAGCTAAAGGTGGAGAGCCAAAAAGGGGGTATGCGAAATGACCGATCGATCAGCTGGCAATAGCTCGCCGCAGTTCGAGAGTCTTATCGGTCGCTTGCGTGCGTTTCTGTCTCGATGCCGCGAATTCGATCTGATAACCGATCGGGAGGTCGACGAGATCGCGCACGAGCTCAATCTCTCGACGTTGGACCTTCGTGCGCTTGCCCGCGAGCGAGGCTCGCCGGAGTTGCTCAGCAAGCGTCTCGAGCATGCAGGTTTGTCCGAACAGATGCTCGCCTCTTCCCATTGCGATGTGTTGCGTGATCTACAGCGAGTCTGCGGTCTATGCCGTGAGAAGGCACGTTGCACCGCAGATCTCGCGCGGGAGCGGCGGGCCAGTCCGGCAAAATATTGTCCGAACGAACTGACCCTGACCGCGCTGAGCCGCGGCGCCAGCGGCACGCGGCATGGCGCCGAAATTGATGCCGATCAAACGGCTGGCAGCGAGACTGTGATTTTCATGACGTCATCGCACCCAAAGAAAGCCCCCACATGACAGGTCCATCTTCCGTTTCAAAGTCGATGACGATGGGAGAATCCGGCTTGGCGTCGGTACTCGCAGTTTTTGCATTCGTTAGCTTTCTCGGCGCGGCGATGGGGCACG
Source organism: Bradyrhizobium sp. JR3.5 (assembly GCF_054057015.1). Taxonomy (NCBI): domain Bacteria; kingdom Pseudomonadati; phylum Pseudomonadota; class Alphaproteobacteria; order Hyphomicrobiales; family Nitrobacteraceae; genus Bradyrhizobium; species Bradyrhizobium sp. JR3.5. Next base: position 4,320,878 of record NZ_JBSRYV010000002.1, read on the forward strand.
ATACGGCGTTCAGCTTTCACGCGTCGCTTGCTTGCGCCGCCAGCCTGATCTCCGTGATCATGATCGGCAATCGCTACCTTAACCGTCCGGCCGAATTGCCTCCGGCGGAGATCGGCGGGCGCCCCAATTACAATCTCGGCCCAATCAAGTTCGCTTCAGCCATGGCGATGTTCTGGGGCATCGCGGGTTTCACGGTGGGTTTGATCATCGCCATGCAGCTGGCCTGGCCGGCGTTTAACTTCGATCTGCCCTGGACGACATTCGGTCGCCTGCGGCCGCTGCATACGTCGGCCGTGATCTTCGCGTTCGGCGGCAACGTCCTGATCGCTACGTCGTTCTATGTCGTGCAAAAGACCTGCCGCACGCGCCTTGCAGGCGACCTGTCGCCCTGGTTCGTCGTGGTCGGCTACAACTTCTTCATCCTGATCGCCGGCACGGGCTACCTGCTCGGCGTCACCCAGTCGAAGGAATACGCCGAGCCGGAATGGTACGCCGACCTTTGGCTGACGATCGTCTGGGTGACGTATCTGCTCGTCTTCCTGATGACGCTGGTGAAGCGCAAGGAGCCGCATATCTTCGTCGCCAACTGGTTCTACCTGGCGTTCATCATCACGATCGCGGTGCTCCATCTCGGAAATAACCCCGCGCTGCCGGTCTCTTTCCTCGGCTCGAAGTCCTACATCGCCTGGGGCGGTGTGCAGGATGCGATGTTCCAGTGGTGGTACGGCCACAATGCGGTCGGTTTCTTTCTGACCGCCGGCTTCCTGGCGATCATGTATTACTTCATCCCGAAGCGGGCGGAGCGTCCGATCTATTCCTACCGGCTTTCGATCATCCATTTCTGGGCGCTGATCTTCCTCTACATCTGGGCCGGCCCACATCACCTGCACTACACGGCACTGCCGGACTGGGCGCAGACGCTCGGCATGACATTCTCGATCATGCTCTGGATGCCGTCCTGGGGCGGTATGATCAACGGCCTGATGACGCTGTCGGGAGCCTGGGACAAGCTGCGCACTGACCCGGTGCTGCGCATGATGGTGGTGTCGGTCGCCTTCTACGGCATGTCGACCTTCGAAGGCCCGATGATGTCGATCAAGGTGGTCAATTCGCTGAGCCACTATACCGACTGGACCATCGGCCATGTGCATTCCGGTGCATTGGGCTGGGTCGGCTTCGTCTCGTTCGGCGCACTGTATTGCCTCGTCCCGTGGCTCTGGAATCGCCAGCTCTACAGCCTGAAGCTCGTCAACTGGCACTTCTGGATCGCGACGATCGGCATCGTGCTCTACATTTCCGCGATGTGGGTGTCGGGAATCCTGCAGGGCCTGATGTGGCGTGCCTACACCTCGCTCGGCTTCCTCGAATACTCCTTCATCGAGTCTGTCGAGGCCATGCATCCCTTCTACATCATCCGCGCGGCCGGCGGCGCGCTGTTTCTGGTCGGCGCCCTGATCATGGCCTTCAATCTCTGGATGACGGTCAACGCCGGCCGAGCCAGCGAAACCGAGGGCGCCGGTGCTCTCCAGCCTGCCGAATAGGTCACGCAATGTCCCTTTGGAATCGACACAAGATCTTTGAGAAGAACTCGATCATCCTGATCGTCGGCATCCTCGTCGTCATTGCGATCGGCGGACTGGTCGAGATCACGCCGCTGTTCTACCTGAAGAGCACGATCGAGGCGGTCGACGGCGTGCGGCCCTATACGCCGCTCGAGCTCGCAGGCCGCAACATCTATGTCCGCGAGGGCTGCTACCTCTGCCACTCGCAGATGATCCGCCCGCTGCGCGACGAGGTCGAGCGCTATGGCCACTACTCGCTGGCCGCCGAGAGCATGTATGACCATCCGTTCCAGTGGGGCTCCAAGCGCACCGGACCTGACCTTGCGCGCGTCGGCGGCAAGTACTCCGACGACTGGCACGTCACGCACCTGATCAATCCACGCTCGATCGTCCCGCAATCGGTGATGCCCGGATACCCGGCGCTCGCCAGGACGGAACTCGACCCATCGGACACCGCGGCCCATCTACGCACGAATCGCGCGGTCGGCGTGCCCTATACCGACGAGCAGATCGCCAACGCGGCCGCGGATCTCAAGGCGCAGGTCGATCCCGACAGCCCCGGCTCCGACGCGTTCCAGAAGCGCTATCCGAAGGCGGTGGTCCGCAACTTCGACGGCAAGGCCGGCAATCCGACCGAGCTCGACGCACTGATCGCCTACTTGCAAATGCTCGGCACGCTCGTCGACTTCAAGCTCTACAACGAAAAAGCCAATCTGCGGTGAGGCCACGAGCATGAAAGCGATCATTCAAGTCGAGAATTTTGCGTCGAGCCTGGTCGGCACACTTTGGACCCCCGTCTTTGTCGGGATATTCATCGCCATCGTCGTCTACGCGCTTTGGCCCCGTAACAAATCTCTCTTCGATGCTGCAGCCCGGATGCCGCTGCGGGAGGACTGACCGATCATGAGCGAGCACAATGAGATCGACCGCGTTTCCGGCCGCAGCACGACCGGTCATGAGTGGGACGGCATCAAAGAACTGAACACGCCGCTGCCGCGGTGGTGGGTCCTGACATTCTATGCAACGATCATCTGGGCGATCGGTTACTGGGTCGTTTATCCGGCCTGGCCACTGGTCTCGGGCTACACCACCGGTCTGTTCCAGTATTCCACCCGCGCCAGTGTCGCGACCGACCTTGCCGATCTCGAGAAGCTGCGCGGCGAGAAGATGGCGGTGCTCGGCAACGCGTCGCTGGCCGACATCGAGAAGGATCCGGCCCTGCTGGCGCTGGCTCGTGCCCGCGGCAAGACCGTGTTCGCCGACAATTGTGCGCCGTGCCACGGCAGCGGCGGCGCCGGCGCGAAGGGTTATCCGAATCTGAACGACGACGACTGGCTGTGGGGCGGCTCGCTTGACCAGATCATGCAGACGATCCAGTTCGGCGCACGTTCCGGACACGCAAAGACCCATGAAGGGCAGATGCTGGCGTTCGGCCGCGACGGTGTCCTCAAGAAGGACGAGATCGTGACCGTCGCCAACTACGTGCGCTCGCTTTCCGGTCTTTCCACCATGCCGAAGTTCGACCCCGCTGCCGGAAAGAAGATATTCACCGAGAACTGCACCAGCTGCCATGGTGACAGCGGCAAGGGCAACCCAGAGCTCGGCGCGCCGAACCTGACCGACCAGATCTGGCTCTACGGCTCCGACGAGGAGACGCTGGTCGAGACCATCACCAATGGCCGCGCCGGCGTCATGCCGGCCTGGGTCGGCCGGCTGGACCCGGTCACCGTCAAGGCACTGACGGTCTATGTGCACTCGTTGGGGGGCGGCAAGTAGCCGCCACCGCGAGGACATCCAGGTTCATTGACCGAGGTCAAACCCGGACCTGGTGCGGGGATGTAGGCTTCAATAAGAGCCTCATTCGAGCAATCCATGAACAAGCCCGTGCCCCCTGATAAACTCATAACCGACGAAGACGGGCCGCTTTATGCGCCTCGCAAGAAGGTTTTTCCCCAGAGCGTCTCCGGCCGATTCCGTTCGATCAAATGGCGGCTGATGGCCGTTTGCCTCGGCGTTTACTATCTGCTGCCCTTCGTGCGCTGGCATCGGGGCCTCGGCGCTCCCGATCAGGCGGTCCTGATCGACTTTCCCAACCGCCGCTTCTATTTCTTCTTCATCGAGCTGTGGCCGCAGGAGGTCTACTACTTCACGGGCCTTCTGGTGCTGGCGGCGTTCGCCTTGTTCCTGATGAACGCGCTGGGCGGCCGAATCTGGTGCGGTTATCTCTGCCCGCAGACGGTCTGGACCGATCTGTTCTATGCGGTCGAGCGCCTGGTCGAAGGCGACCGTCGCGCACAGATGAAGGCCGATGCCGGGCCAATGACCGTAAAGCGCGCCGGTCGCCGAGTGCTGAAGCACGCGATCTGGTTGATGATCGCGTGGTGGACCGGCGGCGCATGGGTGCTCTATTTCGCCGATGCGCCAACTCTGGTGCGCGATCTGGCGACCTTTCAGGGACCGGCGATCGCCTATGTCTGGATCGCGATCTTGACCGCGTCGACCTACCTGCTGGCCGGCTATATGCGCGAGCAGGTCTGCGTCTATATGTGCCCGTGGCCGCGGATCCAGGCCGCACTGACCGACGAATGGGCGCTCAACGTCACCTATAAATACGATCGCGGCGAGCCGCGTTGCTCGGTGAAGAAGGCGTTCGACATCCGAGCGCTCGGCGAGAAGGCCGGCGATTGCATCGATTGCAACCAGTGCGTTGCCGTGTGCCCGACCGGGATCGACATCCGCGATGGCGCGCAACTCGGCTGCATCCAGTGCGGCCTGTGCATCGATGCCTGTGACGCCGTCATGACCAAGGTCAGCCGCAAGACCGGTCTGATCGGTTACGATAACGATATCAACGTTCAGCGACGCATTGCCGGCAAGGAAGAAATCTTCAAGCCCGTTCGCGCTCGCACAGTCGTCTACGCCGGCCTGATCACCGTGGTCTGCGCGGTGATGCTTTACGCGCTGATGTCGCGAACCCTGCTCGACGTCAACGTGCTGCACGACCGCAACCCGATCGCGGTGCGTCTCAGCGACGGCGCGATCCGCAATGGATATACGCTGCGCTTCCTCAACAAGCGCGGCTTCGATCGTGTGGTCGCGATCGACGTCGATGGACCGGCCGACGCGAAGTTGCACGTCATCGGTGCGGACTCGGTGACGCCAGACCGTCCGATGATCGTCCTCGGCCGTGATACCACCACCGAACTTCGCGTGCTGGTGACGGCACCGCTAGATGAAAAAGCGGAAAAGTCGGTGCCGGTCACGTTTCGCGTCACCGACATCGGTCTCGGAGAGGTCGCCTCTGCGACCGACCACTTCGTCCTTCCATAACGATGGAATCCAGCCATGGCAGCCTCAAGTTCAGTCGCGCGACCCATCACCGGACGTTTCGTCCTGATCACGACGATCGCGTTCTTCGCCGTCGTCATCAGCGTGAACATAGTCATGATGCGCCTCGCCATCACGACTCTTCCAGGCACTGAAGTCGACAGCGCCTACAGTGCCAGCCTCGCCTATCAGCGCGAGATCGACGCAGCCAGGCACCAGAACGAGCGCGACTGGCAGGTCCAGGCGCATATCGATCGGCGGCCTGATGGAAGTGCCGCAATTGCACTTGAGGCACGCGATCACGCCGGCGCGCCTCTTACGGCATTGAATTTCCTCGCTCGGCTCGAACGACCGATCGATCGTCGCGCCGATCGGGCGATCGAGATCAGTGAGACCGGCCCCGGCAGCTATCGCGGCCGCGCCGAGGGCGTCGCCGCGGGGCAGTGGGACCTGGTGATCGAGGGCGACGCGGATGGCCGCCGCATGTTCCTGTCGAAGAACCGAATCCTGCTGAACTGAGGGGAAATCTCATGCAGGCGGATATCGATTTCTCTCACTATCTGAAGAACGCGGGCACCGGGCTCATCCATCTCGATCTCGCAGTCGAGGGCATCAATTGCGCGGGCTGCATGGCCAAGATCGAGCGCAATTTGTCGGCCATCCCGGACGTCACCTCGGCCCGCGTGAACCTGACCGACAGCCGCCTAGCGCTGGAGTGGAAGGCGGGTGCCGTTGATCCGGCGCTGTTCGTAAGCCGGCTCGCGGAGCTCGGCTTTAAGGCCTATCCGTTCGAACGCGACGATGCCGAAGCGCTGGAAGCGCAGCGGGCACAAGGCCTGTTGCGCCGGCTTGGCGTCGCCGCCTTTGCGGCGATGAATGTCATGATGCTGTCGATCCCCGTATGGTCCGGCAACGTCTCCGACATGCTGCCCGAGCAACGCGACTTCTTCCACTGGCTGTCGGCATTGATCGTGCTGCCGGCTGCAGCCTATTCGGCGCAGCCTTTCTTTTCGTCGGCGCTGTCGGCCCTGCGAGCGCGCGGCGTCAACATGGACGTTCCGATCAGTATCGGTATCGTGCTCGCGCTGGCAACCTCGGTGATCGAGACGATAAATCACGCCGAACATGCCTATTTCGATGCCGCGATCATGCTGATCGCTTTCCTGCTCGCCGGTCGCTACCTCGATCAGAACATGCGGCGGCGTACTCGAGCCTTTGCCGGTAACCTCGCGGCGCTGAAGGCGGAGACCGCGACGAAGTTCATTAGCGCAACCGAGATCAGAACGGTCCCGGCAGCTGCGATCCGCCCCGGCGACATCGTGCTGCTGCGGCCCGGCGAGCGCTGCGCGGTCGACGGCAATGTGATCGAGGGCCGCTCGGAGGTCGATCAGAGCCTGATTACGGGCGAAACCTTGCCGGCGATGGTGGCGCCTGGCAGCGCCGTGTTCGCGGGGACGCTGATCCGTTCCGGTACATTGCGCGTCCGCGCGTCGGCGGCCTCGGGTGGCACGTTGCTGGATGAGATATCCCGGCTGCTCGATCACGCGCTGCAGGCGCGCTCGCGCTATCTGCGTCTCGCCGAGCGGGCGTCGCGGCTCTATGCGCCGGTCGTGCACGCAACGGCGTTTCTGACGCTGCTGGGCTGGCTTGCCTATGGCGCCACCTTCCATGATTCGATCGTGACGGCGATTGCGGTCCTGATCATCACCTGTCCCTGCGCGCTGGGGCTCGCCATTCCGGCCGTGCAGACCGTTGCATCCGGTACGCTGTTTGGCTCGGGCGTTCTGCTCAACGCCGGCGATGCGATCGAACGCATCGCCGAGGTGGACCGGGTGATCTTTGACAAGACCGGCACGCTGACGCTGCCCGAGCTCGATGTCACCAATTTCGCAAGCATTCCCGACGACGTCATCGAGCTTGCCGGCCGGCTGGCCCTGTCGAGCCGTCACCCGGTCGCGGCCGCCGTGGCGCGCGCGGCCGGCGCCGCCGCGCCGCTGCCCGGTATCGAGGAAGATCCGGGGCAGGGCGTCCACGGCTACCATCAGGGTCACCCGATCCGGCTTGGCCGGCCGTCGTTCTGCGGTGCCGACAGCCTCGCCAACGAGCTTTTGCATCGCGACCCTGAGGCCTCCGTCGTCGCATTCAGCCGTGGCGATACCAGGCACGTCTTCGCCGTTCGCCAGAAGCTGCGGGCCGACGCGGCTGACGTTGTCTCGGGTCTGGAACGGCTCGGCCTGGCGGTCGAGATCGTTTCCGGGGACCGCGAACCCGCCGTTCGACTCGCGGCCGAGACGCTCGGCATCCATGAATGGCGCGCCGGGGTTTCTCCGGTCGACAAGATCGCCCGGATCGAGGAACTGGCGCGTCAGGGCTGCAAGGTGCTGATGGTCGGTGACGGCCTCAACGATGCCCCGGCGCTAGCTGCGGCGCATGCCTCGATGTCGCCGGTTAGTGCGACCCACGTGAGCCAGGCGGTCGCGGATGCGGTCTTTCTCGGCGAGCGCCTCGCGCCGGTGCGGACAGCGATCGTGGTCTCGCGCAAGGCGCTGCGCTTGATGCGGCAGAATCTCTGGCTTGCCGTGGTCTACAACGTCATTGCGGTTCCGATCGCGATCGCAGGCTTGGTGACGCCGCTCATCGCAGCCGCGGCGATGTCCGGCTCGTCGGTGCTGGTCATGCTCAACGCGATGAGGGCGCGGGGGCGGGGGACGGTCTGATGGAAGTCCTGGTCTATCTGGTTCCGCTCGCCCTTGCGCTCGGCTTCGTCGGCCTGCTGGGCTTTCTATGGTCGCTGAAGAGCGGCCAGTATGACGATCTCGATGGCGCGGCGTGGCGGGCAATTGCCGACGACGAACCCGCGAACGATCAGGGTCCGTCCAAATAGTGAAAATAGACCAGCGAGACTGCCGAGACGACAGTCAGCGCCGTGCTGGCGAGCGCCAGGATCAGCGTCCAGTCGGGACGCCGCTGCGACGGAGAAGCACGTGACCGCAGCAGCAGCACCGTGACCAGCCGATTGATGGCGGCAAGGCGTGGCATGGTCAGCAACAACTCATCGGCGGGACGTCGGGCTGCCAGTAGCGCCAGTGGGTCGGCGCCATCGCAATGGGCTGCATGGTCGCGGCATCGAACCATCCACCCGCCATGCTTGAGACAGGGGAAGCCTAGCCTGTGCTGTTCGACGTCGATCACGGCAATCTCGACCGCGCAGTCGACCGGGGCGGTCGCGATGTCCCGCCACCCGAAAAGGGTGAGCCAGCGGAACAGTGAGGGGAGTGTTCGACGCATGCCGCGAAGCCTCTGACTAGAACGACCAATCATCGCACGCTCGATCGCCGATGCGATTGATATGGCTCAACCGAGAGTAGGCTGGCAGCGAGGAGGTCGACGTTGCTTGATACAGCTCAACCCGGTCACCGGGAATGCGGCCCATGAAGAGGATTGGAAGGCGGGAGTTTTCATGATCGAGAGTTCTGGACGTGTCAAAGATCCGTCTCATTTGCCGAAGCAGCTCGCGCACGAGATCGCTGTGGTCGGGCGACAACGGAAGCGCCAGGACGACGTAGACTATTGGCAGTCACGCGCGGAGCGGACGAGGCGACAGGCCAGCCGATATCGTGACCAAACCATCCGCGATCACTTCATGAAGATTGCTGCCGGATACGACGAGCTTGCCCGATCGGCGCGCAGCGTGCGCGACGGCACAGAGACGATATAGGTCAATTACCGGAAACGCGGCGTATTCTGGAAATGACCGGAACACAGGAACTACTATGGTTGAACCGATCGAGGCGCAGTTTGCCGGACGCTTGGCCGACGCGCCTAGATGCGCCGCGGATTTGCCCAGAAGGTCCAAGACTGTCTGGGCGCGCCTGAAGGACCATCCGCTATCGCGCCTCGGTCCGGGCCTTGTCACCGGCGTGGCCGACGACGATCCGAGCGGCATCGCCACCTACTCCCAGGCTGGCGCCCAGTTTGGGCTGAACATGCTCTGGACGATGCCGTTGGCATTTCCGCTGATGGCGGCGATTCAGTCCATGTGCGGAAGGATCGGGCGGGTTACCGGCTTAGGCCTGGCCGCCAACATCAAGACGGCGTTTCCGCCCATTGTGCTCAAGGGCGTCGTGCTGCTCCTGTTGATCGCAAACACCCTCAATATCGGAGCCGATGTCGCGGCCATGGGTGAAGTCGGCGAGCTCGTCACCGGCGTCGACCGGCACGCGATGGCTGTCGTCTTTGTCGTTGCGACGCTGCTGCTTCAGATATTGGTGCCGTATCACCGCTACGTCTTCTTCCTGAAGTGGCTAACGCTCTCGTTGCTGGCCTACGCCGCGGTGCTGTTCACGGTCCACGTCCCCTGGGGCGAAGTAGCGTTACGAAGCGTATGGCCGCAATTGCAGCTGAACTCGGACACGGCCGCCGTCGTCGTCGGCGTCTTCGGGACCACCATCAGTCCCTACCTTTTCTTCTGGCAGGCTTCCGAGGAGGTGGAGGACATGCATGCGAACGGCGGCACTTCGCTGATGCAGGATCCCGCCAGCGCACCGAAAGAGTTGCAACGGATCCAATGGGACACCTGGAGCGGAATGTTCTATTCCGACATCACCGCCTATTTCATCATCCTGGCGACCGCCGTTACGCTGCATGTGGCGGGAATCACCAACATCGAGACCGCGGCGCAGGCGGCCAGCGCGCTGCGGCCGCTCGCCGGAGATTTCGCCTTCATCCTCTTTGCCATTGGCATCATCGGCGTCGGCCTGATCGGCGTGCCGGTCCTCGCGGGCTCGGCGGCGTATGCGCTCGCCGAAGCCATGGGCTGGAAGGAAGGTCTCGAGAGAAAGGCACGAGACGCGCGCGGATTCTACGGCGTGATCGCGGTCAGCGTCATCGCCGGGTTGCTCATCCAATATTCTCCGATCAGTCCGATGAAGGCGCTGTTCTGGAGTGCCGTCATCAACGGGGTCGTCGCCGTGCCCCTGATGGTCGTGATCATCCTGCTCGCCTCGAAACCTTCGGTCATGGGTCCGCACACCTCGGGCCGGTCGATCATCGTCCTCGGCTGGATTGCGACATTCGTGATGGGGCTGGCAGCCATTTTGATGTTCTTGCCAGGGTAGTCCGGCGAGGCGCGCGAGCTAGTTAGCTTCTTTGAAGCGTCGAGCAGAAGTGCAAGCGAAAACCTCTCCGCTCGACGCACTCGAACGATACGTAAGCGACGCAGCGTGCATCGCAGCCCGGCAGGATGTATCCTGCCAGGCTGCGTCATCGGCGTTCCCGAGGGCAGGTCGGGCCGCTCAATGATCGGTGATCGCCGTCGCCTCCGATGCTCATCGGAACGTCGATTTTTCTTCTTAGATGTCCAATGATCGTCAGCATCGCGGTAGCAATCGGATGAGCAGCGGGAGTGCGACGCTCTCCGAGCCGAACCGGGCGGCCAGCGCTCAGATATCGCCGAGTCTGCACCAGGCGAGGTCGATCAGCGTACCGATTCGCGTGGATTGGGCCTGTAATTGTTTACGGTTCTCCGGATTTTCGATCTTTCCGATCACGATGGATGTTCGCGCATGAGTGATCTGAAGAGCGAAAACCGCCTCTTGTAGCGCCTCGCGCGCTTTATGCCGGTGAACACTCCAAAGCTTCAAACGGATCGATCGGCGCTGCTCGGCATGCCAGCGACGGCGCGGGGCGGTGACGCTTACGTCGATCGAGGTTCGCGATGTCCGGCATGGTGGTTCTCCCTTGGCGTGTGCTCGGTGTTGATGTCCTTTCGGGGCGCTCAGGAGCCAGTCGCGACCGAAAAGCAGCATTGTCGGACATTTTTCCGAGGTTATGTTTGTGGCGGAGGGCGGCTCAAAGGAGATCGTACGAATGGGGAAGCCGACTGGGCTGCTATGAGGCTATGGCGTCTCTGAGCGACTGATAGGGTGAGTTCGGTGGAAACGCGTCGGGGGGAACGTTGGTAGCGCTCTCTCCCGCTACCAAGGCTACGAATTTGTCCGCCAGCCTACGATCTCCTGCGACTTCGCGCTCGTCACGCTAGCTAGAGCATGATGTGTTTATACGGAAACGTACCCTGAATTTTTGAGATAGTTGGCGCACTCCTCCTTGGAGAAGACGTCGAGGAGTTCGCCGACCTTGCGAAGCCAAGTCGCTTCGACATCACGCGGCTGCGCGGCTCGCATCAGGTGTTTGAGCTTGGCGAAGACCTGCTCGATCGGATTGAGGTCGGGGCTATAGGGCGGCAGGAAGAGCAGATGGGCTCCTGTGGCGCGGATGGCGTTGCGCGCCGCCTTGCCCTTGTGACTGCCGAGATTGTCGAGAATGACGAGTTCACCCTTTGCGAGGGTCGGCGCCAGCACCTGCTCGACATAGAGGGTGAAGAGCTCGCCATTGATGGGGCCGTCGATGACCCATGGCGCGCTGATCCGGTCGTGGCGCAGCGCCGCGATGAAGGTCATGGTCTTCCAATGGCCGAAAGGCGCAGACGCCTGGAGACGTTGCCCACTCGGTCCCCAGCCTCGCAGCGGCGCCATGTTGGTTTTGATCCAGGTCTCGTCGATAAAGACCAGGCGCGAGGCGTCGATCCTGCCCTGATGGGTCTTCCAGCGCGTCCGTTTACGCGCGATATCGGGACGATCTTGTTCGGCCGGCAGGATCGTTTTTTTTGAAGCTCAGCCCTTCGGCATGGACGAACGTCCACACTGCCCGCACGTCGGTCTTGATCCCGCGCGCAGCCAGTTCCTGCGTCAGCTTCCGCAAAGTGAATGGGCCGGAGCGAATGCGTTTGCGCAGCCAGTCGGCATTGGTGCCGGACAGAACCGGCTTCTTGTGACCGCCGATCTTGCCGGGAGAAACGCCTCCGGTCTCCCGCCGCAGATTCTTCCACTTTGTCACACAGGAAGGACTGATCTGAAGCGCTTCTGCAATCGAACGCACGGTCTCGCCCGCGTCAGCCCGCGCCAGAGCGAGTTCACGAAGATCTTCCGAATAGGGTCGCGTCATCCATGCTGGCCCCCGTTCCAGCATGGAGTTTGAATCAGAAATTGTCCCTTCTGGGAATCTGGAGGGTTCTGTGAGGTCGCGCTCACGCGAGGGCGCGGCAGGCGCTTATGACGCGACCTCATTGAAGCCGGATTGAACGAAGGCGCGGGAGGCTATTCGCGGTTTTGCAGCTATGGGGATTGTTCGAGATCGCCATGCCCGATCTGCTGGCTCGGCGCGTGAGGCAGAGACACAGGAGTGCGCATCCTGGAAGAGTTGAGATCAGACGCGCTTCGCCTGAGATCGCGATAGGCCTTTTGCTGCATCGGACGGTTGTTGTCGCGCAGTGTGACAGCACGGATTCGACATCGTCCGCGATGATCGAGACGCTGGGAGCGAAATGACGAATGATGATCGTCGTGCACGACATGACTTGGCTCACGATGTGTCGCATCGGAACGGTGATGTTCGAGGGCTGGGGCGTCTGAAGCTATGTCGAAAGCGCTCAATGATGCGCATGACGCCACCACAATCGGGACAGGCAGGAACCTCGGCCCAGGTTTGAGCCTCCGAATCCACAGGCGACGGCTGGCCATCGTTTGGGGCTGTTCGCTCATGATCGAGAAGTTCGCGGCAAAGGGCGAGCTTGGCAGCGCGATGGCGGTTGGCCATGAAGCCGAAGTGGCGGATGCGGTGGAAGCCGTCAGGCAGCGTATGAAGCAGGAAACGGCGAATGAACTCATCGGGCTTGAGATTCATGATCTTTGTCGCGCTGTTTTGGCGATAGTCCTTCCATGAGAAGGCGACATGATCGTCGTCGAGTGCGACGAGCCGGCTGTTGGCGATCGCGACGCGATGGGTGTAGCGGCCGAGATAGGCCAGGACCTGTGCGGGTCCGCCGAAGGGCCGCTTGGCGTAAACAACCCAGTTGATGCGTCGCATGGCGTCGAGGTGGGCCGCAAAGGCAGCCGGCTCGGCCAGAGCTCCGAGATCGCCGAAGAAACGCAAGGCACCGGAGTTGAAGGCTGCCGACAGACGTTTGAGAAAAAGTGTGCGAAATAGTCTGGACAACGGTTTGACGGCCAGGAAGAAGTTCGGTCGGCAAGCGGTCCAGCGCGCGCCATCGGGCGAGAGGCCGCCACCCGGAACGACGCAATGGACGTGGGGATGATGCATCAGCGTCTGTCCCCAGGTGTGGAGGACGGCGACGCCGCCGATCGCACCGCCGAGCCGGCGTGGATTGGCGGCGAGCGTCGTCATCGCCTCGGCGGCAGCCTTGAACAGGATGGCATAGACGACGGCCTTGTTCTGGAAAGCGATCGCGGCGATCGGTGCGGGAAGTGTAAAGACGACGTGGAAATAGGGAACCGGAAGCAGGTCGGCTTGACGCGCGGCGAGCCACGCGGCTCGGGCTCTCCCCTGACACTTCGGACAGTGCCGATTGCGGCAGGAATTATAGGCAACGCGTGTCGTGCCGCAGTCGTCGCAAGCCTGCATGTGGCCGCCGAGCGCCTCGGTCCGGCACGCAACGATCGCGCTCATCACGCGCCGCTCGACCCGCCCCAGATGACCGGCATGTACACGGCGATAGGCGTCGCCATGCCGGCGCAGAATATCGGCAATCTCGATGGCGGGCCTGTTGGAGCGGATGTCGGAGCGGGTCATGACCCGCATCCCGCTGCGGGTCATCCAGGTGGCGTCACCTCCAGCGACAGGCGATCGAGCGGGCTCTGCGTCGCTCGGATCGTATCGGTGGCGACCTGCGTGTAGCGCGCTGTCGACGACAAATTATTGTGCCCGAGCAAGACCTGGATGATCCGGATATCGGTTCCGTTCTCGAGAAGATGTGTCGCGAAGCTGTGGCGCAGCGTGTGCAGCGTGACGCGCTTGGTCAGGCCCGCAGCCTTCACCGCCGACCGGCAGGCGGCATGCAGCACGGTCTGATCGATCGGATGATCTTCGTCACGACCAGGGAACAGATAAAGCCGCGGCCGGGCGAGCCGCCAGTAGGTGCGCAGGATGCCCAGCAGCTGGGGCGACAGCATCACGTTGCGATCCTTCGCGCCCTTGCCGTGGCGCACCTGGATGACGCCGCGGGCGCTGTCGATGTCTTCGATCCGCAGTCCCGCAACCTCCGAGGCCCTGAGCCCGGCCGCATAGGCGGTGGTGAGCGCGGCGCGGCTCTTCAGGCTCGATACCGCTTCAAGAAACTGAACCACTTCGTCGGCGCTGAGAACGACCGGCAGCTTGCGCGGTTCTCGCGCATAGGGAATGCGCTCTGGGATGAGCGCCTCGCCGAGCGTGACGCCGTAGAAAAACCGTAGCGCACAGACGATCTGGTTCAGCGCCGGCCATGAGATGCCGGTCGAGACCAAATGCACCTGGAAGGCGCGGACGTCTTCCAGCTCTAACCGGTCAGGCGATCGGCCAAAATAGCGGCTGAACTTCGAAACCGCGCTGATGTAGGATCTTTGCGTCGCCGGCGACAGATTGCGGACGGTCATGTCTTCGATCATGCGGCGGCGAAGAGGGCTCAAATCGGCCATCTCGATACTCCTGTCTGAGGGGGTGGGCTCCAACACCCACATCCTCTCAGCCAGGAGGCGATCTATGCCACCTTGCCCCCTACGCCGCGGCAGCGGCTTCGTTCAATCCCGATTCCGGCAAAAAACAACATGCTCTAACTGGCGAATCGTGTTCAGCCGCGAAAGGACGGTGAAATCTCCGAGAGCGGACTGTCTCGCTAGCCGATGAGGCGCTTCTGGACCGGGAACCTGTGGTGCAAAGTAGGGCGCGTCCCTAATGATGGTGTAGCGGGAGAGCAGTGTCCCCATGCGCGCGCCTCGAATAGCGCGCCGTTGGGGCGGGCCTTGCGGCGGTCATCGGCGATTTGCCGACAGGATGGGTTGCGACACGCTAACGCAACCGACGACCGTCAATTGTGGAGCGATGATAGGAACTGTCGAAGCTCGGGAGTCCTAGGATTGGCAAAGAGCTCGTCGGGCGGTCCCATCTCATGAACCTTGCCCTGATGCATGAAGATCATCCGATCGGCGACCTTGCGCGCAAAGCCGATCTCATGGGTAACCATCATCAACGTCATGCCATCCTTGGCGAGGCTTTCGACGACGCGCAGAACTTCGCCGACGAGCTCCGGATCGAGCGCGCTGGTGATCTCGTCGCACAACAGCACGGCCGGTTCCATCGCAAGTGCGCGTGCAATAGCGACGCGCTGCTGTTGGCCGCCCGACAGGCGGTCGGGCATGGCGTCGTATTTCTCCTCCAGACCGACGCGCGAGAGCAGCGTGCGCGCCTGTTCTTCGCCTTGCTCAGTTGTGCGCTTCTTGACGAGCTTCGGCGCCAGCATGATGTTGCGTCCGACAGTCAAATGAGGAAACAAGTTAAAGCTCTGAAAGATCATCCCCACCTGTTGGCGCAGCTCACGCATCGCAGCCGCGCTGTCGTGATCGATCTGCTTGTTGTTGACCAGGATCGCGCCGCTGTCGAAGCGCTCCAGCCCGTTGATGCAGCGCAGGAGTGTCGATTTACCCGAACCGCTCTTGCCGATGATCGCGATCACCTCTCCCTGGTTCACGTTCAGGTCGACCCCTCTAAGGACCTGTGTCTCCCCAAAGGATTTGTAAAGAGCGGCGATCTCAACGATGGGCGGCATGGAGCGTCCTTTCGAGAGCGCGGGCCGTAAGGCTGATGGGATAGCACAGGGCAAAATAGTTCAGTGCGACCAGGGCATAGACTGTGAAAGGCCTGAAGGTTGCATTGGTGATCATGCCTCCGGCCTTGGTCAGTTCGACGAAGCCGATCACGGAGGCGAGTGCCGTGCCCTTGATGACCTGGACCAGGAATCCGACGGTTGGAGGCACCGCGATGGTGAGCGCCTGAGGAAGGATGACGTGACGCAACTGCTCCCAGAAATTGAGAGCCAGGCTGCGGGCGGCCTCCCATTGGCCGCGCGGAACGGAGGCGACGCAGCCGAACCAGATCTCGCTTAGAAAGGCACTGGTATAGGCGGTCAGCGCCAGCGCCGCGGCGGTCCAGGGCGAGGTCTGGATGCCCAGCAGCGCCAGGCCGAAATAGGCCAGGAAGAGCTGGATCAGAAGCGGAGTGCCCTGGAAAAGCTGAACATAGAGGCTGACGAGACGGCGCGCACTGCGCGAAGGTGTCAGGCGGGCAATCAAAAGGGCGAACCCGACGAAACCTCCGCCGATGAAGGCAATCAGCGACAGGCCCACCGTCCAGCGCGCGGCGAGCAGCAGGTTGCGCAAAATATCCCACAGCGTGAATTCGACCATGCCCTCAATCTCCGAACAGGAAGCGTGGGCCAAGCCAATTGAGCAATCGCCTCAGAGTTATCGACAGGGCAAGATAGATCAGAGCTGCGACGATGAAGGCCTCAAACGCCCGGAAGTTGCGGCTCTGAATCAAATTGGCGGCAAAGCTCAGCTCTTCGGTGGAGATTTGACCGCACACGGATGAGCCGAGCATGACGATGATGATCTGGCTGACGAGTGCGGGCCAAACCTTGCGCAGCGCCGGCGGCAGCACGACGTGAAAGAAGGTCTGCATGCGCGACAACGCAAGGCTCAGTGCGGCCTCGACTTGGCCGCGCGGCGTCGCGCCGATGCCGGCGCGGATGATCTCGGTGGCATAAGCGCCTAGATTGACCACCATCGCGAGGATAGACGCGACTTCCGGCGACAGCCGCAAGCCCATAGCTGGCAGGCCGAAGAAGATGAAGAAGAGCTGCACGATGAACGGCGTATTGCGGAACAGTTCGACATAAGCACCCGTCACGGCCTTCATCCAGACCGGCCCGTGAATGCGCGCCCAGGCGCATCCAACGCCCAGCGCAATCCCTGCAGTCGCGGAAATCGCGGTCAATCCAAGCGTCCATGCGACGCCCTTGGCGAGCATGCGCCAGTCGACAAGGATGGCCCCAAAATCGAGATCGGCCACAGCCCGGCTTACTCCGGAAGGTCGCCGGTGGACCTGCCGAGCCACTTCCGCGAGAGGGCCTCAAGGGTGCCGTCGGCCTTGGCCGCGAGGATGATCTCGTTGAGCTTGGCGCGCAACGCGTCCTCGCCCTTGCCGACGCCTATGAAGTTCGGGCTGTCCTTGAGAAGGAATTTGTATTCGGCGCCGAGCTGCGGGTTCTTGGTGATCATCGCCGCGGCGACCTGCGCGCTGGTGGCAACGGCTTGAGTCTGGCCGGCGACGAAGGCGGAAATCGTGGCGTTGTTGTCTTCGAACCGGCGGACCTCGGCGGTCGGAGGCGCGACCTTTGTCAGTTCGGCATCATCCACCGAACCGCGCGTCACTGCGATTGATTTCCCAGCCAGCGCTTCAGGTCCCTTCAGCTCCGTTGCCTTGGGGGCGAATACGCCGATGAAAAACGGCGAGTAGGCGACGGTGAAGTCGATGACCTTCTCGCGATCGGGATTCTTGCCGAGCGTCGAGATGACTAAATCGGCCTTCTTGGTCTGAAGATAGGGGATACGGTTGGCGGTCGTGACCGGGATCAGTTCCGGCGTCGCCCCAAGTTTTCCGGCGATCAGGCGCGCCATGTCGATATCGAGACCCTGCGGCTGCATGTCGGAGCCCACGAAACCGTAGGGCGGGAAGTCCGTTGGAATAGCAATCCTGACCGCCTTGCTGCGAACGATGCCGTCGAGCGCTGTCTGTCCGAAGACCTCCGAGGCGGCGAATACCGAGAGAATGGCGGCGAAGCCGATCGACAAACTGCATCTAAAAAATCGCATCACGATTTCTCCTTACTGAATCGAAGAGGCCCGGCGAGTCGCCGAATGGGCCGTCTTCTGCTTCGTCTTGTATGCAAGTCTTGTTCCACGCGGTCGATCGGCGACAGAGCCTGCCGCAACGTCGCCAGCGGGTCGCTGCCGGAGGTGAGGCGAAGCTTTTCCTTCCAGGTGCGGAGATGGACGCCCATGCGCTTTTCGGCAAGCGACATGTCCCGCGCCTCCAGGGCTGCAACGATTCCGACATGCTCGTCGAAAGATCGAGTGGCTTCGCTTTGCGTCTGGTGGTGTGTGGCGGTCAGCGCCGTGCGAACGGTCAGGTCGCGCAGAGTCTGGGCAAGAAGTTCGTTTCCGAGGCAGCGGGCAAGACAAACATGGAAATCGCCCAGAATGAAGCTCCTTAGTCCGACGTCAGAGCCCTTTATCGCCTTCGATTGACGCCGCAAGTGATCCCGCAAAAGCCTGAGTTCCGCCTCGCCGAGCGGACGGGCACCACGCAACAGTCCGGTCTCGATCACGAGTCGGGCCTCGAACGCTTCCCCTGCCTGTTTTTCCGTCGGCTCCAGCAGGTACCACCCGCGGCGGGCGCTGACCGATACGAGGCCTCGTGTTTCGAGCCGCACCAGCGCTTCGCGCACGATGGTGCGGCTGCAGCCGAACAACTCGGCCAGTTGCTGCTCGCCGAGACGGCTTCCTGGCTCCAGTTTCTTCGCCAGGATGGCGTCCAACAAGCGGTCGCTGATCTGCAGGGCGGAAGTCATCACTTGCCTCGAACGAAGGCTCATTCTTGCATGGATGCAGCATCGTTGTATACAAGATTGGCGCGTGATACATGCTTTCGCCCTGAACCGGCTCTTGGAACGGCAGTCCCCGCATGACCCATTTCTGGCATCTCGATGCCGCGCAATTGATCCAAGGGTATGCGCGGCGCGCATTCACGCCGGTCGACGTCATTGAAGACTGTCTGGATCGCGCACGGAATTTCGACTCATCGCTCAACGCCTTCTTGCACTTCAGTGAGGCCGACGCGCTGGAGGCGGCAGAGGCAAGCGGCAGGCGCTGGGCGGAGGCGAGGCCGCTTGGCCCGCTCGACGGGGTCCCGGTCTCGGTGAAGGACAACCTGCATGCCGCTCGCATGCCGACCACATGGGGCAGCGCGCTGATGCGCGGCTTCGTCGCGGCGCGGGACGAGGATCCGGTGTCCAAGATACGGGCGGCGGGCGCGGTGCTTTTCGCAAAGACCAGTTTGCCGGAGTTCGCGATGCAGGGCTTTACCGCAAATGCCCTGAAAGGCACGACCTTCAATCCCCTCGATCTGTCGCTGACACCAGGCGGTTCCTCGGGCGGCGCGGCAGCCGCCGTTGCCGCCTTCTGCGGACCGCTGGCGCTGGCGACCGACGGCGGCGGTTCAATACGGCGGCCGGCCTCCCATTGCGGCCTTGTCGGCTTCAAGCCGTCAGCCGGGCTCGTGAAGCGGCGCGGTGGCTTACCGGAGATATTTCTTGACCACGAGGTGGTGGGCGGGATTGGGCGAAGTGTTGCGGACGTTGCCAACTTCACGGAGATACTGGCCGCGCAACCGCTCGCCGCCGCTTCGAAAAAGGCCAGAATCCTGTATGTGCCGCGCTTTTCGGGCGCGCCCGTCGACCCTGGCATCGCCGATGCGGTCGAGAGTGCGGCCCAACGCTTCGAAGCGATGGGACACCTCGTCGAGTGTCCACCGTCATTCGACCTCTCCGACGAGATCAACAGCTTGTGGCCGCAGCTTTCCGCGATCGGTCTGGCATGGCTGTTTGAAGACGGCGCACACTGGCCTGAACTCGGCCTCCGCCGCGGGGCGCGACCAGACCAGGCGATGTGCGGCGAGGTGGCCCGCGCTACTCTGCAAGAGGGCCGCTCGGCGCGAGCTACCGCACTGTTCAATCTTGTCAATGCGATTCAGCAGCTCAAGCGGCGGTTGGATGAGCTCTTCGATTCCCATGACGCGATCCTCACACCCGCCACCGCGGCTTTGCCCTGGCCCGCCGACCGCCCCTACCCTGAGACGATCGCCGGACAGGCGGTCGGGCCGCGGGGACACGCCGTCTTCACCGCCATCGCCAATGCCGCTGGCTTGCCGGCGCTCGCGATACCTTGCGGACGGGTATCGGGGCTACCGACCGGCTTCCAGTTGCTTGGCCCGAAGGGGGCCGACGCCGCCGTGCTCGCATTGGGTCGGGAATATGAGCGGAACTTTTCTTACGGCCGCCTGTCGCCGGAGCCCAGCCTCACCGTGGGGAGGACGCCGTGAGTAATGCGGGTGAAGCGGCGGACCGGTTGGTCACGGCCCGAAACAGCGGGCGGCCGGTCTTGTGGCGTGACATTCTCCCTTTGGATCGCGTCGGCGCCTACGCGATCCAGGATGCCACGCTTTCCCGGATCGGCCCGTCCGGCGGCTGGAAGGTAGGGGCGTCGGGCCCCGAGGCCGAGCCCATTTGCGCGCCGCTGCCGGCATCGGGTCTGCTCGCCTCCGACGCGCGACTTGGTCCGGAATTCCGCCTGCGCGGTGTGGAAGTGGAAGTCGCGCTCCGGGTCGGGCGAACTCTCACGGCTGAAGATGCCGCGTTGCCCGACCGCGAACTGGCACGCGCCTTCGACGCCGCGTATCCCGCCATCGAAGTGGTCGAGACGCGTCTTGAGAATTGGAGGAATAGCGCTGCCTTGGCCCAGCTTGCGGATTTGCAGAGCCACGGCGCGTTACTGCTCGGACCAGCCTCGACAGTTAGCCTGCCCTCCGTCGATTTGAGGGGCGTCGAGGCGCATCTCTACGTCGGGGACGAGATCAGCCGGCAAACGACGGGAGGCAATCCGGCAGGCAATATCTGGCGTCTGCTGCGCTGGCTCATTTCACCATTGTGCGGACCGAAGCGTGCCTCTTTCACCGGGCCACATCGTCACAACCGGCTCGTGCACCGGCATGCTCTTCGCAAAAGAACGCACCAGCGTCCGTGCGCGCTTGGCGGGTCTCGGCGAGGTTGCAGTCGACTTCTGAGAAACGATGCTTCCTTGGTCTGCATTACCCGGTTCAGTCAACTCTGGGCAGCCAACGGCTTCACCAAAATTGCGCGCGAGGAGATCTTCTAGCTCACAACACTCGTATCGCCTACCGGCGTTGATCATTCGCCGGTAAAAGCCGGACATTGACCATGACTGAGATCAGGATCCTCAAGCACCAACGGCCTCCTTCGTGCGCAAGATTGGAGAAGATATCGCAGGTAGGGTTGGTGTGTGGAAAAGCGGTAGCGTTCCCCCGCTACCAATCGTACGATTTTGCACGCCAATCTACGATTTTCTGCGATTTCTTGCGCTCGGTGTTAGCGCGCGGACTTACCCAATTTCCTCCTGCCGCCACCTGGAAGCGCTATTCTCCTCGAGCGATTTCCTCGTCAATGGACGCTAGGCTCGGATAGTCGAGATACCCTTTATCCGACCCGCCATAGATCCCGATCGGCTGTGGCGAGTTGTAAGGACCGCCGGCTCGTATCCGCGCCGGGAGGTCCGGATTGGCGAGAAAGAGGCGGCCGAACGCGACCGCGTCAGCCTCGCCGGAATTGACGATGTCGGCGGCACGCTCGGGGGTGATGCCGGCATTGACGATGAGCGGTCCGCGATAGTGCTCGCGGAAGATCACCAGCATTCGTTCGTAATCCGGCGCTCCGGTCCACGCGTTGGTGTCCGCAAGGTGCAGATAGGCGAGCCCGGCGGTCTGTAGCCAGGGCGCGAGCCGACCATAGGTGTCTTCCGGCTTCGGGTCCCGCGTGCTGTTGTAATCGGCAAAGGGCGACAGCCGTAGTCCTATCCGCGATCGCGGCATGACGTCGGAAATCGCCGCAACAACTTCGAGAAGCAATCTGGAGCGCGCTTCGATGCTTCCGCCGTACTGATCGGTTCGCAGATTGATCGTCGGCGAGGGAAACTGGTGAACCAGATAGCCGTTGGCGCCGTGAATCTCCACACCGTCAAACCCGGCGCGAACGGCGTTGGCGGCCGCCCGTCGAAATTCGTCCACGACGGTCTCAATCTCCACCCTGGTCATCGCGCGTGACGACGTGGCTGCGACGCGCACATAGGCGCCGTTGGCAAGCAGCGCCCATACCTGAAGCTGTTCCAGATCGTCATTCACGCCTGACGGTGACAGTGGTTGCCGGTTGGATAGCAGACCGCGCGCGCTCGCGCGGCCGGCATGCCAGAGCTGCGCGATAATCCGGCCCCCTTGCTTGTGGATCCGCTCGACGACCGCTTTCCAGCCCTCGGTCTGCGCGTCGGTCCACAGGCCCGGCGTTCGATCAAAGGCGTTGGACATCGGTCCTACATTACTGCCCTCGCTGACTGTGCGCCGAGCCGCAATTTCCACGAAGAGGCGACGCCGCCTCCGGGCTGCGCACGCTGCTACTTCAGCATCGCCGCGACGTTGTCCTTTGTCACGACGTCGAGACCGGTGTGGATGATCTCCGGCACCTTCTGGCCCTTCTTGATGGCAAGCAGCGTATCCATCGCTTTCTCGCCCATCTCGAACGGACGCTGGCCGATCAGTGCGTTGACATAGCCCTCGTTCAGAAGTTCAAGCTGCATCTTGAGGGTATCGGCCACGACGAGCGTGAACTTGCCGGCGTCGAGGTCCTTCTTGCTCTTGCTGGCGAACGCCTTGAAGCCTTCCGGGGCGAACATCGGCCAGCCGCCGACCGGGATGATCGCCGCGAGATCGGGAACAGCGGTGCGCAGATCGGTCATCTGCTGAACACCCAGCGCGGGGTCGTCGTTGCAGAACGTCGGCGATCCCCCCACTTCGGTCCACTTCGAGCCTTTGAGCGCTTCCCGGACGCCATCGACGCGTTCGGCCAGGTTCTTCGCACCCGGCCCGCCGGAGACCATCGCGTACTTGCCGCCATCGGGCCGGAGCTTCAGCAACTGCTTGCCGAGCGCGACGCCGAACTCCTTGTTGTCGGTGCCGATATAGCCAATCCGCTTCGAGCCCGGCGCGTCCGCGTCAAACGTGATGACGGGAATGCCGGCCGCATTTGCCGCCTCGATCGACTTGGTCATGGCCGCGACATCGGCGACCGAGATGGCCAGGCCGTCCACCTTCTGGGTGATGAAGTCCTGGATGATCTGCGCTTGCGTCGCCGGCTCGTGCTCGACGGGACCCTTGTAGATGCATTCGATGTTGCCGAGTTCCTTGGCGCGCTTCTGGCAACCGTCGCGCGCGAAATCGAAGAACGGATTGTTCATCGCCTTGGGCACGATCACGAATTTGTAGCTCTGGGCAAGGCCGGGTGTCGCCATCATGGCGAGGACCGCAGCGGCAACAAGTGCCTTCTTCATTGTTTCCCTCCACATTTTTTGTGCCCTATCTCTTGAAATCAGCGGCTCCCGAAGGCGGATAGGCGGACATTGTGATCCTCCAGGACGAACTCTTCAGGCCATGCGCGAGCGAAGACGATCGACCAGCACCGCTGCGATGATGATCACGCCCACCAAGGTCTGCTGCCAGTAGGAGTTGATCTGCGCGAGCACGAGGCCGTTGCGGATCACTTCGAGCAGCACGCAGCCGACGATCGCCCCGAGCGGGCCGCCGGCGCCGCCGGCGAGATTGGCGCCGCCGATGACGGCGGCTGCAATCACGTTGAGCTCGTAGGACGTCGCCATGTTTGCCGGCGCCGATCCCAGCCAGCCCGAGATGATGATGCCCTGCAGACCCGCGGCGAGCGCGCAGATCACATAGATCTCGATCTTCACCCGTACGACCGGAATGCCGGTCAGCGCGGCCGCCTTCTCGTTGCCGCCGACGGCAAAGACGTGGCGGCCGAAACCGGTGTGGTGCAGCACGATCGCCATCGCCACCGCAAGAACCACGAGATAGATGAACGGCGCCGGCATGCCGAATACGACGCCGGATGTCAGCGCGTAGAGATAATCGGCTTCGGGGCCGCTGGGAAAGCTGCCGCGGCCGTTGGAGACGACGTAACCGAGGCCGCGCACGATCGACAGCATGCCGAGCGTGGTGACGAAAGGCGACAGCCCGAGCACTGCGATGCAGAAACCATTGACGAGACCGACGATCAGCGCGACGCCGAGCCCCGCAAGGACCGAGACGAGCAGGATCAAGCCGGGCATATTTGCGATCACGGTTTTGCCGTCGTCGGCCAAATGCACGAACCACTCCGCGCCGGGCATGCCGGGCGTCGAGATTTGCGTCATGACCATCGAGGTGATCATCGCGGAAAAGCACATCACCGAGCCCACCGAGAGATCGATGCCGCCCGTGATGATGACGAAGGTCACGCCGAGCGTGGCGATGGCGATGAAGGAAAAGTTCTTCGCCACATTCTGCATATTGCCTTCGGTGAGGAAGTAGGGGCTGGCGAAGTTCATCACCACGAACAGCGCCACCAGCGCGAGCAGGACGTACCCGGTCTGCGAGGCAAAGAAGCCGCTCTGCCACCATTTGGTCTTGCCCACATTGGTGAAGGTGATGGGAGATTCCAGGGGCGTGGCCATTACGCAGCCTCTCTCGCTCCCGTGATGAGGGAGGTGACTTCCTCGGGGCTGGTGTCGCCGATCGCCTTGTCGGCACGTTTTTCGCCGCGGCGCATCACCACGACGCGGTCACAGACCGCGAACACGTCGGGCATGCGGTGCGAGATCAGCATCACCGCGACGCCCTGTTCCTTCAGGCGATGGATCAGGCTCAGCACCTGCTCGACCTGGCGGACCGAGATCGCGGCCGTCGGTTCGTCCATCATCACGAGCTTGGCATTGGACAGCCGAGTCCGTGCGATCGCGACCGCCTGACGCTGGCCGCCCGACATCTGCTTGACGAGATCGTGCGGTCGGGTCTCCGAACGCAGCAGCTCGCCGAACAGCTCCAGCGCACGGGCTGCCATCGCCTTGTGGTCGAGAAACGCGAACGGACCAAGCTTGCGCTTGAGCTCACGGCCGAGGAAGACATTGGACGCTGCCGTGAGATTGTCGGCGAGCGCGAGGTCCTGATAGACCACTTCGATTCCGACCGCGCGGGCATCGATCGGCCGGACGAAATGAACCGGCTTGCCGTCAAAGCGAATCTCGCCGTGACTTGGCGGGAAGTTGCCGGCGATGATCTTGACGAGCGTCGACTTGCCGGCGCCGTTGTCTCCCATCAGGCCGACCACCTCGCCGGGAGAAACGCGCAGGTCGACGCCATGCAACGCGCGAATGGCGCCGAACTCCTTGCCGATGCCCTTCAACTCCAGGACGGCCAGCCCGGCGTCGTGAGGGGTTACCATGGCTGGTTTCGCTCAGGCATGCTGGCAAACTCCAGCTCAGAAGTGCACAAGCGTGCGCAGACCAAGGACCCAGGCATTCTCGGTCTTGATGCCGGCGGCATTATAGCCGCGCCCGCCGGGATTGATTACGTACTGGGCGTCGAACTTGAGGTTCATCCAGCCAGTCGCCTGCCACCCGTACCAGGCTTCGATCGGAACTTCGTTTCCGCCCGCATTCAGGGTGAGCGCAGCGGAATTCACGTGGGTCGTACCCACCGCGAAGCCGACTTCGTCTTCCGGGCGCCAGGAGAACGTTCCGGTGTGCCTGAAGCCCAGGGCGACCTGATAGTCCTGATACGACGTCCGGTGATCGGCGACCGTCGTGTTGAGGAACATGTACCAACCCTGTGCCTTTGCACCCTCAACGGTCAGCCGCTGCAGGATCGACTCATAGACGCCATAGCGGCCGCGTTGATCGCCCAGATTCTGGTCCGAGACGCCGCCGATGCCCGGGGCGATCGCGATGATACCGGGGAGGCCGCCGTCAATCGTCGACGCGCTGTCATACCAGCCGCCGAATCGCCAGGTCCCGTTCAGGGGACCGCCGCTCGGCGCCCAGACCACCTCGACCGGCACCAGCACGCCGGAGGCCCGGCTCGAACCGGGGACGCCTGGCAGGAAGTAGGTCGCGGAGTCCGACGTCGTCAGATAGTTCGGATTGGCGTCGTAGACGCCGACCGAAAGCTGCCATTCCTTGGTGAAGTTGTAGTGTGCGACACCGGCCCATTGGCTCACTGGCCAGTTGTAGATGTAGCCACCCTGGATATTGCCGGGCTGGCCGCCGCAGAAGGTCAGGTTGATGAACTCGCACAGGCCGAAGAAGAAGTCGGAGCCGACCGGAAGACGGCCGCCCTTGAGTTCAAGGCGGTCATCGAACAGCTTCTGCGAGTAGTAGAGTTCGGTGAGGCGCAGGATATTGCCGCGGCCGAACACTTCGTTGGTCAGCTGCAAGGCCGGAATGCCTGCGTCGTCGTTCAGATTGTGGCCGAAGCGGTCGACCAGCGTGAGGCCAACCAGGCCGCCCTGGATGCCGGCAAGCTTCGCCATATCGAACTTGGCCTGAAAGAACAGCTGTCCGGCGTTGGCGCCGACATTCTTGTTGCCGCCCGACAGATTGCCGACGGCTTCGTCGCCCAGCGTCAGGGCCAGCGAGATACCCCGCTCCTTCAGCTGCGTTCTGCCGAGATCGCCGAACAGATACGGTCTCGTCCAGAAATCATCGGTCTCAGCGTAAGGAATGGGCGGAGCTTTCGTTAAGAGATCGGCCGCATGCGCGCCGCCGCTGAACAAAGATAACAAAGCGATCCCCACGCCGCATGCCCGCGCGGTGTTTACAGACCAAAGTGACATTTTCTGTACTCCCAGCGTCCCCGGCTTTGTCCATTTTTGTGTCGCGTTCCCGCCCAAAGCCCTTCAGCCTGGAACGCGCTCCTTTCAGTGTCGCGATCCGTCAACTTGAGATAGAAAATCCACGCGCGCCAAAGCCCTTGAGGACGGTGGTGAGGGTCTGCCAGCGGCCCGGCCAGGCTCGACCTGCGGCGCCAACGTGGACGTGAGCCTCGGATGCTTGATCAGTCTTGCGCATCGAACTCTTCCCCTTGTCCTCTACTCGAGTCGCCGTGGCTATATTCCCGGTCGAGATTCTTCGCAGTCGAGTCACGCCTGATCTCCCGCGCTCGTCGGCAACGCCGTCGCGCCGTGCGCAGATGCGCTTTGCAAAATTGTGGTTTCCTTTGCTCGAGGCGCCGTGCGGGCGAGGCCGGCCAGCGCCGCCTTGCGCCGCCGGCGGGCCTGCAATTGCTGATCCGCCAGAACGCCGATCAAAATCACGGTCCCCATCACCGCGAAGTTCAGGGAGTTCGGAATGCCGAGGATGTTCACGAGGTTCTGCAGCACCTGGAGCAGCGCTGTGCCCAGCACGATACCGAGAATCGAGCCCTCGCCGCCGCGCAGGCTGCAGCCGCCGAGGACCGCAGCGGCTATCGCATAGAGTTCGTAGAAATTGCCGAAGGAACTCGGAGAGACCGAGTTGGTGTAGAAGACGAAACATCACGGTCGAAACGCCGGCGAGGCCGCCGCTGATGACATAGGCGGTCGCGATCACGATATTTGTGTTGATACCGGAGAAGCGCGCCGCTTCCTCGTTCTTGCCCACGGCATAAAGCCAGCGTCCGTAGACCGAACGATGCAGCAGCACGCCGAGGATCAGCGCCAGGATGATCAGGAAGATGAAGGTGTTCGGAATGCCCGCGATATTGCCGGAGGCGACGTTGCCCAGCGTGCTGGCCTCGTCACCATAGCCGAAGCCGCGTGTCGAATCGCTGGTGTAATAGCGCGCGGCGCCGCGATAGATCAGCAACCCGCACAGCGTCACGATGAAGGGCTGCATTTTCAGCCGGGTGATCAGGAAACCCTGGATGCCGCCCAGCGCGAGCCCGCCCGTCAGGACCAGCAACAGCGCGAACGGCCAGGGCACCTGATACGTCGTCAGAAGGTCGATGAAGACGACGCCGAGCAGCGCGAACATCGAGCCGAGCGAAAGATCGATGCCTCCGGTGATGATGACGAGACCTTCGCCCAGTGCGAACACACCGAACAGGCCGATCAAATTGGCCATGTTCAGCAAGTTCACGAACGACAGGAAGGCCGGATTGATCGCGCCGGTGATGGCGGAGATCACCGCCAGCAGCAAGAACAGGCCGAGTTCCTTCTTCATCATGGCGCAGCGGCCTCCAGGGTTTCGAGCGCCTGGCCGACCGCCAGCCTCAACACGTTGTATTCGCTGAACTGGTCGCGCTCGAGCACGCCGCTGACGCTGCCTTCATGCATCACCGCGACGCGGTCGGAGACGCCGATGACCTCTTCCATGTCGGAGGAGATCATCACGATCGCAACGCCGCGGTCGGCGAGGCTGCGCATCAGCGCGTAGATCTCGCTCTTGGCGCCGACATCGATGCCGCGGGTCGGCTCGTCGAAGAACATCACGCGCGGCTGCATCGAAAGCCACTTGCCGAGCACTACTTTCTGCTGGTTGCCGCCGGAGAGAGCGTCACGGCTTCGATGTCGAGGCTCGGCGCCTTGATCGACAGGCTCCTGGCCTGGTCTTTCGCGATTCTGCGTTCGGCCGCGCCGTTGACCAGCCACATCCGCGCATGATCCAGCAGGCTCGCGAGCGTCACGTTCTCCCGGATCGGCAATTCCAGCACCAGCCCGGACTTCTTGCGGTCCTCCGGCACCAGATAGATTCCTTGCCTGATCGCATCGCGCGGCGAGGCGACACCGACCGGTTCGTTGTCGATCCTGATCTCACCCCCCAGCAGCGGGTCAACGCCGAACACCGCGCGGGCAAGGGAGGTGCGGCCGGCGCCGACGAGTCCAGCGAGGCCGAGGATCTCGCCGCGCCGCACGGAAAGGTCAATCTGCCGGTCGGGAAAGGCGGTCGTTACGACGCCGGCGATATCGCAGCCGCCCGGCTGCGGCGAGCGCGCCGGCGGCGTATACAGCGCCTTCAGGTCGCGGCCGATCATCAGCCGGATCATCGCGGCATGGCTCAGCTCGTCCCGCGCCAGTTCCCCCACCGTGCGCCCGTCGCGCAGCACGACGACGCGATCGGCACAGCTCATGATCTCGCCGAGCCGGTGCGAGATGTAGATCACCGAGATGCCGTGGACCTTCAGGTCGGCGATCACCTCCAGCAGCCGCTCCGTCTCCGAAATCGTCAGGCTGGAGGTCGGCTCGTCCATGATGATCACGCGGGCATCGATCGAGAGCGCCTTGGCGATCTCCACCATCTGACGCTCCGCGATCGACAGATTGTCGACCAGTGTGTTCGGTGTGAAATCGGCGCCCAGCCGTTGCAGCAGCGGCGTCACGCGGGCGCGCATCTCCGCGTTGTCCACCAGCTTCAGCGGGCCGCCGGCGAGCTTCTCGCGCCCGATGAAGACATTGGCCGCGACGTCGAGATTCTCGAACAGGTTCAGCTCCTGGTGCACAAAGGCGATGCCGGCCAGGGTCGCCTCGTTCACCGTCATCCTTGCGTGGTCGCTTGCCGCCGATGCGGATCACGCCCGCGCTCGGCGCGATCACGCCGGCCAGCACGCGCATCAGCGTCGATTTGCCGGCGCCGTTCTCGCCGATCAGGCCCAGCACCTCGCCGCGGCAGACGCGCAGATTGACGTCGTCGAGCGCCCTGACGCCGGGATAGGTCTTGCTGATTCCGCTGAGTTCGAGCAGCGTCTCCGGCATTCGGCATGTCCTCCTGCATCCCACCCGGCGGCCTGTGGCGGCCGGGCGGCGAAGTCGACTGAAGTTACTTCTTCAGCAGTTCCTTCAGTTGCCCGGCGAACTCGGCGACGTTGGTCTTGCTGATCACCTTGGTCGGCACGATCAGCTTGCTGTCCTTCGGAATCCAGGACTTGTCGCCGTTCAGCGTCTTGATGATGTTGGTGGCGGAGAGATAGCCGAACTCGTAGGGCTGCTGCACGACCGTGGATTCGATCGCGCCGTCGGAAATGCCCCGCAGCGTCCGCTGGTCCTCGTCGAAGCCGACGATCTTCACCTTGCCGGCCTTGCCTGCGGCCTTCACCGCATCATAGATCAGCGGGGTCTCGTAGCTCCACAGGCCGGAGAGCAGCGCGATGTCGGGATATTTGACGAGCACGTTCTCCATGTTCGCCTTGGCCTTGGCAAAGTCCACCTGGTCGGTGAACACGTCGACCAGTTCGACCTTGGTGCCGGCGATCGATTCCTTGATGCCCTGTACGCGCTCGCGGGCGTTGTCGGCGTCCATCGTCCCGACGAACAGCGCGATCTTGCCGCCGTTCGGCAGCGCCTTCTTGATCTCCTCGCCGGCCTGCCGCCCGGCCGCGACGTTGTCGGTGCCGATATAGGCGAGACGGTTGCTCTGCGGCGCGTCGCTGTCCGTCGTGATCAGCACGGTCTTGGCCGCGACCTTGTTGAGCTCTTCGGTCGCATGCGGCGCATCGTCGACCGAGATCGAGATGCCGGCGACGCCGCGCACCAAGAGGTCGTCCAACTCGCGCCGCTGGCCAGCCGCGGTGCCTTCGTTGGTGACGATCAGCTCGATATTGTATTCCGGGTGCTCTTTCTGCGCCTTCTCGAGCCCGCGGCCCGCGATGGTCCAGAAGTCGGCCGCGACATTGGTCACCAGCGCGATGGTCTTTTTCTGCTGCGCCTGTGCTATCCCTGTCGCCATCGCGAGCGCGGCTGCGCCCGCCAATAGCGGCACGATCAATCGTTTCATTGAGTCATTCATATGCACCTCCCTGTCGACACCCCCGGTGAGGGGTTTTCACGCTCGGCGCTTTTCACGCCTTATTTTATTCACGTAACTAATAAATTAGCGCGACAAAATGTCCAGTCAAGGATGTTATTGCCCGTACCTTCAAGCAATAATAGTGTTTTAGTGACGTATTGTTGCCACTATCGACGCCTTTTGACCATTATATGAGTTGCACGCGTTGAATAACTTCATCAAGCGAATTAAAAAGGCTGACATGAATGAACAGCCCGAACCGCTGAGACGCGCGCTTCGAGTCTGGCCCGCGGATCGAACCGCAGCCGGCTCGTCGAAGTCTTGCGGCGTCAGGGGCCATTGCCGCGCGTCGAGCTGGCACGCAGCACGGGGCTGAGCTTCCCGGCCATATCGGCCATCACGTCGAAACTGATGGCGGAAGATCTGCTGTGCGAAGCAGTGACAGAGACGGCGACGTTGTGGCCCGACGATACCGACGAAGAGGATACGGATGGCCTGAACGGCCGCCGCCGCGGCCGGCCGGCGGTCCTGCTGACCCTGAACCCCGAGTTTGGCCGCATCATTGCGGTCTCGCTGCGCATGAATCTGATCGAGACATTGATCGCCGATTTCAGCGGCTCCGCCCTGGCGCAGTCGCGACTTGAGCTGACGACACGCGCGCTCGATGCAGCCGCGTTGTGCGATCTCGTGATCGCGCAGATCGACGCCATGCTTGATGCGACGGCCACGCCGAGACATCGGCTGTTGGGAATCGGGATTGCGTTGCAGGGCATCGTTGACTCCGACACCGGCCGGCATCTGTGGAGCCCGGCGCTGTCGATCACCGACGTCGATCTGGCAACGCCGGTCCGCCAGGCATTCGGCGTCGAAGTCGTGATGGCGAACGACGCGGTTGCGGTTGCGCTGGCCCTCGCGGCCGCCGAACCGGCGCTGGCGCAGGGCCTCACGGCCACGATCATGGTGGGCCACGGCGTCGGCATGGGCGTCGTTGTCGACGGTGAAGCGCGCGACGGTGCCGGCGCAGGCAGTGAGATCGGCCATGTCAAGCTGGCGCCGAACGGTCCGCAATGCCGCTGCGGTCAGCGCGGCTGCATCGAGGCCCATCTCGCCGACTATGCGCTCTACCGCGACGCGCGTACCTTTCTCGACCTGCCGCCGGCGGTGTCGCAGCAGCCGTCCGAGGCGCAGATGGCTCTGCTGCGCGCGCGGGCGCGCGCCGGCGATCCCCGTCTCGAGCAGTTATTCCGGCAGGCAGGCCACGCGCTTGCCGATGGCGGTCGCCACGACGATATCGGTGCTGCGCCCGCATCACATCATCCTCGCGGGTCCGGGCCTGCAGGCATTCGACATGATGCGCGGTGCCTATGAGGAGCGGCTCGAGCGGGCAGTGTTGCCGTGGCTGCTCAAGTCTACCGCGATCCATGTGCGTCCAAGCGAATCGGCGACGATTGTCGACGGCATGGTGCGGCGGACGCTGCGGGTCGTGGACCGAAACCACATGGAGACGACCGAGTGAACCTCGGGAGCCGTGGCTCTTGGCTGGAGCCGCGGCAACGCAACCGACGCGCTTCAGGCGCCAAAGCGAGAGAATGCCAATGCAGGGTGCCATCTATCCAAGCCTCAAGGACCGGACCGTCCTGGTAACCGGTGGCGGTTCCGGCATCGGCGAGGCCATCGTCCGCCAATTCATCAGCCAGGGCGCACGGGTCGGATTCATCGATATCGATGTGACGTCCTCGGAGCAGCTGCTGTCCGATTTGGGAGCGCATGCCCGCGTGCACTTCGAGCACGCCGACCTGCGCGACATCGCCGCACTGCGGCGCGCGGTTACCGGCATCCGTGAGGCGCTCGGGCCGATCACCATCCTGGTCAACAATGCGGCGCGCGACGACCGTCACGCGATCGAGGACGTGACGCCGGAATTCTGGGACGAGCGGATCGCCGTCAACCTGAAGCATCAGTTCTTCAGCGCCCAGGCGGTCGCACCCGACATGAAACAGGCGGGGGGCGGTTCGATCGTCAACATCGGCTCGGTGAGTTGGGTGATCGGTCAGGGCAACATGCCCTGCTACACTACGGCCAAATCAGCCGTTCAGGGCCTCACCCGGGCGCTGGCCCGCGATCTCGGGCCGCACAACGTGCGGGTCAACTCCATCCTGCCGGGATGGATCATGACCCGGCGGCAGCAGGATCTGTGGTTGACGCCCGAAGGTGTGGCCGAGCTGATGCAGCGCCAATGCCTCAAGCGCAAGCTCGTGCCTGACGACATCGCCCGCGTCGTCCTCTTTTTCGCCGCCGATGACAGCGGCGCCTGCACCAACCAGAGCCATATCGTCGACGGCGGCTGGGTCTAGCGACACGGCCGACCGCGTTGACGAGTTGAACGGAGGCGCGGCGAGCCTGACGGGCGCGGTGAAGCTGTGCTCCCGTGCTATTGCGGGAATGGTCTGCCGCCAGCTTGTTGCTACGTATTGGCAGCTGTCAGATGCGAACGTATCAGATTGTCGGCCCACGCATCGGCAATGTGGGGAAGGGGCAGATCCTGCTTGCGATCGAGCAAGAGTTCGAGCACGCGTGGCGGGGTCAAGGGAAGTGCCTGGACGCGCTTGCCTGTAGCGTTTGCAACTGCGCATGCGACGGCCGCTCCGACATTCAGGATGGGCACCTCGCCGGCACCCTTGGTCCCGAGCGGTCCGATCGACGGCGCACCCTCGTAAAGACTGATCTCCACCGGCACGACATCGAGCGCCAGCGGCACGCGATAGGTCTCGAAAACCGCTCTGGCAGACGCGACCGTTGCTGCCGATCGTGACTTCCTCGTGCAACGCATAACCCAGCCCCTGCACGACACCGCCCTGGATCTGGCCATGGATGGCGCGCGGGTTCAGCGCGCGGCCGACGTCCTGCACCACGCGATAGCTGAGCACCTCGACATGTCCGGTTTCCGGATCGACGGCGACCTCGCAGTCGTGGACCGCGAACACGGGGATGTCGATTGCGTCGATGAAATGTCCGGCCACGCAGCCCGGCATCGCCGGTACGCCGGCGCCCGTGAACGCGCCGGTGCCGGACACCGGGCCAGCCAGTGCCTGGGCGCGGGTCGCGACCTCCGCGACCGTACGGCCGGAGCCTGGCGCGCCGGCGATTTCGATCCGACCGTCACGCATGACGAGGTCATCGGGCGCAGCTTCGATCATCTCGGAGGCGACCTTCAAGAGCTTCGTGCGCACCTCCTGCGCTGCCGACAGACTGGCCGCGCCGAGCGAAACCGTGGTACGGCCGCCGCCGACGCCGACATCATAACCGGCCGCATCCGTATCGGCGGCGCGGACGATCACATGCTCGGGTGCAATGCCGAGCGTGCTGGCCACGATCTGCGGCAGGCTCTGCATCATCGAGCCGGATCCAATCTCCACACCGGACGTGACCAGCGTCGCCGTGCCGTCGGCATTCATGTTCACCGTCGCGGCCGATGGGCCGACGAAGACGAACCAGGTGCCGACGGTGGTCGCACGTCCGTAGAGCCGGCCGTCGGTGCGCGCCGGCGGCGGCGCTGCCGCGTCGCGCAGCGTATCCATCCGGTCGAGCATCGGGCCGAGCACATCGCCTTCAAACACCTGGCCGGTGGCGCCGAGATCCCTGTCGCCGAGCACATTGCGGCGGCGGAAGGCAAGCGGATCCATTCCGATCCTCGCCGCGATCTCGTCGGTGTGGCGCTCCAGCGCAAAGGTGTTATAGACGCCGTTGCAGCAGCGGAACGCGCCGTTCGGCGCCCGTGTTGGTATAGACCGCGCGCGAGACCATGCGCACGCTTCCAAGCCTGTAGTTTCCGCCGAGCGTGTGCGCGGTCATGGTGGTCAGGAAGATCTGTTCGCCGCCATAGGCGCCGCAGTCCATCAGGACGACCGCCTCGCGCCCCACGATGTCTCCCGCGCGCGTCACCGCCGAGCGAATGCGGATATCGGCGTTCTCGCGGAAGAGACAGGTCAGCATCTCCTCCTCGCGCGAATTGACGAGGCGCACCGGCCGGCCGCTGGCGCGGGCGAGCAGGGCGGCGAAGGGTTCAACGGCCAGATCGAACTTCAGACCGAAGCCGCCGCCGACCGGCGGCACCGTGACGCGGACCTGCGACGCCGGCACGCCCAGCAGGCGCGCGGTTGCATTGCGGACGCTCCAGGGAACTTGCGTTGACGTCTCGATGTGGAAGCGTCCGTCCTCGTAGCTCGCGACGACTGCGCGCGGCTCGAAGGCCACGTGGTTCTGCCGGCCGACGCGAGAAAGCAGCTTTCGACGATCTCGACGTCGGGCCGGGCAAAGGCTGCATCGACGTCGCCGCGAACCACGGTCGCCTCCCAGGCGACGTTGCCACCACGCGCGCTGCCTTCGAGCAAGACCTCATAGCTGCGCCAGTCCGGATGCACCAGTGGTGCATCCGATGCCAGCGCATCCGCCATGGTCAAGACTGCGGGGAACGGCTCGATCTCCACGTCGATCGCCGCGAGTGCGGCCTGCGCCTGCGCCAATGTGGCGGCTGCGACTGCGGCGAGCGGCTCGCCATCGTAGCGAATGACGTCGCGGGCGAAGAGGGGATGGTCGGCGATGCCGATCCCGATCATGCCGGGTGCATCCGCTGCCGTCACGATCGCCCGCACGCCCGGCATGCAGGCTGCCCTGGAGGTATCGAGACGAACGATCCGCCCCGCCGGCACGCCGGCGCGCAGCACCGCGGCATGCAGCATGCCGGGCAGATATCGGTCGATGGTATAGCGCGTTCGGCCACGCAGCTTGTCGGCGGCGTCACGTCGGCGCAGATCCATCGTCGCGGAAACGTCTGACATCCTTGCGCCTCCCGATCATGCCGTGGCCAAGGCGAGCAGTGTCGCCTCGACGATGCGTTCATAGCCCGTGCAGCGGCAGATATTTCCGGTCAGCGCCGCCCGGATGTCGTCACGGGTGGCATCCGGCCGGGTCGTCAGGAGATGCGTCAGGCTCACCACCATGCCGGGAAAGCACATGCCGCACTGGACGGCATCGCTGGCCTCGAGCGCGGCCTGGATGCGGTTCAGCATTCCCAGAGGTGCAAGGCCTTCGACGGTGTGAATCTCGCGGCCATCGGCCAGCGCAGCGGGCAGCAGGCACGACGGCGTAGGCTCGCCGTCGACCAGCACCATGCAGGCGCCGCAAAAGCCCTCGCGACAGACAGGTTTCGCGCCGGTCAGATGCATCTCTTCGCGCAAGATATCGACCAGCGGGGTGGCAGGATCGGCCGCAGAGGAGAGGCGATCGCCGTTGACGGTCAGGCTGAATCCCATGTCATCTCCGCGCGTTCATGAACCAAGTGCAGCGATCGCGGCGCGGCGGATGAGGCCGGGTAGCACGCTGACACGATACCAGCCCGGCGCATCGACGCTGTCGCGGCCGACGAACTCGTCGGTCAGTTCGGCCGCGGTTCGTGCCGCCGCTGCGGCGTCGAGCGGACGTCCGAGAAGTGCCGCTTCAAGCCGTGGCCATCGCCGCGCGCTCGGTTCGACCGACCCGACCGCAATCCGTGCCGCCTGGACGCGGTTCGCCGCATCGACGCTGAGCGATAGGCTGACGATGGCGACCGGATAATCGCCCGATCGGCGCAGTGGCAGGCGGGCATGGGCCGTCTTGCGCTCCGCCCGAGGCACGATGATCCGTGTCACCAGGCGGCCGGGTGCGAGCGCTGATCGGACCGCGAGGAAATCCGCGAGGCCGATGCGGTCGCGACCGTCGCGGCCCGAGATCTCGACATCGGCATCGAGACAGAGCAGCGCCGGCACGCAATCCGCCGCGGCGAATTCCGACGCCGCGAGATTGCCGCCGATCGTCGCCATCGCGCGGATCGCGGGGTTGGCGGAGCCTCCGGCGGCGGCTGCGAGGCCGGCAAATTCCGGAAGGCCGGCCAAAGCTGCCGCAAGCGCCGCGTGCGTGACCGCCGCGCCGATCTCGATGGCATCGCTGCCGATCCGGACCGCGGTCAGCTCGGCGATCCTTACGATGGCCACATAGTGGCTCCTGAGCGGTTCGTGCCGGATCGGCGATCGCATGATCCATGTGCCGCCGGCCAAAGGGGCGCCAGCGGCACCATATTCGCTCAACGCGTCGAGTGCGGCGGCGAGCGAAGGCGCGACATAGATCGATGCCGGCGCATCGCGCGCTGAGACCGGGATGTTCTGGATGGGAGAGCCTGATATCATTGGCGTCGCTCCTGCCGCAGGCGATCGAGCAGCACGCCGATGATGACGATCGCACCGAGCACGACCATCTGGACGTATCCGTCGATCCGGGTGAGGTTCATGCCGTTGGAGAGAATGGTGATGAACAGGGCGCCGAGCACGGCGGTGCCGACGCCGCCGCGGCCGCCTGCCAGGCTCGTTCCGCCGACCACGGCGCCGGCAATCGCCTGCAGCGACAGCGCGCCGCCAAGGTTCGGTTCACCCGATCCGGTCCGCGCCGTCATCATGATCGCGCCGAGCGCGGCAAGCCCCGAGCACAGCACATAGGTCGCGACCAGGATGCGCTTGACCGGCAGGCCGGCGACCGCCGCGGCACGCGGGTTGGTGCCGATCAGATAGAGCGACCGGCCGAACACGGTGCGCGCCAACAGCAAATGAAGCGCGATGCCGACCGCGAGGGTGATCACAATCGCCGCCGGCGCGCCGAAGATGCTGCCGCTGTAGAAGATCTGCGAGAACGGTGCCGGCACGCCTTGTACCGGCCGTCCGGCCGAAAGTGTGGTCGCAATCCCGATCGCGATATTGTAGCTGCCGAGGGTCGCGACGAAGGGATTGACCCCGAGCAGCGCGACGACGACGCCATTGAAGAGGCCGCACGCGATGCCCAGGGCGAAGCCGGCGCCGAGCCCGGCGAGCAGCACGGCGCCGGCGCCGTGACCAGACGCCGTGGCGCCGGCCATCGCGAGCGCGCTGCCGACACTGACCATCGACACCGTCGGGCCGAGTGCAAGGTCGAAGCCGCGCGTCAGGATGACCACGGTCTGCGCCATCGCGAACAGCGCCAGATAGCTGGTCTGCTGTGCGATGTTGAGCAGATTGGCCGGCGACAGCACCCCGCGGTCGACCGCGGCGAAGCCGAGCAACAGCACTGCCAATGCGACCGGCAGCACCGCGCTCCAGAGCCGGCAGCCCAGCGTCAGCTTCGGGCGGTCGGTGTCCTTGGCGGCAACGGTCAATTCGAGATCAGACACGCGGCTTGCTCCGTCGGCTGAGTTCGTCGAGCGCCACGGCTGCGACCATGATGACGCCGAGGAAGACCGGCTGGAGCCGCGAGTCGACGTGCAGGAGGTTGAGTGCGTTGCCAAGGATGGTGAGGAACAGTGCGCTGATGGCGACAATCTCGATGCGCCCGACGCCACCGCGCAAGCTGACGCCGCCGATCACGGCGGCGGCGATCGACTGCAGCATCATCCGGTCGCCGCCAAAGCTTGCCTGGCCGGAGCCGACCTGTGCCGTCAGCAGAATGCCGGTCAATGCCGCAAGGACGCTCGAGACCACGTAGGTGCCAACGATATGGCGCTGGATCGTCACGCCCGACACCACGGCGGCGTCGACATTGCCGCCGATCGCGTAAACGTAGCGGCCGAACAGCGTGCGCCGCTGCGCAAACACCATCACCAGGATCACGATCAGCGCGACGTGGGCGGCGGTCGGCAGACCGAATGCCTGGGCGCGTCCGAAGCCTTTCACGAATATTTCGGGCATGCCGTAAACGGGAATGCCGTTGGTGATCATGAGGCCGACACCGGCGGTCGCGGACATCGTGCCCAGGGTCACCACGAAGCCGGA
The DNA here is from genome assembly GCF_054057015.1 of Bradyrhizobium sp. JR3.5. Lineage (NCBI taxonomy): Bacteria > Pseudomonadati > Pseudomonadota > Alphaproteobacteria > Hyphomicrobiales > Nitrobacteraceae > Bradyrhizobium > Bradyrhizobium sp. JR3.5. The sequence continues at coordinate 4,358,969 of NZ_JBSRYV010000002.1, forward strand.
GACCTTGAGCTTTGCCACGCAGAAGCCGTTGACAAGCCCGACCGCGACGCCGCAACCGAGCCCGGCCGCGACCCCGCTTGCGATGATCAGGACGTTGGAGCCGGGAAATGCAGCCGCGGTGGCCGCCATGGTCTTGGCCGTGACGACGCTCGCCAGGGCGACCACTGCGCCAACCGAAAGATCGAAGCCGCCCGCGATGATGACCAGCGCCTGGCCGCAGGCGACGATTGCCAGCAGCGAGGCGTTGCGCAGGATGTTGAGGACGTTGATGATGCCGTAGAACTGCGCGTCGACCGCCGACATGCCGGCCACGAGCACCACAAGCAGGGCCGGCAGCAACCCGATCCGGCCTGCGATCGACCGGAGGCTGACCAAGCCCCGTGGCGCTGCGGCTACCAGCGCCGTGTTCATGCGACCGCCGCGGCGAGATGATCGCGGAAGAAGCTCGAAAGCACATTCTGCTCGGTCTTTGCGGCGCCCGTCAGCTCGGCGGCGATGCGGCCCTGATGCATGACGTAGAGCCGGTTCGACAGCGCCAGCACCTCGGGCAGTTCGGACGAGACCACGATCACGGCGGCGCCGGCCTCGACGAGGCGCTTCATGAATTCGTAGACCTCGAGCTTGGCGCCGACGTCGATGCCGACGCTCGGCTCGTCGAACAGGAACACAGTCAGCTCGCGCGTCAGCGCGCGTCCCAGCATCACTTTCTGACGGTTGCCGCCCGACAGCGCGCCGGCGCTGCGCTCGATGTTGGGCGGCCTCAGCTGCAGCTGCTCCATGATGCCCGCGATTGTCACGCGTTCGGCGGCCTGCCGTAGGACGCCGAAGCGGGCGAAGGCGGGCAGGTCGAGCCCGGTCATCGACGCGTTCTCGCGGATCGGACGGGACAGCGCGAGCCCCTCGGCGATCCGGTTGGCGGGGAAGTAAGCGACGCCGCGCTTGAGGCTTTGTCTTGGCGATGGAAATTCGTAGGGCGCGCCGTCGATCCGGATCGCGCCCGCTGACGCGCGCTCGATGCCGTAGATGGCGCGGATCAGCTCCGACTTGCCGCAGCCGACGAGGCCCGCGATGCCGGTGATCTCGCCGGCCCGGGCATGAAAATTGACCTCCCGGACGCTGCCGTCGGCGAGCGTCAGGTTCTCGACGTCGACCATCACCTTGTCCGGTTGGTGGGCGATGGCGGGAAACAGCAGGTCGATGGTGCGGCCGGTCATCAGTTCCACGAGTTCGCCGTCCGTCGACCTCGCGGCATCGAGGGTCCCGATGTGACGGCCGTCGCGAAGCACCGTCACACGGTCGGCAAGGGCGCGGATTTCGCGCATGCGGTGCGAGACGTAGATCAGCCCGACATTCTGGCTCTTCAGGCGCGCGATCAGCTCGAACAGCCGCCCGGTCTCGCGTTCGGTCAACGAGGCGGTTGGCTCGTCGAGGATCAGAAGACGGACGCGGCCGAGAAGCGCTTTGGCGATCTCGGCCATCTGCTGATGCGCGCGGGACAGATCGTCGATCCGTTGCGCGGGATCGAGGTCGAAGCCGAGCTCGTCGATCAACGCCCTGGCCCGCTTGCGCATCTCGCGTGCGCGCAAGACGCCGCCGCGGGTGACTTCGCGGCCAAGGAACAGGTTCTCTTCCACGGTGAGGCTCGGGATCAGCGAGAACTCCTGGAACACCGGACTGATGCCGATCTCGCGCGCCCGCTGCGGCGTCAGATGTTGGATCTCCTCGCCGCCGAACTGGAACGTGCCTTCGTCGGGTGGAAACGTACCGGATATGACGTTGATCAGGGTCGACTTGCCGGCGCCGTTCTCGCCGAACAGGACGTGAAGTTCGCCGGCACGCACATCGAGGTCGACGCGGTCGAGTGCACGGACGCCGGTGAATCGCTTCGATATCCCCCGCAACTGAAGCAAGGGCTCGGCCGGCCTCGGGTCGATCTCGACGTTCATCCGCTTCTCCGTGAGCCGTGAGCAAGCAGGCGGGAGCATGCTCCCGCCTCGACCGTTCGGGTCGGCTTACTCGGCCATGCTTACTTGGCCTTGACCGAATAAACCGGCGTCCAGCTTGCGGGCGCCAGCACGAGATCCATCTGCAATTTCGGTGCGGAGGTCTTGTCGATCACCGTGGCCACCGGCTGCACCAGGCTCATGACCGGCTTCTTCTCGATGAGACGCACCGCCTGGTCGATCGCGATCGCGCCTTCGCCGACGGGATATTGGGTTGCGAAGGCGAGGATGTCGCCGCGATTCAGCGCGTCGAGCATGGCCTGGTTTTCGTAGGATGACACGATCTTCAGGTCGCTTCGACCCGCCTCGGCAACGGCGCCGATGGCCGCTTCGGCGGTGGGGGCGGTGCCCCAGATCACGTTCATGCTGGGATAGGCCTGCAATGCGTCCTGGATCAACTGGAGTTGCACCGCAACGCCGGAGTCGCCGAACTTCTCAGCCAGAATCTTGGCGTTCGAGTTCTTGGCGATGGCCTTCTTGAACCCTTCGTTGAACGATTCCGCCCAGCCCGAGCCGGCCGGACCGGGGAACGTCACGATGTTGAGCTTATCACCAGGCTTGGTCTGCGCCAGCAGGCCGTCGCCGGTGACCTCGCCCATGGCGACGAAATCGACGTAGTTGGCCGCGGGCAGTGCGTTCGGCGGCAGCGGATTGGTGACGCCGACCACCGGCACGCCCTTGGCCTTGGCCTCCTCGAACTTCTTGCTGAGCCCCGCGCCGGAGATCGCGCCGACGATGATCGCGTCCGGTCCGCTCGCCATGCAGTCATCGAACTGCGAAAGCTGCTTGGGCAGGTTCTCGTAGCCGCCGGCCTCGTAGAGGTTCATGTTGACGTTCATCGCATCGGCCTGTTTCACGATGCCGTATGCGACGGCGACCCAGAAACTGTCCTTCATGTGTGGAAACAGCACGCACAGCCTGTAGGGCTTCTCGGCCTTCGGCAGCGGCGTGTAGTCCGCCGGCTTCGGCGTGCCGGATGACGCGTCGTAGACCTTCATTGGAAACCACGGTGTCTCGGTCCCGGCCGCCGCCGGCGTGGCGGCGCTGGCAAGAGCGAGGGCCGCGGCGATGCCGAGCACGGAGCGGATCGGCCACAGTCGGTTGGAAGAAAGGCACGTCGTGATCGTCATAGCGCTATCCTCATGGTTTGAATGAAAGTGCAGGCGATGCGGGGGAGGCGACGGCTCGAATCCTCTTTGGTGCATGGACTGCGCCGTCTGCCAGCGGCGCGGCTGCCGGTGACAATCAGCCCGCTTTCCACATCGCGACCGAGCGCCGCTCGAACGCTTCGCGGAACTGGCGGGTGGATTCGGGAAGCAGCGCACCGGTGCCCCAGTCGAGGATCACCGCGTGGCTGCGGATCACATCGAACGCGTTGATCTCTCCGTTCCGGTAGCGCTGTGCCACCTTCTCCGGATCGAAACGGGCATTGGCGACGCGCTCGGAGCGGATCTTGGCGCGGAGCGCCGCGGTCGCGACCTTGTCGATTTCGTAGTTGCAGAGCTCGGCGTCGATGGTGTGCACCACGACGCCATAATCCTTGGCGGCACGATCGACCGAGACATAGTCGTCCTTGATGTCCTCGATCACGAGGTTCGGATCGCGCTCCAGCGGATCGCCGAACCCGCCGCCGCCGGCGGTCGGACGCGAAAAGACGTCGCCTTCGCCGATCGGCACGTCCGAGAAGATCGAGCCCAATCGCTCCTCGGCGGCGCTGCCGGCGCGCTTCAAGGTCAGTCCGTGCGGCATCGACGGCAGACCACCCTCGATGCCCCACACGATGGCGCGCTCGCGGTCGCAGATATAGGAGATCACGGTCTTCTCGGCCTGCAACATCCGCGACGTCTTCACCACGCCGGCGCCGCCGCGCCATTTGCCGGGGCCGGGCGAGTCCTTGAGGATCTCGCATTCGGTGGTCAGGATCGGGTTGGCGCGCTCCTGGCCTTCGACCGGCTGCGACATCAGGCCGGTGCCGAAGCAGGCGGTCGTGACATTGCTGCCGTCCTTGCCGTTGCGTCCGCCCCAGCCGCCGGGCAGCCAGTCGTAGAACATGAAGATCGGCTTGTCGGCGCTGCGGGCGTCGAGACCGCCGGTGAGCAGGTATTCGAGATTGAAGGCGCAGGCGAGCGCGCGCTCCGGCATTAGCTTCGACCACATTTCGTAAATCGAGTTCATGATCTTCTCGAACGGCATCAGGAAGCCGGTGACCGCGATCGGCCATTTGGCATCGACGATCGAACCTTCGGGGGCGATGATGTCGAAGCAGCGGTAGAAGCCGGAATTGAGCGGCAGATCGGGGAAGAAGGTCTTCATGCCGGCGGCGACAGCGGAAAAGGTCGCGCCGAACGCCGAGTTGTAGATCGAGCCGATGGTCGGATGGCTGCCGGTGAAATCGTAGATCGCGCGGTCGCCCTTGATCGTCATCTTGATGCGGATCGGAATCATGCCTTCGCCGCCCGCCGGATCGCGGTCGATGTAGTCGACGGTTTCCCACTCGCCATCGGGCAGCGCTGCGATGCGCTGGCGTGCCGAGCGCTCGACATAATCCTGTACGGCGGCAAGCCCGGTCTTGACGGTATCGCGGCCGTATTTGCCGACCAGACGCAGGATCTCGCGCTCGCAGACGGCGGTTGCTTCGGCCTGTGCCTGGATATCGCCGATGATCGAGGCCGGGTCGCGCGTGTTGGAGGCGATCAGATGCGCGACGTCCTTGCGCAAGCCGTTCTTGTCGAACAGGCGGACCGGCGTGATGCGCAGGCCCTCGCGGAACATCTCGCGGGCGGCGACGTCGAACGACCCCGGCACGCTGCCGCCGACGTCCGACCAGTGCCCGTTGGACTGGCTGAAGGCGATGATCTTGCCGTCGGCGAAGATCGGACGGATCAGCCGCACGTCGGAAAAATGCGTGCCGCCGGCATAGGGATCGTTGATCGCAAAGACGTCGCCCTCATGCATGTCGCCTTCGAAATGACGCATCACGTCCTTGCAGGTGAAATGCAGCGTGCCGACGTGCACGGCGATATCCTGGTTGCCTTGCGCCGCGCATTCGCCGTTGGCGTCGTGCAACGCGCTCGAGAAGTCGCGGTTGTAGATGACGAAGGAGTAGCAGGTCCGCAGCACCTGCTCGCCCATCTGGTCGACGCTGGTGATGAAGGAATTCTTCAGAACCTCGAAGGTTACGGGGTCGAGCGGGAGAGCTCCGGCCATGGTTCACTCCTTCACGCGGATGATGATGTTGAGATATTTGTCGACCTCGGCGGCGGCGCCGGGCGGCACCACGGTCGTCGCATCGAGCTGCTCGATGATCGCGGGGCCTTGAAAGGAGAAGCCGCAGGGCAGGTCGTCGCGCTGATAGACGGGCGTATCGAGCCCGCTGCCGTCGAACCAGACCCTGCGGCGGCCAACCGGCTCGGGGCTAGCGCCGGTCGGCTGGTGAACGGCAAACTCGGCCTTGGGAACCACGCCGACTGCCTTCAGATTGAGACGGAAGAAGCTGACCGGCGCGCTGTCGCGGCGGAAATTGTACTCGCGCTGGTGCTCGGCGTGGAAGCTCTGCACCAGGTCGGCGATCGCGTCGATCGGCTGCGGCGCGTTCACGGCGAGCGAACGCCACTGGCCGCGGTACATCATGTCGATCGACCGCTGCAGCACGATATCGTTCTGCGCGACGCCCTCATGGGTCAGCCGCGCGAGCGCGGCCTTCTCAAGCTCGGCGAACTGCGCCTCGATCTCGCTGGCGTCTGCATCGGCCGCGTCGACCATGCAGCTCTGCGAGAAATCGTGCTGCATGTCGACGAGCAGGCATCCGAGCGCGGAGGTCACGCCGGGATTGGGCGGCACGATCACGACGGGAATCGACAACTCGCGCGCGACGTCGACGCCATGCAGGGCGCCGGCGCCGCCGAACGCCACCAGCGCAAAGTCGCGCGGGTCGTAGCCGCGACTGATCGAGATCAGCCGCACCGCATCCGACATGTTGGCATTGGCGACCTTGACGATCGCGTCTGCGGCCTCGTGCAGGCCGAGGCCGAACGGCTTGGCGACGCCGCTCTCGACGGCTTTCCGCGCCAGCTCGGGGTCGAGCTTCACCTTGCCGCCGGCGAGATCGGTGCCGAGCCGGCCCAGCGTGACATTGGCGTCGGTGTTGGTCGGCTGGGTGTTGCCGTTGCCATAGCAGGCAGGTCCCGGATGGGCGCCGGCAGATTGCGGGCCGTTGCGCAGGGAGCCGGCGGGATCGGTCCAGGCCAGCGAGCCGCCGCCGGCGCCGATGGTGAGCACCTCGATCGAGGCGAAGCGGATCGGATAGCCGAATTCGATGTGCCAGTCCTTGGTGACGCGCGAGCGGCCCTCGTAGGCAAGCGACACGTCGGTGGACGTGCCCCCCATGTCGAGGCCGATCGAATTGGGAAAACCGCACAGGCCGGCGATATAGCGGCTGGCGATGGCGCCGGCGGCGATGCCGGAGCCGGCGAGGCGCGCCGCGAAGTCCTTGACGCTTGCCGGCGTCATCACCCCGCCGCCAGTGTGCAGCAGCAGGAGATCGCGCGTGTAGCCCTCGTGCGCCAGGCGTTCGCCGAGCCGGCTCGTGTAATTGACGACCACCGGGCTCACGACGGCGTTGGCAACCGTGGTCGAGAACCGCTCGTGCTCGAAGATCTCGGGAAGCACCTGCGAGGAGATCGACACCGGAATGTCGGGCATCTCCGCCAGCAGGATGTCGCGCATCGCGCGCTCATTGGCGCCGTTGAGATAGGCGTTCATGAAGCAGACCGCGACCGCGGCGACGCCGCGACGCTTGAGGATACGGGCGACGTCGCGCGCGGCCTCGACGTCGAGCGGTTCGATCACCTTGCCGCCGGCATCGACGCGCTCGGGCACGGTCAGGCGATCGCGCCGCGGCACGTAGGGCCGGACAACGTCCTTGTAGGTGTCCCAGAGGTCTTCCTTGTTGGCGCGCCTGATCTCGATGACGTCGCGGAACCCCTTGGTCGTGACCACGGCGGTGCGGGGCAGGCGGCGCGTGATCAGCGCGTTGGTGGCAACTGTCGTGCCGTGCGAGAACAGCGCCACCCTGGAAAGATCGATTCCGGCCTTGGACACGCCGCCCATGATGCCCTCGATCGGATCGCGCGTGGAGGAGGTCTTCTCGATGCGGATGAGACCTGTCGTTTCGTCCATAATGCAGATGTCGGTGAACGTGCCCCCGACATCGACAGCCACGCGAAGGTCCTGCACCATGCGTCTTCCTTTCGAACAAGCGTTTCGCCGATCTTAGGCAGAGCGGCGGCCCGCCTTCTTGACGCTGAGCGCAGGAAGACTTGTGCGAGAGAGCGAACCGCATCGCGGGCCATGCGTGCCCGGACCGGCGGCGGGCTGCCCAGGAAGCGGTCAGGCAAACGGTCAGATGGGTGCGGTCGCGATGCCCCGTTCAGGCGTTGGCGGCGCGCGAGGTGGCGCGCGCCTCGCTCGGGGTGCAGCCGAACCGGCCGCGATAGTTGCGGCTGAATTGCGCCTGGTCGGCAAAGCCCCATTGGTAGGCGATTTCGGAGATGCTCTTGCGGCAGCTCGCGTCGCGCAGCAGGGCGTCGCACATCGATAGCCGCTGGTTGCGGATGTAGGCGCAGACGGTCAGGCCCTCGCCCTCGAAGATCTGGTGCAGATAGCGCAGCGAAATGCCGCAGCCGTCGGCGACCATCTGTGGCGTGAGCCGCATGTCGTCGAGGCGGGCACGGATGAACTGCTCGCAGCGCAGCAGGTGGCCGTTGCGCACCGAGGACGAGTGGCCGGTCAGCACGCGGTCGTCGGATTCGATGGCCATCGCAAGCAGCTCGATGAGGTGCTTGCCCATCATCGCGCGCGCCGTCTCGTCCATTTCCTCGATCCGCTCACTGGAGAGGCGCAGCGTGTCGACGAACAGCGCGCCGACGCTGCGGCTGGCGTCGAATTGCAGCGTGGCGAGGCGCTCAGGCCGCGAAATCCGGCTGCGCAGCACCGCGCTCGGGATCTTCAGACACCACAGCGCCGTCGGATCCTGATGGCTGAACTCGTAGGGGAGGTGGCTGCGCTCGATCAGGAACGCGCCCGGCCGGCAGTGCACGACCTTGCCGTCCTGCTCGAAACGGATTTCGGCAAGTTCGGGCACCGTGATCAGGAAGGATTCCTCGCGCTCGTTCAGGAGGTGCCGTTCATGGCGCTTGTACAGCAGGCCGTTGGCGATGTTTCGCGAGACCGAGAGGGGACCCATCGACCAGGCGCCGAGGCGCGCATTGAAGTCGCGCGTGCTCGGGAAGCGCAGGTCGAGCGAGTAATAAGTCTTCGAGACGACCTCCTGCCAGTACTGGCGGCGGGTCTGCAACGGGATGTCGTTGGTCGTGTAGGTGACTTGCATGTCTCACTCCCCGCCGCCGGCTGTGCCTCCGGTCGTCGTGTCCCGGCCAAAGTTTGGCGAGGACTGCCGGACGGCGTCAAGTCGAATAAAACGGAAACAGATATTCTAGATTTCGATCGCCTCCTCGGCCGGGTGCCGGTGATCCATGCTGAGAGGAGGCCGGGCCGGCCCCACGCCCGCAACCGCAAAGCGCATGAAATCGCGGAACGCCATCGCGGCTTCCGACGGCTTGGTGTCGCGCCGCCAGGCTAGACCGATATCCATGCTGGGCACCTCGTCCTCGATGACCCGGGTCTCGATCCGCTGTCCCTCCAGCGACCAGGGCCGGTAGATCAGGTCGGAGAGAATGGCGATCCCCATGCCGCCCGCGACCATGGAGCGCACGGCTTCGACCGAGGAGGTGCGGAAGATCGTCTTCGGTTCGAGCGAGGCGTTGCTCCAGTAGCGCATCGAGGTGTGCTTGGCCTCGTCGACGGTGAGCATGACGTAAGGATAGGTGGCGATCTCAGCGAGATGGACCCGCTCGGCGCGAGTCAGCGGATGCTCGGGCGCAAGCCACAGGCGGCGCGGCGATCGCAGCAGCGTCTCGCTGGTGAGCTTGGCGTTGTCGCGCAGGTTCGAAACCAGCATCACCGCGAGATCGAGCGCGCCGTCGACGAGCGCGCGTTCAAGCACGTCACGCGGGGCCTCGAACAGCTCGATCGTGATACCGGGAAAGCTCGCCTGGAAGCGCTTCTGGTGACGCGGCAGGAAATAGCCCGACACGGTGTAGGTGACGCCGATGCGGACCGTCCCGAACAGTGGTCCCGCCGATATCTGCGTGTTCCGCACCGCTTCGGCGACGGCGGCGAGGATTTGACGGCCCTGGGACAGGAAGCGGCTGCCCTCCATGGTGACGGTCACGCCGTTCGGCGCGCGCTCCAGGAGGCGGGCGCAGACGGTCGCTTCGAGCTGTTGAATGGCCGCGGTGACCGCGGATTGCGAGACGTTGAGGTCGATGGCCGCCTGGCTGATGCGCCCGGTTTCGGCGGCGGCGACGAAGTAGCGGATCTGTTTCAGAGAAACGGACATCGCGGTTGTTCCGATGTTGCCTAACTTATGAGCGGTGTTTCTCAGCCCGGCTGCATTCGGTGCAACTCTCGTGCCGACAGGTACAGAGCTCGCGGTGACGTCAATATCAGGCGCGAGAGGCCGCAACCGACGGCCTGAAGCCTGGAATACGCGCGGCCACCCCGATCGGTGGCCGCGGTCTTTGGCGGATAGGGGCAGCGGCTGTCGGCGGCTACGCCAGCGCGTTGTGCAGCTTGCCCAGCAATTCCGACCGGCTCTTGCGGGCCGCAAGCGCCTGGTTCATGTCGACCTTGACGAACTTCACCGGCGTGTTGGGCTGCAGCTGGCCGATCAGGTCCATGTCCGCGGCGATGACGGTCCCGACCATGAAGTAGCCGCCGCCGGAGACTGCGTCACGATGCAGCACGATCGGTTCGGTGCCACCGGGAACCTGGATCGAGCCATAGGGATAGCAGGCATCGGTGATGTTGGACGGGTCGGAGCCGGCGCCGAATGGCGGTTCGCGCGGAACGAATTCGAGCGGCTTGCCGCCCTTGAAACGGTAGCCGATCCGGTCGGCTTCCGGCGCCACCTTCCAGGTGTCGGAGAAGAAGCCGTTGCCGGCCGCCTCGGTGATGCGGTGCCAGTAGAGACCGGGCATGGCGCGCAGTTCCGTCGGCATTCCTGCCGGCTGCCCGCGCAAATCCCTGGCAACGGTGCGTCCATCCTTGCCCGTCGCGGCAGCACTGCCGATTGGCAGCTCGTCGCCGGCCTCGAGCTTGCGACCCTTGAAGCCGCCGAGCGCGCCGAGCGCGTAGGTCGAGCGCGAGCCGAGGACGACGGGCACGTCGATGCCGCCAGCGACCGCGATGTAGCCGCGCGCACCCTGCTTGAGGAAGTCGAAGGAGAGGATCTGGCCGCGCTTCACCCTGAAGCTGGTCCAGGTTTCGCGCGGCTCGCCGTCGAGTTTCGGCGGCAGCTCCGCGCCGGTGACCGCGACGGTTGCGTCCGCGGTGAATTCGAGCTCGGGTCCCATGAACACGGCTTCAAGCACGGCGGCGCCTGCCTCGTTGCCGACCAGCAGATTCGCTGCGACCAGCGCGTGACGGTCCATGGCGCCGGAGAGCGGGATGCCGATGTGATAATAGCCCGGACGTCCGAGATCCTGGACGGTGGTCGCAAGACCCGGCTTCAAAACCCTAACGGCCATGGAGAACTCCATCGAGCTTGGCGTTGTAGGCGTCAACGTCGCGGTTGAAATCGGTCAGCGAGAACGAGACGTCGCGGATCACTGGCGCAAAACGGCCGGCGTCGACGTCGGCGACAGCTGCGTCGTAGGCCGCCCGGTCGATCGGCTTCCACTTTACGATGTCGCCTGGTTTGAACAGGCACATGAAGTCGCGCAAATAGCTGATGTTCTGGTTCGGATCATAGATCGGCATCGGCGTGATGCCGAACATCTGATAGCCGCCGGCGCCGCGTACCGAGTAGATGCAGCTGAAGCAGCCGCCATGTCCGACAGTGAGCTTCGGTGTGTCGGTGCGCGGGCGCAGATATTTCGGCGCCTGAAGCTGTCGCTTGCGCTCGACCATCTGGTAGAGGAAGGGCAGTCCGGCGACGAAGCCGACCATCGAGACGAACCAGGGCGCGCTGGAATGCGCCTTGATGAAGGCGTCGACGCTATCGAGGCCGTTGATGCGCGCGGCGTATTCGAGGTCGGTCCCGTTCGGATCCTGATGACGCTCGCGGAAGCGCATCAACGTCTCGTGCGTCCAGGGATCGTTGTACAGCACGGGAATCTCGATGATCCGCGTCTTGATCACCGGTTCCGATTTCTCGGATGCGGAATCCAGCCGCTTCAGTTCGGCCAGCAGATCGTCGGGCTTGATCTGATCCGGATCGAACTTGACCTGATAGGACGCGTTTGCCGGGCAGATCTCCGTGACGCCCTTGATCTTGGCGTCGCGCACCGCATTGGTGATGAAGAGGCTCTTGAAAAAGGCCTCGAGCGACATCGCTTCGCCGACCTCGGCGAAAATGTGTTCGTCGCCGCCGAAGGAAAATCGAGTTTGCATGACTAGCGGCCTCCTGTTGCTGACGGGGCGGATTCTCTCGCCATCATGGCGCGACCTTCACGGCCGATGGCGGCTGAGCGGTGGCAAGGCCGGCGGCGTGGGATTCCAGCCATGGTTCGAGCCAAGCCGTATGGAAGCGTCCGGCCTTGACGTCGGCGTCGCGCGCCAGCGCCTGGTGCAAGGGCTTTGTCGTGGAAATGCCCTCGACGCTGAGCTCGGCAAGCGCGCGCTCGAGCCGTCTGATGGCGCTCGGTCGATCCTTGTCGTGCACGATCAGTTTGCCGAGCAGGCTGTCGTAGAACGGAGGCACCGTGTAGCCCTGATAGAGCATGCTGTCGAAGCGCACACCATCGCCGCCGGGCACGCTGAGCGCACTCACCGTACCCGGATTGGGCAGGAAATTTCTGGCGGGGTCCTCGGCGTTGATGCGGACCTCGATCGAATGACCGCTGACGCGCACCGCGTCCTGCTGGATGCGCAAGGGCTCACCGCCGGCGATCCGGATCATCTCGTACACGAGGTCGATGCCGGTGACCATTTCGGTGACGGGATGCTCGACCTGGATGCGGGTGTTCATCTCGAGGAAGTAGAATTCGCCGGTCCTGTCGTCGTAGAGATATTCCAGCGTCCCGGCGCCACGGTAGTTGACCGCCTTGGCCAGCGCCACCGCGGACGTGCAGAGTTTTTCGCGCACGGCCTGGGTGAGCGAGGGCGAGGGGGCCTCTTCCCAAACCTTCTGGCGGCGCCGCTGCAACGAGCATTCGCGCTCGAAGCAATGGATCACGTCGCGTCCATCGCCGAGCACCTGGACCTCGATGTGCCGTGCGCCCTCGATCAGCTTCTCGACGTAGAGCCCGCCGTCGCCGAACGCCGCGAGCGCCTCGGCCTGCGCCTGCGGCATCAGATGATGAAATTCCTCGGCGGACCGTGCGATGCGAATGCCGCGTCCGCCGCCGCCCGCAGCGGCCTTGATCATCACCGGGAAACCGGTTTTCTCGACCAGCGCGAAAGCCGCATCCGCCGACTCCAGCCGCCCCTGACTGCCGGGAACGGTCGGCACACCGGCCGAGGCGGCGGCCTCGCGCGCTGCGACCTTATCGCCCATCAGCCGGATCGATTGCGCAGTCGGGCCGACGAAGATCAATCCGGCTGCTTCCACCGCGGCCGCGAACTCGGCATTCTCGGCCAGGAAGCCGTAGCCGGGATGAATGGCGTCGGCACCGGTGCTCTGCGCCGCAGCGAGGATGGCCGCCTGGTTGAGATAGGATTTTGACGCCTGCGGCGGACCGATGTCGACCGCTTCGTCGGCGAGCCGGACCGCGAGCGAATCCTTGTCGGCCTTGCTGTAGACCTGGACCGTCGCAATGCCGAGATCGCGCGCTGCGCGGATGATGCGCACTGCGATCTCGCCGCGGTTGGCTATGAGGAGCTTCTTGATCGCCATGGCTGGTCGGAGGTCAAACGTCGATTTCGGCGATCGGCTGGCCGGCCATCACGGCATCCTCGTTCTCAGCCAGGAAGCGAACGATCTTGCCGGCGGCGCCGGCCTTCACCTCATTGAACGATTTCATCACCTCGATGAGCCCGATCGTGTCGCTCTCCGTGACGACGTCGCCGTCGTTCTTGTAGACTGGCTTGTCGGGGGCGGGCTTGCGGTAAAAGATGCCCGGGAGCGGCGAGAAGATCTGCTGCGTTGCCATGGTTTCCTCGTGGGTAATTGGTTTTTTTCGCGACGGCTCAGCGTGCGGTGAGGTAGGGGCGAACCGCTTCGCGGACGGCTTCCGCGATGGCGACGGCGTTCGGCGTGTCGGAGTGAATGCAGATCGAATCGGCGCCGACGACGATGTCGTTTCCCGCCACCGTGCGCGTCTTGCCCTCGTTGACGGCTCTTGCGCAGCGGGTGGCGGCCTCGGCCGGGTCCTTCGCCTCGTGCTCGCGGGTGATGATCAGGCTGCCGTCGGCATTGTAGTCGAGGTCGGCGTAGTATTCGGCGACGAAGGCGTGGCCGCGGCGCTCATAGACCTGCTGGTGCAGCGTTCCCTTCATGCCGAGCAGCGGTACCTTGTAGACATCGGCTGCGTCAGCCACGGCTTCGGCGATGTCCTCGTTGCGCGACGCCATGCCGTAGAGCGCACCGTGCGGCTTGATATGATTGAGCGCCATGCCTTCGGCATCCAGGAACGCCTTGAGTGCGCCGATCTGGTAGAGCAGGCAGTTGGTCAGCTCCTCGCGGCTGATTTTCATCTCCCTGCGGCCAAATCCCTGCAGATCCGGCAACGAGGGGTGCGCGCCGACCTTGACGCCGAACTCCTTGGCGAGCTGCACGGTCTTGCGCATGTGGTTGAAGTCGGAGGCATGAAAGCCGCAGGCGACGTTGGCGACGTCGATATGGGGCATCAATGCCTTGTCGTCGCCCATCTTGTAGAGGCCGTAGGCCTCGCCCATGTCGCAGTTGATCACGACCATCCCCTGATTTCCTTCCAACTGGCTTTGCATACGACCGTCGCGGCCGCCCCGGGGTGCTTCTGACGCACCGGGGCGGCGCGTTGCCGGGTTACTTGGACACCAGATAATCGAGCGGGATCTTTTCCGAGATCGTCCACTGGTCGACCACCTTCGGCTTGCCGGCCTCGGTGTCGACGATCAGGTAACGGCCCTGGTTCTGGTGGTGGATGTCCTTGGTGAAGGTGCGCGGCCCGAACAGCGTGGCCTCGTTGTTCATCTTCTCGAGCTCGGCGACGACGGGCGCCGCATCGGTCGATTTGGCGCGTTCGACCGCCTTGGCCCAGACATCGATCAGGACGTAGCCCGGATAGACGTATTGGCTGGACGGGTCGCCGCCGGTGACTTCCTTGTACTTCTTGTTGAACTCGTTGACCTTCGGGTTCGGATCGTCGCCGTAGACCGAGCCCTGCACGGGAACGTAGAAGTTCGACAGGTCCGGAACGGCGTTGATCCAGTAGCTGCCGTCGACGCCCGAGCCGTTCAGGATCATCGACTTGATGCCGGCGGCGCGGATCTGCTTGATGGCGGACACGGCGCCCGGCATCATCGTGCAGAGCATGATGGCGTCAGGTTCCTTCGGCAAGCTCTTGATCCGCGTGATCTGCGAAGCGATCGAGGCATCGTCGTTCTTGAAGGTGTCGCTGCCGACCAGCTTGGCCTCCTTCAGGCGCGGCAGCATCCAGTCGAAGCCGTCGCAAATGCCCTTGTTGTAGACGGTCCAGCTGTCGAGCAGCCGATAGAAGCTGCGCGCGTTCTTCTTGGTGTACGCCCATTCCGACATGGTTGCGCCCTGCACCGGTGCCAGCACCGAGGCCGAGAACGAGAACGGGCCGACGCCGGGGATGCCGGCCTTGATCGATTCGGCGCAGAGGAAGAAGGAAACCTTGCCGGCGGCCTGCGCCTGCAGCGCAGCGGGTGCGCCGAAATCGTAATCGCAGGAGACGATCACGAGGTCGGCGCCTTGGTCGAGCACCGCAAGACCGGCTTTGGCGCCCTCGGCCTGATCGGTCTTGGTGTCGGCAAACACCGGCTTGATCTTCTTGCCGAGCAGGCCGCCGGCCTTGTTGATCTCATCGATCCGGATCAGCGCCGCGTCCTGCGCCGGCTTGTCATAGGCCTGCATGAATCCGGATGCCGCGGTCGCAAAACCAACGACGATCTCGTCGGCCGCCTGGGCCGGCGTGAACCAGAGCGCGGATGCTCCGGCCAGAATGCCGAGTAATGTCGTAAAGCGCATATGCCACTCCTCCAATTTTACAAACGAGCGTCAGTGCAGTTCCTTCAGTGCGGTCTGGACCGGCCGGGTCAGGCGCCGCTGCAACGGCCATCGGCGCCAGGAGAACTCCCGGTTGCGGGTCAATCCCGTCGGCAGGTACATCAGGATCACGATGGTGATGATGCCGATCGCTATCTCCTGGACGCCGTTCGGCAGGCCGATGGTGTGCCCGCCCAGGCTGACGCCCTTTTCGAGATCACGGAACAGCTCGATCAGCACCGATATCGCGACTACGCCCGAGACCGCGCCGCTGAGGCTGTACATGCCGCCGACCACCAGCATCGACAGCGTGATGAAGGTGGTCCGCAGATAGAATGCGCCGGGATTGACGATGCTCAGGAAATGCGCGTACAGCGCGCCGGCGAGCCCGATGATGAAGGCGCTGACGACGAAGGCGACCAACCGCTCGCGGACGATGTCGATGCCGGAGGCGCTGGCGGCGACCGCTTCGTCGCGAGTGGCGCGCAGCGCGAGCCCCGAGCGCGAGATCGAATAGAGATAGGCGATCGCGATGGCCACGGCGCCGCCGATCCATGCGGTCCAGACATTCATGGTGGGCGGAATGCCGACGATCGAACCTTGTCCGCCCGTCACTGAATCCCAGTTCGAATAGACGTTGTTGATGACGCCGAGCAGGCCGAAGGTCGCAATCGAGGCGGCAATGCCCGACAGGCGCATGATGACGCGCCCGACGATCAGCGCGAACAATGCGGCAAACAGGCCGGAAATCGGCGTCGCCACCCACATCGGCAGTTGCGCATGGAGCAGCCACGCCGGCAGGCCCTTGAGCGTGATCGACTTCATCACCGGCGGAATGGTGAGCCAGGCGGTCATGTAGGCGCCGAGGCACATGAAGCTGATATGGCCGAACGACAGCAGGCCCGAATTGCCGACGAAGACGTAGAGGCCGACCACCACCATGATGTTGATGAACATCTCGACCACGGTGCGGTTGAAGGCCCGGCTGCCGAACTGATAGGAGAGGGCGGCCATGATGAGCAGCGCCACGATCAGCACGATCGGCGTGATGATCGTTTGCCGGATGACGGACGGCCGCTGCGACATCGATCAGACCCTCTGCTTGGCGGATTTCGGTGCGAACAGGCCCTGCGGCCGCACCAGGAGGACGACGATGACGGCGCCGTAGACGAAAGCGTCCCGGAACACGCGGGCGTCGTGCGGCAAGGTCGCCTGGAACACGACGCTGGCCGCACCGATCAGGAAGCCGGCGGCAACGGCGCCGGGTATGCTGCCGAGGCCGCCGATCACGGTCGCGATGAACGCGATCAGCATCACGTTGGCGCCCATGCCGATGTCGGCGGTGCCGGAATTGGTCGCCAGGATCAGGCCGATCGCCGCCGCCAGCATGCCGCTGATGGCAAAGGCCAGCAGGATCACGCCGTTGGCGCGGACCCCGAGCATGCGCGCCATGGTGAAATTGTCGGCCGCCGCGCGCATCTCGAGCCCATAGCGCGTGCGCTTCAGGAACAGGACGAGGATCGCAAGCACGGCCAGCGTGATGATGATGGTCACGACCTGAAGCATCGGGATGTGCGCGCCGAAGACTTCGACCGGCAGCCCGAGGCTCGGCCACAGCGTGATCGACTTCGGCCGGCTGGAAAACAGCATCAGCAGGACATGCCGGATGACGAAGCCGAGCGCGAAGGACGCGATCATCATCGTCGCCGGATTGGCGTTGCGGAAGCGGCGGAAGACGACGACCTCCGACAGGATGGACAGCGCGGCGCCGATCAGCAGCAGCAGCGGGATCAAAAGATAAAACGGCAACTGGCCGGCAAACACGATCGCCGCCGCATCGATCGACGGCCACAGCATGGCGAAGACGCAGAAGGCGATGAAATCGCCGTGGGCGAAGTTGACGAGCCGCATGACGCCGAAGATCAGGGCGATGCCGAGCGCGCCCAGCGCATAGAGGCTGCCGAGGCTCAGCGCATCGAAGATGATCTGGAGCAGCTCGCGCATCTCAGTGATCTCCGAAGCCGAAATAGGTCTGCTTCAGGCGATCATCCCTGACCATGTCGGCCGCGGGGCCCTCGAGCACGATGCGCCCGCCGCGGATCAGGACCATCCGCCCGCCCGTCATCATGGCGCGCGTCGAGCTCTGCTCGACGATCAGCAGCGTGAGCTTGCGCTGGGCCCGCAGCCGCAGCAGGATCTCGTAGACTTGGTCGATGATCTTCGGCGCGAGACCCAGCGACGGCTCGTCGATCGCCATGATGCGGGGCGCGGCCATCAGCGCGCGGCCGATGACCAGCATCTGCTGCTGGCCGCCGGAGAGCATGCCCGCAGGGCTGTGGCGGCGCTCCGCCAGCATCGGGAATTCCTGGTAGACCCGATCCAGGTCGCCGGCGATTGTCTTGCGATCGGCGCGCATGCCGGTGCCGACCTTCAGGTTCTCCTCGATCGTCAGCGCGCCGAAGACGTTGCGTCCTTCCGGCACCAGCGAAAACCCGCGCCGCGCGATGTCTTCGGGCGCGGCACCCGTGATCCTTGCGCCGTCGATCATGATGGAGCCGGAGCCCGGCGGCACGACGCCTGCGATGGCGTTGAGCAGCGTCGACTTGCCGGCGCCGTTGGGGCCGGTCACGAACAGGATTTCGCCTTCGTCGACCGTCAATGTCACGCCGCGGAGCGCCGTGAGGCGCCCATAGCTGACCGTGATGTCGTCGACGACGAGTGCGGTCATGACGCCACGGCCGCTTCGGCTGCGACCGGTGGAATCAGTTCGTCGCGCTGCGTGCCCATATAGGCATGCCGCACGGCATCGCTGTTGCGGATCTGGGCGGGCGGGCCGACTTCGATGATCTCGCCGGAATCGAGCACGAAGATGCGCTCGCAGAGCTCCAGCACGAGGCCGATATTGTGCTCGATCAGCAGCACGCCGACATTGAGCTCGGATGCGATCCTGCGGATGATGGCGGCGAGCTCGTGGCTCTCATGCTCCGACATGCCTGCCGCCGGTTCGTCGAGCAGCAGATATCGCGGCGTGCCCATGATGGCGCGGCCGATGGCAACGCGGCGCTCATCCGTATAGGGCAGCGCGCCGGCAATGCTGTTGGCGAGATGCGAAATGCCGAGCCAGGCCATCACCCGCTCGGCCTCGCTGATGGCGTCGGGACGGCCTTGGCCGAGGCCGACGCCGGTCACTTCCAGGTTGTCCATGACAGGGAGGTCGCGGAAAAGCCGGCCTGACTGGAAGGTCCGCGCCACGCCTTTGCGTCGCAGCATGTGCGCTGCAATGCCGTTGAGTGGCTCGCCTTCCAGCTCCACAGTGCCCGCGCCGACCGGCTGGAAACCGGTCAATACATTGATAAGGGTGGTTTTGCCGGCTCCATTGGGGCCAATCAGTCCGGCGATATGTCCCCGCGGCACGGCCAGTGTGACGTCGGACAGCGCTTTCAGGCCTTCGAATTGGACGCTGACACCGCGCGCGACCAATTCCAAACCTTCGGACATCATCCCAACGCCTTCTCACCCGGAACCGGCGGATTGATCTTTCCGTTCCGTCGGGGGATTGTAAAATTCGAAATATCGTTCGCTGATATCGGAAATTTTTATGTCTCTGACGTTCCGTCAGGTTCGGCACTTCATCGCGACGGCGGAGAGCGGACGCGTTTCCGCAGCTGCGGCAGCTCTGAACGTGACGCAATCGGCGGTCACGTCGTCGATCAAGGCCCTCGAGGCCGAGCTTGGCCGCAAATTGTTCGACCGCCATTCCAACGGCGTGACGCTGACTTTTGACGGCCACGAGTTCTTGCAGCGCGCCCGCGCGATCGAGGCGAGCGTGTCAGATGCGACGCGGGGGCCGCATCGCTGGGGGACACAGGTCGACGGCACCGTGGACGTGGCCGTGAGCTATACCGTTGCCGGATATTTCCTGCCGCCGTTGCTGACGCGGTTCTGGCGGTCTTTTCCCGGCATCACGGTCCGGCTGCACGAGTTTCAGCGTGATGCGATCGAGCAGAGCCTGATCAGCGGCAGCGTCGATGCGGCCATCATGCTGATTGCGAACCTGCATGACCGCCACTCCATTCGCTCGCGGCTGCTGTTGCGCTCGGCGCGTCGGTTGTGGACATGCGTCAATCATCCGCTGCTGCGCAAGGACAACATCAAGCTGACCGACCTGGCGAGCGAGCCTTATCTCATGTTGACCGTCGATGAAGCCGAGCGCTCCGCAATGCGCTACTGGCAGCATACCGCGCACGTGCCCAACGTCATCTTCCGCACCCTGTCGGTGGAGGCCGTCCGCAGCATGGTCGCGACCGGGATGGGGATCACCATCCTGTCGGACATGGTCTACCGGCCCTGGTCGCTCGAGGGACATCGCATCGAGCTCAAGACGCTCGATGACGACGTCCATACCATGGATGTCGGGCTAGCCTGGAAGGGCAACGCGACGCTTTCACCGGCGACCCGCGCCTTCTGCGAGTTCGTCGCCCATTCCTATCCCGGATCGGAGCCGTTCAAGCTCGACTGAGGTCCCGGAGAGGCGCCATTCCAACTCAGCCATGGAATTATTCGACCGGATGGTCAATAAATGCTGGCTCGGACGCGGCCCGGCGCAAGCAGGGCGGTGGTCCCGAATTTTGCCGTCATTTGATTCGCACCTCAAGACGAGAGCCGAATATCCGGCCGAATAGAACGGAAAGACATGGCTCGATCGCGCGCCAAGGACTACGATGACAAGCGCCTCTCGATGCTGCATCGCTCGGCCGAGCTGTTTGCCGCATCGGGCTATGTCGGCACGTCGATGAACACGATCGCGGATGCGTGCGGTGTCTCGAAGGCGCTGCTCTATCACTATTATCCGGACAAGGAAGCGATCCTGTTCGATCTCCTGTCGTCGCATCTCGAGAAGCTCGTGGCGGCGGTTCGGAAGGCGAGCGCACAGGCCGGCGATCCGGTCGAGCGCTTCCGAACGATCGTTGCGACCCTGCTCGAACTCTACCGGCATGCCGACGCCGAGCATCAGGTCCAGATCGCAAGTCTGAATCTGCTGCCGAAGGACAAGCAGCAGCCGCTGCTTGCGAGCGAGCGGATCCTGGTCGGGATCATGTCGGATGCGCTCGCCGCGGCCGTGCCGGCGGCGAAGCAGAAGCGCGTCCTCAAGCCGCTGACAATGAGCGTGTTCGGCATGCTGAACTGGCATTATATGTGGTTTCGCGAGGGCGGGCCGATGACTCGCGCCGAATACGCCGACTTTGTTGCGCAATTGGTGTTGGCGGGTGCCGCGGATGCCGCCGCCAGCCGGCCGCGCAGCAAGGCAAAGCCCGCCGGCCGCAGCCGGCAGGCCGAGTTGCTCTGAGCTGCGCGTTACGTTCGCATCGCATTCATCGTCAGAAGTTCATATGTCGCCGCGGTCTCGCCGGTCCCGGTCGTGATCTCGACGTCCCAGCGCACCTCGCCATACTGCTTGTTGCGCGGCGTCTTCTCCTTCGCGGTCAGCCGCACCTGGATCTGTTCGCCCGGTTGGACCGGCTTCACGAAGCGCAGGCTATCGAGGCCGTAATTCGCCAGCACCGGCCCGTAGTCGGGATCGACGAACAGGCCGGCCGCAAACGACAGCAGCAGGTAGCCATGCGCGACGCGGCCCGGGAAGAACGGATGTCCCTTGGTCGCTTCTTCGTCCATATGGGCGTAGAAGGTGTCGCCCGTGAAATGCGCGAAGTGCTCGATGTCGTCGAGGGTGATCTGCCGCGCCTTCGAGACCAGCGTGCGGCCGATCTCGAGATCGTCGTAGTGATAGCGGAACGGGTGCAGATCACCTTCGAGCATCGGGCTGCCCTTGAACCAGCGGCCGGTGACGCCGCTCAGCATGCGAGGCGAGCCCTGCAACGCGGTGCGCTGCATGTAGTGCTGGAGACTGCGGACGCCGCCCAGTTCCTCGCCGCCGCCGGCGCGGCCGGGGCCGCCGTGAACCATCTGCGGCATCGGCGAGCCGTGTCCGGTGTGTTCGGCCGCGCAGTCGCGATCGATGATCGCGAGACGGCCGTGAAAGCTGCCGATGCCGAACGCGAGCTCGGTCGCGGTCGGAATGTCGTGGGTGTAGACGGACGCGACCAGGCTGCCGCCGCCGCGATTGGTCAGCGCGATGGCCTGGTCCAGATCGTCATAGCCCATCACGGTGCAGACCGGCCCGAACGCCTCGATCTCGTGGACCGCGGTTGCGGTGAGCGGTTTCGCGCAGTGCAGCAGCAGCGGCGGAACGAAGGCGCCGCGTTTGGCGTCGGCGTCGACCAGCTCGAAGTTGTCGGGATCGCCGGCCACCAGTTCGGCTTCGGTGCGAAGCCTCGCCACGTGAGCAAGCACATCGCTGCGCTGGGCGAGGCCGACCAGCGGTCCCATCCTGACCTTCTCGTTCTCGGGATTGCCGATCGTGACTTTGGCGAGACGCTCGCGCAGCGCCGTAATGACGGCGTCGATCTGCGTTGATGGCGCCAATGCGCGGCGGATCGCGGTGCATTTCTGCCCGGCCTTGACCGTCATCTCCTTCGCCCCCTCCTTGATGAAGAGGTCGAACTCCGGACTTCCCGGCACGGCGTCCGGCGCCAGGATCGCGGCGTTGAGCGAATCCCGCTCGGCGATGAACCTGACGGCCTCGCGCGCGATGACCGGATGTCGTTGCAGCTTTTGCGAGGTGTCGGCCGAGCCCGTAAAGGACACCACATCTTGGCAGGTGAGATGGTCGAACAGGTCGCCGGTCGATCCGACGATGAATTGCAGGGTGCCTTCCGGCAGTGCTCCCGATTCCGTGATCATCCGCACCAGCTCGTAGGCGACATAGGAGGTGACGGTTGCGGGCTTGGTGATGACGGGAACGCCGGCGAGCAGTGCGGGCGCCAGCTTCTCCAGCATGCCCCAGCACGGGAAGTTGAACGCATTGATGTGCACCGCAACGCCGCGCAACGGCGTGACGATATGCTGGCCGGCGAACGCGCCGCCCTTGGAGAGCCCCTCGACGTTGCCGTCGAGCAGGTATCTGGTGTTCGGAAGCTCGCGGCGTCCCTTGCTGGCATAGGCGAACAGCGCGCCGATGCCGCCATCGACGTCGATCATCGCGTCGGTGCGGGTTGCGCCCGCATGGAGCGACAGTTTGTAAAGCCGCTCCTTGTGCTGGCTGAGATGGTCGGCCAGCGTCTTGAGCAGGCCCGCCCGCTGATGGAACGACAGCTTGCGGAGATTCTTGCCGCCGACCGCGCGGCCATAGGCGAGGATTTCGCGCATGTCGAGATCGCTTCTGGTCGCGAGCGCCACGACATCGCCGGTGACTGCGCTGTGAATTTCGGCGACCGGTTCGCCGGAACCGGTCCAATGTCCACGGACGAAGCTGTTGAGCTTCATGACGGACTCTCCCGTTCGCGCGCCGCTGGATTGAGGCTGTGTCATTGAAATCGAACCCTTTGACCTGTGATCTATGTTGCGTCTTGCCGTGGCGGCAGAATGTTCAATTCTGCGCCTAGGCGCGTCCGACGAACCGCGGCGCGCGTTTCTCGAGGAACGCGGTCACGCCCTCGGCGAAATCCGACGTCCGCCCGGCGCGGCCCTGGAAATCGCGCTCGAGGTCGAGCTGCGCGTCGAGCGTGTTGGTCTCGGACGCATCGAGCGCCCGCTTGATCAGCGCCAGGCCATCCGTGGGTTGCGTCGCGAGGTTGGCGGCGAGGGCGTGAGCCTCGGTCAACAGATCCGCATCCTCAACCATCTTCCAGATCATGCCCCATGACTGTGCCTGTTCTGCGGAGACAGGCTCGGCCAGCAGGGTCAAGGCGCGCCCTCGGGCAGGTCCGACCAGCCGCGGCAGGAACCAGGTGCCACCGGAATCCGGGACCAGGCCGAGCTTGGCGAAGGCCTGAATGAACTTGGCCGACCGTGCGGCGATCACGATGTCGGAGGCAAAGGCGACGTTGGCGCCGGCGCCGGCCGCGACGCCGTTGACCGCGCACACGACCGGCATCGGGATGCTGCGCAGCTTGCGCACCAGCGGGTTGTAGAATTTTTCAATTCGCACGGAGAGATCCGGCGTCTCGCCCGGCGTGAAGACGCCGTCCGAAAGATCCTGGCCGGCGCAGAATCCGCGTCCGGCACCGGTCAGGATCAGCGCGCGGCAGGATCTGTCCTGCTCGGCGTCCGTCAACGCGGTGAGCAAGGCGGTGTGCAGTTCGGCGCTGAATGAATTCAGGCGAGCGGGCCTGTTGAGCGTCAGGACGCGATATCCGTCGCGGATATCGGTCAACACCAAATCGCTGACCATGATTACCTCCCGTTGCGGCTTCTGATGCCCGAAGGTCGCGTGACCTGCGTTTGGATTACTATTGACCGTCCGGTCAGTCAATTATAATTGTCCACACTCCGACATGGACGGCGTCTTCCGGTTTATCGATCGAGGACGATTCTATTCCCGGTCGCGATCTCGCGCACGACGTCAGATGAGCGTCGCGCGCGCTGCGCTGCGCATTTGCGAAGCTTATGCGCGATGCTTGACACTTGTCAGATCGAGCCATCGGCGGAACCCGCGAAAGGTTCACGTTTGCAGCCGCGCTGCATGGCGCCCAGGCTGCGCTGTGCGCCGCCACAAAACAGCCGTATATGAGCGGCGACTTCCGCCACCATGAGGGCGAGCCGATGACAATGCAGTCGGGCGGTATCACAGGGTTTCGATTCTCGACCGCGCATTTCGGCGAGCGGGACCGCTTGCCGATTTTTCGCGAGCAGATCGGGCGGATGATCGTCAAGCTCGATCCGGAGCCGCTCGACGACGGCGCGTTTCATGCCGAAGCGAATGTGCGCGAATTGTCCGGGCTCGGTATCGGATCGTGGGCGTGCAGCAATCTCAAGCTCGCAAGACCGCGCGAACTGCTCGACGGCACCGACGACCTGATGCTGACGATCATCACGAGCGGCAACACCCGTGCTTCGCAGCGCGGCCGCGATATCGAACTCGGCCCGGGCCAGGCCGTGCTGCAGTCGAGCGCGGAAGCCGGCACCATGGTGGCGCCCGTGTCGCCGAGCCGCTTCGTCGGTCTCCGGTTGCCGCGCAAGGCGCTCGCCTCGCTGGTCAACGATCCCCAAGACATGCTGATCCGCCCTTTGCCGGCGAACACCGAGGCGATGCGGCTGCTGGCGCTTTACATCAGGGAGCTCGATGACAGCTACCAGCTTTCGACTCCCGAGCTGCGCGGCGCCGTCGTCAAGCATCTGATCGATCTCGGCGCGCTTATCATCGGCGCCAACCGGGATGCGGCGGTTGCCGCGGAGGACGGCGGATTGGCGGCTGCCCGGCTTGCCGCGGTCAAGGCCGATATCAGCGACAATCTCAGCTACGGCGACCTCACGCTGCCCGCGGTGGCTGCGCGGCTGAAGCTCACGCCGCGCCATATCCAGAGGCTGTTCGAGAGCGCGGGTTCGACATTCTCGGAATTCGTGCTCGGCCAGCGCCTGGCGCGCGCGCATCATCTGCTGACCGATCCGCGCCACAGCCGCACCACCATTGGCACGATTGCGTTTGAAGTCGGGTTCGGCGATCTGTCCTACTTCAACCGCACCTTCCGCCGGCACTACGGCGTGACGCCGTCGGATATTCGCGCGGTGCCGCGGCGTTCCTGACCGACCGTCTGAATTCCCCTGATGCGGCCCGACCGTTCCTTACGGCTCTCCGCAACCGATCACGGCCCGTGCGAGGCGGTGATCATTAGCGGCCGGTGGAGGCGCGCACAAGCGCCACACGTTGAGGCGGCAGCACCGGTCGGAGCCGGCGTCAAGCCGGCAGAGCCCGAGCCATTGGTGCGGCCGTGATCGGACAAGCCATCAGCCATGTGCTGACGCGCGCACAGGACGATTCCAGGCGCCAATGCACGGCAACGTGTTTCACATTGTTGCCCGATGTCGCATATGTCCAATCCCCCGTCGCCTCAGTCCGAGCCTGCTGCTCATCGCGCGCATACAAGGCAGCCCCCGGTGATCGTTGCGGCTGGCGAGACCAGTCGATTGCGATGCATTGAGGCGACTTGAGACCATCGAGGAGAATATGATGAAGTTTGCACTTCGAGGATACTTTCTTGCGCTTGGCACGAGCCTGGCATTGTCCAGCGCGGCCATGGCCCAGGATATCAGCGTTGCCGTGGTTGGGCCGATGACTGGCTCGGAGGCGAGCTTCGGTCAGCAGTTCAAGAACGGTGCTGACCTCGCCATCGCCGACATCAATGCGGCGGGCGGCGTGCTCGGCAAGAAGCTGAAGCTGGAGGTCGGCGACGACGCCTGCGATCCGAAGCAGGCGGTGTCGGTTGCCGAGAAGATGGCCGGCGCGAAGATTCCGTTCGTGGTCGGGCACTTCTGCTCGTCGACCTCGATTCCGGCCTCGGACGCCTATGCCGAGGGTAACGTGCTGCAGATCACGCCGGGCTCGACCAACCCGCTCTTCACCGAGCGCGGATTGTGGAACACGTTCCGCGTTTGCGGCCGCGACGACCAGCAGGGCATGGTCGCGGCCGCCTATATCATCAAGAACTACAAGACCAAGAACGTCGCGATCATCCACGACAAGACGACCTACGGCAAAGGCCTTGCCGACGAAACGAAGAACGCCATCAACGCGGCGGGCGTGAAGGAAAAGCTCTATGAAGCCTACACCAAGGGCGACAAGGATTTTGCCGCGCTGGTGTCCCGCTTCAAGAAGGAATCGATCGATTTCGTCTATGTCGGTGGCTACTACGCCGAGGCGGCATTGATCCTGCGTCAGATGCGCGAGCAGGGCGTCAATGCCGTGCTGATGGGCGGCGACGCCTTGGTCGACAAGCAGTTCGCCGCGATCGCGGGTCCGCTTGCCGAGGGCTCGCTGTTCACCTTCTCGCCCGATCCGCGCAAGAAGGTGACCGCGGCCGCGACCTTGAAGAAGTTCAAGGACAAGGGCATCGATCCGGACGGCTACACGCTCTACAGCTATGCCGCCTTCCAGATCTGGAGCCAGGCCGTCACCCGCGCCCAGACCACGGACGCCAGGAAGATCGCAGCGACCATCAAGAGTGGCAACTGGGACACCGTGCTCGGCAACATCAGCTACACGCCGAAGGGTGACATCACCCTGATCGACTACGTCGTCTACCGCCGCGACAAGGACGGCAACTACGCCGAGTTGCCGGCCGCCGGTCAATGATCGCTGGCCGCGACATCGGCCGCTCCTCCCTGATCGATGTCGCGGCTGTGCCGGCTCACAGCGCCAACGGACCAACCCTCTGCCAGCCCCGAGGTGTTGGCGCTGTGACGCCTGGTTTCCGGCGGCCAAGCTGCCCTTGGGCAGGTTGCCGCATCAGTCACCGCGTCGAGCTGATCCCGCAACAACGATCCCTTTGAATCCAATTTCGATCGATCACGGCAACCCAAGAGGCAGCACGTGTCTGACATAAGCCTGAGCAATGGCGGCGGCCGCGGCGGTTCAGCCGATTGGCACGCTGCGGGACAATCCCAAGGACCGTCTCAAGGACCGTCCCACTCCTACCCGCTGCTGGTGCGTGATCACGGTCTTGGCACCGCGCTGAAGCTGTTGCTCGAGACCCTGCCTTATGCGCTGGCGCGATGGGGCGTGCTGCTGGGCTTTGCCGCCGCGTGCGTGGTCTGGGCCATCGTCGCCGTGGGCGGCGCGGTCTGGCTCGGCACCCATGTCGCCAGCGTGTTCGGCTATTGCTGGCTGCTTGGCATCCTGCTGCTCGGCGGATGGATCTGGGGCGCCATCCTGCGCTACACGCTTCACATGATCGCCTGCGGCCATGTCGCCGTGCTGACCGAGCTGATCACGCATGGCCGCATCGGCAACGGCAGCGAAGGGCAGTTCGCCTACGGCCGCCGGATCGTGATGGACCGGTTCGGCGAGGTCGCGATCCTGTTCGGACTTGGTGCGCTGATCCGCGCCGTGCTCCGCGCGTTTCACAATGCGCTCGATACGCTTGGCGATTGGCTGCCGGCGCCCGGCATGAAGGCGATCGTCGGTCTGCTCAACACCATCCTGTCGGCCGCGACGCGCTATCTGGACAAGGTGGTGCTGTCCTACGACCTGGCGCGCGGCGGCGACGATCCGAGGCGCAACATCCAGGACGGACTGGTCTACTATAGCCAGAACGCCAAGCCGATCCTGGCGACGTCGGTCTGGATGGTCATCGTCGAGCGGATACTGAGCATCCTGCTGTGCCTGCTGCTGCTGGTCCCCGCCGGCGTGGTGACGGTCTGGTTGCCGGAGGCTGTCAGGGAATATGGCGCCATGGTCACCGTCGTCATCGCGGCCCTGTTGGCGGTGACGGTGCGCGCGGCATTCATCCAGCCGCTATTTTTGATCTGCATGATGATCCGCTTTCACGCGCTGATCGAGAACCAGCCGATCAATGCGACCTGGGTCGGTTATCTCGACGGCCTCACAGACAAGTTCCGGCAGATCGGACGCTGAGACCGGCGGACGGCAGTTCATGCCGAACTGCAAGCCGGCGGGCCGGTGCCGGATGCTCATGGTATTTCGCAACGGAGATGTTCGGTGACCGATATTGCGCTCGACAATGACGGCGTCAGGCTTGCGGCTTCGGTCGATGGCCCGCCGGACGGTGAACCGATCCTGTTTCTGCACGGCCTGTCGCTCAGCCGGGACACATGGCAGGAAACCGGCGGCCGGCTGAAGGATCGATATCGGGTCTGGACCCTGGATTTCCGGGGGCACGGGCACTCGGATCGGGCCCCGAGCTACGCGCTCGCCGACTATGTTTCGGACGCGGCGACCGCATTGGCGGCAATCGGGCGTCCGGCGGTGATTGTCGGGCACTCACTCGGCGGCTGCGTTGCCGGTGTGCTGGCACAGCGCGGTGATGCCAATGTGCGCGCCGCATTCCTCGAGGATCCGCCATGGTATCTTGGCCAGCCGGGCGAGTGGGAGAAATCGGCATTCCCAAAGCTGTTTTCGATCGTCAGCGCGCGTCAGACGGTGTGGCAGCAGGCGCGCGCGCCACTCGGCACCTACCTTGCGTTCCTTGCAGACTCTCCAACGCCCATGGGCGGGATCGGCAGCGATCATTTCGGCTCCCGTCATCTGTTGAGCCATGCGTCTGCGCTGCAGCGGCAAGATGGGCGGTGCTGGGCGGACGGAAACGTTGCGGCCTCGGTTCTTGCGGCGATTCCGACCGAGCGGGAATTCCTCTGTCCGGTCAGGATCGTTCAGGCCGATCCCGGATGCGGAGCGGCGTTGCTGGAGGACCACGATGCGCGCTTCGCGCACGACAATCCGCGTGCCGACATCGTTCGCTATGAGGGATGCGGCCATTCACCCCACCGCGCCATCGCGTTCGAGCAGCGCTTCGCAGCGGATCTGCAAGCTTTCTTGTCGGGCCTGCAGCCTGAGTGAGCACGGGCGCGGCCGCCTCCATTCACGAACCGAAGCGGGTAGATCCATGCAAGAGACGTCCGGCTACGATCCGAACTATGTGATGGGGCGTTCGACCGCGGAGACCGACAGGCTCAAGCGCCAGTCGCAGCTCTACGATACGTCCACATGGCAACTCCTGAAAGAGGCCGGGCTCTCGCGGGGTATGAAGGTCCTCGACGTCGGAAGCGGAGCCGGCAACGTGTCGTTCATTGCCGCTGGCCTGGTCGGCGAAAGCGGGGGGCGGTCGTCGGGGTCGACAGCAACCCCGCCATTGTTGAGGAAGCCGCGGGCACGGCGCGCTCGCTCGGCCTGAGCCAGGTCTCGTTCCGGGTCGGCGATATCAGCACGATCGAGCTCGACCGGGATTTCGATGCGGTCGTCGGCCGGCTCGTGCTGATCTATGTGAAGGATCCCGCGGCGCTGATTCGACACTTGCTCGGGCACGTCAAGCCTGATGGCATCGTGGCGTTCCAGGATCTCGACTGGGGCGAGGGGCCGATCGCCAATCCGCCGTCGCCGCTGCTGTCGCAGGCGTGGGGCATTGTGAAGGAGATGTTTCACCGGGCGGGTCTGAACAACCGCATGGGATTGTCGTTGCACGGCGCCTTCGTCGCAGCCGGGCTTCCCGCGCCGCGCATGAGCCTGTTTGCGCCGGCCGGAGGCGGGACGGATTTCGACGGTTACGACTACATGGCGAGCGGCCTGCGCAGCAATCTGCCGCATATCGTCAAGCTCGGCGTTGCCACGGAAGCGGATCTGGCGCTGGACAGTTTTGCCGAGCGCCTGCGCAGCGAGGTGGTCGCCACGCAGGGCGTTTTTGCGCTGCCGACCTTCGTCGGCGCGTGGTCGCGCAGGCGGCCGGGCTGAACCGTGATGTCAGGCGTTGCCGACGACCGCGTCGACGAACGTCGTGGCCAATTCCCTCAACTGCTTGCGGCTGTATCCGGCGCGCTCCATCACGGCCAGCCCGCGCGTGTACGTCACGATGACGCGCGCCAGCCGGTTCGCATCGGCCGCGCTGCGCTTGCCCGGCGCCGCACTGACAGCCTTGCCGATCAGATGCTCAAGCCGCGTGAGCACGTCCTGCACCCGCTGACGCACATCCGCGCTTGAAATGGCTGCGTCGAGCGCCGTGCGCGTGGTCAGGCAGCCGCGCGGCGGCGAACCGTCAGTCATGTTGACGATGATCATGTCGAAGAAGTGCCTCAGCCCCGCCGCGGCGTCGCCGTGGGAGAGCGCGTCGCCGGCCGCCTCCAGGAACTGCCCGGTATACTGATCGAAGGCGCGCAGGAAGATCGCTTCCTTGTCGCCATAGGCGTTGTAAAGGCTGCCGCGCTGCACGCCGGTCGCCGCCGCGAGGTCCTGCATGGTCGCGTCGTGCAGCCCCTTGCGCCAGAACACGTCGAGCGCGGTTGCGATCACCTCGTCCTCGTCAAACTGACGCATGCCTACCATTCGGTTTGCTCCAGCAGACCATTATTGACACTATCGTCAAGATTGACAATCATGTCAAGAATGATGCCCAGGAGGTCCAAATGATCACCGCCGTCACGACGTTCAGATTGCCGAAGCCGGTCAACCGCGAGGAAGCGCGCAGCATCTTCCTGAGCACCGCACCGCTCTATCGCGACGTGCCGGGGCTGTTTCGCAAGACCTATGTGCTGTCCGAGGACGGCATGACGGCCGGCGGCATCTATTTCTGGAACTCGAGGGGTGAGGCGGAAGCGCTGTACACCGCTGCGTGGCGCGCCCGCGCCCGCGAGAAATACGGCGCGGATGCGACGGTCACATACTTCGAGAGCCCCGTCGTGGTCGACAATGTCGCCGAGCAGATTGTTGCCGACCGGTAGCAACAACGCAGCGACGGCGGAGGCACATCACAGCGCATTGAGCACCCTGCGCGAGGGAGCGAGCGGCAGCCATTCCGGAATCTGTCGCTTGGCGAGCCAGTATGGCCGCCAGATTGCGCGCCAGGTTGGGCGGTCGAGTGGCGCAGTGCCCCATTTGCGTTGCGCCATGTCGATCCGCAACAGGTCGTGCGCATGTAACCATTGGCGCGCTGCCCACCAAATCTCGCGCGGCACGGCGGTGTTTCGGATTCCATTGAGCTCGACGATGCTTGGCAGTGGATCCGCAAACTGGACCGCAATCCTGAGGGTGGCGACGCGTTGTCCACAACGCCTGACGCTCCAGAGCCGCGAGCGATTATGAGCGAGATTGGAGCCGTAGGTGCGGAGGCAATTCTGCATGGCCTCGGCTTCTTCTGCGATATCCGCCGTCGAATTCAGTGGGATGAAGTGGTAACCGGCAACGTGACCTGGCTGCAGCCACATATCTGCGATCGGCTGAGAGCCGAGGCTGACATGCAGCGCAACCATTGTGCGCCACGCGTTGGCGGCCGCGAGCGCCGAGCCGATCTGCATGTTCGGTGTCCATCTCCGGTCGATCAGCGTATGCCCCAGCGTGGTCGGCTGGGTGGAGAACCACGCCCACAGACTGACGAGCCGCAGCCGCCCAGGATCGGTACGCGGCGGCACCCGGACCAGCTCGCGCGCGATCCAGACGGCTGCCGGTGCATGTGCGAGTTCGGCAACCGTGGCGACGGATTGCAGCCAGATCGGCGTGAGCTTGGGCAATTGCGGCAGGTGGTTCGCGATCTGTCGGCGAAACAGTTCGTCATCGGGTAGCGCCGTGATCGGACGTGTGAACGCTTCCGGAGGCAGCCTTCGCAGCCAAAGCGGAATGCCTGCCGCGTCTGCGGCATCCGCGAGGGATTGGCCATCGATGACGCGTGTGATTGCACGCGCAGGGTCGAGCGCGGTCCGCGGCACGGCCAGCGCAAGCAGCAGGCCAGGAAAGCTTGCGGCAAGGTCGGCAAGACGCGTGTGCCGCATGGCGAGCGCGCGGATTTTTCCCTGAACGTGCGGGTGATATCTCCGCAGCTGTCGTTCGAGCAGCGCAGAGCGTTTGGCCTCCCGACGAGAGGCCACCAGAAGCGGCAAGGTCATGACAATGGTTTCCGCAAGCGCGGAGCCGTATGGCTCGCGGTAGATTAGATTGCGTATGGGTGTTGCGATTTCACCCGGGATTCGATCCCGGGACGCGCGTCAAATATCGCGCGGCGAACCCGGGAAGCGTACAAACCTGAACATCGTCGCCTCCTTCATTGGAATTGCGGAGCGCTCCCATAGCCCATTTCCCACCAATAAGCAACGTGAAGTTGTCGATCGCGTTTCAGCGATACGTCCTGTGTGCGATGAGTCTCACCGCGAAGTTGGTGACCAAGGTCTCTTCACGATCCCGGTCAACGACGCTAGTCTTGTCAGAGGGGCTAACAAGAAACGTAGGTGGGAAACTCCAATGACCCAACAACAACCCTCCGGTCCAGGTTCCCCCGCGCTGCCACGCCGCAGGCTCGGCCGCACCGGGCTCGATGTCTCCATTCTCGGCTTCGGCACCGCGCCGCTCGGCGACCTCTTCGCGCGGCTCGACGACCCTACCGCGATCGCAGCAGCGGAGCGCGCGTTCGCGCTGGGCGTGAACCTGCTCGATTCCTCACCGCTCTATGGGCATGGTCTCGCCGAGCATCGCTGCGGCACCGCGCTGCGCCGCGTGGCGCGTGACGACATCGTCGTCTGCACCAAGGTCGGGCGCTGGATGGACCCGTTCCATGGCCGCGGCGACGGCTCGAATTTCGTCGGCGGCCAGCCGCATCGCGCGGTGGTCGATTACTCCTATGACGGCACCATGCGCTCGGTCGAACAGTCGCTGCTACGGCTCGGCACCGATCATATCGACTTGCTGCTGATCCACGACGTCGACGTTTGGACCCATGGTGCCGATGCGATCGAAGCCAGGTTCCGCGAGGCGATGGAGGGCGCCTATGTCGCGCTCGACAAATTGCGCGCCGAGCGCGTGGTCAAGGGCATCGGCATCGGCGTCAACGAGGCCGAGATGTGCGTGCGCTTCGCCAGGGCCGGCACGTTCGACACCATGCTGCTCGCCGGCCGCTACTCGCTGCTCGAGCAGCCCGCGCTTGCCGAATTCCTGCCGCAGGCGCAGGCGCAGGGCATCGGCGTGATGCTCGGCGGCGTGTTCAACTCCGGCATCCTGGCGACCGGCGCGGTTGCCGGCGCCAAGTACAATTACAAGGACGCGCCGCCCGACGTGATGCGGAAGGTGGCGGCAATCGAACGCGTCTGCCGTATCAACGGCGTGGCGCTCGCGACCGCCGCGCTGCATTTCGCGCTGGGCCATCCGGCGGTCGCGAGCGTCGTGCTCGGCGCACAAACGCCGCACGAGGTCGAGCGCAACGCCGCCGCCTTGTCGTCGTCCGTCCCCGCCGCGCTTTGGCGTGACCTGAAAGCCGAGGGGCTGCTCGACCAGCACGCGCCGGTGCCGGCATGATGCGGATTGATGCCCATCACCATGTGTGGACCTTGGCGCGCGCCGATTACGGCTGGCTGACGCCCGAACGCGGGCCGATCTACCGCGACTTCGGCTTGGCCGACCTGATGCCGCATCTCGCCGCGGCCGCCATCGAGGGTACGATCCTGGTGCAGGCGGCGCCGACCGAGGCGGAGACGGCGTTCATGCTCGACGTCGCCAAGGGCTCGGAGCTGGTGCGCGGCGTGGTCGGCTGGATCGATTTCGATGCCGCCGATGCCGCGGCGCGGATCGATGCGATCGCCGATCGCGAACTGCTGGTCGGTCTGCGGCCGATGGTGCAGGACATCGCCGATGACGACTGGCTGCTGCGGCCGGAACTGGCGGCGCCGCTCGAAGCCATGGTGCGGCATGGTCTGGTCTTCGACGCGCTGGCGCTGCCGCGCCATCTGCCACGGCTTGTTCAGCTGGTCGATCGCCATCCGGACCTGCAATTCGTGCTCGACCATTTCGCCAAGCCGCAACTCGCGACCGGCGACATCGCGGCCTGGAAGACCGACATCGCAAGCCTTGCGTCACGGTCCAACGTCGTCTGCAAGCTGTCGGGCCTCGCGACGGAGGCGGCGCCGAACTGGCAGGTCGCCGATTTGCGCGAGGCCGTGGATCATGCACTGGCATGTTTCGGGCCGCAGCGGATGCTGTGGGGCAGCGACTGGCCCGTCGTCAATCTTGCCGGCGGCTATGCGCAATGGTTCGCGGCGACAGAGACCTTGCTTGCTGATTTGTCAAGTGAGGCAAGAGCTGCGATTTTCGGCGGCAATGCGGCGCGGGTCTATTTGTCAAGTCGCGGACGGCCAACATCCCGGAAATAGCGCGCGCAAGGCGCCAAATTTGATCCACAGCGCGCCTTGATGAATCATTCCGGGATGGTCCATAAGCGGCGTCCGCGCCATCGGTGATTTGGCGGCGCAACGGGGTGAGAGAGACAGGCGTGGCAAAGATCCATCATCAGATTGCGCAGGAGCTGGGAGTTCGCGACGAGCAGGTCGAGGCGGCGGTGACGCTGCTCGACGGCGGCGCCACGGTGCCCTTCATCGCGCGATACCGCAAGGAGCTCACCGGCGCGCTCGATGACGCCCAGCTGCGCACACTGGAAGAGCGGCTGACCTATCTGCGCGAGCTCGAGGAACGGCGCACCGCGGTGCTCAATTCGATTCGCGAGCAGGGCAAGCTCGATGCCGCGCTCGAGGCCCAGATCATGGCCGCCGACAGCAAGGGCCGCCTGGAAGACATCTATCTGCCGTACAAGCCGAAGCGCCGCACCAAGGCCGAGATCGCCAAGGAGGCCGGCCTCGAGCCGCTCGCCGATCTCCTCTTGACCCAGCCGCAGAACGATCCGAACGAGGCCGCTGCTCCCTTCGTCAATGCCGAGAAGCAGGTCGCCGACGTCGCCACCGCGCTGGACGGCGCGCGCGCGATCCTGGTCGAGCGTTTCGCCGAGGATGCCGATCTGATTGGCGCGCTGCGCGAGGAGATGTGGTCGAACGGCATCATGGCCTCGACCGTCCGCACCGGCAAGAAGACCGAAGGCGAGAAGTTCAAGGACTATTTCGATTTCTCCGAGCCGCTGCCGAAGCTGCCGTCGCATCGCATCCTGGCGCTATTCCGCGGCGAGAAGGAAGAGATCCTCGACCTCGCAATCAAGCCGGAGGCGCAGGAGCCGGTGGTCGGCGTGCCCGGCCTCTACGAGCTCCGGATCATGAACCGCTTTGCGATCTCCAACCAAGGCCGCAAGGGCGACAAGTGGCTGACGGAGACGGTACGCTGGGCCTGGCGCACCAAGATTCAGATCCATCTCAACATCGACCTGCGGATGCGGCTGTGGACCGCGGCCGAGACCGAGGCGGTGCGCGTGTTCGCGTCAAACTTGCGCGACCTGCTGCTGGCGGCGCCGGCCGGACCGCGCGCCACCATGGGGCTCGACCCCGGCTATCGCACCGGCGTCAAGGTCGCGGTGATCGATGCCACCGGCAAGGTGGTGGCGCATACGGCGATCTTTCCGCACGAGCCGCAACGGCGCTGGGATGAGGCACTGGCCATTCTCGGCAAGCTCGCGATCGAGCATGGCGTCGAGCTGATCGCGATCGGCAACGGCACGGCCTCGCGCGAGACCGACAAGCTCGCCGCCGAGCTCGTGAAGCGGCTGCCCGAGCGCAAAATGACCAAGATCGTGGTCTCCGAAGCCGGCGCATCGGTCTACTCGGCCTCCGCCTTCGCCTCGAACGAATTGCCCGACCTCGACGTCACCATTCGCGGCGCGGTCTCGATCGCGCGGCGCCTGCAGGATCCGCTGGCCGAGCTGGTCAAGATCGATCCGAAGGCGATCGGCGTCGGCCAGTACCAGCACGATCTCGGCGAGGCCAAACTGGCGCGCTCGCTCGATGCCGTGGTGGAAGACTGCGTGAACGCGGTCGGCGTCGATGCCAATACCGCTTCGGTGCCGCTGCTCTCACGGGTGTCGGGCATCGGACAGGGGCTGGCGCAGAGCATCGTGCAGCACCGCGACGCCAACGGCCCGTTCAAGTCGCGCAAGGCGCTGAAGGAGGTGCCGCGGCTCGGGCCGAAGGCGTTCGAGCAATGCGCCGGCTTCCTGCGCATCAGCAATGGCGAGGACCCGCTCGATTCATCCGGCGTGCACCCGGAAGCCTATCCTGTCGTGCGCCGTATCCTCGAGGCCACCAAGAGCGATATCAAGGCGCTGATCGGCAATGCCGACGTGGTGCGCGGGCTCAGGCCGCAATCCTTCGTCGACGACACGTTCGGTCTGCCGACCGTCACCGACATCCTGCGCGAGCTGGAAAAGCCCGGCCGCGACCCGCGTCCGGCGTTCAAGGCGGCCGTGTTCAAGGACGGCGTCGAGGAGGTCAAGGACCTCAAGAAGGGCATGATCCTTGAAGGCACCGTGACCAATGTCGCCGCCTTCGGTGCTTTCGTCGATATCGGCGTGCACCAGGATGGCCTGGTGCACATCTCCGCCATGTCCCGGAACTTCATCAAGGACCCGCGCGAAGTCGTGAAGCCGGGCGATATTGTCAAGGTCAAGGTTCTGGACGTCGAGGTCGCACGCAAGCGCATCGCGCTGACGTTGCGGCTCGACGACGAGATCGGGCCGAAGAAGGACAACGCGGGCCCGTCGCGCGATTTCTCGCGCGGCTCGGCCAAGATGACGTCGTCGGCTCCGCGCCGTCCGCAGGAGCAGTCCGGCGGCGGCGCGCTCGCCGAGGCGCTGCGCCGCGCGGCCGAGAAGAGCGGGCGCAGCAAGCCGACCTGAGCCGCAGACGAGGGCGGCAAGCTGCGCTCACCGCCCTGTTTCAAATCGACTGCGTGACGCGTCTGGCCGAGTTGCCTAAGCAATCCCCGTCATCCTGAGGCGCGAGCTCTTGCGAGCCTCGAAGGATGCACGGCCCCATCTCTGGCCGATTCATCCTTCGAGGCCCGTTCCGCGGGCACCTCAGGATGACGGGGCGGCAGGGGACGTCCTGCCTAAAGCTTGCCAGCGGTGGACTTCACCAGCGCGTCCGCCACGCCCTTGCCGTAGGCGGAATCGGCCTTGCTGCAATTCGCAACGTGCCGTTCCTGGATGTGCTTCGACGCCTGGCCGACCTGGCGGGCGGTGTTGTCGAACAGCGCCTGCTTTTGTGCGGCATTCATCTTGCGGAACAGATCGCCCGGCTGCTGCCAGTGATCGTCATCCACGCGGTGATCCCAATGTGCAGCGGCGCCGGTAATCTCGAGCGGCGGCTCGTTCAGTTGCGGCTGGTCGGTCCACTCGCCATGGCTGTTCGGCCAATAGGTCAGCGTGGCGCCCAGATTGCCGTCGGTGCGCATCGCGCCATCGCGGTGATAGCTGTGGAACGGACATTTCGGCGCGTTGACCGGGATCTGGTGGTGGTTGACGCCGAGCCGGTAGCGTTGCGCGTCGCCATAGGAGAACAGGCGGGCCTGCAGCATCTTGTCCGGCGAATAGCCGATGTCGGGCACGACATTGGCCGGCGTGAACGCCGCCTGCTCGACCTCGGCGAAGACATTCTCCGGGTTGCGGTTGAGCTCGAAATGGCCGACCTCGATCAGGGGATAATCCGCCTTCGGCCACACCTTGGTCAGGTCGAACGGGTTGAACGGGAAGGCCCTGGCCTGCGCGTCCGTCATCACCTGGATGAACAGCGTCCAGCGCGGGAAGTCGCCGCGCTCGATGCTATTGAACAGATCGCGCTGGTGGCTCTCGCGGTCCTTGCCGATCAGTGCTTCGGCCTCGGCGTCGGTCAGGTTCTGGACACCTTGCCGGGTGCGGAAATGGTATTTCACCCAGACGCGCTCGTTGTTGGCATTGATCATGCTGTAGGCGTGGCTGCCGAAGCCGTGCTGGTGGCGGAAGCTTTTCGGAATGCCGCGCTCGCTCATGACGATGGTGACCTGGTGCAGCGCTTCCGGCAGCAGCGTCCAGAAGTCCCAGTTCATGTCGGGGTCGCGCACGCCCGTGCGCGGATGCCGCTTGATCGCGTGGTTGAGGTCGATGAAGCGCAGGGGATCGCGGAAGAAGAACACCGGCGTGTTGTTGCCCACCACGTCCCAATTGCCTTCGTCGGTGTAGAATTTCAGCGCGAAGCCGCGGATGTCGCGCTCCGCGTCCGCCGCGCCGCGCTCGCCGGCAACGGTGGAGAACCGCGCGAACATCGGCGTCTGCTTGCCGATCTCCGAGAAGATGCTGGCCTTGGTGTAGCGCGTGATGTCGTGGGTGACGGTGAAGGTACCGTGCGCGCCGGCGCCCTTGGCGTGCATCCGACGCTCCGGGATCACTTCGCGGTGAAAGTGCGCCAGCTTCTCGATCAGCCACACATCCTGCAAGAGCGCCGGCCCGCGCGGACCCGCCGTCATGATGTTCACATTATCGGCAACGGGTGCGCCGGAGGCGTGGGTCAGAAACGGTCTCTTGATTTCGTCGTTCATCGAAAACTCCTTGCTGGAAGTCAGCACTCGTCGTCCCGGCGCCCGGAGGAGCCTGATAAAAGACGATTGCATCGCGGATCGGTTACGGCCGGCGCAACGGGGGAGACCCGGTGATCGACAAATTGTGAACCGGATCTGCGATCCCGCCGCGACGACGTGTGTCTCTTGGATCGGCGCAGGATTAAGAAACCCGGCGGATCGATTCAACAACCGCCATCCGCTGATTCCAGCCAAATGTCCGTCGATCCCGGCCAACGCAGGCGCGGCCCGTGATCCAGCCATTTGCGGCGCGTGCCGGCCTCCTCGCCAATCCTAAATCCGGCGTCAGAATCTGGCGCATTTGTCAGTTGAAGTCGGCCTCACGCTTGCGTCTTCTGATCATGCTCTGCGTGCGGCGACACGAGGTTTGCCGCGGTCCCAATCAGGGAGGATTTCATGACGAGCAGGCTCTTCACGTTTATCACGGCGGCGACGCTCGCTGTCAGCGTTGCGCTTGCACCCGTAGCCTTCGCCAGAGGTGGCGGCGGTGGCGGTGGTGGGCACGGCGGTGGCGGTGGCTTCGGCGGCGGCCATGGCGGCGGTTTTGGTGGCGCCATGGGCGGCGGCATGCACGGTGGCGGTTTTGGTGGCGGAATGCATGCCGGCGGTTTCGGTGGCGGCATGCGCGGTGGAGGTATGGCGTTCGCCGCCATGGGCGGCAGCGGACATTTTGCCGGTGGGCATTTTGGAGGCGCGCGCTTCGCCGGTGCACCGGCGTTCGGCCCGCGCTTCGCCGGCGCCGGATTCCACGGCTCGCGCTTCTTCCATCATGGCGGCTTCTTCCACCACCACCGCTTCCATCGCTTCGCCTTCTTCGGCGGGCCCGCCATCTATGCCGATTACTATGACGGCTGCTACCGCAGGGTATGGACGTCGTACGGTCCGCAATGGATCAATGTGTGCGGGGACTATTGGTGATCGCCCAACGAACCGCACCGTTGTCGCGGCCGTCGCCAGGCGTTCCATCCAGCCCCGGAATGGGATAGTCTGGCGGCGACCGTTGCGGGGCGCTCGGAGAGTTTGAGAACTCGGGGAGTTCAGGACAACTCGGAGAGTTCAAGAACATGACCGGAGCTCACCGCCGCATTCTCGTCGTCGAGGACGATCCGGAAACCGCGGGTCAACTCGTCGAGGAGCTTACCACCAGCGGTTATGACGTGGATCTGGCGGCGAGCGGCCGCGAGGCGCTGAGCCAGGGCGCGGCGCGCGACTATGCTGTGATCACGATCGATCGCATGCTGCCCGACATCGACGGCATCACGGTGATGCGCCAGATGCGCGACGAAGGCATCGCGGTGCCGTTCCTGATCATCAGTGCGCTCGGCGAGGTCGATGATCGCGTACGCGGCTTGCGCGCCGGCGGCGACGACTATCTGGTCAAGCCGTTTTCCTTTGTCGAACTGCTGGCGCGGCTGGAGGCGCTTGGCCGCCGCAGCGAGACCGTTGCCAAGGAGACCATCCTGCGGGTCGGCGATCTCGCGGTCGATCTGATCGCGCGGACGGCAAGCCGCCGCGGCCGCAAGATTCCGCTGCTGCCAAAGGAATTTCAGCTGCTCGAATATCTCGCGCGCAACGAAGGCCGCGTGGTGTCGCGCGCCATGCTGCTGCAGCACGTGTGGGACCTGCACTTCGATCCTTCCACCAACATCATCGACGTCTATGTCGGCCGGGTGCGCCGCAAGGTCGACGACCAGCAAGCCTATCCGCTGATCCACACGATCCGCGGCATCGGGTACTGCCTCCGTGCTCCTGGCTAAGACCCTCAGATCGTCGACGTTCCGCCTAGCGTTGATCGCGATCGGTACGTTCGGCCTGATCGTGTCCGCGATCTTCGCCTATGTCTACTGGTCGACGCTGTCCTATGTGCGCGACAGGTCCGACCGCGCCATCATGACCGAGCAGGCAAGCCTGGATGATGCCTATGCGCGGTCCGGCCGCGATGGCCTGACCGCGTTGATCGCGCAACGCATCGCAAACAAGGGCGATCAGGTTTATCTGCTGGTCGGCCCCGGCTCCGTGGTGCTCGCGGGAAATCTCAAGCAATGGCCGGCCGACACCGCTGTGGACGGCTGGACGGAATTTCGGATCTCGCTGCCGCAGCTGCCTTCGGGAACCGCGCTCGTGCGCGCCGTGACGACGACCTTGCCAGGCGGTGATCGGTTGCTGGTCGGCCGCGACATCAGCGATCTCGACGGCTTCATGGCGCAGATCAGGGCCGCGGGGATCGCGGTCGTCGTGCTGATCATCGGCCTTGCGGCCGCCGCCAGCATCGGGGTCACGCGGCGAACGGTCGGCCGGATCGAGTCGATCAATGCGACCAGCCGCGCCATCATGCTCTCCGGGCTCGACCAGCGCATCCCGCTCCATGGCAGTCATGACGAATGGGATCGCGTCGCGGAGAACCTCAATCTGATGCTGGATCGCATCCAGACCCTGATGGGCGACGTCAAGCAGGTCAGCGAGAATATCGCCCACGACCTGCGCACGCCGCTGACCCGCATGCGCGGCCGGCTCGAGAAGGCCTATCACGCCCCGCGCAACGGGGAGGGCGATGCGGCGCTGATCGGCGACACCATCGCCGATCTCGACGCGGTGCTCGGGATGTTCGCGTCGATCACGCGGATTTCCGAGATCGAGACGCGGGCGCGCAGGGGCGCGTTCCGCACCGTCAATCTCGTCGAGATCGCAGGCGAGGTGGTCGAGCTCTACGATGCCGCCGCCGAAGAGGTCACCACCCATCTCGACCTAGCGGGCGATCCGGCAGTATTGGTCACCGGCGATCGCGACCTCCTGTTCGACGCCATCGCAAATCTCGTCGACAACGCCATCAAGCATGGCCGTCCGGGCGGACGGGTGACCGTGACCTGCGACAACGACGAGGGCGGGCCGGTGATTTCGGTCGCCGACGACGG
The DNA here is from genome assembly GCF_054057015.1 of Bradyrhizobium sp. JR3.5. NCBI lineage: Bacteria > Pseudomonadati > Pseudomonadota > Alphaproteobacteria > Hyphomicrobiales > Nitrobacteraceae > Bradyrhizobium > Bradyrhizobium sp. JR3.5. Next base: position 4,400,021 of record NZ_JBSRYV010000002.1, read on the forward strand.
CCCCGGCATCCCAGCCGAGCAGCACGATCGCGTCTTCAAGCGCTTCTATCGGCTCGAGCAAAGCCGCTATACGCCAGGCAACGGCCTCGGCCTCAGCCTGGTCGCGGCGGTCGCAAGCCTGCACGGCGCGCGCATCGAACTGCGCGACAACGCACCGGGACTGTTGTGCAGGCTCGTGTTTCCGCCGACGGAGACGTAGCGAGTGTTGGCGCTGTCGCGAGGACGCGGACGCGGCTCACAACTCGGACCACACACTCGCCGTCGTCCTGGCTTTCGCAAGGACTACGATGCGGTGAGAGCATGTCAAAACCGCCCCGCCATCTCCGCGAGCCGGCGGTGCGCGGCCTCGCGCGCCGCGCGGATCGGCTCGGTAGGGCCGGTGGTCGGGCCGATCGGCACGAAGCGGACGTCGCTGACGCCGATGAAGCGCAGCACCTCGCGCAGATAGGGCGTCGCCATGTCGATGCGGCCGCGGTTCATGCTGGTGACGAAGTCGCTGCCGCTGGCGATGATCACGACCGTCGGGCGGTCCTTGAGCAGCGGCAGATAGCCCAGCGCCGGATCGAAGCGGAAGGTCAGGCCGGGCTGGATGATGACATCGAGCCACTGCTTGAGCTTGTAGGGGATGGAAAAATTCCACATCGGCGTCGAGATCAGCACGCGGTCGGCCAGCGACAGCCGCAGCGCCAGGCGCTCGGCGACGGCAAAGGCATCCTGCTGCGAGTTGGTAAAGCTCTTGCCGCCGATCCGGGCGTATTTCGCCTCGAGCAGATAACCCTCGAACTCCGGCAACGGCTCGCGCCACAGATTCATCGCGTCGATCTCCCAATCCGGCCGTACCTCCCGGAAGCGATCGAGAAAGATGCGCGCGCCGGCCGCCGATTCCGAATCCGCACGGGGAGAGCAGGCGAGATGCAGCAGCTTTGGCAATGTCCGCCTCTCAGCCGAGCGCCTTGATGACGGTGTCGGCGTTGGTCACCACGGAGACGTTCTGCAGCGCGAAGTTGATCGCAGCGTTGTGCCAGTCGGCATTCATGGTTGAGCAGCAATCTTCCGGCACGATCATGAAATAGCCCTTGTCGGCGCCGGTACGCGCGGTGTGCTCGACCGACATGTTGGTCCAGGCCCCGGTGTTGATGATCATATCGCGGCCGGTCGCTTTCAGGATGGTCTCGAGCCGCGTGCCTTCCCAGGCGCTCATCCGCATCTTCTCGACCACGAAGTCGCCCGGACGCGGTTCGAGACCGGAGACCGGCGCCGCGCCCCAGCTGCCGCGCACCATCGCCTTGCTGTCGACCAGCCCTTCGAACAGCGGCGCGTTCAGCGTCACGCCCGGCGCGCCCGGCTCGACCACGAACCAGACATGGATGATGGCGACGCCGCGCGCACGCGCCGCCTCGGCCACACGGCGGACATTCTCGACGACGTGCTGCTGGCGGGCATGCGCCGGCGCGCCGGAAGAGGCGAACGCGCCGCCATCCATGATGACGTCGTTCTGCATGTCCTGGATGATCATCGCGCAGCGTTGCGGATCGATCTGCATCTCGCCAGCGGCGAGATTGGGCGCCGGAGTGGAGGACGATACGGCGCTGGCGCCGCCACGCTTGCCGTTCATATAGGGCTCATGGCGCGGCCCGACCTTGGTCGGGATCGCGTACACCGAATGGGTCGCGGTCAGATAGAGCGTGCGGAAATCGGCGCCGCCCCAGGCGAGGTTGGCGACGAGCTCGGGCAGGCGGACCTTGCCGAGCAGGTCGCCGGCGGGCGAATAGACCCAGACGCCGCCGGGCGCGGTGACCCAGACATTGCCGCGCTGGTCGCACTTCATGCCGTCGGGCAGGCCGGGTTCGAGCTCGGAGCGGATGCCGGAGGCGAACACGCGCGGATTGGCGAGTGAGCCGTTGGCGCCGATGTCGAAGGCGCGGATCAGTGCCTGCACGGTGTCGTTGACATAGAGGATGCGCTCGTCGGGCGAGAAGCACAGTCCGTTCGGCTGCTCGAACAGATAACGGTCGACCAGCAGTTTCGGCGCGCCGCCGCCCGACGGCACCCGATAGACGCCCTGGAAGCCAAGCTGGCGCGGCCGCTCGACGCCATAGACCGGCATGCGGCCGTACCAGGGATCGGAGAAATAGATGGCACCGGAGGAATGCACGCAGACGTCGTTCGGACTGTTGAGCTCCTGGTTCTCGTAATGCGAGGCCAGCACCTCGCGCTGCCCGTCAGGCCGCTCACGGATCAGCGACGACGTCGCGTGTTCGCAGACGACCAGATTGAGGTCCGCGTCATAGGTCATGCCGTTGCATTTGTTCGACGGACGCTTGACCTCGACCACGCCGCGCCGTGCATCCCAGCGCCGGCGTACGTCGCCCGGCATGTCGGAGAACAGCAGGAAGTGATCGACCGGATGCCAGATCGGTCCCTCCGTGAAATCGAAGCCGGTGCCGACCTGGCCGACCGGTGCATAGGGGTCGATCAGGTCTTCGAACTCCGCGCGCAGCGTGACATGCGTCATCGCGTTCGTCCTCGCTGTTACGCCGGAAACCAGTTGCGTTGCGGCAGGCTCTGCACGACGGGCCCGGGCACCTGGTCGTGCATCCGGCCGACCACCATGCCGCCCTCGATCTTCGCCGGGCGATCGTGCACCGGCAGCAGATAGCGCGAGCTGGAGAGCAGCTTCTTGATCGCGGCCTTCTCGGCGCGCTTGCTGGTACCGTGGTTGCCCGTGGTGCGCGGCTCGGCGTCCTGGATTTCGTTGAAGGGCGTCACGATCTGGTCGTTGAAATCGTAGATCACGTCACCGCAGATCGTCGCGATGCCGTCGGCGGTGTGGATGTGGATGTTCATCGAGCCTTCGGTGTGGGCGTTGGCGGCGTCGCAATAGACGCCCGGCATCAGCTCGACCGGGCCGGTGATCTCGAGGTCGAGGAAGCGCAGCGCGCTCTTGGTGTGCAAGCGGTCGATCAGGTGCTTGATGTCGGGTGCGGGATATTGCGGGTGCATCAGGCCGGAGACGGAATATTCCAGTTCCTTGCGATTGACGACGACGGTCGTGTTCATTGGGAACAGATCGTCCTTGCCGGCATGGTCGATGTGCAGATGGGTGTGGCAGACGAAACGGACGTCGCCCATGCGCACGCCGTGGCGGGCGAGCTGGTTCTCGATCATGTTCTCGTGGAACTGGAGGCCGCGCATGCCGAGCGTCTCCATGATCTGGTTGGAGCGATAGCCGGTATCGACCAGCACGGGGTAGGGGCCGCCGAGGATCAGGAAGCCGAGCGTCAGCACTCGGCGGGTGCGGCCGCAATTGTGCCCGAGCACGAGGAAGCTCGATTCCAGCTCGATATCGCCATAGTCCAGGATCTTGATCTCCAACGGCATCTTTCTCCCTCCCAATTCGTGTTCGTTGTTATGTTCGTCCGCAGCGCGCCTATGGCCCCAGCCGATAGACCCGCGCCGCCGTTGTGCTGAAGATCGCCTCGCGCTGCTCGCGGCTGAGCCGTTCGGCGGCCGCCTTGAAGGCGTCGATGAGATCGCGGTAGCTGGTCCACAGCTTCTCGATCGGAAAGTTCGAGCCGAACAGGCAGCGGTCCGCGCCGAAGATCGCGACCGTGTCGATCATGACGCCGGCGATATGCGTGGTATCGTTGCGATGGATGAAGGTGCCGAGTCCGGACAGTTTCGACACCACGTTGGGACATTGTGCGAGCCGGGCCATGCCGGCGCGCCAGGCGGCGCGGCCCTGCGGCGACAGATCCTCCAGCATGCCGGCATGTTGCAGGATGAACGTCACGTCGGGGCAGGCCTCGGCGAGGCCGGCCGCATCGGCCATCTGCGGCGCGAACACCTGCAGGTCGAAGCTCCAGCCATAGTCGGCGAGATGGCCGACATTGCGCCGGATCACCGGATCGGTGCAGAGATCGGGACGGGCCGCGAAGCGGTAGAGCGGGTTTTCGTGCCAGTGCAACTGCATGCGTACCCCGCGCACCAGAGGATAACGCTTCAACCGATCGAGCTGCGGACGGACGTCGTCGACGGTGAAATCGGCATAGGCGACGAGCGCGTGCGGCCAGCCGTGCCGGTCGGCGGTCTGCTGCACCCAGGCCGCCTCGTCCTCGAACTGGCCGTTCGGCCAGTTGGTCTGGACATAGACCGATCGGGTGACGCCGGTCCCCTTGAGGTCGTCGAGATATTCCTCGATCGGGTAGTCGCGGCGGATCGGCTCGTAGGGGCCGAAGATGCGCGGCTGCATCGGGCCGGACAGCCAGGCGAGATCGGCCCGACGCCAGATGTGATGATGTCCGTCGACAATGCCGGTCACGCAGCTCTCCTTGTTCCAAGCGACAGCAGGTGCGCAACCACGGCTGCGCTCGATCCGCCGTCCACGAGATCGACAAAGCGCTGGATCGCGATCAGCGCCTCGGTTTGCGGCTTGAAGCCGGGCGAGGTTGCGAGCGGCGTCAGCCAGCTCACCCGCCAGGCCCGGCGCGACAGCTTTGCGACGGCGTCGCGCAGCGCGGCCGGATCGCCGCGCTCGAGGCCGTCCGAGACGATCACCACCGCGGCGCCGCGGGCATATCCGCCGAACCGCGGCACAGCGAGGAAGGCTTGCAACGCGTCGCCGATCCTTGTGCCGCCGTCCCAATCGCTGACCAGGAAGGAGGCGGCGTTCAGCGCCTGCTCGCGACGCTTCAATCGCAGCGCCCGGGTGACACGGGTCAGCCGCGTGCCGAAGGTGAACACCTCGACATTGCTGGCCGCCTGCACCAGCACATGTGCGAGCCTCATGTTCTCCTCGGTGCGCGCCTTCATCGAGCCGGAGACGTCGATCAGGAGCAGGATCTTGCGCGGACGCTGGCGGCGGCGCATCCGGCCGAGCCGCAGCACCTCGCCGTCATTGCGCACGCTGTCACGCAGGGTGCGGCGAAGGTCGGCGAACGGGCCGCTCTTCGCGCGCCGCCGCCGGTGGCCGCGGCGCCGCGGCAGCCGCCGGTCCGCCTCGCGCGACAGCCGGCGCAGCGGATCGCTGGTTGTTGTCTGCGCAAAACGGCGCTCGACCAGTGCTTCGGCGTGCGCCGCGGCGAGGCCGGATTCATTGGCCTCATCGGCGAGCGGCGGCTCGTCCTCGCCGCGGCCTTCCTCCTGCAGGCGAACGGTCTCCTCGTCCTCGCCCTCGGCCTGCTCGATGGCATCAGTGCCGCGGAAATGGATGTCGAACAACCGGTCAAACGTCGCGCGGCGCTCCGGCGGCGGCGCCAGCGTGGCTAGCCCGGCCCGGCGGATGTGCTCCAGGCTGCGCGGCCCCAGCAGTTCGATCGCGGCGAGGAAGCTCGTCGTCTGTTCCGGCGCGACCAGGAAGCCGTTGGCGCGCAGCAGCGCGACAAAGGTGACGAAGATCTGCGCGGCGCGCGGCAGCTTGAGATCGTCGCTCACGCGGCTGCCTCCGCGATGATCGCATCGAGCCGGGGTGAAATGAAATGCAGATCCTCCTCGTCCTTCAGCGCAACGCCGATCGAGCGCTTGAAGGCATCCGGCCAGCGCGCGCCACCCTTGTTGAGCAAGGTTGCGGCCTCGGCCCAGTCGACCGCCTCGGCAACCCCCGGTGCCTTGCTCAGCGGCTCGCGGCGCAGCCGGCCGACCGCGGCGACCACGGCGCGGGCAGTCGCCTCGGCGACGCTGGAGGCGCGCATCATCACAATCCGGGCCTCGCGCTCGGCATTCGGATAATCGATCCAGTGATAGACGCAGCGCCGCCGCAGCGCCTCGTGCAGGTCGCGCGTCCGGTTCGAGGTCAGCACCACCACGGGATGCTCGGCGGCGCGCACCGTGCCGCGCTCGGGGATCGAGATCTGGAAGTCGGAGAGGAACTCGAGCAGGAAGGCCTCAAACTCCTGGTCGGCGCGGTCGATTTCGTCGATCAGGAGCACGGTCGCGTCCGGCGCCCGAAGTGCCGCGAGCATCGGCCGCTCGATCAGGAACGACTCGCCGTAGATGTCGATGCTCTCTTCGCCCGCCTGCCGGATCGCCAGCATCTGGCGCGGATAGTTCCACTCATAGAGTGCGGCGGATGCGTCGATGCCCTCATAGCATTGCAGGCGGATCAGCCTGCGGCCGAGCACGGCGGCGATCGCTTTCGCGGCCTCGGTCTTGCCGACACCCGGCGCGCCCTCGAGCAGCAGCGGCTTGCCGAGCGCGAGCGAGAGATAGGAGGCGGTCGCGATGCCGTCGTCGGCGAGGTAATAGGCCGCGCGCAGCGCCTTCTCCAGCGCCTCGGGGCTGTCGATACCGACAATGTTGCTGCGGACCGGCATGAAGAGACCTCAGCGCCGCGGTTGCGGCCGTGCACCGCCTTGCGCCTTGATCGCGCGCAGCACTTTCTCCGGCGTGATCGGCAGGTCGTCGATACGCACGCCGACTGCATTGAAGATCGCGTTCGCGACCGCGGGCAACACCGGATTGGCGCACATCTCGCCGGGTCCCTTGGCGCCGAACGGGCCGTCGGGCGCCGGGCGTTCCAGCACCGCAATGTCGTGCGGGCAGATATCGCCGGGGCCCGGCATCAGGTATTCGACGAAATCGCGCGGGCCATGCACCGGCTCCGGATAATAGGGCTCCGGCGTCTCGTAGAGCGCGTGGCTGACACCCATCCAGGCGCCGCCGACCAGCTGCTGCTCGACCAGCCGCGGATTGAGCGCGCGGCCGAGCTCATAGGCAGAATCCATCCTGACCATGTCGACCTCGCCGGTCTCGTCGTCGACCTCAACCTCCGCGACGAGACAGGCATGCGCATAACAGGTCGCCGGCGACATCTCGCCGGTTTCGGGGTCGACGTCAGACAGCGGCACCAGGAAGATACCGCGGCCGGAGATCGTCTTGCCCTGCTTGAACTGCGCGGCAATCGCGACGTCCTTGGTCGAGATCGAGCGGTGCGGCGCACCCTTGACGTGGATGTTACCGCGGCCGTCGGTCTCGAGATCGGCGGCGTTCACCTCGAGCTCCTCGGCGGCCGCCTCCATCATCACGCCGCGGGCTTCCCGCGCCGCGGCCATCACGGCGTTGCCGACGCGATGGGTGCCGCGCGAGGCGAACGAGCCCATGCAATGCGGGCCGGTGTCGGAATCGGCGGTGTCGACATAGACGTCCTCGACCGGCACGCCGAGCGTTTCGGCGCAGATCTGCCGCGTCACCGACTTCATGCCCTGGCCGAGATCGATCGAGGACAACGCCACGGTAAATTTGCCGCTCGGGTTGGAATGCACCAGCGCCTGGCTCGGATCGCCGCCGAGATTCATGCCGATGGGATAGTTGACTGACGCGATGCCGCGTCCGCGATGCCGGGTCATGGTCAGCGCCTCCTGGTGCCGAAGACGGATGAGAAGCGGGTGGCACCATGCGACGGCGAGGCCGGCCGCGGTGGCGGAGGTGATGGTGGCGTTGAAGAGGGCGGCGGAGGCGGCTCGCGGGTCGTGGCCGGCGCGCGGTCATACGTCGTGCGCTGCTGGATCGGTGCGGCCGCCGGCGCATGCGTCTCGCGCGGCGTCAGCGTCACGGCGGCACGGATCCCGCCGCCATCCTTGCGCGACGACATGCGCTTGAACTCCTCGCGGAGCGGCCATTTGGCCTTCTCCGCGGCGACCTGCACGCATTCGATCAGCGCAGTGTTCTTGGCCTCGCGCCGATGCGCCTTCATGTCGCCGTCGCGATACGCATTGAGGATACGGAACTCCATCGGGTCCATGCCGACGAGATGGGCGAGCTTGTCCATCTGGCATTCGATGGCGAAATCCATCGCCGTGACGCCGAAGCCGCGCATCGCGGTCGCGGGCGTCCGGTTGGTGAAGACGCAGTAGACGTCGCCATGGACGTTCGGGATCGTGTAAGGGCCGGGCAGATGCGCGGCGCATTTCACCGCCGCATAGCTCGACAGCCGCGTATAGGCGCCGCTGTCGAAATAGGCGCGCACCTTGCGGGCGACCACGCGGCCGTCCCGCATCACGCCGTCCTTGATGTGGATGCGCTCGGCACCGCGCGGCGGGCCGTATTGCATCTCCTCCTCGCGCCCGAATACGTAGCGCACCGGTCGTCCGGTCAGCATCGCGCCGAGGATGCAGAGCGGCTCGGTCAAGGTATCGACCTTGCCGCCGAACCCGCCGCCGACCGTGCCGCCGATGAAGTGGAAGGTGTTGGAGGGCACATCGAGGATCTTGGCGCAGGTGTCAACCGAGAAGAACAGCGCCTGAGTCGAGGTGTAGACGATGTAGCGGCCGTTGGTGTCCGGCGCTGCGATCGAGCCGTTGGTCTCGGTCGGCGCGTGCTCGATCGGCGACATCTGGTAGCGCTGCTCCAGCACATGGTCGGCGGAGGCGAGCGCGCGGTCGGCGTCACCAAAGCGAAGCTGCTGGCGATCATAGGTCTCGTGATAGGTGAAGGTGTTCTTGGGGTACACTTCGTTGACCACGGGCGCGCCGGGCTTCAGCGCGTCTTCAACGTCGAACACCGCCGGCAGCGGCTCGTAGTCGATCTTGACCTTGGCGATCGCCTCAAAAGCTTCGCGCGGGCTGTCGGCGACGATCGCGACGATCGGCTCGCCCTTGTAGCGCACCTTGTCGACCGCGAGCGACGGCTCGTCGTCCTTGCCGAAATTGATCAGGCTGAGCAGCGTGTTCAAATTGCGCGGCACGTCGGAGGCGCGGATCACGCGCCGCACCCCCTGCGACCGCTCGGCCTCCGAAGTGTCGATGCGCCGCAATCGTGCATGAGCATGCGCGCTGCGGACCACCTTCAGGTGCAGCATGCCCTGCAGCTTGTGATCGTCGAAATAGGGCGAGGTGCCGGTGACATGGCCGAGCATGTCCTGGCGCTGTGTGCCCTTGCCGATTTCTTTCAGATTATCGTCGCGCTCGTCGGCGAAGAGGTCCTTGCGCAATTCCAGCATGGCACTGTTCCCTTACGCGCGGGCCCGGCCACCGGAAGCGGCGGCCAACACGGCGTTGATGATCGGCTCATAGCCGGTGCAGCGGCAGATATTGCCGGAGATCGCCTCGACGACTTCGGCGCGGCTCGGCTGTGGATTGCGGTCGAGCAGCGCCTTGGCGGCCATCAGCATGCCCGGCGTGCAGTAGCCGCACTGCGCGGCGAAATTATCGGCGAAGGCGCGCTGCAGCGGGTGCAGATTGGGACCGTCCTTGATGCCGTCGAGCGTCTCGACCGAGCGGCCGGCGACCGTTTCGGCCAGCGTCAGGCAGGAGAGATGCAGTTCGCCGTCGATCAGCACGCTGCAGGTGCCGCAGCCGCCCTGGCCGCAACCGAATTTCGGCGTCATGTCGCCGATCAGCTCGCGCAGCGCGACCAGAAGATTGGTGCCGCCATCGACGAAGATCGCGACGTCACGGCCGTTGTGCTGAAATTGGAGAGGGGTCTTGGCCATCGCGATTTATTCCTGACCGGACAACAGGCGCCTGAGATGCACGCCGACGATCTCGCGGCGATACCAGGCGCTGGCGAGCGCATTGTCCTCGGGCGAAGTTCCTTCGACGGCTGCTGCCGCCGCTGCGCTGATCGTGGAGGCGTCGAGCGAGCGTCCTTCCAGCGCGCGCTCGGCGGCGCGGGCGCGGATCGGGGTTGGCGCCATTGAGCCGAGCGCGACGCGGGCACCGACGATGCGGCTGCCGTTGACCGGCAGATGCGCCGCGAGCGTGATCACCGCGCCGCCCTTGGGCTTGATCCGCGCGATCTTGCGGTAGCGGAAAGCGTCAGCGCTGCCGGGCTTGGCAAAGGAGATCGCGAGCACCAGCGTGCCGGCCTGCCGGTCGCGCGATTGCAAAAATTCCTCGACTCCGATCTCGCGGCCGCCGAGCCCGCCCTGTACCGACACGATTGCATCGAGCGCAAGCATCGCGACCGTGAAGTCGCCATACGGCACCGGCGCGAACAAATTGCCGCCGACCGTGCCCATGTTGCGCACCGCCGGTCCGCCGATCGAGCGGGCAGGGCCGTGCAGGAAGCCGAGATCGCGCTCGGCCAGGATCCGTGCGAAGGTGACGCCGGCGCCGAGCGTGATGCGCGAGCCCGAGGCGTCGATCCGCGTCATCGCCTGGTCGCTGGCGCGCACGACGGTCGAGATCGAGATGTCGCCCTCGTTCAGCGCCCGCATCACCAGCGTGCCGCCGCCGAGATAGCGGGCGCTGCGATCCGACAGCGCGGCCGCTGCCTCGTTGGTGCTGGTGAAGGTCTTCACCGTGACTGGCATGATGTCTTACCCCGCTTACGCGGCCTCCTTCAGATGCCGGCGGATGGCGTCGAAGCCGGCCTGGTAGATGTCTTCCGCAACCATGTGCGTGATGCGATCTTTGTCCTCGGTCCGCGTCATGAAGCGCGATTCCCAGTGCCAGAAGGTGCGGTCGCCGTCGGTGACCGGCAGCAGGCGGACATGCGCCACGTAGTTGAACATCGGGACCGGCGTGTCGAGCAGGCAGTAGCTGAAGCTCTGCTCCAGGTCGGACAGCGCCAGCAATTGCTCGCGCAGCTCGGAGCCGTCCTTCAGCTTGAAGCGCCTGACACAGCCGATCTTGTCGGACGGCTGTGCCCGCTCGATGCCGCTGGTCGCGACCGCTGGGTGCCAGCGGTCATGGCCGTTGAAATCGCGCAGCACGGCCCACACCGCATCGGTCGGTGCATCCAGGATCGTGCTTTTGACGATATGCGGCACGGTCAGCTTCCAATATCTCGCGTTTGCATCAATGCGGCCGCGCGTATCACCTCTCCCCAACGGGGAGAGGCCGGCGCGTAGCGCCGGGTGAGGGGGCTCCGGCCCCACGAGGGACGGCAACCCCTCACCCGGATCGCATCATGCGATGCGATCCGACCTCTCCCACAGGGGGAGAGGTGGACCGTCTGCTCGGCGATATCTGGCCTATGCATTTCGCTATCCCCCGAACGCCCGCTTCAGCGCGTCGAATCCGCCCTGGAACACGCCGCCGCCGATATTGTTGACGAGCTCGGCCTCGCGCTCCGGCGCGCAGTCGAACTCGGCGGTCCACTCCATGAACGTCTGGTCGCCATCGGTGACCGGTGTCAGCCGCAGCGTCGCGACATAGTTCTCGACGCCCATCGGCGATTCCAAGATCGAGTAGGTGCAGAACATGTCGTAGTCGGACAGGCCGAGCAGCTTCTCGCGGATGCGATCGCCATTGCGCAGGCGGAAATCCCTGACGCAGCCGATCTTGTCCGAGGGTTCGCCGCCCTCGATCCGGCTTTCGGCGATCGCAGGGTGCCAGTTCGGCAGCCCGTTGAAATCACGGACGCGCGCCCAGACCCGGTCGTTGCGGGCGTTGACGACAGTAGAGACGTAAACCCGTGCCATGTTGCGAGCTCAGTCCTTCTTGCGCGGCGTGCGTTCGGGGCGCGGCTCGCCGCCGCCCTCGGGCGCTGCCGGCTTGGCGTCGGCGCCGCTCTTGCGTGCGGAGTCCTTGATGCCCTGCATGTCCCGGGCCTCGCGGATCAGGCCGGGCATCTTCGCGAGGCTGCCGCCCTCGACGCCGATATCCGACAGGATCGAGTCGATCAGCGGCGCCTGCACGCGGTAGCGCAGCGCCGAATCGATCACCTCGTCGGTGGCGCTGCGGCCGGAACCGCCGCCATTGCCGTTGCCGTTGAGCCCGTCGACCTGGAGGATGCGGATGCCCTCGATCTTCTCCATCGGCTTGACGCTCTCGCGCACGATGCCCTCGATCCGGTCGAGCAGCTTGCGGCGGAACAGCGAGTAGCGCGCCTGGTCGGTCAGCACGTTCTCGGCCTCGTTGAGCAGGCGCTGCGCCTCGGCCTCGACGGTAGCACGGACCCGTTCGGCCCCGGCCGCGATCCTGGTTTCCTCGGCCTGCTTCTCGGCGAGCAGCACCTCGACGGTCTTGCGCCGCTTGGCGATCTCGCTCTCGCGCGCGGTGACGACGCGCTCGGCCGCCTCGGTGGCATGGACCCTCGCGTCCTCGGCGGCAGCGCGCGCCGCGGATTCCTCCAGCGACTTCTGGTGCAGCGCGATGGCCTTCTCCATCAAGGCGGTCTCGACGTCCTTCTCCCTGTTTACCTCGAGCTTGCGCAGCTCGCGCTCGCGTCCGATCCGGGCCTCGTCGAGGCCGCGGTCGGACGCGATGCGGGCGCGCTCGACTTCTTCACGCGCCGCGATTTCGGCCTCCTGCAGCGATTGATTGCGGGCGACCTCGAGTTGCTCGATCGAGCGGCGCCGTTCGATGCGCGCCGCCTCCAGCGCCTGTTCGCGGGTCACATCGGTGGTCTCGACCTCCTTGCGGGCCGTGATCTCGGCCTGCTTCACCTGCCGGTCGGCATCGATCCGCTCCGAGCGCTTGGCGGCGAGCGCGATCACGCGCTCCTCGTCGGCGAGCTCGATCGCTCGCTTCTGGTCGATGTTGAGCACCTCGCGGGTCCTGGAGGAGGTGATCCGCTCGCTCTCCAGCGCCAGCTCGACATCGATGCGCTGCCGCTCGACCGCGTCGCGGCGCTTCAGCTCGGCGGCCTCGATCGCTCCGGTGCGCTCGATCTCGAGCGCGCGGGTCTCGCGCTCAGCACGGATGCGCTGCGCGGCGACCGACTTCTCCAGCGAAATGCGTGCCGCCTCGATCGATTCGCGCGAGGCGATGTCGGCTTCCTCGATCGCACGGGTGCGCGCGATCTCGAGCGCCCGGACATGTTCCTCCTGCGCAATCCGCGACGCCTCGGTGGCGTCGCGCGCGGTGATCCCGGCGATCTCGATCGCCTGGTTACGCTCGATCTCGAGCTTGCGCGTGGTGTGATCGGCGGCGATGCGCTCGGCGGCCAGCGTCTTCTCTCTGATGATGCGGGCGGCCTCGACCGATTTCTGGGCCTCGATCTCGGCTTCCTGGATGGTCCGCACCTGCTGGATCTCCAGCGCGCGGGTGCGCTCGTCGGAGGAGATGCGCTCGACATTGACCGTCATGGTCTGGGCGATGCGCGCCTTCTCGGTGGCCTCGCGCGCCGCGATCTCGGCCTCCTCGACGGCGCGGGTGCGCTCGATCTCGCGGCGGCGGGTTTCTTCCTCATTGGCGATGCGGGCGTCGGTGACGACGCGATCCTGCTGGATGCGGGCCTTTTCGATCGACTCGCGGGCAGCGATCTCGGCTTCCTCCACCGTGCGCATCCGCTCGATCTCGCGCTGGCGGACCTCGCGCTCGGAAGCGATGCGCGTGGTGTCGACCGAGCGCTGGTTGGCGATCCTTGCCTTCTCGATCTCCTCGCGCGCCAGCAACTCCCGCTCTTCGACCGCGCGGGTGCGCTCGATCTCCCGATGCCGGGTCTCGCGTTCCGACGCGATCCGGGCCTCGGTGATCGCCTGCTCGTTGGCGATGCGCGCCTTATTCGATGGCTTCGCGCGCGGTGATCTGGGCCTGCTCGGCCTCGGTCTCGCGCAGCGCGCGCTCGCGAGCGACTTCGGTTCGCTGCAGGGCGCGGCGCATCTCGATGTCGCGTTCTTGCTCGAGGCGGGCGGTCTCGCTCTCGCGCTCGATGTCGAGCGCCTGCCGCTCGGCCTCCAGGTTGCGGGAGCGGATCTTGATCATCGAGTCCTGCTCGATGTCGTTACGCAGCTTGCGCTTGGCCTCGATGTCCTCCATCAGGCGGGTCAGGCCTTCGGCGTCGAAGCGGTTCGAGGGGTTGAAATATTCGAGGTCGGTCTGGTCGAGATCCGTGATCGCGACCGACTCGAGCTCGAGACCATTCTGCGCCAGCGCTTCGGCTGCATTGGCCTTGACGCGGGCGACATATTCGCCGCGCTGCTCGTGCATCTGCTCCATCGTCATCTCGGAAGCAACCGAGCGGATCGCGGAAATGAACTTGCCGGAGAGCAGGGTGTGCAGCTGCTCGGGCTCCATGGTGCGGCGGCCGAGCGTGGCGGCGGCGATCGAGACGGCTTCGCGGGTCGCCTGCACCCGGACGTAGAAATCGGCCTCGATGTCGACGCGCATGCGGTCACGGGTGATGACGGCATCCTGCCTGGAGCGCACGATCCCCATCGGCAGCACGTTCATGTTGACCGGCGTGTAGTCGTGGATGAACGGCAGCACGAAGGCGCCGCCATTGATCACCACGCGTTCGCCGAGGAAACCGGTCCGGACGAAGGAAGTTTCCTTCGATGAGCGGTGGTAGAGCCAATTCACCACATAGACGATGATGACGATCGCGACGATTGCGACGATGAGCCAGAGGATCAATTCACCGACCAGCATCCCCGACATCTCTTCCTCCCTTGGTCACGGCGCGTTAGCGCGCGCCGATCGCCTTGAACTTGCGAACCTGATCCGTCAGCGCCCGCTCGACCGGCAAGCGCTCCATCGAGGAGGCGCCGTAGAAGCCGTGGCAGTTGCGGGTCTTCTTCATGATGAAATCCGCATCCGCGGGGTCCGCGATCGGGCCGCCATGCGCGAGCACGATGATGTTCGAATTGACGCTGAGTGCGGCCTCGGCCCAGGCCTCGATGCGGGCAGGGCAGTCGGCGAGCTTCAGCGCGGTCTGCGCGCCGATCGTGCCGCCCGTGGTCAGGCCCATATGGCAGACGATGATGTCGGCGCCCGCGATCGCCATTGCGGTCGCCTCCTGCTCGCTGAACACATAGGGCGTGGTCAGCATGTTCTTGTCATGCGCCTTCGCGATCATGTCGATCTCGAGCGCATAGGACATCCCGGTCTCTTCGAGATTGGCGCGGAAGGTGCCGTCGATCAGGCCGACGGTCGGAAAGTTCTGCACGCCGGCGAAACCGATCGCCTTGAGCTGGTCGAGGAACACGTCCATGTCGCGGAACGGATCGGTGCCGTTGACCCCGGCGAGCACCGGCGTCTTGGTCACGACCGGCAGCACCTCGCCGGCCATCTCGACGACGATCGCATTGGCATCGCCATACGGCATCAGTCCGGCGAGCGAGCCGCGGCCGGCCATGCGGTAGCGGCCGGAATTGTAGATCACGATCAGGTCGACGCCGCCGGCCTCCTCGCATTTTGCCGATAGGCCAGTGCCGGCGCCGCCGCCGACGATTGGCTCGCCGCGTGCGATCATGGCGTGAAACTTCTTCAACAGCGCCGCGCGTTCAAACCTGGGCATGGGTCACCTCGCCACTCTCCGCCGGCCACCGGCGCGTCCGAGCAGCGGACGGAACGCGCTGACGATGGCGGCCGTGAACTCGGGATCGTTGATGTTGCGCTTGATGCGGATGATCTGCCGGTTGCCGGTCTGGCGTACGGTGCGCTCCAGTGCGCGGAACAGCGCCGCGCCGGCGTCGGGGTCCCAGAACGGCTGGCCGGGCGCATCGAGTGCTGAGACGCCGCCCTCGGCCAGGAAGAAACGCACCGGCCCGTCCATCTGGTTGAGACGTTCGCCGATCCAGCGGCCCATCCGCTCATTCTCTTCCGGCGTAGTCCGCATCAAGGTGACCTGCGGATTGTGGACGTGGAATTTGCGCTGCCGATAGCGTTCCGGAATGGTGTCGGGCGCGCCGAAGTTGACCATATCCAGCGCGCCGACTGAGCCGACATAGGGCACGCGGCTGCGGATGATGGCGCCGAAGCGGTCGTCGGTAGCCGGGAACACGCCGCCCATCAGGAGGTCGCAGACCTCGGTCGTGGTAAGATCGATGACGCCGGCGAGCTGGCCGGACTCGACCAGCTTCTCCATCGAGCGGCCGCCGACGCCGGTGGCGTGGAAGACGAGGCACTCGAAATCCTCGCGGAGGTCAGCTGCGATCTTCTGCACGGCCTGAGTGGTGACGCCGAACATGGTGATGCCGATGGCCGGAAGATGAGGGCCCGTATCGCGTGGCTTGCCGGCCTGTTCGTCGAGCCGCGCCTTGACCATGCCGACCATGGCATGGGGCGCCGTTGCCGAGCACCGTGCGCGAGATCGAGTTGAGACCTTGCACGTCGGTCACCGAATACATCATGGTGATGTCGGCGGGCCCGACATAGGGACCGACGTCGCCGGAGGCGACAGACGAGATGATGAGCTTCGGTACGCCGATCGGAAGCGCGCGCATGCCCGGCGCGACCAGCGACGCGCCGCCCGAACCCCCGGCGGAAATGATGCCGGCGACATTGCCCTGGCGGCGCAACCATCGCTCGAATGCGTCCGCCATCGCGGTCACTGAGGCGCCGCGATCGGTGCCGAATACGCTGGAGCCGCCACGGCCGTGGTTGAGGGCAATCTCCTGCGCGGTGACGTCGCAGCTCGTCGCCTTGCCGCTGGTCGAGACGTCGACCAGCCGGGTGCGCAGGCCGCTGGCCGCGATGATATCGCGGATGAAGCGCAGCTCCGCACCCTTGGTATCGAGCGTGCCGACGACCAGCACGACCGGCGGCCCCGATGTCCTCGACGTCGCCGGTTCGCGCCGAGAGCGGGTTGCTTCCTCGAGACGCGTGACGGCGATGGACTGCGTCCGTGCAGCGGCCTCGATACGAGCGATCGGCACCGGTTGCGACCAGCGCGTCGGCAGCACGGGATTGGAGACGTAGATGCGAGTCGGACCCTTGCGTTCCGGCTGCGGCGCGCCGGCCGCCTCAGCTTTTTTCGGCGCCGTCTCGGCATCGATCTCGTCAGCGCCGTGGGTGCCGACGCCGAGCAGCCGCTGCTGCAGCTCGCGGTCGGTCGCAAGGCGGGCGGAGTCGATGATGCGATTGATCCGGCCATTGACCATGATGGCGACGTTGCGCGACACCGCGGTCGCGACGCCGATGTTCTGCTCGATGACCAGGACGGCCATGTCGCCTTCGTCGCCGAGGCGCAGCAGCATCTCCTCGACTTGCGCGACGATCACAGGCGCAAGGCCCTCGGTCGGCTCGTCCATGATCAGGAGCTGCGGGTTGGTGAGCAATGCGCGCGAGATCGCGAGCATCTGCTGTTCGCCGCCGGAGAGCTGGTTGCCGCCGTTGTTCTTGCGTTCGGCAAGGCGCGGGAAGGTGTCGTAGATCCGCTCGATGGTCCAGGCGCCGCGGCGCAGGCCGCCGGCGAGCGCCAGGTGTTCGTCGACCGTCAGCGAACGCCACAGGCGCCGGCCCTGCGGCACGTAGCCGACGCCGAGCCGGGCGATCCGCGCCGGATTCAGCCGCGTGGCCTCTTCGCCGCGAATCCGGATCGAGCCACTGCTGGCGCGAACCAGGCCCATGATGGCCTTGCACAGCGTGGTCTTGCCCATGCCGTTGCGGCCGACCACCGAGAACACGCCGGCATCGAGCGTGAGGTCGACGCCCTGCAGTGCATGCGAATGCCCGTAGTAGACGTCGAGGCCTTTCACCTCGAGTGCGGGAACTGGGCGGCGTTCATTCATGGCCGCCTCCGAGATAAAGCTCCTGCACCTCGGGATCGGACTCGATTTCGCGCGGCAGGCCTTCCTTGAAGATGCGGCCGTTGTGCATCATCGTGACGCTCTCGACGACGCGCAGCGCAACGTCCATGTCGTGCTCGATGATGATGTAGCCGATATGCGCAGGCAGCGAGGTCAGGATCTCGATCAGCTCGCGCCGCTCGGTCGGCGACAGTCCCGCCGCCGGCTCGTCGAACAGGATGAAGCGCGGCGCGCCGGCCAGCGCGAGTGCGATCTCGAGCTGGCGCTGCTGGCCGTGCGCCAGCTCGGCGACGCGCTGGTCCTTGACGCCGGCAAGGTGCACGGCCTGCACCAGCGTTTCGGTCGCGTGCATCAGCGCATCGTTCTGCCCAGGGCGCAGCAACGAGAACCGCCCGCGGGAGACGCCGCGGCAGGCGAGATAGACGTTGTCCTGCACGGTGAGGCCGGGGAACAGCGCCGAGATCTGGTAGGTGCGGCGCAGTCCGCGGCGGATGCGTTCATAGGGCGGAAACTGGGTGATGTCCTCGCCGAAGAAGCGGATCGTGCCGGAGGAGGGCGGGAAGTCGCCGGTGATGCAGTTGAACAGCGTGGTCTTGCCGGCGCCGTTCGAGCCGAGCACCGCGCGCCGTTCGCCGGGCCGCACGGTGATGGTGACGTCGGTCAGCGCCGCCAGCGCACCGAACAGCCGGGTCACGCCGCGCAGCTCCAGGGCTGCGCCGGCGCCGACCACGGACAGTCGCTGCGCGACGCTATCCATGGCGGCCTCCGCCCGAACGTTGCGTCGCGGATGCGCTGCGCCGCCGCCAGCGTTCCCAGAGGCCGATCACGCCGTCGGACGACCAGAACACGATGGCAAGGAAGCCGAGCCCGATCAGCAGCCGGAAGCGATTGCCGTCGAGCCCGAACTTGATCAAGACGTCGAGCGCGAAGGTGCGCAGCAGCACGAAGATGAGGGCACCGATGAACGGACCGATCGGCCGGGTGATGCCGCCGACTACGGCGATGATCAGGACGTCGATGCAGGCGCCGACGCTGACCGAGCCGGGCGAGATCTGCCGGTAGTTCCAGACCTGCAGCACGCCGCCGAGCGCCGCGACGAAGGCGGCGAAGGCGTAGGCCGCGATACGATGCGCGTTCGGATTGAAGCCCAGTGCGGCCATGCGGCGGGGGTTGTCGCGGACGCCTTGCAGCGCGAGGCCGAACGGCGCGCGCGAGACATACTGGACGGCGAAGTAGCAGATCGCGGCGACGCCGAGGGTCACATAATAGAAGGCGATGTCGGCGCGCCAGTCGACGCCCCAGAAATGCGGGGTCGCGACGGTGTTGATGCCGGTGTGGCCGTTGAAGATCGCCCAGTTCTGGTTGGTGAAGTAGTAGAACGCCGCGCCGATCGCCAGCGTGATCATGATGGTGTAGATGCCCTCGGTGCGCACTGCGAGCGCGCCGCCGAGCGTGCCGAACAGCGTCGCCAGCGCCAGCGCCATCGGGGTGGCGAGCCACCACGGCCAGCCGAGGCTGATATTGGCGTTGCCGCTCATGCCGAACACCGCGACCATGTAGCCGGCGAAGCCCGCGATGGTGAGCTGCATCAGGCTGACCATGCCACCATAGCCGGCGAGGAACATCAGGCTCAGCGCGATGACGCCGAGGATCAGCGTGGTGGCGAAGATCTCGATCAGGAAGAAGCCGTTGGCGATCAGCGGCATGATCACGAGGAGCAGCGCGACCAGCCAGGCCGCCGGGTTCTGGAATTCCGGCCAGGTGCGGATCAGGGCGCGGCGGGTCGCGTTGGCGGATGGGTCGGGGCGGAACTGGGTGCTCTGCAGCAACGACATTTCATCGCCTCGCGAGCAGGCCCTGCGGCCGCAGCGCCAGCACCACGACCATGATCAGGAAGGTCACGACGATGGCGTAGGTCGGGATGTAGACCGAGCCGAGCTGCTCGGCGAGCCCGATGATGACGGCGCCGAGCGCAGCCCCCGGGATCGAGCCCATGCCGCCGACGATCACGACCACCAGCGAGGCGAGGAGGAAGCGCGTGTCCTCGCCCGGCGACAGCGACTGGAAGGTGCCGCCGACCACGCCGGCGATGCCGGCAAGGCCCGCGCCGAGTGCGAACACCAGCACGAACACCAGCTGGATCCGCACCCCGGTCGCGGCCAGGATGTCGCGGTCGTCGACCCCGGCGCGCACGATCATGCCGATCCGGGTGCGGTTGAGCGCCAGCCACATCGCGATGCCGATGACGACGGAGGCTGCGAAGATCACGAGCCGCACCAGCGGATACTGCAGATAGACCGGCTCGCCCGATGATTTGATCGCGGTGAGTAGCGGCAGCTGCACTGGGCCGATCAGCCAGCTCGGGGTCTGGACCTGGTAGAAGTCGCCGCCGAACACCCAGAGCATCAGATCCGCGAACACGATCGAGAGCCCGATCGTGACCATGGTCTGCCTGAGGTCCTGACCCTCCATGCGGCGGAACACGGCGAGCTGCAGGATCACGCCAACCAGCGCCGCCGCGATGAAGGCGACTATGAAGGAGAGGATCCACGATCCGGTCCAGGTGCTGATGGCGTAGCCGATATAGCCGCCGAACAGGTAGAGCGAGCCGTGCGCGAGGTTGACGTTACGCATCAGGCCGAAGATCAGCGTGAAGCCGCTCGCCACCAGGAAATACAGCCCGCCGAGCGTGATGCCGTTCAGCACCGCGTTGAGGAATACGCGCTTGCGGCCGATCGCGGCCTCCAGCCCCGGCGGCCAGATCGCGAACACCAGCCACAGCAGCACCGCGACCGCGATGATCACGATCAGCGCCCAGGCCGGATGGCGTTCGATGAACCTGGCCATCTCCGTCGCGTTCCCTCTGACGTGGCGACCGTCTGCCGGGCCGCGTGTCCTTTATCCTACCGAGGGCGAAAGCTTCGGATTTGATCGAGAGTATCTTTTATCGTTTCAGATGGAACCTCCGTTACGGCCGCAACACCTTGGCGGCGCGGCGATAGTCGGTCGGGGCCATGCCGACATTGGCGGCGAAGAAGCGGGTGAAACCGCTCTGCGAGGAGAAGCCGAGATCGAAGCCGATATCGGCGATCGGCGCCTCGGTCGCCACCAGCGCATCCAGCGCCTGCTCCATGATCAGCGTGTTCATGTAGAGGTGAGGGGTGACGCCGGTCTGGGTGCGGAACAGCCGGTAGAAATGCGGCCGCGACAGGCCCGCTTCGCGCGCGATCGCATCGAGCTCGATTTCGGCGCCGGGGCTTTCCGACATCAGCTTGATCGATTTGCGGACGCGGAAATCAGTCACGGCAGCAGCGGCGCGCGCGTCCTGCGCCGCCTGCCAGCTCTCCTCGTGGCAGGAATCGATCAGCTGCCTGAGCTCGCAATCGAGGCTGCGCAGTGACGGCGCGCCGCACACCAGTGCTGCGGTGCGGCGGATCAGCCGGTCGAGCGTCTCGGTGCGCGGAAAGAAGGTGCGGCCGAACCGCAGGCCCTGCGCGCTCGCGGGCTGTGGCGCGAACCATTCGGCATTGACATAGAGCACGAAGAAGATCGCGCCGTGGTCCATGTCGGTCGGCAGAAAATTGTGCGGTTCCCAAGGGTTGACCGCAACCACGGTGTCGTCCTTGAGCAGCAGGCGCTGCTCCGAGACATCGATCTGCGCCGGCGTTCCGCCGACATGAAAGATCAGGTGCCCTTCGCGGTGCGCATGCACGTTGAAGGGACGGTTCAACTGATAGACCGTCGCGCGACCGAACCGGCCGTGGAAGACGGCAAGCGCCCTGCTCATGCCTCCCCTCCCGCGGGATGTTCTTGTCTTTTCGACAAGCGTTCATCATCCGCCCGCGGAAAGCAAGGGCGAGCAGGGCTATTGATGCAACCGCGCGCCTTCGTCACGGCTGGCTTGCTCGCACCTGCAACAAATACGTCAGTACTTCTTGCACTCCGGGACCGTGCGGCTCGGCAGGCCGATCTTGGCGAAAACTGCCGGATCGTAGCCCAGCGTCTGGTTGACGTTCGGGATCACCTTCACGACCTTGCTGAACAGCGCGCCCTTGCCGTCATCGACCACCTCGGTGACGAAATTGGTGCCGATCGCCTGGCGGTTGGCGTCGAGCTTGATCTTGCCGTTCGGTGCGTCGATCTCGATCTTGGCCAGCGCGTCCTTCAGCTTGGCCTGGTTGTTGGAGAGATCGCCATTGACCTGCCGCAGCGCCAGGATCAGCGCCATGGTCGAGCCGTAATAGTTGGTGGCGAGCAGCGACGGGCTCGGGAAGCGTTTGCTCTCCGGGAACGAGTCCTGATAGGCCTTCACGAATTTCTGCCAGCCCGGATCCTCCCAGGTATCGGCCTGGCCGCTCGCGGCGATGGTGCCGATCAGCGCGTTCTTGGCGCTGCCCTTCGACGACAGGATGGTCTGGTCGATCATGATCGAGCCGCCCATCAGATGCGCCTTGCCGCCGGCCTGCTGATACTGGTTGAGGAAGTTGACGGCGTCGGCGCCGCCGAGGCCGAGATAGATCGCATCGACATCGTCGGGAAGTGCTGCGATCACCGAGGCGAAGTCCTTGGTGCCGAGCGGCACCCATTGCCGGTTGGTGACCTGGCCGCCGGCGCCGCAGAACTCGAGCACCAGGCCGAACACCTGGGTGTAGATGAAGGAGTAGTCCTCGCCGACTGTCGCGATCTTGCGATAGCCCTTGGTTTCATAGGCGTATTTGCCGAGGCCGACCTGCCACTGCGCGCCGTCCATGTTGTAGCGGAAGAAGTTCGGCGCCGGATCGACGTAGGTCGTCTCTTGCGCGCCGGAGGCGGCGTTGACGAAGGTCAGCTCCGGATGGGTCTTGGCAAAATTCTTCACCGCGATGCCTTCGTCGCCGGACAGCGGCGACAGCAGGATCTGCACCTTGTCCTGCTCGATCAGCTTGCGCACCGCGCGCACCGCGGAGTCCGGCGTCGCGTCGGTCGAGGCGACGACGAATTCGAGCTCCTTGTCGCCGATCTTCTTGCCGAGCACGTTGAGCGCGGTCTGGTGGGCCGCGCATGCCATCTTCGCCGAGCACCGTGTAGGTGCCCTCGAGCGTCGCGGTGACGCCGACCTTGATCTTCTCTTGGGCGAATGCCGTGCCCGAAAGCAACAGGCTGCTCAACGCAATCAGTCCCAAACTGCCTTTCAACATCGCTCTCCTCCCTCTGTGTTGTCACCGGCGTCCACCTGGCCTCACGAAGGCTGATGGGCGTCCGGTTGTTGCTGACGAAGCTAGCCGAAGCCAGGCGCGGCGCGGATGTCGTCGCTGCGGGGGTGCTTAACGGGTAGTCTCATTTTGATTGTTGCGCCGCAGCGCGGTTCGCGGCGCAATGTAGCGGAGGTTCGGCGTAGTAGTTCCGTCATCCTGAGGAGCGCGTAGCGCGTCTCGAAGGATCGACGGCCACTGGCCGGGCCGTGCATCCTTCGAGGCTCGCTGCGCTCTCGCCTCAGGATGACGGGATATGCGTTTGCGTTCTCGCGACATGATTTGTCCGAGCTTTTACTTTTCGTTTCGTCCGCTGTTCAGAGGGCGCAGGGAAAGCTCGGTGTCGATCGCACCCATGGGTCCCGTTCAACAAAGCACGGGAGGTAGGACCACATCGCCTGCTACGGCATATGGTGGCCGGCGGCCTGTCCGCCGTCGACGTGGAGCACCTCTCCGGTCACAAATCCTGCGCCATCGAGGTAGAGCACGGCGTCGACGATGTCGGAGATCTCTCCCATTCGGCCGACCGGGTGGAGCGCGGCCAGCGCTTGATGCGCCTCCGCCGGGTGCATCGGGGTCTTGATGATTCCGGGCGACACTGCGTTGACGCGGATTCCGGTCCTTGCATATTCGATCGCGAGCGCGCGGGTTGCGGCGTTCAGGGCGCCCTTGGTCAGCGAGGCGAGGGCGGCGGGAACGCTGCTCATCGGCTGGTCGACGAGACTCGTCGTGATGGTGACGACGTGGCCGTGGCCCTGCTTGCTCATCAGCTCCAGCGCGCGCCGGGTCATGTTGAAAAAGCCCCCGGTCACGTTGGTTGAGATGTAGCTGGCGTAGTCATCCTGCGTGTAGGCCGTGAAAGGTTTCGCCATGAAGATGCCGGCGTTGTTGACCAGCGTGTCGACGCGTCCGAAGCGCTCCAGCGCCGCCTTGAACACGTCCTCGGCCGTATCGGCTGCGCCGACATCGCCCGCCACCGTGACGATATCCGCGTCGGTGGCCGGCTTGATCGAGCGTGACGTCGCGACCACCCGGCAGTTGCGATCCCTGAAGGCCTGAACGATGCCGGCGCCGATCCCCTGCGATGCGCCGGTGACGATTGCCACTTTCCGTTCTGTGCTCATGATCGCACTCCTCTAAAGCCTGGCCCTTGGTTTGACGCGTCACGCTACGCCGCGCCGCTTGCAGCCAGCGGGCTGTAGTCGCGGCTCTTGAACATCGTGTGCAGTTGCCGCCGCCGGATGCCGAGATTGCCGCCGTCGAAGATCGGCAGCGCGAGCGCGTCCTGCAGCAGGCTGCCGAATGGCGCCTCATGATCGTAGCTGTCGATCCCGACCACCCGCATCAGATCGGTGATGACCCGCACGGCGGCCTCGGAGCCGAAGATCTTGGCCTGCACCGCCAGCTCCTCGGCCGCCGGCGACTGAGTGTCGAGGGCATGGCAGGCGCGCCAGCTGAGCGTGCGCGCCGCCTCGATCGTGGTCTTGGCATCGGCGAGCGCGTATCCGACCGCCTGATGCTCGATGATCGGATGGACGCCGCCGCGCTTTTCGCTGCGGGCAAAATCCAGCGCGAACGCGAAGGCCGAGCGCATCAGCGCGACGCCGAAGATTCCGACCAGGGCCGCGGTGCCGGTGAACGCCGCCGCGGTCAGCGCCAGGCCGGCACCTTGCTTTCCAAGCAGATTGTGGTGGGGCGCCGCGACATTCTGAAAGCCAAACTGTGGGACGAGGTGCGCGCGATGACCGATGCTGTCGATCGCGCGTTCGAACACAAGGCCGGTCACCGGTCCTTGCACGGCAATGATCGAGATCGCCGCATCGGGTGCCGCTGCCGGATCGGTCCGGCACACGACGGTCAGGAGATCGGCGCCCTCGCGATTCCAGCCGGTGGCCGAGGACACCCATTTCTTGCGGCCGTTGATCAGCCAGTTGTCGCCCTCGCGCCGCGCGGTGGTGCGGACGCCCTCGCCGGGTGGCGGCGAGGCGGCGTTGGCGCTGCCGCCCGGCTCGCTCGAGCAGAAGGCGGCGAGCGGGGCGCCGCTGGTCCTCAGGAACGGCGCAAGCAGCCGCTGGCACTGCTCCGGCGTGCCGCCGAGCAGCAGCGGCAGCAGGCCGAGCACGCTGCCGAGCATCGTGAGGGTCACGCTGGGGTTCACGCTGTAGAATTCCTCGGCGAGGATCGCCATGTCGATCATGCCGGCATTGTCGCCGCCCGCCGGCGCCGGAATGCATTTGCGCAGATAGCCGGCCGCCACCATCGCCTCGTAGGTCGGCTTGGTCGCGAGAAAGCGCTGCTCGGGCGTCGCCAGCTTTTCGGCGGCCCTGGCATCGGCCAGCACCTCCCTGGCAAACTTACGGGAGGCGAGCTGCAGCTCGCGCTGCTGTGCCGTGAGCGTGAAATCGATCGCCATGCCAATGCCCTCCGTGTCGGCGGTTCGGACTATGGCTATCGCGGTGTAGTCAGGAAATCTTGGACGGCAGTGCCCGATTTCTTGGCGCGGAGTGAACCTATCTCGTCGGGCTTCAGTGGGCGGCGGCGCGGCGGAACTCGCGCGGGGCGAGGCGATTGTGGCGCTTGAACAGGCGGTTGAAATGCGAGATGTCGCGGAAGCCCGCGGCAAAGGCGATTTCGGCAATGGTCTTGTGCGCTGAAGTGCGATCGAGCAGGGCGCGCGTACACGCGGCGATCCGCTGCTCGTTGACGTGTTCGCCCACGGAACGGCCGGTGCTCGCAAACAGGCGGTGCACGTAGCGCTCGGAGCAGCGGAATTTCGTAGCCAGCGCCGGCGCCCCGAGCTCGGGGTTCGTCGCTGTGACGCGCGATATGGTCAAGCATCATCGACAGCAGCACCGGCGTATGCACGCGCTCCGCCGCCAAATCGGCGAGGATGTCGGGTGCGTGCGCGATCAGCTCGGCGATATGCGTGCCGAGCATTGCCGAGGTTGTTGCGAGGCGACCGCCGCTCAGGCAGAGCTCGGCGTAGCTCGCCAGCGTCCGCGAGAGCGCGCGGCCGGTTTCGGTCGCAGACAGACCGAGCCGCGGGCGATCGAACAGCGTGTCCGGCAACAGGCGCCGCGGCACGGCAAAGCAGAACAGCTTGAAGTGATGCCGGTGGGCGATCTCGAACGGCTGGGTCGTATCGGCGACCGCGAGATCGCCGGGGGCGCTGATCTGCTCGTGGCCGCGCTGCGAGGTGCGTCCCAGCCCTTCGAGCTGGAGGTTGACGAAGCAAAGGTCGTCGGTGCCAGCTGCGATGTGCGAGGCGAGCCGGTGCACGATGTGTCCGCTCGCCGTGACCCGCGATATCTGCAACGGCGCGGCGTCGACCTTGCAGATCGCGCCGGCAAAGGATTCCTCGGCAATCCTGCGCGGCTCCAGTCGCACGAAGGCAGCTGCGAGGTCGTCTGCCCAACTGCCGAAGGGTTGATCCGGACGGGCCGGCCTGGTCGACCATTCCATGTGCGCCTCGAATAGACCGTCACTGCGAAGGGCCCAGCAAGGCGAACGATATCGCCGGCCAAACCGGCGGTCAAATTCCGCCGGCGGTCTGTTTCCCCTGCAAGGAAAGGCGCGTGCACGCAGGGAACGGTGACCTCCTCACTTCGTGGTGTAGCCGCCGTTGACGAGGATTGTCTGGCCGGTCATCCACCAGCCGTCCGACACCAGCAGGCGAATCCAGGGCACGATATCCTTGATGTCGGTGAGACCGGTCTTCGAGAAACCGGACAGCGCCGCGGCCGATTTGTGATAGGCGACCGCATCGGTGCCTTCGGCCGGATAGAAGAACGGCGTGTCCATCGGACCGGGGCCGATCGCGGTGACCGAGATGCCGCGTGCGCCGAATTCCTTCGAGGCCGCGCGGGTGAAATGCTCGACCGGCGCCTTGGTGCCGGCATAGGCGGCATAGAACGGCGTGTAGGCGCCGAGCAGCGACGTCACCAGGGTGCAGATCTTGCCGTTGTCGTTCAGATGGCGGCCGGCCTCCTTGAGGAAGAAGAACGGGGACTTGGCGTTGACCGCGCTCATCGCGTCGTATTCGGCCTCCGAGATCTCGACCATCGGTTTCTTCAATACCTTGCCGACGGTGTTGATCGCGATGTCGGGACGGCCGATCGCCGCGACGGCATCAGTGAACAGCTTCTCCATCGCGCCCGAGGTCGTGAGGTTGGCCTGGAACGCGACCGCGTTGGCGCCGGCAGCCTTGATCGCGGCGACGGTCGCGCCGGCGTCGGCCTTGGTCGCAGCGCTGTTGTAGTGGATCGCGATCGCCTTCGCGCCGTGGGCCGCAAGGTCGCGCGCGATGAGGCCGCCGAGGTTCTTCGCGCCGCCGGTGATGATGACGGTCTTGTCCTTGATGCTGTGGTCGGTCATGACGTTCGCCTCTCCAGATCTCGCGGCTGCGCCCTGCGGCCGCTTTCTGAGGGAAACGATATCGTCTAGGATTTCCTGATAAAGCCGTACATTCTGACGTCACTTGTCAGGAACGGCGAACAATCGGGGCCCAATCTTGGACCGCATCGATCTCTTCCGCATTTTCGCCCGCGTCGTCGAGTGCGCGAGCTTTACGCGGGCGGCCGACACGCTCGGGCTGCCGCGCTCGTCGGTCTCGTCGGCGGTCGCGCAGCTGGAGCGGCGCATCGGCGCCCGGCTGTTGCATCGGACGACGCGAAAAGTGTCGCCCACCCATGATGGCGCGGCCTTCTACGAACGGTGCCTGCGCGTCGTCGCCGATGTCGAGGAGGCCGAGACCCTGTTCCGCCATGCCGCCGCCGAACCGTCGGGGCGGCTCAGGGTCGACGTGCCCCGGGCGGATCGGACGCCTGATCATCGCGCCGGCGCTGCCCGCTTTCCTCGATCGCTATCCGCAGATCGACATCGATCTCGGCGTCACCGATCGCGCCATCAACCTGATCGCGGACTCTGCCGATTGCGTGGTGCGCGTCGGCCCGCTCGGCGATTCCGGCCTGATCGCGCGGCCGCTCGGCAATTTGACGCTGATCAATGTCGCGAGCGTGGGATATCTCACGCGCCACGGTACGCCGCGGACGCCAGATGATCTCGGCGCGCATTGGGCGGTCAACTACGCCTCGCCATCTACCGGCCGCATCGAGGAGTGGGAATGGTGTGAGCAGGGCGCCTCGCGGACCATCGCGATGCGTGGCCGCGTCACCGTCAACAGCGCCGAAGCCTATATCGCCTGCTGCCTCGCCGGCCTCGGGCTGATCCAGATTCCCGCCTACGATGTGAAGCGGCATCTCGATGCCGGCGAGCTCGTCGAGCTGATGCCGCAGCACCGCGCGGCGCCGATGCCGATGACCTTGCTCTATCCGCATCGCCAGCATCTGTCGCGGCGGCTGCAGGTGTTTGCCGATTGGCTGGCGGCGCTGCTGAAAGAGCAGCTCCGTGTCGCGGGCTAGAACTTCGGCGTGATGCCGGCCTAAAGGCCGCGGCGCGTCATCGCCTGCTGTTGGTGGCGCGGATCGAGGCCGTCCTCGCGCGCTTCACCTCGGCCTTGGGCTGGAAAAACAGGCCGGGCATCACCGAGACCAGTCCGAAGGTCATTCCGAGGAATGCCAGGAACGTATCGAGAAAATTCATCTCCATTTCAGTTGTCTCCATTCGGCTTGCACCGGGCCGACCCGGTGCAATGCGTTCAGTGAACTAGATATGGTGCGATACAATGCTCGGTACAATGGAAACATTGATCTCAGAGCAATACTCTCAATGCTCCGCGTCTAGGCAGCCATCCGACCCTGTTGAAGAGGGCAGGGGCGCCCAGGAAAGGCAGTCGAAAACTCTGTCAAAAGCCATCGAGCAGCGGCAGGCGCACGCTGCGCCTGCCGAACGAAGGAAGCCGGCAGCGGGGTTGGCGAACCCTGGCCTCGTCAGAACTTCTGCGTGATTCCGGCGTAGAAGCCGCGGCGCGGGCCGTATTGCGGCGCGAACACGCCGATGCCGGAGCCGTCGCGGATCTGGTAGACGGTGTCGAACAAATTGACGACGTCGAAGCGCAGCGTGGTCGGCTTGTTCGGCGCGACGATGTTGAAGTCGTGCGAGACGCCGAGATTGACCTGCGTGTAGGGTGGCACCGTGCCGGTGTTGGCGAAGCCGTCGCGCAGGCCTGAGCCGTAGATCAGCGACGCGCTGAACTTGGTGTCGCGCCACTGGTACCAGCCGCCGACCGATGCGGTCAGCGTCTGGGCATGGTCGGTGTTGACGTAATTGTTGGCGATGTAGGCCAGTTCGTCCGGATCGAACAGATACTGGTTCGAGACGACGTTGGTCGCGACCTGCCTTGCAATCGCGACATTGCCGTAGAGATGCAGATTGTCGTGGTCGTATCGTGCCGTCAGCTCGACGCCTTCGTTGGTACCTTTCGCATAGTTGAAGGCCGTGAGGACGTAGGCTTGGCCGAACTGGCCGTCGTCGAGCAGATCGGTCGCGATCTTGTAGTAGGCATCCATGCCGATCTCGAGGCCGGGGATCGCGTAGACCTTCTGCGTGACGCCGATGTCGAACACATGCGAGCGTTCCGGCAGCACGGGGTCATTGGCGGTGGTCGCCGGCTGCGCCGTCGTGTTCTGCACCAGCGCAAGATTGGTCGGTGCCGCCAGCACCTGTTCGGGCGGCGTGAAGTTGCGGGCGTAGCCGGCATGGAAGGTCGTACCGTCATAGGGCTTCCATGTCAGGCTGATCCGCGGGCTCAACTGGTTGGCATCGACATATTGCCACATCTGGTCGAAGCGCAGGCCGGCATAGAGTGTCAGCTGGTTCGTGATCTTCCATTCGTCGGCGATGTAGGTGGAGAACAGATATCCGGTCTTGGCGCTGGAATCGAACACCGAAAGCGGCGCATCGATCGGGTTGCCGGAATCGTCGAGCGGCAGCACGGTCGAGCCGTTGTTGACCAGCGAGCGCTCGGCGCTGACCGCGACGCCGAACTTCAGCGTATGCGCGAAACCCAGCCTGTAGGACGTATCCTCCTGGATGCCGTTGATGAAGCTCTGGCGATACACATCCGACGCGATCCCGTTGAACACGAGATCGCCGACCGGATCGGGCATGAAGTGCAGCTGGCTGTAGCGATTGAAATAGGCGACCTGGTAGTCGAACCCGTCGCCCGACTTCTGATAGGCCACGACGTTGAACTGGTTGAATTCGTGTTGCCGCTCGTTCAGCAACGCGGAATCGAAGTTCGAGACGCCGAAGGCGGTGAAGGCGGGAGCCTGGCCGGGATTGTTGGGGATCTGATAGCCTCCGTTGGAGACGCCGCCGATATAGGTCAGCCGGCTGGTCGGATCGATGGGCCGTCGAGACATAGGCGAAGCTCTTCTCCTGGTCGGTCCGGTCGTGGATGGCGTTATAGGCCGGCGTCGGGTTTTCGATGCCGACGTCGCTGCCGAAATAGCGGCCGGAGACGTAGTACTGGGTTTTTCCGATCGTGCCGCCATAGTCGACGCTGGTGGTGAAGGTGCCGTGGCTGCCGCCATAGACGCTGACGCTGCCGGAATTGTTGAAGGCGTCGGTCTTGGTCTGGATGTCCAGCACACCGGCAGTGCGCAGGCCATACTGCGCGGGCAGTGCGCCCGTGATCAGCGCCATGCTGCCGACGATCCCGGTGTCGATGATCTGGCCGAAGGCGCCGACGCCGTCCGGCAGCATGATCCCGTTGATACGGTATTGCAGGTTGGCGTGCTCGTTGCGCACGTGCAGCTCGCCGCTTGCGGCGGAGTCCTGTGAAACCCCGGGCGCCTGCAGCAGCGCCTTGTCGAGAGTGATGTTGGTCCCCTGTGGCAATGCCTCGAGGGCTTGCCGGCTCATCTGGTAGCTGTTGGCGCCGGTCGGCGCCAGCAGTGCGGCGCGGGCCTGGTCGAGCCGCGTGTTCTGGCCCGCGACGGCTTGCGCCTCGGTCTGTTCTGGAGATTGCGGCGTCGCCGATACCGCGCCGGTTCTTCGCGCGCGGCGACCGCCTCCGGTCGCAACGCGCGTCTTCGGCTTGTTCGACCCGGCCGGCGCGGTGTGGCGCTGCGGCGCCGTCACCGTGATGTCAGGAAGAGTCGTTGTCGGCGCGGTCGTCTGCCCGAATGCGGCGCCGTTGATCCCGTAGACCAAGAGCGATGCTGCGCCGGCAGCGGCGCGTCGTCTGATATGTCCTGACATGTTGGTTCCCGATCTCGCGAGGCTGCGATCCGGATCCTCACCGAAGGACACGGTCGAGCCCGCCGTCGATGCGCGACGGCGAAATTCCCCATTGATCAAACGGCAGCCGAATGGTGGCCGCGTTCGAAGTTCAGTCGTGCAGGGAGTTCAGGAGATCGGAGGCGCGCGCGGCTGATAGTGCAGCCGGCCGATGTCGAGCGGCGCAGCATAATTGTCGATCTGCCAGGCGAGCAGAGCTGCGGCATCCGGCAGCTGCAGTGGTGGCAGCGCCGGCGCCGACATTGCCGAGTTGACCATCGCCACGACGGCGCAGATGGCGCAGAGATCTACGGCCTGATCGGAATCAGGATTCGAACGAGGCTCGTCGCGCGAGGCGTTCTCGATATGCGCCGCGAACGACGCTGTCGCCTGTGCCGGCGCAATGGCATGAAAATGGCCGAACGACAGCACGAACTGGATCGACAGCGCCAACAGCGCCAGCCGAGCCCCGTGCCTGATGTTCGAACGAAACCACTTCATGACGACGCCATTTCCGCGTCGAGAGATCACAAGTCCGACGGACGGCGCCTGCGACGCGGTGTCGCACAGTTTCGAAAACGTGCCGGCCTGTCAATCCGCATTGCTTATTGATGCGATCAATTTCCAGGCGATCGGACGATCTTGCAACACCGCGACGTTGGCAAATGGGGACCCGGCTCGCGCCAGGTCCCCATCCGTCACTCCACGATCGCGGTCACGACACCCGCACCGATGGTGCGGTTGCCTTCACGGATCGCAAAGCGCGACCGCGCCTCGAGCGCGATCGGCTTGTTGAGCTCGATCGTGAACTCGGCGCTGTCGCCCGGCATCACCATCTCGGCGCCATCTGCGAGCTGGACGGTGCCGGTGACGTCGGCGGTCCGGAAGTAGAACTGCGGACGATAGTTGGCGAAGAACGGCGTGTGCCGGCCGCCTTCGTCCTTTGTCAGCACGTACACTTCCGCGCGGAAGGTCCGGTGCGGTGACGCACCACCCGGATGCGACAGCACCTGACCGCGCTGCACGAGAGCCTTGTCGACCCCGCGCAGCAGGCAGCCGACGTTGTCGCCGGCCTGCCCCTGGTCGAGGATCTTCCGGTAGCTCTCGATGCTGGTCACGACCGACTTGCGGGTCTCGCCGAGGCCGACGATCTCGACCTCGTCGCCGATCCTGATCGTGCCGCGCTCGACGAGCCCGGTCACCACGGTGCCGCGCCCCGCGATCGACTGCACGCCCTCGATCGGCATCAGGAACGGGCGATCCTTCGGCCGCTCGGGCAGCTCGATAAAGCGGTCGAGCGCCTCGAACAGTTCGAGGATCGCCTGATCCGCCAGCGGACCGTGCTCGCCGCGCAGCGCCTGCATCGCCGCACCGCGCACGACCGGCGCGTTGTCGCCGTCATACTGGTACTTCGACAACAGATCGCGCACCTCGATCTCGACGAGATCGACCAGTTCCGGATCGTCAGCGACGTCGCACTTGTTCAGGAACACCACGATGCGCGGCACGCCGATCTGGCGCGCGAGCAGAATGTGCTCGCGCGTCTGCGGCATCGGTCCGTCGACGGCGGAGACGACCAGGATCGCGCCGTCCATCTGCGCCGCGCCGGTGATCATGTTCTTCACATAATCGGCGTGGCCCGGGCAGTCGACGTGCGAGTAGTGGCGCGCCGCCGTCGAGAACTCGACGTGGCTCGTCGCAATGGTCAGGATCTTCGTATCGTCACGCGTACCTTGCGCGGCCGACGCCTTGGCAACGTCCTGGTAGGAGACGAACGCGCCCCAGCCGTGATCGGCTGAAACCTTCGTCATCGCTGCCGTCAGCGTCGTCTTGCCATGATCCACGTGGCCGATCGTGCCAACATTGCAGTTGGGCTTGAGGCGGATGAACTTCTCTTTGGCCATGGGACACCTGTGGTGTTCGAGCTCCCGTGCTGGGTTTGCACGACTCGTGGCACCGCGAGAGCCCGTTCGGCGCCAGGAGCCGCTTCCGCTCCGGGCTGCCTTCCAATGTCAGGTGTGACGTGAGGTCAGGTCCAAAGCAGAATGGCGGCGGACGAGGGCATTAGCCCTCCCGTCATCAGCATCGATGTTCGCTGTGACTGCCGCATGTTGGAAACCTGGGTCGCTCTTTCTACAAAAGGAGGCGAGTACATAAGGGGTGGCCGCGCGATTGGCAAGAGGCCGCCGTCGTTGCAGCGAAGCGCCGTGCTGGCATTGTCGACCTCAGACGGGTATAGTTTGCGGGCACAAGTGACGGTCTCCCGAATGTCGATCTTCGCAAGCAAATCCGGTCTCGCCATCATCGCCGCAGTGCTCTGTTTCGGCGCCCAGCAGGCCAATGCGCAGGCTGGACCTGTGCGGTATTGGACGCCGGGCTCGCTGTTCGGCTTCGGCGGCGGCCTGGCCGACGGCCAGAAGGCGGACACTTACGGCAACTTTCCGGGCTTTGACGCCACCGCCCCGCAAGGCGGCGACTTCTCGTATCTGAACGGCCGTCCGGATGGCTGGTTTATCGGCGGCGAAGGCGGCCGCTCCGGCTGGAACACGCTCGGTCAATCGGCGGCGTTCGGCTCGCTTGAATATCAGGGCGCGCAGGTCGGCTACAATTTCAAGGGTGTCGGTGATACGCCCGTGACGTTCTTCGCCGGCTTCGACTCGTTGAAATACAATCCGCCCGGCGCCGGCGGGCCGCTGGCGCCGTTCAGCGGCAATCCCGGCGTCAACGCCGGGTATACGGCGCGTGCGGGACTGGAGTTCCGCCCGACCTCGAATGTCACCCTGTCGTTCGGGGCTGGTTTTACCCAGCAAGGGGCGGAGCGCATGGACAGCGACATCCATTCGCAGCTGCTGCCCGGCCAGTCGCCGGTTCTGTTCGGCGGCCGCTAGCGCGTTCGAACAGATCGACGACATGAAGGTAGCGTTTCAGCGCAAGACTTCGGCGTTGCGGTCCTGATCCAACCAGAGCTTGAACCAGAACCAAGAAGGCTCGAGCTCGCGAGCACAGTCAGGATCGAACCATGGACATGCAAGGCAAGATCGCACTCGTCACCGCCGCGGCGTCGGGCGCCGGCCGCGCCGGCGCGCTCATTCTCGCGCGCGAGGGCGCGGCGGTCGCGGTCGTCGACCAGAACGAGAGTGGCGCGAAGGCGGTGGTCGACGAGATCAAAAAGGGCGGCGGACGCGCGCTGGCGCTGACCGGCGATCTGCGCGACGATAGCTTTGCGCGCGACATCGTCGCTGCAACCGTGAAGGAGTTCGGCGCGCTCGATTGCGTCTGGAATCATCTCGGCATTCCCGGTCCGTCTGTGATCGACGATCTGGAAGGCTGGGACCTCAGCATCGATCTCAATTTGCGCTCGCAGCTGATCACCACCAATGCGGCGCTCGGGCAGATGACGGCGCGGCGCAAGGGCAGCATCCTGTTCACCGCATCGACCTCGGGCCTGGTCGGTTCGCCATGGAGCCCGACCTATTCGGCGGCCAAGGCCGGCGTGATCGGCCTCGCGCGGGCGCTCGCCAAGCGCCACGCCAAGGACGGCGTGCGCGTCAATGCGATCTGTCCCGGCGCGATCGACACGCCGATGCTGCGGGTGTTCGTCAACCGGCCCGACCAGCCCGGCCACAACGAAGCCGACCCCGAGGAATTGATCAAGGCCGCGGTGACCCGCAATCCAATGGGCCGCGCCGCACGCCCGGAGGAGATCGCCGAGGTCGCGGTGTTCCTGCTGTCGGACAAGGCCTCGTTCGTCACCGGCATCGCGATGCCGGTCGACGGCGGGACGGTGGCGTAGCGCGCGGCATCAGTCAGGCTTGTGGGTTGCTCTATCCACGTCATTGCGAGCCACCCGGTCGGCGCATAGCGCCGCCGGATGACGGGCTCCGCGAAGCAATCCATCACGCCGCGAGCAAAGATGGATTGCTTCGTCGCTTCGCTCCTCGCAATGACGGCGTCGAAAGCATCGCGGGGCCGCAGGAAACTCCCCTAAAACTTCGCCCTGATGCCGGCATAGGCGGCGAGCGGCATGCCGGGCACGAAGGTGCGCGGATCGCTCAGCTGCGCCATCAGGTTGGGCATACCGCCGGCGCTGGTAAAGCCGCCCGTTTGATAGAACGCGCCGTGCAGGTAGTAGTGCTGGTTGAACACATTGTTGATCAGGCCGAACACCTCGATGTTCTTCGTGACCTGGTATGACGTGTGCAAATTGACGACCGAGTAGGCCGGCACCTTCGGGCTCTGGTTGGTGTCGTCATGGATGATCCACTGGCTGCCCACCACGTTGAGGTCGGCGCCGACCTTCCACGCATCTGTCACGTTGTAGTCGACGCCAGCCTTGAAGCGGTGCGCGGGAATGCCCGGGATGTGGTCACCCGGCGTGACGTTGACAAATTGCGCGCCGGCGTCGTTGGTCAGGGCATTCGGATTGTTCGGCGAGGACAGCGTGATCGCGCTTCGATAGGTCGCGTCGACATAGGTGTAGTTGGCGTAGGCGTTCCAGCGATCGAAGCGATAGTCGAGCTTGGCCTCGATACCCTGCCGCAGGGTCTGTCCGGCATTCTGGAAGAAGCCGAAATT
This sequence comes from Bradyrhizobium sp. JR3.5, assembly GCF_054057015.1. NCBI lineage: Bacteria > Pseudomonadati > Pseudomonadota > Alphaproteobacteria > Hyphomicrobiales > Nitrobacteraceae > Bradyrhizobium > Bradyrhizobium sp. JR3.5. The sequence goes on from NZ_JBSRYV010000002.1 coordinate 4,435,364, forward strand.
GTTGACGCCGAGCGGGCTTGTCACCTGGATGATGTCGTCGTCGGACAGGGTGTGGAACACGCCCAGGCCCCAGCTCAGCACGCCGGTCCTGGCGTCGCGGCCCCAGCTGCCGCGCAGGCCGGCCTCGACGGTGTGCGCCACCACCTGCTTGAGCGGCGGGTCGGCCACCAGGAAGCTGTCGATCATGCAGGGATGATTGGGGTCGGAGCAGCCGAGCTCCAGCGGCGTCGGTGCGCGGTTGGCTTCCGAGTAGCCGGCATAGGCGGTGAGGTTCGACGTGATCTTGAAGGTGCCGCCGATCACCGGGTTGAAGCGCTGGAAGCGGTTGCTGCTGTTCAGCAGCGGATTGGTGCCGGTCTGGTCCTGCAGGTCTATCTGGGCGAGATTGAAACGTCCGCCCGCCGTCACCGAGAATTTGCTCGTCACGTCGAACGTATCGGTGAGGTAGACGCCGGTGTAGGTGTTGGTGGCGCGCAGATCGACCGGGCTGAGGCCGGCGTCGGGCTGGTTGATGAAGACCCCGGTGCCCGTCACGAACAGGTTGTTTGGATCGATCGTTCCGAGTTCGCTGGTCGCCGTGAATTTCGTGTTGCCGTGATCGACGCTGACGCCCATCACGACGTGGTTGTCGTGCCCGAACAGCCTGTCCGAGTTGGTTAACTGGGCTGTGCCGCCGTAGCTGTTGGTAGCGGCGCTGTTACGGTCGACTTCGCCAAGGAAAGCGTTGCCCAAGGTGTTCGGAACCGACGGACCTCCCGCCGGACCGAAGATCGGAAGGCCGTCGCCGATGCACAAACTCGTGGGATCGTCGCACGGCGCAACGTCGGTGCCGTTGCCGTCGACATGGGTCTGCCGGAAGCCGCGGAAATAGGCGTTGCCCTGGAACGACCAGGTGTCCGAGAAATTATGGCTCAGCGTGGCGTTGACGAAGGCGAGCTGCAGCATCGTCAATTGCGGCCAGGTGTAGACGCTCGACCAGCGCTGGTTGAGCATCTCGACCGGCGTTGCGGCGACGTTGCCGAGCAGATTGCTGGCGCCGGTGAAATTGACGTGGAATTCGGTGTCGTCGTTGCGTGCGCCGATGTCGACATACATGCGGTTGACGTGCGAGGAATTGGCGTAGTCGCGCCAGCCGCGGTCATAGGCGGATTCGAACGCGGCATAGGCCGAGATGTTGTCCTTCTGGCCGCCGGCCTGCACGCTGCCCTGCACGCGCCCGTATGAGCCGCCGAACACTTCACCCTCGACGCCCTGATAGGTGAAGCCGTTCTTCATCTGGATGCTGAGCGCGCCACCGATCGCGTTCAGGCCGAACACGGGATTATTGGGAACCAGTGACACCCGGTCGATGGCCTTTTCCGGGATGAAATCCCAGTTGACCACGTCGCCCCAGGATTCGTTGATGCGGACGCCGTTCTGATAGACCGCGATGCCCTGCGGTGTCCCCTGGACCGGCGAGGCGACGAAGCCGCGATAGTCGAGATTGCGCTGGAACGGATTGCCGGTCTGATCGGTCAGCGTGACGCCGGGCAGCTTGCGGTTCACCGAGTCCAGAAAGTTCGTCGAATAGTTGCGGCTGAAATCCGCCGAGGTCAGCACCTCGGTGTTGGACGGGATCTTGTCGCGGTCGAGCAGGCTCGAGTCTCGGTCGGAAGGGCCAGGGACCCCGGTGCCGCCCTCGGGCGCCGCCGCGGTTTGGGCCGGCGCGGCCCGTGTGCGGGCGGTTCGTGAGGTCCGCGCCACCGGCCGGGCGGCAGGCTTGATGCTGCGCGTGCCTGAAAGCGGCGAGGGGGCAATCACGGTGACCGGCGGCAGTTCGGTCGGGGCGGGGGTCTGGGCCTGCACCATTGTCAGCGGCGCTGCGGCTCCGATGGCGGTGAGCATGGCCGCAGCGCCGCGCGTAGTGAGCGAACCAGACAAAAATCGTGTTGCCGTACGCAACAACGCACCAGCCATAACGCCCACCCTGTTGTCCCGGTTCGGCTTTTATCCTCGACGAACCTTGGCTTTGAGACTGCGGGAGCGCTGATGCTTTGGCAAACAAGATGTGTCCCGTAGGTTCGGGATTCTTTTCGATCTGCAATCGGGAAAAATTCCCGATGCCGGTCGACGGGCCCGCCAACCGGCTGCGCGGTGGCGATTCTTGCCGGTTTTGCGGAGACTTATGCCCAAGAGGCAGGCATCCCGCCTCCTGGGCAGCGGCGGCAGGTTAGTCCTTGAACTCGCAGCCGAGGCGCTGCAGCGCCTCATCGACCCACCGGCGGTCGCTGGTGCCGGCGAGGATCTGCTGGATGGCCTTTTCCTCGGTCGCCTTCTTGGCCTCGGTCAGCTTGCAGACGGCCTCGGCGTCGTCATAGGGCACGCAGAGCACGCCGTCGTCGTCGGCCACGATGAGATCGCCGGGCTCGACGATCATGCCGTCGATCGAGATGGCGCAATTGATCTCGCCCGGGCCGTCCTTGTAGGGGCCGCGATGGGCGACGCCGGCGGCGAACACCGGGAACGATCCGGCGCGGATCGCGCCGGCATCGCGGATCGAGCCGTCGATCACGAAGCCCGCGACGCCCTTCTTCTCGGCCAGCGTCGACATGATCTCGCCGATGATGGCGTTGACCAGGACGCCGCCAGCGTCGACCACGATGACGTCGCCCGGCTGGGCCAGGTCGATCGCCTTGTGCACCATCAGGTTGTCGCCGGGCCGGGTCTTCACGGTCAGCGCCGGGCCGCCGAGCCAGCCGCCCGCATGCATCGGCCGCAGCCGGTTGGTACCCGCGATCCGCGACATCACGTCGCTGATATTGGCGACCGGAAGCGTGCGGTAGCGCGCGACGAGGTCAGGCGACACTTTCCGCTTCGCCTTGTGAATTGCAAATCCTATGGCCATCGGTGTTCTCCGGTGTGTTGTCGGCGCGGTCGCTCAATGGGCGCGGCGGTCGAGATGGGCGTCGAGGCGCGGATAGACGCGGCGGGCGTTGCCTTCGAAGATCTTGGCCTTGTCTTCCGCGCTCATGGGCAGCGCATCGATGTAGCGGCGGGTGTCGTCGAAGTGATGGCCGGTCTCGGGATCGATGCCGCGGACCGCGCCGACCATCTCCGAAGCGAACAGGATGTTCTCGACCGGGATCACCCTGGTCAACAGCTCGATGCCGGGGAGGTGATAGACGCAGGTGTCGAAGAACACGTTCTGCAACAGATGCTCCGACAGCGGCGGCAGCTTCATGTCCTGCGCGAGGCCGCGGTAGCGGCCCCAGTGATAGGGCACCGCGCCGCCGCCGTGCGGGATGATGAACCGCAGGGTCGGGAAGCGCTTGAACAGGTCCGAGGTCAGGAACTGCATAAAGGCGGTGGTGTCGCCGTTGAGGTAGTGCGCGCCGGTGCCGTGGAAGCAGGGATTGCAGGACGAAGAGACGTGAACCATCGCCGGCACGTCGAGCTCGACCATCTTCTCATAGAGGGGATACCACCATTCGTCGGTCAACGGCGGATCGCACCAATAGCCGCCGGCGGGATCGGGATTGAGGTTGCAGCCGACGAAGCCGAGCTGCGTCACGCAGCGCTCCAGTTCTTCGATGCAGTTGGCGGGCTTGACGCCCGGGCTCTGCGGCAGCTGGCACACGGGAACGAAATTCTGCGGAAACAGCGTGCAGACCCGGTGCACGAGGTCGTTGCAGATCGTGGTCCATTCACGGCTGGTCGCTTCCTTGCCGACATGGTGCGCCATGCCGGCGGCGCGCGGCGAGAAGATGGTGACGTCGGTGCCGCGCTCCTTCTGCAGGCGGAGCTGCGCGCCCTCGACGCTGGAGCGAATCTCGTCATCGGTGATGCCGAGATTGGTGGTGAGCGGCCGGCGCGATCTGTCGGCGAGGCCGGCGAGCTGCTTGTCGCGGAAGATCTGCAGCTTGGCCGGCTCGGTGGTGTAGTGACCGTGACAATCGATGATCATGGTTGCGTCCTTGTTGTTCCCCTTGGCAGGGTTGTCAGTGTGCGACGGATGACGGGATCGCGCCCGTCAATTCCGTCTCGCGCGGTTTGACGCGCATGGTGGCGGGCGATGGCGGATGCGACGAACAGGAAGCCGGCGATGCCGACCAGCGCCCAGGAGAAGCTTCCGGTGGAGTCCTTGATCAGGCCGATGCACCAAGGGCCGATCAGGCCGCCGAACTGCGCCAGCGTGTTGACCATGGCGATCGCGGCGGCGCCGGCCGCGCCGGTCAGCAGCGAGGCGTTGATGCTCCAGAACAGCGGATTGCCGGCGTTCAGACTGAAGCCGACGATGCACAGGAACACGAAGGCCAGCACCGGGCTCGCGACATAGGCGCTGCCGAGCATGGCGACGGCGGCGAGCAGATAGACGGCCGCAAGATGAAACTTGCGATCGCCCGTCTTGTCCGAGCTGCGGCTGACCACGATGGTGCCGACGACACCGAGCAGCGGCGGGATCGCCGACAGGAAGCCGACCTCGATGTTGCTGAGATTGCCCATGCCCTTGATGATCTGCGGCAGCCACAGCAGCAGGCCATAGATGCCGACCAGCGCGCAGCCGAACAGCGCCGCCAGCAGCCAGACCCTGATATCGAGCACGCATTCGATCAACCTGTGCTGCCCCTGTTGTTCGATCTCGGCCCGCTCGGCGGTGAGCTCGCCTTCCAGCCAGGCGGCCTGCTCTTTGGTGAGCCAGCTCGCCTTGGCGGGGCGGTCGGTCAGATAATAGAGCGTGAAGAGGCCGAGCAGAATGGTCGGTACGCCCTCGGCGATGAACATCCATTGCCAGCCATGCAGGCCGGACGCGCCGTCGAGAAAGGTCATGATGCTGGTCGAGATCGGCCCGCCAAGCACCGCTGAGAACGAGCCGGCGATGATGTATCCGGCGACCGCGCGGGCGCGATAGCGCGCGGGGAACCAATAGGTCAGATAAAGCACCACGCCGGGCATGAAGCCGGCTTCCGCGACGCCGAGGCCGAACCGCATGACATAGAGGCTCAGCGGATTCCAGACAAAGGCGGTGAGCGTGGCGACGAGGCCCCAGGTGATCAGGATACGCGCGAGCCAGATCCGGGCGCCGAGCCAGTGCAGCATCAGATTGCTCGGCACCTCGAGCACCATGTAGCCGAGGAAGAAGATGCTGGCCGCAAAGCCGAAGATCGCGGGGCTGAGGCCGAGGTCCTTGTTCATCGTCAGCCCGGCATAGCCGAGATTGATGCGGTCGAGATAGTTGAAGAACATCATGACGAAGAGGATCGGGATCAGCCGCCAATAGACCCGGCGGATGGTTTGCTGTTCGAGCTCGCTGACGGACGCTTGGCCCATTGGAATCCTCCCTTGCTTTTTGTTATCGCGCCTGTGATCCGAACCGGGCGGAGCGCCTGTTATTCGCGGCGATTTCGCATGGCTGACCGGCTGCGCGTGTTGCCCCTTGGAGCATCCGCGTTTTGGCGCCAAGATCGGGAAACGGACCTGGGAGGTCAAATACCGCTTTGACCCGTCACTTATAGGGAAACGGAATAAGCGATGGATTACAGGCAGCTTCGCTACTTCATCGCGGTGGCCGCAAACAAGAGCTCAAAAAAGAGCTCAGCTTCAGCCGCGCCGCCAAGCGGCTGCATGTCAGCCAGCCGCCGCTGAGCACACAGATCAAGGCGATGGAGGAGGAGCTCGGCACCCAGCTGTTGTCGCGGACACGGCGCGCGGTCGAGCTCACCCAGGCCGGCCAATTGCTGCTGGAACACGCGCGACGCGCCGTCAGCGAGCTCGACCTCGCGTCGGAGACCGTGCGCCGCGCAGCGCGCGGTGAAGCCGGCGCGGTCCGTGTCGGTTTCACCGACTCGGTTCCGATGCTCGACATGTTCGCCGAACTGTTCCGCAGCTTCCGCGGCAGCTATCCGCGGGTGAAGATCGAGCTCAGGCACATGTCGACGGCGAAACAGCTGCAGGCACTCGCCGACGCCGAGCTCGACGTCGCGATCATGCGGCCGCCGCTGGATTTCCGGCCCGCGGCCGATCTGCAGGTTCATGTCGTCTGGCGCGACCGGCTGATGGTGTTCCTGCCGATCGATCACCCGCTGGCCGCCGCGCCCGGCAAGCTCAGCGTTGCGGACCTCGCCGAGCACGAATTCGTCGGCATGGCCGAGAGCGGTTGCGGCGTCGGCGACCAGGCGGCGATGCTGTGCCGGCGCGCCGGCTTTGCGCCGCGGATCGCGCAGGAGGCGCATGAACTGCGCACGGTGCTCAGCCTCGTCGCCGCCGGGATCGGACTTTCGATCCTGCCGTCGTGTTACCAGCAGGCCGGCGTCATGAACGTTGTCGCGAAGGCGCTGGACACGCCGGATGCGGAGAGCCGCATGCTGGTGGCGATGCGCTCGAACGCCTCGCTGCTGCCGCGCCGGTTCGTCGAATGCGCGCTGCAGGCGGCGTCGCGAAGTGCGCCGCCGCTGGTCCCCGAGGTCGCTGCGGCGATCCGCTGATCGAGCCGTGCCGAAGGCGATCGCGCGCTTGAGATGGCGACCTGCCGTGCGTGGCACGCGACGGTCCGCGCTCCCATACTTTCGTCGGCCGTAGTCTCCCGGAATGCAGTCTGGCGTCGGTCTTGCATACTTGAATGCAAGGTGCTGGGGCGCCGATTCGTCGTGTTTCGCCCGCAACGGCAATGTCGCCGGCGAATGGTAAGTGATGCGCGCCCGCAGCTGGATCAGATCTGCGGAGACCACAACATGCACGCCATCACGCGTGCGGCACTGCTGCTGGGGGCGATGTGGCTGACATCGCCGACCCTGGCGCGCGACGACGGCCGCTACGCCAATTCACCTCTGAAGCCCTGGTTTGAAAGCCTGCACAGCGGCTACGGACAATGCTGTTCCGACGCCGACGGATCCGTGGTCGCCGATCCGGACTGGGAGTCGGACCACGGCCATTATCGCGTGCACATCGACGACGAATGGGTCGTGGTGCCGAACGAGGCCTTGATCACCGAGCCGAACAAGATCGGCCGAACCATGGTGTGGAAGCACTATATCGACGGCCACCCGCGCGTGCGCTGCTTCATGCCGGGCAGCATGACCTGAGGCGCTGTCTTACGCGGGCGTATGGCCGGTGAGGAAGCGTGTGACCACGCCGCCGAGCGTCGCGTGGTCGAGCGGCGCGGCGAGCGATGCCTTGGCCGTCTCGACCACGGTATCGGGCGCGAGGCCGCGGCGCAGATCGCACAGCGCGTCGGCGTAGTCGACGGTGAATTCCGGATGCGGCTGCACCGACAGTGTGGTGCCGTTGGCATAGAGCAGCCCGGCATGCGGTGTGAACGCGGACGCCATGATGGTGCGTGCGGAGGCGGGCGGGGTGATCACCTGGTCCTGATGCGAGGCGGCCGCCGCGATCGTCTCGCCGTCGATCAGCCCGTTGTCCGGCGCCAGCTGATAGACGTGGCGGCCGATGCCCCAGCCCTTTTCTGACTTGCGCACGGTGCCGCCGAGCGCTTGCGCGATCAGCTGATGGCCGAAGCAGACGCCGACCATCGGAACGCCCCTGTCATGGGCGGCGCGCACGAAGGCTTCGAGCGGGGCGATCCAGGCGACATCGTCATACACACCGGCCGCTGATCCCGTGATCAGGATCGCATCCAATGTGGCCGGATCCGGCAGTGGCTCACCGTTGGCGACGCTGACGACGTCGCAGGCGATCGACGGATCGGCCATGGCCACCATCCGCTGGAACATCTGCGGATAGCTGCCGTGGCGCTCGCGGAACTGCGGACTGACGAGCCCGGTTTCGATGATGGTGATGCGGGGCATGGCTAACGGATGGGCGGGATGCCTCAGCGTTTACACCGGAAGCGCTGACGGCCGCAAGCCGCGCGGCCGCCGCTCAATTCCGCGACGGCGCCGCCGCGTCGATCGTTGCGGTGTGCTGCGCCGCCGGCGTCGTGCTGACGATCGTCGGTGTCGGGCTTTCGATCGCCGGCGTCGTCGCGACGATCGCAGGCTCGGTGCGGTAACGCGGCAGCTGATCCTCGAGCGAGTAGCCGACGCAGAGCGCGAGGCTCGACCAGACCGCCATGCTGAAATACAGCGACATCCAGGCGATCTCCTCGCGCCACTCGGCGATGTCGTGGGTCACGACCCAGCGCCGGCTGACGTCGCGCAGGCCATCGAGTGGATGCAGCAGCGTGCCGCCGGCGGCGAGATTGGCGCGCCAGCGGTTCAGATACATCGGGACGTCGATGGTCATCAGGAAGGCGAGGAAGGCGGCGATGCCGACGATCGCGACGATGAAGGCCCAGCGCACCGGCCCATGAAACTCGGGCAGCAGCCGGCACAGCGCAATCCCGACCAGGAAGAACACCACGGCCCAGATCGAGTTCTCGATCGCGTTGCAGAGATAATGGGTGGTCAGCACCGCATACCAGGAGAAGCATTCCGCAATCACGATCAGCGGCACGATGATCCAGGCGATGTTGATGGTGGTCTCGGCGCCGGTCATGGTGCCGAGCTGATGCAGCACGATCGCCCATTGCGCGGCGAAGCAGACCTCGGCGACGGTCGCGACGGTGCGGCCGACCACGACGCTCGACAGCCAGGTGTCGAACAGGCAGATGCGCTGCACGTCGGCGCGCGGCAGCACCGAGCGGAACGCGCAGCCGAACACATAGGCCGCGCAGAGCAGCAGCATCAGGCCGATGCCGGACGTATTGCTGAGGCTGCCGTTCGACTGCTCGTGGAACTGTCGGTACAGCGCGAACCAGATCGCGATGTTGGCGGCACTGACGAGGCTCAGGAAGCCCCACCACCGGACCACTGGATTCGACCAAGCCAGCGAAACCGGCCGCGCCCGCCACTCCATGCTCATTCACCGCTCCGCGTGTAACCGAACTGATATCGAATTGTAGCAATTCTGTCATAGAAGACAGCGAATCACGACTAAAAAATGCGTGCGGAGCGGGGGGCGGGCGGCTCCGATTGTGACAGCGTTTGTGACAGCGGGCGCGGTTTGTGACAGTGAGCGCGTGGCTGCGCCGGACCCTCCGTTCGTCATTCCGGGGCGCGCGGAGCGCGAGCCCGGAATCCATTTCGCCGCGACGATGCGGCCCAATGGATTCCGGGCCTGCGTGCTGCGCACGCATCCCGGAATGACGAGGAGGGAGCGCAGGCCTCCAGCCTTCGCGATCGTGATCGAAGGTGACGCCCGCCCCCGTAGGCAGGCGTTGCGCGATCATCTATTGAACGGCTTCCTTTTTTCGGGCCGAACCCGCACGGGCTGGCTTCAAGCGAAGGCGCCTTGTGACGACGGACATGACGGCTAGCTACGATCCGCTGTTGCGCAGGATTCACTGGGCGACGGCGGTGCTGTTCATCGCGGCCATGCTGATCGGGCTTTATTGCGGGCTGCAGCCGGCCGGGACGTCGCCGCGGCGCGAACTGCTCGAGGTGCACAAGTCACTCGGCGTCACCCTGTTCTTCCTGGCGATCCTGCGGCTGATGGTGCGCGCCGTGACCACGGCGCCGCCGGAGCCGGGCTCGTTCTCACCGCTGGTCAGGATCGCGGCACGGCTCAATCACTGGGCGCTCTACGCCATCCTCTTCGTGATGCCGGTGACCGGATACATGTTCTCGTCGGCCGGCGGCTACTCGCTGCGCTATTTCTGGACCTTCAGCTGGCCGCGCCTGTTCGCCGACAACAAGGCGGTCGCGGAGGCGGGCGAGCTGGCGCATGGCCTGCTTGCCTACTTCGTTTATGCCGTGGTCGCGCTGCATATCGCGGCGACGCTCTGGCATGTCGTCGTCAAGAAGGACGAGACGCTGGCGCGGATGTGGCCGCGCGCGAGGGCGCAATGAGCAGGATTGTCCGCGGGCTCCGTTCACCTCTCCCAAGGGAGAGGTGAGTCGGAGCCGCACTCGGCGCTCAGCCGCGCAGCGCGGTTTCGGGAATGGTGCGGCGGACCACCTCGCGCATCGCGAAGCTGGAATGGATGCGGGCGACGCCAGGCATCCGCGACAGATGCTGCTTGTGGATCCGCTCGAAGTCGGCGATGTCGCGGGCAATGACCTGCAGATGATAGTCGTCGCTGCCCGACATCAGATGGCAGGACACGACGTCGGGGCAGCGTGAGATCGCGGCCTCGAAGGCTGCGAGATAATCCTCGCTCTGCTTCTCCAGCGTGATGGTGACGACGACGGTCGTTACAAGGCCGAGTGCCGTCGGCTCGAGGTCGACGCGGTAGCCGCGGATCACGCCGATCTCCTCGAGATGGCGGATGCGCCGCGCGCAGGCGGTCGGCGACAGCCCGACCTTCTCGGCGAGCTCGATCTGGCTGGCGCGAGCGTCGGCGACCAGCTCGGCAAGGATTCTGAGATCGATACGATCGAGACCGTCCACGCAGTTTTCCTTCGAAGGCTGAGCTGAAAACGAAGGATATGAGCGGGTCTGCATGTGCACAAGCCGGAATTCGCTGAGAAACGCCATGTGACGAGGAATAGCCTTGAGGCTAACGGAAACGAACCCTTCAAGGAGCGGACCATGCGCATCGGCGTGCCCAAGGAAATCAAGGTCGAGGAATATCGGGTCGGGCTGACGCCTTGCCTCGGTGCGGGAATATGTGGCGCACGGCCATGAAGTCGTGGTCCAGCGCGGCGCCGGTGACGGCATCGGTGCCGGCGATGACGTCTACACCCAGGCCGGCGCACGGATTGCCGACACCGCCGAAGAGGTGTTCTCGGTCGCCGAGATGATCGTGAAGGTGAAGGAGCCGCAGCCGTCCGAATGGATCCGGCTGCGCGAGGGCCAGATCCTCTTCACTTATCTGCATCTTGCGCCCGACGTGCCGCAGACCGCGGGGCTGATCGCCTCCGGCTGCACGGCGGTCGCCTATGAAACCGTGACCGATGCGCATGGTGGGCTGCCGCTGCTCGCGCCGATGAGCGAAGTCGCCGGCCGGCTGGCGATCGAGGCCGCGGGTGCTGCGCTGCGCAAATCCGCCGACGGCATGGGCAAGCTGCTCGGCGGCGTGCCGGGCGTTCCGCCGGCGCGCGTTGCGATCATCGGCGGCGGCGTGGTCGGCACCCATGCGGCGCGGATGGCCGCCGGCCTTGGCAGCGACGTTACCATCCTTGACCGCTCATTGCCGCGGCTCCGTGCGCTCGACGACCTTTTCCTCGGGCGTGTCCGCACCCGTTACGCCACACTGGAAGCGATCGAGCAGGAGGTATTCGCGGCGGACGTTGTGATCGGCGCGGTGCTGGTGCCCGGCGCCAGCGCGCCAAAGCTGGTGTCGCGCGCACAGCTCGCAGGCATGAAACGCCGTGCGGTGCTGGTCGACGTCGCGATCGATCAGGGCGGCTGCTTCGAGACCTCGAAGGCGACCACGCACCAGGCGCCGACCTATCTGGTCGACGACATCGTGCATTATTGCGTCGCCAACATGCCGGGCGCGGTGCCGGTTACCTCGAGCCACGCACTCAACCACGCCACCTTGCCGTTCGGCCTGGCGCTGGCGTCGAAGGGACTGCGGGCGCTGGTCGAGGATCCGCATCTGCGCGCCGGCCTCAACGTCCATCGCGGCCGCATCACCAACCGCGCGGTGGCCGAAAGCCAGCATCTGTCGGCCGTGATGCCGGAGGAAGCGCTGGCGTCGTAGGAATTTCGACGCGCATTTGTAGCCCGGATGGAGCAAAGCGAAATCCGGGGCCGATCTCTCCGCGGAGGGACTGCCCCCGGATTGCGCTTCGCTCCATCCGGGCTACGGTTCTATCGTCCGCGCGACGCGTTGAGCGTCTTGGAGAGGTCATTTTTCAACGACTCTCGGCCCGGCCACATCTGTCAGTTCTTTCAGCCGGCTCTGCATGACTTCAATGATCTGCTCGCGCTTTGCCGCGATCCGTTCGATTGGTCCGCCGATGCCTATCGCGAGCGGAGCGCGTCGCTTCGGCAGGGGAACAAGCATGCCGATTGTGTTTGCGCCCGGCGTCGTGCGGCCGCTCGACTCGGAGAAGCCGCGGCGGCGGATGCGCTCGACCTCTTCCAGAAAGGCCGCTTCGCGAACGCGCGCCGACTGGCTCGGCTCCTCAGCGTTATTGCGACGGATGATGCCGCGAATTTTGGTGTTCGGCATCTGGCTCAGCAGCACGTGTCCGAGCGCGGTGCGAACCATCGGTCGTACTTGACCGGCATTTGCAATGAACTGAAGCTGATTGCCGCCGGGGACAACGTGCAGATACCGCATCCCGGCGGCGCCGGCCTGTTGTCCAAGCATGACGGTCTCGCCGCCCGTCGCGGTCCAGAGTTCCTCCATCAGATCGGTGAGCTTTTGATCACGGAACGGAGAACGACGGATCCAATCACCGAGCAGATTGACCCGGTAGCTGGGGATGAAACGCCGGGTCCGTCGGTCGTACTCAAGGTAGTTTAATTCAACGAGGCTGCGAAGCAACACTGACGTACTCGATTGGGGCATCTCCAGCGCGGAAGCTATTTCAGTCACGGAAGCAGCCCGCTTTGTTTCCCGAAAGAACTCCAGAACTGCAAACGACCGCATGGCCGATTTGACGATGGCCGTCTTGTTCGCATTCGGCATGGCTGTCTCCGCGGCGGGGCAACGACCGCGCCTCCATCACATATGTGATGTTAGGGCAAAACTGCTTCACTTGACGACAACTTTGGCACAGATTGGCGCCAATTAGATCAAGCCGCATGGAAACGCGGAGAGCAGGGGAAGGCTGATGCCCGGACGAAGTTTGGTCGAGAAGATCTGGGACCAGCATGTCATCGCCCGCCTCAGCGAGGACACGGACCTCCTTTCTATCGACCGCCATCTGCTGCACGATCTCGGTGGCTCGCGCGGCCTGCTCGATCTCAAGAGCCGTGGCCTCAAGGTTCACAATCCCGAACTGACGTTTGCGACGCCGGATCACGCGTTGTCGACGGCGCCCGGCCGCGCCGGAACCAGCAAGATCGGACAGGAATTGCTGGCTGCGCTGCGGACCGAGACGGCGGCGAGCGGCATCACGCTGTTCGATGTCGACCAGCCCGGCCAGGGCATCGTCCACGTCATCGGACCGGAACTCGGCTTGAGCCTGCCGGGCGCGACGATCGTCTGCGGCGACAGCCACACCTGCACCCATGGCGGCCTCGGCGCGCTCGCCTTCGGCATCGGGTCGAGCGAGCTCACCCACGTGCTGGCGACACAGGCATTGATCCAGAAGCGTCCGAAGACGCTGCGCGCGCGCTTCGAGGGCAAGCTGCCGCTCGGCGTCACCGCCAAGGACATGATCCTCGCACTGATCGGGCATATCGGCGCCGCCGGCGGTACGGGTTACGCGGTCGAATATGCCGGCAGTGCGATCCGCGCGCTGCCGATCGAGGGACGGCTGACGATCTGCAATCTCTCGATCGAGCTCGGCGCCAAGATGGGCATGGTGGCGCCTGATGAGAAGACATTCGAATTCCTGCGCGGCCGTCCCTATGCGCCGCAAGGCGAGATGTGGGATCTCGCGGTCAAGGCATGGCGCGAACTGCCGAGCGATCCCGATGCGGTGTTCGACCGCGAGGTCGTGATCGATGTCGAAAAGATCATCCCGCAGGTGACCTGGGGCATCAGCCCCGAGCACGTCGTCGGCGTCGATGGCGTCATTCCCGATCCGAAGACGGTCGACGAGCCGGCGCGGCGTGCCGCGATCGAGACCGCACTCGAGTATATGGGCCTGCAGGGCGGCGCGCCGATCGCCGGCACGCCGGTCGACTGGGTGTTCATCGGCTCCTGCACCAACAGCCGGCTCAGCGATCTGCGCGCCGCGGCCGAAGTCGTGCGCGGCCGCAAGGTCGCGGCCGGGGTCCGCGCCTGGGTGGTGCCGGGCTCGGAAAACGTCAAGCGCGAGGCGGTGGCCGAAGGGCTCGACAAGATCTTCATCGATGCCGGCTTCGAATGGCGCGAGCCGGGCTGCTCGATGTGCCTGGCCGCCAATGGCGAGGTGGTGGCGCCCGGGCAGCGCTCGGTCTCGACCTCGAACCGCAACTTCGTCGGCCGGCAGGGGCCGCGCGCGCGGACGCATCTGGCGAGCCCCGCAAGTGCTGCGGCCTCGCGGCCATTGCCGGCGCGATCGCCGATGTCAGGATGATGGGACGCCAGTGATGCCAAAACCGTTCGACAAGCTCACTGCAACCGCCGCGCCGATCATGCGCGCCAATATCGATACCGATGTGATCATCCGGATCGAGCGCCTGGTCGGCAATTCGATCCGCGGCACGCTCGGCAAATGGGCGTTCGGCTCGCTGCGCTATCTGGCCGACGGCTCGGAGAATCCGGATTTCATCCTCAACCGCGAGCCCTACCGGCAGGCGGAGATCCTGGTCACGGGGCCGAATTTCGGCTGCGGTTCGTCGCGCGAGGGCGCGGTGTGGTCGCTGCAAGAGCGCGGCATCCGCGCCATCATCGGCTCCAGCTTCGGCGACATCTTCTTCGCCAACTGCTTCCAGAACGGAATTCTGCCAGTTCTCGTCGACAAGGCCGTGGTCGATCAGCTCGCCGCCGACACCGAGGCGACGCAGGGCGCGGGCAAGGTTTCGATCGACCTCGAGGCGCAAACCATCGTCTCGCCGTCGGGCGCTCGGCATTCGTTCGAGATCGATCCGCGGCGGCGCGAAGGGCTTTTGAAGGGGCTCGACGAGGTGGCGCTGACATTGCAGCGCGATGACGAGATCCACGCCTTCCAGGCTTCTGACCGCACAACGCGGCCCTGGATTCATTTTCAGAAGACACCCGCTTCAAGGACAGCCGTTTCAAGGACATCTGCATGAGCACGCAATCCAACATGGTCAAGGTCGCCGTCGTCGGCGGCGAGGGCATCGGTCCCGAGGTCACCGCGCAGTCGCGCCGTGTGCTCGAGTGGTTCGCGGCCAAACGTAACGTGCCGATGACCTTGCGCGAGGCGCAGTACGGCCTGATCCCGTATCTGGCGACCGGCAAGGTGCTGCCGGAGGACACCGCGGAGGCGATGGACGAGGCCGACGCCATCCTGTGGGGCGCAACCGGTGGACCGGAGACCACCGAAGTGCCGGCGGCGGCGCGCAAGGCCGGCAGCCTGCTGGGGCTGCGCAGCAAATACGATCTCTACGCGAACTTGAGACCGATCGTGGCGAGCCCGGCGTTGTCGGCATCCGCACCGCTCAAGCCCGAGGTGCTCGACGGCGTCGACTTCGTCATCATCCGCGAATTGACCAGCGGCATCTATTTCGGCGAGCCGCGCGGCATCGAGACATTGCCGGACGGCCAGCGCCGCGGCTTCAACACCGAGCAGTACACGACCAACCAGATCCGCCGCGTGGCGCGCTCGGCGTTCGAGCTGGCGCGGACCCGGCGCAACAAGGTCTGCTCGGTCGATAAAGCCAATGTGCTGGAGACCAGCGTGGTCTGGCGCGAGGAAGTGATCAGGCTGCACACGGAGGAATTCTCCGACGTCGAGCTGACCCATCTCTATGTCGACAACGCCGCGATGCAGATCGTGCGCGAGCCGCGGCAGTTTGACGTCATGGTGACGGGCAACATCTTCGGCGACATCCTGTCCGACTGCGCGGCGATGGCCTCGGGCTCGCTCGGCATGCTGCCGTCGGCCTCGCTCGGTCCGGTCGATCGCTTCGGCCGGCGCAAGGCGCTGTATGAACCGGTGCATGGCAGCGCGCCTGATATTGCGGGCAAGGGCATCGCCAATCCGCTCGGCTCGATCCTCAGCGTCGCGATGCTGTTGCGCCTGACGCTGAATCGCCCGGAGGATGCCGATCTGCTGGAGCAGGCGGTGCACGCCGCGCTGGCGTCCGGCGCACGCACCGCCGATATCGCCGAGGCCGGCGCGAAAAAGCTGTCGACCGTCCAGATGGGCGACGCGGTGCTCAGCGCGCTCGACAAGATTTCGGCCAAGGAGCACGCGTGATGGCGCGCCTCACCATGCCCCACCTTTCAAGGCGAACGGCGCTGACGGTGATCGCCGCTGGTGGCGCGGCGCTGGCGACCGGGCGTGCAGGGGCGCAGGCGGCGACCGGGCGCGCGATCTATCCTGTCGCAGTGCCGGTCTATCAGACGCAGTTTGGTTGCGGACCGTATCGGCTACTTCAAGGAAGCCGGGCTCGACTGCAAGCTGGTGCAGGGCGGCAGCGGCGTGAAGACCCGCGAGATCATCGCCTCGTCGCAGGGCGACATCGGGATCGGCGACGTCACCCATCCGATGCAGCTGACCAATCACGGCCGCGCCGCGCGCGTGCTGCTGCCGGTCGACACACGGTCGAACTCGGTGATGTTCATCCTGCGCAAGGACCTGAAGGACCAGGGCATCAACTCGCTGGAGGCCTTCACGCAATGGAAGCGGCCCGACGGCCGCAAGCCGATCGTCTCGGTCTCCTCGCTTGGCGGCACCAACCATGTCTGGGCGTCCTACTACATGGAAACCATGGGGCTTGACGACAAGGTGACCTGGATCGGCACCGGCAATGTCGACACCATGTTGGGATCGCTGAAGTCGAAGCAGGTCGACATCCTCGTCAGCTCGCTGTCGCTGCTCAACGAGGCGCAGCAGCAGGGCTGGGGCGAATTGGGGCTGTTCGACGGCACCGACGAGGCGATCTGGAACAAGCATATCGGCGGCAAGGTGCCGGTGACCGCGCATTTCACGTTGCAGGCCACCATCGACAAGGACCCCGCCAAGATGCAGGCCTACGTCAGCGCGCTGTGGCGCGCATCGCAATGGATCAAGACGCACAAGGCGGCGGAGGTCTACGACGCCATCGAGCCCTATGTCGGCAGCACCTCGCGCGACGCCAATCTGCTGGAGATATCAGCGATCCAGAAGGTCGCGGACTATGAGGGTATTGTCGACGCGGCGAGCTTCGCGCGCGGCGAGAAGGTCTGGTTTCGCGAGATGACCGGCATCAAGCCGCTCAAGATCGCTGATGTGGTCAACTCCACTCTCATCGACACGGCGCGAAAGGCCTATCCGGGTTGAGCGCGCTCGAGACGAGCGCAACCTTGTCGCCGCACGCCTCGGCCGACCGTCGCGTCGAGGTCAAGGGCTTGAGCAAGTCGTTCCAGCTCGCGAAGGCTACAATCGAGGCGGTTCGCGATGTCAGCTTCGACGTGCGACGCGGCGAGTTCGTCGCGCTGCTCGGGCCGTCGGGCTCCGGCAAGAGCACGGTGCTCAACATGATCGCCTCGCTGATCCGCCCGACCGGCGGCGAGATCCTGATCGACGGCAAGCGCGTCGTCCCCGGCAAGGCGACGCCAGATGTCGGCTATGTGTTCCAGCGCGACACGCTGTTCCCCTGGCGGACTGTCGCCGACAATATCGGCTACGGGCTGGAGCTATCCGGCGTGCCGGCTCCGGAACGGAAAGAGCGCATCGCGCAATGCGTCGCGCAGGCCGGGCTCAAGGGATTCGAGAGCGCCTATCCGTCGGCGCTATCGGGCGGCATGCGGCAGCGCGCGGCGTTGATGCGGACGCTGATCGTCGAGCCGCAGATCCTCCTGATGGACGAGCCGTTCGGCGCGCTCGACACCCACACCAAGATCGACATGCACGAGGTGCTGCTTCGGATCTGGGAGCGCGAGCAACAGACCGTGCTGTTCGTCACCCACGATCTCGGCGAGGCGCTGACATTGGCCGACCGCATCATCCTGTTCTCGGCGCGGCCGGGCCGTATCAAGGATATGTTCGAAGTCGACTTCGCGCGCCCGCGCGACGCGGTGAAGGTGCGCGAGACCCCGCATTATGCCGAGCTGTTCCAGCACATCTGGCACTCGCTCGGCGAGGAATTCGTCAAGGGTCGCAGCGCATGAGGCGACACGGCATGCTCAGTACGATCGGCTGGCAGGTCTTGATCTGCGCGATCGTGCTGTCGGTCTGGCAATGGGGCTATGACCTGCGCACGAAGCTGCCGTGGCTGGTGCCCGACCTGCTCGATCCGTACTTCATCTCGAAGCCGTCGATGATCTTCGACAACTTCCTGATCCAGAGCTGCCTGACCACCAAGCTCGGCGTCTTCAACGGCTGGTTCAACGGCGAGTTCGCAAAATGCCTGGCGCGCAACGAGAACAATCTCTGGGCCGCGACGGCGATCACCCTGAAGAACACCTTCTTCGGCTTCGTCACCGGCGTGGTCAGCGGCTTCGTTGCCGGGCTGATCCTCGGGCGATCCGACCGTCTCAGCGCGATCTTCCAGCCGTTCATCACCGCGGTGAATTCGATCCCGCGGATCGCGCTGGCACCGATCATCGTGCTGGCGTTCGGGATCGGCGACATGTCGAAGATCGTGACCTCCTGGATCGTGGTCGTGTTCCTGGTGTTCTTCAACACCTTCGAGGGCGCGCGCTCGATCGACGAAGGTTTCACCAACGCGGCGCGGCTGCTCGGCGCCAGCGAGTGGCAGATCACCCGCACCGTGGTGATCCCCTCGACCATGGCCTGGGTGTTCGCCTCGCTGACGCCCGCGATCTCCTTCGCGCTGATTGGCGTGATCGTCGGCGAGTTCATCGGCGCCGAGCGCGGCATCGGCCGCCTCATCATCGAGTCCGAGGCGCGAGGGGAAGCCTCGGGCATGATGGTCGCGGTCGTGGTCTTGATGCTGGTCGGCGTCGTGCTGTCGGCAATCATCTGGCGGCTGCAGGCCTATCTGCTGCGCTGGCAGCGGCAGCGCAGCGCCGAATAAGAAGCGGCCCGCGGCGACGTTTCATTTGTCGCGCGCGGGCCATTTCCAGATCTGGGATTTTCAGACCTGGGATTTTCAGACTTGGGCTGCGGTTTCCGACGGAGCTGCGGCTGCGGTCTCCGACGGCGAGGTTTCGCCGTCGAGCCAATCCTGCTCCTTGGCCAGCGCTCGCCAAGCCGCCTCCATGCGCTTGAAGCGATTGTAGGTCGGCTCGTCGTCGGCGCGCTCGGCAAGCTGCGCGCAGTTCTCCGCATTGTCGAGGAAGTGCTGCGATTGCTTCATGGAATGTCCTCCTGTTGATGGGGACATGGGCCATCAAATCGGGCTATTCAACGCGTGGAACATGAGCATTTCGCCACACAGGTGAATGTCTGTTCAGCGAGGTTCCCGACGCATTGTTCCGCATCTGCGCGTGAGCATCTGCACCAAGATCGATATAGGAACGCTATGTCGCACCCGACGTTCCTCCTCCTCATCGCCACTCGAGGAGGAGAGACGTCATGAGAAAGTATCTGTTTGCCGCGGCCATGGTGACCGCGATCGCTTCGCCCGCATTCGCCGATGAAATCGGCGTTCGTGCCGGCCCCGTCGGCGCCGGCGTCACGGTCGGCGAATCACATGAATATCGCGATCGGGATCGCGACCGCACCACCGTGATCAGGGAGCGCGAGCCGCGTCATGACCGGACCACGGTCATCAAGAAGCAGGACGAACTCGGCAATCGCAGCAAGACCGTCATTCATCACGACGACGATTGATGCCGATCAAGAGAAATGGAAGTCCGCCGCTGACCTCGTCGCGGCGGACTTTCCGTGCGCAGGTTGGCCTGCGCTGTTGCTAGGTCACCGGCGCCGGGTTGAACAGCGTGAGATCGTTGTGAATGCCCCAGCGGTCCGACCACGGCTTGGTCCGTCCGCTCGCGACGTCGAGGATCAGGCGGAACAGGTCCCAGCCGGTTTCCTCGATCGTCTTCTCGCCGGTCGCGATGCAGCCGGCGTCGAAATCGATCAGGTCCTTCCAGCGCCGCGCCAGCTCGCTGCGGGTCGCGACCTTGATGACGGGCGCCGCCGCAAGGCCATAGGGCGTGCCGCGGCCGGTGGTGAACACCTGCAAGGTCATGCCGGAGGCGAGCTGCAAGGTGCCGCAGATGAAATCGCTGGCCGGTGTCGCGGCGAACAGCATGCCCTTCTGCCGTGCCTTCTCGCCCGGCGACAGCACGCCCGCGATCGGGCCGGAGCCGGACTTGACGATCGAGCCGAGGGATTTTTCGACGATGTTGGCGAGCCCGCCCTTCTTGTTGCCCGGCGTGGTGTTGGCGCTGCGGTCGGCGCCGCCGCGGGCGAGATAGGCGTCATACCAGGCCATTTCGCGGATCAGCGCGCGGCCGACATCCTCGTTGACGGCGCGACGGGTCAGCAGCTGGATCGCGTCGCGTACCTCGGTCACTTCCGAGAACATCACGGTCGCACCTGATCGCACCAGCAGGTCGGCCGCGAAGCCGACCGCAGGGTTGGCGGTGACGCCGGAGAACGCATCGCTGCCGCCGCATTGCAGGCCGATCACGAGATCGGCGGCCGGGCAGGTCTCGCGCGTGCGGGCGTTGAGCACCTTCAGCCGCGCCTCGGCCTGGGTCATGATGGCGTCGATGATGGCGCCGAAGCCGTCAAAGGCTTCGTCCTGCATCCGCACGATAGCGTCGCTGACACCTTCCGGCACCAGCCGTTCCGGCGCGAGCTTCTCGCAGCCGAGCCCTATGACCAGGATCTCGCCGCCGAAATTCGGATTGAGCGCGAGGTTCTGCAGGGTACGGATCGGCACCACGGCGTCGGGTGCGGTAATGGCGACGCCGCAGCCATAGGCGTGGGTCAGCGGCACGACGTCGTCGACATTGGGATATTTCGGCAAGAGCTCGGCGCGGATGCGCTTGACGGCATACTCCATCGTGCCCTTGACGCATTGCACCGAGGAGGAGATGCCGAGGATGTTCTTGGTGCCGACCGAGCCGTCGGGATTGCGATAGCCTTCGAAGGTAAAGCCTTCGAGCGGCGGCAGTGCCGGCGGCACCGCGGTTGCGATCTCGAGCTGATCGAGCGCCGGCGCGTCGGGCATCCGGATGCGCGCTTCGTCGACCCATTCGCCGGCCAGGATCGGCGACAGCGCATGGCCGATCACCTCGCCATAGCGGATGATCGGCGCGCCCTCGGCGATGTCGTCCAGCGCGGTCTTGTGGCCCTGCGGCACGAAGGCGCGCAGCGTCAGGCCCGAGGGGAAGCGCGAGCCGGCAGGCAGGCCGAAATCATTCACGACGATCGCGACATTGTCGCGCGCGTTGAGCTTGATGTAGCGGGGCTGCTCCTGCGTGCCGATCGACTGGTCCATGAGGGCTCCGGAAGTTTGTAGGGCGGGTTAGCCGAAGGCGTAACCCGCCATGTTTGATGTGCGGTGCCGGTGGTGGATTACGCTGACGCTAATCCACCCTACGAGTCTCAGCCCGGGAAGGTGTAGGCCGTCTTCACCGTGGTGTAGAACTCGCGGGCATAGGCGCCCTGTTCGCGCGCGCCGTAGCTCGAGCCTTTGCGGCCGCCGAACGGCACGTGGTAATCGACGCCGGCGGTCGGCAGGTTGACCATCACCATGCCGCTCTCGCTGTTGCGCTTGTAGTGCGAGGCGTATTTCAGGCTTGACGTGCAGATGCCCGAGGCGAGGCCGAACTCGGTGTCGTTGGAGATCGCGAGCGCCTCCTCGTAGTCCTTGGCGCGGATCACGCAGGCGACCGGGCCGAAGATCTCCTCGCGGGCGATCCGCATCCGGTTGTTCGCCTCGGTGAACAGCGCCGGCTGCAGATAGAAGCCGGGCGTCTCGCGGTTCAGCAGCTCGCCGCCCCAATGCAGGCGGGCGCCCTCGTCCTGGCCGATCTTGATGTAGCGGAGGTCCTGATCGAGCTGGCTCTGGTCGACCACGGGGCCGACATGCACGCCGCTCTTCAGCGCGTCATCCACCGAAAGTCCCTTCATGCGCTCGGTCATCGCGGCGACGAAGCGGTCGTGTATCCCCGCGGTGACGATCAGGCGCGAAGACGCCGTGCAGCGCTGGCCGGTCGAGAAGTAGGCGCCGTTGACCGCGACCTCGACCGCGACCTTGACGTCGGCATCGTCGAGCACGACCAGCGGGTTCTTGCCACCCATCTCGAGCTGGAACTTCTTCATCGGATTGGAGAGCACGCAGGCCTGCGCGATCTTGCGGCCGGTCTGCACCGAGCCGGTGAAGGAGATCGCGGCGACGTCGGGATGATCGAGCAGGGTCTGGCCGACCACCGAGCCCGAGCCGACCACGAGGTTGAAGACCCCGGCCGGAATGCCGGAGCGCGCGATGATCTCGGACAGCGCATGCGCGGAGAGCCCGGCACCAGCTCGGCCGGCTTGAACACCACCGTGTTGCCGTAGCAGAGCGCGGGCGCGATCTTCCAGGCCGGGATCGCGATCGGGAAATTCCAGGGCGTGATCATGCCGATGACGCCGACCGGCTCGCGGGTGATCTCGACATCGAGACCGGGGCGCACCGACGCACCCTTCTCGCCCATCAGCCGCAGCGCCTCGCCGGCGAAGAACGCAAAGATCTGCCCGGCGCGCGCCACCTCGCCGATGCCTTCCGGCAGCGTCTTGCCTTCCTCGCGCGCCAGCAGGCGGCCGAGCTCTTCCTTGCGGGCGAGGATTTCGACGGAGATTTTGGTCAGCGCGTCAAAGCGCTCCTGCGGCGTCGAGCGCGCCCAGGCCGGGAAGGCGGCTTTCGCCGCGGCGATCGCCTTTTCGGTCTGCGCCTTGTCGGCCTTGGCGTATTCGCCGACCACATCGGCCGTGTTGGAGGGGTTGATGTCCCGCGTGATGCTTGTTCCGTCGATTCCATTCGCCGGCGATGAAGTTCTTCTGGTGAGCGGTCATGTTTCCACCTTTCTTGTTAGCGCACGAGGCAGGGACGCTTGTCGTCGAAGGTCCAGCCGGGGATCAGGAACTGCATGGCCAGCGCGTCGTCGCGGGCGCCGAGGCCATGCTGCTTGTATAGCGCGTTCGCCGCCTCGATGGCAGCGCGATCGAGCTCGATGCCGAGGCCCGGCCGATCCGGGATCGCGATCTTGCCGCCCTTGATCTGCAGCGGCTCCTTGGTCAACGCCTGGCCGTCCTGCCAGATCCAGTGGGTGTCGATCGCGGTCACCTTGCCGGGCGCGGCGGCGCCGACATGGGTGAACATCGCCAGCGAAATATCGAAATGATTGTTGGAGTGCGAGCCCCAGGTCAGGCCGTTGTCGCGGCAGGTCTGCGCCACCCGCACCGAGCCCTGCATGGTCCAGAAATGCGGATCGGCGAGCGGAATGTCGACCGCCCCGAGCCGCAACGCGTGGGAGAGCTGGCGCCAGTCGGTCGCGATCATGTTGGTCGCGGTCGGTAGCCCCGTGGCGCGGCGGAACTCGGCCATGATCTCGCGGCCGGAGAAGCCGGCCTCCGCGCCGCAGGGATCCTCGGCATAGGCGAGCACGCCATGCATGTTGCTGCACAGCCGGATCGCCTCGTCGAGCGACCAGGCGCCGTTCGGGTCGAGCGTGACGCGGGCTTTCGGAAAACGCTTGGCGATCGCCGTGACGGCCTCGATCTCCTCTTCACCCGCGAGCACACCGCCCTTGAGCTTGAAATCGGCGAAGCCGTAATGCGCCTGCGTCGCCTCGGCGAGGCGGACGATCGCCTCCGGCGTCATCGCCACCTGATGGCGCAGGTTGAACCAGTCGGGCTTGCCGGTCTCGCCGTCGACATAGGGAAGGCTGGTCTTCTTGCGGTCGCCGACGAAGAAGAGATAGCCAAGCGTCTCGACGCTCGCGCGCTGCTGGCCTTCGCCGAGCAAGGCTGCGACCGGGAGATTGAGATGCTGGCCGAGCAGATCGAGCAGCGCGGATTCCACCGCGGTGACTGCATGGATGGTGACGCGGAGGTCAAAGGTCTGCTTGCCGCGTCCGCCGGCGTCGCGGTCGGCGAAGGTCCGGCGCATCGACGCCAGGATGTTGTTGCACGCGCCGATGCTGTGGCCGACCACGAGGTCGCGGGCGTCCTCGAGCGTCTTGCGGATCTTCTCGCCGCCCGGCACCTCGCCGACGCCGGTGTGGCCGGAGTTGTCGGTGAGGACCACGAGATTGCGGGTGAAGAACGGCGCATGTGCGCCGCTCAGATTGAGGAGCATGCCGTCGCGGCCGGCGACCGGGATCACCTCCATCGCCGTGATGACGGGGGCGCCGGCAAAGCCGGTGCGGATCGTGTCTTGAATCATCTGCTCCTCCCTTGGTCGTTGGCCGTTCGGCTTATTCCGCCGCCTGCCGGGCCGCGGCCTGCGGCAGCTTAGCCACCAGCGCCGCGAGCTCGGCGATCTCCTGCTCGGTGAGATCGGTGAGCGGCGGGCGCACCGGGCCGGAATCGCGGCCGATCACCTTCATGCCGGCCTTGATGATCGACACCGCATAGCCCTTCTTGCGGTTGCGTATCGCGATCAGCGGCAGGATGAAATCCTTCAGGCCCGCATGGATGGTCTGATGATCGCGACGGCGCACTGCGGCGTAGAACTTGGTCGCGAATTCCGGCACGAAGTTGAACACCGCCGACGAATAAGTGGTCACGCCCATGTCGAGATAGGGCAACGCAAAGGTTTCCGCCGTCGGCAGGCCGCCGATATAGGTCAGGCGGTCGCCGAGCCTGGTGTAGACGCGGGTCATCAGCTCGATGTCGCCGATGCCGTCCTTGTAGCCGACGAGGTTCGGGCAGCGCTCGCAGAGGCGCGCCAGCGTGTCGGGCTGCAGGATCGCATTGTCGCGGTTGTAGACGATGACGCCGATCTTGACCGACGAACACACCGCCTCGACATGGGCGGCGAGGCCGTCCTGCTCGGCATGGGTGAGATAGGGCGGCAGCAGCAAGAGGCCGTCGGCGCCGGCCTTCTCGGCGCCAACAGCGATCTCGCGCGCGATTGCGGTGCCGTATCCGGTGCCGGCCAGCACGGGAACGCGGCCCTCGGTCTCTTCGACCGCGATCTTCACGACATGCGGAACCTCAGACGGCGTCAGCGAGAAGAACTCGCCGGTGCCGCCGGCGGCGAACAGGCCGGCGACGTCATAGCCGCACAGCCAGTCCATGTTGGCGCGATAGGTCGCCTCATCGAACGAATAGTCCGGCTTGAACGGGGTCACAGGGAAGGACAGGAGGCCGCCGCCGATCTGCCGGGCCATCTCCTGAGGGGTCATCTTGCTCATCGCGCCACTCCTTGAATGATGTTGGGATAGGGGATGCGCGAGCAGCGCGCGTCCATGACCGAATTCTTAGGGAATGCTTCGATGCGCGTCCAAGCCAAACGCGGTATCGAGCGATGCACAATCGGCATCAATCGCCGCGCAGATGCGGTGCGGCGATTTCGGTTGCGACCTCGATCAAGGACGGCAGCAACTGGTTCTCGTGATCGCGCCGCCACACCATGAACAGCTCGACCGGCACCGGCGTGCGCAGCTTCAGCGGCTTCAGCCGGACGTCGGATATCTTCAGGCTGGCGGCGGCCTCCGGCACGATCGCGACGCCGAGCCCGGCGCGCACCATGGCGAGGATCGAGTGGATCTGGCTGAGCTGCTGCACATAGCGCGGCAACACGTCGGC
The DNA here is from genome assembly GCF_054057015.1 of Bradyrhizobium sp. JR3.5. NCBI lineage: Bacteria > Pseudomonadati > Pseudomonadota > Alphaproteobacteria > Hyphomicrobiales > Nitrobacteraceae > Bradyrhizobium > Bradyrhizobium sp. JR3.5. The sequence goes on from NZ_JBSRYV010000002.1 coordinate 4,460,710, forward strand.
GCGTGTGAACAGCGACACCAGGAGATCGTGGAAGTAGCGCGCCTCATAGGGCGAATACATCACGAAGGGCTGGTCGTCGAAATCCTTGATGCTGACGGTCTCGGCTGTGGCCAGCGGATGCTTCTTCGGGATCGCGGCGAGCAGCGGCTCGGCCACGACGCGGCGACTTGCGAATTCCGGCCGCGCGATCGGCGGGCGCAGCAGCCCGGCATCGATCTGGCCGGTGGTGAGCGCCTCGAACTGATCGCCCGAGACCATCTCCTTCAGGGAAAAATCGACCTCGGGCAGGCGGGAACGGGCGGCTGCGATCAGATCGGGCAGGAAGCCATAGGCGGCCGCGGCCGTGAAGCCGATCTTGAGCGAGCCGGTCTTGCCGAGCGCGATGCGGCGGGCGACTTGCGAAGCGGATTCCGCGAGCTTGAGGATGCGCCGCGCCTCGGGCAGGAAGCTGCGTCCCGCCGGGGTCAGCCGCACCGAACGGCTGGTGCGCTCGAGTAGCGGCGCGTCGATGATGTGCTCGAGCACCTGGATCTGCCGGCTGAGCGGCGGCTGCGTCATGTTGAGCCGCGCCGCGGCGCGGCCGAAGTGCAATTCCTCGGCCACCGTAACGAAACAGCGAAGCTGGTTCAGGTCGAACATCGATGCTAGCCTGGAATGGATCGGTCGAGGATTTGTTCGTTCTAGCATCGATGCCTCCCACTGGCCAAGAAGACAAACAAGAAGACAAAGACGGCGGCCGAAGCCGCCGTTGATTGATTGGTTGTTGCTGCGGCGGTCCGGTCAGGCCGCCTTCAGCTGCACCCGCTTGATCTCGCCGACGATGAACAGATAGGCGATCGCCGCGACCAGCGCATTGGCGCCGACGAACACCAGCGCGCCGTTGAACGAGCCGGTGGCGGCGAGGATGTAGCCGATGATGATCGGCGTGGTGATCGAGGACAGATTGCCGAAGGTATTGAACAGGCCGCCGGAGACGCCGCCGGCCTCCTTCGGCGAGGTGTCGGAGACGACAGCCCAGCCGAGCGCGCCGATGCCCTTGCCGAAAAAGGCAAGCGCCATGAAGCCGACCACCAGCGCCTGGCTGTCGACGTAGTTGCAGGCGATGATCGTCATCGACAGCAGCATGCCGCCGACGATCGGGATCTTGCGCGCCATGGTCAGCGAGCCGGTGCGGCGCAGCAGATAGTCCGAGATGACGCCGCCGAGTACGCCGCCGATGAAGCCGCACAGCGCCGGCAATGTCGCGACGAAGCCGGCCTGCAGGATCGAGAGCCCGCGCTCCTTCACCAGATAGACCGGGAACCAGGTCAGGAAGAAGTAGGTCAGCGTGTTGATGCAGTACTGGCCGATATAGACGCCGAGCATCATGCGATTGGCGAGCAGCTGGCGGATATGATCCCAGCTGGGGCCGCTGTCGTGAGCCTTGCCGGACTTCGCCGCATCCATGTCGACCAGCGCGCCGCCCTGCTTGATGTAGTCGAACTCGGCCTCGTTGATTGCGGGATGGTCCTTCGGCTCATAGATCGTCTTGATCCAGGCGATGCCCATCACGATGCCGAGCCCGCCCATCACATAGAACACGTGGCGCCAGCCGTATTCGTGCGCGATCCAGCCCATCAGCGGCGCGAAGATCACGGTCGCGAAATACTGTCCAGAGTTGAAGAACGCCGATGCGGTGCCGCGCTCATTGCCGGGGAACCAGGCCGCGACGATGCGGGCATTGGCCGGGAACGATGGCGCCTCGGCGAAGCCGACCAGGAAGCGCAACCCGAACAGCAGCGCCACGGCGGCGCCCGCCGAGAGGAACCCGACCAGGCCCTGCATCGCGGTGAAGATCGACCAGACGATGATGCTGATCGCATAGACCCATTTGGAGCCGTAGCGGTCGAGCAGCCAGCCGCACGGCACCTGCGCGATCACATAGGACCAGCCGAACGCCGAGAACACGTAACCCATCGCGACGGGATCGAGATGCAGTTCCTTGGAAAGGGCAGGGCCGGCGATCGAGAGCGTGGCGCGATCGGCATAGTTCACGGTGGTGACGAGAAACAGCATCGTCACGATCAGCAGCCGGACGCGGGATCGCCGCGCGTCCGTGGCGGACACAATTGCGCTCATTCGCGCCTCCTTGAAAGATTTCCTCGGGGACTGTCCTAGAGAGATGACGACAATGGGTCCAAGCCGAAACGGGTATTGATCGATACCAATTTTGAATGGATCGGCCTGGTGCGATGCCACCTTCGCCGCCCTTGCTTCGGCTCCGAATTAATGTACAATAAGTACAGTTATTGAGGGCTCAGCGTCGCGCCCTGCCGATCAAGGTCGAATGCGCATGACCGCGTCACGTGACTACGAGGTGTTCGAGGCAGGTCGGGTGACCTTGCAGGGCGGCGCGGTGTTTCCGCAGCTTGCGCTCGCCTACAAGACCTACGGCACGCTGAACGCGGCCAAAGACAACGTCATCCTCTATCCGACCTCGTTCGCCGCGCAGCACACCGACATCGAATGGCTGGTGCAGCCGGGCGGGGCGCTCGATCCCGAGCGCTACTTCATCATCATCGCGAACCAGTTCGGCAACGGCCTATCATCCTCGCCGTCGAATTCGAGCGAGCTGCTCGGCGGCGCACCGTTTCCCGCCTTCACCTATCATGACGCCGTCGCCATCCAGCGGCGGCTGCTGGTCGAGCGGTTTGGCGTGACCAAGCTCGCGCTGGTCTACGGCTGGTCGATGGGCGGCATGCAGGCCTATCACTGGGCCGCGCGCTATCCTGACATGGTGGAGCGCGCGGCGGTGGTCTGCGGCAGCGCAAGGTGCTCGCCGTATAATCATGTCTTCCTCGAAGGTGTGAAGGCTGCGCTGACCACCGACCCGGCCTACCAGGATGGCCGCTTCGTCACCAAGCCGACGGCGGGCCTTCGCGCGATGGGGCGCGTCTACGCCGGCTGGGCGATGTCGCATGAGTTCTATCGCGAAGAAGTCTGGCGCGAGGCCGGCTTCAGCTCGTTGGAGGACTACCTCGCGGGATCGTGGGACGGTGCCTTCGCGCGGCGCGATGCAAATAATCTGCTGGCGCAGATTGCGATCTGGCAGGCCGGCGACATCAGCCGCTGCGACGAATTCGGTGGCGATTTCGACCGTGCGCTGGCCGCGATCAAGGCGCACGTGCTGCTGATGCCAGGACGTACCGACCGCTATTTCGATCCGCGCGACAACGAGGATGAATTCGGCCGCCTGGTCAATGCCCGCTCCGCGGCGCTGCACGCGATCCCCTCGATCCATGGGCACCGCGCCGGCAATCCGGTCAACAACGCCGAAGACCGTGCCTTCATCAACGCTGAAATCTCGGCGCTCTTGCAACGCTGACAGGTGAGACGACCATGAGCACCGCAGAGACCAGTGATGCCGGACCTCGCCTGAAGCCGCTCAGCCCGCTGATCTTGCGCGACCTGTCCACCAAGTCGAACCTTGCCGGCGCGGTGCGCGCGGCAAGTCATTACGGGATGATCGTTGTGGTCGGCGCGCTGATCTGGCTGGTCTCGTCGCGCGATGGTCTCGCGTGGGCGATGCCGCTGATTGCCATCCAGGGCTACTTCGTCGCGTTCCTGTTCATGGTGGTGCACGAGACCGCGCACAAGACTGCGTTCCGCAGTCATGCGCTCAATCTTGTGGTCGGCAATCTGTCCGCCTTCATGATCGGATTGCCATACCAATATTACTGCCTGTTTCACTGGGACCATCATCGCTACACCCAGGATCCGGAGAAGGACCCGGAGTTGATCGTCGGCCCCAAGCCCGCGTCGGACACCCAGCTTGCGATCGCCTATTTGGGGCTGTTGCAGGTGCTGGTTCGGATCCGGCTGATGTTCCGCCATGCACTCACCGGGAAGGTGACCGTGCCGTGGATTCCGCAGCACAAACGCGCCTCGATCGTGCTGGAAGCCAGGCTTTATCTTGCAGGTTACCTGCTGTTGCTCGTGGCATCGCTCGCGCTGCACAGCGCGATCCTGCTCTGGGTGTGGATCGTGCCGCTGCTCGCCGGTCAGCTCATCCTGCGCCCGTATCTCTATGCAGAGCACACCGGTTGCGAGCGGACGCGGAGTGCGTTCGAGAACACGCGCACCACGATGACAGGCCGGATCATGAAATGGTTCGCCTGGAACATGCCGTATCACGTCGAGCATCATGCCTATCCGACGGTGCCGTTCCATGCGTTGCCGAGGGGGCTGAACGCCATGGTCGATGGCCACATCGTGTATCGCGGCAGCAACTACCGCGCCGTGACGCGCGAGACCTGGGCCTGGTTCCGCCGTCAGCGGCAGCGCTCGGCTTGATGCTCACGCCTCGGCGTGCGGCCGCAGCACCAGATTGACGAGGTTGCGGGCATAGGCCGGCGTCAGCGGCTTGATGCCGAAGACATACCGGTAGAACAGGCTGCCGTAGATCGCGTCATAGATATCGCCGGGTACGCCCGGTGCGCCGATGCTGCCGTCCTTCTGGCCGGCAGCGATGATTTCCAGCATCCGGCTGCGACGAAGGCCGAGATAGCGCTCGTAGAACAGTTCGGCCGTGCCGGTCTGCGAGATGCATTCCGAGATCACCGCGAGCTGCACCCGTCCGAACTCGCCCTGCAACGCCTCGACATACGTCGCGACGTGGCGGCGGATACGGGCGACCGGATTGCCCGCTTCAGGCAGCGGCACCGCGCGCGAGGCCTGGTCGAGGAAAGCATCGATCAGCAAGGCCTCGCGCGACGGCCACCATTTGTAGATCGTCATCTTCGAGACGTTGGAATGTCTGGCGATCGCGTCAATCGTGGTGGCGGCAAGGCCGGTGGTCGCCATCAGCGTATAGGCGCTGTGCAGGATCGCGGCCGTGGTCACGGCGGAGCGTGGCCGGCCGCGCCGACCCGTTGCCGTATCCTCCGTCTCCGCCTTGCTTCCCGCCATGGCTGGGATTCGTATCCTGCGTGCTTGAATCATTGCGTGCCCTGCGAACATAGCATGAAATCGCGCGCTGTTTCAGATCATCGCCGCCGCTGATACTGTACAATTCGCCAGCGAAGGCTCAGCTCAACTGCTCACCGAACAGGAGTATCCCGTGAAGGCCGTCTACAGTGATCTGCACCGCAGCCATGATCCGCAATTCTTCCTGGTCCGCGGTGTGGTCCAGCGCACCACCGAGCAGCCCGAGCGCGCCGACCGCCTGCTGGCGGGCCTGAAGGCCGGCAAGCACACGCTGATCGAGCCGACCAAATTCGGGCAGGGCCCACGGGCGCGGGTGCACAGTCCGGAATATCTGAGCTTTCTCGCTGACGCCTGGGACGAATGGGCGGCGCTCGGCAATGCTGGACCGGAGATGATCGCGAACATGCATCCGGTGCGCAACGCCGGCACGTACCCCACTCACATCGTCGGCAAGCTCGGCTGGCATACGGTTGACACCGCGGCGCCGATCGGCCCCGGCACCTGGGCCGGCGCCTGCGCCTCGAGCGACGTCGCAGTCACCGCGGCGCAGATGGTGCTCGACGGCGAGGACGCCGTCTACGCGCTGTGCCGTCCGCCCGGTCACCACGCCTATCGCGATCTCGCCGGCGGCTTCTGCTTCCTCAACAACAGCGCGATCGCGGCCGAGCACCTGCGCCAGAAACACGAGCGCGTCGCGATCCTCGATGTCGACGTGCATCACGGCAACGGCACGCAGGGCATCTTCTACGAGCGGGGAGATGTCTTCACGGTCTCGATCCACGCCGATCCGTCGTTCTTCTACCCGTTCGTCTGGGGCTATGCGCATGAGCGTGGCGCCGGGGCCGGCCTTGGCACCAATCTCAACATTCCCCTCGCCAAGGGTACCGGCGACGACGACTACATCAAGGCGCTCGCGGCGGCGGAGAAGGCGATCCGCTCCTTCGCGCCAACCGCGCTTGTGGTCGCACTCGGTCTCGACGCCTCCGAGAAGGACCCGCTCGCAGGCCTCGCCGTCACCACCGACGGCTTCCGCCGGATCGGCGAGGCGCTCGCCCGGTTCGGCCTGCCGACCGTGCTGGTGCAGGAGGGCGGCTATCTCTCCGACATCCTCGGTGCCAATCTGACGGCGGTGCTCGGCGGATTCGAAGCCGCCCGCTAGCGCGGTTTCGAGAGGAGCGGTGACCGGTTCGCGCGAAGAAAACCCGTCAAAACAACAGTCTGGAGCATCGGTTGTGATGGATCAGGACCGATGCCCCCGGCCGTGCGGCGCACAACAAGGCGTCGTGGAGTTGCGCCTTTGCAACCAAAGCCGGATCATGCCGTTGGTATCCGGTGCTGGCCTATGACCTTGCCTGGCGGCATCGGCCGGGCGGGCAGCAACGCGAGGACGGCCATGAGCGATCTGCTTCGCATCGCCATCGTCGGTTTCGGGGAGATCGCGTGCCGGCAGCACGTGCCTGCGATCGCGAAGACATCAGGCGCGGCACTCGTCGCGGTGGCCGATCCGGCCAAGACCCCATCCTGCCTGCCGCATTTCCGCGACTTGCAGGAGTTGTTGCGCGACGGTCCGGAGATCGATGCGGTTGCGCTGTGCACGCCGCCGCAGGCGCGTCACGCGCAGGCTGCCGCAGCACTCGCCGCCGGCAAGCATGTGCTGCTGGAGAAGCCGCCCGGGTCTACGTTAAGCGAACTCAGGCCGCTGATCGCGGCCGCGGGCGAGGCCGGCCGGACATTGTTTGCGACATGGCACTCGCGCTACGCACCCGCGGTCGGACCGGCGCGGCAATTGCTCGCCGGCCGCACGATCAACAAGGTGACGATCATCTGGAAGGAAGACGTCCGCGTCTGGCATCCAGGCCAGGCCTGGATCTTCGAGGCGGGCGGCTTCGGCGTGTTCGATCCCGGCATCAACGCGCTGTCGATCCTGACCGAGATCCTGCCGCGTCCAGTCTTTGTCAGGAGTGCGGTCCTGGACGTTCCTTCCAACCGGGAGGCGCCGATTGCAGCAGCAATCGAACTGTCCGATGAGAACGGCCTGCCGATCCACGCCGAATTCGATCTTCGCCAGACCGGGCCGCCGAGCTGGGACATCCTGTGCGAGACCGAGGCTGGGCCTGTGACGCTGTCGAAAGGCGGACGGCAGCTGCGCGACGGCAGCAGGTTGGTGGTCGATGCCACGGATGAGGAATATCCCGCGCTGTACCGCCGCTTCGTCGCGCTGACGGCGGACGGAAAGTCCGAGGTCGACCTCGCGCCCTTGCGGCTGGTCGCCGATAGCTTCATGCTGGGGCGACGGCGCTCTGTCGAGGCGTTCGGGGACTGACAATGACATCAGCCAGCATTGCTCGCGCGCCCTTCGGCAAATTGCCCGACGGCACCGTGGTCGAGCGCGTGACGCTGCGCGGCGAACACGGCTTCGAGGCCAGCATCCTTCCGTTCGGCGCCACGCTGCAAGCGCTGCTCGTGCCCGATCGCGGCGGGCATTGCGACGACGTCGTGCTGGGCCATGACGAATTCGACGGCTATCTCGCGCAGCGCAAATTCTTCGGCGCGACCATCGGGCGCTACGCCAACCGGATCGCCGGCGCGCGCTTCGTGCTCGATGGCGAGACGGTGAATCTCGCCGCCAACAACGGCCCCAACGCGCTGCATGGTGGCCTGCAGGGCTTTGATCGCAAGCTGTGGCGGATCGCCGAACTATCCGACGAACCGGGGCCGACGCTGGTGCTGGAGCGCGAAAGCCCGCATGGCGAAGAGGGCTATCCGGGCAATCTTCAGACCCGGGTGACGTATCAGGTGCGCAACCCGATGGAACTCGCGGTCACCTACGAGGCGACCATCGACCGGCCGACCTACGTCAATCTCACCAATCACAGCTTCTTCAATCTAGACGGCGCGTGCTCAGGCACACAAATCCTCGATCACAGGCTGACGATCGTTTCCGATCATTTCCTCGCGGTGGACGTCACGGCGATCCCGTTGCCAGAGCCGCCACGGCCGGTTGACGGCACGCCGTTCGACTTCCGCAAGCCCACCGCGATCGGCGCGCGGATCAGGATGAATGACGAGCAGCTGCGGCTCGGGCGCGGCTATGACCACAATTTCTGTCTGGCCTCGGGGGCAGGCTTTCGCCTCGCCGCGCGCCTCGAGGCGCCGCACAGCGGTCGCGTGATGGAGCTGTTCACCGATCAGCCGGGGTTGCAGTTCTATTCCGGCAACTTCCTCGATGGCTCGAGCGCCGGCAAGGGCGATCGGCTCTATCGCCAATCCGACGCGCTATGTCTCGAGCCGCACGCCTGGCCGGATACGCCGAACCGGCCTGACTTCCCGTCGGCGCGGCTCGACCCCGGGCAGATCTACCGGCGCATCGCAATTTATCGATTCTCGACCATGTGAGTGACGCCATGACCGACCGCGCCGCAGAGCCGCTGATCGAAGAGGTGCCGACATCCGTGCTGTCTGCCGAGCGCTGTCATCTCGGCGAGGGCCCGACCTATGACGCGGCGACCGACACCGCATGGTGGTTCGACATCCGCGAGCGTCGCCTGTTCGAGCATCGTTTTGCAAGCGGCCGCACCGTCGTTCACGAATTGCCGAAGATGGCGAGCGCATTGGCGCGGATCGACGGCGAGCGGCAGCTGATCCTCACTGAGGATGGGCTTTACGTCCGGCAGGTCGCCAGCGGTCGCATGGAGCTGTTCGTCGCACTCGAAGCCGACAATCCCGTGACGCGCTCCAATGATGCGCGCGTGCATCCGTTCGGGCACCTTTTGGCTCGGCACCATGGGGCGCCAGGCCGAGCACGGCGCAGGTTCGATCTACGCGCTGCATCACGGCCACATCACGCGGCTCTATCCCGGGGTCACGATCCCCAATGCGATCTGTTTTTCGCCCGCTGGCGACGTCGGCTATTTCGCCGATACCGCGACCAACGTGCTGCATCGCGTACCGCTCGATCCATCAACCGGACTGCCGACCGGCGAGCCGATCGATTTGATCAGACATCAAGGCACCGGCGGGCTCGACGGTGCGATCGTCGATGCCGATGGGTTGATCTGGAACGCGCGCTGGGGCGGTGGCTGCGTCGATGTCTACGATCCCAGCGGCCGGCACCTGCGCTCGCTGAAGGTGCCGGCAAGCCAATCGAGCTGCCCGGCCTTTGTCGGCCGCGATTTCGCGCGCGTGCTGGTCACCTCGGCCTGGCAGGACATGGACGAGGCCCAGCGCGCGGCCGATCCCGGCCACGGTCAAACCTTTCTGCTCGATGCCGCGGCACGCGGCCGTGCCGAGCCTGACGTCAAACTGTTCTGAACGCGGGCCTGCCGCCGCCTTGTTGACGTGACCTGAATATTTGGACGATAGTACAAATATGGTCCGCAAACCTGCCAAGCCCGGCATGAAGGCCGACGCCAAGGTCGCCAGCACCCGCAAGCCGAACATGCGCGAGGCGATCCTCGCCGCGGCGGAGGAACTGTTCTCGACCTACGGCTTCAACGCCGTCTCGGTACGCGACATCGCGCAGGCGGCCGGCGCCAATCCCGGTAGCGTGACCTATCACTTCAAGACCAAGGACGGCCTGCTGCTGGAGATCTATCGTCGGCATTGCGGCCCGATGAATCGGCGGCGCTCGGAGCTCCTGGCGGCGGCGCGGCGGGTGCGCGACCTGCAGGACCGGCTGGAGGCGATCGTGCGCGCCTATGTGCTGCCGGCCTTCACTTCGGGCAGCGATCTTGCCGGTGGCGGGACGCGGTTCACGCGGTTGCGCGCGATCATGTCGGCCGAGGGCAACGAGGTCGTGCGCAAGATTATCGCGCAGACCTTCGACGACACCAGCCACGCCTTCATCGACGCGATCCATGAAAGCCTGCCGCATATTCCGCGCACCGATCTGGTCTGGCGCGGCCACTTCCTGCTCGGCGCGCTCTACTACACGCTGGTGACGCCGGAGCGCGTCTCGCGCCTGTCGCGCGGCAGCGCCGACGGCACCGATGCCGGCCATGCGATCGAAGAGCTGGTGCGCGCGACGGTCGCCGCGCTGCAAGCCGCGCCGCTCGATCAACCAGCGCCTGTGCCGCGCAAGGCCGCAAGCGTGAATCCAGGGCGCGCGCTGACCTGACCCCGCGGAGTTCGTCGCCATGGAGAAACTTCGGCTGCGCTCGGTGCTTGGCAATCACCCGCACGTCCAGGCGGTGAAGAGCGGCGAGCTGCGCTCGGAGCTGTTCGATCTCGACTTCACCGAGTTCACGCCGACCAACGCGGCGTTCAAGCCGATGGTGCGCGAGCAGGCGTTCGACGTCTGCGAGATGGCGATCGTGACCTATTTGATGGCAAGGGCGCACGGCAAACCACTGGTGCTGTTGCCGGCTGCGATGGTCGGCCGCTTCCAGCATGGCCACGCGCTATACCGCGCCGACCGCGGCACGCTGATACCTGCCGATCTCGAAGGCAAGCGGGTCGGCATCCGCTCGTTCACGACCACGACCGGCGCATGGATGCGCGGCATCCTCGCCAACGATCATGGCGTCAACCTCGACCGTATCGACTGGGTCACGTTCGAGGACCCGCATGTCGCCGAATATGTCGACAGCACTGAACGGGCGCCGAAGGGCAGGGCCATCATCCAGATGCTGAAGGACGGCGAGCTGGATGCCGTGCTGGGCGAGACCTCGAGCGATCCGGCGCTCAGGCCGTTGTTCGCCGATCCGACCGCAGAGGCGGCGCGGTGGTACGCGCGGCATGGCGTCGTGCCGGTCAATCATCTGGTGGTGGTGACGACGCAGCTTGCGACATCGCGCCCGGACGTGGTGCGGAGCCTCTACGAACTCTTCAAGCGCGCCAGGGCGAACGCCGGTCCGCCTGATGTGCCGGACCTGCTGCCGTTCGGCGTCGAAACGAACCGCAAGCCGCTCGAACTGATGATCGACTATTGCGTCCAGCAGGCGTTGATCCCCCGGCGGATCGCGGTCGATGAGCTGTTTGACGACACGACACGGGACTTGAACTGATGACAATCTCCAGCGATCCGCGGCAGTGGCAGGTCGGCATGCTCGGCTATGGCGAGGTCGGACGCATCCTTGCCGAAGACCTGCGCAAGCGGGACGTCAAGGTCGCCGCCTACGATATCAAGCTGGACCGCGAGGAGGGCGCGCCGCTGCGTGCGCACGCGGCGGAGACCGGTGTCGCGCTTGCGCAGTCCCACACCGATCTCGCGACGCGGGGAATCCGCCGCGTTCCCTGCCGACGCGCAATGCGCTATTGCTCCGTGAACAGTTTTGGTCTGGAGGCACTCCCATGAAGAATTCCGGCAAGGTCGTCGTCATCACCGGAGCGGCGCGCGGTATCGGCAAGGCCTGCGCCGCGCGGTTCCTGTCCGATGGCGCCAGGGTTGTGATCTCGGATGTCGACGCTGCGGGGCTCGTCCACGCCGCCCAAGAACTCGGACATGAGGATCGGTTGCGGGCCGTCGAGGCCGACGTCAGCAAGCGCGCCGATGTCGATGCCATCGTGGCTCACGCGGTGAAGGAGTTCGGCCGGCTCGACGTCATGGTCAACAATGCCGGCGTCGCGCGCAACCGCGACTTCCTCGATATCAGTGAGACCGAATTCGACGACGTGATGGGGATCAATCTCAAGGGCGCGTTCTTCGGTGTTCAGGCCGCGGCGCGCCAGATGATCGCGCAGGGCGGTGGCGGCGTCGTCGTCAACATGTCCTCGGTCAACGCGCTGCTCGCGATCCCCTCGCTTGCGACCTATGCGATGTCCAAGGGCGCGATGAAGCAGCTCACCTCGGTGGCCGCGGTGGCGCTCGCGCCGCACGGCATTCGGGTCGTGGCGGTCGGGCCCGGCACGATCCTGACCGAGATGGTGGCGACGGCGATCTTCTCGTCGGAGGACGCGCGGCGCAGCGTGCTGTCGCGCACCCCGGCCGGCCGCTGCGGCGAGCCGAGCGAGGTTGCCTCCGTCGTGGCGTTCCTCGCCAGCGACGACGCCTCCTACATCACCGGCCAGACCATCTATCCCGACGGCGGGCGGTTGATCCTCAACTACACGGTACCGGTCAACGAGAGGAAGTAGGGCGCAGGTTCAATCGCGAGCACACTGCCAAAATATCGAAAACAACCCCATGCAAAGTAGCCGGCGGCTGCCGGCGTTCGACCAGGCTACTTGACGCGTCGGGCAAATCAGGGATATTCTTCTAATATCCAGAAATTGCTCGACATCATCATCTGTCATCGCCCGGTTTAACCGGGCGATGAGTGTATTGCGTGGCAACGACGATGGCGGGTTGGACCACCGCTGTTACCGCACTCTCAGCTGCCACTACCCGCGAAGGCGTGCGCGGGTGATGACACGGGATGGCTACCGGCCCTTGAACTGCGGCTTGCGCTTTTCCATGAAGGCGTTGCGGCCTTCGCGGAAATCCGCGCTGTCCATGCAGTCGATGCCGATCTGCTTGATCGCGGCCATGTCGCGATCGGCGGGATCCTTCAGCACCTGCGCGATGGTGATCTTGGCGGCCTTGATCGCCAGCGGCGCGTTGCCCGAAATGGTGCGCGCGATCTCCATGGTCGCATCCCACAACTCGGCATCCGGCAGCACGCGATCGACGAGGCCGATCCGCAGCGCTTCCGCGGAGTCGATCCGCATGCCCGTGTACATGATCAGCCGCGCCCAGGACGGGCCGACCAGCGACACCAGGTGGCGCAGCCCGTCATAGCCGTAGGCGATGCCGAGCTTGGCGGCAGGAATGCCGAACTGCCCGCTGGCGCCGGAGATGCGGATATCGGTCAGCATCGCGACCTGCATGCCGCCGCCGAGGCAGAAGCCGCGGATGCAGGCGATGGTCGGCTTCGGGTAGTCGGCGAGCAAGGCGCGCTGGGCGGCGCTGCGCCGTGAATATTCCTCGGAGGCTTCCGCGTTGTGGCGGGTCTTCTCGAACTGGCTGATATCGGCGCCGGACACGAAGGCCTTGTCGCCAGCGCCGACCAGGATCACGACACGGACAGCCGGATCGTCGCGCAAGGCGGTCAGCGCCTCGCCGAGCCCCTCCCACATCTCCAGCGACATCGCATTGCGCTTGTCGGGATTGTTGAAGGTGATGACGCCGACGCCGTCGATCACGCCTTGCAGGATCTTGCCGTCGGCAAGCGACTTGTCTGAAAGGTTTGGCATATGAGGATCCGGTCTGATTTCGGCCAAGGCTGGCATCAAAAGGCTGGCATCAAGGTTGAGGCTGGCACCAAGGCTAGCACCGGATTGAGCGGGCCGCGGCAGGCGGTTTAGGGCACTGCGCGATTGCAACGGCGTGCGGCAACTCTCCCGGTGGTTGTACGGCTCGCAAAATAAACCGACGCGACGTGCCTGTCGTCGGCAAGGTCGGCGACCGCCGTATTTCGAGGAGTTTCGGCAAGCTCGAAGGCTGCATCTCGACACGATGAGCGGCAGCTCCCTGCTCGAGCTAAGAATAACGCCTGCAATGCGCGAGAAGGTCGCCGACAAGCTGGCCTGCGTCGATTTGCGCAGCAAATCGGGTGAGGGGTTACGGTTTATCGAGAGAGCAAGAGCCTCACCCGGATTGCACCGGACGATGCTTCGCATCGCCGAGAGCAATCCGACCTCTCCCCGACGGGGAGAGGTGAACCGAAACCGCGCCAAGCCGATTCAACCAAACCTCATCCCGCTTTACGTCAGCTGTTCCGGATCTTCGGCCGCGCGCATCCGCGCGATACTGTCTTCTGTCGCCGCCGCGCCGGCCGCCGCGATCGCGATCTCGCGCGCCAAATTGGTGCATTCGGCCCACAACAGGAAGAACACCAGCGGCGGCCGCTCGCGCGCCTCCAGCATCTGCCGGCAGCGCTCCGCGGCGCCGTCGAGCGCCCACCACTGCCGGGCGACGACCATGACCTTGCGGAAGCTGCGCAGTGTGCCGGAGAATTTCTGCGGATCGGCACCCACGGTGGCGCCGCAATGGTTCAGCCAGTTCAACGCCGCATAGATCGCGATGCCGTAGTCCTCGATCGCCGTTCCCGTGAAATCGATGACGGTGTTGTCGTGCGCGCGCTGGCGCAGGAAAGCGTCGATCATCTCGGTCTGGCGCGCCGGATCGACCAGCAGCGAGGTGTCTTTCCGCGGCACCATCGGGACATAGCGCATCGCCTCGAGCCGCGTGTGCTCCCAGATCGCCCTGCTATCGCCGAGCAGGTCGCCGGGCTTGCGCTTGCAAGCCGGATAGACCAGCACGCCGTTGTCGGCGAGATCGAGATAGCGCGGCACCACCTTGTCGAGTGCGGCGAGAAACGCGCAGGGATCGGTGAGGCCGCGCAAGTCGCTGGCGGCGTCGTCCGTCTGTGCAGGCTTGTTGCCGCGTGTCCAGCCGAAATTGGCCATCCCCGGACGCCCCGATCTCAACCTCGCCATCAGGTTAAATGGAAAATGTGGCGATGCAAATGTGGCATTTGCTGCTGCGCGGCCGTGTGTGTCGGCTGCTGCCGGTTGACGCGGGAGACCGCCGCGCCTAGCTCATGGTTAATGGTGCGCAACGTGGGTTGCTGCCGCTTTCGGGACCTATCGCCGTGACCGCTCCTGATCGCCAGTCGCATTGGCAGACCGTCTATTTGACCAAGGGCGAGCAGCAGGTGAGCTGGTCGCAGGCCGATCCGCAGCCATCGCTGGGCTTGATCGAATCCGTCGCGCCCGGCCGCGATGCGTCGATCATCGACATCGGCGGCGGGGCCTCGCGCCTCGTCGATGCGCTGCTGGCGGAGGGGCTTTCATGATCTGACCGTGCTCGATCTCTCCGAAGCGGCGCTGGCGAGCGCGCGGGAACGGGTCGGCGCGCCCGGCGCGGCGGTGCGCTGGGTGGCCGACGATGTGACGGTCTGGCAGCCGCAGCAGCCTTTCGACATCTGGCACGATCGTGCGGCGTTTCATTTTCTCGTCGCGGAGAGCGACCGCGCGGCCTATCTCGAGAGACTGCATCGCGGCGTCAAGGCAGGTGGCCACGCCGTGATCGGCACCTTCGCGCTCGACGGTCCGGAAAAATGCAGCGGCCTGCCGGTGCAGCGCTATGATCCGGCAACGCTCAGCCGGACCATCGGTCCGGCATTCGAGCTGATCGCGCATGAGGCGCACCGGCACGTCACGCCCTGGGGCGCGACGCAGTCGTTCCAGTTCAGTGTACTGCGGCGGAAGTGACCGGCCGTGGAAGGAGAGGCGAGATGACGGACGGGCCACGGACGATCGGCGAGATCGCGAGCTATCACGCCCATGTCTATTACGACCCCACCTCCGGCCGTGGCGAGGCCGAACGCCTGCGCAACTGGATGGGCGAGCGTTTCCTGGTCACGCTCGGGCGTTGGCACGACGTCAAGGTCGGCCCGCACGACCAGGCGATGTATCAGGTGGCGTTTGCGGCCGAGCTGTTTCCGACCCTGGTGCCGTGGCTGATGCTGAACCATGGCAGCCTGAGCATCCTGGTCCATCCCAACACGACCAATCCGCGCCGCGATCATCGCGACGATCCGCTCTGGATCGGCACACCGCTTGCCGTCCATGCCGACAAGCTGCCCGAGGAGGCCGAAATGGAGCAGGCGCCGACCCCGAACACGTCGCCGACATTGCGACCCTGAGCGCGAGCTCCGGTCGACGCGATGAGTAAAGTTTGACGCAATTGCGTTACAGCCAAGTCGTTTCAAACTCGTCGCGTTTTGCAACGTGAGGTTAAGCCGGCATTCCTAGGCTTACCCGACATTTCAGGGTCGGTCGCGCATTGGGCATGTTCTTTTCGTTTCGAAGCTGGTCACTGTGGCGGGTGGTTGGCCCTCTGCTCGCGATCGTGTTGCTGCTTGGCGGTCTGTCGGCCGGCAGCCTGCAGGTGATGTCCGCGGTGCGGGCCTATGTGGCGGGCGAGAGCCTGTGGTCGAAGGGACAGAAGGACGCCATTCACGACCTCCAGATCTATGTCAGCACCGGCGCGCCGCTCTATCTGCAGAAGTTCGATGCCGCGATCGCGGTGCCGCTGGCCGATCGCACGGCGCGGCTCGCGCTGGAAGCGCCGGGCAACAACGACGCCGTGGCCCGAGCCGGCTTCGCCAAAGCGGGCAATCATGACGACGACATCGGCGGCCTGATCTGGCTGTTCAAATATTTCCGCACGATGCATCACGTGGCCGGCGCGGTGACGGCCTGGCGGAATTCGGATGCCCTGCTCGATCAGCTGATCGAAATCAGGAACGAGGCCGCCAACGACGTCGCGCTGCATGATCCCTCGGCTGCGACCATCAAACACTGGGCGGAGCGGATCGGTGCGGTCGACGCCGCACTGAGCACGCTCGCCGTCGATTTCTCCGACCATTTGGGGAAGGCGTCGCGTCAGGTCTCCGCGCTGCTGTTGCTGGTCAATCTCGTGATCGCGGCCTGCCTTGCCGGCATCGTCCTGTTCCATACGCGACGGATGCTGTGGCGGCGCTGGCTCGCCGAGACCGCGCTCGCCGTCGAGAAGGAGCGCGCTCAGCTCACGCTGGCCTCGATCGGCGACGCGGTCATCGTGACCACGCAGGACGATCGCGTCGGCTACATGAACGGCGCCGCGCAGCGGCTGATCGCGTCGGGGCAGGACGTAACCGGATGGCAGCTCTCGTCACTATTCAACATTGCCGAGCAGCCGGTGCGGGGATCGTTCCAGAGCGCCGATTCCGACGACGAGAGCCGGCCGCAGCAGCGGCTCCTGGTGCGGCCGGACCATTCCAGCGTGCCGGTCTCGGTGGTCGAGACCCCGATCGTGCATGCCGGCGAACCGGCCGGCCGCGTCATGATCATTCACGACATGACGGCCGAGCGGCGGCTGGTCGAGGAACTGGCGTGGGCCGCCTCCCATGACGCACTCACCGGCCTTGCGAACCGCCGGCAGTTCGAGTTCGAACTGCACAAGGCGATGTCGGGCTCGCCGGCCACAGGCGCCGATCTGATGCTGATCGACCTCGATCAGTTCAAGGTCGTCAACGACACCTGCGGCCACATGGCGGGCGACCGGCTGCTGAAACAGGTAGCGAGGCTATTGGCGGCTGAAGTCGGCGGCAGCGGGCTGGTCGCGCGTCTCGGCGGCGACGAGTTCGGCATTCTGCTCCACGATGACGGCTCCACCGCGCATGACGTCGCCACCGACGTCGCGGAGCGGATCAGGGCAGTGATCGAGCAGTCGAACTTCGTCCATGAGGGCTCGAGCTTCCGGATCAGCGCGAGCATCGGTCTGGTCGCGTTGGCCGACAGCGCCGGCGTGCAGGACGCGTTGCGCCTCGCTGATGTCGCCTGCTTCCTCGCCAAGGACAAGGGACGCAACCGCGTCCAGGAGCACCGTCCGTCCGATACCGGCATGGCGGTGCGTGTCGCCGAGATGAGTTGGGTCAATCGCATCCGCAAGGGATTGGACGAGGGGCGCTTCTGCCTCTACGAGCAGGAGATCCGTCCGATCAACGGTGCGCTGAAGGGCAATGAGCGGCGCGAACTGCTGCTGCGGCTGCGCGACGAGAGCGGCGCGCTGGTGCCGCCCGGCAGCTTCCTGCCTGCGGCCGAACGTTATGGGTTGATGCCGCTGATCGACCGCTGGGTGGTTCGCCGCGCCTTCGAGATCATCGCCGAGCGCAAGCATCATCCGCGCAGGATTGCGAGCTACGCCATCAATCTCTCCGGCGCCACGATTGGCGACAGCGATTTCGTCGACTTCGTCGCCGAGCTGTTCGCGCAGCATGATTTTTCGCCGGCATTGGTGTGTTTCGAGATCACCGAGACCAGTGCAATCTCGAATCTCGACGAGGCGCAGACATTCATCGCGCGGCTGCGCAAGATCGGCTGCAGTTTCTCGCTCGACGATTTCGGCACCGGCATGTCCTCGATCGCGTATCTGAAGCACCTGCCGGTCGACACCATCAAGATCGACGGCTCGTTCGTGAAGGAGATCCTGAACAGCAAGGTCGATCGCGCGATGGTCGAGATGATCACCAAGACCGCGAAGATCATGCAGAAGCAGGTGGTCGCCGAATTCGTCGAGAGCCTCGCGATCCTGGACGAGCTGCGCCAGATCGGGGTCGACTACGCGCAAGGTTACGCCATCGGGAAGCCGGTCCCGGTGCTCACCCTCCGGGAAGAAAAGATCGCCTGAGTCGCCGAAATTGTCCCGAATCGGGACTTTTTCGGCCATTTCAGCTCGTCCAAGGCTGATTCTCTGGCACTTTCCATCCGAAAAACGTTTAAAAATCCTGTCGTTGCCCGCTCCGTCTCGATTATGCCTTACTCTAATTCCCTGATATGATGAGCGAACGGTGAATTCACGTGGGCCGGGTAACAGGCCCCAGAGCACCGACTTGGGGATGATGGGTCAACGTACGACGAAAGCAGCCGCGCGCAAGTCGAACCGCGGCGTGTCTCTGGTGGGCAGCACGGCGTTCGCCGTGAGCGCGCTCGTCCTGTCGTCTGGCCTTGCCGCCTGGATGGTTGGCATCGACCCTACCGCATGGCTGCATGGACCGGCACTCGCCAACACCACCGCCTCGTTGAATTTCGACGATCGCTTCGGCTCTCGCTCCACGATCAACACGGCTTCGCTCTATTATCCTCTGCGCCGCGGGTTCCGTTCGAGCCGCGGCGATTTCAATTCCGAGTTCGGTCAGATCGAGGACGCGCTGGCCGGCCAGCTGCGTGACACCCAGACCGAACTGCCGGCCAGCCAGCCGGCGTCGGCATCCGTCGCGGCCACGACCACGACCGCAGCATCTGCCGTGCCGATGCCGCGATCGCGACCGGCCGAAGCCAATCTGCTTGCGCGCAACGATCAGCCGCTGCCGCCACAGGCGCCGGTCCAGCAGGGCGACAACCGGACGTTCCTGCAGAAGATCGCCGACATGATGCCGGGCAAGCTGCAGCTTGCCTCGATCGATCCGAATGATGGCTTGTTGTCCGGCCCTAGCCCCAATCTCGGTGCGCTCGGTTATGACAGCACCACGGCGGTCTACGACATCAGCGGCCGCATCGTGTACATGCCCGACGGCACGAAGTTCGAAGCGCATTCGGGGCTCGGCAATCTGCTCGATGATCCGTCGCATGTGAACGCCCGCAACGCCGGTGCGACGCCGCCCGGCGTCTACGAGATGAAGCCCCGCGAGAAGCTGTTCCACGGCGTGCCTGCGCTGCGCATGACCCCGGTCGATGGCAGCGACACGTTCGGGCGTGTCGGTCTGCTCGTGCACAGCTACATGCTCGGGCCGAATGGCGACTCCAACGGCTGCATCTCGGTCAAGCACTACGACAAATTCCTGCAGGCCTATCGCAGCGGCACGATCAAGCGCATCGCCGTCGTGGTCAGCATCAAGGACGTCAAGTCGGCCTCGACCCGCGCGGCGTCGAACTCGTAAGCCGCACACCGGCGCCGCCGGTTCAGCGAATCCGTCAATCACAGTGAGTCTCCGGCGCGAAAGCGCCGGGCGATGCGCGGTTGGCGTGGCGGAATGCGCCGGAAAAATCTCGCGGCTTCTTATCCCTTCAGGGTTGTATACATAAATCCACCTCGTGGCGGACTATAATACCTTTAATTGCTAATCTTGGGAGAATGATGTATACGTCAGGTATCCGAACCGAACCCGAGAGGGCGACCGATGCCAAGACCTTTTCCGATGAACGCGTGGTACGCGGCCGGCTGGGACGCCGAGATCAAGCACGCGCTGTTGCCGCGAACGATCTGCGGCAGGCATGTCGTGATGTACCGGAAGGGCGACGGCGAGGTCGTGGCGCTCGAGGATGCCTGCTGGCATCGCCTCGTGCCGCTGTCCAAGGGCAGGCTCGACGGCGATACCGTGGTCTGCGGCTATCACGGCCTGAAATACAATGCGCAGGGCCGCTGCACCTTCATGCCCTCGCAGGAGACGATCAATCCGTCGGCCTGCGTGCGCGCCTATCCGGTCGTCGAGCGCCATCGCTTCATCTGGCTCTGGATGGGCGATCCCGCGCTGACCGATCCCGCGCTGGTGCCCGACATGCACTGGAATCACGATCCGGCATGGGCCGGAGACGGTAAGACCATTCACGTCAAATGCGATTACCGCCTCGTGGTCGACAATCTGATGGACCTGACCCACGAGACCTTCGTGCACGGCTCGAGCATCGGCAATGATGCGGTCGCCGAAGCGCCGTTCGACGTCACCCACGGCGAGAAGACCGTGACCGTCACGCGCTGGATGAGGGGCATCGAGGCGCCGCCGTTCTGGGCCAAGCAGCTGCAGAAGCCGGGCCCGGTCGATCGCTGGCAGATCATCCGCTTCGAGGCGCCGTGCACCGTCAATATCGACGTCGGCGTCGCGCCGGCCGGGTCGGGCGCGCCGGAGGGCGATCGCTCGCAGGGCGTCAACGGCTATGTGCTCAACACCATCACGCCGGAGACCGAGAAGACCTGCCATTATTTCTGGGCCTTCGTCCGCAATCACCGCATCACCGAGCAGCGCCTGACCAGCGAAATACGCGACGGCGTCGCCGGCATCTTCCACGAGGACGAGGTTATCCTGGAAGCGCAACAGCGCGCGATGGACGAGAATCCGGACCGCGTATTCTACAATCTCAACATCGATGCCGGCGCGATGTGGGCGCGGCGCGTCATTGACCGCATGGTGGCGAAGGAAAATCCGCCACAGCAGTTGCAAGCGGCGGAGTAGGCCGAGCCATGGCGGAACGCGAAGCCGATCGCTCAGTATCGCACACCGTGCGGGCGCAGCTCGCGCTGCGTGACCTGGTTCTCTCCGGCCGGCTGCGGCCCGGCGAGCGCATCTCGGAGCTGCAGGCGGTCGAGATCACCGGGGTGTCGCGCACGCCGGTGCGTATGGCGCTGGTTCGGCTGGAGGAGGAGGGCCTGCTGGAGGCGATCCCGTCCGGCGGCTTCATGGTCAAGGCATTTTCCGAGCGCGACATCCTCGATTCGATCGAGCTGCGCGGCACGCTGGAGGGCCTTGCCGCGCGCTTTGCCGCCGAGCGCGGCGTCTCGTCGCGCGATCTCGAGCCGCTGAAGGAGTGCCTCAGCGAGATTGACGGCTTGGTGCGGCAGGATCCGATCTCCGTCGAAGCCTTTTCGTCCTATGTCGCGCTCAACGCACGCTTCCACGCACAGCTCACCGAGCTGTCGCGCAGTCCGCCGCTGATCCGGCAGATCGACCGCGCCTCGGCGCTGCCGTTCGCCTCGCCGAGCGGCTTCGTGATGGCGCAATCGGCCTTGCCCGAGGCGCGCCAGATCCTGCTGATCGCGCAGGACCATCATCGCGTCGTGGTCGACGCCATCGAGAACCGCGAGGGCGCGCGTGCCGAAGCCGTCATGCGCGAGCATGCCCGGCTTGCGGCACGCAATCTGCGGCTGGCGCTGCGCAACCGCACGCACCTTGATCTGCTGCCGGCGCTGGCGCTGGTCACGGCCGGCTGAACGGAGCGCGCCATGCGATTCATCGAGACCTGGACATCCGCCACGCTGCTTGCGACGCGCGACCTCACGCCCGGCATCCGCGAATTCCTGCTGCGGCCGGACGATTTCACCGCCGCGCCTTATCCCGTCGGCAGCCATATCGATGTCGGCGTCACCATCGAAGGCCAGCCGCAGACCCGGTCCTATTCGCTGGTCGGCGAAGTCGATCCGCAAGGCTTCCGGATCGCGGTGCGGCACGCAGCGGATTCCCGCGGCGGCTCGCGCTATATGTGGTCGCTTATGCCGGGGGCGCGGCTCTCCGTCACGCTGCCGACCTCGCTGGTGCAACTCGACTGGACGCGGCGGCATTTCTGCCTGATCGCGGGTGGCGTCGGCATCACGCCGATCGTCGGTGCGGCACAGGCGCTGGTCCGCCGCGATGCCGGCGTGACATTGCACTATGCCGTGCGCGCGCGCGGCGACGCGGCCTACCTCGAACCGCTCGAGCGTCTGCTTGGCGACCGCCTCATCGTCCATGCCGGCGACGAGGGCAGACGGCTCGACCTCGACGGCGTCTTCGCAGGCTTGCCGCAGGATACGATGACGTTGTTCTGCGGCCCGATGCGGATGCTGGATGCCGCGCGGCGCGCCTGGGAAGCGTCCGGCCGCCCGATCACCGATCTGCGCTACGAGACCTTTGGATCGAGCGGCTTGCTGCCGACCGAGGCGTTCCGCGTGCGGCTCAGGGGTGAGGGGACCGAGTTCGTGATCCCGCGCGACCGCTCGATGCTGGACGTGCTCAACGAAGCCGGCCATGAGGTGATGAGCGACTGCCGGCGCGGCGAATGCGGTGTCTGCGCGCTTGACGTGGTCGATGTCGATGGCGAAATCGACCATCGCGACGTCTTCTTCAGCGATCATCAGAAGCAGGAGAGCCGCAAGATCTGCGCGTGCGTCTCGCGGGCCCGCGGCACCATCACGGTCGACACCTTGCATCGCGCCGACGCGCCGTGATGTGCGCGGCGCCTGATCGGCGCTACGCCGCGTGCACCGAATGCTGCGGATTGTGATCGAGCAGCGCGGAGATATCGCTGCCCGACATCGGCCGGCCGATCAAATAGCCCTGCACCTCGTCGCAGCTGGTCTGGCGCAGGTATTCGAGCTGATCCGCGGTCTCGACGCCTTCGGCCACGACGCCGATCTGCAGGTCCTGCGCGAGGCCGATCACCGATTTGACGATCGCCGCGCAATCCGGCTGGGTCAGCATGTCCCGGATGAAGGATTGATCGATCTTGATGCGGCTGAACGGCAGCTTGCGCAGATAGGTCAGCGGACGAGAAGCCGGTGCCGAAATCGTCGAGCGCGACCGTCAGGCCGAGTTCGAGCAGCCCGTTCAGGATCGCCGGCGCCGAACCGTATTTCGAGATCAGCATCGATTCGGTGATTTCGATCTCCAGCCGGTTCGGCGCGACATTCGCCTCGGCAAGCGCCTCGACGATCGTCTGCAGAATGCCGACGTTCTGGAACTGGACCGCGGAGAAATTCACCGCGATCCTGATGTCGTCCGGCCAGCGCGACAGCATCGCGCAGGCGCGGCGGATCACCCACTCGCCGAGCTGGTGGATCAGTCCGCTCTCCTCGGCGATCGGAATGAAGACGCTGGGCGGGATCAATCCACGTGTCGGATGCTGCCAGCGTAGCAGCGCCTCGAAGCCGGTGACGCGGCCTTTGCGGATGTCGAGGAACGGCTGGTAGACCAGAAACAGCTGGTCCGCTTCGATGGCCTGCTCCAGGTCGCGCTGCAGGGCGCGGCGGTCGCGCGCCGATTGGTCGTCGCTGGCCTCGAAGAAGCGGATCGTGCCGGGACCGGATTTCTTCGCCCGGTAGAGCGCGATGTCGACATGCTTGAGCAGATCGTGGGAGGTGTTGCCGTCCCGCGGCGCGAGCACGATGCCGATGCTGATCGCGCTGGTGATCTCGAACCCGTCGATCGGGAATGGATCGGCAAAGGCCGCGACGAACCGTTCGGCGATTGCTAGCGCGTCGTCGGGCCGCGTCAAATTGGACATGATCAGCGCGAACTCGTCGCCGCCGATCCGCGCGACATGCTCGGCCGCGCGCGTGCAGCGCTGCAACCGGGCCGCAAGCTGCACCAGGAGCTCGTCGCCTGCCGGATGGCCGAACCTGTCGTTGATCTCCTTGAAGCGATCGAGATCGAGCAGCAGTACCGCGAATTCCTCGCCCGAGCGCTCCAGCCGGCTCAGCGCACCATTGAGCGCCTCGTTGAAGGCGACGCGGTTCGGCAGATGCGTCAACGGATCCTGCCGCACCGTTTCGTTCGGCCTCGTGCTGGGCGATGATGCGGCGCCTGAACTCGAATGCATTGACGAACACGCCGCGCAGCAGCACGGAGCCGTAGACCAGGACGAGCACGACCATCAGCAGATAGACGAAGTCGCCGTCCCTGCCGAGGCAGATCGCGGTGCCGACGAAGATCGGCCCGGTGAAGGCAATGGCGGCGATCGGGATGGTGGAGAATGCGAAGGCGCCGCCAGCCAGCATGCCTGCGCAAAGACAGGTGATCACCAATTGCGCGCCGCTCGATGCGTTCGCGAAGAAGGCGACCGGGACGACGCCCCAGGCGGCGCCGAGCGCCAGCGCATTGCGCACCAGCCGGTACATGGTTCGGCGCGACACGAATTGCGGCTTGGCGATGCGGCGCGACGCGCGCACCTGCATGCCGAAGAACAGCGCCGCGCTGCTCACGGCAGCGGCCCACACCAGCGCGAAGGCCCAATCCGGCGATTGCCACAGCGCAACCGCGAGCACGAGCGCGTTGCAGGCGTTGGCCAGCATGATGCCGAAGGAATAGCCGAGCACGAGCGAAACCTGCTCGGCGCGGATGTGGCCGGCAAGCGCTTCGTCCGTCGGTGGTGCGCCGAAGGCCGCGAGGTCACCCGCGAACAGGGCCGCGAAATATGATCTGAGATCGATACGCATCTCACTACGTTGCCTGCATGGTCCGGCCATCGCGCGGTGCCGAAGAATTCTCTGCAAACCTTTGACAAACTATGAACTATTGGACCGGACCGTGCCACCGCGGGCGCCCGCTTCGGTTTCACCGGGAGGCATTGCTAACAAATCGATACAAATGCGTGATGTGACGTCACGGACCGGCAGAGAGGGCCCAGCGCCGCGCTGCTTGATCGCCCGCCAGTTTTTCGCAATGAGTTGGGTTCCCGCGAACGGCAAAACCAGAAGGTGCACATGAGCTTGCCGACCACGAACCACGATCCCGGGTTTCGGATCACGCGGGCCAGCCACGTGGTCCTGACCGTCCGTGACCTCGCGGCAAGCCGGCAGTTCTACGAAAACGTGATCGGGCTGATCCTGACCGCGGAAGAGGGCGATGCGCTCTATTTCCGCGGCGTCGAGGAGGCCTGTCATCACAGCCTTGTGTTGCGCAAGGGCGAAGGCGCCGTCTGCGCGCGGCTCGGCTTGCGGGTGTTCCAGGACGCTGACCTCGACCGGCTCAAGGCCTTCTTCGAAGCGCATGGCTGCGAGGCCGGCTGGGCCGAGGTGCCCTACCAGGGCCGCACGCTGCAGGCGACCGATCCGGCCGGCACGCCGCTGGAGTTCTGCGCGACCATGCCGGTCGAGCCGCGCATGATCACCCGGTTCACCCGCCATGCCGGCGGCTCGGCGCTGCGGCTCGATCATTATCAGGTGCTGACGCCCGACGTGCGCAAGGCGTGCGAGTTCTACACCGCGGCCGGCTTCCGGCTGAGCGAGTATATCGCGCCCGCGGGCACGTTCGATCTGCGCGGCGTGTTCCTGCAGCGCAAGGGCAACCCGCACGACATCGTGTTCTTCAACGGCGCGGGACCGCGGCTGCATCATTTCGCGTTCCTCGCGCCCGAGGTCCATCATCTGCTGAACGCATGCGATCTCGCCGGCGAGCTGGGCCATGGCGCGGCGGTTGAACGCGGACCCGGGCGGCACGGGCCAGGCCATGCGATGTATGTCTATATGCGCGATCCCGACGGGCACCGCGTCGAGCTGTTCAACACGCACTACCAGATCATGGACATCGAGAACGAGCCGATCGGCTGGGATCCGTCCGACCACAAGATCTCGTTTCCATGGGGACTGCCGGCGCGGCGGGCCTGGTTCGAGGAGGCGACGCCGTTCGAAGGTGTCGCGATCCGCGCGCCGCAAATGAAGCCGAAGCCGTTGACGCTCGAGAGCTACCTCGCGAAGTAGTATGCCAATGTCTCTCGCGAACCCCGGGCATGGTCCGATGTATGACGTGGCAATCGTCGGCCTCGGGCCGGTCGGTGCCATCTTCGCCAATCTGCTCGCGAAAGCCGGCCTGAGCGTCGCGGTCGTCGAGCGCACTGCCGCCATCTACGACAAGCCGCGCGCGATCACGCTCGATCACGAGGCGCTGCGCGTGCTGCAGGCGATAGGGCTCGCCGATTTCATGGAGCAGGCGATCGCCCCGCATAACGGCTCGCATTATCTCGGCGTCGACGGCGAGATCATCAAGATCTTCGACCCGATGCCGCCGCCGTATCCGCTCGGCTGGATTCCGAACGTGACGTTCGTGCAGCCTGACGTCGAGCAGGCGCTGCGCGACAAGCTTGCCGGCTATCCGCAGGTCGACGTTTTCCTTGCGGTCGCCGGCGTGGCGCTCGAACAGGACGAGCGCGCGGTGACGTTGACGGCGCGGCGCGAGCAAGGCGACGAGTTCCTGATCCGCGCGCGCTATCTGGTCGGCTGCGACGGCGCCAACAGCTTCGTGCGCAAGCAGCTCGGCATTGGCCTGGACGACCTTGCCTTCGATGAATGGTGGATGGTGGTGGACACGCTGACCAGCGACCCCGCCAAGCGGCCGGCCAGGAGTTTTCAATATTGCTGGCCGTCGCGTCCCGGCACCTTCGTGCCGGGGCCGCGCAATCTGCGGCGCTGGGAGATCAAGCTGTTGCCCGGTGAGGATCCCGAGGTGGCCGGCGCACCCGACAACGTTGTGAAGCTGCTGAAGGGCTTCACCGACATTTCCGACCTCACGATCTGGCGCTCGGCGGTCTATCGCTTCCACGCCTTGCTCGGCCAGCGCTGGCGCGACCACCGTGTGCTCCTGATGGGCGATGCCGTGCACCAGACGCCGCCGTTCCTCGGCCAGGGGCTGTGCGCCGGCATCCGCGATGCCGTGAACCTGGCCTGGAAGCTGAGGCTGGTGCTGCGCGGTGACGCCGGCGAGGCGCTGCTCGACGCTTACGAGATCGAGCGCAAGCCGCATGTCCGTGCCGTCGTCGCCAGCGCCAAGGAGTTCGGCAAGATCATCGGCGAACTCGATCCGGAGGCTGCCGCCGAACGCGACGTCCGGCTGCGCGCCGACCTGAAGGCCGGCAAGGCCGAAACCATCAGGCAGAAATTCATCCCCGATCTCGTCTCCGGTCTGATCGCGCGCGATACTGTTCTGGCCGGGCGGCTGTTCGTGCAGCCGCATGTGCGTGCGCCGGATGGGTGGACGTGCCGGCTCGACGATCTGCTGAGGCCGGAATTTGCGATCGTGACGTCGGCGGCAGAGCCGATGGCGTGGCTGTCGGACGCGTCCCGTGCCGCCTGGCAGCATCTCGCCGGCGAACGTCTCGTCATCACGACATCAGGTGAAAGCGCCGATGCCAATGGTATTCTGAGCGTGGTCGAGCGCGACGGGCTGTTCGCCGACTGGATGCGGCAACATGGCGCCGCCGCGGTCATCGTGCGGCCCGACCGCTACGTCTTCGGTGCCGCCGGCAGCGCCGACGAGCTCAATATGCTCGTCGGGCAACTGCTCGACAGTCTCGGTGCGAGACATCGGTCGTTCCCGGCGACATCAGTCACTTCTTGATGTCGGCTGCGACTAGCACGCGATGGCCGTGCAGCAGCTCTTGCAACGCCTGCAGGGCAGCGACGCCGCATTGGGTGTCCTGCTCGCCGTTGCCGCCGCTCAACCCGATGCCGCCGACAACCTCGTCGTCGACGACGATCGGAAAGCCGCCGACGAACACGGCAAATTTTCCGTCAAAACTCCACTGGATGCCGAAGGCCTCGTTGCCGGGCAGGGCAGGTCCGTTCGGTGGCTGGTTGAACAGATGGGTGGAGCGCTTGTGTCCGGCCGCCGTGAACGCCTTGTTCCAGGCGATCTGCGGGCCGGTGACCCGCGCGCCATCCATCCGCTCCAACGCCAGCGGATAACCGCCGTCGTCGGTCACGCAGACCGTCTCCGCAACGCCGATCTCGGCGGATTTGCGGATCGCGGCCGCGATCATGTGGCGGGCTTCGGCAAGTTCGAGTTTGAAAGACTGTCTCATCGCTTTGGTCCAGGATTGGAGTGAAGTCGTCGACCGCGGCTCAGGTGCCGCGGTAGACCGTCTTGATCTGGGTGTAGAATTCGAGGCCGGTGCGGCCGGACTCGCGGAAGGTCGAGGTGCTCGACCGCTTCAATCCGCCGAACGGCGCGTTGATCAAATTGCCGGTGGTGGTGCGGTTGATCTTGACCGTTCCGGACTGGATGTCATTGGCGAAATCATGCATCGCGCGCGGGTCGCGCGTCACGATCGCGGCCGACAGGCCGTACTCGCTGGCATTGGCCTTGGCGATCGCGTCAGTATAGCTGTCGACCTCGATGATCGCGATGACCGGGCCGAAGATTTCCTCGCGTGCGATCGTCATGTCCTGGGTCACATCGGTGAAAATCGCGGGCGAGACGAAGTAGCCGCCGTCATAGGCGGCACCGGTGAGCCGGTCGCCGCCATGGAGGTGCGTCGCTTCTTCTTTCCCGATCGAGACATAGCGCAGCACCGTTTCGAGCTGCCTGGCTGTGGCGAGCGGCCCCATCTCCATCCCGCCGGCGAGGCCGCTGCCGATCTTGATCGCCTTCACCTTGGCGAGGAGCCGTGCGGTGAACTCGGCTCGCACCGGCTTCATGACCAGGACGCGGCTGGTGCCGGTACAGGCCTGGCCGGCCAGCGACAGGCCGCCTTTGACGGTCAAATCGACCGCCAGATCGAGGTCGGCGTCGTCCATGACGATCAGCGGATTCTTGCCGCCGAGCTCCATCTGCGTGCGGGTCGTGAAGCTGACCGCGCGGCAAATCTGTTCACCGGCGGACGTCGACCCGGTGAAGGAAATCGCGCGAATGACCGGCGGCTCGGTGATCGCAGGCCCGATCTCGCCGGCCTTGCCGGTGATGAAGTTGAGCGCACCGTTCGGCAGGCCCGCCGCAACCAGCGCCTCCGCGAGGCGATAGCCGCTGAGCGGCGCATCGGACGATGGTTTGAACACCACCGTGTTGCCGGTGATGAGGGCCGGCGCGATCTTGCGCGCCGGGATGGAAATCGGAAAATTCCAGGGCGTGATCACCGACACGACGCCGAGCGGCTCGCGCAACGTATAGACCGTCATCTCTGCATCGTCGTTCGGAAACACCTCGCCGGTGAGCGACTGTCCCTCCACGGCATAGAACCGCAGGGTCTGCGCCGAGCGCAGCACCTCGTCGCGGGCGAGGCCGAGCGACTTGCCCATTTCCCGCGTCATCTCCCGCGCGATGTGATCTGCGCGCGCCTCGAGATGATCGGCGGCCCGGTGCAGGATGGCGGCGCGTTTGGAGATCGGCGTCCGCCTCCAGCCTTCGAACGCGGCGGCCGCGGCATTGACGGCCGCTTGCGCATCGGCGGCGGTCGATTCCTGGAAGCGTCCGACCAGGTCGCCGTTGTCGGCGGGATTGATGTTCACGAACAGTCGGCCGGACGCGCTTGCGATCCGCTCGCCGGCGATCAGATTCGGGAAATTGCTCGATCCCTGCGCTGCCCTCCGCGGAAGGGGGCGCGTTGCGTATCGTCGTTTCAGCTATCGTCACAGGATTCTCCTCAATGCCAGATCAGCACCGCGCAGACGGTCGACACCGCGAGCCCGGTCAATACGGGGACCATCGCCGTCCGCACGATCTGGAACACGGGGACGCGCGCGAAGCCGGCCACTGCGATCAGCGACGACCAGGCCACCAGGGTGCCGCCGCCGGTCCACACCGCGCCCATCTGGCCGATCGCGGCGAGCGTCGCGGGCTCCATTCCGACCGACGGTGCCAGCGCACCCGACAGTGAGCCGGTCAGCGGCAAGCCGGCAAAGCCCGAGCCGTCGATGCCGGTGATCATGCCGGCGATCAGGATGCCGAAGGCGACGAAAATCTCGTTGCCGGGGATCCAGGCTTGCGCGGTCTGGATCAACTCGAACAGGAGGCTCGGCGCCTGGGCCGCGGGCACCCCGAGGATCGGCGCAGACAGGCTCGGCTCGGCGCCGAGAAAGAAGAACCCCGCGATCGGCAGCACGGAGCCCATCGCCTTGAATGCGAAGACGAAGCCTTCGGTGACGTGGTCGGCGCTGGTGTCGAGGAATTTGCGCAGATCATCGGTGATGAAGGATGCGCAGATCATCAGGATCGCAGCGACGCCGCCGACCAGTGCGGCAGCGTCGCCGCCCTTGAGGTCGTGGCCGACGCCAAGCTTGGCCAGCACCATCACCGCGATGACGCAGAGAAAGGCGAGCGGGGTCGCAATCGCAAAGAATTTCGACCAGCCTTCGCGGCGCGTCGGCACCCCGGCGAGTTCCTTGTCGATCTGCGCCTGGGTCGCGAGCGGCCGCTGGCCGTCGGCGGTGCCGCGTGCGATCTCCGCCTTGTCGAAGCTGCCTTCCTGCTCCAGCCGGGCCAATTCGCCGTTGCTGGACTGCGCCTGCCAGCGCTCCAGCAGCCGCTCGTCGGCCTTGGTGATCGACTTGCGGATCGAAATAGATAGGCGAGCGTCAACGCGATGCCGCCCGTGATGAGGGACAGCACCAGCGCGCGGTCCGCGACGGTGGCGGCGCTGACCGCGGCGCCGGCCGCCTTGGCACTGATCCCCGGCGCGACGCCGATCACGTAGTCCGACGACAGCGCCATGCCTTGTCCGGCGATTGCGATTGCAATGGCACCGCCGAGCGGCGACAGGCCGGCCGCAATCGCCGCGGGCAGCAGCACCGCGGAGACCAGCGGCACTGCCGGCGTCGGCCAGAAGAACAGCGAGATCACATAGGTGATGGCGGCAAGCACGAAGTAGGCGGTGTGTCCGCTCTTCATAATGGCGCGGAACGGTTCGACCATGCGAATGTCCGAGCGCAGCACCTTGAGCGCGTTCAGCAGTGCGGTCATCAGCGCGATCACCAGGAAGATGTTGAACAGCTCCTTGGCGGCGGTGAAGCTCGCGTTGAAGACGCTGGCAAGCGCCGCGACCGGGCTGTGCGTCCAGGCAAACGCGACCAGGAGTGTCGCGATCACCGACGGCACCACGACGTTGGCGCGCCAGATCATGGTGAGAACGATGACGGCGACGCCGAGCAAATAGACCCAGTGCGCGGCAACGATCGGAGCGTGCTGCATGGCTGTTGCTTCCCCCCTCTAATGCCGCAAATAATGTATACTGTATTCCGCAATGGCAAGCGCAAATTGCAAGCTGACGATCCGTGCGTCGCAGAAGGATGGGAGCATCTCCGACCGCATTCTTGTGCATCAGAAGCCTAAAATAGCGGCGAATCAATGCGGTTGGTGTCGGGTGGAGGGACGGCAGGGAACCCGGCCTTCGCTGTTGACAGGCCCAGATATAGTATACAGTATACCGAAATAGCCAACCAAAATCGGACCGATGGTCCGTGGCCGGACGGCCATTTCTTCACGGCACAGGAGCGCCACGATGCAAAAGCTGATGGATCACGTGGAATTTCGAGCGGCCCTCGAAAATGCCATCAAGGGAAAGAGCGCCAACAAGGCGCCGTTCAGCGTCGCCTGGGCGAGCGGCAAGCTCAGCCGCGCGCATCTCGCGCGCTGGGCCGAGAACCACTACCACTATGTCGGTCCGTTCGCCGACTACCTCGGCTACATCTATGCGCGGATGCCGGAGCAGTATCAGGAAGCAAAGGACTTCCTGCTCGCCAATATGTATGAGGAGGAGATCGGGGGCGATCGTCACACCGATCTGCTGATCCGCTTCGCGGAGGCCTGCGGCACGACCGCGGCGCGCATCAAGAACCCCGACAACATGACGCCGACAACGCGCGGGCTGCAGAGCTGGTGTTATGCGGTCGCGATGCGCGAGGATCCGATCGTCGCTGTGGCCGGCCTCGTGGTCGGTCTGGAGTCGCAGGTGCCCTCGATCTATCGCAAGCAGACGCCGACCCTGCGCGAGAAGTACAAGTTCACCGACGAGGAAGTCGAGTTCTTCGACCTTCACATCGTCTCGGACGAGATTCACGGCGAGCGCGGCTACCAGATCGTGCTCGAGCACGCCAATACGGTCGAGCTGCAGCAGCGCTGTCTCAAGATCTGCGAGATCGGCGCACAGATGCGGCTGCTCTACACGACCGCGCTGTACCATGACTATGTCGCAAGCGACATTCCGCTGGCGGAGCTCGATCTTGCCAGCGGCGTCTCCGCTGAGGAACGCGTGCTGTTGCAGGCCTGAGCGCAGGGAGCAGCGGCGCAATGCCCAACGTCATCTTTCACCGCAATGGCGAGACCTTTGTCGGCGAGGTCAAGGAGAACACCAATCTCGTGGTCCGCGCCGGCATCCGCCAGTTTCCCTACCCCAACTTCCTTTACGGCTGCGGGATGGGGAAGTGCGGGAAGTGCGCGTCGCTGATCATCAGGGGCGGCGAGCACTTGCCGGAGCCAAACTGGAAGGAAACGAAGCGCCTCGGTGCCAGGATCGAGCAGGGCTATCGCCTCGCTTGCCAGCTCTGGCTCACGCATGACGTTGAACTGTCGCAGGAGGCAGCCCCGCTGGTCGACGTCGTCGCGCCGGCCGGCGCCGCGGTTGGGAGGACGTGACCGATGTATGTGATACTGACGAGCAAGCCGGGGCAGTTTCGCACCGAGATCGCTGACGGCCTGCGGCCGCTCGCGGCTTATGACTACCTGTTCTACGGGATCAGGAAGGCGACGTTCGTGATTGCCGAGCTGGTCGAGGAGACCAAGGTCCGGGTGATCGACGAGGCCTGGTCGCCGCCGATCGTGAACGAGGTGCCCTCGAAATTCCTCGAAAAGTTCGAGACGCCCGAGCGTGCGCTGCACGAACTCGAGCACCTCATCACATTCGGTCACATGGACACCAAGCTGCGCAAGCGCTGAGCGGATGGCGGGATGATCGAAGTCACGTTTCTGACCAATGGTGGGAAAACCGTCACCGCGGCGGAGAACAGCAATCTGCTGCGCGTCTCGCTGCGCGAGCAGGGCGGCATTCCGTTCAAGTGCGGTGGCGGCCTGTGTGGAACCTGCAAATGCCTGATCGAGAAAGGCATCGAGAACACCGATGCGATCAAGCCGAAGGAACGAAAGCACCTCAGCGACGCGCAGTTCGCCGCCGGCTATCGGATGGCGTGCCAGACCTTTCTCACCGGCAGCGTGAGCGTGTCGTGGGTGCCGAAGGCCGCAGTGCCGCCGGCTCGACCTGTAGCTGTTGACGGCGAATGAGCGCGGCTTGATGGCATGCAGCCGGCGGTCTAAATACGCAGCAGCGGTCATTCGGCCAGGAGTCTGGCAGCTCGTTGGACCTCCGGTGTCCATGCATTGAGCGAAGCGCGGCCGGACAGGTCGGTTCATGGCAGGCAAGCTCGGAAGCTCCAAACGTCTCGGCGACGACTACCTCTCCCTCCATGGCAGGGTGATCGAGGAGCTGCGGCAGGCAATCCTGAGCCGGCGGCTGAAGCCCGGCGAGCGGCTGGTCGAGGGCCGCCTCGCCGACGAGCTCGGTGTTTCCCGCAAATCCCGTGCGCGAGGCGATCCGCGTGCTCGAGTCGGAGGGGCTCGTCGAGGTGACCGCGCGGCGCGGTGCCTCCGTCATCACGATGAGCGACGAGGAAGCGCGCGAGACGGTCGAAGTCCGCGCGCTGCTCGAGGGACAAAACGCGCGCCTGGCTGCGCGTCGCCGCGAGGAGAGCATCATCAAGCGGATCGCGGCGGTGTTGAAGCAGGGCAACGAGGCGGTCGCGGGACGGCGCTACGACCTGTTGTCGGATCTCAACCAGCAATTCCATCATGAACTGGCGGAGGCCGGCCGCAACCGCGTGCTCGCCGATCTGCTGAAGCGGCTGCGCGAGCGCACGGCGATGCTGTTCTCGCCTACCGATCCGGTGCGCCAGGCACGGACCTGGGATGAGCACGCCGCGATCCTGCGCGCCATCATCGCCGGCGACGAACGCGCTGCCGCGACGCTTGCCGCCGAGCACGTGATGCGCGCCGGTGCGGATTTTCTCTCGAGCCTCCCATGTGCCCGATGAGGAGACCTCGCTGGAGGCGGCGTCGGCGAAATACGGCCTGCCGTCCGGCTCCCGCACCGATCAAACGACGGCCAAGCCGCCGCGCCGGAACCAGCAGCACGCCGGCACGCGGCGGCGCAAAGCGGAGAGCTGAACGCGCCCGTCGCGTTGATGGCTTGTGGCCCGCCGATCCCGCGGTGAAAGGTCCGGTGGTACCGCTCCGGATCGCCAGCTAACTTTCTTGACCGTATCTGCCACGCTCGCTACGTCTCTTCCCAATGCTGGGCAGGGGCGCAACCCTGCCGGCCGCGCCGCATGGCCGGGGGAAACCAATGAACAACAACAAGGATGGCGCGTCGCCGAACGACGTCACCGAATTTGATTACGTCATCGTCGGCGCCGGCTCGGCCGGCTGCGTGCTCGCCAACCGCCTGAGCGCCGACGGCAAGCATTCGGTGCTGCTGCTCGAGGCCGGGCCGAAGGACACCAACATCTGGATCCATGTCCCGCTCGGCTACGGCAAGCTGTTCAAGGAAAAATCCGTCAACTGGATGTACCAGACCGAGCCTGAGCCCGGCCTGAACGGGCGGCAGGTGTTCCAGCCGCGCGGCAAGGTACTCGGCGGCTCCAGCTCGATCAACGGGCTGCTCTATGTGCGCGGCCAGCACGAGGACTATGACCGCTGGCGGCAGCGCGGCAATGCCGGCTGGGGCTATGACGACGTCTTGCCCTATTTCAGGAAGGCGGAGGATCAGCAGCGCGGCGGCGACAAATATCACGGCGCGGGCGGTCCGCTGCCGGTGTCGGACTGGCGGCACCACGATCCGCTGTCGGAAGCTTTCGTGCATGCCGCGGCCGAGGTCGGCATCCCGACCAATCCGGATTTCAACGGCGCGACCCAGGAGGGCGCGGGCTTCTTCCAGACCACGACGCGGCGCGGCCGGCGCGCCAGCACGGCGCGGTCCTATCTGCGGCCGGCGCTGACGCGTGGCAATCTGCATGTCGAGACGTCGGCGCTGGCGCAGCGCGTCCTGTTCGACGGCAAGCGCGCGAGCGGCGTCGCGTACAGGCAGAATGGACAGTTGCGCACGGCCAAGGCGCGCAAGGAAGTTCTGGTGTCGAGCGGCGCGTACAATTCGCCGCAATTGCTGCAGCTCTCCGGCGTCGGCCCCGCCGATCTGTTGAAGCAGCATGGCATCGAGGTTCTGCTCGATGCGCCCGGCGTGGGGAACGACCTGCAGGATCACATGCAGGTGCGCATCGTCACGCGCTGCGCCCAGACTGTCACGCTCAACGACGTCATCAACAATCCGGTGCGCCGCGTCATGGCCGGCCTGCGCTATGCGGCGTTGCGCAAGGGGCCACTGACGATTGCCGCCGGCACGTCGGGGGCGTTCTTCAAGACCAGTCCGCGGCTGGCGTCGCCCGACATCCAGATCCACTTCCTGCCGTTCTCGACCGACAAGATGGGCGAGAAGCTGCATCCGTTCTCGGGCTTCACGGCTTCGGTCTGCCAGCTGCGCCCGGAGAGCCGCGGCTCGCTGAAGATCCGAAGCGCGGACCCGAGCGTGCCGCCGGAAATCCGCATCAACTATCTGGCGACCGAGACCGATCGCCGCGCCTTCATCGACGGCATCCGCATCCTGCGCAAGATCCTGGCCGCGCCGGCGCTGAAATCATACTCGGTCGGGGAGGTCGATCCCGGCGCCAAGGTGGTCAGCGACGACGATTTGCTCGATTTCTGCCGCCGCACCGGCAGCACCGTCTATCATCCAACCTCGACCTGCCGGATGGGCAACGATGCGCTCGCGGTCGTCGACCAGCGGCTCAAGGTGCGCGGTGTCGAGGGTCTGCGCGTGGTCGATGCGTCCGTGATGCCGGATCTGATGTCGGGCAATACCAACGCGCCGACGATCATGATCGCGGAGAAGGCGTCAGACATGATTTTGGAGGATGCAAGGTAACATCTCGACCCGTCATCCTGAGGAGCCGCGAAGCGGCGTCTCGAAGGATGCACGGCCCCGCTTTATTCGTGCGGAGAAAGCGGGGCCGTCGACCCTTCGAGACGCGCGCAAGGCGCGCTCCTCAGGGTGACGGTGATGGAGTGGGCTACAGGGCGTTAGCCGTTGTACGCGCGGACCCGTGCGACCATCTGCTCGACATGGGCGATCGGTGTCTCCTGCAGGATGCCGTGGCCGAGATTGAAGATCAGCCGGCCGCTGCCGAAATTCTCCAGCACATCGTCCACCGCGCGGTCGAGCG
This sequence comes from Bradyrhizobium sp. JR3.5, assembly GCF_054057015.1. Classification (NCBI taxonomy): domain Bacteria; kingdom Pseudomonadati; phylum Pseudomonadota; class Alphaproteobacteria; order Hyphomicrobiales; family Nitrobacteraceae; genus Bradyrhizobium; species Bradyrhizobium sp. JR3.5. Next base: position 4,496,696 of record NZ_JBSRYV010000002.1, read on the forward strand.
CGGCGCCGCCGGCAATCAGGGCCAGCGGATCGAGATTGCCTTGCACGGCGACGCGGCTCTGCACGCGCTCGCGGATCATCGACGGCTCGGCCGCCCAATCGATCGAGACGGCATCGACGCCGGTTTGCTCGACATAGGCCGGCAGCATGCCCGCCGCGCCGCGCGGAAAGCCGATGATCCGGGCACCGGGGACCTGCTGGCGCACCCCGGCAACGATGCGCCGGGTCGGCTCGATCGACCAGCGGGCGAACTCGCGTGGCGGCAGCACGCCGGCCCAGGTGTCGAAGATCTGCAGGCAGTCGGCGCCGGCCTTGAGCTGGCCGACGAGGTAGTGGATCGAGTTCTCGACCAGGACGTCGATGATCTTGGCGAAGGCGTCCGGATGGCGGTAGGCGAGCATCCGTGCGGGCGCCTGGTCCGGCGTGCCCTGTCCGGCCACCATGTAGGTCGCAACCGTCCATGGCGCGCCGCAGAAGCCGATCAGCGTAATGTTTGGCGCAAGCTCGCGCCGGACGCGGCGCAGCGCCTCAAACACCGGTTCGAGCTTGTCGAAATTGGCCTCGGTGGCCAGCGTCGCGATCTCGCCGGGCGTTGCCAGCGGATCGAGCCGCGGCCCTTCGCCGGCCTCGAAACGCACCGAACGGCCGAGCGCGTAGGGGATCACCAGGATGTCGGAGAAGATGATGGCGGCGTCGAAGTTGAACCTGCGGATCGGCTGTAGCGTGATCTCGGTGGCGAATTCGGGCGTGAAGCAGAGATCGAGGAAGCCACCGGCCTTGGCGCGCAGCTCGCGATATTCCGGCAGATAGCGGCCGGCCTGCCGCATCATCCAGAGCGGCGGCACGGCTTGCCGGTCGCCCGACAGGAGGTCGATGAGCGGCTTCTTGGTGGGATCCTGGGGCACGCGGAAGTTCCTGATCAAGGTCCAAATTTGGCCCCTGATACACGCTGCGGCGCAATGGGCCAAGGTGGTTCTGGAACCCTGGTTTGTGCAGGGGCGTTGTCCCCCGGAATGGAGGGACGACATGGCCGAGAAATTCGATCCTGCCGCGCATGACAAGCACGCCGAGAAGCCGCACGAGGCACGGGCTGGCGACCGCAAGGCGCGCTCCCGGTTGAAGGAGGGGCTGGAGGATACCTTCCCGGCTTCCGATCCGGTCAGTGCCACGCAGCCGGCGCCGTCGAAGCACGACGGCAATCGGGACAATTAGCTGGACTATCCCGGCGATCGCTAACCACGATGCGAAGTGAGTTCAGCCGTGTGAGGAACGGCTCACCGCGCAGCGGTGGTTCGAAGGGCACCGCGCGCTTGGCGTGGAGCGCAATCGTCGCGGCGGGAATCGCCGCGATACCGTGGCTGACGCTGCATGCGTGACATGTTCGCGGGCGGCCTCGATGCGCGAAGCCGCCCGCCTATCGTGATGCTCTGGACCGGCTAGACCGGACCGCCTTCGGGGCGCTGCACCCGGTCAAATTCGAAGGTCACGCCGAGCCGGCGCTCCAGGCGCCAGGCCAGAATGCAGTGCCGCCGGATCGGTTCGCTCTCGATCTCGAGATCGAACGCGAACGGAATTGCGACATCGCTTTCCACGGCCAGCCCCGCACCGCCGGTCGAGATGTTGAGCACAAGACATCCGATGCTGGTGTTGCGGTAGAAGATCGTTCCGCGCTTCATCAGGACGGTTCGCTGGCTGTCGATCTTGTATCTTTTTATTGTTGTACTCACGCCAGTCTCCTACCCCGATGTGATGCCCGAACGCCCTAGTTCACCAGCACCGCGCCGTCGCAGCGGATGCCCAGCACCCAGACGTCGACCTGGCCGAGCCCGATTCCAAGCGTCGAGAGCAGCGTCGCCAGCACCTGATCGATCGGACTCGTCACGGCGTTGAGGATGCTCATGACCAGCGCGCCCAAGCCCGGGATCGGAATGCCAGCGATGTTGAGCGTGAGGTTACCGAGCAGACTTGCCGTCAGCGATGACAGGAAATTGGTCGTCGTCACCGTCTTCTTGGTCCCTGCCTGGATGTCGCTGTAGCTGAAATTGACGTTGGTCGGCGTGGTGTTGCCCATGCCGGCATGGGCCAGGCCGGTGATCGTGATCCCCAGCAGACTGACCAGTGTCGCCGGCGGCGGATTGGGCTTGGTCGTGAAGTTGGTCATGTCGGCCACCGTGACGTTGCCGATCCAGGCGTCCACGATTCCCGGCGTCACGCCGATCGTCACCTGTGAGGTGTTGATGTTCGGATGGCCGCACGACACCGCATTGAGCGTCGCGGTCCCCGAGGCGACCTCGACATAGACCGGCAGATTGATCGACGCGATGCTGCCGGAGCCGAGAACGTTGATGATTGCCAGCAGTCTCGTCTGAGCGGTGTGGACGCTCACGCCCTGGGTGCCCATCGCGATCCAGCTCGAACCGACCGGCCGTTCACCGATGGTCACGAGCACTGTGACGGTGCCGAGGCCGGGCAGGCCGAGATTGACCGAGGTTGCGATCTGATTGCTGCCGTTGGCGATCTGCGCCACTGTGTTGATGAGGTCGAACACCGAAACGCTGGCGCCGACCTTCGGTTTCTGGCCCACCGTCAGGTTGGCGAAGGGACCGAGATCGATCAGCGTGCCCGGCGAAACCTTGGTCGAGGAGCCGGTGACAGCCTGGGAGATCGTCGACAGTGCGGTCGTCGCCGCGCCCGCGCCGTTGGTGATCTGCTGTGTGGTCAGCGCGGCCGCCATGATATCGCCGACCTTGAAATTACTGCTCAGGAGGTCGCTATAGGTGACGCCGGTCAGGTTGACCCGGGTTGCCAGCGCCGACAGGAAGTCCAGGGCGTCGATCTTGGCGCTGATCAGCGAATTGTAGTCCATCACCGAGAGCGACAGCGTGGTGCCGAGCATTGAGCCGAGCAGCGCGTTGAGCACGCCGCCATTGACCGAAAGCAGCCGCGAGCCGATCTCGAACGAGGCCATTTCGGTCGATGTCGCGGTGGCGGTCGTCGTGATGTTGAAGCTGCTCGCGCCGGTCAGATAGCGCGCGAAGTAAAGCGGGGTCTGGGTCGTCAACGTGACGCGCGCAGCGTTCGGAATGCCGACCGCCGGGGTCACGAAACGGGCCTGCGGCGCGACGGCGCTGTTTGCGGTGTAGGTCCCCGTCTCGACCTTGACCAGCGCGCTGGCCGGATAGTTGTTCTGCGTCACCGTCGCGGAGGCGGCGTTGACCGGATTGCTCAGATTGGCGGCAGCGACGATTGCGGCAAGGTCGGCGGTGCTCTGGGTCTTGCGCCGGTCGGCGAAGATCGTGCCGAGATCGATGGCAAGCCCGGCGCACCCGATCAGGAGCGTCATCAGGCCGGCCGAGATCATCGCGAAGTTTCCTCGTTCGTCGGCGCCGAAACGCCGCATCAGCATGAGGATGCCGCTCATGCTAGAATCCTCCGTACTGGATCGCCGCGGAGCGGACGATGGTGCTCGCCGGAGCGGGAACGAAAGGCAGCTTGTAGATGAAGTTGCCGGCCGCGTTGTAGTTGACCGTCACGACGTAGACGTTGGCGTTCAATGGGGACGGTGCGGCATTGACGGTGAGATTGCTGGCTACGAGCAGCGGATAGGTCGATGCGTTGGCATTGACGTAGCTCGTCGCGAGGCTGTTGCGTTCGGTGTCGGTCATGCCCGCGATTGACGAGCGCGCCGCTTCGGCGGCGAGTTGCTGGACGCCATGCACCATCGCGAGATACGAACCGAATACAATGACGCCGAAAATGAAGGCAAGAAACAGCGGCAGCATCAGCGCAAATTCGACAGCAGAAGCGCCGCTTCGACAACGAAAGAATCTGGTCATGGCACACCTCGAAACGCAATCCAGGGCGCCACGTTGCGAGGCTTTGATTAAGGAAAACTATGAAAACGCTTCCGCGGATCAGTGACGTCAATTCAGATGAATGGCAGCGTTCAAATTTATTGGGTGGACGACGCGTTATGGGGCGATCAGAATCTTTGATGCCGTGTCCGCAGAAATCCGAGGTCCGATGGTGTCGAGGTGCTGCGTGCGCGTGCAGATGCAGTCGTTCGACACCGTAGCACTACGGGGCAATGCACGTAACAATACATAAGGCCTGCAATTACAATAGTATCGCAGCAAATTGAAGCTAAACGAAAGTGCAACCAAATGTTAGTATAGCTGAATCACATACTATGGAGATCGTAATTGCGTCCCGTGCTGAGATTGGAGGGCTCGCGATGCACAGACCACGTCAGCATTTGAATGTTCCGACAGAGATCGTTCGCACCGTCGTTGCGATTGCAGAGACCGGAAGTCTATCGAAGGCCGGGGAGCGTCTCGGCCTCAGTCAGCCGGCGATCAGTTCGCAGGTCAAGCGACTGCAGAGCCTGGTTGGCGGCGCGCTCTTCGTCAGAACGGCGAACGGCACCACGACGACGGAGCTCGGCAAGGTCGCCGTGCAGCAGGCAAGGCGAATCCTCGAAGCGAACGACCAACTGCTTCGGCTCGGCGGCAATCACGAAGGACCGCAGCCGTTGCGGCTCGGAATGAGCACGATGCTCGCCGAGGAATTCCTCAAGCTGCATCCGGCCGACGCACTCGCCGACGTGCTGGTTCACGCCGACATGTCGCCGATCGTCATCAGAGGATTGATCGACGGCTACATCGACATCGCCTTCGTCTACAGCAACCCTTCGCTGGAGAACGAACACGAGGTGACGATCGCCGCCGAGGCCGAAGAGCGCTCGGTTTGGGTACGATCACGCGATTTTGTTCTGCGGCCGGGCGCCCCGATCCCGATCCTGGCGTGGCCGGGTGACGACTGGATGATCCGGACGCTCACCAAGCACAACATCTCGTACAAGATCGTGTTCAGGAGCCCGAACCATCAGCTGCGACTCGAAGCCGCGCGGGCCGGATACGGCCTGACGGCGTGCCCCGAGCGGATGATGCCGTCCTCGCTGATCTCGGCGAAGGACTATTATCTGCCGGAGCTTCCGTTGCAGAAGCGCCTGCTGTGTGTTCGCCCGGGCCTCGAGGGGAGCCGCGCGACGGCAATGGTGCAGCGGTTGTCCAGCCTGTTCTTCAGCGGCGCGAAGCCGATGCGTCAGGTAAGCAACATGTAATTCGATCGCCGGGCTCCGGCGGCGCCGATCAGTAGTGCGGTGGGCGCTCGTTGGCGGGGCTCGGCGCTTGGCGTTCGGCCTCCTGAAGCCGGTCGCGCAGCTGGGCGAGCTGGCGCGTCAGCGCGTCGATCTGCTTCCATTGTGCCGTGATGGTCTGGTTCAGCGTCTCGATGGCTTCGTCCTGGTAGGTCAGGCGGACCTCCAGCGCATCGATCCGTTCGCTCAGCTTTGCCGCGTCATTCATGCACGGCGTCCTCGTGCCCACGTTCACGCAGGCCGTGGCCGAGCGCGACCCGTTCGTCGAACACAAAGCAGTCGCCGCGCCAGCGGCTGTCCTGCGGCGGCGTTTCCTCGAGATATTTCAGGATGCCGCCCTTGAGGTGATAGACCTCGCTGAAGCCTTGCGCGAGCAGATAGGCGCTCGCCTTCTCGCAGCGGATGCCGCCGGTGCAGAACATTGCAATCCTGCGGTGCTTCGCGGGATCGAGGTGCCGCGCGGCAAATTCCTTGAATTGTCCGAAGCTCGCGATCCTGGGATCGACCGCGCCTTCGAAACTACCCATCGCGACCTCGAACGCGTTGCGGGTGTCGAGCACCATGATGTCGGGCGAGGCGATGAAGTTCGTTCCAGTCGCCGGCGTCGACATAGGTGCCGACCTGCCGCGTCGGGTCGACCGTGGTGTCGCCGAGCGTCACGATCTCCTTCTTCAGCCGCACCTTGAGTCGCTGGAACGGTATCTGCGCGGCTTCGGAGAATTTCAGCTCGAGATTGTCGAGGCGGCCGCCGAACAGCGGCCCGTGCCTGAGCACAGCGACGAAACCATCGATGGCTTCGTCGCTGCCGGCGATGGTGCCGTTAATGCCCTCATGTGCGAGCAGTACGCTGCCCTTGAGATCAAGCCCGGTGCAGAGCGCGCGCAGCGGCTCGCGCAATGCGCGGAAGTCGGGCAGCGCGGCGAACTGGTAGAAGGCGGCGACCTTGAGGGGCATGGCCGGGGTTTATCAGGCCGGCCGGGTCGGCGTAACCCCGCAAAGCCATGCATTACCGGGATAATCCCTCTGGCATGCCAGGCATTGCTCTGCCGGGGATGAATGTGCCATGTACTTTCCATCCCCTTGGCCATCCCCTTGGCATCCACCCGCCGCAGCAGCATCAGACCATCACGATCAAGCGAGCTCTCCGTTATGAGGAATTTCCACTTCGCCGGCCGTTCCACGGTCCACGCCCAGAACGCGATGGTTGCAACGTCGCATCCGGAAGCGGCGCTGGTGGCCATCGAGGTGATGCGCGCGGGCGGCACGGCCGCTGACGCTGCGGTCGCGGCCTGTGCGCTGCTCGGCGTCATCGAGCCGCAATCGACCGGCATCGGCGGCGACTGCTTTGCGCTGATCCAGCCGAAGGGCGAGGGCAAGATCACGGCCTACAATGGCAGCGGCCGGGCGCCGATGGCGGCCACCGCCGAGTGGTATCTCGAACGCAAGATCCATTCGGTGCCGCTGACCTCGGCGCATGCCGTCAGCATTCCCGGTGCGATCGACGCCTGGGACGTGATCCTCAGGGATCACGGCAAGTTCGGCTTCGACCGGCTGCTGCAGCCAGCGATCAAGGCCGCCGAGGAGGGCTATGTCGTCGCTCCGCGCATCGCCTTCGACTGGAAGAACGGCTTCGAGAAGCTGAAGAACGGCACCAACACCGAGCGCTATCTGCTGCCGCACGGCAAGCCCGCGGTCGCCGGCGACGTGATCCGCCAGCCCGAGCTCGGCAAGACGTTGCGCGCGATCGCACAAAAAGGTCGCGACGCCTTCTATGGCGGCGAGATCGCTGCTGACATGGTCGACACGCTGCGCGGTATCGGCGGCCTGCACACGCTGGAGGACTTTGCGGCGCATTCGACCGAGACGACCTCGCCGATCGGCACGGTGTACAAGGGCCATGACGTCTGGCAGTGCCCGCCGAACGGCCCCGGCATCACCATGCTGGTGATGCTCAACATCCTGTCGCGCTTCGACCTGACCAAGTTCAAGCCGGTCAGCATCGAGCGTTTCCACCTCGAGGCCGAGGCGGCGCGCATCGCCTACATGATGCGCGAGCAGTACATCGGCGATCCCCAGCACGCCCATGTCGATGTCGCCGGCATTCTCTCGAGGGAGTTCGCCGACGAGCACATCAGGAACATCCGGATGGACCGGCTGCTCGAACTGCCGAACGTGGCGCCGCCGATGAATCCCTCGACCGTCTACATCACGGTGGTCGACAAGGACCGCAACGTCTGCTCCTTCATCAACTCGATCGCGCATTCGTTCGGCTCGGCGATCGTCTCCAACAAGACCGGCGTCCTGCTGCAGAACCGCGCCGGCGGCTTCCGCATCCAGCCCGGCCATCCGAACTGCATCGCGCCGGGCAAGCGTCCGCTGCACACCATCATCCCGGCGCTGGCCACCAGGAACGGCCGCGCGGTGATGCCGTATGGCGTGATGGGCGGGCAGTATCAGCCGGTCGGCCAGACCCGCGTGCTGACCAACATGCTCGACTATGGCTGCGACATTCAGGAGGCGATCGACATGCCGCGCGGCCTGCATTACGAGGGCGTCTACCAGCTCGAGGACAGCGTGCCGGCGGAGATCGTCGAAGGCCTGAAGAAGATCGGCCACAAGACCACCAGCGTGGTCGCGCCGCTCGGCGGCGGCCAGGGCATCTGGATCGATTGGGACAAGGGCACGCTGACCGGCGGCTCCGATCCGCGCAAGGACGGCTGCGCGCTCGGCTACTGAATGTCGCAGGCAGCAGGGCCGGATATGCGTTGAGGAACAAGCTGTTCTCGCAGGGATTGGTGCAGGAAGCCCTTTCCCGCGAGGCCCGCCATCAACTCCCTCGATTCAGATGATACTGACCAGGCCGATTTGCGCGGCGGCGTCTCGCCCTGGTTTGCCGCCGCAACGCCACCACCGTATCCCACACTGTCGGAAAATCTCGGCTGCGATGCGCTTATCGTTGGCGCCGGCATCACCGGCTCGCTGCTCGCCGAGCGCCTGACCCGTCAGGGGCTGGACGTCGTCATTGTTGATCGAGAGCGCCCCGGCCGGGGCAGCACGGCAGCCAGCACCGCGATGTTGTTGTGGGGAGATCGACCGTCCGCTTGTCGAACTGACCGCGATGTATGGCTTCGATCGGGCTGCGCGTGCCTATCAGGCTAGCCTCGATGCCGTGACCGGCCTGATCTCGCTGGTTCGTGAGCACAAGCTGCCCGGAGAGATCAGAAAGAAGCGCTCGCTCTATCTGGCGGCCGGCAGCTCCGTAACCGGGTTGCTCGATGAGCATCGGCTCCGCCGCCGCGCCGGCCTGCCCGGCGACTTCCTCGATCATGGACAATTGCTCGAGAGCTACCGGATAGCGCGCGCAGGCGCGATCGTCTCGCCCGGCGCGGCGGATGCGGATCCGCTCCAACTTGCCCGCGGGCTGCTCCACCTCGCACTCGCGCGCGGTGCGCGGCAGTTCGATGCGGAGGCCATAGCCTTCGATCCGGCGGGCGAAGCGGTGACCGTGGGATTCGATAATGGTCGTGAAATTGCCGCGAAGGCCGTCGTGCTGGCGACCGGTTACGTGATGCCGGATATCGTTCGGTCGACGGTCCAGGCCGTGTCCTCGAGCTGGGCGATTGCGACCACGCCGCAGCCGCAGAACGTCTGGAAGGATGGCGCGCTGATCTGGGAGAACGCCAAGGATTATCTTTACGCCCGGACGACGCCGGCGGGCTGCATCATCATCGGTGGCGAGGATAGTGATGAGATCATCGCGCCTGATGACCGCGACCGCCTGATCCCGGAGAAGGCGAGCCGGCTCGTGCAACGTCTCGCCGCGCTCTGGCCGTTCGCCGCAACGGAGATCGAATACCGCTGGGCCGGGACGTTCGACACCACCAGCGACGGTCTGCCGCTGATCGGTCCGGTGCCCGGCGCGCAGCGCGTCTATGCGGCGTATGGCTATGGCGGCAACGGCATCACCTTTTCCTATCTGGCGGCGCAACTGATCGGCGATCTCATCGCAGGCGGCAGCTCGCCGTTGCTCGACGATTTTGCGCTGGACCGCGATGACGGCATGGCCGGTCACTGAAAAAGCGGCTAGGGATTTCGCCCGCGCTGGGCTAGAGACGGCCGTCCTTCACGAGAGGTGCAAGATGCGATCTTCCCGACGCACGATCATCACGACTGCGTTCGCCGGACTTGCGGCGGCAGTCTCCACGTCCGTTGCCGGCAGGACGGCAATGGCCCAAACCGCAGGAAAGCCCATGACCACAGCTTCAGGCCTTCAGATCATCGACAGCAAGGTCGGCACCGGCGCCTCGCCGAAGACCGGCCAGACCTGCGTCATGCACTATACCGGCTGGCTCTACGAAAACGGCCAGAAGGGCAAGAAGTTCGACTCCTCGGTCGACCGCAACGAGCCGTTTGAGTTTCCGATCGGCCAGGGCCACGTGATCAAGGGCTGGGACGAGGGTGTCGCCACCATGAAGGTCGGCGGCAAGCGCACGCTGATCATCCCGCCGAACCTCGGCTATGGCGCGCGCGGCGCCGGTGGGGTGATCCCGCCGAATGCCACGCTGATGTTCGACGTCGAACTGCTTGGCGTAAAATAACCGGATGGCCGTCAAGTAACCGGCCCGTAACAAGAGGGGCGCAGCGATGAAGATTTCGATCCTCGACGATTATTTCGACACGCTGCGGACCCTCGATTGCTTCCACAAGCTCGACGGCTACGAGGTCACGATCTGGAACGATCATGTCCAGGACGTCGATGCGCTCGCCGAACGGCTGCGCGACACCGACGCGCTGGTGCTGATCCGCGAACGCACCCAGATCCGCACCCCGCTGCTCGAACGGCTGCCGAAGTTGAAGCTGATCAGCCAGCGCAGCGTCTATCCGCACATCGACATCGACACCTGCACGCGGCTCGGCATCATCGTGTCGTCGGGCCAGCATGCCGATGCGCCGTCCTATGCCACTGCCGAATTCACCTGGGGCCTGATCCTCGCCGCGATGCGCGCGATCCCGCAACAGATGGCGGCGCTGAAGGCTGGCAAATGGCAGATCGGCGTCGGCCATACGTTGCGCGGCAAGACGCTCGGCATCTACGGCTATGGGCGCATCGGCGCGGTGGTCGCGGGCTATGGCAGGGCGTTCGGTATGAACGTGCTGGTCTGGGCGCGCGAGGCGGCGCTGGCGAAGGCGCGCGCCGACGGCTATGAGACCGCCGCCAGCAAGGCCGATTTCTTTGCCCGCTGCGACGTGCTGTCGCTCCATATGCGGCTGGTCGACGCAACGCGCGGCATCGTCAAGGCGGAAGACCTCGCGCGAATGAAAGACACCGCGCTGATCGTCAACACCAGCCGCGCGCCGCTGATCGAGCCCGGTGCGCTGGTCAACGCGCTGCGCGCCGGCCGGCCCGGCATGGCCGCGGTCGATGTCTACGAGAAGGAGCCGCTGCGCGACACCGCCGACCCGCTGCTCAACATGGACAATGTGGTCTGTACGCCGCATCTCGGCTACGTCTCGCGCGACGAATACGAGATCCAGTTCACCGACATCTTCGATCAGATATTGGCTTACGCCGCCGGTGCGCCGACGAATGTGGTCAATCCGGATGTGCTGGCACATCCGGATGTGCTGGCACATCCGCGCCCGCGTGGCTGATTGATCGCGGTATGAAAAGGACCGGCCGAATGGACCGGTCCTTCTCAAAAGCTGATCACCGGCAAATCAGAGCTTCTTGTTCGCTGCGGCCGCGGCCCTGTTCACGGCGTCCTTGGCGACCTCCTTGGCGTCGCCGAGCGCCTTCTGGCCCTTGCCCTTGGCTTCCTGGATCGCGCCTTCGCCCTGCATCTGCTCGGATCCGGTGGCCTCGCCGATCTTCTGCTTGGCCTTGCCCATCGCCTCGTTGGCGGTACCCTTGATCTTGTCGGTGGTGCTACCCATTGGCCTGTTCCTCCAAATACATTGAAACTTCGCAAGGGCAACGTGCGGCAGCGCCGGAACGTTCCGATTTTCCGCTCGCCTGCGCGTCAGCTTTTCGGTAGCGTTCCACGCACGAAAACTTGACCAACGAAAGCAAGAACGATGAGCGGTTTCCCACGATCACACCCATTCCCACGACCACGATCATCACCATCACGACGATGAGCGCTGGAAGCACGACGGCGTCCGGGTGATTCCGGGTAACCAGCTCGATCCGAATGTGCCGTCGACCGCCGGCATGGATCGCAAGGCCGCGATCAATTTCGCCCGGGTCGGCGCGCAGAAATTGTGGGCAGGTACCGTCAGCATCAAGCCGGACGCCAAGACCGGCGCGCATCATCACGGCCATCTCGAAAGCATCATCTATGTCGTGAAGGGCAAGGCGCGGATGCGCTGGGGCGAGAAGCTGCAGTTCACCGCCGAAGCCGGTCCGGGCGATTTCATCTTCGTGCCGCCCTACGTGCCGCACCAGGAGATCAACGCCAGTCCCGACGAGGTGCTGGAATGCGTGCTGGTGCGTTCCGACGGCGAGGCGGTCGCGATCAATCTCGACATCGAGCCGGTCGAGAAGCCGGAGAACGTGCTCTGGGTCGATCCGGTGCACCGGCATCCCGACGAGAAGAAGTGACGTCGCCGCGCAGCCGCGACGAAAGACAATAACAACAAAAGCAGGGAGGCCAGCATGACGCTCGTTCGTTACGAGAGCACCGACCACGTCGCGACCATCACGATGGCACGCAGCGAGAAGCACAACGCGCTCAACAACGCGTTGTGTACCGAGCTGCGTGACGCCTGGCTGCGGTTTCGGGACAGTGACGATCGTGTCGCGGTGCTGGCTTCGGCGGAGGAAAAGTATTTCTCAGTCGGCGCCGATGTTGGTGATCTCCCCGCCAACATGTGGCACGCCGTGCCTGGCCTCGGCGTCGAGCTGGACAAGCCGGTGATTGCCGCGACATCCGGCTGGGTCGTGGGTGGCGCCTTCGTGCTGGTCCAGATGGCCGATCTGTGCGTGGCATCCGAGACGACGCGCTTCATCTACCCCGAGGGAAAGATCGGCACCACCGCGGGCGGCGTCTCATCGGTGATGGCCCGGATGCCGCACAAGATCGCGATGGAGTTTCTGCTGGTCGGCGACGAGATGTCGGCGGAACGCGCCTTCCAGATCGGTTTCGTCAACAAGGTCGCGCCGAAAGGCCGGCACCTCGCGCTGGCGCAGGAGATGGCTGCGAAGATCGCCTGCAATGCACCGCTGGTGGTCCGCGCGCTGAAGAAGCTCGCCCGCGAGGCGATGCCGAAGGGACCTCTTGAAACAGTCGCCGACGCGCGGCGGCTGCTCGATGAGGTCAGGGACAGCGAGGATCTCAAGGAGGGCGTGAAGGCCTTCAGCGAGAAACGCAAGCCGAACTTTACGGGGAAGTGACGCAGTCATTCCGGGGCTCGCGAAGCGAGAACCCGGAATCTCGAGGCTCCCCGATGCGCAATTGCGCATCTGAGGTTCGACGCTCGCGCGTCGCCCCGGAACGACGGGCTCAAGCAAACACCCGGTGATCGATCGTCCCGTTCGGCACGACATAGCCGTAACGCATATTCGACGGCTCGGCGCCGGCCTTCTCATACTGCGCCTTCATCATCGCGAAGCGGTCGCCCTTGATGTCGAGCATCGCGCGCTTCGGCTGGATGTTGTAGAGCCGGGCATTGTTGTCGCCGAAGATCGCCGTCTTCACCGGTCCGTCGGCGGGCCCAAGCGGTGCGTAGCCGAACTTCTTCTGCATCACTTCGGGGATTTCCAGCCGCCGCAGGCCCTCGATCTGCCATTGCGGCGCGCCGGTCCACAGCGCGTCGGTACCCCAGCAGACGTGGTCGACGCCGAGGCCCTTGATCAGGGTGCCCATCAGCGCGGCGCAGACATTGGGCTCGGCGACCAGCGTGGTCGCGAACAATTGCCCGACATCGCCGTAGACATTGTTGACGCCGTATTGCGCCGGGATGTCGGCGAGGTCGGAGGTCCAGGCGATCCGGCCGGTGCGCTCGAATTCGGCCAGCGCGACCTTGGGATCGCCCCCGACATGGCGATAGGCCGAGTGGTAGATCACGAAGTTGAGCTGCGGCCAGGTCCTTGGCCGCCTGGCCGACATCGGCAACGTCGGCGAAGCCGCGCAAATTCGGATACTGCTTCTCGATCCCGGGTGGAAACAGTCCCTTGTGGACGCAGACATTCTTGATGCCCGCCTTCACCATCTTCTCATAGCCCTTGTAGACGACCTTCTCGTCGTCCAGCCGCCACGGATAGCGGCTGATCTCCTTGTGGGTGTTGTCGCCGATCGTGTAGCCCTTGCAGGATTCCGGCCTCAGCGCCAGCGCGGCATCGAGCTTGTCGAGCCAGCCGGGCTGCCCGGGCGTGAAGATCGCGTGACAGAACACGCGGCGCGAGCCGGCTTCGTCGTTCATCTTCTTGCGCGCATCGGCCATCTGCTCGTTGGTCAGGAACCAGTCCTGCTCGACATCCGACGGCGCCGAGGAGATCAGCGCGATCTTGGTGTCGGAATCGAGAAACATCTCCTTCTTGTAGTTGTTGAGCTTCAGATCCTCGATGGTCTGCTCGTGATCGTTGAGCTCCTTGTTCCAGCCGGCCTTGCCGACCGCCTTGCGCATTTCCACGAAGCCCATGATGCGGGTGTCGTCGCGCAGGAAATGCGTGTGCATGTCCATGATGAACTGGTCTTTCAATCCGTTGGCGCGCTCTTGCGCCATCGCAGGCGTTGCGGCCTCGGCCGGCGTCACGTCGAACAACGGGCCATAGACCTGGTTCATCGCGACAAAGGAAGCGGCCATGCCGGCCGCAGTCTGGAAGAACCGGCGGCGGTCGAGGCCCTGCTTGCCGCCGAGATCGTCGGCCATCGCCAGCAGATGTGCCTCGACCTCGCGCTGCCGTTCGTTCTGCGGGTCGGGATAGAACTCGTCGCTGGAGACGATCTGGGTCGGGATCGGCGTCTGGTACTGGCACAGTTCGGAGGGCATCAAGGCGGCAAGTTCTTCGTCGGTGAGATTGCTGCTCATTCTTCGCTCCCGCATCTCGCCGGATTTTTCCGGTCGGACCGCGGCGGAGACTAGGACCAAGTCCGTCTGTCGTCCGCGCCGATTGCCGGAAGCCGCGTTCACAAAATCGTGCATCGGATCAGCGGCCGCGAGATGCCGGCTTCGCACAACCGGTCAGGCGCGCTGCTATGCTCGATCGCACCGGATCGGACGAAGAAATCCGGAAGGGAGCGAACCATGATGTCAGCAGACCATTCGCGGCGCACCATCATCAAGGGCATCGGCGTTGCGACGGCAGCCGGTGTGCCCGGCGCAGCGCCGGCGCAGGCCGCGACCGCAGTTCCCGCTGAGGGAGAAATATGGAGCAACGAATACTGGGCGAAGAAGGGTGACGTCCCGCTGTGGATGTTCCGCAAGCGGATCGGCGCGCCGAAACCGGGCGAGCCGGCGCGGCCCGTGGTGTTCTTCGTCCACGGCTCGTCGGTGACGTCGAGAGTGTTCGACCTCACGGTGCCCGGCAAGGGCGAGTATTCGCTGCTCAACGTCTTTGCGCGCTACGGCTTCGATTGCTGGACCATGGATCACGAGAACTACGGCAAGTCGGGCCGCACCTCGGGCAATGCGGATATCGCGAGCGGCGTCGAGGATATGAAAGCGGCGGCCGAGGTGATCGCGCGCGAGACCGGCGAGCGGCGATATCACTTCATCGGCGAATCCTCCGGCGCGCTGCGGGCGGGTGCCTTCGCGATGGCCGCGCCCGAGCGCATCGATCGGCTGGTGTTCGCCGCCTTCACCTACAAGGGCGAGGGCTCGCCGACACTGGCAAAGCGCGCCGAGCAGCTCGCCTATTACCGCAGCCACAACATGCGCACGCGCGACCGCGACATGATCCGCTCGATCGCGACCCGCGACAGGCCGGGCACGTCGGACCCCGCGGTGATGGAAGTGTTGGCCGATGTCGAGATGCAGTTCGGCGACCAGATCCCGACCGGCACCTATCTCGACATGACCGCCAATCTGCCGGTGGTGCATCCGGAGAAGGTGCTGGCGCCGGTGCTGCTGGTCCGCGGCGAGTATGACGGGATCGCGGCGGTCCCCGATCTCGAGGAGTTCTTCAACAAGCTGCCGAATGGCGACCGGCAGTTCATCATCCTGCCCGGCACCGCCCATTCGGTGGCGCTGGCCATCAATCGTGAGCTGTTCTGGCATGTGACGCGGGCATTTCTGACCATGCCGACGCCGATCGTGACCTGAAGCAGCCTGCGGCAGGACGCCGCAAGAAAAATCTGCGCGGTGATGTCGGGATCCGGCTATGTGGTTCGTCCTCGGGGCACAACCCCGCCAAACAGGAGTTCTTCGCGTGGCCAATCCCAAAATGATCTTCGTCAACCTGCCGGTCAGCAACCTTGCCCATGCCACCGCATTCTATGAGGCGATCGGCGCGACCAAGAATCCGCAATTCTCCGACGAGACCGCCTCCTGCATGGTGATCTCCGACACCATTTTCGTCATGCTGCTGACCCACGACAAGTTCCGGCAGTTCACGTCCAAGAAGATCGCCGACGCCAAGACCACGAGCGAAGTGTTGGTTTGTCTCTCCGCCGACAACCGCGACGCAGTCGACGGCTACGTGACCAAGGCGAAGAGCGCGGGCGGCACGGCCGATCCGTCGCCGAAGCAGGATTTCGGCTTCATGTACGGCCGCAGCTTCGAGGATCCCGATGGGCACATCTGGGAAGTGATGTGGATGGATGTCGAGGCTGCGATGAAGGCGCAATCCGCGCCGGCCACCGCCTGAGCCGCCGCACAATGCAGGCATTCGAAGCCGGCCATGAGCGACAGTCGGCAGTCCGTTTGACGGGTTGAGACAGCAATTCAGATTGCGGAAATGCCGTCCGGCCGGGCTTCGGTCATGGCCTGGACGGCCTTTCTCCCCTGAGGCAGGTCGGCTTGCCGGCAGCCTGGGACCGGAAAGTTCAGTTCGACCGTGGTCCCGCCGCCGAGCGTCTCGCAGAGGGAAACGGTGCCGCCGTGAGTAGTCATCACCTGGGAGACGATCGAAAGTCCTAACCCTGTGCCTTCCGTGCGGGTGTTTCCGCGCTTGAAGGGTTCAAGCAGCAGTTCGGGCTGACCGAGTTGGAGTCCCGACCCGTAGTCAATCACGCTCAACCGCGCTGGTGCTCCGACCTCGATGAGGACGGAGCCACCGGCGCTGCCATGCGTCACGGCGTTTCGGATCAGGTTCGAGAGCGCGACGGCGATCGCGGTTTCCGAGCCACGCACCCAGACCGGGTGACGAGGCTCGGTAAACTCGATATCGCTTCCGTTCTTCAACGCCATCGGCACGTGTTCGGCCGCAACCCTGCGCGCGAGCGCCGCAAGATCCATCTCGATCAGTTCGGCAGGTTCCGCGGAGATGCGCGCGAGCTGGAGCAGCATGGTGACGATCGACGACAGCTTCTGGTTCTCGGCTATCAGCCTGGCGCGCAACGGAGCGTCCTCGACCTGCTCGAGGATGGTGCGCGCATTGGTCAAGGGCGTACGTAGTTCGTGTGCCGCATTCGACAGGAAATTTCGTTGCGATTTCGACGCGACGTCTATTCGCGATAGCGCGCGATTGAAAGCCGCGACGAGAGGCAAGAGCTCGGCTGGCGCATCCTGTTCCGGCAATCGGCGGCCATCCGAAACCCCATCGATCATCTCGGCGGCCGCCGCGACGGCCCGGACGGGACGCGCGATGAGCGTCGGCACGAAAACCATCGCGGTAAACGCCGTCGCCGCCAGGACCAGGATGATCGGGAGCGCAACAATCGTCGCATCGGTGAGCATTCCGGTCGTCAGTTGCGCGGCCGTATAGGCCACGCCGCCGGTTTCAATCCACACCTCACCCACGGGCGTGTTTCTGACGGCCGACATCTTCTTCAGATTCGTGGTTTCGCCGTCGAACGCGTAGGCGAGGAAACTCGTCCCGTCGCGCGATGTCTGAGTCTTTTGCGGACGCCACTTCGGGATCGGGCCGTAGCTGACCTCTCCACTCTTGTCGGACACGACATACCAGAATGTCGGGAAATTGCGGGGTGATCTCGTCCAGCCTCGAGGTCCGTTTGAGAGCCAGTTGCCCCGTCTCGTTGCGGATGACGGCTTCCTTCAATGCATCGGCGACGTCGGCGGCGGCCCAGGTGCCGTCATCGTCGCCGCCAAATCGGATCAGCAAGGCTGCTGCGCAGAGCAGCATGATGGTCGTCACGGCGCCGATCAGCGTCGCGGACAGCACCGCGATCGAGCGATGGACGCGCTTGAGCCTTTGCCACTTCAAAATCATCATTCGCCACTCAGCAGATATCCGAGGCCACGGACCGGTTTGATGACGACCTTGCAATTGGCCGCGCGGAGGCGCCGGCGCAGGCGCGAAACGTGAGCCTCGATCGCGTTTGATTGAATCTCGTCGTCAAAACTGTAAGCGGCAACTTCAAGGGTCTCCCGCAGCACGACGCGCCCAATGCGCCGGACCATCGCTTCCAGGATCGCCAGTTCACGCCGCGGGACAACAATGGGCGCGTGATCGACGCAGACCTCGCGATTGAGGACGTCGTAGCTCAGATTGCCGATGCGAACGATCGCCCCTCGATCCAGAAACAGACGGCGCAGCACCGCCTTGGCTCGCGCAATCAGCTCGATCGGTTCGAATGGCTTGGCCACGTAGTCGTCCGCCCCGTCGTCGAGGGCGCGCGCAATATCAAGGGGGTCATCAAGCGCCGTCAGCACGATCGTCGCGGGGCTGGGCTTCTGCTGCTTCAGGTCGCGCAGCAAGGCCAGACCGTCGCCATCCGGCAGTCCACGATCGATCACCACGAGTTCAAAGCTTCGCACGGCGACTGCGGCGCGGCCCTCCTCAAGCGTTGTGACCATGTCGGATGCGCCGAAGGCCGTAGCCAAGGTATCCCGCAGCCATGGCCCAAGCTGAGGGTCATCCTCCACGACCAGAACTCGCACCGCATTCTCCCAAGCATAAGCCACGGCCTTCTACCATTACGGACGGATTACAATAAGATTACGGCCGGCAAGAAAACCACGGTGTCCACACGAATGCCTTGATGTGATTGGCCTTTTCCTGGGGGTCGATCGGCCATTGCGAATGGCCGTGGTGATCGGATCGACAGCTGATGGGGGCCAGTCCGAAAGACCCAGTCAGGGGCGCCGCACACATCAGCACTCCAGAGCCGATCAGCGTCATGACAGCGAGCGAGCTTTCGCATGCGCATCCCCTCTCGGCGATTTCCCCGCCAGAGACGTCGATCAACATGACCGGCGAATGACGGCGCCTCGGCGCGCGCAAGATTACGTTGACAGAGGCGTGAACGGACCCACGTCAGGCTATCGTAATGGTCACTGTGAAAAAGCATGGCGGACAACGCGGCTCGCATCGCGCTTTCCGATCTCCGTCCCCAGGCTTCCGAACGATATGCCGGTCGATTTTGCGTTCTCAGCGATGGCCAAGCGGTCAGATCGCAGCCCGGCGTCATGGCGCCGTCCGTTCAATCGATGGCTGGAGGGAGTCGAGGCAGGGTGGTCGGTGCCGCTGCTGCTCGCCTGCTTCGTCGGCATCTGGACGGTGTATCTGTCAGTGGCCTATCACGGCGCCGGCCTGCATCCGGACGTGCTGGAGACCTGGACGTATGGCAGGCATTTCGCATGGGGTTATCCCAAGCATCCGCCGTTGATGGGGTGGACGACGGGTGCGTGGACCGCGGTCTTTCCGCTCACCGATTGGTCGCTGCAGCTGATGGCGATGACAAATGCGGCGTTGGCGTTGTGGTTCGTCGATCTCATTGCAAGAAGGTTCGTGACCGGGCACAAGCGCCTGATCGTGCTGCTCCTGCTGATGCTGACCCCGGCATACCAGTTTCATGCGCAGCGCTTCAACGCCAACGCCGTGTTGCTCGCGGTCTGGCCGCTTGCAACCTACTGCTTCCTGCGCGCCTTTGAAACGAGGGCGCCGCTCTGGGCGATTGCTGCGGGTGTCGCGGCGTCGCTTGCAATGCTGGGCAAGTATTACTCCATCTTTCTGATCGCCAGCTTCGCATTGTCGGCAATCATCCATCCCTCGCGACGAGCCTATTTCACGTCCAGTTCGCCTTGGATATCCGCTGCTGTCGGGCTGATTGCGCTATTTCCGCATCTGCACTGGCTGGCCACGACAGGCGCGGAGCCCATCCACTATGCCGCGACGCATGTGGGGACCGGCTTCCCTTCGTCGCTGCGGGATGCCGTCAATTTCCTGTTGGGCCTTGCCGCGGCGACAAGTGTCTCCGCCGTGGCGTGGGCGATGATAACAGGGTATCGGATCAAGCGCCTTCCGCGGGATCTCGCGGCGGCGGATCCCAACCTGAAGCTCATCGGCCACGTCGCGATCGGCACGATCGCTCTTCCTTTCATCACGTCCATGTTGCTCGGCACCGACTTGCCGTCGCTATGGGCGCTTCAGGGATTGTTCCTGCTCGTCGTGCCGGTCGTGTGCAGCACGCGTTATCGGATCGAGCAGTTCTATACGGTCAATGCAGCGCTCCTGGTTGCCGGAATTGCAATCGCCGCCGCCGTGATGGCGGCCCCAGCCCATGCGCTCTACCGCAACAGCTACGGTTATGAGGAAGGGCGAAACGTCTATCACCAGGCGGCAGACAAGCTCACCCGGCTGTGGCATGAGCAGATGGGCACGCCTTTGTCGATCGTCGGCGGCAACGATAGCCTTGGAGTTGCGGTGGCCTTCTACAGCTCCGATCACCCGCATTATGGCGTTCCTTTCGCCTACCAATATTCATTGGCATTGCCTCGCCAGGTGACACCGGAGCGCGGCTGGGCAGCGCTCTGTTTTGATGACCAGCACGATTGCCTTGAATGGACCGGGCGAATGGCGGCTCACGCCGGAAGCTATGTCAAACGCGAGTTTTCCGTTCAATCGAGCCTGTTCGGAATTCCAGGCATCAAGCGAAACCTCGTTGCATTCCTGGTGGCGCCGCTTCGTGAGCCGGACGATGCACCATCAAGCCTCGTCAACGATGCCGGTCAGGGCGGAGGACATGTTTCTCCGCAAACCGATCCGCCGCTCCGCGCGGAGCCGGATGTCGCGCTGCCGGAGAATCAGCCGCCGGGAAATGCGCCGCAGACGACCGATCCAGGAGCGAACATGCTGGTGGATCATGGAGCCGCAACGCTCTTCGTCGTGTTGCGCTGATCAGGCTTATTCCCGGAATACCGCCGTGATGATCGCACCCGTAATCTTGCGGTAATCGGCTCCCGCTTTATCGGCGGCGGGGTCAAGGGCGTCGTATCACGAAGGATAGCGGTCCATGCTTATCAGGTTGGTTTGCATCAGCCTCGGCGTTTGCGGAGTCATCGGTGCCACCGCGGTCGCGCAGACATCTCCATCAATGACCGGTTCAACTCACCCGGCAACCGCAACACGACCATCGATCAGTCGCGCCGACAAGATCAACCTCAACACCGCTCCTGTCAGCGAGCTGGTGAAGCTTCCGCACCTCAGCGTGCGCGGCGTCACTGCGATCACGGAGGCGAGAGCAAAGTCAAAGTTCAAGGATTGGAATGATTTCGTGGCCCGACGGGTTGTGCCGCGATTCGTCAGGAGCGAGCTCAAGGAGCTCGTCACGTTCTAGAGAAGCTCTGTCGATTGCTGCCAAAAAGGCGGCACGGTTGTTGAACGCGAACAAGGATATGCTTCAATGAAACGAGTAGCTGTTTTTGCCACAGTGGCGGTGATCGCTGTGGGATGTCTTGCGTCGACAGAAGCCACGGCAGGTGGCAGGCGGGGCGATGCGGTGGCTGTTGGCATCGTCGGCGGCTTGGCCGTCGGCGCGCTGTTGGGCTCCACCATGGCTGCCGGTGCGGCTCCGGCCTATGTCTACGAGAGGGACTATTATTCGCCGGCCCCTGTCGTCCACTACCATCGTCACGTGTACGAATACGGCGACGAATATTCGGGCGGATATGACTACGGTTATCGATCCGGGTACCGGGAAGGCTACTCGGACGGCTATTGGGACAACGATTGAACGCAGATCGGCGTCGTCGCTGATCCGGTTGCTCGACGGTGCGGGGCCGGACAAGCGGCCCCGTCCTAATAACTGATCCGCAGCCCCACGCCGCCGTGAAGCGTGTTGCCGACCGGCTGCGGTCCGGCGGTGCCGTTGAGGAAGAGGTCGGCGATCCAGCCCTTGGTGATGCGGAAGCCGACGCGGCCGCCATATTCGAACCAGCCCTGGTTGCCGATCGTCGGCACGATGGTGCCATCGCCGGTGACGGTGGCGACGATGCCGGAATGGGTGGCGAAGGATTGCACCCAGCCGCCATTGATGTTGGTTTCGATGTTCGATCCGAACAGATGCGTCCACTGGCCGCCGATCTTGACCAGGCTGGTGCGATCGGTGCCGTCGGCGATGGTCGCATCGAACGGATTGAAGGCAACGGCAGGATCGCTGTAGCCCTTGACCCGCTGCCAGAGCTGCCAGATCTCGACCGAAGCCGCGACCTCGTCGCGCGCCGACAGCCGGTTGATCCAGCCCGCGCGTCCATAGACGCCGTAATTCTCGCTCGAGGTCTCGCCGGTGACCGACACCGGGCCGAGGCTGGTCGCGTAGCTGCGGGTGTAGCGCACTTTCTCCGACGGCGAGAGGATGGTGCCGATATCGAAGAACGGCCGCGACGAGCCCCAGTCGACGAAGTCGTAGCGCAGCGCGAAGGCGCCGATCGGGGCGCTGGTGACGTTGTAGCCGCCCTCGCCATATTGCGTGTAGGCGATGCCCGCGAGCAGCGACAAATTCGGTGTAATGGTCTTGCGGCCGTGGATACCCGCCGAGAACGAGCCGGCCGAGCCGAAGGCACTGATGCAGTCGTCGCAATTGACCTGCTCGTTGACGCCGAGCAGCACCGATCCGAGCACGCGGTTGGTGATCATCTGGTTGAAGCGCTGGTCGGCGAGGTTGTTGATCGAACTGCCGCTCGACGGCGCGCCGGTGATCGATGTTGGCGACGGGCTGGGCGTCGGTGTCGGCGTGGGTGTCGGGCGTTGGCGATGGTGTGGCAGTAGGTGTCGGCGTCGGCGTTGGGGTCGATGTACAGTTTGACGCTGACAGCGTATCGGGATTCGTACAGTTCGGCGTCGGACTCTGCGCCTGAGCCGGCGCAGCCCCCGCCTGCAGCATCGTGAGCGACAGCGCCATGGTCAGGACCGCCGACAGGACCAGGTGATGGATATGCCGCACCATGCTCACCGTCCGCACAGCATGCCGGTCGGGTCGTCCGCGACCGGCGGCGTCACCGGCGACGCGTCCGCGAACTGGGTGACGGTGCAGAGGCCCGCGGCCTGGGTGCAGGTCGCGGCAAAGGTCCAGGGCGGGTTGTTGGTCTTCTGGATCGTGGTGCGGCCGCCGCTCGAGGTGATGATCGCGGTGTCGCCGGGCTGGGTCAGGTCGATGCATTGCCGGTTCGACGTACACACCGTCGATGCGCCTTCCTGCAACACCACGGTGGTCTTGCCGCGCTGCGACAGGATGTCGAGCACCGTGCCGCGAACGCCGATGGTCGCAAGCGGCGTCGTGATCGTGTAGGCGGCCTTGTTCGAGTGGCCAGTGACGAAGCGGAACGCTCCCGAGGTCAGGCGGATTGCAACATCGCGATAGTGATGCTCGTCGTCGAACACGGTGCGGTCGAGCTTGAGCGAGGCATTCGGTCCGAGCGACAGGTTGGTGCTGTCGGCCATCACCAGCCGGGCGGCGCTCTCGAGGCCGGTGCGCACCGTCTCGTCGCGCAGCAGCGCGTCGCCGACATTGATCGGCGTGGTCGCGGCCGCAACGCGGACAACCTCGTTCTTCACCATGGCCGCTTCGCCGACACGCGTCTGCGCCTGAACGGGATGAGCCGTCAGTGCGACCGCAAGACCGAGTGCAAGTAAGGAGAAAAAGCTGTGGCGCGAATTCATTGCAATACCGATCGACTTAACCCTCTCATCGTACCGGATCGCGGACGCAGCTGATATTGTATAATTGTCACAAGCCGTGTTGAGTTGCGCCGGATGGTTCGTGTCGATGGATTCGAAAATGCTCGTCGCTGCGGACATCAACGTGAGATTTGATCACACTCGTCACATACATCACACTCCTGGCTGTCGTAGCTCACACTTCGCTCACACTGGTTCCCCCCGCAGCGTGCTCGTCCTTTGATCATCGCATCCGA
The DNA here is from genome assembly GCF_054057015.1 of Bradyrhizobium sp. JR3.5. Classification (NCBI taxonomy): domain Bacteria; kingdom Pseudomonadati; phylum Pseudomonadota; class Alphaproteobacteria; order Hyphomicrobiales; family Nitrobacteraceae; genus Bradyrhizobium; species Bradyrhizobium sp. JR3.5. The sequence goes on from NZ_JBSRYV010000002.1 coordinate 4,520,108, forward strand.
ATCTCCTTCTGTTCTGCGGCGTCCCGTCGCGCGCACGGCGATCGTCGCGGCGATCATCTTCGTCGTCGCCCATGTCGTGCTGCTGCTCGGGATCACCACGCCGGACAAGCTCTATTTCGATGAGGTGCATTACGTGCCGGCGGCGCGCCAGATGCTGTTGCCGGTGATCGAGGGCCCGATCCTCAACCCGATGCATACGCCGCTCGCCAAGGAGATCATCGCGCTGTCGATCAAGGCATTCGGCGACGTGCCGCTCGGATGGCGCTATCCCGCGGCGTTGTTCGGTGCGCTTGCGCTGGTCGCCGTCTATCTCGGCGCCCTCGCGCTGTTCGCGTCGCAGGAGCGCGCCATCGCAGCCGTGCTGCTTGCCTTCTTCAACCAGATGCTGTTCGTGCAGTCGCGGATCGCAATGCTGGATATTTTTGCGCTTGCCTTCTGTCTGTTCGCGATCGCGGCCTTCATCCACGGCTTCAGGCAGAAGCGGCCGCAGCCTGCCTTCGCGCTGACGGGCGTATTCGCAGGGCTTGCCTGTGCCTGCAAATGGAGCGGGCTGTTCGTGCTCGCGACCTGCATCGCGATCGTCGCGATGGTCAGCCTGATGCAGGGCTGGCGCACGCGCTTTGCCGACGCCAATGCGGAGGACTGGTACCGGCCGGACCTGTGGCCGGACTTCCGTATTCCCCACTTCATCGCCTGCTTCGTGCTGATTCCGGCTGCCGTCTATCTCGCGAGCTTCGTGCCGCTGTATGGCCTCTCGTTCACCGACCTCGTCGAGGCACAGCGCCGCATCTTTGCCGACAACACCACGACCGCGATCGCTGGCCACACCTATATGAGCGCATGGCCGTCCTGGCCGTTCTTGATGCGTCCGGTCTGGTATCTGTTCGAGAAGGTCGGCGATGACAGGTTCGCCGCGATCGTGTTTCTCGGCAATCCGCTGATACTGTGGCCGGCGTTGATCGCGCTGATCGTCGCGCTGCGCGACTGGATCGCGACCCGCAGCCGCGATGCGTTTCTCGTGCTTGCGTTCTATCTCGGCCCGTATCTCGCCTGGGCGCTGCTGCCGCGCACGCTCGGTTTCATCTATTATTACCTGCCGGCCGCGACCACAGCGAGCTTCGTGCTGGTCTACGCCTTGACGCGCAAGGGGATGCCGCGCTGGCTGTTGTGGGCCTTCGTGGCGGTCGGATGCGCAGGCTTCATCGCGATGCTGTCGATCACGATTGCCGCCATCGGGACGTCGATGGCGACCTTCAATCGGCTGATGCTGTTCCAGAGCTGGATCTGAGTCTCTCGGAACAAGCGATCCGCCTGCCGGGCGTGACGGGCGGATCCAGAGCGTTTTCGAGCGAAGTGGACGCCGGTTCGCGTGAAGAAAACGCGTTCAGATGAAAGGCGGAGCTTCGGTTCAATCTGAACCGAAGCTCCAGGCTGCGGGAGATTACTGCGACGCCGTCTTGGTATCCATGTTGACGACCTGCACGCGGCGGTTGGTCGGGTCCATCGGTGCGCTCGGATCCTTCGGCCGGGTCTTGCCGTAGCCGACGGTCACGAGATCAGAGCCGTTCAGGCCGTAATGCTCGACCAGATAGTTCTTGATGGTGTCGGCGCGGCGCTCCGAGAGATCCTGGTTATAGGCCTCGCTGCCGATCGCGTCGGTGTGGCCGGCGACGACGAAGGTCGAGCCCTTCATGCTGGCGTCCGACAGCGCCTTGCCGAGCTCCTGCACCGCCTGGGCGGAGCCCTTGGCGATGTCAGCCGAGTTGTAGTCGAAGTGAATCTCCAGATCGATCTTCGGCTTGTTGGCGGCGATGTCGGTGATCTCCTGGCGTTCGCCCAATGACAGCGATCGGGTCTGCCGGTTACGAACGGTGTTGAGCAAGCTCGCCTCCTTGGCCGAGGCGGCCGGGTCGACCTGCGTGCCGGCGGAGAGGCCGCGGGTGGCCGACTTCGGCTTCAGCGCATTGAGGATCTGGGCGGCCGGAACGGTGTCGCTGCCGGCCAGTGCGACGCCCGCCGTCATCGATAGCGCAGCGCCGATCGTCAAAAGAGACAAGGAAAGAGAGCGGGTCATGGTTTTGATCCTTAAATGCAAGGCCAGCCAATCCGGCTGTTGTCGTTTTGATGCTGCGAATCTAGGACTGGTTCAAAGCCGCGAATGTGATCTATGTCACAGTTGAATGGACCGGCCCCTGTCTCGTGCCGTGCAGGGGCCGGCGACGGAGAGGAGAACATCTTGGCCCAAGTCAATCGTGTCCTCCGCTCGATCAATGACGAAGGCGCTTCGCGTTGCGTCGATATCTTCGTTCGCCCGGAAGGGACCATCGGTTTCGAGGAATATCGGCGGGACGTGGAGGATGGCCGCGGCTGGTTTCCGGTTGGCGGTCATTCGTCCCGGGTTTTCCATGAGGAAAACGCCGCGCTCGCGGCGGCGATGGTGGACGTTCCCTGGTTGCGGCGGGCCATTGGATCGGACTAAAGAGCGATGAGATTTGGTTGAGCTGAAACGGCGTCAAAAGTTCACCTCTCCCTTGGGAGAGGTCGATTTGCGTAGCAAATCGGGTGAGGGGTTACGGTCTATCGAGAGGGCAAGAGCCCTCACCCGGATTGCTTTGCAATCCGACCTCTCCCCGCCGGGGAGAGGTGATCCGAAACCTTGGCGGGTCGATTCAACCAAATTCATCCCGCTTAGCTGCAGCCCGGGGCGCCGAAGCGTGCACAATCGGCGGAGCTGATTTCCCTGACGCGGCTCTCCACAGCAGCGCGAATCTCACTACATTGCCTGGGCAATGCCCCGCGTCGCCGAACCCTTATCCCTGAACAATGCCGCCGCCCGCCATATCTGGCTGCGCGCGCAACGGCTCGATACGACGGCGCCGTTCGGGGACGGGGCATCAGCCGTGGCCGCTGCCGTCGATCATCTCGGCTATGTGCAGATCGACACCATCAACGTGATCGAGCGTTGCCACCACCACATCCTGTTCACCCGGATTCCGGACTACCGCCGCGCCGACCTCAAGCAGGCGCAGAGCCAGGACAAGAGCGTGTTCGAATACTGGACGCACGCGCTGTCCTACGTGCCGTCCAAGGACATCAACATCTTTCTGCCGGCGATGAAGGCACACAAGCGCGAGGGCCATAAATGGTTCGCGTCGGTGACGCCGTCGGATACCCGCAAGGTGCTGCGGCTGCTGCGGGCCGGTCCGCTGACCATCCGCGACATCGAAGACGACGTGCTGACCGAGAAGGAGCATCTCTGGCAGAGCCGCAAACCCTCGAAGCGTGCGCTGCAACTCGCCTTCTATGGCGGCGTGGTCACGATCAGCGAGCGCGCCGGCATGCTGAAGACCTACGAGCTGATGAGCAGGCATTTCGGCTGGGACAAGCCGCCGACGCCCGCACCGGCCTCGGTGCGGGTCGCCTATCTGCTCGACCGCGCGCTGCGCTCGCAAGGCATCGTCAGCCTGGATTCGATCTGCCATCTGGACGCGCCGAGCAAGAAGGCGGTGCGCAGCCTGATCGAGGCGAGGGTGCGCCGCAAGGAGCTGGTGCGGATCGCGCTCGACGGCGCCGGCAAGCAGGAGCATTGGGCGCGGCCCGAAGTGCTGGAGGAGACCGGCGAGGGTGATCCTGCCCCGGTTCACATCCTCTCGCCGTTCGATCCGCTGATCATCCAGCGCAAGCGCACCGAGCTGTTCTTCGGTTATGGCCACCGCTTCGAGGCCTATGTGCCGAAGGAGAAGCGCCTGTTCGGCTATTTCGCGCTGCCGGTGCTGGTCGGCGACGATATCGTTGCCGCCCTCGACCTGAAGACCGACCGGCAGAACCGGAAGCTCCTGATGCAGAAATGGAGCTGGGTCGGCAACGGCAAGAAGCAGGCGGGTCGCAAGGAGCTGAAGCGCCGCATCGAGGAGGAGCTCGACCGCTTCGAGCGTTTCCAGCTCGCGGATTGAGAGCGGTCCTCTCCGTTCGTCATTGCGAGGAGCGAAGCGACAAAGCAATCCATCTCACCATTCGCGGCGCTATGGATTGCTTCGCGGAGCCTGTCATCGGGCGCGCGTTCGCGCGACCCGTTGGCTCGCAATGACGCCGTGGAAAACCCCCAAGTTCCCATCTGGCCTGTGTGCTATGAGTTTTTGCCATTGCTCAAGGCCGGGCCACCCAATAATCCTCAAGGCAAGCAATAGCTTTGGGGGAACAGATGAGCCAGACCGCAACCGCTGCTGATCGCGGCGCCCGCAGCGAGATCGAGACGTCCACGATCCGCGCGATCTCCTGGCGGCTGATCCCGTTCCTGATCCTGGCCTACTTCTTCTCCTATCTCGACCGCGTCAATCTCGGCTTCGCCGCGCTGACCATGAACAGCGAGCTGAAGTTCTCGCCGGTGGTGTTCTCGTTCGGCGCCGGCATCTTCTTCATCGGCTATTTCATCTTCGAGGTGCCGAGCAATCTGGCGCTGGAGCGATTCGGCGCCAGCAAATGGATCGCCCGCATCATGGTGAGCTGGGGCATCCTCTCGGCACTGATGGCGGCGGTCTATGACGAGCACAGCTTCTATGCGTTGCGCTTCTTCCTCGGCGTCGCCGAGGCCGGCTTCTTCCCCGGCATCATCCTCTATCTCACCTACTGGTACCCGGCCGAGTATCGCGCGCGCTTCCTCGCCGCCTTCGCGCTCGCGGTGCCGATTTCGACCGTGATCGGCGCGCCGATCTCCGGCCTGTTGCTCGGGCTGGACGGCGTGATGGGGCTGAAAGGCTGGCAGTGGCTGTTCGTGATCGAGGGCATCCCCTCGGTGCTGCTCGGCGTCGTCACCTGGTTCTATCTCACCGACCGGCCGGAGAAGGCCGATTGGCTCTCGGCCGAGCAGAAGGCCTGGCTGAAGGCGAAGCTCGATGCCGAGGTCGCGGCCAAGCAGGCGGCGCAGCACTTCACGCTCGGCCAGGCGTTGTCCTCGCCGAAGGTGCTGGCGCTCAGTGCGATCTATTTCGGCTTCGTCGCCTCGCTCTACGGGATGCAGTTCTGGCTGCCGCAGATCGTCAAGGCGTTCGGTCTCACCAACGCGCAGACCGGATTCGTCACCGCGATCCCCTATGCGTTCGGCACCGTCGCGATGATCCTGTGGGCGCGCCGGTCCGACGCTACGCGGGAGCGCGTGTTTCATGTCGGCGCGCCGCTTTTGCTCACGGCGCTGGCGCTCGCCGCCTCCAGCTACATCAGCGATCCGACCATGACCATGATCGTGCTGACGGTCGCCGCGATCGGCGTGTTCTGCACCTTCGCGGTGTTCTGGACGCTGCCGACCGCCTGGCTGTCAGGCACCGCCGCCGCAGGCGCGATCGCGCTGATCAACTCGATCGGCAACCTCGCCGGTTTCGGCGGGCCCTATCTGATCGGCTGGGTGAAGGAGACGACCGGCAGCACGTCGACCGGCCTCCTGGTGCTGTCGCTGTTGCCGCTCGCGGCGGGCCTCCTGGTTTTCCTCGGCAGCCACGAAACCAAGACCGAGTTTGCGAGCGCGAAGTAACGATAACGCGAACGTCGTGACGGCTGCGTAGGATGGGTAGAGCGAAGCGAAACCCATCGTTCTTTGTCCGCGGCGAGATGATGGGTTTCGCTTCGCTCTACCCATCCTACAGATCCCGCTAACACGCGCCGCCGCCGTAGCCCGGATGGAGCGAAGCCCAATCCGGGGTCGCCGTGTGCAGACCGTCCCCGGATTTCGCTGCGCTCCATCCGGGCTACGCAATTTCCAAAATTTCCCCGCTTAACCCCGCGTTAATTACTGCGTTCCTCACGAATTGGTTATCACTGATGAATATTGACATTCATCAGTGATAAATCGATACTCTTCATCAGTCGTCAGCCCGATGGAGATTTCAGATGTTCGTTCGTTCCGTTTTGTCGAGCTATTACAGGCTCTTGACCGGAGCAACGCTGGCTTTCGCGGTGTTCGCGCTGACCGGCTGCAATGAAAAGGCAGCCGAAACCGCCGATCCCGGACGCCCCGTTCTGGTGGCGACCGTCCATTACGAGGCCGAAACGCCTGAGCGCAGCTTTGTCGGCACCATCAAGCCCCGTATCGAAGCCGATATGGGCTTTCGGGTTGCCGGCAAGGTGGCCAAGCGGCTGGTCGAGGTCGGACAGACAGTCGACGTCGACCAGCCCTTGGCCACTCTCGATGAGGTCGACCTGAAGCTGCAGGCCGAGCAGGCGGAGGCGGAATTCCGCGCCGCCACCGGCGTGCTGGCGCAGGCCGCGGCCGCCGAGCAGCGCGCCAAGGACCTGAAGGCCAAGGGCTGGGCCACCGATGCGGCGCTCGATTCCGCCAAGGCCGCCGGCGACGAGGCGCGGGCGCGGCTGAACCGCGCCGAGCGCTCGGTCGAGCTGACCAAGAATTCCCTCTCTTATGCAACGCTGGTGGCCGACACGAGGGGTGTCGTCACCGCGACCATGATCGAGCCCGGCCAGGTGGTTGCCGCGGGCCAGGCTTCGATCCGTGTCGCCCGACTTGGCGAGAAGGAAGCTGTCGTCGCGATCCCCGAGACGCTTCTCGCTCGTGCCAGGTCGGGCGTTGCCACGGTGACGCTGTGGTCGGATGCCAAGAAGACCTACGCCGCCAAGCTGCGCGAGGTCGCGCCGCAGGCCGATCCCGCCACCCGCACCTATCTCGCGAAGTTCTCGCTGCCGGACGCCGACGAGGCCGTCTCGCTCGGCATGACCGCAACCCTGACCCTGGCCGACAAGGCGACCGAACGAGTCGCCAAGCTGCCGCTGTCGGCGCTGTACAGCCAGGGCGGCGATCCCTCGCTCTACATCGTCGACGACAAGGGCGACATCGCGCTGAAGCCGGTCAAGGTGAAGGCCTATGAGAGCAACAACGTCGTCATCTCCGGCGGCGTCGACGATGGCGCCAAGGTGGTCGCCCTCGGCGTGCAGAAACTCGATCCGAGCCAGAAGGTCCGGGTCGTCTCGTCGCTGTCGTTCTAATTGGTTGTTGTTCCGTCATTGCGAGCGAAGCGAAGCAATCCATCTCGCAGCAAGACAAGTGTGGATTGCTTCGTCGCTAACGCTCCTCGCAATGACGGCCGTGGCGATAACGGTTTGGGGATTTGGAGACTGACATGAAGCGCTTCAACCTTTCGGCCTGGGCGGTCAGCCATCCGACGCTGGTGCTGTTCCTGATGATCATCCTCGGCGCCGCCGGCTTCTTCTCCTATGAGAAGCTCGGCCGCGCCGAGGATCCGTTCTTCACCGTCAAGGTGGTGAACGTCTCGGTGATGTGGCCGGGCGCGACCTCGCAGGAAATGCAGATGCAGGTCGCCGATCCGATCGAGAAGAAACTGCAGGAGCTGCCGTTCTTCGACAAGGTGCAGACCTATTCCAAGCCAGGCTTCACCGCGATGCAGGTCTCCTTCAAGGATTCGACCTCGCCGAAGGACGTGCCCTATCTCTTCTATCTGTTGCGCAAGAAGCTGGTTGACGTGCAGGGCGAGCTGCCCTCCGGCATCCTCGGCCCCGTGGTCAACGACGAATTCTCCGACGTCGATTCGATCCTCTATATGATGACCGGCGACGGCGCCAATTACGCGCAGCTCAAGAAGGTCGCGGAGGGTTTTCGCCAGCGTCTGCTGAAGGTGCCTGGCGTTACCAAGATCGACCTTTACGGCACCCAGGACGAGCGCATCTTCGTCGAGTTCTCGCATGCCAAGCTCGCGACGCTCGGCATCACGCCGCAGGCGCTGTTCGACTCGCTCGCCAAGCAGAACAATGTCACGCCGGCCGGCACGGTCGAGACCTCGTCGCAGCGCGTGCCGCTGCGCGTCACCGGTGCGCTTGACGGCGTCAAGGCGGTTGCCGAAACGCCGGTCGAGAGCAACGGCCGTGTGTTCCGGCTCGGCGATATCGCAACAGTCTCTCACGGCTATGTCGATCCGCCGAGCTTCAAGGTGCGTCAGGAAGGCAAGCCCGCGCTCGGCATCGGCGTCGTCACCGCCAAGGGCGCCAACATCCTCGAGCTCGGCAAGGAGGTCCAGCAGGCGACCGCCGAGTTCCTGAAGGCGGTGCCGCAGGGCGTCGACATCCAGCAGATCGCCGACCAGCCCAAGGTGGTCGAGCACGCCGTCGGCGAGTTCGTGCACTCCTTCGTCGAGGCGCTCGCGATCGTGCTGTTCGTCTCCTTTGTCGCGCTCGGCTGGCGCACCGGCATCGTGGTGGCACTCTCGGTGCCGCTGGTGCTCGGCATCGTCTTCATCGTGATGAACGCGATGTCGCTCGATCTGCACCGCATCACGCTCGGCGCGCTGATCATTGCGCTCGGCCTCCTGGTCGACGACGCCATCATCGCGGTCGAGATGATGGTGGTGAAAATGGAACAGGGCTGGGACCGCATGAAGGCGGCGTCCTTTGCCTGGGAATCCACTGCGTTTCCGATGCTCACGGGGACGCTGGTCACAGCCGCTGGCTTCCTCCCCATCGGCTTTGCCAATTCGGCGGTCGGCGAATATGCCGGCGGCATCTTCTGGATCGTGGCGATTGCGCTCGTCGCATCCTGGTTCGTCGCGGTGATCTTCACGCCCTATATCGGCGTCAAGCTGCTGCCCAACATCAAAGTGCACCAGAACCACGATCCGCACGCGATCTACGAGACGCGGATGTATCGCGGCCTGCGCAGCGTGGTGCAGTGGTGCGTCGATCACCGCGTCAAGGTGGTGGCGGCGACCGTCGGCGTCTTTGTGCTTTCGATCGTGGGCTTCGGCCACGTCCAGCAGCAGTTCTTCCCGCTATCGGAGCGGCCCGAGCTGTTCCTGCAGCTTCGTCTGCCAGAGGGTACTGCCTTCAATGTCACCGAGAAGGCGGTGAAGCAGGCCGAAGGGCTCCTCAAGGACGACCAGGACATCCAGACCTACACGGCCTATGTCGGTCAGGGCTCGCCGCGCTTCTGGCTCGGCCTCAACCCGCAGCTGCCGAACGAGGCCTTTGCCGAGATCGTCATCCTCGCCAAGAACGTCGAGGCGCGCGAGCGCGTCAAGGCGAAGATCGAGCAGGCTGCCGCCGACGGCGCGCTGAACGAGGCGCGGGTCCGGGTCGACCGCTTCAACTTCGGTCCGCCGGTCGGTTTCCCGGTCCAGTTCCGCGTGATCGGGCCCGACGCCAACAAGGTGCGCGACATCGCCTACCAGGTGCGCGAAGTGATGCGGCAGAACAAGAACGTCAAGGACGTCCAGCTCGACTGGAACGAGCAGTCGCCTTACCTGAAGCTCGCCGTCGACCAGGATCGGGCGCGCGCGCTCGGCCTGACTCCGCAGGACGTCTCGCAGGCGCTGGCGATGCTGATCTCGGGCGCGCCGGTCACCACGATCCGCGACGGCATCGAGAAGGTCGGCGTGGTCGCCCGCGCGGTGCCGTCCGAGCGGCTCGATCTCGGCCGCGTCGGCGATCTCACCATCACCACGCGGAACGGAGTGGCGGTGCCGCTGCAGCAGATCGCCAAGATCGAATATGCGCATGAGGAGCCGATCCTGTGGCGACGCAACCGCGACATGGCGATCACCGTGCGCTCCGACGTCGTCGATGGCGTGCAGGCGCCCGACGTCACCAACCAGATCTCGCCGAAGCTGAAGGACATCCAGGCCCATCTCGAGCCGGCCTACCGGATCGAGCCGGGCGGGGCGTTCGAGGAATCCGCCAAGGGCAATGCGTCGATCTTCATCCTCTTCCCCGTGATGGTGATGGTGATGCTGACGCTCTTGATGATCCAGCTGCAGAGCTTCTCGCGCCTGACGCTGGTGTTCCTGACCGCGCCGCTCGGCATCGTCGGCGCCTCGCTCGGGCTGAACGTCGCCAACCAGCCGTTCGGCTTCGTGGCGCTGCTCGGCCTGATCGCGCTGGCCGGCATGATCATGCGCAACGCGGTCATCCTGGTCGATCAGATCGAGAGCGACGTGTCCTCCGGCCTGACCCGGCGCGAGGCGATCGTCGAGGCCACCGTCCGGCGCGCCCGGCCTGTGGTGCTGACCGCGCTCGCGGCGATCCTTGCCATGATCCCGCTGTCGCGCTCGGCGTTCTGGGGCCCGATGGCGATCACCATCATGGGCGGCTTGTTTGTTGCGACTTTCCTGACCTTGCTGTATCTGCCGGGCCTTTACGCCCTCTGGTTCCGCAAGACCTTGGACGAAAGCGGCCCCGAGCAAGTCAATACTGCGCCGCAGCATGCCGGTGAGGGACAACTCGCATTTCCACTTGCTGAGGCGGCCGAATAATTGAAGATTGAGCAAGCCAACATGACACTGATCTCGGAACATAGCGAAACCGACACCCGCGAGCGGATTCTCGTGGTGGCGGAGCGCTTGTTCCGGCAGATCGGCTATCAGAAGACCACGGTCGCCGACATCGCCAAAGAGCTGCGGATGAGCCCGGCCAATGTGTACCGCTTCTTCGATTCGAAGAAGGCGATCCACGAAGGCGTGGCGCGCGGCCTGATGGGCGGGGTCGAGGTTGAGGCCCAGCGCATCGCGCGATCGGAAGGGCCGGCAGCGGCGCGCATGCGCCAAATGATGAAGACGATCAATCGCATGAATACCGAGCGCTATGTCGACGATTCCAAGTTGCACGAGATGGTCGAGATCGCGATGCAGGAGGATTGGCAGGTCTGCGTCACCCATATGGAAACGATCGGCCACACCATCGGCGAGGTGATCGCGCAAGGCGTGGCGACGGGCGAGTTCGAGGTCGACGACCTCGAAGTCGCCGCGCTGTGCGCCGGCACGGCGATGATGCGGTTCTTCCATCCGCAGATGATCGCTCAATGCGCCACCAAGCCGGGCCCGACTATCGACCAGATGATCGATTTCGTGATCGCCGGCCTGTCGCCGCGCATCCGCGCCAATTGAGCGCCGGCGCTGACGTTTTCGTCAGTTGACTCTTCCCGCATTGCAAGCGAAGCGAAATCGTAGCCCGGATGGAGCGCAGCGTAATCCGGGAATGCTTCCACGTGTGAGACGAGTCCCGGATTGGGCTGCGCTCCATCCGGGCTACCGTGAGAGGGGCCCAGCGTGACCGCCAAAGACCTGCATTTCTACGAGCCGAAGAATGGCCACGGCCTGAAGCACGACCCGTTCAATGCCATCGTGGCGCCGCGTCCGATCGGCTGGATCTCCTCGCGCGACAAGGGCGGCAACGTCAACCTCGCGCCCTACAGCTTCTTCAACGCCTTCTGCTACGTGCCGGCGATCATCGGCTTCTCCTCCACCAACTGGAAGGACAGCGTCGCCAATATCCAGGACACCGGCGAGTTCGTCTGGAACCTGGCGACGATGGATCTCGCCAAGCACATGAATGCGACCGCGGCGCATGTCGCGCGCGATGTCGACGAGTTCAAGCTCGCAGGGCTCACGCCGGTCGCCGGCAAGCTCGTCAACGTGCCGCGCGTCGCCGAAAGCCCGGTGTCGTTCGAATGCAAGGTGAGCCAGATCATCCAGCTTCAGGGCGCCGACGGCAAGAAGGCCGAGGCCTGGCTGACGCTCGGCGAGGTGGTCGCCGTCCATATCGACAAGGCCTTCATCAAGGACGGGGTCTATCAGACCGGTCTCGCGCACCCCATCGTCCGCGCCGGCCGCCGCGGCGACTACTTCGAGATCAGGCCGGAAAACATGTTCGAGATGATCCGGCCGGATTGATATTGTCCGTCTAGCCGTCATTGCGAGCGAAGCGAAGCAATCCATCTCCCCGCTGGGATGGATGGATTGCTTCGTCGCTTTGCTCCTCGCAATGACCAATGCGGGAACCACGACAATGTGAAATTTCGGCGTGCAGTGATGAAAAACCGTCACTCGCAACCTCCGAGCGAGCAGTCTAACCTCCCGCGCGCCAGGCCGGATCAACGGCCGGCGAACACAGTGGGAGGATGCGATGACACGCCAGGAGCGGAGCGGTCCAAACGGCGCGCAAAGCGGTCAGAAAGAAGAGCGGCGCGATCCGAACGTTTCACGTCGAACACTCGTCCAGGGATTGGCGGTGGGGGCGGCTGCTGCCGCAGCCGGCGTCGGCAGCGCGCTGGCCCAGAACGCGCCCGCGCCGGTCGGACCGCCGACAACCATCACCAGCCCGCCGCGTGACTTCAGTCCGCGTGGTGCGCCGACCACCTATTTCTGGGACCCCGACATCATCGCGGTCGATCCGTCCTTCAACGATCTTGCCCAGCCCAACACCTCGATCAAGCGCCTCTTTACGGGTGTGCTGTGGGCGGAGGGCCCGGCCTGGAGCTCGCAGGGCCGCTATCTCCTGTGGAGCGACATCCCGAACAACCGGCAGATGCGCTGGTCGGAGGACGACGGCCATGTAAGCGTGTTCCGTATGCCGTCGAACTACTCGAACGGCAATTCGTTCGACTTCCAGGGCCGCCAGCTCTCCTGCGAACATCTCACCCGCCGGGTGACGCGCTACGAGAATGACGGCACTGCGACGGTGCTAGCCGATAACTATCAGGGCAAGCGGCTGAACTCGCCGAACGACATCGTCGCGCATCCCGACGGCAGCTACTGGTTCACCGATCCGCCCTATGGCGGCCAGCTCTACGAGGGCGAGCCTGACGCGGCCGGTGGCGCGAGCAACGCGGCCGGCAAGCTCAACCCGCGGATCGGGCAGCCCGCGGGCTTCGCGCCGGCCAAGCGCGAGCTGCCGACCAATTGCTATCGCATCGATCCCTCGGGCCGCGTCGATCTCGTGGTGAGCGAGGACCAGGTGCCGGATCCGAACGGCCTCTGCTTCTCGCCGGACTACAAGAAGCTCTACGTCGTCTCGACCGGCAAGGGACCGGGCGACACCGGCCCCGGCGGCAAGGGTGACGTCTTCGTGTTCGACGTCGGCGCCGACAATAAGCCCGTCAACGGCAAGCGGTTCAGCGACTTCACGATCGACGGCGTGAAGTGCGGACCGGACGGCATCCGCTGCGACGTCAACGGCAATGTCTGGTGCTCGAGCAATGCCGGCCGCGCGGTCGGTTACAACGGCGTGACGGTGTGGTCGCCGGAAGGCAAGCTGCTCGGCCGCATCCGGCTGCCCGAGGTCTGCGGCAACATCACCTTCGGCGGCCCCAAGCGCAATCGCCTGTTCATGGCCGCAAGCCAGTCGCTCTATGCGGTCTATACCGCGACCCAGGGCGCCGGGCCGGCGTAAAGTATCCGCGTGGGAGACTGCGCTCCCTCTCCCGCTTGCGGGGGAGGGTTGGGGTGGGGGCTCTCTCCGCGAGTCGTATCGTGGAGAGAGCCCCCACCCGCCGCGCTGATTGCGCGGCGACCTCCCCCGCAAGCGGGAGAGGTGGGGAGCCTGCCGCGAGACCGGCACTTGGTTCGTCCTGCTTTCGCGGTGCTACCAGCCCCCTGCTACCTGATTGTCGCAGCTCAGCTTTCGGAACTGAACGCGTGGTCTGCCGTTAACAAACGGCGGCTTGGCCGCGTCAATTTCGCTTTATTTGAACAGCGAAGTGTTCACCGGTGAACGGCACTTTCCGATAGGATCATCACCCATCCGCGCTGCCGTTTCATGAGGACCCCACCATGAGCTTCCGCCGCGATTACCTTTCCAAGCCGATCTTCTCCTGGGCGCGTGGTGTGCTGCCGACCATGTCGGACACCGAGCGCGAGGCGCTGGAAGCCGGCGACGTCTGGTGGGACGCCGATCTCTTCACCGGCAATCCCGACTGGTCGAAATTGCTGGCGTTCGCGCCGGCCAGATTGACCGACGAGGAGAACGCCTTCCTGCACGGTCCGGTCGACGAGCTCTGCGCGATGCTCGACGAGTGGAAGATCAATTGGGAATGGCGCGATCTGCCGCCCGAGGTGTGGAGCTTCATCAAGGCGAAGAAGTTCTTCGGCATGATCATCCCGAAGGAATTCGGCGGCCTCGGCTTCTCGCCTTATGCGCATTCCGAAGTGGTGCGCAAGATTTCCTCGCGCTCGCTGACCGCGGCCGTCACCGTGATGGTGCCGAACTCGCTCGGGCCGGGCGAACTCCTGATGCGCTTCGGCACGAAGGAGCAGCAGGACAAATGGCTGCCGCGCCTGGCTGCCGGCCAGGACATTCCCTGCTTCGGGCTGACCAGCCCGGAGGCCGGCTCGGACGCCGCCTCGATGATCGACACCGGCATCATCTGCAAGGGCAATTTCGAAGGCCGCGAGGTGCTTGGGCTGAAGCTGAATTGGCACAAGCGCTACATCACGCTGGGGCCAGTGGCGACGCTGCTCGGCCTCGCCTTCAAGGCTTATGATCCCGATCACCTGGTCGGCAGCGAGGACGAGCTTGGCATCACGGTCGCGCTGATCCCGACCCATCTGCCCGGCGTCTCGATCGGCCAGCGCCATCTGCCGGCGATGCAGGTGTTCCAGAACGGCCCGAACTGGGGCCGCGACGTCTTCATCCCGCTCGACTACATCATCGGCGGCCAGGAGCGCCTGGGGCAGGGCTGGAAGATGCTGATGACGGCGCTCGCCGCCGGCCGCGGCATCTCGCTGCCGTCGCTGTCGGCCGCCGGCGCCGCCTACGCCGCGCGCACCACCGGCGCCTATGCCCGCATTCGCGAACAGTTCGGCATCTCGATCTCGAAGTTCGAGGGCATCGAGGAGCCGCTCGCGCGCATCGCCGGCACCGCCTATCTGCTCGACGCCGCGCGGCGGCTGACTTGCGCCGCGCTGAACGAGGGGCATCACCCCGCCGTCATCTCAGGGATCATGAAGCTGCACGCCACCGAGCGGATGCGGATCGCGATCGACGACGCCATGGACATCCATGGCGGCAAGGCGGTGATCGACGGGCCGCAGAACTATCTCGGCGGGCTCTACCGCTCGGTACCGGTCGGCATCACGGTCGAGGGCGCCAATATCCTGACCCGCAATCTGATCGTGTTCGGGCAGGGCGCAATCCGCGCGCATCCTTATCTGTTGCAGGAGATGAACGCGCTCAGCGAGACCGATCGCGACAAGGGCCTGACTGCGTTCGACACCGCGTTCTGGAACCATGTCGGCCACAGCTTCGCGACCATGTTCCGCGCCTGGGGCCGCAGCTGGACCTTTGGCCTGTTCGCACCGGCGCCGGATGCCGGCGATGCAACGGAGTTCTATCGCCAGCTCTCGCGCTATTCATCGGCGTTCGCGCTGTGCGCCGACATGGCGCTGCTCACCCTCGGCGGCGCATTGAAGCGCAAGGAAATGCTCTCGGCGCGCTTCGGCGACATCCTGTCGGAGCTTTACTTGCTTTCCGCCGCGCTCAAGCGCTGGCAGGACGAGGGGCAGCAGAAGGAGGATCTTCCTGCGCTCCAATGGTGCATGGCATCCGGCTTCAAGACCATCGAGAACCGCTTTGCGGAAATCCTCGCCAATCTGCCGAACCGCCCGGTGGCATGGATGCTGAAATTCCTGATCCAGCCGTTCGGCGCGCGCGTCACGGGTCCGTCGGATAGCGTCGTGCATCTCTGCGCACAACTCGTGCTGTCGCCGTCGGCAGCGCGCGACCGCCTGACGCCGGACCTCGCCTTTGTCGAGGATGACGGCGGCATTGCGCGGCTGGAAAAGGCCTTCCGCCTTGTCACTGAGTCCGAGGATGCGGCCAAGCAGCTGCGTGCGGCGCGGCTGCATGACTGGAAGGAGGCCGTCAAGAAAGGTGTCATCACCGAGGCCGACGGCGAGAAGCTCGCCGCCGCCCATGAGGCCGTCGCCAAGGTCATCGAGGTCGATGATTTTGCGCCCGAGGCGCTGTCCCCGATTTACAAGAAAACCGCCGACGTGCATCAGTTCTTCCAGGAGCTTGGTGAGCAGAGGGCGGCGAGCTGATGGCGCGACCAGTCTTTATCGTCGACGGCAGCCGGACGCCGTTCCTGAAGGCGCGCTCCGGTCCCGGCCCGTTCACCCCGGTCGACCTCGCCGTGCAATGCGGCCGGCCATTGCTGGCGCGGCAGCCTTTCGCGCCCACCGCTTTCGACCAGGTCATCCTCGGCTGCGTCAACGTGATCGCCGACGAGATGAACCCGGCGCGGGTCGCAGCCCTCCGGCTCGGCATGGGCGAGCAGATGGTCGCCTTCACGGTGCAGATCAATTGCGGCTCCGGCATGCAATCGATCGACACCGGCTACCGCTACATCCGCGAAGGCATCTCCGACCTGATCCTCGCCGGTGGCGCCGAGGCGTTGAGCCACGCGCCGCTGGTCTGGCCCAATTCTGGCGTGCGCTGGTTTGCCGGCTTTGCCGGCGCCAAGGGCATCGGTGCCAAGATCGCCGCGGCGCTGAAGGTGAAGCCGAGCTACTTCAAGCCGATCATCGGCCTCGAGCGCGGGCTGACCGATCCGATCACCGAGCTCAACATGGGGCAGACCGCCGAGAAGGTCGGCCATCTCTTCGGCATCACCCGCGCGCAGTCCGATGCTTACGCCGCCGAGAGCCATCAGCGGCTCGCCAACGCGCAGAAGCAAGGCTTCCTCAAGGGCGAGGTCGAGACCGCGTTCTCCCGCGACGGTAAGTTCTACGATCATGACGATGGCGTCCGCCCGGACTCGACACTGGAGACGTTGGCAAAGCTGAAGCCGGTGTTCGAGCGCCCGTGGGGTCAGGTCACCGCCGGCAATTCCTCGCAAATCACCGACGGCGCATCCTGGGTGATCCTGGCATCCGAGACCGCGGTGGCAAAGCACGGGCTGACGCCGAAGGCCGTCATCCTCGACAGCCAGTGGTCGGCGCTCGATCCGTCGATCATGGGTCTCGGTCCGGTGCTGTCGGCGAGCGCACTGATCAAGCGCAACGGGCTGACCTTGCAGGAAGTCGAGACCTGGGAGCTGAACGAGGCTTTTGCGACGCAGGTGCTCGGCTGTCTCGCAGCCTGGAACGACGACAAATTCTGCCGCGAGATTTTGGGGCTCGATGGCGCGGCCGGCGAGATCGACCGCGCGAGGTTGAACGTCGACGGCGGCGCGATCAGCCTTGGCCATCCCGTCGGCACCAGCGGCAACCGCATCGTGCTGCATCTGGTCAATGCGATGAAGCGGCTCGGCACCAGGCGCGGCGTCGCCACCGAATGCATCGGTGGCGGGCAGGGCGGCGCGATGTTGATAGAGACGGTGTGATCATGGATTCACGGATCATGGACGTTCTCGCCGATCGCGTGCTCGAGCTCGGGCCGAAGCCGGCCGCCGACAGTCCCTACAGGAATTTCCAGCTGACGCGTGACGAGGACGGCATCGCCTGGCTGCTGTTCGACCGCGCCGGCACCAGCGCCAACACGCTGTCCGCCGGTCTGCTCGAGGAGCTCGATGCGGTCGTCACGGCGCTGGAGAGCCAGCGGCCGACCGGCCTCGTGGTGCGCTCGGCGAAGAAGAGCGGCTTTATCGCCGGTGCCGACGTCAATGAATTTCGCGGCGCCAGCGACCCGCGGGCGGTCGAGACCGAGATCGGCCGCGCGCACGCGGTGATCGACCGTCTCGAGGCGCTGCGCGTGCCCTCGGTCGCCGTGATCCACGGTTTCTGTCTCGGCGGCGGCCTCGAGGTCGCGCTGGCCTGCCAGATGCGGATCGCGATCGACGATGCGCGGTTCGGCTTTCCCGAGGTGATGCTCGGCCTGCATCCCGGCCTCGGCGGCACCGTGCGCTTCACGGAGCTGGTCAACCCGATGCAGGCGATGACCTTGATGCTGACCGGCAAGACGATCGACGCGCGCCGCGCCAAGTTGCTCGGCCTGGTCGACGCGGTCACCCAGGAGCGCCACGTCCGCAACGCGGTGAAGGATGCGGTGTTCGGCCGGCTGAAGCGCGCCAAGCCCGGCGTGCTCAACGCGATCCTCAATCTTGGTCCGGTCAGGGGCTTGCTTGCCTCACGTATGCGCAGCGAGGCGGAGAAGGCCGCGCCGCGCAAGCATTATCCGGCGCCCTATGCGCTGATCGAGCTCTGGGAGAAGCACGCCGGCAACCGCTCGGCGATGCTGAATGCGGAGAAGGCCTCCTTCGCCAATCTGATGGTGACGCCGACCGCGCAGAATCTGATCCGCGTGTTCTTCCTGCGCGAGCAGATGAAGAAGGCGGCCGGCAGCGGCAACAAGGTGCAGCACGTCCATGTCATCGGCGCCGGCGCGATGGGCGGCGATATCGCGGCCTGGTGCGCCAGCCAGGACATGCGCGTCACGCTCGCCGACATGAAGGGCGAACCGGTCGCTGGCGCCATGAAGCGCGCCGCCGAGCTGTTCGGCAAGATCATGCGCAGGAAGATCGACCAGCGCGACGCGCTGGACCGGCTGATCCCCGACATGGACGGCGAGGGCGTCCGCAATGCGGATCTGATCATCGAGGCGGTGCCGGAGAAGCTCGAGCTCAAGCAGAAGGTCTATGCCTCGCTCGAGCCGAAGATGAAACAGGAAGCGATCCTCGCCACCAATACGTCGAGCATTCCCTTGCAGGATCTGCGCACCACGTTAGCACGGCCGGAGCGGCTGCTCGGCCTGCATTTCTTCAACCCGGTGTCGCGGCTACAACTCGTCGAGGTCGTCAGCCATGACGGCACCGATGCCGCGATGCTCAAGCAAGCGCGCGCCTTTGTCGGCGCCATCGATCGCCTGCCGCTGCCGGTGAAGAGCTCGCCGGGCTTCCTCGTCAACCGTGCGCTGACGCCCTACATGCTGGAAGCGATGATGATGCTGGACGAGAAAACCGACCAGCGTCTGATCGACGCGGCTGCCGTCGAGTTCGGCATGCCGATGGGTCCGATCGAACTCGCCGACCAGGTCGGCCTCGATATCTGCCTCGATGTCGGCGACATGCTGCGCTCGAAATTCGGCGACACCTTGCCGCCGACGCCGGCCTGGCTGCGCGAAAAGGTCGCCAAGGGCGAGCTCGGCCGCAAGACCGGCAAGGGCTTCTACACCTGGAAGGACGGCAAGGCGGAGAAGGCGCCGCTGCCGGAGACCGGTCCGAAAGTCAGCGACGAGATGATCGACCGCCTGGTGCTGCCGATCTCCAATGTCTGCGTCGCCGCCTTACGCGAGGGTATCGTTGACGACCCCGATATGGTCGACGGCGCGATGATCTTCGGCACCGGCTATGCCCCGTTCCGCGGCGGCCCGCTCAACTACGCGCGCACGCGCGGCGTTGACAGTGTCGTATCTGCGCTGCGCGCATTGACGCAGAAATTCGGCGATCGTTTCGCACCCGATGCAGGCTGGGAGACCTTCAAGTGACCGATACCCAAGCGCCCGAAACGCATGCTCACGCACCGCCGATCAGCGGCAACGAGCCGCAGGGCGACCTCTGCATCCGCACGCTGGCGATGCCGGCCGACACCAACGCCAATGGCGATATCTTCGGCGGCTGGCTGCTCAGCCAGATGGACGTTGGCGGCGGCGTGTTCGCCTCGAAGGTGGCGAAGTCCCGCACCGTGACGGTGGCGATCGAAGCGATGAACTTCCGCAAGGCGGTCTATGTCGGCGATCTCGTCTCGGTGCACGCCAATCTCGTGCGTGTCGGTCGCACCTCGATCACGGTGCATCTCGAAGCCTGGGTACTGCGCCGCCGCGAGCAGCAGTCGATCCTCGTCACCGACGGCAATTTCACCTACGTCTCGATCGACGATCAGGGCCGTCCGCAACCGATCCAGCGCGATGGTGCGACGATTTCGACCTGACGTCTTTTGCGCGAAAACGCCGCTGATTCGGCGCGAGAGAAAACGCGTCGAAACTGAGACCGGAGCGCCGCTCGATTGTAAAAAGCGGCGCTTCGTTTCGCAAAAAACTCAGGAACAAACGGGCGGCGATGCCGTTGTCGGCGCGGAATCAAACCGAGGCCGATAATGTCAGACTGCTACGTCATCGAAGTAAGTTCCGAGACCGCGGGTATCGTGGTGCGCGATACCAGGGGTTACGCGTTTTTCGCGGCTTCGCACCGGTTCCAAGCTCTCGAGGGCCAAATCTTCCGCAACGCACGCGAGGCCGAGCGCGCGGCGCGACGGCTGGTCACCGGCCAGGATCTGCAGATGGCCTCCTGATGAGGAGCCACGCGGCGCGCCGTTTGCGCGCGCCGCAAGAGTCTGTATTGATGCATCCGAACTCACGGAAATCTTTTTTCGGATGTCGCAGACACAAGGCAAGGCGCTGCTGTTCGACATTAACGGCACGCTCGCGGACACCGACCCGATTCATCTCGCCGCGTTCAACCAGGTGCTCGGCCCCCACGGACACAGCTTCGATCACGCGCGCTTCGGCAAGGAACTGCAAGGCTTCTCCAACGCGTCGATCGGCGAGCGTTTCCTCACCCACGAGCCGGCCGACCGCCGCGCCAGCATCCTTGGCGAGAAGGAGCGGATCTTCCGCGAATTGGTCTCTGGCCAGATCGTGCCGGTGCCGGGATTGATGGCGCTGCTCGACCGGGCCG
Source organism: Bradyrhizobium sp. JR3.5 (assembly GCF_054057015.1). NCBI lineage: Bacteria > Pseudomonadati > Pseudomonadota > Alphaproteobacteria > Hyphomicrobiales > Nitrobacteraceae > Bradyrhizobium > Bradyrhizobium sp. JR3.5. The sequence goes on from NZ_JBSRYV010000002.1 coordinate 4,540,500, forward strand.
ATCGCGCCGGCGTGCCGATGGTGGCGGTGACCAATGCGCCGCGCCCGAACGCCGAACTGCTGCTCTCGGGACTGGGTATCGCGCACCGTTTCAAGGCTGTCGTGATCGGCGATGAATTGGCGCAGGGCAAGCCGCATCCATTGCCGTATCTGGAGGGACTGCGCCTCGCAGGCGCGTCGGCACCGGCTTCGCTCGCGTTCGAGGATTCGCGCTCCGGCATTCAGTCCGCGACGGCGGCGGGCATCGCGACGATCGGGATGCGAACTGGGCTTGGTCATGCCGATCTGCTCGCGGCGGGCGCGGTCGCCAGCGCCCGGGCGTTTGATGATCCGGAATTGATTCGCCTGGTTGCATCGGCCATGGCTTGGTGAGGAAACGGCGTGGTGAGGCAGTGTGCCGAAACGTTGCCGGCTCGACATTGCTGCAACGCAGTCCTTAACCCCAGCGATGCTTGCTCGTTGACCTCCGCGCCGAACGGTCGCACCATGGCCTATTCGCCGTTTCAAGGGGGCCGCCGTGGCCGGACTCTCCCACCGCCAGACTGAAATCCTCAACATCGCACGCGCTTTTGGCCGGGTCATGGTCGAAGACCTTGCCAAGCGATTCGAGGTGTCTGCGCAGACCATTCGCAAGGACCTCAACGATCTCTGCGATGAGCGGTCGCTGACCCGCATCCATGGCGGCGCGATCATCGCCTCGGGCGTCGAGAACCTCGCCTATGAGGCGCGCCGCTTTGTGGCCGCCGAGGAGAAGAAGGCGATCGGCGCCGCCGCGGCCGCGCGGATTCCGAACGGCTGCTCGCTGTTCATCAATATCGGCACCACGACGGAAGAGGTCGCCAGTGCGCTGACCTCGCATGAGGACCTGCTGGTCATCACCAACAACCTCAACGTCGCGATGCTGCTGTATCGCCATCCGCGCATCGAGGTGGTGGTGGCCGGCGGCACTGTGCGCCGCGCCGACGGTGCGGTGGTCGGCTCGACCGCGACGCAGCTGATCGGCCAGTTCAAGGTCGATTACGCGATCATCGGCGCGTCCGCGATCGACGAGGAGGGCGCGCTGCTCGACTTCGACTATCGCGAGGTGCAGGTGGCGCAGGCGATCATCGCCAACGCGCGCAACGTGATGCTGGTATCCGATGCGACCAAGCTCCGCCGCAGCGCGCCGGTGCGGATCGCGCATATGAGCCAGATCCAGACCTTCGTCACCGATTCGCCGTTGCCCGCTGGCCTCGCCAACATCTGCCACAGCCGCGGCATCGAGGTGGTCGTCGCGATGGACAAGCCGCAGGCCGATATCGACGACAATGGCGCTGACGCCGCACCCGCGACGCTGCGCAGCGCTTAGTCGATTTCAACGATATCGCCGCTGTCGGCCCATCGTCCCCGCACAACAACTCGCTCACCGTCACCCTGAGGTGGCCGCTTCTTCAGCGGCCCTCGAAGGGTGAACGGCCACACTGGGGCCTCGCACCCTTCGAGGCTCGCTCCGCTCGCACCTCAGGGTGACGGGTTAAGTGATCGCGCGGGGTCAGGTCGGGTGAGCCTGTCCACCATTCCGCAGTCAGTCCGCCCAAAAAATCCCCAGCGAAAGTTCCCTATTTTCACTTTGCTTTCGTTTTCGGTTGTGATCTACTCCAATCCGAAAGTAAAACCGTCAAAGCGAAAACGGTTGCCGGGGGAAGCGTTCTTTGGACCGAATTTACGACCTCGCCATCATTGGAGGCGGCGTTAATGGCTGCGGCATCGCGCGCGATGCGGCGGGCCGGGGCAATTCTGTTTTCCTCTGTGAAATGAATGACCTAGCCAGCGGGACGTCGTCCTGGTCGACCAAGCTGGTGCATGGCGGTCTGCGCTATCTCGAGTATTACGAGTTTCGCCTGGTGCGCGAGGCGCTGATCGAGCGCGAGATCCTCTGGCAGATCGCGCCGCATATCATTCGTCCGCTGCGTTTCGTTTTGCCGCACCATGCGGGCCTGCGCCCGGCCTGGCTGCTGCGGCTCGGCCTCTTCCTCTACGACCACATCGGCGGCAGGCACCTGCTGCCGGCGACGCGCTCGGTCGACCTGACGCGCGACGTGGTCGGCAAGCCGCTGATCCCGGGCCGCTACACCAAGGGCTTTGAATATTCCGATTGCTTCGTCGACGACGCGCGGCTGGTGGCGCTGACCGCGTGCGATGCCGCCGATCGCGGCGCCGAGATTCGCACCCGCACCCGCGCGGTGGAGATCAGGCAGATCGACGGCGTCTGGCACGTCACGGTCGAAGATGGCGCAACTGGCGCCCGCGACACGATCAAGGCGCGCGTGCTGGTCAACGCCGGCGGTCCCTGGGTCGAGCAGGTGCTCGCTACCGGTGTCGGCGTCAACGCGCGGGCCAAGGTGCGGCTGGTGCAGGGCTCGCATATCGTCGTGCCGAAACTCTACGACCACGACCGCGCCTACATCTTCCAGAATGCCGACGGCCGCATCATCTTCGTCATTCCCTACCAGAACGATTTCTCGCTGATCGGCACCACCGATCGCGACTATGACGGCGATCCGGCCAAGGTGAAGGCGACGCGCGAGGAGATCGAGTATCTCTGCGCCTCCGCCAGCGAATACCTTGCCAAGCCGGTGAAGCCCGAGGATGTGGTCTGGAATTACTCCGGCGTGCGTCCGCTCTATGACGACGGTGCGAGCGAAGCCAAGGCCGCGACTCGCGACTACGTCTTCGAGCTCGATACGCCCGGCGGTGCGCCGCTACTGTCGATCTATGGCGGCAAGATCACCACCTATCGCCGCCTCTCCGAAGAGGCGCTGGAGCGGCTGTCGCCCTATCTCCGCGGCGCGAAAGCGCAGGAGGGCTGGACCGGCAAGGCGCCGCTGCCCGGCGGCGACATGGATGTCTCCGCGGTCGCGGCGCTGAGCGCCGAGCTGGTTCGCAACTATCCGTTCCTCGCGCAGTCCCACGCCAACCGTCTCGCCCACGCCTATGGCACACGCGCCAGCAAGGTCTTGGGCAATGCAGCAACGGCTGATGATCTCGGCCGCTCTTTCGGCGCCACCTTGACGGAGAGTGAAGTCCGGTACCTGATGGCGAACGAATGGGCGCGGACCGCAGACGATGTCGTCTGGCGACGATCCAAGCTGGGCTTGCGGATGACGGCGGGTGAAATCGCCGCGCTCGACGAGTGGATGGTCGCCAACCGCGTGTCCGGTGAACGTCCCCTCCGCGAAGCGGGAGGACGGGCATGAGCGTTACACTGCAGAACGTCACGCGAATCGTGGATGGCATTCAGACCATCCGCGATGTTTCGCTGACGCTGGAGCGTGGCACGCTCAGTGTGCTGCTCGGGCCGACGCTGTCGGGCAAGACCTCTATCATGCGGCTGCTCGCCGGCCTCGACAAGCCGACCACCGGCCGCGTGCTGGTCGACGGCAGGGACGTCACCGGCGCCGACGTGCGGCAGCGCTCGGTGGCGATGGTCTATCAGCAGTTCATCAACTATCCCTCGCTGACGGTCTACGAGAACATCGCCTCGCCGCTGCGGGTGCAGGGCAAGCCGAAGGCCGAGATCGAGCAGCGGGTGGCCGAGGCGGCCAGCCTGTTGCGGCTCGAGCCCTATCTGAAGCGGACGCCGCTGCAGCTCTCCGGCGGCCAGCAGCAGCGCACGGCGATTGCGCGCGCGCTGGTCAAGGGCGCCGACCTCGTGCTGCTCGACGAGCCGCTCGCCAATCTCGACTACAAGCTGCGTGAGGAGCTGCGCGCCGAGCTGCCGCGGATATTCGAGGCATCGGGTGCGATCTTCGTCTATGCCACCACCGAACCGTCGGAGGCGTTGCTGCTCGGCGGCGACACGGTGTGCATGTGGGAAGGCCAGGCGCTGCAGACCGGCGCGACGCCGAAGGTCTACCGCCATCCCGACTCGCTGCGCGTCGCGCAGGTGTTCTCCGATCCGCCGCTCAACGTCATCGGCATCGAGAAGAAGGGTGACCGGGTGATCTATGCCGGCGGCGAGCAGGCGCCCGCGGCTGGGCTGTATGCCAAGCTGCCTGACGGCACGTACAAGATCGGCTTCCGTGCGCACCAGCTCGAGGTCGGGAGCGTCGTGCCCGGCCGCCACAAATTCTCCGCCACCGTGACGGTGACCGAGATCACCGGGTCGGAGAGCTTTGTGCACGTTCATGTCCACGATTCGAATTGGGTCGCGGTGCTGCACGGCGTGCACGAATATGAACCCGGGCAGGTGCTCGAGGCCGCGCTCGATCCCGAGAATATCTTTGTATTTGACGCCGCCGACCGCCTGGTCGCGTCGCCCGCGACCGCGTTTGCAAGCGAATTGTACGGCAGTTCGCTTGCGGCACGCACGTCAGCCAGCAAGAGCAATTGAGGGAGATGCCCGATGGCTCGCATTGACCTCGTCGATCTCGCGCAATCCTACAGCGGCAATGACGCGCCGCTGGAATCCTTTGCGCTGAAGCCGGTGACGATGACCTGGCGGCAGGGCGGTGCCTATGCGCTGCTCGGGCCCTCCGGCTGCGGCAAGACCACGCTATTGAACCTGATTTCCGGGATCGTGACGCCGTCGCGCGGCAAGATCCTGTTCGACGGCCAGGACATCACGCCGCTGTCGACGCAGAAGCGCAATATCGCGCAGGTGTTCCAGTTCCCGGTGATCTACGACACCATGACGGTCGGCCAGAACCTGGCCTTCCCGCTGAAGAACCGCGGCGTCGCCAAGGCCGAGGTCGATGCGCGGGTCAGGCAGATCGCCGATTTGCTCGACCTCACGCCGTACCTCAATCGCAAGGCGACGCGGCTCACCGCCGACGCCAAGCAGAAGATCTCGCTCGGCCGCGGCCTGGTGCGCTCCGACGTCGCCGCCGTGCTGTTCGACGAGCCGCTGACGGTGATCGATCCCGAGCTGAAATGGCAGCTGCGCTCCAAGCTGAAGGCGCTGCATCGCGAGCTCGACCTCACGATGATCTACGTCACCCACGACCAAACCGAGGCGCTGACCTTTGCCGATACCGTCGTCGTCATGCATGACGGCCGCGTGGTGCAGAGCGGCACGCCGGCCGAATTGTTCGACAAGCCGGCGCACACCTTCGTCGGCTATTTCATCGGCTCGCCCGGCATGAACATCGTACCCGCCGAGGTCTCAGGCCACGAGGCGCGGATCGACGGCCATGTCATCGGCCTGCATCGAAACTATGGTGTGCTGCCGGCCGGCAAGAAGATCGAGATCGGCGTGCGGCCTGAATTTGTCGATGTCGCGGCACCGGCGTCCGGGCTGCTGTCGGCCACCATCGAGCGGATCGACGATCTCGGCCGCATCCAGTTCGCCCGCGTCCGCGTCGGCAACACCAAACTCGCGGCGCGCGTGCCCCCCGGCTTCTCGATCTCCGGCGATACCGCCGGCCTGATCTTCAATCCCGCCAACGTCCACGTCTATGCCGACAGCCATTTGGTCGAAGGGGTCGCCTGATGGACAAGACCATCAACCAAAAAGCCTGGTTCCTGGTGCTGCCGGTGTTCCTGGTGGTCGCGTTCTCGGCGGTGCTGCCGCTGATGACCGTCGTGAACTATTCGATGCAGGACACCTTCGGCAACAACCAGTTCTTCTGGAACGGCGTCGGCTGGTTCAAGGAGCTGCTCGATCCCTCGACCGATCTCGGCGGCCGCTTCCTGGCCTCGCTCGGCCGCAACCTGTTCTTCTCCGCCGTGATACTTGCGATCGAGGTGCCGCTCGGCATCATCGTCGCGCTGTCGATGCCGCGCGAGGGCTGGAGCGTCGCGGCCTGCCTCGTCATCCTCGCGCTGCCGCTGCTGATCCCGTGGAACGTGGTCGGCACCATCTGGCAGATCTTCGGCCGGCCCGATATCGGCCTGCTCGGCTATGTGCTGAACCACCTCGGCTTCAACTACAACTACGTCTCCAATGAGGTCGACGCCTGGGTCACGGTGATCGTGATGGACGTCTGGCATTGGACCAGCCTCGTCGCGCTGCTCTGCTACGCCGGCCTGAAGTCGATCCCCGACGCCTACTACCAGGCGGCGCAGATCGACGGCGCCTCGCGCTGGGCGGTGTTCAAGGCGATCCAGCTGCCAAAGATGAACCGCGTGCTGCTGATCGCGGTGCTGCTGCGCTTCATGGACAGCTTCATGATCTACACCGAGCCGTTCGTGGTCACCGGCGGCGGTCCCGGCAACTCGACGACCTTCGTCTCGATCGAGCTCGTCAAGATCGCGCTGGGCCAGTTCGACCTCGGCAAGGCCGCGGCGCTGTCGCTGGTTTACAACCTGATCATCCTGATCGTGTGCTGGGTGTTCTACACCGTGATGACCAATGCCGGCTCCGAGCGTCCGGTCAAGGAAGGAGCGGCGTGATGCACTCGATCCCCGGCCGCCGCCTGATCATGGCGCTGTTCCTGATCTTCCTGCTGTTGCCGATCTACTGGCTCGTCAACATGAGCTTCAAGACCAACGCCGAGATTGTCTCGACGATGACGCTGTGGCCGCATACGCCGACGCTGCAGCACTACCGGCGCATCTTCACCGACGAGAGCTGGTACTCGGGCTACATCAACTCGCTGGAATATGTCGTCATCAACACCGTGATCTCGATCGCGGTGGCGCTGCCGGCGGCCTATGCATTCTCGCGCTACCGCTTTCTCGGCGACAAGCACCTGTTCTTCTGGCTGCTGTCCAACCGCATGGCGCCGGCGGCGGTCTACGCGCTGCCGTTCTTCAACCTGTACTCGGCGATCGGCCTGTTCGATACGCCGTGGGCGGTTGCGCTCGCGCACTGCATCTTCAACGTGCCGCTGGCCGTGTGGATCCTCGAAGGCTTCGTCTCCGGCGTGCCGCGCGAGATCGACGAGACCGCCTTCCTCGACGGCTACTCGTTCCCGCGCTTCTTCATCAAGATCCTGGTGCCCCTGATCGCGAGCGGGATCGGCGTCGCCGCGTTCTTCTGCTTCATGTTCTCCTGGGTCGAGCTGCTGCTGGCGCGCACGCTGACCTCGGTGCAGGCCAAGCCGATCGCCGCGATCATGACGCGCACGGTCTCGGCTGCCGGCATGGACTGGGGCCTGCTTGCCGCGGCCGGCGTGCTCACCATCATCCCCGGCGCGCTCGTGATCTGGTTCGTCCGCAATTACATCGCGCGCGGCTTCGCGCTCGGCCGGGTGTGAGGGATGACGATGCGATCACGCTGCGGCAGCTCAACGTCGGGTTTCACCTCTCCCAAAGGGAGAGGTCGGATTTGGCGCAAAGCGGCAAATCCGGGTGAGGGGTTTCACTCTATCGATGGACCGTACCCCCTCACCCCGGCCCTCTCCCCATGGGAGAGGGGGCGCAGTGTGCCGTACGGAGGGAGCTGAGACATGGACAGCATCGCATGGATGGCATGGACCTGGCCCACCGCGGTCTTCTTCGTGCTGCTTGCCTCTACGCTCGGGATGATGACCTGGCTCGCGATCGCCTATCCCGAGGCGGAGCGGGTCGGCGTGCTGCGCATTCCGACCACACGCGGCGACCGTCTGTTCGTCTCGCTGGTGCTGGCGGCGGTGATCCACCTGCTGTGGATCGGCCTCGTCGGCACCGATCCGATTTTCACCCTGCCGATCGGGGAGGACGTCGAGATTTCGAGCCTGTGGCTCGGAACGGTAATTTCGCTTCTTTCAGCCGTGGTGATTTTTCGCACCGTCTGAAGAACGCGAAAAAGAGCAGATCCGGGGTCTACCCGGGCCTGATTTAGTCGCTGCAACCGGAGGAATCTAATGCGACATTTACGAATGACTAAAGATAAGCTTTTGACGATGACCAGCGCGGTCGCGCTCGTCGCAGCATCGGTCACTCTTGTCGCGCCGGCCCGCGCCGACGAGGCGGCCGCCAAGAAGTGGATCGACAGCGAATTCCAGCCGTCGACCCTCTCCAAGGACGACCAGATGAAGGAGATGCAGTGGTTCATCAAGGCCGCCGCCCCCTTCAAGGGCATGGAGATCAACGTCGTCTCCGAGACCCTGACGGTGCACGAATATGAATCCCGCACTCTCGCCAAGGCGTTCGAGGAGATCACCGGCATCAAGGTCAAGCACGACATCATCCAGGAAGGTGACGTCGTCGAAAAGATCCAGACCCAGATGCAGTCCGGCAAGAACGTCTATGACGGCTGGATCAACGACTCCGACTTCATCGGCACCCACTTCCGTTACGGCCAGGCCGTCGACCTGACCGAGTGGATGAAGGGCGAAGCCAAGGACGTCACCGATCCGATGCTCGACGTCGACGACTTCATCGGCAAGTCGTTCACGACCGCACCGAACGGTCACCTCTATCAGCTGCCCGACCAGCAGTTCGCGAACCTCTACTGGTTCCGCTACGACTGGTTCACCAACCCGGAATACAAGGCCAAGTTCAAGGCCAAGTACGGCTACGACCTCGGCGTGCCCGTGAACTGGTCGGCCTATGAAGATATCGCCGACTTCTTCACCAACGACATCAAGGAGATCAGCGGCGTCAAGGTCTACGGCCATATGGACTATGGCAAGAAGGACCCCTCGCTCGGCTGGCGTTTCACCGACGCCTGGCTGTCGATGGCCGGCAACGGCGACAAGGGTCTCCCGAACGGCCTGCCGGTCGACGAATGGGGCATCCGCATGGAAGGCTGCCGTCCGGTCGGCTCGTCGGTCGAGCGTGGCGGCGACGTCAACGGCCCGGCGGCGGTCTATTCGATCGTCAAGTATCTCGACTGGATGAAGAAGTATGCTCCCCCGCAGGCGCAGGGCATGACCTTCTCCGAGTCGGGCCCGGTGCCTTCGCAGGGCAACATCGCCCAGCAGATCTTCTGGTACACCGCCTTCACCGCCGACATGGTGAAGCCGGGGATTGCCGTGATGAACGCGGACGGTACGCCGAAGTGGCGTATGGCTCCGTCGCCGCACGGCTCGTACTGGAAGGACGGCATGAAGCTCGGCTACCAGGACGTGGGTTCGGCCACGCTGCTGAAGTCGACCCCGGTCGATCGCCGCAAGGCGGCCTGGCTCTATCTGCAGTTCATCGTCTCCAAGACGACGAGCCTGAAGAAGAGCCAAGTCGGTCTCACCTTCATCCGTGAATCCGACATCTGGGACAAGTCGTTCACCGAGCGTGCGCCGAAGCTCGGCGGCCTGATCGAGTTCTACCGTTCGCCCGCGCGCGTGCAGTGGACCCCGACCGGCAACAACGTGCCTGACTATCCGAAGCTCGCTCAGCTCTGGTGGCAGAACATCGGCGATGCGTCGTCTGGTGCGAAGACGCCGCAAGCTGCGATGGACGCGCTCGCCGCGGCCCAGGATTCGGTGATGGAGCGCCTTGAGAAGTCCGGTGTGCAGGGTGCCTGCGGACCGAAGCTGAACAAGAAGGAAACCGCCGAGTACTGGTACAAGAAGGCCGAGAAGGACGGCACCATCGCTCCGCAGCGCAAGCTCGCGAACGAGAAGCCGAAGGGCGAAACGATCGACTACGACACGCTGATCAAGTCGTGGCCGGCGAGCCCGCCCAAGCGCGCCGAAGCTAAGTAAGGCGGTAAGGCTGACCGCCCACGCCATCCGCAAACTGCAAAAGGCCGGGAGCAATCCCGGCCTTTTTTGCTGGATCGACGGCTGTGGAGACCGGTTCGGGATTGTGCTCAAATGACGCGATGAGATCATATGCGTCTGCCGTCATCGCATCATGATCCCGGAGTTTCGCCATGCGCATGACTTTCCGCTGCGACCCGCGGCTTGCCGATCATCTGCCGCGGCCGTTCCCGGCCCGCACTGCGTTGCCCGATTGGCTGCGTGCGATGCCGGCGAAGGCGCATTCCGACATCCACGACCGCGAGATCCGCACGGTCAAGCAATGCCCGCCCTTCGTCGATGCGATGGCCCATGGGGTCATGATCCCGCTGCCTTGCGATGTCAGGGTCGAGCGCGGCGCCTTCGCCTGGGATTGGGACATTCCGGAGCCGGCAACGCAGGGCCATCCGCGCGCGCCGCTCAGCTTTCATCCCGTCGCGCAATTCGCCGGCGCGCCGTTCGCCAACGGGCAGGCCGCGCTGAAATTCAACAGCTTCTGGACCATCGAGCTCGAGCCGGGCTGGTCGCTGTTCGCGACGCATCCGGTCAATCGCGACGACCTGCCGTTCCGAGTGATCTCGGGGCTGGTCGACGCCGACCGGTTTCACGATGGCGGCATCAATTTCCCGGCGGTCTGGACCCAGCCTGATTTCGCCGGCGTGTTGCCGAAGGGGACGCCGGTCGTGCAATGCTTCGCGGTGCCGCGCGCGGCTCCCGAACTGGTGTTCGAGGCGTTCGACGATGCGCATCGCGAGGCCTATTCGAAAGTCGTCGGCGAGGTGCTGGCTGCGCCCAATGTCTATCGCAAGCATTTCCGCGCCAAGCGCGGCCGGCTAGTCACCTAAGGCCGCACGCAGCGCGCGCTCGTCGAGCCACAGCCGGCCGTGCGGGGCCGAGGTTAGCGCCATCGCGATCGATCCGAACAGCTGTGGACGCAAGGCATAGGCGCGGGCGAAGGCCTGCATCGCGGCGTCGGGCTCGCCGCTCTCTTGCAGCGTGATCCCCAGATTGAGTGCCGCTTCGGCATAATCCGGCTTGATCTCGAGCGCCTTGCGATAGGCGCGTGCGGCGCTGTCGTGATCGCGCATATCCTGCTTTGCGACGCCGAGATCGAACCACACCGAGGCCGGCGCCGCGCTCGCAACGGCGCGCTCGAGCAGGCCTGCGGCCTTGGCGAGGTCGCCATCCTCCCAGGCCAGCCGGCCAAGTCTTGCGTTGGCTTCCTGATGCTCAGGGATAACCTTGAGGATCGCCTCCCAGGCCTCCCAGGCCTCGCGGGCCTGTGCCTTGCGGCCGGCCAGTTCCAGCGTGCGTGCCTTCTCGAGGAAAGCTTCGCGTTGCGGCTTGAGCGCGATGGCGCGGTCGAGATGCGTCAGTGCCGCATCGAATTCGCCGCCGCTGCGGGCGAGGCGCCCCGCGAGCAGCCGCGCCGCCGCATTGTCCGGGCGCCGCGCCAGGCTGGTCTCGATATGCCTGCGGGCTGGCGCGATCTCGCCTTTGGCGAACAGCACGGCGGCGAGCAGATGGCTCAGCATCGGCTCGCCGGGCTGGCGCGCAAGGCCGCGCTCGCAGAGCTCGATCGCTTCGTCGTGCCGGCCGCTGTTGAATGCGGCGGTCGCGCGTCGAACGATATCCTCGGCGTTGTCCTTGCTCATTCCCGTGCGCGACCAACTATAGGCTTGTCCGTTATGGACCATGTTATGCGCCGCCGGGGATCATGACCAGCGCATGAACCAGCGCCTGAAGAAAGGCCGGGAGCGCTCCCGGCCTTTCTCTTTTGTCGGAATTCCAGGATTCTCTTTCGTCATTCCGGGGCGCGCGAAGCGCGAGCCTGGAATCCATCCTGACGCAAGTGATGCGGATCAGTGGATTCCGGGTCTGCGCCTGGCGGCGCATCCCGGAATGACGGTGTGGAGAGAGAGCGGACCGGGTTTCACTCCGCCGCTTCGGTCGCCTTTAGTGTCGGATAATCCGTGTAGCCCTTGGCGCCGCCGCCGTAGAAGGTCGCCTTGTCCCAGTCGTTGAGCGGGGCGCCGGCCTTGAGCCGCTCGACCAGATCGGGATTCGAGATGAACGGCTTGCCGAACGCGATCAGGTCGGCGGCACCCGCCTCCAGCACCTTCTCCGCTAGCGCGAAGTCGTAGCCGTTGTTGGCGACATAGGCCTGCTTGAAGCGCTTGCGCAGTGAGGCGTAGTCGAACGGCGCGACGTCGCGCGGGCCGCCGGTCGCGCCCTCGATGACGTGGATATAGGTCAGCTCGAGCGCATTGAGCTGGTCGACGATGTAGTCGAACAGCGGCTGCGGATCGGAGTCGGAGACGTCGTTGGCCGGCGTCACCGGCGAGATGCGGATGCCGGTACGCTCGGCGCCGGCCTCCTTGGCGACCACCTTGGAGACCTCCAGCATCAGCTGGGCGCGCTTCTCGATCGAACCGCCATAGGCGTCGGTGCGCTTGTTGGTACCGTCCTTCGCGAACTGGTCGAGCAAATAGCCGTTGGCGCCATGGATCTCGACGCCGTCGAAGCCGGCCGCCAGCGCATTCGCGGTGCCGCGCTTGAAATCCTCGATGATCCCGGGGATTTCCGACAGTTCGAGCGCGCGCGGTTCGGACACGTCGGCGAAGGTGCCGTTCACGAAGGTCTTGGTCTTGGCGCGGATCGCGCTCGGCGCCACCGGTGCGCCGCCATTCGGCTGCAGCGACGTGTGCGAAATACGGCCGACATGCCAGAGCTGGATGAAGATGTGGCCGCCGCGCTCATGCACGCGATCGGTGACCTTGCGCCAGGCCGCGACCTGTTCCTTCGAATAGATGCCGGGGGTGTCCTGATAGCCCTGGCCCTGCTGCGAGACCTAGTGGCTCGCCTCGGTGATCAGAAGGCCGGCGGAGGCGCGCTGGCCGTAATAGTCCACCGCGAGCGGGCTTGGCACCATGCCGGGCGGCACCGCGCGGTTGCGCGTCAGCGGCGCCATCACGAAGCGGTTCGGCAGCGTCAGCGGGCCAAGCTTGTAGGGCTCGAGAAGTTTGGTCGGTTGGCTCATGTGAAACGGTTCCAGACAATGATCGATGGAGAGAGATTTGTGCATTGCCGCGACGAGCGCAATGGTCGGGATATGCCCAGTTTGCAGGCTAGCCGCGCACAATTCCGCCCATGTGGCCGGCATCGAGGAACAGGGTGTGCGCGTTCACGTAGGAGGATTCGTTCGAAATCAGGAACAGCGCAGTATAGGCGACCTCCCAACCGGTGCCCTGGCGGCCGAAAGGCACTGTCACGGCGCGGTCCGATCGCCTGCGGCTGGCATCGCGGCCCATCGGCGTGTCCATGAAGCCGGGCGCGATCACATTGCAGCGAATGCCCTTGTCCTCGCCGGCCCGCGCGATCGCCCGGCCGAGCGCGATCTGCGCCGCCTTGGAGGATTCATAGGCCGGGTTGCGCCCGCCGGCGCGCTGGCTCGCCATCGAGGAGATCAGGATGATCGCGCCGCCCGGCGCCATCACCTCGAGCGCCTGCTGCGCGAACAACATATGGCTGCGCACATTGACGGCGTAGTCGCGGTCCCAGGCTTCCGCCGTCATCTTGGGCAGCGACAGGCCGGAGGAAATGCCGACATTCAGCGCCAGCCCGTCGAGCCCGCCGAGCTGTTGCGCGCAGCGCTCGACAGCGGGCGCGATCGCCGCGACGTCGGAGACATCGACCACATCGGTGAAAGCCTTGCCGCCTTCGCCCGTGATCTGCGCGACGGTGTCGTCGGCGGCTTCCTTGTTGACGTCGAGGCACGCGACTGAGGCGCCTTCGCGCGCGAACAGCACGCTCATGGCGCGGCCATTGCCGATCGGCGGCGCTTCATCGACGGTTGTGCGCTGGCCCGCACCGACCACGATGATGCGCCGGCCGGCGAGGCGGCCGTGGTTTTTCGCCAGCCCGAGCGATTCCGCATGCAGCGAGGCTGTGGGATCGATGGCTTTCGGTGCGTGGGTTGTGGTCGGCATGGCGTGCTCCCTGACGTCTTGTTGTTGTCAAGGAGCAGTAGCACGGCCGGGCGTGCGAGGCGACGTGTTCGCCGTAGCGGGAAAATCCCGCGGTGGGGAATATCGCGTCAGCTCACGCCGAGGAAATCGCGCTTGCCGATCTCGACGCCGTTGTGGCGCAGGATGCCGTGCGCGGTGACGGCGTGGAAATAGAAGTTCGGGAACGAGAAGGCGCTGAGGAATTGCTGGCCCTTCAGGGTCATGGTTCGATCTGCGCCGATCGGGAAGGTGACGTCCTTGGCGTCGGCGCCGTCGAACTGCTCCGGCTTGAACGATTTCACATAGTCGATCGTCTTCGCCAGCCGCTGCTTCAGTTCGCCGAAGCTCTTCTCCGTGTCGGGCGTCGACGGCACCTCGCTTTGCGTCAGCCGCGCACAGCCGCGTGCGGCGTGATCGCAGACCAGCTGCACCTGCTTGGTCAGCGGCAGCATGTCCGCATAGAGCCGCGATCCCAGCAGCACCTCGGGCGCGATCTTCTTCGCTTCGCAATGCGCCTCGGCCTTGGTCAGCTCGCCGGTGAGGCTGTTGAGGATCTGCAAGTAAGCGGGGACGACGGCGTCATAAAAGGACATGTGGATGCTCTTTGTTCTGATGAAATCCGGATCTGCCGAACGGCGATGCTGCACATGGGGCCGCGAAGGGAAGAATACAACTGCGGACGGCTGTAACACTTGGTCAAATATTTCGCGGCGCATTCGCGCTCCTCAGGGTGACGGTTCAAAAGCACTGCTAGCTACGCAGAAAGCCCGACGACGTCCCTACCGCATCGGCGGCATCGCGGCGTCTGCGGCCGGCTGCGTGCGGCTACCGCCGCGCATCCGCGCCACAGAGCTCCGCGGTCGGCCAGGAATCCGCCGGCAGGCCGTATTTCATCTGCATCGCCTTCACCGCGCTGCGGCTCGCCTGGCCGAGCACCCCGTCGATCTTGCCGACGTCGTAGCCGGCGCGCGCCAGCAGCGATTGCAGCTCCTTGATCTCGCCAAACGGCAGTTGCGCCACCGGCGCGTGCGGCCGCTGCATCGGCGGCGCGCCTGCGATGCGGCCGGCGAGATAGCCGGCGGTGGTCGAGTAGATCAGCGAGTTATTCCACTCGGTGTAGGCGGCGAAGTTTGGATAAGCGAGGAACGCCGGACCCATGCGGCCCATCGGCAGCAGCAGCGAGGCCGGCATCTCGTCATTTGGCAACGGCTTGCCGTCGGTCAGGCTGACACCGAGCGCAACCCATTTCGAACGCGGCAGCTTGACGGTGAGGTCGGCCTGGTCCCAAGGAAAATTCGCGGCCTGCGGCACGCGCACCTCCTGCAGCCACGGCTCGCCGCGCCGCCACTTCAATCCGTTGGCGATGTAATTTGCGGTCGAGCCGATCACGTCGGGGCCGCTGGCGAGCAGATTGCGATGGCCGTCGCCGTCATAGTCGACGGCATAGTTGAAATAGTGCGTCGGCAAAAATTGCGTCTGGCCGAGCTCGCCGGCCCACGAGCCGATCATCTCGTCGGGCGTCAGGTCGCCGCGTTCGATGATCTTCAGCGCCGCGATGGTCTCGCCCTGGAACATCTCCGAGCGGCGGCAATCATAGGCCAGTGACACCAGCGATTTCAGTGTCGGCAGATTGCCCATCTGGGCGCCGAAATCGCTCTCCAGTCCCCAGAACGCGGCGATCACCGCCGGCGGCACGCCATACTCCTTCTCGGCGCGCGCGAACGCGGCGGCATAGGTCCGGATGTATTGCTGGCCCTGCTGCATCCGGTAGTTCGCGGCCATGCGGCCGGCGAACTGGGTGAAGATCTGGCCGAACACGCGCTGGCCGCGGTCGCGGTTGACGATGCCCTGGTCGTAGACCAGGTAGGGCGCCGCTTCCGCGATCGTGCGCTGCGAGACGCCGGCGGCGACCGCCTTCTGCTTGAGCTCGGCGAGGAAGCGATCGAAGCTCTGCCCGTTGTGGCAGGACGCAGCCCTTGGCGATGCCACCGCGGCCGGGCGCGGCCTGACCGGGGCGGAGCCTGCGGGATTGGGCAGCGCCTGCTGCGCAAAGGCAAGGGAGGAGAGCGCCAGCGCTCCCGCGATCGCTGCGATCATGATCGGGGCGCGGAGGGGAGATGCTGGCATCGATGTCACCGGCTGGCAAAGGGGGATCAAGGCCCGATCTGCATACACCAGGGCGATACCGGGCAACAACGGGGGTGCCGGTCTTAGACCAATTGGGCTTCGGCAGGTTGAGACGCCGCCGCTATGATCCGGCCAGGTGATTCGCGGGCAGGGGTGTCGGCGGATCGATCACGCCCGGAGCGGCCCATGTGGAGTTTTCTCGAGCGTTTGCTGGATTCGTCGACGTTTTCGCCACACGGCATCTGCCTGTTGTGGGAGCCGGAGCTGATCTGGCTTCACGTGATTTCAGACGCGATCATTGCCGCTTCCTATTTCTCGATTCCGTTTGCGCTGGCGATCCTCGTCTCCAAGCGGCGCGATTTCCAGTTCGGCTGGATGGCCTGGCCGTTCGCCGCGTTCATCCTCGCCTGCGGCCTCACGCATGTGTTCTCGATCTACACGCTGTGGGTGCCGATCTACGGGCTCGAAGGAATAGTCAAGGCGCTCACTGCTGTCGCCTCGATCTTCACCGCGGTGCTGCTCTGGCCGCTGATCCCGAAAATCCTGGCGATCCCGACCGAGGCGCAGCTGCGCGAGGCGCATGTCGCGCTCGCCGAGGCGGGACGGCAGCGCCAGCGCTCGGAAGTCCTGCTCGAGCGTTTCCGCGAGGCCGAGGCCAATGAGAGCAAGATCCGCCAGGCGCAGAAGATGGAAGCGGTCGGCCAGCTCACCGGTGGCATCGCGCACGACTTCAACAACATCCTCACCGTCATCACCGGCACCATCGACATCCTGGCCGAAGCGGTCACCCACAACCGCCAGCTCACCGAGATCACCAGTCTGATCCGCGACGCTGCCGAGCGCGGTGCATCGCTGACGCGGCATCTGCTGGCCTTCGCGCGCAAGCAGCCGCTGCAGCCGAGCGACGTCGACGTCAATGCGTTGATGGTCGACACCATCGAGCTGCTGCGGCCGACCATCGGCGACCATGTCGATATCGATTTTCGCCCGATGCCGGATCTGCCCCGCGCGCTGGTCGATTCCAACCAGCTGGTTACCGCGATCATCAATCTGGCGCTGAACGCGCGCGACGCGATGCCGAAGGGCGGCCGACTGCGGATCGAGACCCGTACTGCCGAGCTGAAGCCATCAGACGTGCACGGCCATGACGGACTTGCCGCCGGCGACTACGTCGCGATCGCGCTGATCGACAACGGCCAGGGCATCGCGGAAGCCGATCTCGCCAAAGTGTTCGAGCCGTTCTTCACCACCAAGGACGTCGGCAAGGGCACCGGCCTCGGGCTGAGCATGGTCTACGGCTTCGTCAAGCAGTCCAACGGCCACATCGCGCTCAACAGCGAGGTCGGCCGCGGCACGCGGGTGATGCTCTATCTGCCGCGCGCGGTGGTGCAATCGCCGGCCGTGTTACCCGGGCGGCGGCAACCGGAGGTGCGCGGCGCGCAGGAGATCGTGCTGGTCGTCGAGGATGACAGGCTGGTGCGCTCCTACGTGCTGACCCAGATCGAAAGCCTCGGCTACACCACGCTGTCGGCCAACAATGGCGGCGAAGCGCTCGCCGTGCTCGACAGCGGCGCGCCGGTCGATCTCCTGTTCACCGACGTCATTATGCCCGGTGCGATGAATGGACGCGACCTCGCCACCGAAGCGCAGAAGCAGCGCCCCGGCCTGCGCGTGCTGTTCACGTCGGGCTACACCGATGACGCCATCGACCAGGACGGCAAGCTCGAGCAGGGCATCCTGTTCCTGGCCAAGCCCTACAGCCGCGCCCAGCTCGCCCGCATGCTGCGGGTCGCGCTGCGCGAGCAGGAGACCGCGCGCGCGCAGGAGCCGGCGGAGTAGCCACGATGCCGTAGCCGCAGCCCGGAAAGCGAAATCCGGAAACGGTTTCACCGCGGGATGGCCCCGGATTGCGCTGCGCTCCATCCGGGCCACGGATCGCGACACATGACCAATCGTTAACCCGCGCCGCGTCGCTGCGACGCACGCCTTCCCCTTGCGGCTGCAGCGGCAAAATCCCTACCTCAGCGGCGTCAGTTGTGGCAGCATTCCGCTCGCCGTGAGGGAACCACGATGAACTATTTCCGCACCGCGCTCCTGCTTGCCGGCCTCACTGCGCTGTTCATGGGCGTCGGCTATCTCATCGGCGGCGGCACCGGCGCCGTGATCGCGCTGATCGTTGCGGCTGCGACAAATCTGTTCACCTACTGGAATTCCGACCGCATGGTGCTGTCGATGTACGGCGCCCATCAGGTCGATGCGCGTTCGGCGCCGGACCTTTACAATCTCGTCGCCGAGCTCGCGCAGCGTGCGAGCTTGCCGATGCCGCGCGTGTTCGTGATGGACGAGGCGCAGCCGAATGCATTCGCGACCGGCCGCAATCCGGAGAACGCCGCGGTTGCCGTCACGTCAGGGTTGATGCAGCAGCTCAGCCGCGAGGAGCTCGCCGGCGTGATTGCGCACGAGCTTGCGCACATCAAGCACCACGACACACTGACCATGACGATCACTGCGACGATCGCCGGCGCGATCTCGATGCTGGCGCAGTTCGGCATGTTCTTCGGCGGCAACCGCAACAACAACGGCCCCGGCATCGTCGGCTCGATCGCGATGATGATCCTGGCGCCGCTCGGCGCCATGCTGGTGCAGATGGCGATCAGCCGCACCCGCGAATACGCCGCCGACAATTTTGGCGCGCGCATCGTCGGGCAACCGATGTGGCTGGCGTCCGCGCTCGCGAAGATCGAGAATTCAGCGCATCAGGTGCCGAACATGGAAGCCGAGCGCAATCCGGCCACCGCGCACATGTTCATCGTCAACCCGCTATCGGGTCATGGCGTCGACAACCTGTTCGCGACCCACCCCTCGACCGCGAACCGCATCGCCGCGCTGCAGCAGCTCGCCGCCGAGCTCGGTACCCAGACCGCGCCACGCCCGGCCGGTGCCAGCTATCCGCCGCGCAGCCCCTGGGGCGGTGCCTCAGGCCAGCGCGGGCCGTGGGGCTAGGGCGAGGTGAAATCATCTTGAACTGCAGCCGTACATTTCCTTCGCCTCTCCCGCTTGCGGGGGAGGCCGACGCGCGCAGCGCGGCGGGTGGGGGCTATCTCCATGATACGACTCGCGGAGAGAGCCCCCACCCCAGCCCTCCCCCGCAAGCGGGAGAGGGAGCGCTCCGCCTTTGCGGCCAGAGCCAGCAGGCCTAGCCTGCCCCGCTACGCGCTCGCGGCGTCCAGCCGCTCGACCTGACCCTTGCTCAGCTCGAGCCTCGCCGCAGCCACAAGCGTCGCGACCTGCTCGGGCTTGGTGGCGCTGGCAATCGGTGCGGTGATGCCGGGCTTCGCCATCAGCCAGGCGAGCGCGACGGCTGCCGGTTCGGCGCCGGATTCCGCGGCGACCTCGTCGAGACCGGCGAGAATCCGCATGCCGCGCGGGTTCATGTATTTCGGAATGCTGCGCGCACCGCGCGGGCTCTTGGCGAAGTCGCTCTCCGAGCGATATTTGCCGGTCAGGAATCCGGCGGCGAGGGAGAAGAACGTGATCACGCCGACGTCGTTCTCCACACAGATGCGTTGCAGCGCGCCTTCGTAGCTCGATCGCTCCGCCAGGCTGTATTCCGGCTGCATGCTCTCGTAGCGCGGCAGCCCGTTGGCTTTGGAAATATCCAGCGCGCTCTTGAGCCGATCCGCCGAGAAATTCGAGGCACCGATCGCCCTGATCTTGCCGGGCCATGGCCTTGATCAATTTGTCATAGGCCGCGAGCGTCTCTTCCTGCGGTGTGGTCTCATCGTCCTTATGGGACTGGTAGAGATCGATGTGGTCGGTCTGCAGCCGCCGCAGCGAGTCCTCGACGGCGCGCGCGATGTAGTCCGGCTTCAGGCCGACATTGCCGCCTCCCATGTCCATGCCGACCTTGGTGGCGAGGATGATGCGGTTGCGGTTGCCGCGCACCTTCATCCACTTGCCGATGATCGTCTCGGACTCGCCGCCGTGATGGCCAGGCACCCAGCGCGAATAGACGTCGGCCGTATCGAGGAACGTCAGTCCATGCTCCAGCACGGTGTCGAGCAGGCGAAACGACGACGCCTCGTCCACCGTCCAGCCGAACACATTGCAGCCGAAGCAGAGGGGAGGGACGGTGAGGCCGGAACGGCCGAGCGCGCGATGCTTCATGAGTGTTCTTTCTCTTGTTCTTGACGGGAGGCGCGGGACACTGAGGCAGATCGGCCTTGTTTTTTTGCAAGGCGCGGCGTCCGCATTGCGCCGTTTCCGAGCGAGTTACGACCACCGCCAGCCACGAGCGCGCAACGCCGCCGGCCGGCGTGGTGAGCAACGTTGCGCGTCATTTGTCGCGGGATCCGTCGGCATTCCCCTGTCGGAATGCCGACGGATGATCACGGAGAATTCGCTGCCGCCGGCTCGACTACTTGCGCTCGACGAATATCGCCTTGCAGTCGTCGCTGCTGATGTTCTCGGCGGTGTGGGAAACCACGATTGGCCCCGCAAACGCCGTGCCCGCCTTGCTGGGGCTGTCTCGCGTGGTGCCGTCGGCATTGTGCAGACGAATGGTGCAGTCGGTCAGCGGATAGACCACGAACGGCACCGGGTGCGAGTGCGGCTTGTCTGTCGTCCCCTTCTTCCATGTCGCGGCAATGACGCGGAAACTCTGGTCTTCGAAGATCACCTTGTAGGTGTCGGGATCGCCTTGATAGCTCGGCGGAGAATCCGCAGCCGCCGTCGCGGAGACCGCCGCAAGCAACCCAACAATTGAAAAACCAAATGCACGGAAATTCATATCTGAAAACTCCTGTCCAATCGCTATGCGCTCGGCAATGAGCGCCGCTGACACTTACCACAGGACGTCTCACGCCACGAGCTTCGTTCCGTCCTCCGCGTCGGGGCGTCGTTTGCGTCGGCGGCCCGCTCCGAGACGATCGGCCGTGCCGGCTTGCGCGTCAGGTCAGGCGGCCTGCCCTTCAGGGCCGGTCGACGACCGGTTGATTTTTTCAGGAGCGACGAAACGCAATTTCATTTGCCGGTCATTTGATGTAGATTGCGCGGCGAGCTGCCACCGGTTACGCCGAAGTCCGGAGAATGAGCGGCAGCGCTCATGGCCATCGGCAGGCCTTATGGTCTCATTTTCAGTACGAAGAACCTTCTGCCTGGGTCACGCCCGGGTGAAAGCTTTTTTTCATCCCCAGCCAAGTGGAGCGATTGCCATGCACTTCTGTCTCTCAGGGGAATACACACCGCGTTCCATCAACAACATCATGGAGAACCCGACCACCAATCGGTATGAGGCGGCCAAAAAGCTGATCGAGACGGCCGGCGGAAAATTGATTTCGATGTACAGCATGGCGGCCGATGGCCCCGGCGTGATGGTGATCTTCGACGTGCCGGATCCGACCGTCGCACCCGCCATCACCGGCGTGGTCGTGGCGTCCGGCGCCATCCAGAATGTGAAGCTGGTCCGGCTCTTCACGCAGGACGAGATCAAGGTGGTGCGCCAGCACGCGAGCAAGCTCAAGGCCGCCTACTCGCCTCCAGGAAGCTAGCAGGCACGAACGACGAAACGCGGCGCAGAATGATCTGACGACCGCTGTCACTCGCGCGCGGCGGCGCTTCGCAGCGTCCCGCGTCGAGACGAGGGCCGTTGAGTGCCGCCGATCCGGGGCGTTCAACGGACGGGCAGTCGCTCGGGCGGATGTCGCGCGCGCATGCCGGTTCGCAAGCCCCGGCCGGTTGTGCCGTCGCATGACGTCCGCCGCCTCGTTCAGCGTGTCTTCGGCGCGGCGATCGCAGCACCACGCCACCGCCGCTCACGAGGGCGGAGAGTCCAGATAGACGTAAAGCGCCGTGATCTTGCCGTCCCGCGCGATGATGAAATCCACGCCGGTATAGACCGGTGTTTCGCCTTTCGGCCCGGAGCCCCACGCCAGGCGTCCAGAATTGTGCAGCGCCTGCGGCGCGCCATGCGGCGTGTAAACAAAGTGCGGATGCGTCGCGCGGAGATCGCCGGCGAACTTGTCGAGCGCTTCGCGGCCCACGAGAATGCCCGGCGGTGCGTAGAGCACGCAATCTGCGGTGTAGAGCTCTTCAATTGCGGCCCTGCGGCGCACCGGATCGCCTTCGCCGAAAACCTCCGGAAGATTGCGGGTCAGCAGCGTTTCGATCACGCTCACATCTGCGCCCGCGGAGGGGGCGACACTCGTCTTGCTGGCATGCTCGTTCATCTGAGACCTCCATGTGATATCTGAAATCATGTGGTCGCAGACGCCGTTGCGAAACGGCAATGATGGAAAGTCATCGTTTCACATTTTGATGCATCGACGTGACGGCGTTGCGGTCGAAAACGCTTTGGCGCGCCTCATCGTACGTCGAGCCCTCTTCAGCCACCTTTCAGTGCGGTGTATGTACAAACGTTGCCGCCAAGCGATTTGCGCGGCGGCGTTGAAGGGCCGGCGCTTGGGGTCTGGGGTTGGGGTCTGAAGGTGCATCACTCGGTTTCGGTTTTGGGCGCGGCGTCGACGGCGCGCGCGGGATTGCTTGTCCGCATTGTCCGGCTGGCTTGCGGCCTGGTGATCGGTTGCGCCATCAATGGCTTCGCTCCGCAACGCGCGGCGGCGCAGGTGCCGTTCTCCCCGTTTCAACCAGTGCGACAGATGGAGGCTGCGAAGCCGCTGGCGCGTGAGGTCACCGGTCCGCCGGCCGCCAGCCAGCGGCTCGACGGCACCGCATTCTTTGTCGACGATCTCGGCCACATGCTGACCGCGCGTCACGCGGTCGCGGATTGCGCCCGCATTGTCGTCAGCAAGGAGGGCCGGGCCGTCGCGGCGCACGTGGTGGCGCTGGCCGCGAGCGACATTGCATTGATCAAGGTGCCGCGCACGCTGGGCCTTGCGGCGGTATTCCCGCGCGCCAACACGTCCGTTGCCAACGACATGGTGTTTGCCGAGGCCTATGACCGCCTGAAGCCGATGCTCGCGCATGGTGGATCGCTCGGCAATGCGTTCGTCGATACCACCCTGCGCGATCCCGAGCACCTCGTGCTGCGCTCGAATGTCACTTTCGGCACCAGCGGAGCGCCGGTGCTGGATTCCCGCGGCCTCGTCGAAGGCGTGGTGAGCCGCAGGACCACGGTCGATCGCGTGCTGGCGGTCGATGCCGTGCACGCGAAATCCTTTCTTGCCGCGCACGGCGTGCGCTTCCAGGAGGACGACCGGCCGCAGATGAGCGGCACCGCGTCCCGCGCGCATCGCGCCGCCAGCATCTCGGCACGCGTCACATGCCTGCAACAATGAACGACTAGTTGCTGCAAGCGCTAATACTCTCGCGTTGTCCTGTCAGCCGGCTGTCCGCGGTCAACCTTGTCCAGAACCATGCTCATCTTGCGGGGCACGCTCGCGCTCTCGTTCGGCCTCTTGATCCTGTCCCCAGCGCCGGGCCACGCTCAAGACGCCAACTTTCGCAATCCGGAACAGGCGCCGCCGTCATGGGCGCAGTTTGCCAAGCTGGTCAAATACCGGTTTGAGGAATGGATCGCGGCCGACGAGACGGTTGCCAATCGCTTCCGCAACTGGGTCATCGAGCATTCCGGCAAGGAGAACGGGCCGCCGCCGACGCTCGTGGTGCGGGCCTGGCTCAATCCGGACGGCACCGTCGAGCGCGTCACGTTTCCGGCGCTCAATGATGCCGGCGCGACCGAGGACCTGCGCACCATCCTGAAGCGCGGCAATGTCGGCGAGGCACCGCCGCCGGAAATGTTGCAGCCGCTTAACCTGCGCTTCTCGCTCAATCTGCGCAAACCCTGAGCGGCTGGCTACGCATCTGCATTCTGGGGTCCTCGCTACGCGAGCCCCGGAATGACGAGGGCGAGACATGCGCGCGCCCCTAACGCGGGTGCGATCGGCACCCGGCTTTCCCTGCGCCTCTGTTCAAGAGAGGGCGGAACGAAGAGCAAAGCTTGGACAAAACATGTCGCGAGAATGCGGAAGTATGACTCATAGGCGTTTCAACAAACTCAGTGTCGTCCCGGCGTAGGCCGGGACCCATAACCACAAATGCTGTTCGTTGCGCGATACTGGGACGACGAGTCTCGTCTACAATGTTCTTCACGGAGTATGGGTCCGGCCTTCGCCGGGACGACGCATGGGGTGAACACCATGGCCAAACAACAGTCCGAACGTTCGCGGCGCACCTTGATTCGCGTCGCCATCGCAGGAATTCCCGCGGCACTTCTGCCGCGAACGGCAGCGGCCTCCGACAAAATGACAAAACCGCAAGCCGAATATCGGGACGCGCCGAACGGCATCTACTCCTGCGGGCTGTGTACGCTGTTCGTCACGCCCGATGGCTGCAAGGTGGTGGAGGGCGCCATCGGCAAGGACGGCTGGTGCAAGGCCTTTGCCGCGGTCGATTGAGCCTTGCGCCTGCAGGGGAGAGTGGCATCGCGTCACAGCTCCCGTGCATTCGAGAATGCGAACGACGACACCCGCCGCGTGGTCTCGTCCAGGATCAGGCTGCGCGTGATCGGCGGTTCGGCGCGCTGGCTGCAGTTCTCGCGTTCGCAGAGCCGGCAGTTGACGCCGATCGGGGTGCCCTCGACCTTCTCCAGATCCATGCCGGTGGCGTAGACGAGCTTTGCCGCATGACGGATCTCGCAGCCGAGCCCGATCGCAAAGCGCGGCTGCGGCTGCGGATAGGGCGCCACCGGCCGCCGCACCGTCTGCGCGATCGAGAAGTAACGCGTGCCGTCCGGCAGCTCGATCACCTGGCTGAGCAGCCGGTCGGGCATGTCGAAGGTCGAATGCACATTCCAGAGCGGGCAGGTGCCGCCGAATTTGGAGAACGGGAAGGTGCCGGAGGAAAACCGCTTCGACACGTTGCCGGCATTGTCGACCCGCAGCAGGAAGAACGGCACGCCGCGCGCGTTCGGCCGCTGCAGCGTGGTGAGGCGGTGGCAGACCTGTTCGAAGCCGGCGTTGAAGCGCTGTGCCAGCACGTGGACGTCGTAGCTCAAGGCCTCGGCCGCGGAGTGAAATGCCTGATAGGGCATCATCGCGGCTGCCGCGAAATAATTGGCGAGCGTGATGCGGTAGAGCCGGCGCGCGGTGTCGTCGAGCGGGCCGGCGCGGCTGACGATCGCATCGATCGCGGCGCCGCATTCGACGAAGCCGATCTGCGACGCAAGCTGGAAGCTGCGGCCGGCGCTGTCGACCAGCTCGGAGATCAGCAGTTGCCGGCGATGGCGGTCGAAACGGCGCAGCGTCTCGCGCATCACGTCGACCGGCATGACGCGGGTGACGATCGAATGCTTTTCCCGCAGCCGCGTCACGAGTGCCGTGAACAGGCCTTCGGTCGGCACGTTGAGCTCGTCGCGCAGACTTTCCGCCGCGGTCTCGAGCTCCGGAAAATAGTTGCGGTTGGCCTCGATCAGGTCGCGCACCCGCTCGATCGGGTTGGCGTCGAACTGCGAGCCCTCGCGGTCGGCCATCTGCGCCGCCACCAGCGTCTCGCCGCGGCGCGCCTCGGTATAGGCGGCGTAGAGCCGCTGCAGCGCATGCGTCACCCCGGGGCACAGCTCGGCGAGGTCGCGCAGTTCCTGCTTCGGCAGGTCGATCTGGCGGAACAGGGGATCGGAGAAGATCTCGTTGAGTTCCGCGAAGAAGCGGTCCTCGTCTGCGGTGGCGAGGTCACGCAGATCGAGGTCGTAGGTTTCGGCCAGCCGCAGCAGGATCTGCGCCGTCACCGGGCGCTGGTTGCGTTCGATCAGGTTGATGTAGGAGGGCGAGATACCGAGCCCCTCGGCGATCTGGGTCTGCGACAGCCCCAATTGCTGCCGGATCCGCCGGAAGCGCGGACCGACGAACAGCTTCTTTCCGGACTCGCCCGGCATGACAGCCTTCCTGACCTATTTTGTGACAAAATTTACAAATCGACATTTATTACAAGTTCAGATGTTACATGACATCACCAATAAAAAACAAGGTATCTGTACGAACTTCCCGTTTTCGCGTTTATCTCCTGGCACGCACTTCGCGATGCTCTGTCAAGAATGTCGATACGGCGAGCAGGTCGCGAGGATCAGAATTCAGGCGGCTGAGCAAGGGCAGCAGGATTTTCAGAGGAGACTGACGATGAGCAAGGGCAGCAATTTCTGGGTGATCGGCGGCGAATTCGGCTCGATGAACTTCCACAAGCTCGTCGAAGGCTCGGCCCAGGTCCGCGGTCCGTTCAAGACCCGCAAGGAAGCCGAAGAGTGCTGGAAGGAAGTCTCGGAAGAGAGCCGCCACAAGGCCGGCGTGCGCTTCTCGATCGTCGAGGAGCCGTCGCGGGTATCGGCCTAAGCGAGCATCATCCGGAAAAGTGGGAGCCGGTTTTCCGAAAAGATCATGCTCAAACAAGAGATAACGTCACGATACGCAATCGCATTGTGACTGAGCTAAGAAACGTCCAAGGACGGCGGCCCCATCCGGTTCATCCGGGTGGGGTCGACCGCTTTTGGGACAGGGCCGGGATCTTTCATCTGGGGATAAGCGGCCACCTAAGTGCTTGGGAACCAACGTGCTTTGCGGACGTCATGGTTGCTGATAGGTTAATAGGAAAGGCAACCCGTCACCACGAGGCCGTAAGGCATGTCCGATCCGCAGAACAACGGCAGCGAGGCGCGCGAGATGCGGCCGACGCTGCGAGAGGCGCTGCGGCGGGCGCGGATCGAGGCGGCCGATCGCACCGGCGTCGTCGTCGAGTTGCGCGATGCCGAAGTGGCGCGGCTCGAGATCCTCAACGACGCGCTCGATCCCTTGTTTGCGCAGGTGCCGGAGAAGGTCGATCTGTTCGACCGCGGCATCAGCCAGGGCGAGACGCCGCGGCTGTGGATCGACGTGGTCGCGCATGTGCTGATGGGCCGCGACAAGCGCATCTACCGCTTTGTGCAGGACACGAGGTTCGGCCGCATCGTGCTTGCCGAATCGCACGACGTGGCCGTGATGGTCGATGCGGTCACCGACTATGTCGCGCGGCGCATGATCGAACGCGAGCATGCGATGGTGGCAACGCCGCTTCCGGTTGCCGAGCCGCCGGCTCCGCCGCCCGTGCCGGTGGTGGCGCCGAAGCGCCGCGGCGGGATCGGCATGTTCGTGCTCGGCTTCGTCCTGGGCGCGCTGGCGCTGTTCGGCTTCGCGCTGCTGGCGAGCTTGCAGAACTTTTAGAGCATGATCCGGAAAAGTGCGAAGCGGTTTTCCGAAAGAGATCATGCTCAAATAAGGGAAGGGCGGGGGGCACCGTGGTCGTAACTCCCGCCTCGGCATTTTTCGGCATCCTGGCGGCGGCCGCGGTGGTCGGCAGCGCCGTGCTGTTCGGCAAATGGCAGACGCTGCGGCGCGCCGAATATATCCGCACCTTCAAGTGGCCGGCCGGCCTGCTGGTCCGGCTCGAGAAGCATCACCCCGGCTTCGCCCGCAAGGACAGCGCGCTGGTGTCGCGTGGCCTGCGGCAGTTCTTCCTCGCCTATCTGATGAGCGGCAAGCGTTACGTCTCGATGCCGTCGCAAGCGGCCGACGACCTCTGGCACGAATTCATTCTCTACACCCGCGAATACGACGCGTTCTGCCGCCGTGCCTTCGGATCCTTCCTGCACCACACGCCCGCGGTCGTGCTGGTGAAGGAGCGGCGCCGGAGCAATGAAGGGCTGCGGCGGGTCTGGTGGTATTGCTGCAAGTACGAGAACATCGATCCGGTCAGGCCGACGCGGCTGCCGCTGTTGTTCGCGCTCGACGCCAAGCTCAGCATAGCGAACGGCTTCATCTATCACACCGACTGCGAGGCGCTGCGCCGCAGCGGCATCGGTGGCAACAGTCCGTATTGCGGCGGCGATTTCGCCGACTCGTCGATCGACGGATCGTCGGCGGGTTTTGGCGATGCCGGCAGTGACGGAAGCCATGGCGGCCATGGTGGCGACGGGGGTGGCCACGGCGGCGGTGATGGAGGTGGCGGTGACAGCGGAGGCGGCTGCGGTGGTGGGTGTGGTGGCGGCGGGGGCGGTGATTAGGATAGCCGCACTTGCTTCAGCTCGCGAATGCCGTCGTCAGCGCCGAGGCCGCGCACGGTCTGCTCGCAGCGCCAGCCATTGCCGTCGCGCTCGATCGAGAACAGATTGTAGGCCGCCGCCGGATAGTGCTTGCGCGCAAGCGCCGATGCCGACGGCACGCCGATCGCCGGGATCTTCCGCTCGGGGCCGTCGAACCACATCGTCGAATGGATGTGGTCGTGGCCATGCAGCACCAGCTCGACGCCGTGCCGCTTGAGCAGCGCCAGCAGCTGATGCGAATCGGTCAGCCGCTTGGCGCGCCCGTCGGAGTGTAGCGGGTGATGCACCAGGAGGACGCGAAAGGCCTCCTCCCGCGACAGCCGCGCGAGGATCGTATCCAGCGCGCCGAGCTGGGCATGGCCGAGCCAGCCGGTTGCCATCAGCGGCGGCGTCGGCACCGCCGAGGAGACGCCGATCAGCGTCACCGGCCCGCGGCGGCGCACGAACGGAAAATGCGATGCCGCGCCATCGGCGTCGCCGCGCAGATAGTCGCCGAAGTGACTGACGAAGCGATGCCGGGTCGCGCGCACATAGGCGTCATGATTGCCGGGGACCACGGTGACGTCGGCAGCGCCGCCGACACCCTCGAGCCATTGCCGCGCCGGATTGAACTCGGCATCCAGCGCCAGATTGACGAGATCGCCGGTCACGGCGACATGGTCCGGCTGCTGTGCCTGCATGTCCGACACCAGCGTGTCGAGCACGTCGCGGCGATGATATTTGTGACGGTTGCGCGTCCAGTTCAGGTAGCCGAAGGCGCGCTTGCCGGCGAGATCGCGCAGCCGCGCCGCCGGCAGCGGCGGCAGATGCGGATCCGACAGATGCGCGAGACGGAACACCGCCATCACGCGATTCCCTTCGGATTGTCGGTGAAAAGTGGCCGGCAGCCGGTCATGTCGTGCTATCCCGAACGTCCTGCCCTGTATTGGCAAGAGCTGCGCAGGCGCGCAAGGATCAAAGCACGGATCAAACGCCATGATGTCGAGGGTTCAGTGACGGTCCTGCTCGATTTACGCAAGCGCTACGAGCCGCAGATCAGGTGGGTATTTCATTTCTACTGGCGGCTGGCCCGCAGCATGACGCTCGGGGTCCGCGCCGTCGTGCTCGACGCCGACAACAAGGTGTTCCTGGTCAAGCACAGCTACGTCCAGGGCTGGTATCTGCCCGGAGGCGGGGTCGAGGTTGGTGAAAGTTTTCTCGAAGCGCTGCGGCGCGAGCTGGAGGAGGAGGGGCGGATCGAGCTCGACGGCACGCCGGTGTTGCACGGCATTTTCCACAACAGCCACGTCTCGCCGCGCGACCATGTCGCGGTCTATGTCGTCAGGAACTACCGGCAGGACCGGCTGCCGGAGCCGAATCGCGAGATCGTGGCCTGCGGCTTTTTCGACCCGGCTGATCTGCCTGATGACGCCACCCCCGGTACGCGGCTGCGGATCGCGGAGGTGCTCGAGGGCAAGCCGCCGCCGGCGACATGGCGGTGATGGACCGCGCCCGCGCCAGATGCTATCCCGCGCCCCACAATGACAGAACTGTCCCTGACCATCCTGCCCGAGACCCCGAAAGACGCCCAGGCGATCGAGCGCCTGCACGAGCGCACCTTCGGGCCCGGCCGCTTCGCGCTCAGCGCCTACCGGTTGCGCGAGCATGTCGATCATCTGCTCGACGTCTCCTTCACGGCGCGGATCGGCACGCTGCTGGTCGGCTCGGTGCGCCAACTCCCGGTCACGATCGGCGATACGCCGGCCCTGATGCTCGGGCCGTTGACGGTCGAGCCGCCGTTCCGCAGCCGCGGCGTCGGCCGCGCGCTGCTCGAGCGTGCGATCAACGACGCCCGCGCCAAGGGCCATCGGCTCATCGTGCTGGTCGGTGACGCGCCGTACTATTCGCGGGTCGGCTTCAAGCCGGTCCCGAAGGGACGGATGACGATGCCAGGCCCCGTCGACTATAGTCGCCTGCTTGTCATGGAACTGGTGGACGGCGCTGCCGAGGGCGTATCCGGGCCGATCCAGCCGGACTGGAGCAAGGCGATCTGACATCCGCGCGAGCGTCGCCCGGAACGGTTGCGCGCTGTCGGAAACTGAAGCACAGTTGAGGCAAGCGCCGGGACAAGACCGGCGCATGTCATATCAACAGGGAGAGTGCGCGCCATGATCAAGGTCAGTGTGATGTATCCGAACAATCCAGGCGCACGCTTTGATCACGAGTATTATCGCGACAAGCACATGCCGCTGGTGAAGGCGCGCCTCGGCGACGCCTGCAAATACTACACGGTCGACAAGGGTCTCGCCGGCGGCGCACCGGGGACGCCCGCAACCTATGTCGGAATGTGCCACATCTTCTGCGACTCGGTTGAGGCCTTCGCGGCGGGCATGGGCAAGCATGCCCAGGAGATCATGGGCGACATTCCGAATTACACCGATCTGCAGCCGGTGATTCAGATCAGCGAAGTCGTCGTCGGCCACTGATCGTTTCGATCGAGCGAATCTTGTAGCCTGGATGGAGCGAAGCGAAATCCGGGATCAGTTCCGCCGCGGGCGCAGTGTTCCCGGATTGCGCTGCGCTCCATCCGGGCTACGTGATTGCATATCCCTCTGCCGCAAGCGGCGGAGGGATCGGCTTGTCTCAGAACTTCAGATTGGCGAAGGCCCGCACGCCGAGGCCCGGCATCAGCACCTCGTCCTTGGTGTAGGACACCGAGTTGCGGATGTTCTGGTTGAGCAGATTGTTGCCGACCAGGCCAAGCGTCATCTCGCGCGCGCCGATCCATGATTGATTGAGCTTGGTGTTGTAGGTGATCTCCGCGTTCAGCAGATTGTATCCCGCGGTCGGCGTCTCGCCGATGACTGCGATGTCGTTCTGCGCAAACGCGTGCACCAGGTTGATCCGGGTGTACCAGTTGCTGTCGCGCCAGTAGACGCCGCCGCCAAGCCGCACCGGCGGAATCCGCGGCACGTTGCTGCCGTCGGTGAAGGTGGCGCGCACCACGTCGAACTGGTTCTCGATGCCCCAGATGCCGCCGTTGAGTGGACCGATGTCGAGCTGGCTCTGGAACTCGGCGCCGCGGAAGATCGCGTCACGCTGCGAATACACCGCCTGCCGGCCCTCGTTGCTGGGATCGCCATTGCCGCAGGAATCGAAATCGCTGCCGCACATCACCCCGGTCAAGCGGCGATAGATGAAATTGCTGAAGCGGGTGTAATAGGCGGTGACCTCGAAGCGGAACGGGCCGGTCGCCTTGCGCAGGCCGACCTCGACCGATTTCGCGGTCTCGATGGTCAGGTTCGGATTGCCGATGTCGAAGGTCGCGGTGGCATCATGCGCGCCGCGCGAGAACAGCTCGGCGGGTTTCGGCGCGCGCTCGACATACTGCGCCGTGATGCTGCCGACGAGGTCGCCGGGCAGGTTCTGGATCAGCCCGACGCTGCCGCTGACCGGCGTGTAGGACGGATTGCGCGCGACCGAGCTTTGCGGCGCGCCGTCCGGCAGGAAGTCCGCCGGGAAATCCGGCGTCGATCCGTGCAGGTCGACATGCTCGATGCGGCCGGCGACCTGCGCCTTGGTCGAATCCGTGAACTTGAACTCGTTGAAAACATACCCCGCGATGCGGTTGTTGTTGTTCGGATTCCATAGGCCGTTGAACAGCGCGCCCCGGGTTGTCCGGGCTCGGCGCGGTCAGCTCCTGATGCCCGCCCTGCAGGCCGAACGCCGTGGTCACCGTGGCGAAGCGCGCGTTGAACGGCATCATCTGCACCTCGACGCGGGCCTCCTGCTCCTTGCTGGTGAAGGTCTGGCGTACGCCGTCGCTGAACAGGTCGGTCGGATCGGCAAGCCCGAGCTCGTTGTGGCGATAGTCGGTCGCGCCGACCCAGAACCGCACGGCGTCGATTGCAGCCGCATCGGGCCGGTACTCGCCCTTCACCGCGATCTTGGTCTGGTGCGCGTCGATCCGGGTCTGGTGATCGGCGCCGTCGATTCCCGGAATGTGATAGAGCGAGTCGTTCTGGGTGATCGACGCACCGATATAGCCGCCCTGGAAGAAATAGGACGCGCCGACCGAGGCGCCGTCCGACTGCGTCGCAGAGTTCGGCTGGCGGCCGTTCACCGGCCGGGTCTGGTCGAACAGATATGGATAGCTCGGGATGCTGTAGTCGCTGGTGGTGCGGCCATAGACGTCGGCATGCACGGCGACATTGTTGCCGCCGGCGTCCAGCAGCATGCCGCCCTCGACGCCGCGATTGACCGAGCTGACGGACGTGCGGGTCTCGACATTGAGGCAACCCGGGCCGCCGGCATCGGCGAGCGGCGCCTTCACCGGCAAGCCGTAGCTCCGGAACGGCGTCGCCGCGCAGGTCGGCATCGCGTCGGGAATGCGGTTGTTGGTGGCGCTCACCACGCCGCCGATCGAGGTCGAGCCGTAGCGCAACGCGGCAGGTCCCCGCACCACCTCGATCTGGTTGGTCGAGAACGGATCGATCGGCACGAAATGATCTTCGCCGAGATCCGAGACGCCGCCGCCGCCGAGGCCGTTCTCGACGATGCCGACGCGGTTGACGTCGAGGCCGCGGATGATCGGCCGGCTCGATGCGCCGGGCGCGAAGCTCGAACCGGTGATGCCGGGTTTCGAGAACAGCAAATCGCCGAGCGTGGCGCCGCCGGAGCGCCGCAGTTCCTCGTTGGGCACTACGGTGACGGTTGCGAACTGGTCAGTGACGACGGGCAGCACGCCCTGCTGTGGTGCGGGCGCCGGTGCCGCTTGCGCCGGTTGCACGGCTGCGGCGCGTTCGCGGTTGCGGCTCGGCGCGGCCCGGACGACGTGAACCGGCGCGCGCGTCGGCGCGGTGCGGTGCCGCTGGATCGGGCTTGGCGCCGTCACCGTGATGTCAGGGAGTTGCGTCGGCGGGTCATCGGCCAGTGCGCCGCCATGCATTGCGCCGAGCAATAGCCAGCTCGCGCCTCCGATGTGGAGTGCTCGTTTCTTCTGAAGTGTCATTGTCCCGATCCAGGTACCGTCGAAATGACGGATCGATCCCGATTTGCCCTGCTGGAGCAGGCCGCAACTGTGACGCGGCCGCCCGCTCAGGGCGTGCAGCAATCAGTCGATGTCAGGACAAGGGAGGTGCGCGGGAGTGGAAGGCCGCAGGCGCCGATTTCAGATGGATGAATTCGGCATTGGTGGTGCGGAACAGAAGCTCGACGGCTTCCGGCAGCTGCAGCACCGGCGGCGCCGTGAACAGCATGCTGCTCGCGAGCGAAATAACGGCGCAGATCGCGCAATTGTCGGCCGGATGCCGGTCGTTGTCGTGCCTCGTGGGCGGCTCGGTCCCGGTCACCTGGACCGCAAGGTCCGGCGTCGCCGAGGTCCCGATATAGGCGAGATCGAGTAGCGACAGGCCGGTCTGGACCGCGGGCGCCGCTTGCACGGCCGCAATGGGGTGGAAGTGCCCGAACGACAGCACGAACTGGACGGCGAGCGCGAACAGCGCCAGCCGCGAGCCAGTCTTGATGCGTCTCCGGAACCACTTCATGCGATAGCGCCCACCCAGTCGGGAGCGCGCGAATATCCCAGCGGTCCCGATGTTACATTATAACATCGGATGGCGGACGCGATGTCAACCAACGTTCAGACACACTGTGTCGATGTGTTGCCGGTGTGGGTTTGCCGCAACGCAGACGCGAGCCCAGCCGGGCTCAGCGTCCCTCACGCAGCCAGGTTGCCGCGAATGCGCCGAGCAACAGCAGCAGGCCGGCCAAGCCGGCGAACATCGGCAGCACGCCAACGCCCTTGACCACGCTGGCGTCGCGCATCTTGACGCCGAGCCAGCCGTCGCCGCGGAAGATCGTGGACGCGCGCACCGGGACGATGCGCGGCATGTCGAGGCTCGATCCGTCGACGATGCGCCGTGCGTCGCCGCCGGTCGCCTGCGCCAGCGGCTTCAGCATGTCGGTGGTCGAGGTGACTTCCGAGAATTCCTTCGGGTTGGTCGGGCCGACATTGATCAGCGCCTTCAGCGTGCCGTCGGTGGCCTGCCACAGGCCGAGCTCGCTCGCAGGCACCGTGGCGCGCCACTCGCCGGGATCGCCGGCGGTCAAGGTCAGTTCATGCGTGGCGCCGCTCGGCGACGTCACGGTGACCGGCGTGACGGTGTCGGCCATGGTCTGCCGCACCACCATGAGATCCTTGCCCTGCACCTGCATGCGCAGCGCCTCTTCGTCGAGGTCGGGCTGCTTCATCAGCCAGTGCGACACCCGACGCAACAGATCGAGATGCGGTCCGCCGCCTTCATAGCCGCGCGCCCATAGCCAGATCTGGTCGGAGAGCAGCAGTGCGACGCGGCCTTCGCCGAACCGCGACAGCAGCAGCAGCGGCTTGCCGTCGGCGCCGGTCATGACCGGTGGGTTGATCGCGTTGCGGGTGTCGACGGTGCGGAAGAACCGGCTCCAATGCGGCGGCTCGGCATTCGAGCCTTCCAGCCCGCGCGTCACCGGATGGCGTTTCCCGGCATCGCTCAAATGCGCGTAGAACGGCTTCTCGGTCACGCCGACCGGCTCAGCCGGCAGCACCGAATCCAGCGGCGTGCGCCAGATGCTGGTGGTCGAGGCGTAATCGGGACCGGCCGAGACCAGCACCGCACCGCCGGAGCGGACATAGCGCGCGATGTTGTCGAAATAGGCGATCGGCAGCACGCCCTGGCGGGCGTAGCGGTCGAAGATGATCAGCTGGAATTCGTTGATCTTCTGCTGGAACAGCTCACGGGTCGGAAACGCGATCAGCGACAGCTCGTTGATCGGCGTGCCGTCCTGCTTCTCCGGCGGACGCAGGATGGTGAAGTGCACGAGATCGACGCTGGGGTCTGACTTCAACAGATTGCGCCAGGTGCGCTCGCCGGCATGCGGCTCGCCGGACACCAGCAGCACGCGCAGTTTGTCGCGCACGCCGTCGATCGCCACCACGGCGCGGTTGTTGACCGGCGTCAGCTCGTTCTCGAGCGGCGAGGCCTCGATCTCGACGATGTTGGGACCGGCATGCTTGATGTCGATATCGACGCTCGAGGTCTGGCCGCTGGTCAGCGTGCGCTCGTTGATCACCTCGCCGTCGCGGCGGATCGTGACCTTGGCGCGCTCGCCGGTGACGCCCTGGTCGTCGAGCCGGTAGGTGATGGTCTGGGTCTGGCCGACGATGCCAAAGCGCGGTGCGGCCGTGATCGCGATGCGGCGGTCGCGCTCGTCCTTGCGGCCGGTGATCAAGGCGTGCACCGGTGCCTGGAAGCCGAGCGCCTGCGCGTTGGCGGGAATATCGTGCACGCGGCCGTCGGTGATCATGAACGCGCCGGCGACGCGTTCGACCGGAACATCCGACAGCGCCGACGTCAGCGCGCCGAACAGCTTGGTGCCGTCGGTTTCGCCGTCGGCCTGGCCGGCCTCGACGACGCGGACCTCGAGGCCCTTGATCTGCTTCAGGCTGTCGACCAGCGCCTGCCGTGCCTTGTCGGTCTCCTGGTTGCGCGTGCCGAAATTCTGGCTCGGGCTCTTGTCGACCACCACGGCCGCGACCGAGGTCAGCGGCTCGCGGTCCTCGCGGGTGAAGGAGGGATTGGCCAGCGCAAGCAGGATCAGTGCCAGCGCGGCGACACGCACCGCGGCGCCGCGCGCGCGCGACAGCAGCAGCAGTGCCGCAATGACGACGATCGCGCCGAGCGCGATCCACAGCACGATCGAGGGAACCAGCGGTGTGAACGCGATACCGTAGTTCATGTCATTGCCCCAGCCGCTCGATCAAGGCAGGCGCGTGTACCTGGTCGGCCTTGTAGTTGCCGGTCAGCGTGTACATCACGATGTTGACGCCGGCGCGGAACGCGAATTCGCGCTGGCGCGGCTCGCCCGGGGTCAGCGGCAGCATCGGCTGCCCGTCGGGACGGATCGCCCAGGCGCCGGCGAGGTCGTTCGACGTGATGATGATCGGCGAGACGCCGTCGCCGCCGCGTGCCGGGCGCTGCGCGGCCTCCTCGTCGTCTTCGCGCGGCAGCGCCTCGACCCAGGTCTGGCCCGTGTTGAAGCGGCCGGGGAAGTCGCGCAGCAGATAGAATGTCTTGGTCAGCACATGCTCGCGCGGCACCGGCTCGAGCTCGGGCACGTCGAGGGTCGACAGCAATTCGCGCAGCGTCTGCATACCCGGCGTCTGCGACGCGCCATTGTCGCCCGGCGGCGCCTCGACGGCGTCGCGGGTGTCGAAGATCACCGTGCCGCCCTGCTTCATATAGGCGTCGATCTTGTTGATGGCGTCCTGCGCCGGCTTCGGCGCGCCCGGCACGATCGGCCAGTAGATCAGGGGGAAGAACGCCAGCTCGTCGCGCGCGGGATCGATGCCGACGGGATCGCCGGCTTCCAGCGCGGTGCGCTGCCCAAGGAACAGCGTCAGTCCGGACATCCCGGACTTGACGATGGAATCGACGTCGGCATTGCCGGTCACGACATAGGCCAGCCGCGTCTGCGACACCGCCTTGATGGCGAAGTCGTCGCTGCTGGCGTTCTGCGCGCGCGTCGGCGACGGCACCATCATGGTGGCAAGGACGAAGGCTAACGCAAGCACCGCCGGCGCGGCGCGCCGCCGGATCAGTGCGGCAAGGCCGCCGCCGAGCATCGCCACCACGATCGCATCGAGCAGGAACAGCGCCAGCGCCGTCGACAGCATGATGCCGCGCAGGTCACGCGGCTCGGTATTGGTGTAGGTCGCATGCTTCGCGCGCAGGCCGGAGGTGTCGAGCGGCGCAATGCGGTCGGCGGAAGCCAGCGTGTTGACCGCGATCGGGCTCTCGGCGGTGCCGTAGAAGCCAGGCGGGTGGTCCGCGGTGCCGCGGTCGCGATAGTCCGCCGACATCGGCTTGGCGGTCGAAGGCGGCGGGCCGAAGGCGCCGAAGCCGTCGAGCGTGCGCAACGGCGCCACCGTCTCGGCATTGGGATCACTGGCGACGCCGGGGCCGGGCTTCGAGGTGTAGCCGGACATGTCGATCAGCCGGCGCAGCATCTCGACGAAGGTGCCGGACATCGGCAGGTCCGACCAGCGCATGTCGGCGCCGACATGGAACAGGCTGACCACGCCCTTGCCGCGACGCTCGCCGGTGACGAGCGGCGTGCCGTCCTCGAGCGAGGCCCAGCTCTTGGTCGCGAGCACGGCGTCGGGCTCGGCCAGCACCTGGCGGCTGACGGTGATGTCCTTCGGCACGGTGAGGCCCGTGAACGGGCCGTCG
Organism: Bradyrhizobium sp. JR3.5; assembly: GCF_054057015.1. NCBI lineage: Bacteria > Pseudomonadati > Pseudomonadota > Alphaproteobacteria > Hyphomicrobiales > Nitrobacteraceae > Bradyrhizobium > Bradyrhizobium sp. JR3.5. The sequence continues at coordinate 4,577,544 of NZ_JBSRYV010000002.1, forward strand.
GCGGCAAACGAGGCCATATGTTGCGGCTTCTCCCAGGTCAGGCTGCCGCCGAGCGTGCGTCCGCCGCGGCGCAGCTTGACGGGAACGAGGTCGTCATCGGCCTGCGCGAGGCGGGGGCCGGCGAAGCGCACCAGCACGCCGCCTTGCTCGATCCAGGCATTGAGCCGGTCGCGGATCTCCGGCGACAGCGTGCCGACATCGGCCATCACGATCATCGGCAGCCGCTGGTCGAGGAATTGCCCGATCACCTGCTGCGGCGCGCCGCGATCGCCGAGCCTGACGTCGGCGAAGGGCGACAGCGCGCGGGAGAGATAGAAGGTCGAGGCCAGCAACGGCTGGGCGGTGTCGTTGCTCGCACCCGAGACCACGCCGATGGCACGGCGGCGCCAGCGCCGGTCGAGCAGCTGCACGGCGCCGGCCGAATGCTCACCGGAGATTTCGAGCCGCGCGATGTCGTTGCGCAGTTCGACCGGAAGATCGAAGGCGGCTTCGGTCTCGCGCTCCTGCGGGCCGAATGCGTAGCGGGCCTCGCCGATCGGCGAACCCTTGGCGTCGACCGCGCGCACCGTTCCCGCCGCGATGCCGCTCTCGGTGCGCAACACCTTCACCGTCATCTTGGCCGCGGCGTTCTCGGCCGCGACCAGCGCCTGCGCCGACTGCGCGCCGCCGGCATAGATCGTCAGATTGCGGCTCTCGATCACCTTGCCGAGACCTTCGGTGAATTCGCTGCCGCGGCCGGTGTCGACGCCGTCGGACAGCCAGGCGATGTCGCAGTCGCCGGTCGATTTGAGGAAACGTTCCAGCGTCGCCAGGGTTTCAACGCGATCGATCGAGTGGGGCTTTGGCGCAAGCTGGCGCAGCGCGACGCGCGCGGCGCCGGCCGGCATCAGCGTGATGTCGCGCGTCGGCTCGGACAGCGGCACCAGCGCGACGCCGCGGCGGTCGCTGTCGGCATTCGTGACCAGCTCGTCCGCGGCCTTGATCCGCGCATCCCAGCTCGAGGCCGCGCTCCAGCCGTCGTCGAGCAGGATCACCAGCGGCTGCTTGCCGGCGGCAACGCCGGTCTGCGGATTCCAGATCGGCCCGGCGGCGGCGAAGATGACCAGCGCGGCGGCGGCGAGCCGCAGCAGCGTCAGCCACCACGGCGTGCGCGACGGCGTCTCCTCCTTGGGCGCGATGTCGAACAGCAGCCGCGTCGGCGGGAATTCGATCCGGCGCGGCCGCGGCGGCATCACGCGCAACATCCACCACAGCACCGGCAGGCTGACCAGCCCCAATAGCAGCAATGGTTCGGCGAAGGAGAGCGGGAGGCCTGCGATCATGCGCTGCGTCCCGCCTTGACGGTTGAGCGGCCGCCGCCCTTGCTCACCATCATGCCGGCATGCAGGAACAGCAGCAGTTCGGCCGCGGAGCGGCTGGTGGTGTGGGTCGAGAACAGCCAGTCGAGCCGGTTGGTCTCGGCACGGATCTGCTCGCGATGCAGCGCGACGCGCGCGACATAGTCGCTCGCCCAGCTCTCGGCGCGGCCCGCGGTGATGACGCTGCCGGCCTCTGGCTCGACGAATTCGACGCGGCCCGAATAGGGGAAGGTCTCTTCGGCGGGATCGACGACCTGGATCATCGTGCCGTGCGCGCCGGAGGAGGAAAGCCCGCCCAGCATCGCCGTGATCTCCGCGATCGGCGACCAGAAATCCGACAGCACGACGACTTCGGCCAGCGACGACGGCACGAAGGACGGCGGCAGGCTCGCGCGCGCCTTCTCGTCGTGCAACATAGCTTCCGCCATCTTGTCGATCACGTTGAGGCTTGCGGTCGGGTTCAGCAGGCCGGGAATGCCGACGCGTTCTCCGCCCGCAACGAGCAGCTCGGCCAACGCGAAGGCGACGATCAGTCCGCGCTCCAGCTTGCTGTCGCGGGCTTCGCGCGAGGCAAAGGCCATCGAGGGCGAGCGGTCGGGCCAGATCCACACGGTGTGCGCGGCCTCCCACTCCTGCTCGCGGACATAGAGATGGTCATCGCGCGCCGAGCGGCGCCAGTCGACGCGCTGCGACGGCTCGCCGGAGACGAAGCGGCGGTATTGCCAGAAATTCTCGCCCGAGCCGGCGCGGCGGCGGCCGTGCAGCCCATGGATGACGTTGGCGGCGACACGGCGGGCCTCAAGCACAAGACGCGGCAGCGATGCGGCGAGCGTTCGGCTTTCGCCATCGGCACGTCGAACCGCCAGGATCTCCTCGTTCCGGTGCCTGTTGTCTGCCGCCATCAACCGATCCGCGTCTTCAACTGCTTGATCACGTCAGGAATGGTGCGACCCTCGGCGCGCGCCGAGAAGGTCAGTGCCATGCGATGCTTGAGCACGGGCTCGGCGAGATCGAGCACGTCGTCGATCGATGGTGCGAGCCTTCCGTCAAGCAGCGCGCGGGCGCGGACCGCGAGCATCAGCGACTGGCTGGCGCGGGGACCGGGTCCCCATGCGATCAGCTTGCCGGCCTCGCCGCCCTCGGTACCGGGGCGCGCGGCGCGCACCAGCGTCAGGATCGCCTCGACCACGGAATCGCCGACCGGCAGGCGGCGCACCAGGCGTTGCGCCGTGATCAGCGTCTCGGCGTCCATCGACGCCTTGGCGAGCGTCTCATCGGCACCGGTGGTTTCGAACAGGATGCGCCGCTCGGCGTCGCGATCGGGATAGTCGACGTCGATTTCCATCAGGAAGCGGTCGAGCTGCGCCTCGGGCAGCGGATAGGTGCCTTCCTGCTCGAGCGGGTTCTGCGTCGCGAGCACGTGGAACGGCTTCGGCAAGTCGTGCCGCGCGCCGGCAATGGTGATGTGCTGCTCCTGCATGGCTTGCAGCAGCGCCGACTGGGTGCGCGGGCTGGCGCGATTGATCTCGTCGGCCATCAGGAGCTGCGCAAACACCGGACCCGAGATGAAGCGGAACGAACGCTTGCCGGCCGAGCTCTCGTCGAGCACTTCGGCGCCGAGAATGTCCGACGGCATCAGATCGGGCGTGAACTGGATGCGCTTGGCGTCGAGTCCGAGCGTGACGCCAAGCGTCTCGACCAGCTTGGTCTTGGCAAGGCCGGGCACGCCGATCAGCAGCGCGTGGCCGCCGGACAGGATCGTCACCAGCGTGTTCTCGATCACCTGGTCCTGGCCGAAGATGACCGTGGCGACCGCTTCCTTGGCAGCCTTGATCTGGCCCGCGACCTGCTCGGCCGAGCGGACGATCACATCTTCCAGTTTTTCGACGCTGTCTGCACCGGCCATTCGATCCGCTCCTTCTTGACGATGCGCTCGATTCTCGCGTCGTCACCACATGGACCGCATGCTAAACCTATGCGAAGGCCATGTATTCGTTGAATTAAACTATCCCCACCTTATCGGTATTTCAGGGTATGAACGGCATCACGATGTGGCGAGAATGACATCCCGACCACATCTCAGGATACGTGCACCAAATGTGCCAGATTGAGGGTTGGAAACTTCAGGGCAAACAATGGCGAAGCAAGGGCAGAGCGATTCCGGCAGTGAAACTACGGGGCTCGAAACGAAGGCCCTCGGAGGCAAGGGCCTCGAAGGGCTGACCACCGCCGCCAATCAAGCCGCGGCATCGGCTCCGGCCGGACGCAAGGGCCTGCCGCCGGTTCATCTATGGAATCCGCCGTTCTGCGGCGATCTCGACATGCGAATCGCGCCCGACGGCACCTGGTTCTACATGGGAACGCCGATCGGACGCCCCGCGCTGGTGCGGCTGTTCTCCACGATCCTGAAGCGCGAGGACGGTAAGCACTTTCTCGTGACACCGGTGGAGAAGGTCGGCATCCGCGTCGACGACGCGCCGTTCCTTGCGGTGGAAATGCAGACGCAGGAAGACGCGCGCGGCCGTTTGCTCCGGTTCCGCACCAATGTCGACGACTGGGTCGATTGCGAGAAGGGCCACGGCCTCAGATTCGAGGCTGCCGAGGATGGCGGATTGACGCCCTATCTGCATGTCCGCGCCGACCTGTGGGCGAAGGTCACCCGCGCGCTCTACTACGATCTGGTTGACATGGGCGAGGAGCGGATGGTCGATGGTCAGGAGATGTTCGGCATCGAGTCCGGCGGCGAATTTTTCGCGATGGCCGATGTCAGCCAGGTGAGGGGCGCACTTTGAACGAGCCGTTGCTGAAGGTGAGGCCGGCGACGATCAACTCGACGGAATTCTTCGCGCGAGCCCGCACGCGGCTCGATTTCGAAGTGCCGCCGGGCCTGGTCGATCCGCATATCATTCCGCGCACCGGAGATTCCGGCAACGATCGCATGCTTGAGATCGTCGCACAGGAGCAGCCGGTGCGGCCGGCCGCGGTACTGATCCCGGTGGTCGATCATCCCGAGCCGACCGTGCTGTTGACGCAGCGTTCGCCCAACCTGTCGAGCCACGCCGGTCAGATCTCGTTTCCCGGCGGCAAGATCGACGCCACCGACGCCTCGCCGCTCGATGCGGCGCTGCGCGAAGCCTGCGAAGAAGTCGGGCTGAAGCGGGAATTCATCGACCCTGTCGGCTATCTCGACCTGTATGGCACCGCGTTCGGCTTCCGCATCCTGCCGACGGTCGCCAGGGTGAAGCCGGGATTTGCCTTAGAGATCAACGAGGCCGAGGTCGTCGATGCGTTCGAGGTGCCGCTCGCTTTCCTGATGAACCCCGAGAATCATCAGATCCACACCAAGGAATTCCGCGGCATGGACCGGTCCTACTACGCGATGCCGTTCGCCGAGCGCTACATCTGGGGCGCGACCGCCGGCATCCTGCGGGTGCTGTATGAGCGGATCTACCTGTCATGATCCGCACGGTGTTGACCGAGGTCGGAATCTTCCTGATCCCTTTCGCGGTCTATGCCATCTTCCTCATCGCGACGCGGTCCGGCGTGACGCTGCCGACATCCTGGCCGCTCGACATGATCGCGAAGCTGACGCTGGCGGCGCTGGTGCTGGTCATCGTGAGCTTCGTGCTGCTCGCCGAATTGACCGGGGCGCCGCCGAACTCGACCTACGTTCCCGCCCATATCGAGAACGGCAGGCTGGTGCCGGGAGCTGAGAAATGAGCGAGGTGCGCTTGTTGTCCGACGCGCCATGGCTCGCTTCGGGGCCCCCGGCGCGCGTGCTCGGCCTACTCAATGCCAACGGCGAGGAAGCGCGGGTGATCGGCGGCGCTGTGCGCAACGCGCTGATGCGGATTCCGCTCGCCGACATCGACATCGCCACCACGGCATTGCCGGAGGAGGTGATCCGCCGCGCCAAGCGGGCGGCCATCAAGAGCGTGCCGACCGGGATCGAGCACGGCACGGTGACCCTGGTCGTCGACGGCCATCCCTTCGAGGTGACGACGCTGCGCGAGGACACCGAGACCTATGGCCGCAAGGCCAAGGTGGCGTTCGGGCGCGACTGGGTGCGCGACGCCGAGCGGCGCGACTTCACCATCAACGGCCTGTCGGTCGACGCTTCGGGCGTCGTGCATGATCACGTCGGCGGTCTCGCCGACATCGAAGCGAGGCGGGTGCGCTTCATCGGTGATCCCGCGCAGCGGATTGCCGAGGATTACTTGCGCATCCTGCGCTTCTTCCGCTTCCACGCCGCCTATGGCGCAGGCGAGGTCGATCGCGCCGGCTATCTCGCCTGTATCAGCGGGCGCACCGGACTTGCCGGCCTCTCGGCCGAGCGCATCCGCATGGAGATGCTCAAGCTCGTGGTCGCGAACGGCGCCGCCGGCGCGGTGGTCGCGATGGGCGATGGCGGGTTGCTGCTGCCGCTGTTCGGTGGCGTCGCCTATACCGGACCGTTCGCGGCGATGGTTGAGATCGAGCAACTGATGGCGCTTAAACCGAGCGCGACGCGCAGGCTGGCAGCGCTTACGGTCGCCGTGACCGAGGACGCGCGGCGGATCGCGAGTCGGCTGCGGCTCTCCAACGCCGAAGCCAAGGCGCTCGACTCGATGGGCCATCGCTGGTGGCGCCTGCCCGGCATGGACGAGGCTCGTGCCAAGCGCAGGCTCTACCGGCTCGACGAGGAGCCCTATCGCGACCGGCTGCTGCTCGCCTGGGCGCGAACCGGCGCGAACCGCGACGTCGAGCAGTGGCACGCGCTCGCCACGCTGCCGCAACGCTGGCGCGCGCCTCACTTTCCCTTGAGGGCGTCGGATTTCATCGCGCGCGGGATTGCCGAAGGACCTGCGCTCGGGCATGTACTGACCCTGGCCGAGGATGCTTGGCTTGCCGCGGATTTCCCGCTGGATCCGCAGGTGCTGTCTGGCATCGCCGACCAGACCGTTTCCCGCTTCACCCGCGATCATCGACTGTGAACTTTCTCTCCGGCTTCTCCGACATCTCGCTCCTTCAAATATTTCTTGTCGCAGCCGTTGCCCCTGTTTGCTTCCGTGATCGGAGGCCTCGCCGGCTACGGCACCGGCGCATTGATGCCGCTGGTGCTGGTGCCGATGGTCGGCGCCGAGCCGGTCGTGCCGATCATCGCGATCTCGTCGATCTTCACCAATTCCAGCCGCTTCCTCGCCTTTGTCAGATTTGCCGACCGCCGCAAGGCGATCATCGTGATCGCGGCGGCGCTATTCTCTACGGCGCTCGGCGCGTACGGCTATACGCGGCTCAGCAGCGCCGGCGCCTCGCTGGTGATCGGAAGCATGCTGATCCTGAGCGTCCCGCTGAGGCGGCTGTTGCGCAGGCACAGTGTCAGGATCGGTGAGCGGGGACTTGCGGCCGGCGCAGTCGGCTATGGCATCGTGGTCGGCGGCACCGCGGGCTCGGGCGTCATTCTGCTGTCGCTGTTGATGGCGGCGGGCCTCGAGGGCGCCGCCGTGATCGCAACCGATGCGGTGATCTCGCTCACAAGTGCCGCGGTCAAGATCTCTGTGTTCGGCTTGACCGGCGGCATCACCGCGCAGGTGCTGGCGCTTGCGCTCCTGATCGGCCTGGTCGCCATTCCCGGCGCGTTCCTGGCCAAGGCCTTTGTCGAGCGGATGCCGGTGCATCTCCACACTGCGATCCTCGATGCCGCCGTGATCATCGGCGGCGTGGTGATGATCTCGAGCGCGGTGCGCGCCTTCTGACGAGAAGCGGGAAGCGATGCTGCCGGCGGCGCGCCGGGCAGCATCGCCTGAAGACATCTCACGCAGCCTTGTCAAGCAGCCTTGCGCTTCTTCTTGCGGTCGCCGTCCTCGTCGTCGTCCTCTTCTTCCTCGTCGTCTTCCTCGTCTTCCTCGTCATCCTCTTCTTCGTCGTCTTGCTCGTCATCTTCCGGATCGATTTCGGCCGACTCGAGTGCGACGAGCGGCAGGGTTTCGCGAAACAGGTCGCCGTCCGTGCCCATCCACAGGCACTCGACCTTGTCTTCGTCGACTTCCACCACCGTGATCGGATGGCCGCCGGATTTCAGCATGACGACATCGCCTGGTTTCAGTTCCATGATTTTCCCTCCGCGCTGGATGACGCGGACGGCAAGCTAGCGACCGGTGATGACAGTGCGATCACGGCCGGCGCCTGGCACGGCCGATTTGCTGTGAAAACAGAAGCTGCGTTATTTGCGCGCGGCCGGAACCAGTTCGGTCAGCGAGCGGATGATGCGGTCGGGCTTGATCGTCGATCCCGGCGGCAACCCTGCGCCATGCACGTCCATCCAGATCGCGTAGATGCCAAGCCGCTGCGGCGCCACGACTTCCCACTCCAGATTGTCGCCGATCATCCAGGTATTAGATGCGGTGACGCCGAGCGCCTGCATCGCGTGCAGATAGGCGCGCTCCTCCGGCTTGCCGAAGCCGTGCTCGCCCTCGATCTGGATGTGATCGAAGCGATGGCCGAGCGCGAAGCGCTCAACCTTGGAGCGTTGCATGTCGGCGGCGCCGTTGGTGACCCAGCGCGAGCTTGATGCCGAGCGCCTTGAACGTATCGATCGCCTCATGCGCGCCGGGGAAGACGAACATCTCCTCCTCGCGATAGGCGGTGAAGCGATCGGCAATGCGGTCCGCGAGATCGTCGGAGAGCGCGCGGTGGCCGGCCGCCGCAAGCGCCGCGAAGCCGCCCTTCACGGTGAGCCGCCGCGCCTCGCCGAGCTTGATCCGCCAGATCGGCTCGGCCGTCGACCAGAATTGCCGTGCAGAGGCCAGCAGCGCGGTTGCGACCTGATCAGGGGGCAGGGGCGCCAGCTCCGCGGCGAATTCTGTGGCGATGGTGTTCCAGGCGATCTCCGGGCGTCCATAGGCCGACAGGATGGTGTCATCCATGTCGATCAGCATCGCGCGCGGCAGGTTTATTACGGCCATTTCACCTCCGGCGGCAGCGACGACAGGATCGAATCCACGTTGCCGCCGGTCTTCAGGCCGAAGATGGTGCCGCGGTCGTAGAGCAGGTTGAACTCGACATAACGCCCGCGACGGATCAGTTGCTCGTCGCGATCCTCCGCGCTCCAGTCGGCCTCGAAATTGCGCCGCACCAGGTCGGGATAGATCTTCAGGAAGCTGCGCCCGACGTCCTGGGTGAAGGCGAGATCGGCCTCCCAGTCGCCGCTGTCGTGCCAGTCATAGAAGATGCCGCCGATGCCGCGGGCTTCCTTGCGGTGTGGCAGATAGAAATAGTCGTCGCACCACTTCTTGTACTTGTCGTAGTCGGCGACGCCGTTCGGTCCGCTGCAGGCCTCTTTCATCGCGGCATGGAAGGCGACCGTATCGGGGTCATCCTGGGTGCGCCGCCGGTTCAGCACCGGCGTCAAATCGGCGCCGCCGCCGAACCAGGCCTTGGTGGTGACGACGAAGCGGGTGTTCATGTGCACGGCGGGCACGTTCGGATTGCGCAAATGCGCGATCAGCGAAATGCCGGAGGCCCAGAACCTCGGATCGTCGGCGGCGCCGGGAATCTGCGCGCGGAATTCGGGAGCGAACTCGCCATGCACGGTCGAGCAGTGCACGCCGACCTTCTCGAACAGCCGGCCCTTCATAATCGACATCACGCCGCCGCCGCCGGGCTTGCCGGTATGGTCGGTGCGATCCCAGGGGGTGCGCACGAACCGGCCGGCATTGCCGGGATAGAGCGCTGCGGGGGCATCGTCCTCGAGCGTCTCGAAGGCCGCGCAGATGTCGTTGCGCAGCGCCTCGAACCAGCTGCGCGCACGCGTCTTGCGGTCTTCGATGATGGTGGGGTCTGTTGGCAGCATGGCTAACCTTGCGGGCCGAAATAGGTGCAGCTCTCGTTGCAGCTGTCGCGATGGACGCTGACGCGGGTCAGCTTGCCCGCGTGTTGCAATCGCTCCCAGATGAAGCGTGAGAGATTCTCCAGCGTCGGGACACCGATCGCCTCGATCTTGTTAAGGAACTTGTGGTCGAGCGTCTTCTGCACCTCGGCCATGGCGCGTTCGAGCAGGCCGAGATCGACCACCATCCCGGTTTTCGGATCCGGCGTGCCGCGGACGGTAACCTCGGCTCGAAACGAGTGACCGTGGATCTCCTCGCTGGCGGTGCCAAGGGTCGTTCCGGACAGCGCATGCGCAGCCTCGAACCGAAACGCTTTCGTCAATTCCCACATCTCGTTCAACAATCCAGTTCTGACAAAGTAGAGTTCATCTAATGCCGAGCGTCTTGTGCGTCTGCACGCTGAGGCGCCATTGCGGGTGCTTCAGGCAGTATTCGATCGCCCGCTCGGTATTTTCGATCACGTCGGGGCCGTCCATCGGCTGCAGCGAGAAGCGCTCGAAGGAGAGGCCCGCGAAATCCTCTGGTGCGTTTTCCGGCTGCGGATAGACCAGCTTGAGTTCGTGCCCCTTGCGCACCACGAGCTCGGAAGCGGCCTTGGGGCTGACGCAGATCCAGTCGAGCCCGTCGGGCGGGACGATGGTGCCGTTGGTCTCGATCGCGATCGCAAAGCCGTGGCCGTGCAGGGCCTCGATCAGAGCTTTATCGACCTGCAGCAGCGGCTCGCCGCCGGTCAGCACCACGTAGCGGTCGGCTTCGCCCCCGGTCCATTGCGCAGCGATGGTGCCGGCAAGCTCGGCCGCGTCCGCATAGCGGCCGCCGAGCGTGCCGTCGGTGCCGACGAAATCGGTGTCGCAGAACCGGCAGACTGCGCCGGCGCGGTCCTGCTCGCGGCCGCTCCAGAGATTGCAGCCGGCGAAGCGGCAGAACACGGAGGCCCGGCCCGCATGGGCGCCTTCGCCCTGCAGGGTGAGAAAGATCTCCTTGACCGCGTAGCTCACCAAAAATCCCTTAAGTTACCGAACCGGCAGTTCCTGAGCCGGCAAGTCCTGAACCGACAAGTCCTGAACCCGTCTGCCGCAGCGCCTCTCCGACTGCCATGGCCGCGGTGACCGCCACATTGAGCGAGCGCAGGGACGGCTTGATTGGAATCAGCAGCCGCGCATCCGCGGCGGCCACGACCGGCTCAGTCACCCCTGCCGTTTCGCGCCCGAACAGCAGGACATCGGAGGCCGAATACGCGAAATCAAGGTAGGATTTCGCTGCCTTGGTCGTGAACAGGACCAGCCGGCATCCGGCCTCGGCCCGCCATTCCTCGAATTTCGACCACGAGTCGTGACGCTTCAACCGCACATGGTCGAGATAGTCCATACCCGCCCGACGGAAATTCCGGTCCGAGGTGTCGAACCCTGCCGGTTCGATGATATGGGCTGCCACGTCCAGGCAGGCGCAGAGGCGCAGAATCGTCCCTGTGTTCTGGGGGATGTCGGGCTGGAACAGCGCGATCTGCATGGTGCGGGCGACCTGTGAAATCCGGATGAAATTGTCTCAATAAAACATCGCTTGGCGCGGATTTCGTGCATTGCACGTGTGCGAGCCGATAGCGGGCTTGCGCTCGTCCGGCAAGGGTGCCAATAGAACGATTCTGGACTGCTGTTCCGCCATTTGGGGTGGGGAATAGCGGTTTTCTGCCGCCGCGGGGGCCGCGGGCGCCGGCAGCCTTTCTTGGGGCGCGTTCTGCGTCTCCGGGGCGGTTCCACCGGCTGCAGAAAAGAAAGGGCTAGGAATCGTGACGACAGCGTCTTCGGCGGACCATCCGACACGCCGTGATTTTCTCTTTGTTGCAACCGGAGCTGCCGCCGTCGTCGGCGCAGCCGCGACCGTCTGGCCGCTGGTTGCCCAGATGAACCCGGATGCCGCGACGATCGCGGCCGGCGCGCCGATCCAGGTCGATCTGACGCCGATCGCCGAGGGCCAGGACATCAAGGTCTTCTGGCGCGGCAAGCCGATCTACATCAGCCACCGTACCAAGAAGCAGATCCAGGAGGCCCAGAGCGTCGCGCTCTCGAGCCTGCCCGATCCGCAGCCCGACTCGGCCCGCGTCAAGGCAGGCCACGACCAGTGGCTGGTCGTGATCGGCATCTGCACCCATCTCGGCTGCATCCCGATCGCCCATGAGGGCAATTACGACGGCTTCTTCTGCCCCTGCCACGGCTCGCAGTACGACTCCTCCGGTCGTATTCGCCAGGGGCCGGCACCCGCCAACCTGCCGGTGCCGCCCTACGCCTTCCTTTCCGACACCAAAATCCAGATCGGCTAAGTCCCGGACCCTCCGGGATTTCGGCTTCCCCTTGGACCCATCGCGTCGTTTTTCTTCTTCAGGATCGCATCAATGAGCGGACCATCTGATTTTCAACCGAGCAACCCCGCCTTGAAGTGGATCGAACGGCGCCTTCCGATCTTCGGCCTCGTCCACTCCTCGTTCGTGGCCTATCCGACGCCGCGCAACCTGAACTACTGGTGGACCTTCGGCGCCATCCTTTCGATGATGCTGGCGCTGCAGATCCTGACCGGCGTGATCCTGGCGATGCACTACACGCCGCACGCCGATCTCGCCTTCAAGTCGGTCGAGCTTATCGTCCGCGACGTCAACTACGGCTGGCTGCTGCGCAACATGCATGCCTGCGGCGCGTCGATGTTCTTCTTCGCCGTCTACATCCACATGTTCCGCGGTCTCTATTACGGGTCGTACAAGGAGCCGCGCGAGGTGCTGTGGATCCTCGGCGTCATCATCTACCTGCTGATGATGGCGACCGGCTTCATGGGCTACGTGCTGCCGTGGGGCCAGATGAGCTTCTGGGGCGCCACCGTCATCACCAATCTGTTCTCGGCCGTGCCGTATTTCGGCGAGAGCATCGTGACCCTGCTGTGGGGCGGCTATTCGGTCGGCAACCCGACGCTGAACCGCTTCTTCTCGCTGCACTACCTGCTGCCGTTCGTGATCGCCGGCGTGGTCGTGCTGCACGTCTGGGCGCTGCATGTCGCGGGGCAGAACAACCCGGCCGGCGTCGAGGCCAAGACCGAGAAGGACACCGTGCCGTTCACGCCCTATGCGACGATCAAGGACGCGTTCGGTGTGTCGTGCTTCCTGATCTTCTTCGCCTGGTTCATCTTCTACATGCCGAACTATCTCGGCGACGCCGACAACTACATCCCGGCGAACCCCGGCGTGACCCCGGCGCACATCGTGCCTGAATGGTACTATCTGCCGTTCTACGCGATCCTGCGCTCGATCCCGAACAAGCTCGCCGGCGTCGTGGCGATGTTCTCGGCGATCATCATCCTGTGCTTCCTGCCCTGGCTCGACAGCGCACGGACCCGTTCGTCGAAGTACCGTCCGCTGGCCAAGCAGTTCTTCTGGATCTTCGTGGTGGTCTGCATCCTGCTCGGCTATCTCGGCTCGCAGCCGCCGGAAGGCATCTATGTGATCGCCGGCCGCATCCTGACGGCGTGCTACTTCGCCTACTTCCTGATCGTGCTGCCGCTGCTCGCCCGCATCGAGACGCCGCGCCCGGTGCCGAACTCGATCGCCGACGACGTGCTGGCGAAGAGCAAGGGCAGGGCCGCGACCGCAGCCTCCGTCATGCTCGCGCTGGTGGTGGCCGGCGGGCCTGTTCGCCGGCAGCACCCAGAACGCCAAGGCCGAGGAGGGCGGCGACGCCCCGCCGGCCCAGAGCTGGTCGTTCTCCGGCCCGTTCGGCAAGTATGACCGCGGCTCGCTGCAGCGTGGCCTGAAGGTCTACAAGGAAGTCTGCTCGGCCTGCCACGGCCTGTCCTACGTTGCGTTCCGCAATCTCGCCGATGCCGGCGGCCCCGGCTATTCGGAGGCGCAGGCTGCTGCGTTGGCGTCCGAGTACAAGATCAAGGACGGCCCGAACGACCAGGGCGAGATGTTCGAGCGTCCGGGCCGACCGGCGGATTACTTCCCGTCACCGTTCCCGAACGAGCAAGCCGCGCGTGCGGCCAATGGCGGCGCGGCACCGCCCGACCTCTCGCTGATCACCAAGGCACGGTCCTACAAGCGCGGCTTCCCGCAGTTCGTGATCGACTTCTTCAGCCAGTACCAGGAGCAGGGACCCGACTACGTCGACGCCGTCCTGCAGGGCTTCGAGGACAAGGTCCCGGCTGGCGTGACGATCCCGGAAGGCTCGTACTACAACAAGTACTTCCCCGGCCACGCCATCAAGATGCCGAAGCCGCTGTCCGACGGTCAGGTGACCTTCGACGACGGTTCGCCGGCGACGGTCAAGCAGTATGCCCACGACGTCACCACGTTCCTGATGTGGGCCGCCGAGCCGCACATGGAAGAGCGCAAGCGGATCGGCATGCAGGTGTTCTTCTTCCTCGTGATCTTCGCCATCCTGATGTACTTCACCAAGCGCAAGGTCTGGGCCGACGCTCACTGACCTCGGGCATGGTATCGCGCGTTTGAGAAAGCCCCTTCGGGGGCTTTTTTGTTTGCTCCCGTCATTGCGAGCCGTTGGCCCGCGATGACGGCTAATTGATTGCTTCCTGGCTGTAGTGCGGACAAAATGCCGGCCAATCGGCCGGCAAACATTGCGGAGGAACTCATGGGTACCAGCATCAACTTCAAGCGTCCGGACGGCAAGGAAGCGTCAGGCTATCTCGCCAACGCCGCGCGCGGCAACGCGCCCGGGGTCGTCGTGATCCAGGAATGGTGGGGGCTGCAGGACCAGATCAAGGGAATGTGCGACCGCTTCGCGCGGACCGGTTTCGATGCGCTGGCGCCCGATCTCTATAAGGGCAAGGTGGTGCCGTATCACGACACCGACGCGGCCGGCAAAGAGATGAACTCGCTCGACTTCATGGACGCCACCACGCAGACGGTGCGCGGCGCCGCGCAATATCTTGGCAAGAACGGCGCCAAGGTCGGCTTGACCGGCTTCTGCCTCGGCGGCGCGGTGACCATCATCGGCGCCACCAAGATCCCGGAGTTGACCGCCGGTGTGGTGTTCTACGGCATTCCGCCGGAGCAGGCGGCCAAGCCGGCGGACGTGAGAATTCCGCTCCAAGGCCATTTCGCCACCAAGGACGACTGGTGCACGCCGGCACTGGTCGATGGTTTTGAGAAGGCGATGAGGGCCGCCGGCAAATCGCTGGAGCTGTACCGCTATGACGCCGAGCACGGTTTCGGCAACGAGCAGCGCCTGTCGGTGCACGACCGCCAGTGTGCCGAACTGGCCTGGGACCGGGCGACGGACTTCTTCAAGAAGCATCTGGGGTAAGCGGCGTTCGCGATCACCATCCGTCGTTCCGGCGAAGGCCGGGACCCATACGCCGCGGCCGCGGCAATGGGCACGCTGGCAGTCATCTCGCCAACAACGCCCTGTGGTTATGGGTCCCTTGCTTTCGCAGGGACGACGGCGAGATTTAACTCTCCGCCTTTGCCCCGTCCCACCACGGGCAGGTGCCCGACATCAGCTTGAAATTGCCTTCCAGCACCTGCACCGGCGCGCGCTTGCCTTCCGAGGCGGCGCGCATCCGCATCTCGCGCGCGACGGCGCGATCCTCCGCTGACAGCCAGACGCGCTCGTGGCCCCACAGGCTCGGGCCATCATGCATCTCGAACGGCGTCCAGTTCGCCGGATCGATCTCGCGGCCGCCCCAGCCGCACTCGACCATGAAGGCCGACGGCGATTTGGCGTAGAACGAAGTCATCAGGTCATTGGTGTGGCGGCCGAGCGTGACGTTGACCCGGTCTTCCTTCATCGCGATGTCGTAGGCCTGGCCGACGTCGTCCAGCGAGAACAGCTCGACCATCAGATGATGCATGCCGTTGCTGCCGGTCTCGATCAGCGCGAGCGAATGATGGCGCGCATTGACGTGGAAGAAATAGGCGCGGAACGGTTTTTCGATGTAGTCGCTGAGGCCGAAGCCGAGCACATCGACATAGAAGCTCATGACAGGGGCGATGTTCTCGACGGTCAGCACGGCGTGGCCGAGCCCGAGCGCGCCGGTGCGAAAGCCGGAGATCGAGCGCCCCGGCCGGAACGGCGTGTCGTCGATCTCGGGGCCATGGAACGCCTCCAGACGGTTGCCGGCCGGGTCCTGGAACGAGATCAGTCCGCGGACCCGCCTGGTATCGGCGAGCGCCTGCGGCTCGGCGGTGACAGGCACGCCGGCGCGCTCCAGCCGCGCCGCCAGCGCGTCGAGGGCCGCGGCATCCGCCACCTCCCAGCCGAAGAACCTTGTCCCTTCGCCCTGCGCGCGGTCGATCACGATGCGCTGCTTGCGGTCGTCCATCCGGAAGGCGAGCAGCGAGTTGCCGCGCTCGATCGCCTGCAGCCCGACCAGGCCGGTGCCGAATTGCCGCCAGTCGTCGAGCGCGTCGGAGCCGAAGCCGGCATATCCGAGACCCAAAATCGCCATCTGCGCCTCCACCATCTGTCTGTTTTTTGGGCGGCTGGTCACCGCTATTTCGACAAATCCTACGCGGATTCCGGTCGCTTCAAACCCCGAAAATGCCGTCCCGCCTTGGGGCAGGGGTGTCGGGCCATCCCTTGACACGGCCCGCGTCGGGTGGTGAGTAGCGGCCATGAGCACCGTTGCCAGTCCATCCCGTCGTTGGTGGCCCACCTTCTCATAGGTGGCCGGTGCGTTTTCATTTCCCAAAAACGTCGAAGGTCGCCATCGCAGTGCGACGGTCTCCCTTCGTTTGTCCTGTGTGGCGCTCTCTTCCCAAGTTTCGTAAGAGGATCACATGAACAGGACAGTCTTCTCCCTGCCGGCTCGAAGCGAATACCTCACCAATGGCGGCCTTGCGGTTGCGCGCGTGGTCGAGCAGTTCACCGGCGGCGCCAACCGCCTCGACGACCTGATCGCGGTGCTCGACCGCCGCCGCGGCGTGGTGCTGTCCTCGGGCACGACAGTGCCGGGCCGCTACGAGAGCTTTGACCTCGGCTTTGCCGACCCGCCGCTGGTGCTGGAAACCTCAGGCACCGATTTCGCGTTGCAGGCGCTGAACCCGCGCGGCGAGGTCCTGATCGCCTTCCTCGGCGACGTGCTGCGCGAGCCCTGCGTCGTGATCACGGAGCGGAGCGCAACGCGGCTCGCCGGTCATATCATCCGCGGCGCCGCTCCGGTCGAGGAAGACCAGCGCACCCGCCGCGCCAGCGTGATGTCGCTGGTGCGCGACATGGTGGCGGCGTTCACCTCCAATGCCGATCCGCTGCTCGGCCTGTTCGGCGCCTTCGCCTACGACCTCGTGTTCCAGATCGAGGACCTCGTGCAGAAGCGCGCCCGCGAGGCCGACCAGCGCGACATCGTGCTCTACGTGCCGGACCGGCTATTGGCCTATGACCGCGCCACCGGCCGCGGCGTGGCGCTGAATTACGAGTTTGCGTGGAAGGGCAAATCGACCGCCGGCCAGTCGCACGAGACCGCGCCGAGCCTCTACGCCAAGACCGGGCGGCAGGGCTTTGCCGATCACGCCCCGGGCGAATACCAGGCGACGGTTGAAGTCGCGCGCGCGGCGTTCGCCCGCGGTGATCTGTTTGAGGCAGTGCCCGGGCAGCTGTTTGCCGAGCCCTGCGAGCGTTCGCCGGCGGAGGTGTTCCAGCGGCTCTGCCGTATCAATCCGTCGCCCTATGGCGCGCTGATGAATCTCGGCGACGGCGAATTCCTGGTCTCCGCGTCGCCCGAGATGTTCGTGCGCTCCGACGGCCGCCGGGTCGAGACCTGCCCGATCTCGGGCACCATCGCGCGCGGTTCGGACTCGATCGGCGATGCCGAGCAGATCCGCAAGCTCCTGAACTCGGAAAAGGACGAGTTCGAGCTCAACATGTGCACCGACGTCGATCGCAACGACAAGGCACGCGTCTGCGTGCCCGGCACCATCAAGGTGCTGGCGCGGCGGCAGATCGAGACCTACTCAAAGCTGTTTCATACCGTCGATCACGTCGAGGGCATGCTGCGGCCGGGCTTCGATTCGCTCGATGCTTTCCTGACCCATGCCTGGGCCGTGACCGTGACCGGCGCGCCGAAATTGTGGGCGATGCAGTTCGTCGAGGATCATGAGCGGTCGCCGCGGCGCTGGTACGCCGGCGCGATCGGCTGCGTGAACTTCGACGGCAGCATCAACACCGGCCTGACCATCCGCACCATCCGCATGAAGGACGGCCTCGCCGAGGTGCGCGTCGGCGCCACCTGCCTGTTCGACTCGGATCCGGCCGCCGAGGACCGCGAATGCCAGGTCAAGGCGGCGGCGCTGTTCCAGGCGCTGCGCGGCGATCCGCCTAAGCCGCTGTCGGATTTCGCGCCTGACGCCACCGGCTCGGGCAAGAACGTGCTCCTGATCGATCACGACGACAGCTTCGTGCATATGCTGGCCGACTATTTCCGCCAGGTCGGCGCCAACGTCACCGTGGTCCGGCACATCCATGCGCAGGATATGCTGAAGCAGCGCGGATGGGACTTGCTGGTGCTCTCGCCCGGTCCGGGTCGCCCGGAAGATTTCGGCATCGCGAGGACCATCGACACCGCGCTGGAGAAGAAGCTGCCGATCTTCGGCGTCTGCCTCGGCGTGCAGGCGATCGGCGAATATTTCGGCGGCCAGCTCGGCCAGCTCGGCCAACCCGCGCACGGCCGGCCCTCGCGCGTCCAGGTCCGCGGCGGCAGGCTGATGCACAATCTGCCGAATGAGATCGTGATCGGCCGCTATCATTCGCTCTATGTCGAGCGCGACACCGTGCCCGAGGTGCTGGCGGTGACCGCGACCACCGAAGACGGCGTCGCGATGGTGATCGAGCACAAGACCCTGCCGGTCGGCGGCGTGCAATTCCATCCGGAATCGCTGATGTCGCTCGGCAACGAAGTGGGCCTGCGCATTGTCGAGAATGCATTCCGGCTTAACCCGGGGGCAAATTGATTTGGACCGTCATTGCGAGCGCAGCGAAGCAATCCACGCCTCCTCCGCGGAGAGGTGGATTGCTTCGTCGCTTGCACTCCTCGCAATGACGATGCGGAAAAAGGCGAGAGACCAATGACCTTCGACCACGACATCAAGGCGACCGTTCGCACCATCCCGGACTACCCGAAGAAGGGCATCCTGTTTCGCGACATCACGACCCTGCTTGCCGATGCCCGGGCCCTTCCGCCGCGCGGTCGATGAGCTGGTGCATCCCTGGGCGGGGGCGAAGGTCGACAAAGTCGCGGGGATCGAGGCGCGCGGCTTCATCCTGGGCGGCGCGGTGGCGCATCAGCTCTCGGCCGGCTTCGTGCCGATCCGCAAGAAGGGCAAGCTGCCGCACACCACGGTGCGGATCGCCTACTCGCTGGAATACGGCATCGACGAGATGGAGATGCATGCCGATGCCGTGCAGCCCGGCGAGCGCGTGATCCTGGTCGACGATCTGATCGCGACCGGCGGCACCGCGGAGGGCGCGGTGAAGCTGCTGCGCCAGATCGGCGCCAATGTGGTCGCGGCCTGCTTCATCATCGACCTGCCCGATCTCGGCGGGGCCGCCAAGCTGCGCGCGATGGACGTTCCGGTACGCACGCTGATGGCGTTCGAGGGGCATTAGAGCATGATGTGTTTATACGGAAACGTACCCTGAATTTTTGAGATAGTTGGCGCACTCCTCCTTGGAGAAGACGTCGAGGAGTTCGCCGACCTTGCGCCAAGTCGCTTCGACATCACGCGGCTGCGCGGCTCGCATCAGGTGTTTGAGCTTGGCGAAGACCTGCTCGATCGGATTGAGGTCGGGGCTATAGGGCGGCAGGAAGAGCAGATGGGCGCCTGTGGCGCGGATGGCGTTGCGCGCCGCCTTGCCCTTGTGACTGCCGAGATTGTCGAGAATGACGAGTTCACCCTTTGCGAGGGTCGGCGCCAGCACCTGCTCGACATAGAGGGTGAAGAGCTCGCCATTGATGGGGCCGTCGATGACCCATGGCGCGCTGATCCGGTCGTGGCGCAGCGCCGCGATGAAGGTCATGGTCTTCCAATGGCCGAAAGGCGCAGACGCCTGGAGACGTTGCCCACTCGGTCCCCAGCCTCGCAGCGGCGCCATGTTGGTTTTGATCCAGGTCTCGTCGATAAAGACCAGGCGCGAGGCGTCGATCCTGCCCTGATGGGTCTTCCAGCGCGTCCGTTTACGCGCGATATCGGGACGATCTTGTTCGGCCGGCAGGATCGTTTTTTTTGAAGCTCAGCCCTTCGGATGGACGAACGTCCACACTGCCCGCACGTCGGTCTTGATCCCGCGCGCAGCCAGTTCCTGCGTCAGCTTCCGCAAAGTGAATGGGCCGGAGCGAATGCGTTTGCGCAGCCAGTCGGCATCGGTGCCGGACCGAACCGGCTTCTTGTGACCGCCGATCTTGCCGGGAGAAACGCCTCCGGTCTCCCGCCGCAGATTCTTCCACTTTGTCACACAGGAAGGACTGATCTGAAGCGCTTCTGCAATCGAACGCACGGTCTCGCCCGCGTCAGCCCGCGCCAGAGCGAGTTCACGAAGATCTTCCGAATAGGGTCGCGTCATCCATGCTGGCCCCCGTTCCAGCATGGAGTTGGAAGCAGAAATTGTCCCTTCTGGGAATCCCGATTCCGGCAAAAAACAACATGCTCTAGCGGCACTCCCTCCACACGTCGTCCCGGCTCGCGCTTCGCTTGGCCCGGACGACAGTCATCCCCGCTGCAGCAGCATGCTCAGCTCGAGATCGCGGAAGGTGGTGTAATTCCGCCGGATCCACTGATGCAGCTCGGTCGATGAGTCCTTCTCCTGGCGCAGATAGCCGGTGAAGGAGAAGGTCAGCCGGTCGATATAGGTCTTCAGGAACACCGGCAGGGCGCGGAAGCGTAGCACCCGGCTGCCGGTCATGACGGGCGGCAGCTCGCCGCGCACCACGAACTCGTTGTCGATGACGACGAGGGCGTTCGGCGGGATCATGCCCTGCAGCGTCTGGTAGCCGTGCACCGAGGCGCGGTCGGTATCGGCCACATACAGGATCACAGGCGAGACGCGCCGGCGCAGCGCCTCCTTCATCAGCCCGATCTGGTCGACCATTTTGAAGAATTCGTCGAAGGCGTGGTAGCCGAGGTCGATCACCTTGGCGATGCCGTCATTGACGATGACGCGGTCCATCAGCTGCATCTTGCCGTAGGTGTCGATCACGTCGGCGGTTTCGGTGATCCGCGGCAGATAGTCGAGCA
Organism: Bradyrhizobium sp. JR3.5; assembly: GCF_054057015.1. Lineage (NCBI taxonomy): Bacteria > Pseudomonadati > Pseudomonadota > Alphaproteobacteria > Hyphomicrobiales > Nitrobacteraceae > Bradyrhizobium > Bradyrhizobium sp. JR3.5. The sequence continues at coordinate 4,597,994 of NZ_JBSRYV010000002.1, forward strand.
GCGACGGCTCCTTCAGATTGATGTCGTAGCAGACGACGTCGCCGTTCTTGAGCAGCAGGAATTCGCCGAGCAGCCGCGCGATCAGCGTCTTGCCGACCTGCGGGCGGGGCGAGCAGATGATGTAAACGGGCGTGGACGACATCGCCCGCTATATCAGGCCAAATTTTCGCCCAATCCAGCCCCATCGCCGCCCCCCGGCGCGATTTTTTCGCTACCGAGCGCGACTTTTCGCTGCCTCTGCGCGCGACTATTTTTCGCCCTTGGCCGACTTGGCGCCGACCAGGTCGGTCAGCTTGATCCGGTCGTACTCGCTCCAGACATTGGCGAGCCAATGTCGGACATAGCCGCGCAGCACGAAAGAGTAGTTGGCGGCGTCGTCGTTGATGCCCTTGTTGGCGACGAATTTCAGGAACGGAACCGAGGAGACCTCGACCTGCTCGTAGGGCCATTTCGTTGAGCTTCGGGATGGTGAGGTCGACGGCATCCTTGATGCGGTGGAAGTAGGAATTGTAGGTCGCCTGGTCCCACTGGAAGAACTGGGTGTCATTGATGAAGTTCTTCACCAGGAAATACTTCGCACCGTTCATGAAGTTGGCGGTCTCGGCGATCTCGTCCAGCGAGGCGATCGAGGGGCCGAGGATGTGGAACACGGCGAAGGTGATCTGGCCGGAGCGCGCGGCGTCGAGGAAGCCGATGTCGCGCAGCGAGGCCAGTGCGGGCGACAGCAGGCCGGCGCGGACGTCGATGACGGTGACCGAGGAACCGGCGTTCAGCGTATCGAAGATCTTCATCTGGTCCGCGGTCGTCGTCATGTCGACGATCTCGGTGATGTCGGGATGGAAGCGCTTCAACGTGCCGCGCGGCGACTCGGTGTCGAACGCCCGGGTCTGCACATTATTGGCACTGAAATAGTCCAGGAGCGTCCGCGAGACGGTGGTCTTGCCGACCCCGCCCTTGTCAGCGCCCACCACGATCACAACCGGCTTTGCCATGGAAGTCCCTTAAAGCGCGCTCCCGACCGCGATGGCGATCGGCAAGTCCCCATACTGCTTTGGGCGCGAACATGGCAGAAACGAGGGAGAATTCAATTCCTTAAGGTGCCCATGACCGGCTTGGTGGGGATTTCCTTAATGGACTGAGTAACCTAGGGCACGATCAGCGGTGCGGGCCCCAGGGGCCCTGGAGCGGAGCTTGAAGCGGACCAAACGGCCCCTGCCTGGGGCCAGTGCCCGGCAGCGGCGGCGGATTGTTCGGTTGTGCGGGCTGCGTGTCACCCCACGGGCCATGGGTTTCCGGCGGGGGCTGGTCACCTGCCGTGGACGGCTGGTCCTGCGGCTCCGTCTCATCCGGCAGCGCCAGCGGTCCGGGATCGTGGCCGCCGGCGTATTTCACCAGGGCATCGACCCGTGACTTCACCGATGGATGGGTGGCAAACAGGTCGGCAAAACCCTCGCGCGGATTGTCGACGCAGAGTTCCATCACCGCCGAGGTGGCGCCCGGCAACTCGCTGCGGTTCTCGATCTTGCGCAGCGCCGAGATCATCGCATCGGGATTTTTGGTCAATTCGACCGATCCGGCATCGGCGAGGAATTCGCGCGATCGCGATAATGCGAGCTTGACCACCTGCGACAGCAGCCAGGCCAGCATGATCAATGCGACCGCGATGATGATGACGATGATCGCGCCGCCGCCCGAGCCCTTGCTGTCGCGGTCCGAGGATGATGATGACGATGAGGAGGACGACGACGACCAGCCGCCTCCGCTGCGGCCGCCGCCGTTCCACGACAGATTTGTGAACACGCGGAAGAACAGCTCGCCGAAGAAGCCGACCACGCCGGCGATGATCACGGCGACCACCATCAGCTGTACGTCGCCATTCTTGATATGGGTGAGCTCGTGGCCGAGCACGGCCTCGATCTCCTGGTCGTTCAGTGCCCTCAACAGACCCGTGGTGACGGTGATGGCGTATTGGCGCGGGTTCAGTCCGGTCGCGAATGCGTTCAGCGCCGGGCTGTCCATCACCTTCAGCTTCGGCATCGGGATGCCGCGCGAGATGCAGAGGTTTTCCAGCAGATTGTAGAGCCGCGGCTGCTGCTGGCGCGTCACGCTTTCGCCGCCGGTAACGGCGTCGATTATCTTCTGGTGGAAGAAATAGGCGATCACGATCCAGGCCACCGCCGCGATCGTCGCCCATGGGAAGGCCGAGACCAGATCGCGCGAGGCATGGGTCAGATAGTAATCGGCCGTGCGGCCGCTATCGATCATCACCTCCGCGACCAGCGCGCCGGCATAGACCAGCACGTAGATCAGCAGGAATAGCCCGGCGAGCAACAGCATCGAACGAAACTTGTTCGATGCGATGTGCGTGTAGAGACCATAGGCGGCCATGACGGAGCAGCCTCTCGCCGGCGCGCGTTGCGCCTCAGAACTTCACGCTCGGTGCCGCCTCGACCTCCGTGCGGCTGGCGCCGAGGTCGAAGAAATCCTTGCGGGTGAAGCCGAACATGCCGGCGAACAGTGCGGCCGGCATCTGCTGGATGCCGGTGTTGTATTCCTGGACCGCGTTGTTGAAGAAGCGACGGCTGGCGGCAATCTTGTTCTCGAGATCGGAAAGCTCCGAGGCGAGCTGCTGGAAATTGGCGTTGGCCTTGAGGTCCGGGTAGGCTTCCGACAGCGCGATCAGCCGGCCGAGCGCGCCGGAGAGCTGGTTCTCCGCCGCCGAGACCTGAGCCGGTCCCTGCGCCGAGATCGCCGAATTGCGCGCCTTGATGACGTCGTCGAGCGTGCCACGCTCATGCGCGGCGTAGCCCTTCACGGTCTCGACCAGGTTCGGGATCAGGTCGTGGCGCTGCTTGAGCTGCACATCGATGTCGGCAAAGGCCTGGCTGACCCGCTGGCCGAGCGCGACGAGGCGGTTGTAGGCGCCGAACGCAAACAGCACGAGGAAGAAGGACGATGACGCCGATAACGATCCAGCTGGTCGACATGACAGGGCAGCTCCTGATGGACGAAACGGCGGCACCGTAGCCCAAGATCGGGGCGCAGGGCAGCCCGCCGCGAGAAGGTGGGCAATCGTTGGTCGCGATGGTGTGCAATTAGTTCAAAGGCGTCGTCCCGGCGTAGACCGGGACCCATACGCCGCGGCCGCGGAAAGGGCACACGCGGCGTCGGCTTCGCTTCGCAACCGGATCGGTTGTTATGGGTCCGGGCCTTCGCCGGGACGACGCAAATAGCTAAACCGCATCGCCCCAGCGCCAGCGCCGGGCGCTGGCGTAATCGGCCTTGGCGCGGCGGGGCACCCTGGCGACGACGACGCCCTCCGCCGTACACAGCTTGGCCGCAACCTCGACCTTGCCGACATCGGGCTGCGCCAACACCCGCGATGGCCGGTTCTCAATGCGCGCGCGGCTCAGCGCGACATAGGCGAAGCGCTCGTCCTCGAACGGGGCATCCGCGCCCTTGACCTGCTTGTGCGCGCGCGAGCGTTGCAGGCGCTGCGAGAAATGGCACCAGTCGGGTGCGACCAGCGGGCAGCTGCCGTCATGCGGGCAGGGGGCTGTGACATGCGCGCCGGCGGCGATCAATCGGGCGCGGAGTGCGATGATCCGCGCATAGCCCGCGGGCGTGCCGGGTTCGACGACGAGCAGCGTGTCGCGAGCTTTGGACCACAGCGCATCGGCCAGTGTTGCGCGCTCGGCATCGCCGAGCTCGCCGATCATGTAGCTGGCGACGACGAGGTCGGCTGGATCGGCCTTGTCCAGCAAGGCGCGGGCCTGGCCGAGTTGGTAGCTGGCGTCGTGCAGACGTGTGGTGCGTTGAAACAGCCCTTCGGCCAGCGTTCGCAACGCGCCGTTGGCGTCGAGCAGGGTGAAGCCCTTTAGCGATGTGAACGTCTCCGCCGCCGCCCAGGTCGCGGTCGCGGGGCCGGCACCGACATCGAGCAGGCTCGCTGGCGCAAAATCCGGCCGTATTTCCGTCAGCGCATTGAGGCTCGCCACCACGGCCGCATAGGTCGCCGGCATCCGCGCCAGCGCATAGGCGAGCGCATCGGTTTCGGTCCGGATCGTCCCGGAGCCGCCGCCCTCGCGATAGGTCTGTGAGATCACCGCGGCGCGGCCGGCGGCGTCGCTGCGCGACAGGCCTTCGAGCCTGGCGTTGAGGGCGGCGCGCAGTTCGGCAGGGAGATCGGGTGAAGTCATGGTTCGCCGTCATCCTGAGGTGCGAGCGCTTGCGAGCCTCGAAGGATGACAATCACGAGTCGTGGCCCATCCTTCGAGATGCCGCGCGAATGCGCGGCTCCTCAGGATGACGCCTGAGTGCGTTACGCCACGTTCTGGTCGAGGATATCGACCGCACCCTGCAGGTCGACCGACACCAGCTGCGACACGCCGCGCTCGGCCATGGTGACGCCGAACAGCCGGTTCATCCGCGCCATCGTGATCGGATTGTGCGTGATGATGATGAAGCGGGTTTCGGTCGACGCCGTCATCTCGTTCAGCAGGGTGCAGAACCGCTCGACGTTGTGGTCGTCGAGCGGCGCGTCGACTTCGTCCAGCACGCAGATCGGCGACGGGTTGGTCAGGAACACCGCGAAGATCAGCGCCAGCGCCGTCAGCGCCTGCTCGCCGCCGGACAGCAGCGACAGCGTCTGCGGCTTCTTGCCGGGCGGCTTGGCGATGATCTCGAGGCCGGCCTCGAGCGGATCGTCGCTCTCGATCAGGTGCAGCGCGGCTTCGCCGCCGCCGAACAGCTCGGTGAACAGCCGCTTGAAGTGGTTGTTGACGGTCTCGAACGAGGTCAGCAGGCGCTCGCGCGCTTCGCGGTTGAGGCTCTGGATGCCCTGCCGCAGCCGCTTGATCGCCTCGACCAGGTCGTCGCGCTCGGTGGTCAGCGCGGTGTGCTGGGTCTCGACTTCCTTGAGTTCTTCCTCGGCGCGCAGATTGACCGCGCCCAAGCGCTCGCGGTCGCGGCGGAGCTTTTCAAGTTCTTCCTCGACCTGCGCGACCGGCGGCAGCTCCGCGCCGGGCTCGATCTCGGCCATGCCGACGACCGCACTGGGCTCGACCTCGAGCATGTCGTGGATCTCGCGCTCGATGTCGGCGAGGCGGCGGCGGGTGCCTTCCATGCGCTCTTCGGCGCGCGCGGTGGCTTCGCGGGAGGAGGAGAGCGCTTCGAGCGAGGTCTTGGCGAGGCGATCGGTTTCCGCCATCGCTGCTTCCGCCGTCGCCAGCGCATCGGCGGCGATCCGGCGATCGCCCTCGGCGTGCTCGATCTCCGTGATCAGCGCGCTGCGCTTCTCGGCGAATACTTCCGGCGCATTGGCCAGTTCCTCGCGCTCGGCCGACACCTCGGCGATACGCTCCTCGATGGTCCCGACCTGCGAGGCGGCGCTGGTCTTGCGGCTCTGCCACTCGTTGCGTTCGGCAACGATGGCCTGCACGCGGCGGTCAGCGAGCTCGGCCTCGCGGGCGAGCGCCTGCGCCTCGGCGCGGACTTGCGCTGCGGCACGGCGCTGGTTGTCGATCTCGGCGCGAACCGCGGCGAGCTGGGCTTCGGTCTCGACGCCCGGCGGCAATTCGGACAGCGCGGCAACTGCGTTCTCATGCGCCGCTTCGGCCTCGGCGCGGTCGGCGGCGACGCGGCTGTGCGCCTCGGTCAGCGCCGATTTGCGCGCAGAGTGGCGGTTGATCTCGCGTTCGGTCGCGGCATGGCGTTCACGCGCGGCGTCGGTCTCACGGCGGGCGGCACGCACGGCTTCGCGCGATGCACCCTCGGCGGCGGACGCCGAGCGCAATTCTTCTTCAGCCGTCTCCAGGGCCTGGCGCTTGGCGGCGGCATCGATGCGGGCCTGTTCCAGCTCATGCTCGATATCGACCAGGCGGGCGCGTTCGGCGAGGCGGCGGGCGGCGCCAGTTGGAGCATGGGCGTCGGCGACAAAGCCGTCCCAGCGCCAGACGTCGCCTTCGAGCGACACCAGCCGCTGGCCGGTCTTCAGCTGCGACACCAGCGCGGCGCCGCGTTCTTTGGCCACCACGCCGATCTGGGCCAGACGGCGTGCCAGTTCCGGCGGCGCCTGGACGTGATCGGCCAGCCGTTCGACGCCGTCAGGCAGCGCAGGATCGCCCGCGGCTTCCCCGACATTGGTCCAGCGCATCGGCGCAGAGGAATCCACCGGCGCGTCGAGGTCGTCGCCGAGCACGGCGCCGATCGCCTTTTCATAGCCCTTGGCGACCGTGATGCCGTCGATGATCGGCGGCCACAGATTCTTGGTCTCGCTGGTGACGAGCTTGGAGATGGTACGGGCTTCGGTCTCGAGCCGCTGCACCCGCTTCTCGGCTTCGGCGAGCGGATTGCGGGAGGCTTCCAGCGTCTGCCGCACGGCGGCGTGATGCGCCTCGCTGGACTGCACGGCCGCCTCGGATTCGGCGAGCGTCTGCTGCGCCATCTCCATGGCGGCGGCGAGCGCGTCGATGTCGCCGAGATTGCCGGTCTCCTGCGCGAGCTTGGTTTCCTCGGCCTGGACGTTGGCGATCTCCTGATCGAGCCGCGCCAGCCGGTCGCGGTGCGTGCGCGCGCCGGCTTCGAGCTGGTTGCGCTTGGCGGTCAGGTCGGCGAGCTGCGTGGTCAGTTCGGCGAACTGGCGCTCGGTCGCGGCCAGGATCTCCTCGGCCTCGGAGACGCGCTCGTCGACGCCGGAGCGCTTCTCGACGCGCGACTTGATCTCTTCCTTCAGCTCCGCGTCTTCGGTGTCGAGCCGCTGCAGCGCGATGTCGGCATCGGAGGTCTGCTGCTGCTCGCGCGCGATGTCCTGGGCGAACTGGGCGAGGCGGCGATCGAGTTCGCCGACCCGCTCCTTGGCGCGCTGCTCCTCGCGGTCGAGCATCTCGCGCGCATTGGTCAGGCGCTGCAGGCCGGCGGCGGCGCGCGCCTCGGCATCGCGCAGCGCCGGCAATTCGGCGGCGCGGATTGCCTGGATGCGGGCGGATTCAGCCTGCTCGCGGGTGCGCTCGGCCATCTCGCGCACGGAGATGTCATGGGTGTGCGCGGCGTCGTTGACGTCGGCATTGGCCTCGATCCAGCGCAGATGGAACAGCATGGCCTCGGACTTGCGCACCTTGGCGGCGACCTCGCGGTAGCGAATCGCCTGGCGCGCCTGCTTCTTCAGACCTTCCATCTGGCCGCTGAGCTGGCCGATCACGTCCTCGACGCGGGTGAGGTTGGTTTCGGCCGCCTTCAGCCGCAGTTCCGCCTCGTGGCGGCGGGCGTGCAGGCCGGCAACGCCGGCGGCGTCTTCCAGCACGCGGCGGCGCTGCTCGGGCTTGGCCTGGATGATCTCGCCGATCTTGCCCTGGTGGACCAGCGCCGGCGAACGCGCGCCGGTGGCGGCGTCGGCGAACAGGATCTGCACATCCCTTGCACGGACGTCGCGGCCGTTGATGCGGTAGACCGAGCCGGCCTCGCGCTCGATGCGGCGGGAGATTTCGAGCAGCTGGCTGTCGTTCATTGCGGCCGGTGCGGAGCGATCGGAATTGTCGATCGTCATCACGACTTCGGCGTGGTTGCGCGCCGGACGATTGCCGGAACCGGCGAAGATCACCGCATCCATGTCGGCGGCGCGCAGCGACTTGTGCGAGGTTTCGCCCATCGCCCAGCGCAGCGCTTCGACGAGATTGGATTTGCCGCAGCCGTTCGGTCCGACGACGCCGGTCAGGCCCGGCTCGATCATGAAATCGGTGGGTTCAACGAACGACTTGAAACCGTGCAGGCGGAGGCGCGTGAGCTTCATGTACACAAATCTCGTTTGGCCGGGCGCGAATCTCCCTGCCGTGACAATACCATGGATGGCAATGTCGGTGTCTGGGGTGAATAGCTGCGTGCAGCTCTCATGAGCGGCGACAATGGCGATGCCGGTGCGTCAGGGCAACCGGTTGACCAAGCTTTTCCCAAGGGGATTTGCAAGGGATTTACAGGGGTTTTGCGGCCTCTGCATGTCCTCCAGGATTCGCATCGCGCGAATCAGGTTTTCAACAACCAAATAATGCGACGGCGGCATGCCGTGATCGCAAATCATCCACAATTATTGTGTCGCGACTCGAACGCGGGCACGACGACGTCGGGTTCGCGGGCGCGGGATCAGCTCTTCAACAGCGGATCGATGTGCTTGCTGAACTCCTCGAACGAGGTCTCGCCCTTCAGGATCTCTCCGTTGACGAAGAAGGTCGGCGTCGAGTTCACCTTCAGCACGTCGTTGGCGTATTTCTGGTCGGCGGCGATCTTGTCGAGCAGCGTCTGATCCTTCAGGCAGTCCTCGACCTGCTGCTGGCTGAGGCCGGCCTGCTTGCCGATCCGCGTCAGCGTCTCGGTGGTGTTCTTGACCACCCAGTCGTTCTGCTGGCGGAACAGCAGGTCGATCACCGCGAAGAACTTCGGCGCGTCGTCCTTGGCGATGCAGCGCGCCAGCATCGAGCCGGCGGCGGCCTTGATGTCGAGCGGGAATTCGCGGAACACGTAGCGGACCTTGCCGCTATCGATGTAGGTCGACTTGATCTTCGGGAACACGGTCTCGTTGAAATTGGCGCAGTGCGGGCAGGTCATCGAGGCGTATTCGATGATGGTCACCTTGGCGTCCTGCGGGCCGAGCCCCATGTCGGGCAGCGACTGCGGCTTGGCGACCTCGGCGGCGGTCTGCGCGAACGCGTCCGTGACCAGGCGCAGCGGCGACAGCCCGGCGAGGGCGGCCAGCCCGGTCAGCGAGAGAGCGGTGGTGAAAGCGCGGCGCGTGATGATCAAGGTCAGCTCCCGGATTGGCGCATTCACGCCAGAATGAAGGGGGTCCCGAAAAAGAAGCCTTCGCTAGCTTGAAACGACCATTGTGGCAATGCCGGGGTCTCGCGGCCGAGCCTGCGAAAAGCGTCAATTTCGCTTGATCGAGGCACCCAGGCGGGCCAGCGCGGCGCGCAGATCGTCATCCTCGACGGCGCCCAGGTTTGCCGCCTCCCGGGCCACGTCTTTGGCGTCGGGCGGGCGCGGCCGGGCGGGGCGGCCGCGGCGCAAAAGCGGCGCTTGCCGGATCGTCAGGCGGCCGACCGCGTGCCAGCCGAAGAAGCGGTTCACCCGCTCCAGGATGACGTCGGAGGAATGCTGGATCTCCAGCGCCATCGGCCCCTCGACCCGCAGCACCAGCGTGGCCGGCTCCTGCGGCTGGCCCTCCACCGGCCGAGGCCACTGGATCTTCAGCGGCTCGCAATAGGCCGCGATCCGCTCGCCCGCGATCTCGGCCCAGCGCGTCACCAGTTCGCGCGCGGCAAAGCCCTGCTTGGCATAGGCGTCGGTGAAGACGTCGCTGAGCAGGATCGACAGGGGCTTTGCGCTGATCGGGCCGGGTCTGGGCATGACGGGACTATAGCAGCAGTGGCGATGTGGCCGAAACCGTGTTCATCAATGTGGCCGCTCTTCCGTCCAAGGATAAGAAAGACGTGGATGCCCGGGTCAGGCCCGGGCATGACGTCGCGAGATTTGCCTTAAGATAGGTCCATGAGCTCGCGCGTCGCCGCCAAAACCAAACCGACCGACCGGCAAGCCGACGGCCCGGCACGGCTGCTGGCCTGGTATGACCGCCATCGCCGGCGGCTGCCGTGGCGCGCGGAGGCGGGGGAGCGGGCCGATCCGTACCGTGTCTGGCTGTCCGAGATCATGCTGCAGCAGACCACGGTCAGGGCGGTCGGACCTTATTTCGAGAAATTCCTGTCGCGCTGGCCCGACGTGACTGCGCTCGGCCGCGCCTCGCTCGACGATGTCCTCAGGATGTGGGCCGGGCTCGGCTATTATTCGCGCGCGCGCAACCTGCACGCCTGCGCGGTTGCGGTGCTGAATGACCATGGCGGAGTGTTTCCGGATACCGAGGAGGGGCTGCGCGCGCTGCCCGGAATCGGGCCCTATACCGCAGCGGCGATCGCCGCGATCGCGTTCGACCGCCGCACCATGCCGGTGGACGGGAACATTGAGCGTGTGGTCACCCGGCTCTACGCCATCCAGGAGGCGCTGCCGCAGGCCAAGCCGCTGATCAAGGCGATGGCCGCGACATTGCTCGGCCCGTCCCGCGCCGGCGACGAGAACTCTCGCGCCGGCGATAGCGCGCAGGCGCTGATGGATCTCGGCGCCACCATCTGCACGCCGAAGAAGCCGGCTTGCGCATTGTGTCCGCTGAATGACGATTGCGCAGGCCGCGCCCGCGGCGACCAGGAGACGTATCCGCGCAAGGCACCGAAGAAGAGCGGCACGTTGCGTCGCGGCGCCGCCTTCGTGGTGACGCGCGGCGGCGAGCTCCTGGTGCGTTCGCGCCCGGCAAAGGGCCTGCTCGGCGGCATGACCGAGGTGCCGGGATCGCAATGGCTTGCCGGGCAGGCGGATGCCGCCGGGCTGGCGCAGGCGCCGGAGCTCAAGGGCGTCACGCGCTGGCACCGCAGGACCGGCGTGGTCACCCACGTGTTCACGCACTTTCCGCTGGAGCTCGTGGTCTACACGGCCAATGTTCCGCCGCGGACCCGCGCGCCGGAGGGCATGCGTTGGGTGCCGGTGGCGACGCTGGACGGCGAGGCGCTTCCCAATGTGATGCGCAAGGCCATCGCGCACGGGCTGGATCTCTAGCGGGAGACGACCTGCTGACACCATGCTGGCAGCAGGTCTCGGCTAGGACTTCCAAAACGGAGGCCGCCATGATCGCAACCGCGCTCGACCGCATCCCGATGCCGCCAGTCGCCAAGCTGCTGGGGTGGCACGTGGCTGACGCACGTCCGCAGGACGGCTGGATCAGGATCGTGTTCGACGGCAAGCAGGATTTCTGCAATCCGGCCGGCTTCATCCAGGGCGGCATGCTGTCGGCGATGCTCGACGACACGATGGGCCCGGCGGTGTTCATCATGACCGAGGGCAGGCTCTTCACCACGACCATCACGATGAACGTGAACTTCCTCGCGCCTGCCAAGCCAGGACCGACCACCGGCGAGGCGACCGTCACGCAACTCGGCAAGACCATCGCCTTCGTCGAGGGCCGGCTGACCGCCGCGGATGGCTCTTTGCTCGCCACCGCGAGCAGCAGCATCCGCCTGGTGGAAGCGTCGCGGGTGCTGCGCTAGGGCGGCGCGCGCGCTATAGCAAACCCGTCATGCTGAGGTGCGAGCGGAGCGAGCCTCGAAGCATGCACGGCCACCAGCGCGGGCCGTGCACCCTTCGAGACGCCGCTTCGCGGCTCCTCAGGGTGACGGAATCATAGAGCGGCGCTTTGATGCACGCAGCACTTAGGCTCCCGCCCGCTGCACGATCGGCGGCTTGGCGTTCAGCCCCTCGACCTGGAAGCCGGCGACGCGCTTGTAGTTGGCGGCGATGTCTTCCAGCTCCTGCTGCGACAACACCTCGGTGACGACGCCAAAACCGTTGGGTGCGCGCTCCTCGACGAGCTGCATCACCTGTTCCGGGCCGTTGCGGCGGTTGAGCATCACGAGATCGGTGGTTGCCGGGCGCCGTTCGGCCTCATAGGCCAATAGCGCTGCCTGCGTCGGGCCATGCGCCAGGATCTCGCGCGTCAGCGTGCGCGCATCGAGGATCGCCTGCGAGGCGCCGTTGGAGCCGATCGGGTACATCGGGTGCGCGGCGTCGCCCATCAGCGTGACGCGGCCGAAGGTCCATTGCGGGATCGGGTCGCGATCGACCAGCGGATATTCGTAGGCATGCGGACAGTTCCGGATCAGGCCGGGCACGTCGAGCCAGTCGAAATTCCAGCTCTCGAACCACGGCAGGAACTCGTCGAGTTTTGCCGTGCGGTTATAGTCCTCGCGGCGCCACTGATAGGTCGGCGGCATGTGGCGCTCGGCGACCCAGTTGATGTCGAACTTGCCGTCGGGGCCGGCCTCCTTCGAGATCGGATAGCAGACGAATTTCAGGATCTCGTGGCCGGCCATGATCATGGTGCGGCCGGTCAGGAAGGCATTGCCGCGGGTGATGCCGCGCCACAGGATGCGGCCGTTCCAGATCGGCGGCCCTTCCTGCGGATAGAGCTTCTCGCGCACCGCCGAATGGATGCCGTCGGCGGCGATCAGCACCGCTCCGTCATAGCTGCCGGCGGGCTTGCCGGTCGCCTTGTCGATGAAGTCGGCGCGGACGCCGTCAGCAGTCTCGGTCCAGCCGGTGAGATGATGGCTGGTCAGGATGTTCTCACGTCCCAGCCGTTCGGTCGCGGCGTCAAGCAGCAGCTGCTGCAACCGGCCACGATGGATCGAGAACTGCGGCCATTTATAGCCGGCCTCGAGCCCGCGCGGCTCGCTCCAGATCGGTTTGCCGTGCTTGGAGAAATAGGCGAGCTCGCGGGTCCGCACCGCGGATGCGTCGAGCACATCGTGCAGGCCGAGCTCGATCAGTTCGCGCACCGCATGCGGCAGCACATTGATGCCGACGCCGAGCGGCCGCAATTCGGGCACGCTCTCGAAGACGCGGCAGGGCACGCCGATCTGGTGCAGGCTGAGCGCCAGCGTCAGCCCGCCAATTCCGCCACCTGCAATGAGCACAGTCATGAAAAGCCCTCTCGATTGGCCATGGTCATCGCATGGCGGCACCGCCGCGGGCAAGGTCCGCGGCTCCGCGCGGGGTGGACGGCAAGGGAGGCTGCCGCTAACGTCCGCCGCATCCCAAAACAAGCCAGGCCGGGTTCGCACCGAACCGACAAGGCCCGCAGAGGACAACGACATGCTCAAGCTCTATACCGCCCCCGGCACCTGCGCCCTCGCGTCCCACATTGCACTGGCCGAGGCCGGCGCGCCCTATTCGGTCGAGCGGCTTGATTTCAAGATCAACCAGCAGAACAGCCCGGAGTATCTGAAGATCAATCCGAAGGGCCGCGTTCCGGCGCTGGTGACCGACCACGGCGTGCTCACCGAGACGCCGGCGATGCTGGCCTACATCGCGCAGACCTATCCGCAGGCGAAGCTCGCGCCGCTCGACGACGCCTTCGCATTCGCGAAGCTGCAGGCCTTCAATTCCTACCTCTGCTCGACGGTGCATGTCTGCCACGCCCACAAGATGCGCGGCGCGCGCTGGGCGACCCAGGAGACGTCGTTCGCCGACATGAAGTCGATGGTCCCGAAGACCATGGGCGCCTGCTTCAACCTGATCGAGCGCGACATGCTGAAGGGCCCGTGGGTGATGGGCGACAGCTACACGGTCGGCGACGCCTATCTCTACACGCTGACCTTCTGGCTCGATGGCGACGGCGTCGACATCGCGACCCTGCCCAAGGTGAAGGCGCATCGCGCCGCGATGGAGCAGCGGCCGGCGGTGCAGAAGGTGCTGGCTGAGCAGAAGGTGTAAGCGGATAAGCTAAGCCAAGAAGTCGGTGTCGTCCCGGCGAAAGCCGGGACGACATGTGGAGCGCGCCGCTACACCTTGCGCGTCTCCAGCTCCCGTCCGGTCTCCAGCATCAGCCGGCGCAGCCAGATCGAGCCGGGATCCATCTGGGCCCGTGTCGGATAGAACATATGCTGCTCGTCGATGCCGGGATCGAGCGGCGGCGTCACCGTCACCAGCGATAATTGTTTCGCCAGCGCGGAGATCAGCCGGCGCGGCACGAAGGCGACGAGGTCGGTGCGCGCCGTGACGTGCAGCGCCTCGATATAGCCCGGCACCACCAGCGCGATCCGTCGCTGAATGCCCTTGGCGCGCAGCCAGGTGTCGATCAGATCCTCGTTGTGGCCGCGGATGATCACGGCGACATGCCGCGCGGCGAGGAACGCCTCGCGCTTCCTGAGTTTGACGCCGGCGGGGTGACCGCGCCGCACCGCCAGCGCATCGATGTCGGTGTAGAGCCGCTGGCGGTGAAATCCCTTGAAGGAATTGCCGATCGAAATCACGAGATCGATGGTGCGGGCGAAGTCGGGCGTGAAGATCGCGGAGCTCCGCCACGGCACCACGTCGATGGTGACGTTCGGCGCCAGCTGCGTCACCTTTTCCATCAGCCGCGGCATCAACAGCTCGACCGCGAGGTCGGGCATCATCAGGCGGAAATGCCGTTCGCTGCGCGCGGGGTCGAAATCATCAGATACGAACAGCGTGCGCACCTGGTCGAGCGCCTGTGCCAGCGGTGAACGCAGCGCCTGCGCCCGCGGCGTCAGCTCCATTCGCGCGCCGTTGCGCACCAGCAGCGGATCGCCGATCAGGTCGCGCAGCCGCTGCAGCGCGTGGCTTGTCGCGGGCTGCGACAGATTGAGCCGCATCGCGGCGCGGCTGACATTGGCATCGCGCAGCAGGGCGTCGAGCGCGACCAGCAGATTGAGGTCAAGCGAATTCAAATTCATCAGGTGAATATATATCATACCACCTATCGATTGGAAGAATGTGCGCCGGCGCCGCATGATCCGGGGGCAAGGCGTTCTCACGCAAAGCGAATAGCGCTTCGCTCGGGGAAGTGCCTGAAAATCAGAGCCAATCCAACACAAGGAGACGCGCCATGAGCGCAGCCGACAACAAGAAACTGGTGCAGGAGATATTCGCGATCGCGGGCGATCCCGATCCCGCGGTGCGCGAGAAATCGCTGCTGGTGGCCAATCTCGCCGACGACGCGATCTGGACCGTGACCGGGCAATATTCCTGGTCGCGCACCTTCACCGGCAAGCAATCGATCATGAACGACCTGCACGGGCACGTCCGCTCCAGGCTGGTGGAGCGTGGCCGCACCATCGCCCACCGCTTCATCGCCGACGGCGACATCGTCGCGGTCGAGGCCAAGGGCAACAACCTCACCAAGGACGGCCAGCGCTACGACAACGATTATTGCCTGGTGTTTCGCTTCGACGGCGGCCGGATCAAGGAGATCCGGGAATATTGCGACTCGGTGCTGACCGAGAAGGCGCTTGGTCCGTTTCCGGCGGCCGCGGTTCGCGCGGCGGGTTAGGTGTGTGGTTTTTTTGTTTTTTTTTGGGTTTTTGTTTTTTTTTTTTTTGTGGTTGTTGTGTTTTGTGTTTTTTTTTGTTTTTTTTTTTTTTTTTTTTTGTTTTTTTTTTTTTTTTGTGTGTGGGTTGGGGTGGTGTGGTGTGTGTGTGTTGTTTTTTGTTGTGTGTGTTGTGTTTTTTTTTTTTGGTTTGTGTGTGTGTGTGTTGGGTGTGTGTGGTGTGGTGTGTTTTTGTTGTGTCGGGCTCGCGGCGTGTGTGTCGGGCTCGCGGCGGCGCTCGCCTGGATCAGGCAGTGGCGTGAGAACCGGCGCGCATGGCGGCAGCTTGCTGCCATGAGCGAACGCGAGTTGCAGGATATCGGTATCTGCCGCGTCGACGTCGTCGACCACGGCCGGTATGACAAGGGCAGGCCGTACTGGCCACCGTGAGAGCGAAAGGATCGCAGCATGCAGGGTGGGCATGGCGCTGTGCGTCTTTGCCCACCCTGCGCAGTGCTTACGCCACCTTGGACTTGAGGTGGCCGAACATGATGTCGCGGGCCGCGTCGTCCATTTCCGCCTTGAAGGTGTGCTTGTCCTTCAGCGCGATCGCGCGCGCCGCCGCCGGCCGCGCCGAGATCTCGTCGACCAGCCGCTTCACGTTCGGATATTTGGCGTAGCCTTCCTCGCCGAGAATGAACGGCGCCATCCGCGCCCAGCCCCAGAACGCCATGTCGACGATCGTGTAGCTGTCGCCGACCATGTAGCGCTGTTTCGCCAGGTGATCGTCGAGGATCTTGTAGTGGCGATGCGCCTCGTACTGGTAACGGTTGTTGGCGTAGTCGAGGTCCTTCGGCGCGAAATGCTTGAAATGCACCGCCTGGCCGGAATAGGGGCCGAGGCCTGTCGCGATGAACATCAGCCAGGACAGCGTCGCGGCGCGGTTGGCCGGCGTGTTGGCGGGCAGGAACTTGCCGTTCTCCTCGGCGAGGTAAAGCAGGATGGCGTTGGAGTCGAATACCAGCACCCCGTCGTCGTCGATCGCCGGCACCTTGCCGTTCGGGTTGACCTTGAGGAATTCCGGCGCGAACTGCTCGCCCTTGCGGGTGTCGACCGGGATCGCCTCGAACGGCAGGCCGGATTCTTCCAGGAATAGGGCAACCTTGTTCGGGTTCGGCGCGCCGTTGAAATAGAATTTGATCATGAAGGGACTCCCTTGGTTCTGTGACCGGCGAGATCGGGACGCGGCGGGGCAAGGCCGCTTGGCCCCTCATGCGCAAAATTCGCTGCAATGCGCAAGCGACGAGTTTGTGAATCAGGGTCGCGTGGCGCGCTGGTCAACTGCCCCAGAAGAAGCCCAGGATACCCGCGACGATCAGCGCAATTCCCGCGACGTCCAGCACGGCGGCGGAGCGGGTCGCGGCGTGCAGGTTGGAAAGCTGCGTCGCGCGCTCGGAGCCGCGGGCATAGCCGTGCACGATGATCTCTTCATTGAACTCGCCATGCGCCTCGAGGGCGAGCGTCAGGCCGACGCAGACCAGCAGGATGCCGAAAATGATCAGGCCGAAGAATCCGAGCAGGCCGATCAGCAGCATCGGAAACATGCCGAGCAGGAAGACCGGCAACAGCGGCACCAGCAGCAAGGTCTCGGATTGTCTTCGCATCGGGCGACCAATCGAAACGGCAAGTCACGGACGTCAATGTAGGCCCGGCGCCGCGGCGCAACAAGGCGGCCACGTTCAAGACAGCGTCATCTTTTGTCATTCCGCGGCGCCGCGAAAGCGGCGAGCCCGGAATCTATCAGGCCGCAGTTTATGTGGCGCGATGGATTCCGGGTTCTCGCTCCGCGAGCCCCGGAATGACAGCGATAGAGGACCGTAGGATGGGTGGAGCGAAGCGATACCCATCGATCACACGGCACGAAGGTGATGGGTTTCGCTTCGCTCTACCCATCCTGCGGTGCCGCATTCGCGGCCGCTCAGCCCACCGCCATCTCGGAGCGGATCTCGGCGCGCAACTCGTCGATCAGCCTTAGGCCGGTCTTGGTCTCGACGTGCCAGAAGGTCCAGCCGTTGCAGGCGCCGGAGCCCTGCGCGACCGCGCCGATGCGGTGGATCGAGCCGACCTTGTCGCCGAGCATGATGGCGCCGTCGGCGCGCACCAGTGCGCCATGGCGCTTCTTGGCATCGACGAGTTTCGCACCGGGCACGATCATGCCGCGTTCGATCAGTTCTGAGAATGCCACCCGCGGCGCCTCGCGTGCGGTCATGAACGGGGCCAAGGTCTCGGCCGGCAGCGGCTCGATCGCGGCGATGCGGGCTTCGGCGGCGGCGGCATAGGTCCGGTCGCGCTCGAAGCCGATATAGTTGCGGCCGAGCCTCTTGGCGACCGCGCCTGTCGTTCCGGTGCCGTTGAACGGATCGATCACGAGATCGCCGGGCTTCGACGACGACAGCAGCACGCGGGCGAGCAGCTGCTCGGGCTTCTGCGTCGGATGGACCTTCTTGCCGTCGTCGCCCTTGAGGCGTTCCTCGCCGGTGCACAGCGGGATCAGCCAGTCGGAGCGCGCCTGCACGTCCTCATTGGACGCCTTCAGCGCTTCGTAATTGAAGGTGTAGCCCTTGGCCTTCTCGTCGCGCGCGGCCCAGATCATGGTCTCGTGCGCGTTGGTGAAGCGGCGGCCGCGGAAATTCGGCATCGGATTGGACTTGCGCCACACGATGTCGTTCAGGAGCCAGAAGCCGAGATCCTGCATGATCGCGCCGACGCGGAAGATATTGTGATAGGAGCCGATCACCCAGAGCGTTGCCGACGGCTTCATCACGCGGCGGCAGGCGAGCAGCCAGGCGCGGGTGAAATCGTCATAGGCAGCGAACGACGAGAACTTGTCCCAGTCGTCGTTGACGGCATCGACATGCGATTCGTCGGGGCGCTTGAGATCGCCCTTGAGCTGCAGATTGTAGGGAGGATCCGCGAAGACCAGGTCGACCGAGCCGGCCTGAAGCTTCGACAACTCGGCCACGCAATCGCCAATGACGATGTGGCTCGACGGGGCACTCTCAAATTTAGTGCGGGGCGCCCTTGCAGACGCCCCGCGACGCGACACTACCATGACTCAAGAACTCTGACTCAGGCGACGCTGTCGGCGACGCGGGACTAAACAACCGACTGGCGCCACATTGACCCGGCAAAGTAAAAATCGACTTAATTGGAAATGTTCATGCAAAAGATTGCAGCAGCTTTCGAACGGCGTGGCGCATTGTCGTTGGCGTTGTGCTGCAACATCAGCGCGTTCGGCGAAAAATTTTGCGGATCATCAAACCGGCACGATTCGACCGGTAAATTGCCGTTGCTTGCAGCGGTTCGCACTGCAGAGGATGCGCGTCTGCGTACTAGGCAATTTTTGCCGGGCAGGATATTGATTAACAGAATGGAAATTTTAGGTTGGTGTGTCCCGCAATGGGGCGCCGACTGGAATGAAGGGAAACCGCCATGCGCTATGATGATTTCCGCCGCAGCGACGATATCGAAGACCGTCGCGACGACAGCGGAGGCGGCGGCGGTGGCGGCTTCGGGATTCCGATGGGCGGCGGTGGCGGGCTCGGCATCGGCACGGTCATCGTGCTCGGCCTGCTCGGCTATGCCTTCGGCATCGATCCGCGGATCCTGATCGGCGGCGCCGAGATTCTCACCGGCGGCGGCCAGGCGCCGAGCTACCAGACCGATCGGCAGTCGTCGGGCGGGCAGGCCAAGCGCGGCGCGCCGACCGACGAGATGGGCAGCATGATCGCCGGCATCCTCGGCGAGATCGACGATCGCTGGAGCGAGATCTTCCAGGCCTCGGGCCAGACCTACACCGGTCCGAAGATCGTGCTGTTCCGCAACGCCACCAATGGCGGCCGCTGCGGCATGGCGCAATCGGCGATGGGGCCGTTCTACTGCCCGCCGGACAAGACCATTTTCCTCGACACCGGCTTCTTCCGCGAGGTCGAGACGCGTTTCCGCGGCTGCTCGGGCAACGCCTGCAAGTTCACCGCGGCCTATATCATCGCGCATGAGGCCGGCCATCACATCCAGAACCTGCTCGGCATCATCCCGCGGGTGAACCGGCTGCAGCAGCAGGCGGGTAGCAAGGCCGAGGCCAACGCGCTGCAGGTCAAGGTCGAGTTGCAGGCCGATTGTCTGTCCGGCGTCTGGGTCAACCGCGAGGAGAAGAAGCGGCCCGGCTTCCTCGAGGCCGGCGACATCGACGCCGCGCTGACCACGGCGAACGCGATCGGCGACGACACGCTGCAGCGGCAGGCGACGGGCAGGGTGGTGCCTGATTCCTTTACCCACGGCTCCGCCGCGCAGCGCAAGCAATGGTTCATGACTGGCTACCAGCAGGGCACCGTGCAGGCCTGCAACACGTTCGGCGGCGGTTAAAGGATCGGAAGCATTTGAGCGTCATGGCCGGGCTTGTCCCGGCCATCCACGTCTTTATCTTTGATAGACTGCAAAGACGTGGATGCCCGGGACGAGCCCGGGCATGACGAGAAGATGCAAATCATGTCCTCGATCGACGAATCCAAAACGTTCATCCCGCTCAACATTGCGGTGCTGACGATTTCCGACACCCGCACGCTGGCGGATGACAAGTCGGGCACCACGTTGGTCGACCGTCTCACCGCGGCCGGCCACAAGCTCGCGGCACGCGAGATCGTCACCGACGATGTCGAGGCGATCCGCGCCGTGATCCGGCGCTGGATCGCCGACCCCGGCGTCGATGCCGTCATCACCACCGGCGGCACCGGTTTTACCGGCCGCGACGTGACGCCGGAGGCGGTCGAGCCGCTGTTCGAGAAGCGGATGGACGGCTTTTCGATCGCGTTCCACGTGCTGAGCCACGCCAAGATCGGGGCATCGACGATCCAGAGCCGCGCCACCGCCGGCGTTGCGGGCGCGACCTTCATCTTCTGCCTGCCCGGTTCGCCCGGCGCCTGCCGCGACGGCTGGGACGGCATCCTGGCCGCGCAGCTCGACTACCGCACGCGGCCCTGCAATTTCGTCGAGATCATGCCGCGGCTGGACGAGCATCTGCGCCGCCCGAAGGCCAAGGGCGCGAGCGTGTAGCCACCACCGTCGTTCCGGGCCTGCGCCTAACGGCGCATCCCCGAATGACGAGATATGAAGTTCTAAAGATCCAACTCCCACGTCTCCCCGACCAGGTCGACGCCAAAGCTGTGGTGCTTCTCTTCCTTAATCCGCTGAAAGCCGGCACGTGCATAGATGCCGCGCGCGGGCGAGCAGGATGCTCTGGGTCCACAGCGTCATCTTCCCGTAGCCCATCTCGCGCGCGGAGCGGACGCACTGGTCGACCAGCGCGCGGCCGACGCCAAGCCCGCGCGCCTTCTCCTCCACCGCGAGCAGCCGCAGCTTGGCGACCCCGTCGCCGCCGTTGACCAGGAAGACCGAGCCGACCGGCTCGCCGTCGACCTCCGCGATCCAGCAATGCTCGCAGGCCGGATCGAACGATCGCAGAAACTGCGCGCAGATATCGGCCACCAATGCCTCGTAGCTGATGTCCCAGCCATATTCCTCCGCGTAGGCGCGTCCCTGTTGCGAGATCACCCAGCCGATGTCGCCGACGCGGTGACTGCGCAGCAGGAAACCCACCGGCTTCCCGGCCGGCGGCTCCAGCGACTGCTCGATCGTGCTCATGGCACTCACCACGGCCGCACGGCGGTCGCCGTCCATCTGCTTCAGCAGCGCGCCGACCTCGTTGCGCGAGCGGCGGTCGAGATCGGCGGCAGCAGTGCGGCCCTTGGCGGTGAGGGCCACCTCGTTGACGCGCTTGTCGGCCTTTGACGGCTTGCGGGTCACGATCTGGCGGCGCTGCAGTGCCGCCAGCGTCCGGCTGACGAAGCCGGCATCGAGGTCGAGATCGCGCACCAGGTCGGTCGCGGTGCAGTTCGCGCGATGCGCGAGCTCGTAGATGATCCGCGCTTCCTGCAGCGTGAATGTCGAGTGCAGCAACTTCGGCTCGATGATGCCGAGCTTGCGGGTATAGAACCGGCTGAAGCCGCGGACTGCGGCGACCTGGCTCTCGAGGGCGGTGTCATGGGAGTTTGATTTCATCAAACATATTATTTGACGGAATCAAGTAATCCGCAAGCGCTTTCTCACGCGTTTTCTTCGCGCGAACCGGTGCCTGCTTCGCTTGAGTATGCCCTACGCCACCATGATCCGGCTG
This sequence comes from Bradyrhizobium sp. JR3.5, assembly GCF_054057015.1. NCBI lineage: Bacteria > Pseudomonadati > Pseudomonadota > Alphaproteobacteria > Hyphomicrobiales > Nitrobacteraceae > Bradyrhizobium > Bradyrhizobium sp. JR3.5. Next base: position 4,619,140 of record NZ_JBSRYV010000002.1, read on the forward strand.
CGCAGCATGGTGCGGGAGGAGCGGCCGAGCCGGCGCAGCAGGCGCGCCTCAGAGCGGCGGGCGTCAGGCCGGTAGCCGCCGATCCGCTCGTAATGCTCGCGTGCGATCAAAAGGCCCTGTTCGGCCGAGGGGCCGGCGATCATCCGGGCGACGAATTTGAGGCCGTCGCGCAGGCCGGGGTCGGTATAGGGTGCACGGGCGTAGCGGAAGATGCCGGCGCGGTCCTTGCCGCTCGCCGCAACCATCTGGATGAACTGGGTGGTCTCCTCGATCCAGCCGGCGTCAAGCACCGCGCCCGGATGCAGGAACATCAGCCAGGGCGAACGCGCCTGCCTGGCGCCTGCCGCGAGCGCCGCGGCGCGCGTGCCCTCGAAACGCAGGAAGTGACAGCCGGCGATGTCTGCAACGCGCTCCATCACGTCGCTGTTGGTGCGGTCGACCAGCAGCACCTCGCGGATGACGCCGGCGGCCGCGCCCGGCACCAGCGCGGCCAGCGTTGCGACCGCGGTGCGCTCGACTCCGTCGGTGGGGATGATCACGCTCAGCATGATTTGAGGCTTCGCTGGCTCAAACGGTGGAGAAACTCCGGCCGTGTTATCACCTTGTCATATTCAAAGCAGCCATTTCGCCTGCAGATTTTTACGCCATCACTTTGTGGATTTTCTCAGCTCGTGTTCTTGATTTGTTCTCGGGCTGTGTTAGCTTCAAAGCATGAGCCGAGCATCCTCTCATGCCCTCAAGCACCCGCCGGTAACGGCGCCCTCCGATAACCCGGCGGGTGCACCTTCACCTGTTCCTGCCCCTTTTCCCGAGCTTGCGGTCGCGATCGAGCGCGAGCGGCGGCGCGGCCGCGGCGCGCAGTCCAACGCCAGCGGCCGCTACGAGGCCGAGGCGCGGGTTGCCTTCGACGACGGCTGGCAGAGCCTCGACGACCTGCCGCCGTTCCAGACCACCGTGGCGCTCGACACCTCGCGCAAGGTGATCACCCGCAACGATTCGCCCGATATCGGCTTCGACCGCTCGATCAATCCCTATCGCGGCTGCGAACACGGCTGCGTCTATTGCTTCGCGCGGCCGACCCACGCCTATCTCGGCCTGTCGCCGGGGCTCGACTTCGAATCGAAGCTGTTCGCCAAGCCGGACGCGCCCGCGCTGCTGGAAAAGGAGCTGGCGGCGCCCGATTACGAGGCGCGGATGATCGCGATCGGCACCAACACCGATCCGTATCAGCCGATCGAGCGCGAACGGAAGATCATGCGCGGCATCCTCGAGGTGCTGGAGCGCGCCGGTCACCCGGTCGGCATCGTCACCAAGTCGGCGCTGGTGACCCGCGACATCGACATCCTGGCGCGGATGGCGAAGCGCAATCTCGCCAAGGTCGCACTCTCGGTGACGACGCTCGACCCGAAGCTCGCCCGCACCATGGAACCGCGTGCCTCGACCCCGTCGAAGCGGCTCGAGGCGATCAAGCGGCTCGCGGATGCCGGTATCCCGACCACCGTGATGGTCGCGCCCGTGATCCCGGCGCTGAACGATTCCGAGATCGAGCGCATCCTCGATGCCGCCGTGCATGCCGGCGCCAGGGAGGCGAGCTATGTGCTGCTGCGGCTGCCGCTCGAGGTCCGCGATCTGTTCCGCGAATGGCTGATGGCGAACTATCCCGACCGCTATCGTCATGTCTTCACGCTGATCCGCGACATGCGCGGCGGCCGCGATTACGACTCGCAATGGGGCACAAGGATGAAGGGCACCGGCCCGATGGCCTGGATGATCGGCCGCCGTTTCGAGATCGCCTGCGAAAAGCTCGGCCTCAACAAGCGGCGCACCAAGCTGACCACCGATCACTTCGCCAAGCCGAAGCGCAGCGGGCAGCAGCTCAGTTTGTTCTGATACCACAGGCGTCATTGCGAGGAGCGAAGCGACGAAGATTCCATGGGGAGTGGATAGCGACCAAGTCTGAGGCCAGACTGAGGTTGCACCCATTCAACCTGGAGACGACGATGTTGCTCGATCATCCTTCCGACAAACTGGCCGCTATCCGCACTCAGGTTTGGCGCAATTTTCGCGTCATTGGAACTGAGCCGTTCGACTTGGCTGGTCACCTCGCTTTCGCCGGGCAAAGGCGAGAAGATGTCCAAACACAGCGTGGTGGCCGGCGATCTTGCGGAACTGCTGAAGCTGTTCGCGGAGCTGAAGCGCAAGGCGCAGGCGCGCACGGGCGAGAGTTATCCGATCATCACCATCCAGGAGGCGGGGCTGGATGGGTTCTGGCTTCACCGGGCCCTGCAGCAGGAAGGCATTGAGAGCCATGTGGTGGATCCGGCCTCGATTGCGACGCCGCGCCGGCGCCAGCGAGCCAAGACGGACAGGCTGGATGGGGAGACACTGTTGCGGACGCTTCTGGCCTACAAGCGCGGCGAGCCTCGGGTCTGCGCCATGGTTGTTGCTCCCTCTCCCGAAGAGGAGGATCGCCGCCGGCTGTGCCGCGAACGGAGGACATTGATCGCGGAGCGGGTCGAGCATGTGAACCGGATCAAGGGTCTTCTGTTCGCGCGCAAGGGATATCGGGTTATGCGCCGTTGCGGCGGGATCGACGGAAGCGGCTGGAGGCCTTGCGGACTGGAGACGGGCGCGCATTACTGCCGCATCTGAAGGCGCAGATCGACCGTGAGCTCGACCGGCTCGAACTGCTGCTGGAGCAGATTGCGGCGGTGGAGCGCGAGCAGGATGCGTTGCTGGCCGCGAGCAAGCCGTCGGGCGGGAAGGCTGCATCGACCCCGGTTGCGATGCTGCTCGGTCTGAAGAGTTTGGGCTCGAACTTCGCTGCCGTTCTGTGGTCGGAAGCCTTCTGGCGGCAGTTCGCCAACCGCCGTCAGGTCGCATCTTATGTCGGACTTGCGCCGACGCCCTGGCGCAGTGGTGGGATCGAGCGCGAGCAAGGCGTGTCGAAAGCCGGCAATCCGCGCCTGAGAACCACGATGATCCAGCTCGCTTGGCTCTGGGTGCGCCACCAGCCGCAATCGGCGCTGACCCAATGGTTCAAGGCGCAGTGCGGCCGCAAGCGCGCGATCGTGGCGCTGGCCCGCAAGCTGCTCGTGGCACTGTGGAAATACGTGACCGCCGGCGTCGTGATCGAGGGGGCCGAGATGAAGGCCGCCTGATGCGTGGCTTCCTGCAAGCTTAAAACCAATCTGCCGAGGTTGATCAGCCTCGGCCGATCCGGGCGGACGAACCGATGGATTGCATGGCTTCAAACGCCGCAACGAAGAATGGTCCCGTCCTCTCGAGCCTGCCCGCCGCAAGCGGAATGTTGGTGCAGTCGCCACCGAGCGACGACCGAATGTGAGTTTGATCTGGCATGCAAACCAGATTGCCCGAACTGGCTCGACCCTTGGATCGCCGAACATAGGAGGAGTTCACGCCGCACTTCCCGACCCGACGAGCCTGAAGGCGTGCTCGCTCAGCTCAAGACCAAGCCGCTTCGCGGCGGCCCTGCCGGGCCGGTCTTGACCTGATCTGCGCGCGCCTTCCAAACCGGCCCATGGTCGGGACGAAGAGCTGGCCCGAAAATCGAACAAAGAGCTGACCATAAATCTTGACACACCAAATCCCCATGTGAGCAATCCACGCTCAGGTATATGCGGTACGATGGATTGCTTCGCTTCGCTCGCAATGACGGGAAAGGTAAACATGAGTAACCCCCCGACCGCCCGCTTCACCGTCCTCACGCTCGGCGTCAGCGACATGCGCGCCAGCATTGCCTTTTATGAGTCGCTCGGCTTCACCAGAAAGATGCGCGCGACCGGCGAGGAGGTTGCCTTCTTCGACACCGGCGGCACCGTGCTCGGGCTGTTCCCGTGGCATCTGCTCGCCGCCGATGCCGGACTGCCCGATCAGCCGCGGCCTTCAGCGTTCCGCGGCGTTGCGATTACCTGGAACTGCAACGACGATGCCGAGGTTGATCGTGTGATGGCATTTGCGCTGTCGAAAGGCGCCACATTGCTCAAGCCCGCACAGCCGACGAGCTATGGCGGCTATTGCGGCTATTTCGGCGATCCCGACGGCCACGCCTGGGAAGTGGTGCGCGCACCGGGCTTCGAGGTTCTCGAGAGCGGGCGGGTGTCCATCCCGGATTAGAGCGAGCCGAATTGAATAACGGGGAAGGGCGCCGGGTTCCCGGTTGCGCTGCGGAGCCGGCTTGATCACCATCCCCCGCATGATTCGGGATAACTCCAAAAACGCGTCAAAAGCCACGTCGAAAAAGGCGCCGGCCAAATCAGCCAGGCCGGACAAGCGTGTCGTCGCCGTGACGCGGCCGAGCTTCCGGCGCGAGCGCGCGCTGATCAAGCGCGGCATCTGGCCGGTCGCCGGCTGCGACGAGGCCGGGCGCGGCCCGTTGGCGGGTCCGGTGGTCGCCGCCGCCGTGGTGCTGGATCCTGGTCGCGTTCCCAAGGGGCTCGATGATTCCAAGCGGCTGACCGCCGAGCGCCGCGAGGAACTGTTCGAGGAAATCTGCGCCACCGCAGCGTTCTCGGTCGCGGTGGCTTCGCCGGGCGCGAATCGACCGCGACAATATCCTGCGCGCCTCGCTTTGGGCGCTGGCGCGCGCCGTCCATGCGCTGCCGGAAATGCCGAAACACGTCTTCGTCGATGGCCGCGACAAGCTCGCCACACCCTGCGACTGCGACGCCGTGATCGGCGGCGACGGCATCGTGGCGTCGATCGCGGCGGCCTCGATCATTGCCAAGGTGACGCGCGACCGCCTGATGTGCGCGCTGGCGCTGGATTGCCCCGGCTACGGTTTCGAGCAGCACAAGGGCTATGGCGTCCCCGAGCACCTCGAGGCGCTGGACCGGCTCGGCCCCAGCACCCATCACCGCAGCTTCTTCGCGCCGGTCGTCGCCGCGCGGCTGAAGCATTTCCCTCGCCCGGCCGAGCCCGATCTGTTCACGGTGGATGCGGAAAGCGAAGCCGCGGCATCCGCGGCGGCATAGCGCGCGACGGCGCCAATCCATCCACCGCTGTCATCGCCCGGCTTGCCGCCTCCGCAAAGAGCTTCGGCGCGCCAGGGGGGCGTGGCCTCGTCGAAGCCTTGGCGGAGACGGGACCGGGCGATCCAGTATTCCAGAGACAGTCGTTTTCGATCGAGAAGCCGCGGCGTACTCGATGCCCCGCCTTCGCGGGGCATGACACCTGCATTTAACTTTGCACCGTGGATCCATCCGCGCCCGGTTGCCTCGACCGCCGCCGCCGTTTATCAAAACCTTCAGGGATCAGATGGCGCCGCTGACGCGGTGGCTGGGGCATTTCAGGCGTTTCATGCGGTTTACCTCCCTGGTTGTCGAACTGATCCGCGCCCGGCCGCGCCTCGTGGTGTGGGTCGTGGTGCTGGTGCAGGCCGCGATCTGGCTGCTCGTGCCGCTGATCTTCTACGGCAGCCCGCCCGGCAATCTCGCCACCGTCCTCGCCTTCGGCCGCGAATATCAGGTCGGCACCGACATGGGGCCGCCGCTTTCGTTCTGGCTCGCCGACATCGCCTTCCGCGCGGCCGGCAATCACGTGTTCGGGGTCTATCTGCTGGCGCAGGTCTGCGAGATCGCCACCTTCATCGCCTTCTACCAATTGGCGCGCGCCATCGTCGGCGGTCCGCAGGGCGTGCTGGCGGTGCTGCTGTCGATGACGGTCGTGGTGTTTTCCTCGCCAAGCGTCGAGTTCGGGCCGCTGATCCTGGCGCGTCCGCTGTGGGCGCTCCTGCTGCTGCATTCCTGGCAATTGATCGGGCTGGACCGGCGCGCCGCCTGGTTCGCCTGGTCGATCGATTGCGGCCTGCTGCTGCTGACGACGCCGGCGGCGCTTGGCATGATCCTGCTCGTGGTCGGCTTTGCGTTCGCAACCGAGCGCGGGCGACGCACGCTGCGCGCGGTCGATCCGCTCTATGCGCTGCTGGTCATCATCGTGCTGGCGCTGCCCTATCTGATCTGGCTGGTCCGCGCCGACGTGCTGGCGCCGCCGGCCTTGCCCGCGGCGGCCGATCTCAAGGCGCGCGCGCTGCGCTGGGGCGTCGTGCTCGGCGGGCTGATCGTGGCGACCGCGGCGATCGTGCTGCTGGCTATCCTCAATTCGCGCTGGTTCGCCCGCGACCGTGAGGATGCCCCGATCATCTACCGTCCGCCGGTCAGTCCGCTGGCGCAGCACTTCGTTTATTTCTTCGCGTTCGCGCCGGCAATCGTGAGCAGCTTCGTCTCCGGGCTGTTCGATCTGGACCGCGCCTTCGGCGGCGCCGGCGTGGCGCTCCTGATGTCGGGGCTCGCGGTCGTCGTCGCGACCGGCGACCTGATCCATCTCAGGCGGCAGCGGCTGCTGCGCTCGGTGTGGGCCTTCGCTGTCGCTGCGCCCGCCGCGGTCGCGCTGGCGGCGGCGCTGTTCCTGCCCTGGACCAGCACCACCGAGGTGCCGACCTCGCTGCCGGCAGCCGCGATGGGACGTTTCTTCGACGACAGCTATGAACGCCGCACCAACCACCGCCTGCGCGCGGTCGCCGGTGATCCCGAGCTCGCCAGCCTGATTGCGATGAACGGGCGCCGTCCGCATCTTTTGCTCGACGCCGCGCCGCAACGGACGCCGTGGCTGTCGGTCGCAAAATTCAACGAGACCGGCGGCGTCGTGGTCTGGCGCGCGCAGGACACCGCCGGCACGCCGCCGCCCGAACTCGCGCAGCGTTTCCCCCGCCTGGTGCCGGAAGTGCCGCGCTCATTCGACCGGCTGGTCAACGGCCGGCAGCCGGTGCTGCGGATCGGTTGGGCGATCGTGCGGCCGAAGGGGTAGGGATCAGTAGATCCGTAGGATGGGTAGAGCGCAGCAAAACCCATCGATTGATGCCCGCTGCGCAAATGATGGGTTTCGCTGCGCTCTCCCATCCTACGAAGCAAGCACCTTTGCGATCGCGCGCAGATCCTGCCACGACAATCTCTTGTACGACGGCGAGCGCAACAGATAGGCCGGATGGAAGGTGGCGACGGCGCGGATCGTGCGCGCGCCGGTGTCGTAGTCGATCCATTTGCCGCGCGTGCGCATGATGCCCTCGCGCGTGCCGAGCAGCGCCTGCGTTGAGGGATTGCCGAGCGTCACCAGCACGTCGGGATTCACCAGCTCGATATGGCGCTGGATGAAGGGCAGGCAGACCTGCGTCTCCTGCGGCGTCGGCGTGCGGTTGCCCGGCGGCCGCCACGGGATGACGTTGGCGATATAGGCCTTGCTGCGATCGAGCCCGATCGCCGCGATCATGCGGTCGAGCAGCTTGCCGGAGCGGCCGACGAACGGCAGTCCCTCGATGTCTTCGTCGCGGCCCGGCGCCTCGCCGACGAACATCACGCGCGCCTGTGGATTGCCATCGGCAAACACCAGCCGGGTCGCGGTGTGCTTCAGCGCGCAGCCGTCGAATGTCTCCATCAGCGTGCGCAAGGCTTCAAGCGTCGGCGCGGTGCGTGCGGCCGCGCGCGCGGAGGCGATTGCGGCGTCCGGCGCGATGGTGATTTCGCTGCGCGGAACGGCCGGCATCGGTGGCGGGCGCAGCGGATTGAGCGCAGCTGGACGCGGCGCGGCGGGCGGGGGAACTGGCTCGGGCTCTTCCAGCCGGTTGATCGGCTCGTCGCCAAGCGCGCAATCGACCCCGGCCTCGAGGTAAAAGGCCAGCAATTGCTGCAGTGTAGGGGTGGGCTCGGGCGTCAGGGCCATGATAGCTGCAATCTAGAGCATGGAGGAGAAAAGTGGAGGCTCGATTTCGGAAAAGATTATTCTCTGCGGTATCCGGGCCGTGCAAAGCCATGGAAGCGCAATTCCATGGTTGTCCTTCCGCCAAAAATCGGAAACAACGACTTTTGAAAAGCTTAGAAGCGTTCTCAATGGGCTGAGATCAAGATCATGAGTGCTGAAGACCTTCCCCCGCGCGAGTCTATGGAATTCGATGTCGTCATCGTCGGCGCCGGCCCGTCGGGCCTGTCGGCCGCGATCCGGCTGAAGCAGCTCAATCCCGAGCTCTCGATCGTCGTGGTGGAGAAGGGCTCCGAGGTCGGCGCGCACATCCTGTCGGGTGCGGTGATCGATCCGGTGTCGCTCGACAAACTGATCCCGGACTGGCGCGAGGACGCGGACTGTCCGCTGAAGACGCAGGTCAAGGAAGACCGCTTCTACTGGACGACGTCGCAAGGCTGGTTCCGCATTCCGAACTTCATCATGCCGCCGTTGATGCACAATCATCACAACTATATCGGCTCGCTCGGCAATGTCTGCCGCTGGCTCGCACCAAAGGCGGAAGCGCTCGGCGTCGAGATCTATCCGGGCTTCGCCGCCACCGAGGTGCTCTATGACGACAAGGGCGCGGTGCGCGGCATCGCGACCGGCGACATGGGCATCGCCAAGGACGGCAGCCACAAGGATTCCTACACCCGCGGCATGGAGCTGCTCGGCAAGTACACGCTGTTCGCGGAGGGCGCGCGCGGCTCGCTGACCAAGCAGCTGATCGCGAAGTTCAAGCTCGACGCCAACTCTGAGCCGGCCGAAATTCGGCATCGGGCTGAAGGAGGTCTGGCAGATCGATCCGGCCAAGCACCGCAAGGGACGGGTTCAGCATACGCTCGGATGGCCGCTGAACGACAAGACCGGCGGCGGCTCGTTCCTCTATCATTACGACGACAACCGCGTCGCGGTCGGCTTCGTCGTGCACCTGAACTACAACGACCCGTACCTGTCGCCGTTCGACGAATTCCAGCGCATGAAGACGCATCCCGATATCCGCGAGCTGTTCGAAGGCGGCAAGCGGCTTGCCTATGGTGCGCGCGCCATCACCGAGGGCGGCTACCAGTCAGTGCCGCGGCTCTCCTTCCCGGGCGGCGCTCTGATCGGCTGCGCGGCCGGCTTCGTCAACGTCCCGCGCATCAAGGGCGTCCACAATGCGATGGGCTCCGGCATGCTCGCCGCCGAGCACGTCGCAGCCGCGCTCGGCGCCGGTCGTGCCAACGACGAGCTCGTCGAGTACGAGAATGCCTGGCGTTCTTCAGCGATCGGCAAGGACCTGTTCAAGGTCCGCAACGCCAAGCCGCTGCTGTCGAAGTTCGGCAACCTGCTCGGAATGGCGCTCTCCGGCTTCGACATGTGGTGCAACACGCTCGGCTTCTCGCTGTTCGGCACCCAGTCGCACGCCAAGCCGGACCGCAAGACGCTCGATCCGTCCAAGCAGCACCAGCCGATCGCCTATCCGAAGCCGGACGGCAAGATCTCGTTCGACAAACTGTCGTCGGTGTTCCTGTCCAACACCAACCATGAGGAGGACCAGCCGGTCCATCTCAAGGTCGCCGACATGAACCTGCAGAAGACGTCGGAGCACGACGTGTTCGCCGGTCCCTCCAACCGCTATTGCCCGGCCGGTGTCTATGAGTGGGTCGAGGAATCGGCCGGCCCGCGCTTCCAGATCAACGCCCAGAACTGCGTCCACTGCAAAACCTGCGACGTGAAGGACCCCAACGGCAACATCACCTGGGTTCCTCCGGAGGGCGGCGGCGGACCGAACTACGAGGCGATGTAAGGCCAAGGGTGAGGCTGACGCGGCCGACCAAATTTGCGTGAGGTCGATTGCGTCTGTGCCGCAACCTGCGCTTGGCCTCCCCCCTTGTGGGAGAGGTGCGTCGTCTATAACTCTAGCAAATTCATACACTTAGCTTCGTGGTGTCTCCATAGTATCCCATTGACTATGCGGTGAGAAAATCAATGACGCGGAATGGGACTGGCATCAAAAAGGGCGACAAGCGACGGGAAATTGAGGATGACTAAACGCTAAAGTTGATCTCGGCCGCTTTTCCGTCTAGTTCCGGTGTTTCGAGCACGGGGACTGAGTTAACGAAAATGGTGTTTTTGGAGGACTTGCCGCCGCAGTGCCCACCGGCGAAGGCCAAGGGGATGGATATTGAGGGCGCCTATCGTGTGGTTTCGTGCGATAAGCCGACAATCAAGGATTTTTGGTCGCAGGCCGCACTGGGCGTCCCGCTGCGCCCGACTGCTGATGCATGCAAGTGGCGCTCATGCTCGCTGTTCCTGAAGCGCGACCAAGCTGTTGACATTGCGGGCAAGCTACCGAAATCCCGAATAAAGGACCCGCATCTTGCGCTTTTGGTGATAGAACCAAATGACGGAAAGGCGCTCACTAGCAAGAAGAGTTCCCACGTCGATCTATGGATATCCAAGAGCTTTGATCCGACCGCAGCCATCGTAAAAGTGGAGAAGGTCTAGGATGGCTCATCGACGATCAGCGACATACGTTCGTACACTCGTGTACATGGACGAGCCGCATTTAATTCTTTTAAAGACCTTCAAGACGCATGTGGTTGCGCTGGCCGTTCCTTCGCCGCCAGACGAGGCGCGCTTTATCGCCACGACTGTGTCATCACGTGACATGGAGGCATACAAGGACGGTCACGTTGATCTGAGATACCTATTCACGTATCCGAGCCGATCCATCTACACCTTCGATTTGATGAAGATGGTCGATAATAAGGTGATGATGGAGCCGTTCGAAGAACAGGTGCCAGAGCATTATCTGCCATCGCCTAGGTTCTTCTCTAGCAGTCATACGGATGATGAGGATGCTGCGATTGGATCGACCCATATCCAGTCGCTAGTCGTGGATGGTGAATGGGATATGCCGGACTTCGGCGAATTCTATGGACGCTATTCTGACGTCTACTACTTTCTCTCTGCTGCTCACGCGTTTGCGGATGACAGTGTTGACTTCGAAAAGAAACAGACGATCAAGCGGACCTTCGTCCACACGCCGTTCAAGGGCGGCTTTAGTTATGTACACTTTTATTCCGCTCTTCCCGCTGTGGTGCCACGCAACGAGCGCCTGCGTATGGAAAAAATCAAGTATGAGTCGCCTGGATATGTGGATGTAAATGGCGACGCAGAAACGTTCGCGGAGACGGAGATAATCATTCGCTCCTTTCTGAAAAATCGCGCGCCCCTCCGAGAATTGTACAACTCCCTTTACTCTTATCTGTCGAAGGGAAGATATTTGGTTATGGCTGCGGAAGAGTTCCCTGAGAACGATCCTGGGTCTGGCTACATAAAGCAAGCTGCCGCTACTCTCGCGGAGACGCTTCAAATGCCGAACATTGAGACGATTAGGTCTCTAGTAGAAGATAATCCACTAGCGTTCGCGAAGATCGTACTTTCACTTTATCGACGACTTGATGAAGCCTCGCGGTTCTTTGCGCAAGGGCGGGTCAACTTCACTTGAATTCCGGCGCACGCCAGCTTTCATAGGTTTTCCCGGCACCATTATCATCGGCAACACGGGTGCGACACGCATCAAACGGTCGCGTCAGACGACCGCAACACGCGTGGCACTGATGGGGCTCTGGCGGCAGCGTGGATAAGCCTTTTACTAGAGCTGATTTCGACGCAATCGCCGAAAGCTCCGAGACGCCGGTCGAGCCGCCAGAAAGCGATATTATGTGCCCCTCGCGGGGTCCACGCATGTTGGCAGCAGGGTGACTAGCTATCGATAGTACGATAGAAATATCGTAGGCGGAGGGGGAAGTCGTGTTCGAACAAACATTTAAAAACATCGACGACGTTCTGTGGAAGGAGGCGGGGTGCGCCACGGAACTGGACTACACCGAGCAGACCTCTTGGATTTTGTTTCTCAAGTACCTTGATGATCTTGAGCGGGCCAATGAGCAAAAGGCCGAGTTGGAGGGCAAGGCGTACCAGTCGATTATCGACGCAAAGCACCGCTGGTCCGTGTGGGCCGCGCCTAAGAAAAAAGACGGCTCGTTCGACCACGATAATGCAAAGACCGGCGATGATCTCATCGCGTATGTCGACGACAAGCTGTTTCCCTACCTGAAAGGCTTCCGCAATCGGGCGGACGGGGCAAACACGGTCGAATACAAGATCGGAGAAATCTTCTCCGAGATCGAGAACAAATTCCGCAGCGGTTATTCGCTACGCGACGCGCTTGAGCTTGTCGACCAACTGAGCTTTCGGTCACAGCAGGAGAAAACACGAGCTATCGCATCTCTATGAGGCGAAGCTTCGCAACATGGGCAATGCGGGTCGAAATGGCGGCGAGTACTACACGCCGCGTCCGCTGATCCGCGCCATGATCCAAGTGATAAAGCCAGCTATCGGTGAGCGCATCTATGATGGCGCATGTGGCTCGGCTGGGTTCCTGTGCGAGGCGTTTGAATATCTCACCCACGAGCGCGGCAAGCTATCCACCAAGGACCTCAAGACGCTTCAGGAGAAGACGTTTTTCGGCAAGGAGAAAAAGAGCCTCGCCTACGTGATCGGCATCATGAATATGATCCTGCATGGTATCGAAGCGCCAAATATCGTCCACACCAATACGCTCGCTGAGAATATCAGCGACATCCAGAACAAGGACCGCTTCGAAGTGGTGCTGGCCAATCCGCCATTCGGTGGCAAGGAGCGGCCTGAAGTTCAGCAGAACTTCCCGATCAAGACTGGTGAGACCGCTTTTCTATTCCTGCAACATTTTATTAAGTCGCTGAAGGCGGGCGGCCGCGCGGCCATTGTCATCAAGAACACCTTCCTGTCCAACACCGACAACGCATCGGTGGCGTTGCGCAAAGAGCTTCTGGAGAACTGCAACCTGCATACGGTGCTGGACATGCCTAGCGGCACCTTTCACGGCGCGGGCGTCAAAACGGCGGTGCTGTTTTTCGAGAAAGGAGCTCCGACGGGAAAAGTGTGGTTCTACAAGCTCGAACCGGGCCGCAATCTCGGCAAGACCAATCCGCTCAACGACGACGACCTGAAGGACTTCGTCTCGTTGCAGGCGAAGTTCAAGGACAGCGAGAATTCGTGGACCGTCGATGTGAAGACCGTCGACAAGGCCACCAGCGACCTCTCAGTGAAGAACCCAAACAAAACGGACGAGACGGAATTGCGCGATCCGAAGGACATTATCGCCGAGATGGTGGCACTCGATGCGGAAAGCGCGGACATCCTCGCAGAAATCGGGCGAATGCTGTGAAGACCGGGTGGCTAAGGAAAGAAATTCGTGAGGTGGCCGACGTATTCGACGGACCACACGCGACCCCCAAAACCGTGGAAGCTGGTCCAATTTTCTTAGGGATAAGCGCGCTTCAGGACGGGGCAGTCAATCTTAGTGAGACGCGACACGTCACAGAGGATGATTTTAAGAAATGGACGCGTCGTGTGCGGCCGACGGCCGGAGATATTGTGTTCTCCTACGAAACCCGATTAGGTCAGGCTGCCATCATTCCAGAAGGTCTTGAGTGTTGTCTGGGGCGCCGGATGGGACTTGTTCGTTTTCGCGATGGTCAGGTGATCCCTCGCTTCTTTCTATATCAATACCTTTCGCCCCAGTTTCGCGCATTTCTTGACGCCAACACCGTTCGTGGCGCAACCGTAGATCGGATCTCGATCAGAGACTTTCCGACTTTCCCTATCGATCTTCCTCCCTTTTCCGAGCAGCAACGCATCGTCACCATTTTGGACGACGCCTTTGCGGGACTGGCGACTGCAGCCGCAAATGCCGAAGCAAATCTCAAGAACTCTCAAGAACTGTTTCGGAGCTACTTGTCGCGAGCCTTCACGAATGAGGGTAAGTGGAAGGAAAAACATCTCGGTGAGACGTGTGTTGTGGAGCGTGGAAGCTCACCTAGACCAATAAAGAACTTTCTTACAAATTCGGCAGACGGCGTGAACTGGGTGAAGATTGGCGACACTAAGGGCGTCACTAAATTTATCCAAGCCACAAAAGAAAAGATCACGAAGAAAGGCGCTCAAAGCTCAAGACGTGTAGAGCCGGGCGATTTTATCTTGACGAACTCGATGTCTTTTGGACGCCCCTACATAATGGCGACCAGCGGCTATATCCACGATGGATGGTTCGTTCTTCGCTTAGGCGAGGGAATTCATCGGGACTATTTGTACTATCTGCTAGTCTCAGAACTTGTTCAGCGCCAATTTCGTCGGCTGGCGGCTGGCGCAATTGTGTTGAACATCAGTAGTGATTTGGTCAAGCGGGCGATTTTACCGGTTCCTCCGCTCGATCAGCAAAAGCGGCTTGCAGGAGAAATCGAACTTTACTCGGCCGAAACGGAACGGCTTCAAGCCGTGTACGAGAAAAAGCTGATCGCGTTGGCCGAGCTGAAGCAAGTCATTTTGCAGAAGGCGTTTTCCGGCGAATTGCCCTCCCTTTCTTCGCAAGTCATCAACGAGGCGGCTGAGTGAACGAGGCAGAGACCCGGGCCGAACTCATTGACCCCGCGCTGCGGGCGGCCGGGTGGGGCGTCGTCGCCGACAGCCGAGTTCGCCGCGAGGAAATTTGCCCGGGCCGGATCGAAGGGGCCGGTCGGCGAGGCAAAGCCGAAATCGCCGACTACGTGCTGACGTTTCGAAATCACAAGCTGGCGGTGATCGAGGCGAAGGCACGTGACAAAGGGGACACGGACGGTCTCGCGCAAGCGAAAACATACGCACAAAGACTGCAGGCGCGCTTCGCCTTCTCCACCAATGGCCACCGCATTTATCGAGTTGACATGGTGACCGGCACCGAAGCCTACGTCGAGAGTTATCCGACGCCGGAAGAACTTTGGGCCGAAGCTTTCAAGACGAAAAATGAGTGGCGCGACCGCTTCGCCGCCGTGCCCTTCGAAGAACGAGGCGGTGCTTGGCAGACGCGCTATTACCAGCACAATGCCATCGAGATTGCGCTGGAAGCGGTTGCCGTAGGCAAGCAGCGCATTCTTCTGACGCTCGCCACCGGCACCGGCAAGACAGCTATCGCTTTTCAAATCGCTTGGGCGCTGTTCCAAAGCCGCTGGAACCTGTCGCGGAAGCCGGAGCGGCGTCCGCGCATCCTGTTTCTTGCCGACCGCAACATCCTTGCCGATCAAGCCTACAACGCATTCTCGGCTTTCCCTGAGGATGCGCTGGCACGCATCAAACCGGACGAAATCCGCAAGAAGGGCCGTGTGCCGAAGAATGCCAGCATCTTCTTCACGATCTTTCAGACCTTCATGAGCGGCACCGACCAGAACGGTCAACCGTCACCTTATTTCGGCGACTACCCGAAGGATTTCTTCGACTTCATCATCATCGACGAGTGCCATCGCGGCGGCGCCAACGACGAGAGCAACTGGCGCGACATCTTGAACTATTTTTCACCAGCCGTGCAGCTTGGCTTGACCGCTACGCCGAAGCGGCGGGACAACGTCGATACCTACGCCTATTTCGGCGAGCCGGTTTATACCTACTCACTGAAAGACGGCATTAACGATGGCTTTCTGACGCCGTTCAAGGTCAGGCAGATAGCGACCACCCTCGACGACTATGTCTATACGCCCGACGACACCGTGGTTGAGGGCGAGGTCGAAGAAGGCAAGCGCTACGCCGAGGCGCAATTCAACCGCATCATCGAAATACCGGAGCGAGAGCGCTATCGCGTGAAATTATTCATGGACCAGATAGACCAGCGGGAGAAGACGCTGGTTTTCTGCGCCACGCAGGAGCACGCGCGCGCGGTGCGCGATGCCATCAATCAGTTTAAGACCAGCAGCGATCCGAACTATTGCGTCCGCGTGACGGCGGAAGACGGTGCACTGGGCGATCAATGGCTGCGCACGTTTCAGGACAATGAGAAGACTATCCCGACGATCCTAACCACCTCACAGAAGCTTTCGACTGGTGTCGATGCCCGCAATGTTCGCAATATCGTCTTGCTTCGGCCGGTTGGAACCATGATCGAATTCAAGCAGATCATCGGACGCGGCACACGACTTTTCGACGGCAAAGACTATTTCACGATCTATGATTTTGTGAAGGCTTACGAGCACTTCAATGACCCGGAATGGGATGGAGACCCAATTGCACCGGAGACTGGAAGCCCGCGACCAAAGGGAAACGCGAGGGACGACGAGAAGACGGGCGGTGCCGACGAACCGCCGTCCGAACGCCCGGCGCAAATCAAGATCAGGCTCGCGGATGGGAAAGAACGAACTATCCAGAGCATGATGGCTACGAGCTACTGGAGCCCTGACGGTAAGCCGATATCTGCCAACCAGATGATCGAGAGGCTGTTTGGCGAATTGCCGCTACTGTTCAAGGACGAGGACGAGCTGCGCAGCCTGTGGAGCAAGCCAGACACCCGCAAGGCGTTGCTACAGGGGCTCACCGAAAAAGGGTTCGGTCCTGAACAATTAGGCGAAATAGGCCGGATGATCAATGCCGCTAAGAGCGACGTTTTCGACGTACTAGCTTACATCGCATTTGCACTCCCGCCCATCACCCGGCTGGACCGGGTTCATGAACGCAGACTGTCCATTATGTCGGACTATGATGCCAAACTGCAGACCTTCCTTGATTTCGTTCTGACGCAGTACGTCCAACAGGGCGTGACTGAACTAGATCAGGAAAAGTTGGGAAGCTTGCTCGAGCTGAAGTATCACACGATTGACGACGCAACGTCTGCACTCGGCAGTGTAGGAGTGATCCGGGACGCCTTTGTCGGCTTCCAACGACACCTTTATGAGCGCACGACAAAAACAGGCGGGTGACGGAGCGTAGTCCTACTGTGGAGTATCGGCGGTGACCTTTAAGATTAAGACCTTTGCCGAGGCGAGATCGATACTGGATGAATTATGCCACCGGATTGATAAGAAGCCCGCATCAACGAACAAGACATTAAAGAAGAAGCCAAATCTGGATGGCAACAGTGAAGCGTGGTGGCTGGCACACGAGGGCACGACACCGGCTTTTGATAGTAATCGTAGCATCGCCTATCTAACTGCATATGTCGAAATCGCGGGGCCGCATTTTTACGGCTCTGGAATTCCTCTTGAAGACGGGTTCATGTATCCGGATCGAGGGGTGATGAAGGCAATCCTTCACGCAGGCTGCGTGACCATTGGGATAAATGAACAGGGCCTCTTCGAACTGACGCCCAAGGGACGCAAGTTGATTTCAGGAACGGAAATCGCCGCACTTGCACAGCTTCGCCCAGATCGAAAGCGTTTAGTCCTTGATATTCTCAGGGAGCTGAAGATCGATGTCAGTGACTGGGAAAACTATAATGGGCCGCCCGCTGCAAATCCAAAGTACTGCTACGAATGGGCATTCGAAAAGCCGGATAAGTTCGTAGTCTTGTGCTTATGGCACGATGAATTAGAGGAAGAGAACGGAAGCATCTTTCAAATCAAGAATTATCGCCGGAGATCGAAGACCCCTCATCCGGTTCGCGTGAGGCGTGCCGAAAGAGCCGATGAACACATCGCGAAGGCTTACAACCGAGGTCTTCCGATCCGGGTTATTGTCGTTGACGGCGGTAACAGTGTGGTCAAAGACGGCGCAAAGGGGCGCATTCTTGACGAGGTCGCCTGGGCGGTTACGTCTTATGACTTTGATACAGGTGACCACCTTCTGGAGCGCGGGGCGAAGCCGGAGAAGAACGAAGGCTACCAGGAGATTGAGTATAGTGCCCACGAGGGTGAGGCTTGGAAGCGCACTGCGCTAATTACCCAGCGAAGACGCGAGCACAAATTTCGGGCGAAGAAGATCGAAGAAGCTCTCGCTAAAAATCATGGCCGCCTGATTTGCGAGGTCAAAGGCTGCGGCTTTGATTTCTTTCGTCGATATGGTGACATCGGTCGCCACTATGCCCACGTTCACCATCGGGAGCCACTTAGCAAGGCCCCAAAGTCGGGGAAAAAATTCACACTGGCAGACCTCGCAATCGTCTGCGCGAACTGCCATGCCATGGTGCACGTGGGCGGCGCCTGTCGCGACCTCGATACTTTAATTCCGCCTGCAAAATAGTTCGGGGCTAAAGCTACGCTGTTGGGCGGAATTGGGTTGTCGATCTGCCGATCCGGCGCGTCGTCTTAAACTGGTCTTCTCATCTCAATAAGCTGACGCAAATCCTTGAGACAGTGACCGCAGAGCCCAAAATTCAGAGGCATCTCGCGCTGTGAAAAGCGGAGCGCTTCAAACCCATCCTCAAACCCCCGCCGCTCAGCACTTGCGCTTTGAGCGGTTGGGTCGGGGCCGATATATGAGCAGTCGGTTGAATGGACCGTTGCGATGCGGTTGGGCCTATTAGCGACGGCGACGTATTTGATCATGTAAAGCCTCCGATTTCCGAGGCTCTCCATTTGCTACGCCGATTTCGAGCTGTCTATGTTAGAAATGTTGTTCAGTGACAGAATGCCGCAGTAACCGCCGGAACGGCAACCACGAGGATTGAGCTAGTGTTTGCTACCCTTCGGTTCGGAAAACAGTTTGACCTCGCCTGCTTCGTAAACGGGCATGCTATCAACCGGATGTTCGTCAACAATCTCAAAATCGGGATCGAGCGAGACCCACTTCCCCGCGTCCAGCGTTCCCGGATGACCGCGATAAGCGACGCGCTTGCCATCCATCACCAAGTAAAGTTCGCAGTGCCCGGTCTCACTTTGACGGGCGCTCACTTCTTCCATGAACAGTTGCGGCGGGTTCGCGGGTAGCTTCATCTTCTGCGCTCGGCGTTGCTGTCTGTTCATTGTCATGTCGCCTTCATGTTGTCTCGTGACCGTCTCCGCATCCTATAGACTACTCACTGCACGGGGCAGGCCGCGCAAGCCGATCACGCGGCCCGATTGCGACCGCGAGCTGTACTCACTGACAAACCTCGCCGTTTAAGTGAGTAAAACGACTGCCCGATGCCGCTGTGATCAAGACGTTTTCCAGCTTGGGAACAATTTGCGATGACGAGACCTCACCAGAATAATTTATTATTCGCATTGATATGACCCCGCCTTTCCATTCCTGATCATCGCCCAATTATCCCAACAGCACGGCAGCCCTACATCCGACCTGACTTCGGCAATGCCTTCGCCAGCGCCGTCACCGACGCGCCAGATCATCGGTTCGTCGCCCGGAAGGTGTCGGCATTCTCAATGGCGCGCTGCCACTGCCTACGGCGCGCATGCTCAGCCGCCAACGCCTTCCGCGTCTCCACATCCCGGATGATCTGATCGATCTCCGCACCATCCAACGTCCGCTTGATGCGCAAGACGACAGACAACGCCATCACGACATCGCCGTAAGGCATCAGCATGTCGCGCGCAGCTAAGTCACAGTGCCTGATGAAGGCATCAATCGCCTCGCCGCTGGCGCAAATCAACAAGGCCAGTTCACGCGCCTGATAAAGGTCGTCAACAGGCGCGGCAGGTTCGCCGTCGAGGAGCATGCGCTCCGCTGCCCGACCAACCATGAACTCGATGCACTGAGTGTAGACGTGGCCGAAAACATCGGCCACTGGACGACGATCTTCTCCTGCCTGTGGCATAGCGGGGCGAAGCGCATCCCGGACATCGGAGGCATCGCCACAGCCCTCCGCGAACGCCTCTTCGTGCTCTACACCCCAGCAGAGCCCTTCGGAACCACGGACCGGGTCCGGGTTCACGGTCACGCCGCCGACCTCATGGCCCAGCAGACGCGCGCAAACGGCATGCCCGGCTTCGTGGACCGCGATCCGTTCGTCTTCATCGAATGTACGGCCGAGCGACACGAGCAAGCGATCGTAATCATCGACTTCCACATCGTCGAGGCCGCTGCCGCGTTCAGTCATGCCTCCTGCGCGGTCAGCGGCCTCCGTTTCGGCGAGGAAGGTCGCTGGTCCTTCCTCAGCCGGAACTTCCTCAGACATAACCAAGCACCTTTTTGTGCCGTGTGATCATGCGCGCACGAGTACTCGCGACAACACCATCGCTCGACTGCGGCATAGCGCGGGCGATCATCTCGGCCACGGCAGCCGGGATGCGCATTTCATCGTCAGGATCGATGACCCAACCATCGATGCGTGTGACGATCTGATCCGGTCGCCAACCGGGAGGCGCTGACTTCATGTTCGAGGCACCTCAAGCTCGATCGTGCGCGCTTCGGCGCTGCGGTCGATCACCTGAAAGTTGGCGGACGCAAGCGGATCAGTGACCATAACCGGCGAGATGTGCGCCGGGCCGATCGTGACCGTGGGTTCGGACATCGTGACCTTGGCGGGCTCCGGCTTTCGCGTCGGAATGGCCGCAGCGCCTTCGCGGATCGCGCCCACCATCGATCGCAGTTCGGCGATTGCGAACCCCGCAGCGACCTCGACCTGCGCCGCCGCGTTGCCTACAAAACGCGCCATTGCGCCGCTCTCGAAATGAAAGTGGATCTTCTCAAAAGCGTCGGCCAGGTGCCGACCAGCCGCCAGATAGTCCCGCAGCGTCCGCTCAATGGCATCGAGATCACGTGCCAGATTTTCGCTCGCGGCTTTACGTTCACCGGCGGACCGTTCGTCTGCAAGCGTCTGTTCGGCGCTTGCGATCTTCGCCCGCACCTCCGTGAGCGCATCGGCGTAGCCGTCGCGCGTCACCGCGCAGGCGGCGAGCGACGCCTCCAACTTCGCGCGAGCCCTGTCGTCGGCATCAAGATCAGCTTCGATGTTGTGACGCTGCAACTTCGACTTGGCGTCAACAAACGCCGCGTCGGCGGTGGCGTGGCGGCTGTTCAGCGTCTCGGCGCGCGCACGCAGCGAGCCCAGTTCGGCTTCGAGTTTTTCCATGGGGGATTTTCGTCGGAGGAATGCCATGCCACAACCTACTGGCCGCAAGGCGATTTGCAGAGACCGGAGTTGTGGCGCACGCCACATGGTGAACGGCTTTTTGTGGCGTGTGCCAATGCTGCGTCCAAGGGGCGTTGCGGTCTGCTTCATGCACTGCTCAGGATTATCGAGAAACCCTCCTTCCGGTCCCCTTCCCGGAGGTGTATGGTGGTAATATTACTTGGAGCTGCCAGACGGACGTGCCGAAGTCCCCAATTATTTGTAGCGGCAGCCTCAGCGCCAACGGCGGGCATTAGCCTCAATAGATCAAGTTATTCTTTGGTGATCCTACGGCACTCGATCCATCGGTGTGCTGGCAAATTCATTTTGAGGAGACTTCAATGGACAAGCGTATCATCATTACTGCTGTCTGCTCCGCCCTAGGCCCAATCGGCGCAAGCGGATTTGCGCTCGCGGAAACGGTCGGCCGATATGAATGCAACGTCGTCGGCGCGGTAAGCCAAGAACCCATCGGTGACAAGGATGGGCATCGGATCACTGGCGTCCAATATTCTTGCTCTGGTGTGGAGGGCCTGGTGAAAGGCGCAGTCTACTCAGGGACTTCGACCAGTGAATGGGATGGCCCTCAAGGAACCTATCTGTCCGGCGGGGGGACTGTCCGAGCGGCCGGGGGGCTCGCGGTCACCGAGATCACCGAAGGTAAAGGGGCCGCTGTCATGAAGGACGGCAAGCCTGCTGGCAGCGAAAGTTCCGGAAAAGCGCTGTTCAAGTTTGCTTCCGGCACACTTGCCACACTCTCAGGAAAGGCCGTTAGATGGGAAACCAAACCAGCTGGCGTTGGTCGATTTAGCATCGAATTGACGGATGACAGCGAAACGGTCGCGGTCAGTACGCGCAAGCAATAGCAGGTGCAAGTCATTTGGTAGGCTCCTGTCCTGAGTGAAGGGTGAACCCATCATCTCAGGACAGGGACGCGATGTTAGGCCGCATCTGATGGTGCTTCGGAGCCATCGGATGTTGTTGCACGCGTGGGCATCGCAGGCGGCTCCTGTGGCCGCGCCCATCCCTCATATTTTTGCGCCCGGTTCTCGGCGCGCTGACGCGCATGCGGACCACGGCGGCGGTCGAGCTTGCCCTGCTCAAGATCGTCGAGCAGTTCCAATTTACCTACCATCCATCGGTTCGCAAATTTGATCCCAAGCGGGCGTTTCGTTCCGGCCGTCAGTTCGCACTGCTTGCGGATTTTTTCGTCTGAGCACTCAGCAATGTCCGCAGCCTGTTCCAAATTCAACAGCTCACCACGGAGTATGCGGGCAACAACGCTGCCTTCGCTGTCGAACTGTCTCGCGCGCTCGGCGAGCTGTCCCACTTCGACGATGAGCCGGTCAAGCTCGGCAGCCAGCGATTTCGGGCTGTCGGCCATTACTCAACCTCAGCCAAGACGGCCCAGCACTCATCCAGCGTCCACTCACACGGCCTTTCGAAGTTGCGCATCGCGAGCCGGAAGTGTTCGTCACAACGCAAGGAAGCCCGCAGTTCGTCCTCACGACGCGCGCGCGCATCGGCGCGCATAGCGGCGTCAAGTTCGACCAGCACGACCATCAGCCGTTGGGCCTCACGGCGCCGAGCTTCGAGGTCCGGCAAGCTATCGAGCCCCCGACAGCCGGTGTCGAACGCCTCAAAGAGATCGTTCAGGGCGCCGGTCGCAGTGGGCACAACGGCACCGTTATTGCGCCCGAGGTGTCGATCGATGGCGTCGATAATCGTCTTGAGGCGCCAACGGGGCTGCTCATTCTCGTGGCCATCCGGCGCCACATGACGCAAAGCGCGGCGAACCGTTTGCCGGTCAAGTTCCAGCATGTCGGCGGCGCCGAACGCTGAAATCAGTTTCACATCCAAACTCCCTGTCGTTGTTGTAGGTCTTGGAAAATGCTGGGACTGGTCATACCGGGACCGCACGCGCGACCCGCATTGGCCGGGGCCGGAGGAAGAACCTAGCTGAGCGCGCGCCGATCAGGTTCGACCGGCGGAGGCTCCCAAGTGTTACCCTTCTTTCGGTTGATCAGGCTTTCAACAATGTCGTTCCACGCCTCCGCAGCCTGCTTGGCGAGCGTGAGCACGTCCGCAGGCACGTCGAACGTTTGCCAGTCCTTGTCAAACTGTTGCGTCCAGTAGGCGGGAAGCGAAATGGCTTCGCCGGCCATGTTCGACAAACTGCGGTGCCACCGCTCTTGCTGCGTGTTGCAGTCGGCGCAGGGTTCATCGGAAAGCAGCACGATGCGCTTAGACGGTGCTGATTTTTGCGGCTCGGCCGTCACGCGCTGTTCGTACCCGGGCATCCTGCGAGCCTTGCCGTCTTTGCCGACGCGCCTCTCAACTGGCGCAGTTTGCGCCAGTTGGTCACGCGCGCGGCGGACAGTGTCCTTGCCGACGCCGGTTTCCGCTGCGATGGCGCGATCCGATTTGCGCGGCGTCGCCTCGATCGCAGCCTTGGCAACGGCGCTCTTCGACACATGCGTCATGAGCTTTTCCAGCTCGGCGCGGGGGCGGTCGAAATAGTCGTAAACGAATTGCTTCCAGCTCTGGTTGTCAGCCTCGACGCGCTTGCGCAGCGTCACAAGCATTTCACCCGCTTCCCGGCGATGGTTGGCGGCGTCGTTTTCATTCTGATCAGCGAGCCGCAGCTTGATGCCAATCGCCTTCGCGACATCATGCACTGGCGCCGTCTCTTGCGACGACACGACACGCTTCAATTCGCGGAGATTTGCAATTGCCATTCTTTCACACTCCAATGATACGGCGGCGACCGCCCCGCGCGGCCGCGATGACCGATGACCCGACTGACCCGAAACTCTCTCTTTTCTCTAGAGCCCTATTTTCGCTCTGCTAAACGCCCCTCTTGTCCACTCTCTTCAGCTTTCTCCAGATAATGGAGGTGAAACGGTCATGACGGTCATCGTCATCGAAAAACCCAATACAATTAGATATTTGAGGTCGTGACCGGACTGATGACCGACAACAGCTCCATTCGGCTCATTCGGGTCATGGGTCAGTGACCGACGCATCGCCCCGATCGTCGCTCCGGTCATTCATGACCGTCGTGTTGTGCTGCTCGCGCATCGCAACGATACTCGGTCGATCGTCCCAGGATGCCGGGATGAGGCTATTCACCTCTTGCGACGGGTCCGTTGCACGAGCAGTCTTGCCCTCGAACAAGGCGCTCTGATAGGCGGTCTTGTGGAACTGAAGGCCGAGCTGGTTGAGCACAACCCCGCAATAATAACGATTGCCGCTCTCCCGCAATTCGGCCCGGTGAATACCAATGCGCGGATCACCAATGGACTTCAGCGCCTTGCCGACGGCTTCGTTAGACGGCAACCGCCGATCTTCCCCCTTCAAATCAAGCCACCATGCGCTGTGCGCCAAACAGAAATCCGACACCCGCACGCGGCCGAGCGGATCGTATTCGATGCAGTCGTCAAGGAACCCCGCCACGAGGTTGCTGTCCTTGTGGATCGTCTCGGCGGTCTCCTTGATGCCTTCGGTGGTCGCGATCGAACCCCGCGCCAGCGCCCGCCGCAGGCCGGCCATGGCCCAATTGAGAACGCCGGGCAGCTCGGTCGCCACGACGAATTCGCCGGGCTTGCTGTAGCCCCGGCTGATCGCCTCGGCCGCAGCGCCGATCGGTTGACCTTCCACGAAGGCCCGCGTCACTTCGATGACGATCATGCGCTCGACGATCGCGCGCGTGCTCTCCTTGAACTGCGGCTGAAAATTCGTGGCCCAGAAGATGGGCGCGCGGACGATCTGGCTGAGCATCGGGCCATTCTTGACGTTGATCTGCACGGGCTCGGCCGTGACGATTGATTTGACCGTCGCGGACAAGTGCCATTGCCCGCTGAAAGCCTCGTGGAGCACCCAGGGCGCGCGTCGCGCGAACGGCATCAGCCCATGATTGCCCTCGATCGACGGCAGCGATGCCGCGATCGGATTGCCGCCGAACAGTCCCGCGACAACGTCGAGCAGCCCCGACTTGGCGCGGTTCTGAATGCCCCAAAACACGCATGCCTTCGACAACGCGCGCGGCTTCTTGTCGATTAGCGCGGCGCCCACCAGTTCCTGCACGATGCCGATCAGCGCCGCTTGCTCGACCGGATCGCGATCGCCGAACATGTCGGTCATCATCGTCTCCCACCAGCGGCACGTCGCATCGGGATCGTAATCGACCTCGATGCACCAGGTGCAGTAGTGATCAGGCCGCGCGGCCTCCAACTTGCCCGTACGGGGATCGATCAAGCCCGATCGCGTCGGAATCTTTCCGTGCTGATCCCAGGGGATGTCATCATCGCGCCAAAGCTCAGGGCGCCGCAAAATGCGGTTACAGGCTTCCGAGGTAAGCGCGTTGGTATTCGTGACGCCCATGCCCTCGCACGCCTCCTCGATACGAACCCCCAACCACGCTTTGATGTCGGTCCGCAACTCCCAGATGCCGCCCGAATAGAGCCAGGTACACTTATCGGCGTTGATCAACGCCTCGCCGCTTGCGCGCATGCGCGCAAGCACCGCGTTGCCGATCACGACATGCAGTTCACCCTTGGCGACCCCAACGGCGCGCGGGAACTCCACCACGTTGTCGGGGCCCATCGTGGTGCCGCGATCCATGATCTTGTCCATCACCGGACCTCCCGGCGCTTGTAGTTGCGGCGCGAGCACTTCTTCACCCAGGTCTCGCACATATGTCGGACCTTGCGCTCTTCGCGGCGCCAATTCCAACGCGCGCCGTACTCGCCTGCGGCCGCCCGCGTGGCGATGAGCACTCGCTCGATCACGGCATCGATGTCCACGCCATCGTTCAGGAGCGACGCGGTCACCGAGCGTTGTGTGACGTGGATGGAATTCTCGCCACCGGCCATGTACATCATGTTGCGCAACCGCTGCTCGACGTTGATGCGCGGCTTGAAGCCCTCGCGCTTCGCGTACTCAGCGAAGAAGTCGGCCTCGCCGGACACGGTCTGTGGATCCACAGCCACATGTTCTCCCGCCGTCCGCGCGTACGCACGATTGAGGCGGAGCATGACCGGCGACTGTTCGCTGAGCCATTCCTCGATGTCGTCGAATTCGTACTGGCGCTCGGGGTGGAAGTCAGTGACCTTGACCTCCTTCCACCCGCCATTCTTGGTATTGTGCGAGCCGGGGAGCCGCATGACGCGTGAGACTTCGCAGACCGCAAGGTCACCGGCGACGATGTCCGCAAGCTGACGCAGGACCGCTTCGATGCGATCGATTTCGGACTGGGTATCCATAGGTTCCGTGAGGCGCCAATAAGCATGCACGCCGCCGCCCGACGCCACGGTGATGCTCGGCCGATGGCGAAGGCGCCCCAGATGCCGCAACACATCGGCGAGCGGATCAGCGCCCAGCAGATCGACATGCTTGAAGTCGATGTCAACGTGGAGGAAGCCGATCTCGTGGCAGTTCTCCTTGTTGCGCTTCTGCGATCCGTCCTTCTGCGTGGCGATGCAGAAGAAAAGACCGCGCCCCGGCCCGTCCCACTTCTTGATGAAGCTGGTGATCTCGCCTGGCTTGCGGCCAATGAAGCGGCGCTCGGCGCCGCGCTTGTGCTCGTTGGTGAACGTGCAAGTGTAGATCGGCCCAGTGGTGTAGGCGAACAGCGTCTTCAGAAACTCGATGGGGCCGATGACCGTCGAGCCGGTCGGGTGGTCTTGCGCAGACGCGCCAGCGCTGCTATCGGTGAGGTACATTTCGAAATGTCCTTTGAGAGAATTGAGATGAGGCGGCTGGCGGGCCGCCTTTTCTGCGACTACGCGGCGCTATCGGCCATCTGTGCCGCAGCTTCGCGCTCGCGACGCCAGGCAGCGGCGGCCTCGCGCGAGATCAACACGCGCGTGCCGACGTTGAACGTCACGGGCATCAGCCCCTGGGGCTTCAGCTTGTAGAACATCTGGGAGCTGATCCCGTGGCGCTCACAGAATTCACGGATGCTGTAAGCATCAGGGTGATGCGCGGTATCGGTCGGCTTATGGTCGGTCACTTCAGGGCGAGCCATGTTTGTCCTCCGTATGCATGTGGCTACGTAGGTCACCCTTGGCTGAAATACTGAGGGCCGGTAGTTGGACTTTTAAACGGGTTCCGGCGTTCAATCGGGTAAGTCGGGCGTGTCTCTGTATTGAACGATTATTTTGGCAATACGATCGGGCCCTGGCGCGCTGCCGGTGATGGCGCGCAACGTCAGCGTGAGAAATTCAATCAGCGGGCCGTAGGGCGTGCCGTCAAGCCTCCGGGAGAACGAGAAGTCCCCGTCAAACACATCAGCCCAGTAGGCAAGGAGACCATCCTCAAGCTGCATGCGATATGGGTCTCTCCGGCCCCGGAAAAGGGGGCCGGCGAGATATTCGTACATGTGGAGCGCGGCTTGTAAACGCCGATCCTGCTCCTCTAGATTGGGATCGGGGCCGCTGCCGCGAAGCGCGACTGGCAGCGCCTTAATCGCCGCTTGCAGTTCACGTGATAATCGCAAGGCAGTCCTCAGATCATCTCTGATTTTCACGGGTGGGCCCAGTTGCGATCTTTGGCTTTTCGACAGCCACGAATGCTGTCCCAGCAGCTCAAGTTCGTCTCGGGCTAACACCAAATCAACGTGGTCGGGCCAGCTTTCACGCACTGAACAAATAGCCTCCCATTGATCATCGGTAAATTGCTCGAAACCCGACGCAGACCGCGTGTTCAGGCGCTTTGGTAGCTCTATAGCGTCGGGCCAGTCAGCGAGAGGAGCGGCCTCCGTTATGAACGAGGCGCGATCAACGCGGTACGAGCTATAAACCTTGTCACCCACCACGACGCCACGCAGTGCTCGAACTGATGGATGTTGCATGTACGACAGCTCTGTTGCTTGCCACCCGCCGGAGCACGTTCTTGCCTCGATGCCAATGACCCGCGATAGCGGCAAAGGGTCCCACCGGGCATACCAACTATCGAGGTCTGCTTGGTTGCCCGGAGGTGCAAATGCGTCATCTCCATCCAGCAATTCCGGAGATCGCGCTACGATGGAGGCCCAAGGTTCGAAATCGTCAGCATGAAGCGTCAAGCGCAACTGAACATCGCGATGATCTCGCATTTCAGGAGCGCCCTCACTGCGAGCGGTCGCCCACAGGAAGTCTCGACCTACGAACCACCCCCTTTCTCGGCGATAGGGCCGTAGTTCATTGCCTTCGATGATCCACGGCAGCCGCGCAGTGGATGCGAAATAGTAAATCTTCGAGTGTCGGATCGCCATGAGCGCTCCGTGATGCGCCGGATTGATCGGTGCAATATTGAAAAGCTCTCAGGCGCAGCTAATGAACATCAGCGCCGACGCCGCTGCGCTTTCGCGATCCTCATGCCGCTTGCGCCAAGCTAGGCGAATTTTTCGAAGTCAAGCAACGTCTCGCGCATCATCGCGTCGCTCGGATCGCCGATGATGTATCTCGAATAGTTTTTCTCGATCATTGCAACTGAGGTGTCGTGGTAAGCGGCGACGATGCGCGTCGGTCGACCTTTCAGCAATTGTCGCGCTATCGAGCTGTGACGCAGCGCATAGGGCACGACCTCTGGTCCGAGGCCAAGTGATTTGGCAATAGGACGAAATCGACCCGACAGTTTCGGAATACGGTCGATCAACCGATCATGCGGAGCCTTGCTCTTCGCGTGCTGTCGCAGCAGCTTCGCCAATCGCTGCGATATCGGCAGCGGTCGATACTCAACCTTGCGGCTCTTGCCCTTGCGGCTGCTCGGCATCAGTAAGCGAGGAGCTACGGAATTGTCATCTTGCAGATCATCGACGCGCAGCCTCAGAACCTGGCTTTCACGCGCACCTGTCGCGGCCAGAACTTCGACAAGAACGCCTAGACGATGCGTCTCGTCGTACGATGCCGTCACTAGCGCTTTGACCGTCTCGTCCTTCAAGATCACGTTGCGTGCGACTTCGCTGTCGGGCAGCTTCTTCAAGCCGTTCTTCCACGCAGCAGCGTTGCCGATGCGCTTGTCATTGCGGGCTGCGAGCGCCAGCGCTGCCTTGAACGAGCGAGCGACGCGGTCGGCGCTTGAACGCTTCAGTCCCTGCTTGACGAGACCCGCGCGCCAGTCGCGCAGTTCGCGCTCGGTGAGCAATGCAACGGTCTTGCTGGTTAATGAGCCGAGGTGGCGACGGACGCCTGTCGCATTGTACTTGCTGCCGTCGCGGGTCTCCAAATCGGTCTCATAGGCGTCTATCGCCTCCGCGACGCTGATCGGCTGCTCGCTATCGCCCTCACCAGCGCGCGCCAATCTCTTGGCGTGTTCCAGCGCCTGCCAATAGGTCATCACGCTGTTGCCGTTCGCGTCCTCGCGATCATCGGCGAGCGAGAACCGCTTGAGCCAACCGTTGCACTTCACCGACCATGTGCCAGGGCCAGTGTTGCGACGATACGCGAGAAAAATGCCGGGCGCGATCAGCGCCGTGTACGGTTTCTTTCGCGCGGCGAGCTTCAGGCGCGCTGTACGGTTTTCGAGAAATGCGGAGCGTGTGCGACGGGCCATTGCGGTCTCAGTGTCCCTTAAAGTGTCCCAAATATGGGTATGAGCGGGCGCGTGTCGCATGTTACTCCAAGGACCACTCTTCTAGCAAATTCAATAAGATAGACTGCTCCTGGGAATTCATATAAACCCATATGCAGTGCTGAATTCTCCCCTTGTGGGAGAGGCCGGATTGCATCGACAGATGCAATCCGGGTGAGGGGTACCGGTCCATGGAGGGACTTCGACCGAAGGACAGACCTGAACCCCTCACCCGGAATTCAAGCTTTCGCTTGAATTCCGACCTCTCCCGCAAGGGGAGAGGTGGAACTGGCTGCGTGGCCAGCCTCCCCAGGCGCTTTTTGCTTCCGCACGCGAATATGCCCGGGCCGGTCACGATACCGCCATAGTGGGAGGGTCTTGCGGTGGGCTGGCTGGATCGGCAGGCCTAACGGCCTAATCTGCCAGTCGATTCGGCATGGGTTACCTTTGGGCGATCCTTGCGGATAAACGCCAAAAGCGGCATTGTCGCTCGCCGGGATGCCGCCGCTTGGGTTCGCATTTTGAGACTGATCGCAGGATCTTGTCGCGAAGATCTTGGCCGTAAATCCTTCGTGGCCTTAAACCCCTGGAGCAAGGCGACCGTGATGCTGTCC
The DNA here is from genome assembly GCF_054057015.1 of Bradyrhizobium sp. JR3.5. Taxonomy (NCBI): domain Bacteria; kingdom Pseudomonadati; phylum Pseudomonadota; class Alphaproteobacteria; order Hyphomicrobiales; family Nitrobacteraceae; genus Bradyrhizobium; species Bradyrhizobium sp. JR3.5. The sequence goes on from NZ_JBSRYV010000002.1 coordinate 4,648,972, forward strand.
ACCCGTTTCAACCGCCTGACGATTGCCGTTCTTGCTGCCGCGGCGCTTGCCGTGCCTGCGCAGCTGTCGGCGCAGACACCAGACCATCCGACCGACAACACCGCGCAATTCCCAAGCAAGGCCGACCTGAAGTCGCTGACCACCTCCGGCAGCTATCTCGCAGCCCGCCACGCCAGTGTCGAGCGCGATGCGACTTCGGCCGCGGCATTCTACCGGCTCGGCGCTGCGCACCGATCCGAAGAATTCCGAGCTGCTCGATCGCGCCTTCATCTCCTCGCTCGCCGACGGCGACATCGAGGAGGCGGTCAAGCTCGCCGACCGCATCCTGACCCAGGACAAGGCCAACCGCGTCGCGCGCCTCGTCGTCGGTGTGCGCGACCTCAAGCTGAAGAAATACGCCGCCGCGCAGTCCGACATCAACCAGTCGGTCCGCGGCCCGATCACCGATCTGGTGGCGACGCTGCTGTCGGCCTGGGCGGCCTATGGCGCCGGCGACAGCAAGGGCGCGGTCGCCTCGATCGACAAGCTGACCGGCCCCGAGTGGTATCCGATCTTCAAGGATCTGCACGCCGGCATGATCTACGAGCTGTCCGGCAAGGAGAAGGATGCCGGCGCCCGCTTCGAGAAGGTCTACAAGCTCGACGATTCGATGCTTCGCACGGTCGATGAATATGCGCGCTGGACCTCGCGCAACAAGGATGCCGCCGCCGCGACCGCGATGTACGAGGCGTTCGACAAGAAGCTGCCGCGTCATCCGCTGGTGCTGGAAGGCATCAAGGAAACCAAGGCCGGCAAGAAGCTGCCGCCGCTGATCGATTCACCGCAGGCCGGCGCCGCCGAGGCGCTGTACGGCATCGGTGCGACGCTGACCCGCCGCGGCGGCGAGGACCTCGCGCTGGTCTATCTGCAGCTCGCGCTCTATCTGCAGCCCAACCATCCGCTGGCGCTGCTGTCGCTCGCCGATCTCTATGAATCGGTGAAGAAGCCGCAGATGGCGATCAAGGTCTATGAGCGGATGCCGGCGTCCTCGCCGCTGAAGCGCAACGCGCAGATCCAGCTCGCGACCAATCTCGACGCCGCCGACCGCAGCGACGAGGCGATCAAGATCCTCAAGGAAGTCACCTCCGATCAGCCGAAGGATATCGAGGCGATCCTGGCGCTCGGAAACATCGAGCGCGGCCGCAAGAAGTTCGCCGATTGCGCCACCACCTATTCGCAGGCGATCGACGCGCTGCCGGCCGCCGGCGGCGACAAGAACGCCTGGGTCACCTATTACTACCGCGGCATCTGCGAGGAGCGCTCCAAGCAGTGGAACAAGGCCGAGGCCGACATGCGCAAGGCGCTCGAGCTGCAGCCCGAGCAGCCGCATGTGCTGAACTATCTTGGCTATTCCTGGATCGACCAGGGCATCAACCTCGACGAAGGCATGAAGATGATCAAGCGTGCCGTCGATCAGCGCCCTGACGACGGCTACATCGTCGATTCCCTCGGTTGGGCGTTTTACCGGATCGGCAATTACGACGAGGCGGTGAAGAACCTCGAGCGCGCGATCGACCTGAAGCCGGAAGATCCGACCATCAACGACCATCTCGGCGACGCCTACTGGCGCGTCGGCCGCACGCTGGAAGCCAAGTTCCAGTGGGCGCATGCCCGCGACCTCAAGCCCGAGCCGGAAGAGCTGCCGAAGATCCAGGCCAAGATCGACAACGGCCTGCCGGACGACACCTCGAACGCCGCCTCCGCCGACAAGAAGAAGGACGACGACGGCAAGGGTGGCTAGGGCTTGCGGGTGCCGCAAATTCGGTGTCGTCCCTGCGAAAGCAGGGACCCATAACCACCGATGAGTATTGTTGCAGACTGCCCGAACGACGAATCCCGTTCACAACGTCCGCCGCGGAGTATGGGTCCCTGCTTTCGCAGGGACGACGGCGGCGGATGGGGCGCCTGGGCCGGGATGCCCCCCGGAATTTCCGTGCAAACAAAGGGATAGGATCGTGAGGCGATTTACGCTAATCGCAGCACGATGTTTGTCTTTAGGGGTTTATCGCAGTGCCGGCGCTGATTGAAGAAGGGCGTGCCAAGGTCAACCTGACGCTCAGGGTTGTCGGGCGGCGTGTCGATGGGTTTCACGACCTGGAGAGCGTCGTCGCGTTTGCCGATTGCGCCGATCGTCTCACGCTCGAGCCGGGGCCTGAGCTGTCGCTCTCGATGCTGGGGCCGCTGGCCGATGCCTGCGGCGATACATCTGATAATCTGGTGCTCAAGGCCGCGCGGCTGCTCGGCGAGCGCGTCGCGGACCTCGAGGTCGGCCACTTCACGCTGGAGAAGGTGCTGCCCGTCGCGGCCGGCATCGGCGGCGGCTCGGCGGATGCCGCGGCTGCGCTGCGGCTGCTGGCGCGGCTCAACGAACTCTCGCTCGACGATAGCAGGATTATGGAGGTCGCGCTGCAGACCGGCGCGGACGTGCCGGTGTGCGTCGCCTCGCGCGCCTGCGACATGACCGGTGTCGGCGAGGGCCTGTTGCCGCTCGACCTGCCGAAAATGCCCTGCGTGCTGGTCAATCCGCGCGTGCCGGTTGCGACCAAGGATGTCTTCAATGCGCTCGGCCTGCGCCATGGCGAGCTTTTGATCGGCGCCACCGATGTCATGATGCAGGCGCCGTCCTGGCCGGACGCCGGACGCGCGGTCGACGACTGGATCACGGCGCTTTCGCGCCGGCACCAACGATCTCGAAGCCCCCGCCGCGCGCATCGAGCCCGTCATCAGCGACGTCTTGTCCGCGCTGCGTGCGACCAAGGACGTTCGCCTGGTGCGCATGTCGGGCTCCGGCGCGACCTGCTTTGCGGTGTTCGCCACCGATGCCGACGCCCAGACTGCCGGCGAGAAGCTCCGCGCCGCGCATCCCGGCTGGTGGGTGCATGCGGGCACGCTGAGCTGATGCGATCACGCGGCCTGCGGCTCCCTCTCCATCGTCATTCCGGGCTCGTGCTTCGCACGCCCCGGAATGAAAGGAGAGGTGCGGCGAGAACGCGAAGCCGCGTCCCCAACTTCAACTGTCATCGCCCGGCTCGGATCACCCGCATGCGCGGGTGATGACACCGTGGCTATTCTGCGTAATAGCCAGCGAGATTGGCACGCGACGCCAACGCCGGGCAGCGTTGCGCCCCTGATTGCTTGGCAAGCCAAACCCCGTTTGCCATAACAGCATGAAACAACAACGTTGCGCGTGCGGGACCGTTCGGAATCCGCCTGCAGCCAATGAGCCGGGAGGATGCCATGGCCAATATTCGAGTTCTCGCCACCGATCTCGAGTTTCCCGAAGGTCCCGTCGTCATGCCCGACGGTTCGGTCGTGCTGGTCGAAATCCGCGGCCAGCGGCTGACCCGGGTCTATCCCGACGGGCGCAAGGAGATCGTCGCCAAGGTGCCGGGCGGCCCGAACGGCGCGGCGCTCGGCCCCGACGGCAAGATATACATCTGCAACAATGGTGGCTTCTCCTGGATCCCGACTCGCAACATGATCATGCCGGGACCGCAGCCGGAGGATTATCTCGGCGGTTCGATCCAGCGCGTCGACCTGCAATCCGGCAAGGTCGAGACCGTCGTGACGAAGTGCGGCGAGCATGAGCTGCGCGGGCCGAACGACCTGGTGTTCGACAGGCACGGTGGCCTGTGGTTCTCCGATCTCGGCAAGCGCCGCGCCCGCGAGATGGATGTCGGCGCGTTCTATTATCTGAAGCCCGGCATGAACGAGATCGTCGAGGCCGTGCACGGCATCCTGCCCGCCAACGGCATCGGCCTGTCGCCGGACGAGAAGACCGTCTACATCGCGGAGACGCCGACGGCGCGGCTGTGGGCCTATGAGGTGTCCGAGCCCGGCACCATCAAGCCGCGCGACGTGATCTATCGCGGCGAGCGCGGCAAGCCGATCGCGGGTCTCGGCGGCTACCAGATGTTCGATTCGCTCGCCGTCGAAGCATCGGGCAATGTCTGCGTCGCGACGCTGATCTCGGGCTGCATCTCGGTGATCGCGCCTGACGGCACCGTGGTCGAACAGGTGTCGACCGGCGACCGTGTCACCACCAACATCGCCTTCGGCGGACCGGACCTGAAGACCGCCTACATCACGCTGTCCGGCAAGGGCGAACTGATCGCGATGGACTGGTCGCGGCCGGGATTGCCGCTGAATTTTCTGAACAAGTGACGTAAGAACGTCATTGCGAGCTACCCGGTCGGCGCGAAGCGCCGCCGGATGACAGGCTCCGCGAAGCAATCCATGTAGCCACGGACGCGGAGAGATGGATTGCTTCGTCGCTTCGCTCCTCGCAATGACGGAAAGGATACGAGATGCCCTGGCTTGAACCGGTCACCCTTCGCGGCGCGCATGCGCGGCTCGAACCACTTTCGCACGATCATCGCGACGGCCTCGTCGAAGCGGTGAAGGACGGCCACCTCTCTCAACTCTGGTACACCTCGATCCCGCAGCCGGAGAACATGGCCAAGGAGATCGACCGGAGGCTCGGCCTGCAGGCGGCCGGATCGATGCTGCCGTTCACGGTGTTCGATGCCGACGGGCGGATCTCGGGCATGACGACCTACATGAATGTCGACACGCCGAACCGCCGCGTCGAGATCGGCTCGACCTGGTACGCCAAGCGTGTGCAGCGCAGCGCGGTCAATACGCAGTGCAAACTGCTGCTGCTGCAACATGCCTTTGAGAAGCTCGATTGCGTCGCGGTCGAGTTCCGCACGCATTTCTTCAATCACCAGAGCCGGCGCGGCATCGAGCGTTTGGGTGCCAAGCAGGACGGCATCCTGCGCAGCCATCAGATCGCGCCCAACGGCACGTTGCGCGACACCGTGGTTTACAGCATCATCGCCAGCGAATGGCCGACGGTGAAGGCGCATCTCAACTATCAACTCAACGAAAAGCCGCGCTGACACGTTGGTCGGCGCCAGAAACGAGACGATGGAAACGTTCGATTATGTGATCATCGGCGCAGGCTCCGCCGGGAGCGTGCTGACCAACCGGTTGAGTGAAGACGCTGCTGTCCAGGTTTGCGTGCTGGAGGCGGGGCCGAGCGACTGGCATCCCTACATCCATCTGCCGGCCGGCTTCATCAAGACCTTCCACATGAAGAGCGTGAATTGGGCCTACCAGCAGGAGGTGGGCCCTTACACCGGCGGCCGCAGCATCTACGCGCCGCGTGGCAAGGACGCTCGGCGGCTCGTCCTCGATCAACGGCCACATCTACAATCGCGGCCAGCGCCAGGATTTCGACACCTGGGCGCAGCTCGGCAATCGCGGCTGGGGCTATCCCGACGTGCTGCCGTACTTCCGGCGCATGGAGAAAAGGATCGGCGAGGGCGACGACACCTATCGCGGCCGCGACGGCAACCTCACCGTCACCACGATGGACTGGCAGGATCCGCTCTGCGAGGCCTTCATGGCAGGCGCGGTCAGCCTCGGCATTCCGCGCAATCCCGATTACAACGGCCAGATCCAGGAGGGCGTGTCGTACTGCCAGCGCACCATCCTGAACGGCCGCAGGGTCAGCGCCGCGACCGCGTTCCTGCATCCGGCGCGAAAGCGGCCGAATGTCGACGTGCGCACGCATGCCCATGTCACCGGCATCATCTTCGAGGGCAAGCGCGCGGTCGGCGTGCGCTACAACCGCGGTGGCAAGCACAGCGATCCGCTCGAGATCCGCGCCACCAAGGAGGTCATCCTCTCCGGCGGCGCCTACAACTCGCCGCAGCTGTTGCAGCTCTCCGGCGTGGGTTCGCCCGACCTCTTGAAGTCGCACGGCATCGAGGTGCGCCACGCGCTGCCGGGTGTCGGCGAAGGCCTGCAGGATCACTACGCGCCGCGCTCGGTGGCGCGGGTCAAGAACATCCGGACCATCAACGAGCTGCGCCGCGGCTTCAGCCTGTGGGGCGAGGCGATCAAATGGGCGACGACCCGGCGCGGGCTGCTGTCGCTGTCGCCGACCATGGTCTACTGCTTCTGGCATTCCGGCGAGACCACCGAGAGCTCCGATTTGCAGCTCACCTTCACGCCGGCGAGCTACAAGGAGGGCGTGCAGGGCCAGCTCGAGGACGAGCCCGGCATGACGGTGGCCTCGTGGCAGCAGCGGCCGGAGAGTCGTGGCTATGTCCGGATCCGCTCCGCCGATCCGTTCGCGCCGCCGATCATCCAGACCAATTATCTCGCCGAGGAGATCGACCGCCGCGTCGTCGTCGCCGGCATGAAGCTGGCGCGCCGGCTGCTCGCCTCCGAGCCGCTCAAGCCGTATTTCGCCTATGAGGATTTTCCGGGTCCGAAGGTCACGAGCGACGACGAGCTGCTCGCGGCCGCGACCCAGCGCGGCACCACCACCTTCCATCCCGGCTGCACCTGCCGGATGGGCCCAGCCGACGCGCCCTGGGCCGTGGTCGACGACCAGCTTCGGGTCCATGGCATGGAGGGCCTGCGCGTGATCGACGCCTCGATCATGCCGCGGATGATCTCAGCCAATCTCAACGCCTCGACCTTGATGATCGCCGACAAGGCCTCCGACATGATCCGCGGCAAGACCCCCGAGGCCGCCGCGAAGCTGCCGGAATATGCGTGAGGGAAAGCTGTGCGCGCCGATGCTTCTTGATCAGCGCGCTGTGTCTAACACCGTCATGCTGAGGAGGCCGCGAAGCGGCCGTCTCGAAGCACGACGGCCCGACTGGGGCCGTGTATCCTTCGAGACGCGCTACGCGCTCCTCAGGATGACGGGACTGCTATCAGGAGCTCAGCCGTAGACGAACGCCTTGTCCTCAAGGTCGATCGCCGGGAATTCGTCCTTCTCGGCCCAGTAATCCTGGTTGTGCTGCCATTCCGGCTTGTCGCCGCGTTTCGGCAGCAGGTGCATGCCGCGCATCATGTAGCCGGGGTTGAAGTTCTCCGGATCGATCCACGGCAGCAGCGGCATGTTGTGGTCTTCGGGGCGCAGTGCCGGGGTCACCTTGTTCGCGCCGGTCGCCTTCATGTGCTTGAGCATGCGGCAGACGAAGTCGGCGACCAGATCAACGCGCAAGGTCCAGCTCGCGCGGAAATAGCCGAACACCCAGACGAGGTTCGGCACGCCGGTGAACATCATGCCGCGATAGGTCACGGTGTCCTTGAAGTCGAGCGGCTTGCCGTCGATTGCGAAGTCGATGCCGCCATTCGCAGACAGGTGGAAGCCCGGTCGCGGTGATGATGATGTCGGCCTCGAGCTCCTTGCCGGACTTGAGCAGGATGCCCTTCTCGGTGAAGCGCTCGATCTCGTCGGTGACGACCGAGGCCTTGCCGCCCTTGATGGCGTGGAACAGGTCGGCATCCGGAATGAAGGCGATGCGCTGCCGCCAGGGCCGGTAGCGCGGCGTGAAGTGGGTGGCGATGTCGTAGTCCTTGCCGAGGACGGCCTCGACCGCCGCCAGCAGGTCCTTCTTGGCGCCCTCGGGCTCGGCGAAGGTCCGCTTGGTGAAGGCGTCCTGCTCGAACAGGATCTTGCGGCGGGTGATCTCGTGGATCCAGGCCTCGTCGACCTGCAGCCTGCGCAGCTCCTCGGCGATCTCGATTGCGTTGCGGCCGGTGCGGAAATAGGTCGGCGAACGCTGCAGCATGGTGACGTGGCCGGCGTCCTTGGCCATCGCCGGAATCAGGGTCGCGGCCGTCGCGCCGGAGCCGATCACGATGACGCGCTTGCCCTTGTAGTCGAGATCATCGGGCCAGGTCTGCGGATGCACGACCGTGCCCTTGAACTTGGCCATGTCGGCCCATTCGGGCGTATAGCCCGCGTCGTGGCGGTAATAGCCCTGGCACATCCAGAAGAAGTTGGTGGTGAAGCGCAGCTGCTCGCCGGTGTCGATACGCGTTGCATCGATGGTCCAGAGATTGGTCTCGTTCGACCACTTCGCCGCGGTGATGGTGTGGCGATAGCGGATGTGGCTGCTGAGGTCGTTCTCCTCGATCACCTCGCCCATGTATTTCAGGATCTCTGCCGCGCTCGCGATCGGCGCACTGGTCCACGGCTTGAAACGATAGCCGAAGGTGTGCAGGTCGCTGTCGGAGCGGATGCCGGGATAGCGGTGCGTCGACCAGGTGCCGCCGAAGGTCTTCTGGGTCTCCAGCACCACGAAGCTGGTGCCCGGGCATTGCGTGGTCAGGTGATAGGCGGCGCCGACGCCGGAGATGCCGGCGCCCGCGATCAGGACGTCGAAATGCTCGGTCGTGACGGGCTCGGCGGCGCGGATTTGGGTCTGGACGTTCATCTTCCCTGGTCTTCTTGTTGGTTGGAGCGGTTCAGCAAAACGCCGGAGCGAATGCCCCGGCGTTTGCGTGAACTAGACTTCGCGGCGGCTGAGGAACGCCAGCCGCTCGAACAGATGCACGTCCTGCTCGTTCTTGAGCAGCGCGCCGTGCAGCGGCGGGATCAGCTTGCGCGGATCGCGCTCGCGCAGCATTTCCGGGGTGATGTCCTCGTTCAAGAGCAGCTTGAGCCAGTCGAGCAGTTCCGAGGTCGAGGGCTTCTTCTTCAGGCCCGGCACCTCGCGGACCTCGAAGAAGATGCGCAGCGCTTCTTCCACCAGCCGCTTCTTGATGCCGGGGAAGTGCACGTCGACGATCTTGTTCATGGTGTCGGCGTCGGGGAACTTGATGTAGTGGAAGAAGCAGCGGCGCAGGAATGCGTCCGGCAGTTCCTTCTCGTTGTTCGACGTGATCATCACGATCGGGCGCAGCTTCGCCTTGATGGTCTCGCCGGTCTCGTAGACGTGGAACTCCATGCGGTCGAGCTCGAGCAGGAGGTCGTTGGGGAATTCGATGTCGGCCTTGTCGATCTCGTCGATCAAGAGCACCGGGCGCTTCTCGTGGGTGAAGGCTTCCCACAGCTTGCCGCGCTTGATGTAGTTCTTGATGTCGGACACGCGCGCATCGCCGAGCTGGCTGTCGCGCAGGCGCGACACCGCGTCGTATTCGTAGAGCCCCTGCTGCGCCTTGGTGGTCGATTTGATGTGCCAGGTCAAAAGCGGCGCGTCGATCGCCTTGGCGACTTCCTCGGCCAGCACGGTCTTGCCGGTGCCGGGCTCGCCCTTCACCAGCAGCGGGCGCTCGAGCACGATGGCGGCATTGACGGCGACTTTGAGGTCATCGGTGGCGACGTAGTCCTTGGTACCCGTGAATTTCATCGATCTGTTTGCCTTGCTTCGTTCGTCGGCCGCGTGGATCTCACCTTGAGCCTCAACATGAAACGACCGCTCTCGCAGCGGCCGTCGGAAATGCAAATTGTTCGATCAGGCCCGCCTGATCAGCGACAGGATCACCAGCACGATGACCGCGCCGATCGTCGCGTTGATGATGTCGCGGATCGCGCTGCCGCCAAGGCCGACGCCAAGGCGCGGCAACAGCCAGCTGGCCACCAGCGCGCCGATGATGCCGACAACCATGTTGCCGATCAGCCCGAACCCCGCGCCGCGCACGATCAGCCCAGCGAGCCAGCCGGCAATCGCACCGATCACCAGTGCCGCAATGATGCCCATTCAAACGTCCTGCCCAATGTCTTGTCAGGCGCAATTGTAATTGAAAACGCGGGGCGGTCTAGGGCGGATTCCGCAGCGCAGCGGTACCCTGAACGGCATCCGGCGCATAGTATGTCAGGCGTACTGTTTCCGTCCTGCGGAATGATTGCCGCCCGCGAGCGACGAGGCCAGCACCGTGCGGTCGCGCCCCGAGCGTTTCGCCTCGTAGAGCGCTAGGTCGGCTTGGCCGAGCAAATCGCTCTCGTCTGCGGTCGCAGCCGACCGGCTGGCGATCCCGAGGCTGATCGAGACCACGCCGCGCCGCGCCGGCGGATTGGCGATCGCCAGCGATCGCACCGTGAGGCGCATCGCTTCGGCGACCTTCAGCGCGTCCTGCTCGCCGATTCCGGGCAGGATGATCGCGAACTCCTCACCGCCATATCGCGCCGCCAGCGCCGTCGTGTTGATGGTGGCGTCCGCGATCACGCGCGCCACGCGCTTCAGGCATTCGTCGCCCGCCTGATGGCCCTGCGCATCGTTGAAACCCTTGAAGTGATCGATATCGAGCATGATGAGGGAGATCTGCTCGCGGTCGCGGAACTCGCGCGGCAGCGCGCTGTCGAAGCTGCGGCGGTTGGCGAGCGCGGTCAGGCCGTCGGTCGTCGCAAGCTCCGACAGGCGGATGTTCAGGGCGTTGAGCTCGTCCTCCATCTTGCGGCGTTCGGTCACGTCGCGCAGCACGCCGACGACCTCGATGGCCTGATGGTCTTCCGCGATCCCGGCAAGCTTGAAGTTGATCTCGACCCAGACCTCGCTCCCGTCGGCGCGGAAGGTCTTGAATTCGACGGTCTTGGTGGTCGTCCAGTTGGTCAATTCCGATGTCGCCCTGGCGACGTCGGCGAGGTGATCGGGATGCACGAACTCAAAGCAGGATTTGCCGATCAGATCGTTCGGCTTGCGGCCGAGGATGGTCTCGACCGACTGCGACACGAACAGGAAGCGGCCGTTGCGGTCCAAGAGGATCACGACGTCGGCGATGTTGTCGGCCAGCAGCCGGTAGCGCGCCTCGCGTTCCCTGAGCATCCGCGCGACCTTGGTCCGCTTGGCGAACTCCCTGCCCAGCAGGATGGCGAACAGGATGACGCTTCCCATCAGGATTACGGCGACAAGCAGGTCGTTGCGCAAATCCTCATGCCATGCGGCGAGAACCTGGGCTTCCGGCAGGGCGACGGTGACCACGATCGGGTACTGCGACGCGCGCTCGAAGCCGAGATATTTGACGCGTCCATCGAATGGCGATGTGGTTTTCGTGTAGCCCGTCCGGTCCTGCTCGATCTGCGCCTTGAAAGCCGCGGACACCTCCTTGTTCCACTTGCCCGCCGGCCAATGCGCCAGAACGATGCCGTCGAGGCGAAGCAGGGTAATTCCGGCGTACGGACCGAATTCGAAGGCCTGGTAGAAGTTGTCGAAGTAGCTGCTTTCGATGGTCGCGAACAGCACGCCGCCGAAGCTGCCGTCTTCCCGGGTGACGCGCCGCGACAGCACGATGGTCGGATGCCCGGTCAGCCGCGACTGCAACGGCTCGCTGATATGTAGCGTCGCGTCCGGCGAGTCGCGATGGCCGATGAAATAGCTGCGGTCGGCATTGTTGTGCGCCGGCAACTCAGCGGCCGACGAGTAGATCCGGTTGCCGTCGGGATCGATCACGCCGATTTCCCGGATCTGCGGCAGCGCATCCGCGGTCTTCCGCAAGGCCGCGTTGAAGCGGTCGACGCGCGGCTTCTGGTATTTCAGCAGGTCGACCATGGCGTTCATGGCCACATCGATCGCCTGGACCGAATGCGAGGCGTGTTCCGCCAGCGAATGGGTGAGGTTGCGGATGTCGCGCTCGCCCTGGGCGAGCGCCATGGTGCGCGCCTCGACCGCCTTCCAGATCAACAGACCCAGCACGAATATGCTCATCGCCGTCACCACGGCGGCGACGATCGCCGTCGGCGAGAACAGTTTCGGCAGCTTGGCAGGGCTATTGGGCAAGTCGATCGGGTCCACGGGCAGCGTGCTACCTCCAGTGATCAACGTCCCATCTTAACGTCACGTTTCGCCGCCGGGAGCCGAAGCTGGCCGGGGTGGTTAAGTGAAAGTGAATGGCTGATCCGCAGCCGCAACCGGGGCGGGGGCCCTTGACGGCACCGGCAGGGCGGGCGATTTAAGTAAATATGTTCCTGCAGTTCTTCACATCGCTGCGCGACGCCCAGGTCCCCGTGACGCTACGGGAATATCTGACCTTGATGGAAGCGCTTGACGCCGATCTCGCCGAACAGACCGTCGAGAACTTCTACTATTTGTCGCGCGCCGCCCTGGTGAAGGACGAGCGCAATCTGGACAAGTTCGACCGCGTGTTCGGCACCGTGTTCAAGGGGCTCGAGAGCCTGCTCGATGCCATGGGCAAGGCGGAGATCCCCGAGGAGTGGCTGAAGAAGCTCGCCGAGAAATATCTCACCGAGGAAGAGAAGAAGCAGATCGAGGCCATGGGCTGGGACAAGCTCATGGAGACCTTGAAGAAGCGGCTCGAGGAACAGAAGGGCCGCCACCAGGGCGGCAGCAAATGGATCGGCACCGCCGGCACCTCGCCGTTCGGCGCCCACGGCTACAATCCCGAGGGCGTGCGGATCGGGCAGGAGAAGAACCGCAACAACCGCGCCGTGAAGGTGTGGGACAAGCGCGAGTTCAAGGATCTCGACGGCAATGTCGAGCTCGGCATCCGCAACATCAAGGTCGCGCTGCGGCGGCTGCGCAAGTTCGCCCGCACCGGCGCGCCCGACGAGCTCGACCTCGACACCACGATCAAGGAGACCGCCAACCACGGCTATCTCGACGTGCACATGCGCCCCGAGCGGCGCAACGCGGTCAAGGTGCTGGTGTTCTTCGATATCGGCGGTTCGATGGATTCGCATATCGAGCAGGTCGAGGAATTGTTCTCGGCCGCCAAGAGCGAATTCAAGCACATGGAATATTTCTACTTCCACAACTGCCTCTATGAGGGCGTCTGGAAGCAGAACAAGCGGCGCTTCACCGATCGCACGCCGACCTGGGACGTCCTGCACAAGTATCCGCACGACTACAAGGTGGTGTTCGTCGGCGACGCCTCGATGTCGCCTTACGAGATCATGGTGCCAGGCGGCTCGGGTCGAGCATGTCAACGAGGAGGCCGGCTCGGTCTGGCTCGACCGCATCACCCGCACCTATCCGCACGCGGTGTGGCTCAATCCGGTGGCGCAGAAGCACTGGGACTATTCGGAATCGACCACCATCATCCGCCGCCTGTTCTCCGAGCGCATGTATCCGATCACGATCGAAGGTCTGGAGAACGCGATGCGGGAGCTGGTGCGCTAAACGCGCAACGCGTCGCGCGCCGACGGGCGCGCCAACAACATCCAGGGAGAGCTCCATGCCCCAGAACATCCACCGCGGCATCAAGGTGATGATCGACGAGGCCAATGCCGAGATCGAGACCATCAGCGCAGCAGATGCGATTACGCTGATCGGCAAGAACGACGTCGTCATCGTCGACATCCGCGATCCCCGCGAGATCGAGCGCGACGGCAAGATCCCCGGCGCGTTCTCCTGCACCCGCGGCATGCTCGAATTCTGGATCGATCCGAACAGCCCCTACGCCAAGCCGATCTTCCAGGAAGACAAGAAGTTCATCTTCCACTGCGCCGGCGGCCTGCGCTCGGCGCTCGCCGCCAAGACCGCGAAGGACATGGGCCTGAAGCCGGTCGCCCATATGGGCGGCGGCTTCGCCGCCTGGCGCGAGGCCGGCGGTCCGATCGAGGCGTGGGAGCCGAAGAAGAAGGGCTAAGCGGCGCTGGTTCCTTATCCGCCGTCATTCCGGGGCGCGCGCAGCGCGAACTATGGTGCGCAATTGCGCACCTGAGAATCTTGCAAGACAACCTCTGGATCCCGGGTTCACGCTTCGCGTGCCCCGGAATGACAAGAAGGAATGATCATGACGACCACCGACGATCCGCTCGTTTCGACCGAATGGCTGGCTGCGCATCTCGGCGACGCCAACGTCAAGGTGCTTGACGCGACCTTCAAGCTGCCCGGCGTGCTGCCGCTGCCGAAGGACGATTATCTCGCCGCGCATCTGCCCGGCGCCGTGTTCTTCGACGTCGACGCGGTGTCCGATCATTCCAATCCGCTGCCGCACATGTTCCCGAGCGCCGAGCAGTTCGGCCGCGACGTCGGCGGGCTCGGCGTCAGCAATACCGACACCGTCGTGATCTATGACGTCGGCGGCTGGGTCGCCGCGCCGCGCGCCTGGTGGATGTTCCTGTCCTATGGCCATCGCAATGTGCGCATTCTCAACGGCGGCCTGAAGAAGTGGCGCGCCGAGGGCAGGGCGGTCGAGAGCGGCGAGGTGAAGCCGAAGCCTGCGACCTTCAAGGCGAGCTACGATCCGAAGCGCGTGCGCAGCATCGAGCAGATGATTGCCAATGTCGAAAGCCGCGCCGAGCAGGTGATCGATGCGCGCGCCGCCGAACGCTTCGAGGGCCGTGCGCCGGAGCCGCGGCCGGGCATCCGCGCGGGCCACATCCCGGGCGCCCGCAACGTGCCCTACAACCAACTGTTCGATGCCGCGACCGGCGAGATGAAGCCGCTCGACGATCTGCGCAAGTCGTTCAGTGGTGCCGGCGTCAAGCTCAACGCGCCGATCGTCACGAGCTGCGGCTCCGGTGTTTCGGCCGGTGTGCTGACGCTTGCGCTCTATCGGATCGGCGTCACCGAGAGCGCGCTTTATGACGGCTCATGGTCGGAATGGGGACAGGCGAGCGGCCCGCCGATCGCGACGGGGCCCGCTTGAGAAATACCTTCTAGCGCCGCGTAAGCGGCACCAAGGTCGGGTTGCCGAACGGGTCGAGCTGCTGCTGCTGAACGGCCTGCCGCACCGGCGGCGCGCGGACGATCCGCCGGCGCTCCTTGCGATGTACCGGCTTGCTGGTCGCACTGCGCTCCGGCTTCTTCGCCTCGGTGGCCTTCGGCGCGGCCGGCGCTTCGACAGCAACTTCGGGTCCCCCCAGCGTTGCGATCCTGCTCGCGGCTGCGATGGCCTCGGGTGACGACGGCGGTGCCGGCTCCGGTGCTGCCATCGCGGGCGCCGCTGCGGCGGGCGCGGGTTCGCTGGGTGCGGCAGGCGGATCGGCCACCGCGGCGACCTTGGCCTCGGCTGGCGCCGGTGCAGCTTCAGTGGAAACCGGTGCGGGCTGCGATGCGGGCGAGGGATCCGCGGCCGGAGGCTGTGGCGCGACCTCAGCGGACTGCGCTGGTGCAGGAGTTTCGACGGTCTGCGTTTCCACCTTCGGCGGGGCGGGCGGCGGATCATCCGCCTTCACCGCGGCGAGGTTCGCCGACTCGGCAGGAGGCGCGGCTTCGGCAGGAGCAGCCGGCTCGGATGCGACTGGCTCGGACGGCGTCGAGGGCGCCGGGCTGTCGGCCGCCGCCTTGTCTGCGGCTGATGGCTCGACCCGCACCATGGCGAGCACCGGCGGGGCCTCGGGCTGCTGCGCGAATTGCGGCTCGGGCGGGGCCCGGCGGGCCGGAATGCTGGCGAATTCCTCATGCGCCGCGCGAAACAGCGCGGCTGCCCCTAACCCGAACACCAGAAGCGACGTGGCCAGCACGATCGCGGCGAACAAGAAACGAAGGCCGGGGAGCATGGGCGCGGGTTCCCCCTTCTGCGGGAGGGTCTTTGATGTCGAGGGAACGCGGTGACCACACAAGAAAGCCGGCGTCGCGAGCGCGAATCAGGCCGATTCGAAGATATCGCAACCCTCGGAGACTGTTTGTTACAAAATGCGGGTGATTGATGACTTTGGGCAGGTGGACAAACATTCCCGACCCATGAGACATCTTTGCCGCAGCGCTGACGGCACATCACAAAAGCCCGAAACGGCCCGGATTTCGCTGATTTGTCTTGAATGCGCCGCTATCTTCCTGCATTGGGCCGTTAACAGTCCGGTGTGGCTTGGGGACTATAATAGAGCAATGATGATCAACCGCATTCTGACGATTTGCGCTGCCGCGGCTCTCGGCGTGGCGGGAACCTCGCTTGCGCGTGCGCAGCAGAGCTATCCGGCTCCCCAGGGCCCGGTCTATTCGGCCGCGCCGCAGCCCTACTCGCAGGGCAGCATGCCGGATTTCGAATCGCTCGACGATGAAGATGCGCCGCGCAATTCGGCCGCGCTGCCGCCGCCCGGCCCGGTGATGTCGCCGGATGACCCGCGCTATGGCCGCCCGATGAATGCGCCGGTCTATTCCGATCGTGGTGCGCCGTCCGGTCCGGTGATGTCGCCGGACGATCCGCGCTACGGCCGCCCGATGAATTCCCAGCCGGTCTACTCCGACCGCGGTGCGCCGACCGGTCCGGTGATGTCGCCCGATGATCCGCGCTATGGCCGGCCGATGGGGCCGCCGCCGGTGATCTATGGCGATCGTCCGGGCGCACAGCAAGCCAATCGCGACAATGGCGTTCCGGCCGCTGGTGTGTCCTACGGCGACGATCGCGGCGGCATGCGTCCGCCCGAGGGCGTGACCGGAGCGGTGCCGCAGCAGCAGGCGCCAGTCGATGCCAATGGCAAGCCGGTGCAGATCGCGGCGCTGCCGGCGGACGAGCAGCCGGAAAGACGGCCCGGCGCAACTGGCCCCGAATCTGCGGCGCCAGGAAGTGGCGTTCGCGACCAAAGAGCCGGCCGGCACGATCGTCGTCGATACGCCGAATACCTACCTCTATTACATCCTGGGCAATGGCCGGGCGATCCGTTATGGCGTCCGTGTCGGCCGCGACGGCTTCACCTGGACCGGCGTGCAGAAGATCACCCGCAAGGCCGAGTGGCCGGATTGGCATCCGCCGACGGAGATGATCGAGCGTCAGCCCTATCTGCCGCGCTTCATGGCCGGCGGACCCGGCAACCCGCTCGGCGCCCGCGCGATGTATCTCGGCTCGACCGTGTACCGTATTCACGGCACCAACCAGCCGTCGACCATCGGCAAGTTCGTCTCCTCGGGCTGCATCGGCATGCTGAACGAGGACGTCTCGGACCTGTTTGAACGCACCAAGGTCGGCACCCGCGTGGTTGTGCTGCCCGGCGGCGCCGCCCCGGGCACGACGACGGCTTCCGCCGCCGCCGCCGCCCAACCCGATGGCCCCCGCGCAGGCCCAGGCCGCGCCGCTGCCCGGCACGCAGCCGACCTCGGTCCAGCCGCTGCCCGCGCCGGTCACGGTGCGCTAAGCCAACCGGCAAACTCATCATTGAAAAAGGCGCGCGAACAGCGCGCCTTTTTTATTTGCCGATCGATGTCCGATCTCAGGCCAGCCGCCGCGGCGGCTCGCTGCCCTTGGTGAAGGCGTCGATGCACGCGACCATCTGCTGATAGTGCGTCTGCAAGCTCTCGCGCGTCGCATAGCCGAGGTGCGGCGTGATCACGACGTTGTCGAGCTTGCGGAGCGGGTGATCTGATGGCAGCGGCTCGACCGAGAACACGTCGATGCCGGCGCCGGCGATCTTCTTCTCGCGCAGTGCCGCAAGGAGAGCGTCTTCGTCGACGATCGGCCCGCGCGCGGTGTTGACGAGATAAGCCTGTGGCTTCATGCGGGCGAGATCAGCGGCGCCGACCAGTCCGCGTGAGCGTGGGCTGAGCACGACATGGATGGTGATGATGTCTGATGTCGCGAACAGCTCGTCCTTGCTGGCGTAGCCGACGCCGGTCTCCTTGCATTTCTCCGGCGTCAGGTTGGGGCTCCAGGCGATCACGTCCATGCCGAACGCCTTGGCCATGCCGGCGACCTTGCTGCCGAGCTTGCCGAGGCCGATGACACCGAGCGTCTTGCCCTCGATCTCGGTGCCGGCAAAGCTCTGCCACGCCTCGCCGGCGTGCATCCGCGCATTCTCGCGGCCGATGCCGCGGGTCAATTCCAGGATCAGGCCCATGGTCAGGGCCGCGGTGGGATCGCGGCTATATTGGGTGCCGCACAGCACCACGTTGCGCTCCTTGGCGGCCTCCATGTCGATCGCGGCGTTGCGCATGCCCGACGTGATCAGCAGCTTCAGCCTGGGCAACGCGTCGAGCAGGCTGCGCGGGAACGCCGTGCGCTCGCGCATCGCGCAGATGATCTCGAAATCCTTCAGCTTGGCCGCTGCTTCCGCCTCGCTCGCGAACGGCTTGTCGAACACGGTGACCTCGACGCGGTCCCTGATCGCCGGCCAGTCGGCCAGCGAAAGCGCGATGTCGAAATAGTCGTCGAGGATTGCACAGCGGAGCCGCGTCATCGGAAAGGTCCATTCAGGGTGAGGGGCGACGGCGGCCAGTCAACCGTCGGGGAGCCCTGGATGGTCGCGCGCAATCGGCAGGCGCGCAAGCGGCCGCGGTCTCAAAAAGAGGCGATTGCCAGATGGCTCAGGATGGCTTGCGCGTCTTCGCGGTGCGGATATCGGCGAGCATCGAGCGGACCGCCGGCGACAGCGCCATCTGCTTGGCGCGGCAGGCCGGACCCGGGCCACGCATATAGTGCAGTTCCGGCCGGTAGGGATTGAAAGCCTTGGCAACGAAAGCCCGCCAGAAGGCGCTGAATTCGGCGAACAGCGTCGCCTCGCGTTTGGTCGTCGGGCGCGAAAGAGGGGCTGAAATGATGGTAGCCATGACGTGGCCTCAACTGTTTGGTCGCGGTTCTGCCGCGAAAATCGCCGTTTTCGGCGTTGAGAACGAGTTTTGGCCTGATTTATTAAAAGATAGTTTCAATTGTCGTGATTCGGCGTTCACATGGCGTCGAACCCGTAGTCACCCGTGGCGAATGGACGGAACGTGGTGAACGGATGGAAAACGACCGCCCCGCGGTTGCGCTTTCGGGGGCCGGCCGTTACATCGGCGACAGCAAAATTTCCACAAATCGGATCAATTCCAGGGACAGCGGATGGCTCGCCAGTTCATCTATTTCATGCAGGGTCTGACCAAGGCGTACCCGACCCGCAAGGTGCTCGATAACATCCATTTGAGCTTCTATCCGGACGCCAAGATCGGCGTGCTTGGCGTCAACGGCTCGGGCAAGTCGACGCTGCTCAAGATCATGGCCGGCCTCGACAAGGAGTATAACGGCGAAGCCTGGGTCGCCGAGGGCGCCCGCGTCGGTCTATCTCGAGCAGGAGCCGCACCTCGATTCCGCACTCAACGTTCGTGAGAACGTCATGCTCGGCGTCGCCAAGCAGAAGGCGATCCTCGACCGCTACAACGAGCTGGCCGTCAACTACTCGGACGAGACGGCTGACGAGATGACCAAGCTGCAGGACGAGATCGAGGCGCAGGGCCTGTGGGATCTCGACAGCAAGGTCGACCAGGCGATGGACGCGCTGCGCTGCCCGCCCGACGATGCCGATGTCACCAAGCTCTCGGGCGGTGAACGCCGCCGTGTCGCGCTGTGCCGCTTGCTGCTCGACCAGCCGGAATTGCTGCTGCTGGACGAACCGACCAACCATCTCGACGCCGAGTCGGTGTCGTGGCTGGAAGGCCATCTGCGCAACTATCCCGGCGCGATCCTGATCGTGACCCACGACCGCTACTTTCTCGACAACGTCACGGGCTGGATCCTCGAGCTCGACCGCGGCAAGGGCATCCCCTACGAGGGCAACTATTCGTCCTGGCTGCAGCAGAAGCAGAAGCGGCTCGAGCAGGAAGGTCGCGAGGACGCCGCGCATCAGAAGACGCTGGCCCGCGAGCAGGAGTGGATCGCATCCTCGCCAAAGGCGCGTCAGGCCAAGTCCAAGGCACGTTACCAGCGCTATGAGGAGCTGCTGAAACAGGCCAGTGAAAAGCAGACCCAGACCGCGCAAATCACGATTCCGGTTGCCGAGCGCCTCGGTCAGAACGTTGTCGACTTCGAAGGCCTCAGCAAGGGTTTTGGCGACCGCATGCTGATCGACGATCTCACCTTCAAGCTGCCGCCGGGCGGCATCGTCGGCGTGATCGGTGCCAACGGCGCCGGCAAGACCACGCTGTTCAGGATGATCACCAAGCAGGAGACGCCGGACAAGGGCTCCATCACCGTCGGCGAGAGCGTACATCTCGGCTATGTCGACCAGTCGCGCGACGCGCTCGACGGCAAGAAGACGGTGTGGGAGGAGATCTCAGGCAACAACGAGCTGATCCTGCTCGGCAAGAAGGAAGTCAACTCGCGCGGCTATTGCTCGTCGTTCAACTTCAAGGGCGCCGATCAGCAGAAGAAGGTCGGCGCGCTGTCGGGCGGTGAACGCAACCGCGTGCATCTCGCCAAGATGCTGAAGTCGGGCGCCAACGTGCTGCTGCTCGACGAACCGACCAACGACCTCGACGTCGACACGCTGCGCGCGCTGGAAGAGGCGCTGGAGGATTTTGCCGGTTGCGCCGTCATCATCAGCCATGATCGCTGGTTCCTCGACCGCATCGCGACCCACATCCTGGCCTTCGAGGGCGACAGCCATGTCGAATGGTTCGAAGGCAACTTCCAGGATTACGAAAAGGACAAGATGCGCCGGCTCGGCCAGGACAGCATCATTCCGCACCGCGTGAAGTACAAGAAGCTGACGCGTTGAATCGGTTCAAGCGGTCGACGCGGCCATCTTGCCGCGTTCGACTGTTCCCCGTTTGCAGGATCGTGACGGCATCGCGGCGCAATCTGCGGCCAGTTGTCGCTTTTCAAGCGCGCGGGATTGCGTAGATAGAGCGCTCCGCAATTCTCAATTCCGCGAGCCCCCCAACATGTCCGCACTATCAGACGCGCCCGTCCGCTCGAAGGGCCGGCCGCTGCGTCCCGTTCCCATGCTGATCTTCGGATCGCGCTGGCTGCAATTGCCGCTCTATGTCGGCCTGATCATCGCCCAGGGCGTCTATGTCGTGCTGTTCCTGAAAGAGCTGTGGCACCTGTTCGCCCATGCCTTCGATTTCAGCGAGCAACAGATCATGCTGGCCGTCCTCGGCCTGATCGACGTCGTCATGATCTCGAACCTCCTGGTGATGGTGATCGTCGGCGGCTACGAGACCTTCGTGTCGCGCCTCAATCTGCAGGGACATCCGGACGAGCCGGAATGGCTCAGCCACGTCAATGCCAGCGTGCTGAAGATCAAGCTGGCGATGGCGATCATCGGCATCTCCTCGATCCACTTGCTGCGCACCTTCATCGAGGCCGGTGCGCTGTCGTCCGGCAAGGGCACCTACACCGAGACCGGCGTGATGTGGCAGACCATCATCCACTGCGTCTTCATCCTGTCGGCGATCGGCATCGCCATCGTCGACAGGCTGTCGAACGACTCGATCGAGGGTGCCAAGCAGCAGGTTGGGCATTAGCCGGGACAACTAATAATGGTTGGCGCGGCGTCATCGCGCCGCGCGCTGGCCGAACAATGCCGGCGTGGTGATCCTGCCCAGCCATTCCGGGATTTCCTCGGCCCCGCGCGGGAATCCGCGCGCCATTGCGAGGATGAATGTGGTCTGCCAGACGCCGAATAGCACCAGCCAGGCCAGCCAGTCCGGGAATTTGACGATCGCGCCGTAAACGGCTCCGGCAGCTATGGCCGCGATCCAGTTCACGACAACGCTGTCGAGCCGCCTGAAGCCGGGATTGGTCAGCAGGACGCCGAGAATTGTGATCGCGCCGCCAACGGCTCCTCCGACGCTGCCGATGACGTAGCCCATGAACGGATTATTGCCGAGCGTGTCCCTGACCTCGGCGGGGGTGGCGGTTGTGTCGGCGGTACCGGCGTCAGCGGCGGCGACAGCTCTCGAATACTGGCCGAGCGACTGAAGCGTGACGCTGCTGGCATCGTAGGCCGCGATCCAGGCCGCTGACGTCACCGCAACCACCAATGCCAGCTGGAACCGGTCCTTGACGCCAAAGATGAAGTTGCAGGTCGCGACCACCAATCCAAATATCACGCCGGGCAGGATCGTTATTCCACCGGTCGGCGTCGAATCCACGAACGAATATTGCAGAACGCCGGTGGCATACCTCACGGTAATGAAGCTGCCGACAACCGAAAAAAGCGCCAGCACGACGAAGGGCCAACTGGATCGGCCGCGCGATTGCGCGCGCTCGGCCGCCAGCATGCGGTCCACCGCGGCTCGCGTCTCGGCCGCGGCACTGCCCTGCGGCTCCAGGATCGTGACCGCCTTGAGATAGGCCGGGACCTGGCCGAGCGGGGTCGGCGCCATCATCACCGGCAGCACGCGATTGCTCGGGTTCGGCCATTTGGCTCGGGCAAAGGCGAGCTCGCTCAAGGTGTAGCGTCCCTTGGTCACCGATTCCGGGCTGATCAGGAACACCATAAAATCGCTGCTTTCGATGGCTTTTTCGACGCGCGCATCGAAGCTGTCGCCCGGCGGGAGATCGTCGTGCGAAAAGAAGACGTCATGGTCGCAATTGCGCAGGGACTGAGCGATGTTGTCAGCCTGCGATTCCAATTCGGAGGGAAATGACAAAAATATGCGCATGGCAAAACTTACCACCCAGAATTGAATTCTGACATTACCGAATCCACGTTGCAATGCCTGTTTCCGCTAGTGTGCTGAATGCGAAGTTCGTGCGATTTCGCGGCAGCCGCTTTCACGAACTTCGCATTCATAAAGCACACTAGAATCATAAGTTTGCTAGTGTCCTTATCGAATCCGAAGTTCGCTCCGAAGGTGCGGCGAATGATACGAATTTCGGATTCGGGACATTAGGTGAGATCGATCATGAAATGGCCAGCCACCATCGTCACATGCGCGGTGCTGCTGTGTGCGCCGCTGCAACGGCCCGCATCAGCCGCCGACGCCGCGTTCACCCAGTTCATCGCCTCGCTGTGGCCGGAGGCCAAGGCGGCCGGCGTGTCGCGCGAAACCTTCGATCGCGAAACGCGCTCCCTAGAGCCCGACTACAAGCTGCCCGACCTGATCCTGCCCGGACGTCCCAAGACCGGCGCGCCGGCGCAGGCCGAGTTCGTGCAGGTGCCGGCCGACTACATCAAGGAAGCCTCGATCGCGCGGCTCGCCGCGGAGGGGCAGCGGCTGCTGCAGAAGTATCGTCCGTCGCTCGACGCGATCGAGAAGCGGTTCGGCGTTCCCCCCACCATCGTGTTGGCGATCTGGGGCCGCGAGACCGACTACGGCCGCTATTCACTGCCGTACGACACGCTGCGCGTGGTGGCGACGCAGGCCTATGTCGGCCGCCGCAAGGATCAGTACCGTACCGAGTTCATCCTCGCGCTGAAGATCCTCAGTGAGGGGGCCGTGACGCGCAAGGAGCTGCGCTCATCCTGGGCCGGGGCGACCGGCTACACCCAGTTCCTGCCATCGGAATATTACAAGCACGGCGTCGACCTCGACGGCGACGGCCGGGTCGACATCTGGCACTCGGTGCCGGACGCGCTCGCCTCCGCCGCGCAGCAGCTCGTCAACAAGGGCTGGCAGCCCGGCGTGCGCTGGGCCTATGAGGTGCAGGCGCCGGGCAATGCCGATTGCACGATGGGCGTGCCTGAAGTGACCAAGCCGATCAGCCAGTGGCTGCGGGCAGGCTTCGTGCCGGTGCGCGGGCAGAAGCTCAGCGCCACCGAGCAGGCGCAATCGGCCTCGCTGCTGCAGCCTGAAGGCATCTACGGTCCGGCCTTCCTGACCACGCCGAACTACTTCGTGATCAAGGAGTACAATTTCTCCGATCTCTACGTGCTGTTCGTCGGCCATCTCGCCGACCGCATGACGAGCCCGCAGCCATTCGCGACGCCGTGGTCGGCATCGAAGCAGCTGCGCTCGGCCGACGTCGAGGCGATGCAGCAGCAGCTGACGAAGATCGGGCTCTACAAGGACAA
Organism: Bradyrhizobium sp. JR3.5; assembly: GCF_054057015.1. Taxonomy (NCBI): domain Bacteria; kingdom Pseudomonadati; phylum Pseudomonadota; class Alphaproteobacteria; order Hyphomicrobiales; family Nitrobacteraceae; genus Bradyrhizobium; species Bradyrhizobium sp. JR3.5. The sequence goes on from NZ_JBSRYV010000002.1 coordinate 4,672,370, forward strand.
GCTCGACGGCAAGGCCGGGATGCAGACCCGCGCCGCGCTCGGCGCCTATCAGAAGCAGGCCGGGCTGAAGGTCGATTGCTGGCCGAGCGAGGCGGTGCTGCGCGCGATGAACGGACAGCGCTGACCTCCACAAGCCTGCCTGGTGGCGAAAAACAAAAACCCGGCCGCGAGGCCGGGTTTTCGAGGGTGATGCTGAAAGCGTGTCGGTCGATCAGTCACAAACCTGAATGCGACGGAAGCGCCAGCCGTAGCCGTCCCAGAAGCGCTCACGAACCCAGCGGCACGGAGCTTCTTCGACGTAGGTCGGGGCCGGTGCAACATAGACTGGGGCGGGACGGGCGCCTGCGATCGCACCGCCGAGCAGGGCGCCGCCGATCAGGCCACCGGCAACGCCGGCCGCGACGGCGCCGCCGTCACCAGCCTTGGCAGCCGGAGCAACCGCCAGCGAACCGGCAATCGTGGTAACGGCGACAAGGGCAGCTAAAGTCTTCTTCATGTCTTTGGCTCTCCTGGAAGATGGTGGCGTCGTGGTTCGGCGCCGGGTTTAGGTGACTCACACGCTGATCTCGAACTGCTGTCTCTTGCTAAACAGCGCAGAACAGTCAACCGAAAGTAAACGTCCGCAGGCTCATCGCGCAGAAAAGCGGTTTTTTCTGGCCTTCTACAGCAGATGTCCCGGAGAAACAGTCGGTTTTCCGGGACATCTGGTTCGAATTAATCGAGATGAACGGCGATCAATCGCAAACGCGGACTCGGCGAACGCGCCAGGTGTAGCCGTCCCAGAACCGCTGGCGCTGCCAGAAGCAATCGGGACCGTAACCGGGCTCGGCGACATAGGCCGGACCGGGCGCGTAGTAGCCATAGCCCGGACCGTAATAGCCGTTCTGCGAAGCGATCGCGCCACCGACGATGGCGCCACCGATCAATCCCGCAGCGACGCCAGCGGCGACGCCGCGTTGTGCCTGGGCGGGGGCGGGCACCGCCACAGCCGAAACCGCCAGAGTGGCGGCGGCGCAAAGCGCCAGCAATGTCTTCTTCATGACCTCACCTTTCTCACGGGAGCAGGGACAGCGTACGTTGGCGATCTGTCTCGCCTCAAGGGTTCCATATTCCGCTTGAATGATCAATGAACGACGCTGCCGTATTCGCGTCCAAATGCTTGCAGCTTTTGGCATATCTTGCAACGCACAAGCTTGTAGCCGCAGTGAACCGGTGCTTGTGGCGGTGGAAGCCGGGATTGGCCCGGGAGACCGGCCTGATGGATCTCTTATTCCTGAAAGGCGGGACCGGACGATTTAGATTCATTCCAATATGAATCCCGCATCAGTTTGGAATTGCTACAAGAACGGCTTTTTCCTTTTGCATCCGGGCGGGGCCGACAATATCCATATTGGCGAGCATCACCCGTTGGACCCGCCTCCTCTGATGATTGTCTGTTCCTGTAACGTCCTCAGCGACCACGATGTCCGCAATGCCGTCAATGGCGGCGGGTCTGTGACACGAAATGCAAAGCAGGTGTATGGCTGCCTCGGCTGTAGCGCCGAATGCGGCCGCTGCGCGCGCACCATCAAGGCGATCATCGACGAGGCGCTTGGCCCCTGCGCCAAGGCCTGTTGCTCCGGCTGCCCCCACAGCGGCCATCCGCATGCCGCCAACGAAGACGCCGAGCCGGCCGAATTCGCGCTCGCGGCCTGCTAGGACCATTTTCGGTTCTGATCGACGCAGAGCCGAAGCTTTCTCGTTTCAATGCGTTTTCTTCATGCAATCCGGCTGCCGCGTCGCCGGAAGCTCTCTGCCTCCGCAAATCCCCCGAAACCGGTTATCCACGCGCTGCTTCCGCGACGGGTTGCTCTCTCCCGTAATCTGATTTAGAAGCGTTCTAAATTCAGTGCGGGCCTATCTTGGCCGCGACAGGTGGAGTGGATCATGCAAGGCGACCCGAAGGTCATCGATTATCTGAACAAGGGGCTGCGCAGCGAACTGACCGCCATCAATCAATACTGGCTGCACTACCGGATGCTCAACAATTGGGGTCTCCTGGAGATGGCCAAGGTCTGGCGCAAGGAGTCCATCGAGGAGATGGAGCACGCCGACAAATTCGTCGATCGCATCCTGTTCCTCGACGGCTTCCCGAACCTGCAGGTGCTCGATCCCCTGAAGATCGGCCAGGACGTCAAGGAGATCATCGAGTGTGACCTCGCCGCCGAGATCGGCGCCCGCACGCTCTATCAGGAGGCGGCGACCTACTGCCACGGCGTCAAGGACTATGTCAGCCGCGACCTGTTCGAGCAGCTGATGAAGGACGAGGAAGACCACATCGACTTCCTCGAGACCCAGCTCGACCTGATCAAGCGCATCGGTCTCGAGCTCTACACCCAGAAGCACGTCGGTCATCTGAAGGGCGAGGAGTCCTGATCGGCCTCGTCGCGCCCGGAGAGTGGCTTTCAAAAATGCGAGAGGCCGTCCTTGCGGGCGGCCTCTTTCGTTTTCGCGATCCGGATGAAGTGATCGGTCAGTAGCAGCGGATGATGTTGATGGTTCGATCGCCGTCGCGGCCGGGCACCGTCACGCTCTCGGTGGGGCAGCTCGACACATAGGGGCGATCCGACGGCACCACGGCCGGCGGATATCGATGCGCCCAATCCCAGGGCACATCCTGGGTGTAGGTGTAGCGAACGTCGTTCGACGCCGGCGCCGGGACCTCGGCGGCGAAGGGAACGCCGGCGACGGCGTCCTCGTAATATCCGCTTGTCCCCGGCAACACGATGCCGGGCACGCGCACATGATGACGGAAAGCCGGATGGTGCGCGGAAAACGTACCGCGCGGCGCCGTCCCGGATCTCGCATAGGTCGCGGTCGAGGAAGCAAGCAGCAGCGCTGCAACGCCAAGGGACGCAATCAGCGCCCCATATGTTCGATACGCCATTGTTCGATGAGCCATTGTTCGACAAGCCATGGCCGGCACCACTCGCGGTTACGGAGCATTTGTGCAGACGCTAGGCCGCGCCTGAGGGCGCCCGCAAACTCATCCTTAATTATTGGTTAAAAAGTAAGGTTAACAGGAGGTATCTGTTTCAAATTGGCGCGACTGCGTGGCGGCGCGTCAAACCGCGTCCGCCGGAACGAAGCAGCTGATGATGATGTTGCCGCGGTGGTGCACGTACCACACCACAGCCTCGCCGACCGGGTTGCCGCGATCGCGGATGATCGCGCGCTCCGGCACCATCATCCATTCGCCCTCGATCGGCACCCAATAGGCGCCGCCCCGAACGTCATAGCTCGTGCGATGGCCGTCGGAGATATCGCAGCACGGCACGCCGTTGGGCGCGATCACGCTTTTGAACCAGGCGCGGATATCGGGCGGTACGTTGTCGTATTGGCCGTTGTCGAACGCCAGCGCTGCGCCCGCCATCATGGCGAGCCACGCAAGCACCGCGCCGTGCGTGAGCCTTCGCATTGCATCCCTCCGCGACAGCCTTGTGACACGCGCGCAGCGTCCCGCGCGCGAATCCGATGTTTGTCCGATTAGGCCCGAACCGCGCACGAGATGCATGCCCAAAGAATCAGCGAGGCAGCGCTGCTGTCCGTGATGCAGTGCGGGATCGCCGCGTTCAGGCTTGCGTCTTTGTGCGCGTCTTCTTCGCAGGCTTTGCCGCGATATTATCCCGGGCCATTGTGAGCGCGCTACGCAACGTGACCTGGTCGGCTTTCGCGAGGCGGATATTGGTGCTGCCGCTCTTGCCCCAGCCGCCCGGCACCGGCTGGAAGATTTCCGGTTCGGCCTCGACCACGACAGCCTGTTGCTCCGGCGTCAGCTTCACCATGCCCCAATCCTTGTCGGGATAGCCGAGCGTTGCGAAGATGCGTTTGCCGACGCGAAAGTCGGCGATGCCGTGATGCGCGCCCTCAATCACCTCGGGCAGGCTCAGCGCGACCTTGCGGAAGCGATTTGCGGACATCGCCTCGCTCTCGACCGCTACATCGTTCGTTGCGGCGCCGTCTGCAGCAATTCAAGCAATTGCCTGGCATAGAATTTTGCATCGCCGGTCGTGAGGTGCCCGCGTATTTCGCTGCTCGCCGGAATCAGATCGATCTTGCCGTTCTTGATCCGCTTCACCGCCGCCTCGGTGACGCCGGTCTCCGGCGGATTGCGCTCGTCGTCGGCCGCGTTGATCGCAAGCAGCGTGGCCTCGATCTTCTCCATTCCCGCCGACGGATCGTAGTCGTGCGAGGCCTCCCATTGATAGATGTAATCATTGGCATCTGTGGTGACCGGCAATGCCAGCTGCTCATCGACCATCTTGTCGGCTTGCGGCGCGGACGGCGCCAGCGCCTGATAGCCGAGCGTGCCGCCGGCGCTGGCGAAGCGATAGGCCGCGATGGCGTATTTCATCATCCGCGGCTGGCTGGTGTAGTTGCCGCCATTGTAATCGGGATCGTTGCGGATCGTTTCCAGCATCGTCCGGCGCAGGACCCAGTTGCGTGCCGCCATCGCAGTCGGCTGCGAGGCCATCGGCACCAGGGCGTCCATCATCTGCGGATAGCGCACGCCCCAGATCCAGGTGTGCATGCCGCCCATCGAGTTGCCGATCACGAGCCGCAGATGCCTGATGCCGAGCCCCTCGGTGACCAGCCGGTACTGTGCGTCGACCATGTCGTTGTAGTCGTATTTCGGAAAGCTCGTCCGCATCGCATCCGACGGCTTCGACGATTTGCCGTGCCCGATGCCGTCGGGGATGATGATGTAGTATTTTGCTGCGTCGAGCGGCTGGCCCGGGCCGAACAGCTGGCCGGCAAATGTCGGCGTCAGCATGCTGGCGGCCGAGCCGCCGGAGCCGTGCAGCACCAGCACAGGCTGTCCGGTCGGCGCGCCGACCGTGGTGTAGTGCAGCCGCAGTTCCGGCATCACCTCGCCGCTGTGGAACTTGAAGTCCTTTGCGATCCATTCGCCATCCTGCGGCGCGGGATAATCTGCAGCCATGGCCGGTACCGACATCGAGACGAAAGCGGCCACAAGCGCCGCGCACCAACGGAACATCATGCTTCTTCCCACCCGCGGCGCATTTGTCCGGCCGCTGCGGCGCAAGCCTAGCATGAGCGAAAGCGTTGTCCGAGAGTGCGCCGCGGGGCTGGCGAAGATGTGTCCGGCTAACTCTGCTTCAGCACGTTCAGCGCATACCATCCCCAATAGACACGGTGACGCTGGATCAGGCCGTCCTCGATCTCCATGACCTCGACGAGGTCCATCTGATCGCCATCGGGGGACTGGCGCGGATATTCCCAGGTGAGGATTCGGCCGTCGCTGAAGAAACCCTGCTTGAAGCGCCGCCGCTGCGGCGGGTTGGTGCGGAACACGCGCGTGATGAACGCGCGCAGCGCGGCGCGGCCCTGGACGATCCCGTCCGTGGTCTGCATCAGGTGCTGGACGAGCGGGCTTTCGATCGAAGCATCGGGCGCATAGAGCGCCAGCGCCGCCTCGAGGTCCTTGTTGCCGAGGGCCTCGTCCCAGAGCCTGTAGATGCGTTCTGCGTCGGTATTGCTGGCTGTCATGATTGTTCCCTTGCGTTTCGTCTGATGGCACCGATTTGAGCGGAGAAGGTCGGCGCAACGTTTCAGGAAAAACTGAAATGAGTTTCACGGCACGGCGAATGCGGCTAGGACGTTGTTGCGCGATCTGGAGGACGATGCGGTGAGATCATCCCAATCCGTGCAGACGGGATTTTCGCGGATCGCCGAGGCATTGGGCGATCCGGTGCGCGAGGCCATGGTCAGTGCGCTGGCCGACGGCAAGGCGCTGCCGGCCGGCGAGCTAGCTGCGGTGGCCGGCATTTCGCCGCAAGGCGCCAGTGCGCATCTGCAGAAGCTGGTGGATGCGCGCGTGCTGTCGGTGTGGGCACAGGGCAGGTTCAGATATTACCGGATCAGGGACGACGACGTCGCGGCGCTGATCGAGAACCTGGTCGATCTTGCGGCGAAAGCCACTGCCGGGCGCAAGCGGGCGATGCCGGCCGAGCAGCTCAGGCAATCGCGCACCTGCTACCATCATCTAGCGGGCCAGCTCGGCGTGCTGCTGTCGAATGCGCTGGTACGCCGCCGCCTTGTCGTCATCGACGGCGGCGATGGTCGCGTGACGGAGCAGGGGCTGGCCTGGTGCCGCGCCGAGGAGATCGATTTCGATCCGGCGCGGCAGCCGCATCTGCGGCTCTGCAATGACTGGACCGAGCGCGTGCCGCATCTCGCGGGTCCGTTCGCCAATGCCGTGCTGGCGCGACTGGTCGCGATGCGCGGCGTTGCGCCGCATCGGATTCCGCGCGCGTTGCGGATCACCGACCGCGGGCGGGCGTTCTTCGACCGGCTCGGCGTGCAGGTTCCGTTCTGAAGCCGCCGAATGTGATACTAGCGGCCGTCCTCGACCTCGGTCTCCGGGCGGTCATTGCCGGAGGCGGTTTCGGTCAGCCATTTGCCGTCCGACGTCTCGTACTGGATCGCCTCGGTGCGCCCGGGAACACGCTGCTCGTTGGCGGCGCGCCGGGCGGCCGCAAGCGCCGCGGCGTGGGTTGGAAACGGCTCCGAGAACACCCCGTCGACGGTATAGGCCCAGCCGCCGTCGTGCTGGACGACCTTGTAAATCACGTGGCTCATCCGGAACCTCGTTTCCATCGTGGACGATGAGGCTGCCAGAATAGACCACGATGTCGTATTTTGCAGCAGCCGATCGTCCTTGAGACACGAGCCCCGAGGTGCGGGCGAGGGAGACCGACATGTGCCGCAATATCAAGACGCTGTTCAACTTCGAGCCGCCCGCCACCGAGGACGAGATCCACGCCTCGGCGCTGCAATTCGTGCGCAAACTGTCCGGCTTCAACAAGCCGTCGCAGGCCAATGAGGCCGCCTTCAACCTTGCCGTGGCGGAGGTTTCCGGTGCTGCGCGAAAACTCCTGATCTCGTTGCAGACCACGTCGCCGGCGCGCGATCGCGAGGTCGAGGCGGAGAAGGCGAGGGAGCGTTCGCGGCTGCGGTTCGGCTGAGGCCAGGCTGAGGCTCGCGCATTCCGTGATGCAGGTCACGGTATGGCGCCATGCCCCCAGGCATCATGGCCGTTCACCCCGGTCCCGGAGCAAACGCCATGAAGCCTGCCGCCCTGCTCACATTCTGTTCGATTGCGTTCGCCGTGCTCTGGACCTGCGGCATGCTGTGGTCGAGCGGCACGATCGACCTCGCCAACATTATCATCCTGTCGGCCTGCGGCGCGTTCGCGGGTGTTGCCTGGTACTACGCGATGCGCTGGGTCTTTCAGCTCATGCAACTCGCCCGGCCGTCCGATCCTCCGGCCAATCCGGGCACCGAGCGATGAGCATCGAGCGCGACACGGACACAGCTGGCCGAGTCGCGGCGTGAGGACAAGAAGGGTTACTTCTTGTCCTTCTTGCGGTGCTTCTTCTTTTTCTTGTGATCGTCGTCCTCGTCGTCATCATCAGCGAAATCGACCGCGTCGACGTCAAGGGCGATCGCCTCCGCTGCCGCGCGCTCTGCGGCATCGCGCTCGGCAAGCTCGGCGGCTTCACGCTCCTTGGTGCGCTTGTAGTCCTCCCAGGCGTCGAAGATCATGTGCAGCCACGGCATCACCTGCTCGATCGACGGCAATTGTCCGGGCGGGCCGGCTTCACCGCGTGGGCCGGCCGGACCCTGCGGCCCCTGTGGACCAGCTTCGCCGCGCGGCCCCTGCACGCCAGCCTTGCCCTGCGCTCCCGGCTTGCCCTCGGGACCTGCCTTTCCGACCGCGCCCGCCTTGCCCTGCGGACCCGGCTTGCCGCGCGCACCTTCCGGCCCGGGCCGTCCCGGATGTCCCTGCGGTCCGGGCTTTCCCGGCTCGCCCTGACGGCCCTGCGGCCCCTGTGGTCCCCGTTGCCCCTGGCGGGAAGTTGTCTCGTCAGCCACTGATATGCTCCGTCGCGATTTGAAGCCGCTTGTAACAGAGGTTGGAGGACGGCTTCAATTCTGCCTGCCGGCACCGATGCGAGCGATCAACAGTCATAATTCCATGCGCATATGACAACGGAGGGCGTGTTGCGGGTTCTGGACGGCATGTACCGCGAAGCCGCGAGCGAACCGCAATCGCTCGACATCGTCGTGACGCGACACGATGTGTTCGATGAAGCGGCCTTTCGCAGCACGGGTGTGCTCGAGCTCTATGAAGAGCTCTTTCCCGCGCGCGAGCGCGACAGCCCTAACGACATTGTGCGCTGGCTGTTGTCGGATGATGTCGGCGAGCGGCGACGCTTCAGCGTCGGCGGCCATGAGATGTCCTATCGTCTCGACTCGCGCTGCTTCATCCTGCGCGCCGGCGCCGGGCGCGCGGTCGGGTTCGGCTTCTTCACCTACGATCACGCAAGCGACCTGATCTGTTGCAACCATGTCGCCATCGCGAAGGCGTGGCGCGGCGGCGGCCTGGCGCGCGCGTTCTATCGCGAGATGGTCGCCATGCTCGATGCGCTGTTTCCGAACAATATCGGCGTGGTGCTCGAGGTCGAGCCATTCGATCGCGATCGTCTGGCCGCGATCATCGCCGATCTCGAGCGGACCGGCAGGCGGCAGCTCGCGACGGATGAGCGGGACGAGATCCGCCGATTGCTGCGCGCAAGCTGGTACCACAAGCTCGACTATTCCGTGTTCTGCGACGCGCGCACGATGCGGCCGCTTGCGTGCAGCTCGCCATGTCTTGATCCGACTCCGCCGTCATCGGGTTGGGCAAATGGAGAGGAAAACTACTGGCTGATGTGGCGGGCGCGGGCCAGCGCGCCCTCAGCGGAGCTGCGCGCAGGTCAGCTCCGGCACAAGGCTGCCACCGCAATCTATGTCGAGATACTCGCAAAATCCCTGGTTGCGGCGGATCCGAACGGCCGGCGCGACTATTGGGACTATGCGACCGCACTGGTGGCCGGGACGCTGCAACGGACTGCGACGACCGACGTGCGTCTCGCACGCTGCCTCGATGACGATGCCAGCGCGTTGCTGTCGCGCTGGCGGCGTCTTGCGATCGATCTGCCGATCTGACTCCTAGGCCGCGGCGTGCTCGCTGTGCGGCACGTCGATGCCGTCGGCCGAATATTCGCGGATCTTGTTCCGCAACGTCCGCACCGACAGTCCGAGAACGCGCGCGGCACGGGTGCGGTTGCCGTCGCAGCGCGCGAGCGTTTGCAGCACCAGTTCCCGCTCGACTTCATCGACGGTCGCGCCGATCAGCAACGGGACGATTTCATTTGGAGCCAGCGACGGCAGCAGTGCTTCCGGCGACGGTACGGTGGATGCGTAAGACATGAACTCCTCCCGATCAACGCCCGCCTCGTCGATGAGGCGCAGACATCGAGAACCAACTACCCCGTAAATCAACGGTGTGCCGGTTTGGTTAACAATTCCTTAACGCGCCCCTAACTCCCTGCTTTGTAAGCAAAATACCCAGAAATCGCCACGATTGCGGTTCCATCCGTCACAGTGTCCGGTAGCCGCCGTCGACCATCACGATCGATCCCGAGACATAGGCCGAGAGGTCCGAGGCGAGGAAGATCGCGGGGCCGACGATGTCCTCGGGCTTGCCGGCGCGGCCGAGCGGGGTGTGGTCCATGAAGACTTTCACGAGGTCGGGATTGGAGGCGCGCACCTTCTCGTTCAGCGGCGTCTCGATGAAGCCGGGGCCGATCGCGTTGACGCGCACGCCGTCCTTTCCGAGCTCGGCGGCCAATGCCTTGGTGAAGCCGAGCACGCCGTGCTTGGAGGCGGTGTAGGCCGGTGAGCTCGGGGTGCGCAGATGCACGAAGGACTGGATCGAACCGATATTGACGATGCGGCCCTTGTTCTTGCGCAGCGGTGCGAGGAAGGAATGCGTCACGTTGAAGACGCCGGTGAGATTGATCGAGATGATGTCTTCCCAATCCTTGATCACGGCCTCGTCGGCGCCGAGCATGCCGTTGCGGCGCGCGATGCCGGCATTGTTGACCAGGATCGAGACAGGTCCGACCTTGTCGGCGATTTGCTTCGCCATCGCGATGCAGGCGTCGAGATTGGTCACGTCGAGCGCAAAGCTTTCCGCCTTGCCGCCGGCGTCTCGGATCTCCTTGGCCGCTTCCGCCGCCGCATCGCCGTTCATGTCGAGCAGCACCACGCGCGCACCCTCGCGGCCGTAGCCCGCGGCGATGGCACGGCCGATGCCCGAGCCCGCACCCGTGATGACGGCGATGTGATTGTCGAGAAGGGCCATGGTGTTTCCTCGTTCTGATTTATGAGCGTTGTCGACAACACTATTCAAAACTGCGCCAACCGAAAAACGCCAAGCCGCGTTTGCGCGTTGCTGTTATCCGGATTCGGATGACAGTACGGACCGATCATGGACCCGCATATCGGACATTGGAAAGGTGCAATCGCGCGCTTCTGCGCGGCGCCTGATCCCGACTATAGCGAAATTGCCAGAATGATCGCCGAGATCGCCACGACCGACATCGACGAAACGCTGCGGCATGCTGCCGCGCAGGTGCTGCCGATCCTGCGCCAGGCGGCGCTGAAATCGGCCGACCGCCGGACCAGATCGATGGCGCTGCGCCGTCTCGGCATCGTCAGCGATGCGCTGCACATGCTGTCCGCGCCGCAGTTCGGCCGGCGTGGCTTGACGCCGAAGGCGTTGACGCAGGAAGAGCGCTACCGGCAGTTGCTTGGCCTGCCGTTCGGCCGCCGCCTCGCGGCGAACGAGGTCCACCAGGCGTTCAAGCGCGCCGCCAAGACGGTGCATCCCGACGGCGGCGGCAACGGCCCGGCATTCCTCGAACTCGCCGCAGCGCGTGACGCGCTGATCAAGCATCACTGACGCGCGATGGCGTTACGGCCTGACAGCACAAGGGCGGATGCCGCATTGTTGCCGCGTGTCTGCCCTGTGCGTGATCGGGGGGCGCTCAGAACGAGCAGGTGCCGTTGTTGAGGAGGCCGGTCTTGTAGCTGAACGCGGCGTCGAAGGTCGGCAGTTCCTCGCTGACGACGGCGAAGTTCGCCGGCCAAGGCGTGGTCGGAATGCTCTGGTCCCAGATCTGGCAGAAGCCGGTGTCTTGCCAACGGATCAGATGGTAGGGCGTGGCGCTGGCCGGGCTTGCCGCGGCAAGCACGGACACAGCGGCGGCCATGGCGGCACAGGCAATCGCAAGACGACGCATGGAAAATCTCCGGTTTGAAAAAGTGAACGCTCCGCGGGGAAATCCTGGAGCTCAGGGGCCGATCGCCCCGGACATGCAGTGAGTGTTGCAACCCCGGGAACAGGTTCAACGCCGCTTGCGCGGACATTCCCGTCACCAATGGACGCCTGCTGTGCCAAATTGCGCCTGACGACGCGCTTGCTACAGTCGGTGCATTGCGATTCGTGCCCGCGTCGCGACGCGAGCAAATCGACGTGAGCCAATCGATGTGAGAACATCCTGGGAGACCGCACATGAAACTTTCATCCACCCTTCGCGCCGCGCTGGTTGCACTGATGGCCTTCACCGGCCTCGCCGTCTCCACCGCCGCGCGCGCCGACAGCGGCTTCGTGACGCTCACGATCTACAAGGCCGGATGGTTCATCGGCGGCTCCGGCGGCAGTGGCGTTCTGACGTTCCGCGGCCGCTCCTATCGGCTGTCCACCGGCGGTCTCGACTACGGCCTGGTGTTCGGCGGCTCTAAGACCGTGCTGCGCGGCCGCGTCAGCAACATCAACCGCCCGTCCGACGTTGCCGGCGTCTATGGCGCGGCGGGCGCCGGGCTTGCCCTCGGCCGCGGCGCGCGCGCGATCGTGCTGACCAATCAGAAGGGCGCGGTGCTCGAATTGACCGGCCACCAGGTCGGCCTGATGGCCAACGCCGATCTGAGCGGACTTGCGATCACGATGCAGTAGCGCGTTTTGTCCAATCTATCCCCGTCATCCTGAGGTGCGAGCAATTGCGAGCCTCGAAGGATGCACGGCCCGGCTGGTGGCCGATTCATCCTTCGAAGCTCGCCGACGAGGCTCGCACCTCAGGATGGCGCGGCTAGAGCATTATCGAGCGAAGTGGCTACCGGCTTCGCGTGAAATAAAGCGTCAAAAGAGGAATCGAGAGCCGCGTTGCGATCCCGTCGGAACGAAACGGCTCTAGCGGGCAGTGTGTGCGCCTGCGTGATTTCGGAATATTAGAATCGTAGCCGTGAGTTGCCCGACGTGTCAAGTGGCCTGGTCGAACGCCGGCCGCCGCTGCTGGCCCCTTTGCATGGGGTTGTTTTCGACAATTTGGCAACGCGCCTCCCTGCGCGTGACCGCGGCGGTGCTTACCTGAACAGATGCAGCGCTGAGTACTGCAGCAGCATGATGGTCTTGCCGTCGACGATACGGCCGTCGCTGATCATGGCGAGCGCGTCGTCGATCGCAAGCTCCAGCACCTCGATGTCCTCGCCCTCGTCCGCGAGCCCGCCGCCATCGCTGACCCGCATCGCGGCGTCGTATTCGGCGACGAAGAAATGCAGCTTCTCGGTTACCGCGCCCGGCGTCATGAAGGCTTCGAACACCTTGCGCACATGCGCGAGCCGGTAGCCGATCTCTTCCTCCGCCTCGGCGCGGATGCGTGCTTCCGGCGCGGCATCGTCGAGCATGCCGGCGGCGGCCTCGATCAGGAGATCGTCATAGCCGTTGGCGAACGCCGGGTAGCGGAACTGGCGCACCAGCACCACGGTGCGGGTCTTGAGATTATAGGGCAATAGCGTGGCGCCGTTGCCGCGGTCGTAGACCTCGCGCACCTGGGTCTGCCATTCGCCATTGCTGCGGCGGTAGTCGAAGGTCGCGCTCTTCAGCTCGTAGCGGCGCTTCGACAGCAGCTGGACGTCCTTGACGCGGACGCGGTCGGCGATGCTCATGCGTCGATCCTCAGCTCTGTCACGGCGTAGCTTCGCGGCCGTCGAGCCATTTGGCCAGCATCACCGAGGTCGACTCCTCATAGCCGAGCGATTGGTAGAATGCGCCGGCCTTGGCGTTCTCCCGGCGCACCAGCAATTGCAGCTTCGGCACTCCGGCGTTGCGCAGCCAATCCTCGGCCGCCGCCATGATGGTGCGGCCAAGGCCCTTACCCTGGAGGTTGGGGTCGACCGCGACGTAATAGACCCAGCCGCGATGGCCGTCATGACCGACCATTGCGGTCGCCACGATCGCGCCGGCGTTGCGGCCGACCAGCACGGCCGAGCTCGGTCCGCGCCGTGCCAGCGCGATGTCGGCGGCTGGATCGTTCCACGGCCGGGTCAGGCCGCACGCCTGCCACAGCGCGACGACAGCGGCGACGTCGGCGTCGGTGATCTCTGCAACGGCGAGGGAAGAGGGCATTGTCGTCTGCACGATCACAGCACCTTGCCCGGGTTCATGATGCCGAGCGGATCGAGCATCGCCTTGACCTGCCGCATCAGCTCGATCGCGACCTTGTCCTTGACGTCAGGCAGCTCGTCGCGCTTGAGCACGCCGATGCCATGCTCCGCCGAGATCGAGCCGCCCATCCGCAGCACGATCTCGAACACCACGGCATTGACGTCGTGCCAGCGCGCCAGGAAGTCGGCGGCATTGGCGCCGACCGGCTGGCTGACATTGTAGTGGATGTTGCCGTCGCCGAGATGGCCGAACGGCACCGGCCGCGCGCCCGGGATCAGCTTCACGACCGCCGCATTGGCCTCCGCGATGAAGGCGGGAACGGCTGCGACCGGCACCGAGATGTCGTGCTTGATCGAACCGCCCTCCGGCTTCTGCGCCGCCGACATCTCGTCGCGCAGCTTCCAGAACGCCTGGCGCTGGCTCAGATTGGCGGCGATCACGGCGTCATCGACGATGCCGTCTTCCATGCCCTGGGCGAGGATCGCCTCCAGCGCGTCGCGCGCATCGTCGCGCGACGACGACAATTCCATCAGCACGTACCAGGGGTGCTTGCCCTCCAGCGGATCGCGGATATCGATGCCGTGGCGGATCGAGAAATCGACCGCGATGTCGGCGAGCAATTCGAAGCTCGTCAGGCTGCCGGCCGCCTCGTTGCGCGAGATCGACAGCAGCTTCAATGCCGCCACCGGCGACTTCAGGCCGACATAGGCGGTCTCGACCGCGCGCGGCTTCGGAAACAGCCTCAAGGTTGCGGCGGTGATGATGCCGAGCGTGCCTTCGGCACCGATGAAGAGGTTGCGCAGGTCGTAGCCGGTGTTGTCCTTCTTCAGCTTGGACAAAGCGTTGAGCACGCGGCCATCCGCGAGCACGACCTCGACGCCGAGGGCCATCTCGCGTGCCACGCCGTAGGCGAGCGCTCCGGTGCCGCCGCCGGCATTGGTCGAGAGGTTGCCGCCGATGGTGCAGCTGCCTTCGGCGCCGAGCGACAGCGGAAACAGCCGGTCGACATCGCTGGCCTTCTGCTGCGCGATTTGCAGCACCACGCCGGCCTCGCAGGTCATGGTGTTGGATTCGACATCGATGTCGCGGATCTTGTCGAGGCGCCGCAGCGACACCACGACCTCGCCATGATGCGGCGTCTGGCCGCCGACCAGGCCGGTGTTGCCGCCCTGCGGCACCAGCGCGATCCTGTGCTCGCTCGCAAGCTTGCAGATCGCGGCGACTTCGGCGGTCGAGCCCGGGCGCAGCACCAGCGGCGAGCGGCCGTGAAACAGGTCGCGCTCCTCGGTGACGTAAGGCTCGATGTCGGTGGCATCGGTCACGGCATATTTGTCGCCGACGATGGCGCGGAATTTTGCGAGCAATTCGGGCGGAAGCGGCGGCACCGCTGATTGGACGATGTTCATTTTTTCTTGGTCTTTCACTCAGTCGGGATCTTTATCGAGGCATGACCTCCGCGCAAACGCGTGGCGTTTGTCGCGGGGAAACCGGCTCGCACTCTATCCGGGTCATGCTTGCGACCGCCCAACCGCTGCGCGGCGCAGCCGGTCATTGATGGCTTCGCCGAGCCCATCCTCGGGAATGGGCATCACTGCGATAGTATCCGTGTTTCTCTTGTCGAGCGTGCGAAGGTAGCCGAACAGATTGGCGGCGGCCTCGGCGAGATCGCCGCGCTCGGACAGGTTCATCTCCACCGAGGCGCATTCGCGCCGCCCGACCTTGACCGGCCCGAACGCCAGCAAGGCTTCACCGACATGGACGTCGCTCGCATTGAGCCGGACCGGTGTCCGCGGTGCATAATGTGACGCGAGCATGCCCGGGGCGATCGACAAGGCGTCGCCTTCCGCATCAGGCGGCGGCGATTGCAGCGGATGGCCGAGCACGCGCTCGATCTCGGCGCGCGTCAGCCCGCCCGGCCGCAGCAGCACCGGATCGGAGAAGCAGCCGACGATGGTGGATTCGACGCCGACCTCGACCGGCCCGCCGTCGACGATCATGTCGATCCGGCCCGCCAGATCGCCGTTCACATGCTCGGCCGTGGTGGGCGAGACATGGCCGGAGAGATTGGCCGATGGCGCTACCACGGCACCGCCGAACGCCTTGATGATGTCGCGCGCCACCTTGTGGGCCGGAATGCGTACAGCGACGGTATCGAGCCCGGCGGTCGCGAGCTCGGCGACCGGGCAGGAGAGCGCCTTCGGCAGCACCAGGGTGAGGGGACCGGGCCAGAACGCCTCCGCCAGTCGCAACGCCTGCCCATCGAACAGGGCGATCCGGCGCGCGGCGCCGAGATCGGCGACATGGGCGATCAGCGGATTGAAGGCCGGCCGGCCCTTGGCCTGGTAGAGCCGGGCGATCGCGGCGGCGTTGCCGGCGTCGGCGCCGAGGCCATAAACCGTCTCGGTCGGAAACGCCACCAGGCCGCCCTCGGCCAGGACCCCGGCCGCGGTCGCCGTGGCGGCAGCGCCGGCGGGCAAAATGTGCGTTTTCAGACCTGTATCCACTGTGACTAGATTCCTCAATTCGGTGCCTTGTGGTCCCTTGCGGTCCCCGAAACCCGACGCTATAAGCCGGCCTCTTAGTCGGAGTGTGGCTCAGCCCGGTAGAGCACTGCGTTCGGGACGCAGGGGTCGCAGGTTCGAATCCTGCCACTCCGACCAAGATTTTCTTACGCTTTTTGTCTTCTTTCACGATACGCGGCCAAGTCAACCCCGCGATCAACCCCAGATACGATGTTCTTGTTTTGTTTCGTCGTGATGGCTGCTGCCGCCTCGCGCAAGAATTCCGGGTGGTGGTGGCCATAGGTATCGAGCAATACCTCGACCGACATCCCAAGAAACCCAGCTGACTTCCATGGATCTGCGCCGCGCTGCATCAGCCAGGTCGCGGCCGTGTGCCTCAAGGTGTGCGGCGTGACCTTGCCCGCTTCGGTGGACAGCTTGGCGACTCCAACGGCGCTTCGGAACCCCGACTTGACGGATTTGACCGCCGCGCCGTTGAACTCGACAAAGTGTGAGACGATTGCGCCCGTCCTAGCCCAGCGACGCATATGGGCGAGCAATCGGTCAGGAATTGGCGCCGGCGGCTGCCGTTTTTTAGTCGGACGCCGTCCCTGGGCGCGTCGATAAAAGATGCCGTTTTCAAGATCGACATACGATCGGCCCTTGTCACGGTACGGCGACGCTGAGGCGATCGCGCCGGCGCGCGTACCGGTATAAAGCCCGATCAAAATAAAGCGCGCGATATGACGAAGCGGGCGCTTGCCCGTCTCAATTTTTTGGTTCTTGAGAGGTCCGCGATGCCGTGTCTGGACTTCGCGGTATCGCCAGCACGCCCACAGCAGTGCAGCGGCTTCGCTGCGGCTCAGCCACCGCTCACGACCAGGTCCTTTTGCGGGAAGCGCGACGCGAACCAACCTGCGATGCAGGCCTTCCCGCGCATGATGATTGATTGCTGCACGCAGATCTTCCAAATCGCGCCGGGCTCCCCCGGGACGCCCACGAGCCTTCACATACTGCCCGCAAGTCTGCGCATTCACCTCAGCCAGCATCTTGCCGCCGAAAAAATCGTTCAGGCGACCGATCCGGTCCGCGAACTCCGTTATTTCGGACTGAGGAGAGCCTCGTTCAATGTAAATCGCCTCGCGATGAGCGTGATAGATTGCAAGTACATCGGCGACATCGATGTCTTCAATGTCGCGGACGCGACGCGGAGGGCGGTACTTCGAGGTGATATACGTTACGAGGGCGTCTTCGGCGGCCCTCGGCGGCTTTCGCTCAGCCTCGCTCGCAAGGACTCCTGTGGCAACCTCGCAGTCTCCATCGCGGATGGTCCAGACAGCGTTGGCGATGAGGCGTCCGCTTTTTCTCTTGGCCTTGCGTTTGTAGAGTCTCGGGCCTTTGCTGATACGCGGCATAGCTCCCTCATGCGCTCGATATGTGCCAGCGTCGTAAAATCCTTACCTGCGATGCGCTCGATGATCAGGCGACCGCGCAAAGCTTCCTTGCGAAGCCCAGAACTGGTCATCGACCCATCCGGAAATGCCAACGAAGCTGCCGTAGACAGTCGAATTGGATCGTTGGGAGCAATTTCGCTTCGACGGTTTGTTGGTGCGCCCATGGCAGCAGACTTGCTGGACTTCCTCGACGTTGCGCAGGCAGTTGCGCGTCGCAGCGATGTTGCCTCTCCTGACGACCAAAGAAAACGACGCTCTCGTTGCAGCTTGCCTGCCACGCATCGCATGCCAGCGGATCTTGGCGAGCTCGCTCGTAGAGAAACCTGAGCTATCAAAGCGCAGCGTAGCAAAAATACTTGCGCGTTTCGGAGGCACTCCCAACATTGGATCTCTCAATCGTTGTCTTCACAGCTTGTAAGGCGCCCGGATACCGGGGTCGTCATTCGGAAAATTGTTGCTGCGCGTGACGAGCAGCATGGAATGCTCCTGCGCTGTCGCCCAGATAACGGCATCTGGCAATTTGATCCGATGACTTCGACGAAGACCAACAGCACGCTCTGCATGTGTTCATCGACGGCGACGATATCGAAGCCGCTTAGAAAGTTGTGCGTCGCAGCTTCAACATCGGGATCGGCGCCCACCATGACTTCCATCCATGTAATGATACTGACGGCTTGTATAGCGCTGAAGTTCTGTGCGAGCTTCGGGAACAGCATTGAGGTAGTCGACCAGAATATTGGTGTCGAACAGTGCCTTCACCACTCGCGACGCACTTTCTCTTGATAGGTCAAGCCGTCCACCTTGCGTTTACCCCAGAGGCCAAACGCATCACCTTCCTGCTTGCTATGCCGCTTCGCGAGATAGTCGTCGATCGCCTGACGAATGAGAGCCGCGCGCGACCGCATGTCCTTCTTCGACAATTCGTCCAGCGCTTGGATTTGACTATCGCCGAGATCAACCAACGCTTGCATGGCACTCGAGCACCTCCGCTTGGCTGGCGTAGAGGTCGTTGATGCCCGGCGGCTTGGGCAGCGCATTGAAGATTTCGCGCGGGTTGATGGGCTTCGGCTTCGCCTTGCTCTCCCGAAGCTTCTTATAGTCGACCATCCGCACCTCTTTTCGCCGGGCGCTTAATCCGCCGACCGCATTGGCTTTCTCGCTTGACCCCATAGAGCCGCGCAGACCCCCTCACGGACATCTTGGGGGATGCTCGTCGAGGACGATTCCCTGCACGGCTTCCAGCATATCGATCTCGTCCCCGCTCAAGCGCAGGTGCTGCGAGCGGGCGCGACAGATCTACCAGCTGCGTCAACGCGGGAATGGTTTGCATTAACCGCAAGAAGCTGATGCATCCTCATTCTGCTGCGATTTTGGCGACCTCAGCCAGAGGTCCCGGTTCTACTCGGATATCACCGGAAAAAGGACGCTCTTGCAGACCAATGAGTCCCAGCGCCATCACGACGGCGCTTGAGAACACGCTTAGCGCCGTGATTTGCGCACCGGCCTTCTTCAGGTGCACCAACCCGATCGATATCTGTGTCACCACGCCAAGGATCACGACGAGAATCCATTTGGCATCGATCGTGCGGTCCGAGGCTAACGCGAGCCGCTCGGAGCGCGCGCTGCCCGCTCCGACTGCGGCATTTAGCAAGGCCGTCTGCACCGCAGCACCCGCTGCTTGACCCATCCGAGGATCGCTCACTTCTCGCAGCAAAGCGTCATAGACGAACTCAACCGAATGGGCCTCCTGGTCCTGCGCCATCGCCGGCCACTCGTCATCCACGAGGGCGGCGACGTATTTCGCAAGCGCTGAGCGGAGGCTGCCCATGTCCAAGACGGACGCTTTACTAACAGCATAAATGTTGCGCAGTTCCGCCGCCTCCGACTGCACCGCGCGGGCCGCCTGACGGTTGCGATCGGTTATATCATTGGCCAAAAATCCGGTCAGGAACGCAAACAACACTCCGACCGTGCCGAAAAACGGAGCGACCACGCCTTCTACGCGGCGCACCAGCACAACCGTTGCAGGGCTGAAACTCGCGATCACAATGACAGCGCCAGTCGCTGCGAAAAGGGCGATGAGGACCGCGAACAATTCAAATGCTGGAAGGTCCAACCAACCTTTGATCATTGGGTTAGGCGATCCTGTATTGCAAGGCGGCGAATCCGATTAGAAACATATGAGCATTGAGCCGCCCAACAATATATTGCTAGTGAAAGCACAACCAAGGGGCCGCGACGGAATGGTTCAGGGATTGGGTTTGTTCGCTTAAGGATCATTATTCTCTCAAGATTTTTTTCATGGCTTTTGCATGGCCAACTTTGGGCACGCCAGATCACGTCGCTCGGGCACTTGGTCCGCATGATGCCGCTAGTCTACGTGAAGTCTTACGTCCAGGCGCCGCCGCATGTCCGCCGATGAGCACCTCGGCTTGCGGCTTGGGCATGCCGATGTCGAGAGGGGGGCGGGCGGGAGCTCCTTTGCGGCCATAACCCAAAGCTCCTGCTCGCCTTACAGACGAAAGGCACCCGGGTTGGCGAGATCGAACATCGCTAAAACCGAAATATCGGCCAGAGTGCGTAAGCGAATGCCGGTTTTTTCGCCGATAGGGTCGGTGATGAACGCTTGCAGCTTGTCGTCGGGGACGACGGCAATGATGTTTTCTTCGATGCAGAGCGACGGCCAACGGAAGAGCAATTTGCCGAGTTTCGTGTGAAGCTTGGCCCGGCGCGTGGGATGTTTGCCCTCGTCGTCGGCGAAGTCCCCGAGCTGCAGGCCGCCGGCCGCGAGGGCTTCAAGGATGCCGAACGTCGCCTCATGTCCGCCACCATCGCTCACATGCACGCCGTGTTGTTCGAGCACGGAGCCGAACGCGCGCTCAAGGATGGCCGTGGCAAATCCGAGTTCGGTCGCGCCTTCCGCTATGATGGCGAGGCGCGAGAGGAAGGCTTCCGGATCGGTCTTGCGGTGCTTCGCGATCTTGGTACGTCGAGCGGCCCGATTTGGCCGGTATGATCCACGTACCAGATCAAGGATGTCGCCGCGGACGAGATGGCGGCCGGGCTGTGGGTGGTCAGAAACACCTGCGACGAGCCGGTTTGGAGTTTCTCGATCAGCGTCCGCTGCCGGTAGGGTTCGAGCCCGCGCTCCATCTCGTCGACAAGCGTGATCTGCGCATCGCCCTGGTTCTGCTCGGCGATGGCGAGCGCTGACAATCGGCGGGTTCCGGCTCCCCAACTCGCAAGGGGCAATTGGATGCCAGAGCGATCCGCGGTGAGGCCGATCATTGACGCGATCGACGCACCTTGCCCGCCAGTGATCGCAAGATCGAGGCCGGCAGGCAGGCTTTCTCTTTGGAACGCGGTATCGAGATTCTTGAGCTTAGCCTGTGCTTCGGTGGTCAGCTCGCTCTTGACGTCGTTTTGCGCCAACTCGCTCGCCATGCGGGAGCGTAGGCCTTCGTCGGAGAGTAGCCGATCCAGTGCAGAACCCTGACTAGCCTAAGATCGCGGTCGTTGCGATCATCGCCGCTCAGGCGGACGAGGCCGATCGCGCGTCGCAGCGCGACGGGAAAGCTATCGGTAGAACCGTCTGGCTGGACGATCCCATAAGCCAGCTCGAGGTCTTCGGTGCCGCGCACACGAACTCGGTAGACCGGTTCACCGGCGAGCTTGCCGTCGTGCTCCAGGGCAGGAACGGCTGCTTCTTCGCCGGTCCATTCCCAAGGCCAAGAGGGTTTCATCTGACCGCTCATTCCGGCGCCGGCCGGCAGGGATAGAGCAGCCTCGATGGAGAACCCGGCTTCGATCCCGGTCGTGATAGTCGGGATCGGAGAGCGTCGTTGGATTGACGGGGCTAAGGAGAAGCGCGATGGCTTCGAGGATCGTGGTCTTCCCGCGGCTGAAGGATCATCGCCGGTCGATCTCCGGGCTCACCTCGGGTGGCGAGCAGCAGATGACCGCAATCGGCCGCGCCCTGATGTCACGACCGCGCCTGTTGGTGCTCGACGAGCCGTCGATGGGGCTAGCGCCACTGGTGGTCCAAGGCATTTTCCGGGCGCTGAAGCAACTCAACCGCGAGCAGAACCTCTCAATCCTCGTCGCGGAACAGAATTCGACGATCGCGCTTCGTTTTTCCGATCATGCCGTCGTCCTTGAGAACGGCCGCAGCGTGCTGTCCGGCCCGTCTGACGCGTTACGCAACCATAACGATATCAAGGCGCGTTACCTCGGCGGCTCGTGACGTCGGCGAGAAGCCGCCTACCGCATTGGACAGGCTGATGCATCGACCGGCCTCATCTACGTCATGCATGTCGGCGCGGCCCAGACGATCAATCTGTTTGGTAACGATGACCAGAAGGAGCGCTGGCTCAAGGCGAATAACGGAGGTTTGCTTGGCACATATTCAACCAGCGAGCGCGCCACCTGGGGACACTGGTGGTATAACGTCTCCGAAGCATCACGCGATGGCGACAACTATCTGCTCAACGCCGAGAAATCGTTCACGACAAGCTCCGGTCAGGCCGATTTCTATGTGGTGCAGACCCGCACCCCTGGCGCCAAAGACCAGGCCGACATCATCTTCTTCATTGTCGACGGCAAGTCTCCAGGTATCGAATCCAAGCCCTGGGATGCCCTCGGTGTGCGCGCCAATCACTCGGGTCCGATCCGCTACAGCAACGTGCGGGTGCCGCAGCGGGATCGGCTCGGCGCAGAAGGGCAGGGGAAGGAGATCATCTACGACGGCGTATCGCCGGTCTATCTGATCGGGCTCGGCGCTGTCTGGGAAGGGGTGGCCCGCGGCGCCTTGAATGCGGCGGTCAAGCACACCACGAGTTTCGTGCACAAGGATCGGAACAAGAGTCTATCCGACTATCAGGCAATCCGGCAGGAACTCGGCGCGGCCAAGGTCCTGGTCGAAACGTCACGACCGTGGCGCCTCGAATTGGCAGCAAAACTCGACGAGCTCTGGCGGGCTGGCAAGCCGCAGAGCGAGATCCTGATCCCACTGACCGAGTTCAAGGTCCACGCCGCCGAGGTCGCAAACAAGGTCGCGGCAGCGGCACTGACCGTGACGGGAGGCTACGGCTATCATCGCGGGCCGATCGAGCGTTCCTTCCGCGACGCGCGCGCAGCCATCGCAATGGGGCCGTCGAATCTGATTGCTCGGGACTGGATTGGCAAATCGCTGGTCGGGCTGCCGCTCGAGCTGTTCTACGAAGGGGGAGAGTAGTTCGAATCCGCGACCCCAGAGCCTCGGAGACCCGAGTCTCTGAATGGGGCAGACGCACTGGACGCCCGTTCGTTTCCTGAATCGCTCGGCCCATCACCCTGCTTTGCCTTTCTCTTCGTTGGGTTAGCGGGTGAGTTAATCCTCGAAGAAGTCGCTCGGGCCAAACAAGCGTTAGAGTCACAACACTAGAGCCGCGATGTTCGGGTGGTGCGCGAGTGGCTCCTCTGCTACTTCCGCCCACCGACATCATCACCATGTGGCTTCGCTCCAACCCGAGAACGAAACCTGGTGGCTTAAGACAACACGATCACGCGCTCGAGCGCTTTCGCCCGCGCAAGTTGGCTCGGTGCCTTGAACCTCGCCAGGACGGTTTCGGCCGCTTCTCCTGCTAAATTCGCGATGAAGTTGTCTATCTGCTCTCGGCTCTGGATACCGAGCAAGGGCTTTGGCTCAGAGAGGAAATCGAAGAACGCGCTTCCGATCTTTGCGTTGACGGCAGCGGCGGGGAATAGCAGCTCAGCATGCGTCTTGTATTTTTCATCACCCAAAAACAGCCGGGTAACTTCCGTCGCTGCCTCGGCGCGATGGTCCCAAATGCGTGTTGAATTGATCCTGCAGCCATTCGTAGGTGATCTTGTCCTTGTGCTCCCTGAGCGCTCGGATCAGAAGCACGGATTGGACGGTCGCATTTTGCGCGCCCTGGCCGCCAAGCGGATCAAGGGAGACTGCGACATCTCCGATTGCAGCAACAGCGTGTCCGCTTTTGGTGCGGGCTACGGCGCGTCGAACAGTCGGCGGAACTGCGCCGAGGAGCCAGGAGTGCGGATCCTCGTGCAGGGGCTCCAGCTGATCGATCAGCTCCACATCTTCAGGAAAATAGGTCGCGAACAGTTTCACCACGGCGTCACGCGCGCTCTGAGTATCGGTCACGGTGTTGAAGATGTCGATCCACGGGCTGCCAAGCTTGGCGAACCCAATGAACGCCCGCGTGGCGCCGAGATCCTTGTGCAGATAAGGTCCGAAGAAGGTCTCGCCGAAATCGGCATGGATGTTGAACCAGTTGTGCCTGGCGCCGTCCGAGCTGCGATAGGCGAACTGATGATCGGCACGATCCAGCTCCTTGAATGTCGCGAGCAGCAGGTGTCGCTGCGGTTCGGCGTAGATAGTGCGATCCGGGTCAACCGGGAATAGGGCCGACAAGCCGCCCTTTCCTGTCGCCACGAGGGTGAGATCGGCGTCCGCCGCAATCGTGTCCAGATCTTCCGGGGTGACCGCGCGCACGGCGAATTTGCCGCCTCGCGCCAGGAAACGACTGAGGCGATCGTCGGCACGGAGCCGGGTATCGACCGCCTGCGCCCGATAGTTGAAGGCATTGTCGAATTCGATGACGGGAGTTCGGGTTTCGCCGGTGCCGGAGAATATCCGAACACTCATCCCGGTGCTGGTACCGATGTCATAAAGATCCTCGACGACCTCGGCATCGTATTCGAGGGATTTGCCGAAATAGACAGCAGTCCCCGTCGGAGGCACATCGTTGCGCAGCGACGCCCGGTCTCGATCGCTGTAAATGGTAACGTCAAATCCCGCATTGACAAGGCCGAGCCCGGCGGTCGTCCCGGCAAGACCCGCTCCGATGATCGCGACTTTGCGTTTGGTGTTGAACACGTGGCTCTCCTGAAGGAAAAATGACTCGGCGCCGAAGGCGGGATCTGGACGTGCCTCGTCTCGACGCGTGAAGCTCGCGAGAAAGTGGGGTGCTAGTTGCCCTGTTCTCCTGTCTGACGAACGCCAGCACTCCAGGCATAGGGAAGTGTCTCGCCATTCAACTCGTACGCACCGATTGCGCGGAGCTTGAAGATCGCGGGGTTGTGGGAAGCGATGGTACGTGCGTTACGCCAGTGCCGATCGATGGCGAGCTTCTCCGAGCTGAGAGAGGCGCCGCCTACTTCGAAAAGCGTGGTCACGGCGTCGAGCACGAGCTTGATGACGGTCACCTGCGCCTGCGCCGCCGCAAGTTCGGAGGCATCGAGCCGCTGAGGGTCCTGGTGGCCACCATCAAGCGTCCGCGCGAGCTCGTCGACGGCGGCGAGGACCGTTGCCCGTGCACCAAAGGGTGAACGTGCGGGTTCGCGCCTTGATCCAGTCGGTCGTATCCGCCGCGGCACGTTTCGCAATCCCCGCGAGCGTGGCGAGCAGGATCAGCTGAACGTGGGCCGTTCCAAACACCCGGCCTTCCGTTCCATAGCCGGGACCGATGATCCGGTCCTGGGTGACCGTGACATTTTTGAACTTCGCCGTGCCACTTGCCGTGAGCCGCTGGCCGAAGCCGTCCCAGTCGTCCACAACATTGACGCCAGGCTGGCTGGTGTCGACAAGGACGGTAATTCGTTTGCCGTCCCGGTCGGCCGCGACAAGCAGGTGATCGGCGTATAGTGTACCAGTCGTGTAATACTTCAGCCCGTTGAGCCGCAGCGCGGCTCCTTCCGATGTGACGGCGGTCCGGTAGCGATCGACAGCACCAAGGCCCGGCTCGGTAACGGCGACGCCGACGAGCGCGCCGTTCGCGATGGCTCCGAGCCACCGCGCCTTGACTGCCTCATCCTGGTTCAGCTGCAAGTCCTCGACCAGGTTGAAGTGTGCCAAAACGCCTGTGGCAGGTTGGAATCCGCGGCCGCAAGCTCGATAAGGAGGTTGAACGTCTGGCGGAGCGTGGTGCCGAGCCCTCCGAACTCGATCGGCACACGCAGCGCTCCGAAGCTGGCCTCCTTCAACAGTCGGATCTCCTCGATCGGCAGCGTGCGGCTTCGTTCGCGCGCCACCGCACCCGCCGCGATCGTCTCGAAGATCGGAGCGAAGCGCTTGTGAAGTTCGTCATCGCTGATGCTCGGTCTGCCTGGGTGAATGGTCATCGCGCTGCGTCCGCTCGTTCTTTGAGTCCTTGGATGGACAGAGTTTGCTGTCTCGAAGAATAGTCCGCTCTCCTGCGAGAGCCAGACTGTATTTTTGCTTGGATAGAACACGATCGTTTGCAGCGGAACATCGCACGAAGAAAAATCTGCTGCGCGATCCTGCCGGTCGATGTTTCGGGAAATGAGGTCAACGCCGCTTGCAGAAGATCGCGATGCTCGCAATCGCGTCCAACTCGAAGGGACCATTCTCCGAGGTGCGATATATATGCGGCGAATCGTGTCGGGACGCGATCGGTTCGAAGCTAATTGTTGCCTTGGATCGCATCGAGTGTGCTGCGTGACCAGAGCTTGTGGCAGCGAATGAGATTGGGAAGAGCTGGTTTCTCATCCCGCACCGAGATGCGACGAAAGATGCGTCTCGAAAACGGCTGATAAACGCGATGGACGATCGATTGCGTGTTGTGGCGAGATGGCTGCGTGGATGAACAAGGGTGACGCGACGGAGACGTGTGAATGGCGCGACAGATTCGGTTCAATGCGTTCGACATGAATTGTGTCGGCCATCAGTCTCCCGGCGTCTGGGCGCACCCGCGCGACCGTTCCTACAAGTACAAGGACCTGGACTATTGGCAGGATCTCGGGCGAACGCTGGAGCGGGGAGTCTTCGACGGCGTCTTTATTGCCGATGTCATCGGGTATTATGACGTCTACAAGAACTCGCTATCCCACGCGCTTGAACAGGCGGCACAAATCCCCGTCAACGATCCGTTGCAGCTGGTGGCGCCGATCGCGCTCGCAACCGAGCATCTCGGCATCGGCATCACAGCATCGACGTCGTTCGAGCATCCCTATACGTTCGCGCGCAGGCTCTCGACTGCGGACCACCACAGCAAGGGGCGCGTCGGTTGGAACATCGTGACCTCTTATCTGGAGAGCGGAGCCAAGAACGTGGGCCAGGGTGGGTTGCGCCGCCACGACAATCGATACGAGGTGGCGACCGAATATGTCGAGGTTCTCTACAAATTGCTGGAGGGCAGCTGGGAGGAGGGGGCCGTCCTGCGTGATGCCGGGAAGCGGATATTCACCGATCCGTCGAAGGTCCACGAGATCGAGCACAAGGGAAAATACTTTGAGGTGCCGGGCTATCATCTCAGTGAGCCGTCGCCGCAACGGACGCCGGTCCTCTATCAGGCCGGTGCGTCTGGGGCCGGCAAAGCCTTTGCGGCCCAACACGCTGAATGCGTGTTCGTCGCCGCCCCGATCAAGCCGGTTCTGAAATCCTCCGTCGCGGAGGTGCGACGGCTCGCGGCTGAAGCCGGCCGCGATCCGCGCAAGATCCTGACCTACAATCTGGTCACGGTGATTGTCGACGAGACCGACGCGAAGGCGGAAGCCAAGTTCAGGGAATATCAGCAATACGCCTCCTATGACGGCGCGCTGGTGCTCATGTCCGGCTGGAGCGGTATCGATTTCGGACAATACGCGCCGACTGATCTGGTCAAGAAGGTCGAGACGAATGCGATCGTTTCCGTCGTCGATCATCTCGCCGGCGGCAGCAAGGCCTGGACCATCGAGGAGCTTGCGCGCTGGGGCGGCATCGGCGGCCTTGGTCCGGTGTTTGTCGGTTCGGCGTCGACGGTGGCCGATATCCTGCAGGAGTGGGTGGAGGAGACTGACGTCGACGGATTTAACCTCGCCTATGCGGTGACGCCGGAGACTTTCGAGGATGTGGTCAATCTGCTGGTTCCCGAGCTGCAGAAGCGCGGTGTCTATCCGACCAGCTATCGTCCCGGGACCCTGCGGGAGAAGCTGTTCGGACAAGGGCCGTATCTGCCGTCGAACCATCCGGCTGCAGCCTATCGCGACATCCAGGCGGTGAAGCGCCGCGCGGGCGGGGCGGCGGTCGCGGCTCCGCGCCAGCCTGCCGAGGCGTGATGTGCGATGGGAGAGCCCATTCTGCAGTTGCGTAACGTCTCGCTGTCGTTCAAGGGGATCAAGGCGCTGAATGCACTCAGCTTCAATGTGGAGCGAGGCGAGATCTGCGCGCTGATCGGTCCCAACGGAGCCGGCAAGAGTTCGCTGTTGAATATCATCAACGGCGTCTATCGCGCCGACTGCGGAAGCGTCACCTTCGACGGTGAAAGATTCGCACGCATCCGTCCCGCGCGCGCTGCGCATCTCGGGATTGGCCGGACTTTCCAGCACAATGCGCTGTTCAGGCATCTTAGCGTACTCGACAACGTGCTGGCCGGGCTCATCAGGCATAGCCGCACGACTCTGATCGAACACGCCTTTGGCCTCGGTCGCGACCGTAGCGAGACACGTGCGTTCGGTCGACGTGCGGACGAGATCATTGGTTTCCTGGATCTTGCCAGACATCGCGACAGGGTTGTATCGACGCTTCCTTACGGAGTGCAAAAGCGGGTTGATCTTGCCCGTGCGCTAGTTGGCCGGCCGAGCCTTCTGCTGCTCGACGAGCCCATGGCCGGGATGAACCAGGACGAGAAGCACGAAATGAGCAGTTTCGTCCTGGAAGCAAACCGGTCTCTCCGAACCACGGTTGTGCTGATAGAGCACGATATGAGCGTGGTGATGGGCCTCTCCCATCACGTCGTCGTGCTGGACTACGGCCGGAAGGTCGGCGACGGCACCCCGGAACAGGTGCGCAGGAATCCGGACGTGATCGCGGCCTATCTGGGTACGGTGCATTGAGGTCGAGATGAGCTTCTTCGTCGAAACCTTCATCGGCGGCCTTTTGGCAGGCGTGATGTACTCGCTGGTCGCGATCGGGTTCGTCCTGATCTACAAGGCCTCGGGCGTGTTTAATTTCGCGCAGGGTTCGATGGTGCTGTGCGCGGGTCTGACCTTCGTGACCTTGCGCGACAGGGGGATCGATTTCTGGCTGGCGGGGCTGATCACGCTGACGATCATGGTTGCGATCGCGGTCGCGGTGGAGCGCGTGGTCCTGCGTCCGCTCGTCAATCGGCCCCAGATCACTCTGTTCATGGCCACGCTCGGGCTTTCCTTTGTCATCGAAGGCATTGCGCAGATCGCGATGGGCGCGAGCGTGCACGAGCTCGACCTTGGCATCATCGATACGCCGATCGCGGTCGGCGAGGTCCAGATCAGCCAGTTCGACCTGATGGCGGCCGCCACTGCAGGCGTTCTCGTCATCGCGCTGTCGATCTTCTTCAACTGGACCCGTGTCGGGATTGCGCTGCGGGCGATTGCCGACGATCCGCTGGCTGCGCGCTCGATCGGAATTCGGCTGCAGACCTTATGGCAAAGTGTGTGGGGTGTCGCCGGGTTCGTCTCGCTGATCGCAGGCCTGCTCTGGGGCGCGCGCCAAGGCGTGCAGTTTGCGCTCACCCTTGTCGTTCTCAAGGCTCTACCGGTGCTGATCATCGGCGGGTTTACGTCGATTACTGGCGCCATTGTCGGCGGCCTGATCGTCGGCGCCAGCGACAGCCTCGCTGAAATCTATCTCGGCAGCCTGCTGGGCGGCAGTGTGTCGACCTGGTTCTCCTATGTGCTTGCCGTCGGCTTCCTGCTGGTGCGCCCGGCCGGCCTGTTCGGCGATGCGCCGATCGAAAGGATATGAAGCATGACGGCGATCGGGACCGATGCGATCGAAGGATTTGGCTCGACCGACGAGACTACGCGGAGTTGGCTGCGCATCGCCCTTGCGGTTGCGCTCCTTGCGGGACTTGCCGCCGTTCCGCTCGTGGCGAATGACTATTGGCTGAACGCTGTCCTCATCCCATTCCTGATCATGTCTCTAACAGCATTGGGGCTGAACCTACTGATGGGCTATGCGGGCCAGGCTTCGCTGGGCAGCGGCGGCTTCATGGCGGTCGGCGCTTACGCAACCTATAACATCCTGCTGCGGCTGCCCGAACTGCCGCTGCCGGTCAGCCTGCTGCTCGGAGGCATCATTTCCGGGTTGGTCGGTGTCATCGCAGGTCTGCCGAGCCTGCGCATCAAAGGCTTCTATCTGGTCGCCTCGACATTGGCAGCACAGTTCGTACTGGAGTGGCTCTTCAATCAGTGTGGCTGGTTCTCGAACTACTCGACATCGAGTTCGATCTCGGCGCCGAGGCTTGCGATCCTCGGCCATGATCTGTCGAGTCCGACCGGTCGCTACCTGCTGACGCTGGCGACGGTTGCGATCGTCACAGTGGTCGCGATCCGGCTGGTGCGCAGTCAGACCGGACGAACCTGGATGGCGATCCGCGACATGGATACGGCTGCTTCCGTCATCGGCATTCCCGTGGCGACCGGAAAGCTGAAGGCGTTCTTCGTCAGCTCGCTGGTGATCGGGATCGCAGGTGCGCTCTGGGCCTTTGCTTATCTTGGCACGGTCGATGCGCGGAGCTTCAATCTGGATCGTTCGTTCCAGGTGATGTTCGCGATCATCATCGGCGGCACGGGCAGCATCAGTGGCAACTATGTGGGTGCTGCGTTCATGATCTTGCTGCCGATCCTGCTCGATCATGTCGGGGGTGGAGTGTTCGGAGGCGCGATCGATCCCGGACAACTCGAAAATCTTCAGAAGGCCCTGTTCGGCGCGCTGATCGTCTGGTTCCTGATCAAGGAGCCGAGAGGGCTCGCAGCGTTGCTGTCGCGAGCATGGACGCAACGAGCTTCGCGGTTTGAGCGCTAGCAAACAACGAATTCATCAAATGTGGCGCGAGCCCCACGGTCGAACTTGAACGTTGCAATCGAATGGAGGGTAAACAGATGTCTATACGGAAACAGAAGCGGATCACGAGCAGGGCGATCGGGCTGGCGGCGCTCGTTCTGTCGGTTGCCGTCGGCACCACCGCGTCGGCGGACGATGCGAAGACGCAATACTTCCCGCTCGCGACCTTTCGCGTCGGAGCCTATGCGTCGAGCGGCATTCCGGTCTGGGCAGGCGAGATCGATTATTTCCGCTACATCAACGAGGTCGAAGGCGGCATCAACGGAATCAAGCTGGTCTGGGACGAGTGCGAGACCAATTGGGAAGTCGAAAAGGGGGTCGAGTGCTATGAGCGGGTGAAGGCGGGCAAGAACGGGTCGCCAGTGCCGATCTTCCTGCCGCATGGCGATCCGATTTCGAAGGCGCTGACCGAGAAGTCGGTGGCCGACAAGATTCCGCTGGTGACGATCGCCTACGGCCGCACGGAAGCGATCGATGGGCGGGTGTTCCCGTACAGTTTCCCCGTCGTTTTCAGCTTCTGGAGCGAAGCCTCCTCGGCGGTCAATTTCATTGCGGAGAAGGTCGGCGGCAAGGACAAGCTGAAGGGCCTCAAGATCGCGACGGTCTATCACGACTCGCCCTACGGCAAGGAGACCCAGGTCCCGCTTGCCCATCTTGCCAAGACGTATGGCTTCGAGGACATCCAGATTCCGGTCCCGCATCCGGGCAATGAGCAATCGGCGCAATGGGCCAAGGTCCGCCAGCTCAAGCCCGACTGGGTGTTCTTGCGAGGTTGGGGCGTCATGACGCCCGTCGCAATCAAGACCGCCGCCAAGGTGGGATTTCCGGTCGATCACATCATTGGTGGCATCTGGTCGGGCTCTGAGGAGGACGTCCGCCCCGCCGGCGCCGTGGGCAACGGTTACCTGGCGATCACGCCATTCCCCGCCGGCGCGAATTTCGAGATCCATCAGAAGCTCAAGAAGTACATTCTCGACAAGGGTCTCAGCGATCTCAAGGACCCGAAGAGCTTCGGCTCGGTCTACTACAATTCGGGCGTCGACGAGGCAATCGTCGCGGTGGAGGCGATCCGGACTGCACAGGCGCATTTTGGCGTACGGCCGATCAATGGCGAGGAGGCGCAGTGGGGCCTCGAGCATCTCGATCTTTCCGAGAAGCGTCTTGCTGAAATCGGTGCCACCGGTCTTGAGCAGCCGCTGAAGCTCTCGGCCAAGGACCACGAGGGCGGCGGCGCCGGCAAGGTGCTGCAGTGGGACGGCGAGAAGTGGAACGTGGTGTCTAACGGTTGGGTGAAATCCGACCGGGAATTGCTGTTGCCCCTGATCTATGAGCGTGCCGCCGCCTACGCCAAGGAAAAGGGCATCACGCCGCGCGATGCAACCAACTGATGTTACCCTGAAGGATCGCCATGACCACGTCGCCGTTTCTCGAAGTCGATAACATCGAGGTCCTCTACAGTCACGCGATCCTGGCCTTGCGCGGCGTATCGCTCAGGGTCGAAGAGGGATCAATCGTTGCTCTTCTCGGCGCAAATGGCGCCGGGAAGACCACCACACTGAAGGCAATCTCGAACCTGCTTGGGTCCGAGCGTGGCCACTTGAGCCGTGGTGCAATCACCTGGCGTGGCGAGGCGACCAACAGGCTTGATCCGGCCGATCTTGTTGCAAGGGGGGTGGTTCAGGTTCTCGAAGGCCGTCACGTCTTTCCCCAACTCACGGTCGAGGAGAATCTTCTCGCGGGCGGGTTTGTGCGCCGGCCGAGCCGTCGTGCGCTCGCCGACGATCTCGAACGCATCTATTCCTGGTTTCCGCGGCTCAAACAACGCCGCAGCGCGCGTTGCGGCCTGACCTCGGGCGGCGAGCAGCAGATGGTTGCGATCGGGCGCGCGATGATGACGCGTCCGACCCTCGTGCTGCTCGACGAGCCCTCGATGGGTCTCGCACCGATCATCGTGGAAGAGATCTTTCACATCATCCGCGATCTCAACAGGAACGAGGGCGTCAGCTTTCTGCTGGCCGAGCAAAACGCTCATCTTGTTCTTCGATTTGCCGATCACGGCTACGTGCTCGAGAACGGCAGGGTCGCCGCGTCAGGCACCGCGGCCGACCTCGCCGGTCGGGACGACGTTGCCGAATTCTATCTCGGTGCTACAGCGGCGGGAACGGCGGCTGCGGAGCCGATCGAAGCCCCGGTTGCATGAGCAGGAGCAGCGCGTCATGGCGATTCGTTTCGGATATTGGATGCCGCTCGGCAGCGGCGGTTTCGTCATCAGCGACGTTCCGCAGCGCACCGACTGGACGCTCGACTACAACGCCTCTCTCGCACGCGAGGCCGAAGAGCTCGGCTTCGAATATGGCCTGGCGCCGGCGCGCTTCATCGCGAGCCATGGCTGGGAGTTGCAGCAGGAGGCCATCACCTGCACCGCAGTGCTCTCCGCCCAGACCAAGCGGCTAAAGCTCATCAGCGCAATTCATACCAGCTTCTGGCATCCGGCCATGATCGCGAAGGTGGGATCCACGATCGACGTCTATTCCAAGGGGCGGTTCGCGATCAACATTCTCACCGGCTGGTTCAAGGATGAGTTTCGCGCCTTTGGCGAGCCTTGGCTGGAACATGACGAACGGTATCGCCGCTCGGAAGAGTTCATCCAGGTGCTCAAAGGCCTCTGGACGCAGGACCGCTTCAGCTTCAAGGGCGACTTCTATCGCATCAACGGCGCCTGGTTGCAGCCAAGGCCGATCTCGCAGCCGCATCCGGAGATTTTCCAGGGCGGCAACTCCAAAAGCCGCGCGACGGATGGCTGCAAAATATTCGGATTGGTATTTTCTCAATGGCACCACAGTGGAAGGTGCCAAGCAGCAGATCGACGAGGTCCGCGCGCTCGCCAAGGCGGAAGGCCGCACTGTCAAGATCGGGCTCAACGGCTTCATCATCCAGCGGCCGACCGAGCGGGAAGCGCTCGAGCAACTCGAAGCGATGACCCCGAGATCGTGCACGCCTTCGCCGAACAGGTGAAGCAGGCTGGCGCATCGACCGCGGACAAGATCGGAATGTGGGCGGATTCGAGTCACGCCAATCTTGTCCAGCCCAACGACGGTTTCAAGACGCGTCTGTTCGGTCCCCCCGAGCTGATCGCGGAACGCATCCGTGCATATGAGGCCATCGGCGTCGACATGATCCTCTGCGCCTTCCTGAATTTCACCGACGAACTGCCGGCGTTCGGCCGCGAGGTGAGGCGCCATGCCTGGAGTTATTTGCTCAGCAGCCGAAGGACTATCAGAGAGCCATTCTCGGCGAATGCGCCCGTGTCGGTATTGAAGCGGCAGTGGAAGGCGGCTGGGCACGTTGGTTCGGCGGACATGGCGAATTCGTCGGGATGACCGGGTTTGGAGCGTCAGCGCCCGCAGGCGTCCTTTACCGCGAGTTCGGCATCACGCCAGAAGCGGTTGTGGCGGCCGCTATGCGGTCAATCGCGCGGTCGCGTGCCGAAGCAGCCAGCTAGTGCCGGTCAGAGTGTCAATCAAATGGATTCGGGCGAATTGGCCGCAATGTGCTGCGAGCAATTTTCGAATCGGGCCGTCACGATATCGAGGTCGTTTCGATTAACGATCTCGGGCCGCCCGAAACCAACGCAGATTTGTTTCGGTTCGATTCCGTGCACGGACGCTTGCCGCACGAAGTCAGAGTTGTCGATAACACCATAAACGTGGGGCGAGCGCCGAACGAGGTCACTTTCATCAATTCAGGGACATAGTTGCTGGTGATGACGTTCGTCAGAAGAAGCCGGCGCCGGATGTCTATGTTCTGCCCTCAGCCTTCCTGAACTTTCCAGCTCCGAATGCTTGGCCATCGAGGATTCCCGCAATGGCTTCGTCGCGGCCAGGGGCGCGGGAATTCTATCTGGGCCCGGTCAAATCTGCGAGCGGAATGGACTATTGAACGTTCTGCGCATTGTTGCTAAGAAAGTTTCCAAATAGCCAAGAAGTATTGCATGGAAACGCTGGGAACGGTCCTCATCGTCGCGCGGGGCGGTCCGCAATGGTCCGCGGCCGGGGAAGTTTTGTCTGAAGAATATGGCTACCGCGTTCTGGTCGTTCGTTCAGCGGAGGATGCGGCGCGCGCGTTGTCGGATGCTCACATAGACCTTGTTTTAGCGGAGCACGGGCCTGGTGGAGAGGGGTTGACGTTCCTCGCCAACTTGCGGGTCAGCCACCCTGATATCGTGCGCGTCCTCGCGCTTGAAGCCAAAACGGAATTGACCCAGCAAGCCATTTCACCAGCCGCGATCTATCAATTTGTGCGCAAGCCTTTGGATGCAAAGCAAATCGGCTTGGTCGTCGAGCGCGGCCTGGAATCGCGCGAGCTTTCGCGTCGCCATCGGATGCTGTCGCGTGAATTCAAGATCCCTGGCGATTCGGTAAGAGTCTATCCACGGAATGGCGCTTCATTGTATGTGGAAAGTCAGCGATTCGAGAAGCTTGTCTATGTCAGCGAAAAGCTGAGCGAACTGTGTGATCTCGCGCGCAAGGCGGCGCGAACGGAGTTGCCCATTCTTGTTCAAGGCGAGACTGGGACCGGTAAGGAGTTGTTGGCGCGCGCTATTCACTACAATTCGCCTCGCAAGACGAGTCCGTTGATGGTTCAGAATTGCGGCGGGATGTCCGATGAGCTGCTTCATTCGGAATTGTTCGGCCACAAGCGCGGTGCGTTTACAGGCGCTATCTCCGACCGCCTTGGTTTGTTTCGGGCCGGTGACGGCGGGACGGTTTTCCTCGACGAGATATCGGAGGTGTCGCCATCGTTTCAAGTGAGCCTGCTACGCTTCCTTCAGGAAGGCGAAGTCAAGCCGCTCGGTTCGGATAAGACCCAGACCTGCAACGTTCGCATTATCGCGGCGTCGAGTCGGCCGCTGCGGACTCTCGTTGCCGCGGGAAAGTATCGGCAGGACCTCTATTTCCGCCTCAAGGGTTTCGAACTTGAGGTGCCGCCACTTCGTGAACGGCCCGTCGATATTCCAGCGCTCGCGGAGTTCTTTGCTGCCAAGCATGCCGACGCTATGGGCCGGAAAATCCTCGGCATTTCCGCCGGGACCCTCGAAAAGCTGACTGCCTTCGACTTTCCGGGCAACGTTCGTGAGCTCGAGAATGAAATCCGCAGGATGGTTTCTCTGGCCGAAGATGGCGAGTATCTGACGACCAAGTATATGTCACCGTCTATTCTTGCGGCGCCGCCACGTCCGCGATTGAGCGCGGCGCTTGCATTTATGCCCCAGGGAACCACTTTGAAAGACAAGGTCGAGAGCTTGGAAAGGCAGATACTGAACGAAGCGCTGACGCGCCATCGCTGGAACCAAAGCCGGGCGGCGAACGAACTTGGTCTCTCGCGCGTTGGTCTAGCCAACAAGATCAAACGATATGGTCTTGCTGAAGCTAGCTGAGGGTTTGTCATGTCTGATGACGAGGATCCAATCAAGAGTGATTCGTCGGCCCAAATCGTCCGATTCCCGCAATCGCGCGTCACCCCAACGGGAGGTTCCGAGCCGTTTAAGGAGCTTGGGACGAGCGAGCTCTCAAGAAGCCTTGGCTTACCCGAGCGTCAGGCTACTGGACACTGGTGCAGCCGGTGCCGCGGCATCTGGTATGGATACCCGCTGGAGGTAACCTGTCCTGCGTGTGGCAATCGTCATGGATAATCGCGAACCGCTGGCCCAGAATTCGATCGCAATCGCCTGGCAGAGGGCGCCCTTAAAGACTTCCAGGTATAACGTCCAACCCAGGTGAATGCCTGTTCCCGCGAGGCGAGTGTCAAAACAAAAGACGTGAGCCTGTTCTTCGCTCAATCAGCACCGACACGGCTCTAAGCGCCGGTAACGAGAATTTGGCTTCGCAGGGACGAGGCATTGGCTTGCAGTTCGTCTCTGCAAGAGCCGAGCGATTGGGCCAGCGCAGAGAGGCTTTGGGCACTCTGTCTTGTGTGATTGTTCGTCACCTCGAATGCGCCTTTCGATCCGGCGACCGCTTGTGCAAATCTGGCAGCGTCTGGGATATAGCGATTGATCCTGCGTGCGGCATCGCCCTGTTCCCGCACGCAAGCCGTAATTGCATACCCAGCGTGGGTGATCTCGTCGATCGTTTGGCAGGTCAAATCGATGTCTTCTATCGAAGCTTCGGTCGCCCGCTCTACGGCGTCTATCTGCGTGGCGATCTCAGTGCTTGCCGTCGACGCCTGAACGGCGAGAGTTTTCACTTCCTGCGCAATGACCGCAAATCCCTTGCCGAAATCGCCGGCACGGCAAGCTTCGATCCTCGCCTTGAGCGCGAACATGTTAGTTTGTCCGGCGATCTTGGATATCATTCCGATAATCGCACCCATTTTTCCGACGGCATCGGTAATGGCTGCGCGGTGTGGCGGTTGCGCTCGACTGTCTCAGGCGATCGGCGCGCATCCATCGCGGTCGCATTGCGACCGCAAATTTGAAAACTAACTTTGCATAGCCAACTTGCTTTGCAGACGGTCCCCTTTGGGAAACGCTTCAGTATGTTCGATCGATTCGCGCTAAGTCGCTGTCATACATAGACCTTTTCAAGTTTACCTATTCCGGCACAGGTCTTGCTCCACTACTGTTCAAGCGCTGCATTGGTTGGCGATAGAACATAGTGGAGGAAATTGATGGCTAATCTTCTTTGGCTCCAGGGCGGGGCTTGTTCGGGAAATACGATGTCGTTCCTCAACGCAGAGGAGCCGAGCGCCTGCGATCTGGTGACTGATTTTGGCATCAATGTTCTCTGGCATCCGTCGCTGGGCATGGAGCTCGGCGAGAATCTTAAAAAAATGCTGCACGCGCTTGTATCCGGCGCGATGCCGCTGGACATCTTCGTGTTCGAAGGCTCGGTCGTCAACGCGCCGAACGGCACGGGCGAATGGAATCGGTTCGCGGGGCGGCCGATGAAGGATTGGGTCGCCGATCTTGCGAAGGTTGCGGGCTATACGGTCGCCATCGGCGACTGCGCGACGTGGGGCGGCATTCCGGCGACCGCCCCCAATCCGTCAGACAGCGAGGGACTGCAGTTTCTAAAGCGCAAGCACGGCGGATTCCTTGGCGTCGGCTACAAGTCCAAGGCCGGGCTGCCCGTGATCAATGTTCCTGGCTGCCCCGCGCATCCCGACTGGATCACGCAAATCGTTGTTGCGGTTGCCACGGGGCGCGGCGGCGACCTGACGCTTGACGAATTCCAGCGTCCGAAAACGTTCTTCACCAGCTTCACGCAAACGGGCTGCACCCGCAACATGCACTTCGCCTACAAGGTATCCGCGACTGAATACGGGCAGCGCAAGGGTTGCCTGTTCTATGATCTCGGATGCCGCGGTCCCATGACACATTCGCCTTGCAACCGGATCCTCTGGAATCGGCAGTCATCAAAGACACGCGCCGGAATGCCCTGCATGGGCTGCACGGAGCCGGAATTCCCCTTCTTCGATTTGATGCCAGGTACCGTCTTCAAGACCCAAACGGTGATGGGTGTTCCCAAGGACATGCCGCTCGGGGTCGACAAGGCCGGCTACATCAAGCTCACGGCGGCGGCTAAGGCGGCGTCTCCCGCTTGGGCTGAAGAAGACATTTTCGTCGTTTGAGCTGCGAAAGCTCGTCCGACACCAGACATTTCACCGTTGTAAAGTCAGGATGCATACCCATGCCCTCAGCTGTTCAAACGCTTGATATCTCCCCCGTCGGTCGCGTCGAAGGCGACCTCGATGTTCGCGTCAACATTCAGGACGGCGTCGTCGTCGATGCTTGGACCCAAGCGGAGTTGTTCCGCGGCTTCGAGGTGATCTTGCGGGACAAGGATCCTCAGGCTGGCCTCGTCGTTACCCCGCGCGCCTGTGGGATTTGCGGAGCTTCGCATCTAACATGTGCTGCGTGGGCGCTCGATACCGCCTGGCAAACGGAAGTACCACGCAACGCGATTTTGGCGCGGAATCTCGGCCAGCTTGTCGAAAGCCTTCAGAGCCTGCCGCGCCATCACTACGGTCTGTTCATGATCGACTACACCAACAAGAACTACTCGAAGTCGAAATACTACGAAGAGGCGGTGAAGCGCTGGGCGCCGTTTACCGGAACCAATTATGAAATCGGCGTCACGATCTCCGGCAAGCCGGTCGAGATTTACGCCCTGTTGGGCGGTCAATGGCCGCATTCCAGCTACATGGTGCCCGGCGGCGTCATGTGTGCGCCGACCCTCACCGACGTTACGAGGGCGTGGTCGATCCTGGAATATTTCCGCCGCGATTGGATGGAGAAAATCTGGCTCGGTTGTTCGCTGGAGCGTTACGAAGAGATTCGATCTTACGACGACTTCATGGCCTGGCTGGACGAAAAGCCGGAGCACGCAAATTCGGATCTCGGCATGTTCTGGCGGATGAGCATTGACTGTGGGATGGACAAGTTCGGCAAGGGCCACGAAAAATTCGTGTCGTGGGGCTACCTGCCGCATGAAGACAAATATCAGAAACCCACGATCGATGGCCGCAATGCCGCATTGATTATGAAGAGCGGCGTTTATGACGGAAAGTCCGACAGCTTCAGGTTGATGGATCAGAAGCATACGCGCGAAGATACGATGCATGCGTGGTACGACGAGCCCGGGGGGGTGCATCCGTTCGATCGCAAGACGGTGCCGACGCAAAAGAACACCATCAACATGGACGGTCAGTATTCCTGGTCGACGGCTGTACGCCACGAGGAGTCAGGACGACTGGAAGCAGGGCCGCTGTCGCGCCAGCTCATCGCCGGAGGACAGCACGGGGAGTCCTGGCAGCACTTTGATCCGTTGGTACTCGATATGCACAGGAAGCTGGGCGGCGCCAGCGTGATGTTGCGGCACTTCGCTCGCATGCACGAGGGTGTAAAGCTCTATCGGCAGGCGGAGCGCGCCTTGCGGGAATTCAGGCTCAACGATCCGTGGTATATCAAGCCCAGAGAACGCGACGGACGCGGCTGGGGAGCTACCGAGGCGATTCGCGGTGCGCTCTGCCACTGGATCGAGGTCAAGGATGGCAAGATCAAGAACTATCAGATCATCGCGCCGACGACCTGGAATGTCGGTCCAAGGTCCGCCGACGGCGTTCGGGGTCCAATGGAGCAGGCCTTGATCGGTTCTCCAATCAGGGATCCGCGCGATCCGGTCGAGGTAGGTCACGTCTGCCGCTCTTACGATTCATGTCTCGTTTGCACTGTTCATGCACATGATGCGAAGACAGGCGAGGAATTGGCTCGCTTCCGAACGGCCTGACGTTCGCCAATTCGACAGGCCGTGAGTATCATGGCCGGCGCTTAAATTGTCAGCAGGGACGTCGTAGACTGAGATCTTTAGAGCGAAAGGCGGTCGCACATGGCGTCCGACAATGGGGTTGTGCTCAAGGCGATCGCCGACATGCTTGAGAAAGGGCTCAAAACGCAAATCGAGCCGTTTCCCGAAACTGACAAGGAGTTCGCCGATATTCTGCTCCAGCTTCGCCAGCTTGATCCGAAGGATCTCAAAGCTAAGCTGGTGGTCGGAGGCTTCGTGAATCATCCATACGGTCCGGATAAGCAGCGGTGCCTGGAGTGCATGTATTATCTGGTGCATCGAAAATGGTGCGACCTACCTGAACTTGCAGTTCCCGTAGAGCCGGAATGGTGGTGCCGCTTGTGGCGAATCTGATCCCTCGACCGACCGCAGCGGAGTGATCTCAGGAGAGGAAGCCGTGAGCGACGGAAAGGTACGGGACGAAATCCACCTTCTTCTCACGGGTGGCCTCAAAACCGAGGTTTTTCCACGGGCCGATTCCCACGAGCAGGTTCAAGCGATCGTTTCCCGGTTGAAGGCCGCCGGTAACGAGCTGAAGACAAAGCTCGTCATCGCGGGATTCACGCGCGATCCGATCATCGCACGAGGAGATCGAGCAGCTGTGTGAAACGTGCATGTATTACAAGGGTACACCGCCGATATTGTGAGTTGCCTGAACTGTGCCGGTCGAGCCGCAATGGTCCTGCCGGCTTTGGCGCATTTAGGCCTCTATCGCCGTGCTGGCCGGCAGATCGTCACCGGTAGGTCTATGCGTCGCGTCGTTACCGGTGCATCATGGGTTGCCGATACAAAGCAATCGTTGCCAGACGCGCGGGCCCGCAGCGGTGATGAATAGCTCAGGGGTTTCCCATGATCGTGGTCATCGGATGTGGAAATCCAAATCGCCTCGATGACGGTGCGGGTATCGAAGTTTTGCGCCTATTGGAAGCCCGTGGCGCAGGAACAGACTCCCTCAATGTTCGCCTGCTGGCTGCCGGCACAGACGGCATGGCGACGATGTTTGGTGCGCGCGGGTGCCGGACATTAATCGTTGTCGATGCTTGCCGCTCGGGCTCTCAGCCAGGCGTGGTTTTCGAGGTGCCGGGCAACGAATTGGAGCGGCGCTACGAGTCATCTCTCAATCTCCACGATTTCCGTTGGGACCATGCGCTGTTCGCGGGCCGGAAGATCTTCCGTGAGGACTTTCCGTCGGATGTCGTCGTGCTTTTGATCGAAGCACAGACGGTTAAATTGGGGATCGGCCTGTCGCCGGCTGTGTCAGCCGCTGTTGCCAAGGTGACCGATCGCATCGCCGCGCTGATCGATGCCCGTCTCGCCACCCGGCGGTCGTCGTGATGGCGATCTCTGTTGTTAGAGTCGCACGTGGCGCGCTTTATCTCAGTCACGAGACTTATGATCGCTATTTTGCAGGGCTGGAGGCAGTCATTCTGCTGCGCCGCGAGAACGACCTCTGGATCATGCCAGTCCGTCACGCGGCTGCGGGCGGCTATCTCCTCAAGCATCGCAACAGCCGAGGAGATCGGGTCGTCCATGCACCAGATTTCCTTCGTGAGCACGGCGTCAATGAAAACACTGCCTTGCAACTGTCCGTCGCGTGGTCGACGGAATGCGGTGCCCTCATCGCCGTTGACGCCTTTGTGTAAACCAAGTTTACATTACGCATAATATGTAGACAGCTTCCATTTCGCCCTGCTAGTGTGGCTCGCGTACCAAGCGTGCAGCCAAAAAGCGCTGGTCGGAGGAAGCGAGTGAATACAGCACTTGTCGGCGATGAAGTGCGTGCAGCCCTTGCTGCTGCTGATGACGCTGAGGCAAGCGCCTCCGAGCGCGCCGAGATGCTGATGGAAATTGCAATGGGTCTGCAGCGGCAGCCCAAATCGCCGGATCAGCTTCATGCCGCAGTCACGCTCTATGACAAGGCGCTGGCGATCTGTCCTGGGGACATGCGGCTTCTGTCGGCTCGAATTCTGGCACGCAAAGGCACTGCATTACAGGCCATACCGGAAGAAGGTACGGCGTCGCTCGAGCAGGCGCGCTCGATGTTCGAGCAGGCCATCCCGACGCTGATCGATTGCAGCAAACCAGAAGAACTCGCCGAAGCAGAGATGAATTTCGGCCTGGTGTTGCAGAACCTGGCCGGCGCAAGCAAGGCCCGCATCACTGACGCCATTTCAGCCTATCAGCGCGCGCTGCGCACCTTCACCCGGGCTGCATTTCCGCAGGAGTTCGTGATCCTGCAGAACAATCTCGCCACGGCGTTCCTGTCGATCCCGATGACGGACGCGCGCGGAAGGATGCGTGAAGCACTTGCGGTGCAGGCCTTCGAAGAGGCGCTCAAGATCGTCACGCTGATCGATAATCCAACCGAATACGCGATGCTGCAGAACAATCTCGGCAACGCTCTGCAATATGTATCGTCCAGCCACCCGCTTGAAAACAACATACGCGCGCTCGAAGCGTACGACGAAGCGCTGAAGGTGCGTACGCGGGAGGCGACCCCGCTGGAGTACGCAAACACCATTTGCAACAAGGCCAACTGCTTGTGGAATCTGCCGGACGACCCGACCGATCCGGAGAGTGGCAACCGAAGCAACCTTATACAAGCGCGCGCCTATTACGGCGAAGCGCGGGAAATCTTCATGGCGCATGGCGAACTGGAGAAGGGAAAGGTTGTTGCGGAAGCGATCGGCCAGATCGAGCGTGAGATGCTGGCCTTGGCTCCGAGCAATGGCCATGGCGCGCGCTCATCCAAGCAATCGTGAACCCAACGAAACAGGAGCTTCTTGATCTATGACCCTTCCATCTTCTCCCGAAATGTTAGTTGTTTCCCTTGGCCTGGGCGTCGTTGCCTCGATCGGCGGGGGCGCCGCCGGAGGCGTACTCGTCGGTGGCAAGGCATTGGGGAATGAACTCGCAGCGCTGCTGGGAGGTTTTTATGGGCCCCTCGCCGGCGTCGCCGGCGTCGTCGTGGGACTCGCCGTTCTTACGATCGCCGGCTGAGGAAGATATATCATGTGGGCAATGGCTCAGAATTCCATCGTTCTGTTTTTTCGCGGCAAGTTGTTCGCCGAGCCGGGCAAGGCATTCATGATGATTTTGATCGGCGTGGTTGTGACCGCATCGTTGCTGGTCTTGATCGCCAAGCTGGGGGGCCCCTTGTGGATGGCGGCGCCCGTCGCGGCGTTCATCGGCGGTGGACTACAGCCCTATCTGTTTCGGAATCTGCGCTATCGGTGATGTTGCTGGGATTCGGCACGTGAGAACAACATGAACGCTCATCGATATGGTCTCGACCAGGCGCGAGGATCTTGCCGGCCTGGTCGGCGACATCGAGCGACTGGAGACCATATTTGCGACGTGGGACGATACCCAGCAGGCGGCAGTTGGCGCCTACAAACTGGCGATCGAGGCGCTGGAGGGTGAGGCGTTGCGGCGGTTGATCCGCGCGCTCAAGACTGATCCGGCCGCGCTCGCGGCGATGAAGAATGCGATCGCCGACGAGGTCGTCTACACGGTTCTGCGCCACCATCAGATCGTCAAGCCCAGCCTGAACGAACGGGTCGAAGTGGCGCTGGAGGGCGTTCGCCCGATGTTGGCCTCGCATGGCGGCAACGTCGAACTCATCAAGGTGAACCCGCCCAAAGTAGAGGTGCGTTTCATCGGGGCCTGCGACGGCTGTCCGGCTTCTGCACCGACGTTCCACGCCGGTGTCAAGAAGGCAGTTCAGGAGGCGTGTCCGGAGATTACCGAAATCGTGCAGGTCAAGGGCCTGGGCGGCTCCGACGACAGCGGCGTTCGCTTTGTCAGCCCATTCGCGCTGGGCGCCAAGGGTAACTGGGTGTCGGCGGGACTATTGATCGACATTCCGGAAGGCTCGGTTCGCGCGACTACCCTTGGGGGAGAGAAGGTACTGTTGTCGCGCAACGGCGCGACTGTCACTTGCTTCCAGAATGCCTGCGCACATCTCGGCTTTCCCATTCACGATGGCGAGGTGGAAAACGGGATTATCACCTGCCCGCATCATGGCTTTCAGTATGACCTTTCCAGCGGCGAATGCCTCACCGCCCCGGAGGTTGCGCTCCAATCGCACGCTGTTCGCGTCATCGGTCCGCGGGTCGAGGTGAGGATTTCGGTGTAGCCATGCAGGTTTCATTCGCCCCCAGCCGGCTGCATAAGGCTCCTCCCCGGGGCGGCGATAATCACGTGGCCCGGCCGCTCCTGGCTCGCGGTGGCGCGCGCGCAATCCTTGGCGGCGAGGCGCTGGCGAACGGTCTGGCGCAATCGATTGTGCCGGGCCCGACCACCTTGTTCGGTCCGCGTGGGGGCTGCCTTGCCAGCCCCCACGGACCGCTGTTTG
Source organism: Bradyrhizobium sp. JR3.5 (assembly GCF_054057015.1). Lineage (NCBI taxonomy): Bacteria > Pseudomonadati > Pseudomonadota > Alphaproteobacteria > Hyphomicrobiales > Nitrobacteraceae > Bradyrhizobium > Bradyrhizobium sp. JR3.5. Next base: position 4,716,269 of record NZ_JBSRYV010000002.1, read on the forward strand.
TCTGCGACACCGGCCATCATCGCCTCATGATCTGGCGATCTCTGCCATCGGGCGATCAGGCGCCCGCGGATCTGGTGATCGGTCAACCGGACTTCTCCCGGGAAGGGCGCAACGGCAGGGACGATGTGGGGCCCGCGACGCTCAACATGCCGACCGGGATCGCAGCATGTGATGACGTGCTTGCTGTTGCCGATGCGTGGAATCATCGCATTCTGATCTGGCATGGTTACCCGGAAACGTCCAACCGGCCTGCCGACGTGGTGCTCGGACAGGTCGATTTTTCCAGCGGGCTTGCCAATCGCGGCGCCGACGTGTGCCGCGCGGACACCTTGAACTGGTGTTACGGCGTGGCGATCGTGGACGGAAAATTGATCGTCTGCGACACTGGCAATCGCCGTGTACTGGTTTGGCATCGTATTCCGAAGGCGAACGGGACCCCGGCCGATCTGGTGTTGGGGCAGCTCGACTTCATCACCCGCGACGACAATGCGGGGCAGGCAGGCGGAGCGGTGGGCATGCGCTGGCCGCACGGGATCGCAGCCTCCGGCAACATGCTTTTCGTGTCCGATGCGGGCAACAACCGCGTCATGGTTTGGCGGGCGTTTCCGAACTTCGTCGGACAAACCTGCGATTTTGTGCTTGGCCAGTGTGATTTCAATGGCCTCGATCACAATCGCGCCTCCTATTACCCGACCTCAAGCGCGATGAACATGCCGTACGGGCTGACCGTGCAAGGCGGCATGCTCATTGTGACCGATACCGCCAATTCGCGGCTGCTTGGATTCGAACTGGACGGGCTGGCGATGGATTCTCCTGCTATCGCGCTTGCCGGGCAGCCCCTGTTTTCGGCCAAAGGGGACAATCGGTGGCGTTCTGCCACTCGCGATAGCCTGTGTTGGCCCTACAATGCTTTGGCTAGCGGCGATCTGCTTGTCGTCGCCGACGCCGGCAATAACCGCGTTCTCCTGTGGGAGGCCGCTTCGTGAGTCATCAGAGCAACATCGCGCAACTGCATGATCGAATCGCAACGGAGATTCGCGTGCGTGGTCGCGTGCAGGGCGTCGGTTTTCGGCCGACCGTCTGGCGTTTCGCGCGTGAGCTTGGCCTGTCAGGCGACGTTCGCAACGACGCGGACGGTGTGCTGATCCGCGTCTTCGGCAGCGAACGTGCCGTCGGTATGCTCATCTCGCGCATCCAGCTTGAACCACCGCCGCTGGCCCGGATCGATGCGATCAAGACAGAACCGTGTCGTGACGATCTGCCGAAGCAATTTGTCATTGCTGAGAGCCTTGCCGGCGGCGCACATACCCAGGTGGCGCCCGACGCCGCGATTTGCGCTGAATGTGCCGAGGAAATCACCAGCCCGTTCGGGCGCCGCTATCGCTATCCTTTCACCAATTGCACCAATTGCGGGCCGCGGCTGAGCATCGTCAGTGCTATCCCCTATGATCGCGCCTGTACCACGATGTCGTCATTTGCGATGTGTGCGGCGTGCCGGGCGGAGTACGAGGACCCTGCCGATCGCCGTTTTCATGCCGAGGCAATCGCTTGTCATGCTTGCGGGCCGAGGGCGAGGTTGGTGCGTTTCGACGGCCGAGCATTCAGCTTCGACCAGTTCTCGATGATGGATGACGTCGATGCCGCCTCTGGCCTGATGAAGAGTGGCGAGATCGTCGCGATCAAGGGTATCGGTGGCTATCAATTGGCCTGCGACGCCACCAAGGCTGACGTAGTGGCAAGGCTGCGGCAATCGAAGCATCGCGATGCCAAGCCGTTCGCGCTGATGGCGCGTGATCTTGATGTGATCCGTCGCTATTGTAGCGTCAGCCTTCAGGAAGCTGCGCTGCTGACGGCTCCGTCGGGACCGATCGTCCTGCTCCGCGCCGATGGTGCCGAAAGATTGCCGGATGCCGTTGCGCCGGGCCTCGCCACGCTGGGCTTTATGTTGCCGACGACGCCGATGCATCTTATCATGTTGCGACGGATGACGAGGCCGGTGGTGATGACCAGCGGCAATCTCTCGGACGAGCCGCAGGTAATTTCAGATGACGAAGCACGCGAACGGCTTGGCAGCATCGCGTCCTATGCGCTGATCCACGACCGAGAGATTGCTAACCGCCTTGACGACTCGGTCGCGCGCGTTGTCTGCGACCGGGTGAGGCTGCTGCGCCGAGCCCGCGGCTATGCTCCCGAGTCTATCACCCTCCCAAAAGGCTTCGAGAGCGCGCCGCAGTTGCTGGCGCTGGGCGGCGAGCTGAAGTCGACCTTCTGCCTCGTGAAGGACGGTGCCGCCATCCTGTCGCAGCATCAGGGTGACTTGGAGGATGTGCGATGCTTCGATGACTACCGCAAGAATCTTGCGCTTTATGCTCGCCTGTTCGATCATGCACCGCTCGCCTTGGCGGCGGACTTGCATCCCGAATATTTGTCCTCGAAATTCGCGCGCGAGCGTTCCGTCGGCGATGTGTTGCCGTTACTCGAGGTCCAGCATCATCACGCCCATCTGGCCTCCTGTCTTGCCGAGAATAACTATCCGCTGGATGCCCCCGCGGTGCTCGGCATTGTGCTCGACGGCTTAGGCTGGGGTGGCGACGGCTCGCTATGGGGTGGTGAGTTCTTGCTCGCCGATTATCGGCGCTATCAACGGCTTGGCACGTTCAAACCGGTTGCGATGATTGGCGGAGCGCATGCGGTTCGCGAGCCGTGGCGAAATTTGTATGCTCATCTGATGGCCGAGATGAAATGGCCGGAATTTGCCATGAATTTCGACCAACTCGAACTGCATGGCTATCTCTCCGGCAAACCCCGCGGCACTCTTGATGCCATGATCAACAACGGCATCAACGCGCCACCGGCGTCATCGTGCGGCCGGCTGTTCGATGCCGTTGCCGCGGCGCTGAATATCCGCCGCGAGCGACAGGCCTATGAGGGCGAAGCCGCGGCGCGGCTGGAAGCCATGGTCGATCTTGAGACGATGCGGCATGAGGATGATGAACTCGGCTATCCGTTGACGATTCCGAATCTGGGTGGCTCGGGATTGCCTTATATCGAGCCGCGGGCAATGTGGGCTGCTGTGCTCGGTGATCTTATCCTGAATACGCCGGCGCCGGTCATGGCCGCGCGATTCCACAAGGGATTGACGAAATCGATAGTCGCGATGGCGATAAAACTCGCCGGCGGCGAGGACAATTCGACTCCGCGGCGTTTCTCGACCGTCGCCTTGTCGGGTGGTTGCTTTCAGAACAAGGTTCTATTCGAGGACGTCAGTCGTCGCCTTGACCAAGCGAATTTCTCCGTGCTGTCGCACGCGCAGGTTCCCGCCAACGACGGCGGACTTGCACTCGGGCAGGCAGCCATCGCTGCCGCGCATCTGATCGATACACAAAAGAAGTCAAGGGAAGGAAACGCGTCATGTGTCTCGGCATTCCCGGACGCATCGTAAAAATTGACGATGTGACAAGAAAGCTTGCAACCGTCGATGTCGGCGGCGTCAGGCGGCAGATCAACATCGCCTGCATCGTCAACGACGGCCATCCGGTCGATTCCTGCGTCGGCGACTGGGTGTTGGTTCACGTCGGCTTCGCCATGAGCCGGATCAACGAGGAAGAGGCGGCGCAGACCCTGAAGATCCTGATCGAGCTCGGCGAGGCCCAGGCCGAGATCGAGGCAATGAAGTTGTCGGTGGCTCAGTAAGGAGGGTTTCACCATGCCCAACGAAAGCGATCTCAAGGCGCTCTATCCATTTTTGCACGGACAACCGCAGTCGCCGGCCCGGCTCGACGCGGCGCTTTTGCATTCTGTCGAGCAGAAAGCCCGCGACTCCCGCGAAACCAACTTGCGCTTCTTCGACGAGCAGGGACCGGTTCTGGTCGCCGCCGCCAAGGCGCTCGCCGATGTCTACCGATCTGGCGGACGGCTGTTCTCGATGGGCAATGGCGGATCGAGCTGCGACGCTTCCCATGTCGCCGTGGAGTTCGTTCACCCTATCACCGCAGGCCGTCCGGCGCTTGCCGCCACAAATCTTGTTGCCGACCTCGCGATGATCTCCGCCGTTGGCAACGACCTCGGCTTCGAGCACGTCTTCGTCCGCCAGCTGCTGGCGCAAGGTAGAAAGGGCGACGCGCTGATCGGCATCTCCACCAGCGGCAATTCCTCCAATCTGATGGCGGCGTTCGCCAAAGCCAGCGAAATGGGCATCATCACCATCGGGCTCGCCGGCGGCGAAGGCGGCAAGATGAAATCGTCTGGCCTGGTCGATTTCTGCCTGGTGGTGCCGACCACGTCCATCCACCGGGTCCAGGAGTGTCACGTGGCGGCCTATCACATCTTGTGGGACCTCGTGCACACGCTGCTGGCGGACGATCGCGGATCGGCCACGACCAAGGGAGCCGCAGCATGAAATATGTCGATGAATTTCGCGACGCCGAAAAGGCCGGCTTCTTGATCCGGGAAATCGAAACGCTGGTCTCAACCATGACGCTGCCACCCGATAGGCCGATCTACATCATGGAGGTTTGCGGCGGTCACACGCACTCGATCTTCCGGTACGGCCTCGAAGGCATGCTGCCGAAGGAGATCGAGCTGATCCATGGACCGGGCTGTCCGGTTTGCGTGTTGCCGATGGGACGTGTTGATGATTGCGTGTCGATTGCCGAGAATCAGCAAGTCATCTTTGCAACCTTTGGGGATGCCATGCGGGTTCCCGGTTCGAAGAAGAGCCTGTTACAGGCCAAGGCTGATGGCGCCGATGTTCGGATGGTCTATTCGCCGATGGACGCGCTGGCGTTGGCCCGCAACAAGGATCGCGAAGTGGTCTTTTTCGGGCTCGGCTTCGAGACCACGATGCCGTCGACCGCGCTGACCATCCTGCAGGCCGAAGCTGAGGGGATCACCAACTTTTCGGTGTTCTGCAATCACATCACGATTGTTCCCACCATCAAGGCTATTCTGGATAGTCCCGGCCTTCAACTCGACGGCTTTCTTGGACCCGGTCATGTCTCCATGGTCATCGGAACAGCTCCCTACGAATTCATCGCCAAATTCTACCGGCAACCCATGGTGGTGGCCGGCTTCGAGCCTCTCGATATCCTGCAGTCCATCTGGATGGTGCTGAAGCAGATCAAGGATGGCCGCAGCGAGGTCGAAAATCAGTATGCCCGCATCGTTCCGGACGCCGGCAATAGCGCAGCGCTCCAGGCGGTGTCGCGCGTTTACGAGCTCCGAGAATTCTTCGAATGGCGAGGCCTCGGCTCGATTGATCATTCCGGCGTCAAGCTACGTGACAAATACGCCGGCTACGACGCCGAGCAGAAGTTCGCGGTTCGCAATCTGAGGATCGCCGACCCGAAGTCGTGCCAGTGCGGCGAGGTGCTCAAGGGTGTGATCAAGCCGTGGCAATGCAAGGTATTCGGCTCGGCGTGTACGCCCGAGATGCCGCTGGGCGCGTTGATGGTGTCGTCGGAGGGCGCGTGTGCGGCCTATTACCAATATGGTGGCCAGAAGCGCTACAAGGAGGCAGTATGAACGTCGCGTCGTTCATCCATGCTCGCAAGCTCGGCAAGGTTAGCGTCGACAAGGTGACGCTTGCCCACGGCGGCGGCGGCAAGGCAATGAAGGATCTGATCGACGACGTGTTCGTCGCAGCCTTTGACAATCGTTCGCTCGCGCCGTTGGAGGACCAGGCACGGTTCGATCTGGCTGAACTTGCTGTCCATGGAGACCGCCTCGCCTTCACCACGGACTCCTTCGTCGTCGATCCGCTGTTCTTCCCCGGCGGAGATATTGGCGAACTTGCGGTTTGCGGCACCGTCAACGACCTCGCCGTCGGCGGAGCGAGACCTCTCTATTTGTCGTGCGCAGTCATCATCGAGGAGGGCACGAGCGTCGAAGTTTTGCGCCGGGTCGCGCGCTCGATGGCTACGACAGCTCGGGCAGCCGGCGTCCTCATCTCCACCGGAGACACCAAGGTGGTGCAGCGCGGCGCCTGCGACAAGCTATTCATCACGACCACGGGAATCGGCGTGATCCGCAAAGGTCTTGCGCTCGGCGTCGATGCCGCAAAACCGGGGGATGTGGTGCTGGTCAGCGGTCTGCTTGGCGATCACGGCGCGGCAATTTTGTGTGCGCGCGGAGACATGGCACTCGACGCCCTGATCGAGAGCGATTGCGCCTGCCTTCATGGTTTGATCGACGCGATATTGGGCGCCGCACCCGGCGTTCGCTTCATGCGCGACGCGACGCGCGGCGGATTGGCAACCGTGCTCAACGAAATCGCGGATGCTTCGCAGGTTGCAATCGAAATCGATGAACGCGCCATTCCGATGCGCGAGGATGTGAAGGCGTTTTGCGAGATACTTGGACTTGATCCGCTCTATCTCGCCAATGAGGGCAAGATCGTGGTGATCGCGCCCCCCGAACAGGCCGAGGCTGCACTTTCAGCGATGCGGGCGCACCCGCTTGGTGCGGAGGCCGCAGTCGTCGGCAGGGTTGATCACGGAGAGGTTGGGCGCGTTACCATGCGCACGGTATTTGGTGGACAGCGAATCGTGGACATGCTGGTGGGCGAGCAATTGCCTCGGATTTGTTGAGGCTGCCCATGCACGAGCTAGGCATTACTCGCAATATTGTCGCTATCGTTGCCGACGCCGCCAAAGGACACCGGGTTCGCCGTGTCAATATCGAGGTCGGCGAATTGTCTGGCGTGATGCCGGACGCGATCGCGTTCTGCTTCGAGGCGACGGCTTGGGGAACTTTACTGCAAGGCGCGGCGCTTGAGATCAGGGAAATCGAGGGACGCGCCCGCTGCGAATCTTGTGGAGTGGAGTTTGCCACCGAAACGCTGTTCACACCGTGCACCTGCGGTTCGCGTCGGCTGACGCGATTACAGGGAGAGGAATTGAACATCAAGAGCATGGAACTTGAAGAGGAGGTCGCCTGATGTGCGGTCATTGCGGATGCGGAGATAGGCGAGGCACGACCGTCCTTAATCTCCAGACAGGAAAGGAAATCGGCATGGGCGGTCATTCCCACGATCACGATCCTAGCCTTGATGGAGCGCATCATCACCAACCCGATCATATGCATGCCGACGGCATCGGGCACAGTCATGGCCACGATCACGGTCATGACCACCAGCACGGTCAGGATCATGCCCACGCGCATGTTCACGCTGACGGCACGCGGCACAGTTATGGCCACGGTCACGATGACGGCGATCACACCCATCAACATGATCCGCAGCACCATCATACCCATGACCACGTTCACGCCGACGACACCAGCCACGGTCATGCCCATGATCACGGACATCACCAACATCATGATCGCCAGCACGAGCACGAACACGTGCACGCGGATGGCGCGCGGCATAGCCACAGCCATGGAGATCACGATGATCACACACACGAACATCAGGACAGCGAGCGAGCTGCGAATAGTGTGATCGAGCTGGAGACACGCATCCTCGCCAGGAACGACGCGCTGGCGGCAAGAAACCGCGCGTGGTTTGCAGGTCGCGAAATCCTAGCGCTCAATCTTGTCAGTTCGCCGGGCTCTGGCAAAACCACGCTTCTGGAGCGCACCATCCGCGACCTGAAATCCGAACTGAAGCTTTACGTGGTCGAGGGCGACCAGGCGACCGCCAATGACGGCGAGCGTATCCGGGCCGCCGGAGCGCCAGCAGTCCAAGTCAACACCGGCACCGGGTGCCATCTCGAGGCCGATATGATCGCGCGCGGGTTGGGCGAACTGAAGCCGGCGGCCGGTTCAGTGGTAATGATCGAGAATGTCGGGAATCTGGTTTGTCCTGCGGTGTTCGACCTCGGCGAGCGCGCCAAGGTGGTAATTCTCTCGACGACCGAAGGTGAAGATAAGCCGCTGAAGTATCCACACATGTTTCGCGCCGCAGAAATCATGATCCTAAACAAGATCGATCTGTTAGCGCATGTCGATTTCGACGTCTCGCAGGCCATCGCCAATGCGCGCAAAGTCAACCCCGACATCACGGTGTTCGAGCTCTCGGCGCGAAGTGGCGAGGGGTTGTCGGAATGGTACGGCTGGTTGCGTTGTGAATCGAGCAAGGCCCACGAGGCGGCTTTCGCCTAGAGCATTGATGGTGCTCAATCAGAGCCGGGCGCTCGCTTGGTTGTGGTGCGGACCGATGTTTAGTTCGCTCGAAAACGCGACCGGGTATCGTCTGCCGGAGAGGGCTGGGCGCAAATGTTCGGGATAATGGGTTTGGGGTTCTTGCTCGGCATGCAGCATGCGCTCGAGGCCGATCATATCGCTGCGGTCTCCAGCATCGCCGCCCGGCAAACCAATGTCGGGGATATCGTCAAGCACGGCCTGACCTGGGGGCTGGGCCATACGCTGACCCTGTTCGTCTTCGCTGGCGCAGCCATCCTGCTCGGTCACGCAATCCCCGAGAGTCTGGCGCGTCCGCTTGAAACCGCCGTTGGCGTAATGTTGATCGGCCTCGGGGGCAATGTGCTCTGGCAAATGTGGCGCGATCGCGTGCACTTTCATCGGCATGATCATGGCGACGGAACGAGGCACATTCACGTTCACAGCCACCGGAACGAAGCAATCCCGCACCGAAGAAGCACGCATATCCATCGGCACGGTTTCCGCTGGCGCTCGCTGCTGGTCGGGTTCGTGCATGGAATTGCTGGCTCCGCTGCGCTGCTGGTGCTCGCGATATCGCAGATCACCAATCCCGTTTACGGAATAGTGTACGTCGCGCTGTTCGGCATCGGATCGATGTTTGGAATGGGCGCACTCTCGATGGTCATCGCTGTGCCGCTTGCGATGTCGGCGCGCTGGCTGACTTGGGCCAATGGTGCGATCCAGGGCATCGTCGGCATTGTTACAATTGGAATCGGAGCCCTGACCATCTACACGACAGCAATCGCTTACAGTTACGCAACAAGCTAGGCAGCATTCGCTTTTGACTCGGTTTTACAAGAGTCGCCAGTTCGTACTTCAGACGATACTGTGACGTTAGGTTAGGGACAAAGCCATTGACTGAGGGATGGGCGCGGCCGAGTGGGAACAGTATAGTTAACTTTCGACTCCCTGGTTGTCGCTCGTCTTCGCTCGTCGCTGTTCTTGGAAGAAACAAGCGCATTTGGAAGCGCAGCCGTTGTGTCGGAGCGGTGCAAGCTGACAGCTGTGCGAAGGTTGGCAGGACGTGCAGGTTGTTGGGTGTATCGCTCTGCTGTGGAGTTTTCACCGCCGCACTTGGCCCGTTGGCACCATCGGTCGCGCAAGAGGTTGCGGCGGTGAGATCTATCCAGCTTCCACCAATTACGATTGATCGGCCCGGAAATTCGCTGCCGAAGCGCGTCGGCCGACCCAAGTCGTCTCAAAATCGCGGCGCGCTGGGCGTGACTACAGCTCGATCGGATCAGCCAACCGTCGGCACCCGTAGCTTCGCAGCAGGGACATCGTCCGAAGGAGCTGCCGCCCTAGAGCCTACCGCCGCCAGCGCCATGCGCATCAGCGGTACGGAGATAAATGCCGTTCCCTTCTCGCGGGTCGGCGAGGCGCTGGAAGCCGTGCCGGGCCTGGTCGTCACCCAGCATTCCGGCGAGGGCAAAGCCAATCAGTATTTCCTGCGCGGCTTCAATCTCGACCACGGCACCGATCTCGCCATCACGGTCGACGGCATGCCTGTCAACATGCCGACCCACGGTCATGGGCAGGGCTATGCCGACATCAACTTCCTCATCCCCGAGCTGATCCAGTCGGTAAATGTCCGGAAAGGCCCGTATTTCGCCGGTGTGGGCGACTTCGGCTCCGCCGGTGCGCTTGCGGTCGACTATGTCAGCAAGCTGCCGAAGAACATCGCCGAGATGACCTTCGGCAGCTTTGGCTATCAGCGTGCCGTGGCGGCCGGCTCCACCGCGGTGGGTCAGGGCACGCTGCTCGCGGCGATCGAAGCCAACAAGTATAACGGCCCGTGGGACGTGCCGGACAATGTGCGCAAGTTGAACGGCGTGATGCGCTACAGTCAGGGCACCGTCACTGATGGGCTCACGTTATCGGCGATGGCCTATTCCAACGGCTGGACCTCGACCGACCAGGTCCCGCAGCGCGCGATCGACCAGGGCATCATCGGCCGTTTTGGTCCGCTTGATCCAACCGATGGCGGCGCGTCGAGCCGCTTCAGCCTGTCCGGCAACTTTGCCCATTCGAGCGAGTACGGCCAGAGCAAGGTCAGCGCCTATGTCGTGCGCTCCGACCTGCAGCTCTACAACAATTTCACCTACGCGCTCGACAACGCCATCAACGGCGACCAGTTCAACCAGCTCGATCGCCGCACCCTCGGCGGCCTTGACGCACGTCACGCCTTTGATTGGCGCCTGGGTGGCCTCGAAACGCAAACTCGCGTCGGTGTGCAGGGCCGCTACGATGATATCCATGTCGGCCTGTTCAAGACGGAAAGCCGCACGTGGCTCTCGACCGTGCGCGACGATCGCGTGCAGGAAGGCAATGTCGGAATCTGGACGGACACCACCACCCGCTGGACCGACTGGCTGCGCACAACGGTTGGTATTCGTGAGGACATCTTTGCCGGACGCGTGCTCAGCGATACGCCGGAGAACTCCGGCAACGCGCAGGCGTCGATGACGAGCCCCTGGCAGCGTGCTCGGTCCCTGGTACAAGTCCGAATTCTATGGCAACGCCGGCTATGGCCTGCACAGCAATGACATTCGCGGTGCCACGATCACGGTCGATCCCAACGACAAGGTGACGCCGTTCGATCGCGTGCCGCTGCTGGTCCGCTCGCGCGGCGCTGAACTCGGCGTCCGCACGAAGGCGACTGAGAATCTCACCAGTTCGGTTGCGGTGTTTTTGCTGGATTTCGATTCAGAACTGCTGTTCGTCGGCGACGCCGGCACCGCCGAGCCGAGCCCGGCCCAGCCGCCGCGTCGGCGTCGAGTGGACCAACAAGTACAAGCCCGTTCCGTCGCTGACGTTTGATCTCGATGTCGCCTATACCCGCGCTCGCTTCACCGATTTCGATCCCGCGGGCGACCGCATCCCCGGCGCGCCGGTCTGGGTGGTAAGCGCCGCGGTCACCTTCGGCAGTGAGACCAGCTGGTTTGGCGCGTTGAAGGCGCGCTATTTCGGCCACGGCCGTTGATAGCGGACGACAGTGTCCGTTCGACTTCCTCGCTGATCTTCAATGCGCGCGCCGGCTAAGCTGTCAGCTCGAGATAGCGCTACGTTTGTGGGTGCGCTTCTCGATCCGAAGCCGGTGAACGCGCGCTTGCAGGACCATTCGTCGTTACCGCGCACTCATGGGGAATGAGGAGCGAGAGCTCCTGAAAGCCGCCCCGCAAGGGGGGGCTATACGCTAAAGCGTATTTATAGGTTTTATACACTATAAGGTATATCCATTTTACCCTCTGGAGCGTATATTGACATTTATCCTCTAGAGCGTATATGGCGTGCCTAGAGAGGTGCGCCGTGGACCAGATCGCCCGAACACCCAAGCAAATCGGAGATGCCGTCCGCCGGCAGCGCCGCAAGCTTGGCCTGAACCAGACCAGCGTCAGGGACAAGACAAAGCTCCGGCAGGCTACCATCTCGGCCGTCGAGAGTGGCGCGCCTGGGACTCAGCTCGGAACGCTTTGTGACATTCTCGCAGCGCTCGACCTCGAGTTCGTTATCCGTCCCAGGACGAAGGCAAAGCCGGCCGAGATCGAGGACATCTTTTGATGGCCCGCCCGCGGAGGCATATCCCGCTCAATGTGTTCTTGAACGGCCGTCTCGTCGGGCGCCTGAACAGGCAATCCAGCGGCGCAATCGACTTTCAGTACGATCCGACCTGGATCGCCTGGGAGCATGCGCTGCCCGTGTCGCTATCACTGGCTCTGCGGGAGGACCGCTATATCGGTGCACCTGTCATCGCGGTCTTCGACAATCTCCTGCCCGACAGCACGCCCATCCGCCGTCGCATGGCGGAGCGCGTCCACGCTCAAGGCATAGATGCTTACGACCTGCTTGCCGCTGTCGGACGGGACTGTGTCGGCGCATTGCAATTCCTGCCGGACGGCATCGAACCCGGCGCCGCCGGCGCTGTCGACGGCAGACCTGTTGACGACAAGGAAATAGCCCGGCTTCTCGGCGACCTTGCATCGGCTCCCCTTGGGCTTGGTGAGGACGAGGACTTTCGGATCTCGATCGCCGGCGCCCAGGAAAAGACCGCGCTCTTGTTCTGGAAAGGGCGTTGGTACAAGCCGCTGGCAACTACGGCCACGACGCACATCCTCAAACCGCAGATTGGCCGACTGCCGAACGGCATCGATCTTTCCTACAGCGTCGAGAATGAGTTCTTCTGCCTTAAGCTGACAGCAGCTCTTGGACTTCCGAGCGCCGCCATCGCGATCGAGGAGTTTGAAGGCAACAATGTGCTCGTGATCGAGCGGTTCGATCGCCGCTGGACCAGCGACAACCGTCTCCTACGTTTGCCCCAAGAGGATTGCTGCCAGGCTTTGTCCGTGCCGCCATCCTTGAAATACGAATCCGAGGGCGGACCGGGTATTCCAGCTATCCTCAATCTGCTGAAAGGGAGCGATAAGCCGGAGGCAGATCAAACGACGTTTCTGAAGGCTGTGATTGCCTTCTGGCTTCTCGGTGCCACGGATGGGCACGCCAAAAATTTCAGCGTCTTTCTCTCCCCCGGCGGCCGCTTCCGCATGACCCCGCTCTACGATGTGATTTCGGCGCAGCCCAGCCTCGACGCAGGCCAGATCAGCAGCCGCTTGAAAGCAGGTTTCGATAACGGTCGTCATTATTATGATCTTCAGGGGACACCCATCCGCCCGCCGCGATACAAGGCCGCCATTCCATCCCCGGAGGCTCTGGCTTGGCATCGCGAGCATCGGGTCGCGCGATAAGTGACGGATCCCATCGACGCGCGCATTCGACCGGCAGCGGTCGAGCACATCAAGGCCAGACCGCAAGCTGGTTGCCCATGCACCGATGTTCTCGACCTTCGAGCATTCCTCAAGCGAAATCTGATGTAGGCAAAGCGCTCGCGTCGTGGCACCGGCTTTTGCCAAAACTTCTTTCTCAAACTAGAGCTGCTCGACGTTGTCGAACGTCTTTTCGGCGCCCCGCACGAGAATGCTTAGGAGCTGGCGATCAACGTTCGGAGGCGCGTCGGCCATCTTGGGATCCTACTCGTCTGTTGTATACCGCGATCCATGCCTCGTGTTCGCCTTTAAGGTTCTCGACGAGTGCATTCACTGTCGCGTCGTTGATCGCCTGCGGCTTTCCGTGAGTGAACTCGTTTCTACGTTCGTGGATGTCTTTTAGCAAATCGGCAACTACCGAAAATCCATGCGCTCGAAGATCTTCGAAATAGTTCGTCCCAAAGAATATTTTGTACAGATCGTAGAGGCGGCTCCCGATTCCGGAGTAACGCCGAAGCTCGTCATCTAAAACTCGTTGTGGAAGCCCACGCATCGCAGTTCGGTGAAGCCGCTCGATACGAGTCTCAAAGTAGCCCCAGAACAGCAGCACTAAAGCTGCCCGAGCGGATGGACGTTCCGAATCTGCGAAATGTGAGAAGCGTTCAAACTCGACCGTTGGCCGCTCCCATTCACGCTGGAGCATCTGGAGATAGATGTAGTCCTCATAGCGACCTTCAGCACCTGCGAAAGTGGGATGGATGACCGTCCGCTCATCGTTTATGGTCCTGATGAAGGGCGAAGTATCAAACGGGTCGGAACCGCACGCGGGGCAGCACGCATCAATCCTGCGAATGCCGGGACAGTCCCCTCCGCACAACACGTAACCTGACCAGAGGCTCGTCCATGATTTTCCCGGGAGGTCGTCGCACCACATTAGATGACCCCGTAATCGGCGCCTTTGCAGCCTCCGCCAGGAAATTCTCCGGAGCTGCGCGTGGCAAGCTTCAACCAGCGCAAAAGCCGAATCGTTCTGTCGCGGCCTGAGGCCTGCCGGCTAAACGACTTTTTTGAAGCCCGGCGGAAGGATGATCGTCGGTTTGCCAAGTGCTTTCACCGGATAGAGCAGAATGATGATATTGTGTGTCGTGTCGAAAGCCTCCGCCACGCACTCGTGAGGAAGGCCGTTGCGATCCGTCATTGAGATGGTTGTAGGGCGTGTCATCTTTCGACCGATCGGAAGGATAGGGCCAAGGCAATGATCGGTCGTTATGACGGAGTCCGCAGATTTGCCAAACTGAAGGATGAAAGGAGGCGAGGGTTCGATGCGACGGACCGCAGCCCGCGCGCCATGACCCGGAACGAACTCGATAGGTTCGAGGATATATACGGCGCAGGCACGATGGTGAGTGCGGGCAAATTCTCGGGCCGAGGCGTAGTTGGATGCGCCGAATTTCTTTGCGAGCGTGATGGGCGTCTTGATGTCGAACTTACAGTCAGCCGCATAGCGCGCGTAAGTGTCGCCCTTAAAGAGGGCAAATCGGGCAAAGTTGTTGGCCTCGCGTTCAAACTGGTCCGAGATTTCGGGATCGAGATGTTGTTCACTGTCCTGGAAGAAACGAAACATGCGCTTGTGAACGGGAAGGTCGTGATGCGCGGTTTCGTGGAGCGTCAGAAACGTCTTCTTTGATTTGGACTTGATGGCGCTGTCATCGATATGAATGACCGTGTCAGCGGAATCATAGAGGCCGAACAACTTGCCAAGGGCGGATTTTACGACGGTTGCTGTTTGGATTGCCTTGCCGGCCAAGTATTCCATGACGGCGACAGGGTCGAACAGGCTGGTTTGGGCAACGCGCACATTTGCAGCGGCAAGGATATCTTCAAGAGGCACCGGGAATCTATCCCATGCGCTTGCGCGGTCGAGGAGTTGCCGTGCTCGCTCCTCGACCGCGCGAAGATCTTCGGGTTCGAGACTGCTATCGTCAGCTTTTGTCACCCGGCTTTTTCCTTGCCCGCATGAATTGAAGGTACTGCAACATCTCGGTCTCTTCCTCCGCCGACAAATTGTGCTCGGCGAAGGTCGCGATACGTCCGTGCCGCTCGGTATCGGCGCGTTTGTTGCCGGATATGTACCCGGCCATGTCCATCAGATTCTCGAAGCTGATGGCATAGAGTTCTGCGAGCGCATGCAGAATGTTCGGCGATGGCTTTTTGATCTTGTTGTTTTCGATCTGCGACAAGTAGGCGTTCGAGACCTGCTTATTCGTCGCTTCCTCGACCTCGCGCAGACTTAGGTTCCGGTCCACGCGAATCGACGCGAGATACTGACCGAGCGTCAGTTTCGATGTGTTCCTTTCATCCGTGGGGGAGAGCATGGCGGGGTGCTCCTGCAAGCTATTGTTTCTGTTGTGATTCTATTCCGGCCAACCGCTATGGTCAAGCGCGCAAAGAGTGCGCTTGATATTCTTAGCGCGCTATGCTATATGGGAACCGTGGAAAGGCGAGGTGCCCGGACACGTCCCACAGGGAGTAGATCACATGACTGACAACCTTGAAGAAAGGAGCGCCGATTCAGGCGTGGAAGAGGTGCTGGACGAGATCATCGATCTCGAAGAGTACGCCAAACTGGGCAAGCGCCCGCCGCTCTCAAAGGGCTATCGGATCCTCGTGAACGGCGACCCGTTCGTAGTGAACGAGCCGACTCCGACCGGCCGCGCCATCCTGACGCTTGCCGGCTTGCTGCCCGCGGAGAACTATACTCTTCGCGTCAAAATGGCCGGTGAAAAGCCGCATAAGGTCGGGCTCGACGATCAGGTCGATCTCCGCCGCCCGGGCGTGGAGAAGTTCAAGGCCCTGCCGCGTGATCAGACGGAGGGTTGAGCGATGACCCTCCGTCGTCAGTTTGACTTGCTGCCCATCGACCGGGAATTTCTCGACGAATACGGGCTGCCGTGGGAAACCATCGTGGACGGCTCCCAGTGGGTGCTTATCCACGATTTCCCCGCGCCGCGCGGCTACAACCACGCGACGGTGACGGCGGCGATCCGCATCGAGACCGGTTACCCGAACACCGAACTTAACATGGTGTATTTCTTTCCGGCCCTCGCGCGGTCGGACGGAAAGAAAATCGGGGCAACCGAAGCGCAGCAACAGCTCGACGGAAAAACCTACCAGCGCTGGTCTCGCCATCGCACGGGCGCGAACCCGTGGAAGATCGGGCGCGACCACATCGGGACGCATGTCATCCTGATCGAGGACTGGCTCGACCGGGAGTTCGAGAAATGATCGCTCACATCACCCTGGCTTTTTCAGGCGACCAGCACGAGCATTTGAAGAGTTTTCTCTTCCCTGGCGACGGTAACGAAGCCGTCGCGATCTTGCTGTGCGGCAGCCGCGCGGGCGACCGCAGCCATCGGCTCGTCGTGCGCGAGATTCACGGCATCCCGTACGAGGACTGTTCGGAACGCACCCCCATGCGGGTCACTTGGCCGCCGGACTATATTGCCCCAATGCTCGACCGCGCGACCGCCGAAGGCCTGTCGGTCGTTAAGGTTCACAGCCATCCCGGCGGCTATGCCGCCTTCTCGCTAACGGATGACAAGGGCGACGAGCGATTGCTGCCGATGATCCGGGGATGGGTCGAGGCAGATGTGCCGCACGGAAGCGCCGTGATGTTGCCTGACGGCCAGATGTTCGGGCGCGTCTTGAACGCGGCCGGCGGTTTCGACCCGATCTATTGCATAAGTGTCGCCGGAGACGATCTGCATTTTTGGTATGCGGACGCGGGCAGTATCGAACTGCCCAACTTCGTGGCCTCCCACGCCCAGGCATTCGACAAGGGCACGATTGAGCGTTTGCGTCGGCTCTCGTTCGCGGTCATTGGCGCGTCAGGGACGGGCAGTCCAACCATCGAACAACTCATGAGACTTGGTGCCGCCCTGATTGTCGGTGTCGATGACGACCACATGGAGGAGCGCAACGTCAATCGCATAGTCCTGAACTCCACCATGGATGACGTGGAGAACGAGCGCCCGAAAGTTGACGTACTAGCCGACGCGGTCGGGCGCACCGGCCTCGGCACTCGGTTCATTCCAATGAAGAAAAACCTGTGGGACCCCGAGGTCATCCGCGAAGTCGCTCAATGCGACATCATCTTCGGCTGCATGGATACGGTAGATGGGCGGTATCTTCTCAATGCTATCGCATCCTACTATTCGATTCCCTACTTCGATATCGGCGTACGCCTGGACGCGACCAAGGATTTCGACGGCGTGGCCTACATCCGTGAAGTTTGCGGCACCGTGAACTATTTGCGCCCTGGTCGGTCCAGCCTTGTCAGCCGCGGCCTGTTCACGATGAGCGACGTCGCCGCGGCCGGTCTGCGCCGCAACGACCCGGCAGCTCATGATCGGCAGGTGGAGGATGGCTACATCAGGGGCGTGGCCGGGCACCGACCCGCCGTCATCAGCGTCAACATGTTCGCCTCGGCGCTTGCCGTGAACGAAATGCTCGCGCGCCTGCATCCTTACCGTGAGGAGCCGAACGGCGCATATGCCGCCGTCACGTTTAGTCTTGCGAGCATGGAGCTCATCTACGACCCTGAAGAGGGAATCTGCGATATCCTGGGGGCGAAGGTAGGCTTCGGCGATACGACGCCGCTCCTGGGGCTTATGGAGCTCGCGGAAAGGCGAAAGGCGTGAGCAGGTTTAGTCGGTTTCTGCTGAATGCATATGGGCGAGCAGATAGGTTTCTGCGGGGCGCATATAGGCGCATTCATAATTGGATCGTCCCGCCGTATGCGACCTTGCTGGTCGAAGACACCCTTCCCAAGCACCTGAAGCGCCGGACCCTCTACATCGTCCAGGAGGACGGCTACCAGGAGCAGGCAGCAATGATCTGCCCGTGCGGTTGCCGCTCTGTTTTACATATGAATCTTCTCCCCGATGAACGTCCTTGCTGGCGTGTTACGCGCCATGACGACGGGACTGCCACCCTCCATCCCTCGGTCTGGAGGAAAAAGGACTGCGGTTCGCATTTTTGGTTTCGAAATGGCCGCGTCCTATGGTGTTAATCGAACGTCGCCGCGGCTGTATGCAAACGCCGGTCGCATGCAGGAGCCGATGTGGCACCGCCTGCGGCCATTGCGATTGAGGGGGCTAAGAATCACGCTCAATCACTGCCCAAAAATGATGGTTCGTGATCGAGCATGCAGATGGGGTATCGCGTGGGATTGTTGTGCAGGACTCGAGGACGAGGTCGACAACCATTGGGGCATGCTGTTCAAGGCCGCCGTTCTCTCGACCATGCTCAGCGTCGGAGCCGAGGCGGGTACGAGCCAGAACGAGAACAACCTTCTTCAAGCGATCCGCAGCGGTGCGTCCAACAGCATCAGCCAGACCGGCCAGCAGATCGTGCAGCGCCAGCTCAACATCCAGCCGACGCTGACCATCCGACCAGGATTCCCGGTCCGCGTCATCGTCTCGCGCGACCTGGTGCTGGCGCCCTACCGCGAGGGAGGAACACCGTGACGAAACTCAAGCTTGGGCCGCTTGAAGACGACAAGCCGGTCAAGCTCGCCATCGAGCTGCCGGCGGCGGTCTTCAGGGATCTGAAAAGCTACGCCGACATTCTGACGCGTAGCGGAGGCGCGACGACGCCGACCGATCCGGCCAAATTGATCGCGCCAATGATCGAGCGTTTCATGGCAACAGACCGGGCCTTCGCGAAGGCACGCCGAGGTGCCTTCAAGCCGGAGGGGGATCGGTCGAAAGATCCGGGTAGCGCTCGCGAAGCAGGTCGAGGAACGGACGCAGCGATGGATTGCTGTTGGCCTGCCGCCAATAGGCGCGGACGCTCAGCCGCGTCGGCCCCTCGGCATCATTCACCTCACGGAAAGTGACACCCGGATAGGCTGCGCCAGTCGCACTTTCCAGTACCAGCAGAATACCCCAGCCCACGGCGACCAAGGAGAGGAGGCGGTCGAGCACGACATCATGGCGAAGCAGCAGGCAAGGGTCGGAGGATCCCAATTTGCTGATGAGAAGTTTCAGGAATTCCGGTCCCTGGCCGCGCTGTGACGACAAAAGAGGTTCGCGCCTCAGTTCGCCCCAGTGGACCACGTCACGGCCTGTCAGCCGATGGTTCGCGGGGAGAGCGGCAACGACACGCTCGCTCCAGAGCAACAATGACCTGTCACTCCATTTCGGATTGGGCTCGGCCACCAAGGCGACGTCAACGGCGGAGCTGGCGAGATCCGAGATCAGATGGTCGCTCGCTCCGTCGACCAGTTGTCTATCGACATCGGGGAAGCGGTGCCGGTGCTCGAGGAGAGTGGCCCGGAGATTGCCGGCTGAGAGGGAGGTGTGGATGCCGATGGTCAACCGACCGCTCTCGCCACGCGAGCGGGTCTTGAGACGAGCGGTCATTGCATCAGTTTCGCCCACGACGCGCCGGGCAGCATCGAGGAATTCCTGACCTTCGATCGTCGGTCGCGTACCGCCATTTGTGCGCTCGAACAGAGTGCTGCTCAACTTGTATTCGAGATTGCGCAAGCGGCAACTAAGAGTCGACTGCTTGATGTTGAGCGCTTCTGCCGCTTGACGGAGGCTTCGGTGCTGGGACGCGGTAATAGCCCAGCGCAGATCTCGAAATTCCACAGGCATGGTCGAAGCCCTATGGCGAGTTGGCTGTGACCAAGTGTTTTCTTGCGCAGGTCATTCTTGCTTGCTCTGCTTCAGCGCCTCCCTCGTCAGTCCTGAAACGACCATCGAACACGCTCCCGAGTAGGACTCGTTCGCCACTTGCTATTGCCGATGGCACGGACAGGGCGGTCAACCTGCTGCCGTCTGCCCATTTGGTCAGCCGAAACTCAACGGCGGGGCTTGGGTAAGTGACGGCGTCGCGTGGGTGTCTTGTGATCAGCCATCCAGTCCGATCGGTGAGAATGGCCGGCCGGCACTCTCGACCACTCCGTATGGGCTAGCCGGTCCGATAAGTGATTAAATACTCGGTGCGGATGCGTTTGATGCCGATCCGCACAGTGGGTGGTCAGGATGCCTGGCCCGAGCGCTAACTGGCTGAAGGGCTTGTCCAAGTCGCGCCGTCAATCTCCTATCACTTGGCAAACACGGCATTGATGGCATTCTTCGTCTTCTGGACGATGATGTCGGCTTCGTTCTTCGTCAGGCAAAGCGGCGGCGCGAACCCGAGAATATCGCCCTGCGGCATTGCGCGGCCGATAACGCCGCGCTCGAACAGTGCGGCGGCGACCTGCAGACCAACCTTCTGCGACGCGTCGAAGAAGACGCGATCGTCCCTGTCTTTGACGAATTCTACTGCCGCCATTAACCCGTCGCCGCGCACTTCGCCAACGTGTGGGTGGTCCCCGATCGCCTTGGCGAGCTCTGCACGGAAATAGGCGCCGGTGTCGCCGGCATTGGCGACCAGACCCATCTCGTCGATTAGATCTAGATTTGCGATTCCGGCGGCCGCGCAGATCGGATGCGCGGAATAGGTCCACCCATGGCCGATAGCGCCGAGTCTATCGGAGCCCTTCACGAGCACCTGCCAAACGTTGTCGGAGACAATGACGCCCGAGAGCGGCGCATACGCGGAAGTCAGGCCCTTGGCGATGGTGATCAAGTCGGGCTTGATGCCGTAGTGGTCGGAGCCGAACATCGTCCCAAGACGACCAAAGCCAGTGACGACTTCGTCGGCCACGAGCAGCACATCGTATTTCTTCAGCACGGCCTGGATCTTCTCCCAGTAGCCGGCGGGCGGCGGAACGATGCCACCGGTGCCGAGAATCGGCTCACCAATGAAGGCTGCAACTGTATCGGGCCCTTCGGCCAGGATCAATTCCTCCAGCTTGTCGGCGCAGGTTTGCGCGAATTGCTCCTCGCTCATCGAGCGGTCGGCGCGCCGGAAATAATAAGGCGCCTCGGTGTGCAGGATCGGCGCGCGCGGCAGATCGAAGGCGTTGTGAAAAAGCTCGAGCCCCGTCAGCGAGCCGGTCATGACACCCGAACCATGATAGCCGCGCCAACGCGAGATGATCTTCTTCTTCTCCGGCCGGCCGAGCACATTGTTATAATACCATATCAGCTTGATGTTCGTCTCGTTGGCGTCGGAGCCCGACAAGCCGAAATAGACACGACACATGCCTTTCGGCGCGCGATCGATGATCATCTTTGACAACGTGATCGAGGCTTCTGTGCCGTGGCCGACATAGGCGTGATAGTAGGAGAGCTCTCTCGCCTGCTTTGCGATCGCCTCAGCGATCTTCTGACGGCCGTAACCGACATTGACACAATAAAGACCTGCAAAGGCGTCGAGACTGGTCTTGCCGGATTTGTCCGTAATGTAGACACCTTCGCCGCTGCCGATCAGGCGGGTTGGGGTCTCGCCGCGCGCGTGCGCGCCCATATGCGTCGAGGGGTGAAAGAAATAGTCCCGATCCCAGGCGCCGAGTTCGTTCGAATTGCCGAGCATTGCTGTTACTTTCCTAGCAGTACGGGTGTCAGAGGGTTTGGACGCAGACATATTTGAGGTCGGTGAAGGCCTCCATGCCGTGGCGGGAGCCTTCGCGCCCGAGACCGGATTGCTTGGTGCCGCCGAACGGAATCGGGGCGCCTGTGATCTTCACCCGGTTCACCGCCACCATGCCGTAGTCGAGGGCGCGTGCCATGCGCTGCTGCCGCGAGCCGTTCTCAGTGACGACGTAGGCCACGAGCCCGTACTCTGTGTCGTTGGCCCGAGCCACCACCTCCTGCTCGGTGTTGAAAGGGGCAACGGCAGCTACCGGACCAAAGGTCTCCTCGCGCATGATGAGAGCTTCGTCGGGGACGTCGATCAGCAGCGTCGGCTGATGGAAGAGGGCTCCCAGTGGCGATCGACTGCCACCGGCAAGGCAGCGGGCGCCGCGCGACAACGCATCGCGCACATGCTCCTCGACTTTATGGACGGCCCGTGCGTGCATTAGCGGGCCAATCTCGACGCCCTCTTCGAGCCCGCTGCCGAGTTTCAGCGCCGCAACGCGCTTGGCGAATGCGACACAGAAGGCCTCGTAGATCGAGCGTTGGACGTAAAGACGGTTGGCCGCGAGACAGTCCTGACCGGAGGTGGCAAACTTGGCGCCAACCGCAATCTCGACCGCCGCGTCGAGATCAGCGTCGTCGAACACGATGAAGGGCGCGTGGCCACCAAGCTCCATCACCAACCGCTTCATGGTCGGCGCGCACTGGCTGGCGATCCTGCGGCCTATCTCTGTTGAGCCGGTGAAGCTTATGGCGCGCACGCCCGCGTCGGCACAAAGCCTTTCGACAATAGTCTTCGCATCCCCTGTGACAACGTTGAAGGCGCCGGCCGGAAGACCAGCACGCTCACCAAGTTCGGCAAGCGCGAGTGCCGAAAGTGGCGTTTCGGAGGAAGGATGCGCTACGACAGTGCAGCCAGCGGCAAGCGCCGCAGCGACCTTGCGGGTCAGCATGGCCGAAAGGGAAGTTCCATGGCGTAACCACACCAACCACGCCGACTGGCTCCCGTACAACCGACATCGCTGCCCCGGGCAAGTGGCCAGTCACGCCCTCGACGCTAAGGCGCTTGGCCTCTTCTGCATACCATTCAACGAAGGAAGATGCGTAGTCGATCTCGCCGCGTGATTCGGCTAGGGATTTGCCCTGTTCAAGGGTCATGATGAGCGCAAGGTCTTCGCGGGCAGCAATGATGAGATCGAACCAGCGCCTCAAGCACTTCGATCGCTCCTGCGGCAACAGCGCTTTCCAGGCTGGGAAGGCCCTCGTCGCTGCCGCGATCGCTTCTCCTGTCTGCTCGGCGTCGAGCGAGGCCACGTAGCCGAGGATCGCGCCGGTCGCGGGATCGGTGACCTGAAAGCTCGTTGCGGCGTGACTCGCTGACCAGTTGCCGTCGACGTAGGCAAGCTCGCGCAGCAAGCGCTTGTCGCTTATACGGTCAAGCGCTGGGTGGCGGTTGGTTCGTCCAATATGAGCAGACATCGTCTGTTCCCTCTCCAGGATGCGAACCAAGTTTACCTGCACGTGGTGGAGGAAGAGGCCGAATGCCGCGCTCTGGGCAGCCCGTCGGTCTAAAATCGAACGCGGACGCGGAGAATCTCTCTCGCTCGGGGGACGCTGCGCCGTCCATCAAAAAGTCATCAGCATCGCATGCTTGGGTCGGCAAGCGTTTCGACCGGGAGGACGTCCTCATCCTTCACCGTCTTTGTCACAATGTAAGTGAAGTACCGGGCGATACCGATCTCTCGATCGAGCAAGCTGTCGACGAGACGTTGATAAGCATCGACGTCGTGGGCCACAACCTTGAGCAGGTAGTCGACGCCGCCGCCCACCGACCAGCAGGCGACGATTTGAGGGATTTCCCGAACTACGCGCTCGAACCGGTCGAAGTCCGATTGGCGGTGACTTGCGAGCGTGACCTCCATCATTACGGTCGTCATCGGCGCCACCGCGCGCAGTGAGAGGCGCGCGTGATAGCCGACGATTACTCCGGCTTGCTCGAGCTTTCGCAGCCGCATCCAACAAGGCGTTGGCGAAAGCCCCACCTTTTCCGCCAGGGCCAGCTTGGTGATGCGCCCGTCGCGCTGCACGGCGTCGAGAATCTTAAAGTCGGTATGGTCGAGTTTAAGTGACGCCATTCTGGTCCATTCAGGTAGGATCACGGCATCTTGAGCTTCTGAGGCTTATGGGTCCGTCAACCCCTTCGTCTTGTGATCTTCTGTCGTTCAGTAAACACCGCATCCCCGATTTTGCGTTCACGGTAGATTGTCGCGCTTGATGGTCTCACGAACTGTCATGCCACCTGACTGGTTTTGGACAACGAACTCCCGACTTCAGGCAATATGGGTATGAAAAAAATATATCAAATGAACAGTAAAGTCTATGTCTGATCAATGAATTTCTCTTTCCGACCGGCGTGCTGGAGGGCGGGCTAAACCCCTAGCGTCCGCGATTATCGACCGATCCGAGATCAAACATTCACCGCCTGCGGTGCAACACGGCGTCGTCTTTGACCGAAAGGAGATAATGGTGCCGAACAGCGCTTGATCATGTTCGCAAACCCGGGTGAAGGGGACGAAAGCAGTCTCCGACCCATGGTCTCGAGCAGATTACTTGTGCCAGTTGCCGTGCCAAATCGGCTTGCGCCTGTTAGTGAAAGCGACTGCACCTTCAGTGGCTGCGTGTTCCAGGGATGAAGATCAGCCATGCCAGGCCATCGTGATCACGGATTGCAGACGATGGTGATCACGTGTGCGGCGAACACGACTAACCTGTTTATGTCTGCTGGACATGGTCTCCCTGGTCAAGACGGGCGGCAGACCTTGGAGATCGTTCCAGCGGTCCATGGGAGGGGCCCGCACACAGCTGTCACCAGATTCGAAAAATTGGAGTTGATTGAAAAAGGCCTCCGGCGGGCATGCCGGAGGCCTTCTTGGAGGTTAACGTAGTTCTACAGAGCCGTTTGTTTTCTCCTTCGCCAGTTTGACGAAGACTCACCAGTTACGCTGAGCGCGGAGTAGCAGCGTGAGGCTGCTCTGGTTCTTCAGCTCATACACAGCGCCCGGTTTGGCGATACCCGACTGCAGCGGCAGCGTCACCGTGCTTCCGCTTGCATACTTTTGATCAAGCACGGTGTAGGCGAGGTCGGCCGAGAAGGTCAGGTTCTTGACGGGAGTCCAGTACGTTGCCACACCGGCAACTGCATAGTTGAAGTCGGGGTTACAGCCGGCAACACCGCTTGACAGCGCAAGCGTTGTGACGAACGCGCCGCAGATATAGCCCTTCGCTGTGCTGTTATACCGCACAGCAGCCCATGCACCGTAGATGCCGGTAGCCCAGCGCGGATCCCAGTTGTGGGTGTAGCCGCCGCGGAAGCCATAGGTCGTGGTCAATTCCTGGCCAGAGCCAGCAACGAACACGGAGTCTGACAGACCACCAAGTCCGACGCTCTGGTAGGCACCTGCGAGGCCCGTACCACCGTACATGGCATACGTGGTCGACATATAATCCTGAAAATTGTAACGGCTTGCGCCGTTCGTATAGACGCCTGTCAAGTTGATTGTGTCTCCCGGACCAGTCGGGATGTTCTTAATCGACAATGCCAGTTGACCAGCCCAGCCCCACTTGTCGGCCGGATGGCCGGTCGTTTCATCGGCGCCGTAGTAGGCGGCGTGATTGTTATGCGCGGCCGCCGACGCCTGAAAGAGACCCCAAGCCTGATCAACGCGAACCATGGCCACAAGGTCAGGAGACCACGCACCGCCGATATCGTTTGCACCGTACGCACCGGTCGTAAGACCCGCGGCCGTCGCCCCGCTCACGTTCCAGACGTTGGTCGTGTCATGCTGGACTTGATCCTGGGCAGAGAAGGACGCTGTGATGCCTTGACCGAAGTCTGCGGTATAGGTGAACTGATTGACGGGGTCCCAGCCGCTGCCGCCTGGCAGGCCATCGAAGTTGTTACCAGGATAGTTGGTCCAGGGAGCGGAGAATTGCGACTGGGCCTTACCAAACGTGAAGCCAGCGAACTGGATGAATGCGTAGTAGACGCCGAGCGTACCACCGGCGACCGTAGCTCCGCTGTAGGCGGTCGAACCATTCACGGCGGTTGTACCGGCCCCGGCATAGCCACCGGAGTTCCAGGTGAACACGCCATCGAAGAAGGTGCGGACCACGCCGTACTCGGTCGCCGTGCGCGTGTCGATTGTCAGATCTTCGCGCGATCCAGTGGTGTAGTAGTTGCGTAGGCGATTTTGCGCGCCAGCCACTCCACTATTTGCTGTGTCATAGAGACCGTTTGTGGCCAAACCGGCTTGGACACGCAGATAACCACCGAGCTTGATGCAAGTGTCAGTACCCGGAATGTAGTAGAAGCCGGCACCGTACAGGGAGCAGACCTTCACGTATTCGACCGCCTTGGCCTTGACGGGCAGATCAGCGGCCTGCGCTCCGGCTACGGCGATCACCCCCGCCGCCGAACCGAGCATCAGGACCTTCACCATCTTCATAACACTTCTCCAAATTGTTTCATCTCAAAAGTGGCCGCTCGACTGTCGCGGAAGAGATCGACCACCTTCCCCCAATCGTTCTCGACTTGCGGGGTCTTCCTCGAACGCCAACTCACAAACTGAAAGTGGACGTCGCGGTGCGGACCATTCCGCTCATCGCTCGCGTACGTTGACAGATTGTGTTGGGAGATAGATCGCGATCTTTGTGCCGAATGCACGAAAGGATCACTCTGTACTCAGACCGTGCTCTGTTGGGTTCACTATTGTGCGTTCAACACCGTATGAGCTCTCATGCGTGCATTTCACACGAAGCCACGAGTGTGCTTTAGCGTGCCGCGCAACCGAAATGCCTCGCTCGAGACCGTTGAACTGTGAATCTTCTCAAGCGGTGTTGCGGATTAAATTCATTCCGCGTGAATCCATTGATCACGCAGCCAACCACGCAAAGACGTCTCTCAAGACGTGATCTGCCCGAGCCGGTGCTTCTGCTAGCTATTCCGCGATCTCTGGATGCTCAAGGGAAGTATATGCGCCCGTGATCACTCCATGGCAGCAGCATGCCTTCTGCTCGAGGCATCCGCCGTCGTCCACCTGCAAAACGCCTCGCATCTTGCGGATTAGACCTTGCTCCTCAAATCGGATCAGCGTCCTAGTGACCCCCGCGCGATGCAATCCGAGAACGGCTGAAACATAGTCGTGTGTAATCGGAAGGACATTGCTGTCGAGCGCGTCGCACATCAGGCAGAGCCAACACGCCAGGCGCGGTTCGAGCCCGTGTCGGACGCCACATAATCCCATCTGAGCGCAATGCGTGTTGTGCGTTTGGGAATATCTCAAGAGATGTTCGAGAATTTTCGGTCGTTCAGTCGTCACGCGACGCAAATCGTTGGCATGAATTCTCAATGCGTGACCCGGAAAAAGCACAACAGACTGTTGTGTTGGAATGTTTCCGCCGACTACAAGCGAGACGCCAACCGCCCCTCGATATCCTACGACGGCCGCTTCAAGTAGACTTCCCGGGGCAACAATCCTTAGCGACACCAGCCCCGACTCTATGAAGTAGACGTGATTAAAAGGCCTTTTTGGCTCCTGCAGAACCATACGTTCTCTCAAGGCTATCGGCTCGAGGAACGTCCCGATTGCCGCCAGGTCTTGCAGAGAAAGCCTCGCCAGGATTGAATTTTTGACAAACAAGTGTCCATTCGAACGTCCGGTACCAGGCCGGAACAACATCGGCTCTGTAGCTGAACCGACCGCATCTGCGGAACTGTCAAGCGGTTTAATGACGGCAGGCACTTTCTCGGTCATAGTGCTTCTACCATGCAGATGTCTGTTAGGAGTAGCGAATCTCAAGCCTCGATTAATGCGGTCGCTGGGACGTCTCCACCCAAGTCACCGGCCTTGCGTGTACCGGTATCGTGAGGTCGAACTTGATTCGTGGACCAAGCTCGGAAACTCCAACAGTTCGGACCGCGCCAGCGACTGGTCGTCGCGTTGCAACCAGTCAATCGTCGCGTGCGCAAGTGATGTAGGCACGTGTCCATCTCGCCGTCGCAAACGATGTCGATGCCCATTTCGAATTGACGACGCACGACCGATCTCACGGGATCCACGACAACGCGGGTAAATTACGCTAAGCCGCTGGCACCTTTTGCGGCGTACGAGCGATGCCTCAAGTTCAAGCGCGCTTTTGAAATTTGCGCCCAGATCGCGGCCGCGAATGGTTTGACCGGGGGGCATCTGGCGCATGTTGGCAAACCGGATGAGCTTCATGCTCCACACGCCTCCGGAGAATTGTTACGCCATAATTTCAGCACCAAGGATAGTTTCGGCTTCAGCAATCACCTCTGCTCGGGGCTGAGGAAATTGGTCCCGGACGTTCTGTTTTTCAATAGACCTGCTCGTACAAGCTGCAGATGTCTTCTTGAGGTTTTCCCTTGAGGAATGCCATCTCACCCATCTTGTGCTTTGCGTAAGTGTCACCGAACCCCGGAGGAAACCACCCGATCACCGTCGGGTTCGCCAGCAATTGATCGAGAGCCTCCGGCAATGATTTCGGCAGGCGAACAAGGCCACGCGCCGCCAGGACCTCTGGATCAAGAAGAGAAAGGTCCTCGCTTGTTGCATCCGGTATCGGTAACCCATCTTCAATGCCTTGGCAGCCAGCGTGTACGATCGCTGCAAGTTGCAAATGTGGACTTGCCGCTGCGTCGGCAGCACGGAACTCGAAATTGAACTGGGCGGCTTTGGAAACATCGCTCAGATCAGAGACGGGGCAGATGCGAACGGAAGCTTCACGGTCACGGAAGCCGAGATTATTGAAGGCGGCGCTCCAGCGGTGCGGTGTCAGCCGAAGGTACGACACGACGCTCGGCGCCGTGATCGCGACGATCGCATCGAGATACTTGAGAATACCGGCGATGAATTGGCCAGCCGTCTTGGAAAGCTCATGTTTTCCCGTTCGGATCCCAGGTCGCCGGTTCGTCGCCATTGAGGAAGCTGAGGTGAATATGCACCCCGTTGCCCACGCCTGCTGGATTGCGGATGGGTGTGAACGTAACCTCCTTGCCGGAAGCATTCACAACCAGACGCACGAGCTCGCGTACGATCGTCGACTGATCCGCAATCGCAATCCCCCGCGATGGTCCCATCGTGACTTCATACTGCCCGGCGCCAAACTCTTTCATGAAGGTGTCTGGCTCCAGCCCTGCTGCGCGCATCGCTGCTACAAGCGTCTCAGCCAGACGCCGCTCGGCACGGAAGCCGTTTAAGCTGTACGCGTCTCCAATGAGACTCGCGGCATTCCGAAACTGGAATTCGTGTTCGAAAGCGCCGAACAGGGTCAGGCCGGCAACGCGATCCAGACGATCGAGAGCGCCCTTGAGGATCGAACGGGTGCAGTATTCCCACGGTCGGCCGTCAGTGTGGCGAATATCACCCAATGCGAAGTGCTCGACCGGTGTGCCATCACCAAGGTCGACCCGCACCCTTGCAGTTCCATCAGGAATGAGGACGAGGTCGCCAAGCGAACCGAAAGGGCTTTCAGCGATAGCGTCAAAACAGGTGATCTGCACGTTCGTCGGCGTCCAGCCGATTCCGCGCTTCGTCCGCTTGTCGAATTGCGTCGCTGGAAATGCTTTCCCGCGGACCTTGCCCGCAAGATCGGTACAACAGGCAACAATCATTTCCTCAGAGATCATCTTTGTCCCCCAACGCCTTGCCCGGCGACACCAGGCGAAGCCGATCCCAGGCCTCGAGACGCTTTTTCGTCGTGTGCCAGTTCGTTTCAGATACCTTGACCATCAACGCTTCGACGAAAGCGACGGCGCAGACGAGCGTGTCCCACGCTGTTTCAATTTCGATCGGCAGAGCGATGACGTGGTCGCTGTGACGCGCGATTGGCGACATCCATTTATCCGTGATCAGCACGATCGACGGTCGACACTCTTTTGCAACGATCTCCGCAAGTGTTTCCAGGTCGCGCTGGTAGCGGCGAAAATCGAACAAGATCACGACATCTTGCTTGCGGATCGAAAGCAGCAAGTCCGGCCAGTGCTCCGGGTTTGGTGGAAGATGATAAACCTTCGATCGAATCTGCTTAAGGTGGACCGATAGAAATCCGGCAAGGCTGTCACTCACGCGTCCGCCAAGCATGAAAATTGACCGAGAGGGATCAGCGATGAGCGCCAGGATGCGATCGAACTGTTCTTGCGGTACGCTCCCGCTCATCTCGTGTATGCGTCCGGCGGCACGGTGCGCGTAGTCGGCTAAAAAGGTCTTTGCGCTGCCTAGCTTTTCTGTTGCCTTGAGCTCCAGCGGCGAGCTTCGGGCTTCCCGGAGTTCTGCTATGAGTTGGCGCTGAAACTCTTGATAGCCGGCGAAGCCGATTTTGCTGACGAAGCGTGTGATCGACGGCGCGCTGACGCCCGTGCGTTCGGCCAGCTCCTGGATCGTCTGGAGAGCGCCGAACGGATAGTCTGCCAGCACCGCATCCCCGATCTTACGTTCACTGACCGTTAGATTGGCGCTTTCACGCCTGATTGTCTCTCGGACTATCATGCCACCTTACCGGATTTGGGGAACGCTTCACTCTAGGAGATACGGATATGAAAAAAATATGTCAAATGAAAAATTTACAGTATATCTGATCAATAAATTTCTCTTGCCCGGACGCCTCGCCGGAGGAGGGGGACCAATGCCGATCGAAGCGCCTTTATCAACGGACGCTAAATCGAACATTCATCGCGTGCGGTGCAACATAGCGTCGTCTTGGACCGAAAGAGCATCGTTTCCGACGGAAAAAAGTATGCTGCCGAGCAGTCCTCAACCTGATGACGGGAGCGAAGGCAGTCTCCGACTTGCGCTAGGTGCCACGCCAAATCGGCCTGCGTTTGCTGGTGAAAGCGACAGCGCCTTCAGTGGCGTCGTTGGATTCGATCAGCCTGCCTAGCAGCTTGTCGTTGAGCTCCCACAGGCGCTCCTGTCCCTGTTCGTTCGGAGCTTTGAGCAAGGCGAGGCTTGCTCGGATGGAGAGGGGTGCATTGCGGGCAACCGTCTCGGCCAGATCCATTGCGACGTCCGTTAATTTGACCTCCGGGACTACGCGATTCACAAGGCCCAATTGATACGCGCGAGCGGCATCAAAGAGTTCACCCGTAAGGAGTATTTCGCTCGCGATCGCGCGCGGCAGTACCTCACCCAACCTGAATGCACCGCCGGCGCCTGCGACCAGACCGCGTTTGGCTTCCGGCAGCCCGAACTGGCAGGTTTCAGTCGAAACCGCGAGATCGCAAGCCAGCATGAGCTCAAATCCGCCAGCGATGGCCGCGCCCTGAACAGCGGCGATCAATGGCTTGGTTCGTGCTCGACTGACAAGCCCACCGAAGTGACCTTCTCCGAACAAGATCTCTTCGGCTTCGCCGGCGACGAACGCCTGCAGGTCCATGCCAGAACAAAAAGACGGCGCCGTTTCCACGAATGACGCCGACTGCGAGCTCCTGATCGCCTTCCAGCCTATTCACGGCCTCGCGCAGAAGCCGGCAAGTGTGCGCGTTTAACGCGTTGCGACGATGCGGCCTGTTGATCGACACAATCCCGATTTTTCCGTAGGTTTCAAACAGAACCGTCTCAGCTGAATCTGCCCCCGCCATGGATCACCCTTCTGCTTCTGCATCAGCCAGTTTTGCTGCTTCGTTCGCTTGAACAAAGCTGCGGATTCACTCGGCGCTGCCAAGACCCGGCCGAAGTACTCAAGGTCTGTCACCTCGCGTGCGGCTGACGTCAGGATTGACGCAACAGCATCGGGAGTGGGCGAGCTCCAATACATCCGTAGCCTCAACTGCCTGCCGCAGGCCTCTCCGCTGCAGCCTCATCCTCGGCCATCTTCCGCAAGGCTGTACGAACAATTTTCCCCGTCGTGGTCATGGGCATATCATCGATAAATCGCACAACGCGCGGGTATTCATGCGCCGCGAGCCGCGATTTGACGAAGCCGGCAATATCGTCAGCCAAAGCATCTGATCCGGTATATCCGTCCTTGAGCACGACATATGCGGCTACGACCGCACCTCGCAGCGAATCAGGCTTAGCGACGACCCCGGCAAGACGGACCGCCTGGTGCGCAAGCAGGCAATCCTCGACTTCGGCAGGGCCAATTCTATATCCGGCCGAGCCAATGACATCGTCGTTGCGTCCGACAAAACGGAGCCGGCCCTCAGCATCGCGCACTCCCAGGTCACCCGTCAGGAGCCATTTCCCGTCCGGCCCGTCGACGAACTTCTCGCACGTCGCGTCGGGATTGTTCCAATAGCCGATGAACATCACGGGGTCCGGGGACAAAACCGCGATGGCGCCCTCCGTCTCTTCATCTTGGCGCCTGCCGGTAACAACATCGATCACATCAACAATGTGACCGGGCACGGGTCGGCCCATTCTGCCCGGCAAAGGTGCCTCCAGCGCCGCGCAGGAGGAAACCACCATGTTGCACTCGGTCTGGCCGTAGAACTCGTTGATCGTGACCCCTAGTGTGGCGCGTCCCCATTTGATCAATTCTGCACCCAGGGTTTCGCCGCCGCTCGCCACCGATCGGAGGTGACCATCAAGCTTTTCCGCGTCCGACAAGAGCTTCATCATCTTCAAGGCGGTGGGAGGCAGAAATGCATTGCGTATCCGGCAGGTCTTGATGAGATCGTAAGCTGCCTCTGCGGTGAATTTCGTAAACCGGCAGGCAACAACCGGGATGCCATGATGAAGCGCCGGCATCAGCACATCGAGCAGGCCGCCAATCCATGCCCAGTCCGCCGGGGTCCAGAAACGGTCTCCCTCCTGGGGGAGAAAGTCATGGCTGATCTCGATTCCGGGAAGATGCCCCAGGAGAACCCGGTGCGCATGAAGAGCACCTTTCGGATTTCCTGTGGTCCCTGAAGTGTAAATCAGAATTGCCGGATCGTCCGCACGTGTCGCTACAGGTTCGAACTCATCTGATTCTGCGGCACACAGTGCTGCGAAACTCTTGGCCGGTTCTATCGCGCCATCGACACTGATGATCAGCTCCAGCGCTGGCAGGCGCCCAAGCAGAAGTTTAAGTCGCTCAGCGCCGGAGGCGTCCGTCACGATTGCTCTTGCGCCGGAATCTGAAAGACGATGTAGCAGTGCATCGGGACCAAACAGCGTAAATAGCGGGATCGAGATGCATCCGAGTTTTGCGAGCGCGATATGCGTCACGGCTGTCTCAAAGCGCTGAGGCAGCATAACAGCCACCCGGTCGCCCATCTCTCCCGCACGCCGCCCGATGCCGCACCCTCTCAAGGCATTAGCCAGTCGGCTCGACATCGCCTTCAACTCGGCAAAGCTATATTCGCGAGTCGATTTTCCAGGCTCCACGTCGATGATCGCCAAGCGGCCGGGCTCTTTGTCGGCCCACCGGTCGCATATATCCACGCCGATATTGTAGTCATCAGGGATATTCCACTGAAACAACCTTCGAACCTCGTCGAAGGTTTTTCCACGCTTGAGCATCACTCCCCCTTTGGCTTGCGTTTTAAGAAGGCCGTTGTCCCGATCTATTCTCCGGGCGAAGCGCGACCTTCGGTTACTGTGCTGTTCCTGAAGTGCCCAACGGTCAGCTCGATCGTTTTGTTCGTCACATCGGCAGATCCTTCTTGCTAACGAGCGCGCCATTCAAGTGACCACCGCGTCTTTCGTGCATCTCGTCATCGTCGATCGAGCAAGGGTCTCTCTGCCAACGCAAAGCTGCGCCTTAAATAGAGTGAACAGGCAAAGCGAATTGTGAACGCTGGCCGCGCGAGCCTCTTGCTCTCTCGTGCATGCCTTCTAGTCGGTCTAGCGCAGAGGCCTGCGCGGGAACGAGTACGTGCAAGCCATCGACAGCGTTCGGCACTTCCGTGTGAACCGGCCCTGAGGCTCCTGACGGCCAGCAAATTGGATCCTAATGACTGGGGTGATCGATGGCGCACGACTGCTTGACTTCTGGAGAGCGCCGAATGGATGAACCGCCAATTGGGCGCGAAAGACTCCAGCTCAGTATCGGCGAGCGCAGGACGGAGCATGCGGATGTCTCTTGCACTGTCATAAGGCCCAGCGTGAGCAATTCCATGCTTCAAAAAAACCTAGTTCAAGCAATAGGTCGTGAAAAAAATATGTCAAATAGAAAAAATTGTTTGACTTTGATCGCCAAATTTCGTTCAATCCGACCATGCAGTGTGGTGATGGGTGCCATGCAGCAGCCTTGGGTGATGTGTTGCAGCATTCAGAGACCTTCGCGAGTGTGCTTTCTCCTTCTGACCCGCGCCCGGTTGAGGTCGTCAATGCCGGCGGACGTGCTGACTTTGTGCTGGTTTGCGAGCACGCGGGCGCGGCTATCCCACAACGGTTCGGAAATCTCGGTCTGCCTGCGGCCGAAATGCTCAGGCACATTGCCTACGATATCGGTGCCGAGGCTGTGGCGCGTCGCCTTGCAGATCGGCTCGATGCTCCGCTTTTCCTGCAGCGCTATAGCCGGCTCGTCGTCGACTGCAATCGTCCGTTTAGCGCGCCAGGCTGCATTCCGGAGGTGAGCGATGGTAGGGTCGTGCCAGGCAACTTGCACCTTACGGAATATCAGCGCCGGCAGCGTTATGGGGCGATCCACGAGCCATTCCATCGGGAAGTGGCGGTCTTTCTAGATCGTCGCGCGACGGCAGGTTCGCCGGCGGTGTTGGTCGCGGTGCATAGCTTTACGCCGCGGCTGGCAGGAGGACCCGGGCGACCTTGGCAACTCGGTGTGCTCTCCAATCGTGACCGTAGCTTTGCCGAGCGTTTTCTCGGCTCCTTTCAGGAGTGCAATCCGACGACGATCTGCGCGCGCAACGAGCCGTATGTCGTCGACGACGAGGGCGACTACACGATCCCGGTGCACGGCGAGGCGCGCGGCTTGCCGCACCTTCTGCTTGAAATTCGTAATGATTTGATCAGCGATCCCGAGGGGCAGCACAGATGGGCGACCTTGATCGCCAACGGGCTGATCGATGCGCGAGAGAAAAAGCATGTCAACGGCTGAATTCCCGACGACACGCGAGGTGCCGCTCAATCCGAAGCGGTCGGCGTTGTTGTTCATCGACGTGCAGAACTTTTGCGTGCGACGTGATGGCGGCGAGTTCAAGGATGTGTCGGACGCCGAGATAGCCGGCAAGTACGGCTATTATTTCGATCGCTTGAACAGCGTTGCCATACCGAACATGCAGCGGCTGCAGGCCGCGTTTCGTGCGGCGGGCATAGAAGTACTTTTCACGACGATCGAGAGTCTCACCAAGGATGGTCGCGATCGCAGCCTCGATTACAAGATCACGGGCTTCAATGTCGCGAAGGGCTCATGGGACGGAAGGGTTATCGACGAGATAGTGCCCGGCGATGACGAAATCGTGCTGCCGAAATCCTCTTCGAGCGTCTTCGTGTCGACCCACATCGATTACCTGCTGCGCAATCTCGGGGTCAAGCAGTTGGTGCTCGCAGGGGTCGCAACTGACCAGTGTGTAGAGTCTGCGGTCCGGGACGCCTGCGACCTCGGCTATCTGGTGACGCTCGTCCCAGATGCCTGCGCCACCTATAGCCAGGAGCGGCATGACAATACTCTGCGTGCAATCAAGGGTTATTGCCGTCAGGTCCCAACAGAAGCGCTGATCAAGGAAATCGACGGTATTCGGGCAAGGTAGAGAGCGCGGGAGTCGCTCAATCTTTGGGTTTCAAGCGAAGCCGGCTGAATCAAAAGACTGGCAATCGCAATCATCGATTGCACTCGCTGAGCTAATTTGGCGTGTGTGTGAGGGAGAGGGAAATACGACCATGAAAATTTCTAGTCGCCTTTGGTTGAGTCTGGGGTTTGCCGCTCTTATTGCTACGAGCCCCGCCCATGCGGCTGAGAAGGTCGCCAAGATCGGTGTGCTTGCACCGCTAGCTGGTGGCAGCGCGGCAGATGGCAGCGAAATGGTCGACGGCGCCAAGCTCGCCGTCGATGAAATCAATGCGGCCGGTGGCGTCGCCGGCTACAAGCTCCAGGTCGTCGTGGGCGACACGCAGAACATGTCAGTGGACTCGGTAACCAGCGCCGTCCAGCGCCTTACGAAGGACCCTGACCTGAATGCCATCGTCACCGGTTTCGCAGACTATAGCAACTTTGAAATCGAGTTGATGGCCGAGCAGGATATGCCGTATCTGCTCTACGGGAGCACCGATTCAACGCGCGCGATCATCGCGCCCCATCCGGACAAGTTTCCGACCGTATGGTCGTTGAACGCTTCCTACGACGCCTACAAGACGGCAATGATTCCGGTGCTTCACAGCCTGGAAAAGAGCGGCAAATTGAAGCTGCCGAACAAGAAGGTGGCTCTGATCTCCACCGACAATCCTTACTCGAAGTCAATCATGAACGGATTGAAGAGGAGCTTCGAAGAGGACGACGGCTGGACGGTCACATCTTCCGACCTTCTGCCGACCGGCGAAATCGCCGACTGGCGGACGTTTCTCGTCAAGGTTCGCCAAGACAATCCGGCTGTCGTCATCAATACAGACCCGCGGGCGGACAACGCTGCGAAGTTTCAGACCCAGTTTCTCGAGCAGCCGATCAATAGCCTGGTGTTCATCCAGTATGCGCCGCACATTCCGGAATTCCTCAAGCTAACAGGCGAGAAGGGGACGGGCGTCATCTATAATCTCATCGGTGGAACGCTGCCCAAAAATCCTCGCACGGCCGAAATCAATACGAAGTTTCAAGCCAAGTTTGGCTACGAGCCCGGCTCGAGCGGACCCGCAGTCTACGAGGAGGTCATGCTTTACGCCGACGCCTTGAAGAAGGTCGGCGACCCCAAGAACCGGCTTGCTATCGGAAAAGCCATCGGTGAGATCAATAAGCCGACCGCGCAGGGTAAGCTGTCCTTCGATCCGGCGACGCATCTTGCCGTCCCAAAGCGATGATGGTTTTCCGATCCAGTTCTACCAGGTCTGGGACGGCAAACGGGTCCTATTTTCTCCGCAGCAGCATGCCGACGGCAAATTCCGCATGCCGCCCTGGATGAAGCAATAGCGTTGCGGCCGCGCGGCGTTACCGCGTGGCCACCCCGGCATGCTGATCCACGAGACTGGCGGCCACGCGTTGGCTGCCATGACGAAGCGATAATCTATGCTGGAAATAAGGGAGGGGTTTCAAATGGGCAATTTAGATGCTGCAGTGAAGGCCGCCTGGAGCGCGATCGACCGCGAGCGGAGTTACACGACCGAGCTCACTCAAAGGTTAGTGCGAATTCCCTCGGTCAACCCGAAGTTCGTCAATGATCCAAGCCAGAACCGCGAGAGCGCCGTCCAAGATCTGGTTGAATTGGAGCTGACGTCGCTTGGCATGTCGATCAACCGGTGGGACGTCTTCCCTGACAGACCGAACATCGTCGGTCAGCTGGCCGGCTCCGAAGACCGCAGCCTGCTGTTGTGCGGCCATATCGATGTGGTCCCTGTGGGGGAGCGCGGCACCTGGACAGTCGATCCCTTCGGTGGCGAAATCAAGGGTGGCAAGCTTTACGGGCGTGGCGCCGTCGACATGAAGAGCGGCGTTGCGGCCGCCGTTGCTGCCGTTCGAGGCATCAAGGCGGCAGGTATCGAACTTGAGGGTCGTCTTGCCATCCATTCCGTGGTCGATGAGGAAGCTGGCGGCTTTGGCGCGATAGACGCTGTCAAGCGCGGTTATCTTGCCAAGGCGGCGATCATCACTGAACTCACTCAGGGCGATATCCAAATCTGCGAAGGCGGTCTGGAATGGATCCGCATCACGATTACTGGCCGACAGGGGCATTCGGCGTGGCGCTACAACGAAATTTGGCCGCAGCGCGACGCCCCTGATCGGCTGCGGCCGGCAGTGAATGCGATCGATATCGCAACCCGTTTTCTGGAAGCGCTCAGGAATTTCGAATATTTCGAGGTGCCGCATGCGTCAGCACCCACTGCTGCCGCCCGGTATGAACACGATCAATGTCGGAGCGATGCGCGCCGGCGCGGGGCTTGGGCCGGATGGCTTGCCGCTCATCATGACCAATCCCGCCATCATTCCGGATGTGGCGGTCATCGACCTCGATTACAAATTCCTGCCTCACCAGACCAAGGAAGAGATCCGCTCTGAGTTCGAAGCGTTCGTCCATCACTTCTGCCAGCAGGATCTTTGGTTGCAGCAAAATCCGATCAGGGTCCAATGGGAGCTCGGCGGCCTTCATTTCCCGCCCATGGATACCGCACCTGACCATTCACTTGTGCAATCGCTCTGGCAACGGCGAACACAACTGGGCGGCAAACCCAAGATCTCGGGGATGATTGCTGTCGTCGACGCGGCGCACTACGCCGGGGCGGGAGTTGATTGTGTGATCTGCGGTCCAACCGGCGACGGTTTCCACGGTGCCGACGAGTACGTCGAGATCGCCTCCTTAGAGGAGACGACCAAAACCTTGGCGGCCGGAATCATCGACTGGTGCGGAATTAAAGATTGATCTCATGTGCAGTGAAAGAGGGGATTGCTACCATGAAAGCTTCTAGTCTTTGGACAAGTCTGGTCGTTGCTGCCTTGGCCGCCGCAACGCCCGCCCATTGTGCTGACAAAACCGCGAAGATCGGTGTCCTCGCGCCGCTGACCGGAAATTCAGCTGCGGACGGAAATGAAATGATCAATGGTGCCAAGCTCGCCGTTGACGAAATCAATGCAGCCGGCGGGGTGACTGGCTACAAGCTGCAGGTGGTCGTGGGCGACACCCAGAACCAGTCCGCCGATGCCGTGACCAGCGCGATCGAACGTTTGGCGAGTGACCGTGACCTGAACGCCATCCTCACCGGCTACGCCAGCGGCAGCAATTTCGAAATCGAGACCATGGCGGAGCAGGATATGCCGTACCTGATCTGGGCGAATTCGGCTCAGACGCGGGACATCATTGCGCCCCATCCGGACAAGTTCCCGACTGTCTGGTCAATGGCCCCGTCCTTGGATGAGTACAATACGGCCATGGTCCCGGTTGTTAAGGGCCTTCTTGCAGTTGGCAAGCTCAAGCTGCCGAATACGAAGGTGGCGCTGATCTCTTCGGACAATCCCTATTCGAAGACCATCATGAATGGGCTGAAGAAAAGCTTCGAAGGCGCCGGCTGGACCGTAACGTCGGCAGACCTTCTGCCGTTCGGTGAGATCGACAACTGGCGAACGTTCCTTGCCAAAGTCCGCCAGGATAATCCGGCCATCATCATCAATACCGACTATCAGCCGGGCAACGCCGCGAAATTCCTGACCCAGTTCCTCGAGCAGCCGACGGATAGCCTGGTCTTCATCCAGTATGCGCCTTCGGTCCCCGAATTCCTGAAGCTGACGGGCAAGCAGGCGACTGGTATCGTCTACAATCTACTCGGCGGCACGCTCGACACGCCTGCGAACCCGCGGGCTGCCGAGGTGATCAAGAAATATCAGGACAAATACGGCCACGAACCAGGCACATACGGGCCGGCGCTCTACGAGGAGGTCATGGTCTATGCCGACGCCCTGGCGAAGGTGGGGGATCCGACCAAGCGGCTCGCTATCGGCAAGGCCATTGGCGACACCCACAAGCAGATCGTAAGTGGTAGCCTCTCCTTCGATCCGAAGACGCATCTTGCGGACCAAGGCGACAACTCAATTCCAATTCAGTTCTTCCAGATCTGGGACGGCAAACGGGTTCTGTTTTACCCCAAGCAATATGCGGACGGAGAGTTCCGTATGCCTCCATGGATGCGGCAATAGCGCTACCGCCTTGCGGCCGCGCGGCATCGCTGTGTGGCCGATTGATCCACCCGCGACCAGCGAAGAGCACACGATGCTAGAACTCAAGGATGACAAGCCGTTGCTCGAGATACGCCAGGTGACCCGACGCTTTGGCGCATTGGTCGCTATCGACAATGTGTCCTTCTCGGTCCGCAAGGGCGAGATCTTCGGTATTGCCGGTCCGAACGGCAGCGGCAAGAGCACGCTCTTCAACGTCATCACTGGGATACCATTTCCCCCAAGCGAAGGCGAGGTGCTCCTCTCCGGCAAGGCAATGCATCGGCTGAGCCCGCATCAGATCAGCCGCGCGGGCATCCTTCGCACCTTCCAGAAGGATGCAGAGTTTGCAACGCTGAGCGCGCGAGAGAACGTTTACGCAAGTGCCGCTTATTGCGCCCAGATGACCTCGACGCAAGCGAAGGATGCCGCCGAGCAGGCGCTGGATGACGTGTCGCTGGCGGTTGAACGACGGGCGAAAGCCGCGTCCGACCTCTCGGTCTTTGAGCGCAAGCAGTTAATGATTGCTTCTGCAATCGCGGGCCGCCCCAAGGTGCTTCTCCTCGATGAGCCTGCCGCCGGCCTCACCAAGCCCGAGATATCTGGCCTCTCCGACCTCATATTTACCGTGCACCGACGCGGCATCACGGTCGTGCTCATCGAACACGTTCTGCCGCTTCTTTTAAACGTGTCCGAACGCCTGATGATTCTCAATCACGGCGCTATCATCGCCTCGGGTAGTCCGGCAGAGGTGGTACGCAACCCAGAGGTCGTCGAAGCCTATCTCGGCAAACGGGAGGCGAGGCTTTGAGCAACAATACGAACGCACTCGAAATTGTCGGCTTGCGCGCCGGTTACGATGCCTCCGATGTGCTGCTCGGCATGAGCCTCCACGTCGGACCGCGGGAGCGCGTCGGGCTCTTTGGACCCAATGGGCACGGCAAGACGACGCTTCTCAATACGATTTCGCGAGTGATCCGCCCCCGAGCGGGAGATGTCAGGTTCATGGGGGAGCCGATCGACCAACTCGCGCCCCAAAAGATCGTGGCGCGCGGCTTGATTCACGTGCCCCAGGCCAATCGCCTCTTTCCCGACATGCAGATCATGGAGACACTTGAGCTTGCGGCCTTCACGCCGCGCGCGCGGGAGGGAGCTGAAAACAAATCTCGACTATGTGCTCAAGCTGTTTCCCCGGCTTGCCGAGCGCCGTCGGCAGCAATGCAAGACGCTGTCAGGCGGCGAGCGCCAGATGCTGTCAATCGGCGCAGGGCTCATGTGCGCGCCTCGCATGCTGATGCTGGATGAGCCAACGCTTGGGCTGTCTCCGAAGCTCAAGGACGAGCTTGCCGAGGCAATCTCGGAAATATCGTCGCGCGGCATTCCGCTTCTCCTCGTCGAGCAGGATATCGCATTCATCCTGTCCCTGGTCGATCGCATGTACCTTGTCGACCACGGCGAAATCAGCCGGGAAATCAACCGGAGCGGAGAGGTCGACCATCAGGAAATCATGGACATGTATTTCGGGTCGGAGGGCGCATGATCACGAGCGACATCCTTAGCGCCATTCTCGTCAGCGGCATCGTGCTCGGCTCGGGCTATGCCTTGATGGCGAGCGGACTATCCCTGGTTTGGACGACACTTGGCATCTTCAATTTCGCTCATGGGGTGCTGATGACACTCGGCGCCTATATCGCCTGGACCGTGTCGGACGCGGCCGGGCTCAATTTCGGATTGGGTGTGGCAATCGCCGTTTCAGCAGCGATCATGATTGGAGTGGGCATTCTGATCGAGCGGGTCATTGTTCGGCCGTTCTACGACCATCGCGATATCCTGCTCATCACCGTCATGACGACCCTTGCCGCAATGATATTCATGCAGAAGGGGATCCAGCTGATCTGGGGGGCAAGGCTCAAGCAGTTGGCTCCGATCGCGATGGGTAACGTACAAATCTGGCAAACGACGATTTCCGCGCAGGAGGCGCTCATCATTGTCGTGGCGCCGTTGTTGCTCGGAGCGCTTTGGCTTTTCCTCGACCGTTCGCGGACAGGACGCGGAATACGCGCGGTTGGCCAGAACCCCGATGCCGCCAGGCTGATCGGCATCGACGTCTCTCGTCTTTTTATCATTACGTTCGCCCTCTCTTCTGTCCTTGCCGGGCTCACAGGGGTGCTTCTCGGTTCGATCCGCCTGCTCACTCCGGAATTCGGCTCCGATCCGCTCGTCAAGGCATTGATCATCGTGATCTTTGGCGGGCTTGGCTCGCTGGGTGGGACGGTTCTCGCTGCCTATTTGATGGGTATCCTCGAGGCGGCCCTCGTGTTTTTCGTAGGCATCTATTGGGCACCCTCAATGATCTTTCTCCTGCTCATCCTTGTGCTGCTGGTCCGGCCCCAGGGGCTCCTCGGAAAGGTGGTGCGTTGATGATGGCCCTCCACAACGGCAAGATCCGCAACAGCAAGATATGGCTGGTTGGCGTCCTGCTCGTCGCAGGGCTCCTTGTGCCGATCTTCGTCCAAGACAGCTATCTGCGACATCTTTTCATCATCTCCTTCGTCTACGGGATTGTCGCAGCGAGCTGGGACCTCAGTCTTGGCTATGCCGGCATCTTCAATTTTGCCCATGTCGCCTTTTTCGGCGTTGGGGTTTACGCCCCGACTGGACTGACCGCAAAACTTCTCGGAATTGATCCGTGGCTTGCGATGCTCGTCGGCGGGTTTGCCGCCTCCGCGGCTGCTGCCATCGTCGCTCTGCCCGTCGTGCGCCTACAGGGCGTCTACGTGGTGCTGGTCACGTTTGCATTCAGTCAGCTCGTGATGCAACTGGTGATCAATCAGTCAAATCTCACGGGCGGAACGCAAGGCATGGTGCGCGTGCCGACGATATGGCTACCGAACTACAATTTCCTGCGCGACTACAAGCTCGGTTACTACTATGTCGCCTTTGCCCTCCTCGTCACCACGACCGTTTGTCTGCGCTGGCTGGTGCGCTCCGATTTCGGCCTCTCGATCAAAGCGCTGCGCGACAACGAGGACTACGCCGTCTCCCGCGGCATCCCGATTGCGCGGCAGCGCCTGAAGGCGCTCGTGGCAAGTGCGTTCTTTGCGGGGCTGGCGGGCGGCTTCTACGTCATCTATCTCCGCGTCGCCTCCCCGGAGATCTTCGACTTCTCGACCGTGTCGCTCATCTTGAGCATGGTGCTTGTCGGGGGCACGTCCAGCATCTATGGGCCGCTGTTTGCTGCGCTCCTCCTGACCCTCATCTCGGAAGGGCTCGCAAGTATTAGCAACTTCGCCGAAGGCCGCTTCATGCTGGTTGCTTTGGCGATGATCGTTGTCCTGCTGTTCTTTCCAAAGGGGCTTGCCTCCGCACTGCCTGCAAGTTTTGGAAAGGATGCAAATCAAAAGCGATCGCGGCAACCCCTGATGGCTGCGAAAGACCAAGCGCCGACGACTTCGACTGATAAAGAGAACGAGGCTGGAGCTGCCAGTCACTCCGGGGTCCGTTGAACGTCCGCAGTCGCATTCGGAGCGGGGCGAGGGCGAGATTGAAGCCTCCGATCCGGGAGACGATTTGAATCGCGTGGTTAGCCCCAGCATCGACCGGAGCAGGTTGAAGCGAATTGGCCGGCTCTTTTGTCCTGATGACCTCGTGGGGCATAACGTGGTGAGGCACCGCAGCGCAGATTTTGCAAGACGTCACCAACGCGCTCGGTCGCGCGCCAGGCAAATTAGCGGCGCCCATCTCCGGCATTGAACTCAGGAACGAGACATGACCCGTTTGTATGAACGTGAAGCCCAATCAATCTCGAAACTGGCTCATCTGCGCTTCTATCCGCTGGCTGTGACAGGGGGCGCCGGCGCGACGCTGATCACAGATGATGGCAGGAAACTTCTGGATTTTGCGGCTTCCTGGGGCGCTGCGAGCCTGGGTCATTCCGATCCTCGCATAAGAGTGGCGGTTGACCGCGCGTTGTCCAACCAGGCCGGAGCAAGCTATCTTTCGAGCACTAATCTAGCGACAGTGCAGCTGGCCGAAGAGCTCCTCTCGCTCGTGCCCTCTCGCGCAGCGGGCAGGATCTGGTTTGGCCATTCCGGTTCGGACGCCAATGAGACCGTCGCACGCATTGTGGTTGCGGCGACAGGCCGGCCCCGGATCATCTCCTTCTCGGGCGCCAATCATGGTGGCACCACCGGCTCTGCCGCAGTCTCCGGTCACCCATCGCAATCGATACCGAAAGCACCTGGCTTGACACTCGTGCCTTATCCCAACAGCTATGCCGAAGGCGAAGAATCCGCGGAAAAGGCGCTTGCTCAGCTCGATCGCCTTCTTGCGAGTACTGTTCCTCCGCAAGAGGTGGCCGCTTTCTTCATCGAGCCAATCCAGTCCGACGGCGGAATGCTGGTTGCTCCAGCCGGCTTCTTTGCAGAAATCGAGCGGCGCTGCCGCAAGCACGGAATCCTCCTCGTCAGCGACGAAGTGAAAGTCGGATTGGGCAGAACCGGGCGGCTGCATGCCTTTGCGCATCATGGTATCGAACCCGACATCGTGGTGTTCGGGAAGGGTCTTGGCGGCGGATTGCCGATCTCGGCCGTCGCAGGGCCAGAAACCATCATGAATTTTGCGCCAGCTTTCTCTTTTCAAACCTTACATGGAAATCCGGTTTGCGCCGCCGCAGCGTTGGCTGTGCTTGAGGCCATCAAAACCGATCGGCTGGCGGAAAATGCTGCCAGAGTGGGGGGCCAGTTGCTCTCCCGTCTCCAGGCCTTGAAGCAGAGACATCCGTTGATTGGCGACGTCCGCGGTCAGGGCCTGGCGATCGGAATAGAGCTGGTCACCGACCGGACTACAAGGGCACCGGCAAAACGACAGACCGCAATGACTGTTTATCGCGCCTTCGAATACGGATTGGTGATGTTCTATGTTGGCGTCAACTCGAACGTGCTCGAGCTTACCCCGCCATTGACGTTGACGCGAGAGCAAGCCGACCATGGTGTCGAAATGCTCGACATGGCTCTTACGGACGTCGAGGCGGGCAAAGTGAACCCCTCGCTGGCGGGAGCCTTCGCTGGCTGGTAGTCGAAGCTCGGGGGGATTGGATCTAGGACCTTTGACGCCAAGGCGGTGTCTCAGTTTGAACGTTTGAGCCGGCTTAATGATCGCGCTGGTTGCGGTGAGCTAGATTAGGTTGCAAGATACGCGCTATGGGTGGTTGGCAGAATCTAAGTTGGCTCGATGGTATCGAGCGCGTACCTGGCTGGCGCGTCGTGTCGCTCGTCCTCGTTGCGTTGTTGGCAGCATGGGTCATCATGCCCTTGTGGTGGCCGCGCTTCTCGAATACGGCATCACAAACGGCCATGAGGCCATCGTCGGCGCGTTGGTGGACCAGAGAGCTTATCTTCTTCTCGATCGTCGGCGGGGTAGGGACGTGATAACGCTCAAAGACCCCGCTCAAGCATCTTTCGAAGAGAAAGTCCGGCGCTGCTCAGATATCTGACCCGGCAAACCATTCCAACCTATCCGGAAATCGACGCTTCGATGCACCTTACATGCATCCTCAATCGGGGAATAGTCCGAAGGTCGCGGACGTGCGCCGGGCCTTGAAACCGCGGCGTCTCGGCGAGACTGCTGCGTGATTTGTCGACGCCCATTGCCGTAGAACCCACGCACATCGGTCTCGC
The DNA here is from genome assembly GCF_054057015.1 of Bradyrhizobium sp. JR3.5. Classification (NCBI taxonomy): domain Bacteria; kingdom Pseudomonadati; phylum Pseudomonadota; class Alphaproteobacteria; order Hyphomicrobiales; family Nitrobacteraceae; genus Bradyrhizobium; species Bradyrhizobium sp. JR3.5. Next base: position 4,761,215 of record NZ_JBSRYV010000002.1, read on the forward strand.
GCCGCAATCTATCGAAGCTCTGGCCATTGTCGCGCACCGGGCATAGTCTTCCGCCGCTCCCTTCCATTTCGGGATAGTGCAAGTCCCACCAAGTTATGCTCGCTGACTGTCGAAATCTTGCCTGCGTCGAGCAGCACGGCGCCCATTTCGTGCACGTCTCCGCACGGACGAACGAATGTGCAGATAACATCGTGCACTATCAGCGTTCGATCCCGAGCGAAGTCACCAACATCGTCCGATTCATTGCATCGGAGTACTGACTCCGCCACTGAGAGAAAGTGCGTTCCACAGCGATTATTCGTATTAAGCCGTTTTAACTCCTTCATAGCCCGCGCGTGTGACGCTTCCATTGCATGAACTCGGGACTACAAGATTTGAGGAGGGGGGCTGTAGCGGCCGGGGAGTTCATCCGGCGTTTCCTCATCCGACCAGGCGGCGCTGCCAACGAAATGCAGCAGCGATGGATGCTGGGTGGCCGTCCGTTCCGGAGCCGTCACCGCCGCCATCGGCTCCACGCTCTTGCGACCGCCACGAGCCATCAGGCCGACGCAATAGTCGCGCAGAGCGGCGCCTTCCGATCAGCATGACCGATGACACCGGCAAGCCCTTCCAAATACGCCGCAAATCGCTTCTCGCTCGTCTTGGTGCCACGCCCGCTCATGTCGGCCTCATCGGCTAATGGTCCATGCTTCACCATCGCTGATTCTGGCCAGCTAGAGCCCGCAGTTTTGTGACTCGGTCAGACTGGAGCCAATCTAGCAAAACAGACTGTATGAGAACGAAAGTAAGTATACCGGCGCCGACCACCGCAATGGCCCAGAGCCTGTTACATTGGCCGGGCGTGAGGTCGCCCTTTCTCCTGAGTGCGTCCGTCCAAGGGGTAGTCCACCGTTCGCTCAACATCGCTGCTGCGAGCGAAGCAGCAACAGCGATCAGCTCTGCGGCGGTTTTCGTCAGGTTGGGCTTGCCTCGTTGGCGGCCTCTAGCCGGGGCCGTCGCGCCGATCGATCTTCAGCCGAGTGCAGCCGTGGGCAAAGTTGGTCCCCTAATCGGGGCAAAGTAGGTCCCTAACTAGATCCGCAAGGACGATATTCAACCTCCTTTAAGTCGAGGTATCAGAATAATATTCACGCCTAGCGGGTTATTTGGGCTCACTTCCCTGGACCCTCTCCCCAACTGCGCTGTATAGGGCTGGCCGCGGAGGTAGAAGTTTGTCATCGGCTGGCGCGGTGTCGGCAAAATCCTTCTTCTGTTGAGTGCACCGATGAGGATGTCTGGGGCTGGTTGGGGCCCATGGACCCAGCCAAGGTCTAGGACATGTCCGAAATCCTGCCGCGCCATAGCGTCGCGCGTTGTGGGCCACATGGCGCCATTAAAATCCGAGCCGCCGCTGCGCAAGCCTCGAGACCGCTGCGGTGATTCCGACGGCGGTGGAGATTCCCCGAACAGTTGCGTGAAGAGCGATTGTTGCGCGCAGTCACGCTGAGCGTCGTCACTCAAGTGCGAACCACCGACTCCACGAGCGGACGACGATTGCTCAGTAACGTTGGGCATCGGCGCATCAAAGGCATCGTTACGCATCATGGGCGATATGGCCACATTTGGGTCCGAACCGCCGCCTTGCAATCCCGTAGACGCCGGTGGGGATTCCGATGGCAGCGTTTCCCCGAACAGCTGGGTGAAGAGCGGCTGTACCGAGCTGTACTGGTGCGCACCGTCTCCAGCCGCCGACGGCGCCTCATCTACTTCAAGCTGCTGTTCCAGGTCCGCGGCGAACTCCTCCAGGTCTTTCGCGTGCTCCCGCAGCATCCTGACGCCAGAGTCCACGCTGAACTTACGCTTAGCCATATAGAATGCCGTGATGTCTTCTTTCAGCGAGACGTCGTTGAGGCGACCGTCTATAGCCCTTCTGCTTGTCGTTTTGAGCCACCCGCTAAACTTGTTAAGAGACCTAACTGCTTGGTTGACCCTTTTTCCGAATTCCGACAAAGGGCCAGGGCTTTTCGGCGTCAATGTTCGCCTTGGCTGCCTCGGCCGCCGCCTTGACGAGCGCAGTGTCTTGGGGATAGGGAACCTGCTGAGCGCGACGGCACGGCGCGTGATCGCGGGGCCCAAGCGCGCCAGCGTGCGTTCGAAGCATCCTCAAGCCGACTAAGTGGGAGCCCCGGCGGTGAATACGAGCGAATGTCGCAATATCTTCATCAACGGTGTTGTCACCGGGGCGGCCGGCCATCGCGTTTTTATGCTCTTTTCGGAGCCATCCGCTAAACTTGCGAACCATATAAGTTGCCTGGGACACTTGGCGCGAGGTCTCGAGTTGCTCCCAAGGATGCCCCGCCGCAATAGCGACTCTGGCCGCCTGGGCCGCCTCGTTGATCAGCGCCGCGTCTTCGGGATAAGGATCCAACGCGATTCGCAGGTGCGATGCCTGATTGCTCGACCCGGGCTCGCCACCAGGGCCGGACACGTTGACTCCCCGACTAACTGCATCGCATTCTATGCGAACGGCGGGAGCCACCAGATCTGGCGATTCAGCGCGCGTCCCGAGCGGGGCAGAACTGGAAGTTCGGCTGCATCCACCAGGGGCAAAACCCATTTCATATGCGGTCCCGCCATCCGTGCTGCCGTTCCGCAATTGAGAAATGTGCGAATTCCCTCCAATGCCTGACATATCGATCTCCGATGTGAATGAGAATGACTATGCCTCTCATCAGCAAAGGCTGTGCCGACGCGTCCACCGATTAGGTTGTAAATGCCTGACTTGGATATTTCGAGCGACGTCCGAAAGCGATCGTCCCACTTTGGGGTATGATCGAGACCTAATATCAAGGTGCCGGGTTTTGCTCCCAAGTGATTGTTACCGCATTGTTGGGGAATCGAAGGAATCGCTAATTACTTTAGCGCAAATTTCTTGATTTCCTGAGCCGCCTTGATCGCGGACTCCTGGATCTTCTCAATATCGCGAATCGTCTCGTCGTCGCTTTTCAGCGTGAAGCCGATCAACTCGGCAGACAACTCAACGCGTTGACGAGTTGGGGGGATGCTGGTCGGCGCGTTGGTTGGTTTTTCTATCACGTCTCTGGCGGTCACAATGCGGGACGTTCGGGGCGCCGAGGAAGGGAATAGTTCCAGATCTGCATACGAATCGATGAACGTTAAGTCGTGAGGCGACATCGCGTCAATTGTCGATCTGGCACCGTCACGGGTCCGATCAGAAAATTGATCAACCTGGTTTACAAGGTCTGATAGGGTTGACATGACGTAAGTGATTGTTTTGACTTATTATTTATTGTCGCCCTCGGCGCGAGGTTCACCGATTTTCGAAGAGCAATGCGAACGAATCGTTGGAAGATACGCCGTGTACGTCCCAAGCCTGCAGCGTGCGACCGTTGTCGGGAAGCAAATTCCAGAGGAAGTTCGCCACCGCGTCTTCGGTAATCGCAGCTATTCTTCCTTTCAACCGTCGGCGGGGTTGTGACGGTGATAACGCTCAAAGACCCGCCCAAGCATCCCGGGAAGGCCGGCAAAGGCACAGAGCGGGGAGCATGCTGTCAGGAGGACACACCGAGCTGTTTTGAAAGGTCCGCCGGGTGCGGTGGAGCAGCTGAGGTACGTGCGCCTTCTCCATACCTATCCGTCGCGGCGTCGCCTGGGAGCCCGTCGAGTACCTTGATCCTGGCCATCGCTACAGTCGTTCGACTTGAGGTTTTCGACAGCAAGTCCGCAAAGAGTTTCGCGGAAAGCGTGAGCTTGCAGAGATCGAAGGCCGCACCGGTATCCTCGTTGCCGCCTCGTTTATTGCTCGTCGTCAGGCCCAAATGTCTTGCGTCGTCGAGATTGTAGGCGAGTGACATATCCAGCCAGCGTCCGGTCCGTACGGAATAAATTCGAACTGAGGGGACATCGGACCCGCAATGTCTCTCCAAAAAATCGCTTCGGTGTGCTACGACTTAAAATACAGGATTGCTGTCGGCTCCGTTGTCAATACTTGTTGCGTTCAAGAGCTCTTTTTGCCCTATCCGCGCGCACACTCATCGAAGCGGGCGCGTCGCTGCAAAATGTCCCGTGTCGAAATTTCCGGCCACGTGGGGAACGTCCTCTAGCTTGGTCTTCGAGACCAGGTCCGCACAGAAATGAGCAATGCTGCCGGCTGAGCTTGTTGGATGAAACTCGCTCAGACAGGAAGCAGTCTGATTGAATCATTAGCAGAAGTTGAAGTTTAATCGATTTGCTGCCTGCCCGGCGGAGGAGACGAATTTGAGCATTTCGACTCGTCTGGGTGAATTCTCGCAGCTGTTCGTTCTGCCGGTGATCCTGATCCCAGCCTGGCTTGCGTTTGTTGCGGGTTTTTCTTTCATCGGATTATTGCCGCTGGGGGTATTGATCGTCTCGGCTGTCTCCGTGTTTGTGATTCGGGCAGCCTGCCGAAGGCACAGCGGCAACGCGGTCCTCGCCGAGGTCGGCTCGAAACTCACCACCTACTGCATGGTCACTGGCGCCGTTTCGACATGTTTCCTGTTGCTGCAGATCGGCTTGTATCTTTTCCTGACGGAGTTCTCACCGCGGCTGAGCATCGTGGTTGCCTGGTACGACAGCCTCGAGGCTGGGCACATAATTGAGCGCGTGGAGTCCTTCGCTCTGAAGGCGCGCCTTGCGATCATATTTGTTCTTGCTTTCAACCTGATCTTTTTCCCGCTTCTCGCCGCAAGGGTGGCTCGACTTTCGAAGATGGCATCGAAAAGTATACACGTCATTGGCGCCTTCTTCGTCGCGGTTCTGCTGTTCTCCTTCTACGGTTCTGCGCCTGGCGGTTTGAACGCCCTACGGGTCGAACTTCGGTCCGCTCACAATGCTATAGACAATTCATACAAACGAGCCGTTGCCCGCGCGTCCATACAGTTCGCGAAGGTCATGCTGGATAGGGCGACCCTGCAGGACGACCACCTTTTTCGGACTTCGCCGCCCCCGGCGGATTGGAGTGGTCCGCGACCCGGCGGAGCTCCTCCGGGACCGCGACCGCCGCCCCCGCCCACCACTTCGGGTATTTGGGATACCGAACTCAAGGCCAGGGTCCTGAATTCCGACGAACGGCTGAATGAGCGCATCGCGAGCAGAACGGCCGCGAACGCAGCCAAGTTCGAGGGACGCGTTCAGTCAAGCGCCATATTGAACGCGTCGCCTGCGGCAAGTTCGTCCGAACTGGCCGAGCTCGGATCCGTTCTCGATGGGCTTCGGGGGGCGCTACCGCGGGGAGTGGCCCCTCCCGGGGACGACCTCAAACGACCACGCGACGGCTCCTCTCAGCAGCGTGCGGTCAGAGAGATGCTCTCGACTGCGCTCGACGTTGCGAAGGTCCCCGAGGTCATCGAACCGGCAATATCCGAGCTGGTGAAGGAAACTGTCTCCGGGAAGGTGATCGACGAAATATTGAAGGCGATGAGCGACGATTTCCTGACTGACGGCATAAGAGTGGCCGCCGTTGAATTCGTCGACGACTTCCTCAAAGGAGTGGTGTCGTCATCGGATGCGGGATCTGAGCTCCAAAGAAGAGCATCGGCTTTGCTCGACACGAAAGTGGGCGCGGCTTTGAAAAGTGCCTTGAGTCGGATCCGAGGCTACGGATCGATGCTCTTCGATCGCATCCAAAGTCTACGCGCAGGAAGGGCCGATCCGGTGATTTCCCCGCTCGAGGATGGGATGATCGCGGAGACCAAGTCGAAGGCGTCCAGTCTTTCCGATGCCGGTGGAAGGAGCAGGATCGGCTCCGATCTCATCCAAAGGTCAAGGCTCGAAACTTCGAAGATCATCGATATTCTTTCGGTGCAAGCGAAGTCCGACGATTTGGCGGCGAGGTCCTTGCTGGATGTCGGATCAAACGTTTCGGACGTGGAATCCAAAGCCAGACGGTTGGGTGAGCTCGTGAGACTGGCGCAAGACCATGGTTACAGGACGGAGGTCGGAGTTTGCGTCGTGACAATCAGGGGCGTGGTCGTCGCGACGTTCATCTCAACTCGACAGGAATGCGAGGGTGCGAGGCGCTAAACTCGAGCGAGACGTCCGCCGCTTGGCAAGGCCGCTTTCCGTTCGCCTTTGAGCGAAGCTGGCCAGTTGAAAACCCGGCAGGCACTGCTCTCACCGAGAAGGTTGGTTTAGACTGCCTTGACAACCAGGGCGTGTTCCCTGACTACAGGAGCGCAGCTTACCCCACGGATATGAAAGTCCTACGTCGAGCGAGATGTCCGGGAAGCGTGCGTCCTGGGTCGGCGTCCACCACTCGATCAGCAATCCGATGCGGCGCGGGTTCGACAGTCCTTTCGCATAGCAGATGGGCCCGTAGGCACGCGCACACTCTAATCGGATACGTTGCGGGGCGGTGGACCAGATAACCGCGGAGTGAGAGCCTGGTCTTCATCAAATCGATGATATCGTCGATAGCACTTCACGGCCTCGATTGTCATATCGCGCAACTTGGACGCGCCGGGTCGTCGGGCGCGTCCCTCAGCCATGCCGCAGCGCGCGGCGATGGCGCCGCTGACCAGCGAAGGCCACTTCATCAAAGATCGCGCCGCTATTCTCTACCAGAATCGATAGTGTCTCGATCCTTGTCAATGCTGTAGCAGCCTAAGGGGCGCGGAGCATTACAATGGAGAGGTGCAGCAATGATGGGCGTAGCGGACCTGCTGCACGTCTCGCGCTTCATTCACAGCTATGACGCCGCCGCCGCCCGAAAAGGCATCAAGCTTTCGTTGGGAGTCGACTTTCACGAGTATATCTCGATCACACTATCAACTCCAACGAAGGGACCTACATATCCAAATTTCCGGCCGGACCGCTCGCCAATTAAACCCGGCGAGGGATTTTGGATGGTAGGCGTTGACAAGAACAACGAAGTTGCGGTCTTGCAGGCTGTTCGACTTTATGACCTCTCGCGCACCAATTTTGCAGAGCATCTTGAATCCCTGAAAACGTTCTACGCCGACCCGACCAAACATGCCCACCCTCACGACGCATGTACTTGCTGGGCAGCAAGTGCGAAGAAAATGTCCGGGAAAGTAGCATATCACGGCGATGGCTGGGTACGCAGAGACTACAGAGGAAAGGGCATTGCGAGGATCATGGCGGGGATCGCATTCGGCGTATCGTTTGCCATGTGGGCTCCCGATTTCGTATGTGGAATGGTGGCGCGCTGGTTAATTGATAAAGGCGTTGTTTCGCAATACGGATATGCGCACCATGAGAGAGGCGGGTCGATATTGCGGCTGGTGGAAGAGAATATTGTGGACGAGGACGATTGGCTGGTCTGGCTGACCGGCCAAGAGTTGAGAAGCCGCATTGTTCGTCACGAGAAAGCCGAACTGATGCTAGCCTCGTGATCCTGCCCGCGCGCCCGGGATATCTCAATTCGGTGCGAAGCCAAATTTGACTAATCCTCGCCGTCCGCAAGCATGCGGTAGTCTAGGATCATTCGGATTCCGGGTCTCGTGTGTGGGCACTTGCAGCCTTCCGAAGCCTTCTTGGATATGCGAAAGGGCGCGACGCGATCTGCGCCTGTTGCTTGAAATTCGTAAATCGTTAGAGCCGTGATCCGGAGGGGAGCGGAAAACTCGACCTTGACCGCCGGCTGGCTGTTCGATGGGTGAGAGACAAAGCATGTCAATGACGGAACTTCCGATGAAACGCGAGGTGCCGCTCAGCCCCAAGGAGGCGGCGCTGTTGTTCATTGACGTGCAGAACTTTTGCGTGCGCCGCGATGGCGGCGAGTTCAAGGATGTGTCTGAGGCGGACATTGCCGGCAAGTACGGCTATTATTTCGATCGCTTAAAAGGCGTTGCCATACCCAACATGCAGCGCTTGCAGGCGCAGTTCCGTGCGGCAGGCATAGAAGTACTTTACACGACGATCGAAAATCTCACAAAAGATGGTCGCGATCGCGGTCTGAACTACAAGATCGTAGGCTTCAACGTCCCGAGAGGGTCATGGGATGGGAGAGTCATTGACGAGATTGCGCCTGGCGATGACGAAATCGTGCTGCCGAAGTCGTCTTCGAGCGTCTTTGTATCCACCAATATCGATTACTTGCTGCGCAATCTCGGCGTTAAGCAGCTGGTGTTGGCAGGGTTGGTTACCGACGAGTGCGTGGAATCTGCTGTACGTGACGCTTGCGACCTCGGATATCTCGTAACGCTCGTGCCAGATGCCTGCGTCACTTATAGCCAGGAGCGCCACGACAACTGTTTGCGGGTGAGCGAGGGGTATTGCCGCCAGATCTATACAAACGCGCTGATCGAGGAGGTCATTGCTGCTTGCTTACCTGCCGCAGCATGCAACAGCTGCGCACGGTGATGAACAAATGGATCCAGGAAGCGCTTACGGTTGCGATGCGCTTGAGGGCGACGATTGGTGTGGCCATGCTTGGCCCAAGATCGACCGAGATTAAGGAGCTCTGTCGTCGGTTGTGCGCAGGGTCCGCATAGCTCACGTTATGGCCGATCCTCGCTTATTCTTTCGAGAATTCGTATTTTTCTGGAGGTCAGCCCGCACGGACAGCGTCCCTCGGGATCAGCCCATTCAGCGTAATCGCCGGTCCGGAGCCGGACAACGGGCATGCGGGAGCGGTGCAGGTTTGAAATAACCAGCTCTGTCGCGCTCTCATCTTTCCTCGGACTGAGCTCCGCGTAGATGAGGCCTTCATGAAGGTGGTACTCGCCAGAGCCGCACGAGGCGCATTGGAAGCCTATCGAGCCGTGGTCCGGAGTCTGAAATACAGAGTGGAAGGCCAAATTGTTCCCGAATCGCTGCACGAGTCTCGATCGAAGCTGCCAGGACAACGGCTCTCGGCCTTGAACAATGTGCCTAATCCCGGCGTAAGTCAGATCGCGAAGTTCCAGGTAGGACAGGAGCGGAAGGAGAGCACTCAAAGATCCGAGGATTGCGGTGGCGCGCAACGCTCGCATGATTTCAGCAATCTCTCCCCACTCTCTTGTAGTCCGTGACCGGTATGATCGTGCATGCCGTTCGTGACAAAGCATAGAAATTACAATAATCCGCGTGACAGCTCCCGCTCCCTCCCAGTACGAGCACCCTGTCATCGCTGGTGATGCCTGAAAGATAGTACGCCTTTCCATCGAAGCATGCGTTGTACAGCATCTCTTCATGCGTTCCGATGAGGGTCGGCGTCCTCGCTGTCCCTTCTATGGAAAGGATAACGTCAGAGCCGGGGCATGATCGGCCGGTCTCGGGAGGAACAGACGAATGCAGATGCTCAAGGTGATCGTAGACGTCCCTCACGTCCACCGTTCCCCAGGCTAACTGGATGTTGGCCAACGTCGGTTGCGCGGCCCCGGCCGGAAATTGATGCCTTGTGGCGGGATGTTGGACTGCTCTGCGCCATAGACCGAGCAGCGACCGCCGATGGTAGTCAACGCGGCTTTGAGCAGGAATGAAGTCGGCGTCAATCGGGTTGACCTTCGGGTCTATGGACGTCCTCAAGAGGATCCTCGCTTGATGATGATTATCCTGCGCGCTTGTTGGAGGCTGCATAAACTCCACAGCGCTGGAACCAAAGTCGCTGTACTAGAGAGGGTGCACAGATGCGATCTGCGATCCTCGATCAATGGGGGAGTTTTCTGTGCGGGACCTGTCGAACCGTGCTCGCATGAAGAGGACAGATGCCGAGAAGGGCCGCCTCGACGAGGCGCCGAACGCAGCACTAATTTTAGGGACAAGTCTCAAGGTGCTGCGGCGCTCCCGATGAGTTGCATTGAACCGCCACCTAAGTGCATGATTTGGGCCATGCACGTCGGCAGCAAGATCGCTGCGAGTCTTCCCGCAAAATTGTCGCGTTTGCGACACACTGGCAGATTCGCAACACCCAGATGCGGAATCCGCTCATGTCGCCCGCAGTTCCGAGATGAATCTCGCCCACCGTTCCGATTTGAAGTCGCCAGCCAATCCGAGACAATGTCGGCCATGATTGCGGGATGCGTCGACCAGATGACGAGGCTTCTCAGGCTTCTCATACGTTGCGCCCCTTTCGGCTTTGCGAAGGGGCCCCTGGATGCCGACGGAGAGGCTTGCGATGCGCCACGTGCGCTATCTGATCAGGATGAAGGCGGCCAGGCTGCCAACCCGCAAGTTTGCGCGGCGGGTCGGAGCGGCGCCCCCGACGGTGCGGCTACGATCCGCCGGTTCGAGGCCCCGGGGCCCGAACTGGCCGCCGCCGGACGATGTCACGGACGCAGTTTTGGAAGCGCGGCTGTTCGCCAGGTCCGGCACCGGCAGCCAGCACTGAAGCCGCCGCCTCGCCGAGCCCGACTGGACAGCCGTGGACGGCGAGCTCAAGCGCAAGCACGTAACATTGTCGATCCTGTGGGAGGAGTCCATTGCTGCAGAGCCCGACGGCTACTCAACCTCTGCCTACTCCAGCAAAAGCTTGCCCAGTTCCGCGGTATCGAGCATCTGCTCGGCCATCAGCTGCTTCAGCTTCGCGTTCTCTTTCTCGAGCGCCTTCAGCCGCGTGGCTTCGGAGCAGCTTCTCGTCAAATCACCAACGGGCGCCGAGCGCCCGCCGAGACAGCTTCAGCTGCGAAATTGTTTATAAGCGTATGGTCAATCACGCACTTTCTATTCAGTCGCCATCACGCACTCAGCAATCGCCAGAACGATACGCGCTGCCTCCGCAAGCGACGTACCGACACCGGTGCATTCCATGTCGTTTCGACCGCATTTTAGTTACTCATACCGGGCATTAGTTACTCATACCGGGCAGTAATTCATGTGTCCCCGCCGAAATAGCTGATGCGAGGGGGGCTCCGAAGCAGTAGCCCGATTGCCATCGGGCAAGCGGGGCTTCTAATAATCCTTCAGTAGACCTGTTCATACAGACTGCAGATCTCCCGTTGAGTTTTCCCCTCAACGAACGCCATCTCCCCCTTCTTGTGCTTTGCATATATCTCGGCGAACCCGACCGGAAACCAGCCGACTGCTGTGGGATTCCCCAGCAGGCCATCAAGAGCTTCGGGCAAGGATTTTGGCAGGCGGACATATCCGCGCGCCGCCAAGGCCGATGGATCAAGGAGCGCTAGGTCCTCGGTCGTCGCCTCCGGCGTCGGCAGTTCTTCTTCAATGCCCTGGATTCCGGCGTGTACGATAGCGGCGAGTTGCAGGTGCGGGCTCGCCGTTGCGTCGGCAGCGCGGAACTCAAAATTAAACTGAGCTGCTTTGGAGATATCACTCAAATCAGAAACGGGGCAGATGCGTACTGAAGCTTCGCGGTCGCGGAAGCCGAGATTATTGAAGGCCGCGCTCCAGCGATGGGGTGTGAGCCGCAGGTAGGATATCACGCTCGGCGCCGTGATCGCGACGATCGCGGGCAGATATTTGAGGATACCAGCAACGAATTGGCCGGCGGTCTTGGAAAGCTCATGTTTGCCGTTCGGATACCAGGTTGCTGGTCGGTCGCCGTTGAGGAAGCTGAGATGAATGTGAACGCCGTTGGCTACCCCGGCTGGATCCCGGATGGGGGTGAACGTAACCTCCTTGCCGGAAGCGTTGGCAACCAGGTGCACGAGCTCGCATAGGATCGTAGACTGATCTGCGAGGCGATCCCGCGCGACGGTCCCATCGTGACTTCAGACTGCCCCCCGCCAAACTCTTTCATGAATGTGTCCGGCTCCAAACCCGCCGCGCGCATTGCTGCTACGAGCGCTTCTGCGAAGCGTCGTTCGATACGAAAGCCGTGAACGCTATACGCCGCTCCAATCCGACCCGCGTCGTTCCGAAACTGGAACTCGTGTTCGAAAGCCCCGAAAAGCGTCAAGCCGGTAACCCGATCGAGGCGATCGAGAGCACTCCTGAGGATCGAACGGGTGCAGAATTCCCACGGTCGGACCATCAGTCTGGCGGATGTCCCCGAGTGCGAAATGCTCTGCTGGCAAATCGTCGCTTAGTTGCACGCGCACCTTCGCAGTTTCATCGGGGAATCAGGACGAGGTCGCCAAGCGAGCCAAACGGGCTTTCGGCAATCGTGTCGAAACACGTGATCTGGACGTTGGTTGGCGTCCAGCCAATGCCCCGCTTTGCGCGCTTGTCGAACTGCGCGGCCGGAAACGCTTTGCCCCGAACCTTGCCGGCAAGATCCGTGCAGCATGCAATCAGCATTTCCTCACCGATCATCTTTTTCCTCCGAAGGCTGATCCGGCGGCACCAGGCGAAGTCTGTCCCAGGCCTCCAGCCGGTTTTTCGTCGTCGACCAGTTCGATTCCGATACTTTGACGATCAAGGCTTCGACGAGGGTGAGTGCGCAGACGAGCGTGTCCCACGCTGTTTCAATTTCGATGGGCAGGGCAATGACATGGTCGCTGTGACGGGCGATTGGCGACATCCACTTATCGGTGATCAGCACGATCGACGGTCGGCATTCCCTTGCGACGATATCAGCGAGATTCTGCAGGTCGGGCTGGTAGCGACGAAAGTCGAGCAGCACCAGGACATCTTGCCTGCGGATTGCCAGCAGCTGGTCCGGCCAATGCTCTGGATTGGGTGGCAGATGATAGACCTTCGGTCGAATCTGCTTGAGGTGCACCGAGAGGAAATGAGCGATGCTGTCACTGACGCGTCCGCCGAGTACGAAAACTGCTCGGGCGGGATCGGCGATGAGCCCAAGGATCCGATCGAATTGTTCCTGCGGAACGCTTGCGCTCATCTCGTTTATTCGTTCGCAAGCCCGTCGTGCATAGTCGGCCAGAAAAGCACGACGGCTACCGAGCTTTTCAGTGGCCTTGAGCTCCAGCGGCGAGCGTCGGCTTTCGCGCAATTCTGCTATCAACTGGCGCTGAAACTCTTGATAACCGGCAAAGCCTATCTTTGTAACGAAGCGTGTGATCGAGGGCGCGCTGACGCCTGTACGGTCGGCCAGTTCCTGGATGGTCTGGAGGGCGCCGAACGGGTAGTCCGCGAGCACCGCATTGGAAATCTTGCGTTCGCTGGCAGTGAGATTGGCACTTTCGCGCCTTATGATTTCACGCACGGTCATGATGGCTGCAGAAGCTTTTGGCGAAGAATGGGATATCGATCTCCAAACACTATCGATCATGAAAAAAAATAGTCAAACGAAAAAATACGTTTGACTCTGAGCGAAAGTTTTTGTTCACCTCCAGTGGCAAGCTTTTGGCAGTCTGCGGTCCGCGGCCTGTCATTTTCGCTTGCCAGGTACTCTTGTCAGCTAGTCTTGTAGCTCCTTCAGGGAGGACTGACGGCTGGCGCGTCTGGCCGAATTTCTTGTAGGTGGCCTCCTTCCAAAGCGAGCGTGCCGCCGATGCTGGCGGAAGCGGAGTGCGGCTTCCCATAGGTGGTCGAGGACTATCCTGGACCGTCCGCTCGCCTTCAACGATCATCAATGCCGAATCTGCCGCCCGCACCGAAGCTGCTCAGAGGAACTATCGCGCCGCTAGCCAGGCTCGGATTTATTGGGCAATCGAGGTGCGAAGCCAAGATCAAGCATGGTCCGTGAACGGTCAATTGCCCTGCTACCGCCGAGCGTTACCCATCTGGATTGAAAAGCCGGCCGCCGTAGCGAATGCCCTCGAGCTCCTTGCGTTGGTGTTTGGTCCCGTGTGATTGGCGAGGGCCTGCATTGGGGCCAGGTAGCCGAGGCATTTGAGGCGAGTTCGGTTGTAGTCGTGGACGAACTTGGCGATAAAGGCGTCCCGATCGGCATGGTCGATGAAGGTGCGCCTTGCACTGCCGCGCTTTTGTTCGCGGCCAATGGCTTCGGCGATACGACGGTTGAAGCGTTCAACGAGACCGTTGGTCTGCGGGTGGTAGGGCTTGGTCAGGCGATGCTGGATGCCGCGCTGCTTGCAGAGCTGATCGAAGGGGTGGTCGCCGGACGGTTTCCCGACCGGCTTGTTCTTCTTGTCGACAGCGAAGCGGTCGGTGAACTCGGCGCCGTTGTCGGTCAGGATGGTATGAACCTCGTGCGGGAAGTCGGCCAGGAAGCGTTTGAGGAAGTCGGTCGCGGTGGCTCCGTCCCGCCTGGAATGGATCTCGACAAAGACGTAGCGGGTGGCGCGGTCGATGGCGAAGAAAGCATAGCTGGTGCGGCGTTGCAGAGCCGGCAGATACTTCACGTCGATATGGATAAAGCCGATGCTGGCGGTCTCGAAGATACCGGGCTTGGGCTTGTCAGGCTTGGCAAGCCGGCTGATGCCATTGCGCTGCAGGCAGCGGTGAATGGCGCTGCGGGACAGCTTGGCATTGATGCATCGCTGCATCACCTCGACGATGTCGTCCAGCGGCAACTGCAGCGACGTCCGCAACTCGCAAACCGCTCGCTCTTCGACGGCCGACAGGCTGGTCGTGAGGTTGTTCGGCCGGTGCGAACGGTCTCCAACCGTGGTGCGGCCGCGCCAGCGGTAGATCGTGGTCTCGCTGACCCCCAGTTCAGCCGCCAACTGGGCAACCGACTTCTTGCTGCGCTGGATGTAGGCGCGCGTCTTTGGTGTCGTGGTGGCGTTCGCGTGCAGGTTCAGTTCCATGACACGAGGTGCTCCCTGACAAAGGCCACGCCTCGTTCTACACCGATTCCATCCAGCCAATCAGCAGGGACCAAACACGTTGGCAGCTGGCGGAACAGCCATGCAAGGCAATCACGAGGTGAGCCGGAAACCGAGCTTTGGCTAGCTGCCGTGCTCAGCTGCGGATGATCGACGCGTTGACCATCGTATCACCGAACCAGTCACAGGCGGTCGCGAAGTTTAACCGAAGATTCGTTGTAACCGAAGATCCTTGGCGCGAAGTCGACCTCACCCAGGGATCGTCTTCGAGCACCCCGGGGACGGCGGCTCGGACCCCGATCTTGGCATGTCGGACAAACGGGCCATCCTCGCGTCGTGGGCGCCAGGGCGGCTCGTCGATCGCGTCCCGTTAGGCGCCACGGGCGCCCGACAGTCTGGCGGCGCCGGTAATCATCGACGAGATCCTGGATGCCGTCGATGCTCTCGCAAACCCACGGCGGCCAAAGGCGGCGATCTACATTCTTCCCGGACGACGTGAGGCGGCGCGCGATATCAGCCGGAAGGGACCCGTGATCACATTGTCCAGCGCCATGACGGGAGTCCCTTGTTCGCAGCGCTTTGAATTTTGAGCGGTGCGGTCTCGGGCATCATAAGCATCGCACAGAGCCCGGCCGCGCTAGCGAGAAGCATGTACCAGGCGGGCGCCAGCGCGTTCCCGGTAACGTGGATCAGCGAGGCGACGACGGGCTGAGCTGTGCCTCCGAAGATTGCTATCGCAAAAGCGTAAATCGTCGCGAAGCCGCCACCGCGAATGTTCTTGGGCAAACCTTCGGCCATGCTCACATAGAAGGCGCTATACGGAATGGTTCCGATCAGGGTGAGCGCGCCAAGGCCTCCGAGAAGTGCGAGGGCACTGCGGCTCTCTGCGATCCACAAGAACACCGGATAGGTCATCAGCAACGCAGTGGTCTGCGGCCATATCATGATGTGCCGGCGGCCGGCGCGGTCTGCGAGCCGACCGCCCAGCAGTGCGGCAGCAATTCCTACCGTATTGCTGATGAGCGTGGTGGCAAAGGCGAGAGGCGCAGAAACTTGCAGGGTGTTCAGCGCATAGGTGGTCATATATCCCGTGACGTAGGTGATAATCGTGCAACTGGCCAAAACGATGAATCCCAAGCTCATCATGCGGCGAGCGGCAGGCGATCTCCTTACAGGCTGAACGACGGGAGCCGGCGCTTCGGGGCGGTGCAACGTTTCGGGCAAGGCGCTCCGCAGCCAAAGTCCGAATGGCAGCGCACCGGCGCCGAGCAAAAGCGCGATCCGCCATCCGTACGCATGCAGTGCCTCGCTTGTCATGGTGAGGGAGAGTATTTCTCCAACCAACGCTCCGGCCGTCGCAGCTATCTGTTGGCTGGCAGGCTGAAACGAGACAGCAAGACCGCGGGCTTCGACAGGGGCCGCCTTCCATCAAATAAGCGGTCGTCGGACCGACTTCACCTCCCAGAGCGAAGCCCTGCACCAAACGTGCGAAAATGACCAGTAACGGAGCGGCAATTCCTATTGTCTCGTACGAGGGCGTAACAGCCAAGACAAGGATCGCGGCGCTCATCATGGCAAAGCTGGCGGTCATCGCGGGCCGGCGCCCGACCCGATCCGAGTACGAGCCGAGCACGATGGCCCCGATCGGCCTGGTTACAAAACCCGCGCCAAACGTCGCGAGCGACAGCATGAGGCTGGCGAACGGGTCGCTTGCCGGGAAGAACGCCTGACCGATCTGGATAGCGAAAAAGCTATAGGTCCCGAAGTCGTAGAATTCGAGAATATTGCCGATCGTTGCGCCCAGCACGGCGCGGCCGGTCAAGCGTTCGTCTGCGACAACGAGGACCGGCTCCACCTCCCGAGTCAATTGCCTGGCCATCCTCGATCCGTCTCGAACGCGATCGCTGGCCCGAACATTTGGCCAGCCAGGTCGCGCACGTTGCGTTTCACTTGCCCCACACGCCCTCTAACTTGATGTGGCCTGCTTCGCGCCCCTGTGTTCCACATGTGGCTTTAAGCATGTCACGACGAAGCTCATGACGATGAGCTTGCAAGAAAAATGCCTGCCTCTTGCAGCCCCATTCAAGCCTTGAACTGATTGCTGCAATCGCCAGCCAAGATGAATAAACGAACCCGCTGCAGTTTTCGGAGGCGCGCAGTCATTGTGCTCCTGTGCAATGGCGGGTTTGCGACAGCATTGGCGGGTGCCGAACAGGCGACGTCTGCTTTCACACAGAAGGGCCGCCGCGCGTGCATGCTGCGTTCAGCTGGCTGTGCGTGTGCGGAAGCGTCAGGCGATTGGCCCGGCTTTTGCTCCGCTGCTTGGTAGTTGCGTGCAGCCGCTCGCTTTGTCGGGATTCTCCCGTGCACCACAGACCCTTCGTGCGATCAAACGTAATTGGAGCTCGCATTATTGACGACACCATGAAAACAACATTACCCCGGTGCCACAGACATCAGCCGGCGACATCCGCTCGTGCCGAGCCGCGGCTCAGCGGATCGCTAATGGCAAGCGTGATGCGCCAGAGTTTGAGCTCGAGGAAGTTGAAATCAAAGGCATAAGCGATGGCGACGACACGCCTCTCGACTAGCGTAGAACTCTGCCCGCTTCCCCACCAACACATTGTTCAAAATCGCCGCGCCAATTTTTCAGACAACAATTCTAAGCCTGAGGGAGTAAAGACTGAATGAAAGCGGCTCGGAGCCAAAAACCAAAAAAAAGGTGCTGAGCCGCTCACTATATGAGGGAATAATGGGGTGGAAAGTGCCTCGTGCTACCGAAGGGTATAAAGAGGCTATCGCTGAAGAGAGAACTAGGCGGTAATCTCCCGTTTTAAGGATCAGGGACAATGCGCGCGATTGCATTCGCTATGGTACTCGTCGGGGTCTGTTCATATATTGCAATGGCCCAAGTGCCATACGCTACCGAACAGCATGAATATTACTCGCGGATTGTGGGTGGCATCAGTATCGATCACAATTCGGGAGGCGCCTCTCTACCGAGTAGTTATAGCAGTAGGCGACACGTCTCGATTTTGGTCAAGCTTGAAGAGGTCGGCAGAAGTATTTTTTTGGATAAGAAAGCGACGCGAAGACTGCTAAATCAAATATCGATTTGGGCTGACGAGCAGTTGGTCATGCAAGGTGTAATGAGGCCATCACTCACTGTCATACGGGTTAGTGATTCTCGCGGTAACTCTCCGCTTGTTGCGCATCGCGACGGGCTCAGCGAGCCATGGTGGATTATAAGGTCAGGTGAGTTGCGTCCGGACAGATGACCCGAAGTTTAGACGACAAAAGCACGGTCATTTTGGCCCCAGATGAAGCGAAAACCCCCAGACGATGAGACGATGCAAGGGGCGTTTCACGTAAAACCCACGCTGTAGCCAGGCCTGGCGAAGCGACAGGCCCATGCCTGGCTTGGGATTTGATAGGCGCCAAAGCGGCAAAGCCAAACCTTGCGGCCAAGGCGCCGAGCTCGATGAATAGATCACACAAGCAGGCAACAGCGAGCTCAAGAGCTTCGCCGACGGCACCGCAATGAGAATGAACGCGAGGGTGATGTACGCCATGCGAAGCCGCATGTCCCGTGTATTCCTCCGTTGAGGGCCGCCTTGTTTGACGGACGCGAACGCTGCAGGTCCTAGGGGTAATCCTAGGAGAAGCGCTATGACGATTTCGAGGGCGGAGGTGATCACATCGGTCGAGCGGCGGCGCCGGTGGTCGCAGGATGAGAAGGAACGGCTTGTTGCAGCATCGCTCGAGCCCGGAGCCAGTGTTTCCGAGGTGGCTCGCATGGCTGGCCTTCATGTAAGCCAGCTGTTCAGGTGGCGCAAAGAGCTTTGCAAGCACGGTGAAGCGAGTATAGCGCCGTTCGTGCCGGTCGAGATTGGGCCGTCTGTGCCGCCGCGGGAAGTGGCCGAAGCAAGCGCCACTGACGACGACGCGTCGACGGAAGAGCCTGGGTATCATCGAGATAGATCTTGGTAGCGGGCACCGCATCCGGGTCGATGGCGACGTTGATGGAGACGCACTACGTCGCGTTCTCGATGCTTTGGTACGCCGATGATCCCGGTTCCGACGGGCGCACGAGTGTGGCTTGCGACAGGCTACACGGACATGCGCCGAGGCTTTCCGTCGCTGGCACTCCAGGTGCAGGAGGTGCTGCGCAAGGACCCGCTCAGCGGTCATCTGTTTGTCTTCCGCGGTCGCCGAAGCGATCTTGTGAAGGTGATCTGGCACGATGGCCAGGGAGCATGTCTGTTCACCAAAAGACTAGAGAGAGGGCGGTTCATCTGGCCTTCGGTTGCGGGCGATGCAGTG
The DNA here is from genome assembly GCF_054057015.1 of Bradyrhizobium sp. JR3.5. Lineage (NCBI taxonomy): Bacteria > Pseudomonadati > Pseudomonadota > Alphaproteobacteria > Hyphomicrobiales > Nitrobacteraceae > Bradyrhizobium > Bradyrhizobium sp. JR3.5. Next base: position 4,780,093 of record NZ_JBSRYV010000002.1, read on the forward strand.
ACGATCTCGCCGGCGCAGATGAGTTACCTGTTGTCCGGAATCGATTGGCGCAACCCGCAAGAAACCCAGCGTCCGACGCGGGTCGGATAGCTGTTTTGGGTTTGAATCTGCTGCTTGATCTGATTCAATGGCTTCATGATATCGAAGCCGGAGGACCTTCCATCGGATCTTGTCAGTGCCCTGGCAGCGCTGCAGGCCGAGCGTGAGGCCCGGCTGCGAGCCGAGGCGATGGCTGCCAGCGCGCAGGCGGAGCTGTCGGATAACGCGGCGCTGATCGCGCATCTCGAGCTGCGGATCGAAAAGCTCAAACGCGAACTGTACGGGCAGCGCTCCGAGCGCACGGCGCGGCTGATCGAGCAGTTGGAATTGGAGCTCGAAGAACTCGTCACCACGGCGAGCGAGGATGAGCTTGCCGCGCAGGCCGCGGCGGCGAAGGCGCAGAAAGTCCGCGCCTTCACGCGCAAGCGACCGGTACGCAAGCCCTGGCCGGACGACATCGAACACGAGCGCGTCGTTATCGAGGCTCCGACGACCTGCGCCTGCTGCGGCGGATCGCGGCTGGCGAAGATCGGCGAGGATGTGACCAAGACGCTGGAGGAGATCCCGCGTCGCTTCAAGGTCGTCGAGACGGTGCGGGAAAAGTTCACCTGCCGCGATTGCGAGAAGATCAGCCAGCCGCCCGCGCCGTTCCACGCCACGCCGCGCGGCTTCATCGGCCCACAATTGCTGGCGACGATCCTGTTCGACAAGTTCGGCATGCATATCCCGCTCAACCGCCAGAGTGCGCGCTTCAAGGCCGAGGGGATCGACCTGCCGTTATCGACGCTGGCCGACCAGGTCGGCCACGGGACCTTCGCCGTCATGCCGCTCTTCCACTTGATCGAACGCCATGTGCTCGCGTCCGAGCGCCTTCATGGCGATGACACCACCATCCGTATCTTGGCGAAGGGCAAGTGCACGACCGGGCGGATCTGGACTTATGTGCGGGATGACCGGCCCTTCGCCGGGCCTGCGCCGCCGGCGGCGGTCTATTACGCCTCGAGCGACCGACGAGGCGAGCATCCCCAGAAGCATCTGGCCGCCTTCGCCGGTATCCTGCAAGCCGATTGCTACAACGGCTTCGAGCCGTTGTTCGACCCGCAGAAGAAGGTGCTGCCGATCACGCCGGCGTTTTGCTTTGCCCACGCGCGGCGGGGCTTCTTCGAGCTGGCTGACATCGAGAAAAATGCCCGGGAAGGTAAGAAGGGCAAACCGGTCTCTCCGATCGCGCTGGAGGCGGTCAGACGCCTCGATGCGTTGTTCGAGATCGAGCGCGCCATCAACGGCCGCGGCGCCGACGAGCGGCGCGCCGTGCGCCAGGAAAAGAGCAAGCCGCTTCTCGAGGACATGCACGCCTGGTTGTTGCGCGAGCGCGAAACCCTCTCGCGCTCCTCCGAGGTCCTGAAGCCCATGAATTACATGCTCAGGCGCTGGGCCGACTTTGCCCGCTTCCTCGACGATGGCAGGATCTGCCTCAGCAACAACGCCGCCGAAAGAGCGTTGCGCGGCATCGCTTTGGGAAGGCGCAATTGGACCTTCGCCGGCAGCCTGCGCGGCGCCGAACGCGCCGCCATCATGCTGACAATGATCACCACCTGTCGTCTTAACGATGTCGATCCTAAAGCCTGGCTCTCCGACGTCCTCGCCCGGATCGCCGATCTTCCCGCTTCGCGTCTGCACGAACTGCTGCCCTGGGAATGGAAGCTCCCGCGCCAAGCCGACGACCCCAACGATCAGCAAGCTGCCTAACCTTCACGCAGCGCCATCATAGCCGACCCGGCCCCCGCGCGCATGCGTCAATCGGGCGGCCTTCGTCGTATGCGTACTGTCCCGTCGCTGCGTCCCGGCGGCGACTGGCGTCTGTTGTTGATCGTTTCGACAAATCCACGACATCGACAATCAGACAGGAGCGCCGCAGCCCGGCGATTGAGCGCACATGTCGCAGGCCTATGTCATCGAAGTATCGGATCGAACCGCAGGTATCGTTGTTCGCGAGGAGCGCGGCTTTCGCTTCTTCTCATCCGAACGCGATTTGGCCCGCATTGACGGCGCCCATTTCGGGTCCGCCCGCGCCGCGGAACGCGCGGCCAGGACGCTTATCGAGCGTCGTCGTAGGACCGAGGACCGGGCGGCATTCGCTCTGGACCCTTGATGAGGAAGGGGCGGCTGGCCTGGTAAGCGGCGCGGGCTGCCGACAGCATTACACCCGCGCCGCGAGTTGAATTGCGTGGCATCGGGGCTGTGAGCAACGGCATCGCCATTCCGACAAGGCGAAAGCTGATTACAACTTGTCGCAAGCCGCGTGCGGAAGGACTTGCCGCTCCAATTTGAGAGGCTCCGCTGCACGTCCAACTCTCCATGAGTCCCGGCAGTGTTCAGCCCGGCCTTGAATCCGTCAGCGAGGGCGGTTCCAAGGAGGCTGCCGACTCGTTGCGGGCACCGCCATGGACGCGCATTGGATATGGAGAGTGGGTTGCCCGAGTCTGAAAAATCCGCAGCCAAACGCCGTCTTGGCTGGCGGTTGAACCGGTTATCGACGGTCGTATAAAGACCGTAGCGCTCCGGGGAGTTCTCGCCACGGTTTCGTGTCGGAAGCACATACAAAACGCCAGTGAGGGCCCGCCGGTCGTCCACTCGCGTGACCGCGTGACTTGTTCGGCAGCAAGGGCTTGGCAAAGCCCGTTCTCCGTGGCTGAGAGAAAATCCCGCCATCTCAGCCTCAATCTGTGCGGAGTGAATCAGTGCTCGCCACCTGACGGGATCCATTTTGGAGCGCAGAACCTCACGAGGCTGCAGGGTTTGCGGAATCTGCCGCCGGGACGAGCGGCCGTATCGCTTGCAACAATGTGCTTATGAGCCATTACGATCTCGATGCGCAAAGCATCCCGGTCGATCGCGCTCGAATAAGGCCCCAAGGACACGCCGACTGTAAATACTTTGTACGTGGGTGATGGGCGGCGCCTGGCGCATTTGACGCGTAGCTGCAGATTGTCAAGACACGAAGCGATCAATTCCTGAAACGTGGATGCAACCCAACCAGCCTCGCCACGAGGCCGCCAGAAAGGGCTTGAACCCTACGCAGCGTCAGGTTGTACAGTCTAAATCATGCAGGCGGTCATCGTCTTAGAAGCTTCGTGATCGCAAGGAGGGGTTTCAATGTCCCGAGTTCTAAGGTGCGCGCGAGTCTGTTGCTGCGCAGGCCTGAATCGAAGTCGGCTCGTACGGAATATGGTGGCTGTCAATTGAAGGCTGACGCGGCACGTGCAGTCCGAGATCATATCGGGGCGAAGAGTTACTAGCCGCCGACAGCCGTCTGGCTATGCCGCGAAGGCGCGCGGCCAATGTGCAACCAATGGACGGCCGCGCTCCGCTCGCACGTCTGCGTGCACACGCCCTCGAAGTTGGACGGCAAAGCCCGCCCGCAATCAAAGCCCGGAATAGAAGCTGCAGTATGAAAACGAAGACTGTTACGACTATCGTGCTTGCGGTTCACGCGTTGCTCGGTTCGCCCAGCAGGGCCGTTGAAACTTACGATGTCAGCGATTCGAACGGCGTGCCCTTCATGCGGGCGCGAATATTCGGTACCGGAGATGGTCCCTTTTGTTGTGGCGGAGATGGCGAGCCGTTGCGGAATTTACCGCAATGGGAAATAGATCATGCACTGGCGGCGATTCGGCATTGGGCCGAAATCATCAAGGTCATGCCGGGTCAATCGTCGGCCATCGTCAACATCGGCGGGGTTCGCATTAACAACGCATTTTCCGTCTCCGGTATGTCACCCGGTCGCGGCACCAAGGTGCAGGCGGCACTCACGGGTCAGGATCCGGGGGAGCTGGACTACGGCGCGCATGGCGTGATTGCGATCGGCCAGATGGGTTTTTCATCCAAAGCATACATCCCTTCGCAATTGCCGATGACGCCAGAGAGAAGTCTTACATCCGTTGCGATTCATGAGCTCGCCCATGACCTGGGAATCCAAAGTACCATTTCCGGCTATGAAGCATCGCCGTATTTCCCTGAAGCGATAAATGCCTGGACGGACCATTTGCACGATGACAATGGCAAACAAGCCAAGCCGGGACAGGCGATCTATTGTTCCGGCTGCGCGAACCCGCGAGCTGACGACGTTTTCGACTTGCGCCGCGATCAGGGTTATTTCGCTGGGAAGCATGTGGGTGAAGTGCTGGCCGGTGCCATGCCAGGTATTCCGGTGCGAGCGAGTCGGCAGGATGCACCCTTCGCCTCGCATACCGAGCTTAAAAACAGCATGATGAGCCACCAGGGATACCGGAATTACACCTCCCTGATGGAGGCGGAGATCGCCGCGTTGCAGGATATCGGCTACAGCATCGATCGGCGCAATTTCTTCGGTTACTCCATCTACGGCAACGGTCAGAATCTGGTAAACGACAATCCCTTCTTCGCTCGTAATGCTGACCGCACCGCCTATCTTCCAAATACATACAACACGGCCACGCTCGGACTGGGGCTGCACGTCTATGGCAGCGGCAACACTGTGGTCCAGCGCGCCGACCTGCTTTCACAAGGAGCAGGGGGCGCTGGCATCCGGGTCGATGGCGAAAACAATCGGATAATAATCCCGACCGGAACCCGCGTCCATGCCGACGGCGCCTATGCGCGCGGCGTCATGTTCGCCTATGGCAAGGGTCACACGCTTACTCAGCGTGGCGACGTGCAGGCCATCGGCGAGCACGGCATCGCAGCAAGTTTCGACTTTGGCAACAATAGGCAGGGCAATGACCGTGAATATCGTGGTTCGTATATTCACACGATTGGCCATAACTCGGTGCCGATGCTGAACGAGATCGACGGTCCGCTCGTCAGCACGTTCGATCTGACCGGGCGCCTGGCTGGTCGTCACGCAGCGATGTACATGTCGAAGAATGGTTATGTGGGCGAGATCAATGTGATGCGCGGCGCAATGCTGTCTGGGGACATCCTGTCTGATTACGCCCAGGTTGACGGAAACGGTTCTCCGCGCCTGACCAAATTAACGTTCGGTATGACGCCTGACGCGAATGGTCACTCAACGGGACAGCCCGACGCAGGCTTTGCAACCCGCTATGTGGGTAACATCATTGGACGCAACAACCTGTCGCTGCAGTTGTCTGGTGGCGTCGTGTTGTTTACCGGCAATCACGAAGTGTACGACGCAACCGTCGCGCAAGGCGCAGCCTTGTCCGGTAACGGCAGTTACCTGATCAATAGCGATGGCCGCTTCACCAATAGCGGTGCTGTCGCGCCGCTCATCGATGGCCTTCACAGTAGCATAACGGTGAATGGCGACTATCTGCAAACCTCGACCGGTCGCTTGCAGGTCGCCGTGAACGATGCTGGTGCGATCAGCCGCCTCGCCGTGAACGGCAATGCGACGCTCGACGGCACGCTCACGATCATGCCGCAGCGCGGCTGGTACGGCAGCGGCTTTAGCGTCTCCTCCAATCGGTGGCTGAACGCAACAAATCTCACAGGCTCGTTCACGAACGTGACGACGTCGCTGCGGTCGCCAACCTTGATGGCGAGTGCGACAGCCGAGGGCGACAACACCTACGCGTTGACACTCTCCCGCCCAACCGATGCCTATTCGCGTTATGGGGCCGATGCCAACAGCCGCCAGGTGGGCGCGGCGCTCGATCGAGTAGCTGGCAACGCGGCGGTTGCGTTGCACCCGCTCGTCGCGGCACTCGACTTCTCCGCGTCGGACGGCACGGCGGTGACATCTGGGCTGCGTCGGCTTTCGCCATCCGTCTATGCGTCGGAGAAGGGCCGGCGTGTCAATGACAGCTTCTATGCGCGTTCGGCAGTCTATAGCCGTCTCGAACAGGCGTTTGGCGGCGCGCCATTCTCGCCGGTGGCGGTGATGGGTTATGGTGCTGAGCGGAGGCCAGGCGGCAATTCTGCCTCTGCCATCGGTGCGGCCGCCCCGGCTTCCTCTGACCTGCCATCCTATGACTTGCAGCGTTATGCAGCGTGGGCTTCTGCTTTTGGCGGACGGACGACCCAATCAGGAGATGGCAATGCCGCAAGCACCAGATCCACCATTGGCGGCTTCATGACCGGTATCGACGCGCCGGTGTTTGACGACTGGCGCTTTGGTGTTCTTGCAGGCTATAGCCGTTCCACATTCAAGGTTAACGCTTCTTCGTCGTCAGGCAGGAGCGACAATTTCACTCTCGGGACCTATGCCGGCACCGAGTGGACCGTGCCAGAAGGAGCCATCGCCTTCCGCTCAGGCATTGCCTATACATGGCACGATCTTGAGATGAGCCGCAACGTTAGGTTCCCGGGGTTCAACGACAACTTGATCTCGGACTACGATGCAGGCACTTTCCAGATTTTTGGAGAACTGGGCTACAAGGTCCATGTCGGCAACTGGTCGGTGATCGAGCCCTATGTCAATCTCGCCCATGTTCGCGTCGCGACGGATGGTTTTAGCGAGAGGGGACTGAACGGAGCGGCGCTTGATATTCACGCCGACACCATGGAAACGACGCTCTCCACCCTCGGCGTCTATGCGACCACCCGTTTTCAACTTGGCCAAATAGCCGCGATTGCGCGAGCCGATATTCGCCGGCGTTATGCCGTTGGTGACCGCATTCCGCTGTCGACAGCCAGCTTTGCCGCCGGTTCCAGCGCTTTTGTGGCTTCCGGCGTATCCATTGGCAAGAACGTGGCACTCGTCGAATCCGGTCTGGACTTCCAGCTTTCCAGCAACAGCACCATTGGCATCGCCTACCAGGGCCAGTTCGGCTCAGGCGTCACCCAGAACGGAGTCAATGCCATCTTCAACGTGAAGTTCTGATGCGCACGGTCAATCGATTTTGGCCCAGCGCGCTACACGCAATGTAGTCATGTTGGTTTCAATCCAGGTCTCATCCACAAAAACCTGAGGTTATGCACAGCAAGATCGCTCATGCAGCCATGCGATCATCATGCGCGTGCTGCATTCGTACGACCGGCGGAGATGGTCCGGGAATACGCCAGGCATTGGGGCAAGTTACCGACATAGGGGTTCATGCGCCGAGAAGGTCCGGCGATAGCCGCCTCCGCGGTCGTGGATGGAATAGAGGCTACAAATAATCCGAACCTCATCTGCTTCCTTGTGCCCGTTCCATTGCTGCACGAAACGAGGGTTCAATAGCTGTGGAATATCGCTTCATAATGAACATCTATTTGTCCTGGTCGTAGGAAAGGAGCACAGAAGATTCGAATGCGACGGATGGCTGTAGTGGCGCGCTCAAGGTCGCTATTGTGCATCAAGATCACGACCAGCGCATTCGTGCTTGTATTGGAGGCGCGTTATGACTGGCATCAGCGGACTCGGGAATCGCATTTGGCAATCTACAGACGACAGCGGTGAAGCCGCGGCCAAGTCTTACACAGATGGCGTTTCTAGTGAGAACGGTCAAACGAGCAGTTCTGGCCCTGTGCGGATGGACTCTGAGCCTCAAGATTTCGAGACTTATTCTGCTCGCGTCCCTTTCGACGGTATGGCTTCGCAGCGCGAGCATGGTGGAAGCTCCGAGATCCCGTATAGATCTTATCGTCACGCACCAGGTTCGACCGAACGTTCGTCGCGTTCTGGCAGCGAGCACTGGCGGAGCGATCGAGCAACCGGAAGCTCGCGAACAGAGGCGAGCCGCCCGCATGGGCAATCCGTGCCCGACCGAGCGGCTGGATCACGAAAGCGGCGTGTCGACGATGTCGTCGCGCAGAGCGTCCATGGTACAAGCTTAGAGCGCCCTTATAGGCGTTCGAACGCACTGAATACGGCGCTAAGGGATATTGATCACGCTCACGACGTCCATGGATTCTCAGAGGTCGTCGCGAGATATGCCAGGCAGTTGCGAATGCCCGACAAGGCAACGTTCCTGCAAAAAGCCGCCGCTGATTTCCGATACAGATTTGTCGCGCGCTTGGAGCAAAATATCCGCTCTGGTGAATCATGGAGCTACGCCAGGATATGCAACGAGGTGAGCGGAGAGGCTGGCGGTCCGGAAGGCATGGAAGCTGCCAAGGCCTTGGCAGCTGGAGTATCGAGGCTCGACGACTTGATTATGTACGAAGTCGAGGACCGAGCCCTTGCGCTCTTCGCCGCATCATTCGGTCGACACTCCCGGGTGCCGGCATGCCGCAGGGGGGCGATCAGAATCGCGAAATTTTGTTGCGCTGAAAGCCACGGACTTCGGAGGCAGACTAACCAAGGGCTATCCTTACTGGTGAATGGCTTCAGCAAGTGGCCGGACGCGAGCAAGTGGCCGGACGCGACGGGCTGCCGCGAGGCTACGGTCGCGATCGCCGGTGAGGTTGCTCGCTGCCGCGACAGGCTCTCTGATATCCCGCAGGGGTTGGCGAACCTGGTGAACGGCTTTAGCAAGTGGCCGGAGGCGACGGGCTGCCGCGAGGCTACGGTCGCGATCGCCGGTGAGGTCTGTTGTCGCGCCGTGCGCACCGCCCGGCTGTTTGATTTTGCTCCGCAGGCGCTGGCGAACCTGGTGAACGGTTTCAGCAAATGGCCGGACGCGTTGGGCTGTCGCGAGGCTGCTGTCGCGATCGCCGGTGAGGTGCCTTCCCGGCTCTCCGGTTTTAACCCGCAGGCGCTGGCGAACCTGGTCAACGGTTTCAGCAAATGGCCGGACGCGGAGCGCTGTTGCGAGGCTGCCGTCGCCATCGCCGGTCGGGTGCCTTCCCAGCTCTTCCGTTTTGACCCGCAGCAACTGGCGAACCTGGTCAACGGTTTCAGCAAATGGCCGGACGCGGAGCGCTGTTGCGAGGCTGCCACCGCCATCGCCGGTGAGGTGCCTTCCCGGCTCTCCGGTTTTGACCCGCAGGAGCTGGCGAATCTGGTGAACGGTTTCAGCAAATGGCCGGACGCGGAGCGCTGTTGCGAGGCTGCCGTCGCCATCGCCGGTGAGGTGCCTTCCCGGCTCTCCGATTTTAAGCCCCTGGAGCTGGCGAGCCTGATCAACGGTTTCAGCAAATGGCCGGACGCGGAGCGCTGTTGCGAGGCTGCCGTCGCGATCGGCGGTGAGGTGCCTTCCCGGCTCGCCAATTTTAAGCCCCTGGAGCTGGCGAACCTGGTGAACGGTTTCAGCAAATGGCCGGACGTGGAGGGCTGTCGCGAGGCTGCCGTCGCCATCGCCGGTGAGGTGCCTTCCCGGCTCTCCGGTTTTGACCCGCAGGCGCTGGCGAACCTGGTCAACGGTTTCAGCAAATGGCCGGACGCGGAGCGCTGTCGCGAGGCTGCCGTCGCCATCGCCGGTGAGGTGCCTTCCCGGCTCTCCGGTTTTAAGCCCCTGGAATTGGCGAACCTGATCAACGGTTTCAGCAAATGGCCGGACGTGGAGGGCTGTCGCGAGGCTGCCGTCGCCATCGCCGGTGAGGTGCCTTCCCGGCTCTCCGGTTTTGACCCGCAGGAGCTGGCGAGCCTGGTCAACGGTTTCAGCAAATGGCCGGACGCGGCGGGCTGTTGCGAGGCTGCCGTCGCGATCGCCGGTCAGGTGCCTTCCCGGCTCTCCGGTTTTGACCCGCAGGCGCTGGCCGAGCCTGGTCAACGGTTTCAGCAAATGGCCGGACGCGGCGGGCTGTTGCGAGGCTGCCGTCGCCATCGCCGGTGAGGTGCCTTCCCGGCTCTCCGGTTTTGACCCGCAGGCGCTGGCGAACCTGGTGAACGGTTTCAGCAAATGGCCGGACGCGGCGGGCTGTTGCGAGGCTGCCGTCGCCATCGCCGGTGAGGTGCCTTCCCGGCTCTCCGGTTTTGACCCGCAGGCGTTGGCGAGCCTGGTCAACGGTTTCAGCAAATGGCCGGACGCGGCGGGCTGTTGCGAGGCTGCCGTTGCCATCGCCGGTGAGGTGCCTTCCCGGCTCTCCGGTTTTGACCCGCAGGCGCTGGCGAACCTGGTGAACGGTTTCGGCAAATGGCCGGACGTGGAGGGCTGTTGCGAGGCTGCCGTCGCGATCGGCGGTCAGGTGCCTTCCCGGCTCTCCGGTTTTGACCCGCAGCAACTGGCGAACCTGGTCAACGGTTTCAGCAAATGGCCGGACGCGGCGGGCTGTTGCGAGGCTGCCGTCGCCATCGCCGGTGAGGTGCCTTCCCGGCTCTCCGGTTTTGACCCGCAGGCGCTGGCGAACCTGGTGAACGGTTTCAGCAAATGGCCGGACGCGGCGGGCTGTTGCGAGGCTGCCGTCGCCATCGCCGGTGAGGTGCCTTCCCGGCTCTCCGGTTTTGACCCGCAGGCGTTGGCGAGCCTGGTCAACGGTTTCAGCAAATGGCCGGACGCGGAGCGCTGTTGCGAGGCTGCCGTCGCGATCGGCGGTGAGGTGCCTTCCCGGCTCGCCAATTTTAAGCCCCTGGAGCTGGCGAGCCTGGTGAACGGTTTCAGCAAATGGCCGGACGTGGAGGGCTGTCGCGAGGCTGCCGTCGCCATCGCCGGTGAGGTGCCTTCCCGGCTCTCCGGTTTTGACCCGCAGGCGCTGGCGAACCTGGTCAACGGTTTCAGCAAATGGCCGGACGCGGAGCGCTGTTGCGAGGCTGCCGTCGCCATCGCCGGTGAGGTGCCTTCCCGGCTCTCCGGTTTTGACCCGCAGGCGCGGGCGAACCTGGTCAACGGTTTCAGCAAATGGCCGGACGTGGCGGCCTGTCGCGAGGCTGCCGTCGCGATCGCCGGTGAGGTGCCTTCCCGGCTCTCCGGTTTTAACCCGCAGCAACTGGCGAACCTGGTCAACGGTTTCAGCAAATGGCCGGACGCGGAGCGCTGTCGCGAGGCTGCCGTCGCGATCGCCGGTGAGGTGCCTTCCCGGCTCTCCGGTTTTGACCCGCAGGCGCTGGCGAACCTGGTCAACGGTTTCAGCAAATGGCCGGACGCGGAGCGCTGTTGCGAGGCGGCCGTCGCGATCGCCGGTCAGGTGCCTTCCCGGCTCTCCGGTTTTGACCCGCAGCAACTGGCGAGCCTGGTCAACGGTTTCAGCAAATGGCCGGACGCGGCGGGCTGTCGCGAGGCTGCCGTCGCGATCGCCGGTCAGGTGCCTTCCCGGCTCTCCGGGTTTTGACCCGCTGGCGCTGGCGAGCCTGGTCAACGGTTTCAGCAAATGGCCGGACGCGGCGGGCTGTTGCGAGGCTGCCGTCGCCATCGCCGGTGAGGTGCCTTCCCGGCTCTCCGGTTTTGACCCGCAGGCGCTGGCGAACCTGGTGAACGGTTTCGGCAAATGGCCGGACGTGGAGGGCTGTTGCGAGGCTGCCGTCGCCATCGCCGGTGAGGTGCCTTCCCGGCTCTCCCGTTTTAAGCCGCAGGCGCTGGCGAACCTGATCAATAGTTTCAGCAAATGGCCGGACGTGGCGGGCTGTCGCGAGGCTGCCGTCGCGATCGCCGGTGAGGTGCCTTCCCAGCTCCCCAATTTTAAGCCCCAGGAATTGGCGACCCTGGTGAACGGTTTCAGCAGATGGCCAGAAGACGCGGCATGCCACCAGGCAGTAATGGACATCGCGCGCGGCCTCGGCGGACCGGGCCGACGCTTTGGTTCGTTCTCGACGGTTGAGTTCGCCACGATCGCCAATGCTCTGGGACGCAGTGTCAAAAGCGGCGAGGACGGTGGAGACGTTGCGGAGACAGCACTCCTGAAGAATAGCTTACATCAGCTGGCTCATTACCTGCACTATGCCGATGCTCGGCTGGAGCAGGCCAGTGTTCTGAGCATCGCCATCATTTTCAAGGCGCTGGCGAAGGTCGGGCTGTTTGAGGACCTCGGTTCGCTCGCACCAACAGGGCTAGAACGCCTTACGGAATTGCATCGTGCCCCTGATTTTGCCGCGGAGAATAACCTCGAAACCATGGGCAATCTTTGCGCCGCCCTGCTGCCGCTGGCGCGCAGCCCGCACCTGCGCTCGCACCGCAGGCAGGCTCTGAACCTGCTGAACGGCATCCAACCGATCGTGGAGCACAAGATCGAGGCGTATCTTAGCGCAAGCGAGGCCGAGCGGATTCGTGGGCCGTTCGCGAGCCGCTCCCCGGCGTTGTCGATCTATCAAGTGCTGAAAGCCCGTGCGGTCGTGGAGACGTTGTTCAAACGGCCGTATGTCGAGGGCAGCAAGCCCGATTTGCTCGCACGGCGGGACGAGCTGCAGCGCAAGACCAAGGAGATCCTGTACAGCACGCGCGACCTCATCGAAAGCGATCTTTCCAACATGAGCTGGAACCTGATTGCGCAGATCGAGTCGGACAATCCGGTCGACGCGCTGGACTCGTTTATGGCGCAGGACGCGGCGAGGATCCAGGCGCAACATCCGGCATCCGTCTTCGACATGCATAAGGTGCTGCGGGCGATGGATCATGAGCCCAGACCGCCGCAGGGTAATGCGGGACTGATGCAGCTGCGGGTGGTGGACCTGCAGGGGCGGCCAGTGGCGACGGAGCCTGAGCCCAGACCGCCGCAGGGTAATGCGGGACTGATGCAGCTGCCGGTGGTGGACCGGCAGGCGCGGCGAGTGGGGACGAAGCCTGAGACACGCTATTCGATTTTCCATCGCCTGACCTCCGGGGCATTACCGGTGGTCGCGGTGCAACTGCCGGGAAAGCTGAGCACCTTCATGCTGGCGCGGACGCTCACCGTCGATGGTGTGCCATACCGCATGGACCTGTTCGGCGGCAGCAAGTTGAGACCACCAAGGCTGACTGTGTCGCAGATCGCCGCGCGGCCACCCGGCGCGCAGCCAGCAGCGCCTTCCGGAGGCAAGTTGCTTGCCATTCCCTATGCCGAAACCGCTCGGGGAACGGCGTTCGAGAAACTATCGCGCGGTTGGGCGCCGTTTAAAGAAGCCTATTGGTATACCCAGCGCAGGGCCTTTGCGGCGCCGCCCGCGATCCAAGGTCTCGATTCTCACGACTACGCGCTAGAGGGCGCCTTCAGGCTGCTGCTGACGCCGGACCGCCCTACCAACGAGGCGCATCCCTTCAAACTGACGGGACCCGAAGGCCCGATCTCCCTGCAACCCCACGACGGCTGTGGCTTCATCAAGGCCTCGCTGGCCGAGTTGATGCCAGCTGTTCGGCGGGCCGGGGACCGGGAAGGTCCCGATCGGATGCTTGCCTTTGCTGAGGGACGGAGATCGTCCGTGCCGGCCTCGGCGCTCCAACATTATCCGCGCAGTGAGCAGGTGGCCGATGAGGCGCGCGAGAAGGCTAGGCGCTGGCTTGAAAGCAAGCAACAGCAAAAACAAGAGCTGACATCCGCAGAGCTGTTTCGCACAGTGACGGCAGGTCACATCGATGGTCCCGCTGCTATTGCCGTCCCGTCCAGTGACGATGACCTCCATGTGCCAAAGCTCAAAAGCGAAACATTGAGCGAAACGGGAGGCGTACTGATCGGGCGCGCGCCCTACGACAAGCCCAATCTGCGCCCACTCGCTGCCGAACGAGTCAGGTCGGCAGCTGATGGAGATCAGACTGCGGCATTCCTCGATAGATGCGTGGCCATGCAATACAGTTTCAGTGTCGCCCAGAAGTCGCGGGAGGTGCTGGCGGACGACGATCCAAGCTTCTTTGCCAAAGGCATTCTGATCGTGGTGCCGGATGAGATGTGGCCGGCCAACTACGCCGATCGTGGGCTGGTGATGTCGGCCGAGGACGTCAAGTGCCATTCGAGCTGGATCGAGCGCAAGGACCGCGCCAAGGTAGACACGCCGGTCGACTGCGTCGGCATCCTGCAGGCGACCGAGGTGTTCGCTCCGGGGTCGTTGGTTGCCGTCCCGACTAACGAGCAGAAAAAGCTCGACGGTGACTTCGACGGGGATCCCGTCGTTATCATTGGCGACCGGCCGCAGCTTTATGAGCATGTTCGCCAGTTCGATCAGAAGGAGCAAGCTCGCGGTGTTCGCTCACTCAAGCCGCCCAAGTCGCATACTCCGGCGATTGAGGATGGCAATTATCAGTTCAGTCGTGCCAGCCAGATCCTCGCGGCGACGACGAATGTTTTGGAGATCTATAGCTGCCTGCAGCGAAGCTTTCTGGCGCAGTCCCATGAAGCACGATGCTGGTTCGCCGAGCGTGCCATCTTTGGCACCTATGAGGGCACTCATCACGAGCTCAGGCACGACATCCGTGCCCTGTTCAGCAAGGAACGGGTGAGCGGCCAGAATATCCAAGACAAGCTCGAGCGGGCGAGGCGCGAGATCGAACTCGCAGACCATCCGGTCGCCCGCGAAACGGCCGAGTTGCTTGTCGCCGATCTTAAGGCATGGGCAGCGACGGCGGATGAGCAGGTCCCGCCTGAAACAGTCGGACGCGTGAGCGAGGCAAAGCTGACGGTGAGTTCAGCGCTGTCTGAGCTTTTCCCGGAACTGGCAAAGGCCTATTCGGTCGCGCCTCAGCCCCGTGACCGCATCCAAGTCTTGCTGGACCACTACCCTGCGCGCATCGAGCCCCGACCGGATGGTTACGATCTGGACGATCTCGTCCAAAGCGCAAACAATCTCCTGAGTCTTGGCATGAAGGTCGGGACCGACGGGTATAAATCCGATACCGGGGTCCGCCTCTTCCTGAAGAAAAGCCGAGAGCTGCAACGGCTGCTGCACCGGACGCCGGGCCTGACCTCCGTCCCCTTCAGCAAGAGCCTGGCGGCGACGCTCACCCAGGGCCGGTTCGACGTCGATGCTACCTTGGAGGATCTGAAGGATAATTCCACGCTGACGGCGTCAGTCATGGAGGCGTCAATCAAGCTTGCTGCGGAGAAGCACATTCTGCCCGAACCCTCTGGCCGACTGCTTACGGCTGAGGATGCCGCCATGACGGTCACGCTGACCCGCGAGGAGGCCGCGGAGCGTGCTCAAGTGGAGGCTGCCCGCGCGGAAGTCGAAGAGACAGACATCACTGCAACGGCATTCGGCGTTGCCGAGACGCTCACGCACGCGGGTATCCAGGTGCATATGCCCCATCTCGATCGCCGCTTGAGATCGGAAGCCTCCATGACGTCCCAACTCACCGGGATGAGCGTCACGTCTGACGACGCCCCCCAGCTGATCAGCAGCGCTGTTCGCCACGTCTTCGAAAAGTCCCTGACCAGGATTTTGCACGCGCCTTCAAGAAGGCCATTCTGGCCTTCGACGAGCAAGGCTACACCGAGGTGAGCACAACCAACTGGTTCAAAATGCGCGATCCAACCGTTATCGGCATCAAAACTGTGCTCGCGACCCAGGGCGACTATCATTTCGAGGTGGAGTTCCATACGCCAGACAGCTACCAGGCCAAGATTGCCAATCACGATACCTACAAGGAGCTGCAGAAGCTTCAGCAGCAAGCGAGCGGAGACGCTCTGGAGCAATCTGAGGCTGAAGAACTGGCTCGGCGTGCGCGAGAGGTGTGCAAGAAGGTGGCGATTCCCCCTGGTGCCAGGAACATCCCCCATTGGGGAGTCGAATCGGCTCGTAGAAAGCAGGCCGGTGCGGCCTTTACGGCGCGAGTTGCCGAGCCAGGAAGGCGCGAAATCGGAGAGATTAGGACAGCCCTCGGCGATCGGCCGATCGTGCTCGTCGGCATGCCCGGTGCCGGCAAAATCCACTATCGGCCGGCTTCTTGCGAAACGGCTGCGGCTGAACTTCATCGATTCCGATGCCGCGATCAGGACAGAAGCCGGCACGTCGATAAAGCAACTCTGCCAGACCTATGGCGAGCAGTATTTTAAGGACCTTGAGGCTAAGGTAATCGCGCATGCGCTCAAGCAAGGGTCTGTGCTCGCAACCGGTTCCGATTCGTTGATCCATGATCCGACCCGTAGCCTGATCCATGACAAGGCAGTCTCGATCTGGCTCAAGGTCGACGCCGACGTCATAATGCAGCGCAACAAGGGCCGCTCCGGCCGCCGGCTGATGCAGACCTCCGACACCGAAGCGACCGTCACGCAATGGATCAGGGACCGCGAGCCGGTCTATCAAACCGCCGATCTCACGATCACCTCGGGCAAGGTGTCGCATAAAAAAAATCAGGTAGATGAATGCGTGGCGGCGCTGCATGCCCACCTGCGTGGCGAG
This sequence comes from Bradyrhizobium sp. JR3.5, assembly GCF_054057015.1. Taxonomy (NCBI): domain Bacteria; kingdom Pseudomonadati; phylum Pseudomonadota; class Alphaproteobacteria; order Hyphomicrobiales; family Nitrobacteraceae; genus Bradyrhizobium; species Bradyrhizobium sp. JR3.5. The sequence continues at coordinate 4,796,171 of NZ_JBSRYV010000002.1, forward strand.
GGTGCCCCGGACCGGAGACCTGCTGGTGATCAAGATGGAGCATATGGCACTGCCGGGGCTTCGTCAGGACGTCGAGCGAGGTCTGGGCTTGCACGTCGTAAGATAATTTGAGACTGATCAGGCTTTTCGCGAAGCGAGTCTCTGGCTCATCTGGGTTGTTTAAGCAGCCTGCAGTTGATGCTGCAAGCGGCGGTTCGTGATAGTGTCGCGCTTCATGGCGTTCTACGGTAGACGCCGGCATGCGATCAACTCCCCGTTAGACGTTAGACGTTGTCTAGCAAGAAGATAGGCCGCGCACAGCCTGATTGGTTCCGGAGCTGTGTTCTGTCCCCGAAACGACGATCCCGTCTTTGCGGAATACGCATCGGATCGTCTCGCCTCCTACGGCCACAGTGCCGTCAAGGCTTGAGCCTTATAGCTAGGCTGGGCAAGGCCTTCGGCAAGGGCAACTAGGCGCCGCTGGAGGTCGCGCGAGAGTCCTCCCATGCCTGTGCCGAGATGTCGCAGGGCCGAGACGCGATGCTCAGGATCGTTAAATCCCTCCGCCAGGGCAACAAGGCGTTCCTGAACTGCGGGCGCAACCCGTGCCAGGCTTCCCCCGAGGCTCTGCAAAGCCGAAACACGATCCGCAGGGTCGTCCAGCGCCTCGGTAAGGACGACGAGGCGCTTCTGGAGCTCGGGCGCAAACTCCGCCAGGCGGCTTCCGAGACCTTGCAAGGCCACGAGACGCTCGGGGCTGTTGAACATCTCGGCAAGGCCGACGAGGCGCTCCTGGAGCGGGACGGCTAGCCGGCCTACACGCGCCGTTAGGGCCCATAGTGCCGAGACGCGATCCGTGGGCTGAGCCAGCCGCTCAGCGAGGGCAACGAGGCGCGGCTGGAGGGCGGGCTGAACCCCTCCCACATGTATTCCAAGAGCCCATAGGGCCGAGACGCGATGCTCGGGCTCGTTAAGCCCCTCCGCGAGGGTGAGCAGGCGCCCCTGGAGCGCGGGCGCGAGCCTTTCCACACCCACTCCGAGGCTTATGCAGGGCCGAGACACGATGCTCGGGCTCAAGCTGCTCGGCGAGGGTAACGAGGCGCTCTTGCAGCGGGGGTGCAACCCATCCTACGCACACTCCAAGGCTCTCCAAGGCTTGAGCACGATGCCTGGACTCGTTTAGCCCTACGGCGAGGGCGATGAGGCGCCTTTGGAGTCCGGGCGCCAAGTCTGTCACGCCCACTCCGAGGCCCTCCACGGCACAGCCCCTATGCGCGGAGTCGTGAAGTCCTTCGGCGAGAGTGATGAGACGTTCCTGGAGGGCGGGCGCCAGCTCTCCGACGCCCGCGAGGCTCTCCAAGGCTTTGGCGCGATGCTCGGGGTCGTCAAGTCCCTCGGTGAGGACGACGAGTCGCTCCTGGAGCGCGGGCGCAAACTCTCCCACATGCGCACCGATACCCTCCACAGCCTGAGCGCGATGCTCGGGGTCGTTAAGCTGCTCGGCGAGGACGAAGAGGCGCTCTTGGATGGCGGGCGAAAGCCTTGCCGCGCCCGCTCCGATGTCCCACACGGCCGACACGCGATGCTCGGGGTCGTTAAGCCCCTCGGCGAGGACAACGAGGCGCTCTTGCAACGTAGGCGCAAAATCTCCAATGCGTTCCCCGAGGGCCTCGATGACGGAGACGCGATGCTCGGGGTCGTCAAGCCCTTCGGCGAGGATAACAAGGCGCTCCTGCTGCGCGTGCGTAAGCTGTCCTGCGCGCGCTCCGAGGGCCGCGATGACGGAGACGCGATGCTCGGGGTCGTCAAGTCCCTCGGCAAGGATGAAGAGGCGCGTTTGGAGCGCGGGCGAAAGCCTTGCCACGTGCGCTCCGAGGCCCAACACGGCCGAGACGCGATGCTCGGGAGCGTTAAGCCCCTCGGCGAGCGCAACGAGGCGTCCTTGGAGCGTTGGCGCAAGCTCTCCTATGCGTTCCCCGAGGTCCTCTATGACGCAGACGCGTTGCTCGGGGTCGTCAAGCCCTTCGGCGAGCGCGACGAGGTGCTCCTGCTGCCCTCTGGTCAGGCAATTGAAGTTGGGCGCGAGCGTTCGGATCGCACCGGAATTTATCGTCACCCTGTCCCAGACGGACTGAACCCGGATAGCTCTCTGGAGCGCTTCGTGAAGCTCCGCAGACAGCTGGGCGGCATCACGCAGTTGGCGACTTGTCTGCGACGTCATCAACAGATCGATCGGGCTGAGCTGTTCAGCAATTACACCGAGTACGTCCGGCGTCAGATGAAGGCCGTGCCCTTCGATAGGCAGTGCACCAGCATTCGATCCTTGAGGGTTAGAGCGTGTCTGCTCCACGACAGAACGGGACGGGCCGCTTCCTTCGAGGTTGATCGCCGGCCCAGCGGGAGAATCGTCCGCACCATCAGCTTCGTTGGTGTCATATCCCACCATTGGCGCCTTGCCGCGTTCGTCAATACCCCTCATGATTCACCTCCTACAAAGCGGCAAAATGGATGAGTTCTTCCTATTGCTCCACAGCCATCATCATCCGCGGCTGCCGTCGACAAAGGCGCAGGCCGTTATTCTCAACGATCGCCGTTCGGTCGCTGAAGTACCCAGTCGACAAACATCTCTGCGCGCAGCGTCCACCTCGTCGAATACAGTCTAGCTAGGCAAACTGAACTCGTTTCGTCGCGCGATAGCCCGCAACGCCAGGCTTCCCCAAGCATCTCGGTACCGTCACCGTCACAGCTACTGCTATGGCCAATAAATGTCCAAGCGACCGCGACGAGCATCGGTTATTCCGGCTTAAGCTGATAAGGAGGGGACGAACGGGTCTCCAAGAGAGACCACTCGCGTCGACGTGCATCTTGGCGACAAGACGTCGAGGCCGATGGAACCGTCGCGTTGGGCGGCGCCCATGTCTTCTCCCACGTACATGAAGATAGACGCGCACTATCTCGAGAACAAATAGATGTTCGTTATGAAGCAATATCTCGTGCCTATGGCTGCTCGAGAACCGCAGATCCGTCGCACCGGCGGCATGTTTCGGGCTGTTGAACACTACGATCGTAAGCGTGAATTTCCCCGCACCTTTTGCGGTTGAGTGCTGTGATGCATGAGGTGTCCACCAAATTAGGTGGACACCTTGTGATGGCAGACGATGATCAGAAACTGCGGGTCAGGCTTGTTGGCCGGAATGGGCGCCAGCGATACGATCCCACGTCGAAGGACCGTCTTGTCGCGGCCTGCCTTGAACCTGGGGTTTCGGTATCGAGGCTTGCGCTCGAACACGGGGTCAATGCGAACCTTCTTCGGAAGTGGATCAAGAAGTGGACGGCGACCAGGTCGCTGCCGCCGTCTTCACCACCAGCGTTCGTCCCGGTTCAGCTTGAGAGGACTGCCGATCGGGCCCTGTCGCGGCAGAGCAGCGTGGCGACGGTGGATTTGCCGGCGACTTGCGATGAAGTGCGTGATTCGGAATCCAAAAGGACTGCAGCTTTTTGCTCTCCGGCCAAAGTGAGCGCGTCCCTGCCGAATGGCGTGAAGCTCGCGCTGGAATGCGGCGATGTAGATGCATTGACGGCGATCATCGGAGCACTGAGCCATGTTCAGACTGGGCGGTGACCTGCAAGTCTATCTGCACCGTGAGCCGATCGACTTCCGGGCTGGCATCAACAGCCTTGCGGTTCTGGTCCAGAAGACGATGGCGCTCGATCCGTTTGCGCCGGTGGTTTTTGCGTTCTGCAATCGCCGTTGCGACCGGATAAAGCTGCTGTTCTTCGATCGGTCCGGCTTCGTGCTGGTCCTGAAGCGGCTGACCGAGGACAAGTTCTGATGGCCGCGCCGCCAAGAGGCGGTCGTCACGCTTACGACCGAGCAATTGCACTGGATCCTCGACGGCATCGATATCGATGCGATGGTCCGCCATCCGGTGCGGCAATATCAGGTTGCCGGCTGAGCTCTCGAGTTGAGCGGTTGACGCGTCGGTACGGTTCAGATTCAGGATTCCGATGAATCGAACCGGCGAACCGAGTGTCGAAGCGCTGTTTGGCGCGCATTGCTGCGCTGCACGCGGAGAACCATCAACTCGCCGAGCGCGTCGTCAAACTCGAGGAAGAACTGGCGCTGGCACGCCTGCATCGTTTTGCGGCACGCAGCGAAAAGCACGTCGATCGTCTCTTCAATGAAGCTGAGCAGGTCGGCGGCTATCTCGCCCGCGCCTACGATCCGCCACCAGGGAATCTGATCATGTGGCGCGGATTATCGCGATTCATCGATATCGCAACGGGAGCGACACTCTGACTCAAAAATGTGGGTAATCGTAAGCCTCAACGGAGGAATACAAAACAGGCGAGTACGTTCAAAATGAGTAAAAGCGCTTTCCGGTCTTCAAGGCCAGTAGGGCAGTGCATGATCGGCTGAACCGCGACCAGATCTCGGATGCGATCAACCCCCCGTTAGACGTTAGACGTTGTCTAGCAAGAAGATAGGCCGCGCACAGCCTGATTGGTTCCGGAGCTGTGTTCTGTCCCCGAAACGACGATCCCGGTCTTTGCGGAATAGGCATCGGATCGTCTCGCCTCCTACGGCCACAGTGCCGTCAAGGCTTGAACCTTATAGCTAGGCTGGGCAAGGCCTTCGGCAAGGGCAACTAGGCGCCGCTGGAGGTCGCGCGAGAGTCCTCCCATGCCTGTGCCGAGATGTCGCAGGGCCGAGACGCGATGCTCAGGATCGTTAAATCCCTCCGCCAGGGCAACAAGGCGTTCCTGAACTGCGGGCGCAACCCGTGCCAGGCTTCCCCCGAGGCTCTGCAAAGCCAAAACACGCTGCGCAGGGTGGTCCAGCGCCTCGGTAAGGGCGACGAGGCGCTTCTGGAGCTCGGGCGCAAACTCCGCCAGGCGGTCTCCGAGACCTTGCAAGGCCACGAGACGCTCGGGGCTGTTGAACATCTCGGCAAGGCCGACGAGGCGCTCCTGGAGCGGGACGGCTAGCCGGCCTACACTTGCCGTTAGGGCCCATAGCGCCGAGACGCGATCCGTGGGCTGAGCCAAGCCGCTCAGCGAGGGCAACGAGGCGCAGCTGGAGAGCGGGCGGAAGCCCTCCCACATGCATTCCAAGAGCCCATAGGGCCGAGACGCGATGCTCGGGGTCGTCAAGTCCCTCGGTGAGGACGACGAGTCGCCCCTGGAGCGCGGGCGCGAGCCCTTCCACACCCACTCCGAGGCTTCGCACGGCCGAGACACGATGCTCGGGCTCAAGCTGCTCGGCGAGGGTAACGAGGCGCTCTTGCAGCGGGGGTGCAACCCATCCTACGCGCACTCCGAGGCCCTCCACGGCAGAGGCCCTATGCTCCGAGTCGTGAAGTCCTTCGGCGAGAGTGATGAGACGTTCCTGGAGCGCGGGCGCCAGCTCTCCGACGCCCGCGAGGCTCTCCAAGGCTTGGGCGCGATGCTCGGGGTCGTCAAGTCCCTCGGTGAGGACGACGAGTCGCTCCTGGAGCGCGGGCGCAAACTCTTCCACATGCGCTCCGATACCCTCCATAGCCTGAGCGCGATGCTCGGGGTCGTTAAGCTGCTCGGCGAGGACGACGAGGCGCTCTTGGATGGCGGGCGAAAGCCTTGCCGCGCCCGCTCCGATGGCCCACACGGCCGACACGCGATGCTCGGGGTCGTTAAGCCCCTCGGCGAGGACAACGAGGCGCTCTTGCAATGTAGGCGCAAAGTCTCCAATGCGTTCCCCGAGGGCCTCGATGACGGAGACGCGATGCTCGGGGTTGTCTAGTCCCTCGGCAAGGCTGAAGAGGCGCGTTTGGAGCGCGGGCGAAAGCCTTGCCACGTGCGCTCCCAGGCCCAACACGGCGGAGACGCGATGCTCGGGGTCGTCAAGTCCCTCGACAAGGCTGAAGAGGCGCGTTTGGAGCGCGGACGAAAGCCTTGCCACGTGCGCTCCGAGGCCCAACACGGCGGAGACGCGATGCGCGGGGTTGTCAAGTCCCTCGGCAAGGATGAAGAGGCGCGTTTGGAGCGCGGGCGAAAGCCTTGCCACGTGCGCTCCGAGGCCCAACACGGCCGAGACGCGATGCTCGGGGTCGTCAAGCCCCTCGGCGAGGGCAACGAGGCGTTCTTGGAGCGTTGGCGCAAGCTCTCCTATGCCTTCCCCGAGGTGCTCTATGACGGAGACGCCTTTCTCGGGGTCGTCAAGCCCTTCGGCGAGCGCGACGAGGTGCTCCTGCTGCCCTCTGGTCAGGCAATTGAAGTTGGGCGCGAGCGTTCGGATCGCACTGGAATTTATCGTCACCCTGTCCCAGACGGACTGAACCCGGATAGCTCTCTGGAGCGTTTCGTGAAGCTCCGCAGACAGCTGGGCGGCATCACGCAGTTGGCGACTTGTCTGCGACGTCATCAACAGATCGATCGGGCTGAGCCGTTCAGCAATTACACCGAGTACGTCCGGCGTCAGATGAAGGCCGTGCCCTTCGATAGGCAGTGCACCAGCATTCGATCCTTGAGGGTTAGAGCGTGTCTGCTCCACGACAGAACGGGACGGGCCGCTTCCTTCGAGGTTGATCGCCGGCCCAGCGGGAGAATCGTCCGCACCATCAGCTTCGTTGGTGTCATATCCCACCATTGGCGCCTTGCCGCGTTCGTCAATACCCCTCATGATTCACCTCCTACAAAGCGGCAAAATGGATGAGTTCTTCCTATTGCTCCACAGCCATCATCATCCGGGCTGCCGTCGACAAAGGCGCAGGCCGTTATTCTCAACGATCGCCGTTCGCTCGCTGAACTACCCAGTCGACAAACATCTCTGCGCGCAGCGTCCACCTCGTCGAATACAGTCTAGCTAGGCAAACTGAACTCGTTTCGTCGCGCGATAGCCCGCAACGCCAGGCTTCCCCAAGCATCTCGGTACCGTCACCGTCACAGCTACTGCTATGGCCAATAAATGTCCAAGCGACCGCGACGAGCATCGATTATTCCGGCTTAAGCTGATAAGGAGGGGACGAACGGGTCTCCAAGAGAGACCACTCGCGTCGACGTGCATCTTGGCGACAAGACGTCGAGGCCGATGGAACCGTCGCGTTGGGCAGCGCCCATGTCTTCTCCCACGTACATGAAGATAGACGCGCACTATCTCGAGAACAAATAGATGTTCGTTATGAAGCAATATCTCGTGCCTATGGCTGCTCGAGAACCGCAGATCCGTCGCACCGGCGGCATGTTTCGGGCTGTTGAAGACTGCGGTCAACCATTAACCTGAAGTCAGGACCGATAACCGGTCTCAGCCGCCAGTTTTCCAAGCGCCCGCAGAACCGTCGCGAGAGGTACAATCAGGTGCGATGGAATATACTCATCCACCAGGCCGTCCTTCAGGAGCGCGCGCGCCAGCGGAATGTTTCGCATCACCGGCACCCCCGCAGCGGCCGCGGCATCAATCATTTGCTGCGCCAAGAGATCGGTACCTATGGCATCGATCATGGGTAGGGGGGAGCGCTGGCGATCGTAGTAAATCGCCACTGCAATATGTGTGGGATTGGTGATCAACACGGTCCGCTCTACGCGACTGCTCAATCGCGTCCTTGGCTAACAGTTGCGAATGGAGGCGCCTGCGCCGGCCTTTGATCAGAGGGTCGCCCTCATTTTCCTTGGCTTCTCGTTTCACTTCGTCCAGCGACATCAAATTCTTGTTCGTGAACTGCCATCGCTGGAACGCAAAGTCAGCAATTGCCACCACAAGATAGCTCGCCCCCACATAACTTGCGATCCCGAGCAGCAGGTTACCCGTCACGGCACTTAGGCACGATATGCCACAGCTCGGCGTCCACACAAGCGCATGCACACCTTCGCGCAGCACAAGCATTATGACGAAGCCGAGTATCAGCATCTTCGCGATCGCCTTACCCAGACCGACGAGATTCTGCAGCGAGACTATCCTTCTGACGTTCTCACCGGGGTTCAGCCTTTTCAGCGACAGCGTGACAGCCTCGGGGGAGAAAATCGCCCCGTTCTGCAGGTTAGCGCCCACGCCTATGACCAGGACGACGCCGAGGAAAGGTGCGACCATACTTTGTATTTCACCGAAATAAAACTCGAGTAGCTGTCGGCTGACAATTGGGAAGTCCTCCTCAAGAAATGATACGGGCAACAGGATCGTTGCCTTAAGTCGGTCGACTAGGCCAGGCAAAGAGGCGAAGAACAGCGCGAAGAACCCAAGGGTCACCGCCGCCGACACGACTTCCTTACTGCGCGGAACCTGTCCCTTCTTGCGCAAGTCCCGCAGCCTCGTGGGGGTCGGCTTTTCGGTCTTTCTACTGGTCACGGCAGTCACCTGGCGATGCGATTGAGGATCAGAACAGACGACGGCATATGCTTATCGGCATTGGCCAAAATGATCGTGAGCGAGAGAAGCAGCAGCAGAAGGCCGACTGCACTCTTGACCGACATAGCGAGAAAGAAGACCTCCAGTTGCGGCGCGAACTGGCTGATCAGTGCCAGGCCCAATTCGCTAAGAAACATCGCAACGATGGCTGGACCGGCGAGAAGCAACGTCAGCAGCATCACGAGGTCTGCAAGATCTAACACACTGGTGACGAAGATCGGACCGAATGCAGGATGAAAGCTCCACAGCGGCCAGATGTCATGGGAGCGATAGAGCGCTTCCAATAGTTTGGAAAAGCCGCCGCTGACGAACAGCCATGTAGCGTAAAGCTGAGCTAGGAAGGTCCCAAGCGGCGAGGGCGGATTGACGCTTGCCGGGCTCAAGAGGCTTGCCATCGTGGCCCCCCTCTGGTGGTCAATGAACGTGCCCGCGGTTTCCACACCCCACATAGTCGCGGCAACTGGCATGCCCAGCAGGCACCCGAGCAAGAGTTCCTTGAGCCCCAGGCCCAGGATCGGCGCCAGACGTGTGATGTCGAGATCCGCAGGCCTCGTTGCCCAAGCAAACCCCATTACCGGGAGCGCCAATGCCATGATCACGCCGTTGCGCGCCGGCGCCGTCACCTTACCGCGTCCCAGAAAGGGCATGACCAGCACCATCCCTGTCACACGTGCCATCGCAAGCGCAAGGACAACAAGGCAAGTATGCAGGTGAGCTGGATCAAGTGGTGACATGGAATGGATTACTCTAGCGCTTGGACAGCCAGCCGGCGGCGGTCGCTGTTGTTGCGTGCCGCCCGGCGAAGAGAGGCAAATTTAGCAAGTCCCTGGGGCCTCAGACTTACATCGCGGCGATTTGGTCGAAGATGTTCACCGTATACCGGCTAAGTTCACCGAACCAATTCGCGGTGGCGACCAGTATCAGGCTCACGCATATCAGCTTCACGGCGAAAGAGAGTGCCTGCTCCTGAACTTGGGTCAGAGCTTGCACAACACTGACGATCAGCCCGGCGCCCGTAGCGACGAGGACTGTGGGCATCGACAGGACAAGTGTCAGTTTGAGCGCGCCAATGGCCATGTTGGTGAGTGTGGCGGTATTCATGGTGCTGCTCGCGCGTAGGAGAAGATCAGGCCATGAATTAGGCGCTGCCACCCGTTCACGGCAACGAACAAAAAAGAACAGCTTGAATGGCAAGGATATGGTCATTGGCGAAACCATCATCATGCCCATTGCCAGAAGGATGTTCGAAACGACGAGATCGATGACGATAAAGGGCAGAAACAATAAGAAGCCGATCTTGAACGCGTCCTCCAGTTCGGATGTGATGAAGGCCGGAATCAAAATCATAAATTCGCTGCCAGTTATGGCGGCGGCGTCCTCCTTGTCCCACAATCCCCGAGCCGCATTGACGAAGAATTTCCGTTCCTGTTGCGACGTGTTCTTCAGGAGAAAGTTGCGAACTGGCTCAGCAGCTAGCGTTATCGTCGTCTCCAATTCGCGGATATCTTGGAATGCGATTGGTTTGTCGCGCACTGCCTCATACGCTCCTTTAGCCACTGGCTGCATGATGTAGACCGACAGCAGGATGGCGATCGCATTCAGCGCCATGTTCGGCGGAATGTTCTGAACGCCGAGAGCATTACGAATGAGCCCAAAGACGACGACGAGCTTCACGTAAGAGGTGACGGTAATCGCAACGAAGGGGGCGATCGCGACGCAGGCGATTAGGGCGATCAGCGTCGCGGGATCAGGCAGCGCCGTCATCGTTCTGCTCGTGCTGATCGCAAGTCGAGCACGCGCACACCTGTTCGCTCGGCGATGCGCACCAGTTCACCGGTTGCGACGACCTGGCCATTGACGCGCAAGCTGATATTGGTAGTGGCATCAAAACCAAGATCCAGCACTTGGCCGATAGCCAATTCGCGAAGCTGCCTGAGCGGCATGGTCAGGCGTCCAGCATCCACATCAACAGGAAGATCAATGCTGTCGAAGGTTTCCGGCGGGAGCGGATCCGGTCTATCCATCATACAGTCCATAGCTGAAAGGATGGCAAGGCGGCCATTGAAGATCGAGGCGCGAAAGCAAGGACCGCCAGAGAGGCATAGAAGAACACTCATGACGCCGTCATGACCGACGGGGGTGGTATCCAGCAGGACGACATCACCTGAAGCGAGTTGACGCAGATCCGTCAAGATAAGGCTGATGCGTGCGACCAGCAGATCGAGAGAAAGGGGCAGATCATCGAGCGCGACGCACACGACGGGAAGCGTAGAGCAGCAGTCGGCGATCCATTGCAGTCCACCGCCATCGAATTCGACCAGCCCGAGGATGTCGCCCGGACGCTCCAAGCGAAGAATCTCAAATGCGTACGGAAACGCTTCAGTGCTCTCGGCCGAAGACCAGATCGGCCGATGCTTACACCATTGTTCCACCTGGATCGCGAGATCTCGGAAGACAATGTCGAGCAGGATTTCTCGCAGGCCGTCACCCGGAGGCAATGCGGTAATTTCTGGCCAATGTTGCACAGCCACCGCTGGAAGGAGCGTCGAGTCAACTGTGACGCGAATCCTGTGGCCGCGTGGGCGCATCACGGCCCGGCAGGAATCCGCTGGAAGGCGCGGAGGTGTCGAACCTGGCATGACAGCTTCCACGTCGATGCCAGCGATGTTGAAGGGGACTGGCAGACGTTTAGCAAGACGCGAAAGGGCGGTAGCCTCACGTCGGCCATAGCAGGGTAGGTCGATCATGCGCCCTTCTCAACTGTGTAGTAGAGTAGTGTCTCAAGTCCGCGAGATCGCCGGTTGCTGCCTTGTTCGTCCAACAATGAGCTGCAGGAGAAGACGACCATCACGATGCGCATTTTAAGCCGATCGGACAAGTCGCGCGCAAATGCATCGCCATGTACCTGCAGGATAGGCCAAAGCCGCTCGGACTCGATGCAAACCCTTAGGGTATCAAGCTGGAAACTGACGATCACAAGCGCATTGCCGAATAATTCGCGGTTCAGCATGACGTGCACCTCGGTATTGCCGGCATAATCTCGGCTGACCAAAGTGTGCTCGGTAATCCTCCTGGTCAACTCGACGAGTTCAACCGATCGTGACAGCTCTTCGGGCGTTCGCCGACGCAGTATAGGGCCAGGCACGGCACTGATGATCGAACCGGCAATCAACGGGACAAGACGTGGCGCTTTCGCTTTCGGCCAGATCATGCGGATCATTGTCGAAATCCTTGCAATCGGGTGCTCGATCGGATGCCTCGCAGGCATCTAGATTCGCCTCTTCGATCATTTGCGAGAACCATGCGGTATCCCCGGTACGCACACACGTCGGCACCGGGGCCGCCACCGGAATTGAACGGCCACGTGGTGTGATGCACGACATTGCAGCCCTTGTCGCTAGCTAAGTTTGACCGCTGTGGGACTGGGCCACCTGGCTCAGCCGCGTTGAAGCGCTCGGCAGGACACACCATTCACCATCACGGCGACTTACCGAGCCACAACAGTAGTTTTCACTGGGCCTACGTCTCCAGGACATCGTATTTGTCGGAACTACTTCCTAGGAGAAGAGCAGGCAGCCACTCAACGGAGTAGCATCCACTTCTCCATGTACTCACGGTCGACCAGAAGCCAATACAATTTCGATATGGGGTCAGCTGATGAGGTTATGCCTTTCAGGAACAACATGCTCAGCGTCCAATAGCCGGTTTGAATGAGCAGGGACCAGTGCGATTTTCGGAGGTCACTCACACATACGGCTGATCGGCATGACATGCCGCAATTGGCAAGGGTTTTCGCGGCGTGCTTGTCAGGTGAGACGCAGGCCATTTTATGTTTGGAGTGCTGGCCGACTAAGATCGACCCGATTTTGGAGGCAGAGGCTTGACTGGAAGCAGTCGCGCCGTTTAGCGGAGGCCGTTGAGGCAGACCTGCAAATCGTCCCGTACCTCCTGCGACCCCAATGCTGCCAAGGCTCGAGGCCGATCCGCAGGCTGAGGAAGACTCTCGGCGAGGACAGCCTGACGCCGCTGGAGCTCGCGGGGAAGCTCCGCTACGGCTGCCCCGACGCTCCGCAAGGCCAAGACGCGGTTTGTGGGATCGGCGAGTCCCTGCGCCATGGGACGAGGCGTTCCTGGAGCTCGCGTGAAACCGCTGCCACGTGCACACCGCGGCTTCGCAATGCCGAAACGCGATGCATGGCCGTCCGAGCACGTGCGAGTAGGTATAGATGAAAGCCAGATCATGGCCCTGCTTCTTGGTAGGGCGTGCGTCTGATTTTTGACTCATGGATCGAGTCCGGAGCCCCCAATAGGGAGGCGAACGATAAATGTACGGTACCGGATCGAATTGGGCCAAGCCGAGCGAGAGGAACTGACGGCGATGCTGAGCGGCGGCAGGTATGCCGCTCGCAAACTCAAGCAGGCTCAGATTTTGCTGGCGGCCGACATCGGCAGCCCCGACGAGGAGATTGCCCGGACCGCCAGAATAAGCGCCTCCACCGTCTATTCGGACCAAAACGCCGCTTCGTGGAAGGCAATCTCGATCCGGCCTTGAGTGAGGAGCCGCGTCCCGGTGCGGAGCGCAAGCTGACCGGCAAGGAGGAAGCCCTGCTGGTGGCGACCGCATGCGCCAAGCCGCCGCCGGCCGAAGGCGCTGGACGCTGGCGCTGCTGGCCGGACGTGATGGTCAAGCTCACCGATATGACGGCCTGTCAGGCGAGACCGTGCGCCGCCGGCTGGCCGATAATGTCCTCAAGCCGTGGGGTAGGGACATGTGGTGCATTCCCCATGTCGATGACGAATCCGTCGCCCGCATGGAAGATGTGCTCGATCTCTACGCTGAAGCGCCTGATCTCGAGCGGCCGCTGGTCTGCTTCGACGAAACCCCCGTTCAGCTCATCGGCGAAGTGCGCCAGCCGATTCCACCCGAGCCGGCAAAGCGCGAGCGTTACGATTACGGGTACCGCCGCAACGGCACGATCAATCTCTTCGTCGCCTTCGATCCGCATCGAGTTTGGCGCAAGGTCAAAGTCACCGAACGGCGCACCGCCGTGGATTGTGCTCACGGCATGCGCGAACTCGTCGATGTCCACGACCCCAAGGCCGCCTGCATCCGTGTCGTGCAAGACAATCTGTCGATCCATGCCCCCGGCGCCCTTTAACAAGCCTTTGCCCCGCCCGAGGCCCGCCGCATCGAGTTTCTACTACACCCCGAAACACGCCAGTTGGCTCAATATGGTCGAGATCTAGATCGGCGCGCTCCAAGGGCAGTGTCTCGGCCGGCGGATCGTCGATCCAAAACGCCTTAGAAGCGAGATCGCAGCATGGGAGCGGCAGCGAAACAAAATTCGCGCCCGTATCAACTGGATGTTTACAGCGGACAAAGCTCGCACCAAACTGGGGAGCGCTTATCCAGGCATATCCAAAGAGTCAAAGTTACTGTGACGAGCTACTAACCCGTCCTATTCGTGAGAGTGCGGTTTTGGGTCGGATTGATGCGGGCCGCACATCTCCTCTGACGAGGAGCACAGGATTGCCTTCGGCTTTTCACCGCCTGACGACCCGTACTTTGCAACGCGCTTGAGGGATGGGTTGGGCGAACAGGGGCGCACGCCCCGCCGGTCAAGGACCGAGCGACAGGAGCGCGCCTGGCAAGCAGCGGATCAAATCGGCTTCGGGACATGCCGCGGCGAACGCAAGGCGAATGCGGCTCGCGGTCTCGATGACCCGGGCGGCGATTTTCAAGAGACGAAGACGCAGCGTCGCGAACTCGGCAGTGGCCAATTCCCGGACTTTGGGAATGGCGTCGCGCACGGTCAGCATCAGCCAATAAGCGGCCGTATGGAGCACGAGACGGATCTGGTTGACGAGCGCCGAACGGCAACTGGTGCGATCGGAGGCAAGCTGCGTCTTATGCAGCTTGATCAGATTCTCGGCTTGGCCGCGCGCACAATACAGGCTGTCGTAGATCCACTCGGCCGAGCCGACATCGAGGCTGGTGACGACGAAGCGGATGTCGAGACCGAGCATCGTCGCCTCAATACGGGCGACGGTGCGCCGTTCGCGATCCCAGGACTTTGCCTCGTGGCGCGTCTCGGTATAGCCGCGCAGAACAGGCAGGTTCTCGATGGCGCGTCGCGTGCGGATGTCGTCAGCGACCTCGTCGACTTTTCTGGCGAGAGGCTTGGTACCGGACAGACCGAAGATGTAGTCGATGCCGTTGTTCTCGCACCACGTCATGGCCTCCGGCCGAGCATAGTGCCCGTCGCCGCGGAACGTAATTCGCGTCTTGTGCCATCGCGTGCGGATGTGCCGTACCAGGCGTCGAAGATGGGCACGCACCTCGACGCCGCCCGGCGTCTTGCCGGGCCGCAGCACGACCGCCACGGGCCGGCTCGTCTCCGTGTCGTAGACGTGGATCGGCAGGAAGCAGCGTTCGTCATAATGAGCGTTGAACAGCGAGAGCTGCTGATGGCCGTGGACGACATCGCAGGTGTCGTCGATGTCCAGCGTGATGGATGCGGGCTCGCACGGATAGCTATCCATCCATGCGTCGACCAAGGTGTAGGTCAGGCGGATCACGTCGCGCAGTCGCGGCGAATTCTCCAGCCGCGACAGCGTCGGTTGGGAACACAAATCCCGGCCCGTGTCCGGCAGCCGACCGCAAGCGAGCTTGAACGCCGGATCGGACCGCAGATGATCGAGGTCGTCGGCGTCCTCGTAGCCGCAGCAGATCGCGAACATGCGAGCGCGGAACATATCGACAAGGCTGTGCACGACCCGCGTCGGATCGCGCCGATCCGGGAACACCCGGGCCAAATTGCCGGCCAAGCCGAGACGCCGCTCGGCCATCGCCAGAAGCATCACGCCTCCATTCGAGGTCAGGCGCCCACCATCGAAGGCAGCTGTGACTTTCTTGGCGTGAACGGCTGGAAACGAGAATGGCAGAATCGTATCATCGGTCATGGCGGGCGTGGCGTTCGCGGTTGAAGGTGATGGGGTTGGCGTCGCAACCGAATCCTACGCCGCATCAGCGCTTTACACCACGCTCGCCAGCCTCTCAGGCGCCCTCTGGCGAATAAGACGGGCTAGCTGTGGATGAGCCCGCGCAGGATGGCTTCCGCGCGCATGGAAGCGGCCCGAGTAGTGGCGAAGCGTTAAACAGCGCCACCGCTCCCCACGCAAGCCGGTAGGTGAAGGATTTGTTTTGTCGTGTCAGGATGCGGAACGCAGCTCGCTCGTGCTTGGTTTGCCGCGCCTCGGAGTGCACGCTCCGTTCAGTGCTGGAGCTGGGTAGTGCGCGGCGACCTGCCGTACCTAGCCTGCGTCATTTTGATGGGGCTATCTTTTTGCTGCTCAAAGGAGAGACTTATGCGGTGTGGTCCCGGCAAGCCTGTCGGTCTTTCATATCAAATGCCGGCGCCAGATTCCGATCTCGGCGCTCGCGCGCCAGCCTCATCGAGCGTTGAGTCACGCACGCCATTTAGAATTCCACCGACAACAATACCGAAGAAAATACCCGCCCAAAATCCCCCAACGCTTGTATATGACACGATTGAACCCTCTACCTTTCGCGCCACATCCGATACATCCGGGATGGAGAGTTGCGACTTGACCGGGTTTGACGGTTTAAGCTTGTCTGGGAGTGAACAATTTTCTGAGCGGCAGCTAGAAGAACTAATTACACTGACACGTCCAAAACGGCTCGTCATTATAGATACTAGGCAAGAGTTCCATGGATTCGCAAATGGAGAACCAATATCCTGGTATGCTGCAGATAATTATAACTGGGGTAACGTGGAAAAGCCTGCTGACATTATTCCCGCGAAGGAGACAAAGAAGCTCGCAAAACTACCGACTAAATTTCCTTTTGGTCTGACCATAGAATCCGGGAGTGTCGTAAAAGGAAAGGCTTCTTCGGCGCCTCCAAAGGTTCTCGACTTCGGTAAAGTGAAAATAGAAACGGAAGAGGAATTAGTTAAAAGAAAGGGTGTGGCATATCTGCGCATTCCGACACCAGATCATGCGCGTCCCACCGATGCTGAAATAGATAAGCTTGTATCGGAGTTGCGAAACCTCGCCCGTGCGGGTGATGTTCATTTGCATTTTCATTGCCGGGGCGGCATAGGGCGTACAACGCTGCTGATGACCCTGGCAGACATGTTGCACAATTCCGACAAAGTGCAATGTGCGCACATCATAGAACGCCAGATAAAATTAAGAAGGCGCGACGAGTTTCCAACAAGCAAGGCGTTAAACAAGGTGTTGCGGAACGAGAAAAGCGAGCTGATGGACACATTTTTTCAGTATGCAAAAGAACAACCTCTTGAAAAAGCGGATGCCATTTCATGGACGGAATGGCTAGCGTTAAAAGCACATCATGAGCATCAGATCTTGGATACATCCAGTGGCGGTACGCCGCCGACCGCGCCTCCCAGCCATAGGATGCCGTGAAATGGACCCCTCGTGGCGCGACCGCTTCAACCGGTTTCTTAGTTTGAAAGCCGTTCACCTTGCGAAAGCTAGGTCGCATTGACGGCTCTAATCCAGAGCATCGCAGCGGTGATGTGTTCGCCGTCAGGGCTTGGCGGTGGGTCCGAACACTGGACTGTCGTCGCGTCCCTGGTCAAGACAGCAAACCTTAACGATGTCGATCCGCTTGCCCGACTCTGACGTCCTGATTAAGGTCACCGACGGCTGTCCCAACCACGACATCGTACAGTTTCTGCCCTGCGCCTACCGCGCCCAAGCCCTCAAAGCCGTGGCCCGAGAACGACGCCTACGTTGGGGCGTCAGGTGGCGGCCGAGATCGGGGGCTAGCGATTCGAACTTCTCCCGCAGTTCCTCAGTCAAAGCCCGCGCATCGGCGTCACTCTCAACCACCCGAGGATTCAGTAACACCAAGAGCTCGGTTCGGTCCTTGGCCTGCTCCGTGCTGCCGAATAGAGGTCCCAACAACGGAATGTCCTTTAGCACGGGAGCCCCGGAATCCATCCGGTTGGTGCTATCCTGCATCAAACCGCCGATCGCGATCGTGTCACCGTTTCGTGTCGATACGGTGCTTTGGAGGCGGCGTACCGAAATGACCGGGGATTGGACGTTGGTCAGTGTGTTCTTGTTCGCGGTACTGACCTCCTGAAAGGTGTCGAGCGTCACGTTACCTCCGGCGCCGATGCGGGGTGTTACAGCCAAAATGACCCCTGTGTCGCGTAGCTCGACGTCGTTCACGATTGTTGAACTTTGGCTTAGCGTGGATTGTGAGGATCGCGCGAGGATCGGGACCTGATCGCCCACCTCAATTGTCGCGGTTTGATTGTCAACTGTGAGAATACGTGGCGCCGATACGACCTTGACGTCCCCGACGCCACTTAGCGCGTGTAGCACAACGTTGGCATCCCTATTTGGGAACACATAGGACAAACCACCTCGCGAAACGGCACCCAAATCCAGCGAGGAGAGAAGATAGTCGACACCGTATCGCAAATGATCGCTCAACCGCACCTCCGCGACAATGACCTGGATCAGGACCTGCCGTGGCTTGACGTCAAGCCGATGAACGGCGGCTTCGATGATTTTGTTGTCATGCGGCGTTGCGAAGATCACGAGTGCATTTTGGCTAGGATCCGCCTGGATCCGCACCGGCACCGACAGGCCAAGACTGACTGCGGAGACCACCACATCGTCCTTTGCTTGCGTTGCTGACGCGGCCGCATCTGATCTTTCGTCCGACAGGCCGGGAACGTTTAGAGGCAAGCTCGATCGATGGGATGCGCTTCCGATTGACAACTTTCCAAACTCTCCCGCGGGCTGCGCGCGAGATACGGCACTGGGCGGCTGAGCGCCAAAGACTCGTGCTAGTACCTGCGCCACTTCGGTAGCCCTTCGATACCGAAGTGGACGCACGTGAATGTTTGCCGCCGCCTCCGACGTCTTATCCAGCGTGGTGATAACCCGACGAACTTGCTGAAGTACCGCAGGGTCGTCCGCTACCACGAGAATGCCGTTCAGCCGCTCGAGTGGCGCAAGCCGAACGCGCACTCTGCCCTGGCGATTCTGGCTGAACAAGAAACTGAGTTCTCGCTCTACCGCGGCCGGACTCGCATGAGCCAGCGTATACAGCGCAAACGATTTGTGAGCCATAGCATCGGTGTCAAGTAAGCCGATGAGTTCGCGCACGGGAACTCACCGAGCCGGGTGGCCCACTGATGGCAATACCTTGTTCTCCCGGCGCGGGTGTCAGACCCACGCTCTCCTCGACGCTTGGTCGGATCACCTTGATGACATCGGCTGGATCGACATAGCGGACGGGAACCACTTGAACATCGCTTCGCGCTCCGCCGGCGAGGTCGACCAAGCGCCCCACCCGAACTCCGCGGTCAACCACGGCCAGTCCGTAGCCGTACGGTGCCAGCGCTTGGTCGAGCAATCGCGGCACATCACTCGCGGGGACTTGGCCCGAGGTCCGAAGTGTCATTTTTCCCCCAACGCCCGGATCGATGATGACGGGCATGCTCAGAATGTCGCCCACGACGTCATTCACAACTTGCCGAATATCGGCATTGGCGTAGTCGAGGCTCACGCGAGTGCTATCGGATGTGACCGGCAGCCGCCGCTCCACCGAGGCGGTGATCGGCCGGCTCGGCGGCTGTGCCAGCAGTTCAAAGCTACGTGCTTGCAGGTTTCCCCGCTGAGAAGGAGGGCTCCGACGCATGCCAGCCGACGCTTGTTGAAGCCAGCAGAACACCGCGTTCAGCAATCGAGTCGGAGCCGGCACATCGGGTAAGCAGTAGACAAAGGAACGTCAGCAAGGTCTTGCTAGATATTGAGGAAGCGGCGTTCCCGCGGAGAATGCGCATCCATTCAACTTTCCATCCGCCGTACTTGCGTTCATTGCAACTGTGAGAACAGGTGGGCAGAACTGGGATGACTGCCCCCGTCCTGTACTACTCATTTGTTGCCGTCTCTTAACGAGAGTTGCCAATGATCACATCCTTGATCTTTTGATCTTTCGAAAGAAGGTTAGACATCAGTTCAGCAATCTGATTGAGCTTATCAAGCAGCCCTTGCATAAAAATCAACGCCATCTGCCCTTCGCTATTGGCGCTGTCAATCGCCGCCTTAAGGTTGTTGATGGCAGCGTCGAACTGCGACTGCACACCTCTCTTGTCGGAATTCTCCGTCTCGATGGAGATGTCGTTTGCCTGCATCCATTCAAACACATCCTGAGTCTTGCCTTGCGAATCGACGAAGCTGCCGTAGTCTCTAACCGCCTTTTCATCGGCAGGTCGATTGGTACGCAGGGCAGCCAACGCCTTATTCATATCTTTCAGCAAATTGTTGCGCGCCTGCATATCGTCGATTTGAGATCGGATTTGATTCTGGTAAATGGCATACCGTTCCATCAGAACCAGCGTGATAATCGAGCCCAAAGACAGGCCACCTGGGAGAACATTTCCTGCGCTGCTGGCCCACGCATAGGGCTGGTATCCAGGCATTACCTTGATCATCTTACGTCATTCTCAAAATCGGATGTGTTTTCGTCCGAACGATGCACTCAAGCCATATAGACGATCTTGCTTCTCGCCTCGGTATCGGCACGACGAATTTCTGCAAGCTTGCCCAGAAAGTCCTGAATCGTCGCCTCGTAGCTTGCCATGAATCCACTCTCGTCCTCCCTCTGCGCCCGCGCCTTGGTGCCGTCCGCCTCCAGCTTCGCCTTCTCCTCCTGGTAGTGCGTCGCGCCCATGTTCAGGCCGGCTCCGGGAAGCTTAAACGCTTCTGTCGCGATTGTGCCCATGCCATTCCACCTCATCGCCGCCTGCTGGGCTGCTGTCTGTGCCTGGACAACGCGCGTAAACTCAAGGGGGTCCGTCGCGCTATCGGGCGCGTCCAGCCTGAGCGGGTCGCCAGGTGTATTGCCTCTGCTCGATGATGCGCTCCCATCCAGACGTGTCATCTCGATGTTGTCGTCCGAGGGCCGCGCCTCGCGCTCTGGCGCTTGGGTAAATTGCGCTTTGCCGTGAGGCTCGCCGTGGAGCTCCTGCCCGCCTTCCGGTTTGTCAAAGCGCTGCGCTTGACCTGAAGGGCTGTTCGGGGCTGGCGTCTCCACACTAGACTTCGGGAGCGGCGTCTGGATCTTGGCCTTGTACAGCTCGTCGAAGCGCGCTTGAATCTGGCGAGCGCCCTTGAAGTTCACACCGGCACCTAACATCGCGCCGCCAGAGGTGGCTATTGCGCCAAACAACTGGCATAGCCCTGAATTGCGAAGCGCCTTGGCAGCAGCTTCCTGCGCAGCGATCTCGACGTTAAGCGCGGCCGACCGGTCCGACCTCGCCGCCTTGCGGAACTCCGCATTGAGCCGAATGATGAGCGCGGCGACTGCCGATATGTCGTTCCTCGTAGCAAAGTCCTTCAGCTTGACCTGGATGTTGGAAAGCTTCTTGTGGATCACAACGTCCGCGAGATCCGATACACCAACTGATCCCCAACCCCGCGCCCCCTCAACGGGATCCGCGAGTGGGCGCGGGATCTCGCCTTCCGGCACGTTTCTGCCGCGGACCGTAGCAGAGATCGGCGCCCACGGAAGTTGTTGATGCACGGCAGCATCCAACAGGTCGTACCCGCCAACGGTCGTTTCACGTTCGATCGCAAATGCCATGGCTACATTCCTCAAGTTCGATAAGTGGCCCCACGCAGCCTGTCAGGCGAAGTGCATTACGAGGTTGGCGTTGGAGTCACTCTGCCTCTCGATCGCCTCGGCAACCTTCTGTGTGGTCATCGTCCTGTCGAGAAGCAACTGCTTGATGAAGTCCATTTCATCGCTTTGCAGTTGTCTCAATCTTGCAATGCACTTGCTGATGTCCAACGTTTCCGCCTGGGCGTCCGTTGCCTCCTTCTGCTGGATGCCATTGGCGATGCCGGCGCCAGCCTCGCCCAGCGATGCCACTGCCTCGCCGACTCGAGCCGCCGTCGAAACTCCCTGGCCTATCTGAACAGCCTTGACAGAGTTAGACGGTATCAAGGCGGTGATACGCAATCCACTCGCAGCTCCATTAGCAAAGCCAGCGCCGACCGTTAGCACCGAGATAGCGAATATGATGCCAATCGTGATGATCGCGCCCAAGGCTTTGGCCTTGCCGCCCTCGATTCCGTCTTTCTCGAGACGCTTCACAATTGCCGCGGTCATCTTATCGATGCCCCCCGTCTCGATGAGAGTCGCTACTCCAACGCTCACTGCCGCCGCCATGACTGCAAGAGTTCCGCCGGTGGCAACGGCAGCCAGGACCGTCAATCCGACCGCTAGCCACCCGAAGAACTTCATGATGCCGGAGCTCTTCTTTGCTTCTGCCAATCTTTTTGCCGCTTCAATGATGCTTTTAGAGGTTTTCTCGTGCAACTGCCTTTGCTGCTCTCCCCAGTGTCGCGCGTCCTCCATTCCGGCTGCAACCTGTCCATCCGTCATCTTGGTCTTCAGAGCCAGAAACGTGGTAAGGAGGTCAATCGCATCGAACGCACGTGGTGCCGGTAAGCCTGGAATCGAACCTGACGCGACAGCCTCTCCGGAAACTGATTGCGGCAACAGGTTAGCGTCAGTCTTGCGGCCATTGCCCGAAAGACCGGTGACGGAGGCACTGAAGTTCAGCGTCCCGACTTCGGGGAGCGTCTTGCTCATCAACGCCCGCATGTTCACTCTATCCATGGTTGGACCCTAGTTGGGATTTGAGGCGGTTAAGCATCATCAGCCCACGGCCGGCCGAAGCCTTGTGTTCGGGCCTTCTGACACTCAGCGCCAAGGCATTCTCGAGTGCAGTGATGGCCGCTGTGGGATGATTTAGTTTGATGAAGCATTCGGCAGCTCGAAGCGGGATCTGCGGGTCCTCACTATTCAGGAGCCCGGCCAGCCGATAGGCGTGCATGGCGTTCTCTGGGTCCCCAAGCATCTGACTACTGGCAGCCAGGCCAAACCAGAATCGTGCATCGATGTGCCGGTGTAGGCACAAGAAGCGAAAGAAATTCCGCGCCTCCTCATACTTGCCGCAAGAATAGTAGCGGTAGCCAAATACATACAAGGCCTCAAGCTCATCATCAGTGATCCCAATGACGCTAGCTAGGTCCGCGCGCCCTGCCACGAAGTCGATGGCGAGCTGTGCCAGCCGCTCGGTGTCTGTCGCATCGTCACCCATTCAATAGCTCACCATCCGCCATCCTCATCATGTCATGCTCTGCGTGCAGACGGCTTGCTGCGTGGGCCATGCGACATCGATTCAGGCGCTGGCAGGATGTGACTGAGAACCGCCAGCTCGTCCGCATATGCTCTTTGAAACGCTTCATCCTGATCGGCGACAAATGCAGAAATTGAAGCGGCGCTCATAGCGCTGTCGCCTAAAGGGCAGGCACAACGGTCAAGTTGTTCGCGAGCCCACGTCAAGAGACTATCCATCTGTGCGATGGTCTGTCGCGCAGACTCCATCGTGTCATCGAGGTTCATTGACCCTCCCAGACGATCTGCTTGCCAACGCACCGTAGCGCCAGCAGGATTCGAAACCGCTTGCGCCACCAACCCCGCTCAAGGGGTAACGATCTGCTCTCGGGGCCGGCCGCTCAAGGCCACCGACAGGCATCGTCTGCCGATGATAAGGTATGCCAGAATCCCCTTCCTCACGACGAGAACGTTCCCGCAGCTGGCCGAATGGCATTCCTCCGTGTCCCGGTTGGATCAACAGCTCCGCACGTCACTACTAGAGGCGGCGCATGGCGCAAAATACTTGATCGCTATGAAGGCATAGGCGCCCGTGATGGATCGCGTCTCAGCGCGAGCGCTTGAGACGGCGGCGCTAACCCGGAAGTACGTGTCGTTGCGTTAAACGAGTGGTTCGGCAAGATCTCAGTCGCCGAGCCACGCGCATTTTTGGCCTTAAGCAGGTAACGATAAGGATTGCATTGGCGGCGGATTGGGTTCTGCAGTCGCCTTCGACGAAACGCCCGCGAGCAGCGCACACTTTGTGCCGGACCGAGCGGTTGACGGAGGGCACCCACTATCCATAGGCTGCCGTTATGACTCCATGCCCGTATTGTATTGGCGCCGAGCGAGAGGCCGAATTAGATCATTATGAGAATTGATCGCTTGCAGCACGCAACACCACTCGGCAGACGGTCTTGTCATGTGGTGGCGAGATGAGTGCTTGGTCGCGGGACGTGTTGCGAGCGTGCGCCCTTTAGGGGCCCAGGCGCGATGTTTTCCTGAGCCGAGGTCGGTGGCGGGATGTGACATGGATGATCAGAAAACGACACATGACTCGGTTAGGGGCAAGGATTCGGTATGTATGTCTTTGTCGTCGACTTGTGCGACACCCGACAGTCGCTCCGGCCTGCTGCGACGTCTCACCGAGGCGGCATTCTTGGCTTGTGTCATGAACGACGTGGTGAGGGCGAGGCAGATCGCGAAGGGGCTTGATGTCATTGCGCCGGGCGGTCGGGAGTGTGTCATTGCTTACGCGGTCGCAGATCTGACGGCAGGCGATATTCCAGCGGCGCTGGAACGCCTCGATCCTCTTGCCAGGGCGAATGATGCATATGGAATGGCGTTTCAGGCCCTGGCTCTTGGGCTTGATGGACGCCCAAGCGAACGCGATGCCGTGCTCAGGCGTCTGCCAAGCGGCGAGCCCGGCCTCGATGGGTTTTTTTTTTTTTTTATTTTTCTCACAGCTTTGGGCCAGACCGCGCCAGCACATACTGCAGGAAAGGACATCTAATGAGCAGCGTAGGTAGTATCCTCCCGCAAGCACTGCCAGCCTCTTTGGCGACGGAGATCCCAGCCACATCGAAAGTGTCGGCTGAATCCGTCGCGGCGTTTCAAGCCGCACTCGAGCCGCCCGTGCCATCGCCGCGAGCTGACGAACCGCCGATCATGGCTGGGAGCGGGCTGACGGAGGAGGGAGGGGGGCCGCACGTTCCTCGCCTATCCGATGATATCCTCAGTGGCTTGGAAAAACTGAACGCTGGCTTTGCACGATCCATGCAAGGCGTTCGCAAAGCCGCCGAAGGCATGAACGCGGGGAACATCCGCTCGGCTGAGTGGCTCGACGCGCAGGTCGAGCTATCGGCTATGAGCCTGCAGTACGACCTTGTGACCAAGGTGGTTGGGAAGGCGACCCACACGCTCGACACTTTGCTGAATAGTCAATGAGCCATGATGATGCGGGCGTGGCGTTTGTATTGAAGCGGGCGGTGGCACTTCTGGTGCTATTCGCCCTGGTCGGCTGCGGATCGAAGATTGAGCTCTATCGCAACCTTTCGGCGCGCGAGGCTAACGAAATGCTTGCGTTGCTTATGCGACAAGGCATCCACGCGGAACGGGCGGCAGACACCGGCGGCACGACTTCGCTAGTGGTGCCCACTGAAGATGTGCCGCGTGCTATGAATGTGTTGGACAGCGCCGGGTGGCCTCGCGATCATTTCGCCGATATGGGCACTATCTTCAAGAAGGACCGGATGATTTCATCGGAAACAGAGGAGCGTGTCCGCTACATTTATGGTGTCACACAGGAGCTTTCGCAAACTCTGTCCAGTATCGACGGCGTGCTTAACGCCAGGGTCCACACGGTCTTGCCCGAAAACGCGAGTGACGATCGTAATCCACCCGCATCGTCAACTGCTGCTGTGCTCGTCCGTTACAAGCCCGGTGCTCCGATCGACCAGATCGTGCCGAAGATCAAGGAGCTCGTCGCAAATAGCTTGAAGGGCCTGTCCTATGATCGGGTCTCGGTTGCCCTTGTAAAGGCAAATCAGGACGATACCACGTTGCGTCGAACCGAAGTGATAGCCGGGGCGTTCGAACGTAGCGGCCCATCGTACTTCTTGATCGGCCTCGTAGGCGGCATGGCGGCATCGCTGATCGGCAATGCAGTGCTCGTCTGTCTCATATGGCGGCGGCGCTTTAGCCTTAGGAACGGCATGGCAGCGTCATGAGCTTCGGCGAAGCGAACAATCCGACTATGCTCGCAACGAGCTCAGCAACAATCCAAGATGAATGGCTTGATACGCCGTGGGCGGGAGCGATGATGCGCTGCATCGCCGATCCTGCGGCCGATTTCGATGACACAATAGCCACCGGTTGGCCTGAATGGATGCCTCTGAACCTCGCTCAGTCCGACCCGTTCATCCGTGTCAAGCTCGGGCGTTGGCTGCTTCGCGGCCAAAGCAGCGAAGCGTCCGCGATTATTTCGGCCGGCAACGCACCACGAATTCGGCTCGCATTTCTGCCAGCGAAGGACGCTACACGCCTTATCTGCCTAGCCGGAGCTTGGGCCGGCGCGTCCAGCCTCGTCGGTCTCCTTCGGACGGCCGATGTTGTGGCGGCACGCGCCGTTCTCGGCGAAGAGGCCTTCGCATTCGCTTCGCATGCTGCACTGCTACCGAGACCGACCGTCGAGCTGATGTCCGCGATCAGCGCTTCCGAGATGCCGACTGCGCCTCGTGCATTTCTCTACCGCGGTGCGGCGATGTTCGGCCTTGCGATAGGCGCAATCCCGCATGGGCTGCGCGCCCGACTACGATTGCGTCGCCCCGCAGCGATCTGGATGGTGGTGGCGGACGCCTGCCGTGACGACAGTGTCGGCGAGGACGCCTTTCGTGCGACGCGACGCCTGGTCCGCAAAGAGATGCCGACATGGTCGCACTGGTTCAACTGACGGCGGGCGGGGTCAGCATCCTCGGCCCAGGGCGAGTTTTACCGGCGGCCAGCGCACAGACGATCGTGGACGCTGAGCAATTGCTCACTCAGGCGCGACGCGATGCGGACGCGCTCTTGGATGGGGCGCGCGAAACTGTAGGGATGATCGAGACGGCTGCCAAGGAAGCCGCGCTGACAGCGGCGCAGGCGACCATCGAACAACGTTTAACCGCGATCGCCGTTGCGTCGCTGCGGATCATGGAGGCGAATCAAGAGCGGATTGTCGACATGGGTCTGCAGATCGCACGTCGGGTAATCGATACCGTCGCGCCGGATGACGCTGCCCTGCAGATCGCTTTGCACGGTCTGAGATTCACGGGCCATAGCTCCCTCGTCCGCTTACGCCTGGCACCGGCGCATGTCGAAACGGTTCGCAGACGATTGAACGAACTGCTCTCGACGGCGACGTCGCGCGCCGTCGTCGAAATAGTTTCTGATCCGCGGGTCAAAGATGCCGGATGCATCCTTGAGACCGATGCTGGACTGGTCGACGCCACGATCGAAAGCCAATTGGCGGCGATCGAAGCCGGCCTGCGCAGCAGCCTAAAGGCCTCTGCAACGTGATTTCCGAGCGACCCGAGCTGCCAACGGCAGTCGCTGCCATTCATTCTTCGCACGACGATATCGATCGCTTGTTTCAGCTCGCTCGCACGGTGGTGGCGCAGGCGTCGACAATGCGCGTCTGCGGCCGAGTTCTTCAAATCGTCGGGACAATCATCCGTGCAACGGCACCTGGTGCCCGCATAGGCGACCTGTGCATGCTCCGCAATCCCGGGAACAACGGCGAATTGTCCGCGGAAGTTATCGGGCTTCAGCACGACATCGCCATTCTAGCGCCGCTTGGCGAAATACAAGGGCTTTCTAACCTCACTGAGGTGATCCCGATGGGAGAGCCTCTGACAGTGCCCGCGGGCTGGAACTTGCTTGGCCGGGTGCTTGACGGTCTTGGCCGCCCTCTCGACACATCCACTCACGGGCCCCTGGTTCCAGACGCCCGCGTTCCAGTCCAAAGCGAGGCTCCGGGCCCCTTGACCCGGCGCATCATTGATCGCGCTCTTCCAGTCGGCATACGCGCGATCGACGGTCTTTTGACGTGCGGCGAGGGACAGCGCATGGGAATCTTTGCCGCGGCGGGCGGCGGCAAGAGCACACTGCTGTCGATGTTGGTGCGTAGCGCGGCGGTTGACGTAACAGTGATAGCGCTGATTGGAGAGCGCGGCCGAGAGGTGAAGGAGTTCATCGAACACGATCTCGGCTCAGAGGCGCGACGAAGATCAGTTCTTATCGTTGCCACCTCCGATCGTTCCGCGATGGAACGGGTGAAGGCGGCCTATGTGGCGACGGCAATCGCAGAATGGTATCGAGATCGGGGACAGCGTGTGCTGCTTCTCATGGATTCGGTAACGCGCTTTGCGCGCGCACAGAGGCAGATTGGTCTGGCGGCCGGCGAACCGGCCACCCTGCGTGGTTTCCCGCCCTCGGTCTTTGCAACCTTGCCGCAACTCGTGGAACGCGCCGGCAACAACGATCGTGGATCGATAACCGCGTTTTACACTGTGCTTCTCGAGGGCGATGACGTCACCGAACCTCTGGCCGATGAAACCCGTTCCATCCTGGATGGCCATATCGTGCTCTCACGCACCTTGGCGATGTCGAGCCACTATCCCGCGATCGATATTCTGGCAAGCGTCAGCCGTGCTATGAGTGCGATCGTGTCGTCGCGGCATGAGAAGTTAGCGGGTGAGTTGCGGTCGCTGATGGCTAAATACCAGGAGGTGGAACTATTGATACGGGTCGGCGAGTACAAGAAAGGAGCCGATCCGCACGCCGATACGGCTATCGCCAAGATAGAGAACATACGGACGTTCCTGCGACAGCCAAGATGTGAACAAATTGGCTTCGACGCAATGCTTCAGGAGCTTGCCACGTGCCTGGCATAACTCCCAAGGCCGTGCATCAATTGCTTGAGTTGAGGGAATTGCGGCGTCGCCGAGCCGACGAGACTCTACGAGTGCGGCAGTCAGCCATCGACAAATCCGGTGCGTCTATCGAAGCTGCACTGGCAGTCCTTCGCGCATGGCGGCAAGACCGACCTCGACTGGAGCGCGAGATATACGATTTGCTGATTGGCAAAACCGTCGCTCTCAACGATCTGGAGGAGGCGAAGGCGAAGATGGCCTCACTGCACGATCACGAACGGCTGCTCGAACGGCGCCTTGAGGCGGCGCTGTCGGAAATCGAACAAGCGCGGCAGGCGCGTCAGGAAGCCTACAACGCCGCACGTAAGGCATATCGGGAGCTCGAGAAATGCGACCATTTGGTGCGCGCCTTGACCGCAGGCCGGCTGAAGCAGACGGATCTCTAATTGATGGATCTAATGAGCGGACCGTCTAACGGTGCGGGTGCAGCCGTTACGGGGAGGCGCAGAACTTCTATGGCGCAGCGCCTCTGTGAAAAGATAGCAGGGATCAGCGAACAGACGCCATGGGAGCCGTCCGCTGAGCTTGCAAAACGGCTCGCCGAACTGGATGGCAAACGGTCGGTCGCACCCGTGAAGGCGATAAAGTTGCGCAGTTTGGGATGGGTGGCACTCCCCGCATCACAACAACTTCATACTTGGCCACGCCACCCGCGGGCGCCGCGCAGGCCGCTTCGTCGCTTTTGCGCGCATTCTCAATCATCCCCCACACGCACAATGGTAAATTGTCGCATGGTCATGGTTGATCGACGGCGGCATAGTAGACCCAAGTCGAGTGACCAATGAACTACATCCAAATTCCGCTCATGAAACGCCGGCCACGCTCGCATTCCCGCTGAAGACAGGCCTCCTGGTTCGAGAACGGAGTCGGCATGATAGTTGCTCCCTCCAGACGAGGTCGAACTGATCTTGAAACGAGGTTTCCAAACCGAAGCTTGCGGTTTATCGAACCGTGACGGGATCAATCAAGACTGGGAGATGGCGGCATGTTTCGGCAAAACGATGATATCAGTAGGAGGATCCGTACTTGCTCTGGGGGAGCGACGGGATCGACGGTGGCTGTCCCACGGCAGCATCCGCGCATCTCCAATCGTTCCGACAGCGCGAACACTATTGTTCGCTTCCTACCACGACATTGTTTCGAAGGCGACAGTCGGGAGATTGAAAGCGTCGATTCGCAGCGATGCTTAGAACCGCCACGAAGCCTAAGAAACCCACCTGCATACGTTGCGCGACTATACTTCGTAAGCTCGGCGAATTTCTCAAGAACAAGGCCGCGCGGGGAATCGCTGCTTAGATGCGTACTGAGGTTGGCAGCTGCGACCGACAAATCGATCTCAACACCACCGGGCGCGTCGCACCGCCGAACGCTGGACATTGCGGGAAGGCCGTTGCCCATGCAAGGCGGTTTCCGCCATTGTCACGGGACGGCGAAGGCCGATTTCGACCGTCACGGGTATTAGTCGAGGCATTTCGCAAGGATCAGCGCCGAGGCGAGAACCTGTCTGCGGTTCGTCGCATCGATCATGCCGGACACGCACCTACAGGATGCAGCGCGAGTGGCTAGTGTGACGTTTCTCGACAGAGTCCGAGCGGTCGCGACCGGTCGCAATGATATTGTTCTGGTGGCGCTGCTGATCACGATCATCTTCATGATGATCATTCCACTGCCGCCAGTCCTCATGGATGTACTACAGGCAGTCAACCTGGGACTCTCGGCACTCCTGCTGATGGTGGCGGTCTATATTAGATCCCCCCTTGCATTCGTCTCCTTTCCGTCGGTGCTTCTGGTGACGACGCTCTTTCGGTTGTCGCTTGGCATCGCCGCGACACGCACAATCTTGCTTCATGCAGACGCCGGCCAGATCATCAAGACCTTCGGGGACTTCGTGGTGGCCGGCAATCTCGTGGTGGGCGCGGTCACCTTTTTGATCATGACAATTGTTCAGTTTGTCGTCATCACCAAAGGATCCGAGCGTGTGGCCGAGGTTGCCGCACGATTTTCTCTGGATTCGATGCCAGGCAAGCAGATGAGCGTCGACGGCGACTTGCGTGCCGGCAGTATTGATATCCGAGAGGCAAGTCGGCGCCGCGTTGCGATTGAGCGCGAGAGCCAGCTCTACGGTGCCCTGGACGGCGCCATGAAGTTTCTCAAGGGGGACGCTATCGCGGGCTTGATCAGCATTGCCGTGAACATCATAGGCGGGATCGCGATTGGTTCGTTTCAAAAGGGAATGGGATTGTACGAGGCGCTCGAGGTTTATGCGATCCTGACCGTCGGAGACGGGCTCGTCGGTCAGATACCGGCTCTCTTTACCGCGATTACTGCGGGGTTTATCGTCACGAGGGTTAGTGACGAAGATAACGGTGCAGATCTCGGCAATGAGATCGGCAACGAGATCAGCGCACAACCGCGTGCGCTTATGGTCGGATCGTTCATTCTCCTGCTCTTTTCGTTCATCCCTGGCTTTCCAATGGGGATCTTCATGATCTTGGCACTCGTGGTCGGAGGCGGTGGCTGGCAACTGCAGCGTAATCGGCGGCTGGCCGCACCGCCAACGCGTCGCTACTCGATGATAGGGGGAGCGCGCTCAACGGCATCGGATGAGCCGACAGACGGTGACGCAGCGGCCGACAATGGCATCACGTTCACCGTGCCCCTGATGATCGACGTCGGTCGCGACGTTCAGGCGGTCATCCCTCCCGATCTGCTAAAGAAAGCATTGGATGCAGAACGGCGAGCCCTCCTTCTTGACCTTGGCGTCCCCCTTCCAGCGATCAATGTGCGGGTCAACGACAGCTGCAAGGATGGAGCGTATGTCATCATGGTCAATGAAGTACCATGCGGTGAAGGACGACTGCGGTCGCAACATCTTTTGGCAAGTGCTACTCCCGAGGACCTTGATCTTGTGGGCATCCCATATGTTCTGGATCAACCTTTCCTTCCTCGGATCGAGACGGTCTGGGTGAATGTCATACATCGCGAATCGTTGCGCGCTGCCGACATCCCGTTCCTGGACCCGATTCAGATTGTTAGCGACCACACCGGTCAAATCCTGCGGAGGCATGCTGCTGAGTTTGTCGGAATCCAGGAGACGAAAGCTCTTTTGAACCAGATTGAGGTGCGACTGCCAGAACTCGTAAAAGAGGTACTGCGCTCAGCGCCTCTGCAGAAGATTTCAGAGGTCTTTCAGCGACTGATCTCGGAAGAGGTTTCGTTGCGTAACATGCGCACTATCCTCGCCGCACTGGTCGAACGGGCACAGAGCGAAAAAGACATTGTCCTGTTGACCGAGCATGTGCGCTGTGCGCTGAAGAGGCAACTGTGCATCCCGTATTGTATCGGCATGAACCTGTTGCCCGCGTACCTTCTCACGCCAGAAGTGGAAGATACAGTGCGCGATGCCATTCGGCAGACTTCCGCCGGCAGCTATCTCGCCCTCGACGCTCGCACCACAGGTCAGATCATTGACGCGATACGAGAGGCTATCGGCAACCTCAACCAGCAGCCGCACAAGCCGGTGCTGCTGACTTCGATGGATATACGTCGATACGTACGCAAGATCATCGAAACCGACCTCTACGGACTTCCAGTGCTGTCCTATCAGGAGCTTCCGCACGATATCTCCATACAGCCATTGGGACGGATATCGCTGCAATGAGACATGCGAACATAGAACAAGATGTTCTCACGGGTGATCAGACCCAGCTGTCCTTGCGTGTGCTATCTGGCCCCAACAGGGGGGCCGAGACATCGCTCGGCGATGGAGCGTGGCTGGTCGGTAGCCATGACGCTGACGACCTTAGCTTCGCAGATCCGGAACTGGTTGACTCACATCTTCGCATTGTCATCGAGGCCGGGCAAATCCAGATCACCGCGCTCGCACCGGGTGTGCTCATCGGCGGTAGTGATTGTCTAATAGAGTACCCGACGATCCTCGATCCACTCACTCCGGTTCAGGTTGGGCGGACGATTTTCAGTATCGGCCCGCCCGGTGGGAGCTTTCCGGAGATCGATTCCGTGGTCGAGTGCAGAAGGCTGCATGCAGAGCATGCCCCCTCAGCTCCCGAAGCACCGGCGACCCGGAGTCGAGAAGCCGGTCTTGTGGTGAACTCGATACCTCGGCCATTTCGGCTTTGCGCGGCCGCTTGCGGCCTTCTGATCATCGTCTATGGAACTTGCGCCGGGATGGCGGGTGTTGCTTCCTTTTTCACCCCGGCCCCCGTTCCGGGTACCGATCCGATCAAAATTGCCAGGAACGTGCTTCGCGATTTGAACGTCGGAAGCGGGCTCAGCATCGCGCTCTCCGATGATAACCTCATCATCGACGGCGACTTGCGACCTGGAGAAGCGACAAAGATCAAAGCAGCCCTGCGCGACGCCGGGCTGACCGCAGAGATAACACCGAAATCGGCGACCGCCACCGTCCTGTCTGATGCAAAGCTCATCGACCTGTCAGCGACTGTCCTGCGGGCATTCGGCATCGAGGGTGGTATTCGCGTGGCGAGCCCCGGAGGGATATCAGTAGCGGGATATGGCCCGAGCGATGCAATCGTCAAAGCGGCGCTTCGCCACCTGCAGCAGGATATCCCCGGGGTCCGCACAATTGATGACACGGTCGCAACGCCGGATCGCGCGCGGACCTTTCTAGAGACAGCGACGACAGCCGAACTCCGTCGCATGATTCATGTCGTGGTGAAGGCAGACGTCGTCCTCGTTTCGGGGACGCTTACCCCAACCGCCTATAGCGAATGGAAGACTGTTGCTTCCCGCTTCGAGGAGAAGTTCGCGCCCCACATTCGGCTCGAGGCACACTGTTCGCCGGGGGTCTTGCCGCTAGCGAGAGGTGTACACCTCGGCCGGTCTCCATTTATCGTCGTTCATAACGGAACGCGCCTAAAAGTCGGCGACAATATCGATCATTTCGGCAAGATCGTTGTCATCGAACGCGACGGAATGCTTGTGCGTATCGGAGAGGCCGACGTGCACGTTCCCTATCCAAGCAAGCCGGAATGGATAGCAGAGGAGGGGCAACTGTGAGCGAGCATCTGGTCGTGCTTGAGCTGCAGAAACGGCTGGTCGACGACGTCGATGGCACAGAGTTATCTGCCCTCGAGAGAGAGTTCGAGAGTTGGCGACAAGCGTTGAAACGTGAGATGGATAGCGGTGTCACGAGGCGTCATTTCGACGCATTGTACACATTACGCGACGCGATAGGTGCCGCAACAGATGTTGTCAGTACAACATGGATGCGCCACCACAGCGGACGATCCTCCGGCTTGGAGCGGTGAGGTGGATATCAAGACCATAAGTGGCGCGCTTGGCGGATCTGTTGCGGCATCGGAACGCAGCTTGAAAAGTCACGTGGCGACGATGAATCCGGAGGACACCATGGATCAGCTCAAGCTTCAGATTTCAATGAACACACACACTACACTCTTGAGCCTGAATTCGGCCGTTATCAAAGCGGTTCACGAAGCGCTTAATGGTATCATCCGGAACATTGCCTGAGGTGCGCAAGGCAGCCGCCCTCGATTCGAGTCCTGCTATCGGCGCACATTGTGTCCAACCTCCTGTGCAACCGGTGATGTGCGTCTCGGTTTTTTGGCGACTGCGTTGGTTGCGTGATTTCTTTAATTGCCGGCGGCGCACGCGACAATCAAAGGTACGAGCAACTACGGACGGTTCCAGGGTGCCATGTCTTCTAGTTTTATGCAGCTACGTCATCTGCGATATTTCACGGGCATCGTGGATGCTGGTAGTTTTTGTCGAGCAGCGGCGACAATCCATGTGGCGCAGCCGGCCCTGAGTCAGCAGATGTCTGCCCTAGAAGCCGAGCTTGGCGTCGCGCTGCTGCACCGTAGCGTACGCGGCGTTCGCCCGACTCGCGAGGGCAAGGTCTTTTATCGTGAGGCCACGTCCATTCTTCAGCAGGTTGATCAACTGCGGGGCATCATCCGCTCTACGGCAGGAGAACCGGAAGGTGCGCGGTAAGGCTCGGCATGTCCTCAGCGCTCGCCGCTTCGTTCGCCTGCGCCTTGATGGAAGCCTGCCGGACCGTGCTCCCAAAAGTGCGCCTCCATCTTGTTACGGGTGACTCTCTTCATATGAAGCCGCTCATCGCGTCACGAGCGCTTGATATCTGCGCTGTGCTTGAGGATGAACCCATCTCAGGTGTTACTCGCCGGCCACTCTTTCAACAGCGACTCCACCTGGTATGTCCTCCCGATACAGGAGAAGTCGCTCCCGCCGTTTCGCCTGAGGAATTGGCTGAGCTCCCTCTTGTATTGCCGACGCGCCCAAACACAATTCGCGACGCATTGGATCGGACGTTTGAAGTGGCCGGCGTGATGCCGAACTGCATCGCAGAAGTCGACACGTTCGCCAGTGCGCTCTCCTTTGTCAGGGCCGGTCTCGCAAATGCGATCCTGCCCAAGGGCGACATTCCCGATATTCCAGGCCACGAAGATCTGAGGCCGCTCGTGATAGATCCACCGATCCTTATGACAGCCTGCCTCATCTCCTCTGGCGACCTCGCCTCCGCCGCCGAAGCCGTGAGCGCCTTGCTGATTGCGCAGGTGGGAAAAGTGCTTCAAACAAGACCTCTTGCCGGGTGCGAGCTGATTGCGATATCTGATCTCGATTCAAAAGCCGAGGCTCTAACGGTTGCCGAGTGACAATTCAGTGGCAGGCGGTTCACATGGAAGGCGCAGATTCGTCTGACTGCTCGCTACCGAAAGCTCGCTTCGCGCGGCAAGCGAACGATGGTGATCTGCACTGCTATCGCCCGTGAACTGGCGGCTTCATGTGGGCGGTCGCCAGGCAAGTGCCATCAGCCTGATCAGGCCCTCTCATCATCGCGCATTGGCGGAGGTGGGACCACGGTAGAGGGAATGCCCGTCAGACGCTTTATGGCCGGCAAAGAACATCGACGCCCGCAGTAAGATCGGAGCAGAGTTCGGACGCACAATCGGGACTGCGGTAGCCAACCCGCGTATCTGAGCTTGATCACCGACGTCCCTCGGTTCCGTCTCCAAGCATGCGCGATCATCAACATCTACAGCCGATCAACGATCGGACGAACCTGTGCGTTCTGAGCCTTGACAACGGACATCAGAGCGGGGCTACCTTCCCACGTTTCAGTGGTGTCCGGATGGTGGTGTAGTGGCGACCCGCCCGGGAAGCTCGTGATCTTCTTTGAGGTCAAAGCTAACCTGAAGCGCCAAGAAGTGGAGAGGCTGGCTGCCGCCGGCGTCCGCTGGATTCAACTGGATATCGAAAGCCTGGATACTCGTATTTTGAAACTGATGCGCAAAGCAACGACCTCAGTGCATCATATTCTGCTCTTAAAGTGGTGCCGGCAGCAGGGCGTGCAGGTGAGTTGGAGCCTGCTGTGGGGCTTCCCGGGCGAGCACGACGCATTGTATGAGAATGGCTCCTTTGTTGCCGCTGCTGCACCATCTATAGCCGTCACCCATACGCGCATGCTGAACGCAGACGCCGAAAGTGCAGACTGGCGAGAAGTCGTGGAGCGAGCCGGAGCGCGCTCGCCGCGCCTATGAGAGCTACTCTCCCGCGCAGGTGGGCGAGCAAGCCGTCTCCTTGCCGCTCAGGATTCGGGGGTGCCCAGCACCGCCAACAGCATGACGCGGTCGTCAAATTCGTATTGACCGCTGGCGCGTTAATAGTTGACGGGTCTTTTTGCGCCGACCGCCGGATTAAAAGTTCAGTGGCTGGTCATGTCGACACCCGCACATTTGAGCGGTCCAAAGTTGACTTTGCTTGAGTTTCGAAAAGTTCCGTAGGAGATCCGTTGCAGCACCTGCTCCAAACAAGTAGCATCCTCTGTGGCCGGATCGGCAAGCACGCTTCGCAAGTCTTGTCCGGACTATTTGAGCGCGCTTTCCGCAACTTCTACCGCGCTGTGATACTCTACGCCGATCTGCATCGCGCAAGCGCCGGCAAGACGAGCGAGCCGTGCTGCCCATTCTTCTGTACTAAAATGGTCCTTTGGTTCCGCAGAGCTAAGGCCTGCATTGATCGCATTCCGATGCGCATCAAGGGCCGCAGTGTAGATGATCCGCTTTGTGCGCGGGCAATATGCCGCGATGGTAAGGCATGGCGGAATGCTCGGGTACGTTTTAGATGGCAGCAGTTAATACTGCCATCCAACATGTGTCAGCGGCGATTGTCGCGCAAGCTGTTGATTTCGGCATGCCCCAACCCGCTCAAAGCTCAGCATCGAGACGCCGCGTAATGGCGCTGTTCGAGGGCGAGGTGGCGGCGGCCGGCGCCAGGTCCGCGTGTGCAATCACGGAGACGGCGCGAAACCGCGGTTATGGGGAGCTGATCCAGCGTTTGATCAGCGGTCGTTCGCCGCTATCGGCGCACTCTTACCGAGGCTCGGATGCCGACTGCCGCACTTCCGGCCGCCGCTGGCAGCAGTGCGAGTTTCACCTTTCATAGCCAGAAAACGCAGCTCAAGAAACTGATTTCTAACCCGTCCAAGTGTCCGTAAGCGTTTAAGCACACATCCATCGATGGTGATCCACGATGAGAATCGACAGCAACATAGAGGTGAGCGGCGACGCTGTGGGTTTTTTGGCACTCTAAGCGAACTAACGAAGAAAAAATGCGCAAGCTAGCGGATATGAGGCGCGAAACATCGAGATCGCGGTTTTGAGTCATCCGCATCGAAAATCTCTTGACCGTCCAGCAGAATACATCGATAAATCGCGCCACTACTGTAGGTTAAGCTATCAATTTTCAGCGCGCTGTCCGATAGCGTGTCCCTGGTCAATTTCTTGCAGGCCGCCTGTAATCTCCGGCGTATTGCTTTCGATGAGAGCTGGTACGAGTTTTTTGGAATGCAAGCCTATTTTACTCGCTCAGGATCTCCGTTGGACAGTGTGAGGCACATGACGCGATGACTGTGCGCGAGCAGCTCTTTACATTGTTGCGCAACCTCCGGTGGATTGTTGTTCTATCGGTGGCCATTTCGATTTTGCTCTACCTGCCAGATCAGATTCAGGAGCTCTACCGGATCGCCGCTGACGACATTGGATGGCTAACCGTCAGGGAGTTTATCGCCCTTGGTGTGATCGCGATAACGATTTGGGCGGCCGCGTTTCAGCTTACCACCGCAACCCTACCCCAAATCCCGCACGCCACGGGCCGGCTGGCCCTTTATATCAAACTAGCGCCCGTTGTGCTCGGAGCGCTGCCGATAGTCGCTGCGACCGCAGGTCAAATCGCCTCGCGGCCGGCTGAAAAGATCGGTGAGGTCGAGGAAGTCGGAAGTATCTTCCGCATTCAGGACCAGGCGCTCGCCTTCGAGCGGAACATGCTGCTCATCCTCGCCTTCGCCATGTTGTTCCTGCTCGCCTGCTTCGTCATGTTCGCCTGGCGGATGGGATCAAGAGATCGCTCTACTGAGCTCGCGAGCCGGGCGAACAACGCCTATTTCATCCGCTACAGATTTCTCGCGCTCACGATCGGCGGCATCGCCCTGTTGACAACGGGATTCGTTTTGCTTCCCGATAGGCTTGCGCAGTTCGTCGGATCGTTCGGCGTGATCGCACTCTTTACGATGTGCGTGGTTGGTCTCACCACCCACTTTGCACTACTGACGATCAGGTTCAATTTTCCATTTATACCGGTTGTCTTTGGGGGCTTGTTCCTGGTTGCCTCCTTGTTTGGAAGCGACGACCATGGGCTGCGCACCGTGGCCGGCGCAATCGGGCAACCGAAAGAGAAGGCGCGCATTTCTGCCGTCGAAGCGTTTCGTGAGTGGCTTCTGCAAAAATCGCGGGTGGCCGAGGCCGAGAGGCTCGGAGAATATCCCGTATTCATTGTGGCTGCCCAGGGCGGTGGCATCTACGCAGCCAACAATGCTGCGCGCTTTCTAGCCAGGATGCAGGATCTCTGTCCGGCGTTTCGGCAGCATCTGTTTGCGATAAGCGGTGTCTCCGGGGGAAGCGTCGGTTCGGCAATCTTTGCGGCTGCGCTTCATGCTGACAATGCGCCACTTGATGGGATCGCTCCCGACGCAAAGACATGCTCGAAAATCGCGGACTTTCTGGCCGGCGTCGGCCGGGCCGAGGACATCGATGTTTCCGGACCGGTAGAGCAACGCGTTGCAAGCGTCTTGGAGACGGACTTTCTCTCGCCGTTGGTTGCCGGTTTTCTATTTACCGATTTCACCCAGTTGTTTTCACCGGTCGCGATTCCAAATTTCGATCGCGCGCGTTTTCTGGAATACACGCTGGAGAATGCTGCAGACAGAATGCTCAAGACCCACGAGGGCATCGGCGATCAATCCAATCTGCTAAAGGCCGACTTTCAGTCACATTGGACACCAGGCAACAATATGCCGGCGCTGTTGCTGAATACGACAGATGCCGGTAGCGGCAAACGGGTTGTGATCTCTCCCTTCGATATCGATCCGCTACACTCGAAAGCCAAAGACCTGTGTATCCTCGCGACGCTTGATCGCGCCGGCATCGGGATCGATCAAACCGTCACGAGCCACTCACTGCGTATTCCGCTGAGCGCGGCGGCGTTTACGAGCGCGCGGTTTCCGTGGGTGACGCCGGCAGCGACGGTTCCCTTGCGGAATGACTGTATTACCGCCAATCCGCAGGCACGCTTGGTGGACGGCGGATATATCGAGAATTCCGGAATCGAGACCGCCCTCGATTTGATTGAGCGGCTCAACAGTATCAAGGGCACCTCCGACGCGCCAAAATTCCGGATTTATCTGTTGTCGCTGGTGAGCGGTCAGTTCGAAGATCACGGGTCCTTCATGTTCGGTGAGCTCATGGAACCGGTGCGCGCGCTCTTGAGCACGCGAAGCTCTCGAACCTATGTTGCGCTCAATCACGCGACCAACATCGATCGTCGGCCGGAGAACGATGTAACTTCCAGCGTGCAACGCTTTCCAAGCTTTGGCCGAACGGACGTCACAGGCTTGTTCTACAGCCTACCGCTTGGCTGGACACTGTCTCATAAAACCGAAGATATCATCTCGCTGAGCAGCGGTCGTTTTTGGGATTGTGTGCCCAAGGATGACTTCGATCAATCGCGCGAGAGGCAGAGCAACGCTGATTGCTTGCAAGTGAAATTATTTCATCTCTTGAACGGGTCTGTCGCGTCCGCATTTGAAACGCTCAAAGATGCCAAGCTTGCCCAGGCCGCCTACGCCGACGAGCTAGACAAGGAATATCGGCCGACGCCAAAGATCAAACCGCAGCCATTGCTTGCTTGTTATGAGAGCAAGTGGTTGCAGGAGCATGGCTATCAGAAGTACCAGGACAAGGTTGCTGCCTACGAGCGCCAGTTGGCAGTATCGATCAAAGACCATTCGCCAGCTCCCCCACCCATGCCGCCATATCGAAAGAGCTATATGGCGTATTTTCAGGCCGAGCAGGTCAAGGCCTTGCTGCAGGAATGGGACCGCGTCGAGGAGACCGATCCGCGCATCCTGTGGCCTACATCCTGGGGGCGATCTCCTACGACAGCGCCGATTTTACACGCAGCAGCGAAGATTTCTCTTATAGCGCGGTCTCGCAACTGCCGCGCAAATGGCGCGATCGAATCGCCAAGAACAACGCTGGTCTAGCGGCCGCGAACAAGCCACCCGTGGGCATGGACGCATTGCTTAACCATCCGAAGGAATTGGCGGACTTTGTTCTTGGCTACGAGGACAACCCATTCGGAAACCAGCCCGGAACGGATGACGGTTGGCTCTTTCGTCCACGGGGAATGTACCAATTGGTCGGACGCGAGCAATATCAGGAAGCGCAGAATCAAATGCTCCAGGTCGGAGAGCTGGCGGGGCTCGATCTCCTCACGCTTCCGGACGCACTGCGAGATGCGAAGATTTCAGCCAAGGTTGCGTTCGCTCACTTCCGTCTCCATCCCTACCAGGACCGAACACTGTTCGAGCTGCTTACGGACCCTTCGAAGGACTGGATCGCTGTGCGCTCGCTGCAAACGGACATGGAGCATGCCCCCGCTGATAGGGAGCATGTCAGCGCAAGGAGCCAGATGTTCCTCGGCTGCATTGACGAGGCGTTACATCCTACTCAACTCAAGGCCTTGCAAAGCAAACTGTACGGTAGCGAGTGAGAAGGCTGATCCGCTGCGAGATGCCGTAACGCGGAGAGCGGAAGCTTGAAAGCGGCGCTTTGTACATCTGACATTCAACCGCCGAGCCTTAGAGGGGAATTGCCGACGATGGCAAAAGGGAAAACATGCCAATCGAAACGTCGTCAACTGCTTGCAAAGCTGTCCGCAGCGGGGCTGATGTTCGCTGTTGTTTTGGGAGCAGGAGCAGCCCCGGCCCAGACGGCATCGAAGCCGCTTTCGGCTAACGACGTGTCCATCCTATTTCCTCCGCCCAGATCGCCGGGTGACCTCGTCAATCTGATCGCGGTGTCCGATCTCACCGGCCCCACAGGGTCTGCGCAGCGGCTTTTTTCCGATGGGGATTTTTCACGTTTTATCGCAAACGCCGAAAATCCCGAGCGCCCAGGCGTGCCGGACTCGGGCGCGCGCCGCATTCAGCTGCCTGACGTCGTGAAAAGGATCGAAGCCTGGTTTGTTGCCGGCATCCGGATCGATCCGGGAGCACCGGGATTGTCTGCGGACGTCATCGCCCAGTTTGGTCGGCAACCGCAAATCCGCCTGATCATTCAGCCGGTGACCAATGGACCTGAAGGATTCAAGGTCCATGACACTGCCGGCCACCTCATCTTCAGCTTCAACCTCGATCCTGATCCGCCTCTCGATGGTTGTGCGCCATTCCCGCGATTCAAGCCTGACGACGAAGCCTTCAAGGCGATCGTCCGTGACGTTGCGTCTTTGCGCGACCAACTTGCGGCGGGAAAGTTCGGCAATGTCAAAGTCTCGACTGCCGGTGACATGAACGTGCATCCGGGCCTTGTCGGGGCGTCCGCGAAGCCGTTTCGTGATGCGGTTAAAAAAGCCTTGCTGGAAAAGCATCTCTCGCCGCAGCGCCTCAATACCATGGCTATCATGGGCATTTCACCGCCCGAACCTTGGGTTTTCGTCTCGATGCTAAGGGTCCCGCAGGCCGGGTTGATAGCGGTGCCTGGCCCGACGCTTGATGGCCTGCATGCCGCACAGATGTTCAGCATCCTCAGTGGCACCCACGTCGTCCCACGGCCTGTCACCAACAACCAAAATCCAATAACGTGTCGTCACGCGGCGCTGCAGACTCCGCCCTTGCCGCTCGCCAGTCGCAAGGGTGTTTCGACGGCCGATTTCATTGATGCCAATGTCCCCAATAGCCGCGTACTCGAGATCGTCAACATCATTGCGGATCCGAAGAAGAGTCATTTCTTCAACACGGACTGCGTGAGTTGTCACACCGAGACGGCGCAGCCACTCGCCAGGAAAGTGCAGAACTTCGCAGTGCCTGGCGTGAACCCAGCGGTTTTACCGAGGGAAAACTGGAATGTTCGCAATTTCGGTTGGTTCCCGTCGTTCTTGCATGGCGGCCCGGCGGCCGCGACCATAACGCGGCGCGCGGCAGCCGAGACCGCTGACGTGGTCGACTTCATCAATAGCCAACTGCTGAACAAATAGTGAGCGCCATTGTTTGCCAGCGTGCACGCGCGGCAGAAGGCGGTACTTGAAATAAATGGAGGGTGCTATGGGGGCGCGTTCGTTCCGCTCTTGGATGGGTGGCCGGGTGAGGCGGTGGCCTCATATCATCAGTCTCATATTCGCGATCGTGTTCGTCGCGGTGGCGTCGGCCGGCATGGCGTATTTCGCGCCGGAGCAGCTTCGCGATGCGGCTCTCAAGATCAAGAGCGACGCAAATCTGGTTGCGCAATTGCTGCCTGCTACACTGCCCGCGCCGTCGAAGATCGACAGCGCGTATTGGCTGCCGCAGAATTGGACTTCACGGCAGCGTTACTGGTTTCACCATACATCGCAGGGCACGGCGACCATTCCCGTGCCATATCGATGGTTCCTGGCTCTGGAACGTCCTGAGTTGTCGATCCATTACGCGAGCTTAACGGACGACGACTATCTGCGACGCCTCGGTTTCATCCCAAGTCCAAGCTCAAAGGATTTTGCCCGTCACGCACCCGCATACGGCTATCACGAGGATGCGTCGAAGGACGTGAGCTCCACTTGGACACCAAGCACGGCTGACAATCCAGATGGTTTGCCTGTAGGTTTTGCAATCCTGAAGGGGGGCGTCGACCCGACGACGGGAGCCATCTATGAAGATCAGATTGGCCTGACCTGCGCCGCCTGTCATACTGGTCATCTCGAGTACAAGAATGTCAGCATTCGCTACGACGGCGGGCCGGCGATGATCAATCTCGGCGAGGTTGAACGGGCCATCGGGCTGTCGATCGGCTATACGCTGATCTTGCCGTGGCGGTTCGAACGCTTCGCCAGCCGGCTTGAAAACATTGAAGGTCGAAGCATCGATCGCAACAAGCTTCGCAGTGATCTCGAGCGCACACTTCAAAAGATCAAGCAGCAAAAGGCCCTTAGTGATGGTCTTTTGGCGGGGCAGGGCGTCAGCCATCTCGACGAGGGTTTCGGCCGGCTTGATGCGTTGAACCGGATCGGCAACCAGGTCTTCTATACCAACTTTCTCGATCCTGCGACCGGAGAACTCCCCGATCCCCTCCTCAAAGGGAACTTCGCCCGCAACGACGCCCCTGTGAGCTTTCCGCCGATCTGGGACACGCCGTACTTCCTTTGGGCGCAGTATGACGCCTCGGTTCTCAACGAGCTTGTTCGCAATTCCGGCGAGGCGCTCGGCGTCAGCTCGAAAATCAATATGAGGGCTTCCGCGCCCGGACGGCCGCTTTTTGAATCGTCCATCCGTCTCACGGACATCGCGCGTTTCGAGGAGCTGTTGCGTGGCACCGATCCCTTTTCGTCAGCCGAGGCAAGCGGCAGAAAATTCAGCGGGCTTGTCGCGCCACGATGGAAAGACGCGCAGGAAAGGTTCCAAGGCGACCCGGCCTGGGCCATTGACGAAAAATTGGTTGAGAAAGGCCGCGATCTTTATCGCTCGCATTGCTTTGAATGCCACCGAGGACCGGTCAATGATCGCGCATTCGACGCAAAGTGGCCGGACGATTCGTTCTGGAAGCCCGAGAACCCAGATCGCTCTGCCAAGGGCGAGAAGAATTGGGTGGAGGTCGGGGGACGCCACTATTTCAATGTCGTTCAGGTGCCGCTGAACGCAATCGGTACTGATCGTCAACAATCCAATGTCCTGACGACGCGGCGGGTTCACTTACCCGAGTCGCTCGGCCTCAATCCAGTCGATGATTTGAACAAAGCCTGGGGTTGCGGCCTTCCGGCCGATCGGGCGGCAGATCCCTTATTTGTGCTCGCGCTGATGGATGTGGTGGGCAAGACGATCGATCAATGGAACGTTGCGAACGGCTCTTCCGAAAAAGCCAAGCAGCAGATGTGGGGGCCGAGGAAAAACTGTCAAAACCCGCGCGTATATGTTGGAGCGCGGGCGAGCCGTAACGGCAGGGACGAAGATGTTCTTGCTCTTGAACCTCATTACCGGGCGCGTCCGCTGGACGGTGTTTGGGCAACGGCTCCCTATCTGCACAACGGGTCCGTGCCTACGCTGAAAGACATGTTGTTGCCGCAGAGCCAGCGGCCGAGCTCTTTCTGCGTCGGCAGCCGCGAATTCGATCCAGTTCACGTTGGGCTTATCACGAAAACGCGAGCGAGCGATGTCTGTGCGGCCGGCTTGACGGACTTCAATGTATCGCTGCTCGGAAACAGCAATCGCGGGCATTCGTTTGAGGGCAAGGAAACCGATATAGCGAAGTTGCCGCCTGGGGTCATCGGACCAGAATTGACCGACACTGAGCGGCGAGCACTTCTCGAGTATCTGAAGACGCTGTAAGGGAGCCGTCGTCTCGAAGCGTAGCGCTGATCACGCGAAAGCAGGAGCATACCGACAGGAAATATACTGTCGACATAGACTCGCGCATGGATTGAGGAAATGTCACTCAGTATTCTGGAAGGAAGTTGCCGGACTTCATTCCGCGGATCGGATGACGGCGCCGGTCGTTGGCCCGATTCCCAGTCATTCCAGGATTCGCCAGAACCGCTCGACCTTGGCATTGGCCTGCGGCCGATAAGGTCTTGATACCGAGTTCGAGCAGCATGGCCTCAAAGGGATGTTCCTGTGGGTTGTTGCCGGAGGCGAACTCGGCGTCGTTGTCGGACAGGATTTCCTGGAAAGCGAGCCCCTAGGTGACGTTATTCCGAGCCGCCCGGGGCTTCCCTAGTCGGTTCAACCAGGAGGCCGCAGCTTTTGCCGCCTAGAGCAGAGCGCTAACGTTCTCTGTCCTGCGAACCCCGGAGGTGCTCCCGCGCTTGAACTGGGCAGCATCGCGCGCGACGTCGAACTCGCCGACCGTTTGAACCAAGGTGCCGCGCGATCGCTGAGAATGCACGCAGGTTACGCAGACATCTCCTCGGAACGTGAACTCGAT
Organism: Bradyrhizobium sp. JR3.5; assembly: GCF_054057015.1. NCBI lineage: Bacteria > Pseudomonadati > Pseudomonadota > Alphaproteobacteria > Hyphomicrobiales > Nitrobacteraceae > Bradyrhizobium > Bradyrhizobium sp. JR3.5. Next base: position 4,840,757 of record NZ_JBSRYV010000002.1, read on the forward strand.
GCGCACCCGATCATTTGAAAGTCAACTATCGGGTGCTGATCTTGACTGAAGTGGTACCGCCTCTGCGCGGTGAAAAAAGAGCAATATTCTCCTCCAACGGTGGACAGGATCCGTTGCTCTCAAAGGCTCTACAGAATTCGCTTCAACATGATCTTGGAAAGCACGTCAAAGCAACTTTCCGAGCGCCCGTGAAGGCCAAGCGAGGCCGCAAGTGGCGGCTGCCTTGCGCAGGAGGTGTGGCTGCTTTCGCATTCTCCCGTCGGAGGGAACGTATTCGAGGCGGCTCGAACCACACCCTCCAAGAAGTCTCTCACAGATCGGCAATGAGTCAAATGCATCTGTCTGGATTCGAACGAACCATACAGTGTTCACGTAAGAGCGCGAGCCGCAAACCGTTCGGCGCTCCTGGTGAGAGCAGAAAATGTTCCGGGGACGGCCTTGATCGCCTCTTTTAGAGCTTCGTTGATCGCTGTGATCAGCTCGAGATCGTGTGCCTCGGATAAGCTATGAGCGTTACGGCGGCAGACGTTCGCGATTGCATGTCTGATGTCTTGCAGCCTGGAAAGTAATTCATCTCGTTTCCGCGCTGCTTGAGTATCGGTTCCCTTTACATTGTTCCATTCGCGATACGTGAGCTCGTAATCTCGTAATACCTCGTGCACGGCTCTTCCCCAAAAAGAGCCCTTTGGCTCGGCCGATGCCGCACTCACAAGCGCACTGAGCAGCTCTCTAATTTTGCTGCAGACGTCTTCATCAATGCCTGATTTCTCGATCCGCTTGAGATCCAGCTGGAGGTTAACCAAGATATCAGAGCGAAAGAAGTTGATCGCGTATCCTGTGGTGCCGCGATGCAGTCCCGTTTTCGGAGAACTTACGCTGCGTGATTTGGAATCCTTTGCCACAGTTACCTCCAGGCGATTAAGGCACGAACTATAGGCGCTCGAGCGCTCTTCCCACGTGCGGGTAGACGTCCAGCATAGCAATGCAAGCGAGTATCGGATCAACGCCACATCGATGGAAATCGCAAATTGGTCAGCTCAGAAAAATCACGAATGTCGTAGCGCCGGGATGACACTATTGTTCGTTTTGTACGGTGGTGTCTGACGCCATTGCCTTGCGGGGAAGGAGTCACTTGCCAGTGAAGGCCTCGATCTTCAAGCGCGAGGCTCTGCTTGATGCAGAGATCAAGACATCAGGCTATCGGACGAGCCGTCCGAGGATGTCGCCAATCTCGCTGGAGACATCATGGTTGATGATTCGCGACGTCGTTCTGCGGCGCGGCAATCAGGGTGGAAGTCCTGCCCATCCAGATTGTCGCGCTATAGGCACCACCTTTCAAAGGCCGCAGGGCGTTCTTGAGCGTTAACGGGGCCGATTTGAGGACGCAGCTTACGGCACATGATGTCGCCAGCGCAGTTCCACGAGCTGGTAACCGTTATCGAGCGTCCGTCGTTCAACCGCCATGAGCAAGGCCCGCCATGCCCTTGCCGCGAAACACGAAGACGTCGCCGGTACCGCCTTGAGATCAGACCATAGCGCTACCACCGGCCCGAAGGGCCAACAGTACCGTCGAAAGCTCGTTCAGCTCCACGCCTGGCGCGACCCGGACGCGCGGGGCACTCACCTCGATCACGGCCAACCCGCAGCCGGTGATCTCCAAACGCCTCGCGCATGCCGACGAAAGAGGTTCGGACCCGCTGCGCGCAAATTTGGATCGACACCAAGCTCGGGGCCTTGCGGGCGTTTGCTACCGGTGCCTCCGCCGATCAGCTCGTGCCAAAGGCAAAACTCGCGATGACGAGGCGGAGGCCTTATGCCCGTTGCCGCTCATCGTTTTGCACAACAGGGTTCGACTTTACCTCGAACGAGGTCTTCGCCTGGGCCAGCGCGCACCGTGTTTGCCAGCACATCATCGCACGCGCCAAGTCCATGCAGAACCGTGCCTGCCAGAGCTTGCAGGGCCGCTTACGCAGCTGTACTCTGGAGCGAGCCTTCGTGGTGCACTCTCAATCGCGCTCGGGTGGTCCCGTGCGATGGGTGGCGAACCACAACAACATCCACCAGCACTTTGCCCTCGGCTATCAACCCAGTGGGCTATGCGGCGCAGATCACCGCATCGCGTGGTCGGCTGAGCAACCCCGACCAACTCTGCTCATCACCCGATGCTCCTCCGGCGAAGCCACGCCGTCTTCCCTCGACACTTGGCTTCACTTGGGGTTAGGTTGCTGCGAGCCCAGTTTGGTTTAGTGTTTCCGCCAACGATTCCTCGAATATCTCAAGACCTGCATTTAGTGTCTCATGGTCGATCGTGAGTGCAGGCAAGAATTTTACGACCTGATCAACGGGTCCGCATCGTTCGACCATCAATCCCTTCTCAAATGCCTTGCGTGACGTAGCCTCAGCGATTTCGGCCGTTTTACAATCGAACCCCAAGGCCATGCCCCGTCCTCGAACAGCAAAACTGTCTCCATGTTCGGATGCAATGGCCGCAAGTCGGCTTCGCATAAGTTCTCCCATGCGCTGAACACCCTCCGAGAATGTCCGACTGCGCCAATAGATATTTATAGCTGCGGTTGCAGAAATAAGCGCGAGGTTATTTCCACGAAACGTGCCGGTGTGTTCTCCTGGCCGCCATACGTCGAACGCCTCTTTGATTAACAACATCGATAAAGGCAGACCGTACCCACTTAGCGATTTCGACATTACCACAATATCGGGCGACAACGCCGCGAACTCGAAACTAAAGAATTCACCCGTTCGGCCACAGCCCATCTGGACATCGTCGACTATGAAAAGCGCGCCAACATCCCTTGCGATGGCCTGTACTGATCGCAACCATTCCTTGCTAGCTACATTTATGCCCCCTTCTCCTTGAACAGTTTCGACGAGAATAGCAGCTGGCAAATCGATACCACTGCTCTCGTCCAGCAATAGCTTTCGCAGGTGGTCAGCCGTATCAACGGCTGGCCCAAGATAGCCATCATAGGGCATGAAAGTAGCGCCAGACAAAGATACTCCGCTGGCAGCGCGATAAAAACGATTGCCGCTCGCGGCAAGCGCTCCTAAACTCGCTCCATGATATCCGTTCGTGAATGAAACGATATTTTGACGTCCCGTAACTTTGCGTGAGAGCTTTAAGGCCGCCTCAATAGCATTAGCACCTGTGGGCCCCGTGAATTGAAAACGGTATTGCAGACCCCGTTCCCTCAGTATGACGGAGCTGAAAGTCTCCATAAATTCGCGCTTTGCGGGAGTGGCCATATCAAGCCCGTGGATTACGGCATCTGAAGCTAAATACTCGGCAATAGCAGCTTTGATCGCGTGGTTGTTGTGGCCGTAGTTCAGCGCGCTAGCACCGGAAAAGAAGTCGATGACGTTTCGACCATCGTCCGTTAGCATTAACGAGCCGCGCGCCCGACTGAAAATAGCCGGAAACAAACGTGAGTACGAGCGGACCGTTTGATTCGAGGGCTTCGAAAGCTTGCATGTTGCGTAGCTCGCCAATCACTCCGGCCATGTTGGTCTCCTAGTAAGTCAAGGAACAAGCAGGTTTCTCGCACCATGCCTGAGCCGCGGACATACAGACCGGAACGTGCGTGCGTTTCGGCGGGAGCTACCTCGCACGGCGTGCTCCCTGAATAGCGCCGAAGCCGGAACGAGGAGCCTACCAAAGCTGGTAGGTTCAGAGTTTAACCATGGACCCGGCCATGTAGGCGTGTGCATTGTCGTTTTCGGAAATTGAGCGTCTTTTAATATTTCGAAGAGCAGTTCCGGAGCTGAGGCATCGGGAGCGGGACTACGATGCGCGGCTGGTGTGAGCTGCCTCCCAATCGTCGAGGCTAAACGCTCGGTTGAGCGCTTCCAAGCATGAGCGCAGCGGCCACTAAGCTGAGCAGCGTCACATCAGCAGTGTGGACGCTGCTGCCAGGATCAACGCAGAGGCTACTAGTCGATGATCATCGGCCAAGCCATCGGTTGTCACGGTGCGGTCTCCGACCCGCTCGAGTATTCCAAAACACGTCTGTGCTTATGATACGCCTTGGTTGTCGTCGGCGCCGGTGATCTGGCGAGCGCTTGCGCTCTTGCGCACAGGCGCAGAACGACGCCGTCGCCGCCCAAAACTCTGGTCACAGCCGCGCGAAGCCGAGGAGCGCCCGCTTGACTATCATCGATACCGTATTTGACCGTGAGCTGCCCCGACTTGATGCCCTTGACCCAGAGATTCCAAGTCGTCTCGATCAAGCAAAATGGCCAATCTTCGATTGGCGTGCCATTCCACCAGACTTCGGCCGGTTCGCCCTGCGGATCTTCGTTGCCGATTGCCTTCAGCGCCTCGGCGAGCTTCTCCTTAAGCAAGGCCGGGACCGTTAGTTTGGACCTCCATTGCCGGCTGCCTCGACCGATAAGACATATGGTACCGTCCGGAGCGACGTGTCGCCGGCCGCGAAAAGGTGCCGGATCCCGCAGCAGCACCAGCGGCCGTAGAATCGCATAGCCGTCCGGATATACCGCCCTGAGCGGAAGAATATCGCCCTCGCGAGGCCATTCGAAATCAAAGACAAGGCGGCCGTCCTGCAGCGCGCCTTTGTCAAGGTGGGGCTCAACGCTTTCAGCCCTGAAGGCGTCGAGCTCCATCTGAAGGCGACCCGGAAGTCGCAGATCCGACCGCGGCGCAAAGGCGCAAACTCCTGTTGCGCGGAACAATCGTGCAATTGACTCATCCCACGACACGCGGCGGAGGCTTGGGAGGCTCTGGGGGCCCAGGTGGCTTGTGAGGCGGCGGAGGAGGACGATGGCCATGCTTATCGTCTTGCTCGTGATGCTTCTCCTCTCCTGTTGGCCTTCGCGATGCTCTTGATGAGAGCCTCCGCTGTGCCGCCATTCTTCTTCTCGTGGTTGGACATATTAATTGCCTCCGTGCCTTATGCTTGAGAGCGGATTACGTTGCGCATGACGTCAGCGAGCCTCACGGCTCGCAACTGAAGGATCAGCATTTGGATCGAGGGGATGAATCCGGCAGCTCGAGCTCCCGCCACTGGCAATAATGCTTTTGGAAACCAGCATGATGGCTATCTGCGTCGCGATCCTTTGATCGATACGTTCCCAAGGAGGGTTTGCCGTTATTTTTGGCTCGTCTTTGTGTTCGAGAGCTTCTCGCCTGCGCCGCCCTGGCTAGCTGCGCCGCCACTTGACAGCAATTTTGCCCTGTCGCCGGTCTTGAATGTAAAGGTGTCGGCCCCGGCGCTGATGCCATTCCATACGACCGGCTCTGCGAGTGAGAGCAGCCAAAGTCCTTGAAAGTCCGACGCACTATTCAGCTGCCCCGTCCACACGGTCGTCGAGCCACATCCGGCGAAGTTGACCGTAAAACTGATCGCTGCGCCTTGATTGGTCTGAGCAAGCCAGCCAGTCACCGCTTGAGGCACACCTTCGTCGCAGCTATTGCTTGCATTGTTCGTATAGGTGCCGGAGATCGCGCCTGTATTCTGGTCATAGCTGTTCACGCTGAGTGTTGAGCCATATTGGTTGGTCCAGATCCAGATGGGTTGTGCCTTTGCCGGTGCCACGAGTACCAGCCCAAGGCACACCGAAGCCATCCATCGTGTCATTTTCCAAGTCTCCTGAGGCATCGTCTACTCCATTGAGCTCCGTAACGAGCCACTCATCGATCCATAAACAGGCGTCATTCAATTCTATGAGAGCTTCCAAATAAACGCAGCTTGAGATGATTTGTGCTTCGAATCTTTCCGTTCTGCTGGGGAGAGCGGTCTTATTCCGGAACTGGCTTCTAGGATAAGTACGTTGTCGCGCGGAGCGGCTACAAGCTTAGGATCTGCGCGATGAAGGATAGGGGGCGAGCAGCGGCGAGGCGCTCACGACCGCCTTTGTCCGCACATCCAAGTAACCCTTGAAAGATTTTCATTTCGGCTTGTGACGAACTTCAGCCTTTAACCGGCGCTGTTGTACGACGCGCATCTTACATCATGGCTCGGGTGCGCGGGCGCGTTGTTGCGTTTCCCGCGCATTCTTTCATCGTCTTCTCTGAAAACGTGCATTTTTGTTGCGTGTGCTACCAAGCGCCCTGGAGTTGTTTAGGGTGAGACAACGGCGCTCGCTAAGAACAATGGTGGCTTAGCTTAGCTGATGTCCTTGGATCGGGCATTCGCCTTCAGCTTCGTCCCGCCGATAGCGGTGTAGGGCTCAAAAAGCCGGCGCGCAGCGAAATTCGTGGCTCGCGATCTTAAGATCCTGACTTGTTGCCGGCCTTGTTTGCTTTGTCGCGGCCAATCGATACAGCGGAAGGGCTCGGCTGAAGCGCCCCGCATGTGCACCGGATAACTTCGAGCGGGAAGTGCATCTCGGCAGCGCCACGAGCCTTTCCGCGCAAATCAAATGGCTTGGTGTCTGACGGCTCGAATCGGGCGAGGCGGGCCTCGCGTCAGATCTTGGCCATCTGCGTGCAGCATTAGCATGATCTAAATGGAACACCCGATCGGGCCTGTTTGACGCTCCACTTTCTTTCTGTTGGCGCAGCGTGTCCACGCACTCTCTCTTTCTCAGCCGCAATCCGCCAGCTTTCTCAGCCGCAATCCGCCAGGAAAAACGTTGCGCCTCGTAAGGAAGATCTACGCCCCCGGATGGAGCAAAAACGCAAATCACTGCCCCAGATCGGCCGGCAGCCTCGGTCACGGAGGGGATCTCGCAAATGGAGGGATTGAGTCAGTTGTTAAACTGCAATGGGAGTTGCAGCGTTTAGATTTCGCCTCGCTCTCTGGATCAACGAAGTCAGAAGACTGGTCCCGATATGACAATCTGATGAAACACGCGCGTGTTGAACAACTCGGAGCGACGAATAAAAGCTTGCGGACACGTAAAAGTAGCGGTATGCTTAGATGCATCTCCTGGTAGATTTCAAGAAGTGCCATTCCTTATGGCTTAGTCAGCGCAGACGCCAATTTCCGTTCGCTATTTGTCGTGCGGATGAGACCCATGTGGATCGATTCAGTGGCGCATCCAATCGTCATCCCAAAGATTTTCCACGCCGAGTTCGGCGACGAAGCGAACGTTGCTCGAGATCGGAAAAGAAAGCAGGTTTCGTTTCATGGACTGGACATCGATGGCCGCTATAATTTGCGACGGCAAAGCTAGGCTGCATCGATGGCGGCGTTGTCCGCGAATGACTTTCGTCGGATCTAAAACCGCACTGGATGTGTCCGCCCTGAGAGGGAGTCAGATCATAAGATGATCGTGGTCTGTGTCCGACACTTCCGGCCTGGCTCATTGTGCGGCGTGAATCACCTCGCACGCAATTGGGCGCTTGTCATCAAGATGGCTCGCCGCCTCAGCCGCGGTCTCGTCGCCATGAATCGCGGAGCTTTGTTGAGACATCCACAGAGAGAGGCACCGTCATGAGTAACTCGATGACCGATGATAACGTCATTCCGAGAGCAGATATCGTCAGGCAGGCGGTCCGGCTTGGTGCCGAAATCAAGAATATCAAACTATCGGACGATCTGTCCGACGAGCTCGTTGCAGCCATTAACCGGCTGCTGCTCGAACATAAGGTCATCTTCTTCCGGGATCAGGGACATCTCGATGATGCCCAGCAGCAGCGTTTTGCCATCCGGCTCGGTTCGTTGATACCACATCCATACCGCGCCATGGCTGACACCACGGGAAGCTTGACGATCCGGGAAATGCTGTCAGATCGCGCCTGCCGTCGCATCGATCAGATGAATATGGACGATGGCTTCAGTGCCGCCCGTCCAAAGATCTCGGTGCTGCGCGGCGCGGCAATCCCGCCTTATGGCAGTGACATCGCTTGGTCGAGCACGGCGGCTGCATATCTTGATCTTCCAGAGCCGCTGCGGATGCTTGCCGACAACCTCTGGGCTGTACGCTGCGCCGCCTTCGATAACTCCGTGACAGAGGGCGCCATGGAAGCCGACAAGAAGCGCTTCGATGATGTATTCACCGGAACTATCTACGAAACGACGCTTCCTGTCGTTCGCGTTCACCCCGAGACCGGCGAGCGCATGCTCGCGCTCGGTCGTTCCGTGCAGAACTTTACAGGCCTGCAGCGGTATGCCAGCCAGAAGCTGTTCGAGCTGTTTCAATCCTATCTCACTGCACCGGAAAACACCTTGTGCTGGAACTGGAAATCAGGCGACGTCGCAATCTGGGACAATCGTGCGACTGAGCGCTACCCCGTCAATAAAGCCGGCGGTCATCATCGGGTGATGGGCCGGCTTGCGATTGAGGGCGACGTGTCGCGCATCAGAAAGCCAAGGCCACGGGCCGCTGAGGCTGCCTAATCGGATCAGGCTTGTCCGGTTTGAAAGACGCAGGCGGTTCAAGACTAATTGGCTGGCGCGTGCGGGGCCGTCCAATGTCGAGCGGGAGCCGCTTCGGATCTGCTGCAGATCTCGCTAGGGTGGTGTGCCGTGTGCCGCAGCGCGCGATCTGCTTCTAATCTTGTCCTTACCAATTTCTGAGAAAGCGCCAGCAGGCGGCGCCAATCGTGTGAGAGACGGCACGGCGCGAGCCGGTGGTTCGCAGTCCGCGGCTGGCAACTCAAAGGTGTAGCGGATCGAGTCTGGTGGTGGTCGAAAGTGCGCTTCAATACCGGTCTTGCGCCACTGAGCCTCATTAAATCTGGGGCCGGCACACACAGCTTCCTGATCACAGATGAGATCAGCCAAAGGTGCTTTTCGCAATCAGATACGGCGCTCACGTCGCCCTACGAGGGGGCGGCGGTCGCCTGTTTGTGCGAGCGGCAAACGCAGCGGGGCGCGCTTGTCGCTACCTCCGGCATGGCGTGCGCTCCGCTGTTGGGGGGCCGTTTGATTTCGCTACCGAGCCGCTACCTCGGGGTGAGTGCCAGCGCGGGGCTTCCTCAAATCTCGAGACCGATATTCCTCACCACAGTAGGTAGGTATCGGTCCATCATTGATGCTGTGTATCGTAAACGAGTAGCTCGCTGTTCTGAATGGGACGCAGCTCATCAGGACAGGACGAGGTGCAGCAATGAGAAGTACGGCTAATCCGCTGGATTGCACAGCACAAGTCTTGAAGTTCATCGAAGAAACGCGCGTCGTTAGTGAGAGTGAACTGCAAGTCAACAACATCACACCCTATCACGTCACAAAGTTCTATCGCGGACAGATTGTCAACAGCGGTTACTACGATCAGCTTAAATACATTGTGGAGCCCTCAGTCGAGGAGTTCGTGAGCCCTGGCACTTTGGATACGAGCGGCGAGCACGACAACACGGTCGCGCCGGGACTCCAGCACAAGTACGCACAGACCGGCTTGTTGCTGGTGACTGAACGCTGCGGTTCATATTGCCGTTATTGCTTTCGCAAACGCATGGTGGGCAAGGCTTCCGATGAAATCGCACCTGACTTCGCTCAGGCCGCGCGATATATCGGGCGCCACCCTGAGATGACGAACGTGCTACTGTCGGGAGGCGACCCGTTGGTGCTCAGCACCGCCAAACTCAACACGATTCTTGATCACCTGCTGCCAATCAATCATTTGAAGTCGATTCGATTCGGCACAAAAATGCTGGCCTATGAGCCAAGGCGGTTTGAGGATGCCGCTCTACCGGCATTATTCCAGCGAATCCACAAAGCGGGTAAGACTCCAATAATCGTTACACATTTCGATCACGTCGGTGAGATCTCGCCCGATGCGGCGCGCGCAGTTCGCTCTTTGCGAGCGCAGGGCGTGCAATTCCTTAACCAATCCGTGCTTCTCGCCAAAGTCAACGATGATCCCGAGATACTGGCAGCGACGTTCGCCAAATGCCACGAAATCGGAGTGCGCCCATACTACCTCTTTCAAGCGAGGCCGGTGAAGGGCGCATCTCACTTCCAGGTTGCACTGCGACGGGGACTAGAGATTGTGCGCGGCGTGAACCAACGTCTCAGTGGCATCGAGAAGACATTTAAATATATCATGTCCCATTACACAGGAAAGATCGAGATATTGGGCTTGGGAGACGATGACCGCGTGTATATGCGATACCATCAGAACAAGGCCCCCGAGACGATCGGAAAGATCTTTTCCCGACGCCACGTCGAGGCCGCCCGCTGGTTAGACGATTTGCCCGAACAATGAGACTGACGGCGCGCAATGCCGATTACGAACTCGGAGCGAGTTCGGCGCGCCGGCTGCCCTCATCGGAGCCGGCGAAGGTAGCTCGCGTTTGACGGCGGTTCGACATGCCGCGCACGAGATCACGCATTGCTTCGTTGCCTTCATCGGGAACCCATACTGCCCTCGGTTCGCCGTCCTTTCTGGCGGTTTTCCGCGCTGACGATGGCATTTTTCAGCTTCGCGACGTCCCCACCTCGGGGCATCTTGCAAGTCGCAGGGATGAATACATACCTCAACAAGAGCCCTGTGAAGAGGGCTATGAGCAGGCTTCCAGGTTCTTGGTCATAAAAACGCGGAATGCTCCGGGTGGGTCGCAAGGCGTTCGGCCGAAGGCCTTCCATCCGTTCCGAGCGTAGAAATCAGGAAAATTGACGGTGTAAAGGAAGGCCGATCGGCAGCCGCGCTGTCGGCCCTCTTCTTCAAATTTCTTCAAGATCGCGTTTCCCAGGCCCTTTCCGCGCAATTGCCTTGGCAAAAAGAACGAGTCCAGGAACAGCAGTCCTACTGATGAAAGCCCCATCGCACCGCCCAGAACGCGCTGGGTTTGGGGATCCTGTAATACCACAGCAATGGGTCGGCTGTTGCCGACACCGGTGATGACACCGGTAAAATCCTCATTACCTCCCTCGATCGCTTGTACGATGGAAGAGGCGATTACATCTGTTACGACGATGTCCGGCATTTCTCTTCCCTTACGTACAGACTGTTGCAACTGCGTAGCGCCAACCTCGACCTCAGATGGGGCTGCAATCCGAGATAAACGGCAAGCCGATTGATTTGAACTGGCCGGCGACGCACGCGAACCATGCATAAGGCTGTTGGCAGTACGGCGTTGTAAATGTCTCCTTCTTGGTCCGTCGGCCAATCTGTTGCTCAAATGCCCACAGCGACAGCATTGCGTTAGGGCAATGCGGATGTCCGTCTTGATGCATCGCGCTACCCGCGTCTTAGACGGCCTCTAGCCAAGGGCATGGACGTCACCTTCAGCGAAGTCAAATATGGGTCCATGCTTGAGGTTTGCTCAAGAGCGCTGGCCAGCAGAGTAGACATTGGGCCTGCTTCTTCATCTCCCAATCGTCTTATGAATCCGAATAATTGGACGCATGGCTCAGATTATATGGCGGGTTGCGCTTCGAAAACTACCAGCATCGATAGTCCATGTTTCATGTTTGTTGTCCCAGCATGGCCGCCGGTTGGGCGCGCCGGCCCGCACCCGGCCTGACCTAGACATCAGCGCTGCTCGATCGATTCGTTCTCGGCTGAAGGCTTGTGCTCATGGCGGTTGGCGCGGATGTGCCCATGGAGAAGCTCGCGCAAGGCGGTGGTCGAAGTGACGGAGCTGCTTCATCAGTAGGTGAGCAGGCCGAGACGCAGGCTCAGCAGGTCCAGGCCGATCGCAACGCGCAGCTGCATCAGTGCCGCTTGGCTGCCCATCTGCGGGCCATTTTGATTTCAGAGCAGGGAAAGCGTCGTGGGCCCCGCGCGGGCGCTCCCGCTGTCGCCCATCAGCCTGGTCCGCGTGACCACGTCTTAAGCCTTGGTCTTCGCTACCACCAGCAGCGGTCAGGCTTGGTCGTCCAGAGATGATCCTGTCCTGTCCTGCCTTGCCGAGCCTCGTTGGTGGAACGTAAGCGTTCCGCTAAAGCCCGGAGCGGTCCTCTGGATCCGGGGCGCCTGAGACATCCGCGGCGTGCTCCAATCGCTCGATCCTCGCGCGAGCCGCCGCACGTTCGCGCTGCAGTTCGTCAACGCGTTCCCAAAGATCGATAAGCAGAGGACCCAGGTCCAGGCCCGTTCCTCTCTTCACATCTTCGCGCAGATCGTTCGCCGTCTTCCAATCGGCTTTCATGTCAGTTTCTCCAGGCCTGTTTTTAGCTCTTCATCGAACCATCGTACGGCAGCCTCCTGGACGGCCGCTACCGTCGGGCGCCCATCACCGGCCGAAAATCGAGATAGGGAAAATGGCCGCTCTGTCCAGCCAGCTCGCGAGGTTTTCCATGTCGATGTTGTCGGCCTTCATCCTGCGCAGAGGCGGAAAAATCGGTGAATTTCTGCGCTGTTTGATCGTTTGCCTGGCAACTTCTCGTCGCTATTCCGACTACAAGAGATCGCCCAAGTAGGTAGCGAATTGCAGATGAGGCTCGATCTCGTGACTCAAATCAAAATGTGCCGCGCAGCGTCATGGATGGAACCGTCTGCAAGATGTTCAGGTTGGGCTTGACGGATTTTTGAAGCCGCTATCGGGAAGGGGTGTATTGGCAGGATAGGCGGGCATTTATCGTAAGGACCGCGCAGCGGTCAGCAGGATTGCGTTAGTGACATTGCAAATGAAGAGAACCGTGCGCCCCAAGCTCAGAACCTATCGAAAAGGGGGCGGGCTTGTGGCCCTTGAGGTGGTTGGAGTGCTGGCGAAGACCCTGGGATCGCGGGCGGATCCGCTCTTTTGATCCTGTGATGACCCCGTGACGAGCAGCCTCCTGCCAAGAATGCCGAGGGAGACATGAATAGCGATGCTTTGCCAAAGACCACCTTTCCAGTGGACAAGTATTTCCAGCCGATTGTCCATTGGCCATTGCTCCGTTCGTCGCCGAGGCAGAAGCGATCGAGCGGCGTGCTAGAATCGAGGCCCATCCTTTCTTCGAGTATGCAAAGGGCCATCCGGATGCTCTGGCCTTGTGGGCAAGCCAGGAGGCTGTTGTTACCAATCCGTTTTCGCAAGTTCTGCTTAGAGTGATTGCCGGGATTCCGAATGTTCACGTTCGCTCACTCCTGATGCCGGTCGTCCATGGCGAACACAGCCCAGTCCGTGCCGGGATCGCAGATCATTCTCACCCGTGGCTTGTTTGGAATTTGTGTAGGTCAGTTGGGCTCTCAAGCGCAGCGGTCAAGGTCACGGACGCGGTGGCGTCTTTCATCGAGGCTTTGGAGCAAACTGAGGCCGATCCAATGCGGGCGCTCGGAGCTCTTGGTGTCGGAAACGAGCAAATGCTTCTGGCCGAGTACCGAGCGGTAGAGGCTTGCTTTGATGCCGCTTTGCCGTCGGCAGACTACAGAAGCTTCCTTCACGCGAACATTGGAGAAGACGAAACGCATTCCCGCCTTATCGCAGAGGCGGCGACCGCGCTTGAAAAGCTAGGGTATGACGCGCGGGAATATCTTGCCGGCGCGGCGCACGGCGTTAGCGCCAGGGTGCGCTACTATGATGAGCTGCTGCGCGCGGCACAGCAGGGCATTTAACAAAGGGAAATTACCATGTCAGACAAGATCTTGATAACTGGCACGAGCGTCCGCAAAGAATTGCTGGAGCCGCTGAGTCAAGCGGGATTTGTGATAGAAAACCCCACTCATCTGCTATCCGAGGATGAGCTCGCGGCAGCCCTGGCCGACAAGGCCGGCTACCTCCTAGGCGGAGATGAGTTTGCAACAGCAAAGGCACTTCAAGGCGCAAAGAAGCTCAAGGTAATCGCCTTCCTTGGAATGGGGTATCAATCGTTTATCGACGCCGATGCTGCTGCGAGGTATGGGGTCGCAGTCACCAACACGCCGGGCACTTTGAGCAACGCTGTTGCTGAATTTACGATCGGTCTGCTTTTAAACTCGACTCGCCGCATCCATCAGTACGCGCTCGCCTATTCTGAGGGGAAGTCCGGCAAGGAAGAAAAGCAAAGAGATCTGGCGAACTTACATGTCGGTATCGTTGGTCTCGGCGGTATAGGCACCCGCGTTGCTGAGATCCTAAGGTGGGGCATTAATTGTCCTGTCTCCTACTTCTCGAGAACGCGAAAGCCAACCGAGGAGGCGCGCCTTGGGTTGACTTACCGGCCTCTTGACGAGCTTTCGGAGAGTGTCGACGTCCTGATTGTCATGACGCCAGGCAATACCGAAACGCGCGGTTTGATCGGGCGGAGGCAGTTTGACAGGTTCAAGCCCGGGCTCATTCTGATCAACAGCGCGCGCGCCGAGATCGTTGACCCAACAGCTTTGTTGGATGCCCTCTCGTCAAGAAAGCTCGGCTATGCAGCCTTCGATGGGTTTTACGAGCCGGCCGAGGTCGCCAATGCTGCCGAGTTGCACATACCGGCGCGGCTGATGATAACCGGCCATATTGCTTCGCTTACGAGCGATGCGCGGGATGCGATGGCCAATCGGGCGGTGGCATCAATCATCAACATGATTAAATTCGGCAAGGACGCCTACAGAGTCAGGTGACAGCAATGCACCGGCCCAAACCGCGCCGCAGCACGAATGACCAAATGGTGTTCGCGCTACTTTGGGTAGCGGTTCTGCTGCTGCTTTTCTGCTCCTTGATGCTCGGTACTCTCAATTATTGGGGGATCCAGCTCGGGGTAATTGATTATCAAAAATTCGGCTCCTGGGGGCAAGTTGTATCCGGTAGCGCGACGTTTCTGGGCGTAATGACCGCATTGGCGTCACTCCTATGGCAGTCTGGGAAGAACCGGAAAGAACAAGAGCAGAAATCGATTGATGAGCAGACCGCGGTTTATTTTTGGCTTACGTCGCAGGTCTTGAAGGAAGAAGTCACGGATGTAGTGATCGGCCGGCTGTGGGATCTCGAAATACAGAACCTGACAAAATCGCCAATCTACGTTTGGCGGGTCGAAGCGGAAGGCCGGCTACTGGTGGATACGCAAAGGCCAATTTTGCCAAGCCAAAACACATTCAATGTGCCGCTATTGGACGATCGGGACCCGAGCCTCGTTCCAGAACCCGTTATGTACTTTATGTCCCGGGAAGGTGGTTATTGGAAACGTAGCGCGACGGGAGTGCTGACTGCCCTCAGTGAATTTCCATATTAGAAATCGTAAGGACATTGCGAGGAACAGATGGATGTCCCGAGAAGGGAACGAACTCCTGAAGAGAAAGTCACCAGAGTAACGCCATCATCGTCGAATCCTATTCGAAGATCACTTGCCGACGGCGAAGCGCGGTATTTGGCTGCAGCGATCGCGAAGCTGGATAGTCTTGAGTACGGAGATCCAGGCGAATTCGTGTTCGACCGGTCTGGTCAAGCTCCGGTACGGCGTTGCAACCTCGGCGAGCTATGGGTGCCGCCGACGCTTCGGACGGCGGATGAACGAAGCGTTGAGCGGGATATAAATGCACTTTGGGCAACCCCTGAGCAATGTGCGGTCGTGATTGGACATCCGGGATATGGCAAATCGACCCTTGCTCGATATCTTACCATCAGTTTTGCGCAGGAATTTCTTGCAAACAAGCTTGACCGCTTTGCGTTTTACGTGCCGCTAGCGAATTTGAAGCTAAAAAACAGGACCAATCAGCGGGCGATTGTAGAGTGCGCACTGCGAGCCGTTGATCTGGTTCTGGACGAAGGGGCGATACTCGAGCTGGAAAAATCTCTAAAAACCGCCACGCTGATCTTCGACGGCCTGGATGAGCTTCCAACGACGCATGGGACCGATGACCTGATTCCCACCCGGATTGAGGCTGCAGCCTTGATCCGAAGCGTCAACATCCCAAACAACGAAAGCTTTCGCACGGGCCACCTCAGCACAATTGTCACGAGCCGCGTGGTCGACTGGTACGAGGACGATCGAACCAAGATAAGGCCAGCGGCCTTGTTTGAGATCTCGAATTTCTCGCCAGAACAGGCAAGGGAGGCCGTGTTTCGCTGGCACGATGCTGCGATTAAACTTCGCGCAGAAGAAGGCCTTGACATAGCGGATTTAGAGAAGCGCAAGCAGGACATTGCCAGCGCGATATCGACGAACTCGGACCTCGGTGCCGTTTGCTTGACGCCATTGATGCTCAATATTCTGCAAACGGTCTATTCGGACGAAACCCGGGATATCCCATCGTCCGTCAGTCAATTGTGCTTGAGAGCGGTTGACCGGCTGTTTATCAAAAAGCACTTGTTCGGTGACCAGAGACGGCTCGTCACCGATCATGGCAACTGGATTCTGGATGCGCTTGCGGAAGCTGCCTTCACTGCGCAAGAAAGGCTCGTAGAGGGCGGGACAAAGATCTTGACCGACGAGGACCTTCGGCTCGTCTCAAAAAACACATGCCGGCTGGCGGAAGCGACGTCTTTCGAAACCCGGGAAAACCTTATCACGAGCATTGCGGCTCATATTCGGCGCGGACACGGAATATTCTCGTCGCTGCGGCGAAATCAATACGATTTCGCGCACAATGTCTTTCGCGAGGTGCTGGCCGGACATGCGTTGGCGAAGCGGCCGGTCACGGAACGGCGCGGCTACGCATTGGTCGAGAAGTGGCATCCGCCGATACGGTATTGGGCCGGATTGCGGGCCGCAAGCGAAGAAGGAAAAAACGAAATAAACGCCTTCGTCGGTGAGTTGAGAGGAGGGCCTGGAAGCCGCACGATCGAAGCGGTCCTGGCCCGAGCCGAAATGCTCAGCGAAGTCGTATCTGTCACGCATGGTCAGAACTTGATGCGCGACCTCAAACAGAGAATCCTGGCGAGCCAATCCGACCTGCTCAAGTGGTTGAGCAAGCGTTCATTGCCCTTCTCCAGGAGGCTGCGGGTCGGCGACCTTCTGGGCACGTTGGGTGACCCGAGGCTCGATGCCGAGTTCAGCGACAGGCTATTCTGGGTAGACGCCGGACCGAAGCAAATTGGACGATCGACTGATCACATTACGAGAATAACGAAATATTCGAGCGTTCCCGCATCACCACCGATTAGGGGCGAGCTGGGCCGCTTTGCGTTATCGGCGTTTTTGGTGACCAACGCGGAATACAAGGAATTCCTGGATGACGGGGGCTACCAGCAGCGAGAGCACTGGCAGAGTGCTGAGGGATGGGCGTGGGCATGTGGCGATCGTGACGTGCGCGATACAGTGCTGAACCGCGCTCGGGCAGTCGCACCGACACACTTGACCAGTGAGGTGCTGGGACTTCGGCTAATTGCCGAAGACTTCCCGAACCAATGCGAACGAATGATCAAAAGATCTGCCCCGATGTACTGGTCGGCCCCTTCACACAACAGGCCCAATCAGCCTGTTGTCGGGGTGAACTGGTGGGAGGCGCTGGCCTATGCAAGCTGGATCGATACCCGGCTTCGCAAGGAGGGAAAGCTAGACAAAGGCCACGAGGTGCGGCTGCCGATAGAAGCCGAGTGGGAGAGTGTGGCCCGGCAGTTGAGCGGAGAGAACCCCTATCCATGGACGGAGGGGCCTCCTTGCGAAAACGCACATTTACGGGAAGCAGAAACGACCGAGGAGGCGAGAGCCCTTCGGCCGTGCGCCGTAGGGCTATTTCCGTTCAATTCGGCCCGTCTTCATGATATCGTCGGCAACGTCTGGGAATGGACGCTTTCCAAAGCAAAGCCGTACAGTGAGGAAACGTTCTTGCAAGAAGCAGATGTCTCCGGCCTGGATGATAGAGTCGCGCGCGGTTCCTCGTGGCTATCGTCCGAGATCGAGGCCGCAGAAATAACATTCAGAAGCTTTGATCCCCCATACAATGCCTATGAAGATCTTGGAATAAGGCTCTGCGTCGCGGAGCGGGGGAAGTAATATGCCCGTTGTCAACGCGAAGATGACGGATGCATGGCGGATACTTGGAGAGCTGAATTACGTCGACACAATATTCAATCACATTTCAACCGCATGGCTCGACGATGACGGACGTATCTTTGTTTCCATGAATCCCGATGGTGTACTTGCTGTTGAAATAAGACCATCGGACTGGATCACGTTTTCTCTCGATGAGGCGGACAAGCTTACTCCGGAAGCGCTCGGCGTGAATGTTGACGGATATGAGCTTCACCGGCTGATCCACAAGATCCGAGCGCGACCAGGTAGTGCAATACATACGCATTCCGAAAATGCGTTGGCTGTCGGCACTACCGCCGCAGGGCTTCTTCCAATTTCGCAGATAGCCGTCGAGTTCATTCCCGAGACGATCTGCATCGAGTATCGAGGATTGTTCCGTGAAGCAGAGAGTGATCCTGCGCTCATGCGGCTGTTCGAGGCGGGAGGAGTGGGGCTGCTGCGCAACCATGGGCTTCTCGTCGTGGCCCCAAACATCGAGGAAGCGGTCTATCTGCAACATTATGTAGAAGTTGCATGTCGAGTTCAGATTTTGGCGCTATCGCATGGCGGATCCCCATTGTTTCCTCCGGAGCACGTCGTGGCGCAGACGGCCAAGGAATTGCGCAAGGACCGGGCCGCCGCGGCAGAAAAATTGTTCAAGGCCTTTCAGCGTGTGCTCCTAGACAGGAGGGACCCTCGATGACGAAGCCGGTTTGCGTCGTCGGAGCTGGTGTCATCGGTCTTACGACGGCAATCGTGCTGGCAAGCCGGCATGACGTCCAGATAATCGCCGACAAGTTCGGGGCTGATACCGATTCGGTCAAGGCAACTGCCGTGTGGCATGTGTACCTCGTTCCAGAGACCGCTGAAGTGCTTGAATGGTCTTCGATCACGTTGCAAAAGTTGCTTGATATATCCCGTCTTTCTCCTGAAGCCGGCGTCGAAATTATTCGTGGGGTCGAACTCTTCAGAACCCAGCCGAGACATGTTCCGAGTTGGTCCCATATTCCGCCGGAGTTCGCATTTCTAACGGATGACGAGCTGCGTAAATTCAATGAGCCGGAAAGTGAGCTCTGTGGGTCCAATAGCTCACTTTCACATGCCCCTGTAAATTGGGGGTATCGATTGAAAGCGCCCGCTGCGAAAATGTCCTCTTATCTGAACTGGCTGGTCGAGCAGGCCGAGAAGAGGAACGTGCAGTTCAGGCGACAGCACGTCGACCGCTTGGCTGATCTCAGCTGTCAACACGATATCATCGTAAATTGCACCGGGCTGGGGGCCTCGACCCTCATCAACGACGAAACTTTTGAACCATATAAGGGGCAATATTTTGTGGTGGCATCCAGTGACGGCTCACCCACGGAATATATTGGAGACGATGATCATCCAGATGGAATGGCTTACGTGATACCCCGAGCCGGTGAAGTGATGATTGGTGGTAGCGCGGAGGCTGGGCTGAATGACCTCGTCGAAACGATCAAGTGGTCAGACGTAGTGGCCCGCGCCGGTCTCTATGTCCCCTGGGTTCGGGACAGCAGGCCCCGACAGCTCGTCGTCGGGGTGCGGCCAGTGCGGCCGTCTGGCGTCAGGCTTGAGCGGGAGGTCTTAGAGACCGGTACATGCGTAGTTCATAACTACGGGCATGGCGGATCCGGATTTAGTCTCTCTTGGGGATGCGCAAACGCTGTATCCGCCCTCATCGGATGACCCTATCGTATGTTGGACGAAGCCAAGGATGATACTTCCGATGCGTAGACCACGACGATCGCTCCGCTCTCGACGCTCGTGAAGCTGTCGGTGCGGCCGGTCGCTATCCAAGCGCGCACGTCCGACGCAAAGGGGATCATCGCTGCCGTCCCTCAGCCAAAGCCGTGACGGCAGTCTTAAGGGCTGCTACGTCGACCGCCCGGTGATCTGCATCAGATGCAAGCCGCAGCTCGATCTTGATTGCGCCCTGCTGGTAGGCCCACTGGACCAGGCGTTACCGCCGAGGTGCGGACCATCCTTTCTTGTAGGTGTCCCATTTGTCGCCCGGTGACATCCTTCGGGGCGGGGAGAAACGACCGTCGCAATCGGAGCAGCAACGAGCGCGAAAGCTCGCATCGCCGCGCCACAATTTGGCGAGCTGTAAGCGCTCCAGGATGCTCCCGAGCTTCCCATTCTCGGGACCAGGTCGGCACCGGCCCGCTTCCGCCACGTCGGCCGCTCGATCGGACACTATGCTCATCGCTGTCCATAGAGACAGCTCTCCGCGCGTTCGCTTCAGTCGGCAAGGCAGCTATCGTCGCTCGAATGCGTTGGAATCCGCCGAAAAGGACGGTTCAAAGCGGGATTTGGGCGTCGACACGAGGCTCATTGCACCAATCAAGATTGGAGAGTCGGTAGAGTGAGCCGGTCGGCTAGAAATCAAGGTGCCAGGAGACAGACCACACTATGACCGACCGCGTGCCTGCTGTCTTGGAAGAGCTTGGCGGCTCCGCAAATGCTGTCCTGAACCGGGTGTCGGGCACACAGCAAATGCTTCGCGGGCCTGGTACGGTATGTCGTAGTTCGCGGTCCTTTGTCAAAAACGCGATACTGGCAAAATGTTCTCCTCAAGACTTGGCGGCGATAGGGCAGTTCCTTGAGCCGATCGTCCTGAAAGAACGGACGGTGCTGCTGGAGCCGAAACGGCCTCTTGATCACGTCTATTTTGTCGAGTCGGGGCTCGTCTCTCTCAGGATTGTCGCGACGGGTAGCATCCTTGAGGTGGCGGTAATAGGATATCGCGGAGCGATTGGCGCTTCGCTCTTGGTGGGCAGACAAATTTCGACGCATCAAGCTGTTGTGCTCTTTCCCGGAAGCGCGCACAGGATCCGTGTCGAGGATTTGCGTCGGGTGATGAACGATCGTCCTGAAATCCGGGAACATCTTTCGCGGTACGATCAAGCGCTCGCCCTGCATTGCGCTCAGACAGGGTTATGCGGGGTTCGGCACGGCCGCGAAAAGCGGCTCGCGAGCTGGCTCTGTCTGGCTAGTGACGCCGTGGACGCTCATGTGCTTCCAGTTACCCATGACTATCTTTCGTCGGTCTTGGGATTGCGCCGGGCCGGGGTCACTGAGACCCTAAGCCAATTCGAAGAACAGAGGTTGATTCGCAAGAGGCGCGGCGTCTTGCAGATTGATGAACGCAAGTGCCTCGAGCAAAGAACGTGTGGCTGTTACAAGCTTGTTTCAGACGCTTATGCTTCGTCCGAGTCCGTGATTTCAGCGGAAGGGGCGGTTGACTAGAAAATCGCTGCAGGCGTTTTACTTTAGCTCTTCTGTTCAGTTTGGACTTCGGCGTGATCTTCGGCTGTTGGGAAAGGCAAGAGTTGGTTGCGCTTCAAGCTTCAAGCGATCGCCAAGGCGCGTGCCGCTTGCGCAAGTTTTCGCTTCCTTCAGAGCGTCAGATGACTTGGTTCTAAGCGGACGGCTTCTACTTCTTTCCACCGCGCTGGCAATCACCGGCGACCAAGTGTTTCACAGCTCGATCCGGAGTATCTTCCTTCCAGCGAACCGATCCGAACGGGCGCTCAAGCATGCGTCGGACGCGCACGGGCTCAGGACCGATGTGGAAAGCCGTGGCCTGCCGATCCAGCGCGCGCTCCGACTGAGTCGAACGGTTGCGCTGGCGCAAATAATCGAGCCACGTCGGGCAGTGATAGCGCTCCATCCAAAGTTCGGGATCGGCAATATCGCGAGCAAGCGACCAGCCATAGGCGCCATTGCGTTGCCGAAAACAGCTGGACCCCCTGCATCACGTTGTGGAAGGCGCGCGCATTCTCCTGCGAGACGCGATATTCAATCTCCAGCACAAGCGGCCCACTGCGTCCGGTCAGCGCCAGCCGCACCTTGGGATCTTCGAGTATCCCGGCCTCTTCGCCCCCCTCGCTAATGCGCGGCATTGGCAGCCAAAACCCGAGGATCGGGGAGGCGAACATCAAGACTGCCGAGACAAGGAGCGCCGTGTCGACCCCAGCGCCATCGGCCAGATGACCCCAACTCCAGCTGCCGATGGCAATCCCGCCTGAGCTCACCGCCTGATAGGCTGCGAGCGATCGTCCCGCCACCCAGCGCGGGGCTGACAGCTGCACGCCGATGCTAAAAAGTACCCACGCCATCATCCACACCGCCCCCGCCAAGACCAGGGCGGCCGCCGTCAGAATCGGCTCACGGCTCAGTGCCACCGCGGCAATCGCCCCGCCCATGGATAGAGCGCAGGCGCGGATCGCCGCCTCCCCGCTCATGCGCTTGCGGACGTAGGTGATTGTGAGCGCGCCCATCACCGCGCCTAGACCAAAGGCGCTGAGCATGATGCCGTAGGTCTGTGCGCCGCCATGCAGGAGGTCGCGGGCCACCAGCGGCATCAGAGCAATGATCGCGCCGCCGATCACGCTGATCACCATGGAGCGCGTCAGCACGATCTTGATCGATGGCGAGTTGATGATGTAGCGCACCCCAGAAACGATGGCGCGGTTGAGCTTTTCAGGCGGCAGACGCGCGGGTTCGGCGATGCGATTCCACAAGAAGAACGCGAACATAAGCGGCAGATAGAGTAGCGCGTTAAGCGCGAACGCGGTCACTGCGCCGGCCGCTGCGACGACGATGCCGCCGACCGCGGGGCCCACGCTGCGCGCGATATTGTAGCTGATGCTGTTCAGTGCGACGGCGGCAGGCAGTGCCTCGGAGGGCACCTGCTCACTCACTGAGGATTGCCAAGCGGGTCCCATCAGCGCCATGCCGCTGCCGACGACAAAGCAGAGTGCCAACAAAAGATTCGGCGTAGTGAGGCCCAGCCATTCAAGCACCGCCAGCGCGGTTGCACCGCAAAGTTCAATCGAGAGCGCAACGAGCCCCACGATGCGGCGGTCATGCATGTCGGAAATGGCGCCAGCCGGCATCGAGATCAGCATTACGGGCAGCATGAGCGCTGTCTGCACCAGCGCAACCTGGTCCGCGGAAGACGTCATCTGCATCATGGCCCAGGCTGCGCCGACACCCTGTATCAAGATGCCGAGATTGGTGAGCAAGCTCGCAAGCCAGATGCGACGGAAGGTCGGATAGCGCAGCGGTACGGTGATGCCGGACCGCGAGGGCTTGGAAGGATGCGTCATCTCGGCTCCTGCCCTCCTATGGTCTGACCTTGGATCAAATCAATTATGACTTGACAAGTTCGACCACTCCAGAGTGGGTAAGCAATTTTTCGGGCTCGTCTGTTTTGCGTACACTGTTTTGGAGGAAACTATGAGGCAGCATCCCTGGTAACTTGCAATTGCCGCCTCGCGCGAAGTTTGTCCCTTGTCCTGTGAGACTTACACCAAGCACTCCTCGCGCTGCCTCAATTTTGGGTCACTAGCGCCATTGCCGGGTCGAACGCGATGATGCGGTATGTTGCTTGGGAAATTGATGCCGCTCGCGCAGCGGGAGCGTACGGCAAACTCCATCTCAGTCACCTAAGGCGAGGCCGCAAGCTCGCTCAACCGAACCTCCTAAATGAACCGCCGAGCCCTATTGTTGGGATGGTCTCATCAGAGGGGAATGGTCACGCAACTGAATGAGAGACGCGATCTTCATAGCATTAATCCAATCGTGATCAATCGAAACAATACGCTCCGCAACTCTGTAGCGCCAGAAAGTAGAGGCGCAACCGTGCCGGTTTTCTGTGTTGTGTGCGAACAGGCGATGAAAAAGAGCGCGAGCGCAAGTCGCCGGGTGAAACACCCGCATCAATCCTCGGATGGAGGTTCAATTGGAACGGCAAAGCCCGCCTTCACGCGGTCCATTATAACCATCGTCTTGACCCCCTTAATGTCTGAGTTCTCATAAAAGAATCGCCGCGTGAACTGCTCATAATCTTCCATGCTACGCGCGGTAATGTAGAGGACAAAGTCGGCGTCGCCGGTGACGTAAAATCCATTGACAACTTCAACAGACGATTTGATGGCCTTCTTGAACCTGTCAATGATATCCGAACGCTCCCTCTCTAGGCTTACTAGCACAAGCATTTGAATAGGCCTTCCGACTGCCTTCGCCGAAACGATCGAGACATCAGCCTCGATGATGCCCTCCGAACGGAGCCTCTTTAGCCGTCGTTGACACGCGGTAGCAGAAAGCCCCGCCAGTTCACCGATCGTCTCGGAAGTTAGGCGGTTATTTTTTTGCACGATCTCAAGGATACGCGCGTCTATTCGGTCGTATTGCATGGCTGGGCTCCGGCCTTCAGGTGTATTTCGTCGCAAAGTCACCGTGACTTGCAGGAAATCGTCTGAAGGACGGGAAACGCGACGCAAATATCTTTGCGACATCAGTATCCTGATTGTGCTGGCAATTTCAACAAATGACCGCACGGAAACCTTCGAATGGCCTACCAAAGTGTTCGACCCAAAAGTCCTCACTGGGCCGGTCTCGCTCGGAGGCATCTGCAAACCCTGCATCGTCGAGATTTCGTTGCAGGGGCCGCGTTCATCGACGGCGACTGGATTGCGAGCGAGGGAAAAGACGTTGTCATTGATCCGGCTACTGGCGAAGAGATCGCTGATGTTGCTCGTTGTAGTGCGGGGGACATGAATCTGGCGATCGGGGCAGCCGAGCGGGCCTTTGTGGCCTGGCGAGAATTGTTGCCGGCGGCGCGCGGTGCGATCCTTAGGTCATGGGCGTCATTGATGCTCAACCATTCGGAAGAACTCGCCATCCTGGTGACGAGCGAGCAGGGCAAGCCGCTCGCTGAGGCGCGTCATGAAATTGCGTATGCCGCCGGATTTCTCGAGTGGTTCGCTGCAGAGGCGGAACGCGCTTATGGAGAGACGATCCCCAGTCACAAGGCTGGAAGTCTGCTTCAGGTCCGAATGCAGCCAATTGGCGTCACGGCGGCCATTACTCCGTGGAACTTTCCTGTCGCCATGATTACGCGAAAGGCCGGAGCTGCTCTTGCAGCCGGTTGTCCGATTATCGTAAAGCCCGCTCCCGAGACGCCGCTCTCCGCTCTTGCCGTGGCTAGATTGGCCGAAGAGGCCGGGATGCCGCGCGGCGTCTTTCAAGTCGTCGTCGGCGATCCGATCGAGCTTTCGGCGCCTCTGCTGCGCGATTCAAGAATACGAGCTCTTTCATTTACTGGATCTACGGAAGTTGGTCGTCTGCTTCTTGAGGGGGCGGCCGGTACGATCAAGAAGGTTTCGCTAGAGCTGGGTGGGCATGCCCCCTTCCTCATCTTTGATGACGTCGATATTGAGAAGGCCGTCAAGGGAGCTGTGGCCGCAAAATTTGCTACGTCGGGTCAGGACTGCTTGGCCGCTAACCGCATCTATGTACAAGGAGGCATCTACAGTGCCTTCGTCGAAGCGTTCGCTGCGGCAATAGCTCGATTCAGCGTCGGTCACGGTCTGGAGCCTGCAACAGACATCGGGCCAATGACCAAGTTGTCGGTCGCCAACAAGTGCATGACTCAAATCGACGATGCGGTAAGAAAGGGGGCGCGAGTTCTTTCCACCAATCAAAGCGCCGGTCTGGGTCCGAACTTCGTTCCTCCGACACTGCTAAGTGATGTTACTGAGAGCATGCTCATTGCGCGTGAGGAAACGTTTGGGCCAGTAGCTGCCGTACTTCCCTTCGAGTCTGAAGAAGAGGTTGTTGCCCGAGCCAATGCGAACGAAATGGGGTTGGCTGGATACATCTACACGGACAGCCTACGTCGAGCGCTTAGACTTTCTGAGCAAATCGAGTGCGGCATGCTCGGTATCAATACAACTTCATTCACGGGTCCTCCGATTCCGTTCGGGGGCTGGAAGCAGTCTGGGCTCGGTCGCGAGGGCTCACGACACGGCTTGGCGGAATACATGGAGCTGAAATACGTCTGCTTCGGCGATCTGGCGACTTAGGAGAAACGGTATGATTGATATCAATACGATCGCTGAACGAGATCGCTCGAGTGTTCTGCATCCCTTTACTCAGCTCAAGGAATTCGCAACCGGCAAGATCGGGGACCCTACGATCGTTGTTGGGGGCAAGGGCATCCGAATCGAAGACGCGCAGGGGCGAAAGTACATCGACGCTTTCGCCGGCTTGTACTGCGTGAACATTGGATACGGCCGCACCGAAGTGGCTGAGGCCATCGCGCGGCAGGCTTATAAGTTGGCGTACTACCACACATATGCGGCGCACACGACCGAAGAGCTGGCGATACTTTCAGATCGTCTCGTACGGATGGCGCCGGGTAAGGCAAGTAAAGTCTTCTTCGGACTGTCCGGATCGGACGCAAACGAAACCCAAGCCAAGCTCGTTTGGTATTATAACAATCTACGCGGTCAGCCCAAGAAGAAGAAGATTATCTCGCGCCAGCGTGGCTATCATGGTTGCTCAGTGATTTCCGGTTCGATGACCGGCATGTCATTCTACCATGATCACATGGATCTTCCCTTTCCGGGCATTCTGCACACAGGCGCGCCGCACCACTATTGGGGCGCTGAGCCAGGCGAAACGGAGGAGGCCTTTTCTCGCCGGCGTGCGGCCGAATTGGAGCAGCTGATCGTCCGGGAGGGGCCTGAAACAATTGGTGCCTTCATCGCTGAGCCGGTGCTGGGCACAGGAGGTATCACACCGCCGCCTACGGGCTACTGGCGTGCAATTCAGGATGTGCTCAGACGGTACGACGTTCTTCTGATCGCCGACGAGGTGATTTGTGGATTCGGTCGAACCGGCGCCGATTTTGGCAGTACTCTGTACGGCATCGAGCCAGACCTGGTGACAGTTGCTAAAGGTCTGACATCCGGCTACGTGCCGCTGTCGGCGGCCATCGTTGGTGAGAGAGTTTACGCAGTCATGGAGGACGCAGCGGATCGAGTCGGTGCATTTTCGCATGGATATACTTATTCCGGCCACCCGATCGCAGCCGCTGCTGCTAACGCAGTTCTCGATATTGTTGAGAAGGAACGACTAAGCGACCGCGCGAGGATCGTCGGCTCGCACCTCAATAAGCGACTTAAGGAACGGTTTGCACAGCTTGAGATCGTCGGCGAAGTGAGGGGCGTTGGTTTACTTGGCGCGATCGAGTTCGTTGCCGATCGTCAGACGAAACGGCGGTTCGACCCAAAGCTGAAGGTAGGTGCCCGTATCTCGAAGGCTGCTCGTGACCGGGGACTTATTGTACGAGCAATGCCGCACGGCGATATTTTGGGTTTTGCCCCACCTCTTGTTGTGTCCGAAGGTGAGATCGATGAGATTGTTGATTTGGCGTATCGAGCGACGAAGCAGGTAATGGACGAGCTCGCAAAGGAATCGGCAATCGCTTGAACGTGGATTCTCGTTAGCCCCTGCGGTGGCACCAATGATGTTCCCTGCGCGGCGGCAGTTGGGCACCACAGGTCCATGCGTCGCGAGCCCACGCAGTCAACGCCGTGCTCGATATCGGGATGAAGTCGGTCCTGACAATCCGCTCATTGTCGAGAGAATAGCGGCGACGGCGCGATCTTCAGCGCGCAACTCAATGGGCAGTACGCCGAGCAGGGTATAGATCTCGTCGCGGTGGTGCTCACCGCTGTCGGCTCGATCTGCGAGCGCCGGCTGGCGCACCCGATCGGGCCTGCGATTAGCCGTGACGTTCTGCGCGATTGGAATGCCGAACGGAAGACCTGAACATCTGCGTCGCGAAACCTAATCGGTGCGTCGCGCCAAAGTGATCGTTTCAAGATGCAGATCGTTTCTCGTGCCTAGCTCGCGCAGGCCCAGAGGTGGATACGCCTGAATCATGAATGCTATCGAAATCGATGGAAAGGTCATCGCCGGGGCTCTTCGGGAGCGCGTCGCGCGCGATGTGGCGTTTCTCCAAGCCGAATGCAATGTCACTCCGGGCTTGGCTGTGGTGCTAATCGGCAAGGATCCGGCCAGTTCGGTCTACGTGAAGGCGAAAGCCAGACAGGCACGGGCCGTGGGTTTTAAGTCTGAACAGTTCTTGCTGCCCAGCAATGTCGGTGAACCCGAACTGCTGGGATTAATCGAAGACCTTAATGCCGACGATTCCATCGATGGTATCCTCGTTCAGCTTCCGCTGCCTGGGCATATCGACCGTTGGCGCGTGCTGGAGGCCATCAATCCAGCCAAAGATGTGGACGGCTTTCACCCCTACAACGTTGGAAGGTTAGCGGCGGGGCGACCGACTCTAACCCCTTGCACTCCGCTTGGGGTTATCCATCTCATTAAGACCGTCGTAAGCGACTTGATAGGGCTCGAAGTTGTCGTCATTGGGTCGCTCGACTATCGTCGGAAAGCCTCTGGCGATTCTGCTCGGCGATGCCGGATGTACCGTGACGGGCGCGCAGCTTCAGACCCGAAACCTGCCGGATCTCTGTCGAAAGGCCGACATTGTTGTCGCTGCCGCCGGCTGCGAGGGGCTGGTCCGTGGGGATTGGCTCAAGCGAGGCGCAATTGTCGTCGATGTGGGCATCAACCGTTCGATCGATTCGACTGGAACTGCCAAACTTGTCGGAGATGTAGCTTTTGCCGAAGCGAGCAAGCGCGCGAGCTACATAACTCCGGTGCCTGGCGGCGTCGGGCCCATGACTGTCGCTTACTTGCTCGCGAACACCGTTAAGGCGGCAGTCTCGCGCCGAGGCTTGTCGTTGGTCTGCAATCAAGAAGCTTGCCACATTTGGCCATCTTGCAAAAAGCAAGGTCGAACTGGTTGATGTGCGACGTCAAAGGGATCCGGGGGCGTTCCATTTAGTTGCTCTGCTCGTCGCACTTAACGGAAGCGAGGTCCTGTCGGGCGACGACGCTCTCGTCCCTGACCTTCCGGCGGCAAGCTCGTTCATGGACCATGCGGGCACAGGAGTCCGACGATCATCGATCGTCTGACTGGCACGCGGCGAACAGCGTAGGTCTTCATCCCCGGGCTTGGCGCCTCGAGTTTCACCTATGTACATGCCGACCTAGAGCCCAGGCCGATCGACCGGATCAGCGATCACATCGGCACCTTGCGCCGTGCCGCAAGGCGCCGAAAGATGCAGGCGTCACCGCCGCTGAAGTCGGCGAAGGGGTGCTAGTCGCATGACCTCCGTGTCGAAGTTCAGGAAGTGCTGAAGCAGCTGTTCGGTAAGGAGCCGCACAAGAGCATCAACCCGGACGAGGTCGTCGCCATCGGCGCTGCAATACAGGCCGGCGTGCTGCAGGCGACGCCAGCGCATGTCCGCCGCCGTTCGCGCATCGCTCGACGCAACAGACAGCGCAGTGTTAGGACGGAACCTCTCGCGACTTTGTCGCGCCAGTGCCGACATTGACTATAAAAAAGCTCCGCGTTTTCCCGATCGGGCGCAGGATTTCTGCTGTACGAGCCTTCATATTAGTCAAATTCAGATCTGCGGCCCGGTAGTATTTGCGCGGGAAGTGAACATTCCGAACTTGCGGAATCAAGGCGCGCCGGAGGGAGAGAGAATCATTGTGTAATGCCGCTCACCACACCCTCAACCGCGCATGGTTCAGCTGCGAGCGGCACGCGGCAATCGTACTAAACCGCTCGACGTCGCGCCCGACGGATCATGAAACGCCGGCGGAAATAGGATGCATATCGAGCATAGTGATGCGCGGCGCAGACAATGCCGAGTCGCCATTAATGCCTACCAAAACACGAACGATATCCATCCTCTGATCCTGAGCTGTGCCCAGACCGGCCTGCAGTCATATTTCTGAGTCGCGGAATGCAAAGCAAGCTGCCCTCCCATGTGGAACACGTCGTCGTTGGCGGAGTGGAATTATAGGTCTCTCCATTGCCTATCACCTCACGCGGCTCGGGCATCGCGACGTCCTGTTGCTCGAACGTGACCAGCTCACCAGCGGTACCACCTGGCATGCGGCGGGACTTGTCACCCAGCTTCGAGCCAGCGAGAACATGGCGAAGCTGGCTCAGTACACCGCAGGGTTGTTCAAGGAGCTCGAGAAGCTAACCGGTCAGCACACTGGCTTTCGTCAATGTGGGTCGATCACCGTCGCGGCGACGCCGGCGCGGCTCGAGGAACTGAAGCGAGGTGCCTCGATGGGACGCTCCTTTGGCCTCGAGGTGGAGATGGTCGACGCCGCCGAAGCCAAACGACGTGTGCCCTTGCTCGACGTGGCCGATGTAATTGGCGCGGCATGGATTCCCTCCGATGGCAAGACCAATCCGGTAGACACCGCGCGCGCGTTCGCGGCCGGCGCGCGGCAGGGCGGGGCGAAGATCGTGGAACGCACACCCGTAACGCGGATCATGGTTCGAAAAGGGGCGCGTCGTGGGGGTCGAGACCGCGGAAGGGATTGTGCGTGCAGCTAAAATCGTCATCTGTGCCGGTATGTGGACACGGACGCTGGCTGCCGATCTCAATTGGACGGTGCCGCTGCATGCCGCAGAGCATTTCTACGTCGTGACAGAGTCCATTGCGGGTTTGTTGCACGATACTCCCACGGTGCGTGACCTTGACGCGTGCTTCTATGCAAAAGAAGACACGGGTAAATTGCTGGTGGGTTTCTTCGAGCCCCACGGGAAGCCTTGGGGCATGGACGGGATTCCGCGTCAATTCAGTTTCGAGTCACTTCCTGACGACTTCGAACATATCGAGCCGCATCTCGCCAGTGCCATGCGGCGCATGCCGATGCTTGAAAACGTGGGACTGCAACTGAGTTTCAATGGCCCGGAAAGCTTCACGCCCGACAATCGGTTCCTGTTAGGGCCTGCACCCGATATCGCAGGCCTCTATGTCGCCTCGGGCTTCAATTCGTGTGGTATCGAGTCTTCTGGAGGCGCAGGCAAAGTCATGGCCGAGTGGATGTCAACGGGCATGCCCGCCAATGACTATTGGGAAATGGACGTCCGACGCGCGATGCCATTCCAGCGCAATCGTCGATATTTGCGCGATCGAACGGGCGAGGCAGTGGGGCTCCTTTACGCCTTGCACTGGCCTCACAAATCACCTGTCACTGCCCGCAACGTGCGCGTCTCGCCGCTGCACGATCGGCTGGCAGCTGCCGGCGCGAAGTTCGGCGAGGCCGCTGGGTGGGAGCGGGCGCAATGGTTTGGCGCCCCTGAGACGCCGGCGAACGCCTATGCCACATTTGCTCGCGACGACTGGTTCAAGGAGAGCGGTGCGGAGCACGAGGCGACCCGTTCCAGGGTCACGCTATTTGATCAAACCTCCTTCGCGCATCTGCTCGTGCAGGGCCGTGATGCGCTGTCCTTTCTTCAACACCTCTCCACTAACGACGTTGACGTTCCAGTGGGTCGCATCGTGTACACGCCGTGGCTCAATGAGCGAGGGGGCATGGAGTCCGATGTCACGATCGCACGAACGGGCGATGAGGAGTTCCTAGTGGTCACGGCGACTGTACAGCGGATCCGGGATCTCGCCTGGCTGCGAATGCATGCCAAGCGTGCGGGCCATGTGTTTGTCACTGACGTGTCGTCGGGCTACGCATGCCTGTCAGTCATGGGGCCGCGTTCGCGAGAGCTGCTCTTGCGCGTGAGCCCGGCGGATTTCTCTGACACTGCATTTCCCTTTGCGACGGCCCGAGAAATCGAGATTGGCTATGGCATGGCTCTCGCTTTCCGCATGACCTTTGTCGGAGAACTTGGATGGGAGCTACACATCCCGACCGATCAGGCTCTGGGTGTCTATGATGCGCTGATCGCCGCGGGACGCGATCTGGATCTGTGCCACGCCGGCTACGTAGCGCTGAACACGTTGCGTCTTGAGGCGGGTTACCGCGACTGGGGCGCGGGACGTAAGTGATGAAGATTCGCCGCTCGAAGCGGGACTGGGATTCACGATCGCCTGGAACAAGGGTGACGATTTCATCGGGCGGACGGTGCTCGAATCACAGCGCGGGAAAATTCCGCGCCGGCGCCTTGTGCAGCTAGCCGCGCCACGGGCAGTGCCGCTCATGTTCGGAACAGAGCCAGTCTGGCGCGATGGATCGCTCGTGGGCTACCTGCGCTCGGCCGGCTTCGGCCACACCCTGGGCTGTGGCGTCGGCATGGGGTATCTCCACTCCGAGAGTGGGGTAAGTGCCGAATGGCTGTCTCAAGGGACTTTTGAAATAGAGATCGCCGGCGAAAGACACGCTGCCATCACATCCCTTCGCGCCTTCTACGATACGAATCGCACTCGAGTGAAGGGCGAATGGCGCAACACAGAAGACCTCATCGCCCCGGAGCTGCTCAGAGCACGGTCTCAGGGATGACTGTTACCTCCTGCTTTCTGCGCAGTTTACAAGGCACCGCCGGGCGGTGACTGCTATGTGCGACCGTTCCATGATCCTTGCCTTGTCCTGCCCCGATCGTCCAGGGATCGTATCGGCGGTTTCGAGCCTTCTGTTCGACGCTGGCTGCAACATCCTCGATGCTCAGCAGTTTGAGGATACCGAGGCGGGTCACTTTTTCATGCGCGTTGTCTTCCATCGATTCGAGCAGGCGAAATCAGAGGCGGAAATCGCCGCCTCGATCGAGGAGCTCGCCAAGCGCCTCGCCATGACGTTCACGCTGCGCCAGAGTTTTGCAAAAAAACGTGTGATGCTGCTGGTGTCTAAACTCGACCATTGTCTGGCTGATTTGCTTTATCGTTGGCGCATCGGCGAATTGCCAATAGAGGTGACGGCGATCGTTTCCAATCACGGCCGCGAACATCTCGCCTCGACCGATCTGGCCGGGCTGCCGTTCTTCCATTTCCCCATCACCAGGCAGACCAAGATGGAGCAGGAGGCACGAATTTGGGAGCTCGTGCAGGAGACCAACACGGATCTCGTCGTCCTTGCGCGTTACATGCAGATTCTGTCCGACGGTTTCTCAGCCAAGTTGTCGGGGCGCTGCATTAACATTCACCACTCTTTTTTGCCAGGCTTCAAGGGAGCCAAGCCCTATCACCAGGCCCATGAGCGAGGCGTCAAGTTGATCGGTGCGACGGCGCATTACGTGACCTCCGACCTCGACGAGGGACCAATCATTGAGCAGGATGTCGAACGGATATCGCATCGCGATACGCCGGACGATCTCATCCGCAAGGGGCGCGACATAGAGCGGCGCGTGCTCGCCCGCGCCGTGCGCCATCACCTAGAGGATCGCGTGGTGCTCAATGGCAAGAAGACTGTCGTCTTCACCGGCTGACCGACAGGCTCTGGTTGATCCACTATTGTCAGTGGCGAACGGTGCTCCGAGAATGAGTCGACCGCTTCAAGCGCGCCGAAGGGCCCCCTACAACTGGCCTCTTATTGCGAGCGGCTTAATAAAGGGCTACGAGTGACTTCGAAGTGAAGCGGATATACGAGGACATCGCTAAAGGCGCTAATCGAATGTCCTGCTTGGCTTTGACGTGACGGGCGATCTTGCGTCCACACGGCCCCCTTCAACCCTGTCTACTTTACGCAGTTTGCGTCCCAAAGCGTGCTCGCGCAGCTAAATGAGGCGCTCGTGGCCATCTTCTTTCGAACACCAATCCGAAGAGAACTTTCCGCAGCTCAAATGTCGACAGAGCATAGAATAGAGAATATTACGCGTTATGTACGAGTGAGCAACGAATACACGCGACGCATGGTTGTGCGGGGTGAAACACCCGCATCAATCCTCTGGCGGAGTCTCAATTGGAACGGCAAAGCCCGTCTTCACGCGGTCCATTATGACCATCGTCTTGACCGCCTTAATGTCCGGGTTCTCATAGAAGAAACGCCGAGTGAACTGCTCATAGTCTTCCATGGTACGCGCAGTAATATAGAGGGCGAAGTCAGCGTCGCCGGTGACGTAAAATCCATTGACGACTTTAACCGACGATCTGATCGCCTTCTTGAACCTGTCGATGATATCCGAACGCTCCCTCTCCAAGGTTACTAGCACAAGCATTTGAATAGGGTTTCCGACCGCTTTCGGCGAAACGATCGACACATCGGCCTCTATGATGCCCTCCGAACGGAGTCTCTTCAGTCGTCGCTGACATGCGGTAGCAGAAAGTCCGGCCAGTTCCCCGATTACTTCGGAAGTTAGACGGTTGTTCTTTTGTACGATCTCAAGGATACGGGCATCTATTCGATCGTATTGCATAGTATCGGCTCCAAGTGAAATTCGCCCCACAATGCCTGCGTGGTGCAGGAAATCGTCCGAATGGCAGGAAACTGCGACGCAGATATCGTTGCGACACCAGTATCCTGAATGCACAGGGCAATTTCAATGGGCCTTAGGATGGAGAATTTCGGGTTAAAGCAAGCGTTCGACCGGCTCGGGAAGCCCCAGGTGCAGTCCCTTGTCGACGCACGTCATGACCGACGTGACGATCGTCGGCGGTGGTTACCTGGGCTTATGGACAGCTATTCGTATCCAAGAACGCTCGCCCTCTCTGAAAATCGCCGTGGTGGACACGGGTCTGTGCGGGGCGGGCGCAAGCGGCCGAAATGGCGGATTCGTCACCAGCTACTGGGCTAAATATCTATCGTTGCACAAGCTATGCGGTACCCACGATGCTACTCGGATTGCGAAAAGCTCAGCGGAAGCGGTACTGGAAATCGGTGCTTTCTGCCGGGAAAATGGCATAGACGCTGAGTTCCGCGCCGATGGGGTGGCTCTGGACTGCGACCTCCGCAGCGCAAATCGGCTGCTGGAACGTCCTCATCGATGGGCTAGCCAAACATAATGTGCGGCCCTTTGAAGTCCTCGACAATGCGGCGGTGGCGCGCTTGGGTGGCACCGATCGCAACCTGGCCGGTGTGTTCGAACCAGATGCCGCCACGGTCCAGCCGGCCATCGTTGCCCTGGGTCTCCGAAAGCACGCCCAGAAGCTCGGCGTGGCGATCTACGAGCATTCGCCTATGCTCCGCCTGGAGCGCACCAAGGCACCAAAAGTGATAACGCAGAAAGGGTCGGTCACAAGCAAGAAGGTCATTCTGGCCATGAACGCCTGGGCAGCCCAGTTCCCCTATCTGCGGCGCAAGGTGGCGATCGTGTCCAGCGACATGATCGCGACGACGGCCAGGCCTGACAAGCTGAACGAGATCGGGTTTGTAGAAGGCGTCGCGATCTGCGATTCCCGCATGTTCCTGAACTATTACCGAAATACGCCGGATGGCCGCATCGTTTTTGGCAAAATCGCTAGGGCACTTCGTGTTCGCCGGCCAGGTAGCCGATCAATATGAACGGCTGTCGCTCAGAGCCGGCGAAGTGGAGGCAAGCTTCCGCAAGCTTTACCCGATGCTCAATGGCATGGATATCGAATCATCCTGGACCGGCCCAATCGACAGGTCCGTGAACGGTCTGCCGTTCTTCGGCCGTCTGAAAAATCGCCCGGACATATTATTCGGCATCGGCTTTTCCGGTCAGGGCGTCGGACCGACCGTTCTGGGCGGAAAGATACTCGCCTCGCTTGCTCTCGACGAAGCGAACGAGTGGTCCAAGTGTGCATTGGTCCGTAACGATGTCGACAAATTTCCGGTAGAACCTTTCCGCTATATCCATCGCAGCATGTCGTAAGTCACGCGCGTTCCACAATCGGAAAGCAAAAATCTGGGACTACTCGGGGCGCGACACAAGTGATCTCGAAGATCTGCGTAGCGTTGCAAAGCGTGTTGCGTGGAAGGATGCATGGGAACGTATCTTGTCTTACCGAACTTGGTATCCCGAATTGTCAGCACGCCGTTGATCAGGTCCACATCGTCGCGATCGAGACGCAATGCTTCGTTGGCCCGCAAGCCACTGGCCGCGTACAATCCAAAAAGCGTACCAAAGGTGTGGGGCCGCAAACCGATCGTGGACGGCAACTGCCGCGCCGCCTTGAGCAGACGAATGATCTCCTGGTCACTGTAGATGTAGAGTGCCACCCGACGGTACCGATGCGGAAGCAAATCAGGCGGCGGTACAACGGTGCGCGGATCGTTGGGGCAGCAGTAACGCGCGAAGCGGCGCACCATTCCTAAGCGGTTGGCCCACTGGGACGGCTGTGCATGGGCCGGCTGGGTTGCCCACTTCAAGGCCAGTTCGGTGGTGATATAGTCGGCGCGCGTGTGCTTGGCAAATTCGATGAATCCACGCAACAGCCTCCCTTCCACAAGCAACTTGTATCCTAGAGCGCGACGCATGGAGAGATACTCATCGAGTGCGATTTGCAACGTACTCATGACGCACCTCCCATCCACGGAAGGGCAATGCCGCGTAGCGCTTTAATATCGACCTTGGCGTAGATCTGGGTCGTCGTGGGTTGCCGGTGACGAAGCAGTTGACCGATCTCGCCGAGGGACGCACCTCGGCACAGCATCTTGGTGGCTAGAGAATGCCTCAATAAATGCGCTTCTTTGAAATCGGGGTTCAATCCGGCGCGCTGGAGGGCACGACGAACTACACAACAAATGGAAGTCTGGCGAAGGCCGCGGTGCGGGGCTTTCAGGCGGATAAAAACCTTGCGTGTCGAGCACGTTGGACGAACCTGGCGCAGATATTGAACCAGAGCCGTGCCGATACTATAGGCAACGGCAGTCGTTCCAATCGCTGGCCTTTGCCACGCACAAGGATCTCGCCGCGCTCCCAGTCCAAGTCGTCCAAGGTCATGGCCAGTACTTCTCCGCCGCGCAAACCGAGGCGAGCTAAAAGCAACAAGATTGCATAATCACGCCGGCCGGACGCGGTGCTGCGATCGCAGCAGCGCAGGAGTCGCTCGACCTGGTCGGGCGGGAGCGATTTAGGTAAATGAGACAATCGCCAGTGGGCCACCCCGAATAGGGCGGAGGCCAAGTCAGTCTTGATCCTTCCGCGCTAGCACAGGAAGCGAAGGAACGAGCGCAGGGCCGTGACCATGAGCTTGGAATAGGTGCGACTGCCGCGCGGAACTTGACGAAGAATGAACCGATGTAGGTCCTGCGGCTTCAGGTCCTGAAGGCGCAGCGCCTTGTTCCCGAAATGCGCGGTCAAGAACTTCGCAAGATGGGCAGATAGCTGATCAATGTGGCGGCCGCCAAGCCGCGCTCCGAACTTAAGAAGCTCTCGTAGTCGCGTGTGAGCTGCCCCAGAGCGGTCCGGTCCACTTTTTGCGGCAACGCAGGAACCACTCCGAGGCAACGCAA
The DNA here is from genome assembly GCF_054057015.1 of Bradyrhizobium sp. JR3.5. Lineage (NCBI taxonomy): Bacteria > Pseudomonadati > Pseudomonadota > Alphaproteobacteria > Hyphomicrobiales > Nitrobacteraceae > Bradyrhizobium > Bradyrhizobium sp. JR3.5. The sequence goes on from NZ_JBSRYV010000002.1 coordinate 4,877,521, forward strand.
ATGCTCCAACAGCTGATGACCGGTAGATACATAGCCGCGTCGTCTTGAGCCACGATGGTCGGTGTGAAACTGTTTGAGCCTCGCCTCATCGAGTTGTGCCAGTGGCACTCCACACTGCTTGAGCCAGTGGCTGAGATCCGCCACCAGTTCATATTCGGCTTTTACGGTCTGCGAAACGTAACCCTCGCCCGCGAGGGACTCCGCAAATTTATCTATATGAGCGGCGATTGAGCCGATGCACACGCGTTGGGTTGATACCGTAACAGCACTCTTGGGAGTTATCGTCATGATCTGTCTCCGCAAAGTTGGGGAAAAATCCCCAGTGCGGGACAAGAGACGAACATGACAGCAACATCGAGATCGGTATCGACAATACATGCTCGCGACGAATTCGATTCATCACCTCTTCACCCATCACCCATCACCCATCACCCATTTGTGACGGTCCTCTCGCTACCGCCTACAGATCATCTCTTAGCCTTCCCGGTGCCCTGTGATTATTCCGCCAATCATATACCCGCGCCCCCGCGATTCTCCAGAAAATGCCGCTGTAGTCCGTCAGTTGCCGGAATAATCCCGTTGCCGGAATTATGTCGGAAATCGTGTACGCGTGGCCCGCTGTGTTCGCCTGGGCGCCGCAGGCCGGTCTCGCGGGACAAGGACAAGAAAACACGATGAACATACTGGTGCCGCAATCGGCCGCCGCGCTTCGGCCACGAAGAAGTGTGTACTACAGCGCGCCCCGGGGTGAGCATCCCGCCGTTGGGCGTAGCTGCGCAGGGCCGCTCGGGTCGTCGGATGCAATGGCACGAAGCGCGATTTTCCGAACTTGCTCTCTCGGACTGTGAGCAAGCCTTCCTCGAGATCGACATCGGCACGCTCAAGCCCGATCGCCTCGGACACACGTATGCCCGTCACTGCGATCAGCACGAACAGATAATGATAAGTCCAGCGCCCCAGTCCGGTCGCAGGAGGCAGGGCAAGTGCCGCCTTCAATAACGCCTCTATCTCGGCATCGCTGTAGACGTAGGGCTTGGCCCGCTTCAGCGGTGGCAAGATCCCGACGCGCGGCACCTCCGTCTCGGGATCGATGCTTGTGACATGGCGCGCGAAACCGTGTACGTCGGTTAATCGCAAGACCCAGGATGCGTGACGATCGGGTGGCAGAGTCGCCCAGGCTACGGCGAGCTTCGTGGTGATGGTCGTGGCCTTGCGCTCCTCCATGAAGGCGACGAAATTGGCGAGCCGCCGGGCCTGCTGCTGGCACTTGTATCCAAGCCCTTGGCGCATGCTCACATACTGCTCGAGTGCGGATCGCAAAGTGGTCATTGAGCGCCTCCCGGCCACGGCAGGCTTAATGCGCGGAGTCTCTCGATATCCACCTTCGCATAGATGCGCGTGGTGTCATGACTCTCGTGTCGCAGCAACTGGCCGATCTCTGACAAGGTCGTACCGGATCGGAGAAGCTCGGTGGCAAGCCTGTGTCGGAAAATGTGGGCGCCTTGGTGGGCGTAGCCACGGACGCCGGCGCGCTCGAGGGCGGTCTTGGCGATCATCGTGGTCGCACAACCCGATGCAAAGCCGACGCGAGGCGCCAGCATGCGCAGAAACAGCCGGCGACACGACGACGTCGGGCGGCCATCACGCAGGTAGGCAACGACGGCCGCACCGACGTCTGGAGGCATCGGCATTTGCGCTCGCTGCCGACCCTTGGCACGAATAAGCATCTCGCCGGATCGCCAGTCGATATCATCCAGGGTGAGACTCGCGACCTCGCCAGCCCGTAAACCGAGCTTGGCCAGCAGCATCAGGATGGCATAATCCCGCCGTCCCATCGGGGTGACCCGATCGCAACCATCGAGGACCTTCTGGACCTGCGCGGCGGACAGATAAGTCAGCAGGCTTGCGAGCTTCCATTGCCTGATCGACGGTACGCAATCTGCCAGAGCAAGCCGGGTCAACCCTTTATGATGGAGGTATCGCAGAAAGGCGCGTAGCGACCAGCACATGCGCTTCCCGGATTCCGCGCTCCCATCCCGGGCGTGGTGCTTGATGTAGCGGGTGACGCCCTCTTGGCTGATATTGCCGAGATCGCTGCCGGCAGGGCATACCTCGCGCAGGAAGCGGCGAATGGACGGCAGGTGGCAAATGATGGACCCCGGCACCAGCCCGCGTTCCTGTCGCAGATAATCGCTGAACCCCTCGAATATGGTGATCGGCGGCGGTGGCGCGGGGGCTATCATGCCCGCTTCGCGCAACACCGATAGCAACCGCTTCAGCGCCGCCCGATCATCTGCCTGGATATACTGCTTCCCCGCTCGGTACTTAAGGTACCGAGCGGTCGCGCGCTCATTGAGATCAGTTAGCTTCAGGCCGCATCTTTTGATCCAGCTAAAAAGATCTTCGACCAAGTTCAGGCATCGCCACGTGGCCTCGCCAGCGAGCTCGTCCTTGACGAGATGCGCCGCGTACAGTTCGACGAGCCGTCCGTGTGGTCCACTCTTCAGTCGCCGGAATAGTCAGCTCCTGTCCAAATACTCTTCTGTAATCATATCCTGGCCTCCGCAGTTGAAAGCGGAGCCACAAGACAAACTATGCCGAGCCGATTATACGCCGCTCACGCTGAATCTCGGGGAAAACAAGTCCATTCGGCATAGTTCGGCAGTCGGCATAGACGGCAAAACTTCACGAACTCGACCCACAGGCCTATCTGGCCGACGTGCTCGAGCGCATCGTCTCCGGGCGAACCAAGAACCATCAGTTGCACGAACTGCTGGCCCGGAACTGGAAGGCGGCGCGCCATCGCTCCGCACAGACTGCCGCATGAGCGCGCGTCGCCGTAAAGCAGCGTCGTCGATGGCGTCAGCCGCGATGCCGCTTGCGGAGCTCGAGCGATGGCTCCAGGCTCGCGTCAATCGGCATCCTGCCGCCACCAGCATTCCCATGCTCGACGGCTATGTCGCCGCGATCGTAGCCGGACCGGTGTCGATGAGCCCGATCGACTGGATCTGCCCGCTGCTCGCGATCGATGCCGATGCGTTCAACCATGGCGGCGCACCGGAGTTTGCAGCGATATCGGCCGTCGCGCTGCGCCACAACGACATCAGAAACACCCTCTCGACCGCGCCCGATCGGTTCGAGCCGATGCACCGGCGCGAAGTCAACTGCGCAAAGTCAACGGCGATATCGATCCGCGTCCCTGGTGCCAGGGTTCTATGCCGCGATGCGGCTCAGGATATCGGCGTGGGCGTCGTTGATCGACGCCAGCAACGTCAATCACGGCCTGCTGCTGCCCATCCTGCGGCACTGTCGCGACTATCAGGGCCGTCCGCTGCTCGGACCGCCGCGAAGCGGCCGCGAGACCGAGGACTTTCTCCGCAACGCCTACGCCGACATCCCAGCGGCCGTCGAGGCCTTGCGCCAATATTGGATGCCGATCCGCTATGCACGCGCTCGCTGATCACCGCGGACGTGGGAGCTCATACCGGTTACGGTCGATCCAGGAAATCCGCCGCATCGTCATGAAGCTTGCCCAGCGGCGGCATTCGCACGCCCACACCTTCGCATGGTCGTCCTGGCGCAGGGCTCATCAGGCCAACGCGCGCAAAGCTCCATCTCAGGCAAAAATCGCAACTGTAATGCTAGATCTTTGCACTGCCATTCTGTGGTCCCAGATCGTCCAAGGGGCCCCCGACGGGATTTTCAACCCAGGTCTCGCTGAGTCGACGCTGGCAAGATGAAAGCTTCACATTCTCCAAAAGGGCGCAGAATTTTGGCTGCGTGCGGACCTAAATTAGTGAAATTCAGCTTTAGGGGTCGGCAATATTAGAGCTAGAGCTTTGGGGTTGACCAAGGTAACTGAATCAAGGGGGGATAATGAGCAAATGGTCGCTCCTTGCCAGTGGCAGTGGCAACGCAGTTAGTATAGCTCCATAAAAACCGAGAGAGAGCTGTCGATGCGCTTGTTCGCTGCTACACTTGCCACTGAAACCAATGCCTTCTCGCCTCTCCCGACCAGTCTTGCTTCCTATAAGGAATGTCTCTTCCTGCGTCCCGGAGAGCATCCCCAACAGGCGCCGCTCTGGTGCACCGAGCCGCTCTGGGTGGCTCGCCGCCGGGCTGCGGCCGAGGGCTTCACCCTCATCGAGGGGAGCTGCTTCGCAGCCCGGCCCGGCAGCGCCACGAGGCGGCACGACTACGAGTTCATGCGCGATGAGATCCTGGGCCAGCTCAAGGCGGCTCTGCCCGTCGACGGCGTGCTGCTGGGCCTTCACGGCGCCATGGTGTCACAGGGCTATGACGACGTCGAGGGTGACATTTTGGAGTGCGTCCGCGCTCTCGTCGGCCCGAAATGCGTCATCGGCGTCGAGCTCGACCCCCATTGTCATCTGACAATAAAGCGCGTGAAGCTCGCCGACGTCATCGTTCTCTATAAGGAATATCCGCACACCGACATGGTGCAGTGCGCCGAGGACATGCTCGACATCGTGTTGAAGACGCTGCGCGGGCAAGTGAAGCCCGTCATGTCGCTCTATGACTGTCGGCAGATCCAGTTTTATTTCACGACCCTGCCGCTGATGCGCGGCTTCGTCGACCGGATGAGGGCGATTGAGGGCAAGGAGCGTGTGCTCTCGATCTCGATCGGTCATTGCTTTCCGTATGCCGACGTACCAGAGCTGTCGAGTCGCGTCCTTGTCGTCATGGACAAGGACAAGGCGAGCGGCGACGCGCTCGCCACCAAAATCGGCGAGGAACTCGTCTCGATGCGCGGCAAGGTCGAGCCGCAGTATTATTCTGTCGACAACGGGATCAGCGCCGCCATCGAATTCAACGACGGGCCAGTCGCAATAGCGGATGCTGCTGATAATGCCGGCGCCGGCGCGCCTTCCGACAACACGACCATCCTGCGTCGCCTCATCGAGCGCCAAGTGGAGGGTGCCGCGGTGGGTCCCATCTGGGACCCGATCGCGGTGCGGCTCTGCTTCGACGTTGGCGAGGGGGCCCAGTTTCCGCTGCGTTTCGGAGGCAAGATCGGTCCCGCCTCCGGCGCGCCGATCGATGCCATGGTGACTGTGGTCGGGCTCAAGCGCGATTGCTGGCAGAGCTTCGGTCCGACCCGGGCGGAGCTCGGCGACTGTGCAGCGGTACGAGTGGGTGGCGTCGAGGTCGTCCTCAAATAGCATGCGGGCACAGGCTTTTGGGCTCGATCTCTTCCGCAATGTCGGCATCGAGCCGCTCGCTAAGAGGATCGTGGTCCTCAAGTCGACCAACCATTTCATGGCGGAGTATGGCCCGATCGCCAAGAAGGTGATCTATATCGATAACGACGGCCCTTTGAGCTGCGACTTCCGCAAGATTCCCTACACGCGCGTCAACCGTCCGATTTGGCCGCTCGACGAAAAGACCAGCCCGGGCCTTATACTTTGAGAGGCCGATCCCGCGTAAATGGGGCCAAGGTCAGACGATAAACGCGAAGAACTCGCTGACGGGAGGACATTCACTACCAGATCGATCCGACAATCGCCGCAACGACGGCATCAAGCTGGTCGGAGGCCGCTTGTCCTTCTGCAGCACCGATAACAACCGAGCATCGACACCGTCGATTTCCACGACGAATTCCTGCGCTAAAGCACTAATAAGGAACGGCTGGAGGGCGTTCGTTCTCCTCCCCGCCTAAATGGAATGAGGAGAGCCGAATGGCAGAAGTACCAATCGACCTCGACATTTTCAAAGCGCTCGCGCGGCGCGCCGGGCTCACACTGATGCCGGCCCAGGAGCGTAATCTCCACGGCGCCTACCCCTACGTGGCGGCGATGGCGGAGCGCGTGCGCGGACGGGGACGGGCGCCATGGGCCGAGCCGGCCGTCGTCTTCGACCCGGGTAAGGCCGCGCCATGACCGCGCCCCTGACAATCGCGCAAGCAGCGGCGCTCATCGCTGCGCACAAGCTCTCGCCCGTCGAACTCGCACAATCCTGCCTCGCGCGGATCGAGAAGTTCGACGGCACGCTTCACGCCTTCATCCGGCTCACCCCCGAGCGCGCGCTCGCCGAGGCGAAGGCGGCTGAGGTCCAGATCATGATGAGAGGCCCGCTCGGCCCGCTGCACGGCATTCCCATCGCCCACAAGGACATCTACTGCACGAAAGGTATCCCGACGACGGCGTGTTCGAAGATCCTGATCGACCACGTGCCCGCGGAGGATGCGGTCACCGTCCGCCGGCTCGCCGAGGCTGGGGCTGTCATGCTCGGCAAGCTCGCAACCTACGAGTTCGCCATTGGTGGTCCGTCGTTCGATCTGCCGTGGCCCCCGGCGCGCAATCCCTGGAACCCGGCGCATGTCACCGGCGGCTCCTCGAGCGGGAGCGGCGCGGCAGTCGCCGCCGGCCTCGTCCTCGGCGGAACGGGTTCCGATACCGGCGGCTCGATTCGCGCTCCCGCCTCGCTCTGCGGTGTTGCCGGGTTCAAGCCGAGCTACGGGCTCTGCCCGCGCACCGGCATCCTGCCGCTCTCTTATTCGCTCGACCATGCTGGGCCGCTCGCCTGGACGGTCGAGGACTGCGCCATCATGTTGCAGCCGATGGTGGGGCCAGACGCCGGCGATCCCGCCAGCGCTCATGTGCAGGCGCCCGATTTCCGGGTATCGCTCGGCGGCTCGGTTAAGGGGATGCGCGTCGGCCTTCGTCCGCCACTTCCACGACTGTTCGGTTAACGACGCGACCCGACGGGCGCTCGAGGACGCAGCTTCTGTCTTTCGCGATCTTGGTGCAGAGGTCGTCGACGTAACCTTGCCGCCGCTCGCCGATTGGACGGCGTGCGGTGAGATCATCATGTTGGCTGAGAGCTATGCCCTTCACGAGAAATGGATGAAGTCGCGGCCGCAGGACTACGGCGAAAGTTTCCGCGACTATATTAGCATGGGAGCGTTCCTCAGCGCCGCCGATTATGTGGAGGCGCAACGCATGAGGCGCGAGCTCTGCGCCGCCTTCGACGAGGCAATGCGCAAGATCGACGTGCTGCTCTGCGCGACGACGTTGGGCGAGGCGCCGCCGATCGAGGGGACCCCCACGACGTTGAGAAGCTGGATCGAGCGCCCCTGGCTCAATTACGCGCCCAACGTCCGCGGCGCTCCGGCGCTTGCCGTATGCACCGGTTTCACCGCCGCCGGATTGCCGCTCGGGCATGCAGCTGGTCGGCCGTCCTTTCGAAGACGCGACCGTGTTGCGAGCCGGCCATCACTATGAGAAGGCGACACCCTGGCGGGACAAGCGGCCGGCCCTTTATGTATAGCGTCTCAATTGTAGCGCGCCGTGGCATGATGGGGTCAAGTCGCCTGGTCTTGCTCACGGTAGTAGCCGAAGAATACGCCGGCCGAGGCGGCGAACGAAAACGGGAAGGCCAGCCGAAGCGCACGATGATCGTAGCCGAGACGCGATTCCCATGGCGACGCCGGCGACGCGGCGGCAATCCTGAGCAGGATGGTTTCGGTTAGAAATTGCAGCAGCACGTGGAGCCGCGCGCACCGATCGCCATGCGGAGCTGATCTTGCCCGTGCGCTCGGTTGCTGAGGCCAGGAGGATGCTCCTAATGCCGATGTTGCCGACAGTCCACTCACTGCTTCGCGAAGATGCAGCTTATTCCCGCAATAAGTGACGCAGCCAGGGTGTGCGTACGGCGAGGAGCTGTCGAACGGCTGCCTGTCTGCATCTGTATAGACCGATGGCTCGATCGTGCTCTCTCAGCACCGCCGATCAGAATCGCCCGTCCGAGGGTGCAGACATGATCGCCTGGAAGGGCCACGACATGCTTGATAGGCGGCCGCTGGACGGCAGAAAGGCCTTCGTGGCTGCCAATCATATGACGCGTTCGCGGCCGTCACGGAAAGGACAAAGAGCTTCACCTTGAGGCTTATATGAGATCAGTCATAGTCGCCAGCTTCAACGTACCATACATGGCCCAGATCGCCTTTCACGGTTATAGATGAGCATGAATTCTCGCACTCTGGCGGGGTGGCGCAGGATTTCGGCTATGCAATGCGACATATCAACGAAATTCAGCTGCGCAGTCCGGTAATGGTTTCCGTCAAGACAGGAAACATTCCGTCGACCCAAGGTCGGAGAGTCAAACTCAGGGAGGGAGAGTGCGCCAGTTTGACAGCCTCACGCAGGCTGATCCCTGCGATCTTGACCGCGTCCGCAAGACGCTTCAATTCGTCAAGAAAGAATATTGTGGTCTTGCCGTCGTTGGCACCGCAGTGGTGGGAGAAGCGCCGGGGCCGGGGAGGGTGCCAGGCACGAACGATGCCTTTGTGAAGTTCTCCGACGTCCAGAAGACGTATGACGGCGAAACGCTGGCTATTAAGAATCTGAACCTGGACTTTGCCCGTGGCGGCGACCCTCATGATGCTCGCGGGCTTCGAGGTGCCGACCCACGGCTCGATCCTACGGGCCTGCCAACGAGGACGCGATGTCGCTTGTTGATCCGGCGATCGTGCCCCACCTTCCGACGGCGCCCGACCATACGGCCAGTGGCCTGCAGAGAGACGCCGCCTTCTTGATTGAGAAGGGCGATGACCTGACCCAGCGCTTTACCACCTGGCTCGCGAAGTAAGAACAAGGAACGGCGGGAAGGGCTTGCGCTCTCCTCGCCGCCTGAGGAAATGAGAGAAGAGAGGTGTCGATAGTGACGATGGTCGCCCAAATCGCCGGCAGTTCCGACAGCATTCCGCTGCGCGTCAAGCTGCAGCGGGTCGAGCGCCGGCGCAAGCTGAGGGCCGTCACCCTCGTCCTGCCGCTCCTGTTGTTCATCCTGGTCGCCTTTGTCTCGCCGATCGCCCGGATGATGTTCACCGCGATTCATGACGATACACTGCTGGCGCTGATGCCGCGAACCACGGCAGCGTTGAGCGCGTGGGACGGCAAGGATCTGCCAGACGAGCGCGTCTATGCCGCTCTCGCCGAAGACCTGAAGCAGGCTTGGGTGCAGAAGACCACGGGGGCGATCGGCAAGCGGATGAACTATGAGTTGCCTGGTGTCGGCAGCCAGGTCACGTCGAGCGCGCGCAGGGCGAGCACGCTTTCCGTTGGCCCCTACAAAACGGCTTTGATCGAGATCAATCCGCTCTGGGCTCATCGCGACGTCTGGAGCTTGCTGAAGCGCGGACGCTCGGCCTATACGGCCTATTACCTGCTGCGTTCCGTCGATTTCCAGTACGGCTCCGACAGCCAGATCGTCGCCTCGCCGCCGGATAACGCGATCTTCCGCGACGTCTTTCTGCGTACGATTGGCATCAGCATCGGCGTGACCGCCGCGACCCTGCTGCTGGGTTTCCCGGCGGCCTATCTCTTGGCGACATTGCCGCTCAGGACCAGCAATCTCCTGATGATCATGGTCGTACTACCGTTCTGGACCTCCCTGCTGGTGCGCACCACGGCCTGGGTCGTGCTCCTGCAGCATCATGGCGTCGTCAACGACATGCTGATGGCGCTGCATATCATATCGCAGCCCGCGGAGCTCATCTTCAATCGGGTCGGCACTGTGGTGGCCATGACCCATATTCAGCTGCCCTTCACGCTTCTGCCGATCTATAGCGTGATGAAGACGATACCGCCCAGCCATCTCCGAGCTGCCCGCTCGCTCGGCGCCGGACCCTTCTACGCCTTCTGGAAGGTCTACTTTCCCCAGACCCTGCCGGGGATCGCTGCCGGTTGCCTGCTGACCTTCATCCTGTGCTTGGGTTATTACATCACCCCCGCGCTCGTCGGCGGGCCGACCGACCAGATGATCAGCTCCTTCATCGCCCACTACACCAACGCGGAGCTCAACTGGGGCATGGCCTCGGCCCTTGGCGCAATCCTGCTCGCCGCGACCCTGCTGCTCTACTACGTCTTCAACAAACTGGTCGGCGTCGACCGGATCAAGATGGGATGAGAACAGTGGCCCCTTCCCCCTATGCCTCACCGACGGAGAAGGGCTGGTACTATCTGCACCGGCTGATCTGCGGCGCGGTGCTGCTGTTCCTGATCGCGCCGATCCTTGTGATCATCCCGCTGTCCTTCAATTCCGTGCCCTTCTTCACCTATCCGATGCCAGGGCTGTCACTGCGCTGGTATGAGGAGTTCTTCCTCACCAACCGTTGGCTGGGTGCGCTGCAAAACTCAATCTTCGTCGCGGTGTCGGTCACGCTGCTGTCAACCGCGCTGGGCACGATAGCCGCGCTCGGGCTCAGTCGCCCGAACTTCCCCTGGCGCACGGCGGTGATGAGCCTGTTGATCTCGCCCATCGTCGTGCCGGTTGTAATCACCGCGGTGGCCGTGTATTTTTTCTATGCCGATGTAGGGCTGCTCAATACTTATACTGGGCTGATCCTGGCGCACACGACGCTGGCCACGCCCTTCGTCGTCATCACCGTGACCGCGACCCTGAAGGGCTTCGATCATTCGCTGATCCGCGCGGCCGCCGGGCTCGGCGCGCCGCCGATCGCCGTCTTCTTCAAGATCATCCTGCCGCTCATCCTGCCAGGGATGATCTCAGGCGCGCTCTTCGCCTTCGGCACCTCCTTCGACGAGGTGGTGCTCGCCCTCTTCGTCGCCAGCCCCGAGCAACGGACCTTGCCCAGAGTCATGTTTTCCGGAATCCGCGAGGAAATCAGTCCGACCATCACCGCCGCCGCTACCGTGCTGACCCTGATCGCATTTGGCATGCTGACCACAATTGAGCTCCTCCGTCGTCGCTCGGAGCGGCTGCGCGGTATCCGTAACACATGACGGATCCCATGGAGGGGGCGTTGTTGCCGGCAAGGCCGAAGATGTATGTAGGCGATGTCGTTCTCCACGCACCACTCCATCGCCTCGGGCCGTATATAAGGGCTGTCGCCGTGCCAGCCACGTGCGGGTAGTCGAATCTTTGCAAGGCCGAGTATGGGCGGTTCCTTGCGCAGCCGACTAGACGAGGGCACACGCGATGACCGGGTGAAAGTCAGCGCGGTTCTGCTTTCGATCGCAGGATTTTCGTGCGTTTGGGTCACTTTCGCGGGCATTAGGCGCACCTCCCGATTTATTAGTTGCTTGGGATGGGGCGGTGCCAAATTGAGGCAATTGGGTTCCTCAACGGAGTTTCCTTAAATGACCACAGTTCTGATCACGGGCGCGAACCGGGGTATAGGACTTGCGCTCGCGCGCCAATACGTGGCCGACGGGGCCGAAGTGATTGGCTGCTGCCGTAAACCGGCAAAAGCCGACGCGCTAAACAAGTTCGCAGCATCATCTGGTGTGCGTGTGCGGACCATGCAGCTCGATGTCGCCGACGAGGCCTCGATCGCGTCCCTCAAGCGCTCGCTCGGCGATCAGCCAATCGACATCCTCATTAACAATGCGGGGATCAACGGCACGCCAAACGCCCAGACGGCCGAACACATCGACGCCGAGGGCTGGATGACCACGCTGCGCGTCAACGCTCTCGCACCGATGCTCGTCACCCAGGCGCTACGCGACAACTTGAAGCGCGGCCGCGAGAAGAAGCTGGTGGCGATCAGCAGTGATTACGGCTCTATCAGCATCAATTGGGGCCGCGACACCAACGCGCACGAAAGGTATGCCTACCGGGCCTCAAAGGCCGCGCTCAACATGGGCATGTGCGCGCTTTCTCGCGACTGGGCTACCGACGGCGTGTTGGTTGCAATCCTGCACCCCGGGTTTGTGCGGACAGATATGACCGCCGCGCTTACTGATGCCTCCGTCTCCGCCGAAGACAGTGCGCGCCGCCTGATCCAGCGGATTGCTGAGCTTACGCCGGCAACGAGCGGTTCGTTCCAGAACTCTTGGGGCAATATAATACCTTGGTGACCTCTACTACTTACATTCCGTTTTCGCGCCCGTTACTATTTTTTTGATCTGAAAATTCGCGGGCCTGGTTCGACCCGCGGGCAGCCAACCTTTCAGCGGGAAGAGAAGATCAGGATGAGCTCTGAGGTGTTCATCACCTGTGCGGTCACAGAAAATGGATCCAATGGGAATCCGTTAGCGCGCATGTACCGCTGACGCCTGAGATTACGGACTCGGTGATCGGCGGCTGCCCGCGCGGAGGCGGTACACATCCACGTGCGTGAACCCGAAACCCGGAAGGCTCGCGGGATCCAGCGCCCGTATTGAAACCGGCAGCACCCGCCTCGACCGGTTGGGTCTCTTCTGGCCGCCAACGATCCTGACCAATGTTCCCTAGCTACTTCCCGGCGCAAAATTGATGCTTTCCAGCCTTTGGCCAACGGCATGGGGCAAAGCAAACCCGCCGGGGTGGACGGCGGGGTCTGAAGCGAGCAATGATGGGTGCGAGGTCTAGGGAGCGGCTCGGCTGCTCATCGTCCGACCGATGTTGACGAGATTGTCAGAGATCACGCCGAGGGCGACCCAGCGCTGCATTCCGGCGTCACCCTTGTATCGGCATCGATTGAGACCGTTTCGCCGCTTTACCACGCTGATGCGTCCTTCATATCCCGTGCGCCATTGCCGGCGTGCCGAGCCGACCACGACTGCGGCTCTTCGGGCACCGCTTCGCCAGTGCTTCGTGCACCGCCGCCACGATCTGCGCGTCCGCCAGCACCTGATCGGCGTGCTGCATCCACTCTTCGCGAAGATCACTCACTTCCTCGGCGATCAGCCCATCGCCAAAGCTGAGTTGCGCCCGCCGCATCTCAATCATCTCGCCGCCCCGTGCGCCTTCGATGCGGCTCTGGACGTAGCAGCTCATGATTGAGTTCGCAGATGTCCTCGATCGCCTGCTTCAGCTTCTGATAATTGTCGAGCCAGCGACGAACCTCGGCGACCCGTTCGCGACGTACGCTGAACTGCTGCGTGCGTCCGCCGGCGTATGTCACGGTGAGCACGAACACCGGGTGCCCTTCGCCGCGCGCGCATTTAGGACAGCCCTTGTATGTCGGACGGTGCGCTCCAGCAATGAACCGCGCAGTAACTCGCCGGTGGCCGGCAGCTTGCCGACGAGCTTGTCGCGCGCTCTCACGGTTCGCTCACGAATCATTCATAAGAACGAATCAATGGCGGCCAAACAAGTCAAGCGCCGATCCGTTCGACCTTGCAGTTTTCCGCCGATCGGCCGACTCTGAACGCAGACTACGTCCACCTAATTTTGCGCCGGGAAGTAGTTAGAGCCGCGGTTTTCCATGAAGAGCCCGTTTGGTCCCATTCCGACCAGTCGCGCCGTTCGACTCGCTCGATGAGTCGTCGACCAAACCAACGCGACCCCGGACGGTCACTTCAAATTCCCCCACCTGTGGTCGCGCAAACTCCCCCACTTGTGGAGCAGGACAAGAGGTTTTTAGGTTGACTGGGTTTTGCGTGCAAGGGCTTCGGCGGCTTCCTTGAGGCGGTAGCTGCGGCCGTCGAACTCAAGCAGATGACAATGGTGCATGAGGCGGTCAAGGATCGTCGTGCTCATGGTGTTGTCGCGGAGATAAGCGCCCCAATCCTGCACGACGCGATTGGACGTGACGATGACGCCGCGGTGCAATTTGTAGCGTTGATGGATCAGAGTCTGCAGCAAAGCGCCGGCTTCGTCGGGGATGGTGCGAGCGAGGAACAGATCGTCAAGCACAAGCAGATCGCAGTCAGAGATGCTCCGCAGTCGAGCTTCGCGCTGAGCGGCGGGGCTGAGAGCGTAACGGTTGAAGAAGTCATCGGCCTCGAGATACTGGACCTTGTGGCCTTGCAGGATGGCCTGGTAGGCGACGGCCTTGGCCACGTGCGATTTTCCGGTGCCGGGCTTGCCAATGAACAGAGCGTTTTCACCGACCGCGACAAACTTCAGCGCATGCAGCTGGAAGCAGGCCTGACGCGGCAGTTTGGGATTGAAGGACCAGTCGAACTCCGCGAGCGTGAGCTTCTCTTCAAGCCCGGATTGCTGGTAGCGGCGAGCGATGAGACGGGACTGACGACGATCGAGTTCGTCCTGCAGGAGCAGGCAGAGGGTCTCGATGAACGGTTGGCTGGCGCCCTGGGCCTGCAGGACGCGGGTCTCGAGCGTGTCGCGTATGCCCGACAGCCGCAACTGTCGTAGGCAGCGATCGATTTCTGGCAAGGTCATGGTCATTCCGAATGATCTCCTGTGGAGGTTGAAAGGCAGAGTTGATCGGCAATCAAGGTCTCGGCGGGAGCGCTCGCGTCGTCGGAGCTGGCCGGGATTGCGGAGACGACGCGAGCGCGGTTTGGTGCGGGCTGATCATTGCCGTTGTTGCCGGGCCGGCGCTCGATGCTGGCACGGTTCTGGGCGCCGAGGCGAAAGAGTTCGCCGTATTCGTCTGCGGGACGGATCAGTGGATGATCCTGCGTCAGAGACAGCGTGAGTTGTGGTGCCTGATCGACGCGCTCGAGCGCCCGCTCGAACAATCGCTCAAGGATGGCGCGCACCTGTTTGTAGCGATGGATGTGATGACGCATCGCGTGATCGCAGGCTTGCTCGACGAGCCGGGCGGGATACTTCTTCGCAAGTCCGACAATGCCCCACATCGCGCGTTGTCCAACGCGACCTTCGGTGTCGAACAGGTGCTGACAGAGCGCCTTCGCTTGCGGTCCGATGTCGCCGGCGCTTGCCAGCAGGAAGGCGGTCTGACGAGATGGATTGAACGGGCACTCGTTGTGCGGCAGTTTGAGCGAACCCGGCCGTGCGGCGCGGGCATGAACGCGCAGCAGCGCCTGGGTGCTGCGGTCGCGGATCTCGATCGTGGTCTCGTAAAGGCGTACCACGACCTGGCTGCCGATCGGCGCGGGGCGCGCGGCATAGTCGCTGTGATCCACCCGCACGGTGGTGTCGTCGTAGACGGTACGCACGAGCTCGGAGAAGTAACGGAAGCCGGTCGCGGGCAATGGCCGCAGATGCGGCTTCTCCTCCTGGAACATGGCCTCGACCTGACGCCTCATGCTGCCATGGATGCGTTTGGAAGCCCAGTTCGTCTCCCAGTGCTCCAGAAAGCTGTTCTGAGCCTCGAGTGATTCGAAGCGCCGCCCGGCGAGCGCGGTGCCCTGGGTGTGCTGGATCGCGTTCTCCACGGTCCCCTTGCGGTTCGGGTCCCGCACCCGTGCCGGATCGGCGACGACGCCGTAATGCGCGAGCACCGCGCCGTAGAGCCGGTTGAGCTCGGGCTCGTAAAGGTCGGGCGTGACGACGCCTTCCTTCAGATTATCGAGCACGACATAGCCGACGGCGCCGCCAAAATATCGAAAAGCCCCTTCGTGGAGCTGTGCCCAGATCTGCTGGCTCGACTTCCAGACCACCCGCCGGAAGCTACGCCGCGAGTAGCGCAGGGGTCATCACGAACAGGCGCAGCCGGCGGTAACGACCGCTCTTCGGATCACGGGTCAGCGCGCCTTCGCCATAATCGACCTGGGCTTCCTCGCCGGGGGCAAACTCGAGACGGTCAAACTGTTTGGGATCGATGTGGCGCAAGGCGCGCACGAAACGCTTGACGCTCTCGTAGCTGGCAGTGAAGCCGAGCTGATCAACCAGATCCTGGTAGATCGCCTGCGCATTGCGCTTCAGACGGACCTGCTGCTCGATCCATTCCCGATGCGGTTCACACGCTGAGCGGGCGAAATCAAACGTCTTGGCGGCCACCTTCATGCCGATAGCCGGCGGTCGCGGAGGTGGGGGAGTTTGGCCATCCGCGGCCTCGGAGCCGGCGGTCACCCCGGGGGAATTTGCCTCCGCCGCTCGCCGGGACACGAAAATCGCCTGGTAGCGCCGGATCGTCTTGCGGTCGATCCCCGTCAGCCGCTGGATCTCTCGTTGGCTCGTCTGGCGCTCAAGTAACGTAAATACGGTGCTTTGCAGATGCGGCTTCAAGACGTTCAACTCCCGGTCCCCTCTTCCCTAAAGGGGGCGAAAATTAACGTCCTGCTACGCGCTTTGCGGCCGATCAGCCGCCCAGCCAGGCGGAATCAGGTGGGGGAGTTTGAGGTGACCTCACCCGGGGGATTTTGACCGACCGTCGGGGCGCGACCGATTGCCGTCTGGCCGCGTACTTCTTCACCGGCTCAGTCGAATCGCACGAGCGGATGATCCGCGGCCTGTCAGCGGGCGCAGTCAGGCGTCAATCATCTGAAGGGCGTATCTGCCGAAAGCGCGCGAGGCCTAACCTTCTCCCGTTGAAGGGATCCGGCTCCCAGCCAGCTGGGTTTATTCTCTTGAACTGATCGAATCTGACGATGGCTCTGACACTCACGGACCGCATTTTCGGATGGGGTCATCCGCGGTGAGAGCAGCTAGCATTACAGTTGCTTTTGTTGCGGGCTTCTGAATCCATGGGCAACCATGATTCGAATGTCGTGGGCGCGGGCCGCGTCGGTTGAGGAGACGCTTGCGTTGTGGGCGGCGTCGCTTCGCGAGATCAAGCAACGGATACGTCCGTTGTTCACGCAAGAGCGTGTGGCGACGAATGCAGGTCTGTTCCTGGAAGGCCTGCTCGGAGATGAGCAGCGCAAGACCGGTTGGATGCGCGCCGAGGCGGCTGGCGATCCCGGCCCATGGCGGCAGCAGGCGATTCTGGGCCGTGGAGACTGGGACGCTGATGCGCTGCGTGATATCGTGCACGACTATGTCATCGAGCATTTGGCGGATGACGATGCGGTCCTCGTGATCGACGAGACCGGTTTTCTCAAACAGGGCAAGGCGTCATGCGGAGTGGCGCGGCAAGACACTGGTTCGGCAGGCAAGATCACGAACTGTCAGATCGGCGTCTTCGCTGCCTACGTTTCGCGTCATGGCCATGCGTTCATCGATCGCGCGTTGTATCTTCCGAAGGAATGGACCGACGATCCAGATCGTCTGGAAGCCACATATGTGCCGGCCGATGTCGGCTTTGCGACCAAACCAAAGCTTGCGACGAGAATGATCGCACGGGCGATAGCCGCGTCTGTACCATTCAAGTGGGTTGCCGGTGATACCGTCTACGGTGTTGGCAACATCGAACAGCAACTACGTCGGGCCGGCAAAGGCTACGTGCTTGGGGTCAGCAGCGCTCATGTGTTTCGATCCTGGGGCAAACGACCGCCGGTCGCCGGTACGGCCGCAGACCTCGCCCAGACGCGGCGCTCATCCGACTGGAAGCGCCTGTCGGCGGGAGCCGGAACCAAAGGACCGCGGCTGCACGATTGGTGTTATCTCGAATTGGCCGATCTCGAGGCCGAGCAGTTCAACAGTGCAAATGACGGTTTGTGGACACGCGGTCTACTGATCCGTCGTCGCATCGCGGATGATGACCTCGCCTTCTTCACCACCTGGTGCCCAGCGGGAACAGCCATTGAAACGCTGGTCGCGGTCGAAGGCCATCGATGGGCGATCGAGGACAGCTTTGAAACCGCGAAAAACGAGTTCGGGCTCGATCACAACGAGAGCAGATCCTGGCATGGCTGGCACCGTCATGTGTCCTTGGCGATGCTCGCCTTCGCCATGATGGCCGCGATCCGACATCGCGCTAATCCGCCACCGCCCAAAAAAACGAAACGGCGCCTCCCGGCAAAAGCCAAAGCATAACCACCCCACCACTGATCCGCTGGTCAATCCAGGAAATCCGCCGCATCGCTATCAGACTTGCTCGAAAGCGGATTCAACCCGCACACATCATCGCATGGTCTTTCTGGCGCAGAGCTCACCAGGCTGCCGCTCAACGCGCCCACGTCAAATCAAAAAACAACTGTAATGCTAAGGCCTGTTTACAGTCGGGGGATTGAACGAAGCCGCTGCCGCGGCGTTCGGGGCAAGGTGGCGTAGATCGCCTCCTGGCTGAGAGGATGTGGGTGTTGGAGCCCATTCGCCTCAGACAGGAGTATCGA
This sequence comes from Bradyrhizobium sp. JR3.5, assembly GCF_054057015.1. Lineage (NCBI taxonomy): Bacteria > Pseudomonadati > Pseudomonadota > Alphaproteobacteria > Hyphomicrobiales > Nitrobacteraceae > Bradyrhizobium > Bradyrhizobium sp. JR3.5. Next base: position 4,895,355 of record NZ_JBSRYV010000002.1, read on the forward strand.
GATGGCCGATTTGAGCCCTCTTCGCCGCCGCATGATCGAAGACATGACCGTCCGCAATCTGTCGCCGGCGACGCAACGATCCTACATCAGCGCGGTTTCGAAGTTCAGCCGCTATTTTGGCCGATCGCCTGACCGGTTAGAGCTGGAAGACGTCCGCGCCTTCCAGGTGCATCTGGTCTCGACCGGCATCTCATGGCCGGCGCTAAACCAGATCGTCTGTGCGCTCCGGTTTTTCTACGGCGTCACGCTCGGCGAGGCGCTGATCCCGGAGCGCATTCCCTATGCGCGAGAACCGCGCAAGCTGCCGGTCGTGCTCAGCGCCGACGAAGTGGTTCAGTTCCTCGAGGCCGTGTCCAGCCTGAAGAGCCGCGCCGCCCTCACCACGGCCTATGCGGCCGGACTCAGGGCCTCCGAAGTCGCGGGACTGCGGATCGAAGACATCGACAGCGCCCGCGGCGTCATCCAGGTGCGCCACGGCAAGGGCGCGAAGGATCGCAACGTGATGTTGTCGCCCCAGCTGCTGGGCATCCTGCGCACCTACTGGCGGCTCGCCCGGCCGCGGCTTTATCTGTTCCCTGGTCGTGACGAAGATCATCCGATCGATCAGACCGTGTTGCACGCCGCCTGTCGGTCGGCGGTGAAGGCTGCGGGCCTGACCAAGCGCGTCACGCTGCACACGCTGCGCCACAGCTTCGCGACGCATCTTCTTGAGAACGGAACCGATATCCGGATCATCCAGGTCTTGCTCGGGCACAACAATTTGTCGTCGACAGCGCGCTACACGCAGGTCGCCACCGATACGATCCGGGCGACGCAGAGCCCGCTCGATCGCCTGTCGCTGGAGGTGACGCCACCTAGATGATCCGCGGCGGGTGCGGGTGATGTTTCGCCCCCGACAGCCGCTCCAAAAGGCCCGCCATCGAGATTGCCGATATTCTGCGCCGGCATGGCGACACCTATCGCCGTGTACATGCCGGTCATCTCGGTCGGGTCGAGCGGCGCGTGATGAGCGCAATCGTGGCGTGCCGGACCGAGGCGCTCGGCGGCCACATGGAGGCTTGCGACGACTGCGGCACGACACGCGTCACCTATAATTCTTGCCGCAACCGGCACTGTCCGAAGTGTCAGGGGCCAGCCCGAAGCCGCGTGGCTCGCCGCGCGAGAAGCCGACCTGCTGCCGGTTCCCTATTTCCACGTCGTCTTCACACTGCCGGCTCCGATCGCCGCGATCGCCTTTCAGAACAAGGCCATCGTTTATGCGATCCTGTTCAAAGCCGCCGCCGAGGCAATGTCGACGCTCGCCGCCAATCCACGCCGGCTCGGCGCCGGGATCGGCGTCGTCGCCGTCCTCCACACCTGGGGGCAGGCGCTGACGCACCATCCCCACGTCCACTGCGTCGTGCCGGGCGGCGGCCTCTCGCCCGATAGCGCGCGCTGGATCGCCAGCCGACCAAACTTCTTCCTGGCCGTCAAACCGCTCGCCCGGCTGTTCAGACGCCTGTTCCTCGAACGTCTGACCGCCGCCTTCGACGCCGGCACCCTGAACTTCTTCGGCGATCTCGCATCCCTGGCCGAGCCTGCTGCCTTCGCAGCTCACCTCGTCGCCATGCGGCGCATCAGCTGGGTCGTCTACGCCAAACGGCCGTTCGGCGGCCCCGCGCAGGTGCTGGCCTATCTCGGCCGCTATACCCATCGCGTTGCAATAGCCAACAGCCGGCTCGTAGCCCTCGACGAGGATCACGTCGCCTTTACCTGGAAGGACTACCGCCAGAACGGCGCGACAAAGATCATGAAGCTCAAGCCCGACGAGTTCATCCGCCGCTTCCTTCTTCACACGCTGCCCGATGGCTTCCATCGCATCCGCCACTTCGGCTTCATGGCCAACGGCCATCGCGCTGCCAAACTCGCCCTCTGCCGCAAACTTCTCGATCGTGAGCGGAAAGCGCCAAACGATGGCCAGCCGTCGCCCGTGGATTCGAAAGCTCAAACCTGGACCGAGGTTCCTGCCTGCCCCGATTGTGGTGGCGTCATGCGCATCATTGAGCGCTTTCGACATAGCTTCAGACGCCCCAGCCCTCGAACATCACCGTTCCGATGCGACACATCGTGAGCCAAGTCATGCCGTGCACGACGATCATCATTCGTCATTTCGCTCCCAGCGTCTCGATCATCGCGGACGATGTCGAATCCGTGCTGTCACACGGCGCGACAACAACCGTCCGACGCAGCAAAAAGCCTATCGCGATCTCCGGCAAAGCGCGTTTGATCTCAACTCTTCCCCGACGCGCACATCCCGCGTCTCTGCCTCACGCGCCGAGCCAGCAGATCGGGCCTTGCCATCTCCAACAATCCCCATAGCTGCAAAACCGCGCATAGCCTCCCGCGCCTTCGTTCAATCCGGCTTCAATGAGGTCGCGTCATAAGCGCCTGCCGCGCCCTCGCGTGAGCGCGACCTCACAGAACCCTCCAGATTCATTAAAATCCGCAACGATCGGCACGTTGGTGCGCTCTTCACGCGATATCGGCCACGTGATTTGTGATCTGCACTTGTGATCCGCGCGACGATCACTAACCTATGATTGGCAGGGATCCGTCATCAATTGCTAACATTGGTGGTTGACCGGAGCGAAAATCTTTACCTATCGTGACGGCGTTTGCGGAGGAATTGCGGCTCTGACGCTGCTCGATGCCTGGCAGATGTCAGACTCGCTCTTGGGAGAGGCAAGCGTCGTCCGACACTGGCCAAACGCATTAGGTCAGCCGTTAGTAGGCGATATCGAGTACGGCTACTCGCGCGTCGGCGAATCTCGGGCCGGCAGCAAAGGTCCCACCCGCACTGTGGAGCTGACGGAGGATACGTCGGCGGGCACGTTGGCGGAGACTACGGCGGGACAGTATTCAGTGATCCCTACGGTCCGTCGATTTACGGCGACGTTGTCGATACCCTGTGTTCCTCGCCGGAGGCCAGAGAAGGATCTCAATTTCAAAGCCGATCAAATTATTCGAGATGCTCTGAGCCGCGTTCACACAGCAGCCTTAGCGGCGAAGGGGGCGCCAAGCTGGATTTCTATGATTCCAAAGGCGAAGCCTCCGTAGCGGTCGACGCGCTCGAACATCGAAATCAACGTGACGGTAGGGACGATGTTCTCGATCAATCCGTCGCCAAAGGAGGAGTGTGCCGTCTTCCGGCATAAAGGCATGGCGCGGATTGCCGCCGGGTTCGCCGTTTATGGCCTCCAGACCTTGCTCGTGCTGACGCTCGGAGAAGGCGTCGAAATCTTTACGCTCGATCGCGCGAAGGGTCTGTTCAAGCTAAGCCGCCGTAAGGTCGCGATCCCGCCGCGGCGGCGGAGTTCGCCATCAACGCATCGAATCAGCGCCACTGGGATCCACAAGCACGGGCGCTCATGGATGAATATCCCGCTGCAAGAATCCGCGCGGCATCAGGTTTCCCTATTGGTCGGTGCTGCCGCAAAGTTTCATGATTCGATCGTCTGCTACAGGTCGAAGCTCGATCTGGGGATGCAGCTCATCCTTACGCCGCCGATCGAGTAGCATCGCAACCTAAAGTAGCGTTGTCATTTCGGCCGTGCCGAGGGCTGACCTTAGTGCGGTCACCTATCGTAATCTCGCCAGCACCATCCGTTTTCCGGCAATCGATGTGATCGAGACGTCGCAGGCCGGTCCATCTCGACATGCTGATGGGCATGGCCGATGTCGCAACCGTGCTATTTTTGCGTTTTCTCAAATTCGATGTCGCGCATCCGGATTGGCCAGACCGCGGCCGCTTCGCTCGGTCAGTTCGGTCAGCCGCGCATATGGTTCGTCCTCTCGATGCCCGATTGAATGAGCGTGCAACCACTTATCGTGTCGTTGAGTCGGGCCCTATGAATCGCGCTCAGGGTGCGACAAAGAGCAATCGTGAAGCATCAGGGCCAGACCATGCCAGAGCTTTGATGCGGTGTATCGGATCGGGCTGACGCGACGCGTTGGCGCGGCCATCGCTGCGCGCCTCCCATCGAGATCCCGCTGAAGAATTCTGCCTCGTCGAGCACCAGCGCGATTCGCGAGCTCGTTGCAGGATTTCGGCGCACAGGACTATTTTTCGCGCTAATTAGACGCCAATCCCGTCTTAGTTTTTATTTGCAGAGCCTGAGCGGCCTAGATTGCCCTCCAATCACTGCTTAAGTCACAGGGGCTTTAATCACTGCTTAAGTCACAGGGGCTTTGTGTCGTCCGCAGCGACAAAGACGCTCGCTACGTCGCCCTGACACCAGCATGTCATCGATATTGTTCACCGCTTGTCCTGCACCAAGTTAGCAAAATTAGCTCAATGTATGCGCGCCGGAGGGCAAAACTTGAAGGTAACGTATTCACCTGCACGTGGGCACCTGGTCGAGCGTCGCGGATTAAGGATCCAAGCCGAATGATCAATCGCAGTAACAGCTTTCTGTCGGATGCCGAGCGCGACGCAGTGATCGAGCTCCGCCACGCCATGCACCGCGAGCCTGAGCTCTCCAACGCGGAATGGGAAACGCAGGAGCGGATCCGCGGCATATTGCAACAATTTGGCATCGACGGCGCCAAGGTCTTCCACAACACTGGCCTCTATGTCGATATCGAAGGCACCGCCTCTGGCCCGAAGCGATCGATCGCAGTGCGCGGCGACATCGATGCGCTCCCGATTCAGGAGGCTCGCGAGGATCTGTCCTATCGCTCCCAGGTTGACGGCGTCATGCACGCCTGCGGTCACGACATGCATGGTTCGATCGCTCTCGGCACCGCGCTCGCCTTCCACCGGCTGCGCGACAATTTCGCTGGCAAGGTGCGCGTGTTCTTCCAACCGGCCGAGGAGGCCGAGCCGCTCGGCGGACGCACGGTCGAAGAGAACAAGCTGTTGGATGGTTTCGACCGGGCCGTCGGTTTTCACGTCAGTCCGGAGATTCCCGCCGGCATGTTCGGCGCGCGCGAGGGGGCGGTAACCAAATCTGCCGACGGGTTCAAGCTTAACATCACCGGCAAGATGGCGCACGGCGCGGCACCGCATAAGGGTATCGACGCGATCACCATCGCCGCCGCCTTCGTCAACGAGGTGCAGAAAGTGATCTCGCGCGAAATGCCGACCGACGATGGCGCGGTCGTCACGGTCGGCATGATCCATGGTGGCGAGGCGGCCAACATCATCTGCCAGTCGGTGGTCATGGAGGGAACGATCAGGACCCGCAGTGTCGAGCGTCGAGCTCTGCTGTCCCAGCGCGTGCGCGAAGTGGCCGAAGGGGTTGCTGCGATGCACCGGGGTAACGCCCAATGCATCATTCGTACCGGCGAGCCCCCTGTAACATCAACGATGCCGAAATGGTGAGGCGCTTCCAGCAACTCGTCCACGACACAGTCGGTTGCGATGCGTACTTCAAGGGCAGGAAGGAGGTAGCAGGCAGCGATGACTTCGGCTTCTACGCCGCATGCGTGCCGTCAATCTATTTCTGGTTCGGCAGCCGGGCGCCAGGCAACGATTCGTATGTGCATACGCCGACATTCGGAGCGTCCGACGATCTCATCATCCCAACGACGGAGCTCACCGTCAGATACGTCCTTGATCTGCTCAATTTCTGAGAGCGGCCAGCGAGCACTGAGGTGGTGGTGATTGAAGACCGTGCCAGGCGATACCCGCCATGCCGCTCTCCCGCGAGCGCCTCAAAATTCACCATCGTTAGTTATAACAAAAAGAATTGTTGGCCGTGCGAGCACACCGTTCTCAGGTGATGGACTGATTGTCATCCGGCAGAGGCTCGAGATACCGTAAACGGGCAGCTTCGTGATACGACGGATTACCGGGGCGGCCGGCGGGAACGCCGTGCATTGGAGAGAGCCTTTCTCCTGCCTCGATCAGCAGAGCAGTCAGGGGCACTTGCTGTTGCGGTCTTCGGATCACCCCAACCGCTGCCCGATCATTAGCTACTTCCCGGCGCAAAATTGATGCTTTTCAGCCTTTGGCCAACGGCATGGGGCAAAGCAAACCCCGCCGGGGTGGACGGCGGGGGTCTGAAGCGGGCAATGATGGGTGCGAGGTCTACGGAGTAACCATGCGCTGTAGGCCGCAAGCGCGCTGATCTATCCGGTTAGCGGTTAGATCTCGTCGGATTCTTCGGTCTTCGGCTTCATCATCGCAGCGAGCGCTTGGCGGCCTTTTTCGATGATGCTGGGGGTGTCCTTGTGGATTGCGATCAGCTCTTTGAGATTCTCGATCCCGTCATCGGTGAACGCCATCACCCCGTCTTTACCGACGCCGACGACCCATAGCTGGCCATCCTCGGTGTCCATTTCTTCGGCGACCTCGAACAGCCATTCCTCGTCTTCACCGAGCATCTCAGCGACATGGCTGAGAGTGAACACGTGGCTGACTTTGTTGACGTGCCCCATCAAGCCGCCTGCGCCGCAAGGCCTTGCTGTTGCGCAGTCTTCCAGTTCCACGGCAGCAACTCATCGAGCCTGTGGGCGGGGTGGGTGGCGATGCGAGCGAGTACATCGGCGAGCCAGGCCTGAGGGTCGACGTCGTTCATCTTGGCAGAGACGATGAGGCTATACATGGCGGCGGCTCGGCGCCCTCCGCGGTCGGACCCACAGAATAACCACGACTTTCTGCCCAATGCGATGCCGCGCAGCGCTCTTTCGGCGGCATTGTTCGAGAGGCAGACGCGGCCATCGTCGAGGAAGCGCGTGAAGGAGGCCCAGCGCTTGAACATATAGTTCATGGCCTTGGCCAGATCGTGACCGCGGGAGAGCTTGGCGCACTGCCCGCGCATACACGCCGCGGAGGTCGAGTGCATCGGCAAGGGCAAAGCCCGCGCGCCTTACGAGTTCGGCTGCAAGGTCAGCATCGCCACCCCCGTGACGTCTCCGAAGGGCGACAGTTCCTGCTCCATGCCAAAGCACTGCATGGCAATCCCTTCGACGGGCACACGCTCGGCCCTGTCATTGCCGACATGAAGAAGCTCACCGACGTGAAGGCTCGCCGCATCCACGTCGACAAAGGTATCGCGGTCACAACCACCCGCATCGGTTCAGGGTCTGGATCTCGGGTCAAGTCCGCCGCGTCACGGCTTCCATCCGTCGTGAGATGAAGCGTCGCGCGGCTGTCGAGCCCGTCATCGGCCACGTCAAGGCCGAACACCGCATCGACAGGGCCGTCTCGGCGACCGCATCAACGCCGTCCTTGCCGCTACCGGCTACAACTTCGGCCTGCTCCTGAGATGGCTGGCAGAGCTTTTGCGCGTCATCCGCACCTTCGTCGAAACCGTACCGGCTCAAAACATCGCTTGAGCCGGGCGCTGCACCGGTTCTTCACGGACGACGAACTCGCGGCTACAACATGCCTATACTTAGTTTTTGCGATGCCAATCGGCTATTCTTGGCAATCGAGGTTAGTCGTCTGTTGAGATAGTCAAGCGACTCCTCATCTAGCCCGCCAAACATGGTCGAGTGGAGGGCTTGTCTTTTATCTGATAGCTTCGTGATTTCCGCCCGCGCCTTTTGAGTCAGAGACATCTGCAGGAATCTTGCGTCATCAGGCGATGTTACGCGGGCCAGGAACTCTATATTTTCAAGTTTCTTTGTCTGGTTAGTAACAAAGGCGGGATGGATACGCAGTTTATTCGCAACCGCAATTCCCGAGACACCGCGCCCTTCGTCGAGCTCGTCGATAGCCATTAGGATCAACCATTGTGGTTCGGTCACTCCTAGCATCTCGGCCCAACTCTTGTGTATCGCCTCCAGTTGGGAGTGGATCTCGACGATGTTCCAGATGAATTCCATTACGGCTCTATTAGGTTGTTCTTTTTCGGCCATGTTGGTCTTTCCGTCTCAGGTGTTTGCCCAGGCACGGGTGCTTTCTCATTAGCTAGATTGCACATATCCGCCTTGGACACCCTCCCCGACATGAGTGTCCCGTAAAGAAGATTGACTAATTCAATTAATTGGCCCAGCAATTAATTGCCCAGGATCGTGTAAGCGCCTGAACTACCGGCTTCCATCTGGACCTGATGAAGCGTCGCGGGATGCCTTCCCAAGGACGGAACCCGAGGCTTTCTTGCTGATCTAGCTCCAAATGTTGCTAAATTGGTGACACCCCTAGGGAGAGATGCGTGTCTTCAAGTAATTTATTGAATTAATTGATTGCAGTAACTAAGATTTAGGTCGACAGCGAGGGGATGGCCTCGGAGTTGTTCCGTCAAGCACCCGCCGCGTTGGCGAGGCCAGTCGCGGCGGATCTTTGAAGGACGGAAACAATATTTGCAGCTTGGAGGAGTTCATCGATGAAGCTGACAAGGAGTGTTATTCTCTGCTCTGGAGCAATGTTTGCGGGAACTGGGGCAGAGGCTGCCGATCTTCCGGTGAAGGCGAAGCCTGTCGAGTACGTAAAGGTCTGTTCGCTCTATGGTGCCGGATTTTACTACATCCCTGGCACTGACACTTGCATCAAGCTTGGTGGTTATCAGCGGGTCTGGACCACCTTGCGGTCGAATTACCCCGCTGGGGCTGCTGATAGTGGACAGGGTGGCGCACAAAACCGCATCAGCAACAACTATAACATCCGAAGTCAGGGACGTCTGGACATCGATACGCGCACCGCGACCGACTATGGCGTGCTGCGCACCTTCTTCGGAGCCGGGATGAGGTGGACTACGGGGAGCTACAGCGGGCAAGGAAACGGATCGACCGTTTACCAGTCGATCGGCGGCGTTTCGGCGCCGAACAACGCCAATCCGGGCGCCGTCGCTGGCGGTACACTCGCTGTCTACTACGCCTTCATCCAGCTCGCTGGGTTTACAATCGGTAAGTCGCAATCCCAGTTCTCGGCGCCTTGGGCCGACTATCCGGCCAACTGGTACGACCTAGTGGGCAGCGGCGGCTGGGAGCCCGTGAACCAGTTCACTTATACCGCCGATTTCGGCCAGGGCATCACGGCCTCCTTCTCGGCCCAGGATCAAGTCGTCAACTACACAACCAACATCTGGAACGTGAGCGCTGCGACGCCCGCAGGTCTCGCTACTGGTACGTACGGAGGCAACGACATTGGCGGAACGCGCGTTCCAGACCTCGTCGCCATGCTTCGTGTTGACCAGGCTTGGGGTCTCTTCCAAGCGTCAGTTGCCGCCCATGATAACCATGCGGCCTATTATGGTGCAACTGAGGTCACTGGCCATCCGGACGACAAGTGGGGCTGGGCTGGTCAGCTCGCGTTGTCGATTAAGAATCTCCCAACTGGCCCGGGGGACACGGTGAACATCCAGGCCGTATATACGAAAGGTGCCAGCCGTTATAACTTCAGTAGCTACATAAGCAGCACCTTCGCGATGTACGGCGGTACGAGCTTGGCCGGTGCTTACCAAAGCGTCGGATTTGGCGGTGTGTCTGACTCCGTGTTCGTGACTGGCTCCGGCCAGGAGTTGACCACGACCTTCGGCATTAACGGCGGCTACACCCACAATTGGGATCCACGCTGGGCAACCGCCATCTACGGTGGATTGGGCGCTGTGCGCTATAACAGCACCGCCAAGGGCTACATCTGCGGTCAGGTAGTCACAGGACTCGTATTGTCGAGCGGGTTCGCCGGCTGTAACCCCGACTTCAACTATGCGAGTGTCGGTACATACACCTCCTGGACCCCGGTCAAGGGCCTGACCTTCTTGGTCGATCTCAACTACACGATGCTGGACCAGAAGTACGCAAACGGAAGCACTGTGACGCTAACGCAACAGTCGAGTATTGCAAAGCCTGGTGCTGCGTATGAGCTGAAGAACCAAAACAGCCTCACGATGCTGCTCCACGCTCAGCGCAACTGGTGACACTCTAGCAAACTAACAGAATGTGAAGAAGCGGATCTCTAGATCTACGTTGGACCTCCAACGCCTCCTGCATGCCCGCCGGAGGCGTTTTCTTTGATCCCATTTTCGGGTGGGTGAGGTGAGACCGTATGCTCGCCTCGTCGGTCGCTCGAGGCGTAATAGACCGCCGCCGGCGGCGCAGGCCCGGCGAACGGCCGGTCATCCCGCACATAAGTCCAGATCCGCCCGGTCGTGCACTTGCCCTTCGCCAGGATACGGATGGTGGGGTGAGTAGGCCGGAGGGATTTCACCTCCGGCCTCTCGCAGAACCAGGGCGTGAGGCTGTCACCTCACCCGGCTCCCATCAGGCAAGCTTGTCGCCAATACCGAGTTGCCAATGAGCAAAGAGCCTGCGGTTCTCGCGAGCGATCGTCTCTAGGAAGATGCGAGCGCGCCCCAACCGATGGCGGAAGCGCTTGTACTTTCGTTTCAAACAGATAGCTATTGTTTGGTTGATGGTAACCCTCCGGCGAGGACCGCCTTCCGGGCGGCAGCCTTGCCCGCGATAGTTTGCTGATTGATTTGCAAGCAAATGAGCAAACGTGAGCAAGGTTTCGATTCTGTCGGGTCCGGAGCGACGGCGACGATGGTCGACGATCGAGAAGCTTCGGATCGTTGAGGAAAGCCAGACCCCTTCGGCGAGCGTCGTCGATGTGGCACGCCGGCATGATGTGCATCCCAATTTGCTGACGGTTTGGCGGCGGCAGGCCCGAGCGGGTTCATTGGGAGCCGTGGCGCCGCGGCAGGAGAGCGACGTGCAATTTGCGGCAGTCTCGGTTGCGCCGGAGCCGCCGGCATTGGCGGCTCGTGCCGGAACCAGTGGGACGATCGAGATCGCGTTTTCCAGCGGAGTGCAACTGCGGATCACGGGCGCGGTCGATCCCGCGACGCTGACGGCAGCGGTGGCTGCGCTGTCGGGTGGACGGGCCCGATGATCCCATTGCCGAGCGGGGTGCGGGTGTGGCTTGCCACCGGCCATACCGATATGCGGAAGGGCTTCGCCAGCCTGGCGCTTCTGGTGCAGGAGGTGCTGAAGCGCGATCCGCTGAGCGGCCATCTATTCTGCTTCCGGGGCCGGCGCGGCGATCTGTTGAAGGTGATTTGGCATGACGGCCAGGGCGCCTGTCTGTTCACGAACGATCTGCATTCATACTACACACCTTTCATCTTCAGCTGATAGTTTTGCCTGGCCGGCATTTTCTACGCGTGCAGCTGCCCGATCAACAAGACGGTTCCATCGGCTGCATTGCTTTTGCGGCAGATCTGAATCTGGGATTTCGTACAAGCAATAGTGCCCGTTGTAGGCATGGCTGGTGATGAGGCGGTGTTTGGCCCATCTGGTAACGGTGTGCTCGTGGATATTGAGACGCGCGGCCGCTTCCTGTTTTGTCAGCATTCCACGTTCCCGCAGGCGATCATAGCGTGAGCGCAGCTTGTATTGGTGAACGAGATAGGCCACTCGCAAGGCCGTGAAGCGAGCGTCGTGGCGACCGCGGCGTGCGGCCTCGCCGGGGCGATATCCTTGTTGGTTGAGAAGTTCGGCGATCTCGGAATAGATGTGGTCGTCGAGGAGCTTATCGACCAGTTCGACGATGCCGGGCTGCGTCTTGACCTGTTGCGCGGAAGATTTTGGGCTCATGGTGGTGAGCGTCTGGATTTTGCCGCCCTTGAATCGCACGTGAAGCTTGGTGGTTCCTTCCGCCGGCAGCTTGATGAGGGTGACATCCTCGATGATGTGGGCAAGCAGTCGCTTGCGTTCGCGGTTTGGGGTATCCGGATCTGTCCAGAGCTTGTTGAAATCCACCGTCATTGCGACCAGCCGCTCGTGGACAGCTTTGTCGAGGGTGAATTGATCGTGCTGTCGGCCGCGCTCGCGCTCCTCGCGGGCACTGGCCAACAAGCGGAGCTTCTCGTTCCATTCGCCTTCGAGCGTGTCGGCGACGAGGCGATTATTGGGATCGACGAGCATGAAACGGCGCTGGGCGAGATCGGCTTCCGTTTGAGCGCGCTCGATCGCGCGAACGCGCAGCCGATCTGCTTCTTCATGCCGTGCCTGGATCTCCTTGCGGACTTCGAGCGCCAGTTCGACAGCCGCCGACGTCATCTGCTCGGCAATCAGCCTGCCGATGGCTTCATCGACAGGAGGTCCGGCGATCGACTGGCACGAGGGCTCCCCACGATAGGTATGGGCGCGATCACAGATGTACCAGGCTTCCTGCCGACCACGCCGGGCGGCGTAGCGAACCCGGAAATGCCTGCCGCATTGCCCACACACGGCCCGACCTTGCAGCAGCGCCGGACCTTCTCTTGGGATTGACGCTCGTGCCGCGTCATATCCATGGCTGTTCGCCTTGAGAACCTTCAGGTTCTCCTGATGTTGCTCCCAGCTGATATAACCGGGATGGGCATCGGGAATGCAGGCCAGCCACTCGTCATTGCCTCGCGCACGCACCGTCTTCTTGCCGTCGATGGTGCGCCGATAGTGTCGCCGCCCATAGGCGTAGGCACCGGCATAGCGCGGATTGCTCAGGACACGCTGCGCCGTCGACACCGTCAGGGGTCGGAAAACCGTGTCACTGTTGTGCAGGCGCGATGGGAACAGAAGGCCTTCCTTGCGAAAGACCTTGACGGTCTGGGAGGCGGATCCGACACGGGAGAACGTCTCGAAGAAATGGACGATCGTCTCCCTGACTTGCATATCTGGATCAACCGCCACATTGCCGGAATGGTCATAGACCAGCCCGGTTGGCAGGGGGCAACGAAACTCGCCGCGCCTTGCCTTGTTGAGGATGCCGCCGCGCAGCCGCGCCTTGATCACATGCAACTCGGCTTCACTCATTGTGCCCTTTAGACCCAGCAGGAGACGGTCGTTAAAACCTGCCGGGTCGTAGATGCCATCTTCATCGAGGATCAGGGTGTCGGCGAGAGCGCAGATCTCCAGCAAACGCTGCCAGTCTGCATTGTTGCGTGCCAGCCTGGAGACCTCCAGGCCCATCACGATCCCGGCGCGCCCCATTCCGACGTCGCTGACCAGCCGCTGAAACCCCTCGCGCCAGGCCGCCGATGCGCCGGACTCTCCCTGATCATTATCGACGACGATGATCTGCTCGTCCCGCCAGCCGAGGGCGACCGCACGCCCACGAAGCGCATATTGCCGCCTGGCGCTCTCGACGTTCTCGACGACTTGCCGCATCGAGGATTGACGGATGTACAGGTAGGCGCCGCGTTCGAGGTGATGAGACTGGACTTTGAGGTGTGCGTTCATGGTGCTCTCCGCTCTTGGATGCTCGTGGCGATTGTCGCAAGGACGTGAACGACGGCGCTGTGTCCGCCGTGCGCCGGCCAGATGGTCGACGACGGGTAAAGCTGTTCTCGAGGAGAGCTTGCTGCTGCGATCAGCGCCTGCGCCCATCCCCACATGCCCCGGTGCAGAAAGAGCATGAGGCCGCTACGGGCCTTGAGCGGCAAAGCTTCGCCAAGGGCTGCCCCGCGCAGCACTTCATACTGGGCCGCAAAGGCCGGCGGCAGGATCGACGAACACGCCGATGTCGCGGCAATGTTCACCTGCGAGTTTTTTTTAATACCCGCTCGATCGTCCTGGGATGAAGCTCGATATCGAGTTCGCGGCGGACCAGCTTCGCCAGCCGTTGAACCGCCAGAGCAAGACCTTTGCTCGCGAGGGAATCGAGATCGATGTCTCAACCCTGGCGGATCGCGTCGGTGCCTGCGTGGTGGCGCTCGCCCCGATTATTGAGGCCATCCGAACCCACGTCATGCGCGCCGAACGCATCCACGCCGATGACACGACGGTGCCCGTACTCGCGAAACTGAAGACTGTCACCGGCCGGATCTGGACCTATGTTCGCGATGACCGGCCGTTTGGCGGCAATGATCCGCCGGCAGCGGCGTTCCATTACTCGCGCAGTCGTGCCGGGGAGCATCCGCAAGGCCATCTTGCCGGCTATGTGGACCTCATGCAGGCCGATGCCTTTGATGGATACAACCAGCTTTACAAGGCCCAGAGGAAGCCGGCTCCGATCCTTGAAGCAGCCTGCTGGAGCCACGGCCGGAGGAAGTTTGTCGACCTGGTGAAACAGGGAGAGGCGCCGATCGCCAGCGAAACGGTACGTCGTATCGACATGCTCTTCGAGATCGAGCGCAGCATTAACGGAAAAACGCCGGAGCAACGGCTTGCCGCGCGCCGTGAACAATCGCGGCCGCTCATTGCCGAGCTTGAAATCTGGATGCGCCAGCAGCGAGCGTTACTCTCCACCAAGAACGATACCGCCAAGGCGATCAATTACCTTCTCAACCGCTGGGCAGCGTTCACCCGCTTCCTCGACGACGGCCGCGTCTGTCTTACGAACAACGCCGCCGAACGAGCGTTGCGGGGTGTGGCGGTCGGAAGAAAAAACTGGACCTTCGCCGGTTCAGATGCTGGCGGTCATCGTACCGCCGCCGTCTATACCCTGATCGAAACTTGCAAGATGAATGACGTCGATCCGCAAGCCTGGCTCGCTGACGTGCTGGCCCGGCTTCCAGATCACCCCGCCAACAAAGTCGCCGACCTGCTGCCCTGGAATTGGATGGCGAACCAACAGTCCAAGGCCGCCGTGGCTGCCTGAGCGATCCTCATCGGAAGATCGCGCCTACCTGGGGTGCTGGCCGGGTGCGTACCGACAATCAGGATGAGAATTTCGCGGTAGGGACGCTCGTTACTGAGCGCCCCCAGCACAGATCCACGCGGGCGGCTTTCCCGCACGTGGCTCCTACCTCGGGTGTTTGACGGCGAAACGAACACTCGGCCATGGATGAAGGTTGCGGGGCTTGGGAAGGTAGTCGTTGGCTAACTGCGCGATCCGTTCCCACGTAGCGCCGTCCTTCTGGCTGCGTCGCTGTAGCGTGCGCCGCCAAAGGTCGATCACGCGATACCTGAACGCTGTGAGCGCTCGGATATTTGTTGGAACCGCGAAGTATGCGAAGTGTCCGCCAACGGTCTGGCTCAGCCACTTCCCCTGCTGGGGGATCGGCCAGTGCATGCGCCGCCGCAACTCCACCTTGATGTCCTTGAGCTTCGCCCGCATACGGTCGCCGCGGGTCTTCCTTTGAAGCTGGAAGCGCCCTTGGCGTGACTTTCCGCAGATGAACGTAAGCCCCAGAAAGGCAAAGGTCTCCGGTTTGCCGAGCCCGCGCTGCTTGCGGTTGGCCGCCGCGTGGCGACCAAACTCAATCAGGCGGGTCTTGTCCGGATGGAGCGACAGCGCAAACTCCTCAAGCCTCGCGCGCATCTCATCGAGGAAACGACGGGCGTCGTCCTCGCGCTCGAAGCCGACGATTACATCATCGGCATAGCGCACAATGATCATGTCGCCGGTGGCGTCGCGCTGTCGCCAGCGCTGGGCCCACAGGTCCAGGACGTAATGCAGGTAGATGTTGCCAAGGAGCGGCGATATCACCGAGCCCTGACGAGTCCCCTTGTCATCGACGGTCACGATCCCGTCTTCGAGAATGCCCGCCTTGAACCATTTGCGGATCAGGCGGATGATGCGCTTGTCGCCGACCCTGTGTTCAACGAAGCGGACCAGCCATTCCTGACTGACCGCCCCGAAAAAGTTCTGGATGTCGGCGTCTACAATCCAGTTCACCTTCCGCTTGTCGACCGCCACGCACAGTGCATCCAACGCATCGTGCGGCCCTCTTCCGGGTCGGAACCCGTATGAGAAACCGCAGAAGTCGCCTTCATAGATGGCGTTGAGCACCATGACGGTTGCCCCTTGGACGATCTTGTCTTCCAGAGCTGCAATCGCGAGCGGCCGCTGCTTGCCGTCCGCCTTCGGTATAAACGTTCGGCGAGACGGTTGCGGCCGGTACGCTCCCCGTTGAACCCGTTCATGCAGATCCTTGAGCCGGAGCTCGAGGTCTGCCTCATGGTCCTGCCACGTCATGCCTATCCACCCCGGGAGCGGCCTTGCGCCTGAGCGCGTAGAACGCCGTCCGCAGCGTGTCGACATTGATATGGTGGAAGAGCGCGGTGAACCGTTCCTTCTTCCTCAGCCTTGCGGCTTTCCGGACGCGGTCCAGCGACTGGGACATGCGAGCCCGGCTCTGTGTCCGATGCATGTGTTGCTGTTCCGCGTTCCCCTTGGTCCCCGGCCTTGGCTCCACCAACTCCGCCGCCGGTTGCCCGGCTTTGTTCGTCGGCTTCCCAGCTACTATGCCGGAGTCAGACTTCTCCTGTCCGTTCATCATCGGCTACGGCTCCTCGCCTTCCCGATGCGGACCGATGTGGCTGGACGCCACCCGGCCGGGCAAGAGACCTCCCAGGTTCCGACGCGTTCCTTTCATACGTGATGTGGCCCTAGACCCCGGCAGGGCGACGGTGCCTCGCTTGTCGGCTCCGCACGTGTTGCCTTCGACGGATGAGAACGTCTCGGCCCCTGCGATCTTATCACTATCGTGGCTCCCTCCCACACCCCACATGATTGCCGTGTACGCTTCGCCGTGGTCGTCACCTCCCACGTCGCAACACTCGCTACCGGGCGGGCGCTACCCCTTACCCAGGCCGGACTTGCACCGGCTGAAACTCGCCAGCTTGGCCTGGCGCACCCCATCCAGATTATCGCGCTACAGCACTGCAATCGGTGAACTGGTCGGCTTCATGTGGGCGGTTGCCACGCACACGTGCCCGCAACCTGATCCGCGCCGCTATTCTGTTCGCGCATGGGCGGAGGCGGGACCACGGCAGAGGAAATGCCCGTCGGACGCTTTGTGGCCGGCAAGAGTGTCGACGCCCGAAGTAAGATAGGAGCAGACCTCGGACGCGCAATCGAGTGCGGTAGCCAACCCGCGCATCAGAGCTTGATCACCGACGTCCTTCAGTTCCGTCTCCACCCATGCGCGAACATCAGCATGAAAAGCCGATCCTCGATCGGTCGAGCTTCTGCGTTCGGAACCTTGACAACGGACATCAGAACGTCATTTCAGGCCACGGCTTTGAGGGATTGAGTGCGGTAGGCCTGGGGCAGTAGCTAAGTCGATGTCGCGATTTGGATGTCCGTTGACGATTCTCGTCAGGACGTAGGTGAGATAGACAAACGGGTCGACGTCGTTGAGCTTGCAGGTTTATGCCGCCCGCCGAACTATGCCGAGTCGGGTCGTTTTCCCCAGATTTCTCGCTGACCGGCGTTTGGTCGGTTCGGCATAGTTCGTTCTGTGCCTCCGCTTTCAACAGCGGAGAACAGGAAGATGGAAGTTGAAGAGTACTTGGGCAGAGCCGGATTAACCGTAAGCGGTTCTCTGCCCCCACCTTGTCGGGTGCGCGCTGACCGGCAAGATACGAGCCGTCACATACAGTACGGTTCGCATATATGGTTGACCATATCGTTGACGCTTCGGGGCCGCGGGGCCGGGTGGATATCCAGGTCGGTGCGGGACGTCGCCGCCGATGGAGCGACGAGGTCAAAGGGCGGATCGTGGCGGAGTCGTATGCGCCGGGCGCGGTCGTGTCGGAGGTGGCGCGCCGGCACGGCATATCGCCGCAACATCTTTTCGTGTGGCGCAAGGCGGCGCGTGCCGGCGTGCTCAGCCTGCCGGCCGACGAGGCGCCACTCTTCGTTCCGGTGGTGACGGAGCTACGTGGCGCTGGGCCGGGCACGGAAGCGGCAACGCGGAGCTCGACAACGATCAGCATTGAGATTGGCGGAGCGGTGGTTCGCGCGGCGGCTGGGGTCGACCCGGCATGGCTGCGCGATGTGCTGCGGGCCGTGAGGGCGGCCACATGATCGCAGCTTCGGCGGGCGTGAAGGTCATGGTCGCGACGAGGCCGGTCGACTTCCGCAGGGGGGCCGACGGTTCTCGCCGCGCTGGTGCGCGAGCAACTCCGCCATGATCCCTTCTCGGGAACGATTTTTGTCTTCCGTTCGAAGCGCGCAGACCGTTTGAAGATTTTGGCCTGGGACGGGGTCCGGACTGGTGCTGCTGTGGAAACGTCTGGAGCATAACGCGTTCCGCTGGCCGCCGATCAGCGATGGTGTGATGCGGCTCTCCGCCTCGCAGCTCGCCGCGCTGCGAATGCCCCTCCTCGTGAGGCTCAGTGATTCTGAGATCGAGATGATCGAGCTCATGATTGCGTAGTTTTCGAACAGCCTCAATCACGCGCGACGTATTGGAGAACAGGTGCGCGCCGGAAGGGTGACGATCGATCAAGAGGCGCCCTTGCCTGATCTGAACGTAGAGCCAGTTCACGGGAATGTTCAATACGCCGGCGATTTCCTGTGCGCTGAGCAGGTCGGGTGAATGCCGCCATCGCGTACGTTGCTCGGTAAGCCCCTTGAGGCCCGCGTGCAAGCGAATGCGCTGGACGGTGATCGGCACCACTTTGTCGGGGCAAGTTGGCGACCGATGTCCTTCGCTTGTCAACATGGCAGCGATCTCGTCGTCGTGCAATTTGGTGCGGGCGAGCTCGAGCACGCGTTCTCGCATCTCCGCGCCCTGGGTGAGATTCGCAACGGAGTTGACACGCATCTTTACCTCGATCTCGGTGACGGCTCCGCCGCGCCAGACGATCCTCACCCTGACGACGTCGTGCTCGCCGCGGTCGAGGATCACCTTGTCAATGAGACAGCGCAGCAGCGCCTTGCGTTTCGCGTCGGTCGTGCTCGGGTCCGTCCAGATCTCAGGCAGACGGCCGGAGAGGCGGACGACTTTGTCGTTCAGCGCCTTGTTGCCGACGGTGATCTGAGCGATAGCCTGGGGAGACGTCAAACGGGCCAGGGCCTCCTCTGCCGCTCGGACCTCCTTCAGAGCCGCCTCCCAACGGCGCTCGAGCTCGGTGGCGACAAGCCGGTTGTCAGGATCGACGCGGTTGAACTGACGTTCGGCGAGCGCTGCTTCGTAGCGCCGGCGCTCCAGCTGCTGCTCGGCATTGCTTCGTATTGCTTTGTACGTCTGTTGCCGAGCGCGACGAGCGCACGACAACGCGTCGATCTCGGCCGGCGCCAGTGCCGTGAGGAACGCTTGCGCCACGGCGGCGTCGACGCGGGGAGCACGGATGTATTGGCATGTCGGCAGCCCCTGATGCGAACGCAGGTGATTGCAGACGTACTCGGCGCCCCCCTTGTAGCGAGCGTACATCTTGTGACCGCATCTTCCGCACCATGCGATGCCTTGCAGCAGTAGTTCGCCCTCACGTGGAGCACCCCTGGTCTTGGTGCGCATGTATTCTGCTCGGTTGTCGCTGACGATGCCCCTGATCTTCTCGTAGCTTTGCCAAGCGATATAGGCAGGATAGCGGTCCTTGACGATGATCCGCCATTGTTCGATTGGCTTCGGCTCCTTCGTCGGCGATCCTCCGTCCGATGGTTTGCGCAGTCGTGTCCGTCCGTAGACGAAGGCGCCCGCATAGGCGGGGTTCTTCAGAATCGCTGCGACCGCCGATGTTGTCGCCCGCGTCCAATGCAGATCGCCGTGACGATCGCGACGCGGCAGCTCCAGACCGCGGCCGTTGAACTCACGCATGACCTTTGCAACGGTGCGCACCTTCAGGAAGGTTTCGAACAGCAGCTCGAGCCGTTCCTGTACCTCCAGGTTCGGGTCCTTGACGACGACGCCAGAGGGATCGCGGACAAGGCCGATCGGCAAGGTGAGCGCAAGCTCACCGCGCTCCGCCTTGGCGAGAAGACCCGCCGTCAATCGACTACGTATCGTATGGAGCTCGAGCTCCGATATGGTCCCCTTTAGGCCGAGCAGCAGTCGGCCATTCGCGCTGCCGGGGTCATAGACGCCATCACGGTCGGCGATGAGGCAGCCGTGCAGTCCGCAGATATCGAGCAGCGGATACCAATCCGAGCAGTTACGGGCGAGGCGCGTCACGTCGATCGACAGGATCAGACCAACCTCCTTGAGCCCAACACGTCCGACCAGCTCCTTGAAGCCGCTGCGCTGAGCCGCCGACGCCCCACTGATGCCGAGATCAGCGTCGATGACGTCGATGCCAGCTTCGTGCCAGCCGAGCTCGATCGCGCGTTGGCGAAGCGCGTATTGCAATCGTAGACTCTCTTGGTTGGTCACCACCTGATGGGTCGTCGACTGCCGGATGTACACGACTGCCCGTCGCGCCAGGTGTATCGGCTTGACTAGCTCGGATTTCGTGACTTGCCTCCGCCAGCACTGCGGCGACCTCGTTGACGATTTGGCGCTGCAGTGCTGTTGGCAGCGTGGCCCAAAGGTCTTTCGGATCGATCGGCATCGTGTTCGAGCTGCTCAACCAGAGAGGTCAGATCTTGTAGTGCCTCGACGCTCAGCTTCGTTCGATTCTCCATCGACATCCGTGGTTCGGTTGCCGCGACCGGAATCAAAAGGCTGGCACCGTCTCGATATTCGACCTCGTACGAAAGCGGGATGCCGCCACCATGAACCGAGCGGCGAATGACGCGGAACGTGCGACCGAACAACGGATGCGTCGGTTCGCACACTGTAACTTCGATGGCAGGTGATTCGTGAGACTCCCGAGAGGGGATATTTCGATGTGCCCTCGCTGGACGGCCTCGACTGGTCGCGTCTGCATGTCCACGACGTTGCACAGCCGACAGCGACATCGTGAGCCGCTGCGACCAATTGAATCAGGCCGCTCTTCGCATGCCACAACGTCCCGCGAATCAGCTTGAGTGGTTGATGTGGACGACATCACAGCTCAGCTTCCGACCGAGATCGACGCGCTGCAGGCGCTGATGGCGGCGGCGCGCACGGAGCGCGACGCTGCGATCGCAAAGTGCGACGCTGCGATCGCCGAGCGCGCCCACGCACCCACCCGCATTGGCAGCTATCTTCCTAGGTAGGTATCGGCAGCTTGGGGACAATCTATATTCGCTGACAAAACTGAGTGTTGGCTGCCAAGAATGTTAATGAATGATTCGAGTTTCGTCCCAGAGGCGACGCGCCCGATCGTCGATCCCGACGACGTGCCGGCCTCAACGGAGGAGGTGCCGGATACCCGGCGGGCGTCGTGAGAGGCATAGTTGCGGCGGTGCTACCTTGATTTGGCCGAAGCCTCGGTAGCAGCTCCATCGACCAGGAGCCAAACGAACAATGACCATCCCGCCAGTGGCGAACACAATGAAGGAAATGGTCAACGCTCAACACCAAGAAAGTACGACGATGGTCGATAAGGTCTTTGATCGCAGCGACGTTATGTATGTCAAGCTTGTGCCACGAAAAGGCCGCGGCGTATTTGCAAATAAGCCATTCAAGGTTGGAGATGTAATTGAGTGCGCTCCAACTTGGGGATTTGATGATGCCCAAGCCAAGCTGCTAGATAGTACTGGACTCTTTGAGTACTACTTCGTGCGGGACGATCCGAATCTCAAAGGGGAGCCCCTGACAGGCTACGTTGTTTTCGGACTGATCTCGATAGCGAACCACTCCTTTAACCCGAATGCACAGATAGTGTGGTGACCGATGCAGCGTCCGGCGTTTGGGCGAGTATTGTGGCAATAAAGGACATAAAGGTGGATGAGGAAATAACACACCACTACACGAATATCTCCGCTTATCCTCATACTATCAACTTCATTGACTAAAATGCAAGATCGTGGGCTGAGTCAATCTAATAGGACCTATGGGGCTGAGGTGGCGACGACAGCTCGGCCACACGCTATCAGCTCCGGAAATCTTAGTCTCGGTACCGCAGAGGTCGGTCTTGCGCTAACTAAGGCCTGTTTATAGTCGGGCGATTCCCAGGTCGATGGAAAATTGATTCAAGGCTGAAAATGGAGATCGGCCTTGATTCGATTGATGTTGAGCGACAGCCAGTGGGAGCGGATCGCGCCGGAACTGTCGGGCAAGGCCGGTGACCCCGGCAGCAGCGGACGTGATAACCGGCTCTTTATCGAAGCCGTTCTTTGGATTGCGCGGACTGGCTCGCCGTGGCGCGATTTGCCGGAAGCGTTCGGCAAGTGGTTCACCGTCTATACGCGGTTCTGGCGCTGGGCGCAGAAGGGAGTCTGGGAGCGGGTTTTCAAGGCGCTCCGCGACGATCCTGATTTCGAATATGTCCTCATCGACGGCACACTCGTCCGGGTCCACCAGCATGGCACCGGCGCAAAAGGGGGACTCAAAATCCGGCCATCGGCCGCTCGCGTGGCGGCCTGACCACCAAAATCATGGCCCTGGTCGACGCCCTCGGCAATCTCATTCGCTTCGTGCTGTTGCCCGGTCAGCGCCACGACAGCATCGGCGTCGAGCCTTTGATCGCCGATCTCGATTTCAACGCGCTGATCGGCGACAAGGCGTTCGACCACAACTGGCTGCGCACCAACCTCAATGACCGCGGCGCCGCAGCGGTTATCCGTCCAAGGCCGATCGCGCTGGCCGGATCCCTCACGACGCCGAAATGTACAAATGGCGCCACTTGGTCGAGAACTTCTTCTGCTCTCTCAAGACATTCCGACGCATCGCCGCCCGCTACGAAAAGACCGATGCCTGCTTTGCTGGGCTCCTCAACCTCGTCGCTGCGTTCCTCGCGATCCGCTGACTGTAAACAGGCCTTAGCATTACAGTTGCAATTTGCATTTGAGATGGGCTTTGCGCGCGCTCGCCTGATGGGCCCTGCGCCAGAACGACCATGCGAGGATGTGGGCGTGCGGGATGCGCCGCTGGGCTAGCTTCATGGCGATGCGCCGGATTTCCTGGATCGACCAGCGGATCAAGAACGATGCTTCGCTTGAGGCCGCGGTCGCGTTTAGCGATGGCCCAGTGTTGGCCCGATGACGGCCATCATGGCGAAGGCAAGCATGAGGAGTGCGACATGGCGATGCCAGCCATGCCAGGAGCGGGTTTCGTTGTGATCCAGGCCGAGCTCGTTCTTGGCGGTTTCGAAGCTGTCCTCGATGGCCCAGCGATGGCCTTCCACCGACACCAGCTTCTGGATGGACGTGCCCTTGGGGCACCATGTGGGAGAAAAAGGCCAAGCTGTCGTCGGCAATGTTGCGACGGATCAGAAGACCATTCCCCGGCAAGGTCGTCGTTGTATTCGCTGGCTTCGAGATCGGCCAACTCGAGATAGGCCCAGTCGTGCCAGCGCGGACCTTTGGTTCCTTCAGCGGACGGCAGGCGGCGCCAGGCCTTCTTGGGAAGGCACTGCGCGATCGTAGAGGCGGTGCCGGCGACGGGCTGCGGCTTGCTCCAGGAACGAAACACACGATTGGACGCAACACCCAGAACACAGCCTTTGCCCGCCTTGCGCAGCAGGGTTTCGATCTCTCCGATGCCATACACGCTGTCCGCCGCCACGAACGAGAACGGCACCTTTGTGGCGATCGCGCGAGCGATCATTCGACGCGCGATCCTGGGCTTCGTCGCAAAGCCCACATCATCAGGTACATGCGATGCCTTCAGGCGAGTGGGATCGTCCGTCCATTCCTTTGGCAGGTAGAGCGCCCGGTCGATGAAGGCATGGCCATGCCGCGACACATAAGAGGCGAACACTCCGATCTGGCAATTGGTGATCTTGCCCGCCGAGCCGGTGTACTGGCGTACGACCCCGCACGAGGCCTTGCCCTGTTTCAAAAAGCCGGTCTCATCGATGACCAGGACCGCGTCCTCATCGCCCAGCGTTTCCAGCGCGTACTCACGTACAATGTCGCGCAGCGCGTCGGCATCCCACTGCCCCCGGCCCAGGATCGCCTGCTGGCGCCACGGGCCTGGATCGCCGGCCGCTTCCGCCCGCATCCAACCCGTCTTGCGCGGCTCGTTGCCCAACAGTCCGTCGAGAAACTGCCCCGCCGCGGCCGCAACCCGCTCCTGCGTAAACAGCGGACGGATGCGTTGCTTGGCATCTCGCAACGACGAAGCCCACAGCGTCAGCGTATCTTCAACCGACGCACCACCAATCATCAAATCCCGAATCATGGTCGCCCATGGATTCAGAATCTTCAGAAAGATGCAACTGTAATGTTAGTGCGAGTTTGTTGCTGGCGCGAGCGCCCGATTCGATACCTGATGCCCCATGTACGCCTCGAGAAAATTAAAACTAGAAGTGGCAAGCGCCTCAACATTGTGAGGCGCTTCGCCGAGAGTAGCGGAAAATGTTCGAGTTAATTCTTCTAGGCGGGAAGTTCGATTACCTTTCGCGGCGCATCGGTCAATAATTCAGCGCCCCTCTCGGTGATCCGGATAGTATCGCTTACCATTACTCCGAAGTCATCGTCGACCCAGTTGCCGAGATGCAGATGGAAAGTCATATTGGGCTTCAGCACCGTCATATCGCCCTCATAGAAACTGGCGGTATTCTCTCCCCAGTCGATGCCAACAGGATAGCCGCACCGCGATTCCTTTTTCACGCCCAGCTTGCCAAGGGTGCGGTGGATCGCTTGTGCAACGTCGCTACAGGTGCGTCCGGCACGGATGACGTCCATGGCCGCGTCAAACCCAGCGGTCTGGGCGTCGTGTATACGCTTCAGATGGTCAGAGGGTTCACCAACGCTAAGCGTGCGAGCCATGGGAACGGTATAAGCGTAGCGCACTCCGGCAAACTCGGTATTTATATGTGAACCGGGGCGGAAGACGTCCTCGCTCCATCTAATGTGACTCGTGCCCGTTCGCGGCGAGGTGTTTAGAAAGAAGTTCGCAAGCTTCGTCCCCGCCTTCCCGTTGATACCGCGCACAAGGGTTCCGATGATCTCGGCGGCCGCGTCCGCCTCCCGGACGCCAGGACGAATTACCTCAAACGCCCGCACCATAGCTGCATTGGTGATAGCAGCCGCTTCCTTCATTATGGAGATTTCAAGGTCTGACTTCTCCATCCGGATCCAAGCAATCGCGGTGCTGAAGTCCGATATCCGCGCATTTGGCAGGCGAGCCCTGAACTTCTCAAGAGCCCGGCGCGGCAGATCGTCATATTCAAGACCCACACCGCGGCTTCCGACGCCAATTTCATCTAGGAAATTTATAATCGCGTCATAACCATCCTTGTCCGGGGCTCCAACAAAAGCTTCAGGATAACCTATCACCTTTTCCGGAGCCAGAAATGTCAAGTAATGGCCAGCAACAACGTCCATCTTACGTAGGATCAGGGTCGGCTCTTCCTCAGACATCGAAACAACAAGTCCCTGCGGGACGTAGGCAGACAGAGCAGTGTAACCCGTGAGCCAAGCGATGTTCCGATCGAAGTTCACGACGAGAGCATCAATGTCTCGGCGAGCCATCTCAGCTTTGACCGCAGCAATCCTGCGCAGATACTCGGTTCGCGGGAAGGGCTGCGGCGCTTTGTCTATCGTCATCGTCCTGACTTCCTCGCCTTTTTTGGTAGAGGGCGCGACCTTCCGCGTCCCGGGATGAGAAAACATACAGCATTTCGCGGTTGGGTGTCGGCGAATTTGGGCCGCCGGAAGGCGGGATTGTGCGTACGAACCCAAGGCGCTAATATGTCAGGCCCAGCGCGAGTTATCGTGCGTCGAAGATGACCACGACGCCGAGCTCGGCGGTCAAGGACTGAAAAAGTCCCAGAGGCGGGCATCGTCGTGGTCGTTACCAGCCTGGGTGCAAATACAAGAATGTCGCTATGCGGCATAGCGCGAGCGATGAGCCCATGATCGCCCGCTTCCCTTGAGATGCGTGCGCCACCCTTCAACTGGAAAGCGCAACTTCGACTCCCGATGCTTACGACTTCAATGGCAGCCATCAATCCTAGCGTAGGAAGTGGCTGATTATCCTAGTTGCGCGTCCTCTAAGGCCGCCCCAGCGTGAGAGGCTCGTCACAGATACGCCACACCAAGGAAGGAAGTGACGCGGGATCGGGACGTTGTTGTCGGCGTGGCTTGCGACAGCTTCGACGCGAAGGCAAAGGGCATCTAATGGCGGCGCCGAGAGGGGACTGTCTTCGAAGGCCCGAACCGTGTGGTGCCCCAACGAAGGGACCACGACTCTCCTCGAGCAAATTCGCTGCCAGTTGAGTACTGCACTGGGCGCCAGGCTGCTTTCCCGCGTTTCGAACGGACGCCTGCGCCATTTGTGCGGATCGCCGGGCGCGCCGTGCTCCCACGGTCGCGGGAAGGACCAGTGGCTTGGCCACAACATGGGCACCACTAACAACATTATCTCCTAGCAGGCAGTGATCGAGGCCACGATCCGCTCCTTCTCGGGGACCTCGCGCGGTCTGGCGCACGAGAGATTGAACCGGGTGGCGCAGCATGTGGCCGCCGCCCACCGCGCCGACGCGGACGTGAGTATCAATCCCGGGGTTCCGGTGACCGTCTGCGACGAGTGCGCGGTGGATCTGGTTGGGCGGGTGGCGGGCGAGTTGTTCGGTGAGGCCGCTTGGCGCAAATTCGCCTTGCCGGTCATGGGAGCGGAGGACTTCGCTTAATCCCTTACGGTCCGACGATGAGCAGCCAATCAACTGTTCCTGGCGAACTTGTCGCGCAGGAAGGTTTCCGCTCGACCGCAATGAATATTTGCTGCAGAAGGTCCCCGGCGCTATGGCGTACCTGGGCACGCCTCCTGAAGGCTGCGATTTTCGGACCTGTTGCTCCCTACACTCCAATCGCGTGGTATTGGACGAGAAGGTAATGGACCGCGAGGTGGGTGCGTTGGCCGTCATGTGCAAGGCGAAAGCGGCGTCTGACAGAGGATCGAGTAGGCCATCTTCGACCGTGCATCGCGCGCCGCGGAAGCCCTACTCGCCTGGCTGGAACATGAAAGCACCGTGCTGGCGGGTGTCTCGCGACGCGCGCAGAGCGCCTTGGCGGCGCCGACGAGCATGGCCACATGCATGTCGTGGCCACTGGCGTGCATTGCGCCGGCGATCCGGGACCTGAACGAAAGGATGTTGTCCTCGTTGAGCGGTAGGGCGTCCACGTCGCCTCGAAGCAGCACTGCGCGTCCGCGTTCGCCGGACCTCTCAGCACCGCGACAGAACGCGTCGTCGATGGCCCTTCGCGGTATTCCAGCGGTAGACCAGCGAGCCTTTCGCCTTGGCCGTGGTAAGCGACGTATCTAGCCCCAACTGTCGGCTCGGCATGGATCGCCCACCTCAGGTCGATTAGCTCCGGCAACAGAGCCTCGGCGCTGGCGGTCCAGTGGACGGATGGTGACTGGTTAGTCATGGCGGGCTCCGCGGTCACACCGATTGAGCAGTGGCCGTCGAACGCACCTCAAAGTCACATCAAGCGGAACGACGGCGCAAGAACCTTACGTGCAAGGTGATATACCACTGATGTTGAGCTCAGAATCGCTGAAATTGAAGCGTGCGGGTCTAAGTTTGCAATGTTCCCGCAATCAAGTGTCATTGCCGATCTGAGGAAATCGAGGCGCGCCTTGCAGTGGATCGCGCCGTCGACGCCCAGCTGTCGAGGATCAGCAGCTGTACGGCGGCGAGACTCCTAAAGCGGCGCCCGATGCTGCCGTCGTCGTGCGCCAGGGCCAGCTCGTCGAAGACCTTCAGGACGCGGGCTAGAGTACCGAGCGATTATTGCGGCAGGCCTTGCGGCCGAGTGTGCAGAAGTCCGCCTTTTCCCTACTGCGCTCGTAGCCAAAACCGGCGGCTTCGCCCCAGGGCAACAGCTTCCTCAAGCTCAGCCGCCGCGACACTAGGCCGACGGCCAGCCCGTTAAAGACGCAACCGCACCGGTGTTGGCGCTCGACGGCCGCAGCCCGTATGGGAGCGCCTCCCTTACCCTCACGTCGTTTGGAGAAGTCGAGGCCCGCGCAGGCGTCGCCTCTCCTACGTTAGAAAGATGCGACCGACCTGCGCTGTGACGACTCAGCCGGTCGCGTTCTTCTGGAGCCAGTTATGCGCCAGGGGTATCGTCATTACGCCAAATGCCACCGCATCTAGGGGACGACCGTTCAACTCGTCGTCCTCTCTGGCCGAGTGCCCCCGCGAAAGCATCGATGCGCGCTTCTTTGTCTACTCCGACTGAGTCGGCAGGCGTCGAGACGTGTTGACGCTAGTGTTCTGACTCATTCATTTGCATCCGGCTTTAGCGATCGCGAGCGCTTTTTTGGCTCTGCGGTGCTTTGCAAGGATGGATTTGGCGCTGGCGGTCCACTTGAAGGGCTTTGGGTTTTGGTTTCGATGCTCGATCCACTCGTCAATCGTGGTCTTGAGTTCGGTGACGTCGTTGAAGGTTCCTCGCCGGATGCGCTGGCGAGTGATTTCGGCGAAGAGCCGCTCGACGAGGTTGAGCCAGGAACAGGATGTCGGCGTGAAGTGCAGTGTGAAGCGTTTGTGTCGCGCCAACCAGCGCTTCACGGCCGGTGTCTTGTGGGTGGCGTAGTTGTCGAGGATCAGATGCAGATCGAGATGTGCGGGCGTCCGGCGGTCGATTGTTTTTAGAAACGACAGGAACTCGTCTGCCCGATGGCGTGCCAGACATTCGCCGATGACGGTACCGGCCGCCACATCGAGCGCGGCGAAGAGTGTTGTGGTGCCGTTGCGCTTGTAATCATGGGTCATTGTGCCGGCACGGCCCTTTTTCAAGGGCAAGCCCGGCTGCGTGCGGTCGAGTGCCTGGATTTGGCTCTTCTCATCGACGGAAAGCACCAGCGCCTTCTCCGGCGGATCGACGTACAGGCCGACGATGTCCTCGACCTTCGCGACGAAGTCGGGATCGTTGGAGATCTTGAAGCTGCGCACGAGATGCGGCTTGAGGCCGTGTTCGGCCCAGATGCGCTGCACGCTCGTGTGGCTGATGCCCATTTCTTCCGCCATCGATCGCACGCTCCAGTGCGTGGCATTGGCGGGGCGTTCCTTCACGGTCTTCTCGACGACCTTGAGCTTCATGGCAGCGCTGAGTGGCTTTCGGCCAGGCGGCTTGGAGCGGCCCTTGACCAGACCACCGATGCCGGCCTCCGCAAAATAGTCCTGCCAGCGCCAGACGGTGGTCTTCGAAACCCCGACCTCACGCATAATCGCCACGACACCATGTCCGTCCGCCGTCATCAGCACGATCCTCGCTCGCTTAGCGATCTTCTGAGCCGTGTTTCCATCGGTGAGCAGATGCTCCAGTTCCCTGCGAACCTTGCGATCAAGTACAATCAAGTCATTTCCCATGCCGCGAGTGAATCATGTTCGCGACAAGTTGGGATTCAAATGTCAGTGACAGAACACTAGCTTGCTGCTAGCGCCGCGCGGGCGGGCGAAACGGCGGCAGAGGTCTCCCACGGCAAAGGGCGCCGCGAACTCGACTAGGGATCGCGCCCCTCACGCGCACGTCCGCGATCCCAGGCGCCTCACGGCAGGACGCAAGCCCACGGCGAAGCCCCGTGTTGATGTGGGCGACTTCGGCGCGCCACGCGCCGGTCTCGAACAGGTCGAGGAGCGTTGGCTGCGGCGCGCGCGAACGGATTGGCTATATAGGCGGGCCCACGCATCAGGGCTGACGTCGGAACATCGAACCAGTGGCGGTCGAACACGCGTCGCCGCGCAACCGCCGCCGACAAAGGCAGCGTCCCGCCCATGAGCGCCTTGGAGAGCGTGATGATGTCGGGGACCTCGCCCGCGCGCTGGCGAAGAGGTCGCCGGTGCGGCCGAGGCCCACGAAGATCTCGTCGAAGATCAGCAGCAGGTCGTGCTTGTCGGCCAACCGGCGCAGACAGCGCAGCACCTCGTAGTCGTGGAACAGCATGCCGCCGGCGCACTCGATGCGGGGCTCGACGATGATGGAGGCGACCTCGGCGAGGCGCCGATCCAGCGCCGCCTCGTTTGCCGGGTCGGTCCGCAGGTCGGCGATATGCTGGGCGGACATAACTCGGCGAAGAGGCTGTGCATGCCCTTCTCGGGGTCGCAGACGGTCATCGTCGCCAGCGTGTCCCCGTGTTAGCTGCCGCGGAAGGCCAGGAGCCGGGAGCGCCCGCGCACCTGCGGATGCGGTACTGTGGCGCCACCTTCATGGCGATATCGACGGACACCGACCGGGACTTGGCGAAGAAGACGTGGTGGAGATCGCCAGGCAGCAACGCCGCGAGGCGCGCCGCAAGCTGGTAGGTTCGCTCGTGCGCCACACCGCCGAACATCACGTGAGGCGCGCGGCCGCGAGCTGCCGCTCCAGCTGCGGAGCGGATATGCGCGTGATTCTAGCCGTGGCAGGCCTTCACCAGTCCACGGCCATCCTCCAGGACGATCCGAGCGCCTTCAGTCCGTGCGACGGGCAATAGGGCCGCTACACATGCGGGTGCCGGTTTCGAGCCATGCTGGAACGGCGCCTCCTACCGAAGTTTCCCTAAGGCAAGCCGTCGTCGCCCCAATAGGCCGCGGAGGTGTCGGACGATGCCTACCTCGCCAAGCTCAAGGCCAGAGCCTGCGGCGTGGGCTCCGCATGCCTTCGTCCGGAAGCAGGCGTAGTGTTCCTAATAGGAGGGGCACGCCACCATGGCAGGATTTGCAGGATATAACTCCACGCTTCGGACAAGACGCACACAATTTCTGCGTCGTGACCACTCTTATTAGGCAAATGCTGATCTGGGGGCTGGTACAGTTGGTCCGAGATGAAACTTGTCGCCGGTCTTGCCCGATTTGGGACTGCCAAGCTTTCAGCGAGAGGAGAAGCCGAGAATGATTTCCGAAGTGTTCATCACCTGTGCGGTCACAGGGAGTGGATCGAACGTAGATCGTAGCCCGCATGTGCCGGTGACCCCGGAGGAGATCGCGAATTCGGCGATCGAGGCGGCGCGGGCCGGGGCGGCGGCGGTGCACATTCACGTTCGTGATCCCGAGACCCGGCAGGGCTCGCGGGATCCGGCGCTTTATCGGGAAGTTGTGCGGCGCATTCGGAAGTCGGATGTGAATCCGGTGATCAACCTGACGACAGGGATGGGTGGCGACCTGGTGCTGAGCGGGCCTGATGCGCCGCTGCCGCCGAACCCAGCGCGAACGGACATGGCGGGAGCCCTGGAGCGGATTGTGCATGTGGAAGAGTTGCTCCCGGAGATCTGCACATTGGACTGCGGGTCGATGAATTTCGGCGCTGGCGAATTTGTTATGATCAACACCTATCCGACGGTGCGCAAAATGGCCGCGCGCCTGCAAGAGATCGGGGTGCGTCCTGAGATCGAGGCGTTCGATACCGGTCACCTGTGGATCGCGCGCGACTTGGTCAGGGAGGGGCTGATCACGCTGCCGCTGATCCAGCTGTGCATGGGAATCCCCTATGGCGCGCCGGGCGATTTGACCACGCTGATGGCGATGATGCACGCGCTCCCGCCCGGCGCCGTCTGCTCGGCCTTTTCGATCGGACGGATGCAGCTTCCGTACGTCGCAGCGGCGGCGTTGGCCGGCGCCAACGTGCGCGTGGGCTTGGAGGACAATCTGTACCTGTCTCGGGGGCGTCTGGCGACGAACGCCGAGCTCGTGCAGCGGGCGACGCAGATCCTCGACAGCATCGGGGTGCGGGTGATGGGCCCGGACGAGATGCGCGAGAAGCTCGAGCTCAATGTTCATACTTGAGAAGTCAACGTTCATGTCTGAAGGATCAAAGTGTATGTCTGAGGGGGGGGCGCGAGCGGTCGGCGAGACGTTCGCGCTCTGGAGGCAAAAGCTGCGCGACAGCATTCCCCAGCTCAGTAACGGTTCCGGCCCGCTGCTGATGCCGACACTAGAGATGTCCTCCGATTGGCTCGACTATAATGGCCACGTCACAGAGAACCGCTACCTCCAGCTCTGCAGTGTCGCAACGGATAACCTGCTCCGCTATATCGGCGTTGAGGGCGAGTACCTCTCGACTACCGGCAGTTATTACACGGTCGAGACACACCTGTTCCATCTCGGGGAGCTGCACGCCGGTGACCGCGTCCAGGTGCTCACGCAGCTCCTCGGTGCCGACGAAAAGCGTCTTCATGTGTTTCACGTCATTGCGCGCGAGCGAGGTAACGGGCCGGCGGCCACCGGCGAGCAGATGCTGATTCACGTCGGCGCCGGCGGCGGACGGAGCGCACCGGTGCAGGGCAAGGTACGCGAGCGACTGCTGGAGCTGGCGCGACTGCACACGGAGCTGCCCCGTCCGGAGCGTGCCGGCGCAAGCATCCGGCTGCGCTGAGCGTAAATCGCAGGGGCACGCGACGATCGCCAATCCCGCCTAGGATGGCGATCGCACGGCACGCGGCCAGCCAGCACTTGTTCGCGAGTACGGCTACTACTCCCAGATGTAGAACCAAGACTGACGGTGCGATCGGCGAAGATGGCCGCCAACCGCACTGTGCGAATGGTGGGTGTCAACACGTCGACGATCGGACTAACTTTGCCGTGCCCTTGAGCTACTCAGCCGCCACCGAGGGCGCCAGCAGATATCGTTGCATGCTAGTACCCGGAATCAGAGCTGAGTGATACGGCGGCCTTTGAAGCGGCGTTGACGGACTTTTTTCTTGGTCCAGACGAAGGGCTCAGCGTTTTCGTTGTATGCGTCGATGTAGGCATCGATGTGCTGCTCGAGCTGTTTGAGGCTGGTGAAGGAGATGCCGCTAAGCGACTGCCCTTGCAAGATCGAGAACCATACCTCAACCTGCTTGAGCCAGGACGCGCTTGTCGGCGTGAAATGAAATTGCACATTGGGATGAGCCTTGAGCCAATGCTCGTTCTTCTGGTGGGTGTTGAGGTTGTCCAGGATAACGTGAAGCTGGCGGTTTGGAAAGCCGGTGAGGCTATTCATGAAGTCGAGAAACTCGACGCGGCGGCGGCGTTTTGAGTGCGTCGCGACAACCTTTCCGGTGGCGACTTCAAGCGCCGCAAACAGCGTTGTCGTGCCATGCCGCTTGTAGTCATGGCTCTGGCCGGTCAAGGCGCGGCCATTGGGCAACTTCAGACAGCCCTGCGCTCGCTCCAGGGCCTGGATCGAAAGCTTTTCGTCCACGCATAGCACAATGGCCTTCTCCGGCGGGGCGATATAGAGGCCAACAACATCGGCGGTGCGGCGCGGCAATCAGGGTGGAAGTGCGCTTCCCATCCAGATTGTCGCGCTATACGGTGGCTTTGGCCGTAAAGTTCGGGTCGTTGCTCTCACACCAGGACTTGCGAGACGCGAGGTCGACCTTGTGGTTGCGCAGGAACCGCCAGACATATTGTACGTCAACATCGCCCAACTCCCCGGCCGGCAGCGGCCCGGTCCAGCGGGCGAACCCTTGCGGCGGCCGCTTATCCAGAAGCTTTCAGGATCCGCTTATCGGTGGCCTTCGTATAGATCGGCTGCTTGCCTGGCCGCGGCTTGTCTTGCAGCCCTTCAAGGCCATGGTCCGCATAGCGATGCCGCCAAAGACTGACAATCCGCGGCTGGACCCCAACCTCATTGGCAATCGACCGGGTGCTGCGCCCGGTCGCCGCCAACAGAACGATCCGTGCCCGCTTCAAATCGCGCTGCAATGTCACCGGCGAACGGCAACATGCCTCAAGCACCTTGCGATCTTTCCTCGAAAGGTGGACTTCTCGTGCTTCGGGTACCATCCCGATGTTGAATCACGACTCACATTCCAGGGAAAGTGAGTACGGCATGCCCGGCTCGAGCGCCGGGTCGCCGCGGATAACGATCTCCGCCCAAGCTCTTGGCACAGTTTCCAAGATGACTTGGAAATCGCAGGTAATGCCCCCTTCAGGAGCATAGCGGGGATTGAAAGCCAAATCCCCTAACGTAGGCCGTGCTGTGGCCGGAATTCGGCGCCTGATCAGGTTCGGGCGCAATCAGTTGCCCCCGCGCGCAGCCATCGCGTACATGGCGAGAAATCTCGTTGGGCGCCAGGAAACGATGTGTGAAGTCTGCGCAAAGCTGCGACTGCTCGCCTGTCTTCTTCTCAGCCAAGCCCCCAACGTGCGTAAAATGTGCACCAGGATCGACTATCTTTGAGAGGCCTTCATCGAAAGGAGTGCGATCGTGCGGCTTGGAGTTCCGAGGGCGATCAAGCTCCAGGGAGATCGTGGTGATCTGATTTTCGGGTTCAATTGGGGAACTGGTTGCACGCGGTCATGAGATCGTCGTTGAACGTGGCGCTGGAAAACGGAGCTGGCCTCACCGATGAAACGATGCGTTGGCCGGGGTCGATTAAACCGGCGGAAATCACCCAAAAATCCGGGAGAAACCGATAGATGAAAGTTCTTTGCTTGTGGCACGCGACCGAAGCCGAGATCAGTTTGATCAAGCAGAAAATGCCACGCGGTACGGAAGTCGTGGGACCGGAAGGCGAGTACTTTTCCCGATTCGAGAGCACATACTCGGACTTGAAGCGCCACGCCGTCGACGCCGACGCGTTCATCGGCTTTGCGCTTCCGGACGGAATTCCCGAAATCGCGGAGAAACTCAAGATCCTTTCCTGGCTGCATACGGGTGTTGACGATCTCAGGAGAATGGGCGTACTTGCGCTCGTGAAGCAACGCGGTTTCAAGGTGACGAATGCGCGTGGCGCCAATGCGATTGCGTGTGCAGAGCAGACGATGATGTTCCTGCTTGCTCTCGCGAAGAAGACCGTCTTCAAGAATGAAGCTTCGCGGGACAAGCGCCGGCTCTTTCCCCTGTTCGCAGACGAGTACCGATCGGCGATGCTGCATGGTCGTACGATCGGAATCATTGGCGTCGGAGAGATCGGGAGCCTCATCGCCAAGTGTGCAAAGGCATTCGACATGAACGTTCTCGGCATACGGCGCAACAAGGAGCGGCAGGTTGAATTTATCGATTCGATGCACGGTATGGACGAGCTGCATTCTGTGCTCGCAAAGTGTGACTACGTAGTCTTGGCAATTCCTAATACGCGTGAAACTTCTCAAGTTATCGGCAAGGCTGAACTGGCGGTCATGAAGTCATCCGCCTTTCTGGTGAACATCGCCCGTGGCGGGTTGGTGCAGGAGAAGCCTCTTTATGAGGCGCTGACGTCCGGTCGCTTGCGCGGCTATGCGGCAGATGTCTGGCCGATGTACGATTTCGGTAGAACCTATCCGATCAGCTGGGTGCCCCGGCTGGAGATCCAGAAGCTTCCGAATGTCACCGGCTCCATCGACCAGGCGCACAATGCGGATGACGTGCTCGAGCGGTATCTCGAGTGGGGCACCCAGAACTTGGTAGAGTTCGCGACGGGAAAACCACTCACACGCGAGGTTAACCTCGACTTGGGCTACTAGATCGCGCGTGAAGAATTCAGATTGCAGTGAGTCCACGGGGGTGAGTTGGCGTGATTGACAGGTGTTAGCGAGCCTGACTGACGAGCGATCTGGATGCCCTGCCGAGATTGATGCTTTCGCCGAACCCTGCCTCTGAGCTCCATCCGGTCACGGTTGGAGCCCAGCAGTGTCGCGCCTTGTGGCCTGGATAGAGCGACGCCGATCCGCGGAGCTGTTTGGGTCGCGTCGCCGTTAGTCCGTTGCGGAGATGGTAGCGGCATGGGCCGCGTCGACTGGGCGCGCTCGCACAGTGGGCAGGTCAGGCGACGTCGACGAGAGTGTCGCAAGGATCGAATATCTCGATTCGTGCAACAGCTCGTCGCGTGCACGCGGCCATCTTTGCCATCTTCTTCGGCGGCGGACCATAGGCTTTCTTTCTGCCGCCGACGTAAGCTTCATCCGCCTCGACGGCCTTGTTCGCACCACCAATCTCACCCGCTTCGACGGACACGGCGGCTTCGTTCAGCCAGTGAGTAAGGAGCGATGCGGCTTCGCATGTGACGTTCACCATCCGGCTTAGCTGCTGGGCGCTGATGCCTTCGAGGCTGCATTGGCTTGAGCCGAGAGCAGCCATTTATACCAAACCTCACGATCATTGATCGATGAATGCCCATTCGCGACGAGCGATGGACATGATCTTCCAAGGTTGATCGATGGGGGTGTTCCAGGCGTAGCAGCAGGATCGACGATATCGTCGAAGGATTTGAAGACGCGGTTTGACAGCCAATTCTGGCGCATGAACTGCCAGATGTTTTCCTGGCTGTTGAGTTCGGGTGAGCGCGGTGGCAACGGCAGTAGCGAGATGTTGTGAGGGATCTTGAGCTGCTTTGCCCCGTGCCAGCCGGCCTGATCAAGGATGATGATGGCGTGGGCGCCGGGGTTAATCAAGCCGTCGGGCCCGTGCTCGTTGAAGCGGATCACCCAGTCTCGAAGCGTCTGGCGGTCCATTCCGCCAACCTTGGCCGCCTCTGCCCGCGAGGCACCATCAAGCACCGCAGCGATCGCCAGCAGCCGACGCGCCTGACCGACATCCCGCGCCCGCTTTGCAAGCCGACGGACCTCGCCCGCTTTGAAATCTCCTCGAACCCCAATCGCCTGACCCATGGCAAACCTCCTCCGTTTGTCATCTTGAATCAGTTCTCATCTGATTTGGGAATTCCAAGCGTGAGTCAGTCGCTCTGCGGCTTGGTATTAGTCGTCGGGATATGCGAGCGCTCCACGACGGTCACGACCCTCACCGAGAACGGCTTGCCTCAGTCCTTGTGCTAGTAGACGCCCGGTTGCGTGCTCTTGCCCAGGAGCTTCGAAACGCGCTCGCCAGTCGCCGGGGCAGCACGGGCAGGTGGGCCCGTGCCGCCACAAGACGGCTTCGAGAGGCTCGCACGCCTTCGTTTCGTTGCTTCACACCGAATTCATTGGATCGAGCTTTGAACAGGCGCCGAAACGCCGAATTTGAGCGCCGATGTGCCATTCTTTGCATGAATCCGTACCGAAGAATCATTAATTTCGGTAAACGACAATCGTCGCCTATTTCACGTTTGGTAGGCGAAAAACTAAGCGGTTTGCAAGAGGAGACGACTAGATGGTTCAGCTAAATGTGTCTGAAACAATGCGAGCTTCGTCGGGCGCGCGAGTAAACCGTGATGACCTCGAGTGCGTGAAGAGTCAAATGGGCTTTGCACGGCGTTCGCCGGATGAAAATGCCCCAGAAGTGTTTTGGTCCCCGACGGAAAAGAACCCGCCCCCGATGGTTGGCTATGACGTCAGTATCCGCAACGCGCGACCGATCGTGAACGAATTGTCGCTCGATCGCGAGGGCTTCGTACTGGTTAAGCACAGAACGTCCTGCGCAAGCGAGCTTGATCCCGCGATTGTGACCGACAAGTATCTGGAAGAGATGGTCCCGTTCCTGAAGGACTTTTTCCATGCGTCGTGGGTCATTCCCAAACGGGTTGGCACCGGCGTTGTTGTGCGTTCTGTGGAAAAGATCTTTTCTGGAGTCAGGAGCGCCTCCGGACCCGGTCTGGCTCATATTGACTACGCGTCGATCGCCGCGCCGCTGCTTGCCGCACGCGACAGTCAGGCCCAAGGCATCCCGCTCCAGTCGTATTCGCGATTGATGATCATTCATGCCTGGCGCGTGCTCTCGCCGCCGCCGCACGATCTCCCGTTAGCGCTCTGTGATCGATCGAGCGTTCTCGATACAGATATTTTCGAGTATGACAACATTAACAGTGTTGGCGAATCGTTTAGGGGGTGCGCTCTTCACTTCAATCCGAACCATCGGTGGTACTATTTCCCGGACTTGAACCGGGACGAGCTCATTCTGTTCAAGGGTTATGACTCTGAAGAAAGTTGCAATGCGCAGGGAGCTCATACGGGGTTTGACAATCGTCGCGCATATCCCAATGCAAAGCCCCGCGAGAGCATCGAAGCGCGGTTCTTCGTGTATTTCGCCTGAGCGGACGGCTGACTGTTGCGGCCCCGCCGGCCGCCTTCGGGGTAAGAAGGCGACGAGCTGAGCCAGCCCTTTACCGTCTGGCTCACGAAGTAAGAAACTCACGAAGTATGAAAGGAGGTAGCAAATGACGTTGCCAACTCTGACCGAAAAGACCAAGGCTACACACGGCGATCCGCAGATCCTACGCGCGACCGACCCGGCGCGAGCAGATCGTGATCGCCTCGACGTTGTGAAGGGTGAGATTGCCTTTACCCGGCGCTCACCTGAGGAGCGAGCTCCTGAAGTGCCTGAAGCGGTCTTGGCCCGCTACGACGCTGGCTTGCCGCAGGTCCTCTACGACGTCGATATTCGCGATGCCCGGCCCATCGTCAACGAGCTGTCCCTGGATCTTGAAGGGTTCGTTCTCGTGCCGCACAAGACGTCTTGCGCGGACGTGCGCGATCCCGAGATCATGCGTCAGAAGTACATCGATGAAATGGTGCCCTTCATCAAGGACTACTTCAACGCATCTTGGGTCGTGCCGAGACGCAAGTACGTGGTCATGCGCTTGGCGTCGGCAACCCCTCTGGCTCCGGCCGGAGCCCTTCCCTTCAACGCGGTCCGCGGCGTCGCGTACAACGCACATATCGACTACGCTCCCATTTCCGCCCCAATGCTCGCTGCGCAGGAGAGCCAGGAGCAGGGCATCCCGATCCGGGTCTACTCACGGATGATGATCATCCAGACGTGGCGCGCCCTGTCACCCCCACCGCAGGACTTTCCGCTAGCATTCGCGGACGCCGGCACGACCCCCGCCACCGATGTTTTTGAGCACAACTTCATTAACCCTAACGGTGAGAGCTTTCGGAGCCTATCAGTTCACTATAGCCCCATTGTCCGCTGGTATTACTTTCCCAACATGCATCCGGACGAAGTTGTCTTGTTCAAGGGATATGACTCGGACCGGCACTACGACTATTGGTCGCCCCACTCGGCGTTCGACAATCGTCGTGCCTATCCCAATGCAAAGCCCCGCGAGAGTGTTGAGGCGCGCTTCTATGTCTACTTCGACTGAGCGCCCAGGAAGTTAATCCGAGCGTCGAAGCGGTGATGAACGCCATGGTTCATAGACAGTCGATAATCATCGATGGCGGAACGATGCGCAAGGACATCGCTTCGTGCGCACCCGGAAGTAAGCGCCCGATGAGGGCTGCCTTGCGACAATAGCCGGGTCGGTCGATGGTCTGCGCTGGCAGTGGGCTAACGACAGTCTTACGAACGCCCTTACAGTCGAAGGGATGGAAGGTACGCACACGACGAAGACCGCCTGATTGACGCATGCGCGCGGGCACGGCGAGCTCTATGATGGCTTGCGTGAAGGTCAGGCGGCCTGCTGACCGGCGGGCTTGTCGGCTTGGCGCAGGAGCTTCCATTCCCAGGGCAGCAGTTCGTGCAGACGCGATGCGGGAAGATCAGCGATACGGGCGAGGACGTCGGCGAGCCAGGCCTTGGGATGTGTGTCCAGGTAAGGCTGGCATGTTCAGCAGGAGACAGTCCTGCCAGGGCAAAAGTCAGAGCCCTGTAGTTCGGATAGCAGAGGAGATGGAAACAGAACCTTTGAAGCCTATCGACAAAGTCTCCTTGAGGGAGATTACGAGTCACCGGGCCGTATCAAAAGAGAACGCGTTGTGGCCTCGAAAGCTTGTGTAACCGAGGGCCGAGCCTGCATCCCAAGGGCGAAGGCAGCATGGGCAGCCGAAGACTGACTGACACGGCTACTCACCTCGGCGGGGTGGAAGCGACAGCACGGTGACAAGGACATGCGAAGCAACTGGAGAAACCCCCCTCGTCCCGACGAGAAATCGACGGAAGAAGGTAGGTCGTATAACCGGCGACACCGGGAAATCGGCCGAAGACGAGAGGGCTGCGGCCGGGTTCGTAGTAGCTGAGAGGCGGAGTAATGTTCGCGGAGCGAAGGGGCCCTGCCATTTGCAAGTCTCTGACATAAGGAAGGCAAGGACGAGATGACAAAGGCGTCCATTGATTTGCAGGACCTGAGGAGGAGACTATACGTCAAGGCGAAGGCTGAACCGTCTTGGCGTTTCTGGGGTCTATACGTCCACGTCTGCAAGATGGAGACGCTGCGCGAAGCGTATGAGATGGCGAAAGAAAACGACGGCGCTCCGGGAATAGACGGAGTGACGTTCGAGGCCATTGAAGCGCAAGGCGTGGAGGCTCTACTTGAGCAGCTACGGGACGAACTGACCGGGCGGACCTATCGGCCACTCCCGGCCCGAAAGCAGGAAATACCGAAAGACGGGGGCAGCAAAGTCCGCGTTTTGTCGATTCCGGCAATCCGGGACAGGGTGGTTCAGGGTGCGCTCAAACTTATCCTCGAGCCTGTATTCGAGGCAGACTTCCAACCGGGGTCGTATGGATATCGTCCCAAGCGGACAGCACATGACGCGATCAAGCGCGTAGCTGAAGCGATCGTCCAGAAGAAGACGCGGGTGCTCGACTTTGATCTGCGAGCCTATTTTGACAATGTCCGGCATGACCGGCTGTTAAAGAAAGTGGCGCAGCGGGTTGATGACGCGGACATCATGCATCTGCTGAAGACGATGCTGAAAGCCTCGGGCAAGAGAGGCGTTCCTCAAGGGGGTGTGATCTCGCCGTTGCTCAGTAACATCTACCTCAATGAGGTGGACAAGATGCTTGAGCGAGCCCGGGACGTCACCCGCGAGAGCAAGAACACCCGTATCGAATACGCAAGGTTCGCTGACGATTTGGTGATCTTGATCGACGCCTACAAACGTCATGACTGGCTGATCAGAGCCGTGACCAAACGGTTGCGGGAGGAGTTTGCCAAACTGCAGGTGGAAATCAATGACGAGAAGAGTCGCATGATCGACCTGGAACGAGGCGAGAGCTTCGGCTTTCTTGGGTTCGACTTCCGCTATCTCCGCAGCTTGCGCGGAAGGATGCGGCCGCACTATACGCCCAAGCTCAAGAAGCGGACGGCGCTTTTGCGGGACTTGAAGGAGGTGTTTCGCCGACACCGGTCGCAACCGATCGACAGGGTGATAAACCTGATCAATCCGAAGCTCCGGGGATGGGTGAACTACTTCGCGGTTGGGCACTCAAGCGAGTGCTTCCGCTACGTCAAAGAGTGGATAGAGAGAAAGGTCAGGCGCCATTTGGCGCATGCTCGGAAACGACAGGGCTTCTGCTGGGCGCGGTGGAGTAGTTCGTGGTTGTACAAGACCCTGAAGCTGTTCAATGACTACGGGGTGAAATACGACACGACGAAAGTCGCACCAACATGATAGGTCCCATAACCCTTGAACTGAAGCAAATGGGGGCGCGCAGTGCGGGAAATCTGCATGCTGCGTGCGAGGTGGAGGGGGCTGGAAACGTGCATGGCCACGAATGCATGGCCGTGCGGCGCGCCAGCCCTCGACCCTACCGACCTCGTTGAGGCGACAGGTCGTGATCATCGTCAGCATAATGGCGGCACGGTCGGCGCCACGCTGGCTGCCGGCGAAGGTCCAGTTGCGCCTTCCCAATGCGATGCCCCTCAATGCGCGCTCAGCACAATTGTTGGTCAAGCAGATCCTGCCATCGTCGAGGAAGCGGGCGAAGTCGTCCCAGCGCCTGAGCATGTAGTTGATCGGCTTCAGGACCTCGGAGGAGCGCGAGAGGGTTTCGCGCTCACGCAGCAACCAGGCGTGCACGTCCTCGAGAAGCGGCTTGCTCTTATCCTGGCGCACGGCGCGCCGCTCGTCGGCACCGCAGCCGTTAATGGCGCGCTCGATCTCGAACAACGCATCGAGGCGTCTGACCGCCTCCAGCGCGATCGGAGAGACCGGTTTGCCCTTCTTACCTTCCCGAGCATTTTTCTCGATGTCAGCCAGCTCGAAGAAGCCCCGCCGCGCATGGGCAAAGCAAAACGCCGGCGTAATCGGCCGCGCCTTCTTCTGCGGGTCGAACAGCGGCTCGAAGCCGTTGTAGCAATCGGCTTGCAGGATACCGGCGAAGGCGGACAGATGCTTCTGGGGATGCTCGCCTCGTCGGTCGCTTGAGGCGTAATAGACCGCCGCCGGCGGCGCAGGCCCGGCGAAGGGCCGGTCATCCCGCACATAAGTCCAGATCCGCCCGGTCGTGCACTTGCCCTTCGCCAGGATACGGATGGTGGTATCGTCGCCATGAAGGCGAGCGGCAGCGAGTACATGGCGTTCGATCAAGTGGAAGAGCGGCATGACGGCGAAGGTCCCGTGGCCGACCTGGTCGGCCAGCGTCGACAACGATAGGTCGATCCCCTCGGCCTTGAAGCGCGCACTCTGGCGGTTGAGCGGGATATGCATGCCGAACTTGTCGAACAGGATCGTCGCCAGCAATTGTGGGCCGATGAAGCCGCGCGGCGTGGCATGGAACGGCGCGGGCGGCTGGCTGATCTTCTCGCAATCGCGGCAGGTGAACTTCTCGCGTACCGTCTCGATCAGTTTGAAGCGGCGCGGGATCTCCTCCAGCGTCTTGGTCACATCCTCACCGATCTTCGCCAGCCGCGATCCACCGCAGCAGGTACAGGTCGTTGGAGCCTCAATGACGACGCGCTCGCGTTCGATGTCATCCGGCCATGGCTTGCGCACCGGCCGCTTGCGCATGAAGGGGCGGACGTTCTGCGTCTTCGCCGCTGCGGCCTGCGCGGCAAGCTCATCCTCGCTCGCCGTGGTGACGAGTTCTTCGAGCTCCAACTCCAGCTGCTCGAGCAGCCGTGCCGTGCGCTCGGAGCGCTGCCCGTACAGTTCGCGTTTGAGCTTCTCGATCCGCAGCTCGAGATGCGCGATCAGCGCCTCGTTGTCCGACAGCTCCGCCCGCGCACTGGCAGCCACCGCCTCGGCTCGCAGCCGCGCCTCACGCTCGGCCTGCAGCGCCGCCAGGGCACTCGCAAGGTCCGATGGAAGATCGTCCGGCTTCGATATCATGACGCCATTGAATCAGATCAAGCAGCAGATTCAAACCGTAAAAGCGGCTATCCGACCCGCGTCGGACGATGGGT
Organism: Bradyrhizobium sp. JR3.5; assembly: GCF_054057015.1. NCBI lineage: Bacteria > Pseudomonadati > Pseudomonadota > Alphaproteobacteria > Hyphomicrobiales > Nitrobacteraceae > Bradyrhizobium > Bradyrhizobium sp. JR3.5. The sequence goes on from NZ_JBSRYV010000002.1 coordinate 4,937,864, forward strand.
TTCTTGAGGGTTGCGCCAATCGATCCCGGACAACAGATAGCTCAACTGCGCCGGAGAGATCGTTACTGATTCACCGGCAACCGATGGCCAGATGAACCTTCCTCTCTCGAGTCTTTTGGTAAACAGGCATGCTCCCTGGCCATCGTGCCAGATCACTTTCACAAGGTCGCTGCGGCGACCGCGGAAGACGAACAGATGACCGCTGAGCGGGTCTTTGCGCAGCACCTCCTGCACTTGAAGTGCCAACGACGGAAAGCCTCTGCGCATATCCGTGTAGCCTGTCGCGAGCCACACTCGCACGCCGGTCGGAACCGGGATCATCGGCGCACCAGGGCATCGAGAACTCGACGCAGCGCGTCTCCATCAACGTCGCCATCGACCCGGATGCGGTGTCCGCTACCAAGATCGATCTCGATGATGCCCTGGCTCCTCCGTCGACGCGCCGGCGCTGTCGTCAATGGCGCTTCGGCCACGTCCCGCGGCGGCACAGACGGCCCAATCTCGACCGGCACTAACGGCGCTATACTCGTCTCACCGTGCTTGCAAAGCTCTTTGCGCCACCTGAACAGCTGGCTCACATGAAGGCCGGCCATGCGAGCCACCTCGGAAACAGTGGCTCCGGGCTCGAGCGATGCTGCAACTAGCCGTTCCTTCTCATCCTGCGACCACCGACGCCGCCGATCGACCGTTGTGATCACCTCTGCCCGCGAAATCGTCATAGCGCTTCTCCTAGGATTACCCCTAGGACCTGCAGCGCTCGCGTCCGTCAAACAAGGCGGCCCTCAACGGAGGGATACGATGGAAGATGGCGGCAGCCTTCTGCATCACGATCCAGGTGACAGCGTTGCCAAAATCGAATGCGTCGGCCTTTGGCAGATCTCGCCTTGATTTTTTTTGATCGCACCGAGATAAATTCCATCTCGGGCCGATGCGCCTTTTGGCAATGCCATTGTAGCGATGGAAATGATCACCGCATCAAAGCCGTCCTTGTCGGGTTGGCGATAAGAAAGTCCGGATAGCCGATGATCCGGCTACGATTGATGAACATTCGATGGATCGCCGCAGGTGGAGGTGCTTTCCCCGCGACTTTCGCCGAAGCCGATTTTAGCAAGGCCCTGGGGGTGGCCTTGTGGCACGCGTAGGATGACCTCGTCACCATCCTCGAGAAAGCGACGCTCCTCGCCGGATTCGAGGCGAATTGGCTCCTGCCCGCCACGGGTGGTCTCGAGCAAGCTGCCGAAACGGTTGTTGCCGGCGCCAGATCGTCCCCGCGCCAAGAGGTCTCCTGGCTAAATATTGCAACCGTTCGAGGTGTGGTAGAGTTGGAAGCTGACCTACGGTCCAATACATGTATTGTGTGCTGCTTACGGCGATGCCATGGGGAGAGACTCTTTTGTTGTATTCCGGGTGTGACAAGAGCACATCGAGATCGAGGTGTATCCCTCTAGGCGCCGGCCCAGCTTGCAGGACGCAGATCCTCGAATTATCGCATTTAGGCGCAGTGTTTCGGCGGTGGGGCTGCTGACATTAATGAAATTCAGCTTCAGAGGCCCCATAATATTTCCGGGACAGCCAAAATACTCTCGATCCCGGGGGTCGCAGAATCAAACGCACGTAGGGAAGGAATGCGCAGTTGGACAACAGCAGATGCCTCATGCAAGGGGATCCCTGCGATCTCGACCGCGTGCGCAAGACGCTGCAATCCGTCAAGCAAGAATATCGTGGTCTTGTTGTCGGCGGCGCCGCAGAAGCGGGAGAAACGCCGGAACCGGTAAGGGGGACGATGCCAGGCATGAACAATGCCTTTGTGAGGTTTTCCGGCGTCCAGAAGACCTATGACGGCGAAACGTTGGTCGTTAAGGATCTTAACCTGGACATCGCCCGGGGTGAGTTCTTGACCATGCTGGGGCCCTCTGGCTCCGGCAAGACGACGACCCTCATGATGCTCGCCGGCTTCGAGGTGCCGACCCAAGGCAGTATCCTGCTGGAGGGGCGCTCGATCGACAACATGCCGCCGCACAAGCGCGACATCGGCATGGTGTTCCAGAACTACGCGCTTTTTCCGCATATGACCGTGGAGGAGAACCTCTCCTTCCCGCTTAAGGTCCGCAAACTCGGCAAGGCCGAGATCGAGGCCAGGATCAAGCGGGCGCTCGACATAGTCCGGCTCGGCGCTTATGGCAAGCGCCGGCCTGGTCAGCTTTCCGGCGGCCAGCAGCAGCGTGTCGCACTTGCCCGCGCCCTCGTGTTCGATCCCAAGCTCGTGCTGATGGACGAACCGCTCGGCGCCTTGGACAAGCAGTTGCGCGAGCAGATGCAGCTCGAGATCAAGCATATCCACGAGGATCTCGGCGTTACCGTGGTCTATGTGACACATGACCAGGGCGAAGCGCTGACCATGTCGGACCGCGTAGCGGTGTTTAACGACGGGGTCATTCAGCAAGTCGCCGGGCCCGCCGAGCTGTACGAGCGACCGCAGAACGCTTTTGTCGCCCAGTTCATCGGCGAGAACAACCGGCTACACGGAAAGGTCGTCGCGATGAATGGTACAACCTGCAAGGTAGACATTTCGGGCGCTGGCAACGTGCAGGCGTTGGCGATTAATGTCGAGGCAGTCGGTGGGCAGACCGTGCTGTCGTTGCGGCCGGAGCGGGTGAAGCTAAACCCCACGCCAGGCTCGCTGCCCAATGTCTTCAGCGCGCGGGTTGCGGAGGTGATCTATCTGGGCGACCACGTGCGCACCCGCGTCTCGGTGTGCGGCCATGATGACTTTGTGATCAAGCTGCCGAATTCGGAAGGCGTGGTGCAACTCGAGCCGGGTGTACAGCGATCACCATCGGCTGGAAAACGGAGGATTGTCGGGCGCTCGATGCGCCATGACGACGACCAAGGCTTCGCCGCGAGCAAGGCGGGCCTTCGGCAACGCCGCCGGGATGGCAAAGCAGGGGAGAGCAGACGATGAGAAAGCTATTGAGGATTGCGAGCGCCTTGGCCCTAATCGGCCTGGCGACGGGTACGTTTGCGGCGGTGAAATCCGCCTTTGCGGACGAGCAGCTGACGATCACCTCCTTTGGCGGGGTCTACCAGGCGGCCGTGCGCAAGGCTTATTTCGAGCCCTTCTCGAAGGCGGCCGGGATCAAGATCATCGAAGACGAGTACAATGGTGAGTCTGCTAAGATCCGCGCCATGGTCCAGTCCAAGAGCGTGAGCTGGGACGTGGTCGACGCGGACTCCGTCGCAGCCATACAACTGTGCGACGAGGGCATCATTGAGACGATCGACTGGAAGAGGTTGGGCCTCGACCGGGCCAAGTTCATGGGTGGCGACAAGTACGACTGCGCGGTGCCGTACGAAGTTTCTGCCTCGATCATCGCCTACGACAAGGATAAGCTGCCGAACGGCCCGAAGACCATCGCCGACCTGTTCGACACCCGGAAATTCCCCGGCATGCGCGGCCTGTGGAAGGTTTCTCCCGACATATTTCTCGTATGGGCGCTGATCGCCGACGGCGTGGCCCTCAAGGACGCCTATAACGTCCTCAACACACCCGAGGGGGTCGACCGCGCCTTCAGGAAGCTCGACACGATCAAGAAGGACGTCGTCTGGTACACGTCCAACGCCCAGCCGGCGCAGCTTCTGGCTGATGGCCAAGTCGTCATGACCCAAGCCCCGAACGGCCGCATCTACGATGCCGTCAAGAACTCCGGCAAGCACTTTGAGATCATGTGGGATGCCCACACGTGGGGGGTCGGTTACTGGATGATTCCCAAGGGTAGTCCGCATCGGGACGCCGCCTACAAGTTCCTCGCCTTCGCCGGCTCGCCCCAGGCGCAGGCTAACCTGACGCGCTACCTGCCCTACGGGCCTGCCAACGAGGACGCGATGTCGCTTGTTGATCCGGCGATCGTGCCCCACCTTCCGACGGCGCCCGACCATACGGCCAGTGGCCTGCAGAGAGACGCCGCCTTCTTGATTGAGAAGGGCGATGACCTGATCCAGCGCTTTACCACCTGGCTCGCGAAGTGAGAACAAGGGGCGCCTTCATCCTCGTCCCGCAGCTACTGCTATTCATCCTAGTCGCCTTCGCCTTGCCGATCGGCCGGATGATTTCGAGGCGGTCCATGACGATACACTGTTGACGCTCATGTCGCGAACGTTGCGCGGACTCGTCGCCGAGCTTGCCGGGCGCGGCCTGAAGGTCGACTACCGCTCGGTGTTGGAGTTCGTCCATGCCGAGAAGCTCAGCTTCAAAAAAGCGTGGTGGCTGGCGAACGCGATCGTCTCGAGGTCGCGCGGCGGCGAACCCAGTGGACGAAAATCAAAATCGCGTCGAAGCTGAGCGGCTGGTCTTTATCGACGAAAGTGTGTTGCAGAGCAGCGGAAGGAGTTCAACATGAACTAGAACCGATTGTGAAGCTGCGAGAAAAATATGGGCTGGCCCCCGAGATCGGCTTTCAGGAGCGGGCTTCAAACCAGCCCGAGCTGCTGCGGTAAAAAGCCGTGGTGGTGAGCGTCGGATCATAAGTTCGGATCAAACCGAGCAGGTGAGTGTTCGAAAGACGAAGAAAGTGACCCCTCCGAGGACGCGTCGTTATGAATCCAAGTGTCGTCAAAACCAGGACCGTCTCGTTATCCTGGGGCAAGTCCGTCAGATGCCTGATGACCGGGCGGACGGCGACCGGCGTAGAAGGGGGCGTGAGTCGGACACAGGCTTTGGCGTGGAACTGCAGGAACCAGGCTCTTGATGCCAGGGGAGAAGCGCAAGCGGCGCCAACCGTGAGGCGAGAGTACCCGATGCAAGAGATTGGGGCGGACCGATCCACTCGGAGCGCTAAGGGCCCTGTAATGGGGTCGGAGCAAGGGATCGGGTCAGGTAATCGTACTCTTGAACCAACTGGAAACAGGATGACTTCGAACGGTGCGATGAACAAGGCGTTCTCGATTGAGAAGCGGCGAGTGTACGAAGCGTACAAGGCGGTCAAATCCAATCGCGGTGCGGCCGGAGTGGACGGACAAACCTTGGAGATGTTCGAGACAGATCTTGCAGGGAAAGGGTTTTAGGGGGGCCCACTATCAGCGATCGGATCGCGCAGATGGTGGTCAAGCAGATGATTGAGTCGGAACTGGAATTCATCTTCCTGCCGGACTCTTATGGATACAGGCCGGGAAAATCGGTTCTGGACGCCGTGGGCGGTGCTGGAAAGATGATTGGGTCCTGGAGTTCGGCATCAAAGGACTGTTGGATGTTGCGTCATACTACACCTTCAGTTTTTTTGAGAGGGTCGAAGAGGTCCGGAGCAACTGCAGGTACCTAAATTCGTATGCCTTTTGCCCGTCCGCGATAGACGTGAACGGCCTTAAGCTCGCCGCGCTTTACACGTTGCAAGATGGGTTTGCCGCGAGACGCCGAGTAGATTCATGGCCTTGAACATCTTCACGTAACCTTCGGGCGCACTCTCCACAAAGCGCGACCGCGACTCGTCATTGATACGGATGCGCCAAGGCGCGCCAGGTGTGATCTGCTCTCCGGCAATGAAGCCATCGTTGAGGCAGCGATGCAAAGTAGAGGGTGCGATCCCGAGAGCGCGCGCTGCTTTCTCGATCGTCATGCACTCGCCGTCCTGCACTTGCTGTTTCGGCTGGAAGCACGGGATCTCCCAGTGCGTCCGCAGGCTCGACACACGATTTGCCGTAAACGACAGTCCTGTGGCCGTTGTACGGCCTTGGCGATTGAGGATGCCGGCGATCTTGGTGTCGGGATAATGTGCAGCCAGTCGCCGCAGCAGATCGATCGTATCGTCGGCGGTGCGGATCGGCGATGGATGCGAGTGCGGCAATGGGACATTAACTTCACCGAAGAGACCGCCGCGCCAACGCAGCGTCAGGTGAGCGTTGTAGTTATCGCGCTCGACTCTCAAGGTGACATCCTCGAGCAGCGTGCGGAGCAACTCCTTGCGATCGCGATCGCTCGTCGTGGGAGCGAACCAGATACGCTTGAGGTCTTTACCGAGTGCAAGGATCGCGTCGCGTTCTTCGTGCGTAAGCGAGCGCGGTCGGGCATGTTCGCGGTCCGAGAGTTCGGATGCGGCAGTCTTCAATTCCAGCAGAGTGCTTTCCCATTCTGCTTCGAGTCCACGCGCGACGAGTCTATTCTCCGGGTCCACGGCGCGATAGCATCGCTCGGCGCGCTGCGCATTGTAGCGCGCACGCTCGACGTCGCGACGGAACTCGCGAGAGTCGTCTCGTGATCGGCGTCGAATTGCTCGATCGCCTGGAGCGAGGCTTCCAGGCCTGCGGGCGCGAGAGCCGCAAGGAACGCTTCGGCGACAGCCGCATCGATCTGCACACCGCCGATGTTGAGGCAGTACTCGCCCCGGCCGTTGACGATGTTCTTGCCGGCGCAGTGATATCCGGGCGCCGAGAACCGGCCGCTGTAGTGTACGGCCAGGCGCCGACCGCAGTGTCCGCATACGGCGAGGCCTTGCAGGAGTGCTGCGCCTTCTCTCACGGCACCCCCGCTCTGGTGCGGTCGAGGACGGATGTTCTGCGCCAGGCGCTTCTGGTTCGCCTCGAAGGTACTCCAATCGATGTATCCGGCATGATGGTCACGAATGAACACCGGCCACTGCTCGCGGTCGCGTTGTCTGATGCGCTTTCGGATTCGACCGCCCGCATCGAGATAGCATGTCTGCTGGGTGCGGCCATACACATAAACGCCGGCATAGAACGGGTTGGTGAGGACCTGGTGGATCTTTGTGTAAGTGGGGGCGACCCAGCGGAGATCGACAAGGCTGTTGGAGTGCAGCGGAAAGCGCAGGCCTTGCGAGCGGAACCACAGCCACACGCGTCGTGCCGAGCCGAATTCGGCAAAGCGGTCGAAGACAGCATGGATCGCGGCTTGCACCGACTCGTCAGGATGCAACAGCACCTCCCCGTCGGCGTCGCCCCGTACCAGACCCACCGGCAGCCCGCGGTGCAGTTCTCCGCGTGCGGCCTTGTTGCGGATGCCACCGAGCAGCCGCGCACGCAGCACATGCAGCTCTGCCTCTGACATCGTACCTTTGAGCCCGAGCACCAGGCGGTCATTGAACAAGCCCGGATGATAAATCCCATCTCCATCACCGATGAGCGTGTGGGTCAGGCCACATAGATCGAGCAGACGGTACCAATCAGCATTATTGCGCGCTAGTCGCGAGACTTCCAAGCCGAGCACGATGCCCACCTGGCCGAGGCCGACCTCCGCAGTCATACGCGCGAGACCGGTGCGCTCGGAAAGGCCGGAACCGGAAATACCGAGGTCCTCATCGATGACCTTCACCTGATCGCGTCGCCAACCAAGCCGCGCGGCGCGTTCGGCTAACTCGTACTGCCGGGCAGTGGACTCGCGATTATGCTCGATCTGCGTCGTACTGGACTGACGCACGTAGACGATTGCGCATCGGCGTAGGTGCTCAGCGGTAATCTTGCTCAGTTCGTTCATCGTTGTGATCTCCGGCAGTGGCGATTGCTCGGGCGATTAGTCGGGGCGAGTCGCAGCACGAGATGTGCACGCTGCTCTTTATCGAGGGCCTCCCATACGGGTACGGCCCCGCGCTGAGGTGGTGGGTCGAGAAAGCTTAGCTGCTGCATGGCTGTCCTCCGATTCCGGTGGCAGGACAGTATGCGCGGCATCCAATTGCCGCAGCAAAGCGTCGACGATCGTCCGGGCGTGCAGCAACTCGGCGTGGGAAGCCAGGAATGCCGCTCGAGCGCATTGCGGGCTTGCACGCGGTAAATGTTGTGCGATAGGCAGATCTGTCCACGCGGCCGGTACAAGGGCACGGGGTACCATCGGGCAGTACAAGCGTCAGATGAAGTTCGCCGCGTCGATGACACCAGCCAAGCACATTAAGCGCAGATCCCTCAAAGGGATGGCGCGATCGAACGATGGTTACCTGATCGGGATAGTCGTCGAGATGATGAGCGCGGTGGTGGGTAGTCTGTCGAGGAGTCCTTCGGGAGTCTCGATCATGATTGGGTCCTCCGGTTTGTCGAACATCGAGTGGGTGGTCCACGCCTGATCAGCTTGATCCGGCGCTGGTTGAAAGCGGGCGCCTTGGAAGACGGAGCGGTGCACTCGAGCGAACAAGGAACAGGACGCCTTGCGTCTTCGGTTGGGGAAGTGCGGCCTCACTCTAGAGCCGACCAAGACCAAGTTGGTCGAGTTTGGTCGGTTCGCGCAAAGGCACGCGGGCAAACGCGGCAGAAACCGCCCGGAAACAATCTCCTTTCTGGGACTGACGCTCTATTGCACGCGAAACCAAAAAGGCAACTTCAAGGTTGGGATGCGCACCGAGAAATCTCGGCTAAAGCGCAGCCTTATGTCTCTGCAGGAGCTGATGCGGCGAATACGGCATTACAAGATCAGTGACCAGGCCGGTGAAATCAACGTCGTCCTGCGCGGCCACTATGCCTATTACGGCGTCGCCGGAAATCTCCGGAGTCTCGTAAAAGTTTATCGGGCCGTGGAGCGTTACTGGCGCGGAATGCTGCGCAGCCGCAGCTGGGCGGGTCGACGCCTCACTTGGGACGCCTTCAACCAAATCAAAGAACGGACACCGTTGCTGAAGCCTAAGCTGCGCCTCCCTTATCGGGAGCTGCAGGCGCTTGCAGTGCTGTGAATCAACTGTCGAAGAGCGTCGGTGCGGGAAATCCGCACGCCACGTTCTGTGGGAACCGGGGGCGGGCGACCGCCTCCGGTGACCCGGTGGGTGGCGTCGCGAGACGCCCCACTATCCCGATCAAACACGACTCACGTTCCAGGGAAAGTGAGTACTAGTCTTACTGAGTCAGAAAAAGCGTCTGATTCAAAAGGTCGCGGGCGAGGTCCTGTCAGAATCAGTTACCGGTTGAGATTCAGGCATCGGCAACGGGGGCTGATATGGATCTCCGGACATCAGACGGCAGTGGATCGCGATTTTCGGCTTTTGTCGAGGGACTTGTGAGCGTGATCGGACATGCGGACCGGGCCCGGCCGTTGTTTGATTATTGCATCGGCTTAATCATGCCGGGGGAGCGTAAGAGCGTTGAGCCGATGGCAGCGGTGACGGCACCTGATCGGACGGCGGCACAGCATCAGTCGCTGCTGCACTTCGTCGGTCAATCGGCTTGGTCTGACGAGGGTGTTTTGGCCAAAGTGGGTGAGATGGTACTGCCGGCGATAGAGCGCCATGGACCGATCGAAGCGTGGATCATCGATGACACCGGTTTTCCCAAGAAGGGAGCGCACTCAGTCGGTGTGGCGCGTCAATACTGCGGGCAGCTCGGCAAGCAGGATAACTGCCAAGTCGCGGTGTCCCTGTCGCTTGCCAATCACCACGCCAGTCTGCCGGCGATGTATCGTCTCTATCTGCCGGAGGAATGGGCGGCAGATAAGAAGCGTCGGCGCAAAGCGGGCGTGCCCAAGGAGATCAGCTTTAAGACCAAGCCAGAGATCGCGCTTGAGCAGATCGACGCGGCCTGCCGAGCCGGGCTTCCTCGCGGCGTGGTGCTGATGGATGCCGGATATGGCTGCAACACGGACCTGCGGACCAGCATCAGCGCGTTGGCGTTGACCTATGTGGCCGGTATCTTGCCAAACACCACGGTGTGGACGTCCGACACGGCGCCGCTGCCGCCAAAAAATGGTCGGGCAAAGGGCGACCACCAAAGCTGCTGCGCCGCGACCACAAGCATCAACCGATTTCGGTCAAGGAGCTTGCTCTTTGCCTTCCTAAGCGGGCCTGGCGCACGATCAAGTGGCGAGAGGTGCGGCCGAGCGGCTATCGTCGCGCTTCGCTCGCGCGCGCGTTTGCGTCGCGCATCGAGATTACCAGCTCACCGAAAGCCGACCGGAAGAATGGCTTTTGATCGAATGGCCAGAAGGTGAGGACGAGCCGACCAAATACTGGCTTTCAACGTTGCCGGAAACGATCACTTTCGGCAGGCTAGTCGAGCTAACCAAGCTGCGCTGGCGCATCGAGCGCGACTATCAGGATCTCAAACAAGAGGTTGGGCTCGGGCATTTCGAAGGGCGAGGTTGGCGTGGCTTCCACCACCACGCCACGCTGTGCATCGCGGCCTACGGGTTCCTGGTCTCCGAGAGGGAGACGATTCCCCCCCTCGGGATCTCGTTCCACCAGGCCGTTCAAGAAACTTGCGGTTCCCAACGGTTACCGACCCAGAGGCTCCGCCGCTGCGACCCGAACGTCACATCCCGAACTCGATCGCGACGATGCGGCGAAGACTGATCGTTGCCATCGCCCGGAACATCTCACGCTGTCCCTGTTGCACCCGGCAGACGAATCGCCTTCTTTTGTGACACAGTAAGACTAGGAGCGTGTCTGAGTAATCGGATGTTTCTGGACGAGGAACGAGCGTGGTGATTCAAACGGCGGATGAGCAAGACATTTCGACCTTGGGACGTTGATCAGGTTTGGCTGCTGCCGCCGTCGATCCAGGATTTGGTGCCTTCCGGGCACGTGGCCCACTTTGTTCGCGACACGGTTCGCACGGGCTTGGACCTGTCGCGGGTCATGGATGTCTACGATGAGGAGCGCGGCTTTCCGCCCTATCATCCTGGCATGATGGTGGCGCTGCTGCTTTATGCGTACAGCCAGGGGATTTACTCGTCGCGCAAGATCGGGCGGGGCTGCGAGGAGCGGCTGGATTTTGCGGCAGTAACGGGGATGCAGCATCCGGACTTCCGCACGATCAGCGAGTTCCGCAAACGGCATTTGGCGGCCCTCTCGGGCTTGTTCCGGCAGGTTCTTGCGCTGTGCCGCGAAGCGGGCTTGTGAAGCATTGGCCATGTGGCGCTCGACGGCACCAAGATCAAGGCCAATGCCGGGATCAACAAGGCGATGAGCTATGGCCGGATGAAAGAGGCGGAGCCGAGGCTTGCGGCGGAGGTTCAGCACTGGCTGGCTCAGGCCGCCCAGACCGACAAGGCTGAGGATCGTCAGTTCGGAGCCTCGAAGCGTGGCGACGAGATGCCTGAGTGGATGGCCAATAAAGAGAAGCGGCTCGAGAAAATCCGTACCGCCAAGGCCGCGCTGGAAGCTGAAGCCAAAGCCAAAGCCGCCTCGAAGCCGGACGACGACGGCTCCGGCGACGGCGGCAAGGGCCGGCCGGGACGCAAATCCAAGCCCGTCACGGCAGAGCCGAGCGAGAGGGCACAACGCAACTTCACCGATCCCGACAGCCGCGTGATGTCGACCAAAAACGGCTTCATCCAGGGCTACAACGCACAGGCCGCCGTCGATGGCGCCCATCAGATCATCGTGGCGCATACGCTGACCAACTCGCCGAGCGATCAGGCGCAGCTTGCGCCATTGCTCGATGCCATAAAAGCCAATCTCGGGAAGAACCCGGATGAAGCATCGGCCGATGCGGGCTATTGCTCGCAAGCCAATCTTCGCACGCTCATCCGACGCCGGATCGAGGGCTACGTCGCCACCGGACGGCAAAAACACGGCACCAAGGCGGCCACGACAAAAAGGAAGCTCAAATCCGGCACGCTCATCGCCAGAATGAGCACAAAGCTCAAGCGCGCAGGCTATCGAAGCCGGTATCGATTGCGAAAACAGATCGTCGAGCCCGTCTTCGGCCAGATCAAGCAGGCAAAAGGCTTCCGCCAGTTCCTCCTGCGCAGCATCGACAAGGTCAAAGCCGAATGGGCCATGATCTGCATCGCTCACAACCTCGCAAAACTCGCAGCCGCACGCTGAGGAGAAACTTGTCTCCCCAAAAAGCCGCTTCAGAACTCGCTTCGCTTGATCCCAAGTCCATTACCGGGACAGGCTCCTAGCCCTATATGATTCGGTAGCTGCCCAAGCGATTTAGCCAGTGGTTTAATTCGTTTGGGCAAGGGGCGCGATCGAGCTGCCTGTACAGAAGCTTCAGTTCGGCCCGATGTCGCCAAGCTCCCGTGCGGCGCAGCTGAGTGGTCTACTGCATATCCTTGGCAAATCAGGATGGAGAATGAAATGCAGCAGCGGATCACTCCGTCCGATAGCGGTTATCCGACTGGACGGAATACTGCCTACCTGATCAGCGATAGCAGGCCGTATTTCGATGCAGCCGACACGGCCGGTCTCATAGCCGTCCAGGGACGTACGACCACCGGGCGCACCTTTTTTATCGGCTCCGGTCCAATTGATAGTCGACTGGAGATAATTGATTTCGCGCGATGCTCCTACCTGGGCTTGGACAATCATCCCGTGATCGTCGCTGGCGCGATCGAAGCGATCGAGGCGCAGCGGTCAATGCATTGGTCCTGCGCACGAACGCGGCTCAATTTCGATCTTCTGGGAGAGCTTGAAGAAACGCTGTCCGAGATGTTCTGCGCACGTGTGCTCGCCTTTTCCAGTGGCATGCTCGCCAATATGGGCGCGATGCCCATCCTTGCTTCGGGCCAATTGATGGGCGGTAGGAAGCCGGTCGTCGTGTTCGATCGCCTTGCGCACATCTCGTTCGCGTATCACAAGCCGGTGGTGGCTGATGAAACGCCGGTGGAAACGATAGGACACGACGACGTCGACGCACTCGAACGTTTGTGCCGAGAAAATCCGGTGGTCGCGTATGTTTGTGATGGTGCTTACTCCATGGGAGGCCATTCGCCGATTAAGGAACTGCGTCAGCTCCAGGAACGTTATGGGCTCTTTCTCTATATCGACGATGCTCACGGCATATCCATCGTCGGACGCCAAGGCGAAGGATTTGCTCGCTCTCAGTTTCCGCAAGCGCTCGGTGATCGAATCATCCTAGCAGCCTCGTTAGCCAAGGGCTTCGGCGCATCGGGTCGGTATGTTGATGCTTGGAGCGGCCGATCACGAGGCGCTGTTTCGACAGTACTCCGTTGCCTATGCGTCTTCGGTGGCGTCCAATCTGGCGGCGGTTGGCGCGGCGCTCGGCTCGTGCAAGATTCACCGCTCGCCAGAACTCAGCCAGCGGCAGGGGCGATTAGCACAACGCATCGACCTCTTTGACCGTCGGGTTGTAACCGCCGGGCAACGCAATTCACTTCCGATCAGAATGGTCGCCATCGGATCGGAGGCCAATGCGATCGAAATCGCTAGAGTTCTTCTTGAGGCCGGCTTCTACACCTCGGTGACGTTCTTCCCGACGGCCGCGCAAGGAAGGGCAGGGATCCGGGTGTGCATTACAGCGGAGCATGAGGTCCACGACGTAGAGCGGCTGTGCGACTGCATCTTGGAAAAAGTCGCTGAAACAACCGGAAAACCTACCCTCTGAGGTAATGTGATGATTCGGCGGACGATTTCATAGAGCTACTCGTTAGGACCAAGGTACTGTCGATTGGTTCGGACGGGAGAGATGGAGGCTTGTCAACCCTCGAGCTGTTGCGACGGAGAGCGCATCTATCTCCGAGATACGCAGATCCTCGTTCAGTTTGTCCCAAAGAGTCTGTCTCAGACTGCGGACATTGACGCACTCCAGGTTAGGCCTAACGTCTTCGGCGATCCGGAGTCAGGTCCTTTCTGCTCGATAGACATGATAGCTAGATGACTTTAAGCGTTTCGCCGCCGATCTCGCGATTGCAGGGCAAGCTCGTCGGTCCGCAGCGCGTTCCACGCTCGCATGAGCGTAAAGGGCAAATGACAGGAAGGGAAGGGCCGATGCCAATTGATTATCCCGCGGTACTTACTCTCAGGACCGAAGCCGCTCGCTATTCGTGGAGCGATCGCGAGGTGATGCTTTATGCGCTTGGCATTGGCATGGGCTCCGATCCCCTGAACGAAAAGGAACTGCAGTTCGTTAATGAGGCATTTGCAAGACCCAAATCGCTGAAGGTGGTTCCCACCTTTGCTTCGGTCTGCGTCTGGGGGGCACGACCAGGAGTCATAGACCTCAACCGCGTCATGGTCGTAGATGGCGAACGCGACATTACATTCCATAAGCCGATTTCTGTCGCTGCCAGCGTGACTGCGGATGCGCGCGTACGTGGCGTGTACGACAAAGGCAAGGAGAAAGGTGCGATCATTCAGAGCGAAATCGTTGTCAGAGATGGCGAGGGTGACAAGATCGTCACAATCGTTTCTTCTACCTTTGCGAGGGGCGACGGCGGCTTTGGAGGACCATTGCAGGGAATGCCCGAGCCGCACCAGGTGCCCTGCCGAGCGCCGGACAGATCAATCGATATCTCGATCCGGCCCGACCAAGCGCTGATCTATCGTTTATCGGGTGATCGAAATCCCTTGCATAGCGATCTGGAATTCGCGCGTCGGGCCGGTTTTCCGAAGCCGATTCTCCACGGGATGTGCACCTATGGACTGACCTGCAGAGCCGTGTTGCAGACGTATGCCGACTACGATCCCTCTGCCTTCCATCGTCACCGCGCCCGCTTTTCTGCCCCGGTGTTCCCGGGCGAGGTTATTACGGTCAATCTCTGGAAGGACGGCAATTCCATCTCATTCGAGGCTCATGCTCGAGAGCGCCAAGTTACCGTCGTCAAGAACGGACAGTCAGTGCTGGGCTGAGGCTTTCCCGACGCGCTCCGGTAGCAGGAGCTCGCAGCAAATCGCCAATGCAGCGTATAGCTGCAAGGTAGAACCATCACACCAGAAGGCCAAGCTGACATAGAACATTCGCGACGGGATAACCAAATTGGCCCCGGCTTCCAGGGTAATACTAGCGTAAGTTCGATCACAAGATGGGCTATTCGATAAAACTTTGAGGAGCTTCGTTGAGAAGCGTTCCTCGTCAGCCGTTAATCCAAAAATCCCCCCTGGCGGTGCGTGTCTACTGGCAGGTGATGTTTTCCTGCCTCATAGCTTCATAGCTCGCTCGTTGGCGGGAGCTCGAAACCTTTTGCGGCCGTCATGCCGGATGAGCGCCACGGTCTCAATGCTACTAAGTGCTAGACTAGTCATCTGGAATGCAAGTTCGTCACATAAAAAAGCGCTGGGACCTCTGAAGGATAGAGCTTGTGGCGAATGCAGGTATGAGAGGCCGGCCGATCGCGCCGTTTGTGCTGAGTCAGCAGGCGCGGGCGTACTTGAAGAGGCAAGTTCGTCGTCATCGTGTTGCCTTGTCGTTATCTGAGCGATGCCGCGCTATCCTGCGATGTGCGGATGGCTTGCCAAGCAAGTCTATCGCTGCCGAACTCGGCCTCCACGAACAGACCGTTGGCAAGTGGCGCCGCCGATTTTTGAAGGATCGCTGTGATGGCCTGCTTGACGAAGCCCGCCTTGGCCGCCCTCGAACCATCAACGACGATCAGGTGGCCGCCGTGATCGAGCGGACGTTGCATACGACGCCGGCCGATGCGACGCACTGGTCGATCCGCTCGACGGCTGCGGAAACTGGCTTTTCCTACACCACGATCCGCCGAATATGGGCAGCATTCGGCTTGCAGCCGCACCGTAGCCAAACATTCAAGCCGTCGAGCGATCCGCTGTCGTGTGCGCGCTATCGTCGGGCTTTACCTATCCCCACCAAACCGAGCCCTTGTCCTCAGCATCGATGAGAAAAGTCAGATTCAAGCACTCGATCGCGAGTAGCCGGTCTTGCCGATGATGCTTGGCGTACCGGAACGTCGCACGCACAGCTATGTGTGGCATGGCACGACCTCGCTGTTTGCTGCACTTGATGTCGCGTCGGGGTTTGTCATCGGTAAATGCTACAAGCGCCACCGGGCGGTCGAGTTCTTGAAGTTCCTCAAAGAGATCGACGCTCACGTTGCTGAATGGCTCGAGTCGTCATGGATAATTGGGCCACCCACAAGACACCCAAGATCAAAGCGTGGCTCGCCCGCCGGCCGAACTATCATGTCCACTTCACGCCGACATCCGCGTCATGGGGCGGGCGAAGCTCGGTGTGGTCGAGATGACGGTCGGCAAGCGGCGTCGGCACTTTGTGCGGGACCGCGCGGAGGGCCTGCGCGACGAGCCAAAGGCCGGAGCCCCCGGACGATCGATAGTGCGCGCATCGAAGCCACCATCGTAAAAACCTTGGAAAGCCTTCCAAAGGACGCGACCCACTGGAGGTAGCGCGGCACGGCGAAGTGAAAGCGGGCTGTCGGTCTCAAGCGTGGAGCGCATCTGGCGAGCCTTCGGTTTGCAGCCTCATCGGATGGAGACGTTCAAGCTCTCGACCGACCCGGATTTCGTGGCCAAGGTGCGCGATGTGGTCGGCCTCTACGTCTCCCCGCCCAGCCGTTGTCCTGTGTGTGGACGAGAAGTCCCAAATCCAGGCGCTCAACCGCAGCCAGCCCATGTTGCCCATGCGCCCCGGTCACGGCGCAGCCAGGCGGGGCGGAAAAAAGAATCAACAGACCTCCACCTCAACCAAGTTGCCGGTGGTACGCCAGGCCGACGTCAATCTCATTCTTCGACCGTCGACTCAGCGATGCCGATATTGCAGAAGACGAATCCGTGAAAAACAGCGGCGTAAATGAATCTGCCAAAGTAGTGCTAAACCAGCTACGCGTCCCAGTGCTGACCGCTCCCGATTGCCTCAGCTCGGAAACCGCTTAATCTTGGCTAGGACGTGCGTACCGTAACTAACGGAGCACTATCGACCTTGGTAGGTTCGTTGTTCCCGATTCTCGGGTAAATAAGTGGAGGCACTGAAGCAGACTAGTGTCCAAGTTGCGAGATTACGACGCTTAGACTTGAGTATTGTAGCGGCAGATCGTTCGATGGAAACGAGGATGTCGTCGGCAGACTTGGTCCGTTTGAATGGCTTGGGATTGACATTGTGAGGACTGAGGAAGTCGATAATATCGGCGTGCGGAGTCTGGACGCCTGCGATCGATACCGCGCGCCGGATCCTTTTATCGGTGATGAGCTCGAAGAAGGCCTCGGCCTGATTGAGCCAGGAGGAGCTGGTCGGCGTGAGATGGACATGCCAGCGGCCGTTTGTAGTTGTCCATGACGAGATGGACGTCGAGACCGCGCGGCACGGCCTCGATCTCATCGAGGAACTTGCGGAACTCGGCGACGCGGTGGCAGGAGTAGCATTTGCCGATGATCTTACCCGTCGGCATGTCGAGCGCCGCGAAGACCGAGGTCGTGCCGTGGCGCATGTAGTCGTGGCTGCGCCGCCGGCTGACCGGGACGCGTCGGCAACGTGGGCCGGCTGCGTCGAGCGCTTGGATTTGGGACTTCTCATCTACCCATAGGACGACGGCATGCTCGGTTCTGGCTACCTTCCGCCCAGGCCAGAACGATCCGGGCCCTTACTGCCAGGGCTTGGGCCGGCTTGCGGCGGCCCGCCAACGCCTTCAGCTTAGTCCGTTCCTCATCGCTTAGGATCAGGGCAGCAAGTTGCCGCGCCATCGAATGCTTCATTCTGTTGTCACCAATAGACATGTCACAGCGATGCGACTCTAACGCGAATCTAATGATGCGAAGTTGTGACGCAGGACACTAGAGTCGCAATGATCTGACCGCCGCTACTCACACACCCAGGCAAAAAGCGAAGGAAAATGCCATGACCTATGAGACCATCAAATATGAGCTCGTCGAGCAGATCCTCACGATCACCTTGAACCGGCCGAGGAAGCTCAACGCCTATACTGACACCATGGAGAGCGAACTGATCGACGCCTTCGACCGCGCCGATAGGGACGACGACGTCCGCGTGATCATCGTAACAGGCGAAGGTCGCGCATTTTGCGCCGGCGGCGATCTTTCGGGGGGGGGCGGCTCATTTGACACCGACGCGCAGCGCGGGCCCGTGAAACGGCTGCCCGATGGCACCGTGGATTACGGCGATCCGAAGGTCAGCGACAGCGGCGGCCATCTCACGTTGCGGATCTTCAAATGCCTCAAGCCCGTGATCGCCGCGGTGAATGGGCCGGCCGTCGGCGTGGGAGCGACCATGCAGCTAGGCATGGACATTCGCATTGCTTCTGAAGCCGCGCGCTTCGGCTTTGTATTCTCCCAACGTGGCATTGTACCGGCGGAGGCCGCGAGTTGGTTCCTGCCGCGCATCGTCGGCATCGCACAGGCGCTCGAGTGGTGCTACACCGGCCGCGTCTTCCCGGCGTTGGAGGCGCTTGCGGGGCGGCTAGTCAGCAAGGTGGTGCCGCCTGATCAGCTACTCCCGACCGCTCATACGCTGGCGCGCGAGATCGCCGAGAAGACCGCGCCGGTGTCGATCGCGCTGATCCGGCAGATGATGTGGCGTATGCTGGGCGCCGACGATCCCATGGAAGCCCACAAGATCGACAGCCGCGGTTTCTATACGCGCGGCCGTTCCGCCGACGCCAAGGAAGGCGTGATGGCGTTCCTGGGAAAGCGGCCCGCGGTGTTCAAGGACAAGATTTCGGTCGACATGCCTGATTATTTTCCGTGGTGGACCGAACGGGAGTACAAATAATCATCCATCGTTCCGGCGATGCGAAACGCGAGCCGGATCGCGAGTCTGTGATGGCAGCAGGTGAAAGTCCATCCCATGTGGGGGCATGCGACATGAAGCCGAAGGCTGGCGTCGGGTTTGTTCCTGGCAGTTCGAGCTTACGCTGATCATCGCGGACAAGGAGGTGACGGCGGCATCTTGGTGGGCACGGGCAGGCTTGCTCTTCGGAGCCGATATCTGACCGCGTAAATGCATGAGTTATGTAAGTGTCGCCTTTGAAGCTCTAAATCGTGCCGACCCGCCGATCACCTTTTCAGCCGGTCGGTGGTCCGAGAAGATTGTCTGAGAGGAACTTCAGGTGCCGCGGACTCTCCGGCGCCTTTCGGTCGTGGGTCCGCTCGCTGATCACGCTACATACCCGCGGATATGCTCGCGCACGTCCTAACGCGATAGGTGAACACCGACAAGCCAGATTTTTCGCATCGAAGAGAATTGGAATTGATCCTAGTACCTCGGCACCGTGATTATGACTCTTTGGCCACGAGAGGATAGGCGCGGCCCATTTTGGCGCGGGCTTTGTCGGTTGTGAACATCCATTTGATGCGAGCGCCGGCGGCATTTCGTTGTCGTTCCCATGCTTCGATTTTGCGGCGGAGCCAATTCGGGTCGTCGATTCTGCGGTCCAGGCACTGACCACGCAGCACGCCGATCTCGATCTCGACCATGTTGAGCCAGCTGGCATGCTTGGGGGTGTAGTGGAACTCCAAACGCTTCAGAATCCGCCGAGCCTCGGCGGGCGCAAAGGCCTCATAGAGGGCACCGGCCGAGTGGGTCGACAGGTTGTCCTGGACGACCCGGATGCACGCGGCATCGGGATAATGGACATCGACGAGTTCGCGCATGCATTGAGCGTAATCTTCTGCCGCCCGCCGCTCGGTGACCTTGACCTTGCGCCAGGGCCGATGCACGTCGAGGCAGAACGAACAGATTGACGGTGCCGTTGCGGCGGTACTCGCAATCGTAGCGTTCGAGCTGGCCCGGCTCGGCCGGGATCGGTTGGCGAACCTCGCCGATGAGCTGGACCGGGCTCTCGTCGAAGCAGACCATCGGCCGGGCGGGATCTGGCGCCTCGGCATAGAGGTCGAGCACGTCTTCCATGCGGGCGACGTATTCGCCGTCAACCTTTGGAATGCACCACATCTCTTTGCGCCAGGGCTTGAGGCCGTTTTCGGCCAGCCGCCGGCGCACCGTCTCACCCGACAGGCTCTCGTGGTCGGTAAGCTTGACCATGGCGTCGGCCAAAAGCTCCAAGGTCCAGCGGGCGCGACCCTCGGGAGGGTTTGCGCAAGCCGTTGCCACCAACAGGGCTTCCTCCTTGCCGGAGAGCTTGCGCTCCGCCCCAGGGCGCGGCTCCTCGCTCAGCGCCCGTTCAAGATTGCCTTCCACGAAGCGCCGCTTGGTCCGGTACACGGTGGAACCGCTCACCGCCACGGCGCGGGCAATCTCCTCATCGCTGCGGCCGGCATCGGCCGCCAGCAAGATCTGGGCGCGCTTGAGCTTGCGAGCGGCCCGCTTGCCCTTGCTCAACATCGCGGTGAGCGCATCGCGTTCGGCTTGGCTCAATTCGACCCGATAACGTACATTCATGCCGACCTCCCTGTTGGAGGGCCGGACGAATCGACAAATGAATCGAAAATCAGGCGCCGCTCGCAGCCTCAGCGCTCAAGCTTTCACCGAAAAGCAAGGTCAGTACCTGGCTTTCATCTACACCTACTCGCACATGTTCCGGCGCCCGCCTGCCGAGACCGACATGCAGCGCCACTTTCAAGTCAGCCCGCCCTCGGTCCACCAGATGGTCGTGACGCTCGAACGAAATGGTCTGATCCGGCGTCAACCTGGCGTACCCCGAAGCATCGAGATCCTCGTGGCTCCGCAGGACATCCCCGTCCTGAGCTGGCTCCGAATCGACCAGTCAAAACCACTGTGACGAGCTACTAGTTGGCTCGACGAGATCGTTAATGATTGACGCGTGTCCTTAGTTTTCAGTGTCGGCGGCACGAACGGCGATAGCTTGTGCGCCCTGAGGGATGAACATGGTTTTTAATCGTTGGTCGCCTGAATTCCGTGCGACGCGATCCGCGCCAGCAATACGACGTCCATCGTCTCGAAAATCCATCGCTTCGTCGAGGAAGATGCGGCGATCGTGGCTTATCGATTTGCTCGATCGTGAGTGCTGGCTGTCTCACAGCGCTTGAAGGGCGGGTGACTCGAAACGGTTGCGAGCTCGTCGGATTGGTCCACCCGAGTAGGTAGTATCTCGATCCCTGTTCATGATGTACTAACAATCACAAGCTGACCGTGTAGGCCATAGTGTAGCTCGTCGATAGAAGGTGAAGCAAAATGGCAGGCGTAGTTCAATTCTGTCGCCTCTGTCACACGCATGCTGGGCGGGCAGGCCGAGGTGTGGGAAATCACCGACGTCAAGACCCGATTTTGGCAAAAAGGCGGCCTCAGCGAGCAGACAAATGGAAGGGTTGCGCCAGTTAGCAGACTTTTCCTTATTTCCCTGAACAAGGTTTCCAATGATGACCTCTCCAAAAGGGACACAAACTCAGCTGCAAGAGCGCATGGCAAATGTGTTGCGCAAGATCGAGAAGCTGGAATCCGCTTATGAAACCATCACGATCGGACAGCTGGTTTCAAGGCGTGCGAGAACGCACGGCTCGACAATCGCAATCGACGTCTTCGATCGCGGTCAGCAAGCGACCTACTCTAAGATGGATCGATCGTCCAATAAATATGCACATGCGCTGCGTGCATTCGGCGTACGCAAGGGCGATCGCATTGGGGTGATGTTGCCCAATCGCATCGAATTCCCGATCCTTTGGTTCGCGATTGCGAAGCTAGGTGCCGTGATGGTCTCGATCAACATGCGATACACCGCGAGGGAGATCGAATACGTTCTCAGCGATACACAAGCCAAATTCGCCGTCATCGATGAGTCCGCATGGTCAGTGTTCTCGGCGATGGAGCCTTGGCCGCAAGATCTCGCCAAGAAGCGAGTGCTTCTCGTTGAACAGTCTTCCGACGGGACGGCCACTACCCTCTATCATTTGCTTAAGGACGTCGACGACTCTCCGGTGGCGGAGAATATCCACCCCGACGACCTGTTGAACATTCAATACACCTCAGGGACAACAGGCTTTCCGAAGGGCTGCATGTTGACGCACGACTACTGGGGCGTGAGCTCCTACCAGTGGGCCTATTGGGACGGGCAGCCATACCAGAGGTATCTGTCTGCACAGCCCTTCTTCTATATCGATCCGCAATGGCATCTTCTGAATTCGTATCGACAGGGCGGCACACTCTACCTAGCACCCCAAGTCAGCTCGACGCGCTTCATCGGTTGGATCAAGCAGCACCGTATCGAATGGTGCCAGTTTCCCCAGCTCGTAGCGCGCCAGGCCGAGGTAGCCGACGAAGACGGGGCGACATGCCTGAAGCAGACAATGAATTGGGGCTGGAGTCCCAATACCGTACGCCAATTCCGGAACCGTTTTCGAGTGCGCACCCAAGACGCTTACGGGATGACGGAAATCGGTTTCGGCACACGAATGACGAACGAACTCGATGAGCTGGCCGATTCGGGTTCGGTGGGGATTCGTGTTCCTTTTCGGACGCTACGCCTGATGAACGAAGATGGCAGCCCCACACCGGTGAGCGGCGTCGGCGAGCTGTGGGTGAGGGGGCGCGGGATCTTCAAGGGCTATTGGAACAAGCCGGAAGCAAATGCCGCCCTATTTGAAGGCGAATGGTTCAAGACCGGTGATCTAATGCGTCGCGATGAACTTGGCCTTTATTGGCTGGTGGGACGCACGAAGGACATGATCCGCCGCTCGAGCGAGAACATCGCTGCGGGCGAGGTGGAGGCTGTCATCCGCGAGATTCCCGAGATTGCGGATGTGGCCGCCGTGCCCGTTCCCGATGTGAAGCGCGGCGAGGAGCTTAAGATTTGCGTCGAACTGAGGGAAGGCATCACGCCAAACATTCTGGTCGTGGAGCGTATTCTCGAGCATGCTCGTGCGCACCTTGCCGCGTTCAAGGTGCCGCGGTACATCGCCTTCAGTTCGGCGCTTCCCAGAACCACCTCCAGCAATAAAGTGCTCAAACGTGAGCTGATGGCCGTGAGCGATCCACTTGCTGGCACATACGACACCGAGGAGAAGCGGTGGCGCTGAAGCCAAAGGCTTTCGCTCCAGCTCTTACGCGCGCGCAGTCGCCGATACAAGCGACCCAAAGCACCACCTGCCCACGTCCGGCCGCCGACCGAGCATCAGTGTGAAGCATGCCAAGATCACCGCATCGGGCAGATAATCTCCTGGTCGGCGCCAGACTGGTCGGAGTCGCGGTCTCATTGATGATGCGCGCTGCCAAGACTGTGTCCGTCGACGACGATCCCGTAGCCGGTGCCTTGATGGGGGGTACGTGCTGGTCTATTATGGCCAGGAATGTCCGCAGTTGCACAAGGCACGCATGGTTGAGTGACTTCTGAAATCCGCCCCCTTCGAGCACGGAGTGTTCCTGCGCTTATATCTGAGGCTCCTTCGTCGTCCGCGAAGAATGCCGATCGGCCTGACGGATGGGCAGAAGTTGCCTGGATGAAGTATCCGATTTTGCAGGAAAGGCGGTGTTGGGCGTTTTGGGATTTGTGGTGCCGCGCCTCCACTGTGGGTCGACAAACGATGCGCCAACGTCGTCGCGCGTACAGTGTCGGTAGCACCTGCGGAAGGGATTGTGGCGGATTCACGGATTGGCGACCTCACACGGCGTGCGCAGCACGAATTTTCGTGATTTCGGGGAGAGTCCCGTCGCTGGGTTTTATCGCCTCGAAGCTATTCACATCGCGGGTTAGACGCTCTTCCAACATGCGCGCGTCGCGACTGCCCAACGCCCGCTTTAAGGGCATTTTGCCGAGAAAGGGCAGTGCTGCTCGGGAACCAGCACGGCCCCCGGAAGCTGGAGCGGGTGCGTCACGGCACTACCAGCCAGAAACCATGACGTCGGACGATTTCACTGATGTCGAGCGCGCCGGCCGTGGTGTTCGAATCGGCCCGAGGGCGACCGGCACACGTGGCTCCATTTATCGTGCGAGCCGTGACCGTTTCACACGGCATTGTCGGAACGCGGACAGAAGCTGCTAAAGCATGATGACATTAAGTTCGATAGCCTGAATTTTTGAGATAGTTGGCGCATTCTTCGGGCGTGAAGGCTTGGAGGGCTTGGCCGATGGCGGCGCATACGGCGTCGACGGTTTGCGCAGCGGCCTTTCTGATGAGATGCTTGGGCTATGATCGGCACTGCAGGCAAGCTCGTCGGCGACTTCTACATCTACAATGGCGAAGATTCAGCCTTCGTTTGCGAACGCGGCTGAGTTATTCAACAGCCTGCTAGATGGCGAGGACATGTGCTCCGACTCACACACAGACTCTACTAGACTTAGTAGCTTCGTTGTTCCCGGTTCTCAGGTAAAGTGAGCGGAGCCGTTCTGGGGGACAAGCGTCGTGTAACATAAGGCCCGCCGAGACGCGCGGCAGGTTCCGGTCACTACGTCCACAGCTCGCTCAATCTGAGAGAAGCGTGTTTGTTCATTGAACCACTTGCTTGCGGAGGAGACGACCATGGGTGGAGCGATTAGCGAGCTACGTAAAATGCAGGGTTTCGAAACCCTAGAATCAAACGTCCGCTCGTACTCACGTTCGCTTCCGGCTATTTTCAGTCGGGCGCGCGGCTCCATTATGTTTGATATTTCGGTCCGCCCATAATCAACACATGCTTGCGATTCCTCGGAAGAAGAGCGCGCGCGCTTATTCGTTGTTCGTTGTGGCTTGGAACGCTGAAATGAGGCTGGCCGCTGTCATCGGCGGCTGGTTGATGGCGTTCTGGCCCATTCACAATTCATTGTTGATGGGCTCATCAGCGCCATCTGCGCAGTGACTAGTCTCTTCTGGGCGGTTGTTGAGCGTTGGGGAGCGGCAAACGTGCATCTGGACGCCAGTATTAGTGTAAAACAACTTCCGTCGCCAATCTCATTCATGCAAATCCGCGCCAACTATTTGGAACTGAAAGGATAGGAACGTGAACACCACCTGTTACCATGCGAAGATGGGAGATTGGCGAAATCGTCCGGTGCAAGTCGAAGAGTTTATGATCACTGCTTATGATGCAGGCATAGAACTTTATGTCAGAAACAAGTATTTGGCTTCAATGTGCGAGTGGCAAGCTGAGCGTACCGTGGTGTGCATTCACGGATCGACATATCCAGGGCATGCCATGTACGACACCCCGCTTGAGGGGTTCTCATGGATGGATTACTTAGCGGGACATGCTTACGACGTTTACGTTCTTGATATTCGCGGTTACGGGAAATCAACTCGTCCTGCCGAGATGTTACAGGATCCGAACGATAACTCCGCGATTGTGGATTGGCGAAACAGCCGTCCGCGACATTTCGGCGGCCGTGGACTTTGTTCTCGCCCGCCGGCAAATATCACGGCTCGCCCTGATCGGATGGTGTTGGGGCACAACCCTAGCGGGACGCTATGCGACAGAGAATCCAGAGAAGATAGAGCGGCTGGTGTTTCTCGGGTCAGTTTGGTTTCAAGTACCCGCGTTGCCGGACCCCTATCCTGATAAGATCCCGGCCTATCGTATCGTGAAGCGAGACCGCGGCCTTGCTCGATGGCTCACTGGAGTTCCAGATCACAAGCGAGAACAAATTTTGCCCCCTGCTTGGAGCAAAACCGTCTTGGACACTATTTGGTCGAGCGACCCGCTTGGGGCGACAGCCGATCCCCCCTTCATCCGCGCTCCAAATGGCGGCCGTAAGGACTGGCGGAACTATTGGTTTGCGGGAAAGCCTTTCTACGACCCTGCAAAGATTTTAGCTCCAGTTCTTTTGGTACAGGCCGAACGGGACGCCGAAACGCCACCTTATATGGCTCACACATTGTTTCCACTTTTGGCCAATTCGCGAAGTAAGCAGTACATCTGTTTTGGTGAGGGAACACACCTTTCGCCCTTTGAACGGGACCGTCTGAATGTATTCGCGGCCATTCAAACTTTTCTGGACGGAATCCGCTAACGAGCGCCATAGCCTCACTTAGGTGCTGCAATCTTGCCCGTACCCGCGGAGAACGAAGTTCAAACGTCTGAGCGCAAGGCGAGCGCTTGATCGTGCGGAGAAAGATGTACTCGGATTTCTGGACGCTCGTTCATCACACGACGCAAATCCTCGATACGGATTTTGTGCGCGCTTCCAGAAGAGCATAATAGATTGGTGCCTCGAAAGATGCCCTCCTACCAAGAGCGAAGCGCTAATCACAGCGATATCCTATTACTGCCGTTTCAAGCAACTTCCTGCCGGGACAGTCCTCAGGGAGACGAGGTCCGACTCAATAAAATAGACGTGATCAAGATTCCTTTTCGGCCTGCGGCGCGATGCGTTCGCTCAGGACGATCCACTCAAGGAACTCCCGTGTCGCCGCAAGGTCTTGAAGAGAAACTCTCGCCACGAGCTGTCAAGCGCTTCCAAGACGGCTGGCACCGGTCGGTCATAGTGCGGTCCGTCTCCTGGCATCTGGATTTCTGCGGCCGAGCGACGCACTGTAATGACATTATTTCGATCTTGATTAATGCAAAATCTTGCCTTCAAGTATCCTTTTCGATGGATTCCGTCCAGCGACGGCCGACTTGCCGAGTAAGGCGAGTGTTGAGAATTGTCTCTTTGCTTCAAGCGGCTTGAAGTGGTGGAGGCGCGCCGACGCTAGCCCGAGCAGGCTGCTCCGACAAACATGGTATGCAACGAAAACTCCTACTGCTCGCCCGAGTGTGTCGTCGTAGTCCCAGGGTGTTTACGCCCCGTCATTTCAGCCTCCGCTTGCGTTCGATCAGCTGCATGATCAGCGGCGTCAGGAGCAACTGCATGGCGAGATCGAGCTTCGATCCGTGGCAGACGATCGAATTCGCGCGAGACATGAAGCTGCTCGGCAGCATCGCGAGCAGATAGGGAAAGTCGATACCGCGCGGATCCTTGAAGCGGATTACGACCATCGATTCATCCAGCGTGGGGATCCAGCGCGCGACGAACGGATTGGAGGTATCCACCGTCGGCACGCGCTGAAAGTTGATATCCGTCTCGGCGAATTGCGGGCAGATGTAGCGGATGTAGTCCGGCATGCGCCGCAGGATGGTGTCGGTAACAGCTTCGGTCGAATAACCACGCGCGCTCCGATCGCGGTGCATCTTCTGGATCCACTCAAGATTGATCACAGGCACGACGCCGATCTTGAGATCAGCGTAATGCGCGACATTGACCTTGTCGGTGATGACGGCGCCGTGCAGGCCTTCGTAGAACAGTAGGTCTGAATTCTCCGGCAGTCTCTTCCATTCGGTGAAAGTGCCGGGAGGCGCGCCATGCAGCGCGGATTCCTCGGCGTCGTGTATGTAATGCCGTGTCACCGTGGTGCCGGTCTCGCCATATTCGCAGAACGCCCGCTCCAGCTCGTCGAAAAGATTGGTCTCGGGGCTGAAATGGCTGAAGTGCTTGTTGCCGCGCTCGGCCTCCTCCGCCATTCGCTCGCGCATCTCAGCGCGATCGTAGCGATGGAACGCGTCGCCCTCGATATAGACGGCATTGACGCGTTCGCGGAAGAAGATCTGCTTAAATGTCTTCTTGACGGAGGTTGTGCCTGCGCCCGAGGAACCTGTGATCGAGATGATAGGATGCTTTCTGGACATACGCCCCCTCTTTTACAGACGGAAGAAGACCCTGTCGCGCAAACAACCGTGCGGAGACACTCCCGACCAACAGAATCGCAGTGCGATTCCTCGACGTGCCGCACCTCATGGCTTAAGCCCATGGTCATCGGCACGCGCTGGTGCAGATTGTGTGCGGCCAGGATCGAGGATGCGCTCGCGTCCGGTCGAGCCGAACCCGCCAGATCATCGGGATGCGCCTCGCATGTTCGTCGCCATAGCTTGGGCCCGCCTTGGGATGGAAAGAGAAATACGCTGCCACGGGTAGGGATGCGATGGGCCTCCGCGCCCAGCCGAGCCGATCCAACGTAAATTGACACTGCGGTTCGCAGGACCGTCGACGCCGGCGACACGTTTGTCGATGAGGGCACGCGCCGGCGGATTCCAATGCCACCGATTCGAAGCATTGATCGCGAACCCCTCAGATAATTCAGAACTCTGCACGCCCCCGCGTGAGGCGGAGCAGGTGGCCACACGGTCGACGGGAAGATATCGTCTCCCTGACGAAGGTGAGAACGAGCGACGTCAGCGGGCCATAGATCACGAGGCCGTCCGCAGCAAGCTGCGCCGTGCTGCGCTGGTGGAAGGCAAGGCTGAGATCGTCTAGCGTCGGCAGGATCGGGAAGGTTGTGACGGCCGTCATGTTGATGTCGATGTTGGAAGAGCCGTAAAGGGGATCTATCGCGACGCAGATCTTGCAGCGGATCGACAAGCTCCGCCGTGCGCGCCTCCTCTGGCGCGAGTGCGGCGGCTAGCGTAACCTCCCAAGGACAGCGGCAAAGGATGGCATCGGTTCGGCCGCCGAAGTTCTTCTGAAGCCCGGTGCGGCCGAGCGCAAATCCGCACACGAACAATCGGCCCTTGCCAATCAGTTCGCAATCCCCCCGCGCAGTTGCGGTGACCGCGTCAATCGCGACTTCGCAGTCGCGCAGAAGGTAATCCTTAAGCGCGTGTTGCCGGGTCATTTGCGGGAGCGCAATTTTCGCCGATCGCGCGTGCACCTGAGCCCGCGACTTATCGTCGGCCTTACACCTTGGGTGCTCGTTCCCAGCGATGTAGAGCCTTGTCCTTGATGCTTCTGAATTAGCCCTGTCGCATCAATCGGCCCTCTCTTGCCACTTTGGCCGGCAATAGGTCTGTCTTCGTCGGCAGCCATCATGGCGGCTCCCATCAAGTTGCTACCGGTCGACAGTGCGGCGGGGCCAGTTGTTGACGGAAATACTACTTGGACTTGGGGCCGAGTTTCCGCAACGACGGCGCCCCTGTGTAGGGATTTCTGCGCCTGAGGAGCTAGATGCAAAGGTTTCGTGCGCTAAGGCAAGCCTCAGCTTGTCGTCTACCTACTTTCCAGCGCAAAATTGACGCTTTGCGGATCGTCACAAACAACGACCCGGAAACGCAAAACCCTCCCGGGGGGGCGGCGTGCTTATCGAGACCTTCATGTGCCTCGGTGATTAAGGAGCTGCCAGCTGTTCCATGGCGCGACCGATGTTAACGACATTGTCGGCGATGACGCCGAGGCCGACCAAGCGATTCATTCCGAGGCAGCGGACGACGCGATCGTACCCTGTTGCTGCTGGCCGTGCAGACCGGATTGCGCGCAGCAGAACTCACCGGCTTGCGCTGTGAAGACATCGCCTTGGGTACCGGTGCACACGTACAGTGCTTGGGAAAAGAACGCAAAAGCCGGTGCACGCCGCTTCGCAAAGAGACCATCCCAGTGCTGCGCAGTTGGCTGCGAGAACGTCAGGGGCAAGCTTCCGATCCAGTCTTTCCGACGACACGAGGGCATGCCTTAGGTCATGATGGCTTGGAATACCTGCTCAACAAGCACATGGTCGTGGCTCGACGTCATTGTCCCTCCCTGAACAAAAACCCATCACGCCCCATTCCTTGAGACACTCGCTCGCGATGAACCTTCTTCACCACGGTGCTGATACCCCCGCGAGTCTCCAGAAAATGCCGCTGTAGTCCGTCAGTTGCCGGAATAATCCCGTTGCCGGAATTATGTCGCAGATCGTGCAGGCGCGGGCGGCGCCTCGCCGTCGGTGCGATCCCTGCCTTGCGGACCAACCTGTCGAAGGTCTCCTTGACGGCAATATAGCGCAGCGCACCGCCATGCTTGCCGATGAACACCGGATCATCGTTCGAGCGAGGCCGGCGGCGCGCCAAAGAGCGCCGCAGGCCCGCGGCGGCCGTGTCGTGAAGCGGAACCAGGCGGGTCTTGCGGAACTTGGTCTCGCGGATCAGCAAGCCGTCGCGCGTCACGTCGGCGACCGTCAGCCTCAGTGCCTCGGAGAATCTCAACCCGGTAACCGAGAGCAGGGCGATCAAGCTCGCATAGGTCAGTGAGCGCAAGCCGCCCTTGGGCCCAAGCCGCAGTGCGGCCTCGATAAGGCAATTGAACTCTGCATCCGAGTAGATATGCGGCGGGCGCCTCCTCTTGTGGGCGCCGAAGTGACTGGCCGGCGGGAGCTTGTGCCGGCCGTCCTCGATCTGGACGTGGCGTACGAAGCGGCGGACGGCCTTCAGCCGGGCATCGCGCTGCGCGATGGACGGCCCGAGCGCTGCCCAGTCGATGGCAGTTTGCGCGTGCACATGCGTTTGCCCGCGCTCGGCCGCGAAAGCGGCGAAGCTCTTCAGCAGGTACTCCGCATTCGACATCGAGAAGCCAGTGGCTCGGCGGAGGTCGAGATAAGCTTCGATGGCCTTCAGCATCAGAGCACCTCCGGCCAGGGCTGCGCGATCTGCTTCAGGAGCGCGACATCGGCCTTGGCGTAATAGGCGGTCGTGTCGATACCTCGGTGCCGCAGGACCAAGCCCATCTTCTCGAGTGCCACGCCATGACGCAGCATCTCGGTCGCCGCCGTATGCCGCAGCGCGTGCGCGCCCTGAGCGGCGTAATGATGCCGGCCCGCTGCATAGCACGCCTTACCAGCGACGAGATGCCGTCGCCCCGCTGGAAGGATCCGTATGGCGCGATTGTGCGCAGGAACACATGAGCGCTCGCATGGTGCTTGGGCCGGCAGTCGACATAGGCTGCAATCGCATCGCCAACGTCTTGCGGCAGTGGCAGACGAACCTCTGTGCGGGACTTGCCCGCGACCCGCAACGAGCCGGTCTCCCATTCGATGTCGTCGAGACGCAGTTGCGTAACGTCACCGGCCCGCAGCCCCACACGCACCAGGAGCAGGATGATCGCGCGATCGCGACGCCGCGCTGGAGCTTCGCCGTTACAGGCCGCGATCAAACAGTTCACCTGTTCTGTCGCCAAGATACCGTGGCATGTCGGCAAGCCGCCAATGGGCGTAGGCGGGAACCGCACTGTCGAGACCGGCCCGGCAGCGACCTTCGACCGCCAAGTAGCGCAGGAAAGCACGTAGGCTTGTCGTCATCTTCTCGATGGTTCCGCGCCCGCTCGTGCTCGCGAGATCCATGAAGGTGGTGCGAACGGCGGCGGCATCCCAGGTCGCCGGATCGTCCCCGAGTGCCGTCAGCAAGCGGGCGACGTCACGTGCGTAGAGCCTGATGATGGCGTCGGAAGCTCCGCGGTGCCTCCGCAGCCATGCTTTGAAGCTTGTGATTAACGACGGCTCGACGGGCGTCGCCGTCACTGCGGCGGGGCGACACACGCCGATTTCGACGAGGTACCGGCGAAAGAGCCGGGCGCCGTAGATGGTATGGTGATTGTGACGGCCGCCCTTCGCGCGTGGGCAACGACAGGTACCCAGATGTTCACTGAAAGCCTGCAGATCGATGTCGCGCGGCAATCCTCCGCGCCCCGCCAGGACATGGCCGAGGTGCGCCGCCGCCCGCACGTATCGAACCGCCGTGTCGTCGGTATAGCCCTGGCGCTTAAGCGCCGCAGCGAAGCCATCGAGGTGCAGCCCACTCGGCCCGCTGCGCAGATGGCCCAGCATCTTCGATGCCGGAAGTAGTTGTCCAACATGTCGTCCCCGCTTGTGACCGGCCAACAGTGGCCAAGCCGACCGGGGCGCAAAGGCGTCATGTTATGGAGAGTGGAGCGATGCAATTCACAGGAAAATCTGAGCGTCGTCACGCCAGCTCCCCATTACCGGATCTGCCCATAAGACAGGAATTATAGGCGACGCGTGTCGTGCCGCAGTCGTCGCAAGCCTCCATGTGGCCGCCGAGCGCCTCGGTCCGGCACGCCACGATCGCGCTCATCACGCGCCGCTCGACCCGACCGAGATGACCGGCATGTACACGGCGATAGATGTCGCCATGCCGGCGCAGAATATCGGCATCTCGATGGCGGGCCTGTTGGCGCGGCTGTCGGGGCCGCGGACCATCCAGGTGGCGTCACCTCCAGCGACAGGCGATCGAGCGGGCTCTGCGTCGCCCGGATCGTATCGGTGGCGACCTGCGTATAGCGCGCTATCGACGACAAATTAGACCTGGATGATCCGGATATCGGTTCCGTTCTCGAGAAGATGTGTCGCGAAGCTGTGGCGCAGCGTGTGCAGCGTGACGCGCTTGGTCAGGCCCGCAGCCTTCACCGTACATGCGTTTTCTCCCGTCGGGCAAGCCGCCGCTGGGATTCCGTGCGTGGCACGCCGATTGCTTGATGAGGACTTCCGTAGCCCAGGCGTTCCAACTGCTCTTCGCCAGAAGTTCTTGATGATCCCAGTCAATGCGCTGGCGCTGTTTACACTCGGAACTCCAAAAGCGATGAAAATCATAAGATGAAACTTGTCGCCGGTCTTGCCCGATTTGGGACTGCCAAGCTTTCAGCGAGAGGAGAAGCCGAGAATGATTTCCGAAGTGTTCATCACCTGTGCGGTCACAGGGAGTGGATCGAACGTAGATCGTAGCCCGCATGTGCCGGTGACCCCGGAGGAGATCGCGAATTCGGCGATCGAGGCGGCGCGGGCCGGGGCGGCGGCGGTGCACATTCACGTTCGTGATCCCGAGACCCGGCAGGGCTCGCGGGATCCGGCGCTTTATCGGGAAGTTGTGCGGCGCATTCGGAAGTCGGATGTGAATCCGGTGATCAACCTGACGACAGGGATGGGTGGCGACCTGGTGCTGAGCGGGCCTGATGCGCCGCTGCCGCCGAACCCAGCGCGAACGGACATGGCGGGAGCCCTGGAGCGGATTGTGCATGTGGAAGAGTTGCTCCCGGAGATCTGCACATTGGACTGCGGGTCGATGAATTTCGGCGCTGGCGAATTTGTTATGATCAACACCTATCCGACGGTGCGCAAAATGGCCGCGCGCCTGCAAGAGATCGGGGTGCGTCCTGAGATCGAGGCGTTCGATACCGGTCACCTGTGGATCGCGCGCGACTTGGTCAGGGAGGGGCTGATCACGCTGCCGCTGATCCAGCTGTGCATGGGAATCCCCTATGGCGCGCCGGGCGATTTGACCACGCTGATGGCGATGATGCACGCGCTCCCGCCCGGCGCCGTCTGCTCGGCCTTTTCGATCGGACGGATGCAGCTTCCGTACGTCGCAGCGGCGGCGTTGGCCGGCGCCAACGTGCGCGTGGGCTTGGAGGACAATCTGTACCTGTCTCGGGGGCGTCTGGCGACGAACGCCGAGCTCGTGCAGCGGGCGACGCAGATCCTCGACAGCATCGGGGTGCGGGTGATGGGCCCGGACGAGATGCGCGAGAAGCTCGAGCTCAATGTTCATCGCTGAGGGGGAATAGGTCATGTCTGAGAGGCGGGTGAGAGCGGTCGGGCTGCTAGGGGGCGGGACTATCGGCGGCGGGTGGGCCGCACGGTTTGTCCTCAACGGAGTGGACGTGCGGCTGTATGGCCGGTCGTCTGGTGCGATCGAGCGCGTGCAGGAGAAGCTAGCCAACGCGCGGCGGGCATATCGGCGGCTGACGTTGGTCCCGCTGCCGGAAGAGGGGGCGCTGACGGTGGTGGACTCCGTCGCGGATGCGGTGCACGGCGTGGAGGTTGTCCAGGAGTCGGTGCCAGAGCGCCTGGAGCTCAAGCAGCAGCTGCTCGCAGCCGCCAGCCGGGCGGCGGCGCCGGGGACTCTGATCTGCTCCTCGACCTCGGGGTTGCCGCCGTCGTTGCTGCAGGCGGGGATGGACCATCCCGAGCGCCTGCTTGTCGCACACCCGTTCAACCCGGTGTACCTGCTGCCGCTGGTTGAACTGTGCGCCGGGCAGAGCACCGCGCCCGAGGCGCTGGCGCGGGCGGCGGAGATCTATCGCGCGGTGGGCATGCACCCACTCCTGGTGCGCAAAGAGGTGGACGGGTTCATCGCGAACCGGCTGCAGGAGGCGATGTTGCGCGAGGCGCTGTGGCTGGTGCACGACGACTTGGCCACTGTGCAGGAGGTCGATGACGCGATTCGCTACTCCTTCGGGCTGCGCCGGGCAGTCATGGGCCCCTTTCTGGGCTCTCGCATCGGCAACGGCGAAATCGACATGCGCCGCCGTATGGAGCAACTCGGATCCACGCTGAAGTGGCCGTGGACGAAGCTCACCGACGTGCCCGATCTCACCGATGCGTTCCTCGACAAACTTGCCGAGCAGTCAGAGGAGCGAGCCGAGAACCTTACCGGTCTCGAGCTAGAACAGAAACGCGACGACTGCCTAGTGGCCGTGCTGCAGGCGCTGCGCGCTCAGGGCTACGGCGCGGGCGAGACGCTCGCGCGCTGGGAACAGGGGCTGCGCGACCGCGTTTCTCCCGTTCACTAACGGCTCGGGCCTGCTGCGTGTGCCCACGCGAGAGATACCGTCTGATTGGGTCGACCATAACAGCCGGGTCAGCGAGAGCCGTTACCTCCAGCTCTGCGGCATTGCCACCGACAACCTGCTCCGTGATATCGGCGTCGTCGGCGAGTACCTCTCAGACAACGGCAGTTACCATACGGTCGAGACGCATTTCTCGCATCTTCGGGAGCTATGCGCTGGCGACCGCGTCCAGGTGCTCACGCAGGTCCTCGATGCCGACGACAAGCGCCTTCATCTTTTCCACACGTTGACGCGCGAGGGTGATGAGGCGCCGGCCGCCACGGGCGAGCAGATGCTCGTTCATGTGAATGCCGGCAGCGGACATAGCGGACCCGTGCAGGGTAACGTGCGCACACGCGTGCTGGAGCTGGCGCGGCTGCATGCAGAGCTGCCCCGGCCGGAACGCGCCAGCGCAAGCATCCGGCTGCGCTGAGAACTCATCGGCTTCAAGCCGGCCCGGGGAATGAGGGGCGCTCACTAGGTTTCGGGAAACTTCAGCAGAACCCTAGTGGCCCGCAAGGATCGCCGCTGCGGGGGCTGAACCTCGGGTTGCTACGCAAACCGTGCGTCCGGACAACTCGTGCGGCGAGCGGCCCGTCCGGCAATGATGTCGCCCAGTTCCGCGAACCAAACGGCCCGCCGCCACAATCTCATATTCCAGCTCGCACGCACGTCAACGCAAGCTGGTCGCAGAGGTGGCGGGAAGCTTCACGAGACCATCTCTCGCTAAAGGTCCTGCCGCGTATCACCGTCCCTCCTTGATCCAGGAGCTTAGGTGCCTAAAATTTGGTGCATAGCAACATTCGGATCACTGCGATGGAACCGGATACAGAGCACAAGGAGATCGCACCCGCGGCTATCGAAGATCACGTCAAATAGGAGTTACCAGGTGCGATTACCGGCGCATGACGCTCGAACTGCGCTAGCGAGGAAATCTCGTCAATCATAGGCTGTGGCGCGAGTGTCGGTGTGACGACATCACGTTATATGTTGCAGCTCCGCATTTCTGAATTTGGCGCTGAATTTCAGCACCCGAGCAGACGTAGCCTCCGGGGAAAGCTTGTTCTCGGTGCCGGAGGTCAGCGGCTTGCCATGTGATGTTGCTTAGGTTGCAACCTAACCTAGGAAAGGGCGGCAGTTTCGGAGTCTCTTTTTCAGCTGTCGGAGGGCAGGTCGAGCCCTACTAGGTGGCGGTGGATCGTCAAGCAACGTGGGCTTGATTTGGACCAATCAGGCAACTTTCATTTGAACTCCTGGGCCTGTAACTGCGGGGGCCGATGCAGTCGTAACGGATCCTTCACCCGTTCTATAGCAATCGGCGTGCCGGCAAAGCGGTTGTGCCAACTTGCTCGACGAGGCAAGTCTGTGCATTTCATGTCGCGCCGGTGGAATCCTTAAGCCTTAGTGTCAGACACCATAGACACCGTAGACGAATTCCACCGATCGCATGCTTCGCGCTGGCGGCGAAGGCTAGGTGCACCAGCGGCACGATCTCGGCTCTCTCTTCTGAACAGGGCTTCAGCCGCCGGAGCCCGCACCAAACGAACATGACCGCTGCTGAACGGCAATAGACTCTGATCAAACATGCTCAAATGTCTCCTTTCTTACAAGCCTCGTAAATCAAGAGAAATCAAGGCGCCGGGCGTCGAGACCAATGCTGGTTCCTCGAAAGCGGAATTTCGGCGCCTATGTCCAAGTCGGCTGGCTGTCTAACACGCCGGTGTCAAAATGCGGTTACGGTCGCTATGAATTGTCTGATTCTGCCCCAGATATCTGGCGCCTCGGCCGACGCGCTAACTGTCGCTCGGGCAATTGCCCGGGTGCGTTGGTCGAAACCGGTTCATGGGGCAAGTCCATTCCCAATGTCTGCGGATATATGTTGCCGCCCGAAATCGGCGCGAACGCGCGGCATGTGCTTATGTCTCAAAGCAAACGCGTTTCATGGGCCAACGTGTTGTAAACGCGACGTTGGCAGGACCACGCAAATATCAATCCGCATCACCGGCGTTGGCCCAAATCCTGCAACGCTACAGCTGCGTGAAATTGCACAGCACAACGCCTAGCGGACCAATACCGGCATTCTGGGGTCGCTGCTCCGGTATATCGAGCTTTTGCAGGTTCATGGCTGTGCCGCGCTCTGACGCCAGACCGAAAGCACATCAATGTCCAAAAGCCTGCTCGACCTGCTCGCCATCTTCGACCTTGAGCCGATCGAGGTGAACCTCTTTCGCGGCAACAGTCCGAACCCCAGCTTGCAACGGGTGTTCGGCGGGCAGGTCATCGGGCAAGCGATGGTCGCCGCATCCCGCACGGTTGACGGCCGGCTGCCGCATTCGCTGCATGGCTATTTCATCCAGACCGGCGATCCGCGGGTGCCGATTATTTACCAAGTCGAACGGCTGCGCGACGGCAAGAGCTATTCGACGCGGAGCGTCACCGCGATTCAACATGGCAACGCGATATTCTCGATCATGATTTCATTTCATGCCGAGGAGCAGGGCGCCTTTGACCACCAGGACAAGATGCCCAACGTACCGTCGCCGGAAAAGCTAACCGCCGAGGAATTGTCTAAGCGGCCGATGTTTCCCGAGGTGCCGGAACGCATCCGCCGCTATTATGAACCCGATCGTCCGGTTGAATTGCGCCCGGTCGAAATCGGCCGTTATGTCGGTGAGAAGGTCGACGACGGTCGCATTCATGTCTGGATCAAAACCGCCGAGAAGCTGCCCAATGATCCGGCACTGCATATGTGTGCGCTGGCCTATGCCTCGGATTTGACGCTCCTCGATGCGACGATGGCGCGCTATGGTCGTACGCTTTTCGACGGGCGCATGATATCGGCGAGCCTCGACCACGCAATGTGGTTTCATCGCCCATTCCGAGCCGACGACTGGCTACTCTACGCCAAGGATTCACCGAGCGCGCAAGGTGGACGCGGCCTCACGCGCGGAATGATTTTCAAGCCCGACGGCACGCTGGTGGCGTCCGTCGCCCAGGAAGGCTCGGTGCGCGAGCGGCGTTGAGGCCTCAGGCGCACAAACGCCCCTCGTGATCACAGTCGTTTCGACACTCGCGCCTGGGTACGGATTGCACAATCGCTCACCACAATCGACTCGTAACAATTGTGAGAAGTTGAATATCGCGGGGCTGTGCGTGCCGAACGCCAACTCCCTGGGAGGTCTCGGAGCGCATCTATTGGACGCCTCATGGGTGAGGGGAAAAGAGCTAAGAAGCCGCAGAGAGTGCCCTGGAGGTGGTGATACTGAACCAAGGTCAAGTGGTCTTCTATCTGCAGGGCCTGGTTTGGCATCCGTGACGAGCGGGTGCGCGCGGCGATGTATGAATTTCTATCGAACCTTATTGACGGAAATGGAGTACATCAAGGAGCCGCCCAAAAGGATTGGGGCCCCGTTAGAACGCGCCCAAGCGCACCTACGCCGGCTAGGCGGCGAGGGCGACGATCGGTTCAGTACCCAACGACCAATTCGAAAAGAGCTCAGAACCGACCCAACGTAATATTCGCCGGTCGCAATCTTCTTTGGAACCCTCATCTCAAAAGAAATCTCCTCCACTGAGTAGTAAGGCAACGTAGGGGATTCGCAGGGTGGAGTTTTTGCGTTTCATACGAGGCAGCGAGGAAAAGAGTAAGCGCTTAGCCGCAGGAAAATAACCGCTTACAATAGACCGGGAGGTGCTGGCGTTATGCTGAGCTGAGGGGAGCCCGACGTCTGCCTCTGTTATTGGAATCCTGCGCTAGATGTGAGGCCTCAACAAGTTGTTCCTGGTGAGCGAGTCTGCTGATGGATGGCATCGAGCCAATACTCCGAGACTCTAACCGCTGCTGGACGAAAATTCAGTGGCAGGGTCAAGACCGTTATTGCTGACGCTGTGGGCTTCGTCGTTGCGAGATGCCAAGCAACGCATCCGTCCGCTGTTTACGCAGGAGCGGGTTGCGGCCGCGGCGGGGCAGTTTCTCGACGGACTGTTGGGCAACGAGCCGCGCAAGACGGGTTGGATGCGGGCGGAAGCGGCCGGCGATCCAGGCCCGTGGCGCCAGCAGGCGATCCTGGGCCGGGGGCAGTGGGATGCCGACGCGCTGCGCGACATTGTACGTGAGTACGCGCTGGAAACGCTGGGCGATGAGGACGCGGTCCTGGTCATCGATGAGACCGGCTTTTTGAAACAGGGCAAGGCCTCGTGCGGGGTCGTACGCCAGTACACCGGCTCGGCGGGCAAGATCACCAATTGCCAGATCGGAGTGTTCGCCTCTTATGTGTCGCGGCATGGCCATGCCTTCATCGACCGGGCGCTCTACCTGCCAAAGGAATGGACGGACGATCCCACTCGCCTGAAGGCATCGCATGTACCTGATGATGTGGGCTTTGCGACGAAGCCCAGGATCGCGCGTCGAATGATCGCTCGCGCGATCGCCACAAAGGTGCCGTTCTCGTTCGTGGCGGCGGACAGCGTGTATGGCATCGGAGAGATCGAAACCCTGCTGCGCAAGGCGGGCAAAGGCTGTGTTCTGGGTGTTGCGTCCAATCGTGTGTTTCGTTCCTGGAGCAAGCCGCAGCCCGTCGCCGGCACCGCCTCTACGATCGCGCAGTGCCTTCCCAAGAAGGCCTGGCGCCGCCTGCCGTCCGCTGAAGGAACCAAAGGTCCGCGCTGGCACGACTGGGCCTATCTCGAGTTGGCCGATCTCGAAGCCAGCGAATACAACGACGACCTTGCCGGGGAATGGTCTTCTGATCCGTCGCAACATTGCCGACGACAGCTTGGCCTTTTTCTCCACATGGTGCCCCAAGGGCACGTCCATCCAGAAGCTGGTGTCGGTGGAAGGCCATCGCTGGGCCATCGAGGACAGCTTCGAAACCGCCAAGAACGAGCTCGGCCTGGATCACAACGAAACCCGCTCCTGGCATGGCTGGCATCGCCATGTCGCACTCCTCATGCTTGCCTTCGCCATGATGGCCGTCATCGGGCCAACACTGGGCCATCGCTAAACGCGACCGCGGCCTCAAGCGAAGCATCGTTCTTGATCCGCTGGTCGATCCAGGAAATCCGGCGCATCGCCATGAAGCTAGCCCAGCGGCGCATCCCGCACGCCCACATCCTCGCATGGTCGTTCTGGCGCAGGGCCCATCAGGCGAGCGCGCGCAAAGCCCATCTCAAATGCAAATTGCAACTGTAATGCTAACATTACAGTTGCAATTGATTGAGGGTTCTGAATCCATGGGTGACCATGATTCGGGATCTGATGATTGGTGGTGCGTCGGTTGAAGATACGCTGACGCTGTGGGCTTCCTCGTTGCGAGATGCCAAGCAACGCATCCGTCCGCTGTTTACGCAGGAGCGGGTCGCGGCCTCGGCGTGGCAGTTTCTCGACGGACTGTTGGGTAACGAGCCGCGCAAGACGGGTTGGATGCGGGCGGAGGCGGCTGGCGATCCCAGGCCCGTGGCGCCAGCAGGCGATTCTGGGCCGAGGGCATTGGGATGCCGACGCGCTGCGCGACATTGTGCGTGAGTACGCACTGGAGACGCTTGGCGATGAGGACGCGGTCCTGGTCATCGATGAGACCGGCTTTTTGAAACAGGGCAAGGCCTCGTGCGGGGTCGCACGCCAGTATACTGGCTCGGCGGGCAAGATCACCAATTGCCAGATCGGAGTGTTCGGCTCCTATGTGTCGCGGCATGGCCATGCCTTCATCGACCGGGCGCTCTACCTGCCAAAGGAATGGACGGACGAGCCCGCTCGCCTGAAGGCAGCGCATGTGCCGAGCAATGTGGGCTTTGCGACGAAGCCCAAGATGGCGCATCAAATGATCGCTCGCGCGATCGCCGCAAAGGTGCCGTTCTCGTTCGTGGCGGCGGACAGCGTGTATGGCACGGGAGCGACTGAAACCCTACTGCGCAAGGCGGGCAAAGGCTATGTTCTGGGCGTTGCTTCCAATCATGTGTTCCGTTCCTGGGGCAAACAGCAGCCTGTCGCCGACACCGCCTCCGCGATCGCGCAGAGCCTTCCCAAAAAGGCCTGGCGCCGCCTGTCGTCCGGCGGCGGGACCAAAGGACCGCGCTGGCACGACTGGGCCTATCTCGAATTGGCCGACCTTGAAGCCAGTGAATACAACGACGAGCTTGCCGGGGAATGGACGCGGGGTCTTCTGATCCGCCGCTACATTGCCGACGGCAGCTTGGCCTTCTTCTCCACATGGTGCCCCAAGGGCACGTCCATGCAGAAGCTGGCGTCGGTGGAAGGCCATCGCTGGGCTATCGAGGACAGCTTCGAAACCGCCAAGAACGAGTTCGGCCTTGATCACAATGAAACCCGCTCCTGGCATGGCTGGCATCGCCATGTCTCACTCGTCATGCTTGCCTTCGCCATGATGGCTGCCATCCGTCACCGGGCCAACACCGGGCCATCGCTCAAAAAAACGCGACCGCGGCCCCGACCGAAGCATCGTTCTTGATCCGCTGGTCGATCCAGGAAATCCGGCGCCTCGCCGTGAAGCTAGACCAGCGACGTATCCCGCACGCCCGCGTCCTCGCATGGTCGTTTTGGCGCAGGGCTCATCAGGCAACTGCGCGCAAAGCCCATCTCAAGAAAAAATTGCAACTGTAATGCTAAGGCCTGTTTACAGTCAGCGGATCGCGAGGAACGCAGCGACGAGGTTGAGGAGCCCAGCAAAGCAGGCATCGGTCTTTTCGTAGCGGGCGGCGATGCGTCGGAATGTCTTGAGAGAGCAGAAGAAGTTCTCGACCAAGTGGCGCCATTTGTACATTTCGGCGTCGTGAGGGATCCGGCCAGCGCGATCGGCCTTGGACGGATAACCGCTGCGGCGCCGCGGTCATTGAGGTTGGTGCGCAGCCAGTTGTGGTCGAATGCCTTGTCGCCGATCAGCGCGTTGAAATCGAGATCGGCGATCAAAGGCTCGACGCCGATGCTGTCGTGGCGCTGACCGGGCAACAGCACGAAGCGAATGAGATTGCCGAGGGCGTCGACCAGGGCCATGATTTTGGTGGTCAGGCCGCCACGCGAGCGGCCGATGGCCGGATTTTGAGTCCCCCTTTTGCGCCGGTGCCATGCTGGTGGACCCGGACGAGTGTGCCGTCGATGAGGACATATTCGAAATCAGGATCGTCGCGGAGCGCCTTGAAAACCCGCTCCCAGACTCCCTTCTGCGCCCAGCGCCAGAACCGCGTATAGACGGTGAACCACTTGCCGAACGCTTCCGGCAAATCGCGCCACGGCGAGCCAGTCCGCGCAATCCAAAGAACGGCTTCGATAAAGAGCCGGTTATCACGTCCGCTGCTGCCGGGGTCACCGGCCTTGCCCGACAGTTCCGGCGCGATCCGCTCCCACTGGCTGTCGCTCAACATCAATCGAATCAAGGCCGATCTCCATTTTCAGCCTTGAATCAATTTTCCATCGACCTGGGAATCTGGAGGGTTCTGTGAGGTCGCGCTCACGCGAGGGCGCGGCAGGCGCTTATGACGCGACCTCATTGAAGCCGGATTGAACGAAGGCGCGGGAGGCTATGCGCGGTTTTGCAGCTATGGGGATTGTTGGAGATCGCAAGGCCCGGTCTGCCGGCTCGGCACGTGAGGCAGAGCTGCGAGATGAGTGCATCGGGGAAGAGTTGAGATCAGGCGCGCTTTGTTGGAGATCGCGATAGGCGTTTTGCTGCATCGGACGGTTGTTGTCGCGCCGTGTGGCAGCACGGATTCGACAGCGTCCACGATGATCGAGACGCTGGGAGCGGAATGACGAATGATGATCGTTGTGCACGGCATGACTTGGCCTCACGATGTGTCGCACCGGAACGGGGATGTTCGAGGGCTGGGGGGCGTCTGAAGCTATGTCGAAAGCGCTCGATGATGCGCATGACGCCACCACAATCGGGGCAGGCAGGAACCTCGGTCCAGGTTTGAGCTTTCGAATCCACGGGCGACGGCTGGCCGTCGTTTGGCGCTGTCCGCTGATCGAGAAGTTCGCGGCAAAGGGCGAGCTTGGCAGCGCGATGGCCGTTGGCCATGAAGCCGAAGTGGCGGATGCGATGGAAGCCATCGGGCAGCGTGTGAAGAAGGAAGCGGCGGATGAACTCGTCGGGCTTGAGCTTCATGATCTTTGTCGCGCTGTTCTGGCGGTAGTCCTTCCAGGTAAAGGCGACGTGATCCTCGTCGAGGGCGACGAGCCGGCTGTTGGCGATGGCGACGCGATGGGTGTAGCGGCCGAGATAGGCCAGCATCTGTGCGGGGCCGCCGAACGGCCGCTTGGCGTAGACGACCCAGCTGATGCGCCGCATGGCGACGAGGTGAGCTGCGAAGGCAGCAGGCTCGGCCAGGGATGCGAGAACGCCGAAGAAGTTCAGGGTGCCGGCGTCGAAGGCGGCGGTCAGACGTTCGAGGAACAGGCGTCTGAACAGCCGGGCGAGCGGTTTGACGGCCAGGAAGAAGTTTGGTCGGCTGGCGATCCAGCGCGCGCTATCGGGCGAGAGGCCGCCGCCCGGCACGACGCAGTGGACGTGGGGATGGTGCGTCAGCGCCTGCCCCCAGGTGTGGAGGACGGCGACGACGCCGATCCCGGCGCCGAGCCGGCGTGGATTGGCGGCGAGCGTCGACATTGCCTCGGCGGCGGCTTTGAACAGGATCGCATAAACGATGGCCTTGTTCTGAAAGGCGACCGCGGCGATCGGAGCCGGCAGTGTGAAGACGACGTGGAAATAGGGAACCGGCAGCAGGTCGGCCTCTCGCGCGGCGAGCCACGCGGCTCGGGCTGGCCCCTGACACTTCGGACAGTGCCGGTTGCGGCAAGAATTATAGGTGACGCGTGTCGTGCCGCAGTCGTCGCAAGCCTCCATGTGGCCGCCGAGCGCCTCGGTCCGGCACGCCACGATTGCGCTCATCACGCGCCGCTCGACCCGACCGAGATGACCGGCATGTACACGGCGATAGGTGTCGCCATGCCGGCGCAGAATATCGGCAATCTCGATGGCGGGCCTTTTGGAGCGGCTGTCGGGGGCGAAACATCACCCGCACCCGCCGCGGATCATCTAGGTGGCGTCACCTCCAGCGACAGGCGATCGAGCGGGCTCTGCGTCGCCCGGATCGTATCGGTGGCGACCTGCGTGTAGCGCGCTGTCGACGACAAATTGTTGTGCCCGAGCAAGACCTGGATGATCCGGATATCGGTTCCGTTCTCAAGAAGATGCGTCGCGAAGCTGTGGCGCAGCGTGTGCAGCGTGACGCGCTTGGTCAGGCCCGCAGCCTTCACCGCCGACCGACAGGCGGCGTGCAACACGGTCTGATCGATCGGATGATCTTCGTCACGACCAGGGAACAGATAAAGCCGCGGCCGGGCGAGCCGCCAGTAGGTGCGCAGGATGCCCAGCAGCTGGGGCGACAGCATCACGTTGCGATCCTTCGCGCCCTTGCCGTGGCGCACCTGGATGACGCCGCGGGCGCTGTCGATGTCTTCGATCCGCAGTCCCGCGAC
Source organism: Bradyrhizobium sp. JR3.5 (assembly GCF_054057015.1). Taxonomy (NCBI): domain Bacteria; kingdom Pseudomonadati; phylum Pseudomonadota; class Alphaproteobacteria; order Hyphomicrobiales; family Nitrobacteraceae; genus Bradyrhizobium; species Bradyrhizobium sp. JR3.5. Next base: position 4,981,231 of record NZ_JBSRYV010000002.1, read on the forward strand.
TTCGGAGGCCCTGAGTCCGGCCGCATAGGCCGTGGTGAGGGCGGCGCGGCTCTTCAGGCTGGACACGGCCTCGAGGAACTGAACCACTTCGTCGGCGCTGAGCACGACCGGCAGCTTGCGCGGTTCTCGCGCATAGGGAATGCGCTCTGGGATGAGCGCCTCGCCGAGCGTGACGCCGTAGAAAAACCGTAGCGCACAGACGATCTGGTTCAGCGCCGGCCATGAGATGCCGGTCGAGACCAGATGCACCTGGAAGGCGCGGACGTCTTCCAGCTCTAACCGGTCAGGCGATCGGCCAAAATAGCGGCTGAACTTCGAAACCGCGCTGATGTAGGATCGTTGCGTCGCCGGCGACAGATTGCGGACGGTCATGTCTTCGATCATGCGGCGGCGAAGAGGGCTCAAATCGGCCATCTCGATACTCCTGTCTGAGGGGGGCTCCAACACCCACATCCTCTCAGCCAGGAGGCGATCTACGCCACCTTGCCCCGAACGCCGCGGCAGCGGCTTCGTTCAATCCCCCTCGGCTGGGCGGAGCGACGAACGATGTGGGCCTCAAACTTTTCGGACGCCCAGGAGGCGTTCATCCTGAAGCAGGGCAACGACGGGGTTGCGGTGGCGGAGATCTGCCGCAAGGCCGGGATCAGCCAGGCGACCTATTTCAACTGGAAGAAGGGTATGACGGATAGCTGCCGCGGAGATGCGGCGGCAGCTCGAGGAGGAGAACGGCAAGCTGAAGAAGCTGGTGGCGGACCTGTCGCTCGCTATGAGGCCTGGCCGGAAGCGCAAGCTGGTCGACGAAGTCCGCAGCGAATGGCAGGTCTCGACCCGCAGGACCTGCGCGGCCCTCGAGTTTGACAGGCGCGAGTTGGGCCAGCAACTGCGCAACAAAACGCCCAAGCGCCGGGTCAAGGCCAAGCTGCGCGATGACCGCAAGCCGGCAACGCGGTCCAACGAGACCTGGGGCGATGGACCTTGTCCATGACCAGTTGGCGACAGGACACAGGCTTCGCGTGCTTACCATTGTCGATATCTTCTCCCGCTCCTCGCCGGCGCTGCAGCCACGGTTCACCTTCCGCGGCCCCGACGTCGTGGCGGTGCTGGAAAGGGCCTGCAAGGACGTGGGCTTCCCGGCGACGATCCGTAAGCGGTGTTTTTCGGTCACTTTCCGGATGATGTGCTGATCTGCGAGCCTGCGGTTTGGTTTTGACTGTTGGGCTTAGGATGGACACAGTGCGTAGTGCTATCACGGAGCCGGTCCGAAGGCTGGAAGTCTTCACTGGAGCGGGTCGGCGCCGGAAGTGGAGCGACGAGGACAAGGCATGGATCGTTGCAGAGATCGTGGCGCGTGGTGACTCGGTCTGTGCCGTGGCTCGGCGCCCTGGTCTGTCGCCGCAGCAATTGTTTGGCTGGCGCCGTCAACTGAGAGAGGCCGCGGCCAGGCATTCTGACGCGGAAGAATTGCAGTTTGTGCCGGCGGTGGTGGATGCGGGCGCGTCGGCACCGTGCTTCGCCGGCGGCGCAAGGTGCCGCGATGCAAGTCCGAGCCCAATGTCTGGATGATCGAAGTTGAGGTTGAGGGCGTGACGATACGGGCCAGCCGCGGCGCGGACGCAAACACGATCGCGGCCATCGTCCAGGCGCTGAAGGCGAGCCGGTGATCGGCCCAACGGGTGCGGTTCGGGTGATGGTGGCGACGAAGCCGGTCGACTTCCGCAAGGGTGCCGAAGGATTGGCGATGTTGGTACGCGAGGCGATGCTAGCCGATCCGTTCTCAGGCACGGTCTACGTATTCCGGGCCAAACGTGCACAGCTCGTTTCATTGTACGTCCCTTCGTCAGATTCCGGGCAGGCGGATCACCCTATCGTATTGATAATCAATGTAGTTTTTCGGCCTACGTTCGATCACGTGCTGCACCGCTACACGTACGGCTTCCGAACTCAGCGCGTCGACAGGAACCAACCATTGCGAGCCCTTGATTGCTTGTGTTGCCGGCAAGATGCCCTTCAGAACCAGGTTCTTTGCTGATCCGACGCAAATTCCAAAGCGTGCCGCAGCTTTCGCAAGGCTGATCATTTTCCCGTCGGTCCGGAAGCCCGAGCTCTCATAAACGAAGTTCGATTGCTCGACCACGGCCCTGATCCGCTCCGCGATATCGGTGGCGGTTTCACGCCCGCTCGCGTTGCCCTCGCGCAGCAGGATACCGAACTCGTCACCGCCGAGACGCGCGACCAGCCCGCTGCTACCGACTTCGCCCGCCAGCAGCTTGGCCACCTGTTTCAGCAGCCGGTCGCCGGCCATATGGCCGCAGGTATCGTTGATGATCTTGAACTGGTCGAGATCGATCAGCATCAGATCAGCGCTCGCCTCAGACGATCCTGACATCGACTTGTGAAGCTCGAACTCGAACTGCCGCCGGTTGGCGAGCCCAGTGAGGGCGTCATGCGACGCGGCCCATGCCAGTTCCTCGACCAGCCGCCGTTCCGCCGTCATGTCATGAATGATCATGACGCGGCCGGCCCAGTGGCCGACATGCGTGATCGGGGTCTCGACCACCGAGACCGGCACGCTGGACTGGTCGGGCCGTAGCAGAAGCCGCTGCTGCGGATGACTTTCGCCGTCAGCCTCGGCGGTCCGGAACGACCCCTGCACGGGTTGCTCGCTGATGCTGAACAGCGACGCGAGCGGCCGGTCCGTCACATCTTGCCCTGCCGCGATCAGCCGCTGTGCGGCCGGATTCATGTAGCTGACGCGATCGTCCGGCGTCGTCACGATGACGGCGTCGCCGATCGAGGCCAAGGTGAGCTGGGCGCGCTCCTTCTCCTCGGCGAGCGCGGTCTCGGCCAGCAGCGGCGCAGCAGCATCCGCCGCGTGTGGACCAGGACGATGCCGGCGAGGCACGCCGCAATCACGACATTGACGAGCAGCAGCAGCGACGAGACCTGGCGCGACGCCCGCCCCAGATGATCGGAGAAGTCGACGGCGAGCGCGCTCAGCGCAGCGTCGACAACGCTGATCCGCTCGGCCCAGTGCTTGATGGTCGCAGCGGACGGATCGTGCAGCGCAACGTCGTTTGCGGCCTCGTTGCGGATCTCGATGAGCTGATCGAGCAGCGCGTCCGAATTCCGCCACGCCGTGACTGCGCCGGCGACGTGATGCATTTTGCGGAAATATTTGAACAGCCAGATCAGGCCGCCGATGTCGTCGTCATGATTGCCCGCTTTGGCGAAGGCGGCACGCGCCACCGCGTCATTGTTGCCTGGCGATTCGAGGGAGAGCCGCGGGATCGTAGTCCGGCAAGCCCAGGCGTTCGCGCATTTCCCGCGCCCGTACGGTGGTCCAGGTCTCGCCGTCACCGGTTTTGCAGCGCATCCGATTGAGCGACACGGCGAGCTCTCGGTCAGGCCAATGACCAGCGAGTTTGCGAAGCGCGTCGACGGCAGTGGGCGCCATGTCCCCCGGATATCGACCCGTCTTAACGCGAGCAACACGAACCTCCGTGTGCCGGCCGCCGGTCCAGTGGATGAGCAGAACGGCCTCGTTGGCGTCCTCATCGAGATCGCAAACAATCTCTCGGACCACGATGTGAACCAGCCGCTGCTTGGTGCGTGTGTCCGTGGACGGTGCATTCCAAACCCGCGGCAGATCATGCGCAAGTTGCAGTAGCAGGGCGCGGTCGATCCTTGGACTTTCCGGCGATGCGGCGCGCAGCTCCTTGATCCGCCTCTCAAGCTCGGCAACCCGCTCCAATGCGCCATTCCAGCGCGCCTCGAGTTCACGGGCAACGTGACGCTTCGCCGGATCCACAAGCTCGTATCGGCGTGCGGCAAGAGACGCTTTGTAGCGTCCGACTTCAAGCTCCCGTTCGACGGCGGCGATGATTTCTTGTCTCGACCGCTCAACCTGGTCGGACGCAAATATCGCTGCTTCAACAGCTCGATCGGAGACAGCCTCAAGGATTTGTAGCGCGACCGCACGATCGACCCGCACTCCGCCGATGCCGATACATAGGCCTGCACCGACATGGGCATCATCGCCGCGACATTGATAACAATGGGCATTCCCTTTGGCCTGGCCATAGACAACACGCATCATCCGCCCGCAACATCCGCACCGCATCAAGCCGGTCAGCAGTGCGCGTCCCCCGCGCGCCGATTTACGCGAGCAATTCTTCTTCATGTGGGCGTTTTCCAGCAGCAGCGTCTGATTGTCTTCGTACTCCTGCCAACCGATATAGCCAGGATGATTGTCGCGCAGGAGAACATTCCAATCCTCCCGCGGCTTTTTGAAGCCGCTGACCTTACGGGCGCGACCGTCCACGATCCGTGTCTTCTGAGCGATTCGGCCAAACGCATAGGCGCCAGCATAGAGTGGATTGTGCAGGATCTGCATCACCGTGTGATAGGCCGGTGCCTTCCAGCTGAGCTTGTAGATTTGAACGTTCCTCAGGACCACAGGCATTTTGATGTCGGCGGCGCGCGGCCAAAGAAAGACCTGCCGGGCGCCGCCGAGCTCGCGGAACTTCGTGAAGACGAGTCGAACCACCCCCGCCACATGTTCGTCGGGATCGATTTCGATCTTGCTAAGTTCATTTCAACAAAATCCAGGTGGAAGCATGAAGCGGTACTCGCCGCGCTGGGCCTTGGAGTCTCGAGCGGCGATTCCACGTTGGCGAAGCAGGCTCAGCTCATACTCCGACATCGTCCCTTTCAGTCCGAGAAGCAGGCGGTCGTTGACGAGCCGCGGATCATAGGCGCCGTCGGAATCGATGACCAACGCGCCAGCGACGGCGCATAGGTCGATCAAGTCATGCCAGTCGCGTCCATTGCGCGCCAGCCGCGACGCCTCGATGCAATAGACGGCACCGACGTCGCCCGAACATACCATCGCCACAAGCCGCTCAAATCCAGGCCGCTGAGTGCTGCCGGAAACCTGAGCGGCCTAAATCGTCGTCAATTACCGTCACCGACCTAAATCCGGCGGTTTCCGCGGCCTGCGCCAGGTCATATTGCCGCCGCTGGCTTTCGAGATTCCCCATGACTTGGGACATTGTCGATTGGCGAACATAGACGACAGCGGCGCGACCGAGGTGGTCAGGCGTGATCTTGATGCTCACGGTCACCTCCCGACACCTGAACGGCCTCGATGCCCGCCACTTCCAGCAAGAGATCGGCGAGCGCTTGGATCAGACCTTTGGGATTGCTGCCCAGCGGGTGCTGGGGAATTCGACGACCCAGATCCAGACCCAGTTGCATCGGCTCGCGATATTGGCTTTTTCTGCGCACGTCCTTTCTCCCTCTTCATCGAATGAGATCGTGCGCCCGACACCCGATTCGGGCCGAGAAGCTTCAGAACGACGGCAAGTTCGTTCAGCCCATCAATACTGACCTGCGGCGGTCCAAGCGCCATGCCGGCACAGTAGCTGTCGTCGAACATCCAATTGGGCACCTCACGACTAAACCCCCGCCGTTCCTCCATGTAGATGCACTTCAAATCCTTGCCGCGTCGGAACGGCGCAACTTGAAGCGTTCGTCCAAAAAGGGGACGTGCATTCATACTACAGCTCCTTCAGCTTCAGTTGAGGGTTTTGGCACCGTTGCCGTCTTGAAGGCGGCGGCTCGATCGACAAGACGATTCCATCGACTGCATTGCTTGCGCGGCGGGTTCGATGCGGGAATCTCGTACAGGCAATAGTGCGCATTGTAGGCATGCCAACTGCCTCGAAACCCGACCAGCAGGCCCGAAAGAATGCCCTACGCGCCGGGTCCGCACCTACTGTGATGGTTCTGTGAGATATCCGGGCTAGACATGCGGCGTACGCTGGCTAGTTCCAGTTCATATTGCGGGGAGCGCCGCATCTTCCCGTTCTTGTGAACGCTCGTCGGCGGGATTTGGACGATGCCGGCCGCACATCCGAAATTGCGGCCCTTTCTCCCGTTCAGAGGCGCAGCTTCTCGTGATTCGCGCTGTCGATCCGTCGTACAGGGCATCCAGATATCTGTGCCTCCGCCGGAACACACCGGCGTCCATCCTGGGAGACCTTGACCGAAGAAGGGAGGCGTTGCTGGCACTGACGCGGTGCAACGTACAAAGAATCTCGCATTATTTCTGCTCCGGCGCTCGGAAAAGCGCCAAAATTCGGTGCAGAAGTCATGCCAAAGTTTGTGCATGACAGAAATCAGCCGCTGCCTCGGAATTCTAAATCTCGACTTGGGCTTCTCGCTTAGCGAGCCGCCGCGCCCGCCCCGGCCTCGTTCGTTGATGAATCCAGCAACCTTCAATCTGCCGGTTATCTCCGAAGCGGTTCCCGGAGCGACGGTGGAGAAGGCTGTGCAAGGCGATCCATCTCTTGAGCCGGCCATCCTCTTAGCAGCCCAACGTCTCCTCGAAAGAGGGGCGATTGTAATTAGTTCGAACTGCGGCTTCTTCGTGCGTCATCAGGGGGCCGTTGCTGCTGCGGTCAATGTTCCCGTGGTGCTCTCGAATCTGCTACTGGCGCCTACGCTTCTTCTTCAACTGCCGGCCTCTGCGAAGCTTGCCGTCGTCACTTACGACTCAAGGCATTGCACGGAGGATCTGCTCGGTGTGAATGACCCCGAACAGCGTAAGCGCGTTATTGTCGGCGGCATCGAAGGCGGCAAATACTGGCACGACGGCATGAAGCGACCCCTTCCGCCCACCGACGTTGAAGCCATCGAGAATGACGTGCGCGCGTGCGTCACACGTCTACGGACATTGCATCCGGAGATCGCGGCTATCCTGCTCGAATGCACCGCGTTCCCTCTCGCCGCCCCGGCCCTCCGCCGCACCGAGAAGTTGCCGGTCTACGATATCACAGACCTGTGCCGGATGACGATCGCCTCACTCGCATGAGCTGCTGCGCCGCGGCCCGTTCTCACCATCTCTTCGCGCAATCGGAATTCAACTGGTCCGACCTGCTGCGCCATCAAGTGGGTGTGGAGCCTCAGGAGGTTGTACTTGGTCAAACCGAACCTGCTGATCGGCGTTTGAGATTTTCTGCCCCCGTGGGGTCGATGCCAGTTGTATTGATGCAGCCAGATCGGCTGCTCTTGGGCGCGCCGATCTGACGTTGGATCGGCTCGGGATACGCCGATTTCCCAAGCGCGGTCTGGATGAAGCGCTCGGCTTTTCCGTTTGTTTTGGGAGTGTAAGGCTTGGTGCGGATGTGCTTGATGCCCAGGTCTCGGCAAGTGTTCGCGGAAGGCGAACGCTTGGTAGCAACTCCCGTTGTCGGTCATGACGCGTGTGACGGCAATGCCGAGGCTATTGTAATATGCCACAGCTGCCTTGAGAAAGGAACAGCACCGTCCGGCCGTCTCGTCGGGCTTGATCTCGGAGAAGGCGATGCGGGAATGGTCGTCAATGCAGACGTGGACGAAATCCACCCGACGCCGCGGCTCTTGTTCGGACCAGTCCGATCGCCGGTGTTGCGATGGCCGACACGCTCGAAACGCCCGAGCTTTTTGATGTCGATGTGAATGATCTCGCCTGGGTTCTCGCGCTCATAGCGGCGCTCTGGCTCGGCCGGGCTCCAGATCGCGTATCCGGTTTAATCTCAAGCGGCGAAGAATGCGGCTGACGGCGGCCGGTGACGCTTCGACCTCGGCTGCGATTTGCTTGCCGGTGTGGCGCTGCCGACGCAACGTGTCGACGGCCTTGCACGTGATTGGCGGGGTTTGGCTCGACCATTAATGGGGTCTGGAGGAGCGATCACGCAACCCATCCACACCTTCTGCGCGGAACCGCTTGACCCATTTGGCGACGGTCTTCGCCGTCGTGTTGAACTGGTAGGCCGTGTCCGCCTTGCTCAGGCCGCCCTCGACCACGCTTCGCGACATCGCCTCTCGACCTTTGGGCGTCAAAGGCGCATTCTTCTGGACGTTCATCTGGTCTCTCCTTGAACACGGAAGCTTCGCAACCTCAGCTTCCTCGGTCCAGATCAGATGGACAACCTCCTGAAAGACACACCGAGCTACTTCCCGGCGCAAAATTAGGTGGACGTAGTCTGCGTTCAGAGTCGGCCGATCGGCGGAAGACTGCAAGGTCGAACGGATCGGCGCTTGACTTGTTTGGCCGCCATTGATTCGTTCTTATGAATGATTCGTGAGCGAACCGTGAGAGCGCGCGACAAGCTCGTCGGCAAGCTGCCGGCCACCGGCGAGTCGCTGCGCGGTTCATTGCTGGAGCGCACCGTCCGACATACCAAGGGCTGTCCTAAATGCGCGCGCGGCGAAGGGCACCCGGTGTTCGACTCACCGTGACATACGCCGGCGGACGCACGCAGCAGTTCAGCGTGCGTCGCGAACGGGTCGCCGAGGTTCGTCGCTGGCTCGACAATTATCAGAAGCTGAAGCAGGCGATCGAGGACATCTGCGAACGCAATCATGAGCTGCTACGTCCAGAGCCGCATCGAAGGCGCGGGGCGGCGAGATGATTGAGATGCGGCGGGCGCAACTCAGCTTTGGGCGATGGGCTGATCGCCGAGGAAGTGAGTGATCTTCGCGAAGAGTGGATGCAGCACGCCGATCAGGTGCCGGCGGACGAGCAGATCGTGGCGGCGGTGCACGAAGCACTGGCGAAGCGGTGCCCGAAGAGCCGCAGTCGTGGTCGGCTCGGCACGCCGGCAGAGGTGGTGTTACGCCTGTTGATTCTCAAGCACATGCGGAACCTGAGTAATGGTGCTCTGGAACGAAAGGTGCGCGCCAACCTCGTGTACCGCGACTTCTCGCGGGTGGGCAGTGGCAAGATGCCGGACGCCAAGACCATGGGGCGGTGGGGTCTGGCGGTCGGGCCTGAGGTGCTCAAGCAGATCCACGATCGATGGTGACAATAGCGCAACGGCGTCCTTGCGGGCCGGCGGATGCGCGTGGACACGACCGTGGTGGAAACCAACATCCACCATCCGACCGACAGCACATTGCTGGGGGACGGCGTGCGGGTGTTGGACCCGGACCATGAGGAAAATCACAGACATTGTCGGCGCGGTCGGAACCAAGCTGCGTGACCGCAGCCGGAGCGTGAAACTGCGGCTGTTCGAGATCGCACGAATAGCGCGCACCAAGGGTCTGCTCAATCGCGATCGATTGCAGCAGCGGTATCGCCGGCTGCTCGAGACGACGAGCCGGGTGGAGGGACAGGCGAAGCGGTTCTCGAAGGAAATATCCAAAGGAGTGAAGAAGGCCACGGACATTCTGCAGCAGATCGCACTGGAGGGACTCCGCGAGGAGCTCGACAGGATGTTGCCGCTGGTGCTGCGGGTGATGCGTCAAACCCGGGCGCGCATCTTCCACGGCGACACCCATGTGGAAGATAAGGTTCTCAGCGTGTTCGAGCCGTCGACCGAGATCATCCGCAAGGGCAAGGCCGGCAAGCCCAACGAGTTCGGCAAAATGATCAAGCTGCAAGAAGCCGAAAACCAGATCATTGTCGACTACGAAGTCTATGCCCGGCGCCCCAATGATTGCGATCTGTTGATCCCGGCCATCGCAACCCACCAGGTCAAGCTGGGGCGCGTGCCGCGGCTGGTGGCGACTGACGCCGGGTTCTACTCTGCCAGGAACGAGGCCGCTGCGAAAGCAATGGGGGTCAAGCGGGTATGCATTCCCAATCGATCGAGCAAAAGCCCTGAGCGCAAGCGCGAACAGAAGAAGCGCTGGTTCCGCGATGGCCAGAAATGGCGCACGGGACGTGAAGGACGCATCAGCGTGGTAAAGCGGCGAAACGGTCTCAATCGATGCCGATACAAGGGTGACGCCGGAATGCAGCGCTGGGTCGCCCTCGGCGTGATCTCTGACAATCTCGTCAACATCGGTCGGACGATGAGCAGCCGAGCCGCTCCGTAGACCTCGCACCCATCATTGCTCGCTTCGGACCCCGCCGTCCACCCCGGCGGGGTTTGCTTAAAGCATCAATTTTGCGCCGGGAAGTAGATCTCCTATGCAGGCGCGACGGACAGGAGGTTTGTGTTACCGCTTCGGTTTCTACCTTCCCACCAGGTGCATAGGAGAGACGCTGATGGAAACCCGGACAGTGAACAACCTGCCGCCCGCCGCAACCCATGATGACGCCGTACGCTGTCTTCTTGCAATCGAATTGAGCAAGAAAAGTTGGATTGTTGCCGTCAACACGCCCTTGTCGGACAAGGTCAGTCGCCACACGTTGAAGCCCTGCGATGGGAAGGAGCTGTTGGATCTGCGCGAGCGGATCCGGACGCGAGTTGCCAGAGAAACAAAGCAGCGCGTGGAAATCATTTCTTGCTACGAAGCTGGCTACGACGGCTTCTGGCTCCACCGCCTGCTCGAAGCACACGGCATCCGCAACTACGTCATTGATCCGGTAAGTCTGCAGGTTGATCGTCGGGCGCGTCGCGCGAAGACTGACCGCGTCGATGTCGAGCGATTGCTCCGATCACTGATGGCGTATCTGCGGGCTGGGCCGAAGGTTTGGAGCGTTGTGCGCGTGCCAAGTGTCGCCGAAGAGGACAACCGTCGGCTCCATCGTGAGCGTGGTCGGTTGATTAACGAACGTATCCAACATGTCAACCGGATCAAGGGACTGCTCGCGATCCATGGCATCTATGAGTACCAACCCCTGCGCCGCGATCGGATGCAGCAGCTGGAACGGTTGCGCACCGCTGATGGTCGGTCGTTGCCGCCGCGGCTCATGGCGGAAATCCTGCGCGAACTGCAGCGGTTGGAGCTTGTCATCGGAATGATCAAAACGATCGAGGCGGAGCGCGATGCCATTGCATCGGCCAAGACTGAGGCGGAGCATACGAGCGCAAAGAAGATCCAGGATCTGGCCATAATTAAGTGCATCGGGCCCGAATTTGCGAACACACTTGTCGGCGAAGTGTTCTACCGCTCATTCGACAATCGCAAACAATTGGCGAGCTATGTCGGTCTGACGCCAGCGCATTTCCAGAGCGGCGCGACGTGCCGTGATCAGGGGATCAGCAAGGCTGGCAACGCCAAGGCTCGCACGGTCATGATTGAGCTCGCCTGGCTGTGGTTGCGGCATCAGCCTGGCAGCCCCTTGAGTATCTGGTTCCGCGATCGTGTTGGCAAACTCAAGGGCCGCATCCGGCGGATTACGATCGTCGCCGTCGCACGCAAGCTGCTGATTGCGCTCTGGCGCTATCTTGAGACAGGTCTGGTGCCTGAAGGCACCGCTCTGAAGGTGTGACTAGATTCACTGAAAGAGGACGAAAGGAACATTACCGATTCCAAGGCGGATGTGTGACCGGTAGCCTAGCCTGGCTGCAATACGCCGCAAAGTAGAATGGTCCCATCCTCCTTTGAGCCCTGCGCCCTCGCACTGTTGCATGAGGGACCTTGGTGCGGGCTCGTCCCGACCGGATATAAGTTGATGCGGCGAGCGCCGCATAGCGAAAGGGGCTCCGCCTTGGGTCAATTGAACAAACGTCATCGGGAACGTCAAAACGGGGAAAGAGGATCAACAGAAACGCAGTTACGTTTGCAGCGTAATGGGCCGGACACCAATTGTAGCTCGGCGCGCGCTTTCGCCGTCAACCCCTCGCGCCTTCCGGCGCGACCCTCCGGGCTCCGGGCGGTTGACCGCTCAGCGCGGCCAGGCAAAGGGGCCTGCCGTACCATCAATGCAGAACTGCGCTCGCACGAGCCCCCCTCTTGAAACGTAGGAAAAGAAGAAATGTTGATCGCGAAAAACTTCTTGACACGCCAAGCCCTGACCTCTCCATGCGGCCCAATCTTTGGGTGACCTTAGTTAGCTCCGTTTCCGGAACCAAGTATGACTTCCGTCGATCCCCGTCATCGGACAGGATCGCCCCTCGATCGGTCTGCTTGCTTGCCCAATCTTCACGCCTGCCGGCAGCCCATGGGCAGTCCCGATGCGGGCTTTGAAGAGGCGATTAGTGAGGCGTCCCGAGGTGATTGCCTTCTTGAGGCGTGGGCTTGAGGCGCACAATGCCTCTGTCGCCGGTGCCAGCAGCCGCAGGATCGGGCGCGCTGATGGTCGAGCCGCCTTCGATCGACGACGATGAGCTCACATACGAGGGGTACATTAACCAACGGACGGCGCTTGAGCGCCGCCTTGGTGGGGCGGCTCTATGTCGATCCACCTGATGAAGCGGTAATCATCTAAAATGGACGGAAGACAGCTTCAGAAGGAGTCGGATCGATCCCAAGGAGGAAATTCTCTTTGAGACCGACACACGTCCTTTTCCGAACCCGCATTCGCTGTCACGGCATTTTGGAAGGCCGCCCGTTTTCTTCACCTCCCCGACGATGTCGGCAACGGCTTCCGTGCGGCCGACCGCGATCAGTTGCGCACCCTCCTTGGCAAACAAAAGCGTTGCGGCGCGGCCGATGCCGCTGCCGGCGCCAATATGATGACGGATTTGCCTTTGAGGCGGCCCGCATCTAGCCGTGGGCCTTCCGCCGCGCGGAGTTTTCAAACGCCAAATAAATCCTCAGCGGCTTCCCCGTTTCCGACATCGTGACGTCGAGTACTGATAGCTGGGCACTGGTTTTCGATCCGCCCGTTCTAGTTCTTGAAGAGCCGTTAGACGTGCCGGACAAGAAGCTGCGCCAGTATCTCAGGAACGACGATCAAGACCCTACACAAGGGAACTGGGTAAGACCATGATCTCCGTCACGCACGATCATAACGATGCGCTCGCCATCTCTGATCGAGGGTGCGGTGATGCACGAAAGCCGGATACGATAGGTTTCTGCGCTGCCGGGCATCCATCGCAGACCGCCGACTTGTTCGTCGCGATTCTTGTCAATCGGTGACATCAATTTCATATCTGCCAAGCTCAAACCCGACATCGTTCACGATCCGTAGGCCTCACGTCGCCTTGTTCGCCGGGCGCTTGTACCAGGCCACACGAAACGAATGCAGCGGCCATGCGAGTTCCGTCGCGTCCTTGACCGCCACAGCCGATTCACGATCTCCAAAAAAGGCAACATCGACCCAATCGTCTAGCCAGAGCAGGCATTGGACCTTGAATCTAACGGGCATGATCATCTCCATCTAGTGGCTTTCCACTTCCGTCGGCCCGATGGCGGCACGACGCCGGTCGTTCAAAAGGCGACGAACTGCCGATCCGTGCCGACGAGCTGAGAGCATAAAGTACAAGTTCTTCATGCGAGGGCGGCACTGGATGCGGCGGGGCGATCGCTCGCTTAGCCTGCAGGTTAGCACGCTCGCTGACGTATTTCTTGCGTTCGAAGTGTCCCAGTGCAGGGATCCTGCATCTAGACCGGCTTTCGCGTGGCCAATTATGGAAGTGACGCCCAAGGCGCCTACCCCCGCGAATGTCTGCGGGGCCTGATCGGTTGTGCGATTATTGATGTTCTTCCCGCGCGATTTTAGCGCCGGGCAAAAAACGCGGATCACCGGCTGGCGTCGGCGTTGGCATCGATGGGTCTCGACAAAAGCTCAGATCCCGTCTCGTACCTTGCTCGCGCAAACCCAGAGGTGACCTCACCGCATGAAAAGCTGCGCGTTATCCCCGTAAGAAGCAGAGTTTCGGCGACCTAAGGTCCCACATTAGGGAGGATCGACTTGGCAGCCAGGTAATACTTGTACACGAAGTGCAAGCAAGCTGAAGCCGACTATGTTACCGATTGAGTTGATGCGGCTGCTGCTCAGCTTCGTACTGACGACTACGCTATCTGGGCGATACTGAGCGGATAGTGGGGAACCGCACCAAGGGGCGAATCGCATGTTGTGCGATACTTGGCCTTACGTAAGAAGCGATCTTGCGTCCACCCGGCGAGCCGCCGCGGCGTTTCTAGACGATCTCGAGGACAACGATGGGGTCGCAAGTCGGCGGAACTGGGTCGCAAGATGGACTAACATCGGAGATGCCCACTGCCGTGTTGGTGACCTGAATATCGATAATGGAGCCTTCGATGAGGCGACCGATGCTTGGCTTTGCGCACTAACCGCGTTTGAAGTTGCTAAGCGGTTAATGGATGAAGACGATCCACATAGTGGAGACGTGTCGGCTAAAGTAGAGATCGCCATTCAGAGATTCGGATCTCTGGCGCCGAAGGTGGACCGGGTGAGAATTGCGTGCTCCGATCAATGTGAATTTCTGGCCTACTACTTGCCTGCTGGCGGTCGCGATTTATGCGCGCCGGCGGTCATTTGCATCAGCAGAGAAGAAGATACAGGAGCCGCACTGCTCGGAAGGCTCTTGCCTACCGTGATTGGGCGGAGCATCTCGGTTCTCATTGTGTCTTACGACGACGTCAAGAATCGGTGGCTTGGTCAATCGGAAATCTTGTTGTCTTGCTGTTTGGATTATTTGTCAGCGCGGCCCGACGTTGATGCCGCTCGGATTGGCGTCTTCGGAGAAGGGCTGTCAGCCGTTCTAGCTACTGATTTCGCTTTATCTGATCGTCGCGTTGCTGCGGCGGTTTGCGACGGTGGCCTTTGGAACTGGGTGCGGACTCTGGCGTCTGTCGACTGGATGACGAAGACTGCAAAAGCACTGGACGACGACGTGGTGCCGGCGCATCGCTCGCGATTGGTGCGGCAACTGAGATGCCCGGTTCTCGTGCTCGCCGGTGGGCGTGGCACTGTCAGCCTGTCGGAGGCGACAAAACTACAAGCTGACTGCACGGCAGCGCGTATTGATTTGGAGCTGGCCATGCCCCGGAAGGGCCGGCCATCTCTGGGGGAGATCGAAAACTTCGTGACTACTGACGATTGCATCTTCGGGTGGCTAGAGCATAAGCTAATGCGCCTAACTCCAGCGTCATTGTAGGCTAACGTCGTGTGTATACTTCGTCGAGGTCAATGCCGGAGCAAGTGATTCCAACCTGTGAAAGCGGAGATCACCAGGATGCTCGCGAGCGCATTAGCTACCTTGGGGTCCCAAAAGCAAACCAGTCGTGGCGACGGCACGGCGATATGGCGTGTTCTGGATTACCTTACACTGGCGCGGAATGATCTCCAGCGGTCCGATCTTGCGCAATCGGCTATCACCACAGCATGGGCGGCTGGCTGGTACCGGATAGACGACCCGCCACTGTGTTTTCATCCAGCGGCGGTTAGAGTCTCGGGATTTTTTGCAGCGAGACGGAAGTTTGAACCATCCAGAACTAGAGTTTTGCGCCTCTGATCACGCTGGCGGGCTGGTTGCGCCGACGTCGTTTTGCAGCAAAATCCGCGCTCGATTGCCGATCGCCCATGGGGCCGCTCTTCGTTGTACAGCAACGTTTGAGAACGCCCACAGGACTGTTCTTCGCGAGGTTCTTTATCGACATCATCCCTGGTTTGGTCGCCGAGTTTACGTTCACGGAAGGGTCGACAAGGCTGACGATGTCGCTTTCCGCTGCTCTCTGGATGGATCGCAAACAGATCGTTGGCTGGAGGTTCCAGCCTGGTGTTCGACCGGACGGCATGCCTTGAGGCTGAGCTTTTGGCAGCTCGGCCATTTGTCAGCATAACCGCACTTGCAGCGCTTTGTGCGCTTCTCGATCTGGCGTTGAAGGATCGAACGCCATCAGCTGCCCCGCTTTCTGGCGCATCCAGAGCCTCTCACGACCAGAATCGGGCAGAGACCCATGTCATGGCAGACGGCAATGCCAGGGAGCGGATACCGACACAATCGACAACCGCGGCCGCAGCCGCAGATGGATCTGTTCGGGAGCGGCCTGTCGAACGGCGCCATCGGCGCGCCAGCATGGTCGGAGCTGCCAGCGGAAGCCCGGGCGGTCCTCACGAGCCTGATGACGCAGTTGATCCTCGACCATGCTGCGATGACAGCAATGCCGCCCGCGAAGGAGGTCGATCATGATCTCTGACAAGGTCAGGCCTTATCATCTGGAGCGCAAGGCGATTCTTTACGTGCGCCAATCCTCAGCCCATCAGGTGTTGCACAATCGCGAGAGCAGCGCGTTGCCCCTCCCTGACCAAGTCGCGCGCGATCCACAGGTGACCGGTATCGAACGCCTCGATCTCAGGACGCCCCCCGATCTCTTGCAGGCGCGCGGCCATTTTGCGCACCGTCGGATAGGTGTTGATCATAACAAATTCGCCAGCGCCGAAATTCATCGACCCGCAGTCCAATGTGCAGATCTCCGGGAGCAACTCTTCCACATGCACAATCCGCTCCAGGGCTCCCGCCATGTCCGTTCGCGCTGGGTTCGGCGGCAGCGGCGCATCAGGCCCGCTCAGCACCAGGTCGCCACCCATCCCTGTCGTCAGGTTGATCACCGGATTCACATCCGACTTCCGAATGCGCCGCACAACTTCCCGATAAAGCGCCGGATCCCGCGAGCCCTGCCGGGTCTCGGGATCACGAACGTGAATGTGCACCGCCGCCGCCCCGGCCCGCGCCGCCTCGATCATCATCCGACGGGATCCGTCATGTGTTACGGATACCGCGCAGCCGCTCCGAGCGACGACGGAGGAGCTCAATTGTGGTCAGCATGCCAAATGCGATCAGGGTCAGCACGGTAGCGGCGGCGGTGATGGTCGGACTGATTTCCTCGCGGATTCCGGAAAACATGACTCTGGGCAAGGTCCGTTGCTCGGGGCTGGCGACGAAGAGGGCGAGCACCACCTCGTCGAAGGAGGTGCCGAAGGCGAAGAGCGCGCCTGAGATCATCCCTGGCAGGATGAGCGGCAGGATGATCTTGAAGAAGACGGCGATCGGCGGCGCGCCGAGCCCGGCGGCCGCGCGGATCAGCGAATGATCGAAGCCCTTCAGGGTCGCGGTCACGGTGATGACGACGAAGGGCGTGGCCAGCGTCGTGTGCGCCAGGATCAGCCCAGTATAAGTATTGAGCAGCCCTACATCGGCATAGAAAAAATACACGGCCACCGCGGTGATTACAACCGGCACGACGATGGGCGAGATCAACAGGCTCATCACCGCCGTGCGCCAGGGGAAGTTCGGGCGACTGAGCCCGAGCGCGGCTATCGTGCCCAGCGCGGTTGACAGCAGCGTGACCGACACCGCGACGAAGATTGAGTTTTGCAGCGCACCCAGCCAACGGTTGGTGAGGAAGAACTCCTCATACCAGCGCAGTGACAGCCCTGGCATCGGATAGGTGAAGAAGGGCACGGAATTGAAGGACAGCGGGATGATCACAAGGATCGGCGCGATCAGGAACAGCAGCACCGCGCCGCAGATCAGCCGGTGCAGATAGTACCAGCCCTTCTCCGTCGGTGAGGCATAGGGGGAAGGGGCCACTGTTCTCATCCCATCTTGATCCGGTCGACGCCGACCAGTTTGTTGAAGACGTAGTAGAGCAGCAGGGTCGCGGCGAGCAGGATTGCGCCAAGGGCCGAGGCCATGCCCCAGTTGAGCTCCGCGTTGGTGTAGTGGGCGATGAAGGAGCTGATCATCTGGTCGGTCGGCCCGCCGACGAGCGCGGGGGTGATGTAATAACCCAAGCACAGGATGAAGGTCAGCAGGCAACCGGCAGCGATCCCCGGCAGGGTCTGGGGAAAGTAGACCTTCCAGAAGGCGTAGAAGGGTCCGGCGCCGAGCGAGCGGGCAGCTCGGAGATGGCTGGGCGGTATCGTCTTCATCACGCTATAGATCGGCAGAAGCGTGAAGGGCAGCTGAATATGGGTCATGGCCACCACAGTGCCGACCCGATTGAAGATGAGCTCCGCGGGCTGCGATATGATATGCAGCGCCATCAGCATGTCGTTGACGACGCCATGATGCTGCAGGAGCACGACCCAGGCCGTGGTGCGCACCAGCAGGGAGGTCCAGAACGGTAGTACGACCATGATCATCAGGAGATTGCTGGTCCTGAGCGGCAATGTCGCCAAGAGATAGGCCGCCGGGAAACCCAGCAGCAGGGTCGCGGCGGTCACGCCGATGCTGATGCCAATCGTACGCAGAAAGACGTCGCGGAAGATCGCGTTATCCGGCGGCGAGGCGACGATCTGGCTGTCGGAGCCGTACTGGAAATCGACGGAACGCAGCAGGTAATAGGCCGTATAGGCCGAGCGTCCGCGCTTCAGCAAGCTCCAGACGTCGCGATGAGCCCAGAGCGGATTGATCTCGATCAAAGCCGTTTTGTAGGGGCCAACGGAAAGCGTGCTCGCCCTGCGCGCGCTCGACGTGACCTGGCTGCCGACACCAGGCAACTCATAGTTCATCCGCTTGCCGATCGCCCCCGTGGTCTTCTGCACCCAAGCCTGCTTCAGGTCTTCGGCGAGAGCGGCATAGACGCGCTCGTCTGGCAGATCCTTGCCGTCCCACGCGCTCAACGCTGCCGTGGTTCGCGGCATCAGCGCCAGCAGTGTATCGTCATGAATCGCGGTGAACATCATCCGGGCGATCGGCGAGACAAAGGCGACCAGGATGAACAACAGGAGCGGCAGGACGAGGGTGACGGCCCTCAGCTTGCGCCGGCGCTCGACCCGCTGCAGCTTGACGCGCAGCGGAATGCTGTCGGAACTGCCGGCGATTTGGGCGACCATCGTCACTATCGACACCTCTCTTCTCTCATTTCCTCAGGCGGCGAGGAGAGCGCAAGCCCTTCCCGCCGTTCCTTGTTCTTACTTCGCGAGCCAGGTGGTAAAGCGCTGGGTCAGGTCATCGCCCTTCTCAATCAAGAAGGCGGCGTCTCTCTGCAGGCCACTGGCCGTATGGTCGGGCGCCGTCGGAAGGTGGGGCACGATCGCCGGATCAACAAGCGACATCGCGTCCTCGTTGGCAGGCCCGTAGGGCAGGTAGCGCGTCAGGTTAGCCTGCGCCTGGGGCGAGCCGGCGAAGGCGAGGAACTTGTAGGCGGCGTCCCGATGCGGACTACCCTTGGGAATCATCCAGTAACCGACCTCCCACGTGTGGGCATCCCACATGATCTCAAAGTGCTTGCCGGAGTTCTTGACGGCATCGTAGATGCGGCCGTTCGGGGCTTGGGTCATGACGACTTGGCCATCAGCCAGAAGCTGCGCCGGCTGGGCGTTGGACGTGTACCAGACGACGTCCTTCTTGATCGTGTCGAGCTTCCTGAAGGCGCGGTCGACCCCCTCGGGTGTGTTGAGGACGTTATAGGCGTCCTTGAGGGCCACGCCGTCGGCGATCAGCGCCCATACGAGAAATATGTCGGGAGAAACCTTCCACAGGCCGCGCATGCCGGGGAATTTCCGGGTGTCGAACAGGTCGGCGATGGTCTTCGGGCCGTTCGGCAGCTTATCCTTGTCGTAGGCGATGATCGAGGCAGAAACTTCGTACGGCACCGCGCAGTCGTACTTGTCGCCACCCATGAACTTGGCCCGGTCGAGGCCCAACCTCTTCCAGTCGATCGTCTCAATGATGCCCTCGTCGCACAGTTGTATGGCTGCGACGGAGTCCGCGTCGACCACGTCCCAGCTCACGCTCTTGGACTGGACCATGGCGCGGATCTTAGCAGACTCACCATTGTACTCGTCTTCGATGATCTTGATCCCGGCCGCCTTTCGAGAAGGGCTCGAAATAAGCCTTGCGCACGGCCGCCTGGTAGACCCCGCCAAAGGAGGTGATCGTCAGCTGCTCGTCCGCAAAGGCGGATTTCACCGCCGCAAACGTACCCGTCGCCAGGCCGATTAGGGCCAAGGCGCTCGCAATCCTCAATAGCTTTCTCATCGTCTGCTCTCCCCTGCTTTGCCATCCCGGCGGCGTTGCCGAAGGCCCGCCTTGCTCGCGGCGAAGCCTTGGTCGTCGTCATGGCGCATCGAGCGCCCGACAATCCTCCGTTTTCCAGCCGATGGTGATCGCTGTACCCGGCTCGAGTTGCACCACGCCTTCCGAATTCGGCAGCTTGATCACAAAGTCATCATGGCCGCACACCGAGACGCGGGTGCGCACGTGGTCGCCCAGATAGATCACCTCCGCAACCCGCGCGCTGAAGACATTGGGCAGCGAGCCTGGCGTGGGGTTTAGCTTCACCCGCTCCGGCCGCAACGACAGCACGGTCTGCCCACCGACTGCCTCGACATTAATCGCCAACGCCTGCACGTTGCCAGCGCCCGAAATGTCTACCTTGCAGGTTGTACCATTCATCGCGACGACCTTTCCGTGTAGCCGGTTGTTCTCGCCGATGAACTGGGCGACAAAAGCGTTCTGCGGTCGCTCGTACAGCTCGGCGGGCCCGGCGACTTGCTGAATGACCCCGTCGTTAAACACCGCTACGCGGTCCGACATGGTCAGCGCTTCGCCCTGGTCATGTGTCACATAGACCACGGTAACGCCGAGATCCTCGTGGATATGCTTGATCTCGAGCTGCATCTGCTCGCGCAACTGCTTGTCCAAGGCGCCGAGCGGTTCGTCCATCAGCACGAGCTTGGGATCGAACACGAGGGCGCGGGCAAGTGCGACACGCTGCTGCTGGCCGCCGGAAAGCTGACCAGGCCGGCGCTTGCCATAAGCGCCGAGCCGGACTATGTCGAGCGCCCGCTTGATCCTGGCCTCGATCTCGGCCTTGCCGAGTTTGCGGACCTTAAGCGGGAAGGAGAGGTTCTCCTCCACGGTCATATGCGGAAAAAGCGCGTAGTTCTGGAACACCATGCCGATGTCGCGCTTGTGCGGCGGCATGTTGTCGATCGAGCGCCCCTCCAGCAGGATACTGCCTTGGGTCGGCACCTCGAAGCCGGCGAGCATCATGAGGGTCGTCGTCTTGCCGGAGCCAGAGGGCCCCAGCATGGTCAAGAACTCACCCCGGGCGATGTCCAGGTTAAGATCCTTAACGACCAACGTTTCGCCGTCATAGGTCTTCTGGACGCCGGAAAACCTCACAAAGGCATTGTTCATGCCTGGCATCGATCCCTCCCATCCTGACACTTGTCCCGTGGCGCTCCATCATGAAGCCAAGATGGTTTTCTCGACGTATCCAGTTTTCTTGAACGCCCGGTCGAAATCCAGGGACACGCTGCATAAGGCGCCTATGGTCGAGCAGACGGCTCATTGTTTCCTACCCTGCGCTTTGACTTCGCGACATTGCGTTCGTCGAAGGTTTCAATCTTTTACGGAAATATTATCGAGCCTTAAGAGCTGAATTTCATCAATGTGTCCAGGCGTATCGCCGAAATCCTGCGGCGACCAAGGCGAATTTAAAGGTTTATGTCGGTTGGGGGAAGCGCCGATGAATGATACGCGAGGTGGTAGCCGCTTGTGTCAAGTGACGAAGCGGAGAGCACGGTGACATGATCTATCCCGGTCCACTGCGGAAAATACGAGTGCTTGTCATCATCGACAACTGCGACTCCTTTGTGTCTTACGTTGCTCGACGCTTCAGTAGGCTTGGTGAAGCGACGGCGGTGATCCGGAATGACGCTGTCAGCATCGGCGATCTTGTTGGCATCAAGTCGCGCACCACGGCATCTAAGTGCCGGCAAACGGGGGCGTCCACTCCATCGGTTCCAGCGCTTATCCCAAGCTTGCCTATCGCGGCGAGGTCGAGCTCGCATTCTGCTGGTGCACATGCGGCGCAACTTCTACGAACTCGCGGCAGCCGGCCCCGCTCCGATCGCGAGTGAGGCCCTCAAGCACATTGCCGCATTCTATGCGATCAAGAAGGAGATCCGCAGCCGCAGCACGGAGGAGCGCCGTCTCGTGTGGCAGCAGAAAAGCCGGCCGCTCGCCGATGCCTTCGAGGCATGGCCGCGCGGCAGCTCTCATCAGCCAAAAGATCAAGCTCGCCGACGCCAACCGCTACGCCCTCTCGCGCTGGAGCTATGCGGGAAACTGGGTGATGACGGGTTGAGAGAGGCGGCGCATCGAGGCGGGTGTCGAGCCTGCCAGAACCTCTCAAGGAGAGCGATACGCCATCAACGAGACTACCAACATCCTTGCCTTCCGTCAGCCGTCTGCGGTTGACGATCCACTGACAGAAATTCTGCGAAACGGAGCCCGTGAGCTGCTCGTCCAGGCCGTCGAGATCGAGCTGCAGGCATTTCTGGAGACGACGGCGGAGCTGAAGCTGCCGGATGGCCGTGCCAGGGTGGTGCGGCACGGCTTTGGCCCTGCGCGTAAGATTGCCACGGGGATTGGCGCGATCGAGGTCGCGCGGCCCAAGGTCAGAGACCGTGGTGCGACCGGAGCTGATCGGATCCGCTTCACCTCGGCAATCCTGCCGCTGTGTGCGCGGCGGACGAAGAGCCTGGATGCCCTGCTGCCGATCCTCTATCTGCGCGGCATCTCGACCGGCGATTTCCAGGAAGCGCTCTCGGCACTGCTCGGCAAGGACGCGCCGAACCTGTCGCCATCGGTGATCGCAAGCCTGAAGGCGCAATGGCAGGGCGAGTACGAGCGCTGGCAGAAGCGCGATCTGGCGGCGCGGCGCTATGTCTACGTCTGGGCCGACGGCGTCTTCCTGCAGGCCCGGATGGAGGACCACAGCGAATGCATGCTGGTTTTGATCGGCGCGACGCCCGAGGGTAAGCAGGAGCTGATCGGCTTCCAGGTCGGCGTGCGCGTGAGCGCCCAGAGCTGGCGCGAGCTTCTGATCGACATTCGCCGGCGCGGACTGTAGGTCGCGCCTGAACTGGCGGCCGGCGATGGTGCACTCGGCTTCTGGAAGGCGATGGACGAAGTCTTCCCCGGCACGCGGCGGCAGCGCTGCTGGCAGCACAAGACCGTCAACGTGCTCAACAAGGTTCCGAGCTCCGTGCAGAGCGGCATGAAGAAGGCTTTGCAGGACATCTCCATGGCGCCGAGCCGGGCTGCTGCGGAGCTTGCACTCGAAGCCTTCGCCGAGAAATACAGTGCAAAATATGCGCGCGCGGTCGATTGCCTGGTCAAGGATCGAGAGGATCTGCTGGCATTCTATGACTTTCCAGCACTGGGTCCACTTGCGAACCACCAATCCGATCGAAAGCGTGTTCGCCAAGTGCGACACAGGACGGTTCGGACCAAGGGATCGTTGTCGCCACAGACGGCCAGGCTGATGGTGTTCAAGCTGATCGATGCAGCCTCGAAAACCTGGCGTCGATTGAAAGGGACAAATCAGTTGCCGAAGATCATCGCCGGTGTCAGATTCGCCGACGGCATCGAGGTCATTCCGACCCAGCAAAGCCACGCCGCCTGATCGGCTCTGTCACCCAGATTCAGGCATAGCTCCTCGCGCTGGCAGGGGATGACCAGCTTCATCGATGACGGCCGCATCGAACTCGACAATAACACGTGTCGAACGATCGATCCGCTACGTGCTGTTTGCCGGATCCGACGGCGGTGCCGAAGTCCTCGCGTCCTTGATCGAGTCCTGTCTATGCCACGCGCGGCATAGAGAGCGTTTTTAGATTGGCAGCGCGTGGTTCGGTACCCAACACGAGCACTCGCGAGGGGCGCCGGTAATCGAAAAACGTGTTGGACGAAGCCGCGGGCACGCCGCTGCAGCTATGGGTGTTGAATCACTGCGCCGTTATTTGTGGACGTCGTGATCTGGACTGGAGACGAGTCCAAAGCGGACATTATCACGAAAGTACTGGGTGGAAGCGACATCTGGGAAGCGAAGTAGCCGAAAAATGCGAAGCGCCGGAGGTTTGACGTCGGAAGAACGACAACAATGCATCTATCGGCTGCCACGGCGGCCGGAAGAATTGCGAAATGGAAGGTGGCGGTTCTTGGTTGATCGATGTCTCGCATCAAGAAGTGTCCGGTGAACGAGCGGCACTGAACGAACCTGGCTGCAATACCTCGACGCACACCATATGGCCTTGATGACAGGATGGACATTGACGCAAGGAAGCGGCATTGCAGTGCTCAGCCTTCTCGGGGCAATCGGGTGGCTCTTTTGGCTCCGAATGAGCATCGGCGGATATCATTCCGAGCAGTTCACGGCAGCGAGCGAGCTTTTGCTTGCGGTAGCGGTTACTCAGAAAACCATAGTAGCGAATACGTTTGAAGCCTTCGGGCAGGACATGGATGAGGAAACGCCGAATGAACTCCCGGGCGTCCAGCGTCATTACTTTCTGCTGGCTTCCGTGGCGGTAGTCCTTCCATCGAAAGCGCACTTTGCCGTCTTCGATATCGATGACACGGCTGTTGCTGATCGCTACCCGATGCGTATAGCGGCCGACATAGTGCACAACCTATTCGGCGCTGCCAAATGGCGGCTTGGCGTAGATAACCCAATTGATTCTGCCGACATCGTTCAGATAACGCTGAAACGCAGCCGGATCACGCAACGGTTCCAGCGACGAGAAGAATTGTAGCTCGCCGGTATCGAACGACTTTTGCAAGGCGCTGAGAAATAGGCGCCGGAACAGACGGGAAAGCACGGCCACGGGAAGAAGAAGCCGGGCCGGCACGCGATCCAGCGGCTGCCATCGCGGGGACAGTCCTCCTCCAGGAACGACGCAATGGAGGTGGGGATGGTGAAGGAGGTTCTGGCCCCAAGTATGAAGGACAGAAAAGAACCCGATCTCGGCACCGAGGTGCTTGGGGTCGGCAGCGATAGTCCGCAAAGTCTCTGCAGCTGTGCGGAACATAATATCGTATACGGTGCCAGGCATGCTGGAATGCGATCGCTGCGATTTGGTCGGGTATGGTGAAAACAACGTGAAAATACTGCGTATCGAGAAGCTCCGCTTGTCGGGCCTCGATCCAATCTGCCCGCGCGAGCGATTGGCACTTGGGGCAGTTGCGCGAGCGGCAGCTACTGTAGGAGATCCGCCGCTCTCCGCAGTGATCGCACTGCTCGACATGGCCACCGAGCGCGGCTGTTCGGCAGCGCTCGATCGGCGTCATTGCTGCACGTCGTTCGGTCGATAGAGACCTCCAGTGCTGCTCGCGCCAGGCAGCACCATAGCGGCGGAAGATATCCGCCACTTCCGGACCTGAGCGTCCTATGGGGCCGCCGTCAGAAATGTTCAGGCGGCGGCGGTGGTGGTGGTGCCTTAGGGATTGGGCGCGGCAGCAGCTCCAGCGGGCTGGTCGCCGCGCAGATTTTGTTCGTGGCTATCCGGAGATATTGCGCGGTTGTGGACAGGCTGCGATGGCCAAGCAAGAGCTGGATGGTGCGAAGATCGGTGCCGGCCTCGAGTAGATGGACGGCGAAGGCATGCCGCAGCGAATGCGGCGTCACGGGCTTGGCAAGGCCCGTTAGCCGATGCGCCTTGCTACAGGCGTCCTGCACCGCGTTGGTCGATATCGGCTCGTTGGGGATACCCGTCGTAGGCGTCGGCCTGCAGGATGCCGGCATACCGGGCCAGATGCGTCCGGGGATGCTCGCCTTGCGGTCGCGTGAGTAGTAGAACATCGCCGCCGGCGGCCCCGCGCCACCAAACGGCCGGTCGTCCCGGACGTAGATCCAGCACCGACCTGTATCTGACTTCCCCTTGGCCAGCACCGGACGGTCGTATCATCGGCATGAAGGCGCTCGGCTGCCATCACATGAGCTTCCAACAGGTGCAGGAGGGGATCCAGGACGCGCAAACTGATTCCACGGCGTCCGCCACGGTCGACAGCGCGACCGGGCACCTTCCAAAGCGTAGCGCTCGGCAGGGCGGTTCAGCGGCTGGTGCTGGCCGAACTTCTCGAACGTGATCATGGCCAACAGGCTCGGACCGGCCCAGCCTCGTGCGACGGCATGGAATGGCGCTGGCGCCTGGCTGATCTTCTCGCAGTCGCGGCAGGTAAACTTCTAAACTTCTCCCGCACCGTCTCGATCACCTTCCACTGGCGCGGCACCACTTCCAGCGTGCGCGTCACGTCCTCGCCGAGCTTGCGCAGACGATTGCGGCCACAGCACTCACAAGCCGCCGGTGGATTGATCACCACTTGTTCCCTGGGAAGGTGCTCAGGGAAGGTCTGGCGCTCACCGCACTTGCGCGTAAATCCCCAGACCGTCGTCGTCTTGGCGACAGCCCGTTCCGCCATCAATTCGTTCAATTACGCCGGGCCGTTCCACATTGGGGGCAAGGTCATGTGGTAAGAAGATCGTGATTGCTTGGCATTGCGGAACAACGCGAGAGCCCGTGCCCTTTCCGACTTCGAGCGTGGCTCGCCAAACCTTATTGTCAGTAGACGAATTAGGAATTTCCATGGCCGAACTGAAATTCGATTAATCAGGAGCGGAGAGCTTCGGGTGACGTGCGCAAAGCTGATGAGGCCAGACTCGCGTCGCATCATGCGTTGCTTGGAATTCTGTGTGCACGTTGCATCGGAGTCCTCGTCAGGAACGATAGAGTGATCTAGCGATATTGTGTGCTAGGCGAAAACCGACCGCGCAAATTGATCGCAAACGCGGAGGCGTGTGCGTTCACGTCGCTCAAGGAAGACGAACAGTCAAGGTGCTTCGTGTGTTTCTATCGTGAAGGCGCGTCATGCTTGATTGAACAGTAGACATCGCAGGTATTTCACGCCTGCGTTGCCCGCGAAGCGATCATTGCTCTCCGTCAAAAATAAAGTTGATTTCATTTTACTGACTGTACATCTATCACCTGTACGATTTGCAGGGGCGAAGCGAGGTAGTTCATTGTGTCCAAGCTGCGGGCGAGTAATGCCTGCTGCTTGAGATTGCCTCGACTTTCTCCGCCGTCGCTCCTGCGACCGGCGCGCAGCGGAGCGTCATTCAGGGGACCTCGATTATGAGAATGTGATCATGAGCAACACTACAATCATTGATAATGTCGTTCCGCGCACAGACGTCATCAAGCGCGCCGTTCGGCTTGGCGCCGGCGGCGCCGCTACCACCGACGTTCCCACGCTATCTGATTTGGTAGTGCCCAAGCGCAGTAACCTGTGGTTAGTTCGTTTGAACCACAGCGGCCGCCCGCAAGCTTGGAACGTTCAATTCGGCCCGATGTCGCCAAGCCGCGCTGTCGTACCGAGTCGCCCGAGCGTCGGGTGCTTATTCCTGGCAGATTAGAATGGAGAACAAAATGCCCAAAATGCAATGGCGGACGGCTCGGCATGATCCTCGATGGTCTGTCTTCGAGATAGTGTGCCAAGCGTTTCGACCTCGTGCCTGTCATGGCATTCGTTTCCGGCTACTGCTTCGGTAGCACTGCGGCGATGTTGGGCTATTGCGAAGTTAACATTGGGACGAGAAACACCTCGATCGGCATAGCTAGACCAGCGATGATCGAAGACGGCTGCGTTCGTATTTACCATCATGCCGAAGTGGTCCGGATCTCTTTCCTGTCTCCAAACGGCGTCAACGTTCTCGTCGAAGGTGAGCGGCAAGGGACGTGCACTCGCGCTGAAACGCATATTGTATTTCGAGGCCCCGAACGCGGAATGAAAAATGGTGACCAGCGGCTGCTGCGGTCGTCAATTCCGGAGAATCTTCTGAGTGTCTATGACTTCCGGGCGGGGATCGATGTTATCACCGACGAGGATCCGATGGTCGAATTGCACCACGACGTGGGCCTCGGTATGAGCTCAGCGTTGGTTCGCATCGAGTGCAAGCCATTCGGCTCTATCCCGAACAAACCCAGGCATCTCGGCGTCACTATCGATTTCGCCTTACGAGGTAAAGCCGCGCGTTTTCTGCAGCTTTGGGACGCATTCGACTTGCCAATCGTATCGCTGTGCGGCACGTTCGGCTTCATGGTGGGGACCGAGGCCGAAAAAGCTGCCGTCGTGCGTCACATGTCGTGTATATTGGCTAGCGGGGTGAGCCTGCTCGTCGCGCTGGCCGGTATTGTGTTGTGCAAGGGCCGTGGTCTACGTACGCAGTCAGGGATCGGGAGCGACTTTCATGCTTTCTTTGCCGCTCCGCAGCGAACCGGAAAATTCGGCGGCATGGAGCTGCAGAGCTTACTTGCGGCACGGCGTCCTCCAGCAGATGGAGTCCGTCGCCGGCCCCGAGCGCAAAGAACATTAATTGAGAAACGGCGCGGACCTGTATGTGAACGGCAAGCCTCGTATCGATTGCGTCGGTGTTTGAGGTCGAAGAGCTTAACGATTTCGCGAAGACAAGACTTCGGATCGCTGCGGCTCTGCGATATGTCCGAGCGCCAGCATCTCGCACCAATCGCAACACCCATGTATCTGTGCATGGAGAGCAGCGCGGCGTTGCGATGTCGACGGGCAGGTTCGCGTGACAAATGATGTCCCTGAGCATCAGCATGGCTGAAAAAATGGATCGCTCGATGGGAGTGCTATCGCATCTGCGGGTCATCGAGATCGGCAGCTCGGCCGCGACCAGCTATTGTACCCGGTTGTTTGCTGATTTCGGCGCCGATGTGCAGAAGGTCGAGCCGCCAGCAGGAGATCCGCTTCGCCGCAGCGCGCCACTCACGGGTGATGGCCAGAGCGCGTGGTTCGCATTCCTGAACTTTAACAAGTCCAGCATCATCATAGATAGCGCCAAACCCGACGCGATCGCGCGGTTGACGGCACTGATCGAGGATTGCGACATTCTGGTCGATGGGCGCGATGTTGATCCCGCGGATTGCCCGTCCGTTGATATCATTGCGATCCGGCAGCGACGTCCCGGGTTGATCTACCTCGAAGCGAGCTGGTTCGGCCGCGAGGGTCCCTATGCGGGATTCACCGCAACGGATTCCACCGTCCGTGCGCTCGCAGGCCTCATCAAGCTGACTGGGTCAGTCGAGGGGCCGCCATTGTACGCGCCGGATTTCCAGACGGGTATTCTTGCCGGCCTGTGGGGCTTTATCGCGGCAGCTTCTTCGACACTTTCGCGAATGCAGGGCGGGGCAGGCCGGTCGTGGTCGCTCAGTATCTTTGAATCGAGTCTCGCTCTCAGCGAGGATTTCGTGTTAGGGGCGTTTGTGCGCGGCGATGTGATGCGCCGGATTGGCGTTAACCGCTTCTGGCCGAACTTTCCGTCCGGCATCTACGAAACCAAAAAAGGTTGGCTTGGTGTTACGACGGTAACGCCTGCACAATGGCACGCGTTCTGCAACATGCTCGGCTTATCCGAACTGCGTGATGATCCGGCCTTGGTCCTCGGCGAAGATCGATTGCATCATATGGAGCAGATCGAGCGACAGTTTATGCCGAGGCTGAAGACGCGGACAGCGCAGGAATGGTTTGCGGAGGGACTGAAACGCAAGATTCCGATCGTGCCAGTACCCGAAATATCAGATCTGCTTCAGGACGTGGAGAAAAGGGAACGCGGCGCAATCGTTCCCATCCTGCTTGGCAAAGAGGAGGGCCTGACGGCTGGTTCGATGCAGCGGCTGACCTTGACGCCGCCGCGTCGGGGCGGCAAGGTGCCAGCTCCCGGCGAGCAGCAGGCTTTTGCGGATACCCGAAGACAGCTGAGGGGCGCGGCGTCGGCGTCATCGGGCCGCATCAATGCCGGCGGGCTGCTGCCACTGCAGGGAATTCGTGTCATCGATTTCACGATGGGCTGGGCAGGTCCATTGTGTACGCGCACCCTGGCCGATCTCGGTGCGGACGTCATCAAGATCGAGGCCATCCAATATCCCGATTGGTTTCGCGGCGTTGACCGGCGACCTGCTTACGTCGACGGTCAATTGTACGAGAAAACGATACGCTTCTGCATGATGAATCGAAACAAGCGCGGTATCACTCTCGACCTAACACGGTGCCAAGGTCGCGCTCTCGTCAAGCGGCTCGTAACTGGAGCTGATATTGTCGTCGACAATTATTCGGCTGACGTGCTGCCAAAGCTTGGGCTTGGCTATGAGGTGCTCAGAACGGTCAACCCGCGGCTCGTCATGATGTCAATGTCAGCCTTTGGCACGAACAGCGTCCATCGCAATTGCCGAGCCTACGGCTCGACCCTCGAGCAGGGGTCGGGGTTGCCGAGCGTGGTCGGAAATGCCGGCGATTCGCCTGTGATGAGCCACGTCGCGTTCGGGGATGCGGTCGGCGGGTTGAACGGCTGCGCTGCAGTTCTGGTTGCACTGAGTCATGCCCGCAACACCGGGCAGGGACAGTTCATTGATCTATCGCAGATCGAGTGCATGATGCCGTTCGCGGCGCCGTGGATCACCGTTCATTCGATCGGCGGTACGCCGCCGATAAGATACGGCAATCGACATCCGCAGTTCGTGCCGCACGGCTGCTTCCGGTGTGCGGGGGAGGACAACTGGATCATGGTAGCGGCGACAGATGAGGACATGTGGCAGAAGCTGGCCATCCTCATTGGCCGGCCAGACTGGGCCACGGACGCATCGCTGAAATCTGCTGAAGCGCGCCGCGGCATCGAGGATGTGATCGAGAAAGCCATCGAAGCTTGGACGCTCACCCGTGATGCGGATAAGGCTATGTGCGAGTTGCAAGTTGCAAAGGTTGCGGCCGGTGTGGCCCGCCTGCCGATCGACCTGCTCAAGGATAGACATCTCAGGTCGCGCGCATTTCTGCAGGAAGTCGAACGCGCTTTCATGGGCTTACATCCGCAGCCCTCGATGCCCATTCGCGAGGGCGTAGGGCCATATGCGATCCGCACAGCGGCGCCGACGCTGGGACAGCATAACAGAGAGATCCTATCAGGCCTTCTCGGACTCTCCGACGCCGGGATCGCGGAATTGGGCAGGGATGGCATCATCGGGGGGATGGCATCATCGGTACAGCGATGCTGTCCGAAGGAGAGCTCGCAAAAAAAGCAAGAAAGGCATCATAACTCTGATAAATTTCCCAGATTGACGACCCACTTATGGTAGATTGCCTGCCGCTGATAGCGCAGCATCAAGTAGGCAGACGGAAACAATCTCCGCTGTCGTGAAGACATGACCAATGCTGCACTATTGCATCGTAATGATGCTGGTGCCTTTCAGGCACCCAGCATCGGAGCAAAAGCGGGCGACGATTGCCCTTCGCATCCCAGTGATAAGGTCAAGATGACGGCGGGAAAACCAGCGCCCCGGAGAGCGGCGTAGTCCATCTCGGCGGCAGTTGGCTGATAATGTTCGCTGGCCTCTCGTCGTTCGCATTCGCATCAAGGAAGCTTGGCGCCGCGCCCGCGGCCACCGTATCGTTCAATGCCGAAATCGTCGAGTAGCCGGGGGAGGTAATTGATCGAGGCAGAGGGTGATGTCGTTCCGGCCGGGCGCGCTTTTACTCTTCTAATTCTACTCTCCTAAGCTGTGTCCCGCGTTGCGCTATTCTGGACTTGTCACGAGACTATCGAAGTCCGGATGAAAACCTCACCGAAATCCGACGTTCGCGCGGACTAATGCCAAGCGGCTTAAATCAGCTGCGCATTCCCGCGCTAGCCGCTCCCGATTGGCTCAGTTCGAAGACGGCCTATAGAACGCCGAAAGATCGTTTCGGTTCCGAAGTCGACAACCTGCATCTATATCGTACATGTGCAGCTCTGGATCAAATACTACAAGCCTTAGTAGGTTTGTTATTCCCGGTTCTGACGTAAGTGAATTAAGCCGATCTGACAGCTGCGCTACCGCACGCAAGGCATTTGAGAAGGGATTACTTATCGAACGATGCGGGCCCATTGATCAGGTCATAAAATTTTTGCCTGCACTCACGATCGACTCTGAGACGTTAGATCAAGGCATTGAAATATTCGACGAATCTTTGGCCGAAGCACTGAAGCAGACTAGGTCGTAGTGACCGGATCCCGCTGTCATCCACACCCGAGAAGGAAACATCATGGCTTACGAGACCATCAAATATGAGGTCGTCGAGCAAATCCTCACCATCACCTTGAACCGACCGGAGAAGCTCAACGCCTTCACTCTCAGCATGATGCGCGAATTGATTGACGCCTTCGACCGTGCCGATAAGGACGACGATATCCGCGCAATCATCGTTACCGGTGAAGGCCGAGCCTTTTGCGCGGGCGCCGATCTTTCGCATGGCGCCAACTCATTTGACACGGACGCGCTGTTCGGCTCGGTGAAACGGCTACCCGATGGCTCGGTTGATTACAGCGATCCGAAGCTCAGCGACATCGGTGGCCAGCTCACGTTGCGGATCTTCAAGTGCCTCAAACCCGTGATCTCTGCGGTGAACGGGCCGGCTGTCGGCGTGGGATTGACCATGCAGCTCGCGATGGACATCCGGATCGCGAGCGAGGTCGCGCGCTTCGGCTTTGTGTTCTCCCAGCGTGGCATTGCACCGGAGGCTGCCTCGAGCTGGTTCCTGCCGCGCATCGTCGGCATCGGGCAGGCGCTGGAGTGGTGCTACAGCGGGCGGGTGTTTTCGGCTCAGGAGGCACTCAGCGGCCGGCTGGTCAGCAAAGTGGTACCGCCCGATCAACTGCTTCCGACGGGGCATGCGCTCGCCAGCGAAATTGCCGAGAAAACCGCGCCTGTGTCGATCGCGCTAACCCGGCAGATGATGTGGCGCATGCTGGGCGCCGATGATCCCATGGAAGCCCATAAGATCGACAGCCGCGCCGGATATGTGCTTGGCGGTTCCGCAGACGGCAGGGAGGGCGTGATGTCATTCCTAGAGAAGCGGCCCGCAGTATTCAAGAACAAGGTATCCGCTAACATGCCAGACTTCTTTCCCTGGTGGAGTGAGCAGGAGTACAATTAGTGAGCATTCCGGCCACGCGAGCGAAAGCGAGGAGGGTGCGACGTTGTAATATCTAGGTGAGGTCCATCCTATGTGAGGTCGCGCGTCACATTTAGTCTATTGCAATTTCATTGTGAGGTGGGCGGCGAGCAGCGCGGAGGCGAACGAACGTCCTGACCCCCATCTCCGGGTACTGGTGCGCCGAGTCAGCAAATATCCGACCGGGCACGCGCAGCAAGACTCGTCAAAGGGAGGGCTGGAGGACGAAGATGCATGCGTAAAGTGCGACGGTGGCTTGCTCGATGTCAGAATGCCATTCCGCCGCCTGCGGTTTTTCTTGGAACCTCGAGATTTCCCAAGAAGGGACCCAATTGCGATCAGGGCGGTGGCAATAGCGGCATCGTCGGCCCGGCGAATTGAGGTTCCCGGCGTCGGAATAGTGAGGGCCAACTCGTCGCTGGAGCGCAAACGTGTCCTCAGCAGTGCGGATCGTCGCTGTCGAGGCAGTGCGAGGTCGTTTCCGGTCAGTGGGCAGGCTTCCATCGTATCACCCAATGCGTATCGCGCTCAACTTTGACGAAGACCTACTCAGTGAAACTGGTAACTGCCAACACAGCCTCTTTAATCGTCAGTCCAACGTTCCTCACCAGAGTAGGTAGTGTCTCGATCCATTGATGATGCAGTACCATCGGTTTGTAACTCGCCGTATTGGGCAGCAAGCAGTTCGCCGCGATAGGGCCAAAGGCGCAGCAATGATAAGCCCAGTGAATCCGTTGCAAGTCTCACGCTTTCTCCAAGCATACGACGACGCCGCCGCCCAGAAAGGCATCAAGCTTTCGATCGGATTCGATTTTCATGAGTATGTCTCGATCACACGGGCCCTTCCAACAAAGAGGCAGACACAGCCAAGTTTTCGGCCAGATCGCTCGCCAATTGAGTCAGGCGAGGGATATTGGATGATAGGGCTCGACAAGAATAACGACGTCGTGCTTGTAGAGGCTGCTCGATTGTATGACCTTTCGAAGAGCAACTTTGCAGAACATCTTGAATCGCTGAAGGCGTTCTACGCTGACCCCGCCATACATGCACACCCCCAAGACAGTTGCACTTGCACGGCACCAACCGCGAAGAAGATTGCCGGGAAAGTAGCGTACCATGGGGATTTTTGGTTGCGCAGAGACTTTAGAGGACAGGGCATGCCCGAGATCATGGCTGGAATACTACGCGGCGTTTCCTTTGCCTTGTGGGCTCCAGACTTTCTATGTGGACTTGCTGGGCGCTGGGTACTGGATAAGGGCGTTCTTGCGCAATACGGACACGCGCATCATGAACCCGGTGGGGCGATCTTAAGACTGGTGGAGGAGAATATTGTGGACGACGATTTGCTTGTTTGGCTAACCGGCGAGGAGTTGAGGAATCTTGTTTATCGTCGCGACTGAAGCGACCCGAGCTGGCTTTAGGCCCGGGTATCTCACCAGCATGACCAGGCGGTGCTCAACCGGTATGACGATATTCGACAGCAATAGCGAGAATTCGAATTGGCTATGCCGGCCTGCGCGTGCGAGATGCGACTGTCCGCGTCGTCTCCACCTCCGTGCTTGAGATACATGGAACTGAACGATTTGGCGGGAGTTCACTGCGCGAGCCGAATGCCAGCGTGTGGCAAGACAGGCAGCCAATTCAGATTGGCGCCTACTTTCACGTTCAGGTAAGCATCGCGATTGCTCAGATCAGCTCCATCTCACTTAGAGAAGCGCAGCAGTTCGCCCGCCAAATGCAAGTGCCGAAAGAAGTGGGCCGGAGAGAAGTAGCGTTCGGCCTAAAGGAATGACAAATAAATCGATAAAGGGGAGCAGAATCTACTATGGTGACAATCGCGAGTGTTGGGAAGAAATCTAAGGATAACTTTGCCCGTGCGCGCCTGGTTTTTCCTGACGGTACCTCCAGAGTAACCGTCGAGCGGGATCCTGAGCCACTGTATATCGACTGCGGAGAGGGCAGCTATCTCTTCGACGTCGATGGCCGCCGGTTTCTCGACCTCAATTGCAACTTCACCGCGTTGATCCACGGTCAATGCCTTCGCACCCGTCGTAGACGCGCTAACGCGTCAGCTCCAGCGCGGCAGCTGCTTCGCAAATCCGACAGAGAGTGAGATCGAACTTGCCGAGCTACTATGCGGCCGGATTCCACAGGTTGATCGTGTTCGCTTCGTCAATACGGGGACTGAGGCCGTGCTATTTGCGATCAAAGCTGCGCGTGCCTTCACCGGACGTTCAAAAATTGCCAAGCTCGAGGGCGCCTATCATGGCGCCTACGACTGGGCCGAGGTCAGTCTGGCGGCAACGCCGGACAATTGGGGGGATCCGCTCGCGCCTAAGTCGACGGCTGTTTATCGCGGGATGCCTGCGAGTGTGCTCAATGAAGTGGTTGTGCTCCGCTTCAATGAAGCTGAAGTCGTGCGCCGGTTATTGTCAATGCATGGGCCCAGCCTTGCAGCCGTTATTGTGGATCCAATGCC
This sequence comes from Bradyrhizobium sp. JR3.5, assembly GCF_054057015.1. Taxonomy (NCBI): domain Bacteria; kingdom Pseudomonadati; phylum Pseudomonadota; class Alphaproteobacteria; order Hyphomicrobiales; family Nitrobacteraceae; genus Bradyrhizobium; species Bradyrhizobium sp. JR3.5. The sequence goes on from NZ_JBSRYV010000002.1 coordinate 5,016,133, forward strand.
AAGCCGCGGAGGTCTAATTCCGCCGAAGCCTGAATTCATTGCTGCGGTTCAGGAAACTGCTCGTACCCACGGCATTCTGGTGATTGCTGATGAAGTTCTGAATCTCAGGCAGGGTCTCCAAGGGGCATCCGCCCGCTATGGGCTTGTTCCGGACCTCGTCACGATGGGCAAGATCATCGGCGGCGGTTTGCCGATTGGAGCAATCGGTGGCCGCGAGGACGTGATGAAAGTTTTCGATGCCTCAGCGGGCCGGCCACCGCTTCCGCAAGGAGGCACATTTTCCGCCAACCCTCTATCAATGACAGCGGGTCTTGCGGCAATGCAGCATCTAGATCATACGGCTTTTTCACGTCTTGAAACGCTTGGAAACATTGTCCGAGACGGTATCGGTCGGGCAATCTCGAACCGTGGCGCGCCTTTCTGCGTAACCGGGGCCGCCTCACTCTTCCGCATCCATCCTATGGCACTAGTGCCGAACGACTATCGTGAGGCGCATCCCGCCCCCGCCGCAGCAACTCTGACGAAGCAGCTCACGCGCTTCTTTGCGGACAACGGGATCATTCTGCCACTTGGCGCTGCCGCTTCGATCTCGACACCGATGACCCGCGCCGACGCTGAGCTCATCGTCGATACCTTTGCACTATTTCTCGATAGCCATCGAGACTTGCTGGACGCCATTGAGGTGCGCGAATAGTCCCTGGATACTCGATCGGAATTGCGGGCGCGACAGCTCGGCTACCAAGTGAAGGAATGGGCCATTGTTCGCAGCCTATCGATGAGTCGATCCGGGTAGATTAGGTAGTCCGTGTCGACTGTTTCCGTCGAGCATCGCTGGAGCAACGGTTCCCCTTCCGCAGCGCCGACGTCGTGATGGTGTTGGACGCGCCTGGAAGTAAGCTTACCGGCGCTGGCGGGCTGGTTGCACCGGCGCGGTTTGCGGCAAAATCGGCGGTCGATTGCCGATCGCCCCATGGGGGAGAAACGGGAGAAGATATCGATCGTAGCGCACGAGGTTTGTATCCTGTCCCAAATTGGTCGTGGAAGAAGTCCATCACCCCCGGTCTCGTTTGATCGTGTGGCAGGTCGTCTGCAGCATCTGCTCCTTGTCGAGCGACAGGTCGGCCACCAGCTTTTCCAGCTTGCTGTTCTCCGCCTCTAGCTGCTTCAACCACCTCATCATCTCTGTCCGCAGCAATCCGTCATGCTTCTTCTTTCCATTGAAATGTGTCGGCTGGGCTGATCCCGACCTTGCGGCAGATCTCCGCAACCGCGCAACCCCGTCGCTCTGCTGCTTATGAAGTCGGCGGCCATCTACTTCATAGCTACTGCGATACGGCGGCGGTATTGCCGCGATGTGCTCCAAGCACATCTGCCCTATCCAATCTGATAGCTGTCCAAGCGAAGTAGCCGGTGCTTTATTCGGTTGCATCAAGGGGGCCATCGAGCTGCCCGTAACATTTGAATCTCCAGTGCGACCCGACGTCATTGTGCCGCCTGCTGTGCCACTTATCTGGGTCGGATGTAGGTTGATGGAATGGAGAACGAAATGCAACAGCGGAGCGCGCTCTCTGACACTGGTCGGCCGACCGGTCATTTTCGGAATACCGCCTACGTGATCAACGAAAGCATGGCGCATTACGACGCGGCCCATGCGGCTGGTCTCATGGCCGTCCACGGACGTTCCCTGACCGGACGCGCTTTTGCTTTGGGCGTCGGCCCGCTTGATGGTCGACCTCATGTAATTGATTTCGCGCGATGCTCTTACCTGGGCCTGGACAATCATCCCGTGATCGTCGCTGGCGCAATCGAAGCGATTGAGATGCATCAATCATTGCACTGGTCATGCGCACGAACGCGACTCAATTTCGATCTTCTGGCAGATCTTGAAGTAACCCTATCGGAGATGTTTCGGGCACGGGTGCTCGCCTTTTCCACTGTTATGCTCGCCAATCTAGGAGCGATGCCGCTCCTTGCGTCGGGCCAACTGACAGGCGGAAGGAAGCCGCTCGTCGTGTTCGATCGCATTGCGCACATCTCGCTCGCCTATCACAAGCCCGCGTGGTCGCTGATGAGACGCGAGTAGAAACGATTGCACACAACGACCTCGAGGCTCTCGAACGTTTATGCCGCGAACATCCCGTAGTCGCCTATGTATGCGATGGTGTTTACTCCATGGGAGGGAATTCGCCAGTCAAGGAGCTGCGTCGGCTTCAAGAACGTTATGGGCTCTTTCTCTACATAGATGATGCCCACGGCATATCGCTGTTCGGACGTCAAGGCGAAGGATTTGCTCGGTCTCAGTTTCCGGAAGCGCTTGGTGACCGCACGATCATAGCAGCCTCGCTGGCCAAAGGATTTGGTGCTTCAGGCGGCATGTTGATGCTCGGAACGGCCGACCAGGAGAACCTGTTTCGACGGTACTCGATTCCGTATGCGTTTTCGGTGGCCCCCAATCTGGCGGCGGTTGGTGCAGCGCTTGGCTCCTGCAAGATTCACTGCTCGGCAGAACTCGGCGAAAGACAGGACCGGTTGGCTCATCGGATCAAAGTCTTTGATCGTCGTGTCACAACAGCCGAGAAGGGCAACTCATTTCCGATCAGAATGGTGGGCATCGGATCCGAAGCCAAGGCGATCGCAATCGCAAGAGAGCTTCTTGGCGCCGGCTTCTACACATTGGTGACGTTTTTCCCGACGATCGCCCAAGGAAAGGCAGGGATACGGGTGTGCATTACAGCCGATCACGAAGTTCGCGATATAGAGCGGCTATGCGACTGCATATTGGAAAGGGTACCTGACAGAACGGCTATCGCATCGGGGCCGCCTGAGTGATGTCGGCGATACAGTGGAGAGAATTCATGGCGCTCGCCGGTACGACGAAGTTGCTACCGCGTGTGAAGAAAGAAGAAGAAGGCTCTTCAGTCATCGATCCATTGTTCAAGGGCATCTTTGAATCGTTAAAGCCAACGTCCTCGGTGCGTCCGTACGGTAGGATAAATACTTCCGGAGAGCGCATTGATACCCGACTGAGATATGCGCTCAGCGTCGGCGCCCTAGGCTCGCGCCTCATGTTGGCGCGACACCTTAGCTTGCCATTCTCGATCGCGACATCATGCTGTCGCATGTCGTACTGCCCTAGAGTCAGGGAGCTGCATAGGGTGAGGGCGCTGGCAGTCGCTAAGGTTGGTGAGGTGAAGTGCCTGGCCACGCACCTTGGGTGTATCTGGTGCCGCGTCGGACAACCCGTGTCTATGGCAACTGGTACGGAAAGCTGGCGCTACATCACGAGCCATCTACAAATAATGATGGCGGCGATGGAATGGCGTTGGCTTAAACAAGGGCGCAACCGCGTGCTCTGTGAGACCTCTGCGGGGCTAGAAGCCGGCTCCAGCACTGGCCGGCGAACTGCCCGCGCCAACAGCTCACGCGGATTGCTGGGCATTCCTCCGGAGAAGCTTCGACCAATTGCGAATGACGAGACGAGGAGTCATAGGTGCTGGAAAGAAAGACGCGACGGCTCCAACCCGAGCCCGCAGTTCGCCAGATGGACGAGGGAACGACAACGACGATATTACCTAGCGAGGCATACGGCGCTGCCTCATCCCAGCGCTGTGGACCCGTTCGTCACCCTTCTTACGACCGTTTGATGGTTATGCTGAAATCAGAAAACCTCATGGGCCGAAGAGACGGGCGCGTTGCTCTCGTGACCGGAGGAGCACGCGGGATTGGCCTTGCGATTGTACGCCGGTTCCTGGCCGATGGCTATCAGGTCGCTTTTGTCGCGACAAGATCGGAGAATGTGGAGCGGGCGCTTCATCTTCTTAGCTGTCCGGGAGATCGGCTTTACGCTGAGGCGATCGACGTAACGCAACAAAACGATGTGGGAAGATTTGTTGATCGCCTTCGAGCGCGCTGGGACGACATTGCGATTTTAGTCAACAATGCAGGCATTTCCCCCAAGCGCGCGGACCAGGATGCACCTTGGCTTTCTCAGACGCCGCTTGAAGAGTGGGCGCGGGTCATCGATGTTAATCTCCGCGGCCCCTTTATTCTCATGCGGCTCTTGGCGCCAGCAATGATGACGAAAGGATATGGACGCATCATCAATGTCGGGTCGGTCGCAGGCCGTGCCGTGCCGTTGATCGCAGGGCCTCATTATGCCGCGTCGAAGGCGGGATTGGTCGGATTGACCCGCGCCGCAGCGCGTGATCTCGCTCCATACGGTATTACGGTCAATTGTATCGCTCCTGGGCGGATTCTCAGCGATCTAACTGGACCACCAGAGGCCGCTGTCAACCGCTCTGCGCTCAGCCGGATTCCGATTGGCCGTTTTGGAACGGCTGAAGAGGTGGCGCAGGTCGCAGCATTTCTAGCCTCGCCGACAGCGGGCTTTATCACCGGTGCAACCATCGATATCACGGGCGGCGAGTTCGCCGCCTAGCGCCATGCAGTCTCGATGGCCGTGATGTTGATCCGACGGATTGTCCGCCCATTGATATCGCTGCGATCCGGCAGCGACGTCCTGGGTTGATCTACCTCGAAGCGAGCTGGTTCGGCCGCGAGGGACCCTATGCAGGATTCGCTGCAACCGATTCGATCCTCCGTGCGCTCGCTGGCCTCGTCAAGCTGGTTGGGCCGGTCGAGGGCCCGCCGTTGCACGCACCGGATTTCCAGACGGGTATCCTGGGAGGCCTGTGGGGCTTCATCGCCACTGCATCTTCGGCAGTTGCGCGACTGCACGGCGGCACAGGGAGGTCGTGGTCGCTCAACATTTTTGAATCGTGCCTCGCACTGTCCGAGTATCTGATAGTCGAAGCGTTTGTGCGCGGCGATGTGATGCGCCGGATTGGCGTTAACCGCTTCTGGCCGAACTTTCCGTCCGGCATCTACGAAACCAAAAAAGGTTGGCTTGGTGTTACGACGGTAGCGCCTGCACAATGGCACGCGTTCTGCAACATGCTCGGCTTATCCGAACTGCGTGATGATCCGGCCTTGGTCCTCGGCGAAGATCGATTGCATCATATGGAGCAGATCGAGCGACAGTTTATGCCGAGGCTGAAGGACGCGGACAGCGCAGGAATGGTTTGCGGAGGGACTGAAACGCAAGATTCCGATCGTGCCAGTACCCGAAATATCAGATCTGCTTCAGGACGTGGAGAAAAGGGAACGCGGCGCAATCGTTCCCATCCTGCTTGGCAAAGAGGAGGGCCTGACGGCTGGTTCGATGCAGCGGCTGACCTTGACGCCGCCGCGTCGGGGCGGCAAGGTGCCAGCTCCCGGCGAGCAGCAGGCTTTTGCGGATACCCGAAGACAGCTGAGGGGCGCGGCGTCGGCGTCATCGGGCCGCATCAATGCCGGCGGGCTGCTGCCACTGCAGGGAATTCGTGTCATCGATTTCACGATGGGCTGGGCAGGTCCATTGTGTACGCGCACCCTGGCCGATCTCGGTGCGGACGTCATCAAGATCGAGGCCATCCAATATCCCGATTGGTTTCGCGGCGTTGACCGGCGACCTGCTTACGTCGACGGTCAATTGTACGAGAAAACGATACGCTTCTGCATGATGAATCGAAACAAGCGCGGTATCACTCTCGACCTAACACGGTGCCAAGGTCGCGCTCTCGTCAAGCGGCTCGTAACTGGAGCTGATATGTCGTCGACAATTATTCGGCTGACGTGCTGCCAAAGCTTGGGCTTGGCTATGAGGTGCTCAGAACGGTCAACCCGCGGCTCGTCATGATGTCAATGTCAGCCTTTGGCACGAACAGCGTCCATCGCAATTGCCGAGCCTACGGCTCGACCCTCGAGCAGGGGTCGGGGTTGCCGAGCGTGGTCGGAAATGCCGGCGATTCGCCTGTGATGAGCCACGTCGCGTTCGGGGATGCGGTCGGCGGGTTGAACGGCTGCGCTGCAGTTCTGGTTGCACTGAGTCATGCCCGCAACACCGGGCAGGGACAGTTCATTGATCTATCGCAGATCGAGTGCATGATGCCGTTCGCGGCGCCGTGGATCACCGTTCATTCGATCGGCGGTACGCCGCCGATAAGATACGGCAATCGACATCCGCAGTTCGTGCCGCACGGCTGCTTCCGGTGTGCGGGGGAGGACAACTGGATCATGGTAGCGGCGACAGATGAGGACATGTGGCAGAAGCTGGCCATCCTCATTGGCCGGCCAGACTGGGCCACGGACGCATCGCTGAAATCTGCTGAAGCGCGCCGCGGCATCGAGGATGTGATCGAGAAAGCCATCGAAGCTTGGACGCTCACCCGTGATGCGGATAAGGCTATGTGCGAGTTGCAAGTTGCAAAGGTTGCGGCCGGTGTGGCCCGCCTGCCGATCGACCTGCTCAAGGATAGACATCTCAGGTCGCGCGCATTTCTGCAGGAAGTCGAACGTGCTTTCATTGGCTTGCACCCGCAGCCTTCGATGCCGATTCGCGAAGGAGCGCGGCCCTATGCGATCCGCACAGCCGCCGCGACGCTCGGACAACATAACAGGGATATTCTATCAAGGCTTCTCGGCTCTCCGACGCTGACATAGCGCAATTGGAGAAGGAGGGCATCATCGGCACCGCTATGCTCTCCGAGAGGGATCTCGCAAAAGCAAGCAAGGCGTCGTCAGATTGACAAGTCGACGCGACCTCCCAGATAGTGAGCCTTGGGCTGTTAATGACTTCATGTGCTTGCGGTGCGTCTGTGCGTACGATGGCGCATAGGTGCGGGCGGAAGTGACGTTGCGGCCAGTCCGCCCCCCAGAGCAGCTGTTTCGGTCTGAGCCCCTCGAGAAGCTGACCCGCCGCTGCATTGACCCAGCCATCTGCGAGGCGTCCGATTCCTGACAACTCGACCGACACCTCGGCGCCTGCAGCGAGTGCCAGAAGCCGTCGCAAGCGCGGATCCAGGCTGGATCGCGGGTGCTGTCCGCAAGTCCGAAGTCTCGGAACACCGGGCCATGACCCTTGGCCATGAGCAATTTTACGAGGCGCTCTCGTCCTGCAACACCGCGGGACACCTCCAGGTCGAAGCCCAGTTCAAGGGCAGCCTTGAAGGACTCGGCCAGCGGATCAGGATCATCGAGGGCTTGCGCCAAACCCACTGCGCTCGATCGGGCCCCACTGCTCCAAGAGCTCAAACGCCAGCGGTTGCACCAAAGGCGGTCAGCCTCACCGGCAATTCGGGTCTGGCTCGACTGGTCGGAGAGCTCCGTCGGGACCACGTGCAAGAACGCTGGTTGGATCAGGGCCAGGCCGGTCATCGCGCAGCCGGGCGCGACGTTTTCCAGCTTTCCAGGGGCCGTCGATGACGGGTGCCACAGCCCCAGGCCTTTTGGCGGAAGGCGTGGAACTTCGCATTCGATCCACATGGCACGCTCTCGCTGCAGAACGCAACCGGCGGGACCGTAGTTTCACTCGAACTGCAGGTTGTTGATAACCGCCCCACGGTCGCAGACACTCTTCAGCTTCGGCCCGAGCTTGCGGCGGGCGATGCTCTACTGTGCGTCAAGGCTGTGGCGCTCGGCCTTCAATAGGGCGTCCTTGATGGAATGCTCGCGCGCCATTGCAGTACGGGCTGGCCGTCTATGGTCAGTTGGTCAGCTGCTCAGGATTTCCAACCTTGGCTTAGTTCCACTTAACGCGAACTAGAAGCAGAAACGATGCCACCAAAGAGAACAGATCAAGCGGTTCGTACGTTTCGGACAAAGGTGACGCGCAAAGTCGGTACGTTAGGTACGGACCGCCTTCTTGAGGTCTTGAGGCTAGGAACTTGGCGAGTTCTACAGCCCTCAATGACGCTAACAACACCTCTCGCGCTCGCGAAGTGGCGACCAGCCGATATCGCCAGACATGATGTTAACACGTCCGGCAATTACTTCGGGCTTGACAGTCGTGTGATCGGGCGATGGCGCACGCGGCTCTTCGCCAGCTGCATAGCCGTTCGAGCAATACATCTCAATCATTACAGTGGAGTACGCCGACCACGATCCAATTAACGTTTGTTGAGTAAAGCGATGACGCGGCAGAGCCCGTTCTGCGTGCGCTTTTCTGCTTCTGCAGCGTGGCAAGCTTATGGCTCGGGGACTTTTCGCTACTTCATCTCAAGAAGGACGGTCTCCCAGCGCCATTGCTGGTCCACGAGGCATAAAGTGGCTCTTCCGTGAGGAGTGCTATTTCTTTTTGCGACGTGGACGCTTCGGCTTGCGACCTTTGGGCAAGGTCTTCGGGGACGTCGCGCCTCTGGGTGGCTGAATAAAGAGCTCAGACAAATGAACACCTAGCGTTTCGGCGATACGGTCGAGAAGATCAATTGTCGGGTTTGCTGATTGCCGCTCAAGGCCACTCATGTACGAGCGGTCAATGCCTGCATCGTAAGCCAATTGCTCTTGCGGAACGCCGCGATCTACGCGGATCCGGCGCACATTCCAGGCCACAAGCGCGCGAGCTTTCATGCGCTAAGGCAGCCATTCAGCTGGCCATCAAACCACTGGCTATAGCCCTCCCATTGCGGTAAGTTCGCTCGATGCAGATGAGCAGAGCCCGCGCGCAAAGCTTCAATGAAAAAGCCGAACTTAGATCCAGATGTTGCCGATATCGCGCCAGTTGAGCTGGTGCTGACGACCTATGACGGGGAGCATCTGATGACGCATTGGCGACTTCTTGATGTGGAATCCGACCTGCCTCCTGGAAAGACGTCGCTCGGATCGTGCCACACCATCGAGGGCCCCGGCGCGCTCGCGGTGGGATTGGTAGGCATTTGGCGCGCGCAGGATGGATGGCCGGCCACGATTACCGCCGCTTACTTCGCGGCGGCGCGACCAAATAGCAAGATCCGCCGCCCGGAGTTTGCAAATGACAACAGTGTTCCCCAACGGGCCCGACCGAGTAGCGTAGTCAGAAATCGGTCAGCGAACAGGCACGAGTTAGCCTTCAAAGCGCGCCAACCCCGCCAGACAAGCAAGAAGCGAAGCCGACGCATGCCGGACGGTAATCGATTCCGGCGGGAACTTTTCCTGCATAACGACAATCGGATCGCTACCATGATCCTCTGAATACCGCTACCATCCATTGGATTAACCAGTTTTCAGTTTGTAGGGAGCTTCAGGCAGTGCCGCCGGATCCCAAGATCGAAGATTTGGCGCCCAGCGCGCCCGAGCTCACGCCATACGACGAGCAACACGCCGTTACCTATATGCGCCTTCTTGATGCCGAAGCCGATAATGCTGATTGGCGCGAAGTGGCGCACATTGTGCTTTGTATTGATCCAACCCTTGAACCGGATCGCGCGCGCCGGGCTTTCGAAAGTCATCTCGCTCGCGCCAAGTGGATGGCGCGTCACGGCTATCGTGACCTTTTGCGCGGGGGTTGGCCCAAGAGTGAATAGTAAGGACGTCTGAAATGGCCGTGATCTCCTTCCAATCCCAAAAGTAGATCGTTCCATCGAGTAACTCCCTCAACGGCGAATAAGTGCACGAGCGCAACCAGAAATCGTCACAATTGTCGGACTGCAATTCCGTTGCGTGTGCCTTTCTTAAGAACGTGCGGGGAAAATTGTACGATGCGACCGGGTGCTGACTGGAGATCAGAGGACGCATATACCGAGGTCAAGAAAGCAGAAAATGCGGATATGGCCTGGGAGTGGCTACGCCGCGATCGCGAGTATCAAAATGACTATAGGGGCCTCCTCAGTAGCGAACGCTCCAGCGCGATGGCGGGCCAGTTCCGGCGGAAGTGGGGGCTTTCGTTTCGCAGCTGATCCGTACAAGACGTTCGACGAACAAGCTGTTTTCTGGGCACCTGAGGCGCTTTCGACCGTGCTACACGTCCGCGCGGCTACCTGCTCGGCGGCGCCTGAACGGTATAAGCTCGATCTTGCCAAACTTTCGGACAGCGAGCTTCGTCATGCGCCAGATGGATGGCATGCTATTGTGCCGTTCGGAGGAGCGAAGCATCGCCTTTGGTTGAGCAAACTTCCGTCGAGCGGCTCACCGGTTGCCGTCGACCTGCCGCTCGACCGCAACTTCGACATCCGTCTGCAGGCAGCACATCGATTTTGGCTAGCGCTCGAACACCGCCCTCTCGGGCCACCCCCTCTTGCTCTATCGATCCTAAGGCGGCAGCGGCTCACCCTCGCTCTGCGTGCAGTGGATGGGTGGTTGGAAGGAAACAGCTATCGCAAAATCGCGCAAGGCCTGTTTGGCGCGCTTCGTATTCCCGATCGAGGCTGGAAAACACACGATCTGCGCAGCCGGACTATTCGCTTGGTCCAGACGGGGCTGCGTCTCATGCGAGGCGGCTATCGCGCATTGCTCCGTCACAAGGGCAAAGGTAAGTACGACGCGTCCTGAGCTCTTCGCTGGCCGGCCGGCTGCACGTCGCGCCGCTCGAACATGACGCTTGGATCGAGCGATGTCATCATTGCCCGCGGTATCCTCTCGGCATCGGCTTCAGTTCGGCCATCGCCGCGGCGGGACGGCTCATAGTCAAATGTAAAGGGGGCCAGCCGGTTTGCACTATTCATCTCGCCGCTTGAACGGGCAATGCCTCTACCACCGCGAAAGATTGCACTCCAATCCAAACCATCGATCGAATCTCTGATATCGGCGGATCCGTTGTTAGGCAGCAGTTCCGGAATGGCGGCCTTCTCACAGAGCCGGGCTACCCGTCGGCAAAATCTATACGAGCGATTTCGGAATGGCCATTGCGATCGACTGTAGGCCCGATACTACATACCGTTGGAGTGCGCGATCTCAGTACTACATGCAGCGCGTCGGCGGGTACAAGATCGCTCACAATGATTTCGGGCGATGCCGGTAGGCATTTTCCCGTCATGACCGCTGGCAACATCTTGATTACGCTTGATGTTTCTCTCATTGAACCGGCCGACGATTGAGAAATCCGCAGTGCTCGCATGCGCAGGATCTCCAAATCACGTCCAAATTGTCGAATCATATCGGCGGAGACAATATCGTCGCAGAATCCGGCCGCGCAAGCGAGCTTGCTCCAGGCCATCGCACCTATTGGATGGGCAGAGATCGCGGCGCCTGGTCGAAGCGCTCCGAGGTGGGCCGCGATTGCCTTGCTCAAGCTGGACGATGCGTCATTCAATGCGCCGGCTGACGCGAGCCTGTTCGACGGCGAGGGTGGCGAAGACTGCGCACTCTCTTGCCGCGGCCGAGGGAGACGGGACCTAAAAGCCAGTCCAAAGCCCCGCCCGACGAGAACGAGGGGCGCCTTTCTGAGTGTGCGGCTCGCCCAAGCTGCCAGTGAATCCTCGCGCCCATCGAGCCTCACGATATTCGCCCAGGACCTTGCGGCTTCGACAGCGTCACGCAGCGAGATCGGGCCGGTCACTATCCAAATCGCTGACAGTGTTGTTGAGCAAGCCGAAGGCTGCGGATAGTTTGTCTTGCGTGAACTTTTCTGCTCCTGCGGCTCGGCAAGCTTATCACTCTGCAACTTGCGCCACGTTCAACTCGAGTGGAACTGCCGCCCAGGGCGGTTATGGCGCTGCGTGCCATAAAGTAATTCTCATCTGAGGAGTGCTATTTCTTCTTGCGGCGTGGACGGTTCGGCTTGCGACCTTTGCGCAAGGTCTTGGGAGCTGCCGCACCCTTGGGTGGCTGAACAAGCAATTCAGACAGGGGAACATCTAGCGTTTCGGCGATACGCTCGAGAAGATCAAGGGTCGGGTTCGCCTTTCGCAGCTCCAGACCGCTCATATAAGAGCTGTCAATACCTGCATCGTAAGCCAATTGCTCCTGCGGAATGCCGCGATCTACGCGGATCCGGCGCACATTCCAGGCCACCAGCGCACGAGCTTTCATGCGCCAAAGCAGCCATTAGGCAGGGCATTAAACCACAGGCTATAATCCAGATATTACAGTAAGTTGGTTCCTGATACAGATGAGCAGAGCCTGCGCTGGCGGCTAGATTTTCGCGCATCTTGATTGGGTATTGGCGACGACGCGTCGCTCGAGAACCCCCAAAGCCCCGAACAAATCCATCTCCAATTCGGAACCATCGATCGCATTAGTCGATGTCTGTCACCTGACCATTGCTCCCCCCACGATAGTGCGTCGGTGAAACGAGCGCGGTCCTGGAGGACAGAGGCATGGCATTTTCGACTGAGTGCGCTGACTTACATCGTTGCAACGTTGCGCAAGCTGGAGTTGACGGCCGATATTGTTCTTCCTCATTGAATTGCGGGCGCGCCGACAGAACGTCGTACGAGCCCGCTTTGCAGAAGCCGCACGGTCAATTCACGTGCGCACCTCATTTTGTAGCCGCGGATGTCGCGGTGAAGTCCAGGTTTGAATACGAGCGTTCCGTCACGCGTGAGGAATCTCGGCAGCCACGCAGCAAGGAGCAGGCGTTGTCCGGTCACAGCGAACCTGGGCGGCCTGAGGTGTAGCGCTCTCGTTTCTCGCTAGCTGGGCGCGGCGCGCCGAGGGCGAAAACCGACATCTATGAGTTTGTATTTTCCTACGTGAAAAACATAGGGACCTATGTTTGCGTACTTTGAGTGGAGGACTTCGGTGCTGAAAGCAATCTTTGGACTAAGATCGGACGAAACAACCCGGTATCCAACATTATCCCGACCACCGTCATTGGTTGGCCCTCACGAGGGGCATCGGGATCCGCCAGCCCTAATGACCGAGAGGCAGCCAAGCTTTGTTGTGGTTGAGCTCAACTCTGATGAGACTGCACATTGTTCGAACACGATCATTAAAAAGGTCGTACTGACTTCAGCGGCGGGCCTGATCGCGTTGGGCGGTGCAGAGGCAGCTGATCTTCCCGTCAAGGCCAAACCGATCGAGTACGTGAAGGTGTGCTCCGCGTATGGTGCCGGATTCTATGACATGCCGGGCACCGACACCTGCATCAAGCTGGGTGGTTTCCTGCGTGCCGACGCGATGCTGGGCAGCAATAGTTTTGTCCTGAACCCGGTTTCCGGTGTCGGTGCTGCGCACAACCGTCTAGGCAATGCCTATACCGCTCGTTCTCGAGCAGATCTCAGCATCGACACGCGCACGGCAACCGAATATGGCGTGGTGCGTACCTTCTTTGAAGGGAACTTCACCTGGAAGACCGGCTCGACCAGTGCGGCCGGAACGGGCGCTACATCGTATTCGGGTGATGGCGTCGGGCTCGGTACTCTCAGCATCTGGTATGCCTTCATCCAGCTCGCGGGCTTCACCATGGGAAAGGCGGTCTCCCAGTTCAGCGCTCCCTGGACCAACTATCCGGCCAATAACTTCTTCGACGGCCTCCCGGGCGGCGGCGGCGATGCCTCGGGCGTCAACCAGTTCAGCTATACCTCTGATTTTGGTCAGGGCATCACGGCGACGATGTCTGCGCAGGATCCGACTGCCTATTACCAGACGAATATCTGGAACACGACCAATGCCACGGCCGGTGGTATCGTGACGGGTGCCTACGGATCGCAGAGTTACGGTGGCACCGTGGCTCCTGACATCGTCGGCATGGTGCGGATCGATCAGGCGTGGGGTCTCTTCCAAGCATCGGCCGCAGCGCACGACAACCATGCCGCGTACTACGGTGGGAGCGAAGCAACTGGGCACGCCGACGACAAATGGGGCTGGGCAGGTCAGCTGGCGCTATCGATCAAGAATATCCCGACAGGGGCGGGTGACACGATCAATTTGCAGGGCGCCTACACCAAGGGTGCGAGCACCTTCAGCATCCAGGAAAACATCCCAACCGGGTGGGCTATGTACGGCGGCACCCGCCGAGCTGACGTGTACCAGAGCATCGGCTTCGCTGGCTTTTCTGATGCCATCTACTCCGGCACGACGGCAGCAACAGGCACGGCTTTTCAGCTGACCACGACATATGGCTTCAACGCTGGTTACATTCATAATTGGAATCCCTACTGGAACACTGCGCTTTATGGCGGGTGGGCTGCCGTCCGCTACACAGACGCGGCCAAGGCTCAGATCTGCGGCAGCGCTGGCATGGCTGCACTCGGGCTGACGGGTGTTTGCAACCCGGATTTCAACATCGCGGCCGTTGGCACCGTCACGCGCTGGACGCCGGTAAAGAAACCTGACGTTCTCGGCCGACATTTTCGCCACGTTCCTCGATCAGAAATATTCTGGCACTATTACGGCGCCGGCGGTTGCGGCAGTCGCCAAGCCGGCTGCAGTGTATGAACTCAAGAACCAGAGCGCGGTGAGCATGCTGGTGCGCGTTCAGCGCAACTGGTGAGGTCCGTCCTGGAACGGAGAGAATACCAAGCTTGCTAGGCGCAAGCCGGCCTCCCTCGGTCAGCGGCTGGCTCTGTGCTAAATCACCTGGGAAGACCTCCGACACGCGCGTTGGAGGTCTTTCGGACAATCAGGTTGCGTGTCGCGGGCAATCGTCCCGCGCGTTCGCTTTCAGCGCGCAGCGCCTCCAGAATGCCGGATTAAAGCTGAAATTCATCAATGTCGCATTGGCCCGCTAAGATCCACTCAAGTCCGTCCAATCACGACGGCTTCTCGCGACATAGTGCAAGCGGCGTTGGTGCTATGAGCCGCGGCAACTTTTCGCCGCATTGAGCCCTTGATGTCCGCCCGCATCCGATCGAAGTGTTGCGCCTGGAACGTCGGCCGCCCCTGCTTCACTCGCATTCGGGCGCAGCACGTGGCTGCTCGGGGCGGTGACCCTGGCCAATGTTGCACGCCTGGCATCTGATGGATACTGACCGGACCTGGCGCCGTATACCGGCAATTGCCGCGCACGAGCGGTGAATCCATCCTTGGGAGCGGCTTCGCCGTAACGATTGATGCCGCCGCAACTGGGTCATTAGCTCCACTGCGACGTTAGCCGGGTTCCAGAATTGCGGCCTTCTTACAGAGCCGGGCCAGCCACCGGCAAAAGGCGCGGGCGATTTCTGGCTTGTCACTGCGGTCGACCGCATAGGCCCGATATTGCATGCCACTGGGAGTGCGCGATCCTGGTATCACTTGCAAAGCGCCCCCGCGCACGAGATCGCCGACCAGGATTTCAGGCGTTACCAGAAGGCATTTTCCCGTTATCACCGCCGGCAGAGCAAGGTAATTGTGATCATATCGCGCCCCCGGCTTGATGTCCTTGGCGGACAGGTTCATCGCTCGCAGCCATGTGGGCAGTATGTCAGGCCGCGACGTGATGTTCAGAATTGGCATTGAACGAACGATTGAGAGTGCTCTTCCCGCTACGTGATTTGGAGAGCCCACGCAGACGACTGTCTCATTGTAGATTTCCCAATCGTCAGCCGGTTCAATGACGGAGAGATCGCGGGTAATCAAGATGTCGAAATTGTCGGAGGATGTCGGCGGAGACAATGAACTGATCACGTCGACGATGACGCCGCCCATCTCAGCAGAGAACGCCGAAAGATTCGGAATCAGAAAGGAGTGAGCGAAGGTGGAAAGTGACGTGCGGACCACAATCCGGTTGCCGTCCGTTTGAGTCCGGCGCCGCATTCTTTTTGCGGTGAAGCACACTGTATCAAGCGGTTCGGCGACGGTGTTCACAAAAAGCCTTCCGAATTCTGTCAACTCGCTCCGCCGACCTCCCCATGCCGTTTCACAAGATCTGTCCCGAAGTAGTCCTGTAACACCGCCAGATAGCGGCTGACCGAGCTCTGTGTCGTTCCCAATGTGCTGGCTGCGCGGGTTACGCTTCCTTCCCGGGCAATGGCCACAAACACCCGGATTGCATTGAGGGGCACTTCATCGTGTTCGATAGCCATCTTCCGCTCCGGTCGCTTCCTCAATGTCCGCTAGTTGCCCCGGCAGGCTATTGCAAACAGAAAAGGCGAATGCTCGATCACATTATTCGATGTGTTTAGTCGGATTACCGCTCAATGACGATTTTGTCGCGCGCAAGAACGCATCTCGGTACGATTCGTACAGTTTGACTGATGACGTCGTTTGATTGTCGGCGCGGCGTCTCAGATGGCGCTCGTGAGGAGGGCGGCGCGATCACCGTGTTGCAGTCTCCAGCGCGCAATTTTTCTGGAGGACAAAGCCCTTTACTCAATTGCTCCCAAGGGCCGCAGAATAGGGCCTGAGCGGCGCTCGGGGCGCGCAGTATCGCCTTCAGATCTAGGTCGCTATGGGGAGCTAAACGCGGCGTTTAGCGAAGGAAGCGAGCTTCAGCCGCCTTAACCTCGTGCATCTTCTGCAGCCTGAAAATCTCATCCACCGGCAGAATGTCCTTGTGGACGTTCTGGACCCCGCCGTCAGCAATGATCCGGCGGAAGGTTTCCTGCATGGCAGTCGCAGCAGCGCGGATGCCGTAATTGCCATAGATCATCATACGAACATTGCCCAGCGTCTTGACCCGTTCGGCGTCAAGATCCGGGTAGGCGTTCGGCACGATTACCAGCGGCACCGATCCGGTCCAAGCGCGCGAGAAGCTCTCGATCTCGGACGGATCCTTCTTTTTTGAGTGGATCAGGATCAAGTCGGCGCCAGCCTCCACATAGGCTTGCGCCCGATCCAGGGCTTCCGCTTCGCCGAGGCCTGCGATCAAGGCTTCGGTGCGGGCGATGACGAGAAAATCCGGGTCTTGTCTCGTCGTGACGGCAGCCTCGATCTTGCCCTGGAATTCCTCGACGCGCAGCAGTTCCTGACGTCCATCGGCAGCAAGGCTCGTGACCTTTGGAAAGGTCTTGTCCTCGATGACGACGGCGCTGGCCCCGGCACGCTCATATTCGCTGATGGCATGGATGACATTGATCGCATTGCCATAGCCCGTATCGATGTCGGCGATGATTGGCAGCGTCGTGCGTCCGGCGATCGCCCGCAGCATATCCAGATGCTGCGTCATCGAAATCAGGCTCATGTCCGCCAGGCCGTAAAGCGCCGACAGTTCGAAGCCGGAGGCCCACAGGCCATCAAATCCGGCTTCTTCGGCCAGAATCGCTGAAAGTGGGCTATGCGCAGCCATGATGTGGAGCAGGCTGGTCTCGGACAGGCGGACACGGAGACGTCTGGCGGGGGGCATCGATAGATCCTTCAGGACAGGGCCGCGCAGGCGGCGATGATGCGGTCGCAGGCGCGGGTGAGGTCCTCGAGCGAGGAGGCATATGAAATGCGGATATAGGGCGAGGCCATAAAGCCGCTGCCGGGCACGACGGCCACGGCAAACGCATCGAGCAGATACATGGCGAAATCGGTGTCGGTTTCGATCACCTTGCCGCCCGGCGTGCGCTTGCCGATGACGCCCGCGCAGGAGGGGAACACGTAGAAGGCTCCGTCCGGCACACGGCACGAGAGGCCCTCGGCCTGGTTCAGCTTGCCGATCACGAGGCCGCGGCGCTCCAGAAAGGCGCGCGCGAATTCATCGATATGGTCCCGACCGCCGGACAATGCCTCAATGGCGGCGTATTGCGAAATCGAGCTGGTGTGCGACGACGTCTGGCCCTGGATGAGGTTCATGGCCTTGATCAGTGCGATGGGCCCCGCGCCATAGCCAACACGCCATCCAGTCATTGCGTCGGCCTTGGACACGCCGTTGACGGTCAAGGTGCGCTCATAGAGGTCGGGCGCCACAGCGGCCATGGTCGCAAAGTCAGCGTCATAGGTCAGCTTTTCATAAATGTCGTCCGACAGCACATGAATTCGTGCATGCCGGCGCAGCACCGCGGCGAGCGCAAGCAGCTCACTTCTGCTGTAGACTGCACCGGTTGGATTGCATGGCGAATTCAGCATCAACCACTTGGTGCGCGGCGTGATCGCCGCCTCCAGCACCCCGGGGCGGAGCTTGAAACCATGGCGCTCATCGCAGGTGACGAGAACCGGCTTGCCGCCGGCGAGCACCACCATATCGGGATAGGAGACCCAGCACGGCGTCGGGATCACAACCTCGTCGCCCGGATCGAGGCTGGCAAAGAGTGCGTTAAACACAACCTGCTTGGCGCCGCAGCCCACCGTAATCTGGTCCAGACCGTAATCGAGCCCGTGGTCACGGCCGAAGCTCTCGCGGATCGCCTGACGTAACGGCTTAATCCCGGCGACCGCAGTGTACTTCGTCCGCCCGCCGCGGATTGCCCGGATGCCGGCTTCGCAAACAGCGGCTGGCGTATCGAAATCCGGTTCGCCCTGACTGAGCGTGATCACATCGACGCCTTGATCGCGCAGTTCGGCGGCGCGCGCTGTCATGGCTTTGGTTTCAGAAGGGCGGACGGCGCGGAGGCGTCTTGCAACGAGAGACAAGATAGAGGACCTGCGGACTTGGAAAGACAAACTCTTTGCGGTTCCTACCCGCTCCTACACGGTCTAACCAATCGGACAATCATGTTTTTGCATGAAACAATCGTAAGCGCGATTTTCCCCGCACGTTGACGCCTGCGCTTTTGACGGATGGCCTTCGTATCGGGGGCGGCGTCTGGCCTGTTCAGGCAGTGGCGGTTTTGGGGAAGTTGAAGGGCAGCAGGTCGGTGATATCGGCGTCGCCCGCGCGCTGAGGCAATTCGGTGAGGACGTGGCGCAACCAGGCTAACGGCTCGACGCGTGAGGCGCGGCAGGTCAGCATCAGGCTGTAGACGACGGCGCTGGCCCTGGCGCCCTCGACGGTGTCGCTGAACAGCCAGCTCTTTCTGCCAGTGGCAAAGATTCTGATATCACGCTCCAGGAGATTGTTGTCGATCGGCATCCTGCCGTCCTCGGCGTAGCGCGTCAGATATTCCCATTGGTTTCGGGTGTAGGATATGGCGTCGCCAAGCTTGCTGTCCGGCAAGACCTTCGGGGCGATTTGATCGAGCCATTCCTTGAGGGCGTTCAGGACGGGAATGCTGTGTTGCTGGCGGAAGCGGCGAATGCATTGATCTGGCGTTTCGCCTCTGTCTGGTTTTTCGTCCCGCGCCTGCCTTTCAACCCGGTAAAGCTGTTCGAAGAACCGCAGCGCCTGCTCGGGCGGACCGCCGCCTTTCTTCCTCGCCTTGAGGGCATCGACAAAGCGTCGCCTGGAGTGGGCCATGCATCCAATGTGGGTTGCCCCTTCCAGCGTGCGCCAGGCGGTATAGCCGTCACTCATCACGATGCCACGGTAATCGCCGAGAAAGGCCTGCGGGTGGATTTGGCCACGGCCTGGCTGATAATCGAGAAGCACGATGGGCTGGTCGCTGTCCTCGCCGCTGCGATAGGCCCACATATACGATGTGCTGGTGGCCTCTCTGTCCTTTTCCTTGAGGACCTGAACCGTCGTCTCGTCGCCATGGATGAGGGGCTGCGATCTGAGCCGCAGCTTCAGGGCGTCATAGATGCGGGAGAGACGCTTCTCGCTTGAGCCGATCACCCAGTGGCCCAGAGCGCCGCGGCTGACAGCAACACCGGCGCGTTCGAATGCCTGCGCCAGGCGGTAGAGCGGCGTGCCATCGACATATTTATGAACCAGCGCGAACGCCAGCGTTGAGGCTGTGGCAACGCTGCCCGGCAAGGGCTGCGTCGGCATCGGCGCCGTCACGACAGGTGCGTTGATCCCGGTGCGATCGCAATGGCGGCACCCATATTTGAAGCGCACATTCTGTAAGACCTTCGCCTTCACCTCGATATGAAGTTGCTCGGTAACGGCCTCGCCCATGCGATGCATCTGGCCACGGCAACACGGACAGGCCTTCTGATCGTCGGGCAGGTCATACTCGACGCGCTCGCGCGGCAGGCTTGCCGGCAGCGGTCTGCGCCCGCGCTTTTTTCCTGTCGTGCTTTCGACGGGTGGCAAACCTGTGTCCGGAAGTTCGGCGATATTGTCCGTATCACTGCCGGTGTCATCTTCGTCCGCGACCTGCTCAGCTTCATTGAAGAGACGATCGACGTGCTTTTCGCTGCGTGGCGCAAAACGATGCAGGCGTGCCAGCGCCAGTTCTTCCTCGAGTTTGACGACGCGTTCGGCGAGCTGAAGGTTCTCCGCCTGCAGCGCGGCAATCCGCGCCAAAAGCACATCAACACTCGGTTCGCCGGTTCGATTCATCGGATTCTTGAATCTGAACCGTACCGACGCGTCAACCGCTCAACTCGAGAGCTCAGCCGGCAACCTGATATTGCCGCAACGGATGGCGGACCATCGCATCGATATCGATGCCGTCGAGGATCCAGTGCAATTGCTCGGTCGTAAGCGTGACGACCGCCTCTTGGCGGCGCGGCCATCGGAACTTGTCCTCGGTCAGCCGCTTCAGGACCAGCACGAAGCCGGACCGATCGAAGAACAGCAGCTTCATCCGGTCGCAACGGCGATTGCAGAACGCAAAAACCGCCGGAGCAAACGGATCGAGCGCCATCGTCTCCTGGACCAGAACCGCAAGGCTGTTGATGCCAGCCCGGAAGTCGATCGGCTCACGGTGCAGATAGACTTGCAGGTCACCGCCCAGTCTGAACATGGCTCAGTGCTCCGATGATCGCCGTCAATGCATCTACATCGCCGCATTCCAGCGCGAGCTTCACGCCGTTCGGCAGGGACGCGCTCACTTTGGCCGGAGAGCAAAAAGCTGCAGTCCTTTTGGATTCCGAATCACGCACTTCATCGCAAGTCGCCGGCAAATCCACCGTCGCCACGCTGCTCTGCCGCGACAGGGCCCGATCGGCAGTCCTCTCAAGCTGAACCGGGATGAACGCCGGTGGTGAAGACGGCGGCACCGACCTGGTCGCCGTCCACTTCTTGATCCACTTCCGAAGAAGGTTCGCATTGACCCCATGTTCGAGCGCAAGCCTCGATACCGAAACCCCAGGTTCAAGGCAGGCCGCGACAAGACGGTCCTTCGACGTGGGGTCGTATCGCCGGCGCCCATTCCGGCCAACAAGCCTGACCCGCAGTTTCTGATCATCGTCTGCCATCACAAGGTGTCCACCTAATTTGGTGGACACCTCATGCATCACAGCACTCAACCGCAAAAGGTGCGGGGAAATTCGCGCTTACAAACAATCGAAAGTCGCGATGCTTAATCACCGCACCCGCCGGACATGCCGCTTTTGCGGATTCTCTTCAGCGGGCAGAGGAAGGCACCGCCGGGATTCGGCATTGATCAGCCGCTTGGGTTCGGCACTCGAAACCGCCTGTCGGCCCACGTGTCTGCGTACGGCGAGGAAACTCCGCGGAAAGCGCGTCGGAGATGAACCTTTTGGGAGGCGACAGTTGAGGCTCTGATCGTCATCAGCAGACGTGATGGATCGTTGTTGCGCCGGTGCACGCCAGGCACGGTTTCCTCGCTCTGTTTGTTCACGGCGGTGGGAAGGTGTCCTAGAGTAACGGGTAGCCGCCGGATAGAGCGCGCAGCGCGGCACGCCCGCCGGTGGCGACTATTGCGGTCCGCCCACGCGGACCAGATGTCCATTACATCATAGATGCTCAACGGTCCGAAGGACGACAGCAATGGCTTGCGCGTGATCGATGCATCGAAGCTATAGGTGGTCGTGTACATGCATGGCGAGCTGATGAGTTGATTGTGCACGAAACCTGCTGCGCATATGTTGTTGAATATAGGACCTTTTTCGTAAGCGCAGAGACGGTAGGGGGCGCCAATAGGGGGCTGCAAGAAGTGACGGTCCGTAACGATCACGCTACGTTGCGGGCTCTGTTCTTTGATCACCCGTGCTCACCAAGCCAAACTATTCAGTGCTGGATCATCTGAATGATCAATCCATCCCATCCCCAGTCTCCGTCCCTTCAGCGGAGCTTGAGCGACTGGAAAGGGACTTGCATGACGAGCTTCGCGGACGACAGGACGATCACGTTGCTCAGTCGCCCTCCGTCGATCCAGAAGAGTTTACTTTCAATCCAAAGCAGTTCTCTCCAGGCCGGCTTCAGCGAATGCTGGATGATCGATCCATCCCGTCGCCAGTCCCCGCCGGTCCAGAGTACTTCGCTCTAAATCCAGAGCAGTTCTCTCCGAAGGAGCTTTGGGGCGAAAGAGGTCATCGGCTTCCTACGTCTCGACGACGTTCCGACCGCTTTGCCGGAACGCTGCCCTATGGCGTGCAGAAGCGGGTCGAGCTTGCGCGTGCGCTGGTGCTCCCCCAAAGCTTCTGCTGCTGGACGAGCCGTTTGCCGGCGTAAGACGTATCCGCCTCGCTTGGTCTTCAGCTCGACCGGTGGTTTGCGGACGAGGACTACCAAGCGCTGGCTCACCACCTGCTCGACCATAATCGGTACGAGGGCAAGCTTACGGTCGTCTGCTGGCATCACGGCAACATTCCTAACCTCGCCCACAGCCTGGGAGCGCCTCATGGCGAATATCCCCCTTCCTGGGATCCGGCCATCTTCAATCTGATCCTGGATATCAGTTTTCGCGACGGAGTGCCGTCCGTCCGACAAGTCAGCGAGCCATTTTGAGAGAACGATTTCCATCACTCGCGCCACGCCCGGCTTGATCAGCGTATCGTTACCGCTTCTTCTTCGCTATCTTCTTTTTCTTCGCCACTTTTCTGGTGGCCCCTTTTGCGGCCTTTCGTTTGGCGGTCTTCTTGGTCGTCTTCTTGCCTTTCACCGACTTCTTCTTTGGTTTGGCGCCTTTCGCGGCAGTTCCACGCGGTTTCCCGGTCCGACGCGTCGTTGAGGGCGCCGGCCCAGCTACGCCGCTCCGTGCCGACGAGAGCCAAAAGCGAAGTTCTGGCGCTTTTTCGTCGGCTCCAACGATGTAATTATCTTGCCATCCCGCGTCTTCGCGGAGCGGCTTTCCGAACCGGTCGGGATACTTGTGTAGCCAGTACCGCCACGCATAGTGATCGTAGACGTCGAGCACGTGGCAAGCATAGGCCTGCGCCAGACTGCGATGGCCGTGAATGATCACCATGTTCTCGTCGTTGTTGCTGGAGGCTCGATATCCCAAGTTGTGGGAGCCGGTGATCACCGTGCAATTGTCGCTGAAAGGATCGATGACAACAATCTTGTTGTGAATGATCGCATGACCGTACTTGTAGAGTTCTCCTTCCCAGGCGCCGAAGGCGTCGTTTTTAGTTAGCGAGCCCGCCGGAATGGCCCGGTAGTCCACGGCGCTGTTCGGCTTCTTCTTGCCTTTTGCTTTCTTCGCGGCTTTTGGCGTTCTCTTCGATATTCCCGCTTCACCGATGACGGCGACATGCATGTCCTCGCCATCGCCATGATCCGATTCCTCACCGCGATGCAGAGCTTGACTAAAATTTCCGGCGCGTTGCGTGCTGGTCAGTGCGCCGCGCACAAAGAGATTGGGATCTTTCGCAAGCGCTTGCCCTGCGGCGTCGAGAATTGAATTATTGCCGGGATCGAATGCGAGAAACAACACTGCTTGTTTGGCGCCGGCGACCAAATCGAACATTCGTTTGACGTCGTTTGGTACTTCCTTGGGCGGGCTCGCCAGCGGATTTTTCGTGTTTGGCGAGAACATCACCTCGATCTCGGTCGTGCCGTCTTCCAACTGAATCCGAGCGTTGTTGTTGTTCGTGTGTGTCCAGCTGCGCAGAGCATCTCCTTGGAGTGCTTTTTGGTTTCCGGCCGCTTGATCAATATCCTTCTTCAATTCGGTCCAATAGTCGATGTAGCGCTCCGCGACGCGCTGCGATTCGATCACGAGAGCGTTGTTGGTTTGCGTGCACAGTCCGCTGCTGGTCCAGTTGGTCGAGCCGGTCAAAACTGCGGCGGGCTTGCCAGTCGAGGTCAGAACCATAAACTTGTTGTGAGGAATGCGGCCTTTTTGGACGATGCGGTCGATAACGGGAACGCCCGCTTTTTTCAGTGCCTTTCGGTTGTCGGCATCGGCGTCCTCGATATCCTCACCCGTCGTGTCATCGTGAAGCCACTCGTTGCCGAGTATCACGGTGCGGCTCTTGGGATCGCCCTTATCGGACGCCTGCAGGCGGACCTCGAGCCCCCGCGGGTCATCGAGCTCATACAAGGCGGCATTAATGGTACCGCGCGACGTGTCAGCGCGATCAAGCAGCGACGTGACACCCTCGAATATCTGACCCATCAACCGGGCTCGCAGAGGGTCTGCCGGATTGGTGATATGGCCCTTGAGAATGTTGATATCAGCCTTGTCGCCGAGCGCGTGAATAACCGATTGCGAAGCGACGATGCCACGGTTGAAATAGGCCTTGAAGGGCGGGCTGGTCCGGCGTGAGCGTGATATCGTTGCTCACAAGCGGCTCGACGCCTTCAAGCGGCTTTAGCGCCCCTGGTGTCCCGCCCATCGGCACAATGCGATAGCGGTAGGCACTGCCACGATGCGCATAAAGATCTTTCCACCAGAACTTCTGGACCGGGGCTTGTTCGGTCGTAAAATGGGCTTGGGCGTCCTGCGATGCGAACCGTGCGAGCGCGGGTAGGGCGACTTCCACGTCAGTCGCGAGATCATGCTGGTACACGGCGAAGCCAAGGCAGCCGTCGAGCCGCTTTTCAAACGTCCAGGCCACGACCGCAATATCGTTATTGGCAAATGCAAGGGCGGGCATGTGAGATCTCCAATGAAATAAACAATAAGGATCTACGATCCACCTTGACGATCTTTGCGCGACTCCGTACGCTTTAGCAACTTGACGTTTTCCGCACGCTGGCAGATGACACGCGACTTGGTGCCGCAAGTCTCGTGCAAGAGTTCTGTGGCTTCTAATCTGTGCTTCCGGCGTCGGATGCTTCTCGGCCGGCAGCGACTTCCACATGACCAAAGTTGTTCCGTGCAGAGGTGGGCCGGGTTGACCGGCACAAGAGGTCCCCGACCACAGCAGATCACGCCGCATTTCAATCATCACGGTGGCGCGTCGGCGTCACTGTCGCGGTGGCAGTAAAAGGAAGTCACTCTAATTAGGTGGAAACCGGAACCTCTCCGCCGCCATTTGGTTGCGGATGTATCGAAGTTGCAATTTGGGAGAATACCCCCCTTGACGGGAAGCTTCCCGGTGTTAACTTTTGCGCATTGCTGCAATGTGTCTTGTTTTGTTTACGCCGCTCTTGCTCCGACCTTTCATTTTCCATCTGGCACCAAGTTGTGAAGCTCCATGCGTCATAAAATCGTCGCGTGTTTCTTTTTGCTCGCTGGAATCCCTGGCCTTCTGCCGGCCCCTGCCAAAGCGCAGGCTCTTGCCGAAATCCAAATCCGCCAGACCGCGAGCAAGGGAGATGACTTCATCTGCTGGACGCCCGTGAAGTCGAGGATTCGGCTACTCCCTCCTTCGACAGGGCCCGCGGACACGCCCATCGTTCTAAGCGCGTCCATGAACCCGCCGATCGCCGGAGACGCGGGATTTCTATCGTCAGCGTCTTCACTTGATGCCGTGCCTGTCGGCAACCTCGACTTGGTGCTCAAGGGCGATGGAAGCTGGACCGAGTTTTATGTCGTCGGCCTCAAGCCGTCATTCGGTGCCAAGGATGTCACGATCCAGGCGAAGCGGACGGACGGGACTATCGTTGCCTCGAATGCCATCATGGTGCGCGTTCGCAAGAACGCCGAAAAACTGTCCCAGCTCGAAAGAAATGCGTTTTTACGCGCGCTAGCGTCTTGGAAGACAAAGCGTGGCCAGGCGAGACCGACACGCTACGAAGACTTCTATACGGCGCATGCCGACGCATTCAATCTCGGCATTCATTCGGGCTTCGGCCAATTTGTGAGCAACTTCCTGCCTTGGCACCGGGCATTCCTTTTGGATTTCGAGAGAGAGCTGCAGGAGATCGATCCGACGGTCTCATTGCCATACTGGAAGTTTGACGCGGCGGCGCCCAAGCTTTTCGATCAAGATTTCATCGGCGGCCTCACTCCCGGCAGCACGGAAGTTCAGTTCAGCGCAAACAATCCAATCCGTGGATGGAGCAAGGCCGGCCAGACCATCCGCCGCTTCAAGGTTTTTCCGGACACGGCCGCGGTGAGCGCCAAAAACCTAGACAATATTCTCTGTCTCGCAAACCCGGCGAACTGCCCCAACCGGGCAGAGAAATATCGCCCGACGACGGATTCCTTCGAGCTCAACTACCATAACAACGCACATGCGGCAGTCCTGGGCTGGCTCGGCGGCGCCGACTCTCCGAGCGACCCTCTGTTCTTTTTGCTTCATGCCAACGTCGATCGGGGATGGGCCCACTGGCAGGCTGCCTATAACCGGTTTACCTCCAATGGGGCCGATGAGGCTTCTTATGCTCCGACCGGTCAGTACCCCGGGGCAGCCGCAAATGGGCGTGTTCGTAAAGGCTTATATGCCATGGACGAGATGTGGCCTTGGGGCAAGGCGGCGACCGGGACCGATGAAATGGCAACGTGGTTGCCCTATTCCTTTGCGTTCCCCGCCTCCGAAGGTTTACCATTGACACCGGACTCTCCCCCTTTTCCCGCCAAGATGGTAGATTATCTAGGGAAAACGAATTTGGAGAATGCCAACGGAGTTTGTTACGACGACATCGGATTTCGTGGCGAGCTCCTGAACAACTAGCGATCGGACGAGCGATGAGCAGCTCATGGAAAATTGCCGCCAGTTTTTCAATAGCCGCCAGTACGTTGTGCCTGCTGTCGACGCAATCGACCGCGCAGACGGCCGTTCCGGCGGAACTCCAGGGCTATTACGATGAAAACCAGGCCGCGATAAAATCTCTCATTGCGACGATCTCCGACACAAAGGTGACCGCCGAACAACGGCTCACGGCGTTCGATCAGTTGCGCGTTGGTTATCCCCGCGCCGCACTGGATCCAGCGATCATTCTGCTCGGAGATCAGAACGTCGGTCTGGCGACCTCAGCGGCAACATATCTGTCTTCGATTGTCGTCATGATGAACCACGGACCGACGCTGGACTCTCATATGCATGGCGGAGACCAGTCCGTTCCCAAGGCGGTCGCCGCTCTTCGCAAGGCGATGCAAGATTCCCGGCAGTCGGTTCGCGAAATCGCGGCGGCAAGCCTGGCGTCGTTGAACGACGAGCCTGCCTTGCAATCCGTGCAGACGTCCTACAAGGAAAAGAAGATTTCCGATGTCGAGGCGATGCAATACATCACGCTTGCAAAGCCTGAAGTTGGCGCGAGTTATGCCGCAAGCTTCCTGGACAAGAGTTCGCTCAAGGCGCAATCCGAGGCGATTTCTTATCTTTCGTCAACCTCACAGTACCACGCCAAGATCAAGACTTATCTGCTTAACGAAGCCGCGCCCGTCGAAGTTCGAGCGGCGGCCGCAAAGGGACTTGCGCGCAACGATCCCCAGTTCGGAGCCTATGCGCCGGCACTTGTTGCCAATACAAAACTGCCGTCGCTCGTGTTTGACAATCTGGTTTCCGAGATGGGAAGCAGTTTGCCTGCGGCTGACGTGAAGAACGTTCTGTCAAATGCCATCAAGGCGCAGGCCAATAAAGGAAAGCTTGATACGATCAAAATCGAAACCATCAAGGATTCGATCACGCGCTACGAAGCGGTTCGTCCCGAGCTGGATTCGACCGGGTTGCAAAACTACTTGAAATCACTCGGCCGCACGTAAGAGACGGTGCAGGTTTGCAGCCTGAGCGGCGCGACAAATCCGCCGATACTCGTTGCGCTGCGATCGCCATGAGGCCGATCCTTGGCGCGTCTGCCTTCCAGGCTCCACGGCGGTAAGCCTCTATTTCGCGAAGAGGCTGTCCGCTCAAAACCGAAGCTTGGCTAACTGGACCGTCGGCGTGGCGATATCCGCGGCACCCGTTTTCTCGTCCGCTTTAGGAAGTGGCGCCTGTAGACTTCCTTATGCCGCAACGCCAGCGGTTCCTCGGAGCCTGGAGCTGCATGCGTTCTTGGGCGGCGTTGTGTCCTCGGGCCTGCAGTCGTTCAGGTCAAGCCGGCCGTCGCACCCCGACTAGGGGATCACGCCGCGGTCCCGTTGGCGCCAAACGAAGCTATAGAGCGTACCGTGGCTTACGGGCTTGGATGGGTCCTTCGCTGAGGGAAAGAACCAGCCGTATTTATTTGGCTTGATCGACTCAATCAGCTCGGTGGCGAGCGACGGCATTGGAACGGCATGCGGCTGAAGGTTCTTGGTCTTGGACCAGTCGATGATCCTCTCCGGCGCATCCCATTGATCGACATGCAGGCGCGCGATTTCCTCGACGCGTTGACCGGTCAACATGATCAGCTGCACAGCGCGAGGATAGGAGGGATGAACCGGCGTATCGGAGCATTCCAGCCAGCGATAGAGTTGCACGAACTCTTCCTCATTAAGCCAGCGCGTGCCCTGGACCTTGGGTTCGGTCGGAATTTCCGAGGCTGGATTGTATGGGATACGGAAGCGGCGCGGGGATGTATTCCGATAGTCATTGTCCGATTTCATCCCTCAACTATAAGCCGCGTGGATGTAACATCGCACGTGATCGGCCATCGAGCGGGCGCCACATTCGTAGATCGGCCGGATAAGCTCGACGATCTCCTCAGACTCTATCTCGCGCGCGAGTCGGTTGCGCCCCAGCGTGTCGGCGATCTTGTTGAGGCCTTTCTCTGTCTCTTTCCAAGACGGCTTGCCGGCGGCCTTGAGCGACGCGACATAGCCCTCGAACAGATCGGCGACGGTGCCGGGGCGGGTGTCTGTTGCGATCTTGATGCTCCATCACATCGGCGTAGTCGCGCTTGAAGATCTCACGCGCCTGAGCCAAGGACGTCGACGGATAGGCGCCGAGCTTCTTTTTTGCTGCGTTTGCCGTCGCGCCATTGCGCCATCCAGTCGGCGGTCACGCGCTTCGGCATCGGCTTGAGGACGAGGACGAGACGGTCGGTGCCGCGGCCCTCGCCATCTGCGAGGTTTTCTTGTTTCCGGCTGAGTTCGACGCGCTTCAGCGCGTGTCGGATCGCGGTCTCGGTCAGGCTTGGCATGGCGTTTTTTCTGTTCCGCACTGGGATCGGTCGAGGAAGAACAGGGGGTCGTTTGCAGGGAGCGGAAGCCCGTTCCTATCCCTCAAACCGCTCGCAATTTGCCTACTTATGCAACGAAGGACGCTCACTGGCGCCCTGAAGCAGTCGTGGATCGGCTGTGGTGCAATTGAAACGCGCGATCAAGGCGTCGATGGCGGCAGCTTCCTGAGCGGCTATCCTTGCTTGATCCAGCTTTAGCGCTGTCTATTTCGGTAGTGGTGCCGGCGCTAAACAAGAGCATCAAAGCAACTTCTCACCGGCGGCCCCAAATGGGGCGGCCGCTTTTTTGCCCGGCGGTCATCCCAGTTGGTGGCTCCTATCATTGTGATGTCGCTTGTTCGCCGATCTCGGACCTCGCTCGATGGAGCTTAGAATGTCTGCTGTTGGCGCTAGAGGCGACTTGCGTTCGTGAGCGCGACTGATCAAAATTCCTTTTGCGAGAGCGACCGTGAGGAAACGTGATGATCACAAACCGTCACAGCTTACAGTCCCCTGTTGGCGTCCCCTGCTACAACTGCACGCGCGAAAACCATCGCTTGTTCAATGTGATGCGCGTACTAGTGGTTTCATCCACAACCACCCCACTACCCCCTTTTCGATCATGTTGGATCATACTCGATCCCTCTGAAACACCTATAATATTGATGCTTTACTCGCGTTGCGCACTGGGGGCGGACCAGACTTTACATCCCGTTTGATGTCCCGAGAGCACAGAACGACGCTAGGTGACATCCGATGACTCCAATCAAAGCCGAGCCGATTGAGCCAGAAATCAGCAAACGTCTTTTTCAGACAAAACGGCTGAGGTTGAACAACAGGGACGAACATCTCGATCCGAATTCGTTGGCATTCCTCATCAAGACTAGGGTCGGTATCGATACCGCACTTTGTCGTCAGTGGATTGTTTGGATCCCTGACCGCTCTTCCTGGCCGCGCCTGCGTCGTGTAAAGAGAAAATCCAATTCTCGGTTCGGTTGCTTGTCCTTTGTCGATATGCTCCATGTCGCCGTTACAAGTCTTGAGCTGCACCCGGTTCTGTTGACACCGGCTTAAGCTAATCCGGCCTTCCGTTCGAACTCCATAGGGCTCAGATATCCGATCGTCGAGTGTCTTCGTTTCGGATTGTAGAAGCGCTCAATATAGTCGAACACGTCGGCCTTGGCGTCATCCCTTGTTCGGTACACTTTGCGCGCTGTTCGCTCGGTCTTGAGCGACGAGAAGAAGCTCTCCATCGCCGCATTGTCCCAGACGTTGCCTGAACGGCTCATCGAGCAGACGACGCCGTGATCGACCATCAATCGCTGGAACTGCTCACTGATGTATTGGCTGCCGCGATCGGAATGATGCAGCAGCGCGTCAGGTTTGCCCCGTCGCCAGATTGCCATCACCAGCGCGTCGGTGACGAGCTGTGCCGTCATGGCGGTCTGCATCGACCAGCCGACCACACGCCGCGAGAACAGATCGACGACGGCAGACACGTAGAGCCACCCCTCGGCCGTCCAGACATAGGTAAAGTCGGCAATCCATTTGCGGTTGGGAGCGGCTGCTTCGAAGGAGCGGTCGAGCACATTGGGAGCGACGGCGGCGGCCTGCCGCTCACCCAGATCCGGCGGCAGACGCCGCCGTCGCGGGCGTGCTTTGAGGGCCTGCAGCCGCATCAATCGTTCGATCCGATGCAGCCCGCACGATACCCCTTCGGCGAGCAGGTCGTGCCACACGCGCCTGGCGCCATAGGTCCGGTCGCTCCCAAGGAAGCTGGCACGGACTTTCGCGCCGAGATCCTCGTTACTCTGGACGCGACGGCTGCGTGGCCTTGTCAGCCACGGATAAAACCCACCTCGCGAGACACCGAGCGCCTCGCACAACCATTCCGCCGGCCAGACCCCCCGGTGCTTCGCAATGAAACCGAACTTCACGTCGATTCCTTCGCGAAGTAGGCCGCGGCTTTTTTTAGGATGTCTCGTTCGGCCTTCAGCTTGGCGACCTCGCGCTTGAGACGCGCGATCTCCGACTGCTCGGGCTTCATTTGACCTTGGCCAGGGAACGAATGCTCCGGATCATCAGCCAAAAAGCCTTCACCCAGTTACGCAGCTGCGTCGGATGAACGCCCAAATCTTCTGCGGCCTGGGCGTACGACACCCCACGGTCCTTGACCAGCTTGACCGCCTCAAGCTTGAACTCTCGCGTGAACTTCCGTCTCTCCGTGACACACCTCCTGCTCCATAAAACACCTAACTTGGTGTCTTCGGAACCGGGTGCAGCTCACCAACTATATCCGTCATTGCGGATACAATCCGCTTTGATCGCAACACGCTCTAGCCTTGATATTATGGCTAAGTTTACGCCCGTCGTCCTTGATCAAGCTCGCTTTGATCAGATGCTCGGTCGCAAATTTCAAGGTGAGCTCGATTGCGTGCCGTGCGTTGTAAAGGATCGGTAGCACCAGCGTATCGCGCTTCCCGATCAGTTGCTTCTCAAAAATTGCGTCCGCGAGTTCAATGGCTGCTTCTATGTACCCGTCGATATAGTTCTCCTCGTGCCCTTGTCTGTCGATACAAGCGTTCCACGGGCCATCGAAGAACCTCTTGAAGAACGGATCGTTTTCATACGGATCTGTCTCGTCCGCGTCCCTGCCGCCAGGTTTGTTCTCTTCAACCATTGACCGCGGTCTCGCTAGTATTTCGTTCTTACGAAGGTTCCGAACGTGCCGAAACATTCATAGCCCGTCCGGTTGTTCTTGTGCTTATTCAACGTCGCGTCGTAGCTCTTCTTATTGAAGGTCTTTCCGCAGACTGAGCATTTGAATACGTAAGTTGGTCCGCTTGTGCCGGCAAAACTTGCGCTGCGCGTCGGTTTGCGGGCGGGCGAACGCCGAATAACCGGCGCATAGCGTACGCCGAAGCCCTCTCCTGAGCCCGAGTTCGTCGCCTGCGGAATGCTCTGAGGGCCAGATGGCGTAAGTTCGATCGGGTAGCGCGGCGAGAATGGCGTCTGGGTAGTTGTGACCCCAAGGATGCTATCGACCAGATAGCTGCGCGACTGCCCGTTGTCGGCGCGCACGGCCATGAGGAGTACGTCGCCCGCCTGCGAGCGGCGGAGGGAGTAGGCTTCGATCGCACGCGTGGACCGGTTGCCTTGCTTGTCCCGGTAATCGATTTCTACAAGGAGCCGGTTAGCCGCAGCGAAGCGGATCATCTCGATATAGTTCTGGCCTCGGCCGCCGGTAGGCAGGTCGATGATGCGTTCGCGGATAAGCGTGTCACCGGCGCCGATAGGCATCGCCGCGAGGGGATGCGGGACGGCGCCTTCGAGCCAGGCGAAGATTTCTGGGAGCGCATCCCAGAAGGTTGCCACGGGAAGGAGCGCAGGAAGCTGGTGTTCCAGCATGTGGATCCAGCCCGACTCAAGATCCGCACGGTGAGGCTCAAGGTCAGCTATGCTCGGAATACCGATGCCCTTGAATTCGCATTTGGCGCGTAGGACTTCCATAAAGCGCCGCGGTTCCGGGCGCGCCTCGCCGTTTCGGTAAAGGTTCACGACGTCGTAAAGGTCACGTGGACGCGTTCGCTCGGCGAGCGCTCGGAATTTTTCGGCGAACGCCTCGATGTAGTCGTAAGCCAGGACGTTGATGCCCTCGTCTGGAGCGTCGGTGTACGGGTGAAAAATCTGCGCGCGAACGGGCGGTAGAACGACACGCTCGTCAGCTGTCAGGTCAAGTTTAATGCGCGGAAGGCCGTGGGTCGATGAGACAGGTCCCTTATAGCTGATCTTGCCTTGGCACGAGATTTGTCCGCGCGGGTTCTGATAGATCTCGAACTCCTGCTTGTCGGCTGGAATCTCGATGCCGGTCTGTTCGTAAATCCACTCAGCGATTTCAGAAAATACGGTCTTCAAAAAGCCAGCGTCGAGCTGCTCCGGCTTAATAAGCGTGAAGTCGAGGTCTTCGGAGAAGCGATAGGTCTCGAAAAAACACTTTTTCAGGCACGTGCCGCCTTTGAACACCCAACTTTCCGCGAGATCCTCGTGCCCGTAGATGCCGGCGAGCATCCATCCGAGGACATAGTCCTTCTCAACGACGTGTGGCGTGAGGGACGTCTGCTGGGCGACGGCGAGGATTTCGCGCTTATCGATCATGTCGTTCCCTCGCGAGCCCAGCGTTGGGGCACGCGCAGCCGCCACTTTGTCACCACATGCGATCCATCCTGGGTAGGGTCGAGCTTCGCATGGCCGCCACTGAGATGGTGCTCGCAAAGGCGGGCGAGCTCAGCACCGTCAGGCAAGCGCTCGGCCAAAAATCCGAGGCGCTTAAAGACGGCGCCGTTGCCGAGACGCACTGCGTACTCGATGAGCTTCTCGTCGTCGCGATCGCCGCGTCGCAGATAGGCAGCAAGGCAATCGGCTACGTGCTGGATGCCGCCGCCGACCGCGGGATCATCCAGCATGTCGATGACCGTGCGGTGCACGTCGGATACGGGCACGCGGGTCTGATGGCGCCAGACGCTCTTCGTGCCAAAGAGCTTCCGTTCATCGATGTGCTTCAACGAAAACAGCGCGCCGTGCCGTTCTTGGCGCTTCTGACGCAAGGCTTGTGCGGTCATCACGAGGATGTCCTTGAAGATTTGCTCGGTGAGATCCCAATGCTCGGCCGCCGTATGCCCGCCGATGTATGCTGGCGCGAAGAGCGCGGGGACGAGAACCCAGGGATCGTCAAGGACGCGGTCGGACCCCATAGTATCGATCGACGCAGCGACATAGGTCCCCCGGCCCACGCGTCTCAGCCAACCTTGCTCGGTCCAGCGCGAAAGGCGCTGGGCGGCCGCGATGCGGTCGAGCTGAAGGGCGTCGGCGACGTCATCCACGTGGATCACGTCTCCCGCGGTGGATAGGACGCGGACTAGCTGTGCGCGGCCTTGAGGAAGACGGGGAGGGCTTTGTTCCATATGCAACACTTGGCGGAAAGTGCGAATTTAAGCGCACAGGATAACAGGTGGTCAGCGACCGTGTCCATTGCTTTATCAGCAACAATTCGCAAAAAACGTTAATTACAGATGACAGACAAACACGGCCCACTTCGATAAGCAAGCTACCGGGGTAAAGCGGCAGGCTCACGTGCAGCCTCGGCAGTGTCTTCTAGAGATATGCGATACCTTGATCGAGAAGGTGGCCCAGCACGTCCGCCTTTGGTCGGCCTGGCGCGCGAGGGACAAGAGATGGCTGCAGCGTTGAGCTTCGTCAAAAAGGTTGTGCCAAAATCAATTGATGCGATGGCGGTCACGGAAGTGGTCGATCGAATCGAGACCCTGAATCAAGGCATCGCCAAGTTCTGGTCGAAGAGCGACGGCTGGGCTCCTGTCGTCGCCGCCGGCCTGCTCGGAAAGTCACGTCTCGATTGGCAAGCGTCTTTGTCGGGCTCGCTGCGGCTCTGGATGCGCGAGCCATCCAACGCGCTCACCCCGGCGGAACTCATCCTGGCCTGGGCCAACTTGGGAAGTCTCGTCGAAGGCACGATCAAGACGCTCCTGTCAGTGTGGTACGAAACTTACAAAACAGACATCGACAATCTCAAGAAGGCAAACGCCTACGACAACGCAAAGCAAGTGGCGCACGCCCCGGACGGCCTCGGACTGGAGAAGCTGCGCAACTATTGCAAAGCGCAAAAGCTGCTCGGCGCCGAAGGCGACGCGCTTGTCGAACTGGTGCAGCAGCGTCGAAACGCTATTCATGCATTCAAAGACCGACCGATCGGTGACGGAATCGAATTTCAGAAGGCTGTGCGCAGCTATCTCGCGCTCCTTAGGACGATCAACGGCAGACTTCCATATCCGGATGCTATGTATGAGCCGCGCGAGCGCTAGGTGAACTTTTGCGAGATCTGAGAGACTTAACGCCGCCGGAGCTGCTCGTGATGCACGCCGCGGTATCGGAGGAACTTCGCCGGCGCGGCGTCATCCGCAGCTCGAACAATCCCGTCGGCGATCTTGCCGAGCATCTGTTTTGTCGCGCCTTCGGTTGGAAGCAGGCGCCGAACTCGATGCGCGATGCCGACGCCACCGATGGCGCCGAAGTGCGATATCAGATCAAGGGCCGGCGGCTAACGTCGCACAACCGCTCGCGGCAGCTCGGGGCGCTTCGCGATTTGCCGGCGCAGGGCTTTGATGTGCAAGGCCACGGTCCACAAGGTGCTCAACGCCAGTTGGCAGCGTTGCCGCGTGCACTTCATGCGCAACGCGCTGGCGCATGCCGGCAAGAGCGGGCGGCGTGTCGTCTCTCCGCCTTCATCGCCACCGCGTTTGCCCAGGACGATGCCGAGGCCGCACGAGCCCAGTGGCGGAAGGTCGCCGACCAACTCCGCCCCATCGGGGGTCTTCTCCACGAGCGTGCGCAGGTTCATCATCTCATCGGTCATCGGTGGTTCCTCGGTTGCGTTGGCGTGTCGCAACCCGATCCTACCGGCGAATCGCCGGTGACCACCGCAAAGCCGCCCGCCCGCTACGGCGCTATTTGAGGCGCGCGTCCGGGCGGCTTTGCTCTACCGAGCTACACCATCACCGGGGACACGACCCGGCTAGTAGTTCACTAAAGCTGCGAATTCAATTGGTCCCGAAACCGCTATCAAAGTCAAATCTGCGATCAAATGAAGGACTCAATTGCATCGCGTGAGCTGCTGTCGAAACGACTCGGCAGACTTCTCAGTCGGTTGGGTCATAAGTGCGAGTTCGGGTCGAACTCTAACTCGATGTCTGGGAAATACCGCACGACTTGCACCAGTGCTGCTTGTCGCGCGCGATCAACGCGGAAGTTCGATCGGAGAACCAGATGTTACCGCCCGTGCGAGGGGGGAGGCCGGGTGTTTCGTCGTCCCGCGCCATTCGCAGCCGCGCCGCCAATCCGACCCGGTGTAGATGAGTACGAAATAGCCATCCATCTGCACGTCGTAGCGCACGGCGCGAAAACCGTCGACATTGTATCTGTATCGTCGCCGGTGCTTCACGATGGTCGGCACGACGGGTTGGGTACGACTGCGCCAGTAGTAGTGTTTGCGTTCGTTCAGCAGGTCGGGGGATCTGTTAATCTAGGTGGTCTCAACATCGAACCGCTCCTTATGCTCGCACCGTTCAAGGAGCACCACCGCGAAAGTGCGAGTATTAGGCAAGCATTACTTTGACTTTCTTCTGCTCATGCTTTTTGGAATAGAACCTTACGACAGATCGTCCGACACGCGCAGCTAGGTAGTATCCATCCAGTGCAATCACCGCATTGAAAATGATCGCCCTATAACTGGGCGAGCTAGAGTGCGGAATCGGATTGTTCTGTAAGCACTGAAATGTCCATCCTAATTAGTCCATGTTGGGACGCGGTGGTAGTGGATGCTTTTCCGTGATCGTAACCGCCCCAACGCTAGCTCGCGTTCAGTCCTTTCGATGTATTACAAATCACAAGGTTCTTTCGATCCCACGCGTCAAGTTCGTCCACCGGGTATAATACCAATCCGCTGAGGTGCTGACTCACGGCGGCATTCCCAAATCAGAGGATCGATGATTCAACATGGCAACTGGAGGGAGTTGCCATGGGCCAGCCGATTGCGGTTCGAAGGGATTTTGCAGCGGTTGAGGTGCGCCGGCTCGCGCGGCGAGCGAAGGACAGCAATCAGGTCCGGCGCCTTCTGGCGATCGCTGCCGTGCTCGATGGCGCATCGCGGGCGGAGGCCGCCAAGGTCGGCGGGATGGACCGGCAGACGCTTCGCGACTGGGTGATCAGATTCAACGAGCAAGGGCCTGACGGTCTGATCAATATTCCCGCGCCAGGTGCGCCGGCGAAGCTCAACACGAAACACCGGGCGTTTCTGGCGCGGATCGTGGACGAAGGGCCGACTCCGCCGATCCATGGCGTGGTGCGCTGGCGGGCCTGTGACCTGATCATGCGACTGTATGAGGAGTTCGGCATCTCGGTGTCAGACGATACGGTCTATCGAGCCCTCAAGGACCTCGGCTTCTCACACGTCAGCGCCCGGCCGAGAACGTACAAGCAGGATCCCGAGGCGATTGAGGCATTTAAAAAAGTTCCACGCTCGCGTGGAGGAAATCCGCAACAGCCTTGCGCCGAACACGCCGGTAGAGGTGTAGTTCCAGGATGAGATGCGGGTGGGGCAGAAGAAACAAGCTCACCTATCGCTGGGCTAGAAAGGGATCGCGGCCGCGGGCCGCTCACAACCAGCGTACGCAGTCGACCTACCTGTTCGGGGCCGTGTGCCCGGAGCTCGGAAACCGGCGCGGCACTGGTTCTGCCCTTCTGCAACAGCGAAGCCATGCAGCTTCATCTCAACGAGATCGCCAGCAAGGTCAGCCCTGGCGCCCACGCCATCGTCATCGTCATCCTCGATCAGGCCGGGTGGCACGGAGCGAAGGAGCTGAAGGTCCCGTACAACATCTCGCTGATGCCCTTGCCGCCGCGTTCGCCCGAGTTAAACAGCCAGGAGAATATCTGCCAGTTCATGCGCCAGAATTGGCTGTCAAACCGCGTCTTCAAATCCTATGACAACATCGTCGATCACTGCTGTTACGCCTGGAACACTCTCATCGATCAGCCGTGGAAGATCATGTCAATTGCGCGCCGCGATTGGGCCTACATCGGTCGATCAATTTGAGGATTGGTATAAGTGACTTCCGGCGGATGGGTATGGGCCTTCCCGCGGCTAACAAGGATTCGAGATGGGCCCGACACAGAAGCGAGCGCGTCGCGTTGATTGCTGGAATGGCCGTGACGATCTCCGTGGCGACACATCGGCAAGATAAGCTTGGGTTTACGAGAACATGCCAAGCCGGCCGCCGCTGCCAACACGACTGGATGACTGGATTGACCCTTCTCAAGCACACCCACGACCTTTTCGATGAAGCGCTGTGCGAGCGCTGAAGTCTTGATTTGGCGGAACCCCGTCGCCAGGCCGCGGGCGCGCCGAACCTTTCGGCGCAGAAGATGCGGGGAAGAAAGCGGCGATCGACGCCGCGAGGCTCGAGGCTGACGAGAAAAGCTCTCGATATGGGTGTCAGTTCGAAGATCATGGCCCGACTCAATTCAGGCGGCGGCCAATGGTAAGGTAGTCCGCCGGGGCTACATCGGCTGGATTGATCAGTCGACGCGCGTCGAACACCGTCTTGCCGGTGACTCGCAACGAGGTGAGTTCGCCGTATTCCTGTGTCCGTGTCGCAATGATGACTATCTCGGCCCACTCGACCTCGCGCCGCCAGTCAGACGAGAACTGAATACGGTTCGCGGCGATCCCGATGGCGAGCTTGAAGTTCTCCGTCGCGAGCGGGTCGTAACACCTGACTTCCGCTTCGGCCCGCAGAAGATCGCGAACGATCTTGATCGAGGCGGATTCTCGGACGTCGTCGGTGTTCGGTTTGAAGGAAAGGCCGAGAACGAGGGTTCGTCGGCCCAACAAGGCTCCGAGCTTCCGCTCGAGGGTAGAGACGATCTGGCCCGGCTGCGCGGCGTTCACGTCGAGAACGGCATTCAGCACGTTCATCGGGAGGCCAAGGCTCTCGCCTTGTGTGCGCAGCGCCTGTACGTCCTTTGGAAAGCCCGCCGAACCCACAGCCCGGAACGAGATAAGTCAGGATCTGTGGAGCAAGGCGGCCCAAGGGAGTGATCGGCGACCAGCGTTTGTCGAGATGGACTCCGCGCATGACATCGAGGGCGTCGACTCCTCCTACCGCAGTGCAGAGATTTGCTACCTCGTTCACGATGGAGATCTGGGTGGCCAGAATTGCGTTGTTGGCGTACTTGATCATTTCGGCCGTGCGGGCGAAGAAGCCACCATTGATCATTTCCCCATCATCCCGAGGTTTTTCCTTGAAGCTGGCGACAGGGTGATCACCACAAATTTTGAAGGCGCCGAAGCGGCTAGGCGGATAGGTCGCGGTTAGAGTGGCGAGCGTACCCTGGCGATGGTGGAAGGCGATCGATGCGGTTATGTCGATGTCTCCCACACCATCGCCATAGGTCAAGCAGAAGGCGTCCTCATCCGTCAGGTAATTAGCAACTCGCTTGAGCCGACCACCCGTCATGGTCTTCTCGCCGGTATCGACGAGCGTCACCTTCCAAGGTTCGGCATGATGCTGGTGGACTTCCATACGGTTTTTTGTCATGTCGACGGTGACATCCGACACGTGTAGGAAGTAGTTGGCGATGTATTCCTTGATCAGATAACCCTTATAGCCACAGCAGATCACGAAATCGTTGATGCCATAGTGCGAGTAGATTTTGAGGATGTGCCACAGAATCGGCTTGCCGCCGATCTCGATCATGGGCTTGGGCCGAAGGTGGGTTTCCTCGGAGATTCGGGATCCGAGGCCGCCCGCGAGGATCACAGCTTTCACTACTGGCTCCACTTCCGGCCATTGTCGCCTGAGTTCACGGCAGGATTGCTCCGCCAGCGCGACGGGGCGTACGGGCTTGAACAGAAACTGCCGAGCATGTGGAGACCTCCCGTCGAGGACGGGGAGATCGAACGTAGCGGCGGCGACGTAGTTCGCCTGCCCAGCCCCAAAGCAAGCCATGACGCTGGCTTGGTCAAGATGATCGGGCCATCCGGCTCAATCAGTACCCATGCTTTGGCCAGATCGGCGCAGTTCTCAAGTCCGCGCGCTTCCACCGCGGCCGCGTTGCTGCCCCCAAACCTGTCGTCGAGCCATAGTAGACCGAGCGCCCGCGTCTCGGGGACATACGGCAGGCTCCACGCGAGGCCAGCGAGATCGACCAATGGGGCACCGACTTTACGAGCTTGGGCTCTGGCTGCGACCGGATGGTCGTTGCCTCAAGAAATCTCTAGTTGATTTTGGCCCCGCAATCTCCTCCTAGAACTGGTAGGATCCATCGCCGTCGCAGCCAGACCTGAATAGGCTGATGAATCAGGTATTGGCTGGCCACTTCGCCGACTCTGCGGTCCCGACCAACAGGGGGGCTGTTGCGGGGGCCCGTACCTCACATGCGGGACCGCATGGACACAGTGGCATGTGGTTCTTTTTTAGCGCTCGTCAGAGCCTTGCAGGTGGCGGCCCGACACTTGAACCGCATTCTCTAGTTAGACCTTCACGCTTCGTTCGCGAGGC
The DNA here is from genome assembly GCF_054057015.1 of Bradyrhizobium sp. JR3.5. Classification (NCBI taxonomy): domain Bacteria; kingdom Pseudomonadati; phylum Pseudomonadota; class Alphaproteobacteria; order Hyphomicrobiales; family Nitrobacteraceae; genus Bradyrhizobium; species Bradyrhizobium sp. JR3.5. The sequence continues at coordinate 5,056,042 of NZ_JBSRYV010000002.1, forward strand.
CGGTAGGACTTCATACATCAAGCAGGCAGACGACGGCGACGAGCTCGGATCATCACTGTGGAAATGTGTCCGATGGACCGAAACAGCGGCTTGTTGCTCGCCGGTGGGTTGTGTTGTTTCAATCCTTGTCGCGTTCGAGGAAGCGCAAGCGCGTCGCCGCGCCAAATATAAATTACCATTTCACTGACCGACTCGTCAGAGCGCTCGATAGTGACGTTGCGGAGATTACTCTGCCAAAGGTTATCTGCATGAGAATGGCCCAAACACCGGCAACCGGCCCAGCGCATAAACGCATGGCACGACGTTGCTTCTCTGCGGCAACCGGCGCCTGTCGCTAACCCATCTTAAAACCAATTCCGATCGCATCTTTAGACAGGAGCGCTGGCAAGTCGGCGAATGAACCATCATGTCCAACGCCTACATCATCGAAGTCGAAAGCCGTACTGCGGGCATCGTCGCGACAGACGAGCATGGCTACCGCTTCTTGTCCTCAGATCGGATCTTTAACAGTCTCGAAGGTCGCGAGTTTCGCTCTCCGCGCGCTGCCGAGCGTGCGGCGCAGGCGCTATTCCTAGAGCGGCATCATCTGGTCAGCGGACAATCGTTCGCCGCCTTCTGATTGATCGCCCGAACGAAAAAGCCGGTTGGCGGCCGGTAGGGCACTCACACTGGTGAGCGGCTAAGCAGGGGCAAAATGTTCAACCGCGCCGTTTATCCGTTAAGGGTTAGCGAGCCGGTGCTGTTCGGCACAATCTGTGCGGGTCTCGCGGATTGACAATCCGACCACAAAAGGAAAAGGCTCCCGTTAGGGAGCCCTTTCGGACAGAAATAGCTGTTTAGACTCAGGTCGTGGCTTTTGACAGCGAATGTCCCCGACGCGACAACACTCCCGGAGTGCTGAGGGCTGCGTGTATCGCAAACTCCCTTGGCGGTGTCAAGTTCCATTTTCGAGAGCGTTGAAAGACTAAATGCCTGATACCTCGTATGAATTTTTGGTTAAGTTCTTCGAGAACTATTTGCCGTTCACTCCGACCCCGGGACAAATTGCTGTTTTTCAGAATGATCTCTCCTTGGTCAGTCCCTACCTTATGGAAGCGGCTCTGGTCGAGCTGAAGAATGGATCCGCAGGAAAACGACCAGGCATCGCTGGGGAATGGCGGCCAGCTCTTTTCCAGGTTTACAACCGCAAGGTGGCAGAACACGCCCAATTGTTCGGGCTGTTCCATTCGTTCGAAACCGCTTTTCGGTCCACCGTGGCCGTCACACTGGAGCGGCATTACGATCACCAGCGGTGTGGCGGAAGATTTATGATGAGTTGCGAAATGGCAGCAAAGCTCGATCCGTAAAGAAAATCGGAAATGTGCCAATACCATCCGACGCTGCACACTCACTCGGCGAGATCATCTACGCCATCGACGGAGACCGATTTCAGCGAAATCTCGTTGGTGGATTTGTGAATGGTTTCCAGTTTGTCGAGACCTGCGATCTTAGTCACATAGCGCGTCTGATTGAAGATCACTGGTCCATCTTTTCTTCGCGATTCGTGCGCGGTCCAAACCGCCTCTCGCTCGATCACTTCAAGCGGAAATTCAAAACGGTTCGTGATGCTCGAAATGACGTGTATCACCACAGGTCTATCGCACGGATGACCGATGTCGTCTTCAACGCAGAAGATCTACTTGATTACCTGGACTTCTCTCTGAATTTCGTGTGCACAAAAATCGGTGAAGCTACGCCCGCAAATTTGAGGTTCGCCGTAGCCGTTGAAGTTCGTCACCGAACTTGGTGAATGTCCACTATCGGGATTGCGTCTCCTTCGCCGTGAAGGCCACTGATCATCTGCTCGAAAGATCGCTGCTTCATGTTCGTCGCTGGCCGCCTTTGTCGCGATAGGCGGCAAGGCCGCCGAACGCACGGATGTCGCGTATTCCGCCCTTAAATGCGCTTTGAGGGGAAAGCCTTCCTCTACGCCCGAGCCCGGGGGGTCTCGGCCGACCCCTTCTGCGGGGAGAACCCCGCAACGCCCCCGTTAGAGTGAGAGGGCGGACTGGCGCAACCGGGCGATCTCCGAAGCCTGGTCCGGCGGCATCGGCGTCGCCTGCGTGGTGGGGCGCCACGCCGCCGATCGTTACGTCCTCGTCAAGTCGTTCGGCGATGGGCGCGTGCTACGAGCGGCACCGTCCATCAGCCAAGGAGCCGGGCGGCGGGCTACACGCTAACATGCCCGGGGCTTCCTAGTGCCGCACGAATCAGCGTAGCTGAACTCCCGACGGAGTTTGCCCTGTCCGAGGATCATGATCTTATGTCAACGGAGGATGGCGGCATAGCTGAAGTGGCCGGGGTGGATGCACTGCCACAAACGATAAAGAGATGCCTCTCGAGTCAAAGAGGGGAAAGCCCCTTTCATCAGGACTTTGGCACGCGCTTCGCCGAATATTTTCGCCTGCTCGCAGGTTCGTCCTGGTTCAAGCAAATTCTGAAATTGGAAGTCATCCGCCAGGCCGCAATCCCCTACATTGATCCTCTAGATAATCCCCAATACGCGCCGTTCATGTGCGTCGAGCGAATTTACGGAATCGAACTGCTCGCTGATGCCGCTTCTAAGAACTGGCTGCTTATTCGGCTTGACCTCGAAGTGAGAGGCCTTGGGCGATGGCAACGCGAACTGTCCATTTGTGTAGCCGAGGAAGAGGTGAAATGGCCGTCTTGGGGTGAATTGATGGCTGGCCCTCTAGATCTGATACAGTCCCGAGAAGTGGAAGCGCTTCAGCGGTGATCAGTGTCCCGTTCTTTGCTCCTGACGTGCTGCGCATCGAAGGAATATGACGACCGGCGATTGCGAAGCGCCGCAACGATCGCCCACATTGGAAGGAACAATTCTGAATGGCGGAAGCAGGCGGACCGGCCAATCAGGCCGGAATTTTCTTCCAGAACACGATAGCGGCCTTATATCTCGGCCGGATGGTGGACCTTCGGCCCCGTGCAAGACGGGATCGAGTCTTGCATGTGCGCGTGGAAGCACCTGAAGCCGTCGACGACATTGTGGTGCTACTTGGAGATGGATCGCGACGCTACATCCAGGCGAAGCGTTCGATCGACGTTTCATCCGACGCCTGGGACCGCGTATGGCAGCAGTTCTGGGAGCAACTGGCTCGGCCTGCGACGGCACTTGAGGATCGCCTGCTTTTGGCTTTTGGAGAGCCGTCAAAAATAGCTGCGGACCTGGAAGAATGCTGCCGCCGAACAACCGACGCCGTAGACCACGAAGAATACATTACGAAGCGGCTCAACGAAGGGCAACGCGCGCTGTTCTCCAAGATCGAAACCGCACTCGCGGATTACGCCGTCACCGCCGACGACATTCGCGCGTTGCTTTCGCGCGTCGATGTGGAAGTCTATTCTCACGCCTTGATAGAGCGTGATCATGCACCGTTATGGATGCCGGATTCAAACCGGGATCCCTCGTCGTTGCTCGCTCTACTCCGCGACATGGTCGGCGGGGCGTCAATCGTACGGGGAACCTTCGAGGCTGCAAGGCTCCTGGAGCGGTTAAGGAGCGGGGGAGTGGTGATCGGCGAGCCCAAAGGATGGGGTGCCGATAGCTACCGCGCCGTCTTGACAGGCAAGGCCGTGATTGAGGTTCCCGGTACCGGCGTCGTCAAGCCAATCGACGAAACGTTCATCTGGCCCCGCGCTCATCGGTACGATCGTTCACATCGCGCAGACTTCGATGATGAGGTACCGAATCCCTGGTATGGCATCCGGCCGGACTCTGTGGACTTGTCGAATTTTCCGTCGGCCGGGTTCGACCGCGTCGTGGTCGTATCGGGCCCTGGATTCGGCAAGAGCACCTTGAGCCTGTCGTTGGCCAAATCCGCGGCAGCGCGCGGACTACTTCCCGCGATCATCTCCATTCATGAACTGTCAAAGCAAGAAGGCGGCGTCGGCCGTTTTCTTCAGGATCAGCTCAATGCGGAGTTCGAAGTCTCCGTTGATTGGACCAGGGCCGCGGAAACGGGGCTACTGGTGCTCTTCTTCGACGGGCTAGACGAAGTCTCGATCGACCGTCGCGCCGTCATGCTCGAGCGTGTCAAGACTTTCTCCCTACGCTATCCGGCCGTGCCGTGGCTTCTGACTGTTCGCGACGCCGCGGCGCTGGCGGCGCCGACGGACGCATTGCTTGTTGAATTGGACGCGTTGGATACCAACGATATCGGCAGGTATATTTCCTTCTATCGCCCGAACGAGGCCAGCTTTAGAGAACGATTGCAGCAAGCCTTCACAGCTCGTCCCGATCTGGAGCGGCTGACCCGCATCCCGCTTTTTCTCGCCATCCTGCTCTGTTCGGGTCTTGAAGTGAGCGAACTTCCGTCGAAGCGGACCGAGTTGCTCGAGGTTTATCTTGGCCTGCTGTTCCGTCCGGAGCAGTTCAAGGGAGCGGTCAATGCCGGGGTCGACCCGGCCGCGCTACGGCCTATCGCAGAGTTGATCGCTTACGATTCTTTAGAGCGCGAAGAGATCGGCGTGGACGTGCGGCGTTTGGAGGCCTCAGTTCGAAACGCTCTCGGAGCAGGCCAGTCCGTGCAGCCCGCGCTAGACAGGCTGATCACATGCGGCGTGCTCCGCCCGAGTGGACCCGCTCGTTTCGTGTTGTCCATTCCCTGTGGTCCAGGAATACCTCGCTGCGTGTTACATACTGGATTTTCGCATGGAAGGAATCTCCGGGCGACTGTCCTCGGCATCGAAGAGGCCGTGGGCACAGACGTTGCAGTTCGTGCTCGAACGGCATCCGCATCCGATTCCGCTGGTCACAAACTTCCTGGCGCAGGAAGACGACGCATTCGGTACCGGGATGCGCCTCATGGCCCGCTGTGCCGCGAATGGTATGAGCGTGACGCCGTCGCAGAAAACTGAACTCACGCGACGATTGTGTCGACTATGGCCTTCAGCCGCTTGGCGGCTGCGTGATCGAATCGGAGCGCTGATTGCTGCCGCCTTCTGTGATCCAATGATTCCTGAATTGCGCGCGTTGTTGTCCAACCGTTGGCTCCTGCACCATGGGGCCGGGACCATCGTCGCACAGATCAAAACCCCGGATCTGACCCGTTCGATCCTCGCGGATTTTCTTGCCGGAGATATCGATCATCTACTCAATCTTGCCGAGATGCAGCCTGCAGTGATCGCGCTCGGTAATGAAGCTCTCGACATGTATGTCACTCGTGCCCGTCGCGACGGTGCGTCCGAAAAGGACCTAGAGGCTATATCTTCGCTCATCGGCCATTTAGATCCGACACAGCTATCCGACGAATGTCTGCTGGCGGTCGCGCTTGATGAGCGCTTGCCGATCTACATGCGTCTGGAAGCTTTCGGCCTTCGTTCCACGCCGGTGGACCCTCGAGCGATGCCGCTCGTCAAGACCGCGCTGGGAATGCCGGGATATCACACGCGCTCCGCCGCCATCGAAGTCATCATGAAGCTGAAGGATCCGGTCCCGTCTCTGAGGGACGCCTTGATGCGGTCCGACCTGGAGATGAAGGAGAAGCTTGACCTTTTGGACTATCTGCCGCGTAGACATCTCTCGGCACAAAAGGCCGAAATCTGTCGAACTCTCGCTCAAGAAGACGGCATTCCTGGCGAATTACGCCGGCGACTATCGATCTTTGCAGCACGATATGGCGACGCGGATTCGATGTGCGCCTTGGTCGCGGCAGCGGATCGGCTGCCGATCAAGGATCTCCGCGCGACGATTGCGATCTTCGGTCATCATCGGTCCCGATCGCTGGTCGAGACCTTGATACGACGCCTCAAGGAACGCACTTTCTCTCCATCAGATAGGGCGCGATTGACCAGCAGCATCGTACTTGGAATGACAGCGCTTTTTCAAATGGACGTGTTCGAGGGAGGGGTCATCGATGCTGCGCCGCTGCACCCGGGCGCTGACCTCTTCCAGCCGCTGTTGGAGGAGTGGGCGGTCATGGAAGACTATGACCCGATCGACGGGCTAAACTTGGCCGGGGGATTTGCGCGATTCGGATCCGACGCCGCCTTGTCGGCGATCGAACGGAGATTGAAGCAGGTGCTTGGTTCGAGCGATATCGATCTTTTAGATTCTGACACGGCAACACATGTTGGGCATGCACTGACGACGTTGCGTGAAAGACAGCGTCTTCTGCCACTTCCATTTCTCGAGAGAGTGGTCGCCCGATGTTCTTACAACGGAGCATCCGGAGCCGTCTCTATGATCGCCGCGCACGGCACGCAAACTGCGCTCGATGTATTGCTGGAAATCCACACGGGCGCTACCGCCTCGCTCAAGGGAGCGGTTATGGATTCGTTAGAAACGCTGGCGGGCCGGTTGGGCGTACGAATTCGGCTGACCGGCAACGGCAGACTTGAAGCAGCAACCATTTGAAGTGGCGAGAAATCGAAGGTACTACTAGGAAGTGCGATAGACCTCCCGTCGTTCGTGGCGTCACAAAGCAGTCGTTCTATCCTTGATTGGAAGGCCGCTTTATGGTCCTTGGTCCTTCGTCCTAGGACAATGGACGGCAGCGAATCTATATGAAAAGTCAAGACCTTGTTATATTGCTGAAGCTCCTGAACCTTGAGCAGGCCAAAAAAGAGGGCGATGCGCATCCTGGGAGGCTGCGCATCAGGATGACCCGTACTCAGTACGCAGCCTGGAATCAGCCCTTGGTATCAGCAAGACAGAGGTCAATGCCTCGATCAACCGGAGCGTTTCGTCGGGCCTTGCGGTCAAGATCGGGAATCCGGCCAGGCAAAGCCCAACCGCCGCAATCTCTATAATTTCGTAGTGCACGGATTGAAGTTCGTTTTCCCGGCTAAACCGGGTGCGATGACCCGGGGCATCCTCACCGCCTTTGCGGCCGCCCCGCTTAAAAATCTTCTGATCAGCGCAGGAGAGTACATTTACGCCTGGCCGTACGCCAAAGGCAAAGACATGGGGCAGGCGGTAGACCCGCTGTTCAAAAGCGTACCCCAGGCCGTTCAAAAAGACGATCGTCTGTATGAGTATCTGGCCCTTATCGACGGTGTCCGGCTTGGAAATCAAAGGGAGGCTGGGCTCGCGACCGAGCGTCTATCGGAAAGGCTTCTCAGAAAATGACCACCGTCAAAGGCCAATTGCTTCAAATGTTGCAAACGGTCGCGCAGTCTCTGGGAGATGAACTGCGCGCGCGGCTGGTGTTTGTTGGCGGTTCTACAACAGCCCTTTTCATGACGGACGAGATCGTGCTCGAAGGCGTTCGGACAACCGATGACGTGGATCTCATCGTTGATCTCGTTGGACATGCGCAATAGGCTCAACTGCAAGACCAGTTGCGTCAGAAGGGGTTCGTGGAATCTCCGGAAGACGAGGTCATTTGCCGCATGCGGCTCGGCGAACTCAAAGTCGATTTCATGCCGGATGATCAAAGCATTCTCGGCTTTAGCAATAGCTGGTACGCATCGAGACGGCGGTCACGTGTCCCCTGAGCGAGGCACTGAACATCAAGCGCCTCACGCCGGAACTGTTCGTGGCGACAAAGTTGAAACATATCTCGGCCGCGGCAACGATGATCTGCTAGTGTTCTGACTCATTCATTTGCATCCGGCTTTAGCGATCGCGAGCGCTTTTTTGGCTCTGCGGTGCTTTGCAAGGATGGATTTGGCGCTGGCGGTCCACTTGAAGGGCTTTGGGTTTTGGTTTCGATGCTCGATCCACTCGTCAATCGTGGTCTTGAGTTCGGTGACGTCGTTGAAGGTTCCTCGCCGGATGCGCTGGCGAGTGATTTCGGCGAACAGCCGCTCGACGAGGTTGAGCCAGGAACAGGATGTCGGCGTGAAGTGCAGTGTGAAGCGTTTGTGTCGCGCCAACCAGCGCTTAACGGCCGGCGTCTTGTGGGTGGCGTAGTTGTCGAGGATCAGGTGCAGATCGAGATGCGCGGGCGTCTGGCGGTCGATGGTTTTCAGGAACGACAGGAACTCGTCTGCCCGATGGCGCGCCAGACATTCGCCAATGACCGTACCGGCCGCCACATCGAGCGCGGCGAAGAGCGTTGTGGTGCCGTTGCGCTTGTAATCATGGGTCATTGTGCCGGCACGGCCCTTTTTCAAGGGCAAGCCCGGCTGCGTGCGGTCGAGTGCCTGGATTTGGCTCTTCTCATCGACGGAAAGCACCAGCGCCTTCTCCGGCGGATCGACGTACAGGCCGACGATGTCCTCGACCTTCGCGACGAAGTCGGGATCGTTGGAGATCTTGAAGCTGCGCACGAGATGCGGCTTGAGGCCGTGTTCGGCCCAGATGCGCTGCACGCTCGTGTGGCTGATGCCCATTTCTTCCGCCATCGATCGCACGCTCCAGTGCGTGGCATTGGCGGGGCGTTCCTTCACGGTCTTCTCGACGACCTTGAGCTTCATGGCAGCGCTGAGTGGCTTTCGGCCAGGCGGCTTGGAGCGGCCCTTGACCAGACCACCGATGCCGGCCTCCGCAAAATAGTCCTGCCAGCGCCAGACGGTGGTCTTCGAAACCCCGACCTCACGCATAATCGCCACGACACCATGTCCGTCCGCCGTCATCAGCACGATCCTCGCTCGCTTAGCGATCTTCTGAGCCGTGTTTCCATCGGTGAGCAGATGCTCCAGTTCCCCTGCGAACCTTGCGATCAAGTACAATCAAGTCATTTCCCATGCCGCGAGTGAATCATGTTCGCGACAAGTTGGGATTCAAATGTCAGTGACAGAACACTAGCAGCCGTGACATCGAGGATATCCTTCTCGTCGTTGACGGGCGAGAGGAACTCGTGGCTGGAAATCCAAAACGCAGACGATGATGTTCGCTGCTACATTGCAGAGAAGTTCAAAGCGCCCTTAGGTCATGAGGAACTTGATCATTTTCTCGAAGGCAATATCAAGGGACCTGAAGGCCGGGTCGATATTGTACGAGAGCGCTTTGTCACCATAAGCCAGAGCGATGCTGGCGAGCGAGAGGGGAATGGAGATCAACTGGCGCAGTGAGCAAGGAAAGAGGACGCGCGATAACCGGGATTGCGGGGGAGTCGGAGTGCGCGCCGATGCCGTGTTATGTCTCCTTCTCGACGGTTCAACCTCTGGCCAACAAGCGATGACCCTGCCCGCCAGATTATCCGCGATGTCGTAGACTGGTATGTCGCCACAGACGAAGCCGCAACGCCAGAAAGCCTCAGCGCGCAATTGCGTCGCACTCATCGCAGTTTATCTCTGCGATTTCCACGGGACAGCGCGAGCTACGTGCTCGCTCTTATAGCGAACGCAGGGGCGGCGCTCGTTCTGCACGCTGGCGATTGCCTGTTAGGAAGCCGCGAGCAAAGCGGCGGGGTCCATTGGTTCACCAAGCCGCATACGCTGCCCAATCCGATAGGTGAAGTTCCGTTTGACGAGATTGCCAGGAGTCCTGCCAGGAACCGGCTGACACGAGGCTTCCGAGCGAGGGAGTTCATTCCGGCTGAGGTAAACAAAATCACAGCAGAGCCGGGCAAATCATTTCTCCAGCTTGAGTTTGTCCTGGTATACGCCAATCCGCTTCTTCGCTCGCTCAATGACGTCACCGAAGTGGAGCAGTTCAAAATAGGTCTCACCCAACGCTGCGGAGTGCGAGGGTCCAAAACGGCGCTCGATTGAAACCATCCCAGGCCGACTGAAAACGGAGTCCAAGTTCCGCTCAGACGCAGTGGATTGACAGTGTCGCCGATGAGATATCCATAAAATCTCCTCAGCCGGCCTCCTGACTTCGCCGCGAGCAAATGAGCGTACTCTGAAAGGTCGCCGACATGCCCGTCCATCGATACTCCCGGGGCCTTGAATTCGACGATGATGGCTGAACCTTCTTTGCTGAACAGAGCAATGTCTGGCCGCTTGCTGCCGTTGTCATCCGCGCGCTTGGCAAGCAGCTTCTGAAGTTCCTGGTCGATATCACTTTCGAAAACACTTTCGTTGTCATTCCAGCGGATGCTTGATAGCCTCACGTCTGAGGCAATGTAACCGTAGTAATGGTATTCCTCACTTATGGCGGATCCCCTCGACCGATAATTTTCGGGAATAGTAGCTTGCTTGAAGATTTTGGTGGCGGCTGTTGCTGAGGGGGAAATCGTTTCTCGCTCCGAGACCAGGAAATCCATAAGCGGCGATGCACAGCGTTGCGTGATGGTGGAAGCCGCGCCAACCCCGCCCCTCGAAGTGGCCAAGCCCGACCTCCTGTTTGAGTTCGTGGTAGTCGCGCTCAATGCGCCAGCGCAGCTTGGTGATATCGACCAGCTGACGAAACCCAATGTTGGCCGGAAGCGTAGAAAACCAATATTTGGTCGGTGCTGCCTCGCCCTCTGGCCATTCGATCAGCAGCCATTCCTCCGGCCGGCTTTCGGCGAGCCAGTAATCTCGATGTGCCGGACGGACGCGCACACGAGCAAAGCGCGAAGACAAGCGTTCTGCCGTACCCTCACGCCGTGGCGCGCCCTCTTCGTGGGCAATCTCTCCGAAGGCGTCCATAGCATTGAGCTCCAGCTCGACATCCCTTCTGGAATATTAATCGCATATTACGTTGTTCACATCGAATTATTCACTGACTGTCATCCAACTGTAGCGGTCCGGGTTTTGAAGCTCCTAGTCATCGGCGGCCGATGGAACGAGAGAAGCGATCTAGGTCGCGTTCGCCGCGAGTTTGCATGACGATATGGAAGAACCGATTTGGAATCCGAATTCGTTGACAGCATCTGACCACGCAGCTCGCGCAGCTCTTCAGCTGGCGATCTCGGATCGTGATCTTCTGATGTCAGGGGCCATCGGGATATCGACTGCACTCCTCATCCTGCCCGTACCCGGGTCGGCCTCCTTTTTCGTCGTCACACGTCGCGGCGCAGGCATTCGTGTCTCTGGGCGCCGTGAAAGTGTGGACCCAGCGAGGGCCCGGTCACGCTATGAGGTGCTGCCGAAGCGGTTGCGGACCGTGAATGCGAGCGCTCCGTTGAGGGTGTCGCACCGGATCGCGATGTCTGGGGCTCTCTCTGAGCCTCTCATGAGCTCCACGCCGGGCCCCGGATCGACGAGCGAACTCATCTGCAAATCGTTCATGGTGACTGAGGAAGATGGTGACCGACGGTGCTGTTCGCCGGAGGTCATTCGCGGCACGTCCGCGGATGCACTGCACGAGTGATCCCCTTGAGCGTCATATCACGACAGATGCAATCACAAACGATGGAATGACCACATGTCTAGAGATAATCAGACCCGAACGGCGCCTATTAGCCTTGAACGGTCAACTCCACCGGCGTCCGCGAACCTGAAAGAGACAGTCAAAGAGGGCCTGCGTGCACTCAGTGACTCAACGGAGATCCAAAACGGTGTAAGACAGCATCGGTTTTCTGGAACGGAAGCGGACAAAGTCTATGCGGCGAACTGGCTGGCCTCGCGCTTCGAAACGGCTGTGGATCCGGAACGGATCATCCTCACCAATGGTGCCCAGAACGCGATGGTTCTTGCCCTCGCGTCTGTCGCCGCGCCGGGCGATACGATCCTGACGGAAGCACTCACCTACTACGGTTTTCGGAAACATGCGCATCTTCAGGGCATCCGGACCGAAACAATAGCGATGGATGACGATGGCGCCGAACCTGAGGGCATTAGAGACGGCATGCCGCAAGTTCGCGCCCAAAGCACTTTTTCTGATGCCGACGGTCCACAACCCGACGACGATTGTCATGTCGCTCGAGCGGCGGCAACAGATCGTTCAAATCGCAAGGCGATATGGAGTGCGCATCATCGAAGATGATGTGTATGGAGTGCTCCCGGCGAGTGTTCCAGCTCCCTTTGGGGCGTTGGCGCCTGAGTTAACATGGCATATCACCAGTTTTGCCAAATGCGTCGGCCCCGGTGTTCGGGTTGGCTACCTCGTGGCGCCTCATGGAAAGGCGGCGCAAACAACGCTAGACCGCTTCTACGGTATGTCGACCTGGTTTCCCGCGTCTTTCTCTGTCGAACTGGTGAACTTCTGGCTCGCCAATGGTTCGATGGAAAAGATCGTAGCCGGCGTCAGAGAAGAAGCGGTCGCCAGACAGAGGATTGCCACGCAATGGCTCACTGGCATCCCATTTCGGACCAGGCCAGATGCGCTCTTTCTTTGGGTCGATCTTAAGGGGATCATCGATCAGGACGAACTGGTTGCGCAATGCGCTTCAAGACACGTGACCATCCGGCCTGGGCGGATTTTTGCATCTGATCCGACGTTGTCTCTAAACCATGTCCGTCTTGTCATCGGCAGCCCCGAGAGCCGCGATGAGTTGGAGGCGGCGATGGCCGTGGTGGGAGGTTTGCTCCAAGCTGCCCGGGGTTCAGGATGTATGGCGGGCGTTCGCTGATGTATCGCGATCACCGTTTCATTGTTGTAAGCTTTGATGGCTTGCGCCCGGACCTGATTGGCCCGGAATTGACCCCTCATCTTTGGCGCATGAAGGCGGCCGGGGTGACGCTGGCGAAGCATCGCACCGTCTATCCGAGCGAAACCCGATCCGCTTTCCCGAGCCTTGTCACCGGCGCCACGACCAACCGGCATGGCATGGTCGGCAACAAATACCTCGATCGAGCCGTGACCCCGCCGCGCTACATCGACACGTCCGATGCGGTTCTGCTCCGCCGGCTCGATGTCGAGAGCGGCGGCCGGCTTTATTCGGCGCCATCGCTCGGCGAGATCTTGGCGGGGAACAGGCGGAGCCTCGCGGTCCTCGCCACCAATACGCCGGGTACCACCCGGCTGTTCCACCACAAGGCCGAGGATTTCGGCCATGTTCGTCTGTCCGGTCATTTTCGCGAGGCCTGTACGCCGGGCGATGTGCTCACCGAAATCGAAACCCGTGTCGGTCCGTTACCTCCAGCTCCGCCCAAAATCGAGCCGGATCGCACCGGACAGGAGTGGATTACGTCCGCCTTTCTCGATGTTGTTTGGCCGAAATATCGTCCCGAGGTCACGATCCTTTCCTATGGCGAGCCGGACGTCACCTCGCATTTCCACGGCACGGGTGCCGGAGCGACGCGCTCCATCATTGCTCATTGCGACCGCCAGTTTGGTCGTGTGCTCGACTGGTGGGAGGCCGAAGGAAAGCGGGCTGGGGTTCAGATTTTCGCGATCTCGGACCACGGCCATATCACCGGCCATACGCGTGTCTCAGTTGCCAACAGCCTGCGTGCGGCAGGGTTCAACCCCGGCACGGCGCCGTCTCCCGATGTTGATGTGGTGGTGGTGCCAGGCCAGGTGGGCGCTCTCTATCTTGCTGATCCGGATCAGGCGAACGTCGCGCGGCTGGTTGCGGCCCTTACATCCGAGCCATGGTGCGGGCCGGTGTTCACGCATGCGAAGGACGACGTCAATGGCATCGCCGCCGGGAGCCTCTCAAACCGCCTGGTTTTCGCGGATCATCCCCGTGCGCCGGACGTCGCGTTTTGCTTCCGCGCCGACGATACCGTTGACCCGTTCGGCCTCGTAGGTGGCACCTTCTATGACAACGACCGCCGGGCGGGTCTCGGCCTTCACGGCGGGCTCCATCCGAAGGAGCTCGCAGCAGTCGGTCTCATCGCGGGATCAGTTTTTCCGAACGCCGGATGCGCATCTTTCCTTGCGTCAGGGATTTGCGATATCGCACCGACAATTCTCTATCTGCTCGGCATTGATGCACCGCATATGATGAGCGGACGGGTGCTCCATGAACTGCTGCGGCCGTCCGAGGCCTTCGATATTCCTGTACGCGAGGAGAGCTTCGAGACGCGTCTCGGAGACTACACGCAGTTGCTCCGGCGCGAGCACGTCGGCCCAGCCTGTTACATTGCCGGCGGTTGGAATTTTTGTTGAAGTACCGGGCCGCATGGGGTCAACGCCAAGCGCCCATCGCGGATCATGTGAATGTGTCTGACCCTGCCCTCATTCGTTGAGCAATGGATCAATGCGATCAACAGGAGCAGGACGGGCGATAGTGGCCTTGAGCTGTTGGCAACGCTACGCCAAGGCGCTGTCCTCTGGAACTCAGTTGAGGTCAGCGTATCCGTCTAATTGTCGCAGACGGCGCGAAGCCATGCCTTGGATGTCGCCGGTCTCTTCAGGTTCGTGTTATGCAGCCGCTGGAAGCACATCTCGCCTGCAAGCTGCCGCTGGCAGCCGGATGGTGCGTAGCACGGGAAGGCCAGGCCAGCGGCGTTGTGGCACCGACGCAGACCGGTTGATCATTATCGATGTCCAAAGGACCAGAAGCGCGACAGCATAAGTTGGCGCGTGATCGGCATGTCGACGCTGAGTAGGCATCGAGCGCAGGGACGTTGAGCTGACGAATCACGGCTCCTGCCCATGTCGCATGAGTGCCGGAAGGTTCGAAATGAGTTTAGACGTCGGTCGTGAGAGCTCTGCACGGGCGTTCGCTTCGCTTCCGTTTTGTCGTGCGGACGCGTGCACCAAGGGGGCCACAGAGTCACTTTCCCTTGGCTAGGCGAGGGGGCAGCGAAGCGCCGGCCGATGTACGGTCAATTCGCTGTTGTCGCCGCGCGCTCGGACTGCATTTGGCCGAGGTAGATTTCCAGCGTCGCGAGCTATGGCCTGACGATACGTGTCGCGCCTTGTTCGATTGCGATCTCCACCAAGGCCTTCACCGCTTTACGCGTTGCTCCTTCGACACATTCTCTTACCAAACACCAGACGGCATCGTATACGCGCAACCTCACATCGAATTATTCGATGTTCGTCATCCGGCTGTAGCAGCCCGATCTTTTAAAGGTCCCGCATAACAGCGGACACGTCCAAACGGGATAGGCGATCTCATTGCCGTGCTCAGCAACGCTTCATGATGGGGGAGTGACGGCGATGGCATCTGTATTGATTGACAGGATCGTTAAGAACTATGGCCCGACGCCCGTCTTGCGTGATGTCTCACTGTCGATAGCGGACGGTGAGTTCTTGACGCTGCTCGGACCCTCGGGGTGTGGGAAGTCAACGCTCTTGCGCGTGCTGGCAGGGCTCGAGGCGCAGGATGCAGGGTCGATTTTGATCGGCGGACGGGTGGTCGACGGCCTCAGGCCGAAGCGGCGGGACGTGGCGATGGTGTTCCAGTCCTACGCCCTCTATCCGCATATGACGGTCGCTTCCAACATTGCACTGCCGCTGCGGATGCGGCAGCTCACGGCCATCCAGAGGCTTCTCTTTGTCGGCTGCCTGCTTCCAGGAAGGGCGCGGACCGCTGCCGAAATCGACGTCGAAGTCACCCGTACCGCCAAGTCGCTAGGCATCGGCCATCTGCTGACCCGCAAACCGGGGCAGCTCTCCGGCGGCCAGCGCCAGCGCGTGGCGGTCGGCCGGGCAATGGTGCGCCATCCGGCTGTCTTTCTGATGGACGAGCCGCTGTCCAACCTCGACGCTAAGCTGCGTGTGCAGATGCGCGCCGAGATCAAGGAACTGCACCAGCGTCTCGGTAGCACCTTCGTCTACGTCACCCATGATCAGGCCGAGGCCATGACGCTGTCCGACCGGGTCGCGGTGATGCTCGACGGCGAGTTGCTGCAGGTCGCTCCGCCGCAGGACATCTATGGCGATCCTGACGATCGACGCGTCGCAGAATTCATCGGCTCGCCCAAGATCAACATACTCGACGGCGCGATGCGCGAACGCGGCCTGATCGACGTGGCCGGATCGACACTCAAGATCGATGCGGCTGCACTCCCCGGTATGCATCTCAGCCTCGGAATCCGCTCCGAGGCTTTTCATCTCGCAGACCAGGGCGGGCAGGGCGCGCTGACCGGTTCGGTTCGCATGATCGAACATATGGGCTCCGATCTGTTCGTCCATCTCGATTTGGCGGGCCCCGACCAGCCGCTGGTGGCGAGGCTTCCTGCCGAATGCGCGCCTCGTATCGCCTCCGGACAGACCTTGCATGTCGGCGTCAGGCCGGACCGGGTGCTTCTCTTTACCCGCGATGGACGGCGTTTGCGCGGGCAAGTGGAATCCAGCCGGGCATTGGTCACGCCGCTCCGGGAGGTCGCTCGATGAGAGGGCCTCGTGCGATTTCTGGCGCCTGCGGCGAACTCTCCTCGGCCTGTGGTGCTCAAACATTTCGATCTCCCGCCGCCTCCCGGGCGCGCAGTCGTGGCCTTCGCGAAGCCCTGGCGGCTTGGATCTTGGCCGGGCCGGCAGTCTTCTTTCTGCTCATGCTCTTCTGCCTGCCCGTGATCGGCGTCTTTGTCATCGCGCTCACCGACTGGCAGTTCGGCGCGCCGAAGCTATCCTTCGTCGGACTCGACAACTTCCGCGAGGTCATTGCCGACGAGGGATTTAGGACCTCGCTTCGCAATACCGTCATCTACGTGCTGATCGTCGTGCCGGGCACTGTCAGCCTCGGTCTTCTGATCGCTCTCCTGATCGAAAGCGGCAAGTCCTGCCGCTCCCTGTACCGCGCCGTTCACTTTTTGCCCTTTATGGCGACGATGTCGGCCATGGCGATCGCCTGGGAGGCGCTGCTGCATCCGACGATCGGTCTTGTCAACCAGACATTGTCTGCAATCGGCCTGCCGGCCCCCAACTGGCTGCGCGACGAGCACACCGTTCTGACGGCGCTCGCCGCGATAGGCATATGGCAGAATCTCGGCTTCGCAATGGTGCTGTTCCTGGCGGGCCTCAAGAGCATCCCCCAGGACATCTACGATGCGGCCGACGTCGACGGTGCGGACCTGTGGCTGGACCGCCTGCGCACCGTCACGCTGCCGATGCTCGGCCCGGTCTCGATGTTCGTTGTCATCGTTGTGGCGCTGAGGGCGTTCGCTTCCTTCGACACCGTAAAAGTGCTTACGCAAGGCGGCCCGGGTCACGCCTCCGAAATGCTGCTCTACACGCTGTATCGCGAGAGTTTCGAGTATCTGCGCACCGGATATGGCGCCGCAATCGCCGTCGTCTTTCTGGCCATCGTCGTGACCCTCACCCTCGTTCAGGCCCACCTCATGGACAGGAAGGTGCACTACCAATGAGCACCAGAGCGCTTCGCACTTGCCTGTTGTCGCCGGCCGCGGTCTTCCGGCATGCCGCTCTGCTCGCCACCGGCGCGCTCATCCTCGTGCCTTTCGTCTGGATGGTGTCGCTGTCAATCAAGCCGCCGTGGCGAGATCTTCCGGACCAGCTTTTCCTTCTGGCCCGCCCAGTTCTACGGGCTCGAGAACTACACAAAGGCGCTGACCCAGGCGCCGCTTCCGCGCTACCTGGGTAACGGCTTCATCGTCTCCGCGTTGATCCTGGCACTGCAAATCCTTGTCTGTGCCCCGTGCGCCTACGCGCTCGCCAAGCTCCGCTTTCCCGGTCGTGGTGCGCTCTTCGGCCTGGTGCTGATCGGCCTCCTCCTGCCGCATCAGGTGCTTTCGCTGCCGCTCTTCATCCTCGGTTATCAGCTCGGCGTCCTCAATACCTATGCGGCGCTCGTCTTGCCCTATGTGGTCTCGCCGTTCGGCATCTTCCTGTTCCGGCAGTTCTTTAAGACCATTCCTGATGACGTGGTCCACGCCGCGCGGCTCGATGGTCTGTCCGAAATTGCAATCGTGTGGACAATCATGGTGCCAATGGCATTGCCCGCCGTGATCGCCTTCGCAACTTTCTCGATCGTCTCGCATTGGAACGATCTGTTCTGGCCGCTGATCGCGGTGCACGATCAATCACTGATGCCGCCGCCGCTCGGCATCATGGCCTTCAAGAGCGAGGAGGCCGGCACCGACTACGGCCCGCTCATGGCCGCAGCAACACTCGTCGTCCTGCCCCTCATCGTCGCCTTCCTCGCCGCACAGCGTTGGTTCGTCGAAGGTTTGGCGGAAGGGGCAATCAAGTAACAGAAAAAGCCTCGCTGAAGTCGGCGAACACCGCCGCAAAGCGTAGCGCGCCCTCAGAATCCGCTGCGGCGAGGAATACAGAATATTCCCCAAAATGGAGAACGGCAGATGTGGCCCTCTATGAAAATGATTGTCGTCGCCTCCGTCGCTACAGCACTTGTTGGAGCCATAACGAGTCCGGCGAACGCAGAGGACGGCAGAACGTTAAGGGTAACCGCAGCCTCCTCCGACCTTAACGCCATGTGGGTCGAACTCGCGAGAACCTTCGAGAAGGAACATCCCGGCGTCAACGTCGAACTGGATAATTCGAACAGAGGCTACGATGACCTCGTTCAGGCAACTCTGCGCGCTTCGCTCACAGGTTCGTTGCCGGACGTGTCGTTCCAGGGCGCCAATCGTCTGCGGATCTACACGGATCGAAACCTTGCCGTTCCGCTCAACCGTTTCCTGAATGCCGACACGAGTGACAGCCGCAAGGCGCTGTCACCAGCTGTTGCAAAAATCGGAGCGTCCAAGGGTGATACCTATGCACTAGGCTTCGGCGTCGCTGAGCCTGTCGTCTTCTACAATCTCGACCTCCTCGCCAAAACTGGCGCTGATCCTTCTCACCTCCCGACGACCTGGGACGAGATCATCAGACTTGGCTCGAGTATCACAAAGCTGGGCGAGGGGAATGTAGGACTTATTTTTCAGTACGATAGTGAGGATTTTTTCTGGGACGCTCTGCTTTTTAGTCAAAATGCGGCGATGATGAACTCTGATGAAAGCAAGATATCTTTCGATGGCCCGGAAGGCCTGAAGGCGTTGGAGATCATCAAGGGAATCGGAGAATCGGGACAAGCTTCAGTTGACATGTCGAAAGACCAGGCTCGCTCTCTGTTTGCCGCCGGGAAGGTCGGCATCATTTTCGACTCCAATTCAAATCAGCTGCGTTTTGAAGAGGACAGCAAGAGCAAATTCAAGCTGGCTGTCGGCAGGTTTCCGCTGATGGCACCGAACGGGACACTTCCCGCGGCCGGATCGATCGCAATGATGTTTGCGACCAAACCCGAGCAACAGAAACTCGCGTGGGAGTTCATGAAGTTTGCGAGCGGGCCAGCCGGACAGAAAATTGTAGCACTTAAATCCGGATGGCTGCCGGCGAACGACTTCGCTACCCGCGATTCAAAAGAGCTCTCCGATCACTTTGCTAAGAATGCAAACTATAAGGCCAGCCTCGATCAGCTACCCATTCTTCAGGGTTGGTACGCTTTTCCAGGAGAGAACGCGGCAAAAGTGACCAGGGTCATCGTGGACGCTATGCGCTCTGTCATCACGCTTCAGAAGCCGCCCGAAGCGGGGCTCCAGGCAATGGCGTCCCAAGCTCGAAAGCTGCTCGGCGTCAAATGAGTGTTCAAGCTTAGCAAGCGAATGGAAACGATGGTTGGTGCAGGCCTTTATCCGGACGAGAGATATGGGATGGCTTGCGCCATCCCGTATATCGAATGGAGCCGTCCTGGGAAAAAAGAGTCCGCCTTGGTACTCTTTTTGACCGGCGGTGGTCATTTGGGGCGGATTTCGTATGGTTATCCTGACGGTGACCCCAGGGATTTTCTCGCCTACTGGCTAACTCTGATGGGGTACAATTTGGTTGTGCCATCGCCTCCGATCGAACACCCTCTGTTCAACTCTCCTGTTCCCGGACTGGACATCACAACCTGGTCGGAAGTCCTGATCGATCTGGTGGAGGCGAAGCTACAAGCATGGAAGCTGAGGCCGCGTGTCCTGGTCGTCGGCTGGAGTATGGCCGGTAGATTTATTTCGCGTCTGGCTGCCACGGCCTCGACCAGAGGCATTACCGTGGAGGCATTCGTAAGCCTGGCGGCAACGCCGCCGCTTCCAGGTCTCTCACCCGTGAATCTCGACGAAACACCACTATCGAGGCATGGCTTTCGATCCTTCCTCGGCCCATCCGGGACGGACGCCCTTACGTCAGTCAATCGATCCTGGCTGGCTTCTCTATCGGAACAGGATTGCCTGGAGGGGAGATCAATCATTCCGTCTGAGGTATACTTCAAAGAGTTCGTTGGTAACTCACCGTTGAACCTGCACGGTGAAGCTCACCGCTGGCGCAATGAGCGGATGCAACATTCCCTGTCAGATGCGGCGAAGGATGTTCTGGCCATGGAATTTCAAGGTGCTCCGCTATGCGCAGCCATCATTCCGACTGCATCGAGTGATAGGCACCACCTGTTAACGGATCAGGCCAACTGGTCGTTCTTCAATGCCAACGTGATCGCGGCTCGCGCCGCCTCATTCGCCCCCAACGCTCTAGATAAGGTCCGGGCGGTCGTCGAGTCGTTGCCGCAGCGGTTGTCGCGAGAGGCAGTTGGAGGACATTTCTTCTTCGTTGGCGCGAAGGGAGCCCGCGCCGCCGCGCAGGCAATCCTTGCACTTCATACCGAAGCGCTCGTTGTCGAGTCTGAACTGAAAAGCTGCTCGTGCAGAGACCAGTGTGAGCCGTAGCTCGAAGGGAGCCCGTTCAATTCCCGCAATGAATATCGAGCGGCAGCGGCGGGAGAGCAATCCCGCAATGCTGGATGCAGCGTTGCTGCTGTTGATCCAAGCCACCGAGCGCCCGAGTGCGCTTTGCTTTCGGCGGACTCTCATGTGGTTGACGCGGACTGCCGTAAGCCGCTCTCTTCAACGTTGCCACGCCATTTCGTTTGACTTGATTCGTTTGCGGCAATGATCGAACCAAGGCGTTTGCTACGCATTCAGAATGACGGACTATTGCCGATCGAGCCAAACGAAAGTCGAAAGGAAGTGCTCATGTTTGGTGCCAATCTTGGCGGCAGCGCTGTCGCCGGTGATTGAGCAACAAAGCGGCGGCAGGCGGCATCGGTAAAGCGCGGCTCCAAGCGTCCGCTGCAGTTTTCCGATTACTGGGGCTTGCTGGTATGCACAAAGAGCGTCGGGCTGAGATATCATTGAGCGACGGGTAGGGCGATCGTCACCTCTGCTGACCACGGAAACTCGACCGTTCCATCCGTTGCAGCATATCGCTCAAAGAGCAAGCGGTGCCATCTCATCGTATCTTCCAGGCCGCTTATCTCGACAATCTTCTTAGTGTCGCTACGGGACAAACTCAGGCCCTCGAACTGCTCCCATGTTAACAGGTCGTTCCAATAGAGTGCGAAATGGCGGACCTTGCGAAACAGAGATGATGATTTCAGCTCATGCACGAAATTGGCAGGTGCATAGTGTCCGTCGCTGCCCTCAAAGCCACCCATCACGAACACCAGGAATGTACGTCTCGTGGTAACGCTCGTAGTCTCGAAGCATCTCGCTTCTATCCAAATCCCTTCGGATCATGAGCACCGCGATAAGCCCTGATGGACCCAGGACCCGGTTTGCCTCCGCATAGAACTTGGGTCGATCAAACCACGTTGCGGCGCTCGCTGCTGTCACCAGTGAAATCGTTCCGGCCTCGGCTGGAAGCCGTTCCGCGCTGCCTGGCACGTGCTTGATATTCTCGATGCCCGCAGATCTGGAGACGGCTTTCTGACGCATATCGGCGTTCGGTTCGAGGGCTATAACGTTAGCATAACGAGGCAACAGCCTCGCCAGTTGTCTTGTAAAGATTCCTGTGCCACTGCCGATATCGAGCACAGAGAGAGCGCAAAGTCCCGCAGGCCTCGCGCGCTCCGCAACGAAGCCGACTATTTCATCCGGATAATGAGGCCGATAGCTATCATACGCATCAGCAAGCCCAGTGTAGGAAGAGTGCGTGTCCGCCGGTTGACTGCGCATCTCTCACCTCCGGTCGCTTGTTGCGGAACGAGAAGAGCCCGCTTGGATGGATGCGCCGCAGCTCCTGCGATGGTCTCCTAGGCACCGTTTAGAACAGCAACGGTACTTGGACCTGCGAGGCCGATCCGGCCGTCTCCGGGGCGGCTTGCCGCAACAAATCCGCCGCTTGTCGAAGTCGGATGGCCGGGCAGCGCTTTGCGGAGCGGTTGTTTGCGCTCCTCGGGGGCTACACATGAAGAACGTCCCGGTTCTGTTACAAGTTCATCACGCGACAGCAGAGTTACGTTGATGGAAGACTCGTCCGCAACCAAATGCCGCAGCGCAGAGCCACAGCCTCTCTGGTCGTCTCAATGGTTCACATACGTCTTATCTAGATCGACTACCCACGTCGGTAGTTGATTGGGATGCGAATTGCTTCATCTACTGCGTCAGGAGTTCCGATCAGGCGTGTCAGGGAATGTCCAAAAGAACGCTCAGCGCGCGGCCAGAGACCTGTCAATTGAACCATCTTGGTGGATTAATGCTGTCTTACAGCGCGTCGCGCGTCCTTGGGAGCGGGCGGCGCGTGACAAAGTTTGATATCTCTCGCATTTTGCGGCCGCGGGGTTCTTGAGCGCGAGGAGGCGAGTTTGGATCCTGGAGTTGGTAGGCAGCGTGGCTGGCGACCGTCAGAGGCCGCGGGTCGCTTCGGTCGCTTCGGTCAGGGAATATGAAGACCTCTTTGACCATATTGGTCTTCGCGAGTCGCTTGGTACGCCTCTTCAGCGAGCGCAGTCCTGCGGTTCATTTTGATCAGTCCAACTCGTTTCTGAAGGCTATTGCGAAGGCAGTCAAACAGGCGAGTCCAGAACGTGGATAGTCCTGAACTGGCAAGCATAGCGTTGTCTCATTGCACTGTTTACCTCAATTGGAATCGCCAAAGATGAATCGTCAACATAGGGAGCCAATCAGCCTTATAAGAACCACGCCGCCGACACCAGACTGGATGGGGGCGGAGTTGTCGAGAACGCTGCTTGAGATATCTGAACGAAGCGATGTCGCCACACTGTTGAGGTATCACCGCTTTCGCGGCACGGAATCTGATCGTCAAGCGGGAGCGGTTTGGCTTGCCAAGCGCCTCGGGGTTGCGCCGTCGATTGACCGGATCATCGTCACGAACGGAACTCAGAGTGGCCTCCTCATCACACTGGTGAACGTGGTCGGTAGCGGCAATGTGCTGCTGACAGAATGCTTGAGCTATTACGGAGTGCGGCGGATTGCCGGCTTCCTAAACATTTCCGTCAAGGGCATCGCGATGGATGACGACGGAGCGGTGCCGGAGGCGTTCGAGGATGCGTGCAGAAAGCTCAATCCCAAAGCGTTATTTCTTACGCCGACGCTTCATAACCCGACGACTATCACGATGTCGCATGCTCGGCGGCTCGCGCTCGTGGATGTCGCAAGGCGATATGGCGTCGTGATTATTGAAGACGATGTTTACGGGCTGCTCCCACCGGAAGCGCCGCCTCCGATCAGCGCGTTAGCGCCGGACATCACTTGGTACGCCGCAGGCCTTGCCAAGTGCATTGGCCCTGGTTTGAAGATTGCCTATCTCTTGATGCCGTCCCGTGAGGCAGCCACAAGCGCGTTTGATCGTTTTCAGACGACCTCCACGTGGCATGTCACACCCCTGTCTGCGTTGGTCGCTCAAAGCTGGATTGCCGATGGCACCGCTGCGAAAGTGCTGCTCGCCGTACGCAGTGAAGCGGTAGCGCGGCAGGAAATGGCTGCGAAGTTGCTCATTCATGCAACCTATCTGGCCAAGCCGGAGTCACTACATATGTGGCTGACTCTTCCGCGCAGATGGACGCAGCGGAGCTTCGTCGCAGCGGCAGCCGAGACTGGAGTACTGGTTCGATCCGGAAGCATGTTCGCGCTCGATGAAGAGACGTCCCCCAAGGCCATTCGTATCGTCATAGGTAGCCCCGAAACTCGTACCAGCCTTGGAGAAGCGCTGACTGCGCTCTGCCCCCTTGTGCAGGAGTAACTCGCTCGGAAATCGGAGACCGGCTCGAGTGCCGATCGAGCGTTTCGATATTGCGAAGTCGCAGCAGGATATGCTCTGCCTCGAGCCGCTCAAGGCTAATCAACACGGGTGAGGGCGATCATCCAGAAATGCCTGCTGGTAGAACGAAAAGCCCATGTCATGCTCATCCCGGACAAACGAAACGGCCCGGTTTGCGGTCTCGCCGCCGGGCGAACCCGAACTGAGCCTGGTCCTCAATTCGTCGGCTATCAGCGACCTTGGTTCATTAGCGCGGTTGCCATCGGTGTTGCTCGAAGGCGTAAACTGGATTGAGACGGCAATAGCCACCTGTACCGGATGCTGTGGCCATGCACTGGCCATAGGTCGAGAACTGGCAAGTGCCAGGATATCCCCAGGCACGCCCTTGCAGACAATAGATGTCTTGTATGGCGGGAAGCACGTATTCCGCACGATCTCGGGCATCGGCGGTCGAATGCGATCCAAAGCCGGCCAGGACGGAAACTGCGATCGCAATTATGAACTGAAGGTAGCGCATGGACGCCTCCATATCCGTAATCTTATTCCCTATAACTTTTATTGAAGCCCAAACGGTCCGAATTGTACATTCACACCTTGGTCAAGTCGGAATGTCCGGCCGCGGTCTGCAGGCTGCAGATCTCTTAGGGGGCGCGTTCTCTTCGACTGAAGGCAGAAACAAGCAGGCTCGAGCAGAGCACGGAGCCGCAATCAGTGACGCGAAGCCGGCAACAACATCATTTGTTGGACGGCATAAGAGAGAGGATCAAGTGCTCGCACCGTTGACGGGTTAATTGTAGCCGCTGACGCAGGGACTATGCATTATTCCATCTGCGGACAATGAGATGGCGCATTTTGCCGCGACTTTTGCAATCCGCGGCGCAGGTATACCGCGGTCGTGACCGCTCCGCTGATCCTGAGCCTGCGTGAGGGCGTTCTGCTCCCACAGAGTTTAAATGAGAGCTTGGTCTATTCTTGAGAGAGACAGGATTGCGCTGTCGCAAATGTCGCCCCGCCAAAATCGGCAGCCGAGCTGCGGGTTGGCGAACTTCGCGAGAAAGTTCAAAAATGGACATGACAAACTCTAGGTAGTTATTGTATGGTTCTACCATCTTTTGAGAAATGCCCGTTTCCTTCTTCGACGTCATTTGCCTTCAGGCAAACGCTGTTCTGATCTTCTCGCGCCTAGCTGCCGAATTGATGAGCGCTCCCCACTTATAGGTGGGTGGGCGAAGTGTTTTCTGTTCATTGCACGGAGCGTCACAAATGTCCCTCAAGAGCGTACTTTCCTTCATGTTGTTCCTTGCGGTGGCTTTTGGTGCCCCGGCTTCCTCGCAAGCTGCAAAAGTGGGTGAAGCGTGCGGTGGCTTCGGTGGGATCAAGTGTGATCGGGGACTTTGGTGCGATCCAACGCCTGGCCAATGTGGCTTCGCTGATGCATCGGGCGTATGCGTCAAGGTCGGTCAGTTGTGCCCACAATCGCGTGCGAAATCGGTGATCCCAGTGTGCGGTTGTGACGGAAAAACTTACAACAATGATTGCGAGCGGCAGAAGAAGCACGTCGGTAAGAAGAACGACGGAAGCTGTTAATGCGGATCCGCGTCTCGTCAACGACGCGCGGCCGCCCTTAATAACGCTCAGTAGGCTTGCGTGGCTCACGTAGCCACGATCGTTATCAGATATTTTTCGCGGATGAGGGCAAGATGATTTCAGCAAAGATAATTGGAGCATGTAGTGCACTTCTAGTTTTTGGAGCGGCTAACTGTGCCGTTGCCGCCGATCTTCGTGTCTATCGCCCCGATGGCAGTTTGCAATGCAACGAAGGCGAGGCCCGTACTCTCGATCAAGACAAGGCCGTGCTGGAAAGTCTTGGAGCTCACGTTATTGGCCAAGAAAAGAAGCAGTTGCCGTTCAAGATCATCCAAATGTGCGGGGCTCCGACCGGGCAGGCCAACACCTACGTGATCAGCGAAGCCGATTGGGAAAAGATCCGGCGCGGATTTGTCGGTCCAGCGAAGTTCGGACTATGGATATTCGAATCAAAGACTGCTGTTGTCTACAAATATGACGGAACCATCCTTTGTGCCGAAGGCACTGGGATCAAGCTTGACGAGATGGCCAAAGAGCTCACGCGCGCCGGAATTGCAATTGTCAGTCAAAAGAAGGCCGCTGACGGGTTGATGCACATACAGCTGTGCGGATCGATCACGGGCAGCGTGAACGCCTACGAGATTGCATCTTCCGACTTGCAGAAAGCGCTGGATCTCGGCTTCTCTTATTTGATCACGCCTCAAACAGCGCCATCCATTGTCGGCGAACCGGCTTCCAAGAAAAAGGCGCTTGCTGCACCTGCCGCGCGAAACGGAAGTTGGCCCTTGCCTTGGCCATTCCCGTGGTAGGCGCGTCCATTCTGATGTGCGTTGTTGAAGGAGAAAGAGCGATGTTCATTCATCCTACGATGGCTTTGGTCTTCGCCGTAAGCATGTTTAGCGTTGGCTTTGCGTCTGCTGATCAGCGCACCGATAGATTGTCGCGTATCAGGATCGCTCAGGAAAAGACCACTTGCCCGCAGGTCATACATTGCGGAACCAAGAACGGGGTGGTCAAAGAGTATCCCACCCGCTGTGCCGCAGAGGAAGATGGAGCTACGAATATCGCGCCAAAGACGGGCCCCACGTGCCCAGCGGCGCAATAGAAAAGCGCCGAGCGCTGCCGCGATTGTCGGGTCCGGCTGTGATGCGGGTGGGATTCCAGGCTTGTGCGCCTCGGAGCGATTGGCCGGATACACGCATGAAAGCCTTCGCAGCCATGAAATAGGGCGCGATTACGATCAGCAAGGCGATGACCACACTCGACGAAAGCGGGGCTCACATAGACCGTAAGCGTAGCGCCGAGGCCCTTCAGATTGTTTGTGCGCAGTCCTGGCAGCACCGTTAGAAGAGTCATCTTCGGCAAGGGTGCTCACAATGGACGACCATTCGGACGACATAAGACGACCGTTGTCGCCGCGTATCGAAGTGTATGCTGGCGTAGGTCGAAAGCACTGGCCGGATGATTTGAAGGCACAGATTGTCGCGGAAAGCCTCGAGCCAGGCGCGGTTGTAACAGATATCGCACGCCGCCATGGCTGCCGGCCACAGCAGGTGCATGACTGGCGGCGCCGGGCGCGTTTAGGTCAATTGGTGCTGCCGGCTTCGGCGGACACAATATCATTCGTGCCTTTGGTCTCGGAAGCGTCGCTACCGGCGGCTGCGGAGCCCTCCGGATCGCCGGAAGCAGCCGCTGTTACGGTCGAGTTCCTGGGTGCACGGGTGGAGGTGCGCGGAACGCCCGGCCTTGCTGTGTTGAGTGATGTGTTTTTGGCGCTCCGACGGACACGTTCATGCTGACGACACCCGCGAGCCTCATGATTTACGTTGCGACCCAACCTGTGGACTTCAGAAAGGGTGCGGAAGGCTTGGCGCTCTTGGCGAAGGAGACGCTGGGCCATGACCCAATGAAGGGCGTGGCGGTGGTCTTCCGTGCAAAACGCGCCGATCGGGTGAAGATTGTCGTCTGGGATGGCAGCGGCCTTGTGATGTACTGGAAGCGGCTCGATGGCAGCGGCTTCAAATGGCCTCCCATTGCGGCCGGCGTTATGCGGATGAACGCCGCGCAGCTGTCCGCGCTTTTGGCCGGCATGGATTGGACACGCATGCACGCGCCTCGAATCCCGCAGCCGAAAGCACTTGCGTAGGAAATAAAATCTTCGCTGCATCGGGGCGCGAAGCATGGCAGACTCGGGCCAATGAGTGATTTGCCTGATGAGCTGCCGAGCGATCCAGCCGAGCTGCGTGTCTTTGCCGCGGCTCTGCTGGATCGCTGTGCCAGGCTCGAGCGGTTGCTCAAGCTTGCGAAAGATGCGCAGTTCGGTCGATCGTCGGAAAAGCTTGACGCTGATCAGCTACAGCTTGTTCTGGAGGATATCGATGAGGCCGTTGCGGCTCTCGAAGCAGCGGAGGAGCGCGCCGATCCCAAAACATGCGAGAGGAGAACTGCCGAGCGCAGGGCCAATCGTGGCAAGCTGCCGGAGCATTTGCCACGCATTGTCGAAACCCTGCTGCCGGCTGAAACCTGCTGCCCGTACTGCGAAGGCGTTCTTTTTGAAATTGGGAGCGATGAGAGCCAGAGGCTGGACGTGGTACCGGCACAATATCGTGTGATAGTGACCCGCCGGCCCAAACTGGCGTGCCGCGCCTGTCATGGCGTCGTCCTCCAGCACGCCGCGCCCGAGCGATTGATCAAGGGTGGACTGCCGACCGAGCGGCTCGTCGCGCATGTGATCGATGCCAAGTATCATTGGCATTTGCCGCTTTACCGCCAGGCGCAGATGCTGGCGACCCACGGTATCGCTATTGACCGTTCCACGCTCGCCTTCTGGGTCGGCTATGCCGCCCAGGAATTGAAGCCCTTGTAGCATCGTCTGCGCGAGCTGCTGCTCGAGTCCCCGAAGCTCTGTGTCGATGAGACCCCGGCGCCGGTGCTGGATCCGGGGCGCGGCAGGACCAAAACCGGCTACTTCTGGGCGCTCTCGCGCGATGACAGGCCGTGGGCCGGGCCTGATCCGCCTGGGGTGGTCTATGCCTATGCACCGGGCCGCGGCGCCGTTCATGGCTTGAGACTGCTCGAAGGCTATCGCGGCATCATCCACTGCGACGGCTATGAGGCCTACAAGACCATGACCCGGACGACGCGTGCGGACGCGCTGTCCGGCACGCTCGCCTTTTGCTGGTCGCATCTACGGCGCCAGTTTGTGAAGATCGAGCGCGAGGCTTCGCCGGCGCCAGCTCCGGTTGCCCGCGAGGCTCTCGAGCGCATCGCCCAGCTCTACGCGGTCGAGAAAGCACTCCGCGGCCGATCTGCTGCCGAGCGCAGTGCCGGCAGGCAGGCGCATGCCCGAGCCTCTGGCCGCAGCCTTGAAGCAGTGGTTTGAGGCAACGCTTGATCACCTTGCGCAGAAGAGCGACACGGCGAAGGCTTTGCGTTATGCGCTGCGTCATTGGGACGGCCTGACGCTTTACCTTGATGACGGGCGCATCGAGATGGACACGAATGCGGTCGAGCGCGCGATGCGGCCGATCAAGCTCAACGCCAAGAACTCCCTTTTTGCCGGTTGCGACGAGGGCGCCGAGAGTTGGGCAGTACTAGCTTCGTTAATCGAGACCTGTAAGCTCAATAGCGTCAGCGCCGAGCACTGGCTCTCCGACGTCCTCGCGAAGCTCGTTAATGGCTGGCCTGCGGCGCGACTGGACGAACTGCTTCCATGGGCGTCGACCTACACGATGCATGCACACGATCCGAGGCTGGCGGCGTGAGCCTCAACACGACCGCCGTCCGGATCAAGGTGACCCTCAAGGATGTGAAACCGGAGGTGATGCGATGCCTTGTCGTGCCGTTCACCGCTGCGCCTTGATCGGCTGCATCTGACGCTTCAGGCGGCATTTGGCTGGACGAATAGCCATCTCTTCGAGTTCCTGGCTGGCGAAGGACGTTGGGGCATCCCTGATCCCGATGGTGATTTTGATCCCCAGCCAATCGATGCCCGCAAGGCGCGGCTCTGCGATATCGTTCAAGAGACGGGGGCCAAGACGATCCATTATCTCTATGACTTCGGCGACAGCTGGGATCATGTGATCAAGCTCGAAAAATGGTTCGACAACACGTCGACGGACGGTCTTCCATTCTTGCTCGAGGCCGCCGGTCGTTGTCCTCCGGAGGACGTCGGCGGTGCGCCAGGCTATGCCGAATATCTCGATGCCATCGGCGACCCCGCCCATCCGGAGCACGAACAAATGCGTCTCTGGGGCTCGGAGCGGTTTGATCCCAACGTCGTCGACCGGAAGGCGCTCGAGGCCGCCGTCATCGCTTTGTCCGACAAATGGAAGCCGCGGCGTCGCGTCACGCGGTCAAAATAGACGTCAAGCACCAATCAAAAGGGCCGCAGAGCTACGCTTACCATAGACCGGCAGGTATAAGACATTGAACCACCATCCTGTGTTGTCACGACGGCGCCGCCGATCTCCCCGATCGTCTGTGTAAGGTCGCCGACGAAGCGATCGATTCCACGCTCGACGGTGGCTTAAGGCTGATCCGCAACATAGCCGGCATCGTTCGAGACGTAAGCGTCTTTCTCGACAGCGAGGATGCTTGGCTATCCGTGATCCAACCCTGCTTCGTTCGCCGGCGAAGATCGGTTGCAGCAATGCCCAGCTCTTGAAGCTTGCCTTTCGCAGCCATGAGCTTCTCTGGCCGAGTCTCATCCAGCGAAGTAATCCACGCTGTCACGCAGGCTTCCTGAGCGGCGGTCAGCGCATCTTTCGTGAACTCCTTGAGGTCGACGTTCTCCTTCCGGCGGTCGCGCGCTACCGCAAATCTGTGAGCGACCCACAATCCCAAGACCGGACCGACCACCAACGGCGAAGTGCAGCGGGCTGGGCAGTTCTCGCGCTACCTTGTTCGGGAACCACTCTCCGGCACCGGCGTCGAGAAGTACGACCAGCGTCTTACCGGAGGCATAGGCCGCGCCGCCCTTTCCCCGCTTTTGTTCGATGGCATTCAAAATGAGCGCTTTCGCATCCAACCCGTCAGCCGCGCTTTGTCTCGGCACGAGCACGTGTTCGGTTGGCCAGGTCTGGCCAGTTGCGCCGTCCTGAATGATGCCGTCGCTCCCGATTGGATCGCTGGAAAACATCAATTCTCGCTTATCGACCGCGTTGATGGTGGCGCAGAGCAGCCAGTTCGCCAGCACCTCGCGCGAACGCATTCCGCTCAGCTGCTTGAACGGCTTTCCCGTTTGCAGGTGAGTGCCGTTCTTGACGAAAGGCTCCATCTCTTTCAGCGCAATTTCCATGCTCTTGAAGCGAGTGATGGGATATTTCATGACGCCGCTTTGTCTGCCTTCGCAGCGCGCGCCAACCCTGTGTCCACGCCTTCAAGATAACCGTCGCGCTCGGTGCTCAGTCTGTCCCAAAAACTGTAGGCGTCATCCTTGCGATCCGCCTGCATCGCTGGCTTGTCCAGATTTTCAAGCAAATCGAACTGCGCGGTCGGCATCAGGCTGTTCAAGCGGCCTCCCGCGAACAGGATGTAAGCCGAGATTGCCTCGGTCACACGCGCGAGTATCCTAATTGCGTCGGTGATCTTGTTCGTCGTCACCATCGCGTCTGCGATGCGCTCTCTGTTTTCTCGACTGCCTGCGTGGGCGAGATAGGCATGACTCCATTCGGCTAGACCGTCCGCGCCGCTGGAATCGAGCCATCCTTCGATCGTATTCAGCAGTGTGATCGGGAGACGATCCTCGCGCCCGCGTTTGGTTACGTCGATTCCCGCAAGCTTATCGAACTGCTCATGGGCCATTTGCGATGTTCCATGCGCGTCTGGACCCGTTGTGGCGCCCCAAAAGGCGCCTTTTCCGACTCTCGCGGCCATCTCCCTCTGCATGACCGCTTCATAGTCATAAGGGAGTCCGTCGTGGCAGACGTAATTTTCC
Source organism: Bradyrhizobium sp. JR3.5 (assembly GCF_054057015.1). Taxonomy (NCBI): domain Bacteria; kingdom Pseudomonadati; phylum Pseudomonadota; class Alphaproteobacteria; order Hyphomicrobiales; family Nitrobacteraceae; genus Bradyrhizobium; species Bradyrhizobium sp. JR3.5. The sequence goes on from NZ_JBSRYV010000002.1 coordinate 5,087,268, forward strand.
CGGGTGAAAAGGCTGAAATTGCTGCGCATGTCCTTAATCAGCCTCCGCAACGATATAACATCGCGCCGATTATCGACGAGTCTCCGGATCGCCAATACCTGCGTCGCGACGTGTCCGCTAATGATCTGCTCGGCCACGAGCGTATTACTGAGGCAGCTTGTTTCGTCCTCGGCAGCGAACTGCGCCAGTGTTCTGAACGAAACGTCCGTCCAGACCATCCCCGATATTGTGGTCCAGATCGCATGATGCTCGTCGGTGTCCAGCCACGCGAGCCACTCGCGGCGCTTGGCGCGGTAGGCTTCAAGCGCCGCCCGCCGCTCTTGCGGCACGTCGCATTGGATGATCCGGAATAGATAATTCTCAGCCATCCGTGCAGCCCGCTTTCGTCAAATCAAACCTGCCCGGCGGACGAAGCCGCAAACCTTTGGCGATAACGCTCAGCGAAGACCTTCTCCAGCTCGTCGCGAAAATGATCTCGCAACTGTTCTGCGTCGGCAACACCGAGACCAATCGACTTCCAGTCTTGCCCTTCAAACTCGGCGGGGTCGATTGAGAATTCACTGCTCCTGTCCAACTGACCGAGAACGTCATAGGCGTAGATATGCTCTATTAGCACGGAGGGTCCGCCAGCATCGGCGAAGACGCCTCCGACCTTGAGCATTCCAAGAATTTCGATGAATGCGATCAGTTTGCCGGTTGCTGGTACGGATCGGACAACGATCTTGTGTCCCAATTGTATGTCTGGGCCCCTGAGCCCAGGAAATCCTTGGATAGGGTATCGAAATGTCCCGCCATGCGTCTGCATGGCTTGCACCACCTCCAACAGCCGGTCCCACTCCATAAAGCCACGACCGGTCGTATGCGCTAGATAGAGCCAGAACGCAGTCACTATCCCGCCGAAAACCGCTTCGGGGCTGAAATCCAAGCTCATTCTCAGTTCATCGCCGTCCTCAATGCCGACCGCGCGCGCATGTTGTTCGGCAACTTTTGGGTCAAAGGTCGGGAACTGCTTTTCAGCCCGATTAAGCAGCTGGCGGAAGGTCTTCATGTTGCGCCAGCCGCGATTTGAACCTTGTGCCCACCTGCAACGGGCGCGATATCATACTTAACCTCAGCAGATGTCATTGAGCCGTCGGCTTCTAGCCGAACCCTGCGACCGTTTCGGGTCTCTATGAGCTTGGGCGGGTTCGAGCCGCGGTCGCGCGGAATATCAAGAAGCGTTGGCCAATCGCCGAATGCTTTGATGAGCGCGTTGTCCGTAAGCTTATCCAGCTTCGTGTTGCAGTCCCTGCAAATGATGCCTTTCGGCTTGAGCCGTCCGCCCAAGGCGTTTGGAATTATATGAGCCTCGGAGTCGTTATCCTTGACCAGAACAGCTCCACATCCTTTGCATGTTTTCTGCGTGTTCATTTGTCTCTTACTCATCCACCCCGTCCGGATATTCAATTGCCGTCATTTATCGCTCCAAAAGTCTGGAGGCATCTCCTGCGCAATTTCGCGCGCGAGGCGCTCAAGCTCTTGAGTGATCTTGTCCTTTGGCGGAGTCTGGCTTTCCAAGGCCATGTGTGTGCTGGCCGTGCCGACGAGAGCCATGGCCTTTTTCCGAGCCTGGGCCATGATTACATCCTCGATGCGCTTTTCGGGAACGATGGCGTACACGAACCGGCAGCCCATGGCCTCGGCTGCTGCCTGCATGGATTTCAGGGATGATCCGCCGCTCAGTTCGGCATGTTCAGCTTGGGCAACACGGGCACGCGTGACGCCCATCCTTTTTGCGAGCTGAGCACCAGACATGCCGAGAGCCTTGCGCACTGTCCGCATCCAACCCTCAGACGGTGTTTGCAGACTCGCATGGCTCGCAGCGGCTTCCACGATGCTTTGATACTGCTGATGCACGATTGGTTTGGCTGCCGTTGTCAACTTATATGTTTACATCCGCCGTAAAATGTATACATATAACTATACAAACTCGGAGAATTTGTCAATATATAAGTGATGCCAGCTCAGCCCAGGCCATTCTTCACTGCGCAGTGAATATTGCATTTTGGTCGGAAATTCGGCATAATAATAATCTTATTCACTGCCCAGCGAAAATTGGAATGCGAACACAAATCGGGTACGAACGAGAAAAAGCCACCCTTGATGCGCTAATAAAGGCGATTCAAGAGCTCCCCCACGCTCACGCCTCTTTCCTAAATGTGCAGCATCCGCCCGTCAGTTCGAATTCCCGGCTGGACGCGACAATCGATCTCGCTGTTGCAGACAGGAATGTGACGCTCCTTATCGAATTGAAAACGACGGTCTATCCCCGCGACATCCGGGAAATTCTTTGGCAGCTCAGCCGCGCTCCGAATGCTGACATGTACAGGCGGACGGACAATGTCATTCCCCTGGTGGCAGCCGAGTCCATTTCAATAGGCGCAAGAGACTTGCTCAAAGCCGAGAACATCGGCTTTTTCGACACCGGAGGCAGCCTCTTCATCCCTGCCAAGGGCGCATATCTCTATGTGGAGCGGCCCGTTCCCAAAACAGTTGAAAAATCTATTCGATCCTTCTTCACCGGCAAGCGGTCACAGGTTCTACACGCGTTGCTTGTCAAGCACCGCGACTGGATGGGCGTCACTGAGCTTTCACGCTTGGCGGAAGTCTCTCCCGCCACAGCATCCGAGACCCTTAAGGGACTAGAGCGGATGGAATGGGTCTCTTCGCGTGGCCATGGCCCCTCCAAGGAACGCCGCCCTATCGACGCATCCCGGCTACTGGACGAATGGCGCACGCAAATCTTTGCGTCGCGGCGGCCTTTGGCTCGGCGAAGATATTATGTACCCGGACGGGACAGCAGCAAATTGGCCGATCAGCTGGCCGATCTCTGTGAATCTGCGAGAGTCGAATACGCGCTTACGCAGGAAGCTGGCGCTCAGCACTACGCCCCCTTCCTATCCAGTATTTCCCGCGTTGCCTGCCGCACGGCTCCAGGTAAAGCGTCCGATGAGATTATTGCGAGGCTTGACGCCCGTGTTGTTACCGAAGGCGCAAACCTCGACATCATTGAAACGAAGTCACGCGGCGAGTTCCTGTTCAAAGAGCTGAAGGGTTCGCTTTGGCTGGCGAGCCCGGTCCAGGTCTATCTTGACCTGCTACGCGGTGACGGCCGTGCTCGCGATATGGCCGAACATTTGAGGAAGGAAGTATTGGGTATTTGAAATGCCAAAGCCGTTAACAGCCGAAGGGTATGAGAACGAGGTCACCGAAAACTGCGAGCGTGTGCTGGTAACGCTGATACGCGGCCTTGGCCCGTGGCGTGACTCTATCTTCCTGATTGGAGGACTCACCCCGCGTTACTTGATAGCCAAAAAGCCGCCGGACGTTCCGGCCCATGCCGGAACAGGCGATGTCGATGTTGTCATTCAGCTGCGTATGCTCGCAGACACCGAGGCCTACCACACGCTGGAAGACAATTTCAAAAAGCTGGGGTTTACGCGCGGAACCAACAGCAAGGGCAAGCCTGTCTCATGGCGATGGGAAACCAGAGCCGATAACGGGACGAAGATCATTGTCGAGCTCCTTGCTGACGACCCTGAGAAATCGGGCGGCAAGGTGATGGAATTGCCGACTGACGGCAACGTCTCGGCATTGAATATACCCCACTCCGCAATCGTATTCGATCATCACAAGAAAACAGAGATCACGGCCAATCTTCTCGGCGACAATGGTGTTGCCACAGTAATTCTCCAATACGCCGATCTGGTCGCTTTCACTTGCCTGAAGGCCTACGCGGTTGACCAACGAGACGAGCGTAAGGACGCCCATGATTTGCTCTACTGCCTAGAACACTATGAAGGTGGTGTCGATGCAGCAGCAAATGACTTCCGTGCCGCATTAGGCGGGAAGCACAGTGCGGTTGTCAAAGAAGTCCTTGGCCTTCTCGCACGTCATTTTGCGGACGACGAAAAAACCGAGGGCCACCTCAAAACGGGTCCCGTTGCCGTCGCAAAATTCGAACTTGGCGAGGACGCGGAGTCACGCGACGCTCGGATTTTGAGGCAGAGAGACGTTGCAGGCCTCGTCATGGGCCTGCTGAACTCAGTTGGCCTATAGCTTCGTCGGAGAGCACGCGGTTACGACACGATCTTGTCTATAAAACCAAGCGTCGTCGCGTTCTCCAAAAGGGTACGAACTTTCGCACGGTCGAGCCCCGCTGGTGCCTCAGCATCAATTTCCAGCTTGAGAGCAACCTCACAGCCTGGAAGCGTCGTGAGCTGCTCGACGATGGCTTCCACGATCTGATGAATGTCGCGCGCAGGCCTATCCGCAGAGATCATGACGGTTCCGACAAAGCGCGTTGGAAGATTCTCTGCTCCAGGTGTTTCGGTCTTACCTGAACCAGCGCTTACTCCGCCTGCGGGCATTGGCGAACCAACGCCCCTGGCAGGTGGAGACGCGACCGGAATCACCTGCGCTTGCGCGGAGAAGTAAGCCAGTGCGATTCCCGGCGCTATGATAACGCTCTCACTGTCGATCACGACCGGGACGTTCGAGGACTTGTCGATAGCAACGCCACGGTACGCCTTATCCGCCTCATCCCATCGCTCCGCATAGGCGAACGGGCCTGGCAGCATCCCCGTAATTGACGCTTGTACAGCCTTGACCAAGACAGCTTGGTTCTTCAAACGCGGCAGATATGTGTACCGGTTGAGATACTCCCAGAGATCCTTTAGCAGGAGATGCGGCTTGTCGCTCCAGATGTATTTCCGAAGGTCCCTATCGAGTCGAGCCGGACCCAGCTTCGGCATGAGTGCTTCGTCGCTGACCAGCTTCTTGCTTGCCCGCGACAGAACTCCATCCTGAGCGGGAATTTTCCCCGAGGTCCATTCGACCTCGGACTGCGCCGTCTCCTGCATTGGGCAAATTAGATAGCACCACGCCTCCTCGAGGCGCGTCTTCATGGTTTCGTTGGCCTCAGTTGATTTCGCCGCCGCCAGTGCGCTGTCGCTTGGCGGAAGGTTAAGGCGCGTTGCGTCCTTAACGATCTGAGACCATGCGATTGCGGCGCGAACAGATTCTTTGAGGCTATCGAGCTGGCGGGCCTCCGCCGCGAGGAACACAAGCATGTTTCGGTATACACGCGGCGTAGCGCCGCGCTGCATAAGGATGTCTTTAGCCTCCTTTAGCGCGTCCGATCCTTCGCGACCTGTGTGAGAATGGGCAACGCCAAGCACGACTGCGCGAACGCCCCCAGCTTCGTCCGGCACATCGCCTGAACCAGACGGCGCGACTTTGCACAGCGTCGAAATGGCCGCGATCCCCAATGCTGTTGATGTACTTGGTCAGCTCCTGGCCAATGGTCATCAAGACAAGAGCTTCTTCGAGCTGGGCGGCCTGGTCCGCTGCGATGCGGTTCAGGCTCGCAGACATTGAGTACCAGTATCGCCCCAAGTCACCGTGCATGAACTTGGCTTGGTTGGTCAGCCGCGCCAAAATCCATCGCTGAACGATGAGAACCGCCGCCTCGACCTTGGCCTTGTCGCGCGGCTTGCGCGGCCGCGCCGGCATGATGGTGGTGCCGTAATGGGCCGCGAGATCTTGGTAGGTCCGGTTGACCCCCGGCTCGTAGCGGCTCGCCGTCGTGACCCCGGCCTTCAGATTGTCGCAGACGAGCGCCTTCGGCACCCCGCCCAGGAAGGTAAGCGCATCCACATGGGCGCCGATCCAGTCGGGCAACGCCTCGCTGAACCGAGCTTGGACGAATGTGTAATTCGACGCTCCCATGACCGCGACGAAGATCTTGGCGGCGCGGACCTCCCCGGTGAGCCCGTCGAACACCGGCACGGTATCGCCGGCGAAGTCCACGAACAGCTTTTCGCCGGTCGCGTGGGTCTGCCGCATGGTCGCCGTGATCCCGTGGCGCCATTCGACGTAGAGGTCGCAGAACCGGCTGGTATGTAATCGTGAACATATTAGAGAGCGTTTTTAGATTGGCGGCGCGGTGCCCGAAGCTCCAAAGTGCGCCGCTGTGAGTGCGCCGGTAAGCTAAAAACGTGTTGGACGAAGCCGCCTAGCGCGCCGGTGCCGCTATGGAAATTGGATGCTGCATCCCAGCGGACAGTGCCGTCGCTGAGGCTGCGGGAGATGCTGGATGCGGTCTTCATGGCGAAAGATTCTAATCGAGATATGGTCTCGCGGACGGAAAGACCGGCGAAGCCTGCGCCTGGAGGGCTCGATGTCGGAGGCGTGACAATAGGATGCATGCTGTCTGCCTTGGCAGACGGAAAGAACGATGATCAATGATTGGAAAAGCCCGACAGTCATGAAGTGTCCAGACGAGGTGTGTCTTGTGACGCAACGGGCGCGAGCACCTCAATGCACACCATCTGCCCTTGACGGCAGGAGGGACATTCCCGCAGGGAAACGCCGGTCAGTTCCTCAACCTTGTCGCGATAATCGCGCCCTTCCTTCGGCTTCACGGGAGCATCGGACTGCTGCATTCCGAGCAGTTCGCGGCAGCGGGCGAGCTTTTGCTTGCGGTAGCGGTTGCCCAGGAAGCCGTAATAGCGGATGCGCTGAAATCCCTCGGGCAAGACATGGACGAGGAAACGCCGGATGAACTCCCCGGCGTCGAGCGTCATCACCTTTTGCCGGTTCTCATTGCGATAGTCCTTCCACCGGAAGCGTACCTTGCCATCCTCGATATCGACGATCCGGTTGTTGGCGATTGCCACCCGGTGTGTGTAGCGTCCGACATATTCCAGAACCCGTTCAGCGCCCGCGAAGGGTGGCTTGGCATAGACTACCCAGTTGATCTGGCGGGCGGGATCCAGATAGCGCCGGAATGCGACGGGATCGTGCAGCCGTTCCAATGACGAAAAGAATCGCAACTCGCCGGCCTCGAAAGCCCTTTGCAGGCCTTCGAGAAACAATCGCCGGAACAGTCGGGAGAGCACGGCGACTGGTAGGAAGAAGCTGGGACGGCACGCGATCCAGCGACTCCCGTCCGGCGACAGCCCGCCGCCGGGCACGACGCAGTGGAGATGGGGATGATGGCTGAGATTCTGACCCCAGGTGTGAAGCACCGCGAAAAACCCGATCTCCGCGCCGAGATGTCGCCGATCGGCAGCGATGGTACGCAACGTCTCGGCGGCTGCGTGGAACAGGATCTTGTAGACCGTGCTGGCATTCTGGAAGGCAATCGCGGCGATCTCGTCGGGAACGGTGAAGACGACATGGAAATACTGCGTATCGAGAAGCTCCTCCCGCCGAGCCTCGATCCATTCCGCTCGGGCGAGCCACTGGCACTTGGGGCAACTGCGGGAACGGCAGCTGTTGTAAGCGATCCGTCGTTCACCACAGCGGTCGCACTGTTCGACATGGCCTCCGAGCGCTGAAGTTCGGCAGCGCTCGATGGCAGTCATAAGCTGCGCGTCGTTCGGTCGATAGCGAGGCCCAGTGCTGCTCTCGCCAGGCAGCACCGTAGCGACGGAATATATCCGCGACCTCCGGACCTGAGCGGCCCATGAAGCCGGCCGTCAGAAATGTTCGGGCGTTGGTGGCGAGGAAGCCTTGGGGATCGGACGCGGCAGCAGTTCAAGCGGGCTCGTCGCTGCGCAAACCTTGTTGGTGGCGATCCGCAGATATTGAGCGGTCGTTGCCAGGCTGCGATGGCCGAGCAGGAGTTGGATGGTGCGGAGATCGGTTCCAGCTTCGAGCAGGTGCACCGCAAACGCGTGCCGCAGGGAATGAGGTGTTACCGGCTTGGAGAGTTTCGACATCCGATGTGCCTGGCGGCAGGTGGCATCCACGGCGCTTGTCGATATCGGTTCTCCAGCAACGGCGCCGGGAAACATCCATGCCCCGGTTGGTCGCACGGCGCGCCAATAGTCCGTCAGCACCTCCAGCAACCTGGCCGACAGCATGACGTAGCGGTCTTTCTGTCCCTTGCCCTGCTCGATGCGCAGCACCATGCGCTGGCGATCGATAGCCTCAGGCTTCAGCCGGGTCGCCTCGGAAATACGCAGGCCGGCGGCATAGCATGTCGTCAGGATCGCCTGGTGTTTGAAGCTCTCGATGCAGCCAAGGAAGTGCAGCACCTCCTCGGGGCTGAGAATGACGGCCAGCGTCTTTGGCGCCTTTGGGCACGGAATGATCCGGTCGAAATCCCAATCGAGGCCGAGCGTGACGCGGTAGAGAAATCGAAGCGCTGCGACGGTCACTTGCACCGAGCGTGGCGCCAGCTTCTTCTCGTTCGTCAAATAGACCTGATAGGCGTGGATATCCTCCGGGCCGAGCAAAGCCGGCGATTTAGCGAAATGCCGGGCGAACTGCGAAACTTGCAGCAAATACGAATCCTGCGTGTGTCGCGACAGGTTGCGGACCTGCATGTCTTCCATCATGCGTAACCGAAGCGAGGTCATAGCGAACTCCTTGACAAGAGGGACGCTGCGCGCGGGCAGCAACACCATCTTGCCAAGGGCAAGCGCTTCTGAAATGGGGTGGATTACGTCGCTGTGCGGGTGGTGCCGGGGTCAGAGATACTGGCTGGCTTCAAGGGGGAATACGCCGCGCTCAACGCGGATACGCTCCCGCGGAGCGGGTTCGTCCAACAGCCGTTATGTTGCGGCCAGATCTATGTTGTCGCTGCTGGAGTGAGCCAAGGATTTCGCCAACCTCCCCGGCTCGCTCCGCAACATAAGGGTGTGACCTTTCGGCCTACAGGGTCTTCAGGAATGCCATCAACGACGGGAGAGAGGGTTGCCGAGGCGGCGGCCTCAGGCTGCTGATATCGACCCTGGCTAACGCCTCTGCTTTCATCTCCAGGTCGACTTCAGCATAGATGTGCGTGGTATCTAATGACACGTGGCCCAGCCAAGCACGGATCGTGTTGATGTCGACGCCGGCGCGCAGCAGGTGCACGGCCGTTGTGTGCCGAACCGTATGTGGGCTCACGCGCTTCGTCGCCAACGTCGGCACCGTTTCGCCCGCCATAGCGGCATATTGCGTCACGAGACGGTGTATTCCGAAGCGCGTCAAAGGCTGGTTCGTCCGCCCGAGAAAGACCGCTTCACTTTTGTTCCGGTCGGCCACAAGACGAGTCAACGAGGTTGCCGTCGTTGACCACAATGGACAGATTCTGATCTTGTTTCCCTTGCCGTGAAGTCGCACTGACGGGGACGCACCCAGTTGGAGATTGCCGACCGTCAATTTTGCTGCCTCATCGGCGCGAGCACCGCTGTTGTATAGGAAAAGCAGCAGAACATGGTCGCGCACCCCAAGACTCGTGCGTCGGTCAGGTTGGTTTAGCAACGCGTCCATCTCGGCCTTTTCGAGGTATCCGATCGCGGTCTTGGCCGCCTTCTTGAATGGCACTGCCCGTATCTCGGAACACCAGGCCAGGTGGACCGGCGAACGCGTTCCGATAAAGCGCGCCAGCGAATGGATGGTCGCCAGCCGTTGGTTGCGGGTGACCTCGCTGCACTGGCGATCGCGCTCCAGGTGGTCGAGGAACTTGCGGACGACTTCCGGCGTCAGCTCTTCCACGGTCATGCGATCGATGGCGCAGCCTCCCTGCTTGCTGGCAAACGGCAGCAACAATGTCAGCGTGTCGCGGTAGCTGGCCTGGGTGTTGCGAGAAAGATTGCGCTCGGCGACCAGATGTTCCAGCAAGAACCGCCGGATCCACGGACCAAGCAGGCTCTTATCCTTCATGGTCGGCCTCCATCGCGTACAGAGCAAAGCGCTCGCTGGCCGCCTGGAGAAGATCCGGCGTCACCTGCAAATAGCGCTGGGTTGAACGGATATCGATGTGGCCAAGGTAGGTTGCGAGTTGCGGAAGCAGTCGCTGCACCTCCTGGCCGGAGCGATACCATGCGATCACCCGGTGCACCGCGGCTGTGTGGCGAATATCGTGCAGCCGTGGAGGTCTAGGCTCGCCGACAGGGCAACTGATTCCGGCGGCTCTGCGGACATGCTGAAACCAGGAGATGACCCGCACATAGTGCCACGGTCGACTGCCGCGCGTAGTGAATAATGGAGATTCTTGCCCGCGCGGCAGAGGGAGCCGGCGACGGCACTCGACGTATTCGACCAGTTCCTGGTTGAGCTTTGGTCCGATTGGCACGAGGCGCGTTTTGAAGAACTTCGTGTCACGGACGGTGATGACCTGATCAGTCAGATCCACGTCTTGCAAGACCAAACGAAGCGCCTCGCCAATGCGCATGCCGCTTCCGTACAGCAACAAGAGAAGCGTACGGTACATAGCTGGGACGTGAGGGCGATGCCCAACCTTCAGAATCGAGGTCGCATCCAACAGGCGGCGCAGTTCTTCCGTGGAATAAACATAGGGCGTTTGTTGCGGCGGCAGCTTTGGAAACGTTGTCGGCAGTGGGGAGGATGCCACGTACCCACGACTGATGGCGAAACTATAGAGACCGCTCAAAACCCTATATCGCAGCATCCAAGTGGCACTGAGCGATCCTTTGCCTTGGAGGAACTCGGCCACCGCCTCTGGGGTGACTCCGCCGATATCTCGATTGCCCATCGCTCGGCAGAATCTGCGGAGCAGAACCTCAGCGGACTCGAAACGCGCCCCCAGTGACCGGTGCTTGGCCAGATAGGCGTCGACAACATGGGTCAGCATCATTGGAGGCCTCCCAGGTCGAACGCTCCGACCTCGCGAAGCGCCTGCATGTTCACCTTGGCGTAGATGCTGGTTGACGCCGCGCTGCGATGTCCCAAATGGTCCCCGATCTCCTTTATCGACAGACCTTCGGCAAGAAGCCGGGAAGCGCAGGCGTGGCGCAACGCATGGCCACCACGGTGAGCAGCGTCGATTCCAAGTGCAACAAATCTGCGGTTGGCGACATCATAGATGCTCCCTGCCTTCAACGGCCGACGGGGCGCTTGCATGCGGAGGAATACTTCCGGGCACGATGACGACGGCCGCACCGTGTCGATGTAGCGGGCGAGCGCCTCAGCCGCAGAGGAGACCAGCGGGTAGATTTGCGGCTGGCGGCGCTTCAGGCGGAAAAGCCGTAGCGTCCTACCGGCCCAGTCAATCTGATCAAGGCGCAATGCCGCCACTTCGCCGCTGCGCAGCCCGTAGACTGCGAGCAACAGCAGGATCGCACGATCACGGATGTCCCGGGAGTTGTCAGTCTCGGCGTCGGCCAACATGCGCTGCACGTCGCACCAATCTGGGGCATACGGCAGCGACTCCTGACGATAGAGTCGAGGCCGACAAATCGAGGCCGCTAAGCGGTCCGTACACATTCCCCGCTTTGCCGCGTAGCGCAGAAATCCTCGCAAGGCAGAGGCTGTGCTGGCCACCGAAACGCGGGACCATCGTCCCGTGGCCTGGGCGATGAAATAGGCGTCGACGTCTTCAGGCTGAAGATCCCTGAATTGCCGGTTGGTCTTGTCGCACCAGCGCAGGAACCTGCCGACGATCCGGCTCCATTGCTCCACCGTCGATGGCGTGAATCCGCGCTCATTGCGCATCCATGTCACATACTGGTCGAGTTGGCGCTGGTATTGAAACACGACGGTCGGTTCACTCCACCAACCGAGAAATCGAAGCCAAGGTCGTCCGATGTCGACCACTCTTCGTGCTGCGGTGACAGCCCCCGTCAGGCGCAGACGCTCGGTCGCGATCCGTTGGAGCGCCTCGATATCGATGCCCTCCGAAGCATCTCGATCGAGATATGCCGCAATCCGCAACAGCTCGTTCCGCTTGAGTCTGAGAGAAGCTGCGGTCGCGCCGGCTTCTGCACAGTGGCGAAGGTACCGGTACCGCTCGTCGGTGAATGGTGCGTCATCACGGTGGGGCACGGTCAAGGGGATGGAATAAATCGTCTGATCCATAGCGAGCCTCCATTGGACAAATGGTTCGCTACCCAGACCTCAAATTATGTTGCGTGAACAATGCCCACAGTGTTGACGCTCCCCGCAATTATAGCTCTTTGCACAACATAAATCTGGCCGCAACATAACGGCTGTAGCCGTAGCCGTCGGGATGATGCCCGCGGTATTCCTCCCACAGCAGCGCCAGCGTTACGCTGCGGCGGCGCAACTCGGCATGGACACGCCCCCAATCCGGAAGCGGCTTCGATCGCGGCGGGTTGTAGCCGGCCGGCGCAAACAGCTTGCGCTCCAGCGCGGTGTCGTCGAGCTCCTCCGGGATCGGCCAAGTGATGCCGATCACCGCGGCGCGGCGGACATACTCCGCAATCGCCGTGCGACCGATCCCGACAGATCGGGAGATCACCCGATCGCTCGTCCCACAGGAATACTTCAGGCGTAGAACTTCTCGAATCTTCCGCATCGGCAATCTCTCGGCGGGCATCGGACCTCCCATTGCGTGAACCGCAAAAGGAGGGACCTTGCCCCGTTCAGATTGCCGACAACGCCCCCCGTCTCCGCCATTCGGCAAAGCTATCGAAGCTTGGAAAGCTGTCGGGCTTTCCAGGCATTGGCCAAGGGACGCAGAACGACCCAGCGTCCCCGCGCAGTGGCACAATCGAATCCAAGTAGTCGGTGGGAAGCAATCGTCCCTCGCTCTATTCCGTCAGAAAGCCGGGATATACGAAGGCGCCCTTGATCGTTTCGGCGTCTTTCTCGCTGACCCCTTGACCGCGAACAACATCGTACCACGAGGCGCGCACCTGTTCGGTCATGTTCGAGACAATCGCCTTGGCGTCTTCGGCATCTAGCAGAAAGCGGGCGTGTTGCGACAGCACGTTCTTTGCATTTGCAAATCGCCCCTGGTCGCCAACCTCCAGGGCTAGATCGCGGTGTTCCTGCGAGATAACCGGGGACGGCGTCAGGTCATAAGCTGGCGAAAGCTGCCATTCCAGCTCTTTGGCGACCAGCGCGTGGTTGCGAGGATGATCATCCAGGTTGGAGATCAGCGCATTGAACGTCATGCGTTGGAAAAGTTCCTTGGCATCCTTTTCCGGCTCTTGCGTAACCCGGCGCATCTCTTCGGCCATCAATACATACGACCAGCGGTCTCGCATCTCGAGTGCTTCCTCAGCACGCAGCACGGTTAGCCCGCTGATCATCCGCGAACGCAGGTATCCCTTATCCGTCTTCGTTCGATCGAACCGCTTGACGAGAAGAACGTCCTTCGCTCCGACCGTGGCGACACGGCTCTCAGCGACGCGAAGGCCGCAAGATTTGGCCAACTCAAGCATCGCGCGCTCGACGCGCGTGTTGTTCCAGCGGTCGTCGGGGCGGTTGAATTTCGCGATCCAGAGTCCGTCGTCGTCCTCTACGACAGCTTTCGGACGGGCTCCCCCCATGGAGGTGCCTAGGAGCATCAAGTCTTGGACCTGTGCTGCCTCCTCGGTTTTTACATCTTCCTCACGCATCAAGGCTTCGGCGATTTCCTGAAGCTTGGCGAGTTCGAGCGTTTTGTTGAATTTACGACGCGGTGCCGGAGGTTGTTGACCAAGTCCAAACCCAAGCGCCCCTGCGCGGTCGTCGGCTGAATTCAGCAGGTAATCGAGTTCACCAAGTTGAGGAACTCCGGCATGCTTCTCGATGACACGGCGACCCCAATAGTCCGGTCCTGCGTCGCGCAACGCGCCAAAGACACCATTCAGTCGGCCTGTTTCGTAGGTCTCTCCCGAGAGTTTAAGCTCGACCGGATCAATCGATACCGCATCTCCGCGTGAGAGGTACGACTTGCCGTAAACGAAGCGGCCCAGAGCGTTGCCACGGCGATCCTTGGCAAGCTGGAAACGGCCGGCGGTCACCGCTTCAGTCTGACCGGGCAGCGTGATGTAGACGAAGCATTCGGTGTTGCCTTTAGAAGTCATTGTCTAGCCCCCTGGGTTTACGAGCCCGCTTGCGCTCCCGCGTCGCTTGCAATGCGATTCCTTCTTTGTCTTTGGACGGATCCGCAAGTTCTTCGAGGGGGCTGGAGCATATCGTAGAGCCACAGCAGTCCGGCATAGACCACGATACCCGTCGAGGCTTTGCCCTTTTCGGCATCCATAACGGCCCGCAGTCCCGTTCCAATTCTGCTGGCTGCATCCTCCATGGTCATGTTGCGGCGGATGCGTGCAGTGCGCAGATCAGCTCCCAATTGCTTGAGGGCCCGCGACACGTGGAAGGGCGGTGCCTTTTGAAGTTTGTTGGTCGCTACCATGCTCTTAAAGGCCCGATACTCGATTTATAGTGCTTTTAAGAGCATGCATCAATTTGCTGCGTTTTGCAATTATTTGCTTTTAAGAGCCCATAATAAAAGATAACTGGCTCTTAAGAGCATTTATACCGTTTGGCTTCTTCTTTGAGGTAGTTAGTAGTAATATCCCAGATTTATCAACCGGTTATTGAGTTCCAGGTGCAGCTATGAGTTGCGATGGTTCTTGTAATGTTCTATTTGGGCAGCCCTTTTGGCTCGGTCCCAGGCACACCCCAGACCAGCACGAGGGCTGCCATCAGTCACGAATAACAAGGCGGGTCGGAATTCAAAAACATGTCTGACGCCAACAACGAACAGCTTCGCCCGCCGCCGAGCTGGGACAAATTCGAGGAAATCTGCGCTGATCTTTTTTCGCGCATCTGGAAGGACAATCAAGTCGTCCGCTACGGCCGCACCGGGCAACGACAACACGGCGTCGACATCTACGGGAAGGATAGTGAGGCCGACGCCGGGGTTCAGTGCAAAGGCAAGCGCGATTGGCCACCTACCAAACTGACGATCCCCGAAATTGACGCGGAAATTCAAGAAGCCAAGAAGTTCGATCCACCACTTCGCACCTATATCTTTGCAACCACGGCTGACAACGACGTCTACATCACGGATCACGTCAATGCCGTTTCTGCCAAGCAGGCTGAACAAGGACTCTTCCGCGTAACCGTCTTCGGATGGAAAGAGCTTACCCGCCGCCTCTACGACTACCCCGAGCTGCTTGAGAAGCATTTCAGCATCTACACGCTTCGTCAGATGAAGCGTGAATTGCCCGGCGAGATCGTCACCCGCGTCGTCGAGGAATTGCTAAACACCAGTCTTGTCGCCGGTCCTAGCCCCGCGCAGGTCCCGACTGGCCAGTCCGGCCCGCTGGACGACCGGTTGACTGATGCGCTCGAGCGCGATTACGCCGCGCGCTACGAACGCCTTCTCCAGCGTTCGGTCTTTCCTGAACTCAACAAACGAGATGAATTCGCGCCGCTCGCCTCTGAACTCCTGGAAACGAAAGGAGCGCCGTCTTCGAATTTGAGACGCAAGATTCTCCTTCGGGCCTCGCGGTCGGCATCGATCCATGGCAATCTTGATGACGCGCGCCGCTTCCTCGCGGAGGGCCGAAAGCTTTCGGGATCCGAGCCTGATGAACTCGCGCGGGCGCGTCTAGCCGTCGCGGAAGGTCGGGTCGACGAGGCTATCCAGCTCCTGCGCGACAGAACCGATCCAGATTCGCGAACCGTTCTGTTCACCATACTCGCGAATGAGCGCGGCGCCGAGATTGCCACTGATTGGTTGGCTGAGAACAACCTTTCGCCGGCGCTGCTTACGCCCAATGGCGTACTCAGCTTGTGCTACGTCTATTTGAAGCGCAACGATCTGGCTTCCGTCAACCGGATACTTTCCCAGGCAAACCTCTCGCAATTCGCGCAGCTCCCCTACCTCTATTTTCTGAGAGGTGCCATGAGCTTTGCGAGCGTGCTCCCGGTGCCGGAGCAAGCGAGCGCCCTCAGCGGCTTGCCCTTAGACGTGAGCAATGCGTCGCCCATCATAGGCGATCCTGACCTCTCGAAAGCGCTCGACGCGGCTTTGAATGACCTGCGTCAGGCGTTGCCCTATGCAAGGACCCTCGAACTACAGCACGCTCCGCAGATCATCGGTTCCTACATCGTTTGGTGCGAATTGCTGCATCCCGCGCGTAAAGAAGCCGCGCTTGCTCAACTTCGACGCGATATGGAAGACCATGCTCTTGCCGTGTCGCTCGTCCAATACGCGCTAGCCTATCTAAAGGGATATTCGCCGGCAGGTCTGGAAAATTATCTGGCGCGTCGTGACGCCCTTGGCGGTTTGACCAACGAAGAGCTCCGCGCTGCCTTTGTCATCAAGATGCATGGCAATGACGCAGCCGGTCTCGCGTCACTGATCGCCTCGAAGCGGCTCCAGGTAGAAGCGATCTTGGGAAAGAGAGAAGCCTTTTCGGTCGAGATCCAGGCGTTGGCCAAGAGTGGGGATGCGACCTCCGCGAATATTATCCTAGAGGATAATCTGAGCCGCTTTGCGGCAAGTCAGATCGCTGGCCTTCGCGCCGAAATCGCGAAGGCGCAAGGCGCCGATCCGGTCGCAGAACATCGGCGCCTCTATGAGAACGATAAAACGACCGAGGCGCTCCGTGCCCTTGTGAGTGAGCTCGCGCGGAAGAAAGATCATGCCGCCATCGCTAGGTACGCCGAGCTTCTTTACGAAGACACCAAAGACCCGCGTATCATCGCGCTCGCTGCTGAAGCCGCAATGCATGCGGGCGATGGTGACAATTTTGTTCGCCTTGTCGAGAGCCATCCGGAGCTCGAGGATCGCGACGTTCGTTTCTTGCGTCACTACGGCTGGCAACTATTTCGCCTGGGTCGTCTGGGTGAAGCAAAGGACGTTGCCGGGAAGGTAGTGAGAGACCATCCCGCCGATCGTGATCTCCAACTTGAAGTTGCCCTCGCGATCGAGACCGGGGAATGGGAACTGCTGGCGGCCCCGCTCGCGGCGTCGCTCGAGCCCGCCCGCAATCTCGATGGACTTTCGCTTATTCGCGCCGCGCACCTCGCGCAAGCGTCGGGACAGGGTTCGCTTATGGATCTTGTTAATGCGGCCATCGCCAAGGGTGGCGACGATCCCCACGTGCTGCTCGGTGCTTACCATCTGTTCGTGGAGCAAGGTCTCGAAGAAGATCGTCCCGAGGCCCACGCGTGGTTTCAAAAAGCGCTTGCGCTCTCAGGTCCGGACGGGCCGATTCAGACCTTCGAGATCAAAGAACTTCTCGCGCAGCAGACCGAGTGGGACCAACATACACGGTCCATCACCGAAAACGTCGTGCGTGGAGAACTGCCGATTTTTGCGGCCGGCGCCGGATTGCGCACCACCCCGATCGATTTGATTCTACGCAATCTCATCCGCAACGCCGCGCCGACCGACAGCCGGCGGCGGGTCGCGCTTCCTCTCTTCGCCGGCAGACGTCTGCCGCTGCCGATTGGCGCACCAGCGGCTCTTGCTTTGGACATAACGGCGCTTCTCGTCCTTGGTTGGCTCGGGATTCTGCCCGTAGTCCTTGAAGCGTTCCCAAATGTCGTCTTGCCCGCAGGCGTGCTTGCCGAACTGTTCGAGGGACGTCGGCGTATTCGCCGGGGACAAAAGACGCGGCTTCGAAAGGCAATGGATGTTCGGGACGCCATTGCAAAGGGACAGTTTATGAAAGTCTTGCGCACCCCCGATCTTGCGCGTGATCCTTTGTCTGAGGAGGTCGGCGTTGAATTGAGCGCGCTGATCCGAGAGGCCAAAGCCACGAAGGGGATCGTTATTCGCCCCGCGCCGGTTAGCCGAGCAAGAATCTCGGAAGACGGCGTTGCCGATATGAGCGCGCAGAGCGACTATCTGTGTGATATGCACGGACTGCTCAAGGCGATAACCGAGCTAAACGCGATCGATGAAGAGGCGGAAACAGCAGCCCGGCAGTATTTCAACCTGCAAGACAAAGGCTGGCCTTCTTCTGTTGCTCCGACGCCAGAGCAGCCGATTCTCCTCGATGGCCTCGCGCTGGCTTATTTGCAGTATACCAAACTCCTGCAAGCCTTTCTGCGTACCTTTCGGAATGTCTACATCCATGGATCGACAGAAGACGAAGCCAATGTTCTGATCGATGACGATCGGAACGTCGCCCAGGTTTTCCAGGTCATTGATGATATTCGATCCGCAATCCGCCAGGCGAATGCTGCCGGTCATGTGTCATTTGGATCTCGGCGTCTCAACGCGGACGAGACCGAGTTTGATGGGCCCCAGTCGACGGTAAGCCTGTTCGTCGATTTCAAGGGGGCCGACGTTGTTGTTGTTGACGATCGCGCTCTTAACAAAGAGGCGTTTGGTGCCGATACAGCCGGCCGGCGCTCGCGCGTGGTGTCAACCCTCGACTTGATCGAAGAGCTTTTGAAGCGCGGTGTTCTGTCCGGTGACCGATATCGGGCAATTCGCTATCGTCTTCGCGAAGCCGGGGCCCTGCTGGTTCCCTTGACGACGGCGGAAGTGGTAGCGGCAGCCAAACGAAATCGACAGAATGAAGCGCCCGAAGTTAGGGCTATTCGCGATAGCTTCGACCTCGCGAGAATCTCCGAGATACCGCAATTTCCAGCTGAAATGCGGTGGTTCATGACCTATGTCCAGGCAATCCGGGGAGCTATTTCGCAAATCTGGGTTGAAGAGCCGGACGAACAGCGCGCCCGCGTGATCGCGTCGGCCATCTTCGAGATGCGGATTGTGCCCGAAGATTGGCTTGCCCGCTGGGGAGGGCAGCCACCACCTGGTTGGATCGGCGCCGTTCATCGCGCACTTATCGGCGGTTTTGCCTTGCCGGTCGAAATTCTCGACGACAAGAAGATCGGACCGTATCAAAGGTGGCTTGACGACGTTCTGATGTCGGAAGTTCGTCTTGTATCTCCTGATCTTTACCAGCAAGTCGTTTCCTACATCCAGGAGTTCGCTTTGATGCCATGGGGGACGGGGGGTGATGATGACGAAGAATAAGCCGGATCTAACGCCTGAAGAACTTGCTCGCTACAAGGTTCTTTATGCGCTGCGACGCATCGGGCCAGAGATGCAAAGCGACGTGCTTGCTGACGGCGTGATCGTTAGTCGGAGCGGCATCGGTGTCTCAAATCCGATCAAGCTTCCTGAAAATCTGGTGCTCGACCGAGATGCGCTGTTCGCGGCTTTCAAAAAGGCTGCCGATGGCGAGCCGATTCCGGAATTGCGGGACGTGGGTGGTGGCATCCGCGACCTGAAGCTCGAAGTGGGTGACCAGCGCGCGTACGTTAGTTATGGAAATCATAGGATTGCCTTTCCGCATGCTGCCCTGCTGTCAGAAAAGCTAGCGAGACGGCAGCGCGCCATGGCGGCGATCTTGAAGAGCAACACGCTCGCGACACAGTGGCGAGATGAGCTCCTGGCCGTTGTCAACAAGCCCAACTACACCCAAGCGGACTTCTTCGCGGCTCGCACGATCTTAGCCGGATCGCCTGAAACATTTACGCCTTTGCTGCGCGAGGCAGCTAACCGAGGAACTATTGGGCGGAAGGATCTACTTCCCTCCGAAATGACGCACTGGGAGAACCTCACGGCAAAGCGGCTCACCTCGGAACTGCTTGTCGATTTCGTGCGAGATGAACTTGCCGCTCAGCGAGCATCACATTTCACCCAAGATCTCAAGGATGCCCTTGACGTCGTTTCGCTGACGTTTGGCAGCCCTGAGCTTGTGCCCTTGGAGACTTTAGGTCAATTCAATGAGGACGAGCTGCTCGAAGCTTTGAGGCATCTGGTTCAGTACACAGATCCCTTTGCGCTAGCAGGTGCATTCGATATTTGTTCCAATCGTGCCGATTCCGATCCTCGATTCGTTACTGTGGGAGAGGAAATTCTTGATCGGCTGCTAACCGATCCCAAGCGACTGCATGGCGAACTGACGACATTCGCCACCGGATTTGTTGTCGCGACCGCCTATCTTGCCGAACATCAGACACTGCGTAGGCAACCCGTGTTTTGGCGGCGCCTTGCGGCTGCTTCTCATGCCGCCCTCGTCACGCGTGTTCTCGGCGGTAGCAATGACGAGGAAGGCTCGTTGCTCAATTGGGCCATGCGCAATACGGGAAAGAGTTTCTATCTTTCGGTGATGAATGATTTCGATGTTGAACCCCGTTGGCGTCCCGACTGGATAAATCCGAACTTTATCGCTGCCGATGTTTACGGCCGTCTCCTGGCATCACTGGAGAAACTTGGCGACACGGCACCCGAGAGCTGGCGCAAGCGGCTGGAGGACGCCCGATCCTCAATTACGGACGGTGCACCCCCGATGGCGCGCATGTTCCCTGCGCTCTTGCAGGGATGGCGGGTGCCCTCCAGCGATCAACCCCCTGCCGACACGCCCGTCGGCAAGTTGTTCACTGAACTTGGGAAAGCGCCAACCGTCGAGAAGTTTCTTGAGTTCATCCAGCTTGTTTACATGTTCGGATTTCCTCCCGAAGCCCGATCTTCAGTCCTCAAGGTTATGGCGACCCTTCGCTCCGAGTTGGCAACGACCAATCCCGACTTCGCCCAAGCGGCCCTCGATTTGGCGGCCCTCATCGCTGCGCGGAATCACGATGCGGAATTGGCCGAAACCGTTGCCGTTGTTGCTATCGAACGACTCGTGACGGAGCACGGAATTTGGGCGTCTGTTGCCGACAATCTCCGTGTTGCTGGAATGCGCGGCTGCGATTGCGGATCGGAGGGAGGCGCTAGCAACGCTCGCCCGTCGCTTGGAAAATCTCGCTTTCGTCTCTCCAGCTGGTTGGTTGCCTGACGCTCTTGATGCGTTCCGGCTTCTTCAATCGATCAACGAAGACTTGGCTCCTCTGCTCGGGCGCGCCACCGCGACGGCCCGCCTTGGGCTGCCGCGCGGCAATGCAGCTTGACAGCACGTGGTGCCCGTCAGCCCGGCGGCTGGGAATCCTCGGCGGGCCGCGAACCAGAGTGCTGGTGATACGAAGAGCCTAACGTTATGCGGCCTCACGCTGAAGGCTAACCTGCAAGAATCATCTCGACCAACCGTAATCGTAATACGGGTAGTCGGAGTCGAGTCCGTTCTCGTGCATGCCGCCGATGCTCCGAAACAGATCAACAGCCGTCTGGAAGGTGTGCTCGACCGCACGCCAGTGGTCGCGCGCGCGGTCCGGAATCCGGTCGAGAAAATCGCCTGACCTTGTGTCGGTCATGTAGACGCTGATCATCATATGCATGTGGCGGTGATGCGTTGGACAGAGCCAGATGAAATCATGGATCGGCTTTTCGATCCCGAGTTTGACCGCGCTTGACCTTCTGGTCATGGCTGCCGCCGCGCTGCCAAGCGTTTGCAGCCGTCTTCCGCGACATCGTTCAACTGATCCCAGGGGAACCTTGGGCGAATACGCCCGAGAAAATCAAGCAACACGATCTTGCCAATGACCATTGAAGCCGTGGCGCGGGAGGGAGGGTACTCGCGCCGGTCCAGACATACGTGGCGCCGAGTCCAGCCTCGGTGGCACAAGTCCAAACTTAGGGGGGATCCTACAGTGAAATGGCGCGCCACGGCCGATGAAGATGGGCACTACTGTTTCGCCGTGGCGCTATGATGCCGTGCTCGAGTCTACCCCATCGCGTCCGGGAAGTTGCCGATCTTTGCGTGGGCGCTACGAGCAAACGCCACAGAACAGCGAACGCAGCCGACCGTCCGACGGAACAGCGGAGTTGCAGCAGTGTTCGGCCGTGCCCGCGACTTCGAATTGACCTTGCCTCCCGGCCTGTAACGCGTGACGCTGTCACGCGTTACAGATGGGGAAGTCTCATGACCGCAGCCGAAAGGATGAAGATGATGCGGCAGCGGCGGCGCGCAGGGGGATTACGCGAATTGCGTCTCGTGGTAGCCGATGCCCGCTCGCGGGCGGTGCGACGACGGGTGGCGAAGCAGGTCGCCCGTCTCGACCCTGATCGCGAACGCGACGCGCTGGAGTGGATCGAGTCGGTCTCCGAGTTTGATGCAGATGCAACGCGGTGACGTGATAGTTGTTGCCGCGGCCGGTGACTATGGCAAGCCCCGCTCAGCGGTCATCGTGCAGACTGACGCCTTTCCGCAGAGCCATGCTTCTGTAGTGCTTTGCCAGTTGACTTCCGAACTGGTAGACGCTCCGGATTTTCGCGTCACCATCGAACCAAAGCCCGATAATGGATTGCGACTTAGATCGCAGGTGATGGCCGACAAGCCCGTCACCGTGAAACGCGAACGGGTCGGGCAGAAGATCGGGCGTCTCGGCAACCAAGACATGGCTCGGGTCGGGATTGCTTTGGCGTTTGTCTTAGGGCTAGCGGATTAGCAATTCCGTCGGTCACGTCGATAGAGGGAAGGTATCGGGCGGCGCCGATGCCAAGATGCAGCAATTTCGGCCGCCTGGCAGCGATATCGTGCAAAATCGTAAAATGGCGCAGCGCAGGCGATTCGAACCTTGGGCTGTGCTTCGTAAGCGCTTCATGTAGGAGTAAAATCTGCGCGAGGCGCTATGCATATCCCGCTCAACCGCCAGAGCGCGCGCGCTTCGATGCGTTGTTCGAGATCGAGCGCGCCATCAACGGCCGCGGCGCCGACGAGCGGCGCGCCGTGCGCCAGGAAAAGAGCAAGCCACTTCTCAAGGACATTGCACGCCTGGTTGCTGCGTGAACCCTCTCGCGCTCCTCCGAGGTCCTGAAGCCTATGAATTACATGCTCAGGCGCTGGAAAGATTTCGCCCGCTTCCTCGACGATGGCAGGATCGCCAACGAGACGGACGACTCCGAGGTCGTCGACAACGGCCGCCTACAGATTGATCTGCTCGGTTGACCGCTGTCTCTAGCTATCTCTTGTAATCACAGTTTTGTATCCATGATCCTATTCCCGGCCCTTGGTCGCTACTTGGACGGTCTGGTTGACAGCGTTTGCTCACGCCAATCGGCATCTTGCGCAATTGATCGCCTCGGCCGATAGGCGCCTAGCTCGATGGTCTCATTCTCTTCCACCATTTCAGATGCGACGAGGCGTCCTGCTAACGGACCAAGGGTTATTCCGCCGTGCATGACCGCTACGTATATGGTGCGGTCTTCGTCAAGAGCGCCAATCATCGGCCGGCCATCCGCCGGCATCGGACGTACACCAACTGTCCATCTTTGTCCCATTTCCGCAAAATTCATGATCCACTCGCTTGCGGAACGAATCAGAGAACGGCGCTCCTCCTCCATTCGCTCATGCTCGGGGGCGTCACCAGCGACCGCAGCGACGCCGGCCAGAAACCCTCCGTGGTCGCCCGGCCTGACATGGAGCTTGTCGGCGTAGACAGCCCGTCGCACGCCTTGCGAGCCCAGCGAACAAGAGAGGTCCACAAGCGGCCCGGGTGCTGCTGTCAATCTAAGTGGGATGAACCCGGCAGGCGTGAGCAATGCATTGGTGTCATTGCCGGCCGCCAGCACGAGGGAGTCGAATACCTCAGTTCCTGTCGTAAGGCGCAGTCGTGCCTTTGACTGAAGGCTCTCAAGACCTAGTACTTGCTCCCGCCGATACCGAACCGCAAACTGTTTAGTAGAGAAGTCTATCAGAGCCCGGCATAGCGCTCCTGCATTCACCCATCCTTCTTCCGGAACCAGAACTGCTTCGGCGGCCGATTCAGTCCTGATAGCTGGCTCAAGGCGACTTGCTGCGGCCGGTGAAATGAATTCCAACTGACTTCCGTACTTGGAAAGAGCCTTGGCATTCTGTTCGAGCTTTGCAGCATCATTCCCGGAGGAGGTGAGCCGCAACGTTCCAGTCGTGTGGAGGTGGCGCTCGCTTCCGACTTCGCGAGCGATCATGCTGTGGTACTTGATAGCGTCGAGCCTAAACGGCAGGTCGGCTTCGGCTTGGCCAAACGCATTAAGACATGCAAATGACGTGGAAGACACGCCATTGCCAGGATCGCCGATGTCGAACACGGTCACTCGGGCGCCGGCCTTTCCCAGGTGATAGGCAATGGAGCTGCCAATGATACCAGCCCCAACGACTCCGATTTTCATCGGCTCCTCCCTCCTGGAAAGTTTGCTCAGGCACTGGCGGTGAGCCCGCCATCGATGCGAAGAATTTGGCCCGTCACGAAGCGGGATAGCGAAGACGCGAAGAAGTGCACAGCGCCTGGCGACATCCTCAGGCGTAGCCAATCGCCCAAGGGGAATGTTCACGGTGGCTCGCTTGAATGCGGCCGGGTCATCTAAGGCTTCTTCGTTCTTCTGCGTCCGTACCAGCCCAGGCGCGACACCATTTACGGTGATGTCGTACGGCCCCAATTCCGTTGCCAGTTGCTTCAACAACACGGCGAGCCCGCCTTTGGCGGCGCAAAAGGCGCTATAGCCGCGGTTTCGGAAACCAAGCGATGAGCGCACGGAAAGGAGATGGATATGACTCCCGCCTCTTCCGGCGGATAATTGCTGAGCAGCGACCGCCTGGGAGAGAAACATTCCGGCACGCAATGTCCTGGAATAGACCTCATCGAAGGCTTCCGGTGTCACCTCGAACAGCATCTGCTCCTTGTTGAAGCCGGTGCAGTTCACCAGAATATCTATAGAACCATGTTGTTGCTTCAGAGACGCAGAGAGCGCATGCACCGCGCCGACATCGCACGCGTCCAGCTCGATAGCACGGGCTGAGAAGCCTCGCGTGGCCAGCTCAGCGGCAAGAGCCCGCGCCCGGTCCCCGTTTCGTCCCGCAATAATGCTGGTCGCACCGGCAAGGGTCAACACTTCGGAGATTGTTGTGCCGATCGCTCCGTAGCCGCCAACGATCAACGCCACTTTGCCATGCAAGCTCAACGGATGCTGGGATCCCACTTCGATCGTCTGAACGTTCATTTCAACCTTCCTTGGATTTTCGGCGCGATAATGTCCATGACCTCGGTCGAGCTATCCGGTGTTGCGCGGACGTTGCGATGCATGAAATTCCGCCGAACCGTATTGGCCCTTGAAAACCGGTCCGAGATGGTCTTTGGCGCTGCCACCGAGCTGGACCGTTCCACTGATACTGCCGTCTTCGGCGATTTTGCCCTCGAAGCCATAGAACAGGGACATCGGTATCTGCTCGTGTGCAGCCTCGAACCGGAGATGGTCGCCGTGAATCTCACCGGAAAGCCCGCCGGAAGATGATCCGGTGTGATGGACACCAGATATCAGCACCTCATTCTGCTGAAGATCGAGATGATGTGTCGCCGAGCCATGAAGGAACTGAATTTCGATACGCCAACTCCCTGAGACGTCGGCTTCTGCCCGAAGGATTGAGGGCAGTTCAGCAATGCACCTGGGCTCATAAAACGCGCTTGCCAAAGCACGGCCGACGATCTCCGCCTCGTCATCGCCGAGATTGACAGGATCAAGCACGATCGAGGTCGGCGTGGACCAAAAATCGTGGATAAGAATCCGTGGTCGCTGCCGTAAGAGCGCAAGCCGTAGATCTTCCGCACTGAATGGAACGACTTTCTCGTCCCAGCTCACCTTGAGCCGAACTGCTGTGACAGAACCGGGCCAGGACAGCACCTCGGTCGTGACGCCTGGCAGAAAGTTGAGCTGCGCCTCAATCCGCTTTAAGCGCGGAAGCCATTGGTCACGGTCGTGTTTGGCTGTTTGAGAATTGATCCAGCGATCGAGTGCGACGACAGCACCCACAATCTCCTCCTTGCCCACCTTCATCGCCCGGCCGAAGGCCTGGTGAGGCGCTCCGTTCCACCAGATTGCCTTGCATAGCCGTTCACTCCCAAGCACGATCGCAGTCGATTGTGGAGCCCGGATATATTTGCCGCCCGCATAAACCACCAGGTCAACGCCGCATTTGATCCAGCGGTCCGGCTTTTCTGGCGAAAGCCCGGCAGCATCGACGAGAATCGGCACGCCATGGGCACGCGCGAGAGACAGGATTGAGCTTAATGGCAATACGGACGCTGCGTCCATGCGGCCGAGCAGGCAGATCATCGCGACGCTTCCGTCCAATGCCTCTGCCAGCCTTTCTACAGTGGCAACACTCACAATCTCGCCGCCTGCGATACGGATTGCCTGTTCATAGGCAAACCGTTGATCAGAGGGGATCAATACCTTGTTGCGCAGCCCCGATGTGTCCGGCAATCGCAACATCAATTCCGGATTGTTTCCGGCGATGCACGCCGCAGTGGCTAACGCCAGTGTCGCCGCAGTGCCGGCGGTAATCACACCCCATTCGGCGCCCGTGAGTTCAGCGAGCCTTTTACCTGCCGCGCCGGCGAGCTCGTCCGTGTCGACGAAAGCCTCTGCAGCCGCGTTCATGGCTGCGATGACTTCGTCACTCGGATTGCTTGCTCCATATAACGTGCGCACCCCGGCGCATTGAATGAACGGTTCGACGCCGAGTTCCCGAAAGATCCAGCCTCGTACGTGATCTCGTTGACGCAGATCAGGTGCTTGCAAGAGTTCAAGCCGAATGGTCATACCAGCCGCCTCATTGCAAGTACGATGGATGCCCTAATAAACATCTCACGGCCCTGTACGTAATGCTGCCCTTTTTCGCCGGTCAGTGAGGCACAACATTCAGGAAAACGGCTACGGACTTGTGCTTGGCGGATTGTCCTACCAGAAAGCCTAGCACGTGCACCGATCATGCCTCTCTCCGTACCCTTCGTTAATCTGCCCTCGGCTGGTCAAAGAGAACGGCTGGCTAAGACCGCCGAAGACGTCGCGGCGAAGATGCTGATTGCCGCATACATTGCCGGGTTCGGTGACGGCACACGAATGGATGCCACGTGAGCGATGGCAAGCAGCAAGAAGCAGATGTTCACGAGCCACTCAAATAATTCGGCTCCGATGAGAGGCTGGAGAAGGAACAAGAGAGCCATTAGCGGAACGTCGTACGACAGGGGCACACCCAAGAAGCGCCCGTCGGACGATCGGCCGAAATTTGCAAAATAGCTAAGCCTGATTGCTCCCGCCACGAGTAGAGCAGTGGCGGTCGCCAGGGAAAGAATGGAGGTGTGGCTGAGCTGGATCACAACTGCTGCAGGCAATACGGCTCCGTAGATAATGTCGCCGAACCCGTCCAGGCTCTTGCCCATTTTGGCAGCGTCTGGATCACGATTCGCTGTGCGGGCGGCCACGAAGCCATCGAGGTGATCTGACAGGACAGCCCAAAGAGCCACCGCCACTGATAGCTCAAGGTGCCCGGACAGAGCGAGGAACAGGCTGGCGGATGACAAAACAAGACCCCCCGCTGTGATGGCATTCGCCGGATCCCAAAGGTATTTTAGCATTGGCACCTCACTAATCCTGCTGGTCGTACGATTGGCCGAGGGCATGCGCCGGTGAGAAAATGCGCTCTGCAATGCGCAGATCTTCGGTGCTATCGATTTCGCACCACCTGAGATCATCGCATCGCGCCGCTGCGAGCTGTAGGCCGCGCTTCTCCACCAGATAGCCAAGAAGCTCTTCGGTGTAGGCCTGCGTAGCTCCGGACCCGATGATATCGTCCAGGGCTGGAACGATCGTTGCCTTGAGGGTCGGGGCCGAGAAACGTAGTAGGTTCATAGTTTTGAAAAGCCGCGGGCCATCCGTGACAAGGTTAGCCGCCGTTTGCTTCATGCGGAAACCTGTGATGAAGCCGTTATCCGACAAAAGAACTGCAGACCCTTCCATGGATTCATCGAAGGGAGCTACTGCTGCCAGATCGGTCGCTGGGCCGATCAGGCGGCGCAATGCATCTTGCTCGAAGAAAACGTCTCCCTCGAGGAGAAAGCAGTCTCCAGAAAGCAGCGCGTCACGCGCCAGCCACAGGGAATAGGCGCTACCGGTGCGATCGAAAACTATCGATTCGACGTAGTTGATCGCAAGCCCGCCGAAGCGGCTGCCGCACGCATATTGAATGGCGTCCTTGCGGTAGCCGACGACGATCGTCACCTCGTCGACGCCGACTGCCTCCAGGTTCCGCAGGGCGTTGTGCAGGATCGGCGTGCCGTTGACCTCGACGAGTGGCTTTGGCCGCAGATCCGTCAGCGGCCGCAGGCGTGAGCCGAGACCAGCCGCAAGGACGATGGCACGGCGTGGAAATTCGGGCATAATGCTAACCTTCTGCAATTCCAAGCACGCCGAAGAGCCAGGAATTCAGTTCCACGTGTTCAGAGTTGCGCACAGACGTCGCAATCCCTTGTCGAGCGAGCCAAGATCAACGCCGTAGGAGAGCCGGACCCCGGCTGGATCGCCGAAGACCGTACCCGAAACTGTCGCGACACCAGCGTCCATCAGCAATACGTTAACGACGTCATCGGCGTTGAATTCGGGGCCGGGGCCCTTGGTGCGCCGCTGCCAGCCTTTGAGATCGAGATAGAAGTGAAATCCGCCTTGGGCAGCAGGTTGGGGGATTGATCTTAGCGTCGACAGGATGAAGAGCCCAAGCGTTCGCGCGTCGCCAACCTGACGTTGAAGTTTTTGTTGGAAGGCGTCATCACCGCAGTTCAACTGATGGAGCAGTGCATGCTGTGCAATGAGGTTCGGGTTGTGGGTCGTATCGCGTTGTAGCGCCTGCGCTGCGCTGATAACGGCTCTTGGGCCGGCGAGATAGCCAATCCGCCAGCCGGTCAGGGCCAGGGATTTGGAGAAAGAATTAACGATCAGAGTGCGGATGCGTGCCGCAGGAGCGACCGAGACGATCGGATGATGGATGTGTGGGGCATGGGCGAAAGCGGCATAGCATTCATCGAACACAATCCAGAGATCCCGCTCGATAGCAAGCTGGGCAATTTCAGCAAGAGTTTCGCGGTCGTAAATCGTGCCAGTCGGATTGTTCGGGCTGTTGACAACGATCGCTTTAGTCTTTGATGTAACTGCCGCAGCTAGATCTGAAAGCTTCGGCACGTAGTTGTTGTCCCTTGTCTCGATGAAGATCGGGGTGCCGCCAGCCAGAAGGATCTGCGCGGGGAAAGAAGTCCAATGTGGGACGGGGATGAGCACCTCGTCCCCGGGATTGAGAAGCACCATAGCCGCGTTGAAGAGTGCATGTTTGGAGCCGCCCGTTACTGCGACTTCGTCCGCCGACCAAGGTTGACCGGTCTCGGTCGAAATTTTGCGAGCGATCGCGTGGCGGAGCTCTTTCGGGTCGCCTGTCTCGGTGTTGTGGTCGACATTGCGATTAATCATCGCGATGATGGTGCCCTCTCGCACCATCGGCGCTAGGTCACTCCGGATCTCTTCAGCGGTCAAATCGATGATTTGCTCAGCGCTCGCGGCAGCTGCTTTGGCCGCGGTCCACGCCGCGGCGGTGTCCGAAGACTTGAACAGGGCTGTGCGCTGCGCCAGCATGTGCGCTCCTCCGTTAATCCAACATGTCACGATTAGTGCTGCGGCGCGAAGCGTGCCCGCTACAAAAGGAGGACCTGCTCATATTGAGGGTGACGGTTCATCGTCCCATTGACTGTTTGGATGATTGGATGGTCGCTGAAACGGCGAGGGATTGCCCCAAGGATGGTGAGTGGCGGAAGAGCTGCCGCGCCGTTTTACTCTATATCCGATGTGAGGGCACATCGCGTCGTTTGCGCTGGATCGTATGGCAGAAGGTTTCATGTCAGCTGCGCCCTGCGGAATCGCTGCCGTCGTGTGTATGAAAGGCGTCTCATCCCAGCTCAGGCGAATATCGCGCTTCCGCTCGGGCCAGTTCGTCGTATCGTTGCAGTTCGAAGACCTCGTCGAGCGTCGCAATATTGAGCTCAATGCTCGCAGTGTTCTCTTCAGCGAAGATGCGACCGCAGACTTGGCGCATAGCGGCTATTGCGGCCCTCATCGAGTGGTTGGCCCAGATCACCGTGGAAATGCGGGCTTTGCGATAGGCAGAGACTGGCGTTCGATAGTATTTCGTCGGAACAATCACCACCGGCAGCCTGTTCCGCCAGGCGCACACAAACGCAAGGATCTCGTCGGCGGTGGTCCGTCGCGAGTGAATGAGGATCGCATCGGCTCCAGCGTCCGCGTAAGCGTGAGCGCGCGAGATTGCTTCGTCCATTCCGTGGCCATTGATGAGCGCTTCTGTCCGGGCCACAAGGACGAAGTCGCCCGCGACTGTATCCTTCACGGCACGCAAGCGGCCAGAGAATTCATCGATGTCGGCGAGGGGATGCAGATCACCAACGAACGAGTTCATCTTCGGAAAGCAGCTGTCCTCCAGCGCGATCCCGGCAGCGCCGCGCTGACAGAGTTTGCGCGCCAGCAGGCGAGCGTTGTTGAAGTTGCCGAACCCACCGTCCCCATCGACCAGAACCGGCAGCTGGCTCGAATCCACGATCCGCTCGACGACGTCGACAAGTTGACTCCACGATCCTTCATTGGCGTCGCGGTAGCCCAGAGAGGAGGCTATCGATAGGCCAGATGCCCAAAGGCCGTTGAAACCTGCGCGCTTAGCGATCGCGGCGGAGAGACCGTCATGTGCTTCCATGAGGAACGAGAGTTCGCGGCTGCAGCAGATCTGAGCGCGCAGCATTTCGGCGATTGACGGATCACCAGATTGAACGGAGCCGTCGGCGAGGACAGATGGTGATTGGTCTTGCATGCCGAGTCCTTGTGTGCTTGGCCGACCGACGATCATCAGGGAACGTGACATGTGTCTGTCATCCAGATCAATTGTGCGGGTTAGTAGTTGACGAGACCTCAAACTGTGGGGTCTCGCCGTAGATGCGCAGGAACTCCGGCTAAGGCCAGACCATCACCAGATGATCATCGTTTCTGGCGGAAGCTGCGTTCTCTTGCAGTGCTCCTGCGGTTTTGAGGCCGCCCGTGTCAGTTTACCAGCATTCCGCGAGCCTCGATCGTTCAAACGTTCGGGACGAACGAGGGGGCATGGTGTGTCTGAGCCTAAGACGCTCGAGGGTTAATGATTGAGCCTTCCCGAGGGCTCTGATGCCAGCTATGCAACGTGCTGCCGCTCCCACGACACTTCCGATTGAGCAAATTGCATTTTCAAATCAAACTATGCGATTGGCATAAGACTTGATTGAGCTTGTACGGAGCAGCGCCTGTGCAAGGAGCGGCAGTGGTGACTTACAAAAGCGTCGGCTCTGACTGGATTGTCTGGGACGAGCACGAAGTCGACCGTTCCAATGACGCGACGCCTCGCAACGCGCGTGTGGTATTGTCAGCATGATCGATTATTTGGTCATGGTTTGCGACAACATCGCTGCGCGCTCGCGCCGCTGCGCCTTTGCCGGGTCCGGAACCTGCCGGCATCGATATTCGTGATGCAGCCGAATTCAAGTGGATCGAAGGCGAGGTTCGGCGGATGGATGCCGGCGGACCAACTGGGGTTGATTGGAACAACGTCGGCACGCTGTCGCTCAATATCTTGGCGAAGCAGTCAAAAGACATTCTGGTCGCTTGTTGGGCGACTATGGTTTGTTTCGGGTCGAGGGATATGAGGGTCTTGCTGGCGGCCTTGGCGTCTTGCGCGGCACGGTGGAGGCGGATTGGGAGGGGCTATTTTTCGCCGATTGGCTCGTTGGTCGCCTTGGTCCGGGCGGTGGCCGGGATTGTGCCGATCGCGGCCGACTCTCCGGCGGTCGTCGCCGCCTATGATGCGCTTGATGATCTCGCTCGCCCACTCAGCGGAAAGCTGGTTCAGCGAGCAGGTCACTTTGGAGGGGATGCTCCGGGCGCTGCAATCATAATACGAACAGGCTACGTGCGCGCTGGTCACCGCTACCAAGCATGGGGCTGAAGCAGTGCGAGCTGCCGAGCCCGGCCGGAGCCGCATTGGCGGAACACATATCAGCCCGGCTGAGGCTGCTCCACCAACAGCACGGAAGGTAGCGCTATCCCTTGCGCCATTTGCATTGGGCTGCTTCTAGAGAAGGTTGCCAAATATATGCTGCGGCAAGCTGCGGCCCTCCCGCGCGTCGCGCCCTGGCGACTCTTCAGAGCATTCGGCGTGCCAGGATTCGACCTTTTCGCAGGCGTCACCCAGATCCGTTGACCGCGCCGTGGACAGCGCAGGCTATCGCAATCTCCTGCGCCGGGGTGCCGAAAAGTAAAGACTGAAGGTATCTGAAGCGGACGTGAGTCCTTTCAAATCGCAAAGGTCGATCGTTCCATCGCGTAAGTGCATCAACTGTTGAATAACTGCATGAGCGCAACCATAAATCGTCACATGCCTGCAGTTTCCTTGCGTGTACATTCGGAACACGCGGGGAAAATAGTGCGATGTCAGGTGTCGACTGGAGATCAGAGAGCGCATACCACGATGTCAAGAACGCAGAAACGGTCGACATTGCTTGGGAGTGGCTACGTCGCGATCGCGAGTATCAAAAAGACTTCAGGACCCTGCTCGGCAGCAAACAATCCAGCGCGACTGATCACTTCCGACGGAAGTGGGGACTGACGTTTCGCGGCTGATCCGCAAAAGACGTTCGACAAACAAGCTGTTTTCTGGTCGCCTGAGGCGCTGTCGACCGTGCTAACCGTTCGCACGGCGATCTGCTCGACCGCGTCCAAACCGTACGAGCTTGATTTCGCCGACCTGGCAGGCAGCGAGCTTCGTGAAGCGCCGGATGGATGGCATGCCATCGTGCCGCTGGGAGGGGCGAAGCATCGGCTTTGGCTAACAGAACTTCCACCGAGCGGTTCATTGGTTGCCATCGACTTGCCACTCGACCGCAATTTCGACCTCCGTTTGCAGGCTGCATATCGATTTTGGTTGGCGCTCGAACAGCACCCCATTGGGCCACCCCCTCTTGTTCAATCGATCGGAACCCGGCATCGGCACATCCTCGCTTTGCGTGCAGTAGATGGGTGGCTGGAGGGCAACAGCTATCGCAACATCGCGCAAGGCCTGTTTGGCAAGCCTCGCATTCCGGATCGAGGTTGGAAAACACACGATCTGCGCAGCCGGACCATTCG
This sequence comes from Bradyrhizobium sp. JR3.5, assembly GCF_054057015.1. Classification (NCBI taxonomy): domain Bacteria; kingdom Pseudomonadati; phylum Pseudomonadota; class Alphaproteobacteria; order Hyphomicrobiales; family Nitrobacteraceae; genus Bradyrhizobium; species Bradyrhizobium sp. JR3.5. The sequence goes on from NZ_JBSRYV010000002.1 coordinate 5,119,927, forward strand.
CCTGGTCCAGATGGGGCTGCGTCTCATGCGGGGCGGCTATCGCGCATTGCTCCGTCGCAAGGGCAGGGACAGGTAACGGCGCTTCCTGAGCTCTTGGCCGATCGGCTGGTCGTCGCGCCACCTTGCAGCACTGACTGCAGCCATGGAGGCTCAATCTGCCTCGGTTTCACTTGGGATCGTAAGACGAAATTGGCGGATGACCGGCTTGCTCAGCCCCGCATCCTCCATCCCTGGCTGCAACAGCGCTTTGCCGTCACTTGCCCTGCGCAATGTCGACGTCTGCAAACTGTCTTGGAAAGCGCCTGCCTACCACAGCGTAATGCAGATCCTGCTCAATCCGCCCTCGCATACGTCTTCGGTTGAGGCAGAGAACGCGCGTAATCCCCGCAAAGTCAGCGGCGTCGACAAGCGCCGAGAGGGCGTGGAATGTCCTGATCAAGGACAACCACGAGGGCTACATCAGCTGGCAGGAGTATGGGACAAGCGCGCCATGTCGCCCACGAACAGGAGGCGCGTTGGAACCGCGCGAAAAGATCGAAGAGCGCGCCGGCGGCCAGACCGTATCGACGGCACGTCCGAAAATCGATCGGGCCCTGTTTCTCAAACCAGCCTAAGACCTGCCGGCGGTCTGGAATGCGCCGTCCATCGACATGCGCACCAGCCGCGCCTGATCCGCATCTTCGTGCGCAAGATCATCTACGAGCTCGACGAGTAGCCCCCGGCCGATCGTGTCGCATCGGTCACAAAGGCGTCGGGGCGGGCGGCTTGTCGAGAATCCCAATATCAGCTTTTGGCTTGCGCGGAAGCATTGGCGTGCTTCTGTCTGAAAGCAAACGCGCCTGATGTCCAGAACCCGCCAAGCTGTTTGGAGCGCGACATTGCGCCCCTAAAAGCTGGTCGTTTTCCGTAGCGTCCCCGCTGGCGCAGATCATGCTTCGTCCTCGGTGAGACAAACCCAGGAGGGCGCCATGCCACTCGACAATCCGCTTCCTATTGTCTTCGACCACATGAGAATCAGCATATCTTTGTACTGCAATCTTCACTGCGACCACTGCTATATTCCCGAAGAATATCGAGATCAATACAAGAGGCTCTTGGAGCCATCACAGTTATCGATCGAGGAGATGACAAATTTCGTCGACCTGCTCGTCGACAGATATTCCCTGAGAAAAATCACCATAACTGGTGGGGAGCCGCTTCTCAAAATCGTGTTTCCGCGCTCCGCAGCCTTGATGGCCCACGCGAACAAGCGAGGCCTTCACGTCCAGTTGAACACAGGGGGGCTCGGCCAAATTCCCATTTCTGATGTCGTCTCGCTCTTCGACGGCCGAGAGAAGTTGGTCTTCCAATTCAGCTTTGACGGTGCAAAGAGGGACACCGTGGACCGTTTCCGCCGCAAGCCGGGCGTTTACGAATCTGCACTCCGTCAGATGTCCGAGGCAGTCAATTGCGGGGCCTTGGTGCAGGCCAGGATGACCGCCAATCGGCACAATGTCGGTGAAGCGCTCGATGCGTATCGGCTACTGTCATCGATCGGCGTCGACTCGTTTAAAATCAGGCCGATGTTTGCCGCAGGTGTCGCCATCGACAACCAGGATGCGCTTTTAGGCTCAGCTGAGGAGCTGAAGGAGCTGCAGGAGGCCCTGATCGCAATGGCTGCGCAGAGCTCGGTACGCCTCGAACTGCCGCCGCCGATTTTCGTCGACACGACGAAGCCGCGGCCGAACGTTAAATTCATTGAATGCAATTGTGGGGTCTGCCTCGGGCTACCTCTCTACAAACGGCGACGTCTATCCGTGCGTTTACGTGGTCGGGGATCCCGAAAGCCAAGAATTCCGCGTCGGTAACATCCGATCGCCGGGCTTCGACCTCGAGACTGCTTGGCGAACCTCGCCGGCTCTCAAGAAGTACCGGGCGAACAGCGGCTGCGCCCAATGCCCGACCCAGGTCGCCCTCCTGAAGAATGTCGAGAACCGTGCGCTTGCCTGCGCATGATCCGCCCACCCATGAACCGAAGCCATCTCCGTGTCGGCGGTTCTCGGTGTTCGAGGAGGTAACGTCCCGCCTTTCAGAGGCTGCCGGGTCGACCCGGGGTCTGCCCTGACGCGAGAGCATATCAGAAGACATGAAAGAACTCATCCTCGTCGGGCTCGGTCCTCATGCCCGGGCCAAGTATATTCCTCTGATCGAGGACGCCGTTGCCAGCGGCCGAGCATCGGGGTTCCATGCCGTCGAGCTCGAGAGCGCGCGAGATGACTTGGATTCCTTCTTTCTGACCCGCGCATGCAAGCCGCTGAGCATCTCATATGTACCCGATCTTCGACGACAGGGGATCTGGTATTCCGGCCATGGGAAGGACATCCTTACGGCCTTGGCAGGTCCAGGCGCAAAGGTAATTATCTCGACCGAGCCGAAAGCCCATCTAGGCTATCTTCGCGCGGCCCTCGATCTTGGCCTTGATTGCCTGGTCGACAAGCCCATCGTTCTTCCCATGGATTCGAATGGACGCCCCGCAGCGAACCGTTTGGTTGGTGCGGTTGCGGAGCTCAAGGAGATCTGCAATCGGACTGGCGGCGGTTGCGTCGTAATGGCGCCGCGCCGCTACAACGCAGTCTACGAATTGATTGGACGGTATGTGCGCCGCGCCTCCCGCAGTCTCGGGATGCCGGTCACCTATATTGGTATCGAGCATCACGAGGGGGTGTGGAACACGGAGGAGGAAATTCTCTCTCGGGAAGACCATCCCTACCGTTACGGCTACGGAATGCTTTGCCACTCCGGCTATCACTACGTCGACCTTCTCTCCAGCTTCCTAGCCCACAATGAGGACAACTTTGGGAGCCTGACGGTCGAGCTCGATGTCCACCGAGCGACAGCGGCCGACCAGGTCAGGCAGATCGGACCTGATCTCGTGCGTCGGCTTCGCGGTGACGCTTCAGTCCCTGGACTGTTTCCCTCCCCACAGTTTTGGGGAGAGACGGACCTCGTCTCGTCTGGAGCCGCACGCTGTCGCGGGAGCCGCAATACCGTCTGCCTCTTCCGGCTCGACCTTCTGCAGACCAGCGTATCGCTGCGCAGCTGGCGGCAATTGCCAAGCAATGTTTACAACAAGAACGGGCGGTACCCGTCCGAGACCATTCGCTTGAATATAGGTCCCTTCGCTGCGATTGAGGCTAGAATCCTGAAGCGGCTGCAGTTGGGCACCGAAGGTCATCTGGAATTGACCAAGCATGCGCACATCATGCTTTGGCGGAACGGTGGTTTCCTCGGCCGCGCCGCCTTTCGGGAGAAGTTCTATCCCGCGCGCGACACACTCATCCGAAACGCCGACCTCGGCGCTAGCCGCAGAAGACTGTTCGACGATTGGCTGGCAGGCCGCACCGGTAAGAGTACCCTCGAATCGCACACCCGGACGATCTCGCTCTTCGCTCGCTACCTGGCGGCGGTCACGACGGATCGAGGAGAAGCTGCCGCATCACCCGCTATCGACAAGGTTCCGGCATGAATGTCGTTGCGTCAAGTTCGGCGCGCTCTGGGCTTTTGGGCTTGCAATATCGACGGCGATAGGGTCGCGGGACTGGAATTGCAGACTGTAATGAAGCGTCCTTGTCTCGTCGTGTCATCGGCCCAGGTCATGGCCCGATGCGGCGTGAGCTCCGCTGCTCGTCTGGCTTCGAGACGTCAACAGTGCGCGGCGCTTCGCTCATCAGATCGAGCTGATCGGCTTCGGAGGCGTTCATGTCGATCACAGGAGATCCAAAGATGAACGTATTCCGAAGCCACACCCATATGCTGAACAATCCGATGGAATTCTTTGGACGCATTCGGGCAATTAAGCATCGTGTCCACGACCCGGATTTCGTCGCCGTGGCCCGTACTGAGGCCATGGTCTGCGCGTTTGAGGGCGAAGTCGGGCCTGAGCGGTGCGACGGCTGTCGGATGGCCGGTGCCGACGCGGTTCTCGTTCACGCGAAGAGATGTGATGCCGACGAGGTCAAGGCATTCACGCAAGAATGGCCACAGCCCTGCCCCGATTTTGTCGTGCCGGCCACCGATGCCTCTGCCCCGATCTCTTCCGGCGAGAGTCGCCTGCCAGATCTCCCAGACCGGCTAGCCTGCCTTCTTCGAGCCATTGGTCGACCGATCGTCGAGAAGGGGAGGGAGGATAGGATCACTCGCCGTCGAGCTGTCACGGCCCTATGTTTGAGCGTCGGCACCACCGGGTACGCCGGCGCGCCACGGTTCTGGCTGCCGTCGTGATCTTTTCCGATTCTCGCACCGCCGAGTATCCGGCGGCGGTAGCGCTACCGTCTGCTATCCTTAACACGGACCGCCTATGGTCAGCGCCATCGACCGACGACGGTACATCATTCAGATCCCGTGCCTCCGACGAGATTCTGGACGTGTCGGTGCGTCGACTGCACGGATGTTCACCCTCGCCATCAGGCCGGCGACCACCGTGTCGTATCAACAGCCGACCTTCTCGGTCCACTGGCCGCTGTTCTCGCTGAAAGCGGCGTGACGTCGACCATCGTGCTGGTTCCGGCAGCACCGAAGATGAAGCGCTGGATGATGCGTTCGCCACGCCGGAAATACATTCCCTGAGCAACCGGGAGACGATGATGAACGACATCCTCTTTGACGCTGGCCATCCTCTGCCGAGCAACTACCGTGCGTATCGGCACTCGGTTCATACGCGCCTGCTCCGCATCCTTGGACAAAATCCGGGATGCCGCTTTCTCGAGATCGGCGTAGGACCAATCTTCAGACAGGAGCGGTTCAGGACCATCGACAACCTCGGCATCCACTATGTGGGTTTGGACTTCGAAGACGTTTGCGCCGAACGTCGAGCCGACTTGGCCGCGGCCGGCATCGCGGATCGAGACATCAGGTTTTTGGGAAATCACGTCGGGACATACCTGTTCAACCTGATCAGGTTGGCCAGGAATCGGGAGACTTTCGATATCATCTATCTCGACGGCAGCCATTCGATCTATGTAGATCTGGCGGCTGCCATCGCAGCAGTTCGGCTGTTGAAGCCTTGCGCCCTGTTCCTTTTCGATGATGTGAGGTTCGCCTTCGGAAGGAGACATTTGATCCAGGCGACCGCTCGATATGCCGATGGAGAGGAGACCAAAGGGTTGACCGAGGATGAGGCCAACGAACCTCATGTCACGATCATCATCAGGGACTATCTGATCCCTTTGTTCAGCTTTGAGGTGGAGCGGTCGTGGTCAGATCCTGATTGGATCGCACTTCGAGCCCCCAGGTCCGCTCCGTGGATACGGATTTGAGGGTTTTCGCGCTATCCGGCTCCTCGTCTACCCCCGATCATGCCGGCAGGGTTCGCCATCTTGGCAGGCTTGAAGTTGCGGTTGTTCGCAGCCCTGAACTTACAGACCGCTCGCCGAGCCCTCGTCCTTTCGAAAATCGTTGACCGACTTATGATCAAGAGCCGGAGGGCCAATTAACCAGATCGCCTCGACATTACCCGCTTCGTGCTCAAAGCGCCGACTGAGGCCGAGATCGTACAGCGCTGCAGACAGCTTGTTGCTGTGCTCGGTCACGGCCTTTCGTTCCTGAACGATTCACATTCAGGTCTTTTTTTCCAAAGTGCCCCGCTCACGTGCCTTTCTAAATTGAACGAGGCCCGTCCCGCCCATCCTGTTGATGACTTTGACGTCCCCCAGCAAGGATCAGGATGGCGTTGCTGGTGAGTTCGCTTCGCTGCCGTAGTCGCGGACCATCATCTTCAGCTTGCCCGCTCAATCACCAGCCGCTCTCGTAAGCACGGGTGTCGGCCACCGCCGCCAGGCCCGCGGTGCAATCATCGATCACGGCCAGGACGCGGAAGTGCGTTCAATCGCGCCAAAAACGCTGAATTTCTGTGCCACTTGACGGCTCCCTTGCGAGCGGCAGGAAAACAAACCTGTCCCCGATTTGAAAGGTCGCACGAGTAAGGAGATTGCTAACGAAGATTGATGTTCCCAAGAAATCAAGACGCACGGATGTCGTGTGGCCTTGCTTGGAGCCGTCCGCCGACATGTGGCGGTCGCCCACAGCGTGGCAATCGAGAGCAATGCCGGCGCTGGCATTGGATTCACGCAACCAAGCCAGACTCGGGAGCGATACATTGGCCGATTTCTTTGAAATCGATTTTTTGGGCGTTGAAGCGAACAGCAGTGGGACGCCATTGCATCCGCTATGAGCTGAACGGTCAGACCTTCATTCATGTCGTTGATGGATCGGAAAGATCATCCCGCCACATCGTTTGCAGCGGCGGGGACCACTCGATCGCCGGAACGAGGTCCATCATCCATTCCTACGGCGGCATCCCTGCGGGCGATGATTGATGGGGAAGCGGCACAGCCGGGTTGAGCATTTCGTCCGATGCCTGGCCAACCAGGAACATTGAGCCTGGCACCGTGAGATGACCGGGGTCGAATGCGGTCAATTCCGACTCGTTTGGCCCGATCCGCGTCAGGCAGCCGTCGTCATTGCAGAAGATATTGCGCACCGAGATGTAGTGGATGCCGAGCTCGTGCGACAACGCGCTCAGCATCGCATCCCTGCCGCGCGTCCACTCGTCATTCGAGCGATAGAAGGTCCGCGCCGGCAGGACCGTTCCTGTTTTCCTGTAGTAATCAAGCACATTCGCCGACAACCCCGCGCCTTGCCAGCTTGGCGGCGGCCCCATGAGAACGATACGTGCGATATTCGCAGCCTTGAGCTGTGAGATCGTACGCGGCAAATCCGTCGCGTAGCGTCGGCTCGGCCTGTCCCCAGGTCGCGTCGAGAATGACGACATCGGGATGCAGTTTGCCAATTCGCGCGACGACATCGTCATTGATGCTTCTGCAGAACGGCCGCTCCGCGAGCGTGTATCCGATCAATGGCGGGCAGGCCGAAGCGGTGTATTGGGCAACGTCATACCCTCGCTCACGCGCAAAGTGGAGGAGTCCGGGATAGAGAGCCGCACCATACGAATCTCCCCAGATTAATAGCAGCGGATGACCGCCGTTACCGGCGCATTCGGGAGCGAACTCCGACGCTGGCTGCAGCGCCAACAGGCACGTGCCCCGTCGCCAGGAGATCGAGGTTTCGCTGCCCGACAGCATGAAGCCACGAATTGATTCCGGGAAGCGCACCGGCAGGCCGTGCGTATTGACGGCGACAATTCCGATCAACCAGGTACCCACCATCGCGGCAATCAGAGGTGCGACCCTCAACTCGATCGTCGACTTGCCAAACCTGATGGGTCGCTCGACGAAGCGATAGGTCAACCACGCAAGCAAGAAGCTGAGGACGAGAAGCCCGCACATCGACAGCGCGGGCACCGCTGCTACACCGGCGTTCAGCTTGGCAAAGGCGATGAGCGGGAAGTGCCAGAGATAAAGCGGATAGCTGATGAGGCCGATGAAAACCATCGGCCGCGCCGACAATAGACGACAATGAACCAGCGTGCCCGCTGTCACGATCAAGGCCATCGCTGCCAGCACGGGAACCAATGTCAGGATGCCTGGCCAAGGCGAGCGGCCGCTGAGCCCACAGAACGCGAAGGCGACGCCGGCCAGTCCGGCAAAGGCGAGAGCGGTGTCGAACCGACGACCGACGACACCAGAGTCCTTGCGTGACCACAGTGCGAGCAGAGCTCCGGCAAGAAGCTCCCACCCTCGGGTCGTCGGCGAATAGAATGCCCAGGCCGAATCGACCGGAGGCGTCAGAACGCAGACAACGAAGGAGCCGAGCGCAAGGGCCGCGACAATGGCCACGCACCGCGCGGGCCAACGCGAGATGAGCCAAAGCGCCGCCGGCCACACGATATAGTACTGCTCCTCGATTCCGAGTGACCACAGATGCAGCAGCGGCAGGCGCTCCGCGTTGGGATCGAAATATCCGACGATCTGCCCGTGAAGCACGAAATTTTCTATGAACGCCGCCGCGCCGCTGATGTCGGCTCCCAACGCTTCCATCTCGCCCGCCGGCAAGACAAACCAGCCGAGCATGAAGGGCGCGACAATGACGACAATCAGGGCCGGAAATATTCTCAGGATGCGACGGGCGTAGAAATTGGCGAGGCTGAAGCGCTTGTCCAGCATCTCGCGGTGAATGATCCCGGTGATCAGATAGCCAGAAATGACGAAGAAGATATCCACGCCGGCGAAACCGCCCGGAACCAGTCGCGGAAAAGCGTGATAGGCGAGCACCGCAATGACCGCGACCGCGCGCAATCCGTCGATGTCGGGGCGATATCCGCGAAAATGCGGCGTGCGGGCACCAAGCGTGCACACGCCACCGACCTTGAGCTCGCCTGCTCCACCGCTAATGTGCATCTTTGCTCCTCAAGGCGCGAAACGCAGTTGTCTTCTCTAGCGCGCTGACGAGGTCGCGCGTGAATTCGGCCGCACCGTTCCTGTCGAAATGCCCGCCTTTTCCGCGATTTCCCGCCGGCCACAATCCGCCGGTGAAAATGGCTCGCGATCTTGATTGCCACGCCACACCGGAGGCCATCGCAACCACGCGCGAGTTCGTTCGCAGCTTAGGCGCGCCCGTTGTGCTGAACCCTTTTGGCGGCGAGCCCATCGAGATTGTGAACGTGGAATTGTGAATGCCGACATTCTTGCTGCGGCGACATTGAACGAACGCATCCATGCGGCATCCGGCGAGGCCGAGCTGGAACCTTATGAACGGCAGTACCTCAGTGACCCGCGGCTGCGCCGGCTTGGTTTCTCGCAGACCAAGACGCCCGCTAAACAGCTGAAAGAAATCCGCTTTCGCTCCAACCACCCGGACGCAGCAATGCTTAATCAAACGGCTGAGATAAATGGCGATTATCAACTTAATGAGGGAACCCGGTTCGACCTCAGTTATGGCTGCACGTCCAAAAATAAGTTTGGCGATCTCTGTGCGGTTGGCAGGAGTTCGCATATTCGCCGGTAATGCCGCGACTGCTTCATCAAAAATTCGTCCCAAAGCTGAGAGCTGATCTGGATCGTATACGCTGCTGTGTTCCTGTTGGAGTCGCGCCGCTCCACCACCCAAGATCGCGCTGCCGGTTCGCTCGTCGCGTTCCGGGCAAAGCCCGAGCCCTGCCGCTATTAGCTCGCTTGTGAGCTCGTTGAGCAGCGGGGTCGCCACCGCGTCCTTGTCTTCGTAGATCAGTCTCGCAACCCCTGCGATTTGCAGCCCGATGGTCTGCTTAAGGTGCTGGACACGCGAATTGCAGCGATGAAGGTGCGCAGCACGTTCTACTGAGTGCGGTCCAGTGAAGTTCAGACGTGGACCAACCTTACACTCGAAAAGCAAGTTGACGAGCATGTGCAAAGGCAAGGTGAGAAATCGAAGTGGTTTGCGCGCAAAACGCTGTCACCCGATATGCTCGTTTCAGGCGCTCTACTGGCCCGGTTTTCCTAGATCCGTACTCTGTCATAGTCATTGCCGCCTCTTGCAGCGTTCTGGTATCCGAATTCGGATTCGATGCACGCCGCCAATTCGCTGTCGTGCAATGTCAGCTTCTGTATTGAGACATGCCGGCCCGCAGGGGCGCGCACGCCAGACCGATGGCCCTCGGCAATCGACAATCAATTTTCACGAGCTGCTATGCCCTCAATTTTATCTCGGCCGGCGCTTTGACTAGCAGCGTTCGATGTGATCGGTATAATAGATTTTTCTAATTGAATGTATTCACCCGGTGGATACAAGAAAAAAGCCAATGAGCTTGCTTATACGATTCCAGAGAATGAAAAGTGCGGCGTTTTTGAAGGCTTTGTTGGACGGCGGACAAATGCACGACCGCTGTCGCGGGACAGGAGATTTGAGAAGCCCTCCCCAAGTACAGATCAAGCACAGGTACACCGCGTGTTCGTCAGACGCCCAGACGATCGAAGCTCGGATGCTCGCGTGGCCGACGCGCGGGCTCTTCGTCAATGAAGCCTATCGCGGACGCTTCGCGCGCGCGACAGCTGGTTCGACGATCCAGTCTTGCTGCGTCATAATTTTTGATATCTACTTCGACTTGCGATTGTGCCTGATGCAGCAAATGGCATTCGAGATAATGCGGGCGCGAGAGCAGCGTTCATTTTTCTTCGAATGGCGGCAATCGAATTTGGAATGTGTCGTTCAGGCCGCAATGGCGGATCCCCTCGGTCAAGGGGTTTTGGGAATTGCAACCTCCTTGAAGAGCTTGGTGGAGGCTGTTTCTGAGGGGGATCGCCTTACTGATCGCGTCGCTGTTGTGCATGGCACTATCTACGGGGATCTTCGTTGCCATCCGATTGTCGTTCGGCACCTTGCCTTACCGCGCATTACCGACATGTCCTGTCCATTCCGCTCCCCCCGACCGACGACTTAAGGTTTGTTCGCCCCATGTTGCAGCAACCGAACAATGACGCGCGATGCGCGCCCTTCGGGAACGCAATGAGAGGATTTAGGCCTAACGCCTGTTTCTGACATTTTCACATTGCCGTTTCCGTTCGTCCGCAGCGGTCAGAGGCAACAAGACCGTCATCGGAACGGTCGCGCAACCTAAATGGAGACGAACGTGATCATTGGTAACTTTGCCAACGACGCCAAGGCGGACACCTATCTCGCGGGCATTCTGACCCTCAACTTCGACATCGTGCGGGTCCCGAACGAGAAGAACAGTGACAAGGAGCCCGACTACCGTATTATGGCTCCAACCGAGAACGGCAACGTCGAACTCGGCGCGGGTTGGAAACGCACCAGCGAGCGCAATAAGGACTTCATCTCGCTTTCGCTGGACGGTTCGTTGCTTGCGGCTCCGTTCAACGCCGTGATGTTTATGGACGAAGACCAAAAGGCATCCTCGGTCTGGACCCGCTCCAGGCCGAAAGCCGTCGAAGCTGCGAATACCAGCGTGAAGGCAAGGGCCAAGAAAGCCGCCTACGCCAACCGCGCAGATGACCGTCGCGTCAAATTTAACCGGTATGAGCTCCCACGTCCGGGGTGATCAGCGGCCGCGCGGGTAGCGGATCGGCATCCAGTACTGGCGCAGCGCCTCCACAGCCGCTGAAATATCGGCGTAGATGTCAGGGCTGTTTGGTGGCGGCCCGAGCAGCGGACGGCCTTGATCGTCGCGACAGTGCCGCAGGATGGGCCGCAGCAGGCGGTGATTGACGTTGCTGGCGTCCAGTAACGGCGCCCACGCCGGCAGCCTGAGCCGCATCGCGGCGTAGAACCCCTGGCACCAGGGACGCATGTCGACATCGCCATTGGCTTCGCGCCGGTGCATTGGCGCGAACTGCTTCGGCGTGCTCGAAAGGGTCTGGCTGATCTCGTTATGGCGCAATGCGACGGCGGAGATCGCCGCGAATTCCGGTGTGTCGCCGTAATTGAACGCATCGGCATCGATGGCGAGCAGCGGGCAGATCCAGTCGAGCGGGCTCATCGACACCGGTCCGGCCACGATCGCGGCGACGTAGCCGTCGAGCGCGGGAAGGCTGGTGGCGGCGGGCTGCCAGTCGAGGCGAGCCTGGAGCCATCGCTCGAGTTCCACAAGGGACATGGCGGCGGCCGCCATCGACGACGAAGCTTTGCGGCGACGCGGGCTCATGCGGCTCGCCGGTGCTCCACCTTCCAGTTCCAGGCAGCAGTTTGTGCCGCTGATGACTCCTGGTTCGCCCGGAGACGATGCGCTCCAGCACGTCGGTGAGATAGGCCTGCGGATCGAGTTCGTGGAGTTTTACGGTGTTGAGAATCGAGCTCAGGATCGCCCAGCTCTCGGCGCCGCCTTCGCTGCCCGCTGAACAATGAGTTGCGTCTTCCTATGGCAATCGGGCGCATGGAACGCTCGACCGTATTGCTGTGTGTGCCTTGATAAGGTGCACTGTCCTCCCTGGTGGAAATCCAGGCACCGGCAAACTCTCGCTGCAGTCGGAAGTACTCGGGGCGGGTCAGGAGGCGACGAATGGCCTAAAGCACTCTCAGAAAAGGCCCCTTTTGGGGGTCATCGGTCCGCGCGGGCCGCAACTTGCGATTGAACACCGAGCAGGCTCCGAAAGCGTCATCGTGGGAGTCGACCCGCCGTAACAACGGGGAAGGCCGACGTCCGGGGGGAAGCGAGCGAGAAAAGCACCCAGGAATCCCACCGGGGTAGTGGTGGCAGCACGCGCGGGACATGGACAGTGGGCAACAAGGGAAGTCTGCCGTCGAGGAAGGATGACGAATCCTGACAACGACGAACCCGTGAGGGCCAGCGTCGGCGGCGGCAGATGAGCGCGCGGCCCAAGGCCACTATCGAAGACGGAGACTCGCTTTGGTTGGCGAAACTCCCTCATCGCGACGATAGATGGAACAACAATCGGGTCGAGCACGCCATGTTGACCTTGGCCCACGAGTGCGGGATCTCATGTGCCGAAAGCCGAATGACGACGATCGGCGACAAGGACGTCGTACTGATCAAGCGGTTCGATCGCCACAAGGCTGAGAAAGGCTATTTCCGCAGCAGGATGGTCAGCGGCCTGACGCTGCTCGACGCGGACGACTCTCCCGATACCGTCGATAAGCGCCAAAAATGGTCCTATCTTCTGCTTGCCGATGAAGTACGGCGAGCCGCCTCCGGAAGCCAGGCGAGGGATCTGCCAGAGCTTTTCCGTCGATTGTGCTTTAACGCACTCATCTCCAACACCGATGATCATCCACGTAACCATGCAATCTTGGCAAAGGACCAGGCCTGGTCGCTGTCGCCGGCATACGACCTAACTCCGAACCCGATGATCTCACAGGAGCGCCGTGACCTGGCGATGCCATTTGGCAATTGGGGGCGATATGCGAACCGGGTCAATCTGTTGTCGCGGTGCGAACGCTTTCTGCTGTCCAAGGAGGAGGCCACAACGATCGTCGATGGCATGAAATTGACGATTGGGGAGTCGTGGTACCGCATATGTCAGCAAGTCGGTGTCAGCGAGCGCGATTGTGAACTGATCCGCAGCGCGTTCGTTTACGAAGGGTTCGGCTACGATTTGGAAGATCCGACAATCGCGACTGACGACGCCAATGAGCTGCCGACCACTCGCCCGCGCTAAGCGATCCGGAACTCTCCAAGAAACGCGAAGATCGCGGCCTCGTTGGGCGAACGATGAATGGGCTGTCCAGCGTGTCCGCTACATGACGCTGGAAACCATCGCGCCGTTGAGCGATGATCCAACCGTCAGCCTTCCGGCTATCGCCGCCTGACCTGCCCGGCTCTTTGCCGACGAAGGCGGTGCCCACCGCGAGTTACACCACGCCCTTCTTGGCTGGGTTTGTGGTTCGCGCGTCGCCCTTTCCGTGACTACCGCGTGTGCTCGCATATCTCTGGCGCTTCGATGGGCCGCTGATGCGGCAGGTCATCGTGCTCGGAATGCCGATCTCGATCGCCATTTTCATGGAAGCCGGACTTTTCTCTGCTATGGCGCTCCGATAGGCGTGATCAGACCACGGCGGTTGCCGCCCACCAGATCGCGTTGCAGGTGGTCACGATCCTGTTCATGATCCCTTTTTGCATCGTATGGCGGCGAGCGTTCGGGTTGGGCACGCAGTAGGCCGCAACGACGCCTCAGGCGTAAAGCGGGCAGGTTTGGCCGCCATGTTGCTCGGGGTCCTGATCGCTGCAATTCTTACACTTGCGGTGATCGCCGCGCGTTTTGAGATCGCCGCGTTGTTTGTCGGCAAATCGGCCAGCAATGCCCGGAGAAAAACCCCAAAAACAGCTCTCCTCGAACGTGCGCTTGCATTTTTGTATCTTTTTTGATACATTGCCCCTGGTGAATGACCAAGAGCCTCAACCCTATCCCTCTCGTATTTTGGCGCTCGGCGACAGGCCGCGAACCGGTGCGGGAATGGTTGAACGAGTTATCCCGCGAGGATAAGCGGATCATCGGCCGCGACATTGCCAAAGTGCAGTACGGCTGGCCGGTGGGGCTGCCGCTTTGCCGTCCTTTGAGCGGTGGCTTGTGGGAGGTTCGGGCAACGCTTCCGAGCAATCGCCAAGCTCGTGTATTTTTCGGGTTTCACGATGGGATGCTGGTCGCCTTGCACGCCATCTTAAAGAAAACGCAGAAGACCCCGACGGACGATCTCGCGCTGGCGAGACAGAGATTTAAGGAGTTGCAGTCATGGCAAAGAAAAACCCCCACATAGGTTCCAGCTTCGAAAGCTGGCTCGATGAAACCGGAATCCGCGAGGACGTCACGGCGGCCGCGATCAAGGCAGTGATTGCGCGCCAACTTGCCAGCGAGATGAAGAAGAAGGGCATCACCAAGCCGAAGATGGCGGAATTGATGAAAACCAGCCGCGCACAAATCGACCGCTTACTCGATCCCGACAACGGCAGCGCCACTATCGAGAGCCTCCAGCGCGCCGCAAAAATCGTCGGCCGCGAATTGCGGTTACAACTGGTGTGACAGCGCTAATCACCGCGGGCCGCATTACAAAGATAACGATGCGCGGCCCGGTTTTTTACGCAACTTTATTGCAACCCACGAATTCGCATGAATGACGAAGCGATTGCCGAAGAATTGCAACGCCAACGCGAGCCAGCGCGGCGGTGCTTCGAGCATTATGCCAGGCAGGAGCGACTCAGCATCCTGCTTCCTGCGCCCAAGCCGGGTCTGGAGGAGATCGCCGCCTCGTTAGCCGCGCTTGTCACCCAGCATCCAAAATTCGGGCAGCCGCAAACGCGATTTTACGGCGAGAAGCAACTTATGCTCCATCCACAATTTCTGCCACGTAGCCTGCTCCAAGTCGCGGCGCAGCGAGATGGTGCCACGGCTGTTAGCTGGCTGCATAAGGTATACGGCACGGCGTCAACCGATTTACGTTTTGTCGCTGCGGTGCATGGCCTCGAAATCACGCAGCCGATCACGTTGGGAAATGGTTGTCACGATCATCCCGTTGAACAGCGTTCTTAATTCGCCAAATGCGCAAATGCTCGCGCGCCAGTTTGAAATCAGGCCCGGGTTCTTGCCCGTGAACGGGTTTAGCCACCCCCCTAATGCAGCGGTGCTCGAAATCCGGGGCGTCGCGGCTTCTCCCGAGCCAGCAAAGCCGGCGGCCGATTTCGCCTACGATATCGTGGTCAACTCCATCAAGGCGTTTACCCTGGCGAACGGCGGCGCGCCGGGCTTTGCGTCGATCTGCCCATTATGCAGATTAATCAAGTCAAGTTGCGATAGAAGGCGCTGGTGCGATGCATCAATCTGGAATTCGCCATTCGGATTTCGTTCCCCGAGGGCCTTTACGTGGTCGATGACATTCTTTGCGAGAGAGCTAATCCATCTTTCAGCTTTGCAAACAATTCGGCCTCCGATTTCTCCTTTGGCAGCATGTTGTGCCGTTCGTAGCAGCGGGTCTTAACACCATCGTTGAGTACGTAGAGCAGCGCTACCGCGCCGTTGTACCTGGTGGCTAGGTCGTAGCCGGTTTGCGAATCGAAATACTGCCCTTCCACCGCGTCCATCACGTCCGCAATCGCCTTGAGCGCATCCTTGACCCGCTTGCGGCTTGCGTCAGCGAGCGGCTTTGCCGGTTCGCCAATTGCCAGCTTCAAATCCTTGTGGCCGATGCGACGGTTGCGCCAAACCTGGCAAAACTCCATCGTCTTGATCGCGACATCGGCCAGGGCAGAAACTTTGGCTTTGGCCGCAGCGTCAGGAACGAGATCGGGGAGGTTGCGGATCGTTAGATTGGTTTTACCGCCAGTGGCTGATGCGTTGGTAATCCGCGCAATATGCAGCAACCTACTTTCCCAAAGCTCCTCCTGGATCATATGAAAGAAAGATGGGGCTGCATTGTTCAACAGCTCGATACGCGAGGGTTTTTGCCGAACAATTCGGTGTATTCGGCCCAAGAATGGCAAGCTCCTGCCAGAGCGCCGTGAATTGCGTTCGCAGCCGCTCGCCCATTTTTTCAATGTTGCGCTCTTTGACTTCCTCCGCGGATAGATCCGTCACGACACAGCTCCCAACGCAAAATGTCGCAGACGGTACATTCCATGAATAGGGGGCACGCTCGCCCCCTATGTATCAAGTCGCGGCTGGAATGAATGTGATCCGTCCGGCCTCGCCACGTTTCCGATGAGGCTTCACCGTGATTTCCACATCTTGAGCGAATGCCGTCAACATCCGCATCAGCTTCTCTACTGAAACCAGCCGGAAATCGCCCCTGAGCAGCTTCGATAGGTCGGGCTGCTTCATTTCGATCAGCTTGGCGGCTGCCGTTTGGGTCAACTCCCGCTCGGCTATTAGCCGTTTGAGTTGCACTAGAAGGGCAGCTTTGAGCTGGTGTTCCTCGGCATTAGGCAGACCGAGGTCCGCGAAAATGTTGCCAGAGCCTTTTTCGTGGGCTGGCAGTTTCTTCCTGGTAGTCATCATCGGTCTCCCTTTGTTGCTTTGTGAATGGTCTCAGCATCCTTTAAGCGCTTCCTGACCATTTCAACGTGTCGCTGCGGGGTGGCAATCCCGCTCGTCGATTTCTTTTGAAAGGCGTGTAGGACGTACAGGACGCCCTCAAATCGCACGGTGTAGACGGCCCTATATGTATCGCCGTCAAAGTCGTCGCGGATTTCGAGGACCCCGCTAAAACCCTTCAGGGGCTTCGCGCTATGTGGATGATCCCCGAGTTGCGCTTCAAAAAGGGCCTGCCCGATCTCGCCGCGAATGGCCGCAGGGAACGCCTGCAGGTCTTTCCGACTAGAGCCCACGAAAATCGCGGGCTTCAGCGAGCGCAACAGATCTTTCACTGGACTATAGTAATATACCTATAGTCGAAAGTCAATACTGACACGTCGCAAAAAATCGTTGCTGCCACTGGCGTGCTATTGCTCCTGTAATGGCGTGCCTACCGGCCGGGCTCTGAGCGTTGCCCGGAGCCGCTCCCTCTCAGACAGGAGTATCGAGATGGCCGATTTGAGCCCTCTTCGCCGCCGCATGATCGAAGACATGACCGTCCGCAATCTGTCGCCGGCGACGCAGCGATCCTACATCAGCGCGGTTTCGAAGTTCAGCCGCTATTTTGGTCGATCACCTGACCGGTTGGAGCTGGAAGACGTCCGCGCCTTCCAGGTGCATCTGGTCTCGACCGGTATCTCATGGCCGGCGCTGAACCAGATCGTGCGCTCCGGTTTTTCTACGGCGTCACGCTCGGCGAGGCGCTGATCCCGGAGCGCATTCCCTATGCGCGAGAACCGCGCAAGCTGCCGGTCGTGCTCAGCGCCGACGAAGTGGTTCAGTTCCTCGAGGCCGTGTCCAGCCTGAAGAGCCGCGCCGCGCTCACCACGGCCTATGCGGCCGGACTCAGGGCCCGAAGTCGCGGGACTGCGGATCGAAGACATCGACAGCGCCCGCGGCGTCATCCAGGTGCGCCACGGCAAGGGCGCGAAGGATCGCAACGTGATGCTGTCGCCCCAGCTGCTGGGTATCCTGCGCACCTACTGGCGGCTCGCCCGGCCGCGGCTTTATCTGTTCCCGGGACGCGACGAAGATCATCCGATCGATCAGACGGTATTGCACGCCGCCTGCCGGTCGGCGGTGAAGGCTGCGGGCCTGACCAAGCGCGTCACGCTCAACACGCTGCGCCACAGCTTCGCGACGCATCTTCTCGAGAACGGAACCGATATCCGGATCATCCAGGTCTTGCTCGGGCACAACAATTTGTCGTCGACAGCGCGCTACACGCAGGTCGCCACCGATACGTTCCGGGCGACGCAGAGCCCGCTCGATCGCCTGTCGCTGGAGGTGACGCCAGCTGGATGATCCGCGGCGGGATGCGGGTGATGATCGGCGTCGTCGCCGTCCTCCACACCTGGGGGCAGGCACTGACGCACCATCCCCACGTCCACTGCGTCGTGCCGGGCGGCGGCCTCTAGCCCGATAGCGCGCGCTGGATCGCCAGCCGACCAAACTTCTTCCTGGCCGTCAAACCGCTCGCCCGGCTGTTCAGACGCCTGTTCTTCGAACGTCTGACCGCCACCTTCGACGCCGGCACCCTGAACTTCTTCGGCGACCTCGCATCCCTGGCCGAGCCTGCTGCCTTCGCAGCTCACCTCGTCGCCATGCGACGCATCAGCTGGGTCGTCTACGCCAAACGGCCGTTCGGTGGCCCCGCGCAGGTGCTGGCCTATCTCGGCCGCTATACCCATCGCATTGCTATCGCCAACAGCCGGCTCGTCGCCCTCGACGAGGATCACGTCGCCTTTACCTGGAAGGACTATACCGCAGAACGGCGCGACAAAGATCATGAAGCTCAAGGCCGACGAGTTCATCCGCCGCTTCCTTCTTCACACGCTGCCCGATGGCTTCCATCGCATCCGCCACTTCGGCTTCATGGCCAACGGCCATCGCGCTGCCAAACTCGCCCTTTGCCGAAAACTTCTCGATCGTGAGCGGCCAGCGCCAAACGATGACCAGCCGTCGCCTGTGGATTCGGACGCTCTGACGTGGCCCAAGGTTCCCGCCTGTCCTGAGTGTGGTGGCGTTATGCGCATCGTCGAGCGCTTTCGACACAGCTTCAACCGCTCCAGTCCTCAAACATCCGCGTTCCGGTGCGACACATCGTGAGCCAAGCATGCCGTGCACAACGATCATCATTCGTTATTCCGCTCCCAGCGTCTCGATCATCGTGGACGCTGTCGAATCCGTGCTGCCACACGGCGCGACAACAACCGTCCGATGCAGCAAAACGCCTATCGCGATCTCCGGCAAAGCGCGCCTGATCTCAACTCTTCCCCGATGCACACATGTCGCAGCTCTGCCTCACGTGCCGCGCCCGGCAGACCCGGCCTTGCGATCTCCAACAATCCCCATAGCTGCAAAACCGCGCATACCCGCCCGCGCCTTCGTTCAATCCGGCTTCAATGAGGTCGCGCAACTGCGCATGCCGCGCCAGCGCGTGAGCGCGACCTCACAGAACCCTCCAGATTCCCAAATCAGTCGAGGTGTGATTCGATCCGGGAATGTTCATCGAGACGATTCCCAATCGAGGCTCGCCGCCTGCGGTGCTGTTGCGGGAGGCGTATCGCGACGAGCATGGCCGCGCGCAGAAGCGGACCTTGGCCAATCTGAGCAACCTGCCGGTGGATTTGATCGGCGGACTGAAGGCTCTGCTCAAGGGCGGCACGGTGATTGGCAGCTTCCGGTCCATGAAAACCATTGATCTCGAAATACGGCCGATCCGCCACTGGACGGCACAGCACGTGCGGGCCCATGTCTTCCTGTGCATGCTGGCCCATCACGTCGAATGGCATCTGCGAGAAGCCTTGGCACCGCTGTAGTTCCACGACACCGACCTTGAGGCCGCCCGGGGGAACGGACGTCTCCCGTCGCCAAGACCGAACCATCTGAGGCGGCGAAGGCCAAGAAGGCAACAAAGCGATCGGCCGATGGCCATCACGTCATGAGCTTCTATGCGCTGATCGCCCATCTCGGCACGCTGGTCCGACACACGATGCGCGTGCCCCTTCATACCAAGCACCGCTTCACGCTATCGCCACGGCAGCCGGACGCGGTCGCGGACCGGCACGTTCGGGCCGATCGAGATCGCGGTGCCGCGTGCCCGGCTGACCGCGTCCGAGGGCAAGACGACGGAATGGAAGAGCTAAGCACTGCGGGCCTATCAGCGGCGCACGCTTGCCGCCGATGCGCTGATCGCGAGCAGCTATCTCGCCGGCACCAATACGCGACGGGTACGTCGCGCGCTGGCGGCGCTGTTCGGCGGGACGGTCGGTAAAGACACGGTGAGCCGGACCTGGCGCAAGGTCAAAAGCGACTTGGGACGCCTGGAACAGCCGCTCGCTGGCCGAGGAGCCGATCGTGCGCCTGATCCTTGACGCCACCGTCGTTCGGGTACCGCAACCAGATCCTCCAATGCTTCGACGCTGAGTCTGGTGCGCATGGCGCTGCTCGCTCACATCATTGAGGATGTCACCCTCATCAAAATGCCGGCGGAAGGCACCACCAAGATCCACGTCCGCGTCAAGGGCGGTAAGATCCAAACGCTCATCACGATGAGCCCAAGATCTTCCGCGCAGCAGGTGAAGACGCCGTCCGGCATCGTCGAACTGGCCGACATGCGCGGGATCTGCAGAACGAGAGACGAGGCCTGCGGGAGATCGCGGCGCTTGTGGGTTGCCACGCGTCGACGGTGTCTCGCGCCTTAGAATATCAAAAAGGAGAGGAAACGATCGCATGCTCGCGGCGAATTCATAATCCCGTCAGCTTTTCGAAAGCTTGCGGCTGCAAAGATCGCAAATCTGATTGTCGCTGAACGGCTGCCACTTTGCCGATGTAAGCCGTGTGGATTGCGGCAGGGCCTGTACCATCACAAGGAGAGCAGGATGGATTCGATTAACCCATTGTTCCGTTCAGAAGCCTGGATGCAGGAGTACGCTGCCCAACAGGCGCGGCCTGAGCATCGAGCGGGCAACGCAGGCCAGCAAGGCGATTTTGAGCGGCGGATGGAGGATCTGCAGCTCGATTCTACTGACGCGAGCTCTGCAAAATCAACTTCGCGGGATCCGGCTCCCGCAGGAGGCGGTCGAGCGGTCCGGCGGGACGATTTCGGCGGTTCGATGCGGATGCCGCCACACTCCGCTTTAAGGGAGAGTGCGGTCGGCGGCACGCGGCGGAACGTAGACATTCCCCGCCTTCAGCTTCCAGCTTCGGCGCAAGTGCCGCAGTCCAGTCTGCGGGATGATCTGTTCAGCAGCGCGCGCTACAGCTTTCCGGACCCAGAGCCGGCGGCTGTGGGCAAGAGCGGCAAAAGCAGCGCGATTGTGGTCACGCTTCAAGTCAGGGATCGGCAAAGCCTTTGGCGGAAGCAGCAGCGAAAAGTTCTCGCGCGATGCGGAGCAGCCTGACGTCATTTCAACGAAATTCAGGGTGGATTACGCCAGGCAGCCGGGCCGGACGCGCGGGGTTTCTGCGGCGGATGTGGCGCTCATTGAAGACTTCAGAAACAAGGCAACGGGCAAACTGAGCGACGGCACCATCAAAAATGCGGCGGCCGATCTGCGCGATTTGAGCGCGCGCCTGAGCGAAGCCGGCAGGCCATCAATTGCCGATCGAATCGACCGCGAGCTGCAAAACGCGCAATTGGAAAATCCGGAGGCGGAAAACCACCGGCTGGAAGCTGAGCTCGATGAGGACGTGGACGTCTATGCAAAGGACCGCGGCACGCGCATCAAGGCGGCTTTGAAGAAGCTGCGGGGCGTCCGTGCCGGAAACACGTTGGCAGCCAATGTCCGCCGCCTGGTCCCCCATGGCGCGGACCGCAACCCTGATCGGCAGCTGGGCCGCGGCGGAAAAGACGAAGACGATACACAGGGTCGAGCCAGCGACGGTCGACAGGCGCGTTCGCCGCCTGTCCAGGCTGAGTGAGTGGCTGCAGACGCACGACAAGCAGCCGATGGCCGGCCGACTTTTCACCCCTGAGTTCGCCCAGGATGTCGAGAAGTACAGGCACCAAACCGGGGACAGCCAAATCAACCCTGATTTACTCAGGCTTGGGCGCTACCAGCAAATCCTTGAGGCGAACAGGGCGCTCGGATTACAGCCTCCTGAGGACGCGGGGCAGCCTTTCGGGGAAGCTGCTCGACAGGCGCACTCGCCGCAGGAGCTTCCCGCAACCCCAGCCACGCCGAGCGCCGGAGCCTGGAATTGGCTCGGCGAGCAGATCCACGGACCCGCCTCACCCGTGCCAGCGCCGCACTGGGCCATGCAGCCCAATCTGCCGCTCGAGCTTCCTGCGACTCCAGCCACCCCGAGCCAGGGAGCTTGGGATTGGTTTGAGCAACAGATGCAAGAACTGGCATCGCCGTCGTCCGTGGGGCCTCGGTCGTCAAACATCTACGGCGGTCTCGATCCCCTGGTTGATTTGGATCCGCCCACACCGTACGACTTGCGCGACGACGCGCGCTCTGCGCCAGCACCTGAATTTGCCGGAGCGTCGTCGTTCGCGGAACCGCCGGGGGCCGCTCAGGAGCTGCGGGATATTGGAGCGATCGTTGGCGCGGACTGGCGCCACGGCTCTCAGGCGGCCTCAGACGTGTTGATTGATGTATTGGGCAACATCAATCTGTTGCCAGACCAGTTCGGGCCAAGTCAGTTTACGATCAACGGTGAGCGCTATTCGGCCACGTTTGGACCAGGAGGGCGCAGGGATGTTCGTCTGATCCATCACCCGCGCGCCGGCGGGATGAACGAAGCTGGCCCATCCCGGGCGCTCCATCGTCCCCCGCAGATCGTCAGGGCCGCGCAACCCGATGAAGATGCGTTGGATCTTGGGCATCTGATCCGCGGGGGATGGGAGCATAGAGAGCGGTTCCTTCCGCCTTACCTCGTCCGCGTCCTGGAAGGCCAGCGCATCATGCCGGAGCCCGGGCGCCCAACCTATTTCGAGATCCGGAAAGTGCCTTACAGGGGCGAGTTGGTGGAAAGCGAGGGCCGCCAGCGCGTGCGCATTTATCCTGAACGTCGCTGAACAACGTGCGTGGGCTGCAAACGAAGAGTGAGCGGCGCAGCTCACGCGAGGCGTTCTATAGCCGGGCCTTTCCGGCGCGGAGTATCGCTCCGGCGGAGGCCGCCTTGTGCGGTTTGGCGGTTCGTCTGAGGATTTGGCGCCCGACGATGAAGTTCGTGGCGACCAAGACCGCGGAACAACTGGATCTGCAGGTTCGTCTGATTGAAGAGACGTTGCGGGCTGGCGAGCCTGTGTGCGGCGTCGCGCGCCGAAATGGAATGGCGCAGAGCCTGCTGTTTACTTGGCGTCTGCAAGCGCGCCAGGGCCGCCTAGGCAGCGAGGGCGTGCCGGCGCTTGTTCCTGTCGAGATCGCATCCACGCCGGCTCCGGCACCCGCGTTCGGGCCGCAGCCGTCTTCGCCTCCTGCACAGCGTCCAAGGGGCGCAATGATCGAGATCGAGCTTGGAGGCGGCTGTCGCGTGCGAGTTGACCGGGAGGTTGACACTGAGGCGCTGCAGCGTGTGCTTGAGCTTCTCAGGCTGTGTGAGAAGTCGCGGGTTTTACGATTGGCGGACGCAGCGGTAGCTGCGGGGCACAAAAATCCTCGTCAGGCTGTGGCGGGCTCAAGCGCTTGCAGCAGCGCCGGCACTCCTAACATTACAGTTGTTTTTTTGATTTGAAGTGGGCGCGTTGAGCGGCAGCCTGGTGAGCTCTACGCCAGAAAGACCATGCGATGATGTGTGCGGGTTGAATCCGCTTTCGAGCAAGTCTGATAGCGATGCGGCGGATTTCCTGGATTGACCAGCGGATCAGTGGTGGGGTGGTTATGCTTTGGCTTTTGCGGGGGGCGCCGTTTCGTTTTTTGGGCGGTGGCGGATTAGCGCGATGTCGGATCGCGGCCATCATGGCGAAGGCGAGCATCGCCAAGGACACATGACGGTGCCAGCCATGCCAGGATCTGCTCTCGTTGTGATCGAGCCCGAACTCGTTTTTCGCGGTTTCAAAGCTGTCCTCGATCGCCCATCGATGGCCTTCGACCGCGACCAGCGTTTCAATGGCTGTTCCCGCTGGGCACCAGGTGGTGAAGAAGGCGAGGTCATCATCGGCGATGCGACGACGGATCAGTAGACCGCGTGTCCACAAACCGTCATTTGCACTGTTGAACTGCTCGGCCTCGAGATCGGCCAATTCGAGATAACACCAATCGTGCAGCCGCGGTCCTTTGGTTCCGGCTCCCGCCGACAGGCGCTTCCAGTCGGATGAGCGCCGCGTCCGGGCGAGGTCTGCGGCCGTACCGGCGACCGGCGGTCGTTTGCCCCAGGATCGAAACATCCGTCAAAAGCGCGGGCGTCAACGTGCGGAGAAAATCGCGCTTATCTGCGCGCGATCTAGTGCCACTTATCGGGAGTCGAGCCAAAGTCTCTGAAGTTCTCTCTGGTAAGCGGCAGATTACCATGACGATGGCGCGCGCCCTTCATGAGCACCTAGGCATTCCGAGTGACGTTCTGCTCAAAGCAAGCTCCGTGGGGGGCAATCAAGAGTTCGGGATGTGTGTCCAGGTAAGGCTGGCATGTTCAGCAGGAGACAGTCCTGCCAGGGCAAAAGTCAGAGCCCTGTAGTTCGGATAGCAGAGGAGATGGAAACAGAACCTTTGAAGCCTATCGACAAAGTCTCCTTGAGGGAGATTACGAGTCACCGGGCCGTATCAAAAGAGAACGCGTTGTGGCCTCGAAAGCTTGTGTAACCGAGGGCCGAGCCTGCATCCCAAGGGCGAAGGCAGCATGGGCAGCCGAAGACTGACTGACACGGCTACTCACCTCGGCGGGGTGGAAGCGACAGCACGGTGACAAGGACATGCGAAGCAACTGGAGAAACCCCCCTCGTCCCGACGAGAAATCGACGGAAGAAGGTAGGTCGTATAACCGGCGACACCGGGAAATCGGCCGAAGACGAGAGGGCTGCGGCCGGGTTCGTAGTAGCTGAGAGGCGGAGTAATGTTCGCGGAGCGAAGGGGCCCTGCCATTTGCAAGTCTCTGACATAAGGAAGGCAAGGACGAGATGACAAAGGCGTCCATTGATTTGCAGGACCTGAGGAGGAGACTATACGTCAAGGCGAAGGCTGAACCGTCTTGGCGTTTCTGGGGTCTATACGTCCACGTCTGCAAGATGGAGACGCTGCGCGAAGCGTATGAGATGGCGAAAGAAAACGACGGCGCTCCGGGAATAGACGGAGTGACGTTCGAGGCCATTGAAGCGCAAGGCGTGGAGGCTCTACTTGAGCAGCTACGGGACGAACTGACCGGGCGGACCTATCGGCCACTCCCGGCCCGAAAGCAGGAAATACCGAAAGACGGGGGCAGCAAAGTCCGCGTTTTGTCGATTCCGGCAATCCGGGACAGGGTGGTTCAGGGTGCGCTCAAACTTATCCTCGAGCCTGTATTCGAGGCAGACTTCCAACCGGGGTCGTATGGATATCGTCCCAAGCGGACAGCACATGACGCGATCAAGCGCGTAGCTGAAGCGATCGTCCAGAAGAAGACGCGGGTGCTCGACTTTGATCTGCGAGCCTATTTTGACAATGTCCGGCATGACCGGCTGTTAAAGAAAGTGGCGCAGCGGGTTGATGACGCGGACATCATGCATCTGCTGAAGACGATGCTGAAAGCCTCGGGCAAGAGAGGCGTTCCTCAAGGGGGTGTGATCTCGCCGTTGCTCAGTAACATCTACCTCAATGAGGTGGACAAGATGCTTGAGCGAGCCCGGGACGTCACCCGCGAGAGCAAGAACACCCGTATCGAATACGCAAGGTTCGCTGACGATTTGGTGATCTTGATCGACGCCTACAAACGTCATGACTGGCTGATCAGAGCCGTGACCAAACGGTTGCGGGAGGAGTTTGCCAAACTGCAGGTGGAAATCAATGACGAGAAGAGTCGCATGATCGACCTGGAACGAGGCGAGAGCTTCGGCTTTCTTGGGTTCGACTTCCGCTATCTCCGCAGCTTGCGCGGAAGGATGCGGCCGCACTATACGCCCAAGCTCAAGAAGCGGACGGCGCTTTTGCGGGACTTGAAGGAGGTGTTTCGCCGACACCGGTCGCAACCGATCGACAGGGTGATAAACCTGATCAATCCGAAGCTCCGGGGATGGGTGAACTACTTCGCGGTTGGGCACTCAAGCGAGTGCTTCCGCTACGTCAAAGAGTGGATAGAGAGAAAGGTCAGGCGCCATTTGGCGCATGCTCGGAAACGACAGGGCTTCTGCTGGGCGCGGTGGAGTAGTTCGTGGTTGTACAAGACCCTGAAGCTGTTCAATGACTACGGGGTGAAATACGACACGACGAAAGTCGCACCAACATGATAGGTCCCATAACCCTTGAACTGAAGCAAATGGGGGCGCGCAGTGCGGGAAATCTGCATGCTGCGTGCGAGGTGGAGGGGGCTGGAAACGTGCATGGCCACGAATGCATGGCCGTGCGGCGCGCCAGCCCTCGACCCTACCGATTGGACTAAATTTCCGATCACCGAAATGGTGAAACGTAAATGGCTTCCAAAGCGCCCGAGGGCGGTTCAGCATGCTGAAGAAATTATGCGGGGGCTGATGCACCGAGCCGGGAGAACGAGTCTAGTTGTTGAGGCTATGTACCGAAAGAATGACCATGTTCGTGCAAATGCGAAGGCTGATCCGTTCGCTTTGAATGCGTGGTGTTTGCAGCTGCTGGCGCTGGCCTCAGAGACGAAGCTGCCTAAAGAGTATAAGCCGGGAACCGTAACTCCGGATTTCCTGAGCCAAGTAGCGAAGTTGAGCTGGTCCGAGAACGGTCCGCTCCTGGCCAAGGAATTTCTTGAAAAGAACGGCATTCATCTCATCGTCTTGGAGCATCTTCCGAAGACGCACTTGGATGGAGCCGCACTGAAATTAGCCGATGGCACGCCCGTTATTGGGCTGACTCTGCGATATGACAGGATTGATAATTTCTGGTTCTGTTTGCTTCACGAACTGGCGCACGTCGGAAGACACTTTGAGAATGCGGTAGACGTTGGGTTCGTTGATGATCTCACGTTGCGTGAAAACGCCGGCGTGAGCCGCGATGCAAGAGAGGAAGAGGCTGACCAATGGGCTGAAGAAGCATGTGTTCCTCGGTTCATTTGGGACAATAGTGACGTGCGGTTTCATCCCACTGCAACAGGGGTGATCAATCTGGCGGGTGCGCTTCAGATCCATCCCGCTATCGTCGCAGGTCGAGTTAGGCATCAGTTTCGAAATTATCGTTTGTTGTCGCATTTTGTTGGCACAGGTGAGGTGCGAAAGCATTTCAAGAATTGTGAACAGCCCGCTTGAGAGCGAGAAAGCGATGTCGGGTCAACTCGCGGTCGATCAAGCAGTTAATGGCGACTGCGCCGACGTGACAATCTTTGCGGGATAACGCCACAGCGCGCATTACAGCGGCGTTTGGATTGAAACATTCCGTGGGTTCGCCAGGGCAATCCCCGTCGGCGGCGACGAACGGCAGCGCGACAAAACAGGTGACTTCAGCCATGGCCTGACTCCAACTGCTTGACCTGACCTGCGAATAATGTTCTTGATATGTTCCTTTGTCAATCTGGCCTGACCATGACGAATAAGCGACCCGCAAGCTGGCGAATGCCCTCCGCGAAGCAGATGGAAAAGCTGGCGTCGGAGGCTGCTCGTCGGCGCGATATCGAGAGGCCGGATCCGGCAGCGAACCGCATGGTGCCGGGTCAATCATGGGATGGAGTCCTGGCCGATCCACGCGCCGGTCTGGCAGATCAGATCGTTATCACCGAGAAAACCAGCCAGGCCAAAGACGTCCGCGCCGCAATTGGTTCGCGCTACGGTGATGTTCTTCCAGCAGAGGGCCATTTGTTCGATCTCCTCGAACCAGAGGAGGTCGTCCCGGCCTGGAAGCGGTGGTCGCCAATACTTCTGCGGCCTGAAGGTCTTTACGGAACGCGCCCGGCAGAGGGTGGCAACAAGGCCGCTAAGCTCAAGGCTATTCGCGAGGCGTTGCGCACTGCCAAACGAGTTTGGCTTGCAACCGATTGTGACCGCGAGGGCCAGCTAATCGGTCAGGAAATTCTTGAGCATTATAAGTATCGCGGTCAGGTGATGCGGGTGCTGTTCACCGCGCAGGATTCGCAGACCATCCGCGACGCATTTGGTCGCGCAAAACCTAATATCGAATATGCCCGGCTGTACGCCGCCGCTGTGGCGCGCCGACAGGCTGATCAGATTTACAATCTCTCACTCACTCGCGCAGCAACCGTCATCCTGGGGCAGGGCGCGCGAAGAGTGATTGGAGTTGGTCGTGTAAAGACGCCGACATTAGCCATTGTATGCAAGCGCGAGTTGGAAATTCGAAACTTCGTGCCGCTTGCCTATTTCGAAATTGTCGCCACCGCGAAGGTTGCGGACGGGCAATTCCAGATGCGGCATGCGCCGCAGGACCGAATTGTTAAGCGCGAAAGGGCGGAGGCCGTTGTCAAGGCGGCTGAAGGTTTCGAGGGCGCGCTTGCCGTGCGCGTCGAGGATAAGCGGCAAGGGCCACCCAAGCTGCATGATTTGCCGTCGTTGCAGAAAGTCTGCGGCTCGCGCTTCGGCTGGTCAGCCAGCAAAACGCTCGAAGTGGCGCAGGAGCTTTATGACGGCCAGGGCAAGAAGATTGTCACCTATCCTCGTGCCGAAGTGCGTTACCTGCCGCAAAACTTGATATCGGACGTGCCGCGAATCATATCCGCACTGCGGGTGGGCCAATCGTTCGGCGCGATTCCTGTACCCGAGCCGCCGATGATTCGTAGAGGTACGAGCGGCACTTTCTACGACAAGGGGCTTGACGGTGCGAGCCATCATGCCGTCATTCCCAACGTCAACACCATCGACAAACTGCCGGAGGTCTGGCCCCGTCTGTCATCTGACGAGAGGAAGCTCTTTGACGTCATCGCGCGGGCATATCTAGCCGCCCTGATGCCCGACTTCCGTTACCGGCAGACAACCGCAACGCTCGATGTGCGCGGCTTCGAATTCCGCGCAGCCGGTCGCCAGCCTATTGATCTCGGCTGGCGAGCCGCATTCCCGGAGTGGCAACCCGCCGACGAAAAGGGCGATGAGGC
The DNA here is from genome assembly GCF_054057015.1 of Bradyrhizobium sp. JR3.5. Classification (NCBI taxonomy): domain Bacteria; kingdom Pseudomonadati; phylum Pseudomonadota; class Alphaproteobacteria; order Hyphomicrobiales; family Nitrobacteraceae; genus Bradyrhizobium; species Bradyrhizobium sp. JR3.5. The sequence continues at coordinate 5,148,510 of NZ_JBSRYV010000002.1, forward strand.
GCAATTGCTGCCACCGCTGCGCAACGGCGAGACCGCGCAACTGCAAGATCCAAAAATTGAGAACAAGGAGACCCGGCCGCCGCCGCGTTATAACGAAGGTACTCTGATCGAGGCTATGCAGAATGCCTGGCGTTTTGTTGATGACGAGGTTCTGCGGGATCGCTTGAAGGAAGCCAAGGGTATTGGCACGCCTGCGACCCGAGCCGAGATCATCGGTGGGCTTAAGAAGCAGGGTTTTCTGATTGCCCAGGGAAAGAATATTGTGCCGACCGAGACCGGCCTGTCGTTGTTCGGCGTTCTCAAACAAGCCGACCCGGCGCTGGTCGATCCAGGCGTGACGGCGCAACTTGAATGCCTGCTCGACGACGTCGTTGTAGGTAAACAGGAGATGGTCGGCGCGATTGACGCCGTATGCGAGGTCGCCGAGCGCATTATCAGAAAGCTGAAAGAGGGTGCTACCGCGGGGGTGCCTTTTTTGCTTGGCAGTGCAGGGGACAATGGCACAGGAACGTATCCACCGACGCCTGCCATGAAACGCTTTGCTGACAGCCTCGTCCGGCAAAAAGGCATCAAACCACCACCCGGCTACAAGACGTCGATATCGATCTGCCGCAAATTCCTTAGCGAACATGCGCCTAAAAAGTCCGACTGTGAAACAGCCGGTAAGCTCGGCCTCAAACCGGTAAGTGCAGCACAGTTGCTGTACGCCAAAAAGCTAGCGCAGCGGAACGGACTCATCATACCCGATAATGCGAGGGTCAACTCGGCCGCGATGTCTGCATGGATCGACGCAAATCGAGGTAAAAAACGCCGCAAGGTTAATCGCAAAACCTCCAACGGGCCGGTGGGGTCGGCTGCACCCCAGGCTGTACCGCCGAAGAGGTCTCGAAAACGAAAAGTTAGCGCCGCTTCGACGGCTCCCGTATCAGCAAACTCAAGCGTGACGCCGCTGCGGATTCCTTATGGCAACAAGGAACCGCATCGTGTACGATAGAGTGAGCCGATACGTCTGCTCCGAGCGTGTCGAACTCCATGAGCAGCGACCGCAGCAATTGGCCAACCAGATCGCCCAAAAGGTACGTTCCTCCGAGACGTCCCTTCACCATCAGATCGAACATCTAATCTCACGGCCGGTCGCAGACGATGGACCGGAGAGGTTCGATCCGATTCGCCGCGAGCGTCTCTACGGGCGCGCCAAAAGGCCGATTGATGCGATGGCCGCGATGGTCGGAATAGAGGCTTGGAGCCAGGGCGCTCAGGTGCTGTTCGTAAGCGCGTGATCCCTCCCGGCTCGAGCAGCGAAAGGGCCCCATTCAGCGTATCGGTCAATTGCGCGACATGATCCACGTTGTGAACATGCGCTATGCCGGCACCGTTGAAGATGACGTCTACTCGGTCTTGTCCGAGCGGTTCAGCGATATCTTCGCGGCGCTGGGACAACTGCCGGACTCGTTCGAGGACGCATGGGTGGACGCTGTCCTCAAGGACCGTGAGGCAGTCCGTTTTCTCCCGCAGCGGGTCCTCTTTCCGAAACGCACGCGATCATACTCGTCGACAAAGACGGGCTTCGACTTAGGACCATGGTTTGGCATGGTTTCGGGTCTTTCGGCTGCTGCGGGACCTGCGGCCGCTGGTTCGTTCCCTCGAATACTCAGGAACCCGGATGGTTGAACCACCGGCCTTGGCGGCCGGATTGCGGGAATGGGGGCCGATGACGACACTGGTATTTTGGTTGATTCAGATTCAAGGAACTGAAGCAAGGGAAGGCACGGCGTATCCTGACTTGCGAAGTCCATTATCCCCAGCGTTTATCACAGAACAAAAAGGGAGCATTTGCGAGCGCCGCTTTTGATTTCCAAAAATTACGTCGTGTTCCGCTAAGGAATATTGCATCTCGTTAAGAATTCCACGTCGACTTGTGGTCAGGTGCTGCGTGCTGAACAGTTGAAAGAGGGCCCTGCACCGCCTGTCACTTGGATTGCTGACTATCAAGGGGTTCCCTTGGGGCCGAGGTCGAGGGGATACTCCTATGCTCCGCGCGTGAAGACTTTTCATGTTTATCGTATTGCGTGAATGTTTTTCGCGGTATAAGCGGTATTTTCGGCTCGAAGGCTAAATTGAGAGTGAAATTCACGACCGAGAATGTTTTTCACGGATTCGGTGCCATGCAGACAAGGTTTTCAGGACCCGTGAGCGTTTTTCATGACCGGAGGCTGCCGGAGGTGGCAACTCCTGTTGGCTATGCTGCGCTGATAGACGCCTACAATCTATCCGTCCCGGTCCCGCGTATGCTTTCCGCCATAGGAAAAAAGCACCGTATCATTGAGCAAGGGGGATGGCGCATCTACACGCCGCGCCATGCGCCGGACAAGACACTTGAGGGACATCTCACCTTCGCTCTCAAGAATGAAGGACTCGACCTTGCAATCCTGAAGCGGCTTTTCCTCGTCGTGAACGAGGATCAGATTGCGGACCTTGTGAGACAGAAGCCGACCGGTCTGTACACGCGTCGCATCTGGTTTCTCCATGAATGGCTACTGGAGCGCCAAATCGATCTGCCTGCGGCAGATAAGGTCTCTTACGTCGATGCCGTCGATACCGAATTTCAATACGCTACCTCCGGGCAGAATTCGGCACGACACCGCGTTCGCAACAATCTGCCAGGAACACCGGAATTCTGCCCGCTTGTTTTCAAGACTGCAGCGCTGAGCGAATTTATTGCGAAGGATCTCAAGGAGCGCGCCCGCGTCGTGGTGAGCCAAGTTCCGAAAGATCTGCTCGCACGAACCGCCGCCTTCCTTCTCCTCAAGGATTCAAAGTCAAGCTACGTCATTGAAGGAGAAAGACCGCCACAGGACCGTATCCAGCGATGGGGCAGGGTTATCGGTGAAGCGGGACGGGCACCGCTCGATGAGGCGGAGTTTCTACGCCTGCAGCGTATCGTGATCGGCGATGAGCGCTTCGTGAAACTTGGTTTCCGTAACGAAGGTGGTTTCGTCGGCGAGCATGAACGCGAGACGCAGAGACCTGTCCCTGATCATATCAGCGCGCGTCACGAAGATATCGCCTCCCTCGTGCACGGACTGATCGCGTTCGATCATGCGGCGGAAAATGAGCTTGATCCCGTCGTGGCTGCCGCCGTGCTCGCCTTCGGGTTCGTTTACATCCACCCGTTCGAGGACGGCAACGGACGCATTCACCGATACCTGATGCACCATGTTCTGGCACGGGGCGGATTCAATCCCGGTGGGATCCACTTTCCGGTTTCTGCCGCAATTCTCGACAAGATCGGCGAATACAAGAGCGTGTTGGAAAGCTATTCGACTAGATTGCTTCCATGTGTTGAATGGGAGTCCACCCCACAGGGCAACGTCAAGGTCTTGAACGATACCGGTGATTTTTATCGTTTCTTCGACGCGACGCCGCACGCCGAGTTTCTGTACGAATGCGTGCAGAGGACCATCGAACAAGATCTTCCGAAGGAGACGCAATTTTTGCGGAGCTTCGATGCCTTCCGCGCGGGCATCGAGAACATGATCGAAATGCCGGAGCGGATGCTCAACAACCTCTTCGGATTCCTGCAACAGAATGGAGGCCGAATCTCAAAGCGTGCCCGCGACAATGAATTCTCCGAACTAACGCCGGATGAAGTCACGAGGATTGAGGAGCTTTATCAAGCAGCTTTCTCGGAAGACTCTGGAACGGCGAGTTGACTGTGTCAGAGTGCAACCTTCATTGAATTGGGGCTGTCGGATCAGGATGCCGGTCGAGCCCGTGATGAAAAATAACGCCATCTATAGGCGTAGTCGCAGCTAAGACGCGCCGCATCGGTGAGTTTTGATCTTAGGAGGTTATTAATTTTCTTCTTTATCCGCATCCGCCAGAGCTTCCCCGCAGAGGACTGTACGCGCGTCTCGCGTGGATTCATTGAGCATAAGCATAAGCCCTCATCGCCGTGCATCCCTCGAATTTGATTGCATTGATGCCGACTACGTCGATGGCGGCGGACCGCAGCCCTTGGACGAGTTTCGTGCTGAACAGACCAAACCATTCGCGCTCCTGCGCGTAGTGACGAGAGCTCAGCAAGGATGGCCCCGCCAAAAGGGCTGTCCGGATTCCCCCTCGACCCCCCACCTTTCAGAAGGTTTTTCGCAACGCCCTGCTGCTCAAGCCGGTAGACAACCCCGCGAATTTCGTCCGGAACTACGTCCTCGACGTCCAGCCGATCCAGGTCGATCGACTCCGGCGCAGTATCGAGCACTAGCGCTTGCTGACTTCCAGCATCGAGGAATTGAAGGCACAGAGCGCGAGCCTCACCGCGGTCCTTCGTGTCGTCGCCCATGACGATGCTGTCGTCGTCCGGCAGCCTCTCGGCCAGCTTCGAAAAGGGTGGTGGTGGACGAAAACTCGGGGATTCCCAAGTCAACGATGTTGTGATAAAGCCTCTGCTATATATTTCTTGATCAGAGGAAACGTCACCGTCCATGCCATCCACTAGCGCCCAGCGGCTTCGTGCGCTGAAGCTCCTAGAATCCCGGGGCATGCTCCGGCTGAAGGAGTTCGTTGCCGAAGGCATCGGCCCGGAGACGCTTGCGCGCCTTGTCCGGGAGGAGGCGGTCATCCGTCCGGCACGGGGCCTCTATCAACTCCCCGACGCACACGTCGAGGCTGCCCATACGCTGGCTGAGGCGGCGGTTCTGGTTCCCAAGGGCGTGGTCTGCCTAACCTCAGCCCTCCAATACCACGAACTGACGCTGCAGATGCCCTCGACTGTATGGATGGCGATCGACCGTGCCGCCTGGCGGCCCAAGATCGATTATCCCCTTCGGTTCGTACGCTTCACTGGATCGGCACTGACCGAAGGGGTCGAGCGTCACCGCATCGAGAGTGTCGACGTTCCCATCACGGACCCGGCGAAGACAATTGTCGATTGCTTTCGCTACCGGAGCAAGATCGGCCTCGATGTTGCGATGGAGGGGCTACGCGAGGGCCTCCGTCGTCGCCGATGCAAACCGGATCAACTCTGGCGTTACGCGCGCAAGGCGCGGGTCTGGTCGATCATGCGGCCTTACGTCGAGGCAATGGTGTCTGATGCCGCGTGAGCCTCGCAACATCGGCGCATCAGTGCGAGCGCGGCTCCTCGATCGGGCACGTGCCGAGCGACCGGATTTCCAGATTCTCCTGGCGCGATATGCCCTCGAGCGTCTGCTCTACAGGCTAAGCGCGTCGCCGCACCGCGACCGCTTCATCCTCAAAGGCGCGATGCTCTTCGTGACCTGGGTCGCCGATCCGTTTCGGCCTACGCGCGATCTGAATCTGCTTGGCCACGGCGACAGCGACGCCGAGGCCATTGCCGAAGCCTTCCGGGTCATTTGTGCGCAGCCGGTCGCCGATGACGGTGTGACGTTTGATGTCGCCGCGCTGATGGCGGCCCCGATCCGTGAGGAAGTGGAATATGGTGGCGTGCGGGTCCGCACAACGGCAACCATCGCCGGGGCGCGTATTCCGATCCAGGTCGACATTGGTTTCGGCGACGCCATTACACCTGCGGCCGTCGAGACTATCCCACGCTGCTGGACGCCCCAACGCCGCGCCTTCGCGCATATCCGGTCGAAACGGTGGTGGCCGAGAAATTCGAAGCGCTCGTAACGCTCGGCGTAGCCAATAGCCGCCTCAAGGATTTCTATGATCTCTGGGTGATCTCCCGAACATTCGAACTTCGCCGGGCCACCCTTGTCGAGGCAATTCAGCGGACCTTCGAACGACGCGGAACGGTCCTCCCATCCGTTGTTCCGGTCGGTCTGACCGATGAATTCGCGGAAGCCTGGGCCGCTCAATGGCGCGCCTTCCTAGCATTACAGTTGCAATTTTTTCTTGAGATGGGCTTTGCGCGCAGTTGCCTGATGAGCCCTGCGCCAAAACGACCATGCGAGGACGCGGGCGTGCGGGATACGTCGCTGGTCTAGCTTCACGGCGAGGCGCCGGATTTCCTGGATCGACCAGCGGATCAAGAACGATGCTTCGGTCGGGGCCGCGGTCGCGTTTTTTTGAGCGATGGCCCGGTGTTGGCCCGGTGACGGATGGCAGCCATCATGGCGAAGGCAAGCATGACGAGTGAGACATGGCGATGCCAGCCATGCCAGGAGCGGGTTTCATTGTGATCAAGGCCGAACTCGTTCTTGGCGGTTTCGAAGCTGTCCTCGATAGCCCAGCGATGGCCTTCCACCGACGCCAGCTTCTGCATGGACGTGCCCTTGGGGCACCATGTGGAGAAGAAGGCCAAGCTCGTCGGCAATGTAGCGGCGGATCAGAAGACCCCGCGTCCATTCCCCGGCAAGCTCGTCGTTGTATTCACTGGCTTCAAGGTCGGCCAATTCGAGATAGGCCCAGTCGTGCCAGCGCGGTCCTTTGGTCCCGCCGCCGGACGACAGGCGGCGCCAGGCCTTTTTGGGAAGGCTCTGCGCGATCGCGGAGGCGGTGTCGGCGACAGGCTGCTGTTTGCCCCAGGAACGGAACACATGATTGGAAGCAACGCCCAGAACATAGCCTTTGCCCGCCTTGCGCAGTAGGGTTTCAGTCGCTCCCGTGCCATACACGCTGTCCGCCGCCACGAACGAGAACGGCACCTTTGCGGCGATCGCGCGAGCGATCATTTGATGCGCCATCTTGGGCTTCGTCGCAAAGCCCACATTGCTCGGCACATGCGCTGCCTTCAGGCGAGCGGGCTCGTCCGTCCATTCCTTTGGCAGGTAGAGCGCCCGGTCGATGAAGGCATGGCCATGCCGCGACACATAGGAGCCGAACACTCCGATCTGGCAATTGGTGATCTTGCCCGCCGAGCCAGTATACTGGCGTGCGACCCCGCACGAGGCCTTGCCCTGTTTCAAAAAGCCGGTCTCATCGATGACCAGGACCGCGTCCTCATCGCCAAGCGTCTCCAGTGCGTACTCACGCACAATGTCGCGCAGCGCGTCGGCATCCCAATGCCCTCGGCCCAGAATCGCCTGCTGGCGCCACGGGCCTGGATCGCCAGCCGCCTCCGCCCGCATCCAACCCGTCTTGCGCGGCTCGTTACCCAACAGTCCGTCGAGAAACTGCCACGCCGAGGCCGCGACCCGCTCCTGCGTAAACAGCGGACGGATGCGTTGCTTGGCATCTCGCAACGAGGAAGCCCACAGCGTCAGCGTATCTTCAACCGACGCACCACCAATCATCAGATCCCGAATCATGGTCACCCATGGATTCAGAACCCTCAATCAATTGCAACTGTAATGCTAGGCCGGGACCGGATGGCAGCCGCACCAGATGCTTTCGCCGCTACCGTCGCCGATCTTCGCCTCTTCTTGATGCCGCTGGTTGCGGTTTGAAGGAAGAACGAATTTGGCCGCCGAGCGGGCCGTGGTCGCCGGGGACAGCAATCGATGAGGCATAGCGGAACGATAAAATTACTCCGTTCCGCATGGCGCGATTGACGAAGAAAAGAGCCGCTGTCGCGGTTTGGGAGGAAGTATGGATAAGAAGCACTTTTATCGCGTAGGCAGCCACTCAGGCGCTTGGGATGATCTACCCAGATGAACTGGACTCCCTGACCAATAGTGCTCGAAAGCACATCGAGCCGTGGCTCTCTGCTGTCTTCCAAGCAGAGCACCTCAACCTATTGCTCGGCAGTGGGTTCACCCACAGCGGTTGGTTACCTCGCAGGCGTAGGGGCCACAGGCATGGCTAAGGTTACATTGGCACGTCCTATGACGCCGCCATCGATGCGCACGCTCAGGCCGGAGCGACAGCCATGCAACGAGGTGCGGCAAACATCGAAGATCAGTTTCGAAGTGCGCTTGCTTTGCTCGAGGCCTGGGAGTCATAGACAAGGGAGCAGAAAAAACTCTCAAGGATGGCATTGATGCCCAGATGTCTGGCTTCCTCACTTCATTGTTAAAGACGGAAGGCGGGATTGTTGCTGGAAAGAATCCGACATCGAAAGAAGCTGCCCAAGGCGCTCTGCAATCATTCCTGTCGAGTTTTGCGAGCCGCCTGCATCCCGTGAACGTTTGCACGTCTTCACGACCAACTACGACCGCCTGATCGAACATGGTTGCGACTTTGCGGGTCTTCGGATCATCGACAGATTCGCCGGCGCGCTGAATCCGGTCTTCCGCGCGTCGCGCGTTGAAGTTGATGTCCACTACAACCCACCCGGCATTCGGGGAGAACCGCGGTTCATGGAGGGCGTCATTCGCCTGACTAAGCTCCACGGCTCACTGGATTGGTTTTTTGATAAGCACGAGCGGCGAATCTATCGCAAGGGCATCCCATTCGGAGCGCCTGCGGATCATACCGACATTCCCAAAAAACCCGTCGACACGGTCATGATCTATCCCAATCCTGCGAAGGACGTCGAAACAACACAATATCCCTATGCGGAGCTCTTTCGCGATTTTGCGGCGGCAGCTGGCCGACCTAACGCCGTTGTTGTGACCTATGGCTATGGCTGTCGGCGACGATCACGTCAATCGAGTGCTGCTCGATATGCTCACGATCCCGTCGACCCATTTGGTGATCATGGCCTATTCGGCTTTGATCGCCTCAAAGCATTCGTTGAAAAGACGCGAGATGCGCAGCTCTCGTCGCTGATCGGGCCTCATTTCTCGGATCTTGCAACATTGGTCGCAAACTACCTGCCGAAACCGGCACTCGACTACATATCGGGCCGAATGACCGAATTGTTGAAGCATCGTCCAGGCGATCCAAAACTCAGCGACCCGCCTGCCGCACCGCTTTCAGCGACTGCAACCGGGCCGGTATGAGGCGATCATGACAACTCCAATCGAACGATTTTCGGGCCTTGTTGTCGGTGTCGTCGAGTAGGTTGTGCCTGACGAAGTTCGGGTGCTTCTTGAACTGGACGCTCCGCACTCCACGGTATTGAATACCGGAGTGCCGGCGGGGTTTCCTCGTCTCAATGGGTATGGGGCGTGATGCGTTTTTTGTTTAGGGAGGGACAATGGCGGCGAGCGACGACCATGTGCTTGTTGAGCAGGTATTCCAAGCCATCATGACCTAAGGCATGCCCTCGTGTGGTCGGAAAGACTGGATCGGAAGCTTGCCCCTGACGTTCTCGCAGCCAGCCGCGCAGCACTGCGACGGTCGGCAATTTCGCCCAACTCGCCGAATTGAAGCAGCACAGTCCGGAGCTTCGAATCCTGATTTCGTTGGGCGGTTGGAGCGGATCGAAATATTTCTCGGTCGCCGCTGCCACGCCGATGTCGCGCGCGCGGTTCGCACAATCAGTCATCGAGACGTTCTTTCGGCCGTATCCGGGCCTGTTTGACGGTGTGGATGTCGACTGGGAGTTTCCCGTCTCAGGAGGACGGGCAGGCAATCTCGTGCGCCTTGAGGACCGGAATAATTTTACACTCCTGATCGCGGAGCTCCGCCGAAGACTCACCGAGTGCTCCGTATCCGAGCGCAGGAAGCTGGAGCTCACCATTGCCGTGTCAGCCGTCCCGGACAAGATTGTCAATCTGGAGGTCGCCGCTCTGGGTCGGCTGGTCGACCGGGTTCATCTGATGGCCTACGACTATTACGCGGGCTCGGCCTTTGCCGGATTCAATGCTCCGCTGTTCGCCTGTGCCGGCGATCCAAGTCCCGAACTCAATGTCAATGCAAGTGTGAATGCCTTGATCCGGGCCGGCGTACCGCCGGCCAAGATCACGCTCGGCGTAGCCTTCTATGGCCGAGCCGTTGCGAACGTGTCCCAAGAGAACGGGGGACTCTTCCAAAAGGGGGCAACGGCAAGCGAGGAGTGGGGAGGCAGCGACGGCATCGATTACCGGGATCTGATTGCCCGGCGACCGGAAGAGCAGGGTTTTCGTCGGTATTGGAGCGACGAGGCCCAGGTGCCGTGGCTCTATGACGCCGAACGGCGCATATGGATCAGCTATGACGATCCGCTCTCCATCGCACGCAAGACGATGTACGCGCACGCCCATGGGCTCGCCGGGATCATGTTCTGGGACCTGTTCGCCGACGATGGTTCGCTGCTCGCGGCATTGCGCGTCCTTCCCGCGCGAAGGTCCGATTAGGAGTGTGGTCATCGCGTCGCGTTGAAGCGCGTCATCCGTGCGCCTCGAGCGAACTCAGCCGCGAAGTGCGTTCGATGCCGTGAGATCAAGGCCACGTCGGTTGAAACCGGCAATGTCGGACATCTGACAACCGGCAGCCTCGTTCGAGAGGCATGCTGGCGACAAAGTGTGTTTCTTGTCGTGATGCGACGTGCGCACCGGATTGTGGAACGAATATGGCCCTGGGCGGCGAGGTTGTAGATCTCGGTCGGTTGCGTCAGGCGGATCAGATTCGTGGAACCAGTGCAGTTGGCGGCTTGTGTTCTCTCCCCCGAAATCAGGAATGCGCGGAGATGCACTTCGCCGGCGGCAGATTGGAACGAGCCCTGCGAGACCGCTAAAAACAGCTTGAATCGGACGTGGCGTCAGATTGTAGGTTCGAGGCTATCACGAAAACGACACGCGGCGTCAATGAATCATCGGCAAGTCACGTTCGAGCTTCACGTCTCTCTTCAAGAGATCCGTACTTCGACGCACCAAAGCGTGAGGCGCTTCGTCGCGGTGCGTTCGGTCGATTTCGCTTCGAGAGGTTGCGCCACTTCGCTCCAGTAGATCGAAACAAATTTGGTCAAAAAACAGATCGAGAAGACCTCGTCAACAAGAAGACGCGGCGCACTGTGGAAGGTCGATGGAATGGGTATGACTGGCGCACGTCGGAAGCTCGGAGCGTTTGTGTCATGCGGGTAACACGTCTCTCGTCTCCCGCTTGCTGGACTGCTCGCGTGCAGCGTCCTGGCCTAGCGCGCGCGAACTCGAGTTGCGCCTGCATGACGAGGGCTGCAGATTTTCTGAATGCGCGACTGCGAAGGGGGCATCGGTGACTTCTTACAGTTTTCTCTTCGCCTCGTGGGGCACGTTGGGAAATCTCAGTCCGCTGCTTACAGCGGCTCGCCGATTGCGCCGGCATGGTCATCATGTTCGGGTGATCGCCGATCCGGCCATGCGGACGGAAGTCGAGGCCGCCGATTTCGAATTCGTGACATGGTGCCGCGCCCCAAAGGGGGAGGCCGCGGACCCGACGGATGTCTCAGACCTGCGAGATCGGATGCGCAGGAGGTCGTCTTTGAGCCTTGCTCTGCCTACGCGGCCGATATTCGCGACGAGATTGGCCGCGTGCCAACAGATGCGGTCCTCGGTCTCGACCTCCTGTTTGGCGCGGCGGTCGGGGCGCAAGCATGTGGCGTGCCTTTCGCATTTCTCTCGCCTCACGTCAGCATTCGGATTCTGCCGGGAATGCCGCCTGCGACGTCCGGATTGGGGCAACCGAAAACGCCGCAGGAGCGCGCCGAAGTCGGGGCGGCCTCGGCCGCGCTCGCTGCAGCGATGAACGCGTCCCTTCCTATCCTCAATAGAGCCCGCGTCGATTTCGGCCTTCCTGTTCTTTCAGACGCTATGGACCTGTTCGACCAGGCAGATCGCGTTCTGCTGGCAATCAGTCAGGCCTTCGACTTCGAGGCAGACTCTCTTCCGGGCAGTTTCCGTTATATCGGGCCCTTGCTCGATGTGCCGACTTGGTCCAGGTCGTGGCAGGCTCCCTGGACCGCGGGACCCGATTGCTCCCCGCGCGCTGATCGCCTGCAGCACGGGTGCCCAGGGCCAGCGCGACTTGTTTCAACGCGTCATCAATGCCGTCGGCGCCATCGATATCGAAGCTGTTTTCACAACAGGTCCACATCTGGACATAGCCGATCTTCGTGCTCCGAAGAACGTCCATCTGGTGTGCGGCGCGCCCCACGACTCCGTTATGAGGGATGTTTCTCTTGTCATATCCCAGGGCGGCCACGGGACCGTCACCCGTTCAATCATCAATGCTTTGCCGCAACTCATTCTGCCAATGGGACGAGACCAGTCGGCAAACGCAGCGCGGGTCGAAGCAAAGGGAGTAGGGCTTCGATTGGGACCGACAGCTTCTGAACCGGAGATAGCGGCCGCGATAAAGCAGCTGATCGCGGGACCGCAATTCAAGGTCGCAGCCCGAAAGCTCGGCGAAGTTATCAAAGCTGATATCGATACTTCGCCTCTTGTTCAAGAGATGGAGATTCTTGCCGCGATCGGACGACGGCGACGAAGCCGCTCGTGACGAGCTACGTCTGGCGCCGATCCGACGATCTCGGGGCGGGCGCCTGGTCGATGCATTGTCTCCCTGACGAAAACATCTCGAAGCTGCGACATGGCGCCAACCTTGACGCCGATCAGGAGAAATACGGCCGTGCGCATTCATCCCAATTCGTTCGCCTTCACCTTGTTGCTTGGTCTTCTGGCGTCGCTGCCGACATTCGGCATTGACATGATCCTGCCAGGCCTTTCGGCGACGGCAGCCGATCTCGGCGCGACGTCGGCCGATGTCGGTCTGGCGATGAGCGTCTATCTCATGAGCATGGGAGCGGCGCTTCTTGTCTATGGGCCGATATCGGATCTCCTCGGCCGCAAGCCGATCGTTGTGTTTGGCTGTGCACTTGTCGTCGTCGCAAGCCTGGGCTGCCTTTTGTCCGTTTCGCTGCCGCAGTTGCTGTTCTTTCGCGCCCTGCAGGGAGCTGGCGCGTCGGCGACCGGGATCGCTGCCGTTGCGATTGTCAACGACCTCTTTGAGGGCGAGGCCGCGGGGGCAAAGATGGCCAACGTGGTTCTGGCGATCTACATCGTCCCGATGATCGCGCCCACCGTCGGCGCGGCGCTGCTTGCGCTAGGCAGTTGGCGGACCATTTACCTCGTGCCGACCGCAGGCGGATTGGTCCTGCTCGTCGCGATGTTCGGTTTCAGCGAGAGTGCGACAATCGATCCAAAGCTTCAGCTCAGCCATGCGACAATCCTTCGAAACTATCTTCGCGTTCTGCGGCATCCACTCTGTGTGGGCTATATCCTTTGCAACGCCGCGGCTGCGGGAGCCATGTTCGCCTACGTTGCCGGCTCATCGCTGTTCTTCATCAATGGCCTGGGTCTCAACCCGTATCAATTTGGTGTGATCTTCGGAGCCAGTTCGCTGTCCGTCATGCTTGGCACCCGCGTCAACAGGATTCTCGGCCGTCTGGGCCTGTCGCCGGCGCCAGTGATTTTGGCCCGGCCTCGCACTCTCGACCTTCCTGGCCACGTCCCTGGTCATCATGACGCTCGCGGGAGGCAAATCGGCTGTTCTGGTGGTGATCGTGATCGTCGGCGTCGCATTGTCATTCGGCTTAGTCTCGCCTCATACCACGAACGAAGCGGTGCGGCCGATGCCGGAAATCGCGGGGACCATCACTGCCGCGAGAGCGTTCGTGCAAATGGTTGGCGCCGCGTCGTCCATCGCAATGGTCGCTGCGCTTTACGACGGGCATTCGGTATTTTCGATGGCTGCGGTGATGCTTGGCTTTTGCTTGTTGGCATTCGCCATCTATGTTGGCGTCGTTCGTCCGGCCGAACATCTCGTCTCAGGTGCTTGAATGCCAACCAGGTTAGGGAGGAAGGACCGTGAGTTCTTGTGGCACGTTGAAGCCCGTCCTGTTGTGTCGCGACGGCGTACGTTTGGCACATGTTGAGGCCGGACCTACAGCCCCGCAAATCCCTCCGCTGCTCCTGATCAACGGCTGGACGGGAGACCACGGCATCTTCACGCCGCAGATCGCCCATTTTGCTCAAAGCCGCCGTGTCGTGGCCGTCAATATTCGCGGCCACGGCGCCAGCGATGCGCCCGAGCAGGAGTACACCATCGCAGGATTTGCTGACGATATCGCTTGGCAATGCGCTCAACTGGAACTGCTCAAGCCTGTTGTGATCGGCCACAGCATGGGAGGCCGGATCGCGCTCGAACTGTGCGGCCGCTATCCTGACCTGGCCTCAGGCGTGGTCATGATCGACACAATCGTCATGCCGCCTCCGATATTGCGCGAATCCCGCGAGCTTACAAGGCTGCTGGAAGGCATTGGCGGACCCAACTATCTGGCGGTCTTAAAGGCAAACGCGTGGGAGATGGGCTGCGATTTTGACGATCCCACCCGGCGAAAGATGATCTACGAGACTTATGTACTTCCGTCTTGCGAGAAAACGCCACAGCATGTGGCCTATTCGATGATACGGAACGCCAACCTTGAATTATGATCCCGTCCCTGCCGCAGAAGCCTGCCGGATTCCCATGGCCTATATTTCCGCAGATGTTCCGCTGGTGAACGTGACGCGCGACCTGGATCGGCTGCAGGAGATCTGTCCACAGCTGGTAATAGCGAAGACAATGCTTGCCGGACATTTCAACACGATCGAGGTTGCAGACCAGGTCAATACCATGCTGGATCGCTTCTTGGCCGTCGGCCTCCGCCGTGGAGGTAGAAGCCTTGAATAGATGCGGAAATCGAATTGGCTGTGATCGCGAGCTCGATTGGTAGCGAGCCAATTGGTCCTGTTGGGTTCGGTGCTCGACGCCTTTTCTGCAACCTTCGCCGGCATCACGTGTTGCACCGGTTTTCGGACCGCGGCACGAAAAGTTCGTTACCAGCACCATGCCGCCGCCGTCCCACGGCAGGAGTTTCCCTCTGTCCATGCGCGTGCCGCGGAACACGAAGGCGTCGCCGCAATACGGGTTCGCGCGCAGTGCTTCGCTCACCAGCGCCGACGGCGTATGCACCGACTTGCGAAAATTGACCGGCTGTGCCGCCAGCACCACTTTGAGGTCGGACCTCAGTGCAATCACCGGATGCCCCGAAGCACCGTCGAAAGCGTCGCCAGTTCCACACCCGGCTCGACCGGATGGCGCCCCGCTCAGCTCGATCTCGATTACCCCGCAGGCCCTGGTCGGCGACGCGCTGATCTCCTTTCGACGAAATACGCTCGTCGGCTGCGCCGCTGATCTCGGCACCATTTTGGATTGGCACAGAGCTCGGCACCTTCGCGACCGCCGCCGCAGCGACTCCGCAAGACCAGGCAGCGGAATGACGGACGTCCGCATGAGCGACCGGCGTCGAGTTCCTCGAACGTCTGCTGGAACGAAGCGAGCGAAATCCGGATCGGTCCCGGCCAGCGTCCGCCGCTCCGCAGTACCACAACCTTTCTACGACGCAACAGGTTGGCCGCTTTCACGATCTCATGGCGGCGGCGGAGAGGTTCGGCGCCGTCGAGGTGCAGCGGGGCCGGAGAGACCGCGGCTATCTGATCGAGCGCTTGCGTGTCCGAGATCCCGATCTGCTCGCTCGCCATCTGGGCCGCCCGACCGCGAGCGCGATGGCGCAGCGCCCGGGAGGAACTGCTACCGGTAGCCGCTACGGGAGAGCCTTGGGTGGCCAACTTGTTGGACGAGATGACAGGCCGTTGGGCGAGGGGCGAAGCCGCCTACCGGCTGACCGCCGCCCAGACGGAGGCCGCCAAGGAGTTCTTCACACTCCTGGCATCCATTTCGCGGCAGGAAGCCCGAGGGCTCGACGCACGCACGTTCTCTTTTCGAGCAACGAACGACAAAGGCCTTTGACCGCCACGCCTCCCGGCTCGCCGCGACTGTTGGTGTCCAAACTGGCCAGCCTGACGCTGCGGCTGATGTGATCTGGACCAGCATCGGGTTGGAACGCTTCAGCCACTCCGTCCACCTGAAGGGGCCAGTGGTCGTAGAGGGCCCAACCGGTCTCCTGGTGGACGGCACCGCCAAGCCTTCGCATCCATACACCCGGAAATGCCGCCTTCGTTGAGGATTAGTCGTCCGCCAGCGTATGTGCTGACCATCGAGAACTACGCGAGCTTCAATCGGCAGGTCCGGGAGATCGAAAGCGACGGTCTGATCGTCTGCCTCGGTGGATTTCCGGCTGCCGGCGTCATCGCACTGCTTGATCGCGTGCTCGCCGGAATTCAGGGGACCGTCCCTTTTCTTCACTGGGGCGACATCGACAGCGGAGAACTGCGCATATTCCGACTTCTCGAAGAGGTTTTGCCCCGGAGGCCGACGCCGCATTTAATGACGCAGCAACTGGCGGAAAGTGCCGGATAGCCAACCGCACCAGATCCAAGCCTAGTCTCGATCGCACGGTCCGACAGCGCGATCGCCGCATTGGCTCTATGGCTTGCGTTCGATAAGGCCCCAATGGCTTTGGAGCAGGAAGCGCTCGATCCGGTGTTGCCATGTTAGTCGGACCTACTGCCTCATGAAGCGTTCATAGGTATTCTCCAGAGCCCCGCCCTCGTCCCGAGCCTTTGGTTCGGCTCCTCCCAGGTGCAGCAGGGTGTAGGCCGTGTCATACTTCTCGCTCCTGAATGAAAGTTCTGGCGCGCGCTCGTTGAAACCATACTCCCGTCGGGTGATCGACGCCGGCGTGGACCTCCGGCGTGAACTGCGCCTGTGCGACGGCGGATCCAGCCGGCAAGGCGGCGGGGCCGCGGCTTGGCGGATGAACCCACTACTGACCAGCGCAGGTCTACTCGACCATGACCATCTGACGAATCCGTCAACTGAAGTGACAAGCAGCGCCCTTCGTTCGGTGTACCCAACCATCTTAGAAGGACCGACGATCGTTACGACGGCAATAATCACCGCCAAGAGGATCAAGTAGCCGCGGCGGCGGCATACCCGCTAGTTCTTCGATCGGCGCACACCTTGCGGCTGAGATCGTCATTGGCGCTGTCCGCCCTAGGATCGAGCTCGCTCACTCAAGGTGCTCGGCGGGCGCGAAGAATAGGCTGCCAGAAGAAAAAGAAGATCTCCGACAGCTATAGCGTTCGCTGGGCGGCGGGCCGCGAAGGCGCTCGCTCTGCAAAAATGCGCTCCGCGATACGCAGATCTTCAGTGCTGTCGATTTCGTGCCATCTGACGTCGTCGCATCGCGCCGCAGCAAGTTGTAGGCCCGCCTCGTTCCACGAGATAGCCAAAAAGCTCCTCGGTGTAGGCCTGCGTAGCTCCCGACTCGATAATATCGTCCAGCGCCGGAATGATCGTTGTCCTGAGGGGCGGCACCGAGAGTCGTAGCAGATTGATCGTCTTGAAAAGTCGCAGTCCTTCCGCGGCAAGGTGTGCCGCGGTTTGCTTCATGCGAAAACCTGAGATGAGGCCGCCATCCGATAACACAACTGCCGACCCTTCCATCAATTCACCGAAGGGAGCGATGGCAGCCACTTCCGACGCTTCGCAGATCATCAGATGGAGCAACGCATCCTCCTCGAAAAAAAAACGTCGCCCTCGAGAACAAAGCAGTCCGGCGCGCCTGAACGTCGACAATAATCAGTTGACCAGGCTGCCCGATCCGCTTCCGGCCTCTCTCCGGCGGCTCTACGCCGGCGGACCGAACCAGTTGTCCGTCCAGACACTTCGTACGCCAAAGCTGTTTGGCATAACGACTGAACGTCCCCGCTCATGGCAAGGCATTCAGGTTGTCGGCGCCGGTGACAACCACGTTTCTCGTCCGCGCCGCTTGCGTTTCGGGATGTAAGAGGCCTGATATGGAATGTAAGAGGTCGGACATATTGTCACGCCCGACCTTCGTTGGGTTGAACCGCACGTAGCGTGAGGTCGCACAATCCTGAAAGTGGATGGCGATGGCCCCAAAGCTTCACGATGGATAACAAACGTTGCGAATATCACAAGTGTTGAGCTGCAGGCCGCCTGAAGCTGTTGCGCACTCTTCGGGGGTGCTTGGTGCGCCAAGCCGTTTATGCACCGCATCGGTGGCGTCGGTGCGCTTGCCACCGGAGCAGGGCGATCAATTCGGGGACGTGAACGATGATCCGAAAGTACCGGGGCGGTGGCGCCTAGCCGCAAGAGCGCATTCGCTGCTTCGATGCTTTCGTTGCGTCGACCTGCGTTCCGAGAGACGGTGATGCTGGGCATTGCGCTAGAAGAAACGCGGATTGGGAGAGACATGATGAGCCAGAGCCAGCGCACGTGTTGGACCTACTGAGCACATCGATGTGCGACAGCCGTCGCGGTCCTTGCGACAACAACCGCTTGTGCACGAAGCCGGCACGTCCGCCGATATTGTTCAGTTGGTCCACCGGCGGGCAGTGATTGCGTGAGTAGCTGTCATCCTAACTGTGCTGCGTAGTCGTTATGAAGTCATGATGCGATCTGGAGTCTTGACGCTACCCCTCGTACGAAGTGCCCGAAGACCAAGACCCTGCAATTCGGCTCGGCTCGCGGCTTGCTTCGTTCGCGGCGTCATCACCAATCGCGGTGCGGTCATCTTCGAGGCGGACTCGGCGCGTATTGCCGGTAGCGTCTGGGTTTGCTGTGCGGCGATAACGTAAGGCGCTCGGTTGTGGGCCGAGACAATGCAAGGGAGTGTATGATGCGATCTAATGTGAGGAAGTCTTTGATGCGATTTGGAGTTCTTTTTTGGCGAGCCACAACAATTGCGCTCCTCCCAAGCGGTGCAGTCCATTCGGCGGACGTAGAGCGTGCAATTGGGCTGCCGGCAGCGGTGTGGAGTTGGTCCGGAGGATATATTGGCGGGCACGTCGGCGGTGGGTACGGCCGGACCTCCTTCAGCAATCCCTACGGTTCGTCAATCTATGGGGGCGTGGTCGATACCCCTTCGTTTCTGGCAGGTGGTCAGACCGGCTACAACTGGCAAATGAGCAGCTGGGTCGTTGGCGTCGAACTGGATGCCAGCGGTGCAGGCCTCCGACGGCGCAAATACCTGCTTCGCCGCCTCCGGCAGGATTGTGAGCGCAAGCTGCAAGGCAAATCCAAACGTCTTTGTCAGCGGGACCGGTCGCGTCGGTTATGCGTTTGGCGCGCAAGGCCACACGTTGGCCTACCTCAAGGGAGGCGTAGCTTGGCAAAACAATCGGGGCGACGTCGCCAATAACAAAGAGCCTGGCAATTGGCCAGAGGAGAAAGTTCATTTCGACTATGGTCGCGTCGGTGAGGTCATCGGGCTGGGCGTCGAGCAAGCGCTTACGCCTGCATGGTCCGTCAAATTTGAGTATGATTATCTGCATTTCGGCGGGCCGAGTGTCGCGACCCCTCCGACCGTGCAGGGTCCGCCGGCTGCAGTTCTTCCGGCGAACACAACCAGCCTATCGAGCAACTACCACATTGGAAAGGTCGGGTTGAACTACCACTTTGGCGCCGACCCGCGCGCGTCGCAATGGTTCGATGCGCCGCTGTATGCAAAGGAACCCAGCAGCGTGCCGCCGATTGCGTACGCCGCCGGTTGGTCAGTCGAAGGCGGATCGCGGCTCTGGCTCAGCCGGGGAAGATTCCAGTGGGACCACGGCATAGACCCGAGCATTCTCATATCGAGGCTCACCTATCACGGACTAGACGGACTCTCGGGAGAACTATTTGGCCGTCTTGACAGCCCGTGGGGAATATTCCTGAAGGGCAATATTGGCCTCGGGCGCTTCAACAAAGGAAACATGAATGACGAAGATTGGAGCATGCGCGAGGGCGCCTACAGCAACACCGTATCAGGCCAGGCAAACGGAAACTTCACGTACTACACGGCCGATGCCGGTTACGACTTCCTGCGCGGCACCAACTACAAGGTCGGCGGATTTATCGGTTGGACCTATTACGGCCAAAAGTCGGACTCGCTAGGAGCCGTGCAGATCGCTAACCCCATGATGGCATCCCGGGTACCGGGTGACAGGGTCGTCGTCAGCCAGGATACTCAGTGGAATGCGCCTCGTGTCGGCCTAAGCGCCGAAACCATGCTCACCGAGCGTTGGCGCTTAAGCAGCGACGTCGCTTACCTGCCTTGGACCGATTTCAGGGGGCGTGACAATCATCTCTTGCGCGAAACGACCCACTTCGATGATCAACGCGGGGATGGAGGCGGGGGGGTCCAGCTTGAGGGCGTGTTGTCTTATCTCGTTACCAGCAACTTCAGCGTCGGCGTCGGTGGCCGCTATTGGGCAATGTGGACCAAAAAGGACAGCGGTAACACATGTACCGGCTGCCGCCCGCACCCGATCAGTATTGGGGGGCAGAGGTACAGCATGGAGCGCTGGGGTACGTTCTTGCAGGCCTCCTATAAGTTCAATTGAAACGCTCAACCGTAGCCAGGCTCCAGAAGAGCAGCTACCGCGAAAAGGTCGACCGGGCCGAGCAGATAGGACGCGAGAAGGATGTCGACAATCGTCATCCTCACCGCATGCTTAGAGCGGGTTGGGTTCGAATTGCATCGCAGGAGAGTCCCAAAGTGAGCGAAGCGTGATTCATCCTTGTGGCCGGGAGAGAGGCTCGCAAGGATGGCCCATGCAGACGCTTCGGATTCGGGTGATCAAGGCTGTTGTTGAGGACGGTCTTTCGCGGAACGAGGCGGCTCGGATTTTCCGGGTCGGGATCGCGAGTGCGCTTCGTTGGGTGAGCGCGTTCGAGGTGACGCGCCGCACGACGCCTTTGCCAACCGGCGGGACCGGCGTTCCGTGCTGAGGCCGCACAGGGATTGGCTCCCGGAACTGCGGCGCAATGAGAACGATCTGAGGCTCGATGCGATCGCCGAGCGTCTGCTTGGCACGCACGGCGTGTGAGCAACTGTCATCCTAACAGTGCTGCGTGGTCGTTCTGAAGTCATGATGCGACCTGGAGTCTTGACGGCACCCCTCGTACGAAGTGCCCGAAGACCAAGACCATGTGATCCGGCTCGGCTCGCGGCTTGCTTCGTTCGCGGCGTCATCACCAATCGCGGTGCGGTCATCTTCGAGGCGGACTCGGCGCGCATTGCCGGTAGCGTCTGGGTTCGATGTGCGGCGATAACTTAAGGCGCTCGGTTGTGGACCGAGACAATGGAAGGGAGTCTTTGATGCGATCTAATGCGAGGGAGTCTTTGATGCGGTTTGGAGTTCTTTTTTGGCGAGCCACAACAATTGCGCTCCTCCCAAGCGGTGCAGTCCATTCGGCGGACCTAGAGCCTGCAATTGGGCTGCCGGCAGCGGTGTGGAGCTGGTCCGGGGGATATATTGGCGGGCACGTCGGCGGTGGGTACGGCCGGACCTCCTTCAGCAATCCCTACGGTCCGTCAATCTATGGGGGTGTGGTCGATACCCCTTCGTTTCTGGCAGGTGGTCAGACCGGCTACAATTGGCAGATGAGCAGCTGGGTCGTTGGCATCGAACTGGATGCCAGCGGTGCTGCCTCCGACGGCACAAATACCTGCCTCGCCGCCTCCGGCAGGATTGTGAGCGCAAACTGCAAGGCAAGTCCAAACGTCTTTATCAGCGGGACCGGTCGCGTCGGTTATGCGTTTGGCGCGCAAGGCCACACGCTGGCCTACCTCAAGGGAGGCGTAGCTTGGCAAAACAATCGGGGCGACGTCATCAATAACGACGAGTTTGCTCAGTGGCCACAGGAGAAGACTCATTTCGACTATGGTCGCGTCGGTGAGGTCATCGGGCTGGGCGTCGAGCAAGCGCTGACGCCTGCATGGTCCGTCAAAGTTGAGTATGATTATCTGCATTTCGGCGGGCCGAGTGTCGCGACCCCTCCGACCGTGCAGGCTCCGCCGTTTGCCATTCTTCCGGCGAACACAACCAGCCTATCGAGCAACTACCACATTGGAAAGGTCGGGTTGAACTACCACTTTGGCGCCGACCCGCGCGCCTCGCAATGGTTCGATGCGCCGCTGTATGCAAAAGAACCCAGCAGCGTGCCGCCGATTGCGTACACGGCCGGGGGGGGGGGGGTTGGTCAGTCGAAGGCGGATCGCGGCTCTGGCTCAGCCGGGGAAGATTCCAATGGGACCACGGCATAGACCCAAGCATTCTCATATCGAGGCTCACCTATCACGGACTAGACGGACTTTCGGGAGAACTATTTGGCCGTGTTGACAGCCCGTGGGGAATATTCCTGAAGGGTAATGTTGGCCTCGGGCGCTTCAACAAAGGAAACATGAATGACGAAGATTGGATCTTTGAGCACCTCGCCTACGTCAACACAGTATCAGGCCAGGCAAACGGAAACTTCACGTACTACACGGCCGATGCCGGTTACGACTTCCTGCGCGGCGCCAACTACAAGGTCGGCGGATTTATCGGTTGGACCTATTACGGCCAAAAGTCGGACTCGCTAGGAGCCGTGGAGATCGCTAACCCCATGATCCAAAGCTTGGCACCGGGTGACGACAGGGTCATCGGCAGCCAGGATACTCAGTGGAATGCGCCTCGTGTCGGCCTAAGCGCCGAAACCATGCTCACCGAGCGTTGGCGCTTAAGCGGCGACGTCGCTTATCTGCCTTGGACCGATTTCAGGGGGCGTGACAATCATCTCTTGCGCAAAACCACCACCTTCGATGATCAACGCGGGGATGGAGGCGGGGGGGTCCAGCTTGAGGGCGTGTTGTCTTATCTCGTTACCAGCAACTTCAGCGTCGGCGTCGGTGGCCGCTATTGGGCAATGTGGACCAAAAAGGGCAGCAGTGAGACATGGATCGCCGGCTACGGCCCGCACCCGATCAGTTTTGGCGGGGAGGTTGGCGGTGAGAAGTACAGCATGGAGCGCTGGGGTACGTTCTTACAGGCCTCCTATAAGTTCAATTGAAACGCTCAACCGTAGCCAGGCTCCAGAAGAGCAGCTACCGCGAAAAGGTCGACCGGGCCGAGCAGATAGGACGCGAGAAGGATGTCGACAATCGTCATCCTCACCGCATGCCTAGAGCGGGTTGGGTTCGAATTGCATCGCAGGAGAGTCCCAAAGTGAGCGAAGCGTGATTCATCCTTGTGGCCGGGAGGAGGCCCGCAAGGATGGCGCATGCAGACGGTTCGGATTCGGTTGATCAAGGCTGTTGTTCGGTCTTTCGCGGAACGAGGCGGCTCGGATTTTCCGGGTCGGGATCGCGAGTGCGCTTCGTTGGGTGAGCGCGTTCGAGGTGACGCGCCGCACGACGCCTTTGCCAACCGGCGGGACCGGCGTTCCGTGCTGAGGCCGCACAGGGATTGGCTCCCGGAACTGCGGCGCAATGAGAACGATCTGAGGCTCGATGCGATCGCCGAGCGTCTGCTTGGCACGCACGGCGTGGAAGCTGACACGTCGATGCTGTCGCGCGCTTCTTCGCCGCCGAGGAGATCAGCCTCAAAGAAAGCGCGCACGCCAGCGAACAGGATCGTCCCGACGTCGCCGAGCGGCGGCAAGCGTGGCGGAGTGCGCAGCCGAGCCCCGGCCGCCGGTTGATTTTGCTCGACGAGGGCGTTTCCCCGCCTATGTCGAGCTAATTCTCGTCCCCATTCTGCGCGAAGGCGACACGGTGAACGCCGTTCGCAAGTTGCTAGCCCGCCTGTTCTTCGCTGTGGGGACGGGCTGATGTTGCGGCATAAGCGCCTGAGACGAGCTTGTAGCAACAGCATGCCTTTTCTTCGAGCGATTTGCGGTCATCGATCTGCAAGACGCCGCGCATCTTGCGAATCAGACCTTGCTCCTCGAAGCGGATCAACGTTTCCGTTACCCCAGCGCGGCGCAGTCCCAGCACTGACGAAAGGTAATCATGCGTAACTGGCAGCACGCGGGTATCAACAGCTTCGCTCGCAAGGCACAGCCAGCTCGCGAGCCGTTGTTCACGATGGTGCCGGACCCCGCATAATCCTGTCTGGACGCACTGAAACGTCAGTGCTTGAACGTATTCAAACAGATGGTCTCGGACCTCAGGATGCGCCTTCATCACGCGACGCAAATCCTCAACCCGAATTCTGTGCGCGCTTCCGGGGAAGATGACCACAGATTGGTGGGTTGAAAGATGTCCTCCCCACAAAAAAGAAGTGCCAACCACGCCCCGATAGCCTATGACTGCCGTTTCAAGCATACTGCCCGCGGCAACAACTCTCAGTGAGACGAGGCCGCTTTCAATAAAGTAGACATGCTCGACCGGCCTTTTTGGCTCTTGCAGAACCATTCGCTCTTTCAAGACGACCGGCTCAAGGCGCTCCCCTATTGCCGCAAGCAGTTGGATAGAAAGACGCGCTAAGATCACGTTCTTCACAAAGGGCCGCTTCGCAGGACGCACCGGAAGAGAACGTTGAAGCTCCGGTCGAGTGGTGCCGGGCAGCTGCTTGAGAGCTCGATCTGCGGAGCAGTCAAGCACTTCGAGGATGGCGGGCACGCGATCGGTCATGGTTCCTCTCCTGGCCCGAGGCTTTTGTTAGCCTGCGCGCTGACCGTAACGAGAACGTGATTGCAACTGTAGCAAGATCTTCATCTTGATTGATGCAACCAGTAACCCATCGACGCTCAAATCCCGCGTTGAGAGGCCTATATTCGACGAATTTCAACCAACCGAATCCGCGGGCGTGTGCCGGCTCGGACTAAAGGCACCACATTCTTGCTTTTACACCTGTCGCTATCACCGCGCTGAGTGCGTCCCACAACATTGCGTATGATCGGGCGCTATGTCGGTAGCAAACCGAGACAGCCGAGCAGACCAAGCCAAGCTCGGAAGCATGCCTGTCAAGCAATTGGCGGGTTGGCGAGTTACGTGGGGCGCCAAAGGAACGGCCTCTAAGCCCTGACGAGCGGCTTTCCGTCTCGAGAAAGAGTGGCGTCCATCGAAAGCAGACCTCGTCCTTTGTAGCTTGCATCGGTTAACCGCAATGGCGCGAGCTGACATCCCGTCAAAGTCGTCTCGGCTTAAGAATGTCCGCAGGAGCAACATGACCCGAGCGAAGGTCACCGAATAGGGCTCCTTGCTGTCCGGCGACAAAGACGGCCTTTGGCGCTCAGCGGGTCTGCGGTCGCGCTTCATCAGGCCAACGGCGTCGATAGGGTTCACGCACAATAGCGCATTGCCAAAAAGAGTGCGTCCTTGTCGATGCGTGCCCGATTGAGATCATTAAGAGGCCACGGCAGAGTGGAGCGGTCAAGTCAACGCCTCGATTGAGGGGGCGAGACGCTCGCCCGCATCATTGCGATTAGTCGCCCGAGGGAAGCTCAACTGGAACAGCAAAGTGAACCGCCCCGGGATTGCCGGAGGCGATTTGGTTTAAGTTATGCCGCCATGGCGGGTTGTTCCAGCATGGCGTAGTAGCGTTGCTCGGCTTCGGCCGGCGGGATGTTGCCGATGGGCTCCAGGAGCCGCCGGTTGTTGAACCAGTCCACCCATTCCAGGGTTGCGAACTCGACGGCCTCGAAGTTTCGCCATGGCCCGCGTCGATGGATCACCTCTGCCTTGTAGAGACCGTTGATGGTTTCGGCGAGAGCGTTGTCATAGGAATCTCCGACGCTGCCGACAGAAGGCTCTACGCCAGCTTCAGCCAGACGCTCGGTGTACTTGATAGAGACGTATTGGCTGCCCCTGTCGCTATGATGCACGAGCCCGCCGCGGTGGACCGGCCGCCGATCGTGCAGTGCCTGCTCCAGCGCATCGAGCACGAAGCTGGCGTGCGCCGTGCGCGAAGCCCGCCAGCCCACGATCCTGCGGGCATAGGCGTCGATGACGAAGGCGACGTAGACGAAGCCGGTCCAGGTCGCGACATAGGTGAAGTCGGAGAGCCACAGAACGTTCGGCCTCGGCGCCTTGAACTGACGGTTGACGTGATCCAGCGGGGATGGCGCGGCCTTGTCGCTGATCGTGGTTCTGACGGGCTTGCCGCGGATGACCCCTTGCAAACCCATGTCCCGCATCAATCGCGACACTGTGCAACGGGCAACATCGAAGCCTTCGCGCTTGAGCTGCCGCCAGACCTTACGCACGCCGTAGACGGAGAAGTTCTGATCGAACACGCGCCGGACCTCGATCTTCAGGGGAGTATCCTGTCTGGCGCGCGCCGACAGCTTGGCCGGATCGCGCCGCTTGGCGACATGGGCGTGGTAGGTCGAGGGGGCGATCGGCAAGACCTTGCAGATCGGCTCGACCCCATGCGCCCCACGATGATCGTCAATGAAGGCGATCATGGCTTGGACCGGCGGTCGAGCTCCGCCATCGCAAAATACGCGCTGGCCTTGCGCAGGATCTCGTTGGCCTGCCGAAGCTCGCGGTTCTCCCGTTCCAGCGCCTTCAGCTTCTCGGCCGTATCCGTCGGAACGCCGGCTCGCTGCCCGCTGTCGATCTCGGCCTTCTTGACCCAGTCATGCAGTGTCTGCGGGGTGCAGCCGATCTTGGCCGCAATCGAGGTCACTGCCGCCCAGCGCGAGGGGTGCTCGCTGGCGTGATCCAGAACCATCCGGACCGCACGGTCCCGGACCTCGGGAGAGAACTTGTTCGTTGTCTTGCTTGTCATGGCTCCACCTTCTCAAGAGTTGGAGCCTCCGGCAATCCCGGGGCGGTTCAAAGCCTATCTTTACACGATCCAATATGACCATTGTCTTGAAGCCCTTGATGTCGCGGTTTTCATAGAAGAAGCGCCGCGTGAACTGCTCGTACTCCTCCATGGTCGGCGCGGTAATGTACAGGACGAAGTCGGCATCGCCCGTGACGTAGAAGCCATTGACGACGTCGGCGGATGATCTGATGGCTTTCTTGAATCTATCGATGATCTCGGCACTTTCCCGCCCAAGGTCACCAGCGCAAGCACTTGAATAGGTCTTCCAACAGCCTTCGGCGATACAATGGACACATCCGCCTGGATGATGCCTTCCGAGCGAAGCCTCTTCAACCGTCGTTGGCACGCGGTAGGGGAAAGCCCGGCCATCTCGCCGATCACATCTGAAGTTAGACGGTTATTCTTTTGCACGATCTCGAGGATGCGGGCATCTATCCGATCGTATTGCATGATCACCTCCAGCCTGAGGCAAATTTCGCCGCGAGATGATCACTCAGTGCAGGAAATCCTCCAGGGTGAAAAATACGAGGAGATCTTCCGTGACAAAACCGCACGTTGGGTTGGTCTTGTCGCATCGCAATATCCGAGTAGGGGTGAGGACGGCCGCGTTCGGATTCCGCGACGGGAGCGGAGCAGCCGCCCGGGCTATTCTGTGGCCCGGGGTTTCGTTGTCGAAGAAGATGTGAACCAAAGTGAAGCCGAAACACAACCGAGACGCCGATTTGTAAATTCGTACGGAGGCGGCAGCTTGATTGAGCTCAGACAGGTATTTGCCCGCTGACAGGCGCGACGCAAGGCGCCTTTCTTGGCTCTGAGAGGCGAACTTCAGGTCGACTTCGTCCTCCAGGTCGATACAACTGAACGAGCCCTTCCAAGCGGTGTCCCTACCAAGCATTGACGCAAGGTGGCTATGTCAGCGGGATTGCCGCGGGTGAGCTTCTGCTCCTTTGGTGTCCCCACGGAAAGATCGAGACGGTGCTGCAGTGCATGCCGTTCTCTGCAGAATCACACTCCCAGCTCATCCGTACTTGGTCGCCCGCCGGAACTGCGAGCACCACATACTCCCTGTCACCCGAACTGCTCTCAACTCCAAAAAATAGCATGCGTCCTCCCGTGCGCTTTGCTCCAGGCACTTTGTTGGGATTGTCTATAGGATGACGCGCATGATGCGAATCAACCTTTGTTCTTTGAATCGGATTAACCTCTCCGTTAGCGCAACGTAGCTCGATCGCCACAGATAAAGGTGCCTCGGCCGCCTGGCGGCACGCGAGCCTCGCCAGCATCACTGGCGCAGTTGAATTGTCCTGGCGAAGGGCCAGCCCTACGTGTTTTCTCAGATCGCCCTGGCTGTGCTCCCATGTGGCGTGTCGTGCCGCTTAAGCGTCCCCTGAATGATCGTACTTGCTGCGTCTCCATCCGTTCCGCGGTTGAGCTTCGCAACCCGAATGTTCTTTCGGAACCAGTTACATCGGCGATGTTCGCCGCCGTGCAGACAGTGCGCTTCGGCTCAACTATGCAACCCGAGCAAACAAAATTGAACCACGAGTAGCGCGGGCCACGACTGGGATCGCCAATGGGCCTAGTAGCTCTGCACAGTGATTTTGACTGGTTAACACTATCGGAGAGTTGCCAGCAATCCACGAAGAGGGAACGAGCCGGTACAAGAAAAGACGTGACAGCGGTTCGTCAACAAAGCGCAGCAGATTTGACGCAAACCGCGGGTTAGCTGTTGTCGCCTGGTTGGGCCTGATGTCCTATGCCTCCGCGACCGAGCCGTTGCGCGCCGCCAACCGACTTGCCGAGCAGTCTCTCTACGATGTCAAGCCGCTATCCCTGGACGGAGCGGCCGTCGCGAGTCCACCAGGTGCCATTGTCCGGTGCAAGCAGGTTCTACGATCAAATTCCTCGGGCAATTGAAGCGTCTCCGCACTGAGCGAGTATGCCGCAGGCGGTTGGCACAACCGTGACGATCGGGCATTTCGGGTCAATTGGTCACGATGAAAATCGATCGGCGATCGTGATAGCGGTGATCTCTCACCATACCCTCGCGTAGCGCTCATGGCTCATCAAGACGTCGAGGGGAGCCACAAGGTTCTGGTAGGTCAAATTGGGCTTGAAGCTGACGTAAGGCCATATTGTAGCGTCGCCCGCGAAACATGACCAACAGCAGGCTCAATCCGATAATGCAATTTAGATTTTCAGACTTCGACGACGTGCGCACCGCAAACAGAGCATGTAGCAAGGCCTCGGGAGTAGGTTATCGTCACGGTAAACTGCGCGGGACGCCGGATCTCGAGCAGCAGGCAGCTGCAGCTCTTGACATATGGACTTGGTGTCTGTCGCCTCAAGAAAGGATCAGCTACATCCGAAAACATCGTTCCCAATTCCGGTTTGACAGCTACGGCCAGATGATCGGTGTCGTCCGCGGTCGTTACTTCAGTGGTTGCGCATCCGACCTCATCAAATGGCGAAATCGATTCAGGGCCAACACGTGGCGTGCTGTCGTGTTGTTTTGCGTTGGGACTTGGGCAATCCTCATTTATGCTGCCCTCCGAGTGCTTGATATTGTTCACAATTGACTGGAGTTCCCATAGTAGGGCCGTTCACCTCCGCGTGAATTGAAAGTCTTTGGTATGCGCGTGAACGGTTGCAAGCCGACTCGTGTCTGCAGCCGTCGCTCGGACTCGTCCCATCTTCGGCGCGTTACGGATTGGGTTCACGTGCCATCGGATAGTCATGAGATTGCCGCCCACGAACAGGGCCCCGTCTCGGTTGGTCGTCTGATGATCCAATCTTGATCAGAAACTCCTGCCGGAGCTGATCCGACCGTCGGACCCAACCTTGTCAAAATCACTGTGCAGAGCCACTAGCTGGCCGCTACGTTGCAACCCAGAACGCCGAGCGGCTTCCCCAGCACGACGCAAACTGCAAGCGGCCGAGGCAGAAGCCTGCTGGTAGCCTATTTTGCTGGAGGCGCGAAGGGATGCGTCCGACGGCTCGATTTCTGAGCGAAGATGTTGCTATCGACGCACAAATCTGTACGTAACGGGCGGTGCATATGCATTCTCCGCCGACGTGCTTCAACCCATGCCGATTTGTTCAAAGAGCCGAGCTGCAGTTTCGTTCGTTTGGCGCGTGATCGAAAACGCCCGCATTGTTTGTGCCTTCCGGCAGAGCGATTTAAGAGTCGGCGACCTTGGCGCCTTACCATTCTCGGTAATGAGAAGCGGTTATGTCATGGAGGTCGGCTATCGGCTGGGGCAGGGGGCACGATGTGACAGAGAGCCAAGGTGGTGATCCGTGACAGTTGATAGAAGAAGCTTCGCTGCAGGAGGGTTTTCTACGCTCGCATTCGGATACGCGCTGATGCGCCAGGGGCGGACTACGCCGGCCAGGCGCCCCATCGTCGCCGGCTATATTGCTCCGTGGAAGGCGCCGGCGGGCGGTCCAAGCATCAAGACGATCCCGGCGCGCGAGCTGACCCATTTGATGTACGCGTTCGGCAACGTTTCGGCGCAGGGACTGGCTGAACTTGCGGATCGTTGCCTCGATGCAGGAGCCTGTGACGGAACCTCGCCACCGCGCCCGTTCGGCGGCAATTTCGCTCAACTCGCCGAATTGAAGCAGCACAGTCCGGAGCTTCGAATCCTGATTTCGTTGGGCGGTTGGAGCGGATCGAAATATTTCTCGGTCGCCGCTGCCACGCCGATGTCGCGCGCGCGGTTCGCACAATCAGTCATCGAGACGTTCTTTCGGCCGTATCCGGGCCTGTTTGACGGTGTGGATGTCGACTGGGAGTTTCCCGTATCGGGAGGACGGGCAGGCAATCTCGCGCGCCTTGAGGACCGGAATAATTTTACACTCCTGATCGCGGAGCTCCGCCGAGGACTCACCGAGTGCTCCGTATCCGAGCGCAGGGAGCTGGAGCTCACCATTGCCGTGTCAGCCGTCCCCGACAAGATTGTCAATCTGGAGGTCGCCGCTCTGGGCCGGCTGGTCGACCGGGTTCATCTGATGGCCTACGACTATTACGCGGGCTCGGCCTTTGCCGGATTCAATGCTCCGCTGTTCGCCTGTGCCGGCGATCCAAGTCCCGAACTCAATGTCAATGCAAGTGTGAATGCCTTGATCCGGGCCGGCGTACCGCCGGCCAAGATCACGCTCGGCGTAGCCTTCTATGGCCGAGCCGTTGCGAACGTGTCCCAAGAGAACGGGGGACTCTTCCAAAAGGGGGCAACGGCAAGCGAGGAGTGGGGAGGCAGCGACGGCATCGATTACCGGGATCTGATTGCCCGGCGACCGGAAGAGCAGGGTTTTCGTCGGTATTGGAGCGACGAGGCCCAGGTGCCGTGGCTCTATGACGCCGAACGGCGCATATGGATCAGCTATGACGATCCGCTCTCCATCGCACGCAAGACGATGTACGCGCACGCCCCATGGGCTCGCCGGGATCATGTTCTGGGACCTGTTCGCCGACGATGGTTCGCTGATCGCAGCACTCCGCATCGCTCCTGCGCGAAGATCCGAATAGCAGTGAGGTCATCACGTCGCCCGGAAGTAGGTCTTCGGTGCGCCTCGAGCGAAGACCGCTGCGCAGTGCGCTCGATACTCTGAGACAGACCAGAGCCGCATCCGGTTGAGAACGGAACGTCGGAAATCCGACGAGCGGTCGCGTCGTTCCAGAACCACGACTGTGACGTAAACGTTTCCATTGTCCGGCGCCCTCCTTTGTCCACATCGCAGCTGTGACGGCGCTGGTCGATCACGGTTACTTGTTCCATATATCTCAGGACGCCGCCGATGCCGGCGGCCAGACTCTGCGCCGTTCCAAGGCAGATCAACTACGCCAATGCTTGCCGATTCGCGCGGGCGGCCCTCAAGTGATGATCACCTGCGCTCAAGTGGGTATCACTACAGCGCTCGGACTCCTTGATGGCGTCGAGGGCTCATCATGTCCTCGCCGAGACCGCCTATGACGGCAACCGTCCTGCTCCGACGCGCCGGCGCCTCATCCGCCACAATCGGGCCGAAGTCTTGGATGGGACCGATGCGGCGATTTGGTTCGGCGACTCGTCAGCTTCCCGAAAGCTGGATCTGCCAGACTGGCGAAGTGGAGACATCTCGGGGCTGATCTGCAAACTGCATCAAACGCAAACATCGTCAAACGGAGTTACGAAATGGATCGAATCCATGACACTCTCGATGCGGCAATATCGGCTTGCGGCGGTACATCACGCCTTGTTCAGCAACATGAAATCGTAGATCAGGCGGCCGACCTGCACCTGGACGAGATGCCGCTTGGGCCGGAGCAACAAGCCGGTGCAGGTCCTTCCCATCCAGTTGTCTCGGGCGACCAGGAGGATCGCCTCCATGTGGAAACCCGGCAACCCGACATGAAGCTTGTCGTTATTTCGAACCGCGTTGCGCCCTTCGACCCGACCAAACCCCAGACGGGTGGACTTGCCGCGGCCCTCGAGCCGGTCGTCAAACGGTCCGGCGCGGTCTGGATCGGCTCCTCGGAGAACCGGGGCGACGGGACTGAGCAGCCCCTGCCACTCGTGCAGACTGGCGAAGGCCATGTGGCAAGGCTCGACCTGCCAGCCGCGCACTATTCTGGCTACTATCGAGGTTTTTCCAATTCGACGTTGTGGCCGGCATTGCACTCCCTGCCCGACCGGATGTCGGGCTCGGAAGAGGATTACGGCAGCTATCGAAAGGTCAACGATTTTGTCGCGCGCGCGGCGTTCGGCTTGCGGGATAGGGGCGCATTCTGGGTGCACGATTATCATTTGCTTCCGCTCGGGGCCGATCTGCACAAGCTCGGCATCGAGCGGCCGACCGGCTTTTTCCTGCATACGCCATGGCCGGCGCCTGACATCATTGCGCACGTACCCAATCACCGCGAACTGATGACATCGATGCTGGAGTACGATTTGCTCGGCTTTCAGACGAACCGGGATCTGAACAATTTTCTCGCCAGCCTCCATTCCCACCTCGGGTTGGAGAGCAGCGACGGGGTTGTGGTCACGGAGCGCGGCCGGACCAGGTGTCAAAAGTTCCCGATCGGTATCGATCCAAGGCAGTTCGCACAATATCTTGCTGTAGGCTTGGCTGGTGCGGAGCAGGAAAAAATCTCGTCCTTGCTGGCGAACTTTGAGGGTGCGAGGTTTGCGATCGGCGTCGAGCGGCTCGACTACACCAAGGGTATCGACAAGCGGGTCGAAGCTTTCAATCAGGTTTTAACGAAAGCTGAGCCGCGCAGCATCTCGCTCTTGCAGATCGCGCCCTCCTCACGCGCCGACGTCGAAGAGTACCGAAAGTATAAGGACGATGTGGAGAGCCTGATCAACCAGGTCAATGCCGAGCACGGCACGGACGAGTGGCGTCCGATCCACTATAAAAACGATTCGTTCAGCCAGGCTGCACTCGCGCATCTTTATCGCGCTGCACATGTCGGCGTCGTGACGCCGTTGCGTGATGGCATGAATCTCGTGGCGAAAGAATATGTTGCGGCACAGGATCCGAACGATCCCGGCGTTCTGGTATTGTCGAAGTTTGCGGGGGCCGCTGAAGACTTCAACGAGAACGAGGCGCTGCTGATAGATCCGGAGCGACCTAACGAGATCGCGGACGCGATTTTGAAGGCGGCCAACATGCCGGTTGAGGAGCGTGTCACGCGCTGGCGGTCGATGATGGACAAACTTGAGGCCTATGCGATCCACGACTGGTCGGCGGACTACGTTCGGGAGCTGGACAAAAGTCGGGTCACGGTTCCGGCTGATTACTTCCGGCATCTCGGTTTCGGCTGGACAAACGAGCATCAGATGCCCCTGTACCCGAACTTGGCCGAGGCGGTGGCCGCCTACGATGAGATCGATCCCGCGAATGCCGGGTTGAAAGAGACAGCCTATACCAACGTGAAATCGGCTTCTGACGCGTTAGCGGCCCCACTGAAGCATACACAGGATAGACTTTGGGACCTGCCGACGGCGAGAGCTCCGCTCAACCGCCGCTACGGACAACAGCCCGACGCGAGGGATTGACTGGGCGAGACGCCTATCACGGCGGACTACACGCTCCCGTAGTGGGAGCTGCAGAGCGCAATCCGAAACCGGCGCGTGGACCCACTCTTGCAGCCCGCGCGATCCGGTTCGATGCTGTGGAGGGATCGTGAAGGAGCTCCATCAAGCTTCCATGGAAATGGTCATCAGTGCGGCCGAGACGTTCGGCTGGGTCCTTTCGCGTTTACGAGACGGCTTTCTGGTTTTCCAATCAGCTTGCACGACGAGCTCCAGACATCCTTGCCGATATGTCGACTTCGCCTCGGCCTCAAATTGCCTGCAAACCGCCCTGAGCAGAAAGCTTTCCGGAGAGCGAATGCGCAGTTCAGTGAATTTGACGCTCACCGCCATGCACCACACGCGCTCAGGCAAGGACCGTGGCCTTGATCCCGGCCACCCTACCAGAAGACAGAGGTTCAGCTCCAGCTGGCTTCCCGATAAAAGCTGCGCAGGCGGATTGAGCGTATTGACAACGCCAAGGAGTTTTTGCGGATCCCGCCCGGCATGGCACGCATCGCCCGATGCGAGGGGCTTTCTTTGCCTCTCTTGCTCTCTCGTAGGTGCAATTGAAGGCGTGGGCCCGGCCAGACTGTTCTTTGCACCCATCGAACAGGTAGAGAATTTCGACGCACTGCCGCGACTGACGAGACATCGATGGTGAAGCAGATACCTGCGTTGACCGGCATCCGGTTTATCGCGGCAGCAGCAGTAGCATTATCTCACGGCGGCAGCTTGTTCGTCGATGGCACCAGCCTGGCACTCGATATCATGGTCGGGACACTGGGCTTGCTCGGGATGTCCGTCTTCTTCACGCTCAGTGGTTTTGTCATTCAATACAACTATGGCAGGTCGGTTGCCGACAGTCCTCGCAAAGCGATCCCGGACTTTCTCGTGGCGCGCCTGGCACGAATCTATCCCCTCTTTGTCGTTCTCTTCCTTTTTGAACTGCTGACCGGTCCGATGGTCTGGCCATCGCTTCTAGGAACGCCAAGGGCGACAGAGGGATTTTCGTGGCACATTGTTCCTTTTCAACTCGGGATGATCCAGACTTGGTTCTTCGCCAATGTAGCTGGTGTGGCGCCCGTCTGGCAGTACGAGCCGATTGGCATGGTCAGTTGGTCAGTGAGTACCGAATGGTTCTTCTATCTCGTTTTTCCGATCGTTTGCCCGGTACTTGCGCGCATCAGAACTGTGCCTGCCGCGATGATGTGCGCGGTCGGCGCAGTGACAATCGAGTTGGGTATCGACGTTGCAGTGTTAATGCTTCAGAGCCGGATCAATCTGTTTGCGCTTCATGCCTATGGGACGGAGGCGGCTCTGCCGAACTGGAAAAACAGTCTCATCCTCTGGATCGTGTACTTCGCGCCGTTTTTGCAGGGTTTGGGAATTCGTTCTTGGCTGTTGTTTGGCGAAGCTCCATGAACTGTGGCTGGCGCAGGATTTTAGGCCACCCCGAGCGCTACTTGATGGCGCCGCATTGATTGGCGTCGTGGCGATAGGCTGGGTTTTCTGGTTCACCGCCCATAAACCGCCATTCGGGGCGTTGATGAGCCTGTTCGATATTGCACGCAATAATATCGCTCTGGCGGCACCCGTTGCGCTCATCCTCATTACCGCGGCTCAGCCCGTCTGCAGTGCAGGGCGGTTGTTGTCGGCAAGGTGGCTTGTCTTCCTGGGAGAAGCCAGCTTTGCCCTTTATCTTGTGCACATCATCATCTACCAGCGTTTTCCGGAGGTGCGCTGGGAAACTGGTAGCGAACTGCTCGGCCATCTCGGTGCGCTGGCTCTTGCTTTCACCCTGGCTACTTGCGTCGCGATCCTGCTGCATTTCGGATTCGAGGTGCCGGCGCGAAAGCTAATTCGTGGATGCTTTCAATCGGCCTCGCCAGAACAGCGCAGGCGCCTCGTTCGATGGGCCAGTGTGGCCTTTGCCCTGCTTGTCGTCGCAGCCGTAACGTATGCGCTGCGGGACGCGACCCGAGATGCCGTCACACAACCAGGTATTTCAGTAGTTGCGGGCACGTATGGCGGCAACTGTCGTTGGATCTCGGCGCGCGGCAACGCCACGCGTGAGCTTGCCGCGGCCTGCAGTGGCAAAGACGAGTGTACTTTCAAGGTAAGCATCGACCAGATTGGTGATCCTGCTCCGGGCTGCGCGAAGGAGTTTACGGCCGCCTGGTTCTGCAAGGGTGACCGGACGATCCGCTCCAGTTCGGTGCGTGGCATTGTCTCGGCTCTGCAACTTGCCTGTAACCGGCAAGCCGGCGACGAATGACAGGCAAGTCAAAACCGCCTCAAATACTGAAGCCTCAAAGCGAACTGTCCTCCAGGCGAAGCCTTGCTGGCAGCTCCCCACGCAAAGCGGCGGGACCTAAGCCGTGCGGCAAAAAAAGCCGAGGACGTGACCTACGCGGCAGGCCGTGCGTCTCCTGCCACCCATCTTGATGGCTGCGAGACTCTTCGTTAGATCACAATCGTTCAATTATGGAGACAAGCCGTGGCAATGGGTATTGTGAAGTGGTTCAATGCGACGAAAGGGTATGGCTTCATTAGGCCGGAGGACGGAGGTCCCGACGTCTTCGTGCACATCAGCGCCGTCGAAAAAGCCGGCTACGCCAGCCTCGAAGAGGGCGCCCGGGTAAGTTACGAACTCAAGGCTGGGCGTTCGGGCAAGATGTCAGCCGAGGATCTGCGGGTTGGCTGATCCAATTCGGCTCTGGGAAACTGCCGCCTGCTAGGCCTTCTCGCAGCTGCATCCCGCGATGCCTCGTCACGGACGCGCCGGGCGTCTGCGTACTACTATCTCTTTTGCGCATCAGGCTGTGTGACAAACTGCATGATAGCTTAATCTCTTAAAGCCGCAGATCGACCAATGCCGCGGGAGTTTGAGGCTTTATCGGCGAGCTGTGGTGTGCTGTGGCAAGACATTCCTGTCAATAGGCTCAGAACGGTCCGAACCGTACGCTCCTCTGCGTCCAATAGCCCAAGCTGGGCATGCCGCGCATAGCGCCGCAAGCAACAATGCCATCGGCTGGTGCTCCCGATCGAAACGCGATGCTGTAGCTCATGAAGGAACGCGTCCAGTTGAGTTCGTAAGTTATGGACGATACTTGCCGGCGGCGTTGCAGCTCGAGGGCAATTTCCGCTACGCTGATGTCTGTGCCTTTCGAGGATCGATGCAGACGAACTCGTGCATTTGGCTTGATACGGCGCGGCGACGTCAAATCTGGAGCGCCAGCGCTCGCGGTTAGCCAATATTGTTGAGGTTAACCGCGCCATGTTGTTGACGGTGCGCCCCTAGCCTTGATCCATTGCACCGGAACTGCATACGCCCAGCCCATCGGAGACACGGGAAGTGTCCTTCCAGCTGACTGTCCTAAAAGTACTGGCCGGCCAGCCCGCCGGGCGGGCCTCCGTTGCCGAAGTTCGACGGGCCGTTGAAATCCTGATGAACAGCGGCCATGACTGGACCGATCGCATGAAGCGGTTGGCAGAATATGCGCCTGACCTGAATATCTTCTCGGCCAGGTTTGTCTTTCGCGATGATCTCGGCTGGGAAATCACGGAAGAGGGGCGGCAATTCCTCTCTGCGCTCGAAAAGGCCGCCGCCGATCAGAGAGAGTTGCCTCGATCAACCAGCGATGCCTCATCCAGCGAAGTCACTGCGCAACCCGTCACGGATGCGGCAAAATCACTTATTCCTCCCCGTAGTCGCCGACAGAGGCCGCGGCGTCGCCGCAGGAAAGGCGGATCTGATCGACATACAGCATGACGTGGCGCCGCTTTAACTTGTCACCCGGCTTCAGGCGGAGGTGCGCGGCACTTAATCATTAGTAGAATGCAATATTTCTCGCAGCATCGATCAAATTTGCGCAAGCTATTGGTGGCTCGGACATGATTGTCCTTTCCGACAGGCGAAAGCCTGCGCGCAATCCGTCGCTGGATAACGTCATGATCAGGTTTGCTCAACGGGACCGCGACTTCTTGTGTGCGCAGACCGAGACCGACGACCGTCCCCAGGCCAGGCATTGGAGCGGCTGGCGGAGTTGGATGCCGCTCGGCACGAGGCCCCGGAAATGCCAGCGACCGATCGTCATCGTCGGCAGTGCCGGCGGCGCAGCAGGAAATGAACCCAGGAAGAGGGTCGCCTGGCGATCATCGGCGCCACACGACGATCGGCATGATGCTGCCGCTCGTCGGCATGATGACCATGATCGTCCCGGCAAAGTCACCAGCATCGTCATCTCCAGCCGTACCAGCAGCAGCACCAGCGGCAATACCATGTTCGCGTCGCGATCTGCGCCGCCGGAATTGCCGATGGCCCAGCGGCTGCTGGCTACTCCACATCGATCAGCTTGGTTGTGATCACCGCAAAACCGCCTACCAACACTCACGGTGAAATCAGCGCAGGCTAATGTTGGGTTCGAGCTTTGCCGCCGATTTTCGATGATCTGGCTGCGACTTATAAAATCGAGTCAATTCCTAGAGCTCGGAATCGAGCCGTTCTTATGGTGGACCAAACAAGGCGAACGGGACCTATGCGTGCAATGTCGTCTGGCGAAGAGGCGCATGGGTGGGCGTCGCGTTTGTGACTGAGCGACACGAGCGCTTGCTTCCAAAAGCGTTGGGGAATTGCGGGAAAACTATCGCAATGTAACCTACATCATATGCAGCCCAGCAGTTTGACTGGCACTATCCTGCGGCGATCTCAGCGGGATGCGTTCGACGTATCCTTAGCCCTCGCGTCGCCATCGGCATCCGTGTCGGCGAACTGCTCCAGGAAAGAGCCTGTCGAAATAACTGCGGTAGTAAAAAGCAGAAGGTATGCGTTGGATCCAGCTCTGCCCGTGGCCTTATAATGAGCCAACCAGATACGCACGGACCTCCAGAAATCGGTCGAAAGATCCGAGAGACGGTCGCCGTGCGCTTTGCGTTTGAGGGAAGCCAACGCAATTCGGCCGTCCGCTGCCACGAATCAACGTCGTCGTTTCGCTCGATGTAGACGACGCAGTCTTCAGGAAGCGCCAAAATTCTTCAACAGAGCAAATCTGGGTTGGAAAATGTAGCCAAGCCCTTGCTCTGCAGCCGAAAACGGCGAGCCGGTCTCAGACATGCAATATGCGATGCATTAAAGATATAGGATGCTCAGATCCTCGCCCGAGCGCAATAAAGCGCCGATATTCATATTACATTCGTGTCCGCCACAATAATTTCGATGCGGCTCTTTTGGCCGCGTGCAGTGCGTTGCGGCGAGGGGACGCCCCGACGACTAGGCGCGTCCCACTTGTCCGGGGCTTGAGAGAGCCCGGCCTCGATGTATCGATTCTGATACATTTGGTGTATGAAGCCCATTTCGTTCCTCGGGGACAGCCGGGATGCCCATTCGCGACTTCCCCGACGGCGTTCGATACCGGGCTGGCGTCGAGCTTCGTGCAGTGCAGAACGGCTTGGACCCGAACGATTGGAAGCCGAAAGGCGGTCGGCTCAGGCGTACGTGAAATCAGGATCAGGGACGCATCGGGAGCGTTCCGCATCATCTATCTGGCGGCGCTGGCGGATCGGATCCTCGTGTTCCATGCGTTCCAGAAGAAAATGCAGCAGACGGCGCAGCGGGATATCGAACTGGCCGCAAAACGGCTCAAGGATTGGAAGGCACAACAATGAATGTGGAGACCTTCGATAGCGTCTTCGACGTTCTGGCGGATACTCAGGCGGAGGCGGCAACATGACCGCTCGCGCCGATTTGCTGTTAGCTATCCGCGAGCGGATAAAGGAATGGAATCTCACGCAGGAGGATGCGGCCGCGCGCCTCGGGCTGACGCGGCCCCGCCTCAACGACCTGATGCGTGGCAAGCTCGACAAGTTCTCGCTCGACGCACTCGTCAATATCGCTGCGGCCGCCGGATTCAGGCTGCACATCGAGCTTGAGGACGTGAAGGCAGCCTGAAGGCTTCACGTCCAACACGGGTCATCTATTGAAGCGCATCGTAGTTTGTGTGATTAGTCGACCGTGAAGAACTGAGATTTTGGCCGGGGTGAGCCGCGGTTCGAGGCTGAGCCGAGCGAGGATTTCCGACAGCAGAAGGCTCAGCCATTTGATGAGGCGACGGAAGTTGTAGCCGGCGGCGGCGAGGACGGCGTTAACGGCATCGCCAGCCCGGTGCCAGAAACAGTTGGGGCCCAATCGATGCTCGGGTTTGAGATGGCCGATGACCGGCTCGACGGCGGAGCGCCTGCGAAGCTCGCGCTTGATCTTTGGCGTGACCCGCCGCTTCTGGCCCGAGGTGAATACCCTGAACTTGTAATCGGGCGGGGCGTTGTGGCAACGATAGCCCTTGTCGAAGAGAACGCGCTCGATGGTGTTGCCGATCAGCGCCTCCATCTCGGGGATGATGGTGGCCAGCGTGTGGCCATCATATCGTTGCCGGGCAGCACCTTTACGTGAGCGACGAACTGCCCGCCTTTGGCGTGCGATAGCGTCGTGGCGACGCAGACTTTGACCCCGAACTCGTAAGGCCGGTGCGCCTTGCCTTTCTTCGCGACGAACTCTTCCAGATCGTTCGACGTGCACCTGGCCTCGTCCGGATCGTGCGGCCAGTTTCGGCAAGCGTCGAGCACGGCGATGCGGGACGCGGCGCCACTTGCGGCCTCGACGAAGGCGTTCAGGCCTACGGCGGCGGTGTAGCGCAAGCCAGCGGCGGTCGACGGGAAACTGAAGTCAACCGCAAGGAAGTAGCCGCTGCCATGGCGTTCGACGGCATGGCCGGCGAGATAGATCAGCGCCAGTTCCGCGCTCTGCGCCGCTGGCCTGAAGGCCTTGAGGGCGGCGTCGATGGCCGTCAGGTTAGGATCGAGGACGATCGACGCCGAGAAGCCCCGCGCGCGCCAGCGCGTCCGCCACGCGGCGGGCGTCGCCGACGGCATTGTCAAATTCCGTGCCGGGATAAGCGATCGCGCCAATCACCAGCGCATGGCGTCCGTTCATGATGTTGCGGGGCCTCCTTTTTTGGCCAGAGCTCGCATTTGTAGCCGTCTGGCAGGCAAAAGGCGCTACGTCCGCTCCTACTAACGCCGGTCGTTCGTCGCGAATACGACCCAACGGCGGGAAGGTCCCAACTACCGACATCCTGCGCTCTGGCCTCGCGAGCAGCCAATGTCCGCTCTGGGTACCCGATGCCGTTCATCTTCACCTCGACCAAGGACGACCGCGTGCATCCTGCGCACGGCCGCCGCGAAGCTCGCCACGCCTGGTCAATCTTATTTTTACTATGAAAACATCGATAAGGGACATGGCACCGCCGCCAAACTCGTCGAACATGCGCGCCGGCTGGCTCTCGAATAC
Organism: Bradyrhizobium sp. JR3.5; assembly: GCF_054057015.1. Lineage (NCBI taxonomy): Bacteria > Pseudomonadati > Pseudomonadota > Alphaproteobacteria > Hyphomicrobiales > Nitrobacteraceae > Bradyrhizobium > Bradyrhizobium sp. JR3.5. The sequence goes on from NZ_JBSRYV010000002.1 coordinate 5,189,165, forward strand.
ACATATGTATCCAGGCGGCTTTGCCCTTGAGCCGCCGGCAACCACACTCTAAACATAGGTCAAGGGTACAGTGGTCGTAAACTTCAGCTCCTCCATGCTGATGAACGAGCTGACGTCAGCGAAGTCGAGCCGCGTGATCAGCTTCTTGTAGACCGCATCATAGACCTCTACGCCCGGCACCACGAGGCGGAGCAGATAATCGGTTTCGCCTGTCAGGCGATAGGCTTCGACGATTTCCGGAATATCTGCAATGGCGCGGCGGAAGTCCTCGAGCCACCCGATCGAATGATTCGACGTGCGTACACCCATGAACACAGTCATCGGCACGTTGGCTTTGCGTCGATCAACCAGTGCGACGCGCCGGCAGATCAGCCCGCTGTCCTCCATGTGCTTGATGCGCCGCCAACAGGCGGACACCGAAAGATTGGTCGATTCGGCAAGCGTTGTGACAGGAATTGCTGCGTCCAGCTGTAACTTGTCCAGAATCTTCCGGTCGCGATCGTCCAACGGCATGTCCTTTCCGCCGGCTTCGGGCTCGGGCGAGAAGAGTTTTTGTAATTGGAGAGATAAGGCCTTTGATTTGCACTTTCCAGAGACATTGCGCGAAACAACGCCGGGATTTGCCGCCGAAAGCGCGGTAAGCCTGTGTCGCCTTCGCATGAAGTGGAGTTCTCAAAGTGCAGCAGACGATCGGGCTGATCGGAGGGATGAGCTGGGAAAGCACGGCCATCTATTACAGGGAAATCAATGAAATCGTCCGTCAGCGCCGCGGCGGCCTCGCCTCGGCCGACATCTTGCTGCGCTCGGTTGACTTTGAGGATATTGTCGTCCTTCAGAAGGCAGGAGAATGGAATCAAGCCGCTGTCTACCTGGCAAGGATCGCCAGGCAGCTGGTGGACGCGGGTGCCGACTGCATCCTGATCTGCACCAATACGATGCATGTGATTGCCGACGCAATTGCTGCGGAGCTGAGTGTCCCGCTCATCAACATTGTCGATGTGACCGCTGCGGCTCTCGTCGCCGCTCCCGTCAGGCGACCGCTGTTGCTGGCGACCCGCTACACGATGGAGCAGCCGTTCTATTGTGATCGCCTGCGGGAGCGGTTCGGCCTTTCACCTGTCATACCGGCGCAGGACGACCGAAGCCGGATCCACAATGTCATCTTCGATGAGCTGTGCTGCGGCGCCATTTCTGATCAGTCGCGCCAGGCCTTTATCGACATCATCGCGCGCGGTCGTGCACGGGGCGCCGACGCGGTCATCCTCGGCTGCACGGAGATTGGTCTTCTCATCGGCCCCGAACATACAGAACTGCCGGTGTTCGATTCCACCAGGCTGCACGCCAGGGCGGCAGCTGATTTCGCTGAGGGCAAACTGTCAGCTGGTGCTGTGCCCGGTCGAAGCCTCACAGAAACGCGCGGCCGATGATCTCCTCGCCGATCGAGACCAGATCTCGCGCTGGGTGGTGACGCCGCCGCCGGCGTCAGCGGGTTCTCAACGCCGCTGCACCTGGCCGTGCCGCGCCGTCCGGTGCTCCAGGAACGGCAGTTGATGCCGATGCAAAACGGGATCATGAACAGGGCTGTTGCAACCTGGAACGCCATCTGATGGGCGGGGTGCCGGCAAGATGCCCCAGGCGAGTCCGAACAGAGATATTGCTGGGCAAGCCGTGCCATGGCCGGGTCGTGGCCGAGCGTCAGCATAATTTCCTCCCCATGCACCGGCAAAGCCGTGATTGGCGCCCACATCGCGACTGCAACCCACAGGCCCATGCGGAGCGAACGCCGTACCAGTGCTGCGTTCGCGGCACCACATGCTTGCGCCGCGAGCGGCCCGCAGATAACCGCCGCTCTCGAAATCCCCCGATCGGATTGAAGGCGCTTGCCCGGCTCCAGGATCGATGACGGCGCAAGACCCTTGTTGCGTTCGAGCGGGCTCTGGCAGCAACTCAAATTCAGGCACGCTGTGGTTTGCTATGCCTTGCACAAGAGATCAATGCGATCGGCCTTGCTCGCGGCGAATTCATATTCCCGTGAGCTTTTCGAAAGCTTGCGGCTGCAAAGATCGAAGATCTGATTGTCGCTGAACGGTTGAGCGTGGCCGGCAGGCCATCAATTGCCGATCGAATCGACCGCGAGCTGCAAAACGCGCAATTGGAAAATCCGGAGGCGGAAAACCACCAGCCGGAAGCTGAGCTCGATGAGGACGTGGACGTCTATGCAAAGGACCGCGGCAGACGCATCAAGGCGGCTTTGAAGAAGCTGCGGGAAGTCGGTGCCGGAAACGCCTTGGCAACCGATGTCCGCCGCCTGGTCACCATGGCGCGGACGCAGCCCTCATCGGCAGGTGGGCCGCGACGGAAAAGGCGACGCACAGGATCGAGCCAAAGACGATGGACAGGCAAGTTCGCCGCCTGTCCAGGCTGAGTGAGTGGCTACAGACGCACGACAAGCAGCCGATGGCCGGCCGACTTTTCACCCCTGAGTTCGCCCAGGATGTCGAGGAGTACAGGCACCAAACCGAGGACAGCAAAATCAACGCTGATTTACTAAGGCGTGGGCGCTACCAGCAAATCCTTGAGGCGAACAGGGCGCTCAGATTACGTCCTCCTGAGGACGCGGGGCAGCCTTCCGGGAAGCTGCTCGACAGGCGCACTCGTCACAGGAGCTTTCCGCAACGCCGGCCACGGCAAGCGCCAGGAGGATGTGGGAAAGCTCGCCAATAACGTCGGTTTGCTGACGCTGGCTATTCGTGATGGCAAGGCCGAATCCTTTTGGGTTCGAGGCGGTGCTGCGCGAGCTGCAAGCATTTAGGCCTTCATGCTCGAGTTTGGTATTGCCGCTATGGAAAGTCCTCGCAGTGCGTTGCAAACAACTCTTCCGCTCGCTACACCCTGCAAGATGTCCGCTCGATCTGGCGAGCCGATCGAAGTGAGGTGGACTTAGATCGGTAAACCCTCGTATAGCTCGTTCCATCTTTCTTTATACCGATCGCCCACCTCCATATAATTGAACATTGGCGCCCAGCCAGCTATCGGAGCGTAGACGCTAGCACCCGGAATCAGAGCTGAGTGATACGCGTCCGTCTGGGAAAGAAGGGCTTCTCTTGCTCTCAGAATCCTCCTGACCTTGAATCGCGACTCACGTTCCAAGAAAAGGGGGTACTAGATGGCAATTGCCTCCACGATCATCGGTCGGATGGACAGCAAAAGCGGCAGCGGCGAAGTGCTTTTCATAATAGGAGGTTGACCACCGGATACCGATGTTCGGCCGCTCAGCCTATCTCTCTTGGACCGGGCATCCCTTGCTCCCGTATAGCGCGGCATCTCATGAAACTTGGCCCTAAGAAAAATGGTAGATCTGGCGTCGTCTTGGACGCCGTCAGGCCGCGGCCGACCTTCGTACGCCTGGTTCGCCAGCGCCCCGATATTCCAGCCGACCTGAACGGCTAGCTTCAAAGCCGCGTTCCGGAGAGTGGACCTGCGACGACAGGGATGTCTTTGATGCTGGCTTGCGACTACGAATTGATGAGCATGATGGATCACCGGCTTGATGATGCAGCTTCCGGCCAGTACTTGGTGGCAGCAGCTATGCCAACGTCAGACGGGTATCCGGCTCGTTGGAAAGAGGGATGTCGAGATGCTTGATACATCGCGAAATGTAACTGGATCGACCGTGCCTGATACGCCAGAGGCAAACGATCGCGATTTAGGTTTGGATTTCGCCAAAGGAGTGCTCATCATTTTGGTGATCGTCGGTCACCTGATCCAATATATCCTCTACCCAGCGGAAGGCTTTTGGGATTCGCCATGGTTCAAATGGATCTACATGTTCCACATGCCTCTCTTTATGGCGATAAGCGGATATCTTTCTTGCCGAGCGCTGTTGCGAAAGTCGTTGACGCAAGCCATCGGTGATCGGGCGATGCAGCTCTTGGTGCCCATGCTGTTTTGGTGCGTTCTGCTGGAGACAGCAAAGTTGGCCGTGCTTCCCCGTGCGCCTGACGCATCAGGGAACATTTTGCAATTATCTAAACGATTTCGCCGGCACATACTGGTTCATCTGGGCCGCGTTCGTTTCTTTTCTTCTCGTCAAAATTCTTTCGGTCTTCAGTCATAGGTCGCTCTGGGTCTTATTCGTATCGGTCATTCTGGTCGCACTTGCACCTCTGACATTCTCAATATTTCCTGTCATAAAGTATACTTACCCGTTTTTCTGCTTGGGATACTCATTTGCGCAGTCGAGAGACTGGTGGAAGAGCATAACGCGATCACTCAAGCCGCTCTTGATCGTGCCTCTCTCGATAGCGGCTTTGGCGTGCTTCCTAGCCTGGCGCAAAGACACTTACGTCTACAACAATCTCGTCCTGGTCCAAGATATGCAGTCGGCAAAAAACGTGCTTCTGATGTTCTTTGGCTCTGCAGCGGCCTCAGCGATCATGATTGATCTCTTCCTTCAATGCTGGAGAGTTGGCCGATCAAATCGAGTGGTCCGCTTTATCGCCGTGGAAATGGGACAGAGCACGCTGGTGCTGTACTTGATCCAGGGCACGGTATTTCGTCTTATGGATTCGATGCAGTACGGGGAACTTTCGGATCTCACAACCAGGTTGGCCGTGGCGGGAATTCTCGGAACAGCGATTGTTCTCGTCGCGCTAATGGTTCGCCGGACCGTGCGCGACATTCCCTATCTGTCTCAGCTGATTCTTGGAACCTCACCCCGGCTCCCCTTGTCTAGCGGGGCAGCCTGCGGATAAGGAGCTGTAGCCGAAATCTGGTCAGGACGCTCTTAGATCACTGGAGAGCCGGCTGCTGGTTCGTCTCGTCGGTGCGTTGAAAGAACTTGCGCGCAATTTTTCCGAACCGAGAGGCTGGCAGCCGAATTGTGGGCATCCTCGATGAATTAGAAGAATATCAAGGTAGACACCAACAGATTGAGGGCGTGTTCTGTTTTGGGCGTGTGTGTAACGCTTGCCGGGTTATGCACGTATGACAGTCCGACGCTTGCATATATCCCCGGAGCGAAATGCGCGGTATATGTTCCCGTAATTGCAGTGGTATCGCGATGCGCAAGCTGCCCTTTTGCCAAGGCAGCATCCACTGCAAACTTGCTCCAGGCGGTGTTGGTGGCAACGAGAGCAATCAGATCACTGGGCCGGCTATCAAAAGGTCCCTTCGCATAAAGACGAAGCTCGTAATACTGGCTGATCCTGTTTAGGTCTGGCGGAGCTCCCATGATGGAGAATCCGCCATAGATGCCGCGAGATGGCGTTCCCTGGACGTCACTCTGCCAGAGCTGCCTATCAGCCGCGATGTAGTAGAAATCGTTCGCGGTATGCCTTTGTTGATCCGGATCCGCCAAATTCTTGTAGCGGCTGCTGTTGAAACCAGCGCCCGCCCGCAGCCACGTGTCCGCTACGCCGGGAGCAGCCTTACTCTTGTAGCCAAGTTCATCAACGAAAAGAATGCCTGTATTGGCCGTGCTCCAGTTCAAGCCGGTGGGATTCTCGGTTATCTGGGCATAGGGCCCACATCTGGACTGATCGAGCGCTGGACGGAGACTTTGTTGTACAAGCGATCGTCAAAATTGTACTTCAGGTTGACCGCCGGCGTGGGTGCGGCATTGGTGCTCATCCCTGCCTGGAGCAAGGCAGACATGTTCGATCCTGTAATCCCTCCGAACAATGTGCCGGTGAACTCATTTTGATTTCTCAGATAACCAAGTTTGAGTTCGAGTTTTCTGTCGAAGAAAGTTTGGTAGTAGGCGAGCGTATTGAGTCCCACTCTATCCGGCCCCGGACGATCCCATGTCGAGTACTGCTGCTCGGCTCCTACGACAATCTGGCCATCGGGAATACCAAACCGGCTGAGATCGTAGGTGAGGATCAGAAAGTTCGCCGAAGCAAATGTCGGATTCTGGCCCATATAGAGCTGGTTTGCGATAGTGCTTCTGGCTGCATTCGGCAGCTGGTTGTTTGCAAAGGTGTTATGTGTCCAGCCGATATAGCCGATGCCGACATCCGCCAGCGCGGATCTAACGCCGCCCGTGTCCTGGTCAATCGTATCGGCAGGGCCAGGTATGTTGAGCCACATCCCTTTTTCACGCAGATTATCGTAGCTTGCGAAGGGGTCGATCGTCTTTTGCGCTCTCGTCCGAGCAATCCTGTCGGCATTGCTGCGCTTTGCGAGAGGCATATCGGGACTTGCGGCTGGCGCCAAGGCACGGGGGCCGGTTGCCTGACCGATCAGGCCGGTCGGGAACCTTGTGGCCCGATCGGAAGCCCTTTGAGTTCTGCTTTTGCTGGCCTGATCCGCAGCGTCGCTCTTGGGCTCAAGCTCGTTAGCGGTTTGTGCCGGCGCGGAATTGCCGACCAGGCAAGCCGCCAGTGAAAGTGCGATAGAAAGCCCACGTTGCTTCCCGGTCGGTCGAAAGTTCAAAGCAAGTGCTGCCGTTGCCCAGTATGTCTGAGGCGATGTCGTCCTGGGACGGCAATCAGGCATAGTGTACTTCTGGTCCGTGTCTGCTAGCCATGAATGGGTTGAACTCCGGCTTGATTGGCCCCGAGTGGACACCCAACTGTTCGCGTGAGAGGGCGGGGGGTGTCGCCCTAAAATAAGAGGCCGTCGATCTCGGCGAGATCCGCTTAGTCTTCGTGGATTTCGTCACTCGCGGGCGCGACCATGGTCTGCAACCTGTTTGTGCATCATGCGCCGTCGCGCGGAGCGAGCGGCGCGCTGGATCGGCGAGACGCTGACGACGAGCGTGCGGAGCCTCGCTGTCTTGCCACCAAGACATCGCGAGCGAACGCTTTGCTCGGCCATTGGGTAGAGGAGTGTGGCGCGGCCGGGCATCTTGGTGGAAGGCGTCTTTCTCGACGAAACGGCGGTCGGCAAAAAGCAGGGCTCGCTGTGCGCGAGGCGTGGCTTGATGAAGCTCCGTTGGAATCGTGATCACCGCGAGAGGAGACGATTGATAGGCGCGAAGCCCAGAGAGCGTTGCAAGCTGTTCTGTCGGCGATCGCACCACAACGTCCCATCATGGTGGCACGGGAGAACGGACGAATTACCCTTCGAGCAGCTTTGATGGCTGCGAGCGAGCAGTTGGTAAATCCATCGGCTCCGTTGGCGCGGTCAAATCCGTCTTGCATTCCGAGTCCTTGACGTGCGCGGCGTTCGTTGCTCCCGCTTGCCAGTGCCCGTCATCTCGAGCAACCTGCCGAGATTGGTAGTTGCCCATTTGCAATCCTTGCCGGTCCAATCTGGCATTGTGGCTCGAGCGCTCAGCGCTCGCGCTTTGCGTGGCGCGTCCCGGATGAAGTTGCTGGACACGGTAAGGCGGAAGGCGGAGAGCTCCATCGCGAAGACACTTCAGTGGCCGGCTCGCATTCGGGCGCCGGCAAGGTAAGAAAATCTGCAAGGGGTCTTCTGAATGACGGGAAAATGCTGCGACATCGCCGACGAAGACGAGAGCTATTACTCATGGGTGGCATTATGATCCAGGTGTCCCGCGCAAAATCTCTGTTTGCGTTGCTCAAGAAGTGGCGCTTCATAGGACCCAAAAGGGGCTCAAACCATCGGGGGAGATTGCGAAGAATGATTCTGTCGACGCTCGCTTCGCCCTGGAGCGATGAGCATCGCAAGCTCTCGCGTCGACCAAACAAGCGTATCGGAATGGGGATGTTGGGCGAGGGACGATGGGGATGATTGATCAAGCGGCCGCTTCGGATTTGCCGCCGCTCTTGCACGGCCCCTCAAGACCCATTTTCCGGGTTTCGGTGCTCGTACTTGTCCTTCTCGGCTCGTGTGCTGCTGGCGCATGGTTTTGGGCCAACCTCGAGGTGTTTGTCGAGACGCCGGTAGCCCGCCAAGTCGCTTCAACGATGGGCCTGTCAATGGAGGACAGGGCATCCCTGTCCGAAATAAAATGGGCACAGCAGAAGGCTGGCGATGAGATCGCAGAACTCAACCGCCGGATCGATGCCCAGCGGGAGGACCTCAAAGGGATCCTGGATCAGATCACCGTGCTGACGTTGCGGATCGTCTCGTTGCAGAATCTGGCACCTGTCACTTCTGCTCCTTTCGTTGCTCCTTCGTCGCCGGCCCAGGCGGTTTCGAGCCCGGCCAGGAAACGCCTCGGGCGGTCCAAACTACAGGGAGCTGTTTCCGTCGGAGGCGCGCCAGTGATCGCACGACCGAAGGTAGGCGAGCTTTGATCTCTCGGAACGCTACAGGCATGGTCGAGTCCCTGGCTGCGCTCGAAGGGGTGGGCCGTAGTCTCGCAAAGCGCCTTGTGGCCGTAAGATACCCGAAGCTTGCGAGGGCGCCGGCGTCCCCAAGGGCGCGTTCGCCCAGGACGTCACCATCGTTCGAGAGCACTCTGGGGCAGGTAGGCAGACCGCATGATCGAGGCACGGCCCTGCACGGCGGAATCCGCCGCGCCGCTAATCAGCCCTCGGCCTTACCTGAAAGATCGTGTCATCCCAGTGCACTGCATCCTCGAAATCTCGGCTGGCTGCCGGAGTCGCTTCTTCGATCGCTTGTTCGCGAAGAGTTCTTACGTTGCGGACCTGCTCATATGCGTGGCTTTGTCAATAGGGTATGCGGTCGAGGTAAGCGTCGAACGCGGCGGCAACTGCGCGAATGACAAAACGGTGCTCCTGCTTGACGCGGATGAAACCCCCTTTGATGTCCACTATCCCGTCGTCAGCAAGCATTCCCAGGCGGTCAGCTGAATCGAGAAAGGGAATCGGATCAAATCCGTGGGCAGCGCAGATCGCCGGTACGTCGGCCTGGAAATCGCACATCAGACGCTCGATGATTGCGGCCCGGAGGCGATCTTCAGCGGTGAGGCGGTGGCCTTTTGAGGTTGCCAGACGGCCAGCTCTGATGTGTTGGTTATAGGAAGCGGTTGCGATCTCGTTCTGGACGTAACCATTCTGCAGCCGGCCGATGGCCGACGGACCGAATCCGATCACGGTCTTGCACGTATCAGCCGAATAACCCAGGGAGTTGCGGCGCAGCTGACCGGCTTTCTGCGCCAGCGCGAGCTCGTCGTCCGGCAAGGCGAAATGGTCGAGCCCGATTTGGCGGTAGCCGGCGGAGACCAGCGTATCTGCCATGGCCGCGGCTTGCTCGGCACGGGCAACGCTGTCCGGCAGCGCCGCCTCGTCGATCTGGCGCTGACGTTTCATATAGGAGGGAACGTGGGCATAGCCGAAAACGGCCAGCCGGTCGGGCCGCATGGCCACGGCCGTCCTCGCGGAATTTACGCAGGACTGTACCGTCTGATGCGGCAGTCCGAAGAGGAGGTCGAAGTTGATGCGGCTAATTCCATGCTGGCGAAGGCTTTCGACGGCAGAAGCCACCTGCGCCTCGCTTTGCAGGCGGTTGACTGCCCTTTGAACCATGGGGTCGAAGCTTTGCACGCCGATGCTCGCGCGGCCGATCCCGGCCGCTCCTAAGGTTTCGGCCATGTCGGCCGTGAACGCGCGCGGGTCGATCTCGATAGCGAGGATAGCCGATTTGCTAAACGCGAAGCAGCTGCGCAGCAGCTCCATCAAGGCCAGGAAATCCGCGGGCGCGATAGTGGTCGGCGTTCCGCCGCCGAAATGCACGTCGTTGACGGGCAGAGAGCGCGGCGCTTGTTCTGCGACCAAACGAATTTCCTCCCGCAGCACCGCCAAATAATTGCGGATCGGCCGTTCGCTGCGAGCGAGGCTCGTGGGGAAGCCGCAATACCAGCAGATCGAGCGGCAGAACGGAACGTGCAGATAGAGCGATACGGGTTCGTCGGGTGGCAGCCGACTCAACCATGTCTCACAAGTCTTGGCGGCGACCGTCGCGGAGAAATCCGGTACGGTTGGGTAGATGGTGTACCAAGGCACGCGAGCATCGCAATACTTGTTCAGGAGTGAAGTCTGCAAGGCTTAACTTTCCCATGCTCATACAGTATAAAGCTGGCCGATGCCGTCTCCTCTGTCCTTGCGCTATGTCAACGCGCCGCCCATTTTGTTCATAAGATCGGGGGTCCATCTCTCGATGTGCCCGCCAGCGGGCGGATGAGCGACAGAGCGCGGCAGCGAGAGCCGCTCGCTGGCAATCATTTGGATGCTGGTGGCAGAATGAACTCCCCACATCAGCATGGCTGAAGCGACTAGAGGTCCCCGCGCGCGCCAGTTTCAGCCGTCGACGCGCCTGAGCACCTCCTTGGCGGCATCGGCGATGGCGTGGACGCCGATGGTCACCAGGCGCTTGGCATTCTCCAGATGAGACTGACTTGGCGATCGCCTCGCAATAGAGCACTCGTTTAAGAATACATCGATGTTCCAGTGCTCGAGCCGGGTGGGCTCCTCGCGTTCGCGCGCTTCGGGAGTCGCCGCAATGCCATTGCCGGGTGCCTTGCTACGCGCGAGAAAGAAAATGTTCAGTATCACCACGAGATCGGACAGATGGATCGCGCGATCGCGCTGGTCGAGGTCGCGCTAGAACCGGGCCTGCAGATTGCCGGCGAGTGCCGCCCTTCGGTCTTTAACCCGATGACGAGGCCGAACGCCCCCTGTTCGACGACAGGACGGCCGTATTGCCTGACGCGAATGGAGGCGGCATAGAGCGATGGCTCGGTACTATCCCGGTCCGTCGTGGTCCGTGAAAAATGCAGATAGGTCTGAGGGATCGGAAAAAGTCATCTGGATAAAGTATCCACGGCGCGGTGCACTTTCACGGCACGCCGAAGAGTGCCGGCTGATCGCCCGTTTCGTGGTTCGAAGGCGCAAGCCGAAAATCGCACCTGTTTTTCGGGAAATAGGAGATCTCGTCGCGTACCGCGAGTCTCGCGCCAAAGGCCTGATTAAAGAAGTCAGGCGTGATGTTTTCAGCGGCCTTGATGTTTGCAGCTTGATACTTCTGGACCTCAACGTGTTGATAAACGGCGCCGCCCGCCCGGCGAGCCAATCTGCGCTTGGCAGCGCCGAATACGAGCTCGTCCAGCAGAGCAGGGCCGCGTGAATCTCTTTCAACCACAACGCTCACGCAGTATCAGATGTGGTTCGATTTATGGCCGATCTCCTGCGCTTGGCTTCATCTCATCGAAGACGAGATCTTCGACAGATTCCAGCCAATTTAGTTGCTTGTGCTCTGCTGTAAGAAAGTTCCCGAACTGAAGTATCGATTTGCCTTGAGGTGCTACGCTCGCAATTTTCGGTGCCGCCGCCGATTGCCTCTGCTCCGCGCTATTTATCGTAATTAGCCTTTTTTTGGAATCTGCCCCACGAGCGCGCGAGCAGTGTCGAGACATGTTTCCTGCTCATGTTCCCATCCGGGCTTGATGTCGAGCGTACGCATACGACGAAGGCCGCCCGATTGACGCATGCGCGCGGGGGCCGGGTCGGCTATGATGGCGCTGCGTGAAGGTTAGGCAGCTTGCTGATCGTTGGGGTCGTCGGCTTGGCGCGGGAGCTTCCATTCCCAGGGCAGCAGTTCGTGCAGACGCGAAGCGGGAAGATCGGCGATCCGGGCGAGGACGTCGGAGAGCCAGGCTTTAGGATCGACATCGTTAAGACGACAGGTGGTGATCATTGTCAGCATGATGGCGGCGCGTTCGGCGCCGCGCAGGCTGCCGGCGAAGGTCCAATTGCGCCTTCCCAAAGCGATGCCGCGCAACGCTCTTTCGGCGGCGTTGTTGCTGAGGCAGATCCTGCCATCGTCGAGGAAGCGGGCAAAGTCGGCCCAGCGCCTGAGCATGTAATTCATGGGCTTCAGGACCTCGGAGGAGCGCGAGAGGGTTTCGCGCTCGCGCAACAACCAGGCGTGCATGTCCTCGAGAAGCGGCTTGCTCTTTTCCTGGCGCACGGCGCGCCGCTCGTCGGCGCCGCGGCCGTTGATGGCGCGCTCGATCTCGAACAACGCATCGAGGCGTCTGACCGCCTCCAGCGCGATCGGAGAGACCGGTTTGCCCTTCTTACCTTCCCGGGCATTTTTCTCGATGTCAGCCAGCTCGAAGAAGCCCCGCCGCGCGTGGGCAAAGCAAAACGCCGGCGTGATCGGCAGCACCTTCTTCTGCGGGTCGAACAACGGCTCGAAGCCGTTGTAGCAATCGGCTTGCAGGATACCGGCGAAGGCGGCCAGATGCTTCTGGGGATGCTCGCCTCGTCGGTCGCTCGAGGCGTAATAGACCGCCGCCGGCGGCGCAGGCCCGGCGAAGGGCCGGTCATCCCGCACATAAGTCCAGATCCGCCCGGTCGTGCACTTGCCCTTCGCCAAGATACGGATGGTGGTGTCATCGCCATGAAGGCGCTCGGACGCGAGCACATGGCGTTCGATCAAGTGGAAGAGCGGCATGACGGCGAAGGTCCCGTGGCCGACCTGGTCGGCCAGCGTCGATAACGGCAGGTCGATCCCCTCGGCCTTGAAGCGCGCACTCTGGCGGTTGAGCGGGATATGCATGCCGAACTTGTCGAACAGGATCGTCGCCAGCAATTGTGGGCCGATGAAGCCGCGCGGCGTGGCGTGGAACGGCGCGGGCGGCTGGCTGATCTTCTCGCAATCGCGGCAGGTGAACTTTTCCCGCACCGTCTCGACGACCTTGAAGCGACGCGGGATCTCCTCCAGCGTCTTGGTCACATCCTCGCCGATCTTCGCCAGCCGCGATCCGCCGCAGCAGGCGCAGGTCGTCGGAGCCTCGATAACGACGCGCTCGTGTTCGATGTCGTCCGGCCAGGGCTTGCGTACCGGTCGCTTGCGCGTGAAGGCGCGGACTTTCTGCGCCTTCGCCGCCGCGGCCTGCGCGGCAAGCTCATCCTCGCTCGCCGTGGTGACGAGTTCTTCGAGCTCCAATTCCAACTGCTCGATCAGCCGCGCCGTGCGCTCGGAGCGCTGCCCGTACAGTTCGCGTTTGAGCTTTTCGATCCGCAGCTCGAGATGCGCGATCAGCGCCGCGTTATCCGACAGCTCCGCCTGCGCGCTGGCAGCCATCGCCTCGGCTCGCAGCCGGGCCTCACGCTCGGCCTGCAGCGCTGCCAGGGCACTGACAAGATCCGATGGAAGGTCCTCCGGCTTCGATATCATGAAGCCATTGAATCAGATCAAGCAGCAGATTCAAACCCAAAACAGCTATCCGACCCGCGTCGGACGCTGGGTTTCTTGCGGGTTGCGCCAATCGATTCCGGACAACAGGTAACTCATCTGCGCCGGCGAGATCGTCACTGCATCGCCCGCAACCGAAGGCCAGATGAACCGCCCTCTCTCTAGTCTTTTGGTGAACAGACATGCTCCCTGGCCATCGTGCCAGATCACCTTCACAAGATCGCTTCGGCGACCGCGGAAGACAAACAGATGACCGCTGAGCGGGTCCTTGCGCAGCACCTCCTGCACCTGGAGTGCCAGCGACGGAAAGCCTCGGCGCATGTCCGTGTAGCCTGTCGCAAGCCACACTCGTGCGCCCGTCGGAACCGGGATCATCGGCGTACCAAAGCATCGAGAACGCGACGTAGTGCGTCTCCATCAACGTCGCCATCGACCCGGATGCGGTGCCCGCTACCAAGATCTATCTCGATGATACCCAGGCTCTTCCGTCGACGCGTCGTCGTCAGTGGCGCTTCGGCCACTTCCCGCGGCGGCACAGACGGCCCAATCTCGACCGGCACGAACGGCGCTATACTCGCTTCACCGTGCTTGCAAAGCTCTTTGCGCCACCTGAACAGCTGGCTTACATGAAGGCCAGCCATGCGAGCCACCTCGGAAACACTGGCTCCGGGCTCGAGCGATGCTGCAACAAGCCGTTCCTTCTCATCCTGCGACCACCGGCGCCGCCGCTCGACCGATGTGATCACCTCCGCCCTCGAAATCGTCATAGCGCTTCTCCTAGGATTACCCCTAGGACCTGCAGCGTTCGCGTCCGTCAAACAAGGCGGCCCTCAACGGAGGAATACTGTCGAGCTCTGCAAGATCGGCTTTCAGGTGGTCGAGGCGGATGCTGTTGACACGTTGAAGGAGGTCATTCTTCTTCGAATCGACTGCACCTAAATTTGCGACGAGGGCGTCGCCGTCGATGTTCTTGACGACTGCGAGATCGAATATGTCACGAAGCTTCAGCATCGTCGCCCGATGGCACATCTTCTTGAGCGCGATTTCGACCGGAGGCTCGACCATAATCTTGCCTTCCATCGCGGTCGAATTGACGTCAGGTCGAATTCTCTTTCGACAGGATAAAGGCCCGAAAATGCGTCGCTGACGATGAAGTCGATTTTCACCCTCGGGATATCTGAGCTTGAGATAGTGGGCGGCCTGTCCCATTCGGTGCAGTTCCACACGTCGGTGGGTCTCTGGTGACAACAAGGCAAGATATTGGGTCGTCGATGAACGCATCAATGTCCCGACTCAGCCGGTGATCGGCGCAGAGCATGAGGGCTCTGCTGCCGCCGCCCAGCACCCAATCGGGGACCGGCTGGCGCCGCTGCTTGAGGTCCGAGAGCCCGTCGAGCGTTCGACCAAGCAGTTTACGCCAGCCCTTCCAGTGCGCTCTCGAGTGCAGGACTGCTTTCGGCGGTGGCCGACTTGATCGATCCATAACAGGCAGCCAGGTGGTGGATGGGAATAGCGTGGAGCCGAGCAAACTCTAAAACAAGCTCGGGCCGCACTTCCGTAAGAACATTACAACATGTGCGATCCAATTTTGCCAATCCATCGAGGTGATGCACGCCACACGATCGATCGCACTCATCGTTCGGCGGTATCGAGCGTTCGTGGTGCCGAGAACGAGTTGATTGAAGTTATTTGGTCTGCAGGCGCGATTGGAAGAGCGTCGGACGTTGTCCTCGGATTTCGTCGCGGGACCTGCGGGTCCGCCCTCCTCTGCATCAGAACCAAGCGCCCGCGCGAAGCCGCGCTGGCGATGCTCGAGCTGCTTCAGGATGATGACGTCGTTGGCGAGAATCCGACAGTGCGTTCCGACCAACCGGGAAAGGGAGTTCGCCCGAATCCATCCGCCGATAGACCAGCGGCCGTGAGATGCCGAGAATTTCGGCCGCCTTCTCGGGCGAGATCTCGGGGTCTGATTTGAGAAGGAGAACCTCACCTGTTTCAGCCAGCGCTGTGAGAATGCTTTTCATGGCACGTAGCAGGGACGGCGGCATTTCTGCCGCAAGTGGCATCAGCGTTGATGAGGAAACGACCACCGTGTTCGAGCATCGCGGCGCGGTCCAGAAAGTTGGCTTCCTTACACGTCTTGTCGCGATCGCTACCTTCAATCTTCAGGCGGTCGAAGTTTCTACCACCAGCGATCTCAATCTGTAATAAACGAAACACACGTAATATCTGAGAGATCGCTGACAAGGGCAATTCGTGCTCTTTACCGTCGAATTCGGGAGCCCAACCGACCATCGACTGCCGCCAGCATCGCACAAACTGCATTTGCGCTCTGGCCCGAGCCTCTCCAGTTTCGCTACGATCGTCTTAATGTGAGCGAAGGAACTGCAACTGGCGCTTCGGAGGCCACCAGGCAAAAGCACCAAGATCGAAGTTCGCTGCGAAAATGAACGTCTTGATCATCCATGATAACGTTGAGCGACGAGATACTTTCGCGCGGCCCCGCCAACCGCCTGTTGCGCTGCGAGCGGCGGGTACGATCCAGCCATCTCGTCTCATCGCAGCGAGGCATGTCTAGTGCAAGTCCGCGAAGCGAGTCGCCATGCGCAGCACCGCTCCGGCCGATGCCACGAGCAGCATACACCCCGTTCCAAGCCTGGCGGTGTCGGGACAAGAAGTTGCCTGTTAGGTGAAACCGCCGAGTGCGAGATGGTACAACCTGACGTTACGTGAGATTCAAGTCGCTATGAGCCGTGCATGAAAACATTTTTGGCTCCACGCTAAAAGAATGGATGAGCCTCAGTTCCGCCACGCTGCTTGTTTCATTTCCGCAAGCATCGTCACGGATGTACTGATGATGTTGGGGCGGGCCCGGCGCACTTCCAACCCCTGCAAAGTGCGTCGGGGCGCCTTGCTTCGGCAGCGTTCCGTCGCCAAATCCAAGCAGCGCGCCAATTCACAACCAGGTTTCAGGCCCGGACTTATCGCGAAGACGAGCCGGCCAGCTTTCTCACATGTGGACACTATCTGCGCTAGTTTGTTCTGCTTCAGCACTTCATGTCATTTGTTTCTGCGATCGCTCATGCAGCTATCGATGCTCGCGAGAGCCCGCGCAATTATGCAGTGCGGGTCCTCATTGGCGATGCCAGATCAATCCGATGCACATGCAGCTCTCACTGTTTCGCACGGGCCGCCAAGTGAGGCGTCGATCATCCCGTCCGTCTCGGTGCCAACGGCATCAAGTGGAAGATCCCGAGCGTTGGCGCAGGACGAGGTTAGAACGATCCCACAAGTCCAGCTGATTGAGGTCGATCCACAATGCGCCAGCAAACGCCGTTCTGGTTCTGCAATGGCGCGAAGGCGTCGAACTCGTCAGCGGGGCGCGTCGGGTGAACGGATGGGGCGCGGCTGATTTCATAAGAGACGTGCGCGGACATTTGACTGCTTCGTGGCGGTGCGGCTCTTTGCCGCGCCTTCATCTTTCGCCAGTTTCGAATTGATTGCGACCTCCTGGCGCCCAGCACGTCATTATCCCTGACATCTCCATAACGAGCGGGCCGCAAGCATGGACCTAAGCTAACTTGCTCAGAACCTTGATTGCGAAGGCTTGCAGACCGTCTTCACCAAGCTTCTCGACATAGTTGACGCGCGAGCCGGCAACGAGATTGGCGCGGCCTTCTGCGTGTTTTCGGGTCAGAGTTGGAAGGCTGCGGCAGGCGCACTGGCGAGCTGGAGGCCAAGAGAGACCCGAGGCGCCCGTCGCTATAGAGCTGCACTCTCCCTGATCAAGGTCAACTAGTGCCGCGGCTCGCGCAAATCGCGCTGTCGCGTTTCCTCCCGATGTCATAATTGCTTCAATGCGCTGAATGCACGGAACCGAACGTCCGCCTTTCAAGCCCTTGTCGGGACGTTTGATTCTCGCGAACCCAAAAGTTGGTACGACACTTGCTGTTGTGATCCCACGTTCTCTCCCTTCTGGAGATGCGCATGCAAAGTGTCCTCTGCATCAAGCACGTCTCGCGACTCCGCGTATCTCCCGTTGCGCCCCCGACGCGGCCATTATCTACCCCTTCGGTTCATTTGCGCTCGCCCTGCCCAATGGACCCGCTCAGACGCCGGGCAATCATGCTGGGCGGTTACCTTCCGCGTCGACTGGTCCCTGTTGCTCACCGAGCGCGTTCTCGATGCCGGAAGGCGGAGGAACAACCACAGGCTTGCGATGCCCATGCGCAAGATGGGGCAGAAAAATGACGCTCGTGTCGTGTTCGCCGGCAGGGTCGATGCCGATACCCCGCAGGTCGAGCTCGGCCGCGCCAATCGCGTCAGCGTGCTCTACCTCACCTGGATCGCGAAGGTCAGCGCCCAGGACCTCCTCGTGCTCGGCGTTGAGACAAGGCGAAGCGCTCTTCGGGCAGAACCCCGGCGTCCTGCAATCCAATCTGAGAAGTGTCGATGTCGTAGCCGCTGATGTTGTTTGGTGCCTATCGCCAACTGAGTCTCCAGGGGACGTCGGATCGTGTCCGATCGGCTGGTCGGACAGCTCGGCCAGACCAGCCGTCAGATCTTCTGTCACTGCCGCTATTGACGGGACAATTGCGCGTCAGCTCGGCATCGAGGGCGCCGACCATCAACACAGACGACGCCGCGGCGATTTTCGGTTTCGCCAGTGCGTCATCGGCGCTCCGGACAGATCACATTGAATGGGCATCGGCGCTGTGGCTTCGGCGTGCAGCCTCCGACGAAAGATAGCGGCGGCACCCCGCCTGTGTGATGGGGATGATCACGCGCCGCAGCTGACGGCAGGCAACGAATTCGGCAATGACGTCTGACGCAGCATGCGAGCGCTGCAGAGTTCACGAAGAGCAAACCCAAGAGTTCAGGTCATGCAATGGAACTTGGCTCCGCCTGAAACAAGCGTAATCGAACGCCGTGACACCGACCTTAATCGGCGTCCTGAGGCGCCCACCATGGACCTTTTCTGCTTCACTGAATGCGCAAACCAGACGCATTCGCTCAGAGCACTATTCGAGCTTCTTGTAAGCTGTGCGACCGAAGAGGGCTTCAGTGAAGTGGCTTACAGCGCCCTCAACTTCATCGAGCCACTTCGGTTGGCGGAGTATCCACCCCCGACCGTGGCTGTGAAGTGGCCGCCAGAGTGGTGCGACCGATACTTCAAACGCAAATACCATACTATCGATCCGGTGGTCCGGCGGACCCCGATGCTTTCAAGGCCGTTTTTGTGGGATCAACTAGCCGACCACTATCAACTTCAACCCGACGAGAAGCGTGTACTGGACGAGGCGAGAGAGGCAGGACTGAAGCATGGCATGAGCGTGCCATTGTTTGGTCCCCTGGGCCGAGTATCTGTGGTGTCGTTTGCATCGCCGTCCGATGATACTGATCCTCAGGACCGCATCGGTCATCTTAACGCACTGGCCTGGCACTTTCACACCGCCTATGGCGAGATCGCTCGCCCCTGCAATAATAGCGGTGAGAAAAAAGTTGCACTATCGCAACGGGAGATCGGTTGCATGCGGTGGGTGTCAGAGGGCAAATCGTCTTGGGAAATTGGGAGGATACTGCAAATCAGCGAGAATACAGTCAATTTTCATATCAAGAATGCGATGCGAAAGCTGGGCGCGACCAGCCGGATCCAGGCGATCGTTATGGCCATTCGCCTCAATGTTCTCTAAATTCTTGGGCAAGCGCCAACTGGCTAAATTGCTGCTCCCTGCCTCTGGCAAGTCTCAGCATGATACTATCTACCGAAACTGCAGACGCAGCGCTCCGTCGAGACAACCGATATTAAATCTCACGCCGCGTCAGGTTGTTGAGCTCCGTAAACGTCGATGACGTGTCGGATCAACTGACTTGGAGCGCCACCGTTGGAGGCCCCGGGGACGTCGTGCCATCCAGCCAGTGATCTAGCTTGGACCAGCTCGAGCCTGGTGCTTCGGACAGTGCAGCAGGGGGGCCGTTGGAAGTGCCTGAGGGAAGAGCCCCCACCGATGGTCGGGGCTCTCGATTCACCGCCGCGTGGCGATCACTATTGGGCAAACACCGGACCGAACTTGTAACTGAGTCGTGCCGTGATGAGCTCGACGTCCCGGCGGATGCGGTCGGCGCCAACGGCTGTTAGAAAGGTTACGTTGCTGCCCTGCATGAACAGGTGGTCGTACTCGACGCCGGCTGACTAGCTCGGTGTGAGGCTGACTTCGATACAGGCGCCGAGCGCGCCGCCCCAGCGCACATCGTTGATTCTGGCAATCTCGGCCTAGCAGCCACTGAGTTGACGTGATAGGTGTTGCTGGTCACCGCGGCACCGCCCTTGGCGTAAAGCAGCACGGCATTGAACGCGTAGCCGATGTGGCCGGTGAGCAAGCCGAAGGCACCTGCCTTGGTACCAATGGTGTCTGCTGGGAAGGCGGTCCTGACATTTGAGCCGCTGAAGTCGGCCCAGTTGCCTTCGATGCCATAGACCGTGTTGAAGATCTGCCAACGATAGCCAATATGGCCTCCGATGGTGCCGCCAGTCGAATTATAGCCGCCCTCGGAAGTGACGCCGTTGAAATCCCAGCGATTGTGGCTCGAGCCCCAGCCACCATTGATACTAACCGGTCAAGTCGTTGACTGCGGGTGCGATCAGCGCGGGGCGCCTTGATGTTGCCGGGCTGCACGGCGAAGTCCGCGCCAAATGCGGGAGCGGCCGCACTGAGTGCGCCGATGCTTGCAGTCAGGGTCATCAAATTCTTCATTTCGAGTGTCGTTCTTTTTGATCCCCGGCACCGTGCGTCTTAACAACATCATTGCGATTGCTGAAACTGCGGCACAAAACTCTTTCGGAAGAAGTGGGTCGAATCGAATGCCGCGTCAGATTGTGGAGCGCGCAACCATCGCCATGCACAGCCTCGAGCGAGGTGCTATGACCTGAGAGGGAGACAACTTCGCAGTGCGGGAAAGGCGAATTCAGATCAAACAACGTTGAAAGGAGCGACAATCTTCAATCGTGCAGCGTATTCCTTCTTAGAGCGTGATCCATTCATGATGACCATATGACGTGCTCGGCTCGCACGTCACTAACGAGCTCCAAAGCCAAGCTCCGCAAGACTTGCCGGTGCTCGGTCCTGTTCAGCGAGTGTCCTCACAGACGAAGAGCGCTGATCAAAACACGCGTTTGGGGGCGATCAAGCTCATCCCAAGTGCACGACGGCGATGCGACCGTTTGCAATCGGAGCTGGCGCGGCGATCACCGATCCAACTCGCAAAGATCTCGACCTTTGGACTAGATGGTTCGACGTTTTGCATGGTGTTCCCTGATCTTGACGCGCTCGGATGGGCACTAAAGATAATGCTCCGAATTACAGCCCGGCTCATTCTTTAGCCATTGTTTTGCTGAGCGTCGCTTGGCGACGCGGCGCACTTGACGAAGCGCCACCTTTGACGTTGGGCAAGTCCGTGCTGGACCAAGGGCAGGAGTATCGCATCCGTCATCTAGCGAAGTAGGGAAGCGCGCCTATGCCGGCTCGTCGCAGCGGTCCTCTGGCTTCGGGCTGACTAAATCTCGCGGGCCGCGAGAGATGCACACGCAACTGTGGTCGAGGACGTGATCGCCTCCAGCGGGCGCAGAATATGAGCGGGGGAAACTCAGCTCGCACACGACCAATCCCGGCTTTTGTCTGCTGCATAACACCGCAGCGAACCGTAATGAAGCCGGTCTTTCCCGCAAGTTGAGGTACCGGGGAACCCTATTGCTTGGGCGACGACGCCAGTTCGGCGCGTAAATTGCGTATTGCCTCGTTTGCAAGATGCACTGTATTCCGCTCGCCGTTCCTTACCGAACGCTCCAGGAAAGCGCGCAATCGGCTATGAAGGACCGTCTTGAGATTGTGCGCCAGGAACGGATCCTTTTCAACAAAGCGCCACGCCTTGTCAAACGCAACGCTCACGAGAGCCTCTAGCGCTTGGACTTGTTCGGATAAGGTCTGGTCCATCTCAAAACTCCACTCGAGGTCCAGATACGAGGCGTGTGGGCTGGCCCAGCACGTAAGAGGTCGGGTCGCTCGCGTATCGAGCTGCTCTCGGCCCTACACTGACGATTATATAGGCGCTTGTTGAAGTTCGGATGACCGGGCGTCTTTATGCCACACTCAAGTCGAATGGCTCTGCATCGCGTGAAATAGACATACGTTGTCGCATGCTTCGCCGCCGGATTTCACGTGTTGTCTGGAGTCGATCAATAGCGGTAGCTCTTCTAGGCAATCGGAAGATCGGTCGTGCTAATCGCTGCTACAACGACATCGCGCAGTGACCGTTCAGCACCTTTCGCAGCCTCAAGATAAGGAGCGTTCTAACCGCAGTACTGTCCGCTTATTGTGATCCTTGGTTTCCAGTCGCGTGGCATATTTCGGACACTGCTCGTCTGCTTTCCGACATGTGTCTGCGGCGTGCGGGCGTTCTGTTGTTCGATTCTTGCGCGTTGCCCTGTGCGTTTGGTGCCGCGTCTCCTCCAGGCCGGGGGCACCGGAGAAGAGGGTGGCGAGGCGCACTTCAGCCGGCGACATCGGTCGAGTGGCCGGCAGACGGTGCTCGAGGCGGCGCTCCGGTGTCCTTATTTTGGTCTGTGGACCGTCACCTGAGCAAGGCAGGTGGCCCTGATCGTAGGCCGATACGCGTTTTCGGCAGGACGGCCGATGATAGACGGAGGTCGCGATGCGCGGTCCACATTATCAGCCAAAGCTAGCCATGATTTCGGATTGGATTGTGGTTGCGGTGTAGAGAGAAACCTCCAGCGGAAGGTTCCCGAATGCAAGCTGGCAAAGCAGGTAGTTGGCACCTGCTTCCTCCATCTGATCAAGAAGAAGCTATCGGACGGAAGCCGGCGTTCCGACGACGCACAATTCGCTCTCAAGCGCTGCATCGAAGCTCAGCGCCAGGGTAGGCGGTGTCGGAATGGCATTCAGCTAGTAAAGGAATTTAAAGCGCTCCAGCCATCTTCGCTAAGCAGTTTCGGCGGCCGCATGAGCGTCTTGGTCAGACTGCGCAATCACGATCATGCGAACCAGCCCAAGAAACGGCTCTCGCCCGTCCGCGGTTGCATTGTGCGCTCGATGGGAGCGGAACGCATCCGTAACATTTCGGACAACACAGGAGTGGCCTATGCAAGCCAGATTGGCACCATTTGCAGCGGCCCAATGTGCCGACTCGGCCCGATTACTCGCGATCCAGGTTGGCGGATATGGACGCTGATGAGGCCTCAAAGTTAAAGGAATCTTGCTCAGCTCAAAATGGTGTCCCTGATAGGATAACGTATGCCATTCAGCGCAATATTGAGGATTTCGCTGGCCTCCTTATAACGGCCTGGCGCCGCGTCCGCACTGATGCCGAAATGGCTCCATTCGATCGGCTCCGACACCGATCTCGAGCCTGCCGCCGCTCAATTGGTCAAGCATGCAGATCTCTTCGAATGCGCGCAATGGATGATAGAGGTTGAGCAACAGGACAAGCGGACCAACGCGCAGTCTCAAGGTGCGTTGCGCGACGCTTGATAGGAACAGAGTTGGCGACGGCCCTCTGCCATGTGGCGTGCAGTGGTGCTCGGCCAGGTGATAAGCCTAAAAGCCCAGAGAATCGCATACCTCCGCCAACATGAGACGATCTTCGTATCGTCGTGCGACATCGCGGCCGTCGTCGTCCAAGTGGTCGAAAATGCCGCAGGTTAGTCTTGAAGGGCAGGCCGCTTTTCACTCGATCATCTCCGATTGTAGGACGGGAGTCCTGGTTGCTTCATGCCGTCGCGCTCGAAGACAGTTTCGTGCGTCATTTGACCGCCTAGGGTCGTTCTCTTCGGGGACGTCGCTCTGAGCTTGCACGACGTGATTGGGTCATGAGGAGCTGCAGATGGCGGTCCCGACCACTAGTGTTCTGACTCATTCATTTGCATCCGGCTTTTGCGATCGCGAGCGCTTTTTTGGCTCTGCGGTGCTTTGCAAGGATGGACTTGGCGGAGCTATGCGGAATTGTGGGTGACGAGGCGATCAGGCGGCGTGGTTTGCCGGCATGTGGATGACCTCGATGCCGTCGTTGAATCTGACACCTGCAATCACCTTCGGCAACTGAGTTGTGCCTTTGAGCCGCCGCCAGGTCTTTGATGCGGCGATAACCAGCTTGAACACCATCAGCCTGGCGGTCGTTGACGACAGCGATCCTTTCGTCCGCACGGTTCTGTGCCGCACGGTCGCGAACACGCTTTCGATGGGGTTGGTCGTGCGCAAGTGATCCCAATGCTCGGCCGGGAAGTCGTAGAAGGCCAGCAGCGCGTCGCGGTCCTTGGCGAGGCATTCGACCGCCCGGCCGTACTTGGCGCGGTATTTCTCGGCGAAGACATCGATCGCCGCTTCGGCGGCCGCCCGGTTCGGCGCCCAATAGACCTCGCGCAAATCCTTCTTCATGTTGGCCTGCACCGAGAGCGGGACCTTGTCCAGGACGTTCACGGTCTTGTGCACCCAGCAGCGCTGGTGCCGCGTGCCGGGAAAGACTTCGTCAAGCGCCTTCCAGAAGCCGAGCGCGCCGTCACCAACGGCAATTTCCGGGGCGATTTGCAGCCCGCGTTGCTTCACGTCGATCAGGAGCTCACGCCAGCTCTGCGTGCTCTCCCGGACGCCGACCTGAAAGCCAATCAGCTCCTTCTTGCCTTCCGGCGTCGCGCCGATCAGCACCAGCATGCACTCGCCGTGGTCTTCCATGCGTGCCTGCAGGAAGACGCCATCGGCCCACACATACACGTAGCGTCGCGCCGACAGATCGCGCTTTTGCCAGCGCTCATACTCGCCCTGCCACTCGGCCGTCAGCCGGGAGATGACCGCCGGCGACAGGTTCGGCGCGTCCTTGCCCAGTAGGGCCGTCAGCGCCTCCTGAAAATCGCCCGTCGAGATGCCGCGCAGGTACAGCACCGGCAAGAGCGCATCCAGGCTCCTGGTCCGCCGCGCCCACAGCGGCAGAATCGCCGAGCTGAAGCGGATCCGCTCGCCGTCACCGGCCGCTCCGCGGTCCCGAATCTTCGCCCGCGCGACCTCGACCGGTCCGATGCCGGTCGCAATCGTTCGGGCCGGGCCGTAACCATGCCGCACGACACGGGCGCGTCCGTCGGCAAGCTTCAAATCCTTCACCGTGGCAAGAAACGTCTCGACTTCGATCTCCACGGCCTGCGCCAGAAGCTGCCGCGCTCCGGCTCGCAGGATATTGGTCAGTGGATCGTCGATCTCGTCGGGCTGACGAAGGGCAACAATATTGCTAGTCTCGTTCATGGCGTATCGCTCTCCTTGAGAGGTTCTGGCAGGCTCGACACCCGCCTCGATACGCCGCCTATCTCAGGCCGTCATCACCCAGCTTCCCGCATAGCTCGATTTGGCGCTGGCGGTCCACTTGAAGGGCTTTGGGTTTTGGTTTCGATGCTCGAATCCACTCGTCAATCGTGGTCTTGAGTTCGGTGACGTCGTTGAAGGTTCCTCGCCGGATGCGCTGGCGAGTGATTTCGGCGAACAGCCGCTCGACGAGGTTGAGCCAGGAACAGGATGTCGGCGTGAAGTGCAGTGTGAAGCGTTTGTGTCGCGCCAACCAGCGCTTAACGGCCGGCGTCTTGTGGGTGGCGTAGTTGTCGAGGATCAGGTGCAGATCGAGATGTGCGGGCGTCTGGCGGTCGATGGTTTTCAGGAACGACAGGAACTCGTCTGCCCGATGGCGCGCCAGACATTCGCCAATGACCGTACCGGCCGCCACATCGAGCGCGGCGAAGAGCGTTGTGGTGCCGTTGCGCTTGTAATCATGGGTCATCGTGCCGGCACGGCCCTTTTTCAAGGGCAAGCCCGGCTGCGTGCGGTCGAGTGCCTGGATTTGGCTCTTCTCATCGACGGAAAGCACCAGCGCCTTCTCCGGCGGATCGACGTACAGGCCGACGATGTCCTCGACCTTCGCGACGAAGTCGGGATCGTTGGAGATCTTGAAGCTGCGCACGAGATGCGGCTTGAGGCCGTGTTCGGCCCAGATGCGCTGCACGCTCGTGTGGCTGATGCCCATTTCTTCCGCCATCGATCGCACGCTCCAGTGCGTGGCATTGGCGGGGCGTTCCTTCACGGTCTTCTCGACGACCTTGAGCTTCATGGCAGCGCTGAGTGGCTTTCGGCCAGGCGGCTTGGAGCGGCCCTTGACCAGACCACCGATGCCGGCCTCCGCAAAATAGTCCTGCCAGCGCCAGACGGTGGTCTTCGAAACCCCGACCTCACGCATAATCGCCACGACACCATGTCCGTCCGCCGTCATCAGCACGATCCTCGCTCGCTTAGCGATCTTCTGAGCCGTGTTTCCATCGGTGAGCAGATGCTCCAGTTCCCTGCGAACCTTGCGATCAAGTACAATCAAGTCATTTCCCATGCCGCGAGTGAATCATGTTCGCGACAAGTTGGGATTCAAATGTCAGTGACAGAACACTAGTCTGATAGCCGCTCGCGAAGCGCCGCCACAACGAGCATGTGCTCGACCATAAGCTTCTTGAGATTCGCGTTCTCATCTTCCAGGGCCTTCAACTGCTTGGCCGCAGAAACGTCCATGCCGCAGAACTTGGCTTTCCAATTGTAGATCGCAGCTTCAGTGGTCCCGTGCGTGCGAGCTAAATCAGCTGCTTTCGCGCCAGCCTCAAGCTCCTTCAATATCGCGACAATTTGCTCTTCCGTGAATCTTGATTGCTTCATCGGTCCGCCATTCTTTGGGCCGGACTTGCACTCCAGCTGGAAGAAATACTCAATGAGAGGTCATCTGCCGCACGCTCTAGCATGAAGCGCGTGTCGGAAGGCGTTACAGAAAGCTCGAGTTCAGCGAAGTCGGCTGCAACTGCCTGGCGTTCATGCCGGATAGGCCGACGGTTGTCCTCGAGAGCACAACGATGTCCAGGGATGCGGAGGCCGATGGTATGGCTGATCACATTCATGTTGAAAACATTCTGGATCTTGTAAAGCCACCCGATTGGTGCCTCGCCATGGGCGGCCTGGCGGCTGTTTGCCTCAAGGTGAAGTCGTCCCTTGGATATCGGCAGTGCCGTTCGATGGCGGCAACCAGTGAGCCTTGCATTAGGGCGTCGGGCAGCGGGAATGGGTTCTCATTGATGTCGGGGTATGGCAGAACGACCAACGGGCGACCACCGGAGCGCCATGGAAGCATACAGTTTGCAGTGTTTCGCAGCACGTGGACTCCCTAAAGTTTCGTAGTGCAAGTGCATTTGTCAGCATGCGAGCTCGATAGAGAAATTGTCGCTGCAAATCGAGTTTCATAGCTACTGTTGTGTGAAGCATAACCGCGAGCACTTCGCGACAGCGCCCATCAAAACCGCTGCAGACAGGATGGATGAGCTGATTTGAAGAAGAAGCCGATGAACCAACGCGGCCAACATCGGCCGATCAAAAGGCTTGGCAAGGACGAGTAGCAACACTGAGCCTTGGCACGGGTACTATCTGTCTATCATCGGACGTAGCTCCTCCTCGCCGACATCGGGTAGCGCTACGTGTCAGTTCCGGCACTGCTGGTGATGTCCCAGAACTCAGAAGTCATCAACGTTCGCCATGACGATGAGGCCGGCAGCTGCGTCTGACGACTGGCTTACGATCAGTCCAATTTCGGTGTGATTTCCGCCGATATAGGCGACCCCACCCCATCCTTCTTGGAGTCTTGAGACCAGCGCCGCATAATCCCTTTCGCCGGTTACATCGGCTTTGCCGAATGATGTGTGCACCCGATCTCTGAAGCTGTGCCGCAACCACATCGGCAATGCCCTTACCCGCGGACGCAGAAGAGAAGCGCTGCACTTGCAGCTGAAGCGTAATGCCCATTAAACATTGTAGATCTCCCAATGCTCACCTGAAGTGAACCGCCAGCCTTGCGGTCAGACGTGCCTGCAGGTCGATGCGGTCTGCCAAGCGAAGCCATGCGTCAGTTCGGCCAGGCTGCAACCACGGTAGAGCCTACAATCTGACGTTACGTGCGGTTCAAGCCCCTTTTTGAAGGGAGCGTTCGATCAATGCGTCAGGGGAGGGCGGATCGACAGGCCATGGCCGGGAAGATCTGCCCGGTTGAGCCGTAAAACTGCCAGCGGACATCAGAGCCGCCAGATCAATCGACACGTCATCGCGCTTTCATCTTGACCAAGGCCAATCGGCAATCATGTGCGCAGCCAGCGTGAGGCCATCAGTAGGGCTGCTCCTCCAATCCGGCGAGAGCGAGATTGAGATATTGCATCAGGCAGGGATCCCAACCGGCCAGACTGCGGGGGGCACTTAACCGTGCAAGGACCTTCAGGATCGTCGAAACGCGTGAATCGGCTCCGGCGATTTCGGTGATCAGCAAGCGCGCCGCAGCCGCGACAGCCTTTGCGCGCTCGCCGCAAGGAGGCTCGCCCCTATCCATGCAATCACGGAGGTCATCGCGAATCCGTCGCCACCGCTCCTCGCGATCTGCGGCTAACTTGCATGGGCATCGGGACGTCCGACTACGCGCCTCGACCTGGGACATCGCATCCAAAGTGGCAGGCAGCTCATCTACACTTACCTGGATTTCACTGTCTGTCGTCATGTTGCGTATACGATCTCGCAACAGGGTTGCATGAACGACCTGACGTTCAATCCCCTCCAAATGTTTGCGCAGTAGGTCCGTGAGCGAAGCCGTGCCATCCATAGCTTTACGGATCTCGCCAAGTGAGAAGCCAAGCCCACGTAGCGCCCGAATCTGATGAACCCGTTGAACGCTTTCGCGGTCGTACATCCGGTGGCCGCCGTCCGTACGCTCTGAGGCGGCTAGGAGTCCCGTGTGCTCATAGTGATGCAGCGTGCGTACCGTTACTCCGGTCGCCTCCGCAAGTTCGCCAATGCGCCATCGACGCCTTCGTGGTGTAGCTTTGCTCATGTTGTTCAATTTCAAAGCCTACAACCTGACGTGACGTATGATTCAAGCTATTTCAAAGCTCTAGCTGGATCGTCTTCCATTCCAGCGCAAGAGTGGTGACTATCCTCATAATGGCGGGCGATCAACCCTGAGGGGAAATGGCGACCAACAAGGTCATCAGGCCTTGCAGTTGGAAATCGCCAGCCGCTGTACGCTCCAAGATGAGTTTGGCGATCACTGTTCGATTTTCAGGAGTTCGCATCGGTGGCGGTAACGCCGTGACTGCGCCATCAAAAAGGCTTCCCAAGGCGGAGAGTTCTTCGGGATCGAATACACCGCTGTATTGCTCCAACGTTCAGCTCCTTGTTTGTCGTTGCGGCAGGGATAGCGGACGTCGTCAAGGCGTTTGGCCGCGGTGGGGCCAAAAGAAGTCAGACCGGCGGCGCAGCGCAATGAAGATGCGATGCACTCTAAGGTGATGCGACAGGGCAACAGGTGCGTGAATCCTTCGCTTCGAAAGCGCACGGCAATTGTCGTCATCTGCTCAATCGATCAGAACCGCGTTCGCCGTGCGTGATGGTGCGACTCCGGCGAAGCCGAATCGTCTCCGCTCATTAGGAGCACTACTGATTCTGAGAGTTGACGGCGAGCAGCCCGAGCGGGCCCTGGTGTGTGTATCGAGGCTGGTGCGCCCGGAGGCCGGGCAGCAACGTAAAGACCTAGCTTGAGCGAGGCAGCGCGCGCCTCGCGTTCCGTCTCTGCTGCTGGACCCTTTAAAACCAACGGCAACAGTCGGCTTAAGCCGCCGTTCGCACATCAGGCCCGATGCCGACGTGCGAACGAGCTAAACAACGGCAATGATAGCCATCCATGCAGTGAAACTACCGGACCATTATCCAGCAACAATCGGTTCGAGCACAACAAGCCTAAATTGCGCGCATTGAGATACGCGTCCGGATACAAGGTTCGCGCACTTTGCGAGCATCCTTACGGTAACGGCGAGACAGATCTTGCGAAGTCTCTGTCAGTATTCGCTAGTCCCGAAGCGCAGATGGTGGAGCCTCGTCACGCGCGGACCATCGCAAGAACAGCGAGCAAGCGATCGGCTGACCGCCAGTTGCCTGGAAGCCTCCGGGGGCCCTGAAGCTGATCGATCTCGCCGCTCCGGCGACGCTCGCAACACGACCCGGCCAATTTATTGTTGGCAGACCAGCCCCAGTGCGTATCGGGCCAGAGCCGTAAGTTCGCCAATGCGTCCCTGTCCATGGCCGCGTACCGCAGCGTTAGTCACGGCGGGCAGCCTACATCCTGACGCGGTGTGAGGTTCAAGCGGTTTAGTTAGCGAGCCAAACAGGCTCAATTGAGTCTCGATCCTAGAGATCCTTCGACGTGCGCGGCCGCCTTCTCATTTCATCGTCTCGCACGGCGCGAGAGCGGCGAGATGAACAGCGGTCAAGAAATTCCGGGCGAGCTTGTCGTATCGGGTGGCGATTCGCCGGAGGCCCTCGAGCCTGCAAAGCAGCGCTCGATGACATTTCGGCCTTTGTAGGCGCGCTTGTTGAAGCGATGGATGACGACGCGGTTGGATTTGTTGGGAATGACGGGCTTGGCGCCGCGACGCACGATTTCGTCGCGAAGGTTGTCGCTGTCATACCCTTTGTCGGCGAGGAGCGCGCTCATCGGCGGCGCGAGCGCCAAAACATCGAGCGCCGCCGCGGCATCCTGGCCGGGGGGCAGATGCAGGACGACCGGTCGGCAGAGCGGATCGCTTAGCGCATGGATTATTGTCGTGCGGCCCCGCGCGAGCGGCCGATGGCTTGGTTATGCTCTCCCCCTTTTGCGCCGGAGGTACACCGGTGAGCTTTAATCAAGGTCGAGTCGAGCGACAACGCGACGGCATCTTTGCCGGGCTTGGCCAGTGCGTCAGAGATGGTGCACCATCGCCCACGCTTGGCCCAGCGGTTGAAGCGATTGTAGACGGTCGTGTAAGGACCGTATTCGCGAGGGCAATCGCGCCATCGCGCCCCCGACTGCAGCATTTGAGTGATCCCGCTGATGATGCGGCGGTCGTCGTCCCGCTCCGGTCCCTTTAGCCCCGTCGGCAGATGAGGCTCAATACGCGCCCATTGCCTATCATTCAGCCAAAACAAACCCGCGCGCATTCGCTCACCCTCGAATCAAAACGTTCAAGGCAGGCGAATCACGCGGCGCTTATTAGGTACAGACCCTAGTAGTATACCTGCAACGTGCCGAGAGCGGCTCTTGGTAAACCGAGAGCGTTTTCCACTTGATATGGGCCGCTACGCGTATTCGGCATGCGAAAGTAGTTCGCGCACTGCTCGGGGTGCAAATGTTCTGATGAGCGTGCCGATCAGCTTCATCAGCGTTGTCACGGTGCGAGCGGCACCCTTGCGCAGCGCCGTCGTCAGCTTCGAGAATGCCATTTCGATCGGATTGAGGTCCGGCGAGTGGGCCGGCAAATAGCGCACCTTGGCGCCGACCGCTTCGACCGCCTGGCGAACGCCGTCGATCTTGTGGGTGCGCCGGTTATCCATGAAGACAATATCGCCTTTGCGCAGCGTCGGCGCGAGGATCTGCTCAACATAAGCGAGGAACGATGGCCCATCCATCGCGCCGTCAATGACATAAGGCGCCGTCAGGCCATTGATGCGCAACGCGGCAACGAGCGTCAGCGTCTTCCAGTGGCCGTGCGGCACGCTCGCAACGAGACGCTCGCCACGCGGTGAGCGGCCGCGATGTCGGACCATCTTGGTCGTAACCGCCGTCTCGTCGATAAAGACGAGGCGCGGCGCATCAAGCTTGGATTGCTCGACCTTCAGCTCGGCACGCGCTGCAGCGACATCAGGACGATCCTGTTCGGCGGCGTGCAGAGTTTTTTTTGAACGTGATATCGTGGCGTTCGTAGAAGCGCCAGATCGAGGTTCGCGCCGATTTTCAGCCGCTTCTCGGACTTGAGCCGCGCGCGAATCTCTTCGAGCGTCAAGTCCGGCTCCGCTGCGACCAGATCAAGCAGCCATTGGCGATGCGCCTCGAGCGGCGAGCGACTGTGGACCGTGCCGGGTAGTGCCGCGACACTACCCGTTGTCGCCCAGCGCTCGATCCAGCGGATTGCGGTCGAGGCGCCGAGACCGAGCGCTCGCGCCGCTTCCCGTCTGCTCTCGCCGTCCTCGACAAGCGCGACCGCCCGCGCCCTGAGGGTGCCTCGAGTCCCTTCGCCATCGCGTGACCTCGTCGTTGCTGTCAAAGCAACTCGAATCTGATTGGCGCGCCTCTGGGAACCCCCTTACTGTTCCGATCCAGATCAACCGAAAACCGCTCTAGCAGCGCCTGCGATTTGGGGGCTCTTGACGCGCAGAGTCCATGTTGGATGCCTCCTCCAACAATATCCGCCGCATCCAAATGCTCGCTGGATCGGTGTTGTGCAACGTAGGCCACTGCACGGCCTCGGTGAATGCGGGCAGGGGGAGCGGTGGCTCGACGATCCGCAGGGGCATCCGCTTTTCGAAGTATCTGGCGAGCCGTAAGGGCATTGTCCCTATCCGGCAGGTGTCTAACAATATCGGCGGAATCAGGCTAAAGCCCTGCACAACGACCTCAATGCGTCTCTTGAGGCCGTGCTCAAGCAAGAACCATTCTTCGATGTTGGGTCTCAGCGCCCGTCCGAACTTCGCCGTAACGTGCCCCATCGAAATATATTTCTTGAACGTAAGCTGTTGTGGCAGCTGCTTGTTCGTGCGGCATCCCACGCATACGAGGGTCTCGTCGAATAGCGTGGCCTTAGGATGCGCGCTCG
Source organism: Bradyrhizobium sp. JR3.5 (assembly GCF_054057015.1). Classification (NCBI taxonomy): domain Bacteria; kingdom Pseudomonadati; phylum Pseudomonadota; class Alphaproteobacteria; order Hyphomicrobiales; family Nitrobacteraceae; genus Bradyrhizobium; species Bradyrhizobium sp. JR3.5. Next base: position 5,220,978 of record NZ_JBSRYV010000002.1, read on the forward strand.
ACATGAACAATTCCGGCAGAATGAGAAAGTCGACCTCGCCCCGGCGGAGCAGCTCGTCCGGTTCATCGGAAAATGGCAGCAATTCGAAGCGGACTGCGGGAGCTTCCTGTGCGATACGATCCACAATTCTCCGAAAAAAGACGATTGTCATGAAATCGGAGAGAATGATCCTGAAGCGACGGCTCGACTGAATCGGGTCGAAGGCGTCCCGCGAAATGATCGAAAGCTGGATGTGCAGCAGGGCCTCGCGAACCGGTCCCGCAAGGGCCTCTGCGCCAGATGTTGGGACGAGTTCGCGACCCCTCATCGTAAACAGTTCATCGCGGAAATAGGTGCGCAGCCGCGCGACTGCTGCGCTCATAGCGGGCTGGCTCAGGTTAATCTTGCGCGCCGCCGCTGTGAGATTGCGCTCCGTCATCAGAGAATCGAGCGCAACGAGAAGGTTTAGATCGAGTCCCTTGAACCGCATGCTGTGAGTCCATCCATCGTGTGAATGTGTTCTATCGAAAGAATCGATTTTACCAAGTTGCGGGATGTTCGATAGCAAACATCAGTTTGGAAAGGCATACCACGATGGCTGCTGGTCGTTGCGCGGGCTCCGAGAAAAACTCATGGACGTGCGAGCACCTGCCGCATCGGTTTAGGCGGCGGCTATCGGCGCACCATAGGGGTTGCGTGCGTCTTCTCGGTGCGACGAGCGCTCGATGCGACGCTAGGAAGGTCCCGATAAACCATCGTATGTGTATTTCCTTACCCGCGTACACTTGGAAGCGCGCCCAACCTCACCTTAGTGTCGTGACCGGGCGGCAGGCGCGAATTGCGGATGCCAAGTCCATCCGGCGACAGTTCAACTGGCTCGCCTGTCAATCGCATTCGGGGTGTGTCGAAGATGCATAAGAACCAGGTTGATCTGCTGACAATCGGACGCGCCCTCGATGAGGTCTCACGCATCGAAGGCCTGTCCTCAGACTGCGCAGCGTCGATAGCGATCTTGGACGAGGCGGAGCCGTTCCATGCTGCAGATAGGTTCTGGGCAATCCAATCGCCTCGTCGGCCTGTCCTGGCATATCTCCGGCAGGCATTGGATGGGACGATAAGCGCGAACCGTGCGATCAGCTCGTCTATAGCGAAGACGCCATTCCAAGCAGTGTGTTCCGACGCGGTGCTGGCGATGGGAGCGGGCTCCGATGCCGCATGGCCGCGCGTTTCAGTATTGATAGCAGCGGTTCGGCGACTAGCGAGCTCACGTGACCATCTCCGTTGTTGACCTCACTGGCGCAGGGAAGCCCGCCATGAACATTGCCGTATCCCGGACTGCGCAAGCGCCTTCTGCGCGCTCTCAAGTCCAGTGGAGCGTTCGCTGGGAAAGCGAGCTGCGGCTCGCCGATCATGCCGAGCTCGCCGAGTTCTTCCGCAAGAGTTACGGGCCGACCGGTGCTTTCAATGCGCAGCCATTCGAAGGCAACCGAAGTTGGGCCGGTGCAAGGCCAGAGGTCCGCGCGATTGGTTACGACGCGCGCGGGGTGGCTGCTCACATCGGAGCACTCCGACGGTTCATCAAGATTGGTGCGGTCGATCTACTCGTGGCGGAGCTGGGGCTATATGCGGTGCGGCCGGATCTTGAGGGGCTTGGAGTTAGCCACTCAATGCGCGTGATGTATCCTGTGCTGCAAGAGCTTGGGGTCCCATTCGGCTTTGGTACTGTGCGGCCAGCGCTCGAGAAGCATCTTACCCGACTGGTTGGAAGGCGGGGGCTGGCAACCCTCATGTCCGGCATCCGCGTCCGGTCCACGCATCCGGATGTGTATTCCGACTTGTCGCCGATCCGCCTCGAAGAGGTGCTTGTGCTGGTTTTCCCGGTTGGATGCTCACTAAGCGAGTGGCCTGCCGGCACGATCATCGATCGGAACGGGCCTGAGCTGTGAAAGAGATCGTCCCGCTGTCTGCCGTCCGTTGCGACTACGCTGACCTGAGCGGAGGCCGTTCTGTCTATTTGACCTTCGACGATGGGCCAAACCCTTTTTGCACGCCAGAGGTCCTTGACGTGCTCACGCAACATCAGGTGCCGGCGACGTTCTTCGTGATCGGCACGTACGCGGCCGACCGGCCTGAACTCATTCGACGAATGATCGCGGAAGGGCACGAAGTTGCAAACCACACGATGACGCACCCGGATCTGTCGAGATGCGACCCAGCAGAGGTCCACGATGAACTGCTGACGGCGAGTAAGGCGATCCGTTCGGCATGCCCGCAGGCCTCACCCAGGCATATGCGAGCACCCTACGGCATATGGACCCAGCAGGTGCTGACCACAACAGCGAGAGCTGGCCTTGCAGCTGTGCACTGGTCGGTCGATCCGAGAGATTGGTCGCGTCCTGGGATTGATAGGATTGTGCGCTCAGTGCTGGCGGCCGTTCGCCCGGGTGCAATTGTGCTCCTGCACGACGGACATCCTCCTGGCGAGGAGACACCGTGCACTGATGCCGCCCTGCGCGATCAGACGGTGGCGGCGCTTTCATACCTGATCCCGACATTACAACAGCGCGGGTTTGTAATCCGTCCGCTCCCTCAACTTCACTGAACAAAAACTGGCACCCTATGGACCTGCTCGCTACAACCAGCGCTGTCGCTGTTTCGTCTTATGCGCTGCTCTCGACTGTCTACAAGAGCGCGCAAGCGCTTTATGCGCGGCCCGCGAACACCTCATTGCCGCAAGACGATCCGGAACAAGCCGAGCTGGCTCCGCCCAGCGTGGATATCATCGTGCCTTGCTTCAATGAGGATCCAAACACGCTCGCCGAATGTCTGGACTCGCTTGCAAGTCAAGACTACGCGGGAAAACTGAAAGTCTATGTGGTCGACGATGGATCCGCAAATCGCGACCTTGTCGAGCCTGTACACAGCGCCTATGCCAACGATCCGCGGTTCAGCATCATCTTGCTGGCCAGAAACGTTGGAAAGCGCAAGGCGCAGATCGCTGCAATACGCAGCTCATCCGGGGACCTGGTGCTCAACGTCGACTCGGATACGATACTTGCCGCTGACGTCGTCACGAAGCTTGCATTGAAGATGCAAGACCAGGAAATCGGTGCGGCGATGGGCCAGTTGATTGCGAGCAATCGCGGCGAAACCTGGCTGACCAAGCTGATCGACATGGAATACTGGTTGGCGTGCAACGAAGAGCGCGCGGCACAGGCTCGCTTCGGTGCCGTTATGTGCTGCTGTGGTCCATGCGCGATGTATCGTCGCTCTGCGCTCGCTCTGCTGCTTGATCAATACGAAGCGCAATTCTTTCGTGGCAAGCCAAGTGATTTCGGCGAGGACCGCCATCTGACGATCCTCATGCTCAAGGCGGGGTTTCGAACCGAGTATGTACCGGACGCGATCGCGGCAACAGTTGTCCCGGACAGCCTTGGGCCATACCTGCGTCAACAACTCCGCTGGGCACGCAGTACCTTTCGGGACACCTTTCTTGCATTGCGCCTGCTGCCAGAGCTAGATGGCTATCTAACCCTGGACGTTATCGGACAGAATCTCGGTCCCTTGCTTCTCGCCTTAGCATCACTGGCTGCACTCGCCCAGCTTGCAGTCGAAGGGTCGGTGCCCTGGTGGACGGGATTGACAATCGCAGCGATGACGATGGTCCGGTGCAGTGTGGCAGCCTCTCGCGCGGGAGAACTGCGGTTTCTCGGCTTCTCGCTTCACACGCCGATCAACATCTTTCTCCTGCTTCCCCTGAAAGCCTATGCACTTTGTACATTGAGCAATAGCGATTGGCTGTCGCGTACCGTTGTCAACGTGCCGACCGGAGGGGATAAGCAAGCCGTCACGCCGCGCCCGAAAGCTGGACCAGGCCCTGTGAGTACAGGGGGAGTTTCCGGCGCGATTCGTAAGTCGGGGTTTCCCGATCGTCCATCGCGCTTGGCGGCGGCGGAAAGTGTTTGCGGTGACGATCGATCGACTGCCTATAAATAGGTGATGGACTCATGACCCTGCACAAGAACCGTCAGCTACTGGAGCGCGAGTTGGCTGTGGATGATCCATGGCACCTCGACAGCAGTTCGTTCGAGCAGGAACGGTACGCGCAAATGCTCCGGATGTCGTGTTGTAACGGGGATGTTGCGCATGCCCTCGAAGTCGGATGCGCAGCCGGTGCATTCACGGAAATACTGGCGCCGCATTGCCAACGCGTCACGGTGGTCGATGTCATGCCGCAGGCGATTGAGCTAGCGCGCGTGCGGACTAGCAGCCGGTCACATATCACGTGGGTAACCTGCGACATTCAACAGTTCTCGACCGCTGAGCAGTTCGATCTGATCGTCGTCGCCGAGGTACTCTACTATCTCAACGACGTTGCCGAGATGCACGCGGCGGTCTGCAACTTGATGAGCATGCTTGCTCCAAATGGCGCTCTGGTGTTCGGGTCTGCGCGTGATGCCACGTGTCAACACTGGGGTCATGCTGCTGGTGCCGAGACGGTGATTGCTCTCTTCAAGGAACGCCTGTCGGAGGTCGAGCGTCTGCACTGCCATACCGGGTCGGTCAGCGAAGACTGCTTGCTCGTCTTGTTCCGGAATTCGAGTCACTCATCAGAACAATCAAATTTCGGCCATTAGGCCAGGGGGTCGTATGCGCATTTGCGGCATCAAGTTGACACATGACGGGGCGATTGCCGTCGTCGAGGACGGGCGGCTTGTCTTTTGCACCGAGCAAGAGAAGCGCGGCAACAATCCACGCTATCAATCCGTCGACAATCTCGATGCAGTCGTGCTTGCTTTGGCGGAGCACGGCCTGGATCCGCGAGATATTGATCGGTTCGTCATCGACGGCTGGGATGGAGAGATTGAATCGCGATTCCAGGTGCTTAGCGGGGCCGTGCCGATCGCGCTGAAAGGAGCGCCATATGTCGAGCGCCATGCCGGGGGTCTTCTTGATTCGGTCGACGGCTTTGGCCTGATCCTTAGCGACAAGGTGTTTCCCTATAAAAGTTACCCGCACGTCACGGGCCACGTCGCGTCAGCATATAGCACCAGCCCGTTTGCCAGTGCCGGAAAACCGGCGTTCTGTCTGGTCTGGGATGGCTGCATCTTTCCGCGTCTTTACTATGTCGAACCTCGCGGAGCGCGGCTCATTGGATGCCTGTTTCCAATGATCGGTCACGCCTATGCCGCCGCGGGCCTTCACTTCGGGCCCTACCGGCAACCGAGTCGCACCAATTGGGGACTTGGGTATCGCCGGGAAGCTGATGGCTTACATCGCGCTTGGCTCTGTCGACGAAAGCATCGTCGCGGTGTTTCAGGAGCTCTACAAAAAGCGCTTCGCCGCAGACACGGAGCAGGCTCGTCGCTACCGCGCGGACATCAACAATCCGGAAGCGTCACTTGCAGCTATGCACGACTTCTTCGAAGCTAGCGCACTGCGACTGAAGGGCAAGCAAGCGGAGGATGTGCTTGCCTCGTTCCACGTGTTCCTGGAACGCCTTATTGTGCAGGAAATTGCGATGGTTCTGCTGCGGCACTCCTCGCTTCCGGGAGCGCGAAATCTATGTGTAGCCGGTGGGTGCGGCCTCAACATCAAGTGGAATAGTGCGCTTCGCGAGACGGGACTGTTCGATGAAGTGTGGGTGCCGCCTTTCCCGAATGACAGCGGCTCGGCAATCGGTGCTGCTTGCGCAGCGATGGCCGTGCAAAATGGGTTTGGACCACTGGAATGGTCTGTTTAACAGTGGTCCGGCTCTGCAGGCCAGCGAGATTCCGTCGGAATGGGAGGCCGCGCCGTGCAGTCTGCAGGAGCTTGCGGCCATTCTCGCCGACAACAAGCCGGCAATCTTCCTGTCCGGACGCGCCGAGCTTGGACCGCGCGCGTTGGGTGGCAGAAGCATTCTCGCAGCTCCGACGTCCCCGGCAATGAAGGATCATCTCAATGACATCAAGCGTCGCGAGCACTTCCGGCCTGTGGCGCCGATTTGCCTGGAAGATCGGGCGCCAGAGATCTTCAGCCCGGGTACGCCAGATCCTTACATGCTGTTCGATCACCAGACCCGGCCGGAATGGTGCGGCAGGATCCCCGCTGTCGTCCATCTGGACGGCTCTGCGCGGTTACAGACAATCTCCCGCAACTCTCCGCACAAAATCGCCGAGCTTCTCGTTGAATTCGAGCAACTCACGGGCATTCCACTGCTCTGCAACACGAGCGCAAACCTCCACGGGCGTGGATTCTTTCCGGACGCTGCCGCGGCCTGCCAATGGGGACGTGTTGAGCATGTCTGGTGCGACGGCCTGCTCTGGACCAAACCGGTCGTAAGCAAGTCATCGTCGGCTGAACGACTTCTGTCAGCCTAAGGTGAACATGTCCACCTTGGCAATCGAACTTGCCGGCGTCAGAAAGTCGTTTGGCGACAGGATTATCGTCAATGAGCTGTCGTTCTCGGTTGCGCGCGGAGAGTGCTTTGGCCTGCTCGGGCCCAACGGCGCCGGCAAGAGCACGGTCGCGCGTATGCTCCTCGGCATGATCTCGCCGGACGCGGGAAAGATAACGGTACTCAATGAGCCTGTGCCAGCGCGCGCTCGTGTGGCACGCGTGCGCATTGGCGTTGTGCCGCAGTTCGATAACCTTGAACTTGAGTTCACCGTACGAGAGAACCTGCTGGTGTTTGGCCGCTACTTCGGCATGAACGCTCGCAAGATCGAGGCGATCATACCATCGCTGCTCGAGTTCGCGCGCCTCGAAAGCAAGGCGGACGCGCGGGTCTCTGAGCTGTCTGGTGGCATGAAACGGCGGCTGACCCTGGCGCGTGCGCTAATCAATGACCCGCATCTGCTCGTGATGGACGAGCCGACGACTGGTCTGGATCCGCACGCACGCCACCTGATCTGGGAACGCCTGCGAGTGCTGCTTGCGCGTGGCAAGACGATTCTCTTGACGACTCACTTCATGGAAGAAGCCGAGCGCCTGTGCGATCGACTGTGTGTCCTCGAGGGTGGACGCAAGATCGCCGAAGGCAAGCCCGACGCGCTGATCGACGAGCATATTGGTTGCAACGCGATTGAAGTCTATGGCGGCGATCCAAACGAGCTCTGTGAGCTGATCAGGCCCTATGCGCGACACGTCGAAGTGAGCGGTGAGACGCTCTTTTGTTATGCGCCATATCCGGAGCAGGTGCGCGCGCGCCTGCGAGGGCGAGCGGGCCTTCGCATTCTGCAGCGCCCACCGAATCTCGAAGGACGTGTTTTTGCGGCTGACCGGACGCGAGATGGAGAAGTGAGCAATGGGTGAAAGTTATGCGGCGGTGATGCCCGCTAACGCTTACAACTGGATCGCGGTGTGGCGCCGAAACTTCCTGGCGTGGAGGAAAGTCGCACTTGCATCGGTTCTCGGCAACCTCGCGGATCCCATAACCAATCTGTTTGGCCTTGGCTTTGGCCTTGGACTAGTCGTCGGACGCATCGAGGGGACCTCGTATATCGCATTTCTGGCGGCGGGCATGGTCGCGACCAGCGCGATGACTTCAGCTACGTTTGAAACGATGTATGCAGCGTTTGCACGCATGGACGCCAAGCGCACCTGGGAGGCAATCCTGTCAACACAGCTCACGCTTGGCGATATCGTTCTAGGTGAGTTGGTGTGGGCGGCCAGCAAGTCCGTCCTGGCTGGAACAGCGATCGGGATTGTCGCTGCCACGCTCGGTTATGCATCCTGGCCGTCCATTTTCTATGTCATTCCAACAATCGCCCTTACCGGGCTTGTCTTCGCCAGCCTGGCCATGGTCGTCATATCTCTTGCGCCAAGCTACGATTACTTCGTCTTTTACCAGACCCTTATCCTTACGCCCATGGTGTTTTTGTGTGGCGCGGTCTTCCCGATGAGCCAACTGCCCGGCTCATTTCAGCACCTGACCGGCTTGCTGCCGCTCGCACATTCGGTCGACCTCATTCGCCCGGTGATGCTTGAGCGCGGCGCTGGCGGCGCTGGCATGCATGTCGTTGCGCTTTGTCTTTACGCGGTATTGGCTTTCTTCGTGTCGACGGCACTGTTTCGGCGCCGCCTGCTGCGTTGACATGAAGTCCGGAGAAAGCCAGAGAAAATCCAGTTGATGCAGTGTCACGACACCTCATTCGATCGCTTTGAGGCACGCCCGACTGCCACGGCCGCGGCTGCATTGGCCTTCAGGTCTTCGGTCAAGCGACGTCGGCCGCCGTCTGTTCGGTCGATCGGTAGTGCGCCTGTGGCGAGGCGCCGAGACGGACTTTGCTGACCTTGGTCGTGCTGGGTGGTTCGCGCAGCCGAGGGAGCGGGATAATGGAAACTACGCTGGTGGAACGGCAGTTGGCTGTTCTGCCATGATCAGATGGAGAACGAGATGTTGTGCCTCGGAGTGAGTGGCGGTCTTGACAGAATCTATGAAAGCTCGCCTGACCTGCCGAATACGTTTCTACACGATGGCGCTGCGGTTCTTGTCCGGGATGGCCGCGTGATCGCTGCGGTCGAGGAGGAGCGCCTCAATCGGGTCAAGCATTCCAACAAGTTTCCAGGCAATTCGATCCGATACTGTCTCTCCACTGCTGGAGTTGAGCTTGCGGAGATAGACCGTATCGCGTTCTACGCGACTGAAGCTTACTGCAATACCATGCTCGAGCGCCTGTTTGTTTCTCAGCCCGTCACGCTGGATGCCAAACTGTTGCTGCGACAGCTGCTGGCACGGGAATTCGGTGCTGAGATCGATGCGTCGCGGGTTTCCTTCGTTAATCACCACGAAGCGCATGCCGTCAGCGCGTTTGCCATGTCCGGGTTCGAGCGAAGCCTGATTTTTGCGATCGATGGCGGTGGCGATTTTCTTTCGGGTCTATTGGCGGTGGGATCTGGCACCGAAATTACGCAACTTGCAGGCTTTCCCGAGCATAACTCTCTGGGGTTGTTCTATCTCGAGACAATCCGATATCTCGGCTACGGGTTGTTTGACGAGTACAAGGTGATGGGGCTTGCCCCCTACGGTGATCCAGCTTCCTATCGCGAGCTCTTCACGCAGTTCTACGAGTTGCTGGACAACGGTGGCTATCGCGTCCACCTGGATCGAATCGGTCCGGCCCTGCTTCGCAACATCCAGGTCCGGCGAAAGGGAATGCCATTCACACAGCAGCATCGAGACGTCAGCGCTTCGCTGCAGGAAGCCTTGGAGCGCATCGTGTTTCACATCCTGCGGCACTATCGCGAAGCGACGGGAATGACGCGTTTGTGCCTCGCGGGAGGTGTGGCCCACAACTGCACGGTGAACGGCAAGCTGCTTTATTCGGGGCTTTTCGACGACATTTTCGTCCAACCCGCAGCGCACGACGCCGGTTGCGCACTCGGCGCCGCATTGATGATGTCAAACGAGTTGGGCAGTCCAGCGCCGCGCGAGCGACTGCCGCACGTCTATTGGGGACCCGATCTCGGAAGCGAACAAGCCGTAGAAAACGAGCTCAATGCATGGGCGGGGCACCTTGATGTTCAACGTAGTGATGACATAGCGGCCAGTGCGGCCGACTGGATGGCAAATGGCGCTGTGATTGGCTGGGTTCAGGGCCGCTCGGAGTTCGGACCTCGCGCGCTTGGTAATCGCAGCATCCTTGCGGATCCACGGCCAGCGGATAACAAGAACCGAATCAACGCGATGGTCAAAAAGCGTGAGGGCTATCGTCCGTTTGCGCCGTCTGTACTTGAGGAGGATGCGAGCGAGTTCTTTGAGCTTCCAGGCGGCACAAGCGAGCTCCCGTTCATGAACTTCGTGGTTCGCGTGCGTGAAGCCCAGCGTAGCGTGCTCGGTGCGATCACGCACGTTGATGGCACCGCTCGGCTGCAAACAGTATCGCGCAAGACAAATCCGACCTATTGGGATTTGATCAATGCGTTCAAGAAGCGAACCGGAATTCCGGTTCTTCTGAATACGTCCTTTAACAATAATGCCGAGCCGATCGTTGACTCCGTCTCAGATGCGATCGTCACGTTCTTGACGACCGACCTGGACGGACTTGTGGTCGGGCCGTTCCTGGTGAAGAAGCGGACAGCAACGCTGCGGGATTGGAATGCACTGAGCGTTTCATTGCCACCATATGCGTCACTTCATCGTGTTCGGTCTTACACAGCGGGAGATCGTCAGGAAACGGTCAGCGAAATCCGTACGGGACATTCGAGCCGGGATAGTATGCGTATCTCACACGAACTCTTCGAGCTGCTGATGCAGATCGAGGGCAAGGCGTCGCTCGGCACCCTTCTCGACGCAATTGCGCCGGACCAGGCCGACCGTGACGATCTCGTGAAGGAATTGCGGCTCGTGTGGGAGCAGCGGGGCGTGCGGTTGCATCCGCCTGGCGCCGCTTGTGACGGCAGCAATCAAGTATGTCGAGTTAACGTGGCTGAGTAGAAGAACACACGGAAAGCGTCGAGAGATCCGCCGGCATCCCAGGAATCGGCTGCTATGAAGGTTTACCGAAGCAACTCGCCGGCGGCACCGCGATCGCCGACCATGACGTCGGACGAGATGAAACGTGAGATGTCTCCAGGGATGTCTTTGGCCCAACCAGGAGCCCGGAACGAGGTAATGCAGATGCTTGGCGGTTCGATGAACGATCGGTTCGTTATCTCCCGACGACACACGGGATTCGGCGACTGCCTGTGGTCGCTGGCGGCAGCCTGGCGTTTTGCGCAGCGGACCGGGCGGAGCCTGGTCATCGATTGGCGGGGGTCCTGCTATCTCGATCAGCCGTTCATCAATGCCTTTCCAGTGTTCTTCGAACCAGTTGAAGAGATTGCCGGCGTACGGGTGATTTGCGACGATCAGATCAATCAGCGCTCTTTTCCGGGACCATTCTTCCCGGCTTGGTGGAACAAGCCATCGATCGACTGCGTGTATCGGCCGGACGAGCAGATTTTCCGGGAGCGCGACGAACTCGATCAACTGTTCCAAAGTCAGCAAGATAGTGACGCTAATACTGTTGTGTGTGGTGCCTGCCTGATGTGGCGCTGCGATGAAGAAGCAGAGCGAGAAATTTTCCGGAGCATTAAACCGCGATCTGAAATTCAGGCTCGGATTGATGCCGTCTACCGCGAGCACTTTGCGCCGTACAGCGTAATCGGCATTCATGTTCGGCACGGAAACGGCGAGGATATTATGGGGCATGCTCCCTACTGGGCCGACCCGGAGCGCGCCTTGCGACAGGTCTGTGACGCCCTTGATAAGGCCAGGGCGTTACCGCACACAAAACCTGTGAGGGCTTTCCTGTGCACGGACAGCGCGCTCGTCCTTGAGAAGGTTTCGACTATATTTCCTGATGTTTTCACGATCCCAAAACGTTTCCAGGCGCCTCAGGCCGGGCCGTTGCACAGCGCCGCGCTCGGGGCCGAGGGCGGCTTTTCCGCCCTCATCGAGATGTATCTCCTTGCCCGATGCGACACTGTGATTCGCTTCCCGCCGACGAGCGCCTTCACGCGCTATGCGCGCCTCTTTGCGCCGCGCGTGATAGAATTCGATTTGAACGATCCGAGCCGATTGATCTTGATTGAAGAAACCTCGCAAGATCTCGTGGCTGTATGAAAGTTGCAACTTGCGTCATCGACCTGATGGCCGCTCTTTGCATCCAGCAGTAATTTTACTTTGTTTCTGGGCGGCAATTTATTGTTTTGCCCAAACTGACGCTCCGACGCGACGTTCCACTGGAGAAGAGAAAGATGCGGCGGCCGAATGCCGTCCGCTGAAGCACGAACTCGGCAACAGTGGCCTTAACGTGCTGCCACCGGCTAAACAGGTGGAACACGTCTTCGTGTTCACCTCGCGCGGACCCGCAAGTGGACGCTTCTCGGTGGCCAATCGCGAAGTTTCCGAAAAGTTCTCCGTTGAGCCGGCGAGTTCCGTCGCGGCGGCCGGCCACTGCTTGCGGGGACTGGCGCATTCGGGATCGACTATGTGGGGCTAAAATTCGGTACGCCAGTTCGTGGTCGCGAAATCAATCTGCGCGGCGACGTGCCACTGCTGGACACAACAGGCTACAGTGCGGTGAAGTCAGCACCAGTTGCGGGCAAGCTTGAGGCCGAGATGCGCAGCCAAGCGAGTCCCGCGCGACATCCCGAAACTTGAGCGCTAAAAATAAATATTGCTTCCGCAAAGTCGGCTGCGTGATGAAAAGCGCCGACGCGATCCTAACGTACCAAGCTGGTAGCGTCAGGTTTCGATCGCACGCGGAACTAGGCGCGGCGGCTATCCTAACTGCTCGTCGCTCCGACGAGAGCCGCTGTCCATCGCCTCGCTCCTCCGCTCACGCGATCGGGAAAGGGAGCGCTGTAGCCCGATTTTAGCAGAGGCGAGTGGGCTCTTGGCGCTGTGTAGGTGAGGCACCAACGCTGTCCCAAAGCAAACGCACCATGTCTCAAATCGGCCAAGCGTTCCGCGAGCGCGACATTAGGACGCAAAACCGGAGCGCGTTTGTGTGCATCGCGGTGGCTAAATTCCTGCTAGGCGTTTACCAGTGGCGCTACAGGAGAGGAGGCGGGCGTGGATCTCGATCTGCCAAATGACGATCTGGTTGGAGGTCCGCTGCCCAAGACACAGTTGGGGTGTCCCTTTCACGCCGATAAAGCCCGCGTCCATCCGGGAGAACGCAAGGCGATGCTGCTGACCGGGGCATCGCGCGGAATTGGTCATGCCACCGCCAAGCTGTTTTCGGAGGCGGGCTGGCGCATTATTTCTTGCGCGCGCCAATCGTTCGACGGCGAGCGGTGCCCGTGGGAGTCACGGAATGAGGATCATATTGAGGTCGACCTCAGCAACCATCGAATGCTGCCGCGCGTGATCACCCAGGTTAATGAACGCGTGGCGAGCGCACCTCTGCACGCGCCGGTGAATAATGGCGGCATCTCACCGAAAACGCCCAACGGTGACCGGCTGACGTCACTGACGACGTCAACAGAAATCTGGATGCGGGTGTTCCATCTCAATCTGGTGGCTCCGATCCTGCTGGCGCAGGGTTTGTTTGACGAGCTGAAAGCCGCGTCAGGATCGATCGTCAACGTGACTTCGATCCCGGGCTCGCGGGTGCACCCGTTTGCCGGCAGCGCCTATGCGACGTCGAAAGCTGCGCTTGCAAGCCTCACGCGCGAAATGGCCCACGATTATGCACCGCATGGCATTCGCGAGAATGCAATCGCGCCCGGCGAAATCAGGACGGATATGTTGTCGCCCGACACAGAAGCGCGTCTCGTGCCAAACATCCCGCTGCGCAGAGTGGGAACGCCAGATGACGTTGCTAAGGTCACCTTCTTCCTATGTTCGGATGCCGCGAGCTACGTCACGGGGGCCGAGGTCCGGATCAATGGCGGACAACACCTGTGAATTGGCCAGGCCTGGCAATGCAGCTGACTTGAGTTGCAGCAGTTCTACTGCTGACGTCGCGCATCCATTCCGCAAAAAGAATGAACTCAAGGCAATGTCAGTTTACCGTCGTGCCATGAAAAGCTGTTACGCTTCCATGTCATCTCGTCAACACTTGGCGTTAGATCGAGAATGACATGCAAAACGAAGCTCGCAAACCCGAACAAAGTGCCAAGGCGGATGATCAAAACAACGGAGAGCGCCTCATGCTGCATATCGCTTCCGCACGCGAAAGATCCGCATCACAACCGGAGACGGAGCGCGAGCTCTCCATCGAGCCGTTGCGCGAGAGCGCGCTGACCGGCATATTCGAAATTTCGAAAATACTTACGGCTCCTTGCCGGCTTGAAGTCACGTTGGCCAGCGTCGTCGATCTTCTGCAATCGTTCGTGCAGATGCGACACGGCATCGTCTCCCTGTTCGACGATGACGGAATGCCAGAGATTACCGTGGGCGGCGGGTGGAGCGAAGGCAGCGACGAACGCTACCGGATGCGCCTGCCAAAGGCAATCGATCAGATCGTCGCGACGGAGAGGCCTCTTGTCGCCGAGAATGTGGTAGCCGAGCCGGCATTCAGCGCAGCGGACCTCGAAGTGCTCGGCGCCTCCGATAATATGCCAGTGTCGTTCATCGGGGTTCCAATCCGCATCGACCCGAAGGTCGTAGGTACGCTGACAGTCGACCGTATCCGGGACGACAAATCGAGTCTGCGGCTCGATCACGATGCGCGGCTGCTCGCCATGGTCGCCAATCTGGTGGGACAGACAGTGAAGCTGCATCGCCTGTGCGGTTGCGACCGCGAGCGACTGATGGCGGAGAAGGGACCGGCCACAAAAGCAATTATTTGAGCTTAGGCAGCCTGCGCGGGAGCGTAAGAAGCTACACGCCCATGGCATCATTGGCGATAGCCCCGCGCTGCGTGGGCTGCTCGAGAAGATCGCGATCATAGCCAAATCGAACAGCACGGTCCTGCTGCGCGGCGAGTCCGGCACCGGAAAGGAACTCGCAGCCAAAGCCATTCACGAATCATCGTCTCGCGCCAAGCGGCCCTTCGTCAAGCTGAATTGCGCGGCACTGCCTGAGACGGTCCTGGAGTCCGAATTATTTGGTCATGAGAAAGGCGCCTTTACCGGCGCGTTCAGCTCGCGCAAGGGGCGCTTCGAGCTCGCTGACAAAGGGACGCTATTTCTTGACGAGATCGGCGAGATCTCGGCGCCGTTTCAGGCGAAGTTGCTGCGAGTCCTGCAAGAGCAGGAGTTCGAACGCGTGGGCAGCAACCAGACCATCAAGATCGATGTTCGTATCATAGCGGCGACCAACAAGAAAACCTTGAAGAGGCCGTGGTAAGGAGCGAGTTCCGCGCAGACCTTTACTATCGGATTAACGTCGTTCCCTTGCTCCTGCCACCGCTGCGCGAAAGGCGCAGTGATATTCCGCTGCTGGCCAGCGAATTCCTCAGGAATTTCAACAATAAGAACGGACGCACGCTGACGTTGGAGGCGAGTGCGATTGATGTGCTGATGAACTGCGGCTTTCCAGGCAATGTCCGCGAGCTCGAAAACTGCATTGAGCGCACAGCGACGCTGTCCGCCGGACCATCAATCGTGAGAAATGACTTTGCTTGTTGCCACGGCCAGTGCTTTTCCGCGACATTATGGAAAAGTACATCGGACAAGATGATAATGCCGCCCGTACCGAGCATGCCGGTGCCCGCGAGGTCCATCACTCCGCTATCTGAAGCGACCGCGCCGAGTCCGATCGTCGGCAGCGAATTGGCCTCACTGACTCCTCCTCCCGGCACAGCCCTCGTAGGTGGCGCGAAGATGGGCCGATCGCGAGCGGGTCATTGCGGCCATGGAAAAATCTGGTTGGGTGCAGGCAAAGGCAGCGCGCTTGCTGGGACTAACGCCGCGCCAGATTGGCTATGCGCTGAGGAAATACGGAATCGAGATCAAGCGATTCTGAACGCAAGGGCCAGCGCGGTCGAAGCTGCGACCATCACAGTTGAGGCGAATAGCTGTGAGGGGACATCTTGGCTGGCTTGCGTGCGTCCAATTTCATCGATCTGGATGGGACGATTCGCCCCACGGCGTCGCCTTGGGTGCGAGCGGAACGATCCCGCCCGGGTCGCGGTTGCGACGCGAGTTGAGTTGGCTTGGCAAGAGGTGGGGCTTGTTGGCCACGACTGCAGAGATCACCACGAGACGGTCCAGGAGTGCTAACGGATGGCCCCCTGACCGACACCAACCGACGTATCAAGGAAATTCGTCGATCGACCTCGGATTGGTGAGTGGCAATACTCATGCTGCCTTCGTCTTCGGTTCTATGCGGATCGAGGCGGCCAGTGCCGGCGGCTTGAAATGTGGACGGCACCACCGTTGAGCAACCGCGCCCCCAGCGTCGCCTCTGTCGTCTGGTTACGAACGTTCTTGAGCGCGAGCATCGCTGGCGCGGCCGCGATCGAATCTGTCTTTGTCCAAATTTGTTCTCAGGTTGCGCCCGCCTCACGACGTTTCTTTCGCTTGACAGGCCAGACGGCCTGACGCCGATGCCAGGTGCGCTTCGTTCGCCATCAACCGATCCGCCGCCGCTCGTGATGAACGACGGTAATCTGCCGCGAGATATCCTGGCGTCACTCGGCTGACGTGCCCGGCGGAACGGCGCTGTCGCAGCCCCGACGCGTGTCGGTCGGTATTCGCTCGTCACGAACACCGGGCGAGGGCGCCGTATCGGTTTCGTCCAAGCCTCTGTAGTAGCCAGCGGATTCCAAAGTGGGCCGGGATGGTACAATACTTGCTGGTTCTCTTCGCAACTGTCGCAACTTTTGGAGCAACTCCGTGCACAATGTCGTCTGCATCAAACAGGTTCCCGACTCTGCGCAGATCCGCGTGCACCCCGTGACCAATACGATCATGCGTCAGGGCGTGCCGACCATCATCAACCCATATGACCTTTTCGCGCTCGAGGCCGCGCTGGAGCTGCGCGATCGGTTCGGGGGCGAAATAACCGTGCTTACAATGGGCCCGCCATCGGCGGAAGACTCTTTGAGAAAGGCGCTGACCTACGGCGCCGATCGCGCCGTACTGCTCACCGATCGTTGCTTTGCGGGCTCCGACACCCTGGCCACGACGTATGCACTGGCAACAGCCATCCGAAAAATTGGTAAGGAATATGGCCCGACAAACCTCATCTTCACCGGCAAGCAGACCATCGACGGTGATACCGCGCAGGTTGGGCCCGGCATCGCAAAGCGGCTGGGCGTGCTGCAGCTAACCTACGTCGCCAAGGTCAGATCGCTGGATCTCGCCGCACGTACAATTGAAGCGGGAACGACGCTCCGAAGGTGGTGTCCAGGTGCTGCACACGAGGCTGCCCTGTCTCATCACCATGCTGGAGGCGACAAACCAGATCCGGCGCGGCGCGATGGCGGATGCCTTACGTGCCGCACGTGCGCCAATCGTGAAATGGAGCGCGCACGATGCCGGCGTCGAGGACGTCTCCAAATGCGGTCTCAAGGGCTCGCCAACCGTCGTCAAGCGAGTGTTCGCTCCCTCTGCGCGCGCTGAGAAAGCGGCGCTTGTCGAGGCAGCAGGGCAACCGGCGCAGGCGTTGATAGACGCTATCTTCACACACCAACCCAAGCTCGAAGCCGACCTTGCGGCGTCAAGTTCGTGATGCTTGATCTGGAGAGCCATGCCGACGACAAATCAAAGCGATCGAAGGATGCGCCATCCCGACAGGCAGATGCGCGTTATGCGCCCCGAAGCGGCTCAGGCTGGACTTGCCGGTTACGCCAGTACGAACAGCCAGGATGATCCGACCATCGTTTCACGGAGCCAGGAAAGACGCTCCGCGAATTTGTTTCGCGCATGGTCTTCAACGTGCTTTGCGGCAACACGGATAATCAAATCACGCAGCCTTCCGGCAGGGCCCGAATCTGAAACTTCCACCGGCCTGTGATACCGGTCAGCAAAGTCGCGCAAGGGAGCGAGGCGACGCAAGCGATGCTTGTTTGGAGCCCGGACTGACACAGCCAAATTGCGTCTTGCCTTAAGTTCGCCCCGTCGTTTTTTTCGACGAGGTCGAAGGATAGCGGCCGCTATGGACCCTGTCGGCTAGATCGCGAAGATTAGCTTCGAGGTCTGGCCCGTAGGATTCCACTGTCACCCCGTCTACCCCGGGCGCCGCCTGCCGCCGCAGCCGTCGATACGCCCTTTCGAGCGCAGCGACGTCAACGTGGTGCAGCAGCGCCGTGAACCTGGTCTGGCGCGACCGTTTGGCCGCCTCATTCACCCTGGTGAGATTGGCTGGCGGGATGACCCGGCTCTGTGTCCGGTCCCGTGCCTGCTCACCGGAGTTTCCCATCAGTCGGGGCCTTCCCTCCGGTCGACTCGTTGCCTTCGCCGCCATCGACAGTACTACGCCCCGATCCGCCACCCTGCCGTGCCTGAGGAAGCTTCTGCTTTTCGCTCGACCAATTCCCCCTCCGGTGACGAGCCGGAGCACACGACAGGGGTTCTCAGGTTCCCATGATTTCTGTGCGCGCGTGATGTGGTCTCCGACCCCGGCGGCCCAGAACCTGCTCGCCTCTAGCGCAGATCCCGGTGTTGCCTTCGACTTTTGAAGCAGCCTCGGCGACCGCGACGATCCCATTACGTGGCCCAATACACACCCTGCACGCTTGCTGTCTACGCTTGGTCCTGCCGTTACCGGTTCGGACTCAAGACTTGCTACGAGGCGTCTGGCTAAGACTTACCTCGGCAGAACTTTCATCCGCTAGACATCATGAGCTTCTCCTGACGCACTTCAAATCCTGGACACGCAACCACCGACACCGGCATTTGTTGATGATGGGTATCTGAGGAGCGAGCGCTGATCCCGGAGTGTATTCAGCTTGGAAGTCGCCGGAGTCCTTAGCGTACTCAACAGCCAATCCGACATTTTGCAGCCTTCCGGTCGATTGAGATCATCTCGTCTGGCAGGAGCGTTTCCGCGCTTATGACGAAGGACGGCTTGTAGTCCAACGCTAGCGCGCTAGGCTTCGCCTCATCGTCCCTGACGCGCAATCACTAGAATTGCCGCTTCGTACGGCAGTGCGCGAATCCGAATTTTGGAGCTTCGCTGCTTGCATCGAACAGGCTCGGTCGTACGGACAATTAACGACTCAGCTTTATCTCATGGGCATGGTGATCCAGCTAGGCAAGCTACTGCTTCAAGGTGGGATGCGCGTACTGGCCGCGAGCCTGGCGACCGCGTGTATCGCCGGCCTGCTCTACTTCGTTGCAACCTATGTTCAATCCGAAAAGCGAACGGCTGCCGTAGCGTCGTCAAAGCCAAGCTGCCTGCCCAGCCACTGCCGAGCGAAAGCGCCGGGCGGTCGATGATCGTCCGAGATCTACGCTAAAAATCATTCGCGTAAGGCTGCGCCCAACGAGCTGCCATTTCCTTGCGATCGAATCTGCCCCCATTCCAAGCACTGGCGCGCGATGATGCTGTCGAGGCCCGGGGCTTCATCCCCACTGAATGCAGTTCAGTGTGTTCATGCCTGCGGCAATCCGACACACTGCGACAGGTCAACCGTCATCAACAGCGCGGGGACTAACCTTTTAGCGTGGCTGGTCTGACCGCAGTGGGAAAAGGCTGCGCAGCCGCCGCAGCCGAACACCTTATATGGAACGTCTCCATGTCCGACACCCATACCCGCGACCCCTCGTGGAAAACCGATTTGATCTGGCACTATTTCCACACCGTCACTACGCCGGCCAAGGCGCCCGCCTATCGCAAGTTCTACAGCAAACAAGACCCCAGCGACGAATTGGACAACCGCCATCGCGTCTATGAAATGCTGGTGGATGAGCCGCTGCACACCCATCCTACCCTGTCAACGACCTCGACGGACGAGTCGATGGAAAAATACAAGAAGAGCAAGCTGCCGTGGAACAAGAACAATGGCGGATTCCTCAAGGCGGTGAACAATGAATATTGGTGCGGTTCGATCGGTCGAAGCCATGGCGGTCGCGGTTCATCAATGAAGAGATCAAGCATCGCTGGGGGTCGTCTGTGATGAAGCGGCGCCTGGACAAGGGACCGCAATTTGCTCTGACGCCGTCAGTTTCCTCAATCCTGACGTCTATCCAGGCGCGGCTCAGGCTGTCACCCGGCCTGGTCAGCTGGTCCATCGCGGACCAGCCGCATCGACAAGCAGTTGGCTTATGGATTTAGAGCACAATACTGCACAAGCGTATGGTCGTGTTCACAGGCGTCGAGACCACAGCTTCGCACGTGGTCGTGACGACGAAGATGGAGCACGTCTGCAGCCGGATCATCATGCTAGCGCGATGCGGTTTGCACGCCCAAGGGGCTATCATGCGGTTCAGGGCGCGAAGGCACCGCAGCTCTGGATGGCTTGGCGGTCCCCCGATAGATAGTCAGTGCCGCGATGATGCCGAGCGCGGCTGCAAACATCAGCCAAAATCCGGGTGAAGCCTTGTCGTTGGTGCGCTCAATGAGCCAGGTCGAGGCCAGTGGCGTAAAGGTACCAAACAAGGCGGCCGCGAGGGCGAAGGCCAGCGAAAAGCAGGTTGTGCGCACATGCGCAGGCACGACCTCAACCAGGGCACCCAGCATAGTTCCGCTATAGGTACCAAAATAGAACGAGAACATCATCGCGACCGCCAGCATCTTGCCGAAAGTGGGAGCGCTTACCAGCCAGTTCAAAGCCGGATACGCGGTCACCAACGCAAGCCCGGCAATGGTGAGCAGAACTGGCTTGCGACCGATACGGTCGGAGACGGCGCCGCCAATTGGATTCCAGATGAAGTTGGTCAGGGCGACCAGGAGCGTCACCAAGAGGGCGTCCTGGCCAGACAGCTTCAAGACGGTCTTGCCGAACGTGGGCGTGTAAACCGTGACGAAATAAAAGGTCGTTGTGGTCAGGGTCGCCATCATCATCCCGAGGACGACAGTGCGCCAGTTGACCAGCGCCGAGGCAAAGATCTCGCGGGCCTTGGGATGCTTCTTCATCGCCAGAAACTCCGGGGTTTCCTCCAGTGTTCGACGAAGAAAGAAGATAAGCGGGATGATAAGGCAGCCGAGAAAGAACGGAATGCGCCACCCCCAGGAGGCCACGGTTTCCGCCGGCATCGATTCGTTCAGCAGGTAGCCCACGGTCGCCGCGACAAAGATCGCGACCTGCTGGCTGGACGATTGAAACGAGGTATAGAGCCCGCGATTGCCCGGGGTTGCGATCTCCGCAAGGTAGACCGAAACGCCGCCGACCTCGACGCCGGCAGAAAAACCCTGCAACAGCCGTCCGGCCAGAACGACAATCGGGGCGGCAATGCCGATTGTCGCATAACCGGGACAAAAGGCGATGATCACAGTGCCAATCGCCATGATCGATAGTGTGATGATCAGGCCTTTTCGCCGGCCGATCTGGTCGATATAGGCCCCCAGGACGACCGCGCCTACTGGACGCATTAAGGCGCCCAGCCAGAACACGCCGAAGGTGTTGAGCAACGAGACGGTTTCGCTCCCCGATGGGAAGAAGGCTTGTCCGATGGCGCTGGCGTAAAAGCCAAACAGGAAAAAGTCGAACTGCTCGAGGAAATTGCCGCTGGTCGCACGCAGGATCGCGTTGATGCGCGATTTAACCGTCCCGTGCTGAATCAACGTTTGTGACACGCGAGTTTCCTTCCCGTCAAAAATGGCCGGTTGCGGAAAACCTCACGCCAGCCCAATTGCATCAGGCCGTGACTTTGTCGTTGGAGACATTACCGACCGACCGGAAGGCGCCTGATCTTTTCGGCATATTTTTGGCGACAGCCAATCGGTGCACAGATTTCAGGATTTGTTCGCGGAGCAACCAGCTCTTCTCACCATCAATCGCCGCAAATTCCCTCTACTTCAGATTAAACTTGACGGCGCCTGAGGTTCTTCTTTCGCCAACTCATGGCCAGCTATCAGGCATGCTCGAGCAAGCTCCGCGATCAATTCCGTATGCCCCTCGTGAGCAGGGGCTGCACTTCTTCTTCCCTGTTTGCTTTCCCACAGTCACGCAAATCCTGTCAGGCTCGATACACTGCAATGACGAGTCGGCGCGAATGTTTTTATCAAGGTAATTCAATAGCTTAAGGACTGAGGCCAGGTTTGGCACGGCGATTGCTGGAAAGGTACAGGAACACGGGGGCGGACGAGTGGACGCAGAACGCGCAAGAACCAGCGGCGGTCTTTTCGAGACTCTCGTGCCGGCCAGCTGCCGACAATCTCGCGCAGATGACGGCCGAAGGCCCCAAGAGCCCGGCAGATGCGATTCGTTCCGGCCTTCGCGTACCAGGCTCGCAGAGAGCCATGAACCGGCAGTGAGCAGCAACCGCGAGGGCTTGATCCATTTCACGACGGGTCCCCAGCGGCAAGCGCTCGCGCGATCAGATATCCCATTGCCTCATGTGGCATGAGCGCTCCCGATGGCGTGCGCGGCACAATATCTCACCATGATTCTGCACGCGATGCCTGGCCGCACGGGCCATTCACGGCATCGGACTGCCCTGGATCGGAATCCGACGGGATCGTCGCCGCTTCAATCAATGGACATGTTCCCATGCGTGAACAGGACCGGGCTCATGATGCCCCGCTATCTGTGGCCGCGAAGGTGCGCAGAAGGGAATTTCGCCTGGATGGTTGAACGCGATCACAAGCCCCATCGAGCCGGCGAGCCCGTTGATCTCGACTAGCCAGTAGTTGGTGCCGACGGCAAGTCGCTTCTTCAGGGCTCGTTCTCTCCTCATGGCCAAGGTTCAAATGACGTCTTCTCAAGCTTCTCAATTTACACCAGATCAGCCTCCGCAGATATTCTGCGAGTATTTGACTGAGCGCGCGCGAAATCTGTTTGGCCCACATCCGTTCGCTGCAGAGATGTCCGAAGAGCAGGTTGCCAGCCTGCTGCCTGAATACCTGGCGATGTCACAGGCGTTCCCGTACCTGCAGGCGGGGTCGCAAAAGGATCTCATATTCGATACAATACGTCACAATCGAGATCTTCCGAGGGACATTGAACTGACCAGCGTGGTCGCAAATTTCATCTGTTGGGATGAGACGGGTGGTTATAGCCGAGTTATCCAGGGCGGCAAGGCGGCGCTGCCCGATATTCTGGTGACTGAAAGCTTCCACTCGAACCTGCTTAGAAAGGATGCATCGCGACTACTCGGCAGGGCAATACAGCCCAGCTATGGCGCCACAACGAAGCGATACCTGCATTCGCTCTACGTGGGGTTGTCAGCGAAAGACCCTCTGGTGCGTTGCGCCAGCATGGTCGCTTTCGAGCTGCATGCTGCGGAGATGATCCAGTCGCTGTGGAGCACTCTGGTCAAAACCTTTGATGCCCGGTTTGACGATCTCGAGTACTTCAGAAACCATGTCGGCGGAGAAGATCCCGCGGAGAAATATCACGCAGATATGACAAGCCGGCTCATCGGCGAACTTGTGCCGGCTGACCGTCATCGCTGTTTCTTGCGTGAATTCGATCGAGCCTATCGGCTCAGCTTGCAGTGGTGCCGCGATCTGCTCCGAATTGTCTCACTTGAGGGAGATTGTCGAGCGGAGATCGAACACCGTGGTCGTTGTCATTGTGGTTCTGTCAAGTTCTACGTCCGAGCGCCGCGAGAGCTGTCTGCAGTTCGATGCAATTGCTCAATCTGCCAAATGTCCGGATTTCTGCACCTGCTCGTACCTGGCGATAAGCTTGGCATCGAGTGCGGCGAAGAATTCCTCACTGCGTACCAGTTCAACAAGAACATTGCTCGGCACACCTTTTGCCGGATTTGCGGCGTTAAGCCATTCTACAGGCCGCGCTCGAACCCCTCCGGATTCAGCGTGAATATTCGATGCCTGGATAAAAGAACGATCGAAAGCATAGCAATAGACGAGTTCGACGGCGAGCATTGGGAGCAAGCGTTCCGCTCGATGCACCGGGACCTGGGATGCTCTCTTGAAAATCAAAACCTGGAGGTGAATTCGAATGGCTCGCACAATGAGTGACAAATCCCGTCTTCTATCAGAAGAGGCTCTGACGAGATACCGCATAGAGCTGTTGGTGAAAGGTACGGTCGTGATCGGCCCCCAGACGTTATTCACCCACGATGACTTGACGAGGATCGATCAGCTGCAGGCTGAGATTCCCGAAGAAGAAGTGCGGCAGGGAGATGCCGGTGACTCGCACAACGTCTTTGTCAAACGCGTGAGGGTCGATCCGCCTGGTCGCAATCCTGCCAATGTGAACGGTACAGCGCCGGCGCAGATCATCGAACTACTTGAAAGGAAAGACCGTAGCTTCGCGCTAAAAAAGATCCTGGGAGGATCGCCAGATTTCGTGATTCGCCGATGCCAGATGCATCGTATGCCTCCTGGTTCTTTCGTTGGCATCCATTTGGATGCCGACAGCGACCCTGATTTTGAGTACTCAGTGATTGTGCAGCTCGCGCGAGACTTCGAGGGCGGTGAGTTCGTGGTGTATCCAAGCGCGTACGAACACCAGGTATTTCGACCGCCATTTGGGGCAGTGCTTGTTACCACATGTAGGCTCCGGCATGAGGTGAAGCCCGTACACACCGGCGAGCGCCGATCGCTGGTCTACTTCTGTTCAAAACGGAGCGGTGCAAACCGCCGCGTCATCGAAAGCTCTACCACTGTGAGGTGAGTTAGCGGGAATGGCCTTTGAATGAGTCGAGTAACGGGTGAGCTCTCAAGAGGTGAGATCGGCAGATCGACCCATCTTGCCGTGGATGTCCTGCGGGGCGTTTGTCGCTGTGCAATATGGGCCTTCGCTCAGGCTCGTTAAAGGTCGTCGGCTGAAGCCGCTCGGAAGCTTTGACCCTTCACGATCCGTGTCGCGGGCTCGCGCATTGAACAGTGCAGCCGGATTTTGCCAAGTTCCACTGGACCGAAGCGGCGCCGGGACATTAGTTCAAGGCGGGAAGCCGGGTTCTTCGACCAGGCGAACATCTCTAACCAGGTTCATCGTTTCGACGAGCAGCGAGGCGACCAGCGCGCCGGGACACTCTGGACGGCGCCGTCAATTCAGCTGATCCACTTGATGGAAATTGCTTTGACGCTCGTGAAGGTGGACGGCTTATCGGCGGGACGCAACTGCTCTGCGCGTTCTGCCTCATGGAGTTGCCGCGAACAGGCCGGCGACCAGCTGTCCTTTGCGAGGCCAATGTTGCTCGGCCTGCGGCTAACCGCGATGCCTGCAAAGGCCACCACGCGGAGTATCCCGGCGAAGGCTCATCGCCCGCCAATGCCCCAAGGGATGTTCCGGGGCAAGATCGGGACAAGACATCGTCACTGTCCTGGGCAGGTTTGCCGACGCGTGCGCGATCGTGTTCTCGCGCCGGGCGCAGGAAGCCCAGCGGTCATCAGGTTCTCGACAGCTACCACAACTAGCAAAACAGCCGGATGCTGGGGGCGCTTTGCGACGGCGTGTGCGGGACCGGGTTGTTGCAGGGGTCACGCGCCAGAAACGGACCCCTCAGCTGAAGCCTCTGCCTATCATTATGATTCCTCCGGCTCCCGCAACAGCACCGTTGCAGAGCAGCTCGCCACGTCTCGGCTCCCGCCTGCAACCTGCCGGCAAGGCCCGGCATCGGAACGGCCATGATTGCGGAGTGCTTGTGGTCGACGCCACGCGAGCGCTGATCGGACCATTGGCGCAAGGCGAGCGGCCAGACGATGAGCCGCTGCACCTCGAGCGCCTCATCGCCGATCGGCCGGCACACTTCGGGACCGGCTCAGGGCTGAGGGGTTTGGGCTGACAGAGGCCACTGGACCGATTCCGTCCTCACCAGGCCGGGCGGCCGGCTGAACAGCGCATGAGCGCGACCACAGGCTCCGCCTTGAGGAGCGCTGATCTCTCGATTTGGTTTTGCAGGCACAGGGCCGAGTTCGAATGAATGGAGGAGCTGGACAAGCCCCCGTGATCTCAATCAAGCCATCGACAGCAGCCGGTGCTGCAGATCGCGCGACGCGGGCCTGTCGCGCGCAATCACAACGCATTCCACCGTGCCGGCCTCCTGGTCGGCGGCAAGCGGGATCACACCCTCCTTGCGCGTGCGGTCAAATAGAAACCCGTCCTTGGCGAAACGATCATGCGCGATCTGGAGGGAGCTTGATCGAACGTTTCTCACGGATAAAACAACGTGGTAGCCGGAATAGTCGAAGCCCAGCAGCCGGACGGCAATGCTGTGTAACACCGAGCCGCCACCCCACCGGCCGTTCGCTTCATTAAACAGCAGCCGTCCGTCGTTCGAGAAAATGGCATCAATGTTGATCATTCCGCGATATCCCAGTCTACGAGCAAGGGACACAAATCGGTAGGCGTGCGCCTGGGCAGTCAACCATTGCTCATTCCCCAGGTCGCTTGGAAGCTCAAGTCCTGTCCAGATCAGAGCCCGTTCAGATCGATCCGTGCTCCGACGCAGTCGAATGTTCCCACTGTTGATGAAAGCGATCGAGCCATCACCCTCGATTTCATACTCGAGATAGAACAGAGATCGCGCCAGGTGGTACGATTCAACGACCAGCGTCTTGCATGATGCATTTGTCATCTCAGACCAAAGTGCGTCAGAATCAAACGACGGCCAGGCAATCCGCCGGGTATCTCTTGCCCCGGGTAGCGGACCGCCTTCATTGCTGGTCAGGATGACATTTCCGGCCCCACCGGCTCCATTGTCCAGCTTTACGATGACGCTGCCGGTCTCGGACCGCAGCGAGCTGACCGCTCGGAACAGTTCGTTTGAATTCGTCGTTATGGAACCATTGGGCAGCGGAAGTGCGACACTTGTCGCCAGTTGGCGGAAGTGGCTCTTGCGGTTCAACAGATCAGGCCCTCGCTGCAGAGCGAAGTCGTCCCCGGTCTGCGGTATGCCCAGCACGGCCGCCAGGCGTGCGACGCCTTCACTGGAGTAGCAGGGATACATGCTCCAGGATGATTTCTGACGAATATGGCTGTTGATTCGCTCAACAATGCTGTTGGACAGCAGTATGCAATCATTGAGGACCGGCACTTCGCGGCTGCCTTCAGGTACAAGCAACAAAAGAGTCGAGGCGTCGAAATTAAGCGTCGCGCCAACATAGGAGAGCAGATCCGCCGGGATGGATAGCGGGGAGACTATCAGGTCGCCCTCCTGAGCAAACCACGCTGAACGATAAGCCGAGTTGGCGGCCAACGAAAGTTGAGTTGCTGTCAGATCGGAGCCCGACATCTGGGCCGTACCGGCATTCATGATTATAATCCGCGGCATCAGTGACCTACGCACATTCGGATGTGATCAGAGAGGGGCGGCCAAAGTGGGCTGCCGCGCAACCTGTAGTGGCCATGACCGAAAAGGTCTTTTCGCGCCGTCACGATGTCACCTGCCGTGTCGCTGGAAGGTACGCTAGCCTGCAATCCGCCGACCTCAATTGCCGTCGCCTTTCGAGCTTGATTGGGTGCCGGCTTCCTTCAGCATAAAATGCCGGACCTTGCCCAACGCAGTTTTCGGTAGCTGTTGCGTAAAAATGATCTCGCGCGGTACCTTGAAACGGGCGAGCTGTGACTGGACATGCGCCATCAGCGCTTCCGCTTCGATCCGGGCGCCCGGTCGCCTGATCACATAAGCGACCGGTACTTCTTCCCAGCGCGGATGCGGTCGACCTACGACGGCGCAATCTGCAACATCCGGATGGCCCACAAGCACACGTTCCACTTCCGCCGGATATATATTCTCTCCGCCGGAAATGATCAGGTTCTTCTTGCGGTCATGGATCCAGAAATATCCATCGGCGTCGCGGCGACCAATGTCGCCAGTGCGGTACCAGCCCAGATTCAGAGCCTCGTGCGTTGCCTCTTGATTCTTCCAGTATCCGCAGAAGACGTTGGGCCCACGTACTGCGATCTCGCCTGGATCACCGGGCGGCAGCTCGCTGCCAGCATCATCTATGATCGCAGCTTCGCAGCAAAGACCGGCGAGCCCGCTTGACCCCTCAGGCACGAGACCCCCGCCGAGTTTCGTATACACAGCGATCGGGCAGGTCTCCGTCGAACCGTAAACCTGCAGGACCGGCACGCCACGCGCGACAAAGAGCTCGACAAGGTGGTGGGGCACCATAGTAGATCCGGTACAGATTGCTCTGAGCCCGGACAGGTCGGTGCTGCCCCATCGGGCATTGTTGGTCAGGGCTTGCATCATGGCTGGCACCAGGACTGCCAGCGTGGGCCGGTCACGCTCGAACGCATCGAGCGTGGTCTCCGGTGTAAAGCGGCTGTGGATAGTGACCGTTGCGCCGTGATGCAAACTCGGCGTCGTCTGGATGTTCAGGCCACCGACGTGGAAGAGCGGCAAAACAGTCAAGGCGTGATCGGTCGAGGTGAGGTCATGCATGTGCTGACTCATGATGCCGTTCCAGAGCAACGCTTCCTGACGCAGCACGGCGCCTTTCGGTCGGCCTGTGGTGCCCGAAGTGTAGACGATCAGAAGGGGGCAAGACAGGTCCGCACGTCGATTGCGTCCGTCACCACAGTCTGCGTCCAGGAGATCGTCCAGCTTGTTTCCGCCGAGAGGCGCAAAGTCCAACCCGACGAGAGAAGCATCGGGCAGGTGCCTCGTCACAACAGGCAAGACTGCGTCGAAGGCCTGCTCAAGCACCAGCACCTGTGCCCCGGAGTCGGACAGAATGAAAAGCTGCTCGGCGGCCGCAAGGCGCCAGTTTAACGGTACGAGAATTGCGCCGAGCCGCGCGCAGGCATAGAGCAGCACGAGATAATCAGGTCGGTTGAGGCTAAGGATCGCGATCCGGTCTCCTCTCTCGACGCCGAGCTGGCTCTTGAGGGCGCGAGCGACCCGCTCGATCCGTCGAGTGAGGCTGGCGTAGCTGAGAGTCTGTCCTTCGAAACGTATCGCGGCTTTGTCGGGAGCATACGCCGCGTTGCGCTCAACCAGTGTGCAGAGATCCAACTTATTCCCCGTATGCCTCAGCTCCGCACAATACGTTCGTTTCGATGCGCTTCAGCCGGAGCTCGGAACTGCTTCGCGGGACATGCTCCGGCTCCCCGTTGCAGAGGCTATGATCACGCAGACCTAGCAGGACAACACAGTTATTGATGGTTGTCATGGATCACGAACAATGGATATTGCTTGAGGAATCTCGGGCGATTGATCACCCGATCTGTTCTGCTCGGCAGTGGTCGTGTGCATCTGCGCGTGGTGATAGGCGCACCACGACGACTGTTTCTTGCCTGGTTTTTGACAGACAGGCTCGCCGCACATATAGGCAGCTCTGGTATCTCCATCCTTGAAGCCGATGATGGCCCGGCATTGGCCCTCAATATGGTCGAACAACAGGACCTTGTTGACGCCGTCGGGCTTTTTCAACCTGCTACTCCAGAATGCCAGGCAATCTCTTCGGATGCCGCGCCGGTCGCGCCGAGCGATACTTGCAGCTCAGGCCCCTTTGAAAACCTCCGCAGGCTCATGGTCTGTCGCACATTTGCGCGATGAGAATGCCCTGCCATGGAAGGCGGTATGAACAGAGCGAAAAGCCGGTCCGGTGAACTGATTCTGGCGCGGTGTCCCGCCAGAGGAGGGGTCGGCTTCAATGTCGGGAAGCGGCGGCGCCCTGCGGGGGCGCTGCATCGAGGTCTACATTGATCTCTTCTGACCTCACCTGCTCGCTGCTGACCCGGCTTACGGCAGCCACATAGTATCGGTTCTGGAATGCTCGACCATTGGCAGCTAGCTGCGAGCCGTAAGGTTGCGGTCAAGACGCGCTGCATAGCTGTTTCGACCGACACGCCGTCGGGAATGAAGATCATGACCAACCAATGCGGGGCGGCTCTGACCAGCTGAGACATTCGTCAATCCTTCACAATCCCGGCGGCGGAGGAAGATGCGTGCCAACCTCAAGATCGTACAACTTAACGTTAGGTCCGATTCAAGCCCTTTCTGGCAATCTCTGTGAACATGCCAAAGGGTTTGGCGGGACCGACCGCCGGGGTGAGTGGACAGCTTGCAGCGCGCGATCTGCGTCAGAAAGTCTGCCCTCCCGTTAGTTTCGCAGCCGACAAGTCCGTTGTCGGAAACGTTCGCGCGTCCACGATCGGGTGCTCGCTGCCTGCCGCCAATTGCGCGCCGACGTCCGCTGTACCATTGAACAGCTCGGTCGCTTCTGCCCGCAGCCGAGCTGCCGTGCCAAGTGGTGGATCTGATCATCGTTTCGATCAGGTCGGCGTGATGGTCGGGCAGCGTATGGCACTTGCGGCTTCGCGGGACGAGCCGTTGCGATGTGCCGCCCGCTCTCTTCCAACGTACGTCGCGGTCGCGGACTTCGCCTGTTGCTTGAATTAGCGTAGTGTCTGATAGAGGCGATACAGCAGCCGCGCGCGAGGTTCAATCGATGAGGTGTAGAGTTGCTCATAATGCGTATGCGCGCCCTTGCCGTCGACGCCAAGGCCGTCGAGGGTCGCGGTAAGCGGCGCGGTGAAATTGCCGTCGGAGCCGCCGCCGCTGAACGCGTCGAGCAGTTCGAATCCCATCCCGGCAGCAAGCTGCCTGGCGTGTTTGTAAAGCGCGGCGCCGGCGTTGCTCTTTTCATACGGCGGACGGTTCAATTCGCCTGACACCTTCACGCTGACGCCATCGGTGCGCGAAGTCATGCGGAGGATCCTCGGCACCAGCTCGTCGGCATGAGCCATGGTCGGCACCCGCATGTCGACTTCCGCATACGCCTCTTCGGCGATCACGTTCGGCTTGGTGCCGCCGCGGACGACGCCGACATTCACGGTGATGCCGCGCGTGAGATCGTTCATCGCCTCGAGTGTCTGGATCACATGGCCGAGTTCCCGGATTGCGCTGCGGCCGTCCTTCCGACGCGTGCCGGCATGCGCCGGTGCGCCCTTGATGGACACCTTGAAGCGGCCAACGCCCTTGCGTCCGGTGACGATCTTGCCGCCCTCGCGCGCGGGCTCGGTCACCAGCACGTATTTGGCCTTGCGGCCCTCGGCCTCGATCAGCGTCCGAGAGGTGGGGCTGCCGATCTCCTCGTCCGATACGTAGAGCTGGGTAATGCCGAGCGGCGGGCGTGCGTCATCGGCGCAGATCTGCCGGAACGCATGATAGGCGAGATAGGCGCCGCCCTTCATGTCGTAGATGCCGGGGCCGAACGCGCTGTCGCCTTCGATCTTGAATGGTAACCGTTCGATGAATCCTATCGGATGAACGGTGTCGAGATGGCTCAGCACCAGAATGCCCGGAACGTCCTGCCCCCAGGACGAGCGTGCGGCCAGGTGATCGCCGCAGCCGTTGCGCCCCGCAACGCGCTCGACGCTGGCCGGCAGGTCGCGATAGCCCGCCGCGACGAGATCAGCCAGCTTGTTGACCTGATCCGGCCGCTCCGTCGGGGACTCGATCTCGACCCAACGACGGATGCCGTCGAGGATCGCGGAGGTTTCAAACGGGTTGCTGGACATAGTTGTCTGGCGCCCTCGAATTCGACTTTCATCGCTCGCGCAAGATCATGGTACGATCCACTTGCCCGCATCAGGATCGCGCACGGAGATCTTCAGATTGGCCGATTGTTGTGACGCAGTGTGACTTCGAACCCTGATCTTGCCGCGGCAATGATGCTACGCGCCTGCCGACGATAACTGAGCTACCAAAGCTGGTAGTTTTCGTCGGGACTATGCAGGCTCAAGCTGCCGTACGGCGTTAGTTAGTCGCGAGGTGCGCGGACTTTTCAATACAAGCTGAACCCTGTAAAAGACCAAATCCATCCACCAGTTGCCCGGACGATTGTTCGATGACTACCGCTCCCCTATCGATCGTCCGTTCAACGCTTCTGCCGTCCTGACGGCATTCTGTACAACCGCACTCGATCAGGCGGCAAGGGTCGAAGCGCGCCCTGGAAGTTGATCAATGGATTGCCGTGACCAGCCCGGGCCGCGACAATTCGTCCGATAAAGATCGTATGTGTGCCAATCATCTTATGATCATACAAAACGCATTCGAGCGCGCAAAATGCGTTCGCCAATAGCGGTACATCGAGGACGCCCTGATCCCAGGGAGCGGTATTGAAGCGGTGAACACCTTTCGCCGCCTCCTGACCGCCAAAACTCAGCGCAAGGTCCTTCTGATCACCGCGGAGAAGACTGATTCCAAAACTGCCGCTCGCGAGTATCTCATCATGCGCCTCAGAGCGGGCATTGATGCCGACGAGCAGGCACGGCGGCTCCATGCAGATGGACGTTACAGAACTCACCGTCAGTCCACGTCGTCCGGCGGCCCTTCCGGTCGTTACGATGGCCACACCGCTGGCCAGATTTCGCATGGCCTGACGGAACTCTGCCGGCTGGACAGACGGCATGTCCCCAACCACAGGAACGAACTGCTGGCTCATGATCTGCCTCTGGAGTTATGCTGCATTTATGATTCCTCCGTTACCAGAGATGACTTGGATTCCTCTTGCGCCTGCAATCGGGCGCGCGGTGTCGCAATGTGTGACCAGCGTTCACGGATTGAGACCGGGTATGACATCGATGTCCTTTAGATCAGCTCAATGATGACCTGACGGACGTGCAATATCTCGCCGCGTTGCGGCATCGGCGCGCTTAATGCACTCATAAGAGAACACGCTTTTTTGCATCGAGAAGATGCTCATCGAGCGTCGCGTGCAGAACACGCCGCAGCTCCGGCGGGATGGAGCTATCTTTATCGATCAATTCGCGAAACTTCCGAATGATGCGTTCGATCATTGCGATAGATCCGTGTGCTTCCACGTTCTGCGAGGACATCATCTGATTCATCTCCTTTGGAGCGCAGCGCACGCCGTTGGGTCCCCACCTCGGCAATAGGGGACTGCAATAGGCTCTCGCCGATGAACAGGGTTGGCTCCCGCACCGCGCCCTTAACGCGAATTGCTTTGATCACGGCGCGGGCAGGTGGCGCATGCTCCTCGATGTCCCGCGGAAGCGACGCCCATTCGTAGCTGCAATCTGTGCGCGCTTGTGAGCGTCGGCCTTCGTCGGAACTTTGGAACATCTACTCGGCTGTCACGCGTTGGAAACCGCGATCAAGCGCTTCAGTCGAGCGGCTGCCGCGCCACGGTCAAGCGCATCTTGTCCAACTGCTACGCCTTCCTGCAGCGTCGAGGCCCGGCCGGCCACGATCAATGCCGCCGCCGCGTTCAAAAGTGCTGCGTCGCGAAATCGACCTGGTGAGCCATCGAGCACGCTTTGCAACGCGACGGCATTAGCCTCGGCATCGCTGCCGCTCTGCAGCGCGTCGTTGCGGCAGCGGGGAAGCCCGGCTTGTTCCGGCGTCACTTCGAAGACGCGGACTGTACCCGCCTCAAGCGCGGCAACAAAGGTCGGGCCGGTGAGGGTTATTTCGCCGAGCCCGTCCGAGCCATGAACCACCCATACCGATTCGGCACCGAGGTTCTTCAACACGTACGCCAGAGGCTGGATCCATTCGCGAGAGAATACACCAACGGTCTGCCGCTTGACCCTGGCCGGATTGGACAGGGGCCCTAGCAGATTAAAGATTGTGTGGATCCCAAGTGCCGTCCGGATCTGGCCAACGCGCTGCGCCGCCGGATAGTGGGCTGACGCAAACAAGAAGCCAATGCCGGCTTCGTGCACACAACGTGCAACGGCCTCAGGCTTAAGATCGACCTTGACCCCGAGACGCGCCAACACGTCTGCTGCGCCTGAACCTGAGGACGCAACGCGGTTGGCATGCCTGGCAACAGGAACGTCGGCGCCGGCGACGATAAAGGAGGCGCACGTCGACACGTCGACCGAATAGGCAACGGTGTCGCTCGTGCTAGCGATATCGATGGGGTCGCATGCCGCCTCGACCTGCGGCATTCGCTTGCGCATTGCGGAGGCTGCGCCGGTGACTTCTTCGACCGTTTCGCCCCTGACTCGCAATCCCATCAACAAGCCACCGATCTGGGAGGAAGTCGCATGACCCGACATCATGCTGTCGAATGCTGACGCAGCTTCCTCACGCGTCAGAGTGGCGCCGTTGGCAACTTTGCCGATGATCGATTTAAGCGCTTCCATCGAACTTCACACGTTCCTTGTCCAAATCTGGGGCTCTTCCGTTCGACGGGGCTTTCGTTGAAGAAACATCGGCTGCCTTGATGAAGCTGACCGACCCATCCGCGCGCTGCAGATGCGTCGTTGACGCTTGAGGTATCGGTCGGTTTGGCCGCCGGCGTCCTGGGAAGGCTACAACCTGACGCTACGTGAGAGTCAAGCTGTCCATTTCGTCGTGCCTTCGACAAGAGATCGGCGGCCGATGAGAACAGTGCAGTCGCATGGCGCCAGCGCCGACGGCAGTGTCTGCTGCCGCGCTTGTGCGTCAGCAGCGGACTCTTGATCAGGATGTTCCTGCCGACACCGCATCCTTCGAAGCCTTGCGGCTTGCCGGTACCACCGTCCTGGCGCGTTGAAGTGGCTTCGGTGCTGATCTCGCTCCCACAAAACAGCCCCGCCAGATTGTAAATGAGTGTGCGCAGGACGCTACCTTCATACAGCAATGGAGACTTCCGCCGATCCGCCTGTGTCGGGGCGAGCCGCAAGTGTTTGGTCCTGCTTTACAGTCGGAATACGCCGTACTGCGGCGCGTCGATCGGCGCATTGAGCGAAGCGCTCAACGCGATTGCGAGGGCGGTTCTGGTATCGACAGGATCAAGAATGCCATCGTCCCAGATTTCGGACGTCGCATAATAGGCGCTTGACCGCTCGCGATATTCTTCAAGAACTGGCTCTCGAATGGCTGCCAGTTGCTGCTCCGAGAGGTGGCGCCCGGCGCGAGCCAATTGTCTCGCCTTGACATGGGTGAGAACACCGGCAGCCTGTTCGGCACCCATCGCAGAGATCTGGGAATTCGGCCAGCTGAACACAAATCGAGGATCAAACGCGCGTCCCGACATGGCGTAAGTTCCTGCGCCGTGGGAGCTATTACAAATGATTGTAAACTTTGGGACAGACGCGCCGGACACAGCCATGATCAGCTTGGCGCCGTCCTTGGTGATCCCACGCCGCTCATATTCGCGGCCAACCATGAAGCCCGTGACGTTCTGCAGGAAGAGCAGAGGCGTCCGGTTCCTGTCGCATAACTGAATGAAATGAGCACCCTTTAGCGCGCTGTCGCCGAACAGCACGCCATTATTGGCAATGATTCCGACTTGATATCCATGGAGCCGGGCAAAGCCGCATACGAGTGATGTCGCATAGCGTGGCTGGTACTCATGAAATCGACTGCCATCGACCAGACGAGCGATGATCTCCCGCATATCGAACTGCGCTCGCGTGTCCTTTGGAATGATACCGTAGAGTTCGGACGCATCATAGGCGGGCGGCTCTGGGGTTACGTGATCGATCCGGGTCTTCGCCGGCTGGTGGAAGCGAGCGACGACGTTGCGGGCAATCGCGATTGCGTGGATCTCGGAGCTTGCAAAGTAATCACTGGTGCCCGACACGCTGGTGTGCATGAGGACACCGCCCAGCTCCTCGGCGGAGACTTGTTCGCCTGTGGCAGCCTTCACGACCGGAGGGCCGCCGAGAAAAATTGCTCCCGTACCTTCGACCATAATGTTATATTCACTAAGCGCCGGGACGTAGGCCCCTGCCGCGGTGCAGTGGCCCATGACGATGGCGACCTGCGGTACTCCCATCTTCGAGAGAATGGACTGATTGCGCAGAATGCGACCGGCATGGTAGCGATCAGCGAAGAACTCCGCCTGCAAAGGCAGGAAGCCGCCGGCGCAGTCGCACAGATGAACCACCGGCAGGCGATTTTCGATGGCTATATCCAGGGCTCGCACGATCTTCTTGACCGAGAGCGGATACCACGCGCCGCTCTTCACGCTGGAATCGTCAGCGTGAACAATCACTTCGCGACCTGCAACGATGCCGATGCCGACCACCTGGGCGGCGCCGGGCACTTCACCGTTGTAGGCCTTGTTAGCGGCTAGCGTGGAAAGCTCCAGGAGCGGAGTTTCCGGATCGAGCAACGCCGCGAGCCGCTCGCGAACAAACAGTTTATTCTGCCGGCGCAGCCGCTCGAAGTCCCGCTCGGGTCTGTGGAAGCGGGCGAGGCGTTGGTGCTCCTTCAATTCGGCGGCGAGTTGTCTGTTATGGAAGTCGTTGCGACGAAACTCCTGCGAATTCACGTCCGCCGCAGAACCGATCCGCTGCATTTCAGAGCCCTTCGTTGAACAGCGTGACGAGCACGGCGTCGTGCTCGAAGCTCTCGCCTTCCTTGACGTGAATTCGCTCGACGATGCCATCCCCGGGGTGATCGTATGATTGTTTCCAGCTTCATGCTTTCAATCATCATCAGCGCCATTCCCGCCGAGACTGATTCACCAGGCGAAACCGTGATCGCAACAACCACGCCGGGCATCGGCGCCCGGGCCACCAGGGGAGGGGTCTCGCTATTGCCGGAAGCACAGGTTCGCAGTGGATCGCTGTAGCGCAAAATGCGCGTTCTGCCGCGGATATGGAGATGGATGCACTCCCCGTCGATCGCGAACCTGACCGGTTCGCTCTCACCCGCAATGGTCAGGATTCCGCTACTGTCGCTGCGCTGGGTAAACGCGACGGGGGCAATCACCTGGTCTCGCAAATGGAGGCGGTAGCCCTGCTGGCTGGCTGAAAGCCACAATTTATGATCTACGCCGTCGACCTCGAATGAGTGATACACGTCAATTTCTCCAACTGCCGAGCGCTGAGTGAAGCTCGGGAACGGCATCGGCCGAGTCGCGCACCGGCTTCGTCAGGAGAGCCGCCGATGCCAGGAACGCAGACATTCCGGCAGCAGAATTGCCTGCTGCGAGATGCGGGTTTTCTTCAAGGTATCCCGTATGAAACTGACCGCCGAGAAATGCCTCGTCGGAAAGGATCCGGGCGAGCAAGTTTGCGTTGGTCTCGCACCCAAGTAGAACCAGTTCGCGAACCGCCCGATGGGCTTTCAGAGCAGCCTCTATGCGGCTTGGTGCATGCAGAATAATCTTGGCGAGCATGGGATCGAACGCGGGCGTGATGTCCTGACCTTGCATGATGCCACTGTCGATCCGTACGCCATTTGGATACTCGAGAAGAAGTACTTTGCCGGTGGCAGGAACGTATCCGCGTTCGGGAGCCTCCGCGTACAGCCTGAGCTCGATTGCATGCCCGCTTGAAACGATGTCGGACTGCGAGAATGCAAGTTCGCGGCTTGCTGCCGCATAGACCTGTTCGGCGATCAGATCGACGCCAGTGATCATCTCGGTCACCGGATGCTCGACCTGAAGGCGTGTATTCATTTCGACGAAGTAGAAATCTCCTTCGTTGAGGATGAATTCGACGGTTCCTGCATTCCGGTAGTTCGCTGCACGGGCGATGCCGACCGCGGTATCGCAAATTCGAGTCCGCAATTCCGGTGATAGCGCAGGCGAGGGCGTTTCCTCGATGATCTTCTGGAAACGGCGCTGCACCGAACACTCGCGCTCGAACAGATGGATCAGGTTACCAAAGGAATCACCGAGCACCTGTACTTCGATATGCCGCGGGCTTTCGATATATCGTTCGACATAGAGTCGGTCATCTCCAAAGTAGCGGCCCGCTTTACTGCGCGCCTGCTCGATGGCTGCCTCCAACGTATTAAGGTCGCGTACAATCCGCATGCCCTTGCCGCCGCCGCCGGCTGATGGCTTGACGAGCAAAGGAACTCCCATCGCCTGCGCTCTCGAAACAAATGTCGCCGGATCATCTTCTTCGATGGCACAGGGCGCGACTGGAAAGCCGTTGCACTGAGCGAAATTGCGCGCGCGGATCTTGTCACCCATCAGTTCGATAGTTTCTGGAGCGGGACCGATGAACGCGATACCGGCCTTGATCACCGTCCTGGCGAACTCCGCATTCTCGGAAAGCAGCCCATAACCGGGATGCAGCGCGCCCGCGCTCGCCTTGTGGGCGGCCGCGATGATCTGCGCAATGTCCAGATAACTTGCGATCGGCGTGTGGCCGCTGATCGGAATCGCCAGGTCGGCCATGGAGATGGCGGGGGTCTTCGCGTCAACCTCGTGGTAGACAATTGCAGAACGTAGTCCAAGCTTGCGTAACGTTTTGACGATGCGAGCGGCTATCTCGCCCCTGTCGGCGATCAGAACTGTATCGAAGGGCAATTTGTGCATTTGCCTATCCGGATGAGCGCGATGGGACCAGAGCGTCCGTCAGTTGTGAGCGGCCGTGCTCGTCGCCCCGCCCGGCCTCGCGTGACCGTCCTGCAGGTTCAGCCAGGGCCGTTTCCGGGCGTGAGGCAAGCGAACAGGCCGCCCGATCCTTCACTTCGAGTCGCTGTTTTTCTTGCCAGTATCTCGCGAGGAGATCACGTAGCGACATTGCTGACTGAGGCTCGCGTGCTCCGACCTGAGACAAGCACTGATAGCGACGTGATCCGGTATGTGCTTGCTGCAAAGGCGGAACACGTCCTCCATACAAGCCTCTCTCTCCTCGGCGGTCGCGGCTTGATCGCGAGCGTTTACCTGCTCCGGGATTACAGCTGTCACTGCGACAGCAAGAGCGATGGCGCAGCAGGTTTTGAGGAGCGAAGCCAAACAGGGCCGTTGGTCTTGAGTCATGTCATTCCTTCAGTTGGTGGGTCTGCGGTATTCGCTTTCCTGCGTGAAGCGCAACATGGTCTGTCAATCGGGCCACAAACGCGCGTGCTGGTTGGTGCGATGCCTGCGAGTTCCCGTTTCGCGGACCTAACCACGCACGGCGCTGGTCATCTGTGCCGGCACGACAGGATCTCCCTTCCGTAGTGGGGGCCTAGCCCCGGCCAGACGGGACACACTGGCAGCTGAGCTGGCCGAGTAAGCGATCATTTGAGCTTCCGGGTGACTGTGCGGTCGGTCTGGCATGCCTAGATGTTCTGAGGCATTGATTGGGCGTGGCACGGCTCAAGGTATTTGGGCTCAGCCGACCCGCCAGCCGACGAGTTAACGCCATAGCTGGCGCGACGCGGGATCGAACAAGACGTGCGGCCGGGACCGGGGTATATCGAGGCGGAGAGATGAGGCAAAAGCTAGGTGGGCTCAAGCGATTGTTGATGATGCTCCTGATCGTGCAGAGCGAACCCTGATGGCGCGCCTCCAGGTCATGTCTGGTGTAGTCGGCCTGTACTCTACTTGATGTGAGCGGCGAGTGGGATTTCTGAGAAAGAGCCTTTGCCGAGCGTGCGCTCCGGCGCGGCGACTGTGATGGGAACGCCTCCCGTGGAGATCTCGAGACGCGCGGTTTCGTCCAGCAGCGACGGAAGCAACCTCCGATAAAGTGTAGACAAGCGCGCATTCGCAGAAGCTTATAATCCTGAGTGAGCTGAGCTTAGATGTTTGACACATTCGCAATTCTCATTACCTGTCAGGAAGCGGCTGGATCTCGGAGGCGGTCCCGACTTGTCCAGGATCGTACAATCTGACGCTAGGTGCGATTCAAGTCCATTCTTGGGTCAAATCGTCCGAGGTTGTCTGGGGTGTGCACATTGCGAGCCTCGGCTGCGACGCCGAGTCTTTGCGTTTTCTGAACGGCCGTGACTGTATATGGCGCGAGGCGGCGCAGGCAAAAGCCAGCGCGTAGCATTGGGCAATTGCCGACTTGGACAACCGGGGCCACCAGGCCTTACGTGATTATACGGAGCGCCGGTGTCGCATTTTTTTGATCTACGAATTGCATGCTCATGGCATGAATCCGAAAAGTAAACTCTACCAGCCCGACCACTGGCGAGGCCGCGCGGAAGCAACGCGAAAGAAAGCCGAAGCGCTCGCGTACGGTAAACCTAGAGACAGGCTTCTTAAGATTGCCATTGAGTACGACAAGCTGGCTCGGCGTGCCCAGCAGTGGCAGACGCGCAGCAACGAGGACGAAGCATGGTCCGAGCGAGAGTTGTAGAGCTTCGCTGCGCCTCGGGGCGCTTCTTCCTGGTTCAGTTGCGGACGCGGAGAAGGACGAATGGCCCAGAATCAAGCTGGCTGGTATATCAGCTCGCCAATTCGAGACATCTGCGTCATGCCTCCGGTTATCTGGGTCGCGGCGCATTCATATCCAGCTAACCGCGCCAAGCCTGGACCGTAAACCAGACCTGTGAAAGAAGTCTCCACTGCTAACTGACGGTAGGCATATTCGTCAATTGGATCGTTGAAGTCGGGATATGCGAGAGGCATCAACAAGCCATCGCCGACCCGACGCAGCATTTCTTGTGATTTGTCAGTTCTGCGAGGTTCTTTCACTCATAAGAGCGCTGCGATGGTCCAGCAAATGCCGGCCCAGAGCAGCGCATTCAGGAGGAACGCGGCCAGCGGCCACAGATTCCGTCGCCGTTGCGCCTGCAAACAACGGCAATCGGCGCCGTACGGCTTGATGATTGGGTGCTTTGGTGCGCGCCAATGGGTCATTGACCACGTGCCGCGCTGGTCCACGGAGAACGGCTGGTTTTTGGATGCATCGTATCATTCATAAGTCCGCAGTCTTCTTTTCAAGGCTAGGGTTGTCGGAATCTTGTCTATTGCGGGACGTGCATCCAGCCGATGATATTGCCGCGCAGCGTCGGTCAGGGGACGTGCCACGACAATCGATGAGTGCTCGGCACTGCATCGCTCAGGACTAAACAAATAGCCCATTGTGAGTGATGCCTGGATATAGAGCCCCATTGGGTTCGCGCTTTTCACCACAGCAATCAGCATGCCATGAGCGGGGAAGTCCAGCACCGCTTTGACGCAACTAAGAAGCGTGTCTGTCGGGTTTAGCGACACGGATTAGCTGCCCATGGTCGGAGTTGCGACCTTGATGTCCGAAAGACAACACGGGGAACTGGCAGAAGGTGAGAGCTCGCTCGCGACATGCCAGAAACAATACGTTAGGAGTTGCATCGTAGTAACGCGGCAAAAGGTCAACCGACGGCACCGCAGTTGTAGTCCGTCGAGATAGACTAATCAGCTTCTCTCACCGCTACCTTATGCCGTCACTGAGATGGCGGGCGATCCCGGACGTTGTCGGCTCAATCAGGGATCCGTTATGCCAAACCGCCGCGGCCTGATGCGAGCCAGTTTTGATTTTGCTCTCGTACAAATCAATCGTGGTCACATAGATGACGCATTGGCACTGTTTCAGGTTCGACGAGCAGAGAGCTGTGAACGTCACAGAGTACTTGATGAAGCAGCAATATCGCCTTTGAGAAGCGTTACCCAGGATAGGCAGCCAAACGTGGTGCGAGCCCATAATGGAATGTAGAGCCAAAGGTCATTTTGGAGAGGCATGCCAGGATGGCAATCGATCTGTTGGCCATGAGGTGACGAGCCGCGATTCGCCGATTTCATATAATCAAGTGCATCTCCGCGAGATCCGAATGAGCGCGCGCAATGAACCTTGTGTTTCATGTGCGATAGCGCAACGGCAGATGGTCCCAGTGCTGAAGCGCGCTTTGTTCGGCGATGTGCGCTGGCGTCGATGAGCAAGGTGCTCCGCGTGGGGCTCGTTCGGTGATCGAGTTATCGGGCCGGCGTACCTGCGGGGTCTTCATGAGCGGGGAAGTCCACCTGTGAGCCGAGTCACTATCGAGCAGATCGTCGACGGTTTGCATTCAGGCAATCAAGGCGCCATGAAAGGGGTCGCAAGCTCCCTGGAACAGGGCGTGAGCGTCCAAAAACTAATGGAGAACGAGTGATGATGGACATCTGCGGCTTTCTCAGCAAATGGTTCGCTGAAGAATGGTACTGGAGCGCCTTGCCGAGGACCGAACCGACGCCGCGTGGTGAGCCGCGAGAGAACGTCATCTACGTCGACTTCAAGGCGATCAACGAGGCAAAGGAGGGGGCGTGCGGGCGCAGATCATAGAGAAGCTGGAAGCCGGCCGCCTACAATACGGCCAGTTTGCCAGCGTTCCAGCATCGGGCCCTTGCGGCATGTTCGTTGTGCAGGGGCCTTGCGGGTGTGAACTCAAGATCAGCGGATTAATCCGTCCTGGCTGGGAGCATGTCGCTGTCTCGACGCCGCGGCGTTGCCCGAATTGGGAAGAGATGTGCTTCGTCAAAGACCTGTTCTGGGATGAAGAGGAATGCGTGATGCAACTGCACCCGCCACATTCGCAGTATGTGAATAACAGCCGGTATTGCCTGCATCTGTGGAGGCCCACTCATCGGGACATCCCAATGCCGCCGCCGAGCTTTGTAGGCATCGTTGGGCTGGGACCATCGGAAGCGGCAATGTTGTTTGCGCGGATGAGCGCGATGGCATGATGAGGCAGGTCAACGATCGTCCGCATGGAAGGTCAGGCCGGGCGGGTGTAGAAGCAGCGGCGCGTCGCCGCCGGAAGGCGGCGCCGCAACAGGATATGTCGGGTTCTTCCGCCTGGTCTAACGTGCAGGGGTTCTCAGGCTAGCGAAGCAGGAGGCGATGACAGTACACTGATCCGGTTAAAGCGAGGTCTCGTGGCGGTCAGTCCCATTGTGGCCGGAACGATAGAATTGGGATTGGACCCTTGCTGCGTTAAACCAGTGTGCGGAGCCGCGCTGAATGCGGGCTTGGGAGCAACAATTGCATCCCACCGAGGACTCTGGCGTTGCCGCTTTTCCCAGGTGAGTGAAGGGCGTGCAGCAGGCTCGTGGCACATGTCTCAGCAGGGTTCTGCGAACCGGAGGAGGAGCCTCGATCAAAGCGACGGTGCTGGCTATCGACAATCGCTGGCTCGGCTGCTTCGGCTCTCGGCGCACCCCCACGTGGACGACCTGCACCATCCCGCCGAGTGGACCTTGGTGATTTCCCCGCATCGATCCTTACGAAATCCGGCTCGATCGATATCGGAGCGCTTCCGAACCACGACGCCACGCTGACCACACGGTACACGGCGTTCCCAACGACGAGTCACGCGCCGCTTTGCTCGCAAAAGACATCCCGGGTCGCCTGCCGATCCAGCTCAAAAAATGTCCGGATAGTTCGCTCGAAGTCGAAAAACCCTGGCATTCCTGCCAGGGTTCCGCATCTTTAGACGCTTTGACAGGCGGGATCAGAAGTCCATACCGCCCATGCCGGCGCCCGGAGGCATTGCGGGACCGGCCGCGGCCTTCTTCGGCAGCTCGGCAACCATTGCTTCCGTGGTGATCAGCAGGGCCGCCACCGAGGACGCGTTCTGGACCGCGATGCGCACGACTTTGGTCGGGTCGATGATGCC
The DNA here is from genome assembly GCF_054057015.1 of Bradyrhizobium sp. JR3.5. Taxonomy (NCBI): domain Bacteria; kingdom Pseudomonadati; phylum Pseudomonadota; class Alphaproteobacteria; order Hyphomicrobiales; family Nitrobacteraceae; genus Bradyrhizobium; species Bradyrhizobium sp. JR3.5. The sequence continues at coordinate 5,263,620 of NZ_JBSRYV010000002.1, forward strand.
CTTGGAGACAAGATTGCTGTACTCGCCAGCCTGAGCATCGAAGCCGTAAGAGTACTGCTCGTTTTCGAGGACTTTGCCGACCACGATTGAGCCGTCTTCACCGGCGTTGATCGCGATCTGGCGGGCCGGCCAGGACAGCGCCTTGCGCACGATCTCGACACCGGTCTTCTGGTCGTCGTTCGTGGTGCGCAGGCCCTTGAGCTGCTCGGAAGCACGGAGCAGGGCGACGCCGCCACCCGGCAGGATACCTTCCTCGACAGCCGCGCGGGTCGCGTGCATCGCGTCGTCAACGCGATCCTTGCGCTCCTTCACCTCGACTTCGGTCGCGCCGCCGACGCGGATCACCGCGACGCCGCCTGCGAGCTTGGCGAGACGCTCCTGCAGCTTCTCACGGTCGTAGTCCGAGGTGGTCTCCTCGATCTGCGTCTTGATCTGGGCAACGCGGGCGTCGATGTCGGCCTTCTTACCGGCGCCGTTGACGATCGTGGTGTACTCCTTGTCGATTATCACCTTCTTGGCGCGGCCGAGCATCTGCAGCGTGACGTTCTCGAGCTTGATGCCGAGGTCTTCCGAGATGGCCTGGCCGCCGGTCAGGATCGCAATGTCCTGCAGCATGGCCTTGCGACGATCGCCGAAGCCTGGAGCCTTGACGGCCGCGACCTTCAGACCACCGCGGAGACGGTTCACAACGAGGGTGGCCAGGGCCTCGCCTTCGACGTCTTCAGCGACGATGACCAGCGGCTTGCCGGTCTGCACCACGGCCTCGAGCAGCGGCAGCAGCTCGTTCAGCGAGGAGAGCTTCTTCTCGTTGATCAGGATGTAAGCGTCGTCCATCTCAACGCGCATCTTGTCGGCGTTGGTGACGAAGTAGGGCGAGATGTAGCCGCGATCGAACTGCATGCCCTCGACGACGTCGAGCTCGGTCTCGAGCGACTTGGCTTCCTCGACCGTGATCACGCCCTCGTTGCCGACCTTCTTCATGGCGTCGGCGAGGAACTTGCCGATCTCGGCATCGCCGTTGGCCGAAATGGTGCCGACCTGGGCGATCTCCTCGTTCGAGGTGACCTTCTTCGAGTTCTTCTGGAGGTCCGCAACGACGGCTTCGACCGCGAGGTCGATACCGCGCTTCAGGTCCATCGGGTTCATGCCGGCGGCAACCGACTTGGCGCCTTCGCGCACGATGGCAGCCGCAAGCACGGTCGCAGTGGTGGTGCCGTCGCCGGCGGCATCGGCCGCCTTGGCAGCGACCTCGCGCACCATCTGGGCACCCATGTTCTCGAACTTCTCCTCGAGCTCGATCTCCTTGGCGACGGCGACACCATCCTTGGTGATGCGCGGAGCGCCGAACGACTTGTCAAGCACCACGTTGCGGCCCTTCGGCCCCAGCGTGACCTGCACGGCGTTGGCGAGGATGTCGACACCGCGCAGCATCCGGTCGCGCGCGTCTACTCCGAATTTGACTTCTTTGGCTGACATAAGGAATTCCCTCAGTTTTTATTTCTCTCATCCCTTCGGCGCGCCGGGCAGGCGCTCGCCGGAGGTGAGCTGTGCGAGCGCCGGGTCAGGCGGCCTTCTTCTTGGAAAACACATCGGTGAGAACGCCCATGATGTCGCTTTCCTTCATGATCAGCAGGTCTTCGCCGTCGATCTTGACCTCGGTGCCCGACCATTTGCCGAACAGCACGCGGTCGCCGACCTGGACATCGATCGGAATCAGCTTGCCAGTCTCATCGCGGCCGCCCGGGCCAACAGCGATGACTTCACCTTGCGAGGGCTTTTCCTTGGCTGTGTCGGGAATGATGATGCCGCCAGCAGTCTTCTCTTCAGCGTCGATGCGCTTGACCACGACGCGGTCGTGAAGCGGACGGAAATTCATACAGGCCTCCTGAGCGTTTGAACAACTTGGATAAGCAGATTGTGACCAGCCCGGTCATAGCAAGAGACAGGCCAAAGATGAGCGGACCAATCAGTGCCTGCGGTTCTGCTGAATCGCACACCTGGCCTGTGCGTGTGTTCGTTCGGAAATAGACGCCATCATGTACACAGTCAGCCAAGCTGTTGCGAAAATAACATTGCGTTTCGTCAACACAGCCACATTGACCCCACGGCTTTTTCGAAGATGGTAGTGGCGGCGGCTACATTGATCGGGGCTGCATGGTGCAGCGAAGCCAGGCTGAACACGGTCGATTTCACCTGGATGGATGTTCAGGGAGCCGAAGCCGATGTCGTCGCCGACGGCATGAAGACCTTGAACAACACCCGCTTCATCCACACGGAATATAGCGACCGCGAACTCCATGGAAGGGCGGCTGTCCCTGCAAGCCATTCTTGACCTGTTAGCGTCATTCGAAATGGCGGCCCATTATCCCCGCGCGGTGGAAGGTGATGTATTGCTCAAAAATACGCGCTTCTAGCGGCTACCTGGATCCGGCGCCTTATTAATCTCCGGAAGACTGACCAGCGCAGTCTGCCGCCCAAAGCTGCACAACGAGTGATCAATAAGGCGAACAAGTATCGATGGCCGGGACAGGCTCGCGACTGTCCGTTTTCGGCTGTCATCGCAAATCCCGCAGACCGCGTCCACGTGCGAGCGAGGTTTGGTGGGTTGCTGACAGTCACTTGCTTAGCGAGCCGGCACGAGCGACGACTTCGCGGTCAGCAGCCCGAGCTGTTTCAGATGCTTGGATCAACACTACCAGCTGGCACTCGAAGCGTTTAAGCGTCTGAACGGCTGCTGTGTGCTCTGGCCCTCTAGGAAGCTGCTGTACTGCTTCGAACAAATGCCAAAGCAATTGCAGCAGTTCTCGTAGCTCCTTGAGATGGGCCGATTTCGTCACGCGCTTGGTGTCGCTACTGTTGGCTCAATCGGAGAGCGAGCTGAAGCTTGTTGTTCAGTCCAGATCAAGATCGCCGTGAGGCGGTGCTGGAAAGATCGTCGTTTCTCATCGGAGGCAGCACGTCGCATGGCCTCTCGCCCGCGAAGCTCATGGGAGTGCGACAACATAGATGCCGTACCGCTGTAGTTGATGCTCACGCCGCGCCCTGGCTTCTCTCTTAGAGTCTTTCGAATGGGTTTGCATCTGCGGGACAAGTCGGTGGTAGCAAGCCTCATTTGATGGTCCTCTATCCATGCGAGCATAACTGCAGCAGCTGATGATCCTGCAGGCCCCTCGGCCCTGCAGGGACGAATTCATCTCCTGGCCCAGAGCTTGGCAAGGACCGTGCCATCGCCAGCTCAGTGCGAAAAAGGCATGTGAGGATGCTAGCTCGTCGATAGACCGCAAGGTCCGGGTTGTTGTAGATCTGACATGCCGGTCAGCGCTGTGCCTGTAACCGTCGGGACTGCGCTCATCTTTTGTATAGCCTTGATCATCGCCCTAACCTCTCGCAAGCCGTCCGCGAGCAAATTCGCCCGAACCAGAGATCTGAGGGCTGACAGGGCGTAAGTGGCGCTAACGGCATTGTTGACGATCGGCCTCCTTTCGGGAGCTTTTGATCACCAAGGCCGAAGGATCGTAATGGTAACGCGAGCCGGTTCTTGGCCAGAAAAGGCGGACTCACGGCGCTGGTCAGTCAGTTGAAAATCGCGGCAGCGGACGAGTGCCGCTAATCAGATGGGCTTGCGCCGCCACTTCAGCAAGATAGTCATCCATCGCGGTTCGCGCGACGGCGGCGCCAGGGTAACGGAAGTTCACGGAAATTCCGTCCTGCCACCGACTGACCCAAAGGTATGTCTCGCAAGCATCAGAACTACGACTGATCAGAAATCGTGTCCGCCATGCGGCCAGCAGTCTGACCCTGGCACCGTCCGATTGTCCATATAAGATACCATGAAGCGGTCGCGCAGTGCGGTGCCGAGCAACTCCATCGCTTTTCAAAATGACACCTGAGCGGTTTTCTTGGCTCGTTTTAGTTCGAGCCGGGCGGCGCGCTGCATTTCCGGCAACGTATCGGCCATCCGGAAACTCACTGGACTCGTCCCGACATACCATCCAACCGAACGCGACCGCAGATCGTATCGGATGTGAAACGGCGCAACGGCGTGGAATTGTTGTTTGGTTCGCCAGTGTCTCTCCGGCCAACGCCAGTGGTGCTACCGGACACGTAGCCGCTGATATTAAACGAGATGCCACTGCCGACCATGCCGGATGCGTTGCCGATGCCGTTGGGCGCTGCCCGTTGCGCCGACCGTAGCAGGAGGGCGGCAGACTGCACTGCGTTGCCGGCGAGGACCACGCAGCGCGGGCGCGGACCCCAGCGCGTTGTCGGTTGAGAGTGTCCACCCATTCCACCGAATCCGCGCGGCTGACGTTGCCGAGATCGATGCGTACGGCCTTGCTGCCGAAGGCAATCGTCAGCGCGTCGCGCGCCAGGGCGACACCTGTGAACGGCGAGCGTGCGTCGGCCCTCGTGCCGGTTCGGCACAGATGTTCGTTGCACGGTCCCTCGCAGCGGCAGGCTGGCCGGCCGCGATATGGCACCGAGTTGATCGCCAATGGGGTGGGGAACGGCAGCTGGCCGAGGCGTCTGCCGGCATCGGCAATCAACTGGCCCTGCACACTATACCGATGCGGCGGCAAAACGGGAGGTGGCCAGAACACCCAAGCAGCCCTTCATAGACGGCAAAAAAAAGCCCGGCCTCATCGAGGCCGGGCGGAAGTCAGTCTCGGGGAGCGAGGCTGCTAAGCATCGCGCCAGCTTCCATCGACAGAGGGAGGGCTGCCGACGGTTATTTGCGGTAAGGCTCTCACCGCAAACTCAAATTGCGAAAGGATCAATGTCGGATAAATCTGGCATCGTTTCTCCTCTTTGAAGACGATATTGATGGAATGCGGCTCAACACTGGCTCGTACAAGCTCGCAAGCGCGTATCCTTCGTTGTCCTCGCGGGACCGTTAAGGTGATTGGATGAGCGGAGCCGAATAGAGACAACCTGCAGTTGCGTCGGCAACGTGGCGCCCGCAGACGGCAGCAAGGCAGCATTCCCTGTAGACATCGTCCGGTGATGGGCTGCGAAGAGGCACCTTGTTCGCACGCGAGTACTCCGATCCCATTCGCGCGATCTCATAGGCGATGATTGGGGCACTGGCATTGCTCTCTGTTGTACACATTCGACCACATTGGCGTCTTCGTCTCACCAATGGCAGCAAACGGTAAGTCCCATTGTCAGCTACTTCTGAGATGGTACAACGTGACGCCACGTGCGATTCAAGCATGTTTGGTGTGACCCGCATACAATTAAAGCTGATGGCCTCTCACAGGCAGCTAAATGATCCGCGAGGGCCAGACCAGACCTGCGTGTCGCATTCTTTCTATCGATTGGCTTGTACCACGTGGCGCTCAAGGCACGTTGCACGTCATACTCTCTATGTGATCTCACATGTGTTGGTCTTTCCAGAAGCTCAAGTGCTCTCTGATTGGCGGCCCTAAATCGTCAAGTCACCATTTTGAAGCGTTAGCTATCCGAATGGCGCGGCCAGCGTTGACGATCTCATGACCATTTTTTTCAGGAGTGGACAGGATTTGTCCGAGCGCGACTCCGCACCGCAGGCGCTCGGCTTTGACACCCTGGAACCAATCCAGTGGACCAGCGATCGCCTCGTCAACCTGGGAGGGGTATCGTTCCAGCTTGACGGGCCCAGTTGGCAATGTGACCTGCAAATCAGGCTGCAATACAGATCCGATGTGATCATTCGTCCGAGAGCCGGCTCGAAGAGACACGCTCGATGTCGTGCCCGTCATGCCAGCTAGCTTATGTACGCGACGCTCCGATCTGTGGCAGGAATGGCACATTAACTGGGCCGCGAGACGGTTAGGTCGCTGCGTACGATGTTCAGTGGCGTAGAAAGTCCGGTCTGCGGTACAATCCTAGCATTACAGTTGCAATTTTTTCTTGAGATGGGCTTTGCGCGCAGTTGCCTGATGAGCCCTGCGCCAAAACGACCATGCGAGGACGCGGGCGTGCGGGATACGTCGCTGGTCTAGCTTCACGGCGAGGCGCCGGATTTCCTGGATCGACCAGCGGATCAAGAACGATGCTTCGGTCGGGGCCGCGGTCGCGTTTTTTTGAGCGATGGCCCGGTGTTGGCCCGGTGACGGATGGCAGCCATCATGGCGAAGGCAAGCATGACGAGTGAGACATGGCGATGCCAGCCATGCCAGGAGCGGGTTTCATTGTGATCAAGGCCGAACTCGTTCTTGGCGGTTTCGAAGCTGTCCTCGATAGCCCAGCGATGGCCTTCCACCGACGCCAGCTTCTGCATGGACGTGCCCTTGGGGCACCATGTGGAGAAGAAGGCCAAGCTGCCGTCGGCAATGTAGCGGCGGATCAGAAGACCCCGCGTCCATTCCCCGGCAAGCTCGTCGTTGTATTCACTGGCTTCAAGGTCGGCCAATTCGAGATAGGCCCAGTCGTGCCAGCGCGGTCCTTTGGTCCCGCCGCCGGACGACAGGCGGCGCCAGGCCTTTTTGGGAAGGCTCTGCGCGATCGCGGAGGCGGTGTCGGCGACAGGCTGCTGTTTGCCCCAGGAACGGAACACATGATTGGAAGCAACGCCCAGAACATAGCCTTTGCCCGCCTTGCGCAGTAGGGTTTCAGTCGCTCCCGTGCCATACACGCTGTCCGCCGCCACGAACGAGAACGGCACCTTTGCGGCGATCGCGCGAGCGATCATTTGATGCGCCATCTTGGGCTTCGTCGCAAAGCCCACATTGCTCGGCACATGCGCTGCCTTCAGGCGAGCGGGCTCGTCCGTCCATTCCTTTGGCAGGTAGAGCGCCCGGTCGATGAAGGCATGGCCATGCCGCGACACATAGGAGCCGAACACTCCGATCTGGCAATTGGTGATCTTGCCCGCCGAGCCAGTATACTGGCGTGCGACCCCGCACGAGGCCTTGCCCTGTTTCAAAAAGCCGGTCTCATCGATGACCAGGACCGCGTCCTCATCGCCAAGCGTCTCCAGTGCGTACTCACGCACAATGTCGCGCAGCGCGTCGGCATCCCAATGCCCTCGGCCCAGAATCGCCTGCTGGCGCCACGGGCCTGGATCGCCAGCCGCCTCCGCCCGCATCCAACCCGTCTTGCGCGGCTCGTTACCCAACAGTCCGTCGAGAAACTGCCACGCCGAGGCCGCGACCCGCTCCTGCGTAAACAGCGGACGGATGCGTTGCTTGGCATCTCGCAACGAGGAAGCCCACAGCGTCAGCGTATCTTCAACCGACGCACCACCAATCATCAGATCCCGAATCATGGTCACCCATGGATTCAGAACCCTCAATCAATTGCAACTGTAATGCTAGGCAAGGCGTGGGCTTGAGCCGTCGTTCGCGGTTACCCGATCGGATAGAGGTTCAACATGAATCATGCGGTTGGAACCCGCTATGAATTGTCGATAATGACAGATGAACAGCGTGAGTTGGCGCGGTGCAGACAGGAGATAGCGCGTCTCGAACAGCTGGTCGTGCAGCTTTCTGAACTCGTCTTGCGCAATGTCACGGAAAATGCCGAGGGCCGAAAGTCGCAATCTGGGTGACGCGCTCGGCCGTACACCGAATGATCGATCGGCAGATGATGGACGTTAGATTATGGCCATTGTGATCTGCAGCGCGGCGTCCCCCTGGGGGTAGGGGAGCGGCCCCGCCCTTGTTCTCCATGGGGCGGGGTCGCGTTATTTCCGGTCGAACCGCTTCGCGTATCGATGGAGATGAGCGATACGTGTCCCACGCAAGCATGTGGGTCTGCAGTCCGTCGAGCAGCCGACTCATCTTGCCGACCGCTCAAAGATCTGCATTGGCTAGGCAAGCCTAACAAGCTCCATTGAGTCCAACCCGTGAGGCGTTGAATCCGGAGGAGCGGACTGTGCATCGATCGGGTAAAGATACAACGATCAGCGTATGCACGCGGTGCTCGCTTAAGCGGATGGCGATCGGCGGATACCAAGCCCCTCGACGGCGAGCTTTGATATCTGTGCTGGATCGCTAACCCCGCTTGCGCCGATCTCGATAACTTTCTTTGCCACGATCTCGGCGATAGGGTCGTCTCGATCAACCAAGCAAAGCGAGTGCATAGGCCAAGCCCAGACATTCAATTTCTTCCGGCCGTAGCTTACTGCCCTGGAGTAGTCGATCGATCGGCATTGATCACCGCCCCCGGGGGACACGCCAGCTTCGATGGTGTCAGACTAAAATGTGTCAGAACGCGCTCGGGTTAGTCTCGCTATAGCCGCCCTTGTCGTCCCACCTATAAACGACATAGTCGAGCTGCTTGATGTCACCCTTGGCGTCGTATTCCAGATTTCCAATCACCGTGTCCCAGGAACCCGCTTTGATCATGTCCATCACCTTCCTCGGATCCGTGGTTGCGCATTTCGCTGATGGTGAGCGGCGATTTCAGCGCATCGTGAGCAGCTGTTTCGCGCGATGGTGAGCAGCCGCTTTGACCGACATGGTGATTGGTTCAGGGGTTTGAGGTGGCGTCAAGAGTTTGATTGCGGGCGTTCTGCTTTCGCATGCTTTCTCCGGTGAGTTGCAGGCGGTGAGCGTTGTGAACGAGGCGATCCAGGATGGCGTCGCCGAGGGTTGGGTCGCCGATAACGTCGTGCCAATGTTCAACAGGGACCTGGCTGGTGACGATGGTGGAGGCGCGACCGTGGCGATCATCGAGGATCTCCAGAAGGTCGCGCCGTTCGGGCGGATTGAGAACCGACAGACCCCAGTCATCGAGGATCAGGAGTTGAACGCGGCCGATAGTTTTGAGCAGCCGGCCATAGCGGCCGTCGCCGCGCGCCAGGGCGAGCGCCTCGAACAGGCGTGGGACGCGATGATACTGGACCGAACGGTTGTCGCGGCAGGCTTTGTGGCCGAGGGCGCAGGCAATCCAGCTCTTGCCGAGCCCGGTTGCTCCGGTAATGAGCAGGTTCTCGTTGCGGGCGATCCAGTCGCCGCCGACGAGTCTGGCGAAGACGGCGCGATCGATACCGCGTGGCGTGCGCAAATCGACGTCTTCTACGCATGCGCTTTGGCGTAGCGCAGCGAACTTGAGGCGGGTCGTGAGACGTTTGGTGTCGCGCTCGGCGGCTTCGCGATCGACCAGCAATCCGATGCGCTCCTCGAACGGTAGGGCGTCGAGATCCGGCGACCGTCGCTGCTCTTCGAAGGCTTTGGCCATTCCGGTCAAGCCAAGCGTGATCAGGCGTTCATGGGTGGGGTGTGTCAGCATTTGAGTCTCCCTGGTTCAGTGGAAATAGCCCTGACCGCGGATGTTGCCGTGGCGCAGGGGCTGGTGGTCGGACGTCTCGTCGAGGAAAGCGCGATCGAGGCCGCTCTTGAGGATCGAACGGATCGAGGCGACGGAGCGAGCCTTGATCAGGATGCCGCGTCGGCAGGCCGCATCGACGCGCGCATTCTCGTAGCTCCTGGCCAGCGACAGGATACCGAGGCAGGTGCGAAAGCCTTGCTCTGGATGCGGCCGGGCCTCGATGACGACCTGGAAGAACGCCGCGGTCGATGGACCGATCTTCTCGCCGGCGGCGATCAGCCCTCCGGGCGTCCACTTGCCGTAGCGGCGGTGGGAGCTCGGCATATGATCGGCGATGGTGGTATGGCCACGCCGGTTGGGCGCACGGGCGTGGCTGGCGATCCTCTGGCCCTTGTGGAAGACCTCGACGGTTTTGTCGGCGATGCGGACATCGACGAGTTCACGGATCAGGCGGTAAGGGGTGGAATACCAATGGCCGTCGATCTCGACGTGATAATCGGGAGCGACGCGGCAGCGCTTCCAGCGTGCAAAGACATAGGGCTGGTCCGGCAGCTCCCCCAGCTTGGGACGATCGATCTCGGCGAATAGTTCGGCCCGGCTGGAGCCGAAACCGCGCATTTGGCGGGCGTTGAGTTCGACGACGAGCCCGCGGATGGTGGCATTGAGCTCCGCCAGCGAGAAGAAACGCTGATTGCGCAGGCGGGCCAGGATCCAGCGCTGCGCGATCTGCACGGCGACCTCAACCTTGGCCTTGTCCTTTGGCCGCCGCGGTCGTGCCGCCAGGATCGCGGTGCCGTAATGGCCGGCCATCTCGACATAGGTTCGGTTGATCCCGGGATCGTAACGATCGGGGTTGGTCACTGCGGCCTTGAGATTATCGCAGACCACGAACTTCGGCACGCCGCCGAGATACCGGAACAGGCTGGCATGCAGGCCGATCCAGTCGGACAGGCTCTCGCTTGGGCAGGCCTCGGCGTAGGTATAGTTCGAGGCCCCCATCGCCGCGACGAACAGCTTCATCGCGCGCACTTCGCCGGTGATGGGATCGAGGATATCGATGGTGTCTCCGGCAAAATCGACGAACACCTTCTCCCCACCAATGTGGGTCTGACGCATGCTCGGCCGCGCCCGCTGCTTCCAGGCCTCGAAGGTCGTGCAAAACCAGGTATAGCCAAAGCCGTCCGGATTGGCGGCGCGATACTCCTCCCACAACAGCAGGCGCGTCACGCTGCGGCGGCGCAGCTCCTTCTCAACATAAGCCCAATCCGGTGCCGGGCGCCGGTCGCTTTGCGAGGCTGCTGCCGGCGCCGGGAACAGCAATAGCTCCAGGCCCTCGTCGTCCATGCCCTCCGGCAGCGGCCAGGTCAGCTCCGCAAGGCGGGCGCGACGCACGTAGCCATGAACGACGCCGTTGCTCACCCCCAACGTCCGCGCAATGACGCGCTCGGTCAGGCCCTGGTGCCTCAAACGTAGAACTTCTCGGATCCGGCGCATCGACAATCTCTCGGTAGGCATCAGGCTTCCTCATTGGCTGAATGAGAAACCCGTAGCCCGGTTGAGTTGTCGGCCGAAGCGTCCGGCACCGCCAAACGGTGCTCACGATCGTCTGAAATCGCTGCTCACGATCCTCTGAAATCGTTGCTCAGGATGCGCTGAAATCCGTGCTCACGATCCCGCGAAACGCGCATCCGTGGTGCCGGCTTTGGTTGCGGCTTGCATCCAGACCTGCACCGCAGCGTAGGTGTAGAGCGTGTAGCCCTCGGGGTCGATACTCCTGGCCCTGAATTTATTGACGATGGCAGCCGCCGTCGGCTTCTTGCGTGGGTCGGGCCCGAAAGTGAAGAGCGTGCCTGCTCCAGCTGCTCCCGAGATCGATGCAAATTCCTTGTCGGCCAAGGCGTCACCCGACATCAGTACGGTCTTCAGGCCCTGATCGCGCATTTGGCGCAGGATAAGGCCTGCTTCCTGGTGATAGCCGCCGACATAGACGAGGTCGATATTATCACGCTTCAGGCGCGAGACAATCGCATTGAAATCCTTGTCGCCCTTGTTATAGGACCCGTACATCTTCTCGATGATGCCGGCCTTGTTGAGGGCCGTCTTCGTCTCGTCGGCAAGCCCCTAAGTGGTCTTGTCGTTGAGAATGGCGATGTTCTTGCCCTTGAAGTGCTTGGTGATGTACTGGGCAGCAACCTGGCCCTGCTGGTCGTCGCGGCCGCAGACGCGCGCCACATTCCATAGCTTGCGCTCAGTGAATAGCGGGTTGGTTGAGGCGGGCGTGATCTGCAGGACGCCACCGTCCGCATAGGCTTCCCGAGGCCGGGATCGACGACGAAGAGCAAAAGTGCCCGGCAACGAATGGGATCTTGGCGGCGGCGATCTTCTCCGCTACCGATCGCGCCTGCTTGGGATCGCAGGCATCGTCCTCGATGTCGAGGGCGAGCGTCTTGCCGAGTGCGCCACCGGAAGCGTTGATCTGCTCCACCGCCATCTCGGCGCCGTTCTTCATTTGCCGCCCGAAGGCGGACTCACCCCCGGTTATCGGTCCAGCGACGGCGATGGTGATGTCCTCCGCCAATGCCCCGGTGGACAGCACAATCAATGCTCCAAGTGCAAAGCCGATCAGCTTGAGCGATTTCATGGATGGTCCTCACAGGGTCAACGCAGCAGCGAGTAAGCTCGAGCAGAGCAAAGCGAGCCCGGCAGCGGTCGGCGCCAGAAAGCAGCCGGAGATAAAGTCATGGTCGCGCATCATTCGATTGCGCTGCCATGACAGAGCAGCAACTCCTTGACTCGGTGAGAAAACCGTCCGTCCCGCCGAACCATATGGAGGATTGGGGGATCTATCGGCAGGCAGCTCATCGCTCGAAAACAGTACATGGACATTTGCCGATGCCGTTCCAGCAGAGCAATGAGCCGGGCGCGTAGGCAAGGGCAGAGAGCCGTATCAACGAGCAACGTCAACGTACAAGCGTTCGTCCCATCTCATCCTCGCAGCGCATTACCAATCTCATACCGCCCCGCTAGATCAACGCACACGGTTGCCTTAGATGGACACTAGCTGAATCGTGCGTCTAGGAAAGAAATAGGTCGGTCCGTAACGTACAGAGCTCGCCGCATCCGAAGCGCCGCCACGCGAGAGGGAGGCCGTCGGCCGAGACAGAGGTGAGGCGATCGCTCACACCGTCCGCGACCAGCGCGCTTGTTTCAAATGAAGGCAAAGGCGAGCAGGCTTGAGCAGAGGAGCGCGAAGCTGGTCGCGGTCAGTGCGAGGAGGCTGCCGGAGACAAGGTCATGATTGCGCATGAATCACCGCCTCGATTGCACCTATGAAGAGACACAGAGTGGCAGTTCGCTGCCCTGGGACTCGCAAGCAAATCATTAATCGATTCTGACTGCACTATTCCTGCTTCGTCTGGGTGATGGTATATTTTTGCAGCGCTATTGCTGCGTAGCTCGTTGAAATGCTGCGTGACAAGGTCGGATGGAGTTCGAAACTCCCAGAAAATGCATCAATGCTCGATTGGCACGTCAGACGAGGCTGGCCTTTGACCAGGAAATCGGATTCGCTGATAGCCGGCTCGTCACACTTTGAACTGGCCGCACAGTTTTGCCAGAAACTCAGCCTTCTCGATATTCGAGCACATCCGTCGGCGAAGGCTCCGGGCTCCCGGCAACCCGGGGCTACTTGGTCGGCCGCAGCGGTCGGCTACGTGCTTTTGCCGCGCTTGCCATCTCCGGCCGCGTTCCCGCCGTCGCATGCTCGGGCGTGTCGTCCTTCCAGCGTACCGAGCCGAATGGCCTCTCCAGCATGCGGCGCACGCGTACCGGCGCAGGGCCGATGTGGAACTGAATTGCCCGCTGTTCCAGGGTACGTTCCGACCGGGTCGAGCGGTTGCGCCAGCGCAAGTAGTCGAACCAGGTCGGAAAGTGATAGCGCTCGGTCCATAATTCGGGATCGGCAATGTCGCGCGCGATTGACCAGCCATAGGCGCCGTTGCGCTGGCGAGACAATTGCACGTCTTGCATGACGTTGTGAAACGCGCGGGCATTCTCCTGCGCAATCCGGTATTCGATCTCGACGACAAGCGGTCCGCTGCGTCCGGTCAAGGCGAGCCGTACTTCGGGATCGGCGAGCAGCTCAGCCTCCTCACCGCGCGCGCCGACACGGGGCATGGGCAGCCAACGGCCGATGAGTGGTGAGGCCAGCATCAGGACGGCCGCCACCAGCAGCGCGGTTTCAACTCCGGCCGCATCGGTCAGATGGCCCCAAGCCCAGCTGCCGACGGCAATCCCGCCCGAGCTCGCCGCCTGATAGGCTGCAAGCGAACGTCCGGTCACCCAGCGTGGCGCCGACAGCTGCACCCCAATGTTGAACACCGCCCATGTCAGCATCCAGACGGCTCCAGCCAGGACCAGTGCCGCCGCGGTCAATACCGGTTGGCGGCTGAGCGCGACGGCGGCCATCGCCGCGCCCATGGACAACGCGCAGGCGCGAATCGCGGCCTCGCCGCTCATCCGCCTGCGGATCTCGGCAATGTTCAGCGCGCCGACCACGGCACCCAGGCCGAAGGCGCCGAGCATGATGCCGTAGGTCTGGGCGTCGCCATGCAAGACATCCCGCACCACCAGAGGCATCAGCGCAGTGATCGCGCCGCCGCCGACGCCGGTCACCAGAGTGCGAAGCAGCACGACCTTGATCGATGGCGAATTGCTGATGTAGCGCACGCCAGACACCATCGCGCGGCTCAATCTTTCGGGCGGCAGGCGTGAAGGGGCGCTGACGCGTTTCCAAAGGAATAACGCGGCGATCAGGGGCAGATAGAGCAACGTGTTGAGCGCGAATGCGGCCACTGCACCGGCGCTAGCCACCACCACGCCGCCGATCGCCGGGCCTACGCTCCGTGCGATATTGTAGCTGATGCCATTCAGCGCGACGGCCGCAGGCAGCTGCGCTTCCAACGGCACTTGTTCGCTTACCGATGATTGCCAGGCCGGTCCCATCAGCGCCATGCCGCTGCCGACAACGAAGCAGAGTACGAGCAAGACGTTCGGTGTGGCCAAGCCAAGCCAGGCGGCTACCGTCAGGCCGGTTGCGCCGGCGAGCGCGATGCCAAGCGAAACCAGCGCCACGACGCGGCGATCATACATATCAGCGATCGCGCCCGCTGGCATCGAGATCAGCATCACTGGCAGCAACAGCGCGGTCTGCACCAACGCGACCTTGTCAGCCGAGGACGTCATCTGCGTCATCGCCCAGGCTGCACCGACACCTTGAATCAAGCTGCCGATATTAGACAGGAGGCTCGCAAGCCAGATACGGCGGAACGTCGCGTGCCGCAGAGGCGCCGTGATGCCGTGGGCGCTACGCGACTGGACTTTGGCTGAATCGGTCATGTCGGATCGTGATGATCTACCATGATTTGATTCTGGTGCGGATCACAAGGATGTTCCCGGCGCGATATCGCGACCCCCGCATGGTCGTGAATGAGACGCGCCGATCGCATAACGGTGTTCTGCCGGCTGCCGATCCTCTATTCCAGTAAGAACCTTTTCCAATCGTAGCGCACGGCGCGCTGTCGATCGAATGAGTTAGGTCTGCATCATGCCTATTCGCTCCAGCGCGTCGCTTGCATGGTCACGTTGACAGACGGTGCGTCGCCCGCGTGCAAAACCTTGTACGTAACGGACCAACGAGCGAGGTCCACGAGTGCGGAATCATTTGTCGCGAGATACGGTGAACCGCGCTCTCACTGCTAGGGAGCCGAAAGCCCATGGAGCCGAAAGCCCATGTCACGGGCTATCGATAGTTCGATGCAGCGTTGGCGGAACTTGCTGTCGATCGGTGAGCTTTTACGTGTCAGTGCAGGGCGCCCGGTTTACCCCCATACTGCGAGATGGATGCGCAGCGAAGGATCCCCATCGAGAACGCAAAGTGGTGCAACAGATCGGGCCACTGAGGCCGAGGCCAACAATTGTTGCCGCCACAGAGAGCGGGTCTGTCGCAGGCCGGATGAAATATTCGAAAGCTGCGATGCTGCTCCACCGCTTGATCAGCATATAACCTTCACACCGGGGAAGCCAACGTGACGGCATACCGTGGGCCAGTCTTTGACATGGCCGTGAAGCAATTCGAAGTAATCGCAGACTACGCAGGACGCGAGAGCCCGGCTCCTGATGCCCAAGCGCCCGGTCACGGTCTCTTATCCGACTCACTGCGATGACGGCACGACGGCCGTCTTCGAAGGCTATCGTGTGCAGCATCACCTGACGCTTGGCCCCACGAAAGGTGGTGCGCGGTTCGCGGCGAGCGTTGATCTCGGCGAAGTCGCGGCACCGGCCATCTGGATGAGCTGGAAGTGCGCACTGGTCGCACTGCCGTATGGCGGCGCGAGGGGAGGAATCAACGTCGATCCGTCAAGCTTGCCCGAACGCGAACTCGAGGTGCTTTCGCGCCGATATATGCGCGCGCTGCCGCGCGGGCAGGATAGTTGATCAGCGGGCACGACCTGACTTGCAAAAATCGACCAAGGCGCGGTCACCTGCGTGATCGAAGCACTCCCGAGTCGGGAATCATGTGTTTGATTAGTGGGCGTGCGACTTGCTGCAGTTATGCGTCCTTCGAGGGAGAGAAAAACGTGCAGTCCGCGCGTCCTGCTGGCTGATTGGACAAAGCTGCGTCTGCCCTGCTGAACAGTGCACGGCGGATCATCCATCTTTCTTTTTTGGAGCCATCATCGTCGCTGCAGGATTGTGGTATTGGGCGAATTGAGCAATGAACCTAACCGATACAGGCAAGCTTAACGGCTATGCTGTGGCTCTGGCGGCCTTGAAAGAAGCCGATCGGCTGCGCGCCCTGAAGCCGCGCGCAGGGACTCATTTTGCCTCGAACGATTATCTGGCGCTGGCGAGCGCGCCGCGTATGAAGAAGGCTCTCTTCACCGCGCTCGACGCCGGCACGCCGGTCGGCGTTGGTGGTCACGGCTCCTGCGCGGCAATTGCGAGGAGCACGAAGCTCTCGAAGCGGAGGCGGCGCAGTTCTTCCGGGCGAAGACAGCGCTTTTCTTTGGCGGCGGTTACATCGCAAATTTCGCTGTTCTGACAACAGTGCCGCAACGGGGCGATCTGCTTGTTGTCGATTCGCTCGTGCACGCCAGCCTTCATGAAGGCGCTCGAGCGGGCCGAGCCGAGTTTCGGATAAGCGCCCATAATAATCCCCAGTCGATTGAAGACACGATTGGCGACTGGCGCGCCAGGGGCGGAGTGGGGCGCGTCTGGATCGTGGTGGAGAGCCTCTACAGTATGGACGGTGACTTCGCGCCGCTTGAAGATCTGGTCGCAATCGCCGAGCGCTACGAGGCCATCCTGGTCGTGGACGAGGCTCATGCCACAGGCGTTTACGGCGATCAGGGACGGGGGGCTCACCGCGCTCGATGAGGGAGGCGAAGATCTCTTGGTGATCCACACCTGCGGAAAGGCGCTGGGTGCAGCGTGGGCGCTTGTCACTGCTTCCGGCGTATTGTGCGACTTCATGGTCAATCGGTGCCGTCCATTCATTTTCGCCACCGCGCCATCGCCCCTGATAGCCGTCGCTGTCCGAGAAGCACTCTTGATCCTGCAGGACGAGCCTGAGCGGCAGCAACGCCTGATCGACCTTATCGATTTTGCACATCGGCAGCTCATTGTGTGCGGCCGCCGAGCCGTTCGAACTCACAGATCATTCCTTACCTCGTGGGCGACAAGTCCCGCGCGATGCGGCTCGCCTCTGCAGTGCAGGCACGTGGCTTTTGATACGGCCGCCAACAGTCCCTGTGGGCACGGCAAGGTTGCGGATGTCGCTGACGCTTAATGTCGGACAAGATGATGTATCCGATATGATTGATGCGCTGGTCGAAGAGACCTGGGGCCACGTGCGATGAGGTCGCCGATCATCATCGTGAGGCTGATATCCGGATCGCTAAAGCAATCTTCAAAGGTGCGCGCCGGCGCGCAGATGCTCCTTTTCAGATGGCGCACTTGGGAAATGTCAATGACAAGCCCGCACCTGCGCCGAGCGAGGAGGGCTCTCTGGATGGCACCTCAAGGCGTCTGTCGATCGGGACTGCAGGCTTGACGAACTCAGGCGAGGGTGCAGAAGATTGTTATCTACTACAATCGATGATCGCAATAGTTGTACGGGCGACACTTCCGGTATATGTGGATCCGAAGTACGAGCTCTGGACAGATCCAACGAGGCTGCTCTTCCGACACTGCGGTCTCTTCGTTGGTCGATGCAGGAGAGACCGTCCGATGCCGACGCGAGTAGCATTCTTCTTAGCATCGGCCGGCTGGGCAGCCATCGTGGTCGTCATCCTGCTCTATGTGATCTTCAGCCCTGGTTGAGCCGGTTGACCTGAGCTGGACCATCTGTATCGGTGTCAGGGCGGATAGGCCGGGATTCTGCTGGAATTCCCGCCTGTTCCGGAGACCTGGCTGAGATCCCGGCGTGTCCTGCGGCGCAATCTGCCGCTCGAATCAACTCTGTTGACTTTGGGCTCCAACGTGGAGGCATGGACGCTGCCGGCCGCGGTATGAGTGTTTCCTGGTGCCGGCCGCGCGTTGCCAACATGAGTACGAAGAATAGGAGGAGGATCAAGAGACCGCGCATACCAGAGTTTTTCCCGAAGCTATGACAATCATGGTGCGGATCACATCCGGTGCATTTGCTGCAGCCCGATCGACGAGTGAATCTCGCAGCAGTCAGCGGAAGTCCGGCCAGGCCGCACACGACTGGGCGGCCGTGCGAAAGTGCCAGCTCAGCCCAGGATCGACCCTGCCCGTGTCGAGCCGATATAGACCTCCGACTATCTTCAGTCTGTTTTGCTCAATTGCTGAGCTCAGAATTGGGCTGGCCGATTTGAGTTTATTGATGTTGTCAATCACATTTTGCCGGGTCGCATCGGCGAACGTATCTCCGGTTTGCTGGCAAGATCCTTTTACCGCAGGCGCAGCGACGATGAAATATGCCCCGGCGCGGGCCTACCCTCGTGGAGCGACTTGATGGTGGCGTCTATCGCGCCGCAATGATCGTGACCAAGTACCAGGATCAACGGCGTGCTCAGCACGGCGACCGCATACTCCATACTGGCGAGTGTGTCGTCGTTGGCGAAGTTGCCGGCGAGGCGGCAGACGAACAGATCACCAAGTCCGCTGTCGAAGGCAAGTTCGGGCACCACACGAGAGTCTGCGCAGCTCAGAACCGTCGCATATGGATTTTGCCCATCGACCAAAACCTGGCGCTCGCCTTTGAAATGGCCACCTCGTGATGCGCCCTGGACATAGCGATCATTACCTTTCATTAGCCGCTTCAGCGCAGCCTCCGGCGAGAGCAGAGTCGCGTCGACAATATTGTCACCAAGCCGGCCAACCGCCGAAACAGCCAAAAGCAACAGCGAGCGGCGCGAAGGCGCGATCGTGACCGGATAGGACGTGTTCTGGGAACGACCTGCATGCATGCGTGTTCACCTCATCGCGAGGCCCTACGCCATCCCGTGGCTTCGGCCTCCGTTTCGCTGCAGAACCAGCGTTCAGCCGGCTTTTTCGTCATGTCGATTTGTCCGTAACTGAGTTGCCCGGGCAAGTGATAAGTGCGCTCGCCGTTGCGGCCCACGGTGCCCTTTATCAGACACTCGGGCGAGGGCGGGTCCGATAGCAGAGCGGATCCAAGCAGGAGTTCCTGCGCGTCGGTCGGCACCGAGCTCGCGCCGACGATGATCGTCCCCTTGTTGCGGCGACGCCAGTCCCAAGGCGCGATGAACGCCCCCGACCACAGAGCCGCGTAGGCATTGCTCGCTATCACCTCATAGATAGTGTAAGTATGGGAAGATGGACCCGATGACAGTGCCCAGCCCGAGCTTACCATCCAGGCGTTCACGTCCTGGCCTTCGATGAAGCAACTGCCGAGTGACCTCCCGTACTTGTCTACTCCCGCGGTCTGACAATCCCACGTTCGTCCGTTCGAGTACTTGATAAGCGCGTCGCGAGCAGCTACGCCGCAAGCCCATTTCCGGTCATGGGCGTCGAGGCAAATCTGATCAGTCTCTGGCGCCTCGATATCCGAGAGCCGAATTCTGGTTTGCTCGATCTCGATCGTATTGCCGTCGACGATGTGCGGCGGGCCGCTGAGTTTCGCCGCGCAAACCGGAGATGTAATGAGAGCGAGCAATGCCGTCATCATTACGCGGTGTTTCATTCCTACAACCTTTTGCTGTCGGTCGATCAGCTCAGAAAGTCGCGATCCGGCGCCGCCACATTCGACTGCTTGACCGCACCATGTTCGTTATCCGGCTTGCATCGTTCGACGTTTGCTTTGTGAAAGTTTGGTCGTGAGTCAACCTACGACCTGACGCGACGTGAGTTTCAAGCGATTTCTTCCGGTGTGCATTTTGCGATATGCTTCCGGCCTTGCCGGTCTCTCTCAGTGGGCGCGCACCGCACCCCCTCGACCGGAGGGGGAGATCCCCCGTGCTGAGCGCCGAACTCGCGATGTAGGACAAAGCCGAAGCTCGGGACTCTGTTTCTCATTCGGTTGAGAATAAAGAGTGTCCGTCCGCCTTTCGGCGGCGGAGCGAAGGTCAGCGCGGATGGACCGACGTTGCCAAAACATCGCTCCAACTTCCATTAGAGAGAACTGCGGATGCTTCTGCTGCGACGAGGACATTCACAGTAGGCTAGGCTCTGTTCACGGAGGGGCCGACCTTTGAACGAAATCTGTTCTCGCTTGCTCTGTCCGATTTGAACAAGAGCGCCATTTCCGCGCTTCGCCACAATACTTCCTGGTACCGCTCCGTTCGTATAAACAGACAAGAATTGTCAAGGGAGAGGCGCGACCGCAGCGTTTTTTGCGCCACCATCGGCCACAATTGGCGCGCCACACCGACCAAAGGCCTGGCCATTCCTGCAAAGCCGGTGCGATGGTTCGGACTTGAGCCGTGCCGCTCAATCTTCGGCAGCACCATCTCTCGAATCTTGACCAAGACCTTCTCGGCGAGGTGATCGCTGCCATCAGGGCATGGGCGGATGGTCGGATCGCCCGAGCCACGGCGTGCAGCACCGCGTTCGCGAGCCCTGCATGCGCGAAATGTGTAGGCAACCGTAACCAGCCTTGCACGATCGTCTCCCAAAGAGCTTGAATCGTACCTAGCGTCAGCTTGCATAGTCTCAAGCTGACCAGCTCGCGCAATCCAGAAGGCTTCATGATCAAATGTGAAAAGCTCAATGCCTTAAGTTCTAAATATGCGAGAGGTCGCTACTGCGAAACCCTGACGCAAGGCTGGCCTACATCCGATGTGCGCAGTCAAAGGAACTGCCGGAGTGGGACGCGCAGTTCGAGATCAGTCGGACGACTTCGGATTGCCGCTGGGGCGAGGCCAAAGTACAAATCCTGATGTGCCCCATGCCGCTCTTTCCGGAGAGCTAGAGGCAATCGGTGCTGCTTGCGACGGCGCAACTTTGCTCTGCAAGTGCCGGCCGCAAGTTGACTCGAAGCCTCGTTGCGAGCGGCGCCGGTCATTTGGTTGTGGTCGTATCAAGCGGATTTTGAGCAGCACCTCCAGGCGAGTTCCTCTGATGCTCGGCCGGCAGAGGCACATGTCCTCTCACTGCGTTGCGTGCGGCGCAGGCCAAACCGGCTCTCGCACGCTGGCACGCCGCTGCTGAGCTCGCGGAAAGGCCGAGAGCAATCGTGCTGCCTGACTTTTCCCATGGCGTGCTGCGGTCTGCGAGACAGGCTCGACTCGCCGAGGCATAATAGCACACGCGAGTTTGAGAGCGCATGTGCCTTGCTTTTGCCCCGAGCCGCCGAGTGCTCAAGGAGTCGCGGCGCGATCTTGCTGTGAGCGATCATCTACCGAGGCCTTTCGCGTCCAATCTAACGCTTCCCGTTCATTTGGCTCTATGCGATCGAACCAGGAGCCGGGAGGAAAAGCCGCGATGCGCTTGGCAAAGAAGGATTGCGGCTCCCAATCTTGTCCGTCGCTCTTCTCGAAGGCGATGACCCCGTTATGGGTAAAATAATGGGGCCCTGGTATATTACAGTTCACCAACAGCAGAACGCGCCGCAGATTACCTTTCTCGGTCGGCTTGTCATTCGCCTCCGGTATGTAATCCACCCCGACGGGCTCGATGATGTGACAGCGGCCGTGCCGCAGAAGATTCCCGAGCTTGCCTTGCGCCGTCGTCACGAAGTTGAAGTTGTCCGGATTATGTAGAAAGCGAAGGTTTGCGTTCTTTTCGCCGTCTGCGACTTCACTGGCGATCAACGAAAGCGCCAAGGCGCGCCAGCCCAATTCAATGGGTTTTGCATACGTGGACGCAAGTTCGATCGTCCCATCGAGCGCGATCTTCCAGGTAATGACGTACTTTTCGTCTGATGGATTGTCCTGGTGCCTGGTCCACGAAAAGAAAACATATTCAGTTCGGTCAATCCCTTGAGCGACCCCCCATGTTCGAGGGACGAACTGCGCCACCCTCGAGACGTTGGAGATAATTTGTTCTATCGTCTCACCGTCTTGCGCTCGCCACGTCGACTTGACCCGTTCGACAAGGGCGCTATCGTTGGCGCGAACACTGTTGGTCGTCGCAGCCAGCCCAGCCAGACAGAACAGCGATCGACCGAGGCAAAACCAAAGCACGCCTCTTCCAGGTATTTTCTTCATACGCCGACCCATCTGGTTTTCATCCACGCGTCAATATACAAAAACGGGCAACCTTCAACCTGTCATGCGCGATCGTAAGAAGTTAGAGGCGACGTGACGCGGGCGCCCACTGCTGTCCCGCGCGAGCAGGCGCGTCCCCTCTATGTCACGCGCCGCTAACTTCAGTGGCCAGCCACAGCCTCAAATTGCTGGACCTGCCCAGGAGGAAAAGCCTGGGCATGCCGAGGACTTGCATTCTTCGTGCTAGGCAATAGCGAGCAGTTCGCGCTGGATTTGTGTCGTCTTTGTCGAGTTTCCGACCCGCGCGCGCTTCAATGTTTCCATTCAGCCTATCCACCCCGGCTTGTTCATTCTTGTCACGCACGGAACATTCGACCGCGCAGGCGAACGCCTTGCTGCCAGGTTCCTGATGACAATCGGAAGCAGGTTTGCCGCCATTGAGCCGCTTGGGTATCGTTGCCGGAGTGTCGGCTTTCGACCTCTACGATGGCTTTCGGCACTTGCGGCCAAAGGGGCCACTGCGCGTACGTGCTCGTGCATGGCGAGTTTGAGCGCAATGACATGGTGCAGTACTCATCATCGGGGCGATTGCTGCAATGGACGCGGATGTCATCTCGATCGAGACCTCGCGCTCGAAAATGAAACTGCTCGACGCGTTCAGGAGCTTCAAATATCCGAATCAAATCGGGCCGGGCGTGGACGACATCCATTCTCCACGCGTCCCCGAGACGGGCGAGATGAGGGAGCTCATGGTGCTGGCTCGCAAGCGGCTGCAGGATTCCCAGCTCTGGGTCAATCCGGACTGTGGCCTGAAGACGCGCAAATGGGAGGAGGTTCGCCCGGCCTGGTGAACATGGTCGCTGCCGCCCGCGAACTGCGCGCTGCATCCGATCCGGTCGGCCGTTGATCCTGCGCTTGGGCCTTCTCGAAAAAGCTGATCCGCTTGTAGGTCATTTGCGCTCTCGATCATCTCGATAGAGCTTTGTATGAGTACAAAAAAAGCCCGGCCGCGCTTAGCGGGCCGGGCGGAAGTGAAGTCCGGGAGGAGCGACGCTGACGCATCGCGCCGACTTCCAACGGCGGAGGGAGGATAGCCGATGGTTCGATCACCGGCGGGGACACTCGCCGAAAATCTGAGCCAGATTAAAGCACCGGCTCGGGGTAGCTCAATTATGCCGTGGTATGCGGCCGATATAGCCGAGCATTAGAAATCTACACCAAGGTTTGTCGCTGATGAGCACTCACAACGGTTTGCCGCGTCGAGCAACGGGGCCGGTGATGCCTGCGCTCGCGGCATCGACGGGCACTAAGCGCAATTGCCGGCGCTGTCCTGCCTGCAAACGATACGCTCGATCAGCGCGACTATACGAAAACGCGACTGCAAGAATCTCATAAGCATAGCCGATGCATAAGCGACTTGGTATTGTTTTGAACCCTGCTCGGGCAGTCGCTGGTCCGGTTCCGCCCGATAGCCAGGTTTCGGCTCGAGCCTCTTTGGAATCGATGAGCGGATCGACGCGGGAGATGTCACGAGCTTGAACGTGGCGGGATGCCAATCGCGTGCTCCTCGCCAAAGCATAAGCCAGTTCAATGATGCCGGACTCGGATCCGAAACGACTCCGTTCGGCGCAGCCGGTTCAGACCGCCCGACTATGCGTAGCGCCGCACTGAGGAAGGTGTGCGTCGAACGCCGATGCGACGCTCCGGACCAGGAACTCAGCGCCATCGGCTACCGAAAGCCGGCCATCGCCAACCACAACGACGCCATCTGCGATAAGGCTGTCGAGTCGAGAACGATCGACGATGGCTAACTCCGGATCCCTGCCGTGACGGCGGGATGTCTCGGCGAGATCGACTGTCATGTCGCACATGATTCGCTCGATGATCTCGGCGCGGAAGCGATCGTCATCCGTCATCAAATAGCCTTTCGCGGTGGCGAGCCGATCCTCGGTGATGCGAGCGAGGTATTCCCTTGTCGAGACAGCGTTCGCGACGAACCCTTGTTGCATGTGGCCGATCGCGCTGGCGCCAAGGCCAATCAGCGCGTCCGCGCAATCGTCAGTATAGCCCTGGAAGTTGCGCCTCAACCTGCCATTCTGCCTCGCCAGGACGAGGTTGTCGTCCGGCAGGGCAAAGTGATCGATACCGATGCGTACGTATCCAGCATCAACCAAGGCTTCGGCGATCGTTTCGGATTGGAGGTACCGCTCGACACTGTCGGGCAAAGTGGATTGATCGATCTTGCGTTGATGCTTCTTGAATGCAGGAATGTGCGCGTAGCCAAAGGCGGAAAACCGGTCCGGATGCAGCTCGAGGCATTTGGCAAGGGTGTCCAGGCACGAAGCGACTGTCTGCCGGGGCAGACCATAGAGCAGGTCGAAATTGATCCGGCCGACGCCGGCGCGGCGTAACCGATCGACCGAAGTCGCGGTCTGCCCGAAGCTTTGCAGACGATTGATGGCCCGCTGAACAACTGGATCGAAGCTCTGGACGCCAAGGCTCGCCCGGTTGACCCCGCAATAGCCCAGCGCCTCGGCCATCGGCTCGCTCAACGAGCGTGGATCGATCTCCACGGCGATCTCGGCATCAGGCAGGACAGCGAACGAATAACGCAACGAACCGACCAGATCAGCAAATGTTTCAGGTGTCATGATCGTCGGCGTGCCACCCCCGAAGTGGATATGAGAGATCGGTTGTCGTTGGCCGACGGCTTCTGCAACGAGGTAGGCTTCAGTGCGCAGTCCAGCCGCATAGATCGCGATCGGATCGTCGCGTTTCGTCACAGATGTGTGGCAGCCGCAGTACCAGCACATGGTTCGACAAAATGGCACGTGCACGTAGATCGAGGCTGACGCTGACTGCTGGCTGCCCAGGGACTTGAGCCACGCTTGATAGTCCGACTCGCGAACTGACGCTGAGAAATGCGGGGCCGTCGGATAGCTGGTGTAGCGCGGTAGCCGGTGCTGCCCGTAGGATCGTGCCAGGTCCGGTCGCATTCGGATGCCTTTCTCGCTCTCCAGGCCCGATTATCGGACAGGCGCCGGATAAGCTTTGCGCTGCCTCAAAATATCCCGGTTGCTGATGGCTGTGGTGACTCTGAAACGTAATTGGTAGGGCATGCCCGCGGCGCATACATGGTGCTTTGAACCGCGAAGATGCGGTCACAGCTCAGGAATGAGCCTCCTTGACGATGCGGGCCCCATAGCTCGTCGTGCTCGACTCGCGCCAGCATTGGGCGAGGCGAACGAAGCAGCAAGCGGTGTCGATGTCGAAGGTGACGTCCTGCGCCTGCTGTTCGTGCCGAAAGTTCCGGCTTGGCGGCCGCTCGCAGTTGGCGTGCGACGAGCCGAACCGGCTCGGGGCGGATGATTGAGACCGTGCCGGGCGGGGCTTGAGGAGGGGAGTATTTCGCCGCATCCGGCGTGGCCGCAATCGTCTGTCCTCATCGGTCGCTATGAGACGCGCCCGTTCGCGCGATATCAATGCGGTGTGGGCCGAGCCTGCCATCCCTGGCGACGATCACGCTGGAACCAGAGATCCGAGGGAGGTTCGGACATGCCGTTTGCGCCGGCAATTGAAGCAAGCGATCATCGAGCGCACAAATCATCCTGACGCTTCGGCAGCCTGCGAGCCGGCGAAGCATCGCCATCCTCATTTCGACAGGATGAGCATGACGTCCACTTGCCTCCTCAAACGGCAGCGATCAATACGGGCCATCCGTCGCGGCGCCGTGTCGCGGGTTGCCGGCCATTGCGGACGAAAACGCGACTGAGCTCCGTTCGGCTTCAGCTTCTTGTTCCAATTGTAGAATATGCGCTCTTAGCGCATCGGAAGTCGCTTCCGCTGTCTCGCTGAATAGCGGATCTCCATGATCGGTGAGCGCGGAAGCGACTTCGGTCCAATCATGAGCCGATAGAGCCTCAAGGGCGGCGGGGAAGAAGTCTCGTTCTTCCCGCATCATGTGGTGCCGCTCGCTTGCTATAAAGTCGCGTACGATGGTGCCGACATCTTGCCGAAGGACTTCACGATCCGCCAGGACGCCATCAATGGCGCGAGAGCACTGGTGCAAACGGTCAATGACTTCTTGGTGCTCATGCGCGAGATCGCCGACCATTGCAGCCGCATCCGGATCGCGCGTCTTGAGCTTGGAAAAAATCAAGTCTTCCTGAGGATGATGGTACATCTCCGGGTAAACCTCGAAGTAGCTGATAATCGCGCGGATCACCTCATAGTCCGGACGAATCCCATGCTCAAAAATCTCCAATTCGTGTTGAAGGGCGACCAGAAGCAGATCAATATTGCGATGCTCTCGAAGCAAAAGATCGATGATCATTGCGGTGCTCCATGGAGGAACAATGTAAGCTAGAAGCGATTCTGTCATTTGTGCCAGATCGCCGAAGCTGAAGTTCGATGTCTTTCGCCGCAATTTGCCGGCGCTGCTTGGCGCACGGAAGTTGCGCATTTCGCCCCCGTGCCTGGAGCTGGAGCAAACCGCCCTAGCCAAAGTTCTGCCCAAAGCGGTTGGACAATTTGTCCTTGCGGAGCTCGACCCGGCGCGAGGTCGGCAGGGCGATCGCGCCATTCTGCTCAAGTTGAGTAAAGGTGCGCGACACCGTCTCAATCGTCAAGCCAAGGTAATCTGCAACATCCTGCCGTGACATGGGCAGTTCGATGGCAGCATTCTTCGTAGCCCGGCGAGACATATCGAGCAGGAACGCGATGACCCGCTCTTCTGCGCTGCTGATCAGGAGCATGTGACGCTGCTGGAAGCGGCGCAGCTCGAGCGCCATCGCGTCCCAGAGCTGCCTTGTGAGTTCCCTTTCGTGACTGGCGCGAAAAATGAGAGCGGAGCGCTTCACCATCAGCAGGTGCGTCTCGCAGATCGCCTCGGCTGAAGAGATATGGCTTCCTTCGGCCTCAAAGCCGAAGATGTCGCCGGGCAGATAAAACGCACCGATCTGACGACGTCCGTCCTCCAGAATCTTGTAGGTTCGCACAGCACCCGACACCACCTGATGCAGATATTCGGCAGCCTCGTCCTCTCCGTATATCTCGCGATTGCGCGTGAACCGCATCGGTGTCGCAATCATACCAAACGGTCCACAACTGTGAGGTTGCCCACGCAAGACGCTATTCGGATGGCGGCTGGTCTCAGTAAAACTGGCGCCCTGGGCGTGCATGGCGGACCCTCTCTTGCGAACGTCGATGGGACGCAGATTGATCGCTGCTGACAAACCGTGAAATCCGGATGTTTTACCTAAGTAGAAACCACTACGTATTTACACGTAGGTCCATGAGGAGGCCGTCTTGAACGAGGGCGGCG
The DNA here is from genome assembly GCF_054057015.1 of Bradyrhizobium sp. JR3.5. Taxonomy (NCBI): domain Bacteria; kingdom Pseudomonadati; phylum Pseudomonadota; class Alphaproteobacteria; order Hyphomicrobiales; family Nitrobacteraceae; genus Bradyrhizobium; species Bradyrhizobium sp. JR3.5. The sequence goes on from NZ_JBSRYV010000002.1 coordinate 5,290,893, forward strand.
CGGCTCCCTGGTTGCTCGAACATACTCAAATCAGATCAGGCGACCTTTGGATCGGAAGTTGCATGCTGACTTGGTCGGCCGCGCCCATGGATACAATCGAAAGCGCACTGCCGCACCCGTGAAGAATTCCAGCCGGGGCGAAACGCTGTCGTCTACCGCCACTTTCGGCTCGCCGCAGGAAGTGTCCATCGGACACCATAGCTCTGATCCCCGTCAACACCGGTCGGCCACAGAGGTGACGAGGCGGATCATCCCGATCGATGTACGCTGGGCGACCTGGACGACGTGCCCGGTCACCATCTGCTATGTGCGCATATGGACCGACTTGGAGAGCGATCATAGAGCTCGGCTCGCACGTGATATTGACCTGGCTCAATAGCTGGCCTTACGGCTCTCCAGCAATTTTAGAAACCGGAGGAAATCGTGATCTGGCCTGGCCTGAAGCTGAGCTCGGGCATCGTCGGATGGCCGGTGACAGACTGTCCGCGAGCAGTTCATGTAGCATCTCGACCAGTAGAGCGGGTGCAGCGTTCGGAGCCGTGGCGCTCGACGCCCGGCTCGGCCGCACCTCGTCGATGGAGCGACGGAGGGACGCATGAGAGCCCCGACAGGGGGCGCTCCTGTTCCTGATCGCGCGGATGGGCTCGCCATGACGCCGATCGCGACGGCGTTCCGACGCATGCTGGCGGGATGGCGACATGTCGCACGTACAATTCGTGCCCTCAGTGCGACATCAGAACCGGGATGTTGATCGTACGAAGCATATGCCCGGCGGCGGCGCCGAGCAGCTTTTCCTGCAGCTGAGAGCGACCGTATCCCCCCATCACCAGCAGGTCGAGGCTTTCGTCGGCCGCAAGCGACAGGAGGGCGCGCTGCGCTGACCGAGATGTCGGAAGTGATACGACCTTTGCAGGGAGTCCTGACTTTGCAAGGTACTCTCCTAGATAGGCAGTGGAACTTTCCGCCGGGACCTTGTCCGGAGCGGTGGTCGCGATGATGGTGAGGGCATCGGCTTTGCACAAAAGCGGCATCGCGTCGTGCAACGCGCGGGCCGCACGGCGGCTGCCGTCCCAGCAAATCCCTACCCGTCTGATCGAAAAAGCGCCGTGGAAGATATGTGGCAGGTACAGAACAGGCCCACCAGCCTGGAAAAGGATCTTCCTGGGAATCAGATTATCGTAACTATTGTAGCCGCTCTGGGGCTGTGTGACGATGGTCATGTCGTGGACTCGCGCGCTGGCGCAGATGATCCGGCGCGCCTCGGCGGGAATCGCGCTCAGCGCGCGGCTCGCGTAGGAAATGCCCGCATTCCGTGCCTGCAGATCGAAGACACGAAGTGCCGCTTCGGCCCGCTCCAACGCACGCGCCTGCTCGACTTCGAAAACAGAAGTGACTGCCGCCACGCCGAGGGCAAGGAGCTGAGTGTTGGTTCTCTCGTAACCGATCGCCACAACGTCAAGATGCGCGTCGGTGCTCAGTGCGAAGGAAATCGAACCGTTGACCACAGCCCGCACCGGGAGCTCCGTGGGAAGATGGACCAATATGTTCCCAAACATTGCCGTTCTCCGAAGTGAAAGACCTGCTGCTGTCGGGGCACAAATCCAGGCCGGCAATTGATCTGATTCATATGCCGCGTTGAATTTTCTTGAGCACGATCAACTGGCAAGGAGCAGTTCTCGCGATGGTCCGTAGCAGGAATCAGCGTCGCCTGTGTTGCATCGGTGATGTTAGCCGCGGTGCTGCAGGATTCGTGCTCAGCCATTTTGGTGCGATACCAGCGCAGCGATTGGGTTGGCTATGGGATCGCGGAGGCCGTCCATTCCTCACCATGCCCTCTTCATGTCTTGGCAAACCAGGCCTGCTGGAGGAACAACGAGCCAGCAACCGAAGGTCATGCAAGGCCTCGTTCGCCGCGTGCCCCGGATTCTTGAACTGCGGCTGGAAACTCGATCAGCGCGGCTCGCCGGTGATTGATGAAAACGGCCGGCAGTCCCGTCGGGTTCGTTTCGGATCGTGATTCCTCCTGTCGCTGGATCAGTCCTGTCGTCGCCGGGAGTGTTTTTTCCGCAGCGCCGGTACTCGTCCTCATCTCGAGCGAAGCGGACCCAAAAATAAGCCTACTCCGCGCCGTCGGACAAGTCGTGGCTCTATGCACCGCGGCAGGCATGCGACAGCCGAACTGAGGCGTGAGGATTTTGGCGTGCTGCACGGAGTCAGCACCACCGGCCGAGGTGGTATGAGACACCTCCGTGACTATCCGCTCAAGGACTGTCAGATCGGGTAGTTGGATGACAAGCTCGGCAACCTTAACATTGAACCACCCGCAAACACATGGAGGTAGTAAACCTATGGAGCTAGTAAACACATGGAGGATATGACGCCGTGGAGGTGAGAGAGCCAAAAAACGGGGCACGGATGACCTAGAATGTATACGCAGTCTCTCTCGGGAGACGTTCCGTGACCTTAAGGGAGCGGAGTTCACCGTTGCAAGATTGACGAAGGAGATGGCGCTTGCCCACACTCAAGAATCGTCAGTTTTCACAATCAGATCCCCTTCCAATTGTGGACCGATGTGCTTGCTGAAAGCGACGAACGTCGGTCCTACACTGACAAGTGGACTTTCGACCGCGCAGCTTGAATGCCTGAATACGCCATTCCGCGCCGCCTGCGATGCTGCTAGAACCCGGCGGAGATGGCGATCCGCATCAACTCGGACATGCTGCGGACATTGGTCTTGGCCATGAGGTTCGCGCGGTAAACCTCGACCGTCCGGGGGCTGATGCCAAGATCATGGGCGATCACTTTATTGATCTTGCCGGCTAGCAGTCCCTGCAAGACGTCACGCTCACGCGATGAGAGGTCCGCGAGGCGGGCTTCCGCCTGCAGTTTCGCTGCGTCATCCGCTGGCTTCGTTGGTCGCGCTTCCAGAGCGCTATTGATCGCACGCAATAGCACCTCGTCCTCGAACGGCTTCTCGATGAAGTCGGCCGCGCCCGCTTTCATCGCTTCGACTGCGAGCGATACGTCGCCATGACCAGTGATCAGGACGACGGGACAGTCGACGAGATCGGCGTTGAGTTTGCGGACCAGTTCGAGGCCGCTCATGCCCGGCATGCGGATGTCTGATACAATGCAGTCAACCGGACCGCTCGCGACGTCACTGAGAAACGCGGTCGCCGTCTCATAGGTTGCGACGTAGAAACCGCCAACATCAAGCAGAAACGCGAGCGAGTCCCGCATCGCGGCGTCATCGTCGATCACAAGAATGCGACGCCCGATCATGCTTCTTCACTAACCGTCCGCAAATGGCAAGGTAAACTGAAAGACCGTGCCGCCGCCCGGATTCGCTTCCGCGACGATGTGGCCGCCATGAGACCCGATGATCGTCCGGCAGATTGATAGTCCCACACCCATGCCATGCTCTTTGGTCGTGACAAAGGGCTCGAACAGGCGGTCGGCGATATCAGGGCTGATGCCGGGGCCCGTATCAGCAACGGTAAACCTGGCGAGGCCATCGACCTTGGCAACTCCGACGGTTAATTCGCGACGCGGGCAGCAAGCCATCGCCTCGATTGCGTTGCGTATCAGGTTCAGCGCGACTTGCTGGATCTGGATCTTGTCGACGATGATCGATGGCAGATCGCGATCGCTGCGGATAGCCACCCGTACGCCTTGCTCCCTGGCGCCGAGCAGGGCCAGAGCTACAGCCTCTTCAAGGAGCGTGAGCGGATTCTCCACCGTGTGCTGCGTCTCGCCTTTGGCAACGAAGTCTCGCAGGCGCTTGATGATATCGCCGGCGCGCAGAGCTTGTTGGGCGGCATGTTCGAGGGCATCACCAATGCGGTTGGCGTCCGGCTTGTCTGACGACAGCAGAGCCTTTGCGCCGCGCATGTAGTTTGTAATTGCGGAGAGCGGCTGATTGATCTCATGGGCGATAGACGATGCCATCTCACCCATGGCGGTCAGCCGTGACACGTGCACGAGCTCGGATTGCAGTTCTTGCAGTCGCCGTTCCTGCGCCCGCCGTTCGGTGAGATCTCGGATGAAGCCGGTAAAGAAACGTTCGCCGCGCACTTTGGCGTCACCGACGGCAAGCTCCATCGGAAAAGTCGAGCCGTCGCTCCGCTCGCCGACCACGATGCGGCCGATGCCGATGATGCGCCGCTCGCCGTTCGTCAGATAACGTTCGATGTAGCGGTCGTGCTCGGCGCGGTATGGCTGCGGCATCAACCTGGATACATTCGCTCCGACCACTTCGTCCGGAGCCCAACCAAATAAACGCACTGCCGCGGCGCTGAACGAGCGAATGATGCCCTTCTCGTCAATCACGATCATGGCTTCCGGCACGGTGTCCAGGATCGACTGCAGATGGGCTTGCCGATACCGCGCCCGCTCTGATTCCCGCCGCAGCCGATCGCCCATGAAGCCGAGGAGGGGACCAAGTACCGCGAATCCCGCGATATCGATCATGTTTGCGGAATCGGTGATGAGGCGTCGCCCAAGAAATGCCGCGCTGATGATGAGGCAGAGCAGCGTAGCGAAATTGGCCGGTCCACGGCCAGCGGCGAAAGCGGCAAAAACCACGACCGGGAGGTAGATGATCGTGAACGTGCGGTCCTGAAGATACGGATTTAGCGCCGCGCGCAGCACAAGGGCCAGCGCGGCGGCTGTCGCGGCAGTGCCATAGCGGTACCAGATGTGATCGGACATATTTTCCGGCGGATCCTCTTATTCGATCGACTCTACATCGTTGTTCATGGGAGGCCATCGGAGTGGCCGCATATCAGTTTGCGCCAACTGTGTGGTGCAGGATGGTCGCCGCTAGCCGGGCCAAATGCGCCAGTGCGTCGGCTGCACAGCGACATGTTCCCCGGTCTTGGGCCTGATCCAGCCGCCGAATATCCGGCGGCAGGGAAAGACCAGCCGGTGAATGGTATTACCCTCGATCACGGCAATCTCCAGGTCCCGGTCAAAGGGCGCCGTTTCGATCCGCTCCCAGGTCAGGTTGCCAATAGATCCTGGAGGGTGTTCATCGCCGCGGGCTGACAAATTCAGGCAACCTTCCGCACACTACCGACCAGATCGCTTCGCCGCTGCGCGAACAGGCTCAGCCCAATATTGCCCAAGCGGCGCATGATCTCGATCGCGCCAGTTGCGGTCCGGGTGCTTTGGGTCGTGGCGCCGCCGAAGCTGTCGTGCTGGGACACGATCCGCTCGCCAATCGAACTATCAGGACTGGCGCTGCGAAACAACTCCCAGGATGCGCTCGAGTCGATCCGGACCAGCTCAAGCCGGCGCCGGTTGGTATCTGTTGCTGTTGTACAGAAGCCGGACTGGACTACCGCTCCCGCAATCGCGCCCGCGGCGGGACAAGTGTCGCCGTGGTCTGTCATGTCAAACATCCTTCGTTAGTCGGAAGTCTCCCTGTCCCACGGCGTCAGCGTGGAGCGTTGGGTGTTGATGGCGTCAACTGCGCCCTTGCGAGCCTGGCGGCGTCTCCAGGCGAGAACCGGGGCGACCTCGGTATTCGCTTGATGTCATTCGGATGGACTGGCTGCGCTCGGCCCGAGCATCGCGCCGATCCGCAGGCCGATGAAGTGGCCGGCATCACAAGCGACGCAGGTTATCGGGTGCAGCTCGGAGGTGTCCCGCAGCAGTCTTTTAACCCAATCGCGGGTATTGGGACACGAAAAGATGATGGAGCGCCGCGTCTCTCTGTCTGCCATGCGTCTGACCTTGACTCGAAGGTCGTTTCTATCCGCAAGCCGTGGCCGCAGTATTGATGCAAGTCAAAAAACTCTGATGCGCGCCTAGAACGGCCGGGGGCGAGCGACCGCTGCGAGCGGGTTGCAGGTAACATGTACCAACCCGGGTAATTCGCCAGGGCCGCGTGTCGGTCGCTGCACGCCAGCGCGTAGCCGGGTTGATGGAAATCAAAATGCACGACGCGCAGTTGTGCGAATATTGGGACGCACCGCACGCGCATTGGGCCATAACAACGTGTCATCAATGCTGCGAGAGCCGCGAAGGAGATGGTAAATTGATTGCTCGCCTCACATTGTCGTTGGTCTTGCCGGGGCTGATCGCGGCCATATGCTTTGGCGCTGAAGTGTTAAACCTTGGGCTTATCGAAACTTTGGCTGCGACTGGCCTGATCATCGGCTTTGCCGTTGAGTCCCCGCCTCAACTCGTTCGGTCCAGCGCATGAGCAGACGAGAAGCTGCTGTTCCTGAGCCACTTCAAACAGAGTGTGATCCGCCAAACCTGGACGGATAGCGATTGCAGATTCTGCAGGACAAAAAGAGCGCTCGCATCACGCTGCCCAGTCTCGACTTTATCTCGACGAACGGAGCAGACAATCTCTTCGGGATGGCGCTTGAGACAGATCAAATACTCTCCTGGCGCGAATGGCAGAATGGGGGATAAGCAGACGCAGACGCAGACGCAGAGGAAGAGGGGTCTCATGCCTTCATTTAGCGTTCGGTTCATTAAGACCGTTTGTGACGATACCGGTTACGAGCATCATGCGTGTCAGGCAGCGTTCAGGGTGGATGCCGCCTCGCTGAGTTCTGCTGCACAGCAGGCAGAGACCGATTTCTGCAAGGAAAAAGGTGTCCGCGATTGGACCATCTTCGCCGATGCGATGGAGCTTCGAACCCCGCCTGCATTGCCGCCGGCATGGGGTGGTTAGCCTGAGTTCAGCTAGGGTAGTCCGCGAATCTTGATCGCGGGGACAGTCTGCAAATCCAGGTGCGATCCTGGAACACATCTTCCGAGCGTCGGTTCGAGAGAACAGCCCGCGACATTGCCGCCAACTGAGCAGGCCCCTGTTGTCCGCGACATCAGAGCGGACCGCGCCCGACATTTGGCGGCCTGCGGTTCTGCGGGCTCGTTGCAGCGCACCGCCGAGCCTCGTCCGGGCAGGGCGATCCGGATCGAACGATTTGCTCCCACAGACGGGTCTTATTTGATGCATGTCAAAAGCAAGTCTGCGTCCGGCAGCTATGGCTGCTTCGAGGAGTATAACACATGGTTAGCCAATCTGCGTATATCGGTGGCCCGTGGGGGGTCAGGAACCTGCTCAGCCGGTTACGAGCGAGCATGTCCCGGACAGCCGAACTGGCCTATTTGAGCCCGCAGGACATCGACGCGATCGCACGTGAGCTTAACCTGTCCACGTCCGACTTTCGAAGAATGGCGCAAAGTCCGGGTTCTCCTGAACTCTTAAGCAAGCGTCTCACACTTGCCGGCTTTTCGGAGAATACGCTTGCCGCCTGCCATGGAGACGTATTGCGCGATCTGCAGCGGGTATGCGGCCTGTGCCAGACCAAGGCTCGCTGCGCCGCCGACCTCGAGCGGCATAAGTCTGTAGATCCCCTCAAAGGCTGCCCCAACGAACAAACCCTGCGCGCGCTCGCTCGTGAGATCGACAGCGTCCCGCAGCGTTTTCGCGATTGATCGCGCTCAATGTTTCCGTCGTCGAAAAATGTGATTCCCGAGCAAGCCGCTTTCAAGAAGGCCAAGACATGACAAGCCCATCCCCCGCCTCGAAATCCATGACGATGGGTGAAGCAGGCCTGATGTCGGTATTCGCTGTTTCTGCCTACGTCTTCTTCTTCGCAGGGGCGATGGGGCACGATTCTGCGTTTAGCTTCCACGCATTGCTCGCTTCCGCCGCCAGTCTGGCGGCCGCAGCCGTCATCCTCAATCGCTACTATGAACGCCCGGCGCAATTGCCGCCGGCGGAGATCAAAGGCCGGCCGAATTACAATCTCGCTCCGATCAAATTCGCCTCGGTGATGGCAATGTTCTGGGGCATCGCAGGCTTTTCTGTCGGTGTTTTCATCGCGTCACAACTTGCCTGGCCCGCACTCAATTTCGGTCTGCCTTGGACGAGCTTCGGCCGCCTCCGCCCACTGCATACATCGGCCGTCATCTTTGCGTTTGGCGGAAACGTGCTTATCGCGACCTCCTTCTTTGTCGTGCAGAAGACCTGCCGCACGCGCCTCGCTGGCGACCTTGCGCCGTGGTTTGTGGTGGTTGGCTATAATTTTTTCATCCTGATCGCAGGCACCGGCTATCTGTTCGGCGCCACCCAGTCGAAGGAATACGCCGAGCCGGAGTGGTACGCCGATCTCTGGCTCACTATCGTCTGGGTCACTTACCTCATTGTGTTCCTGGCGACACTGGTGAAAAGGAAGGAGCCGCATATTTTCGTCGCCAATTGGTTCTATCTCGCTTTTATAGTCACCATTGCGGTGCTCCACCTTGGCAACAATCCCGCATTACCGGTCTCCGTGTTCGGCTCGAAGTCCTACATCGCCTGGGGCGGCGTGCAGGACGCCATGTTTCAGTGGTGGTACGGCCACAACGCAGTCGGTTTCTTCCTGACCGCCGGCTTCCTGGCGATCATGTACTACTTCATTCCGAAGAGAGCCGGGCGCCCGGTCTATTCCTACCGCCTCTCGATCATCCATTTCTGGGCGCTGATCTTCCTCTACATCTGGGCGGGCCCACACCATCTACATTATACGGCGCTGCCGGATTGGACGCAGACCCTGGGCATGACGTTCTCGATCATGCTGTGGATGCCCTCATGGGGCGGCATGATCAACGGCCTGATGACGCTCTCGGGTGCGTGGGACAAGCTGCGGACAGACCCGGTGCTCCGCATGCTCGTGGTCTCGGTTGCCTTTTATGGCATGGCGACGTTTGAGGGCCCCATCATGGCAATCAAGGTCGTCAATTCGCTCAGTCATTACACGGATTGGACCGTCGGCCACGTGCATTCTGGCGCGCTGGGCTGGGTCGGCTTCGTATCATTCGGCGCGCTCTATTGTCTGATTCCCTGGCTTTGGAATCGCCAGCTGTATAGCCTCAAGCTCGTCAACTGGCACTTCTGGATCGCCTCGATCGGGATCGTGCTCTACATCTCCGCGATGTGGGTGTCCGGCATCCTGCAGGGCCTGATGTGGCGCGCTTACACCTCGCTTGGTTTCCTCGAATATTCGTTCATCGAGTCGGTCGAGGCTATGCATCCCTTCTACATCATCCGTGCCGCGGGGGGCGCAATGTTCCTGATTGGTGCGCTGATCATGGCCGCCAATCTTTGGATGACGGTAAATGCAAAGGAAACCGATCAAATCCAGGACACTGGTGCGCTCCAAGTCGCGGAATAGGTCATCGCATGTCTCTCTGGAACCGACACAAGATCTTTGAGAAGAACTCGATTATCCTGATCGCAGGGATCCTTGCCGTGATAGCGGTCGGGGGGCTGGTCGAGATTACGCCGTTGTTCTACCTCAAGAGTACGATCGAGGCGGTAGACGGCGTGCGGCCGTATACGCCGCTCGAGCTTGCGGGCCGCAACATCTACGTACGTGAGGGGTGCTATCTGTGTCACTCGCAGATGATCCGGCCATTGCGTGACGAGGTCGAGCGCTACGGTCATTACTCGCTCGCCGCTGAGAGCATGTATGATCACCCGTTTCAATGGGGTTCGAAGCGTACCGGCCCGGACCTCGCACGCGTCGGCGCGAAATATTCCGATGAATGGCACGTCACGCATCTGATCAATCCGCGCGCCATCGTGCCGCAGTCGGTGATGCCCGGATATCCGTCGCTGGCGCACACCGAGCTCGACCTGACCGACATGGTCGCACATCTGCGCACCAGCCGGGCGGTCGGTGTCCCTTATACTGAGGAGCAGATCAAAAACGCCATCGCCGACTTGAAAACCCAGCTCGATCCTGACAGCGCGGACCTCGCCTCGTTCCAGAAGCGCTATCCCAAGGCGGCTGTCCGCAACTTCGACGGGAGCGTTGGCAATCCGACCGAACTCGATGCGCTCGTCGCCTACCTGCAGATGCTCGGCACGCTGATCGATTTCAAGCTCTACGACGAAAAAGCCAATCTGCGCTGAAGGAGGATCACGTGATGAAAGCCGTCATTTCCATCGAGAGCCTCGCGTCAAGCTTCATCGTGACCCTCTGGACGCCGCTGTTCGTCACCATCTTCATAACCATCGTCGTTTACGCACTCTGGCCCCGCAACAAGAGGCGTTTTGATTCTGCGGCGCGCATGCCGCTGCGTCGGGATTGACAGATCATGACGGACCAAGACGACTTTGATCGCATCTCCGGCCGCTCCACCACGGGACACGAATGGGATGGCATAAAGGAGCTCAATACGCCGCTGCCCCGCTGGTGGATTCTGACGTTTTACGCCACGATCCTTTGGGCGATGGGCTATTGGGCAGTTTATCCAGCCTGGCCGCTCCTCTCTGGCTACACGACCGGCGTGTTTCATTATTCGACGCGCGCCAGCGTCGTCAACGACCTTGCCGGCCTCGAGAAACTGCGGGGCGAGAAGATGGCGCTGCTCGGCAACGCGTCTCTTGCAGAGATCGAGCGGGATCCGGCTCTGCTGGCACTGGCCCGCGCCCGCGGCAAGACGATATTCGCGGACAATTGCGCGCCATGCCATGGGAGCGGCGGCGCTGGTGCCAAAGGCTATCCCAATCTCAACGACGATGACTGGTTGTGGGGCGGATCGCTTGACCAGATCCTGCAGACCATCCAGTTCGGCGCACGTTCCGGGCATGCCCAGGCGCATGAGGGACAAATGCCGGCCTTCGGCCGCGATGGCATCCTCAAGAGAGATGAGATCGTCACGATAGCGAATTACGTGCGATCGCTGTCAGGCCTGTCAACAGCGGCGAATTTCGATGCTGCAGCCGGCACAAGGATCTTTGCCGAGAATTGCGCGGTCTGCCATGGCGAGAACGCCAAAGGCAATCAAGCACTCGGCGCGCCGAATCTGACGGACCACATTTGGTTGTACGGCTCGGACGAGGAGACGCTGGTCGAGACCATCAGCTATGGTCGCGCCGGCATCATGCCGGCCTGGAGCGGGCGGCTCGATCCCATCACAATCAAGGCACTTGCCGTCTACGTGCATTCGCTTGGTGGCGGACAATAGGCGAGATGAGTCGAGAAGCCCAGGGGCCCATTGACCTAGCTCTACGTCAGTCACCTGCGCCAGATGTAAGGTCGGGCCATGAAGCTCGTCGTGAACAAGACCGTTTCGCGCGATGACCTGCCGGTCGGCGAGGACGGGCGTCTTTATACAGCTCATAAGAAGGTCTATCCGCAGAGCGTCTGCGGCACTTTCCGCGCGATCAAATGGCGGCTGATGGTGGTGTGTCTGGGCATCTACTATCTGCTGCCGTTCGTGCGCTGGCGTCGTGGCTTAGGCGCTCCCGACCAGGCGGTGTTGCTCGACTTCCCGAACCGGCGATTCTACTTTTTCTTCATCGAGCTGTGGCCGCAGGAGCTTTATTACTTCACCGGGTTGCTCGTGCTTGCCGCCCTGGCACTGTTCTTGATGAACGCGCTGGGCGGACGGATTTGGTGCGGCTATCTTTGTCCGCAAACGGCCTGGACCGACCTGTTCTATGCGGTAGAGCGTTGGGTCGAGGGCGACCGTCGCGCGCGGCTGAAGGCCGCCGCACGGCCAATGACAGTGAGGATCGCGGCAAGGCGCGTGCTGAAGCACGCCATCTGGCTGATGATCGCTTGGTGGACCGGTGGTGCCTGGGTGCTCTACTTCGCCGACGCGCATACATTGGTGCGCGATCTGGCAACCTTCCAGGCGCCCGCGGTCGCCTATATCTGGATCGGAATCCTGACTGCTTCGACGTACCTATTGGCCGGCTACATGCGCGAGCAAGTTTGCGTTTATATGTGCCCCTGGCCGCGCATCCAGGCCGCGCTCACCGACGAGTGGGCGCTCAATGTCACCTACAAATACGATCGTGGCGAGCAGCGCTGCTCATTGAAGAAATCGTTCGATCTGCGCGCGCGCGGCGAAAAGATCGGAGACTGCATCGATTGCAATCAATGCGCGGCAGTCTGCCCGACCGGAATTGATATCCGCAATGGCGCCCAGCTCGGCTGCATCCAGTGCGGGCTGTGCATCGATGCCTGCGATGCCGTCATGAAGAAGATCGGGCGCAAAACCCGCCTGCTCGGTTACGACAACGACATCAATATCCGGCGCCGCATGGAAGGCAAGTCGGAGGTCTTCAAGCCGGTACGCCCGCGCACGATCGTCTATGCGTCTTTGATCGCGCTCGTCTGCGCGATCATGCTCTATGGGCTGTTGTCGAGAACGCTGCTCGATCTCAGTGTGCTGCACGATCGCAATCCCGTGGCGGTCAGGCTCAGCGATGGTTCGATTCGCAACGGCTACACGGTGCGCTTGCTCAACAAGCGTGCCTTCGACCGTGTCATCGCGATCGACATCGATGGGCCGCCCCGAACGTCCGTCCACGTCGTCGGCGTAGATTCGGTGACGGTGGAACGACCGACGATTGTCCTGGCTCGCGATACCACTACAGAATTGCGCATATTGGTGACTGCGCCGGCCGACGACAAGTCGGAACGGTCAATGCCGGTGAGGTTTCGGGTCACCGACATTGGCCTTGGCGAGGCCGCCTCCGCAACGGATCATTTTGTCCTGCCTTAAAGGCCACTAAACGGGAGCTTACCATGACCGCATCAATTCCGGCCGCGCGGCCCATCACTGGACGCTTTGTCCTGATCGCCATGCTCGCCTTCTTTTCCGTCGTGATTGGCGCCAATTTGGTCATGACGCGCTTTGCCATCACGACGCTGCCGGGAACAGAGGTTGACAGCGCCTATAGCGCGGGCCTCGCCTATCAGCGTGAGATCCTCTCGGCACGGCAGCAGAACGAGCGAAACTGGCAGGTGCAGGTACATATCCAGCGGCAGTCCGGCGGCGCGGCTGTGCTTGCGATCGAGGCGCGCGACCGCGCAGGCGCGCCTCTCGCCGGAATGAATTTCGTGGCCCGGCTCGAGCGACCGGTCGACCGCCGGGCCGATCGCGCGATTGACGTGGCGGAGGGAAATGCTGGAACCTACCACGGCAGCGCCGAGGGGGTCGCTGTCGGGCAGTGGGATCTCTTGATCGAGGGCGAGGCTGACGGTCGCCGCATGTTTCTGTCGAAAAACCGCATCGTCCTGGACTGAGAGCACATTGGCATGCAGGCGGACATCGACTTTTCGCACTATTTGAAGAGGACAGGCACGGGCCTCGTCCAACTCGACCTCGCGGTCGAGGGCATCGATTGCGCGGGCTGCATGGGCAAGATCGAGCGCGATCTGTCGAGCATTCCGGACGTGACTTCGGCACGCGTGAACCTCACCGATAACCGGCTGGCGCTCGAATGGAAAGCAGGCGCGCTCGATCCAGCGCTATTCATCAAGCGCCTCGCCGAACTAGGCTATCGGGCATATCCGTTTCAGCGGGACAATGCGGAGACGCTGGAGGCGGAGCGGGCGCAGGACTTGCTGCGGCGGCTGGGCGTCGCTGCCTTTGCCGCGATGAACGTTATGATGCTCTCGATCCCGGTATGGTCTGGCAATGTCTCGGATATGCTGCCGGAGCAGCGCGACTTCTTTCATTGGCTCTCCGCGCTGATCGTGCTGCCGGCCGCGGCTTATTCTGCGCAACCGTTCTTCTCTTCCGCTTTTACCGCGTTACGGGCGCGCCGCGCCAATATGGACGTGCCGATCAGCATCGGCATCTTGCTCGCATTGGCGACCTCGGTGATCGAGACCATCGCTCATGCCGAGCATGCATATTTCGATGCGGCGGTCATGTTGATCGCCTTCCTGCTCGCAGGCCGCTATCTCGATCAGAACATGAGGCGGCGCACCCGTGCCTTCGCCGGCAACCTTGCCGCACTTAAGGCGGAGACTGCCGCGATGTTCATAAGCCCGACGGAGATCAGAACCGTTCCGGCGGCAGCGATCAAGCCGGGGGACGTCGTGCTGGTGCGACCCGGCGAATGCTGTACCGTCGACGGCAGCGTGATCGAGGGACGCTCCGAGGTCGATCAAAGCCTCATCACCGGCGAGACCTTGCCGGTGATCGCGACGCCTGGCTGCGCGGTGTTCGCCGGCACATTGGTGCGCTCCGGTACCCTGCGCGTCCGCGCGGCGGCGGCCTCGGAAGATACGCTGCTCGCCGAGATTTCCCGCCTACTCGATCACGCTCTGCAAGCGCGCTCGCACTATCTGCGCCTCGCCGAGCGCGCGTCGCGGCTCTATGTACCGATCGTTCACGCAACTGCCTTCTTGACGATGCTAGGTTGGCTTGCCTGTGGTGCCACCTTCCATGATTCGATCGTCACGGCGATCGCGGTCTTGATTATCACCTGCCCTTGCGCGTTCGGCCTGGCTATACCCGCGGTGCAGACGGTAGCCTCCGGCGCACTGTTCCGTTCCGGCGTGCTGCTCAATGCCGGGGACGCGATCGAGCGTATTGCCGGCGTGGACCGGGTGATCTTCGACAAAACCGGCACACTGACACTGCCGGAGCTCGATGTCGCCAATCTCGCCAGCATTCCCGACGACGCCGTCAAATTGGCAGGCCGGCTTGCATTGTCGAGCCGCCATCCGGTCGCCGCCGCCGTGGCGCGAGCTGCCGGCGCAAGCGAGCCGCTGGCCGATATCGAAGAGGAGCCGGGGCGGGGCGTCCAAGGTTACTATGAGGGGGCGGAGATCCGGCTTGGCAACCCCTCCTTCTGCGGCGCTGACAGCCTCGCTGACGAGACCCTGTGCTGCGATCCCGAGGCCTCTGTCGTCGCCTTCAGCCACGGTGACAGTAAGCACGTCTTCGCCGTCCGGCAACGGATGCGGCCAGACGCGGCCGAAGTCGTCGCGGGCCTCGCTCGCCTTGGCGTCACGGTGGAGATTGTGTCGGGCGATCGCGAGCCAGCAGTTCGGCGGACGGCCGAAACGCTCGGCATTCATAAGTGGCGCGCCAACGTCTCGCCGACGGATAAGGTCGCGCGGGTCGAGAGCCTGATGAGCCAGGGGTACAAGGTGTTGATGGTCGGCGATGGCTTGAACGACGCGCCCGCGCTCGCAGCGGCCCATGCTTCGATGTCGCCTGTCACCGCCACCCATATGAGCCAGGGGGTCGCTGATGCGGTCTTCCTCGGTGAGCATCTCCGACCCGTGATGACGGCGGTTAGGAACTCGCGCAAGGCTCTGCGGCTGATGCGGCAGAATCTGTGGCTCGCTGTCGTCTACAACGTCCTGGCGGTGCCGGTTGCGATCGCCGGCCTGGTGACGCCGCTGATTGCCGCCGCGGCGATGTCAGGTTCGTCGGTGCTGGTCATGCTCAATGCGCTGCGGGCGCGCAGGAGCGGGGCAGTCTGATGGAAGTCCTGGTGTATCTGGTTCCACTCGCCCTTGCGCTCGGCTCTATCGGTCTGCTCGGCTTTGTGTGGTCGCTGAACAGTGGCCAGTATGACGATCTCGATGGCGCGGCCTGGCGCGCCGTCGCCGATGACGAGGCCAATGAGCCCTCGTGCCGGTCCAAATAGTGCAAATGGACCAGCGCGATGCGCAAGCGGCGGTCAGCGGTGCAGGTGAGTGCTAACTCGGGCGTTCCAGTGGTTTCCCGGCGCAACCGCGAGACGCGCGATCGTAAAGTCGGCCAGCGAGCAGCCTGTTGATGGAGGCAAACCGATGCTCGGCAGGTCGGACCACGGATGGCGGCAGTATCTACGACACCAAGATAGCTGCATAGTCGCGCCTCGAGAAATCGCCTTCGCAGACTTAACGAAAGCCGGGCCGCTGCAGCCTCGCATCGATTATGGCAATTTCGATCGATCGCGTAATCAATCCGGCTGGCACGTCGCATAATCCGGCAAGGTTGAGCCGGCCGAGCAGTGAGGAGAATGCTCGGTGGTACGGCCGCTTCGGATCCGAGAGGCTAAGCATCGTATCACGGGACTGACGTGGCCCATGAGGCGGCTGCATCTGTCGCAACGCAATTCGGCGTGCGTTGCGCGCTGCGTGTCCCCCGAACATCGGCGCGCATCGATCAGGCTCGATGCGTGCCTGACAGCGGCGATCCAGGGCTATCAAGCGTCAGCTTTGTCTCTCTGGCGAATATATATACATCACATAAAAAGCGAATTGGACGAAGAGCGGGCCATCAAGGCTGAAGCGTTGGCCGTTGATCTTGACGTCGGCCGAAGCCTCTCCCTCTCTCGTGCGCGCTCTAACGGATCATCGCGACGCTGAAACCACAACGTTGTTCCGTTTTCCATCCTTCGTCAAAAGAACTGAAGCTGTTCATACAAACACACGTTGCCTCTCGGACACGTTGAGCCGAGACCGGACGACGGACACAATGACGAGATCCGATTTGGTGTCCTCGTCCAGCACCAAGGGAGGCTCTCGGAATCTAGACGACGCAGCGCGCTCAGCGAAGGGCGAGCATAGTAAAAAGACCGCCAGGACGTCTCGTAGCGTCTCGATGATGATCCATCAAGACCTAATACAAATCAGGAACCTGCCCGATTTGGAGCTGTTCAGGCTCAATGCAATTTACTTGCTCATCTCTTTCTAGCAATATGTTTCAATCTGCGAGTCTGGCTTCGAAGAAGCGGGTATCGATTGAGGGCTTCATTCGCCAATTCATGGTGATGCCTCTCAACGCGGCACCCGCATGAAATTTAGAATCGCGCAGCCACCAGTACCGAGATCTTGTCTTCTGAACACATGACGAGCTTGCAGCATGGCGCGAGTTCCTATGATTGCCTCCCTTTTACGGTCGTCGCTCCAAAAAAACCATGTTACAAGCCGCTCCTCTCAAAAGGAGCATTCATTGTGAAAAAAGCAACCAAGAAACGCGTTAAGCGGCGCGAGTGGACCAAGGCAGAGATCAAAGAGCTCAAAGTCCATTCGAAGGCTCGGACTCCGGTCATAAAAATAGCAAAAATGACCAAACGCAGCGTCGGTGCGCTACGCCAGAAGGCCTTAAATCTCGGAATCGGACTCGGACATCAGCGGTAGCTTGCTGAGCCGCGCTGGTAACTGGCATAGTAGGGCGGCTCGCGGGCCGCCCTTTATGGCCATTGAAATCATTTTGCAAATCGGCTCTCCAACTGCGCTGAAAGAGCTTTTTCTTGGCACGTGCCGGATGGCCTTTCATTGTCGCGGAGCAGGCTCCAGCGCGTCGGCATCTTTGACGAGGTGTCTTGAAAGGCGATACCGACGGCGAAGAGTCACTTTGCGCGGCAGAGAGTGAAGACATGGCCTTATCCATAGCCCTGTTTCGAAGGTTTCCCGGCCTGGGCATTGCCTCGACGGGCGCTCGACGCGTCGTCGAATATTCAAAGAATAGCAACGGATCGTTACCGAAAGCCCCGATTGGCCACGTAACGGGGAGGCGCGACCGAGCCAATTGTGCGAATCGGAACGAATCCAGCCGAGGTCGACTCGATGCTTGAATCATGGCGGACCAGGTGCCGCCATGTTGAACATCCACGCCGGCGCGATCGCTCCGCGTCCGACATCTCCATAGCGGCTGGCGAATTCTTGCGAGGCGAGGTCGCGCAGCTTGAGCAGATCCTCAATATCGCTTAGGGTGATCTGGATGCTTGCGATCAAAACACGCTGGCTGATTTAGCCGAGATCCTTGGCCCGCAACGAGCCCGATCTGCACGCCGATAACGTGCAACGCGGGCGTCGGCCTGCACCAGCGGTTGAATGCGATAGGCTGCCGACGATGTATGTCTGCTCTCCAACGGGCACTTGACCTGATAGACGAGCCATGCGCCTTGGCTAGCCGTTTCCGCCGCGGATATTTCTCCTCTGGGCTGGTGCCGTAGAACGGCGAAGAACAGCGATCCTGCATCGAAAGAACATATATATGCTGCCGAAACATCTGCGCCGTCTCGAAGCTGAATCGATCGAAATCATGCGTGACGTGGTCGCCGAGTTCAAAAGGCCGGTCATGCTTTACTCGATCGGAAAAGACTCGAGCGTGATGCTGCACATTGCGATCAAGGCGTTCTATCCGGCAAAATTGCCTTTTCCCCTGCTTCACGTCGACACGACCTGGAAGTTCCGCGAGATGATCAGCTTCCGGGACGCGACAGCCAAGCGGCTCGGCCTCGACCTGATCGTCCATGTAAATAAGGAGGGCATCGCGCGCGGGATCAATCCGATCGACTCCGGCTCCGTGCTTCATACCCAGGTGATGAAGACCGACGCCCTGAAGCAGGCGCTCGACCTCCACGGATTTGATGCCGCCTTTGGCGGAGCCCGGCGTGACGAGGAAAAGAGCCGCGCAAAAGAACGGATACTCTCCTTCCGTTCGGCCGGACACGTCTGGGATCCCCGTAACCAGCGGCCGGAGCTCTGGAACCTGTTCAACACACGGATCCGCCAGGGCGAAACCATGCGCGTGTTTGCGATGTCAAACTGGACCGAGCTCGACGTGTGGGAATACATCATGCTCGAGAAGATCCCGGTCGTCCCGCTCTACTTCGCAAGGCAAAGACCGATAGTGTGTCGAAATGGCGCGACGATCATGATCGACGATAGGCGATTGCCGCTCAACTGCAATGAGACGGCGGAAATGCGGATGATCCGCTTTCGCACGCTGGGATGTTATCCTTTGAGCGGGGCTATTGAATCCGATGCGACGACGATCGAAGACATCGTCGCAGAAATGCAGACTGCGAAGGTGTCGGAGCGCCAAGGACGCCTTATTGATACCGATGAAACCGCTTCGATGGAGAAGAAGAAGCGGGAAGGCTACTTTTGATGGCTTCCAAAGCGACATCCGGACCTGTCGAGCCTGGCACAAAGGACCAGCTGCGATTCATCACATGTGGCTCGGTGGACGACGGAAAATCGACGCTGATCGGCCGGTTGCTGCACGACAGCAAGATGATTTAACCACGATCAGCTCACGGCGCTGGAACGCGACAGCATCAAGCACGGCAGCACCGGGAATGACATCGATCTCGCGCTGCTCGTGGACGGGCTCGAGGCCGAACGCGAGCAGGGCATCACGATCGACGTCGCCTACCGCTTCTTCACGACGTCGCGGCGCTCCTTCATGGTGGCCGATACTCCCGGTCACGAGCAGTACACCCGCAACATGGCAACCGGCGCCTCGAATGCCCAGCTCGCCATCATCCTGATCGATGCCCGCAAAGGCGTGTTGGTTCAGACCCGCCGCCACTCCTTCATCTGTTCGCTGCTCGGTATTCGTCATATCGTCCTGGCGGTGAACAAGATCGACCTTGTCGCATACAATAAGGAGTGTTTCGATCGGATCGTCGGCGACTATCTGGCCTTTGCTGCCGGTCTCGGCTTCACCTCGCTCGTTCCGATTCCGATCTCGGCCCGCTATGGCGACAACGTCGTCGACCGTTCCGCACATACCAACTGGTACTATGGTCCCTGCCTGCTCGAGCATTTGGAGAGCATCGATATCCAGTCCGGCACCGCAAGCCAGGCTTTCCGCTTTCCGGTCCAATGGGTGAACCGGCCCAACCCGGATTTTCGCGGCTATGCCGGGTCGGTGGCGTCCGGGAGGATCTCAGCAGGAGACGAGATCCTTGTCGCCGCATCTGGACGAACCACGCGCGTCAAGCGAATCGTGACCCAGGATGGCGACCTTGCGGGCGCTGAAGCCGGCGATGCCATCACCATTACACTGGAAGACGAGGTCGATATCAGCCGTGGCGACCTTCTGTCGCGACCGGGCGAACGACCGAAGGTCGCCGACCAGTTCGCCGCCTATCTCATCTGGATGGACAAGGAGCCGCTCGCTCCCGGACGCAATTACGTCCTGCGGATTGGATCGCAGACGGTTTCCGGCAGCATTGCCGCAATCAGACATCGGATCGACGTCAACACTTGTGAGCATCTGGCGGCCGGGACGCTTTCCCCTCAACGAGATCGCCTTCTGCGATGTTGCGACCGCGCTGCCCGCGGTATTCGATCCTTACGATGTCAATCGCAAGACCGGATCATTTATCGTCATCGATCGTTACACCAATCGTACGGTCGGTGCCGGCATGATTGCCTTTCCGCTACGGCGGGCCACCAATATTGCCAGGCAAGCGCTATCCGTGGGCAGGGGGCAGCGCGCCGCGCTCAAGAATCAGAGACCTTGCGTCATCTGGTTCACGGGCCTGTCTGGCGCGGGAAAGTCGACAATTGCCAACCTCGTTGATCAAAAGCTGTTTGCAATGTCGCGGCATGCCGTGCTGCTGGACGGAGACAATCTCCGGCACGGATTAAACGCCGACCTCGGCTTCTCGGAAGCTGACCGGGTGGAAAACATTCGGCGTGTCGGTGAAGTTGCCAAGTTGATGGCGGACAGCGGCTTGATCGTGATCTGCTCGTTCATCTCGCCCTATAGGGCCGAACGAGACAGGGTGCGCAGTCTGCTTGGTAAGGAGGAGTTCATAGAAGTCTTCGTCGATGCGCCGATCGAGGAATGCGCGCGGCGCGATCCAAAAGGCCTCTATTCAAAGCTGAAGTCCAGCAAAATAAAGAACTTCACCGGGATCGATGCGTGCTACGAAGCGCCGATAACGCCGGAGATTCATCTCAGGACCGTGGACCAGAAGCCTGAGCAATCAGCGGAAGCCGTAGTGGATGTCTTGATGGCGCGCTCAATTCTCGACGGCTAAACGTCGCACCATCGATTTTGCACAATATCCCCTCACCATCCTGCTGGCCCGGCCAAGCCGACGCGGCTTAGGCAGGGCCATCGATCGGACTTGTCGCTCTAAAGGAACAAAATGGTCGCCCCCATTCGTCGATTGCCCGCTTCTGGTTATGTGCTCGAAGTCGACGGACAATTCAAAACCGAATTCGCGACCAGAGATGGAGCATGGGCCGGAGCGGAGGAGCTCAAGAAGCGCCGTCCCATGCTCCAAATCAGAATCTACGACGCTATGACAAAGGTCCGAGAGGAAGTCCGACTTCCAGTAGCTTGAGTTTTTCGCTTAGCGCTTTTTCCTGTGCGTGCGGCTAGCGCCGCACCGAGCGCTCGTAAAACCGAGCCGCGGCGTCTCGGTAGGGCTTCGATCTCTCGCGCACGATGAGGGGGGCCTGGTTTTTCCGAGCCTGCCGCATCCGGCGAGCTGACACTTGCTTCCTGGTAGCTTGACCGATCTGGAACAAGAAGTCGGTCGCGACTCCTTTCGCGGCCATGCCGTTTGGGGAATTTGCTTCCCTTTGGCCCACCGCTCGTCGGCAGACACCGCCTGCGCGCGCCCCGCGCCTTTGCATCGCGAGACAAAATAGCCGCGAACTTTGCCATCTCGCGCTGACGCTTCGGCCCTGCGCGGCGCTTCGGGTTCTGGTCCGTTCCGCCTGCCGTCGGATGATCGCCATCAAGGCCGCGATGGGAGCGGCCGAACAGGCAAGGGAGCTCACCCATGGCAAGCGACCATGACGACATCGACTTCGAACCGCCGCACAGTTCATCCCCGACCACTCACCCTCTCAATGAGCTGCAGCTCTATGGCTTCCGTCCCTCGCGCGAAGAACTCAACCCGGCCGCTTCCCGACGGCTGGGCGATCGCTCGCGCCATCTTCGACGTTTTCGACGCCCTGGTCCCGAGTTTTAGCGACACCCGCCTCGCACCGGACCTTGAAGATCTGCTCTGGTCAACCGTCAACCTGTTCCACCGCGTGAAGCGAGAAGATCAGGCCAATCTCACCTACCTGCAGGCATCGAGCTTGCAAGCGACGATCCTGATGTCGAACTCTCAAATTCTTAGCTAGCTCGCCGTGAATCTCCGCACTCTGCCGCCCACGTCGGCTTGTCGCCGCCAGATGGAGGTGCGTGTCAGGAAAAATTCACGCGAAGGAATCACGGAGGGGGTTGAAACGCACCTAACGTCAAGTTGTACGATCTCGAAATGGACAGCGACGGTCATCAACGTCCCAAAACCTCCAACGAGCGACAGTGTGCGAATGTCCTCAAGTCTCAGGTTCACGCGGAAAGAGTCCCGTTACCAACGACAATCATCAAGTGCGCCATGCCCGGATCTGTATCCGTGCGCGCTGATCCGACGTGCATCGTTATCCTAACTTCAACCTTTTGCCCGAATGGCGCAGGTCGCACGTAGGCCGATCGGCCGACCTGCCGGTTCACGACGAACGCGACCGCGCTCAAACCTGTGCGTGCGTGATGGCCGGACAAGAGTGCGTCGTGCAAATTGCGTTCGAAGGCGCGGTCGCAAAGCTAATTCCTGGGGGATCTGAATGACATCGGTGAGGAGCTTTGTGAAAGATCGCTCTGCATCTGCGACGAGATGTGGAGCTTGTCGTCCGGCAGGCTTTCAGACGCCGAACGGAAGCGCGACCGCGATCGTTGGCGTTTGACCCAAAGCTCTTGAACGGAACAAGCTGAAGCTCGCCATAGGGGCTCTCCCCCGGTCGGGCGATCGTGCTCCAGATCCATTGACCAATACAACTTGAGGGGAATGGTGTGACAAGACAGCGCTCTCTGCTGACGCCTGGTCCATTGTCGTTGTCGCCGGCGGTCAGGAGCCAGATGCAGCTTGATCTTGCATCGCGCGATTGCGAGTTCAAGGGCGTGACCGCCCACATGAGGCGGCTGTTGCTCAATCTGCTGGGAAATGCTGACGACTATTCGGTGGTTCCTATTCAGGGAGGCGGCTCTTTTGCGATGGAAGCCGCTCTGTCTACATTCGTGTCTAGAGCCCATAAGCCGCTCGTTTGCGTAAATGGCATCTATGGCGAGCGCATTTTCAAAATCTTGCGGCTGTGGGGCGTCGAAGCACTGAAGCTTGTCAAGCGAGCGACGGAGCCTTTGGACGCTCAGGAAGTTGCCGAGCATCTGAGCCGGAATCCCGGCGTTACGCACCTATGTCTTGTGCATTGCGAGACGACGACCGGAATCGTCAATCCGCTGGACGCGGTCGTTCAAGAGGCGAGGCGACGTGGTGTGAAGACCATCATCGACGGGATGAGTTCCTTTGGCGCCATTAACATTGACTTGAGCCAAGGTGGACCTGACGTCCTGGTCACGTCGAGCAACAAGTGCATAGAAGGGCCGCCGGGAGTAGCGTTTGTCATCGCGTCTCGCGAGCTGCTGGAGAAAGCGGTTCAAGACCCAAGGTCATTTGTGCTCGACGTGAGAGATCAATGGCTCTCGCTCGAGCGCACAGGTGAGTGGCGATCGACCCCTCCCACCCACATTGTTCAGGCAACGACAAAGGCGTTGGAGATTCTGTACGAGGAGGGCATTCATGCCAGGCGCCGCAGATATGAGAAGGTCAGAGACGATCTCGTCAAAGAACTTGAAGGAGTAGTGTCCCCGCTGCTGTCCGCGGACTTGCAGTCGCCGGTCTGCGTGGCGTTCAGTGCGCCGTCCGGAATCGCGGACCAGGCAGGATTTGATGGGCTATATCGCCACCTGGCGGCCCACAACCTTTACATCTACTCGAAACTGCACCTTGCGACGCGGAGTTTTCGGGTCGGCTGCATCGGCGAAATCCAATCCAGTTGGATCGAGCAGTTGGGGTGCGCTTTTCGTACATATTTCCGGTCCGGTCAGGCTCCGTCGGCGGGATCGGTGTCAGCTCGGGAGACTTGCGGGTCTCGCGTAGAGATGTCGCCTGCACGCACCTCACAGCTGCCATTTTCCGTCGAGACTGCTGTCCTGCATGCGGGCTACCGACGCGACCCGGTGACGAAAGCCGTCGCAGTGCCGATCTACCAGAATACGGCTTATGAACTCGATGGTGATCTAAACCACATTGCTGACGTCTACAACGTCAAGGCTGATGGGTTCACCTACACGAGGATCATCAATCCGACGACCCGCGCGCTGGAAAGGCGGTACGCTGCCGTCGATATGGGAAGCGACTCGCTCGCCGTCGCATCAGGTCAAGCGGCGACATTCCTTGCTATCGTCAACTTGTCAAGTGGCGAAGTGGGAGACAATGTCGTCGCCTCTCCGTATCTATATGGCAATACCTGGAACCTGCTCCACAATACATTAAAGCGTCTTGGGATCAGGGTCAGGACGGCAGATCCTCGAAGGCCCGAGGCGTTCGAACGTGCCATTGATGATCGCACGATATGTCTGTTCGGAGAGGTGATTTCAAATCCTTGTCTGATTCCGCTCCCCGTCAAGCAGCTGGCGGAGATCGGCCGAAAGTACGGCGTGCCCTTGGTCGTGGACAATACGACGACGCCACTGGTATGCCGGCCGTCAGATCTCGGCGCCGCGATTACGACGTACTCCGCAACGAAGTATATATGCGGCCATGGCACGACGCTCGGCGGACTGATCGTCGACAACGCTAAGTTTAGCTACCGGGGAGGCTCTCGCTTTCCCTTGTTCAACAGTCCTGACGACGCGCATGGCGGGATTGTCTGGCGCAATGCGCTGCGCGACGTCGACGATCTTGGAAAAAGCGAGTTTCTCCTAAAGGCTCGCATGACCTGGTTGCGCGATACTGGCGCGGCCATCGCCCCGTTTGCGAGCTTTCAACTGATCCAGGGGCTTGAAACGCTGCCCCTTCGCATGAAGCAGCACTGCGCGAATGCCAGGATCGTGGCCGATGTTCTTAAGGAGCATCCAAAAGTGCGCCGTGTCTTCTACCCGGGGCTCTTTGAGGGAGCTGATCGGGAAACCGTCGACCAGACACTCAATCCCGCATACGGACACGGGGCGATGGTCATGTTCGAAGTGGAGGACGAACAGGCCGGGCGCAAGTTCATCCAGAACGTCGACTTGATGTACCACGTTTCGAATGTAGGGGATGCCCGTACGCTCGTGACCCATCCTGTTTCTACGACCCATACCACCGTCCCGCGGGAAAAGCGCGAAGCCGCCGGCATATTTGGCGGCTCGATCCGACTTTGCGTCGGCATCGAAGATGTCAACGACATCGTAACGCGATCTGGACAAGGCCCTTTCCGCAATCTGACGACCTGCAAGGCGATCAGGAAGAGGTTCTCATGAATCATGCAGACGCTTGGAAACTGAGGTCATCACGCTATGAGGCCGCTCAATTCAGCCGCGAGATCAATAGGCAGCTCTCCGCGCTAAGGCCCGACAACATAACGGGAGCCGCTTATATCGCCAAAGATCACGCTGTCATCGCAGCGTGCATGCTCGCGACCGTGTCCGTCTCATGGTGGCTCTACCCGCTGGCCGTTCTTCTCATTGGTGCCTATCAGCGCGGCTTGACAACCATCGCTCATGATGCGGCTCACCGCACGCTTGCGAAGAATACGAGCTGGAATTATGTCCTCGGCATTCTGTTCGCTGCCTATCCCCTGTTCCAGCGCCACTGGGCCTACCGGATCTCACACGTCTACTTGCATCATCCCTATCTCGGCGACCCGGACAAGGATCCTGACCTGAAGTTCTTCCTGGCCAGCGGCGTTTACAACGTGCAGGCTCCGGAGCGGTACGCTTTCAACATCATCTGGAAGCCGATATTTGGCGGCGCGACAGTGGCGTATCTGAAGTATCTCTGGACCAATCGGTTTTCGATAACAGATGCCGAGGATCAAAGCCGCTCAGGCATACTTGTCGACAAGTATGGCTTCTATCTCTTCTGGATTAGCCTGCTGGCCGGGTCATATGCTGTTGGGCTACTCCACATCGTGATCCTGTTTTGGATCGTGCCCTATCTCACCACGTTTCAGATCCTCGGCTGGTTTATCGAGCTCGCCGAGCACTCACCTATGTGCGAAACCGAGACGCAGAACGTCTATCTAACCAGGAATCGGAAAGGAAGTTTCCTCGAGCGGGCCATCCTTGGGCAGAATCTGGATGAGTACCATCTTGAACATCACCTTTCGCCGGGTATCCCGTTTTGGCTGTTGCGCAAAGCTCAGAAAATCCGAATGCAGGATCCGAACTACGCGAAGGTTGCCGCAACCTGGGGGAGGGCTCTTCGTCAAAGGACCTCAAGGTCAACCTAGCGTTATAACTCAGTTGAAGGAGCGAAATCGACGCTTGTATGAGCAGTCCGTTGCCGACGCTCGCACGAGGGGGCAAGTGGCGTGACATTGCTACAGCCAGACAGAGCCCGAGCCGTGGTCGGCGTCACTTCGAACCGTCTTTTGGTCGACGGCGTGCATCGCGACTGGTTGCGACGCAAGTATGTGCAGGCGCTCCTTCGTCATGCGGGAGTGGCGTGCGTCATATTGCCGACGATCGACGCGGAAGATGCAAGCGGTGAGGCCGGCCCGGCGATCATGCGCGGGCTCGACGGCCTGGTGTTGACAGGAGATGAATCGAATATCGACCCTGCGGTCCTGAGAGCGCCTGCGTGCTTAACAGAGGCTGCCCGGCAGGACGTTGAGGTTGGGATCCTTGACCGTCCGCGGGACAGACTCTCTGCTGTAACGATTAAGAACGCCATCGCGCTTGGAATGCCTATCCGCCTGGGCATCTGCCGTGGGCTCCAAGAACTCAACATCTATTTCGGCGGCACACTCCGCCCATCGCTTGCGGAGTGGAGGCCTGAAAGTGGCCAGATGCACGCCGAGAAACCAGATCGTCCAAGAGACCGGCAGTACGACGCCGCGCACAGCGTGAGGATATCCTCCGATGGTGCGCTCTTCCCGGTTGCCCGCGCCATCGAAGCGCAAGTCAACTCCCTGCACAATCAAGGCATAGAGGTGCTTGCCACCGCGCTCAGGCGGGAGGCGTGGGCGCCTGACGGTCTGGTCGAGGCGGCTTCGATCATTGGCGCGCCGACGCTGCAAATCGGTGTGCAATGGCACCCCGAATGGCACGTCTCAACCGATCGCCTCAGCAAGCAACTGTTCACGGCATTTGGAGAGGCGTGTGTTGGGTACTGCCGGACAAAGAAATACTAGAGGCGGATTGTGACATTTCAAACGAAACGCGGTCCGTCCAGGTCGAAAGGAGAGCCCCTCGAAGCCGATGC
Source organism: Bradyrhizobium sp. JR3.5 (assembly GCF_054057015.1). NCBI lineage: Bacteria > Pseudomonadati > Pseudomonadota > Alphaproteobacteria > Hyphomicrobiales > Nitrobacteraceae > Bradyrhizobium > Bradyrhizobium sp. JR3.5. The sequence goes on from NZ_JBSRYV010000002.1 coordinate 5,317,699, forward strand.
ACGCGTCTGGTTCTCCGGCAGCCGTGCGCCGCACCGCGGGCACAGGAAGAGCGGGCGATTGACAAATCGATTCGCCATAGGCGTTCTCTTTGTGGCGCTTTATGTCGTCGTGAGCGCGGGAGGCGAGGTTTATGCGGCGTCGTATTTTCAGCAAGCAGATGTGTTCGTCGCTCTCCTGCTTGCCTTCGCTGCGGTTTGTCTGACGTTCAATCTCCTGGCTCGCTACGAGGCAGGCGAGGCAAGGGTGGTGAAATGGTCGCTTCTGGTCTTTGTCGCGCTCAATGCGGTGACTGCGATAAGCTGGATCGGCCTATTTATCGGACTGAAATACGCTGAACCTGCGATTGTTGTCGCCTTCATGGTGGCACTAGGGCCCACCGCAACAGTTTGGTTAAACGCACTGATCAGGCGCCAGGGCACCCCTCCAGCATCCGATATTGTCGTGAGCGTTACGATTGCGACGATCGGGAGCTACATGATCTGGATCTCGGCCAGCGGCAACGCGGGCGTGCAGTGGGGGGCTCGATCGTCCTTTGGCATCGTCCTGGCCATCGCGGCCGGCCTGTCGCTAGCCCTTACAAATATACTTGTCAAACTGCTGTTTGATAGCGGATTTTCTGGCCGACAAGTGCTGGCACATCGCTTTTATGCAACGATTCTTTTGCTGCTGGGACTGGTCGACCATTCATCGATCGTGCCTGGGATCTCACAGCATTGGTTTGCGATCGCAACGATTGGGATATCCACGATCATTGCTCCTTTGCTCTTGATCCAGGAGGGCATTCGGCGCGTCGAGCCTTTCACAGTCAACATGGTCCTGTCCACCGCTCCTATCATTACGTTCCTGTTCCAGTACTTTGATTCTCGCATCGCGCCGTCGCCACATACGTTCGTTGGAAATATTCTCATTACGGCTGTTGCTGTCGGCAAGGTCTACTTGCAGTATCGGAGGTCCGCATGAACGAACGGAATTGTGCAATCGTCGACGCATACTCTACCGGCCGATACCTGCCGGAAGAATTCAAGCGTTATGGAATTGGAACGGTGCATGTGATGTCGGCTGCACAGATTCCACCCGTATTCCAATCGCATTTCAATGCGGATCTGTATGATGAAGTCATTCGCCCCCGCGAGCCCATGGGGTACGACGAGATCGTTGAATTTCATCTTCAGGCTCTCCGTGGCAGGGAGCTGGAGTTCGTTATAGCAGGCTGCGAGACCGGAGTTGAGCTCGCCGATTCTTTGTCGGAGCGGCTGGGCTTACCTTCAAATGGGACCGCGCTGTCGGCTGCTCGGCGTAACAAAGCGCGTATGTCTGACGCGCTGACCTCTGCAGGCGTGCGATCGATCAGACAAGTCGTGTCCGACGATGCGGAACAGGTAGCAAGCTGGAAAGATCAGGCCGGTTTCGACGAAATCGTGATCAAGCCGCTGAACAGCACGGGTACCGAGGATGTGTTCTTTTGTTCGACAGATGCTGATATTCAGCGGGCTCTAAGCGCAATTGTCGGGAAGACCAACCGTGTCGGAGCGTTGAATCGTTTCGCGCTCGGACAGGAGAAAATAAACGGCCAGCAATACACCGTAAATGCCGTATCGATCGACGGGGACGCTTTCGTTACGGAGGCCTGGACCTATGACACTGTTCCTATTGAGGGCGCGTCGTCGGTCTGCTCACTTGAGAGGTTATTGGGGGGCAGAGAAGCAATCGTTCAGGAGCTGTCCGACTACTTGGTGCGTGCGTTGCAGGCGCTTCAGATCGTTGACGGACCGGCTCATGCTGAGATCATCGTTGATCATCGCGGGCCGGTTCTGGTGGACTTCGGAGCGAGGCTTCAAGGGACCATGTCGGCAAAAGCGCGAACGATGGCGTTAGGGCACAACCATATGACGTTGACCGCATGGCGCTACGCAGATCCCAAGGGCTTTGGTGAGTATATGAGACTGCGCGGGTCCTACAAGCGGCAGACTCAGGCACTGTGCGTTTCCTTGATCTCCGATATGGGCGGTGTTGTTACCGGTTACCCGGGACTCGAAGCAATCCGCAAGCTCCCGAGCTTCGCGGATGCCATTGCATTCGTTCCGATTGGTCAAAAGCTGGTTCCGACGATCGACTTAGCGTCGACGCCGGGAATTGTCTATCTCGTGAATGACGACTTGATACAGCTTGAGGATGACTATCGCAAGTTGCGAGCAATGCGGATGGACCAGGTGTTCGATTTAGTGACGCAGGATCGCAACTAATGCCAACTGATGCCGGGATGACTGGAGCGAATCCAGCCCGCGCCGCGATGATCGGCGTGAGCGACTTTGATGGCGTCCTTCGAGGCAAACACGTCTTGGGTGAAGATCTCTCGGATGGAGGTAGAACCGTCAAGTTCTCTGAAGCGGTGCTGGCCTGGGATTGTTCCGACCGGGTCATTCCGGCGAGTTTCACGCAGAACCCGCTGTCAGCATTCGGAGACGCCGATCTGCGTGTTCTGTTGGGCAACCGGCCGTTCGGTGTCTTATGTCGGCGATCAGTGTCTCTACCTCGCCGAGTTTACGGGGGCGCATCAGAGCCTCTGCCCGCGTGGGATGCTGCGTAAGGTCCTACGAAGGGCTGCTGACCACGGATACGGCTGCACTGTGGGGTTCGAGTTTGAGTTTATGCTGTTCAAGGAGAACGCCGATACAATTGAAGACAAGCCGTTCCCCGAATGGACTCCTTTAACGCGGGGCCCGTTCGGCTACTCGATTGCGCGTTCTGTCGCGCATCATGAGCTGTTCGGTGAGATCCTGGCGCTTTGTGAGAAGGCCAGAATACCTCTCAGCGGGTTGCACTTTGAAACGGGACCTGGCGTGATTGAGGCGTCACTTCGTCATTGTGATGCGCTGGAAGCTGCGGATCGAGCAATCATATTCAAATCGATGATAAAGGCCTGGGCGCAAACGCGAGGCATGATGGCTACGTTCATGGCCAAGGTTTCCGAGAAATGGCCCGGCCAGTCCGGCCATATTCACATCTCGATGTCCTCAGATGGTCAGAATGCGTTTTACGACAGTGAAGCGTTCCGCAACGTCTCGAAGCTTATGAGGCAATTCATCGGCGGACAACTGAAATACATGAATGATTTCTGCGTGCTAGCTGCGCCGAACTTCAATAGCTACAAGAGATTGGTGCCTGGCTGCTGGGCACCAATCTGTCCAAGCTGGGGACTCGACAACCGCTCCTGTGCGGTTCGGGCCATTCCGGGAGAGCCGTCCGTACATCGCCTCGAGTATAGGCTGGCTGGCGCAGACGTGAACCCATATCTCGCCCTCTCAGGTGCCATCGGTTCTGGCATACTGGGCGTCGAGACAGATGCGGCATTGCCGGCTTCGATCGCCGGTGATGCAAGCGTGGAGATGTGTCTCCCATCCGGGAGACTGCCTCAAAGCCTATCAGAGGCAACATATCGGTTTGCAAAGTCTCCAGCAGCCAATGATCTCTTCGGAGAAAGGTTTGTTGAAACCTTTTCTTGCTCCCGCCGTTGGGAATGGGAAGCCGTTCAACATCGGGTCACCGACTTTGAACGTCGGAGGTACTTTGAGATCATTTAGCTTGAGCTCTTCGATAGTTTGCATCTCAGGTTCTGTGGTCATCATGTGAATGGCACCGGACGGCCGGTGCGGTTGCCTGTGCGGGCGCGATGTTCGACTTCGAACAGAGCGAATGCGCGTCACTCGTTAACCGCCGGGCCCTTGGCGAAGTTGAGGAGGTCTGCCGCGGTCTGCTCTGTGGCCGCAACCGCGATTGCTCCGATGCGGTGCCGGTGATCCCGCCGAGGAAGAAGGCCACTTCCATTCGCGTCGATGACGACGTGCTCGACTTCTTCGAGAGCTAAGGCGAAATACATGCGCAGAATCGATATGACGAAGGCTGTCCAAAGCATCACCCTGTCGCCCTCACGCGACATTCCGTTCAACACGCTGGCGCTGAGTCCATCCAACGTCCGTCATGTGAAGGCGGGGATTTCGATCGAGCAACTCGCCGAACGCATCGCCGCGCGTACGCTTCTACAGAGCCCCAACGTTGGTGCCGTCGTTGATGGCGAGGGGAACGAGACTGGTACGTTCGAAGTGCCTGCAGGCGGCAGGCGCTATCGCGCGCTCGAACTGCTTGTGAAGCAAAAGCGCATGGCGAAGACGCAGGCTGTTCCTTGCGTCGTTTAGCAAGCGCGGCTTTGCGATGACCTCCGGCCTTGGCGGCCCATGGCGGCACGTATAGCGATGGGGACGGCAAGACAATCGTGATCAATCCGAGCTCCGGGCGCGGCGACGTCGTCGCCGAAAGCGATGGTATACGCATCGTGGCGGGGTGCAAAGGCGGCGTTGTCAACACGCGGCATGCAGGGCAGCTTTCGCGGCTGCGTCAGGGTCTGTGCGAAGCGATTGGACTCTCGCTTGCGACGCCGCTCGTGGAGGGGCGGCACCAGTTCGCGGTCGTGCCGCGGACGAAGGTGGCCGAGACATTGGCGGGACGCATGGCAGCGAGGGCACTGAGGCCGTGGCGACCGTCATGACGGATCTCGCGGAAAGCATTGAGGGTCAAAAGCTCGCTGCCATGTCGGCGCATTTCGAGCGCGCTTGCGGCCAGCGAGCCGGCTATCTGCTCGATCGGCTCGGTCATACCGAGCGCGCCAATGCGCTTCACGACCGGCTCTTTGAAAAAGAGGCGATGCCCTGGGTCACGCTCGAACCGGAGCGTCGAAAGGATGGGAAGACGCAACGCACGCCTGTCGAGCGCAACAAGCATTGGCGCGTGATTGTGCAGCGTTATCCGGAGATCGATGAATGATCCCCGCTCAAAACATCATCGCTTGGTCAAAGAATGCGCCGTGGGCTGAGCAGAGGCAAGTCGAACAAGACCTCATCATCGCACGAGCGCTCGTCGAGCTTTTCAACGATCCGGAAACCATGAGGGCGGCGTCGCCTGAGACAAGGCCAAGCTGGACATTATTGCGGTTCCCGTTGCTGGCCGCCGGGATGGAGGAGGCCGCCGAGAATGCGAGCCCCATCGAGGCGTCCGATAGCCGCGAGATGTTCAAGCGCACGCAACGCGTTCGGTCCGAAGGCCACAAGCCAAGCCTTGGGAAGCATGGCAAGGTCGACCGCAAGGTTCCCTTCGATCATACGCCCCATGAAGGGGCGGGCCGTAATGCGGCTGTCTCCGGCGTAGTTGCCGGATTTCTTCAGCACCGGATAGCGCAGGGCCGATGTAAAATGCGCTCGGCGCGCGGCGCTGACGAAGAGATCGAGCGTTGACGCAAGGCCGAAGAGCCGGTGCAAATCGAAGTGATCCATCAATCGCTCGCCAAGTGGGCGCATGCTGCCCTTGAACGACGCGGCCCTTTTGGCGCGATGCGCCGCCTCATCAAGCGAGCCGCCAGCAGCCAGCAACGCGCGAAAGCTCAGCAGGGCTTCGAGCGCCTGTTGTGTGCCGGGCGTGACCCCGACGATGACAATATCGGCTTCGTCGTCGATCCAATCGAACGGCGCGAAAAACGCGCTGTAGCCGGCCTCCTGGACGAGGCCCAGCGCCTCATCGCGCAAGGCCGACGGGCCGCAAGACATGACGGCACGGCGAACGTCATCCTCGGTCGCGCGCGTGATCACCGGGCGCATGCGCTCCAAGAGGGCGCGGGAAAGCGACTCGATCCGAAGCGTGGTGGCCTTCTGATCTTTGTCCGACTTCTCTCAGGCGATCCGCTGGCAGACCGGTCGTCTGCTTTCCGCCCGAATGGGAACTGACCGCCGGACCACCGGCGGCCCGTTTTTCACCGTCGTCGGCTTTCCACAGCCCGCCGGGCGCTTCGAATGCTCCAGAATTAGCTTGCAATATACGAAACGGATCGTATCGTAGTTCGTAAGATTGCGCTGCAGTCCGCGCCGACGGCGCGGACTTAATGAACAAGCGCAGAATTCGGATTGGGAGGGCCGGTGCAAAAGATCAGACAGACCGTCTTCGTTCTGCCCAGCGCCCTGGTGCTCGCTGAGCGCGTGGGACTGGTCGACGATCTCGCGATCCTCACCAACTTCACGAAGTCATCGCTCGAAAGCTCTATCGAGCGAGGATGTCGATCTTGCCATCACGGCGATAGACAACATCATCGCCTGGAATGATCGGGGCGGCGACTTTGTGCTCGTCGCCCAGATCGAACAGACGACACCACTGACGCTGCTCGCTCGAGCACCGGTTCATACGATCGGTGCGCTGGCCGGAAGCCGCATCGCGGTAGATGCGCCGGACAGCGGCTTCGCAATTCCTTTGCGAGCCATCCTCAAACGTCAGGGCGTTCTGTTCGAGGATGCTACGTGGCTGCTTCTGGGCGGTGTCAGAGAGCGCTACGAGGCTTTGATCGCGGCTCGTTGCGACGCGACCTTGCTCGGGCCGCCTTTCGATCTTGCGGCCAAGGCCGCCGGTTTCGTACCGCTTATTGAGATACAGCAAGTGTGGTCCGACTTTCCTGGCCAAGGGGTGGTCGCTTCACGCAAGGCTCTGAGAGACAAGTCCACAATTTTCGAGACGTACCTGTCGACCATCGCCCGAGCCGCTTCATGGGCCCGCGAAAATCCGGATCAGGCTGAGGCAATTCTTGTTCAATCATCGCCTTCGCAGGAGATGGCTCGCGCCATGCTCCGGGCGATGCCTAACGATCTCGTGCCGTCGCAAAGCGGCGTAGATCGGCTGATCGAAACTCGATCCGAACTCGGTCTCCTCGCTCCCGGAACCCTCAAGTACGGCGATCTCGTCGATCGTACGATCGTCGCACGACTAGCGGGGACCAACCGCAGGGAATGAAGAAGGGGAACGTGTGGACCAACGAACCAAGAAAGACGATGGGAGAAAAAACGTATGAGTGGCACTGTCCGATCTGAGAACGAACTCTGGCGCGGACGCGGTCTCATCGCCGGATGCCTGATCGGCATGATGATGAGCGTGTCGTCGATCTATTTCTATACAACCGGACTATTCTTGAAGCCGTTGGCCGCCGAGTTCGGCTGGACGCGCGGAATGGCATCATTGGGTCCCCTTGTGGGCATCCTCGCCATTGGAGTCGCGTCGCCCTTTGCCGGCAGGTTGGTGGATCGCTTCGGCGCCCTCAGGATGGCCATTCTGTCCGCAGCCGGACTAGCGGCTTCCTTTGCCTTGCTGGGCACGGCGACCGCGGGACTCGTCAGTTTCCTTCTGATCACGCTCCTGGTCTGCGTCGTCGGCAGTGCAACGACTCCGGTATCCTATGGACGGATCGTCGTCGGAAAATTTCCGACACGGCTCGGTTTGGTCTACGGAATCGTTTACTGCGGTCCCGGATTGGGCGCTCTGGTCTTCCCCGTGTTGGTCGGCCAATTGCTCGGCACTTACGGTTGGAGAGAAGCTTATTTCGGACTGGCATTCATCACCCTTTGCACGATTCCCATCATCGCGTGGTTGCTGCGGACGGAGTTCGTCCGGGATCGGACGCAGATTGAGCGCCAACCATGGAACTGGCGCCTCTATGCCAACCGTCGGTTTGCGCTGCTCGCGGTCATCTTCTTGCTCGCCTCGACCGGAATTTTCGGAACCATCGTTCATTTCGTCCCGATGTTAACCGATCGCGGAATCGCTCCAGCCACCGCCGCAAGCATGGCAGGACTGATCGGTTTCGCCGTAATCGCAGGGCGTCTGATCACAGGCTACCTTCTCGATCTGGTCGAGACCAACCTTCTCGCGACGGCCGTGTTTCTTCTGTCGGCCGGCGGAGCTCTCATGCTTTCGACAGGCAACACGGCATTGATCTTGCCCGGGACGCTGGCGATGGGTTTCACGATCGGGTCGGAGTTCGACCTCGCTCTCTTCCTGATTGGCCGACGTTTCCCGCCTGCCCATTTCAGCACGCTGTTCGGCGGCATCTACCTCGCTGTTTCACTCGGTGGTGGGGCCGGTCCAATTTTGGCCGGAGCGCTTTTCGATGCCACAGGCAATTACCTGAGCTGGCTGAGCGTGGCGATCGGCTGCCTGGTGGCATCCGCCGGCCTCTGCCTGCTTGGACGATTGCCGGCGTTCCAGGCAGGCGTCCACGAAGGGCTCGAGCCCGCGAGCACTTGAAGTCGCCGAACGCTCGGCAGGGCAGCAGAGAGGTCAGCCGGCTTTGACTGCGGCTGACCTCGTTTCGACAGCATTTCCGGACTCTCAGAATGAATCTTGATCAGCAACTGCTACGTAGACTTTCCTCTGGCAGGGAATTGCCTGCCGCCGTCGCTTCGAGCGCCCTGGCTAGGGCTCTCCAGACGCAGTTGAAGGAGATCGATCCAAAAACCGCCAGCGTCGAACTATTATTTGTTGTGGGAGACGACTTCACACAGGCGGAAGACGTTGTTCACGGTGGAACCGTAGCGACTATGCTCGATTTCGCCATGGCCTATGCCGCACTCATGGCCGTCGACGACGGCCTCTCGGTGGCCACGATAACCATGAACGTATCGTGCATACGATCCGCCAAGCCTGGCGCCTACAGGGCCCGCGGGGAAATCGAACGTTGCGGTAGAAACATCGTTTTCGTGCGCGGAATTCTCTCCGACGGCGAAGGACGCCTCGTCGCTACCGCCGCTTCCTCGCTGGCGATCGTCAGTCCTCGTCGCATGACGGAACAAGCCGCACAGAGAGAAAGTCCCACCGCCAGGACGGTTTAGCCGAGATGCGGACCTCGACCGAGATCGTCGTCCCTACTGCTTGGTCGATGTGCGAGACGCCTTTGACGGCGGCTGCGCTATCAACAGATCGACGGTATCGCATAGGCGGCCGATGAACTCCGCATCTAACGGGATCGCGAACATAAGACGCCGATAGATCGGCGCATAAAGAAGCTCAACGATCCAGCTCGCATCTAGGTCAGTCCGGAATTGCCCCTCGGTCTGTCCGCGCTCAACCGTCTCTTGCACGAGCCGCCGCCGGTTTTCGGTGAAGCGCCTATTGAATTCGGCAAACAGCGCTTTATCGTCGCGTCCCTCGCAAAGTATTTGGACGACGAGGGTGCCGGCGCGGCCATTGAAGTACTTTGCCAGCGACGTCAGATGCCGTTTGATGGCCGAGCGGGGGTCCATCGCTGTCGGCATGGGGGGGTTGCTGAAGTGGGAGTCGAGGAATGCCTCGATCACCAGCGCCCCTTTACTCGTCCACCAGCGATAAATCGTCGCCTTGCCTACCTTCGCCTCTCGGGCGACCGCTTCAATGGCGAGATCGGCAACGGAGACCGTCTGCAAGAGTCTCATCGTGGCCGACAGGATAGCTTGCCTGGATGCCTGGTCACGAGGCCGACCGGTTCGGCCGGAGTCGGAAGTTTCATCTTCGACGAGCCGCTTCTGCAACCGGTCAGATCGCGGTTTGAGCGACCGGCGCGCTTGAGCCGTTGATGCCATTGTCCTCGATGCACTCATGTTAGGCCCGATTCGATCCGGGCAGGATCGTCTCTGAGTATCACAGCCGGAACTCCCCCGACAGGCGCAGCACCCGCAAGATCACACATGATCCGGCGCGCTTGACAAGGGGATACCCGGATATTACGAAACGTATCGTATCAAAACAAGGGGGGACCGAAATGAAGCTCGGACGCATTGCTGTTGAAACGCCATTCGGTCCGGTCGCCCGCCTCGTCGCGGTTGATGTCCAAAAAAACGCGGTCGTCGATCTCGCTTCGGCGGAAGTCCTGCGGCGCTTGGCAAAGGGCGCAACCCGTGAGGCGGCTCAGCGCTACGCTTCGGCGCTGTTTCCCGGAAGCATGTCCGCGGCGATCGGACTCGGCGACGCCTTCCTTGAAAATGCGCGGGAAGCGGCTCTTTCGCGCGCTGACGACGCCTCGAAGCCCATTTCCGAGATCAAATGGCTGAGTGCTACGGACCCTTCTGTAATCCGTGACGGTCTGACGTTTCTCAAGCACATCAAACAATTTCACGAGCGCGTTGGGGCAGAGCCGGCGTCCGCTTTGTTGGAGATTCCCGGCTACTTCAAGGGTACGCCTCATACGGCAGTCGGTCACGATGCCGAGGTCGCCAAGCCCTTCTATACGGAATACTGCGACTACGAGCTGGAGCTGGGTTACGTCGTCGGCCGTGCTTGCCACAACGTCACGCCCGAAGAGGCCAAGAGCGCGATTTTCGGAGTCACGATCTTCAACGACTGGAGCGCGAGGGACGTCCAGAAGATCGAGCTTGGAATCGGAATGGGGCCCGGCGAGGGCAAGGATTTCGCATTCGGTATCGGCCCGTGGATCGTCACGATGGACGAAATTGGACGCACGGACGATCTCGAGATGATCGTGCGCATCAACGGGGAGGAGTGCTCCCGCGGAAACAGCGCCGAGACGCTCTGGAGCCCCGAAGAGCTGCTGGCCTACATGTCCATCTCGGAGACCGTGCAGCCCGGAGATCTCATCGGTTCGGGCACCGTCGGGAATGGCTCGGGTCTCGAAATCGGTCGAAAGCTCGAGGTCGGCGACGTCTTGGAATTGGAAGTGTCTCGCCTGGGGACGCTCCGAAACAAGATCGGGCCGGCCGAGCAAAGGCGCTGGTGGCCGGAGAAGCGCAAGAAATTCTGGTGAGTGAAAAGTGCGCCCATCTCTCAGTGAGTTGAAATAGCCATGGCAAAGCCAATTCGTCGCATTGTAACCGGTCATCGTGCGGACGGTCGGTCCGTCATTCTCTCCGACGACGCCGCGCCTAGCGTCCACGTGGTGCCCGGTACTCCCGGGTTGGCGGGAACCGTTCTGTGGGTCGCCGACAGGAGCCCGGCGGATATCGTCGAGCAAACGGAGACAGCCCCTGCCGACCGCAAGCTGGCGATCGAGCCGCCAGCAGGCGGCAACATGCTGCGCATAGCCGAGTTTCCGCCGGATAGTCTCTATTCGCGCGAAGAACTCGAGAAGTTCAGGCGTGAAATCGGAAGTCCACAGGCATTCGACACGAAGGCCAGGCACTTCTTCTTCCATAAAACCCCCACGCTCGATTACGCAATCGTGCTCGAGGGAGAGGTGTGGGCGATGATGGACGAAGGCGAGACGCTGATGAGGCCGGGCGACGTCCTCATCCAGCGCGGGACGAACCACGCCTGGTCCAACCGTTCGGACAAGGTCTGCCGGGTCGCCTTCGTGCTGATCGACGCCGAACATCACTAGAAGCAAAGCTGGCCAAGATCGATGTCGAATCCGACCATCATCACCTGCGCGCTGACCGGTGCCGGCGACACAGTTAGCAAGAGTCCCGCGGTTCCCGTCACGCCGAAGCAGATCGCCGACCAGGCGATCGATGCCGCAAAGGCAGGCGCGGCTGTCGTGCACATTCACGTTCGCGATCCGGCTACAGGTGCACCGTCCGTCGAGTTCGCACACTACTCGGAAGTCGTCGAACGAATACGGGGATCATCGACGGACGTCGTCGTGAACCTGACCAGCGGTCCGGGTTCGCTATATGCGGCGGATGGTCTGCTGCTCCATCCGGCTCCAGGCGTGAACCCACCGATGACGCCGCAACAACGGCTGGAACACATCCTGAAGCTGAAGCCGGAAGTCTGTAGCCTGGATGTAGCCACGCTGAATTTCAGAAGAATCGCGATGATCAATCTCGTTCAAGATCTTGAGGTCATGGGACGGGCGATAACAGACGCAAACATCAAGCCAGAAATCGAGGTGTTCGATCTGGGTCACATTCGGCTGGCCAAACACCTGCTGGAAGTCGGGATTCTGAAATCTCCAGCGTTCTTCCAGTTCTGTCTGGGCGTTCCTTGGGGAGCGCCAGCGCAGTCGGACGTGCTTGAGGTCATGCGCGGCATGCTTCCTTCCGGAGCCCTCTGGAGCGCATTCGGAATCGCGCACGATCAGTTCAAGATCGCCGCTGCGGCATGTGAACTCGGAGGCCACGTGCGCGTAGGTCTCGAAGACAACCTGTACATCGCAAGAGGACAACTTGCGTCGAGCAACGCGCAGCTCGTCGAGGAGGCCGCTCGGGTCATCACGCGCCAGGGGTCGAGACCGGCATCCCCGGCCGAGGCACGGGAGATCCTGCTCGGTGGGTAGTCGGCCTTTCGAACCCAAAAGGTAGCCAAGCCCGGTATCAAAAAAAGAGCGGGCACTTGCAGGCAGGATGGGATGGTCGAGCGGACGCGGTCCGAGATCACCGACGGAATGCGCATCGACTGGGACGTAGGTATCCGCATGGATGATGGTGTTATCGTGCGTGCCGATGTCTTCCGGCCCATCAGCGAAGGAAAATACGCTGCGCTCCTGTTCTATGTCCCTACGCGAAAGGTTTGCACTTCGAAGACGGCTATCCGGACGAGCATACGCCAGCGATCAGCACGGTTCATGCCGTGCTCAATCGCCATGGCCTGGTCAAGCGCCGAACCAGACGACGCAACAGGGCTGAGGGCACCACTCTCTCTCGCCCGGCCCAGCGCAATGAACTGTGGTGTGCCGATTACAAGGGCGAGTTCATGCTTGCCGATAGGCGATATTGCTATCCACGGACCATCACCGACTTCGCCTGCGACGCGCTCTCTACCACCAAGGAAGCCCACGCTTTCTCGGTGTTTGAGGCCGTATTCGAGGAATTTGGCCTGCCGCGGGCCATCCGCACCGACAGCGGCGTTCCCTTTGCTAGTCCAATGCCTGTTCGGATTGAGCAGACTGTCGGTGTGGTGGCTCAGGCTTGGCATCGAGATCGAGCGCATCAAGCCCGGCCATCCGCAGCAGAATGGCAACCATGAGCGGATGCATCTGACCTTCAAGCTGAAGGCCACCAAGCCGGCCGCCAAAACTTCCTGCAGCAGCAGGCCAGGTTCGACGACTTCATCGATTGCTATGACAATGAGCGGCCGCACCAGGCCCTCAAAATGCAGTGCCCAGCACAATGCTACCAGCCCTCGTCACGGCCGTACTGCGGCTTGCCAGACCTCGACTAGACGATTCGAACGTGTAACCTCCACCCTTCGCAGGGGACGCTCTATCTCTGGCGGAAGCGCAGCGCATCCCAACGCGCTGCGGCTTGCCATGGAAGGGCATGGGTAAATCTGCTCCTCGTTCACGCCTTAGCCGTCCAGCGACCCAATGAAAGCAATCCGCTAGGCTTCTGTTGCGACATCGTCAAACCAGTGTTCGCTGTTCACTTTAGATTTGGGAGCTTCGCGCGGTCGGCAGAATTTACAGCGGCGGCCCCAGAGTGCTCGTCGAAAAATCGCTCTCGATACCCAGGGAGGCAAGTGCAATCGCGTGAACGCTCCATCCCTATAAGCGCGATAACGCCTTCCACTCTTTGTAATGGAATTCGCATGCGCCCGTCGCGAAGAGCGAAATACATCGCTTGGATGACAGGTTGGTCGCCGAGGACCGCGATGGCCGTTGGATGATGTAAGATGTCTAACGACCAGCCTGGATTTCGCGTTTTCAATAGCGCGCTGGCGCGGCTTCGTCCGCGCCGTTCATCGATAACCGGCAGGAGAAAAATCTTGCTGCCGCGATGGCGATCGTTGCAGCTTCGCCGTCGTCAAGGGAGGGCGAGGTAGACGTGAGTTCATGAAAAATCTCGTATTCGGCGTCGGTCATAGTGGCGAGCGTCACGATTCCACCAGTCACGAGATCTAGCAGAAAGCGGTGCTCGCCGTTCTGCCGGCTCGTCTCGTGCTCCAGCTCTCCAGCCACGATCTCGGACACGAGGACATCGTTGGGAATGGACGCGAGGATGCGCTCGCCATACTTGCAAGCGTGAAGGTTGATCAGAACACTCGTGTCGAGAATCAGCGGATCCGCGATATCAATCAGGGAGCTTGCGCAACTCATCCGTGTCTCTTTCCTCAAGCTCGATCTGGTCGATAACGCCGCGAAGCTCCACTCGGCCCACCTTCAGCAGCTCCGCCAATTGTCCTTCCGACATGAGCTCGCGCTTCCAGGCGGCATGCGCCATCAGGCTCAGGCGGTGGGAGATGGGTCGGTCCGCGTCGCTCTTTGCGGGATCGCGGCGACCGGCCATTTCGCCGAGGACCTCTCGGACATTGTCATCGGTGATGCCGCCGTTGTTTTCGAACCATGCCCACGTGCCTTTCTTGGCAAGGCCCAATTCCTCGAGCCGCAGCCCGCAGGCTTGGCGCGAGATATTATATTGCTGGGCGAGGAGAATGATCAGGCGCCGGGTCGTTTTGCCGGTGATCTCCTTCAGTTGGCGGAAGCTTTCCGAGAAGCTCTCGGCTGGCGTCAGGAATGCACGGCCAAAGACGTTAGCATAGCGTTCATCGCGTGAGAGGAACTTCTCATCGTCTTCGAGCACTTCGGGAATCTGACGGGTAGCATAGAAGTGGCCGACCTCATGCGCCGCGGACTGGATGCGCCGCGGCAATGGGTGGTTGGCGTTTAGAAGTATGCAGGCGCCGACACTTTCATCGTAGGTGAAAAGGCCAGCAACCTTTGAACTGGATGAGAGACGACGCTGATACAATCGGATGCCAAGACCCAGTTCGATGACCGAGAAGATGTCGGCGATCGGCCCCGGACCGAGACCCAGCCAGTCGCGCAATTCCTTGGCATGCTTTTCTGCGAGGGCCGCAACGTCGCCCTCGTTTATACCGTGTTCCGGGGGGTAATTTCGACGTCGGTGGATGCCGAGGACATTCTCCATTTCAACGTCCGCTTTAATCAGGTCGTTGAATAGCTGAACGGCTTCAGTGGTGTGCGCGTCCTCCGTCTCCCGCAACTTGCGGAACCGAGGCATCAGATCGGTATGCACTGCCTCGCGGCGGAGGAGGGCGTTGACCGATACGCCGTAGTGGCGCGCGAGCGTCTGGATTTCCTGGATGCGCACACGGCGCACGCCCTTCTCGATGGATACAAGGGTGGGGCGGGACATGCCGATGACCTGGGCCGCGTCATCCTGGCGGACGTCTGCGTTCTCCCGTGCTATCCGCAGCCGGCGTCCTATTTCCTGTGCGCTCAGCTCATTCAGATCAGCCATTGCGCCCTCCATCCATCCAGCTTTTCAAAAAGCTTTGATCTCCTTGCGCGGACAAAAATGCCCGCCATTCCTCGGCATGAGTTACCAACATCGTCCTCAGTTTCTTCAGAGTGTCTTCGTAGTTTTCCGCTATCGCAGCTGAGAATTGCGAGGCGTGAACGCGAATGTTCTCGTCAGGCAAGCCGCTCATGTCCGCGAGATGCTGCAGGTGACGCGCACCGACGCTTCCGTATTCGACCATGATGTCCCGATCAGCCTTTTGGGGTATAATCGATAAAGCATCGGCCGCGTCAGAAGCGGCAAGGTCGGACACGATATACGTACCAGGCGCCTCGTTAACGCCAGCGGCATGCAGGCTGAGGCGTCTCAGCAAGCAAGCCGCGCACAGGCCACACTGCTTTCTACCGCCTACATTGACGACCCGGCGCGTTTGCCAACAGGAATGGGTACTCGTCAGATGCTGTTCGGACTTTCCGATCATGTCCAGAAACGCGCGCAACGTCTGACCTTTCGTCGACCAGAGGCGTGGCTGCTCAAACCGCACTCGGTAGCCCAGCACTGCCTTGATGAAGCGCTCCATCTTCCGAAAGAACGTCGGATGGTTGCGATAGTCGGCGTAGACGTTGTGCAGCGGGAGAAGTACCGGCCCAAGCGCGCCCTGGCCGCTCTCCGGAACAATGACGCGCGTCACGTTTGAGAGCTGTGCAGCAATCGCCGTCACCGTCGCAAACTGAAATCCCCGCGAGCGGAAGCTGCTTTCGTTCCCGCGATATCCCTTCACCTTGAAGGGAATCTGCGTGAAATAACTATCCCCGTTTTTGCGCCGCTGGCGATTGCCCGCGACCCGGATACACAGTGCCTCAGCCTCGCTCCCGCTCAGAGCGGAGACGGCACGCGAATCCAAACCATCGCTGTAAGCGACGGCGAAGGTCTTGGCCTTGCCGAAGTCCAACGGCATCTGCCGCGTGCCGATCGGCGAGAAGTTCTTTGCCTGGACAAAGGTCAATCGCCATGCGTCGCCGGTCAGGTGGTTCAAGACGCCGTGCAGGGCCTTCAGAACCTCCGGCTTCTGCCAAGCCTTAAGGTCGATGACTGGGATCGCCACATCGAAGGTTCGGCGCCAGCCCAACGGACGCTTCCAACGCCGGTCAGCGAACTCGATGGCGGCGCAGAGAACAAGCATATCGTAGTGCAGCGGCTCGAAGCCCTTTACGTCAAAGCGATCCAGAACCGCCGGATTAAAGCAAATGTGACGGCCGACCTCCGCGATCACAGCACCCTTCGGGAGGATGCGGCGGCTGCGCTTCTGTCCCTTTTCGATAACGATCAAGCGCTTGTCTTGCATCGGTGAGCATTTCGGATTGGCGCTCACTCTTCGGGCCCCTCATCTACGCCGGCTTTCTTCTCAACCGCCTGCCTGAACGCGCGCTTGTTGCCGGTGGCCAAGGCGTCGCAGAGTTCGCTGGGCTTGATGGCAGCGAACGTCTCGCGGTTCCGCTCGATTCCCTTCTGGTAATCTTCGCGGCTCATGTCGCCGAGCTCGCGGGCACGAATGCATTCTTCGTCGAGCCGGTTTTTGGTGGTGCCGATCCATTCTTTTGTCGTGCTGTCGAGCGCCTGATCGAGCGCCTTCTCGGGAGGGAGTTGATCCCGGAGATTCGCAATCAGATGTCTTTGCAGGGTATCCGCCAGTGGCGACGTTGGATGAGTCTCGAAAATCGTTTCGACCGCCGTGACCGGGTCTAAGTCCATTTGGGGGCGGTCGGCATGAGCTTTGAGTTCATCGAAAAGGGGACTGAACGTCTTCATGTCCACGTCACCAATCATGCTGTGGCACGCCTGCGTCGTTCGCTCCTCACGGCTCGTGGCGTCGCTGACCAGGTCTTGGCCATAACGCTTCCAGCTGCTGGGCAACTCCGCATTTCTGAATGGTCCATCGCTCATGGCCGCCTCCTACGTCGGCAACATAGTAACAAAATCTGACAATGTCAATATAACAGTGTAAAATGTCTGACATTGAAGATCCGGCTAAGGAAACCGCTTAGTTCGCCTGATGCGGTCCTTTCGCGGGGCGGCTTGTTCTAGAAGTGTGCGCCGGAAGGGATAATTTTTAGCCCATACGGGCGCGTTTTCGCCATCAAGGCGATGGCCCGTCGGCCCGCTTTTCTCAGGAGGATTTGTTGACAGATTTGCGTCAGACCGGCTATTTATTACCCACTTCGGAGCAAAATTGAAGACTTATGCAACCCCGCCAGCACAAAACGGCCAGCTTCCTGTCGGCTCATCCGGTCTTCACCCGGGCTGAGTTCGCGGCGGCCTTCGGCCATCCGGCGAGCGCGGCCAATGTCACCAGCCTACTTAGACATCACCTGCGCGCTGGCAACATCAAGCGGGTCAGTCGCGAGGTGTTTGCCGCAGTGCCGGCCCACATGGCGGCGGACCGGATGGTGATCGACCGCTTCGCCGCGGCGAGCAAGCTGCGTCCCGATGGGGTCCTTGGGATTTCACTCAGCCCTTGAGCTGCACGGCATAGCCTATTCCGAGTTCAACGAGGTTCAGCTTATCAGCGCCGGACGGACCGAACGCGTGGACCTGCCATTTGGTGCTTGCCGCTTCGTCACGCCGGCGAAGGCGTTGGCGGCGACAGGCAAGGCCAACTACCTGACCGCGACTATGGACCGCCAGGGCGTGACGGTCCGTGTGA
The DNA here is from genome assembly GCF_054057015.1 of Bradyrhizobium sp. JR3.5. Taxonomy (NCBI): domain Bacteria; kingdom Pseudomonadati; phylum Pseudomonadota; class Alphaproteobacteria; order Hyphomicrobiales; family Nitrobacteraceae; genus Bradyrhizobium; species Bradyrhizobium sp. JR3.5. Next base: position 5,335,394 of record NZ_JBSRYV010000002.1, read on the forward strand.
CGGCGGTCGAACGCACGGTCGTCGATGTCCTACATCGGCCAGAACTCGCAGGCGGCGGCGAGGAAGTTCTGAAGTCGCTGGATCTGGTGCGCTATCTCGATCCGGCGAAGGTCGCCGACTATGTCGAGCTGCTGGATAATCGGTCGCTCGCCTCGGTTTCCGGCTGGTGGCTCGAGAAGCGGCGCGCCGCGCTCGGCGTCTCCGACGATGTCCTGGCGCGCCTGCGAACACGGCTTCCACGATCAAAGCATTATGCGCTGGGTGCGGAACCCGGTCATGCGGTGCTCGTCGAGCCATGGCGCGTGCTTCTCCCAGCGCAGGCGGTCGACGCCGCCTTTGAAGGCGTTTGATGGTCGCGTCGCGAGAAACGCTTCAGGAAATCGCGGCCGAGCGGCAGCTCCAGCCTGCGACACTGGAGCGTGTGATCCGGCTGATCGACATTCTCGATGCCTTCGGCGCCGACACGCTGATCGGGCCGCGCGTCGCCTTGAAGGGCGGCACGGCACTCAACGCCTTTCATTCCGATCTGGACCGCCTCTCTGTCGATATCGACGTCAACTATGTCGGCGCGGTCGACAAGGAACAGATGGACGCCGACCGCCCGGGATTGGAAGACCGGATCGAGCGCTTGATGGAATCGAAAGGGTACGGCGCGCGGCGTGAGCCGTCCGAGCACGCTGGCGGCAAATGGATTTATCGCTACGCCTCTGCGCTGGGCGGCGCGGGGACCATCGAGATCGATATCAATTATCTCTACCGCGGCCCGCTCTACGGCGTGGATCGCATGCCATCGGTGGCAATCGGATCCTACCAGGCCACGAATGTTCCGGTCCTCGATATCCACGAGATCGTCGCTGGCAAGATGGTCGCGCTGATCACGCGGCGCACCGCGCGCGATCTGTTCGACGCCCACCGGATCATCGCCATGCCGTCTCTCGACTGGGCGAAGATCAAGGCGGCCACCTTGATGATCGGGGCGAGCGCCAAGAGCTTCGACTGGCGCACAGCCTCGCTCGAGGCGATCGGATGCGAGGTCGGCGACATTACCGGCAAGCTGACCATGTGCCTGCACGATCGGTATTTCGACAGCTTTGGCGGCCCAGCAGCTTGGATCGAGAGCGTCACGACTGAATGCCGGGAGAAGCTCGCGCCGCTGTTTAAGTTCACAGCGGGGGAGGGCGCATTTTTGGATGCCGTGCTGGACCGGGGTGAGATCGCCGCGTCTTCTCTGGAGGTGCCAGCAAACGTGCGCGCCTCGATAGAAGCCAGTCCGGCCCTGCGGTGGAAAGCGCATGAATGTCAAAGCTTGGAAATCTGGCGACAAGTTGCTGGCGGCACGTACAAGACGAGCAGCGCGGCCACGTGGAGAGACCAGGTGAATACTGAAGTGGATACCTGTCGAAAATTCGTTGTTCCGCGCCTGCCAACGGCGGGTTGGGAAGGCGACGCGGCTCGCCGGGGTAGGGGTTTTATATCGAAGAGATTTTGAAGTGGGTCCGAGAGGCCGCTGTCCAGCGCCAGTGGCCTCTCTGTATTCCCTAATTGTTCGCGGGAGGTGCGTTTAATGCCCACGCAGGTATGGGGTGTTGCCACGTCAATCGGCTGGACAGTGATCGTGGGCGCTATGTTGCTCTATATGATCTTCGGCCCTGGCTAAACCCTGCAACCGAGCATCTGGCCCATTTGGGTATCGGCGGCGATGCATCGCAGGGGCGCTGAGCTACTGCGCGTCGTGGGTGTGGAAAAGCGCGAGTGTGTCGAATCCCGTTATCGAGCGGGGGGCTCCGGCCACAATGGAAGAACTAAAGCATCACGACTTCATCGACTATGTCGATGATCTGGTGGCAATCCAGCCAGTGCAATGGCTGCTCAACGGCTTCATCATCCAGCGGCCGACCGAGCGGGAAGCGCTCTAGCAGCTTGAAGCGATCATAGCGGGCGCTGACCCTGAGATCGTGCAGGCTTTCGCTGAACAGGTGAAGCAGGCTGGCGCATCGACTGCGGAGAAGATTGGAACGTGGGCGGATTCGAGTCACGCCAATCTTGTCCAGCCAACGCCGGTTTCAAGACCCGTCTGTTCGGTCCCCCGAGCTGATCGCGGAACGCATCCGCGTCGATGAGGCCATCGGCGTCGACATGATCCCCTGCGCCTTCCTGAATTTCACCGACGAACTGCCGGCGTTCGGCCGGGAGGTGATTGCGCTCTTGAACCCGGCCAAAGCCAACAGGGCCCACGAGCCCGAACCTGCTTGAGCCGGCTGTGTCAAGATCAAGATGTAGAAGAGGAATGAGCTGAGAGCACAGGCCCCTCCAAAACGAGGCCCTCGCAAGAGCAGCGATCGGCGGCATGCGCGTCGCTATTTTTGCGACTTGCTCGACAACTTTGGAGATGATGAGGTCATCATGACGTATCGACCGACACAACAGCCGAGATAGACGCGCTAAGGATCGCGCGATGCCATTTGACGAACACGGATCGCCAAACGATAAGATTGGCGGTCGCGCTTGCGTCGCAAACGGCTGCAACCTATGCCCCGGGAACTGCAATCGGGTATCGAAATCGTCTTATGTGAACGCCTTGATCATCTCGCGGGCTTCTTCAATGCGCCCGGTAGGAAACTTGCGAATCCGCAGCAGGTCGCGCAAAGGTAGAGCCGCTGTCGCTGCCCGGCCCTCGCCCGACGCCCTCCCAACTGATCATGGCGGTCGGCGAGGCGTACCCTGCGCTGACGAGGGATCGGGCTTTTGGTCTACCAGAAGATGGCCGGCCGTCCCGTCGTATCCCGGACACGTCCAATCCGATCATTTGCAGGCGATCTCTAAGTCGTCTAGGTCACGAGCTTCGTTCTTTTCGCTGGTGCCTGCACCAATGAACTTCATGCTGATCTTGGGCGGCACGGCGAAGTCAACGTCAAGGTAAGCCGTTCCCATCTTCATTGTGCTTTGAATGCGCTTTGCCATCGCGGCGCTACTGATCAGAGTGGACACCAAGAGGCCGCCGCCGCCCGTTTTAGCGGCGATGGCATTCACCTTCTGAACGTCCGCGTTTCCGCTGGACTTCAAACGCAGCCGACCTTTCGGCGGCAAACCCCACGTCACCCGAAACGTCGTGACCTCGTAGCCCATTTGTTCGAGGATCGGCAGTGCCTCACCGATTTGCTGCGTAAAAGCACTGAACTCACCGGTGAGCTTTCCCGTCGCACCCGAAAAATCGGGCAGCGATAGATCGGGTATTGATGGTAGCGAGACGGCTGGCATCGATGGCATCAAATCGCGAGCGGATTTTGTGATGCTTTTCAATTCGGCTAGGAGACGCTTTGTCCTCGGCCTGAGCGGGGCCGATACTCGATGAGAATAGCGCGACAAGCAGAGCAAACCTGTGCATCCAATACTCCTTGCGTCGCAATCGACGAGTAACTTTCAGCCTCAACGCGACGCCTGCCTCAGCCGATACGAATCGATCATCGCAGTGGTCACGTCGCTCGCGTAGCAGAGTGGTGCAGCGCCGCCGGGACGCGAGTGCGCGCTCCTCGCGGCGCAAGATCGACCGTTGCGCATTGTGTCATCCGGGCACGCGCAAGGCTTGCCTGTCGCGTGATACTGATCCCGGCTCGCCTTGATCAGGATCGCCGCGATGGCGGCGGCGGTCAGAGCGGCCTCGACCTTGCGCTTGGGCTCAGGCGGCGGAGAGACCTTGTCAGGTGGACTGCTTGTGTTGGCCGGTGCGGAGCTTGGGATGGATGATGGCGACGACGAGATGATTGTCGGCCTTAGCAGCGTAGCAACGACCGGTGGAGCGGTGTTGGTGAGCGGCTTCGCTATCGCGGCAGATTGCAGCGCAACAGCTGGGGCGGGCGCGCTTGTCGCTGGCGCACCCTGACGACCAATCGAATAGGCTCCGAGGGCCGTAACGCCCAAGAGCAAAATTACAACCCCGCTCCGCATAATCCGAAAACTAGAGCGCAACCAACAGGCGAGATCAATAGTGCGCGCCACGCCGTCGCACTAGACCTTAGTTGTGTGCGCGCGAAGGAGTTTCATCTTGTGATTGAGTGGCGCTTCTAGGATTTAGAGGCCTCGTCTCAATTTTGGGGCGTTCAAGGAGAACTGCATTGAAGAAAATAATGATTGTCGCAGTCGCGCTGCTTTGCTCAACGGCGTTTGCACAGGCCAGAGGCGGCGGACACGGCGGAGGCCGCGTTTCCTACGGTGGGGGTCATCACACCTCTAGCCACGGCGGTTCTTACCTCGGCGGATCAGGATCGTCTCACAGGGGCGGCTCCTATCGGAATTTCAGCACCGGCAACCGGTACGGCACGCACAGATAATTCACTCATCATACCCCGGCATCGAACTCTCGGCGCCGGGGTATGGCCACGGAGGGCGACTTTTGACTGTTCGCGATAATGCATCTGATGAAGGTGCAGGGGATCGAACTATACCCGACCGACGAACTGGGGCAAATCGCGGCGACCCGAGCGGAAGCGGCCCGAAATCTCGGTACCGTGTCAACCGGCATTGGCTTCATTGGCTCTCCGGCATGGGCTATCGGCGCCAGCGCGGCACTTGGCTTCATCGAGTCGGCCGTCGCCGAGGCAAACAAGAAAACCGGGCTCCGCTTGCTCGCCAAGGCTGAGGAGATGTGGACCGCGACGAGCACCCGTGGCCTCCTATTTCGCATTCTCGATATCAACCGGATCGACCGACCGGCGCCAAGCGCTTGGTTTGGAAGCGTGCCAGCCTCGGAGCATGTCTTCGTCGGTGCGATGGGGCGAAAGAAAAAATGCCAGTTTCTCGAATTGCATGGCAAAACCGACGCTGATGTGGTGAACGACCACGTCGAGCGCCGGATTTCGAGATCGTATGTCCACCATGGCGATGACTTCGTCATGGTCGATACTGAATTCGGTTTGATGAATGTCAGATGGTCGAGTGTGGTGGGCTATGTGGCCCCGCGCCGAGCAGCCAGCCATCCGCCGCCGATACCAACAATTTTGGAGGCGAGGGCGTGTGCGCCCATTAAAGGAGGACACCAGTGTTAACCGCGCAAGAGATTTCGGAAGCTCGGTGCCGTCCGGAATGCGGTTGGAATTCGGCTTGGCGAATTCTCCGGGTAACATGAAGTTATCGTTTCAGGCGGCAAGGTCAATTGGCTGATCGATGGGTTTTGTGGCGAGGTTTGCCAACCATCGACTTTGCGCATGCTGATCTGCCCCGAGGCTAACAGAGCCCAGAACATCATCGCGGCGGTATCTGCCGACGGCAACACGGTTTGGGTTTTGATCCGGCGCTTGAACTCCTCGTGCAATCGCTCGATCGCATTGGTCGTGCGCAGGCTGCGCCATTGGCTCGGCGGCATGCGCGCGAAGGTGAACAAGCGGTCGCCTGCTTCCTCCAGGCTGTCAGCAACGGCGCGGTGCTTGAGCCGCCATTTGCGGATGAAGGCCTTGCGGCGAACGGTGATCTCCTCAGGCGTCGTCGCATAGATCATGTCGTTGTAATCTGCGGTGATCTCGTCGTGCAGGCGCTCCGGGGCATGTGCCAGCAGGTTTCTGTGTTTGTGGACCGTGCAGCGTTGCACCGGCACGCCTTCCCAGACGACTGCAATGGCCTTGTCGAGCCCCGGTGCGCCGTCGACGATGAGGAACTCGGGACGCCTGAGCCCGCGCTTGATGAGATCGTCCAGCACCGTGCGCCATGCCTCGGCGCTTTCGCCGCCCATGCTCTTGATCGCGAGCAGAACCTTCTGGCCGTCAGCTCGCACGCCCAGCACAACGAGCAACGAGATCGAGGTCGCCTTGCGGTCGAGGCGCACCCGAACGACGGTGCCTCGAGGATCAGGCGCACGATCGGCTCCTTGGCCAGCGAGCGGCTGTTCCAGGCATCCCAGTCGCCCTTCACCTTGCGCCAAGTCCGGCTCACCGTGTCCTTGCCGACTGTCCCGCCGAACAAGGCCGCCAGCGAGCGACGTACCCGTCGCGTATTGGTGCCGGCCAGGTAGCTGCTTGCGATCAGCGCATCGGCGGCAAGCGTGCGTCGCTGATAGGCCCGCAGCGCCCGGCTCTTCCATTCCGTCGTTTTGCCCACGGATGTGGTCAGCCGGGCGCGCGGCACTGCTATCTCGATCCGCCCGAACGTGCCCGTCAGCGACCGCGTCCGGCTGCCATGACGGTGGCCCGTGACGCAGAGGCCTGCTTCATTGCCGGCCATCTTGCTTCGTTCGTAACGAGGCCGTGCCAGCGCGGTATCGAGTTCGCCGCGGATCAGTTCTTCGATGAACTGACGAGACCGAGCCCGCACCTCGGCCTCGATCGGGTCAAACCAGTTGTCGAAAAGATCAACAGCCAGCTCAGTCGTAAGCTGCGAGGAATCAGGCTCCGTGGTAGGCTTGTTCATGGCGTAGTCTCCAGTCCGACGCTTCAACGCCGGATGATTCGAGGTTGATCACCCCGGAGACTACGCCAACCTCAATTCCTACCAACTCCGCGACGGCACCACCGGCTCGGGCTGAGGACTTTGTTCGAGTGAGCGACGCAAAGCCCCCGCCCTCTGGGTATGACGCGCACCTATTGAGGCCGCTGCAATTCTCGCGATGCCAGCCAACCGGCTGCTCTTTCCGTAGGATCAGGCACCTCAACGGTCTTCGCCCGCTCGCATACAGGACACTCGAACGTCTGCAACTCGAAGCCGGCGCGGCTCGGCCGGCAGTGCGCGAGCGCCATGCGGACGCTGCATCTTGGGCAAACCGGGACGGTCATGATATAACCTCCTTGAGAGGCAGCCTTGCCCTTATCAACTCAGGGAACTGTGTCGCGGGTCCCGATCAAATTCGCGTTTCAATCCGGAAGAACGTAGGAACCTTGATGCGCGCCATCGCAAAATGAAGGGCCCGAGCAACCTGCCCGGGCCTCTTCATTCGATGATGGTTTGATGTGCTCAGCGGAAGTAGTTGCGGATCACAGTCGCATCAGCTTGGCGCGGGGTGACGAAGCTAACCGGAAATGGGCGGTCGCTCACACATCCGCCGCGTCCGCTTTAACCTCGAAGGGCGACGTAGCAGCTGACATGCTGCGCATGTCGGCATTTGGGCCACAAGCGGACTCGCTGCCCCCCTTTAGATCTCCTCTTCGAGAGACGTCCAGCTCTCTCACCTCATTCATTGCTTCGGGACGCCTCCCTTCCGCAGTCCATCGACTATGTCGTCAAGCTCACGCCGAAACTGTGGGTTAGTTGAGAATGCATATACAACTTGACTGTACGCCTGCACGGTGAAGTTTGGTCGGACCTTGTTCAATTTCGGCTAACGCCTGCCGTGCCTGCTCCAATTGCCCCGTAGCTGCGTAACGTCTCCACCGTCCTCGCCGCTTTTGACACTGCGTCCCAGAGCATTGGCGATCGTGGCGAACTCAACCGTCGAGAACGAACCAAAGCGTCGGCCCGGTCCGCCGAGGCCGCGCGCGATGTCCATTACTGCCTGGTGGCATGCCGCGTCTTCTGGCCATTTGCTGAAGCCGTTTACCAGGCCCGCCAGTTGCTGCGGGTCAAAATCGGAGAGCCGGGAAGGCACCTGACCGGCGATGGCGACGGCAGCCTCGCAACAGCCCGCCGCGTCCGGCCATTTGCTGAAACCGTTGACCAGGTTCGCCAGCGCCTGCGGGTCAAAACCGGAGAGCCGGGAAGGCACCTCACCGGCGATGGCGGCGGCAGCCTCGCGACAGCCCGCCGCATCCGGCCATTTGCTGAAACCGTTGACCAGGTTCGCCAGCGCTTGCGGGTCAAAACGGGAAAGCCGGGAAGGCACCTCACCGGCGATGGCGACGGCAGCCTCGCGACAGCCCGCCGCGTCCGGCCATTTGCTGAAACCGTTGACCAGGTTCGCCAGCGCCTGCGGGTCAAAACCGGAGAGCCGGGAAGGCACCTCACCGGCGATCGCGACGGCAGCCTCGCGACAGGCCGCCACGTCCGGCCATTTGCTCAAACCGTTCACCAGGTTCGCCAGCGCTTGCGGGTTAAAACCGGAGAGCCGGGAAGGCACCTCACCGGCGATCGCGACGGCAGCCTCGCGACAGGCCGCCACGTCCGGCCATTTGCTGAAACCGTTGACCAGGTTCGCCAGCGCTTGCGGGTCAAAACGGGAAAGCCGGGAAGGCACCTCACCGGCGATGGCGACGGCAGCCTCGCGACAGCCCGCCGCGCCCGGCCATTTGCTCAAACCATTCACCAGGTTCGCCAGCGCTTGCGGGTCAAAACGGGAAAGCCGGGAAGGCACCTCACCGGCGATGGCGACGGCAGCCTCGCGGCAGCCCGCCGCGTCCGGCCACTTGCTGAAGCCGTTCACCAGTAAGGATAGCCCTTGGTTAGTCTGCCTCCGAAGTCCGCGGCTTTCATCGCAACAAAATTCCGCGATTCTGATCGCCCCCCTGCGGCATGCCGGCACCTGGGAGTGTCGACCGAATGATGCGGCGAAGAGCGGAAGGGCTCGGTCCTCGACTTCGTACATAATCACGTCGTCGAGCCTCGATACTCGAGCTGCCAAGGCCTTGCAAGCTTCCATGCCTTCCCGACCGCCAGCCTCTCCGCTCACCTCGTTGCATGACCTGGCGTAGCTCCATGATTCACCAGCGCGGATATTTTGCTCCAAGCGCGCTACAAATCTGTATCGGAAATCAGCGGCGGCTTTTTGCAGGAACGTTGCCTTGTCGGGCATTCGCAACTGCCTGGCATATCTCACGACTACCCCTGAGAATCCATGGACGTCGTGAGCCTGATCAATATCCCTTAGCGCCGTATTAAGTGCGTTCGAAGGTCTATAAGGGCGCTCTAAGCTTGTACCATGGACGCTCTGCGCGGCGACATCGTCGACACGCCGCTTTCCTGATCCAGCCGCTCGGTCGGGCACGGATTGCCCATGCGGGCGGCTCGCCTCTGTTCGCGAGCTTCCGGTTGCTCGATCGCTCCGCCAGTGCTCGCTGCCAGAACGCGACGAGCGTTCGGTCGAACTTGGTGCGTGACGATAAGATCTATGCGGGATCTCGGAGCTTCCACCATGCTCGCGCTGCGAAGCCATATCGTCGAAAGGGACGCGAGCAGAATAAGTCTCGAAAACTTGAGGCTCAGAGTCCATCCGCACAAGGCCAGAACTGCTCGTTTGACCGTTCTCACTAGAAACGCCATCTGTGTAAGACTTGGCCGCGACTTCACCGCTGTCGTCTGTAGATTGCCAAATGCGATTCCCGAGTCCGCTGATGCCAGTCATAACGCGCCTCCAATACAAGCACGAATGCGCTAGTCGTGATTCTTGATGCACAATAGCGACCTTGAGCGCGCCACTACAGCCATCCGTCGCATTCGAATCTTCTGTGCTCCTTTCCTACGACCAGGACAAATAGATGTTCATTATGAAGCGATATTCCACAGCTATTGAACCCCTCGTTTCGTCCAGCAATGGAACAGTGAAATGGACCCGGTTTTTGGGACCACGTGCTCGGTTGGAAGAGGCCGCTCCGTTTGATAGACGGGGAGCATGATGACGACGAAGGCGAGCCGCAAGATCGACGCGACACTAAATCAGCAGATTCTCGCGCCTTCGGGTTGGTCAAGGTTGCTTACTAAGTCTACACCCTCTCTAGTTGTTGCTTGGACAATCGTCGGTTCTACGACGTCCGAATAGATGGCCGGTTGGGCTCAAACGCCGATGGCCGCATACTGACAAACCTTGGTCCGCTACCGCTCGAGAAGCAGACTTTGCCCTAGCAATCCTGATCAAAAATGCAAGAAGCAGAAAAACGCAGACTGATAAGCCCTTTCTCATTTTCTTATCAGTCTGCGAACCGACTCCGTTGCGATCAAAGCTTATCAGTCGCGCATCTCCTAGGATTCGTCTTTTTGAAGATCGGGGTCGACAGGGGAGCGGCCGCTCGCTTCACGCTGAACGCCGATTGGATCGGTCTTTTTCCGCGGTGACGGCGCCGCCTCTGACGACGGCTTCGGGGAGGCTGAAGTGATCTTGCCGAATCTGTTACCGGTTGCGCCGCGGGCTCGCTGGGCGGCAGATCGGTGGCTGATCGAGGCGGCTCTCTTCGAACGGCGTCGGCCGTTTCGAGCGCAGACAGGAATTGCCGCCCTTCTTCCGTTATTTCCCAGCCGCGAGGATCGCGAAGCACAAACTTGGCCGAGAAAATGTTCAGGTCAGGCGCATGTTTGGCCAAACGCTTCAACCGCTTCATACGATCTGTCCAGTCTTTGCCGCTGTTCATCAGGATTTCGACCGCTTGCCGGACTTCGGCAATGGAGGCCCGCCCGGCGGGCTGGCCGGCCAGCACTTTCAGGATGGTCAGCTGGAAGGACACTTCCAGGTCTCCGATGTGACTGGGCGTGTAGAGTTCCCGGCGCAATGGATCAGGCACCAGCGCGCAATATCAACAACATGGCGCGGTTAACCTCAACTACAAACGGAAGCTATGTCGTCGGAAGCCGTCACGACGCTGCGGGCTGACTTGCCCGCAACTGTCCTTTCGGTAGCCAGAAAGGCGAAGTCAGCTAGGATGCTTTAGCTGTTCAGGAGGTGGCCATCAGGCCGCGCTATTCTCCCAGTCAATTGAGATGGGCTAACGCTGATGTCCGAGTCCAATTCCAAGGACCAGTGCCTTCTGGCGGAGTGCGCCAATACTGCGCTTCGTCAATTTGGATATCTTCGTAACCGGCGTGCGCGCTTTTGAGTGGGCCTTGAGCTCCTTGATATCTGTCTTCGTCCACTCGCGCCACTTCACGGCTTTCTTGGTTGCTTTCTTCACAATCATTGCTCCTTCGAGAGGAGCGGCTTTTAACATGGCTTTTCTGCAATGGCGACAGTCAAGAAAACGAAACGATCACCGGAACTCGCGCAGCCGCGCCAACTCAACTACATGCTCGCGAGATAGCACGCCGGTTACTAGAGGCGGTAGTGGCGTGCAGTGATTTCGTAGATGGCGCGCTGATAAGGGCTTCGCCATCAATTCTTGTATGCGGCCATCTAGTGTCCTGAACCGGAAGTTCGCAACATCGCGTGGTGTTCTGCCGGGGCATTGTATCGGCAGAAACGCTCGATGGAAGCAAGGATGTCATCGGCGGATTTGGTCCATCGGAACGGCTTGGGATCGGCGTTGTGTCGGTCGATGAACGAAGTGATGTCAACCCTGAGGGCGGCGACGCTGCGATAGACGCCGCGTCTGATCTTCTTATCGGTGAGGAGCGCGAAGAAGCGCTCGACCTGATTGAGCCATGACGAACTGGTCGGGGTCAGGTGCACATGCCAACGCGGCCTTCTAGCGAGCCATCGCCGGATCAGCGGGGTCTTGTGGGTGGCGTAGTTATCCATGACGAGATGGACGTCGAGTTCACGCGGCACGGCGGCCTCGATGTCGTCGAGGAACTTGCGGAACTCGGCGGCACGGTGCCGTCCGTAGCATTTGCCGATGACCCGTCCGGTCGCGATGTCGAGGGCGGCGAACAGCGATGTGGTGCCGTGCCGTTTGTAGTCATGGCTCCTTCGGGCCGGCTGACCGGGACGCATCGGCAAGATCGGCTGACTGCGGTCCAGCGCCTGGATTTGCGACTTCTCATCCACACACAGAACGATGGCATGCTCCGGCGGTGAGACATAGAGGCCCACGACGTCGCGCACCTTGGCCACGAAGTTTGGATCGGTCGAGAGCTTGAACGTCTCCAGCCGGTGCGGCTGGAGCCCGAACGCCCGCCAGATGCGTTGCACCGTCGACACCGACAGGCCGCTGGCCTTCGCCATGCCGCGGGAACTCCAATGGGTGGCGTTCTCGGGGCAGTTCTCCAGCGTCCGCACGATCACGGCTTCGATGCGGGCATCGTCAATCGTGCGCGGCGCTCCGGAACGCGGCTCGTCGTGCAGCCCGGCCATGCGCCGCTCTACAAAACGCCGCCGCCACTTGCCCACGGTCTGCCGGCCCAGCCCCAGCTTGGCCGCCACTTCGTTGTTCTGACCGCCTTCCGCGCAGGTCAACACGATCCGCGCTCTCAGAGCCCGCGCCTGCGCCGTCTTTCGACGCATCGTCAGCGACCGTAGTTCGGCACGCTCATCATGGCTCAATATCAGGGCTGCAAGTTGCCGGGCCGCCATCAGATCCTCCGTCGCTGTTGCAGCCGCCATCTCTGGCACAGCGACGCGAATCTACTGCGAATCTACCATTGCGAACTTGTGACTCGGGACGCTAGCGTGCCATCAACGACCGTATGTGGACCTGAACCCGCAGCGCGGCGCTCATTGTTGAGCGAGGACCACTTGCAAAGAGTTGCTGGCGCTTGGAAGTTGATCTGGGCGTCATCGCTATTCATTTTAGCCTGCCCGATAAAATGGCCTGCCTCAGTCGGCGGTCTCCGTCACCCGGCCCTTGCCTCCGCACACCTTGCACTTTGGCGGGTAAACTCTCCGGCCGTCATGTAGCTGCTGCACAATCGGCTCAAGACCTGAGCCGCCGCATGCGGGACACTTCCTCTCGGAGACTTTCAGTCTAGCCTGTTTCGTTGCTTTCGAGACCATGGCGCGCGCCAGTGATTAGATGCGACGCGCAAGAGTGTCCGGTTTCGTCTCGATCAACAACAATGGACGCGAATTAACGTTGATAGCCCCGTAGTTTTGCGGGCGGCGCTGCGCATGCTCGGGACAAATCCGCTTTGCTCTTGAACTTGGACATCGTTCGACGCGGTGGGGCGTCTCGAACGGGCCAAAACCGGAAGTGACACCGCGCCGCAGTCAGAATCGAGGCATTTTTGCGGCGCGAGACCGTCGATGATCGCTGCATCGACGGTCACCATTCATCGTAGAACCACTCCCTTGCGATTCGAGGCCGCGCTCTTGCGTACGGCGGCTGAGACGTCCGCTCGGGCTTGCTCACGGCCGGAGTCGGCGGCGTGCCGACTCGGCAATCCGTCAGGGTCGATCAGCCTCCAGCACTCCCTTCAGCCTTGTCCAAAGAATGGCCGGATGATAGCGCGTTTGAGGTCTCGTGATAATGGGCGGGATACGGCAATGGCGGCGAGGAGCGGAGCGGTCATGGCGCGACGTCCAAATCGACGGTGCTGCACAGCGCGTGGGTGCGGAAAGTTGACGCTGCTAGAACGCCCGAAGTCTATTCATCTGCAATCTTTGACCAGCCGCCTGCGCTGTCCTTCATATCACGGTGCATGGTGCCATTGTCCCAGTTGACGCAGGTCCGAACGTCATTGAACTCATTCAGGGTGCACGCTTCACGTGCTATAATTTTGCCTTTACATATCTTCTTCAGTTTTCAAAAAGGCGATCTTTCCCTTGTTGTCCACGTAGGTCAGACCCGTGATGCAGACTTTATGCTCGGGCTGACAAGAGCGAGAAAAAAGCGGATTTCCATTATTTTGACTCGCTGACTTCTCCATCGCTTTGTTCAGTAGTTCACCCCAAGTAGGCACATCATTGTTGGAAGAGCGAGAAGCAGCTGCGTTTGCGCCTGATGGCGCTGACGACATTGGCCCGGTCGGCGGAGTTTGCTGCAAGTTGGCGACAGGTGGACTAGCCGTTTGAGATGGGCGCCCCATCATGGTCGTGCCCATGGACTGAAGATCTTGCGGACTCAGCCAAACCATGTCGCTCGGCGCGGTGACGACCATTCTCCCGATGATCGCCGGTGGGACTCCAAGCTCCTTCGCCATCTTGGCCATAGAGACTGTTGCCGCGCCCGAAGCGACTGTCTCCTCACCATTTTCACCGGATGCCCCGTGAACGCCGATTTGAGCGCCATAGCTCACATTCTTTGCTGATCCGGCAGCGAACATCAGGAAGCACGCCGATGCGCAGATTGCCGTCTTCCCCACGTTTGTTGACATTTTGCCGAACCTGATCGAGTCCGCGATCTTCGCTCCCTCAAGCAAGTTGCCGCCGGGAGAATCAAGCCGGACGTTCGCAACGTACTTCCCGGCGTCGTTCGCCTGCTTCACGGCCAGCGAAAACTTGTCTGAATCGCCGGGAAGGATCTCCCCAGTGATCCAGATGGCCGCCTGGCCGGACTTGCCGATCCCGCTCTTGATCTCGGCGGATTGACCTGCCTGGAGGTTGAAGAACATGGCCAAGAGGGCGCAGGCTGCCGCGCCGGCATTACGTTTCGCACTCATAAAACATGCCCCAATAAACAGCGAGATTTTCCCGCAACCAAAAAGCACGGGCAAGCCCATTCACAATAAGGCGGAGGGATACTTTCGGTGGACAGTGGCGCGCGGGAAGGGCACCACAGCGCCCAGCGCCCAGCGCGCTCCGCTGGCGAGCTTTTGTCGTCCGGCGCTTGGGCGCCTCCGCCGCGAAGCTATGGATGAGATCGAGCGGCTGCTCGCCCTTCTCGATGAAATGGAGCCGGGCTCTGACCTCGAGCCGTCTCTCGGCGCACCCGGCGCTGTCCCAATTACGACACTCGTGGTTCCGGCATCGGAACACCGTGTTCTCCCGGAGTCCACATAGATTGTGGAAAACTCTAGTCTCATCGTTGCCGGGGCTGGACATTTCATCCCGATCTTATTTTCGAGAATTCTCCCGGTAAGGGGTCGCGGCGTGAGCGGCCCCTTTCGATTCGGCGGAGCGGCGAAGCGGCCCCAGCATCGACCCAAGGGCGCTGGGCCCGTTTCATTGATGCTCAGCATCGGATCATGTCTCTCCCGAAGCATTCTGAATTGCTCGGTAACCTATTGATCCGATTAGACGCCGAATCGTTCCGTAATTCAGGACCGACGTTGATATTGCTCGAAATCCTCCCGGATTTCCGCGCCGCTTGACCACGGTCAAAGCCCGCGACGACCGACGGCAATAGGGTCGTGTTTGAATGCCCCTCTTCGAACATCGATTTACCTGAGGCAGGTGTCGCGATCGTTTCGGCGGAATTTCCTGATATCGGGGCAATTCACACCGAAGCTTTGGTACTTCCTCGGTAATTAATTGCGCTCGGACCACCTACCGTGTGGGTCCGGTGTCCAGTTGTGAACGAAACGTCGATTGTACCCACGCGTTTTCGCTGTGCGGCAGGTTGTCGGACCGCCGCAGGCTCAGAGGCCTTTGTCTGAAACCCATAGGGGCTTGAGCATGCGGATCGTGCGTCCGGCCCTCGGTGCGAAGACCGTCAAGCCTTCGTCCAATCGGGTTTTGGCACCCCCTCGGCCGGATCCCCCCAAAAAAAGTCGCAAGCGACTTCTCAAGCCCTGACGTGCCCCGGATGCCGTCCGCGATCGACCGCATCAAGCCCCGTTCTGGGGCTTCACATCGAAACAAGCCTATCATGAGCAACTAGCCCGATCTATTCACGAGAGCACGGTCGTTCTTGACGTCTGACGGGGGCTGGCGGCTGGCGTGGGCGACCGTCCGGCCTTTTCTCACCGGTTTCTTCATCAAGCTGTTTTGTACGCGTTGGAGGAGTGGGGTGGGTGAGCGGGCGCAGGCCCGGTCGGTTACGGACCGAGCGCGAGCAGCGCGCCGGGCAAGCTGCGGAAGAGGTCGGCTTCGGGGCATGCCGCGGCGAACGCAAGGCGAATGCGGCTCGCGGTCTCGACGACCCGGGCTGCTATTTTCAAGAGACGAAGACGCAGCGTCGCGAACTCGGCAGTGGCCAATTCCCGGACTTTGGGAATGGCGTCGCGCACGGTCAGCATCAACCAATAGGCGGCGGTGTGGAGAACGAGTCGGACTTGATTGGCGAGCGCCGAACGGCAACTGGTGCGATCGGAGGCGAGCTGCGTCTTATGCAGCTTGATCAGATTCTCGGCTTGGCCGCGCGCGCAATACAGGCTGTCGTAGATCCACTCGGCCGAGCCGACATCGAGGCTGGTGACGACGAAGCGGATGTCGAGGCCGAGCATCGTCGCCTCAATACGGGCGACAGTGCGCCGTTCGTGATCCCAGGACTTTGCCTTGTGGCGCGTCTCGGTATAGCCGCGCAGAACAGGCAGGTTCTCGATGGCGCGTCGCGTGCGGATGTCGTCGGCGACCTCGTCAACTTTTCTGGCGAGAGGCTTGGTACCGGACAGACCGAAGATGTAGTCGATGCCGTTGTTCTCGCACCACGTCATGGCCTCCGGCCGGGCATAGTGCCCATCGCCACGGAACGTAATTCGCGTCTTGTGCCACCGCGTGCGGATATGCCGTACCAGGCGTCGAAGATGGGCACGCACCTCGACGCCGCCCGGCGTCTTGCCGGGCCGCAGCACGACCGCCACGGGCCGGCTCGTCTCCGTGTCGTAGACGTGGATCGGCAGGAAGCAGCGTTCGTCATAATGGGCGTTGAACAGCGAGAGCTGCTGATGGCCGTGGACGACATCGCAGGTATCATCGATGTCGAGCGTGACGGATGCCGGCTCGCGCGGGTAGCTATCCATCCATGCGTCAACCAAAGTGTAAGTCAGTCGGATCACGTCGCGCAGGCGCGGAGCATTCTCCAGCCGCGACAGCGTCGGTTGGGAACACAGATCGCGACCGCTGTCCGGCAAGCCGTCCGCAGGCCAGCTTGAATGCCGGATCGGACCGCAGATGATCGAGGTCGTCGGCGTCCTCGTAGCCGCAGCAGATTGCGAACATGCGCGCTCGGAACATATCGACAAGGCTGTGCACGACCCGCGTCGGATCGCGCCGATCCGGGAACACCCGGGCCAAATTGTCGGCCAAACCGAGACCCCGCTCGGCCATCGCCAGAAGCATCACGCCCCCATTCGAGGTTAGGCGCCCACCATCGAAGGCAGCTGTGACTTTCTTGGCGTGAACGGCTGGAAACGAGAAGGGCAGAATCGTATCATTGGTCATGGCGGGCGTGGCGTTCGCGGTTGAGGTGATGGGGTTGGCTTCGCAACCGAATCCTACGCCGCATCAGCGCTTTACACCACGCTCGCCAGCCTCTCAGGCACCCTCTCGCGAATAAGACGGGCTAGCAACCGACACTGATTGCCTACAGCGTCAAAGAACGCGAGGGTAAAGTCGCCATTTGGAGCAAGATTGGAGCCGTCTTCCCGCACACTAAAGGTGCCGGCATGACCATCCAGCTCGACGTCCTTCCATTGCGGGCCGCACGCGCGAGCCCAAGGCCGACGAACCAGCAGAGGCTCAGATTCCGGTTCGAGTCAAAGGGAAGGCGCTCTCCCAGCGCCTCCCTACCTTGGCTGAAAGCGAAGCCGTTCGGACGCGACGGGGTTGTTGGAAAAAGCGCTCCTGTTCAATACGTGCGGCGGAGCTTTGCGCTCGCTTGCCATTGGCTCAGTTGCATGGCGCAATTACATTTGGTCGATTTCAATGTAGATTGCGCGCCGTCGGAGCGAGCGCGAGCCTTTTCTCACAGGGCACTTGCTCGGTGACAGCTGCAGGGGGACAGAAATGGCTTGCCGGACTGGTTGGGTGCTCCGCATCGTTGTCGTATCGCTCCTCGTGATGCTGCTCCCCCTCATGTCCGCCCAGGCCGCCAGCATGGCATTTCGGATCAATCCGCCCACCATCTCGGCGCTAACCGACGCCAGGGAGAGCCTGAAGCCCGCGGAGCAGGCGATCGTCGGGACGGCGGTAAAAAAGGCAATGCCGGTCTTCATTTTTATCCCGGGCATTCTCGGCTCCGCTCTCTCACGAACCGTCGCCGGACGTGACGTCATGTTCTGGGGAAAGTTCTCCGCAAGTGACTTTGTTCAGGACAACCCGGCCTTCAAATATACGGACGGTGAGACGGTTACCACCAATGTGCTGGATACGCTTTACGCGCCTCTCAAGAATATCGACATTTACGGCAAAGCTTATGCTGAACTCAGCATGATCATGGGTCCCGCGAATGTGCTGCGGTTCTCCTATGATTGGCGGCAATCGAACATTCGTAGCGCAAACGATTTGTCGCGCTGGCTATGCCGGGACGACGTTCGGAGCATCGTCAAAGGACGGCCTGTTGTGTTCCTCGCCCACAGCATGGGCGGCCTCGTGCTCAAATATTGGCTCGAACACATCTATGCCAGCGAGCATTGCCCGGCCGATGGCGAGGTCTTCGAAGCCTGGATGCCTATCCAGAAGCTCGTTTTTGCCGGCACCCCGAATTATGGCGCCCCCAAAGCCGTGCTGTCCTTCTCGCGAGGTGAAACGCTCTACGTCGATCCCGCCAATGACGGTCCGTTGTGGAACGCGCTCGTGGCGCTCGACATGAACACCATCTCGCGCAATCTCAACAAATACGGCATCCGCTATCCGAGCGCCTATCAGCTGCTGCCGGTCGTCAATACGACCGCGTGTTTCTCCCGGCCCGGTTGGGAGACCGACCTGGAATTTCGAACGCCGAATAACGTCCAGGCGAACATCGATATCTTCGAACCCCAATCCTGGAATCTGCTCGGTTGGCCGGCGCAGCTGTCCGCTCAGGAGCGCAGCGCGTTCATCGCCAATGAATTGCCGTCGCTTCTGAACGAAGCGCGGGCGTTTCTGTGCGACGTCGCGGCCTATGACGTGGATCACGCCTTCGAAGGCAAGGTCGTGCATTTTTCCGGTCTGGACCAAAAGACGGTTTGCAAGATCGTCTTCAAGGCGCCGGATTACCAGGGCGATTACGTTCCGGGCATGTGTCCCGGCGATGGCACCGTTCCGAACTGGATTGCCGCCGATTTTTATCACCTCAAGGCCGGACAACCTTCCGATCGGCAGCACCACGCCGCGCTGATGTCCGCAGTCGAGTTCTCGACATTCCTGGCGCAGCTGCACAACGAGATCTATTCCAACCTCACGCTGAAGGCGACCGAACTAGAAGGAGGAGCGCAGACCATCACCAAACTGTTCACCCAACTGCGTTATCTGCCGCACGCCGATCCCACGATGCCCACACAACAGACCGCCGTGATCGCAAAGGTCGCCGATCAGGTGGTGGCCGATCTCGCGCTCTCACCCGGCAAAGACATCCTGCGTTTCGCCGACGATAAATCGGTCCTGCCTACCGACCGCTCGAGCGCGCTGTTGATCTATTCGACCCTCTCGGGCGTCACGTCGGCCCAGCGGGCACAGGCGATCAATAGTGCTGCGGAGATCAAGCTCGACACCCAAGACTGGTATCAATCCTTCGAACTGTCGAAAAGCGCGCTCATCTGGGCAGATGCCGTGCCAAACTCCGATCCTGCATCCGCCAAGATGCGTACCGTAAAGTCGCAGGCTGCTTTCACGGCGGCAATCGCCTCCGCGCGCCTTGGCGATCGATCCGCGGCAACGCAGTTTCGTCGCCTGGCCATCGAAAGCGGAAACAAGAAGGCGCTCAATGTCCAGCTGCCGTTCCCGGCTGCCCCCGGTACGCTGCAATGATCGGCCGACCGCGCTTCATGCGGCTCTTGTTGCGTCCTGAGGGTTTCCGGCGTTCGCCGCCGCCGATCGCGCCGCGCGAGCCGTTGCTCGGATGCCGTTAGAGGATCGGTTAACAAAACATTAAGTTGTTGCGTTCCGGATACAGCCAGAACGTGCGCTGCTTGCTATGTTCGCTCCCATTTGAGGGAGTAATTTCATGACGAGCGGGCGCATTTTGAGCGCCGGGCGGAGCTTTGCCTCGCTTGGTGTAGTGCTGGGCTTGATGGGGTGTGCGATCCATCCGGTGCCGGAAGACGTGACGGGCGCCACCACCTATCAGATCGCCCGGCAGATCCGCTGCGAAACTCGCGCAGCCGCCAAAGCCCATGTGATCGGCTTCTTGCGGCAATTCGGCAACGACAGTCCTTACGCGGCTGGCGATCTCAGAGCCAAGCAGCTGCTGGCGCTCTATGACGAAGGCGGCTCCCAAGGACATCAGTACGTTCCGGCCGGGTTTGTTCGCAGGCCCGTACTATGAGGAGGTACGCAACTATCTCACGATGATCTACACGACCGCGGTCGCCTACAGCTTTGATCTCACCGGCGATGTGCAGAACAATATCGGCACCACCGTGAACCTGGTTGGGCCATGGGCCAACAACTTCACGCTCGGGATCTCGGCCGACGCCAATCGCGAGCGGCAGAACGAGCGGGTGTTCACTCTGACCGATACGCTCGGCGACCTGTTGATGAGCCTGAGCAAGCCGCAATATGGCGTCCCTTATTGCGGAGCCGAGCAGCTGGTCGGTCCAAACTATCTCTATCCCGCCGCGGGCAATATCGGCGTCTACGAGACACTCAAGACATTCTTCGAGCTCAACTCCTTCACGAACGTCACGGCAACCGACGGTTCAAAAGCCGGTAACGTCGCCGCGACGGCGCCAACCTTCACCGACAAGCTGACATTCACGACCACCGTCGACTTCTCGGGCTCGCCAAAGGTCACGTTCGCGCCGGTCGGCAGCCGCTTCCAGTTCGCGGACGCTATGGTGAAAGGTTCAGTGCAGCGCACCGATACCCACAAGGTGTATGTCGCCCTGGCGCTGGAGCCGGCAGGCGTGGTGAGCTCGGCCGCGCTGCATAATTTCCAGTTTGCATCTCCCGTGCTCGTGACCGCAGGAGGCAAGCGAATTGCGAAATCCAAGACCGTTGTCGGAACGACCGTGACGGCCCAGATCCGGACCCGGGGTCAAGAGATTGCTGTTTCTGCGGTCGATCAGCTGCAGAGCAGGGAAGTTCAATTCATTCTGTCTCGATAGTGGAGAAGAGATATGCCGCAAACGCCCAAGACGGCCGCCAAGGGGGCTGCGATCAGCAAGGGTCGATTTCCAACGATCGCGTTCGTGAACAAGGCCACAACCCCGCTGGGTGTACCGCTCGACAAGCTCGTTGCGGCGCTCACGAGGCAATTGGAGGAGCATTTCGTACCCGTCTGGGGCTATCATGCCGAACTGTATGTCACCGCCGAGCCGAAAGCCGGCGAATGGCAGATCGTCTTCCTGGACGATGCGGATGCCGCCAATGCGCTCGGCTATCACGACCTCACGAAAGATGGTCAGCCGATCTCCAAGGTCTTCGTCAAATCCACGCTGGCGGCCGGCCAGAAGGTCAGCACGACCGCATCCCATGAACTTCTCGAAATGCTGATCGATCCCGGCGCCACGCTCTGGGCGCAGGGAAGCGACGGCAGGTTCTACGCTTATGAGATGTGCGATGCCGTCGAAGGCGAGGAATACGAGATCGACAATATTGCCGTCAGCAACTTCGTGTACCCTTCATTTTTTGAAGCTTGGCGGCAGCCGCGATCGGTCCGGTTCGATCATCTCAACAAGGTGTCGCAGCCGTTCGAAATCCTGCAGAACGGCTACCAGATCATCAACGATGGCCTGTCGGTCCGTGAAATATTCGTCTCGCGCGCCAAGGAGCGGGACATTCCGCACGGTCGAGGTCCGCACCCAGCACCGCAGCGAATACCGGAAGATGATGGCTTCGGATGGCAATGCAGCGCAGCCACCATCCCCGGACATGGAGGACCATGCCGCGGTGCTCTACCATGCCGGGCAATTTCTGACGGCCTTGGCGGTGAGCAAGAAGCGAGGGCCCGTAAGTCCGTTCAAGTGGCCCTGGAATCTCTACCCGCCGGGTTCCCCGTGGCCTTCTCCGTGATCGATCGGCGAGCGACTCGCGGACGAGTGAGGGGTTGGGCCGGTTCATCTGTCACGGGATGGAGTATCGGCGGCGCATCGCGAACCTCGCCGTACGGCGACGGAAATTCCGGCCTCAGGCTGGCTTGCCGTCGCCGCCGCCTCGCTGGGGCCGGTCCCGGCACTCGTGGCGTCCAGCTCTTGGGCGCCGCGCTCAACCATGGCGGTCGAGTCATTGAAGCGCTGCACCGCCAAAAAGGAGGCATAGGAAGACGGGTAATATCGCAGCGTGATCCACATCGGTATTCTCCGGGCTTTCCATCAGTGTGGTGGAATCGACGATCAGATATTCAAAGTCCGGATCATCGGACATCGCCTCGAAGATCCGCCACCAAACACCCTTCATGCTCCATCGGCTGAAGCGCCGGAACACGCTGTTCCAATCCCCGAATGCTTCCGGAAGATCGCGCCAGGGAGCACCGGTACGCACGATCCACAGCACGCCTTCCACGAACATCCGGTTGTCGCGCCCGGTCGAGCCTTTCTGGTCAGGCCGGCCTATGATCAGCGGCGCTATCCGCTCCCACGCCGCGTCGCTCAAAACCAACCGCTCCATCACACCCAAGACTGCCTCTCCAAAAGCAGCCTTGAATCTGATTTGCTCCGAAATGGGAATCCCTAGAGTCCACACCACCTAGTTGTCAGATCTGGTCGCATTGTCTGTCCCAAGACGTTCTGAATTGCCCTGTAACCTATTGATCGGATTAGACGCAGAACTGGTCCGTAATTCAGAACTGATGTTGATACTGCTCGAAATCCTCGCGGATTTTGATTCCGCCATTCGGAGGTTCGATCCCTCCCGCCCCAGCCAGCAAGCAAGCCATTGATTTCGATGGAGGAATCGATTTCACCGATCGAGGCCTTGCCGCTATTTCGGGCGGGATTGCGCCTTCCGTCTGGAAATCCGTGCCGCTTTGGTTTCCATGCCGGTGGGCGACAAGCCCCGAGTCGCCCTGAAATCCTGTCACCAGGCGATCGGACTTTACGACATAACGATGGATTTGACGTGGCGAATACCAAGAAGGCCCGCCCGGCTGCTGGCGCGAAGAAGAAAAGCAAGGGATTGACGCGTTCCGGGATCTCATCCTCCTCGCCACTCGGCATGCTGGCGCTGCATCTTCTCGAGCAATGGAAGAAGTCCGGGCGTGACGGCATCGTCTTCCTTGCGGAAAGCGAGAACCGGGCGGAGCGCCTCGGCAGCGTGCTGCATTCGCTCGATCCTTCGCTCGAGGTGCTGGTGTTCCCGAGGCTGAATACCTTGCCGTTTGACGGGCTGGAGCCGTCGCACGAGATCGCCGGCAGGCGGAGCTCGGTGTTGCGGCGTCTTGCGAAGAGCAGGAAGCCGGTCTTCCTGGTGTCGACGGCCGAGGCGATCATGGAACGGTTGCCGCTGCCCGCGAGCTGGGGCCGCCTTAGCATCAGCCTGAAGGTCGGTGCGCGCTATTCCGAGCAGGATCTCAAGGATCGTCTGGAAGCTCTGGGATACGATCTCGACGAAGAGGCGGACTATCCCGGAAGCGTCCTGTTCCACGGAATGACGTTCGAAGTGTTTCCTGCCGGCGCCCTTGGGCCGTACAGGATCGAGCATTCCGGTGGCGTGATCCGCAGGATCGCGGGCGTCGATCCCAACGAACACGACGTCGTCTTCGATACGCAGGAGCTGCTGATCGATCCGATGTCGGAACGGATCGCGTTGGGAGGCAAGCGAGCACAGCGGGCGGCGCTGCCGGAGTGGATTATTGCCCGCGCGCCCGCTGGATCGCGGACGCGGGAGTTGCAGGTCATGCCGATAGCTGGCTGAGCACGATCAAGGAGGCGGCCGGCCGCAGAGAGACGGAGCGCGAGTACTTCGGCCCCGTCGATTGGAAGCGGCTGACCAAGCGCATGAGTGCGCTGCCTCGCAAGGCGGCGTTCACCCCGACGCCCGATTTCTCGACGGTCGCCTCGTCGCGAAGAGCGCTCCGCGCCTTTGTCGCCGACACGCAGCGCGCCGGATCGCGGCTGCTGCTTGTTGCGGCGCTCGAGGACGATTTGCGCACGATGGAGCGCATGAGCGGGATCAAGGCGGAGCGCGTCACCGACTGGAGCGAGGCGGCGAAGGGGCGGGGTGGTGAAGCGGCGCTGCTGGCTGACTTCGATACCGGTTTCATCGGTTCGGGCCGCAAGCCGCTTGTCGTCGTCACGGCGACCGACGTGCTCGGCAGCCGGGCTCATCATCCGCAGCCCATGGCCAGAGCCTGGGGTGCGGCATTCGATCATCCCGACGTGCCGGAGCGCGGCGCGGTGGTCGTTCATCTGCCGCGCGGGCTGGCCGTGCTCGATGGCTTGCAAACCCTCGACATGGGAAAGGGATCATCGCGCGAGATGATCAGGCTGGGATTTGCCGGGGATGATGCCGTGCTGGTTCCGCCCGCCGATCTTGCGCTGATCTGGCCGTATGCGGCGGAGCGCGGCAAGCTGACCTTGGACAAGGCGGACGGAAGCACGTGGTGGGCGCGACGGACCAAGGCGGAGCAGGAGATTCAACTTGCCGCCAAGACGCTTGCCAAGCACATCGCGCAGCGACGCCGCCGGCGCGCTCCCAAACTGGTTGCTCCCGGTCCCGCATATGAGCGGTTCGTCGCGCGCTTTCCATATTTCACGACAGTCGACCAGGCGAAGGCGATTCGGGACGTGCTGGATGATCTGGCGTCGGGTCATCCGATGGACCGGGTCGTCTGCGGCGACGTCGGGTTTTGGCAAGACCGAGGTTGCCTTGCGCGCGGCGGCGGCCGTTGCCCTGTCAGGGAAGCAGGTTGCCGTCGTCGTCCCGACGACCGTCCTGGCAAGGCAGCACGTCGCGACGTTCCGCAAACGGTTTGCCCCGCTCGGCATCGAAGTGGGAAGCTTGTCGCGCGCGACGTCGGCTGCGGAGATGAAGCAGACGAAGGAAGGCCTGCGAAGCGGAAAGATCAAGATCGTGGTCGGCACGCAGGCGATCGCGTCGAAGGACGTGAAATTCGCCAAGCTGAGCCTGGTCATTGTCGACGAAGAGCAGCACTTCGGGGCGGCGGAGAAAGCGAAGCTTTCGGGCCTGGCGAAGAGCGTCCATACGCTTTGGATGAGTGCCACGCCGATCCCGCGCACGCTTGCGGCAGGTCTCGCCGGATTCAGGGACCTGAGCGTGATCGCATCCCCGCCGGTCCATCGGCTTCCGGTCGTGACCAAGATCGCGCCACTTTCGGACGCCGCCATTGCCGCTGCGCTGCTGCGCGAGCAGCGGCGTCACGGGCAAAGCTTCCTGATCTGCCCACGCATCCAGGATCTGGATCCACTGTTGGCGCGCGTGCAGGCGGTGGCCCCGGAGCTCCGCATCGCTTGCCTGCATGGCAAGCTACCGGCCGACGAGATTGATGATCGAATGATGAGCTTCGTCGAAGGCGAGGCCGACGTGCTGCTGGCGACCAACATCGTGGAAAGCGGTCTCGACATTCCGCGGGCGAACACCATCGTGGTCTGCTGGCCGGAAAAGTTTGGTCTGGCACAGCTCCACCAGCTCAGGGGGCGGGTGGGACGCGGTGGCACGCGCGCCTTCGCGTACATGCTGACGGAATCGAACTCGGAGCAATCCGGCAAGCGTTTGGCCGTTCTCGAGGAGTTCAGCAGACCGGGCGCCGGTTTCGCGATCAGCGAGCGCGATCTGGATCTCAGAGGTGCCGGAGATCTGCTTTCCGAGCGGCAGTCCGGCCACGTGCCAGGTTTTCGGACCGGTGCTCTACAGCCACCTTCTGAAGCAGGCCTCGGAGAAGACCAACGACCGGGCCGCGGATCTTTGGGTGCCCGATCTCAACCTTCCACTCGCCGACCTGCTGCCCCGGAGTTATGTGCAATCGGAATCCATGCGCCTTGAAATCTATGGCCGCGTCGCGAGGTGCCGGAGCGAAGACGATCTGGAAGATCTGGAGGAAGAGACCTCTCGCCGCTTCGGCAAGCTGCCGCCGGCCGGCCGGGATTTCTTCACCGCGGCAAGGCTCAGGATCGATTGCAAGCGGCGAGGTATCGTGAGGCTCGACGTCGGGCCGGAGGCCGTCGCAGCGACGTTTCTGCCGGGGAGGCTGCCTAAATCCAGAGCACGATCGCTACAACGCGACGGCGATCGCGTCTTTTATCCTGGCAAGACAAACGAACCGCCGTTCGAGCGGATCGATGATCTGCTCGACATCTTGGACGAGTGAGTACGACGTTACTCCTGGCCAAGCCTTCGTCGTCGGCCTGCTCTGATGTGAACGATCGCGCCGCCGCTTCGCGGTGCCGCCTGACGTTCGTCAGATGCGAGTCTTGTGACTGCTCGGAGCGCATCGCCCCTTGTGAGTGCATCGCGCGGGCAGTGGAGATATTTCATCGTGCGCCGGCTGCGGAGAACAAATCGACTGATTCCGTGCGCTGACATCGCCGTG
This sequence comes from Bradyrhizobium sp. JR3.5, assembly GCF_054057015.1. Classification (NCBI taxonomy): domain Bacteria; kingdom Pseudomonadati; phylum Pseudomonadota; class Alphaproteobacteria; order Hyphomicrobiales; family Nitrobacteraceae; genus Bradyrhizobium; species Bradyrhizobium sp. JR3.5. The sequence continues at coordinate 5,361,394 of NZ_JBSRYV010000002.1, forward strand.
ACATGTAGCGCCGGTAGTGCACCTGTGAGGCGGTCCGTCCCGTCGTCAAGCCTGCTCCGAACAATCGGAATGCCCCCTTCCAGGCGCGAGTCGACGGTATTTGGGGCGGGCTATGTCGTTCAGATACCGGCATTTTCGAGCCGAAATTTTGAGCACGGAGCCGGAATCAGTGGCGTCGGAACGGCCTCCGATTTTCGTTTTATCGGCAGGACGACGCGTTTTGCACACCGTTCCGCCCGCTGTTGCCCAAGCTTGCGCCCGCTAGCGGTATCTCCAATATTATCGCTATATTTCAATAACTTGCCGAAATGCCGCAGTTCAAATACCCGTGATATTTGTGCAACATTTGCCCGAAAACAGCCGCAACTTACCTCAACGCGAGCGGTCTTTTGTTGCGTGATCGGGGGCCTTCTGTCTCATATGGAACTGCGACGGAGGGGGGCATCCCAAGGTCGTCCCGTTTTAGGTGGTTCGCTTAAGTCCACCATCGTTACGAGGATGCGTTGATTTCCAACGTCTTTTCGCGGGCAGTTTCACAGGCTTTGTACGGCAGATTGTACAGAGCGAGCAACTTGGAGGTTTAACATGAACTTGGTTAAGAGCCTTATCCTCGGCTCGACAGCGACGTTGCTCGCCGTCGGCGGAGCTCAGGCTGCTGACCTTCCCGTGAAGGCGAAAGCCGTTGAATACGTGAAGGTTTGCTCCCTGTATGGTCCCGGTTTCTATTACATCCCGGGCACCGACACTTGCATCAAGCTGGGCGGCTATCTGCGCGCAGACGTCATCATCAACTCGAACTCGGACTACACGGGCAACACGTCGGGTGCCGGTGGTGCGAACAACCGGTTCACCAACGGCTACACTTGGCGTTCGCGTGAAGACCTCAACATCGATACGCGCACCGCGACCGAATACGGCGTGGTTCGCACCTTCTTCGATGCGACGTTCTCCTGGACGTCGGACACCTACGCTGGCCAGGGCAACGGCGCGACCGTTTACTCGCCCATCGGCGCGGTTCAGGCTCCGAACAACGCCAACTCCGGCGCGGTTGCAGGCGGTACGGTAGGCGTTTACTACGCCTTCATCCAGTTCGCCGGCTTCACCATGGGTAAGGCGGTCTCGCAGTTCTCGGCTCCGTGGGCCAACTACCCGGGCAACAACTACGACGGTCTCGTCGGCGGCGGCGGTACGATCACTGGCGTGAACCAGTTCACCTACACCGCGCAGTTCGGCAACGGCGTGTCGCTGTCTCTGTCGGCTCAGGATCAGTCGGCCTACTATCAGGCTGGTGTGGTTAACCTCGGTGCTCCCGTTAACTTTGGCGTGCCTGGCAACACCAACGTGTTCGGCATCAGCGATTATGCCGGCACGGTTGCGCCGGACCTTGTCGCGATGCTGCGCGTCGACCAGGCTTGGGGTCTGTTCCAGGCGTCGTTCGCGGCGCATGACAATCACGTGGCCTACTACGGCGGCACTGAGTTGACCGGTCATCCGGACGACAAGTGGGGCTGGGCTGGTCAGTTGGCTTTGTCGATCAAGAACATCCCGACCGGACCGGGCGACACCATCAACATGCAGGGGGTCTACACCAACGGTGCGACCCGCTATAACATCCAGGACCTCGCCGGTTCGGCTGGTGCCAACACCATTTTCGGCGGTACCAACATCCCTGGTGCCTACCAGAGCATCGGCTTCGGCATCGCGCCGGACAGCATATTCGTGACTGGTGGCTCGCAGCAGCTGATCACGACCTACGGCTTCCGCGGTGCGTACGTGCACAACTGGAACCCGAATTGGAAACACCAGCATCTACGGTGCCTGGGCCCAGGTTAACTACAACAGCACTTCCAAGGGCTACATCTGCGGCCCGGCTGGCAACGGCGTGGGTGGTTCGCTCAGCAACTTCTTTGGTGCTGGTTCGGCCCTGACGTCCTGCAACCCCGATTACAGCATTGCGCAGATCGGCACGCAGACCCAGTGGACCCCGATCAAGAACCTGACCTTCTCGGGAGACTTCGTCTACACCCGTCTGGACCAGAGCTTTGCTGGTACGGTCGCGTTCCCCGGCAGCCCGTCGATCGGCAAGCCGGGCGCTGTGTACGAGCTGAAGGACCAGAACACCTACCAGCTGATGCTTCGCGCGCAGCGCAACTGGTAATACCGGTTGATCTGATTGCAGGCTAACAGAGCCCCCGGTGGAAACGCCGGGGGTTTTGCTTTATTCGGCGATGCGTCTGCGGCGTGGCAGCCATTTTTTCTTTCGCACGATGTCATATTTGGGTCATTGACGCGGGCCAACCCGGGATGGACGTTTGGCGAGCCATGACGGTAGCCCAACAAATAATTCGCATAATCCGCGAGCAGCCAGGTCTTACCGAGCGCCAACTTGCCGAGCGGCTGTTCGGCAAGGGAGGTACCATACAGCGCGTCAATCCAGCGTGTCGAAAGTTGGTGGCAGCCGGCTGGCTGGAGCGGCACGGCCGAGGGTGGGCGGCGGACCCCTTCACGTATCATCCTGCGAAGCCTGATCGCTGAGCCAGGCACGCGCCTGATCTCATTATTTCACGTGGGCAAGCTAGGGCTCCTCGTGGAGACACACGGCACCCTACGGCCGTCACTCGTCTTCTCGCGCGGCTCTCGCAACAGGCGCCCGTTGAGCTTCCGGTTGGCGATGCCCCATTGAGCGCCTGTGGATGGGCGTTGGCATACGCGCAGAGCGTGAGAATCAGGTAAGCACGTTCCTATGAGCGAGGACCCCGAAGACGACGAAGAACTGCTCGAAGAGGGTGCGAATGACGACATTTCGTTACGCCCCAATGATAACGCCGATGACCGCGTGCTCGTTGAGCGCTTGGTGCCTGCGAAGATCATGGAGAAGTACGAGATCATCAGCTACCGCAACGCCGCTGTGATCTTGTCCCAAGCCCGGAACGGAGAGTTCGAGGACATCCTCAAGGCGCTCGAAGACTTCACCCTAACCACAACGATGAGATACGGTGCTGGAGCACATCCACCTCAACATGCCCGGTATCCGCCAGGTTACTTGGGACTTTGAGCCTGATGGTCCTAAGGTGTACGCGCCGCGCAGCAGCTCAGCTAATGAAGCAGTTATCAGCCTCATGCGGGACCGGAAGCCAGGAACAGTGCCACTGCCTTACGTCCAGCGAGAACTATCGTTGAGCAAACGGCAGCTAGGACGCCTAAAGGAAGAGCTGGCTAAGGCCACGAGCAAGATCACGGCGGCGCTGCGTGAGATTGGGGTGATGTACAGGGTAGAAGGAAGAGGCAGAGGCACGAACAAGCTACCTTGTGAAGGCAGCATAGCCCACGGACAATGGCCGCATCAGGTTATCCCAGCTAAGGGAGCCCGGTGCGGCCGTTTTTTCCTTATTGGTTGCAGGTCGTGTTAGTGCCGCCGATGCCATTGGGCATGGTGGAGCAGTGAACCATAGGTGGGTTGGCGCTCTGCATTGCTTCACTGGCCCGCTGCAACCTCTGCCCAAACTCGTGGATGCGAGCTTGCCGGTTCGCTTCTTCTGCGGCCGCTAGCTGTTGATCTTGCAAATACAGACTTTCTAGACACTTGCTGTAATCGGGCGTGCCCACCGTGGGTTCAAGGTAGAACTTTTCCTCCCACGCCATGCCATAGCGAGAAGCATATTCGGAGCGAACGTCCTTCGGGATAGCCTTCCGGGCAACATAGGCCCCCGTGGGGGACCGGCTTAGCTTCGTCATTAACAGCGCCATTTTGTACGATGCCTTGTACGTAGCGGCATCCAAATAGCGTTGGCAATCAATAACTTATTGATATTTAGAACTATGGCGCTCCGGTTCCCCGGATCGCTTAAGTCCCTCGCGTTCATGCGGGTGTGTCCGAAGGCGCGAAGCGACTGAGCGGGGATTTAAGGGACAAAGGGAACCAACCTGAGGGTGTTTTACCCGGCGGATCCGGAACCTTCCCTGAGATAGAGCAACTTGGAGGTTTAACATGAAGATGGTTAAGAGCCTTATCCTCGGCTCGGCGGCGGCTCTCGTCGCGGTCGGCGGAGCTCAGGCGGCCGATCTTCCCGTCAAGGCCAAAGCGGTCGAGTACGTGAAGGTTTGCTCCCTGTATGGTCCCGGTTTCTACTACATCCCGGGCACCGATACCTGTATCAAGCTGGGCGGCTATCTGCGCGCAGACGTTCTGGTGAACACCAACTCGGACAACACCGGCAACACCTCGGGCGCCGGCGGGGCGAACAATCGCTTCACCAACGGCTACACCTGGCGTTCGCGTGAAGACCTCAACATCGATACGCGCACCGCGACCGAATACGGCGTCGTCCGCACCTTCTTCGATGCGACGTTCTCCTGGACGTCGGACACCTACGCTGGCCAGGGCAACGGCTCGACCGTCTACTCGGCGATCGGCACCGCTTCGGCTCCGAACAACGCCAACTCCGGCGCGGTTGCAGGCGGTACGGTCGGCGTCTACTACGCCTTCATCCAGTTCGCCGGCTTCACCATGGGTAAGGCGGTCTCGCAGTTCTCGGCTCCGTGGGCCAACTATCCGGGCAACAACTACGACGGTCTCGTCGGCGGCGGCGGTACGATCACTGGTGTGAACCAGTTCACCTACACCGCTCAGTTCGGCAACGGCGTGTCGCTGTCTCTGTCGGCTCAGGACCAGACGGCCTACTATCAGGCTGGTGTGGCCAATCTTGGCGCCCTTAGCCCGATTGGCGCCGCTATCGGTGCTACCGGTCCCTTCGGCGCGAGCGACTATGCCGGCACGATTTCTCCGGACTTCGTCGCGATGCTGCGTGTCGACCAGGCTTGGGGACTTTTCCAGGCTTCGTTCGCGGCGCATGACAACCATGCGGCCTATTACGGCGGCACCGAGTTGACCGGTCATCCGGACGACAGGTGGGGCTGGGCTGGTCAGTTGGCCTTGTCGATCAAGAACATCCCGACCGGACCGGGCGACACCATCAACATGCAGGGCGTGTATACGGACGGTGCGACCCGCTACAACATCCAGGACCTCGCCGGTTCGGCAGGTGCGAATACCATTTATGGTGGCACCAATCTGGCTGGCGCCTATCAGAGCGTAGGGTTCGGCATTGCGCCCGACTCGGTGTTCGCAACCGGAACACAACAGCAGCTGATTCAGACCTGGGGCTTCCGCGGTGCATACGTGCACAACTGGAACCCCTACTGGAACACCTCGATCTACGGTGCTTATGCCGCTGTTATGTACAACGACACGGCCAAGACTCTCGTCTGCGGCGTTGGCGGCGTCGGTGGCTCGATCCGGAGCGCACTTGCTCCTGCGGGCAGCGGAGCTGCTATGACCACCTGCAACCCCGACTACAACATCGCGCAGATCGGTACGCAGACCCAGTGGACCCCCGTCAAGAACCTGACCTTCACGGCAGACCTGACCTACACCCACCTGGATCAGAAGAACGCAGGCACGGTCGTGGCACCCAGCGCTCCTATCGGCAAGCCCGCAGCTCTCTACAAGCTGAAGGACCAGAATACGGTTCTCCTCCTGCTCCGCGCTCAGCGCAACTGGTAATACCGGTTGATCTGACTGTGATCTAACAGAGCCCCCGGTGGAAACGCCGGGGGTTTTGCTTTGTTCGGCGATGCGTCTGCGGCTCGGCAGCTATTTTTTCTTCGCACGATGTCATATTTGGGTCATTGACGCGGACCAACCCGCGATGGACGTTTGGCGAGCCATGACGGTAGCCCAACAAATAATTCGCATAATCCGCGAGCAGCCAGGTCTCACCGAGCGCCAACTTGCCGAGCGGCTGTTCGGCAAGGGAGGTTCCATACAGCGCGTCAATCCAACGTGCCGGAAGTTAGTGGCAATGGGCTGGCTAGAGCGACATGGCCGGGGATGGGGGGCGGACCCGTTCACCTATCATTCTACGAAACCTAAGCTCTGACTCGAGAGCACGGCTGAGGCGACTGTCTCGGTAGCAGATGCACATGCTGCGTCCCGGTTGATCTGACTGCGATCCAACAGAGCCCCCGGCGCCAAAACGCCGGGGGTTTTGCTTTGGTGGGCGCGCTCTCGCCGATCAGCCGGCGAGCATGTCGCGCACCATCGGCACCACCTTGCGGCCGTAGAGCTCGATGCTCTTCATCAGCTTCTCATGCGGCAGCCGGCCCGCCGAATATTTCAGCTGGAAGCGCGCCGCGCCGAGCGCCTTCACGGTCGCCGCGATCTTGCGGGCGACGGTTTCCGGCCCGCCGACATAGAGCGAGCCGTGTTCGGCCTCGGCTACGAACTCGTCGCGGCTCATCGGCGGCCAGCCGCGCTCCTTGCCGATCCGGTCACGCATGACCTTGTAGTCGGGCCACAACTCCTCGCGAGCTTGCGCGTCGGTCTCGGTGACGTAGCCCGGCGAATGCACGCCGATCGGCTTCGGCGTCCGGCCGAACTGCTGGTAGGCGCGCTGGTGCAGGTCGACATAGGGCGCAAAGCGCTTGGGATCGCCGCCGATGATCGCGAGCATCAGCGGCAGGTCATAATGCGCCGCGCGCACCACCGATTCCGGGCTGCCGCCGACGCCGATCCAGGTCTTCAGCCGGCCGTGCTCGACCGGCGGATAGACCGACTGGCCGCTGAGCGGCGGCCGCAGCTTGCCTTCCCAGCTCACCGGCTCCTGCTTCAGGAGTTCGACGAACAGGTCGAGCTTTTCCTCGAACAGCTCGTTGTATTGCCTGAGGTCGAAGCCGAACAGCGGGAACGACTCGGTGAATGAGCCGCGGCCGAGGATCACCTCGGCGCGGCCGTTCGAGACCGCATCGACGGTTGCGAAGCGCTGGAAGACGCGGATCGGATCGTCCGAGCTCAGCACGGTCACCGCCGAGCCGAGGCGGATGTTCTGGGTGCGCGCGGCGATCGCCGCCAGCACGGTCTCGGGGGAGGAGATCGCGAAGTCGGCCCTGTGGTGCTCGCCGAGCCCGATGAAATCGATCCCGAGTTGATCGGCCAGCACTGCCTCGTCGACGACGTTGCGGATCACCTGGGCGTGGGGCAGCGGCGCACCGGCTGCGTCCCTGGTGACGTCGCCGAACGTGTCGAGCCCGAATTCGAGAGAGGTCGTCATCAATCAGTCCAGTTGTCGGCGTGGCGAAGCATCCGCCACGGGCCACCCATCGCACGCAGGCCGAAAGGTCGTATTGCTGCGGAGATGTCCGCAAGCCTGCGCTGTGGAGCCTTCTGTTGGAGATACAGCTGAGGTATTGCCTGTTCGCCGATCGGCAAGGTCACGCCGCGAAACGCAGCGTTTCCAGGTCGCCTGTATCCGGCCTGCGGCCGAGGCTGCGGCGATCAGCCCGGCATGACCAGGAAGCCGGCCCGTGGGAAATGCACCACGACCTCGCCTGTGCGTTCGTCGGAGCGGCGGATCGCGATGTGCTGTGCCGACAGCGAGACGATCTCGCCGCGGACCGGGATCTTGCCGTAGTCATCCGGCATCACGCTGACGATGTCGCCGGGCTTGCGGCCGTTCGGATCCAAAGGGTCGCCGAAAACAGGCGACTCCGGCCGCGACTTCGCCGCGATCTCGAGCGCGTCGGCCGACGACATCTCCTTGCGCGCGCCGTGGCCAATCGCGCGGACGCGCTCCTCCCAGGCCGCAGTGCGCGGCAAGGGCTTCACGATCTCGTCGATCGTGGCGACGCTCTGCCGTGCGTACCACACGTTCATGTAGGCGCTGACGTCGGCGAGGCTGAACTCGCCGAACAGCCACTGTCGGCCGTCACCGAGTTGCGCCTCGATCCAGTCGACATTGGCGAGCGGAACTGGTCGCGCATCTGCGGCAGCGCCGCGGCCATGGCGGCGACGTCGAACTTGGCGCCGCGCAGCTTCTCGCGATCCTCGATGAAATCCTGCGGGACCTTGTCGCCGATGAAGCCGAACGCGAGGGTGACCGTGTTCTGGAAGAACGGCCGGTCGGTCCACATGCCGAGCGCCCAGGGCATCCCGGCATTGCCTGCCGGAAACAGCGTCGGCGTCGGATAGCGCCGCTCCAGCTCGCGGATGATGATCTGGGTGTCGCAATAGATGTCCGCGCCGATCTGCATCGTCGGCGTACGGCGATAGCCGCCGGTCATCGGCATCAAATCCGGCCGCGGCATGATCCGGGGAATCCGTACCGAGTTCCAGGCAAGCTTCTTGAATCCGAAGATGACGCGGATTTTCTCGGAGAACGGCGATTGATCGAAATGATGCAGGATCGGCGTGGGCTGCGACATGGCCTTCTCCCGGGATAGGGGTGCGATCTCCTCGGACCTTGTCGCACAGCCTGACAAGATTTCGGCGGATCGCAACCCATTTCCTCTGGAGAACGACGACGGCGCCGTGTCGTCAGAACGACTCAGCCCATGGCCGCAGGTCGAGCTCCAGCGTCCATGCGCTGCGATGCTGGTGATGCAGCACCCAATAGGCGTCCGCGATGGCTGCGATGTTGAGCAGCCCGTCCGGCCCGCGGTCGTCCTTCAATTGCGGACGCATGCTCAGCAGGCGATCGCCTTCGATGCCGCCATCGACCACGACATGGCCGACATGAATGCCCTGCGGCCCGAATTCCCGCGCCACGCTCTGCGCCAGCGCGCGCAGCGCGGCCTTGGCGGAGGCGAATGGCGCGTAGTTGGCCTTGCCGCGCAACGAGCCGCTGGCGCCGGTAAACACCAGCGTGCCGCCGCCGCGCGCAAGCAGGGCAGGGATCGCGGCTTGCGCGAGCTGGAATCCGCCGAGCGCGTGTTCGCGCCAGTGCTCCTCGAAGCGCTGCTCGGTGACCTTGAGGAACGGCGCCGGCCGGTTGGAGCCTGCATTGTGCACGGCCATCGCCAGCGGCGCGAGCTTCCCGGCAGCCTCGACGAAGCGGGCAACATCCGTGGCTTTTGAGGCATCGCCGACGACATGGATGACTTTGGCGCCGGTTGCTGCGAGTTCGGCCGCCGTCGCGGCGAGCTTCTCGGCGTTGCGCCCGGCGATCGCGACGGGATAGCCACCGGCGGCAAAACGACGCGCGATCGCGGCGCCGAGGCCGTTGGATGCGCCGACGCCGGCAATCAGCACGCTTCCCTGCACGGCGGTCGGCTCGAGGCCGGATCGGTCGTTCATGGCTCACTCCATCAAGCTGCCCGCGGCGCGGGCGAAATCATTGGTCGGACGCCATCGCGACGATGGCATCGCGCACCGTGCGCAGAATGGCGTCGGACCGCTTCGGATCGGTGATGACGCGCGAGATCGCGAGTGCGCCGACCATCGCGCTCACCGCGACGATTGCGCCGCTGTCGCCATCGTCGCCGAGCGTCTCGGCGACCTTGGCGATGAAGGCTTCGATGTGCGGCTCCATGACCGCGCGGCACTGCTCGTCGGCGCGGCCGACATCGGAGATCAGCGCGCCGATCGCGCAGCCCGACTTCGGCTGGTCGCGATGGCTGCGGCTGAGATAGCTTCGCACCAGGGAGTTGACGCTGACCGGCTTGTCGGGATCGCGCGATGCGCGCGCCGACGCCTCGCCCAAGGTCAGCGCCTGTTCCAGCGCCGCGGCGATCAGGTCGGAACGCGAGGCGAAGTGGCCATAGAAGCCGCCATGGGTCAGCTTCACCTGCTGCATCAGGCTTCCGATGCTGAGCGCGTCGAGCCCCTTGTCGCGGATCTGCGTCGCAGCCTCGTTCAGAATGCGCTCACGACTCCTGGCCTTGTCGGCCTGGGAATGACCCATTTCGCATAGCCCTGTTTGACTCTCCATCTGGATTATGACCATCATGCATCTGGATGACAAGCATCATTCAGAAAATTGTCAGTCACGAAGCAGGGAGGAACAGATGTCGGGCAGCGCGAGCGAAGGGCGGGTCCGCCACGAGCGGCATGATCAGATCCTGAAGATCATCATCGACAATCCGGCGAAGAAGAACGCCTTCAGCCCGGAAATGATGGCTGAGCTGTCCGACGTGCTGACGCTGCTCGACAATGACGACGCTCTCTGGGTTGGCGTGCTGTGTGCCGCCGGCGACAGTTTCACCGCGGGTCTCGACATGCCGAAATTCTTTGGTCCGACGGCAAGCCGCAAGCCGCTGCCGGAGGGCAACGTCGATCCCTTTGGACTGTCGCAGCGGTGCCGGAAGCCGATCATCACGGCGGTGCAGGGCATCGTGTTCACCGTCGGCATCGAGATGATGCTGGCCGGCGATATCGTCGTTGCCGCGGACGACAGCCGGTTCTGCCAGATGGAAGCCAAGCGCGGCATCGCGCCGCTGGCCGGCGCGCATTTCCGCTACATCAGCCGCGCCGGGTGGGGTGATGCGATGTATCACCTCTTGCTGTGCGACGAGTTCAGTGCCGCAGAAGCGCATCGGATCGGCCTCGTGCAGGAAGTCGTGCCGGCCGGTCAGCAGATCGAACGCGCGATGGCGCTTGCGGAGATCATCGCACGCAACGCGCCGCTCGGAATCCAGGTGACGAAAGAGGCGGGCCGCAAGTTCATCGAAGCCGGCGAGCAGGCGGCAATTGCGATCATCCCGCAGATCCGCGAACGCGTGCTCAACACCGCAGATGCGGCCGAGGGCATCAAGTCGTTCGTCGAGCGCCGCGCCGCGGTGTTCCAGGGACGCTAGTCCCCCGGGGAAGCTGGTCTCAGCGGCGCTCGCTGCGTTCACGATACGTGCTCGAATTGCCGTTGTGACAATGTTGTCGCAGCCGCATCAATTTCGATCACAGCGATCGTGCGACGACTCTTGTCGAGATTCGTCGAATCAGGGAGATTCGAATCCATTCATTACATTCAATTTCGTCCTGCTTTCACTCAAGCGTCAGGTATGGATTCCCATGACAAACGCACGAGTAATAGTTGTCGGAAATAACAAGGGCGGCTCGGGCAAGTCGACAATTGCCATGCACGTCGCCATCGCGCTGATCAAGGCGGGTCAGCGTGTCGCCACCATCGATCTCGACAATAAGCAGAAGTCGCTGACGCACTACGTCGACAACCGGCGGGACTGGGCGCGGGAAACCTCGCTGGATCTCGGTATCCCCGCGCATATGTGCTTCGAGACAATCAGCGGCGGAAGCAGTGAGGTCGAGACGCTCGGCCGCAGCGCGCTTGCCGAGATCGTCGAGCGGCTCAGCCGGTCGCACGATTTTGTCGTCATCGACTGCCCCGGTCACGACACCTATCTGACGACGTTCACGCATTCGCTGGCGAACACGCTGATCACGCCGCTGAACGACAGTTTCCTCGACTTCGACGTGCTCGGCACCATCGATCCGAACGACTTCAAGGTGACCGGCATCAGCCACTATTCGAAGATGGTGGAGGAAGCGCGGCGCCAGCGCAGCGCACATGATCAGCCGGCATTCGAGTGGGTGGTGCTGCGCAACCGCCTCTCGACGATCGGTTCCCGCAACAAGCGGCTGGTCGGCGAAGCCCTCAACGAACTATCGAAGGCGCTGAATTTCCGCCTGGTCGATGGCCTGGCCGAGCGCGTGATCTTCCGCGAGTTCTATCCGCGCGGATTGACCGCGGTCGACGATGTCAATCAGCTCGCGCTCGGCGGCCGGCCGACCATGTCGCATGTCACTGCATGGCTTGAGATGGAGCGATTGATGACCGCGATCATGCTGGGTCATCTGGTGTCGCGCCCGGCGGAATCTGCCGACGTCAGCCGCGACGCGGCGTAGGCGAGGTTGGATCGCTAAAGCATGATCCGGAAAAGTGCGTAGCGGTTTTCCGAAAAGATCATGCTCAAACAAAGAGCTAATGCGCGATGACGATTCAATCTAATCTATCGCGCTTTAGCGGCAGTTGGCGTTGCCCGCATTGGCAACGGTCAGGAACGTGATCGTTGCGGGAGCGAAGGCGATCGCTCCCGCTGGGGCCGGCTCGCCGTCCAGGGCGGGCATCTGGTCGGAAGGTCCAAGCACAAGCGTGCTGCCATTGAGCTGAACATTGCCGCCGACAGGTTTTTCGCTCGCCAATGTGTAGCGTTGCGATGCCGCTGGCAGCGTCAGCTTGCGCCGCGTCCGCCGATCATTGTTGATGACGAGCAGGGTTATTCCGTCTGGCAGGTCACGCGCGCAATGTGCATAGACGTGGAGACCGGGTTGCTCGCCGACGCCGGCATCGAGCACGGTGGTTCCCATGAGCCGTCGCCATAGCAGCGCGGCCCAGTAGTTCGGCCGCGGCAGATGGGTTCGCTCGTCGAGCAGCCCGTAGTCGCTCGCGGCAAGCGTGTTGTGCATCACCACCTGAACGCCGGCCTTGGCGAGCCGCCCGAGCTGATCGAGATAGCGGAACGTATCGGTGAAGGTCGCGGCCCAGCGATTGCCGCCGCATGCGGTCTCCGCGGTCTCGGTCAGCCAGATCGGCTTGTCCGGCGCAAGCCGGTCGCGCAGCGCCCGGTAGAAGGCGAATGTCTTGCCGGTTCGTGCCAGCCATTGGTCCGACAATGCCTGCTGTGCCGTGCGATCGCCGGAGCATCGCGCCGAGAGCGCGCCATAATGATGGTAGGAGACCGCGTCGATGCCCGCCGCTGAAACCGCAAAGAGGGCTTTTGTATCCGCGCCGGTGCCGATCGTGCCTGGGCCGAGGATCGTCACGTCAGGGGCGGCGTCCTTCATGAATGCGCGGAACGTTGCAAAATCGCGGCCGTAAGCTGCGGCATCGTAGTGCTCTGGGGCGCCGCCGATGGCCGGCAGATCGGGCTCGTTCATGAATTCGGCTGCGGCGATTTGACCGCCGGTCGATTTCGTGAAGGCGAGAAGCTGCCGGGCCTGTTCGGAGGTCCATCGCCGCCCAGCGTCACGCGTGCCGGCGCTGATCGCAAAGGACATGACAATGGGAGCGTCGACGGCATGCGAGAAGTCGATCACGTCCCGCCACCGCTGTCGCGTCAGCACACCCTTAGAGCCGGCCGGCGCTGCAGCCGGTGGCGCGTCGGAATCCGCAAAGAACGTGCTGTTGGCCCAGGTTCCGCTCACACGAAGGTAGGCGGGAGCGAGTGCCGTGGCGAGCTTGCGCAGCCTGCCATCGTACAGATTGATCGGCGTCCGCGCCGCGAACCGTTCCGGCTTCGCACCCGGCCGTGCGGCGGCATAGGGCTTCCAGAACCGTCCGCCGGTCACCTCGACCATCTCGATGTTGTAGGACTGGAAGCGCGGGTCGATGGCCGCGACCCGCGACATGGCTGCGACATCAAGCGTCAGCTCTGCCGCGGCGGCCTTCGCTTGGGCAAAGGCCGCAATGGCCAGCACAACGACGCATGCGAGGCGTCGAGGAGGAAGGACCCGATGGTCGCGCATAAGGGCTTCGCGGCGTTCTGAGTGGCGCTTCGCCGTAGCATGCCGCTGCAGCTGCTCTGGATCAACTCGATGGTGTGCCGTGCGGCTCGTTCGCGATGCGATCCCATAGCGCGCGGATCATATCCTTCATGACCAGCGCGTCCTGCCAGCGATCGGACAATTCCCTGCCGTCGGGTCCGGTGATGGCATAGGGTGGGGGGCCGAACTCGCACAGGAAGGTCAGGGTCGCATCGGGCCCGGCGCGCTTCCGCCAGGGGCGGATGCCGTAGTCCCACCAGTCCATGAACAGCGACACCCAGCCCTGGTGCTGCGGAAAGCCGAGCGAGATCTGCACCTGCTCGCGGCTCGCGATGCGGCCGTGGATGCCCCAGGCATTGTCGAGGATGCGGTGGATCATCGCATGATTGACGTCGTCGACCGGCCAGGCGAATTCGCGGCCGACCAGATAGTGGGAGAGATCGGCAGTCAGCCGCAGATCGGGAAAGCGGTCGAGCAGATCGAGCATGAAGAACAGGTCGGTCGTCATGCGGTCGCGATGGGTCTCGACATGCACGGCGACGCCGGCCTCCGCGGCCAGGCGCCGCCAGCCGTCCAGAAGGGGAATGCAATCGGACAGCCGACGCGGCCGGATGTCCGGCTGCAGGTTGACGTGATCGGCGCCGAGCTCGGCGACCAGCTCCAGCACCGGCCTCAGGTCGTCGACGCCCTTCGGATAGCATTGCGCCTGCCAGATCATGCCATGCGCGCGAAGGAAGCTCGTTACTTCGCGCGCGAAGGCAGGATCGATGAAGCGCACGCCGGCGCCGTCAAACCCGGCATCGCGGATCATCACGAGCTGGGTTTGCAGCGGCCATTCGCTCTCGTCCGCCAGCCGCCGCTCCATCGCCCAGAGCGACTGCAGGACGCGCAGTTGCTGCGCCACCGATCAGGCCCGCGCCGGGATCGCCGCGGGCAGCTCGGCCTGCTCGCTTGCGTCCTCGGCGATGTTCTCCTGATAGGTCTCCGGCCCGATCCAGATCGCAACCACCGTGCAGGCCGACAGAAACATCGCGTAGCAGGCGACCGGCCACCAGGTGCCGTAGGCCGCTACCAGCGCGGTGGCGACGAACGGCGCCGGGCCGCCCGACAGCAGCGAGCCGAGCTCGCGGGCGAAGGCAAAGCCGGCGAAGCGGCGCTGCGGCGGGAACAGTTCGGCGAAATACGCCGCCTGCGGTCCGAACATCGCCGCCGTCACCACGGCGCGCGCCAGGATGAAGGCGAGCGCGATCATGATCCACTCCTTGGTGCCGACCATCCAGAAGAACGGGAAGGAAAGCGCCACGCCGGCCAGCGCGCCGAACATGTAGACCGGCCGCCGTCCGATCCGGTCAGACAACGCCGCAAAGCCGAGGATCGCAAACAGCTCGACCGTGAAGGCCAGCATCAGGGCGCTGAGCGCCTCCGCTTTCGGCACGCCCAGCGTGGTGATGACGTAGCTGAGACCAAACACCGGGAAGAAATAGCCGAGCCCGTTCTCGGCCATCCGGGCGCCGAGCACGACGAAGAAGTTGCGCGGGTGCCGGCGCAACGCCTCCATCGCCGGATTGCTCTCGACCTTGCCGCGCGCGACCACCGCCTGGGTGTAGACCGGCGTCTCGGTGATCCGCATGCGGACGAAGATGCCGACGACGATCAGGAGGAAGCTTGCCAGGAAGGGCAGGCGCCAACCCCAGCTCATCAGGTCCTCACGCGGCAGCATCGTCACCAGCGCGAAGGCGGCGGCGGCGAGCAGATTGCCGACGGAGACACCGAGCGGCGCGAAGCCGCCCCAGAAGCCGCGATGCTTCGGCGGCGCGTTCTCCACGAGGTAGATCACCGCGCCGCCATACTCGGCACCGGCACCGAGACCCTGGATGACGCGCATCGCGACCAGAAGGATCGGCGCCCAAACGCCGATCTGCGAATAAGTCGGCAGGAAGCCGATCGCGGTGGTGCCGATGCCGATCATCAACAGCGTTGCGACCAGCACCGGCTTGCGGCCATAGCGATCGCCGAGGATGCCGAACAGCAGGCCGCCGAACGGCCGCACCACGAAGCCGACGCCGAAAGTCAGGAACGACAGCAGCGTGCCGACCACCGGATCGCTCTTCGGGAAGAACAGCTCGCCGAACACCAGCGCGGCCGCGGTGCCGTACAGGAAGAAGTCGTACCATTCGAGCGCGGAGCCGATGCTTGCGGCCAGGATCACACGCAGGCGCGATGTGCGAGCGCCATCTCTTGCCATCTCGATCATTCGTTTCCCCGTTGTTTTGTTTTTTATGTATTGAAAGCAGCAATGCCCGCGGCTTGCCGCGGGCACTGTAGTCAGTCTCAGGCGGCGCGCGTGAAGTAGGACTTCTTCGCCGCCGACTGGGTCTCGTAGATCGATCCCTGCCGTTTGGCCGGCGGCAATGGCATCCGCACCGGCACGTCGGTCAACCGCGGTGTGACCACCGGCGGACCTGCCAGCAGGCGGCTGTTGAATTCGTCGAAGTCCTTCACGCCCATCAGCGGCCAGGCGTCGCTGGCGGCCACTTCATAGAGCAGCAGGTTGCGCGGCCGGTTCGATGTGTTGGTCGCCGAGCCGTGCAGCGCGCGCACGTGGTGGAACGACATGCTGCCGGCCTTGCCTATACAGGGGACCGCGCGCTTGATGTCGTCCTGAATCTGGTCCGGATCGATCAGGCCGGCGAAGCAGCCGTCCTCGCCGTGATGATCCCACATCGTGCTGCCGGTGTGCGATCCCGGCGTCACCAGCATCGGGCCGTTCTCGATATCGCAGTCGTCAAGCAGCACGCCGATCGCGAGGATGTCGTCATTGGTGTGCGGATAGAACGCCCAGTCCTGATGCCACTCGACCGGCGAGCCGTATTGCGCCGACTTCATGTTGAGTTTTGAGCCGTGCAGGCGAAGGCCGGGACCGATCAGCTTGGTCAGGATCGAGATCACGGCGGGGCTGCGGACGATCTCGTCGAAGATCGGGTGCACCTTGTGCGGCGCCTTGATGCGGCGGACGCGCGGGGTCTCCGGCGTATGGCCTGGCTCGAGGTCGTAGACGTCGGTGTGCTCGCTTACGGCGGCGGCGCCGGCCACCAGCTCGGCGAGCACCGTGCGAAGCTTGCCCAGCGTCTCCTGGTTCAGCACCTCGGGGACCACGATCACCCCGTCGCGCTTGTAGGCTTGGGCCTGCTCGTCTGAAATCATGCCGTTTCTCCCATTTTGTTCCATGTTAGCGCTAACATGTGGCGATGCTAGCGCTAACATAATGGCTTGGCAATCCGGAATCGTGCAGGGTCCGGCCCATGAGCTCCGACCTGACCGAACCCGGGACCGGCCCGTCCGGTACCGCGCCCACCCTCTCAGAGGTGGCCAAGCGCGCCGGCGTTTCCTCGATCACGGTGAGCCGGGTGGTGCGGATGCCTGACCTCGTCGCCCCCGAGACCCGGGCGCGGGTCGAGCGGGCGATGCGCGACCTCGGCTATGTCCCGAACCTGGTCGCAGGCGCGCTGGCGAGCGCGCGGACCAATTCGGTCGGCGTCTTGGTGCCGACCATCGCCAACTCAATCTTCGCCGACACGGTGCAGGGCCTGTCCGACAAGCTCGAACCGCTCGGCTTCTCCGTGATCCTGGCGCAGTCGCGCTATGACGCGGTGCGCGAGGACCGCGTGCTGGCAGCGCTGCTGTCGCGTCGGCCGGAGGCGATCATCATGGTCGGCTCGCCGGCGACCGAGGAGGGCAGCCGGCTGCTGCGCAATGCGCGGATTCCGATCGTCGAGACCTGGGATCTGCCGGCCAACCCGATCGATGCGGTCGCGGGCTTCGACAATTACAAGGCCGGTGTCGCTGTCGCGAAGCATCTGGTTGCGCAAGGGCGCAAGCAGCTCGCCTTCATCGGCGGCGATGATCCGCGCGGCACGCGGCGCTGGTTCGGCTTCAGGGACGAGGCGCTGGCAAGCGGCCTATCCGAGCCGCGCCGGCTGATCCTCGACCGCAAGGACTCCGGCAGCGTGGCGGCGCATGCGCGCCTGCCCGATGTCGATGCGGTGTTCGCGGCCAACGATGCGCATGCGATCGGCTTCATGTCGGGGCTGCGCAAGGCCGGCCTGCTGCGCGACGGGCCTGCATCGGCCCAGCCGGTTGCCGTGATCGGCCTCGGCGATCTCGAAATGGGCCAGCTGATCTCGCCGACGCTGAGCACGATCAGCGTGCATGGCGATGCGATCGGCCGCACCGCGGCGACGCTGGTGCTGGAGCGCGGCGGCGAGCGCCGCATCGATCTCGGCTTCGAGCTGGTGCTGCGCGACAGCGGCTAAAGCGCGATGAGATCAGGTTGAATCGTCATCGCGCTTTAGCTCCTTGTTTGAGCATGATCTTTCCGGAAAACCGCTTCGCACTTTTCCGGATCATGCGTTAGCAATCGCCGCAACCAAGCAGGCGCCGGTCGCTAACGCATCTCTCTGCATGCTCTCATTTTGCCGCGACGTCGGCGTCCACAGCCTCGAGCAAGCCGATGAGGCCACGCAGAATGGCCATCGGCGAAGGAGGGCAACCTGGAATATGGAGATCGACAGGGACAACCGCCGAGACCCCGCCAACCACCGCATAGCTGCCGGCAAAACATCCGCCATCCCTGGCGCAATCGCCTACGGCGACGACCCATTTGGGATCCGGGGTCGCATGGTAGGTGCGCTCCAGCGCTTCGCGCATGTTCTTGGTGACGGGGCCCGTAACGAGCAGAACATCGGCATGACGCGGTGAGGCGACGAACCGGATTCCAAACCGTTCGACATCGTAATACGCATTGCTGAGCGCGTGAATTTCCAGCTCGCATCCGTTGCACGAGCCCGCATCGACCTCGCGGATCGAGAGGCTGCGGCCGAGGCGTCGTCTTGCGGTGCGGCCGACCATGGCCCCGAGCTCCGCGAGCGCAGCGTCGTCCGGACGCGGCGCTTGCTCGGTCAATGGCTGGCGAAACAGGCCCTGGAACAAAAGTTTGCGCATCGCCTGCGGT
Source organism: Bradyrhizobium sp. JR3.5 (assembly GCF_054057015.1). Lineage (NCBI taxonomy): Bacteria > Pseudomonadati > Pseudomonadota > Alphaproteobacteria > Hyphomicrobiales > Nitrobacteraceae > Bradyrhizobium > Bradyrhizobium sp. JR3.5. The sequence continues at coordinate 5,379,735 of NZ_JBSRYV010000002.1, forward strand.
CCTCAGAGGTCCTGCCCCGAATAGGAGCAGTTGAACGACTTGTTGCAGAGTGGGAAGTCCGCCACGATGTTGCCTTCGATCGCTGCCTCGAGGAGGGGCCACTGAAACCACGACGGATCACGCAGATGACATCGCTCGATCCGATCTCCGTTGAGGCGTAGCCAGGCCAGAATGTCGCCCCGGAAGCCTTCAACCACCGCCATGCCTTCGGAGGGTTCGGTCGCACCTTGCAGCGACACTCTGACGGGGCCGGCCTCGAGGCCGATGAGGATCTGGTCCGTCAGCGCAAGGCTCTGCTCGACTTCCCGGATCCGGATCCAGACGCGGGCGTTGACGTCGCCATCGCTGAGAACGGGGACTTCGAAACGCAGACCATCATAGGGGAGATAGCCGGGCCTGCGTCGGGCGTCATGGTTGCGGCCGCTTGCGCGCCCGACATACCCACCGGCTGCGAATTGCCGGGCGAGCGCCGGGGTAACGATGCCGGTGGTGACGGTGCGATCCTGCAACGAGGCGGTGTTGTCGTAGAGTTCGACCAGCGCAGGGAACTGCCGGCGGATCTGGTCGAGCGCGGCCCGGATTGCGTCGGGTCCGTCGCTGGCGATGTCGCGCGCGACGCCGCCGGGAACGACAAGGTCGCGCATCAGGCGGTGGCCGAATGCAGCGTCGGCAGCGCGCAGCACGCCCTCGCGCAGCACGGCGCAATGTGCCTGCATCAGCGCAAATGACGCATCGTTGCAGATCGCTCCGATGTCACCGAGGTGATTGGCCAGTCGCTCGAGCTCGGCCATCAGCGCACGCAGCAAGAGCGCGCGGGGCGGCACGGCAATCTGCTGCGCGGCCTCGACGGCTTGCGCGAATGCCAGTCCATAGGCGACCGTACTGTCGCCGGAGACCCGGCCGGCGAGCCGCGCGGCCTGCTCGACGGTGCTGCCCGCCATCAGCCCTTCGATGCCCTTATGGGTGTAGCCGAGCCGCTGCTCCAGGCGGACCACGGTCTCGCCGCTCGCCGTAAAGCGGAAATGTCCGGGCTCGATGATGCCGGCATGCACGGGGCCGACCGGAATCTGATGCAGGCTGTCACCTTCGGCCGGAAGGAATTGATAAGGCGCCGCATCCGGTGACGGATCGAGACGTTCGCCGAGTGGGAAACGCATTTGCCATCGACCATGATCGAGCCAGGGACGGGGATCCGGCGTGCCCGCGGCCTGAAGCCCGAACAGGTCGTGGACGGTGCGCTCCAATCGGACCGCCGGAGGATGATAGGCCGCGACCGACGGGAATTGGCGATCGGGACAATCCAGGCTGATCACGCCGATATCGGAGGTGTGGTCGTCGAGGATCGCCATATGCACGCACGATGCTTCGCCCCATAGCCCGAGCAGGCTCAAGCCGCCATCGGCGAGCGCGCTGGCGGCGGAGCGCCAGACATCGTCGTCCACCACTGCGCGCGGGCCATGGATGATGCCGTTCGACCTTGCGGCCCGCCTGCATCAGATCGATCAATTTCGGCATATCCCGTTCTCCCTCGCCTAGCCCAGGAGGTTGGCGACGTGCTGGAACCAGACGACCAGCGGTCCCGGAAGGTAGATGCCCGCGGTCAGCACCAGCGCGAAATGCGCGAACATCGGCAAATAGGACGCCTCCGCCGGAGCGGCATTGCCGCGCGGCTCGCCGAAAGCAAGGCTGGTCAGGCGCAGGATCAGCGCGCCGAAGGCGAGCAGCAGGCCGAAAACCAGCGGAATGGCGAGCAGCGGCTGGCGTGCAAAGGTGGAACTGACGATCAGAAATTCGCTCATGAAGATGCCGAGCGGCGGCAGGCCGGCGATCGCGACCACGCCGATCACGAGACTCCAGCCGAGCGCCGGATGGGTTTCAGTCAGGCCGCGAATGTTGGCGATCCGCTGCGTGCCCTTCACCTGTGCGATGTGGCCGACGGCGTAGAAGATCCCCGACTTGGTGAGGCTGTGCATCACCATGTGCAGCAGGCCGGCAAAGTTGGCGAGCGGGCCACCCATCCCGAACGCAAACACGATGATGCCCATGTGCTCGATCGAGGAATAGGCGAACAGCCGTTTGATGTCGCGGCGGCGGTAAAGCATGAAGGCTGCGAACAACAGCGAGGTCAGCCCCATCGTCACCATCAGCGGGCCCGGCGATATCGCATCCGGATTGGCGGCGAGCAGGATCTTGAAGCGGAGCACAGCGTAGAGCGCAACGTTGAGCAAGAGGCCGGAGAGCACGGCGGAGATCGGGGTCGGGCCCTCGGCATGGGCATCCGGAAGCCAGGCGTGCAGCGGTGCCAGGCCGACCTTGGTGCCGTATCCGAGCAGCAGGAAGATGAAGGCGACGTTGAGCAATGCCGGATCGAAGGTTGCGGCGCGGCTGACCAACACCGTCCACACCATGGCGTCTTGGCCCTCGCCGATGACCGGCCGCGCCGCCATGTACACCAGGATCGTGCCGAACAGCGCGAGCGCGATGCCGACGCTGCCGAGGATGAAATACTTCCAGGCGGCCTCCAGCGCCGCATGGGTCCGGTAGATGCCGACCATCAGCACGGTGGTCAGCGTGGCGATCTCGACCGCGACCCACATCAGGCCGATATTGTTCGACACGAATGCGAGGTTCATGCCGAACATCATGACCTGATACATGGCATGGTAGAATCGCAGATAGCCCGGCGTCAGCCGCCCGGTCTCGAGTTCGTGGGCGATATAGCTCGCGCTGAACACGCTGGTCGTGAATCCCACGAAGGTGTTGAGCACGATGAAGACGATGTTGAGATCGTCGATCAGCAGGTAGTGGCCGGGCTGCGGGCGCTCGATCACGAGCAGCGAAAGTGCGGCCAGCAAGGTGCCGAGACTGGCCAGGATATTGAGCCCCGCGGTCAGCCGGTAGCCGGGCAGCGCCGCAAGCACGGCCGCGGCACAGATCGGTATCAGCAGAACCCAGGCGACGGCATCCGACGCCGCAGTCATCGCCGCTCTCCCCTGAATTCATCGAGCGCACCGACGTCGACGGTGTCGAACCGCTCCCGAATCCGGAACAGGAACACGCCGATGACGATGAATGCGATCAGGATCGAAAACGCGACGCTGATCTCCACGACGAGCGGCATACCCTTGGCGCCGGTCGCGGCCAGCACCAGGCCGTTCTCCAGCGACATGAAGCCGACGACCTGGCTGACGGCGTTGCGCCGCGTCACCATGACAAGCAATCCCAGCAGCACCACCGACAGCGCGAAGGCGAGGTCTTCCCTCGCCAGCGGATCGGCCGCGCCGGTCACCCGGAGCATCAGCACCATGGAGAGGGCGACGAGCCCCATGCCCGCCAGCATGGTCAGGCCGATACCCACCGCGGTCTCGATATCGCGATGAATCCCGAGTTGCTTGACGATCCGGTGCAGCGCCACCGGGATGATGATCGCCTTGAAGACCAGCGCGATCATCGCCCCCGTCACATAGAGATGCGGTGCGTTCTGGACGAACGCCTGCCAGGCGACCGAAAGCGCGAGTACCACTGCGTGAAGCGCGAAGATGTTCAGCAGCGCATACAGGCGGTCCTGGTACAGCATCATGAAGCTGATCAGCACGAGCCCGCCGGCGAGCAGATGGGCGATGTCGAAGGCGAGGTTGTGCATCAGAAGCTCCGTGACACGAATCGAAGCAGCGTGCCGAGCAGCCCGAGCATCAGCGCGGCGCCGAGGAACTCGGGGACCCGGAAGACCCGTACCTTCGCCGTCGCGGTCTCGAACACGGCAAGGAGGAAGGCTGCGATCGCAAGCTTGACGATGTAGGCGGCGACGCTCACCAGATAGGACAGCGGACCTGCGCCTTCGGTGGTGATCTGCCACGGGAAGAACACGCAGATGATCAGGGAGATGTACAGCAGCAGCTTGAGAAAGGCGCCGAACTCGATCATGGCAAGATGACGCCCGGAATACTCGAGGATCATCGCCTCGTGCACCATGGTCAGCTCCAGATGCGTCGCCGGGTTGTCGACCGGGATGCGCGCGTTTTCGGCAAGCGCCACCATGATGAGGGCAATCATCGCCATGCCGAGCGAGACGCGCAGTCCCACTTCGGACGACGCCATGAAGGTCGCGACCGTCGACAGCTGGGTGGAGCCGGCAATCAGCGCGACGCAGAACACCATCAGCAGCATGGCGGGCTCGGCCAATGCAGCGATCATCACCTCGCGGCTGGAGCCGATGCCGCCGAAACTGGTGCCGACGTCCATGCCGGCCAGCGCGAGGAAGAAGCGCGCGCTGCCGAGCAGGGCGACGATCGCGATCAGGTCGGCGCTCCAGTTGAATTCGAGGCCGGTCGCAAATGTCGGGACCAGCGCCGCCGCGACCCAGATGGCCGCGAACGTCACATAGGGCGTGACACGGAACAGCCAGGACGCGTTTTCGGCGAGCACGACCTCCTTGCGAAGCAGCCGCAGCAGATCGCGATAGGGCTGGAAGATCGACGCACCTTTCCGGCGCAACAGGCGGGCCTTGACCTTACGCACGACGCCGGTCAGGAGCGGCGCGAGCAGCAGCACCAGCGTCATTTGGCCGAACTGAACGAGGATGTCCGAGATCACGACCATATTGCGAGCGCCAGCAGCAATGTGATGAGGGTTGCGAAGACCAGACTGAGGTAGCGGCGGATGGTCAGGAACTGGAGCTGGTTCAGCCGATCGGCGAAAAACCAAACGACTTCAGTCACCGGCGTGTACAGCCGCTCCCAGACCAGATCGTGCATATCGACCCTGAAGCGGGCTGGCCGCAGTTCGCCCGGCGCAGGCATGTCGACATGCTCGCGGGCCTGGAACACCAACGTGCCGAACACCCGGCGGATCGGCTGGACGAAGCTCGCCCCGGAATACTGCGCCGCCGGTGTCGGATCGGTGAAGCCACAACCCCAGGCCGGTCCGCGCCTGATCGCGCGCGACGCGAAGCGATGGATGAAATACACCGCCAGTGATGCCGCGGCCGTGATGAAAGCAAAGACGAGCAATCCGTTGTAGGAACTGCGGCTCTCCTCGATCGGCACGATCGAGAACCAGGGGTCGTTCGCCTGAACCGGCATCCGGTGGCCGATCATGGCCTGCGCGACGGGCGAGAGCGCGTCGATCACCAGGCCCGGCAGAATGCCGGCGAGGAAGCAGAGCAGGGCGAGGCTGAACATCGCGGCAAGCGAATAGCGATCGACTTCGCCGGCGGCTTGCGCGGCCGGGCTCCGCGCGCGGCCGAGAAACGTGATTCCGAAGGCCTTGACGAAGCATGCGGCGGCGAGCGCCGCCGCCAGCGCCAGCAAGGCGCCGACCGCGGGCACCATGATCTTCAGTAGCCATTGCGGCAGATCGGGGCTCTGCAGGACGGCCTGGAACATCAGCCATTCGGAGACGAACCCGTTGAACGGCGGAAGCGCCGAGATCGCGACACAGCCGACGAGAAAGACGAAGCTGGTGAGCGGCATGCGGTGGATCAGGCCGCCCAGCTTCTCCATGTCGCGTTCGCCGGTCGACGTCAGCACGGCGCCGGCTCCGAAGAACAGCAGGCTCTTGAAGAACGAATGGTTGAGCACGTGAAACAGCGCCGCTGTGAAGGCGAGCGCCGCGGCCAGGCCGAGGCCGTTGGCCTGAAATGCCAGCGCAAGGCCGAGACTTGCGAAGATGACGCCGATGTTCTCGATCGTGCTGTAGGCGAGCAGGCGCTTGAGGTCCTTCTCCATCAGCGCATAGAGGATCCCCATCACGGCGGTCGCACCGCCGAGGATGAGAACGACGACACCCGCCGACCAGCTGGGCGGCCCGAGCAGATCGAACATGACCCGGATGAATCCGTAGATCGCGACCTTCGTCATCACGCCGCTCATCAGCGCCGAGACATGGCTCGGTGCTGCGGGATGGGCCAGCGGCAGCCATACGTGCAACGGGACCAGGCCGGCTTTCGACCCGGCGCCCAAGCAGCATCAGCGAGAGCACCAGCGCGGCTTCGGAAGGCGTGTGCTGGGCGCTGCGGATGGCCGCAAAACTGTAGCTGCCGCCAGCTCCCGACAGCAGGCCGAAAGCGAGCAACAAAGCCAGCGTTCCGAAGCTTGCCATGACGAGATAGACGTAGCCCGCTCGTGCATTGTCCGCTTCGCGGTGGTGCGCCATCACGAGCGCCCAGGACGCAAGCGACATGAATTCCCAGCACAAGAGGTAGGTGAACGCATCGTCGGCCAGCACAACGAGGTTCATTCCGGCCAGGAATGCCGGAAAGAAGGGAAGGACCCGCGCCGGCGCGGATTCGTGGCTGCCGTAGCCGAGCCCATACAGACTTGCAGCCGCACCGCCGAGGTTGACCACGGCGAGAAAGAATGCGGCGAGCGCATCGAGGCGGAAATGCGATCCTAGCCAGGGCAGGCCGACCGGCAACGTCAGCTCCGTCGCATTGGTGTGGGCGATCAGCGAGCGCAGCGCGCCGGCCAGTGCGATCGTCGAAATTACAAGAGTCGCGCCGTAGATGATCGCTGTCGATCGGCGCGATCGGCTCGTTGCGATCGCGAGAGCGGACGTCCCCAGCAGCGCGGCCACACACCAGATCTGCTGGGTGACCGCCGCGATCATGTCTGCACCTTCGGCGAGCCTGACCCGGCCTTTAATCTTACCCCGCGGCCGCCGCCGCTGCTGACCGCGCCCTCGCTGATCACCTCGACGCCGGCGGTGCCGAGCGCGTCGATCAGTTTCATGAGCGAGTCGACATTGCCTCGAATGGTGCCTTCGCTCGCCTCCATACGTTGGATGGTCGGCACCGAAAGTCCGGACAGCTCGGCGAGCTGCCTTTGGTCGATGCCAAGCAAGGCTCTGGCAGCTCGTAGCTGCGCTGCGGTGATCATCGATTGAGGTCGTCGATTGAGAGTCGGGTCTATTTGAATGTCATTTATGCACGCTAAGTAGTGATGTTACAAGAGCAATAAGATGATGTTTAATACATCTATTTTGGCGAAGCGTTCAGCCCCGGGGGCTATCGGCGCGCCGACGAGGTGCGCCGATGCGCGCTCAGCTGGAGATTTTTCGATAGACCGCCGCGGCGCGGCGCAACAGCCGGCTCTTGCGCTTCCGCTCGTGCACGCGCCGGTGCTTGGCCTTGCGCTCGTGGGCGCGTGCATCGACGCTTTCGAACAGCTTTCGACGGACCTCGTCGTCATTCAATTCGCCGAGCAGTTGTTGCCCCTTCCGAAGCTGCTTCAGGACGGTCCGCCATGACGCGTATTCGTCGGGGGGCAATCCGCCTTCCGAGAACTCGATGGCGTAGCGCAGCCGCTTGCTGGCGAGCCGAACGCGGTGGCGCTTGTTCTTGCCCATGCCCTGCAGCCCGCGGCTCTTCTGGCACAGCTTGCCATGCCAGCGCGCCAGCCGGCGCGCATGAAACACCGACACCGGCACGGCGCGCCGTTGCGCGGCACGGCGGTTCTGCCGCGTGGTCCAGGGGCCGCTGCCGACCCAGTCCCACATGCCGTCGAACCATTGCCAGTAACGGTCGCTCTGCAAGGCTTCCTTGAGCGCTTCGAACGCATCGGTTCGCGCTGTCTGGAGCATGCGCTCTTCCGGCAGCCCTTTGCTGTTGTCGATCGCAACGTCGAGGTCTCGCGTTGCGCTGAGATAGGCGCTCAGCCATTTCAGCTCGGATTTCAGCCGCGTCCATTCGGTGTCCGCCACCATCGGGCCGTAGAAGGCGATCGCCGCCTTCAGCCGCGTCAGTGCAATGCGGGTCTGGTGGAGCGCGGCCGGATCGCCGGAGCTCAGGGCCTCGTGGTTGGTTGCGACTTCCTCGAGGCATTCCGACAGGATCAGGCGAAACGCGGTCTCACAACGCATGGCTTCGCTGAGATGGCGTAGCCGCTTCGGGCGGACAACGCGGTCCCTGTCCGAACTTGCCGCTGACGTCATGACACTCTCGTGACCCCGCCCGAGCCGCAATGCAAACCGCGGCTCCTGGAAGGAAGATTTCCCGTTTGGTCGTTGTCGATCAAGGGTTTTCTGCTGGAGCGCAGTGTAGCGATCCGGCGTCGCGATCAAAATGTCGCAATCAAAGCGGTTGAGAGGGCTCATTTGTGTATTTTACGGGCCTTGGATGCCGGTGCATTGAGGCGCCGCAAAAAGGCAAACGGGTATATCAAGATAGTTCGCGCACGAAATATCTTGATATTTCGCACGCGAAATATATAATAGCGGCATGAAAGCGGAACACCGGCTGATCTTCCTTCTGACCGTGGCCTATCGGCGGCTGCAGCGCGCCATCGAGCAGGAGACGGCCGCGCACGATTTGACGTCGGCGCAGGCGGGCGTGCTGTTCTTCCTCGGGCGCAATGACGGCGCGCTGATCGGCGACGTCTCGCAGGCGGTCGACATCGTGCCGTCGGCGATGTCCGGGCTCGCCGACCGGATGGAGCGTGCGGGCCTCGTCAAGCGCCGGCGCGACGGTGAGGACGGGCGCAGCCAGCGGCTCCATCTGACCGTGGCCGGGCAGGAACTCGGCAAGCGTGCCGCAACGCGGACCAGGGTGATCAACAACCGCCTGATGGACGGATTTTCGGAAGCCGAAATCGACGTGGTGTCGCGCTGGCTGACCAGCCTGCAAGCGAAATTTCCGAAAGACAAAGATGGCTAGCGCGTTTTCAAGCGAAGTGGGGACCGGTTCGCGTCAAGAAAACGCGTCAAACGCGAAGCAAGCAACAGGAGTGAGACATGAGTGAAGTGGTCGTAGCGCTGGACGGTGGCGTTCTCACCGTGACGATGGCGCGTCCGGACAAGAAGAACGCGATCACCAACGCGATGTATGGCGCGATGGCCGACGCGCTCGAACGTGCGGAAGGCGATTCTACAATCCGCGCCGTGCTGTTGCAGGGCGACGGCGACAGCTTTACCGCGGGCAATGATCTCGCCGATTTCGCGGCGGTGTCGCGCGGCGTGCAGGGCGAGCGTCACGTGACGCGCTTCCTTAGCTGTCTTGCCAGGGCGACGCGGCCGCTTGTCGCCGCCGTGCAGGGCAATGCCGTCGGCATCGGCACCACCATGCTGCTGCATTGCGACCTCGTCTATCTCGCGCCGACCGCGCGGCTGATCACGCCGTTCGTCAATCTCGCGCTGGTGCCCGAGGCGGCGTCGACCTATCTGCTGCCGCAGCGCATCGGCTATGCGCGGGCCTATGCGATGTTCGCGCTCGGCGAGCCGGTCGAGGCGGAGACCGCGGTCTCCATCGGTCTCGCGAACGCCGTGGTGCCGCTTGCGGATCTCCGCGCCAAGGCCCGCGCGGCGGCGGACGCACTGGCGAAGCGGCCGTTCGGCTCGCTCCAGCACACCAAGGCGTTGATGCGCGATCCGGCCAGGATCAGCGCGCAAATGGCGCGCGAGGGCGAAATCTTCCAGCAGCGGCTGATGAGCGCGGAAGCGCGCGAGGCCTTTGCCGCCTTCGCCGAGCGGCGGCAGCCTGACTTCTCCAAGATCGCCGGGTAAGCCAAGTTGGGGCCGCCACGCGCGGGCGGCCCCATCGCTTTGGGGTTGACGGCTTCGCCGGTATCGAACATCTCGTGTCAGGGCATGGCGCAACCGGCGAGGCGAGGCATGAGCGACAGTCATACGCTGCGCGGCGATGGAATTGCCGCGACAATTCAGGCACAGGGCGCTGAACTGTCGTCGCTCAGGAATGCCGACGGAACCGAGTTGCTGTGGCAGGCCGGACCGCAATGGCCGCGCCATGCACCGATCCTGTTCCCGATCGTCGGCCGGTTGAAGAACGACACGCTGCGTCACCATGGCCAGACCTATCCGATGACGCAGCACGGCCTTGCGCGGGATCGCCGCTTTGTCTGGCTGGAGCAGGGACCGCGATCCTGCAAGCTCGCGCTCACCGACGATGCGGAAACGCCGGCACGCTATCCGTTCGCGTTCAGGCTCGAGGTCACTTACACCGTTGATGGCACCGATCTCGATGTCGCCTTCGATATCATCAACACCGGCGACGAGATGCTGCCGGCCTCGCTCGGTGGTCATCCCGCCTTCAACTGGCCGTTGGTGCCGGGGCTGCCGAAGGAGGCTTACACGCTGACCTTCGGCAAGACTGAACTTGCGCCGATCCGGCGGCTGAAGGATGGATTGATGCGGCCGCAGCCCGAACCCAATCCGGTCAAGGGCAGAACGCTCGCACTGTCGGAGGAGCTGTTCGATGACGACGCGATGGTCTTCGATCAGGTCGCAAGTACATCGATCCTCTTCACGGCGACACTAGGCCCGGCAGCAGCCACACAAGGTCCTGCGATCGAGATGTCGTGGCGCGGCTTCCGCGAGCTCGGTATCTGGTCGAAGGTCGGCGGCGCGCCGTTCCTCTGCATCGAGCCGTGGCACGGTTTTGCCAGCCCCGCGGAATTCGACGGCGAGTTCGCGGACAAGCCCGGCTTGATGCAGATCGCGCCGGGCGCGCGTCGGTCGCTGGGCTATCGCATTCGCGTGAGCTGATCGAACATCAGATCAATGCGCGCGGGAGCTGAGCGCGCTGGTGATCGCGCCCACCGATGGCGGGTTTTCATGCGCCCAGGTCTCATGTGCGGCCAGATCGCGGTAGTGCTCGGCCATGCGCAGCAGCCGCTCGCGGATGCCGGCATCTTCCTCGCCCTTGGCCTGATCGGCCAGCTGTGCGGCGCGTTCGAGAAGCGTTTTCGGATCGATCACGACAGGCTCCAAATCCGGTTTCGCCTAGAGCGTTTTCGAGCGAAGTGGATACCGCTTCGCGTGAAGAAAACGCGTCAAGACAAGAGTCTAGGGCCCCGCTCCGATTCAATCGGAGCGGAAAAGGCTCTAGCGGACAACTGTCATAGTCAAGCACAGTTCCTGCCACGCTTTGATGACGGCGCGTTCAGAGTTGGAACAAGCCAAGCCCCTCCATGACGTCGCGCCTGGTACGCTCCGTAATCTCCCGCGCTTTCAGGGTTCCGCGCCTGATTACCTCAGTGACGTGGTCGCGATCGTTGGCCAGCTCAGCGCGCCGTGTCCGGATCGGTGCGATCAGGGCTTGCAGGATATCCTCCAGCCGCCGCTTGACGGTCGTATCGCCGAGACCGCCGCGCCGATAGCGCGCCTTCAGTTCCGCGACGGCGTCGTGATCGTCGTCGAACGCGTCGAGATAGGTGAAGACGACATTGCCCTCGACCTTGCCGGGGTCGGCGACACGCAGATGATCGGGATCGGTGAACATCGCGCGCACCGCGGCCGAGATGTCATCGGGTGAAGCCGAAAGCGGAATCGCATTGCCCGCGGACTTGCTCATCTTCGCGCGTCCATCGACGCCGGGCAGCCGTCCTGCGCGCGGGATGATGGCTTCGGCTTCCGGCAGCAGCGCACGGCCCGCGAGCGCGTTGACCCGCCGGACGATCTCGTTGGTCTGCTCGATTAAGGGTGCCTGATCCTCGCCGACCGGCACGATTGTGGCGCGAAACGCGGTGATATCGGCGGCCTGCGCCACCGGGTAGCACAGGAAGCCCGCCGGGATGTCGCGTCCGAAACCGCGCACGCGGATCTCGTCCTTGATGGTGGGGTTGCGTTCCAGCCGCGCGACGGTGACGAGGTTGAGGTAGAGCATCGACAGTTCCGCCAACGCCGGGAGTTGCGATTGCAGGCAGATCGAGGTTCGGCCGGGATCGATCCCGACGGCAAGATAGTCCAGCGCGACCTCGATGACGCTGCTGCGGACCTTGCCGATGTCGTGCGCATTGTCGGTCAGCGCCTGCATGTCGGCCAGCAGCAAGAACTGCTCATGGCTGTCCTGAAACGCCAGGCGGCTTCGGAGCGAACCGGCGTAATGGCCGAGATGCAGCGGACCGGTGGTGCGGTCGCCGGTGAGGATGATCGGTTTGGTCATTTGTATCTCCATTCGGTTGAATGGGGACACCGCATGCGGGCTGGATGAAGCCAAACAAAAAGGCCGGCCCAATGCGGCGGCCCCGAAAATGCATGAACGCGTTCGGCCCGCCTGTCAGTCGGCGAGCCACCAGAAATTGGCGATGAGGTTCGATCGGTTCATGCCGCAAGCGGTAGGGCAAACCCGCGACGCGGTCAAGGCATCGACGACGCTAGAGCCCTTTCCGTTCCGATTGAAATCGGAACGGGGCTCTAGATTTTTGTCTTGACGCGTTTTCTTTACGGGAACCGGTACCCACTTCGCTCGAAAACGCTCTAGTTGAACGCCATGCCGCCGCTCATCGCAATCGTCTGTCCGGTCATGTAGGGATTGTTGACCAGCAGCATCACCGCCTGCGCGACCTCCTCGGCGGTGCCGAAGCGGCCGATCGGGATCCGGCTGACGAGGCCGCTCTGTCCCTTCATCATGTCGGTCTCGATCAGCGACGGCGCGACGGCGTTGACGGTGACGCCCTCCTTGACGAGGCGCGCGGCATAACCGCGGCTCAGGCCCTCCATCGCCGCCTTCGATGCGTTGTAGTGCGGCCCGATCGCGCCGCCGCCGCGTGCAGCGCCGGAGGAGATGTTGACGATGCGGCCCCATTTTCGGGTGCGCATCATCGGCAGCACCGCTTGCGTGCAGAGAAATGCCGATTTGAGGTTGACCGTGATGGTGCGGTCGAAATCCTCTTCGGTGAGGTTGTCGATACCCCTGACGATCGCGATCCCCGCATTGTTGACGAGGATGTCGACCGGGCCGAGCTCGGATTTGGCGCGCTCGACCAGGCGGGCGACGGCGGCTGCTTCGGAGACATCGGCGGCGATAGCGACGGCGCGGCCGCCGGCGGCGGTGATACCCTTCGCCAGCGTCTCCGCCTCGGCCGAGCGCTCGCGATAATTGATGGCGACGGCGGCGCCGGCTTCCGCCAGCATCTTGACGATGGCCGCGCCAATGCCGCGCGATCCGCCGGTCACCAGCGCCACATGTCCGTGCAGACTGTTTGTCGTCATTGGCCGTCCTCCTTTGCGAGTGCAGAGAGGTTCGCAAAGCGGGAGGCGGGGTGCAACGCAACCCTGCTCAAATCTGCGTTGCCGCGGATGCCATTGCGGCAAAAAACCGGCATCTGGGGCCGGAATCGGCCTTGCGTCCGGCGCGGGCCGGCGGCAATGGTTGGGGCATCATTCCGTCCAGCCCACCCACGAGAGTTCGATGAGCAAACTGATTGTCCGCGCCGGCGAGTTCACCTTTGACGCCCGTTTCGAGGAGCAGCTCGCGCCGAAGACGGTCGCCGCGTTCCGCAAGGCGATGCCGTTCGAGAGCCAGGCGATCCATGTGCGCTGGAGCGGCGAGGGCGTCTGGATGCCGCTCGGCGATCTTGATTTCGGCGTCTCCTACGAGAACCACACCAGCTATCCGGCGCCGGGCCAGATCATCCTCTATCCCGGCGGCATCAGCGAGACCGAGATCCTGCTCGCCTATGGCGGCGTGCATTTCGCCAGCAAGATGGGCCAGCTCGCCGGCAATCATCATTTCATCACGCTGACCTCGGGGCTGGAGAACCTCACCGCCTTCGGCAAGACTGTGTTGTGGAAGGGTGCGCAGCAGATCCGCTTCGAGGAAATCTGATGTGACCGAGGCCCGCTACCCGCGCGATCTCCGCGGCTACGGCCGCACGCCGCCCGATCCGAAATGGCCAGACGCTGCGCGTGTCGCCGTGCAGTTCGTGGTCAATTTCGAGGAGGGTGGCGAGAACAACATCCTGCACGGCGATCGTGCCTCGGAGGCGTTTCTGTCCGACGTGCTGGGCGCGCAGCCCTGGGTCGGCCAGCGTCACGCCAATATCGAGACCATGTTCGAATATGGCTCGCGCGCCGGGTTCTGGCGGCTATGGCGGATGTTCACCGAGCGAAAGTTGCCGGCCACGGTGTTCGGCGTCGCGATGGCGCTGAAGCGCAATCCGGATGTGGTTGCGGCGATGCAGGAGGCGGGCTGGGACATCGCGAGCCACAGCCTGCGCTGGATCGAGCACAAGGATATGTCGGAGGACGAGGAGCGCGACGAGATCGCCCGTGCCATTGCCGTGCATACCGAGGCGACCGGCGCGCGGCCGCTCGGCTGGTACACCGGCCGCTCCTCGATCAACACGCTGCGGCTTTTGATGGAGGCGGGCGGCCTGCGCTATCTCTGCGATTCCTATGCCGACGATCTGCCCTACTGGATCAAGGCAGCCGGCACCGAGCCGCATCTCGTGATCCCCTATACGCTCGATGCCAACGACATGCGCTTCATCAACGCGCAGGGCTTTGGCGGCGGCGATGAGTTCTACACCTATCTGAAGGACAGCTTTGACGTGCTCTATGCCGAGGGTGCGACGCGACCCAAGATGATGTCGGTCGGCCTGCATTGCCGCGTCGTCGGCCGTCCCGGCCGCGCCGCCGCGCTGATGCGCTTCCTCGACTACATCCAGAAGCACGAACGGGTCTGGGTGCCGACACGGCTCGCGATCGCAGAGCATTGGCACGCCAATCTGAAGCATCTCGCCGAGCAGGCGTTCGAGATCGGGTAGTCAAACCACTCTCATCGCGCCTTAGCGCGTCAGTGCCCGGCCATGTGGCGGCCGATCTCGGTGAGGTCAGCTTCGCTGGCGCTGACATCGTGCACGAACGCGCCGTGGAACATCACGACCAGTCGGTCCGACAATTCCAGCAGCTCGTCGAGGTCCTCGCTGACCAGCAGCACCGCGGCGCCGCGGTTGCGGGCGGCCATGATCTCGGCGTGGATCTGCGCCACCGCCGCGAAGTCGAGCCCGAAGCATGGATTGGCGGCGATCAGCACCTCGACGTCGCCCGAGAGCTCGCGCGCCAGCACCGCGCGCTGCACGTTGCCGCCCGACAGCGCCGCGATCGGCGTCTCCGGCGTGCGGGTCTTGATCTTGTAGCGGTTGATCTTGCGCTCCGCGTCGTCGCGGAAGGCCGCGCGGTTCAGCCACCAGCCGCCGCGCGCGAACGGGGCGCGGTCGAACTCGCGGAATGCGATGTTGTCGGCGACGCTCATGCCGCCGACGCAGGCGTTCTTCAGCGGCTCTTCCGGCAACAGCGACATCTTGTGGCGGCGCATCTCCTCGCGGCTTGCCGCATAGGCCTCGCCCTGGACCCGGATCACGCCGCTTTCGGCTTCGCGCTGGCCGGCCAAGACCTCGACCAGCTGGCGTTGGCCGTTGCCGGAGACGCCGGCGATGCCGACGATCTCGCCGCTCTTCACCGTCAGCGATACGCCGTGCACGGCAATCGCGCCGGCATCGTCGCGCGCGGTGAGCTTGTCGAGCTCGAGACGGGGCGCGCCGGTCTCGCCGGTGCGTGGCGGCTGCACGGTCAACTGCTCGGCGCCGATCATGGTGCGGGCCATCTCGTCGGGCGTGAGGTCGGCGACCCGGCCGGTGCCGGCGAGCTTGCCGCGGCGCAGGATCGTGACGTCATCGGCAAATGCCATCACCTCGCGGAATTTGTGCGTGATCATCAGGATGGTCAGCTCGCCCGCGACCACCATGGCGCGCAGCATGCCGAGCACTTCGTCGGCCTCGCCCGGGGTCAGCACCGAGGTCGGCTCGTCCAGGATCAGGAAGCGGCGCTTCAGATAGAGTTGCTTGAGGATCTCGCACTTCTGCCGCTCGCCGGCGGAGATGTCGGAGACCTTTGCGTCGAGCGGCACCTTGAACGGCATCCGTGCCAGGAACGCCTCGAGCTCCTTCTTCTCCTTGCGCCAGTCGACCACGGCGGGCACGTCGTCGCGCGCCAGCACCAGGTTCTCGGCGACCGTCATCGCCGGCACGAGGGTAAAGTGCTGGTAGACCATGCCGAGCCCGAGCGCATGCGCGTCCTTGGGGTTGGCGATGGTCTGCTGGCGGCCGCCGACCAGGATGTCGCCTTCGGTGGCGTGGTAATAGCCCATGATGCATTTCACGAGCGTGCTCTTGCCTGCGCCGTTCTCGCCGAGCAGCGCATGAAACGAGCCGGGACGCACCTTGAGCTCGACATTGTCGAGCGCTGTGAAGTCGCCGAACCGCATGGTCATGGCGATGGCGTCGATGCCGAATGCGCCTGACGGTGCGGGCGGTTCGCCGATGATCACGACAGCGCCCCGATCAGGTCGGCGGATTTCGTCACCGCGCCGAACACGCCGCCCTGCATCTTGATCATCTTCAGCGCATGATCGTGGTTGCTTTTGTCGGTGGCGCCGCAGCAATCCTCGACCAGCACGCATTCGAAGCCGCGGTCGTTGGCCTCGCGCATCGTGGTGTGGACGCAGACGTCGGTGGTGATGCCGGTCAGCACGATGTTCTCGATGCCGCGCAACCGCAGCATCAGTTCGAGATCGGTGGCGCAGAACGAGCCTTTGCCGGGCTTGTCGATAACAGGCTCGCCCGGCAGCGGCGCGAGATCGGGGATGATCTCCCAGCCCGGCTCGCCGCGCACCAGGATGCGGCCGCACGGACCGGGGTCGCCGATGCCGGCGCCGATCTGGCGCGAGCGCCAGCGCTTGTTGGCGGGCAGGTCGGCCAGATCGGGGCGGTGGCCTTCGCGGGTATGGATGATGTGAAAGCCCTGCGCACGCATCACCGCGAGCAGCTTCTTGATCGGCTCGATCGGCGCCCGGGTCAGCGAGAGGTCGTAGCCCATCTTGTCGACATAGCCGCCGACGCCGCAGAAATCGGTCTGCATGTCGATGATGATCAGCGCGGTATTCTCTGGCCGCAGGTCGCCATTATAGGGCCAGGCGTAGGGCTCGGACTTGATGAAGCGCTCGGGCATGGAATGATCTCGCGAGATGCTATCGGGTGATGGACAATTCGGCGGGCGCGCCGGTCAGTGTGCGCTTCGGCGAGCAGGTGATGATCATGATCGCCAGGGTCAGGATGTACGGCGCGGCGTTGAACAGGTGATAGCCGGAGGTGATGCCGACTGATTGCAGCGCGGGCCCGAGCGCGGCGGCGCCGCCGAACGCGAGCGAGGCCCACAGGCACAGCATCGGGTCCCAGCGCGCGAAGATCACCAGCGCGACCGCAGTGATGCCCTGTCCCGAGGAGAGCCCTTCGTTCCAGCTGCCCGGATAGAACAGCGACAGGAACGAGCCGCCGATGCCGGCGAGGAAGCCGCCGACCATGGTGGCGCGCAGCCGGATCAGCAGCACGGAATGGCCCATCGCGCGCGCCGCGTCCGCGCTTTCGCCGGCGGTGCGGATCAACAGGCCCCAGCGCGTGGTCCTGAAGGCCCAATAGAGCAGCGGCGCGATGGCGGCGCCGATCAGGAACAGCACGTTGATGCGCAGCGCCGCGCGCACCTGCGGCACGTCGCTCCACCAGCCGAAATCGATCGCCGGCAGCCGGGCCGCCGTCGGCTCGATCAGCGGCTTGCCGAGGAAGAAGGCCAAACCAGTTCCGAGCAGCATCAGCGCGATGCCGACCGCGATGTCGTTGACCCGCGGCAGCGAGCAGATGCCGGCATGCAGCGCGCCGAACAACGCGCCGGTGATCCCGGCCGCGAGCACCCCGAGCCATGGCGAGCCGGAGAGATAGGAGATGCCGTAGGCGCTCATCGCGCCCATCACCAGCGTGCCTTCGAGGCCGAGATTGATGCGGCCGCTTCGTTCGGTGATGCATTCGCCGAGGCTGACGAACAGGAACGGCGTCGAGACGCGGATGGCGCCGCCGAACACGGCGAGCGGGACGGTCCAGAGCCCGAGCGAAGCATCCGCCATGTCAGGACTTTCCCTTCAGGAAGCCGATCCGTCCGTAGAGCGCGTCGCTTGCCAGCACGAACACGAAGATGATGCCTTGCAGCACCAGCACGGACGCATCGGGCAGGCCGAGCCGGCGCTGCAACAGGCCGCCGGAGGCAGAGATGCCGCCGAGCAGGATTGCGACCGGAATGATCGCGAGTGGATTCTGTCGCGCCAGGAATGCGACCAGGATGCCGGTGAATCCATAACCCGCGGCGAGGTTGGCATTGGTTCGGCCCTGCACGGCCGCGAGACCTCGATCATGCCGGCAAGCCCGGCGCTGCTGCCGGCGAGGAAGCAGACCGTCAGGATCAGCTTGCCGACGGAAAGCCCCACGATCTTGGCGGCGCGGATGTTGCCGCCGGCGACGCGCGCGGCGAAGCCGAAGGTGGTGTGATAGATCAGGATGTAGGCGGCAACGGCGGCGACGAGGCCGAACACCAGGCCCCAATGCACGTCGGTGCCGGGAATGCTGCCGATCATGTTGGCGGCGCCGATCTCGCGCGTCGACGGCTTGTTGAGGCTCGCCGGATCGCGCATCGGCCCTTCGACCAGATGGTTGAGGACGGCAAGCGCGATATAGACCAGCAGCAGGCTCGAGATCGTCTCGTTGACCCCGCGATACTGCCGCAAGCCGCCGGACAGCATGATCCAGAGACCGCCGCCGATCATGCCCGCGATCACCATCGCGATCTGCACGACGATCGGCGCTGCGCCCTGCAACGCCAGCGCCGCTGACGTCGCCGACAGCGCGCCGATCAAGAGCGCGCCTTCGCCGCCGATGATCACCATGCCGAGCTGCGCCGGCAGCGCCGTGCACAGCGCGGTCAGGATCAAGGGCGCTGCGCGGGTCAGCGTGTTCTGCCAGGAGAACCAGGTGCCGAACGCGCCGTAATACATGTAGAAATACAGGTCGAGCGGGTTCTTGCCGTAGAGCGCGATGAACCCGCCGAACACCGCGAGCGCGCCGACCAGCGCCGCGCCCGGGATCAGGATGTATTCGATACTCGCGCCGTAGCGCTGGAGGAAGCCGGGATCGGCGGCCGGAGCAACGCCGCCGGCCGCCTCCACCGATTCCGCCGCCTCGGTCGTCACGCGGTGGCTCCGATCACGCCCTCGACGAGATAGTCCATCTTCTCGAGTTCGGGATCCTGCTGGCCGCGATCGGTGCCGGAAGCGATCACCGTCTTGCCCTTGTTGTCGACGAGCGGGCCCTTGAAGATCGCGTACTCGCCGGACATGAACTTGGCCTTAGACGTCGTCGGCATGCTTGCGGGCTTCCGCCGAGACCATCTCGCCATAGGGCGAGACCTTGACGATCTCTTCCTTCAGGCCGCCGCGATAGAAGTTCGGGATTGCCTCACCCGCGGTGATCATCTTGACGAATTTCGGATAGAGCGCCTCCCAGTTCCACTCGGCGCCGGTGAGATAGGCCTTCGGCGCCAGCGGCGACTGGTTGACGTGATAGCCGCACACCATCGCGCCGCGGCGCGCGGCGTTCTCGACCATCGTCTTCGGTCCGTCGACATGGCAGGTCAGCACATCGACGCCCTGGTCGATCAGGCTGTTGGTCGCCTCGGCTTCCTTGACCGGCATCGACCAGTCGCCGGTGAAGATCACCTGCGTCGTCGCCTTCGGATTGGCGAGCCGGGCGCCGAGCGTGAACGCGTTGATGTTGCGCAGCACCTGCGGGATCGGCTTGGCCGCGACGAAGCCGAGCTTGCCGCTCTTGGTCGAATAGCCGGCGACGATGCCGGAGATGTATTGCGCCTCGTCGATGTAGCCGAAATAGCTGCCGGCGTTCTTCGGGTCCTTGTCGGTCCACAAGCCGCCGCAATGCTCGAAATGCATCTTCGGAAACTTGCCCGCCATCTTGACGACGTGCGGGTTGTAGTAGCCGAACGAGGTCGGAAACAGCAGCGTGGCGCCGTCGAGATTGATCATGGACTCGATGGTCTTCTCGACCGCGTCGGTCTCCGGCACCTTCTCTTCCTCGACCACCTTGATGCCGGGAAGCTTCTTCAGCGCCGCCGCGCCCTGTGCGTGGGCCTGGTTGTAGCCATAGTCGTCGCGCGACCCGACATAGATGAAGCCGACCGTGGTTTCCGCTGCCGCCGCGCCGCGAACGCCGAGCGTGCTGCCGAGCGCCAATGCCGCGCTTCCCTGCAATAAATGCCTTCTTGAAATCCTGCCAAAATCCATCGCCTGCTCCCTCCGGCGGGGCCGACCCGCCTGTCCTTGTCGCAGCCGCCGTAACGGCGGCGCGTGACGGAGTGTCGCAAGCTTCGTGCCAGAGCACGTTTAGCGGTCATGGTTCCATAAGTAGCTGAATATCAATGCGAATAATAGTCAACATGGGCGACCTCCGGAATCGGCAGAGTCCGGATTGCCTATTTGATGAGCGATCAATCGCCGTTGTATGCAATGCCGTTAAGCAGTCGCTAACTCCTGGACGGCCGATGCGATCCGCGCCGGGGGCGGCGTCAGGGCGCCATTTGCCGGCTGGTCAATCGGACCGGGCCTGCTACGAGTGAAGCGGGCTCGGGTGCCGGGTTGGACTGATGGGAAACAGCATGAGCGAGAAGAAACCGTCCGCGAAATCGTCCTCGAATCCATCCTCCCTTGGCGATGAGATCGTGGCGCGGATCGATCAGCTCGCGGCGATCTCGGAGACGCCGGAGCATCTGGCGCGCGTCTTCCTCACCGACGAGCATCGCAGGGCGGCCGATCTCATCCTGTCCTGGATGCGCGAGGCCGGCATGAGCGCGCATCTCGATGCGATCGGCAATGTCTGCGGCCGCTACGAGGGCGAGCGGCCGGGCCTGCCGGCCCTGATGCTTGGCTCGCATTACGACACCGTGCGCGACGCCGGCAGATGGGACGGCCCGCTCGGCGTCATCACCGCGATCGCCTGCGTCGCCGATCTGAACCGGCGCGGCAAGCGGTTGCCGTTCGCGATCGAGATCGTGGGCTTCGCGGACGAGGAGGGTGTGCGCTTTGCGTCGACCCTGCTTGGCAGCCGCGCCGTGGCCGGCACGTTCGACGAGAGCGTGCTCAACACGCGCGACCGCACCGGCACGTCGATGCGTGATGCGCTGATCGCCTTCGGGCTCGATCCCGATCATATCGGCAAGGCGGCGCGCGCCCGCCGCGAGCTGCTCGGCTATATCGAGCTGCACATCGAGCAGGGCCCCGTGCTGGAACAGAAGGCGCTGCCGGTCGGCGTCGTCACCGCGATTTCAGGTGCGACGCGGCTCGCCGCCAGTCTCACCGGCGTCGCCGGCCATGCCGGCACCGTGCCGATGAAGCTGCGGCGCGACGCGCTGACCGGCGCCGCCGAATGCATCGTGGCGATCGAGCAGTTCTGCAAGAGCGATGAAGCCGGCCTCGTCGGCACCGTCGGCTATATCAACGCCATGCCCGGCGCCACCAACGTGATCCCAGGCAAGGTGTCCTTCACGATGGACATCCGCTCGCAGACCGACATGCATCGCAAGCGCGCCGTCGCCGACATCGTGCGTCAGATCGAGGCCATCGCAAAGCGCCGCGAACTCGCGTTGCAGATCGACGTCACTCACGAGAACCGCAGCGTGCCCTGCGCGCCGTGGCTGAAAACGCAGATCGCGGCGGCGGTCGCCGCCGAGGGGCATGCCGTGTTCGAGCTGCCGAGCGGGGCCGGGCATGACGGGATGGCGATGGTCGACGTCGCCGATATCGGCATGATCTTCGTGCGCTGCCGCGGCGGGATCAGCCACAATCCGGCCGAGCATGTCGAACTCGCCGACGCCGACACCGGTGCACGGGTGCTGCTGGGATTCATCGAGAATTTTCATCCGCACGGTGCAGTGAATAGCTGAGGCCGCCACGCTTGGCGGCCCGTATAGCGCCAGTCCGCTGTCGCCTGATCCGTGCCGAATCCGGACAGATCAGACCGCCGTTTCCGGCTCGGCCGAGCCTATTTGCGCCCCGGGTCCGAAGCGCTAGACTTGTCCGAACGGGGGGAAGGACATGCGCTCGTCGTCCGTCGTGCAGGACGTTCAGTTCCCGAAACAACCGGCGCTGCAGCTGATCTATGACACTGCACCGATCGGCCTTGCCTACCTCTCTCCCGATTGCCGTTACCTCCAGATCAATCAGCGGCTCACCGAAATCTGCGGCATTTCCGTCGAAGGTCATCTCGGACGCACCGTGCATGATTGCGTGCCCGCATTGGCGACCGCGGTCGAAGGCATCGTTCGCTCGATCATGGAGACCGGAGAGCCCGTGACCGGCGTGGAGGTGTACGGCCAGCGCCCGGGCCACAATGACGAGCGATGCTGGATCACGCATTGGCACCCGCAACGCGAGCCGAACGGCAGCATCGTCGGGGTCAACGTGGCGGCGGAAGAGATCACCGACCGCAAACGCAGCGAACGCGAGATCCGCGCCGCCCGCGACGCGGCCGAGAAGGCCCTGCATCATCTGCAGGAGACCCAGGCCTCGCTGATCGAGGCGGAGAAGCTTGCAGCGCTGGGCCGGCTGGTGGCCGGCGTCGCGCATGAGATCAACAGTCCGGTCGGCACCAGCCTCACCGTCGCCTCGGTACTGGAGCAGAAATGCGCCGACTTCGCTGCCGAGGCCGCGCGCGGCAAGCTGAAGCGTTCCAGCCTCAGCGATTTCATCGAGGTCGTCGAGAGCGCCTCGTCGCTGCTGGTCGGCAACCTCAAGCGCGCCGCGGATCTGGTGCAATCGTTCAAGCAGGTCGCCGTCGATCCGCAGCTATTTCGACCGCAGCCAGTTCGATCTCGGCGAGGTGACCGAGCAGGTGCTCTCGAACCTGCGTCCGGCATTGCCGAAGAACAATCTGACGCTTGAGGTCAACTGCCCGTCCGGTCTCGCGATGAACAGCTATCCCGGCCCCTACGGCCAGGCGCTGACCAATTTGTTTGTCAATTCGGTCGCGCATGCCTTTCCGGACGGCAAGGGCGGCACCATCACGATCCGGCTGCAGGCGTCGGGAGGGGAACACGTCGAGATACTGTTCGCCGATGACGGCTGCGGGATGAGCGGCGACGTGTTGCGGCAGGCCTTCGATCCATTCTTCACCACGCGCCGCGACCTTGGCCGCATCGGGCTCGGCCTCCACATTGTTCACAACATCGTCACGAACCGGCTGGGCGGCGAACTCCATCTCGACAGCGCCCCGGGCATGGGGACCAGCGTGCGGATCACGCTGCCGCGCCTGGCGCCGCAGCGCGGAACCGATGGTTGAGCTGGGTTGGAGCCCCGAGAAGGAAATGCTCCCTGGCCTTCGGACCAAAAAACGTCCTTCCAAGTAACCGGCGCAAAAGGCATTCGACTACCCTTGCTTCCGCCCCTGCCATCGCGACATTCTACGGGCATTCCTGATGGTCAAGACGATGAGCCAATCCGCATTCGATCCCTTCGGCGAGCCGGTTCCCGCGGTCGATTCTTCGGCCGCGAGCGAAGGTGTGTCGAAATGGCTGAAGACCGCGGGCACCAGCGTGTTCTGGGTGCTGGTGGTCGGCATCGTGCTGGCGCGCGCGGTCTATTTCGAGCCCGGCGTGTTCAGCTTCGAGCATGCCGTTGCGTGGGCGCAGGGTCTGTTCGCCGCGCTTTAGCCGCCGGCGTGCGCGGCGCCGCCTTCGCGCCCTTCGTCTCCCGAATGATCCCCTCGAACGCGACCGCCGCCGGCACGTCCAGCCGGCCGGGCGATTTCAATTGCCAGAGCGTGCGCTCGATATGGACGCCCTTGATCGGGATCACCTTGAGTTTTCCGAGCTTCACCTGATCGTCGATCGTCGCGACCGATACGATGGCGACGCCGACACCGGCCGCCACCGCCTGCTTGATCGCCTCGGTGCTGCCGATCTCGAGCGTCCGCTGCGGCTCGACGCGGTGGGCGGCCAGCGCCTGCGCGACCACCTCGCGGGTGCCTGAGCCGGGCTCGCGCACGATCAGGATTTCGTCGTTGAGCAGGCGGACGTCGATCGCTCCCGCGGCGGCTGCGAAGCGGTGATCCGGAGCCGCGATCAGGACCATCACGTCGGTCCGCCAGGCTTCGCTGATCAAATTCTCGTCCTCGACCGGCCCCTCGACCAGGGCGATTTCGATCTCGTGCCCCAGCATCAGCGCCGCGATATCAGAGGTGTTGGCGCTCACCACATGCAGGTCGATACCGGGAAAGGCGCGGTGAAACACGCCGAGATATTCCGGGATCATATAGGTCGCGATCGTCGTGCTGGCGCCGATGCGCAGCGAGCCGCTGTCGAGGTTGCGCAATGCCTGCAACTCGTCCTCGGCGGCGCGCTCGGCCGCGAACAGTGTCTCGGCATGGCGGGCCAGCGCCGCGCCCTCCCGGGTCGGCCGCACCCCCTTCGGCGTGCGGTCGAGCAGCCGGCAGCCGACCTGCAGCTCGAAATCCCGCACGCCCTTGGAGATCGCGGGCTGGCTGATGTGCAGGAGGTCGGCGGCGCGCGAGAAACTTCCGGTTCTCGCCACGGCCGCGAACAGGCGGAGCAGATGCAGGTTGAGGGACATAACTTCTCTCTATCCGGGCAGTCCGAAAAGATATTAGCCAAGCGGGGCGCCCTGGCGCATAAAATCTTCTCCGAAAAGAGGATGTCGTGCCGCAACAAGAACAAGATCAGGGGCAGAAGCAGGGCGCGCTGAAGCGCATTTTCCTGCTCATTCCGGGCATTCTGCTCTGCGGGGTGGTCACGGTCATCTCGCTCGGCGTCCAGGCCATCGAGGAGCGGGTTTTCGACCATCCCTATATCGAGGCCCTGGTCGTCGCGATCCTGCTCGGGATGGCGGTGCGCACCGCCTGGGAGCCGTCGGAGCGCTGGCGATCGGGCATTGCCTTCAGCGCCAAGCAGCTGCTCGAGGTCGCGGTGATGCTGCTTGGCGCGTCCATCAGCTTCGCCGCCATCGTGGCGTCGGGCGGGCTCCTGATCGGCGCGATCGCCGTCACCGTCGTGATCATGCTGGCGGTGACCTATGGTCTCAGCCGGATCCTCGGGCTCAAGACCAAACTCGCGATCCTGATCGCCTGCGGCAATTCGATCTGCGGCAATTCCGCGATCGCGGCGGTGGCGCCCGTGATCGAGGCCGATGGCGACGACATCGCCTCGTCGATCTCGTTCACCGCCATTCTCGGCGTCCTGATGGTGCTCGGCCTGCCGCTGCTGATTCCGCTGTTGAAGCTGACGGCGACGCAATACGGCATCCTCGCAGGCCTCACGGTCTACGCCGTGCCGCAGGTGCTGGCGGCGACCGTGCCGGCCGGCATCGTCTCGACCCAGATCGGCACGCTGGTGAAGCTTGTACGCGTCCTGATGCTGGGCCCGATCGTGGTCGGCCTCTCGCTGTTCGTCGCGCGGCGGCGCAAGGCGGCCGGCACCGCCACGGACGGTGCCGCAAAGGCCGCCTCGATCAGCCCGTTCAAGCTGGTGCCCTGGTTCATCATCGGCTTCCTGGTGCTGGCCGCGCTGCGCTCGTTCCAGCTCGTGCCCGACATCGCGATCGCGCCGGTAACCAAGACGGCGGCGATCCTCACCGTCGTGTCGATGGCCGCACTCGGGCTTGGCGTCGATGTGCGCGTGCTCTCGACCGTCGGCGGCCGGGTGACGGCGGCGGTCACGCTGTCGCTGATGCTGCTGCTGGGCCTCAGCATCGGCCTCGTGCATTTCTTCAAGTAGAGCGTGATGAGATCAGGTTGAGCTCGAACGGCGTCGGAAGTTCACCTCTCCCTTTGGGAGAGGTCGATTTGCGCAGCAAATCGGGTGAGGGGTTACGGTTTATCGAGAGAGCAAGAGCCCTCACCCGGATTGCACCGGACGATGCTTCGCATCGCCGAGAGCAATCCGACCTCTCCCCGACGGGGAGAGGTGAACCGAAAGCGCGGCAAAGCGAGTCAACCAAAACTCACACCGCTCCAGCGGCTACTCGGCGGCCTTCGCGGTCTTGCCGAACATCCGTGTCGGTGCGGGAAAGCCGCAGGACGTGCCGTCGGTGATCTTGACCTGATCTTCCCAGGGCAGGCGGAAGCGGCCGGACACCATGTCCTGCATGAAGGTGTAGGGACAATCCATCGCGCCGCCCTTCACCGCGACATAGCCGCGGTGCCAGAGCTGATAGATGTTGTTCTCGACGCCCCAGTTGATCCGCGCTTCGCGCACGAGGTCGGGTCGCACTTCGGCGGTGATGATCTCGTCGGCCCGCCCCGTGGTGCCGTGCGCGATGATGCTGCCGTCGAAATTGACGATCATGCCTTCGCCCATCGAGTCGAACGACCCGTCCGAGCCGCACATGCAGACATTGGCCGTCACCATCAGGTTCTGGAACGCGTTGGCCTGGTTGGTGAAGCGCCAGCTGTCGCGGATCGGCGCGGTGTAGCCTGCGGTGCGGATCATGATCTCCGCGCCCTTGTAGGCACATTCGCGCGCCATCTCGGGGAACATGCCGTCATGGCAGATGATCAGCGCGATCTTCGCACCTTTCGGTCCGTCGATCACGGGAATGCCGACATCGCCCGGCTCCCACGGCTCGACCGGAATCCAGGGA
Organism: Bradyrhizobium sp. JR3.5; assembly: GCF_054057015.1. Lineage (NCBI taxonomy): Bacteria > Pseudomonadati > Pseudomonadota > Alphaproteobacteria > Hyphomicrobiales > Nitrobacteraceae > Bradyrhizobium > Bradyrhizobium sp. JR3.5. The sequence continues at coordinate 5,406,007 of NZ_JBSRYV010000002.1, forward strand.
TGGAGTTTGCGGTAATAGAGCTTGATCTCGCCGTGATCGTCGATGATCAGCCCTGAATTGTACGGATTGCCGTGCGGGTTGAACTCCATGATGGAGAAGCAGCCCCAGATCCTGTTGTCGATGCAGGCCTTGCTGAAGGCCGCGACTTCAGGCCCGTCAAGCCGGCACATGATCTCCGGATTGGTGTCCATCGAGAGACCGTGCAGCGAATATTCGGGGAACACGACAAGATCCATGGTGGCGAGATTGCGCCGCGCCTTGCCGACCATCCAGGCGATGCGCTCGGTCTGCCGCGCCAGATCGACCTTGGTCACCACCACGGGCAGCTGCAGCTGCACCGGTCCGATCACCACGCCGTTGGGTGACTTGTTGAGACCGCCAAGTCCATTCATGCCTGTCCTCCCGCCAATTTGAAATGGGCTGTCATTTCGCGAACGATTGTTGTCGTTCCTCGGGCTCCCAGCTAGCAACGATCATGCCAGCAAGATCGAACGACCGGCAAATCAGGTGCCGGTGAGAACCTGGCAAGATGGCGCGGAGAACGGCCGAGCGCGTTCCAACAGATTGAGATGCCGGACGTTTCGGGCGGTTGAAGGCGCGAGCCGCATCATTGCGCAATGGCACGCCGTTTGCTTAATCAGTTCTAGGTCTTCTCGCATTCGGGGCTTGGTCATGGCGAATTCAAGCGGGACAATCGCGGCGGAGCCGGCGCCGATCACGCTCGACTGGAGCAAGACCGCGCTCGTCATCATCGACATGCAGCGCGATTTCATGGAGCGAGGGGGCTTCGGCGAGACGCTCGGCAACGACGTCAGCCAGCTCGCCCGCGCGGTGCAGCCGATCGCCGCCGTCCTCGCCGCGACGCGCAACGCCGGCTTGCTCGTGGTCCATACCCGCGAGGGCCATCTGCCCGATCTCTCCGACGCGCCGCCGGCGAAGCTCGAGCGCGGCGCGCCTCGCTTGCGGATCGGCGATCCCGGGCCGATGGGGCGGATCCTGATCCGCGGCGAGGCGGGGCACGACATCATCCCCGAGCTCTATCCGCTCCAGAGCGAGATCGTGATCGACAAGCCCGGCAAGGGCGCGTTCTACGCCACCGAATTCGGCGACATCCTGCAGAAATACGGCGTCGAGAATCTCTTGGTCTGCGGCGTCACCACCGAAGTCTGCGTCAACACCACGGTGCGCGAGGCCAACGACCGCGGCTATCGCTGCGTCGTGATATCAGACGGCTGCGCGTCCTACTTCCCCGAATTCCACGAGATGGGCCTGAAGATGATCAAGGCCCAGGGCGGCATCTTCGGTTGGGTCGCCGAGTCTGCCGCGGTGCTGGCGGCGCTCGCTGGCTAACTTGCGCAAATTCGGAATATTAGAAGAATATCCCTGAATTGCCCGACGTGTCAAGTTGCCTGGTCGAACGCCGGACGCCGCCGGCACCTTTGCATGGGGTTGTTTTCGATATTTTGGCAGCGCCCCCTGCAACGGCCCCATCACCCGATATTGCTCTAGCCGCCTTTCACCGCGCCCGCGGTGAGCCCGGCGACGATCTGCCGCTGCGCCATCACGGTGAGCAGCAGCACCGGTGCGGTCACGATCAGTGCGGCAGCGGCGAGCGGGCCCCAGCTCAATTGGTCGAACGAGATCATGTTGTAGACCGCGACCGGCAGCGTGCGGGTCTCGCGCCCGGCCAGCACGATGCCGAACACAAAGTTGTTCCAAGAGAAGATCACCGCGAGGATGAAGGCAACCGCGAGCCCGGGCCTGGCGATCGGCAACGCGACATGGCGGAACACCTGCCAGCGCGTTGCGCCGTCGATCAGCGCGGCTTCTTCCAGCTCCAGCGGCGTGGTCTCGAAATAGCCGATCATGATCCAGATCACGATCGGCACCGTGACCACGAGGTGGATGATGATCTGCGGCACCAGCGTGCCGAGCAGGCCGAGCCACTGGAACAGCAGGAACAACGGGATCAGATACGACAGGCCCGGCGTGATGCGGGCGATCAGGATCACGATCGCCGATTTATGCGCCGCCATCCGCGCAATGCCGTAGCCCGCGGGCACGCCGACCAGCATCGCCAGTCCCGTGGCGCAGCCGGTGACAACAAGGCTGTTGCTGAAATAGGTCAGGAAGCGGTTCGAGGCGAACACGTCGGCATAGTTCTTCCAGGCGAAATGCTCCGGGATGAACACCGGCGGATAGGAGGCGTTGTCGATCTCGAATTTCAGCGACAGCGAGGCCATCCAGAGGAAGAACAGGATCGCCGGCGACACGATGACGAACACCGACAGCCACAGCCCGATCCGGCCCAGAATCTGACGCAAAGATATCTGACGCGGGTTCATGCGCCGTCTCCGAGCTCTGACGTCCACAGCAGGCGCTTGCGCAGATAGAGCAGCAGCGCCGCCAGTGCCACGATCAGGAGGAAGAACACCACCGCGATGGCCGAGCCGTAGCCGAGGTCGTAATAGACGAAGGCGACGCTGTAGAGATAGACGTTGATGGTTTCCGACGCCGAGCCCGGCCCCCCCTGGGTGATTGCGAAGATGATGTCGAAGCTCTTCACCGCATCGATCATGCGGATCATGCCGGCGATAAACAGGAACGGCATGATCAGGGGCAGTGTGATGAAGCGGAACACCTGCCAGAAATTGGCGCCGTCGATCTGCGCGCTCTCATAGGGCTCGGTCGGGATCGCGGCGAGGCCGCCGAGCACGATCAGCATCACCAGCGGCGTCCATTGCCAGGTCTCGACCAGCACCAGCGACGGGATCACCGTCGTCGGGTTGAACACCCAGAGCTGCGGCGGCAGGCCGACCAGCGACAGCAGATAGTTCAGGACGCCAAGCTGCGGGTGGAACATCATGGTCCACACCAAGGCGATCGCCACCGGTGTGGCCATCATCGGCATGATGAAGATGCCGCGGAGGAAGCCGCGCGCGGCGAATTTCTGGTGAAACACCACCGCCGCCAGCGTGCCGAACACCAGCGGCAGCACCACCGACAGCGCGGTGTAGGACAGCGTGTGCCCGACCGCCTCGACGAAGCGCGGATCGGTCGGCAGCCGCAGATAGTTGGCGAGCCCGACGAAGACGGTCGGCGAGCCGACCTTCCATTCCTGCATGCTCATCCAGATCGTGAACACCCACGGAAAGACGATCACCGCCAGCACCACGACAAGCGCCGGGATCACGAATGGCCAGTAGGACGGCGGACGCCATTCACGCGCCGGCGCGGCGTCCCCAGAGCCTCCGGCTCTGGAGTCTTGTTTTGACGCGTTTTCTTCACGCGAACCGGTACCCACTTCGCTCGAAAACGCTTTGTCCGCCGCCGGCGAAGCCTGTGTCACCACGCTCACGCTTTTTCACTACGCTCCAGGATGGGGCGGAATTGCTCGTGCGCCTTCTTCAGCTCGGTGGCGGGATCGGCGCCCGACAGCGTCGCGGTCAGCGCCGCACCGACGATGTCGCGGAATTCGGCGACCGGGATGATGACCGGCAAGCCGAGCTTGGAGATCTTGGCGGAATCGACCACCGACTGCAGCCATTCCTTGGTCTTCACGCCCTTGGCGACCTCGGGGTCGTCGACGATGGAATTGCGGAACGGCACGCCGCCGCCGGCCTGCAGCAGGCGGGCGCCCTGTCCCCGCGAGACCACCCATTGGCAGAGCAGGTAGGCGGCTTCCTTGTTCTTGCTCGCCGCGGGAATGCCGACGCCGTCGCCATAGGTCGACGAGAATTTGCCCTTGGGTCCGGCGGGCACCAGCGTGTAGCCGACCTTGCCGACGACGCGCGAGGCGGCGGGGTCCTCCAGCGGCGGCGCCCAGCCGTCGGCGTCGATCCACATCGCCGCGCGGCCTTGGGTGAAGGAGGCCATCGATTCCATCCAGTTGAAGCCGGCGACGCCGGGAGGCGCGCATTTCGTCAGCAGCCGCTGATAGAGCTTGGTGGCTTCGACGGCCTCGGGGCCGTCGGTCAGGATGTTGCCCTTGGCATCGAGGAATTCGCCGCCATAGTTCAGATAGAAGTTGGTCCACATCGCCATGTTGGCGTTGCGCAGGCCGCGGCCGACGAAGCCGTAGATGCCTTCCTTGGGATCGGTCAGCTTCTCGGCGGCGATCGCCATTTCCTCCAGCGTCTTCGGGACCTCGACGCCCTTCTTCTGGAACAACTCCTTGTTGTAGTAGAGGATGAAATAGTCGACCGACCACGGCAGCGACAGCATCTGGCCCTTGTCGTTGCGTGCATATTGCAGGCCGGCGGCCGAGAAATCGCTCTCGACGAGGTCGGGCGGCGTCAGGCTCGGGTCCTTGAGAAAGCCCGACATGTCGGCGAGCCAGCCGGCCTTCTCGAACTGCCGCTTCTGCACGTGATAGCTGAGGTGCACGACATCGAAGCTCGGCTTGCCCGACGACAGCTCGATCACGCATTTCTGGCGCTGCTGCTGCTCGGGAATCTGCTCCGATTCGACCTTGATGCCGGAGAGCTCGGTGAATTCCCTGATGTATTTTTGCAGATTGTCGCCGCGCGGCCCCTTGGCGAGGATCACCTCCAGCGTCGTCCCGGAATATTTCTTCCAGTTGAGCTCGGCGCGGGCCGGAAATCCGGTCAATCCAACCGCGCCGGCGGCTGCGGTGCCGGCCAGCATCTGCCGGCGCGAGATCAGGTGATGCGACATGTTTCTCTCCCTGGACGGTTCTTGTTTGGGAGAGATAGTAGCGTCTGGACTTGGCCTGCCTAGCCCCCCGTGCGCGGCGCCGCTGCATAACGTTGCGCCGCGCATGGTATGGCAGTTATGCCTTGACGAAGGCGAGCAGGGTGCCGTTCGCAGCGGCCGGCGGCACGGTGATGCCGCTGCCGCTCTTCACGCCGGTCGTGCCGAGCGCCTTCTCGGTTGCGGCGAGGTCGGCCGCGATCACGAGGCCGGCGCCGCCGCGATCGGACAGGCCATCCAGCGATACGCCGGGATAACGCTTGCCGAGCTGATCCCTGGTCAGGAACACGAAGTCGGCGCGATCTCCGCCGGACGGCACCGTAACCGCGCCGTCGGGATCGTGCCTCGCGGCGATATCGATCATCCGGGAGAGATGCGCAGCATCGGTCGCGGGATCCGGCGAGACGATCAGCGCCTGCTTGAGACGTTTTGCCCCATTGGCGTGCGTCATCAGTTCGGGGATCCACACCGTCTCGCGGGTCTTGTGCTGGCAGGCGAAGATCCGGACGCCGCCGGGCGCCTCAGTGGTCGGCCACTGGAAGGTGCGGAATTTCGCGGCCGAGACTGTGCCATCAGGCAGCGTCACCGGGCGTTCGAAATCGGTCGGCCCGATCGGCGTATAGCCGCGCGCGCGGATCTCCTCGGCACCGGCGGTCGAATCCAGCGCGGTGAACGCGATCCGTTCGATGCCTTCGCCGCGCTTCTCGAGGAAAGCGCGCGCCGGAGCATTATGTTCTGTCGGCGTCAGCACGCCGAGCAATTCCATGTAGTCAGGGTCGAACATGATGGTGTAATTGCCCGATCCCATGTGCGCGCTATGGGTGCCGCGCGGCGACACGGTGAAGCCGAGCCGCCTGTAATTCTCGGCGGCCTTGTCGAGGTCCTTTACCATGACCACGGCGTGATCGATTCCGATGACGTTCTTGAGTGTCACTTCTTGTCTTCCCGGCTGGAATGAGAGAGTAGAGTAAAGCTAACCAGAACGCGCAGGCGCCTGCAAGAAAGGATCATGATGAGCAGCAATGCCGTGCGCTGGCCCAATTCGCTCTGGGCAGCAGCGACGCCACCCGGCCCCGATTGCCCCGAATTGACCGGCGCGCAACAGGCCGACGTCGTCATCATCGGCGGCGGCTTCACCGGCCTGTCGACCGCGCTGCATCTGCGCGAGGCCGATGTCGACGTCGCGATCGTCGAGGCCGCCGAGCCGGGCTGGGGCGCCTCGGGCCGCAACAACGGCCAGGTGATCCCGACGCTGTCGCGTCCCGATCCCGATGACATCATCGCCCGGCACGGCGCGGCCGGCGAGCGCTTCGTCGCGATGCTGCGCGACAGCGCGGCCATGCTGTTCGACGTCGTCAAGCGCTACAACATCGAGGCCGAGCAGGAGCAGGCCGGCTGGGTGCAGCCGGTGCATTCGCCGGGCCGGATCAGGATCGCGGAGCGGCGGGTGCAGCAATGGTCGAAATTCGGCGCGCCGGTCGAATTGCTGTCGCGCGATCAGACGAGGGACATGCTCGGCTCGGATGCGTGGTACGGCGGCTTCTGGAACAGGACCGGCGGCCACGTCAATCCGCTGGCGCTGGCGCGAGGCCTGGCGCGCACCGTGCTCGGCCTCGGCGCTCGGATCTATACCCGTTCGCCCGCGCTGAGCTTCGAGCGCCGCGGCGAGCGCTGGGTGGTGAAGACCGAGAAGGGGGAAATCTCCGGCCGCGCGCTGGTGGTCGCGACCAATGCCTATAGCGGCGAATTCGCGAAATCGCTGGTGCCTGAGATCGCGACCGAGGTGATGCCGGTGCTGTCGTGGCAGATGGCGACGCAGCCGCTGTCGGACAATGTCCGCAAGACCATCATTCCCGGCCGGCAGGCGATGTCGGATACCCATGGCGAGCTGTATTTCGCGCGCTATGACGCCCGCAATCGCCTCGTCACCGGCGGTGCCGTGCTCGGCCCGGGCGACAAGACCGCGCGGCTCAAGGCGCGCGGGTGACCGAGCGGTTGCAGCGTCTGTGGCCGCAGATCGGCGACGTCTCCTTCGACTATGTCTGGAACGGTTATGTCGGGATGACCGCGGATTTCCTGCCGCGCATGCATCGTCTCGGACCGAACGCCTATGGCTGGACCGGCTGCAACGGCCGCGCCGTCGCGCTGACGATCCCGCTCGGCCGCGAACTGGCAAAGGCAGTGCAGGGCGTGCCGGAGAGCGAGCTGGCGCTGCCGTTCACCGAGCCGGTGCAGTACGTGGCGCACGGATTGCTGCGCAAGCTCGCGCCCTGGATGCTGGTGCTCTACAGGCGCCGCGACGCACAGGAGCTGGTCAAGGGCGATCGCTTCGAGTTGCTGCGCTGGGCGGAACATTTGCTCGCGTCGCGCCGCTCGCGGTGAGCGCGGACCAACGACGCACCACGCGCGATGGCTCGATCAGGCGATCAAGGCATCGCGCTTTCGCGTGAAGTCGCCGCCGGGGATCGCCGACAGCAGCGCCTGCGTGTAGGGATGCTGCGGCCTGCCGAACACCTCAGCGGTCAACCCTTGCTCGACCACGGCTCCGTCCTTCATCACGGCGACGAGGTCGCAGATCTGCGCGGCGACCCGCAGATCGTGGGTGATGAAGATGATGGAGAGGCCGAGCTGCTGGCGTAGCCCGGCGAGCAGCTTCAAGACTTGCGCCTGCACCGAGACGTCGAGCGCCGAGACCGGCTCGTCGGCGACCAGCACATCGGGTTTCAGCGCCAGCGCACGTGCGAGCCCGATGCGCTGCCGCTGGCCGCCGGAGAATTCATGCGGGAAGCGATCGCCGGCGGATGGATCGAGCCCGACCAGCTCGAACAGTTTTCGCGCTTCCGCGATCGCGGTGGCGCGGTCGGTGCCGTGCACGATCGGTCCCTGCGCCACCAGCTCGGCAGCCTTGCGGCGCGGATTCAGCGAGGCGAACGGATCCTGAAACACCATCTGGATGTGGCGGGTCTCGCGCCTGATAGCGTCGCGGCCGAGCTTTGCCCAGTCCTGGCCGTTGAGCACGATCGACCCGGTGTCGGGATCGATCAGCCGCACGATGCAGCGCGCGAGTGTCGATTTGCCCGAACCGGATTCGCCGACGATGCCGAGCGTCGCGCCGCGCGGCAGGCGGAGCGAGACGTTCTTGACCGCCTCCGTCACCCGCGCGCCGCGGCCGAGGAAGCCGCCGGTGCGGTAGGTCTTGGACACGCCGTCGATGGTCAGGATGTCCTTGCCGGAGAGGATACGTGGCGGCGGTGCTTTCAGCGGCGGAACCGCCGCGATCAGCTGCTTGGTGTAGGCATGCTGCGGATCATTCAGCACCTTGTCGGCCGTGCCTTGCTCGACGATCGCGCCGTGCTGCATCACCACGACGCGGTCGGCGATCTCGGCGACCACGCCGAAATCATGGGTGATGAACAGCACCGCCGTCTTCTTGCGCTGCTGCAGGTCGCGGATCAGCTTCAGGATCTGGGCCTGCGTCGTGACGTCGAGTGCGGTGGTCGGCTCGTCGGCGATCAACAGCTTCGGGTCCAGCGCCAGCGCCATCGCGATCATGGCGCGCTGGCGCTGGCCGCCGGACAGCTCGTGCGGATATGCCTTCGCGGCCGCCTTGGGGTCGGGGATGCGCACGTCCTCGAGCAGTGCCTCTACCCGCGCATTGATCTCGGCCTTCGACAGGCCTGTGTGGATCGCAAACATCTCGCCGATCTGGTCGCCGATCGTGCGCAGCGGATTGAGCGCCGTCATCGGCTCCTGGAAGATCATCGCGATGCCGGCGCCGCGCACCTCGCGCATTTCGGCCGGATCGGCGGCACAGAGGTCGCGGCCGTCGAACAGCAGCCGGCCCCGTTCGATCGTCACCTCGTTCGGCAGCAGCCGCATGATGGCGTTCGCCATCATCGACTTGCCGGAGCCGGACTCTCCGACCACGCAGAGGATTTCGTTGGAGGCGATCGACAGGGAAACGTCGGACAGCGCGTGCGGCCGGTCGGCGCCTTTGGGCAGGCGCACCGTCAGCCCGTCGAGCGAAAGAACCGTGTCGCTCATCGGCTCTTCAGCCTCGGATTGAGCGCATCGTTGAGGCCCTGGCCGACCAGCGAAACCGCGAGCACGGTGACGAGGATCGCAATGCCGGGGATCGCCGAGACGTACCATTGCACCCGGAGCACGTCGCGGCCGAGCCCGATCAGATTGCCCCAGGAGGCGACGTTGGGGTCGGACAGCCGCAGGAAAGCGAGCGCGCTTTCCAAGAGGATCGCGACCGCCATCACCACGCTGGCATAGACGATGACAGGCGGCAGCGCATTGGGCAGGATCTCGCCGAGGATCAGCTGGAGGTCCTTCATGCCGAGCGTCTTGCCGGCCTGCACGAATTCGCGGTTGCGCAGCGACAGGAACTCGGCACGGGTCAGCCGCGCCGGCGCCGGCCACGACACCACGCCGACCGCGATGGTCACCGTCGTCAGCGTCGAGCCGAACACCGCGACCAGCACCAGCAGCAGCACGAAGTTCGGCAAGGTCTGGAAAGCTTCGGTGATCCGCATCAGGACATTGTCGACCCAGCCGCCGTAATAGCCGGCGAAGGCGCCGACCAGGATGCCGATCAGGATCGCGATCACGGTGGCGACGCCGCCGATCAGGAGCGAGATCCGCGCGCCGTAGAAGATCTGGGCGGCGATGTCGCGGCCGGAATTGTCGGTGCCGAGCAGGAAGCGCGGATTGGAGAACGGCCAGACCAGCGGCCGGCCCGCCAGCGCGAGCGGATCGCGCGGATACAGGAAGCCGGCGCTGACAGCCATCGCGATCACGAGTAGCAGCAGGATCAGGCCGATCACCGCGGCAGGGCTGCGGAAGTAGCGTTTCACCGCGCCCATCGTCAGCCCTCCGCCGCGATGCGCGGATCGAGCCGCGCGTAGAGCAGGTCGACGACGAAGTTGACGATAATGACGAGCAGGGCGGACACGAAGACGATGCCGAGCAGGGTGTTGAGGTCGCGCTGCACCACGGATTCATAGGCGAGGCGGCCGAGGCCGGGCAGGGAGAACACGCTCTCGACCACGACCGAGCCGCCGAGCATGGTGCCGGCCTGCAAGCCGATCAGCGTCACCATCGGCAGCAGCGCGTTGCGCAGCACGTGGCGGGTGATGACATGGGTCTCGTCCAGCCCCTTGGCGCGGGCGGTGCGGACGAAATCGAGGTTCAGGACCTCGAGCATCGAGGCGCGCATGATCCGCAGATAGATCGCAAGGAAGATCAGCCCGAGCGTCAGCGTCGGCAGCACCAAATGCGCGGCGATATCGAGCACGTGCCAGATCCCCCTCTGCACGGTGCCGATGTCCTCGAAGCCGCCCGGCGGCAGCCATTGCAGATAGACCGAGAACACCACGATCGCCATCAGCCCGAACCAGAACGAAGGCGTGGCGTAGAAGATCAGGCCGAGCGTCGAGATCAAGGTGTCCGGCCAGCGGTTGACGCCGCGCGCGGCGATCACGCCGAACACGAGGCCGAAGAAGAACGCGAACGACAGCGACGCGGTCATCAATAGGATGGTCGGCGGCAGCCGTTCCAGGATCACGGTCGCCACCGGCTTGCCGTAGATCGAGGAGAAGCCGAGATCGAGCCGCACCAGGTGCCACAGATAGTTGCCGAGCTGCGCCGGAACTGAGAGGTCGAGCCCGTAGAACTTGCGCAGCTGTTGCGCGGTCGCGGCGTCGCCGCCGCCCGTCTGCGCCATCAGCGCATCGACGGTGTCGCCCGGCGCGAGCTGCAACAGCAGGAACACGCCGATCAGGATCAGGAACAGGGTCGGGATCGAGGCGGCGAGCCGCCGCCCCGCAAGGCTCAGGATACGCATCGGTTATCTATAGCGTTTTCGAACGAAGTGGACACTGGCCTCTCAGTCACCTCGCCCCGCGTGCGGGGAGAGGTCGGATCGCATCGAAGATGCGATCCGGGTGAGGGGGTACAGGTCCATCGACAGATTGATCCGGCGGAGAGAGCCCCTCACCCCGACCCTCTCCCCGCAAGAGCGGGGCGAGGGAGAAGCGGGCAGCGCCGCTTTTGCCGGATAGCCGCCTCATGCGCTCAGCCAAAGATCGTGCCAGCTCGCCGAGCCCCAGCGCGGTGTGTTGGAGTGGTTGCGCGCCTTTGCCGTGATCACGGTGACGAAGATCTGCTCGATCGGCATCCAGACCGGCAGCTCGGTGTTCACCTCCTTGACGAAGTCGGCATAGAGCGCCTTGCGCTTGGCGGGATCGACCTCGGTCGCGGCATCGTCGATGGTCTTGTCGACGGTCTTGTCCTCCCAGCCCCACTGGTTGGTCCACGGCGCCCCCTTGGGCTGGCCGGAGCGGTACCACACCGTGGTCGAGACCGCGGGGTCGTTGCGATACTGATGCCAGCCGGTGGCGAGATCGAAGGCGTGGTCGTCATAGACCTGCTTGAGGAAGCCGCCGCCGTCGTTGCGCACGATGTCGACCTGAATGCCGACTTCTCCCAGCGACTGCTGGATAAACGTCGACCACAGCGAGATGTCCTCGCCCCACGGAGCCGGCAGCAGTTTGAGCGAGAAGCGGTTGCCGCCGGAGGCCTTGAAGCCGGCCTCGTCGAGCAGCGCGATCGCCTTGGCCTTGTCATATGGATATTGCGGCGTGTTCGGCCCGGGATAGAAGTCGGTCGATGTCGAGGGGATCGGGCCGGTGCCGAGCTTGGCGAAATCGCCCAAAAAGTTCTCGATGAAGAACGGCACGTTGATCGCATGCGCAATGGCGCGGCGGACGCGGATGTCGGACAGTTCCTTGCGGCGGAAGTTGAACTCGATGGTGTTGGTGCGGGCGTTGCCCTCATTGCCCTTGGTTGAGACGATGAAGCGCTTGTCCTTGCCGAGCCGCGCCATGTCCGAGATCGTCAGCCCCGAGAACGGGCTGTAGTGCAATTCGCCAGCCTCCATCTGGGCGGCCGCGGCGGCGCGGTCGGTGATCACCTTCCAGACGATGCGGTCGAGATAGGGTGCGTTCGGCCGCCAGTAATCCGGATTGCGGTCGGCGATGATGTATTGCCCGCGCTCGTATTTGACGAATTTGAACGGGCCGGTGCCGACCGGCGCCAGATTGGTCGGGTTCTGTCTGATGTCGCCGCTCTCATAGAGATGCTTGGCGGAGACATAGCCGAGGTCGGGCAGGGCGCGGAGCAGCAGGTTCAGCGGCATCGGCCGCTCGTAGCGGAAGATCGCGGTCTGCGGATCGGGCGTATCGACCGATGTGAGGAACAGCTGCAGCGTCGATCCGTAGTTGAGGATCTTCTTCCACATGTTCATCGCGGTGAAGGCGACGTCCTCCGAGGTGAACGGCTTGCCGTCGTGCCAGGTGATCCCCTTGCGCAGCTTGAAGGTGACCGTCTTGCCGTCCGGCGTTGCCTCCCAGCTCTCGGCGAGCACGCCGACCGGCTGTCCCTGGGCGTCGAGGTCGACCAGATTCTCCTGGATCTTGCCGCCGATGATGTAGACGCCGGTCGAGGCCTGGATGCCCGGGTTGAGCTGGCGCTGCTCGGCGCCGTAATGGACGTTGAACACGCCGCCCTTGCGCGGGGTTTCCTGCGCGAATGCCCGCATCGGATTGATGACATTGGCCGCAATCGCGGCCGAGGTCAGAAGGGCCGTGCGGCGGTTGATCTCGAGGCGGGACAAATCCATACGCGGGGTCTCCGGAACATACATAAAGGCTTGCATCGGGCGGCCAGCCGATCGGCCGTGGCGCCCCTTTGCGATATTACGATGGAATGGGAACCCGAGTCATTTTCTAATGCCTCGGCCTTTTGGAGGATCGTTTCCGAAACCTGAAGTGGCGCGCCGCGCCGCATCGCAACCCGAATTGCACGCCGCGCTGGCGCACGAGATGCGCCGGGTGATTCTCTTTAGGGCCAGCTTCGGGAGCCCCGAAGCCGCGCAAACGCTGTAATTTTAGGGGTCGGAAGCGACTTGACTGGAAAAAACACTGGAAAAACCCCTGATTCGGGGGCTGTCCACAACGATATTGCTATGGTGAGTGCAGAAAACACTGTTTTTCTCGGCGTTTTCCGCCATATCGTGCCCACTCCAGAATCAATGGAGCAACCATGGCTACCCAACTGTCGAAGTCGCAAGTGATCGAGAAGATCGCGACCACCACCGAACTCTCCAAGCGCGACGTCAAGAACGTTTTGGACTCGCTCGTCGATGTCGGCCACAAGGAGCTGAAGAAGGCCGGGGTGTTCCTCGTCCCCGGCTTCGCCAAGTTCGTTGTGGTCAAGAAGCCGGCGACCAAGGCGCGCAAGGGCACCAACCCCTTCACCGGCGAAGAGATGATGTTCAAGGCCAAGCCGGCCCGGAAGATCGTCCGCGCACGGCCGGTCAAGGCCGCCAAGGACGCGGTTTAAAATGAAAGGCCTCCGGTGACGGAGGCCTTTTGCTTTTGAGCCGTCGCTTCCTGCCGTTGGTTGCCCGCTTGAGCGTTTTCGAGCGAAGTGGACACCGGTTCGCGTGAAGAAAACGCGCCAAAGCAAAGTCTCGAGCTCCGGTTTCTGGTTGAACCAGGACCGGGGCTCTAGACCACCGGCGATCGGCCACCATCGACATTGATGGCGGTGCCGGTGATGTAGGAGCCTTGCTCCGAGGCCAGGAAGCAGGCGAGGTTGGCGAACTCCTCCGCTGTGCCGATGCGGCCGAGCGGCGTGCCCCGGGCCAGGCCCTTGGCGAATTCCCCGAAATCCGTGTTCGGCGCCTGGGCCGCGTGCCGCTTGACCCATTGATCGCTCATGATCAGGCCGACCAGCAGCGCATTTACCAGGATGTTGTGCTCGCCGCCTTCATTGGCCATCACCTTGGTCAGCGCCATGCCGGCGGCGCGTGACACCGAGGTCGGCGCGGAGTTGCCGGCCGGCGCCTTCGCAAAGGTGTTGAGCACGTTGATGATGCGGCCCCATTTGCGCTGCTTCATGCCCGGCCACACCAGCCGGCTGAAGCGGATCGCGGCGAACAGTTTCAGGTCGAGGTCCTCCTGCCAGGCCTCGTCGCTGATGCTCTCGAAGGCCAGCGTGCGCGCGGTGCCGGCATTGTTGACCAGCACGTCGATCTTGCCGAGATCCGCGACGATCTGGTCGTGCGCCCTCGAGATGTCGGCGGCCTTGGCGACGTCGCAGACGTAATCGCGTACCACGAGGCCGTCCTTGGCGAGTGCCTCGCGCGCCGCCGTGAGGTCGGCCGCGCCGCGGGCGAGGATCGCGACCTTGGCGCCGGATTCCGCAAACCGCCGCGCCACCGCGATCCCGATGCCCTTGCTGCCGCCGGTGACCACGGCGACACGGTCTTTCATTGATAGGTTCATTGTTGTTCTCCCTGGGGATGGCCCTGAGAGAACGCTATCAAACCGACAGCGCGACCAACAAGGTCATGCAGAGCAGGTGTGCTGTGACGATTATCGCGAGATGGAGCGGGCCGGGCATCGGATGTCTCCATTGTGGTGCGTCTGCGAGGGAGTACCGCCGTCTGTCTCCCTCCCCCTGAAAGGGAGAGGGCGGGGTGGGGTTGCTCTCCGCGGACGCCGGCGTCGGTGGAGGCAGGATCCCCACCCGGTTTGCTGCGCAAACCGACCTCCCCTTTTCAAGGGGAGGTGAGGATCGCTAGTTCAAGCTCGCGCTTGCCGTAAAACTGCGGTCGACGGCTTTACCGACATCCAGCGTCTTGCCGAGGATGCCGTAGCGCGTGGCGCGGTCGGAGGCGGCCTGCACTTCCTTGACCACGGCCTCGTCGATCGCGATCGGGCTGGTCTTCTGTGCGGTGTAGGCGGCGAGCAGCACGTCTTCCGGCAGCTTGGTCAGTTCGGCCGTGTTCCTGGCATACTCCGCGACATGGTCGAGCGACCACAGCCGCGCCTTGTTGAGCCGCTGCACCAGATCCTGCACCGCGGCGCGCTTGGTCGCGATCGCGTTGTCGGAGGCGACGATGAAGGTGATGGTCGGCGTCAAGCCCTCGCCATCGGCGACGACGCGCGCATTGTCCTTCAGCTTGGCATAGGAAATATAGGGCTCCCACACCGCCCAGCCGTCGATCGAGCCGGCGAGCAGCGCGATCTTGGCGTCGACCGGGCCGAGCGGAGCGAAGGTCGCGTCCTCGATCCTGCTGCCGGCCTTTTCCAGCGTCGCATTGATCAGGAATTGGCCCCAGCCGCCCCGCGTGCCGGCGAGGCGCTTGCCCTTCAGATCGGCCGCCGTCGTGATCGGCGAATCCCCGCGCACCAGGATCGCTTGCGTCCGCGCATCGGAGCGCGTCCCGCCGATCGCCTTGATCGGCGCCCCCGAGGCATAGACCGTGAGGAAGGACAGGTCGCCGGTGTAGCCGACGTCGAGCGCGCCGGCATTGATCGCCTCCAGGATCGGGGCTGCGGCCGGGAATTCCGACCATTCGATCTTGTAAGGCAGATCCTTGGCGAGGCCGGAGATCTCGAGCAGCGAGCGGTTGCCGCCCTTCTGGTCGCCGACGCGCAGCACGATCGCATCGGCGGCGAAAGCTGCGGCCGATGTCGACAGCGTGATCACGGCTGTGATCAGCGCGGCTGCCGTGCGGCGCGTGAAAGTATAGGGAGAACCCGAGCGGGTCAGTTTGCGCATATGCATTTTCTTTCTGATTCATTCGCTGCTCGTCGGGAAGCGCGGCAGCGTTCGACCGAGTCTATGAGCAAGCCGTTCGCCGTCAACGAAACGGAAAACTGAAATCGGCCCGCGCGCAGCAAGGATGATCTCGCCGAGCCGTCATGCGTAGAAGACATCGCGCAAGCGGCGATGTTTCGCTCAAATTTGGTGCAATCGATGCCGTTCCGTTGCACGTCTGGGCCGCGACGAGCGCGAAAATCCTTTCATCGTCGCGCGCTGCGATCGTGGAGAGTTCAGCTGCGGCGCCGACTACATTCGAAATTCCATTTCATTGACGATGAACTTGTCGCGCCGCATCATTTGCGCGTTGCTTTGAGTGCAATAGCGCCGGAGAAATCCGCTTTTTCTAAACCATGAGCTTCGAACGACGGGGCGCGCAGACGGAGACGTTTTGCGCGCGGGGCGGAGCCTTGCCGAAATGCAGGAGTGATGATGTCGACGAACAAAAAGACGGTGATGGATCGCCGCACATTGCTGCGCGCGGGCGCCGCCGCAGCCCTTGCCGCGCCGATCGGCGCCTATAGCGCGCAGGCCTTCGCGCCGCGCCCGGTCGCATCGGCGATCGACTTCTCCGAATTCCCGATCTGCAAGGCGGCTTCCGACGCGCCGCCGCTGGCAGGCAGCCCGCGCAAGCTGAAGCTGTCCTGGAACGCCGGTGCGGTCTGCCTCGCGCCGCTGCCGGTCGCCATCGACCATGGCTTCTTCCAGAAGCAGAATCTCGACGTCGAGCTCGTCAACTATTCCGGTTCGACCGACCAGCTGCTGGAGGCGATCGCCACCGGCAAGAGCGACGCCGGTCTCGGCATGGCGCTGCGCTGGCTCAAGCCCTTGGAGCAAGGGTTCGACGTCAAGATCGCCGCCGGCACGCATGGCGGCTGCATGCGCGTCTTGACCCGTACCAATTCCGGCGTCGACAAGCTCGCCGATCTCAAGGGCAAGATCGTCGCGGTCGGCGATCTCGCAGGTCCCGACAAGAACTTCTTCTCGATCCAGCTCTCCAAGCTCGGCATCGACCCGGTGAGGGATGTCGACTGGCGCGCCTATCCCGGCAATCTCCTGAACGTCGCGGTCGGGAAGGGCGAGGTGCAGGCCTTCCTGTCGTCGGATCCGCTGGCCTATCTCTGGCTGAAGGACGCGCAGTACAAGGAGGTCGCCTCCAACCTCGACGGCGAGTATCGCGACAAGAGCTGCTGCATCGTCGGCCTGCGCGGCAGTCTGGTGCGGGAGGAACCCCACGTCGCGCGCGCCATCACCCAGGCGCTGCTCGATGCCGCGATGTTCACCTCGCGGAACCCGGACAAGGCGGCGAAATCATTCCAGCCCTATGCGCCGAAGGCGGCGAGCCTCGCCGATCTCGAAGCGATGGCGCGTTACCACACCCATCACCATCATCCCACCGGCGAAGTGCTCAAGCGCGAGCTCAAGGGCTACGCCGACGACCTGAAATCGGTGCAGGTGTTCAAGCAGAGCACCGACACGGCCAAATTCGCGGAGCGGATCTATGTCGACGTATTCAGTGTCTGACACGACGGCCGCCGCGCCGCGCGCCGCGGTCACGTTCTCGAACCTCTCCGGCAGCTATGGCGTTGGCCTCGCGGCAGCCCTCGCCTGGCTCGCGTTCGGGCTGTCGTGCCTCTATTGGCCCGATGTCGGCGACTGGTCGCGGACCGGGTCGCTTGGCATCGGCGCGATCGTCATCGCGGCCTTTATCCTGTTCGGTACGTTCAGCGCGGATTATCTCGGCAGCGCCGGGCAAGCGTTGCGCAAGCGTGCGCCATGGCTGGTGGTCTTCGGCGCCTTCGTGACGCTGTGGGAGGTCGCCACCGCGAAATTCGCCTGGCTGCCGCTGCCGTTCTTCCCGCCGCCGCAGTCGATCCTCGAGGTCTACACCGACGATCTGCCAAAACTGCTCGACAGCGGGTTCGCCTCGATCAAGCTGCAGCTCGGCGGCTACATCATCGGTGCGACTGTCGGCTTCATCACCGGCGTCTCGATCGGCTGGTCGCAGAAGATCGGCTACTGGGTGCATCCGGTGCTGCGCTTCATCGGTCCGCTGCCTGCCACCGCCTGGCTGCCGATCGCGTTCTTCACCTTCCCCTCGAGCTGGAGCGCCTCGACCTTCCTGATCGCGCTGGCCACCGGCTTCCCGGTGACCGTCTTGACCTGGTCGGGCGTGGCGAGCGTCAGCAGCGCCTATTACGACGTCGCGCGCACGCTTGGCGCCAAGCCGTCGTTCCTGGTGCTCAAGGTCGCGATCCCTGCCGCGCTGCCGCACGTGTTCGTCGGCCTGTTCATGGGGCTTGGTTCGTCCTTTGCCGTGCTCGTGGTCGCCGAGATGATCGGCGTCAAGGCCGGCCTCGGCTGGTACCTGCAATGGGCGCAGGGCTGGGCGGCCTATGCCAACATGTACGCGGCGCTGATCGTGATGTCGCTGCTCTGCTCCGGCGCGATCACGCTATTGTTCCGGACCCGCGACCGCCTGCTGGTCTGGCAGAAGGGCGTCGTCAAATGGTAGTGCAATCCGCCGCCGAGGCGATCACCTATCCCGCCGTCGGCGCCGAGCTCGATATCGAAAGCGTCAGCCACGCCTTCGACATCGACGGCGATGTCCTGCCGGTGCTCGACAATGTCAGCCTTTCGATCGCGGCCGGCGAGTTCGTGGCGCTGCTCGGCCCGTCCGGCTGCGGCAAGTCGACACTGCTGCGCCTGGTCGCGGGGCTGGAGAAGCCGCGCAGCGGCGCGCTGCGCGAGGATGAAGTCCGCATCAGTGGCCCGCATCCGTCGCGTGTGGTCGTGTTCCAGGACCCGACGCTGTTTCCCTGGCGCTCGGTGTGGGACAATGTGGCGCTTGGGCTGGAAGCGCAGGGCATCCTGAAGGCGCAGCGGCACCGGGTCGATGCCGTGATCGAGCTGGTCGGGCTGTCGTCGTTCCGCAATGCCTATCCGCACCAGCTCTCCGGCGGCATGGCGCAGCGCGTGGCACTGGCGCGCGCGCTGGTCAATGATCCGAAGATCCTGGTGCTCGACGAGCCGCTCGGCAAGCTCGATTCGCTGACGCGGATCGCGATGCAGGCCGAGCTCGTGGCGCTGTGGCAGCGCAAGGGTTTTACCACGCTGCTGGTCACCCATGACGTCGAGGAAGCGCTGGTGCTCGCCAACCGCGTCATCGTGCTCTCCGACCGGCCGGCGCGGATCAAGGCCGATATCGCCGTCGCCCGGCCATACCCGCGGCATCGCGGCGATCCCTATTTGGCCGATCTGCGCAGGCAGATCCTCGGGCTGCTCGGACTGGAGGCGACATGGTGACGACAGCGGCGAGGGAGCTG
This sequence comes from Bradyrhizobium sp. JR3.5, assembly GCF_054057015.1. Taxonomy (NCBI): domain Bacteria; kingdom Pseudomonadati; phylum Pseudomonadota; class Alphaproteobacteria; order Hyphomicrobiales; family Nitrobacteraceae; genus Bradyrhizobium; species Bradyrhizobium sp. JR3.5. The sequence continues at coordinate 5,424,726 of NZ_JBSRYV010000002.1, forward strand.
CCGCCGGCGAACCAGCCCGAGCACATTGCGCGCGCGTTGCGGCTCGCCGAGGTGTTTGCCGCGCGTGCGCCCGCGCATGATCGCGACGCGAGCTTTCCCTTTGAGAATTTCGCCGATCTTTCGCGCGAGGGCCTGCTTGCGCTGACCGTGCCGGCGGTATCAGGCGGAGGCGGGGCGGGCGCGCGCGATGCCACGCGCGTGCTCGGTATCATCGGCAAGGCCGATCCGTCGACCGCGCTGGTGCTGTCGATGCATTACATCCAGCACCTGGTGATGGCGCGCAGCACGCGCTGGCCCGGCCGGCTGTCGCGCAAGCTCGCCAAGGAAACGGTCGAGGGCGTGGCGCTGATCAACGCGTTGCGCGTCGAGCCCGAGCTCGGCTCGCCCGCGCGCGGCGGCCTGCCGGCGACCACCGCGCGCCGCACCGAAACCGGCTGGCGGCTCACCGGCCGCAAGATCTATTCGACCGGGGGCGCCGATTCTGAAATGGTACGCGGTCTGGGCCAAAACCGACGAGCCGGAGCCCCGTGTCGGACAATTTCTGGTTCCGGCCGGGTTGCCGGGAACGCGGATCGAGGAGACCTGGGATCATCTCGGCCTGCGCGCCAGCGGCAGCCACACCGTGATCTTCGACGACGTGGTGTTTCCGCTGGATTATGAGATCGACGTCCGCAGGCCCGACGACTGGAAGGTTTCAGACGTCACCCAGGCGACCGTGCACGCGATCTTCGTCGCTGCGATCTATGACGGCATCGCCCGCGCGGCGCGCGACTGGCTGGTCAAGTTCCTCAAGGAGCGGGCGCCGGCCAATTTCGGCGCGCCGCTGGCGACACTGCCGCGCATGCAGGAGGTCGTCGGCGGTATCGAGGCGCGGCTTGCCGTCAATGCCCGCCTGATCGACAGCTTTGCGGCCGATTTCGATAGCGGCTTCCCGCTGTCCGCGATCGAGTCTAACATCATCAAGCTGACGGTGACCAATAACGCCGCAGCAGTGGTGGAGGATGCCTTGTCGCTGACCAGCAATCACGGCCTGTCGCGAACTAATCCGCTGGAGCGGCATTACCGCGACGTGCTGTGCGGCCGCGTCCATACCCCGCAAGACGATGCCACCCGTGTCTCCGCCGGGCGTTCCGCGCTGGGCGTCTGAAAACAACAGCCAACAACAACGGAGTTGTCAGTCATGCCGGTCGAGTTCATCGGCTTCATCACCAACAACAATGCCTCCGAGACCCTCGTTCGCTCAGGCCCGGTGCTCGATCCGCCCTATATCGAGACCGTTGCCAAGGCCCATGAGCTCGCCGGCTTCGACCGCGCGCTGCTGGCGTTCCACTCGACCACGCCGGACGCGCTGCAGGTCGCGCAGCATGTGCTGACCATCACCAAGCAGCTCAAGGTGATGATCGCGCAGCGTCCGGGCTTCACCGCGCCGACGTTGTTGGCGCGCCAGCTCGCGACGCTGGATCAGTTCTATGGCGGCCGCGTCTCGCTGCACGTCATCACTGGCGGCAACGCCATCGAGCTGCGCCAGGACGGCAACACGCTCGACGACAAGGACGAGCGCTACGCCCGCACCAGCGAATTCCTCGACGTGGTGCGGCTGGAATGGACCAGCGAGAAGCCGTTCAACTACAGCGGCAAGTATTACAATGTCGAGAACGGCTTCTCGCAGGTGAAGCCGTTGCAGAAGGGCGGCATCTACACCTTTGTCGGCGGCGGCTCGGATGCCGCGGTCGAGGTCGCGGGCAAGCATGCGGACACCTTCGCGCTGTGGGGTGAATCCTACGCGCAGGTGCGGGACGTCACCGCGCGGGTGCGCGCGGCCGCGGCCAAGCACGGCCGGCCGACGCCGCGCTTCAGCCTGTCGGTGCGGCCGATCCTTGCCGACACCGAGGAGAAGGCGTGGGCGAAGGCGGAACATATCCTCGCGCGCGCCACTGCGTTGCAGGACCAGACCGGTTACCGCCGGCCCAACCACGCGACCGACGGCGCCAAGCGGCTGCTGGCGCTGGCCGATCAGGGCACGCGGATCGACAAGCGGCTGTGGACCGAGATCGCAAAGCTCACCGGCGCCAACAGCAACACCACGGCGCTGGTCGGTACGCCCGAGCAGGTCGCGGAGGTGTTCGCCGATTATTACGATCTTGGCGTCAGCCATTTCCTGATCCGCGGCTTCGATCCGCTGGTCGATGCCATCGACTATGGCCGCGAGCTGATTCCGCTGACCCGCAAGCTGATCGAAGCACGCGACCAGCAGCGGGGGATTGCCGCCGAATGATCCGTCTCATTGTCGCGGCAGCGCTTGCGCTCGCCGCCATCGACGCGGCCTTCGCGCAGACCACGCTGCGCGTCGGCGATCAGAAGGGCAATTCGCAGGCCGTGATGGAAGCGGCCGGCGTGCTCAAAGACGTTCCCTACAGAATCGAATGGAAGGAATTCGCCGCCGCGGCGCCGCTGCTGGAGGCGCTTGGGGCGGGTGCGATCGACACCGGCCTGGTCGGCGATGCGCCGTTTACGTTCGCGGCCGCCGCCAGGATTCCGGTGAAGGCGATCGCCGCCGTGCGGCAGTCGCGCGACGGGCTCGCAGTCGTGGTGCCGGAGAATTCCGCGATCAAGAGCTTTGACGATCTGCGCGGCAAGAAGATCGCAACCGGCCGCGGCTCGATCGGCCATCAGCTGATCCTGGCCGCGCTGGAATCGAAGGGCTGGCAGGCGAGCGACGTGCAGATCGTGTTCCTGGCGCCGTCGGATGCCAAGGTCGCCTACACGCAGGGCGCTGTCGACGCGTGGTCGACCTGGGAGCCCTATGTCAGCCAGGAGGAGGTGCTGTTCAAGTCGCGCCGCGTCATCACGGCTGACGGCATCACGCCCGGCCTCGGCTTCCAGGTTGCGACGCCTGATGCGATCAAGGGCAAGCGCGCCGAGCTCGAGGATTTCGTGCGTCGCCTCGCGGCCGCGCGCGCATGGTCGCACTGAACAATGTCGAAGGCTACGCTGCGACCTGGGGCAGGCTGATGAACATCCCGCCTGCGGTGCCACTGAACTGGCTGACGCGCGCCAAGATCCGCATCGCACCAATCGACGACAGCGTGGTGGCCGACGAGCAGAAGACCATCGATCTCTACGACCGCTGGGGCCTGGTCCGGCAGAAGATCAGCGCCGCCGACATCGTCGATCGGTCGTTTGGTGCGGCCGTCGAGAAGGGTGCAGGCTTGTAATCTCCCGTCCGTGTGCTCGTCACGCCGACAAACGCGAATGCGCGTCTCAACCATGGTCGCTTATACGTCATTGCGAGCGAAGCGAAGCAATCCATCGCGCGGCATATGCGGACCGATGGATTGGATAGGTTCACGGCCTCACGTGATGAGAGGCGGCAGCTTACGATACCGCTAACGAATCCGTGATCGCAAAAATATCCATTCGTTGTCGCGCCTCGCCCCAGCAAGTATTTTTCCCGTTTGGCACAATCCTAAACCGCAACGTTGCTATTTTCTCGGCAGCCTTGCCGCACCCACCGGCGCTGCCAAGATCAATCGTACGAACAATCGAGTCCGGGAGATCACCGTGGGCCTTCAAGAAACTCGCATCGAGTCGCTGCCGTTTGTGACCGCTGAACTGAATTATCTCGCGCCGATGCCGGGCAAGCCCCGGACTTACGCTTTCGATCCGCCGCCCGGCGAACCCAAATCCACCGCACTGCCCGAAGCCCACAATGTCCCGATCTTCGACGGGCGTCTGATCGCCGACAGCTTCTCGCTCGACCGCGAGGGCTTTGCGCTGGTCAAGCATCCGACCATCGTGAAGGACTATTACGACGACAACGAAGTCCGCAATGTCTACTATCCCGCCGTCGAGGCCTTCCTCAAGGCGACGCTGAAGGCGGATCGCGTCTTCATCTTCGACCACACCGTGCGCAAGCGTGTCGAGGGTGCGGCCGATATCCGCGGCGGCGGCCCGCGCCAGCCCGCGACTCGCGTCCATGTCGACCAGACCGCCGTCTCCGGCCACAACAGGGTGTTCGAGCACTTGCCCGACGAGGCCGAGCAACTCGTCAAGGGGCGCGTCCAGGTGATCAATCTGTGGCGCCCGATCCGCGGCCCCCTGCGCGATTCACCGCTCGCGATGGCCGACGGCACCACGGTTGCCCCGGAGGATCTGATCGCCTCCGACCTGATCTACCCGAACCGCAGCGGCGAGACCTATTCGGTGAAGTACAATCCGAACCACCGCTGGTTCTACATTCCCGAGATGATGCCGGACGAGGCGATCCTGCTGAAATGCTACGACTCGGCGACCGACGGCCGGACGCGGTTTGGACCGCACACCGCCTTCGTCGATCCGACCACGCCGGCAGATGCCGCGCCGCGCGAGAGCATCGAGCTCCGCACGCTGGTGTTCCATAAGCATTGATGGCGAAGAACGTTACGGCACAAGAGTTGCGCTCCCTCTCCCGCTTGCGGGAGAGATGAGCCCGCGGATAGGCTGAGCCTATCAGCTCTGCTCCCAAAGTTGGCACCTCTGTCCCAATAATGTTACGCCCGTCCCCCAAACCGCTTGGGGAAGGGGCGATTCATGGACGGCGTGGTGACGAAAGAAGCCGCGGGGATCGGGTTCCGCTCCCTTGTCCTTGCACTTCTGGCATTGGCCTGCGGTCACATGCTGTCGACGCTGCTGCGCACGATCCCCGCCATCAGCCTCGACCTGATGGCGCGAGATTTCGGCACCTCGCCACAGGCGCTGGCGAGCCTCACCTCGATCTACCATTTCTCCTTTGCCGCCTCGCAAATACCGGTCGGGGCCGCGATGGACCGTTTCGGCGTGCGGCCGGTGTCGTTGAGCCTTCTCGGAGGTACCGTGGTCGGGACGGTGGTCTCGGCGCTCGCCACGGGGCCCGCGAGCTTCGTGCTTGGGCAACTCATGCTCGGCATCGCCACCTCGGGCATGCTGATGTGCCCGATGACGCTGGCGGCGAAGCAGATGTCGGCGGCGAAGTTCGGCCTGTGGTCCGGCCTGATCCTGTCGATCGGCAATATCGGCATGCTGCTGTCGGCAAGCCCGCTGGCCTTCGTGGTCGATCAGTTCGGCTGGCGCGCCGGCTTCTGGGGCGCGGCCGGCTTCGGCATTGTGGTGCTGATCGCGGTGTTCGCGCTGGTGCCGCGGCAGCCGGCGGCGCATGCGGACGATTCCTCGCCGGTGCAGCAGATGGCCGAGGTGCTGCGGCTCGGCCTGTCGCGCGGCCTGCGCGGATTGATCGCGCTGTCGCTTGTGTCGCTCGGCGCCTCGCTGGTGCTGCGCGGTCTGTGGGGCGGGCCGTGGCTGATGGATGTGAAGGGTCTGAGCCGCATCGAGGCCGGCAATGTGCTCGGCCTCTTCACGCTGGCGATGATCATTGGCCCAGCCTGTATCGGCGCCATCGATCGCAAGTTCGGGCATCGCCGCACCATGGTGGCGTCGACCCATGCCGTCGCCGCTCTGCTGCTGGTGCTGATGGCCGCCGGCGCGCCGCATTTCCTGGTCTCGAACCTGCTCGGCGCCGCCGTGATGCCGGTGCAGTACGATCTGGTGCTGCTGATCCTGATCGGGTTTGCGACCTCGGCGCAGCCGCTGATCTACGGCATGACGCGGCAGCTCGTCGCCGCCCAGAACACAGGCAAGGCGCTGTCGTCGGTCAATCTCGCGTTCTTCCTCGGCGCGGCGCTGCTGCAATTCAGCACCGCCGGCGTTGCGGCGCTGTTTGGGCTGCCCGCGGTGCTGCTATTCATCGCCGGTGCGCTGGTGATCGGGATCGTGCTGTTCCTGATTTACACCAAGCCTTCCGCCGCCTAGATCGTCTGCGCCTGCTTGCGAATTTCATTGGCAAGCGGCCGCAAGGAATCGACCCCGCGCGGCCCGACGAGGCTATAGCCCGTGCCACCGTCCGCCCACGAGAAACCTGCGACGTCGCCACCCGAATGCGCGGCCATCGGCGCGTTCTGATCCGACGTCATCGGACGGGTGAGGACCACAAGCCGCTCGCCGTGATCATCGTCGTACATGAACATGGCCGCCGGACCGTGCGCCGTCGGCACCACCCGTCCGCCCATCAAACGATATCCCGACTTGCTCAGATCCGGCAGCTTGACCGGCTGACGCAACCTGTTGGAGACCCATTGCACAAGCTCGGTGCTGTCGCGCAGCTCGACCGGCCGGGTGTGGTCCGAGGCGTAGACCTTGTAGGAATCGCTTGCTTCCTCGGCCAGCGCCGCAAGCCCGCCGGCCGGCGCCAGTGCCGCGCCGCGGATCACCCATCCGCCAAGGCCGCCGATCGAGAGCATCAGCATCGCTGCGATCGCCCAGCGAAATGACGAGGGACGGCGGCGCGGGCGCTCGATCATTCTGGCGAGGTTAAGCTGCGGCGGCAGCGGTTCCTCGGCAATCGGCAGCAATGCCGATCGCAGCAGGTCACGCTCTTGGGAGTAAGCAGCGATGCGCTTGGCGACGTCCGGATGCTTTTCCAGATAGGCAATGATTTCTGCCTCGCGCTCCGGCTCCAGCGCGCGATCCACATAGGCATGCAGATCGTCTTCGGTAACGGGTCGATTGCTCATGTCTTGTTCCGCAATTGCACGACATTATTGTTCAGGTCGCCAGCAGTCCCCTCCAGTTCCTGATGGAGCCGCTCGCGGGCGCGCGCCAGCCGCGACATCACCGTGCCGATGGGCACGCCGAGCACCTTCGCGGCGTCGGCATAGGACAAGTCCTCGACGCCGACGAGCAGGAGGACCGCACGCTGGTCATGCGGTAGCCTTGCGAGCTTCGCCATGACGTCGCGGTACATCACCTTCTGCTCCTGCTCTGCGTCCTGGCCGAATGCATCCTCGTTGGTTTCGTCGATCGCGACGTGGACGCCGCGCGTCGTTGCGCGGCGAAACTGGTTGATGGCGAGGTTGTGCAGGATGGCGAACAGCCACGGCCGCGGATTGTCCGACCGCCGCTGCTCCCAATGAATGACGGCGCGTTCCAGACAGTCCTGCACCAAATCGTCGGCCGCTGCGTGGTCGCGGACGAGGGCCCGCGCATACCGCCGCAAGGCGGGTATCAGCGGTTCGACCAGGCGCAGCATGTCGTTCATGGCGTTTGCACCTGGATGACCACACCGAGTTTCGCCGGCTCGCCTGACGCGATGACGAGATAGCGCCGTTCGGCCTTGGCCGCGCTCTGCACGATCTGGCGGATCGGACCAGCGGCGTTGACGATCGCAGAGCCGGCGGGATTGGTCATGAAGGCTGCCAGAGGCTCTACCGATCCCGTGCCGTCGGCATGTTGGGCCAATCCTAGCACGTAGCGCTGCTTGGGTTCGAGCCCGGTGACCGATGCCTGCACCACCTGGATCAGGCCCTGATCGAACAGCGAGACGCTGGTCGGCGGCTTGTCGCCTTTCGCGTCCTGCTTCGGCGCGAGCGCGAGGTGGGCGGCCTGGCCGGCGACGCCGAGGGCCTGCAGGTTCTGGCGATCGTCAGGATTCGGCGCGGCGTTCGGCACGTAGGCGATGGCCTGCGGCGCCTGACCGACCGGGATGTTGGCGATCACCTTGTTGGTCGCGGTGTCGATCGCGGCCAGCGCATCGGCATTTTCCAGGCCGACATAGACCCGCGTGCCGTCGCCGGACGGCCAGACGCCGTGCGGGAGGTTGCCGACGGCAATGGTCGCGACCTCCGAGAAGTCGTCGGTGCGAAACACCTTGACCTCATTGGTGCCGCCGATGGTTACATAGGCGAAGGTCCCCTTGGCCGTCTTCGCGAAATTGACGTGGTTGGTAATCGGGCCGGTGTCGATCGTCTTGATCAGGTTGAACGGCGGCCTGGCGTTGAAGACCTGCGTCCTGCCGACATCCTTCAGCGTGAACCACACCTGCTCGCCGTCCGGCGTCGCTGCGATGTTGGGGCAGAACGGGCTCTCCTGCTTCACTTTGGCCACGATCTGATGGTCGGCCACCGAAACCACGTCGGTCTCCGGATTGAACGAGGAGCAGATGTAGCCGTACTTGCCGTCGGGCGAGAAGATCTGCATGCCCGGTCCCGCCGGGACCTCGATCCGCATCGTTTCCTTGAAGCTCTGCGCGTCGATCACCGAAATGTAATTTTCGCCACGGACGGTGACCCACACTTCCTTGCCGTCGGGCGTGAAGAAGGCCTCGTGCGGCGAGCGCCCGACATAGGTGACGTGCTTGACCGCGTTGGTGGCCGTGTCGATGAAGGTCACCGAATTCGAGCCGATCGAGACGATGGCGAGGGTGTGGTGGTCGGGCGAATAGCCCATGCCGTGGACCAATACCTGGCCCTTGTAGAGCGGGCTGAAATTGCCGGGTTGCGGGTCGCCGAGCCTGATGACGCCGAGCAGCTTGTTGTCGACGGGATCGGTGACCGACACCGTGTTCGAGAACTGCTCGGCGGCGTAGACGCGGTCGTGATGGCTGATCGGAATGTCGGGCGAGGACACGGCACCCGGCGCCTGACCGGCAAACGCGGATGTCGACAGCACGATCATGCTGGTGGCCAACAGGCCCTTCACGAATGGGCTCGTCATCACTTGGTCTCCTGCTTCATCATGTCGTGGTGCATGTTCATGTGATCGTGCGTCGTCGCCGCCGGGGCGGGTTTCGGTCCGGGTTGCTGTGTCGGCGCGGGTGTCGTGTCCGTGACCTGTTCGCCGAGCGCGAGCTTCATGGCGTCGATCTCCTGGCGTTGCTCGACGATGATCTCCTGTGCGATCCGGCGCAGCCGCTCGTTCTTGCCGTAGCGGAGCTCGATCACGGCCATGTCGATCGCACCCTGGTGGTGCGGCGTCATCATCGCGACGAAATCGCGATCGATATCGCCGCTCGGCTTGGCGGCCATGTCATTCATCATCTTGGTCATCGCGGCATCGTTTTCGGCGAGGAAGGCGCTCTCATCGGCCGTCTGCGCGGTCGAGGCCGGTTGGTGCGCCTCTTGCGCGAGCGCTACCGGGGAAAGAACAACGGCAAACAGTACACGCGCGCCGAGCAGCGCGGCACCGATGCCTGGTCTAAAGAATCGCAGGATCATCACGTTCACCCTCATAGTTGGCTGGCACGGGTGGGACGCGGGGCGACGAATTCTATTCCGTCGGAGAGCGAAGATTCGTGCTGATCACGAATTACTGAACGGCGGAATAAATTCTGCGGCCCCGCGCCGCGGTTTGCGATCTGGAAGCGTCTGGTTATAAGAGGGAATTCCGGTTCCGCTCGGCCGGTTCCTCGATCCTCGCTGCGCAATCGCACGCGCCAACAAGGCCAAGATGTCCGCCAAGATCGATCCAATCACCCGCTCCGTGGTCCAGCACCGCCTGTCGTCGATCGTGAAGGAGATGGGCGAAGCCATGCTTCGCACCTCCTATTCGCAAATCCTCAATTCCAGCCGCGATTTTTCGCTGGCGATCTGCGACACCGGCGGGCGGCTGATCGCGCAGGCCGATCACATCCCCGTGCATGTCGGCGCCTTGCCGTGGGCGACGCTCGCGGTCGAGGAACGCTTCAAGGATGTTGCGCCCGGCGACGTCATCCTGCTCAACGATCCCTATCATGGCGGCAGCCATCTGCCCGATCTCACCGCCTTCGTGCCGGTGTTCGACGGCGGCAAGCGATTGCTCTGGACCATCGTGCGCGCCCATCAGAGCGACATCGGCGGCGCCACCCACGGTGCCTACAATCCGGCCGCAACCGAGATCTACCAGGAAGGCATTCGCATTCCGCCGATCAAGCTCTACGAGGCCGGCAAGCCGCGTGAGGACCTGCTCGACCTGCTGGCGCTCAACATCCGCAACCCCAGGGAATTCCGCGGCGATCTCGCGGCGATGCTGGGCGCCGCGCATCTCGGCGAGCGCCGCGTCTCAAAACTGTTCAGCGAGTTCGGCGCGGAGACGGTCGAGGCCGCGATCGAGGCCATTCTTGATGCCACCGAGCAGCAGACCCGCGCCGTGGTGTCGAGCTGGAAGGACGGCGTGTTCCATGGCGAAGCGCTGCTCGACGACGACGGGCACGGCCGCACCGACATCAGGATCGCCGCCAAGGTGACCAAGACGGGCAGCGATATCGAGGTCGATCTCACCGGCTCCGATCCGCAGTCGACGAGTTTCGTCAACTCGTCGCACGCCAACATGCAGGCGGCGGTGGCAATGGCCTTTGCCTATCTGATCGACGCCGATATCCCGAAGAACACCGGCGCGCTGCGGCCGCTGAAGGTGGTGGCGAAGCAGGGCACCATCGTGTGGGCCGATCCCGGCCGTCCGGTGACGCTGTGCACCAGCCATCCCTCGAACGAAATCGTCGAAGCCATCATCAAGGCGATGTCGGCCTCCTGTCCGGATCGCGTGATGGGCGGATGGGGCCGCCGATTCCGCATCGCGATTCAGGGCGAGGATCCGCGCACCGGGCGCAATTTCATCTGGCACATGTTCCAGGCGCGGCCCGGCGGCGGCGCATCGCCGGGCGGCGACGGCTATTCCTCGATCGGCGAGTGGCACTCGGTCGGCGGGCTCAAATTCGGCAGCATCGAGGTCGCCGAGGTGCGCTTTCCGCTGCATTTCCGCCAGCACGAGTTCCGGCCGGATTCCGGCGGCGACGGCCAGCATCGCGGCGGGCTCGGCGTTGCGCTCGACATGGTGCTGGAGACGGCAAAGCCCGCCAAGGGCAATACCGCCGGCGACGGCGCCCGCCATGGCCCGTGCGGCATGCTCGGCGGCAAGGACGGCGAGCCGCATCATTACCGGCTGTTGTCCGAAGGCCGCGCGCCGCGCGTGCTGAAGACCAAGGAGGTCGGCATCGAGTTGCGCCCCGGCGATTGCCTGGAGATCCGCTCGTCCGGCGGCGGTGGCTGGGGTCCGCCCGAGAAGCGAACGGCGGAGGCGCGGGCGCGCGACGTCGCACAAGGTCTGGTTTCGAAAGCGGTATAGGGCAGCGATGTACACGATTGGGGTTGACGTCGGCGGCACCTACACCGACCTGGTTGCGACGGATCAAACCGGGCGCACCGTTTTCGCGAAATCGCCGTCCACGCCGGCCGATCAGTCAATCGGCGTCATGACGGGACTTGAGGAACTGGCGCGCCGCCTCGGCGTCACGCGCGCGGCAATGCTCGCCGCGACCGATCGTCTGGTGCACGGCACGACGGTTGCGACCAATGCGCTGCTCGAGCGCAAGGGCGCCAGGGTCGCGCTGCTGACCACCGAGGGCCATCGCGACGTCGTGGAGATGCGCGAGGGGCTGAAGCCGGATCGCTACGATCTGCGCACGCCGCCGCCCGAGCCGCTGGTGCCGCGCGAGCGCCGGTTTGGCGTTCGCGAGCGGCTGAAGGCCGACGGCAGCACGGCGGTTGCGCTCGATGCCGCAGCGCTCGGCGACGTCATCGCCGAGGTGAAACGGTCCGGCGCGAACTCGATCGCGGTCTGCTTCCTGCACGCCTATCTCAACCCCGCGCATGAGCTCGCCGCGGTCGAGCGGCTGGCGAAGGAGCTGCCCGATGTCAGCGTGTCGCGCTCGAGCGACGTGCTGCCGCAGATCAAGGAGTATGAGCGCGTCTCGACCACGATCGTGAACGCCTATGTCGCGCCGACGGTGCGGCGCTATCTCACCAATCTGGAGCGCAGCCTGCATGAGGCGGGCTTCAAGGGCTCGCTGTTCGTCGTGCTGTCGCATGGCGGCATGGCGCCGGTGGAGGAAGCCTCGCGGCTCGCCGCGGGCACCGTGCTGTCGGGCCCGGCCGGCGGCATCTCCGGCAGCCGCCGCTGCGCCGAGATGCTCGGGATTCCCGATCTCGTGCCGTTCGACATGGGCGGCACCTCGACCGACATCTCGCTGATTGCCGACGGCGAAGCCTCGCTGTCCGCCGACGGTATGCTCGCGGGCCAGCGCATCGCGCTGCGCAGCCTCGACATCGCCAGCATTGCGGCGGGCGGTGGCTCGATTGCCGGTGTCGACGGCAGCCGCACGCTGCGGGTCGGGCCGGAGAGCGCGGGCTCGGTGCCGGGCCCGGCGTGCTACGGCAATGGCGGCCTAGCTGCCACCGTCACCGATGCCAATGTCGTGCTCGGCTATCTCGATGCCGCCGCCTTCATGGGCGGCGCGCGGCCGCTCGATCGCGCGGCGTCGGAAGCCGCAGTCGATCGGATCGCGGAGGCGCTCGATCTGTCGCGGATCGAGGCGGCCGCCGGCATCTACAAGATGATCAATTTGAAGATGGCCGACGGCATCCGCCTGATGACGTTGCGCCGCGGCGTCGATCCCCGCAAATTCGCGCTGCTCAGCTTCGGCGGCGCGGCCGGCATGCATGCGGCCGAAGTCGCGCGCGAGCTCGAGATCAAGCGCATCATCGTGCCGACGGTCGCTTCCGTGCTGTCGGCCTGGGGCATGCTGACCAGCGATCTGCGCTATGAGGTCAGCCGCACCCATTACGGCACGGGACGGATCTCGGCCGATGAGGTGAGGGCGCTGTTCGCCGCGCTGGAAGAGCAGGCGGCCGGCCGTTTGCGCGACTGGTTCAAGGGCGACATCGCGATCGAGCGTTCGGCCGAGATGCGCTATGGCGAGCAGGTGTTCGAGATCGACGTGCCGCTCGGCGACCTCGATCTCGGCGCCGCGGATCTCGTGGCACAGATCGAGGAGCGCTTCCATCGCCGCCACGAGGAGCTCTACACCTATGCCTCGCGCGGGCAGGAGGTGGTGTTCGTCAACGCCCGTGTCGCGGCGGTCGGCAAGGTGGCGCGCGGCGGTGGCGATGCCGGCGAGGCCGCGTCGGCCGCACCCTGCGCGCCACGCGGCAAGCGGCAGGCCTGGTTTGGCGCCTGGCGCGAGGTGCCGGTCTACGCGCTCGACGATCTCAAGCCGGGCCATGCGCTGGCCGGTCCTGCGATCATTGAAGCCGAAACCACGACGGTTCTGGTCGACAGCGGCGACCGCGTCGCGGTCAATCCGCTGGGCTTGGCTCGACATAACATTGCGCTGAGGCTCGCCTCCGCCATCAACATTTCATTTTTCCGGCATCGGCTTGGGCGATAAGCTCCGCTCGCTGGGAGGGAGCGCCGGCCTGGTGGCGGCGTTGTGGCGATGTTGATGCAAACAAAAAGACAAACTGCGCTTTCGATATCCCTTGTCCTCGCAGCGATGCTCGCGGCGTCGCCATTGCGTGCACAGCAGGCGCCCGAAGCGAAGACGGGCAGCGAGATCCGTGTCGGCAATGTCATGCCCTACACCGGACCGCTCGCCGCGTTCGCGACCATCGGGCGGGCGGAAGCGGCCTATTTCGACATGATCAACGAGCATGGCGGCATCAATGGCCGCAAGGTCAAGTTCATCTCGGTCGATGACAGCTCCAATCCGAAGACCGCGATCGAGCAGACCCGCGATCTCGTCGAGAGTCAGGACGTGCTGTTGATGTTCGGCTCGTTCGGCACGCCGAGCAACCTCGCCGTGCGAAAATACCTCAACGAGAAGAATATCCCGCAGCTGTTCGTCGCCTCCGGCGACGAGGAGTGGGCGCATCCGAAAACCTTTCCCTGGACCATGGGCTGGCAGCCGACCTTCCGCGCCGAGGGGCGGATCTACGCCAACTACATCCAGGCCGCCTATCCCTCGCGCAAGATCGCGGTACTGTGGCAGAACGACCAGTTCGGCCGCGATCTGTTCCGGGGATTGCAGGAAGGGCTCGGCGACACTGCGGGGATGATCGTCGCCGATCTCGCCTTCGATGCGTCGGAGACCGCGATCCAGAACCAGATCGGGATCCTGAAAGGCTCCGGCGCCGATATCCTGGTGTTCGACGGTGCGCCGGCGATCGCGGCGCGCGCGATCCGCGCTGCGGCGGACCTCGACTGGCATCCGGTGTTCATCCTCGACAATGCATCGGCCTCGATCGCCAGCGCGTTGCGGCCGGCGGGCCTGCAGAATTCGCTCGGCGTGATCTCGACCTCGTTCCTGAAGGATGCCGGCGACGCCTCCTGGAAGAACGATCCGCAGATCAAGGCGTGGGACGCCTTCATGGACAAGTACTACCCCGACGGCGACAAGGACGACATTTACGCCGTGTTCGGCTATGCCGCCGCCGACACGCTGATGCAGGTGCTGCGCCAGTGCGGCGACGACCTGTCGCGCGAGAACATCATGCGGCAGGCCGCCTCGCTGAAGGACTACCAGAGCCCGATCGCACTGCCCGGGATCGTGATCAACACCGGACCGAAGGATTTCCGCCCCATCAAGCAGATGCGGCTGGTGCAGTTCGACGGCAATGCCTGGCAGCCGATCGGCGACGTGATCGAGAGCGCGTTCACGCCGGTGCGCGAGGATAATTGAGCACGATGGTCACTCCATCACCGTCACCCTGAGGAGGCTGCAAAGCAGCCGTCTCGAAGGGGCGACGGCCCGACTGTGGCCGTGCATCCTTCGAGACGACCGCTGCGCGGCCTCCTCTGGATGACGGGTTAGGCGGTGCCGCCGCTCAGCTCCCTAAGTAACCACCTACTTCTTCAGCCCGTAATTCAGCAGTCCGCCCTTGTTCTGAGGCGGATGCGCGCGCAGGCCTTCCTCGTTCGGCTCGGTGCCCCAACCCGGGCGATCCGGGATCACGAGATGGCCGTCGACGAACTCCGGCACGTGGGTGAACAGCTCGTGGTCCCAGGCCAGGCGATCGATGTCGGTCTCCATGATGCGCAGGTTCGGCACCGCGGCGCAGAAATGCGCATTCATCATGGTGCAGAGATGGCCGTAGAAATTATGCGGCGCGACGTTGACCTCGAAATGCTCGGCGGCGGCGGCGATCTTCATCGACTGCCAGACGCCGTTCCACGGCGTGTCGATGATCGCGACGTCCATCGCCTGCTCGGCGAAATAGGGCAGGAACTCGCGCAGGCCCAAAAGCGTCTCGCAGGACGAGATCGGGTGCGGGCTCTGGCGGCGGATATAGCCGAGCGCCTGCGGGTTGAAGGTGTCGATCTCGACCCAGAACATATCCATCTTCTCGATGGCGCGCAGGATCTTCAGATACCCCTCGGTCTTGGCGTTGAAGTTGAGGTCGAGCAGGAGATCGACATCCGGCCCCGCGCCGTCGCGGATCGCTTCCAGATGCATGCAGAGATTGCGCAGCACATTGCGGTCGACATTGATCTCGGGCTGGAACGGCGAGCCGAAGCCGGGCCGCCAGCCTTGCGGCTTGCCATCCGTATAGACGAAGATGTTGGTCTTCATCGCCGAGAATTTCTTCTCGCGCACCTCGGCCCCGATCGCCTTGACGCCGTCGAGGTCGGTGATTGCAGGCTTGTACCAATCCGGATGATTGATGCGCCAGGTCGCGCAATGCGACCAGTAGACCCGCACGCGGTCGCGGATCTTGCCGCCGAGCAGATCGTAGCAGGGCACGCCGAGCGCCTTGGCCTTGACGTCGAGCAGCGCGTTCTCGATCGCCCCGAGCGCCAGCGCCACCACGCCGCCCGGCGGCGGGGCGCGTCGCGGCGAACAGCTCGACATAGATCCGCTCGTGCTCGAACGCGTTCTTGCCGACCACGCGCGCCGACAGCCGCTCGATCGCCGCCGTCACGCCGGGCGCGCCAAAGCCTTCGTCATATTCGCTCCAGCCGACCAGCCCGTCTGACGTCGTCATTTTGACGAAATGATAATTCCGCCAGCCGGCATCGCAGGCGAGCGTCTCGACGCTTTTGATTGTGGTGGATTTGCTCATGGTTTCCTGCCCGGCGTTTGTTGGCGTTGAAGAGAGCACAATAGCGGATCGAGCAATGCGTCAACCGCACGGCGGCAGACCGTCAGCGCACGCTTGTTGCAAAGTGCTGCGGCAATCCAGTGAATTCCGTCAAGCGGAAGAAAATTCCACTTGCATCACACAGTCGGCGCGGCTTCAAGTTCAGGCAACAAGAAACTGAATCAGCCGATGGCATCGGCTGGTCATTTTGTCGCGAGGAAGCGTGATGGGCGCGTTGTCGCATCTGCGGATAGTCGAGATCGGAAGTGCGGCGGCGACGAGCTATTGCGCGCGGCTGTTCGCTGATTTCGGCGCCGATGTGCAGAAGGTCGAGTCGCCCGCGGGCGATCCGCTTCGCCGCACTGCGCCGCTGACGCCGCAGGGGCACAGCGCATGGTTTGGGTTTCTCAATTTCAACAAATCGAGTGTCGTGCTCGACCAGAGCGACGTGAGCGCCACGTCGCGCCTGCGTGAGCTGATTGCCGGCTGCGACATCCTGCTCGATGGGCGCGGCATCGATGCGGCCAATTGTCCCGGCGTCGATCTCGATGCGATCAAGCGGAACAATCCGGGCCTGATCCATCTCGACCTCGCCTGGTTCGGCGATCGCGGTCCCTATGCCAATTTCGCGGCGACCGACTCCACCATCCGCGCGTTGACCGGGCTTGTGAAGCTGGTCGGACCCGAGCAGGGACCGCCGATGCACGCGCCGGACTTCCAGACCGGGATTCTCGGGCGGGCTGTGGGGCTTCATCGCCGCCGCCTCGTCGGTGCTCGGCCGCATGCAGGATGGGCGCGGGCGCAGCAGCCATCTCAGCCTGTTCGAGGCCTCTATCGCCGTGACCGAATACATCATGTTCGAGGCGTTCCAGCGCGGCGACATCATGCGGCGGATCGGCGTCAACCGGTTCTGGCCGACCTTCCCGGTCGGCATCTACGAGACCAAGCAAGGCTGGCTCGGCGTCACCACGGTGACTCCGGCGCAGTGGCGCGCGTTCTGCGAGATGCTGGGGCTCAACGAACTGCGCGACGATCCGACGCTCGTCATGGGCGTCGACCGGCTGCAACGCGTCGCCGAGATCGAGGGCAAGATCCTGCCGAAGCTGAAGCAGCGCACCGCGCAGGAATGGTTTGCCGAGGGTCTCAGGCGCAAGATCCCGATCGTGCCGGTGCCGGAGATCGCGGATCTCATCGCCGACGAAGAAAAGCGTGCGCGCGGCGCCATCGTTCCGATCACGGTCGGTGACGAGACCGGCCTTTCCGCCGGCACGATGCAACGATTGACGGGAACGCCGCCCCTCCGCGGTGGCCGCGTGCCCGATCTCGGCGAGCAGCAGGTAAGGCCCGAGGCTGCGCCGCGTGCGCCGGCACCGAAGCCGGCTCCGACCAATCGCCTGCCGCTCGAGGGCATCCGCGTCGTCGATTTCTCGATGGGCTGGGCCGGGCCGATCTGCACCCGCACGCTCGCCGATCTCGGCGCCGACGTCGTCAAGATCGAAGCGACCCAGTATCCGGACTGGTGGCGCGGCGTCGACCGCCGCCCGGCCTATGTGCTGGAGCAGATGTACGAGAAGTCGGTGCGCTACTGCATCATGAACCGCAACAAGCGCGGCATCACGCTCGACCTGACCCGGCCGAAGGGGCTTGTACTGGCCAAGCGCCTGCTCGCCGATGCCGACCTCGTGGTCGACAATTATTCGGTCGAGGTCCTGCCCAAGCTCGGCCTCGGCTACGACGTGCTGAGCAAGATCAATCCGAAGCTCGTGATGATGTCGATGTCGGCATTCGGCGCCGGCAGCGTGCATCGCGACTGCCGCGCTTACGGCTCGACCCTGGAGCAGGGCTCCGGCCTGCCAAGCGTGGTCGGTGATCCCGGCGGCCCGCCTGTGATGAGCCACACCGCGTTCGGTGACGCCGTCGGTGGTCTCAACGGCGCTGCCGCGGTGTTGACGGCGCTGATCCACGCCAGGCTGACGGGACAGGGCCAGTTCATCGATCTCGCGCAGATCGAGTGCATGATGCCGTTCGCCGCACCCTGGATCGTGGCGCATTCGATCGGCGGCAAGCCGCCGACGAAGTATGGCAACCGCCATCCTGACTTCGTGCCGCACGGCTGCTTTCGCTGCGATGGCGAGGACAACTGGATCGTGGTCGCGGTGTCCGATGACGCGATGTGGCCCAGGCTCGCGCGGCTGCTCGGCCGCGAGGACTGGGCGACGGACGAGACGCTCAAGGCGGGGGGGGGGGGGGCCGCGGGCCGGCGCGCCATCGAGGCCGAGATCGAGGCTGCGATCACGGCCTGGACCTCGGCACGCGATCCGGACGCGGTGATGGCTGCGTTGCAGGCCGAAGGGATCGCATCCGGCGTCGCGCGGCTGCCGATCGATCTGCTGCAGGACCCGCAGCTGCACGCCCGCGATTTCATCCAGCAGGTCGACCGCGCTTTCATTGGCAAGCATCCGCAGCCGTCGATGCCGTTCCGCGAGGGCGATGCACCGTTTGCGATCCGCTCGGTGCCGCCGACGCTCGGCGAGCATAATCGCGAAATCCTCGGCGGTATGCTCGGCCTCTCCGACGCCGAGCTTGAAGAGCTCACCCGCGAGGGCATTGTCGGCACCGAGATGCTGATGGAGGAGCAGCTGGTGCAAGAGAAGAAGCGGGCGGCGGGTTGATGGAGGCAGGCCAGCCGGCACAGTGCAAAGCGGAGGGTGCGCGCGACGGCGCGCGGCCGCTGCTGTCCATGCGCGGGCTCGGCATCCGTTTCAAGACCGCGCAGGGCATCTGGCAGGCGACGCGCCGGATCGATTTCGACATCGCGCCCGGCGAGCGGGTCGGAATTGTCGGCGAGAGCGGCTGCGGCAAGACCATCACCGGCCTGTCGATCCTGCGTCTCTTGCCGGGCAATTTTGCCGGCCTCGACGGCAAGATCCTGTTCGACGGCACCGATCTCGCCTCCTGCAGCGCGCGGCAGATGCGCGCCATCCGAGGCAAGCGGATCGCGATGATCTTCCAGGAGCCGATGAGCGCGCTCGATCCGGTCTTCACCGTCGGCCACCAGATCGCGGAGACGCTGCGCGTCCATACCGATGTCAGCTACGAGGAAGCGCGCGCCAAAACGCTGGAGATGCTCCGCCGCGTCGGCATAGCCTCGCCGGAGCGGCGGATCGACGACTATCCGCACCAGCTCTCCGGCGGCATGCGCCAGCGCGTGATGATCGCGGCAAGCCTGATTTGCGGCCCGCAGCTGCTGATCGCGGACGAGCCGACCACCGCGCTCGACGTCACCGTGCAGGCGCAGATCCTCGAGCTGCTGCGCGACATCAGCGAGACCTCGAAGACCGCGCTGATGCTGATCACCCACGATCTCGGCGTCGTCGCCGAGACCTGCACGCGGATGATCGCGATGTATGCCGGCGAGGTGATCGAGGACGCCACCGTCGACGAGGCGTTGGTGCGGCCGCTGCATCCCTATACATCGGGGCTGTTGCGCTCGCTGCCGCATCTGAGCCCGCGCCACGGCCGGTTACCGTCGATCCCGGGCCGGGTGCCGTCGATCGCGGAGATGCCGGCCGGCTGCCGCTTCCGTGCCCGCTGCGCGCATGCCGCCAAGGGCTGCGAGGCCGAGCAGAAGCTGCAGGACGCCGGCGGCGGCCGCAAGGTGCGCTGCTGGCGCTTTGCCGAGCTCAATTTGCCGGGCGCGCTGCACCCGCCCGATACGCCGGCTGCTGCGAAGGTCGCGACGCAATGACCGCAGCATCTGCTGAACAGCGCGGCGAGACCATCGTCTCGGTGCGCGACCTCCAGGTCCGCTTCCAGGCCTCGGACCGCCGCGCCACCGTGAAGGCGGTCGACGGCGTCAATTTCGACGTCCGCCGCGGCGAGACGTTTGGCATCATCGGCGAATCCGGATCGGGCAAGACCACGATCGGCCGCGCGCTGGTGTTTCTGCTGAAGCCGAGCGCCGGCGCCATCCTGCATGACGGCATCGACCCAACGGCGCTGTCGCGCCAAAAATTCCAGAGCCATCGCCGCGACTACCAGATCATCTTCCAGGATCCGAACGCGGCGCTGAATCCGCGCATGACGATCCTGGCCTCCGTGCTCGAGCCGCTGGAGCTTGCCCGCGTCGGCAGCCGCCCCGAGCGGGAGCGGCTAGCGCGGGAGGCGCTGGAGCGCGTGGGTCTGCCGCAGGAATTCGGCGAGCGCTATCCGCACCAGCTGTCCGGCGGCCAGAAGCAGCGCGTCGTGATCGCGCGCGCGTTGACGCTGAAGCCGAAACTGATCGTCTGCGACGAGGTGGTGGCCGCGCTCGACATGTCGATCCGCGGCGATGTGCTCAACCTGTTTGCCGATCTGCAGCGCGACCTCGGGCTGACCTATGTCTTCATCACCCATGATCTTGCCGTGGTCTCGCATATCAGCGAGCGCGTCGCTGTCATGTATCTCGGCCAGTTCGTCGAGCTCGGGCCGACCGAAGAGGTCGCCGAGCGGCCGCTGCACCCCTACACCATCGCATTGCTGTCGGCCGAGCCGCGACCGCTGCCGTCATCGATGCGCGAGGCGCAGCGGATCGTGCTGCAGGGCGAGGTGCCGAGCCCGATCGATCCGCCGTCGGGCTGCCGCTTCCGTACCCGTTGCCCGCACGCGCAGCCGCTCTGCACCGAGCGTGTGCCGGAGTGGCGCGAGTTGAAGCCCGATCATTGGGTGGCCTGCCATTTCGCCGACCGCCCGAATTTTTTGCCCAGAGCATGATCCGGAAAAGTATGAAGTGGTTTTCCGAGAAGATCATGCTCCAAACAACACTGGAGACAACGCCATGACGATGACGACACGACGCGAGGCCATGGCGCTGATCTCGGCTGCGCTGGCCGGCACCACACTCGGTGGCAGTGCATTCGCGCAAGCCGCGCCGAAGAAGGGCGTCACCTTGCGGATATCAGCGCCGGCCAATCCGTCGAGCCTCGATCCGGCAACCGGCGGCGCCGGCTCCGACCACGCCTTCCTGTTCACGATGTACGACACGCTGACCGAATGGGAGTTCGAGACGCTGAAGCCGAAGCCGGGGCTTGCGGAGAGCTGGAAGTTCACCGATCCCAACACGCTGGTGCTCAACATCCGCTCAGGCGTCACTTTCCATGACGGCACGCCGCTCGATGCGGAAGCTGTCAAGTTCAACCTCGATCGCAGCCGGAGCGATGCGAAGTCGAACATCAAGGCCGACCTGCTCTCGGTCGCCTCGGTCGAGGTCACCGGCCCGCAGCAGGTGACCTTGAAGCTGAAGACGCCGGATACCGCGCTGCCCGGCATTCTCTCCGATCGCGCCGGCATGATGGTCTCGCCGACCGCGCTGAAGGCGGCCGAGGGCGGCGTCGTGACGCGCAAGCCGGTCGGCGCCGGCGCCTACGCCTTCGTGAGCTGGGCCGACGGCGAGAAGATCGTGGTCAAGCGCAACGAGAAATATCGGAAGCCGGACCGGCCCTGGCCGGACGGCATCGAGTTCTCGATCATTCCCGAGCTCACCACCGGCGCGCGCTCGGTCACCGCCGGGCAGAACGATCTGATCTATCAATTGCCGCCGCGGCAGAAGGCGATCATCGAGCGCGCCTCGAGCGTCAAGGTGGTGCACGGCCCGACGCTCTATGTGCTCCAGATTTTCCTCAACTGGGCCAAGCCGCCGTTCGACAACGTCAAGGTTCGCCAGGCGCTCAACTTCGCGATCGACCGCGAGTCCTTCGTCAAGGCCGCGCTCGCCGGCCTCGCGGAGCCCGCCTACATGAACTTGCCGAAGGCGCATTGGGCCTATGATGCCGAGGTCGCCAAACTCTATCCCTACGATCCCGACAAGGCACGCAAGCTCCTCGCCGAGGCTGGCTTAAAGGAGGGCCCCCCGATCGAGCTCGGCGGCTATCCGGACCAGGATTCGGTGCAGCGTCAGGAGATCCTGATCGAGCAGTTGCGCAAGGCCGGCATGAATGTGCGCTTCGTCAACGCGCCGATCGCGGAGGCCTCTGCCGCGTTCTTCGGTCCGGAGAAGAAGGGGGCCGGGCTGCTCTCGGCCTGGACCGGACGGCCCGACCCGAGCCTGACCTATTCTTTGATGTTCACCAAGGACGCCTATTACAATGGCGGTCGCGCGCCGGTGCCGGCCGAACTCGAGGCCGCGATCAAGGAATCGCGCGCATCGGAAGATATCGAGGTCAGGCGCAAGGCGTTCGCCGCCGTGCAGCGGCTGGTGATGGAAAACGCCTTTGTCGCGCCGCTGGCGTTCCAGTTCGAGCTGGTTGCCATGAACAAGAAGGTGCAGGGCTATCGGCCCAATCTGCTTGGCAAGCCGAAATACGACGACGTCTGGCTCGAAGGCTGAACCATGGCACGACGGTCACCAGTCAAGGTCATCGGCAGCCGCCTGGTGCAGGCGCTGCCCGTGATCCTGCTCGCGACCTTCATGGTGTTTGCGCTGCTCAAGCTGGTGCCCGGCGACATCGCCGTGACGCTGGCCGGCGACAACGCGACCGACGCGCGGATCACCGAGATCAGGGCAATCTACGGCCTCGACCGGCCGTTCCTGGTGCAATATGGCGCCTGGCTCGGCCATGTCGCGCAGGGCGATCTCTCGCAATCGCTTCTGACCGGCGAGAAGGTCGCGGTCTCGATCGGGCGTGCGTTCCCGAATACGCTGCTGATCGTCGTGATCGCGCTGCTGCTGGCGCTGGTCACGGGGATTCCGATGGGCGTGATCGCCGCGATCAAACCGAACGGCTGGGTCGACAAGCTGATCAGCATGATCGCCTCGCTCGGCGTCGCGGTGCCCGGCTTCTGGCTTGCGATGATTCTGGTGGCGGAATTCTCGCTGAAGCTGAACTGGCTGCCGGCGACCGGCGCAAAATCCTTCAGCGCCTCGCCGATCGATGCGATCCGGCATGCGCTGCTGCCCGCCGTCGCGATCGCGGCCTATGGCATGGCCGAGGTTGCGCGCCAGCTGCGCGGTGCGCTGCTGGAGGTGCTGTCCTCGCAATATGTCCGTACGCTGCATGCCAAGGGGCTGTCGACGTCCCGCATCCTCTGGCAGCATGGCCTGAAGAATGTCGGCGTCAATCTACTCACCATCATCAGCCTGCTGGTCAACCGCATGCTGGCGGCAACCGTCGTGATCGAGGCGGTGTTCGCCATCCCCGGCCTCGGCAGCCTGATCGTGCGCGGTGCGATCCAGCGTGATTTCCCGATCGTGCAAGGCGTGGTCTTCACCATGGTGGTGGTCGTGATCGCGGTGAATTTGATCACCGACCTGCTCTGTGCCGCGGTCGATCCGAGGATCGAGCAATGACCGACACTGCGCTCGCTCCGCTCAAGATGCCGGCCAAGCCGACCCGGCTTCGGCGTTTCCTGCGCTGGCTCGCCGGCGATCTGCGCGCGGCGTTGTCGATCCTGGTACTCTCGGTGCTCGTGATCGTGGCAATCGGCGCGCCCTGGATCGCGCCTTACGCGCCGACCGCGCAGGACGTCAACAACATGCTGGCGCCGCCGGGGCCGTTGCATCTGCTCGGCACCGACGATCTCGGCCGCGACATCTTCTCCCGCCTGATCTACGGCGCGCCGGCCACCGTCTATGCCAGCCTGCTTGCGGTCGGCGTCGCGGTCCTGATCGGGCTGCCGGTCGGCCTCGTCGCCGGCTATTTCGGCGGCTGGATCGACGACACCATCAGCCGGATCATCGACACCTTCCTGTCGTTTCCCGCGATCGTGCTGGCGATCGCGGTCACCGGCGCGCTCGGCATCGGGCTTACCAACGGCATGATCGCGATCGGCATCACGATGTTTCCGGCGCTGGCGCGCATCGTCCGCGCCCGCTCCCTGATCGTGCGGCAGGAGCTCTATGTCGACGCCTCCAGGGGCTTTGGCGCGCCGACCTGGCATGTGCTGTGGCGCCACGTACTGCCGAACACGCTGCAGCCGGTCATCGTGCAGGTGACGCTGCTGCTCGCCGCGGCGCTCCTGGCGGAGGCCAGCCTGTCGTTCCTCGGTCTCGGCATCCAGCCGCCGGACCCGAGCTGGGGCGCCATGCTGGCGCGCGCCTATCAATATATGGAAATCGCTCCGGAGCAGATGTATGCGCCGGGCCTTGCCATTCTCGTCGTCTCCCTGGCGTTCAACGCGCTCGGGGAATCCTTGCGTGTTGTGCTCGATCCGACCATGAAGGATCGTTGACCTTTGGTGGAATGATCATGTCGTTCAAGAAATTGCTGATTGCCAACCGCGGTGAGATCGCGATCCGCATTGCCCGCGCCGCGGCCGAGAGCGGTATCGCCACTGTCGCGATCTATCCCGCCGACGATGCGGCCTCGCTGCATGTCCGATCCGCTGATGCGAGTCAGGAGATCCCCGGCCGCGGCGCGCGGGCGTATCTCGATATCGAGGCTGTCATCGCGGCGGCCAGGGTCACCGGCTGCGACGCGCTGCATCCAGGCTATGGCTTCCTCAGCGAGAACACGCAGCTGGCGCGGCGCTGCGCCGAGGAGAAGATCGTCTTCGTCGGCCCGTCGCCGGAGGCGCTCGATCTGTTCGGCGACAAGGCTAAGGCAAAGGCATTGGCGAAAACATGCGGCGTGCCGATCATCGCCGGCACGTCAGGCGCAACGACGTTGGACGAGGCAAAAGCCTTCGTCACCTCGCTCGGCGCCAATGCTGCCGTGATGATCAAGGCGATCGCGGGCGGCGGCGGGCGCGGCATGCGCGTGGTCGAGGACCTGGCGAAGCTCGATGAAGCCTATGCGCGCTGCCAGTCGGAGGCCAAGGCGGCGTTCGGCAACGACGCGGTCTATGTCGAGCGGCTGATCCGCAAGGCACGTCATATCGAGGTGCAGATCATCGGCGATCGTCATGGTGCGATCAGCCATCTCTGGGAGCGCGAATGCACCATCCAGCGCCGCAACCAGAAACTCATCGAGGTGGCGCCGAGCCCGTCATTGAGCGATGGCTTGCGCGCGCGCATCATCGAGGCGGCGAAGCAGCTCGCCGCCGCCGCGCGCTACGACAATCTCGGCACCTTCGAATTCCTTGTCGATGACGAGGCCGGTGAGGGCGAGGGCGCCTTCGCCTTCATCGAGGCCAATCCGCGGCTCCAGGTCGAGCACACCGTCACCGAGGCGGTGCTGAGCGTCGACCTCGTGCGGTCGCAGCTCGCGGTCGCCGCGGGCGCAACGCTGGCTTCGCTCGGGCTGGCGCAATCAGCGGTGCCGCTGCCGCGCGGCTATGCCATGCAGCTGCGCGTCAACATGGAGGTGATGGACGAGAAGGGCGTGACGAAGCCGACCGGCGGCACGCTGGCCGTCTTCGACCTGCCGTCAGGACCCGGCGTCCGGGTCGATACGTTCGGCTATTCCGGCTACCGGACCAGCGCCGCGTTCGACTCGCTGCTGGCAAAGGTCATCGTGCATTCGCCGAGCCTGAAATGGACCGACGTGGTGCACAAGGCGTCGCGCACCTTGCGCGAATTCCGCATCGGCGGCGTCGCCACCAACATCCCGTTCCTCAGCGCAATCCTGGCGCATCAGAGCTTTGCCCGGAACAAGATCAGCACCAACTTCATCGATACGCATGTGGCGGCGCTGGTCGGCGCGGCCAGCGATCTCGCCGCACCCTTGATCGACGTCAGCGAGGCGGCGACGACCAGGTCCGTCGCCACCGAGGCGGCGCCCGAGGGATCGCTCCCGGTGCCCGCGCCGTTGCAGGGCACGATCGTGGCGATCGAGGTCACGGAGGGCGATCTGGTCCGCCCCGGCCAGCAGATCGCGGTGCTGGAATCGATGAAGATGGAGCATCTCGTTGCCGCGCCGCATGGCGGCCGGGTGACGAAGATCGCCGGTGGCCCCGGCGTCACCCTGATGCATGGCGAGCCGATCCTGTTCCTGGAGCCTGCCGAGGTCGACGGCCATCATGCGGCGGAAGAGGCTGCGATCGATCTCGATCACATCCGCCCTGATCTCGGTGAACTGATCGCGCGCAAGGCGATCACGCTGGACGAGAACCGCCCGGCGTCGGTCGAGCGCCGCCGCAAGACCAACCAGCGCACCGCGCGCGAGAACATCGCGCAGCTGGTCGACGAGGGTTCGTTTGTCGAATACGGCTCGCTCGCGATCGCGGCGCAACGCCGCCGCCGCAAGGTCGAGGACCTCATCAAGAACACGCCGGCTGATGGCCTGATCGCGGGCGTCGCCACCGTCAACGCCAGGGATTTCGGCGCTGACGGCGCGCGCTGCATGGTGATCTCCTACGACTACACCGTGCTCGCCGGCACCCAGGGCCATATGAACCATAAGAAGATCGACCGCATGCTCGGTCTCGCCGAGCAGTGGCGCATGCCGCTGGTGTTCTATGCCGAAGGCGGCGGAGGCCGGCCCGGCGATACCGACCGGCTCGGCATGACCGGCCTCGACGGCCCGTCCTTCGTGCAGTTCGCCAAGCTCTCCGGCCTCGTGCCCGTCATCGGCGTGGTCTCGGGCTATTGCTTCGCCGGCAACGCCGCGATGCTCGGCGTCTGCGACGTCATCATCGCGACCAAAAACGCCTCGATCGGCATGGGCGGTCCGGCGATGATCGAGGGCGGCGGGCTCGGCGTCTACCATCCGGCCGAGGTCGGCCCTGTTACGTTCCAGTCGCCGAACGGCGTGATCGACATCCTGGTCGAGGACGAGGAAGAGGCGACGGCGGTTGCGCAGAAATATCTATCCTACTTCCAGGGCGCGGTTGCGGACTGGAAAGCGCCGGACCAGCGGCTGCTGCGCCGCGCGATCCCGGAAAATCGCTTAAGGGTCTACGACATCCGCAACGTGATCGACCTGATCGCCGACGAGGGCTCGGTGCTGGAGATCCGGCGCGATTTCGGCGTCGGCATGATCACGGCCTTCATCCGCATCGAGGGCAAGCCGTTCGGCCTGATCGCCAACAATCCAAAACATCTCGGCGGCGCGATCGACGCCGCAGCCGGCGACAAGGCCGCGCGCTTCATGCAGCTGTGCGACGCCTTCGACATCCCGATCGTCTCACTGTGCGACACGCCGGGCTTCATGGTCGGTCCCGAGGCAGAGAAGACCGCGATCGTGCGCCATGTCGCGCGGATGTTCGTCACCGGCGCCAGCATCACGGTGCCGCTGTTCGGCGTCGTGCTGCGCAAGGGCTATGGCCTCGGCGCGCAATCGATGATCGGCGGCGGCTTCCACGCCTCGTTCTTCACGGTGGCGTGGCCGACCGGCGAATTCGGCGGCATGGGCCTGGAAGGCTATGTCCGCCTCGGCTTCCGCAAGGAGATGGAGGCGATCGCGGACCCCCTCGAGCGCGAGAAGTACTTCCAGACCAAGGTCGCCGAGCTCTACGCCAACGGCAAGGCGGTCTCGATCGCTTCGGTGCTCGAGATCGATGAGGTGATCGACCCCGCCGACACCAGGCATTGGATCATGGCCGGCCTGCGCTCGGTGCCGAAGGTAGAGCCGCGCACGCACCGCAAGCGTCCGTGTATCGATGCGTGGTAGCGAAGTTCGATGCGTAGGATGGGTCGAGCGAAGCGAAACCAATCAATTCTTCATCCGCGGTGCAAATGATGGGTATCGCTTCGCTCGACCCATCCTACGGGGCTGAGTTGCCTGACGTGGCAAACCTCTTGGCATGTGACGCACGGATCGTGCGACAAACACCGTGTCGTCCTGGCGAAAGCCAGGACCCATTACCCCAAATCTCAATTATTGCGCGATGCTGAGGCCATGATCCCGTTCATCACTGAATGCGGTGGTTATGGGTCCTGGCTTTCGCCAGGACGACGGGGATGGATGGGGCAGGCGCCTCGCATCACCGAGAGAGCGATCCCAAGCTCACCCCAACCGCAACTCCGCGTATCCCTTCGCCGCCACCTCATCACACCTCGCACGATACGCCGGCGCGCTGCCGCTGTAGCGGGCGACGATGCGCCTCTGCTTGCCCTCGACATTGCGGTTGATGCCAGTCATCCAGGAATCGACCTCGTTGGACAAGAGCCCGACACCGAGCGCCTTGACATGATCGGTCCAGTCGGCGGTGCCTTCGGGGGTGGCGTCGAGGAAGGTCAGGCCTTTCTCTTGCGCGAAGCGGAGCAGGCCGGTGACCCAGTCGACGCTGTATTCGATGCTGCGCGGGATGTTGCCGAGCGCGGTGTGCGGGCCCATCAGCATCATCATGTTGGGAAAGCCGTCGACCATCAGCCCGAGATAGGTTTCCGGGCCGTGCGTCCATTTTTCTTTCAGCCTTGCGCCGTGCGCGCCGCGAAAATCGATGTTGTCGAAGCTGCCGGTGATGGCATCGAAGCCGGTGGCATAGATGATGATGTCGAAGGCGTAGTCCTTGTCGGTCGTCCGGATACCCTCGGGCGTGATCCGCGCGATCGGCGTCTGCTTCAGATCGACGAGTTCGACATTGTCGCGGTTGTAGACCTCGTAATAGAAGGTCTCGAGCGGCAGCCGTCGCGTGCCGAAGCCGTGATTCTTCGGGATCAGCTTCTCGGCGACGGCCTGGTTCTTCACGCGCTCGCGGATCTTGCGCGCGACGAAGTCGCTGATCGTCGCATTCGCCTCGCGGTCGATCAGGATATCCTTGAAGTTGCCCTGCCAGATGCCGAAGCCGCGCTCGCCGTAGAGCTTCTCATAAAATGCCTCGCGCTCGGCGTCGCTGACCTCGAAGGCGCCGCGCGGGTCGGGTGTATGGACGAAGCAGGCAAAAGTCTCCTTGCAACGCGCGAAGATCTTGGGATAGCCGGCCTTGATCTTGCCTTGCGTCTCCGCATCGATCTTGCCGTTGTGCAGCGGCGCCGCCCAATTGGCGGTGCGCTGGAACACGGTGAGGT
The DNA here is from genome assembly GCF_054057015.1 of Bradyrhizobium sp. JR3.5. Lineage (NCBI taxonomy): Bacteria > Pseudomonadati > Pseudomonadota > Alphaproteobacteria > Hyphomicrobiales > Nitrobacteraceae > Bradyrhizobium > Bradyrhizobium sp. JR3.5. The sequence goes on from NZ_JBSRYV010000002.1 coordinate 5,453,328, forward strand.
GGCCGACCTCGCCGGCGATGGTCTGGATGGTCTGGATACCGGTCGCGCCGGTGCCGATCACGGCGACGCGCTTGCCGGTGAAATCCACCTTTCCTTTCGGCCAGCGCGCGGTGTGAAACGACTGGCCCTTGAAATCATCGCGGCCCTCGATGCGCGGCAGGGTCGGCGTCGACAGCGGGCCGATCGCGGTGATCAGGAATCGGCAGCTATGGCGCGCGCCGTTCTCCAGCGTGACCTGCCAGCTTCGCGTGTCGTCCTGGTAGATCGCGGACGTGACGCGGCTCTCGAACTGGATGTCGCGGCGCAGATCGAACTTGTCGGCCACGTAGTTGCAGTAGCGCAAGGTCTCGGGCTGACCGGCGAAATGCTCGGACCATTCCCATTCGTCGAGCAGCTCCTTCGAAAACGAGTAGCCGTAGGAATAGCTTTCGGAATCGAAGCGCGCGCCGGGATACCGGTTCCAGTACCAGGTGCCGCCGACGCCGGTGCCGGCCTCGAACACGCGCGTCTTGAGGCCGAGTTCGCGCAGCCGGTAGAGCTGGTACATGCCGGACAGGCCGGCGCCGATGATGATGACGTCGTAGTCCAGCGCAGCCGTCTGCGGGCTGTTGTCCTGGCGCAATGCGGCCACCTGTCGTTGCTCCCTGATCGGTTGATTGCCGGCAAGGCTAGCCGGTCTTCTTGCCGCCGACAAACCTCGAACAGCGGGGCTGCCATCGCGATTTGCCGGGTGCGCCTGCCTGCGCGCATTCCGCGCGGCGGACTGTCCGCCCCGTGGCTTTACTCAGCCGCGGGATTCCCTCTATCGTCGACCCGACAAGACGATCGCCCGCCAAGCGGCGACGGAACCGGTGGGAGTGAAGCGATGGGAGAGGCGCTGCGCAGGCCGACGTCGACAGACGTCAGCAACCCCCGGCTTTATCAGGATGACACCTGGCGGCCGCTGTTCGCGCAGCTCCGTCGCGACGATCCCGTGCATTATTGCGAGGCCTCGGCCTACGGTCCGTACTGGTCGGTGACGCGCTACGACGACATCTTTGCGGTCGAGCTGGATCATCAGAACTATTCCTCGGCCTCCGAACTCGGAGGTATCCAGGTCGCCGACCAGCCGAAGGGGCAGGAGCGGCCGAGCTTCATCCGCATGGACCCGCCCGGCCACACCGCGCAGCGCCGCACGGTCGCGCCGATCGTGGCGCCGTCGAACCTCGCCAATTTCGATGCCTTGATCCGGAAGCGCACCTCAGCCGTGCTCGATGCGCTGCCGCGCAACGAGACCTTCGACTGGGCCGAGCGGGTCTCGGTCGACCTCACCAACATGATGCTGGCGACGCTGTTCGATTTCCCCGCGGAGGACCGCGCCAAGCTGACCTGGTGGTCCGATGTCGCAATCGCCAACGTCGAGTCATCAGACGCGGTGGTGCATTCGGAGGCTGAACGCACCGCCGAGCTGGTCAAGATGGGAGAATATTTCCGCAAGCTGTGGGATGCGCGGATCGACGCGCCGCCGACCTTCGATTTGATCTCGATGCTGGCGCATTCGGAAGCGACGCGGAATCTGGAGCCGCGCGAGTTCATCGGCACCATCGGGCTTTTGATCGTCGGCGGCAACGACACCACGCGCAACTCGATGTCGGCCGGGTTGATGGCGCTGTGCGAGAATCCGGAGCAGTTCGAGCTGGTCCGCGCCAGGCCGGAGCTGATCCCGAACCTGGTGTCCGAGACCATCCGCTACCACACGCCGGTGCTACACATGCGCCGCACCGCGCGCAACGATGTCGAACTGGCCGGCCGCCGGATCAAGAAGGGCGACAAGGTCGTGATGTGGTACATTTCCGGCAATCGCGACGAGGACAAGATCGAGCGTGCCGACGAATTCATCATCGACCGCGCCAAGCCGCGCCAGCATCTCGCCTTCGGCGCCGGTGTCCACCGCTGCGTCGGCGACCGCCTCGCCGAGCAGCAATTGCGCATCCTCTGGGAGGAGGTTCTGGCGCGCGATCTGCGTTTTGAGCTGATGGGCCCGCCGCAAAGGCTCTATTCCAATTTCATCCGCGGTATACGAAGCTTGCCGGTGAGAATCGTGAATTGAGCCGCATCACCGGCCGTCATTGCGAGGAGCGAAGCGACGAAGCAATCCATTTCGCCGCGTGAGGAAACAATGGATTGCTTCGCTTCGCTCGCAATGACAGAAAAAGAAACTCCAAGGAACAAGAATGAAGAACGATCCCGTTGACGTCCTGATCATCGGCGCCGGCGCCTCCGGCGCCGCGGTGGCCTGGAGCCTTGCCGACACCAAGATGCATATCCTCTGCCTCGACCAGGGTGGCTGGATGAACCCTGCCGAATATCCGAGCACCGGCCGCGACTGGGAGGCGGAAATTCTACGGCGAGTGGTCGTCCAGCCCGAACGTCCGCAAGCGGCCCGAGGATTACCCGATCAATGACGACAATTCGCCGATCAAGGTCGTCAACTTCAACGCCGTCGGCGGCTCGACGGTGATGTACACCGCGCACTGGCCGCGGCTGCATCCGTCCGACTTCAAGGTGAAGACGCTCGACGGTGTCGCCGACGACTGGCCGATCGATTACGACGCGCTCACGCCGTTCTTCGAGGAGAACGATCGCATGATGGGCGTCTCGGGCCTGTCGGGCGATCCGCTGTCGCCGCTCAGCCATCCGCCGATGCCGCAGCAGCCGCTCGGGCTATCCGGCCCGCTGATCGGCAAGGCCATGAACAAGTTCGGCTGGCACTGGTGGCCGTCGGACACCACGGTTGCGACGATGGACTACGAGGGCAGGGCGCGCTGCATCAATCTCGGCCATTGCACGCCGGCCTGCGCGCAGGGCGCCAAGGCCTCGACCGACATCACTTACTGGCCGCACGCAATCCGCGCCGGGGTCGAGCTCAAGACCCATTGCCGGGTTCGCGAGATCCTGACCAACGAGCACGGCATGGCCTCCGGCGTCGTGTACTACGACAAGGATGGCGTCGAGCAATTCCAGCCGGCCGAGGTCGTCATCGTCGCCTGCAACGGCGTCGGCACGCCGCGGCTGCTGCTCAATTCGGTGTCGGGAAAATTCCCGAGTGGCCTCGCCAACTCGTCAGGCCTGGTCGGCAAGAACCTGATGTTTCACCCCTACGCGCAGGTCTATGGCTTCGTGAAGGAGCCGACCGACAGCAACCGCGCGCCGCCGACCTGCCTGTGGAGCAAGGAGTTCTACGACACCGATCTGTCGCGCGGCTTCGTCCGCGGCTACGGCATCCAGTTCGGCCGCGGCGCCGGGCCGGTGTTCGAGGCGGTCGCGAGCGAGCAGAAGGGCATCCTGCCCTGGGGCAAGGATCATCACCGCGTGTTCCGCAAGCTCAACGGTCATCCGCCTCGCGGTGTCGGCGATCTGCGAGGATCTGCCGGAGGAGCATAACCGCGTCACGCTCGATCCTGATCTGAAGGACAGCCACGGCATTCCGGCGCCGAAGATCGACTACACGATCAGCGCAAACAGCCGGAAGATGATGGACCATGGCCTGGCGCGCGGCCGCGAGATTCTCGAGGCCGCCGGCGCCACCGATATCTGCATCAACGATCCGATCCCGTGGGGCGGCTGGCATCTGCTCGGCACCGCGCGGATGGGGACCGATCCCGCGCGCTCCGTGGTCAACGAATGGGGCCGCTCGCACGACGTGAAGAACCTGTTCATCGTCGACGGCAGCATCTTCGTCACCTCGGGCGGCGTGAACCCGACCTCCACCATCCAGGCCCTTGCGCTCTACATCGCCGACCAGATGAAGCAGCGCCTCGCCAATCTGTTCGACTGAGACCGCCAGAGACCGACATGTCCGATAGCAAACAACTGACCGCAGCCCAGCGCGCCGATCTCCGCACCGTCGCTGCGATGATCGTTCCCGAAAGCGCCGAGTACAAGGTGCCGGGGGCTGACGATGCCGCGATCCAGGCCGACATGCTGGCAACGCTCGGCCGCGACACCGCGCTGGTCGCGCAGGCGCTGGATCATCTGGCGCGGCTTGCGGGCAAGCCGCTCGCCGAGCTCGACGAGGCCAGGCGCGATGCGGTGGCGCAGGAGTTTCGTAGCCGTGGCGGCGCCGCCGCGGCGACGCTCGTCCGCGTCGTGCTGCAATGCTACTACCGCGACGACCGCGTGCTGCGCTCGCTCGGGCTCGAGCTGCGTGCGCCGTTCCCGAAGGGCCACGTGCTGCCGGACGGCGACTGGTCGCTGCTCGATCCGGTCAAAGCGCGCGGCGGCACGCTGCGGCGGGCGACCTAGGGCCTGACGAGATCAGGCTGATCTGCACCGACAGCGAAGCTTCACCTCTCCCTTGGGAGAGGTCGGCGCATCGCGCCGGGTGAGGGGTTACGGTCCCTCATTAGTGCTGCGGCCCCTCACCTGATTTGCTTCGCAAATCGACCTCTCCCCATCGGGGAGAGGTGAAGCAAGTGCGCGGCCGAGCCGTTTCGATTCAAACTCATCTTGCCCTAGCCAACCGGGCAGGTGCGGGACGTAACCACTTGCAGCGGTGGGAGCAGGTCACCATCTGAGGGGGCCAAAGGACTCTCGCCATGCTGGATTTTACCTCAGATGCCGCCGGTGACAGGCCGTCACCGCGGGTGGAAGATGCTGCCCAGGTTGATGACCGGGCTTTGCTGGATGCCTATTCCAATGCCGTGATCGACGTCACCGACCGCGTCGGCCCCGCCGTGGTCCGGGTCGAGACCGGGCCGAAGGTGCGCAACGCGCGCGAGCGCGGCGGCCTCGGTTCGGGCATCGTGATCTCGCCCGACGGGTTCGTGCTGACCAACAGCCATGTAGTCGGATCGTCCAAGGAGATCCGGCTGCGCGACACCGAGGGCTTCGTCACCGACGCCCATGTGCTCGGCGTCGATCCCGACACCGACCTCGCGCTGCTGCGGGCCGACGGCGCGCGCGATCTGCCCTACGCCTCGCTCGGCAATTCGAAGACGCTGCGGCGCGGCCAGCTCGTGGTCGCGATCGGCAATCCGCTCGGCTTCGAATCGACGGTCACCGCCGGCGTGGTGTCGGCGCTCGGCCGCTCGATCCGCTCGGTCAGCGGGCGCACCATCGAGGACGTGATCCAGACCGACGCCGCGCTCAATCCCGGCAATTCCGGCGGGCCGCTGGTGTCGTCGCAGGGTGAGGTGATCGGGATCAACACCGCGATCATCAACGGCGCGCAGGGCATCTGCTTTGCGGTCGCGAGCAACACCGCGCAGTTCGTGCTGTCGGAGATCATCCGCCACGGCTATGTCCGCCGCGCCTATATCGGCGTCGCCGGGCAAACCGCGCCGGTGCCGCGGCGCCACGCGGTGCTCGCCGGCGTCGAGAACAAGATGGGCGCGCTCTTGATGCAGATCGAGCCGGACAGCCCGGCAGCGCGCGCCAGTCTGTTGCCGGGCGATGTCGTGATCAGGCTCGACGGCGTCGAGATCCACGGCGTCGACGATCTGATCCGCGCACTCGATCACAGCCGGATCGACCGGACCCTGTCGATGGACGTTCTTCGCCTCGGCCGCCTCCGCGCGATCGAGATCCATCCGATCGAAAGGAAGCCTGCGAAGCAGTGACCACGGTCGATCCACGAACTCGCCTGACCCTTTCCCCCTGTGGGAGAGGGTGGCTTGCCGGCTCCCGAGGGTAGAGGTGTGGCGTGCAACTTCTTTTCGGGGAGCGTTCTGCGTCTGAAAGTGACTACAAACAGCGCCTCCGCCGTCCGACGTGTGCCGCTAGCAACCGCGTGGAAATTCTTTCCGACCGCCTGCGTGGTCGTGCTCGTAAGCGTTTTTGGCAACGCGATCCGTGTGGACCGACTAGACCAGGGCTTGTGCTCACAAACGTGCAAAATGCCGGGTCTTGGCGGCGAAGCGGAAATCTTGTGCTCGTCCTGAGCTTTGCCGGTTGTGACCCGTAGCGGTCCGCTGCCACAACGCGGCATCACGATGCGCGGTCTTATCCTGGCGTTACGCTTCACCGTCCGTCAGGGGACGATCACCACTTCCCCCGGAATGCGATCTGTCTGGCGTGATCGCTGTTCACCACCAATATGGCCACCGCCACCCCTCATAGAGGCGCCACGATGACACCAGGGGTGGGGCGTATGGATCGACCCGGTCGTCTTCAGGGCGATAACGATATCGTGGAACAACATAATAATCCCACGGAGTTGGCCTTATCACGGGCCCCGGGATAACAATCCTCCTTGGTTCATGAACGACTTGTGCCTTCCGCGCCCGGGCTTCGGCACCAGACGTCCCGAGGTTGCACAGCACCAGGGCCGCTCCGAGAGCGCACGCGATGGTCATTATCTTCATGCATCGGCCTCCTTGCCTGAGAGTGCAAAAGGACTCAAAGCAAGGCAAGCGAATTCGCTCTCGACGGGCGTGAATGACCGCTTGGCCCCTCTTGAGACATGCCGGACGGCCGTGACGATATCCGCTTCCGAACGAAGACCGGAAGTGCCGACCCGCCGGCGCGAGGTCTCAGTTTGACCCAGAACGGACATGGCCTTCTTTCAAAGGCACGCTCCGTAGTAGCCGCCGTCGATATGGGTCAGAGCGCCACGTTCATCGCTCGACCAGATGACTGAGATGGATTCCATGCAAACACCGCCGCCCCACTTATAGACCAAAGTTCTCTTCCTCCTCTCTTCCTGCTCTGGAGTTAAGCACTGGTAGTACGCCACCCCAACCGGCACCTGCTGACCAGGCGGAACACAATTGGACGGTATAGGATCGGGGGGACGAAACCCCTGGCCGACCAAAATCGATTTCAAGTTTCCCTCTATTGACCCAACTGGAAATTTTGACTGCAAGACCTCGGTCAACTTTTTGCTGGCTGCTGCAAAGTGCGGCCAGTCTTCTTTGGTAATGACACCCTCCGCGATTGGCGGTGGCCCGGAGTCGAAAATCTCCGCGATGGCGATGGCCATGACCAAACGCGCGGTCGGGCTAAAGACAAACAAGCCGGAGAGAGTCGCCGCGATAAGGGCGAGTGCCGCCAAAACCCAAATAGCAAAACGCTTCACGCAGGTTGCTCTCCCCGCACTTGCTGCTGGTCCGCTACTTTGGCATGAAACCGTCATTCCGCGCATGTCCGAATCTGGCCCCTTTCGGACCTCATCGCGCGGCCCACGGATGACTGCTCACCGGGGACCAGCGGACTTCGGCGGAAGGCCGCGCGACTTTCGAGTTTGACCCATCTGTATGGACCGGCCGTGCGTTGCAAGCTGAATCTTCAGAACAGTGGTTGGTCTTGCGCTTCTGTATCCGGCCCTTGCGTGGAGCAGATCGCTCCTGGCCATCATGGATATCCGCGCGCGTCCGATCTCATTCTCGGATAGGCCCTCGAAGGCCAATTGGGTCACCAGATCACGAACGCGACGGCGAGACCGTTCTCCCATTCTTCAAATCCAACTCGCAGACTTCGGCGGGTATCTCCCATTTCAAATGTTCTCTAGGATTGACTGAAGCCATCCCTTCGGAGCCACCGTCGCTCGCTCGCCCCGATGGGCGAGCGACGGTGGCGGAGAAGAGTGGCGGTCATCCCTTTGGTGAACCAGAGCGAGCTCATGTCATACCGCTGCTGCGCTGAGACGCGTCTCGTATACACGATGTTGTGCCAACACGCTCCATGCGATGCGAGCCAGCTTGTTAGCCAGAGCCGTCGCCAGCACATTATGGTGTAGGCGTTGAGCCGCAGCGGCAAGCCAAGGTCCAAAGCCGTGCTTCATCCAGTTCCTTGGTCGCAGCAGAACGACGCGAGCGGCCTGCATGAAGAGCATGCGAAGGTAGCGATTGCCGCGTTTGGTGATGCGCCCGAGAATCGTTCGATCACCTGTCGATATCTGCTTAGGGACCAAACCGAGCCATGCCGCAAAATCGCGGCCGCGTGTGAAGGCAATGCCATTGCCGATCGCGGCGACGACGGCGCTCGAGATGATCGGACCTATGCCCGGTATTGTCATCAAGTGCCGACAAGACTCCGTGGTCTGGGCAAGCGCTTAGATTTCGCCACTCACGGCCTCGATGCGATCGTCGAGGCGGCGCCAGTCTTGAGCCAGATCTTCTAGGATGCGAACCATCCGCGGTGACAGGACGTCTGTGCGTTGGGAAAGGATGTCTGGCAATGCATGGCGCAACCAGTGGAGCTGTTGCCTCACGGTGAGGCCGTGCTCCAGGAGAAAGCAGCGAATCTGATTGATGATCGCGGTCCGCTCGCCCACCAGGCGGTAGCGCACACGGTGCAATGCCTGGAGATCGAGCTGCTCGTCCGTTTTCGGCGGCACGCACCGTGTCGTCGGACGTTGCACGGCTTCAGCAACCGCATGCGCATCTCGAAAGTCATTCTTGTGGGTCTGCCGGAAAGGCTTGGCGTAGACCGGCGGCACCTGTCTCACGTCGTGGTTGAGGGCAAGCAGTTCGCGGGTCACATAGTGCGTTCCCATGCCTGCCTCTATCCCGATCAGGCATGGCGGCACATTCGCGAGCCGAGACACAATTTTGGTGCGGGCCACCTTCTCACGCAGCACGATCTCTCCTCGGGCGTCGAGGCCAACCATGTGCAGTGTGTTCTTGCCGGGATCGATACCAATGGTGACGACTGCGGTGTCAAACTTGTGTGGCATGGGCGTGTTCCTCCTCCTGATTCCCCCCACAAGTATGCTCGCGGGTTTGGCGGGAGCACGGCCGGTCCATCCCATTCTCGGAAGTCGGGTGGTCAAGTTTGCTGCGCTGCGAATATCAACTTCCGGTAAGCTGGCTTCACCGGCTCCAAAAGGAGATATGTCCATCATGCTGGACCGCATCCTCGATGCAGCAACCGACAACCTCAGGTTCGCGAAGATTCTGGTCCAAATGGGCCTCGATCCGAACAACGTGACCTGGGACGCCATCTTCAACCGCCTGCTGGAGCTCTTCCTGCACAACATCACGCTTGCCAATATGTTCGCCCTGATCGGCGCGATCTTCTTCGTCGCCACATTGCTGACGCACACGATGGTGCCGCTGCGGGTCGCGAACATGATCGGTTGCGCGTTCTTCGCCATCTTCGGTGCGCTCACCGGAGCCGTCACGACCTTTCTTCTGTATTTCCTGATGATTCCCATCAATGCCTACCGTCTCCGTCAAATGCTCGCTCTCGTGAAGAAGGCGCGTACCGCAACGCAGGGCGACATGTCGATGGAGTGGCTCAAGCCGTTCATGACTGACCGCAAGTATCGCAAGGGCGATATCTTGATGAGGAAAGGTGACGCGGCCAACGAAATGCTGCTGACCGTCACCGGCAAATTCCGGGTCGTCGAAATCAACGTCGAACTTCCGCCGGGGCGTTTGATGGGCGAGCTTGGTTTCCTCACGCCCGACAACCGCCGGACCGCGACGATCGAATGTATCGAGGATGGCCGCGTTCTAACTATCAGCTACGAAAAGCTGCTCGAGATCTACTTCCAAAACCCGCAGTTCGGCTATTACTTCCTTGTCTTGACCAGCCAGCGCCTGCTGGAAAATCTCGCGCGGGCCGAAGCCATCATCGCGCAGAACAAGATCGCGCCGCAGCCGCCTCTCGCCAACTGACAGCGGCCCCGCGCGATTGATCGCGGCCGTCGCCTGCACGGCCGCCGCCGTCCTAATTGCCACTGGCTTCACGCGCATGGCGCAAAACTTGAATTCGGGACCTTTCCAAGCGGATCGAGCGCCACATTGGCGAGCAGATCGGCAACAGTCCTCCCGCTCATCCTTCGCTTGGGAGGCTTGACGTCCGATCATTACACGCTGCCTGCGGCCATCGCCGATAAAGCGAAGCCAAAATCGAGAGCGTCTTGCTGCAGTGCATGAGTCTGTTGTTGGACCCTCTCGAGACATGCCGGACGGCCGTGACGATGTCCGCTTCCGAATGAAGACCGGAAGTGCCGACCCGTCGGTGCGAGGTCTCAGTTTGACCCATATGTATGGTCCGGCCGCGCGTTGCAAGAAGATTTGGTCGAGCTGGCGATGAGCGGTCTTGCATCAATGTATCCGGCCTCTGATCGGAGCGTGTGGTGCTCCGGGCCATCATGGATATCAGCGCGCGTACGTTCTCGTTAGCGGACAGGCCTCGATCGGGCCATTCGGGTCACCAGTGTTCGCACGCGCTCGGAAGACCGAACCTCCATCTCGTCTCATCCTCTCGCAGACCTCGGCTGGAAGCTGTTGATAGGTTACGTCATCGCTTGCTCCTCAAATTGCTGAGTTCCTTTGTTCGAGCCAGGGGCCGTTCCTTCGTCCCGACCTTGCAGAACGTCGATCGCGTCGCGCGCAGGGGCGGTCAAGGCCGGCCGTCGCGCCTGACTTGCGGCGGGCTCTGGCGTCGCCAGGCTGCGCCTTGACCGAGCCGAGCACGGCGCGAGGATCAGGCGGGTCGGACGCTTGTCTCGTCGGTCCTCGTCAGCTCGAAGGCGCGTCCCTTAGCCAGCACCGCCCAGGCGATCCGGGCAAGCTTGTTGGCGAGCGCGATCGCCAGAACGTTGTGGTGCAACCGCCTTTTGGCGGCTTCGATCCAGGATTTGAGCCCGTAACGTTCCCAGTCCTTTATCCTGACCAGCACAACCCATGCCGCCTGCACGAACAGAACGCGCAGGTAGCGATTGCCGCGTCTGGAGATTTTGCCGAGGATGGTGCGGTCTCCGGTCGAGATCTGCTTGGGCACCAGTCCGAGCCAGGCGCCGAAGTCGCGGCCTTTGGAGAATACGTCTCCAGTGCCGATCGCAGCCACCATGGCGCTGGAGATGATCGGCCCGATGCCGGGCACCGTCATCAGGCGCGAACATGCCTGATCTTGACGGGCCAGTGCTTCGATCTCGCCGGATAGGCCATCGATGCGCTGATCCAGCCGGCGCCAGTCGCCTGCCAGCTCCTCGATGACGCGCAACATGCGTGGCGACAGGGCATCGGTGCGCGTCGCAAGGATGGTGGGCAGTTCCGTGCGCAGGAAGCCGATACCCTGGCGCACGGCGATCCCGCGTTCCAGCATAAAAGCGCGAATCTGGTTGATGATGCCAGTGCGTTGCGACACCAGCCGCTCGCGCACCCGATGCAGCGCCTGCAGATCGAGTTGCTCCGCGGTCTTGGTCGCCACGAACTTCATCGTCGGACGCTGCACGGCTTCGGCAATCGCTTCGGCATCGTTGAAGTCGTTCTTCTGTCCCTTGCTGTAGGGGCGAACATATTTGGCCGGCATCAACCTGGCATCGTGACCAAGCGATGCGAGCTTGCGGCTCAGGTGATGTGCGCCGACGCAGGCCTCCATGCCGACCAGGCAGGGCGGTAAGTTGGCGAGCCGCGCTTCCACTTGGCCACGCGACCACTTTTGCCGTAGCACGATGGCGCCGCGCGCATCGTGGCCCACGACGTGGAACGAGTTCTTACCGATATCGATGCCGATCACGGCGAGTGCGGTATTGGGTGTCTCAGACATGGCGTGCTCCTTGTCTTTGGCGCCCCTTGCCAGCTTCGCTTGCTGGCAGGGCAGGAGCACGGCCGGACCATCCCATTAGCGGAACTGAGCAAGCACAAAAGTTCGAGCCGAACTTCATGAGGCTAACCCGATCTTTACCATGGCTTTAGTCGGCACGCCGGATAGATCAAACTGGAGGTGCGGCGGATGACGAGGATGCATAAGTGATCAGCATGAGCAGCGGCATCCCGACCGGCAGAACTTATCTTGAGTTCTACTTGCTATGGAACGCCGTGTTCTGCGTTGTGGGAGGGGCTTGCTTTGTCTTTCTCGCGGCGGGTTACTTCGTCACTGCAATCGTCACGCTGCTCCTCACCGCATACGGACTCTTCCGACATGCCGGATCGATTGGCCGTCGGGCAAAGCAGGGCATTCGGCGGCCGACACCTGAGCTTCGCCGATGGCTATTGATCACTTCGGAGAGCCGAGACGCTATCGACGGCCGTTCTTGATAGTGCGGCAAACGGCCGCTTCTGGCCCATCGCGTCGGTTGGCGCAGTGCAACGACATGTCCGAAGTTGACGGTAGACCGGAAGTAGCTGGCCGACTGTATCAAACGACGCGATTGGCCGTTCTCGGACTTACGGCAATGTCCGCTTTCGCGATCCTGTCGGGGCCATAGCAGACGTCCAACGCGCGTGAGCCGAGCCGCCTCGATCCATGAGGACACGCCCTGGCTCGTGACGGTCGATCATCTCCGCTCCTCCGGACCCGCGTCGGTCCACCGGAACACGACCCGCCATCAGTCGTTGATACGGATCGAGTGCTTACCCGCCAAGTCGCCCTTGCAATGGCATGGTGGATAAGAATTTTCGGCCGCAATCGCGACGGACGCGTACGGTGTTGCGCAGGCGCGTTTGCATGATTTCGGAATAATAGAAGATATCGCTGATTTGCCCGACACGTCAAGTTGCTTTTCCGAGTGCCGACGGCCGCCTGCTCCTTTGCATGGGGTTGTTTTCGATATTTTGGGGAGCTGACCCTCGAAGGAGGTTCCCCAACGTCGCCAGTGGTCGCGGCAAAGGGCACTTCGAGTGCGAAAGCATCGGAGCGGCTGAGGGGGCTGTAACGCAGACGCGGTCGTCTCATCCGGCGCGGACCGCGCATAACAGATGCGGAGCATCGGCGTCCTTCAACAACGGCGGCCGAACCGCCTATGGCGACCTCCTCCCACATCCGCCTTGGCCAAGGCTACGGCGGACATGAGGAGGAGAAGGGAAGGGCTCGCTACTGCAGCGCCGCCAGCAACTCGTCGGGTTGCTCGACCATCATCATGTGGCCGGCGCGCGGCAGCACCACGGTGTGCGCATTCGGTGTCGCGGCGGCGAGCGCCTTGCCGGCCTTGGCGGGCGTCATCATGTCGCGCTCGCCGAGGATGAAGGTCGCGGGCACCTTGACCGCGGCCGCGGCGGCGAGCGCGTTCTGGTAGGCGTTGCAGGCGTTGAGGTCGTTGTACAGCACGCCCGGCTTGGCCTCCTGCAGCACCCGCCGCGCGCCCTGGTGCATCCACAGGCCGGGCGCGAGGCTGCCGCCGAGCTCGGCCTTGAAGCCGAGGCCCCAGATCGAGACCATGTCGATCGCAGCCGCATCATTGGCTTCGGCCGCCTTCAGGAGGTCGGGGCCGACCGTCATGGTCGCGGCGGTGCCGATCAGCGCGAGGCCGGAGACCTTGTCGGGGTGCCGTGCGGACGTCTCGATCGCGATCAGCGAGCCCATCGAATGACCGATCAGCCGCGCCTTCGACACGCCGGCGGCGGTGATCAGCGCCGCGATCCAGTCGGCCATCTCGGCGATGGTCGGCAGCGGCTTGCCGGCGGAGCGGCCATGGCCGGGCAGATCCGGCGCCAGCACGGAATAGCCGTGATGGGCGAACCAGCGGCTGTGCAGCGCCCAGGTCGTGGAATCGAAGCCGGCGCCGTGGATCATCACGACAGCCGGCAGCGATGCATCGAACGGCCTGCCGCCGGTCGCGATGAAGGTATCTGACCCGTTGACGGAAAGCTGCATGGCCCTAAGTCCTTTGCGAGGCGCGCAGCGCCTGGCCGAGATCGTCGATGATATCCTGCGCGGTCTCGATGCCGACCGAGAGCCGCACCAGCTCCTCGCCGATGCCGGCGGCCTTAAGCTGATCGGCGTCCATCTGCTGGTGCGTGGTGCTGGCGGGGTGGATCACCAGCGTCTTGGCGTCGCCGACATTGGCGAGATGGCTGATCAGCTTCAGCTGCTCGATGAACTTCTTGCCGGCCGCGCGGCCGCCCTTGATGCCGAAGCTGACGATCGAGCCGGCGCCGCGCGGCAACAGCTTCTTCGCCAGCGCGTAGTCCGGATGGCTCTCCAGCGACGGATGCAGCACCCAGTCAACCGCCTTGTTCGTGGTCAGGAAATCTAGCACGGCATGGGTGTTGCTGACATGGCGGTCCATGCGGACGCCGAGCGTCTCGATGCCCTGCAGCAGCTGGAAGGCGTTGGTCGGCGACAGGCAGGCGCCGAAATCGCGCAGGCCCTCGGTGCGGGCGCGCATGACGAAGGCGGCCTTGCCGAACTGCTCGTCGAAGACGATGCCATGATAGCCGGCATAGGGCTCGGTCAGCTGCGGGAATTTGCCGGAGGCGCGCCAGTCGAACCGGCCGCCGTCGACGATGACGCCGCCGATCGCGATGCCGTGGCCGCCCATCCACTTGGTCGCCGAGTTCATCGTGATGTCGGCACCGAGCTCGATCGGCTGGCTCAGATAGGGCGTCGCGAAGGTGTTGTCGATCAGCAGCGGAATCTTCGCATCATGCGCGATCTGCGCGACCGCGGGGATATCGAGCACCTCGAGGCCGGGATTGCCGATGGTCTCGCCGATCACGAGCCGCGTGTTCGGCTTGATCGCAGCACGAAATTCGCCCAGCGCACGGGGCTTCACGAAGGTCGTGGTGATGCCGAAGCGCGGCAGCGTGTGCGCCAAGAGGTTGATGGTGCCGCCATAGAGCGAGGCGGAGGCGACGATGTGGTCGCCGGCATTGAGCAGCGTCGCGATCGCCAGATGCATCGCCGCCATGCCGCTGGCGGTGCAGATCGCGCCGACGCCGCATTCGAGCGCGGCGATGCGCTCTTCCAGCACTGATGTCGTCGGATTGGAGATGCGGGTGTAGATGTGGCCGGCGCGTTCGAGGTTGAACAGCGCGGCGGCGTGATCGGCGTCCTGGAACACGTAGGACGTGGTCTGATAGATCGGAACCGCGCGCGCGCCGGTCGCGGGATCGGGGCGCTGGCCGGCGTGCAGGCTCAGGGTTTCGAAGGCAGGCGGCTTGGGTGCGGGCATGCGAAGCTCGTCGGGTCAGTCGATGAAGGTGATTACCGCGTTAGCTTAGACGTGAACTGCGGTGCGAACACGGCCGACATTGCCGAACACGCGCAGATAGCGCTCGACTTCGGACGGGATGCCGGTCGCCTTCTCCGGATTGTCGGAGAGCTTGACGGCCGGGCGTCCGTCGACCGACGTCACCTTGCACACGATCGAGATCGGATCGAGCTCGGCGGTGCCATCAGGCGCGCAGCCGACGAAATCGTTGGTGAGGTTGGTGCCCCAGCCGAAGCTGACGCGCACACGCCCCTTGAAGTGATGGAATGTCTCCTCGATCGAGCCGACATCCATCGCGTCGGAGAACACCAGCAGCTTCTCCTTGGGGTCGCGGCCCTTCTGCTTCCACCACTTGATGATCTCTTCGCCGGCGGTGATCGGCGGCGCGCTGTCGGGACGAAAACCGGTCCAGTCGGCGACCCATTCCGGCGCATCGCGCAGGAACGGCTTGGTACCGAAGGCATCGGGCAGGGCGATCAGGAGGTTGCCGCCATAGGCGTGGCGCCATTGGTCGAGGATGCGATAGGGCGCCCAGCGCAGCTCCTGGTCGTCGTCGGCGAGTGCCGCGGCCACCATCGGCAGCTCGTGCGCGTTGGTGCCGATCGCCTCGAGGTCGTTGTCCATCGCGAGCAGCACGTTCGACGTTCCGGTGAAGGACGGGCCGAGGCCTTCCTTCACCGCCTCGACGCACCAGCGCTGCCAGAGGAAGCCGTGGCGGCGGCGCGTGCCGAAATCGGACAGCCGCAATCCGTCCAGCTTCCGCAGCCGCTCGACCTTGGCCCACAGCTTGGCCTTGGCGCGGGCGTAGAGCACGTCGAGCGCGAAGCGGCCGTAGGTCTTGGTCGCCGCGCGCGAGCGCAGCTCGTTGAGGATCGCGAGCGCCGGGATCTCCCACATCGTGGTGTGGGTCCACGGCCCGTGGAAATGCAGCTCATACTGGCCGTCGACCTTGTTCAGCTCGTATTCGGGCAGGCGGAAGGTCGAGAGCCAGTTGATGAAATCGGGCGAGAACATCTGGGTCTTGCCGTAGAACGTGTTGCCGGCGAGCCAGATCAGTTCCTTCTTGGTGAAGCGGATGGTGCGGGCGTGGTCGAGCTGGGCGCGCAGCTCGCCCTCGTCGATGACCTCGGCAAGCCGGATATGGGTCGATCGGTTGATCACCGAAAAGGTCGTGCGGGTGTCCGGATAGCTTTCCCGGATCATCTGCTGCATCAACAGCTTGTAGAAATCGGTGTCGAGCAGGCTGCGCACGATCGGGTCGAGCCGCCAGCCGTGGTTGTAGGTCCGGGTCGCGATGTCTGTCACGGTCATGCGGGAACCTTAGCCTGCCGGGCGCCGCCCGCCCAGTGGGTATCGGGCGGAACATGGCAGGTCAGCGCGCTATGGTCTGCCGTATACGGCCGACCTTGGCGGCGACGTCGCTCCAGGCCGGCTTGTCCGGGGCAAACTGCCGCCGGAGGAACGTGACGAGCTCGGCGACTTGGCCGTCGCTCATGCTGTCCTTGAAGGCCGGCATGTAGCCGAGATCGGTCACGGCCGGCTTGGCGATGCCGTGCAGGATCACCTGGATTAGGTTGTCCGGCGCGTCGCTGTGCAGATTGCTGTTCAGCGCCAGCGACGGTCGGCTGCCGAACAGCGGCGGGCCGCCGACCTCATGACAGACGGCGCAGGCGCCCTGATAGATACGTGCGCCCGCCGAGGCCGCAGTGGTGACGGCGGTGGTGGCTTCGAGCTTGGCGGCCAGGGCATCGTGCGCGGGCCGATCGGTGGCCTCGTTGAACGAGGCGAGGTAGACCGCCATGGCGCGGATGTCCTGGTCGGGCACCCCGGCGAGCTCCTGCACGACCGGCGCCATCGGCCCCGCGGCGACGCCGTGCAGACGGGACTCGCCGGTGCGCAGATAAGCGTAAAGCTCGCCCTCGTTCCAGGGGACCGGCGCCTTTGACAGCGACGTCAGCGCCGGCGCCTCCCAGCCCTCGGCGAAGCCGCCGGCGAGATAGGCGCCTTGCCGCTCGGCGCCGAGCGCATTGCGTGGCGAATGGCAGGCGCTGCAATGGCCAAGCCCCTCGATCAGGTAGGCGCCGCGATTCCAGATCGCCGATTTCGATGGATCGGGCTGGAATGGGCGCGGCTGGTGGAATAGCGCATTCCATCCGGCGAGCAGCGGCCGCAGGTTGAACGGAAAGGCCAGCGCGTTCGGCCGCGTCGCGGCGCGCACCGGCGCCTGCGCCATCAGATAGGCATAGAGCGCCTGCAGGTCGGCATCGGTGGTCCTGGCAAAATGCGTGTACGGAAACGCCGGATAGAGATGGTGGCCGTCGCGATGAATGCCTTCGCGCATCGCGCGCTCGAACGCGGGATAGGACCAGGCGCCGATGCCGGTGTCGATATCGGGCGTGATGTTGGTCGTGTAGATCGTGCCGAACGGCGTCTCGAGCGGACGGCCGCCGGTGTTCGCGATGCCATGTTCCGACGTATGGCAGACCGCGCAGGCGCCGAGTGCCGCGAGCTCCTTGCCGCGTGCGATCGTCGCGGCGGAATAGGCCGAGGCATCGGGCCGGGCGATCGGCGCAATCGCGCGCCAGGGCAGCACTGCCGCGCCGATTCCGATCGCCGCGGCGCAGAGCGCGGCAATGCCCGCGAGCACGCCGCCGCGTTTCGCAAACGGATTTTGCCACCTGTTGAGGTCGGCCGGCGGCGCGGGAGAGGGAAGCGCCGCAGGCGTCACGGGCTGTTCGCCGCGCAGTCCCTTCAAAATGCGTTCCGGCGTGAACGGCGGCTCGCGAAAGCGGACGCCGGTCGCATCATAGATCGCATTGGCGATCGCGGCGGCACTCGGCACCGAGGCGGACTCGCCGACGCCGAGCGGCGGCTGGTCCTGCCGCGGCAGCATCAACACATCGATCTTGGGCAGGTCGGGGAATTTGATGATGGGGTAGGCGCCCCATTCCCTTGCCGTCACCGCGCCGCGCTCGAAGGAGACTTCCTCCATCAATGCGCGGCTGGTCGACTGGATGACGTTGCCTTCGATCTGGTGCCGCACGCCCTCCGGATTGATCATCAATCCGGAATCCTGGCCGGCCACGACGCGGGTCACGCTGACATCGCCGGTTGCCTTGTTGACCGCGACGTCGGCGATCCAGGCCGACCACGCCGCGCCGTAGCCGGGAAACTTGCTGTGCACGTAGAGCGCATAGGCAAAGCCGCGGCCGCGGACGATGTCGCCTTCCGCCTCGGGTGCCTGGCGCACCGGGCGCGGCGTCCAGCCGGCGCGCTCGGCAACCGCGTTGACGAGATCGATCGCGCGCTTGTCTTTCAGGTAGCGCAACCGGTATTCGATCGGATCGACCTCGGCTTCGGCGGCAAGCTCGTCGATATAGGATTCATGCGCGAACGTGTTGGGCAGCGCAGAGACGCCGCGAAGCCATGAGGCGCGCACGATCGGCGGCATGTCGTTGGCGACCACGCGCATGTTCTCGTAGTCGTAGGGCGGGATCGCGGTGCGGTCGCCCATCTCGAACACGGCCGCTTCAGGTGCGATCCGTCCGGTGAGCAGCAGCGCCAGCGTCGGCGCGCCGTTGGAGGGATAGCGCGTAACGAAGTCGTAGCCAGCGACGCTGCCGTCGGCGTTGAGGCCGCCGTTGACGTCCATCAGCTGCGCGGTGCCCTTCGGCTCCCACGCATGTTCCTGCTCGCGGGTAAGCTGGACGCGCACCGGGCGGCCGACCGCGCGCGACAGCAGCAGCGCATCGGCCGAGACGTCGTCGGCGCAGTTGCGGCCGTAGCAGCCGGCGGCCTCCATCCTGATGATGTCGATCTCGGATTCCGGCCGCTGGATCAAGAGCGCCAGATCGCCGCGCAGGATGTGCGGGTTCTGGGTGCCGGACCAGACCCGGATCGCACCCTCGCTGCAATCGGCGACCGCGCAGGACGGGCCGATCGAGCCGTGCATCTGGTAGGACCAGACGTAAGTCCGTTGCATCGGCCTAGCGGCCGCCTTGATCGCGGCATCGACGTCGCCCTTGTCGATCAGCTGGCGCGGCGTCGCGGGATTGGCGCGCAGCGCCTGCTCGATGTCGGAGAGGTCGGTCAGCGCCGGCCCCGGCTTCCAGCTCACCTTGAGCTGCGCGGCGGCCTTGATTGCGTTCTCCTCGCGCTCGGCGACGACGCCGACGAAATCGCCGATCCGCACCACCGCGACAAGGCCGGGAATATCCCGCACCGAGGCTTCATCGACCGCGATCAGGCTGGTGCCGACGAACGGTCCGGCATCGACGCCGGCATAGGGCGGGCGGACGACGCGGCCATGCAGCATGCCGGGCACGCGTACATCGTGGACATAGACCAGCTCGCCGGTGGCTTTCGCCGGCAGGTCGACGCGCGGCACCGACTTGCCGACGACGGAATAGGCGTCCACCGCCTTGACCGGAACGTCGTCGGCGAGCTCGAGCCGGATGGTGTCGTCGGCGATCAGCTCGCCATAGCTGACGCTGCGGTTGTCGTGGCCGCGGATCAAGCCGTCCTCGATCGTCAGCTCTTCGACCGGTAGTTCGAGCCGTTCAGCCGCACGCGCGAGCAAAAAATGCCGCGCCTGCGCGGCGGCCTGGCGCAGGGGAACGGCGGTGATCTGGATGGTCTCGCTTGCGATCGTCGCGCCCTGGTTCGGCACCACGGCGGTGTCGCCGAGGATCACGACGACGCGGGCAAAGGAGACGTCGAGCTCTTCGGCAACGATCTGTCCGAGCGCGGTGCGGATGCCGGTGCCGAGATCGACATGGCCATTATAGGCGTTAACCGAACCGTCGGCCGTGATGGTGATGAAGGTCTCGAACGCGCCTTCCGCACCCAGCACTGCAGGGCGGACGACCGACAGCGAGCCGCGCATGCGTTGCTCCGAACCGGCCATCAATCGCGCGCCTCGAGCACGTGGCCGGCGGCACGCATTGCCGCGCGGATGATCTCGATATGCGCGCCGCAGCGGCAAAGATTGTAGCGCAGCGCTTCCAGCACCTCATGCTCGGACGGATGGGGATTGCGCGTGAGCAGCGCCTTGGTGGTGATGATCATGCCGTTGAGACAATAGCCGCACTGCGCGGCCTGTTCGCGGATGAAGGCATCCTGCACGGGATCGGGATGCTCGCGGCTGCCGAGACCTTCGAGCGTGACGATGTTGCGCCCCGCGCAACCTTCGATCGGAATCACGCAGGCGCGCGCGGCAACGCCGTCGATCAGCACCGCGCAGGCGCCGCACTCGCCGAGCCCGCAACCATATTTAGGTCCGTTCAATGCGAGATCGTTGCGCAGCACGTAAAGCAATGCGGTGTCGGGAGCGGCGTCGACATCATGATTCCTGCCGTTCACGGTCAGGCGCATTGCCCCGGTTCTCCCCTGATGTTTGCGCTGCAATGTCAGCGTCAGATCGCCGACGAGGATAACGTTTGTATACAAACGTGCAAGCGGCGGCATGCCGCGCTGCAGCGTGTGCACGCTTTATGAACAGGGTGCGCAAGCGAATGGCAGCGTTTGATCGCAAAGGCCGCTTGACAGGTCCCGGGCCCGCGCGCAGGATCATTCGTATACGAACGATATAGGCAGGGGAGGCGGAAGCGCAGTATGATCGACCGCCACCACAAGTCCAGGCTTGGTCACGATGGCTGACACAATGACCGTCGCCGCCGGCGACAAGATCCGCTGCGATGCCTGTCCGGTGATGTGCTACATCAAGCCGGGCGCGGCCGGCGCGTGTGACCGGTATGCCAATCACGACGGCACGCTGGTGCGCGTCGATCCGCATGTCGTGCTGGAGCGCACGGTCTCGCATGGCGGCAAGCTGGTGCCGTTCCAGGCGAGCGGCGACTGGGACGGCAAGATCGTCCGTCAGCCCGAACTGTTCGTCACCGCGATCGGCGCCGGAACCACCTATCCCGACTACAAGCCGGCGCCGTTCATCGTGTCGTCGGAGGTCGATGGCGTCGACATGGTCACCGTGGTGACCGAAGGCATTTTCTCCCTATTGCGGCGTCAAGGTGAAGATCGACACCGACCGCTATCTCGGCCCGGAGACCGCGATCGTGCGCGCGGACGGCGAGGCAGTCGGCCACGTCACGACCAGCGAATATGGCTCGCAGATGCTGTCGCTCGGCGGCGTGCATCATCTGACTGGCGGCTCCAAGAAGGAAGGCCGCGTCACCTGCGACACGCTGATGGATCTCTCCAACTGCAAGGCGGTGGAGTTGACCATCGACGGCGGCGCGACCGTGGTGGTGCAGGCGGGCAAGCCGCCGATCGTCAATGGCATGGCGGAAGAGCGCATGCGGGTCGGCTGCGGCTCGGCGACCATCGGCATGTTCGCCAAGCAGTGGCACGGCAAGGTCGACGAGGTCGTGGTGGTCGACGACCACATCACCGGCGTGCTCAGCGAGCACCAGGCCGGCAAGCTGCTCGATATCGCCGACACCGGCATCAAGATGAAGGGCCGCCGTTCGACGCCGGGCCGCTACTTCCAGGTCGCCGATCCCGGCACCGGATGGGGCGGCACCAACATCTCCGATCCGCTGTCGATCCTGGGTCCCTTCAATGCGAAGGAAGCGCGGCCGGGGCTCACCATGCTGATGGTCTCGACCACCGGCGAGCATGCTTCCTACTACGTGCTGGACGAAGCGCTGAAGCCGATCGAGACCGAGATGCCGGCGGACCTCAAATTCTCGGTCGAGCGCATCCAGGAGAATTGCGAGCCGGCGCTGTGCACCGTGCTGTTCATGGGCGGGGCGGGCGGATCACTGCGCGCCGGCGTGACCGACAACCCGGTGCGGCTGACCCGTTCGGTGAAGGACGCGCTGACGCGGGTGACCAGCGGCGGCGCGCCGGTCTATGTCTGGCCCGGCGGCGGCATCACCTTCATGGTCGATGTCACGCAGATGCCGGCCGGCGCCTTCGGCTATGTCCCGACCCCGGCGCTGGTGGCGCCGATCGAATTTACGATGAAGCTGTCGGATTACGCGGCGCTCGGCGGCCATATGGATTTTGTCCGGCCGCTGTCGTCGCTGCGCGACAGCGCCGAAGTTCGGCCGATGCCTCATCTTCCCTGGCGGCGCGCATGACTAGAACGTTTTCCAGCGAAGTGGATACCGGTTCGCGCAAAGAAAACGCGTCAAAACAAGAATCTAGAGCGCCGTTCCGATTCCATCGGAACGGAAAAGGCCCTAGGCTCCCGCAAATCGCGCTTCTTCCTGACGGCAAGCGGCTGCATTTGCAGGACGGCCCGATTGATCTGGTCATCGAGGCCAAGGGCAGGGACGCGGACGTCAGCGCCGCCTATCAGGCGGCGGCAGAGCACTTCACCGGATTGCTCGACGAGCTCTGCGCGGAGCTTGTCGAGCTGCGCAGCGCGGCCGATCCGCAGCGCTGCGTGCTGAAGGGCGTGGTCGCGCGGCGCATGCATGCGGCGGTCGCGCCGTTTGCTGCCGGCTGTTTCATCACGCCGATGGCGGCGGTTGCGGGCTCGGTCGCCGAGGAAATCCTCGGCGCGATGCTGCAGGCAGCAACGCTCGATCGTGCCTATGTCAACAATGGCGGCGACATCGCGCTGCATCTGTTTGATGGCGAGCAATTCACCGTCGGCCTGATGGACCGGCCGGATCGTCACGGCGTGATGCGCACCGTGACCGTAGATAGCGACATGCCGGTCCGCGGCTTCGCGACCAGCGGCCGCCACGGCCGCAGCTTCTCGCTCGGCATTGCAGATGCCGTCACCGTGCTGGCGCGGACGGCGTCGCAGGCCGATGCCGCGGCGACCGTGATCGCCAATGCGGTCGATCTGCCCAACCATCCTGCGATCCTGCGCGTTCCGGCGAGCGAGCTGCAGCCGGACAGCGACCTTGGCGCGCGGCTGGTGACCCGCGATGTCGGGCCGCTGGCGGAACATGAGATCGAGCAGGCGCTTGAGACAGGGGCGGCGCGGGCACGTGACCTCCTGACGTCGGGATTGATCGAGGGCGCGGCATTGCGTCTACTGGGCGAGACGCGCCTTGTCGGTGCAACTGGGATTGGGGCGCCGGCGTCGCACGCGTTTCAGGCAAGGACGACAGAATACATGCTGCAGGCATGACCGGGAGCGAGCCAAGATGAGCGCCGTCATTCGCAAAATCGTCACCGTGGTCGAGGAGACCCATCTGGAGATGGGCAAGACCATCGCACCGCCGACCCGGCGCGCTGCTGCGATCGCCGTGATCGAAAACCCCTTTGCCGGCCGCTATGTCGAGGATCTGTCGCCGCTGATCGCGATCGGCGAGGAACTTGGCGAATTGCTTTCCAAGCGGGCAGTCGCCGCGCTCGGCATCGACGGCGCCAAGGCGCACAGTTACGGCAAGGCCGCTGCCGTCGGCGAGAATGGCGAGCTTGAGCACGCGGCCGCGATCTTGCATCCCAAGATGGGCGCGCCGGTGCGCAAAGTGCTTTCCAAAGGCGCGGCGCTGATCCCGTCGTCGAAGAAGCGCTCCGGTCCCGGCACGGACGCTGGACATTCCGCTCGGGCACAAGGACGCCGCCTTCGTGCGCAGCCATTTCGACGGCATGGAGGTGCAGATCAACGACGCGCCGCGGGCCAATGAGATCATGGTCGCGGTCGCGATCACAGACAGCGGACGGCCGCTGCCGCGCGTCGGCGGGCTGACGGTCGATGAGGTCAA
Source organism: Bradyrhizobium sp. JR3.5 (assembly GCF_054057015.1). Taxonomy (NCBI): domain Bacteria; kingdom Pseudomonadati; phylum Pseudomonadota; class Alphaproteobacteria; order Hyphomicrobiales; family Nitrobacteraceae; genus Bradyrhizobium; species Bradyrhizobium sp. JR3.5. The sequence goes on from NZ_JBSRYV010000002.1 coordinate 5,476,881, forward strand.
GGGCGAAGACGGATTGCGATAATCTCTTTGAAGAAAAACTGGAGGACGGGATGCGTGGTTATTTCGTAGGGGCGGGATTGGCGATCGCGGTCGCGACCATGGCAACGAGCGCCATGACGATACAGGCGTTGGCGCAGAGTGAAATCAAGATCGGCGAGATCAACTCTTACTCCTTGTTGCCGGCGTTCACCGAGCCCTATCGCAAGGGCTGGCAGCTTGCGGTGGAAGAGATCAATGCCGCCGGCGGTATCAACGGCAAGAAGCTCGTCGTCATTTCCAAGGACGACGGCGGCAAGCCGGCGGATGCGCAGACCGCGGCCAACGAGTTGGTGTCGAGCGAGAACGTCGCGATGCTCACCGGCACCTTCCTCTCTAACATCGGCCTCGCCGTTAGCGATTTTGCCAACCAGAAGAAGGTGTTTTTCCTGGCGGCAGAGCCTTTGACCGACGCCATTACCTGGTCGAAGGGCAACCGCTACACGTTCCGCCTTCGTCCCTCCAACTACATGCAGGCGGCGATGCTGGTGGAGGAAGCAGCAAAACTACCGGCCAAGCGCTGGGCGACGATCGCGCCGAACTATGAATACGGCCAGTCGGCGGTCGCGGTGTTCAAGAAGCTGATGTCGGAGAAGCGGCCCGATATCCAGTGGGTCGACGAGCAATGGCCGCCGCAGGGCAAGATCGATGCCGGCCCGGTGGTGCAGGCGACTGCCGCCGCGAACCCCGAGGCGATCCTCAACGTCACCTTCGGTGCCGACCTCGTCAAGCTCGTGCGCGAGGGCAACACCCGCGGCCTGTTCAAGGGCCGTACGGTGGTTAGCTTCCTGACCGGCGAGCCGGAATATCTCGATCCGCTGAAGGACGAGACGCCCGAGGGTTGGATCGTCACTGGCTATCCCTGGTATTCGATCAAGACGCCCGAGCACGACGCGTTCCTGAAGGCCTACCAGGCCAAGTACAACGACTATCCGCGGCTCGGCTCGATCGTCGGCTACCAGACCATCAAGGCCGCGGCGGCGATCCTCGCAAAAGCCGGCTCGAGTGATCCGGAGAAGCTGATTGCCGCGGCCGAAGGCATCTCGATGCCATCGCCGTTCGGCGAGATCACCTTCCGTAAGATCGATCACCAGTCGACGCTCGGGGCCTTCACCGGCAAGACCGCACTGAAGGACGGCAAGGGCATCATGGTCGATACCGCCTATCGCAAGGGCGCGGACTATCTGCCCGGCGATGCCGAAATCGAGAAGCTGCGGCCGAAGGATTGAGGTCTCTACTTCTACTCCCTCGCCCCGCTCTTGCGGGAAGAGGGCGTAGGCGGCCTCTGGCCGCCGTCTAGAAGGAATGCCGATGCGAAGCATCGGCGCTGGTGAGGGGCCTTCTCCACGAGCTGGGCTCGCGGAGAGTCCCCCTCACCCGAAATTCAAGCTGCGCTTGAATTTCGACCTCTCCCCGCAAGCGGGGCGAGGTGAAGGAAAGTGACGTTTGTGATCTCCAACGCGGACCGCCCATGGCCTTCTATGTCGTCCAGTTCCTGACCGGTCTTGCCAGCGCGGCGTCGCTGTTCCTGGTCGCTTCGGGTCTGTCGATCATCTTCGGCGTGACGCGGATCGTGAATTTCGCGCATGGCGCGTTCTACATGCTCGGCGCCTATGTCGCCTTCACGCTGACCGAGCGCTTCTCGGGCGCGTTCGGCTTCTGGGGCGGCATCGTCGTTGCCGCGCTCGCGGTTGCCGCAATCGGCGTGCTGGTGGAGATGGTGCTGCTGCGCCGGATCTACCATTCGCCCGAGCTGTTCCAGCTACTCGCCACCTTCGGCCTCACGCTGATGGTCGAGGATCTCGTGGTGCTGATCTGGGGGCCGGACGATCTGGTCGGCCGCCGCGCACCGGGCTTCAAGGGCGCGATCGATTTCTTCGGCCAGAATATTCCGAGCTACGATCTGTTCCTGATCGTGCTCGGGCCGGTCGTGCTCGGTGTGCTCTGGCTGTTGTTCCAGCGCACCCGCTGGGGCGTGCTGGTGCGCGCGGCGACGCAGGACCGCGACATGGTCGCAGCGCTCGGCGTCAATCAGAAATGGCTGTTTACCAGCGTGTTCGCGCTCGGCGTCTTCCTCGCCGCGCTCGGCGGCGCGCTGCAGATTCCGCGCGACGCGGTCAATCATGCGATGGATTTGCGCGTCATCGTCGAGGTCTTCGTCGTGGTCGTGATCGGCGGCCTCGGCAGCATCATCGGCGCCTTTGTCGCGGCGGTGCTGGTGTCCGAGCTCAACGCCTTCGGCATCCTGATCTTCCCGAAGATCTCCATCATCCTGGTGTTCCTGGTGATGGCGGTGGTGCTGATCGTCCGGCCGTGGGGGCTGTTCGGCAAGCCGGAAGCGCCGGCGCGGCGTACGCCGGGCCTCACCGTGAATCCGTGGCGGCCGCTGACGACGAACGAGCGGCTTGCGGCGATCGCGGTGCTCGTGGTTGCCGCGGCGCTGCCGTTCGTCGCCGGCAATTACGTGCTCACCGTCGGCTCGGAGATCGCGATCTTCGTGATCTTCGCGGTCAGCCTGCACTTCCTGATGTCGGTCGGCGGGCTCGCCTCGTTCGGCCATGCCGCCTATTTCGGCCTCGGCGCCTATGGCGTGGCGCTGCTCGCCAAGATGGCCGGCTTGCCGATGATCGCCTGCCTGCTGCTCGGCCCGCTGCTCGGGCTGGTCGGCGCTGCCGTGTTCGGCTTCTTCGCGGTGCAGCTCTCGGGCGTCTATTTCGCGATGCTGACGCTGGCCTTTGCCCAGATCGTCTGGTCGATCGCGTTCCAGTGGGTGTCGGTCACCGGCGGCGACAACGGCATTCTCGGCGTCTGGCCGGAGAAATGGGCCGCGAGCCCGTCGCATTTCTACTGGCTGTCGCTCGGCATCGCCGCGCTCGCGGTCGTGATCCTTCGGATCATCGTGTTCTCGCCGTTCGGCTTTGCGCTGCGCGCCACGCGGGATTCGCCGTTGCGCAGCGAAGCCGTCGGCATCAACGGCAAACGCATCCAGTGGACCGCCTTCGTGATCGCGGGCACGGTCGCCGGCCTTGCCGGCGCGCTGTTCGCCTACCTCAAAGGCAGCGTCTTCCCTGACAATATGGGCATCTCGCTGTCGGTCGATGCGCTGGTCATGGTGCTGCTCGGCGGCGTCGAAACGGTGTCCGGCGCGGTGGTCGGCGCGATCGTCTACAAGGCGCTCAACATCTGGCTGGTCAGCCAGACCGATCTCTCCAAGCTCGTGCTCGGCGGCTTCGTCGTGCTGATCGTGGTCGCGTTCCCGAAGGGCATCGTCGGCACGCTGGAAGCCCTCATGCATCGCCGGCGCAAATCGTCGTCGACGGCGTCGCCTCTGCTCACCTCCCGCATCGAGACTGCCGAATGAGCATGGTTCCCACATTGCTGTCGGTCGAGGGGCTGACCAAATCCTATGGCGGCGTGCATGCCGTGCGTGGCGTCTCGTTCGAATTGCGCGCCGGCGAGATCCTGGCGCTGATCGGACCGAACGGCGCGGGGAAGAGCACCTGCTTCGACATGCTCAACGGCCAAAACATTCCCGATAGCGGCCGCATCCGCGTGCTGGGTGCGGAGACCACCGGCAAGAAGCCGCGCGTGATCTGGCGCATGGGTGTCGGCCGCACCTTCCAGATCGCGGCGACCTTCCCGACCATGACAGTGCGCGAAAACGTGCAGGTCGCGCTGGTCTCGCATGGCGGGCAATTGTTCAACCTGTGGGCCTCGACCGCGCGTCAGGCGCGCGACGAGGCCGGGCGGCTGCTCGATCTGGTCGGCATGGGCGCTTATGCGGAGCGGCCCTGCGGCGAGCTCGCCTATGGCGACGTCAAGCGGCTGGAGCTTGCGATCGCGCTCGCCAACCAGCCGAAGTTGCTGCTGATGGATGAGCCGACCGCCGGCATGGCGCCGCGCGAGCGCGTCGAGCTGATGCGGCTGACGGCGCGGATCGCACGCGAGCAGTCGATCGGCGTGCTGTTCACCGAGCACGACATGGACGTGGTGTTCGAGCACGCTGACCGCATCCTGGTGCTCAACCGCGGCAGCCTGATCGCCGAAGGCTCGCCCGAAGAGGTCCGCGGCAATGCCCAGGTGCGGGCGATCTATCTCGGCGAAGGCCTTCTCTACGACGCCCGGCACCGCGAGGGAGCATCCGCATGAAGCTCACGGTGAAGGATCTCAACAGCTTCTATGGCCCGGCGCATATCCTGTTCGACATCGCGCTCGAGGTCGGTGAGGGCGAGGTGGTTGCGCTGCTAGGGCGCAACGGCGCCGGCAAGTCGACCACGTTCCGCTCCATCGTCGGCCTGGTCGAGAGCCGCTCCGGCCGCGTCATGTTCGAGGGCAGGGACGTCTCGGAGCTGCCGACGCATGCGATCGTGCGCGGCGGGCTCGGCTATGTGCCCGAGGAACGGCGGATCTTCACTGATCTCACGGTCGAGGAGAATCTCGAGGTCGGCCGCCAGCCCAAGCGGGCGGGCGCGCCGCAATGGGATCGCGACAAACTGTACAAGCTGTTTCCCAACCTCGGCGAGATGCGCGGCCGGCCCGGCGGCCGCATGAGCGGCGGTGAGCAGCAGATGCTGACGATCGCGCGCACGCTGATGGGCAATCCGTCGCTCGTGCTGCTCGACGAGCCCTCGGAAGGGCTGTCGCCCAAAATTGTCGAGCAGATGGTCGATGCGATCCTGGCGATGAAGAAAGAGGGCGTCAGCATCGTCGTCTCCGAGCAGAACCTGCATTTCGCCCGGCTGATCTCGGATCGCGCCTACATCATCGAACGCGGCCGAATCTGCTTTGGCGGCACCATGGCGGAACTCGATGCGCGTCCGGATGTCCGCGACGCGCATCTGTCGCTGTAAAGGTGGGGTGAAACGATGGCGAGGAGTGCTGCACAGAAGCGAAGCGTCAAGGCCGCCAAGCCGGGCTACGTGCTGGACGAGCAGATCGGCTTCATCCTGCGCCAGGTGTCGCAGCGCCATGCGGTGATCTTCGCCCGCGAGATCGGCATCAACCTGACGCCGACGCAGTGGGCCGCGCTGTCGAAGCTGTCGGAGGTTGGCCCCTGCTCGCAGAACCAGCTCGGGCGGTTGACCTCGATGGACGTTGCGACCATCAAGGGCGTGATCGATCGCCTGACTGCGCGCGGCCTGACCGAGACCTCGCCCGATCCCGACGACGGCCGTCGGCTGATGGTGAGCCTGACGCGTGCCGGTCAGCAGATGGCCGACAAGGCCGCGCCGAATGCGCTCGTGATCTCCAGGGAGACGCTGGCGCCGCTCGACGCCAAGGAGCGCGAGAGACCCTGATGGCGCTGCTCGGCAGGCTGCGGTGACCTTACCCTCCCCTGGAGGGGGAGGGTCGGATCGCAGCGAGCGAAGCGAGATGCGAGCCGGGTGGGGTGATCTCTCCACACGGGCAGAATCTGTATGGAGAGACTGTTCACCCCACCTCGGTTCGCATTTCATGCGAACCGATCCTCCCCCTCCAGGGGAGGATGAAGAAAGTGCCACCGTGTCGCATCCGGACTACGTCGCAACACCGAGCGCCAGCGCGACGGCGCCGACCAGCACCAGGCTGACGGCCCAAACCGTGTCCAGATTGAACCAGCTCCGGGCGACGAATTTGAGGCCGAGGTAGCGGTAGACCAGCCACGCCAGAGATCCGCCGGCCGCGATCATCGCGCCGGCATGGACGATGGAGACCAGCACGGCCATGGTGAGGCTGGTGCCGATCAGGGAGTTGGCGGCCGCATGGCCTTGGTCCGGCTCAGCCTCGCGGCATAGTCCGAGATAGATCGGCACCAGCATCAGCGCCGCGCCGTGGGCGATCGCCACCGCGAAGGACCACAAAGCGAGTTGCGTCGGCGGTATCCGCGCCAACGCCCGCGGATGGCGCCGGTCGATCAGCCGATAGATGCCGAAGGTGATCACAAGCAGGCTGGCGCCGATCCGGATCGTGCGCTGCCATTCGACGAGGGTGATCAGCAGCGCGAAGGGAAGGATCACGACGAGCATCGCCAGCAGGTGACCGATTGCGAGCGGGCCAAGCGCGGCCAGCAGCGCGCGCGAACTTCTCCGCATCAATCCGGCCGAAACCGCGAGCGGCCAGCCCATGCCCGGGTTGATCCCGTGGTAGAGGCCGCTCGCAATCACCGCCAGCCACAACCAGGCCGGTGTCCAGTCGGCTGCACTCACAGTCAGGCCGATGGATAGCAGAATGAGTCCGTCGAGCAGTCACCGCCGTCAAGCCGGATCTGGTGCGCGCGGTATCCGTCGGGGAAGCTGACCCAGTAGTCCTTTGCCAGTTCGAGGCCCCCGCCCGGGCCGGCATTCGCCATCACCTCGGCGCCGGGAATGCCCTGCGGATAGAATTGGTCGTCCCAGGTCGAGTACAGCGAATTGGTCCAGTAGACCCGCTTGCCGTCGCGGCTGATCTCGACCATCTGCGGACCGCCGGCAAATGCCTGTCCGTTGGGATGCGGCGTGCGGCGGACGATGCCGCCGATGCGCACCGATCCGGCGAGCTTTGGCTTGCGCGGATCGCTGACGTCGTATTGGCGCATCTCGCCGGTGGCCCAGCAGGAGACGTAAAGGAATTTGTCGTCCATCGACAGGTCGATATCGGTCACCAGCGGCGGCACGGCACCGAAACCCTGCAGCAGTGGCGGCAGCTGCTCCTTCGACGCGGGCTCGGGCGGAATCGTCGCCGTCTTCTCGATGTGAAACTTGCCACCCTCGCGCCACCAGGTCCAGATCGAACCCTCGAGGTTCGTGGTATCGACCACGACGCCGACGAAGCCGTATTCGCGAACCGGATCGTGGGCGGGACGCACCTCCAGCGCCATTTGATGGTTGGCACCGAGATCGATGGTCTGGACATTGCGGCGCGCGCGCAGATCCCAGAAGTGGATGCGATGGCCGTATTTGTTCGATAGCAGGTCCTCCGGCACGATCCCGTTCTCGAATTGCGGCGGCAGCGCCCATTCGCTGCTCACCATGTAGTCGCGCGGGAGGTTCCACCAGAAATCATAGTGCTTGCTCTGGGGACCACGATCGATCTCCCAGCGTCCAAGCACCTCGAAGGTCTCGCAGTCCATGATGAACACGCCGGGCGGTCCATCGGTGCCGTCCTTGCCGCCGCCGCCGAGCGTCGAGACGTAAATGCCGTCCGGGCCGCAGTGAATGGTGTGCGGGCGTGAATAGCCGGTCTTCCTGAAGACCTCCTCGGGCTCGATGATCTTGTGGATCTTGGCCTGCGTCGGATCCGGCTTGGTGTCGATGATGTAGATCCGCGACGACCGCATGCCGGGAACGATGAGATAGCGGCGCTCGATGAAGGCATGTCCCGCAAGCGGGGACAATGCCGAGGAACACGCGTTCCAGCCGAAATGGTGAAACTCGTCGCCCTTGTTGGGCATCGTCACGGTGTGGACGATCTTGCTGTAGGTCGGCGAGCCCGGCTTGACGTCGATGACCGCGAGCGCGTCGGGCTTGGAAAAGTCCGGGCTGAGCAGCACGGTGTAGGCGAAGTTCTCTGCCGGAGCTTCCATCGCAAGCTTCGGCGAGGCGTGAAACGTGGGATCTGGCCTCATCGTCATCGTGCTGCCTCCTGTTTTCTGGTGTGGACCAATGGCACGGCGGCATGCGGCAGGAACTATTCCGGATCGTCGCGTGGCTCTTGCGAGCGCCGCCGGCTAGGTTCGCGGGGCGGCACGATACACCTCAATGATGACGGGCGAAAGCAACGTTCCGGTGCGGTAAGATGGCGCGTCTTGTACGCATCGCGTCATTCCGGGCGCGACCTAGTCGCGAACCCGGAATGACTGATGTCGAGCTCGATTACTTCGCTACGATCTCCGGCACCTTGCCTGCGGGCGGCGTGTTGCGGCTGCGCTGGGTGCGGACGATGCCGTCGATGATGGTCATGCCGATGCCCGGGAGATCGCCGAGCTGAACGCTCTCCAGGATGTTCTTGCCCGGCGAATGCTGCGCCTTGTCCATCAGCACGAAATCGGCGGAACGGCCGACCTCGATCAGGCCGCAGTCGAGCTCGCGCATCCGCGCGGTGTTGCCGGTCGCAAGGCAGAACGCGAGCTCGGCCGGCAACTCGCCGAGCGAGGACAATAGCGAGACCATCCGCAGGATGCCGAGCGGCTGCACGCCGGAGCCGGCCGGCGCGTCGGTGCCGAGGATGACGCGATGCAGGTCGCCCATCTCGCGCGCGGTGCGCAACGTGAACAGCGCCGAACGCTCATTGCCGTTGTGCACCAGCTCGAGCCCGCGCTTGCAGCCCTCGCAGATGCAGCGGATCTGGTCGTCGGGCAGCGCGGTGTGGCCGCCATTGATGTGGCCGACCACGTCGGTGTCGGCTTCCAGCACCACGTCCTTGTCGATCAGGCCGGAGCCGGGGATCGAGGGGCCGCCGGTGTGGATCGTGCTTTGAATGCCGTATTTGCGCGCCCAGCCGACCATCTTGCGCGCGGTGGGACCATCCTTGACGCCGCCGAGCCCGACTTCGCCGAGCAGCTTGACGCCGGCTGCGGCCATTTCCTTGAAGTCATCCTCCACCATCTCGCATTCGATGACGGGTGCGCCGGCATGGACCTTCACGCCGCCCGGCCGCAGCGTCCAGAACGCGCGCTGCGCGAAGATCGCCATCGCCTTCAACCCGACCACGTCGCGCGGACGGCCGGGCATATGCACTTCGCCGGCGGAGATCATGGTGGTGACGCCGCCGTGCAGATAGCTGTCGATCCAGTTGGTCTGGTTCTGCCGCGGCGTCCAGTCGCCGGCGACCGGATGGACATGGCTGTCGATCAGGCCGGGCGCGACCGTCGTGCCGTTGGCATCGACGATGGTGGTGGCGCCTTCGGTGTCGACGTCATTGAAGCGGCCGATCGCGGTGATCTTGCCGTTCTCGGCGACGATGGTATCGGCATCCAGGATCGGCCTTTCCAGTGCTCCCGACAGCAATAGCCCGATATTGCGGATCACCAGCTTGCTGGGGCCGGGGGCCTGGGGCGCGTCGTGAGCCATGGGTGTTTTCCTTCTGTTTTCTTTCCGAAATTGCCCGGGAATTTGAGCCCGGCTTGACTTTCGGATCAAGCCGGATTATTCGTTTGTGTACGAATGATCGTATACAAACGATCCGGCCGGTCAACGGGGTTCAAGTCCCTTTCCGCCGCAGCACAAATCAGGGATTGGTGCGATGAGCAATTTCAACCAGGAAAGCGTCCTCAGCGTTCATCACTGGACCGACACGCTGTTCTCCTTCAAGACCACGCGCAATCCGTCGTTCCGCTTCCGCAACGGCGAGTTCACCATGATCGGGCTCAAGGTCGGCGAGAAGCCGCTGCTGCGGGCCTACAGCGTCGCCAGCGCGAACTACGAGGACACACTCGAGTTCTTCTCGATCAAGGTTCCGGACGGCCCGCTGACCTCGCGTCTCCAGCACCTCAAGGAAGGCGACGAGATCATCGTCAGCCGCAAGGCCACAGGCACGCTGGTCATCGACAACCTCGAGGACGGCCGCAACCTCTATCTGATCGGCACCGGCACCGGTCTCGCCCCGTTCCTCAGCGTGATCAAGGATCCCGAGACCTATGACCGCTTCGAGAAGGTCGTGCTGCTGCACGGCTGCCGCCGCGTCAAGGAGCTCGCCTATGGCGAGATGATCACCGAGAAGCTGCCGCAGGACGAGTTGATCGGCGAGCTGGTGCGCGATCAGCTGATCTATTACCCGACCGTGACGCGCGATCCGTTCCGCAATCGCGGCCGCATCACCGACCTCATCACCTCGGGCAAGCTGTTCGCCGACATCGGCCTGCCGGCGCTCGATGCCGCACATGACCGCGTCATGATCTGCGGCTCGCCGGCGCTGGTCGCCGACACCCGCACGCTGCTGGGCGGCCGCGGCTTCGTCGAAGGCAATCACGGTGAGCCCGCCCAGTTCGTAGTCGAGAAGGCGTTCGCCGAGCGCTGATCTTCGCAGTGATCTCTAGCCCCGTCATTGCGAGGAGTTTGGGGCAAGATTGCAAAGCAATTTTGCGCTGAAGCGATGAAGCAATCCATCTTCCGGTACAGCCGGGAGCAATGGATTGCTTCGCGTCGCTTGCAATGACGTGGATCGAGCCGAGGCTAGGGCCTGACCGCCGGCGTCTCGATCGGCATGCCACGCGCCCGCGACATCAGATAGAGCTCGAGCTCGACCAGCTCGGGCGAGCCGTAGTCATAGGCCTGCGCCCGGATGCCCATGATGCAGGCGCGCAGCCGCCGCTGCAACGATCCGAGCGATTGCCATTCCAGCCGGTACAGCGGATAGCCGGTCGGCTGTCCCTGCGTGATCGCGCTTCCCGCGAGCTTCTTATCCCAATTGTCGTCGTGGCAATTGGCGCAGCCGAGATTGAGCTGGCCCTGCCGCTGCATGAACAGCGCGTGGCCCTTCGCGACGAATGGCGCCAGCTCCGGATCGTCGCCGGTCGCGATCGGCATGCCGCGCGACTGCTGCGCGACATAGGCGGTCAGCGCCAGCAGTTCGCGGCTTTCATAGGCAAATGGCGATGCCTGCTGGTGGTTGGTGCGGCAGAGATTGATCCGCGCTTCGAGGTCGACCGGCTTTCCCAGCGCCTTCTCGAAAGCAGGGTAGTGCGCCGCGACGCCCTTCATGCTGATGCGCGCATCGTTATGGCAGTCGGCGCAGGCCTTGTCCGCGCTGCCGGCCTTGCGCTTCCACAGTGCCTCGCCGTCGAGCACGAACAGCATGCCGGGGTTGGCGGTGTCCTCGTCCTGCATCGCCTTGGTGTCCGGGCTCATGAAGCTGTAGCCGGAGCGGCGTTCGGATCGCGGAATCTCCGTAGCGAGCGCTGTGCCCGCCATCGCCGTCAGCAGCGCGATGCAGACGGCAATCTTCATTCGACCGTGATCGAAGCCTGCGCGGTCTCCGAAAACCCCTTGTCGCCGATCCACTCGAACTCGAACTTGCCGCTCTCGGTCACCGTGGTGAAGAACGTGATGAACGGATTGGCCGCGATCGCCGGATAAAGATCGGCGCGGAACACCTCCGCGCCGTTGAAGCGGCAAATGAAGCTCGTGATGATGTCGCGCGGCACCACGTCGCCCGACGCGGTGTGGCGATAGCCGGTCTCCATGATGTGTGACATCAGCGTCTTGATCTCGATGACGCTGCCGCGCTGGGCCTTGGCCGGCACGTTGATCAGGGCCGACGGCATCAGATCGCCTCCTCGGTGCAGGCGGCGAGCGTCACCACGACGTCAGCGGTTGCCGACCAGAACGTGTCGTCGGACAGCCGCGCGATCGCCGTGACCTTCTGGCTGTCGGCGAGGCGGATGCGGGTCGATATTTGGGCGCGCCCGGCGCGCGGCCCGAAATAGAAATTGCCGATGTTCGGCTGCGGGTTCTTCTCGTTGAAAACGTGGATGCTCTTCACATACTCGTCCGCCGACATCGGGCTCGTGACGCTGACCGTCATCGGCACGGTGTTGCCGTTCTCGACCAGCGGCGGGATGTCGAGCTTGACCTTGCCGGTCCGCACATTGGCCTGGCCGACGACATTGCGGATCGCGGCCTGCAGCATCGCCGGCGTGGCATCCGCAGGGTGCACGATCACCAGCGCTGCGGCGCCTCCGGCGAGGCCCAGGAATGTCCGGCGAGAGGTGTGGTCGGAATCCGCCATTGTTTGTCCTAGTTCCGCAATGTCACAAGATACGCCACGATATCCTCGATCTGCTCGGCCGACAGGATCGGCTTACCGCGCCATGACGCGCCGACGCGCGTGAGGCCGTCGACGCGAAAATAGGATGGCATGATCGTCGCCGCATTGAGATGCGATGCATCGACAAGCCGGAGCCGCAACTGTCCTTCCGACCAGCGGCTGCCGGTGCCTGCGAGGCTCGGCGCGAGGTCGCCCTGAAACGCCTGTTCGGGAAATGGGCCGCTGTGGCAGAGGATGCAAGTGGAGGAACGCTCGACGATTAGCGCACGGCCGCGGGTTGCATCAGCCTTGGCTCCGGTTAACGAAGCGGGAATCGCATCGCCGACCACGGTATAGGGGCGCAGCTCTTCGGAGCCGGCGGGCGCGCAGGCTGCGAACAATGCCGCGGCGAGCAACGTTGCGAGGGCGAGCCTAGCCAAAGACGTCTCCCGTAATCGTCCTGAACCAGTCGATCGCTTGGTCGGCCTCGCGCTGACGCACCTCGCGCGGCGCGTCCACTGGGCTCGTGCTCACATCGGCCTCGGCGTACTGATCCTCCTTGGGTTGATAGATGCCCTTCAGCGAGAACGCATAGCCCGGCGCGACCGTGTTGTAGCAGGCGCCGTCGAGCCGCGGCGTCTCCGGCGCCTCGCCTGCAAGTGAGCTCACGATCGCGGCCGCGCAGGCCCGGCCTTGCGCCGCCGCGGCGGAGGCCGATTTCGGAATGCCACCGGCGATCGCGGCATCGCCGATGACGTGGATATTGGGCACGAGCTTCGAGGCAAAGCTGACCGGATCGATCGGGCACCAGCCGGTGTGGTCGGCGGCACCCGCGATCTCGGCGATCCGGCCGGCTCGCTGCGGCGGGATCACGTTGGCGACCGCAGCGGTGTAATTGCCGAAGTCGGTGACGATCTCGTTGGTCGCCGGATTGATCGACGTCACCCGGCCGCCCTGCGACAGCGCGATCCGTTCGATCATCCCGGGATAGAGTTCCGCCCAGGCTTTCTCGAACAGCTTCTGCTGCGAGTAGTTGTCCTTGGCGTCGAGCACCAGGATCTTGGAGCGCGGCTTGTCCGCCTTCAGGTAATGCGCGATCAGGCTGGCGCGCTCGTAAGGCGCCGGCGGGCAGCGCAACGGCGCGGCCGGCACCGCGATCACGACCAGGCCGCCATCGTCCATGGCTTCAAGCTGCTTGCGCAGGAGCAGGGTCTGCGCGCCGGCCTTCCAGGCATGCGGTATCTTCTCGGCGGCTGCCTCGTCATAGCCGGAGAGGGCGTCGAAGCGCATGTCGATGCCGGGGGCGAGCACGAGCCGGTCATAGGAGAGCGTTGCGCCGTCAGCGAGAACGATGGTGCGCGCCTGCGCATCGACCTTGGTGGCCGCCTGTGCGGCAACCGTGATGCCGTCGGCCGCAACCTTGTCGTAGGTGAATTGCTGCGCCGAGAGTTCACGCAGGCCTGCGATCACCTCGTTGCTGAACGGACAGGCTGTAAAGGTCTTGTTCGGCTCGATCAGCGTGACCTGAAGCTTGGCATCAAGCCGCCGCAGCGCTCGCGCGCAGGCTGCGCCGCCAAAACCGCCGCCGATCACCGCGATGCGCGGTGTGCCTTGCGCCAGCGACGGACGCGCCAGCGCCGCCGCTGCGACGACAGCGGCGCCACGGACCACATCCCTGCGCGTCGGATGACGCGTGACGGCCATGCACGAAATCCGAATAAGGAAGCGGCGGTCGGGCCGCCGCTTCTGGTTTGATCAGGCGAAGGAGATGTTCTGGTTGCGCAGGGGGAAGCTGCGGATGCGCTTTCCCGTCGCCGCGAAATAGGCGTTGAGCACCGCTGGCGCCGCAACGCCGATGGTCGGCTCGCCGACGCCGCCCCAGAACTCGCCGCTCGGCACCATCACCGACTCCACCTTCGGCATTTCGTTGATGCGCATCGAGTTGTAGGTGTCGAAATTGGTCTGCTCGATGCGGCCGTCCTTCACGGTGCAGCCGCCGTAGAACAGCGCGCTGAGGCCGTAGACGAAGGAGCCCGCGATCTGCCGCTCCACCTGCGCCGGATTGACGACATAGCCGGGGTCGGTGGAGGCGACGATGCGATGCACCTTGATCTTGCTGCCGTCGGTCACCGAGATCTCGGCCGCGCCGGCAACGTAGCTGCCATAGCCCATCACCTGCGCGATGCCGCGATAGACGCCCTGCGGTGCCGGCGTGCCCCAGCCGATCTTCTCGGCCACGGCGTTGAGCACGGCGAGATGCTTGGGGTGCTTGCCCATCAGCTTGCGGCGGAATTCGAGCGGGTCCTGACCGGCAGCCAGCGCCAGCTCGTCCATGAAGCATTCCAGGTAGATCGCGTTGTGGTTGACGTTGACGCCGCGCCAGAAGCCCGGCGGAACGTGCGGGTTGCGCATCGCATGCTCGACCAGCAAATTCGGCACCGAATAGCCGATCGCGGCCTCGCCGGATTGCGCGACGCCCTGGAACGCGGCGGGGTCCATGCCGTTCTGCAGCGCTTCCGGGCGCACCGAGAACAGGATCGACTGCCCCGACAGCCGGTAGTGCAGCGCGACCAGATTGTTGTCGGCATCGAACGCGCCGGTCAGCTTGCACTGCGTGATCGGGTGGTACTTGCCGTGCTGCATGTCCTCTTCGCGCGACCACAACAGCTTGATCGGCGTGCCCGGCATCTGCTTGGCGATCGCCACCGCCTGACGGACATAGTCGGTCATGCCGCGCCGGCCGAAGCCGCCGCCGAGCATCAGCTTGTGCACATCGACCTTCTCGGCCGGCAGGCCAGAGGCTTCGAGCGCCGCCGCGAATGCCGCCTCGCCATTCTGCGTGCCGCACCACACCTCGCATTTGTCCGGCGTGTAGAGCACGGTGGCGTTCATCGGCTCCATCGTGGCGTGATTCTGGTAGGGATAGCTGTAGACCGCCTCGACCTTCTTGGCGGCACCCGCGATGGCTGCCTTTGCATCGCCGTTCTGGTTGCCGACATAGGCCGGCTGTGCATTGTCGAGGCCTTCGGCGAGCCACTTCGCTATCGTCTCGCTGGAGACCTTTGCATTGTCGCCTTCATCCCAGACGATCGGCAGTGCATCCAGCGCGGTCTTGGCGTGCCACCAGGTGTCGGCGACGACGGCAACGGCGCTGTCGCCGACCGGCACCACCTTCTTGACGCCCTTCATGCCGGCGATCTTGGCTTCGTCGAAGCTCTTCACCTTGCCGCCGAACACCGGGCAGTCCTTGATCGCGGCGTTCAGCATGCCCGGCAGCTTGACGTCGATGCCGTAGGTCATCTTGCCGGTGGTCTTGTCGACGGTGTCGAGCCGCTTCAGGCCCTTGCCGGCGATGGTCCAGTCCTTCGGGTCCTTGAGCTTGACGTCGGCCGGCGGCTCGAGCTTGGCGGCGGCTTCCGCCACCTTGCCGTAAGTCGTCGTCTTGCCCGACGGCGTGTGGGTGATGACGCTGTTCGCGGCCTTGCACTCCGAGGCCGGCACCTTCCACTCATTGGCCGCGGCCTGGATCAGCATCACACGCGCGGTGGCGCCGCCCTTGCGGACATAGTCCTGCGAGCTGCGGATGCCGCGGCTGCCGCCGGTGGAGAAATCGCCCCAGGCGCGCTTGCGGGCGACGCTCTGGCCGGGCGTCGGGAATTCGGTAGTGACCTTCGACCAATCGCATTCCAGCTCTTCGGCGACGAGCTGGGCGAGGCCGGTGAGCGTGCCCTGGCCCATCTCGGAGCGGGCGATGCGGATCACCACGGTGTCGTCGGGCCGGATCACGACCCAGGCATTGACTTCAGGCGCGCCGTCGGCTGCGCGCACCACGGAGGGGCCGCCGAACGGCAGATCGAGGCCGAGCGCAAGACCGGCGCCGGCGGTTGCCGTGCCGATCACGAAGGCGCGGCGATTGAGTTTGGGCATGACGTGCTGGTTGACTTGCAGATTCATCGCTGCCTCCTTATGCGTTCGCGGCAGCATGGATCGCCTCGCGCACCTGCTGGAAGGTCCCGCAGCGGCAGATATTGGTGATGGCGTCGTTGATGTCGTCGTCGGTCGGCTTCGGGTTTTCTTTCAACAGCGCCGCGACGGCCATGATCATGCCGCTCTGGCAATAGCCGCATTGCGGCACGTCATTCGCGATCCAGGCGAGCTGCACCTTGTGCATCACGCCGCCCGCCGCAAGGCCTTCGATGGTGGTGATGTCCTTGCCGGCCACTTCGTGCACCGTCACGCCGCAGGAGCGCATCGCGACGCCGTCGATATGCACGGTGCAGGCACCGCATTGTGCAATGCCGCAGCCGTATTTGGTCCCCGTCAGTCCGACATTCTCGCGAATCGCCCACAGCAGTGGCGTGTCGTCCTCGACGTCCACGTTGATCGTCTTGCCGTTGATTTTGAGGTTTGCCATCGCTTTCCCCTGAATGGTCCAATCCTCCGATCGGACTTCGGCGCGATGTTGGCCTTGAAACTGGAACGGTTCAAATCAAGAAACCGCGTTTGCAGCGCGGAAGAAAGTTGACGGCGCGGTGTTTGGTCGCGCCCCGCGCGCGCAACATGCCTGTCATGTCTTTTGAGGCGAAGCGACGGCTAACCGCAGGAAGCTCAGGACGCTGCCGAGCGCTGCAAATCCCGCACCCAGCGCCAGCGCGACGGTGGCGCCCTCGCGATCGGCGAGTGCGAAGCAGAGCGCGGCGAGCGCAGCGCCGGTGGTCTGTCCGGTCAACCGCGCGGTCGCGACGATGCTGCTGGCGCTGCCGCTGCGATGCGGCGGCGCGCTCGACATGATCGCCTTCATGTTGGGGGTCTGGAAGAAACCGAAACCGATGCCGCAGATCATGGTGCGCCAGACGATGTTGGCGACGCCGGGCTCGGTCGGCAGAGTCGCGAGCAGCACCATGCCGAGGCCCAGCAGCAGCATGCCGATGCCACCGAGGATGCCGGCCGGATAGCGATCCGACAACCGGCCGCCGATCGGCGCCATGAAGGCGACCACCAGCGGCCAGGGCGTCATGAAGAAACCGGTCTCGACCTGCGAGCGGTGCAGAATGTCCTCGAAGTAGAACGGCAGCGATACGAAGGCGAGGCCCTGCACAGCAAATGAGCAGACGGCGGTCGCTGCCGACAGCGCGAAGATCGGACGGCGGAACAGGTCGATCGGCAGCATCGGCGCCGGATGATCCGCATGCCGCCGGGTCAGGATCCAGCCGAACAGGAGGGCGCCGGCGAACTCCGAGATGACGAGCGCAGGCGCCGCCTTGTGAGCGGCGCTGCCGATGCTGATGACGAAGAGCCCGAGGCAGGCGCAGGCCAGCGCCGCACCGGCAAAGTCGAACGCGTGGGTGGCGCGCGGCGTCTTCGGCAGCGTCTTCATGCCGATCAGCAATGCGACGATGCCGAAGGGAATGTTGACGGCGAACAGCCAGGGCCACGGGCCGAGAGCGAGGATGCCGGAGGCGATGGTCGGCCCGAGCGACATGGCGCTCGCGACGACGAGCGCATTGTGGCCGAAACCGCGGCCGAGCATTCGGCTCGGATAAACGAAGCGCACCAGCGCGGTGTTGACGCTCATCAGGCCGCTGGCGCCAAGCCCCTGCAAGGTGCGCGCGACCAGGAGGCTCGGCAGCGACCACGCCAGCGCACAGCCAATTGACGCCAATGTGAACAGCAGGAGACCGCCGAGATAGATGCGTTGATGGCCGACGATTTCGCCGAGCGCACCGAGCGGCAGCAGCGTTGCGACGAGGGCGATCTGGTAGACGTTGACGACCCAGACCACCTCGGCAGGGCTGACATGCAGGTCGTTGGCGATCGCGGGCAGCGCGATGTTGGCGATCGCGGTATCGAGCGAGGCCATCGCCAGCGCCGTGAAGATCGCGGCCACCGCCCAGCGCCGCCGCTCCCAGGGCAATCCATCCGGCAATCCATCAGTGATCGGCGCCGCTGCCGCACCTGATATCGGGGTCTTCTCGAGCATGTCTGAAATTGTCTCCGGGACCGCCATGTACTACGCCGCCATCCCGTTCCCCAGCCGCGCCATTGCATGATGCATATGCGAAGTGGCGTTGCCGGACGCGGGCCGGCAGGCTGCGGCCGAGAGTCGGCCGCGCGGCGACGAGCGGAACGAAGAGCAACACTCGCGCAAATTGTGTCGCGAGAACGCCGAAATATGACTCGGCGGCCGCGCAACAAATTCAGTGTCGTCCCGGCGTAGGCCGGGACCCGTAACCACAAATGGTAATTGTTGCGCGACGCTGGGGCCGCAGCCCTCTTCAACAACACAGCCCTGTGGTTATGGGTCCCTGCTTCCGCAGGGACGACACTGCGATTGTGGCGCGTGGCGCGATCAATCGAGTTCGTGTTCCCGCGGTGTGTCAGACAACCGCACGCAAGCGACTTTCGGATAGCTTGCGTCACGGTCGCGATCGACTACGCTTGGCATACAAGCAGGCGCGACGTCAGATCGGGCCGCAAGAGGGGACGCGCGCATTGCACGGACAGACCGACCGGCGCAGCGAAGCCATGCGAAGCGCCAGGGAGGGAACCCGGCGCCGCGCATTCACGGGCCTGTGGATCACGGCGCTGCTGGCGATCCTCAGCTTCCTGGTCATCTATCCCGTCTTGATGCTGCTGCTCGGCGCGCTCACCGACACCAACCCGGTGGTCGACGGCATCCGCCTCAGCCTGAGCCATCTGTCGATCGCCAATTTCCTCGCCGTGCTTGCCAATCCGAATGTCGGCGAGGCGCTGCTCAACACGCTGATCGCCTGTGGCGGCGGCACGGTCATCGCGGTTGCGATCGGGCTGCTGTTCTCGTGGATCGTGGTTCGCACCAACACGCCGTTCAAGGGCTTCATCGCCGCGGCCAGCATCCTGCCGCTGTTCGCGCCGCCGCTGGTGGCGGGCGTGGCCTGGGCGATCCTCGGCTCGCCGAAGACCGGGTTGATCAACACGATGTTCAAGTGGCTGGGCTCCGACCTGCGCATCGATCTCTATTCGATGTGGGGCCTGGTGTTCGTGTTCGGCATTTACTACGCGCCCTATGTCTACATGTTCACCTCGTCGGCGCTGCGCAACATGGACCCGAGCCTGGAGGAGGCCGCGGAAATCTCCGGCGCCAGCGCGTTCGTCACCCTGTTCACGGTGACGTTTCCGCTGATCATGCCGGCGATCGTCTCGGGCATGTTGCTGTCGTTCATCGTGATGCTCGGCATCTACGGCATCCCGGCCGTGCTCGGCGCGCCGACCAATCTGAGCGTGCTCACGACCTACATCTTCAAGCTCACCAACTGGTCGCCGCCGCTCTACAACACCGCAGCCGCCGTCGCGATCATCTTGATGATGGTCACGGGGCTCCTGGTCTATCTGCAGGAGAAATTGCTCAGCGGGCGCAGCTACACGACCGTTGCGGGCAAGGCGTTCCGGCCGCGCAGCCTCGATCTCGGGGCGTGGCGCTGGCTCACCTTCGCGCTCGGGATCGTCTATCTCATCATTGTGGTGGTGCTGCCGTCGCTGGCGCTAATCGTCGCCGCCTTCCGCAAGTTCATGTTCATCCGCGACGCCGCGAGCCTGTTCGACATGCGGCAGTATTCGCTGACGCATTTCGAAAGCATCTTCGACAACCCGCTGACGATGAAGTCGATCTACAACGCGATCGAGGTCGGTGTCATCACCGCTGTTGTCGGCGGCGCGCTTGCCTTTGCGATCGGCTACACCATCCATCGCACGCGGGTCGCGGGTCGCGGCGCCATCGACCTGATCTCGACGCTGCCGGTCGCAATCCCCGGGCTCGTGGTCGGCGTCGCCTACCTCTGGGCCTGGATCGGCGTGCCCGGCGGCCTCTACGGCACGATCTGGATTCTCGCGCTGGCCTTCATCGCGCGCTTCATGCCCGACACCGTGAAGGCGCTGTCGACGTCGTTCCTGCAGATCCATCGCGAACTCGAGGAAGCCGCCTGGGTCTGCGGCCGGGGCATGCTCGGCACTATCAGGACGATCGTGCTGCCGCTGGCGCGGCCGGGTGTGCTGGCGTCGATGACGCTGCTGTTCGTGCTGGCGATCCGCGAGCTCGGCTCTTCGCTGTTTCTCTACACCAGCAACACCATGGTGATGTCGGTGTTGCTGCTCGACTATTACGAGGGCGGCAATATCGGCAAGACGGCGGCCTTCAGCCTGGTGCAGACCGTGCTGCTCGGTGTCCTGATCGGCGGCGCCAACTGGCTGTCGCGTGGGGCGGCGCAGGGCAACGTGGCGCGGACCGGGTAACAACGAACGAGGGGAGGATTTGCGATGGATAGACGAACCTTCACCACACTGGCCCTGGCGAGCGTCGCAACGCTTGCGCTGGCGCCGGCCGCGCGGGCGCAGGAGTTCGGCTCGGCGGAGCTGATCGCGGCCGCGAAGGCCGAAGGTAAGCTTGTGTTCTACACCGCGAATTTTGCCGAGATCGAGCAGCAGGTGATCAAGGCGTTCAACAAGCGCTTTCCCGAGATCACGGTCGAGATGGTCCGCGCGCCCGGCGGGCAACTCATCACCCGCGTGAAGACCGAAGCCGCCGCTGGCAAGCTGATCGCCGACGTCGTCGACCACTCCGATCGCGCGCTGATGCAGCCGCTGGAGGATCTGTTCCAGGATTACGCGCCGCCGAACGCGGCCGATTACAGCAAGGACGCGCTGATCTCGCCGAAGCTCTGGCCGCGCGCCACCATCGCCTGGTCGATCGGCTACAATACCGAGCTGGTGAAGGATCCGCCGAAATCCTGGATGGATCTGACCAAGCCGCAATATGACAAGCTGATCGGGCAGGTGTTCGCGCAGTCCGGCGGCACCACCTGGACCCGGATCATGTTCGAGCGCCAGGTGCTCGGCGAGGATTACTGGGCCAAGCAGGCCGCGACCCATCCCGTCCTCTATCCCTCCGGGGCACCGACGGCTGATGCCCTGGTGCGCGGCGAGATCGCGATCGCACCGCTGCTCTACAACGTGATCTACCAGAAGAAGAAGGATGGCGCGCCGATCGAGATCTTCTTTCCGCCCGAAGGAGCGCCGGTCAATCCCTATGCGAGCGGCATTCCGAAGACGGCTGCCCACCCCAACGCGGCAAAGCTGTTCCTGAACTGGTGCCTGTCGAAGGAAGGACAGACCTTCATGATCAAGGAGCTCGGCAATCTCACCTCGCTGAAGGAGCCGCCGGCCTTTCCGGAGGGGTTCGATCCCAAGGTGGTCAAGCTCTGGTACCCGAAGTTCGACGATTACGTGAAGCTGCATGCGGCATGGGTGGCGGAGTGGGACAAGACGTTCGGTTACCGGCAATAGGCTGATGGTGCAGCGATGACGGCAACGCTCGAGGTCAGCGATCTCAGGAAGCAGTTTGCGATCGGCCGCCCGGCGATCGACGGTGTCAGCTTTGGCGTGCCGGCCGGCGAGATCGTGGTGCTGCTCGGGCCGTCCGGCTGCGGCAAGACCACGACGCTGCGCTGCGTCGCCGGGCTCGAGCATCCGACCGATGGCGAGATCAGCATTTCTGGGCGGGTGGTGTCGTCGCCGGCGCGTGGCATCCTGGTGCCGCCGCGCTTGCGCAACCTCGGCATGGTGTTCCAGTCCTATGCGGTGTGGCCGCATATGACGGTACGGCAGAACGTGATCTATCCGCTGAAGCACCGGACGATCGGGCGCACCGATGCCGCCCGCATGGTCGACGACGCACTGGCGCTGGTCGGATTGTCCGACTATGCCGACCGGCCCGTGGTGGCGCTCTCAGGCGGGCAAATGCAGCGCGTCGCGCTGGCGCGCAGCATGGTGTACCGGCCGCAACTCCTGCTGCTCGACGAGCCGCTGTCGAACCTCGATGCCAAACTGCGCCTGCGGCTGCGCGACGACCTCCGCGTCATCCTCAAGCAGACCGGGATGACCGCACTCTATGTCACCCACGATCAGGCCGAGGCGGTCGTGCTCGGCGACCGGATCGGCGTGATGCGCGACGGCAAGCTGCTGCAGATGGACACGCCGGACGTGATCTACAACCGCCCGGCCGATCTGTTCGTCGCCAATTTCACCGGTGCGACCAACGAGCTCGCCGGCACGCTGGTCGCGTGCAATGGCGGCTATGGTGTGGTCGATTTCGGCGACGGCCGGCAGGGTGAGGTCGCGCTGTTCCAGGCGCTTAAGCCCGACGAGAAGGTGCGCGTGGCGCTGCGGCCCGAGAACATCGCGATCGGCCGGCCCGATGGCACCAACACATTCGCGGCAAAGGTGCTCGACCGTCGCTATCAGGGCACGCAGACCGCCTACGGCATCGAGCTGTTCGGCAAGCGGCTGGAGGCGATCGAGCTCGGCACCGCCGCACGCCATCAGGTCGGTGTCGAGGCGCAGGTCGCGCTGCCGCGCGAATGCCTGTGGGCCTACCGTGACAATGGGCCGGCGTCCCAAGACTGAACAGAATCTACTGAGCAGAAGCTATTGCAGCGCCATTCCGGCAGACTTGATGACGGTGGTCAGCTTCTGCTGATCGGCCTTCATCAGCGCGGCGAGCTCATCGAGCGACATCGGCTTGCCCGGAATATTGGCAAGCGACAGCTGGCGCTGCACGTCGGGGTTCTGCAATGCCTTGTTGATCGCCGCATTGATCTTTTCCAGCAGCGGCGCCGGTGTCGCGGCCGGCACGTAGATGCCGTACCAGGGAACGTAGGCGGCCTCGGCAAAGCCGGCCTCGGCGATCGTCGGGACCTCGGGCAGGTCGGGGACGCGCTTGTCGGTGAAGACCGCGAGCGGCTTGACCGTGCCGGCCTTGATGTGCGGCAGAGCAAGTTCGAGCGAAACGATCTCGAAATGCATCAGGTTGGTCATCAGGTCGATCAGCGCCTGCGGCTGGCCCTTGTAGCCGACATTGGTCAGCTTGATGCCGGCGGCCTGAAACAGTTTCTGGGCGCTGAGGTCGATCGACGATCCGGTGCCGGGATTGCCGAAATTGAACTGTCCGGGCTGCTTGCGGGCGAGCTCGACGAATTCGCCGATGCTCTTCACCGGCATCGACGGATGCACCAGCGCCACGCTTTGATTCCAGACCGCGAGGCCAACGCACCTGAAGTCCCTTGCCGCGTTCCAGCCGGCGTCCTTGTAGAGATCCGGGTTGACCAGAAGCGCGGGGCCGGTGACGACCCAGGTGTAGCCATCCGGCTCGCTGCGCGCGACGGCGGCGGTGCCGATATTGCTGTTGCCGCCTGGGCGCGCCTCCACCACGACGGTCTGCTTCCAGTCGCGGCCGACCTGCTCGGTCACCGCGCGCGCGACGATATCGACGATGCCGCCGGCAGGGTAGGGTACGATGATGTGGATCGGCCGGCTTGGATAATTGTCCTGCGCGTTGGCGCCGGCGTTAACCAGCAGGACGGATGCAATGGTCGCGAGCAGTCGAATGGCGGTTGCGATGCCGCGCATGTCTCCCCCCCCCCATATCTGCCGCATCGTCTGCGCGATGCGTACTTTTCATGCATGATCTCTTCGGAAAACCGCTTCACACTTTTCCGGATCATGCCCTAGTCGTTGGCCACCAGCGAGCGGATGCTGCGGGCGAGCCCGAGCATGCGCGGCCCGCATTCGCGCTCGATCTGCTCGGCGCTGAAGCGGAACGAGGGGATGCCGCAATTGACCGAGAGGCACTCGCCGGTGGGCGTGCGATAGAGCGGGGCGGCGACGCCGAAGATCTCGCGCCGCCATTCGCCGAGCGAGACCGCGAAGCCGCGCTCGTTGCAGAGCTCGATGTCCGGCAGCGTGCGCCGTTCGACATAGTCGAGCTCCTCAGGGCGCTCGGCCTTCACGCGTGCGACATAGGCATCGCGTTCGTCCTTCGTGAACAGCGACAGTAGCGCGCGCCCGACCGCAGTCGGCGCCAGCGAGGAGACAAAGCCGACGTCAGGCACGTGCGGCACCGCATCTGTCGTGCGCAGCGTTTCGACGTAGATGAAGTCGAGCCCGAACGGCATCGCGATCGACACCGTGCCGCCGGTATAGGCCGCGAAGTCGCGCATCAGCGGACGCGCGAGCTGGCGGACCTTCAGCGACGACAGCACCGGATAGGCTGCGGCGAGCACGCCGAGTCCGAGCACGAAGCGGCCCTTGGCGTCGCGCCTGAGATAGCCGAGCTGCTCCAGCGTGTAGGTCAGGCGCGAGACGGTCGGCCGCGACAGGCCGGTGTGCTCGGCAAGCTCCGCATTCGAGAGCGGGCCGGTGTGGTTGCGGAAGGCCGCCAGCAGATCGAGCCCGTGCGCCAGGGTGGTCGCAAAGGAGGGATCCGCCTGGGATTCGAGCGAGGACAATGCCGCCATACGAAATAATGGTCTGAAATGGATCAGTTTGTCAATATATCGAAAGAGATTTGCAAATCGTTTCGATATGGGTTTATCTCCCACTCAAAAGACGGGAGGCGGTATGAATTTCGATCTGTCCGAACGGTCGGAGCGGCGGCGGAAAGATCTGTTGGCCTTTTTCGAGAAGGCGGTGCTGCCGCGCCACCGCGCCTGGCTCGACCATGTCCGCGCGCACAGCGATACGCCGCCGTTCATGGCCGAACTGCAGCAACAGGCGCGCGTGGCGGGCCTGTGGAATCTCGGTCTGCCCGAATTGGCGGACGATGAACCGGGCACGCGCCTCTCCCATCTCGACTACGCGCCGCTGGCGGAGATCATGGGCCGGCTGTTCTGGGCGCCGGAGGTGTTCAACTGCCAGGCGCCCGACGTGCCGAACATGATCGCGTTGCAGGCCTGCGCAACGCCGGCGCAGAAGAAGCGTTGGCTGGCGCCGCTGCTCAACGCCGAGACGCGCTCCGCCTTCGGCATGACCGAACCCGATGTCGCCTCATCCGATGCCACCAACATCGCAACGCGGATGGTGCGCGACGGCGACCACTACGTCATCAACGGCCGCAAATGGTTCATCACCGGTGCTGCGCATCCGCGCTGCAGCTTCCTGATCGTGATGGGCGTGACCGATGTCGGCGCCGAGCGCACCAGCCGGCATTCCTGCATCATCGTGCCGATGGATACGCCCGGCGTGCGGCTGGTGCGGCGGCTGCGCTGGATGGGTTGCGAAGATCATACAGCGCCGATCGGCGAGCTGGTGTTCGACAATGTGCGCGTGCCGGCGGAGAATCTGCTCGGTGCCGAGGGCGAGGGTTTCAAGGTCGCCCAGATCCGGCTCGGACCGGCGCGCATCCACCATTGCATGCGCTCGATCGGGCTCTGCGAGCTGATGATCGAGTTGATGATGGCGCGTGCCGCGGAGCGCAGCGCATTCGGGCGCACCGTGATCCAGTACGATACCGTCCAGCGCTGGATCGCCGAAGCCCGCGTCGAGCTGGAGCAGGCGCGGCTGCTCGCCTGGCGCTGCGCCTGGCGGCTCGATCAAGCTGGCCATCACGGCGCTTGGCGCGACGTCTCGCTGATCAAGGTCGTGGTGCCCGCGATGCTGCAAAAGATCGCCGACCGCGCGATGCAGGTGTTCGGCGCGATGGGCGGCTCCGACGATACGCCGATCCACCAGGCGCTGGCGTGGGGACGGCTGCTGCGGATCGGCGACGGGCCCGACGAGGTGCATCTGCGCCAGATCTTCCGGATGGAGCCGATGCCGGAATGGTCGATCGCCAATTCGCCCTATCTTGCTGCACATCCCGCCTGAGCGGCGCTACAGTGTCCACCGAATGATCCTGAAACGAGGCGCCCTTCCGATGACGATGACCGAGCAAGACCGAGACGCAAAGCCCGCCGCGATCGACAAGGAGCGTCTGCGCCGGAAATATCAGGAGGAGCGCAACAAGCGGCTGCGTCCCGACGGCAATGACCAGTATCTGCAGATCAAGGGTCAGCTCGCGCATTATCTCGACGATCCCTACACGCCGGTGACGGAGCGCGCGCCGAAGACCGACCACGTCACCTTCGCCTTCATCGGCGGCGGCTTTGCCGGGCTCGCCACTGCGGCGCGGCTGACCGAGGCCGGGGTGAAGGATGTCCGCATCGTCGAGAAGGGCGGCGATTTCGGCGGCACCTGGTACTGGAACCGGTATCCCGGCGCGCAGTGCGACACCGCGTCGATGGTCTATATGCCGCTGCTCGAAGAGACCGGCCACATGCCGACGGAGAAATACGCGCATGCGCCCGAAATCCTGGCGCACTGCCAGCGGATCGGCCGGCAGTTCAATCTCTACGACAACGCGCTGTTTCACACCGAGGTGACGAGCCTCGACTGGGACGCGGCGCAATCGCGCTGGATCGTCCGCACCACCAGGGGTGATGCCTTCACCGCGCAGTATGTCGGCATCGGCACCGGCCCGCTGCATGTGCCGAAACTGCCCGGCATTCCCGGCATCGAGCGCTTCAAGGGCCACTCGTTCCACACCAGCCGGTGGGATTACGACTACACCGGCGGCGATCCCCGGGGCGCGCTGATGGACAAGCTTGCTGACAAGCGCGTCGGCATCATCGGCACCGGCGCAACGTCGGTGCAATGCATTGCGTACCTCGCGCGCGCCTGCAAGGAGCTCTACGTGTTCCAGCGCACGCCGTCGTCGGTCGACGTGCGCGGCAACGGCCCGATCGATCCGGACTGGTTCGCCGATATCGCGACACCGGGCTGGCAGCAGCGCTGGCTGGAGAATTTCACCGCCAACCAGGCCGGTGGATCGGCCGAGGAAGATCTGGTGCAGGACGGCTGGACCGATCTGTCGAAGCGAATCCGCGCCAAAGTCATGCTGCTGCCGCGCGAGCAGCGGACCGTGGAAAACATGCGGGCGGTCTTCGAGGATTCCGACTTCGAGAAGATGGAGGAGATCCGCAACCGGGTCGACAGCATCGTCGGCGACCCCGAGACGGCCAAGAATCTCAAGGCCTGGTATGGCCAGCTCTGCAAGCGGCCATGTTTCCACGACGCCTATCTTCAGGCGTTCAACACGCCCGGCACGCATCTGGTGGATACCGACGGCAAGGGTGTGGAAGAGATTACCGAGAACGGGATTGTCGTCGCGGGCAAGGAATACAAGCTCGACTGCATCATCTACGCATCGGGCTTTGAGGTCGGCACGGAATATCGCAGGCGCGCGGGCTTCGATCTGACCGGCCGCGACGGCATCAAGCTGTCGGAGCATTGGGCCGCCGGCATGCGCACCAAGCACGGCATCCACGTGCATGGCTTCCCCAACGTGTTTTTCGTGCAGCCGACCCAGGGCGCCAACCTCATTTCCAACGTACCGCACAACCTGACGGAAGCGGCGCGGACCATCGCCCTGATGGTCGCTCATGCGCAGGACAACAGCTTCAAGGAAATTGAAGTCAGCAAGGAAGCCGAGGATCGCTGGGTCGAGCTGCTGCTGACCGCGGTCGGCCGGATGATCGGTGGGCCGGATTGCACGCCCGGCTACTACAACAATGAAGGACGCGAGCCCGGACCTGCCGCCAAGCTCAATGTCGGCTATCCGGCGGGCGCGTTGGCCTACTTCAAATACATCGATGGCTGGCGCCGCAGCGGCCAGTTCGAAGGCGTGCAATTCCGCTGAGTGATGCGCGACGGGGACTGATCTTCGCCAAACGAGGGAGTGCTTGAGTAATGACCCAGACAACCGCAGGTGAGACGTCGCATGAACTTCCGAAGGCGGCGTCCGCGCCGGTCATCGCGCAGCACGAAGCCACGCTGAAAGCGCTACCGTTCGCCGACACCAGGGATTTCGACGACGCCGCGCGCGGCTTCCTCGGCACCATCGAGAACGCGCGCGTCACCTCGGCCCAGGGCAGGGTGGTGTGGAGCCTCGAGCCTTACGGCTTCCTCTCCGAGGAGAAGGCGCCCACGACCGTCGATCCGAGCCTGTGGCGGCAATCGCGGCTCAACATGCATCACGGCCTGTTCGAGGTGGTGCCGGGCGTCTACCAGGTGCGCGGGCTCGACATCGCCAACATGACGCTGATCGAGGGCGACAAGGGCGTCATCGTGGTCGACACCCTGACCTCGATCGAGGGCGCACGCGCCGCGATGGAACTGTACTTCCAGCATCGCGGCAAACGGCCGGTCGCCGCCGTGATCTTCACCCATACCCATACCGACCATTGGGGCGGCGCGCGCGGCGTGCTCGACGACGCCATGCTGGCGGCGGGCGTTCCGATCATCGCGCCGAACTTCTTTATGGAGCACGCGGTCTCCGAGAACATCATCGCGGGGCCGGCGATGCTGCGCCGCGCGCAATACCAGTTCGGGCCGTTCCTCGCCAAGGGCGTGCGCGGCCAGGTCGATTGCGGCCTCGGCAAGACCATGGCGGCGGGCGGTGTGGCGCTGTTGCGGCCGACCGATCTGATCGTCGCGACCGGCGACAAGCGCGTGATCGACGGCGTCGAGTTCGAATTCCAGATGGCGCCGAACAGCGAAGCACCGGCGGAGATGCATTTCTTCATTCCGCGCAACAAGCTCTTGAACCTCGCGGAGAACTGCACGCACAATTTCCACAATCTGCTGCCGTTCCGCGGCGCCGATGTGCGCGATGCGCTGGCCTGGTCGAAATATCTCGGCGAGGCGCTGCAGTTGTGGGGCGGCAAGGCCGAGGCGATGTGCGGCCAGCACCATTGGCCGGTGTGGGGGCGGGAGCGCATCGACACCATGATTCGCCAGCAGCGCGATCTCTACAAATACGCGCATGACCAGACCATCCGGCTGATGAACCACGGCCTCAATGCGGCCGAGATTGCCGAGACGATCCGCCTGCCCTCGAGCCTCGAAGGCGCCTGGCACGGCCGCGGCTATTACGGTCACATCAGGCACAATGTGAAGGCGATCTACCAGAAGTATCTCGGCTGGTACGACGCCAATCCGGTCAATCTCGATTCCCTGCCGCCGGTCGAGGCCGGCAAGAAATATGTCGAGTATATGGGCGGTGCCGACGCGATCCTGAAACGCGCCACCGCCGATTTCGCCAAGGGTGAATTCCGTTTTGTGGCGCAGGCCGTCAGCCACCTCGTGTTCGCCGAGCCTGATAATCAGGCGGCGCGCGCGTTGCTGGCCGACGCGTTCGAGCAACTCGGCTACGCCGCCGAGAGCTCGACCTGGCGCAACGCTTATCTGTTCGGTGCCCAGGAGCTGCGGCAGGGTATGCCGAAGACGCCGCCGCGCTCGCCGATGCCGCGCGAGACGCTGGCTGCGCTCCGCACCGAGCAGCTCTGGGACGTGCTCGGCATCCGCCTCAACGGCCCCAAGGCCGAAGGCAAGCGCATCGTGCTGAACTGGAATTTTACCGATACGGGCGAGAGCTTCATCCTCAACCTCGAGAACTCGGCGCTGACTTACGTCAAGGGCGCGCAGGCCGCCGATGCGCATGCGAGCTTCACTCTGGCGCGCAGCGTGCTCGACGAGGTCATCGCCAAGCTGACCACGTTCCCGGAAGCGGTCGGCGCCGGCAAGATCAAGGCATCCGGCGAGCCGCTGCGGCTCGGCGAACTGATGATGCTGATGGACGAATTCCCGCGGATGTTCGAGATCGTCGAGCCGAAGCGGACGGTGGTGACGTAGTAAGGTTCGTACCGTCTCGCCGGATCGAGCAACTCCGCTACCGTCACCCTGAGGAGCGCGTAGCGCGTCTCGAAGGGTCGACGGCCCGGTTGGTGGCTGTGCATCCTTCGAGGCGCGCTCCGCTCGCACCTCCAGCGACAAAGGCGAAGCCTTTGCGCGGGGTTGACGGGTAGATAAATGTGGCAAGGCGTCATGGCGAGGAGCGTAGCGACGAAGCAATCCTTTCCTCGCTTGGGAGAAGATGGATTGCTTCGCTTCGCTCGCAATGACGGGAGCGGGCGCCTCGATCGCTATCTCAAATCCCGAGATACGCCGCCTGCACTTGCTTGTTATTGGCGAGTTCGGCGCTCGAGCCCTGCATGATCACGTTGCCGCTTTCCAGCACATAGGCGCGCTGCACCAGCGACAGAGCGCGGCTGACATTCTGCTCCACCAGGAGGATCGCGGTGCCCATCTTGTGGATCTCGGCGATCTTCTCGAAGGTCACGTCGGTCATGACAGGCGCAAGGCCCAGCGAAGGCTCGTCCAGCATCAACAGGCGCGGCTTCAGCATCAATCCGCGGCCGACCGCGACCATCTGCTGCTCGCCGCCGCTCATGGTGCCGGCGAGCTGCTTCCTGCGGTCGGCGAGCCGCGGAAAGATACTGTAGACGAGTTCCATCGTACGCGTGCGATCCGCCTTGGCCTTCGGCGTGTAGGCGCCGATCTCGAGATTTTCCTGCACGGTCATTTCCGGAAATACCTGGCGGCCTTCCGGGACGTGCGCGATGCCGAGCTCGGGAATCCGGTAGGGCGGTAGCGTGGCGAGGTCGACGCCGTCGAAAGTGACCTTGCCTGCGAACAGTTTGACGAGGCCGGAGACGGCGCGCAGCGTCGTGCTCTTGCCGGCGCCGTTGGCCCCCAGCAGGCCGACGGCTTCGCCTTCGCCAATGGAGATGCTGACGTCGGTGATGGCGGGGACCGAGCCGTAGCTGGCGCTGACGCGGGACAGCTCAAGCATGGGCGTCGCCCTGCGCCGGCGGATGCACGTAGGAGCCGAGATAGGCGCGGATCACTTCCGGGTTCTCCACGATCTCCTTCGGCGCGCCCTCGGCGATCTTCTGGCCGTGGTCGAGCACCACGATGTGACGGGCCACCGCCATGATCGCGCGCATGACATGCTCGACGATCACGATGGTCAGGCCGCTGGCGGAGAGTTTTTTCACCAGCGTCACCGCCTGGTCGATTTCGGCCGGGTTGAGCCCGGCCATCACCTCGTCGAGCAGCAGGATCCTTGGCTGCGTCGCCAGCGCGCGCGCCATCTCCAGCCGGCGCTGGTCGATGGTGGTGAGGTCCTTGGCCGGCGTCTGCTCCTTGGCGCCGAGGCCGACGAATTCGATCGCCTCCAGCGCCTTGTTGCGCGCGGCGGCGACATGGCGGTCGCGCAGGAACGCGCCGGTCATCACATTGGCGAGCACCGTCATCGCGCCGAACGGCTTCGCCACCTGGAAGGTGCGGGCAAGGCCGAGCGCGCAGACGTCATGCGGCCGCAAGCCCACGACCTCGTGACTGAAGGCGAGCACCGAGCCGGAGTCCGGGCGATGAAATCCCGTGATCAAATGAAAGCTCGTGGTCTTGCCCGCGCCGTTCGGCCCGATCAGCGCAACCGTCTCGTTCTCCTGCACCGTGAAGCTGACGTCCTGCACCGCGCGCAGGCCGCCGAAGCGCTTGCTGAGACCCTTGACGACCAGTGCTTCTGCCATCGCAACGACCTCAGGCGCGTGCCGGCTTGCGCCGGATGGTGCGGTGGTAGATGTCGGTCGCAAACCCGATCAGCCCGGTCGGCCGCCACAGGATCACCGCCATCAGGATCAGGCTGTAGACCGTGAGCTGGATGCCGCCGACCGAACTGCCGAGCCAGCTTTGCAGCAGCGCGGAAGTGGTCTCCAGCAGCACGGTGCCGATCACGGGCCCCCACAGTGTGCCGATGCCGCCGACGATCGAGACCAGCGCGGCCTCGATCGAGACGCTGAAGCTGAATGCGGTCGCCGGATCGATGAAGTAGATGTACTGGGTGTAGAAGGTGCCGGCGAGCGCGGTCAGGAACGCGCTGATCATGTAGATGTCGCGCTTGACCTTCGGGGCGTTGACGCCGACCGCCTCAGCCGCGTCCTCATCCTCGCCGATCGCGACGAGGTAGTAGCCGATCCAGGATTTCTCGATTTGGTGGGTGATCCACAGGCCGACCACGAGCAAGCCCAGCACGACGTAGTAGTACGAGGACTTCTCCTCGAACTGCATCATCAGCGGCGCGCTGCCGAGATTCGGGATCGTGGTGCCTTCGGCGCCCCAGGCGAAATCGCGGAATTTGAGGAAGATCAGCATCAGCACCTGGGCGGTCGCGATGGTGGCGATGGTGAAATAGGGGCCTCGCAGGCGGAAGCACAGCCAGCCGATCGGCAGGCTCGCCAGCATCGCGACCACGCCGCCCGCGATCATCCCGATCCAGGGCGAGATGCCGTAGTTCACCTGCATGATGGTCGAGGTGTAGGCGCCGAGCCCGAAATAGGCGGCGTGCCCGAGCGACAGCTGCTTGGCATAACCGCCCATCAGGTTCCAGGCGACGCCGATAAAGGAGAACAGCAGGATGCGGATGAAGATATCGATCGCGAACGACGAGGTGACGAACTGGGGCAGGACGAGCATGACGACGGTCCCGATCGCCAGCCACAGCCATTTCATGTTGCCGGAGGTCTGCATCAGCGGCCCCTCCTGGCGCCGAGGCCGCTCGGCCTGAAGGCAAGGGTCAACAGCAGCAGCGCGAACACCACGATCAGGCCAGAGTCCGCGCCGACGAACTGGATGCCGAGCGATTCCGCCACGCCCATCATCAGGCTCGCGACCAGCGCGCCCATCACATTGCCGAGCGTACCCATCACGACCGCGACGAACGCCATCAGCACGAACACCTGGCCGACGAACGGATAGGCCGAATAGAACGGCATCAAGAGCGAGCCGGCGGCACCGGCGAGCGCCAGCGCGGTGCCGAACGCGACCGCGAACACGCGATTGGGATTGATCCCCATCAGCATCGCGACATCGCGGTTCTGCGACGCCGCGCGCATGGCGCGGCCGAGATCGGTGGTGTGCAGGAACACCCAGAGCAGCCCGCTGAGTGCCATCGCGACCGCAAAGGCGATCAGTTTCGCCACCGGAATGTACAGCCCGCCGATGTGCCACGCTTCATCCGAATAGGAGGTATGGACGGTGCGGTAGTTGGCGCTGAACAGCATCAGCGAGAGATTGAGCAGCAGCAGCGACAGCGCAAAGGTCAGGAAGATCTGCGGCATGTCGTTCGGCCCGAGCACCCTGCGGATCAGGAAATGCTGGATCACGACGCCGGCAAGGAACAGCACCGGCATCGAGACGACCAGCGAGACCAGCGGATCGATGCCGAACTGGGTGGCGAGGAAGAACGAGATATACATCCCGATCATCACAAACTCGCCCTGGGCGAAGTTGACGATCTTGACCACGCCGAAGATCAGCGTGACGCCGATGCTGACCAGCGCGTAGATGCCGCCGATGAGCAGGCCGTTGATGACAGCCTGGGCCAGTGTCTCCCACATGCGATGCGACCGCGGTTCAGGTCTTCATCAGCGGGGCGCGGGCGTCTTCCTGGGGGAAGATGCTGGCGAGATCGGCGTTCTGCCACTGCACGCCGACCGGACGGCCATAGACGTTCTTGCCGTCGGGGCCGAACTTCACCTTGCCGCCGGGCGCCATCGCCGCGTAACCCGAGGAGACGTCGAGCGTCGAGAGCGCCTCGCGCACCTTCTTCGGATCGGCGGAGGCGGCGCGCTCCAGCGCGTCGGCCAGCATGAAGGTCTGCGCGACCAGGCCGCCGGCATATTCGAAGGCGAACTCGCCGGTGCGCTTCTTGAACTCGGCGTTGACCTTCTGCGCATCGTCGTTGACGTCATGGTTCCAGTGCGCGACGCCCTGCAGGCCCTCGGCGGCCTTGCCGACATTCTTGTAGAAGTCCGGCATCACGAAGCCGCCCGAGCCGCCATTGATCGCGATGTTGAGCCCGACCTGCTTCACGGTGCGCACGATCAGGATGAGGTCGTTGAGATAGGACAGCGAGAACAGCGTGTTGGCGCCGGAGGCCTTGACCTTGTTGATCAGCGGGCTCGCATCGGTGAAGCCGGCCGAGTAGGGCTCGAACATCACGATCTCGACACCTTCGCCGGGCGCCAGCTCCTTCAGCCCGTTCGAGGTCGAGGTGCCGAATGCGGTGTTCTCGAAGATGACGGCGACCTTGGCCTGCTCGCTGACCAGCTTGGCCATCTGCAGCTGCGCCTTGGCGAATTGCGAGGCGCGCGCGAACGGCGTGAAGGTGTAGGTGCGTCCCTTGTTGAGCTGGTCGGAGCTCGATCCGGTGATGATCGGAACCCGGGCGCGCTCGCAGACTTCGCTTGCGATCAAGGTCAGCGCGCTGGCGTAGCAGCCATGGATCGCCGACAGCTTGTTGCCGGTGATGAGCCGGTCCGTCTCGGTGCGCGTCAACACACCGTGGTGTCGCTCTGCACGTCGGACACGATGAGGTTGAGCTTGGCGCCGCCGAGCGACTTGATGCCGCCGGCTTCATTGACCATGTCGACCGCGAGCTTGGCTGCTGCGACGCAGCCGACGCCGATCTGCGCCATGCTGCCGGTGCTCGGATAGAGCGCGCCGATATTGATCGGGTCGGCGGCCCAGCCGCGCAGCGGGACGGCGCCGAATGCGCCAGCCGCGAGCACGCCGCCGGTTTTGAGCAGGAACTTGCGGCGGTTCAGCTTTGTCCGTGAGGCCTTGGTCGGCGCGGCATTATTAATGGCCGACGGCTTGTGGTCCCCTGTCATGGCGTTCCCCCTGTGCGACCGCGGCTCGGTTGCTCCGTCCGCGCGCTTATTATTTTTTGCTCAAGCGGGCGCATAAGAGCACGTAATTCGGCAATCGCAAAGGCGATATCGGCCGAGGCCACGGGGAAACGCGTTGCGACTGGTGCGTCGCATCAATCGCGCGACGCGCGCATGTGAGCCGTTCGCTGCGTGGGAGTTGCCGCCGGATGCGGCGATATTATTGATAATCGAATGACCCGCCGGACCGGCACAGGGGGCCGGCCGGTCCGCCGGATCATTCGATCGGCCGCTGCGACGGCTATTCCGCGCTCGCCACCAGCTTGAAGCGCGGCTTGGCTTCCATCAGGCTGCGATAGGCGGCGAGATAGTCGAGCGCCATCCGGCGCGCGGTGAAGCGGGTCTCGAACTGCTTGCGGATCGCTTCGCGGTTGAGCGTCGAAAGCCGGCCGACCGAGGAGATCGCGCTGATCTCGTCCTCGACGATGAAGCCGGTCAGGCCATCCTCGATGATCTCGGGCACCGAGCCGCGGTTATAGGCGATGACGGGCGTGCCGCAGGCCATCGCTTCGATCATCACGAGGCCGAACGGCTCCGGCCAGTCGATTGGAACCAAGAGCCCGATCGCGCCGCTGAGAAAATCCGGCTTCTCGCGGTCGCTGATCTCGCCGATGAACTCGATCAACGGGTTGTTGGTGATCAGCGGCTTGATCAACTCGTCGTAATATTCCTGGTCGGCGCGATCGACCTTGGCTGCGATCTTCAGCGGAATGCCGCAGCGGGTTGCGATCTTGATCGCGCGATCGACGCCTTTCTCCGGCGCGATGCGCCCGAGCACGGCGAGATAGGATTGCTTGACCGGTTGCGGCGTCAGCAAATTCTCCGGCAGGCCGTGATGGATGGTGCGCACCCAGTGCGCCTGCGGTACTGGCCGCCGCTGCGCATTGGAGATCGAGATCACCGGGATCTTGGAGAAGGTGTTGAAGACGGGCTGGTGCTCCGGCAGGTCGAGCCGTCCGTGCAGCGTGGTCACGAAGGGCGTCGGCTGCCGCGAGAACGCCGACCACGGATAGTAGTCGAGATGGAAATGCAGGAAGTCGAATTCGTCATCGTCGGCTTTCTGCCGCACACGCTCCAGCATCACCATGTGCAGCGCATTGGGGTCGCGGACGGAACCGTCGAGCCGCAGTGCCTTCGGCCAGGTCGCATCGAGCTTCGCGGAGGTCTGTGAGTCGCCGCTGGCGAACAACGTCACGTCATGTCCAAGTGTTACAAGTTCTTCGGTCAGCCAGTGCACGACCCGTTCGGTGCCGCCGTAGAGCTTCGGGGGAACAGCCTCTGTCAGCGGGGCAACCTGCGCGATGCGCATTTATCCGTCTCCTGTTTGCGATGTGGATGAACCCTCAGCCCTCTGATGGCACCGACATGCCAAGGACGGGAACGTTCTCGCACGTGCGAGGTTCCTTAGGTGTGGGAGATCTGCCGCTTCTTTCTTCCATCACACTGTGGTCTTGCTGATGCCATCTCGCTCCAACACGTTTTTGCCGACGCCAGCGTTGCAAAATTGTCGCGCAGTGATGGCTGCATCATGGAATCCCACCGCCGCCCTTCACGTCATCGTGCGCGAGAGCTTCGACTAAAACTTTCTCGTTCACCTTCAACAGGTTTCGCAGGACGTCATGGACCATCTGTCAGGCTATGCGCATCGCCCGTTCCCCTTCGTGCTGCGCTATCTGCGTCGGCGGCTTCCTTCGCATGTCGTCATCTTATCGGCTGTCGTCGCGGCGGTTGCCTGTTCGGTAGGCACGCAATACGGCGTGAAGAATCTGGTCGACGCATTGTCGGCAGGGCCGTTGGCCGCGAATGGCGTATGGCTGGCATTCGCTCTGCTCATGTCGCTGATCGCAGCCGACAACTTCCTGTGGCGGATCGCGAGTTGGACCGCGAGCTACACCTTCGTCAGCGTCAGCGGCGATCTTCGCCGCGATATGTTCCGCCATCTCACCGGCCACGCGCCCAGCTATTTCACGGACCGGCTGCCGGGCATGCTGACCAGCCGGATTACGGCGACGTCGAACGCGGTCTACACCGTCGAGAACATGTTCGTATGGAATGTGTTGCCGCCTTGCATCGCCACCTTCGCGGCGATCACCCTGGTTGGAACCGTCAGCGTGACAATGTCAGCAGTGCTGATCCTGATTGCGGGAACCATGGTCGTGGCCATGTTCCGCATGGCGGCCGCCGGCAGACCGCTGCATGACGATTTCGCCAACAGGGCGGCGGCCGTGGACGGCGAAATGGTCGACGTCATCAACAACCTGCCGCTGGTGCGCGCGTTCTGTGGCCTCGGCTACGAGCACGACCGCTTCGATGCGACCGTCAATCGGGAACTCGTGGCGCGCGGCCGTTCCTTGCGCTATCTCGAAAAGCTTCGTCTCGTTCACGCTGCCGTGACCGTCATTCTGACGATCGCGATGCTGGCCTGGGCTCTCAATCTCTGGCAGCAGGGCGCCGCGACCACCGGCGACGTCGTGCTGGTCTGCACGCTCGGCATCTCGATCCTCAGCGCCACCCGCGATCTCGCCGTTGCGCTGGTCGACGTCACCCAGCATGTCGCCCGCCTGACCGAGGCGCTGGCGACGCTGTTGCAGCCGCACGAGCTGAAGGACCATCCGGAAGCCGAGGTGCTGGTGAAGAGCGGCGCGGCGATCGCCTTCAACAATGTCTCGTTCCGCTATCCCGGCGGCTTGCAGGTGTTCGAGCGTTTCAGCCTGCGCATCCAGCCCGGCCAGCGGGTCGGCTTGGTCGGCCAGTCCGGCGGCGGCAAGTCAACACTGTTTACCCTTCTGCAGCGCTTCTACGACGTCGAGCAGGGCAACATCACGGTCGACGGCCAGGACATCTCGCGCGTCACCCAGCAGAGCCTGCGCGCCGCGATCTCGGTGGTGCCGCAGGATATCTCGCTGTTCCACCGGTCGATCCTGGAGAACATCCGTTACGGCCGGCCGGACGCCACCGACGACGAGGTGCGGCGGGCGGCGATCGCGGCGCGCTGCGACTTCATCGAAGGCCTGCCCGAGGGCATGAACACCATCGTCGGCGACCGCGGCGTCAAGGTCTCCGGCGGCCAGCGCCAGCGGATCGCGATCGCGCGCGCCTTCCTGAAGGACGCGCCGATCCTGCTGCTCGACGAGGCCACCGCGGCGCTCGATGCGGACTCCGAGGAGGCGATCCGCGAGGCGTTGTCGCGACTGATGCGCGGGCGTACGGTGGTGGCGATCGCGCACCGTCTCGCGACGCTGCGCAGCTTCGACCGCGTGCTCGTGCTGCAGGGCGGCCGGATCGTCGAGGACGGTCCGCCCGATATCCTCGTGAAGGGAAGGGGTCCCTACCGCGACCTGGTCGCGCGCGAGATGGGCCGCCTCTCCACCAGCGCGGCCTGACCCCGCGTCATCAAGCGCGTTGTTGCGTTCCGGTGCGTTCGTTCGAGCCGAGATACGGGCCAAGAGTCGGGCCAAGCAAAGTCGCCAGAGGTTCAGATGGCAGCTGACGTCGTCACGCAGATCATTACTGCTCGCATCACTGAGCACGTCGCCGAATCGCCGTTCTACATTCCGATGACCGGGCCCGCGGCGCGGCCGCGGCGCTCGCTCAAGCATGACGACACTTTCATCGTGCTCGACAGCCATGGCGATATCGGCGCCTCGGCCGGCGGGCCGGACGGCCTGTTCAACGCCGATACGCGCTACCTCGCGCGGTTGGAAATGGTGCTGGAGGACGTGCAGCCGCTGCTGCTCGGCTCCAACATGCGCGACGACAATTCGGCGCTGACGGTCGATCTCACCAATTCCGACGTCTATCGCGACGGCCATCTGACCTTGCAGAAGGACACGCTGCACATCGTGCGCTCGATCTTCCTGTGGCGCGGTACCGCCTATCAGCGCATCGGCCTGCAGAACCACGGCGAACACATCGCGAGCTTCGATCTGACGCTGCTGTTCGACAATGATTTTGCCGACCTGTTCGAGGTGCGCGGCGAGCGGCGACCGCGGCGTGGCATCGGCTCGAGCAAGCTGCTCGGCCCGACCGACGTCGTGCTGGAATATTGCGGCCTCGACGAGCAGACGCGGATCACCGCACTGCATTTCGACCCGCGGCCGACCCGGCTGTCGGTCAACGCCGCAACCTATCATTTCGACCTCGAGCCCGGCCGGGTCACGTCGCTGTTCGTGGCGGTGTCCTGCAACAAGCCGATCATGCAAAAGCCGGTGCCGTTCTTCCGCGGGCTCCTGGCGCATCGCCGGGAGATGCGAAATTCGACGGCCGGCGCGGCCAGCATCGAGACGTCGAACAACATCTTCAACGAGGTGCTGTGCCAGGCGATGGCCGATCTCAACATGCTGATGACGGAGACGCCGCAGGGCCGTTACCCCTATGCCGGCATTCCCTGGTATTCGACGACATTCGGCCGCGACGGGCTAATCACCGCGCTGCAAATGCTGTGGGTCGATCCGCGGATCGCCAAGGGCGTGTTGAAGCGGCTCGCGCTGTTCCAGGCCAAGGCGGTCGATCCGCTGTCCGATGCCGCGCCGGGCAAGATCCTGCACGAGATGCGCGGCGGCGAGATGGCCGCGCTGCGCGAGGTGCCGTTCGCGCATTACTACGGCAGCGTCGATTCGACGCCGCTGTTCGTGCTGCTCGCCGGGCTCTATCTGGAGCGCACCGGCGACTTGGAGACGTTGCGCGAGTTGTGGCCGGCGGTGGAGGCGGGGTTGCAATGGATCGACGGTCCGGGCGATCCCGATCGCGACGGCTTCATCGAGTATCAGCGCGCCACCGAGGAGGGGCTGCGGAACCAGGGCTGGAAGGACTCCTTCGACGCCATCTTCCACGCCGACGGCACGCTTGCCGAGGGCAATATCGCGCTGGCTGAAGTGCAGGGCTATGTGTTCGCCGGCAAGCAGCTTGCCGCCCGTGCGGCGCGCAAGCTCGGCTTCGCGGACAAGGCGTCGCGGCTGGAAGCCGAGACCGAGCGGCTGCGCGAGCGGTTCGAGGCGGCGTTCTGGTGCGAGGAGCTCGGCACCTATGCGCTCGCGCTCGACGGCGCCAAGCGGCCGTGCAAGGTGCGCACGTCGAATGCCGGACAGACCTTGTTTTCCGGCATGGTGCGCGAAGACCGCGCGCGACGGGTTGCCGCCGACCTGATGAGCCAGAGATTCTTCTCGGGCTGGGGCATCCGCACCGTCGCCGTGGGCGAGGCGCGCTACAACCCGATGTCCTATCACGACGGCTCGATCTGGCCGCATGACAATGCGCTGATCGCACTCGGATTTGCCCGCTACGGCCTGAAGCATTCGGTCGCGCATCTGTTCAAGGGCCTGTTCGATGCCGCGAGCTATATGGAGCTGCGGCGGCTGCCCGAACTTTTCTGCGGCTTCCGCCGCGAGCGCCGGCGCGGCCCGGTGCTTTATCCGGTGGCCTGCGCACCGCAGGCCTGGGCAAGCGCAACGCCGTTCACGCTGCTGGAGGCCGCGCTCGGGTTGGAGTTCGACATCGGGCGCGGCGAGATCCGCTTGCGCGATCCGCGGCTGCCGGAATTCCTCAACGACGTGGTGCTGCGCGACCTCAGGCTCGGCGCGTCCAGCGTCGATTTGCGGCTGCGGCGACACGACGGCGAGGTGTCACTCGAAGTGTTACGCACGCGCGGCCAGATCCAGGTGTCGATCGTGCTGACGCATTGAGCGTCGTTCGCACGGCACGCGCGCACCGGAAAATCGCGGGGAGAGGTATATGCGTCCGAGGATCATGGTGATGCTGGTTGGAGCGGTGCTGCTGACATGCGCGGGTGTTCGCGCCGCCGACGACGAAGCCCAGGCGCCGCCAGCAATTCAGGCGCCGCCAGCAACTCCTGCGCCGCCAGCAGCCGCCGCACCGAAGGAGCAGGCCAAAGAACCCTCCAAGGAGCCGTCGCCGCCGCCTTCGGTGACCGTGATCGGTGCGCGCGATGCGCACGGCATTCTCGGGCGCGACGTTCGCGGTTCCGCCAATGAGGACATGGGCCGCATTGTCGACGTCATCGTCGACCGCGACGGCAAGGTCCGCGCCGCGGTGATCGATTTCGGCGGCTTTCTGGGCGTCGGCAGCCGCAAGATCGTGGTCGATTGGAACGCACTGCACTTCGCCGGCGTTTCCAGCAAGAGCGACAGCATCACGCTGGACCTGAACAAGCAGCAGGTGAGCGCTGCGCCTGAATACAAGGAAGATACGCCGTTGATCGTGCTTGGCGCGGCCGGCAGTCTTCATCCATGGGATTACGAACATTAGGGGGCTAAAGCTGGTCGCGCGCCCGGACTCTGCTTTCGAGACGGTTGGCGACGATCGTGGCGGGCGATCAGCCGGCGACACCAATATTGTGCCGCTTGTTCCCGGTCAGCCCAGTCCCGAGGAACCGCGCATGCCGTCGCGCGAAAGCCAGCGCGGGCTCGACTGGTTCATCTTCTTCCTGGCCGACGTGCAAACCGGCTTCGGCCCATTCATCGCGGTCTATCTGACGACGCAGAAATGGACCCAGGTCGAGATCGGCTTCGTGCTCTCGATCGGCGGCATCATCGGCCTCTTGGGCCAGGTGCCCGGCGGCGCGATCGTCGATGCGGCGCGCTCGGAGCGGGTCGTCGCCGGCTGGGCGGTGGCCGCCATCGGCGCCGCCGCGCTGGCCTACGCGCTCTGGCCGATCTTTCCGGTGGTGACGCTCGCCGCCACACTGCACGCGCTCGCAAGCTGCGTACTAGGTCCGGCGATCGCCGCGATCAGCCTCGGCCTGGTTGGGCCGCTCGCGATCGGCGAGCGGCTCGGCCGCAATGCACGCTTCGCTTCGCTCGGCAGCGGCTCGGCCGCGGCGCTGATGGGCGCCTGCGGCTATTTCTTGTCGAGCCGTTCGGTGTTTCTCGTGACCTTCTTGCTCGCGATCCCGACGTTGCTGTCGCTGGCGCGGATCCGCGAGCGCGAGATCGACATCGCGCAGGCCCACGGCGAGGTGAAGCGCGAGATTCCCGACAAACGAGCGACCAGTATCGTCGGTCTGGTGCGACAGCGGTCGCTCTTGATCTTTGCCGGCGCGATGATGCTGTTCCAGCTCGCCAATGCCGCGATGCTGCCGCTGATGGCGGGCGTCG
Organism: Bradyrhizobium sp. JR3.5; assembly: GCF_054057015.1. Taxonomy (NCBI): domain Bacteria; kingdom Pseudomonadati; phylum Pseudomonadota; class Alphaproteobacteria; order Hyphomicrobiales; family Nitrobacteraceae; genus Bradyrhizobium; species Bradyrhizobium sp. JR3.5. The sequence goes on from NZ_JBSRYV010000002.1 coordinate 5,518,207, forward strand.
TCACGACACGGTCGAGCCAATGGGCGCCGGTTCTGATCGCCGCCTGCATCATCGTGCCGCAGGCGATCGTCGCGCTGTGCTCGCCGTCGGTCGGCCGCAAGGCCCAGGCCTGGGGCCGCCGGCCTCTGCTGCTGATCGCATTCGCCTCGCTCGTGATCCGCGGCCTGTTGTTCGCAACGGTGCGGGATCCCTATCTGCTGGTCATGGTGCAGATCTTCGACGGCATCACCGCGGCGATCTTCAGCGTCATGGTGCCGCTGATCGTGGCCGACGTGGCGTTCGGCAGCGGCCATTTCAACCTGGCGCAGGGCATTGTCGGAACCGCGGTCGGCATCGGCGCGTCGCTCAGCACGGTGCTCGCCGGCTTTGTCAGCGACAAGCTCGGCAGCAGCACCGCCTTCATGGGCCTGGCCGGCGTCGCCGCGCTAGGGCTGTTCATGATCTGGCTGGTGATGCCGGAGACGCGGCGGAGGGCATGACGCAGGCAGGTTTGGCCCCGCGGCGCCCTTCCTCATGCATGCGCCGTCATATATGAGTGATTTGCTGGCGGAACGAGCCGATAGTCCCGTGGATTAATCAATCCAAAATCGTGATCTGGTAGGGGTCGACGCAGCGCGGGCAGGCATTTCGACCGAGGAATGGCATGGAAAATCGAACGACGACGGCGCAAATCACCCGAGCAATGCGGCGTTGGGGGCCTCCCGCCTTTGTGACTTTCGCGGCGATAGTCACACTTGCGTCATTGACCGGCGGCGCTGCGGCAAAGCAGCAGCGCCCTGCGGCGACGGTCGAGGCGACCGCGCCGCGCGCCGCGGGCGAGCCGATCATGGCGATCGTGTCGATCAAAGCCCAGAAGGTGACCTTCTACGACGCCGACGGCTGGATCTACCGCGCGCCGGTGTCGAGCGGCGTCAAGGGACGCGAGACGCCGGCCGGCGTCTTCGCGCTGATCGAGAAGGACAAGGACCACCATTCGACCCTTTATGACGATGCCCTGGATGCCGAACATGCAGCGCATCACCTGGAACGGCATCGCGCTGCATGGCGGCCCGCTGCCCGGCTATGCGGCCTCGCACGGCTGCGTGCGGATGCCCTACGACTTCGCCGAGAAGCTGTTCGACAGGACCCGGATCGGGATGCGGGTGATCATCGCGCCGAACGACCCGGCCCCGGAGGATTTCACCCATCCGGCACTGTTCGTGCCGAACGCCCAGGCCATCGCGGCTGCTCCGGCGCGTGCCGAGAAACTCGCCCGCGAGGCCGCGGATGCCGCCAAGCTGGCCGACGAGGCAAAGAAGGCTTCCGTGGCCGCGACCAAGGAAGCTGCACTGTTCACGCCGGCATCATTGCGCAAGCTGGAAAGGGCCAAGACCCGTACCGACGCCGAACTCGCGTTCGCCGACAAGACGCTCGCCAATGCCAAGACCGACCAGGCCAAGGCGCGCGCCGAGGATTTGAAGCAGAAGGCCGCCGCCAAGGCCGCCGAAGCGACCTCGCAGTTCGAGGCAGCCCAGAGCGATGCCAAGCCGAAGCTTGACGCCGCAGCGGCTGCGAAGGACGCCGCCAAGGCGGCCGAGACCAAGAAGGTCGATACCCAGAAGGCAGCGACAGAAGCGAAGCTCGCGCTCGAGCCGGTCTCTGTCTACATCAGCCGCGCGACGCAGAAGCTTTACGTCCGGCGCAACACCCATAAGCCATGGGCTGATGGCGGCGAGGTGTTCGATTCAAGCATCGAGGTTCCCGTCACGATTCGCGATCCGGACCAGCCGATCGGCACGCATATCTTCACGGCGATGGCGCGTAACGATACCGGCCTGCGCTGGACCGAGGTGACGATCGACGACGGTGACAACGCCAAGAACGCGCTCGACCGCGTCACCATCCCGCAGGATGTGCTGGATCGCATCGCGCCGACCGCCGTGCCGCGCTCATCGATCATCATCTCGGACGAGCCGCTGAGCGCCGAGACCAACTACCGCACCGAGTTCGTCGCCGTGCTGAGCAACCAGCCCCAGGGCGGTTTCATCACGCGCAAGCCGACCAGGCCGATGGAAACCGACGACATGGTTGCGAGCGGGGACGGGGACGGTTTCGGCTTCTTCTCTCAGCGCAGCTGGAATCCCCAGTCTGGTACCCAATACGGCTATCCCCAATACGGCAATCCTCAGGCGCCGACCCAATACGGCTCCCCGTATTATGGCAATCCTCAGTCCGCCAATCCGCGCCGGCGCGGCGGCCAGTACTACTGGCAATCGCAACAGGATTGGTAGCAGGGCGCTGCCGCGGGATCAGACAGCACTCTGAGCGTCGGACGGCGGCGTGACACCGCCGTCCGATCGCGTGTCCGCTGTTACGGACGAGCTTCCAGGATCAGGTTGAACGGCGTTTCCGCCGCGCGGCGGAAACGTGAGAAGCCACCCTGGCGCGCCACCTCGCGCAGCCGGGTCTCGCCGGCCTGCGCGCCGAGTGCAAGCCCGACCTCCTGGTCCAGCGACGCTGGCGTGCAGATCATCGTCGACGCTGCGTAGTAGACGCGCCCGATCGGATTGAGGTTGTCCTCCAGCCGGTCGTTGGCGAACGGCTCGATCAGCAGGCAGGTGCCGTCGTCGGCGAGGGTGGAGCGGGTGTGCTTGAGCGCGCCGACCGGGTCGCCCATGTCGTGCAGGCAATCGAAGAAGCACACCAGGTCATACTTGTTGGCCGGGAAGTCCTTGGCCGAATGCGTCTGGAAATGAACGCGGTCCGACAATCCCGCCTCCTTCGCAGCCATCCGCGCCGCCTGGATCGAGCCGTCATGATAGTCGAAGCCGTAGAAGGTTGATTTCGGAAACGCCTCCGCCATCAACCGGGTCGACACGCCGTGGCCGCAGCCGACGTCAGCGACAACCGCACCCTTCGTCAGCTTGTCGACGACGCCCTCGAGCGCCGGTAGCCATTCCTGCACCAGATAGTGCTTGTAGCTGGTGCGGAAGAACCGGGCCGTGCCGCAGAACAGGCACTCGCTGCGCTTGTTCCATCCGACGCCCTTGCCGGTCTTGAACGCGTCGGTAATTTTCGGCTCGTCGAGAAATGTCGCGCCGACAAGGCTTCCCACGGCGCCGAGGAAGACCGGGCTCTCCTCGTCGGCGAGCGCAAGCGCCTGCTCGGGCAGCATCGAGAATTTTCCGGTTGCGCTGTCGTACTCGACGTAACCGGAAGCCGCCTGCGCGGAGAGCCACTCCTGAACATAACGTCCGGCTGTCCCTGTTGCCTTCGCCAGCGCCGCCGCATTCATCGGCCCTTGCTGCGCGAGAGCCTTGTAGAGCCCGAGCTTGTCGCCCAGCAGCATCAGCGAGGCGTTCATCGCCGCGCCGACATCGCCAATCATCTTTCCCATGAATGAATTAAGACGCTCCTCGTTGACGTCCATGATGTTCCTCCATCGCGATCGGGTTTTGCCAAAAGTCCGTCAGTGGCAATGACACATATGCGCCGTCGTCCGGGCAGGTAGCCATGGGGCGACTCGATCGCACGAAAGGTTCGCTGAAATGACCCGATTGTTACTTGGGACGCCGGAGCGGCCCGACCTCTCAAACCTGCGAGGCAGGCGGCCTACGCCACCGCCCGCGGCATGATCAGCTTTTTGTAGAGTGCGCCGTAGCAGGCGGCCGACAGGTCCCAGCTGTAGGACTTGGCCATCGCGCTGGCGCGCATGGCGTTGAGGCGATCCTTGGCGCGATAGGCGTCGAACGCGCGCCTGACGCCGCCGAGGAAGGATTCCGCCGATGGCTGCGAGAACAGGAAGCCGGTCTCGCCGTCGACGATGGTCTCCGCAAGCCCGCCGGTCTGGTGGCCGATCGGCAGCGAGCCGAAGCGCTGCGCATACATCTGGCTGAGGCCGCAGGGCTCGAAGCGCGACGGCATCAGGGTGAAATCGCTGCCGGCGAAGATCCGGCGCGCCTGCGCGTCGTTGAAGCCGATGATCACGCCGATCGCGTCGGGCCGGCGCCGATGCGCGGCCACAAGTGCGTCCTCGATCGTGGGCTCGCCGCTGCCGGTGACGACGATCTGTCCGCCGTCCCGGATGATCTGGTCGGCGGCCGACAGCACGAGGTCGACGCCCTTCTGATGCACCAGCCGTGCAACCAGGCCGAAGATCGGTCCACGCGAGACCGCAAGCCCGAATTGCCGGCGGACATAGTCGGCGTTGGCCTGCTTGCCCTTCCAGTCGCCGGCGCCGAACGGCTGCGCGAGCTGCGCGCAGTGGCGCGGGTCCCAGCTCTCGTCGATGCCGTTCAGGATGCCGGTCAGCTGGTCGGCGTCGGAGCGCACGCGCAGCAGGCCCTCCAGCCCGCAGCCGAGCTCCGCGGTCGTAATCTCCTTCGCATAGGTCGCGCTGACCGTGGTCAGATGCGAGGCGTAGACGAGGCCGCCTTTGAGGAACGACAGCTTGTCGTAGAACTCCAGCCCGTCGATGTGGAATGAGCTTTCCGGTGCGCCGATCCGCCGCAGCGAGTCCTTCGGAAACAGGCCCTGATAGGCGAGATTGTGGATGGTCAGGATCGACGGAATCCGTGCCTCGCGCCATGCGAGGTAGGCGGGTGTGAGCGCGGCCTGCCAGTCGTTGGCGTGAACGAGGTCCGCTGCCCAATTCTTGTCCAGCGTTCCGGCTGCAAGTTCGGCAGCGGCGGAGGCAAAGCGGCCGAAGCGGATGTCGTTGTCGGGCCAGTCGCGGCCGGACTCGTCGCCATAGGGATTGCCCGGCCGGTCGTAGAGCTGCGGACACAACAGCACATAGACCGGCAGCCCGTCCTTGGTCGATGCGCGCCCGAGCGTACACGCCGGCATCTCGGCGAGGGCCTCGCATTGTCCAACGATTTCAATATGAGTGAACTGTTCGACCACATCCCGGTAGCCGGGAAGCATGATCCTGACGTCGCTCCAGGACCGGAGCGCCCGGGGAAGTGCAGCGGAAACGGCACCGAGCCCGCCCACGCGCACGAAATCGTCCATCTCGGTCGTGACGAATAAGACCTTCAACAAGCGCCCTCGTTCCAGCCCGTGACAGGGCTATGCAAGATCGGGTCCAATCTGCCTTTGAGTAAAATGCAAGACGGCCCGCGGTCCCGGTCTGGACGAGACGCTTTCCTGTCAGGGCGGCTCACTTTAGGGTCTCGCGACGCCGAACAACGGCAGCGACGAAGCTGGAGGAAGCCTTGGCAACGACAATAGCCGCCGACGATGAGGGGAATTTGACACGGAGCTTTGACGGCCTTCGCGTGCTCGATTTTTCGACCACGATCGCCGGACCTCATTGCACGCGGATGCTCGCCGACATGGGCGCGGAGGTGATCAAGATCGAACCCGCCGAGGGCGAGACGATGCGGACGCGACCGCCGGTGCGCAACCATTGCTCGACGGCGTTCGGCCAGCTCAATATCGGCAAGAACAGCCTCGTGCTCGACCTGAAGTCGCCGGCCGGCGTCGAAGCCGTGCGCCGGCTGATCGCGACCGCCCGACGTGCTGGTGGAGAATTTCCGCCCCGGCGTGATGCGCCGGCTCAAGCTCGACTATGCCTCGATCCGCGACATCAATCCGAAGCTGATCTTCTGCTCGATCTCCGGCTACGGCCAGACCGGCCCGTCGGCGGAATTGCCGGCCTACGCGCCGGTGATCCATGCCGCTTCAGGCTACGAGATGGCGCATCTCGCCTACCAGCCGGGCCGCAGCCGGCCGGATTATTGCGGCATCTATCACGCCGACGTGTTGACCGGGGTCTACGCTTTCGGCGCGATCTCGGCGGCGCTCTATCAGCGCGGTGCCAGCGGCAAGGGCCAGCATATCGACGTCTCGATGCTGGAATCGATGCTGAGCCTGACCCTGAACGAGTTGCAGTGGTCGCAATTCGAAGTGAAGCAAACCCAGCGGCCGATGTTCGGCCCGATCGAAACCACCGACGGCTACGTGATGGTGGCGATCGCCAGCGAGAAGACGTTCCAGAACCTGATGCAGGTGATCGGCCGGCCCGAATGGGTGTCCGATCCGCGCTTCGCCAAATATTCCGATCGGCGGGAGAATTGGGCGGATCTGATGGAGGGCGTCGAGGCGTGGTCGCGCGCGGTCAGCACGCAGGCCTGTCTTGCCGCGCTCAATGAATATGGCGTGCCGTCGTCCGCCTATCGCACCGTGCGCGAGGCGCTCGCCGATCCGCAAATCGCCCATCGCGGTGCACTGGCCGAGGTCGAGGACGGCGGTGGCAGCTTCAAGGTGCTCAATCTGCCGTTCCGGATGTCCGGCGCTGCGGTCGGCGCGCGCAAGCGGATGTCGACGCTCGGCGAGCACACACTGTCCTATCTGAAGGAGATCGGGCTCTCCGACGATCAGATCGCTGGCTTCGCATCGCAACCGGCAAAGACGGCGCGCAGCTAGAGCATGATCCGGACCCGGAGGGCCGCGTTGGCGCAAAGGGGATGCCGGTTTCCCGAAGGATCGTGCTCAAACAGCTAGACGAGATCATGATGCGGGTCCACGTGATCGCATCGTGATCTGCCTGCGGCTTTTCATCCGTTTTACGGTCTTGTCGCGCGCGGCGATTCCGGACAAGCTGCCTCCCAACGTACGACGATCCGGAACACCGGACGTCGCCCATTCGGGAGGGAGCATCGATGAAGCTGGCCGGGCGCGCGCGCGCAGTTGCGCGCATATTTCTTGTGGCGGGATTAGGTGCAGCGGCGTTCGCTGCACCGGCCCATGCGCAGAAGCAGGGCGGTACGCTCACCGTCGGCCAGGAGCTGGACATTCCGGGCTTCGACCCGCTCAAGGTCGGCGTCTACGATACATCGGCCAACACTGCGGCAGCCTCGATCTTCGACACGTTGATGACGCTCGACGAGAAGGGCGAGCCGAAGCCGAAGCTCGCGCTGTCCTGGGAGCATTCCGAGGACTTCAAGACCTGGACCATCAAGCTGCGGCCCGGCGTTAAATTCCACGACGGCACGCCGTTCAATGCGCAGGCGGTGAAGGAGAATTTCGACCGCCAGAAGGATCCGGCCAACAAGTGCCGCTGCGCGTTCTACATTACCAGCATCAAGAGCGTGGACGTCGTCGATGACCTGACGGTGCGCTACAATTTCAGCGACCCGGCGGTGAACTTCCCGGCGACGCAATCGATCCAGAGTTCCAACAATGTGATGCAGTCGCCGACCGCGTGGAAGACGAAGGGCGACGATTACAATCGCAACCCGGTCGGTACCGGTCCCTACATCCTGAAATCCTGGAACGCCGGCGATCGCATGGTGCTGGAGAAGAACCCGGACTATTGGGACAAGGGCAAGCCCTATCTCGATCGTATCATCCTGAAGCCGCTGCCCGACGCGCAATCGCGCTTTGCCTCGCTGCAATCGGGTGAGGCCGACGTCATCTGGGACGATGAATACGACGCCGACAACATCGTCAAGGCGCAGAAGGACCAGAGCCTGACCGTGCATTCCTATGCGGGCTCCGGCGCGCAGGTCTATGCGTTCAATACCAAGGCCGCGCCGTTCGACGATGTCCGCGTGCGCCAGGCGCTGGTGATGGCACTCGACCGCAAGAAGATATCGCAGGCGATCACCAACGGTCTGGCGCGGCCGGCCACCAATCCCTATGGCGACGGCTCCTGGGTCAAGTGCAAGGATGACGGCGCGCTGCCGGAGGACGTCAACAAGGCCAAGGCCCTCATCAAGGACTACGGCAAGCCGGTCGATTTCAAGATGATCATCTCGGCGACGCCGCGCGGCCGCACCGTCGGCCAGGTGATGCAGCAGCTCTGGAAACGGGTCGGCGCCAACATGGAGATCGAGCAGGTCGATCAGGCCACCATCGTGCCGCGTGCCTTCATGCGCCAGTTCCAGCTGACGCCCTGGCGCATCGTCGACCTCGCCGATCCCGATCCGCAGATGTACGCCAATTTCCATACCGGCAGCCCGGTGGCGCTGGCAAACTACTCCGATCCGGAGCTCGACCGGCTGCTCGACTACTCCGATCCGGAGCTCGACCGGCTGCTCGAGCACGCGCGCTCGACCGCTGACGTCGACAGGCGCACCGAAGATTATTGCGCGATCAGCCGCCTCATCAACAAGGAGGCGATCTGGTTCTGGACCTTCCAGAACACCTACTACGCGATCTCGAGCGCGAAGGTGAAGGGCGTGCCGAAGATGTTCAACGGGGTGCTCGACGTCTCCTACGCCTGGAAGGAATAGCGTTTCATGCTGTTCTTCGTCGCGCGCAGGCTCCTCTATCTGGTGCCGGTGCTGATCGCCGTCTCGGTGCTGACCTTCGTGATCGCGTCGCTGCTGCCGGGCGATCTCGCTTATGTGATCCTCGGCGACCAGGCGACGCCCGAAAATGTCGCGGCGCTGCGTCACGACATGGGGCTCGATCAGCCGATCTGGCTGCGCTATCTCGGCTGGCTGTGGCACATCCTGCAGGGCGATTTCGGACGGTCGTTCCGCACCGGGCAGACCGTGTGGCAGGCGGTCAGCGAGCGCGTGCCGGTCTCGTTCGAGCTGATGATCTTCGCCGAGCTGATCGGGCTTGCGATCGGCGTGCCGCTGGCGATCGCCTGCGCCGCCAAGGCCGGCGGCGCGTTCGACCGCTTCATGACCGGCTCGGCCTTCGGACTGCTGTCGGTGCCGACCTTCCTGTCCGCGATCCTGCTGATCTATTTGTTTGCGGTCGAGCTGCGCTGGCTGCCGGCGACCGGCTACGTGCCGTTCACCGAGGACCCGGTCGCCAATCTGCGCTTCATGGTGCTGCCGGCGCTGACGCTTGGGCTTGCGGAATGGCCGGGCATCATGCGCGTGCTGCGCTCCGACATGATCGCGGCGCTTCAGGAGGACTATATCGCGCTCGCCAAGGCCAAGGGCCTGAAGCCGTCGCGCATCCTGTTCGTGCACGCGCTGAAGCCGTCGTCGTTGACGCTCGTCACCATCACCGGCATCAATATCGGCCGCCTGATCGGCGGCGCCGTGATCGTCGAGACGATCTTCGCCTTGCCCGGGATCGGCCGTCTCCTGGTCGGCGCGATCTATACCCGCGACCTCATCATCCTGCAGGGCGTGGTGCTGCTGGTCGCGGCGGGCTTCGTGATCATGAACTTCATCGTCGACTTGCTTTACGCCGTGCTCGACCCGAGGATCCGCCATGGCCACGCTTGAGCTCAGCCTCGACGAGACCGAAGCGACGCCGGTGCGGCGCAGGCGCGGGCTCGGCATGCTGTTCTGGTGCGCGATCGGCTGGATGGTGCTGGTGTTCGCGGTCGCGATCTTCGCCGACCTGCTGCCGCTGCCAAGCCCTACCGACATGGACATGCTGGAGCGGCGGGCGCCGGTTTCGGCCGAGCACTGGCTTGGCACCGACGGCCTCGGCCGGGATGAATTGTCGCGGCTGATCTATGGCGCCCGCATCTCGCTGATCGTCGGCCTCTGCGCACCCATGATCGGTGTCACCATCGGCGGCGCGCTCGGCATCCTCGCCGGCTATTTCCGCGGTCGTTTCGAATCCTTCGTGGTCGGCGGCATGGACGTGCTGCTGGCATTCCCGCCGCTGATCCTGGCGCTTGCGGTCACCGCCTTTCTCGGCCAGTCGATCTTCAACCTGACCTGCATCCTCGGTGTGCTTGGCATTCCGGCCTTCATGAGGGTGGCGCGGGCGTCGACGCTGACGCTGGCACGGCGCGAATTCGTCATCGCGGCGCAGGCGCTCGGCGCCACGCATGCACGGATCCTGCTGCGCGAGCTGATGCCCAACGTGATGCTGCCGCTGCTCGCCTTCTTCCTGCTCGGCGTCGCCGTCACCATCGTGGTCGAGGGCTCGCTGTCCTTCCTCGGCCTCGGCGTGCCGCCGCCGATCTCGAGCTGGGGCAGCATGATCGGGGAGGGGCGCGAAAGTCTCGATGTGGCGCCGCAGCTCGCCTTCATTCCGGCGATTGCGATGTTCCTGACCGTGCTCTCCTTCAACCTGATCGGCGACACCATCCGCGCGCTGACCGACCCGAGGCAAGGTGCGCTATGAGCGGTGCGCTGCTTTCGGTCGAGAACGCGGTGGTCGACCTGCCGACGCCGCGCGGCAATCTGCGGGCGGTCGATCATGTCGATCTCGTCGTCGGCGCCGGCAGGACGCTCGGCATTGTCGGAGAATCCGGCTGCGGCAAGACCATGCTGTCGCGGGCCGTCCTGCAACTGCTACCCAAGAAGGCCAAGCTGTCCGGCCGCGTGATGTTCGAAGGGCAGGATCTGACAAAGCTGCCGGCGGAGAAATTGCGCAAGCTACGCGGCCGCTCGCTCGCCGTCGTGTTCCAGGATCCCATGACCTCGCTCAATCCGGTGCTGACCATCGGCACCCAGCTGATCGAGACCATCCAGGAGCATCTCGAGCTCGATCTGGCCCAGGCCAGGCAGCGCAGCATCGAACTGCTGACGGGGGTCGGCATTCCCGCGCCCGAGCAGCGGCTGACGCAATATCCGCACCAGCTGTCCGGCGGCATGCGCCAGCGCGTCGCGATTGCGGTAGCGCTGTCCTGCGAGCCGAAGCTCCTGATCGCGGACGAGCCGACCACCGCGCTCGACGTCACGATCCAGGCGCAGATCCTGGATCTGCTGGCGCGCGAGCAGCAGCGCCGTCATATGGCGATGATCATCATCACGCATGACCTCGGCGTGGTCGCCGGCCGCACCGACGAGGTCGCGGTGATGTATGCGGGGCGCGTCGTCGAGCGCGCGCCGACGCTGGCCTTGTTCAAGCAGATGCGGATGCCCTACACCGAGGCGCTGCTCGCCGCATTGCCGAAGCTCGACGTGCCGCCGCATACGCCGCTACCGGCGATTTCGGGGCGGCCGCCCGATCCGACCCGGCCGCTGAAGGGCTGCTCGTTCTCGCCGCGCTGCCGCTATTCGGCCGGGCGCTGCAGCACGGAGAAGCCGGAGCTCAGTCCGGCGGAGACATTAGAGCATCTCTATGCCTGCTTCCATCCGATCGCGGCGGGACGTGGCGCATGATGTTGCAGGCCGCATCCAATCCGCTGATGAAAGTGGAAAACCTCGTCGTCGAATATTCGGTGGGGGGCAAGACCATCCATGCCGTCTCCGATGTCAGCCTCGAGATCGCGCGCGGCGAGACGCTGGGGCTGGTCGGCGAATCCGGCTGCGGCAAGTCCACGCTCGGCCGCGCCGTGCTGCAATTGCGCCAGGCGGTCTCCGGCAAGGTGCTGTTCGACGGCCACGACCTCACCACCCTGAAGGGCGAGGCGCTGCGCAAGATGCGCCGGCGCGTGCAGTTGATCTTTCAGGACCCGATCGCCTCGCTCAATCCGCGGCGGCGGATCGGCGACATCGTCGCCGAGCCGCTGGTGATCGCCGGCGTCAAGGATCCCGAGGAACGCCGGCGGCGCGTCAGCGAGGCGCTGTCGGCGGTCGGGCTCGACCCCGCGCTGGTGAGCGGACGCCTGCCGCACGAATTCTCCGGCGGACAATGCCAGCGCATCTGCATCGCCCGCTCGCTGGTGCTCAATCCGGAATTCGTGATCTGCGACGAGCCGGTGTCCGCGCTCGATGTCTCGATCCGAGCGCAGATCCTCAATCTGCTGGAGGAGATGAAGGCACGTTACGGCCTGACCCTGCTGTTCATCGCCCACGACCTCGCCGTGGTGAAGGCGGTCTCGGATCGCGTCGCGGTGATGTATCTCGGCCGGCTCTGCGAGGTTGGTCCATCGGAGCAACTGTTTGCACAGCCGGCGCATCCTTATACCGCGCTGCTCATCGAAGCGATTCCGGTGCCCGATCCGGATGTCCGGCCGACCCAGAGCGTGCCGGTCGGCGAGCCACCGTCGCCGATCGCGCCGCCGTCGGGCTGTCGCTTCCGCACCCGCTGCCCCCGGGCCGATGCGCGTTGTGCCCGCGAGGTGCCGGAACTGCGTCTGGTTGCGCCCGGCCAGTTCGCGGCTTGCCATCATCCGCTGATCTGAATAGTCACGCCTCTGAACAGTGACGCGTTGGCATTCGCGCGAGCTGCATGGCGGCTTGCTCGAAAATGGGGTCTTGAGCGTTTGTCCCGGGCGGGCAGGCGTGGCAAGGTCCGCCTCAAGAACAAGTTTCGGGAGAACAGCGATGAAGAGTTTTCAGGTCGTCGATTTCAACGCCCCCTTGAAAGAGGTCGATCAGCCGACGCCGCAGCCATCGGGCACGCAGGTGCTGATCAAGGTGAAGGCCGCCGGCGTCTGCCACAGCGATCTGCACATCTGGGAGGGCGGCTATGATCTCGGCCATGGCCGCAAGCCGCTGTCACTGAAGGACCGCGGCGTCTCGCTGCCGCGCACGATGGGCCATGAGACGGTCGGCGAGATCATCGCCTTCGGGCCCGATGTCAAGGACGCCGACAAGGGCGGCCTCAAGGTCGGCGATGTCACGCTGGCCTATCCCTGGCTCGGCTGCGGCAAATGCCCGACCTGCCTCGGCGGCGACGAGAACATGTGCGCGATCAAGCCGAATGCGCTCGGCGTCTATTGCGACGGGCGGCTATGCCGATCACATGACGGTGCCGCATCCGAAATATCTGCTCAACCTCAAGGGGCTCGATCCGGTTACGGCTGCGCCTTACGCCTGCTCTGGTGTCACGACCTACAGTGCGCTGAAAAAGGTCGAGAAGGATCTCGACACGCCAATCGTGATCTTCGGTGCCGGCGGTCTCGGCCTGATGGCGCTCTCGCTGTTGAAGGCGATGGGCGGCAAGGGCGCGATCGTGGTCGATATCGACGCCAGGAAGCGCGAAGCGGCCGAGGCCGCCGGTGCGCTCGCAACCGTTGACGGCAAGGCGCCCGACGCGCTGGAGCAGCTCATCAAGAAGGCGGGGCAGCCGATCCGCGCCGCGATCGACCTGGTCGGCAACGCCCAGACCGCGCAGCTCGGCTTCGACTGCCTGACCAAGGGCGGCAAGCTCGTGATGGTCGGCCTGTTCGGCGGTGGCGCACCCTGGGCGCTGCCGCTGATCCCGATCAAGGCGGTCACCATCCAGGTGCAGCTATGTCGGTAATCTGCGCGAGACGCAGGAGCTGCTCGACCTGGTGCGGACCAAGAAGATTCCGGCGATCCCGGTCACGCCGATGCCGCTGGCGAAGGCGAACGAGGCGCTGAGCAATCTGCAGAAGGGCCAGCTGGTGGGCCGCGCCGTGCTGACGCCGTAATCGTCATTGCGAGCGAAGCGAAGCAATCCAGCCCTCCGCTTGCTGAGACATGGATTGCTTCGTCGCTTCGCTCCTCGCAATGACAGGTGGCTCTTTTTCCAGATGTCTTGAGGAGTCCTATGTCCGCCAACGACGCACTCCACATCGCAGTTCTCGGTGGCGACGGCATCGGTCCCGAGGTGATGGCGCCGGCGCTCGAAGTGCTGCGCAAGATCGAGGCCTCGGCCGGCCTCAAATTCCGCTTCACCGAGGCGCCGGCCGGCGCTGGCCATTACAAGGAGACCGGCAAGTCGATGCCGGAGAGCACGATCCGGCTGTGCGAGGAGGCCGATGCGATCCTGCTCGGCGCCTGCGGTCTGCCGTCGGTGCGCTACCCTGATAACACCGAGATCGCGCCGCAGATCGAATTGCGGATGATCTTCGATCTCTATGCCGGCGTGCGGCCCGCGCGGTTGATCCCGGGCGTGCCGAGCACGATCGTCGGTGCCGATCAGAAGGGCATCGACCTCGTCGTGATCCGGGAATCGACCGAGGGCCTGTTCGCCTCGATGGGCAAGGGTGTCGTCACCGACAGCGAGGCGCGCGAGACCATGGTGATCACGCGCCGGACTTCCGAGCGGCTGTTCGAGTTCTCGTTCCGGCTTGCCGAACGCCGCAAGGCGCGCCGCCGCGTCGGCGGCGGGCTGACCTGCGTCGACAAGGCGAACGTGTTCAAGGCGTTCGCATTCTTCCGGAGCATCTTCGACGAGACCGCGAAGCGTCATCCTGGCGTCAGGGCTGATCATCTCTACATCGACGCGGCTGCGGCTGCGCTGGTGAAGCGCCCCTGGGACTTCGACGTCATGGTGACCGAGAACATGTTCGGCGACATCCTGTCCGACCTCACCGCCGGCCTGATCGGCGGCATGGGCATGGCGCCGTCGGCCGATATCGGCGACCGCTACGCCGTGTTTCAGCCGTGTCATGGCACGGCGCCCGACATCATGGGGCAGGGCAAGGCCAACCCCACCGCGATGATCCTGTCGGCCGCGATGATGCTGGACTGGCTCGCCGACAAGCACGGTCTCGAGAGCGCGGCTGAAGCCGCCGAAAGCATCGAGCGCGCCGTCGACAAGGTCTACGCCGGCGGCATCAAGCCGTTCGAGTTCGGCGGCAGCAACGGCACCGCCGATGTCGCGAAGGCCGTGCTGGCGGCGCTCTAGTACAAAAAAGGTGAGGGGGCCAAAGCCCCCTCGCTGACGATTAGCGCCGGTGTCCGCCGTGATGTCCGCCGCCATGATGGCCGCCACCATGATGTCCGCCGTGATGACGGTGCCCGTGATGATGATGGCGGGGGTAGAAGTGCGGACGATGATGCCATCCGTGATGGCGCGGTCCGTAGCCGTAGCCCGGTTGCCAATAGCAGCGGCCCCACCGATCGCAGACCTGGCGCACCTTGTCGACATTGGACGTTTCGCCTGCGATGTGGCTGGCCTGCGGAAGCCCGTTCGGCATCGCCGATGCCGCACCGGACATCAACGCTGCGCTTCCGAGCGCGGCCAGTCCAATAACGGCAAGCTTGATATTCATTGAGATCTCCTTGGTTGAAGCCTGAAAACGTCCGTGTGGCCGCTTCGTTGCTGCGACAAAAAAGCCAGGCGCGTGCACTTGGTTCTGGCGACGCCGGTTCAACGCAGCAAATGCGGGAGTTGTGAGGTCGCTTCGTGCGCGGGCGACAATTGGCCGCGCGACAGAATGGCGACGGATCGCGCTCGCATGCGCTGCATGAGATGCACAGCCGGAGCGCGAACTGGAACGGCCGGCGCACATGCGCAGCCGGGCGCCTGGATCACGAAGCCTTGAGAGCCCGCAGCCATCAAAGAAAAAGCGCTGCCATCGCCGATGGCAGCGCTTCGATATCTTCCCGGTCCGACCGGCGCGTGGCGATCCCAATGACCGGTCGCGGCCGATCCGCTCGCCCTGGTCGATCGCGTTCGCGGTCTCGCGATCGTACCCGTGCTGCCGTTCAGTCTTCGTTGGCGGCGATCGATTCCATCAGCGACACCAGTTGGCGCTGCACGGTCTGATCCTTGATCTTGCTGTAGGCGCGCAGCAACCGGAGGCTGAACGCGCTGTCGAGGAACAGCAGGCTCTCGACTTCGCGGGCCTTGTTGTCGCCGTCGTAGAAGAAGGTCACCGGCACGTCCAGCGCGCTCGCGATCTGCTGAAGGCGGGCGGCGCCGACACGGTTGACGCCCTTCTCGTACTTCTGAACCTGCTGGAAGCTGACGCCCAGCTTGTCGCCGAGCTCCGCTTGCGAGATCTTCTGCTCGACACGGCGCAGACGAATCCGCTTGCCCAACTCAATGTCCGGCTTGCCGGCGCTGCGCTGCTTCATCTTCTTTGCTGCTGATCTGTTCATTCTTGTGACCCGTCCTTCAAATCGAGAATCCCTGGCCCGGTCGGGTCAGGGACACGTTCATGATGTACCGCGTTAAGCTCGAGTGGATCGTCAGTTCGTCTGAACGACGAAATCCAAGAAGATCGCGGGATGGTATCCAAACGCACATGCAGATTGGAAGCACCCAAGTACCGAATCGGTCGACTACCTGTAGTCGACCGCACCAAGGTGTCTGTCGACACCCCGCCCTCTACATTTGGCAAAATATTGACCAAACCACAACTAGCGCGAGTTTGATCGACACAGATTTTGCGCGCATGCTTACTGGGCCGCATTGCACTGCTCCCGTAGTTTTACGGGAAGCCAATATTGTACGAGCGTCCTAGTATGGATGCAACCCCAGCTAGTGCACCCTGAGGTCGCGGCGAGGGTCTGCGGTTGCTTGACTGAATCGCCGCGAGAACGAAAAGTTTGACGTAAGTCCAAGTCAGGCTTTCGGAATGTTGCTGGACAATTGCCTAAAAGTTCTGAATCATCGGGAACAATTGTGCGCCTACGGAAAGCCGGCGAACTCTGGCAGGAGAGGCCAAATGAAGCGGAAGAGGGGAACACCTCGACTCTACCTCGCGGCTTCGGGAGTGGAAGATATGCCGGTCGCAAATACGGAAGAACGGTTGCTGGCGCTGCTGGCAACCCTGGAAGAATGTCAGGCATTTCTGACTGACCGGGCGAACACGGAGACGGCGCGGCTGTTGTCCCTTGCCATCCTCGAGCTTCGGATGGAGCTGCACAAGGTGACGGATTCCGAGTTGAAGGCGCTGTGCGACATGATCGCGTCGGACGAGCCGGTGCAGGAACCGGCGACCAGGCAGTTGCCGCCGTATCTGCGGCTCATCAAGTAGGCCGGCGCCATGCGCGGGACGCCGCCGGCCCGGTGTCGCACGGCTCAGCCCGCGGTGACGTCGACCGCGTCAGTGCCTTCGAGCACGCGCCGGGCCTTGTCCCGGTCGAGGTCACCTTCCCAAGCCGCGACCACGACGGTGGCGACGCAGTTGCCGATCAGATTGCCGACGGCGCGCGCCATGCCGATGAACCAGTCAACCGAGAGCACCAGCACGAGGCCGATCGCCGGGATGCTCGGCACCGCATTGAGCGTCGCCGCCAGGATCACGATCGCCGAGCCCGGCACGCCGTGCGCGCCCTTCGACGTGATCAGCGATACGCCGAGCACGAGCAGCAGGTCGCCGAACGACAGCGGCGTGTTGGTCGCCTGCGCGATGAAGACGACCGCCAACGTCAGATAGATCGAGAACGCATCGAGGTTGAACGAATAGCCGGTCGGGATCACGAGGCCGACCACCGAATCCTTGACGCCGAAATGCTCCAGCTTGCGCATCACCTGCGGCAGCACCGCGTCGGAGGATGTGGTGGCGACCACGATCATCAGTTCCTCGCGCAGGTAGCCGAGGAACTTGAGGATGTTGATGCCGGCCAGCGCCATCACCCCGCCGAGCACGCCGAGCACGAAGATCGCGACCGAGACGTAGAACAGCGCCACCAGCGACAGCAGCTGCTTCAGCGAGCCGACGCCGTATTTGCCGACCGTGTAGGCGACGGCGCCGAGCACGCCGATCGGCGCGAAGCGCACGATCAGGCCCATGGCGCGGAACAGCACGGTCGAGACCGCGTCGATGAACGAGGTGATTTTCTCGCCCTTCTCGCCGCCGACCAGCGCCAGGCTGACGCCGAAGATGATGGCGAAGAACAGGACCTGCAGCACGTCGTTGCGCGACAGCGCGTCGAACGAGGTGGTCGGGATGATGTTGAGCAGGAAGCTGCCGATGCCTTCGCCTTTCAGCTTCTGTGCGTTGCTGGCATAGTTGCCGAGCGCCTTGGCGTCCAGCGTCGAGGTATCGATGTTCATGCCGTGACCGGGCCCGAACAGGTAGGCCAGGATCAAACCGACCACGAGCGCGACCGTCGTCATCGCCTCGAAATACACCAGCGCCTTGACGCCGACGCGTCCGACCTTCTTGAGGTCGCCGGCGCCCGCGATGCCGTGCACCACCACGCAGAACACGATCGGCGCCACGATCATCGAGATCAGCTTCAGGAAGGCATCGCTGAAGATCTTCAACCCGATCGCGAAATCGGGCGCGGCCATGCCGATGATGATGCCGAGCAGCAGCGCAACGAGCACCTGCACGAACAGCGATGTGTAGAGCGGCTTGCGTGCAACTGTGGCTTCCGCTGCGATGGTCGACATGAACTCCCCCTGTTTTTGGCCGGTGTTCTTGCCGGCCGATCCCACCCCATCTTAGCAACTTGCGTGCCAAGATGTCGCAGGATTGGGAGCCACTTACCCGGTCATTCGCTGGTTTCGAGGGTGCTGGTCACCGTGTAGACGACGCCGCGGGGCAGGAAATCCACCGTGGCCTCGCCGCCGAGCTGGTCGCGGGCGCTGCGCTCGATCAGCCGGGAGCCGAAGCCGCGCTGCACCGGCGCCGTTACCGGTGGGCCGCCGGCCTCCGTCCAGATCATCCGGAGCTTCGGTCCGGCGCTCTCCCCGAGGATTTCCCAGTCCAGTGTCACCGTGCCGGTGTCGTTGGACAGCGCGCCATATTTGGCGGCGTTGGTCGCCATCTCGTGCAGGAGCATCGACAGCACCAAAGCAAGCCGGGGCGACAGCGGCACGCGCGGTCCGAACATCCTGACCCGTTCAGAGGCGTTCAGCAGATAGGGCCGCAGCACGCGGCTGACCACGTCCTGCAGGTCGGAGCCCTGCCATTTGTCGGTCGAGAGCAGGTTGTGCGCCTCGGCGAGTGCGCCGAGCCGTCCCTCGAACTTGTCGCGCTCGGCGCGGCTCGCGCTGCGGAAGGTCTGCGTGGCGATCGATTGCAGGATCGCCAGCGTGTTCTTGACGCGGTGGTTGAGCTCCTCGATCAGAAGGTCGTGCAGCATCTCGCCGCGCGCGATAGTGGTCGCCATCCGCACCGCGAAGCCGAGGCCGACCAAGAGCAGGACGCCGCCGATCACGCTGGTGATCGCGAGCGAGCGCCACAGCGGCGCCACCAGCGAGTTCTCGGCGATCCCGGCGGCGACGGTCCAGCCGGTGACGCGTGATTGCGTGAAGCCCGTGATCAGCGCCACGCCTTCGAGCGAGACGGTCGGCAGTGTCGCCTCGCTGCGGCGGAACATCTCGGCAAACAACGTTGGCGAGGCGCGCTGCCCGATGGTCGCCTGCGGATTCGGCACGCGGGCGAGGTTGACGCCGTCGCCGTCGAAGATCGAGATGGTCCAGTTCTGGTTCAGGCGCTGCCGCTCGATCATGGCCTGGAAGACCTCGATCGGCGGGCTGAAGGAGATGTCGTAGAGCACTTCGCCGTCGCGTATCACCGGCACCTCGACGGTGATGATCAGTTGCTGCTTCACCTCGCCGAAGAACAGGTTGGAGTATTGCGGCTGCCGCGTCGCAAACACCTTCTCGACGATCTCGAGATTGTTGCGCGGCGGCAGGCTCGCGGTGTCCGGCGTCAGCGAGGAGAACGCCTGACGTCCCCTGCGGTCGGCCACCAGCACCACGCCATCCTTGCCGTACTGGTCGAGAAAGCCGGCCGCGACGCGGCGGAAATTGTCGAAGTCGCTGTTGCGCAGCGAGTTGGTCAGCGCCAGCACCTGCAGCCCGCCGGTCATGCGCTGCATTTCCGCGTCGAGCAGCAGGCGGATGCTGCGCGCCGTCTCCAGCACGCGCTGCGTGGCCGCCTGGCGATCCCGCTGGTAATTGTGGAAGACGATCCCGACCGCGAAAACGATCAGCGGCAACATCGTCCCCGCGACCAGAAGCGCGAGACGCACTGGCAATGTCAGTTTCGGCACGATGTCCCCGGGTCGGCGCCCGTTTGCGGTGAGCTTAGGGGAAGCGGGAAAAGTCCGCCAAAGGAAATGACCGGCAATCTGAAGAATTTCGCGGCGCACAGAGCATGATCCGGAAAAGTGTGAAGCGGTTTTCCGGAAGGATCATGCTCAAACGAGGTTTGTGCGCCGCGGAAGGGCCCTTGGTCAGAGGTTGCTCTCGGTGATCGCGGCGTAGACCATGGTGCGCAGTTCGCGGCGCAGCGGATAGGCGCTCGACGGCAGCACCTGGGTCATGAAGATCGTGATCAGCTCCTCGGCCGGATCGATGAAGAACGATGTCGTCGCCGCGCCGCCCCAGTTGAATTCGCCAGGGCTGCCCGCGATCAGGGTCTGCGCCGGGTGCATGGTGACGGCGAAGCCGAGGCCGAAGCCGATGCCGCTATAGGCGGCTTCGGCGAACATCGAGCGCGACATCGCCGGCAGGTCGCCGCCGCCTGGCAGATGGTTGGTGGCCATCAGCTTCAACGTCTTCGGGCCGAGCAGCCGAACGCCGCCGAGCTCGCCGCCGTTGAGCAGCGCGCGGCAGAAGGTCAGGTAGTCGGCCGCGGTCGAGCACAGCCCGCCGCCGCCGGAGACCAGCGAGGGCGGCGACAGGAACGAACTGGTGGCCGGATCGTCCTGCAGCGTCAGCGTGCCCTTGCGCTCGGCGGCGAGCGGGTTGAAGCCGCCCTGCGGGTCGGCGGAATAGCAGGCGGCAAAGCGGTGCGCCTTGTCGGCCGGCACGAAGAAGTCGGTGTCGTTCATGCCGAGCGGCTTCAAGATCCGCTCCTTCAGGAACTGCTCGAACGGCATCCCCGAGATCTTGCCGACGAGATAGCCGAGCACGTCGGTGGAGACCGAGTAATTCCAGGCTTCGCCCGGCGAGAATTCCAGCGGGATCTTCGCCAGGTCCTCGATCATGCTGTCGAGCGTGCCGGCCTTGACGACCTCGCCGATCTTCTTTTCGCGATAGGCCGCGTCGACATTGGAGCGCTGCTGGAAGCCGTAGGTGAGACCCGAGGTGTGGCGCAGCAGGTCGACGATCAGCATCGGTCGGCTCGGTGGGCGGGTCAGGAAGGCGGGCGCGGTGCCGGCGACGAACACGCCGAGGTTTTTCCATTCCGGAACGTATTTGGCGACCGGCTCGTCGAGCGCGACCTTGCCTTCCTCGACCAGCATCATGAAGGCGACCGAAGTGATCGGCTTGGTCATCGAATAGATGCGGAAGATGGTGTCGTCCTTCACCGGCACCTTGCGCTCGAGATCGGCAAAGCCCTGGACGGTGGAATGCACGATCTTGCCGCGGCGGTAGATCAGGACCTGGGTGCCGGGAAAGCGGCCGGAATCGATGTAGCGGCTCTTCAGATGCGCTTCGAGGCGGTTGAGGGCGGCGGTCGACATTCCCGCGGATTCGGGCGAGGCAGGCGTGGGAGCTAACATCGGGCATTTTCTCCGGCTGGCGAGGCAGCCTTGATAGCCGAAAAGTGTCCGCTGCAGCAATCGGCCGCCGCTTACCGGCACCGGGCCGGTAGTGTACGCTCGCCCCTGCAATCGCGCCCTCAAGGGATACGGGAAACGCCGAGATGACCCAGTTCAACGAAACCGAGCTCACCACAGCCGTCATCCGCAGCTTCGACCAGACGCCCGATCCGCGGGCCAAGTTCCTGCTGCAGGAGCTAGTGAAGTCGCTGCACGATTATGTGCGCAAGACCGATCTCACCTTCGAGGAATGGGACCACGCCATCGGCTTCCTGACCCGCACCGGGCAGAAGTGCACCGACATCCGCCAGGAATTCATCCTGTTGTCCGACGTGCTCGGCGTGTCGATGCTGGTCGATGCGGTCAACCACAGAGATCGCGACGGCGCGACCGAGACCACCGTGCTCGGCCCGTTCTATGTCGGCGAGCACAAGGTGACGCCGCACGGCACCGACATCTCGGCAAGCCTGCCCGGCGAGCGCATGTTCGTGCAAAGCCGCGTCACCGATCTCGACGGCAAGCCGCTGGCCAATGTGCCGGTCGATATCTGGCACGCGGACGACGACGGGTTCTATGACTCGCAGAAGCCGAGCTATGCCACCGAAGGCCCGTCCTCGCGGGCGCGCTTCATCACCGATGCCGACGGCCGCTTCTTCTTCCGCACCATCGTGCCGTGCAGCTATCCGATTCCGACTGATGGTCCGGTCGGGCAGATGATCACGCAGACCAACCGGCATCCGATGCGGCCGGCGCACGTGCACTTCCTGGTCAATGCCAAGGGCCATGAGCCGCTGATCACGCATGTGTTCGTCGAAGGCGACAAGTACATCGACTCCGATGTCGTGTTCGGCGTGAAGGACGAACTGATCGCCAGGGTCGAGCGGCGCACCGATCCTGTGATGCCCGACGGCCAGCGCTCGGATCGCCCGTGGAGCCTGATGACCTACGAATTCCACGTGAAGCCCGGCGGCGGAATGGCGCCCGCGCCGCTCGGCACCAAGGTCGCCGAAGACGCCTGATCACTGCCGTCCAAGCGCTCTGCTCAATTCATGTGCGGCGCACAAGATTTGGGCGAATCGCAATTTTTTGGCAGCGCGCGGAGACTCCGTGCGCGATGCGACAAGTTGCGCAAAACATTGCAATAAAATCGATTTTTGCACTGCGGTGGCTTGGCACAAGGCTTGAATGGTCAGCTGCCGACGCCATTGAAGCCGTCCCTGGAGGCCACCCCATCGGATTTCTGACGCCGCCAGACCGGGGCCTCCCCGGTGCATGCCCTTTTGCGCCCTGCGCGCGTCGCCACCCGATGAACGGTGCTCGACGCAAAGACGCAACACCGTGACGCAACGACGCAAAGGACGACCGATGACCAAGCCCAGCAACACGCCCCGAGGCCGCGCGATCAGCCGTCGCCAGCTCCTGAAGGCAACCAGCGGCGGCGCCGCGCTGCTCGCCGCAGCGAAGCTCAATTTTCCCGCTGGTGCATTCGCGCAGGGCGCGGGTCCGGAAGTGAAGGGCGCCAAGCTCGGCTTCATCGCGCTCACCGATGCCTCGCCGCTGTTCGTCGCCAAGGAGAAGAGGCATCTTCGCCAAATACGGCATGCCTGATGTCGAGGTGCAGAAGCAGGCCTCGTGGGGCACCACGCGCGACAATCTCGTGCTCGGCTCCGAGGGCAACGGCATCGACGGCGCGCATATCCTGACCCCGATGCCGTATCTGATCTCGGCCGGCAAGGTGACGCAGAACAATCAGCCGACACCGATGTACGTCATGGCGCGGCTCAATCTGAACGGTCAGTGCATCTCGGTCGCCAAGGAATATGCCGATCTCAAGGTCGGCATCGACACCACGCCCTTCAAGGCGGCGCTGGAGAAGAAGAAGGCCTCCGGCAAGGCGGTGAAGGCCGCGATGACCTTCCCGGGCGGCACGCATGATCTCTGGATCCGGTACTGGCTCGCCGCCGGCGGCATCGATCCCGACAAGGACATCGAGACCATCGTAGTGCCCCCGCCGCAGATGGTGGCCAACATGAAGGTCGGCACGATGGATTGCTTCTGCGTCTGCGAGCCGTGGAATCTGCAGCTGATCCATCAGGAGATCGGCTACACCGCGATCACCACCGGCGAGCTCTGGGACAAGCATCCGGAGAAGTCGTTCGGCCTGCGCGCCGCCTGGGTCGACAAGAACCCGAAGGCCGCGAAGGCGCTGCTGATGGCGGTGATGGAAGCCCAGCAGTGGTGCGAGAAGGCGGAGAACCGCGAGGAGACCGCGGCGATCTGCGCCAAGCGGCAGTGGATCAACTGCCCGGTGGAAGACATCACTGACCGCATGAAGGGCAAGTTCGACTACGGCACCGGCCGGGTGGTCGAGAACTCGCCGCAGCAGATGCGGTTCTGGAAGGACAACGCATCCTACCCCTATCAGAGCCACGACCTCTGGTTCCTGACCGAGGACATCCGCTGGGGCAAGTACGAGGCGGGTTTCGACACCAAGGCGCTGATCGCCAAGGTCAACCGCGAGGATCTCTGGAAGGAAGCCGCCAAGGAGCTCGGCGTGCCGGCATCGGAGATTCCAGCCTCGACCTCGCGCGGCAAGGAGACCTTCTTCGACGGCAAGGTGTTCGATCCCGCCGATCCCGCCGCTTACCTGAAGTCGCTGTCCATCAAGCGTGTCGACGTCTGATGTGAGTGGAGCCGCGCATCGCGCGGCTCTCCCTTTGACCACGGAGATTGTCTGTCAATGTCGATGCCTGCCATGAAGACCGAAGTGTCAGCGGTGGCGATCCCGCAGGCCGCTGCCGCGGCGCCGGTCGTCACCATGACGCCAAAGCGCGCACCGCGCGCCGAGACCTACGCAAAGATGGCGAAGGAGACCGCGGCGCGTGTGGTGCCGCCGCTGATCGTGGTCGCGCTGCTGCTGGTGGTGTGGGAGCTGATCTGCCGGCGCGCCGGCTCCAGCCTGCCGCCGCCTTCCAAAGTGTTCAAGGACACCAGGGAGCTGATCCTCGATCCGTTCTTCGACAATGGCGGCATCGACAAGGGTCTGTTCTGGCACCTCTCCGCCAGCCTGCAGCGCGTCGCCTACGGCTATTCGCTGGCCGCGATCGCGGGCATCGCGCTCGGCACGCTGGTCGGCCAGTCGGTCTGGGCGATGCGCGGGCTCGATCCGCTGTTCCAGGTGCTGCGCACCATCCCGCCGCTCGCCTGGCTGCCGCTCTCGCTCGCCGCATTCCGCGACGGTCAGCCCTCGGCGATCTTCGTCATCTTCATCACCTCGGTGTGGCCGATCATCATCAACACCGCGGTCGGCATCCGCAACATTCCGCAGGACTACCGTAACGTCGCTGCCGTGGTGCAGCTCAATCCGCTGGAGTTCTTCACCAAGATCATGATCCCGGCGGCCGCGCCCTACATATTCACCGGCCTGCGCATCGGCATCGGACTGTCCTGGCTCGCGATCGTCGCCGCGGAAATGCTGATCGGCGGCGTCGGCATCGGCTTCTTCATCTGGGATGCGTGGAATTCCTCGCACATCAGCGAAATCATCCTGGCGCTGTTCTATGTCGGCATCATCGGCTTCGTGCTCGACCGCCTGATTGCGGGGCTGGGCAAGATCGTGACCCGCGGCACGGCTGCGAACTGAGGGACAAGTCATGCAGGCCTATCTGAAGCTCGACCACATCGACAAGACCTTCACTCGCGGCAGCGCCACCACCGAGGTTCTGAAGGACATCAACCTGACGATCGAGAAGGGCGAATACGTCTCGATCATCGGCCATTCCGGCTGCGGCAAGTCGACTTTGCTCAACATCGTCGCCGGCCTCACCGGCGCCACCAATGGTGGCGTGCTGCTGGAGAACCGCGAGGTCAACGCGCCGGGGCCGGATCGCGCCGTCGTATTCCAGAACCACAGCCTGCTGCCGTGGCTGACCGTCTACGAGAACGTCAAGCTCGGCGTCGACAAGGTGTTTGCAAGGAGCAAGAGCAAGGCCGAGCGCGACGCCTGGGTGATGCACAATCTGAGTCTCGTACAGATGGCGCATGCCAAGGACAAGCGGCCGAGCGAGATTTCCGCCGGCATGAAGCAGCGCGTCGGCATCGCGCGTGCGCTTGCGATGGAGCCGAAGGTGCTGCTGCTCGACGAGCCGTTCGGCGCGCTCGACGCGCTGACCCGGGCGCATCTGCAGGATTCGGTGATGGCGCTGCATCAGAAGCTCGGCAACACCATCCTGATGATCACCCACGACGTCGACGAGGCTGTGCTGCTGTCGGACCGCATCGTCATGATGACCAACGGCCCGAGCGCGCGGATCGGCGAGGTGCTCGAGGTGCCCCTGGCGCGCCCGCGCAAGCGGCTCGAGCTCGCGACCAACCCCGGCTACCTGAAGTGCCGGCAGCGCGTGCTCGAATTCCTCTACGAGCGCCACAGCTTCGTCGAGGCTGCATGAGCAGCGCCTCGCTTACGTGAGAGCCTTTTCTTCCTCGCCGCAATGGCGCGGCGAGGAAGCAGCGTGCACGGAGGCACACATGACGGAAGACCAGGTCAACCTCGTCCAGCAGACCTTCGCCAAGGTCGCACCGATCTCGGAGCAGGCGGCAGTCATCTTCTATGACCGCCTGTTCGAGGTCGCGCCCGGCGTGAAGGCGATGTTTCCCTCTGACATGACCGAGCAGCGCAAGAAGCTGATGGGAACGCTTGCCGTCGTCGTCAACGGATTGAGCAATCTATCGTCAGTGCTGCCCGCCGCGAGTGCGCTCGCCAAGCGCCATGTCGGCTATGGCGCCAGGCCCGAGCATTATCCGGTGGTCGGCGGCGCATTGCTGTGGACCTTGGAGAAGGGTCTCGGCGACGCCTGGACGCCTGACGTCGCAGCCGCATGGACCGCGGCCTACGGCACGCTGTCCGGCTACATGATTTCGGAAGCCTATGGCGGCGCGCAGGCGGCGGAGTAGGGCAGTCGTCGCCGGCCCTCGCCGCACGAAATCAGTTCCGCTAGCAACTGAATATCCATCCCCGTCGTTGCGAGCCAAGCGAAGCAATCCATACCTCCGCTCGCCGAGATGTGGATTGCTTCGTCGCTGTCGCTCCTCGCAATGACGTACAGAACGATTTAAGGTCCACCCGCTCCGCCAACGGGTGAACCAATAATGATGTTCCTGGAAACGCCGCCGAAACTGATCCCGACCGAAGTCTTCTCCGCCGTGCCGGCCGAATTCCGCCGCAAGGTGGCGAGCGAATGGGCCGACGCCAACCGGCCGGGCGCGGTGACTGACTGCTTCATCGAGGGACCGTCGTTCGATGCCGCCGGCAATCTCTACATCGTCGATATTCCATTCGGCCGCATCTTCAGGATTGCGCCGGACAGGTCATGGACACAGGTCGCCGAATATGACGGCTGGCCGAACGGGCTGAAGATCGGTCCGACGGGCCGCATCCTGATCGCCGACTACAGGCACGGGCTGATGGAGCTCGATGCCAGATCGGGCGAGGTCACGCCGCTGCTGCGCTCGCGCAATTCGGAATCGTTCCGCGGCTGCAACGATCTGCACATCGCTTCGAACGGCGACACCTACTTCACCGACCAGGGCCAGACCGGGCTGCACGATCCGACCGGCCGGGTCTATCGCTTGAGAACCAGCGGGCAGCTCGACTGCCTGATCGACACCGGCATCAGCCCGAACGGCTTAGTGCTCGATCCGCACGAGGCGGTGCTGTTCGTCGCCATGACCCGCGACAATGCGGTGTGGCGCGCGCCGTTCATGAAGGACGGCAGCGTGTCCAAGGTCGGCCGTTTCTGCTCGCTGTTCGGCCCGAGCGGACCCGACGGTCTGACGATGGACGGAGCCGGGCGGCTGTTCGTCGCGCACGCCTCGCTCGGCCACGTCTTCGTGTTCGCACCGAACGGCGAGTGCATCGCGCGGATCAAGTCCTGCGCCGGCCAGAGCTGCACCAATGTCGCGATCGGCGGCGCCAATCGCGACCGGCTCTACATCACGGAATCGGTGACCGGCACGGTGCTGGTCGCCGATATCAGCGGGCTGGACCGATAGCAGCTCGCTCGCGCGCCGGCGCCGGAACGAAGCGCGCTGTCGAACGCCACATGGCGGATGGCAATGGCGGAGCGAGTGGTCGCATCGGCAACGTCCAGTCTTTTCGATATATAATCCAAAATATAGCGCAGCGGGTCGCGACGAGTCCAGCCGCCACGGCGCGTGGCTGATCAGCGGTCCGAATGCATCTTCTCGAGAAAATCCTTCACGCCGCTGACGGCGCCGGTATTCGAGGCGACATAGCCCGGGAGTGCGCCCACGGCCTTGTGAAACTCGCTGCTCTTCATGATGTCGAGCACGCGCTGCATCGGCTCGGTCTCGAGGAACGCGCGCTTGCAGACGAAGAAATAGTCCTCCGTGAGCAGCCGGATGAAATCGAGGCCGAACTGCCGTGCGGCAGCCTCGACGCCAAAACTCGCATCCGCCATGCCGCTTGCGACATAGGCGGCGACCGCGGCATGGGTGAACTCCATGTGCTGGGCGCCATTGATCCGGCTTTGTGGGATCTTGTGCAGCGTCAGCAATTGATCGAACAGCAGCCGCGTGCCGGAATCATGGTCGCGGTTGACGAAGCGGGCCTTGCGCTCGACCAGGTCCTTCAGCGAGGTGATCTTCAGCGGGTTGCCGCGCTTGACCATCAGGCCCATCTCGCGCGTGACGAAATTGATCACGCGGTCCTCACGCGGGTCGAGCCATTCCCGGCAGGCCTTGATGCCCCGCGCGCGCAGTTCGCCGTGTGGCAGATGCACGCCGGAGAGATCGCAGGCGCCCTGCGCCAGCGAGACCAGTGAGTTCTGGTTGCTGACGTAGCGGAGGTCGACGCCCACGCCGCCTTCGCGATCGAGGAACTCGCGCAGCTTGGACACGGCAAAGCCGTGGCTGGCATGAACCCGGATGACCTGCGGCCGCTGCGCGAGGAATGGCTTGATCTCGGTCACCAGTTCCTGCGCGAGGTTCTCGAGCTGCAATCCGAGTCGCGCCTGCATGCGCTCGCCGGCCCACACCAGCTTCTCGCCGAACGGCGTCAGCTTCGAGCCCTTGCCGCGCTGGGTCTCCACCAGCGGCACGCCGAAGAAGGTGGACCATTGCTCGATCAGGTTCCAGACATGGCGATAGGAGAGATGCGCGTCGCTGGCGGCGCTGGTGATCTTCCCGGTCTTCCTGATCTCGTTGAGGATGCCGAGCATCACGACCGCGGTCTGCGGCGAGTTTTCTTTCCGGAAGCGCCAGACGGTCTCGATCTCGATCTGCAGCATCGTGGCCACCACCTATGAAGTCGACTTCATATCCTGGTATACCTATAGGCACAAGATATCATATTTACGGCGTATCATAGCCTCCTACGTTGCGTCACAACACCAGGAGGAAATATGATGTCGGTTACATATGACCATGAGCGCGACTTCAGCCAGACCCCGATCGTCCGGGACGAGCTGTTGCTGATCGACGGTGCCCGTGTCCGCTCGCTGTCCGGAAAGGCCTTCAAGTCCCTCAATCCTGCCACCGAGCAGGTGATCGCGACCATCGCCGAAGGCAATGAGGCGGATGTCGACCGCGCGGTCGCCGCTGCACGCCGCGCCTTCGAAGGCCCGTGGCGGACCATGCGCGCCGCCGAGCGCGGCCATATCCTCTTGAAATGGGCCGAGCTGCTCAAGCAGCACGCGGACGAGATCGCAGCCCTGGAAAGCCTCGATGCCGGCAAACCGATATCGGCGGTGCTGCGCCAGGATTTCCCGGCCGCCATCGACACGCTGACCTACTACGCCGGCTGGGCCGACAAGATCAGCGGCGATGTGGTTTCGACGCGCGATGACGCGCTGACCTATACGGTGCGCGAGCCGGTCGGCGTGGTCGCCGCGATCGTGCCGTGGAATTTCCCGCTGATGATCGGCATGTGGAAGCTGGCGCCGGCACTGGCCTGCGGCTGCACGGTGGTGATGAAGCCGGCCGAGCTGACCTCGCTGTCGGCGCTGCGGATCGGCGAGCTCGCGCTCGAGGCCGGATTGCCGAAGGGCGTGCTCAACATCGTGACCGGCCCCGGCCGCGTCGTCGGCGACGCGCTGGTCAATCATCCCGACGTCGACAAGGTGACGTTCACCGGTTCGCCCGGCGTCGGCCGCGGCATCATGAAGGGCGCCGCTGGCAACTTCAAACGGGTCTCCCTCGAGCTCGGCGGCAAGTCCGCCAATGTGATCTTCGACGACGCCAATCTCGAGGCCGCCGCCAAGGCTGCCGCGGCCGGCATCTTCTTCAATGCCGGGCAGGTCTGCTCGGCCGGCTCGCGCGTGCTGGTGCAGGAGAACGCCTATGACGAGGTGGTCGAGCGCCTGGTCGCCCGCGCCGAAGCGCTGCGCATCGGCGATCCCGCGGATCGCGCCACCGCGCTCGGGCCCGTCATCTCCGAGAAGCAGATGCGCTCGATCCTCGACTATGTCGAGATCGGCAAGAACGAGGGCGCGCAACTCGCCACCGGCGGCGCGCGCGTCGGCGACCGCGGCTATTTCATCAGCCCCGCGGTGTTCGCCAATGTCGCGCACGTGATGCGGATCTCGCAGGAGGAGATCTTCGGTCCCGTCGTCAGCGTGATAAAGTTCAAGGACGAGGCCGATGCGCTGCGCATCGCAAACGGCACCGCCTACAGCCTCGCCGCCGGCGTCTGGAGCGCGGACATGGGCCGCGTGCAGCGCTTCGCCAGGAAGGCCCGCGCCGGCACGGTGTGGATCAACACCTATGGCTATACCGACGTGCGGTTGCCATGGGGCGGCGAACGCGACTCCGGCCTCGGCCGCGAGCACGGCACGGCTGCGCTCGACAACTTCACGGAGCCGAAGGCGGTGTGGATGAATCTCAACGTTTGAATTGTTGGCACAGTGAGCACCACAAAACAGATGTCGTCCCGGGTTTGACCCGGGACCCATAACCACAAGTTTTTGAATTGAAGAACGCTGTGGCCACAGCGTTCTCGATAACAGCGTTCGGTGGCTATGGGTCCCTTGGGTTCACGACACAAGTGCAACACCTGCTAGGGTGTTGTGGCGATGGGACAATGTTATGGCCAGCTCAGCCTTGAAGAGCGCGTTGAGATTTACCGCCTGCATGCAGGCGGTAAATCTCAAAACGATATTGCGTCTGCGCTTGACCGCGCGACGTCGACGATAAGTCGGGAGCTGAAGCGCAACTCGCGGCCTACCAAGGTCTGGAAGAGCGGTTACGAACCGGTCCGGGCTCAACAATTGGCCGAACGTCGGCGACGGCAGGATGGCCGCTTCAAGCTGGCGCGCCAGCCGGCCCTGCGGGACTGCGTCGGCAAAAGCCTTGCGATGGGACATTCGCCGGAGCAGATCGCTGGTCGACTGGCGCGAGAACATGGTCGCGTCATGATCAGCCACGAGTCAATCTATCGTTTCATCTATCATCGTACGGCCCAGAAGGATTACTGGCACCGCCTGCTGCCGCGCCATAAACTCAGACGAGGGCGCCGGCGACGCCCAGGCGGCAGCCCTGCCAGCTTCATTAAACAACGGCGCTCGATCGATGAACGACCCTCCGAGGTCGAAGGCCGCGGGACGCCGGGTCATTGGGAAGCCGACTTCATGCTGTTCGCGCGATATGGCCAAGGATTGCTGGTTCTCCACGAGCGACAAACCCGCTTCAGCATCGTGCTGCATCCACGCGATCGGAAAGCTGTCCTCACGCTCGGACCATCGCCCGTCAACTCGGCAAGCTTCCACAGGCGATCCGTAAAACCATCAGCTTCGACAACGGAACCGAGTTCGCCGAGCATCACAGGCTTCACAACGCCCTCGGCGTCCAAACCTTCTTCTGCGATCCCCATAGTCCCTGGCAAAAAGGCGGCGTGGAAAACTCCATCGGGCGCTTACGACGCTCTCTGCCACGCAAAACTGACCTCAGGTTCATCACGGCAGCCGCCCTCAGGCGCCTCGCTCAGCGCCTCAACGATACCCCACGCAAATGCCTCGACTTCAAGACCCCCGCCGAGGCATTCTCCAAACTCAAATCAACCGTTGCACTTCAAACGTGACTCCATCTCCTTGCTTTCGCAGGGACGACGGTGGGGAGACATCGCTGCCTTATTCGACTATCCTTCGCGTGTGGCTTTGGCGCGAACAAGGGCAACCCGTGCAGACAAGACAATTCGGCAACAACGGCCCGCAGGTCTCGGTGATCGGGCAGGGCACCTGGTATCTCGATCGCGGTGACCGCAAGGCGGCAATCGCTGCGCTGAAGCGCGGTATCGACGCCGGCATGACGCATATCGACACCGCCGAGATGTATGGCGACGCCGAGCTCGTGATCGCGGACGCGATCGCCGGCCGCCGCGACGAGTTATTCCTGGTCTCGAAGGTCCTGCCGAGCAACGCCTCGCGGCGCGGCGCCATCACCGCCTGCGAGCGCTCGCTGAAGCGGCTGAAGACCGATCGCCTTGATTGCTATTTGCTGCACTGGCGCGGAACCTATCCGCTCGCCGAGACGGTCGCGGCGTTCGACGAATTGATCGCGGCCGGCAAGATCCGCTCCTGGGGCGTCAGCAATTTCGACGCAGCCGATCTCGATGAACTACTCGATGTCGCGGGCGAGGGCAGGATCGCCTGCAACCAGGTGCTCTACCATCTGCGCGAGCGCGCCATCGAGCACGCCGTGATCCCGTGGTGCGAGCAGCATGGCGTGGCCGTGGTCGCCTATTCGCCGTTCGGCCACAATGACTTTCCCGCGCTGTCGAGCAAATCCGGAGCGGTGCTGCAATCGATCGCGCAAACGCACCAGGCGACACCGCGCCAGGTCGCGCTGAGCTTTCTCACGCGGCTGCCGCCGGTGCTCGCGATTCCGAAGGCGTCGAACGCGGACCACGCGGCGGAGAATGCCGCGGCGGGAACGCTCAAGCTCGGCGGCGACGAGATCGCCGCGCTCGACGCGGCGTTCCCGCGCGGGCCGAAGCCGCGCTCGCTGCCGATGCTCTAGTTCACGGGATTCACTCAAGCTCCGCTCCACACAGTTCTTAACAAACTGTTGCAGATGCGGCCGCGCACAGGCTGCGGCGGGCGGTCGCGCGCGCTGGTGCATATCGGAGTCCCGTTTTCGGGCATTGTTCTTGGGGCGGAATTGGCGTTTTGTACGAACAGCAGATTCCCCTTATTTTGCCTCCGAGATTGCCGTGACACCGCCCCCCGCCGTAGCCGCCAGGCTGGACAGCGTTCCTCTTTCATTGCCCGCGAAAACGTCTGTTGCACGCAAGGCGCCGGCCCGCACCGACAGTCCGTTCAAGGGCATTGCGCTGATCCTGCTGTCGACGGTGTTTTTGGGCACCTCCGACGTCACCGCGAAATATCTGTCGTCCTCGCTGCCTTCGATCGAGATCGCCTGGATCCGCTTCCTGGTGTTCGCGCTGATCATGACGCCGGCGATGCTGCCGGGCACGCCGTTGTTCGCGCTGCGCAGCAGCCGTCCCGGCCTGCACGTGCTGCGCGGCGCAGCGCTGCTCGGCTCCTCCTTGATCTTCATCACGGGGCTGGGCTTCCTGCCGATCGCCGAGGCCTCGGCCACCAGTTTCGTCTCGCCGCTGTTCGTCACCGCGCTGTCGATCGCTTTCCTTGGTGAGAAGGTTGGCATGCGACGCTGGATTGCAACCGCGGTTGGCCTCGCCGGTGTGTTCATCATCCTGCGACCGGGCACCAGCGCCTTCCATCCCGCCGCGATCTTTCCGATCGTCTCGGCGCTGGCCTGGGCCGCCACGCTGATCCTGACGCGCATGATGAGCGGCAGCGAACGCCCGATCACCGTGATGACCTATTCGTCGATTGTCGGCGTCGCCATCGTCAGCGCGCTGGTGCCGTTCGTCTGGGTCACGCCGAGCTGGCACGACATCATGTTCGGCATCCTGATCGGCGTTGCGTCCACCGTCGGACAGTGGATCGTCGTGCTGGCGTTCCGCTACGGCAATGCCTCGGTGCTGGCACCGTTCTCCTACACGCAGCTGCTCTGGGTCAGCATCCTCGGCTTCCTGATCTTCGGCGAGGTCCCCGATCGCTGGACTATCCTTGGCGCCGGCTTCATCGTCGCTTCCGGCCTCTACACCGCGCACCGCGAGCGCATGCGCCGCTCGCAGTTGCTCGCCGTGGCCAGCGAGCCGTCGCCAAACGCCTGACCGCGGTGCCGCAAATCGTGCGCTGGTTGCGAATCCAACCTCTGCTAGCGTTGCGAGTGTACAACAGTCGGGCCGAAACTTCGATCTCGCGAAGGCCGAATCGACGGATTTCGGAAACAAACGGCAATCCGCAGTTGGTCGCATGCTAACCTGACCCCAACAGCGCCGGAGAGCGCTTGGGGCGGTGCACGTGCATTTTGGTTTGTTCTTTGTCTCGTTTGGTCGGTCGTCTCGCGGTGTGACGGCCTTGGCGGCCTGCGTCTCGGCGGCTGTGAGCCTGTTCGCGGTCAACTCGGCGCAAGCCCAGAGCTTCACGTGGGGTGGCAGCGGCAGCACGACGGGCACAGCCGACTACCAACTCCCGACCAACTGGTCGACGACGTCGCCCGGTGCGCCGCCGATCCTCCCAACCCAATCTGCCATTTTCGATTCGACGGGATCGGCGACGGTCACCATCGGTGCCGGTCTGATGCTGCCGGACTCCTGGACTTTCACCGCCAATTCGCGGTCGTACACGATCGGCGGCAATCCGGTTAACTTCGCTCTGGCGGGGCCAACCGGCGGTTTGATTAACCGGGCCAACAACGGCCAGACCATCACCATCAACGCCAACATCAACGACGGACTTGCCCCAGGGGTGATGGTGCAGCAGCTCGGC
The DNA here is from genome assembly GCF_054057015.1 of Bradyrhizobium sp. JR3.5. Classification (NCBI taxonomy): domain Bacteria; kingdom Pseudomonadati; phylum Pseudomonadota; class Alphaproteobacteria; order Hyphomicrobiales; family Nitrobacteraceae; genus Bradyrhizobium; species Bradyrhizobium sp. JR3.5. The sequence goes on from NZ_JBSRYV010000002.1 coordinate 5,552,027, forward strand.
AACAGCACGTTGGTACTTGCGGGCACCAACGGCTACACCGGCGGCACGCTGATCTCGGCCGGTACGGTGCAGGTGACCAACGCCAATTCGGTCGGCACCGGCACCATCACGCTGAACGGCGGCACCTTCCAGATGCAGTCGCCGACGGTCTCGAGCGTTGCCTTTTCCAACAACATCGCGGTCAACGCGACCGCCGGCGCGGTCGATGCGAACGGCGCCCAGGTCAATCTTCAGGGCGTGATCGCCGATGGTGCAGGCGCGGGCGTTCTGCGCTTGATCGACTCGTCCGCGTCCGGCGTGTCCAACGTCCGGCTCTCCGGCGCCAACACCTACACGGGCGGCACGCTGGTGGTCGACACGACCGTTGTCGTCACCAACAACAAGTCGGTCGGATCAGGCACGGTCACGCTGGACAACGCGGCATTCCAGGCCGACGGCCTCAGTCACCTGACCTTCAGCAATAATTTCAGGATCAACACGTCTGCCACCGGCAGCGCGATCGACGCGAACGGCGTGACGCTCACGATCGCCGGCAACATCGCTGACGGCAACGGCCCCGGCAAGCTGACGGTGCTGGACGCTTCAGGCGGCCTCGGTCGCGTGGTGTTGCTCGGCACCAGCACCATACCGGCGGCACCACGATCTGCGATTGCGCGACGTTGCAACTCGGCGACGCCGGCCACACTGCCTCGATCGTCGGCCAGGTCAACGTCGACGGCAAGTTCGACATCGTCAACGCCGACACGTCGGGCATCACCAAGATCGTCAACGACGGCTTCAACGGGGTCGCCACCACGACGTTCCACAATTCCACGACGGCGTCGACGGCGATAATCGCCAACGAGAATTTCGGCATCACGCAGTTTCGTGACAGCAGCACCGCCGGCAATGCCTCGGTGAGCAACAGCAACGGCGCTCTCACGATCTTTCGCGACACCAGCTCGGCCGGCAATGCCACGTTCAACAACACCAATGGCGGCACCGTGGTGTTCGGCGACGCGCTTGGTCCTCCCGGCGGCTCGGACACCAGTACCGCCGGCAAGGCCGTGTTCAATAACCAGGACGGCGGCGGCGTTGTGTTCCTCGGCCACACCAATGCGGGTCAGGCCACCATCACCAACGGCGCCAACGGAGGCTCGACGCAGTTCTTCGAGTTCTCGTCGGCCGCGTCGGCGACGATCATTACGAGCGCTACCGGCTTCACCGGCTTCTTCCAGAACAGCACTGCGGCGAATGCAACGATCGACAACAGCGGGAACACCTATTTCGGTACGTCGGGCTTCAGCATGACAGAGGCACCGACCGCGGGCAACGCGACGATCACCAACCATTCCGGCGGCTTCCTGATGTTCGGTGCATATGCCACCGCCGGAAACGCCACCATCACCACCGAGAGCGGAGCCAACGTCAAGTTCTTCGACAACGCGACCGGCGGCACGGCGCAATTCATCACCAACGGCACCGGCTTTGTGGATTTCGGCGGCAGCCTTGGGCCGGGCGGCGACGGCCGCATCACGGCAGGCTCGATCGCGGGCTCAGGTATCTACTATATCGGTGCCGGCAACACGCTCACGGTCGGCGGCAACAATCTCTCGACCAATGTCAGCGGCGTGATCGCCGATTTCGATCCCTGCGGTTGCGGCCCGACCGGGCCCGGCAATCTGGAAAAGACCGGCAGCGGCACGCTGACCCTGTCGGGCCTCAACACCTATACCGGCACCACCGTTATCAATGGCGGCATCCTGCAAGTCGACGGCTCGATCGTATCGTCGAGCTCGGTGACGGTGAATTCGGGCGGCGCGCTTTCCGGTATCGGCACCGTCGGCAACACGACGATCGCAAGCGGTGGCATCCTGCTGCCCGGCAACGCGACCCCGGGCAGCTTCCTGAATGTGGCCGGCAATCTCGTGTTCCAGTCCGGAGCGCTCTATCTCGTCGGGCTCAATGCGAGCACCTCGACCTTTGCCAAGGTGGCTGGTGCCGCGACGCTCGCCGGTTCGGTCGGCGTCAGTGTCGCTGCCAGCAGCACGGTGATGAAGCAATACACCATCCTGTCAGCGGACGGCGGCCGCAACGGCGTGTTCGCCGGCGTCGATTCAACCGGGCTGCCGTCGGGGCTCGTCGCGACGCTCGGCTACGACGCCAGGAACACGTACCTCAACTTCGCGCTCGACTATGCCGCGAAGTCGAAGCTCAATATCAACCAGGGCAACGTCGCCACCACGCTGCAGAACTTCTTCAATGCCAATGGCGGCATCAGCGCGGCGTTCGCGGGACTGCCGCCGAATGGCCTGACGCAGGCCTCGGGCGAGGGCGCGACCGGATCGCAGCAGACGACGTTCAACGCGATGAACCAGTTCGTTGGTCTGTTGACCGATCCGTTCGTCGCCGGACGCGATGGCGGTTTTGGTGGCGGCGCGGGCGCCACGCCGTTTGCCGAGGAGAGCGCGTCGCTGGCCACTGCGGCGCGCAAGACCGAGCCGCGCGATGCGCTGGCGGCGATCTACACCAAGGCGCCGGCGCCGCCGCTCGACTTCGCGCAGCGCTGGAGCATCTGGGCGGCAGGTTACGGCGGCTCGCAGACCACCAGCGGCAATGCGGTGCTGGGCTCGAACAACAGCAGTAGCAGTATCTATGGCACCGCGATCGGCGCCGACTACCGCTTCTCGCCGAACACCATTGCCGGCTTTGCGCTCGCCGGTGGCGCCACCAGCTTCAGCGTCAACGGTCTCGGCTGGGGCCGCTCGGACCTGTTCCAGGCCGGCGCGTTCGTCCGTCGCACCGTCGGTGCGGCGTACCTGAGCGCGGCGCTCGCCTATGGCTGGCAAGACATCACCACCGACCGGATCGTCACTGATGCGGGCGTCGATCATCTGCGTGCAAACTTCAATGCCAATGCGTGGTCGGGTCGGCTCGAGGGCGGTTATCGCACTGCTACGCCGTGGATCGGGCTGACGCCTTACGCGGCGGCCCAGTTCACCAGCTTCGAGCTGCCGAACTATGCGGAGAGCGTCGTCTCCGGCGGCGGCGCCTTCGCGCTCAATTATGCCGCAAAGAGCGTCACCGACGTCAGGAGCGAGCTCGGCCTGCGCAGCGACAAGTCTTTTGCGGTCGACGGCGGCATCGTGACGCTGCGCGGCCGCGTCGCCTGGGCGCATGACTTCAACCCCGACCGCAGCGCCGCGGCCGTGTTCCAAACGCTCCCGGGCGCGGCCTTCGCGGTCAACGGTGCGGCGCAAGCCAGCGAGTCCGCGCTGACCACGGCCTCGGCGGAGATCAAGTGGCGCAACGGCTGGTCGGCGGCTGCGACCTTCGAGGGTGAATTCTCCAACGTCACCCAGTCCTACGCCGGCAAGGGCGTTATGCGCTATGCGTGGTGACCCTCCGTGCTATAGCCTGCCGCAGCGAAAGCCTGTCCTTGACTTAATCCGCGACAGTGTATTTCGCGGGACGAAATACGCTTCAAAATGTGGGAAGAAACCCACGCGGGAGGGAACATGCGCGCAGCGATCTTCAGAAACGGCGAGATTGTCGTTGACCAGATGCCGGAACCGAAGCCGGGTGCCGGCCAGGTGCTGGTCAAATCGCTCGCCTGCGGCATCTGCGGTTCCGATCTGCACGCACGCAAGCATGCCCACCGGATGGTGGAGCTGAGCAAGTTCCTGCCCGGCCGCACGCCGATGGATCTGTCGCGCGACGTCGTGTTCGGCCACGAGTTCTGCTGCGAGATCCTCGATTACGGCCCGGGCACCACGCGCAAGCTGAAGCCCGGCACGCGCGTCTGCTCGCTGCCGGCCCTGCTGACGCCGGAAGGCCCGAAGGGCATCGGCTATTCCAACGACTATCTCGGCGCGTATGCCGAGCAGATGCTGCTCAGCGAGCCGCTGCTGCTCGAAGTGCCGAACGGGCTCGCCGCCGAGCACGCCGCGCTCACCGAGCCGCTTGCGGTCGGCGTCCATGCGGTGGCGATGGCCAACATCAGGGGCGGCGAGGTGCCGCTGGTGATCGGTTGCGGACCGGTCGGCCTTGCGGTGATTGCGGCGCTGAAGATCAAGGGGCTCGGCCCGATCGTTGCCGCCGACTACTCGCCGGCGCGGCGGCTGCTCGCCGAGAAGATGGGCGCCGATGTCGTGGTCGATCCCGCCAAGACGCAGCCTTATGCGAGCTGGGCCGAGCACGCCCAGATGACCGAGGCAGAGAAGGCGGCGCGGCCGCCGATGCAAGCGCTGCTGCCGCCGCTGAAGCCCGCGCTGATCTTCGAATGCGTCGGCGTGCCCGGCGTGTTGCAGCAGGTGTTCGAGGGCGCCCCGCGCAGCGCCCGTGTCGTCGTGGTCGGGGTCTGCATGGAGACCGACAAGTCCGAGCCGATGCTCGGCATCATCAAGGAGCTCAACGTCCAGTACGTGCTCGGCTACACGCCGGAGGAGTTCGCCTATTCGCTGCGTCTGATCGCGGAAGGCCAGGTCGATGCCGCATCGCTGGTCACCGGCCGCGTCGGCATCGACGGCGTCGCGCAGGCCTTTGCCGATCTCGCCAATCCCGAGGCGCACACCAAGATCCTGGTCGAGCCGTGGCGTTGAGTTGCTGACGGCGTCGCGCGATTTGCATTTCGCGGGACCGAACCTATAGTTCGCTGTCTCTTATGCACTGACAGCACCCATCTCATGCGCGTTTCAATCATTACGGGAGGCGGCTCCGGCGTCGGCGCCGCGGTTGCGCGCCGGCTGGCCGGCCCCGATCAGGGGCTGATGCTGCATGGCCAGGGCGCCGAGGCCAGCGGGCTCGCGCGGCTGAATTCGGTCGCAGAGGAGTGCCGCAGCAAGGGCGCCAAGGTCGCGGTCTCTACCGGCGATCTCGCCGGGGCCGGCGCGGGCACGTCGCTGGTCGCGGCTGCGCGCGCCGCATTCGGGCCGATCGACAGCATCGTGCACGCCGCGGGCTTTGCCGATCGCCGTGATTTCGCCAGCCTGCCGCGCGCGGCGCTGGAGCGCGCCTTTGCCGTGATGGCGGCGGCATTCCACGAGATCGCGGCGGCCGCGCTGGCCGACCTCGCGCGCAGCGCGCAGGGCCGCGTCGTCGCGGTCTCGAGTTTCGGGCCGCATCGTTTCGTGCCCGGCGCGACCTATCCGGGATCGGCCGCCGCGAAGGCCGCGCTCGAAGTGCTGGTGAAGTCGCTCGCAATCGAGCTCGCAGCATCAGGCGCCACCTCAAATGCCGTGATGCCCGGTTACACGCGCAAGGATCCCGGCCTGCTCGGTGCGCTTGACACCGCGACCTGGGAGCGGGTGGCGAAAGCCAATCCGATGCAGCGGCTGGCCGAGCCCGACGAGGTCGCCGCCGTCGTCGCGTTCCTGCTGTCGCCGGAAGCGGGCCACATCACCGGCGCCACGCTGCCGGTCGATGGCGGCCTGACCTTGATGTGACGGCATGAGCGAGGGGGCGTCCGCACAGCAGGCTGATGTCGTCGTGCTCGGCGCCGGCATGGTCGGCGTCTCGGCCGGCCTTGCCGCACGGCAGCGCGGTCTTTCCGTCGTCATCGTCGACCGCCGCGAGCCGGGCAGCGAGACCTCCTACGGCAATGCCGGCATCATCTCGTCCGGCTCGATCCTGCCGCTCAACACGCCACAGCTTTTGAAGAACCTGCCGAAATATCTCACCAACACGCATCCGGCGCTGCGCTGGAATCTTCCGTGGGCGGTCGCCAACGCCGGCTGGGTGATCCGCTTCCTCGCCGCCGCGACACCGTCGCAGACCAGGCCGCGCGCCGCCGCGCTGCACGGCCTGATCGGGACGTCGCTGGCGCTGCATCGCGACTGGATCGTGCAGGCGGGCGCCGGCCATCGCATCAGAGAGACCGGCTGGCTCAAGGCCTGGCGCGGCGACGGGCTCGCGACTGCCAAGGCCGAGCAGGCAGCGCTCGCCGAATTCGGCATCAAAAGCGAGGTGCTCGACCGCCAGGCGATCTCCGCGCTCGAGCCGAACATCGTCCCTGCCTATAGCACGGGCCTGCTGCACACCCAGACGGCATCGGTCGATTCACCCGGCGCGGTGGTCAAGGCCTATGCGCAGATGCTCGCCGCCAGCGGCGGTACGGTGCGGCAATCCGAGATCCGGCGGATCGAGCAACAAGACGGCGGCTGGCGCGTGCAGCTTGCCGACGGCGAGATCGCCGCGCGCCACGTCGTGGTCGCGCTCGGCCCGTGGTCGGCCGAACTGCTGCGGCCGCTCGGCTATCGCGTGCCGCTGGCGTTCGAGCGCGGCTATCACCAGCATTTCGTGCCGAACCCGGCACGCAAATTGCTGCGGCCGATCCATGATGCGGAGGGGGCATTTCTGATGACGCCGATGGAGCAGGGCGTTCGCGTCACCAGCGGCGTCGAGCTGACTGCGCGCGACGCGCCGTCGAACTATGCGCAGCTCGAGGCAGTGGTGCCGATGGCGCGCAGCGTGGTCGAATTCGGCGAAGCGGTCGGCGAGCGCTGGCGCGGCGCGCGGCCGACGCTGCCTGACAGCCTGCCGATGATTGGGCCAGCGCCGCGGCATCGCGGTCTCTGGCTCGCCTTCGGCAACCAGCATATCGGCTTCACCACCGGTCCCGGAACGGGCGCCGCGGTCGCGGCAATGATCGCGGGCGCCACACCGCCGTTCGACGTGAAGGCATTTTCGCCGGGCCGGTATATCGCGTGACTCGCGCAAGGCCGCCTGCGATGCTGGGGTCGCAAGGCGAGTACAGGACGCGCGGCAACCGAGGGGCAGGATGAACTACGTCTGGGATTTCGGGATCCTCGCCAAGTACAGCCATCTGTTCTGGCTCGGGCTCGGCTGGACCATGGCTTACACGATCGGCACCATCATCCTTGGGACCCTGATCGGCCTGATCGTCGGCATGCTGCGGCTGCGGCGCATTCCCGTGATCGACTGGCTCCTGATCGCCTATATCGAGCTGTTCCGCTGCACGCCGCTGCTGGTGCAGATCATCTGGTTCTACTACGCGTTTCCGGTCGTGATCGGCGTCAACATCCCGGCGCATGTCGCAGCCGTCAGCGTGCTGTCGCTCTATGGCGGCGCGTTCTATGCCGAGATCGTGCGCGGCTCGATCGAGAGCGTGCCGGTCGGGCAGTGGGACGCCGCGAAGGCGCTCGGTTTCCGCGGCTGGCGACTGATGCGGCTCGTGATCCTGCCGCAGGCGCTGAAGCCGATGATGGCGCCCTATGTCAACCAGTCGGTGACGCAGCTGAAGAACACCTCGCTGGTCTCGATCATCGCGGTGCCCGATCTCGTCTACAACGCCACGCTGATCAACGCCGACACCTACCGGCCGCTCGAGGTCTACACCATCGTGGCGTTGATCTATTTTGCGATCCTGTTTCCCTCGACGCTGGTCGCGCGCCGGCTGGAGCGCGGGCTGACCTACGACAACGTGTGACTTGCTTCGCCTCTCCCGCTTGCGGGGAGGTCGGATCGCATCGTTAGATGCGATCCGGGTGGGGGTTTTCTCCACACGAAGAGCGTCGCTTGTGACGACACCCCCACCCCGACCCTCTCCCGCAAGCGGGAGAGGGAGATCACTACCGTCTTGGCAATTACCTCAGATACTCAGCTCCACCGGCACGTCCTCCGGCTTGACGCCGGCAAGGCCGAGGCCCTTGACGAACCATTCGCGCATCTGGCCGATGCCGCGGTTGTAGTCGATCCACACCGACAGGAAATCGCGCCAGCGCTTGTCCTGTTCGCGTCGCACCGCCGTGCCGCTGGCAATCGTCACCGAGGGCGAGGCCAGGATCTTGTAGGTGCCGAGGTTCGGGTTCTTGGCGATCGCGGTCAGCCCGAGCACCAGCGCGTTGACCACGCAATCGACGCGGCCCGACGACATTTCCAGCATCACCTCGTCGCGCGACTTCAGCGACTTGATGGCGGCGTTCGGCGCAAAGCGCCGGGCCACCGCCTCGTTGGCCGAGCCGACGTCGACCGCGATCTTGACCTCGGGCTTGTTGATGTCGGCCCAGGTCTTGGCCTCGAGGCCCTTCTTCAGCATCGCGCCGAACGGATGCGGGAACACCAGGTTGGTGAAATCCACCACCAGCGCCCGCTGCGGGGTCGGGTTGAGCGCAAAGCCGAGGTCGATCTTGTTGGCCTGCAGATCGAGGATTGAATTGCCATACGTCGACTCGACATATTCCAGCTTGACGTCGAGCAGCTTGGCAAGGTCGTTCGCCATCTCGATCGAGAAGCCGGACCAGGTGCCGGTGGCGAGGTCCTTGTTGAAATAGGGCAGCTCGCCCGGCAGCACCGCGATCCGCAGCACCTTGTTGGCCCTGATCCGGTCGAGCGTGTTGTCGGCCTGGGTCTGCGCCGAGGCCGGGGTTGCCATGGCGGCCGCGAGCGCCGCGCCGCTGCCGATCCCGAGCGCATAGCGCAGCGCGTCGCGGCGATCTTCGGAAATTGCGATGTCGTCGGATTGAGTCAAGCGGGCCTCCCTGCACCAGATCAGGGAAGCCTAGCGTCGGCATCCGGCCCCAGCAAGTGCGCGCGCCTGCGCCATTGGTAGGCGAGGGGTGGCTGTCTCTTGCTCTTCACCTCTCCCGCTTGCGGGCCCGCAAGCGGGAGGGGGGCCAGAGCGTGCACGTGGTCCGATCAATACGTTCCCGGCACGTACATCTCCGGCGGGATCGGGCCGCGGTGATAGTCGGGGTTGCGGACCCGCGGCGGCAGCACCACCGGTTGGTGCGTGACCTGCTGATAGGGGATCTGGGTCAACAGATGCGAGATGCAGTTCAGCCGGGCACGCTTCTTGTCGACGGCATCGACGATCCACCACGGAGAGTCCTGCAGGTGCGTGCGCTCCAGCATGGTCTCCTTGGCCTTGGTGTAGAGCTCCCAGCGGGTCCGCGCCTCGACATCCATCGGGCTCAGCTTCCACTGCTTCAGCGGATCGTGGATCCGCATCGAGAAGCGGAGCGCCTGCTCCTCGTCGGTGATCGAGAACCAGTATTTCAGCAGGATGATGCCGGAGCGGATCAGCATGCGCTCGAATTCCGGCACCGACCTGAAGAACTCCTCATACTGCTCGTCGTTGCAGAACCCCATCACCTTCTCGACGCCGGCGCGGTTGTACCAGCTGCGGTCGAACAGCACGATCTCGCCGCCGGCCGGCAGATGCGAGACGTAGCGCTGGAAGTACCATTGCGTGCGTTCGCGCTCGTTCGGCGCCGGCAGCGCCGCGACGCGGCAGATGCGCGGGTTGAGCCGCTGCGTGATGCGCTTGATGACGCCGCCCTTGCCGGCGGAATCGCGGCCCTCGAACAGCACGACGACCTTCTTCTTCTCGTGCTGCACCCAGTCCTGCAGCTTGACCAGTTCGCCCTGCAGCCGCAGCAATTCGCGGAAGTAGAGCTTGCGGTCGATCGACGGGCTTCCGGCGGCTCCGTCGTGGTCGAACTCGTCGAGCCTCACGTCGTCGAGCTCGAGTTCCTCGTCGAGGCTGTCGGCCATCTCCTGATGGATGCGGGCGCGCAAGGCTTCGTCGCGGGCGGCTTCGTCGGTGAGGTCGGAGGCGGTCATGAAGGTCCGTCTTTCGGAGTGCTAGATCGATCGGCGGGAGCATTGACGGGCGATGTTACCTCTCTATGACATTGGCATGACCGCTGCTTCACGCAGCCGGCGGGACTGTGCTAACAAGCGATGACAAGATCAAAAAAGGAGACGCCGATGATTTCGCTCACGCCAAAAGACGTCCTGCCCGAGGACGGCACCGCCGGCACGCTGGTCGGACGGGTCTGGCTGCCGCAGGCGGGCGGACCCGCCGTGGTCGCGGTGCGGGGCGACGGCGTGTTCGACGTCACCGCGCGCTTCCCCACCGTGAGCGCGCTGTGCGAGGAAGCCGATCCTGCGGTCGCGTTGCGTGCCACGCATGGCGAGCGGATCGGCGATTTCGAGGCGATCCTCGCCAACACGCCGCCCGATGGCCGCGACGCGACAAGACCGCATCTGCTCGCGCCGGTCGACCTGCAGGTGCTGAAGGCCGCCGGCGTTACCTTCGCGATCTCGATGCTGGAGCGCGTGATCGAGGAGCGGGCACGCGGCAACCCGTCGTCGGCGGAGGCAATCCGCAAGGAGGTGGTGCGGCTGGTCGGCGACGACCTCTCCAAGCTGAAGCCGGGCTCCGAGCCGGCGATGCGGTTGAAGCAGGTGCTGATCGACCAGAATGCCTGGAGCCAGTATCTGGAGGTCGGCATCGGCCCCGACGCCGAAGTGTTCACCAAGGGGCCGACGCTGTCCTCGGTCGGCACCGGGATGGATGCCGGGCTGCATCCGAAGTCGACCTGGAACAATCCCGAGCCGGAGGTCGTGCTTGTCGTCTCCGGTGCCGGCACGATCGTCGGCGCCGCGCTCGGCAACGACGTCAACCTGCGCGATTTTGAGGGCCGCTCGGCGCTCTTGCTGTCGAAGGCCAAGGATAACAACGCCTCCTGCGCGATCGGCCCGCTGCTGCGGCTGTTCGACGGGACCTTCTCGCTCGACGACGTCAGGGAGATGGATGTCGGCCTCACCGTGAAGGGCGCGGACGGCTTCGTGCTCGGGGGCCATTCCTCGATCTCCAAGATCAGCCGCGACCCGACCGATCTGGTTGCCCAGACCATCGGGCCTGTGCATCAATATCCCGACGGCTTTGCGCTGTTCCTCGGCACGATGTTCGCGCCGGTCAAGGACCGCGACGCCAAGGGTGAGGGTTTTACCCACAAGCGCGACGACATCGTCACCATCGAAGCACCCCAGCTCGGCAAGCTCGTCAACCGCATGCGGGGCAGCGATGAATGCGAGCCCTGGACATTCGGCGTTGGCGCGCTGATGAAGAACCTCGCACAGCGCAAGGTGCTGTGAGGAGGAGCGCAGCATGTTGCACGTGGGGTGGGTCAGCGAAGCGTAACCATCATCTTGCCGCGCGTCATGGTAGGTTACGCTTCCGGCTAACCCACGCCCTAGGCACCTCGCTCCTTGTGATTGCGAGGAGCGAAGCGACGAAGCAATCCCATCCCACCTTGCGGCACCACGGATTGCTTCGCTTCGCTCGCAATGACGGTGCACGTCGTTCTGCCATCCGAGGCGCGGCTCAACGTCTGGCAAAGACGTGCTATCTTGCTTGCCGTCGCCGCCGGCGTTGTCGAACATGTTCAGAAACCTGCGCGGCAGATCAATCGCGTGCTGCAACTTGAGGGCGCGCGGATGCATGAAATTCGGCGCGACCGCTTGTCGCGCCCTTATGTGATCCAGTTCATCCTCGTTCGCGCTGCTTCGCTTCAGCATACGGGCTCGACGCGAACAGAAGGAGTCGCGGACATGAGCGAGCAGCCATCGAATGGAATGCCTGATTGGCTCACGACCGATATGCTGGTGATTGCCGTCGCACTGGCCATCATCGTGGTTGGCATGTGGATCGCGCCGTAGCCTGGTTGCTCCGGCTGGTTGCCACGCTGAGACATCGTGGGATGATGTCACCACCCTAGGCGCGAGGCGATGGCGAGCCTTACAAGCCGATCATCCGGAAGATCATGCCGCCGACATTTGGGCCATGATGGTGATGGCGGCGATGACGGCTTCGCGGCGGTTCGTCACCGCCTGCGGCGGCCATCGCGCTCCTGCCGCCGTCCCGCTCGGGGCCAACAGCGTCGAACGCGGCCTTCTGCTCGTCGCTGAGCGCGCTGTAGAAAGTGTCCACGGCCGGACGTACCGTTCCGATCGCCTGAAGCATGGAATCGAGTCTCGCTCCGACCGCCGCAAGGCGTGCCGGTGGCGTGCGCGCATCGGTGGGCGGGCAGGACGATTTCAATGTGTCCTCAGCCTTTGTCGCAGCGTCCCGCATGGCATCGAGGCTCGCCCGCTGTGCATCGGTTGGCTTGACGTTGCGTTCGATGATGTCGCCGGGCCATGCGATGGCGGCGGGCTGCGCCGTATTGCAGTTGCCGCTGTCCGCCGTCGCCTCATGCTGGCCGCGGTGCTGATCTGCCACCAGCGCGGTCACCTTCGCTTTCTGATCGTCGCTGAGCAGCCCATAGAACCTCTCCAGCGCCGGCTGAAGAATCCCAACTGCGTCGCGCATGGCCTGGAGGCGCTGCTGCATCGCGGCGAGGCGGCTCGGCGCCGTCAGCGGCACGTCCTTGGGGCATGAATTGAGAATGGTCGCGGATGCCTTCTGCGATGCGCTGGCGAGGTCGTCGAGCGCGGTGCTCTGCTCCGCATTGGGTTGAATGGCGCTGCGGAACTGCTCGATCGGGAAGCCGGCGATATCGCTTCTGTCGCTGCCGCACATGTCGGCAAGGGTTGTGGTCTGAGCGGTGGCGCGCGATCGACCCGTGGCCGGCGGCCGGGGACCGGCATAGCCGGGCAGGTAATAGGCATAGCCGCTCAAGGCATCGTAGTCATAGGGACCGAACAGGCCGGCATACAGATCGCCATAGCCGTAATCCCAGAAGTACGGGTCATAGCCCCCGCCCCACCAGGCGTAGTCATAAAGATCGTAATAGGCATAGGGCCAGAAGATCGGGCCGACCCAGCCATAGCCGCCATTCGGATGGCGCCACCACCCAACGCCACCCATGGCGGCTCCGGCGGCGGCAGTCGTGATCGCGGCGCGCGTCATCGGATTGCGCAAGCCGCCAGGCTGGCGCAGGGCGGTGCTGATCTGGCGTGAGGCCAGCGCGTGCCCCACGGCGCTCGCATTGTGCCGCATCGCAGCTGGTGAGGCGGCACGTTGGCCGGCAGCTACGTTCGGCGCGCTGCGCGCAGCGTGAGCGGCTGGACGGAATTGGGAATGACGCGCAGCGGAGCCGCCGCTGAGCCTCGTGCCTCCTCTTGCAGCGGGATGAATGGTGTGAAAGCCGCCGCCACGCGCGCCGCCGGCGTGGAATCCGCCGCCGTGGAAACCACCACCGTGGAAGCCGCCTCCGCCTCCATGAAAGCCACCGCCGCCACCATGAAATCCGCCCCCGCCGCCATGAAAGCCGCCACCGCCACCGCCATGACCTCCACCGCCGTGGCCGCCACCGCCCCCGCCCCCGCGGGCAGCATCGGCGCTGCCTGCGAGCAGCGCAGCCGATGCCGCGACCGCGAGGATTGTGGCGAGTGCCAACACGGTGTGTCTGCAGCGGGCAGCCCTCAGCATCTTTCCTCACCCTTCGGATACTCAGTGATGCCTGACATCAACATCGAAGGCCGCTGCCGGGTTCCCGCGACGATCCGGTCGCGACGATTTAATTTGCAGCGCGGGACCTGCGGCGAGGGCGTCCGCTCCGGTGGAGAATCGCGACGTCAAGGGTGAGAGCTTCACCCACAAGCGACGAGATCGTCACTATTACCGCGCCACGGCCCGTCAGCCGCATGCGCACCAGCGACGAATGCGAGCCCTGGACCTCACGGTTTTACCTATCAGCGCTCCTGGGTCAGTGTGCAACGAAACCGCCGTCGACGGGCAGCGCAACGCCAAGGATCAGGCTCGCGGCGGGACTGCATAGCCACAGCACGGCGGCGGCAACCTCGTCGGGCTTGCCCATCCGGCCGATCGGCTGCTGCTTCAGGAATTCCTTCATCGCGTCGGGATCGATGGCGTCGCCCATCGGCGTCTCGATGCAGCCCGGGCAAATCGCGTTGACCCGGATGCCTTCGGCGGCGACATCGAGCGCGGCGCTCTTGGTCAGGCCGATCACCCCATGTTTGCTGGCGTGATAGGCGGCGCGGCCGGGCAAACCCACCAGCCCTCCGAGCGACGAACAATTCACGATGGCGCCGCTGCGCTGTCGCTTCATCTGAAGCAACTCGTGCTTCATGAAGGTCCAGACGCCGCGCAGGTTCACTTGCTGCACGTCGTCATACCCGTCGCCGGTCTCCTCGCTCATCGGGCACATTGGGCCGAGAATGCCGGCATTGTTGTAGGCCATGTCGAGCCGGCCGAACTGCGCGACCGCGCGATCGACCGCAGTCTTGGCCAGCGTCTCGTCCGACACGTCGCCAACAATGGCGATCGCTTTGGCGCCGGCGGAAGTCAGTTCTCGAGCGACTGCGTTCAGTCTCTCCTCGCTTCGGTCGACCAGGACCACGGCAGCCCCGGCCTTGGCGAACGCCTTGGCGGTCGCCGCACCCAAGCCGGAGCTCGCGCCTGTGACGAGGGCGACCTGGCCGGCAAAGTCGTAGGTGGGGTTCATGGTGAATTTCCTTTCACTTGCGGTATTGCTCGTCGCTGACCTTTTCCAGCCAGTCGACATTCTTGCCGTCGCGTGATTCCGTGATGGCGATATGCGTCATTGCGGTCGTCGTCGTCGCGCCATGCCAGTGCTTCTCGCCAGGCGGAAACCAGACGACGTCGCCGGGACGAATCTCCTCGACGGGTCCGCCCGCGCTTTGCACCCAGCCGAGACCTGACGTGACGATCAGGGTCTGGCCGAGCGGATGGGTGTGCCACATGGTGCGGGCGCCGGGCTCGAAGGTGACGTGGCCGCCGTTGATACGAGCGGGATCGCCGACCTGGAACAGCGGATCGACGCGGACCGCGCCGGTGAACCAGGCCTCAGGCCCCTTGCCCGAGGGACGTGAGCCGCTGCATTTGATATCCATCGCTCTCATCCTTTTCTCTGTCAGGTCCGGTGCGGCCGGAGCGGCGGCAAGGTCGCTGTGCGAGGCCCCAACCACGAGGCCGCCTGCAACCGCCAGCATTTGCCTTCGCGTGACTGCCGCGCTTTTCCGCGCAGGAGCGCGCGTCCGATCGATCCATTGACCATGGTTCCGTCTGCTCACAAGGCGACGCTATCGAGGTCACCGCCTGCACTGGATTTAATGCATGCGGCTATAACGACTAGCCGCTATAATCGGCATGGACTTAGAAACAGGCTCGATAAATGAAGCGCGGCCATCTCGATGATCTCTCGGCTTTCGTGATCGTCGCCCGCGAGGGCAGCTTCACCAAGGCCGCCGCCAAGCTCGGCGTTTCGCAATCCGCGCTCAGCTACACCATCAAGCAGCTCGAGGCGCGCCTGAAGCTGCGTCTCCTGACCCGCACCACGCGCAGTGTCTCGCCGACCGCGGCGGGGGAGCGGCTGCTGCGCAGCATCGGTCCGCGCCTCGCGGAAATCGAGGCCGAGCTCGCTGCCCTGAGCGAGTTGAGCGAAAGGCCCTCCGGCACCATCCGCATCACCGCCACCGAATACGCCACCAACGCCGTGTTGCTGCCGAAACTTGCCAAGCTTCTGCGCTCGTATCCGGACATCAAGGTCGAGATCATCTGCGACTACGGCCTGACCGACATCGTCACTGAGCGTTTCGACGCCGGCGTGCGCGATGGCGAGCAGGTCGCCAAGGACATGATTGCGGTGCGCATCGGACCCGATGCGCGCATGGCGGTGGTCGGCTCACCGTCCTATTTCCGGAACCGACGCGAGCCGAAGACGCCGCAGGAGCTGGTCGAGCACAATTGCGTCAATCTTCGCCTGCCCACCCATGGCGGGCTATACGCCTGGGAATTCGAGAAGGGCGCGCGGGAACTCAAGGTGAGGGTCGAGGGCCAGCTGTTCTTCAACACCACGAGCCAGATGCTCGAAGCGGCGCTCGCGGGTCTCGGTTTGACCTACCTGCCGGAAGGCCTGGTTCAACCGTACATCAACAAGGGCCGTCTCGAGCGGGTGCTCGAGGACTGGTGCGCTCCTTATCCGGGCTACCACCTCTATTACCCCAGCCGGCGCCAGCCATCTGCGGCATTCGCGCTGCTTGTCGAAGCGCTGCGGCATCGCGCCTAGCGCGATGGTTTCGCTTGCTGCGGAATTTGTTCGCCTCAAGGGCGAGGTAAAGCTCCGATGTCTGCTCTCATCGGATCGTATACCCGCCATCCACTGTCAGCGCATGACCGACCATAAAGCTGGCGGCGGAGCTGCACAGCCAGAGCACGGCGTTCGCGATCTCCTCCGGCCGGCCGAGCCGGCCGATCGGGACGTCCTTCAGCATCGCGCCAAGAGCGTCGGCCTGGGTTTGCATCATCCTGTCGAGCATCGCCGTATGGATGATACCCGGACAAACGGCGTTGATCCGGATGCCTTTCGCCGCATAGTCCAGCGCCGCGCTCTTGGTCAGGCCAAGCACCCCGTGCTTGGAGGCCTGGTAGCTTCCGCGTTTCGCGCCGCCGACCAATCCTCCGATCGACGAGCAGTTGACGATGGCGCCGCTGCCTTGCCTCAGCATCTGGCGTAGCTCGAACTTCATGCAGCTCCAGACGCCGCGGAGATTGACACTCATGACGCGGTCAAAATCCTCCCGGGACGCCTCCGCGGCTTCCGCGACCACGTTCTGAATGCCGGCGTTGTTGTAGGCCGCATCGAGCCGCCCGAAGGTGGCGACGGTGCGTTCCACCATCGCTTCGACCTGCGCATCGTTGGCGACGTCGCATCGGATGGCGAGGGTCTTGTGCCCCCGGGCGGATAATTCCGCGGCGGCGGACGCCACCGCCATTTCGTTGGTGTCGGCCAGCACCACCGCTGCGCCCGCCTCCGCAAAGGCCTTCGCTGCCGCAAGGCCGAGCCCCGATCCCGCGCCGGTGACGAGGGCAACCTGGTTGTCAAACGATATGTTCATGACGAGTGCCTTTGGCCTCAGTGGGGGCGTCTTGCAAAGACATCTTTCGCGACGGGCATCGCCGAAAACACGTTCGGCCAGCCGACATAGAACGCCAGTTGCGTGATCGCCTCCGAGGCCTCGGTCTGGGCCAGGCCGTTATCCATCGCCCGGTTGAGGTGCGGCGTCAGCTGCGCGGTCTGCCCATTGGCGATCAAGGCGCTGACGGTGACCAGGCTGCGATCTCTCGGTGCGAGATCCGGTCGTAGCCACAGATCACGGAACAGCACATCGGTGGTGTATTGCACGACCCCCGGAAACGTCGCACCGAACTGTTCCTCGACGAAAGTGGCGCGTTGTGCCTCGGCCGCTTCGTTGATCGGCAGCAACGTCACCGCGACAGCGGGCAGCTCTTCGGCGCCGATATTGCGGGCAGCGAAGACGTCTTTTGCAACAGCGACCGCCGACTTCGCATTGGCCCAGCCGGCATAGAAGGCGAGATGGGTGATGATCTCCGAAATCTCGCGCGGCTTGACGCCGTTATCGAGCGCCAAATTGAAATGATACGATAGCTCGATGGTCTGGTTGCGCGCAATCAACGCTGCCAGCGTTACGATGCTGCGATCGCGCGGCGCGAGCCCGGGGCGCTTCCAGACATCGCCGAGAAGACGGTTATGGGTGTAAGCGTCGAGCGCGGGAGCGACCTTGCGCAATTCGTCAGAGGTCAGCATCGGCTTCGATCCGGTCATCGCGGTCTCCGTTGTGGTTGCGGGCGCCGTCGACGCCAGCGACAGCAATGCGAAAGCGGCGATGTAAGGCTTCAGGGGAATCTCCTGTGACGGACATCCCGAGTATCGGTCCGCTCGGGCGCACCTGCGACGAACCAAGTTCCCGCTGTCGCGAGAGGATTTGTCCTGCCGACCGATCGAGGCGATCGCTGTCTGTCGGGACTGTTATATTGAGTGGCCCGTCATGCGATTAGAGGGGTGAATTCGTATGGACTTATGAAAGCGGCTTATGAATTGTCGCGCCATGCCCATGCTGCAGCGGTGTCTGGCCGAACGCCAATCACTGAGTTGCCCGACGACGCAAGTCCCCGTCGCGAAAATATTTCGCCTTTATCCGAACTGCAGCTCGGTGTGTGGTTCGCCCGCCTCACCCGACACGAGGGGCGCTTCGCGGTCGTCACGAACGTGGGTTGAGATGCGGTGGACGCTGATTGCGCAACTGACGAGTGCGCACGAGGCGGACGGTGAAGTCGTGTGGTCCTGACGCCCTAGCGGCCGGTGTCTCCCCGCAAGACGCGCAAGCGCTTTTGCGGAGACGGTGACAAGCAAGCCCAGTCTCGCCGGGGAGAGCACGAAGTAAGCCGTAACCCATCGCGCAGGGAAAGCCGGATTGCTCCGGTTACACCTGTGGTCCTACCCCCGAGCTTTCTACCCATTGCTCGGGGCCCATGGGTGCGATCGGCACCCGGCTTTCCCTGCGCCCTCTTCAAGGGAGGGCGAAACGAAATGCAAAACTCGGACAGATCATGTCGCGAGAATGTGGATGTTTGACTGACAAACCGCGCCACACGCTCGCTGTCGTCCCGGCGAAGGCCGGGACCCATAACCCCAAATGCTGCTTGTTGCGCGATGCTGGAACGGCGAGTCCCGCCTACAACGCTTGCTGCCGCGTATAGGGCCCGGCCTTCGCCGGGACGACAGTGTGGTCTTGGTGCCAGCGAGGCTCAAAACCAGCAGCCCTCACACCGGCAACGCCGTCGAATACTTCACCTGGCTCAGCGCAAAGCTCGACTCGATCGAGGCGATGCCGTCGAGCCGGGTCAGCTTGTTCTTCAGGAACGCCTCATAGGAGGAGAGGTCGGCGGCGACCACGCGCAGCAGGTAGTCGCGATTGCCGGTCATCAGATAGCACTCGAGCACTTCGTCCCATTTCGAGATCGCGCGCGCGAAGCGGTTGAGGTCTTCCTCCTTCTGCCGCGCGAGCTTGATCGAGATGAAGACCGAGACGTGCAGCCCGAGCGATTTCTGGTCGACGGTTGCGATATAGCGGCTGATGACGCCGCGCTCCTCGAGCAGCTTGACCCGGCGGTGGCAGGGCGACACCGACAGCCCGACCTTGTCGGCGAGCTCCTGCATGGTCATGCGGCTGTCGGTCTGGAGCAGACTCAGGATCTTGCGGTCGATGGTGTCGAGGGCAGGCATTGGGATGAACTCGTTGGTTAAGGCGGGATCGTGGGAATTTATCCCAATTTTTCCTGTGCTGTCGCGCGGAATTGAGATTTTCGGCGGCCCCCGCGGCAGTAACATCCGAGATATCGCCCGGAGCATTGCCATGGGAATTGCGCCTGAACGCCTCGACATGCTGTCCGCTTTGGCCCGCAAGGTGCTGTGGCTGTCGTCGTGGACCATCCATCACGCCAACCATGTGCGGCCCTCGACCGACGGACTGAAGGTCGGCGGCCACCAGGCCTCGTCGGCGTCGCTCGCCAACATCATGTCGGCGCTGTATTTCTCGGTGCTGCGCCCGCAGGACCGCGTCGCGGTGAAGCCGCATGCGAGCCCGGTGTTCCACGCGATTCAGTATCTGTTCGGCCATCAGACCCGCGACAAGCTGGAGAATTTTCGCGGCTACAAGGGCGCGCAGTCCTATCCGTCGCGCACCAAGGACACCGACGACGTTGACTTCTCCACCGGTTCGGTCGGCCTCGGCGTGGCGCAGACGCTGTTCGCCTCGCTGGTGCAGGACTACGTCAAGGCTCACGGCTGGCTGAAGGACCGGCCCGAGGGCCGCATGATCGCGCTGGTCGGCGACGCCGAGATGGACGAGGGCAACATCTTCGAGGCGCTGCTCGAGGGCTGGAAGCATGGCCTGCGCAACACCTGGTGGGTGGTCGACTATAACAGGCAGTCGCTCGACGCCGTGGTGCGCGAGGGACTGTGGGCCAAGTTCGAAACCATGTTCCGCAATTTCGGCTGGGACGTGGTGATCGTAAAATACGGCAAGCTGATGCTCGAGGCGTTTGCCGAGCCGGGCGGCGAGGCGCTGCGGCGCTGGATCGACAATTGCCCGAACCAGATGTACGCGGCGCTCTGCTTCCAAGGGGGCGCAGCGTTCCGCAAGCATCTGCAGGACGATATCGGCGACCAGGGCGACGTGTCGGCGCTGATCGATCGCCGCAGCGACGACGAGCTGCTGGCGCTGATGTCGAACCTCGGCGGCCACGACATGGCGAGCATGATCGAGGCCTTCGAGGCGATCGACCACGATCGTCCGGTGTGCTTCATCGCCTACACCATCAAGGGCGTCGGCCTGCCGATGCAGGGCCACAAGGACAACCACGCCGGCCTGATGACGGTGACGCAGATGGAGAAGTGGCGCGCCGCGCAGAATATCCGCACCGGCCACGAGTGGGACAAGTTCGAGGGCCTGTCGCAGGAGCCCGCGAAGCTCGAGGCGTTCCTGGCCGAGGCACCGTTCAACCGCGAGGGACGCCGCCGGCTCTCGGCGCCTGAAATCGACGTGCCGGAGCGGCTGGCCTTCAAGGCCTCCGCGCAGATGTCGACGCAGCAGGGCTTTGGCCTCGTGCTGCATGAGCTGGCGCGCGGCGACAGCGAGCTTGCGTCGCGCATCGTCACCGTTTCGCCCGACGTCACTGTGTCGACCAACCTCGGTGCCTGGGTCAACCGCCGCGGCCTGTTCGCGAAGGCGGAGAACCACGACCTGTTCCGGCAGGAGAAGATCCCGTCAGCCTACACCTGGGAATATTCGCCGAAGGGCCAGCACCTCGAGCTCGGCATCGCCGAGATGAATCTGTTCATCATGCTGTCGGCGCTCGGCCTGTCGCAGCAGATCAACGGCGCGCGGCTGCTGCCGGTTGGCACGCTGTACGACCCCTTCATCGAGCGCGGCCTCGATGCCTTGAACTATGCCTGCTACCAGGACGCCCGCTTCATGGTGGCGGCGACGCCGTCGGGCATCTCGCTGGCGCCGGAAGGCGGCGCGCACCAGTCGATCAAGACGCCCTTGATCGGGATCGGGCAGGACGGGCTTGCCTCGTTCGATCCGGCCTTCGTCGATGAACTTGCCGTGATCATGGGCTGGGGGTTTGGCCACATGCAGCGCGAGGGCGCAGAGGGCGGTTCGGTTTACTTGCGACTCTCGACCCGGACGCTGGAGCAACCGCAGCGGATCATGACACCGGACCTGCAGCGCGACATCACCGATGGCGCCTACTGGATGCGCAGACCGGGCCCGAACTGCGACATCGTTATTGCGTATACCGGCACCGTCGCGCCGGAAGCGATCGAGGCGGTCGGCCTGATCGGCGAGAGCCACCGCGATGTCGGTCTCCTGGCGGTAACCTCCGCCGACCGGCTCTATTCGGGTTGGTCCGCCGCGCGGAATTTGCGCCGCGACCGCCGTGGCACGCAGCATTTGAGTCATATCGAGCGCATGCTGGCGCCGCTTGGCCGCGACTGCGGCATCGTGACCGTGATCGATGGCCATCCGGCTTCGCTCGGCTGGCTCGGCAGCGTGCGCGGCCACCGGGTCGAGGCGCTCGGCGTCGAGCATTTCGGCCAGACCGGGACGATCGGAGACCTCTACCGGCACTATGGCATCGACGCCAACGCCATCATCGATGCGGCGGAAAGCGTGTCGGTCGGCGCCCCGGTGCGGCATCGCAAGATGGCGGTGTAGTTTCACCCTCCCCTTGAGGGGGAGGGTCGTTGCGCATGAAGCGTAGCGGAATGCGCAGCGGGGTGGGGTGATCTCTCCACTCGGGTACTGCTGGATGTGGAGAGACCGTCACCCCACCCCGCCGCTCATTTCATTCGCGTCGACCCTCCCCCTCAAGGGGAGGGTGAAGAAGTCTTGTCACTCGCTTGCCTGCGACATTATATGGCATGGGCGTGCACGAGCCGCGCCCCGCATATGGCGGGTTCAATTCGCCCTGCTTTCGTGCAAGGATGCCTGCCGAACGCTTTCCGTTCCCCTTATCCATACGCCCCCTACAAGAGGTTTCCGATGGTCAATCGTATGCAATTCTACATCGATGGCGCCTGGGTCGATCCGGTCGTCAAAGGCAAGTCCACCCCCGTCGTCAATCCGGCGACCGAAGAAGCGATGTATGAGGTTGCACTCGGCTCCAAGGCCGATGTCGACAAGGCAGTTGCCGCCGCCAAGCGCGCGTTCGAGACCTATTCTCGGACCAGCCGCGAGGAGCGCATCGCGCTGCTCACCAAGATCGTCGAGGTCTACAAGGGCCGCATGAAGGAAATCGGCGCCGCCGTCTCGGATGAGATGGGCGCTCCGCTGCCGATGGCCGAGAAGCTGCAGGCCGGTGCCGGCCTTGGCCACCTCATGAACACCCTCGAAGTGCTCAAGAAGTACGAGTTCGAGGAGACCATGGGCACCGCCGTGATCGTGCGCGAGCCGGTCGGCGTCGTCGGCATGATCACGCCCTGGAACTGGCCGCTCAACCAGATCGCCTGCAAGGTCGCGCCCGCGCTCGCCGCCGGCTGCACCATGA
This sequence comes from Bradyrhizobium sp. JR3.5, assembly GCF_054057015.1. Lineage (NCBI taxonomy): Bacteria > Pseudomonadati > Pseudomonadota > Alphaproteobacteria > Hyphomicrobiales > Nitrobacteraceae > Bradyrhizobium > Bradyrhizobium sp. JR3.5. Next base: position 5,574,153 of record NZ_JBSRYV010000002.1, read on the forward strand.
TCCTGAAGCCCTCGGAGTTCACCCCGACCTCGGCGCTGATCTTCGCGGAAATCCTCCATGAAGCCGGCGTGCCGAAGGGCGTGTTCAACCTCCTCAACGGCCTCGGCCCGGAGGTGGGTGCGGCGATGAGCGAGCACCCGGACATCGACATGATCTCGTTCACCGGCTCGACCCGCGCCGGCGTCGATGTCGCCAAGCGTGCGGCGCCGACCGTGAAGCGCGTCAGCCAGGAGCTCGGCGGCAAGTCGCCGAACGTGATCCTCGAGGGTGCTGACCTCACCAAGGCGGTGACCGGCGGCGTGATGCACATGTTCAACAACTCGGGCCAGTCCTGCAACGCGCCGTCGCGCATGATCGTGCCGCTCTCCAAGATGAAGGAAGTCGCCGCGATCGCGAAGGGCGTCGCCGACAAGACCAAGGCTGGCGATCCGCGTGCCGACGGCACCACGATCGGACCGGTCGTCAACCGCGGCCAGTGGGACAAGATCCAGGCGCTGATCCAGAAGGGCATCGACGAGGGCGCAACGCTCGTCGCCGGTGGCCCGGGCCTGCCCGAGGGCGTCAACAAGGGCTTCTATGTCCGCCCGACCATCTTCGCCGACGTCACCAACGACATGACGATCGCCCGCGAGGAAATCTTCGGACCAGTGCTGACCATCCTCGGCGCCAAGGACGAGGCTGAGGCGGTGAAGATCGCCAACGACACGCCCTATGGTCTCGCCGGTTACGTCTCGGCCGACACTGTGGAGACCGCGCGCCGCGTCGGCCGCCAGATCCGCGCCGGCAATGTCAACCTGCAGGGCGTGCCGAACGAGCGCTCCGCGCCGTTCGGCGGCTACAAGCAGTCCGGCAACGGCCGCGAGTGGGGCCGTTACGGTCTGGAAGAATATCTCGAGGCCAAGGCCGTCGCCGGCTACAACGCCGCGTAAGCCGGAAGCACGAGAGACAAGATTCTGACGCCGGGGCGGACAACCGCTCCGGCGTCAGACGTTTGGAGGAGACTTTGTCCTCTTTGCCTTCTAACCGCCGAGCGCGCCTTGGGTGTTGACGTAGAGCGCATAGATCGACTGGCTGGCCGCCATGAACAGGCGGTTGCGCTTCAGTCCGCCGAAGCAGAGGTTGGCGCAGCGCTCCGGCAGCGCGATGCGGCCGATCATGACGCCGTCGGGCGCGAACACGACGACGCCGTCGAGCTCGGGATCGCCCATGCCCCAGCCGCACCACAGATTGCCGTCGATGTCGCAGCGCATGCCGTCGGGCGTACCGGGGCCGGCGTCGATGAACACGCGCTTGTTCGAGATTGTCTTGCCGTCGGTGGAAACGTCATAGGCAAGGATCTTGCGGTTCGGCTCGCCGCGGGATTCCACGACATAGAGGATCTTCTCGCCCGGCGAGAAGCACAGTCCGTTCGGGCCGAGCACGCCCTCGGCGACGATGCTGGCCTTGCCGGTTTCGGGATCGAGCCGGTAGACGTTGGGCTCGATCTCCGGATCGGCTTTGTAGCCCTCGTAATTGCCGAGCAGGCCGAAGATCGGATCGGTGAACCAGATCGCGCCGTCGGATTTCACCACGACGTCGTTCGGCGAGTTCAGCCGCTTGCCGCCGAAGGAATCGATCAGCACGGTGATCGATCCGTCATATTCGGTGCGCACCACGCGGCGTCCGCCATGCTCGCAGGTGATCAGCCGGCCCTGGCGGTCGCGGGTGTTGCCGTTGGCGAAGTTCGACGGCTTGCGGAAGATGCTGACCGCGCCGGTCTCTTCTTCCCATTTGAGGATGCGCTGGTTCGGGATGTCGCTGCACAACAGATAGCGGCCGTCGCCGAACCACACCGGGCCTTCGGCCCAGCGCAGGCCGGTGGCGATGCGCTCCACGGCGGAGAGCTTCAGCCAGTATTTCTCGAAGCGCGGATCGAGCGCGTGGATCGCGGGATCGGGATAACAGGTCGCGGGACGCCAGCCGGCGGAATGAACATCGGACATTTGCTGTTCTCGTTGTTGTGTTTCGATGGTGTTTCCTTGAGCGCATGGTTTGCTATCATTGTCGGCGTGCGACCGCAATTCGGTCCAATGATCCCCTTGAGCAAACAGGAAAGATGAGGGACGGCATGCCACGCATATTGATGACCGGCGCATCGGGTGGAATCGGCACCAGCCTGCGCAAGCTGCTGCCGCCGATCTATCCGGATCTCCTGCTGAGCGACATCAAGAAGCCCTCCGATCTCGGCAGCAACGAAAAGTTCAAGGCGGCCGATCTCGCCGACCTCGCAGAGGTCGAGGCGATCTGCGAGGGCGTCGACGGCATCCTGCATTTCGGCGGCTATTCGGTCGAAGGTTCCTGGGATGCGATCCTGCAGGCCAACATCATCGGCTGCTACAATCTGTTCGAGGCGGCGCGCAAGCAGGGCGTGAAGCGCGTGATCTTCGCCTCATCCAATCACGCGGTCGGCTTTTACCCGCGCCATCACCGTATCGGCACCGATGTCACCGCGCGGCCGGACAGCCGCTACGGTGTCAGCAAGGTGTTCGGCGAAGGCGTCGGCGCGCTCTATGCCGACAAGCACGGCATCAAGGTGACCTGCATCCGGATTGGCAATTTCGGCGAGGCGCCGCTCGATCACCGCAGGCTCTCGATCTGGCTCAAGCCGGAAGATCTGGTGCAGCTCTGCCGGATCGGGCTCGAACATCCCGACATTCATTTCGAGGTGCTGTATGGCGCGTCCTACAACGAGCGCTCGTGGTGGGACAATCACCGCGCCTACCATCTCGGCTATCGTCCGACAGGTCGTGGCGAAGACTTCCGCGAGCACGCGATGGCCGAGCAGGCCAAGTTGCCGCCGGATCCCGTCGGCGATTATTACCAGGGCGGCACGTTCTGCAGCATGGAGTTCGACGGCGACAGGACGAGGGTGATCGACTGGAAGAAATGATCAGTCGTCGCATTGCGGCAGTTGCTTCACGGTCTCGGTGTGCTGGCGCTGCGGCTCATTCGAGCTCTGTCCCGATGCCTTGGGCGCGCTGCCGGGCCCGTCATAGGTCTGGGAAAAGTGCGCGAGCGGGAAATTGAGGCTGATCTTCTGCCCAGTCAGGTTCTTCGCCTCCACCACAATCGCTTGCGCGTGTTTCAGCCGATCGATCAGCTCGCCATTGGCCTCCAGCGTGCCGCCGCAACCGAGCGTGTAGCAGTGCGTCCTGGCGATCTGCATCGGTTCGTCCTGATCGATGCGGAGGCTGATCGTGCCTTCCAGCATGGTCCGCGTTCCGACATTCGCGGTGAGCAGTGCGCGCGTGCTGGTCTGCGGCGAGACGCTGATGGTGCCGCCCGACGGCGCGCACTGGCCGCGCGCGGCGGCAGCGACGAAGCAACTCGCCTCGGTCAGGCAGGTCTTGGTCCAGGGCTCATAGGTGAGCTCTGTCGTGCGCGGGTCGGCCGCGTTGGCAATTCCGCCCAGCGCAAGCTGCACGGCGATCGATCCAATCAACAAAGCCACGTAGCGCATCGCCGTCTCCTTCACGAGCAGGCCGCGTATCGCGCTATTGCGGCTTTTTGTCGTTGGAGATGCGGACCAGATAATCCGCCTTGCTGTACTGCATGTGATCGACGCAGAGTTGCGCCAGCGCCCAGCTGTCGCGGCCCCTCAAGAGCTCGATCATCAATTCGTGCTGGCGGCGCGACAATGCGAGGCCTTCGCTGTCGGCGAGGTTCTTGGCGCGCATCGGCAACGTCAGGTTCATGTAGTCCTGCAGCGAGCGGACCAGATAGGGATTGCCGCAGGCGGAGAACAGCGCGAGGTGGAACGCATCGTTGGTTTCGTGGATGCCACGCATGTCCTGCGCGTCGGCCTTGAGGCAGTAATGCCGTTGCAGCTCGCTCAATTGCTCGATCAGGCTGACCGGCGCGGGCAGGGCAATCATCAGCGCGGCCTGGCGCGTCAGCATCTCACGCACCTCGTAGATCTGCCGCACTTCCTCCGCCGAATAGAACCGCACTGTGGCGCCGACATTCTTCTCGCGCAGCACGATGCCCTGACGTTCGAGCTGGAACAGCGCCTGGCGAACGAAATGCCGGCTCGCGCCGTAGCGCTGCATCAGGGTATCCTCGACCAGCCGCAGGCCGGGCGCGAAGCGGCCGAAGATGATGTCCTCCTCCAGCCGGCGGATCACTTCCGCCTGTTCCTCCTCCCGCGAGGGGGCCTGGATATCGGGCAAGGTGGGCTCGGCTTTCATGCGCTCTCGGCTTCGGGTCGGTGCCGGAGGTCAGCATGATGCGATGGCTATTGTCAATAATGAGGGCGGATTTGCCGCAGGCCAGCCGCGCTTCTCCGTCAGATTATCTCATATTGACAATAATTCCTGCTGCTCCTTAAGTGCGGCCAACCAACACACGGGAAGAGAAGAAAATGGCCGACGGACTTCGCAAGGGACTGACCAGCTATGGCGACGCCGGCTTCTCGCTGTTCCTGCGCAAGGCTTTCATCAAGGCGATGGGCTATTCGGACGATGCGCTCAATCGCCCGATCGTCGGTATCACCAACACCTACAGCGACTACAATCCCTGCCACGGCAACGTTCCGCAGATCATCGAAGCGGTGAAGCGCGGTGTGATGCTGTCGGGCGCGATGCCGTTCGTGTTCCCGACCATCTCGATCGCCGAGAGTTTTGCGCATCCGACCTCGATGTACCTGCGCAACCTGATGGCGATGGATACCGAGGAGATGATCCGCGCCCAGCCGATGGATGCGGTGATCGTGATCGGCGGCTGCGACAAGACCCTGCCGGCACAGATCATGGCCGCCATCAGCGCCGATCTGCCGACGGTGGTGATCCCGGTCGGGCCGATGGTGGTCGGCCATCACAAGGGCGAGGTGCTCGGCGCCTGCACCGATTGCCGCCGGCTGTGGGGCAAGTATCGCGCCGGCGAGATCGACGACACCGAGATCGAGGCGGTGAACGGCCGCCTCGCGCCGTCGGTCGGCACCTGCATGGTGATGGGCACCGCCTCCACCATGGCGTGCATCACCGAGGCGCTCGGCCTGTCGCTGCCGATGAGCGCGACGATCCCGGCGCCGCATGCCGAGCGCTTCCGCTCCGCAGAGGCCAGCGGCCGCGTCGCCGCCGAAATGGCGAAGACCAAGGGGCCGAAGCCGAGCGAGATCCTGACGCCGTCGTCGTTCCGCAACGCCCAGGTCGTATTGCAGGCGATCGGCGGCTCGACCAACGGGCTCATTCATCTCACGGCGATTGCCAACCGCTCGCCTTACAAGATCGATCTCGAGGCGTTCGACAAGCTTGGCCGCGAAGTGCCCGTGCTGGTCGACCTCAAGCCGTCGGGCGAACACTACATGGAGCATTTCCATCATGCCGGTGGCGTGCCGAAGCTGATGGCGCAGCTCGGCGACCTCATCGACCTCGATGCCAGGACCATCACCGGTCAGACCTTGCGCGAGGTTGTGGCCGGCGCGGAGGACGTGCCGGGGCAGGATGCAATCCGCTCCAAGGCGAACCCGATCAAATCCGAGGGCGCGATGGCGATCTTGCACGGCAATCTCGCGCCGCGCGGTGCTGTCATCAAGCAGTCGGCGGCGAGCCCAAAGCTCTTGCAGCACACCGGTCGTGCCGTGGTGTTCGAGTCGGTCGAGGACATGACGCTGCGGGTCGACGACCCCGAGCTCGACGTGACCGCCGACGACGTGCTGGTGCTGCGCAACGCCGGCCCGAAGGGCGCCCCCGGCATGCCGGAGGCGGGCTATCTGCCGATCCCGAAGAAGCTTGCGCGCACCGGCGTGAAGGACATGGTCCGCATCTCCGATGCGCGGATGAGCGGCACTGCGTTCGGCACCATCGTGCTGCACATCACGCCGGAGTCCGCCGTCGGCGGTCCGCTCGGCCTGGTGCAGAACGGCGACATGATCCGGCTCGATGTCGCCAAGCGCAGCATCGATCTCCTGGTCGACGAGGCCGAACTGCAAAAGCGCCGCGCCGCGCTCGCCCCCGCCAGCGCGCCGGACTGGGCCAAGCGCGGTTACGCGCATCTCTTCAATGAAACGATCCTGCAGGCCGACGAGGGCTGCGATTTCGACTTCATGCGCGCCAAGGGGAAGTAGCGAGCACCGTTCGGCGCAGTTGCCGAATTATCGATAATTCGAGTGACGCTGTACGTGATTGCGCCTGTGGGCGTTCAATTGCCTCTGTTTTATTGACAATCCCGTCGGACTGGTGGGATGATCGCGTCAATCAAAAACAGGGGGAACGTCGCGATGGGCTATTCAGCCAGGATCGTCGGGATCGCCATGGCCGCGGCAGCGTTGCTGCTGCCGGCGTGCGTCGGCGCGCAGGAGGTCAAGCACTTCCGCTTCGCCTACGACCAGCCGCGCAACACCGGCTATTCGGTCGCCGGCGATCTGTTCGCCGAGAAGCTCAAGGAATTGAGCAAGGGGACGATGATCGTCGACCAATATCCCGGCGCGCAGCTCGGCCAGGAGCCGCAGCTGCTGCAGCTCGTGAAATCAGGCGATATCGAGTTCGCGATCGTCTCCTCCGCCAACACGGCGACGATCTCGCCGCAGGCCGGCGTGATGTCGCTGCACTTCCTGTTCCGCAACGACGCCCATGTGATCAAGGCGCTGGCGGACCCGCAGGTGTTCGACGCCATCAGGACGATGATCGACGAGACCGCGCAGGGCCTGCATGTGATCGGCACCGGTTCGCAGGGCGTGCGCCACATCTACAGCAAGAGGGAAATCCACAACGTCGGCGACCTCAAGGGCGTGAAGGTGCGGGTGCAGGCGACCGCGACCGAGGACACCATGTTCCCGGCCTATGGCGCGCAGACGGTGCATATGCCGTTCGGCAGCGTCTACACCTCGCTGCAGACCGGAGTGGTCGACGCCGCCGAGAACAGCATCAACGTCTATCTCGTCAACAAGCACTATGAGGTCGCGCCCGTGCTGTCGATCACCGAGCACGAGGCCAACAATGCCCTGCTGTTCGTCTCCGACAAGCTGTGGCAGAGCCTCTCCGCCGAGCAGAAGCAATGGGTGCAGGCCGCCGCCAACGAGGTCAGCGCCAAAGAGCCGCAGAAAGCCTTCGAGCTGGAGCGGAATGCGCTGACCAAGCTGAAGTCGTTCGGCGTCAAGGTGGTCGATGACGTGGACAAGAAGAGCTTCACCGCGATCGCCGATCCCTATCTCGACAAGCTCGCAAAGGAGCTCGGCCCGCACGCGGAGAAGATCAAGAACCTGATCCGCGCCATCAATTAGACCAGCGTCGTCCCGGCGAAGGCCGGGACCCATACGCCGCGGCGTTTCAGTTGAGCGATTAGGTCGCCGACTTCTGCAACCAACTCGAGCCGGGGGTAGTGGGTCCCGGCCTTCGCCGGGACGACGGGGAAATTTGAGCCATGGCTATCGCCGACAGACTGGTGCTGCAACGGCAGCGGCATCTGAAATGGCGGGCGCTGGATCGGCTCGAGCTGATCCTGATGATGCTGTGCGGCCTGTTGTGCTTCGGCTTCTCGCTCTCGGTCACCGCCGACATCGTCACCCGCACCATCGGTCATCCCTGGCTGTGGCTGCAGGAGGTGACCTCGACGCTGTTCATCTACGCGATCTTCATTGGTGCCGCGGTCGCGACCAGGCGGAACGACCATCTCTATCTCACCGCGCTCTCGGAGGCGATGCACGGCAAGTCGCGGCTGGTCGTCGAGATCGTCATCAGGCTAGTGGTGCTGGGCGTCGCCTTTTGCCTGGTCTGGTACGGTTATCAAAATTACCTTCGCGGCTTCGGCAGTTTCCGGCTGCCGTCCGGAACGCCGATCGCATCACTCTATGCGGTGATCCCGCTGTCCGGCATCCTGATCGGCCTGTTCACGGTCGAGCAGCTCGTCAACGGCATCCGCAACGGATTTGAGCATCCGGAGCCGCCGGACGAGGATCTTGCGATTCCCGCGATCAACACCAGTGCGACCACGGGAGTGCAGCCGTGAGCGCACCGGTCGTGCTGGTGTTGATGTCGTCCTGCTTCCTGTTCTTCGGTTATCTCGGCGTGCCGGTGCCGTTCTCGCTGATGGCGGGCGTGTTCGTCGGCGCAATGCTGTCGGATGTATCGCTCGCCGCGATCATCCAGAAGATCTTTGACGGCGTCGATTCCGAGGCGCTGCTGGCGATCCCGTTCTTCCTGCTGGTCGGCGAGCTCATGAGCTCGGCGAATGTCGTGGTCCGCATTGCCAACCTGTCGGTCTCGCTGGTCGGTCATATCAGGGGCGGGCTGTCGCAGGTCGTCGTCGTGTTCAGCATGTTCTTCTCGGAAATGTCGGGCTCGACCACCGCCGATGTCGCTGTGATGAGCAGGGCGCTCGGCGGGCCGATGCGGCGGGAGGGCTATGAGCCGGCCTTCATCGCAGCGATCATCGCCTCGGCCTCGACGATCGCGGCGCTGGTGCCGCCGAGCATCACGGCCGTGGTCTATGGCGCGGTCGGCAACGTCTCGATCGCCGGCCTGTTCATGGCGGGTGTGGTTCCCGGGCTGATGATCGGCTTCGGGCTCATGATCTATTGCTATTTCTTCGGCCCGTCGGGTCTGCGCAAGCCGCGAGCGCCGCTGCGCCAGATCGCGTTCGCCGCCGGTGACGCCGCGCTGCCGCTGATGATCCCGGTGATCCTGCTCGGCGGCATCCTGACCGGCTGGTTCACGCCGACCGAGGCCGGCGTGGTGGCGGTCGCCTACATCATCCTCGTTGTGATCCCGGCGCTGAACCGCGGGCACTTGAAAAAGATCCCGTATGACTTCTGCCTGGCCGGTCTGATCTTCTCGCTGCCGCTGATAACGATCGGCGCGGCGAACGCGTTCGGCTGGATGCTGGCCTATCTGCGCGGCGCCATCTACATCGCCGACTGGATCACCTCGATCGCCGGCAACGATCCGCATCTCATCATGCTCTTGATGGTGCTGCTGTTCACCGTGGTCGGCGACTTCATCGAGCCGGTGCCGACCATCATCATCTTCATGCCGCTGGTGAACGCACTGACCCAGGCGGGCGACATCAATGGCGTGCATATGGGCGTCGTGCTGATCGCGACGCTCGCTTTCGGCCTGATCACGCCGCCCTACGGGCTGGTGCTGCTGATGGCCTCGAAATTCGTCGGCATCAGCTTCGGAAAAGCGCTGCGGGCGGCGCTGCCGATCTACGTCGTGTTCCTGGTCACGATCTGCTTCACGATCTATTTCCCGAAGGTCGTGCTGTGGCTGCCCAAGCAGGTGATCCCGGAATCGGTCGGTTGCTTCAAGGCACCCGGCGGCACCGGATACATCTGCCCGAACTAGACTAGCCCACCCTCTACTTCGACTTGCTGGTGAACTTCTTCACCGCGATGCGGAAATCGTCGGTATGCATCGACGTGATGATCTTGTGTTCCTCGGCATCGAGCTGCTGCTTGGTCGGCGTGGTGGCGGCCTGATAGACCAGCGACTTGGTCCCCGCGATCGCGGCCGGCGGATTTTTCGCCAGGCGCTCGGCGAGCTGCCGGGTGGCCGCCTTCAGCTCGGCCGCGGGGACGGTCTTGACGACCAGTCCCCATTCATAGGCTTGCTGCGCGGTGAAGCCATCCTCGGCGAGGAAAATCTGCAGAGCGCGACGCGTCCCGACGGTGCCGACGATGCCGACCGTGCTGCCGCCGTCCGGCGATACGCCGATCTTGGCATAGGCGGGCGTGAAGCGGGCATCCTCCGCGGCGATGCACAGGTCGGTCACGAAGGCGAGGCCCATGCCGGCGCCGGCCGCCGAACCGTGCACGCTGGACAGCACGATCTTCGGCATCCGCCGAACCGTCTCGATGAAGGCGTGATAGTGGTGAAGCATCTCGCCGACCACGGGCGCGATGTTGTTGGCTTCGGTCGCAGCAGCGATGGTCTGCAGATCGCCGCCGGCGCAGAAGGCGCGGCCTTCGCCCTCGATGACCAGCACGCGGATGTCCTTGTTGGCTTCGACCTCGGCGCCGAGCTGCTCGAGCTTTTTGGCGATCGTCATGTCGATCGCGTTGAACGCGGCCGGCCGGTTCAGCGTGATGGTCGCGATGGCGCCGTCGATGCGGAGCAAAGCGGGGTCGTTGGGGGAGGCGGGATCGGGCATTTTGAAGACCTTGGGCTTGTTATTTCCGGACATTTAAGGCCTTGGCGGGAGCTGTGGCAATCCGGCAGGGGCTCGGAGGGGGCTTTTCGGGTGGCCAGATTTGCCGGAGACCCCCTTGCATCAGCGCGAGCCATGGGGCCAAATAGCTCGCGCCTTCGGTACGCAGACACGAGCGCTGTGGTGACGGGGCACGCAAGCTAACATCGACAAGAGGAAACGGCATGGGTCACTCCTGCTCGCGCGTATTTGGGTTGTTCCGATGACAGGCTCGGTCATCATCGTCGGCGCCGGACATGCCGGCTTCCAGCTCGCGGCGTCGCTGCGCCAGGCCGGCTTCGCCGAGCGCATCGCCCTGATCAATGACGAAGGCCATTTGCCGTACCAGCGGCCGCCTTTGTCAAAGGCGTATCTGAAGGGGACCGGCGGGCCCGAAACCCTGATGTTCCGGCCCGACAAGTTCTACCAGGACAACAAGATCGAGCTGATCACCGATCACGCCCATGCGGTCGACCGCAACGCGCGGAAGGTGGCGCTCGCCTCCGGCACGTCGCTCGACTACGGCCACCTGGTGTTCGCGACTGGCGCGCGGAACCGGCTGCTCGATATTCCCAACGCAAGGCTCGACGCCGTCCGCTACCTGCGTATCCTGGACGAGAGCCAGGCGCTGCGCGACTTGATCACACCCGGCATGCGCGTCGTCGTGATCGGCGCGGGCTTCATCGGGCTCGAATTCGCCGCCACCGCGCGAGCCAAGGGCCTCGAGGTCGACGTGGTCGAGCTCGCCTCGCGCGTGATGGCGCGCGCGGTGACTGCGGAGATCTCCGAGTTCTCGCAGTCGCGCCACGGCGCGGCCGGCATCCGGATCCACCTCGGGGTGCAGGTCACGGCGATCGAGGCTGATGGCGCCAAGGTCACCGGCGTCAGCCTGAGCAACGGCACGCATATCCCGGCCGATCTCGTCGTGGTCGGCGTCGGCGTGCTGCCGAATGTCGAGCTCGCCGCGGAGGCCGGCCTGCCGGTCGCATCCGGCATCATCGTCGACGAGCATCTTTCGACCGCCGATCCGAATGTCTCCGCGATCGGCGATTGCGCGCTCTACACCAGCAAGCGCTTTGGCGGGTCGCTGCGGCTGGAGTCGGTGCAGAACGCGACCGACCATGCGCGCTGCGTGGCGTCGCGGCTGACCGGCAAGACCGAGGTCTATGACGGCCTGCCGTGGTTCTGGAGCGACCAGGGCCCCGATAAGCTGCAGATGGCGGGTCTCACCACCGGGTACGATCGCGTCGTGGTCCGCGGCGACCGCGCGCAGGGCGCATTCTCGGCGTTCTGCTATCGCGGCGACAGGCTGCTCGGCATCGAGTCGGTCAATCGCGCCGGCGATCACATGTTCGGCCGGCGGCTGCTCGGCGCGGGCGGTTCGATCACGCCGGAGCAGGCGGCGGATGCGAGCTTTGATTTGAAGAGTGCGCTTTCCTAACCCCTGGTCGTCCCGGCGAAGGCCGGGACCCATACTCCGCGGCGGTTATTGGCGGAGATGAACGCAGTCACTATGCGCGTGCCCCAAACTGTAGCCGGTGGTTATGGGTTCCGGCCTTCGCCGGGACGACGTGTAGAGAGAGCGTCCTTCACCTCGCGCGCCGTCGGCATCGACGGCGCGGCCCCCATCCGTTGCACGCAGATCGAGGCGGCAATGTTGGCGTAAGCCAGCGCGTCGCCGAGCTGCTTGCCGATGACGAGCTGCGAGGCGAGGGCGCCGACGAAGCAATCGCCGGCGCCTGTGGTGTCGACGGCCTTGACCTCGCGTCCGGGCACGAGCAGCGGTTGGTCCTCGACCAGCGCCAGCACGCCGCGCTTGCCGAGCGTGACGCAGACGGTCTTGCCACGCCCCAAGGTTCGGGCCGCCTCGGCGAAGCGGGAGGGGTCGTCGCTGTCGCGCAGCTCCGCTCCCGTGAGCAGGCCAAGCTCGGTCTCGTTGAGGATCAGGACGTCGACGAGATCGAGTAGCGCCTTGTCGGCCTGTTTCGCCGGCGCCGGATTGAGGATGGTGGTGGCACCGGCAGCGCGGGCGCGGCTGAAGAATGCGGCGATCGTCGGCAGCGGGATCTCGAATTGGCTGACCGCGACGTCACCCTTCGCAAGCACGGGGGCTGCGACATCATCGGCATCGACCAGCCCGTTGGCGCCCGGCACGACGACGATCGTGTTGTCGGCATTGGCAAGCGTGATGATCGCCGTGCCTGAATGCGTGCCGCCGGTGTCCTTGACGAAAGTGAGATCGACGCCCTGCGCGGCAAGGAAGGTTCGCAGCTCCTTGCCGAACGCATCGGTGCCGAGCCGGCCGACCAGCGTGGTCGGCACGCCCTGCTTGGCCGATGCTACCGCCTGGTTGGCGCCCTTGCCGCCCGGAAAATACAGCACGGCCTCGCCGGCGACGGTCTCGCCGATCCGCGGATGGCGCTCGGCGGTCGCCACCACGTCCATATTGATGCTGCCGGCGACGAAGACGCGCCCCATGCCTAACCCCACTCCGTCCTGTCAGACCGCGGCGCCGAACTCCTGCTTGACTGCCTCGATGTCGGCCAGCGTCGGCAGGCCGGCCTCGTTGCCGAGCTTCTGGATCTTGTAGGTCGACGCCGCGCGCGCGAACTCAAAGTGGTCATGCCAGGCTTTGCCGGGATTGGCGAGATAGGAATAGATGTAGGCGCCATGGAAGACGTCGCCGGCGCCGTTGGTGTCGATCACGCGCTTGCGCGGAATCGGCAGTGCCGGCAGCGTTTGCACCGTGCCCGCCTCGTCGTACCAGAGCAGGCCGCGCTCACCCATGGTGATGCCGCCGACCCGGCAGCCGCGGCTCTTGAGATAGTCGAGCATCTGCTCCGGCGTCTTGTCCATCTGCTCGCACAGTCGTTCGGCGACGATCGCGACGTCGATGAATGCGAGCAGCTCGTGGGTGTTGGTGCGCAGGCCGCCGCCGTCGAGCGAGGTCAGGATACCGTCCTCACGGCAGAGCTTCGCATAATGGATCGCGGCGTCCGGCTGGTGGCCGTCGATGTGCAGCGCGCGGCAGCCCTTGATATTCAGCAGCGGAAAGGGGTGGATGTGCTGGTCGTCGCGGCAGCGGACGATGGCGCGCTTGCCGTCGTTGGGCATGATGAAGGACAGCGAGGAGGAGTTCACCTTGCGGGGATGGAACGAGATACCGTACCTGTCGGCCATGTCCCAGAACATCCGTCCCAGCCAGTCATTGGCCATGGTGGCGATCAGGTCCGGTTCGATGCCGAGCTTGGCGCAGCAGAATGCCGCGGTCACCGCGTTGCCGCCGAACGACACCGCATAGGCGTCCGCAACGTGCTTCTCGTCGCCGACAGGCATGTGATCCGTGATGAAGGTGACGTCGATATAGGTCTGTCCAATGAAGAGAGCCTGCATTCGCTTCCCGTGATCGCTTGGTGTGGTCCCGGCCGAACATCAGACTAGCACCGCTGATCGGCCGATATCGCTGAAATTATTCGCAACCCTGCTTGGTTTACAGGTAGAGATGATGGATGTGCCGGCCTGTTCTGGTATGCCGCATAACGGCCGGCGGCAGGCCGCGGTTCCGGGATTCGAAGGAGAAGCACAATGACGGCAGATTCAGGGAGGCCAGAGCCATGATTACCGGTCTCGATCATGTCGTCGTCCTCACGAGCGACATTGCTGCCGCCAGCGCCGCCTACGAGACGCTGTTCGCGCGGGCGCCGGCCTGGCGCAACAGCGGCGACGGCGCCGACCGCGTGCTGTTCACGCTCGACAACACGACGCTAGAATTGATGGCGCCGCGTGGTGATGACGATGCCGCCCAGCGCGTCCGCAGTGCGCTCGTCACACAAGGCGAGGGGCTTGCAAGCCTCTGCTTCCGCACCAGCGATATCGCCAGGACACACCGCAGGCTCGAGCGGCTGACCCTGAAGCCCCCGAGCCCGTCGCCGAGGTCGAGAGCCGCGATGAGACCAGCGGCGCCACGCTGTCGTGGAAGCGCACGCGCGCGGCGACAGATGCGACGCGGGGGGTGCGCATGTTCTTCCTGGAGCGGGCGCAGGAGCGGCCGCTATCGGTGCGCACCACGCCGGCCTCGATCATCGCGATGGATCATGTGGTGGTCTCGACCGCCGACCCGGAACGCGCTGCGGCGCTCTACGGCGCGCGGCTCGGGCTCGACATGGCGCTCGACCGGTCGCATCCCGAGTGGGGCCGGCTGATGTTCTTCCGCTGCGGTGACCTCGTGGTCGAGGTCACGCACCGGCCGGCCAAGGAAAACAAGGCGGAGACGGACGCGCCGGACCGGCTGCGCGGCATCTGCTGGCGCGTCACCGATATCGATGCTACGCGCGCGCGGCTGGTTGCCGCCGGCGTCGACGTCTCGGAGATTCGCACCGGCCGCAAGCCCGGCACGCGCGTGATGACGGTGCGCAACGGCACGTGCAGCGTGCCGACGCTCCTGGTGCAGCCCTCGCAGGGAAAGCCAGACTAGGCCGCGTTTCATGCGCGCGTCGTCACGACAGCGTGCACCGCGGGCATTTCCTTGGTCGTCCCGGGGCGTGCGTAGCACGAGCCCGGAATCTATCGAGCCACATGCTCTGCGGATCAATGGATTCCGGGCTCGCGCCAGGGGGCGCGCCCTCAGGTGCGCAATTGCGCACCGGGGAATGACGAAAGCTGTCGCTGCGAGAAATATTCCCGCATGGCCGTCACGACAACATTCGTTCTCAAACGCCGCGCGTCATGCTACATTCATCAATTCAGCATCACGGGCGATCGATTTGGCCAAAGCAAAGCGGATACAGAGATGGCAGCGTGACCCCCAGGGGATGCGGCTGCGGATTCTCGAGGCGGCCAAGCAGGAATTCGCCGCCCATGGCCTCGCCGGCGCGCGGGTCGACCGCATCGCAGCCAATGCCGACGCCAACAAGCGCATGCTGTACTACCACGTCGGCAATAAGGAGGATCTCTATCTCGAGGTGCTTGAGGGTGCCTACGAGAAGATCCGCGCCGAGGAGCGCACGCTCGATCTCGAGCATCTCGACCCGCCCGAGGCGATCGCGCGGCTGATCCACTTCACCTGGAACTATTTTCTGCGCAATCCCGAGTTCCTGGCGTTGCTGAACACGGAAAACCTCGCCAAGGCAAAGCACCTGAAGCGCTCGACCAAGGTCAAGTCGATGCACTCGCCCTTTGTCGAGATGATCCGCACCGTGGTGACGCGCGGGGTCGAGAGCGGCGATTTCCGCGACGCAGTCGATCCAGTGCAACTCTATATCTCGATCGCCGGGATGGCGTTCTTTTATCTCTCCAACAGCGCCACGCTGAGCGTGATCTTCGGCCGCGACCTGCTCAAGAAGGACGCCCGCGACGAGCGGCTCGAGCACATGACCGCGCTGGTGCTGGCGGCGCTGACCGGCAAGTCCACCGCAGCGTTCGGCGCGATGCCGGTGTGGCACGCCGCGGAACACCGCGTGGTTTAAGTTCCCGAGCTCGCCACGACCGTCATTGCGAGGAGCAGAGCGACGAAGCAATCCATGCCGCAACACGCGGAGGAAATGAATTGCTTCGCTCCGCTCGCAATGACGCCGTAGCCCGACGGAGCCATCGGGCGCGCGTTCGCGCGACCCGTTGGCTTCATCCGGGCTACCGACGATCAAAAATCTCGCCTGACGAAAGTAGCGTGCTTCGGCGTGATTTTGCCGCGCGTCAGGGGCTGGACAGTATTTATCCAACGGGTTAATTTCTACACGAACGAGAGCGACTAGAAGGGAGCGTGACGTGGCGGAGGCAAAAAGCCCTTCGGGCGTGTCGAAGGTGCTGAATGCGGCGTGGGTACGTCCGTTCCTGTTCCTGGTGGTCATCGTGGTGGCCTGGGACCTCGTGATCCGGCTGTTCCACATCCCGGCCTATCAGATCCCGTCGCCCGGCGACGTCGTCGCGGTGCTGTGGAGCGACTGGCCGGAGTTGCTGCGGCAGTCCTGGCCGACCACCTATGCGACGATCTGCGGTTTCCTGCTCTCGGCACTGTTCGGCATTCCCACAGCGATGCTGATCGCGGGCTCGAAGACGGTCGAGAGCTACGTCTATCCGCTCTTGGTGTTCTCCCAATCGGTGCCGAAGATCGCGATCGCGCCGCTGTTCGTGGTGTGGTTCGGCTTCGGCATCATCCCCAAGGTGATCTCGGCGTTCCTGCTCGGCTTTTTCCCCGTCGTGGTCTCGGCGGTGCAGGGCTTCAAGTCCGTCGATCCCGACATGGTCGACCTGGCGCGCGCGATGCAAGGCAGCCGCTTCAAGGTGTTCTGCGCGGTCAACCTGCCGCACGCGATGCCTGCGATCTTCTCCGGCCTCAAGGTGTCGGTGACGCTCGCCGTGGTCGGCGCGGTGGTGGGCGAGTTCGTCGGCTCCAATTCCGGCATCGGCTACGTGATGCAGCGCTCGATCGGTACCTTCGACCTGCCGACGATGTTCGCCGCGCTGGTGATCCTGGCGCTGCTCGGCGTCATCCTGTTCTGGATGGTCGACCGTATCGAACGGCTGGTGATCCCCTGGCACGTCAGCCAGCGCGACGACATCATCTTCGCGTCCTAGCGCAGCAACCGGACAAGCGGCCCACACAAGGACCGCGGAACAATAAAGGGAGAACAACCATGAAGCGTTTGATTGCGGTCGCCGGCGCCGCATTGGCCTGGACCGCGCTTGCGGTGGCGCCCGTGTCCGCGGCCGACAAGGTCGTGCTGATGTTGAACTGGTACGTCTATGGCGAGCACGCGCCGTTCTATTACGGCAAGGCCAAGGGCATCTATGCCACTGAGGGCATCGACCTCGAGATCCAGGAAGGCCGCGGCTCGGCCGCGACCACGCAGGCGGTGGCGGCCAAGACCGCCGATTTCGGCTATGTCGACGTGCCCACGATGATGCGCGCCGCGGTGAAGGGCGCGCCGGTCATCGCCACCGGCGTGCTGTTGCAGACCAGCCCGATGTCGGCGATGGGCTTCGTCGACAAGAACATCAGGAAGCCCGAAGACATAAAGGGCAAAACGGTCGCGATCACCCCGGCGGATTCGATGACGCAGATCTGGCCACTGTTCCTGAAGAAGACCGGGCTGAAGGAAAGCGACTTCCAGACCGTTGCCGGCGACGGCCAGACCAAGCTCAACGCCGTCATCAACGGCCAGGCCGATCTGTTGCTCGGCTACGTCATGGACCAGTCGATGAAGATCAAGGACGCCACCGGCAAGGACGTCTATCCGATCAAGTTCGCCGACTACGGCATCAACATGGTGTCGTCGGGCATCATCGCGAACTCGGACTATGTGAAGGCCAATGCCGACCTGGTCCGCCGCTTCATGTCGGCGACCACCAAGGCGGTGGAAGCTGCGGAGAAAGAGCCGAAGGCGGCCGCGCAGTCGATCCTTGACGCCAACCCGAAGGGCGGCAAGATCGACACGCTGACGCAGGGTTTCGAGCTGACGATCCCGCTCTATCGCACGTCGGAGACCAAGACCAAGCGGCCGTTCCAGGTCACCGATCAGAACATGACGGAGTCGGTCAATCTGATGGTCGAATATGGCGGCCTCGACGCCAAGGCCAAGGCCAATCCGAAGGCGTTCTACACCAACGACTATCTGCCGAAGGGTAATTCATAAGCCATGAAATCGGCGATCAAGAGCGCTGCCGAGCAGCCCGCCGCGCATCTGCGCCTGGTATCTGACCGCGCGGCCGGTGCCACGCCGGGCATCAAGCTGTCGGGCGTATCGAAGACCTACCGTTCGCGCGACGGCGACGTGCCGTCGCTGCGGCCACTCGATTTCACCATCAATGACGGCGAGTTCTTTGTCGTGGTCGGGCCCTCCGGCTGCGGCAAGTCCACGCTGCTCAAGATGATTTCGGGTTTGTTGCCGCCGACGACGGGTGAGGTGCTGGTCGACGGCGAGCCCGTGACCAGGCCGCACGGCAATGTCGGCATCGTGTTCCAGAATGCCCTGCTGCTGCCGTGGCGCAACATCCTTTCCAACGTGATGCTGCCGATCGACATGAAGCAGCTGCCGCGGGACAAGTATCTTGCCCGCGCCAAGGCGTTGCTGAAGCTGGTCGGGCTCGAGGGTTTCGAGAAGAAGCTGCCCTGGCAGCTGTCCGGCGGCATGCAGCAGCGCGCCTCGATCTGCCGCGCGCTGGTGCATGATCCCAAGATCATGCTGATGGACGAGCCGTTCGGCGCGCTCGACGCCATGACGCGCGAGCGGATGAATGTCGAGCTGATGCGCATCCAGCGCGAGACCGGCAAGACCGTGCTGTTGATCACGCACTCGATTCCCGAAGCCGTGTTCCTCGCCGACCGGGTGCTTGTCATGACCGAGCGGCCCGGAGCGATCGCCGCGATCTATGACGTGCCGATGCCGCGGCCGCGCTCGCTCGAGACGATGTCCGATCCCGTCTTCACCGAACTGGTGCAACGGATCCGGAAGCATTTCTTCACGCAGGGGTCGCTGGACTAACACCCGAGTCTCCAATGCCGCTTCGCCTCAAAGTCAACGATATCGCCTTCTTCGAACGGCCGCTGGTGTTCGCCCGGCCGTTCCGCTTCGGCGCCGTGACGATCACCGCGTCGACGCAGTTGTTCGTGCGGGTCGAAATCGAGGTGGAAGGCAAGGGCCGCGCGACCGGCGCGAGCGCCGAAATGCTGGCGCCGAAATGGTTCGACAAGCGGCCGCATCTGACCGAGGCGCAGTCGCTCGACGGCCTTCGCCGATCGCTTGCGATTGCCCGCGAGCTCTATCTGGCGAACCAGAGTTTTGAGACCGCGTTCGGGCTGCACGCCAGGTGTATCGGCCCGCAGGTTGCGGCCTGCGCCGCGGAAGACATTCCGCCGCTCGCCGCCGGCTTTGGCCCGGCCGAGATCGACAAGGCGATCCTGGATGCGCTGTTGCGCGCGGCCGGCGCGAACGTCTTTGATGGCATGACCGGCAATATCGCTGGCATCGACGCACGGCTGACGCCCGATCTCGACGACGCGGCCATCGCGCGGTTCCTTGCGACCCGCAAGCGGCTCGATCGTGTCGCCGTCAGGCATACGGTCGGGATGGACGACACGGTTGAAGGCGAGGGCGGCGTCGTCGACGCAGGCGAGAACGCCGGTGCGCGCTATTTCAAGCTCAAGCTGAACGGCGATCCCGCCCATGACGCAGCGCGGCTGGCGCGGATCGGCAGCGAGCTCGCAAGGCTGCCCTACGCCACCAGGGTCACGCTCGACGCCAACGAGCAGTATGCCGACCTCGCCGCACTGGGCGCGCTGGTCGACCGGCTCGACCACGATGCGGCGCTTGAACCGATCGCGGCAAACCTGCTCTATATCGAGCAGCCGATGCCGCGCGACATCACCAAAGCCTCGCCGCTCGGGGCATTGGGCGCGCGCAGCTTCATCATCGATGAAGCCGACGATTCCTACAATGCGTTCCCGCAGGCGCGGGCGCTCGGCTATCGCGGCATCTCCTCGAAATCGTGCAAGGGCATCTACAAGTCGATCATCAATGCCACGCGCGCGGCGGCGTGGAGCGCCGATGGCGGCCCATATTTCATCAGCGGCGAGGATCTGACCTGTCAGGCCGGGCTCGGCGTGCAGCAGGATCTCGCGCTCGGGGCGCTGATCGGCGTCACCCATGCCGAGCGCAACGGGCATCATTACGTCAATGGCTTTGCCGACACCCCGGCCGACGAGGCCGATGCCTTTCTCACCGCGCATCCCGATCTCTACACGCGCGCCGGCGGCAAGGTCCGCCTCGCGATCCACGACGGCGATCTGCTGACGGGGTCGATCGCCGCGGCGCCGGGCTTTGCCAGTTCGATCCATCCGGACTGGTCCACCATGCAGCCGCTCAGGCGGCCCACACAACGCGTTTCGCAGGAGCAGACAGCATGACGACCAAGCGCCTCGGCCTGATCATGAACGGCATTACGGGCCGGATGGGTCTCAACCAGCATCTGATCCGCTCGATCGTTGCAATCCGCGAGCAGGGCGGCGTGCAGCTCGGGAACGGCGACCGCATCATGCCCGATCCGATCCTGGTCGGCCGCGACGCCGAGAAGGTCGCTAGCCTGGCCAAACGCTACAACATCGAGCGCCACACCACCGATCTCGATCGCGCGCTGGCCGACAAACACGACACCGTGTTCTTCGACGCAGCAACGACGCAGGCGCGGCCTTCGCTGCTGACCAAGGCGATCAATGCCGGCAAGCATGTCTATTGCGAGAAGCCGATCGCGACCAATCTCGAAGAAGCCGTTGCGGTCGTGAAGCTCGCCAATGCCAGGGGGCTCAAGCACGGCACGGTGCAGGACAAGCTATTCCTGCCCGGCCTGAAGAAGCTCGCCTTCCTGCGCGATTCCGGCTTCTTCGGCCGCATGCTCTCGGTGCGCGGCGAATTCGGCTATTGGGTGTTCGAGGGCGGCTGGCAGGAGGCACAACGGCCGTCGTGGAACTACCGCGCCGAGGATGGCGGCGGCATCATTCTGGATATGGTTTGCCACTGGCGCTACGTGCTCGACAATCTCTTCGGCGAAGTCGAGAGCGTGATCTGCATCGGGACGACAGATATCCCCGAGCGCTATGACGAGAAGGGCAAGCAGTACCAGGCGACCGCCGACGATTCCGCCTATGCCACCTTCAAGCTGAAAGGCGGCGTGATTGCCCATATCAACATGAGCTGGGTGACGCGGGTCTACCGCGACGATCTCGTCACCTTCCAGGTCGACGGCACCCATGGCTCGGCGGTGGCGGGCCTGACCGACTGCATGATCCAGGCGCGTCAGGCGACGCCGCGGCCGGTGTGGAATCCGGACGAGAAGCGGCTGCATGATTTCTACGCCGACTGGCAGAAGCTCCCCGAGAACGTCGTCTACGACAACGGCTTCAAGGAGCAGTGGGAGATGTTCATCCGCCATGTCTGCGAGGATGCGCCCTACAAATACACCCTGCTCGAGGGCGCCAAGGGCGTGCAGCTCTCCGAATGCGCGCTGAAGAGCTGGAAGGAGCGACGCTGGATCGACGTCGCACCGATCGTGGTCTGAGAAGGGGCTTTGTCATGAACAAGCCGGTCCTGCCGATATCGTCGCTGTCGCTGAAGCTGCCGACCGCCGATGGCGGTCTCGAGACCTATCGCCTGGCGGCGTCGCGGACGTTTCCGGCGAAGCTCGAGGGCACGCTGAACCGCGTCGCGTTCTCTGCCGCCCATGTGGTCGCCAATCCGCGCGCCGACGTCGATCCCTGGCTGACGGCCGCGATCGACTGGGACAAGACGATCGCGTTCCGTGAGCACGTCTGGGACCTCGGCCTTGGCGTTGCCGAGGCGATGGATACCGCCCAGCGTGGCATGGGCCTCGATTGGGCGACCTCCCTTGAATTGATCCAGCGCTCGGTGAGAGCGGCGAAGGGCAAAAGGCAACGCGCTCGTGTTCTCCGGCGCCGGCACCGACCATCTTGCGGCGGAAGACGCCAGGTCGATCGACGACGTGATCCGTGCCTATGAGGAGCAGATCGCAGCCGTGGAGAAGGCCGGCGGCCGTATCATCCTGATGGCCTCGCGCGCGCTGGCAAAGCTCGGCAGGAATGCGGACGATTACGCGAAGGTCTACGACCGCGTCCTGTCGCAGGTCCGCGAGCCCGTGATCATCCACTGGCTCGGCGACATGTTCGATCCGGCTCTGTCAGGCTACTGGGGCACGGCCGATCTCGACGAGGCGATGGACACGGCGGTTGCGATCATCAACGCCAATGCCGCCAAGGTCGACGGCGTCAAGGTTTCGCTGCTCGACAAGCAGCGCGAGATCGACATGCGGCGGCGGCTCGATCCGCGCGTGAAGATGTACACCGGCGACGACTTCAACTATGCCGAGCTGATCGCCGGCGACGACAAGGGATTTTCCCACGCGCTGCTCGGAATCTTCGATGCCATTGCGCCGGCGGCGTCCTATGCGCTGTCGCGGCTGGCCGCCGGCGACGAGGCCGGCTTCCACGACGTGCTGGGACCAACGGTGCCGCTGTCGCGCCACATCTTCAAGGCGCCGACGCGCTTCTACAAGACCGGCATCGTGTTCATGGCTTACCTCAACGGTCACCAGGATCATTTCACGATGGTCGGTGGGCAGGAGAGCGCGCGCTCGACCCTGCATCTCGCCGAGCTGTTCCGGCTCGCCGATAAAGCAGGGCTGCTGGCTAATCCTGAAGCCGCGACGCGCCGGATGACGGCGATCCTGGCGACACGCGGCATCGACGCCTGATGCGCGACTTTTCCAACGACCATCGCTGGCTGTCGCTGAACACGGCGACCGTCCGCAAGCAGGGCGATCTCATCGCCATCATTGAGGCCTGCGCACGCCACGGCATCCGCGCCATCGATCCCTGGCGCGACCAGGTCGCTGGTGTCGGCCTCGACCGTGCCGTGCGTGCGGTCAAGGACGCCGGCCTCGATCTCTCAGGCTATTGCCGCGGCGGCATGTTCACGGCGGACAGCGCGCATCGCAGCAAGGCGCGCGACGACAACCGACGGGCGGTCGACGAGGCGGTGGCGCTCGGCGCTCCCTGCATCGTGCTCGTGGCTGGCGGCCTGCCGCAATATTCGCGACCGGGCAGCGCGGCCTCGAAGGACATCACGGCAGCGCGCAACCAGGTGCATGACGGCATCGCCGAGATGCTGGACTATGCAAGACAGGCCAAAATGCCGCTCGCGATAGAACCGCTGCACCCGGCCTATGCCGCCGACCGCGCCTGCGTGAACACCACGAAACATGCGCTCGACATCTGCGATGCGCTCGATCCCGGCCGCACCGGCGCGATCGGCGTTGCGCTTGACGTCTATCACATCTGGTGGGATCCCGAACTCAAGAGCCAGATCGCGCGCGCCGGCAAGGACCGGCTGCTCGCGTTCCACGTCTGCGACTGGCTGGTGCCGACCAGGGACATCCTCAACGATCGCGGCATGATGGGCGATGGGATTATCGACGTCAAATCCGTGCGTGCGATGGTCGAAGCGCAGGGCTTCGTCGGCTATTCGGAGATCGAGATCTTCTCGAATGACTGGTGGACGAAGCCGATGGATGCGGTCCTGACGACCTGCATCGAGCGGCACCGCTCGGTGGTTTGACCCGACCACCGGTTCGGTGGACAAGGCGAGGCGTGCCCGTTATTCCGAATGCTGTGGGCGTAAACGGCACTGGGGGCCGTTGAACTCCGCGGTCCGGACCTTCGGAGCACGACATGCGTTTGAGCGATTGCCACAATTTCCATGATTTCCGCGAACTGGCGAGGCGGCGGCTTCCGGGCCCGATCTTCGACTACATCGACGGTGGGGCGGACGATGAAGCGACGCTTCGGCAGAACACCGCGAGCTTCGAGCGTTGCGATCTGGTGCCCAATGTCCTGCGCGGCGTCGAGAACGTGGATCTCTCGGTCACCGTGATGGGCCAGAAGCTGGCGACGCCGTTCTATTGTTCGCCGACCGCGCTGCAGCGTCTGTTTCATCATCAGGGCGAGCGGGCCGTCGCCGCCGCCGCGGCGAAATACGGGACGATGTTTGGCGTGTCCTCGCTTGGTACCGTGAGCCTGGAGGAATTGCGCAAGGCCTACGCTACGCCGCAGGTCTATCAGTTCTATTTTCACCGGGACCGAGGCCTGAACACGGCGATGATGCAGCGCGCCAAGCAGGCCGGCGTCGACGTGATGATGTTGACGGTCGACAGCATCACCGGCGGCAACCGCGAGCGTGACCTGAGGACCGGGTTTTCGATTCCTTTCAGGCTCACGCTCGGCGGCATGCTGCAATTCGCCATCAAGCCGGCATGGGCCATCAACTACGTCACCCATGAGAGCTTCAAGCTGCCGCAGCTCGACGAGCATGTCGATATGAGCGGCGGTGCGATGTCGATCGGGCGTTATTTCACGGAAATGCTCGATCCGGCGATGACTTGGGACGACGTCGCGCAAATGGTCCGGCAGTGGAATGGCCAGTTCTGCCTGAAGGGCGTCATGTCGGTTGATGATGCCAAACGCGCGGTCGAGATCGGCTGCACCGGCATCATTCTGTCCAATCACGGCGGCCGGCAGCTCGACGGCTCGCGGGCGGCGTTCGATCAGCTGGCCGAGATCGTCGATGCCGTGGGCGACCGGATCGATGTGATGATGGACGGCGGCATCAAGCGGGGCAGCCATGTGCTGAAGGCGCTGTCGCTCGGCGCCAAGGCCGTCGGCCTTGGACGCTTCTATCTCTATCCGCTGGCATCGGCCGGCCAGGCCGGAGTCGAGCGGGCGCTTGGTCTGCTGCAGGCGGAGCTGGTGCGGGACATGCGGCTGATGGGATGTTCCTCGATCAGCCAGCTCTCCCGCGCAAACTTGCGGTTCAGATAGCCGCCCGGCCGGCCACATCGGCTCGCAGGCCTGGTAAAGAGATGCCATGCAGCAAATTTGGTCGATCCCGTCAGCGCCGCTGCGCTTTAGGAATCCTGATCGCTGTGCGTGATCTCCAGCGTCACGAGCCGCGCCAGCAGCGTTGCGGGATAGAGCTGGCCGAAGATCGCCTCGAGATTGCATAGGCTGCGTGCGATCGGATGCAGCGGAGCGACGTCGCCATAGCCCGTGGTCGTCAGCGTCATGAAGCTGAAATAGATCAGCTCGTTCGCCAGCGCGGGGCTGTCCTCCATCTTCATCCCGGAAAAGGCCTTCGGCAGCAGCGTGCCGATGAAGGTGTAGAGTGCCGAGAAGATCACGGCAACGGAGAGATAGAGCAAGACGGCGCCGATCACGCGATGATAGGTCACGCGGCCCGGCGCAAATGTCGCACGAGCCACCGTCACGGCCAGGGTGATGCCGACGATCAGCCACGAGCCCGCGAACAGATTGAGGTCGAGGATCGAGGGCGAGCGCAGCCGCAAGATCCCGCCCGTGACGATCATGGCGAGTGCAACCAGCATCGCGGTGACCGCAATTGCGCTGCCCGACATCAGGAATACGCCGCCGACCAGGAACAGCGCGAGAAACAGCTCGAAAATCTGGAATTCGAACAGGCCGAGCGCCTGCAGGGGCGCCACCAGGAACATCATCACAAGGATCAGGATGGTGAGCACGGTCAGCAAGGAATCGCCCCAGCGTTCGCGTAGCTCGCCAGTCCTCATCCAACCGCGCTTCATTCCCGCCCCGTCATTCGGCATCGCATCAGCATGCTGGTGCCAGACATTGCTGCGCGGCGGCCGCAAAGGCAAGATGGGGACCGACATCCGGCGCGCCCGGCGACCAGATCGCCGGCCGGCCGTCTCAGGGGCTCGCGACCTGCTGCAGCGTGTTGAAGCGGGCCTTCTGCTCGCTGCTCAGCATGGCATAGAACTTGTCCAGTGCAGGCTCGATCAAATTCGCGGCCTTCTGCATGGCCTCGAGCCGGTGCTGCATTGCCTCCAGCCGGCCGACTGGCGTCAGCGGCACGTCGTTCGGGCAGGCTGCCTGCAGGTCCGCTATAGCTTTCTTGGTCGCATCGCTCAGACGGTCGAGCGCTTCCTTCTGCTTGCCCGCCGGATGAAGTGAGGCCTCGATCCTGTTGATCGGCAGTTGGGCCATGTCGGATTTCGAATCGCCGCAATTCGCGGATTGCGCGGTCGTTTGCTGTTCCGGCAAACGCTCGCCGACATGTGGACCGAGCGCATTGAAGCGGGCCTGTTGCTCGTCGCTGAGCGAGCTGTAGAAATTCTCCAGGGCCGGCCGCACGATCTTGATCGCCTCTAGCGTGGCGCTGATGCGGTTTTGCATCGACCGCAAGCGGCCGGTTGGCGTCATGGCATAGCCGTCCGCGCAGGAATCCTTGAAGATATCGGCTGCCTTCGCCGCTGATGTCTTCAACTCGTCGAGTAGCGCGCGCTGCTGCTGGTTCGGCCGTACCGCCCGCGTGATGTCGGCAAGCGGCCAGGCTGTGACGCCCTTGTCCGGCTCTCCGCATAACTGCTTGATTGCCTGCGGACTCGTATCGGCGCGTTGACGGGACCGATCGCGGCCTGCGGTGGCCGGATAGTCGCCAGGGTTGATGCTGGCATAGGCGGAGTAGGGACTGTTGGTGTCCCAGAACACGGTGTCCACGAAGTCGTCATAGGCGTAGGCCCAATAGCCGGGCTCGTAGGCATAGGACCAGAACGTGTAGTCAAAGATGTCCGAATAGGCGTAAGGCAGGAACACCGGGCCAAGCCACGCCACGAACGCCGCGCGGTGGCCGCGTCGCCAGGCATTCCGGGGCGCCCAGCCGCCTTGGCGCACCGCAAGCGCCGCCTGGCTTTGCGCACCTGTCTGGTCGCGGAAGCGTGCGGCAAATCGCTCGCGCTGGGCCGCCTGCGTCGCGGCCGTGGTCGCGGCGGCGGCCCCAACCGTTGTTGCGGCGGACCCAACCGTTGTTGCCGGCGCCAATCGCTGCTGACGGGCAAGGTCGGCTTGCTGTGAGCGCTGCTCGCGCTGCAACAGGCGGCTCTGCGCCTGCAGCGCGCGGTCATGGACGCGTTGCGCGCGTGCGCCTTCGACCTTTTGCGACTGCAATTGCTGCACGCGTTGCTGCAGGCGATCGATCCGGGTCTGCCGCTCCGCGGTCTGGTGCGAGAGCGCGTCACGCTGCCGCTGCTGCGCCGCCTGCTGGCGTTGCTGGATCAATTGCTGATGCTGCTGCGCGCGCTGTTGAACTCGATCCGTCGGTGACGGTCGCTCGCTCAAGCGCGACGGTACGCTCGGGCGTGATGGCGCGGCAATATGCGGAGCCTGACGCTGCAGCGGGGCCCCACGACGGAATTCGGGTCGATGCGTTGCGATCCGCGGCGCAGCGATATGGGGGGCTTGGCGCACCGACGGTGCGGCGAAATGCGGTGCCGGGCGCGGCGCCATCGCCGGTCGCTGCGGGGCATGGAACGCGGGTGCTGCCGGCCGTGCCATCGCCGGTGGCCGAGCCATTGCAGGCGGTCTCGCCATTGCGGGCGGGGCGGCGTGTACCGTCGGCGCGGGACGCGCCATTGCTGGTGGCTCGGCTGGACGTGCCCCGCCGGGCGCTCCAACCTTGTGTGGCTGGGCGGCAGCGCCGCTCGCCGACAGCATCGAGGCACCAACCAAAAGCACAGCAAGACAAATACCGCGGGGAGGCATGAGCATGGCTCTCTGTCCATCCCTGCCCACAAGGCTTCAACGCGCAGACGTCGAAATCGTTCTAGTTGGCCACGGCCGGTGCTGCGGTCTTCCGACGCAGGGAACCGTCATGAGACATCCTGCGTGAGGACAGACGCGATCCGCTCCAACGCCCAGTCGACCTGATCGGCCGTGATCACCAGCGGCGGGGCGATGCGAATGGTGTGCTCGTGGGTGTCCTTGGCGAGGATGCCACGCGCCTGCAGCACCGAGCAGTAGCGGCGGGCGCCGCCGGCTTCCGGGTGTAATTCGATCGCCAGCATCAGCCCGCGCCCGCGCACCTCGCGGATCACGTTGGCGCGGATGTCCTGCAATCCGGCGAGAAAGCGCGCGCCCTGTTGCGCCGCGTTCTCGATCATCCCTTCCTCGACGAGCACGCGCAGCGCTGCGCGTGCCACCGCACATGCAAGCGGGTTGCCGCCGAAGGTCGAGCCGTGCTGGCCCGGCCGCAGCGTGCCGAGCACGGCGTTGTTGGAGAGCACCGCCGACACCGGATAGAAGCCGCCCGACAGCGCCTTGCCGAGCAGCGTCACGTCGGCCTCTATGCCCTCGTGCTGCTCGGCGAGCAGCTTGCCGGTGCGGCCGAGCCCGGTCTGGATCTCGTCGAGCACGAGCATCACGTTGCGCGCGGTGCACAGCTCGCGCACGCGGGCGAAATAGCCAGGCGGGGGAATGATGACGCCGGCCTCGCCCTGGACCGGCTCGACCAGGAAAGCCGCGGTGTTCGCCGTGATCGCCTGCTCGAGCGCCGCGGCATCGCCGAACGGGATGATTTTGAAGCCCGGCGCGAACGGACCGAAATGGTCGCGGGATCCCGGGTCGGTCGAGAAGCCGACGATGCCGAGCGTGCGTCCGTGAAAATTATTTTCGCAGACGATGATCTCGGCCTGCCCGTCCGGCACGCCCTTGACCTCATAGGCCCATTTGCGCACCGACTTGATCGCGCTCTCCACCGCCTCGGCGCCGCTGTTCATCGGCAGTACCTTGTGCGACCCGGTCAGCTCCGCGAGCTCGCGATAGAAGGGGGCGAGCTGGTCGTTGTGGAAGGCACGCGAGGTCAGCGTCAGTCGATGCGCCTGCTCGATCATTGCTGCCAGGATCTTCGGATGACAGTGGCCCTGGCTCACAGCCGAATAGGCGGAGAGACAGTCGAGGTACCGGTTGCCATCGGTGTCCCAGACCCAGACGCCTTCGCCGCGGGACAGCACCACCCCGATCGGCTCGTAATTGTGGGTGCCGAACTGCGCTTCGGTTGCGAGGAAATCAGTGACCGATGCATTCATCATGCGTCACTCCCGCTGCAGCGCACGAGAGATTACATCAATCCGTGCCTGCAGTTGATTTGGGTATCAGTTCCTCCACAGGGAAGTGGACTGGCCAACCTAATTCGCAGGGGACAATTCATGCGCTGATGCTGCAGGGCACGCTGAGAAAACCGCGGAAGCGCACCCGGCCGCCGCGCACCGGCGCGCCGTCGAGTGCGTAGTTCGGGAAGCGCGCCAGGAAGCGCGAGATCGCGATGGCGCCTTCGAGGCGCGCCAGCGCCATGCCGGCGCATTGATGCGCGCCGGTCCCGAAGGCGAGGTGGCGGTTCGGCGTGCGTGCGACGTCGAAGCCTTCCGGGTTGGGGAATTGCGCGGGGTCGCGGTTGGCGGCGCCGATGCACAGCGTGACCAGCGTGCCGGGGGGCATCGTGATGCCGCCGAGCTCGGCCTCCTCCACGATCATCCGGTTGCCGAGCTGGTTCGAGCTCTCGTAGCGCAGCATCTCCTCGACAGCGGTCTTGATCAGGTCGGGCTGCGCGATCAGCCGCTGCTTCTCTTCGGGATGTTGGGTGAGCGTCACCAGCCCGTTGCCGATCAGGTTGGTCGTGGTCTCGTGGCCGGCGTTGAGCAGGAAGATGCAGTTGTGCAGCAATTCCTTCGCGGTCAGCCGCTCGCCATTGTCCTCACCCTGGATCAACCGAGTCAGCACATCGCGTTCGGGATTGCCCGGCTTGGCGCGGCGCCTTTCGACCAGGGTTTCGAGATAGGCGAGGAAATCCTTCACCGCATCGTTGCCGCGGTCGAATGCGTCCTTTGCGATCACGGGCTCCAGCGCGCCCAGGATCGCCAGCGACCAGTCGCGCAGCGGCTCGCGCTCGTCGTGCGGCACGTCGAGCAGATTGCCGATCACCTCGACCGGGATTGCGGAGGCGAAGTCGCCGATCAGCTCGAAGCGGTCTTTCGCGGCGATCCGGTCGAGCAGGCTGTCGACCAGCGCGATCAGGTCCGGCTCCATGCCGGCAATCGCCCGCGGCGACAACGCGCCCATGATCAGCCGCCGCACGCGGGTGTGCGCCGGCGGGTCGTTGAAGACGAGGCTGGTCGTGTGGTGCTCGTAGAGCAGCGAGTTGCCGTATTTCGGCAAGAACTCCTTCTTCTTGTCGGAGGAGAAGGTCTTGGTGTTCTTGTAGGCGGCGATGAGGTCGTCGTAGCGGGTGAGAAAATAGCAGCCGTTCGGCAGCCGCTTGACCGGCGCGTACTCGCGCAGCGCGCGATAGGTCGGGTAGGGGTTCGCATAGAAGTCAGGCGTCAGCTTTTCCAGGTCGAAGCCGTCAGCCAGCTCTCGCGCGTGCCCGTTCATGGCGGATATCCAACCCACATTAGTTTCATTTGCAACTATCGTAAGCCGCAGGCGGTGGCCGCGCAACAGAATTTGCATACTGGGAATGGCGCGGCGCGCGCCGCGCGATGCGAGTAAATCGCAGAGCCATATGCGGTTTTGCACTTTGATGAAGCGCGCGCGCCCCTCTACAGTCGCGGCTAAATAATAGGGACCGGAAACGCCGATGCATGCCCGAGCCGACACCGCGGCCTCCTGGCCCGAGGAGATCTTTTCGATCTTGCAACGCTTCGAGGTGCGTCAGGTGCCCTACGTGCCGGACGCCGGGCATTCAGAGCTGATCGAGCGCGTGCTGGGATCGTCCTCGATGCGCGGCATTGCGCTGACCACCGAGGAGGAAGGCGTAGCGCTGCTCGCGGGCGCCTGGGCCGGCGGCCAGCGCGGCGTGCTGCTGATGCAGTCGAGCGGGGTCGGCAATTGCATCAACATGCTGTCGCTGGTGCAGATATTCCGCTTGCCGTTCCTCACGCTGGTGACGATGCGCGGCGAATGGGGCGAGTTCAATCCCTGGCAGGTGCCGATGGGCTCGAACACCCAAGGCATTCTCGAATTGGCGGGGATCAAGGTGCTTCGCGCCGCGCGTCCTGATGAAGTCCGCGAAGTCGTCGAAGCCGGTGCCGCGCAAGCCTATAACGCCTGCACGCCAACCGCAGTGCTGCTGTCGCAGCGCCTGATCGGGGCAAAGGTCTTCACCAAATGAGCAAAGCCAATCTCCTCGACCGCCGCGCCGTGGTTTCCGAACTGCTGAGGGATCGCAAGGGCGCCTTCGCCATCGGCGGCCTCGGTGCCTCCACGTATGACATCGCCGCGGCCGGCGACCACGACCGCAACTTCTATCTCTGGGGCGGCATGGGCGGCGCGGTGATGATCGGGCTCGGTCTCGCGCTGGCCCAGCCGACGCTGCCGGTCGTCGTGATCACCGGTGACGGCGAGATGCTGATGGGGATGGGGAGCTTGGCGACAGTCGCGCTGCAGCAGCCGAAAAACCTCTCGATCATCGTGCTCGACAACGAGGCTTATGGGGAGACCGGCGGCCAGGCCAGCCATACCGGCGGGCCCGCCGATCTCGTGGGTGTTGCCAAAGCCTGCGGAATCGGGGATAGCCGGGCGATCAGCACGATGGCTGAGGTCGAGGCTTTTGCGTCGTCTTTGCAAGATGTTACGGCGGGACCGCGGTTCGCCAGCGCGAAGATCGATGGGGCCAATCTGGAACGCGTGCTGTCCAGCCGCGACGGCACCTACATCGTCAACCGCATCAGAGGGTCGATCGGACACACTCCGATATAAAGTGACTTTCGCGGTGCAATAGAACCTTGACTTTTGGTAAAGTGAGTGATTACTCACGACCCAAATGTCTACCTTACGCATGACGAGTGACTTGCGGCGTCAGTTGATCCTGAGCGCCGCAAAGCGGTGTTTCGCCCGCAACGGCTTTGCCGGCACCACGACAAAGAGCGTGGCGGCCGCGGCTGCCATTTCGGAAGGGCTGCTGTTCAAGCACTTCCCGTCGAAGGCGGCGCTCTACGCCGAAATCCTTGCCGAAGAGTGCGAGGCGGATCCCGATCTCGCGCATCTGCTCGGCCAGGAGCCCTCCACCGCGACGCTGATCGAACTGGTGCAGGGCATGGTCGGCCATTTCATGCAGCTGCGCGACGCGCCGGATCAGGAAGAGGCGCAACGGATGCGGCTGATGGTGACGAGCCATCTCGACGACGGCGAGTTTGCGCGCTTGCTCTACGACAAGGTCGGCAAGCTGATCGGTCCGACTTTCGCCGCTTCACTCGAGAGCGCGATCGCCGCCGGCGAAGCGACGCGGATCGGCGACGAGCCGCTCAACCTGTTCTGGTTTGCGCACCATACCGTGCTTATGGGCGCGCTGACGCAGCTGCCTGCGACACCTTGTCTCCCCTATGGGGATGCCGCCACGGCCGAGCGGCAGCTTTGCCAGTTCATTCTTCGCGGCATTGGACTTACCGAAGCCGCAATTTCAACTCATTTGGGCCGCCAGCCGTCGCCGAGCGCAGGACCGTCGGTAACTGCAGAAAGTGCATGACATGAATATCCAGACCGAAAGCCACATCTCGGGGCAACCGCTCAAGGAAAAGCAAGCCAAGCGCCCCGTCCGCTTGGTGCGTTGGTTTATCATCGTAGGCCTGTTGCTGGCCCTGCTGGTCGGCGCGCTGGTCGGCTTCAACGCCTTCCGCAGCCACATGATCGCGCAGTTCTTCGCCAACAATAAGCCGCCGCCGTCGAACGTCTCGATCGCCGAGGCGAAGACCGAGGTGATTCCGAATCTGCTGACCGCCGTTGGCGATCTCGTCGCCGTGCACCAGGTCAATGTCACGACCGACGTGCCGGGCCGCATCACCGAGATCCTGTTCACCGCCGGCAGCCATGTGAAGGCGGGCACGCCGCTGGTGCAGTTGTTCGACGCACCGGAGCAGGGCGACCTCGCCAGTTTCAAGGCGCAGGCGACCGTGGGCGAGCAGCAGCTCGACCGCGCCAAGCAGCTCGCGTCGCGCCAGTTCGGGCCGCAGTCCACCGTCGATACGGCGCAGGCGACCTACGACCAGGCACCAAGGCGGGCATCGCCAAGACCGAAGCGCTGATCTCCCAGAAGCTGGTGCGTGCGCCGTTCGAAGGCGATCTCGGCGTTCGCCAGGTCGAAGTCGGCCAGTATCTGACGGCCGGCACGCAGATCGTGTCGCTGACGGATTTGTCGGTGCTGTACGCCAACCTGACCGTGACCGAGAAGCAGAGCTCGCAGATCAAGGTCGGCCAGGCCGTGCGGGTCGCGGTCGACGCCTATCCGGGCCGCACCTTCGAGGGCAAGATCACCACCATCGAGCCGCAGATCGCGACCGAGACCCGCAACATCCGGGTGCAGGCGACGATCCAGAATCCGGAAAGCATCCTCAAGCCCGGCATGTTCGCGACCACCACGATCGTGCTGCCCGAGAAGCCGCCGGTCGTGACCATTCCCGAAACCGCCGTCGACTACACGCTGTACGGCGACTCGGTGTTCCTGATCACCGAGAAGAAGGGTGAGGACGGCAAGACCAGCCTGACCGCGGACCGCACCTTCGTGAAGACGGGCAACCGTGTCGAAGGCCGCGTCCAAATCCTCAAGGGCCTGAAGGCCGGGGACAGGGTCGTGGCCGTCGGCCAGATCAAGCTGCAATCGGGCATGGCTGTTGCGATCTCGAACGATCCGCAGCCGCCGGTTCCGGCCGAGCCGCCGCGCTACTAATCCCGATCATGAAACCCGGAGGGCCGATTGGCCCTCCGCCACATGTTGCCGCAACCGGCAGACAACACGAATCGAGTTGGCGATGGCCTTCACTGATATTTTCATCAAGCGCCCAGTGCTGTCGGTCGTGGTCAGCCTGCTGATCCTGTTGATCGGCTTGCGCGCGGCGATGGTGCTGCCGATCCGGCAATATCCGAATCTGTCGAATACCGTCGTGACGATCACGACGTCATATCCCGGCGCGTCGCCCGAGCTGATCAACGGCTTCATCACCACGCCGATCGAGCAGGCCGTCGCTTCGGCGGAAGGCGTCGACTACATGACGTCGAACTCGGTGCTCGGCACCTCGACGATCCAGGTCTACGTCAAGCTCAATCACGATCCGAACCAGGCGCTGACCGAAGTGCTCGCCAAGGTCAATTCGGTCAAATATCTGATCCCGAAGGAAGCCTTCGATCCGGTCGTGAGCAAGGCGACCGGCGACACCATCGCCGTGATGTATCTCGGCTTCTCCAGCGAAGAGCTGACCGGATCGGCGATCTCGGACTATCTGACCCGCGTCGTGCAGCCGGTGCTCTCGACGGTCGACGGCGTCGCTTCGGCCGACATTTTGGGCGGACAAACCTTTGCGATGCGTGTCTGGCTCGATCCGAACCGGATGGCCGGACGCGGCGTGTCGCCCAACGACGTTGCGGCTGCGATCGCCGCCAACAACTTCCAGGCGGCCGCCGGCCAGACCAAGGGCTTCTTCATCGTCTCGAACGTCTCGGCCAATACCGACCTTCAGAACATCGATCAGTTCAAGCGAATGATCGTGAAGGCGAAGGATGGCGGCTTTGTGCGCATCGAGGACATCGCGACGGTGGAGCTCGCGGCGCAGAGCACGGATGCCAGCGTCGCCTTCAACGGCGAGCATGCGATCTTCATCGGCATCAAGGCGACGCCGCAAGGCAACCCGCTGACCCTGGTGAAGGGCGTCCGCGCGCTGTTCCCCGACCTCGAGCGCAACCTGCCGCCATCGATGAAGATGAAGGTGGCCTACGACTCCACCAAGTTCATCCAATCGTCGATCGACGAGGTCGAGAAGACGCTGACTGAAGCGGTGTTGATCGTCGTCGTCGTCATCTTCCTGTTCCTGGCGTCGCTCCGCTCGGTGATCATCCCCGTCGTTACCATTCCGCTGTCGCTGATCGGCGTCTGCATCCTGATGCTGGCCGCGGGCTTCAGCTTCAACCTGCTGACGCTGCTGGCGATGGTGCTGGCGATCGGCCTCGTGGTCGACGACGCCATCGTGGTGGTGGAGAACATCCATCGACATCTCGAGGAGGGCCTGCCACCGGTGCAGGCATCGCTGAAAGGTGCGCGCGAGATCGTGGGCCCGGTCGTCTCGATGACGATCACGCTGGCGGCGGTGTACGCGCCGATCGGCTTCCTCGGCGGCGTCACCGGCACGCTGTTCCGCGAATTCGCCTTCACGCTGGCAGGTTCGGTGATCGTGTCGGGTGTGATCGCGCTGACGCTGTCGCCGATGATGTGCTCGGTGTTCCTCAAGAGCGCGGAAGAGGGGCGTTTCGCCAGGCTGGTCAATCGCGTGTTCGGCGCGTTGACGCGCGCCTATGGCCGCCAGCTCGACCGTTCGCTTGACTACCGCCCGATCACGGCCCTGTTCGCCGTGACCATCCTCGGTCTGGTCGGCTTCCTCTACATGCATATCCAGAAGGAGCTGGCGCCGCAGGAAGACCAGGGCATCGTGTTCGCGGTGACCAAGGCGCCGAAATACGCCAACATCGACTACATCGATTTCTACGGCGACAAGATGGACAAGGAGTTCAAGAAGTTCCCGGAGACCGACCTGCGGTTCATCCTGAACGGCATCACCGGTCCGCAGGGCGGCTTCGCCGGCATGCTGCTCAAGCCGTGGGATGAGCGCAAGCGCTCGGCCCAGACGCTGCAGCCGCTGGTGCAGGCCGAGCTGTCGAAGATCGAGGGCGTCAGCGCATTCGCGTTCAGCCTGCCGCCGTTGCCCGGCGGACCCGGCGGTCTGCCGGTGCAGATGGTGATCTCTTCGACGGCCGGATTCCAGCAGGTGTTCGACCAGATGAGCAAGCTGAAGGATGCTGCGCGCAAGAGCGGCCTGTTCATCGTCACCGACAGTGACCTCGACTTCAACCAGCCGGTGGTCCGGGTGAAGGTCGATCGCTCCAAGGCGAGCGACCTCGGCATCACCATGCAGTCGATCGGTGGCGCGCTGGCGACGCTGCTGGGCGGCAACTACGTCAACCGCTTCAACCTCGAAGGACGCTCCTATCAGGTGATCCCGCAGGTGCCGCGCGCCAGCCGGCTCGCACCGGAATCGTTCGACAACTACTACGTCCCGACCACGACCGGGCAGCTGGTGCGGCTGTCGACCGTGGTTACGGTCGAGACCGGCGTCGATCCGAACGCGCTGACCCACTACAACCAGCTCAACTCGTCGACCTTCCAGGCCGTGCCGATGCCCGGCGTTTCGATGGGGCAGGCGGTGGAGTTCCTGCAAGGTGAAGCCAAGAAGCTGCCGTCCGGCTTCAGCTACGACTTCCTGGCCGACTCCCGGCAGTACGTCCACGAAGGCAACCAGCTGCTGGTCACCTTCGCGTTCGCCATCATCATCATCTTCCTGGTGCTGGCGGCGCAGTTCGAGAGCCTGCGCGATCCGTTCGTGATCATGATCAGCGTGCCGATGGCGATCGTCGGCGCCTTGATCCCGCTGTTCTTCGGCGTCGCCACCATGAACATCTACACCCAGGTCGGCCTGCTGACGCTGGTCGGACTGATCACCAAGCATGGCATCCTGATGGTGGAGTTCGCCAACGAGCTGCAGCTCAAGGAGGGACTGGACCGCCGTTCGGCGATCGAGATGTCGGCCCGGATTCGTCTGCGTCCGATCCTGATGACGACGGCGGCCATGGTCACCGGCCTGCTGCCGCTGCTCACCGCCTCGGGCGCCGGCGCTGCCAGCCGCTTCTCGATCGGGCTTGTCGTCGTCGCCGGCATGACGATCGGCACGCTGTTCACCCTGTTCGTGCTGCCGGCCGTCTACATGACGATTGCGACTGATCACCAGGCTGCGGCCCGGTCCGAGCGTGCCAAGCAGATCGCCGACTACGAACTCGACGGCCGCGAGGGCGCACTGAAACCGACCTGAGCCCTCCAAGCTCATGCTCGCGGGAAAGGCGGCACTGGCGAAAGCCACTGCCGCCTTTTCTTTGTCTCGTGATAGCCTTCACTGATGGATGGGCAGAAGACCCTTTGGTTTGACGCGTTTTCTTCACGCGAACCGGGAGACCCAATTCGCTCGAAAGCGCTATGCTCCTCACAAGATCTGGAGGAAACAGGCATGGCGAGCGAATTCGCGGCGGGCAATTACCGGTTCATTCCGGCCGTGTTCCAATATTCAAGCGGTGCGCAGGCGAACGCCGGCTATGAGATCGAGCGGGTGCGCTTCGATCGCCTGGTGCCGCTTGCGGAAGGTTTTGCGCGCATTGCGGCCTACATCAAGGACGCCGGCCGGCCGCTGACCTCGTTCTGCGCCTGCGAACTGCGTTCGCCGGCCGCCTTTACCGAGGACGGCTTCCGCGCCTTCAACCAGCACTATGTCAAGACGCTCGCCGAATGGGGCCTGTTCGACGGCACCATCAATCCGGTGGCGCGCAGCAATGTTTGTCCCGAGATCGATCCGCCGGCCGAGCCGTCGTTTTACGCGTTCTCGTTCACGCAGCCGAGCACGAGCACGTCGCCGTCCTTCGTGATCGCGGGCGGCGCCGAAGCCCGCAGTGGCACTGCCAGCTAGACCCCGACCGCATCGTTTGCTACCGCGATCTCAGCCCCGGCGCATGGCGGGAGAAGGTCCGCTTCACCACCGGCGAGATGGAGCGCCGTCTTGCGGAGTTCAGCTTCGGCTGGCAGGAGACGACGGCAGTGCAGGCCTACACCGTGCACGACATCCATCCCGTGATATCAGACGAGCTGGTCCGCCGCGGCGCCACGCGCTCCGGCCTGACCTGGCACTTCTGCCGCCCGCCGGTCGTCGATCTCGAATACGAGATGGATTGCAGGAGGGTGCCAAGGGAAGTGGTGATTTAGATCGAGAGATGCGGTCTGTGAGACCCGTCATCCTGAGGAGCCGCGAAGCGGCGTCTCGAAGGATGCACGGCCACAGTCGGGCCGTCATGCTTCGAGACGGCCGCCGCGCGGCCTCCTCAGCATGACGGTGAGATATTCACCGCGCCTTCGGATCGAGCGCGTCGCGCAGGCCGTCGCCGACCAGGTTGAACGACAGCACGACCAGGAGAGATCGCAAGCCCCGGCCAGATCGCCATCCATGGCGCGCTGGTCAGGAAGCGCTGCGCGGCGTTGAGCATGCTGCCCCAGGACGGTGCCGGCGGCTGCTGGCCGAGGCCGAGGAAGGACAGCGCGGCCTCGGCGATGATCGCGGCGGCGATCGACAGCGTGGCCTGCACCAAGAGCGCCGGCAGGATATTCGGCAGGATGTGGACCAGCGCGATGCGCCAGCGCGGATTGCCCATGGCGCGCGCCGCCTCGACATAGTCCTCGACCTTGACGCTCATCACCTGGCCGCGGGTCAGGCGGATGAAGATCGGGGTCGCCGAGACGCCGATCGCGATCATCGCATTGCCGAGGCTCGGCCCGAGAAAGGCAGCGAGCGCGATCGCCAGGATCAGGAACGGGCAGGCCAGCATCGCATCGGTGATGCGGCTGATCAGTGCGTCGATGAAGCCGCCGCGATAGCCGGCGAGCAGTCCGAGCGGCACGCCGATCGCAAGCGCGATGCTGACCGAGATGACGCCGGCAAGCAGCGAGGCGCGGGCGCCGAACACGACGCGGGCGAGCACGTCGCGGCCGAGCTCATCGGTGCCGAACCAGTGCTGCATCGACGGCGCCTTGCGGACCAGCGACCAGCTCGTCGCGATCGGATCATAGGGCACGATCAGCGGCGCGAAGACGGCGAGCAGAACAAAGAGCGCGATCACGGCGAGCCCGAGCACGGCACCCTTGCGCCGGATCAGCCGCCGCCCGGCGCGCCGGGCCGGGCTCTCCAGTGTCTCGGCGGCGGCAAGCGAAGCTGATGTGCTGAGCACGGCGTCGGTCATCCAGTCAGCCTCTCAGCCGCGGATTGACGAGGA
The DNA here is from genome assembly GCF_054057015.1 of Bradyrhizobium sp. JR3.5. Classification (NCBI taxonomy): domain Bacteria; kingdom Pseudomonadati; phylum Pseudomonadota; class Alphaproteobacteria; order Hyphomicrobiales; family Nitrobacteraceae; genus Bradyrhizobium; species Bradyrhizobium sp. JR3.5. Next base: position 5,612,584 of record NZ_JBSRYV010000002.1, read on the forward strand.
TGTAGGCGATGTCGGCGATCAGGTTGAGCGTGATGTAGATCGTCGCCGTGGTCAGCACCACGCCCTGCACGACCGCATAGTCGCGGTTGAACACGGCATCGACGATCAGCTTGCCGAAGCCCGGGATCGAGAAGATCTGCTCGGTGAGGGACTGCGCCCGACAGCAGCGTGCCAAGCTCGAGCGCGCCGAGCGTGATGATCGGCGTCAGCGCGTTGCGCATCGCATGCTTGAGGATCACCGTACGCTCGGACAGGCCCTTGGCGCGCGCGGTGCGGACATAGTCGCTCTCGAGCACCTGCAGCATGGCGCTTCGTGTATGCCGCATCAGGACCGCGGCGATTGCATTGCCGAGCACGAAGGCGGGCATGACGGATGCGGCGAGGCTGGCGCGCCAGTTTTCGCTGAGCGGCACGTAGCCGGAGGCCGGCAGCCAGCCAAGTTCGACGGAGAACAGGAAGATCAGCATGATGCCGAGCCAGAAATTCGGCGTCGAGATACCCCACAGCGCGAACAGATTGGCGCCGTAATCCCAGGCGGTACCTTTCTTCACCGCCGAAATGATGCCAGCGGGAATGCCGATCAGGAAGGCGACCACGATCGCCATGCCGGCGATTTGCATGGTAACCGGCAGCTTCTGCGCGATCAGGCTCGACACCGGCATCTTGTTGCGCAGGGACTCGCCGAAGTCGCCCATCAGCACGCCCTTGACCCAATAGGCATATTGCACCGGGATCGCTCGATCCAGGTGATACTGCTGGCGGATCTGTTCGATGACGGCCGGATCGCGTTCCTCGCCGGCCATCACGAGTGCCGGATCGCCGGGCAGCAGGTGTTGCAGCGAGAAGATCAGGAGCGAGACGAAGAACAGCGTCGGGATCAGCTGAACCAGCCGCTTGGCGAGGAAGTTCAGCATTGGCGGCCCCGCGTGCCCTGCGCTGTGGCGATCATTTCAATTTCAGCCCGACCACGCGCACCAATCCATCCGGCATCTGCCGGTAACCCTCGACCTTGGTGGTGTGCGCGATCAGGAGTGTGCGGTGATAGATGTAGATGATGGGCTCGTCATTGAGCACGATCTTGGTCATCTTCTCGTAGATCGCCTTGCGCTGGACAGGATCGTTGATCAGCCGCGCATCTTCCATCAGCTTGTCAGCTTCCGCGTTGGAATAGCCGCCGTCGTTCTGCGGCGCCTTGGTGTGCAGGAAGACATAGGAATTGCCGTCAGGATCGATCCGGCCGCTCCAGTTGATCTGAAACACCTGAAATTCGCCGGCCTGGGCCTGCTTGAAGGTCGTCGCAAATTCGACCACGCGGATCTTGATGTCGAAGCCGGCTTCGGCCGCCATCGACTGCACGACCTGGGCCACGGCCTCGTTCTCGGCCCCTTTGGGGACCATGTAGTCGATGGCGACGGGCAGCGTGACACCGGCCTCCTTCAGCAGCGCCTTGGCCTTGGCAAGGTCGCGTCCCCGAACCGGAAACGCCTTCTGATAGTAAGGATGCGTCGGGCTGACCCACTGATTGCCCGGCGTGAACTCGCCGTTGAAGACGACCTGGTTGAGCGCCTCGCGGTCAATCGACAGGTCGAGCGCCTGGCGCACCTTTTCCGACTGGCTGAGCGGCCCCTTGCTCTTGTCGTTGCCGATGTTGATGGTGAGGCCGAGATAGCCGAGTTCGGGCGCGGTCGACAGCACGAGCCGCTTGTCGGCGCGGACGTCCTTGATGTCGGTGGCGAGCACGCGCTCGATCAGATCGAGCCCACCGGATTTCAGATTGGCGAGCCGCACCGTGGCGTCGACGATAGGAAGGAACACGATGCGATCGATGAAGACGTTGTCCTTGTTCCAGTAATCGGCAAATTTCTCGAACACCATGCGGTCCTGCTGCACGCGTTCGACGAACTTGTAGGGACCGGCGCAGACCGGATGCAGCCCGAATTTGTCGCCCGCCTCCTTGACCGCCTTCGGCGAGACCATCATGCCGGCGCGGTCGGTCAACTGGGCGATCAGCGGCGAGTAGGGCGTCTTGAGTACCAGTTTGATAGTCAGGGGATCGACGACGTCGACATGGTCGAGCGCGGCCAGTTCCGGTTTGCGAAACGAGGTCGGCAGCGTCAGATGGCGCTCCAGCGAGAATTTGGCGGCTTCGGCGTCGAACGGCTCACCGTCGTGGAACTTGACGCCCGGCCGCAGCCTGATCGTCATCTCCTTGCCGTCGGCCGAGTTCTCGTAGGACAGCGCGAGCTGCGGAACGATATTCAGCTTCTCGTCAATGTCGAACAGCTTGTCGCAGAAGGCCGAAAAGACGATGCGGCCGACATAGGTGCGTCCGATTGAAGGATCGAGGATGTCGGGATCCTCGGCGAGCCCGATGCGAAGTGTGGTCTCGGCACGCGCGCTCGTTCCGCACCAGGTCACGAGTGCTGCCATCAGGACCGCCAAGCGCCAAAATCTCATCGCCAACCCCTTAATCCCCTGCGCATTTGTTCCTTACGAAACAACCCCGGGCCGCCCCGAGGCTTCCGCCGTATTGAACGCCGCCACCAGCTTTTCCAGTGTCGGTGAGAACCCGCCATCGGACGGCACGATCGCCTCCGCGCCGGGCAGCTCGCCCGTTCGGTGACAGGCCGTTGCATATCCGGTGCCATCTTCGCGCAACTGCGGCACTTCGCTGCGGCAGCGCGTGATCACATAGGGGCAGCGGGTATGGAAGCGGCAGCCCGAGGGTGGATTGAGCGCGCTCGGCAGCTCGCCCTCCAGCACGATGCGGCTGCGCCTGGCACGCGGCTTCGGCACCGGGATCGCCGACAACAGCGCGCGGCTGTAGGGATGGCGCGGCGCGGCGAACAGCGCTTGCGCCTCCGCGGTCTCGACGATGGTGCCGAGATTCATCACGGCCACGCGGTCGGCGATATGTTTGACGACGGCCAGATCGTGCGAGACGAAGATGTAGGCGAGCTTCAGGCGATCCTGCAGGTCGCGCAGCAAGTTCAATATCTGCGAGCGGATCGAGACATCGAGCGCCGACACCGGCTCGTCGCAGACGATCAGCTTCGGCTCGACCGCGAGCGCACGGGCAATCGCGATGCGCTGGCGCTGGCCGCCGGAGAATTCGTGCGGATAGCGGCGGGCGAAGCGCGGCTCGAGCCCGACCAGACGCAACAGCTCCTCGACCCGCTCACGGCGTCCCGCCGCCGGGACGAGATTGTGCAGTGCCAGCGGCTCGGTCAGGATCTGGCTCACCGTCATGCGCGGGTTGAGCGAGGCGTAGGGGTCCTGGAAGATCAGCTGCGCGTCGCGGCGGAACGCGCGCAATTGCTCGGCATTGAGCGCGCCGAGGTCGCGACCTTCGAAGCGGATCCGTCCGGCGTCCGGCTCGATCAGCCGCAGCACCAGGCGGCTGACGGTTGATTTGCCGCAGCCGGATTCGCCGACCAGCGCCAGCGTCTTGCCGGCCTCGACCGTGAAGCTGACGCCGTCGACCGCCTTCACATAAGCGGTCGGCCGGCCGAACACCGAGCGTTCGGCGACGAAATGCTTCACCAGCCCTTCGACCTCGAGCAGCGCGGTCATGATACCAGCCGCTCCAAGGGCGCGCGGATGCAGCGCGAGGCGTGGGTCGCGCTCAGCAGCGCGAGTGGCGGCGGCGAGCGGGTGCAGGCATCCTCCACGAACGGGCAGCGCGCGGCAAAGCGGCATCCAACCGGCGGATTCGCCATGTTCGGCACCATGCCCTCGATGGTGGCGAGATGACTGGTGCGGCGGTCGAGCCGCGGGATCGAGCCGAGCAGGCCGACCGTGTAGGGATGCTGCGGATTGGCAAACAGCTCGTCGACGGGGGCGCGCTCGACGATCTCACCCGCATACATCACCGCGACCTCGTCGCAGACCTCGGCGACGACGCCGAGATCGTGGGTGATCAGGATGATCGCAGCCCCGCTCGCGGCCTTCAGCTCGCGCATCAGATCGAGGATCTGGGCCTGCAGCGTGACGTCGAGCGCGGTAGTCGGCTCGTCGGCGATCAAGAGCTGCGGATCGCAGGCCAGCGCCATCGCGATCATCACGCGCTGGCGCATGCCGCCGGACAGCTTGTGCGGATATTCGTCGATGCGCTTCTCGGGCGAGGGGATGTGCACGCGGCGCAGCAGCTCGATGGTGCGCTCGCGCGCCGCGCGCCGCGAGCCGCCACGGTGGCGCAAAATGGTCTCTGCGATCTGGTCGCCGATGGTGAAGCTCGGGTTGAGCGAAGTCATCGGCTCCTGGAAGATCATCGCGAGCCGATTGCCGCGCAGGTCGCGCAGCGTCGCATCCGGCACGTCGAGCAGGTCGAAGCCGTCGAAGCGGATCGCGCCGGAGACCGCGGCCGACTGCTTCGGCAACAGCCCCATGATCGCAAGCGAGGTGACGCTCTTGCCGCAGCCGGACTCGCCGACCAGGCCGAGCGTGGCGCCGTTGGCGACGGAAAGGTCCACGCTGTCGACGGCATGCGTCATGCGGCCGTCGTCGCCGTGGAAGGTGACGCGCAGGCCCTCGATCTCGATCAGCGGCCTGGCGGTCATTTGCGGCTCTTCGATGCCGCTGCGATGCCGGCGTCGATCTTGGTGCGGTCGCTGGTTCCGGCCGGGTTGTCGCGGGTCGGCATGAAGCTCCGGAACGGCACCCAGTGTTCGCGGCTGACCGCTTCCAGCCGCTCCAACTCGCGCAAGGGATCGGCGTGGTCGTCGACCCGCAGGTCGAGCAACGGCCATTGCTCGGTTCCGTGGATCAGAAGGGCCGCAGATTGCTTGCCGCGCTTGTCGCCGCCGGCCGCTTCGCCGGCGAACATCGCCTTGATCAGCCGCTCCGCGAACGGCAGCTTCTCGTTCGCGGCATAGACGCGCGCGGTCTCGTCGAGTACGGCGGGCCCGGCCAGCATGTTGCCGGCGATCGAGAAGCCGTCGCCGGCGATATGACCGAACCAGTCGATGCAATCCTTGCCCGAATGGGCAGCGATCCGGCCCTTGCTGTCCATGACATGCACCTGCCGGCTCTCGCGGCCGCCGTCACGCGCGAGCAGCGCCGCGATCGTCTCGTGCGGGCTCTTGCCGTCGCGCAGCAGCACGAGGCCGTCGATGCCGTAATAGGGATTGACCAGCGCCTGCGTCGCAATGGCGCCGATCCCCGGTGCAATGTGCGGCACGAGCGCGCCGACCGCGAAGAACCGCGTCGCGACGGCGATGCCGAGCTGGCCGGTGGCGCTGTCGCGGGCGATGATCGACCAGGTCATCCGAAACCTCTAGCGGCCCGCAGCGTAACCCTGCATGCCGCGCGGGTTGGCGGCGGCGCGGCGGCGGGGGCCGACCTTCGAGGCCGCGGTGAGGCGGCCTTCCGACCAATCCGGGCCAATCTCCACCACATGGCCGCGGCGCTTCAACTCGTCGATGGTCGATTTCGGCACGCGATTTTCCAGCACCAGCACGCCGGGGCGCGAGGTGCGCGGCCAGAACGAGATCGGGAAATGCTCGGAGTGCCAGGCCGGCGCGTCGATCGCCTCCTGCAAATTGAGCTTGGCGTGGACATGGCGCAGGAAGAACTGCGTGATCCACTGATCCTGCTGGTCGCCGCCCGGCGAGCCCCAGGAGAGATACGGCTCGCCGTCGCGCAACGCCATCGTCGGCGACAGCGTGGTGCGCGGCCGCTTGCCCGGCGCCAGCGAGGCAGGGTGATTCTCCTCCAGCCAGAACATCTGGGCGCGGCTGCCGAGGCAGAAGCCGATCTCGGGAATCACCGGCGAGGATTGCAGCCAGCCGCCGGACGGCGTCGCCGAGATCATGTTGCCGGCCTTGTCGATGATGTCGAAATGCACGGTGTCGCCGCGCACCTCGCCGAACCGGCCGACCGTCGGTTCGCCCGCGCCCATGGCGCCGACCGCTTCGCGATGCCCTTCGGCGTGCCGCAGCTTCACGACGCCGCCGAAACCTGTGACCGAGCCGGGGCGGAAATCGAGCGAAGCGTGGTCTTTCGAGATCAGCTTGCGCCGTTCGTTGTTATAGGCATCGGACAGCAGCGTTTCGATCGGGATCTCAGTGAACTTGGGATCGCCGTAGAACGTCTCGCGATCGGCATAGGCAAGCTTGGCGGCTTCGATCTGCAGATGGATGAAGTCGGGGGCCTGCGGGATCGAGCCCGTCGAGCTCAAAACCCTTCAGCAGCGCGAGCTGCTGCAGCATCACCGGACCCTGGCTCCAGACACCGCATTTCTGAACGGTGTAGCGGCCGTAATCGTAGGTCAGCGGCGCCTCGATGGTCGGCTGCCAGCGCGCCATGTCGTCGGCCGACAGCACGCCGCGATGCGGCGAGCCGGAGACGTCCATCACTTCCTGGGTGCGGCAGAATCTGTCGATCGCCTCGGCGACGAAGCCCTTCGACCAGGCCTGCCGCGCGCGCTCGATCTGCGCTACGCGGTCGCCGCCTGCGCTCTCCGCCTCGGTCAGGATGCGTGCGTAGGTCTCCGCGAGCTTCCTGTTGGTGAAGATGGTGCCGGGCTTCGGCACCTCGCCACCAGGCAGATAGACCTCGGCCGACGTGAGCCAGTATTTCCGGAACAGCTGCTCGACGGTCTTGATGGTGGCGGAGGCGCGCTCGACCAGCGGATGGCCGTCGCGGGCATAGGCGATCGCGGGCTCCAGCACGTCGCGCAGCTTCATCGTGCCGTAGTCGCGCAGCAGCAGCATCCAGGTTTCGAACGTGCCGGGCACACAGGCCGCGAGCAGGCCGGTGCCCGGCACCATTTCGAGGCCTTCGCTGCGATAATGCGCGATCGTCGCTTTCGCCGGCGCCGGTCCCTGGCCGCAGATCACTTCGGTTTTGCCGCGCTTGACGTCGTGCACGATGAGCGGGACGTCGCCGCCGGGGCCGTTCAGATGCGGCTCGACCACCTGCAACGTGAACGCCGCCGCAACGCCGGCGTCGAAGGCGTTGCCGCCTTTCTCCAATGCCGCCATGCCGACAGCGGTCGCGATCCAGTGGGTCGAGGTGACGACGCCGAAGGTGCCCTCGATCTCGGGCCTTGTGGTGAATGGATCGGGGTTGACGTTGCTCATGGGGCTGCGCTTCCGGCTAGGTCTTGTGGCGCGCGCACTTGATCACAGGCGGGCTGGTATGCCAACCGCTTGGTGGACATGGCCGCTCCCATCCGCGTGATCATGCCGGAACGGCGGCGGCAGGGCTGTTGACGGCGTGGCAGGCGACGCCGTCGATCAGTTCCGGCGCCTTCTCGCGGCAGAGATCGAAGGCGAGGGGACAGCGCGGATTGAACGCGCAGCCCCGCGGCGGATCGATCGGGTTGGGGATCTCACCCTTGACCGGGATGCGCTGGCGGCCGGACATCGCAAGGTCCGGAACCGCGCCGAGCAGCATCTTGGTGTAGGGCATCCGCGGGTTCTCGAACAATTTTCGGCCCTCGGCGATCTCGACGATGCGGCCGAGATACATCACGCCGATCCTGGTCGCCATGTGGCGGACAACCGCGAGATTGTGGCTGATGAACAGATAGGTCAGGCCGAATTTGTCCTGCAGGTCGCGCATCAGATTGAGGATCTGCGCCTGCACCGAGACGTCGAGCGCCGAGGTCGGCTCGTCGCAGACGATGAACTCGGCTTCCGACGCCAGTGCGCGGGCGATCGCGATGCGCTGGCGCTGGCCGCCGGAAAATTCATGCGGGAATTTTTGGCCGTCGTCGGGGTGCAGGCCGACCAGCGAGAGCAATTCGCCGACCCGGGCCTTGATGTCGCGTTCACCCTCGATCAGGTCGAAGGCGCGGATCGGCTCGGCCACGATGGCGGCGACCCGGTAGCGCGGATTGAGGCTGGCATAGGGATCCTGAAAGACCATCTGGATACGCCGGCGCAGCCGGCGGCGCGCCTGCGCCTGCCGCGGATCGGTCATCGAGACGCCGTCGATGACGACTTCGCCCGAGCTCGGCGGCAACAGGCCGACGACCATGCGCGCGACCGTGGTCTTGCCGGAGCCGGATTCGCCGACCAGCGCAAACGTCTCGCCGCGCTTGATATCGAAGCTGACGCCGTCGACGGCCTTGAGGAATTCAAGATGGCCGCCCTCGATCACGCGGTTGAGCCATGGCTTCGAGACGTCGAAGACGCGGCGCAGGTTCTTGACCTCGATCAATGTCCCGCTCATGCCGCCGTCTCCTTCGCCGGCTCGAACAGATGGCAGGCGACGGATTGGGTGCCCTGCCGGATCGGCTCGGGGCGTTCGACGCGGCAGCGATCGAAGACAAACGCACAGCGCGGATTGAACGGGCAGCCCGGTGGGATTGCCGACAGCCGCGGCATCGAGCCCGGGATCTGCACCAGGCGCTTGTCCTCGCCTGCGAGGGTCGGGATCGCGCCCATCAAGCCCCTGGCGTAAGGATGCAGCGGGTTGCGCACCACCTCCTGCACCGGGCCGATCTCGGCGATGCGGCCGGAATACATCACCGCGACGCGGTCGCAGGTCTCGGCGATCACGCCCATGTCGTGGGTCACCAGCATCACGGCGGTGCCGTGGTCGCGGCCGAGCCGCTTGATCAGCGTGATGATCTGCGCCTGCACCGAGACATCGAGTGCGGTGGTCGGCTCGTCGGCGATGATCAGCTCGGGCTCGGCGCAGATCGCAAGCGCGATGACAACGCGCTGGCGCATGCCGCCGGAGAATTCGTGCGGGTAGCCGTCGATGCGCTTCTCCGGCGCGGGGATGCCGACCTCGGCGAGCAGATCAATGGCGCGCCGGCGCGCGGCGCTTTCGCTCAGATTGGTGTGGGTGCGAATCGTCTCGATGATCTGGTCGCCGATCCGGTAGAGCGGATTGAGGCTGGTCAGCGGGTCCTGGAAGATCATGCCGATCCGCTTGCCCCTGATGCGCCGGATTTCTTCCGGCGGAAGATGGTCGATCCGCGTGCCCGACAGCTCGATCTGGCCGCCGGAGATGCGGCCGGGCGGATCGATCAGCCCGATCACCGCAAGCCCGGTGACCGACTTGCCGGCGCCGGACTCGCCGACCACACCGAGCACCTCGCCCTTGGCGATGTCGAACGACACACCGTTGATGGCGCGCAAGGTCGCGCGGCGGGTGACGAATTCCACCTCGAGATTGCGCACGGAGAGAACAGGCTGGGTCATCGGAGCCTTGGGTTCAACGCGTCGCGCAGCCAGTCGCCGAGCAGATTGATGGAGAGGATCAGGCCAGCCAGTGCGATACCTGGAAAGGCGACGATCCACCATTCGCCGGCAAACAGGTAGTTGTTGCCGATCCGGATCAGGGTGCCGAGCGAGGGCATGGTGTCGGGCATGCCGGCGCCGAGGAACGACAGCGTCGCCTCGGTGATGATCGCGAGCGCGAGGTTGATGGTGGCGATGACCAGGATCGGGCCCATCGTGTTCGGCAGCACGTGCCGCAGCATGATCTTCGGCGCCGGCAGGCCGATCAGCTGCGCCGCCGCCACGTAGTCCTTGTTCTTCTCGACCATGACCGAGCCGCGCACGGTGCGGGCATATTGCACCCAGAAACTGAGGCCGATCGCGATGATCAGCACGCCGAACGTGCTCATTTCGTCGAGCCGGTTGCCGAGCAGCGATTTGGCGACGCCGTTGACGAGGAGCGCGATCAGGATCGCCGGGAAGGTGAGCTGGACGTCGGCGATCCGCATGATCACGCTGTCGACCACGCCGCCGAAATAACCGGCGACCAGCCCGAGGGCGATCCCGAGCGCGCCGGCGAAGACCACGCCGGCAACGCCGACCGCAAGCGAGATGCGAAGGCCATAGAGGATCGCCGAGAGCACGTCGCGGCCCTGCTCGTCGGTGCCGAGCAGGAACGGACTCTGGCCGTCGGCGGTCCACAGCGGCGCGATCCGCGAGTTGATCAGCTGCAGCTGCGCCGGATCGAACGGGTTTTGCACCGCAAGCCACGACGCAAAGATCGCCAGCAGGAAGAACAACAGCGTGATCACGGCGGCGACCATCGTCAGCCTGGAACGGCGGAACGAATAGAGGATGTCGCTGTCGAGCGCGCGCCCGAACCAGCCGGCAGGCGCCTGCGGGTGATCTTCGGAGCGATGGGGGACGACGGCGTCGGACATCGGTTGCCCCCTCACGCCGCGCGGCCGATGGTCGAGCGCAAGCGCGGATCGACCACGGTGTAGAGGATGTCGACCACGAGATTGATGGTGACGAAGATCAGCGAGACCATCAACAGATACGCGGCCATGATCGGGATATCGACGTTTTGCACGGCCTGCACGAACAGAAGCCCCATGCCCGGCCATTGGAACACGGTTTCGGTGATGATCGAGAAAGCAATAACCGAGCCAAACTGCAGGCCGGCGACCGTAATCACCGGAACCAGGGTGTTCTTCAGCGCGTGGCCGAAATGGATCGCGCGCGTGGTCAGCCCGCGGGCGCGGGCGAAGCGGATATAGTCGGTCCGCAGCACTTCCAGCATTTCGGCGCGCACCAGCCGCATGATCAGGGTCATCTGGAACAGTCCGAGCGTGATCGCCGGCATGATCAGCGCCTTCAGGCCGGAGACGGTGAGCAATCCGGTGGTCCACCAGCCGAGCTTCACCACCTCTCCGCGGCCGAAGGAGGGCAGCCAGCCCAAGGTCAACCGCGAACAGATAGATCAGCAGGATGCCGATCAGGAAGGTCGGCAGCGAAATGCCGATCAGCGATACTGCCTGGAATAATTTGGCGAGCACGGTGTCGCGGCGCAGCGCCGAATAGACCCCCATCAGGATGCCGGCGACCATGGCGAACAGCGTCGCGCAGATCGCAAGCTCGAGCGTCGCCGGCAGCCGTTCCGCCAGCAGCGATGAGACCGGCAGGCGGAACTGGTAGGACACGCCGAACTTGAACTGCAGCGCATTGATGAAGTAGCGGCCGAACTGCACCAGCACGGGATCATCCAGGCCGAGCGAGCGCCGGATTTCAGCGCGCTGCGCGGCCGAGGTGTCGATCGAGACGATCTGGCTCACCGGATCGCCGGCGAAGCGGAACATCGCGAACGCAATGACGCCTACGGCGAGCATCACGCCGATCGCCTGCAGCACGCGGCGAAGAGTGAAAGCGAGCATCTCTACCTTTCACTGCTTTTGACATCCGGCGCGCGGCTTTGCGCGACCGGAAAACGAGAGGTCCCGGAAGCCTGCGCTTCCGGGACCCAATTCGCTAGAGCCACTATTCACCTTGTTTGGTCGCCCAGTAGAGCAGCACCTGATTGTCCGCGCGCTGGGTCAATTTGACCTTTTTCGACACGCCCCACACCAGCGGTTGCTGATGCAGCGGAATGTAGCCGTAATCCTTGATGACGATCTCGTAGGCTTGCTTGATCAACTGGTCGCGCTTGGCAGTGTCAGTCTCGACCAGAACCTTGTCGGCGAGCGCGTCGACTTCCTTGTTGCAGTAGCCGCCGAGATTGGCTTCGCCTCGGGTGGAGTCCTTCGGATCGTCGCGGCAGCCGAGGATGTCGTGCAGCACGTTGTGGGAATCCGATGTCGCAGGCGTCCAGCCCAGCATGAACAACGAGGTCTGGTAGCCGCCGGGCTTCAGCACCTTGGCGAAATACTGTGCCTTCGGCTGCGCCAGCAGGTTCACCTTGACGCCGATGCGGGCCAGCATGCCGACCACCGCCTGGCAGATCGCAGCGTCGTTGACGTAGCGGTCGTTCGGGCAATCCATCGTGACTTCGAAGCCGTTCGGATAGCCGGCCTCGGCCAGCAGCTTCTTGGCGCCATCGGGATCGAGCTTCGGCCGGGTGAACTCCTTCGACAGCGGATAGAGTTCGGGCGCGATCATCAGCGTCGAGGGCGTCGACATGCCGCGCATGACGCGGGTCTTGATCAGATCGACGTCGATCGTCTTGTAGAAGGCTTCGCGGACCTTGATGTCCTTGAACGGATTCTTGCCCTTGACGTTGGAGTACAGCAGCTCGTCGCGCGCCATGTCCATGCCGATGAAGATAGTGCGGATCTCCGGCGCGGTCATGACGGTGGCGACGCCGCTGGAATTGACGCGCTGGATGTCCTGCAGCGGAACCGGCTCGATGACATCGACCTCGCCCGAGAGCAGCGCCGCAACGCGGGTGGCGTCGGAGCCGATCGGGGTGAATGATGATCTCCTGGAGATTATGCTCGGGCTTGCGCCAATAGCCTGGAAACGCCTTGAACACGGTCTTCACGCCGGGCTGGTGGCTCTCGATCGTGAAGGGGCCGGTGCCGTTCTCGTGCAGCGCCGCGTAGCTCGGCGTGGTCGCGGAGGCAGGCGTCGGTGCGACGGCGTTGTTCTCCTCGCACCACTTCTTGTCCATGATGTACCAGCTATCCCACTGTGAGGTCAGGATGGGATTGGGCGAGTCCAGCGTCACGTCGACCGTGTAGTCGTCGACCTTGGTGAACTTGGCGTCGGCCGGGACGTTGCTGAGGAAATTGGAGCCCTTGGCGCGGACGCGGTCGGCGGAGAACAGCACGTCGTCGGCGGTGAAGGGATCGCCATTGTGGAATTTCACGCCTTTGCGCAGGTGGAAGCGCCATTTGGTCGGGCTCAGCGTCTCCCAGCTTTCCGCCAGCGCCGGAATGATCTTGAGGTCCTTGTCGCGCGCGGTGAGGCCTTCGTAGACGTGGGCGTGGTGCGCGATCGTCGTGGTTTCCTTCAGCGTGTACGGATCCAGCGACTTCAGCTCGCCCTGATTGGCATATTTCAATGTCTGCGCCGATGCCGGCAAGGCAAGGGCGACCAGCGCGACGGCAGTCGCCGCAAACAAACTCCAACGTACCGACATGTGATCCCGCGTCCCCGTTTTTGTCCGCCGGCTGCTTTGTCCGGCTGGTATTATTGATGCATGTTGCCAGAGTTTACCGGCCGCGCAAGCGCGATTTGCCAAAGGGTAATCGGTTCGCGCGGGTGCAGCGCAATGAATGCGCTGGGAGAGTAGGCGGTTGGCGCGGGCGCGTGACATTCGACTTTCGGAGTGCTGCTTGCCGGTCACACGAATGATCGCTCGCGAGCCCGGCTGACGCCGGTCGCTCCAAACGGTTTGGAGCCGTCGTTCCAAACGGTTTGGTTGACCATAACCGATGATTGAGGCCGACTATCCATCGGGGCAGGTACGGCTCGCTTGCGTGACCGACCCCGTCCCGGCGATACTGAGGCGGGCCAGGCGCATTTGAGGAGGCGGATATGAAGGTCAACGTCGAGATAGATTGTACGCCCCTTGAAGCGCGGCAGTTCTTCGGCCTGCCGGACGTGGCACCGATGCAGAACGCGGTGATGGACAGGCTGCAACAGCAGATGCTGTCGAACATCGACAAGGTTTCGCCGGAAGCGTTGCTGCAAAGCTGGTTCACCTTCGATCCCAAGCTCGCCGAGCGCTTCCAGGACATGTTCGTGGCGATGGCCGGCTTCGGCGGCGGCGCGGGCAAGAAGGACAAGAAATAATGGCGGCCGCGAAACGGAGCGTCGATGCGACCGAACGCCGGTTGCGTCCGCCCAGCCTGTTCCTGATGCTGGCGGAAGCGCGCGGCGTGCTCGAGCTGAATTCGAGCCTGCTGCTGTCGCCCCTGCTGATGCAGGCGTCGAAGGGCGACGGTCATCCGGTGCTGGCGCTGCCCGGCTTCCTCGCCAGCGACCTTTCGATGGCGCCGATGCGGCGCTATCTGAAGGAGCTCGGCTATGACGCCTACGCCTGGAACATGGGCCGCAATTTCGGCGGGATCTCCAGCAGGCGAAGTGCGCTGCGCGACCTGCTGAAGCGGGTCCATGAGGCGTCGGGGCGCAAGGTCTCGATCATCGGCTGGAGCCTCGGCGGCGTCTATGCGCGCGACCTGGCGTCGCAGATGCCCGAGCTGGTGCGCTCCATCATCACGCTGGGCAGCCCGTTCGCCGACGATATCCGCGCCACCAACGCGACCCGGCTGTACGAGCTGCTGTCCGGCGAGGGGGTGGACGATATTCCCGAGATTCGCGCGGCGATCGCCGGCGACATGCCGGTGCCGGCAACCTCGATCTATTCCCGCACCGACGGCATCGTGAATTGGCGGACCTCACGGGTACGGCCGTCGGCGACCGCCGAGAACATCGAGGTGCATTTGGCCAGCCATCTCGGCCTCGGCGTCAACCCCGCGGCGCTGTGGGCGATCGCCGACCGGCTGGCACAGCCGGAAGGGGAGTTCCGGCATTTTGACCGCTCGGGCCCCTTTGCCATTGCCTATGGGCCGGCAGAACAGGCACTATCCTAACCAGACGACGAGAAGCGCCGCCAAGGCGCCCGCGTGAGTTGGCTCTCGGGAGGAGACCATGAGCGACGCCAAAAAGCTGTCCTCGCTGGACGCATCGTTTCTGTATCTGGAAACGCCGGAAATGCCGATGCATGTCGGCAGCATGGCGATCTTCCGGCTGCCCGACGGCTACAAGGGCGACTTCTTCGAGGAGTTCAAGGCGATGATCGCCTCGCGGCTGCACATCGCGCCGATCCTCAAGGCGCGCCTGCAGAAGGCGCCGCTCGACATCGATCACCCGTCCTGGGTCGAGGACGACCAGTTCGACATCGACCGCCACATCTTTCGCGCCAGCCTGCCTGCGCCGCACGACCGCGCGACGCTGGAGCGCATCGTCCGGCTGGATGCACGCCAAGCTGTTGAACCGCGCCCGCCCGCTCTGGGAGTTCTACGTCTTCGAGGGCATGAAGGACAACGAGATCGGGCTCTATTCCAAGATGCACCACGCCTGCATCGACGGTGGCGCCGGCGCGGCGCTGACCAGCATGATCTACGACCTCACGCCGGTGCCGCGGCAGATCGATCCGCCGAGTGCCAAAAAGGTCGCGCAGGAGCCGCGCGACATCGCGGCCAATTTGATCGACGCCTATCAGCAGCTCTGGACACAGCCGTTCGAGGCGGCCGCCGCCGCGCAAAAGAGCCTGGAACTGCCGCGCTCCGGCAAGAGCGACCTCGGCTCGATCCTGTTCGACAACGCCATGTTCCAGATCGAGAGCGCGGTGAAGTTCGCGGGCTCCATGCCGACCGTGCTCAAGAGCCTGTCCGACGTGGTCGCCAAGATCGCCGATCCCAGGTCGCGCGAGAGTCTGCAAGCGATGTCCTCGCCGCCGACCATCCTCAACAAGGCGATCTCGTCGGAGCGCAGCTTTGCCGGCACCTCGATCTCGCTGTCGCGCGCCAAGGCGCTGGCGAAAGCATCGGGCGGCAAGCTCAACGACGTCGTGCTGGCGCTCGCCTCGGGCGTGGTGCGGCGCTATCTGATCAGCCAGGGCGCGCTGCCGAACAAGTCGCTGACGGCAGGCGTGCCGATCTCGCTGCGCGAGGAAGGCAACGCCGAATCCAACAACCAGGTGTTCGGCATGATCTGCTCGATCGCGACCGACGTCGAGGACCCGAAGAAGCGGCTCGAAACCATCATCGCGCAATCCACCAAGTCCAAGGAGATGTCGCATCCGCTGCGCGCCCTGGTGCCGCAGGTCTCCAATATCTCGCTGCTCGGCGCGCCGATTCTGGTACAGGTCATGGCGCTGCTCTACAGCCGATCCGACCTGTCCAATGTGCTGCCGCCAGCCACCAACATCACGGTGTCGAACGTGCCGGGTCCGCGGCAGACGCTGTACGCGGCTGGCGCAGAGCTGCTGCACATCTTCCCGGTCTCGATCTCGACCCACGGGATCGCGCTCAACATCACCGTGCAGAGCTACCGAGATCAGCTTGATTTCGGCTTCATCGTCGGTGCCAACATCATTCCGCATGTGCAGGTGATGTGCGACATGCTGCCGCTCGAATTCGATGCACTTGAGGCGGCGTTCGCGCCGCCGCCTGCCGACATCAAGGGCGCGGCCGAATAGGAATCCTGTCAATGATCGAAATGCCACCGCTGCAGTTCGCCGAGACCAACGGCATCCGCATGGGGTTCTACGAAGCAGGCCCCAGGACCGACGCGCCGCCCGTGGTGCTGTGCCACGGCTGGCCTGAACTGGCGTTCTCCTGGCGCCATCAGATCAAGGCGCTGGGCGAGGCCGGCATCCGGGTGATCGCCCCGGATCAGCGCGGCTATGGCGCGACCGATCGGCCGGAGCCGGTTGAGGCCTACGACATGGAGCACCTGACCGGCGATCTCGTCGGCCTGCTCGACCATCTCAAGATCGACAAGGCGATCTTCGTCGGTCACGACTGGGGCGGCTTTGTCGTCTGGCAGATGCCGCTTAGGCATCCGTCGCGGGTCGCCGGCGTCGTCGGCGTCAACACGCCGCATTTGAACCGCGCGCCGATGGACCCGATCGCGCTGTTCCGCCAGCGTTTCGGCGACCAGATGTACATCGTCCAGTTCCAGGATCCGGCGCGCGAGCCCGACCGCATCTTCGGCAGCCGCGTGGAGCAGACCTTCGATGCCTTCATGCGCAAGCCGGCGGCGCGCCCGCCGGGCACGCCGGAGGAACAGCCGATCGCCGGCGTCGGCGCCTCGGCGCGGCTGAACCTGGCGTTCCCGCAGATGATCGCGAACTACGACGCCAAGCACGATCCGCGGACGCCGATCCTGTCGGCGGAGGAGAAGAAGGTGTTCGTCGACACCTTCAGCAAGACCGGGTTCACCGGCGGCATCAACTGGTATCGCAACTTCACCCGCAACTGGGAACGTTCGGCCGGGCTGGACCATCACGTGCGCGTGCCGTCGCTGATGATCATGGCCGAGAACGACGCGGTGCTGCCGCCGTCTGCCGCCGATGGCATGGAGAAGCTGGTGCCGGACCTCGAAAAATATCTGGTCCACGACAGCGGCCATTGGACACAGCAGGAAAAGCCGGACGAGGTCAGCGCCAAGCTGATCGAGTGGCGTAAGCGAAAATTCGGCTAGGCGTCATCCTGAGGTGCGCGCCGGCTTCGGCGCGCCTCGAAGGATGAGAGGGACTGGAGCAAGCGGCCATCCTTCGAGACGCGCGCGGTGCGCGCTCCTCAGGATGACGACGTAGTGAGGGGGCACTTCCGATATGGCGTCCGGCAACAGACTGAGTCCGATTCCGCATCCGCCGACGAAGCCGGTGGTCGGCAACATGCTGTCGCTGGACTCGACCGCGCCGGTGCAGCATCTGGTGAAGCTCTCCAAGGAGCTCGGGCCGATCTTCTGGCTCGACATGATGGGCGCGCCGATCGTGATCGTCTCCGGTCACGATCTGGTCGACGAGCTCTCCGACGAGAAGCGCTTCGACAAGGCGGTGCGCGGCTCGCTGCGCCGGGTGCGTGCGGTCGGCGGCGACGGGCTGTTCACCGCCGACACCAAGGAGCCGAACTGGAGCAAGGCGCACAACATCCTGATGCAGCCGTTCGGCAACCGCGCCATGCAGTCGTATCACCCGAGCATGGTCGATATCGCCGAGCAGCTGGTCAAGAAATGGGAGCGCCTCAACGCCGACGAGGAGATCGAGGTCGTCCACGACATGACGGCGCTGACCCTCGACACCATCGGGCTGTGCGGCTTCGACTACCGCTTCAATTCGTTCTACCGCCGCGACTACCACCCGTTCGTGGAATCGCTGGTGCGCTCGCTCGAGACCATCATGATGACCCGCGGCCTGCCGCTCGAGGGTCTGTGGATGCAGAAGCGGCGCAAGACGCTCGCCGACGACGTCGCCTTCATGAACAAGATGGTCGACGAGATCATCGCCGAACGTCGCGGCAATACCGACGTGACCAGCGACAAGAAGGACATGCTGGCCGCGATGATGACCGGCGTCGATCGTGCCACCGGCGAGCAGCTCGACGACGTCAACATCCGCTATCAGATCAACACCTTCCTGATCGCCGGCCACGAGACCACCAGCGGCCTGCTGTCGTGCACGATCTATGCGCTGTTGAAGCATCCCGAGGTGCTGAAGAAGGCCTATGAGGAGGTCGATCGCGTCCTTGGTCCCGACGTCGACGCGAGACCGACCTATCAGCAGGTGACGCAGCTCACCTACGTCACCCAATGCCTGAAGGAAGCGTTGCGGCTGTGGCCGCCGGCGCCGGCCTACGGCATCGCGCCGCTCAACGACGAGACGATCGGCGGCAAGTACAAGCTCAAGAAGAACACCTTCATCACCATCCTTGTGATGGCGCTGCACCGCGATCCCTCGGTCTGGGGCCCGAACCCCGATGTGTTCGATCCAGAGAATTTCAGCCGCGAGGCGGAGGCCAAGCGCCCGATCAACGCCTGGAAGCCGTTCGGCAACGGGCAGCGCGCCTGCATCGGCCGCGGTTTTGCCATGCACGAGGCGGCGCTCGCGATCGGCATGATCCTGCAGCGCTTCAGACTGCTCGACGTGCATCGCTACCAGATGCACCTGAAGGAGACGCTGACCGTCAAGCCCGACGGCTTCAGGATCAAGGTGCGGCCGCGCGACGACAAGGATCGCGGCGCGTTCGCCGGCAGCACGGGCGCCGTTGCGGTCGCGCCGAAGGCACCGCGCGCGCCGACCACGCGCCCCGGTCACAACACGCCGATGCTGGTGCTCTACGGCTCCAACCTCGGCTCGGCCGAGGAGCTGGCGACCCGCATGGCGGATCTGTCGGAGATCAACGGCTTCGCCACCCGGCTTGGTCCGCTGGACGACTATGTCGGCAAGCTGCCGGAGGAGGGGCGGCGTCCTGATCATCTGCGCCTCCTACAACGGCGCGGCGCCCGACAATGCGACGCAATTCGTCAAATGGCTGGAAGGCGACCTGCCGAAGGATGCCTTCGCCAAGGTGCGCTACGCGGTATTCGGCTGCGGCAACAGCGATTGGGCCGCGACCTACCAGTCGGTGCCGCGCTTCATCGACGAGCAGCTGACCAAGCACGGCGCGCGCGCCGTCTATCCGCGCGGCGAGGGCGATGCGCGCAGCGATCTCGACGGCCAGTTCCAGAAATGGTTCCCGGAGGCCGCGAAGGTCGCGACCAAGGAATTCGGCATCGACTGGAATTTCACCCGCACCGCCGAGGACGAGCCGCTCTACGCGATCGAGCCGGTGGCGCAGGGCGCGGTCAACACCATCGTGACGCAGGGTGGCGCGGTGCCGATGAAGGTGCTCGCCAACAACGAGCTGCAGACCAAGGAAGGTGCCCATCCGTCGGAACGCTCGACCCGGCATATCGAGGTCGAGCTGCCGGCCAGCCTGAAATATCGCGTCGGCGATCATCTCAGCGTGGTGCCGCGCAACGATCCGACCCTGGTCGATTCCGTTGCGCGCCGGTTCGGCTTCCTGCCGGCCGACCAGATCCGTCTGCAGGTGTCGGAAGGCCGCCGCGCGCAGCTGCCGGTCGGCAACGCCGTGTCGGTCGGGCGGCTGCTCACCGAGTTCGTCGAGTTGCAGCAGGTCGCGACCCGCAAGCAGATCCAGATCATGGCCGAGCACACCCGATGCCCGGTGACCAAGCCGAAGCTGATGGCCTATGTCGGCGACGATGAGGCTTCCGCCGGGCGCTATCGCGCCGAGGTGCTGGCCAGGCGCAAATCGGTGTTCGACCTGCTCGAGGAATATCCGGCCTGCGAGCTGCCGTTCCACCTTTACCTCGAAATGCTGTCGCTGCTGGCACCGCGCTATTACTCGATCTCGTCGTCTCCGGCCGGCGAGGCGCAGCGCTGCAGCGTCACCGTCGGCGTCGTCGAGGCGCCCGCGAGCTCTGGCCGCGGCATCTACAAGGGCGTCTGCTCGAACTATCTGGCGCGCCGCCGCGCCGGCGACACCATCCATGCCACGATCAAGGAGACCAAGGCCGGCTTCCGCCTGCCCGACGACAACGCCGTGCCGATCATCATGATCGGGCCGGGCACCGGGCTCGCACCGTTCCGCGGCTTCCTGCAGGAGCGCGCCGCGCGCAAGGCAAAAGGCGCGACGCTGGGCCCTGCGATGCTGTTCTTCGGCTGCCGCCATCCGGAGCAGGACTTCATCTATGCGGACGAGCTGAAGGCGTTCGCCGCCGATGGCGTCGGTGAACTCCACACCGCCTTCTCGCGCGCCGACGGGCCGAAGACCTATGTGCAGCAGCTCGTCGCCGGGCAGAAGGATCGGGTCTGGGCACTGATCGAGAAGGGCGCGATCGTCTATGTCTGCGGCGATGGCGGCAAGATGGAGCCTGACGTCAAGGCGACCCTGATGTCGATCTATCGCGACCGCACCGGTGCCGACACTGGCGCCGCCGCGCGCTGGATCGAGGAGATGGGAACCAGGAACCGCTACGTGCTCGACGTCTGGGCCGGAGGCTAGCCGCGCGCCTTCGGCAAGCGTGCCGGCCATGCTACAAGCCGCCGCATGATTCCCTGGGAAAAGATCGATACCGCGCGCATTCCTGGCACCGAAGGTGAATTGCGCCTGATGCGGCGCGGCCGCGAGTTCTCGATCATGCTCGGCACTAACGAGCTGATGAACAGCCGTCTGTCGGGCTCGGAAGCCGCGCTGGCGACGCTCGCCGCAAAGAAGATCGAGAAGGTCGCACGGCCGCGTTTTCTCATCGGCGGCCTCGGCATGGGCTTCACGCTGCGGGCGGCGCTCACCGTGCTTGGACCCGAGGCGGAAATCGTGGTGGCCGAGCTGGTGCCGGCAGTAGTCGCTTGGGCGAGGGGCCCGATGGCCGAGATCTTCGGCGACAGCCTGAACGATCCGCGCGTGAGCGTGCAGGAGGTCGATGTCGCCGATGTGATCGAGCGCAATCCGCGCACCTACGATGCCATTCTCCTCGATGTCGATAACGGCCCGGAAGGCCTGACCCGCAAGGCCAATGACGCGCTGTATGACATCTCAGGACTCAAGATCGCCCACACGGCGCTGCAGCGCGGCGGCGTGCTCGCCGTCTGGTCGTCCGGTCCGAACGCCAAGTTCCCGAAATCGCTGTCCCGCGCCGGGTTCGCCGTCAACGAAGTCGCCGTCCGCGCCACCGGCCAAGGCCGCGGCGTGCGCCACGTGATCTGGATCGCGGTCAAGGAGTAGCAGGCGCCGCTATTGCGACGCAGCAAGACCTCCAGAAGCGCCGTTCGGTTCGATTGTGTTGAAAATCGAGGGCCGTTGGGTTTCACTCGCGGCACCGAAGCCTCGAGCCCTTGGTCTGTCGGATGCAGGCGACGTCGAATTTTGGGGTGCAGGAGACGCACGGGATCCTGGACCGTTTCCAGGCCGAATTCCGCGGCTCGAGCGAAGGGCTCGGCTGGTCGTCCGCGTATGCCTCGGTCCAGCGTGAGCGGCCGTTTGACGGGCACTTCCACGCGCTCTCCGACAATCTGATGGTGTTGCACCGGGGTGGCCCGGTCGACATCACCTATGTGATGGACGGCAAGTCGGTTGCCCGGCAGATCCCGCGCGGAGGGGTGTTCTTCCTGCCGGCCGGGCACGCCAGCAACGTGGTGCTGCGCGAGGCGCTGGAATCCACCCACATCTATCTGCGCTCCGATCTGTTCGCGGGCCGGGACGGGGCGGCGAGCCTGATCGGTGGGCTCTCGCCGATGCTCGGCGATCAGGATGCCGTGCTGGAGCATCTCGCCGCGGCGATCGGCGACACCATCACCAGCGGCCTGCCGGCCTCGTCGCTGTTCGTCGACCCGATCGCGCAGGCGATCGCCAACCGCTTCGTCGCTATCAATTTCCACAAGCCGAGCGTTGAGGCCGGCAAGCATCCGAACCTGCTGAGCGTCAGGCAGATGGCGCGCATCCGCGAATTCGTCGACGCCAATCTCGATAGCGATATCCGGCTCGACCAACTGGCGGAGCTGTGCGGCCGCAGCACCGAATATTTCGTGCGCCTGTTCAAGGCGACCAGCGGCGTCTCGCCCTACCAATACGTGCTCAATCTGCGCATCGAGCGCGCCAGGGCGCTGCTTGCCGACGAGACGCAGAGCCTCGCCGACATCGCGCTGGCCTGCGGTTTCTCCCATCAGGAGCATTTTACGCGCATGTTCCGCCGCTTCACCGGCGTGACGCCGGGGCGATACCGGCGCAGCCATTAGCGGGCGGCTCGGACGGGCGGGGGCGCTAGCGCCAAGCCTGCGGATGATTTTTCCGGTTTCGTGCAGATTTTCTCCGGTTTCGTGCAGGCGCGCCGTGGCCGCCCGCCGCTAGCTTTCTCCCAACAAGACGAGATTGCCGGTTCGCCGGCTTGGGAGAAATGCCATGAGTGTCGCGATGCCGGATGCCGGAGGCGCATCCATTGCGTCCGTTGCGGCGGCCGGTGATGCCGGCCAGGGCACCTTTGCCTATTGCTCGCAGCAATATCGCGTGGTGTTCGGCACCGGCACCTCGGCGCGGCTTGGCGAGGAGAGCGAGCGCCTTGGCATCAAGCGGGCGCTGGTGCTGACCACGAGCGAGCAGCAGGACCTCGGGCGCCGGCTCGGCGCAGGCCTCCGCGACAGGCTTGCCGGACTGTTTGCAGGCGCACGCATGCATACGCCGGTCGAGGTCACCAATGAAGCGCTTCGCATGGTGGAGTCCAGCGACATCGATGGGCTGGTCGCGATCGGCGGCGGCTCGACGGTCGGGCTCGGCAAGGCACTGTCGCTGCGCACCGGGCTGCCGCATATCGCGATGCCGACCACTTATGCCGGTTCGGAGATGACGCCGATCCTTGGCGAAACCAGCAACGGCATCAAGACCACGCAGCATTCCCAGGATCTGGTGCCGGACACTGTCATCTACGACGTCGATCTCACCGTCAGCCTGCCGCCGCACATCTCCGCCGCCAGCGGCTTGAACGCAATCGCGCATGCCGTCGAGGCGCTTTATGCGCCTGATGCCAACCCGCTGACCTCGCTGATGGCGGAGGACGGCATCGCCGCGCTCGCCCGCGCATTGCCGCGCATCATGACGGCACCGGCCGATCCCGGCGCCCGCCGCGACGCGCTCTACGGCGCGTGGCTATGCGGCGTCTGCCTCGGTGCCGTCGGGATGTCGCTGCACCACAAGCTCTGCCACGTGCTGGGCGGCATGTTCAATCTGCCGCATGCCGAAACCCACGCAATCGTGCTGCCCCACGCGGCCGCCTACAACGCCGCCGCGGCGCCGGAGGCGATGACCCGTGTCGCACGAGCGTTGCACAGCGCCAATGCGCCGCAGGGCCTGTTTGACCTTGCCCGGCAACTCGAGCTGCCGCGCGCGCTTTCCGACATCGGGATGCCCGAGGAGGGCATCGCGCGCGCTGCCGAGATGGCGGTGCGCAACCCCTATGCCAACCCCAGACCGATCGATCGCGCCCCGATCGAGCAGTTGATCGCGGCAGCCTGGCGCGGCGACGCGCCCATCCAGCACTGACATCTCAAGATCAAGGACAACACGATGGCCAATTTCAACGAGCATGACCTCACCGACGAGGTGATCAGCAGCTTCGCCAATACGCCGAACAAGCGGCTGAAATTCCTCATCGAGGAGACGGTCAAGTCGCTGCATGATCTGGTGCGCCGCACCGAGCTCACGTTCGAGGAATGGAATCAGGCGATCGAATTCCTGACCCGCACCGGCCAGACCTGCACGCCGCTGCGCCAGGAGTTCATCCTGCTCTCCGACGTGCTCGGCGTCTCGATGCTGGTCGACGCGGTCAATCACCGCGAGCGCGAGGGCGCCACCGAGACCACGGTGCTCGGCCCGTTCTATGTCGGCGAGCACCGCGTCACACCGCACGGCGCCAGCATCTCGGAGGGCATCGACGGTGAAGTGATGTTCGTGCAGAGCCGCGTCACCGACCTAGCCGGAAAACCACTCGCCGGTGCCGAGATCGACGTCTGGCACGCCGACGACGACGGCTTCTACGATTCGCAGAAGGCGGACTATGCGGCTCATGGCCCATCGCTGCGCGCGCGCTTCGTCACCGATGCCGACGGCCGCTTCTCCTTCCGCACTATCCTGCCGTGCAGCTATCCGATCCCGACCGATGGCCCGGTCGGCGATCTCATCACCGCCACGCAACGCCATCCGATGCGGCCGGCGCACGTGCATTTCCTGGTCAAGGCCGAGGGCTATGAGCCGCTGATCACCCACGTCTTCCTCGATGGCGACGAATATCTGCGCAGCGACGTGGTGTTCGGCGTCAAGGACGAACTCATTGCGCGCGTCGAGCCGCGCAACGAACCGGCGTTGCCGAACGACGAGCGGGTTTCCGGCCGATGGCATCTGATGACTTACGACTTCCAGATGAAGCCAGGCGCGGGCCTGGTGCCGAAGCCCATGATGGCCGCGGAATGACGATCGCAACCAACAAGACGACCAAGGAGAGGACCATGACCAGCAAACCGATCGAGACCGACGTCCTTGTCGTCGGCAGTGGCCCGGCCGGCGCGACGGCGGCGGCGCTGCTCGGCATGTATGGCGTCAAGCACATCCTGGTGACGAAATATGGCTGGCTGGCCGATACGCCGCGCGCCCACATCACCAACCAGCGCGCGATGGAGGTGCTGCGCGATCTCGGCCTCGAGGAGAAGGCCGTCGCGCAGGCCGTGCCGCAGCATCTGATGGCCAACAACGTGTTCTGCGAGAGCCTCGCCGGCGAGGAGTTCGGCCGGCTGTATTCCTGGGGCAACCATCCCTCGCGCAAGGCTGATTACGATCTCGCCAGTCCCGCGCGCATCTGCGACCTGCCGCAGAATTTCCTCGAGCCGATCCTGATCGAGGCCGCCGGCCAGCGCGGCACCTCGCTGTGCTTCAACACCGAGTTCGTCGACCTGGTGCAGGATGCCGACGGCGTCACGGCGACCGTGAAGGATCGCCTGTCCGGTGAGACCTATCAGATCCGCGCCAAATATCTGATCGGCGCCGATGGTGGCCGCAGCCGGGTCGCCGAAGTGATCGGACTGCCGATGGAGGGCCAGATGGGCCGCGCCGGCAGCATGAACATCATCGTGCAGGCCGACTTGAGCAAGTACGTCGCGCATCGGCCGAGCGTGCTGTACTGGGTGCTGCAGCCCGGTGCCGAGATCGGCGGCATCGGTGCCGGCCTGATCCGAATGGTGCGGCCATGGAATGAGTGGCTGATCATCTGGGGCTACGATATGGAGCAGGGCGAGCGCAAGCTCAGCAATGACGAGGCGATCTCGATCGTGCGCAATCTCGTCGGCGACGAGACCCTCGAGGTCAAGGTGCGCTCCACCTCGACCTGGACCGTGAACGAGATGTATGCCGGCCACTATTCGTCCGGTCGCGTGTTCTGCGTCGGCGACGCCGTGCACCGCCATCCGCCGACCAACGGCCTCGGCTCCAACACCTCGATCCAGGATTCCTTCAATCTGTGCTGGAAGCTGAAACTGGTGCTCGAGGGTCACGCGGCGCCGTCGCTGCTGCAAACCTATTCGGCCGAGCGCCAGCCGGTCGGCAAGCAGATCGTGACCCGCGCCAACAAGAGCATCGGCGACTTCCCGCCGATCTTCGAGGCGGTGGGCCTCGTTGCTTCGACCGACCCGGTCGAGGCGCGCAAGGCGATCGCTGCGCGCAAGGCACCGACCGCCGAGGGCAAGGCGCGTCGCAAGAAGCTCTATGAGGCGATCGCCAACAAGAGCTACGAGTTCAACTGCCACGGCGTCGAGATGAACCAGCGCTACGGCTCGACCGCCGTGGTGTCCGATGGCACGCCGATGCCCGCCTTCGCTCGCGATCACGAGCTGTATTATCAGGCCACCACCTGGCCCGGCGCGCATTTGCCGCATGTCTGGGTCGAGCATCAGGGCGAGCGGAAGTCGACGCTCGATCTCACCGGCAAGGGCCGCTTCACGCTGCTCACCGGGATCGGCGGCGATGGCTGGAAGGCGGCCGCCGCCGCTGTCGAGAAGGCCTACGGCCTGCCGCTCGATGTGGTGACGATCGGCCCGCAAGGCTGCGATGCGCTCGACATCTATGCCGACTGGTATCGCCAGAGCGAGGTGGACGAGGATGGCTGCGTGCTGGTGCGCCCCGACATGTATGTCGCCTGGCGCGCCAGGGAGGCGGCGGGGAATGCCTCCGATGTGCTGCTCGACGTGTTCGGCCAGATCCTCGGCCGCAGCGCAAGGGCGCAAACGAAGTCCGTCGCCGCCGCGTGATGCGGCGCGACGCCGGCAATTCTTTTCAGAACGAAATGAACGGCAGCCGGCGTGCAACCGGCTCGCCACAAGGAGGGGAAAATGAGCAAAGACCATTTGAACGTCACCATGTCTTTCGATCGCCGCCGCGTGCTGCAAGGCATCGCCGGCGGTTTCGCCGCCGCAGGCGCGACCACGTTGTTCTCACCGGCCGTCCGGGCCGCCAACAAGCCGATCAAGATCGGCTATGTCTCGCCGAAGAGCGGACCACTCGCTGCCTTCGCCGAAGCCGACGATTTCGTGCTCGGCGAATTCCGGAAATTCATCAAGGATGGCGTCAAGGTCGGATCGCAGACCTATCCGGTCGAGGTGGTGACCAAGGACAGCCAGTCGAATCCGAACCGCGCCGCTGAGGTCGCCAAGGAGCTGATCACCCGCGACAATGTCAGCCTGATCGTGGTCGGCGCGACGCCGGAGACCAACAACCCGGTGGCGACGCAGTGCGAGCTCGAACAGGTGCCATGCATCTCCACCGTCGCACCATGGCAGACCAATTTCATCGGCCGGCAGGCCAATCCCGGCGACCCCAAGAGTTGGAAGCCGTTCGACTACACTTTCCATTATTTCTGGGGCCTCGAGGACGTGATCGGCGTCTTCACCAGCATGTGGAGCCAGGTCGCGACCAACAAATCGGTCGGCGCGCTGTTCCCGAACGATGCCGACGGCAATGCCTGGGGCGACACCACGATCGGCTTCCCGCCTGTCATGGCCAAGCAGGGTTTCAAGCTCACCGATCCCGGCCGCTTCCAGAATCTCACCGATGATTTCAGCTCGCAGATTGCCGCCTTCCGTGGCGCCGATGCCGAGATCATCACGGGCGTGATCATCCCGCCCGACTTCACCACGTTCTGGAATCAGGCGCGGCAGAAGGGGCTGAAGCCGAAGGTCGTGTCGGTCGCCAAGGCGTTGCTGTTCCCCGCGTCGGTGCAGGCGCTGGGCAAGGGCGGCAACAACATCTCGACCGAGGTCTGGTGGACGCCGACGCATCCCTACAAGTCGAGCCTCAGCGGCGTCAGCGCGGCCGATCTTGCCAAGGGATATGAGCAGGCCTCCGGCAAGCAGTGGACGCCAGCCGATCGGCTTCGTGCATTCGCTGTTCGAGGTCGCGATCGACGCGATCAAGCGCTCCGGCGATCCGGACGATGGCGCGGCGCTCGCGAAAGCGATCGGCGCCACCAAGCTCGATACGATCGTGGGCCAGGTCGCGTTCGGCTCCAGCGCGGTGCCGCCATTCGCTGCGAAGAACATCGCCAAGACACCGCTGGTCGGCGGCCAGTGGCGGCTCAATGGCGACAAGTACGACATGGTGATCACGGACAACAAGCTGGCGCCGCAGATCCCGCTCGGCGGCGACATGCAGGCGCTGAGCTAGCGCAAGCACGTCATCGAAGGCAGCAGATGCGTGGCGCTGCCACGCATCTTCTCGCCGCCGCAATCATCCAGTGGGCCACCATGCTCGAACTCCATGCCATCTCGAAAAGGTTCGGCGCCATCGTCGTTGCCGACGCGATCGACCTGACGCTCGTGTCCGGCGAGGCGCTGGGCGTGATCGGGCCGAACGGTGCCGGCAAATCGACGCTGTTCAACCTGATCACCGGGCTGCTGCGGCCGGATGCCGGCCGCGTCGTCCTCGATGGCGTCGACATCACGGCTCTCGCTCCCGAGGCACGCTGCCGCGCCGGCATCGGGCGCTCGTTTCAGATCCCGCAGCCGTTCGACCACCTCTCGGTGTTCGAGAACCTTGCGGTCGCGGCCTTGTTCGGTGGCGGCCTCTCGGACGCCGATGCGGTCCAGCATTGCGGCCGCATGCTTGATCTGACCGGCCTCGAAGCCAAGGCCAACCGGCTCGCCGGCAGCCTGCCGCTGCTCGATCGCAAGCGGCTGGAGCTGGCGCGGGCGCTCGCCACCAAGCCGCGCACGCTGCTGCTCGACGAGATCGCAGGCGGTCTCACCGATGCCGAATGTCACGAACTGGTCGAGACCATCCGCACCATCCACGCCGAAGGTGTCGGCATCATCTGGATCGAGCATGTGGTGCACGCGCTGCTCGCGGTGGTACAGCGGCTGGTGGTGCTGAACTTCGGCAAGGTGGTCGCGCAAGGCGCACCAGTCGAGGTGATGCGGTCGCGCGAGGTCGAGACCATCTACATGGGAGTGCCGGCATGACCGCGCTGCTCAACGTCACGGCGCTCGATGCGTTCTATGGCGACTTCCAGGCGCTGTTCGGCATCGACTTCGAGCTGAGCGAAGGCGAGGCAGTCGCGGTGATCGGCGCCAACGGCGCCGGCAAATCGACCATGTTGAAGTCGCTGGCCGGGCTCGTGAAGAACCGGTCCGATGCCATCCGCCTCGGCGGTCGGGCGATCGGCGATGCGTCCGCCGCCCGCATCGTGCGGCTCGGCCTTGCGCTGGTCCCCGAGGGCCGCCAGCTGTTTCCTTCGCTCAGCGTCGAGGAGAACCTGCTGATCGGCGCCTACGGCGGTGAACGAACAACTCCCTGGGATCTCGCCGCGGTCTACCGGATGTTCCCGGTGCTGAAGGAGCGGCGGCGGGGCGCCGTCACGGCGCTGTCGGGCGGTCAGCAGCAGATGGTGGCGATCGGCCGCGCGCTGATGTCGAACCCGCAGGTTCTGCTGTGCGACGAGATCAGCCTCGGCCTCGCGCCGATCGTGGTGGAGGACATCTACCGCATGCTGCCGCAGATTCGTTCGGGCGGCACCGCGGTCGTGCTGGTCGAGCAGGACATCGCCCGCGCGCTGCGGGCCGCCGATCGCTTCTATTGCCTGCAGGAAGGTCGCGTCACGCTGAGCGGGCGGCCGAAGGATGTGGATCAGGACACGATCCGCGCGGCCTATTTCGGAGCATGAGGGAGCCATGAGCGGGTTCGATACCATCATCGAGGGCGTGCTGCTCGGCGGCGTCTATGCGCTGTTCGCGCTCGGCCTGTCGCTGATCTTCGGCATCATGCGGCTCGTCAATCTGGCGCATGGCGACCTGATCCTGCTCGCGGCCTATCTGGTGCTCAGCGCGACCACGGCGCTCGGCCTGCCGTTTGCGGCCGCAGCCCTCTTGGTCGTCGTGACGATGTTCGTGCTCGGCTTCGTGCTGCAGCGGCTGGTGCTGGAGCGCGTGCTCGGCGACGACATTCTGCCGCCGCTGCTGGTCACCTTCGGCCTGTCGATCGTGATCCAGAACGGGTTGCTGCTCGGCTACGGCGCGGACAGTCGGCGGTTGCAGGCGGGCGCGTTCGAATCCTCGTCGGTGACGCTGGCCCCCGGCCTGAGTGTCGGGCTGGCGCCGCTCACGGCGCTGGTGACGGCGATCGCCGCCGTCGCGCTGCTGCAGCTCATTTTCTACCGCACCTCGCTCGGCCGCGCCTTCCGCGCCACCGCCGACAATCCCGCGATCGCGCAATTGATGGGAGTCAATGAGCGCAATGTCTACGCCATTGCGGTCGGGCTGTCGCTCGCGGTGTCGGTGATTGCCGCTGTCGTGTTCGGCATCCGCGCCAGCTTCGATCCGTCGATCGGCCCGGCGCGGCTGCTCTATGCGTTCGAGGCCGTGATCATCGGCGGTCTCGGCAGTCTGTGGGGGACGCTGGCGGGCGGCATCGTGCTCGGGCTGGCGCAGGCGATCGGGGGGCGGATCAATCCGGAGTGGCAGATCCTGGCTGGCCATCTCGCCTTCCTTGCCGTGCTCATGGTGCGGCCGCGCGGTCTGTTTCCGGCGAGGCGGACATGAGCGTCGAAAGCATCCATGTCCCGGCAAGCCGGGAGCAACGTCCGGCGGATCTGCCGGTCTGGCAAACTCGGGTCGGCACACGCTTATCGCGCGGAGCTGCCGTCGTCGGCATCGCGCTGGTGGTGGTGCTTGCCGCGCTGCCCACGATTGCTTCGCGCAATTTGATCCAGGATCTGATCTTCGTCCTCACCATGCTGACACTGGCACAGCTCTGGAACGTGCTGGCCGGGTGGGGCGGGCTGGTGTCGGTCGGGCAGCAGGCGTTTGTCGGGCTCGGCGCCTATGCGCTGTTTGGCGGCATCGTGCTGGCCGGGCTCGACCCCGTTGCGGCGATCCCGCTGGCCGGGCTGTTCGCGGCGCTGATCGCGGCGGTGCTCGGCCCGTTGCTGTTCCGGCTGGAGGGACCGTATTTCGCGATCGGCAGCTGGGTGGCCGCTGAAGCGCTGCGGCTGATCTGCGCCCAGTTAAAGTCGCTCGGCGGCGGCACCGGGATGTCGATCTCGCCGAGCGAACTGTCGCAAATGGTCGGGCTGAAGGCGGTGCAGGCGCTGCTCGGATTGCGGCCGGCGGCCGCGCGCGATGTGCTGGTCTACTGGCTGGCGCTGCTGCTCTCCGTGCTGGTCACGCTCGGCATCTACGCCTTCATCCGCTCGCGCCATGGCCTCGCGCTGGCGGCAAGCCGCGACAACGCAGCGGCCGCGCGCAGCGTCGGCGTCCGCACCGCGCGGATTCGCCATGCGCTGTGGATCGCGGTCGCCTTCGCCACCGGCATGGTCGGCGCGGTGGTCTATCTGCAGAAGGCGCGCATCTCGCCTGACGCGGCCTTCAGCGTCACCGACTGGACCGCCTACGTCATCTTCATCGTCGTGATCGGCGGCGTGCGCACCATCGAAGGCCCGATGGTCGGCGTGCTCCTGCTGTGGGGCCTCCTCACCTGGCTCGCCCAGTATGGCAGCCTGTATCTGGTCGTGCTCGGCACGCTCGCTATCCTGATCATGCTGTTCATGCCAAGGGGCGTGTGGGGCGCGGCAGCGCGACGCTGGCAGGTGCAGCTATTCCCGACACAGCGTTGGCTCGGCCGCAGCCGCTAGAGCAAGATGATGTCAGGTTGAATCGGTCTTGCGGCGGACTGGCTCACCTCCCCCGCAAGCGGGAGAGGGAGCGAACCGCCTTCGCGGTGCTATTCGACCTAATCTCATCGCGCTCTAGCGCCGAAGATCCCGGCCGCTCTCTGAGGTCCGTTCTCAGAACATCGTGTTGCTGTTCGCCGGATTCTCCGGAACCGGCTGCACCACGTCCCAGTGTTCGACGATCTTGCCGTCCTCGAGCTTGAAGATGTCGATAATCGCATTGCCGCGGGTGCCAGGCTCGCGCACCGCGTGGACGTGCAGGATCACGTAGTCGCCGTCGACGAACGAACGCTTGATCTCGCTGTGCGAGTTCGGAAACTTCTCGCGCAGGAAGGCAATGAATTTGCGGAAGCCGTCGGGGCCGTCGGCCGCGCCGGGATTGTGCTGTACATAGCGGTTGCCGACATAGGCGAGCGCCGCGTCGGCGTCCTTCTGGTTCAGCCCCTTCTCGTAGAAGGCCAGCACCGCCTTGCGGTTGGCTTCCTGCTGCGCGTCGCTGGCGGCCGCCGTCGCGGCGGAAGATGCGAGCGCGAGGAAGAGAGCGGCGACGGCTGTCCGCGGCCGGAGAAGGGTCTTCATCTGGTGACTCCCGGTGGTTGATGGCGCGCGACCCGCGCAGTGCATCGCGCTGTCTACAGCCTCCGCGCGCCAGCCGGAAGAACGCACCCCTGGCTCACATGGTCACCGGAAGATACCCAGAGCCCCGTTCCGATTGAACCGGAACGGGACTCTGGATTCTTGTTTTGACGCGTTTTCTTGACGCGAACCGGTATCCACTTCGCTCGAAAACGCTCTAGCCTCACGCCGCCTTCACCGCAGCCCCATGCGCGTGCTTGTCGATGGCGTCGATGATCTGCGGCCACATCGGGATCGGCAGCGCATGGCCCATGCCCTCGATCATCAGGAGCTTTGCGCCGGGGATCGAGACCGCGGTGTCCTTGCCGCCTTCGGGATGCACCAGCGGATCGACGGTGCCGTGGATCACCAGCGTCGGCGCCTTGACGCTGCGCAGGCGCTCCTTGCGGCTGCCCGAGGCGAGGATGGCGCGGAGCTGGCGGCCGACGCCCTCCGGATTGAGGCCGCGCTCAAAGGTGCGCAGCGCGCGTTCCGGATCAAGTGCCTCATCTTCCGGGAACGAGCCGTTGCGCAGCACCTTCCAGGTCTGGCCGAAGCGCACGAAGTACTCCTCCTTGCTCTTCGGCGGCGGCGCCATCAGCACCGCGGTCGCCTCGCGGGTCGGCCCCGGCACCTTTGGATTGCCGGTGGTCGACATGATCGAGGTCAGCGAGCGCACGCGCTCGGGGAAGGTGATCGCACCTTCCTGCGCGATCATGCCGCCCATCGAGGCGCCGACAAGGTGCGCGGTGCGGATGCCGAGCGCATCCATCAATCCGATCGTGTCCCGCGCCATGTCGGCCAGCCGGTAAGGCGCTGCGACCGGAATCTTCAGGAAGCGCAGCTTCAGCAGTTCAAGTGCGGTCAGCCGCTTGCCGCCGCTCATGCAGGAGGACTTGCCGATATCCCGGTTGTCGAACCGGATCACGCGAAAACCGCGCGCAGCAAGCTGGCGACAGAATTCGTCGTCCCAATGGATCATCTGGGCGCCGAGGCCCATGATCAAAAGCAGCGGCTCCGCATTCGCATCGCCAAAAATCTCGTAGCAGATCTCTATGCCATTGGCGCGGGTTAGTTGCGGCAACTGATGGGCGAGCGTGGTCACGTGCGTCCTCTCCTGGATTCGCGGTCAGGAACCTGCATGCTGCCACGGTTTGACGCAGCGCAGAAGAGCTTCGACGTCGCCGGGCGCGCCGCACTGTTGACCGATCAGCGGCAACAGTGTCGTATGGCACAAACAAACGGAAGCGCGACAAGCGCTCGGAATTGACGTGGAGGAGGGCCTCATGGCCGACAAGGGCAACGACCCTGCCGTGATCTGGCAGGCGATGATTGGCGAGATGGAGAAGGGGTTCAACTCCTTCGGCAACCAGTTGATGAGCTCGCCTGAATTCTCCAAGGTAATGAATCAGGCCGGCAGCGCCGCGGCGGGCGCGCAGAAGCAGCTCGGCGAGATGATGGAGAAATATCTGCTGGCGATGAACCTGCCGAGCCGCGCCCAGCTCGTCGGCATGGCCGAGCGCCTGCAGTCGATGGAGACCCAGCTCAACGAGATCAAGACGCTGCTGCAGCAGGTGCACCACAATTCGCTGGCGCCGGACGACGGCTACGGCGCGACGCCACGGCCGCCGCGCACCAAGCGCCCGCCATCCGAGGGAGACAGCAAATGAATGCTCCCACCGGGTTTGATTTCGCCTCGATCTCCGAACGGGTACAGTCCGAGGTGCAGCGTGCGATCCAGCGCAGCATCAAGGGCGTCGAGTATTTCTCCAGCTCCGGCCCCGAGCTCGGCTCGACGCCGAAGGACGTGCTGTATTCGCGCGGCACCATGAACCTCTATCATTACCGGCCGCAGGCCAGTGAGGTCTATCGCGTGCCGGTCCTGATCGTGATGGCGACCACCAACCGCGGCTACATCCTCGACCTGGTGCCGGGGCAGAGCTTCATCGAGTTCCTGCTGAAGCGCGGCTTCGACGTCTACATGCTGGACTGGACCGCGCCGAAGCCCGAGGAGAAATCGCTGCGCATGGAGGACTACGTCCTCGACTTCATTCCGGAATCGATCCGCCGAGTGCAGCAGGACTCCGGTGAAAAGGAAGTCTCCGTGATCGGCTATTGCTTCGGCGGCGTATTGTCGCTGCTCTATGGCTCGATCTTCAACGACGGGCCGATGAAGAATTTGATCTGCTTCACCACGCCGATCGATTTCCGCGAGATGAAGCTGTTCTCGAATTTCGCCGACCGCCGCTACTTCGACGTCGACCGCCTGATCGACAGCACCGGCAACATGCCGCCCGAACTGATCCTGCAATCGTTCGACATGCTGCGGCCGGCCGCGCGCGTCGTCGGCCAGATCCAGCTCTGGGACAACATCTGGAACGACGAGTTCGTCAAGTCGTACCGGATGTTCGACCGCTGGGCGACCGACACGCTGCCGCTCGCCGGCGAATATTTCCGCGCCATCACCAAGGACCTGATGTGGGACAACAAGCTCTTCAACGACACCATGACGGTCGGCGGCCGCGCGGCCAAACTCGCCGACATCAAGGTGCCGATCCTGCATGCGGTCGCGGAGCACGACCCACATCGTGCCGTATGACGCGGCAAAGCACCTGATCACCAAGATCGGCTCCGAGGACAAGGAGGAGGTGATGCTGAAAGGCGGTCACGTCTCGCTGGTCGCCGGCGCCAATGCAATCAAGCGGCTGTGGCCGAAACTGGACTCCTGGTTGAGCAGGAGATCGACCTAAGAAGGGTCGACTTAAGAGAGATCGACATGACCGAACAACGTTCCTATCCGCGCCACGTCAAGACCGAGGCCGGCGACATCGAGTTCCGGCTGATGAAGCGGGCCGACGAGGCCGCGGTGCTGGCCTTCGCGCAGAAACTGCCGACGCATGACCTGCTGTTCCTGCCGCGCAACATCAGCCAGCCGAAGGTGCTGTCGGCCTGGATCAACGAGATCGAGCGCGGCGACATCACGAGCCTGCTTGCGATCAAGGACGGCAAGGTGGTGGGCTGCGGCACCCTGGTGCGCGATCCGCACTCCTGGTCGCCGCACGTCGGCGAGATCCGGATGGTGGTGTCGCTCGACGTGCGCGGGCAGGGCGTCGGCCGGGCCCTGTCGCAGGAGACCTTCGCCATCGCGCTCGGCGCCGGGCTGGAGAAGTTCTCGGTGCAGATGACGGTCGACCAGCGGGCGGCGATCGCGCTGTTCGAAAGCCTCGGCTTCAAGGCGGAGGCCCTGCTGCGCGACCATGTCCGCGACGTCGAGGGCAAGACCCACGACATCGTCGTGCTCGGGCACAACGTGGCTCAAGTCCGGGCGCAGATGGAAGCATACGGGGTGTCCGAGGCAGTTGGCGGTAATTAGGAACCGTAAATCGCTGGTTCCTTAGGCAATCTGCCGGATCTTCATGCTGTTCACAGGTTCGTGATATCGCGCTGCAACATTGATGTTGCGGTGCATCATGAATTGTGACACAACAGCCTTGCCCCGGGCCAATCCGGACGGGGTGAGCCCATAGCTCAAACCTGAGGATGGAGAGACCCCAATGACCACCGAAACCAATTCCGTGCTGAACAGCGTCAAGGAAGCCTTCGCGCCCGTCACCGAGGCGTTCACCAAGCTCCAGAACATGGAAGTTCCGGAAGCCGCCCGTGAGTTCGTGAAGAAGCAGGCCGAGGCCGCCAAGACCCGCGCCGCCGACGCGTATGCCGGCTCCGAGAAGGTGACCAACGTGATCGAGACCGCGGTTGCCGGTTCGGTGACCGAAGCCGCCAAGATCAGCCGCAACATCCAGCAGGCGCTCTACCAGGACGCCGAGGCGTTCTTCGCCGGTATCGACAAGCTCGCTTCCGCCAAGTCGCTGAGCGAAGCCGCCCAGATCCAGTCGGACATGGTCCGTGCGCGTGGCGAACTGTTCGTCTCGCGGGCGAAGGCCACCACCGAGTATCTCGGCAAGCTCGTCACCGACGGTGCGAAGACCGCGCAGGACAACTTCGCCAAGGTCTACAGCAAGACCGCCTGATCGCGCTTGCATTGACCACTGCCCTTTTCGAAGGCCCGCCATTTTGCGGGCCTTCTTTTTTGCGGTGCTTCTCATACCTCATTGGTGTCGCGCCTGCCGTCATTGCGAGGAGCGACAGCGACGAAGCAATCCACCTCTCCGCGAGCGGCGAAATGGATTGCTTCGCTTCGCTCGCAATGACGGCTAGTGTGCGGCCAGTGCGAGAGCTTGCTCTATCCCCATGACCCTTCCTGCCGCCCTCATCGCAACGCCCGTCGATGCCGAACGCGCGGCCGAGCTGCGGCGTGTGAAGTGGCTGGCGACCGGCGTGCTGGCGGCCACCCTCATCATCTTCATCGCCTCGAAGGCG
This sequence comes from Bradyrhizobium sp. JR3.5, assembly GCF_054057015.1. Classification (NCBI taxonomy): domain Bacteria; kingdom Pseudomonadati; phylum Pseudomonadota; class Alphaproteobacteria; order Hyphomicrobiales; family Nitrobacteraceae; genus Bradyrhizobium; species Bradyrhizobium sp. JR3.5. The sequence continues at coordinate 5,648,523 of NZ_JBSRYV010000002.1, forward strand.
CTGCTTGCGGTGCATCCCGCCTTCGGCTTCATCGCGGCATTCGCCGAGGCCGCGACCATCGGCGGCCTCGCCGACTGGTATGCCGTCGTCGCGCTGTTCAAGCGGCCGCTGGGGCTGCCGATCCCGCACACCGCGATCATCCAGAGCAATCAGGAGCGCATCGCCGAGAAGCTCGGCGAATTCATCGAGAACAATTTTCTGGAAGCCGGGCCGGTCGAGGCCAAGCTGCGCGAGATCGATTTCGCCAGCTTCATCGCCGATTGGCTGCGCGACCGCAAGCGTTCCGAGGATCTCGCCCGCTTCGTGCTGCGGATGCTGCCCGAAGCGTTTGCGGCGACCGAGAGCTCGGGCTTGATGCAATTCATCAGCCGCCGCGTCACGACGCAGGTGCTCTCGATCGATCTTGCGCCGCTTGCGGCCGGCGCGCTGCGCGGCTTCGTGCAGGAGGGCAAGCATGGCGGCCTGCTCGACGACATCCTGCGCGTGTTGCACCAGACGCTGACGCAGCAGGAGACCATGGCCGTGATCCGCGACAAGGTCCGCGCCGAGATGCCTACGCTCTTAAGGCTCTATCGCGCCGACAAATTCGTGGTGAACCGGATCATCGCCTCGGCCACGAAATTCTTCGAGGAAGTGCGCAACGATCCGCAACATCCGTTCCGCGGCGAGTTCGACCGCATGCTGTTGTCGTTCGTCGACAGGCTCGGCAGCGACAAGGCGTTTGCCGATCGCATCGACGGTCTCAAGCGCGCTCTGATGGCGCGGCCGGAGCTGGCCAATCTCGGGCGCACGATCTGGGCCAACGTCAAGGATTTCATCGACCGCAGCGCCTCGGGCGAGTCGCAGGTGCTGCAGCATCAGCTGGCACGGATGTTCGTCGAGGCCGGCGACGCGCTCGATGGCGACGTCGAGCTGCGCGCTGAAATCAACCAGGGCCTGGTCGCGATCCTGCGCACGGTCGTTGCCGAACAGAAGAGCGGTGTCTCGACCTTCATCGCCGACCAGATGAAGAGCTGGGACATGGAGCAATTGATATCCCTGATCGAGGTCAATGTCGGCAAGGACCTGCAATACATCCGCTTCAACGGCTCGCTGATCGGCGGACTTGCCGGGCTTGCACTTTACACGCTGGAATATGTGCTGCGGCTGCTGTGACCGATTGGGCACGGGCGCCACATTACTTGTGGCAAGTGTGACCTGGGCCGCTTGCACGAAAGTGATCGGTTCCCTAGCTTTTCAAGGTTGATTGTTGCGTTGCGGAACGATTCCGCCGGGTTTGCGTCAATCCTGTTGACCCATCCCTGTGATTCCATTGCCGGCTGCCGAGACGTCAGGGGCCGTGCCGAAGAGGAGTTGAAATGTCCGTTGCTGCGCAGATGCTACGTCCGCCGTCCAGGACACTGATGTTTCTGGAAGGCCGCGCCATTCACGAGCTCGGTGCCTTTCTTGGTGCATTGCCGCTGCTGAGCCTCGCGCCGCGCGGCGATGGGCATCCGGTGCTGGTGCTGCCCGGGCTGATCGCCTCCGACATGTCGACGCGCCCGCTGCGCGACTTCCTCAAGAGCAAGGGCTATGCCGTCAGCGGCTGGCGCCAGGGCCGCAACCTCGGGCTTCGCTCCGGCGTGCAGGACGGGATGGTCGATCTGCTGCAGGAGATGAACGAGACCAGCGGCCGCACGGTCTCGGTGATCGGCTGGAGCCTCGGCGGTCTCTATGCGCGCCAGCTCGCCAAGATGATGCCTGAGCGCGTGCGCCAGGTGATCACCCTCGGCAGCCCGTTTGCCGCGGGCCCGAAGTCGACCAACGCCTGGCGCGTCTACGAGATGGCCAGCGGGCGCCGTGCCGACGAAGAGGACCAGCGTTTCGGCGGCTCGCTCGCCAGCGCGCCGCCGGTGCCGACCACCGCGATCTTCAGCCGCACCGACGGCGTCTGCGCCTGGCAGGGTTGCCGCGAGCGGGCCTCGTCGATGACCGACAGCATCGAGGTCGAGAGCAGCCATTGCGGCATGGGCCATCATCCGGCCGTCGTCTATGCGGTCGCCGATCGCCTCGCGCAGAAGGACGGCGAGTGGGCGCCGTTCGATCGCAGCGGCTGGCGCAGCTTCGTCTATCCGGATCCCAATCGATAGGCGTTGCGAAGCTCTCTGTTCACCTCGCCCCGCTTGCGGGGAGAGGTCGGATCGCATCGCAGATGCGAACCGGGTGAGGGGGAGTCTCCACGCACTCACGTCTATCCATTTTGCGGAGGCAGCCCCTCACCCCAACCCTCTCCCCGCAACAGCGGGGCGAGGGGGCTCAAGCGGCCGCATTGTCGTGAATCGACAAAACGCGCTATGCGTTGGGCATGCCACAGCCGCTTGCCCGCATCGTCGATCAGCTGAAGCGCGAGCCGTCGCGCACCGGCTCGATCATCATCACCGTGTTCGGCGATTCCATCGTGCCGCGCGGCGGCTCGGTGTGGCTCGGCACGCTGCTCGAATTCTTCAAGTCGCTCGACATCGACGGCAATGTGGTGCGCACCGCGATGTCGCGGCTCGCCGCCGACGGCTGGCTCGAGCGCAACAAGGTCGGCCGCAACAGTTTTTATCGCTTGAATGCGAAGGGCCGGCAGACCTTCGACACCGCAACCAGGCACATCTACGATCCGCCGCCGTCGGACTGGACCGGCCGCTTCGAGCTGCTGTTGATCGGCAATGCCGAGGATCGCGATGCCGCGCGCGAGGCGTTGAAGAATGCCGGCTTCGGCAGCCCGCTGCCGGGCGTGTGGGTCGCGCCGTCGGGCGTGCCGATCCCCGGCGAGGCATCGCGCGCGATCCGTCTGGAAGTCTCCGCGGAGGATGACAGCGGGCGCAGGCTGCTCAGCGAGAGCTGGCCGCTCGATCGCACCGCGGACGCCTATCTGAAGTTCATGAAGACGTTCGAGCCGCTGCACGGCTGGATCATCAGAGGCGAGAAGCTGACCGATGCCGACGCCTTCACCGCGCGCATCCTGCTGATCCATCACTACCGCCGGGTCGTGCTGCGCGATCCGCTGCTGCCGTATCAGCTGCTGCCGAAGGACTGGCCGGGCAGGGCGGCCCGGAAACTCTGCGGCGAGATCTATCGCGGGCTGCTTCCGCCGTCGGAACAATGGCTTGACGACCATGCAACCAACGAGGACGGGCCGCTGCCGAAGCCCAACGGGGCCGTGGAGCGTCGTTTCGAGGGCGTCTGAACATATTACAGAAATATATTGCATTTAGAAATTTGTGTTATATATTCCTGCCCAACAACACACCGGGAGGTCGGCCATGTATACGCAGGCGCTCAATTCATCCGACGGCGACGATCGCGGCGTCGAGGATGTCGCCCGTGCCAGTCAGTTCCAGGCCCGCATCGATGCCGACGAGCGGATCGAGCCGAACGACTGGATGCCCGCGGCCTATCGCAAGACGCTGACCCGGCAGATTTCCCAGCACGCCCATTCCGAAATCGTCGGCATGCTGCCGGAAGGCAACTGGATCACCCGTGCGCCGTCGCTGCGCCGCAAGGCCGCGCTGCTCGCCAAGGTGCAGGACGAATGTGGCCACGGGCTCTATCTCTACGCCGCCGCCGAGACGCTCGGCACCTCGCGCGAGGAGCTCGTCGACGCGATGCTCTCGGGCAAGGCGAAATACTCATCGATCTTCAATTATCCGACCCTGACCTGGGCCGACATCGGCACCGTCGGCTGGCTGGTCGACGGCGCCGCGATCATGAACCAGATCCCGTTGTGCCGGTGCTCCTACGGTCCCTATGCGCGCGCGATGATCCGCGTCTGCAAGGAAGAGTCATTCCACCAGCGCCAGGGTTTTGAGATCATGGTGACGCTGTGCCGCGGCACCGCGGAGCAGAAGGCGATGGCGCAGAACGCGCTCGATCGCTGGTGGTGGCCGGTGCTGATGATGTTCGGCCCGCCGGACCAGGTCAGCCAGCACAGCGACACCTCGACGAAGTGGAAGATCAAGCGCTTCTCCAACGACGAGCTGCGCCAGAAATTCATCGACGCCACCGTGCCGCAGGCCGAGTTCCTCGGGCTGACGATTCCCGATCCCGACATGAAGCAGAACGAGAACGGCAATTGGGTGCACAGCCCGATCGACTGGGACGAGTTCAAGCAGGTGCTCGCCGGCAACGGCCCCTGCAACCGCGATCGCCTCGCCGCGCGCCGCAAGGCGCATGACGAAGGCGCCTGGGTCCGCGAGGCAGCGATGGCCTATGCCGAGAAGCGCAAGAGCCGCCAGCTCGCGCAAGCCGCAGAATAAGGGAGCGCTAGAGATGGCCACGCCGAACGTTCCGCTCTGGGAAGTCTTCATCCGCAGCCGCAACGGCCTAGCGCACAAGCATGTCGGCTCGCTGCATGCGGCGGACTCGACGCTGGCGCTGCAGGCTGCGCGCGATATCTACACCCGCCGCGGCGAGGGGCTGTCGATCTGGGTGGTGCCCTCGAACGCGATCACCGCGTCCGACCCGTCCGAGAAGGGCATGATGTTCGAGCCGGCGGAATCCAAGATCTACCGCCACCCGACCTTCTACGACGTGCCCGACGAAGTCGGACATATGTGACTTTCGCCCGTCATGGTGAGGAGGCGCGCAGCGTCGTCTCGAACCATGACGCCCCGATGGTAACCGCGGCCATCCTTCGAGACGCCTGCTGCGCAGGCTCCCCAGGATGACGTCGAGCAGTGGATGCAGGTGGAATAGGGAACATGGCAACCGCCAATATCGCAGTCTCCGAAACGCCGCTGGTGCTCTATGCGCTGCGCCGCGCCGACGATGCGCTGATCCTCGGTCATCGGCTATCCGAATGGTGCGGCCATGCGCCCGCGCTGGAAGAGGACATGGCGCTCGCCAATATGGGTCTCGACCTGCTCGGCCAGGCCCGCGAGCTCTACACGTATGCGGCCAAGGTCGAAGGCAAGGACAACGACGAGGACAAGTTCGCCTATCTGCGCGACGTCAGGCAGTACCGCAATCTGCTGCTGGTCGAACAGCCGAACGGCGACTTTGCCCGCACCATGGTGCGGCAGTTCTTCTACGCGGCATTCGCCGATCCCTATTGGCGCGCGATGATGGCCTCGTCCGATCCGACGCTCGCCGCTATCGCGGCGAAGTCGGAGAAGGAGAGCGCCTATCATTTGCGGCATTCGTCGGAATGGATCGTCCGTCTCGGCGACGGCACCGAGGAGAGCCACCGCCGCGTGCAGGATGCGATCGACGATCTCTGGGCCTATACCGGCGAGATGTTCGCGGTCGACGACAGCGAGCGCGGCCTGATCGAGGCCGGCATCGCGATCGATGCTGCGGCGCTCAAGCCGCGCTGGCTGAAGACGGTCACCGGCATCGTCAACGAGGCGACGCTGTCGCTGCCATCAGGCAACTGGATGCAGCAGGGCGGCCGCACCGGCAGCCACAGCGAGCATCTCGGCCATCTCCTCAGCGAGCTGCAATCGATGCAGCGGACCTTTCCGGAGGCAACATGGTGACGGTGGCGCTCAGCGATGCAGATCTGCGCCGGCGCGCCTGGAGCGCGGCTGCGCAGGTGGTCGATCCCGAAATCCCGGTGCTGACCATCGCCGATCTCGGCGTGCTGCGCGATGTCGCGGTCCACGACGGCCATGTCGAGGTCGCGATCACGCCGACCTATTCCGGCTGTCCCGCGATGAACATGATCGCGCTCGAGATCGAGCTTGCGCTGGAACGCGAGGGCATTCACCAGCCGAAGGTCCGCACCGTGCTGTCGCCGGCGTGGACCACCGACTGGATGAGCGAGGACGGCCGACGCAAGCTCAGGGAATACGGCATCGCGCCGCCGCTGCCAGGCTCCTCGCGCCGCGCGCTGTTCGGCGAGCAGGCGGTCGCGTGCCCGCAATGCGGGTCAGGCGATACCGAACTGCTGTCCGAGTTCGGCTCGACCTCCTGCAAGGCGCTGTGGCGTTGCAAGAGCTGCCGTGAACCCTTCGACTACTTCAAGTGTCATTGACCATGTCGACCCCGCGATTCCACCGTCTGTCCGTCAGCGATCTGCGCCGCGAGGCGTCGGATGCCATCTCGATGACCTTTGCGATCCCCGACGATCTGCAAGGCGACTACCGCTTCACGCCGGGCCAGTATCTGACGCTGCGTACCACGATGGACGGCGAGGAAGTCCGCCGTTCCTACTCGATCTGCTCCGGCCCCGACGACGGCGAATTGCGCATCGCGGTGAAGAAGGTCGATGGCGGCGCCTTCTCGAACTGGGCCGCCGACGAGCTGAAGGCCGGCGACGAGCTCGACGTGATGACGCCGACCGGCCGTTTCGGCGTCGCGCATGCGCCCGGCGAGGCGCGGACCTATGTCGGCTTCGCCGCCGGCAGCGGCATCACGCCGATCCTCTCGATCATCAAGGGCGTGCTGGCGCGCGAGCCGGACAGCCGCTTCTTCCTGTTCTACGGCAACCGCTCGACCGAGGGCATGTTGTTCCGCGAGGCGCTGGAGGAGCTGAAGGACCGCTTCATGCAGCGGCTCTCGGTGTTCCACGTCATCTCGGGTGAAGAGCAGGACATTCCGATCCTGCACGGCCGGCTCGACGGCGAGAAGGTGCGGGTGCTGCTGCGCTCGCTGGTGCCGGCCTCGACCGTCGATCATGTCTTCGTCTGCGGCCCGGCCGCAATGAGCGAGACCATCGAGGCGACCTGCCGCGAAATCGGCATCGCCGCAGAGCGCATCCATGTCGAGCGCTTCGTGTCGGAATTCGGCGGCAAGCCGCGCGCGAAGGTGGTCGTGCCGGCCGGCGCGCCGCCGAAGGCGATCGCCGGACTGATCATCGACGGCAAGCGCCGCGAGGTCCCGGTGGCCGAGGGCGAATCGATCCTCGATGCCGCGCTGCGCGCCGGCATGGATTTGCCGTTCGCCTGCAAGGGCGGCATGTGCTCGACCTGCCGCGCCAAGCTCGTCGAAGGCGTGGCACCGATGGATCTGAACTATTCGCTGGAGCCGTGGGAGCTGAAGGCGGGGTTCATCCTCACCTGCCAGGCCAAGCCGTGCTCCGGCAAGGTCGTGGTCGACTACGACCACGTCTAATTCTTTCTGCGCGTTGACACCCCCGGTGTCGCGCCCAACACTAATTTGACGCCAAGAAGCCCGTTGCAACGGGCCCGCAGACAGGGAGTTCAATGTGAACGTGAAGGCCACGCTATCGCCCGAGGACATGACGCAGGAAGATTTGGCCCGCGCCTGCGCGGATGCGATGTGGAAGGAAGACGACGCCAGCAAGGGCCTCGGCATGGAGCTGGTCGAGATCAAGCCGGGGCAGGCGGTGATGGCGATGACGGTGCAGCCGCACATGGTCAACGGCCAGCGCATCTGCCATGGCGGCTACATCTTCACGCTCGCTGACTCAGCCTTCGCTTTTGCCTGCAACAGCCGCAACGATCGCGCGGTGGCGGCGCAGGGCAACGTCACCTTCATCCGGCCCGGCAAGCTCGGCGACCGTCTGGTGGCGACCGCGCGCGAGATCTCGCGCAGCGGCCGCTCGGGAATTTACGACGTGCGCGTCACCGCCGGCGACAGCGTGATCGCCGAGTTTCGTGGGCATTCGCGCGTGATACAAGGCAGCTGGCTGCCGGACACGGACATCAAGGCATAAGGCTTCAGGGGAAACGTCGATGGCAACGGCAAAGCTCAAGGTCAAGGACGGCGGTTATCACGCCGAGCTCGATGCGGCCGAACGCGCCTCGCGCGACGAGATCATGGCGCTGCAGACCAGGCGGCTGGCCTGGTCGCTCAAGCACGCCTATGACAATGTCGCGCACTACAGGAAGGCGTTCGACGCGGCGGGCGTGCACCCGTCCGATTTCAAGCAGCTTTCCGATCTCGCAAGATTTCCCTTCACGGTGAAGACGGATCTGCGCGACAATTATCCCTTCAACATGTTCGCGGTGCCGCGCGAACAACTGGTGCGCGTCCATGCTTCCTCCGGCACGACCGGCAAGCCGATCGTGGTCGGCTACACCAGGGCCGACATCGATACTTGGGCGGACGTGATGGCGCGCTCGATCCGCGCCGCCGGCGGCCGCACCGGCATGTTGATGCACAATGCCTATGGCTATGGCCTGTTCACCGGCGGTCTCGGCGCGCATTACGGCGCCGAGCGGCTCGGCTGCACCGTGATCCCGATCTCCGGCGGCATGACCGAGCGGCAGGTACAGCTCATCAATGATTTCCGGCCCGACATCATCACGGTGACGCCGAGCTACATGCTGGCGATCCTCGACGAGTTCAAGCGGCAGGGGCTCGACCCGCGCAAGTCGTCGCTGAAGTTCGGCATCTTCGGCGCCGAGCCCTGGACCAATGCGATGCGCGTCGAGATCGAGCAGGCCTTCGACATGGATGCGACAGATATCTACGGCCTGTCGGAGGTGATCGGCCCCGGTGTCGCGCAGGAATGCGTGGAGACCAAGGACGGCCTGCACATCTGGGAGGATCACTTCTATCCTGAAGTGATCGATCCCCTGACCGGCAATGTGCTGCCCGACGGCGAGAAGGGCGAACTGGTGTTCACCTCGCTGACCAAGGAAGCCTTCCCGATCATCCGCTACCGGACCCGCGACCTGACGCGGCTGTTGCCCGGCACGGCGCGGCCCGGCATGCGGCGGATGGAGAAGGTGACCGGCCGCTCCGACGACATGATCATCCTGCGCGGCGTCAACGTGTTCCCGACCCAGATCGAGGAAGCGCTGCTGGCGACCGACTGGTGCGGCGGCCATTTCGTCATCGAGCTGACCCGCGAGGGCCGCATGGACGAGATGACGGTGCTCGCCGAAGCCCGGCCCGAGAGCTGGGACGGCGAGGGGCTGACCGCGCATGCCCAGAAGGTTTCCGCTTTCATCAAGAACACGATCGGCATCTCCACCCGGGTCCGCGTCGTCGCGCCCGAGACGCTGGAGCGTTCGCTCGGCAAGGCGAAACGTGTTTACGACAAGCGGCCGAAAGAATAGCCTCTCGCCCGCAATCCAAGAGGGCGCGGGAATCCATGGCAGATACCAAAGAAGCGACCGCTGCGGAGATCGTGGCTGAAATCCGCGACGGCAAGGTGACGGCGGTCAGCGTCGTCGAGGCGGCGCTCGATCGTGCTGAGCGGCTCAAGCACCTCAACGCCTTCATCGTGCTGAACCGCGACGGCGCGCTGGCGGCGGCGCGCCAGGTCGATGCCGGCACGCGCACCGGTGTGCTCGCTGGGCTTCCGATCGTCGTGAAGGACAACATCAACACGTCAGACCTGCCGACATCGGGCGGCACTCCGGCGCTGCAACACGCGCGGCCTGCGCGCAATGCGCCGTCGCTGCAGAAGCTGCTCGATGCCGGTGCTGTGGTCATCGGCAAGACCAATCTGCACGAACTCGCCTTCGGCATCACCAGCACCAATCTTGCGCCGTTCGCGGGACCGGTGCGGAATCCCTACGACACCAACAGGATCCCGGGCGGCTCATCGGGCGGAACCTCGGCGGCGATCGCCGCGCGTATCGCCACCTGCGGCCTCGGATCGGACACCGGCGGCTCGACCCGCGTGCCCGCGGCGCTGACCGGGACCGTGGGCCTGCGGCCTTCGGTCGGCGATGGCGGCACCGAGCGGCGCTATCACGACGACAACCAGGTGGTTCCGATCAGCCATACCCGCGACACGGTCGGCCCGATGGGACGCACGGTCGCCGACGTCGCGCTGCTCGATGCCGTGATCACAGGCACGCCGCTGGCGTCAGCCATTCCGCTACACGGCGTGCGTCTCGGTATTCCCGCCTGTTTCTGGAGCGGCCTCGATCGCGATGTCGAGACCGTTGCCCGCGCAGCCTGTGCGCGGCTCACGGCGGCCGGCGCGGTGCTGGTCGATGTCGATATGCCTGATCTGTTCGAGCAGAACGGCAAGGTGTCCTTCGTGGTCGCGCTGCATGAACCGATCGCCGATATCCCGGCCTGGCTCAAGGCCTCCGGAATTGAAGGGATCACGTTGTCCGATATCGCGGCCGGCGTCGCCAGTCCCGACGTCGTCGGCGCGTTCGGCGCCATCACGGCGGACGCGTTCGGTGCCGCCTATGACGATGCGATCAAGGTGCAGCGGCCGGCGCTACAGGCGATCTATGCGGCGTATCTCAGGGACAACAAACTGGACGCCATCCTGTTTCCGACCACGATCGCGCCTGCGCCCGTCATCGACGAGAAGACCGGATCTGGCGAGATGTCGATCAATGGCGGCGAGCCGGCGCCGACCTTCGGCACCATGATCCGCAACACCGATCCCGGCAGCAATGCCGGCCTTCCCGGGCTGTCGCTCTATGCCGGCATGACGCCCGATGGCCTGCCGGTCGGGCTCGAGCTCGACGGTCCGGTCGGCAGCGATGCCAGATTGCTCGGGCTTGGCTTGTCGATCGAAGCGATCCTGGGCACGGCCCCACCACCGCAGCTCTGACCAGAGCGTTTTCGAGCGAAGTGGCTACCGGTTCGCGTGAAGAAAACGCGTCGAAACAAGAATCCAGAGCCCCGTTCCGATTCGATCGGAACGGGGCTCTAGGCCTCCCGCAACAAGCCCCTTGAATTGATCGACCAGTCGACTAGTCATGGCCTGAGGCCGCCTAGCCGCCACGATCCGCGCGTCTTGCGGCGCGCTGTTCGCTTCGCCCGCAGTGACGAAGGCAATTGAAGGATTGTCATGGACCCCGCCACGATCGTCATCCTCGCCGCCCTGGTCATCGGCCTGATCTACGGCTCGGTCGGGCTCGTCAGCGGCTTCTGCATGATGAGCGGCCTGCGCGGCTGGTGGGCGGACGGCGATGGCCGGCTGGTGCGCACCTACGCGCTGGCGATGGGGGTTGCGATCGCGGCCTCGCAGCTGCTGGCGGCGGCGGGCCTCGTCGATCTCGGCAAGTCGATCTATCTGCAACCGTCGTTCTCGGCGCCGATGATGTTCCTCGGCGGGCTCTTGTTCGGCTACGGCATGGTGCTGTCGAACGGCTGCGGCTCGCGGGCGCTGGTGCTGCTCGGCCGCGGCAATCTGCGTTCCTTCGTGGTCGTGATCGTGCTCGGCATCTTTGCCGAGATGACGCTGAAGGGCCTGATCGCGCCCATGCGCATCGCGATGGTGCAGGCCTCGCAGGCCACGGTATCAGCCAATTCGGCGCCGGTGCTGTTGGCAAGTATCGGCCTCGGCGCGGTGCCGGCGCGGCTGGTGGCGGCCTCGGTGCTATCAGCCGTCCTGATCATTTTCGCCTTTGCCCATGCGCCGTTCCGGAAATCGCCCGGCCAGATCGCGGCCGGCCTGATCGTCGGCCTGCTGGTGGCGGGCGGCTGGTACGCGACCGGTTATCTCGGCGCCGATGATTTCAATCCGGTGCCGGTAACCTCGCTCACCTTCATCGCGCCGATCGCCGACGCCCTGCAATATGTCATGCTGTCGACCGGCTCGACGCTCAATTTCGGCATCATCACTGTGTTCGGCGTGTTTGCCGGCAGCCTGGTCACGGCGATCGCCACCGGGCGCTTCCAGCTCGAAGGCTATCGCTCGCCGCAGCATATGCTGCGTTCGGCAGGCGGCGCCGCGCTGATGGGCGCGGGCGGCGTGATGGCATTCGGCTGCTCGGTCGGGCAGGGGCTGACCGGCCTGTCGACGCTGTCGCTGTCGTCCTTCATCGCAATCGCCGGCATCATGCTCGGGACCGGCGCCGGCCTGCGCGGCGCGCTGCGGGTCAGGCCGCTGGCAACGGCTTGAAGCTCTTGTTTGAGCGTGATCTCCGCGCAAAGCCATTCCGCGTTTGTCGCGACGGAAAACCGCTTCACGCTTTTCCGGATCATGGTCTAAAGTGTGATGAGATTAGCACTACTTTGGCAGAATCTATTTGCGCCAGTGTTTTTCAAGGATTTGTTTTCGGCAGTATGGACACCGCTGAGACGGCGGCCGAAGGATGAGATCGACGATGGCGTGACGTACGGCGGGCATGGTTGGCTGAGGCGGAGGTCCGTTGATTCTTTTTTTTCCGCCCCGCGTGTGCGAGGCGACGATGTTGCAGGAAGGCGTAGGCGATCATTGTCATCAGCGCGTGGCGATGAAGACCCTGCCATGATCGCCCCTCGAAGTGATCAAGTCCGAGCTCCTCCTTCAATTGCTGATGCGCCTGCTCACAAATCCATCTTGCTTTGATGGTGGCGGCCAGTGTGCGCAGATCCGTCGCGGCAGGGAGATTGGCAAGATAGTATTTCTTCTCCCCCGAGGCACGTTGCTCGCCAATGAGCCAAGCTTCGTCGCCCGGGAGATGCTGCTGACCCTTATCCCAAATCCGCTGAGGAGGGCCGTCGGCGGTGCGGACACGGAGAGCAGCAAATCGGGCTTTCAGCCGACCTTTCGTCCCGCTACGCCAGCTCACGGCTTTCCATTTGGCACTGGCCAGCATTTGTTCTGCCGCAATCGATAAGATATCGGGCACGTGGTGCTTTCGTGGTTTCCCGCGGACTTTGGTCATCGGCCAAATGAGCTTCACATCGACCGGATACACCTTCAGGTGTCGAGGAATGCCGACCGCCCAGGCCAGCCCGCGCTCCGTTAGCCCTTGTCGAAACGGTGCGCTAAGTCCGTATCCAGCATCCGCCAGCACACATCCAAAGTGCACGTTGGCTGCCATCGCCCGGTCGATCTCGGCCAAAGCAATTTCTGGCTTGGATCGTGGCGTTCGGTGTTCGACTGGCACGCGAGCGCGCTTCAAGCGAGACACGTCGCTTGTCCAACTATCAGGCAGAAAGAGGCGTAACGCGACCATCACTGGCACTTCACCGCGCGCAAGCGTCAAAGACACCAGCGTTTGGCAATTTGCCGTTTTGCCAAGAGCCGACGCGTATTGAGCCGCAACACCAACCGAGCGTTCGCCCTTCTTCGGCAGTGACGTGTCATCAATAACGAGCACTGCATCGCTACCGCCGACAAGTCGGTCCGCCTGGTTAAGCAACTCCGTCTCCAGCGGCGTCGCGTCCCAGACACCGTCCGCAATGAAATGGTGCAGCTGGTCGTAGTTGCCCGTGGCGAGGCGCTCCGCCATCGGCTGAACACTCTTGCGATCGCCAGGACCGATCAGTCCCGCAACATACAGAGGACACATCCGCTGCCGAGTCTTATGACCCAGCCGGTTCAAGAACGGCATCAGCCAGCGTTCAAGCTCGTCTTTCCCATACTGCCATGGTCAGCCCTCCAAGAGCCGACCACCCATGAATCATTGAAAAATTGATTCGGGAATCCTATAAAGCGCGGCAAAACCAACAATCTGCCAAAGTAGTGTTAGGCCGTGTGCCTATAAACCCGGCGGCGTCATGTGACTGGTGACTACGTCCGCTTTGCTCCTATAGCGGCCAAGTTCGTGCGGCAGCGCAGTACGTCGCGATGGGCCACCTCCGGACATCGTGGCGAAATATCCATTTCTAAGGAGCGTCGGGGCTCGTAGAATATAATTGCCGTTGAAGCAGGATGTCCCGAAGTCACCGTTCGGGACGAACGAGCAGTAGTAGTGCTGTCCCGAAATTTCCAACCGAGCGCCGACCGAGCAGCTGTTGGAATTGGCCGAGCGTATCGGCAGCCCGGCTCAAAATTAGGAAAGGAACCCTCGCAAAGTGTGTGCGCTGATTTCAGCTGACATTCGCAGCATGATTCGGTTTGCCGCGTACTAGGCTTAGGTCCGCTTGCCCACGCCAGTGGAAAGGGTCTCATGTGCACGCACCGGGGTGCAGGTCGTGAGTACGAGCGCAAACCGGCTGCACCGCCAGTCAGCGCCGAGCGCGGCGCTGGTGGGTGATGTCAGGTTGACCGACAGTAATGCCGCTACGCAGGCAAGGGTCACGTACGCCGCGATCAGCACCGCTCCCTTGTGGGTCTTTGGGTGGGAAATCATGGCTTTGGCTCCTGTACGATGGCCGGAAGATTAAGGGGCAGGCTCCACAGTCCTTGTGATCCAATTCACGTCCTGACCCACATTTTTCGTCGGTGGCCCGAAGGCGTGCGCGATTGTTGGCACTGGATCAGCGCTGCAGCCGGACTTGCGCACCGGAGCAAACAGCATCTTTAGTCGATCAACCTCGTCGGCACAGCCGAGTAGCGTGGGCGGAATGTCAACGCCGAGCGCCATGGCTGTCATGGGATTGATGACCAGCTCAAACCTGGTTGGCTGCTCGACGGCCTTCGCGAGCGGCTGCTGCCTCGGTTTGATCTTGATCAAATTCAGCAGCGTCGCCGCCACGATCATCACCAGGACGCCACCAACGCTGAGCGCAATCTGCATCGTCAGCCCCTCCGAGATGTCGAGCAGCGCCAGCTGGCTGGCGAGCGTCAGCAGTACGCCGAGGCAGTAGATTGGCAGCGAGTTCTGGCCGCAGCGAATGGCGCCACGCATCACCGGCGTCGTCAGCCCTCGCCAATCGCGAGGCACGAACGATACGAACAAAACCGCAAGGGCCAAGAAATGCAGCAGTCGCAAAGGGGCGAGATTCGATTTGTCCATCGGGTAAAGCAGAGCCTGCGGGACCAGCACTTCCAGCGATTTAATGCTCCCGCTCAACGCGGTGATGAGGCTGAACACCAGATAGAGAACGGCAGGCACAAGCGCGGCGCGTGAGGTCACCCACGGTCGGAATCTCTTGCCCTCGACGATCCACCACGCGCCAAGCACAAGCGGCAGCTGCCAGGCCAGCGGATTGAAGAACCAGTGGCCGTTCGGCCATGCCGGGATGGTCCAGCCGAAGACGTGCGCCAGCGCATAAAGCAGCAGCGACGCGCCGAGCGTTGCGTTCGGCGCTCGCAGCAGCAGCCACAGCAGCGGCGCGAACAAAAGGTGATAAAGCACGAAGAGCGGCAAGATGTCGGTGTTGACGGGGCGGTACTGCAGGATCGCCGCGTGCGCGAGCGTCGCGCCCGGCGCTTCCAACAGAATGCGCGTATTGCTCTCATCGGCAAGATGGCCGCTGCCTGCGAGGTGAACCATGATGGGGCAGGCGAGCGTGAGCAGCAGAAATGCGACATAAATATCCCAGCTTCGCCACAGCGTTCGGCCGATCACGCCGGTCCAGCCCCCGGTCTGCCGTGCCTTGCCGTAGGCCAGCGCGCAGGTCAAACCCGAAAGAAACATGAATACCTCCGCGGCATCGCTGAAGCCGTAGTTGCGCAGTGTCAGCCAGCTCCCGATATTGTTGGGGACATGGTCAAGAAAGATGCACCCGAGCGCGATGCCGCGGCAGGCATCAATGCGCAGATCACGGCCGTAGCCTTTCAGCTCCGGCAGCGCGGCTACCAATGGCTTCGAAGCGGCAGTTCGATCATGCATCTGATTGCCCCGTCCGGCGTGCGAGCGCGCCTCAAGAGGGACCGAATCTGAAAAACGGCCGGGGCGTGACAACGGCGCAGTCTCGAGTTGCTTCACGCCGAGCCCGGCCACGAACGCTATTGCGATAACGATCGTACGGCGGCGCTTGGTGGAACCTCCTCGCGCGCGAGGCTGTCCATTGACGATGGTAGTTCAACGGCACAGCGCGTAAATCAGCCGGAGGTCCACAGTGAGAGGTTCCTAGGTCCTACGATCAAGGTACCGTACAGATCTCGGCATCGATCACGGTTGCGCACCGGCGTAGGAGACTCTGAGCCCACAACCCTCGTGGTCCGCACTCGCTTTCTCGTTGCCTACTGTGAGGTGATTACAATTACAGCGCACAACGGCATTCGGCTCCTACCTTGAGTGCCTGATGGCGAACCGCTGGCTGGGCCAAGGATAGAGGATGGACGGTTTCGGGAGCCGGTCTTCCGCCGGCTTCTTCCTCGCCAAAGACCCGAAGGCGGGTGTATGATTTTTCATTTGGATCTCCGTGCAATGGAATGACGGAGAGCTTTTTATGAAGGTTCTTATTGTCGACGATCATGCATTAATTCGCGAGGCGCTGCACGCTGTCGTGAAACAACTGAAGCGAGAGGCCGTCATATTTGAAGCTTCGAACGGCCGTCAGGCCGTGCACATGGTCGAGGAACATCCCGACATCAACCTCATTTTGCTTGATATCAATTTACCTGATCGAGATGGCTTCGCTGTCCTCCGCGAACTGCGTGACCGCTATGCGACCATTGCTATCATCATTCTCTCGTCCTCGGATGATCAAGATACAGTCAAGCGGGCTTTCAGACTTGGCGCTCTGGGTTTCATCCCCAAGACTACCGAACGTGAGGTCATGTTGAACGCTATCAGGTTAGTGTTCTCCGGCGGAATTTACATTCCCTCGGAGATTCTTGAGGAAACAACGTCTCCGCGGCTTACAAATAAGCTAGCGACGCGCGACTCTCCCAAGGGTCTCGGGTTGACCGATCGGCAGATTGAAGTGCTTGCGCTCCTGATGAAGGGAAAAACCAACAAGACCATTGCCAGGACCCTCAATATGGCAGTGCCGACAGTGAAGAACCACATCACGGTCGTTCTCAAGGCGCTCAACGCAACGAGCCGCACCGAGGCGGTAATAAAAGTAGGAAAAATGGGTTGGGAATTGTCGCCGAAATCTGAGTCATAAAGCCGCCCCGGTGTCTCTCCTATCGTCATGATCCCTAAAGAACTCGTGCATGACAGCGCGGAGCCGCATTGGGTCTACAGGCTTGTGCAGCAAAATGTACCCTCTATCCTTGGCGTCACGTAGTGGTTCGGGTGCCGTATCGCCGCTGATGAGGATGGCTGGAATTGATGAGCCAAACACCGCATTAATTTGTTCAATTGCTCGGATCCCGGTCTTTCCGCTCGCAAGATGATAATCCGAGATTATGAGATCGGGGCGTTGTTGGCGCTCAGCAAGTCGGATAAGTGCACCTTCGTCGGATCCGGCGGTCAGGACGCAGTATCCCCATTTGCCAAGCAATCCGCCCGTTTCCTCCAGCACAATTGGAGCATCGGCAATAACAAGAATTACCCTGCCTTCGACCGCAAAGACTGCGGGGCGAGGTGAGTCGACGGGCTCGGTGGACGTGACGCGTTCATCGGCAATTGGAACCAGGATTGCGAATCGCGAACCTCGGCCCACGGTCGAAGCTAAGTCAATTTGGTGGTTGAGAAGCACGCGAAGCCTGTCGACAATAGCCAGGCCGAGCCCCAGGCCGCCGTACCGGTTCTTTTCTGGGCCAGGAAGTTGATAAAACTCGCCATAGATATTCTGCTTCTGATCCTCAGGAATGCCGGGACCGCTATCCCATACCTCGATACGCAATATTTCACCGCGGCGACGACATCCGACGATGATCCCACCCCGCAATGTATAGCGCACAGCGTTGGATACCAGATTGAGCAGTATGCGTTCGAGCAGCATCGCGTCGCTCCGCACCCAGGCGTCACTTCGCCTAACGCGTAGACGCAAGCCTTTTTCTCGCGTTGCCTGATCAAATCTAGTCTCAATTGTTTGCAACAGGCGCGCGATCGGAAATTTGGTAATTGTGGGTGTAAAGATTCCGGCATCGAGCCTGGAAATATCCAAGAGCGAATTGAACATTTCATCCATTTCTTTGCGCGTTGCATCGATCCGCTCGATCGTCTTTGCCATTTCCCACGATTTGAGCGGCGTGCGCAGCTGTGCAACGAACAGGCCTAGTGCATGTAATGGCTGCCGCAAATCATGGCTTGCCATGGCAAGAAAGCGCGATTTTGCTGCATTGGCGAGCTCCAGCTCTTGCGTACGCTCTGCGACCTTCCGTTCGAGTTCGATCTGCGAGCGGCGCAGACTTTCCTCCGCTTTCTTGCGGACCTCGACGTCGGCACTTAGTAACAAGCTTGGAACAGTAATACTGATCAAGAACATCAGCACAAGCAGGAATGAAACGTTGATATCCGCGGTCGTGAACGGGCCGCCGCCCGTGAGCGTCCCCCAAATCGTGATGCTCGCAAGCACCAGCGCAACTGTTGCGGTGTCACGTGGACCGCGGCGCAGCGCCGCCCACAACATTGGCAGGATCGCAAGAAAACCCAGTGGATTTCGGCTCGGCGTTTGCTCGATCAGGGGGCTGAAAGCAATGAGTCCAACAGCCGCCGCTGTTGCGAGGACGCCGACCGTCTCCAAAAATTCATTGCGGTTGAAAGCGTGGTAACGGCTTGATGCCCAAAGCACGATAACGGGGGCAATGACCAGCGCGCCGGTCGCATCTCCCAGCCACCATGTGACCCAGGCGTTCGCGAAATTCGTCCGATCGATGTACCCGGCGGTTGCCAGGCTGGTCAGTCCAATGCTGGCGCTGATCGGTGTTGCGATCAGGAAGCAAATCAGAGCGAACTTCGCGACGGAGTTTGGCGTCGAAAAAGTATTACATCCGCTCGACCATCGATTGATCAGGTAAGCGCCAACAACCGCTTCAAGAGAGTTACCGGTCGCAATCGCAATTGCGGTGGCAACCGAGCCGGCGGTCGTCGCATTGGCCATCGCCGCTGCCATGAAAATTGCGGGCGAAGTCCGATATCCCCACAACAGCACCGCCGCCAGCGCGACACCCGTCGGTGGCCAAATCGGCGTTGCATTGGGATGAATAGAGGCGAGAGCAAGGCCGCCTTTTGCCAAGGCGAAATAGGTCACTCCAATTGCGATCAGGCCGACGGCACCGCTAAAGCTTCGGCGGAACTTTATCTCCGGCGTCAGTGATCGTGGATCGGACATCGTCGACGCCTGGATCAGGCAGTTGGATCGTCCATCATGGCTGACCTTTTGATCTCCTTGATAAAGATCAAAGATCGCTACTTTTTACTACCGACAGACTGGAGCATCTAAGGTGCACCAACTTTTCGGAGCTAAGCGACCTGTCGCTGACTCTGATAGGAGTCAACGCCGCCCTCACAACCCCGGCGGCCACCGCTAATTGCCCCGTATAATCGCAATTCGGGTTCATTGAGGAAACTACCCATTTCGAGTTAGCCGAACGCGGAGCTGGGTAGTTAGCCTTTGCCCTGCGAAGTCTGAAAAGGGTCATTTTCGACGGTCTCAGCGGAGATTGTCGGCTGGCTGACGTCCGCTTCAACCCTGTAAGCGTCTAATCGGGGCCTGCCCGAAACGGCGTCGAAGGTTCACCTCTCCCCGATGGGAAGAGGTGGAACGAAACCGCCGCAAGCCGATTCAACCAAAACTCATTCCGCTTCAGGCGCGCGACGGCGCGTCGGCGAGCGAGCTCAGCGCAATGCCGCCGACGATCAGCGCCGCGGCAATGGCCAGCGAGAGGTCGATCGGCTCGCCGAGCAGCAGCGCCGCGGTCACGATGCCGACGATCGGCGTCGCGGTGGTGCCGAGCGAGGTCGTCAGCGCCGGCAGGCTCTTGTTGACCATCGACATCGCCCAATAGGCCAGCGCCGTGCCGATGAAGCCGGAATAGAGGAACAGCAGCACGAGGTGCGGCGACCATGTCACCGTGGGCACGCCCTCGGTGACCAGCGCCGTCGTGGTCAGCACCACCGTCGCGACCAGCACCTGCCACAGCAACAGCTGCAGCGGCGTCGCGATCCAGCGGTGTGAGCGGATATAGATGATGTTCGCGGCCCAGCAAATCGCGGCGATGATGATCATGCCGGCGCCGGCGATGACATGCAGATTGCTCCAGTCGAGCGATGCCGGGTTGAGGATCACGCAGAGCCCGGCGAGTCCCAACGCGACGCCGACGAGCTTGAGCGCGCCGAGCCGTTCGGTGCGCGCCGCGCCCGCGGCCAGCGCGACCCACAGCGGCGTGGTGTAGCCGAGCACGACGCCCTTGCTGGCCGGCAGATAGCGCAGGCCGGCGGCGACCAGGGTCGAGAAGAACGTCATGTGCAAGAGCGCGACGCTGAGCACGACCGGGACATCGGCGATCCGCGGAATGATCAAATTGCCGCTGGCGCGCAGGATCACCAGCAGGGCGATCAGGGCGACCCAGCTGCGGATCGATGCGGTCCACAGCGGCGGCACGGCCTCGACCAGCGATTTCGTCACCGACCAGTTGATGCCCCAGGCCAGCACCACGACGATGAACAAGGCAGCGGCTTTGGCAGGGGAGAGCGATGAGTTCACGGGCGGCATCCTTGCAGGCGATACCACTTGTGAATAGGATCGCGCTGGCTCTCTCGAAAGAGCCAGATTTGACAGATCAAAGGAGCCAGATTGATCCTCGCCGAATTGCTCGCGCTGAAGCGTGCCGATGATGCCGGGCTGACCGCGCAGCTGACGCAGCAGCTGCGTGGGCTGATGGCGAGCGGCCGGATCAGGAGCGGGGCCGTACTGCCGTCGAGCCGCACGCTTGCGGCCGAGCTCGACGTGTCGCGCAACACGGTCACGCATGCCTACGAGCAGCTCGCGGCCGAGGGGTATCTGCGCGTCGCCGCGCGGCGGCGGCCGGTGGTCACGGACGATATCGAGGCGCGCTTCGCCAGGGCGGTGCCGGCGCCACGGAGCGATGCCGACCGCAAGCCGCTGCTGTCGCCCTGGGCCTTGCAGCTCTCGGACACGGACTGGCCGCTGTCCTACCAGGCCGATTTCCGGCCGCTGCGTCCCGGGCTTGCGGATGCGCGCGAGTTTCCGCACGAGATCTGGGCACGCTGCCTGCGGCGCAGCGCGCTGCGCCGCCGCTTCAACGACCAGACCGTGATCAACCGGCCGAGCCTGCGCGAGGCCTTGCGCGATTACCTCGAAATCAGCCGCGGCGTGCGCGCCGAGGCCGATCAGATCCTGATCCTGCCGACGGCGCAGGCGGCGCTGACGCTGATCGCCGCGACCGCCATCGTGGCCGGCGACGCGGTGTGGACCGAAGATCCCGGCTATCCCGGCGCCGCGGCGGCGTTTCGCGCCGCCGGCGCCGACGTCGTCGGTGTCAGGCTCGATCAATGGGGCATGATGCGGACGCGCGAGGCGCGCGCGCCGAAGCTGATCTTCACCACGCCGTCGCATCAGCACCCGACCGGGCGCGTGATGCCGGTTGCGCGCCGCACCGAGCTGCTGGCGGCGGCCGAGCCCGGCAAGACCTGGATCGTCGAGGACGATTACGACGGCGAGTTTCACTATGACAGCCGGCCGATGCCGGCCCTGCAGGGGCTCGATCGCGAGGGACGCGTGCTCTATCTCGGCACCTTCGCCAAGGCGACGACCGCCGATATCCGCATCGGCTATCTGGTGGTGCCGCCGTCACTGGCACGGACGACGGAGATCGCGCAGCGCCATCTCGGACTGATGGCTTCCGTGCACGTCCAGGAAGCGCTGGCCGGCTTCATGGCCGACGGGTATTTCCTGGCGCATGTCCGGCGAATGCGGCGGATCTATCGCGCGCGCCGCGATCACCTCGCGGCGGCGCTGGCGCGGCAGCTCGAGTCGGTGCTGACAGCCGAAGTCCCGCCGGGCGGCATGCAGTTGATTGCCCGATTCAAGGATGGCGCCGCGGACCGGAGCGCCGTGACCCGCCTGGTCGCAGCCGGCGTCGAGGTGCGCGCGCTGTCGAGCCTTGCGCTGGAGCGGCCGCACGACCAGGGCCTGCTGCTCGGCTTCGCCGCGTGGCGCGAGAACGAGATCGGCGCCGCGGTCCGGATCATGGCGAATTGCCTGACCGGCAAGCGCGCGGCGCGTGGGTAGAGGGGCGCTCGCGGAATTTCGGAATAATAGAAGAATATCCCTGAGTTGCCCGACGTGTCAAGTAGCCTTGTCGAACGCAGGCGGCCGCCGGCAACCTTTGCATGGGGTTGTTTTCGATATTTTTCAGCGCACCCCTGCGACGGCCCGCAGGCGGGAGGGGGACGCAGCCGCCATGCTGCCACGGCTCGCCCCGTCTCGCTGCGTCGAGGGCTCAATCCGCCGCCTTGGTGACGATCCGGACCTCCGACGTCAGCGTCTTGTGCACCGGGCACTTGTCGGCGATCTCCATCAGCCGCTTGCGCTGATCGGCGTCGAGGTCGCCCTCGATCCTGATCACGCGGTCGATCTGGTCGAGCATGCCGTCGCGCGTCTCGCACTCCTCGCAATCCTTCGCATAAATCTTATTGTGCTGGAGCGTTACGGTGATGCGATCGACCGGCAGCGACTTGCGGTCGGCATACATTCGCATCGTCATCGAAGTGCAGGCGCCGAGACCCGTGAGCAGGAAATCGTAAGGCCCAGGGCCGGAATCCTGGCCGCCGACGGCAACCGGTTCGTCGGCCAGCATCCGATGCGGACCCGTGGTGACGGTCTGCTGGAATTTGCTGGCGCGGGTCTCCTGCACCACGACGTTGCGCGGCGCGCTGCCGGTGTCGGCTGCCGGCTGCGGCGCGAGGTCGATGTAGCGCTCGGCCCAGGCGCCGATCACGTCGGCGACATAGGCGGCATCCTGCTTGCCGCTCAGGAGGTGATCCGCGCCGGCAAGCGAGACGAAGCTCTTCGGGTGCTTGGCCGCAATGAAGATATTGGTGGCGTTGTCGATGCCGACAGTGTCGTCGGTCGGCGAGTGCATGACCAGCAGCGCCTTGTGTAGCTGCTTTACCTGCACCATCAGATTCTGCTCGGCGACGTCGTCGAGGAATTCGCGCTTGATGCGGAACGGGCGGCCGGCGAGCGAGACTTCGCCTTCACCCTGCGCGCGGATGTCCTCGATCCGGTCCCTGAAAAAGTGCGTGACATGGACGGGATCGGACGGCGCCGCAATGGTGGCGACCGCCTTCGCCTCGGGAATCCGGCCAGCGGCCGCGAGGATCGCGGCGCCGCCGAGGCTGTGGCCGATCAGGATCGCGGGCGCCTTGCGCGTCTCGCGCAAATGGTCGGCGGCGCGGACGAGATCGGCGACGTTCGACGTGAACGTCGAATTGGCGAAGTCGCCCTCGCTGGAGCCGAGGCCGGTGAAGTCGAACCGCAGCGTGGCGATGCCTTTGGCGGCGAGCGCAACCGCGATACGCTTGGCCGCCAGTACGTCCTTGCCGCAGGTGAAGCAGTGCGCGAACAGCGCATGGGCCTTGATCGGGCCGTCCGGCGTATCAAGCGCGGCGGCAAGCTGATGGCCGCCCACACCGGTGAATTGAAAGCGTTCATGCGGCATCATCGGCTCCCGGGATCATTCTTCACCTCTCCCATGGGGAGAGGTCGAATTCGAGCGTAGCGAGAAATTCGGGTGAGGGGTAACGCTCTATCGATAGACCTTAATCCCTCACCCGGCGCTTCGCGCCGACCTCTCCCTAAGGGAGAGGTGAAGGCGCGGGCCTAGTCGCCAGAATAGCGCTGTTCGGCCCAGGGATCACCGCGATTGTGATAGCCGCGCACCTCCCAGAAGCCGGGCGCATCGTCGGTCAAAAATTCGATGCGCTGCAGCCACTTCGCGCTTTTCCAGAAATACAGATGCGGCACGACCAGCCGCACCGGGCCGCCATGCTCCTGCTCCAGCGGCTTGCCCGACCAGCTATGGGCGAGCAGCGCGTCCTCGGCGGCAAAATCCTCGAGCGCCAGGTTTGTCGTATAGCCGTCATACGAATGCAGCGCGACGAACCGCGCGTCCTCGCGCGGCTGGCAGGCGGCGAGCAGGTCGCGGGTCGCAAGCCCCTCCCACTGATTGTCGTAGCGCGACCAGGTGGTGACGCAGTGGATGTCGGAGACGAATTGGGTCTGCGGCTGCGCCATGAATTGCGGCCAGGTCCAGTAGATCGTCTGCTCGACCGCGCCGTGGACGTCGAGCCGCCAGCGCTCCCGCGTCACGTTCGGCATCAGCCCGAGATCGAGCACCGGCCAGTCTGCCGTCAGATGCTGGCCCGGCGGCAGGCGCTGCTCCTCAGGGCGGGTGATCTTGCCGGTAAGGAACTTGCCCTCGCGCGCCCAGCGCTGCTTGCTGCGCGTCAGCTTGCTCTCGGGTGGCTCGGCGTCGTCGGTCATCGGCGTTGTGCCGTCATTCGTGGCGATGCATCGCGGAGTCGTGCTTGGTGTCGCGCATGGTCGAATAGATCAAGAGCGACAGGAAGATCATGCCGCTGAGATAATAGTAGAACCAGTCCTCATGTCCGATGCTCTTGAAATAGAGCGCGACCGCAGGCGCGGTGCCGCCGAAGATCGACACCGTGATGGCGTAGGGCAGGCCGACGCCGAGCGCGCGGACATTGGTCGGGAACAGCTCGGCCTTCACGATCGCATTGATCGAGGTGTAGCCGGCGACGAAGATCCAGGCGCCGCAGATCAGGAGGAAAGCGATGAAGGGCGACTTGGTCTCCTTCAGCGCGGTCAGGATCGGGATCGTCGCCAGCGTGCCGACGACGCCGAAGAAGATCAAGAGCGGCTTGCGGCCGATGCGGTCGGACAGCGCGCCATAGATCGGCTGCAAGAAGGTCGCGAAGATCAGCGAGCCGAAGATCACGAAGGTGGTCTGGTCTTCGGTGAGGCCGACCGACAGTTTCACGAAGGTCTGCATGTAGGTGGTGAAGGTGTAGAACGCCGCGGTGCCGCCGGCGGTGAGGCCGACCACCAGCAGCAGTTCGCGCGGATAGTTCAAGAGGCCGACGATCGAGCCGGTCGGCTTGGAGACCTTCCTGGCCTCCTCGAACGCCTCGGTCTCGTGCAGGCCGCGCCGCATCACCGCCGCGAAGATCGCGAGCATGGCGCCGATCACGAACGGAATCCGCCAGCCCCAGGCCTTCAGCTCGTCCGGCGTCAGGAACACCTTCTGCAGCAACAGCAGCACGATGATCGCGGTGAGCTGGCCGCCGATCAGAGTGACGTACTGGAAGCTCGAATAGAAGCCGCGATGCTTGGCGTCAGCGACCTCGCTGAGATAGGTGGCGCTGGCGCCGTACTCGCCGCCGAGGCTCAGGCCCTCGATGATGCGGGCGAGCGCCAGGATCGCCGGTGCGGCTATGCCGATGGTGGCATAGGTCGGCGTCACCGCGATGATCAGCGAGCCGAAGCACATGCAGACAACGGACAGTGTCAGCGACAGCCGTCGGCCATAGCGGTCGGCGATGTAGCCGAATAGCCAGCCGCCGAGCGGGCGCATCAGGAAGGTCGCGGCAAACAGCACGGCGGCATTGAGCTGCTGCACCACCGGATCGCTGTGCGGGAAGAACGCCGGCGCGAAATACAGTGCGAACGCGGTGTAGGCGTAGAAATCGTACCACTCGACGAGATTGCCGACCGAGCCGATGAAGATCGCCTTGACCCGCCGCTCGACGTCATGGATGTCGAGATGGTCGCTCGCGGATTGAGCGGTTTGTTCGGACATTGGCAGGCCTCCCCGGATTCTCTGGCGCGATTCCGGGGCAACCTATCTCATTTGCGTGGTGCGATGTAACTGCTGTCCTGTACCTTTAGGCGTTCTTGCCGAACAGAACGGGGAGTTGACGCGGGCCGCGCACCGTGCCTTCCGACCAGGTGACCATGCCGGCCGGGTCGAGGCGGAAATCCGGAATCCGCTTCAGCCACTCCTCGATCGCCACCTGCATCTCCATCCGCGCCAGGTTGGAACCGACGCAGCGGTGGATGCCGAGGCCGAAGGCGGCGTGACGGTTCTCCTTGCGGTCGATCACCACCTTGTCCGCATCGGGGAACATGGCGGGGTCACGGTTGGCCGCGGGGAAGGACAGCAGCACCATGTTGCCCGCCTTGACCGGGCAGCCGGAGATCGTGGTCTCCTTCATCACCTCGCGCGCCATCGTCACCGGCGAATAGGCGCGCAGGAACTCCTCGATCGCGGTCGGGATCAGCGCCGGCTCCGCGACAAGGCGTTCGCGATCGGCGGGCGTCTTGGCGAGGTGCCAGAGCGAGGAGCCGAGCGCGCTCCAGGTGGTGTCGATGCCGGCGATCAGAAGCAGCCGCAACGAGCCGAGCACGTGCTCGTCGGTCAGCGGCTGGCCGCCGGGGCCCTTGGCCCGCAGCAGCTGCGAGATCAGATCGTCGCCCGGCTCAAGCTTGCGCTGCTCGAGATGGGCCATGAAGTAGCCGGTCATCTCGCGCACGCCGTTCATCAGCTCGTCTTCGTTCCTGATGCCGAGCTCGAGGATCTGGTGGATCCACTTGATGAAGAGGTCGCCGTCCTTCTCGGGGATTCCCAGCATGTGGGCGATGGCGCGCACCGGGATGTGCTTGGTGTAGCGCGCCGCGGCGTCGCAATGGCCGTCGGCGATGAATTCGTCGATCAGCTCGTTGCAGATCGCGCGCACCCGCGGCTCCAGCCGCTTCATCGCATCCGGCGTGAAGGGCGGCAGCAGCACCTGCTTGGCGGGCTTGTGCTCCGGCGGATCGGAGGTGATCGGCGGCGCGCGGGCGGAGATCTCGGGGCGGACGTCGCGCACGATGACGCGGCGCGAAGAGAAGTGCTCGGTGTCGTAGGCGATCTCCTTCACCGCCTGATAGGTGGTCGGCATGTAGCAGCCGAGGAAGCGCTCGGTATGCACGACCGGCGAGGCCGCGCGCAGCGTCTCCCAGATCGGAAACGGGTCGTCGGTCCAGACCGGATCGGTATGGTCGAAATCATGGACCCAGTCGGTGACTGGGGGATGTTCGGGCAGATAGGTTGCGGACGGGGAATCGGACATCAGCTCGTTTCCTTCTCGTTCGATCAAAACGCTGGCCGGCTCAACGGGAGGCACCCAGCCATCCCTGTTGGCCGCTATTCCTCGGTGACTTCGATCGCAATTTCCGGGCAGTTGGCTTGCGCGAGCCAGGCCTTGTCCTCGAGCCCGGCCGGGACGGTCCCGTCGCCAACTTCATGGGCATTGCCGTATTCGTCGAGCTCGAACAGTTCGGGGGCGAGCGATTTGCAGCGGGCGTGACCCTGGCACTTGTCCTGGTCGACGCGGATTTTGAGCTTGGACATGCAAGCACTCTCCCTCGGCTCTGGCGCACAGTTGGGCGCGCCGGGTTCCTCATTTTAGTTTATGCAAGTTCCAGCTTGCTTGGGCGGCCGGCCTCTTAACCGGATCGCCAAGTTATAGCATATTACATTATCGTCGTGCTTGCGCGTCAAGCGAAAATTCAGCGATCATTGCCGCAATGGGACAAATCGTTCGTAAGCCGTTGAAAACCTACCACCATGGCGACCTCCGCGAAGCCCTGATTCAGGCCGCGTTACGCGAGGTCGAGCTCGGTGGCCCCGAAGCGATCAGCATCAAGGCGCTGGCCAGGCAGCTCGGC
The DNA here is from genome assembly GCF_054057015.1 of Bradyrhizobium sp. JR3.5. Taxonomy (NCBI): domain Bacteria; kingdom Pseudomonadati; phylum Pseudomonadota; class Alphaproteobacteria; order Hyphomicrobiales; family Nitrobacteraceae; genus Bradyrhizobium; species Bradyrhizobium sp. JR3.5. The sequence continues at coordinate 5,675,631 of NZ_JBSRYV010000002.1, forward strand.
GTCTCGCAGCCGGCGCCGTACCGGCATTTCGCTGACCGCGAGGCGTTGCTTGAGGCGGTGACCGCGGAAGCATTCCGGCAGTTCAACGTGATCATGCGCGAGGCGATCGAGCAGCCCGGTAAGGGCTCGAAACTGTCGCGCTTCGCCCAGGCTGCGCTAGCCTTCGGGCTCGAGCGCCACGGCATCTACCGGTTGATGTTCGCGTCCAGAACCATGGCCTGCGCGCCCGTCGGCAGCGAGCTGCACGTCGCGGCGATGGAAACGCTGGCGCTGTTGATCGAGTCGTTCGAGGCGCCGGCCGTCGGGCTGTTGCGCGAGCGGCAGGCGCTGAAGATCTGGGCCGGGCTGCACGGCATCGTGATGCTCGCCGAACAGGGCCTGCTCACCGGCGAGGTCGGCCAGATCAGCCGCGAGGAACTGATGGACGAGATCGTCGAGCAGACCAAGCTCGCACTCACCGTCGCGCTGCATGCGACGGAAGAAAAAGCGTAGAACGCCTTATCTCGGCGATCGCGGATCGATCGGGGTGGTGCCGCGCACGCCCAGAATGTCCTCCAGCACTTTCGCGCCGGCCAGAAGCTGCGCCTCGGCGCGCGGCTTGGCCACCATCTGCAGACCGATCGGCAGGCCCGACGCGGTGAAGCCGCAGGGCAGCGACAGCGCCGGGCAGCAGGCCAGCGTGATTGCATAGACGATGCCGAGCCATTCGACGTAATTGTCGAATGTCTTGCCGTCGCATTCGGCGACATAGCGATTCTCGACCGGGAATGGCGGCACGATGGTCGCGGGCGCCAGCAGCAGGTCGTATCTCTCGAAGAATTCAAGCGCGCGCGCGGTCATCGCCACCCGCTGCGCTTCGGCGCGCTCGAGCTTTTCGACGGTGAGCTTCAGCCCTTCCTCGATGTTCCAGATCACTTCGGGCTTGAGCAGGTCGCGCTTGGTGCGCAGCAATTCGGCCTTGCTGATCGCGAAATCGAATGCGCGCAGCACGTGGAAGCATTCATGGGCCTCGCGGAAGTCGGGATGCGCCTCCTCGACGATCGCGCCGGCTTCCGCGAACCGCTCCGCCGCCTTGCGGGTCACCGCCTTGACCTCGGGATCAACAGGCGTGATGCCGAGATCGGGCGAGTAGGCGATGCGCTTCGGCTTCTGGTTCGAGCGCGCCGCGGACAGGAACGATGTCGGCAGCACCGGAAGCGACAGCGGATCGGCGGCGTGCTCGCCGCTCATCGCGTCGAGCAGCAGCGCGAGGTCCTCGACATTGCGCGCCATCGGCCCCTGCACGCCGAGCGTGCGGTCGACGCCGAATTTCGGGGTGTGCGCGACGCGGCCGATCGATGGCCGGAGGCCTACGACGCCGCAGAAGCTCGCCGGGTTGCGCAGGCTGCCACCCATGTCGGAGCCGTGCGCGAGCCACGCGGTGCCGCTCGCCAGTGCCGCCGCGGCGCCGCCGGAGGAGCCGGCGGCCGAGCGCGATGTGTCCCAGGGATTGCGGGTCGGGCCGAACACCTCGTTGAAAGTGTTGGCGCCGGCGCCGAATTCCGGGGTGTTCGACTTGGCGTAGATCACGCCGCCGTTCTGTTCGAGGCGCTCGACCAGGATGTCGGACTTGGTCGGGACGTTGTCCTTGAAGATCGGCGAGCCTAGCGTGGTCAGCACGCCGGAGACGGCGGTGAGGTCCTTGATCGGGACCGGAAGACCCGCGAGCAGGCCGCGCTCGCTGGCCGGCTTCTGCATCAGGGCCTTGGCCTGGCTGCGGGCGCGGTCGAAGCAGAGCGTTGGCAGCGCGTTGACCTTGCCGTCGACCTCGGCGATGCGCTTTTCCAGCACATCCAGCAGGTCGAGCGGCGTGACGTCGCCGGCTTTCAGTTTCGCGACGACGGCACACGCCGTTTCCTTCACCAAGCCCTGATCAGCCATGCGCCGTTGCTCCTATGTCTCCTGTTTGCTTGTGCTGTAGAACATTTCCTGCCGTCGTGGCAATGCGACGAGAACCGAAGGGGCAGGGATGGCAGCGTTGTTTTCCGCGCTGGACTGGCGCGCGATGAGCCAGCAGGAGCGGGACCTCGGGTTGAACAATGGCGTTGCCGTCAAGGGCAGCGCCGAGATCGCCTCTGGCTGGGAGCATCGCTCCGCGGCGCTGCGGCAGAAGCATCCCGACCGTCTCGACCTCCGGTATGGCCCGCGCGAACGCAACCGGATCGATTTCCTCAAAGCCCGCGATCGCGCGCCGACGTTGCTGTTCATCCACGGTGGCTATTGGCAGACCCGCGCCAAGGAGGTGTTCACGACCTTTGCCGAGGGGCCGATGGCGCACGGCATCAATGTGGCCCTGATCGGCTACACGCTGGCGCCGGATGCGACGCTCGACGACATCGTCGCCGAGATTCACGCAGGCATCGATTTTCTGGCCGGGCAGTTGCCCGCGCTCGGCGCCGCTGCCGAAGGTCTCGTCGTGTCGGGCTGGTCGGCCGGCGGCCATCTGACATCGATGGCGTTGTCGAACGCCCATGTCCGAGCCGGCATGGCGATCTCGGGCATCTATGACCTCGAGCCGATCCGGCATTCCTACCTCAACGAGAAGCTCAGGCTCGACGAAGCCGCCTCACGGCGCAATTCGCCGATGATGCAGCAAGGCGGCACGGCAAAGCCGCTGTCGCTGGTGGTCGGCAGCGCCGAACTGCCGCTGCTGCGCAAGCAGACCGCCGATTTCGCCGGCCATCGCGCCCGCTACGGCTTGCCGGTGACCTATGAGGAGATCGCCGGCGCCGACCACTTCTCGATCATGAACCAGATGCTGGCGCCGCAGGGGCGCATCACCACGCTGATCCGGCAGTTGTTTGAACGGACGGCGTCATCCTGAGGTGCGAGCGAAGCGAGCCTCGAAGGATGACGCAGCCCGTGGCCCATCCTTCGAGACGCCGCGCAAGGCGCGGCTCCTCAGGATGACGTCAAATAAGTGGCAAGGCCTAACCCCACCCCGACGTCAGCCCGCCATCCACCGTATAGATTACGCCCGACGTATAGCCTGCACGATCGGACGCCAGGAACGCCATCAGGTCGCCGATCTCGCGCGCATGCGCGGGGCGCGCCGAGCGGCAGGCCCTTCTGGAATTCCGTGTAGCGGCTCTCGTCGCCGAACTGGTTCTTGGCGCGGGTCTTGAGCAGCGTGACATGGCGGTCGGTGCCGACCGGGCCGGGGTTGATGCCGACGACGCGGATGTTGTCGGCGAGGCTCTTGCCGCCGAGCGCGCGGGTGAACGACATCAGCGCTGCATTGCCGGCGCTGCCGCAGATGTAATTGGCGTCGAACTTCTCGCCGGCCGCGCCGATATCGTTGACGATCACACCGCCGCCGCGCGCCTTCATCTGGGCATAGATCGCGCGCGTCAAATTGACATAGCCGAACACTTTGAGCTCCCAGGCGTGCCGCCAGGTCGCCTCGTCGATCTTGTCGACCGAGCCTCCCGGGATGTCGCCGGCATTGTTGACGAGGATGTCGATATCGGCCGCTTCCTTGGCCAATCGCGCTAGATCTTCCGATTTGCGCAGATCGACGACGCTGATCGCGGCATCGATCTGATGCGCCGAGCGGAGACGTTCGGCCAGCGCCTTCAATTGCTCGCCGTTGCGGGCGGCGAGCAGCAGATTGGCGCCTTCCTCGGCAAAGGCTTCGGCGGCGGCCGCGCCAATGCCCTTGGAGGCGCCGGTGATCAGGACACGCTTGCCGCGCAGATGCAGATCCATGGGATGTCTCGCTTTGGTATGAGGAACGAATGTCCGCGAAGTTGGTGGGGCAGGGTCGCGCCGCGGTCAACACTGCACTGCAGCGTTGCGCTCGCGCGAAGTTTGGTCCATTGCAGGACCATCAGGATAGGCGGCATTGCCGGCCGGGCAAATCACAAGGGTGTTCTCGATGAGCAGCGCAAAAAAGCAGTATCGGATTGCGGTCATTCCCGGTGACGGCATCGGCAAGGAAGTGATGCCGGAGGGCCTGCGCGTCATCGAGGCGGCGGCGAAGAAGCACGGCGTCGACGTGAAGTTCGACCATTTCGACTTCGCCTCCTGCGACTATTACGAGAAGCACGGCGAGATGATGCCGGCCGACTGGAAGGACCAGATCGGCAAGCATGACGCGATCTATTTCGGCGCGGTCGGCTGGCCGGCCAAGATCCCGGATCATGTTTCGCTGTGGGGTTCGCTGATCAAGTTCCGCCGCGAGTTCGACCAGTACGTCAACCTGCGCCCGGTGCGGCTGATGCCCGGGGTGCCGTCGCCGCTGGCGGGCCGCAAGCCCGGCGACATCGACTTCTGGGTGGTGCGCGAGAACACCGAAGGTGAATACTCCTCCGTCGGCGGCCGCATGTTCCCGGACACCGACCGCGAATTCGTGACCCAGCAGACGGTGATGACCCGCATTGGCGTCGACCGCATCCTGAAATTCGCATTCGATCTCGCGCAGTCGCGGCCGAAGAAGCATCTGACCTCGGCGACCAAGTCGAACGGCATCTCCATCACCATGCCCTATTGGGACGAGCGCGTGGAGGCGATGGCCAAGAAGTATCCCGGTGTGAAGTGGGACAAGTACCACATCGACATTCTCACCGCGAACTTCGTGCTGCATCCGGACTGGTTCGACGTCGTGGTCGGCTCCAATCTGTTCGGGGATATCCTCTCCGACCTCGGCCCGGCCTGCACCGGCACGATCGGCATCGCGCCGTCGGGCAACATCAATCCGGAAGGCGATTTCCCCTCGGTGTTCGAGCCGGTGCACGGCTCGGCGCCTGACATCGCGGGGCAGGGCATTGCCAACCCGATCGGCATGATCTGGTCGGGCGCGATGATGCTGGAGCACCTCGGCGAGAAGCAGGCGGCTAGCGCCATCGTCGGTGCGATCGAGCGCACGCTCGGCGAACGCACGCTGCGCACCCGCGACCTCGGCGGCAATGCCGACACGACGGCCTGCGGCAAGGCGGTGGCGGAGATGGTGGATTAGGCTGCGCTGTCAACCACGGGGTCGTCCTGGCGAAAGCCAGGACCCATTGCCCCGAATGCTCGTTGGCTTGATAGGTCTGACCACCGCCCTGCGCGATGACATAGGCCGGTGGTAATGGGTCCTGGATCGCGCTCGCTGCGCTCGCTTGTCCAGGACGACGTCGATAATTATTGCTTCACAATCCTGCGGCAATGCTCCCATGCCGCATGGATCAGGTTCTCGCTCGCCTCGGGCGTGCGGAAGGCGGAGTGCGCCGACAGCGTCACGTTCGGGATCCTGGTCAGCGGATGGTCCTTCGGCAGTGGCTCGATGTTGTAGACGTCGAGGCCGGCGTGGCGGATGTGGCCGGAGTTGAGCGCATCGATCATCGCCTGCTCGTCGACGATCGCGCCGCGCGCGGTGTTGATCAGCACCACGCCTTTCTTCATCTTCGCGATCTTGTCGCGCGTGATCAGGCCGCGGGTTTCGTCGTTCAGCAGCAGATGGAGCGAGACGACGTCGCTGTTGGCGAGCACTGTGTCTAGATCGACGAATTCGACGCCAGGGTGGCTCTTGGGCGATCGGTTCCAGGCGATCACCTTCATGCCGCTGCCGAGCGCGATGCGGGCGACCTCGGCGGCGATGCCGCCGAAGCCGACCAGGCCAAGCGTCTTGCCGGTGAGCTGCATGCCGTCTTCGCGCAGCCAGTTGCCGGCGCGCATCTCGCGGTCCATCTGCGCGATCACCCGCGCCGACGACCACATCAGCGCGATCGCGGACTCCGCGACCGCGGTGTCGCCATAGCCCTTGATCAGATGCACGGAGATGCCGAGCTCGGCCAGCTGTTCCGGGTTCATGTAGCTGCGCGCGCCGGTGCCGAGGAACACGACATGCTTCAGGCCGGCGCATTTCCTTGCGACGTCGGTCGGCAACGCGGTGTGATCGACGACCGCGATCTCGGCGCCGTCGAGCACGGCCGGATAGTCCTCGGACTTGATGTCGGGGTTGCGGTTGATCCGCATGCTGGGATCGCCTGACTTCTCCAATCGCTCCGTGATGACAGCGAGCGATTCATTGGCGTCGACAAACACTGCGCGCACGAAAGCCTCCATCGAAGGATGATGTGATGATCAGGATGCGACGCCGGCGAGCGCCAGCACCGTATGCATCAGGACGTTGGCGCCGGCGGCGCAATCGGTCTGCGTGGCGTCTTCCAGCTCGTTATGGCTGATGCCGTCCTTGCAGGGCACGAACACCATTGCCGCCGGCATCACCGTGTTGAGGTTGCAGGCGTCGTGGCCGGCGCCGGAGGTGATGCGGCGGTGCGAATAGCCGAGCTGCTGGGCCGCGTTCTCCACGGCGTCGACCAGCTTCGGATCGAAATGCGTCGGCGCCTTGCGCCAGACCAAATCGAGCTGGACCTCTACCTTGCGCCGCGCGGCGATCTCGATAACGGCTGTACGCAGGTCGTGATCCAGCGCGTCCATGATCGCGGCGTCGGCGCTGCGGCAATCCACCGTGAAGGCGATCTCGCCGGGAATGACGTTGCGCGAGGGGCTCGCGATCACCGCCTCGCCGATGGTGCCGACCGCCTTCGGGCCATGCTTCCTGGCGATGCTTTCCATCGCCAGCACGATCTCCGACAGCGTCGCCAGCGCATCGCGGCGCAGCGGCATCGGGGTCGATCCGGCATGGCTCTCGAAGCCCGTGATCTTGCCGTCGTACCACAGCACGCCCTGGCCTGAATCGACCACGCCGATGGTCTTGCCCTCGGCTTCCAGGATCGGGCCCTGCTCGATATGCAGCTCGACGAAGCTGGTGAACTTCTGGCGGCCGACCGGGGCATCGCCGCGATAACCAATCGAGTCCAGCGCCTGCGCCACCGTGATGCCCTCGGCGTCCTTGCGCGACAGAATGTCGTCAGTGGTGAAGTCGCCGACATAAGCGGCCGAGGCCATCATCGCCGGCGCAAAGCGCGAGCCTTCCTCGTTGGTCCAGTTGCAGATGCAGATCGGCAGCTCGGTCTCGATGCCGGCATCGTTGAGCGTGCGCACCATCTCGAGCGCGGCCAGCGTGCCGAGGATACCGTCATATTTGCCGCCGGTCGGCTGGGTGTCGAGATGCGAGCCGACGCCGATCGGCGGCTTCGACATATCCCGCCCTTTCCGCAAGCCGAACATCGAGCCGAGCGCATCGACCTGCACCTCGAGGCCGGCGTTCTCGCACGCCTTGCGGAACCAGTCGCGCACCTGCTTGTCTTCGGCGCTGAGGGTCAGCCGCCGCACGCCGCCCTTTGGCGTTGCACCGAACTGCGCGGTTTCGTGAATGGTGCCCCAGAGGCGGGCGGAATCGATCTGCAGGTTGGTCGCGGCTCGGCTCATGTCATCAGTCCATTTCAGCTGTCTTTCCGGGGCGATGCGTCAGCATCGAACCCGGAATCTCGAGATTCCGGGTTCGGCTCTTCGAGCCGCCCCGGAATGACGTTTGATTATCCGGCACTGGTTCAATGGCGCGCCGCTTCCATCGCGTCAACCGCCACGCTCGCCTGCGCGATCTGCCTGGCGAGATGGGCGACACGCTCGATGGCGACCGCGTCGGGAGAGGCGAGCCAGCTCGCGGTGAAGGTGAGGGGCGGCAGCTTGAGGTCGGTATCGAGCAATTGCAAGCGGCCGTCGGCGAGTTCGTTCTCGACGATCGCCGACGGAATCACCGCAATGCCAAGGCCTTCATTGGCCATGTGGATCACGGTCGCGAGCGAGGTCGAGGCGTGCAGCCGGATCGGCGGCAGGTCAGGGGCGTTGAACAGCGCGCGCACGGTCTCATAGGGCTGGGTCTTGCGCGGAAATGTGATGATCGGAAACCGCGCCAGATCCCGCCGCGCCACCGGGCCGGAGCCGAGGCCTAGCGAGGGGCTCGCCAGGAAACCGATCGGGTAATCGCACAGCACATGATTGTGCGCGCCGGATGCCGAGACCGGTCCGAGCACGAAGGCGAGCTCGATCTCCTGCGCCAGCAGTCGCGGGGTCAGGTTCGGCGTGATGTCGACCTCGATCTCCAGCGACAGGTTCGGGTAGATCTCGTTGACGCTCTTGACCAGCCGCGGCAGCCAGGTGTGCACGATGGTCTCCGCGACACCGAGCCGCAGCGCGCCGCGCATCGCCGAACGGTCGCCGACCTCCGCCATCATCTCCGAGCGCAGGCCGATCAGCTTCTCGGCGTAGGTCATCATCAGCCGTCCGCTCGGCGTCGGCGAGGCCACCCGGTGATCGCGGTTCAACAGCTTGACGCCCATCTCGCGCTCGAGCTGGGCAATGCGCTGCGAGATCGCCGGCTGGGTGGTGTTGAGCCGCTGGGCGGCGCCGCGGAAGCTGCCGAGCTTGACGACCCAGAGGAACGTTTCGATCGAGCGGAAGTCCGTCATTGGAAGCATATCCCCGATCGATAAATTATATTTATCGATTTTGATTAGAAAGGACGATTAGACATTATATCACGCTTGGTGTTGGTTTGTCCTTGTCGAGATTATGGGCAGGAGAATCCCATGACTGTTTTTGCGGCAGTGCAGCGATCTCAGGGGGAGCCAGTGCTGGCGAGCGTCGAAGCGCGGCGCGCCTGTCGTAACGGCATGGCCACGGCCACCACGGCCGGGCTCGCCAACGGTTTCGTTCAGGGCAATCTGGCGATTCTGCCGGAGAAGCTCGCCGGCGCCTTCCACCGCTTCTGCCAGCTCAATCCGAAGCCGTGCCCGATCATCGGCATGTCCGACGTCGGCGATCCCAGAATCCCCGCGCTCGGCCTCGACCTCGACATCCGCACCGACGTGCCGCGTTACCGGGTCTGGCGCGACGGCGAGGTGGCCGACGAGCCGACCGACATCACCAAATACTGGCGCGACGATCTCGTCACCTTCGTGCTCGGCTGCTCCTATTCGTTCGAGGAGGCGCTGCTGGAGGACGGGCTGCCGATCCGTCACATCGAACGCAACCTGCGTGTGCCAATGTACCGGACCAACATCGCCTGCCAGCCGTCGGGGCCGTTCGCGGGACCGATGGTGGTGTCGATGCGCCCATTCAAGCCGGCGGATGCGATCCGCGCGGTGCAGATCACATCGCGTTTCCCGTCGGTGCATGGCGCACCGGTTCATCTCGGCCACCCGCATGCGATCGGCATCAAGGATATCGCCAAGCCCGACTATGGCGATCCGGTGCCGGTGGCCGATGACGAGATCCCGGTGTTCTGGGCCTGTGGCGTCACGCCGCAATCGGTGATCGCAAGTGCGAAGCTGCCGTTCGCGATCACGCATTCGCCGGGCCTGATGCTGGTGACCGATCTCAGGAACAAGCAGCTGGCTGTGCTCTGAATAGGCAATTCGTGCAATTCATTGAGGCTTTACTGCGCGCTACAAGCATCACATCGATAATAACAAGCTGACCTAAGGGGAATTTCGATGACGATCTCTCGCCGTAACGTGTTGCTGGGTGCCACTGCCGCCGCTGCGCTCGGTCCGATGGCCGCGCGCGCGCAGACAAGCGAAGTTGCAGTCGGCGTGATCTATCCGCTGTCCGGCTCCAGCGCCGCGATCGGCGTCGACGCGCAGCATGCCTTCAATACCGCGGCCGAGATCATCAACAAGAACTATGATTTCGCGCTGCCGCTCGCCAAGGGCGAAGGCCTCTCCGGCCTCGGCGGCGCCAAGGTTCGCCTCGTGTTCGCCGACCACCAGGCCGATCCGCAGAAGGGCCGCGCCGAGACCGAGCGCCTGATCACGCAGGAGAAGGTCTGTGCCGTCGTCGGCACCTATCAGAGCGCGGTTGCCGTCACCGTCAGTCAGACCTGCGAGCGCTACGGCGTCCCGTTCATCTCGGCCGACAACTCCTCGCCGAGCCTGCATCGCCGCGGTTTGAAATACTATTTCCGCGCCTCGCCGCACGACGAGATGTTCTCGGCGGCGATGTTCGACTTCTTCGATGCGATGAAGAAGAAGGGCCAGAAGATCGAGACCCTGGCGCTGTTCCACGAGGACACCATCTTCGGCACCGATTCGGCGAACGCGCAGACCAAGCTCGCCGGCGAGCGCGGCTACAAGATCGTGGCCGACATCAAGTACCGCGCCAACTCGCCGTCGCTGACCGCCGAGGTGCAGCAGCTCAAGGCCGCGAATGCCGACGTGCTGATGCCGTCGAGCTACACCACCGACTCGATCCTGCTGGTCAAGACCATGGCGGAGCTCGGCTACAAGCCGAAGAACATCATGGCGCAGGATGCCGGCTTCTCGGAGAAGGCGACCTATGATGCGGTCGGCGACAAGCTCGAGGGGGTGATCTCGCGCGGCAGCTTCTCGCTCGACCTGGCGCAGAAGCGGCCGATGGTCGGTCTCATCAACGAGATGTACCGCGCCAAGTCGGGCAAGGACTTCAACGACTACACCTCGCGCCAGTTCATGGGCCTGATCGTGATGGCCGACGCCATCAATCGCGCCAAGTCGACCGACGGCGAGAAGATCCGCGAGGCGCTGGTCGCCACCGACATGCCAGGCGACGTCACCATCATGCCGTGGCGGCGCGTGAAGTTCGACGAGATGGGGCAGAACAATTTCGCCGATCCGGTGCTGCTGCAATATACCGCGAAGAACTTCGTGACGATCTTCCCGGAACAGGCCGCCGTCTCCGAGGCGATCTGGCCGATGAACAGCTGATCGTTCGGGCACTTTCTCACCGTCGTCCCGGGCAAGCGAAGCGCGACCCGGGACCCATTACCACAGGCAGGCGTTTTGCGATGATTGGGGCGCAGCGGTGACAGCCGAGACCATTATCCAGAGTTTGGCGAGCGGCCTCCTGATGGGGCTGCTCTACGGACTGATCGCCGCCGGCCTCGCATTGATCTTCGGATTGATGGACGTCGTGAATTTCGCGCACGGCGAGTTCCTGATGATCGCGATGTACGCGACCTTCTTCCTGTTCGCGTTCTTCGCGATCGACCCCTTGCTTGCGGCGCCGTTGGTCGCCGCGGCATTGTTCGTGTTCGGCGCGGTGGTCTACCTCTTGGTGGTCCGCTTCGCGATGCGCGCCAAGGCCAATGCCGGCATGGTGCAGATTTTCTCCACCTTCGGCCTTGCGATCGTGATGCGGGGCCTCGCCCAGTTCTTCTTCACGCCCGACTACCGCAGCGTCACCAACTCCTGGGTCGGCGGCAAGACGATCTCGATCGCCGGCATCTATCTGCCGGAGCCGCAGCTGATCGGCGCGATGCTGTCGATCGCGGCCTTCGTCGCGCTCTACTTCTTCATCAATCGCACCGATTTCGGACGCGCGCTCGAGGCAACGCGCGAGGACGCCGGCGCGGTGGCGCTGGTCGGCATCGACAAGAACCGGGTGTTCGCGCTCGGCTGGGGCCTTGGTGCCGCGCTGGTCGGACTTGCCGGCGCCATCATGGCGATCTTCTTCTACGTCTATCCCGACGTCGGCGCGTCGTTTGCGCTGATCGCCTACGTCACCGTGGCGCTCGGCGGCTTCGGCAGCGTGTTCGGCGCCTTTGCCGGCGGCATCATCGTCGGCCTGGTCGAGGCGACCACCGCGCTGATCCTGCCGCCGTCGCTGAAATCGGTCGGCATCTACGCCGTCTATCTCCTGGTCGTCTTCATCCGCCCGCGTGGCCTGTTCGGATCGATGTGATGGACACCCACTTCGCCCAACGCCGCAGGCGTGACTTGATCGTGGCGGCCTGCCTTGCGGTGATCGCAGCGCTGGTGCCGCTGTTCGTCAAGGACGTCTACGTCCAGAACATCATGGTCCTGACCCTGATGTATGCCGCGCTGTCGCAAAGCTGGAACATCCTGTCCGGCTATTGCGGACAGATCTCGCTGGGACATGCGCTCTATTTCGGGCTTGGCGCCTACACCACCGCGCTGCTGTTCACCAAGTTCGGCGTGCTGCCGTGGTTCGGCATGCTGGCGGGCGGGGCGATCTCCGCCGTGATCGCGATGGCGCTCGGCTATCCCTGCTTCCGCCTGCGCGGGCATTATTTCGTGATCGCGACCATCGTGATCGCCGAGATCGCGCTGCTGCTGATCCAGAACTGGGATTGGGCCGGCGCCGCTCTCGGCATCGATATCCCGGTGCGCGGCGACAGCTGGCTGAAATTCCAGTTCACCCGCTCCAAGCTGCCGTACTTCTATTTCGCGCTGGTGCTGGCCTGCATTGCCTGGCTCGTCACCTGGTGGCTGGAAGATTCCAAATGGGGCTATTGGTGGCGGGCGGTGAAGGACAATCCGGATGCTGCCGAGAGCCTCGGCGTCGTCGTGTTCAATTCCAAGATGGGCGCGGCGGCGGTCTCCGCCTTCCTCGTCGCGGTCGGCGGCGGCTTCTACGCCCAGTTCGTCTCCTATATCGACCCCGAAAGCGTGATGGGCTTCCAGTTCTCGTTGTTGATGGCGCTGCCCGCGGTGTTAGGAGGCATCGGCACGCTGTGGGGGCCGGTGCTCGGCGCGGTGATCCTGATCCCGCTCACCGAACTGACGCGGTCCTTTGTCGGCGGTTCCGGCCGCGGCGTCGACCTCATCGTCTACGGCGCGCTGATCGTCGCGATCTCGCTGGCACTGCCGAAGGGGCTCGTCAGCGTGTTCAGCATGCTCTCCGGGCGCAAGGAGGCCGCGCGATGACGGCGCTCTTGGAGACCCCGCTCTTGGAAACCCGCGGCGTCTGGCAGCGCTTCGGCGGCCTCGTCGCCAACAGCGACGTCTCGATCTCGGTCGGCCGCGGCGAGATCGTCGGCCTGATCGGCCCGAACGGCGCCGGCAAATCGACGCTGTTCAATTTGATTGCGGGCGTGCTGCCTCCCACGCAAGGCTCGATCATGTTCGACGGCGAGGACGTGACAAAGCTGCCGGCGGCGGAGCGCTGCCAGCGCGGCGTCGGGCGCACCTTCCAGGTGGTCAAGAGCTTCGAGACCATGACCGTGATCGACAACGTCATCGTCGGCGCGCTGATCCGTAACACCAAGATGCGTATCGCGCGGCAGAAGGCCTATGAGGTCCTGGAGTTCTGCGGACTTGCGGCGCGCGCCGACAAGCTTGCCGCCGATCTCGTCCCGTCGGAGAAGCGCCGGCTCGAAGTCGCCCGTGCGCTCGCCACCGAACCGAAGCTGCTGCTGCTCGATGAAGTGCTGACCGGACTGACGCCGGTCGAGGCGCAGACCGGCGTCGAGCTGGTGCGCAAGGTGCGGGCCACCGGCGTCACCGTGCTGATGGTCGAGCATGTGATGGAGATCGTGATGCCGCTGGTCGACCGCGCCATCGTGCTCAATCTCGGCAAGGTGCTGGTCGAGGGCAAGCCGACCGAGGTCGTCCGCAATCCAGAAGTCATTTCTGCCTATCTCGGGGATCGTCATGCTGTCGGTGCGTGAAGTCACCACCGCCTATCAGGGCCTGGTTGCGATCTCTTCGGTGTCGATCGACGTCACCAAGGGCGAGATCGTCTGCGTCGCCGGCGCCAATGGTGCGGGCAAGTCGACGCTGCTGAAATCGATCGCCGGCGCCGAGCGGCCGCGCGCGGGCACCGTCACCTTCGACGGCAAGCGGATCGATGGCCAGCCGCAGCACGTCATCACTGCTGATGGCATCGCCTTCGTGCCGGAGAACCGCCGGCTGTTTCCGCGGCTCTCGGTGCGCGACAATCTGCGGCTCGGCAGCTATCTCTATCGCAGCAAGTCCGACCGCGACGCGCCGCTCGATCTGGTGTTCCAGCTGTTCCCGCGGCTCGGCGAGCGGCTCGAGCAGCGCGCGGAGACCTTGTCCGGCGGCGAGCAGCAGATGCTCGCGATCGGCCGCGCACTGATGACGCGACCGCGACTTCTGATGCTCGACGAGCCGTCGCAGGGCATCATGCCGAAACTGGTCGACGAGATCTTCCAGGCCGTGAAGCGCATCCGCGACGCCGGCATGACGGTCCTGATCGTCGAGCAGCGCATGGCCGAGTGCCTCGAGATCGCCGACCGCGCCTACATCCTGCAAACCGGCCGCGTGCTGATGCAGGGCACCGCCGCCGAGATCACCGGCAATCCCGACGTGCGCAAGGCGTATCTGGGGCTGTAGAAGCAGCAGTGGTTCTACTTGCGACGGCGTTATCCTGAGGTGCGAGCTCGGCGGCGCGGCGCGCCGCTGGCGAGCCTCGAAGGATGGGCCACAGGCGCTTGTGGCCATCCTTCGAGGCTCGCTCCGCTCGCACCTCAGCATGACGGCGGCGTGCGTGGCGCGCGACATCTAGCTCGTAGCCCGGACTACTTGTCCTTGCCCTCTTCGACCTTCTCGACCTTCGCGGCGAGATCCGGCACGCGGCTGACGCGGTAGGTCGCGTTGCTGCAGGTCAGCGTCCAGGCCTCGTTGTCGGGCTTCGAGAGCTTGTCGTCCCGTTCGGCCTTGAGCGGCTTGTCGCAGGCATAGCCTTGCGCGCGCAGCTGTACCGCCAGCAGGTCGGGCAGGGTCTGCTCGGCCTGTGCCGTCGATCCTGCCAGGCCGCCGACGAGCAGCGCAGTGAATGCCAATCCCGTGAACCTCATCATGACCGTTCTCCGCATATCTCACCTTTGCTTGATCTAGTGAGGGTGATCCGGCAGCACGAGCCCGAACGTCCTGGTTAAATCCGCCACCTGTTCGGGCGAGAGATAGCGCGGGTTCAGCCCGCGCAGCAGCAGATAGAGTTTGGCGGTTTCCTCCAGTTCCTCGGTCGCGAACACCGCCGCTTCCAGCGTGTCGCCGGAGACGACGGGGCCGTGATTGGCAAGCAGCACCGATGAATATTTCCCGGCCAGCCCCCTGATTGCATCGGCAACGGCGGGGTCGCCGGGGCGATAATAGGGCACCAGCGCGGTCTGGCCGCATTTCATGACGTAATAGGCCGTCATCGCCGGCAGCGCGGCGCGCGGGTCGATCTCGGGCAGCATCGAAAGCGCGACCGAATGGGTCGAGTGCAGATGCACCACCGCGCCGGCGCTGGCGCGGGTCTGGTAGAGTGCGGTGTGCAGCGGCACTTCCTTGGTCGGGGCATCGCCGGAGACGAGGCGGCCATTGCCGTCGAGCCGCGACATCTTCGCCGGATCGAGGAAACCGAGCGAAGCGTTGGTCGGCGTCACCAGCCAGCCGCCGTCGTCGAGCCGGACGCTGATATTGCCTGAGGAGCCCGGCGTCAGCCCGCGCTCGAACAGCGAGCGGCCGAAGCGGCAGATGTCCTCACGAAGCTTTGTATCGCTCACTTGGTTTCGCCCGCCTGATGTCGTCCACCTAGTTTCGTCCGCCTCATTTGGCCTTGGCGCTATCCGTTTTCCGCTTTGTCTCATGCTTTGGCAGCGCGGCCAAGCCGTGATAGGCAAGCTGTAAGCGCGCATGATCCGGAAAGATGGGAAACCGTTCTATGCGCAATCAAGTAAAAATTTGAGGATCGCCGCATGTCCAGTTCCGCAACACCGCACGTCGCCGTCATCGGGCTGGGCTCGATGGGATACGGCATGGCGACCTCGCTCAAGCGCGCCGGTTTGGTTGTGACCGGCTGCGACGTCTCGGCCGATGCCGTCGCGCGCTTCGCGGCCGACGGCGGCAAGGGCGCGAAAACGCCGGCCGAAGCGGCCAGGGATGCCGACATCGTCGTCAGCGTCGTCGTCAATGCGGCGCAGACCGAAGCCATCCTGTTCGGCAAGGACGGCGCCGCCGAGACCCTGGCCAAGGACGCGGTCTTCATATCGTCGGCGACCATGGACCCCGATATCGCGCGGCGCCTTGCGAAACAACTCGAGGCGACCGGCCGGCATTATCTCGATGCGCCGATCTCCGGCGGCGCGCAGCGCGCGGCGCAGGGTGAATTGACGATCCTCGCCTCCGGCAGCGCGGCGGCGTTCGCGAAGGCGCGGCCGGCGCTGGATGCGATGGCGGCAAAGCTCTACGAGCTCGGCGATGCCGCAGGGCAGGGCGCCGCGTTCAAGATGATCAACCAGCTGCTGGCCGGTGTGCATATTGCCGCTGCCTCCGAGGCGATCGCCTTTGCCGCCAAGCAGGGCCTCGACATCAGGAAGGTCTATGAGGTGATCACGGCCTCCGCCGGCAATTCCTGGATGTTCGAGAACCGCATGCCGCATGTGCTCGACGGCGATTATGCGCCGCGCAGCGCGGTCGAGATTTTCGTCAAGGACCTCGGCATCATCCAGGACATGGCGCGCAATGCGCGCTTCCCGGTGCCGATCTCGGCCGCGGCGCTGCAGATGTTCCTGATGACATCGGCCGCCGGCATGGGCCGCGACGACGATGCGTCGGTGGCGCGGATGTATGCGCAGGTCACCGGCACCAAGCTTCCCGGCGCGAAATAAGAGGATTCTGCCATGCCCCGCTTTGCCGCCAATCTCACCATGATGTTCAACGAGGTCCCGTTCCTCGACCGCTTCGAGGCGGCGGCGAAAGCGGGCTTCACCGCGGTCGAGTTCCTGTTTCCCTACGACCATCCGGCCGAGGAGGTCGGCAAGCGGCTGAAAGCCGCCGGGCTGACACAGGCACTGTTCAACCTGCCGCCGGGCGACTGGAACGCCGGCGAGAAGGGCTTTGCTGCGCTGCCGGATCGCTTCGCCGATTTGCAGCAGAGCCTGAAGACCGCGCTGCCCTATGCGCAAGCGACCGGCGTCAAGCGCGTGCATCTGATGGCCGGGATCGCCGACCGCAGTGATCGACGCGCAGTCGAAGCCTTCTACAAATCCGTCGCGAACGCCGCGGAGTTCTTCGCGCCGCACGACCTCGACGTCGTGATCGAGCCGATCAATCCGCGCAATGTGCCCGGCTATTTCCTCAATGATTTCAACTTCGCGTGCGACCTGATCAGCGAGCTGAAGATCCCGAACCTGAAATTGCAGTTCGACATCTATCACTGCCAGATCATCCATGGCGACGTCACGATGCGGCTGCGCGAGATGATGCCGATCATTGGCCACATCCAGATCGCCTCGATCCCCTCGCGCAACGAGCCCGACGGCGAGGAGCTGAACTATCCGTTCCTGTTCGACGAGCTCGACCGGCTCGGTTACGCCGGCTTCGTCGGCTGCGAATACAATCCGCGCGGCAAGACCACCGACGGTCTCGCCTGGTTCAAGCCCTATGCCGGAGTGAAGCCGTGACACTCGCACTCGGTTGCATCGCCGACGATTATACCGGCGCCTCCGACCTCGCCAACACGCTGACCCGTGCCGGCTTGCGCACGGTGCAGACCATCGGCGTGCCCGCCGACGATCTCGCGCTGCCGGAGGTCGACGCCGTCGTGGTGTCGCTGAAGAGTCGTTCGATCGAGGCCGGCCTTGCCGTGACGCGTTCGCGCGCCGCGGAGGCCTGGCTGCGCTACCGCGGCGCTCAGCATATCCTGTTCAAGATCTGCTCGACCTTCGATTCCACCGATGCCGGCAATATCGGTCCGGTGATGGACGCGCTGCGCGCCGATTCCGGGGACAGCATCGTGCTGGTGACGCCGGCGTTCCCGGAAACCGGCCGCACCGTCTATCAGGGCAATCTGTTCGTCGGCTCGGTGCCGCTGAACGAGAGCCCGCTGAAGGACCATCCGCTCAACCCGATGCATGATTCCAATCTGGTCCGCGTGCTGGCGCGCCAGAGCGCCACCAAGGTCGGCCTGGTCGATCTGGCGACGCTGAGCCGCGGCACCGAGGCCGTTCGGGCAAAGCTCGCCGAGCTTGCGCGCAGCGGCATCGGCGCTGCGATCGTCGACGCGGTGTTCGACCGCGACCTCGAAACCATTGGGCAGGCGGCGCTGGATCACGGTCTCTCGGTCGGCGCCTCCGGCATCGGGCTTGGATTGGCGCGGGCGCTGGTCGCCGCAGGCAAGGCCAAATCGGCTGCCGTGAATGCCGTGACCAGCGCAGCGATCGGCGGGCCGGCCGCCTGCCTCGCCGGCAGTTGCTCGCAGGCGACCCTGCGCCAGATCGCCAGCGCCGAGAAGGTGATGCCGGTCCTGCACTTGGACCCCGAGCGGGTGATCGCCGGCAAGGACGAGGCGCAGCGCGCGCTCGCCTGGGCCAAAGAGCGGCTCGGTACGGGTCCAATCCTGATCGCCAGCAGCTCGACTCCGGAGGAGGTGGCTGCTCTACAATCCCGTCATGGCCGTGGTGCAGCCGGACATGCGATCGAGCAGGCGATGGCCGACCTCGCGGAGGGGCTGGTGCGGTCGGGTGTGCACAGGCTGGTGGTCGCCGGTGGTGAAACTTCAGGCGCCGTGGTCGATCGCCTGGGTATCCCGGGATTCCTGGTCGGGGCGGAAATCGCTGCGGGCGTGCCGGTTCTGCGCGCGGTCGGCGCTGGAAAGGGCGAGATGGTGCTTGCCCTGAAATCAGGCAATTTCGGCGGGCCGGAGTTCTTCTCGGACGCGCTGGCATTGATGCCTTGATGCGCCTCTCGCGCACCATGTCAGTCTGATGACTGATATCTCCGTAGTTCAACGGTGAACCAAATTAACCCTACTTAAGGAGGGGGGCTGGCTTTGATGTCTACGGCGTTCCGCCGCGCCCCCAGCCATTCGATCGGGCCTCGCGAGCCCGATATCCAAGAGACCTCAAGATGTTCGCCAAATTCTCGATCCGCGCCAAGATCATTGCCGTGGTGTCCTTCCTGCTTGTCGCAATGGCGGGCATGGGCCTGCTGTCGGTCACGAGCATGCGGTCGATCAATGCCAACACGGTGGATATCACGAAGAACTGGCTGCCGAGCGTGCGTGCGCTTGGGGATCTGCGCGCCGGCGTCATCACCTACCGCAACGTGATCCGCGAGCACATGCTGGTCGAGACGCTGGAGGAGAAGCTCGCGCAGGAGAAGACCCTGGCGTCGGTGGTCGAAGCCAACACCAAGGTCCGCGCGATCTACGAGCCGATGATCACCTCGCCGGAAGAGCGGACGCTCTACAATCAATGGGTCGACACCTGGACTCGCTACAAGAAGGGCACCGAGGAGGTGATGGCGCTGTCGCGCAAGGAGGTCGGCAAGGTCCCGCACGAAGCGCATGAGCTGAACGCCAAGACCGTGAACAAGATCGGCCTCGAGGCGGACGAGATCCTGCGCAAGGATATCGACCTCAACAACGCCGGTGCCGACAAGGCGGCGCAGGACGCTGCGAACAGCTACGCATCGGCGTTCATGCTGCTTGCGATCATGCTCGGTGCCGTCATCATCGTGGGCGCCGGTATCGGCTTCCTGATGATCCGCGACGTGACGTCCGGCATCGCCTCGATCGTGAGCCCGATGCAGGCGCTCGGCCGCGGCGACCTCACCGCAATCGTGCCGCACCAGGGCGAGAAGACCGAGATCGGCGCGATGGCCGACACGCTGCAGGTGTTCAAGGAAGCCCTGGTTGCCAAGAAGGCCGCCGATGAGGCCGCGGCCGCCGATGCCGAGGCCAAGATCGAGCGCGGCCGCCGGGTCGATACCATCACCCGCAATTTCGAACAGATGATCGGTGAGATCGTGCAGACCGTGTCGTCGGCCTCGACCCAGCTCGAAGCCTCGGCCAGCACGCTGTCGTCGACCGCACGGCGGTCGCAGGAACTGACCACCTCGGTTGCCGCTGCGTCCGAGGAGGCCTCGACCAACGTGCAGTCGGTGGCGTCGGCGACCGAAGAGCTGTCGTCGTCGGTGACCGAGATCAGCCGCCAGGTCCAGGAGTCGGCGCGGATGGCGGGCGATGCCGTCGGCCAGGCGCGCACCACCAACGATCGGGTCAGCGAGCTGTCGAAGGCAGCCGCGCGGATCGGCGACGTTGTCGAACTGATCAACACGATTGCCGGTCAGACCAACCTGCTGGCGCTGAACGCCACCATCGAGGCGGCGCGCGCCGGTGAAGCCGGCCGTGGCTTCGCGGTCGTGGCCTCCGAGGTGAAGGCGCTGGCCGAGCAGACCGCGAAGGCGACCGGCGAGATCGGCCAGCAGATCGCCGGCATCCAGACCGCAACCCAGGAGTCGGTCGGCGCGATCAAGGAGATCTCGTCGACCATCGAGCGGCTGTCGGAGATCTCCTCAACCATCGCCGCCGCGGTCGAGGAGCAGGGCGCGGCGACGCAGGAGATTTCCCGCAACGTGCAGCAGGCGGCGCAGGGCACCCAGCAGGTCTCGGCCAACATCACCGACGTGCAGCACGGCGCCAACGAAACCGGCTCGGCTTCGACCCAGGTGCTCTCGGCGGCGCAGTCGCTCTCGGGTGACAGCAACCGCCTCAAGCTTGAGTTCGGCAAATTCCTCGACGCCGTTCGCGCGGCCTGAGGCCGGGCGCGCCTTTGATCATCGAAAATGCCCGGCCGACAGGCCGGGCATTTTTCTTTGCGTGGATACGGTGACCGGCTCGGCGTCGAGCCAGGTGCTGTCGGTGGCGCAGTCGCTCTCGGGCGACAGCAGCTGCCTCAAGCTCGAAGTCGGCAAGTTCCTCAACGCGGTTCGCGCCGCCTGATCCGGCGCCGCCGGTTCGGCCATACAGGCATCGTTGTCGGGGCAACCGATCCCGGTGTGGTGAGCCGGCCGGCTCACCACACTTTACATTTTCGCAGAGCAGCGATGCGCTAGCCTCGTGACGGCCGAAACAGCGTGCTCGGCCGGCGCATATTCGCAGCAGAGCCGTCTCTTTTTTGACGATGATACGAGCGCGATCGGCGGCACTGCGTCTGGCGTACCCGATCGGAGCGCACGGCTTCACGTACTATGCCAAGGAAGTGAAGGCCGCCGCGGCTCCGCAGGTTGGCGTTTTGCCCGTCATCGGGTAAATCGGCCGCTGCGGAACGGCTTTTGCAATGTCGATTCCTCTGCCCGGGGCGGGCTTCATTTCGGGAATGCTGCTTTTATGATCGCACTGGTCCGTATCGCGCTGAGCCGGCCATATACTTTCGTCGTGCTCGCGATCCTGCTCTTGATTATCGGACCGCTGGCCGCACTGCGCACGCCGACCGACATCTTTCCCGACATCCGTATCCCCGTGATCGGCGTGGTCTGGCAATACACCGGCTTGCCGCCCGACCAGATGGCCGGCCGCATCACTTCGCCGTTCCAGCGCGCGCTGACCACGACGGTCAACGACATCGAGCACATCACGGCCAACTCGTATAACGGGTTCGGCATCATCAAGATATTCTTCCAGCCCAATGTCGACATCCGCACCGCCAACGCGCAGGTCACCGCGATCTCGCAGACCCTGCTCAAGCAGATGCCGCCGGGCGCGACGCCGCCGCTGATCCTGAACTACAGCGCCTCGACGGTTCCGATCATCCAGGTCGCATTGTCGGGCGACGGCCTGACCGAGCAGAACCTCGCCGACATCGGCATCAACCAGCTGCGCACGCCGCTGGTCACGGTGCCTGGCGCTGCGATCCCGTATCCGTTCGGCGGCAAGCAGCGTCAGGTCCAGATCGATCTCAATTCGACCGCGCTGCAGGCGCGTGGCCTGTCCGGCCAGGACGTCGCCAACACGCTCGCGGCACAAAACCTCATCACGCCGGTCGGCACGCAGAAGATCGGCAATTTCGAATACACCGTAAACCTGAACAACTCGCCGCTCCGGATGGAGGAACTCGGCGACCTGCCGATCAAGCAGGTCAACGGCGCAATGGTCTATGTGCGTGACGTCGCCACCGTCCGCGACGGCAATCCGCCGCAGACCAACATCGTCCATGTCGACGGCAACCGCTCGGTGCTGATGATGGTGCTGAAAGCCGGCGCCACTTCGACGCTCGATATCATCTCCGGCATCAAGCAGAAGGTGATCGACGTCAAGGACCAGATGCCGGACGCGCTGAAGATCGGCTTCATCGGCGACCAGTCGGTATTCGTCCGCGGTGCAATCACCGGCGTCGCCTTCGAGGGCGTGATCGCCGCGCTGCTCACCAGTGTGATGATCCTGCTGTTCCTCGGCAGCTGGCGCTCGACCGTCATCATCGCGGTGTCGATCCCGCTGTCGGTGCTCGGGGCCATCATCATGCTGTCCCTGATCGGCGAGACGCTGAACATCATGACGCTCGGCGGCCTTGCGCTCGCGGTCGGCATCCTGGTCGACGACGCCACGGTGACGATCGAGAACATCAACTACCATCTCGAGCAGGGCAAACCGGTCGAGCAATCGATCCTGGACGGCGCCAACCAGATCGTGACGCCGGCCTTCGTCTCGCTGCTCTGTATCTGCATCGTGTTCGTGCCGATGTTCTTCCTGACCGGCGTCGCGCGCTTCCTGTTCGTGCCGATGGCCGAAGCGGTCATGTTCGCGATGATCTGGTCGTTCATCCTGTCGCGTACTTTGGTGCCGACCATGGCGAACTATTTGCTGCAGGCGCATGTCCATCACGAGGGCACGCCGCCGAAGTCGCGCAATCCGCTGGTCTGGTTCCAGCGCGGCTTCGAGGCGCGGTTCGAGGGCATCCGTGGCGGCTATCGCGGCCTGCTCGAGATGGCGCTCGGCCACCGCAAGGTGTTCGTCGGCGGCTTCCTCGCGGTGGTTGCCGCGTCGTTCGTGCTGGTGCCGTTTCTCGGCCGCAACTTCTTCCCGTCGGTCGATGCCGGCAACATCCTGATGCATGTCCGCACTCAGGTCGGTACCCGTGTCGAGGAGACCGCCAACCAGCTCGCCGACATCCAGAAGGCGATCCGCAAGCTGGTCCCTGGCGAGATCGAGACCATGACCGACAACATCGGCATGCCGATCTCCGGCATCAACATGACCTACAACAACACCGGCGTGATCGGTCCGCAGGACGGCGACATCCAGATCCGCCTCAAGGAAGGCCACAAGCCGACCGAGCAGCATGTTCGCGCGCTGCGTGAGCAGTTGCCGCGGCTGTTTCCGGGCACCAGCTTCGCGTTCCTGCCGGCCGACATCGTCAGCCAGATCCTGAACTTCGGCGCGCCGGCGCCGATCGACCTGCAGATCCGCGGCGCCAACCTCGACGCCAACTTCGCCTACGCCAACAAGCTATTGGCCAAGATCAAGCGCATCCCCGGCATTGCCGACGCGCGGATCCAGCAGTCGCCGAACAATCCGACCTTCAATATCGATGTCGATCGTACCCGCGCGCAATATGTCGGCCTGACCGAGCGCGACGTCACCAACTCGCTCGTCGTCAACCTTGCCGGCTCCTCGCAGGTCGCGCCGACCTACTATCTCAATCCCGACAACGGCGTGTCCTACTCGATCGTGATGCAGACGCCGCAATATCAGATCGACTCGCTGAGCGCGCTGCAGACGCTGCCGATCACCGCGACCGGCAACACCCAGGCGCCGATCCTCGGCGGCATCGCAGACATCAAGCGCGCAACCTCGAGCGCGGTGGTGTCGCAATACGACATCCAGTCGCTGGTGCAGATCTACGCCACGACGCAAGGCCGCGATCTCGGCGGCGTCGCAACCGACGTGCGCCAGCTCATTGCCGACACCGCAAAGGAAGTGCCGAAGGGCTCGTCAGTGGTGCTGCTCGGCCAGGTGCAGACCATGAACTCGGCCTTCACCGGCCTGCTGTTCGGCCTGCTCGGCGCGGTCGTGCTGATCTACTTCCTGATCGTGGTGAACTTCCAGTCCTGGTCGGACCCGTTCGTGATCATCACGGCGTTGCCCGCAGCTACACTCGCCGGCATCGTCTGGATGCTGTTCACGACCCAGACCACGCTGTCGGTTCCGGCGCTTACCGGCGCCATCATGTGCATGGGCGTTGCGACCGCCAACAGCGTGCTCGTGATCAGCTTTGCCCGCGAGCGCTATGAGGAACTTGGCGATCCCGTCGCGGCCGCGCTGGAGGCCGGATTTGTCCGCTTCCGCCCGGTGCTGATGACCGCGCTCGCCATGATCATCGGCATGGCACCGATGGCGCTGGGGCTTGGCGAGGGCGGCGAGCAGAACGCCCCGCTGGGCCGCGCCGTGATCGGCGGCCTGATCTTTGCAACCTTCGCGACGCTGATGTTTGTTCCCGTGGTATTCAGTATGGTACACAAGAAGCAAGGCGCCAAAGCCGCCGCCTCATCGGAGATTCCGCATGCAGCCCACTGAACAGCGCCCACCGGTGTCCGGCCGGAGATTGGGCATATTCGGCGTGGTTGCACTGGTCGGCGCGGGGCTGATCGTCGGCACCGGCATCCGCGCCCGCGAGGAGCAGGACACCAGGCTGAAGGAGTGGACCGACGACCAGGCCATTCCGACCGTCGCCGTGGCGCTGCCGAACGCCAAGGCGCTGAGCCCCACGATCGACCTGCCGGGCCGGCTCGAGGCCTATTCCCGCGCACCGATCTTCGCGCGGGTGTCCGGCTATCTCAAGAATTGGGACGCCGACATCGGCGCCCGCGTCAAGGCCGGCCAGGTGATCGCCGAGATCGAGGCGCCCGACCTTGACCAGCAATTGTTGCAGGCGCGCGCCGATCTCGCCAGCGCCCAGGCCTCAGCCAAGCTCTCCGAGGCGACGCTGACCCGGCGCAAGACGCTGGTCGCCTCGAACTTCGTCTCCGCCCAGGAGATCGACGAGCGCACCGCCGATCTCTCCAACAAGAACGGTGCGGTCAGGTCGGGCCAGGCCAATGTCGAGCGGCTGGAAGCGCTCGCCGGTTACAAGAAGATCACGGCGCCGTTCGACGGCGTGGTGACCTCGCGCGACACCGACGTCGGCGCGCTGATCAATGCCGGCGGCAACTCGGGTCCCGCGATGTTCACGATCTCGGACATCACCAAGCTGCGCGTCTACGTCAACGTGCCGCAGAACTACGTCCCGGCGATCAAGATCGGCGCCAAGGCCTCCTTGGTGTTGCCGGATTACCCGAACCGCACGTTCCAGGCGACGGTGGAAGCCTCCTCGCAGGCGGTCGATGTCGCCTCCGGCACCACGCGGATGCAACTCGGGCTCGACAACTCCTCCGGCGAGCTGATGCCGGGCAGTTATGCCAGCGTGAAGCTCAATTTGCAGCGCGAGGCCGCGCCGCTCAGCATTCCCGCCAGCGCGCTGATCTTCAACGGCAACGGCCTGCGGGTCGCGACCGTCAGCCCCGATGACAAGGTGCTGTTCAAGACCGTGAAGATCGGCCGCGACCTCGGCAAGGAGATCGAGATCGCCTCGGGCCTCGCCCCCGACGACCGCATCATCACCGCTCCGCCGGACGGCCTCGCCGACGGCGATCATGTGCGCGTGACCGGTGTCGGCGCCAAGGGCAAGCCGACGACGGCGTCTGAAAAGCAGGACGTGAAGGGGTAGGGCGCGCAGCGCTTCGCCTCTAACCCCGCCCCGCTTGCGGGGAGAGGTCGGATCGCATCGTCAGATGCGATCCGGGTGAGGGGGTACAGGTCTCACGGCGAGCAGAACTCGCGGAAGCGGCCCCTCACCCCAACCCTCTCCCCGCAAGAGCGGGGCGAGGGAGCTTAGAGGCCTAGCCCACCCGCCATTCCCGCACGCCGTCACTGGCCGTGACGATGTTGCCCGTGGTACCGACCGGCGTGCGGTCGAGGTTCTGCAGATACGTCAGCGTTGCCGTGTCGCTCGCCGGGACGCGGCCGAGCGTGCGGCGGCCGTCCTCGGTGCGCAGCATGGTGACGCCGTGCTCGACCTCGCCGTTGGCGCGATAGATCACGGTGAAGGCCTCGACCTCTGCCTTTTCCTGTCGCCTCGGCGGTGAAGTCGGGCACGTTGCGGCGGTTGCGGTCGGCTTCCGCCTGCACGCTGGTGTCCTGCTCGAGCGCGGCCTTCGGCGCGGCGCGCGACAGCACGAGGCCATGATGCTTGGTGACGAAGCCGCCCTGGCCGTAAAGCAGGCCGAGCGTGCCGCCGCCGCGCAGCTTGCGCACCATCGCGCAGGCCGAATGCGTCATGTAGGTGTTGAGCGGCGCGCCGAAGAACGTCAGCCCACCCGTCACGGTCGGCTGCACGTCGGCGCCGAGGCCGAGCGTCCGGCGCGCCATCTTCGGCACGCAGGGGAAGCAGCTATAGAGTTCGACCGCGTCGAACTTCCTGCCGTCGCCGCCGACGAGGTCCATCGCCGCCTTCAGCACCGCATTCTGTGCGTGGCTCTCGACAAACTGGTCGCGGATCAGATAGTCGCGCGGTTCTTCCGCCGAGGCGCCGCCGAGCGGATAGATCAGTTTGTCCCCGGGCACGCCGGCGGCGCGCGCTTTCGCCAGGCTGGTCAGGATCAGCGCGCCGCCCATGTTCACCGTCGGGTTTGCCACCATCAGTTTTGTATACGGCCAGGCGATCATCCGGTTATCGGGCGTCGCGGTGGTGATCTCGTCGCCGGTGAAGCGCTTCTTCAGCCAGGAGTTCGGATTATCGGCGGCAACCTGCGCATAGGTCGACCACAACTCGCCGGACTCCTTCAGCGCCTCGCGCGGCGTCTGGCCCCAATGCGCTGAGGTCGCGGACTCATAGAGCGGATAGACCGTGATCGGCCGGAACACGCCGAGCGCAACCGCAAGCGGCTTCTGGAATGCGGCGCCGCGCTTCGGCTCCTCCACGTCATGCGCGAACGGCGTCCACGGCAATGCGACGCCGGCGCGCTGCGCCTTGGTCGCGGTCGACTGCGCCTCCGCGCCACAGACCGCGGCAACGCTGCATTCGCCGCGCGCGATGCGCTGCGCCGCTTCGTGCAGGTACCGGATCGGGCTCTCGCCGCCGACCGGACCGTAATAGAGATGCGCCGGCGCGATGCCGAGCCGCTGCGCCAGCTGCTTCTCGGGATCGCGGTAGCGCCAGCTCAGGAAGTTGACGATGTCGAGCGACTGCACATCGGAGAGCAGTTTTGCGCCGCTGTCGGCCTCGGCGCGCTTCAGCGCCTCTTCCAGCAAAGTGAGCGGCTCGAGGCCGGCGGCGATGTCCTTTGGACGATCGACGATCTCGCCGACGCCGACGATGACGGGAATGCGGTCTTCGGGGATGCTGTTCGACATTCTTGTTGCTTCACTCTGGGATATTGGGCTCGATGGTTGTTCTAGGCGTCATTGCGAGCGAAGCGAAGCAATCCATGTCTCGACTCGGGGAATGGGTGGATTGCCTCGTCGCTCCGCTCCTCGCAATGACGGTTGTGCTCTTGTGCTACTCCGCCACCAGCGCGTTCATGTGCTCGACGGCCTCGACGAAACCTTCCTTGAACTCCTGCACCACGGCGCCGGCAGATTTGACGCTGTCGACCAGGCCGACACCCTGGCCGACGAAGTAGCTGACGAGATCGCGCGCCTTCTCGTTGCCGGCCGCAGCTGCGCGGTCGATCGCGTTGAACGCGTCGCGACTGATGATGCTTTGCAGCGGCATCGGCAGCGCGCCGGGGCTGTCCGGCGAGCGGTCCCAGGCGTCGGTCCACACCGAGCGGAGCTGCCGCGCCGGCTTGCCGGTTCGGCCCTTCGAGCGGATGGCGTCGCGCGAGGAGGCCGCGATCATCTTCTCGCGGAAGATCTCCGAGGTCTCCGACTCCACGGTGGCAAGCCACACCGAGCCGGTCCAGGCGCCGGCCGCGCCCATCGCCATGCAGGCCGCCATCTGGCTTCCGGTCATGATGCCGCCGGCGGCGAGCACCGGCACGTCGCGAATCTTCCTGACCGCCTTGATCACCTCGGGCACCAGCACCATGGTCGAGACTTCGCCGCAATGGCCGCCGGCCTCGGTGCCCTGCGCGACCAGGATATCGACCCCGGCTGCGACCTGGCGCAGTGCATGTTCCTTGGAGCCGACCAGTGCCGCCACCGGCACGCCGTGCTTGCGGCCCATCTCGATCATCGCCTTCGGCGGCACGCCGAGCGCGTTGGCGATCAGCCTGATCGGATGGCGGAACGAGACGTCAAGCAGTTGAAGCGCGGTCTCGGCATCGAACGGTTGCGGCTGGTTGTCGGCGACGTTCCGGCTGGTCAACTCGATGTCGTATTTCTTCAGCAAATTGCGGGTGAAGTCGCGATGCTCCTGCGAGACGCGCGCCTCGAGGCTCTTCCAGGTGACGTTCTTCTCGCCCGCGGTCGAAATGTTTTCCGGGATTAGCACGTCGATGCCGTAGGGCTTGCCGTCGACATGCGCGTCGATCCATTTCAGCTCCTGCTCCAGCGTCTCCGGCGAATGCGCGGTCGCGCCAAGCACGCCGAAGCCGCCGGCGCGGCTGACCGCCGCCACCACGTCGCGGCAATGGCTGAAGGCGAGCAGGGGGAAGTCGATTCCCAGCATGTCGCAGATCGGTGATTTCATGGACTGGTTCTCTCCCGGCGGCTGCTTGTTGTGCTTGTTGGCATCAGCCTCTGCGACGCTAGCGCATGACGGTCGGCGAAGCCAAGCGGGTTTCGGCTACGGCGATCTTGCGTGCAGGCGCTGCTCCGGCTGCATCCCTCGCGACGCATTCCGCAAGGTAGAAAATGCGATCGCGCGGGGTGGGCAAAGCGCAGTGTGCGCACCATCTAGTGCGGACATGGGATGGGCCCGGCGGCCGCCGCGCCACCTTGGAAGAACACGAACCGGGAGCCAACGACGTGACTGACACCTCTGCCTACGAGCCGCCGAAATTCTGGACCTGGAACAAGGAGAGCGGCGGACGCTTCGCCAGCATCAACCGGCCGATCGCGGGGCCCACCCACGACAAGGAGCTGCCGGTCGGCCGTCATCCGCTGCAGCTCTACTCGCTGGCGACACCGAACGGCGTCAAGGTCACCGTGATGCTGGAGGAGCTGCTTGCGGCGGGCCACAGGGGCGCGGAATACGACGCCTGGCTGATCAAGATCGACGGCAACCAGTTCGGCAGCGGCTTCGTTGCGGTCAATCCGAACTCGAAGATCCCGGCGCTGATGGACCGCAGCGGGCCCGAGCCGATCCGGGTGTTCGAGTCGGGGTCGATCCTGGTCTATCTCGCGGAAAAGTTCGGCGCGTTCCTGCCCACTGACGTGAAGACCCGCGCGGAAACCTTCTCGTGGTTGTTCTGGCAGATGGGCTCGGCGCCTTATCTCGGCGGCGGCTTCGGGCACTTCTATGCCTATGCGCCGACCAAGATCGAATACGCCATCGATCGTTTTGCGATGGAGGTGAAGCGCCAGCTCGACGTGCTCGACCGCAGGCTCGCCGACAACGAATATCTCGCGGGCGATGTCTACACCATCGCCGACATGGCGGTGTGGCCGTGGTACGGCAGCCTTGCCAAGGGCCTGCTCTATGGCGGCGGCGAATTCCTCTCGGTGCAGGATTACAAGAACGTGCAGCGCTGGACCGACGCGATCGCGGCACGGCCCGCGGTGAAGCGCGGCCGCATGGTCAACCGCACGTGGGGCGAGCCGTCGAGCCAGCTCCACGAGCGCCATGACGCCGGCGATTTCGAAACCAGGACGCAGGACAAGATCGGCGAGCCGGCGGCCTCGTAGCGCCGCAGCTTGTGGGGCGGATTACCCAAGCGTAATCCGCCGTCATGCCCCGACAGATCGGCGGGTTACGCTGCGCTAACCCGCTCTGCGCATCGGCGCGTCACCCCAGCAGATCGTCATACTCCGGATGCTTCTTCATGAAGCCCTGGATGAACTCGCACTTCACGACGAGCTTGATGCCCTGAGCGCGGACCGCATCGAGCGTCGCGCGGGCGAGTTTTGAGCCGATGCCGCGGCCGCCGAGCTCCGGGGGCACCTCGGTGTGAACCAGTGTGATCGTATCCGGCGTCTTGCGGTAGACCACGAAGGCGGTAGCGCCATCGACTTCGAGTTCGAACCGGCTCTGTGCCGGATTGTCGCGGAATGCTTCGCTCATTGTCTTGTCCTATTTGTTCTTTGCGCCCTCGGCCGCGGGAAACACCACGCGGTCGTCGGTGCGGCAGTAGCGGTCCGCGAACATGCGGCCGATCGGATGGTAGCGCTCCATGTGGACGCGCATCGCGTCACGGTCCCACAATTCGTCGCGGATGTGGAAATGGATGCCTTCGCCCATGATCAGCTGGCGATCGCCGTTGACGTCGATCAGCTTCCAGGTCTTGCACTCCATCGCGAAAGGCGCGTCGGCAAGCCGGGGCACCGCGATCCTGCTGGAGGGCGCGAGCTTCAGGCCGAGATAGTCGGGCTCGCCGATCTCGGGCGGGAAATCGCCCGAAGTCTCGTGCATCGCGCGCGCCAGTGGTTCGTCGGCGAGATTGACCACGAACTCGCCCAGGCGCTGGATATTGACCAGCGTGTCCTTCTCGCGGCCGTCGGGCCTTCGGTTGACCGCGAACATGCAGAGCGGCGGGTCCTCGCAGAACACGTTGAAGAACGAGAACGGCGCCGCGTTGACCACGCCTTCCGTGCCGAGGCTCGTCACCCAGGCGATCGGCCGCGGCAGCACGAAGGAGGTCAGCACCTTGTAGCGTTCGCGCTGGCTGAGGTCGCTTGGGGAATATTCCATGGGATGTCCGAAAACGTAGGGCGGGTTAGCGAAGCGTAATCCGCCGCGAGCGGACAAGAAAGTAAAAGGCGGGTTACGCTTGCGCTAACCCGCCTTACGATTTCACTTGTTCGTCTCCCCGCACGCGGGGAGGAGACGACAAGCTTACGTCATGCTCAGCTCGTGGCGGCCGACCACCATCCAGTGCACCTCGTCCGGACCGTCGGCGAAGCGCAGATGGCGGACGTCCTGGTACATTTCGCCGAGCGGGGACCATTGCGAGATGCCGGTGGCGCCGTGCATCTGGATCGCCTGGTCGATCACCTTGCAGGCGCGCTCGGGCACCATGGCCTTGACCATCGAGACCCAGACGCGGGCTTCCTTGTTGCCGAGCACGTCCATCGCCTTGGCGGCCTTCAGCACCATCAGCCGCATCGCCTCGATCTCGCAGCGCGCCTGGGCGATGATCTGCATGTTGCCGCCGAGATGGGCGATCTTCTTGCCGAACGCTTCGCGGGTGAGACCGCGCTGCACCATCATGTCGAGTGCCTTCTCGGCCTTGCCGATGGTGCGCATGCAGTGATGGATGCGGCCCGGGCCGAGGCGGACCTGCGAGATCTCGAAGCCGCGGCCTTCGCCGAGCAGCATGTTCTCCTTCGGCACCTTCACATTGTTGAAGCGCAGATGCATGTGGCCGCGCGGCGCGTGGTCATGGCCGAACACGTGCATCGGGCCCAGAATCTCGACGCCGGGGGTGTCGATCGGCACCAGGATCTGCGACTGCTGCTTGCTCGGCGCCGCGTCGGGATTGGTCTTCACCATCACGATCATGATCTTGCAGCGCGGATCGCCGGCGCCGGAGATGTAATACTTCTCGCCGTTGATCACCCACTCGTCGCCGACCAGCTTTGCGGTGGTCGAGATGTTCTTGGCATCGGAGGAGGCGACGTTCGGCTCGGTCATCGCATAGGCCGACCGGATCTCGCCGTTCAGCAGCGGCTTCAACCACTTCTCCTTCTGCGCCTTGGTGCCAACCCGCTCCAGCACCTCCATGTTGCCGGTGTCGGGCGCCGAGCAGTTCATGGTCTCGGAGGCCAGCGGGCTCTTGCCGAGCTCGGCGGCGATATAGGCGTAGTCGAGGTTGTTGAGGCCGTCGCCGGTTTCGGCGTCGGGCAGGAAGAAGTTCCAGAGACCGACTTCCTTCGCCTTGTCCTTGGCCTTCTGCAGGATCGCGAGCTGCTCGTCCGTGAAGCTCCAGCGGTCGGTCTTCTTCTCGCCGGCGCGATAGAACTCGACTGACATCGGGTCGACCGTGTCGCGGATGAACTGCTTCACATGGTCGTAGAGCGGACGGACCTTTTCCGACATGCGGAGGTCGTTGAGCTCGTCGCCAGGATTGAGCGTGTAGTTCGTGGTGCGCGGCACATAGGCATGCTTCATTGTCGTTTCTCCCGTCGCGAAGGCGCGTTTCGCGGCGGACAATAAACGCGTGCGACGCGAAGCGCGAGCACCGATTTTCCGATCATCCCTACCGCATCGCGGAATATCGCGACGGCGTTTCAAACGTTGTTTGAACGCCGCCGCGTACAGCGTGAAAGATTCCGGCGGATGCCGGTTAGGTCATCCGATGCATTGCGCAGATCTTGTTGCCGTCGAGGTCGCGCAGATAGGCGAGGTAGAGCTTGATGCCGCTGCCTTCCCGCACGCCCGGCGGGTCCTCGCAGGTCTTGCCGCCATTGGCGATGCCGGCCGCGTGCCAAGCCTCGACCTGCTCCGGCGAAGAGCAGGCAAAGCCGATCGTGCCGCCATTCGCGTGCGTCGCCGGTTCGCCGTTGATCGGCTTGGAAACCATGAAAATGCCGGCCTTGGTGAGGTACATAATGCGGTGACCGTCGACCCGGGCCGGCCGGACATCGAGCGTGCCGAGCAGCGCATCATAAAACGCCTTGGCCTTGTCCAGATCGTTGGTGCCAACCATCACGTGTGAAAACATCTGAAATATCCTCCCTGTTGTTGACCAAAGCCGCGTTGTTGCGTGCTTGCCGCTCGAACGCTTAGCAGCAGTTTTGCCGCGACGGAAGCGACGCTGCATCGCGCCGCGCACTCTCCTTTCGTCATTCCGGGGCGTGCGAAGCACGAGCCCGAAATCCATTCATCCACCTTTTGCTCGGGGCCCATGGGTGCGATCGGCGCCCGGCATTCCCTGCGCCCTCTGTTCAATCAGAGGAGTAAGTTAACGCAAGACTCGGACGCGCCAGTGCCGCGAGGATGCGGATGTATGATTCAATCTGGCACCACATATTCGATGTCGTCCCGGCAAGCGCAGCGCGACCCGGAGCCCATAACCACCGTTGCTCATTGCGTTACGACGCTGTGGCCCCAGCTTGCTTCAACAACGGCGTCCTGTGGTTGATGGTGTGGACGGCCCCCTACGGCATCAGTGTGCCAGAATGAGGTTGTTGTAAATCTCAGACAAGGAGACCGTCCGTGAGAGAGATTATCCGTATTGGGATGGATACGTCGAAGCATATTTTTGTGCTGCATGGAGTTGACGCGGCGGAACAGCCGGTGTTGCGCAAGAAGCTGTCGCGCAAGCAGGTGCTTGAGTTTTTTGCCAAGCTTCCGCCGACGGTGATCGGGATGGAGGCCTGCGGGGCGTCGCAATATTGGGCGCGCGAGCTTTCCAAGCTCGGTCACGAGGTGAAGCTGATGGCGCCGCAATTGGTTAAACCCTACGTGATGCGGAACAAGAATGACGGGCGTGATGCAGAAGGCCTGTGTGAGGCGGATGAGCCGGCCGAGCATGCGCTTTGTGCCGGTGAAGACGGCCGAGCAGCAGGCTGCGCTGATGCTGATGGGGGTCCGCGACGGACTGATCGCCCGGCGCACCCAATTGACCAACACGATCCGCGGCCATGCGGCGGAGTATGGCCTGATCGCGCCCAAGGGACTGGAGGCGATCGAACCACTGCTGGCGCGGATCGCGCAGGACGAGACGCTTCCCGCTCTGGCGCGCGAGCTGTTTGTCGTGCTGGGCCGGGAGTGCGTCAGGCTCGAGGGCGAGTTGGAGGTGGTTGAGGCCAGGCTGATGGCCTGGCACCGCGGCGATGCCACGGGCCGGCGCCTGGCTCAGATCCCCTCGGTCGGTCCGATCATTGCAACGATGCTGGTGATGAAGACACCTGATCCGGGCGCGTTCCGCTCCGGTCGTCACTTTGCGGCTTGGCTGGGATTGACACCCAAGGACCATTCCACCGCAGGCAAGACCAGGCTCGGCAAGATTACCCGGGCGGGCGATGAGGACCTGCGCCGTCTGCTGGTCGTCGGGGCCACGGCGGTGATCCAGCAGGCCAGGCGGGGGCGCGGTCATCACTCGCGCTGGCTGCTGGCGCTGATCAAGCGTAAGCCGCCGAAGCTTGCGGCCGTAGCGCTCGCCAACAAGGTGGCGCGCATCGTCTGGAAGCTGATGGTGACGGGTGAGAGTTATGACGCCGCACGGCTGAATGCCGCGACGACGGGTACCGCTTAACAGATTGGCCGGCTGGCGGGCTCGCTCGTCAGCCGACCCGGAGCTGCAAGAGCAGATGGAGCGATCGATCGAGCAACGATGCGAGACAATCCGTGGGACCCATCGGCCGTCAACAGGTCGCGTGGTTGTTTGGAACTCGCATCGCGCAAACCATCTTGGCCAGCGATCCATTCGATCGCACTCAACAGGCCGGACATATGGATGCAAGCGATCCGATCAATCCCAGAAAGCTCTTGTGCCACGGGGGCCGTCCACATATGGGTCCCGGCCTTTCGCCGGGACGACGGCGGTGAATGTGGCGGCCGCAGAAACTCAAAACGCCGTGTACCCGCCGTCGATCACGAAGCAGTCCGTCGTATGATAGGACGACGCCTTGCTCATGAGGTAGACGGCGATGCCGCCGAAATCGCTCGGCTCGCCGAAGCGGCGTACCGGGATGCGCGGCATCACATTGGCGACGAACTTGTCGTTGGCCATGATGCCGGCGGTCATGTCGCTCTTGATCCAGCCGGGCAGGATCGCATTCGCGGTGACGCCGTGGCGGGCAAGCTCGACGCCGAGTGCACGGCACAGCGCATTCAGCGCGGCCTTGGTGCCGGCATAGTGCTCGTTGCGGGCGGTGCCGAACAGCGAGGCAAGGCTCGAGGTCGCGACCAGCCTGCCGAACTTGTCGCCGGCCTCGGCGCGCTCCGTCATGTGGCGTGCCGCAGCCTGGAATACGTGAAACACGCCGTCGAGATTGGTCGCGAACATCTTGCGCCATTCCTCCTCGGTGCGGTCGATGAAGGAGCGGCGTCCGCCGCCGCCGATGCCGGCATTGGCGAAGCAGCCGTCGACGCGGCCGAAGGTGTCGAGCGTCGCCTTCATCGCGGTCTTGACCGAGCCGGGATCGGTGACGTCGCAGAATTGGGTTGCGACCTTGCCGGGCCCGGCCTTCATCGAGGCTGCGGCGTTGGCGTTTTTTTCCGCGTTGCGGCCCCAGATCGCGACGTTGCAGCCGGCGGCGTTCAGCGCCTGCGCGATGCCGAGGCCGATGCCGCCATTGCCGCCGGTGATGACAGCGACGCGGCCGGTGAGATCGAAGATGCCACTCATTGGGGTTTCCATTTGGTTTGGTGCGCGCTAATCACGCGTTCACGGATGGGCTTGCTGCCGACCATGGACAAGCCCGGCACAAAAATCAAATATGGGTCCAAATATAGGTCGACCCATCGACCTACTGCGGTACCAACCGCCGCAGCAACGTAAAGAGGAAACCATGCAGTTCAAGCACGTCACGCTCGACTTCGACGGATCGGTCGCGATCCTCAAGCTCGACCATCAGGAAGTCATGAACGCGGTCTCGATCGACATGCTGGGCGGCCTTGCCGAGGCGCTCGATGCGATCGACGACAAGCGCGACGAGGTGCGCTGCCTGGTGATCACCGGTGTGGGCCGCGCCTTCTGCACCGGCGCCAATCTGCAGGGCCGCAACCAGCAGCAGAAGCCCGGCAAGAGCAACGCCGGCGCAGCACTGGAGACCGCGTTCCACCCGTTCCTGCGCCGATTGCGTAAGCTGCACTGTCCGATCGTGACCGCGGTGAACGGTCCGGCCGCCGGCGCCGGCATGAGCTTCGCCTTGATGGGCGACCTCATCCTGTGCGCGCGCTCGTCCTATTTCCTGCAGGCTTTCCGCCGCATCGGCCTGGTGCCGGATTGCGGCTCGACCTGGCTGCTGCCGCGGCTGATCGGCAAGGCGCGCTCGGTCGAGCTGTCGCTACTCGGCGAGCGGCTGCCGGCCGAGAAGGCGCTGGAATGGGGTCTCGTCAACCGCGTCTATGACGATGGCGCGCTGATGGAGGAGACCATGAAGCTCGCGCACGATCTCGCCAATGGTCCGACGGTCGCGCTGTCGCTGATCCGCAAGCTCTATTGGGACAGTCCGGAAAACACCCTCGAGGATCAGCTCAATCTTGAATTCGAGTCGCAGCGGATCGCTGGCCGCGCCGAGGACTTCAAGGAAGGTGTCACCGCATTCCTCGAGAAGCGGCCGGCGAAGTTCAAGGGCAAATGATCGAGACCGAACTCACCCGCTGCGTTGCCGCGTTTCATCCGGGTGCGACCGGCGTCACCGGCGCCGCGAAGCTCTCCGGCGGCGCCAGCCAGGAGACCTGGACGTTCGACATCGTGCACCCGAACGGCACTATCGGCGCGATCCTGCGCCGCGCGCCGCCGGGTTACGGTGCCGCGCCGGGCCGCGCCGCCGGCCTCGATGCCGAGGCCACGCTGATGCAGCTCGCACATGACGCGGGCCTGCCGTCGCCGAAGGTGATGCATGTGCTGAGGCCGGAGGACGGCCTTGGCCGCGGCTTCATCATGGCTCGTGTCGAGGGCGAGACCATCGCGCGGAAAATTTTGCGCGACGAGGAATTTGCCAAGGCGCGGCCGATGCTGGCGCGCCAGCTCGGTCGCGTCATCGCCGGCATCCACAGCCTGCCGCAGGCCAAGCTGCCGAAGCTGCGCGGCCTGACGGCGACCAGGGAAATCGAGGATCTCGCCCGCGAGTATCACAGCTTCAACTGGCCGCGGCCGGTGTTCGAGCTGGCGCTGCGCTGGCTGCGCGATCACGATCCCGGTCCGTCGTCCGAGATGACGCTGGTGCATGGCGATTTTCGCCACGGCAATCTGATCATCGGCCCCGACGGGGTGCGCGCGGTGCTCGACTGGGAGCTTGCGCATACCGGCGATCCCATGGAGGATCTCGGCTGGATCTGCGTCAACTCGTGGCGCTTCGGCGAGATCGACAAGCCGGTCGGCGGCTTCGGCTCTCGCGAAGACCTGTTCGCTGGCTATGAAGATGCCGGCCGCAAGGCCGACCCCGACCGCGTGATGTTCTGGGAAGTGATGGGCACGCTGCGCTGGGGCGTGATGTGCTGCGGCATGATGCAGCGCTTCCGTCTGGGCCCGGATCACTCGATGGAGCGCGCGATGATCGGGCGGCGCGCATCGGAGACCGAAATCGATCTGCTTAGGCTGCTTGCTCCGCGAGGAAAGTGAGATGCAGGACGAACCGACACCCACCGAACTGATCAAGGCCGTCGCCGATTTCCTGCGCAACGAGATCGCACCCGCGATCAAGGGGCACAACAGCTTCAAGCTGCGCGTCGGCATCAATGCGCTCGATCTGGTGACGCGGCAGCTCGCGCTCGCCGAGGCAGGCGATGCGACCGAGGCCGCGCGGCTGAAGGCGCTGCTCGACACGGATGGCACGCTGATGGAGCTAAACCGCGCGCTGTCGGAGAAGATCGCAAGCGGCGAGGTTGATCTGAAGACACCCGGGCTATCCGAGCATCTCTGGCAGACCACGATGGACAAGCTCGCCGTCGATCAGCCGAACTACGCGTCGTATAAGAGGGAACTCGGAAAGTAGGATGGGTTTCGCTGCGCTCTACCCATCCTAGCCACTGTCATTCCGGGGCGCCGCAAAGCGGCGAGCCCGGAATGACGGGAGAGGGGATTAGCTTACCGTCCCAGCCACTTCGGCGGACGCTTCTCCGAAAACGCCTTCGGGCCCTCGATGTAATCCTGCGAGGCGGCCATCGCCTTCACCGCCGGATACTCGCGCTGCTCGGCCAGCGCCTGCTCCAGCGAGACTTCGAGGCCCTTCTGGATCGCCTGCTTGGAGGCGCGGATCGACATCGGCGAGTTCTTGGCGATGGTCTCGGCCCAGCGCTCGGCGGCGGCCAGCGCCTCGCCCTGCGGCACCACTTCATTGACGAAGCCGAGCTCGAGACCCTCCTTGGCGCTGACATGGCGCGCGGTCAGGATCATGCCCATGGCGCGCTTCAGCCCGATCTGGCGCGGCAAGCGGTGGACTCCGCCAGCGAGTGCCGCAAGGCCGACGCGCGGCTCGGGCAGGGCGAAGGTCGCATTCTCGGAGGCGATGATCAGGTCGCAGGCCAGCGCGATCTCGAACCCGCCGCCCATCGCGACGCCATTGACGGCGGCGATGATCGGCTTGTCGCAGTCGAAGCGGCTGGTCAGCCCGGCGAAGCCGCCCTTGTCCCAGCCGCGCTTGCCGCCGGCGGCCTGCCATTTCAGGTCGTTGCCGGCGCAGAACGCCTTGTCGCCGGCGCCGGTGACGATCGCGACCCACTGCTCGGGATCGGCGGAGAAGTCGTCGAACACCTTGTTGAGCTCGAAATGCGCGTCGATATGCAGCGCATTGTAAACCTCGGGCCGCGACAGCGTCACGATGGTGATGGGACCCTTGCGCGTCACCTTGGAGAATTTCAGATCCATGTTTGCTCCCGTCGATTTTCTGCGGCGAAGAATATGGCTGATATCCTACCGCCTGCACCTCGTTCCGCGCCATCCAATTACGCAACGCGACCGCGCGTGCAAGCCTCGTCGGCCTGCTTGACTTGGCGGCGTGCTTCTCACCTTAATCGATCCGAACGCGCCTGTGCGATAGCGCCTAAACGCAAAACCAGAATCAACAATATCTTCGGGAGTGACCGCCTTGGATTTCAACCTGCCGGCTGACCTGACAGCCTATCTCGCCGAGCTCGATCGCTTCATCGAACGCGAGGTCAAGCCGCTGGAAGCGGCTGACGACAACATCCGCTTCTTCGACCATCGTCGCGAATGGGCGCGCACCGATTTCGACAAGGGCGGCCTGCCGCGCCATGAATGGGAATTGCTGCTGCGCAAGGTCAAGAACCTGGCCGATGCAGCGGGTCATCTGCGCTTCGCGATCCCGAAGCGTTACGGCGGCAAGGACGGCTCCAATCTCTGGATGGCTGTGATCCGCGAGCATTTTGCCTCGAAAGGTCTCGGCCTGCACAACGACCTGCAGAACGAGCACTCGATCGTCGGCAATCTTCCGCTGGTCACCATGCTCGATCGCTATGGAACCGACGAGCAGAAGGCGATGATCGACGGCTCGATCACCGGCAAGTACCGCATCACGTTTGGTCTTACGGAACCCGAGCACGGCTCCGACGCCACGCACATGGAGACCAGGGCGGTGCAGGCCACCCGCGACAACGTCAAGGGCTGGATCATCAATGGCGAGAAGATGTGGACCACCGGCATGCATGTCGCCACCCACTGCGCGCTGTTTGCCCGCACCTCCGGTAATGACGGCGACGCCCGCGGCATCAGCTGCTTCCTGGTGCCGGCGAAATCGCCGGGCGTGAAGGTCGAGGAGTACATGTGGACCTTCAACATGCCGACCGATCATCCGCGCGTCAGCTTCACTGACGTGTTCGTGCCAGAGGATGCGCAGTTCGGCGAGGTCGGCCGCGGCCTGTCGCTGGCGCAATGCTTCGTGCACGAGAACCGCATCCGCCAGGCGGCAAGCTCGCTCGGCGCTGCGGTCTATTGCATTAATGAAAGTGTGAAGTATGCCCGCGAGCGAAAACCGTTCGGCAAGGCGCTCGCCGAGAACCAGGCGATCCAGTGGCCGCTGGTCGAGCTCGCGACCCAGGCCGAGATGCTGCGGCTGTTGATCCGCAAGACCGCCTGGGAAATGGACCAGCTCACCCAGGCGCAGGTCGAGCACACGCTGTCGGACCGGGTCTCGATGTGCAATTTCTGGGCGAAC
The DNA here is from genome assembly GCF_054057015.1 of Bradyrhizobium sp. JR3.5. Lineage (NCBI taxonomy): Bacteria > Pseudomonadati > Pseudomonadota > Alphaproteobacteria > Hyphomicrobiales > Nitrobacteraceae > Bradyrhizobium > Bradyrhizobium sp. JR3.5. Next base: position 5,715,048 of record NZ_JBSRYV010000002.1, read on the forward strand.
CGTCTGTGCTGCGAAGCCGCCGACCGCGCGATGCAGGTGCATGGCGGCATGGGCTATTCGCGTCACAAGCCGTTCGAGCACATCTACCGCCACCACCGCCGCTATCGCATCACCGAAGGCAGCGAGGAGATCCAGAAGCGCAAGGTGGCGGGCTTCCTGTTCGGCTACATGGGCGCCGGCAAGCATTGAGGCAATAACCGGGGAGGCGGCACGACATGGAAGGTGGATGCACCTGCAGAAACATCCGCTACCGCCTCATCGGCAGGCCGTTGATCGTGCATGCCTGCCATTGCACATGGTGCCAGCGGGAGACCGGCACCGTGCACGCGCTCAATGCGATGTACGAGGCCGAGCGGGTCGAGCACCTCGCGGCCGAGCCCGACATCGTGGACACGCCGTCGGCGAGCGGCAAGGGGCAGAAGATCGCCCGCTGCCCGCGCTGCAAGGTCGCGGTCTGGAGCAATTATCCGGGCGCTGGGCCGGCGGTGCGGTTCGTCCGCGTCGGCACGCTGGATGATCCGAGCCTGTGCCCGCCTGATGTCCACATCTTCACGTCGTCCAAGCAGCCCTGGGTCACATTCCCGCCGGGCGCCAAGGTGTTCGCCGAATATTACGATCGGAGAGACATCTGGCCGGAGGAAGCGCAGGAGCGCTGGCGCGTCCTGCAGGAGAGGATGAAGAAAGGTTGAAGAGCGCTTCTCTTTCGTCGTCGTCCCGGCCTTCGCCGGGACGGCAGGGGAGGTTAGTTCACCTGCCGGTCCTTGCCCGCCCAATACGGTTCACGCAGGCTCCGCCGCAGGATCTTGCCAGACGGGTTGCGCGGCAGCGCGGGGATGAAGTCGACCGATTTCGGCGTCTTGTAGCCGGCGATCCGCTCACGGGTGAAGTGGATGATGTCGGTCGCGGTCGCGCTCTTGCCCGGCTTCATCACCACCACCGCCTTCACCGCCTCGCCCCATTTGTCGTCGGGGATACCGATCACGGCGGCCTCAGCCACGTCAGGGTGGTCGCACAGCGCGCTCTCGACTTCGGCCGGGTAGATGTTCTCGCCGCCGGAGATGATCATGTCCTTGATGCGGTCGTGGATGTAGAGATAGCCGTCACTGTCCATGTAGCCGGCATCGCCGGTGCGCAGCCAGCCGTCGCTATCGATGGTCCGCGCGGTGGCCTCGGGCAGATTCCAGTAGCCGGCCATATTGGAGCCGGAGCGGGTGGCGATCTCGCCGACTTGGCCCGGCGGCAGCGGCTTGCCATCCGGATCGAGGATCGCAAGCTCGATGCCGGGCAGCGCCTTGCCGGCGGAGCGCATGCGGTCGAGCCCCTCGACATGATCCTCTGGCGGCAGCGCGACGATGGTCCCGGTGGTCTCGGTCATGCCGTACATCTGCACGAAGCCGCATTTGAAGACTTCAATGCACTCCTTCAGCAGCGCCGCCGGGATCGGGGAGGCGCCATAGAGCATGTATTTCAGGCGCGAGAAGTCGACCTGCCGCGCGCGCGGCTGCCGCACCACGAATTGCATCGCGGCCGGCACCATGAACAGCTTGGTGATGCCGGACTGCTCGAAGAAGTCGAGCACCTTGGTTGGGTCGAACTCGCGGGCGATCACGCCGCGGGCGCCATGATAGAGCCCCATCACGCCCCAGCCGGAGCCGCCGATGTGGAAGATCGGCATCGCGACCAGCGAAACGTCGTCGGTGGTCCACCGGTTCCATTCCGGCTTTTCGGCCTCGTTGCCGCTCTGCACCAGATTGAGGAAGTTGGCGTGCGACAGCATCGCGCCCTTCGGCTTGCCCGTGGTGCCCGAGGTATAGAGCTGGATCGCGATGTCTTTCGGCTCGATCGCGATGCGTGGGTCGTCGCCGCTCTGCGCGTCGCGCCAGGCGAGATAGTCGGGCCATTCCGGCGCCCCGCCCTCGGTGGTGATGACGGTGCGGACGCTGGGCAGCTTGTCCCTGATGCTGCGCGCCTGCGTGATGAATTCGGGGCCGACGAACAGGACCGGTGCCTTGCAGTCGTCGACGATGAAGGCGACCTCGGGGCCTGCGAGGCGCCAGTTCACCGGCGCCATCACCACGCCGGCTTTCATCGCACCCATCAGCAGTTCGAAATAGAAGTCGCTGTTCTTGCCGAGATAGGCGATCCGCTCGCCCTTCTTGATGCCCATCGCGAGCAGCGCGTTGGCGACGCGGTTGGTCTTGATGTCGAACTCGGCGAAGGAGGTCTGCCGGCCCTCGAACTCATAGGCCAGCGCATCGCCGCGGCTTGTCGCGCGGTCGCGCACCATGTCGGCGAGGTTGCTCAGTTTCGGCGCGTCGGACATGTTTCCCCCGTGACGTCTTGCTTTGGTTGCGCGGAGTTTGGCGGCATCGCGCGGGAAAAACAATACGGAGGAAGTGGCCGCGCTATTTCAACATCGTCGTCCCGGCGAAGGCCGGGACCCATACCCACGAATGCAATTGTGGCGCGACGCTGGGACCCCAGCGAGCTCAACGGTGCGGAGCGATGGCTATGGGTCCCGGCCTTCGCCGGGACGACTATGGTGGTTGAGGCGCAAACGCGGGCTTCAGCCCCGCGCCGCGCGATCCTTCTCGTTCTGGGCCTTGATCGACTCGCGCGCCTTGGTCCAGTCGTCGTCGCTCCAGTCACGCAGCTGATAGAAATTGCCATTGCCGCCCATTGCGAGCGCCTGCGCGCCGTCCATGGCGATCGTCTCGCCGTTGATCCAGTCGCAGCCGCCGGAGATCAGGAACACCGCAAGGTTCTGCAACTCCTCCATGGTGCCGACCCGGCCCATCGGGTTCATCGCCTTGGTCCGCGCGCCGGCCTCGTCGCCGGGCTTGATGCGCTTGCTCATGCCCTCGGTCGGGATCTCGCCAGGCGCGATGGTGTTGAGGCGGATGCCGTGGCGGCCCCATTCGACCGCAAGCGACATGGTCATGGCATGGATCGCCGACTTGCTCATCGCCGACGGTACCACGTAAGGCGAGCCGTTGCGCACCCAGGTCACGGTGATCGACACCACATTGCCGCGATGCCCGCCGGCGATCCAGCGCCGGCCCACCGCGTGCGTCACATAGAAGGTGCCGTGCATCACGATGTTAGCCACTGCATCGAACCCTCGCGCGGAGAGCTCTTCCGAGCGCGAGATGAAGTTGCCGGCAGCGTTGTTGATAAGATCGGTGAGGGGACCGCTGGTGGTCCAGATCGCCTCGATCATCTCGTCGACCGCCATCGCATTGCGGATATCGACGCCGTGGCTGACCACGCGCCCGCCATGCTCGGCCATCAACTCGGTGGCGGTTTCGTCGCAGACGCTCTTGCGGCGGCCGCAGATATGCACCTCGGCCCCGAGCTGCAGGAACCGCGAGGCCATGGCCTTGCCGAGGCCGGTGCCACCACCGGTTACCAGCATGCGCCGCCCGGCAAGAAGCTGATCAGAGAACATCGTTTCCTCCACGGGGGTTGTCAGTTAATTGGTCGATTGACTAAAAGCGGACAACGGCCTTTGTGTAAAGCGCCAACTCAGGGAACAAAGCGGAGGGAATGATGGAAGATCGCGTTTCGATATCGATTTCAGACGGTATCGCCGATGTCCGCCTGGTGCGGGCGGACAAGATGAACGCGCTCGATGCCGCGATGTTCGAGGCATTGGTCGGCGCAACCGACCGGCTTTCCAAGGAAAAAGCCGTCCGGGTGGTCGTGCTCTCCGGCGAGGGACGGGCCTTCTGCGCCGGCCTGGACATGGGCCGGTTCGCTGCCATGAAGGACGGCGGTAACGGAGTGCCGGGCGGTGAAAGCCGCGATCTCACCATCCGCACCCATGGCAAAGCCAATTTCGCGCAGCAAGCGGTCTGGGGCTGGCGCCAGCTTCCGGTGCCCGTGATCGCCGCGGTCCATGGCGTCGCGTTCGGCGGCGGCTTCCAGCTCGCGCTCGGCGCCGACATGCGCTTCCTGTCGCCGGATGCGCGGATGTCGATCATGGAGATCAAATGGGGCCTCGTCCCCGACATGGCCGGCACGCCGATCCTCGCGAGCCTCGTGCGCGACGATATCCTGCGCGAGCTCACCTTTACCGGCCGGATCTTCTCGGCGCAGGAAGCCCAGAGCTACGGCCTCGCCACCCGAGTCTGCGACGATCCGCGCGCCGCCGCGCTCGAGGTCGCGCGGCGAGATCGCCGGCAAGAGCCCGGATGCGATCCGTGCCGCGAAGCGGATGCTGAACAATCTGTCGGTCGATCCGGCCGCCGCGCTGCTTGCGGAATCCGTCGAGCAGCAGAAGTTGCTCGGCAGTCCGAACCAGACCGAATCCGTGCGCGCCAATCTGGAGAAGCGCGCGCCGAGGTTTGCGGATGCGGGGTAGCGACCGCCGCGTCATTCCGGGGCGATGTGCGGCATCGAACCCGGAATCTCGAGATTCCGGGTCTGGTCCTTCGGACCATCCCGGAATGACCACGTAACCCGACGAGAGATCGGATCAAGACAAAATGGAAACGTCCCAGCCCTTCCTTGGCATTATCAGCAGCGGTCGCCGTCGCGATCACGCTGCGGTCGCCGAGCGCACCGATCGCATTGCGAGCGGCCTGAACAAGTTCGGTGTCAAGCCGGGCGACAGCGTCTGCATGCTGATGCGCAACGACATCGCCTTCATCGAGGCGGCCTACGCGGCGATGCGGCTCGGCGCCTATGGCGTGCCGATCAACTGGCATTTCAAGCCGGAGGAGATCAACTACGTGCTGACGGATTCCGGCACGCGCGTCCTGATCGGCCATGCCGACATGCTGCATCCGCTGCGCGGCGCGATCCCGCCCTATGTCATCGTGCTCAGCGTGCCGACGCCCCCGGAAATCCTCGCCAACTACAAGATCAATCCCGATCACCTCGCGACGCCCGACTTCGCGATCGATTTCGAATCCTGGCTGGCGCAGTTCCCGCGCTATGACGGCCCTGTGGTGCCGCAGCCGCAGAACATGATCTACACCTCGGGCACGACAGGCCATCCGAAGGGCGTGCGCCGCTTCGCGCCGACGCCGGAGCAGACCGCCAATGCGGAAGCGATGCGCGGGATGATCTACGGCCTGAGGCCGGGAGCACGAGCGATCCTGCCGGGACCGCTCTACCATTCGGCGCCCAATTCCTTTGGGCTGCGTTCCGGCAAGCTCGGCGGCGCGCTGGTGCTGATGCCGCGTTTCGACGCGGAGGAATTTCTACAGCTGATCGAGCGCGAGAAGATCGACACTATCTTCATGGTGCCGACGATGTTCATCCGCCTGATGAAGCTGCCGGAGGAGGTGCGCCGGAAGTACGACATGTCGTCGCTGCGCCACATCATCCATGCCGCCGCGCCCTGTCCGCCCGACGTCAAGCGCGCCATGATCGAATGGTGGGGACCGGTGATCTACGAATTCTACGGCTCGACCGAGTCAGGTGCGGTGACGTTCGCTAATTCCGAGGACGCGCTGAAGAAGCCCGGCACGGTCGGAAAGATCTCGCCCGGCGCCGAGCTTCGCTTCATCGGCGACGACGGCAAGGAGGTGCCGCAGGGGCAGATCGGCGAGATCTACTCGCGGATCGCGGGCAATCCCGATTTCACCTATCACAACAAGTCCGAGAAACGCGCCGAGATCGACCGGCAGGGATTCATCACCTCGGGCGACGTCGGCTATATCGACGCGGACGGCTACGTCTTCATCTGCGACCGCAAGCGCGACATGGTGATATCAGGCGGCGTCAACATCTATCCGGCCGAGATCGAGGCCGTGCTGCATGCGGTGCCCGGCGTACATGATTGTGCGGTGTTCGGCATTCCCGACGCCGAGTTCGGCGAAGCGCTGATGGCGGTGGTCGAGCCGCAGCCCGGCGTCACGCTCGACATCGCCTCCGTCCGCGCCCAGCTCAAGACCGCGCTCGCCGACTACAAGGTGCCCAAGCACATCGAGATCCAGACCAATTTGCCGCGGGAGGATTCCGGAAAAATCTTCAAGCGCCGGCTGCGCGATCCGTATTGGGAACGGGCGGGGCGGAGGATCTAGGGCCGCAAACTTGCTGTCGTCCCGGGCAAGCGAAGCGCGACCCGTTACCTATAACCACCGATTTCCCCGTTGCGCGAGCTGCGGCCCCGTCTGATGCCAACCTCGGATATCGGTGGTTATGGTTCCCTGCTTTCGCAGGGACGACGGCCGAGTGTGCACCGCTTCCAAGTTCATCTTGCGCTGCGGAAAAAAAAGCGCACACTCCCGAGGAACCCGGCAGCCTCTGGAGTAGCCCGCCATGTCACCCCAGACCATGCCTTCCGACACCGACATCGGTGCCAGGAGTGCCGCAGAAGCCAGTCTCCTTGAGAAGGCGGCACAAGAGGAGGATGCACGGCTCCGGAACGACATCCGGCTCCTGGGGCGCGTGCTGGGCGACACCGTGCGCGACCAGGAAGGGACCGACGTGTTCGACCTGGTCGAGCGCATCCGCCAGACCTCGGTCCGGTTCCATCGCGACGAGGACAAGCTGGCGCGGCGGGAGCTGGAAGGCATCCTCGACGGCATGTCGATTGCCGAGACGCTGCAGATCGTCCGCGCCTTCAGCTATTTCTCCCACCTCGCCAACATTGCCGAGGACCAGAACAACATTCGCCAGATGCGCAGCCGCGGCCCCAGCGGGGCGCCGCGGCCGAGCACGCTGGAGCAGACGCTGGTCCATGCCCGCCAGGCCGGCATCAGCCCGGCCGACCTGCGCAGCTTCTTCAAGAACGCGCTGGTCAGCCCGGTATTGACCGCGCATCCGACCGAGGTGCGCCGCAAGAGCACGATGGACCGCGAGATGGAGATCGCCCACCTGCTCGACCGCCGCGAGCGGCTGCAGATGACGCCGGAGGAGAGCGAAGCCAGCGATGAGCAGCTGCGCCGCGCGGTCGTGACGCTGTGGCAGACCAATCTGCTCCGCCGGACCAAGCTGACCGTGCTCGACGAGGTCGCCAACGGCCTGTCGTTCTACGATTACACCTTCCTGCAGGAAGTCCCGCGCGTGCATTGCGCACTGGAGGACCGCCTGATCAACGAAGGCGGCGAGGCGGGCGAACTCGCCTCGTTCCTCCGGATGGGAAGCTGGATCGGCGGCGACCGCGACGGCAATCCGTTCGTCACTGCGGAGGTGATGCGCGGCACGCTGCGGCTGCAGTCGAGCCGGGTCCTCAGCTTCTATCTCGAACAGCTGCATACGCTCGGCGCCGAGCTGTCGCTCGCGGCACATCTCGCCGACATCTCGGACGAATTGCGCATCCTCGCCGAGCGCTCGCCCGACACCTCTCCGCATCGGAGCGGCGAGCCGTATCGTCTGGCGGTATCCGGCATCTATGCGCGGCTCGCGGCGACCGCCATGCGGCTCGAGGTCGAGACCACGCGGCCGCCGGTCGGCAAGGCCGAACCCTATGCGAGCGTGAATGAGTTCCAGGCCGATCTCGACGTGCTCAATCGCTCGCTGATCGCGAACAATTCGGGCGTGATCGCGCGCGGCCGGCTGCGGCAGTTGCGGCGCGCGGTGGATTGCTTCGGCTTCCATCTGGCGCGGCTCGACATCCGCCAGAACTCGGCGGTGCATGAACGCACCATCGCCGAGCTGCTCGACACCGCAAATCCCGGCATGTCCTATCTGGCGCTCGGCGAGGACGCGCGCGTCAGCCTGCTGCTCGGCGAATTGCGCAACGCGCGGCCGCTGGCCTCGCCCTTCGTCAAATATTCCGAGGAGACCCAGAGCGAGCTCGCCGTGTTTCGCGCCGCGGCCGAGGCGCATGCCAAGTTCGGCCCGGAGGTGATCCCCCAGTGCATCATCTCGATGTGCAAGGGCATGTCCGACATGCTCGAGGTGGCGGTGCTGCTGAAGGAGGTCGGGCTGGTCAATCCGTCCGGCCGCAGCGCCATCAACATCGTGCCGCTGTTCGAGACCATCGAGGATCTGCAGGCCTCGAGCGGCATCATGGACCGCATGCTGGTGCTGCACGACTATCGCAAGCTCGTCGACAGCCTCGGCAGCGTGCAGGAGGTGATGCTCGGCTATTCCGACAGCAACAAGGATGGCGGCTTCGTCACCTCGGGCTGGGAGCTCTACAAGGCCGAGATCGGCCTCGTCGAGGTGTTCGAGCGCCACGGCGTGCGGCTGCGCCTGTTCCACGGCCGCGGCGGTTCGGTTGGCCGCGGCGGCGGCCCGAGCTATGATGCGATCATCGCGCAGCCCGGCGGCGCGGTGAACGGCCAGATCCGCATCACCGAGCAGGGCGAGATCATCTCCTCGAAATATTCCAATGCCGAGGTCGGCCGCAGCAATCTGGAGATTCTCGCGGCGGCAACGCTCGAGACCAGCCTGTTGCAGCCGCGGCAGAGCGCGCCACGCCGCGAATATCTCAAGGCGATGGAGGAAATTTCCGCGCTCGCGTTCAAGGCCTATCGCGGTCTCGTCTATGAGACCGAAGGCTTCGCCGACTATTTCTGGGGCTCGACCGTCATCAACGAGATCGCGACCTTGAACATCGGCAGCCGTCCGGCCTCGCGCAAGAAGACCCGCGAGATCGAGGACCTGCGCGCCATTCCCTGGGTGTTCTCCTGGGCGCAATGCCGGCTGATGCTGCCGGGCTGGTATGGCTTCGGCAGCGCCGTCGAGACCTGGATTGCCGAGCATCCCGAGCAAGGCATGCCGTTCCTGCAGGAGCTCTACAGGCAATGGCCGTTCTTCCGGACGCTGCTCTCCAACATGGACATGGTGCTGGCGAAGAGCTCGATCGCGATCGCCTCGCGCTATGCTGAGCTGGTGCCCGACGTCGCGCTGCGCGAGAAGATCTTCGGCCAGATCCGCCGCGAGTGGCATCTTGCGATCGAGACGCTGCTCGACATCATGGGCCACGACCGGCTGCTGCAGGGCAACCCGCTGCTGGAACGCGGCATTCGCAACCGCTTCCCCTATCTCGACCCGCTCAACCACGTGCAGGTGGAGCTGTTGAAGGAGCACCGCGCGCAGAACCCGGACGAGCAGGTGCTGCGCGGGATTCAGATCACGATCAACGGGATCTCGGCCGGGTTGCGGAATAGCGGCTAGCCACAGTGTCGTCCCGGCGAAAGCAGGGACGACAGCGTGTTTACCTCAGCAATTATGCGCGCCTCTGGTCTCGACATAGACCGCGTAGAGCGACTGGCTTGCGGTCATGAACAGGCGGTTGCGCTTCTTGCCGCCGAAGGTGAGGTTGGCGCAGGTCTCCGGCAGCAGGATCTGGCCGATGCGCGCACCGTCGGGCGCGAACACCTGCACGCCGTCATAGCCCGGTCCGACCCAGCCGGCGCCGACCCAGATGTTGCCGTCGATGTCGACACGCATGCCGTCGGGGAAGCCTGACTTGCCGTCCAGCGTCATGTCGATCAGCGTGCGCGGGTTGGAGAGCTTGTCGCCGTTGAGGTCGTACTGCCAGACGATGTTCTTGGCGTTCGGATAGTGCGTGATGCCGGTGTCGCAGACATAGACCTTCTTGTAGTCGTGGCTGAAGGCGATGCCGTTCGGCTTGAACGGTTCGTCGGCAACCTTGGCGATCTGTCCGGTCGCGGCGTCGATGCGGTAGACAGCCTCCTTCTGGTAGGGCTGGTTCGAGCCGGTGTTGGCGCGCTGGCCCTCGTAGATCGAGATCGCGCCATAGCCGGGATCGGTGAACCAGATCGACTTGTCGTTGGGATGCACGACCATGTCGTTCGGCCCGTTGAGCTGCTTGCCGTTGGCCTGTTCCGCCAACGAGGTGACGGTTCCATCGTGCTCGTAGCGCACCAGCCGCGTGCGTTCGGCGGTGATCTGGCGGCCTTCGAAATCGAAGGTCGAGCCGTTGGCTTCGTTCGACGGCTTGTGGAACTGCTCGGAGATATGGCCGTCATCGTCGAGATAGCGCAACTGCCGGTTGGCCGGGATATCGCTCCACACCAGATACTGGCCCTGCGCGTTCCACGCCGGGCCTTCCGCCCAGAGGCAGCCGGTGTACAGCCGCTTGATCGCGGTGTTGCCGACCTTGGCCTTGAAGCGCTTGTCGTCGATCACGACGATATCCGGATCGGGATAACGCTGCGGCTCCGCATTGGGGCCGAAGTCGCGCGCGGCAGCATCGGATGCAGCCATCGCAGTTGCAGCAAGCGCAGTTGCGCCGCGCAAAATCATGGTTCGACGGTCGAACGCCTTCGCGCCGTCGCTCTCGTGTTTCGCTGTGTTGCTTGGATTTGTCACGAAAGTCCTCCCAGGCTTTTTGTTATCGGGAGAACGATCATGCGCCCGCAATTCGGGCACAATGCGGGCGCGCTATGAAGAAACAACCAAAGAGTGTGTCACCCCGGCCTCGTGCGCGATTGCGCACGGCGTTCGCCGAGGCGACTTTTCATAAAACTGTCAGATCGGATCCCAGGTGAAGACGTCGGCCGAGCGGTCGAGCTTGGCGAACGATCCCTTCAGCGCCGGCATGCCGTGCTCCGCGATGGTCTCGGGCGTCCAGCCTTCGCCGCGATGAACCGAGCGCACCGGACGATGCTGGCCGAACAGGAATATCTCGTTCATGCGCACGCCGAAGATCTGCCCGGTGACGTCCTTGGCGGCGTCGGAGAGCAGATAGGCGCAGACCGGCGCGATCTTCTCCGGGCCCATCTGCTTGATCTTCTCGACGAGCGCGCCTTCTCGGCGTCGGTCTCGGTCGGGATGGTGCCGATCATGCGGGTCCAGGCGAACGGCGACACGCAGTTCGAGCGCACGTTGAAGCGGCCCATGTCGAGCGCGATCGATTTCGACAGGCCTACGATGCCGAGCTTGGCGGCGGCGTAGTTGGCCTGGCCGTAATTGCCGATCAGGCCGGAGGTCGAGGTGAAGTGCACGAACGAGCCCGACTCCTGCTCGCGGTAGATGCGCGCAGCGGCGTGGCTGACGTAGAACGAGCCCATCAGATGCACCTTGATGACGGCCTCGAAGGCTTCCACGCTCATCTTGTGGAAGATCATGTCGCGCAGGATGCCGGCATTGTTGACGACGCCGTCGAGCCGGCCGAAATGATCGGTCGCGGTCTTCACGATCTTGCTGGCCGGGATCGCTTCCGCCACCGACTCGAAATTGGCGACGGCGGTGCCGCCGCGCTTCTTGATCTCCTCGACCACTTCCTCGGCGGGCGCAGCGCTCGAGCCGCCACCGTCGGCCGCGCCGCCGGGATCGTTGACCACGACCTTGGCGCCTTCCGCGGCGCAGAGCAGCGCGATCTCGCGGCCGATGCCGCGGCCCGCGCCGGTGACGATGATGACTTTATCCTGCAGTGATTTTGCCATGTGGGTTCTCCTGTGTTTTGTTGACCTCGCCCCGCTTGCGGGGGAGAGGTCGGATCGCATCGCAGAAGCGATCCGGGTGAGGGGGACTCTCCGCGAGTCCGAGTGTGTGGAAGCAGCCTCTCACCCCAACCCCCTCCCCGTAAGAACGGGGAGAGGGAGGAGGCGAGCAACTCGCTCATTTCTCGTTCGTAAAGATGATCGTGCCTGATGCGGCGAACATGCCGCCGACGCCGTGGCAGACCGAGATCTTCGCGTCCGGCACCTGCGCCGGCGCGATGCCGCGCATCTGCCGCACGCTCTCCTGCAATGCGTACATGCCGTACATGCCGGAGTGCATGTAGCTCAGCCCGCCGCCATTGGTGTTGAGCGGCAGCTTGCCGCCGGGGCGGGTGTTGCCGTCGGCGATGAACTTGCCGGTTTCCTCATGCGGCATGAAGCCGAGGTCGCCGAGGCCGTAGAGCGGCAAATGCGCGAAGGCGTCGTAGATCATCAGATGATCGACGTCCTTGTGGGCGATGCCGGCCTCCTTGAAGGCGAGCGGGCCCGCCACCTTGAAGGCGCGCGACGAGTCGAAGGTCTTCATCTGGCTGACCATCGGCGTTTCCACGCTCTCGCCGGTGCCGAGGATGTACACCGGCTTTTGCGGGAAATCCTTGGCGCGATCGGCCGAGGTCAGGATCAGCGCGCCGCCGCCGTCGGTGACGAGGCAGCATTGCAGCAGCCGGAACGGATAGGCGATCATCCGCGAGTTCAAAACGTCCGCGACTGTGATCGGATCCTTCATGGTCGCGCGCGGGTTCTTCGCCGCCCATTCGCGCTGCACGACGGCGACCATCGCCAACTGCTCATGCGTGATGCCGTGCGTCTTCATGAAACGCAGCACCGGAATCGGGAACATGCTCGGCGGCCCGTAGACGCCGAACGGCGATTCGAACTGGCCGTTCAGGCTGTCGGGTGCGGTGAAGCGCGGCTGCTTGCCGATCATCGACTTGCCGCTCTCGGCATGCGTGATCAGCACGGTCTTGCAGAGGCCGGCCTCGATCGCCGCAGCGGCGTGGCGGACATGCAGCATGAAGGAGCAGCCGCCGACCGAGGTGCCGTCGACCCAGGTCGGCGTGATGCCGAGATAGTGCGCCATCTGCTGCGGGGTCTCGACCGCGGTGGCGAAGCCGTCGATGTCGGACAGCTTCAGGCCGGCGTCCGCGATCGCATTCAGCGCCGCGTCCGCGTGCAGCTGGATCTGCGACATGTTCGGGATGACCCCGAGTTCTGTGGTTTCGGCCGCACCGACGACGGCAACCTGGTTCCTGCGCATTGCGTTACCCCTTTGCCGGGCGGAACAAAGGAAGGGTGATCTTGTCGTCGAGTGCCTCGAAGGCGACCTCGAGCGGCATGTCGAGCTCGAGCGCTTCCGGCGTCTGCGGACAATCGATGATGTTGCTCATCATGCGCGGACCTTCGTCGAGTTCGACGATGGCGATCGCATAAGGCGGCGTGAAGCCGGGTGCGGCGGGACGATGATTGATGACGTAGCTGTAGAGCTTGCCCTTGCCGCTGGCCTTGAAGACGGAGACCTTGCGCGAGGCACAGGAGGGGCAGAACGGCCGCGGCGGGAAGTAGACATTGGCGCAGGCGTCACAGCGCTGCAGGCGCAGCTCGCCGGCCTTGGTGCCGTCCCAGAAATGCTGGGTCTCAGGTGTCGGTTTTGGTTTCGCGCGCGCGGGCTCGGCCATGTCTGATGTCTCCTCCCGAAATCGTTACAGTCTTGATGCGCCATCGGACCAACGGCCGTCAACGGTCCATCCATGCCCCGCGCAGCGGCCTGTGTCCCGCGCATGCCGCATATTCCGCCCCTCGCACAATTGCTAAGGCCGCGATGCTTGTGTCGCTCCGGTCCGGCGCGTAGAAGGGCCGCGGTCCAAGATGCGTCGAAGACCGGTCCACAAGACGTCCAAGATACCCGGGAGGAATAATATCATGCTGAGGATCATCGGCGCGGCACTCGCTGCCAGCCTCGCATTTGCCACGCAGGCAATGGCCGCCGACGCACCGTCGGAGATCAAGATCGGCACGCTCTATGCGTCCTCGGGGCGCTACGCCTCGATCTCGATGCCGGTCTACAGCTCGCTCAAATTGTGGGTCGAGCAGAAGAACGCCGAGGGCGGCGTCTTCGTGAAGGCGTTCGACAAGAAGATCCCGATCAAGCTCGTCTCCTATGACGACCAGAGCAACACCGCGACCGCGTCGACGCTTTATAATCAGCTCGTCACCCAGGATAAGGTCGACCTCTTGGTCGCCGATTCCGGATCGGTGCTGACCGCGCCCGCGGTCGCAATCGCGCGCGACCACAAGATGTTCCTGTTCGACCAGACCGGCACCGGCGCGAGCTTCTTCTCCAAGGACAATCCCTACATCGCGCTGATGGCCGACCCGGTGTCGACGGTCTGGCCGAAGCCGGTGGCGGACTTCATCAGCCATGATGGCCCGGGCCTCGGCATCAAGAAGATCGCCATCCTCTACGCGACCAACGAGTTCACCGGCACCCAGGCCAACGCGTTCCGGAAGTTCGTCAAGGAGTCCGGCGCGCCGATCGAGATCGTCTACGACCAGGGCGTTCCGACCGAGACCACCAATTACAACGTCATCATCAACAACATCAGCAACACCAATCCCGACGCGGTGATCCATTTCGGCTACGCGCCGAACGACATCGCCTTCCTGCGCAACGTCCAGGACGTCGGCACCAAGTTCAAGATGCTGTTCGCGATCTATGCCGGTCTCGAGACCGAGCTGCTCGAGAAGAACGTCGGCGCCAAGGGCCTTGAGCACGTCTGGACCTATGTGCCGCCGTCCGAGCTGGACTACCCCGTCAATTTCGGGATGACCATGAAGGATTTCCGCGCCGCCTGGCTGAAGAAGTACAATGACGGCAAGATGGAGTTCGGCTTCAACGCGGTGGCGGGCTACACCACTGCGCTGGTGATCGAGAAGACGCTGTCGGTTGCGACCAGCCTCGAGCAGATGGAGCTGCGCCGGGCGGTGTTCTCGCTCAGCGGCCAGCTCAAGACCCTGGACGGCACCTTCGCGCTGGATGAGACCGGCGGCCAGATCGGCGAGTTGACGCCGCTCGGCCAGCTCACGGTCGACGAGCACGATCACATCAAGTTCGTCTCGATCTATCCGCACGAGACCGCCACCGGCAAGCCGATCTATCCGGCGCCGTGATGCAGGTGAGTGCGGCAGGCGTAACCTTCGGCGGCGAGCGATAGCATGACCTATGCGCTCGTTGCCGGCGTGCTGTTCGGGCTGTATTTCAGCCTGGTCGGCATCGGCCTCAACCTCGTGTTCGGCGTCATGCGCATCGTCAACCTTGCGCATGGCGACATCCTGATGCTCGGCGCCTTCATCGCGCTCGGCGTGGTCGGCATTGCCGGCATCGACCCGCTGTTCGCGGTGCCGCTCGCCTTTGTCGTGTTCGTGCTCGCCGGCGTGCTGCTGTACTGGGTGCTGGTGCCGCGGCTGCAGGGCTCGGCCAATCCGGAAATGCTGTCGATCATCCTGTTCTTCGGCCTGTCGCAGGTGATTGAAGCCGTCACCACGATCTTCGCCGGCACCAGCGAGCGCTCGATCCAGAGCCGGCTGCTTGGCACCGTGTTCACGACCATCAAGGTCAAGTGGTTCGGCGGCAAGGCCGGGGGGGCAGGGCCGATCCAGATCTTCGGCCAGGGCTTTCCCGCGCCCTGGGTGATCGCGGCCATCACCAGCCTCGTCGCGATCGCGCTGGTCTACCTCTATCTCTACCACACAAGACTCGGCACCCTGACCCGCGCGGTGATGTCACGCCGCGACGAGGCCTTGGCGACCGGCATCGACGTCGATCGTGTCTCGGCGGCAGCGTTCGGCATCGGGCTCGGAATCGCGGCAGTCGCCGGCGTGTTCGCGCCCTTCATGTTCGGCTCGGTGACCCCGGCCTTCGGCGCCGATGCGACGGTGACATCGTTTGCGATCGTCGTGCTCGGCTCGCTCGGCAACCCGTTGGGCACCGCGCTCGGCGGCGTCGTCTACGGCCTGTGCTACATGCTGGTGCAAACCTATCTCAGTTCCTGGGCCGACCTCTTGCCCTATGTGTTGTTGATTGTGATCCTGTTGTTGCGTCCGAGCGGTCTGCTCGGAAGGCGGGTGCGCGTTGCATAACGCCTCGAAACACTTGCTGTTCATCCTGGCGCCGCTAGTGGTGGTGTTCGCACTGCTGCCCGGCGTCTATCAAAACCATCTGCTGCTGTTCAACTTCGTGATCTTCCTGATCCTCGCGCAAGGCGTGAACATCATCTATGGCTTCACCGGCTATCTGCCGTTCGGCTATGTCGGCTTCTTCGGAGCCGGTGCCTATGGCTTTGCCATCATGGTGATGCATCTGCAGACGCCGGCGCCGTTGGCGGTGCTGGTCGGCGGCGCCGTCGCGGTTGCGCTCGGCCTGTTACTGACGCCGCTGCTGCGGCTGTCGGGTGCGTATTTCGCGATCGCCAATCTCGCAGCCTCGCTCGCCGTGCTGCACTTCGTCGCCAACCCGGCGCTGGAGGGGATCACCAAGGGCCCGTACGGCGTGTCGCTCACCGGCACGTTCAACCCGACCCATGCCTATTATGCGGCTGTCGTCGTAATGGCGCTGACTGTCGGCGCGGTGATCTATCTCAAAAACTCGCCATTCGGCCTTGCGCTGCAGGCTGTGCGCGAGGATGCAGTGTCGGCCTCGATGGCCGGCGTCAACATCATCAAGATGCGGGTGATTGCCTGGCTCGCCTCGGCGCTGGTCGCCGGCCTCGCCGGCGGCATCTACGCCTGGTACGTCTCGGTGTTCTATCCGGACAACGTGTTCTCCGGCGAGTTCAGCATCTTCGCGATCGTGTTCGCGCTGTTCGGTGGCGTCGCCACCATCACCGGACCGATCGTCGGCGTGCTGATCCTGTACGGCATCTACAATCTGATCGGCTTCACCACGCCGCAATATTTCCAGCTGATCTACGGCCTCCTGATCATGGGACTGGTTTTGTTCCTGCCTGCAGGCCTGGTGTCGCTGGCAACGCGCAGGGGGTGGCATGTCCCCTGAGCAAAACTCCATCCTCAAGGTCTCGAAGCTGGTCAAGCGCTTCGGCGGCTTCCACGCGCTCGATGGCCTGAGCTTTCATGTCGTGCCGGGCGAGATCCTCGGCCTCGTTGGTCCTAACGGCTCCGGCAAGACCACGGCGATCAACGTGATCTCCGGCCTTTATGCGCCTGACGGCGGTGAGGTCGTGTTCGACGGCGCGTCCTCCGGCGGCGTCGCCTCGCACAAGCTGGTTCACCGCGGCATCAATCGCACCTTCCAGGTGCCGAAGCCGTTCCTGTCGCTCACGGTGCGCGAGAACATCCAGGTGGCGCTGGCCTATGGCGGCGCGACCGGCACGCCGCCGTCGATCGCCGAACTGCTCGACGAATACCGGCTCAAGGAAGTCGCCGACCGTCCGGCAGCCGATCTCAACAGCGCGCAGCAGAAGATGCTCGATCTGACCCGCGCGCTCGCGACGCGGCCGCGCTTGTTGCTGCTCGACGAACTCGCCGCCGGTCTCAACCCGGCGGAGCTCGACTGGATTGCCGGCCGCATCAAGGCCTTGGCTGCAACCGGCATCGCGATCATCGTGGTCGAGCATCTGATGGGCTTCATCGAGCAGATCACCGACCGCGTCATTGTGCTCAATGCGGGCAAGGAGATCTTCGAAGGCACGCTCGCGACCGCGGTGCGCGAGCCGCAGGTGATCGAGGTGTTCCTGGGAGGCGAGCATGCCCACTGACGCAGTGTCGCTTCTGGACGCCAAGGGCGCGTCGATGCCGGCTACGGCACCATGCAGGTGTTGTGGGGCGTCGATCTCGACGTCCGCCCCGGCGAGACCGTGCTGCTGCTCGGGGCCAATGGCGCGGGCAAGACCACCTTCCTGAAGTCGCTGGTCGGCCTGATCGAAGCCCGCAGCGGCCACATCAAACTCGGCGGCGAAGACATCACCAAGATGCGATCTTCGGATCGCATGAAGCGCGGCATGACCTACATGTCGGAGCTCGCGGTATTCCCCGATCTGTCGATCGAGGAGAACATCCGTGTCGGCGCGCAGGCGCTCGGCCATGCCAATCCGGGCGCGCGGGTCGACGAACTGTACGGCCTATTTCCGGTGCTGCGCGACAAGCGCCGCGACCCGGCCTCCAGCCTGTCCGGCGGTCAACGCAAGATGCTGGGCATCGCCAAGGCGCTGTCGGCCGAGCCGAAGCTGCTGGTCATGGACGAGCCTTCGGCCGGGCTGTCGCCGCTGTTCGTCAAGGAGGTGCTTCGCGCCTTGTCGAGCCTGCAGGGCCGCGGCTTGGCGCTCTTGATCGCCGAGCAAAATATCGGTTTCCTAGAGATTGCCACCCGCGTATTCGTGCTGGAAGGCGGGCGGATCCGCTTTTCAGGCACGGTTGCCGAGATGAGCGGCAATGAAGAGCTGCACCGGGCCTATTTCGGGCTGAAGTGATGCCGGCGCATCGGTCTGGAAATCGGCGCCGGTTCGCGCGACAATCAGCTGCAACACCTTTTGAATTGCCAGCCAGCAAGCCGTGAAGTGCAAGCCGTAAAGTGAAAGCCATGCCCAAAAATCCGACACTCGCCTCCCTTGCCGCCGACCTCGCCAGCGGGGCGACCTCCGCCCGCAAGCTCGTCGAGCAATGCATCGCCAGGATCGCCGATCCGGCGGGCGAGGGCCAGCGCACCTTCATCCATGTCGACCGCGACGCCGCGCTGGAAGCCGCCGACGCGATGGACCGGCTGCGCAAGGCCAACGCCGCGCCGTCGCCCTTTGCCGGCATTCCGGTCTCGATCAAGGACCTGTTCGACATCAAGGGGCAGGTGACGCGCGCAGGCTCCCGGGCGCTGGATGATTCCGCGCCGGCGGATGCCGATGCGCCCGCGGTGGCGCGGCTCAAGCGCGCCGGCTTCATCGTGATCGGCCGCACCAACATGACCGAGTTCGCCTATTCCGGCATCGGCATCAATCCGCATTACGGCACGCCGAAGAGCGCCTGGAACCGGAGCGTCGGCCATGTGCCCGGCGGCTCGTCCTCGGGCGCAGCGGTCTCGATCGCCGACGGCATGGCGTTCGGCGCGCTCGGCACCGACACCGGCGGCTCTTGCCGGATTCCGGCCGCCTTCAACGGCATCGTCGGCTACAAGCCGACGCAGCGCCGGATTCCGCTCGATGGCGGCGTGCCGCTGTCGTTCACGCTCGACAGCTATGGCCCGCTGGCGAATTCAGTCGCCTGCTGCGCCGTGCTCGATGCTGTGCTGGCCGACGAGGCCGGTGACGCCGGTCACCCCGCGGCCGGTGAAGGGCATGCGGCTCGCGGTGCCGACCACGGTTGTGCTCGATGACCTCGACGATGCCGTCGCAAAGACCTTCGAGCGCGCGCTGGCGTCGCTGTCGCGCGCGGGCGCCTTGATCGAGCGTATCGAGGTGCCGGAATTGCTCGATGTCGGCGTGATGAACACCAAGGGCGGCTTTTCCGCGGCCGAGAGCTATGCCTGGCACCGCTTCCTGCTGGCCAGCAAGGGCGACATCTACGATCCCCGCGTCGCGGTGCGGATCCAGCGCGGCGAGGGTTTTCTTGCCGCCGACTATATCGACATTATCAACGCGCGGCGGTCGTTCATCGCCCGGACCGAGGCGCGCATCGCGCCCTATGACGCAATGGTGCTGCCGACCACGGCGAACCTGCCGCCGACCATCGCCAGCCTCGCCGACGACAAGGCGTTCGCGACGGAGAATTTGCGCGCGCTGCGCAATCCCTCGCTGATCAACGTGCTCGACGGCTGCGCCATCTCGCTGCCGGCGCATCGCGAGGGCGAGGCGCCGGTCGGCCTGATGCTCGCCGCCGCGGGCGGTTCGGATCGCCGCATCTTCGAGCTTGCGGCCGGAATGGAGACCGTCATCCGTGTTTGATCTCACCTTCAATGTCGATGACAAGGGCGTCGCGACGCCGCTCACGCTCGAAATCAAACAGGCCGTGATCGCCGGCTGGACCGGCCGCGATCCGGTGGCGCGCGACAAGCATATCGCCGAGCTCGAAGCGCTCGGCATTGCACGGCCCGCGACGACGCCGATCTATTACCGCTGCTCGGCGCGTCGGCTCACCTTCGCCGACACGATCGAGGTCTGCGGCGAGGACTCCAGCGGCGAGGTCGAGTTCGTGCTGATCGGCTGGCAGGGCCGCACCTTCGTCGGCTGCGGCTCCGATCATACCGACCGCAAGGTCGAGAGCTACAGCGTCACGGTGTCGAAGCAGATGTGCGACAAGCCTGTCGCCTCCGAGCTGTGGGAACTCGAGGACGTCATCGATCATTGGGACCAGCTCATCCTGCGGTCCTGGGCCACAATCGGCGGCCAGCGCGTGCTCTACCAGGAAGGCACGCTCGATCACATGCTGCCGGTGAAGGACCTGATCGCCCGCGGCTTCGACCAGGGCGCGCTGCCCGACGGCTGCGCGATGTTCGGCGGCACCTTCGCGGCCAAGGGCGGCATCCGCCCCGCCACCCGCTTCGAGTTCGAGCTGAAAGACCCGGTGCTGAAGCGGAAGATCAGCCATGGCTACGACGTGGTGACGCTGCCGGTCAGGGGCTGATTTCCTTCCGCGCATGATCCTGTCGAAAGCTAGTCGGCACTTCCTCCACACGTCGTCCCTGCGAAAGCAGGGAGGTGGAGTCACGTTTGAAGTGCAACGATTGATTTGAGTTTGGAGAATGCCTCGGCGGGGGTCTTGAAGTCGAGGCATTTGCGTGGGGTATCGTTGAGGCGCTGAGCGAGCCGCCTGAGGGCGGCTGCCGTGATGAACCTGAGGTCAGTTTTGCGTGGCAGAGAGCGTCGTAAGCGCCCGATGGAGTTTTCCACGCCGCCTTTTTGCCAGGGACTATGGGGATCGCAGAAGAAGGTTTGGACGCCGAGGGCGTTGTGAAGCCTGTGATGCTCGGCGAACTCGGTTCCGTTGTCGAAGCTGATGGTTTTACGGATCGCCTGTGGAAGCTTGCCGAGTTGACGGGCGATGGTCCGAGCGTGAGGACAGCTTTCCGATCGCGTGGATGCAGCACGATGCTGAAGCGGGTTTGTCGCTCGTGGAGAACCAGCAATCCTTGGCCATATCGCGCGAACAGCATGAAGTCGGCTTCCCAATGACCCGGCGTCCCGCGGCCTTCGACCTCGGAGGGTCGTTCATCGATCGAGCGCCGTTGTTTAATGAAGCTGGCAGGGCTGCCGCCTGGGCGTCGCCGGCGCCCTCGTCTGAGTTTATGGCGCGGCAGCAGGCGGGTGCCAGTAATCCTTCTGGGCCGTACGATGATAGATGAAACGATAGATTGACTCGTGGCTGATCATGACGCGACCATGTTCTCGCGCCAGTCGACCAGCGATCTGCTCCGGCGAATGTCCCATCGCAAGGCTTTTGCCGACGCAGTCCCGCAGGGCCGGCTGGCGCGCCAGCTTGAAGCGGCCATCCTGCCGTCGCCGACGTTCGGCCAATTGTTGAGCCCGGACCGGTTCGTAACCGCCCTTCCAGACCTTGGTAGGCCGCGAGTTGCGCTTCAGCTCCCGACTTATCGTCGACGTCGCGCGGTCAAGCGCAGACGCAATATCGTTTTGAGATTTACCGCCTGCATGCAGGCGGTAAATCTCAACGCGCTCTTCAAGGCTGAGCTGGCCATAACATTGTCCCATCGCCACAACACCCTAGCAGGTGTTGCACTTGTGTCGTGAACCCAAGGGACCCATACGCCGCGGCTTTCGCAAAGGGTACGCGGCCAGACGGCCTTCTCACAACTAGCACCTGTGGGTCCCTGCTTTCGCAGGGACGACGCTGTGATTGTGGCGGCGTTCTCGGCATATTTGGATCGGAAATCGGGTGGCGCCAGCCGCGCTCAAGGGCCAGATTCCCCCGCATGACAGCAACAGCCAAAACCATCACTCGCCCGACCACCAGCATTCCCGCCCGCGTTGACATGCTCCACTGGGACCTGATCACCACCGACCTCGACGGACAGGGCTGCGCCGTCCTTGGCGGCCTCCTGACGCCGGAGGAATGCGATGACGTCGCCGCGCTCTATCCCGACGACAGCCGGTTCCGCAGCCGGGTCGTGATGGGCCGCCACGGCTTCGGCCGCGGAGAGTACAAGTACTTCTCCTATCCGCTGCCGGACCTGATCGCGGAGCTGCGGCCGGCGCTGTATGCGCGGCTGACCGCGACCGCCAATCGCTGGAACGAGACGATGGGGATCGAGATCAGCTACCCCGCGTCGCACGCGGCGTTCCTGAAGCGCTGCCATGATGCCGGGCAGACCCGGCCGACGCCGCTGCTGCTGCAATATGGCGAGGGCGATTACAATTGCCTCCACCAGGATCTCTATGGCGAGCACGTGTTTCCGATCCAGGTCGCGATCCTGCTGTCGCAGCCGGGGCGCGATTTCACCGGCGGCGAGTTCGTGCTGACAGAGCAGCGGCCGCGGATGCAGTCGCGGCCCGAGGTGGTGCCGCTGACCAAGGGCGATGCGGTGGCGTTTGCCGTGCATCATCGTCCGGTGCAGGGGACGCGCGGGCCTTATCGTGTCAATCTGCGCCATGGCGTTAGCCGGATCAGGTCCGGCCATCGCCACACCGTTGGCGTGATCTTCCACGACGCAAAGTGAGTGCGAGAGAGGCGTGGCTGCTGATTTGTTCGAGACCATTGGCGATGCCCGGCCGCTGCGCGAGACGATCGCGGACGGCGCGGTGCTGTTGCGCGGCTTTGTCCGGCCGTTCGAGGCCGAGCTGATCCCGGCCTTGCGCATCATCGTCAGGCAGGCGCCGTTCCGGCATCTGATCACGCCGGGTGGCCACCGGATGTCGGTCGCGATGACCAATTGCGGCAGCGTCGGCTGGGTCTCCGACGCGAGCGGCTATCGCTATGATCCGATCGATCCGGACTCGGGACAACCCTGGCCGGCGATGCCGGAGGTGTTGCGCGGGCTCGCCGCCGACGCCGCCGCCGAGGCCGGCTTCAACGGCTTCGCGCCAGAGGCCTGCCTGATCAATCGCTATGTCCCCGGCGCAAAATTGTCGCTGCATCAGGACAAGGACGAGCTCGACTACGGCGCACCGATCGTTTCGATTTCGCTCGGGCTGCCGGCGATCTTCCTGTTCGGTGGCCTCAAGCGCAGCGACACGCCGCGCCGCTACCGGCTCGAACATGGCGACGTTGCGGTGTGGGGCGGGCCGTCACGGCTATTTTATCACGGCGTCGCGGCGCTCGCTGATGGTGAGCACAGCGTGCTCGGCCGGCCAGCGCATCAATTTGACCTTCCGCAAGGTTCGTTGACGCCCCCTCCCGCAACCGGGTGAGGTGGTCTAAACTCGGATCATGACCACCAAGGCCGATCGCGCGGTCAACCGCACCGGCGTCTATCTCGCCGTGCTGCAGCTCGTGTTCACGCTGGGCTGGACCACCTACCTGATCTATCTGCCCAGGCTGTGCGCCGATGTCGGCATCGCGCCGTCGACCGTCATCCTGATCCTGATGATGGACCAGGGCATCTTCACCGTCACCGACACCGCGATGGGCATGGCCGCCGACAGGATTGCGAGCCTGGTCGGCCGTCTCGGCCTGTTCGTCGGCGTTCTCGCCGCGATCTCCTGCGCCGCCTTCGTCGCGCTGCCCTATGTGGCCGGCACCGGGCAGGGCGCGAAATTCTGGCTGGTCGTGTTGATCGTGATCTGGTCGGTCACATCGTCGGCGTTGCGCGCGCCGCCACTGACGCTGCTCGGCAAGTATCGCGCGCAACCCTCCGTCCCGTTCCTCGCCGCGCTGGCGATGCTGGGCTACGGCGTCGCGGGTGCGGTCTCGCCCTATCTCGCCGTCGTGCTGCGCGATCATGATGCGCGGCTGCCATTCGTGCTGTCCGGTGCCGTGCTACTGCTGACCGCGCTCGCGTTCTCAGGGATCGAGCGCCGTGTCGCCGAGGAGGTGCAACCCGAGCGGCTTGCGGTACCGGCCAAGCGGCTCGGGGCGGTGCCGATGTTCCTGATCGCGTCGATGGTGCTGCTCTCGCTCGGCTATCAGCTGCACTTCAACATCAACAGCGCCCCGTTCTATTTGCGCTTTGCCAGGCCGGACAGTCTGCAATGGCTGATGCCGGTGTTCTGGATCGGCTTCAACATCGCGATGTTTCCGGCGAGCATTGTCGTCAAGCATCGCGGCGGGCTGATCGTGATGGGTGCGGCGGGATTGCTCGGCGCATTCGCCATCGTCGCCGCGGAGATTGCGGGCAGCCTCAACGTCCTGATCGTGGCGCAGTTCATGGCGGGAGCGGCCTGGGGCTGCATGCTGATGAGCGCGGTGTCCGCAGCGCTTGCGATCGGCGAGACCGGCGCCGAAGGCAAGGTCACGGGCCTTGTGTTCTCGGCGCTGGCGCTCGCGACCTTTGCGCGGATGGCGGCGGTCGCCGGCGGCCTGCAGAAAATACCGGACTATGCGCCGCTGGTGCACTGGGCGCCGGTCGCCTGCTGGTCGGTCGCCGGCGCCGGCCTGCTGGTGATCGCCGCGTCGCGGCTGCAACGCGGCTTGAAGAGCGCCTAGAGCTTTGGTTCTGATTGAATCAGAACCAAAGCTCTAGATTCTTGTTTTGACTCGTTTTCTTCACGCGAACCGGTGTCCACTTCGCTCGAAAACGCTCTAGTTGTTCCTCGCCGGGTGGATGAACGCCCAGGGACTGACTTCCGAATCCGTCGGCACTTCCACCGAGATCACATAGGGGCCGCCATCGGCCAGCGCCTTCTCCAGCACGGGGCGGAAATGACCCGGCGAGGTGACGCGCGCAGCGCCGACACCGAAGGACTCCGCAAGCTTGACGAAATCGGGGTTGACCAGGTCGGAGGCAACGACACGGCCGTCGAAGCGCTCGCGCTGGTCGCGGCGGACATTGCCATAGGCGTTGTTGTTGAACACCAGCGTCACCACGCCGATCTTGAACTGCACGGCAGTGGCGAGCTCCTGCACGCCGAACATGAAACCGCCATCGCCGGTGATCGCGACCACCGGCTTGTTGGGGTTGGCGACCTTGGCGCCGAGCGCGGTCGGGAAACCCGAGCCGAGCGTGCCCTGATAGCCCGAGGTGACGAAAGTGCGCGGCTCGTAGATCGGAAAGCCGTACCAGGAGGCGAAGCCGACCTGCGACAGCTCATCGGTGACGATGGCGTTTGCCGGCAACACCTCGCGCAGGATCTTCAGGTAGGCCATCTGTGGCTGGATGCGCTGGATTTCCTGCTCGGCGGCCGCGGTCGCCTCGCGGATCGCCGCGCGGCGGCCCGGGGTCTTGCTGTAGCCAGCCTTGCGCACGGCCGCGATGAGGTCAGCGGTGCCGGCCTTGGCGTCCGCGATCACGGCGGCGTCGGCCGGCCAGCGCCGCAGTTCCACCGGATCGATGTCGATCCGTACGCATTTCAGGCCGGCCGGCTGATAGGGCCAGCGCGACATCGTCGGCAGCTCCATGCGGGTCCCGATTCCGATCATCAGGTCGGTCTTTGGCCATAGCTTGTAAGCCGCGGCCATTGTGAGCCCGAGCTCGTGCGCGTTGGAGACGATGCCCCGGCCGCTGCGGAATGCGACCACCGGCGCGTCGATCATCTCGGCCAGTTCGAGGATCTCCTCGCGGGCCTCGATGGCGCCGCTGCCGACGAAAATCATCGGCGCCTTGCTGCCGGCGATCAGATCAGCGGCCGCCTTGATGCGGTCCGGATCGGGCCGCGGCGCCGGCAATCGATCGAATGGCTTGACGGGGGCAACCTGGGTGCGCTGGGTGAACACGTCCCACGGCATCTCCAGCGAAGCCGGGCCGCGCCGGCCCGACAGCATCTCCTGGAATGCGCGCGACACCATCGCAGGCGCGTTGTCAGGATATTCGATCCGGTCGGCCCATTTCACGAAGGTGCGCAGCGTCGCAAGCTGGTCCGGCATCTCGTGCAGATGACCGCGGCCCTTGCCGAGAAATTGCGTCGGCACCTGGCCGGTCAGGCACAGCACCGGCTCGTTGCAGCCGAATGCGGTCAGCAGCGCCGCCGAGGCGTTGAGCACGCCGGGACCGGGCACGACGCTGAACACGCCGGGCTTGCCAGAGGAGCGGGAATAGCCGAACGCCATGTAGCCGCAGGCCTGCTCATGCCGGGCGCCGATCACCTTGAGCTGCGCCTGGTGGAAGGCATCGAACAGGCCGTAGATCTGCGCGCCGGGCAGGCCGAACACGGTGTCGACGCCGTGTGCGACGAGGCCGTTGACGATCGCTTCGCCGCCGGATGTTGAGGTCATGGCACTGTCCACTTGCTCTGAGGTTAGGTGGCTTCGTCGACGACGCCGTTGCGCAAGATACCGACGCCTTCGGCCTCGACTTCGACGACATCGCCGGGCTTCAGATAGCGCGGCGGATCGAACCGCGCACCTGCGCCGGTCGGCGTCCCCGTGACGATGATGTCGCCGGGAACCAGCGTCGTGAAGGTCGAGATGTAGTTGATGAGGTAGCGGAAGCCGAAGATCAAGCGCGAGGTGCGGTCGTCCTGCCTGACTTCGCCGTTGACTCGCGTGATCAGCCGGATGTCGGCGATCTGCGCCTCGCTGGTGTAAGGCACGATCCACGGGCCGAGACTGCCGGTGGAATCGAAGTTCTTGCCCTGGGTGACGTTGAATTTGGCGTGGCGCACCCAGTCGCGGATGGTGCCTTCATTGCAGAGCGTGATCGCGGCGATGTGATCGAGCGCGGCGCTCTCCGAGATATGCCGGCCGGCCTTGCCGATCACCAGCACCAGCTCGCCCTCATAGTCGAGCTGCGGCGAGATGTGCGGCCGCACGACGGGCGTGTTGTGGCCGACGAAGGAACGCGGCACCCGCAGGAACATGCTGGGATACTTCGGCGCATCCGAGCCGTCCTTGTACTCGGCATTGCGGTCGGGATAGTTGACGCCGATGCAGATGATCTTGTCCGGCACCGGGATCGGCGGCAGCCAGGCAACTGCGTCGAGCGCGTGGTCGGGCGCGCGCTTGGCGGCGTCCTCCACGAGCCTGGTCAGTGCGCCGGCGGCAATCGCCTCACGCAGCGTCGGATAGTCCTTGGCGAAGCGTGACGAGAGGTCGACGATACCGGTGTCGGTGACGGCGCCATATTGCGTGGCGCCGTTGACGGAATAGGTGGCGAGGCGAGGGGCTGACATCGGTAGCCCCTCAGTCCGCGACCAGCACGTCGGCGACGAAGCGGGGCTCGCGCACCGCCTGGCCGGCGAAGGTCGAGCCTTCCTCGAACCAGGAGCGCGGCGCCGGTGCGCCCCACAGCGTCTGGCGGCGCGGATCGCGCAGCGACCAGCGCAGCGGCTCATGGTCGTGATCGCCGGTGAAATAGTCGCTGGTGTAGAGCTCGATGCGGTGGCCGTCGGGGTCGCGAATGTAGAGGAAGAAGGCGTTCGAAATACCGTGCCGGCCTGGCCCGCGCTCGATGTTCGCGAGAAAGCCGGAGGAGGCCATCACGTCGCAGAGATGCACGATGTTCATCGCGGTCGGCACCCAATAGGCGATGTGGTGCAGGCGCGGGCCACGGCCGTTGGTGATGGCGAAGTCATGGACATTGCCCTTGCGATGCATCCAGGCGGCGGCGATGCGGCCGTTGTCGCCGTCCTCCTCGGCATATTCCGTGAGGCGGAAGCCGAGCCGGGCGTAGAAGTCGACCGTGTCCTGCACCTCGGCGGCGAACACGTTGAAATGGTCGAGCCGCTGCGGATGGCAGCCCTTGTAGAGATCGTAGCGCCGCAACAGATGCGGGCGCTTCTCCATCGTGGCATAGAGCTCGATCTGGAAGCCGAACGGATCGGTGAATTGCAGCGTGCGGCCCTGGAACGGCTGGTCGACGAAGGCGTAGGCGATGCCGTTCTCGGAGAAGAAGGCGGCCGCCTTGTCGAGGTCGCCGTCATTGCCGACCTTGAAACCCAGGCGGTTGCAGGCAGCCTTCGCCGCCTTGCGCAGCACGACCGAGTGATGCTGGTGCTCCTCGCTGGCGCGCAGATACACCGATTTGTCGTCGCGGTCCTCGATATGGAGGCCGACGGTCTTCTCGTAGAAGGTGGCGCTCTTCTCCAGATCCGTGACGTCGAGCACGGCATGGCTGCAGCGGATGATGTTGAACGGCGGATCGAAGACGTGTGTCGGCACTGGCATGGCGTGTTCCCTCAATTTTATCCGTCATTCCGGGGCGATGCGCAGCATCGAACCCGGAATCTCGAGGTTCCGGGTTCGCTTCGCGCCCCGGAACGACGCGCAATCAAATTCCCAGTTTCTGAATCTTGTGCGTCCCGCGCGCGAGCGAGACATGCTTGGTTTCCATGTAGAAGTCGAACGAGTAGTCGCCGCCGTCGCGGCCGATGCCGGAGGCTTTCATGCCGCCGAACGGGGTCGGCAGGTGGCGGACGTTTTCCGAGTTGAGCCAGATCATGCCGGCTTCCAGCGCGTCCGCGACGCGCAGCGCGCGGCCCACGTCGCCGGTCCAGATATAGCCGGCGAGGCCGTACTGCACGCCGTTGGCGATCTCGATAGCGTCGGCCTCGTCGCGGAACGGGATCACGGTCAGGAACGGACCGAACACCTCCTGCTGGGCCACGCGCATGGTCGCGTTGGCGCCGGTGACGAGGGTTGGCTGCACATAGTGCCCGCCGCCCGGACCTTCATGCGGCTTGCCGCCGACCGCAATCGTCGCGCCGTCTTGCCTGGCGACGTCGAAATAGCTGCAGACCTTGGCGAAGTGCCGTTCGTGGATCAGCGGCCCGATCTCGGTCGCCGGATCGAGGGGGTGACCGACCTTGAGTGCCTTCACGCGCGCGGCGAGCTTTGCGATGAAGCCGTCGGCGATGCTCTCCTGGACCAGGAGGCGGCTCGACGAGGTGCAGCGCTCGCCGTTGAGCGAGTAGATCATGAACACGACGGCATCGAGCGCGCGGTCGAGATCGGCATCGTCGAACACGATCACTGGGTTCTTGCCGCCGAGTTCGAAATGCACGCGCTTCAGGGTCGGCGCACCCTGCGCCATGATTGCCGAACCCGTCGTGCTCTCGCCGACGAAGCCGATCGCCTTGATCGCGGGGTGCTCGGTTAGCGCCTTGCCGGCGTCCTCGCCGAAGCCGTGCACGGTGTTGAGCACGCCGTCGGGCAGGCCGGCCTTCTTCGCCAGCCTGACCAGGAGGTCGGCGGTCACCGGCGA
Organism: Bradyrhizobium sp. JR3.5; assembly: GCF_054057015.1. Classification (NCBI taxonomy): domain Bacteria; kingdom Pseudomonadati; phylum Pseudomonadota; class Alphaproteobacteria; order Hyphomicrobiales; family Nitrobacteraceae; genus Bradyrhizobium; species Bradyrhizobium sp. JR3.5. Next base: position 5,743,668 of record NZ_JBSRYV010000002.1, read on the forward strand.
CCATTCCGCCGGCTTGTGTACCACGGTGCAGCCAGCAGCGAGCGCGGGCGCGATCTTCCAGGTCGAGAGCATGAACGGCGTGTTCCACGGCGTGATCACGCCGACCGGGCCGATCGGTACGCGGGTCGAGATGTTCCAGTGCTCGTCCGAGGGTGTGTTGAGGCCGTCGCGGGCCTCGCCGCATTTGTCGGCGAAGAAGCGGAAATTCTCGGCGGCTCGGATCGCGGCCTTGGCCATGAAGCGGTGTGCCTGGCCGGTGTCGATGCATTCGAGCACGGCGATGTCGTCGGCGCGCTCCTCGATCGCGTCCGCAACGCGATGCAGCAGCTTGCGCCGCTGCGCCGCCGGCATGTCGCGCCAGGCCTTGAAGGCCTTGGACGCCGCGGTTGCGGCACGGTCGATGTCCTCAGCGTTGCCGCGTGCGACCGTCGCCAGCACCGTGCCGTCGATCGGCGATTTCGTTTCAAAAGTCTGGCCCGAGACCGCCGGCACGACCCTACCGTCGATCACATGGCCGATGCCTTCGGCTTTTAATTTCGCAAGCAACGGACCGGCGCGATCGCGGTTGGCCTGGAACACGTCGGCTGTGGATGTCGGGGTGGCTTTATCCATTGACCGTCTCCACCTTCAGTGCGTCGTGGATGTTGTTGCGTTTCCAGCTCGTTTCCTTGTCGTTGATCTGCATGTCGAACGACAGAGCGAACTTGCTGTTGGCGAATACCGGATCGAGATGGGCCGACAGCGCCTCGAAGATGTGCTCGCCGGCCTTCTTGCGCGCGGCGAGGTCGCGGCCTTCGCCTAGCCGCAGCACCATGTCGAGGAAGCCGTAATTCTTGCGGCCGTCGGCGATCGCGCAGTGCTCGCATCTGATGGCGCGCACGCGGATGCCGCCGAGCGGGAAGATGCCGGTCTCGACCGCGGCCTTGCGGACCAGTTCGACGGTCGCGCCCATGTCGACGAGGCCGTCGAGATTGGCGGAGTATTCAATCGTGAAATGCGGCATGCAGCTCTCCTGCTGAGTGCGTCAGGCGAAGTAGCAGCTCACGGAACCGTAAGGTCCGTAGTCGGCTTGGATGGTGTCGCCCTTGCGGGTCTCGATCGGGCGGATGAAGGAGCCTGCCAGCACGATTTGTCCGGCCTCCAGCGCCAGCCCATTCGGGGCGATCTTGTTGGCGAGCCATGCCACCGCGGTCGCCGGATGATTCAATACGCCCGCGGCCAGACCGGTTTCCTCGAGCTGGCCGTTTCGGAAGCAGAGCGCGCCGATCCAGCGCAGATCGGCTTCGAGCGGACGGATCGGACGGCCGCCGAGCACAATACCGGCATTGGCGGCGTTATCGGCGATGGTGTCGAAGATCTTGCGCGTCGCCTTGGTCTCGGGATCGACCCGCTCGACCCGCGTATCCAGGATCTCCAGCGCCGGCACCACGAAGTCGGTGGCGTTGAGCACGTCGAACAGCGTGCAGTTCGGCCCCGCAAGGCGATGCTTCATCACGAAGGCGAGCTCGGCCTCGACGCGGGTTGCGATGAAGCGGTCGGTCGGCACGAGGCCGCCATCGGCAAAGAACATGTCGTCGAGCAGGATGCCGGAGTCCGGCTCGTCGATATTGAGCGCGCTCTGCATCGCCTTCGAGGTCAGGCCGATCTTGTGGCCCTTGACGACGCACCCCTGTGCCACCTTCATCTCGACCCAGGCCTTCTGAATCGCGTAGGCGTCTTCGAGGGTCATGCGGGGGTATTCCAGCGACAGCTGGCGGATTTGCTTGCGGGTCTTTTCCGCTCTGTCGAGCCGTTCGGCGGCAGCGCGGATATCGTCCTTGGAGAGGGCCATGCGTGATACACAAAAGTGGATGTCGGGAGATGATTAACATGTTAAGTGAATTCCCGCAAACTGAATCAGGGGCATGTTGCAACGCAAAATTTTGTTGCTGTGGATTGAGCTGAGTGATGGCACGCAAGAAATCGCTGGATGAGACCCGGCCGGGGCAGGGCGACGACGCATCGTCGCGACGGACCCCGATGCGCGAGTTTTCGCGCTCGCTGCCGATGTCGCTGCTCCGTGCGCGCGAGGCGGTGATGCGGCAGTTCCGTCCGTCGCTGCGCAATCACGGGCTGACCGAGCAGCAGTGGCGGATTTTGCGTGCGCTCACCGCGGTCGATGAGATCGAGGTCACCGAGCTCGCCCGCGTGGCGTTTCTGCTCGGCCCGAGCCTGTCGCGAATCCTGCGTGATCTCGAGGCGCGCGCGTTGATCGAGCGCAAGGCGGCGGAGAACGACGGGCGGCGCGCGGTGGTCTCGATCTCGGCCAAGGGGTTGAAGCTGATCGAGGCGGTGGCGCCGACGTCGGAGGCGATCTACGCCGAGATCACACGACGATATGGCGCGCGCAAGCTTGCCGAGTTGCACGAAATGCTGGGCGCGCTGGAGGCAAGCCTCGCCGGAATGGGCTCGGCCGATGACGCCGAAGTCGAGGCCGACGAGTAATCGCGGCGATGCGCGGCAATGCCGCTCACGCCATGTAGGGCACGCGCGAGATCACGTTGATGGCGCGGAATTCGGCGATCCAGCCGGCGACCTTGGAGTGCGACCACTCGATATGGCGGCGCAACGTCGCGGCGGCCGTATCGCCGTCGCGGGCGCGCAAGGCTTCGATGATCACCAGATGCTCGTCCATGAAGGAATCGATCTGCGGCGCGGTCAGGGCGACCTGGATGTGCTTGCCGATCACGAAAGCGCAATGGGTGCGCTTGAGCGCTTCGATCATCTCGCGATTGATGCCGTAACCCAGGCAGCGGATATGGAGGTCGCCCTCGATCTCATCGAGCTCGCCGACGCCGACGCGGCTGCGGAATTGGATCCCTTCGCGCAGCCGCTCCGCCATCCGGTCAAGCAGTGCGGTCGGAATCCTCGCCGCAGCGGATTTGAGGAGCAGCGGCTCGAGGGTTGCGCGGACCTCGAAGATGTCGCGGAGGCGATCCTCGTCCAGCGGCACGACATACCAATGAGCCTTGGCGCCTTTCTCCAGGATTCCGATCGCCTGCGCACGTAGCAGCAAATTGCGCGCAACCGTGCGCCCGACCCGGAAGTGCCGCGCCAATGCGAGCTCGCTGACGCGGAAGCGTCCGAACAGCGACCGGTAGATGATCTCGCGTTCGAGCTTGTAATAGAGCGTATCCCAGGCGTCGCTGCGCACCGCCTCGACGGGGCCGTCGGTCAGCCCAAACATCTCCGGCGTGATCGGGACGCGCCGCGGGTCGACCTTGCGCTTGCCGGCGATCACGCCGCGGCCATCGAAGCGGCGCACCAGGCCGATGTGCTCGAGCTGTTCGAAGGCCTGCCGCACCGGCGAGCGGCTCGAGCCGAACAAGGTCGCGATCGCCGATTCGGAGAGAACCGTGCCGGGTGGCACGTCACCGGCCCGGATGTGCTTCGCCAATGCGCTCTTGATCAGCGCGTAGGCCGGCTGTTTTCGTCTGGTCTGCGATTTCGCTCTTGGAATCGACATGGATGACTGCCCGCCGGTCACACTATCATGTGATCCCGTCATGGTCGCTGGTAGCAGGCATTTACACACCGTTGCCAGCGACTTTTGACTATTGCGTGCAATGTGCAATCATGTTTAGCTATGTCAAACGCCAGATTGATGGCAGCCGTTGCGCGTCTTGTGCGCCGCAAGCGGCGCTCACGTTTGTTCGTCGTGCCGATTGACGGCTGCGGATAGGCACTCGATCGACGCGTCAGCTCGTTTCAACGCAGCCGATATGCAAGTCGGCGCACCAAAGGGAGGATTGAATGAAACTGACGAGGCGTGAGTTTTCCGCCGGCTTGGCGGCAGGTCTCGCTGCTCCCGCGCTGATGCGCAGCGCCTGGGCGCAGGGAGCGACCATCAAGATCGGCATGTGCGTGCCGGTGACCGGACCGGCAGCTGAGCAGGGCCTGTGGGCCCAGAACGGCGCCAAGCTGGCGCTGGCCGCGGTCAACAAGGCCGGCGGCGTGCTCGGCAAGCAGGTCGAACTCGTCATCGAGGACGACCAGACCACCAATCCGGGCATCGTGCTGGCGTTCTCCAAGCTTGCCGCGCAGTCCGACATCGTTGCCTTCCTCGGCTCGATCCGCTCGACCCAGGTGCAGGCGATGGCGCCCGATGTGATCAAGGTCGGCAAGCCGGTGATGATCGGCGGTACCAATCCCGATCTCACCCATTCCGGCAATCCGTGGCTGTTCCGCTTCCGCCCGAATGACAATTATTCCGGCCGCGTGATCGCCGATTTCGGCGTCACCACGCTCGGCAAGAAGAAATGGGCGATCGTCCATTCCACCGACGCCTTCGGTACCGCGGGCGGCAAGGCACTCACCGAGGCGCTGACCAAGCTCGGCGCGCCGCCGGTGCTTGACCAAGGTTACGCCAACCAGAGCCAGGACTTCACCCCCGTCGTGCTGGCCGTGAAGCAGTCCGGAGCCGACGTGCTCGGCACCTACTTCACCTTCGAGAACGACCTCGGCATCTTTGCCCGGCAGCTGCGCCAGCTCGGCGTCAACATCCCCTGGGTCGGCTCGCCCTCGGTGGTGGCGGTCTCCTCGACCAAGCTCGCCGGTCCGGCGCTGTTTGGCACCTACGGGGTCGCCGACTTCGCCGAAGACTCGAGCGATACCGCGAAGGCGTTCGGCAAGTCCTATCGTGATGCATACAAGACCGCGCCCGACAACCAGAGCGCCTGGCCGTACGACGCGATCACCATCCTGTCGGCGGCGATCAACAAGGCCGGCTCGACCGATCCGAACAAGATCCGCGACGCTATCCTGGCGACGCAGAAATTCGCCGGTGCGGAAGGCGAGTACAATTTCGACAAGAACGGCGACGGCCTGCACGGCTACAATGTCGTGAAGAACGACAAGGGCAAGATCGTTTACGACAAGCATATCGACTTCAACGATTGATCGCGGCTCGGCCTCGCCGGCAAAACCGGCGAGGCCGATCTTCTGCGCACACTGTTCTGATCGAGCGCTGTCATGGATCTGGTTCTACAACTGCTGTTCACCGGCATCGGCATCGGCGCGGTCTACGCGCTGGTCGCGCTCGGTTTCGTGCTGATCTTCCGCGCCACCAACGTGGTGAACTTCGCGCAAGGCGAGTTCTCGATGGTGGCCGCCTATCTGATGGTGGTGTTCTCGGTCGATCTCGGCTGGCCTTACTGGCTGTCGTTCCTGATCGCGCTCGCCGGCATGGCGCTGTTCGGCGTCATCTTCAATCTCGGCGTCTATTATCCGCTGCGCCACCGCACCTATCTGCCTGTCATCATCGCCACCATCGGCGCCTCGATCCTGCTGTCGAACTCGGTGCTGGCGATCTACGGCCCGCAGCCGCAGGTGCTGCAGGGCTGGTTCGATACGCCCGGCATCCAGCTCGGCCCGGTCTATCTCGACAGCCAGTATCTGTTGATCATCGGCGTCACGATCCTCCTGGTGCTGTTCAATTTCTGGTTCTTCGAGAAGACGCTGCTCGGCAAGAAACTGCAGGCGACCTCGCAGGACAAGGAGATGGCGTCGCTGCTCGGCATTTCCGTCTCCACCATGATCATGATCACCTTCATCTATTCGGCCGTGCTCGGCGGTCTCGCAGGCATCCTGGTGGCGCCCGTGCTGTTCGTCTCGATCCAGATGGGCTCGACGATTGCGCTGAAGGCGTTTGCCGCGACCATCATCGGCGGCTTCGGCGATGTCGCCGGCGCCATCGTCGGCGGTCTGGCGCTCGGCGTCATCGAGACGTTCGGTGCCGCCTACATTTCGGTGCCGTACAAGGACGGCTTTGCCTTCCTGGTGCTGATCGCGTTCCTGGTGTTCCGGCCGCAAGGCATCTTCGGCGAACGTGTCGCGGAGAAAGCATGAGCGCCAGCGACAACATGATTCCGGCGCCGGCCGTGCGCTCGAAGCCGCTGATCATCCGCCATCTGCCGTATTTCATCGGCGCGGCCGCGCTGGTGGCGCTCGCCGCCGGCATGCAGTTCGACGGTTACATCCTCAACATCCTGCTGCAGGCGACGACGTTCTCGATCGCGGTGTTCGGGCTTTCGGTCGTGCTCGGCCTGTGCGGCCAGATCAACCTGGCGCAGGCCGCGTTCTTCGGCTTCGGCGCCTATGCCGTCGGCCTCGGCACCGCCGACCTGCATCTGAACTTCTGGCTCTGCCTGGTCGGCGCCTGCGCGATTACGCTGGTTGCGGGCGCGTTCCTCGGCATGTCGACGCTGAGGCTCGGCGGGCACTACCTTGCGATGGTAACGATCTCGTTCCAGCAGATCGTGACGCTGGTGATGATCAACGCCATCGGCGTGACCCACGGGCCAGACGGCGTCGCCAACATTCGCCGGCCCGAGCTGTTCCAGTCCTCGCAAAGCTATCTCGCCTTCTGCGTCGCGATGCTTGCGATCGTCGGCTATCTGGTCTGGCATTTGCCTGACACCAAGCTTGGCCGCGCCATGCGCGCGGTGCGCGACAATGAGCTCGCGGCCGGCGTCAACGGCATCGACGTGTTCCGCACCAAGGTCTACGCCTTCGCGGTGTGCGCAGTGCTCGGCGGCCTCGCCGGCGGCTTGTTCGCCGGCGGCTTTGCCTATGTCAGTCCGGACCAGTTCTCGTTCGCGGAATCCATTCAGTTCCTGACCATGTCGCTCCTCGGCGGCGTGGCCTCGCCGATCGGCTCCGCGATCGGCACCGGGCTGTTGATCCTGATCCCGGAATGGCTGCGCTTCCTGAAGAGTGTGCCGGGCCTCTACCTCGCGATCTACGGCCTGTCGGTGATCCTGATCATCCGCTTCATGCCGGACGGCATCTGGGGCTTCGTGTCCGACGCGTTCACACGCTGGCGCGCGCACAGCATGGCGCCGCCTGTTGCGGGAGCGCTCCTGCTCAAGCCCGCGACGACTGGCGGCGACATCGTGCTCGAAGTCACCGGGCTCTCGAAGCATTTCGGCGGCCTCAAGGCGGTCGATGGCGTCGACATCGCGGTGAAGCGCGGCGGCGTGCATGCGCTGATCGGACCCAACGGCTCCGGCAAGACCACGACGCTGAACGTCTTGTCCGGCCTCTACAAGGCGACCGCGGGCAAGATTGTGCTCGATGGCACCGACATCACCAGCATGGCGCCGCATCAGCGCACGGCGGCGGGGCTCGGACGCACCTTCCAGAACATCCGCCTGTTCCGCTCGATGACCGCGCTGGAGAATGTCGAGATCGGCGCCGAGCGTCCGGGCAACACCATGATCGGGAAGGGCGACGACGCGCTGACCGAGCGGGCGATGGAGGCTTTGACCTTCGTCGGCCTCGGCAACCGCGCCAACGAGTTGATCTCGAGCTTCTCCTACGGCCATCAGCGCCTGATCGAGATCGCGCGGGCGCTGGCGTCGAACCCGACGCTGCTGTTGCTCGACGAGCCGGCTGCCGGCCTCAACTCGACCGAGAAGCTCGAACTGCACGAGTTGCTCAAGCGCATCGCGGCCCAGGGCCTCACCATCCTGATCATCGATCACGACATGACGCTGGTCTCGGAAGCCGCCCAGCACATCACCGTGCTGAACTTCGGACGCCGCATCGCGGACGGCGAGTCGATGGCGGTGCTGCGTCATCCCGACGTCGTCTCCGCCTATCTCGGGAGCGAATGATGCCGCTGCTCGAAATCCGCAATCTCGTGGTCCGCTACGGCGAGATCGAGGCCCTGCGCGGCGTCACCATCGCCGTGGAACAGGGCCAGGTGGTCACGCTGCTCGGCGCCAATGGCGCCGGCAAGTCGACCACGCTGCGCGCAATCTCCGGCCTCGCCAAACCCGCCTCCGGCGACATCCTGTTCGACGGTCATTCGATCGCGGGCCTCGGGCCGGAAGCGATCGTGCGGCTCGGCATCTCGCATGTGCCGGAAGGCCGCCGCGTATTCCCGGGTCTCACCGTGAAAGAGAACATCATGCTCGGCGCGTCGAACCGGAAGGTCGGGGCCGCGCAGATCTCGCGCGAAGCCGACGCGATGTTCGACCTGTTCCCGGACATCCGCGCATTCTCCAACGCGCTCGGCTGGACGCTGTCCGGGGGGCAGCTGCAGATGGTCGCGGTCGCGCGCGGCCTGATGGCCAAGCCGCGGCTGTTGCTGCTCGACGAGCCGTCGCTCGGCCTCGCACCTGTGATTGTACAGGCGGTGTTCCGCATCATTTCGCAGATCAGGAAGGACACCACGGTCTTGCTCGTCGAGCAAAATGCGCGCATGGGACTTTCGGTCGCCGATCACGGTTTTGTTCTCGAAACCGGGCGGATCGTGCTCGGCGGCAAGCCCGACGAATTGTGGGGCAATGAAGCCATCGCCGCGGCCTATCTCGGCGGCCATGCCAAGACCCACGCCTGACAACGTCCCGTGCTTTACTGAGCGAGCTAGTTTTTCATGGTCACCATCAAGGTCGATAATCTCATCAACTTCGTCTCCGAGGTGTTTTCCCATTCGGAGTCCTCTCCGGAAGAGGCGAAACGCATCGCGACCTACCTGACGACGGCAAACCTCACCGGGCATGACAGCCACGGCGTGATCCGCGTGCCCGTTTATGTCAGGTGGAAGAAGATGGGCTCGATCGTGCCGAACCAGACCCCCGAGGTCGTGGTCGACACGCCGTCGCTCGCTGTTGTCGACGGCAAGTTCGGTTACGGCCAGACCGTCACGCCTGTCGCGGTGAGGCTCGGCATCGAGAAGTGCAAGAAGGCAGGGCTTGCGGCGGTTGCGCTGCGCAACTCCGGCCATCTCGGCCGCGTCGGCGACTGGGCCGAAATGGCGGCCGCCGAAGGCCTCGTTTCGGTTCATTTCGTGACCGCCGCAGGCTCGCTGCTGGTCGCGCCTTACGGCGGCGTCGAGAAGCGCCTGTCAACGGCGCCCTATTGCGTCGGCATTCCGCGGCAGGGCCAGGATCCGATCGTGCTCGATTTCGCGACCTCCGTCGTCGCCGAGGGCAAGTGCCTGGTGGCTAGCCGTGGCGGCAAGAAGCTGCCGCCGGGCGCGTTGGTCGATGCCGACGGCACGCTGAGCGAGGATCCGCATGTGCTGTATGGCCCGTACACGCCGGACGGACCGCGCGACCATACCAAGGGAACCGGCGCGATCCGTGCTTTCGGCGACCACAAGGGCTCGGGCCTCGCCTTCATTTGCGAACTGCTCGGCGGCGCGCTGACCGGCACCGGCGCGACGTCGTCGGACCGGCGCTTCGCCAACGGCATGATGGCGTTCTACATCGATCCCAAGGTGATCGACACCAGCAATTTCTTCGACGGCGAAATCACCCGCTACACCGATTTCATCCGCGCCACCAAGCCGATCGCGGGCACGGAGTCCGTGCTGGTTCCGGGCGATCCCGAGCGAAAGACCCGCGCCGATCGCACCAAGAACGGCATTCCCTTGCCTGACGACACCTGGGCGGCGATAGTGAACACCGCGCGCGAAGTCGGCGTCAGTGAGGTCTCGATCCAGCGGGCGACCAGCTGAGGTCAGCCCTCCAAGAACCGCGCAAGAAACACAAAAGGAAACGTGATCAATGGCAAACAAGGTCAAGCAGGTCTGGGCATCGGGCAAGGCGGTGGTCAACGCGTGGCTCGCGATCCCGTCGGGGTTCTCGGCCGAAGTGATCGCACAATGCGGCTTCGACAGCGTCACCGTCGACATGCAGCATGGCGTGCAGGACTACCAGTCGATGGTGCAATGCTTCCAGTCGATGCATGCCCATCCGGTCACGCCGATGGTCCGCGTGCCCTGGAATGAGCCCGGCATCATCGGCAAGGTGCTGGACGGCGGCGCCTATGGCGTGATCTGCCCGATGGTCAACACGCCGCAGGAAGCCAAGAACCTCGTCTCCTACGCGAAGTATCCGCCGAAGGGCGTGCGCTCCAACGGTCCGATCCGCGCCGGCATGTACGGCTCGGCCGGCACCTATCAGCAGGCCGCCAACGACGAGATCGTGCTGCTGCCGATGATGGAGACCAAGACCGCGGTCGAGAACATGGAAGCGATCCTCGATGTCGAAGGCATCGACGGCGTCTATATCGGTCCGTCCGATCTCGGCTTTTCCTACGGCCTGGTGCCGAAGCTCGATCGCGACGAGCCGGAGATCCTCAAGATCTACGAGAAGATCATCAAGGAGTGCGGCAAGCGCGGCCTCAACCCGGGCATCCACTGCTCCGGCGCCGAAGGCGCGGTGCGCGCGATCAACATGGGCTTCAAGCTCGTGACGCTGTCGAACGAAGTCGGCCTGATGCAGGTCTACGCCAAGATGCAGGTCAACCAGACCCGCGAGAAGTCCGGCGGCAAGGCGTAAGGTCTGTCCGCAATGTTAGCTCTGCTCCCTCGCCCCGCTCTTGCGGGGAGAGGGTTGGGGTGAGGAGCCTCCATCCGGCGAGCACTTTGTTTGCGATTGCGCGTGTGCCTTGCCCCTCACCCGAATTCTCGCTGCGCGAGAATTCGACCTCTCGCCGTAAAGGACGGGGAGAGGTGAACATAAAGACGAAGGAGAACTCCCATGGCCTCGGCACAAGTGATCCGTCTGCACGCCGACGACAGCGTCCTGATCGCGCGCGCGAGCCTGCCACCGGGGCTGCAGGTCGCCGACGGCATCACCACGGTCGATCGCATTCCGGCCGGCCACAAGGTCGCGATCAAGCCGATTGCGCAGGGCGAGCCGATCCGGCGCTACGGCCAGATCATCGGCTTCGCGACCCAGCCGATTGCGCCCGGCCAGCACGTGCACACCCAGAACTGCGGCATGGGCGATTTCGCCAAGGACTATGCCTATGGCGTCGACGTCAAGCCGGTGCCGAACTTCGATCTGCCGGCGACGTTCGAAGGCATTCGCCGCGCCGATGGTCGCGTCGCCACCCGCAACTATATCGGCATCCTGACCTCGGTGAATTGCAGCGCCCATGTCGCCGGCATCGTCGCCGACATGTTCAAGAAGAACCCATTCACCGGCGATAACCCGCTCGCTGACTATCCGAATGTCGACGGCGTCGTCGCGCTGACCCACAAGACCGGCTGCGGCATGACCCAGGACGAGCCCTTGGCGCTGCTTCGCCGCACGCTCGGCGGCTATGCGCGGCACGCCAATTTCTCCAACGTCATCGTGCTCGGCCTCGGCTGCGAGGTGAACCAGATCGGCGGCCTGATGGCCGAGCAGAAGCTCGCCGGCCGCCTGCGCGCGATGGACATTCAGGAGGTCGGCGGCACCCGGAAGACCGTGGAAGCCGGCGTTGCCTTCGTGAAGGAAGCGCTTGCCGATGCCAATAAGGTCAAGCGCGAGGCGGTGCCGGCAAGCGAACTCACGGTGGCGCTGCAATGCGGCGGCTCGGATGGTTACTCGGGCGTGTCGGCCAATCCGGCGCTGGGCGCGGCGAGCGATCTCTTGGTCCGTCACGGCGGCACGGTGATCCTCTCGGAGACGCCGGAGACCTACGGCGCGGAGCATCTGCTGACGCGTCGCGCGGTCAGCCGCGAGGTCGGCGAGAAGCTGGTCGGCCTGATGCGCTGGTGGGAGGAATACACCCAGCGCGAGGGCGCCGAGATGAACGCCAATCCGAGCCCCGGCAACAAGGCCGGCGGCCTCACCACCATCCTGGAGAAGTCGCTCGGCGCGATGGCTAAGGCCGGTAGCACCAACCTCGTCGACGTGCTGCGCTACGCCGAGCCCGTCACCAAGAAGGGCTTCGTGTTCATGGACACGCCCGGCTACGACCCAGTCGCCGCGACCGGGCAGGTCGCCGGCGGCGCCAATCTCGTCTGCTTCACCACCGGTCGCGGCAGCGTGTTCGGTTGCAAGCCCGCGCCGTCGATCAAGCTCGCCACCAACACGCCGATGTACAAGCGGATGGAAGACGACATGGACGTCAATTGCGGCACCATCCTCGACGGCGAGGAGAGCGTGCAGGAATGCGGCCAGCGCATCTTCGACCTCATCCTCAAGACCGCCTCGGGCCAGCCGACCAAGAGCGAGAGTTTTGATTTCGGCGGTGCGGAATTCGCGCCGTGGGTCTTGGGCGCGACGATGTAGTTTAGGGCTACGATCTAGCCTCACACTCCGCTGTCGTCCCTGCTTTCGCAGGGACGACGAGTTCTATTGATGTGGCCTCCCGGATTGCGCTTCGCTCCATCCGGGCTACAGGCTGGCGTTTCGATCTGAACGGAGGAAAGATGCGCGCGGGTCGATCGGGAGTCACTGGATGCCTCGCATTCATGGCCGCCTTGAGTCTTGGCGTCGGTTCAGCCGACGCCGCAACCATCGTGGCGCTTGGCGCGAGCAACACCTACGGCAAGGGCGTGGCGCGCGACCAGGCCTATCCCGCGCAGCTCGAAGCGATCTTGCGGGCGAAGGGATTGAACGTCCGTGTCGTGAACGCCGGCATCAATGGCGACACCACGGAAGGGATGCTGCAACGCCTGGACCGTGCCGTCCCGAACGGGACCCGTGCGGTGATTCTACAGCCTGGCGGCAATGACCGGCGCAAGGGCAGCCCCGACCGGACAGCGGATATCCAAAGTCGACTGAGCGCCCGTGGCGTCGCGGTGATCATGCTTCCTAACGGGATGCTGGGCGGGCTCCCGCATCAGCCCGATGGCCAGCATTTGACTCCCGAGGGCTATCACACGCTCGCCAAGCAGCTTGCGTCGCAGGTATCCGGCGCGATCGGCCGCTAGCTATCGCGTAGCCCGGATGAAGCGCAGCGCAATCCGGGACTCTTGCTGCGGATGAAGACCCCGGATTTCGCGGAGCCTGTCATCGGGCGCGCATTCGCGCGACCCGTTGGCTCCATCCGGGCTACGGCTTCGCCCTTGCCTTGGGCAGTCGCTGCCCGTTGTTAGTGCTTGATGTCGACCGGAACCAGTGTTCTGCTCAAAAAAGCTGCTGGAGTCCTCGGTCCGTGTCGATCTTCGTCGCACTGCATCACGTCACGCACTACAAATACGACCGGCCGATCGACCTCGGGCCCCAGACCATTAGGCTCCGGCCCGCGCCGCATACCCGCACGCCGATCCTGAGCTACTCGCTCAAGGTCACGCCATCAAATCACTTCGTGAACTGGCAGCAGGACCCGCAGGGCAACTGGCTGGCGCGCTACGTGTTTCCGGAGAAGGCGACCGAGCTCAAGGTCGAGGTCGACTTCACCGCTCAGATGACGGTGGTCAATCCGTTCGACTTCTTCGTCGAGCCCTATGCCGGCAGCTTTCCATTCGAATACCCCGGCGATCTCAAGACCGAGCTCGCGCCTTATCTTGAGACTGAGGTACCGGGGCCGTTGCTCGCGGCTTATTTGAAGGACATTCCGCACAAGGCCGACTCGACCGTCAATTTCCTGGTCGAGCTGAACGCGCAGCTGCAGAAGAAGATCGGCTACGTGATCCGCATGGAGGCCGGCATCCAGACGCCGGAGGAGACGCTGGCCGCAGGCTCCGGCTCCTGCCGCGACTCGGCGTGGCTCTTGATCCAGGCGCTGCGCCATCTCGGGCTCGCCGCGCGCTTCGTCTCCGGATATCTCATTCAGCTGCGGCCCGACATCGATCCGCTCGAGGGGCCGCGCGAGGTCGAGAGCGATTTCACCGACCTGCACGCCTGGGCCGAGGTCTATCTGCCAGGTGCGGGCTGGATCGGGTTCGACGTCACCTCCGGCATGCTGACGGGTGAGGGACACATCCCGGTCTGCGCCACGCCGCACTACCGCTCGGCGGCCCCGGTGACCGGCACCGCGGGCTTCGCCAATGTCGAGTTCGGCTTCGAGATGAGCGTCAAGCGGATCCGCGAGGCGCCGCGGATCACCAAGCCGTTTTCAGATGAATCCTGGACGCGGCTCGACCGGCTCGGCGAGCAGGTCGATGCCGATCTGCAGAAGGACGATGTGCGGCTGACCATGGGCGGCGAGCCGACCTTCGTTTCGATCGACGATCTGGAATCGCCGGAGTGGAACGTTGCCGCGGTCGGTCCGACCAAGCGCGCGCTCGCCGACGAACTGATCCGCAAGCTGCGCACGCGGTTTGCGCCCGGCGGCCTGCTGCATTACGGCCAGGGCAAATGGTATCCCGGCGAGAGCCTGCCGCGCTGGGCGTTCGGCCTCTACTGGCGCAAGGACGGCAAGCCAATCTGGAAGAATGCCGGCCTGATCGCTTCAGTCGAAAATCAGGGCAAGGCTGGGATCGCCGATGCGGAGCGCATCGCAATCGGCATCGCCGCGCGGCTTGGCCTGAAGGCTGACTACGTCATGCCGGCCTACGAGGACACTGCGTTCTGGCTCGAGCGCGAGGCCGGCTTGCCGGCCAATGTCAGCCCTGCGAATTCCAAACTGACCGATCCGGAAGAGCGCGCACGGCTGGCGCGGGTGTTCGACGAGGGGCTGACCACGCCGAAAGGCTATGTGCTGCCGATCCAGCGCTGGAGCCCGCTGGGCGATCGCGTGCCGGCGCGCTGGCGCAGCGAGCGCTGGAAGATCCGGCGCAGTCATCTGTTTCTCTTTCCGGGCGATTCCCCGCTGGGCTTGCGGCTTCCGATCGCTTCGCTCGAACACGTCCCGCCCGAGGATTTTCCCTACGTCATCGAGCGGGATCCGATGGCGCCGCGCGATGCGCTTGGGGAGATCGATCCGGAGCTTAAGCAGGCGCTCAAGGACATCGAAGAGCCGCTGCCGGTGCGTACCGCGATGTCGATCGAGGTGCGCGACGGCGTGCTGTGCGCCTTCATGCCGCCGGTCGAGAAGGTCGAGGACTATCTCGAGCTGATCGCCGCGATCGAAGCCGCCGCTGAAGAGCTGCAACTGCAAGTCCATGTCGAAGGCTACGCGCCGCCGTTCGATCCGCGGATCGAGGTGATCAAGGTGACGCCGGATCCCGGCGTGATCGAGATCAACGTGCAGCCGGCGCAGAGCTGGCGCGAGGCCGTCGACATCACCCTCGGCCTCTATGAGGACTCCGCGAAGACGCGGCTCGGGGCCAACCGTTTCCTGATCGATGGCCGCCACACCGGCACCGGCGGCGGCAACCACATCGTGGTCGGCGGCAGCAAGCCGGAGGACTCGCCGTTCCTGCGCCGGCCCGATCTGCTGAAGAGCCTCGTGCTGTATTGGCAGCGGCATCCGTCGCTGTCCTATCTGTTCTCGGGCATGTTCATCGGCCCGACCAGCCAGGCGCCGCGCATCGACGAGGCGCGGCATGACGGGCTCTATGAACTCGAGATCGCGCTGTCGCACGTGCCGCCGCCGGGGATGGATGCGCCGCTGTGGCTGGTCGATCGCCTGTTCCGGCACATTCTGGTCGACATCACCGGCAACACCCATCGCGCCGAGATCTGCATCGACAAGCTCTATTCGCCCGACGGTCCGACCGGCCGCCTCGGCCTGGTCGAATTCCGCGCGCTCGAAATGCCGCCCGACCCGCGGATGTCGCTGGCGCAGCAGCTCTTGATCCGCGCACTGATCGCAAAGGTGTGGCGCGAGCCGCAGCAGGGCAAGTTCGTGCGCTGGGGCACCGCGCTGCACGACCGCTTCATGCTGCCGCATTTCCTCTGGGAGGATTTCCTGGGCGTGCTCGCCGAGCTCAAGCAATCCGGTTATGACGTCGAGCCGGAGTGGTATCAGGCCCAGCTCGAATTCCGCTTCCCCGCGTTCGGCCGCATCCATCACGGCGGCGTCGGCCTCGAGCTGCGGCAGGCGCTCGAGCCGTGGCATGTGCTCGGCGAGGAGGGCACCGCTGGGGGTACCGTGCGCTACGTCGATTCCTCGGTCGAGCGGCTCCAGGTGAAGGCGACCGGTTTCGTAGAGGGCCGCCACGTCATCACCTGCAACGGCCGGCGGATGCCGATGACCGAGACCGGCCGCGCCGGCGAGGCGGTCGCCGGCGTGCGCTTCAAGGCCTGGCAGCCGGCCTCCGGCCTGCATCCGACCATCCCCGTGCATGCGCCGCTGACGTTTGACCTGATCGATACCTGGAACGGCCGCTCGCTCGGCGGCTGCGTCTATCATGTCGCCCATCCCGGCGGCCGCAACTACGAGAGCAAGCCGCGGTCAATTCCTACGAGGCCGAGGCGCGGCGGCTGGCGCGCTTCCAGGAGCACGGTCATACCCCCGGCAGGATCGAACCGCCGCCGGAGGAACGCACAATTGAGTTTCCGTTGACCCTCGACTTGCGGACGCCGCTCCTGCAGTAATTGGATGCAGGGGAAGTGCAATGACCGCATCGGGTGGCCAAGGAAGCAGTCAAGGAAGCAGTCAGGAGAGCAGGGCCCGTCCCGGTCAGCGCCGGATGGCGCAGTGGACCCGCGACTATGTCCGGCTGCCCGGCATTCCCGATGAATATATTGCCGAGAACGGCGCGCCGCGGCCGGTCTGGGCGCGCTTCTTCGATGCCTTTGCCGGGCTGTCGCCGGCCGATATCGAACGCCGCTTCGCCTCCGCCGACCGCCATCTGCGCGAGGCCGGCGTTACCTATCGCGCGCCCGGCGATACCTCGGACCGGATCTGGCCGCTCAGCCACCTGCCGCTGATCATCGACGCGGCCGACTGGCGCCAGCTCGCCGCCGGCGTCGCGCAGCGCGCGCAGCTCTTGGAAATGGTGCTGGCCGATCTCTACGGCGAGGGCCGTCTCGTTGCTGACGGTGCCATCCCCGCGGCAGCGATCGCCGGCAGCAGCGAGTATCTGCGCGCGGTCAGCGGCATCAAGCCGCCGGGCGGCCGCTATCTGCATCTCTATGCCGCCGACATCGGCCGCGGGCCCGACGGCCGCTGGTGGGTGCTCGGCGATCGGACGCAGGCACCGTCGGGCGCCGGCTATGCGCTGGAAAACCGCCTGGTGCTGTCGCGCGCCTTCTCCAACCTCTACAAGTCGATGAATGTCGAGCGCGTCGCGCCGTTCTTCGAAGCGTTCCGCGATTCGCTGCGTGCCAGTGCCGACCGCGACGAGCCGCGGATCGGCCTGCTGACGCCAGGGGCGTTCAGCGAGACCTATTTCGAGCATGCCACGCTCGCGCGCTATCTCGGCTTCCTGCTGGTCGAGGGTGACGACCTCGCGGTCTCCGGCGATCGCATCCACATCCGCACCGTTGCCGGGCTGAAGCGGCTCGACGTGCTGCTGCGCCGGGTCGACTCCAACATGCTCGATCCGCTCGAGCTCGACGCCTCCTCCTATCTCGGCGTGCCCGGGCTCGTCGAGGTGCTGCGCAAGAGCGGCGTCGTGGTCGCCAACATGCCGGGCTCGGGCGTGATGGAGGCAAGGGCGCTGCTCGGCTTCCTGCCCAGTCTGTGCCGGCGTCTGCTCTCTGAAGACCTGATGATGCCGCACATCGCGACCTGGTGGTGCGGCCAGAAGTCCGCCCGCGAGCAGGTGCTGTCGCGGTTCGACGAATTCGCAATCGAAGGCGCCTATGGCCGCGGCGTTGCGGATTTTCCAGGCCACGGGCCGGTGCTTCCGGGCGAACTGTCGGCTGCGGACCGCGACCGCCTGAAGGATGCGATCAGCCATCGCGGCATCGACTATGTTGGACAGGAGCTGGTGCGGCTGTCGACCACGCCGGTGTGGGAGAACGGCCGCATTGCGCCGCGTCCGTTCGTGCTGCGGGTGTTCGCGGCGGCGACGCCGAACGGCTGGACCGTGTTGCCCGGCGGCTTCTGCCGGATTGCCGATCGGGCGGATGCGCGCGCGGTGTCGATGGGCGATGGCGCGGTGTCCGCCGACGTCTGGGTGGTCTCCGACAAGGCGGTTGCGACCTCGACCTTGCTGCCAGCGGTCGACACCGTCCGCATCCGCCGCATCGCGGGCGTGCTGCCGAGCCGCGCCGCCGACAATCTGTTCTGGCTCGGCCGCTATCTCGAGCGCGCCGAAGCGACCATTCGCTTGATCCGCGCGCTGTGCACGCCGCTGCGCGATCCGGCGCGGGCCAATGCGACCGGCTCGACGCCGGCGATGCATTCGGCCGAGCGCATCCAGCGCATGCTGGTTGCTTGGAGCGCGGCCTCGCAGACCGCGCGCGCCAATCCCGCCAAGGTCGCGCTCGAAGCGTTGCAGAGCGAGGAGAAGTTCGGCTCGGCGCTGTCGCTGGTGCGATCGGCGCAGCGCACGGCCACCTCGCTGCGCGAGCGGCTGTCGCCGGACGCCTGGCAGGTCATCACCGAGATGGCGGATCGGCTCGCGATCGAGGTTCACGACGATGACGGCGTCGTCAGCGCCGCCGAGCTGACCTTGCAGGAGCTCGCAAGTTTCGCAGGCCTCGCGCAGGAGAACATGAACCGCGCGGCGGGCTGGCGCTTCCTCGAGATGGGCCGCCGCGCCGAGCGCGCTATCAACACCACGCGCTTTGCCCGCCAGTTCGCCTATGACGAAGCCGGTGACGAGGATCTCGACGTCCTGCTCACGCTGGTCGACTGCCAGATCACCTATCGCTCGCGCTATCTGGTGCAGCCGCTGCTCACGCCGGTGCGCGATCTCGCCGTGCTCGATCCCTACAATCCTCGCTCGGTCGCATTCCAGGTCGCGGCGCTGAACGAGCATATCGCCGCGCTGCCGAGCCTGAAGGAGCACGGCCTGATTGAGCGGCCGCAGCGGCTTGCGGTTACGGTCGAGGCGATGTTGACGACGGCCGAAGGCGGCAACCTCGACGTCAAGACGCTGTTTGCGCTGGAGCAGGATCTGCTCAACCTCGCCGATTCGGTCGGGCTGCATTATTTCCCGCACGGACCGAACGCCAGCCGGCCGGAGAAGCTCACGGGGCTGGCGTGATCTACGACATCCGTCACGTCACGACCTACAGCTACGAGACCCAGGTCAGCTTCGCGCGCTGCGCGCTGCGGCTGGAGCCGATCACCGGCGACGGGCAGGAGCTGGTTTCCCATTCGGTCGAGATTCGTCCGAAGCCCGCGGAGCGCACCGCGCGGCGCGACTTTTTCGGCACGCTGACCGAAAGCGTCCTGATCGAGACCGCGCATCGCAGCCTTCGCATCGATTCCCGCTCGCGGGTCACCGTAACGCGGCAGCCGCCGGCGCGTGACGCGGCGAGCCCGCCCTGGGAGTGCGTGCGCGACAACGCGTTCGAGGCATTGAGCCTCGATGCGGGCTCGCCGGTCGGCTACGTCTTCGCCAGCGCGCTGGTGCCGGTGCTGCGGCCGGTGACGGCCTACGCTTCCGCGAGTTTTTCGCCCGGCGGCGGCATCCTTGCCGGTGCGGCCGATCTGATGCGTCGCATCCGCGGCGACTTCAAATACGATCCGAAGGCGACCGTGATCTCGACGCCGCTTCGCGACGTGTTCGAGAAGCGCCACGGCGTCTGCCAGGATTTTGCCCATGTGATGATCGCGGCGCTGCGCGGGCTCGGCCTGCCGGCGGCCTATGTCAGCGGCTATCTGCGCACCATTCCGCCGCCGGGTCAGCCGCGGTTGCAGGGCG
This sequence comes from Bradyrhizobium sp. JR3.5, assembly GCF_054057015.1. NCBI lineage: Bacteria > Pseudomonadati > Pseudomonadota > Alphaproteobacteria > Hyphomicrobiales > Nitrobacteraceae > Bradyrhizobium > Bradyrhizobium sp. JR3.5. The sequence goes on from NZ_JBSRYV010000002.1 coordinate 5,763,088, forward strand.
CGGACGCAACCCACGCGTGGGTGTCGGTCTGGTGCGGCGGCGAGCTCGGCTGGGTCGGGTTCGATCCGACCAACGATCTCATGGTCGCCAACGACCACATCATTCTCGCCATCGGCCGCGACTTCGCCGATGTCTCGCCGGTCGACGGCGTCATCGTCGGCGCGCGCAAGCAGAAGCTCAGCGTCGCCGTCGACGTGTTGCCGGTGGAGTGAACCGAGGGGGCAGGCGCGCGTTCGGCCGCGCCGCCGCGATCTCGATCAGGCGACCTGCCGCTGGCCCGATTTGTCCCACCCGATCGGGCTGATGATGACGCGGTCGCGGCCTTCATGCTTGGCTTGATAGAGCGCGAGGTCCGCGGCCTTGAGCAGATCGCGCGACGTGCGCTCGTGATCCGGGACGAGGCAAGACAGTCCGATGCTGATGGTCGGCAACTCATGCTCGGATTCGCGCGCCGCGGTCAGCTTCGCGCGAATCTGCTCGGCAACTTCCAATGCGCCCGCCTTGCCGATGCCAGGCAGCAACACCGAAAACTCCTCGCCGCCGTAGCGCGCGCCGAGATCGGTTGCGCGCTTGGTGCTGGTGGCGATGCACCGTCCCACAGTGGCGAGCACAGCATCGCCGGCCTGATGGCCGTACGCGTCATTGAAGGTCTTGAAATGATCGACGTCGATCATCAGAAGCGATACCGGCGACTTTGCGCGCATGCCACGCCGCCATTCGACGTCAAGCGTATCGTCGAGGCGGCGGCGGTTGGCGAGGCCTGTCAGCGCATCGGTGTTCGCGAGGTGCGCGAGCCGGCCTTCCGCGGCGGCTCGGCGTTTGAGAGCGGCCAGCAGGTAGAACATCAGGACGATCGAGAAGCCACAGAGCGCCGCCACCACGCTTCCGATCAGCCAAAGCTGTTGCCACCAGTCGGCATAGATGCCGTCGAGCGCGAGGCCCTCGGCGATCAGCAGGGGATGGTGTCCGACCGCCTGAAAGACATAGAGCCGGCTGACGTGATCGACGATCGATTTCGTCATGTACGAGCCGGACTGCCGTGCCGGGAACTGCTTGAAGACCTGTGAGTCCCTGATGCTTTGTCCGATCTTGCCGATATCGAACGGTGCTCGCATCAGCATGACGCCATCGGTGTTGAACAACGCCATGCTATCGCCGAGGCCGAAGCTCAGCTTGCGAAACAGATTGTGGAAATAGCTGAGCCGCATGCTGCCCGCGACGACGCCGGCAAAGGACCCGTCGGCATTGCTGATGCGGCGGCTCAGGCTGATCAGATATTCGCCGTCTGAAGTCACCCAGGGAGCGCTGATGAACAGTCCGCTGTCGGCTCGCGCCTGATGCACCCGGAAGAAGTCCCGATCGGCGAAATTTGCGGTCCGCGGCGTCAATGTCCGGGAATCGAGCGTGACGTCTCCCGCCGTATTCAGCACGAGGATCGAGCCGAGATCCTTGGCGGTGGCGGCGCGGTCGAACAGCACGACCTGGCGAAGCTCCGGGCTGATCTTGCCGAGCTCCGGCAGCTTGACGCCGTCGGCGACGGCCTGCAGCGACAGGTCATAGAGCTCGATGTTGCGGTCGATCTCGCTGGCGATGGAGGCGACGAGGTTGGTCGCGCCTTCCTTCGCATGCTGATAGTCCTTGCCGGCCATCTCCCAGAGAATGGACGCGCAGATCGCCGAAAAGCACAAGACGAGACCGACCCCGAGCGCGAGGAGCCGTTTGGTCGGCACGGCCCTCGGCTTTGGCAACAGTCCGTTCATTGCTCGCTTCCACTTCCCCGCGCCCCCGCGCACTTTGACTTTCTATAGGGGCATCAAATTGAGAAAGGCGACCGCAAGCACCGGCAATTTGCGCCCGCGCGTTGCGATAGTCTTAACCATTCCAGATTGGTCGGAACCTGACGCCGGGCCCGGACGGATCGCCTGATCCGTTCAGGTTCCGGTCCGTCGCAGGTTCTCAGCGGCATCGCTGCGCAAGTTGCGGAAGAACTGCTCGACCTCGCGCGACAGCGTCTCGGCGGTTGCGGTCAGATCGTTCGATGCCGCGAGCACCGATTCCGCAGCCTTGCTGGTCTGGTCCATGTCGTCGCGAAGCGAGCCGACATTCGTCACCAGGGTTTCGTTGCCCTGAGCGGCCATCTGTGCGTTGGCGGAGATTTCGCGCGTGGCTGCATCCTGCTGGCCGATCGCGCTGGCGATGCTGGCGGTGACGTTGCTGATCTCGCGCACCGCCTGGCCGATCTCACGCACGGCGGCCACCGAGTTGCGGGTCGAGGCCTGGATCAGGCCGACATTCTCGCTGATCTCGGCGGTTGCCTTGGTGGTCTGCCCGGCCAGCGCCTTCACTTCGTGCGCAACGACCGCGAAGCCGCGGCCGGCGTCGCCGGCGCGGGCGGCTTCGATGGTGGCGTTGAGCGCGAGCAGGTTGGTCTGCTCGGCGATCGCCTGGATCAGGTTCAGCACACCGTCGATGCGCTGCGTGGTGGCGGCAAGGCCCTCGATCTCGGTGATCGACCGGTCGGTGCGCGCACCTGCCTGATCGACCGCCCCCGACGACTGCTTGACCTGGCGGCCGATCTCCTCGACCGAGGCGGAGAGCTCTTCGGCTGCGCTTGCCACCGCAGACACGTTGCTCGAGGCCTGTTCGGTCGCGCCTGCCGCCGCAACGGTCCGGCCGCTGGCGTCCGCCGCGACGGTTGCGATGGTCTGCGCGGTTTGACGCATCGTAGCAGCGTTGTCGTGCACCGCGCGGAGCACCTCACCGATGGTGCCGCGGAATGTCTCGACGAAGCTTTCGATATGCCGGCCGCGGGCGTCGCGAGCCTCGGAGTCCTGCACGACTTGCGCGTTCAGGCTGCGATTGCGGTCCATCGCCTCCTGGAAGACCTTGATGGCGCGGGCCAGTGCGCCGATTTCGTCGCTGCGCCCGACATGCGGCACGTCGACATGGTCGGCGCCCTCGGCGACGTGCTTGATGGTCGTGGTGATCTGCGACAGTGGCCGCGCCACCGAGCGGGCGATGATCAGCACGCCGAGCACCACCACGATCAGGGCCGCCGCGCCGAGCCCGGTCAGCAGCAGCGCTAGCTCGCGGTTGGTGTCGGTCTGCTGCGCCAGCTTCTTGCTGCGCTCGGCGTAGACCTTGGACAGCGCCTCGAGGTCCTTGTTCAGTGCGGTGCGCACGTCGCGGTTGGCATCGTTGTCGCCCCACTCGCGCCCGGCGGCGGCGCCGATTTCGATGCCGCGGCGGACCAGCTCTTTCCGGAACTCGATGAATTGCTCGATGCGTTTCTTGAACACCGCGAACTGCGCGGCGTCGTCGGCCTGCACCAGGATCTCCCAGTTCCTCACCACGCCGAGGATGCGGTCGTTGAACGCCAGCAGACCGGCGCCGTATTTCTTCACCGCCGCAGGTTCGGCCGACATGTAGATGCCGCGAGATTCCATCACCACCGCGTAAACCAGCGAGTTGACCCGCTCGACATTGAGCGCGGCGCGGCTTGCGAGGTCGACGGCCGCGGTCAGCTCGGCATTGCGCCGCGCGTTGTAGTCGGACAGGACGGTGATGGCTGCGGTCAGCGCCGCAATCAGCGCAAACGTCGAGTACAGCCTGGCAGCAAGCGAGAATCGGGATGCCATTGGAGGCCGGGATGTGGAGATGGGGGATGTGACGGGGGACGGCATTGAGGGCACTCCAAGAGGCCGGGGAGTACCTTCGGCCAATTAAAGCTTATGCAAAATCTTCATGGACAATTTCTTAACGCGTGCGTTTCGTAGCGGTCGCAACCGTTAAAATCTCTAAATAATACCAATGTCTTATGAGACACGCCGAGGCGGTCGGGTTCCCTCGGTCTGCCGCCGTGTTGAATGACGGACCGCCATCATCATCATTCATCAACATCCCCCGGCGCACCGGGAGAAGCTGATGGCACGACTTTCGCAAAGAGGTGCTAGGTTACGCCGTCCCCAGCCTCGACGCGAATCCCCATGCTCTATCGTCACACCATCGACGCCACCAGTTATGCATTCGACGATCTGCGCATCCTGCTTGCCAAGGCCTCGCCGCCGCGGTCCGGCGACCGTTTGGCCGGCATCGCGGCCGACAGCGCCGCGGAGATGATCGCCGCGCGGCTGGCGCTTGCCAACGTTCCGCTCAAGCAATTCCTCGATGAGCCGGTCATCCCCTATGAGGACGACGAAGTCACCCGCCTGATCCTCGACAGCCACGACGTTGCCGGCTTCCTGCCGGTGTCGTCGCTCACCGTCGGCGGCTTCCGCGACTGGCTGCTGTCGGATGCCGCCACTGGAGACGCGATCAACCGGATCTCGCGCGGCATCACGCCGGAGATGGTGGCGGCGGTGTCGAAGCTGATGCGCAACCAGGATCTGATCCTGGTCGCGAAGAAATGCGAGGTGACGACCCGCTTCCGCAACACCATCGGCTTGCGCGGGCGAATGAGCACGCGGTTGCAGCCGAACCATCCGTTCGACGATGCCAAGGGCATCACCGCCTCGATCCTCGACGGGCTGCTGCTCGGATCGGGCGACGCCTGCATCGGCATCAATCCGGCGAGTGACGATCCGAACGTCATCGGCACCCTGCTGCGGCTGCTGGACGACGTCATCACCCGGCTCGGGATTCCGACGCAAGGCTGCGTGCTGACCCACGTCACGACCACGCTCGGCCTGATCGGGCAGGGGCTGCCGGTCGATCTCGTGTTCCAGTCGATCGCTGGCACCGAGGCGGCCAACCGCAGTTTCGGCGTCGACCTCTCGCTCCTCCGGGAGGCACGGGAAGCCGGGCTGTCGCTCCGCCGCAGCACGGTCGGCGACAATGTCATGTATTTCGAGACCGGGCAGGGCTCGGCCCTGTCGGCCAACGCCCATCACCAGGTCGACCAGCAGACCTGCGAGGCGCGGGCCTACGCGGTGGCGCGGGCGTTCGATCCGCTGCTCGTCAACAGCGTGGTCGGCTTCATCGGTCCCGAATACCTCTATGACGGCAAGGAAATCATCCGCGCCGGGCTCGAGGATCATTTCTGCGGCAAGCTGCTCGGCCTGCCGCTCGGGATCGACGTCTGCTACACCAACCACGCCGAGGCCGATCAGGACGACATGGACAATCTCCTGACGCTGCTTGCGGCCGCCGGCGTGAACTTCATCATGGGCGTGCCGGGCGCCGATGACGTGATGCTGAACTATCAGTCGACATCGTTTCACGATGCGCTCTACGTCCGCGACCTGTTCGGCCTGAAGCGGGCGCCCGAATTCGACGACTGGCTGGCGCGCGTGGGCCTTGCCGGGCAGGACTTCCGCCTCGTTGCCGATGCGGGGCAGCTGCCCGACCTCGCCGCCAGGCTCTTGACCTGACGGGATAGCTAAATTCTGCAGAGCAACTATCTCACCGTTGTGACGTTGGTAAGCGCCACAATGTTGAAGAATTTCTGGCCCAGCGTTCCGCGCCGTGGTTAGATTTGCGGGTGCTTCGGGGTCGATTGATGAGAGCTGAGGGCATAAAGACAGCACGGCGTATCCTCTGCGTCTTTCCGCGCTATACGTCGTCCTTTGGGACCTTCGAGCACGCCTACCCCCTGACCGATGGCGTCAAGGCGTTCATGCCGCCGCAGGGCTTGCTGCTGATCGCCGCATACCTCCCCGAGAACTGGCCGGTGCGTTTCGTCGACGAGAATCTGCGTCCGGCCACGACGGAGGATTTCGAGTGGGCGGACGCGGTGTTCGTCAGCGGTATGCACATCCAGCGCCAGCAGATGAACGATATCTGCCGCCGCGCGCATGACCATGATCTGGTGGTTGCGATCGGCGGCCCGTCGGTCAGTGCCTGTCCGGACTACTACCCTTCATTCGACTACCTTCATGTCGGCGAGCTCGGCGATGCGACGAATGAGCTGATCAAGCGTCTGGAGCAGGACACCAGGCGTCCGGACGAGCAGGTGGTGCTCAAGACCATCGACCGCCTGCCGATGACGGATTTTCCGCTGCCGGCCTATGAGCTCGCCGAAACCAAGAAGTACTTCCTCGGGAGCATCCAGTTTTCCTCGGGCTGCCCCTATCAGTGCGAGTTCTGCGACATCCCCGGGCTCTATGGCCGCAATCCGCGGCTGAAGTCGCCGCAGCAGATCATCGCCGAGCTCGACAAGCTGCGCGCCTGCGGCGCGACCGACACCGTCTATTTCGTCGACGACAACTTCATCGGCAACCGCAAGGCGGCGAGCGAGCTGCTGCCGCATTTGATCGAGTGGCAGAAGCGGACCGGCTATGTCACGCGCCTCGCGTGCGAGGCGACGCTCAACATCGCCAAGCGCCCCGAGATCCTGGAGAAGATGCGCGAGGCCTTCTTCGTGACGATCTTCGTCGGCATCGAGACGCCAGATCCCGACGCGCTGAAGGCGATGCACAAGGATCAGAACATGATGGTTCCGATCCTGGAGGGCGTGCGCACCATCAACTCGTTCGGCATGGAGGTCGTCTCCGGCATCATCATGGGGCTCGATACCGACAAGCCCCAGACCGCTGACGCGCTGCTCTCCTTCGTCGAGGAGTCACGGATTCCGCTCCTCACCATCAACCTGCTGCAGGCGCTGCCGAAGACGCCGCTGTGGGATCGCCTCGAAAAGGCAGGAAGGCTGGTCCATGACGACGGCCGCGACTCCAATGTCGAGTTCCTGCTGCCCTACGAGGACGTGGTCAGTTCCTGGCGCAAATGCATGGAGATCGCCTACCAGCCCGAGAAGCTGTTCGAGCGCTACTTGCATCAATGCAACTACACCTATGCCAACCGCATCAAGGTGCCGGTCAGCCCGGAGATGAAGAGCTGGGCCAACATCCGGCGCGGCCTGATCATGCTTCGCAACATCTTCTGGAAGGTCGGCGTGCTCGGCGACTACAAGCGCGTGTTCTGGAAGTTTGCGCTTGGCCGGCTCAAGCGCGGCGACATCGAGGGGCTGATCTCGGCGACGCTGGTTGCGCATCATCTGATCACGTTTGCGCGTGCAGCCTCCAGCGGCCGGCAGAACGCCTCGAACTACTCGATCCGGCTGCGCGAGGCTTCCGTACCCGCCGAATGACACCATGACCACACCGTCGGCGCCATCGCCCCCGTCGCTTCCCGATTTTCGCGACCTCACGCCGGCGCGTGTCGGTCTCGGCCGGTCCGGAGCCAGCCTGCCGACTGATGCGCTGCTCTCGTTCACGCTCGACCACGCCCGGGCCCGCGACGCCGTTCACGCGGCCTTCGATGTCAGCGGCATTGCGGCCGGTCTTGCCGGCCTTGGCATCACGTCGCACGAGGTGTCGAGCCAGGCGCCCGGCCGGCGCGACTATCTGCGCCGGCCCGATCTCGGACGCATGCTGGACTCAGCATCGCGACGGTCGCTGGAAGGGTGCGGCATCACCGCATTCTCCTGCGCCCTCGTGATCGGGGACGGCCTGTCGCCGACCGCGGTCAATGTGCACGCCGTCGAATTGATCCGGCACCTCTTGCCGCGGCTTGCGGCCGACGGGTTCGAAACTGGTGCGGTGATCGTCGCGTCAGGCGCGCGCGTCGCGCTCGGTGACGAGATCGGGGCCATCATCGGCGCGCGCATGCTGGTGATGTTGATCGGCGAACGGCCCGGCCTGTCCGCGCCCGACAGCCTTGGCGCCTATCTCACCTTCGCGCCGCGGATCGGCCTCACCGATGCCGACCGCAACTGCATCTCCAACATCCACCGCGCCGGGCTGAGTTATCCGGAAGCCGCATTCAGGATCTCGTGGCTTGTGCGCGAGGGACTGGCACGCCGGGTGACGGGGGTCGCGTTGAAAGATGAAAGCGGCGGTGGATCGTCACAGAATGCGCTACCGGGGTGTGACAAATCAGATACTTAATGGTGGGGATCAACGGTTCCCCGCGCATTTGATTCTACCCTCGCGCTTGCGAGCAAAGGGACGGACAGGTAAAACACGCGCCGGTCAATATTCGCGTGTTTTCAAGGACTAGCGCCGATAAGCCGCGCTCACCCGCCTCATTCGCGCCCCTAGACCCAAGCTAGACAGATTGAGCCGTTTTCAGAACTGGACAGGGCATGCTCGAAAAGAACTCCGAAAGTCAGGTCCACGTCGAGAAGGTCGAAAGAGCCGCGGTCGGGCCCCAGCATCGCGTTCGGGATCGAGCGTCTCGGCCTGATCCCGATGCGGGCGCCGATCCTGTCCTGCATCGTGCTCGTCCTGTTGTTGATCGGCGCGGTGTTCGGCGTGCATCGGATCAAGATCGACGACTCGCTGTCGCAGCTGTTCCGTTCCGAATCCAAGGACTACAAGCAATATGAGGCGGTGACCAAGCGCTTCCCGGCGACCGAGTTCGACGTCCTCGTCGTGGTCGAAGGCAAGACGCTGCTGGAGCGCGACAATCTCGGCAAGCTCCGTGACATGGTCACAGACCTGCAGCTCGTCGAGGGTGTGCGCGGTCTGGTGTCGCTGTTCTCCGCGCGCCAGGCGCCGGAGCCCGGCAAGCTGCCGGCGGCGCTGTTCCCCAATGAACTCCCCGAGGGCGCGGCCTACGACAAGTTCGTCGAGACCGTCAAAAGCAACGAAATCATCCGCGGCAAGCTGCTGTCGGAGGACGGCACGCTCGCGCTGGTCGTGCTGTCGCTCGAGCCGGAGGTGGTCGGCAGCAACAAGCTCAGCAAGGTGGTCGGCGACATCAGGAAGATCATGGCCGACGATCTCAGCGGCAGCGGGCTCAACGCCCAGCTGTCCGGCGTGCCGGTCATGCAGCTCGAGATCCGCAATGCGGTCGAGCGCGACGGCCTCACCTACAACATTCTCGGCATCCTCGCCGGCTGCGTCATCGCCATCATCTTCTTCCGCAAGATATCCTTCATGGTGGCGGCGGCGTTCCCGCCGATGATCGCGATCCTGCTCGCGCTCGGCGGCCTCGGCTGGGCCAATTTCAATCTCAACATGTTCCTCAACGTGATGACGCCGCTCATCATGGTGATCAGCTTCTCCGACTCGATGCAGCTGACATTCGCGGCGCGCGACCGGCTGATCGCGGGCCAGGACAAGTTCACCGCATTCAAGAACGCGGTGCTGGTGGTCGGCCCGGCCTGCGTGCTGACGCACGGCACGGCGGGCATTTCGTTCATCGCGCTACAGTTCTCGGATTCCGATCTGATCCGCAAATTCGGCGAGGCCGGGCTTGCGGCGACCATCATCGCGCTGGTCGCGGTGCTGTCGCTGGTGCCGGTGTTCGGCATCCTGCTGGTGCGCAACGAGAAGGTCTTTGCGGTCAAGTTCCAGAGCGCGGACGCCGGGGTGCAGGCGCTGCGCAATTTCTGCTACTGGATCGCGGTGCGGATGGTCGGCCGTCCCGGGCTGTTCAGCCTGCTCGCGCTGATCGTCGTCGGCGGCCTCGGCATCATCTACGCCAATCTCGAGCCGCGCTACCGGCTCGCCGACCAGGTGCCGGACAAGCGGCAGGCGGTGGAGGCGTCGAGCCGGCTCGACGCCAAGCTGACCGGCGCCAATCCAGTCGATGTGCTGATCGAATTCCCCAAGGGCCAATCGCTCTACTCGCCGGAGACGCTGAAGACGATCGCCGACGTTCACGCGATGGTCGAGGACAGCGCCGGCGTCGGCAACGTCTGGTCGCTGGAAACCCTGCGGCGCTGGCTCGCCGAGAAGGCCGGCAGCAACGATGTCGCGACGCTGAAGGAATATGTCAGCGTGATTCCCGAGCATCTCGTGCGCCGCTTCATCTCGAAGGATCAGGATTCCGTCGTGGTGTCGGGCCGCGTCCCGGATCTCGATTCGAGCCAGCTGCTTCCGGTGGTGAACAAGCTCGATCATTCGCTGGATAAGGTACGCGCGGAGCATCCCGGCTACGAGATCGCGGTGACCGGCCTGTCGGTGATTGCCGCGCGCAACAGCGCCAACATGATCGAGAAGCTCAACCGCGGCCTCACCGTGGAGTTCGCGCTGGTCGCGATCTTCATCGGGCTCGCGTTCCGCTCGGTCGTGGTGATGTTCTCCTGCATCCTGCCCGGTATCTTCCCGGTGGTGCTGTCAGGCACGGTGCTGTGGCTGCTCGGGGAGGGGCTGCAATTCGCCAGCGTCGTGGCGTTGACCGTGTCGTTCGGCCTCGGCCTCAGCGCCACCATCCACTTCCTCAATCGCCTGCGGCTGGAGACCAAGCCCGGTGTCACGCCGGAGCTTGCGGTGGAGCGCGCCACGGTGCTGGTCGGCCCGGCGCTGATCCTGACTACGGTGGTGCTGGCCTGCGGCCTCGTCGTCACCGTGTTCTCCGACCTGCCGTCGCTGCGGCTGTTCGGCTGGCTCAGCGCGTTCTCGATGGTCGCGGCCTTGGTCGCGGACCTCTTCATCCTGCGGCCGACCTCGATGTTCCTGATCAACCTGTCGCAAAGGCTCCGCGGCAAGGGCGGGCAACCGGCGCCGATCGAGAAGGCTTGATTGATCGAAAACAAAAGGCCCGGTTCCGAAGCGTTCGGAACCGGGCCTTTTTATTGGCCGGCGAAATCGGTCGGGAATGTCAGGTCTTCGTCATCGTGATCGTGACGCCGCGGATCTCGCCCTTGGAGTCGATCTGCACCACCTGCTTGGAGCCGTTGGTCTGCAGGTTCAGGTTTGCCGCAAAGCCGGACGCCTCGACAAACACGTCGATCCGGCCGCCGCCCGCGGTGCCCTGCAAATTGCCGAAGATGTTGCGGCTTGCCTCGCTCCAGTTGCCGGAGATCCGGTCGCCCTGGCTGGTGACGTCGCTGGAAAGGTCGAACTTGTAGCTGTCGCTCGCGCAATGCAGCGATTGCTTCAGGTTCATGCCCGATGGCGCGACCTTGTAATCCGCCTTGCAACGAATGCGTTCGGTCGTGCCGTTGGACAACGCCACCGTGCCCGTTCCGGTCCACGAGCCGGCAAAACCGGCAAATGGACCATTGGCCTGGGCATGGACTGCGGAGGCGGACAGCATCAGTGCGGCGCCGACGCCCACAGCTCTGAGGGCCTGACCATAAAGGCTGGAACCAAACAGTTTCATTGTGAATTTTCCCATCAAAATCAACGCCTCTTTCGCAAGAAAGCGTCTCGCCGCGTCGAAGGTTTAGTGTCACCCAAGAATGTTAGGTTCAAACGACAGAAGCTGCGCGCGCGAGCCCTGTTGTCAACGAACAGAATCAGAAACCGTTGCCCTCTTGATGGCATCTAGCTTTGCGCGAGTGCGATCCGCAATACCCAAACGCGACAAAGTGATGGCATGAATCATTGTTGTGAATCAATAGCTTAGGCGGGGGTTTACAGCGCCGCAAATTTAGCCGCATTTAGCAGCGCTTGTCGTCAATCCGTTGCCGCGTTACGTGGCGTCTGCAATCCCCAAAATCCGTCCCGGCCATGCCGAAACGCGTTTCGGGAACAGATTTTCTGCTGTCGGAAATGAAGGAATACGATGCGTAAATTTCTCCTGGCTGTTGCCCTGTTGTCGATCCCGCTCTCGTCCAGCGCCTTCGCCCAGCAGCAAGGGCGCGGCGGTACGCCCGATGAGCAGAAGGCCTGCACGCGCGACGTGCAGCGTCACTGCCGCTCCGTCATCGATCAGGGCGATTTCACCATTCTCGCCTGCCTGCAGCAGAACCGCAGCAAGATCAGCGCCGCCTGCGACCAGGTGCTGAAGACCCACGGCCAATAAGACCGAATTCAGGTCTCAAGGGACCGCTATCGACACCGCGGCTGGCAGCCATGCCGGCCGCGGCTACGTATGCTGGCGGTCACAGATAGCATTGGTTTTGGTGGCGTATTCCCCTATATGGGGCTCGCAAATCCCCCGCATGCGCCTGACCGTCCGCGCCTGCGTCGTGCCATGACCAGTGTAGCCCAAATTTCCCATGACCACCGCGAGCGACCTGCGATCCGGAAAGACCCACCGCGACGAGAATTTTCCGGTCGCGTCGTGGATCATTCATCCGCGGCATCGTGCCCTGATCCTGGCCTTCTATAATTTCGTCCGCACCGCCGACGATATCGCCGATCACGGCACGCTGCCGGCCGAGGAGAAGCTGCGCTATCTCGACCTCATGGAGGCCGAGCTGCTCGGCAATGGCGATAGCCAGAAGGAAGCGGTCAGCCTGCGCCGCGCCTTCGCCGAGCGCGGCATGCCGCCGCGGCATGCGCTCGACGTGCTGGTGGCGTTCCGCCTCGACGTCACCAAGCTGCGCTACGAAAACTGGGACGACGTGATCGATTATTGCCGTTACTCGGCAATGCCGGTCGGGCGCTTCATGCTCGACGTGCATGGCGAGGATATTTCGACCTGGGCGGCGTCGGATGCGCTCTGCGCCGCATTGCAGATCAACAACCATCTGCAGGACTGCGGCAAGGACTACCGGAATCTGAACCGCGTCTATCTGCCGCGCGATGCGCTGGCCGCTACGGGTGCGACCGTCGAGATGCTCGGCGAGGCGAAATCGCAGCCGGCCCTGCTCAAATGCCTGCAGGCGCTCGCGCTGCGCACCGCGGCGCTGCTCGACCAGAGCAAGTCGCTCGCCGCCGAAGTGAAGGATTTCCGGCTCGGGCTCGAGATCTCGGTGATCCAGGCGTTCGCCGACAAGATCGTCAACCTGCTGAAGGTGCGCGACCCGCTCAGCGAGCGCGTGCATCTGAGCCCGGTCGAATTGCTGTTGCAGAGCCTTGGCGGCGTCGCCGGCGAGACCGCGCGGCGGGCGATCGGACGGCGTGCGGTCTCCAAGACGGCGGCAGGGGCATGAGTGCTGAGGCGGCGGCCAACGCAAATTACGGAAGCACCGCGTCGGGCAGCTCGTTCTATGCCGCGATGCGCATCCTGCCGCACGCGCAGCGCGAGGCGATGTTCCAGATCTACAGCTTCTGCCGGCAGGTCGACGACATCGCCGATTCCGATGGTCCGCGGCCGGAGCGCCTGGCGGCCTTGCAGCAGTGGCGCGACGATATCGACGCGCTGTATGCGGGGCACCCGCCGGAGCGGCTGAAAGACTATGTCGCGTCGGTGAAGGCCTTCGGCCTGAAGCGCGAGGATTTCGTCGCGATCGTCGACGGTATGGAGATGGACGTGCCGCAGGACATCCGCGCGCCGGATCTTGCGACGCTCGATCTGTATTGCGATCGCGTCGCGAGCGCGGTCGGCCGGCTGTCGGTGCGCGTGTTCGGGCTGCCCGAGGAAGACGGCATCCAACTCGCCTACCATCTCGGCCGCGCGCTGCAGCTCACCAACATCCTGCGCGACATCGACGAGGATGCCGGTCTCGGCCGGCTCTATCTGCCGCGCGAATGGCTCTGGCACGCCGGCATCACCAACAACGACCCGGCCCGCGTCACCGCCGATCGCGCGCTACCGAAAGTGTGCGCGCCGCTTGCCGAGCGCGCCAAGATGCACTTCCAGAAGTCCGACGAGATCATGAAGCGCAATTCGCGCCGCGCCGTGCGCGCGCCGCGGATCATGTCGAAATACTACCGCGCGATCCTCGATCTCCTGATCGCGCGCGGCTTCGCCGCTCCGCGTGAGCCGGTACGTGTGTCCAAGGCCGCCAAGATCGGCATTCTTCTTCGTTACGCGATCATCTGATGCAAAAGACCGTTCATATCATCGGGTGCCGGTATTTCCGGCCTCTCTGCGGCCGTGCGGCTCGCCAATGGCGGCTACAAGGTTGCCGTCCACGAGGCGACGCAGCAGGCCGGTGGCCGCTGCCGCTCTTATTTCGACGCCGCCACCAATCTCACCATCGACAACGGCAACCATCTGCTGCTGTCGGGCAACCGCCATGCGCTGAGCTACGCGCGTTCGATCGGCACCGAGGCCGGCTTGGTGGGACCTGCGCGCGCGCAGTTTCCGTTCGTCGATCTGGGCTCCGGCCAGCGCTGGCAGCTCGACCTCGGCGATTCCCGCCTGCCGCTGTGGGTGTTCGACGAGGCGCGCCGCGTTCCCGACACCGGCCTACGCGATTATCTCGCATTGGCGCCGCTGGCCTGGGCTGGCACCGAGGCGCTGGTCGGCAACACGATTCCCTGCAAGGGCACGCTGTACGACCGCCTGGTGCAGCCGCTGCTGCTCGCCGCGTTGAACGTCGATCCGCCGGAGGGCTCGGCCGGGCTTGCCGGCGCCATCGTGCGCGAGACGCTGCTCGCCGGCGGGCAGGCCTGCCGTCCGCTGATCGCGCGGGATGGCCTGAGTTCGGTGCTGATCGAGCCGGCCGTGAAGCTGCTGCAGGAGCGGGGTCACAGTGTCCAGTTCAGTCACGAATTGCGTACGCTTGGCATGTCGGGTGATCGCATCGGTGAGCTCGACTTCGGCGGTGGCGACAAGATCACGCTGGCGGCCGACGATGCCGTCGTGCTCGCGGTGCCGCCGCGCGCCGCCGCAACGCTGCTGCCCGGCCTGAAAACCCCGACCAAATTCCGCGCCATCGTGAACGCGCATTTCCGCGTCGATCCGCCGCGCGACGCTGCGCCCATTCTCGGCGTGGTCGGCGGTCTCGTAGAGTGGCTGTTCGCGTTCCCGCAGCGGCTTTCGGTGACGATCAGCAACGGCGACCGCCTGGTCGACATGCCGCGCGAGGAGCTCGCGCAGGCGATCTGGCGCGACATCTGCAAGGCATCCGGCGTTTCCGGCGACTTGCCGCCGTGGCAGATCGTGCGCGAGCGCCGCGCCACATTTGAGGCGACGCCGGAGCAGAACGCCCTGCGTCCGGGGCCCACGACGGCGCAAAAAAACCTGTTCCTTGCCGGCGACTGGACTGCTACCGGGTTGCCGGCAACCATCGAGGGGTCGGTGCGGTCGGGTGATCGCGCCGCAGATCTGGTTCTGGCCAGGCGTTAAATTCGACCTGTTAAGCGGCCGCGGCTTTCGATCAGCCGGTCCGCAATGAAGAGGATATCGAGCGAAATGCTTTCGAGAGATCACGGCGTCGCAGTCGATCCGGTCGCGCTGGAGAAGAGCATCTCCAAGGCAACCGAAGCGCTGCTCGGCTATCGCCAGTCCGACGGGCATTGGATATTCGAGCTCGAGGCCGACAGCACCATTCCGGCTGAGTACATCCTGCTGCGTCACTACCTGGCTGAGCCCGTCGACGCCGCGCTCGAGGCCAAGCTCGGCAACTATCTGCGCCGCGTCCAGGGCGCGCATGGCGGCTGGCCGCTGGTGCATGACGGCCCGTTCGACATGAGCGCCAGCGTGAAGTCGTACTTCGCGCTGAAGATGATCGGCGATTCCGTCGACGCGCCGCACATGGTTCGGGCGCGCGAGGCGATCCGTTCGCGCGGCGGGGCTTCGGGCAGCAACGTGTTCACGCGCTTCCTGCTTGCGCTCTATGGCGTCGTGACCTGGCGCGCGACGCCGGTGCTGCCGATCGAGATCATGCTGCTGCCGATGTGGTCGCCGTTCCACATCAACAAGATCTCCTATTGGGCGCGCACCACCATGGTGCCGCTGATGGTGCTCGCCGCGTTGAAGCCGCGTGCCAAGAATCCGAAGGGCGTCGGCATCGACGAACTGTTCCTGGAGGATCCGAAATCGGTCCGCATGGCGCCGAAGGCGCCGCATCAGAGCGCGAGCTGGTTCTGTCTGTTCCGGTCGCTCGACGCCGTGCTGCGCGTGATCGAGCCGATGTTTCCGAAGCGCCTGCGCCAGCGCGCGATCGACGCCGCGCTCGCCTTCACCGAAGAGCGGTTGAACGGCGAAGACGGCATGGGCGCGATCTATCCGCCGATGGCCAACATCGTCATGATGTATGAGGCGCTCGGCAAGGACGAGAGTTTCCCGCCGCGCGCCATCACCCGCCGCGGCATCGACAAGCTGCTGGTGGTCGGCGAGCACGAGGCCTATTGCCAACCCTGCGTCTCGCCGGTGTGGGACACCGCGCTGACCTGTCATGCGTTGCAGGAAGCGGGCGGCGACGACACGCTCGCCAAGGCCAAGCAGGGGCTCGACTGGCTGAAGCCACGCCAGGTGCTGGAGCTGAAGGGCGACTGGGCGGCCAAGGCGCCGGACGTCCGTCCCGGTGGCTGGGCGTTCCAGTACAACAATGATCACTATCCCGATCTGGACGACACCGCCGTGGTCGTGATGGCGATGGATCGCGTGCGGCGCCACAGCGGAACCAGGGAATATGACGAGGCGATCGCGCGCGGCCGCGAATGGATCGAGGGGCTGCAGAGCCGCGACGGCGGCTGGGCGGCGTTCGACGTCAACAACCTCGAATATTACCTCAACAACATCCCGTTCTCCGATCACGGCGCCTTGCTCGATCCGCCGACCGAGGATGTCACCGCGCGCTGCATCTCGATGCTGGGCCAGCTCGGCGAGACCGCCGAGAGCAGCAAGGCGATGGCCGACGGTATTGCCTATCTGCGCCGCACCCAGCTGGCCGAGGGCTCCTGGTACGGCCGCTGGGGCCTGAATTACGTCTACGGCACCTGGTCGGTGCTCTCCGCGCTAAATGTCGCAGGGGTCGATCGCAACGACCCGATGATTCGGAAAGCGGTCGATTGGCTGGCGTCAGTCCAGAATCAGGACGGCGGCTGGGGCGAGGACGCCGTCAGTTACCGGCTGGATTACAAGGGTTATGAAGTTGCGCCGTCGACCTCCTCGCAAACGGCATGGGCCTTGCTTGGATTGATGGCGGCCGGAGAGGTCGAAAATCCCGCCGTTGCGCGGGGGGTGGAGTACCTAAAGGCAACACAGACGGAAAAAGGGCTGTGGGACGAGCAGCGATACACAGCTACGGGGTTTCCGCGGGTATTTTACTTGCGATATCATGGCTACTCGAAGTTCTTTCCGCTCTGGGCGCTGGCGCGGTATCGAAATTTGAGAAGCACCAATAGCAGGGTGGTAGGGGTCGGGATGTGATTGTTGAGGCGGGGGCCGCCGAGACCGTGGGCAGTAGAATTGATCCTCGGCCGGTATTGATTGTGACTGGATTGGTGCAGGAGGCCCGCATCGCAGCCGGTCCCGGCATGATCGTGATCTGCAGCTCGAGCGATCCGCAGCAGCTGCGTGAATTGCTGGCGACGCTGGATCCGACGAGCTTCCGTGGCGTGATTTCGTTCGGCGTGGCCGGCGGGCTCGACCCGTCGCTAAAGTCGGGCGATGTCGTCGTCGCGACCGAAGTGATGTCCGGCGATACCCGTTTCCTGGCCGCATCCGCCCTGAACGAAGAGATGATCGCGAGCGCCGCGCTGAAGCGCCGCCGGATCGTCCGCGGCGGGCTTGCCGGCGTCGAACAGGTGATCGCGGCGAAGGCCTGCAAGGCCGCCCTGCGCTCGATGACGGGCGCAGCCGCAGTCGACATGGAAAGCCATATCGCGGCAGCGTATGCGGCCAAGGCGGGCGTTCCGTTCGCCGCGCTGCGCGTGATCAGCGATCCGGCGCACCGGGCGCTGCCCGAGCTGGCGAAATCCGCGGTGAAGCCGAACGGCGACATCGACCTGCGCAAGGTGCTGCGCGGCATCGTGCGCAATCCGCGGACGGTGCGGGCGCTGGTGTCGACCGGAATCGATTTCAATCGCGCGCTGCGCTCGCTGCGCAGCTGCCGCGGCTTCCTGCTCGGCAGCGACGTGCTGATGCCGGTGGACGACGTACTGGTGGTGAAGGCTCGGCCTGATCCAACTGTCCCGGGCCGGGACGGCGTGGCTCGCCGCCCCAAGCTCAAAACGACCAAGCTCAAAGTAGAGGCCCGATCGCATCGTGATCGGGCCTTTTGCTTTGGTGCCTGATGGTTTGGCTCGATGCCACGCCGATCCGGGTTCCGGGCGTTCAGCGGGCGATTTGCCGGGCGTGCATTTACCGGCTTGCGAGCGGGTGACCCTCGAGGCCTGTTCCTGCCTGCGCGTGGCACGGCAAGTCTCCGACGATCATTGGTCCTTGCAAGCCCAAGCCGCATCGTCCGCACGTGGTGTGCGCCGTCCTGCGACCTCGAACCGCCCCGCGGATGCTTGACAGATACCGGCATTCGACCCAGTATGAACTATGATCCTGTATTCATGAATTAAGGTTCACTATGGCAATCGCGGCGATTCGCCTCAACCAACTCGTCGAGACCAAGGCCCGCATTCTGGATGCCGCCAGGGACGCCGTGGCGCTGAGTGGGTGGAAGGACGCCCAGATCGCCCTGATCGCCTCACGGGCCGGCGTCGCCACGGGCAGCGTGTATCGCTACTTCGACTCGAAGGCGGACCTGTACGCGCAGGTGCTCGCCCTGGTTTCCGAGCGCGAGGTGGCCGTTGTCGCCGCGATCGTCGAGGCGGAGGGATCTGCGTCCCAGTGTCTGGTGGACGCGATCTACACCTTCTCGGTCCGGGCGATGCGCGGCCGCCGTCTGGCCTATGCGTTGATCGCCGAACCCTGTGAGCCCGAGATCGATGCGGCGCGCCTGAAATACCGGGCGGCCCTGGCCGACCAGATCGCAAGGCTGGTCCGGCGCGGCATCGCCAACGGCGAGTTCGTCGATATCGATGCGAATGTCGCGGCATCCTGCGTGGCCGGCGCCTTCATGGAGGCGCTGGTCGGTCCGCTGGCGCCCGAAGCAGCCCCGGACTCCGACGCGGCAAAGGCGATCGCTCAGATGATCGCGGGGCTTTCCGCGCGCATGCTGTTTCGCCATCCCGCGCCTGAATTGACCCCCGTATCGAGAGTTTCCGCATGAATGCGCGTGTCCAGTCGGTTGCCGTCGCGGAAGCAAAATCCAGTGCGTTCGCGTCCCATGAAGTCCGCAATCAGGCGCGGCCAGCCACAGGCTTCAACGCGTTCGATGACGACCGCGCGTTGAGCGATCTGATCGCAAGGATGGTGCCATTGGCGAAGGACAGGCTTTCCGCGCTCGGAGCCCATGCCGGCAGCGAAGCTGTGCAGGAGGCCGCGCGGCTTGCCAATGAGCACGAGCCGAAGCTCTTGACCCATGACCGGTACGGCAACCGCAATGATTGGGTCGAGTTTCATCCGGCATGGCATCAATTGATGGCGCTGGCGTTCCAGAGCGAGGTCCATAGCCTGGCCTGGTCGACGTCCGAGCCACATGGCCATATGGCGCGCGCGGCGCTGAGCTATCTCTGGAATCAGATCGAGAACGGCGTCGGGTGTCCGACCGGGATGGCGTACGCCGCGATCGCCGGGTTTTCCGGCAAGCCGCAATTCAGTCTGTGGCGGGAGCGAACGCTGGCAGCGGATTACGATCCACGCCGGCTTCCGATCGAGGCCAAGCGTGCGACGGTGATCGGTTATGCGATGACCGAGAAGCAGGGCGGCTCCGATCTGCGTGAGACCCAGACCACCGCGCGCTTCGTCGAGCGCGGCGCGCATGGCGAGATCTATGCGATCACCGGCCACAAATGGTTCTTCTCGGTGCCGGTCGCCGATGGATTCTACACGCTGGCCCGCACCCAATCCGGCGTCAGTTGCCTGTTCGTGCCGCGCCTGTTGCCGGACGGCAGCGCCAACCGCATCCACATTCAGCGCCTGAAGGACAAGTGCGGCAACCGCTCGAACGCGTCGAGCGAGATCGAGTATCACGATACGTGGTCGATCCTGGTCGGTGAAGAAGGCCGCGGCATCGCGGAAATCCTTTCGCATGCTCATTTGACGCGGCTGGATTTCGCGGTCGGTTCCGCCGGGCTGATGCGGCAGGCGTTGAGCCTGGCACTGAACCACGCGCAAACGCGAACCGCGTTCGGCAAGCCGATGGCCGAGCTCCCGATGCAGCGCAATGTGCTCGCCGACCTCGCACTCGAGAGCGAGGCGGCGATGCTGGGCGCATTTCGCGTCGCGCGTGCGACCGATGGCCTGCAGACAAGCGAGCACGAGCGGCTGCTGGCGCGGGTCGCCACTCCCGTGGTGAAGTTCTGGAATTGCCAGCGCGCGCCGGCTTTCACCTATGAGTGTCTGCAGGTGCACGGCGGCAACGGCTTCATCATGGAAAATGCGATGGCGCGGCTCTATCGCGAGGCGCCGTTGAACTCGATCTGGGAAGGCACCTCCAACATGATGTGCATGGACGTGCTGCGGGCCATGCAACGGGATGCAAATTGCCGGGACGCGTTCGTCGACGAACTGCGTGCGAGCAGGGGCCTCAATGCGGTCTATGACCGGTGCACGGACGACCTCGCGGATCGCTTGCTGGCACGATATCCGGACGACGGGCATGCGCGGGCGCTGGTCACCCGCATGGCGCATGCGTTGCAGGCGGCCGAGATGTTAAGGCACGGCGATGCCACTGCGGCCGATCTCTTCGTGCAATCCAGGCTTAGCGCGGACGGGATGCATGTGTTCGGCGCGCTTCAGTCGTCGGAAGGCCTTGGCAAGGTCGTCGAACGCGCCTCCGTCATCCGTCATTAAGGGTTCCTGTCATATGCGTCAGACCGAAGCTTGTGCCGTCAACGATGTCAGGGCCATCGTCGGAGAAGAGGAGTGGGCAACCCGGGTCGATCTCGCGGCGTGCTACCGCCTGGTCGCGCTCTATGGAATGACCGACCTGATCTACAACCACATCAGCGCGCAGCTCCCGGGACATGACGATCGGTATCTGATTAATCCGTACGGCATGCTCTACGAGGAGATCACGGCGTCGAGCCTCGTCAAGATCGACATCGAGGGCCGGACCTTGCTGCAGCCCGACCACGGCTACAACGTCAACGTGGCCGGCTTCTATCTGCATGCCCCGATCCATCGCGCACGGCCCGACGTGAAATGCGTTCTGCATACCCACACCCGGGCAGGGACCGCGGTCAGCACGCTTGCCGAAGGGCTGCTTCCGCTGTCGCAGACGGCGATGCGGTTTCACGGGCGGATCGGCTATCACGACTTCGAGGGGCCGGCGATCGATCGCGACGAATGCGACCGCGTCGTCACCGATCTCGGCCGCAACAACGCGCTGGTGTTGCGCAATCATGGCCTCCTGGTCTGCGGCAACACCATTCCGCAGGCGTTCAATGCGATCTACTGGCTGGAGCAGGCCTGCCGGATCCAGGTCGATGCGCTCGGCTGCGGCCGGCCGCTGCACGCGCCGAGCGAGCTGGCGATCGGCAACACGGTGACCTGCTTTGCCGGCACCGAGATCACGCTCGACAATGAGCGAGACACCAATCCGGTGCTGAATGAGGCGCGCGCAAAACCTGCAGGCCGGTTACGGGCTGCTGGAATGGCCGGCGCTGCGACGCAGGCTCGACCGCATCGACGGGAGCTACGCGCAATGAGCAGGTCGCCGGCGGCGTTGCGGATCGGCTTCATCGGTACCGGCCGCGTGGCGCAGACGCTCGCACCGGCATTCGCCCGCGCGGATCTGAACGTCGCGGCCTTTCACAACCGCGGTCTCGATGCCGCGCAGCGTCTCGGATCCCGCGTCCCGTCGGCACGGCCGATGGCCGACGCGCAACAGGTCGTGGATTTCTGCGACATGGTTTTCCTCACCGTGAGCGACGACGCGATCCTGCCGGTCTGCCGCGGTCTGCGCTGGGAGCCGCGTCACCGCGTGGTCCATTGCAGCGGCGCGACCGAACTGGCGGCGCTCGATCATGCGCGGTCCGCGGGCGCCGCAACCGGCGGGTTTCATCCAATGCAGATGTTTGCAAATCCCGACGTCGCGCTTGAAGGGCTGCGCGGATGCACCGTCGGCATCGAGGCGCAAGGCGACTTCCGGCACGACCTTGAACGGCTCGCCACCAGCATCGGCTGCGAGCCGCTGGCGCTGCCGGCCGGCGTGCGGGCGCTCTATCATGCCTCGGCCTACTATGTCGGTCCGTTCCTGATCTCGCTGCTCAAGGAAGGCGTCGAGCTCTGGAAGAGCTTTGGTGCCAGCGAGGCCGACGCGCTGCGCGCCATGATGCCGCTGCTGCGGGGCACCGTCGCGGCCGTTCTCGACGGTGGCCTCGCCAACGGCATGGGTGGCTGCGTGGCGCGCGGCGACGTTGGAACGATCGTCAAGCACCTGCGGGCCCTGGACGAGCGCTTTCCCGCCTCGGGCGCGTTGTACCGCGAACTGGCTCTGCGCAACGTCCCGCTCGGGATCGAGCGTGGCACACTCAGCGCTTCGCGCGCCGCAGAGATCGAGCAGCTGCTGTTGCGAACCCGGCAAGAGCAGGCGGCATCCTGATCCAAGAAAAAAGGGCCCCGGTTCGCCGAACCGGGGCCCTTCAATTTTCTGCTCTCCGCTCGCATGGAGCGTCAGGCGGCGGTGGAAGCCTTCGCTTGCTGCTTGGCAGCGGCGGCCTCAGCCTCGTCGCGGCGGATCTCCGAGAGCTTCTTCTGGACCTGCTCGGCGAAGATGTACTGCGCCGGACGCTGCTTCGACATGTCGATCTCCGGCGCCATCGGGCCAGTGGTCTTGATGCCGCGCAGCGCGACCCACATCGCCTTCAGCGGATTGTTGATCGCAGCGGTCGCCGCGGTCGGCTCGTAACCGCAATGGGCCATGCAGTCGGCGCACTTCTCGTACTTGCCGGTGCCGTAGGTCTCCCAATCGGTGGTGTCCATCAGCTCCTTGAAGGTCTTGGCGTAGCCTTCACCGAGCAGATAGCAGGGCTTCTGCCAGCCGAAGATGTTGCGCGCCGGCATGCCCCAGGGCGTGCACTCGTATTCCTGGTTGCCGGCGAGGAAGTCGAGGAACAGACCGGAATGCATGAAATTCCACTTCTTGCCCTTGCCGAGCGCAAAGACGTCGCGGAACAGCTTCTTGGTCTTGGTACGGTTGAGGAAGTGCTCCTGGTCGGGCGCGCGCTCATAGGCATAACCCGGCGACATCGAGACGCCGACGCCGAGCTCGGTGGTGAAGTCGAGGAATTTGGCGATCTCCTCGGCCGGATGGCCGTCGAAGATCGTGGCGTTGACGTTGACCGTGAAGCCGCGGGCCTTCGCCGCCTTGATCGCGGAGACGGCGCGATCGAACACGCCCTTCTGCGACACCGCCTTGTCGTGATGGTCCTTCAGGCCGTCGAGATGCACCGAGAAGAACAAATAGGGCGACGGCTCGAACAGATCGAGCTTCTTCTCGAGCAGCAGCGCATTGGTGCACAGCGAGACGAACTTCTTGCGCGCCACGAGGCCGCGCACGATCTCGCCGATCTCCTTGTGGATCAGCGGCTCGCCGCCCGGGATCGCCACCATCGGTGCGCCGCATTCGTCGGCCGCGTCCCAGCATTCCTGCGCGGTCATGCGGCGATTGAGGATCGCATCGGGATAATCGATCTTGCCGCAGCCAACGCAGGCGAGGTTGCAACGGAACAGCGGTTCCAGCATCAGCACGAGCGGATAGCGTTTGCGGCCAAGCAGCTTCTGCTTGATCAGATAACCGCCGATACGCATTTCCTTGAAGAACGGTATAGCCATTAGACGATTTTCTTTCTGCACTTATCAAAGGGAAGTGGGTTCAGATCAGCCCGCAGTCAGTTCGGCCGGCAGCCGGAATTCGATATTTTCTTCTCGGCCCGGAACGACCGAGACCGACACCGGTCCGATGCGCCGCAGGGCCTCGATGACATCGTCGACCAAAACCTCAGGTGCCGATGCACCCGCCGTAATGCCGACGGCCTTCGCATCCTTCAGCCAATCCGGGTTGAGCTCGCTCCCATCGGCAATGAGATAACTCGCGACACCAACCTCGGTGCCGATCTCACGAAGCCTGTTCGAGTTGGAACTATTGGCGGCCCCCACCACCAAAATGACGTCCACCAGCTTACTTAGGTCCCTTACCGCAGATTGGCGGTTCTGTGTCGCATAGCAGATATCCCTGATGTCCGGGCCTTGAATATCTGTAAATTTTGCCTGAAGGGCCGCGATGATGTCCCTCGTGTCGTCCACGGACAGGGTGGTCTGGGTGATATAGGCGACCGGGGCATCGGTCGGCAGCCGCAATTCCGCCACATCCTGAACGCTCTGGACCAGCAGGACCGGCCCCGGAACCTGCCCCATGGTTCCCTCGACCTCGGGATGGCCGGCATGCCCGATCAGGATCAGGGCGCGGCCCCTCGAGATATAGCGCTTACCCTGGTTGTGGACCTTGGTGACGAGCGGGCAGGTGGCATTGAGCACCGGCAGGTCGCGGGCCTCCGCCTCCTCCTCGACGCTCCTGGCGACGCCATGGGCACTGAAGACGGTCACCGCCTTGGCCGGCACTTCCGACAGGTCCTCGACGAAGATCGCGCCCTTCTTCTTCAGGCTTTCAACCACGTATTTGTTGTGCACGATCTCGTGGCGGACATAGACCGGCGGGCCATACTTCTGCAGCGCGCGTTCGACGATTTCGATCGCGCGCACAACGCCCGCGCAAAAGCCGCGCGGCTGGGCAAGAAACACTTCCATAGGTCGTCCGTTACGCAAATTGCACCAATCTCATTCCATGCCCTGCGGCCATTTCGGCAACGCACTCCGCCCGGGCGGACGCCGCAACTTCAGTTGCAATGTCCGCACCATCTCAGGTCCTGCACGTGATCCGCGCCCTCAAGGGCATGGAAATACAGGGATTTGTGGCAAAAAGGTAGCGCTTCGAGCGGATGAGTAGCCAGTCAAGTGAGGCGATTGAGGTAATATAGTGTGGATTTCAGGTCCTGCGCCCCTCGGTCTCCCTCACTTGTTCGTCACTTTATCGCCCACTCCCGCGGTCTATACCGGCGACTCGTGGCCGTTCCTGTGCTTTGGAACCTCCTCACCATCTCGTCGAGGAAGATAACCAAAACAACATTAGATCGGTCCCGGGAACTCCGCTACAGAGCGGGCGTTTTCGGCCATGCTTCCCAGAGATTAGAAAGAAACGAAGTGCTGACAAATATTGTCGTCTCCGTTGTTAGAACCTGTACGCGTTTTGCCCTTCCGGTTGTCATTCTCTCGGTGCTGCTGTCGATCGGCGCCGGCTTCTATACGGCCCGCAACTTCTCGATCAACACCGACATCAACAAGCTGATCTCGCCGGATCTGGATTGGCGCAAGCGCGACAACCAGTTCGAGGAAGCCTTTGATCGCGAGCGGCTGATCCTGGCTGTCGTCGAGGCGGCGACGCCCGAGCTGACCAGCTCGGCGGCGAAGGCGCTCACCGCGAAGCTGCAAGCCGACAAGAAGAACTTCGAGGCGATCACCGCGCTTGGCTCCGGCGAATTCTTCGAGAAGAACGGCTTGCTGTTCCTGCCGACCGAAGAGGTCGGCAAGGTCACGGGCCAGCTCGAATCGGCCGCGCCGCTGATCGAGATCATGGCCGGCGACCCTTCAATTCGCGGGCTGACCGGAGCGCTCGAGACCGGCCTTGCCGGCGTCAAGCGCGGACAGGTCAAGCTCGACAACGCCGCTCCGCCCTTCAACCTGATCTCCGAGACCGTCGAGACCGTCCTCGCCAAGGGCAATGTGACCTTCTCCTGGCGTGAGCTCACCAGCGACAAGCCGCTGACCGATTCGGACAAGCGCGCCTTCATCGAGATCAAGCCGATCATCGACTATTCGGCGCTGGAGCCGGGCAAGGACGCAACCGACGCGATCCGCCAGGCGGCGGCCGACCTGAAATTCCCGACCGAGTATCACGCGCGCGTCCGCCTGACCGGACCCGTGCCGATCGCCAACGAAGAATACGCCACCGTGCAGGACGGCGCGATCCGCAACGGCATCGGCACCGTGGTGATCGTGCTGATCATCCTCTGGCTGGCGCTGCATTCCGGCAAGATCATCTTCGCGGTGTTCGTGAACCTGTTCATCGGTCTTGCCATCACCACGGCGGTCGGCCTGATGATGGTCGGGTCGCTGAACCTGCTCTCGATCGCCTTCGCGGTGCTGTTCGTTGGCCTCGGCGTCGACTTCGGCATCCAGTTCAGCGTCCGCTACCGCTCCGAGCGCTACAAGAACGACAACCTGACGCTGGCGCTGGAAAACGCCGCGCGCCGCTCGGCGGTGCCGCTGTCGCTCGCGGCGATGGCGACCGCGGCCGGCTTCCTGTGCTTCCTGCCGACCGACTACAAGGGCATCTCCGAACTCGGCAAGATCGCCGGCGCCGGCATGCTGGTGGCCTTCATCACCAGCATCACGGTGTTGCCGGCGCTGCTCGACCTGCTCAATCCGCCTGGAGAGAAGGAGCCGGTCGGCTACGCCTTCCTGGCGCCGCTCGATCACTTCCTCGAAAAGCATCGCGTCCCGATCATCGTCGGCACGATCCTGGTCACGGTCGCGGGCCTGCCGCTGCTGCACTACATGAAGTTCGACTTCAACCCGATCAATCTGCGCAACAAGCACGCGGAATCGATCGCGACCTTCCTCGACCTGAGAAACGATCCGAACACCGGTGCCAACGCCATCAACGTGATGACGCGCTCGGAGGCCGACGCCAAGAAGATCGAGGCCAAGCTCGAGAAGCTGCCGGAAGTGTCGCGCGTGATGTCGCTCGACAGCTTCGTGCCTGATGATCAGCCGGCCAAGCTGAAGCTGATCGCGCAGGCGGCCAAGACGCTCGGCCCCGCGCTCAACCCCGACTCGGTCGATCCGGCGCCGTCGGATCAGGAGAATGTCGAGTCGCTGAAGAGCTCGGTCGACAGCCTGCGCAGGACCGCGGGCGACGGCAAGGGGGCGGGCGCGGTTGCCGCGCGCCGGCTCGCCGACGCCCTGCAGAAGCTGGCCGATTCGAACCAGTCCATCCGTGACAAGGCCCAGGACGTCTTCGTCGCGCCGATGAAGATCGTGTTCGATCAGCTCCGCAACACGCTGCAGGCCCAGACCGTCACGCTGCAGAACCTGCCGCCGGAACTGGTCGAGAGCTGGAGGACCAAGGACGGCCTGATGCGTGTCGAGGTCGAGCCGAAGGGCGATCCGAACGACAACGACAATCTGCGCCGTTTTGCCGACGCCGTGCTCGCCGCCGAGCCGACCGCGATCGGCGGGCCGGTCTCGATCCTGAAGTCGGGCGATGTCATCGTGAATGCGTTCATCCACGCCGGCATCCTGGCGCTGGTCACGATCGGCCTGCTGCTGTGGCTGACGCTGCGCCGCGTCGTCGACGTGCTGATGACGCTGGTGCCGCTCCTGGTCGCCGGCATCGTCACGCTGGAGATCTGCGTGCTGATCGGACTGCCGCTCAACTTCGCCAACATCGTCGCGCTGCCGCTGCTGCTCGGCGTCGGCGTCGCGTTCAAGATCTACTATGTCACGGCATGGCGGCAGGGCAGGACAAACCTGCTGCAGTCGAGCCTGACGCGTGCGATCTTTTTCAGCGCGCTGACCACGGCGACCGCGTTCGGCAGCCTGTGGCTGTCCAGCCATCCCGGCACCGCGAGCATGGGCAAGCTGCTCGCGCTCTCGCTCGTCACTACGCTCGCGGCAGTGTTGTTGTTCCAGCCGGCGCTGATGGGCAAGCCGCGCGAGGCCCTCAAGGAGGAGGATATCGCCAACGACGTCACCTGACGCGTTCGCGGTCCGCTTTCGATCCGATTTGGCGGCAGCCGCCGCTAAGCCGCGATGTCAGCGGGCGATGTTGCCCGCTCGCTTCCCTCAATGCGTCGGTCGCGCGATGTCGGGGAGCAGGCAGATATCGCCCACGACGTCAGCAGACGCATTGGCGCTGCCTGGGGCAGTGGCTGCCTGCTTTTGACCCGGCTTGGTGGCAGGCGCCACGGCGCCGGTGGTCTTCTGCGGCGCCGCCGATTTGGGCAGGGCTCCCTTCGCTGCAGGGCTGCCCGCGGCAGGCGGGTTGCCGGCGACGCTGACCGGGATCGGCGGACCAACGCGAGTCCAGGTCTCGCCACCACACAGGAAGCCGAGCACGCAGCCCTGGATCTCGAGCTGATCGGTGCCGACGGGCTTGATGGTCGAGCTGTAGAGCTGGCCGTCCTTCGCATTGTAGACTTGGCCTTCCCACGCATCGGTGCCGGCCTTCTTCTTCATGTCGATCAGGATCGGCATGCCAAGCGTCGGCCTGCTTTGCTTCGCGGGATCAGGATTGTTCTTATCCTTGCCGCCGGGGGTTTTTTCCCAGGACACCGCACCCCACATGCTGCCATTACACTGGGCGACGCGGATGGTGGCGACACCGTCGGCGACCTTCCAGTCGCCGGTCGGGTCCGCTGCAAGCGCCGGCGATAATACGGTGGCCAAAAATAAACCTGAAAAGGCTATTGTACGCGCGAAAGTTCTTGGGCAGTGCAACATGGTCCAAACCTGTGCTTAACTAGACGATCCGAGCGGGGGTCAAAACGCCGCTAGCGAGCGTTTTAAGTTGACGAGATGGCCATCAACCGACGTATGTAACGAATGGTAAGTTCCAATTTAGACGTTTCCGAGATTTTTGTGGAGCGCGAGGGGCAGCGCGGTGCCATGCACACGCGTCACCTCAACGAGCAGCTCGTTCGCGTCCTCAAGACCATCGGCTATGACGTCGGCTTCCAGAAGGGGCAAGGCCAATACCTCTTCGATCGTCAGGGGGCTCGTTACCTCGATCTATTGAGCGGATTTGGCGTTTTTGCGATTGGTCGCAATCATCCGGACCTGCGCAAGGCGCTGAAGAGCGTGCTCGACGCCGATCTGCCGAATCTGGTGCAGCTCGACGTCTCTACGCTCGCCGGCGTGCTCGCGGAACGGCTTCTGGAATATGTCCCATATCTGGACAAGGTGTTTTTCGCCAATTCCGGTGCCGAAACCGTCGAAGCAGCGATCAAGTTCGCGCGCGGCGCGACCGGCCGTCCCGGTATCGTCTATTGCGGGCATTCGTTCCACGGCCTGTCCTACGGCGCGCTGTCGCTGACCGATGATTCGAATTTCCGCAGCGGCTTCGAGCCGCTGCTGCCGGGCTGCACCCCGATCCCCTACAACGATCTCGAGGCGCTCGAAAAGGCGCTGTCGTCGCGCCAGGTCGGCGCTTTCATCGTCGAGCCGATCCAGGGCAAGGGCGTCAACATGCCCACCGACGAGTTCCTGCCCGGCGCACTGGCGCTGTGCCGCAAATACGGCACGCTGTTCATCGCCGACGAGATCCAGACGGGCATCGGCCGCACCGGCAAGTTCCTCGCGATCGAGCACTGGGGCATCGAGCCCGACATGGTGCTGCTGGCGAAGGCGCTCTCCGGCGGCCACGTGCCGATCGGCGCGCTGCTGACGCGCAAGAACATCTTCGACAAGATCTTCAACCAGATGGACCGCGCCGTCGTGCATGGCTCGACCTTCGCCAAGAACGATCTGGCGATGGCCGCCGGCATCGCCACGCTCGATGTCATCAAGGCCGAGAAGCTCGTCGAGAACGCCGCCAAGCGCGGCGCCGAGCTGCGCCTTGCCCTGACGCGCATGGTGCCGGGCTATGAGCTGATGAAGGAAGTCCGCGGCAAGGGCCTGATGATCGGCGTCGAGTTCGGTCCGCCGAAATCGCTGCGGCTCAAGGCGTCGTGGAATCTGCTGGAGACCGCCAACAAGGGTCTGTTCTGCCAGCTGATCACGGTGCCGCTGTTCAAGGATCACAAGATCCTGACCCAGGTCGCCGGCCACGGCCTTCACACCATCAAGCTGCTGCCGCCGCTCGTGATCACCGAAGAGGACTGCAGCTGGATCGAAAGATCGTTCGACGAGGTGATCGCCGGCAGCCACAAGGTGCCCGGCGCGATCTGGTCGCTCGGCAAGACGTTGGTCGACAACGCGGTGCGCAAGTCGGCGTAAACTCGTAGAGTCGCACTTTGGCCGAAGGCGTAATGCAGCCGACGAGAGACTGGCGGCGGGTTACGCGGAGCCTGTCATCGGGCCGCGCTTTGCGCGGACCCGTTGGCTAATAACCCGCCCTACCGATCTACAAATCACCCTTCCTTGTTCGCGTGCATCGCGCTCTCGAACTTGTCGCCGAACTCGGTCAGTTCGTCGGCGCCGAGATCGCTGACTGCCCAGTAGTTCAGGCCGCGGTCGCTCCAGCGCCGGATGTTGAAGCCCTGCAAGGTCGAGATCTTCGCGGACTTCCGTTCGGTGCTCGCGGTCTGCGCCACGAACAGGTTGATGACGTGCTGGCGCCGCTTGTAGACCACGGAGCCGATCTCGCGGGCGTTGACGTAGTCGAGCCGGCCGCCGATCAGGGTAAAGCCCTGTGCGGTGAGATCGATCACCGGCGGCGAGACGTCGAGCTTGCCGTTGAACCAGGGCTTGACCGTATGCTGATCGGTCGAGACCACGTCGATCAGGTGGCCGGCCTGCAGCGAGCGCAGATGCGCCGACACCACCTCGTTCTCGATGCGCTGCTCGTCGTCATTGCGGAGCACGATCGCGACGAGGCCCGTTGCGGCCATCGCCGACACGGCGGAGCCCATCGCGAAGCCGCGCAGCACCGAGCGCCTGGTCGGCGCCGCCTGCGGCTGCGGCAACGCCTTCTCGATCTTGCGGCGCAGCTCGAGCGGTGCCTTGTAGCGCACATCGCTCTCGGCGATCGCCTGGCGGATCTCCTGATATTCCTTCATCAGGGCGGCGCAATGCGCGCAACCCTCGATATGGGCTTCCACTTCGCGCGCATGGCCGGCATCGAGTTCGCCGTCGATCAGCGCGTGGACCAGCACTTCGGCTTCCTCGCAGTTCATTTCACTTGCTCCTGTTCCGCGAGCCAGGCCGATCGCAGCATGGCGCGGGCGCGTGCGAGGCGGGACATCACGGTGCCGACAGGCACGGCGGCGACATCGGCGATCTCGCGGTAAGAAAGATTCTGGATTTCCCTGAGCACAAAGGTCTCGCGGAATGGCTCGGCGAGCGCCGCGACCAGCTTGCGCACGGTGTCGCCGTCGAAGCGACGCAGCAGCTGCTTTTCCGGTGTCTCCGGCGCCTCGTTCCACAGCGGGGCCTGATCGCCACCCTCGGGCAGCTCCTCGACCGCGGTGGGGGCGGTCTTGCGGCGTGCATATTCGGCGCGGCAGACATTGCGCAGGATCGCAAACAGCCACGGCTTCATCGCAGGTCCACGGTAGCTGTCGAAATGCTTGTAGGCGCGCAGATAGCATTCCTGCACCGCATCTTCGGCGTCGGCCGCATCGCGCAACAAATAGCGTGCCAGGGTATAGGCGTCGTCAAGGTACGGCAGCGCGGCTTCGCGGAAGCGCCGCGCTTTTTCGGGATCGTCTTGCGACGCTTTGACAACCATCGTGTCCTGCCCGGCATGTCGAGAGACGGCTTGTGCCCGGCCGGGGGCGGAGGGCCACCGGCCGGGCATCGCTGTGATTGTATGGGTGGTCACGTTACCCAACCTTGATACTGCCTGTCATGTGCGGATGCAGCGAGCAGAAATACTTGTACTCGCCGGGCTCCGTGAAGGTGAACGAGAAGGTGCCGTCGGTATCCATGGTCTTGGAGCGGAATTTGCCCGCACACACCACGGTGTGCGGGATGTCGTCGCGGTTGGTCCAGGTCACGGTGGTGCCGACCTTTACCTCGAGCGGGTTCGGCGCGAACGAGAAGTTGTCGATGTGGACCGCGACGTCTTCGGCGCGGGCCGCCGTGACAGGAAGCAGCATGGTCGCGACCACGGCTATACCGAAATCGCGTCGATTGATCGAACTCATCGGTCTCTTCCCTTAGCCTTGTGCCTCAGCCCTGCAGCGGTGTGTCGATGATCGCCAGCGGCTGGCTGTTCTGCTTGAAGTTGATGCTGGCGACGCCGAGCATGCTGCGCAGCTTGGCATCCTCGACCTTCATCGGGCCGGGCGAGGGGGCGGCACCCGGCGCGGGCTGCGGGAAGGCCGTCGAACGCGCGGTGTGGAAGGTGACGTTGCCCTCGACCTTCTGCATCACCTGGTGGATGTGGCCGTTCAGCACGGTGACCGAGCCGAAGCCCTTGACGTACTCCAGTGCGCGGGCGCCGTCCTCGGTACCCCAACCCCATTGCGGATAGACCGTCCACAGCGGGATGTGGGCGAACAGCACGATTGGCGTCGACTTCGAGCGGCCCTTGAGGTCGTTCTCGAGCCATTCCAGCTGCTCGTTGCCGAGATTGCCGAGGCCGCCGCCCTTGAGGTCGACGACGTTGACGAGGCCGACGAAATGCACGCCGCCTGCGTCGAAGGAGTAGTAGCCTGGACCTTTGGTGCCCTTGCCGTAACGCTCCTTGTAGAGCTTGACCTCCTCATCGATGAAATCGTGCTCGCCCGGCACGTAATGCACGTCGAGCTTGGCCTGCGAGATGATGCGATCGGCGTCATCGAATTCGGACGCCTTCGACAGATGCGTGATGTCGCCGGTGTGGATCATAAACGACGGCTTGACCTGCATCGCCCGGACCTTGTTGATGGCCTCCTCAAGCGTGCCGATGGCATTCGGGTTGGCCGGCTTGTCGAAGCCGACATGGCTGTCGCTGATCTGCATGAAGGTCATGCCGGTGGTCGCTTCGGCTGCCGCCGCCGAGCCGACGATGCCGAGCGAATGCGGCACGCCGCCGGTAACCGTCCAGAGTACGCCGGTGCCGGCCCAGGTCATGCATTCCAGCACCTTGCGTCGGCTGACGCCCTTCTCTTCATCGTGGTGGTCGTGATCGTGTCCGCTCATGACAAGTCTCCCATGGGCCCAAGGATTGGGTTTCCGGGGAGGTGATCGGCGGGCCCAGGGGTTTATTCCCGGGGCTTTGAAGGGGGTTGAGGGCCGGGATAACGATTTCGTGAGCCGGAAAGCCGGCCGTGTCAGGGGCCATACGGCCGGCGCGACAGGTGGACGCAAGGGCAAGATGCGCCATTGAAAGTTTGGGGCCTGCAACGCTATCGACCCGGCAAACCACTGATCGGTCGGAGGAAAACATGGCAGAGGTCACCGGCGGCTGTCACTGCGGCGCGATTCGTTACGAGGTGACCGGGGAACCGGTCGTCCATGCGCTGTGTCATTGCACCGATTGCCGGCGCCATGCCGGCGCGCCGATGGTCGGCTGGGTGATGGTCGCAGAAGGCATGGTCAAGGTGACCAAGGGGCAGCCCAGCATCTACCGGTCCTCCGAGCATGGCCGGCGGCATTTCTGCGCGAACTGCGGCACCGGGCTTTTCTACACCAATGGCAACATCTTGCCCGGGTTCATCGACATCCAGAGCGGCACCTATGACGATCCCGATGCGGTGCCGGCCACCATGCATATCCAGGTCGCGGAGCGGCTGCGCTGGATGGAAGCGGCGCATGAGCTGCCGACCATCGAGCGCTTTCCGCCGCCGGTATGACGGGCGGCCGACCGGTGCAGCGGCGCTGATGCGCGCCGCAACATGGCGAGGTCCCGCAACATAGATGAACAACCGCAACAAAGCTGTCTTGCAGCCGTCAGCATAATGTCAGCGCTCCTGCATAAGAATGGCGGACTTCATTCGCCAGACCGGAGATCTTCATGAGCGACCACGCGGGCGTTGAGCATCATCACAAGGCAGCTGAGCATCACGAACACGCGGCGCGTCATCACCGCGAAGCCGCCAAGCACCACGAAGCCGGCGATCACCACAAGGCGGCGCATCACGCGCACAGCGCCCATGGTCACGCCAGCCACGCCCAGCATCACCACACCGAGGCGAGCCGGCATCACGCCGAGCACCACGGCGAACACTAATAAACGTTCCAGTACTGCGTGAGTGGCTTCCGCCGTCCCCCGCAAGGGGACGGCGATTTCTTTTGGCGGGCGTTTGGCTGGTGCTACCCGGCTTGCGCATCAAATGCCTTGAGCGCCGCAACCATCAACCCCGGCGCCTCCTGCGCGACGCAATGCCCGACGTTCTCGAACGTCCAGCGGCTGGCGTGCGGGATCAGGGCCGCGGCGCGATCGGCCATCTCCTTGTAGACCGGCCATGATTGCTGCGCCGTGGCGATGCAGACCGGGCAAGCGATATCGGAGAACCACGGGAACGGATTGCCGCGCGCATCGCCGGTGTAGATCTGCTCCATGGCCTGGAAGATCGGCCCAAGCAGCGCCGACTCGATTTCCGGCGTGCAGCGTAGCTGCATGCGGCCGTCGTCGAGCCGCGCAAAACCGTGATGGACATAGGCCCACAGCGACGGCTCGGTCCACGGCGCGAACGCCGGCGCGGCGCGCAATCGCCGGAACAGATCGTCGGCACTATCGAATTCGGCGCGGCGGCGCAGCACGCCCTGCACCGACGCGCGCGCGATCTCGCTCAGGCCGCCGGTGCGCGGCGTGCGCGGATCCATCGCGGTCGGTTCCGTCACGAACAGCCGCGCGAAGCGGTCCGGCATCAGCTTCGTTGCGAGCATCAGGTCGGTCGCGCCGGCGCTGTGACCGATGCCGTAGATGTCATGGAGATCGAGGCGTTCGACCACCATGCAGACATCGTCGGCGAAATCCTGGAAATGGTAGCGGTCGGCCGGCGGCTTGTGGCTCAGGCCATGGCCGCGGCGGTCGAGCGCATAAACGGTGTAGTCGGCGGCCAGCGCTTCCGCGACCTCGGTCCACACTTCGGCGACAAAGCCGGTGCCGTGCAGCAACAGCGCAGGCGGCTTGCCGGAGGCCGGCTCGCCCCATCGTGCCAGCGCGATCTGCGCGCCGGCATCGCCAACGAGAATGCGCTTCCGGGAGTTCATCGTCGCTCTATCGTGCATCCTGCAGGATCATCGCCGCGGCCTTCTCGGCGATCATCGCGGTCGGCGTGTTGGTGTTGCCGGAGGTGATGGTCGGCATCACGGAGGCATCCGCGATGCGCAGGCCGTTGAGGCCGTAGAAGCGCAGGCGCTCGTCGACCACGGCCATCGGATCGTTTGCCGTTCCCATCTTCGCGGTGCCGACGGGATGGAAGATCGTAGTGCCGATGTCGCCGGCGGCCTTGGCGAGCGCGGCGTCGTCATCGCCGACCGAGGGGCCGGGCAGGAATTCCTCGGGACGATATTTCTCCAGCGCCTTCTGCTTCATCAGTCTGCGCGTGGTGCGGATCGCGTCGGCCGCGACCTGGCGGTCGTCCTCGGTCGACAGGTAATTCGGCGCGATCGACGGCTTGTCGTCGGGCGCGGTCGAGCGGATCCGCACCGTGCCGCGCGAGGTCGGCTGCAGATTGCAGGCGCTCACCGTGATTGCGGGGAAGCGATGCAGCGGATCGCCGAACTTGTCGAGCGACAGCGGCTGCACATGGAACTGAATGTTGGCGCGCGAGCGCGTCGCATCCGAGCGCGCGAAGATGCCGAGCTGCGACGGCGCCATGGTCAGCGGCCCGCGGCGGCGGAAACGCGTAGTCGAGGCCCATCAGGCCGCGGCGCACGAGGTTGTAGTAGGTCTCGTTCAGCGTGCGCACGCCCGATACCTTGTAGATCGCGCGCTGCTGCAGATGGTCCTGCAGATTGTGGCCGATGCCCTGCACGTCAGCCACGATGTCGATGCCGAGCGGCGACAGCCATTCGGACGGGCCGATGCCGGAACGATGCAGCACCTGCGTGGTGCCGATCGATCCGGCGCAGAGAATCACTTCGCCTTTGGCGCGCGCTTCTACCGTCTCGTTGCCCTGACGGAACAGCACGCCGGCGGCGCGGCCGCTCTCGATGATCAGGCGGTCGACCAGCACGTCGGTCTCGAGCCTGAGGTTGCTGCGGTTCAGCACCGGCTTGAGGAAGCCGCGCGCCGACGACCAGCGCCGCCCGCGCTTCTGGTTGACGTGGAAGTAGCTGGTGCCTTCGTTGTCGCCGGTGTTGAAGTCGGGGATGCGCTTGATGCCCATCTCCTCGGCGGCATCGCCGACCGCATCGAGGATCTGCCACGACAGCCGCGGCGCCTCGATGCGCCAGCCGCCGCCTGTGCCATGATGCTCGCTCTCGCCGAGGAAGTGATCCTCCAGCCGCTTGAATGCCGGCAGCACGTCGCTGTAGCTCCAGCCGGTGAGGCCGAGCTGCCGCCAGTGATCGTAATCCGCGGCCTGGCCGCGCATCGAGATCATGGCGTTGATCGCCGACGAGCCCCCGATCACCTTGCCGCGCGGATAGGCGAGCGCGCGGCCGTTGAGGCCGGGCTCAGCCTCGGTCTTGAACATCCAGTCCGAGCGCGGATTGCCGATCGCGAAGAGATAGCCGACCGGGATGTGAAACCAGATCCAGTTATCCTTGCCGCCGGCTTCGAGCAGCAGCACGCGCTTCTTCGGATCGGCCGACAGGCGGTTGGCCATGATGCAGCCCGCCGTGCCTGCGCCGACAATAATGTAGTCGAAATCACCTTCGAGCCTTCGCGGCATGTCCTCGTTCCCGGCAAGCGTCTTTTGTTGACGTCCTTCTATAGCGTTTTCGAGCGAAGTGGAGCCCGGTTCGCGTGAAGAAAACGCGTCAATACAAGAAAATAGAACTCGGTTCTGACAGAGTCAGAATCGAGTTCTATCCAGATGCAGCCGGTCGAGACAAGCCCGGTCGACGGCGCCGGGCGTGCGCTGGATGATCAGGGACGGCTCGGATCGGCGAGCGTGACCTCGGGTCCAGGCCGCGGCACACAGACGATCAGCGTCAGCATGCCGATCGCGAGCACGGCGCCGACCAGGGCGAGCGGTGTGTAGATGCTCCCGGTCGCGACATTCATCCATCCGATCAGGGCAGGGCAGACCGCGCCGCCGAACGAGCCTATCGCGCTGATCAGCGCGATACCGCCCGCCGCGGCGCTGCCTTCCAGCATCGCGTTCGGAATGGTCCAGAACAGGGAGAGAATCGCGAAGATGCCGATCGAGGCGATGGCGAGCAGCGTCACGGTCAGCAGGATGCTGCCTTGCGCGGCCTGCAAGGCGATGAAGCATACCGCTGCGACGAGACCGCAGCAGACCACGTGCCAGCGGCGTTCCCGCGTGCGATCGGAGCTGTAGCCGATCGCGACCATGCCGATCGCCGAGGCGACCGAGATCGCGCCGCTCAGCCAGCCGATCTCGGTGGTGGTCGCCACGCCGACGCGCTTGAGCAGCGTCGGCGTCCACAGCAGGATGGTGTTGAGCGAGCAAAAGAACGCGAAATAGATGAAGGACAAGAGATAGACGCGCGGCTCGCGCAGCGCCGCCGCGAAGCTGCGCGTGGTGCCGGGAACGGCGGCGCGGTCGCGGGCGAGATCGCTTGCGACCAGCCGTCGCTCGTCGGTGCTGAGCCAGTTCGCGGCCTGTGGCCCGTCAGCGAGATAAAGATACGCGGCGACGCCGAGCAGCACGGCTGGAACGCCTTCGAGGATGAACAGCCACTGCCAGCCATGCAGGCCGTGGACGCCCTGCATGTGATCCATGATCAGGCCCGACAGCGGCCCGGCGATGACGCCGCCGAGCGGCACCGCCATCACGAACAGGCTGGTCATGCGGCCGCGCACGCGATCCGGAAACCACAGCGTCAGGTAATACAGGATGCCGGGGAAGAAGCCGCCCTCGGCGGCGCCGAGCAGGAAGCGCAGCAGATATAGGTGATACTGGTTCTGCACCAGCGCGAGCAGCACGGTCACGGTGCCCCACAGCAGCATGATCCGCAGCAGCGTCTTGCGGACGCCGACCTTGACCAGCAGCAGATTGCTCGGCACTTCGAGCGCGACATAGCCGACCGAGAAGATGCCGGCGGCCAGCCCGAACACGGCGTCATCAATGTTCAAATCGTGCAGGAATTGCAGCTTGGCAAAGCTGATGTTGAAGCGATCGATGATCGCAACCGTGTAGCACGCCAGCAGGAACGGGATCAGACGCCAGGCGATCCGTCCATAGAGCCGCGAATGGGCCGCATCCTGCATGAAGGTCTCCTCGAGGAATTTTGTTTTGGTTGTTGAGTCGAATTGGCGCCGCGAAGTAGGCGCGCCCCCTCGCCCCGTTCTTACGGGGAGAGGGTTGGGGTGAGGGGCTGTCTCCGCATAATGCAGCTGAGCCCGCAGAGGCTCCCCTTCACCCGGAACGCATCTGACGATGCGTTCCGGCCTCTCCCCGCAGGCGGGGCGAGGCGAGGTGAAGCGGAGCCCGCCGCGCGCTCTCGATCGTCCCGCTAGCTCGCCTTCGCGCTGGGAAACTCCAGCATCGCTTCGCCGGCGGCGACGGTCTCGCCGCGCTGGTTCTGCACGGCGACATCGACCAGCACCCAGCGCGACTTCGCGGTGGTCTGCTTGGCCTTGATGGTGCCGGCCGGGCGGATGGTGTCCCCGGGCTTCACCGGCTTCAGCCAGCGCGTCTCGAGCCTTCGATGGATCGCGCCGGCAGGAAGCGCCCAGTCGGTCAGCATGCGCGAGATCAGGCCGAAAATTGTTCATGCCATGCATGATGATGCCGCCGAAATTGGTCTTGCCGAAGTCGCCCTTCATGTAGTTGTCGTCGAGATGCAGCGGGTTGTGGTCGAGCGATGCATCGCAGAACAGGCGGATCGATTCGCGCGAGACGGCGAAAGCGGGGCCGTCGATGGTATCGCCGGCCTTGAGAGCATCGAAATTCGCTGAGGTCATCGTGATCCTCCTTACATTGGACGTATGGTCTGGCCGCGACCCGAGCAGATCACGTCGCCATGCTGGTTGAAGAAGACGTTGTCGTGCACCACGAACAGCCGCTCGCGCTTGATGAACTTGTCGAGCGCGCGGGCCTGCAGGGTGATGGTGTCGCCGGGACGGGCAGGGATGTTGTAGCTCCACGACTGCCCGGCATTGACGGTACCCGGCGAGCGCATCCAGTCGTCGGCCGGCGTGCAGGCGAACATCAACAGGATATGGATCGCGGGCGGCGCGATCAGCCCGCCATAAGGCCCGGCCTTCGCGGCGGTCTCGTCGAGATAGAGCGGGTTGGTCTCGCCGACCGCCCGGCAGTACAGCGCGATCGCGTCCTGCGTCAGCTTGTAGGGCAGCGTCTTGCGCGGCTCGCCGGGGACGATGTCGTCCCACACCTTGCGCAGCTTCGCGTCCTTCCAGAAATCGGTTTCGAACGGGGTGGCCGCAGAACTTTCTGCTTGCGCCATTGAGGGTCCTCCTGCTATTCAGTTCGCTAGGCGAACAGTTCATTCGCTGTGTGAATTGACGCTAGCGCGGTCGGGAGCCCCTGACAAGCGGGCACCGCCGCGTCATGTGCAGGCAGCCATGCGGGCTGCGATGTGATGAGCAGAACGACAGCCCGAACCAGATGACGTCGTGAGCAAAGAGAGTGACGGCTTCGTGCGCGCCATCGCGCGCGGTTTCTCGATCATCGAGGCGCTCGGCAAGCCGCCGGGACGGCACACGCTGGCGGAGGCCGCCGACACCGCTGGTCTCAACCGCGCCACCCGCGCGCCGCATCCTCGCGACCCTGGTGGCGCTGAAATATTGCGCCTCGGATGGACGCTATTTCAGCTTGCGGCCGCGCGCGCTCGGGCTCGGCCTGTCCTATCTCAACGCGCTGCCCTATTGGGCGCACGCGCAGCGCGCGCTGGAGAATTTGCGCAACGAGATCGGCGAGTCCTGCGCGATGGCGGTGCTCGATGAGGATGAGATCGTCTATGCGCTGCGTCTGCCGGCGCGGCGAATTCTGTCGGCCAATCTCGGCGTCGGCAGCCGGCTGCCCGCGCATCTGGTGTCGCTCGGGCGCGTCATGCTCGCGGGGCTCCCGCCTGGCACCCGCGAAGCCTATCTCGCGACCGGCGGCTTCAAGCAGGTCACGCCGCGTACCGTGACCGATCCGGAGCGTCTCGGCGAACTGCTCGTGCGGGTCGAGAGCGACGGCTACGCCTGGGTCGATGGCGAACTTGATCCCGCGATCTGCGGCATCGCGGTGCCGCTGCGCGACCCCGCCGGCGCGGTGGTCGCGGCGCTCAGCGTCAACACGATTTCCGGCACGGTCAGCGAGGCCGGCGCGCGCAAGAAATTTCTGCTGCCGCTGCGCCGCACCGCACAGGAGATCCGCAGCCAGATGCTCACGTCAGGCTAGGCGCGCACACGCTCTGGATCAGTCATTGTTTCGGATCACCTTGCCTGCTTAGATCGCGGAGCCGAGCCCGACCTGGCGCTCGGGGTGCAGTATCCGGGTTTCGGTTGGAGCGATTGCCATGAACAAGATTGTTCTCACGCTGCTTGCGTCCGCCGCGCTCTGCGCTTCATTGCCGCTGCGAGCCAATGCTGAACTCGATGTCGCCGCGCTGAAGGGCGCAATCGAGAAATCGGTCGAGGCCGACTATCCGAAACTCGACGCGCTCTACAAGGATCTTCACGCCCATCCCGAGATCGCTTTTCAGGAGGAGAAGACCGCGGCCAAACTGGCTGCCGAGATGCGGGCGGTGGGCTTCGAGGTGACGGAGCACGTCGGCAAGACCGGGCTGGTCGCGATCTACAGGAACGGCGAGGGCCCCACCATCATGGTGCGCACCGAGCTCGATGCGCTGCCGATGGAAGAGAAGACCGGCCTTCCCTATGCCAGCCACGACAAGACCACCTGGCAGGGACGGGAAACCTTCGTGGCCCACAGCTGCGGCCACGACATCCACATGGCGAGCTGGGTGGGCGCAGCCAAGACGCTGGTTGGCCTGAAGGACCAATGGCACGGCACGCTGATGTTCATCGCCCAGCCGGCTGAAGAGATCGTGGCGGGTGCCAAGGCGATGCTGGCGGATGGTCTGTTCACGAGGTTTCCAAAGCCGAATTTCGGCTTCGCCTTGCACGATGGCCCGTTCGCCTACGGAACAGTGCGCTATCGCGTCGGGATCGGCTCGTCCGCCGCCGATGGCCTCTACATCAAATTCCGTGGCCGCGGTGGGCACGGTGCGGTACCGCAGGCGACGATCGATCCCGTGATGATGGCCGCGCGCTTTGTCGTCGATGTTCAGAGCGTGATCAGCCGCGAAAAGGACCCGACCGAATTCGGCGTGGTCAGCATCGGCGCAATTCACGGCGGCACCGCGTCAAATATCATTCCTGATGATGTGGTGCTGCTAGGCACCATTCGCACCTTCAAGCCCGAGGTGCGCGCCAAAATGCTTGCAGGCATCGAGCGGACGGCGAGGGCGGTCGCCGTCATGTCGAATGCGCCGGAGCCTGAGATCAACCTCGCCGAAGGGACCAAGGCCGTGATCAACGATCCCGACGTGGTCGGCACGGCGGAAAACGTGCTGAAGGCGGCGTTTGGCGACAGGTTCGCAACCTCGCCGCCCGGCACGCCCAGCGAGGATTATTCGGAATTCGTCAGCGCCGGTGTGCCGTCGATGTTCTTCAACATCGGTGTCTACGAGCCGGAGCGCGTCGCCGCGGCGCGGGCGGGCAGCGGCCCGCCATTGCCGACCAACCACTCGCCGCTTGTTCGCTCCGGTACCGGAGCCGACC
This sequence comes from Bradyrhizobium sp. JR3.5, assembly GCF_054057015.1. Lineage (NCBI taxonomy): Bacteria > Pseudomonadati > Pseudomonadota > Alphaproteobacteria > Hyphomicrobiales > Nitrobacteraceae > Bradyrhizobium > Bradyrhizobium sp. JR3.5. The sequence goes on from NZ_JBSRYV010000002.1 coordinate 5,804,237, forward strand.
ATCAAGACCGGCGTCGAGGCCATGACGCTTGCCGTGTTGAGCGCGTTCGACCGGCAGGCGCGAGGAAATTAGCCACCTGCGGCCGGGCGCGCCCAGGAGATTCTGCTGCCGCTGCGACGCATGTTCTCGCCGTGCAAAAACTTGCAGATCGGTTGCTCAACTTGCTGGAGGAGTCCTGTGGCAGATCCCGTTCGCGCCCCTTTCTACCACGACGGAATGCGTGAGTTGCAGGACCGCTTCGACGGTCGTCGCGTCGCCGACGGCCTCGAGAAGCATCGCCTCCACTTCGAATTCTGGGAACAGGAGCGCAAGCTCATCGAGGAGACGCGGTTCTTTTTCATTGCGACGAGCTATCAGGACAATGTCGATTGTTCGATGCGTTGTGGCGATCCCGGCTTCGTCAAGATCACCGGGCCCGACACGCTTGAATACCCCGAGTATGACGGCAACAACATGTACCGCACACTCGGCAATATTTCACCGCAACCCGAACGTCGGGTTGCTGTTTGTGCGCCTCGACGGCAAGACGTTTCGCGCGCGCATCCGAGGCAAGGCAACGATCCACGACGGCGCGGAAACGCTTGCCCGGCATCATGGTGCGAAGCTTGTCGTCAGCGTCAAATGCGAAATCTTCCCAAATTGCCCGCGCTACATTCCGGACATGATGGGCGCGTCAGCGGATGTGGCGGCGAATCCGTTCGTTCCTCGGCCCGGCTACGAGCCGCCCGCACCGGAATGGAAGAGCCGGGATTACCTCAAAGACGTACTTTCGAAATACGATCCGCATCGGAAACGCGACGCATAGCGAGCAGGCGAGAACGGATCTTGCTCTGCGCCGCGCTTCGAGGGCAAAGCGGACGCGGCTTCCAATCTTGCGCGCCCCAAGCGGATATGGGATCGGCGGAGCAACGCCCGATCAAGGCAGCGGCGCCATATAGGGAATGCCGCCGACCAGAACGAAGACCTGAACCGCATTGCACAGCATGCCGCCCCAATGCAGCCGGCGGAGCCGCCGCACCGCGGTGGGATCGCCCAGGTCTCTCGCGTTCGCCTCGGCATCGAGCCGCCGCAGGAACCATCGGCGCGCCAGCACCGCGAACGCCGCGATCAAGGCGATGCCAAGCGCGACGGCCGGCCGGCCCGCCGCGGCAAAGGCGAGCGTCCCGATTACACCCGAGACCGTCAGCACCAGGAAATAGGCATTGAACATGCCGCGCAGCAGACGCGTGACGGGCGGGACGTCGAGCTTCACGAGCAGGAACGCGGGAGCCGCGAGCAGGAAGTAGCCCATCGGCACCAGCAGGATGATGGTGGAGAACAAGACCGCTTGATCCGGCGTCATGCAGCCGCGCCCTTCTTTTGATGACTAGAGGATTTCGGTGCAGAAACCTTAAGTAGTATCCGCATGAGAAATCCCCGGCACTATTGGGCTTTGGTCGGATGCGATCCCGTCGGGCCAGACATTGGCGAACGGACGCAAGGTCGCCCAGCCCCCATGTCCTGGGCACATTCGGCATCTTATTTGCGAATGCAGGACCCAGGCCGGAGGCATGCCACATCTGTTGGGTGGACCGCCTCTTGCATGCTAGACAAGTCTTACGTCCAACCTCTGAGGCCAGAATTCTCATGCCCATCGTCAACCGCGTCGCCGATCTGCAACCCGATATCCAGGCCTGGCGCCGCAACATCCATGAAAACCCCGAACTGCTGTATGACGTGCACCGCACTGCATCATTCGTGGCCGACCGGCTGCGGGAATTCGGCTGCGACGAGGTCGTGACCGGGCTCGGCAAAACCGGCGTGGTCGGGGTCATCAAGGGCAAGAAGGGGGCGGCCAAGGGCGACGTCAAGGTGATCGGCCTGCGCGCCGACATGGACGCGCTGCCGATCCACGAGGAAACCAACCTGCCTTACGCCTCGAAGACGCCGGGCAAGATGCACGCTTGCGGCCACGACGGCCACACCGCGATGCTGCTCGGCGCGGCGCGCTATCTCGCCGAGACGCGCAATTTCGCCGGCGATGCGGTCGTGATCTTCCAGCCGGCCGAGGAGGGTGGGGCCGGCGCGGCCGCCATGATCAAGGACGGCCTGATGGACCGCTTCGGCGTCCAGCAGGTTTACGGCATGCACAACGGTCCGGGGATTCCGATCGGCTCGTTCGCGATCCGCTCCGGTCCGATCATGGCGTCCACCGACGAGGTCAATATCAACATCGAGGGGCTCGGCGGCCACGCCGCGCGGCCGCACAAATGCATCGATTCGGTGATGGTCGGCGCGCAACTGATCACCGCGCTGCAGTCGATCGTGTCGCGCAGCGTCGATCCGCTCGATTCCGCCGTGATCTCGATCTGCGAATTCCACGCCGGCAATGCCCGCAACGTGATTCCGCAGACCGCGGTATTGCGTGGCACCGTCCGCACCCTGACCCCGGAGGTCCGGCAATTGATCGAGAAGCGCATCGGCGAAGTGGTCAAAGGCGTGGCTCAATTGACCGGCGCCCGGATCGATCTCGACTACAAGCGCGGCTATCCCGTGACCGTCAACCACGCGTCGCAGACCGAATTCGCGACCCGGATCGCCAAGGAAGTGGCCGGCGACGGCAACGTGCATCCGATGCCGCCGCTGATGGGTGGCGAGGATTTTTCGTACATGCTGGAAGCGCGGCCCGGCGCCTTCATCTTCTGCGGCAACGGCGACAGCGCCGGCCTGCATCACCCCGCCTACAATTTCAATGACGAGGCGATCGTCTACGGCACCTCATATTTCGTGAAGATCGTGGAGGACGCGCTGGCGGCGTGATCTTTGCTGTTGGTCGCTGCGCTACCTCTCAATCGTCATTGCATGCGACAAAACGCGAAGCATCTGCGCCAGGGAGCGCGGCGACCAAGCAATTCATGCTTCAGCGAGCGAAGAGATGGATTGCTTCGCGGAGCCTGTCATCGGGCGCGCGTTCGCGCGACCCGTTGGCTCGCAATGACGAGCCAGTGCGCGTATTCATGAGTTCTCATGATGTCCGCTTCGCTCCGCTAACGGCCACGTTGTGCAGCAGCAGCAAATGACGCGAGGGGCCAGAAGGCGACGTCGCTGACGCGCCACATGTCGCCGGCGACGTCTTCGAGTGAGCTGCCTAGCCGTGAAGTTGCGAGTTGAGGCCGTCCCAATTTGCTGTGCGTCTGGTTGCCTCGAGAGCGCCGCTCTGGGAATTGCGACGAAACAGAAGGCCCTTCTGGCCTGAGAGTTCTTTGGCTTTCAGCACTCGGCCATCTTCCAAAAGGATGCGCGCGCCTGCCGTGACATAACAGCCCGCCTCGACGATACAATCGTCACCCAATGAAATGCCGATACCAGCGTTGGCGCCGATCAGGCAGCGTTCACCAACTGTAATCCGCTCTTTCCCGCCTCCGGACAGAGTGCCCATGATCGACGCTCCGCCACCAACGTCGCTGCCGCTTCCCACAACCACACCGGCACTTATCCGGCCTTCGACCATGCAGGGACCGAGCGTACCTGCATTAAAATTGCAAAAGCCTTCATGCATGACGGTCGTGCCCGGCGCCAAGTAGGCTCCGAGCCTTACGCGATCCGCATCTGCAATTCTCACGTCCGCAGGCGTTACATAGTCAGTCATGCGTGGAAACTTATCCACGCCTGTCACCTCAAACGCGAGCGCACGCGTTCGTGCTATCAGTCGTGCGTCCGGTACACGAGAGCATTCACAGGGACCGAGGGTCGTCCAGGCAACGTTGGGCAACTGACTGAAAATTCCATCAAGGTTCAGGCAATTCGGCTGAACGAGCCGGTGGCTCAGTAGATGGAGTCGAAGATATGCGTCGTGCACGTCAGTTGGCGCAGATGCAAGGGAGCCAATTTCCGTACGGATTGGAACGATGTCGACATTGCGGACGTCGTCGTGTCGCGCATATCCGTCTGCCGACCCACCCAACGATCTGTTGATCTCGTCCTTCGTCAGTCGTACCGTTGCCGCGTTGCCGGCCTCCGCGACCAGGCGCAGCTGAAGAAACCAGGAATCCAACACGCGACCGTCAGCGGCAATCGTCGCAAATCCCTCGCCGCTCGCGCCCCTCAGCTCTATCGCCATTTGCATTGCTCTCACCACGACCCTGCACATAGTGCATACGCGAGTTCTCCTGGAATTGGCAACTTCTGCACGCTCAAACACGTCCGCTTTGGGCCATTTTCGACGGATTGAGCGGGGAGTCGATGGGTGATGTCCGCTTCTGCCCGGGGCCGGGCCGAGAGCGTTGCGTCCTACCGGATCCCCGCGATTCAAACTCCCAAGCAACGGGTCGAGAGGCTCTTCAACGGGATCGAACAATGTCTGGTAGCGACGCGCTACGGCAGGCTTGCCGCCGACTACCTTGCCTTCGTTCAACGCGCGTCAATCAGGCCATGGCTGCAGCTTAATGAGTCCGCGTCCTGGATGACCTCACGCATCCCATCGCACCGGCAGCTTCAAAAAAACCGGTCCGCGGAACACCCAGCCGTGGACGACAGGCGGCGCCTCCGCGCGGAGGCGCAAATTGCGCAAGCGCGCGAACAGCATCGGCACCACGATCTTGCCGACCGTGAGCCGCGACACCCAGGTGCCGGCACAGAAATGCGGTCCGGCGCCGAACGCCAGATGCGATTGCTTCGGTCGCGTCACGTCAAAACGATCGGGCTCGGCGAAGCGATTGCCGTCGCGGTTCGCCGCGCCGACGCAGAGCCCGATCTGAAGGCCCTCGGACAGCATGGTGCCGGAAAGATCGACATCGCGCGTGACGCGGCGCGGATACATGCCGATCGGCGAGATCCAGCGCACCGCTTCCTCGAGCGCAGCGGGCCATAGTTCCGGCTGCGCCAGCACGCTGTCCTTCTGCGCCGGGTTTTGCAGGAGACCGAGCACGAGGGTCAGGATCGCATCGCGCGGCTCGTTCAGTCCGCCGCCGATGATCACCTTGATGTTGGCGCGGATGCCCTCGATCGGCATCGGCGGATCGGCGTTGACCATCGAGGACAGGATCGAGGGATTGGGGTGGCTCCGGTGATCGTCGAGCACCGCGTCGATCGCGGCGTCGACATCGGCGCTCGCCTGCATCGCCTTGCGCTCGATCCCGGCATCGGCTGTGTAATTGCCCGCGCCGTCGATCAGCGCCTGCGACCAGTCGGCCAGGATCTGCCACGGCATCGCGCGAAAGCCGATCATCGTCATCAGACTGCGCGAAGCCATCGGCGCGGCGAGCGCTGAGAACAGATCGGCCTCATCGGCAGCGGACAGGTCATCGATCAGCTCTTGCGCGATCGCGGTGAATTTCGGCGCCCAATACTCCTTGATCATGGCCGGGCGGAACGAGGGCTCGATCGCCTTGCGGCCGATCGCGTGCTCGGCGCCGTCCTTGCGCATGAAGGTCGGCCCCATCACCTTGTTGACCAGCGAGGTGGGATTGCCGGCCGAGTAGGTCGCGGGGTCGCGCTCGATCCGCACGATGTCGTCGAATCGCGTCACCAGCGTCAGCCTCGCGGGTTCGACGAACACCGCCGGCGCCAACTCGCGCAGGCGGCGGAAGATCGGATAGGGGTCGTCGAGTAGATCCTGATATGCGATGTCGGTGACGACGGGCACAGTGCTGGTCATTGGTCCTCCCGGGGCGCTTTTTGCGAAGGCTAGCGCTTGAGGCCGTCATCGTTCAATTCGATTGGATCGATATCATCCATCGAAATATTCCATGACATCGTGCTAGGCTGGGCCGCCAGCAAGGCGGGAGGTGCAGCGTGGCGGCCAATTCCTCGATCGATCCGATCGACATCGGGACCTTGCGGACGCTTGTGCTGGTCTACGACCTGCAGTCGTTCTCGGCGGCTGCCAAGCGGCTCGACGTCAACCAGTCCACCATCAGCTACGCGGTCGAGCGGCTGCGCGGCGCGCTCGGTGATCCCTTGTTCGTCCGCAACGGCAATGGCGTGACGGCGACCGAGCGCTGCGCAGCGCTGGTCAGCTGGGCGCGGGACATGATCGGCGAGATCGATGGGCTCGCCTCACCGGTCGAATTCGATCCGGCGACGGCGCAGGGCAGCGTGACGATCTCCTGCAACTATCACGAACGCCAGACCCTGATCCCGCAATTCAGTGCGCGGCTACGTGCCGGCGCGCCGCGGGTCCGCCTCGTGCTGCTCGACGCCGCGGGCCATGGCGACGTCCATCTCAAGCAGAACCAGTGCGACATCGCGCTCGGTCCGGTCGGGGTCGTCGGCGAAAGCTTCTTCCGGCGCCATATCCTCACCGATCACTATGTCTGCGTGATGGATCCGGCCAATCCGCTGGCGCGCAGCCGGATCGCATTATCGGCCTACGCCAAGGCCGAACACGTCTTCATCACCCATAGCGGCGAGTGGCAGCCGCTTTATCTCGAGGCGCTCAAGGCGAGGGAGATCGAGATCGAGCCTTTGGTCAGCCTTCCGAACCACGACAGTCTGGAGCGCATCGTCGCCGGCACAAGGCTCGTTGCGACGATCCCGCACCACCTGGCGCGGGCGATACGCGGCGGCCTGCACGTCGCGTCGCTGCCGTTCCGGGTGCCGATCTCGATCGACATGTATTGGAGCGCCCGGACGGCCAAATCAGGCCTGCACAAATGGGCGCGCGGACTGCTGGCCGAGATCGCGAAAGCTTACGTTGCCTGAGCGCGCCGCGACCGTCAAAAAGCAAAGGGCCCGCACCAATGGCGCGGGCCTTTTGCCCGGCGCGTTGCCGCGCCGAAAGCGTGTCGGCATCAGAACACGTGGTAGAACACGTAGTACAGACAGCCCGAGATGATCATCGCGGCGGGCAGGGTCAGCATCCAGGCCATCGCGATATTGCGGATCGTCGACCATTGCAGGCCGGAGCCGTTGGCGGCCATGGTGCCCGCGATCCCTGACGACAGCACGTGCGTGGTCGAGACCGGCAGGCCGTAGCCGTCGGCCGCCGCGATCGTCGCGGGCCGCCGTGATCTCGGCGCAGGCGCCCTGCGCGTAGGTCAGGTGGGTCTTGCCGATCTTCTCGCCGACCGTGACGACGATGCGCTTCCAGCCGACCATGGTGCCGAGGCCGAGCGCAATGGCGACGGCGAACTTCACCCAGCTCGGGATGAACTTTGTCGCGCCATCGAGCGAGCCCTTGTACTCGTTCAGCGTGGCGACGTCGGCGGCGGTCAGTTCGGCTTCCTTGTCCTTCATCAGGAAGCGGATCGCCTCGGACGCCAGGTACATGTCGTTACGGGTGTTGCCGACCGCATCAGCCGGGAACTTGGCGAGCGAGCCATACTGGGCAACCTGCTGGCCGATGTCGCGCACCAGCACCGCGAGCGACGGATAGGTGCCTTCGTTGATCTGGTGCTGCGCGACATAGTTGGTCACGGCCGGGCGGGGATTGCCGATCACATTGTAACCGGCGGCCTTGCCTTCGATGACCTTGCTGGCCGAGGTCGAGTGCGCGGCGAACTGCTCGATCTGGCTCGCGGGCAAGGCGCGGTTCAGCGCGTAGGCGGTCGGCACGGTGCCGATCAGGATCAGCATGATCAGGCCCATGCCCTTCTGACCGTCGTTCGAGCCGTGGAAGAAGCTGACCAGCGTGCAGGTCAGAATCAGGATGCCCCGGATCCACCACGGCGGCGGCTGGTTGCCGACCGGCTCGCCGAACAGCGCCGGCGTCGCGCGCGCCAGCACGATCTTGAGGATGTAGAGCAGGCCGGCGGCGAGAGCGAAGCCGAACAGCGGCGACAGCAGCAGCGCCTTGGCGATGTTGGTCGCCTGCGACCAGTCAACACCGGAGGTGCCGTCGCGGCCGCGCAGCAGCGCGTTGGTGATGCCGACGCCCATGATCGAACCGATCAGGGTGTGCGAGCTCGATGCCGGCAGGCCGAGCCACCAGGTGCCGAGATTCCAGATGATGGCGGCGATCAGCAGCGCAAACACCATCGCAAAGCCGGCGCTGGAGCCGACCTGCAGGATCAGCTCGACCGGAAGCAGCGACACGATGCCGAACGCGACGGCGCCGCTCGAGAGCAGCACGCCGATCAGGTTGAAGATGCCCGACCAGACCACGGCGACATGCGCCGGCAGCGAGCGGGTGTAGATCACGGTGGCGACCGCGTTGGCGGTGTCGTGGAAGCCGTTGACGAATTCAAAGCCGAGCGCGATCAGCAGCGCGACGAACAGCAGGATGTACGGCAGGAACGAGGTGATGCGCGTACCGGTGGCGTCGACGTCGACATAGATGCTGTAGGCAACAAACAGCAGCGCGGCCGCAACCACGCCCAAATAGATAACGCCGGTCAGAGGATGAAAGCCCTTGTCGAGGTCCGGTCCCTTTTTCAGGGCGGGCTCGATCGAGCCGGGTAACGCCATATCGCTCATGGTAAACTCCTGTCCCAATGCCCCCGATTTTGATCGATGCATATGACAGGCAATTGAAATCCGGCCCGCGAAATGAGCCGGTCCACACCCATGACGGTGGACATCCCGCCGAATTGTTCTGCAACGCATTGAAGGTCCACGGGCCTTCGCGGCCTCGTGGCAATCTTCAGCAACAGACGATCACCGATCGCGCAATGATCGTGACTGAGGTCACCGTCCGGGTTTCGCGGAGCGAGACATTTGGAAGGTGAGGACGCCGGCAGCGAGACGTCGGGCCCGTGAAGCCACGCCACGGGAAATCGAGGTCACCGGAAAACCTGGCAACCAGGAATTCAAATAACCAGAAATCCAGCGCGTGCTGCGGACGAGTGAGTGAGGAGGGAGGATTGCGAGATGAGGTGGCGCGCCGCACGATTGGGGCTAGCAAACCGCGCAGCGCGCCCGCCTCAGGTACGTCATGGCGTGAACATGACGCCCGATACCTATGGAACATGTCACAGTACCACGGATCAATTAAAGGTTGTAGGTATTTGTCAGCGTCCAGAAACAATTTCACGTTGAAGTGTTGTCCCTGGTTCCGCCGGTTATGGCGCAACTCAGGCCGCGCGGGCCGGATTGCGCAACTGATCTGCGGCAATTTTCAGATCGTCGACAAAACGCTGATATTCCAGCGCTCTGGCTTTCTCGTCGGGCAGCCGCAACAGGTAGGACGGGTGTACGGTGACGAGCACCTTGGTTCCGTCGTGATCGATCAGGCGGCCGCGGTTCTTGTTGATCGGGGTGATCTTGCCGAGCACGCTCTGCGCTGCGGTAGCGCCGAGCGCCACCACGAGTTCCGGCCTGATGGCGTCAAGCTCGCGTGCGTACCACTGGCGGCAGGCGCGGATCTCCGGCGTGCCCGGCTTCTGGTGCAGCCGGATCTTGCCGCGCGGCACGAATTTGAAGTGCTTCACCGCGTTGGTGATGTAGACCCTGGCGCGCGCGATGCCGGCGTCCTCAAGCGCGCGATCGAGCATCTGCCCGGCCGGTCCGACAAAGGGATGGCCTGCGAGATCTTCCTTGTCGCCGGGCTGCTCGCCGACCAGCATCAGCGACGCGTCTTGCGGCCCTTCGCCGAACACGGTCTGGGTTGCGTCCTTCCATAGCGGGCAGGCGCGGCAATCGGCGGCCTCTTCGCGCAAGGCAGCGATCGTGTCGTGAGCTTGTTTGTCTTGGATCTGCTTGTCTTTGACTTGTTTGTCTCGGGCTTGCTTGCGGGCCATCGGCTCATCCTGCGGCTTCAGCGGCGCGGCCGCCTTGCGTGCAATGAAGGGGCCGCTGGTCATGCGCATGGCGTCTTCGATCAGCGGCTTAATGATCGAGTCCTCGGGCAGGTTCCTCCAATAGGCCTGCGGCATCTCCATCACTTTCAGCCGCGCGGGATTGAAGAGGCCGTTGTCATGACGCCGCCAGGCCTCCTCGAGCCGATCCTCGCTCGGCACCTCGGATTTGGCGATGCCCGGCGAGATCGAGATCGCGTGCCCGTCCCAATGCGCGCAGACGTCGGGAGTCAGGATCGACCACGGCATGTCGGCGAAGCGGCCGGCGAAGAAAGGTGCGGCGAGCTCGACGATGCGATGCTCCGGCTCGAACCAGGCGACGTAATGCGCCGTCCGCTCGCGGCCGATCTCGCGGAAGCGGAGCTGTGCGTGCATCCTGTCGATGTCGCCATAGACCGCGCGCGCCATCGCGTGGACCTCGGCGACGTCAGGATCATCAGTTGCGCTGAGCAGATCGTGATGGCTGCGAAGCCGCCACAGCAGGCGATAGAGCAGGGCGAAGCGCTCGTCATTGCGATGCAGGATCGCGGCCTTTGCAAGCTCGACGAATATGGCTGTCACGTTGAACCGCGCCTGTGGCGCATCGGGCAAGTCATTCACGCAGGAGGCTGACGACAGTTCGTCGTCCTTGCGTACGGTCCACGTGACCTCCGCAGGCTTCACATCATTCAGCGCCAATCGCCGCGCGGCCTTGCGCCAGCCCTCGAAATCGGTGTCATTGTCGAGCACGATGATACGCATGCGATTGCTCCGTTTCCGTCACGCCGCCATTTTTGGGGCCTGCGCGCCTGACTTGCGGAAGAGCAGGGCCATCCGGTTCGGCGGCTGCTGAATCCCATTGATTCCATTCATGAATCGATGGGCTCACCAATCCGATTGACTCCGCGGGCCCTGTTAGCTTTATATTAGAACATATCATGAACAAATGGGCCAGTCCCTGGTTCTCTGTTCTGGTCAGTGACGGCCTCAAATTTTCAGGTGGAAGGAGCGGCGCAATGAACGGCGCACGCACGGGTACGCTTGCGTCTCTGCGCGGCAGCATCGCGCGCATCGAGGCGCCATCGGAGGCGGCGATGCCGAATCGCATCGCGCTTGGACACACGAGCGCGGACGCGATGCTGCGCGGCGGGCTTGCACCGGCCGCGCTGCACGAGGTGTTCGCGGCCGGCCATCAAGGCGGCGCGGCGACCGGCTTCATCGCCGGGCTCGCCGGGCGGGTGTCAGCGCGCAAGCCGCTGGTCTGGGTGCGGCAGGATTTTTCCGATCGCGAAAACGGCGCGCTATCGATGCGCGGGCTCGCCGAACTCGGCCTCGATCCGCGCCTCTTGGTCACCGTGCGTGCCGCCGATGTCGACAGCGGCCTGCGCACCGCGGCCGACGCGCTCGCCTGCGATGCGCTCGGCGCGGTCGTGCTCGAGATCTGGGGCCATGCGCGCCAGCTCGATCTCGTCGCCAGCCGCAAACTGACCTTGGCTGCGCAAGCCTCCGGCGTCACCGCGCTGGTGCTGCGGATCGCAGCCACGCCGATCCCCTCGACCGCGGAGACGCGCTGGATCGTGCGCGCGGCGCATTCGCCGCCCGGCAATGCGGCTTGCGCCTGGGGCGCCCCGCGCTTCGAGGCCGAACTCGTGCGCAACCGTCATGGCCCGGTCGGGCGATGGATCATGGAATGGAAATGTGATGAGTGCCAATTCAGTGAACCGTCGGCGTATCCTCGGCCTGTGGCTGCCACGCCTGCCCATCGACCGCATCAAGCGCAAGCTCGCGCAGCCCGTCTCGCAAGCTGAAGCACGGGAGGTCGTAGGGCTCCCTCTCCCGCTTGCGGGGGAGGGCTGGGGTGGGGGTCTCGCCACGAGTCCCGCTGAGGAGAGAGCCCCCACCCGGATCGCATCTCGCGATGCGATCCGGCCTCCCCCGCAAGCGGGAGAGGCGAAGAAAGAACTTCGCTTTCTGCTGCAAGCGACAACAGTGCAAAAACTCCCCAGCGTCGTGGTCGCAAAGGACCGCAACGCGATCCTGCTGCACGCGATCGACGAAGCGGCGGTGCGCGCCGGGCTGTCGATCGGGCTGCCGCTCGCCAATGCGCGGGCGATCTGCCCGGAGCTCACGGTCTACGACGCCGATCCCGCCGCCGATCTGAAGACGCTGAACGACATTGCCGACTGGTGCGACCGTTTCACGCCGCTGGTCGCGCTCGATCCGCCTTACGGGCTGTTCCTCGACATCACCGGCTGCGCGCATCTGTTCGGCGGCGAGCGCGCGCTGCTGCAGATCGTCATCAATGCGCTGAGCCGGCGCGGCTTTGCCGTCAGCGCGGCGATTGCCGGCACCTCGATCGCGGCGCGCACGCTGACGCGCTACGCCTCGGGGCAGATCATTGCCGATAGCGCTGAGGCGGAGGCCGTCGGCCCGCTGCCGGTGTCGGCGCTCGGCGCCGATCCTGCCGTCACCACCGGCCTGCGCCGCGCCGGCCTGAAGACCATCGGCGATGTCGCCTCGCGCGCGCCGCATGAGATCTCGGCGCGGTTCGGCGCTGATTTCACGACCTTGCTCGGCCACGCGCTCGGGCAGGGCGATGCCCCGATCAGCCCGCGCAAGCCGCTGCCCGATTACATCGTCGAGAAACGTTTCCCCGAGCCTATCGCGACCGACACCGTGATCGCGCTGACACTCTCAAGCCTCGCCAAGACGCTGGTTGCGGCGATGGACAAGCAGGGCAAGGGCGCGCGGCAGCTGGAAGCGAGCTTCTTCCGCACCGACGGCGCAGTGCGCGCGATCATGGTCGAGACCGGGCGTCCAGTGACGCGGCCGGAGATGATCGACCGCCTGTTCCGCGAGCGGCTCGATGCTCTCAACGATCCGCTCGATCCCGGCTTCGGCTTCGATCTCATCCGTCTCGCCGCAGGGCGTACCGAGATCGTGGTGCAGCAGCAGCGCGATCTCGACGCCACCGTGCACGACAATGACGAGATCTCGGCGCTGATCGACCGCATCGCCGCCCGCATCGGGGGCAAACGCGTCGTCGTGCATCTGCCGCTCGAGAGCCATATCCCCGAACGCGCTGTGCTCGCGCTGCCGGCGCAGCATCATCTGGCCGCGGCGAGCGCTGCCGCCTGGCCGGAGCGCGTCGCCGGCGAGTCGCCGTTGCGACCGCTCAGGCTGTTCGAGCGGCCCGAGCCCATCAAGGTGCCGTTCGCGAGCGTGCCGGACGGTCCGCCGCACCAGTTCACCTGGCGGTGCGCCTTGCATGCGGTGGTGCGGGTCGAAAGGCCCCGAGCGCATCGCGATGGAATGGTGGAAGCAGGACGGCGCGGCGCTGACGCGCGACTACTTCCGCGTCGAGGATGCCGAGGGCCAGCGCTTCTGGATCTTTCGCGACGGCCTCTACGAGAGCGAGCTGCGCGACAAGGCGGGCGAGCCGGTCCCGGCCAACTGGTATGTGCACGGGCTGTTCGCATGACGACGCCAGCGCCCGACTATGCCGAGATCGGCATCACCAGCAATTTCTCCTTCCTGCGCGGCGGCTCCGATCCGCGCGCCTATGTGCATCAGGCGAGCGAACTCGGGATTCCCGTGATCGGGCTCGCCGATCACAACACGCTGGCCGGCGTGGTGCGCGCCTGGAAGGAGCTCGACAGCGACAAGGTCGCCCATCCGCCCAAGCTTCTGATCGGCGCCCGCATCGTCTTCATCGATGGCACGCCCGACATCCTGGTCTATCCGCGCGACCGCGCCGCCTACGGCCGGCTGTGCCAATTGCTCACCCGCGGCAAGCGCGGCGGCGGCATCGAGCGGATCGAGAAGGGCGACTGCCGTCTCGCTCTGTCCGATCTCGTCGACTTCGCCGAAGGTCAGCTCCTGGTGCTGGCGCTGCCGCATCGGTTCGAGGCGGAGAAAGCGCTCGATGTGCTCGCGCAACTCAAGGCCAGTGCCGTCGATGGCGTCTGGCTCGCGGCAAGCCTGCTCTATCGCGGCGACGACAGGCGCCGCCTCGCGCGGCTGCATGGCCTCGCTGCTGATGCCGGCGTGCCGCTGCTCGCTACCAACGAGGTGCTCTATCACCATCCCGCCCGCCGCCCGTTGCAGGATGTGCTGACCTGCATCCGCGAAAAGACCACGATCGAGGCTGTCGGCCGCAGGCTCGAGGCCAATGCCGAGCGGCATCTCAAGCCGGCCCATGAAATGATCAGGCTGTTTCGCGATCTGCCGGATGCGATCGCGGAGACCATGCGCTTCGCGAAACGCATCTCCTTCTCGCTCGACCAGCTCAAATACCAGTATCCCGACGAGCCGGTACCGCCGGGCAAGACCGCGCAGCAGCATCTGGAGGACCTGACCTGGGCCGGTGTCGATAAATATTTTGGCGGCGAGATCGACGAAAAACTTCGCGCCACCCTGAACAAGGAGCTCGCGCTGATCGCCGAGCTGAAATACGCGCATTACTTCCTCACCGTGCACGACATCGTGCACTATGCGCGCAGCCAGAACATCCTGTGCCAGGGGCGGGGCTCGGCGGCCAATTCGGCGGTGTGTTACGTGCTCGGCGTCACCTCGGTCGATCCGACCAAGGTCGATCTGCTGTTCGAGCGCTTCATCTCCAAGGAGCGGCTGGAGCCGCCCGACATCGACGTCGATTTCGAGCATTCGCGGCGCGAGGAGGTGATGCAATATGTCTATCGCCGCTACGGCCGCCACCGCGCCGCCATCATCGCCACCATCATCCATTATCGCCCGCGCAGCGCGATCCGCGACGTCGGCAAGGCGCTCGGGCTGACCGAGGACGTCACCGCCGCACTCGCCGACACCGTGTGGGGCAGCTGGGGCAAGGGCCTCAACGACATGCAGGTGCGGCAGGCCGGGCTCGACCCGAAGAATGCGATGATCAATCTCGCGGTCGAGCTCGCCACCGAGCTGATCGAGTTTCCGCGCCATCTCTCGCAGCATGTCGGCGGCTATGTGCTGACCCAGGACCGGCTCGACACCTATGTGCCGATCGGCAACGCCGCGATGGACGACCGCACCTTCATCGAATGGGACAAGGACGACGTCGACGCGCTTCATATGATGAAGGTCGACGTGCTGGCGCTGGGCATGCTGACCTGCATCCGCAAATGTTTTGACCTGATCGATGACCACAAGGGCAAGCGCTGGGAGCTCGCCTCGGTCCCGCAGGACGAAAAAGAAGTCTACGACATGCTGTGCCGCGGCGAGTCGCTCGGCGTGTTCCAGGTCGAGAGCCGCGCCCAGATGAACATGCTGCCGCGCTTGAGGCCGCGCACCTTCTACGATCTCGTCATCGAGGTTGCGATCGTGCGTCCGGGGCCGATCCAGGGCGACATGGTGCATCCTTATCTCAGGCGGCGGAACAAGCAGGAGCAGGAGATCTATCCGGCTCCGTCGCCCGAGCACGGCTCATCGGATGAGCTCTACAATGTCCTGCACAAGACGCTCGGCGTGCCGCTGTTCCAGGAGCAGGCGATGCGGATCGCGATCGAGGCGGCGCATTTCACGTCGGAGGAAGCCAACGGCCTGCGCCGCTCGATGGCGACCTTCCGCAACCTCGGCACCATCGGCACCTACGAGGAGAAGCTGGTCGGCAACATGGTGGCGCGCGGCTACGATCCGGATTTCGCCCGCAGCTGCTTCGACCAGATCAAGGGTTTTGGCAGTTACGGCTTCCCGGAAAGCCACGCCGCGAGCTTCGCGCAGCTCGTCTACATCTCCTCATGGCTGAAGCACCATCATCCCGATGCGTTCTGCTGCGGCCTGCTCAACTCGCAGCCGATGGGCTTCTATGCCCCGGCGCAGATCGTCGGCGACGCCCGCAAGAACGGCGTCACGGTGCGCGAGGTCGATGTCTCCTTCAGCTTTGCGCAGAACACGCTGGAGGAGCGCGACGGGAAGCATTGCGCAGTGCGGCTCGGCTTCCGCCAGATCGACGGCTTTCATTGGCTGGATGAGGACGAGGAGCGGTTGAAGCGGATGCAGGCCAGCCACAAAGAGGCTGTGCTTCCTCTCCCACTTGCGGGGGAGGGGTGGGGTGGGGGTCTCTCCACGAGTCACGCTGAGGAGAGAGCCCCCACCCGCAGCGCATCCGCGCTGCGGCCTCCCCCGCAAGCGGGAGAGGCGAAGCAAGAGCTCGACTGGGCCGACCGCATCGTCGCGGCGCGCAACCGGCGCCCCTTCACCTCGCTGGAAGACTTCGCCCGTGACACCGCTCTCCCCAAGCGCGCGCTGATCCTGCTCGCCGACGCCGATGCGTTCCGCTCGCTCGGGCTCGATCGCCGCGAGGCGCTGTGGGCGGTGCGGCGGCTGCCCGACAATGTGCCGCTGCCGCTGTTCGAGGTCGTCACCGCGCGCGAGCAGCCGGATGAGGGCGCAAAACCGCTGCCGGAGATGCCGCGTCCCGAGCAGGTGGTCGCCGACTATCAGACCATCCGCCTGTCGCTGAAGGGCCATCCGATGGAATTCTTGCGCGAGATGTTCACCAGAGAGCGTGTCGTCGCCTGCCACACGATCAACCGCAGCAACGACCGCCGCCGGGTCAGTTGTGCCGGCGTCGTGCTGGTGCGGCAGCGCCCGGGCAGCGCCAAGGGCGTCGTGTTCATGACACTGGAGGACGAGACCGGCATCGCCAACATCGTGGTGTGGCCGAAGGTGATGGAGCAGTATCGGAAAGAGGTGATGGGTGCGCGCCTGATCCTGGTCGAGGGCTATATCCAGAGCAGCCCCGAGGGCGTGACGCATCTGGTGGCGCAGCGCATGACCGACCGCTCCCACGATCTGATCGGCCTCGCCAACGAATCTCTCAGCAGCAAGCACCCGGTGCCGGCGGGCCCGGCGCTGATCGAGCCGCTTAACGACGACCGCCGCGATCACGGCGACAACTTGCCGCAAAGGATCCGCCACCCCCGCAACGTCCGCATCCTGCCGCCGTCACGCGATTTTCATTGAGGCCGGCGCGGGCCTCGATTTGACGCAGATCAAAGGCATCGCGGGGCGCTCCCCGTAAGAGATGGACGAAAAAGGAGACTGGAATGTCCGCAACCGAGATCGCGAAGCTTCATTTCTCAGCGGCACTTGCCGAAGCGGAGGCGGCCGGGCTGGATCAAGACAGCCTCTGCCGCTCGCTGCTTGGCCTCGTCGTCTCGAAATATCTTGAAGCCAGGAGCGTCTCCGACGTCCAGTCGGAGCTTCGCTTCGTCGCCGACAATTGCGACCCTGACACGGACTTCGCGTTCATGCGCCCGTAGCACATGAAGCGGAGGGCGGATTACGCCTTCGGCTAATCCGCCCTGTGGTTCAACGAACTTTCTCTCTAGAAATTCACCCGGTTCGAGATCGCGCCGTCGACGACGAGGTTCGAGCCGGTCGTGAACGAGGAGGCCGGGCTCGCCAACACGCGCAGGGAAAGCCGGATTGCTCCGGTCCTACCCCCGAGCTTTCTACCTTTTGCTCGGGGCCCATGGGTGCGATCGGCACCCGGCTTTCCCTGCGCCCTCTGTTCACGAGAGGGCGACACACGAAGCAAACCTCGGGCGGATCACGCCGCGAGAGTGCTCATCCGCGGCTTACGTGCGAATGCTTACACGAAGCTTACAACCGGCTGCCATCCGATCGGTCTTGCGTTCGCAAGCGGATGAATTCTTCGGCAGCTGCATGCTATTCCACCGCGGCCCCCACCGGCGGCCCGCCCGGCGGGCGGTGCAGGAAGGTGATCGACGCATAGGCGCCGACCCACGAGCCGGCCGCTGCGAAGGCGACGTAGAGCCAGTTCTCGGTGTAGCTGATCACCGCATAGGAGGAGAGCACGTACCAGACGCTGCTCCAGGTCGCAGCCGGCACGCGCTTGCGCGCGACGACCGCCGAGGTGAACATGACGTAGACCGCGTCGGTCGCCGCGGTCGCGAGGAAAACGCCGCCGGCGGTGAGGGGATCGATGGCAGCCATTGCAACTCCTGTTCGGGTCGGGCAGAGCCAAGGCATGGTCCGGAAAAGTGTGAAACGGTTTTCCGAGAAGATGATGCCAAATACGGGTTGAGATCGGGCATTGCCATTTTGTCATCATGCTCGGGCATAGAATAATCGCAAACAGGAATGCGCATGCAGGACATCCGTGAAATCCTTTCCGATGTCTGGACCGGCACCGGTGGCGCGCCGTCCGCGCTCGATGCGGTCACGCTGACCGGCAGCGAGCCGCAGTTGCCGTCGTCGTTTCGGGTCGCAGCGGCGGCGCAGGTACCGATTGCCGCGGCGGGCCTTGCCCGGCGGCCGAGATCTGGAAAGCCCGCAGCGGCGAGCAGCAGGATGTCGCGGTCGACATGCGCCATGCCGTCGTCGAATGTCGCAGCGAGCGCTATCTGCGGGTCGACGACAAGCCGCCGCCGCCGGCCTGGGACAAGATCGCCGGCGTCTACCGTGTCCGCGACAACCGCTTCGTCCACCTGCACACCAATTTCCCGCATCACCGCGACGCCGTCTGCAAGGTGCTGGGCTGCAACGCCGAGCGCGACGAGGTCCAGGCCGCGCTGCTGCAGTGGGACGGCGAGGCGTTCGAGACCGCGGCCTATGCGGCCGGCGGCGTCGTCGCCTTGATGCGCTCATATGACGAGTGGTCAGCGACGCCGCATGCGGGAGAACTTGCAAGACTGCCGCTGATCTCGATCGAGAAGATCGGCGAGGCCGCGCCAAGGCCGTGGCCCGCTGGGAAGCGGCCGCTGGCCGGCATCCGGGTGCTCGATCTGTCGCGCGTGATCGCGGGTCCCGTCGCCGGCCGCACGCTCGCCGCGCATGGCGCCGACGTGCTGCTGATCTCCGGTCCCGATCTGCCTGATATCCCCTGGCTCACCATCGACACCGGCCGCGGCAAGCTGACGAGCTTTCTCGAGCTGCGCAGCGAGGAGGGGCGCGCCGTGATGCGCGGTCTCGTCGCGCAGGCCGATATTCTCTCGCAGGGCTATCGCCCCCAGGCGATTGCGCGGCTCGGCTTCTCGCCGGAGGACGCGGCCCGCATCAATCCCGGGATCGTCTATGTGACGCTCTCGGCCTATGGCCATGCCGGTCCGTGGGCGGAGCGCCGCGGCTTCGACTCGCTAGTGCAGACCACGACCGGCTTCAATCATGCCGAGGGGCAGGCCGCCGGCGTCGATGGACCGAAGGAATTGCCGGCCCAGATGCTCGACCACGCCACGGGATACTTCATGGCGTTCGGCGCCATGATGGCCAGGGCACGCCAGGCGCGCGAGGGCGGCAGCTGGCATGTCCGGGTGTCGCTGGCGCAAACCGGGCGCTGGCTGTGGAATCTCGGCCGGCTCGAAGGGGGCCTTGCCACCGAGGATCTGAAGGCGGATGCGGTGCAGCCCTACATCGAGCGGCTTCCGTCCGGCTTTGGCACGCTGAGTTCGGTCCGGCACGCCGCCATCCTGTCGCGCACCCCGGCCCATTGGTCCCGTCCGGCGATGCCGCTCGGCAGCAATCCCCCGGAGTTTCCCGGATGAGACGTTCAGTCGCCGTTCAGGCTATCCGAACTTTAACGACGCGCACCGCCGAAGTGCGATTTTTAGGTTGTTTGAAACGCCAATTCGGCACTATTAGCGCACCGCTGGGGCTGTCCCGCCGGAAGCTGCAACGATCGACCCCGCGGACCGCATGCTGAAAGAGTTTATCAAGCGAATGCAGAGCTTTAGCCGCCCGCGCCTGCTGGTGGCCGCGGCGGTGCTGGTGGTCGCCTGCGCGGGCGCCTATGGCTACACCCGGTTCGGCTCGGACAAGCAGACGCCGTCGGAGGTCTCCAGCCAGTCCCGCAAGGGCGGCACGCGCTATGCGCCATCGCCCGCCGAGTGGGCCAGCCTGACCTTGCAGACCGTGGCCGAGCACACCTTCCGCTCCGAACTGGTGACCGAGGGCAAGATCGGGATCGACGAGGACCGCTCAACCCCGGTCTACTCGCCCTATACCGGGCGGGTGACCCGCCTGCTGGTGCGGCCGGGTGATACCGTGGTGAAGGGGCAGCCGCTGTTCGTGATCGAAGCGGCCGACACTGTGCAGGCGCAGAACGACTACGTCGCCGCGATGACCGGCCTCAACAAGGCCCAGTCGGCGCTCGACCTGGCGCAGATCCAGGAGAAGCGCGCCAAGGACCTGTCCGAGGGCAAGGCAATCCCGCTGAAGGATTATCAGACTGCGCAAGCGGCGCTGGTGCAGGCGCAGAACGATGCGCGCTCGGCGCAGACGCTGCTGGAGGCCGCGCAGAACAAGCTGCACATCCTCGGTTTCGGCGACGAAGCCATCACGACCTTGCAGCAGAAGGGCCGCCTCAATCCGGAGACGACGGTGTTCGCTCCGATCGGCGGCACCGTGGTCCAGCGCAAGGCCGGACCCGGCCAGTATGTCTCGACCGGCGCAAGCGACCCGGTCTATGTGATCGGCGATCTCTCGACGGTCTGGCTGATCGCCTTTGTCCGCGAATCCGACGCCGACAATGTCGCGGTCGGGCAGGACCTCAGCTTCAGCGTGATGGCGCTGCCGGGCAAGGTGCTGAACGCCCGGGTCAATTATGTCGCCGCCGCGATCGACGCGACCTCGCGACGGCTCCTGGTCCGCGCCACCATCGACAACGCCGACAATCGGCTGAAGCCCGAGATGTTCGCCAATGTGACGCTGTATTCGAAGGGCGACCACCCGGCGGTCGGCGTGCCGAAACAGGCGCTGATCTACGAGGGCGACCAGGTTCGCGTCTGGGTCGCGAAGGCCGACGACAAGACCATCGAGCTGCGCCAGATCAAGCCCGGCCTCATCAATGGCGACCTCGTCGAGGTCGCCGGCAATCTCAAGCCGGGCGAGCAGATCGTGACGAAGGGAAGCCTCTTCATCGACCGCGCCGCATCTGGCACCTAGGGCATGATCCGGAAAAGGGGAAACCGGCTTTCCGGATCGACCATGCACACCAAGAAAAATCCTCACCGTTGAAAGTGCCGATCTGAATGGATCGCCTCGTCGCCCTTGCCGTCAATCGCCGCTACTTGATGGTGGCCATGTTCGTGGTCGTCTTCATCGGCGGCCTGCTTGCGTTCAAGCAGCTCAACATCGAGGCCTATCCCGATCCGACCCCGCCGATGGTCGACATCGTGACGCAGAGTCCGGGCCTCTCGGCCGAGGAGATCGAACGCTACATCACGATCCCGATCGAGACCCAGGTCGCCGGCATCAAGAACCTCAAGACCATCCGCACCATCTCGCTGTACGGCCTCTCCGACGTCAAGCTGCAGTTCTCATTCGACTACACCTATGACGAGGCGCTGCAGCAGGTGCTGAACCGGCTGTCGCAGCTCGCGCCGCTGCCCGGCAATGTGCAGCCCGGCATCTCCCCGACCAGCCCGATCGGCGAAATCTTCCGCTACCGGCTGAAGGGGCCGCCGAACTACAGCGTGCTCGACCTCAAGACGCTGCAGGACTGGGTGCTGCAACGCCGCTTCCGCGCGGTGCCGGGCGTGATCGACGTCACCGGCTGGGGCGGCAAGACCAAGACCTACGAGATCCAGGTCGACTTCAACAAGCTGGTCGCCAACGGCCTGACGTTGCCGCAGGTGCTGCAGGCGGTTTCCAACGCCAACATCAATGTTGGCGGCAACACCGTGAACATCGGCTCGCAATCGGCCGTGGTGCGCGGCGTCGGCCTGATCCGCTCGATCGACGATCTCGCCAACACCATGATCTCGCAATCAGGCGGCAATCCGGTGCTGGTCAGGGACGTCGGCGCCGTCACGATCGGCGAGAAGCCGCGGCTCGGCATCGCCGGCATCGACAATGACGACGACATCGTGCAGGGCATCGTGCTGATGCGCCGCGGCGAGCAGAGCTCGCCGACCATTGCCCGCGTCGAGCAACTGGTCAATCAGATCAACAATTCCTCGATCCTGCCGCCGGGCGTCAAGATCGAGCGCATCTACGACCGCAAGGATCTGATCGAGCTCACCACCCACACCGTGCTGCACAACATGGTGGTCGGCATCCTGCTGATCGTGCTGTTGCAGTGGATCTTCCTCGGCGATCTCCGCAGCGCGCTGATCGTCGGCGCGACGATTCCGTTCGCGTTGTTCTTCGCCGTGATCATCCTGGTGCTGCGCGGCGAATCCGCCAATCTGCTGTCGGTCGGCGCGATCGATTTTGGCCTGATCGTCGACGCCACCGTGATCATGGTGGAGGCGATCTTCCGGCGGCTGTCGCAGACGACCGCGCTGTCGGAAGACGAGCGAAGCCACATCTCCGAGGATACGGTGATGGGCATGAAGAGCCATGCGATCCTGTCGGCGGCGGCCGACGTATCGCGCTCGATCTTCTTCGCCGCGACCATCATCGTCGCCGCGTTCCTGCCGCTGTTCACGCTGGGTGGCGTCGAGGGCAACATCTTCGGACCGATGGCGCGAACCTATGCCTATGCGCTGGCGGGCGGATTGCTGGCGACGTTCACGATCACGCCGGCGCTGAGCGCGCTCATCCTGCCGGCGCATATTCACGAGACCGAAACCTGGATCGTCAAGAGGCTCGATGCGATCTACGTTCCGGCGCTGAACTGGGCGATCGCCAATCGCAAGATCGTGATGGCCGGTGCGGCCGGCCTCGTGGTCATGACGATCATCTTCGTGCGGTTCCTCGGCCTCGAATTCCTGCCCAAGCTGGAAGAGGGCAATCTCTGGATCCGCGCCACGCTGCCGCCGACGATCTCGCTGCAGGAGGGCAACGCCTATGTCAACGAAATGCGGAAGCCTGATCAGCAGCCGTCCCGAAGTGGTGTCGGTGGTGTCGCAGCACGGCCGCCCCGACGACGGCACCGACGCCGCCGGATTCTTCAATGCCGAATTCTTCGCGCCGCTGAAGCCGGCCGGCGAATGGCCGGGCACGCATGACAAGGACGTCCTCACCGCGCAATTGCTCGCGCAGTTGCAGGACAAGTTCCCCGGCGTCGAATTCAACTTCTCGCAATACCTGCAGGACAACGTGTCGGAGGCGGTATCCGGCGTGAAGGGTGAGAACTCGATCAAGCTCTATGGCAACGATTTGCAGGCGCTGACCGACACCGCCAACAAGATCAAATCCGTGTTGTCGACCGTGCAGGGTGTCACCGACCTCGCAGTGTTCACCTCGCTCGGCCAGCCGACCGTCCAGATCGACGTCGACCGCGCGCGGGCGGCGCGCTACGGCCTGTCCCCGGGCGACATCAACGCCACGATCAAGGTCGCCGTCGGCGGCGACACCGCGGGCGATCTCTATGAACCCGGCAGCGACCGGCACTTCCCGATCATCGTCCGCCTTGCGCCGGAATATCGCAAGAGCGCGGAGGCGATCCAGAATCTGCGGATCGGGGCAACGAATCCGAATGGCGGGGTCACGCAGATCCCCCTGAGCGAGGTCGCCTCGATCAAGCTGATTTCGGGCGCGGCCTACATCTATCGCGAGCAGCAGGAGCGCTATCTGCCGATCAAGTTCTCGGTGCGTGACCGCGACCTCGGCAGCGCGATCCTGGAAGCGCAGCAGAAGGTCAACGAGCAGGTCCAGTTGCCGCCCGGCTCGCGTATCGAATGGGTGGGCGAGTTCGGCAATTTGCAGGACGCGATCAAGCGTCTGTCGGTCGTGGTGCCGATCAGCCTCGTGCTGATCGCGGTGCTGCTGTTCTTCAATTTCGGCTCGATGGTCGACACCATGCTCGCGATGAGCGTGATCCCGATGGCGATCTTCGGCGGTGTGCTCGGGCTGCTGATCTCGGGCATTCCGTTCAGCGTGTCGGCGGCGATCGGCTTCATCGCGCTGTTCGGCATCGCCGTGATGGATGGCATCATCATCCTGTCGCAGTTCAACCAGCTCATCGACGAAGGCTATGACCGGATGCGCGCGGTGATCCGCACCGGCGAGCTGCAGCTTCGTCCGGTGTTGATGACCTGCGTCGTCGCCGGCATTGGCCTGTTGCCGGCGGCGGTGTCGGAGGGCATCGGCTCGCAGGTGCAGAAGCCGCTCGCCATCGTCGTCGTCACCGGCATGATGCTGGCGCCGCTGGTGATCCTGATCACGCTGCCGGTCCTGATCTCCTACTTCTCGCGCCGGCCGAAGGACAACGTCAGGTAAGGCCGTAGAGCCGTGCCGGATTGTCGACCAGGATGGTCTTGCGCACCGCGGCGTCCGGCGCCCAGACCGGAAGCTGGTTGAGGAGGCGGCCGTCGTCGATCTGGTACAGCGGCGTCACGTCGGTGACCTTCTTGCCTTGGGGTGTCACCGAATCCGGGTGTGGCCAGTCGGTGCCCCAGACGATGCGCTCGGCATTGGCCGCGATCAGCGCCTGGGCCAGCGGCGCGGCGTCGGCATAGTCGGGCGCGAGCCTGGAGGCGCGATAGGCGCCGGAGATCTTGACATACGCCTTGCCGGATTTGACCAGCGCGAGCAGGTCGGCAAATCCCGGCTGGCCCGTGCCGAGCGCGGCCTCGGCGCCGCCGAAATGGTCGAACACCACGGGTACCGGCGCTGCCGCGACCAGGTCCTTGATCGCCGAGATCATGGCGAGGCTGGTGAACAGCTGCACGTGCCAGCCGCGCGCCTTCATCCGCTCGATCGCGGCCGAGAAGCGCTGCCGGCCGACATTGGGATCGTTGACGCCGCCGGTTGCGAGGTTGAGACGGATGCCGCGGAAGCCGGCCTTCTGCATGGTGTCGAGATCGCTCTCGCTGGTCTTGTCGTCGATCACGGCAACACCGCGCGCCGTGGGACCGCGCGCCGTCATGCCGAACAGCGTCGAGGAATTGTCGGGGCCGTAGACGCTCGGCGTCACGATCACCACGCGCTCGACATGCAGCGCCTTGTGCAGCGCGCTCATCTCCTCCGGCGAGGCTGGTTCCGGCGTATAGACGCGGCCGGCGAAGAACGGGAATTTCGCGGGATCGCCATGGATGTGGGTGTGGCAGTCGCAGGCACCGGCAGGCACGTCGAAGTTCACTGGCGTGGATGGTTGCGATGCCTTGGAAAATGCGTTGCTGCTGGTCATGGTCACTCCCGCTGCGATGGAAGCCAGCATCATACTGCGTCGCGTCAGCATTGGACGTCTCCCTGCGTGCTCGGCTGTTATGCGCGCACTCCGCGCACCGGCATTGTTGATGGCCGGCGGGGGCGGAGGTTATCGGCGGAGAGAGCGGGCGGAAAGGGCCGGTTCGCGGTGCGAACCGTTCCACAAGACCTATTGTCCCGACGGCGTGCGCAGGCCATGCCAGGCGTCGCGCACCTGATGGTAGTGCACTTCGGGCAGATAGTCGGGCGTCTTGAGATTGAGCGTCTTGACGTCGAGGCGTCCGGTCGCGCTGAGCAGCGTGTAGGAGGCGATCACGCGGTCGCGCTGTGCGCCGATCAGCCGAGCGCGCGCCGTGATCAGATCCTGCTGGGCGTTGAGCACGTCGACCGTGGTGCGCTGGCCGCCGGCG
The DNA here is from genome assembly GCF_054057015.1 of Bradyrhizobium sp. JR3.5. Lineage (NCBI taxonomy): Bacteria > Pseudomonadati > Pseudomonadota > Alphaproteobacteria > Hyphomicrobiales > Nitrobacteraceae > Bradyrhizobium > Bradyrhizobium sp. JR3.5. The sequence continues at coordinate 5,829,408 of NZ_JBSRYV010000002.1, forward strand.
GCTTCCTTCTGCACGCCGGCCAGCGCAACCTCCGCGGCCTTCACCTCGGACTCGGAGGCCGACACCGCGATCTTGGCGCCCTCGTTGGCGACCCAGGCGCTGACCACGGCGGTCTTGGCCTGGTTGCGGACCTGGTCCAGTACGAGGCGGCTCTGCGCCGCGACTTCCTTGGCCTGCCGGGTCTGCGAGGCCGCGGTGCCGCCGTCATAGATCGGCTGCGTGACCTGGCCGATTACCGAGGCCTGGTCGGTCCCGAAAGTGCCGAGCGTGGGGTCGCTGTCGCGGCTGCGGCTGACGCTGCCCTGCATGGGTGACGTTCGGCATCAGGCTGCTCTCGGCGACGCGGATCGAGGTCGAGGCGACGTCGACGTCGAAGCCTGCGGCCATCACGGCGGGATGCTCGCGCACCGCAAGCGCGATCGAATCCTCGCGGCTGCGCGGCAGCAGCCGGTCGATGGTCTCGGCCGGACGCAATTGCGACGGCGCGCTGCCGACCACCTGCGCATAGGTCGCCTGGCTGATCGCGAAGTTGACCTCGGCGGCGTTGAGATCGGACAGGCCGCGGTTGAGCCGGGCCTCGGCCTGGGCGGTATCGGTCGGCGTGACGTCGCCGGCATTGAGGCGGCGCTGGGTGATCGCCTGGGTCTCCTTCAGGAAGGCGACATTGGCGCGCTGCGCCTCGACCAGGGTCTGGTTAGCCAGCACGTTGGTATAGGCGGTGACGGCGTCGAGCAGCACGCCCTGGCCGACATTGCGCAGGGCCTCGCGGCCGGACTGCACCTGCAACTCGGCGACGCGGACGCTGTTGGCGGTCTTGAAGCCGTTGAACAAGGTCTGGGTCACGGTAACCCCGATCTGCCAGGGCTTCAGCGTCGCGCCCTGGATCACGTTGCCGGGCAACTGGTCGCGCACGGCCTGGAGGCCGAGCGAGAGGCCGGCGGTGATCTGGGGGCGGTAGCCGGCCAGCGCCTGCGGCACGTTCTCGTCGGTCGCGCGCTGGCGCGCCCGTTCGGCATTGAGCTGCGGATTGGTCTGATACGCCTTGGCCATGGCTTCGGGCAGGCTCTCGGCGCGGGCCGCGGTGTCCGTCAGCAGCGCGCAGGCCAGCGCGCCAAGGCCGATGCCCGACAAAAGCACGCGCCTCACTACGTCGCCAACCCTCGCGGCACGCCCAACCATGTGATCCCGCAAACCAAAACCCCGGCAGTCCGCTCTCGCCGATGCCGTCGACACATCTACCTGTTTACGGGCCGGCGCCGCCACAGGCAAACCGCCACGCGACATCTGCACATCATTTCGGTTGTTGTCTGTTGCCGGTTCGTCACAGGCGAACGCAGCTGTCATATGAAGTATAAGTTTGAACCGCCGGCCGCCGATTCAGCGATGCCGGTCATCCCTGCCTGCCCGGGTTCATCGCAGATGCCGAAACTCTTCTCTGATCCCGAGGCGATCGCGGAGCACATCGTTCGTGACGTCGGAACCGAACTTGTGGTGGGGCTGCCGCTCGGCCTCGGCAAGGCCAATCATATCGTCAACGCGCTGTACGCGCGGGCGGTCGCCGACCGCTCGATCAATCTGACGCTGTTCTCGGCGCTGACGCTGGAAAAGCCGAAGCCGAGGAACCTGCTCGAGCAGCGCTTCATCGGTCCCGTGATCGATCGCCTGTTCGGCTTCTATCCGGATCTCGCCTATGCCGAGGCGCTGCATCGCGGCGCGCTTCCGCCCAACATCAAGGTGATCGAGTTCTTCTTCCTCGCCGGACAATGGCTGCATCAGCCATTCGCCCAGCAGCACTACATTTCCGCCAATTACACCCACGCGGCGTCATATCTGCTGTCGCGCGGACTGAATGTCGTGCCCCAGCTCGTCGCCAAGCGCGTGGTCGACGGCGTGCCGCGCTACAGCCTGAGCTGCAACACCGACACGACGCTCGACGTGCTGCGCGCCCGTGCGCAGGGGCGGGCCTCATTCAAGCTGATCGGCCAGGTCAATTCCGAGCTGCCGTTCATGCCGGGGCCCGGCGATCTGCCGGCGGATGAATTCGCCGCGGTGCTCGACAGTCCCGACACCGACTTCCCGCTGTTCGCGCCGCCGTCGGAGCCGATCAGCGACACCAAATATGCGATCGGATTGCACGCCGCGGGTCTGGTCCGCGACGGCGGCACGCTGCAGATCGGGATCGGGCAGGTCGGCGATGCGCTGGCGCAGGGGCTCGTGGTGCGCCACCGCGACAACGGCCAATTCCAAGGCATCATGCAGCGCCTTGCGCCCGGTAGCGCACAACTCGCGGCGGCCGAGACCGGGCCGTTCGAGAAGGGGCTCTATGGCGTCAGCGAGATGCTGTTCGAAGCGTTCCTCGGGCTGATCGACGCCGGCATTCTCAAGCGCGACGTTGGCGGTGTGATCCTGCACGGCGCATTCTTTCTGGGTCCGCAATCCTTCTATCGGGCGCTGCGCGAGATGACGGGCGAGCAGCTGGCGCGAATCCAGATGATGCCGGTGTCCTTCACCAACGAGATCTTCGGCGACGAGGACGGCAAGCGCCGCGCCCGCGTCGATGCGCGCTTCGTCAACAACGCGATGATGGCGACGCTGCTGGGCGCTGCGATCTCCGACGGGCTCGAGAACGGCCAGGTCGTGAGCGGCGTCGGCGGCCAGTATAATTTCGTGGCGCAGGCATTCGCGCTCGAGGGTGCGCGCTCGGTGCTGGCGCTGGAGGCGACCCATCAGTCCGGCAGGCAGACGCAGTCGAACATCCGCTGGTCCTACGGTCACGAGACCATTCCACGGCACCTGCGCGATGTCTTCGTCACCGAATACGGCGTCGCGGATGTCAGGGGGAAGTCCGATGCCGATGTGATCGCCGCGATGCTGCAGGTGGCGGACTCGCGCTTCCAGGGCGAGTTGATGCGGCAAGCCAAGGATGCCGGCAAGCTGCCGCGCAATCACGAAATCCCGGCCGCTCACCGCGAAAATTATCCCGAGCGCATCAGCACTGCGCTGAAGCCCGCACGTGACGCAGGTCTGCTGCCGTCATTCCCGTTCGGCAGCGATTTCACCGACGTCGAGCAACGGCTGATTCCGGCCCTGCAGATATTGCAGCAGGCGCAGCAGACCCCGCTGCAACTCGCCGGCCTGCTGTGGCAGGGGATGCGGCATCCGCCTGACGCCGCCGACCGCGAATGCCTGGCGCGGCTCGGTCTCGACAAGCCGACTCATTTCGCCGAGCGCGCCTATCGCGCGCTCGTCACCGCAGCATTGCAGCGGAGCCGCGTGGATTAACGGTTCTTGTTGACCGGCTTGCGCTTCTCGATGAAGGCCGCCATGCCCTCGGAGCGATCCTCGAGTGCGAAGGTCGAGTGGAACAGGTTGCGCTCGACATTCATGCCTTCCGAAAGCGGCGTCTCGAACGCGCGGTTGACAGCCTCCTTGGCCATGGCGGCGGTCGGACGCGACATCGAGGCGATCTTCTCGGCTGCAGCAAGCGCCTCTTCCAGCAGCTTGTCGGCTGGAACGATCCGCGACACGAGGCCCGAGCGCTCGGCTTCCGCCGCATCCATCATGCGTCCGGTGAGGCAGAGATCCATCGCCTTCGACTTGCCGATCGCGCGGGTCAGGCGCTGCGTGCCGCCGATGCCCGGAATGGTGCCGAGGGTGATTTCCGGCTGGCCGAACTTGGCGGTGTCGGCGGCGATGATGATGTCGCACATCATCGCAAGCTCGCAGCCGCCGCCGAGCGCATAGCCCGCGACCGCGGCAATGGTCGGCTTGCGGCAACGGGCAACGCGGTCGCCGCCGATGGCGGTGGAAGTCGCTGTTGAACATGTCGATGAAGCCCTTCGGTTGCATTTCCTTGATATCGGCACCCGCCGCGAAGGCCTTCTCGCTGCCGGTGATCAGGATGCAGCCGATCTTGTCGTCGGCCTCGAGATCGTCCACCGCCGCGGCGATCTCGCGGAACACGCCGAACGACAGCGCGTTCAACATTTTCGGCCGGTTCAGCGTGATGACGCCGACCGGTCCCTTGCTTTCGACGATGATGAATTCGAACGTAGCCATGACGCAAACCCCGTGCCTGATTTTCCGGGCAATGTGCCCGCTGGCGGGATGCGCTTCAAGTGGCTGAAGCGGCTTTGGTCCGCGGTGCGGCGCTACCCGCGCCGCAAGCCGCGAGGACCTCAGGCTAGGCCATGAACATGCGCGCCGCGGAGGCCACCGTGAGCAGGGCGCCGAAGCCGATGAAGATCTTCCCGATCAGCGAGGTCTGGTCCCAGCTCGCGCTGTCGCTGCTCGCCAGAACCGGGGCCGGCTTGGCTGCGGCTACGACGACAGGCGGCGGCTGCGCCGGGGGCGCCTCCTGCTGGATGGTCTGCGGTTGAGCCGGTTGCGGTTGTTCCGCCGCCTGCTCCTGCTGCAGGGCCCGGTCGAGGTCGTTGAGCTGGTCGGATGCGACCACGCTGCCGTCGGGTTGGGCGTCGCCGGGCTTATCGGAGGCGGCCATCACCGGATTGACGTTGGCGGGCGCGGTGCTCGCATTGCCGTCGCCGGACGTCAGCTCCGCATTGGCATTGGCGACCGTGGCGGGCATGCCCGCCGACGTCACGCTGCCAGCATCGCTGGCGGCCTTCTTGCTCTCGGATTTGTCGGCCGTCTTTTCAGTCGTCTTGGAAGACTGGTGGTGCGCATGGCGCCGGCCATGCCGCGCACTCTGGTCCGCGGACTTGTCGGTTGAAGCATTGTCGGATCTCGCCGCGGCGGGATCCGAACCGGCCGCATGCGCCGGCAACGGTCCGGCGAGACACACACAAAACCCTGTCAGCCCTGTCGCAACCATCAAGGCCAAGCGCCCGCTGGCTTTGATCTTCATTCTGATGATCTCCCCATTTCGCCCGTCCCGAACGCGAAATGAGACCCCGCCGCGTGTCTACACCGGGGCAAAAAAAGGGAATCTTCGGGCATCAGACGGCAAAAGCTGGGCAATTTCGTCCCGGTGGATCGTCGGCAGCAGCTGCACCGATGCGTGTCGGACCGATCGGTGTTATGAGCCCTTCCGTCTGCAAACCCGCCGGAGCGATTCTTTGAGGCTGATCCTCGGCGCGGCGTTGCCTGAGGATAATTATCACGAATTCGTGATGTCGTTGGCGTGCCGCGTAACAAACTGAAAGATCGGCCGAATTGCAATTCAGGAGCCTGCGTGCGCGAACGTGAGGATGAATGGACCGACCTGATGCGGTCGGCCATTTCAGGCGATGACGCGGCGTATCATCGCCTGCTCAAGGCCATCACGCCGGTACTCCGTGCCGCGGCGCGACGTGGCTTGGCGCGCGCGGGACAACCGGTCGATCAGTCCGAGGACATCGTGCAGGACATTTTGTTGGCGGTGCATTTGAAGCGACAGACCTGGGACACCAGTGCGCCGTTCGCGCCGTGGCTGTTCGCGATCGCGCGCAACAAGCTGATCGACGCGCTGCGCCGCCGCGGCAGGCGCATCTTCGTCAATATCGATGACTTCGCCGAGACGCTGCCGGGGGAAACACCGGAGCCGACGGCATCGCCCGGCGAGGTGACCGCCCAGTTGCAGGCGTTGCCGGCGCGGCAACGCGACGTGTTGCAATCGATCGCGGTCGACAGCGCCTCGATCAAGGACACCGCCGCGAAATTCGCGATGACTGAGGGCGCGGTGCGGGTTGCGCTGCATCGTGGGCTTGCAAGCCTGACCGCGAAATTACGGGACCGATGAGCATGGACACCGATCAACTCATTCGAACCCTGACCGCCGACAATGCCTATCGGCCTCGTCCGATCGGTCTTGCGCTGATGATGGCGCTGCTGGCGGCGGCGCCGGTCTCGCTGCTGATCTTCTTCGCCGAGCTCGGCGTGCGGCCCGACGTGATGACAGCGATGCATAATCCGTTCTTCGACCTGAAATTCGCGGTGACGCTGGCGCTCGCCGCCTCGGCGATTGCGGTCAGCCTGCATCTGTCGCGGCCGGAAGCCTCGCTGCGCAGCTTCGGCTGGTGGCTGCTGATTCCCGCCGGCATCCTCGTTGCCGCGATCAGCGGCGAGATGATGATGCCGCAGCGCACGCCGATGATGACGCGCCTGATCGGCAAGAACTCGGTGGCGTGCATGACCGCGATCCCCGCGATGTCGCTACCGCTCTTGGTCGGCGCGCTGTACGGGCTGCGGCAGGGCGCGCCGGCGCGGCCTGCGATCGCGGGCGCAGTCGCAGGCCTGCTCTCGGCAGGGCTCGCGGCCACCGTCTATGCGTCGCACTGCACCGATGACTCGCCGCTGTTCGTTGCCACCTGGTACACGCTGGCGACCGCGATCGTCGCAAGCGTCGGCGCGCTGATGGGAGCGAGGGCGCTACGATATTAGGCCGCGGGCGCCGACTGCTGCATGCGATGGAAGCGCAGCACTTGCTGCGCGGTCGATGGCCGCAGCCGCTCATAGGTGTCCTTGCAGGCCTGCAGATCGGTCGGCTCACCGCCCGAGATGTCGTCGCGCAGATTGATGATCGACCGCACCGTCGACCACGACAGGCCCGAGACCTTGGCCAGGATCATCACGCCCTCGGCGCGGGTTTCGATCATCATGTTCTCGGCGATGCTGACCGAGACATTGGCGAGCGCGGCAAGCGAGGCATTGGTCTCGTCGAACTTGCCGGCCTCGGCGAAGGCCGCGAGCTGGAATTCGTCGAGCCGGCCGTCCTGGTAGAGCGACTTGACCAGCGCATGCGCGATTGTGGTGTCCGGCGTCACGGCGGCGGGCGCCGAGCGCGCGCGTCGCGTCGCCTCCTTTACCGCGATCGGAATCTCCTTGGCCTGCTGCGGATTGGCAGCCTCGAGCCGCTGCCTGACCGTGTCCGACGCCTTGGCGACCAGCTTGAGATAGAGATGCCGCGGGATGCTCGGGCGGAGCCCGACGCAGGTCGACAGATTGTCGTCGCCCTCGGCGCGGCTGACCAGCCGGGTGAAGCCGCGCTCGGTGAATTCCGCGCCGGGATTGTTGACCGCGCTCTGGATCACCTCGTCGTTGCCGCGCAGCACCAGCACGTCGGTGACGGCGCCGCTCAGCGTCTTCCGGTTGGAGATCGCGAGCAGATGCGCCTGGCTCTTGCTGCGCGCCGTTTCGATCAGGGTGTCGTCGTCGAGCCGCGGCGACAGCGTCAGCACGGGGCCTGCGACCTCGATCAGGTCGTCGAATGCAAGGGTACGGATGGTCTGCGGCGGCGCGGTCTCGATCGGGGCGAGGCGGTTGGCGAGCAGCGCCTTGGCCGAGTTTTCGATGTGCTCGAGCAGGCATTGGAAGACGTCGTCGAACAGCACGATCTGCTGGTCCGAATAGTTGACCGAGCCGTTGATGAAGAGGTCGGTCACGCGGCGCAGCGTCTCGACACGGCGTGCGACGGTGCCGTGCGCGAGCGTCGTCTGCAGTTCGTCGAGCAGACTTTCGGGGGCGGTCTCGGGCTTCGAACTCATGACTCTGTCCTGGAGCGGTGGCGACGGATTCTCCGGCGCCGAATAGGGAAATGAAAGGATGTCAGGCGCTGGCGATGCGGTTGCGTCCCCTGGCCTTGGCTGCGTAAAGCGCGCCATCGGCGCGGGCGAGTAATGTGTCGGAGTTTTCGTGCGGCTTGAGGGTCGTGACGCCTGCGGAAATCGTCACCTGCATGCCGGGCGAGAATGCGCTCCAGTCGAGACCGGCGATGATCGCGCGCAGCCGCTCGAGCGCGCGTATCGCCTGATCCTGCGACAGGTCGGGCAGCACCAGCAGGAATTCCTCGCCGCCGTAACGGCCGAAGCGATCGATGCTGCGGAGATTGGCGAACATGCCGATGGCGAAGGTGCGCAACGCTTCGTCGCCGATCGGATGGCCGTAGACGTCGTTGATGCGCTTGAAATGGTCGAGGTCGATCAGCGCCACCGCGCAGGAGCTGCCGTTGCGGGCGCAGCGCGCGATCTCCTCCTCGAGCGTGCGCATGATGCTGCGGCGATTGGAGGTGCCGGTCAATTCGTCGAGCTCAGCGAGCTCCTCGATGCGCCGGTAGGCCTCCTTCAGCTTCACGCCGCTCTGATACAGCGATTGCTGCATCGAGCTCGAGAAGATGCCGAGATACATGCAGCGCCCGATCGTCAGCGCGAACACCAGCATGGTGGCGAGGCGGTCGATCCTGGTGCTGGTCGGCATCCCGATCGCCTTGTCGGTGCCGAGGAACAGCGCAGCGAGGCCCAGCACCATGATGGTCCAGACGATCGCGGTCTGGCGCGCCGAGGTACGCAGCGCACCGAAGCCGAACACCACGAACAGGTTGCAGAGGAACAGCACGCCGACTTCCGGCGCGATGTAGGTGAACACGAGCAGGTTCACCATGTTGACGGCCGATTGCGGCGCGACCAGGTAGTGGTCGCGGAAGCGCTCGTGGAAGCCGCGCTCCGAAAGCAGCACATAGATGGCGACGAGGGAGAGGCCGGTCAGGGCGTAGCCCGCCGCGACCAGGACCGACGTCGTGCCGGCATGCGCGTAGATCAGCAGCACGACGGCATCGAGCACGAAGCAGGCGGCGACCATCGACTGAATCTGGCGGCGCTGCCTGGCCCGGCGCGCCAGGCGCTCGCGCGTCAGCCTGGGACGGCCGCTTTCCGATGCACCCGCGATCGGGCTGGGAAGTGACGACGCAGCGCTGCCCATGGTCTCGCCATTGCTGAAATCCGCCGAAAATTTAAGTGGGAAAGCCTTTAGGTTTGGTATCTTTTGGAACCGAATCTGCTCCGGTGAAACCCGGTCATCACCCTTGTTTCGTAAGGGGAATCCGTTCACGGAGGCGGGTTGGAAGCGATCGGGGCGGGGGCTTGCGGCGGCGCCCGCTTCGCGACAGCGCTGGCTTGCCGGCAAAGCCTTGGTATGGTCGCGCCGGATGGTGCGAGTCCGCGAGAGTTTTCACTATTATGATACCGCTTACCGAGTCTCCGGCGATTTTTCCTCATTGGGATCGTCGACTGTGTCATAGATCACACATGCGGTCAGGACATTGCCGTATTGTGAAGAATCTTGCCTCTCGCGTCGAACCACGCACCACCCCCCTCAGACCAACCTTGCGAGACGGCCATTGAGCGCGACACAGGCGGCTTCAGACGAGGTTCTGATCGCTCGGATCGCTCAAGGCGACCGGCTCGCCATGCAGGTGCTGTACGGACGGCATCATGTCAGGGTGTACCGCTTCGGGCTTCGGCTCGTGCGGGACGAACAGGTGGCGGAGGACCTCATTAGCGAGGTCTTTCTGGACGTGTGGCGTCAGGCGGGCAAATTCGAGGGACGGTCCGCCGTTTCAACCTGGCTTCTGGCGATTACCCGGTTCAAGGCGTTGTCTTCGCTGCGGCGAAGAAAAGACGCCGAACTGGACGATGAGGCCGCGAACGCGATCGAGGACACGTCCGACGATCCGGAAACTGTGGTGCAGAAGAAGGACACGGGTGACACGCTGCGTAAGTGCCTGACGGGACTATCGGCGGAACACCGGGAAATTGTCGATCTTGTCTACTATCACGAGAAATCCGTGGAAGACGTCGCAGAGATCGTCGGGATTCCGGAGAACACCGTGAAGACGCGCCTGTTCTATGCGCGCAAGAAACTTGCCGAGTTGCTGAAGGCAGCCGGTGTCGAGCGAGGTTGGCCATGATGGCTGCGAGCAACAAGAAGGTGCAGGGTCAAGATCCTGACGATGTCGAGATGCTGCTGCCCTGGCATGCGGCCGGCACGCTGAACGCGCGTGACGCGCGCCGCGTCGAGGACGCGCTCGCTTCGGATCCGGAACTGGCCAGGCAGTATGCCGTCATCCGCGAGGAATATGCCGAGACCATCGGCCTTAACGAGAGCCTCGGTGCGCCGTCTGCGCGTGCCATGCAGAAGCTGTTTGCCGCGATCGATGCCGAGCCGGAGCGCAAGCCGTCGGCGGGCGCGCGCATGTCGGCCTCCGTCTCGGAGTTCTTTTCGAAATTGTCGCCGCGGACGCTGGCCTGGTCGTCCAGCCTCGGTGCGCTCGTGGTGTTGCTGCAGGCAGGCGTGATCGGTGCGGTGCTGATGCGCAGCGAGCCGGCCTCGTTCCAGACCGCCTCGCTTGATGCCGCCGAACAACGCAGCGCCCCCAGCGCACCGAGCGCGGCCGTCGCACCCAGTGCGCCGATCACCCGCGACCTCGGCGCCAGCGTGGCGGCGGCACCGACGCGGCTCTTGGTGCGCTTCACGCCGGATGCTAGGATCGCCGACATCACGTCGCTGCTCGACAATTACCAGGGCGCGATCGTCGACGGTAAGGGCGGGATGTTCCGATTGCAGTTCCGCGCGATGGACAAGGATGGCGTCGCATCGCTGATTGCCCGATTGCAGAAAGAGAAGATCGTTAGCCTCGCGGTCGAGACCCCGTAGACGGCGGCTGACGGTCTGCGCCGAGTTGAGGTCACCATGACCGCCAACGGCCGGACCAGATCGACGAACAGAGCGGCCATTGCGGCTGCGGTGTTGTTGCTGGCGTCTGTTGCCGGCTCGGCCTACGCCCAGAATTTCATGCGATCACCGATCGGCGGCAGGCCGCAGCTCTCCATCGGGCCGCGGGTCAATCCCGGCATCGGCGGGGCCGGTGGTAACGCCGGCGGCGGGCTCGACGGCACGGCTGGCCGCGCGCCGCTCCACGGCCCGGCGACGTCGTGGACCGGCGACGGACCGCGATCGAGCATGCCGCCACCCCATGTGCGTGACGCCCCCCGTTTCTCTTCCGATTGCGATGACGGCACGCGCCAATGCTCCGGCCGGCCGGTCGCCGTGAACGGTGGCGGCAAGGGCGCTGCGAGGAAGGGCAGGGCCGGCGGTGGCGGCAGCAGCCGCGCGCAGGACGTGGCGGCCACGCGAACCGCGCCGAACGAGCTCGTGGCGGAGATCGACGGCGCATTGACCGAGACCCAGACCGACGCGCTGGCGCGTCGCCATGGCCTGAGGCGGATCGTCTCGCAGAATATCTCGTTGCTGGGCGCGACCATCGGCCTGTTCCACACGGACGGCAATCGTTCCGCCGACGCGGTGGCACGCGACCTTGCAAGCGACAGCAGCGTCCGCTCCGTGCAGCCGAACTACCGTTACGCGCTGCAGGACCAGAAGCCGGCAGCGGGCGGCAGTGATCCGGCGCAATACGCCCAGACGCAGCTGCATCTGCCCGAGGCGCACAGGCTGGCGCGCGGGATGAACGTCACTATCGCCGTCATCGACTCCGGCATTGATGCCGCCCATCCGGAGCTGGCCAACACGGTTGCGGATACGTTCGATGCGCTCGGTAGCAAGGATGGCCCGCATGCCCACGGCACCGCCGTCGCCGGCGTGATCGCGGCGCGCGTCCGGCTGACGGGCAGTGCGCCGGAAGTGCGGATCCTGGCGATCCGCGCATTCGGTGCGGCAGCCGGCGGCGCCGAGAGCACCTCCTATGTGATCCTCAGGAGCCTCGATTACGCGGTCGCGCACGGCGCGCAGATCGTGAACATGAGCTTTGCCGGACCTAAGGACGCACTTGTCGCGCGCGCCGTGGCCGCCGCCGCGGCGAGGGACGTCGTGCTGGTTGCGGCGGCCGGCAATGCCGGCCCGAAATCGCCGCCACTGTATCCCGCCGCCAATCCCGATGTGATCGCGGTCGGCGGCATCGATGCCGGCGAGCGGCTGATGGCCGCCTCGAACCGCGGCAGCTACATCGCGTTGGCGGCGCCGGGCGCCGATCTCCTCGTGTCGGTGCCGGACGGCAAGTACCAGCTGATGTCAGGCACCTCCTTTTCGGCCGCGTTCGTCAGCGGCATCGCGGCACTGGTGCTGGAGCGCAGTCCGGCATTGAAGCCCGCCGAGGTGCGGAAGGTCCTGACCGGCACGGCCCGCGATCTCGGGACACCTGGACGTGACGATCTGTTCGGGGCCGGGGAGGCGGATGCGCTTGCCGCGGTGATGGCGGCGACCAGCGCGCCCGTCGCGGCCACCGTGGACAAACCGTCGCAGCCTGCACATGAGGCGGACGGCAATAACACTTCCGTGAGCCGCGCGTTGAATGAAGCGGCGCCGTCGATCGCGTCGGACGATTCCGCCGCAAATCACCGCGCCGCGCAGTGATTTTCGGTGCTGGGCGCCTGCAACGGTGCGATGGAACCGGGCGTCGAGAAGGTTAAAAAAATCGCCGGCGATTTGAACGTCCGCCGCTCTCTCACGACTTATGTGTGTGGGAGCGGTTTATCCCTCCCCGGCTATATCAGGCGCGAGCGCCCATCCACCCCAAGCGCCCATATGGCTTTGACCCGTCCGGTTGTCCCCCCGGACGGGTCTTTCATTTTGGGGGCATCCTTGCATGACGCACTGGACGGACGCGGTCGCGCTGCATGATTGCGACGGGATGCGCGCGACAGCCGCGGCTGTTTGCTGTGGATCGTTCGGCTGCGCAGCGATCGGCAGCGACGCGCATCGCCACCACGCAAGTCGATGACTTGACGATGGTTCGGGCAACAAACTCCGTAGTTGAGCGGACTTCATTCATCGCCCGTCCGCGATTAAGAATTTGGTTAGACTTTATTTACCTTTTCCACAGAATATCAGTGTCGCATCCAGTTGATTCGGTTCCGTTGCGTCTGCGTCCGTTTCTTTCCCTGCGGGCAAGTTGAATGACACATCGGACCGACGTGGCCAGAGGCCAGGAGATCGTTGCACGCTGGTGCAACCTTGCCGAGCAAAGGCTGGAGCACCTCAACGAGCTGTTCGAAACCGGACGCTGGCGCCGCTATCACAGCGAGCAGGCCTTTCTCGAAAACATCAGGGAAGCCCGGGCCGCGGTCGACATCTGGCGCGAATTGCTGACCCGCGAAGCCTCGCTCGACAATTCGCCGGTCGATCTGTCCTGGCTCGGCCGCGGCAAGTCGAAGCTGCCGCCGCGCGATCTTTCGTCGGTGCAGCAGCGCCGCTCGGAGACGGCGACATTGGCGGAGGCCGCGATGACCGCAGTCGCGGCCGCGATGGAAACGGCGGCCGAGGTCCTCGAGCAGCCGCCCGTTGTGGCCGACGCACCGCCGCTGGAGATGCCCCCTCGGGTCATGCCGCCGCCGGTGCTCGATCTCGACACCATCCAGCGGCGTTATCCGCTGCTGCGCAACGCGCTGTAGGGCGCTCTAGAGCATGATGTGTTTATACGGAAACGTACCCTGAATTTTTGAGATAGTTGGCGCACTCCTCCTTGGAGAAGACGTCGAGGAGTTCGCCGACCTTGCGCCAAGTCGCTTCGACATCACGCGGCTGCGCGGCTCGCATCAGGTGTTTGAGCTTGGCGAAGACCTGCTCGATCGGATTGAGGTCGGGGCTATAGGGCGGCAGGAAGAGCAGATGGGCTCCTGTGGCGCGGATGGCGTTGCGCGCCGCCTTGCCCTTGTGACTGCCGAGATTGTCGAGAATGACGAGTTCACCCTTTGCGAGGGTCGGCGCCAGCACCTGCTCGACATAGAGGGTGAAGAGCTCGCCATTGATGGGGCCGTCGATGACCCATGGCGCGCTGATCCGGTCGTGGCGCAGCGCCGCGATGAAGGTCATGGTCTTCCAATGGCCGAAAGGCGCAGACGCCTGGAGACGTTGCCCACTCGGTCCCCAGCCTCGCAGCGGCGCCATGTTGGTTTTGATCCAGGTCTCGTCGATAAAGACCAGGCGCGAGGCGTCGATCCTGCCCTGATGGGTCTTCCAGCGCGTCCGTTTACGCGCGATATCGGGACGATCTTGTTCGGCCGGCAGGATCGTTTTTTATTGAAGCTCAGCCCTTCGGCATGGACGAACGTCCACACTGCCCGCACGTCGGTCTTGATCCCGCGCGCAGCCAGTTCCTGCGTCAGCTTCCGCAAAGTGAATGGGCCGGAGCGAATGCGTTTGCGCAGCCAGTCGGCATTGGTGCCGGACAGAACCGGCTTCTTGTGACCGCCGATCTTGCCGGGAGAAACGCCTCCGGTCTCCCGCCGCAGATTCTTCCACTTTGTCACACAGGAAGGACTGATCTGAAGCGCTTCTGCAATCGAACGCACGGTCTCGCCCGCGTCAGCCCGCGCCAGAGCGAGTTCACGAAGATCTTCCGAATAGGGTCGCGTCATCCATGCTGGCCCCCGTTCCAGCATGGAGTTGGAATCAGAAATTGTCCCTTCTGGGAATCTGGAGGGTTCTGTGAGGTCGCGCTCACGCGAGGGCGCGGCAGGCGCTTATGACGCGACCTCATTGAAGCCGGATTGAACGAAGGCGCGGGAGGCTATTCGCGGTTTTGCAGCTATGGGGATTGTTCGAGATCGCCATGCCCGATCTGCTGGCTCGGCGCGTGAGGCAGAGACACAGGAGTGCGCATCCTGGAAGAGTTGAGATCAGACGCGCTTCGCCTGAGATCGCGATAGGCCTTTTGCTGCATCGGACGGTTGTTGTCGCGCAGTGTGACAGCACGGATTCGAGATCGTCCGCGATGATCGAGACGCTGGGAGCGAAATGACGAATGATGATCGTCGTGCACGACATGACTTGGCTCACGATGTGTCGCATCGGAACGGTGATGTTCGAGGGCTGGGGCGTCTGAAGCTATGTCGAAAGCGCTCAATGATGCGCATGACGCCACCACAATCGGGACAGGCAGGAACCTCGGCCCAGGTTTGAGCCTCCGAATCCACAGGCGACGGCTGGCCATCGTTTGGGGCTGTTCGCTCATGATCGAGAAGTTCGCGGCAAAGGGCGAGCTTGGCAGCGCGATGGCGGTTGGCCATGAAGCCGAAGTGGCGGATGCGGTGGAAGCCGTCAGGCAGCGTATGAAGCAGGAAACGGCGAATGAACTCATCGGGCTTGAGATTCATGATCTTTGTCGCGCTGTTTTGGCGATAGTCCTTCCATGAGAAGGCGACATGATCGTCGTCGAGTGCGACGAGCCGGCTGTTGGCGATCGCGACGCGATGGGTGTAGCGGCCGAGATAGGCCAGGACCTGTGCGGGTCCGCCGAAGGGCCGCTTGGCGTAAACAACCCAGTTGATGCGTCGCATGGCGTCGAGGTGGGCCGCAAAGGCAGCCGGCTCGGCCAGAGCTCCGAGATCGCCGAAGAAACGCAAGGCACCGGAGTTGAAGGCTGCCGACAGACGTTTGAGAAAAAGTGTGCGAAATAGTCTGGACAACGGTTTGACGGCCAGGAAGAAGTTCGGTCGGCAAGCGGTCCAGCGCGCGCCATCGGGCGAGAGGCCGCCACCCGGAACGACGCAATGGACGTGGGGATGATGCATCAGCGTCTGTCCCCAGGTGTGGAGGACGGCGACGCCGCCGATCGCACCGCCGAGCCGGCGTGGATTGGCGGCGAGCGTCGTCATCGCCTCGGCGGCAGCCTTGAACAGGATGGCATAGACGACGGCCTTGTTCTGGAAAGCGATCGCGGCGATCGGTGCGGGAAGTGTAAAGACGACGTGGAAATAGGGAACCGGAAGCAGGTCGGCTTGACGCGCGGCGAGCCACGCGGCTCGGGCTCTCCCCTGACACTTCGGACAGTGCCGATTGCGGCAGGAATTATAGGCAACGCGTGTCGTGCCGCAGTCGTCGCAAGCCTGCATGTGGCCGCCGAGCGCCTCGGTCCGGCACGCAACGATCGCGCTCATCACGCGCCGCTCGACCCGCCCCAGATGACCGGCATGTACACGGCGATAGGCGTCGCCATGCCGGCGCAGAATATCGGCAATCTCGATGGCGGGCCTGTTGGAGCGGATGTCGGAGCGGGTCATGACCCGCATCCCGCTGCGGGTCATCCAGGTGGCGTCACCTCCAGCGACAGGCGATCGAGCGGGCTCTGCGTCGCTCGGATCGTATCGGTGGCGACCTGCGTGTAGCGCGCTGTCGACGACAAATTATTGTGCCCGAGCAAGACCTGGATGATCCGGATATCGGTTCCGTTCTCGAGAAGATGTGTCGCGAAGCTGTGGCGCAGCGTGTGCAGCGTGACGCGCTTGGTCAGGCCCGCAGCCTTCACCGCCGACCGGCAGGCGGCATGCAGCACGGTCTGATCGATCGGATGATCTTCGTCACGACCAGGGAACAGATAAAGCCGCGGCCGGGCGAGCCGCCAGTAGGTGCGCAGGATGCCCAGCAGCTGGGGCGACAGCATCACGTTGCGATCCTTCGCGCCCTTGCCGTGGCGCACCTGGATGACGCCGCGGGCGCTGTCGATGTCTTCGATCCGCAGTCCCGCAACCTCCGAGGCCCTGAGCCCGGCCGCATAGGCGGTGGTGAGCGCGGCGCGGCTCTTCAGGCTCGATACCGCTTCAAGAAACTGAACCACTTCGTCGGCGCTGAGAACGACCGGCAGCTTGCGCGGTTCTCGCGCATAGGGAATGCGCTCTGGGATGAGCGCCTCGCCGAGCGTGACGCCGTAGAAAAACCGTAGCGCACAGACGATCTGGTTCAGCGCCGGCCATGAGATGCCGGTCGAGACCAAATGCACCTGGAAGGCGCGGACGTCTTCCAGCTCTAACCGGTCAGGCGATCGGCCAAAATAGCGGCTGAACTTCGAAACCGCGCTGATGTAGGATCTTTGCGTCGCCGGCGACAGATTGCGGACGGTCATGTCTTCGATCATGCGGCGGCGAAGAGGGCTCAAATCGGCCATCTCGATACTCCTGTCTGAGGGGGTGGGCTCCAACACCCACATCCTCTCAGCCAGGAGGCGATCTATGCCACCTTGCCCCCTACGCCCCGGCAGCGGCTTCGTTCAATCCCGATTCCGGCAAAAAACAACATGCTCTAGCTTATCTTTTGAGCATAATCTCCGCGCAAACGCGTTTCGCGTTTGTCGCGAGGGAAAACCGCTTCGCACTTTTCCGGATCATGCTCTAGCGCCGCACCGCGTTCGCGCCGACCACGAGCTGCGCATATTGCTGGGCGCCGCCCACTGACAGGTCGGTGGTAACAGGGCGGGCGTGGTCGAGCCCGACCACCGCGCCGCGCGGGGTTTCCGAGATCATGTTGTTGTTGATCAGCGCGGTGCCCGCGCCCGGCACCACCGAGACGCCGATGCCGACGAACGCCTTGCGCACGACATTGCCCGAAATCGCGACGTCGCGCAGATACTTACCCCAACCGGCGACGATGCCGAAGGTCGGCGCATTCTCGATCACATTGCCGGTGACGGCGCTGTCGGCCTCGACATAGATGCCGATGCCGGCCCCGTCGTTCGGGTCGGTACCGATCGGGCGCTTCAGCAGCAGGTTGCGGATGATGTTGCCCTGGACCACCGCGATGCGGCCGCCTTCGTTGAAATTGCACACGGAGACGCCGATCGCGGCGCCGTCGACGGTGTTGTTGGCGATGACAGCGGCCTCGAACGCGAACTCCGAATAGAGCGCGACCTCGCGGACATTGCTGACGCTGTTGTCGGTGATGTGGATGTTGGAGGCCGAATTGCCGCGCACCGCCGAGAAGTCGCAATTGCTGATGCGGTTGCCGCGCACGATCACGTTGCCGGCGCGGAAGGCGTTGATGGCGTTGCCGTACTGCCCGGAGCCGCCGGGACCGGCCTTGATGTCTTCGATGCGGTTGTCGGCGACGATCGAGCCGTCGTCGCCGATCGCGGTGCGCAGGATCTCGATGCCGTTATCGTTGGTGCCCTTGATGGTGTTGCGCGAGACGATGAGGCCGAGTGCGTCGAACGACACCAGCGCCGTCGACGCGATGCCGGTGAAGACGTTGTTGCTGACGTCGCCCGACATCTGCTCGAACCAGATGCCGCTGCCGCCACTGTCGGTGAACTGGCAATCGGTGATGCGGATGTTGCGGCCGGACAGGCAATGGACGAGGCCGCGCCGCGCCGGCAGCGGAACGTTGCCGCCGTCGAAGGTAAGGCCCATCAGGACGATGCCGCCGGCGCCTTCGCCTTCCAGCAGCGAGGCGCCGCCGTTGAACGCGAGATGGCTGGCGCCGCGCACGCCGATCAGCTGGCTGCCGGGCGCAAGCCGCAACAGGCCGGTGCGATAGACGCCGGGCGGGAACGCCAGCGGCACCTGCGCGCGCGCGGCGTCATCGATCGCGCGCTGCAAATTGCGGGTCTGGTCGTCGGGGCTGCCGGGACGGACGCCATATTGCGTGACGTCGCGGCCGAGCGAGCCGGCCGACTGCGCGGCGCGCGCCGCGTCCGGCGACACTGCAAGCGCGCCGGCGACGCCGGCGGCGGAAGCTCCGATCAGATGGCGGCGGTTGACATCCATGGGCACAGCCCTCGCAAACATTCGCGAGCGGTGACGTTCGCGCCCGAGTGGTAGCGCGAAATGCGGCGCGGCATGGTGAACACACCGACGCAGCCGGGCGATTGTTGGCGGTAGGGTTAACCCCCGGTGCAGCCTGTTCACGTTGTCAAACAACGATCTCGCGGCGTCATCACCGGCGAAAGCGGGTGATCCAGTATTCCAGAGGCCGCAGTCAAGGCGCGGATTAATAGCATTTTCTCCAAAGCAGACCTGCGTCGTGTGCTAATGTTTCTTATTTCGTATTCGCAATTGCCACGAAAAGCTCTTCGACCGTCTAAGCTTCAACACGTCGCGATACTGGAGTTGGATATGGCCGATTTCATTATGCCCCAGACGCAATATGCGCGCAGTGGCGACGTCAGTATTGCCTATCAGGTGACTGGGGACGGGCCGATCGACCTTCTGATCGTGCCTGGCTCGATCTCCCACCTTGAGGTCGTGCATGAGTTGCCGTGCATAAGCAACAACGCGCAGCGGTTAGGACGCTTCGCCCGGATCATAAGCTTTGACAAACGCGGTCAGGGACTGTCCGATCGCGTGTCCGGCGTGCCGTCGTTGGAAGAGCGAATGGACGACGTTCGCGCCGTGCTCGATGCGGTGGGATCCCGCAAGACGGTCTTGTTGGGCATGTCGGAAGGCTGTCCCATGAGCGTCCTCTTTTCGGCCACACATCCAGATCGTGTTTCCCACCTGGTTTTGGTCGGGGGCTTCGTGCGCGCGGGCTACTCGATCCCCGCGGCCCAGTTCGAGGCGTTTGCTGACAGGGCTGTTGCAAACTGGGGCTCGGGGCAGATGATGAAACACGTTGTCGGGCTGGCGGACGCTTCCCAAGAGCAGCTCGCAGCGCTCGGCAAGTTCGAGCGGATGAGTTGCAGCCCCGGTGCCTTCAAGGCGATCATGGTGATGAACCGACTGATCGACGTAACGCCGGTGTTGCAAAGCGTGCGCGTCCCGACTCTCGTGCTGCACAGCCAGGCCGATGCCGTGGTACCCGTATCGGAGGGAACGGAAGCTGGGGGCGGCAATACCTGGCGCGAGATACATCGAATACGAGGGTCTTCCGCACGGTGTCTTCTTTACGGTCGAATGCGAACGAGTGATCGGCGACATCGAGGAGTTTGTCACCGGTCACCGTCCTGAGGCAGGAGAGGATGTCGATCGTGTCCTGGCTACCGTCCTGTTCACGGACATCGTCAACTCCACGACGAAAGCCATCGAGGTCGGTGATCGCCGCTGGCACGAACTGCTTGATTCTCATGACCGCTTGGCAGCACAGGTCGTCGAGAGGCATCGGGGGAAGCTGGTGAAGAATACCGGCGATGGAATCTTGGCGACGTTCGATGGACCTGGACGCGGCGTTCGCTGTGCTCTCGCACTGGGCGAAGCTGCGCGCCAGCTCGGGTTGCCGCTGCGCGCCGGACTGCACACCGGCGAGATTGAGGTGCGCGGCAGGGACGTTGGCGGAATAGCAGTTCACGTCGCCGCTCGCGTGATGGGGCGGTCCGATGCAAATGAAGTGCTCGTATCGCGCGTCGTGACCGACCTGGTCGCAGGAGCCGGATTGAAATTTGCGGAGCGCGGCTCGTTCGATCTCAAGGGCATCCCGGGGGCTTGGGATTTGTTCGCTGCTGTCCAGTAGGCGGGGCCTCACCAACGGCGGCTCTGTTGGCCGACCTTCGACGATTGCTTGTGCCCGTTGCTAGGACATCAGCCTTCTACGGTGCCGAGATACGCGGCGCTTCTGTTTGAGAGGACTCGTCCAACCAGCGTCGCTCACGCGCGCGCGGCCTGCCGGGTCAGCTTCACCAGCTCCATCAGCATGGCTTCGCCGGCATCGACCAGCGCTTCCAGCGTGATGGATGATTTGCCTGATGCGGCCGTGCCGTCATGGGCGAGCGGTGGAACATGGATGAACTGCGCGAGGTGCAGGCCGTTGTTGCCGTTGACGGCTTCGATCCCGCGCCAGCTCAGGTAGTTGCAGAGATAGTTGCCGGCATCGCGCGATGTCCGCGCGTCGATGGCGGTGGCTAGCGCTGCGCGCAGGAGTTTTCTCGTGTGCGGCCCGAACACCCGCGCATCGGCGCCGCTCTCGATCGATCCCTTGCGCGCATGCTGGCCGCCGGCATCGGGAAAGCGCGTCGTCATCGCATTGCGGGCGCGGCTTTCGATCCGCAGATGCGAGGACCGGCCGGCGAGGCCGAACATTAACAGCGCTTGCGGGCGATGTCGTGCGATCAGCTCGGGCAATTCGCGATCGACGGCGGCGTAGGTGACGTCGAAGATGTGGCTCGTCAGCGCGACGTCGTCGAAAGCCGGCCGGCGCAGCCCGGTCAGGCGCTTGACCAGCGGCATGGTCGGGTTGAACGGCGCACCCGGGAACGGCCCGAAGCCAGTGACGAGGATGCGCAGTTTGCCGCTCAATGCAGCATCTCCGCGATCTGCTCGGCGGCGACCGCGGGCGAGATGCGGCCGCCGGCGACCTCGGCCTCCATCTTCTTGACCTTGGCGCGGATCGCAGCGTCCGAGCGCAGCCGCGCCATCATCCGGCTTTCCAGCATCGACCACATCCACTTCACCTGCTGCTCGCGGCGGCGGGCTTCGAATTCGCCCGAGGCGTTCATCGCGGTGCGGTGTTCGAGGATCTTCTGCCAGAGCCGGTCGAGCCCGGCGCCGGTCAGCGCGGAATAAGTCTCGACCGGCGGATGCCAGTGCTCGGAGCGCGGCGCCAGGATGTGCAGCGCGCTGCGATAGTCCGCGGCGGCGAGGTTGGCGCGCTTGAGGTTGTCGCCGTCGGCCTTGTTGATCGCGATCATGTCGGCGAGCTCGACGAGGCCCTTCTTGATGCCTTGCAACTCGTCACCGGCGCCCGGCAGCATCAGCGCCAGGAAGAAGTCGGTCATGTCGCAAACCGCGGTCTCGGACTGGCCGATGCCGACGGTCTCGACCAGCACGACGTCGAAGCCGGCGGCCTCGCACAACAGCATCGCCTCGCGGGTCTTCGCCGCGACGCCGCCGAGCGTGCCCGAGGACGGCGAGGGGCGGATGAAGGCCTGGTCGGAGACGGCGAGCCGCGCCATCCGGGTCTTGTCGCCGAGGATCGAGCCGCCGGTGCGCGCCGAGGAGGGATCGACCGCGAGCACCGCGACCTTGTGACCGCGCTCGATCAGGAACATGCCGAGCGCATCGATGGTGGTCGACTTGCCGACGCCGGGCGAGCCGGTGATGCCGACCCGCACCGCCTTGCCGGTGTCGGGCAGCAGCGCCTGCACCAGCTCGCGCGCCGCCGCCTGATGATCGCCGCGCCGGCTCTCCACCAGCGTGATCGCCCGCGCCAGCGCGGCGCGGTGGCCGGCGCGGAGCTGCTTGGCGAGGGCGTGGATGTCGGGAGAGGCGGGCTTCGGCGAGGTCATGGCCTTGGTTTACAACGGCTGCCGGTTGCAGGCGAGGGCGGAGTCCGCACTCGTCCCCGATCAATCGCGAGATCGGAAATCGGGTGGGCGCGCCCGCTGCCATGCGGTTGATCAGGGCCCGTTCCGCATCACTGCGGGCCAACATCCGGAGCCTGCCATGACCCGAGCCTATTACGGCGCCGTCCTCGACCATCCGCTCGATACCGTGTGGTCGCTGATCCGCGACTTCAACAATTACCCCGCCTATATCGAGGGCGTCAGCGAAAGCGTGATCGAGGACGACAAGCGCGGCGACCAGGTCGGTGCTGTCAGGCGCTTCTACTATCTCGGGCTCTGGGTCAGGCAACGCCTTGCCCGCCACTCGGACACGCAGCATTCGCTGACCTATGCCAGCATCGAGCCATTGCCGTTTCTGGCGGATGCCGGCTCGGACGCGCCGCGCAGCCGACCCATTACGAGGGCACGATGCATCTGCTGCCGGTCGTCGAAGGCAACCGCACCTTCATCGAATGGTCGGTCAAGCTCGACACGGCGCCCGGTGACGCCGATCGCTAGACTAGCACAGCCAGTTCCGGGCGTGGATCCCGGATTGGACCGGC
This sequence comes from Bradyrhizobium sp. JR3.5, assembly GCF_054057015.1. Lineage (NCBI taxonomy): Bacteria > Pseudomonadati > Pseudomonadota > Alphaproteobacteria > Hyphomicrobiales > Nitrobacteraceae > Bradyrhizobium > Bradyrhizobium sp. JR3.5. Next base: position 5,851,719 of record NZ_JBSRYV010000002.1, read on the forward strand.
TCCTTGGTCAGAGCGCTGGCGCGTCAGCCAGGCTGAGGCCTACTGAAGCAGCTATTGCGGCTGATCGTCCGCGCCGCTCTTCGGCCGCGTGCCGCCGAAGATCTCCGCGCCTTCCGCCGTCAGATACGGCTTCAGCGTCTCCCAAGGCACGAAGACGACATACTGGCCTTCGGCGTAGGGGCCGACGGCGTAGGGCGGGTAGTGGAAGGTGAGGCCGGAGCTCTTGCCTGACACGGTCGATGGCGCGAGCGTCACGGCGCCGATCTTGAGCAGGGTCGGCTTCAGCTCCTTGTACCACTCGGCGGTTGCGGTCTCGCTGGCACCGCGCCGCTTCTTCTCGGCATTCAGTGCCGAGACGACGGCCTTGCGCATCGCCGTCAGGGTCGGGCCGTTGTCGGCTGTCTCGGTGAAGAAGGGACGGATGCTGATGCGCTTCTTCGCCATTGTATCCCACAGGATGGTGTTGACGTCGGTGTTCGGATGCGCGCCGAGCGTGTCCATGTAGTCGTCGCGCAGCACGCTGACATAGCGGCCGTCGACGACGGAGCGCACCGAATATTTGCGCTCGAATGAATAGCCGCCGCGGTCTTTGAAAAGCTCAGGCTCGTCCTTGCGCGCGGAAGCCGCCTCGGCGGCGTTCTTGTCGATCCACTTCCGGCCTTCGGCGAGGCAATCGGCCGCCAGCGCTGGATCAGCCTTGATCTTGTCGTCGAGATAGACGTTGGCCTCGATGCTCGCATTCTTGATCGTGGCGTCGGGCTTGGGATCGGCAGCGCGTGCGGAAAGGCAGAGGCAAGCCAGCAGGCCGGCAAGACCCATGATGCGGGCAGGCGTCATCGAGCGAGCGGAGCGCATGGAAAACTCCGAGCAAGGGAGGCGAAGGCGGCAGCGTTACTCCGCCGCCGCGCTATGGCCGAGCCGGGCGTTGAGCTTGTGGATCAGCTCCTCGGCGGCGTCGGAGATCACGGTGCCCGGCGGGAAGATTGCCTCGGCCCCTTGCGGCATAGAGCGCGTCGTAATCCTGCGGCGGCACCACGCCGCCGATGATGATCATGATGTCCTCGCGGCCGTGCTTCTTCAGCGCGGCCTTCAGTTCCGGCACTGCGGTGAGATGGGCTGCTGCGAGCGAGGAGACGCCGAGAATGTGGACGTCGTTCTCGACCGCTTGCCGCGCGGCTTCGTCGGCGGTTGCGAACAGCGGTCCGATATCGACGTCGAAGCCGACATCGGCGAAGGCGGATGCGATCACCTTCTGGCCACGGTCATGGCCGTCCTGGCCGATTTTTGCCACCAGGATGCGCGGGCGGCGGCCTTCCGCCTCTTCGAAGGCGTCGATCAGCGCCTGCACCTTTTCGACCTTGTTGGACATGGCCGCTGCCTCTCGCTTGTAGACGCCGGTGATGGACTTGATCTCGGCGCGGTGGCGGCCGAATACCTTTTCCATCGCGTCCGAAATCTCGCCGACCGTGGCTTTGGCGCGTGCGGCGTCGATCGCCAGCGCCAGCAGATTGCCGTTGCCTTCGCCGGCCGAGCGGGTCAGCGCGGCCAGTGCCGCATCGACGTCCTTCTGGTTGCGCTCCTTCTTGAGCCGCGCCAGCTTGTCGATCTGCAGCCGCCGCACGGTGGAGTTCTCCACCTTCAAGACGTCGATCGGCCGCTCGTTCTCCGGCTTGAACTTGTTGACGCCGATCACTGCCTGCCTGCCGGCATCGATCCGCGCCTGCGTCTTGGCGGAGGCTTCCTCGATCCGCAGCTTCGGCACGCCGGCCTCGATCGCCTTGGCCATGCCGCCGAGTTCCTCGACCTCCTGGATGTGACCCCAGGCCTTGCCGGCGAGATCGCGGGTCAGACGCTCGACATAATAGGAACCGCCCCAGGGATCAATGATGCGGTTGGTGCCGCTCTCCTGCTGCAGGAACAGCTGGGTGTTGCGGGCGATGCGCGCCGAGAAGTCGGTCGGCAGCGCCAGCGCCTCGTCGAGCGCGTTGGTGTGCAGCGACTGGGTGTGGCCTTGCGTCGCCGCCATCGCCTCGATCGTGGTGCGCATCACGTTGTTGAAGACGTCCTGCGCGGTCAGCGACCAGCCCGAGGTCTGGCAATGCGTGCGCAAGCTGAGCGAGCGCGGGTCCTTCGGGTTGAACTGTTTCAGCAGCTTGGCCCACAGCAGCCGCGCCGCGCGCATCTTGGCGACTTCCATGAAGAAGTTCATGCCGATCGCCCAGAAGAACGACAGCCGCGGTGCGAAGCGGTCGACATCGAGGCCGGCGGCTAGTCCCGCGCGCAGATATTCGACGCCGTCGGCGAGCGTATAGGCGAGTTCGAGGTCCTGCGTCGCGCCGGCTTCCTGCATGTGATAGCCGGAGATCGAAATGGAATTGTATTTCGGCATCCGTTGCGAGGTGTAGGCGAAGATGTCGGAGATGATCCGCATCGAGGGCGTCGGCGGATAGATGTAGGTGTTGCGCACCATGAACTCTTTCAGAATGTCGTTCTGAATGGTGCCTGACAGTTTCTCCGGCGGCACGCCCTGTTCCTCGGCGGCGGCGACGAACAGCGCCAGGATCGGCAGCACCGCGCCGTTCATGGTCATCGACACGCTCATCTGGTCGAGCGGGATGCCGGCGAACAGCGTGCGCATGTCGTAGATGGAATCGATCGCGACGCCGGCCATGCCGACGTCGCCGGAGACGCGCGGATGATCGGAGTCGTAGCCGCGGTGGGTGGCGAGGTCGAACGCGACCGACAGGCCCTTCTGGCCCGCTGCAAGGTTGCGTCGATAGAACGCGTTGGAATCCTCCGCCGTGGAGAAGCCGGCATATTGCCGGATGGTCCAGGGCTGGTTGATATACATGGTCGGGTAGGGGCCGCGCAGATAGGGCGCGATGCCGGGCCAGGTCTCGAGGAAGTCGATGCCTTCGAGGTCGGCCTCGCTGTAGACGGACTTCACCGGAATGCCCTCGGGCGTCAGCCACGGCTCGGCGCTCGCGGCCGGCATCGCCGTGGCAACGGGCTGGAAGGCGACATCGGCGAAATTGGGAATGCGGGTCATTCCTTGGCTTCCTTAGTCATGGTCCGGATGCTGATGGCTGACGATGGTCACCATCTTCTCCGGTCCGTAATTCTGCATCGTGGTCTGGCTCGGCAGATTGGCGATGCCGACCACCCAACCGTGGCGGGACTCGGTTCCGAATTGCTGCGTCGGGATCACCCGGTCGGGCCGATCGAAGGCGCCGGTCATGATCTCGATGCGGGGACCGTCGATCCGCCGGAAGCTGAGCGGCGTGCCGCAGGCGGCACAGAAGTCGCGCTCGGCGATCGAGGAGGATTTGAACGCCGCCGGCTTGCCGCGGGTCCAGGCGAAATCCTCGTTGTTGATGTCGGCGAAAGAGGCGAACGGCGCACCGGAGGCCTTTTGGCACATCCGGCAGTGACAGATGCTGACGCGGTTCGGTGCCGCGGACACCGCAAAGCGCACGGCGCCGCACTGGCAACCGCCGGTCAGAACGGGTTTCGCTGGTGTCTCTGCCGTCATGCCTGCTCCATCCGCCGATAGGCGTCGCGCAATGTCGCCAGCGCATCACCGCCGGCGAAGACGAACTCACCGATGCCGGCCGCCCGCAGCGCTGATTCCTGGTCGCCGGGCCGCCCTGCCAGATAGATATGCCTTGCTCCGGCGCCGTGAAGGGCCTTGGCGGCCTCAGCGGCGCTGACGGCATAGACCTTATCAGAGGAACAAAGGCACGCCATCGCGGCGCCCGAGGCCGTGAACGCTGCGGCAAGAGCGGCCGCGTCGGCAAAGCCCTCGCTGTCGATGGCCTCGATCCCGCCGGTCTCGAAGAAGCTTTTTGCAAATGTCGCGCGGGCCGTGAAATCCGCTGGCGTGCCCAGGTTTGCGAGGAAGATCTTGGGCCGTGCGCCACGCGCCTTCAGCGCGGCGTCGGACTTGTCGCGCAGCGCCTCGAACGGTTCGGCGAGCCGCATCGGCGCAAGGGCATCGAAGCTGACCTTGGCACCGGCGGTGGACACCGGCGCGGCCGGTTTCACATCCAGCACCGCGAGGTTGGCCTCGTGGAGGTTGGGGAATTCGCTGGCGCCGGTCAGCACGTCGCGGCGCTTCGCCACATTGGCTTCGCGCTGCGCCCGCGTCGCGGCGACTTTCTTCTGTAGCAGCCCCTGCTCGAGCGCGGTGAAGACGCCGCCGGCCTTCTCGATCTCCTGGAACAGCGTCCACGCCGCCTCGCAGAGTTGCGCGGTCAGGGCCTCGATGCCGCCGGCGCCTGCCGCGGGATCGGAGACCTTGGCAAGGTTGGACTCATCGAGCAGCACGAGTTGCGTGTTGCGCGCCACGCGGCGGGCGAAATCGTCCGGCAAGCCGAGCGCCAGCGTGTGCGGCAGCACGGTGATGGCGTTGGCACCGCCGAGCCCGGCGGCAAAGGTCGCGATCGTCGCGCGCAGCATGTTCACGTTGGGGTCGCGCTGGGTCAGCATCCGCCAGGCGGTCTGCGCATTGACGAACATCGGCTTCGGCATAAGGCCGCAGGCCTCTTCGATCCTTGCCCAAAGGCGGCGCAGCGCGCGGAATTTCGCCATGGTCAGGAACTGGTCGGCATCGGCGCTGAGCCGGAATGAGACGGCTGCGCGCGCTGCATCGAGGTCGAGCCCTGCGGCTTCCAGCATGCGCAGATAGGCGAGCGCGGTCGCGAGCGTGAAAGCGAGTTCCTGCACCTCGGACCCGCCGGCATCATGCACCGGCCGGCCGTCCGCCAGTACGAACGGGCCCTTGAAGCCGCGCTTGATCAGGCCGTTGACGACCTGGCCGAACGGCTTTGCGTAGTCGGCCCAGCTGGCTGCCGCCGCACCGCGCACGGCAATCGTGCTGAGCGCCTGGTAATTGAAATGCAGGTCGAGCTTGGCCGGATCGAGCTTGCGGGCCTCGACCATGTCGGCAAACGTCTCGCCGGCGTTCTCGCGCCCGATCACCGGGTTGAGCGCGATCATGATGCCGGCATCGAGATGGACGCCGCCGCAGGCCCGCGCCAGCGTCTTCTTGCTGGCATCGGAAAGACCGAAGCCGCGCGCGCCGGGACCGCCGGCGAACTCGAATTCGAGGCCGGTCGCTCCGTTCTCGAGATCCTGCAAGGCCTGCGCATTGGCCGCTGCGGCGTCGGGGTGGTCGACCCGCTGCAGGATTTGCCAGGGAGAGGCGGCGGCGCGGCCGGGAAGCGGACTTGAGTTGGTCGCGCGGCGGTAGATCGGATCGATCCTCAGGCCATCATAGGTCTTGCCGACCAGCTTCTCGAACGGCGCGCCCTTCAGCACGCCGTCGACCAGCTTCCGCCAGTCGTCATAGGTCGCCGGTGCAAAATCCGAAGCCAGAGCCAAATCGTTAGTCGAGGTCGTCATCCGCCCAAATCGTCCTTCATCGGCCCGCGACGGGGTCCCTTGATTTGGCCGGAAATTGCCACGGGCGGGCGGCCAAGCCAAACGGTTGTTTGAGGTCGTGCGGTTTTTAATCGAGGTCCGCTAGACGGAAAATACCGTCCGTCGAGACCCCAGCCAGCGCATCCGCGACGCGGCGCCCGGCGATGACGCGGTCGGGAACGATCTCGGCCAGCGGCACCAGCACGAAGGCGCGCCCGAACAAACGCGGGTGCGGCAGCGTCAGTTCCGGCTTGTCGAGTGTGACGTCGTCATAGGCGATCAGGTCGAGGTCGAGGGTGCGCGGTCCCCAGCGCAGCTCGTTCTTGCGGTCGCGGCCGAATTTGCTTTCGATCCTGTGCAGTGTGAACAGCAGCGCATGCGGATCGAGGCCGGTGTCGATCTCGATGCAGGCATTGATGAAGCTGTCCTGCTGCTGCTCGCCCCAGGGCGGTGTCGAATAGTCCGATGAGCGCGCCAGGAGCGCGGCCTGCGTCATGCCGCAGATATTGGCGATCGCCTTGCGAAACGTCGTGCGGACGTCGCCGACATTGCCGCCGAGTGCGATCAGGACGTCAGCCATCAGCGTTCAACCTTGGGCGCTCAACTCTGGGATGGCGGATGCCGCGAGCGCGTCAGCACCACGCCGACATCGTCGAAGATCGCGGCGATCGGCGCATGCGGCTTGTGCACGGTGACCTTGACCGCCCTGACGCGCGGGAAGGTGGTCAGGATGTCATCGGCCACCGCGCCGGCGGCGCGCTCCAGCAGCTTGTAGTTGGTGTTCTTGAATGCCGACGTCGCCGTCGCCACCACGTTGGAATAGGACACCGTGTCGGAGAGGCGGTCGGTACGCGAGGATTCCGAGAGGTCGGTATAGAGCTCGAGGTCGATGACGAAGCGCTGCCCGACTTCGGTCTCATGCTCCATCACGCCATGACGGGCATGGATGACGATCCCGGTGATGAAGATCGTGTCGGTCATTGCTGTCCCTCGATTGCCGCGGCCACCCGCAGCGCCTGAACGGTTTCCGCGACGTCGTGCGCACGGATGATGCGGGCGCCATTCCGCGCGGCGATCAGATGCGCCGCGATCGAGCCGCCGATGCGCTGTTGCGGCTCCGAGGCCACGATCGTGCTGATGAAACGCTTGCGGGAGGCGCCGACCAGCACCGGCAGGCGGAACGCGTTGAGCTCGGCAAGCCGCGCCAGTGCGATCATGCTCTGCTCCGGCGTCTTGCCGAAGCCGATGCCGGGATCGAGCACGATCCGGTCGGGCGCAATGCCGGCGCGCGCCGCGATCTCGAGCGAGCGTTCAAAGAACGCGGCGATGTCCCGCATGATGTCGATCGCCGGATCGGCCTGCTCGCGATTGTGCATGATGATCACGGGCACGCCGCGTGCCGCGACGAGCGGCGCCATGCCGGCATCGCGCTGCAGGCCCCAGACGTCATTGGCGATCGCAGCGCCTTGGTCGAGCGCCCAGGCTACGACCTCCGACTTCATGCTGTCGATCGAGACCGGCACGCCGAGCGCGACGACCTCCGCCAGCACCGGCTTCAGCCGCGCCATCTCGGCCTCGGCGGTGACCGGCTGCGAGCCGTAGGGGCGGGTGGATTCCGCGCCGATGTCGATGATGTCGGCGCCCTCGGTGATCAGCCTGCGGGCCTGCGCCAGCGCCTGTTCGGGCGCGATGAACTGGCCGCCGTCGGAGAACGAATCCGGCGTCACGTTCAGGATACCCATCATCGCCGGATAGGACCGCGACAGCAGCGCCGGCAGCACCGCTGATACGGCCGGGCCGGTTACCGCCGATGCTATGGGCCTGATTGCCATCATGCGGTGGCTTTGCGCTGACCGCAGCGGCAAGTCAAGGTGCCGCAGCGATGCGTGGCGCCGGCGGCCGCGGGTGCGGTTAAGGCAGCCTAATAGTGATGCTAATAGGTGATTTTGAGCGGCAGCTTGCGTGCCTGTTCAATCAGCAGCTCGACTGACTTTTCTGACGGCATCACGCGGACGAGCTTACGCCGCACATTGGCGTCCTTCATGCTCTGCGCCAACCGCGACGGGTTGCGCTGCGCGAGCTCGCGCACGGTGGTGACGCCGGCGGCGCGGACCAGCCCGACCTTCGCCTTGCCCATGCCGGGAATCCGCATGTAGTCGGAGATGTTGGCCCATTCCAGCAATTGCTGTTCACTGATCCCGGTCTTGGCGGCGAGCGCCTTGCGTCCCTTGACGGTGCGGGCCGCTTCAAGCAGCGCGTCGGTCGTGCGGATACCCTGCGATTTCAGTTTGGTGGCGCAATAGGCGGACAGGCCTTCGATCTCGGAGAGGGGGTATGTCATGATACTCGTATGCAGGTAACAGGTAGAAGGGAGCGCGCGTGCAGGGGCGTTGGGAAAGTGCTTCAGGCAAACTGGCTGAGGCCCGGTGTCCCCGAGATGATCTCGCCCATTTGATCCGCTCCGATTTTGTCGCGGCCGAACCTGAAAAGTTCACGCGCGACGTTCTGAATTTCACCCATGCTCAGGCCAAGCGCCATCAGCCGGGTGCCGACAGCCATCAGGCCGCCGCCCATCAACCGCGATAGGCCACCGCTGTTGTTGGAGGCGGCGATCGCCGCTTCGGCGCCGGGGATTTGGTCGATCAGAGCCTGGACTTTGTCGGAAGGTCCCTCGTTACGGAGGAAACCCAGAACGATGCCGATGGTTTTCTCAGCGACAGCGCCATCGATGCCGGCCTTCGCGGCCAGCTGTCCAACCAATTCATCCATCTTGCCCCGCCTCAACCGGACTTTGCCGGGTCGTTCTTAAAGATTTATCTTGAGCGCCTGTGTCACGAAATACAAGCGATCCGCGCATTTCAGTTCGTTTTCTTTTTCGATCGCGTCGCGACTGTGGCCTCGCTGCAAGAGTGAGCGGCGGATTCACACCATCTTGTCGCAATGCGCAATGCCTTTCGTCACTTCGCCGGGAATAAAATATGAGGAACCAGTGGCGCGACAATATACGTCAGCTTGCGCTGACGGTTTCAATCGACCGGCAAGATGCAATATGATGGCACTGGTTCGGTATCGAACCTGGGTTCGATGATCGAAACGATCTAAATCTGCGCGAAGAGGCGAAGCGATGGCGACCTCCGACAATAAATTGGCCGATACCGACGAGAGGATTTTTATCGGCAAGGGTGAGGAGACAGCCTGGCTGACGCTGGCGCTGGCCAACCGGCATGGCCTCGTCACCGGTGCAACCGGAACCGGCAAGACCGTCTCGCTTCAAGTCATGGCTGAAGGATTTGCGCGCGCCGGCGTTCCGGTTTTCGCCGCCGACATCAAGGGCGATCTCTCCGGTATCTCCGAGGTCGGCGAGGCCAAGGACTTTATTGTGAAGCGCGCCCAGGAGATGGGCTTGACCTTCCAGCCCGATCAATTCTCGACCGTATTCTGGGACGTGTTCGGCGAGCAGGGCCATCCGGTGCGCGCCACCGTTACCGAGATGGGACCGCTGTTGCTGTCGCGGATGCTCGATCTGAACGACGTGCAGGAGGGCGTGCTCAACGTTGCCTTCCGCGTCGCCGACGAGAAACGGCCTCGCGCTGATCGACATGAAGGATCTGCGCGCCCTGCTGGATGCGATCGCGCCCGACAGCAGCAAGAAGGGCGCCGACGACGGCGAAGATCCGCTGGCGTCGATCCGCAAGGCCGCGCAGAGCTACGGCAATGTGTCCAAGGCGACGGTCGGAACGATCCAGCGTCAGCTGCTGGTGCTCGAGAACCAGGGCGGCGCGAAGTTCTTTGGCGAGCCCGCGCTGACGCTGAAAGATTTCATGCGGACCGACCGCGACGGCCGCGGCATGGTTAATATCCTCGTCGCCGACAAGCTGATGCAGAGCCCGCGGCTTTACGCCACGTTCCTGCTCTGGATGCTCTCGGAATTGTTCGAGGAATTGCCGGAGGCCGGCGACCTGCCGAAGCCGAAGCTGGTGTTCTTCTTCGACGAGGCGCATCTGCTGTTCACCGATGCGCCGAAGGCGCTGATGGACAAGATCGAGCAGGTGGTGCGGCTGATCCGCTCCAAGGGCGTCGGTGTCTATTTCGTCACGCAGAATCCGATCGACGTGCCGGACAAGGTGCTGGCGCAGCTCGGCAACCGCGTGCAGCACGCGCTGCGCGCCTTCACGCCGCGCGACCAGAAGGCGGTTGCGGCGGCCGCGCAGACCTTCCGGCCCAATCCGAAGCTCGATACCGCGCGGGTGATCATGGAGCTCGCCAAGGGCGAGGCGCTGGTTTCGTTCCTCGAGGGCGGCGGCACGCCGTCGATGGTCGAGCGCGTCATGGTGCGCCCGCCGTCGGCGCGGATCGGGCCGATCACGCCGGAAGAGCGCAAGGCGATCATGGATGCGAGCCCGGTGAAGGGCAAATACGACACCGCGATCGACGCCGAATCCGCCTACGAGATCATCCAGAAGCGCCTGTCGGGGGCGGCGGCTCCGGCGGGCGGTGCGGATGGTGGCGAAGGCGGCGGCATCCTCGGCCAGATCGGCTCGATCGCCGCCACGATCTTCGGCACCAACGTCAAGCGCGGCCGCATGTCGACCGGGCAGGTGATCGCGCGCAACGTCACGCGCTCCGTGACCGACAAGGTGATCGGCGGCGTGGCGGCCGATCTCGGCAAGTCGGTGGGAGGATCGGTCGGGGGATCGATTGGCCGCGCTCTCGTGCGCGGCGCGCTCGGAGGATTGCTGCGCAGATAATATTAGAGCTATCATCCCAGCATTGTCGTCATCTGATTGGAACGAACATTTGCTGAGATATCCTTCGCTGAAGGCGCCGTTTCATCTGTTGTTTTTGGTCTGCTGCATCGGGCTGACCGCAGACGTTCTGGTCCCGGAGATTTGGGGACACGGCAAGACGAAGGATTATCCATTGTGGTTCTGGGCCGGACAGCAAGTGCTGCACGGTCACAGCCTTTATCCCGCCGATGCCTCCGGCTATTTCGAGTTCATCTACCCGCCGTTACCAGCGGTGCTCCTCGCGATTCCGGCGTTCTTCGGCAAGATCCCGCTTTACTTGTGCCTTTCCCTGCTCAACGCCGCCGCGTGGTGGATGGTTGCGCAGTTCTCGCACGCGATGGCGGGATCGGGTCGCGAGCCGGGGCCCTGGCTTGAGGCGCTGCCGGGCTGCCTCATGGTGACCTTCGTCATCGATATCTTCGACCTTGGGCAGCCAAACCTGATCCTGCTTGCGATGATGCTCTATGGCTTCTGGCTGTTGCGGAGCGGGCGGTCGTGGCTTGCGGGCGGCATGTTTGCCCTGGCGGCCGCAATCAAGGTGTTCCCGATTGCGGTATTGCCCTATCTCGTCTGGCGCAGGCGCTGGGGCGCGATCGCCGGCATGACTGCATTTCTGGTCTTCTTCCTGTTCGTCCTGCCGGTGCCATTCCGTGGCTTTCAGCACAACGCTGCCGAATTGAAGACCTGGTACCACGGCATGGTTGGGGCGAGTTCGGCCGAGGGGTTTGGCCAGCGGGCCGAGCAGAACTGGTCGTCAGTAAACCAGTCGATCATCGCAGTATCGCATCGGCTGCTGCGGCCGCTGAACTACAATCAGGACGATCCGAGCAAGCCGCCGCGTTACATGAACCTCGTCGATCTCGACTTCGCGACGGCGAACTGGGTCATCGTCGCGGTGAGCATCCTGATCGGGCTTGGCTACATCTGGGTCATGCCGCCGGCCTGGTTGCGGACCGAAAAGTCGGACGCGGAGGAGATCGGCATCCTGTTCTGTCTGATGACGGTGGCTTCGCCATTGGCACGCGAATACTACTTCGTGTGGTTGTTCTTCCCGATCACGGTCTTGATGCATCGTGCCGTTTATCATCCGCGGCCAAAGATTCGGACCGGAACCTGGGTCGTGGTTGCGGTCGTTTGTGCCCTGCTCGGGCTCTCGTTGCCGTGGTATCCGATCGCGCTGCGGGCCTATGGCAATAATGTTGCTGCGACCTTTGTGCTGATCGCGGGCCTAGTGTGGTGGACCAGAAGTTCGCGATATCGAATCTGGATTTGGCGGAGCGTTGTACCGGCAGAAGCGTTCGATGGATGCCAGGATGTCATCGGCGGACTTAGTCCAGCGGAACGGCTTGGGATCGGCGTTGTGCCGGTCGATGAAGGAAGCGATGTCTGCCCGGAGGGCGGCAACGCTTCGATAGATGCCGCGTCTGATCTTCTTGTCGGTCAGGAGTGCGAAGAAGCGCTCGACCTGGTTGAGCCATGACGAACTGGTCGGGGTCAGGTGCACGTGCCACCGGGGCCGCTTGGCGAGCCATCTTCGGATCAATGGCGTCTTGTGCGTGGCGTAATTGTCCATGACCAAATGGACGTCGAGGTCGCGCGGCACGGCAGCCTCGATCTCGTCGAGGAACTTGCGGAACTCGACAGCACGGTGGCGTCCGTAGCACTTGCCGATCACCCGTCCACTGGCAATGTCGAGGGCGGCGAACAGCGATGTGGTGCCGTGCCTTGTGTAGTCATGGCTTCTTCGGGCCGGTTGGCCGGGACGCATCGGCAGCATCGGCTGACTGCGGTCCAGTGCCTGGATTTGGGATTTCTCATCCACACAGAGAACGATGGCGTGCTCCGGCGGCGAGACGTAAAGGCCCACGACGTCGCGCACTTTGGCCACGAAGTTTGGATCGGTCGAGAGCTTGAACGTCTCTAGCCGGTGCGGCTGGAGCCCGAAGGCCCGCCAGATGCGTTGCACCGTCGACACCGACAGGCCGCTGGCCTTCGCCATGCCGCGGGAACTCCAATGGGTGGCGTTCTCGGGGCAACTCTCCAACGTCCTTACGATCAGGGCTTCGATGCGGGCATCGTCAACCGTACGTGGCGCTCCGGAGCGGGGCTCGTCACGCAGCCCGTCCACGCGCCGCTCCACAAAACGCCGCCGCCACTTGCCTACCGTTGACCGGCCCAAGCCCAGCTTGGCCGCCACTTCCTTGTTTTGACCGCCTTCCGCGCAGGTCAGCACGATCCGGGCTCTCAGAGCCAGCGCCTGCGCCGTCTTCCGCCGCGTCGTCAGCGCCTTCAGTTCGGCGCGCTCTTCATCACTCAATGTCAGGGAGGCAAGTTGCCGGACCGCCATCAGATCCTCCGTCACTGCTGCTGCCTCCCAGCCTTGGCACAGCGACGCGAACCTACTGCGAATCTACGATTGCGAACTTGTGACTCGGGACACTAGTCTGGCACATCCGCAAGTCTTCCGGCAAGGAAAGTGGAGAAGCTTTGCCTCCGGCGGCCGGCGCGCTACAACTTGGCGCAATGTCCAACCAATGGGATATAAGCGATGTCCAACGCCAAGCTGCAGCCCGTCCTCGACCGCATCGACGCCGATTTCGACAACAGTCTCGAGCGGCTGTTCACGCTGCTGCGGATCAAATCGATCTCGGCCGATCCGGCCTTTGCCAATGACTGCAAGGCGGCTGCCGATCACCTCGCCAAGGATATCGCAACCCTCGGCTTCAAAACCGAGGTGCGGCCGACCGCCGGACATCCGGCCGTCGTCGGCAAGCTGAACGGCGCGACCGACGGGCGTCCGCATGTGCTGTTCTACGGCCACTATGACGTGCAGCCGGTCGATCCGCTGAATCTTTGGCACCGTCCGCCGTTTGAGCCCGTGGTGACCGACCATGCCGATGGGCGCAAGATCATCGTCGCGCGCGGCGCCGAGGACGACAAGGGACAGCTGATGACCTTCCTCGAGGCATGCCGGGCCTGGAAGGCGGTGACGGGATCGCTGCCGATCGACATTACCATCGTCATCGAGGGTGAGGAGGAGATCGGCTCGAAGAATTTCGTGCCGTTCCTGGAAGCGAACAAGGCTGAGCTCAAGGCGGACTTCGCGCTGGTCTGCGATACCGGCATGTGGGATCCGAACACGCCCGCGATCACGACCTCGCTGCGCGGCCTGGTCTATGATGAGGTCAAGATCAAGGCCGCCAATCGCGACCTGCATTCCGGCGTGTTCGGCGGCGGCGCGCAGAATCCGATCCGCGTGCTGACGCGGATCCTCGGCGGCCTGCATGACGAGAACGGCCACATCGCCATCCCCGGGTTCTATGACGGCGTGAAGGATCTGCCGCCGGACATTCTGGCGCAATGGAAGCAGCTCAATCTGACGGCGGACAGCTTCCTCAAGCCGATCGGCCTGTCGGTGCCCGCCGGCGAGAAGGATCGGCTCCTGATCGAGCAGGTCTCCTCGCGGCCGACCTGCGACATCAACGGCATTGTCGGCGGCTATACCGGCGAGGGCTCCAAGACGGTGATCCCGGCGGAGGCATCGGCCAAGGTCTCGTTCCGCCTGGTCGAAGGACAGGACCCCGAGAAGATCCGCAAGGCGTTCCGCGATTACGTGACGGCGCGCGTGCCGGCGGATTGCAAGGCCGAATTCATCGATCATTCCTCCGCGCCGGCGATCGCGCTCGACTGGAACATGAAGCCGCTGGCGGCCGCCCGCCGCGCGCTGACCGACGAATGGGGCAAGGAGGCGCTGCTGGTCGGCTCCGGCGCCTCGATCCCGATCGTCGCCGACTTCAAGCGCACGCTCGGCCTCGATAGCGTGCTGGTCGGCTTCGGGCTCGACGACGACAACATCCATTCGCCGAACGAGAAGTACGACCTCAAGAGCTACCACAAGGGCATCCGCTCCTGGGCGCGGATCCTGGCGGCGTTCGCCGACGCCAAATAGCGTGAGGTGAGCACGGTCGAAAGCGGCCGCGTAGCCCGCATGGAGTGAAGCGAAATCCGGGACGGTCGATCCGCGGATGCGTTGCCCCGGATTACGCTGCGCTCCATCCGGGCTACGGAAGAGAAGCCTGCACGCGAAAACGCCGCCCGGAATTGGGCGGCGTTTTGATTCAGGTCGTGTAGAGGGTGTTGGCCGCTAGCTTACCCGAAGATTGTGAAATTCAATCACGGTAGCCGGGATTGACGCGGTCGAGCTTGCGCAGCAGAGGTGGCCAGACCAGCTGGGTCGAGCGCAGCTCGGCGCGATCGGGGTTCGACAGCAGCTCGGTGTTCTTGTCGATCGCGTGCTGGTCGACCGGATAGGCGCTTCCGCCGAGCGCGCGGGTCGCCACCTGCATCGAGCAGGCGCGCTCCAGATGGTACATCCGCTCGAAGGCGGACGCGACCGAGCGGCCGACCGTCAGCGTGCCGTGATTGCGCAGCAGCATGTGGTTCTTGGTGCCGAGATCGCGCTGCAGGCGCGGGCGCTCGTCGTGATCAAGCGCGATGCCTTCATAGTCGTGATAGGCGAGGTCGTGGGTGACGAGCTGCGCGGTCTGGTTCAGCGGCAGCAACCCATCGGGGCCGCTCGACACCGCGGTGCCGTCGACCGTGTGTAGATGGAGCACGCAGCCGGCGTCCTCGCGCACCTCGTGGATCGCCGAGTGGATGGTGAAGCCGGCCGGGTTGATGCTGTAGTCGCTCTTCGAGAGCTGGTTGCCGTCGAGGTCGACCTTGACCAGGCTCGAGGCGGTGATCTCGTCGAACATCAGCCCGTACGGGTTGATCAGGAAGTGATGCTCGGGTCCGGGCACGCGCGCTGAGATGTGGGTGTCGACCAGATCGTCCCAGCCGTAGAGCGCCACCAGCCGATAGCAGGCGGCGAGATTGATCCGCTGCTCCCATTCCGCTGCACTGATATCCGACGGGACTTCCTTCAGGCGCGCTTCCGCTGGCGACATGGCCGATGCTCCATTGATGGCTGTTTCCTGCGTCGAACCTAGCGTCGGCGCCGGATCGCGGCAAGGCAGCGTAATGGCGTGACAGTCATGTGAGCATGCGACGGCTGGCCCACGATCTGGAAGATCATGCTTCAGAAGTGGGCAGAAGCGTAGCAGACGTGCTTTGCGTTACGGTGCCGGGATCGCCAGCAGGCTCGAGATGCTGCGGCCGCGGATATCGTAGACGCGGGCGAACACGACGTCGTCGCGCTTGATCTCGACCATCACGGGGGCGGCCAGGCCCTTGCAGTAGAACTCGCCGAGCGTCATCGCGAAGTCGGCGGCATGGCTGTCCCAGCCGATCGTGAAGTCCGGCCCGAGCGCGACCTGCGCGGGGCGCTGCGGTCCGCACACCGCGACCTTCCACTTGCGATGCTGCGGCGGCACTTCCTGCCGCTCCGCCAGCTGCTCGCGCAGTCCGTCGGATGCCTGCTTCAGCGCCAGGCCCCAATAGTCAAGCATGAAGAAATTGTCGGCGGTCCGCACCGTGCCGGCGATGTGGTTGAAGTGCGTGTACTGATACGGATGCAGGCGGATCATTTCGCTGAGCGGCAGCAGCAGGCCGAACGCGAACACGGCGAGCGCCGCAGGCTGCCAGGCGCGGCGGTTCTCGCCGAGCCAGTCCATGCCGCGGGCGAAGGCGACGCCGCCAAGCACCGCCATCGGCGGGATCACGAAGATGAAGTGGCGGATGCCGTTGTAGAGCGCCGGCCGCTTCACCATTGCGATCACCAGCGGCAGCGTCGCCGCCAGCGTCAGCATCAGCATGACCGACTTGCGCTTCGCCGCCACATCGGTGCGCGACAGCGACATGAAGGTGGTGATGACGGCCGCGCTCAGCAGCACCAGCAGCACTTCGGGAAGCTGCAGCGCGAACAGCGTCGGCAGATAGGACCACGGCATGTCCGGCACCGAGACCAGCGCGCCGTCGAACATCTCCTTCCACGGCTTCTCGAAGAAGTGCGAGAAATAGGTCACCGCTTCCAGCGGATGCCCGGGCTCCATGATCGACCACGGCCAGATCAGGCCCATCACGAGATAGCCCAGCACGAGCCCCGGCAGCAGCACATAGATGACATGGGCAAAGCGATGGGTCGCCTCGCGCGGGCCCTGCTTGCGGAATTCCTCGATCCAGAGCGGGATGAAGCCGACCACCGCGTAGATCAGGGCGAGGCCGCCAAGGACGCGGCAGCCGATCGACAGGCCGGCCCCGAGGCCGACGATCAGGATCGTGCGCGGCGAGGGCGCCGGGTATTCCTCGATCAGGCGGACGAGGCCCATGATCAGGACCACCATCGCGACGGCGAACGGCGCATCCTTCGGATTCATGAACATGTGACCGTAGAAGGTCGGGCACAGCGCGAGCAGCAGCAGGGCCGCCAGTCCCGCCAGCGGGCCACCGACGCGGCGCGCCAGGCGCCAGGTTACGCCAAGCCCGATCACGCCGACGATCGCGCCGAGCAGGCGGCGCGTCTCGAACAATTCGAGCGGGATGACCTTGTGCAACAGCGCCGCAGCCATATCGAAGCCGCCGCCGTACATATAGAGATTGGCGAAGGAGAGCGCGCCGGTGTCCTTGAACCCGGACCCGTACATGCGCAGCAGGAGGTCGGCGTATTCAGCGTGGGTGTAGTCGTCCCAGCCCAGACCGTAATCGCGGAATGTGAGGCCGGCGACCACGGCGACCACGCCGAGGACGAGGAAAGCGAGATCGTCGCAGGTCTTCTCCACCGAGCGCCGTGCAGGCGCCTCGAGGGCAGACGTCGTAATCGATGACATAGCTAGTGATACCGGCGTACCTGTGGCCCAGTTTGGCGCTTTAGGGCCTCATTCCCCGGCATCCATAGCGCAGTTCCGTTTCCAAGTAATTGGTAATTGTGGCGTAATTTCCCAGATGCATTGCAATATATTGGCAGCAATTCGTAGCCAGTAAATCTACGGGAGACGGGGGCCTGCACGTGGCCGCAGCCGCGATCAAAAAGCGCATCAGGGCCCTGTTAAGTGGGATTTTAGGGAACTCCGTCTACAATTGGCGGTTGGCGGTGTGGGCAATATGACGGTATCGTGGCGTTGGTGGCCCACGCCGATTTTCGGTCGGATCTCCCGGGGGTTAGTTAGATGATGGTTGGTCTGTTGGTCGTCGGCGTGGGCCTGGTTGTGGCGGGCTTGGCGGCGATCGGCTTGGGAATCCCCTACAAGGAATTCAGCGTCGGCAGCGCGTTGATCACGACAGGCGTGGCTGGCGTTTGCACCGGCGCGATCGTGCTGGCGCTCGCCGCCATCCTTCGGGAACTCCAGGTCATCGCCAGGCGGCTAGATCCTGTTGCCGCAGGCGCCCGGGCCGAGGTTCCGCTAGCGTCTGCAACTTCCCCGCGCAATACCCCCGAGAATCCTGTTTTCCCGCCGCCGCGCGAGCCCAAGGTCGCCGCGCCTCCGCCGCCGGTCCTGCCATCCGCGCCCACGGTCCCACCGCCCTGGCACGACGAAATCCCCTTGCGTGGCGCGCCGGGCGAGGGGCCGCCGCCCGTGCCGGGTGGAGCGCCCCCGGAGGGCGAAGCCACGCCCAAGCGGCGCAACCTGTTGTTTTCGTCCTCGCGGAAGGAACGCGAGCGGGGCCAGAGCCGCACGGCCGAGCCGCTGACGCCGGATCTGCTGTCGCCGGAGCTGCGTCCTGGTCCGGCCGCGGCGGCCGAGCCCGCGCCGGCAACGTTCGACGATGCCTGGCCGAAGGCCGAGCGGCCGAGGTCGGTCGATGTCGCCCCGCGGCGCACGCCCCGGCCGTCGACCTTCGGCGAGACCCAGTCCAGCCGGCGCGGCGCCATCATCGGGCCATCCACCGCCGCCCCAGGAGCAGCCGCCGGTGACCGTGCTCAAATCGGGCGTCGTCGACGGCATGGCCTATTCGCTCTATTCGGACGGATCGATCGAGGCGCAGATGCCGGAGGGCATGATGCGGTTTACCTCGATCGACGAGCTCAGGTCGCATTTGGAGCAGCGGCCTTAAGGTCCGCATCAATACTTGCGGGCGGCCGGTTCGAGGCCGGAAAAATACGGCCGTTCTTGTCAGGTTTGCTGTAATCCGCTCATATTCGCGAAGTAGTACGCGATTCCATTGATGTATTGCTGCACCTGGATACTGTCCGGTGGGCGCCGGGTCGTCGATAGCACGGGGAAGGTTGAGCCATGTCCGATACGTCAGGCAAAACGCCGGTCGAGCTGACCGCAAACATCGTTTCGGCCTATCTCAGCAACAATCCGACGCCGGCCTCGGATATTCCGAGCCTGATCAGCCAGGTCCACGCGGCGCTGCTGCGGGTGTCGAGCGGCCGCGCCGACACGCCGAGCGAGCCGGCCAAGCCGGCGGTGTCGACGAAGAAGTCGATCACGCCGGAATATCTGGTGTGTCTCGAAGACGGCAAGCGCTTCAAGTCGCTCAAGCGCCATCTGCGTACGCAGTACAACATGACGCCCGAGCAATATCGCGACAAATGGGGCTTGCCGGCCGACTATCCGATGGTGGCGCCGAACTATGCGGTGGCCCGGTCGCAGCTCGCCAAGAAGATGGGACTTGGCCAGCAGGCGCGGAAGCGGAAGTAAGGGTTTTACGCGGCGGACGCCAGCGCTTCGCGCGCGTCGTTGCGGATGCGATCGACCATAGAGCGGAGGCCGTTGGAGCGCTGCGGCGTCAGATGGTCGCGGAAGCCGAACTCGTCGAACAGCGCGAGCGCGTCGGTGGCGAGAATTTCCTTCGGCGTGTGCCCGGAAAACAGCGTCAGCACGATCGCGACTAGGCCGCGCACGATGTGGGCGTCGCTGTCGCCGATATAGTTCAGGCGCGGTTCGCCATTGGCATCGCGATCGATCCGCTTCGACAGCCAGACCTGGCTGACGCAACCCTGCACCTTGTTCTCGGCCGAGTGCTCCGCCTCCGACAACGGCTCCAGCGTGCGGCCGAGCTCGATGACATAGCGGTAACGGTCGTCCCACTCGTCCAGCAGCGCAAAATTGTCCCTGATTTCGTCGATCGTCGTCATCGTGGCCCGCGTCCTATTCTCAACGGCTTATATAGGAAGTCGGGCCGCGAATGCGACGAAAATGGAACCGGTTCCCGGTTGTTTTGACGCGTTTTCTTCACGCGAGCCGGCATCCGCCTCACGCGAAAGCGCTCGATTGGCGCTTACGGCATCGGCGGCAGGCGGAATTCAATCGTCTGATCGTCCGCCGTCAGCGTGTCGCGCGACGCGCCCGGGTCGGTATCATCCTTGCCGATCGAGCCGGTGTGGTCGGGCGGCTTCTTGTCGGTGATGATCTGGTAGAGCTTGCGCGCGCCATCGGTCGCGCGCTGGCCGATTGCGGTCGCGGCCTGGCCGCCGACTTCGCAGGCGGAAGGCTGACGCTTGCAGAACTGACCCATGTCGTTGATCGTCGCCGTCGCGGCCGACACCGCGTCCGATGCGCTGATCTGCGGCGTCTTGTCCGCTTCAGGTGTTTTGTCTCTCGGCAGCAGCACGAGCACAAGCCCGAGCCAGAATGCCAAACGCAGCAGGAAGAACATGGCGCGATCCCGGTCGTCTATCTTGTCTTTTGCTTCTTGCGCGGTCGATGCCGCTATTGCCCTCACGGTTAGCATCGGTCGATAAATCGGAAGTGTCTGCATTGAAGTAAATCCGCCGAAAAATCGCGGAAAATTCGCCTGAGTTGATTCGCCGTAAATTTTCGATTGATGGCAGCTGACGGGTGCCAAATCGGCATACTGCGCCGCGTCCACCATTTCGAAACCATAGTTTGTCGCACCCGGAAACCAGCCGTTCACCATCCCCGACAAATGACCGGTGAATGACAGCGTCGAAGCCTCGCCAATGCACGGTGTTTGGCAGCAGGCCGCCCCGCCTTAGCGTTCGCTTAAGTTCGCTCTGACACGTTGGCCTGCAATCACAAAGGAGGCGTTCCGGCGCGTCTGTCTGACGATTAAGCCGAAGCGCGAGTGCTGTGAGTAGTTTGAGTCTGATCCGCGATTGCCTGGATGCGCTGCTGCATCCGTCGGCGCAATATGATGCGCTGACGCGTGCGCGCCACCGTGCCTTCATGGCGCCGCGGCTGCTCGGCAGTCTGGCGGCGCTGGCCTCGTTTCCTGCCTTTCTGGCGATGCGCGGTGCGCCGACGGCGATCGAGGTCGCGGCCTTCGCCTGGCTGATCGCACCGATCCTGCTGTCCTGGTTCCTGTCGCGCACCGGCCGCTATGAAGGCGCGCATGTGCTGTCCTCGCTGGCGCTCGCCGGTCTCGTGATGATGATCGCGGCGTCGACCGGCGGCATCGCGTCGTTCGCGGCGGTGTGGCTTGTCGTGATTCCGATCGAGGCGGCGCTGTCGGCGTCGCGGCGCGTGGTGGCGTTTGCGTTCGCGCTGGCGATGATCTGTGCCGCGCTGCTCAGCGTGCTTGGCCATTACCACGTGCTGCCGGTGGTCGATCCCGCGGTTGCGTCGAACAGCACGCTGGTCGGCTTCGGCGTGGTGTCGGCGATCTTCTATGCGGCCGGGTTGGCCTTCGGCGCGGAGTCACTGGCGCGAACCAGCGTGGCGCTGCTTTACGTCGAGGAAGAGCGCTACCGCCTGCTCGCACACAACATGAGCGACGTGCTGTCGCGGCACAGCCGCAACGGCGCGGTGCGCTTCATCTCGCCCGCGGTCGAGATCATGCTCGGCGTGCCGGCATCGCGGCTGTCCGGCCACGGCCTGTTCGACCGCGTTCATGTCGCCGATCGTCCGGCCTATCTCACCGCGCTGTCGGACGCCGCGCGCGGCGAGTCCCGCAGCGTCGAGTTCCGCGTGCGCCGCGACGGTGCGCGTGGCGAGGCGGCCGCCGAATTCATCTGGGTCGAGATGCGCTGCCGGGCGCTCGAGCAGGCCTCCGCCGATGCCGAGGTGGTCGCCGTGATCCGCGACGTGACCGATCGCAAGGTGCAGGAGCACGCGCTGGAACAAGCGCGCCATGCGGCCGAGCAGGCCGATGCGTCGAAGACGCGCTTCCTGGCCACCATGAGCCACGAGCTGCGGACCCCGCTCAACGCCATCATCGGCTTCTCCGAGATGATCGCGCAGGAAGATGTGCTCGGCCTCGACGCGGCCCGCCGCAAGGAATACGCACAGCTCATCAACGACTCCGGCCAGCATCTGCTGTCCGTCGTTAACGGCATCCTCGACATGTCGAAGATGGAGTCCGGCAATTTCGAGATTTCGCCGGAGCCATTTGCGCCGCGGCCGGCGCTGCTCAATTGCTGCAATCTGGTGGCGTTGAAGGCGCGCGGAGAGCGGTGTCGACCTCGTCACCCGGGTGCCGGACGACCTGCCGATCGTGAATGGCGATTCGCGCGCGTTCAAGCAGATCGTTCTCAATCTGGTTTCCAACGCCATCAAGTTCACCGAGCGCGGCGGCAAGGTGACCGTGTCGGCCGGCGTCGAGGGATCGCGGCTATTGCTGCGGGTCTCGGACACCGGCGTCGGCATCGCTGCCGACGACCTCAAGCGGATCGGCGATCCGTTCTTCCAGGCCGGCAAGACCTATCAGCGCCGTCACGAAGGCACCGGCCTCGGCCTCTCCATCGTCAAGGGGCTGGTTGGACTGCACCATGGCGAGATGAATGTGGAGAGCAAGGTGGGCGAGGGCACCGTCGTGTCGGTCGCGCTGCCGCTGTCGTTCACTCCGCCGGCCGCGGTCGAGCCGTCCAGCAATGTATCGACGCTGAAGCCCGCGCTGCGGTCCGGACTGCAAGAACAAACCCAACAGGTGAAGAAGAGTGCCTAGACAGACTTTGGATGACGACGAAACGCCGCGCCGTCGCCGCGGCGCCAAGGCGGTAGCCATCGCGGCCGAGGACGAACGTGGCCTCGTCCTGCGCCTGCTGCTGCATAGTCCGAAGGATCTGGTTGCGGGCGTGCTGGCATTGTCCGCCATTGTTGCGATCCTGATCAACGCACTGTTCCTGCAGGCTGGCCGTCATCCGTCGCCGATGTTCGGCGGCTCGGTCGTGACGCTGCCGCCGCCGGCCCCGGTTGCCGCCGCCATCAGTCCGATTCCGCGCCCGCGTCCGGCCGAGGCCGCCGCCCGATCGGTCGAGCCCGCTGCCGTGGAACCATCAAGGCCGGTCGACGTGAAGCCGGTGGAGACCAAGCCCGCCGAGTCCAGGTCCGTTGAAGCCAAGCCGGTGGAGCCCAAATCGGTTGAAGCGAAGCCGGTCGATCCGATGGCCAGCCTGGTGATGAAGTCGACCGCCGCGCCGCCGGCATCTGCGCCATCCAGCGTCCCTCGTCCGCCGGCGCCGATCCCGACACAGCATCTGAGCCCGGCCGGCAAGCGCATCGCAGCGGTCCAGCGGACGCTGACCGAATATGGCTACGGCCAGCTCAAGCCGACCGGCACGATCGGTTCGGACACGCAGACCGCGATCGCGAAATTCGAGCGCGCGCGCAAGCTGCCGGTGACCGGACAGATGTCCGATCGCCTCGTGCACGAGCTCAGCACGATGATCGGGCATTCGATCGACTAGATTTTGTCCTCTCGTCATGGCCGGGTGTTACCCGGCCATGATGTCTCTCCTCGACTGTCGTCAGCCGGCTTCGCCCAGCAGAACGTCCCGGACCTCGTCGGAGAACGACTTCTTGCGGCCGGCCACCAGCACCGATTCCGGATCGTCGAGATCCGGAATGCCGCGCGGCATGCCGTGATCGAGCAGGGCCTGCGCGCAGCCGGCCCAATCGCCACCACTGACCGGTTCATTGCAGGACGCCCACGACAAGGTTCCGGACGGCGTTGTCGCCGAAGCCGTGCTGCTCGGTCCATTCCGCGCCGTGCTCGAGCAGGAAGCGTGTCAGCCCGGCATTGCCGCGGAACACCGCGTGATTGAGCGCCGACGCATCCCAATCGCCGCCGCGCACCGCGATGGGCCAGCCCAGCTTGACCATCAGCCGCACCGCATCGTCGCCGCCTGCCGCAGCGAGCTCGGGAAGCAGCCGCAACTGCCTTGGTGAAAGCGATCCCGGAAGATCTGACCGGGCGGCCTGGATCCCCCGCGCTTCGTCTTCGTCGCCGCTGCTGCACGCCGCGACGAAACGCTCGTCATCGGCCAGCGTCTCATCGCCGGTGAGTTGCCGCAGCAGTTCGGCGACCTCGGTCAGTCCAAACTGCAAACCGTAGCGGTAGGCGCTGAGACCGTCCGGTGTCGTGATGTGTGGATCCGCGCCGGCGTCGAGCAAGGCCGCGATGCATGTCCGCGATCGCCGCCGCCGGATCGCCCACATCAGCGGCGATCCGCAATCCGTCAACGGCGCGTTGCGGGCCGGCTCGTTCGGATCGCCGCCGTGCCGCAGCAGCAATTTGAGCGCCGGCAAGTTCTCGTCGTCGAGCACCTTGTACATCGCGTTCGTGCCTGCGATCCGCGCGCCGTGCTCGAGCAGGGCGCCTGTCGTCACAGTGCCCTCGAGCGAGTGGTACAGCGATTCATTGTCGTTCGGATTGGCGCCGGCCTCGAGCAACAGCCGGGTCAGCGCGAGATCGTGATTGCGCCCGGCGGCGCCATACAGCGCCGACAGCGGATTGCTGTCATCGGGCGCGTCGAGCGATCCGGGCGGCCAGCGGCTGCTGATGTGCTGGTCGGGATCGGCGCCGGCCTGCAGCAGCAGGCGCGCGCAGCGATGCAGCCGCGCCTGAAATTCCGGAATCTGCAGCAGGCTGGAATGCGTCACCGCAACCAGCGGCGGCAGTTTTAGGGGACCGCCGGGACGGTTGACCCATGCGGGATCACTGGCTGCAGTGCGCCGTATCGTCTCTTCGTCACCGATGGCGCAGGCGAGATAGGGATCATCGGCCACAAGATCGGGATCCTCGGTAAGCATCCGCACCGCGACGCGCGGATGGGCGCGATCGGTGGTGCCGTCGACGTCTGCGGCATAGACCAGTTGCAGCCAGCGCCGCACCCGGTCGGCCTTGCTCTTACCAGGCGGCAATTGGGCTTCGACATAGCGCCGCAGGTCCGGCCACGAGGCGAAGCCGAGATCGCGAGCCACGCAGGACTGCGCATCGTGGAGCCGCAGATCAAGTGCGGCGATCTGGGCGTCGCTGCGCCCGGCCGCGGCCGGAAGCGCCTGCCGGAAACGGGCGTAAGCCTCCGGGGCCTGTCGCCGGTAAAGGCGAATGAGCTCCTTGGCCTGCTTCTTCAGATATTCGAGATTCAATCGCGCGGGCGATCGGTCCATGGAAACCTCCGTGCATCAATCGCCGATGGTCCACAAAACCGGCTGCACAAAGGCTTTGGTTGGCCGAGTATCAGGTGCAAGTGGGTTCAACCCTTCCCGTGGACCCGGGCGCGGCTTGCACCGCAGATACAAGGATATGAGCGAGGCTTGTGTCGGTCAACCCGCCGGTGCGTGATGTCATCTGTGACAATTGGACGTGGCCGCGGCGCTGGCCTATAGGTCGGCGCATGCGATTGAAAACCAGCATATGGGTCGCGGCGTATCTGCGCCGCTGCCAGACCGAAGGCGTGTTCGGCGCGATCCGCAAGAAGGGCGCCGAGGAAGCCGGCGCCGTGTTCGTCAAGGTGGCGCTGATGGACGGCAATGCGATGCTGTATGCGCCGGCGCCGCAGACGGTTTATGACGACAGCCGTCCGGCCGAGCGGCTGTTCGTGCCGACGGCGCAGCAGCCGGTGTCGGAGCCTTCGGTCGAGGAGCGATTGACCAAGGAGCTCCGCTTCGATCCCGATGCCTGGATCGTGGAGACCGAAGATCGCGCCGGGCGGCACTTTCTCGATCTGGCGAAGGCCTAGCTTCCAGACTTCTGGTTGCGAAAGCCAGGCGCGCTGCCGGGCTGCACCGCGGATCGCGTCTGCGAAGACGTCGCGCGCACGTGATGGCGCTCGTCATCATAGAGCGACGAGCGATACCTGGCGCGCGCCACTGCCATGGTCGAGCCGCGCCATGCCGCCAGCATCACCAGCGCGGAGCGCTCGCTGAGACGATCGTAGAGCCGCGACAGCCGATAGACATAGTTGACCGACGAGCCGGCTTCCGGATTGAGGAACATCAGGATCCGCTGGAATGCGGCGCTCGAGACATCAAGCGCCCGCATCGCGCAGGCGAGCGGCTCGCCGCCGGGATCATTGACGACCTCCGCCGCGATCCGCGACGGCAGGATCAGTGCCTCGCCGAGTTCGAGCGCGAAGTTATCGAGGTCCTCGGCAAATGCCGCCATCTCCAGGATATGGATCGCGCGCGCGGCGCGAGCCGCCGGAATCCGCGCCGCGGCCTTCAGCGGCGTCTCCTGCAGATTGTGCAGGATCTGCGCGCGCTCCTTCGCGCTGGCGGCAAAGAACATGTCGGAGATCTCGGCGGCATCGTTCGGTCGCATCGCAAGGCTCGCGGCCATCCGCAGCTCTGCCTCGGTCGGGATCTTGGCGGGCAGCGCGGACGGTGCGGGTGCGGGAATTGGCGCGGCAGCCGGCATCGGCTGCTCCGGACCGGTGCGGCGCAGCCCGAGCTTGTCCATGATCCTGGCGGGCGTTGCCGGATAGATCGCAAGCCGCGCGCGGACGGCGGCGCGGGTCGCGTCGTCGACCTCGTCGATCAGGCGCGACGTCAGCTCGACGAACTGGCGCTCTTCGTCGGCGGAGTGCGCGCTCGCCTGCACATACAGGTCGGTCAGGACGCGCAGCAAAGTGGGGCGGATGTCGACTCCCTCGCGGCGGGAGAGCGTCATCAGCCCATCGAAACCAGGAAATAGCGGAGCTGCGCTCATCTCGGGCGTACGCGACTTGCCAATAAGACTCGGTTTGAAAACCTTGTGGCAGCGAGCCTACGCAGGCTGTTTTAAGACGCAGTTAAGGAAAACAAGCCGTGAAGGCGAACGCTCGAATTTGCGCGTGTCTATTGAGGCACAGCACCACATCCGTAACCGTCCGTATCGGCGGCTTAAGATGTCGTTAACCATGCGCGTTCTTAACTCGGCGAGCGCGGGGCAAATCATGTCCGTGCGGGGCCAGAGAGAACGGAACATGGGCACCATCGTTGAGTTTCCGGCGGATGCGGCTGCACGGCGGCCGAGCGTTGCCGGCGCTGCCGGCGAAGGCATGGGGACCGTGCTGATCCTTCCCGTCGTGCGGATCGAGCGAACGACGGAGGAGACCAGTGGAGGTCGCGGACCGGAGCGGGGCACTGCGCAGGGCCGTCGTCGCCGACGCCGCTCCTGATCCAATGCCGGAACTTGCGCAGCGGACCGCCGCTCGGCGGTCACTCCCGGCGCTGATCCTGCTGGTTGCGGGCTCGGCGCTCGCTGGCTGCAGCGGCGGCGATTTCGGCCGCACCCGCGCCGACTTCCGCAACGACGACATGCATCGCTGGATGGGTGCCGAAGCGACCGGCAGCGTCGGCAAGAACGCCTCGCAATTCCAGCTCACCGAACACGAACGTCAGCTGCGCGATCTCGCCTATCAGTTCATCGAGCCGCCGCTGTCGCGACCGGCGTGGAAGAGCGTGTACGGCGACTACCAGCCGCTGCCTTCGCCGTGGCGGCAGAGGGTCGTGTTCGATCGCACGGCGTACGGCCGCAATCTGATCGACGAGCCGCATCGCTCGTTCGCCTCGCGCTATTCGCTGCTGATCGACCAGGTCCGCGACGACATCACGCGCTTCGAGCCGTTCTTCGCCACCGCGATCCAGGTGATCGAGCTGGATCGCAAGCGCAGTGCCAGCCTCAAGATGATCGCCGACCTGTCGCCGCGCGAGAAGGCGGACGCGGTGGCGCGGATGGAAGAGAACACGCTGATCGTGCAATGGGTCCAGCAGAGCCTGGAGCGGCGGATCTCGTCCTATCGCTGGGCGCTGGAGCGGTTGGTGATCCAGGCGCCCGACGGCATGGCCGCCGACGCCGAACGCCAGATCAACGAGCTCGCCCGGCTCACCGCCAATGCGCCGCTGGTCTCAGGACCGGCCACGGGCCAGGCCGTGGTG
The DNA here is from genome assembly GCF_054057015.1 of Bradyrhizobium sp. JR3.5. Classification (NCBI taxonomy): domain Bacteria; kingdom Pseudomonadati; phylum Pseudomonadota; class Alphaproteobacteria; order Hyphomicrobiales; family Nitrobacteraceae; genus Bradyrhizobium; species Bradyrhizobium sp. JR3.5. The sequence goes on from NZ_JBSRYV010000002.1 coordinate 5,878,915, forward strand.
TCGAAGGGCTAGGCCCGCTTCATCTTCCTTGTTGTGGGTCTGACGCGGCGACTGCTCGCCTGCCGCGGCAGGCTCGCAATGAACTCCTTCAGCGCATTTGATGGCGGGTGGGCCGAGGGGTAGGCGAGGCCGACCTGGCGCGTGACGTCGACATCAATCGGGCGTACCGCCACATCCGGATTACCGCGCGCCACGCCTTCGGGAACGATCGCAACGCCGACCCCAGCCGCGACCAGCGCCATCGCCCACTCCTCCGATTCCGCGATCGCCACCGACTTACGTGGCGGCGCGGTCCGCTTGAAGAAATTCCTGCTGCTCGCAGTGGCAGCGATCGATCATCGGAACGCCTGCGAAGTCGGTGATCCGCAGCGTCTCTTTGAGGGTGAGTGGATGTGACGGCGGCAATGCCGCGACGTAGCGCTCGCTCCAGAGCGGGATGAAGTGCTCGCCGGCGCCGATCATGCTTTTTGCGACGATCCGCGCATCGGCCTTCTCATTGGCGCCGACCAGCCGAAGCGCGAGATCGGCACTGCCCGTCAGTGGCTTCAGCAGCGCGATCGTCCGCGCCTGATCGAGCGTCCGCAACAGGCCGAGCGTCAGCGCCTGCCTCGTCGCAGGTTTGCGAAACAGGTTTCGCGCCGCATCCGCCTCGTCGATGATCCTGCGGGCGACGCCGTGAAACTGCGCGGCGGACTCCGTCGGCGCCATGCCCTTCTTGTGCCGGATGAACAGCGTGGTGCCGAGCTCGGCTTCGAGATTAGTGATCGCCGCCGAGATCGACGGCTGCGAGATGAAGCAGCGCTTCGCCGCGGCGGTCAGGTTGCGCTCGCGGTAGACCGCGGCGAAATAGCGGAGTTCGCGGATATCCATAGGCACATCCTATCGTAGTGATAGAAAGACAATATTTTACCTATGGAAACGCGACTGGCAAGTCTGCACCGGCTTCAGCGGAGGATTTGTCATGCGCATCCACCATCTCAACACCGGCACCATGTGCCCGATCGGCAAGCGGCTCGTGAACGGCAGCGGCAGCATCTTCCAGCGCGCCCGGATGGTCTGTCACTGCCTGCTGGTCGAGAGCAATGACGGCCTGGTGTTGGTCGACACCGGTATCGGCCTTGACGACATCGGCGACCCGCCGCGGCTCGGCCGCAAATGGGTGCGGCAGACGACGCCGCGGCTCGATCCGGCCGAGACGGCCGTCCGCCAGGTGAAGGCACTCGGCTTCTCGCCCGACGATGTGCGGCATCTGCTGCTGACGCATCTCGATCGCGACCATGCCGGCGGCGTGCCGGACTTTTCGAAAGGCCAAGGTGCACGTTCATCGCAAGGAGTACGACATGGCGGTGACGCATCAGGTCGCGCCGCCGGAAGGCCGCTACATCACGGCGCAGTGGAAGCACGGTCCGGATTGGGCGTTCTACGGCGCCGGCGGCGAGGACTGGTTCGGCTTCCAGGGCGTGCGCGCGCTCGGCGATCGCGAGCCGGACATCCTGATGGTCCCGCTGCCGGGCCACACGCTCGGCCATTGCGGCATCGCAGTGCGCGACAAGGACAGGTGGCTGCTGCACGCCGGCGACGCCTATTTCCACCACGCGCAGCTCGATGCCAGGCCGCGGATCCCGCTGGTGCTCGGCATGTTCCAGCGCCGCGCCGACATGGATCGCGCGACGCGCATCCAGAACCAGGAACGGCTGCGCCAATTGAAGGCGGCGCATGGCTCTGATGTCACGATCGTCAACAGCCACGATCCCGTCGATTACGAGACCTGCCGTTGCGGCCGGCACGCGCGCGCCGCGAGCTAGCGCTTGCGTGCCGAAGGCGGCGGGGCGGGAGCGGGGAGCGGCGGAGGTGCTTCCTGCTTCGTCGCGACCGGCTCGGCCTGCACCTTGCAGGACGAGGCCGCGAGCGAGGCCTGTGCCTGCGGCATCAGGCCGGGCTCCGGCGCCAGCGCCTTCAGCAGGATCAGGCCGGTCGAGGTCGGCGAGTCGATGATCAGTCGGTCGGCCGCGGTGACTTCCTCGTCCTCCGGCAGCTCGTTGTGCTGCGCTTCCGTCATGAGATCGAGCTCGATCACCTTCTTGCCAGCGGAGCGATCGTTGATCGCGTAATAGGCGACCTCGTTGCGGGTGTAGAACGACACCGACGTATAGGCCTGGCTGACCGGCACGGTGAGCTTGAGCGGCCCGGTGGAGAGATCGTAGCGGCAGATCGCCACCGCGAAGGCCGGATCCATCAGCGGCATCGGCGAGTTGCCCGGGTCGGCCAGCGGCAGCGGCGTCACCTCGTTGAGCCTGGTCATCGGCGTGAGCCGCGAATAGGCGTCCTGCGAGGCGATGCGCGGCAGCGCCAGCACGCTGACGAGATGCACCACGCCGCCGAGCAGCACGCCTGCGAGGATCGTGAACAGCACGCGGATCATGGGCAGCCCGTCGTTGCAATCGAGGGCATCGGCGCGTCGCGCTGGGTGCGGGTCGCGACCCCGACCGGCGTGTCGTAGAGGCGCAGCATCAGCGCGTAGCGCTCGATGCCGCCGGTCGGCAGCCAGTTGCCGGCGCGCGAGCGCGAGGCGATGTGGATCTCGAAGGTGCCATCGGAGGCGCGCATGATCTCCTGGCTGGTGAAGCCGTAACGTTGCAGCGAGTTCGCGACGAGATGGCCCTTGCGGTCGAACAGCGTCAGCGTCCAGAACCGCGCCGCCGGCGTCACGCCGCTGACCACGATGTCGCAGCGGCCGTCGAGCGGCTTGTTCTTGTCGTCGGTGGTTGCCGAAAACGCGATGCCGTCGCCGGTGCCGATCGGCAGCTCGCCGCTGCGCGCGATCGTGGCCCGCGAATAGGGGTCGACGTCGGAGGTGCCGTTCTTCGGTCGCGCGGTCCAGGCGCCGATCTTCAGCGTGCCGAGATCGGTACCGCGCGTCGCCGTCGCGTAGGTCAGGCCGAGGCCAACGGCCGTGGCGATGACGAGGGCCAGCAGGGTTGAGAGGAGGAGCCGCACGTCAGTTCTTGCGTGGCGCAGGTGCTGTCGCGCCGTCCGGCCCGGCCGCGGCAACGTAGTTTTCGGGGAACGCCAGCGCGCTCGAGGACTCCGGCTTGCCGGCCTGCGAGGGCTCGTTCAGCGTGGTCTTGTTGGCCGTCTTGGCGGCCTCGTCGAGCAGCTTCTCGACCCGCACCAGGATATCGGCGCCACGTTTGGTCAAAACCGGCGGCGGACCCGGCTTGGTCTCCAGCACGCGCGGGGCCGCGTTGGCCTGGGCATTGGCCTGCGCCGGCTGCGGCGGCAGCTTCTGCCCCATGCCGACGCCGACGAGTTCCTTCACTTCCACGCCCTGATGCGCGGCGACCATGATGTCGTGCCAGGTCTGCGCCGGCAGCGAGCCGCCGGTCATGCGGTTGGTCGGCGAATAATCGTCATTGCCGTACCAGACCGCGCAGGTGAAGTTGCCGGTGTAGCCGACGAACCAGGCGTCGCGATAGGCGTTGGTGGTGCCGGTCTTGCCCGCGGTCGGAATGCCGTCGAGCGCGGCGCGGCGCGCGGTGCCTTCGCTGACCACGTGGCTCATCATGCCGGCCATGTCGGCGGCGATATTCGGTGGAATGGCTTGCCGCGGCTTCGGACCGTCGCGGTCCCAGCGCCACACCAGATCGCCGGCGCCGGTGCGCACCTCGAGCACCGAGTGCGGCGTCACCGCCTTGCCGCGGTTCGGGAAGGTCGCATACGCAACTGCGTGCTCGATCACCGTGACTTCATCGGAGCCGATCGGTAGCGACGGCGTATCGGGTAGCGGCGCCTTGAGGCCGAAGCGGGCGCGCGACCTCGACGATCTTGGCGCGGCCGGCCTTCGGGCCTTCCTTGCCGCCCAGCGCGATCGAGAGCTTGACCGGCACCACGTTGATCGAGCGGGTGATCGCCTGCGTCAGCGTGACCTGACCCGAATAGGAATGGCCATAGTTCTGCGGGCACCAATTGCCGATACAGACCGGGCCGTCGACGATCTTCGAGTTCGGCGTGAAGCCGTTCAGCAGCGCCGTGGTGTAGACGTAGGGCTTGAACGACGAGCCGGGCTGCCGGTAGGCGTCGACGGCGCGGTTGAACTGGCTCGCACCATAGTCACGGCCGCCGACCATGGCGCGGATGCCGCCGTCGAGATCGGACACCACGGTCGCGGCCTGCGTCGCGTGATAGTCACGCCCGAACTGCCGGAGCTGGTTCTCGATCGCTTCCTCGGCCGCCTTCTGCACGTTCATGTCGATCGCGGTGCGGACCACGAAGACGCGCTCGGTGTAGGACTTCGGGAACGTGTCGACCAGCTTGCGCATCTCGTCGAAGGCGTAGTCGAGATAGTAGTTCGGCGAGTTCTCGTCGCGCCGGTCGACCGCGACCGCCGGATTGCGGCGGGCACCGAATACCTGGCCCTCGGTCATGAAGCCGGCATCGACGAGGTTGTCGAGCACGACATTGGCGCGGGCGCGCGCCGCGGGCAGGTTGATGTGCGGGGCGTATTTGGTCGGCGCCTTGAACAGGCCGGCGAGCATCGCCGCTTCCGCGAGGTTCACGTCGCGCACCGACTTGTTGAAATAGAAGTGCGCCGCGCCGTCGACGCCGAAGGTGCCGCCGCCCATATAGGCGCGGTCGAGATAGAGCTTCAGGATCTCGTTCTTGGTGAGCCGCGTCTCCAGCCAGATCGCAAGGAAGGCTTCTTTCACCTTGCGCTCGATGGTGCGCTCGTTGTTCAGGAACAGGTTCTTGGCGAGTTGCTGGGTGATCGACGAACCGCCCTGGCGGACGCCGCCGGCCTGCGCGTTGGTGACGAGCGCGCGGGCGAGGCCGGGAACGTCGATGCCGAAATGGTCGTAGAAGCGGCGGTCTTCGGTCGCGAGCGTCGCCTTGATCAGATTGTCCGGAAAGTCTTCCAGCGGGATCGAGTCATTATGCTTGATGCCGCGGCTGCCGATCGGGTTGCCGTAACGGTCGAGGAAGGTCACCGCGAGGTCGGACTTCTTCAGCCAGTCCTCGTCGGCGGTCTCGCGGAACGCGGGGATCGCGAGCGTCAGCATCAGGATCATGCCGCCGAGCCCGATGGTCGCGGCCTCGGACAGCGGCTCGATGAACACCCAGCGCTTCCAGCGGCCGACATAGAAGCGGTCCATGAAGGTGGAATAGCGCTCGTAGAGTTCGCGCAGGCCCTTGCCCGACGAAAACAGCGTCGAGTCGATACGCGCATCGAGGTCCAGGAAGAAATTCCGGACCTTCTGTTTCCAATGCGACGGCATGATCTGAAGGACCGGACCCTTGATCAGTTCGACAGCGCTGCGGGCGCCCGAATCGGGCACAGGCCAGCGTCTTGCTTCGATGTTGCGGCAATCCCAAGGCGCTTTTGCGTCGTTGGGGACTCGTTCGTTGTTCTATCCGAGCGGCTGCCATAAACCAATGGCGCGGCTTGTGAATTTAATGAAAGCCCTAACGCTGCCCACCGGCTTTTTCGACCCCGCAATATCACCCCCTTGCGGAGGGAGCGCCGGCGTCCCAAGAAGAGCTTTACCGCCATGTCAGGGATATCATGACCGCACCGCCCAAGCGCCCGTCGGGCCAGGAGGGATTCTTCTGGAAAACCAAGACGTTGGAAGAGATGTCCAACGCCGAATGGGAAAGCCTGTGTGACGGCTGCGCACGTTGCTGCCTGGAGAAGCTGGAGGACGAGGACACCGGCAAGATCTATTTCACCCATATCTCCTGCAAGCTGCTCGATTCCGGCCTCTGCACCTGCAAGGACTACCCGAACCGCTCCGACCAGGTTCCGGATTGCGTCCGCCTGACGCCGGAGAACGTCCGAACCCTGAACTGGCTGCCGCCGAGCTGCGGCTATCGGCTCGTGGCCGAGGGGCGGGACCTCTACTGGTGGCATCCCCTGATCTCCGGCGATCCCAACACGGTTCATGAAGCCGGGGTCTCGGTACGCGGGCGGGTGGAAGGCACCGAACTCGATGTCAACGACGCCGATCTCGAGGATCACATCGTGCGCTGGCCGGCGCTGCTGCCGAAACGGGCGCAATTGAAGAAGCGGCCCAAGATCTCCAAGTAGATTTCCAAGACGCAACGCTGACGGCGCGAGAGCTGGCGCCGGCTGTTGTGCGATCACGTCATCGCGAGAACACCGAGGCGGGATGCACCCATGCGCTGAGGTGCCTGCCTCAGCAGCGAATTGCTGCATAAATTGCGGATCAGAGAATGATTCCATCGCGGCACGCGTCCGCGCAGCAGCATTACGCCCCAAATGAACAAGTATGAACGGCAGAGCCGGATTCCTGCCGACCAAGAGACATTGCCCGACGACATTGCCGAAGAGCTGTCCCGCCTCCCGAGCGAGGTGATCGAACTCAGCGATGCGCCACCGCTGGCGCCGCCGGCACCGCTCAATCCGGACGAAGTCCGCACCATCGTGATCAGCCTGATGCTGACGATGTTCCTGGCCGCGCTCGACCAGACCATCGTCGCGACCGCGCTGCCGACGATCGGGCGCCAGTTTCACGACGTCACCAACCTGTCCTGGGTGATCACGGCCTATCTGCTCGCCTCCACCGCGGTGGCGCCGGTGTTCGGCACGCTGAGCGACATCTATGGCCGCCGCGTCATGATCATCACCTCGCTCAGCCTGTTCGTGGTCGGCTCGGTGCTGTGCGCGATCGCGCCCAGCATGACCATGCTGATCGTTGCCCGCGGCCTGCAGGGGCTCGGCGGCGGCGGCATCATGCCGGTGGTCCAGACCGTGATCTCCGACGTGGTCACCCCGCGCGAGCGCGGCCGCTATCAGGCCTATTTCTCCAGCGTCTGGATGGCCGGTGGCATTCTCGGTCCGGTGGTCGGCGGCGTGTTCGCCGAGCACCTGCACTGGTCGATGATCTTCTGGATCAACCTGCCGCTCGCGGCGGCGGCGCTGGCGCTGCTGCTGCCGAAGATGAGCAAGATCCCGGTGTTCCACCGCAAGCGCAAGGTCGACTGGCTCGGCGGCGTGCTGCTGATGGCCTCGGCCGTCGTGCTGATGCTGGTGCTGACCTGGGGCGGCACGCGTCTGTCCTGGCTGTCGCCGACCATTACGGCCATGATCGGCGCCTCGATCGCGCTCGCCGGCGCCTTCGTCTGGCATGCGCGCCGGGCCGACGAGCCGTTCCTGCCGCTGTCGCTGCTCGGCGGCTCGGTGGTACCGTTCGCGATGGGCGCGGGCGGTTGCGCGCTCGGCGCCATGGTCGGGCTCACCGTGCACCTGCCGCTCTATTACGAGGTGGTCTATCACCTCACCGCCAGCGAGGCCGGCCTTGCGCTGATCCCGCTCGCGGCGATCTCGACCTTCGGTGCTGCGATCGCCGGCCGGACCATGGCGAAGGCCAAGCACTACAAACGTGTCGCGATCGTCGGCACCTCGGTCGCTGCGATCTGCGCCGTCGGGATGGCCGTGACGACGCTGCCGCTGTGGGGATTGCTGCTGTTGATGAGCGTGTTCGCGCTCGGGCTCGGCACCACATTCCCGATCAGCGTGGTGTCGCTGCAGAACGCGGTGGCGCGTCCGCAGGTCGGCACCGTGACCGGCGCGATGAATTTCTTCCGCGCGATGATGGCCTCCTTCACGGTCGCCGCCTTCACCACGATCCTGCTGATGACGCTCGGGACCGACATCTCGCTCGCCGGCGAGCATCATGCCGCTTCCGCCAGCACCGTCGGCGCGATCCCGATGGCCGACATGATCACTGCGTTCCGCTACGTGTTCGGCGCCGCCGCCGTGCTGCTGACCACAGCCTCGATCTGCATGATCACGATGGAAGAGCGCCCGCTCGCCGGTCCCGCGACGCGGCCGGCGGTCGAGATGGCGGAGTAGGGCGCTAGCCAAGCTCACCGCTGTCGTCCCGGCCTTTGCCGGGACGACAATGAGGATGGCTCGCGATTCCAGTTGTCACACCACGCGGTGTCATCACCCGCGCATGCGGGTGATCCAGTATTCCAGAGGCGCTGGTGCTTGAGCCGAGAGGCCGCGGCGTACTGGATCGCCCGGTCGAGCCGGGCGATGACAGTGTGGGTGGAGGTACAGCTTCGCATGGCGACCCACTACTTTAGTTGTCGTCCACGCATGGCGATCTGCGCGCAGTTTCACTTGCTGCGCGTTTTGTCGCAGCTATAGTCCGGCCCCAAGAGCTCGAAGCAGCCGAACAAAAAGAGGAGAGAAACAGGGTGAAGAGAACATCGCGACTGCCTGTTCATGCGATGCAGCAACTTGCCGGAGCGGCCGTGTTGGGCCTATTGGCAGCCAGCCCCGGCGGAGCGCTGGCGGCTGACACCCTCAAGATCGGCGTGATCGCCGAAGCGCAGGCGATCGCCGGGGCGTCGATCCCGCAGGCGGCGCAGCTCGCCGCCGACGAGATCAACGCCAAGGGCGGCATCGACGGCCGCAAGATCGAAATCGTCTCGTACGACAATCACTCGTCCTCGGCGGACTCGGTGCGCGCATTCCAGCGCGCGGTCAACGAAGACAAGGTCAACGTCGTCATATCGAGCTACATCAGCGAAGTCGTGCTGGCGCTCGAGCCCTGGGCTTCGCGCCTGAAGACCCCGTTCGTCACGCCCGGTGCGGCCTCCAACGAGATCAGCAAGAGCGTCCACGCCGACTACGAGAAGAACAAGTACACCTTCCACGGCTATCTGACCTCGGCGGCGCTGGCGCTGTCGGTCTGCGACGCCGCCAAGGAGCTGCTGGTCGATCAGAAGCACATGAAGACCGCGGTCATCATGAGCGAGGACGCGGCGTGGACCAAGCCGCTCGACGTCGGCTACGAGGAGTGCCTGCCGAAGATCGGGCTCAAGGTCGTCGACCATATCCGCTTCTCGCCCGATACCACCGACTTCACGCCGATATTCAACAAGATCGAGGGCACCAAGCCCGACGTGATCATCACCGGCATCTCCCATGTCGGCGTCCAGCCGACGGTGCAGTGGAAGAACCAGCAAGTGCCGATCCCGATGTTCGGCATTTCCTCGCAGGCGACCAACGAGACCTTCGGCAAGGACACCAACGACGCTGCGGAAGGCGTGCTGTATCAGGGCGTGTCGGGTCCGAACGTCGCGGTGACGCCGAAGTCGGTGCCGTTCGCGGAAGGCTTCAAGAAGCGCTACGGCAACTATCCCTCCTATGCGGGCTACACCGCCTATGACGAGGTCTACTACATCGCGGATGCGGTGAAGCGCGCGGGCTCGGTCGAGGCCGACAAGATGGTCGATGCGCTGGAGAAGACCGATTGGGAAGGCACCATCGGACGCGTCCAGTTCTACGGCAAGGACGATCCGTTCACCCATTCGATCAAGTACGGCAAGGGCCTGATCACCGGACTGATGCTGCAGTGGCAGGGCGGCAAGCAGGTCGCGGTCTGGCCGAAGGAGGTCGCCAAGAGCGATCTCAAGTTCCCGAACTTCATCAAGCTCACCACCAACTGATCGATGATCATGCTCCCGGGCCGGTCCCGGGAGCATCCGCATTCAGTTCCGCGTCCTCCACAACAGGCAGCTTTGCTGCCGCGGCCGATTTGAGATGCTTGCCTTACAAATCCTGATCGATGGCTTTGCCATCAGTGCGCTCTATGCACTCGGTGCCACCGGCTTCACCCTGATCTTCGGTGTCTCCGGCGTTCTCAACCTCTCCCACGGTGCCATCATGGTGGCCGCAGCGGTCGCGGCCTGGGCCGCGGCCAGCGTGCTGCACCTCGACATCTATACCGGCGCGCTGTTCGGTGTCGGCGTGGCGCTGATCATGGCGTTCGCAACCTATTTCGCGGTCGTGAAGCCGATCCAGAACTCGAGGCGGATCCCCAACGAGGAGAAGGAAATCTTCGTCCTCACCGGCACCCTGCTGTGGGGCATCATGATCCAGGAGCTGATCGCCTATTTCTTCACCAACAATGCCAAGACGGTGCTGCCGATCGTCGAGGGCGTCGTCGATATCCTCGGCAACCGCACGCCGCGCAACAACATCTTCACCGCGCTGGTGTGCTGTCTCGTGATCGGCCTGCTCTGGCTGCTGGTGAATCGCACGCGGACCGGCAAGGCGGTGCTGGCGGCCTCGATGAACCCGCGCGGCGTCACCTTGCTTGGGCTCGAGCTCACCCAGATCTACATCGTGGTGTGGGGCATCTACGGCATCCTGGCCGGTATCGCCGGCGTGCTGCTCGGCATGTTCTTAGGCGTCAGCTCCTACAGCGTCGGGCCGCTGACCGCGAGCGCGTTCTCGATCGTGGTGCTCGGCGGCCTCGGCAGCGTCTCCGGCTCGCTGATCGCGGCCTTCGTGGTCGGCTATCTCGAGACCATCACGGCCTACATGATCTCGCCGGCCTACCGCACCATTCCGGCGCTGCTGCTTTTGGTGTTCGTGATGTATATCCGGCCTCAAGGCCTGCTCGGGAGGCGCTGAGATGGCCAACTTCTTTACCTCGCGCCTGTTCTTCATTTCGCTGGTCTGCGTGGTGGTTGCCGCGACGCTGCCGTTCTATGTCTCTGGCTACATCCTCGGGCTGCTCACCGTCGCGTTCTATTTCGGCGTGTTCGCGATGGCCTGGGACCTCTTGTTCGGCTTCGCCGGCGAGGTCAATTTCGGGCCGACCTTCCTGATCGGCACCGGCGCCTACACCGCCGGCATTCTCAACAACCAGTTCGGCTGGTCGGTCTATGTCTGCATCCTGCTCGGCGCGCTGGCGTCGGTGGTCGCGGGCTTCGTGCTGGCGCTGCCGGCGCTGCGGGTGAGGGGACCGTATTTCGGCCTGACCACGCTGGTTGCGGTCTTGATGCTGCAGAATTTCATCGTGGTGTTCGCTGACCTGACCGGCGGCGAGATCGGTCTCACCATCCCCGATGTCATCACGATCAATGCCGGCGCCAATTACTGGATCGCACTCGGCTTCATGACTGTGAGCGCCGCGATCCTGTACGGACTGTCGCAATCGCCGGTTGGACTCGTGCTTCAGGCAAGCGGGCAGGACCCGGTGCAGGCCGGCGCGCTCGGCTTCAACATCGTCAAGCACAAGCTCGCAGCCTTTATCGTCAGCGCCTTCTTCTCGGGACTGTCGGGGGCGCTCTTGGTGTTCTACTTCGGCACCGCCTCGGTCGGCACCGTGGTCGACGTCGCGGTCGGCGTGAACGTGATCGTGTCCGCCGTGCTCGGCGGCCGGCGCACCGTGCTGGGCGCGGCGTTAGGTGCGATCTTCCTGATCGTCGCGGGCGAATTCCTGCGTCCGACCGGCGAGCTTGCGACCTTCATCGTCTCGGCGGTGGCGCTGCTCGTCGTGCTATTCTTCCCCGGCGGTTTCCTCGGAGCGGCCCTGTCACGCGAGGCGCGCTCCTAAATGGATCAGACTGTGACCACAGCAACGCTCACCGTCCGTGGATTGACCAAGAGATTCGGCGGCTTGACCGCGGTGAAGAACCTGTCGTTCGACCTGCATCCCGGCGAGATCCTCGGCCTGATCGGGCCGAACGGCTCGGGCAAGTCGACCGCGATGAAGAGCGTGATGGGCATCGAGCGCCCGACCACGGGCGAGGTGCTGTTCGACGGCGAGAACGTGGCCGGGCTGCCCGCGCACAAGATCGCGCGCAAGGGCTTTGGCATGGTGTTCCAGCACTCGCGGCCGCTGAACCGGCAGACTGTGCTCGAGAACATCATGGTCGCGCTATTGCCCGACAGCCTGTTCATGCTGTTTCCCGACAAGGCGCTGACCGAGCGTGCCAGGTGGATCGCCGAACGTGTCGGCCTGGGGGCGGTGATGGATCGCCGCCCGCCGACATTGCCGTTCGCCGATCTGCGACGGCTTGAGCTGGCGAAGGCGATCGCGCGCGACCCGAAGGTGGTGCTGGTCGACGAGCCGTTTGCTGGCCTCACCAGCGCCGAGGTCGGGGTGTTCTCGCAATTGATCCGCAGCTTCCGCGACGAGGGACGCGCGGTGATGCTGGTCGACCACAACGTCAAGAGCGTCGCCGCGCTGGTCGACCGTGTGCTTGCGATGTATCTCGGCGAGGAGATCACGACCGGCCGCGCCGAGGACGTGATGAAGAACGAGACCGTGCGGCGGGTTTACCTCGGCGGTGCGATCGAGACCCATGCACGGCCCGAGACCTCGTTCAAGGACAAGGTGCCGCTGCTGCAGGTCGAGAATGTCAGCGTGCATTACGGCAAGGCGCAGGCGCTGGAGAACGTCTCGATCCACGTCCATGAGGGCGAGTTCGTCTCGATCGTCGGCCTCAACGGCGCCGGCAAGACCACGCTGTTCAACACCATCTCGGGCTTCCTGCCCTATACCGGCGAGATTCTGCGCGGTGGGCAGAAGCTGCGTGGCACCGGGCCGGCCAAGATCGCCCGCTCGGGCCTCGTGCAGTGCCCGGAATCGCGCGAATTGTTCGGCGAGATGACGGTGCGGGAAAACCTTGATCTCGGCGGCCAGCACCTCGACGACGCGGCGCGGGCGAAGCAGCTGGCCTGGCTGTTCGAACTGTTCCCGATCCTGAAGGAGCGCCAGGGCCAGATGGCGCAAACGCTGTCCGGCGGCGAGCAGCAGATGCTGGCGATCGGCCGCGCGCTGATGATGCAGCCGCAGATCCTGATCCTGGACGAGCCGACGCTGGGGCTTGCGCCGGTCATCCTCGAACTGCTGTCGAAGGCGCTCGAAAAATTGCGCCAGACCACCAAGATCACGGTGCTGCTCGGCGAGCAGAACGTGACCTTCGCGCTGCCCCATGCCGACCGCGTCTATGTGCTGGAGCACGCGCGGATCGTCTGGGAAGGCGATCCGGGCCGGTTCGCCGCGGAGGCCGGCAAGGACTTTCTCTGACGCTCAAAGTTTGAAGAATAACAAAACAAGCAAGGGAGATCATGATGCCAGCATATTCAACCGCCACCCGCGTGAGCCTGTTGGCCTCGGCGCTCGCGCTGTGCCTCGCGGCGCCGGCCTATGCGCAGTCCAAGGACCCGATCAAGATCGGAATCATCGCCGAGGTGCAGTCGATCGCGGGTGCCGCAACCCCGGGCGGCGCGCAGATCGCGGCCGACGAGATCAACGCCAAGGGCGGGGTGATGGGCCGCAAGATCGAGATCGTCACCTACGACAACAAGAGTTCGTCGGCGGATTCCGTGCGCGCGTTCCAGCGTGCGGTGAGCGAGGACAAGGTTTCGGCCGTGATCGCGAGCTACATCAGCGAGGTCGTGCTGGCGCTCGAGCCGTGGGCGTCGCGGCTGAAGATGCCGCTGATCACCCCCGGCGCCGCCTCGAACGAGATCACCAAGGCGATCCACAACGACTATGAGAAGAACAAGTACACCTTCCACGGTTACCTGACCTCGGCCGCGCAGGCGCAGCTGGTCTGCGACGCGGCCAAGGAGCTCTTGGTCGACCAGCTCAAGTTCAAGTCGGTGGCGATCATGAGCGAGGACGCGGCCTGGACCAAGCCGCTCGACATCGGCTACGAGGCCTGCCTGCCCAAGGCCGGCCTGAAGGTCGTCGAGCACATCCGCTTCTCGCCCGACACCACCGACTTCACGCCGATCTTCAACAAGATGGAAGCCGCCAAGCCCGACGTGATCGTCACCGGCATCTCCCATGTCGGCGTGCAGCCGACGGTGCAGTGGAAGAACCAGCAGGTGCCGATCCCGATGTTCGGCATCAGCGCGCAGGCGCTGAGCCCGACGTTCTGGGGCGACACCAACGGCGCGGCCGAAGGCGTGCCGTCGCTCGCGGTGGCGACGCCCGACGTCGCGGTGACGCCAAAGACAAAACCGTTCGCGGCAGCGTTCAAGGCCAGGTTCGGCACGCCGCCGGCCTATACCGGCTACACCGCCTATGACGAGGTCTACATCATTGCGGAAGCGATCCAGCGCGCCGGCTCGACCGATCCGGACAAGATGGTCACCGAGCTCGAGAAGACCGACTTCGATGGCACGATCGGCAAGATCCAGTTCTACGGCAAGAACGACGAGTTCACCCACGGCATCAAGTCCGGCCCGGGTGCCGTCACCGGCCTCGTGTTCCAGTGGCAGGGCGGCAAGCAGATCACGGTCTGGCCGAAGGCGATCGCGGAAGGGAAGCTGAAGTTTCCGGATTTTGTGAAGCTGTCGCAGTAATTGCGGCACGAGTGTGCTCCCACGTACTCGTCATGCCCGGGCTCGTCCCGGGCATCCACGTCTCTGGTGCTGCCGTGAAGAAAGACGTGGATGGCCGGGACGAGCCCGGCCATGACGATTGAGAGAGTGAGCCCTAAAATTATTTCCGCGTCGGCGGTGCCGTCTGGATCGTCGGCGCGGCGGCCGCAAGCAGGGCGGCGCGATCGCCGTTGCGCGGCGGGTAGATGCGCTGCTGGTTGATGGTCTGCTTGGTGAGCTTGGCGGCGGCGCCTGACGTATGCACCTCGCGGTCCCAGCCGGTGGTGTAGAGCGCGCCCCAAGCGCCGAGATCGAGCACCGTCACGTACCAGTCGATGGTGAGCGGCAGGAGTTTTTCGCCGAACAGATCCGCGACCACATTGTGGCCGGCGAAGCGGCCCATCGGCCGCGCGAACTGGCAGGACATCACGGTCGGATGCTCGCCGTCGATCAGGCAGGAGGTGACGTCGCCGGCGGCGAATACGCCATTGAGGCCCTCGACGCGCATGCAATGGTCGACCGGGAGGCGGCCGAGCCCGTCGCGCTTGACCGGGAGCGTCGCCGCAAGGGGGCTCGCGCGCATGCCGCCGCACCACACCACGGTCGCGGCCGGAATGATCTCGCCGCCATCGAGCGTGACGCTGACGGCATCGATGGCGCGTACCCTGGCATTCAGCCGCGTCTCAACGCCGAGCGCGGCCAGCGCCTCATTGATGACGGGACGGCCATGCGCGCCGAACGTCGCGCCGACCACCGGATTGGGATCGATCAGGATGATGCGGTGATCGCCGGCGATGCCGGCGCGGGCGAGCTTGGCCGGCATCTCGGCCGCGACCTCGATCCCGGTGAAGCCAGCGCCGACCACGGCCACCGTCGCGCAGGCCGGCGACGGCGGCTGCTTGCCGAGCGCGGCAAGATGCGTGTTGAGGCGTGTGGCTGCTTCGAAGGTGTCGACATTGAAGCCGTGTGCGGCAAGGCCTGATATCGCGGGGCGGACCAGCTCGCTGCCGGTCGTCAGCACCAGCCGGTCGTAGGTCAGCGTGTCCGCGCCGGAGCCTTTCTTGACGATGACCTCGCGCGTGGCCGGATCGATCGCCGTGACGTCAGCCACCCTATGCCTGACGCCGACCGGATCGAGCAGATCTTGCAGCGGCAGCGCGACGTCGCCGAGATCGACCTCGTAATTGCGCACCCGGATGTTGTGATAGGCGTTGCGATCGACGACGAGAATCTCGGTGTCCTCAGCCCGCGCGCCGATCTCGTCGCGCTTGCGGGCCGCACCAAGCGCGGCCCACAGACCGGCAAAGCCGGCACCCAGCACCAGGATGCGCGCCATCTCTCCCTCCGATCCTTTGTCGGAGGGAGCTTGCCCGTGCAGGCGAGGTCAAATCAAGTGGGTGAGGGCGTGTGAGGTGCCCTCACGTCCCCGGCCGCGACACCTCGGTCTCCTTGCTGGTGATGAATTCCAGCAGCACCGGCACGCCTTCCCTCGTCTTCTGGATGCCGCGCTTGATCGCGGGGATGATGTCTTCGGGCTTGGTCACCCGCTCGCCGTAGCCGCCGAAGGCGCGCGCCATCGCGGCGTAGTCGCCGGAGATATCGGTCGAGCGGTATTTCTCGGTCGAGATCGGCATCACCTTCAGTTCGATCGCCATCGAGAAATTGTTGAGCAGGATCGACATGATCGGAATCCGCTCGCGCACCGCGGTCTCGAAATCCATCCCCGTGAAGCCGATCGCGGCGTCGCCCCAGACATTGATGCAGAGCTTGTCCGGTTTTGCCAGCTTGGCGCCCATCGCGAGGCCGAGACCATAGCCGAGCTGCGTGGTCTTGCCCCAGCCGATATAGGACAGCGGCTCGACCGACTTCCAGAACGGCGACAGTTGATCGCGCGGGCTGCCGGCGTCGTGGGTGATGATGGTATTGTGGATGTCAACGGTGTGCTGCAGGTCCCACAACACGCGGTAGGGATTGAGCGGCGCATCGTTATGCGTGAGCTTCGGCATCCATTTGGCGAGCCATTCCTTGTGGGAGGCGGCGATCTCCTCCGCGACCGCGCTGGCGTTGCGGTCCGCGGTCACGGTCTTGCCGATCTCCTCCAGCAGTGCGTCGAGCACGAGGCCGGCGTCGCCGACCAGCCCGATTGTGGCCTCGACATCCTTGTTGAGATGGTTCGGATCGAGCGTCGAATGGATGATGGTCTTGCCCTTCGGCATTGCGATGCCGAACGACGTTTCGGTGAAGGAGCAGCCGATGCCGAAGATCACGTCGGCCTCAGTGAGAAATTTCGGCACCGCGCGCGGTACGGCAAGGCCGCCGGAGCCGAGCGACAGCGGATGCGTCTCCGGGAATGACGACTTGCCGCCGAGGCTGGTGGTAACGGGGATCGCGAGCCGCTCGGCAAGGCGCTTCAGCTGCGGCCAGGCTTTTGCGTAATGCACGCCCTGGCCGGCATAGATCACCGGACGCTTGGCGTTGACGAGCAGGGTTGCGGCTTCCTTCACATGGACGGGATCGGCGCCATAGCGGGTGCGCAGCACCGGTGTGTAGTTCAGGGGCTCCGGCACCTCCTCGTTCCACATGTCGGCGGGGATCTCGACGATCACCGGCCCGCCGCGGCCGTTCTTCAATTTGGTGAAGGCGCGGCGGAAGATGTTGCAGACCTCAGCGGCGATGTTGATCGGCTCCGAGGATTTCGAGAACGCCTTCATCGCCTGGCTGGAATTGAAGTTCGGATCGATGTTGGCAAGCCGGCGCGCATAACCCATCGGCAGCACCAGGACGGGTACGGATTCGCCGTAGCACTGCGCGACACCACCCATCGCGTTCTCGGCCCCCGGTCCGTGCTGCATGCAGAACGCTCCGATCTTCTCGCCCGAGGTGACGCGGGAGATCGCGTCAGCCATGTGCACGCCGATGCGCTCCTGGCGCACCATCACGGGGCGGATGTCGGCACTGGCGGCGTATTCTATCAGGTGGTTGACCGGGTAGCCCGTGAGGATCTCGATCCCCTCGCGCTTCATGATTTCCGCGATCGCGGTGCCGAGCTTCATGACGGTCACTCCCTTTGGATGCGGCCGGTTCGATCCGGCCTCGTTGTCGTCCTGTCCGATAAAGGAACAGGATTCCGCCGCGAGGGTAAAGCGCCGCCGGGGCCGGATCAGGTAGTCCTGATATGCGTTTACGCCCAATCCCGACTTGCCGCCTTGCGGGGCGAGGACGGGATGCAGGCAGAACTAGCAGCGAGTTTCTCTGCAACCCTTAAGCGATCGTTCATTGTGTCCATCAATGGGCCGTCAACCAATGTGGCCTAGTTTTGCTGGAATATTACTACGGCGCGGGAGAAAAAGCCGCGGGCGTCGGACAGGAGCTTTTCATGCGCGCGTTGCTTGCAAGATTTCTGCGCGATGACGTCGGGGCTACGGCGATCGAATACGCCATCATTGCCGGCGGCATCAGCATCGTGATCGTCGCCGGCGTCAGAGGCATAGGCACCACCGTGAGCGGCCAGTTCACCGCCGTCAGTTCGGCATTCAAGTAAGCGCCACCAGCCACGCTTCACACTTTCTGATTCAGTCGCCTCCGCCGTCTCCATTCAGCGCGCGAAGCATCGCGATGCGCGCGAACAAGCCGCCGCCAGATTTCCCGCGTCGATCAGATGCACAACCGCGATCTGCCAGCGCGCCTCCTGCTGGGCGTCTTCCGATAGCTTATGATGTAGTCGGCGGCCTGCGGCAGCGCCGCGACCTCAACCCGCCTTCTTGCGCGCGGCGGTACCTTGCGCACGCGCGGGCTTCTCGGCCCTCTTCGACTCGGGCTTGACGGCCTCCTTCGGCTCGCGCTTGCCGCTGCCCGAGATCGGCAGCAGCATCTCGCGCTGGCCCTCGATGCGCTTCTTCGGCTTCTTGCCCTTCGCCGCCTTTGCCTCGGCCTTGGCCGGAGCGGCCTGCTTCTCGTTGGCGAGGCTCTTCTTCAGCGCGTCCATCAGGTTGATGACATTGCCGCCGGCCTTCGCCGCGGGCTTGGCGATCTTGATGCCGTTGCGCTTCTGGTTGATCAGGTCGATCAGCGCCTGCTCGTAGCGGTCCTCGAAATCCTCCGGATCGAACTCGGCGGACTTCTGCTCGACGATGTGCTTGGCGAGGTCGAGCATATCCTTGGTGATCTTCACATCCTGGATGTCGTCGAAATATTCCTTCTCGCTGCGCACCTCATAGGGGTAGCGCAACAGCGTGCCCATCAGCCCGTTGTCGAGCGGCTCGAGCGCGATGATGTGCTCGCGGTTGGTCAGCACCACGCGGCCGATCGCGACCTTGTCCATGCTGCGGATGGTCTCGCGGATCACCGCGAAGGCGTCGTGGCCGACCTTGCCGTCGGGAACGAGATAATAGGGGCGGATCAGATAGCGGCTGTCGATCTCGCTGCGCGGCACGAATTCGTCGATCTCGATGGTGCGGGTCGAATCCAGCGCAATGTCGTCGAGCTCTTCCTTGGTGACCTCGATATAGGTGTCGGTGTCGACCTTGTAGCCCTTCATGATGTCGTCGGTGGAGACTTCCTCACCGGTCTCCGCGTCGACCTTGGCGTATTTGATCCGGTGGCCGGTCTTGCGGTTGATCTGGTTGAAGGAGACCTTCTCGGTATCCGACGTCGCCGGGTACAGGGCGACCGGACAAGTCACGAGCGAAAGGCGCAAAAAGCCCTTCCAGTTGGCGCGGGGGGCCATAGGGAAACTCCGATTACGCAACCGACGGAACGATCAAGGATAACACCGGGAACCCCGGTTTGAAACAACGCGGCCCGGTGAATTTGGCAACGGCGTTAACCGTGGGCTCAAGCCTGCGCCCGTTTGACGCGGCGGCGGCGTGGTCGTTGGACAGCCGTCAGGCGGCTCGGAACATCGCTCCGGATCACGCGTTGGCCCTCCGAAGGGGAGCGGCAATCGCCGGAATTTCAGGCACTTAAGCAACGAGGTCGCCATGGCAACGGAACGACACGGTCAGATCACAGAAACCCCGACCGAGGCGCGCCAGGCCGAGCCCGGACCATCGGTTCTCGCGCTGCTCACGGCCTCCACGGGGCTCGCAGTCTTGATCCTCGGAATTATCTGGTTCGCCTTTTTCCGGGTGTAACGCTGCGATCGCGGTCTCCGCATGCGAGGTCTTGCTTGTTAAACTGAGATACCAGCAGGGCGGCCACCATGCGCTTGCGGGGTGTGCGGTCGATCACGCCTACAGCTCGCCACGGCCGTCGTGCGTGCGGTCGCATGGCATTCTCTGGCTCGACGATCGATTCGACGCGCGACGCGCATCCGCGGCGCAGAGCGCAATATCACGCAACTGAAAAATTCCGGCGCGCGGCCTACTGAGGTCGCGGGGGCCGATCGCTGACCGTGTCACGCGGAATTTTCTTGAGCCAAGACTTTGTCAGCCAGGACGTGAGCCATGAATCGTCGTCGACGGCCTTCGCCTTCACGAGATTTTGCAGCCGAGATCTGTGACATGCGAAGCGAGTTGCCGCCGTGACGCGTCATGAGATCATCGAAATTGGCTGCTAGCTGATTTGAATCAAATGCGTCTTGAGCTTGAGATGTTCTATCCGCAAGAAGAAAAAAACTCGCTGCTGGCGCGCCTCAAGGAGAAAAGCGTTTCAGGTGTATTCGTCGGCCTGACGCTGCTGGCGATGGCGGGGTGGATTTTTCTGCTCAGCTCGATGTTCCTGAAATTCATGCTGTGGTGGTTCTCCTGAAGCGCCCCGCGCGCGAGCACAGCCGATGTGGGCGCCGGGTCATCGTTGCGCCGTTCGATTGCACAAAAAATTCCAGCGGCTGAACATTCTTTCGGCGCGCGCAATCATGATGTCGTCACAACTCCGAATGTTAATAACATCGAGACTAACGTGGACGAATGTGATGCTCTCTCCTGTTCTCATCCTTGCGGCGGCGTTCGTCGCCGGCTTCTTCTCCGGTTTCGCCACGCGCTCGTGGCGATCGCGCAAGCGCCGCGCGCAATATCGGATCTATGCGCCGTATGTGGCGCCGCCGGCCGCCAAATCGGCGAGGCGGGAACAGCCGGTGACCGCATTCGGCCACATGCGCCGCGCGTTCTAGCGGGCTAGCTCGGCAGAGGTAGCGCGACAGTGGCGTGAGTTGGGGTTGGCGGGCGACATGCAATCGGTCATCTTGTCTTCGTTGCGGCAGCCGGGCTGGGTTCGCGTGCCGGCGGGGTGTTGCCGTTGGCCCGCGCATCGCGAGGGAACTTGCACGCATGAGTGATCTCAGGGGGCATTCGCCAAGGCGGTATGTCGTCGATGTCAGCGGACGGCGCGTGCTGGTCGGACTTACGCTTGAAGAGACGTCGGAATTCGAAGGATTGGACGCCTCCCTGCCGATGCTGGGCGGGGAAGCCCACGGTGCGGAACTTATGCCGTCAGCCGTCGAGGGACGGTGGGTCGAGCTCTATGACAAGCACGACAAGGCCTGGATCAAGTGGAAGGCCGACCTGAGGGCCGGGCAACAGGATAGTTCACCCTTTTTTAACTAAGACCGGGCGATTTTGAGCGATACTGCCTGAGTGGGCCCGAACCGGATACTGACAGATGTTTCAGCTGTTTCTGCGGGCTCGCGCGCAAGACCTGATCAGGTCGCGGCGGAGCGAGGAAGGTTTCAAGGCACGCTCGGCCGAGCGCGATGCCGAGACCGATCGCGCCCGAATCGGATCGATCATGGCAGCGATCGAGGCCGCGTTGCAGGCGGCCGAAAGCGAGCAATCCGGCCTCGGACGCCGTGTCGACGACGTTCTGGCCCGCGCGGCGGTGACGCTGGGCAACGGCACCGACGAGTATCTGGAACGCGAGGCGCTTGACAACTATCATCAAGACCTGTTTGACGCCGAGATCTCCAACGGCCAGCGTCGGCTGAAGGAACTGGCGACCGAGATTGCGCACTTCAAGTTCATGAAGGCCGCGGTACTGAGCCGCTTTCCTGACTACAAACCTCCGGCCGCCAGCAACTGACGCGCCCCGCGGCCGCAACGCCAAGCCGGAAGCTGCGGCCCGCACCTGACGGCGTGCGGCCTGGTCCGGCGCAAGGCGAAAGGCACAGGCGAAACGTGGTGATCGCAGGCAATCTACTCGTCACGGGCTGCGCCGGCTTTATCGGCTTCCATCTGGCGGAGCATTTGCTGCGGGCAGGGCAGCCGGTCATCGGCATCGACAATCTCAACCAGTATTATGATCCGGCGCTCAAGCACGCGCGGCTCGATCTGCTCAAGCAGCACCGTGGCTTCACCTTCCTGGAACTCGACCTCGCCGATCGCGCCGGGATGAAGGCGCTGTTCGAGCGCTATCGCTTCGAGGTCGTGGTGCATCTGGCTGCCCAGGCCGGCGTGCGCTACTCCCTGCAGAACCCGCATGCCTACATGGATTCCAATCTGGAGGGCTTCCTCAACGTCCTCGAGGGCTGCCGGCATACTGCGTGCCGGCATCTGCTGTTTGCGTCGTCATCGTCGGTCTATGGCGCCAACACCAAGCTGCCGTTCTCGGTCCACGACAACGTCGATCATCCGGTCAGCCTGTATGCCGCGACCAAGAAGGCCAACGAGCTGCTCGCCCATTCCTACAGCCACCTCTATCGCATCCCGACGACGGGGCTGCGGTTCTTCACCGTATATGGGACGTGGTATCGGCCGGACATGGCGCTCTATAAGTTTGCGGATGCGATCACCGGAGGGAAGCCGATCCAGTTGTTCAACAACGGCAACATGCGGCGCGACTTCACTTATGTTGATGACGTGGTCGAGGCGATGGTGCGGGTGATCGGCCGCGCGCCCGAGGGCGACTTCAACTGGTCGGGCGCGCATCCCGACCCCGGTTCGAGCAAGGCGCCGTGGCGCGTCTACAACATCGGTAACAGCAGGCCGGAAGAACTGATGCATGTGGTCGCGCTGCTCGAGCAGGGCTTCGGCCGGCAGGCTGAAAGGCAGTTGTTGCCAATGCAACCTGGGGATGTAATGGAGACGTCAGCCGATGTCTCCGATCTGGAGCGTGAAATCGGCTTTCGGCCGCAGACGCGGATCGAGGCCGGCATTGCCAAATTTGTCGCCTGGTATCGGGCTTATCACAATGTCGATCGGACTTAGTGCGCTCCTTGCGAATTCCGGCTCGAGAAAAACCTGGCGCGGCGTGGAACGGAGCGCGGCAATGAGAGTTATCAGTGGTTTTGCATTCGCGTCAGCCGTGATCATCATGTCCGGCGCAATCGTTCCGGCGCACGCGATCGACGCCCAGGTCGCACGCACCTGCGATGCCTTGGTCGCGCGGGCGTTTCCGCCGCGAGAGCCCGGCAATCCTGCTTCGGGCAGCGCGAGGGGCGGGGCGAAGGATCAGCGCGACTATTTCAACAAATGCGTCGCCAATGGCGGCAAGATGGGCGACGACACGCCTCCCAAATCGAAATAGCGCACGATCGCGACGCACGTTGCGAATTAGCGATGCTTATGGCGGTTGGTCGAATCCGCTGCTGTCCGCCGTGGCAATCGTGCAAGCGCATGTGAGACGCGAAGGCATTTCGCTGCCTCTGCTGAAGTCGGAATGCCTCATTACCGCTCATTTCGAATTAGAATAGCATTGTCGCATTCGGCCAGGTCTACGAGGTGAATATCTTGCATGATCGAATGTGTGGCGTTGAGTCCCTCCGCCGCATCGTCAGGGATCCGAATGCTCAGATCCGCGGCCTCGAGATCCGAAACGGATCGAAATATTCTGCGATCAGTGCAGTCGACGCGGTGTCGGTACGCTGCATCCATGCTGCTCGGTTCAACCTGTTATGCGCGGCGAAAAAACTGATTGATCGAAAGCAGCAGATTTAGTGTGTGCATGCCGTGTGTGGTGGAATATCTGGTTCGAAGCTGGAACAGCTCATCACCCCCCGAGCCATTGACGCGGCGACATTGTGATAGCCGGCAGGCGTGTCGCCGGTTTCGACGGCGATCGCTGCGATCAACGATCGTCAAATGATTTCATGCTCTTGCTCGCGCCTCATGGTCAGTGCCGGCTGCGCTCTTTGGCGGCGCGCCGCGTCGCTGCCGCTGACATCCCATCGCGACGACACATTTAAGGCCGTCGATCGAACGTTTCGCGATCAGGTTGTGGAACCTGGTTGAGAAAATTTATCGCGGAGCCACGTTCGTCGCAAACCTGCCCCATTAACCGCATTCCATATGTGTGATCTAACCCTGTCATCGAAACTTCAATCACATCGCTCATACCCCTAACCGCAGAGCGAGGGCGCGCCATGAAGCAGCACAAAGTTCAACATTCGCATCAGCCAATCGAAGAGGCGTTGCTCGCAACCAATCAATCGCTGCGCAACGAAGTCGTTGCGCTGATGCTTGATATCGCCGCGTTGCGTGAAATCCACGAGCGCCCAGCCGCGTCTCGTTCGTTCGGCATGTCGCGTGAGCAGAACGCCCCGCGTGTCGCATTGCGCCGGGTTCACCACAGCTGAAGTCCGTCAGCCTATTTCCCACTGAGCAGAATTTGCGGCCACATCCAAGCCAGTCTGGCGAGGATGTCGGCGCCTGCTGCTATGGACAATTCAATTTTAAATTGAACGTTGTCTCGCCCGATCCTGGTTTTGGGCGAGCTGGCTCGATCTAGGTGATCTTGCCGTGGACAATTTGTGGTCGTGAGGGCAGGCAGTCAGTGCTCTTGCCGCACCGGCTTGTGCGCCACGACGTAGGACAGGCGCTCGCGCAGGATCCACGTCTGCAACATCAACTCGACGGCGGTGTGCCGGAGCTCGGAATTCTCCGCGAGGAGGCGTTCCAAAGCGTCGGTCGCGTCGTTGGACGCGGATTGCTTCCCCTCGAAGACCTTGAGACGCGCCATAGTGTCGATCCTCGTAAAATGTGTCGATCAGAGGCTGGCTCTGACAAGCGTCAGCACAGAATAGTTCGCGGATTGTCGGGCGGTCGTGGTTCCGCCTGATGGCCTCGGGTGGGAAAGCGCCTAATTGATGATTCGCGGATCGAGCTATAAGTGTTAGGTTTTCTGAAAATGATCCTCAAATATGTTGAAACTCTCATGACACCTAACGTCTGAGTAACTACCGCTGCGCGTGCGTGCCCGCAAGCTGCCGGACGCGAAAGGTCGCGGGATTAATTTGTTAGAATGTTGTGAAACTCTCGCCTGACCGGCGGCGTAGATATCGCGGAGAGGCATGGTGCACTCACAATCTGTCGCGGGACCGATTGGATGTTCTCATTTGCTTCTCATTCGGGAATGCAAACGGTGCGCCAGTTATCCAGATCAAATTGTCATGCGCAGAAAGTCGTATAACTTTTTCTGTGAGGTCGTCGTACGGCAGGAATATTGCTCATATATTCCGGTAAACACCTTGCAGCTTCGGTGTTTCTTCGCACAATGCGGCGCTGCCGACGGCAAGTTCGAGGCTCCCGAAGGCCCCCCGGGAAATCCTCAATTTGAATTTCCTGTTGCATTTACATAGCTTATAGGCCATGCGATGATTGCTAATCTAGGGGGCAATGAGATGACCAATGAGGCGTCATTCAACTGACGAGATCAGTTCCAAGGTCAAACAAGCCGAGGAACTCATGGCGCGAGGGCAGTCACAAGCCCAAGCGTGCAAGGTGCTGGGCGTTAGCGTGATGACATTTCACCGCTGGCGCAAGCAGGAGGCTGCACGCGGCCATCACCCGAATGGTACTGTGACCGAGCTTGCCGCTCGCGCAGATGATCGAGATGGTATTCCCCACGCCCACAACCGTATTGACGAATTGCGGCTGGAAAATGAACGGCTGCGCCGGATTGTGACCGACCTGCTGCTCGAGAAAATGAAGATCGAGGAGAAGCTTGCGCTCAGATCCAGCGGCGGGAACGGTTTGCCCCGCCGTGGTGAAGTCCAGAGCTGACGTAAGCTGCCGCTAGTGGATACGCGAGGGCTTGGGAGCCAGCAGCAGCTGGTCGCTCAGATGCGCTTTCTCGGATCTTGCGCGCAGCTCCTCGAGGATCGGACGCAGCCTCGCCTGTGCGAGATCCAGGCCTTTGACAATGTCCTGATTCGGCATTTCGGCCGGAAAGCGGGCTGATCGCAGCTTTGTTTCGACCGCCTTGACCAGCACCTCGACGTCGTCGCGGTGCTGGCCTGCGACGAGCTCGGCGCCCATCAGGCGGATGAGATGGAGGAGGGCCAGCAGCGCGGCCTCGGTTTCGCCAGCCGATGAACTCATAGACGCTCTCTGCCTGATATTGCCGGCAGGTCTTGCGAGCTCACGACCTGCCTGATATTAAACATGTGAATTGTTAACACGAATGTTAATTCCCGATGACGGACCTTTCGGACGCTCGAATAGCGAAGGTACCGGTTAGCTTCGGCGCCTTCTCGTTCGCTTTTGCCTCGCTCGAAACGTTTGCCGTCGTCTTCGAGATGATCATCGTCGGGCTGTCCAGCATCATTGGCGGCGCGGCCTATCACCTGTTTTACTACCACACGGTTTATAGCAACAGCTTCGAGGGTTTTCTAGGGATCGGGGTCCTCGCCGCCATCCTTCACATGTTCGTGGCGAAGTCGCAGGGCCTCTACAATGCGCAGGTGCTGGCCGGTCTCGACCGGCGCTGGAGCAGCCTGCTCGGCGGGTGGCTGCTGGTGGTCCTGCTGATGACCCTGATCATCTTCCTTCTGAAGGTTGGCTCCGGCGTCTCGCGCGGGTCGGTGATGTCGTTTGGCGTGATCGGCGGCCTTGGGCTGGTGGCCGGACGGATGCTGCTGCAGGCGCCGCTGCAACGTGCGATCGACCGCGGCATGCTGGCGACGCGCCGTGCGGTGGTGGTCGGGACGGCGGACGAATTGTCCCGGGTGCGGCAATCGAGCCTGCTGCGCGATTTCGGCCTCAGCGAGGTGCGACGGATCCAGTTGTCCGGCCTGTCCGACGACGCGGGCGACCGCGCCGCCGTCGCGTCAGCCATTCGCGCGGCGCGGGAGTGCGGCGCCGACGAGATCATCCTGGCGATGCCCTGGCAGCAGGAACCGCGCATCCAGTTCGTGTGCGATCAGCTGCGGGCGTCACCGCTGCCGGTACGGCTGCTGCCGGATCGGACGGCGGAGCGGTTCCTGGCGCTGCGGATGGTTGCGTCTGGCCCGATACCGACGCTGGAAATGCAGCGCTCGCCGTTGACCTCGGTTGAGCGTGCCGGCAAGCGGCTGTTCGACATCGTGGCATCGAGTGGTCTTCTGGTGCTGTTCGCGCCGCTTTTGATCGGGACCGCGATTGCGATCAAGCTCGACTCCAGGGGGCCGGTCCTGTTCCGGCAGCGCCGCAACGGGTTCGACGGCAAGCAATTCACCATCCTCAAGTTCCGCTCCATGCATGTGCTCGAGGACGGCGATGTCATCACGCAGGCTCGCGCGAACGATCCGCGGCTGACCGGGATCGGCGCCACGCTGCGCCGCCGCAGCATCGACGAGCTGCCGCAGCTGGTGAACGTGCTGCGCGGCGACATGTCGCTGGTCGGGCCGCGACCGCATGCGCTGGCGCATGACGACAAATATTCGAAGCTGATCGCAAGCTACGCGCAGCGCCAGCACGTCAAGCCGGGCATCACCGGGCTCGCACAAGTGCAGGGACTGCGCGGCGCGACTCCCGCGATCGAGGACATGCAGCTGCGCGTCGCGCACGACCTCATCTACATCAAGAGCTGGAGCTTCATGCTCGACCTGCGCATCCTGCTGCGCACCGTGGGCGCGGTGCTGCGGCACAAGGGAATCTAGCGGATCGGGCATCCGACGTGTGCCGGCGCCCGCTACTCCGGAATGCTCTGGCTGGCGTCCTTGAATTCCGCCTCGATGATGCGCCGGTTGGCATCGGTTGCCACGCGATAGGCCTGGCCGAGCGCCGGCTTCAGCTCCGGCGCGCGGGTGAGGATCAGGCGGACCTGCCGCTGCAGCAGATCGACCAGTTCCAAATCGCGCGTGGTATCGACCTGCGCCAGCAGGATCAGGCGCGGCGCGACCAGGTCGCTGCGGTTGAAGCCGGTGTAGTAGGACATCTTCAGCGCCTTCGATGCGGTCGGGTTCAGCCAGTCGAACCGCCCGGTCGCGGAGGCGAGGCCGAACCAGCTGCCGGCGTCCATCGGCGAGAGCCGCAGCGCGCGGGTGAAGGCGGCTTCGGCCGCCTCGGGCGAGGCCTGCAACTCGCTCCAGCCGTCGGCGAGCCACAGCTCGCTCCTGACCACGCCGAGGGCGGCCGCGAGCGAAGGCTTGCCGCGCAATGCATCGGCGGCGAGCCACCAGATCGACAACGCCAGCGTCGCGGCGCCGATCAGGATTGCGGCCGGCACGAAGGCCGGCGACAGCTGCCGTGGGTGATGCCGGGTCGCGTCAGCCTTCGCATCAGCCATGGCGCGCTGCCCGGTTGCCGGTCATCAGCAGGGTTCGCCGCGCGCCCTCCAGCTTGACACAGGTCAGGCGGCCCGTCGCATAGGCGCCAGTGTCGACATTGATGCGGTTGCGCAGCAGCTCGGCCTCGTGGACCGGCGTATGGCCGTGGACCACGACCTTGCCGAAATCATCTTCCGACACCAGGAAGTCGTCGCGGATCCAGAGCAGATCTTCCTTGCGCTGCCGCTTAAGCGCGACGCCGGGCCTGACGCCGGCATGCACGAAGAAATAGCGGCCGCAGGAAAAGGTGATCGGCAGCGAGCGCAGGAAGGCGAGATGGGCCGGCGGCATCTGGCGGACCAACTGCCCGGCGAGCGCCCTGCGTTCCGCTGCGTCGGGATTGAGCGAGGGCGTCAGTCCATAGGACATCAGCGTCTGCAGGCCGCCGAATTGCCGCCATTGCGCGAGCATGTCGGGATTGACGAGAAATTCCAGCAGGCAGGCCTCGTGATTGCCGAGCAGGCAGACCACGCTGTGGGTCCGGCGGCGTTGTTCGAGCATCGCGATCACATCGCGCGAATCCGGTCCGCGATCGATGTAGTCGCCAAGGAAGACCTGGATCGGCCGCGCCGGACGCGACTTGCGCATATCGGCATCGATCCGTGCGCAGATCTCGTGCAGCAGGTCGGCGTGTCCGTGGATATCGCCGACGGCATAGATGCAGGTCTCGTCGCCGTCGTCATGTTCGAGGTCGCCGGTTTGGCCGACCATACGCCGGAGGAGGCTGCGCATCTGTAGTCTAGCCCGCCTGCAACGGTGAACGGCTGATCCGCTGTGCCAGTCCTGTTCCGATCACGGCTCCCAACACGATCACTCCGGGCAGCGCCGGCAATTCCGGCAAGGTAAAGGCGGCGAGCGTCAGCGTCAGCAACACGGCTGCCGCCGCCGCGGGATAGGACCAGTCACGGCCGCGATTACGTGCACCGGCCGTGAACGCAGCGATGCCCACGATCGTAACCGCGAGTGAAGTCCAGAACATGGCGGAACCGAACTGCGCGATCAAGGCTGCGGCACTGGTCGCCACCACGGGCCGCGTGGTCGCCCCTTGCCAGTCCATGTAGGTCGATGCCAGCGTTGCCGTGGTGCCGGCGCCGCCGCCGAGCGCGGGCAGGTCGGCGAGCAGATTGTGGGTCGACTGCACGAGTTCGGCCGGCGCGTGGACGAAGGCGATGGCAAGCGCCACGTCGGGATGACGGTTGGCGATCGCCGTTGCCAGCGCGATCAGCGCGATCGCAGCCGCAGCGGCAGCGCTGCTCCAGCGATGCAGATGAAGTTTTCGCGCGGCGAAGGTCATCAGGACGAGCGCGATGCCTGCAACGATCGCGATCGCGGCGCCGCGCCGCCCGTACCAGCAGGCGCTGGCAGCGCAGAACAGTGCGCTTGCGGCGAGCAGCCAGCGCAATCGCACCAACTGCGCCGCCGTGCGGCCGTCAGCATGTCCTCCCACGTCGAGCGCGCGCACAAGGCTGAGCGGAACGCCAATCAGAGTGACGACGAGGAATCCGTTTGCTGTCCCGTCGCGCCCAACGTCGGCCGCGCCGAGCCAGGCTTTGATCGGCTCGCTGTACAACAGCAGGATCAGGGTCGCGGCTACGGCCGTCGCTACGATGCTGCGGGTCACCATGTCGGCCCGGCGGGCATCGATCGCGATCGCCGCAGCAGTGACCATGACCGAGAGCAGCGACAGCCAGAGCAGCAGCGCGCCAAGGCTCGCGCCGGTGTCGATCGTGATGCTGCCGCTGAGCGATGCATCCAGTGTTTCGCCGGCGAACTTCCACACCGGATGCGCCCAGAACGGCAGCGGAAGCATCTGGACGATGATCCAGAGCATCGGCGCCAGGGCGACCGCAACGGCGGGCCCGGCAACCCGCTTCAGGAAAGACAGTTCACCTGGACGGATCGCCGTCAGGCTTGCCAGCAGCCCGAGCGACGTTGCTGCGCCGACCAGGCCAATGGCGAGCGATGCGTCGATGAAGCCCACCGGAATCGACGCCCCGATCAAGATGCAGATGAAAGCCGTGACGTTCCACACGGGAGGGGCAAATCCTTGGAAAACAGGTCCTGCGGAAGGTGAGAACGCAAGGCAGCGGGATGCCCCGGGCTCGCTGCGAGGTCAATCGAAATCGGATACGCACGGTGGGGCAGCGTTATGCCGCGTTAATGCGGGCGGCGCAGGGCGACGAGCGGCGTCGAGGTGCGGGTCCGGAGCCGCGGTGCGAAGGTGCTCGCGAGATATCCGCCCTGCAGCGATACCATGGCGGTGATCATGAGCAGCGCGGTCTCCGACCACAAGAGGCGCGCTACGCCGACGGCGGCCAGTAGCATGAGTTCCGCAAGCACGACCGGCACCAGCACCAGACAGTGCTGGCGCAGCCCGAGCACAGCGCCGCCGATCAAATTGCCAAGCAAAACAAATAACATAACCAAACCCTGCGCCCGCATATTATCGGGCCGGATCCTAGAGCATGTTGTTTTTTGCCGGAATCGGGATTCCCAGAAGGGACAATTTCTGATTCCAACTCCATGCTGGAACGGGGGCCAGCATGGATGACGCGACCCTATTCGGAAGATCTTCGTGAACTCGCTCTGGCGCGGGCTGACGCGGGCGAGACCGTGCGTTCGATTGCAGAAGCGCTTCAGATCAGTCCTTCCTGTGTGACAAAGTGGAAGAATCTGCGGCGGGAGACCGGAGGCGTTTCTCCCGGCAAGATCGGCGGTCACAAGAAGCCGGTTCTGTCCGGCACCGATGCCGACTGGCTGCGCAAACGCATTCGCTCCGGCCCATTCACTTTGCGGAAGCTGACGCAGGAACTGGCTGCGCGCGGGATCAAGACCGACGTGCGGGCAGTGTGGACGTTCGTCCATGCCGAAGGGCTGAGCTTCAAAAAAAACGATCCTGCCGGCCGAACAAGATCGTCCCGATATCGCGCGTAAACGGACGCGCTGGAAGACCCATCAGGGCAGGATCGACGCCTCGCGCCTGGTCTTTATCGACGAGACCTGGATCAAAACCAACATGGCGCCGCTGCGAGGCTGGGGACCGAGTGGGCAACGTCTCCAGGCGTCTGCGCCTTTCGGCCATTGGAAGACCATGACCTTCATCGCGGCGCTGCGCCACGACCGGATCAGCGCGCCATGGGTCATCGACGGCCCCATCAATGGCGAGCTCTTCACCCTCTATGTCGAGCAGGTGCTGGCGCCGACCCTCGCAAAGGGTGAACTCGTCATTCTCGACAATCTCGGCAGTCACAAGGGCAAGGCGGCGCGCAACGCCATCCGCGCCACAGGCGCCCATCTGCTCTTCCTGCCGCCCTATAGCCCCGACCTCAATCCGATCGAGCAGGTCTTCGCCAAGCTCAAACACCTGATGCGAGCCGCGCAGCCGCGTGATGTCGAAGCGACTTGGCGCAAGGTCGGCGAACTCCTCGACGTCTTCTCCAAGGAGGAGTGCGCCAACTATCTCAAAAATTCAGGTACGTTTCCGTATAAACACATCATGCTCTAAGCCGGGGTTAAACCGGTCGGCGCGGTGCCGGCCGGCGTTGGAGTAGCCAACGGTTTTGTTAATCGAATAACATTCAGAACGGGCGCAGGTCGCCGTAACTGTAGGTGGCCCAGTAGTCGCGGCCGCCATACGGCCCATAGGCGCCATAGAGCGGCGCGCAGGAATAGCGATCCGGGCAACCGTGCCAGCAGACCCGCTTCCACTGGCAGACATCGCCATGACAATATTGCAGCCGCTGGCAGTTACGGCCGACGCGCTGCACGACGCGTGGAGCAGGAGAAGTACCCAATTCCCCGGCAAAAACGCCAGATCCGCCAAGAGAGCAGCCGAGAGAACCGCCAAACAAGGCGACAGTTCCCAGTACGATCGCCAGCGGCCTCATGCGAGCCATCGAACCCTCAATCGGTTAACTGAAACCATCTCGTTCACAGATAATCGGAACATCACACGAAATCAAAGCCGGAGTGAGGTCACGCGGGCCGTTGCCTCACGGCGGCGCGCCGGTGTCGCTGAATTGCCTCACCTTGTTAACATTATTTATCAATTGCAGTGCACTATATCACGTAATCTTGTGATTATGATAGTCGGCGTGTTACGGCACGGCCGGAGCATTTTAAATGTCGCGTGCGAATTTCATTCGAGCAATGTTATTGCTTGCGGCCGCCTGCTGGGTCGGCGGTTGCCATTACATGCCGACCAACGGTCCGACGAGCTCTGATGTCGTCGCCGGGCAGCGGGATCCGGAAAGCCTGCCCTACGCGATGGTCAAGATCACGCCGCAGGTCGAGAACGTGCTGGCGTCATTCGCGCCGCAACTCGCCGGCGGCATTCAAGGCCCGCCGCCCAAGGACATCCGTTTCGGTATCGGCGACGTCGTCAGCGTCACGATCTTCGAGGCCGCCGCCGGCGGTCTGTTCATTCCGGCCGAGGCCGGCGTGCGTCCCGGCAACTACATCACGCTGCCGAACCAGAACGTCGATACCGACGGCAACATCTCGGTGCCCTATGCCGGCGCGATCCGCGCCAAGAACCGCACCCCGACCGAGGTGCAGCGCTCGATCGTCGATGCGCTGAAGAACCGCGCGATCGAGCCGCAGGCCGTGGTCGCCCTGATCGAGCAGCGCACCTCGCTGATCTCTGTGCTCGGCGAGGTCAACACACCTAACCGCTTCCCCGCCAACGCCGCGGGCGAGCGCGTGCTCGACGCCATCACGCGCGCCGGTGGCCCGAAGGGGCAGGGCTTCGATACCTGGGTGATGCTGGAGCGCGACGGCAAGCGCACCACGGTGCCGTTCGGCCAGCTGGTTTACGAGCCCAAGAGCAACATCTATGCGCATCCGGGCGACACCATCTATGTCTACCGCGAGCCGCAGACCTTCGTCGCCTTCGGCGCGTCGGGCGCGCAGGGCCAGTTCAATTTCGAGGCCTGGCGCATCTCGCTCGCCGAAGCGGTCGCCAAGGCGGGCGGCCTGAACGACTCTTCGGCCGATCCGGCCTCGGTGTTCGTCTATCGCGGCGAGCTGCCGGAAGTGGCGGCCAAGCTTGGCGTCGACGTCAGCAAATATTCAGGGCCGATCATCCCGGTCGTCTACAACATCAATTTCCGCGATCCGGCCGGCTATTTCCTGGCCACGCGTTTCCAGTTGCGCAACAAGGACGTGCTTTATGCATCGAACGCGGCATCTGTCGAGGACGCCAAGCTCATGCAGCAGATCCGCCTCGTCACCGCAACGGTGAACGATCCGATCGTGGCCGCCTACAACGCAACTTTGCTTCGTAATTCGATCAAGCTTGCGCCCTGATACTCGGGCGTGAGCCGGCGCGGCCGGCTTCATGACACGTTTGCGATTAGCTTCCGGCTCGGGCGAGGCGACGGCACTGCCGTTGCCCGTGCGCTGGTCGTCGTGGCTGTTCTGCGCCGTCGTCGCGCTGGCGCCGCTGCCGCTCGGCTCGGTCGGGGTCGTCGCGCCGGCGATCTGGTCGATTCTGCTCGGCGTCGCGCTGCTCGGGGTGTTGCCGATGCCGTTGCGCGGCAGCCAGCTTGCAATCCTCTCGGTAACGGCGCTGCTGGCCGCGCTCGCCACGCTGGTGCTGCACGAGCAGTCGGCGGTGCGGCCCTGGTTGGGCGTGGCGCCGAACGCGCTGTGGGCAGAGGCCGGCAAGTTGCTGCCGGCCGAGCTTCCGCCCGCCGTGACGATCG
Source organism: Bradyrhizobium sp. JR3.5 (assembly GCF_054057015.1). NCBI lineage: Bacteria > Pseudomonadati > Pseudomonadota > Alphaproteobacteria > Hyphomicrobiales > Nitrobacteraceae > Bradyrhizobium > Bradyrhizobium sp. JR3.5. The sequence continues at coordinate 5,912,234 of NZ_JBSRYV010000002.1, forward strand.
CGCGCAACCAGCCGTTTTATTCCGCGAGCGTCGGGATCGTCTGCCTGCTCAGCTTTGCGATCGGGGTCGTGCTCGGTGCGAACCGCGTAGTGGCGCGCGGATTGCTGCGGGCGGTGGCCATTGCCGGCTTGGTCTACGCGATCCTCGGCGTCATCACTTTCGCGATCGATCCCACCCGGATCTTCCTGCTTCACGACAAGCAGGCCCATCTGGAGTGGCTGACGTCTCCCTTCGTCAACCGCAACACGGCGGCCATCTATTATGGCTGCTGTGCGCTGATCTGGCTGTTGTTCGGCTGCGAATTGATCGAGCGGCACTGGCCGTCGCACCGGGCAAGCCTGCCACGCCTGTTGGCGCGCCTCGATATGCCGGCACGGCGCCGGCTCGCCGGCCATGCGTTCGGCTGGCTCACTTGCCTGCTGGCGATGTTTCTGACCGGATCGCGCGGCGGCGTCGGGATCTCGTTGCTCGCTGCGGTCGCAGCTGTCGCGATCTTCTTTCGTAACCGGATGCCGCGTCGCTACGGCCTGATCATGGCGCTTTGCGTCGGCAGCCTGGTTGCGCTGGCGCTGCTGCACCTTCTCGGCGGCGGCGTCGGCGCGCGCTTCAGCACGATCGGCCTGTCGGATGAGGGACGGTTCTCGACCTATCGCGCGACGTTGCGGATGATCTGGGATCATCCCTGGCTCGGCGATGGTTTCGGGTCCTTCGAATGGGTCTATCCGGCCTATCGCACCGACGACATCTCGTTGCGCGGGACCTGGAACCGGGCCCACAACAGCTGGCTCGAGCTGGCGTCCGACGGCGGAATGTTAATGACCGGCGCGGTCATGATCGCGCTGCTCGGAGCCTTCGGGGTGCTCGCGCATGGCGTGCGGACCCGTCGCCGCGACGCGATCGTGCCGCTCGCGGCGCTCGGCGCGTCGACCGCCGGCGCACTCCATTCGATGATTGATTTCTCGCTCCAGATCACCGGCTATGCCGTTGTTATCGCCGCGATGCTCGGGGCGGGCCTGTCACAATCCTTCCGCTCCGGCAGGGGCGCCGGCAGTGCTCGCGGCGACAGGGACGCCTGTATTGCGGCCGGTTCGCCAGTTAACGCTGATTTCGCGCCTGAGCCCGGCGGCGCGGCCGGGCAGGGGTTTTAATTGGCGCGATAACTCTGACTATGCTAACGAACTGTTAGTATTCGTTAGGGAGATAGCGGTGTTCACATTTGAACGAACCGGCGGCTTTTCCGCCTTGCGCCTGGCGATATTGGCGATATTGGCGATGTTGGCGCTGGCGGCGCCCGGCGGCGCCGCGATGGCGGAACCGCCCGGCGGGCTGATCCAGCTCTCGCAGGCGGTCACGAATTTCAAGGCCAATCCGGAACAGTTACTGACCCAATATCCGAACGCCGGCGTGGAATTGACCTCGCGGGCGCGCGATTTCGCCCTCAACGATCCGACGTCGCTCGATCCGCTCGTTGCGCTGCTCGCCAAGGCCAGCAAGGACCAGAAGACCGCGATCGCCGCCGGCCTCGCCCAGGCCGCGCGCATCGTCGTGCGCAGCAATCAGCCCTACGCGACGCGCATTCAGCAGGCGATCGCCGACACCAAGGACCTCGACACCGTGATGGCGTTTGCCGCGGCGTCGGGTGATAGCGGCACCGCTGCGACCGGCGCCGGCGGCGCGGGCAGCGCCGGTGCATCCGGCGGCCAGACCAGCGCCCTCGGTGCCGGCGGCGCAGGCGGCGGCACGCTCGAGGCCATCAACGGCAACAGCGTGAACACCGGCATTTTCAGCTTTACCTCATCGGTTACCGGATCCGGCAACGGGACGACGGGTACGACTACCGGCGGCACCACGCTGCTTTCAACAGTTACTCCCTGAGCGGGCGTCCGATCCCCAATGGAGAACTCTCTGCAGCAACGCGCTTTGGTGTCGGCGGCGGGACGCTTCCCGGGATCACTGGAGGGCGCGAGGGCAGGGTGTATCCTGCCGGCGCGGCGATAGGACGAGATGCTTCAGCGTAACCAGATTTCGCCGTCTGTCGATCTGAGAAATCGTCCGGCCGAATTGCCGTCGCTGGCGGAGACCTTCGACGCCTTTGTCACCTATCTGCTCCGGCAGTACTGGGTGATCCTCGGGACGGCGGGCCTCTGCCTGTTCGGCGGCATCTGCTACCTGATGACGGCGGCCCCGAGCTATACCGCGCTCGCCACGATGATCATCGACACGCGCAAATTCCAGACCTTCCAGCAGCAATCGCCGGTGAGCGAGCTCCCGGTCGATTCCTCCGCGGTCGAGAGCCAGGTCGAAATCCTGAAATCCGAGAACGTGGCGCTCGCGGTGATCCGCGACCTCAAGCTCAACGAGGATCCGGAATTCATCGGCTCCAGGGCCGGCGCGGCGGGAGCCGTGCTCGATTTCGTATCCGGCCTGTTCGCCGGTAGCGCGCCGCCCAACGAGTTCGACCGGACTCGGCGCGCGGTCCGCACCTTCCAGAAGCAACTCGACGTCCGCCGCCGCGGCATGACCTATGTGATCGAGGTCTCTTTCCGCTCGCTCGATCCGGAACGCGCTGCGCAGATCGCCAACGGTGTTGCCGACGCCTACATCGTCGACCAGCTCGATTCCAAGTATCAGGCGACCCGCCGCGCCAGCGTCTGGCTGCAGGACCGCATCCAGGAGCTGCGCACGCAGGCATCCAATGCCGAGCGCGCGGTGCTCGACTACAAGAAGACCAACAACATCGTCACATCCAGCGGCAAGTTGCTCAACGAGCAGCAGCTCGGCGAGCTCAACACCCAGCTGGTCCATGTGAAGTCGCAGGTCACCGACGCCAAGGCCAAGCTCGACCGCATCGAGGCGGTGGTGAAGGGCGGCGTCGCCGACGCAACGGTTGCCGATACCCTGAACAACCAGGTCATCACCAAGCTGCGATCGCAGTATCTTGAGCTGGCCAACCGCGAGGCCGACTGGTCGTCGCGCTACGGCTACAATCACCTGGCCGCCGTCAATCTGCGCAACCAGATGCGCGAGATCCAATCGTCGATCATCGACGAGCTGAAGCGGCTCGCCGAAAGCTACAAGAGCGACTATGCGATCGCCCTGCAGCGTCAGACCGAGATCGAGCGCGCCGTTAACGAGTCGGTTTCGCAGTCGCAGTCCACCAACCAGGCGCAGGTCACGCTGCGCGAGCTCGAGAGCTCGGCCCAGACCTACCGCTCGCTCTATGACAATTTCCTGCAGCGCTACATGGAAAATGTGCAGCAGCAGTCGTTCCCGGTCAGCGAGGCGCGGGTGATCACGCGTGCCTCGCGTCCGCTCAGCAAGAGCCACCCGCAGACCTTGGTCGTGCTCGCGCTCTCGGCGCTCGGCGGCCTGATCGCCGGGCTCGGGCTCGGCGTGTTGCGTGACCTCTATGACCGGGTGTTCCGCACCGCTGAAATGGTCGAGACGATCCTCGACGCCGATTGCGTTGCCATCGTTCCTCGCCTCTCGCCAAGCCAGCTGAAGGCGCCGGTGGTCGTTCGTCCCAACCTGCCGGTCGGCGCGCGCATGATCCAGCGCGGCGATGAACCGGTGCTGTGGGCTGCAATCGATTCGCCGTTCTCACGGTTCTCGGAAGCAATTCGCTCGATCAAGGTCAATGCGGACCTCAACGTCACCAAGCCGTCGAAGATCCTCGGCCTGACCTCGGCGCTGCCCAACGAGGGCAAGTCGACGCTGGCCTTCGTGTTCGCGCAGCTGGTCGCACAGAGCGGGGCACGCGTGCTCCTGGTCGATTGCGACCTGCGCAATCCCTCGCTCAGCCGCAAGGTCGCCGCGAGCGCCGAGCGCGGCATTCTCGACGTCCTGTCGAACAATGCGACATTGCAGGACACGTTGTGGCGCGATCCCGAGACCGGCCTTGCCTTCCTGCCCGGCGCCACACGGTCGCGCATCGCGCATTCGCACGAGGTGCTGGCCTCCGACCAGATGAAGGATTTCATCGACGGGGTCCGTAGCCATTATGATTACGTGATCGTCGACTTCCCGCCGCTGACGCCGGTGGTCGATGTCCGCATCACCGCGCACTTCGTCGATTCCTTCGTCTTCATCGTGGAATGGGGCAAGACCCAGGTGCAGGTGGTCGAGCGGGCGCTGCGCAGCGCGCGCGCGGTCAACGAGAACCTGCTCGGCGTCGTGCTCAACAAGGCCGATATCGCCGCGATGAGCCGCTATAGCGGCTACGGCGGCAAGAACTACTACTACAACTCGCATTATGGGCGATATGGCTACACCGAGTGAGACGCACGGTGCGATGCCCGGGCGTGCCGCCATCTGGCTTGCGCGCGGCTTCCTGGCCGCGGTCGCGTGCTCGTCGGTCGCCTGGGGCGCGACCACCTTGCCGGCCTTCGTGGCCCAGACGCGGCTGGATGGCGCCAGGGACCTGATCCTGCGCAACGTGCCGGTCAGCGATGCCGAGCTCGATGACCTCGGTCCGCTGTTGTCGCGCACCGCGGCGCGATCGGATTGCATGCCGGCGGTCGACCGCAGCGCGGCGGTGATCCGGCTGCGGCTCGCCGAGAACGCGCTCGCATCTGGCGATCGGGTGGACGACCGGATGGGCGAGCTCGACGCGGCCGTCCGCAAATCGCTCGGCTGCGCACCGGCCGATCCGTATCTCTGGCTGGTGCTATTCTGGCTGCGCAACACGAGGCAGGGCTTGAGCGACGCCAATTTCGACCTGCTGCGGATGTCTTACCGGCTCGGACCCAATGAGGGCTGGATCGTCGTCAAGCGCAGCGCGATGGCGCTCGCGATGCTCGATGCCCTGCCGCCCGATTTGTCGGGCGCGGTCGTTGCCGAGTTCGCACGTCTGGTGAAGACCGAATTGTACACCGAGGCGATCGATCTCTTGAAGGGCCCTGGCTGGCTGCACCGGGACAGGCTGCTGGCCGGCCTTGCGGCTGTCCCGCAACGGAACGTCGACATCCTGACCCGCACCATGGCCGACATTGGATACGATCTCGACCACCTCTCGCCGGCAGAGCGACGCGATCTGGAACGCAAATCGAACGTCCGCCTCGATGAGCTTGCCCGAATGCCGCCCGCAGCGATGGCTAGACCATGACGATGGAATTCAGCATCGGACAGCACAACGCGCATTATGAGGGCGTCTATTCGGCGCAGGAGCGCGACTGGCGCCGCGTCTGCGCGGTCGACAAGGCCGATCATATCGCCGGCTTGCTCGGCGCGTCCGCCTCCAGTGTCGGCAGTGTGCTCGAGGTCGGCTGCGGCACCGGCGCCGTGCTGGCGCGGCTGTCCGCGATCGGCATCGGCCGCGACTTCACTGGCATCGACGTCATCGATCCCGCAACCAATCTGGAGATCGACGGCGCCGCTTCAGCCCCGTTCCGCTGGTCGAGCTATGACGGTGCAACGATCCCGTTCGCCGACGGATCGTTCGACCTCGTCTATGCCAGCCACGTGCTCGAGCACGTGCCCGAGCCGCGCGCGTTCCTGCACAAGCTTGCCCGGGTGGCGCGGAATTTCATCTATCTCGAAGTGCCGTGCGAGCTGCATGCGCGGACCAATCGCCGGGCGCTGCAATCGACGCTCGACATCGGCCACATCAATTTCTACACGCCGGACACGTTTCGCCTGGTGCTGGAGACCGCGGGGCTCGATGTTGTCGGCTTCGGTACCTATGATCACAGCCTGCCGGTGCACGCCTTTTATTCATCGCGAGTCAAGGGGCTTGCCAAGAGCCTTGTGCGGAAGTCGCTGTTGTCGGTCAGCCCCGAGCTTGCGACCCGGCTTGCGACCTATCATTGCGGGGCGCTCTGCCGGCGCGCCGAGGCGGCGCCGCCGCCGCGGGACCGATAAGCCATGGCGCCGCGCGTGGTCGTCTTCAACAACATGATCACACCCTACACCAACCGGCTCTACAACGCGCTGGTTGACCGTGGGCTCAATCTCGCGGTGCTGTCCTGTACCGCGCAGGAGGCCGATCGCTCCTGGGCGGGATCGTTCACGCCGCGCTACGCGACGCGCACGGTGCCCGGTGTCTCGATCCCGCTGTCGCGGTCGCGTTACACCCATCTCAATATCGGGATCGGGCGCGCCTTGAACGCGCTCGCGCCCGACCTGCTGTTCGTCAACGGGCTTTATCCCTCGATGTTGGCCGGCGCGGCATGGGCGCGCGCCAACGGCAGGGCGCTTGCGTTGACGATCGACGGCTGGCGCGAGACGATGCCCAACACGGCCTATCATCGCCTGGCGCGGCCATGGCTGCTGCGCCAGTGCGACGCGGTCGTGTGCTGCAGCGACAAGGGCAGGGCGTATTTTCGTGGCGAGCGTGTCGGCGACGACGATCTGTTCGTGGTGCCGCTGGTGCCGGCATGGGATCCGCCGGACACCGTCCCGGGTTTCAACGACCGTCCATTTCACCTGCTCTGGTGCGCCCGCATCAACGACGACGCCAAGAACGCGATCTTCTTCGAGAGCGCCGCCATCGCGCTCGGCCGGGTCTTGCCCGGCTTAAGGGTTCGCGTGGTCGGGTCCGGCGCTGCCGAGCAGCGCATGCTGGCGCGGCTCGGGGGCGCCGGCATCGATGTCAGCCACGACAGCCATGTGCCGTGGCAGGCAATATCGGAGGTCTATCTGCAATCGCGGTTGTTGCTGCTGCCCTCGTTGCTGGAACCGTGGGGTCTGGTGTGCAACGAGGCCTTGCAGTGTGGGGTTCCTTGCCTGGTGTCGCCCCATGTCGGGGCGGGCGGCGAGTTGGTGCGCGACCAGGTTAATGGCCATGTTTGTGCGCTCGATGAGCAGCTCTGGGTCGACGCGGCGCGCGGCCTGCTCGAGCATCCCGCGCGCTGGGAGGCGATGTCGCGGCATGCCCGGCAGAGCGTGCGAAAGGACGCACTTGCCGACGCCGCGGCGCGCCTTGCGGCCGCGGTCGATCATCTCTTAGCCCGGCAGGAAGCCGTTCAATGATCGGCAGATGGTGGTTTCGAACCGAGGTCTTTCTGCACGCTTATCTGGTGATGGTGCTCGGCTGCATCTATTTCCTGTTCAATTTCATCGAGGGCATCTCGTTCGCGGAACGGGCCGGGGAGTCCACGCTGTTCCGCGGCGCGTGGCTGCTGCTTTACATCTTGCTGTTGCTGCACGTTGCGGTCGATCGGAAGCGTTTCGGCCTGCTGATGCTGCAATCGCATCTCTACCTGACGTTCATTGCCTTCGCGCTGGTGTCGCTGGCGCTGAGCGCCGACGCCGCGGGCGCGTCGATCAAGTTCGCGATGTATCTCCTGACCACGCTGTTCTCGGCATGGGTCGTGATCAGCTGCCCCGTCGATCGGCTCGTCGACACCCTGTTCCGGATCGGAATCGCGGTGCTGATCGTTCACGTCCTGCTGTTTCCGGTGATCGGCTCGCAATGGGACTACGACCCGCTGCATCGGCCGACCGTGCTCGGGACCCAGGCCTATGCCGGCGTGTTCGGCCAGCAAGAATCTCGCGGGCGCCTTCTTCGGTCTCATGGTGCTGATCTGTTTCGTCCGCATGCTGGCGGGGCCGCGGCGGCAGTTCGGCTGGTCGCTGTTGCTGATGGGGTGTCATCTCTTTGCGCTCGCCGCGGCCGGCGCCGCAGGACCGCTGATCAGCATGTTGACGGCACTCGCCGTGACTTTCGGGCTGCTGCTGGTGGTGCTTGGCCGCAGGGGAGCTGCCTCAATCTACTGGCTCGGCCTCGCCTTTGTTGCGCTGGTCATGTTCGCCGTGCCGAGCGACGAGTTGTACGGGCTGGTCGGCCGCAGTGGAAACCTGACCGGCCGCTCGTTCCTCTGGGCGGTCTGGCCGCATTTCTTCTGGCAACACCCCTGGCTCGGCTACGGCTTCTCCGGGTTCTTCAACGAACTGCCGAACTCGCCCGTGAACGAGCTGACGAGCATGGCGCCATGGAACACCGAGTTCGGCTCGTTCGAGAATTCCTATCTCGATGCTTTCCTCCAGTTCGGCCTGCTCGGCGGCGCGTTCTATATGCTGCTGCTGGCGCGGGCGCTATGGAACACCATCGTCTTCACCTTCGAGCGGCGCGGGATGTACTGGCTGGCGCCGTTCGCGATGCTGCTGTTCGTCGTGATCGCGTCAGCCAACGATTCGAGTCAGCTGCTGCACAACTATTTTGGCTGCGTGCTGGTGTTCTGGTGCTATTTCGGCCCGGAGGCCAGGCTGCAAATGGCGCCGCGGCGGGCGTTCACCAGACTGGGTGTGAGTGAGGCGTGAGTGTGTTGACCGACAGGTTGGATCGCGTGGCCGCCCAGACCAGGGTAGTCGGAGCCGTGAGCGGAGCGCTCCGCCGGCTGCGGCGCGCCGGGGGCAATGTCGCGCTCGGCCTGATCGATCAGGCCCTGCTCAGCGGCTCGGCCTTCGTGCTGACGATCGTGCTGGCGAATGTGCTCGATATCAATTCATTCGGCCAATTCAGCGTCGCCTGGTCGTTCTCGATCCTGATCGAGGCGGTGTTTCTGCGCGGCTTGTTCGACGATGGGCTGCCGGCGACCGCGCATCGCATCCCGAAATCGCGGTGGCCGCAACTGCGGCTCGGCCTCTATCTGTCGTCGCTGCTGCTCTCGGCGGCGCTTGGCCTGCTGCTGGTGATTGCCGGCCTCGTGATCGGTGCGGTCGGCGGCGTCGCGGGCGGGCTCGTGATCGCAACCGGGCTCGCGATCCCGGCGGTTCGGCTGCAAAGCATGTTCCGCCGCATCTGCTATCTCGATGGGCGGCTGGCCCGCGCGGTGGCGTCGTCGCTGACCTATTGCGCGGCGCTCGTCGTCTCGGCCGGGCTGATGATCACGCTCAAGCTGACCGGCGCTGCCGCCGCGATGGCGTGCATCGCGATCTCCGCGGCACTCGCCGGCAGCCTGTTGCTCGCTCACACCAGCGACCTGGCCTGGCCGCAGACCCGGATCTTCCGCGGCTCGCTGCGACGGCTGTTTCGGAACGGCCGCTGGTTCGTCGCGACCTCGCTCACCTATTGGATCGGCAGTATCGGGCTGATCCCGGTTTGCGGCTTCCTGATCGGGCTGGACGCGAGCGCGTCGCTGCGGATCCTGCTGTTGGCGTTCGCACCGCTCAGCCAGTTCTGCGCGACGATGTTCTCGGTCCGCCTGCCGGAAATCGCAGCCGAGCTGCGCGCCGGCCGGCGCAGTGCGGTCGCCGCTGCTGCGCGCGAAAATGCCGTGCTGCTCGGCTCGATCGCGCTCGCCTATGGCGCGATGGTCGTGCTGCTCGGTCAGCGCATGCTCGCGCTTGTCATTCACGGCCAGAGTTACGAGATCGGGGCCGGCAGCATCGCCTTGATGGGGACAGCGATGGCGCTCGACGCGGTGTGGCTTGGCCTCGCGCTGCCGCTGTTTGCGACCGGCAGGCCGCAGCGGTTCATGCTGAGCCGGATCGCTGGCCTCGTCGCGCTGTGCTGCGTTCTGCCGCTTGCGGCGGAAGCCTGGCAGGTGATGGGAGCGGTAGCGGCGATGGTGGCCTCCAGCGCGGCTTCGGTGATCGTGGTCGTGCTGACCAATTCGGTGCGGGAGAAGACATGACCGACGACGCACCCGGCCGCGCGCTGCAGCGGCTGCATATCGGCGCCTTCAATTGCGGAATCGAGGGCTGGATCAACACCGACATCACGATGCATCTGTGGATCGCGCGGGTGCCGCTCGCGGCGAAAGCGTTGCATCTCGCCGGCCTGCTGAGCGCCGCCCGCTATGCCGAGCACCGCCAGGGGAAGTTTGCCGCGCTCCGCTACATGGATCTGACCAAGCCGTTGCCGTTCGCGGATGGCAGCCTCGCGGCGGTGTTCAGCGCACATGTTTTCGAACATCTGTTTCCTGACGAGGTCGAGCGGCTGGCGCGCGAGATCGCGCGGGTGTTGGCGCCGGGCGGGGTATGCCGTATCGTCGTCCCCGACATGGAAAGGATCGTCGCGCTCTACGATCCGGCAGCGCCAGCAGGCCTTCCTCAAGGGCGTGTTCGAGATCGAGCGCCGCAAGGAGGCCGCCTTCGCGCATCACTGGGGCTTTACGCGCGCCTCCCTCGCGGCGCTGTTCCGCGACGCGGGCTGTTCCGAGACCCACACCCGGGCCTATCGCGAAGGCATCTGCCCCGACATCGACCGGCTCGACAACCGGCCGGACGAGTCGATCTTCTTTGAGGCGATCAAGTGAGCGGAAGCAGGGAGCCGATATGCCGTTGCGTGAAGAATTGCGCGTGCCGTGCTAGACCGACGCAACCGGTAGCAGGAGACTGACATTGCTGGGCGCAATTCAAGCCCGATTTTCCGGTGCAGCGCGCAAGCGGCGCGGCGAGTTCCTCGTCCGCACCGTGAACCTGCCGCTCGACGCAAAGATCCTCGATCTCGGCGGCGGCACCGGCCGGCACATTCGCGCGGTTCTGCCCCGCCATACCGACATCACCGTCTGCGACATTTCGGGCGACGATTTGAAGGCCGCGCGCGAGCGCTTCGGGTTCAAGACTGTCCTGCTGCAGGAGACCGAACGCCTGCCGTTCAACGATCAGGCATTCGACTTCTGCTTCTGCTCGTCGGTGATCGAGCATGTTACCGGGCCCAAGCAGCACGTCGTGACGATCGAGGACGACACGGCATTCCGGACTATCGCGCGCGAGCACCAGAATCGCTTTGCCGGCGAGATCGCGCGGGTCGCGAGGTCGTTTTACGTGCAGACGCCGTATCGGTACTTTCCGATCGAGAGCCATACCTGGCTGCCCGGAATCATCGTCCTGTTGCCGAGGCGACAGCAAATCGCACTGATCGAAAGGTTTAACCGCTTCTGGTTCAAGCGGACCGCGCCCGACTGGCACCTGTTCGACGGGCGCGAGATGACGGAGACATTCCCGGACGCGAAGATCTATCGCGAGCGATATCTCGGCATGACCAAGTCGCTGATGGCGATCAAGGCGTGAGGCAGGCATCTGCCCGCCGCATCAATCGTCGCGGCGGGCGAGCATATTGATCAGCGTGCCGACCGCGGGCCGGCGATCGAGCGCCGGCGGGAGCGGCGAGCCGCCAAAGCTGACGCCGAGCATTGTGAGACCATGTTGTCGCAGCAGGCCCTGCATGACGGCCGGCGTGGTGTCGAATTTGGAAAAGGCGAGGTAGCGGAACAGCGGCCGCGAAGACACGCGCGACGAAGCCGCATGTGCGAGCTTGTAGCCCTGGCGCAACAGCGATCCGCGATTGGGCACCGAGACCAGCAAAAGCCCGCCGGGCCTGAGCACGCGATGGATCTGGGCGAGGCACTGCGCCACGTCGGGGACATATTCCAGCACGCTCGCGCAGAGCACGCCGTCGAAGGATCGATCCGCAAACGGCAGGTTTGCGATGGTCGGAATCTGCCGGAACGCGAGCCGGTCGGCCGGAGCGCCGTCCGCGGGGCGGTCGCGTGCAGCTGCAATCATCTCCGACGAGGCGTCGACGCCGGTAACGTTGCAGCCGCACGCGGCGAGCAGACGGGAGAGCGTTCCGGTGCCGCAACCTGCATCCAGCCAACGCTGGCCATTGAGGTCCGCGTTCCCGATCAGATCGAACATCGCGGCGGTGCGCGCCTTGAAGGTGCGGCTCTGATGCAGCCTCTCCCATTCCGACGAGATCTCGTCGTGAAAGCGGATTTCGGGTCGGTCGCGGGTCTGGGCCATGGTAGCCGCGGTGTTCCCTACCAGTGGAAGCCGCTCACTTTGGCGCGCACCTCTCGGGGCAGTCCAATGTCCGACAGTTCCAGCACCACCTGATCGGGCCGGGTTGCCTTCAGTGCCGCAACGAAGCGCGGATCGGCCGTCGTCAGCACGATGATGTCGGCCCATTCGATCGTCGCCGTCACATCGTCATGCAGCAAACCGACCAGCTCAGGGTTGCGCATCAGGAATTCCCGGTTGGCGCCGATCAGTTGCGACAGCTGCACGTTCGGGTCGTAGATCCGGATGTCGCGCTGCTCACCGCGCAAGCTTTTGACCAGCTCGACGAAGGGGCTGTCGCGGACATCGTCGGTGCCGGCCTTGAAGCTGATGCCGAGGAACGCGATGCGGCGGCCGTCATGCGACAGGATCCAGTCGGCGCCGCGCGACATGATCATGTCGTTGCTTGGCAGGATGCTTTCGAGCACCGGCGTCGACAGTCCACGGCTGTGCGCGAGGTGCTTTAGCGCCTTGACGTCCTTGGGCAGGCAGGAGCCGCCGAAGGCAAAACCCGGCCGCAAATAGGCAGGCGAGATGTTGAGCCTGGTGTCCTGCAGGAAGATGTTCACGACGTCGCGGCCGTCGATGCCGAGCGTCTTTGCGATGGTGCCGATCTCGTTGGCAAAGCTGACCTTCAGCGCATGCCAGCTGTTGTCGACATATTTGACCAGTTCGGCGGTCTCTACCGGCGGCGTGATCTTGGCGCCCGGCAAATCCTTGTAGAGCGCCATGACGCGGTCGGCGGTTTCCTGGTTGAAGGCACCGACCACGGTCTTGGACGGCGCGTTGAAATCCGCAATCGCGCTGCCTTCGCGCAGGAACTCCGGATTGAAGGCGAGGTCGAAATCGCGTCCGATCTTGTTGCCGGAGGCTTCCTCGATCAGCGGCCCGACGGTGTCGCGGGTGGTGCCGGGCAGCACGGTGGAGCGGATCGTCACGGTATGCGGCGCGTTCTTCGCGCGCAGCCCGCGGCCGATCTCGATAGCGACCTGCCGGATCGCGGTCAGGTCGAGATTGCCGTTGCCGGACGACGGCGTGCCGACGCAGACCATCGATATGTCGCTGTTGACGATCGCCTCGGTGGCGTCGGTGGTTGCGGTCAACTGACCCGTTGCAACCGCGTGCGCCACCTTGTCCGAGATGCCCGGCTCGATGACCGGCGATCGACCCTCGCGGATCAGGTCGACCTTCGCGATGCTCTTGTCGACGCCGATGATCTGGTGGCCGAGCTCGGTGAAACAGGCCGCGCAGACCGTTCCGACATAGCCAAGGCCGAAAATGCTGACGTTCATGCCTCGACCTTCGACAATCCAGCGACCTGCGCGTGGCCGCGTCGTGTTTTGCGTGAGTGAGGCGGCGGGGCGTTCAACGCGATGCCCGCCCGGCAGCTGCATTGGCGCTGACGCCGGGCGCCTGCGAGGTCGACCGCTCCGCGGTGGCGGTCGCGCGTGGGGCGCGGCTCTGCCAGGGAAGCTTCCTGGCGAACAACGCCTCGTAGGCGGCGAGCAGCTTCGGCTCCTCATGCGTCCAGGACAATTCGCGCTCGACGCGCCTGCGGCCAAAGGCCCCCATCGTCTGCCGCAGCGCCGGATTATCGATCAGCGTGATGATCTTGCCGGCGAAATCCTGCGGGTCGTTCTTCGCCGCATAGAGCGAGGCGTCGAGCGCGGAGCGCCGGCCTTCGCGAACCTCGAACTGAACGATCGGCCGTCCGAGCGCCATGTACTCCATGATCTTGTTCATGGTGGAGACGTCGTTCATCGGCGTGACGCGATCCGGATTGACGCAGACATCTGCGGTCGAGAGCATCGTGAACAGCGCGTCATCCGCGACGGCGCCGGTGAAGTTCACGTAGTCGGAGAGCTGCATCTCCGCGCAGAGCTTGACCACCGCATTCCACTCCGGCCCGGTGCCGGCGATGTTGAACTGGATGTCGGTACGGCCGAGATCGTGCACGATGTGGCCAATCGATTGCAGCAGGAGATCGATGCCTTCCGACTGGCCGATCACGCCGACATAGCCGACGCTGTAGCGCCGGCCGCGGCGCCAAGCCGGATCGGCGGGGCGGGAGCGCACCCGTTCGAGATTGGGGCCTGAGCGCACCACGAAGACCCGGTTGGCCGGCATCCGGCCACGGGTGATCGCGATCTCGCGATAGGATTCGTTGGTCGCGATCGAGATGCTTGCGGTCTTGAAGGTGAGATATTCGACCAGCCGGAGCAGATGCCAGAAGAAATCCCTGCGGCCGAATTTTGCTTCGTAGAGCTCGGGATTGACGTCGTGATGATCGAACACGAAGCGCTTGCCGCCGAGCTTGAACAGCAGGCCGATCAGGAAGATCAGGTCGGGCGGATTGCAGCCATGGATCACGTCGAAGCCGTGCTTCCACGCGACCTTGATCGCAAGCCACGTCTCCCAGAACAGTGCGACCGGATATTCGATGAGATAGGCGGCGATCCCGCGCGCTTCCACCGGCATCGGATGACGGTAAATGTGAATGCCGTCGAGGCACTCGTAGGATTCGGTATGGCCGCGGCCCTTCGGGCAGATCACCGAAACTTCATAGCCTGCCTTGCGCAGCGACGTTGCCTCGCACCACACCCTGCGATCGAAAGGAACCGGAAGGTTCTCGACGATGATCAGGATCCGCCGCGGTGATGGTTCAGCTCTCGACATCTGCGATGATCTATACCATTGACCTAACAACATCACAATCTGACTAACATCGGCATTAACATGCGTAGCTTCCATTTTGCAAATCCCGCCGCGGATGTGACGGCGACGAGACACCGACATGGCAGGTAGAGTGAGGGATTGGGCACAAAGGGCGTCGATCGCGCTGGTTTTGAGTGCGCTGGCGCCGCTGGCTCACAAATGGCCGCTGCAGTGGGCCGGTGCGGCGGCAAACGATGTGCTCAATGTGAGCCATGTGAACGTGGTGATCCCGCCGACGCTTTTCGGCATGACGATCAATGCGATCGGGCAGTCACAGCCATGGCCGGCGCTCAAGTTTGACGGCGTCCGCCTGTGGGGCGCGATCTACTGGGCGCAGATCAACCCGGCGCCCGGCATCTACAATTGGGCGCGCTTCGACGCCATTCTTGCGGCGGCGGAGCGCGAGCACGTCGAGATCGTCCTCAATCTCGCCTTCACGCCGCGTTGGGCCGCGTCGGTGAAGGATGCGCCGCCAGCATTCACGCCGGGCGCAAGCTCGCCGCCTGCCGATCTCACATCATGGGACGAATGGGTGCGTGCGGCCGTTACGCGCGCCGCCGGCCGCATCAAATACTGGGAAATCTGGAACGAGCCCGAGGATCCCAAATATTACTCGGGCGATATCGCGACCATGGTCCAGATGCAGAAACGGGCCTACGAAATCATCAAGGCCAGCGATCCCGCCCTAACTGTGCTGACGCCGTCGTCCAACGGCACGCCGGACGGCTATCGCTGGCAACAGGCCTTCATGGCGCAAGGCGGCGGACAATATGCCGATGTCTTCGCCTTCCACGGCTATACGAGCGAACCCGAAGCGGTGATCGGAATCATCGCCCGCTTCAAGCAGATCCTCGCCGCGCACGATCTCTCCACAAGGCCGATCTGGGACACCGAGGCCGGCTGGTCGTCCCACGAGGACAACCCGGATGGCTTTCTGGCGCGCGCCTATATCCTGAAATGGATCAGCGGTGTCGACCGGTTCTATTGGTACGAGTTCGCCGGCGGGGGCAGCGACTTCGGCAAATTGTGGGACCGGGCGCGCGGGGCTGCTTCCGAGCGGAATTGCCTATCGCACGGTCCAGTCATGGTTGGTCGGCGCCAGCGTCGTGGCGGCAGGCAGGACGTCGCCGTCGACCTGGCGCGTCGAACTCCGCATGCCGGATGGCCGCAACGGCTTGATCCTCTGGACCACCAAGGGGCGGTCCGTACATCGGGTCGACCCGCGTTTTAGCCGTTACCAGGGCCTGGACGGCGGCGAAGGAGCTGTCGCCAACGGTGAGGTCGAGATCTCGCCCAAACCGGTCCTGTTGCTGGAATGATAACGATGTTAAACCCTCGGCGATGAGATAACGATGACGATGTTCCCGGCTTCGTTGCGGGCGGCGGGCGCGATACAACGGGCACTGTTAACTTGAGGCGATTGATCCGACCGTGAAGCAGATCGCGCAGAACTATAAGAGCGGCGAGCTCAAGCTGATCGACGTGCCGGCGCCGCGCTGCCGCCCCGGTGGGGTTTTGGTGCGCACGGCATTTTCGGCGGTGTCGACCGGCACCGAGATGATGAAATTCACCGAAGGCCGGCTGTCGCTGCTCGGCAAGGCGCGTGCGCGCCCCGATCAGGTTGCCAAGGTGGTGCGCTCGGTCCGCCAGCAGGGATTGCTTGCGACCTATCAGAAGGTGATGAACCGGCTCGATTCCTACACGCCGCTCGGTTATTCGCTGTCGGGCACCGTCGTGGAGGTGGGCGAGGGGGTCGGCGGTTTCTCGGTCGGAGCGCGGGTCTGCTGCGGCGGCAATCAATATGCAACCCATGCTGAACTTAATTGGGTGCCGGTGAACCTCTGCGTGCCGCTGCCAGACGGTGCAGCGCTCGACCAGGCCGCGTTCACGACGATCGCCTCGATCGCGCTACAGGCTATGCGCCAGTCGGAAATCGGTTTCGGTGAGACCGCCTGCGTGATCGGCCTCGGACTGATCGGGCAGATCATGGTGCGCCTGCTACGCAGCGCCGGTGTCGTGGTCGTCGGGCTCGACAGGCTGGAGCCGCGCTGTCGTCAGGCGGAGGCGGCGGGCGCCGCAATCTGCGCGGTCGCATCTGATGATGCTGCGGCCGGGTTTCGCGCCCGGATCGACCAGCTGACCGCGGGCAACGGTGTCGATTGCGTGTTCATCACGGCGGGCAGCGACGATCCGGATCTCGCGTCGCGTTCGGCCGCGTTGCTGCGCGACCGCGGCCGCATCGTCGACATCGGCAAATGCACGCTGAACCTGCCGTGGAACGAATTCTACGACAAGGAACTCGACGTTCGATTCTCGCGCTCCTACGGCCCCGGCCGCTACGATCCGCTCTACGAGGAGGGCGGCATCGACTATCCGATCGGCCATGTGCGCTGGACCGAGAAGCGCAACATGGAGGCGATCGTCGCTCTGCTCGCCGATGGGCGGCTAGATTTTTCGTCGCTGATTTCCGAAGTGGTGCCGCTGGAGCAGGCAACGTCGGCATTCGAGCGCATGAGCCGGGGCGAGGTTGGTCTCGGCATGGTGTTCGCCTATCCGGACGCCGCTCCCCGCGCGATGCAGATGGTCTATCGTCCGGCCGTTGCGCTGCGCAGCGGCCGGGTCCGGCTCGGCGTCATCGGCGCGGGCAATTATGCCTCCAGCATGTTGTTGCCGCAGCTTGCAAATCACGCGCGCGTCGATCTCGTCGAGGTCGCCACTAACACCGGCCTGAGCGGCGCCACCGCGGTGCGCAAGTTCGGCTTCGCGCGTGCCTCGACGGATGCGGCCTCGGTGCTCGAGGCCGACGACATCGATGCCGTGCTGATCGCAACGCGCCATGCCTCCCACGCCGACCTCGCGACCCAAGCACTGTGCGCCGGCAAGGCGGTGTTTGTCGAGAAGCCGCTCGCGATCGACACAAGCTCGCTCGATCAGTTGGAGCAGGTGATCCGCGAGACCGGCAACAACAGGCTGATGGTCGGCTTCAATCGCCGCTTCTCGCCGCTGCTGCAGGGCATGCGCGCGGCGTTCGCGCCGGTGGGACCGCAGGCGCTGCAATATCGCGTGATCGCCGGCCCGCTGGAGAAAACATCCTGGTATCTGCAGGCCGAGAGCGAGGGCAGCCGCTTCGTCGGCGAGGGCGGCCATTTCATCGACGTATTGTCCTGGTGGCTCGGCGCCGAGCCGGTGCGCGTCTCGGCGCGTACCGTGGGCAAGGACGTCGACAATCTCGTCGCCACGTTCGATTTTTCCGACGGCTCGGTTGCGAGCCTCAGCTATCTCACTGGCGGCGATCCGCGTGTGCCGAAGGAGGCGCTCGAAATATCGGCAAGCACCGGCTTTGCCGCCTTCGACAATTTCGCGGGCTTCGAGGTCTGGCACGCCGGACAGCGGACCGCGAAGAAGGCGCGGCTCGACAAGGGGCAGCGGCCGATGCTGGATGCCTTCATCGCCGCGGTCGCATCGGGGGCCGCGATGCCGATCGGGCCCGAATCGCTGCTTGCGACCACCCGCGCAACGCTCGCGGTGCAGGAGAGCGCCGCCGGCCGGGATGCCGGTCGATCTAACGATCGGCGCAGCAGAGCAGGGCGTCGCGCGCGCATCGACCGGCGTGAGATGAATCCGGCCTGGTATCTGCGCAGGCTGCAGCGCATGGAGCCGTCCGAGCTTGCGGGCCGGGTGAACGATCAGCTGCTGCGCCTGCTCTGGCGCATCACGCCGCCCGATGTCGCACGGCACGCCAGCGCCCGGCTTGTCCCGGGCCCGCGGCAGCCGCGGCTGAAGCTGCTGCCTTTGCCGGCGCACGCTCCGCAGCAGGCCACCGAGCGGCTGATCCATGCTGCCGACCGGATTCTCGCCGGACATTGGCAGGTCTTCGCCAGAGATCATGATGCTTTGGGCGAGCGGCCGGACTGGTTCGTCGATGTCCGCAGCGGCAAGCGGGCGCCCGCTGACGTGTACGCGTTTGCGGTGCCCTATCGCGACGAAGCCGCGGTCGGGAACATCAAATACATCTGGGAGCCGTCGCGTCACCACCATCTCACGGTGCTCGCATCGGCGTATTACCTGACCTCGGACGAACGCTACGCCAGGCGCGTGGCCGCGCATCTCACAAGCTGGTGGCGCGAAAATCCGTTTCCGCGCGGCCCGCACTGGATCAGCGGCATCGAGCTCGGCGTGCGGCTGATCTCGTGGGCCTGGGTGCGCCAGCTGCTACAGAACTGGCCCGGCGCGCCTGCGCTGTTCGACGACAATGACCAGTTCCTGACGCAGCTCTATGCGCACCAATACTGGCTGTCGCAGATCCCGAGCCGTGGCTCCTCCGCCAACAACCACATCATCGCGGAGGCTGCCGGGCAGTTTGCGGCGGCCTGTGTGTTTCCCTTTTTCCGCGACAGCGCGCTGTGGCGCCAGAATGCCGCCAGGACGCTGGCAGACGAGGCTGTTGCGCAAACCTTCGCCTGCGGCAGCAATCGTGAGCTCGCGACCGATTATCACGGCTTTGTCCTCGAACTGCTGCTGGCCGCGGCAGTGCAGGGCGAAGCGTCCGGGCACCAGCTGGGCGACATGGTCTGGACCACGATGTGCCGCATGAGCGACGTCATCGCCGCGATGCTCGACGACCGCGCGCGTCCTCCGCGTCAGGGTGATGGCGACGAGGGCATTGGCCTGCTGCTCGACGATCACGCCGGCAATCGCTGGCTCGGTTTGCTCGGCACCGGCGCGCGCCTGTTCGGCGATCTGCCGTGGTGGCCCAAGCTGCCGGAGCCCGATCTGCGCACGTTTTTTCTGACCGACGGCATCAAGGCGCGTGCGATCGCCGCGCGGCCCGCGCGCCGCCCGCATTTGCTTGATGAGGCGGGACAGACCTTTCTCGTCGATGCCGACCGAGCGGTGTGGTGCCGCTGCGATCACGGCCCGCATGGCTTCGGCCGCATTGCGGGGCATGCGCATGCGGATGCGCTGTCGCTCGAATGCCGGATCGGCGGCGTCGATATCCTCGCCGACCCCGGCACCTATTGCTATCACGGCGATCCGCGATGGCGGGCCTATTTCCGTTCCACGCTGGCGCACAACACGCTCTGTCTGTTCGGGAGCGACCAGTCGGTGTCGGGCGGGCCGTTTCTGTGGACGCGGCATGCGCAGAGCCGGCTGATTGCGTCGAGTGGCCTGGACGATCGTGATGCGGACGCAAGCTGGGTCGCGGAGCATTCGGGATATCAGGACACAGCAGATCGTCTCGTGCATCGCCGTTCGGTGCAATTGCAGCGTCAGGCGGCGCGGCTCGTCGTCACCGATATTGTGCTTGCCGATGAGGGGCTTGCGGTGCCGGCGAGCCTCAGCTGGCATCTTGGTCCCGACGTCGAATGCAAGCTCGAAGGACGAATTGCGCAGCTGTCATGGCCCGGCGGACACGGCGAGCTCGAGCTACCGGCGGCGCTTAGCTGGACAGTGTATCGCGGTGACGAAACCGTGCCGGCCGGCTGGTATTCGCCGTCGTTCGATCTCAAGGTGCCGGCGACGACGCTGATCGGTTCCGGAACGCTGGCCGCCGGCCAAAGCCTGGTGACGGAGCTGCGTTGGTTTCCCGAGCCGGCACGCCGATCATGAAGATACTGGTCGCTCACAACCGGTATCAGGGGGGCCGCGGCGGCGAGGACGTCGTGTTCGAGGCCGAAGTCGATTTGTTGCGCGGCGCAGGACACAGTGTTGAGACGCTCACGGTCAGCAACGAGGCGATCAATTCGCTTGCCGCGCGGATCGCGACGACGCTGTCGATCGCCGATAATGCGGAGGGAAAACGGGCCGTCGCGGAGGCGCTCGACCGCTTTCGTCCCGACATCGTCCACGTCCACAATTTTTTTCCGCTGCTCTCGCCCGCCGTGTTCGATGTCTGCCGGCAACAGCGCGTGCCTGCGGTAGTGACGCTGCACAATTATCGCACCATCTGCACCGGTGGCATGTTGCTGCGCGACGGCCGTATCTGCCACAAGTGCCTGGACCGCGGCCATCTCTGGGGCGTCGCCCATCGCTGCTACCGCGGATCGCTGCCGGGCTCGCTGGCCTCGGCCCACATGATCGCGCGGCACCAGCGTCGCGGCACCTGGACGCGTCCCGGTCTGCGCCTGATTGCGCTGACGCAGTTTGCCCGAACGTTGTTCACGCAGGCCGGCTTCGATGCCGGCCGGATCGACGTGAAGCCGAACTTCATGGCCGATCCGGGTGCACCCGATCCGGCGATGCCGCGCACAGGGCTGCTCTATGTCGGACGGCTGAGCCGCGAGAAGGGCGTCGGCGTGTTGCTCGACGCTGTTGCGGGGACCGGCATGCCCTTGCGGATCGTCGGTGAAGGACCAGAGCGCGCTGCGCTCGAAGCTCGGGCGCCCGCCAATGTCAGGTTCCTCGGCGCGCTCTCGCGTGCAGACGTGCTTCGGGAGATGGCGAGTGCCCGGGCGCTGGTCGTGCCGTCGCTATGGTACGAGGGATTTCCGATGGTCGTGGTCGAAGCCTTCGCGCAGGGTACGCCGGTGATCGCATCCGAGATCGGCGGACTTGCCGAGGTGGTGAGCGCCGGCAAGACCGGCGCTCTGGTGCCGCCGGGCGATACGGCAGGGCTCAGACAGCGGATTGTTGAGCTTCTGGGCGCGCCCGATCTCGCAACGGCATGGGGGCAGGCTGCACGGACCGCCTATCTCGATCGTTACGCGCCGGACGAGAATCTGCGGCTGCTCGAGGCCATCTACGCGCGTGCCGCCGCTGGATGATTGCCGCAGACGGTTGCTTCGCGCGTAATCGGGCTCCGTCTTGCCGTTGCCGCGCTCTTGTCCCTAACGGGTTCCGACGAATCTGATGTTAATTTGTTATATCGGATGCTTGAACCCGCCTCCTCCGGCTTTGGGCGAGCGGCTCAATTACCCCGATTCTACGATCGATTCCCCGGTTTTTGTCCGCTTGACGCTCGCAGCCTGCAACCAGAACCCGGCATAACGCCGCTCGCGTGCCGGCCGGTTGTGATGTTTGACGCTTTTCTGAAAAAGCTCTCACGCGGCGCAGAAATATTTTTTCAGATCAGAAAATCGCGTCGAAGCGCGCGCAAAGGCTGCGAAATTCCGCGCCCTGGCGCCATCTTGGGAGTGGATGAAACCCCGTATAATCACTACCCTTTTTTGCATTGCGGCTAACATTTGTGAGCTGCCTGCGTTGAATGTTAGTCCGCGACCGAGGTGGTGCTAAGTCTCACATAAGTCTCATGGAACCAGACGTTAATAGCGCATTGCTGATTGACACTCCGGTATTGAGGACTTAACAATGGACTTAACAAGTTCGTAACCTGTGTCCACATTTGAGCTGCGTCGCAACAAACCAGTTGTGAATCAACAGCTTAAGTGGGGGCGAGCGGCTTGAATCCTCGTATCCCAAGCAGGGGCTACATCGATGGCGACTTACAATCTCGACCAGACTGACCTCAAACACGCGATCAACTCCACGATCGATCACGCGACCCAGCAACAGATTCTTGACTATCTGATCAACGCAGGGGTCGGATTCACCAGCCCGGACGACGGAACGCAGATTCCGGTGCAGGTGGGTGCCGGGATCTCCAACCCGGATCCGGCTGCCAACGTTCTCATCGAAACCAACGCCAATAACACTGTTAACACTGACGCCAACCTGAAGGCGATCATCGAGGCCACCAACAGCGACGTGACGCTGTCGGTCAACGGCAGCACCCCGGTGCTGGTCGCGACCGGCTCCGGCAACGATCAGGTCTTCATCAACAACACCGGCGATACGACGGTCCTCGCCGGCGGCGGCAATGACACGATCTTCGGTGGCGCGGGTCATGACTCGCTCAGCGGCGGTGCCGGCAATGACGTGCTTGTCGACAACGCCTCCGGTCACAGCACGCTGGATGGCGGCACCGGCAACGATCTGCTGGTCGGCACTGGAGCCGACACGCTGCTCGGCGGCTCCGGCAACGACACGCTCTACGGCGGTACGTCGTCTGATCTGGTGGGCGGTCGCGGCGACGACGTGCTGGTTGGGGCGGTACGGGCAACAATCTGCTCAGCGGCGGCACCGGCAACGACGCGCTCTACTCGAACTCGGATGCGTCGCACGGCTCGCGGCTCGACGGCGGTGCGGGTAACGACTCGCTCTATGGTGGTGCGGGTGCCGATACGCTGTATGGCGGCGCCGGCAACGATCTCTTGGTCGGCGGCACCGGCACCGTTGCCGAGTACGGCGGCGCCGGCAAGGACGTGCTCTACTCGGGCAGCGATGCGTCGCACGCGACCTCGCTCTACGCTGGTGACGGCAACGACTCGCTCTATGGCGGTGCTGGCAACGACACGCTGTATGGCGGCTCCGGCAGCGACACGCTGGTCGCCGGTTCGGGCAACCAGACGCTGCTCGGCGGCGGCGGCAACGACTCGTTCGTTGGTTCCGCCTCCGGTACGGCCTCGATGGTCGGCGGCTCTGGTCAGGACTACTTCTACCTGTCCAACCTCCACAGCAGCGACACCATTGACGGTGGTGCCGGCAACAAGGACTCGCTGACCTTCCTGGATCACGCCTCGACCGATGTGACCGGAATCACCGCGGGCAAGGATGGTTCTCTGGACGTCAACTTCAGCAATGGCCAGGTGACCCAGATCAGCAACATCGAATACCTGATCTTCAACGATGGTCACTCGACCAAGCTGTAAGATCCCAGGTCTGCACTAAACTAGCTCTGCACTAAGCCAAGGCGCCGCCTCAACCATGGTTGAGGCGGCGCTTTTTTTCGATTGCAGGTGGTGCTCGAAAATGTTGTCTGATAGTCTTGCAGCCTGCTCCAATTGTGAGTCATCGAGATAATTTGAGTATTTGCTTAGAGATGACGTAGCGCGTCGAAGCAGGGGCTCCATCGATGGTGACGCAAAACCTGAATCAGACGGGGCTCAAGGCCGCGATCAGCTCCACGATCGATCACGCAACCCGGCAACAGATTCTCGACTATCTGATCAGCGCGGGGATCGGTTACACCAGCCCGGATGACGGCGCGACGATCCCGGTCGAGGTGGGGGCGGGGATCAGCAACCCGGATCCGGACGCCAACGTTCTGATCGAAACCAACGCCAATAATACGATCAAGCTTGATCCCAACCTGAAGGCGATCATCGAAGCCACCAAGAGCGACGTGACGCTGACCGTGAACGGCGCCGCCCCGGTGCTGATCGCGACCGGCGCCGGCAACGACGAAATCACCTTTAACAACAACCGCGGGACGACGGTTCTTGCCGGCGCTGGCAACGACACGGTGTACGGCGGCGGCGTGGGTCACGAAACGATGGACGGCGGCGCCGGCAACGACTGGCTTTGGGGCGGTACCTCAGCGCAACTGTTTGGCGGTAGCGGCGACGACACGCTGCTGTCCGGCGGCCCGGTGTTCGATACGAGCGTTTCCAGTGCGCTTTACGGCGGTAGCGGCAACGACGAGCTGCTCGGTGGCTGGGGCGATGATAGCCTGTATGGTGGCGCCGGTGACGACTGGTTGAGCGCGGGGTTTCGGCAACCAGTTTCTCGACGGTGGCGCGGGCAATGACACGCTGGTCGCCGGCACATACAGCGATCAGATCTACGGCGGCGCCGGCGACGACCTGCTCTACGCGAACTTGTTTGCGTGGTACGGCTCGTTTCTGTCGGGCGGTGACGGCAACGACACGCTGGAAGGTGGTGCCAGTGGCGTTGCCGACACGCTGGATGGCGGCGCCGGTGACGACCTGCTGCAGGGCGGCACCGCCACTGCTGCGGAGTACGGTGGCAGCGGCAACGACGTTCTCAAGTCAGGCGCCGGTTATGGGCTCGGCACGTTGCTCGATGGCGGTGCGGGCGACGACACGCTGGTTGCCGGTGCAGGGTATAGTCCTGCCAATATCGGTTCCGACACGCTGGACGGCGGTGCCGGCAACGACCTGCTGATCGGCGCTGCCGGGACTGTTGCGGAGTATGGTGGCAGTGGCAACGACGCGATCTACTCGCACTCGGATGCATCGCACGGCACGATCCTGGACGGCGGTGCGGGCAACGACTCGCTCTATGGCGGTACCGGTGCCGACTCGCAGGATGGCGGCGCCGGCAACGACCTGCTGGTCGGTGGTATCCGCACTGTTGCCGAATACGGCGGCAGCGGCAAAGACGTGCTCTATTCGGGCAGCGATGTGTCGCACGCGACCTCGCTCTATGGCGGTGCCGGCAACGACTCGCTCTATGGCGGTGCCGGTGCCGGCTCGCTGGATGGCGGCGCGGGCAACGACCTGCTGGTGGGCGGCACCGGCACTGTTGCGGAATACGGCGGCGCCGGCAACGACGTGCTCTACTCGGGCAGCGATGCCTCGCATGCGACCTCGCTCTACGGCGGTGACGGCAACGACTCGCTCTATGGCGGTGCCGGCAACGACACGCTACGTGGCGGCTCCGGCCACGATACGATGGTTGCCGGCTCGGGCATGCAGACGCTGATCGGCGGCAATGGCGGTTCGTCGTTCGTTGGCTCCGCCACGGGCACGGCCTCGATGGTCGGTGGCTCGGGTCAGGACTACTTCTACCTGTCCAACCTCCACAGCAAAGACACCATTGACGGTGGCGCCGGCAACAAGGACTCGCTGACCTTCCCGGATCACGCCTCGACCGACGTGACCGACATCAGTGCAGGCAAGGACGGTTCTCTGGACATCAACTTCAGCAATGGCCAGGTGACCCAGATCAGCAACATCGAATACCTGATCTTCAACGATGGCCACTCGACCAGGTTGTAACATCCCAGGTCTTCACGAAGTGAGGGGGCCGTCTCGACCTCGGTTGGACGGCGCTTTCGTTGGTGTGCGAACAGGGTGATCGGAACTTGTCGATCATTCGGCGTCGGATCGGGCGAGCTCCGTCTCAAGTTCCGCTCCAGGCAGCCCGTTAACGTACGTTAGAACGTTAGTTCGTCACATTCGGACCACGTAGCTTTTGTAAAGGCGTGTGGCTCGCTCGATTGGGTGGTGCCGTGGCCGATGGTTTTCCCGCGGCGCCGGCAACTTCGGTCAGGACGAGCGATCGCTGCAGAAATCAGCCGCTTAATGCGCGAACCGCGGAGCTCTCGAATTGGCCAAGAAGAAAATGCTGAACGCCGGCGCTGGATCGACGGTTGCCAAGCGGATCCAGCCGCTCCTGACGTCGCATGAGTGGGAGGAGGTTCGCCTCGATGTCGACGGCAGCGTGAGTCCGGATATCGTCGGCTCGATTACCGATCTCGCGAAATTGTGCCGGCCGGCGTCGTTCGACGCGATCTGGTGCTCCCATCTGATGGAGCATCTCTATGCCCATGAGATACATCCCACATTCGTCCAGTTCCGCGAGGTTCTCAAGCCGGACGGGTTCGCGCTGATCATGTCGCCCGACCTGGAGGCGGTGGCTCAGCACATGCTGACCCAGGGTCTCGGTGCGGTCGCCTATGTCTCGCCGGCCGGTCCGATACGGCCGCTTGACATGATCTACGGCCATTCCGGCGCGATCGAGCAGGGACGCCACCACATGGCGCACAAGACCGGGTTTTCGTGCGACCGGATGGGAAACCTGCTGCTGAGCGCCGGGTTTCCGACGGTGTCCGTTCGCAGCGGGAACTTCGAGGTCTGCGCGTTGGCGCTCATGCCGGAGGCCCAGGAGAGGCGGCTCCGGCCGCAGCTCGAGGCCTGCGGCTTCGACTTCCGGGAGACGGAGACCGTCGCCCCGTGATTGTTGATGTTAAATAATGTTATAAGGGTTCCGTGGTTAAACCACCGATAGCAATGGCCGGAACCGGCTTCTGTGCTTGTTGCGACACACATCTTTTCGGAACCATGCGCTGAAAATGCTGCGTTAGCGAACTAACAGTGATAAGTTATATCTCGCTAAGGACCGGATCTTGCGCAGTCGAAACCTCGAGGCTTCCATGACCAAACACCTCTCGCTCGTCGGCGCACCTTCGGTGGAGGCGCTGCCGCCCTCGGGTCTCGCCTGTCTCGTCATCGTGGCAAGACAGCATGGTTTGCACCTGACGCCGTCCCAGCTCATCCATGACAATCTGCTGGACGACCAGGAAGTCACGCTTGCCGAGCTTTTGAAGTGCGCGAATTCCTCGGGCATGACGGCAAAGGCCGTCACGCTGGACTGGAAGGGGCTGAGCCATCTCAAGCGGGCGCTGCCGGCAATCGTTCGCCTGCGCGATGGCAGCCACATGGTCTTGCTGCGCCTCGAAGGCGATGAAAACAGCACCCGGGTGGTCTTGCAGGATCCGAACGCGAGCGAGGATGCGCTGCTCGTCATCGATCAACCGCGCTTTGAGGACATCTGGTCGGGCGATGTCGTCATGGCCAAGCGCGATTACGAGATCTCCGACGAGACCCAGCCGTTCAGCTTCGGCTTTGTCACCGCATTGCTGTTCCGCGAACGGCGGATCCTGCGCGACGTCGCGATCGCGGCGCTGATCCTGGGCTTCATGGGCCTGGCGCCGATCATGTTCTGGCGGCTGCTCTCCGACAAGGTGATTTTCTACAAGGCCTACAACACGTTCTACGTGCTGTGCATCGCCATGTTCGTGGTCATCATGTTCGAGGCGGCGTTCACCTTCCTGCGGCAATATTTGGTGCAGCGCCTGACGGCACGCCTGGACGTCAAATTGTCGACCTATGTGTTCGAGAAGGTGCTCAATCTGCCGATCGACTACTTCGAACAGAACGCCGTCGGCCTGATTTCGCGGGACATCCGCGAGGTGTTTCGAATTCGCGGCTTCCTCACCGGGCAGTTGTTCGGGACCGTTCTCGATTCGACGACGCTGTTCTTCTTCCTGCCGGTCATGTTCTTCTTCAGCCCGATCATGACGTTGATGGTTCTTGCCTTTGCCGGGGTGATCGTAACCTGGCTTATCCTGATGCTCCCGACCTACCGGAAGAAGTCCTCGGCAACGCTGGCGGCCGAAGGCGCACAGGGCGCGTTCCTGATCCAGAGCCTGAACGGCATGCGGACCATCAAATCGCTGGCGCTCGATACGCGGCAGCGCCACATGTGGGATGTGCTTGTGGCGCGCGTCGCCAAGGCGCGTCTTGCCGAAGGCCTGACCGGAACCGCGATCCAGACGGTGGTGCGTCCGTTGGAACGGTTGGCGGTGAGTGCGCCCTATGCGTTCGGTGTCTACCTGGCCGTGTCGAGCGGCGATCCGGTCTATGTCGGCGCGCTGTTTGCCTTTCTGATGCTGTCGCAACGCGTTGCCGGCCCGCTGATGCAGATGGCCCAACTCATCAACCAGTACGACGAGGCGCGCACGGCCGTCACGATCGTCGGCCGGCTGGTGAATCAGCCGCCTGAGGAGGGACGTTCCGGCCATGGCGTGCGGGTCCCGCTCAAGGGACTGGTCGAATTCTCCGGCGTCACGTTCAAGTACAAGGGGGCGGTGTCGCCGGCGCTGAACAACATCTCGTTCGAGATTCCGCTCGGCACCACGCTGGGCGTGATGGGCAAGAGCGGCTCGGGCAAGACCACGATCACGCGGCTGTTGCAGCGGCTGCACTCCGACTACGGCGGCCTGATCAAGGTCGACGGCATCGATGTCCGCGAATACGATGTCGACCATCTCCGGCGCAACGTCGGCGTCGTGCTGCAGGAGAACTTCCTGTTCAGCGGCACGATCCGCGAGAACATTTCAGCCGCGAAGCCGGATGCGACCTTCGACGACATTGTCAGGGCGGCGCGTTTGGCCGGCGCCGAGGAGTTCATCGACAAGCTGCCGCGCGGCTACGAGACTTATATCTACGAGGGATCCACGAATCTTTCCGGCGGGCAGCGTCAGCGCCTCGCGATCGCGCGAGCGCTGATCGTCAATCCTCCGATCCTGATCCTGGACGAAGCGACGAGCGCGCTCGATGCCGAGAGCGAGACGATCGTGAACGCGAATATTTCGCGGATCGCCCAGGGGCGCACGCTGATCATCATCTCGCACCGGCTGTCGTCGCTCACGAAGGCCGATGCCATCCTCGTGCTCAATCGCGGCGTGGTCAATGACATCGGGCGCCACGACGAGCTTCTGGAACGAAACGACATCTATAGCTCGCTCTGGTACCAGCAGAATACGCATCTCGTGCCGGCGGGCCGCAACGAGAAGAACTTCAGGAGTCCGACCCTTGTCTCCTAATCAGGCTTCGCTCGCGACCGTTCGCCAGTTCCAGTCCGAAACCGATGCCATCCGCGAGGCGGCCGAGCCGTTGCTGGCTCGCGCGACGCTGTTCGTGCTGTCGGCGTTCCTGGTCTCCGTCGTGGCGATCATGTGCTTCAC
This sequence comes from Bradyrhizobium sp. JR3.5, assembly GCF_054057015.1. Classification (NCBI taxonomy): domain Bacteria; kingdom Pseudomonadati; phylum Pseudomonadota; class Alphaproteobacteria; order Hyphomicrobiales; family Nitrobacteraceae; genus Bradyrhizobium; species Bradyrhizobium sp. JR3.5. The sequence continues at coordinate 5,941,005 of NZ_JBSRYV010000002.1, forward strand.
GCGCGTCGATCGGGTCATCACAAGCGTGGGCGGCAGGATCGTTCCGGTCGATCAGATCAACGTGCTGCAGGCCCTGGACGCATCGATCATCAAGACGATCGATGTTCGGGAAGGTGAGCAGGTTGAGACGGGTCAGCTGCTCGCGACGCTCGACTCGACCTTCACCGTGGCCGATGTCACGCAGTACAAGCTGCAGATTGCCAGCCTTGACGCACAGGTTGCCCGCGACGAGGCCGAATTGTCCGGAAAGCCGCTGACATTCGGTCAGTCCAACGATCCGGAAGTCACCCGGTACAACGCCTTGCAGAAGGCGCTCTACGACCAGCGCGTCGCCCAGTACAACGCGCAGGTGAACAGCTACGACTCCAAGATCAGCCAGACCGAAGCGACGATCCAGAAGTCGAAGAAGGACGACGAGCGTTACAGTCAACGTGCCGAGATCGCCGGCAAGATCGAGGACATGCGCTCGACGCTTGCCGAAAGCGGCAGCGGGTCCAAGCTGAACCTGTATCTGTCTCAGGATAATCGCCTGGAGTTGCTGCGCCAGATCGACAACACGCACAACACCTTGCTGGAAGCGCAACACCAGCTGGAATCGTTGAAGGCCGATCGCAAGGCCTTCACCGAGCAATGGAATGCGCAGCTGAGCCAGGATCTGGTCACGACGCGCAACAGCCTGGATACCGCCCGCTCGAACTATGACAAGGCCATCAAGCATCAGGACCTGGTGCGGTGGACGGCTGCCGAGCCGTCGGTCGTCCTGACCCTTGCCAAGCTCTCGGTTGGATCGGTCCTGAAGCCGGGCGATCCCTTCATCACGCTGATGCCGCTCAAGACCCGGCTCGAGGCCGAGATCCAGATCCTGTCGCGCGATGTCGGCTTCGTCCGGCCGAACGACCCCTGCACGATGAAGGTCGACGCCTTCAACGCGGCGGAGCACGGTACCGCGCAGGGCAAGATTCGCTGGATCAGCGAAGGCGCCTTCACGACCGATGACGACGGAAAGCCGGTCGATGCCTACTACAAGGCGCGATGCTCGGTCGATGAGACCAACTTCAAGGACGTTCCGAAGAATTTCCGCCTCATTCCCGGCATGACGCTGCAGGGCGATGTCAATGTCGGCACCCGTTCGGTGGCGATGTATCTGCTCGGCGGCATGCTGCGCAGTGCAAAAGAAGCAATGCGCGAGCCATGACGGTATCGACGCGATCCCTTCTCGACTTGCTCCGGCCCGGTTCCTCCCGTTCAGACCCATCGCAGTTTGAACGGGGGCTGGAGGCTTACGAGAACCGGCAATATCTGGAGGCGTTGCGCTTGTGGCGGCTTGCGTCGCGCGCGGGCAACCCGGAGGCGGATTACCGGATCGGACTGCTCTATGCGCGGAACGAGGGCGTCATCGGCAACATTCCGGACGCGGTCGCGTGGTATGAGCGCGCCGCCCTGAACGGACACACCGACGCGCAATTCCAGCTCGGCCTGATCTACTTCCACGGGTTTCAGGCCGCGCTCGGACCGAACAGGCCCGAGATGTGGCGGCAATCCACCGCAGCGCGGCTGGGTGACAAGGCGACCAACCTGCACGATCTGGTGTTCCCGAACGGAATCGGCGTGCCCAGGGACCTCGACGCCGCCTTCCTCTGGATGTCGGTGGCGGCGGAGGCCGGCAAGGCGGACGCACAGGCGCTCCTGGGCGACATGTACGCCAACGGGCAAGGCTGCACCAAGGATCACGCTGTTGCCCTGCGCTGGTACGAGGCCGCGGCCGAGCAGAAGGCGGCGGCCGGCGAATTTGCGCTTGGCGACGTGCATTATCAGGGACGCGGTGTTCCCGTCGATTTTGCGCAGGCCGCGATCTGGTATCACAAGGCCGCGGAGCAGGGGCATGTGCGCGCGCAGGTTGCGCTCGCTTTCATGTGTCTCAAGGGCACCGGGCTGCCCGAAAATGTCGAAGAGGCCGCGCGACTGTTTCAGAGTGCCGCTGCCCATGACGATAACATCGCGCTCTACAACATCGCGCTGTTGCGGCTGAGCGGCAAAGGGGTGGCCAAGGACCTCGACAAGGCCGAGACCGCGCTGCGCAAGGCGGCACGGAAGGATTACCTGCCGGCGATCCAGGCGCTGGCCGAGTTCTACGCCCTCGGCACCGCCGCCGAGCCGGATCTGCGCGAGGCGGCGTACTGGTACGAGAAGGCGGCCGAGCGCGGCGACGCGCAGGCGCAGTTCTTTACCGGGCGCTTCTACGCCACCGGCACCGGCGTTCCACCCAGCATCCGTCAGGCTGCGAAATGGTTCGAACGCGCCGCCGAGAGCGGCCATGCCACGGCGGCCCACAACATCGCGGTGTTCTATCTCAACGGCAACGGCGTGACGCGCGATGTCGCGGCCGCGATCAAGTGGTTCGAGCGCGCGTCCGAGGGAGGCATCAGCGCCGCAGGCGTGCAACTCGGCCGGCTCTACTCGGCGGGCAACGGTGTGCCGCGCGACCAGGTGCGCGCTGCCGAATGGCTCAGCAAGGCGGCCAAGGGCGGCGACGCCGATGCAAAGACGGCCTATGCCCTGTTTCTCATCCAGCAGGAGCCATCCGAAGCGGGTCTTGCGCAAGCGCGCATGTTGCTCACCGATGCCGCCGAGGTCGGTCATTCCGCCGCGGCATTCCAGTTGGGCGGTCTTCACATGGGAAGGTCCGGTGGCGCCGTCGATCTACCGGCCGCGGCCCAATGGTTCAAGCGCGCGGCAAGTGCCGGCCATGTCGAGGCCCAGCACACATTGGCGTTGCTGTATTCCGATCCCAAGAGCGCCCTCAAGGATCCGCAGGCGGCAGCCGGCTGGATCGTCAAGGCTGCCGATGGCGGCAGCGCCGCAGCGCAGTTCAAGCTCGCGGTGATGTATTGCACCGGGCAGGGCATCGAGCAGGATCTTGCCCAGGGCGTGAAATGGTACGAGGCCGCGGCGCGCCAGGGCCATACGACCGCGCAATACAACCTTGCCGTGATGCTCGGGCGAGGTCAGGGCCGCGACGCCGATCCGGCGAAGGCGGCCGAGTGGTTCGCGGCAGCTGCGGAGCAGGGCATGGCCGAAGCCCAAGTCGCCATTGGCGATGCACTGCGTGCCGGCAACGGCGTCGCGCAGGACCGCGATCAGGCGCTGCGCTGGTATAGACAGGCGGCGCAACAGAACAACGAAGGTGCGCTGCGTCGTCTGCAGGCGATGGGCGAGAGCGTCGGCTGAGATTGTTGGAGGCGGACATCACGTCGCGCGCAGGCAATGGCAGAGACAGTGACACGGCTTTGTTTTTGGGCGCGAAGGCACTGAAGCGTGCATGTCCGCGTGACAATCTAGGCAGAACTAACAATGGCTTTCATATCGACGATAGAGAGATTGCGTTAATGTGGGTTCGCGGAATAAATGCTCATTGCACCTCTGGTTGTGTGAAGATGATCGATAAGAACCGAGAGGTCACGATCTGGAGCGTGTCAGGCAATGTGATCCCGGGGTCGAACGTCCGCGTGACCGGGAAGGAAACCGGAGCCGGCGTTAAACGTTGGCAGGAGATTGAGTGGCAATGAACAAGATGGTCGAACGGAGCGTCAGGGATACGAAGGATATGTTGCCCGTTGCCAGTCCGGTTCAGCAGGAAGACCATCCGCAGAGCCTGTTCCTGGATCCCGATATCAGCGATCTCCAGTCAGGATCGCGATTGCGTGGCGCGATCCTCGAATATTCGGGGCGGGGAATCTCGGGTTGGATTGTCGATGCCCAGTCGCCAGCTTCAACGGTTTCGATAGCGCTCTTTGTCGCTTCCCACTGTGTCGAAGAGGGACGCACCGGCCGATCCATGCCGGCCCGCATCGGTCCGCGGAGCGTGATCGGACGTCCAGGATTCCGGATCGATCTATCCACGCCGGGTGTGCGCCGTCGGCTGGCGCGCGCCCTCCGAAACACGCTCGTGGAGCCCAAGCATGCGCAGATCTATCTGCGCATCAGCCTGAACGATGGCGAATACTACGAGATACCGCTGTTCGAGAATTTTACGCCGAGCGAAGTGGTCGTAGCGTTAGGCTTCGCGATCGAAGACTACGATGATCTGCTGTTTCCGAACAACGACAACAGGACAATTGCCGGACCGGCGGCCGTCGCCACCAAAGAGGTGCGCTACATTTGTTTCTACCTGCCGCAGTTCCATTCATTTGAAGAAAATGACAGGTGGTGGGGACCGGGGTTCTCGGAGTGGACCAACGTCGCGCGCATGCGCGCCCAGTTTCCGGCTCACGAATCGCCGTGGTTGCCGGCCGATCTTGGATTCTATGACGTCCGGCTGCCGGAAACGCGCCGCCAGCAGGGCGATCTCGCGCGCAAATACGGCATCGATGGATTTTGTTACTACGTCTACTGGTTTCAGGGACGACGGCTGCTGGAAAAGCCGCTTCAGCTCCTGCTCGAGGACGGCGAGCCGAACCTGCCTTTCTGCATCTGCTGGGCCAACGAGAACTGGTCCCGCCGGTGGGACGGCTCGGATGCCGAGCTCCTGTTGGGACAAAATCACTCGCTCGACGACGACGTCCGCTTTATCGACGACATGGCCGACCTGCTGCTCGATGAGCGTTACATCACTGTCGATGGTCGAAAGATCATCGTCGTCTACAGGCCGTCATTGTTGCCGGACAAGCAGCGTCTGTTCGAGATTTGGCGCGAGAGGGCCAGAGAGCTTGGAATCGGCGAGCTGCTGATCTGCAATGCGATGACCTTCGGAGAGTTCGATCCGCGTGACGTCAATTGTGATGCTGCGATCGAGTTTCCGCCGCACACGGTCTCGACCCGGGAGGTGCCGCCGGCCGACGTCGATGCTCCGCCGACCTTCGCCGGAAAGGTGTACGACTATGTCGATGCGATGCGATCGTCGATCGGCAAGACCTACGATTTCCCGTTCTTTCCTGCCGTGATGCCGCGCTGGGACAATACGCCCCGCAAGGGCGCGCGCGGTCACGTCTTCACCAGGTCCAGTCCGGAGGCGTTCGAGGTCTGGCTTCGCGACGCGACGCTGCGGGCCAAGGGCAACAGCTTCTCCGAGTCATTGGTGTTCATCAATTCCTGGAACGAGTGGGCGGAGGGTGCTCATCTCGAGCCGGATTCGCGTCATGGACGAGCGTTTCTCGACGTCGTGCGAAGGGTGGCTTCGGCTGAGCCGATTTCGGCGCAGATCCGGAATAGCCCGGATCTGCTCGATTGCCTGAGCAGGCAGGAGCTCGAGTGGGCGGTGAAGGAGGCTTCGACCCATGTCGAAGTGCTCGCAAACCTTCACCGATCAGGTCTCACTCATTCGGGCGTGCAGCGCGTCAGGAACGGCACGCCGGTCGAGGCAGAAGGCGCATCCGATAATCCGGCAGGTTCATTGCTGGTCATCGAGAACATCAATTCTCAGTCGGGCGAGCGGGTGATCGTCGATCCGCGCTTCGAGATTTTGGTGCGGGGTTGGATCTGCGCGGGCAATACGTTCGAGGCAAGCCGGCAACGAACGGGATTCCTGGTGCTGTCGGCGTTTGCGCCGGATAGCGCGGTCAATAGCGGGTACTGCCTGATCGTCGATTGGCACGAGCGCGTGGACGTGAAGGAGTATATGAAGGCCGAAAGCAAGGACTGCTATTTCGGCTTCCAGCTGTCCTTCTCGATTCGGGATTTGCCGGATGGTGAATATCAGCTCGCGGTCCTGGAGGTCCGGCGACGGAGCCAGCGCGCTGGTGCGGTCCCGCCATTCGATCATCGTGAGACGTTGAGGTCGCCGCCGATGCTCGCAAGTGTCGTCATCGCGTGCTACAAGCACGAGCAGTATCTCGAGGAATGCCTCGAGACTGTCTATCAGCAGACTTTTGCCGACATCGAGCTCGTCATCGTCGACGACCATTCGCCGGACAAGAGTTTTGAAGTCGCACAGAAGGTGATCAAGAAGCGGTCGTTTGGAAAGCGCTTTGTTTCCTGCAAGCTGCTCAAGAATCCGCAAAACCTTGGCGCCCACTACACCTGGAACAGGGCATTGTCGCTGACGAGCGGCGACATGATCTTCCTTTTGAATTCGGACGATGCCTTTTCTAAGGAGCGGGTTCGGCTGTTCGCGGATCAATATGCCAATGAGCGGCTGTTCTTCGGCTTCTCGGCCGTTGAGCCGATCGACGAGCACGGCAAGTCGATCAGCAACTACCAGTTTCCCACGCGCCTGCGCTATGCAATCGATCGGGCCCAGATCGCAGGTGCGCCGCTGTCATGGACATTCCTGGATTCCCAGATTGCCGCGTCGACCGGAAACTTCGTCTTCAGCCGTGAACTGCTGCGGCAGGTGGGCTGGCTCGCCGACCTCAAATACTGTCACGACTGGGACTTCGCCCTGCGCGCCGTCACCAAGGTCGAGCCGACCTATCTCGAGTCCGACCGCTATCTGTATCGACTTCACTCAACCAACAGCTTCCGAAGTCTGAGCAAGGTGGCCGAGAGTGAGACCAAGGCTTGCATGGAGTCGTATTGCCTGAATGCAATCTCGTCGCGGCCGCAAAACAAGACCTGCCTCAGCCCGTCCAATTTCGGCGATTCGTTCTACGATTTCGTGAAGCTGCACCCGAACTTCAATTATTGGGTCAAGCAGATCTACGCGCCCTATCATCCGGAACATCGGACGGTGGAGTCGAACGATCGGACCAGGCCGCTTCGTTGGCGCTGATCGGAGACGGAAAGCCGGCCTTGTCCGTTCCGATGCAATCGGAATGGAGCCCTGATTGAGAGTGCGGCGCGGCTTCACGCAAGCCGCGACACACGTCTCTAAGACCGACCTAGAGCGGGATGAATTTTGGTTGAATCGGCTTGCCGCGATTTCGGTTCACCTCTCCCCAGCGGGGAGAGGTCGGATTGCTCTCGGCGATGCGAAGCATCGTCCGGTGCAATCCGGGTGAGGGCTCTTGCTCTCTCGATAGACCGTAACCCCTCACCCGATTTGCTGTGCAAATCGACCTCTCCCAAAGGGAGAGGTGAACTTTCGACGCCGTTCCAGCTCAACCTAATCTCATGATGCTTTAGCAGAGGTTTTTCGACGCCGTCTTTGCGGTCGCCTTAAGAACTTCGCGCAGCGCTTCCAGGCGATCGGTTTGGCAGGGCACGGTGGGGACCAGCCAGCCACCTTCGTCATTTTCGTTCCAGGCATAGATCAGCACCGCGGGGGCCCGGCGATCCGGCGCACGGCTGTTCACCCAGCTGATCGATTGCGCCAGATGGCCGGCCAATTCCTTCTTCGTTGGCGCGGTGTAGAAATTAGTGACCCCATCGCCGGGACGCTGCTTGGTCTCCCAGGGCACGGGACGTTCGATGCGCGGGCGCCTGTCCCATCCGGTCATCACCGTGGGCACGACCGGGACCTGGCTCGCGGCCAGATCGTTCCAGCCCTTTTCGGCATACTTCGCAAGATCTGCAAAGCTTCCGCGGCCGTTGCCGGTTGTGATCGCATATGACCCGACCGCATCGGCGCCCAGATTGGCGGCCTCCTGGCTCAGGAATTTCGTGTCTCCCGCCAGCACGATGTAAGGATCGGCAAGCCCGGCGCCGTTGGCGTCGGATTTGAACTTGCCGAGCTGGGTGCGCAGACCTTGCACGCCCCCCCAGCTTCGCTGCACGTCCGCTCCCTTGATGAAGCCCAGGAAGTACAGCGGCCGATCATTCTCCACCCTCAGATAGTTCTTGTCCGCCATGAGGCCGATGTGCTCCTGGGGCAGTGAAGACAGCTTGGCTGCCGATCCCCATCGCCCGAGCTCGGTGAACATGCAGTATCTCAGTTCGGCTGCCTTTGGCCGGGCTCTGAACGCGTAAAGGGCTTTCGACATCGGGTGGTTTGCGCCGTAGGCGGCAAACGCCCAATAGTCCAGCCCTGCGAAGATGGCCTGGTCGATCTCCTTGTCCATCTCGGCCTCGATCGAAGCCGAAAAATCGAGCGCGTTGGGATCGCGGTTCATCTGCGTTCCGAAGAACGGCGTTCGCCAGCGATATTTTTCGGGACCGAGCGATTGCTTCATGGCTTCGGTCGGCTGCGAGCCCGGCGCATACCAGGCGTCCCATCGGATCGCTCCGACCAGCGGCCGGGAGGGTGCCGCGGCCGCAGCAGGATGGCTGGAACCCAGGACGCTGAGCGAGCCGGGCAGGAGGCTTGCGGATAACGATGTCAAAAACATCCGTCTCGTAAGCGCGAACGGCTTACGGACTGCTGCATTCTCATTGTTCATTGGCGACCTCCGATCGTTCCCGTCCGGTGCGACGGTTTCGTGCAAATGACAGCGAGCCCTCTGCTTCTATTGTATTGATTTTCCTCGAAATAACCTTACAACAGTTAAATGTGAGCGCTACGTGTTATAGCCTTATTCTTGTAGGATAAGTGCGCTAATAGGGAATTCGTGGTGCGAACCAATGGTAATTGCTTGTTGATCTCGTGGGGAGCGGCTCAGGTTGGACATGGAAATTCCTGCATTGTCTAGTTTCAGCTCAGGCGTGAATCTCGATACGCTTCCAGCAAGTGAGATCGAGACAAGGCTTCGAGATTTCTTTTCCGGGCGGATCGCAAATCCGAAGCCCGACGACCTCATCCAATCGGTCGAGCAGTTGGAGCAGCAATACGGCCACTACAAGGAATTCCAGTTTGCAAAGGCGGCAGCGCTTGTGCAGGCATGTGATTTCGCCGGAGCGCGCGCGCAATCCTTCTCGACCTCGTCAAGCAGCTGCCGTCCGACTCGCGGATATTGCATCGCCTTGCGATCGCGGATCTCAACATGGGATCAGCTCACGAAGCGCAGGACGTCTATCTTTCCGCGCTCGCTGCGGCCCCGAAAAGCGAAAATCTGCGGCGCGAGTTCGCCGGCCTCTTGCGCGTGATGGAGGCGAAGAAGCTCTATGTCGGGGTCGATCGGAAGAAGCACGGCCTGGCCGCCGTGTGCGCCATCAAGAACGAGGGCGACGACCTCTTGGAATGGCTGCACTTTCACAGACTGGTCGGAGTCGATCACTTCTACCTCTACGACAACGGCAGCACCGACAACACGCGCGACGTGATCGAATCCTTCCCTTGGCCCGAAATGATCACCTATCATTTCGTGGAGGGCGAATTTGGCCAGATGCGCGCGTTCTCTCATGCGATCGACAGCTATCGCAATTGCTCGGAATGGTGCGCCTTCATCGATGCCGATGAGTACCTGTTTCCGACCAAGGCCGGCAACATCAAGGACGTCCTGGCGGAGGTTGGATCAGCGCCGGCAGTGGCGGTGCATTGGTTGAACTTCGGATCGAACGGTCACGACGCGAAGCCGGCCGGCTTGTGCATCGAGTCCTTCACGCGTCGCGCTCCGGACGACTTCCCGGATCATTTCATCATGAAGTCGATCATTCGGCCGGACACCATCGTGTCCTACCTGCATCCTCATCAATCGCTCGTCCTGGGGTGCTACGTCCAGGAAGACGGCACGCCCGTTTTCCCGATCGGCGGCCGCTGTACGGCTCCCAAGCGGGACAAGCTCGTCATCAATCACTACTACACCAAGTCGCGGCAACAATTGCTGAAGAAGCGTGAGCGCGGCAGGCCGCTCGCCGATGGCGATCCCGAGAAGATCCGCGCGATGGAGTTCTTCACGTTGCGGGATCGCAACGATATCGAAGACGCGACGATCCAGCGGTTCCTGCCGGAGCTGAAGAAGCTGGTCCAGAGCTGAACCCGGGGAAAACAAGAAGGGCGCGCCAATCGGCGCGCCCTTTTGTTTTGTGCATTGAACTGATCGTCGACCGTAGCGGCCGGCCACAGCGGCTCTGGTCGGCTATAGCGGCTCCAGGCGGTATTTCGCGAGCAGGGCTTGTGCCGCATCGACGTCGATCCTTGGCGGCCTTTGGAAGACGGACATATTGTTGGCACGCGCGATCTCCCGCGCGACCGTCCGTACCGAATGGTAGTGGGGACGGTTCTCGAAGTCGTGAATTGCGATGAAGGCTCCCGGCGCGGCGTGCAGCACGCACTGCACGAAGCAGGCCACGCGAAACCGGCCGTCGACGAAGTACAAGTCCGCCGTCTTGCTTTCCGGACGCTCCCAGATGCGTTCGTGATAGTCGGGCCAGGAGCTCTCCTTCTCCTTCTCCACCGGGTAACCCCACTCGCGCAGCTTGCCGATATCGACGTGCAGCAGCTGCGGCTGGGTGCTCGCACCGCGCGTGGCGTCGGCGACCTTGGAGAGCCATTCCGAGGAGGAATCGATGGAAATGACCCACTCCTTCTTGGTTTGACAGGCGAGCCAGGTGCTGCCGCCCGACCCGAATTCCAGATAGCGCGTCGAGAGATCCACGAAGCTTTTGAACAATGTCTGTTCCTGGCCGTCCATTGCGATGTTCATGGCGGGATCCCTTGGTTTCTCGATTTGTTGTCTGGCGGCTGGTTGCCAATCCACCGTCGGAAGGCGGTCGCGGCTCGTCAAGCCACGATGAGATCCGGTTGAATCTTCATCGCGCTTCCCGGCTTGCTGTTGGCTATCCACGCCGACGGCTTGGAGAGAGCGGCGATTACTGGTTCAGCCCGACGCGCTCCACCTTGTAGCCGCGCTCCAGGATCGCGCGCCACCAGGGTTGCTCGTCGACATACCAGCGCACTGTCTTGGCGATGCCGGTCTCGAAATTCTCCTCGGCGCGCCAGCCGAGCTCGGTCTCGAGCTTGGTGGCGTCGATGGCGTAGCGGCGGTCGTGGCCGGGCCGGTCGGCGACGAAATTGATCAGCTGGCGCCGCGGGCCTGCCGCAGCCGGCATGACGTCATCGAGCAGGTCGCAGATGCTTTCCACGACGTGCAGGTTGGTGCGCTCGTTGCGGCCGCCGACATTGTAGGTCTCGCCGACCTCGCCGCGTTCCAGCACCAAGGTCAGCGCCTTGGCGTGATCCTCGACGAACAGCCAGTCGCGGACATTCTGGCCGTCGCCATAGACCGGCAGCGGCTCGCCGGCGAGCCCCTTGATGATCATGTGCGGGATCAACTTTTCCGGGAAGTGATAGGGTCCGTAATTGTTGGAGCAGTTGGTCACCAGGGTCGGCAGCTCGTAGGTCTCGCGCCAGGCGCGTACCAGATGATCGGACGACGCCTTGCTGGCCGAATAGGGCGAGTTCGGCGCATAGGCCGTGGTCTCGGTGAACAGGCCTTCGTCGCCGAGCGACCCGAACACCTCGTCGGTCGAGATATGCAGGAAGCGGAACTGGTCGCGCTTCTCGGACGAGAGCGTGCGCCAGTGACGCAGTGTCTCCTGCAGGATCGTGAAGGTGCCGACGATGTTGGTCTGGATGAATTCGCCGGGGCCGTCGATCGAACGGTCGACATGGCTCTCCGCCGCAAGATTCATCACCGCATCGGGCTGATATTTCTCGAACAGCCGGCGCAGGACCTGCGCCTCGCAGATGCAGGCCTTTTCGAAAGTGTAGTTCAGGCTCTCGGTCGAGCCGGGCAGGGAGGCCAGGTTCGCCGCATAGGTCAGCTTGTCGATGTTGACGACGCGGGCGTGGGTGTCTCGCAGCAGGTGCCGGACCACGGCGGAGCCGATGAAGCCGGCGCCGCCGGTGACGAAGATCGTCGATCCCTTAAACCGCATGTTTGAATACCTCGGCAGTGCGGGGCTGACCCTGGAACGAGCGGTAGACCGACAGCAGATACTCGCCGTAGCTGCTCTTGGCGGTCTTCTGTGCCACCCTCGCGAAGGCTTCCAGCGAGATGTAACCCTGGCGCAGGGCGATCTCCTCGGGGCAGGCGATGCGCAGGCCCTGGCGCTGCTCCAGGATCTGGACGAAATGGCTGGCCTCGACCAGCGAGGAATGGGTGCCGGTGTCGAGCCAGGCGAAGCCGCGGCCGAGCACCTCGACATAGAGGTCGCCGCGCTCGAGATAGGCCTTGTTGACGTCGGTGATCTCGATCTCGCCGCGCGGCGACGGCTTGATGCCGGCGGCGATATCGACCACGTCATTGTCGTAGAAATAGAGACCGGTGACCGCGACGTTGGACTTCGGGCGTTTCGGCTTCTCCTCGATCGACAGCGCCCGCCCGGTGCCGTCCAGCTCGATCACGCCGTACTGTTCGGGCGCGTTGACGACGTAGCCGAACACGGTGGCGCCCTTCTTGCGGACCGAGGCGGCCGACAGCATGCTCGGCAGGCCGTGGCCGTAGAAAATGTTATCCCCTAACACAAGGGCGACCGAGTCATCGCCGATGAAGTCGCGTCCCACGATGAAGGCGTCGGCGAGACCCCGTGGGGTCTCCTGGGTGGCATAGGCGAACCGGACACCCATCTCGCTGCCGTCGCCGAGCAGGCGCTGGAACAGCGGCTTGTCCTGCGGCGTGGAGATGATCAGGATGTCGCGGATTCCGCCGAGCATCAGCGTCGACAGCGGATAATAGATCATCGGCTTGTCGAAGACGGGCAGCAGCTGCTTGGAGACGACGGTCGTCACGGGGTAGAGACGCGAGCCGGTGCCACCGGCAAGGATAATGCCTTTCATGGTCCCTCACAGTTTGATTATCAAAACATAACATATAGCGTGCGCCGCACAAGTTTGTTATGAGGTGGAAATTAACATTTCGGGCGCGTCAAACTGGAACAAATGTTAAATGAACGTCATCAAGACCGAGCTTCCTGAAGTTCTGATCGTCGAGCCGAAGCTGTTCGGCGACCAGCGCGGCTTCTTCCTCGAGACCTACCAGTCGCCCCGTTATGTCGAGCACGGCATCACGCGCCCCTTCGTGCAGGACAACATGTCCCGCTCGGCGTACGGCGTGCTGCGCGGGCTGCACCTGCAAAACCCGCTCACTCAGGGCAAGCTCGTCTCCGTGCTGCGCGGCAAGGTGCTGGACGTTGCCGTCGACGTGCGTGTCGGCAGCCCGAACTTCGGCAGGCATGTCGCGGTTGAACTGAGCGAGGACAACCGCCGTCAGCTATGGGTGCCGCGCGGCTTTGCCCACGGCTTCGTGGTGCTCTCGAAAACTGCCGACTTCTTCTACAAATGCGATGACTTCTACAGTCCCAAGGACGAGCTCTCGATCCGGTGGAACGATCCGGCGATCGGGATCAAATGGGGCGTCGATAAGCCGCAACTGTCGGCCAAGGATGCGGATGCGCCGCTCCTCGCCGACGCCAGCAATCTCCCTACCTATGGACAAATCTGATGCGGATTCTCTTGACGGGAAACGCGCGGCCAGGTCGGCAGTGCGCTCAAGCCTCTGCTGGAAGGCTACGGCACCATCATCGCGCCGCCGACCGCGGAGTTCGATCTGTCGAAGCCGGAGATGTTGACGGGCGAGCTTGAGAGACTGAAGCCCGATCTCATCATCAATCCGGCCGCCTATACGGCCGTCGACCGCGCCGAGGACGAGCGCGAGCTGGCGTTCCTGGTCAACGCCAGGGGACCCGAAGCGCTGGCAAAATGGGCGGCAGCGAACCGCGTGCCGCTGGTGCATTTCTCCACGGACTACGTTTTCAACGGTTCAGGCGACCGGTCGTGGCGCGAGGACAGCCCGACCGAACCGTTGTCGGCCTACGGCGCGAGCAAGCTTGCCGGCGATCTCGCGATCCAGGCGGCCGGCGGGGCGCATCTGATCGCGCGCACCTCCTGGGTCTATGCCGCAAAGGGCACGAATTTTCTGCGCACCATCGCGCGGCTTGCCGGCGAGCGTAAGGAATTGCGGATCGTGGCGGATCAAATCGGCGCGCCGACGACGGCACAGGCGATTGCGAGCGCGGTCGCCGGCATCGTCCTGCCGAACATCACCACGCTGCACGATCAGCTCGCGCGCAGGGGCGGTGTCGTCAATCTCGTTTGCGCCGGCGAGACCAGCTGGCACGGCTTTGCAACCGCCATTGTCGGCGGGCTGAGGTCTCGTGGCGTCACGCTCGCGGTCGACAATATCGTTCCGATTGCGACGGCCGATTTCCCGACCAAGGCGGTGCGTCCGGGCAATTCGCGGCTGGATCTGACGCGGCTCAAGACGCAGTTCGGGGTCGCGATGCCGACGTGGCAGGAAGCGCTCGCACGCGAGCTGAACTCGTATGTCCAGCTCAGCGCGCCCGCCCACGCCTAAAGCGGGATGAGTTTTGGTTGAATCGGCTTGGCGCGGTCTCGGTTCACCTCTCCCCGTTGGGGAGAGGTCGGATTGCTCTCGGGCGATGCGAAGCATCGTCCGGTGCAATCCGGGTGAGGGCTCTTGCTCTCTCGGTAGACCGTAACCCCTCACTCGATTTGCTGCGCAAATCGACCTCTCCCAAGGGAGAGGTGAACTTTCGACGCCGTTCCAGCTCAACTTAATCTCATTATGCTCTGGAGCTCAGAATGTGATGCGGCGTCCCCGCGCCAAACACGCGGCGTTTGCGCTGGGCCGATGCTGAGACAACAAGCAAAAAGCGCGATGGGGATTCAACCTCATCGCGCTTTGGTATTAGACGGCGCCGGCACGGCCGCTTAGCGCGGCCGGCCGATGCTGTCGTAGGTGAAGCCGTGCGCGGCCATCTCGTCCGGCCGGTAGATGTTGCGCAGGTCGACGACGACCGGATGCTTCATTTCCTGCTTGATGCGCTTCAGATCGAGCGCGCGGAACTGGCGCCACTCGGTCACGATCACCAGCGCATCCGCTTGGCGGGCGCATTCATAGGCGTCCTTGCAGTACTCGATCTCGGGCAATTCCTTGCGCGCCTGCTCCATGCCGACCGGATCGTAGGCGCGAACCTTGGCACCGAAGTCGATCAGGCCGTTGATCAGCGGGATCGACGGTGCCTCGCGCATGTCGTCGGTGTCGGGCTTGAAGGTCAGGCCAAGCACGCCGATCGTCTTGCCGCGCAGCTCTCCGCCGAGCACGTTGGAGACCTTGCGCGCCATCGCGCGCTTGCGGTTGTCGTTCGCGGTCAGCGTGGCTTCGACGATCTTCAGCTGGACGTCGTGATCGAGCGCCGTTTTGAACAAGGCGCGGGTATCCTTCGGGAAACACGAGCCGCCATAGCCTGCGCCGGCATGCAGGAACTTGGTTCCGATCCGGTTGTCGAGCCCGATGCCGCGCGCGACTTCCTGTACGTTCGCCCCGACCTTTTCGGAGAGATCGGCGATCTCGTTGATGAAGGTGATCTTGGTGGCGAGGAAGGCATTTGCGGCGTATTTGATCAATTCCGCCGTGCGTCGTGCGGTATAGAGGATCGGCGCCTGGTTCAGGTAGAGCGGGCGATAGACTTCGCCCATCACCCTCTTGGCGCGCTCGTCCTCGATGCCGACGACGATCCGGTCGGGATGGCGAAAATCCTGGATCGCGGCGCCTTCGCGCAGGAATTCGGGGTTCGAAGCAACCGCGAAATCCGCGTCGGGACGGGTCTCGCGGATCAGGCGTTCCACCTCGTCGCCGGTGCCCACGGGCACGGTCGACTTCGTCACCACCACGGTGAACTTCTTCAGCGCTGCGCCGATCTCGCGGGCGGCAGCGTAGACGTAGCTCAGGTCCGCGTGGCCATCGCCGCGCCGCGACGGTGTTCCCACCGCGATGAAGACGGCATCGGCGTCGCCGACGGCCCCGGCCAGCTCCGTCGTGAAGGTCAGCCGTCCGGCGGCGGCATTGGTCTCGACGAGCTTATCGAGGTCGGTTTCGTAGATCGGGATCTTGCCGCGCTTCAGGGCTTCGATCTTGCCGGCGTCCTTGTCGACACACACGACCTGATGGCCGAAATCGGCAAAACACGCTCCGGATACGAGACCTACATATCCCGTTCCAACCATTGCAATCTTCATGAATCCGCTCGTCGATCAGTGTGGAGAGGAGGAGTTAGCACTAGCACAATTGGCGCCGATAACGCCAAGTTTTATAACGTATCGATTGTGTTGAAGCGCGGCGGCTTTTTGTGCAAACGGTGATGGCCTCAGTGCAGTTGAGTGCTCGCTAGTCACCTAGGGCGCGCCATGGACACATTCTCAACTTGAAATCGACCGACAATCGAGCCGCCGTTTGAGGGGTGGACATGAGCACGAAGACGATAGGCAAGCAGAGGCCCTCAGGAGCTGAATACGCGTCGTTGCAAACGCAATTCTCCAGATACGATCGCACCACGTTTTCTGGATTTGTTTATGACCGCGCCGATCCGACCCGACGCTACGCCGTCGAACTGCTGGTCGACGGCGAGCCATACATGTCATCATTGTGTGACGAGTTTGTAACAGAGCTTGCCGATGCCGGAATCGGCGACGGTCGATTTGGCTTTACGTTCAACGTACAGGATGAGGTCAGCTCGAACGCTGCGATCATCGAGGCAAGACTGGCAAATATCGGAAGTCCCGTTGGTGCTCCGATTCGCTGCGATGTCGCTGCACCGGAAGCGCAGTGGCACCGAATCGGCGATATCAAATGGGCCGGAGGCTTGCGCTTCGAGGGCTGGCTCTCGCAGGACGTCGACGAAGACATCGAGATCCTGATCGCGCAACGGCCGGTGATGACCGTGAAGCCGACCGGGTGGACCAACGTCGCGCGGGGCAGCGAGTTCGGCGTCGGCCGCCGGATCGATTTTCATCTGCCCGAGCATTTTGCCGATGGTCGCGTGCGTGGGCTGTCGGCGCGGACAATTTCGGGACGGAACCTGATCGCGGAGCCGGTTGCATTCGTCGCTTTCGAGCGCGGCCTGGAGCAGATGATCGCCGAACTCGGACGCTGGGATAGCGAGCGGCTGCGCGGACAATTGTTCGATCAGCTCCTGCCTGCCTCGGTGCCATTTCACACCTATCGCAGCTGGAAAGAGCGGTTCTCGCCGACAGCACCGTCTGACGTTCCATCCGAGGCCGCGGTCGTCCTGATCGGGGACGCCAGGGTGGACGAAAGCATTGAGAGCCTAGAGGCCCAGCGGCACGCGGCCTGGTCGGCGGTGTCTCTGCCGGCGCGGGGGTTCAGTCAGTTCGATTCCGGCGCTGCGCGCGAGTTCGTCGACGGCGATGCCGCCAATAGCGCGTTCTTCGTCTTCTGCCTGAGCGGGACGATCCTTGCGGAAGATGCCTTGCAGCGCTTCGCCGATGTGTTCGCGTCCGAGCCCGGTTGCGAGCTCGTCTATGGCGACGTCGAGGTCGCGTCCGGCGCCGGCGCGGTCTGGCCGCTGGCGTTCTCGGCATTCGATCGCGAACGTGCGCTCGAGCAGGGCTATGGCGCGTATTGCTTTGCGGTGCGCCGGGAACGTGCCGTGGAAGCGCTGCGATCGGCGACGTCACTCTACGACATCTTCATTGGCTGCGTGGATGCCGAGCGAACCTATCATCTGCCGGGATCTGTTGCGGCGTTGCCGCGAATTGATGCGTCCGTCGCAACCGCCGAACTGGTCGCTGCAAGCCAGGCGTATTTTGCCAGGACTGGCGTCGAGGCGAATGTCGAGCCGCGGAAAGCGGGGCTTCTTCCAGCTGTGCGGGTCAAGCGCGCGGTCGATTGGAACGAGCGCACCACCATCATCATCCCGACCAGAAACCGCGCCGAACTCCTCAAGCGCTGCATCGAGACGGTCCTGCCGGCCGCACATGAGACCAACGCCCGGCTTCTCGTCGTCGACAACAGCTCGAGCGAGCCGGAAGCGCTGGACTATCTCGAGGGTCTTTCAGCGGACGACATCGACGTTATTTCGGTCGAGGGGCCCTTCAACTTCGCAGCCATCAACAACGCCGCCGTCGATTGCGTCGACACGGAGAACATCTGTTTCCTCAACAACGACGTCCAGGCGCTCGACGACGGCTGGCTGGCGGAGATGCTGTGGCGGCTGTCCGCTCCCGACGTCGGAGCCGTCGGCGCAAAGCTGCTCTGGCCGAGCAGCGTCGTGCAGCACGGCGGGGTGGTGCTGGGCGCCAATTTTTCCGCCGCGCACGCCTTCAACGACCGGATGGATGGTGATCCCGGCTACGGCGATCTGCTCCAGGTGGCGCACGAATGTTCGGCGGTGACGGCCGCGTGCCTCTTGATGCGCAAGCGCGATTTCGTGGCTGTCGGCGGCATGGATGAGGTCCGCTTTCCGATCAGTTTCAACGATATCGATCTGTGCCTGAAGCTGCGCCAGCTCGGAAAGCGGATCGTATTCACGCCGGACGCGAAACTCGTTCACCTGGAGTCGGCAAGCCGGGGCCGTGATTCCGCGCCGGACCGCAAAGCGCGCTTCGGGCGCGAGCTGGCGATGCTGCGCGCGAAGTGGGGCGAGGTGCTGCTCGATGATCCCTATTACAGCCCGCTGCTCGGGCTGGACTCGACGCCGTTCTCCTCGCTCGCATGGCCGCCGCGGTCATGGAAGCCGCGCGCCAACCTCCCGCCTGTGCCGACTGCTCCTCCGATCGGGATGTAACTGCACATCTTCGACCACCCAGTCGAGGACGGCGGCAACCGTTTCATCGGCGTCAAAGCCGGGCTGCAGCTTCAGGTCGGTCTTTCGGCTACGTCCCGGCGGTGTCGGAAGCCATTCCGTCGCGGCGGCCGGCAATCCGGTCGCCAGCAGAGCGTCGACCAGCGGATGCCCGAATGCCGGTTCGCCGATGTCGAGAACCAGTTTCGTGATGTTGTGACCTTCGATCAGTGTCGCGACGTCGTCGACGGCGATTTCGCCGGTGACCATGACATTCGTCCGCTGCATCAGCTTGAGATCGTCGAGGGTGGTGCCGAGCACGATGATCTCGGTGTCTGCATGGGCATTGGCGATTTGATCGCTGAGCGCTCTGACGAAGCGAGATTCCGCCGCGCTGCCGCGCAGCGCGAGCAGGCCGAGACGCGCCGGGCCGCTCGCCGCAGGATGCCGCGCCGGCCGCACCAGCGGGTCGCTCGGCCTGACCACTTGCAGGCCGAGAACCGAGACCGAAAAGGCTGCCCCGTCTTCGCCGATCGCGATCACGCCTCGGGCCCCTTCGACGAGACCGGTCCAGTCCGGATGGAGGCCGGATCCAATCGCGGCGCGGTCGGCAAGTCTGGTGTCGGTGATCAGCAGCTCGTAGGCGAAATGTTGCGTGAGCTGCACGAGACATGCCCTGGGGATGCGGTTCGGTTCCGAAATCTCGAGCGAGCGGATTCGGAGATCGGCGAGAAGCTGCAGAAGGGCCTCGCGGCCCTCAGCTGTCGCAACGTCGAGTGCGATCGACTGCGGGGCTCCGCCGTCCGGAGCGAAGATCGCAGCCAGCTGGCGTTGTCCCTCGGCGCGGAAGTGAACGATCAGCCCGCGCTTGTCGTCCGCCGCGAGCTGCCTGCACCGCCTGATGGCAATCGCGCGGCCAACGGCGGAGCCGCAGAGGATGACATGCGGGCTGGCGGCGCACTGTTCGTTGGAGAGCAGCTTGAGCTCAAGCGCCATGCGGCAATCGCGCAGCGGATCGGCAAGCAGGAACGCCGCGCACTCCGTCGCATATCGCCGGTAACGGTGTTCGAGCACGCGAAGATTGCGCAGCACCAGCGAACGCTTCTCGCCAAGAAACGAGCGCGAACCTTCATGTCCGACAAAGACCGACGGGATGCACACATTGCGGAAGCCGGCCTCCGCGGCGCGCAGGCAGAAGTCGACGTCTTCAAGATAGCCGCGATAGAAGTCGTCGGAGAGCTCATGCACGGCGTCGAGGCATTCGCGGGTGATGTAGAGGCAGAACCCGATGCCGTTGGGAATGTCGATCGCGATCCCGGAATTTGCCGTGCCGGCAAGCTCGTCCAGCAATTCCAGCTCGTCGGGCGAGGGCAGGGGGTTCGACCGGTTCGGAATTGGAAAGCTGGTATATTCGCCGTTGTTCGAGAGCGGGGTCGCCGTGCCCACGCCGGGCGTCGATTGCACGGCGCTTCTCAAGCGTTGCAGCGCGTATTTCGGCACCGTCGTATCCGAGTTCAGCAGCACGACATCGCCGGTATCAGTTTCGGCAAGCGCCCGGTTGACCGCGCCGACAAAGCCGAGATTGTGCGCGTTGGTCAGGAGCCGGATGCGCTGCTCGGAAGCCAGTTCGCCGAGCAGGCGCTTGATATCGGGCTCGGGCGACGCGTCATCGACGGCTACGATGGTCGCGCCCGGCGTGCAGGCCACGGCCGTCAATGCGCTCTCGATGCAGGCGCGCGTCGCGGCCAAATCCCGGTACACCGGAATGATGATGGTGAGCGGCAGAGTTTCAGCGCTCCCGGCGCGAGGCGGCCGTTGCGGTGGGGCGCGGCGATCCGGCGCGCGGTTGGCCGGGAGCTGAACGCTCGCGATGACGCGGGCCGCCTGTGCGATCTCGAGGCGCTGCGAGGCCGCGGACGCCGGCCGCATCAGACGGAAGCTCGCAGCACGTCGTCCATCGAGTGCAAATCTGTGACGAGGATCGGCGGGAAGCTGGACGGTGCTGGATTGATCCGCTTGCGCCAGTGAAAGGTGCGGGTCATCAGTTCCTCGCCACGTCACCCATCCCTTCACTTCCTCATCCAGGAAATCGATACGGGCGCAGCTGTCCTGACCGCTCTGCTCGAGCAGCAGGAGAGCGCTCCTGACTGAATCCGGATCGTCATCGCGCCGCGTGACGCTTCGTGCGGCTTCGATCTGCGCAAGGCGGTCGCCCCAAGCCATCATTCGCCGCGCGGCGGCAAGGTCGTCCGGCTCGAGCTCGAGCGCTTTGGCTACGCTGGCGACAGCCGCATCCTTGAGATCGAGGCGAAACAGCGCTTCCGCGCGGAGCAAATGGGCGCGGGCGCCCGGATGCGGCAAGATCCGGCAGCGGCGGTCGGCCAGCGCGAATGCGCGCCGGAAATCACGTGCCTCGAGCGCTCCAACGGCGGCTCGCTCGAGATCGACGTGGTGGAGCGTTCTGGACGTAAAGGCGATCCTGCGCGCGTCGGCGGTCAAATGTCGCCCTTGTCTGCCCGCATGGTCAGCCCGCCGTCTTGACGGCGTTCTGCCGGCTCCGGAATACGCGTACCCGTCCGTCGAGGCGGGGTGCCTCCTGGCGCGGCATCGGCGGAGCGGGTTCAGCGTGCCTTGGCTGCCGAGGCGCGAGGGGCGCTGCCTGCGCCCGGTGCTCTTCGAGACTGAGCTTGAGGCCCACCAGGGGTTCCCGGCCCGAAGGGCCCGACACCACAATCCGGTTCCCGGTTACGCGCAGGGCGGGAGCTCCGAGGAAGATGGTTTCGGCGGCGATGGCGTAGCGATCCGCGCCGGGGCCTGTGGCTTCCAGCGAGAACCCCGTGATGGCGAGCGCGCGTCCCCGGGTTCCGGCAAAGGTTCCGAGCGGAACGAACTGGTTGTCGCCGCGCTGCGGCCTGGCGAACTTGACCGCATATTGCAGGTTGAGATCGTGTGGCTTGTTCGGCCATTCGAGGGAAATTCCCTCGATTCGGGCTGGCGCGGCCGGTCCGGCAATCCACGTATTCGGGCCGACCGTCACGTCACCCAAACCCGCGACATGCGCGAGCAGCTTGAGGGCGCTCAGCTCGTCAGGGCCGGCCTCGGGCTCGTAGGTGTCGAATGGCTGGCCGGCCGGCTGACCGATCGGCTGCACGGCCGGTTGTCCCTGGCTCAGCGGTTCGATCTTGATATTGGCGGCGGTCGAGCCCCCGGCGCGCCCTGCCGTGACCTCGACGATCAGGCGGCTTGGCCGGGCCACCGACACGACCAGCGCGGTCTCGGGCGCAAACAGGGTTCCATTGGCCGCATCGGGCCCGGTAATGATGTTACAATTGTTAAGGCTGGTGCGATCGGCATAGACGCGCACCACCGGAGGTGATGTCTTGTCTTCCGCGCCATTGTAGCGAACCAGGAAAAGACCCCGTGCCAGGTCAATGGTTTTCTGCTGAATCTGTTCGTTCATGGTCGCCTGCGAGCCTAACGGAATGGGTCGATATGTTTCCCACAGTGTGCCCCAAAAATCTATGTGATAGAAGGGGGCTTAATGTTAATCCGGTGAGATAGTTCGCACGTGCATATCGAAGACACCCTGCCGGTCATGATATCGAGCATGACCCCAATCGACGACCGCGCGGCCGGGGGGCGCGCCCGCCCGCCAATGAACGTCCTCTTCGTCCACAACAACTTTCCAGCCCAGTACCGCCACATTGCGCGTGCGCTCGCGGAGCAGCCCGGAAACAAGGTCGTTGCGGT
The DNA here is from genome assembly GCF_054057015.1 of Bradyrhizobium sp. JR3.5. NCBI lineage: Bacteria > Pseudomonadati > Pseudomonadota > Alphaproteobacteria > Hyphomicrobiales > Nitrobacteraceae > Bradyrhizobium > Bradyrhizobium sp. JR3.5. The sequence continues at coordinate 5,963,109 of NZ_JBSRYV010000002.1, forward strand.
CGGTTCATCGACCGCGAGCACGACGCGGGATATCCGGCTGCTGAAATATTCGACGACCAAGTCGGACTCCGCGATGGTCCATCCCTTTGCCCGCCGCTTCGATGTCGAAGCGCGCGGCGTGCCGAAGAGGTCCTGTATGCGCTGTCGTCGCTGTCGGGGCAGGGCTTCGTGCCCGACCTGATCTTCGCGCATCCCGGTTGGGGTGAGACGCTGCCGCTGCGCACGATGTTTCCGAAAGCGCGGATCATCCTCTATTGCGAATTCTACTACGGCGCCGAGGGCAGGGACGTCGGCTTCGATCCCGAGTTTCCGATGACGGGCCTCGACGGCAATGTCGCGCTCCATCTGAAGAACGCGACGACGCTGCTGGCGCTCACGGAATGCGATTCCGGCGTTTCGCCGACGCCATGGCAGAGGTCGACCTTCCCCCGCGAGTTTCAGAGCAAGATCGATGTCATCCACGAGGGCGTCGACACCGACGAGGTGAAGCCCAATCCCGTCGCCAGGTTTCAGCTTCCGAACGGCGCGACACTGTCGGCGGACGACGAGGTGATCACCTACGTCTCGCGAAATTTGGAGCCGGTGCGCGGATTCCATGTCTTCATGCGATCGCTGCCGAGGATATTGGCTGCGCGGCCGAATGCGCAGGTGGTGATCGTCGGCGGCAGCGGCACATCCTACGGCGCGAATCCACCGAAGGGCTCGAGCTGGAAGTCGATGTTCCTGGACGAAATCAGATCGGACATCGACCTGCGCCGCGTGCATTTCCTTGGCCGGATTCCCCGGGAACAGTATCTCGCGCTGCTGCAGATCTCCTCGGTGCACGTCTATCTGACTTATCCCTTCGTGCTGTCATGGTCGCTGCTGGAGGCCATGAGTGCGGGATGTGCGGTGGTGGCATCCGACACGGCTCCGCTTCGCGATATCATCTCGGACGGCAACGGCCTGCTGGCGCCGTTTTTTGATACTGATGCGTTGTCGGATCAGGTAGTCTCGGTGCTGTCACGGCCGAAAGCCTTCAAGAAGATACGGATGAAGGCGAGGAGCTTTGTGCGAGACAATTACGACGCAAAGCGGGTCTGTCTGCCCCGGATGCTGACGCTCGTCGATGAAGGTGTCCTCCCGCGCACGCACGGGGGATAACGCCAGGAGCTAGCGATGCCGCTTGTCATCTCGGTTGCCCAGCGCAAGGGCGGGGTCGGAAAGACGACTCTTGCGGTCTTGCTGGCTGCAGAACTGGATCGGCGTACGGGCGTGGTGGGACTGGTCGACGCCGACTCCCAGGCGTCCGCCTGTCACTGGGCCGAGCCCGGCAATCTGTCGTTTCCCGTCTACCAGCTTGATCCGGAAACCCGGCCGGTTGCCGAATGGGCCAGGCTGATGCGCCAGATTCCCCATCAGATCATCGTCGTGGATTCCGCGCCCAACGACCGGGTGCTGGGCGCCGTGCTGGCGGTCGCCAATATCGTGCTGATGCCGTGTACGCCGTCGGGCCTCGACATCGAGGCCACCGCGCGGACGATCGACATCGTGCGGGAGGTGCGTGCAGCGCGGCGAACCGCGCTCCGTGCCATGATCGTGCCGAATCGCGTCGACCAGCGCACGCTCGAGGGGCCAGCAGTTGATCGAGGAGCTGGATACGCTCGACGAAGAGATCGGGCCGATGATCGGAAGCCGCTCGGCCTATGTTCGCGCCGTCGCGCTGGGACAATCGGTTGCCGATTTCGCCAGCGGTACGCCCGCGGATCTCGAGATCAAGACGCTCGCCGATCTCGTCATGAGCTGGTGCGGGATCGCGCCCCGGCAGCGCATGACGGTCTAGATTGAACAGAGCGATCCGGCTGCTTCACATCAGGCTGACCGTGCCTGTATGGGAAGAGGAAATCCCGCGCCACAACCGCCCCGTCATCTGACGGCGGCGTCTGCCGAAACCGCAGGAAAATGCGCCGGAAGCGCCGATAAAGCCGCGATCCGTTGACCGGCACGCGCGTTATCATTCGGCAGCCGAAAGGCTTGCCGGCGCGGGAACCTGACTTGGTTAACGGACTGCTCGCGCGCCTCTCGGCATTTGAAGCAAATGCCGCCGCGCGCCTGAGCCCAAGCTCAAGACATTTCCCGTAAATGCTTCCAGGCACGGTGGGGAGTGAAGAATGTACAACGTCAAGAGAGTGATGGCCTTGCTTCTGGCCGTCATTGCGCTCGGGACCAGCGCGCAGCACACGCAAGCTGGAATGATCGGCTTCCCGCTGCCGCTGCGCGGCGTGGTCGAGAAGATCCGCTTCAGCGAGCCGACGCTGGCGCCGATGGCCTACACCATGTTCTGCATGCGCTATGCCGACGAATGCAGGCAGAAGCCCCGCGCCCGCATGGTATTCCGCGGTGGTGCCACACGTCTTACCAAGCAGCGCATCGCCGACCTGATCGAGGTCAATGCCTCGGTCAATCGCAGCATCGCGCCACAGCGCAACGCGCGCGGCCTCGCCGGCGAGGAATGGTTGATCAATCCGGCGCGCGGTGACTGCAACGACTACGCCGTCAGCAAGCGCCATGAACTGCTGGCGCGCGGCTGGCCGATGCGCGACCTGCTGCTGAGCGAGGTGGTGACCTCCTGGGGCGAGCATCATCTCGTGCTGGTGGTCCGCGCCGATGGCGGCGACATCGTGCTCGACAATCTGAACGCGCAGATCCGCAGCTGGTCGCAGGCGCGCTATCGCTGGGTCAGGATGCAGACCCCGGCGAACCCCGATCACTGGGCCGCCGTCGCGCAGGCTGGCGCCTGAACTTCTGAGTTAGCCCCATCGATTGAACGTGGCGCGGCGAGACATTTCGCCGCGCCATTTTCGTATGAGGGATGATGAAGATTGCGAGGGCGCTGCGACAGCATTCCGGAACGATTGCAGGCGTGACCGGTTGATCCCGGTCCAACCCATCGAGGCATCGACATGAAGCTGGCCGGCCTTGTCACGATTGCGACGCTGGTCGTCGCCACAGCCGGTCCCGTGCTCGCACAGGGCACCGGGCAGACCACACAGGGCGCAACGCGCTACTCGATCGACGGCCCGGGCGGCGGTGTCCCGACATCGCGGCCGCAGGCGACCCAGCCGGTCCCGCCGGCAACACCGGTTTACCCCTATGGAAGGCCACCACGACACGCGGCGCCGGTTGGGCAGCAGACCAACGTCCCGCTGGGGTCGCGTTAATCGTCACTGCGGCAGCAAATCCGTTTGCTCTTAACGCTATTCCCATCGTCATTTTGCTGCGCCGGACGGAATGTCGTACCCATGCGATCAATGCGGTGGTTGAGGCGCAGGATTGGTCCGCGCAGGGACGGCATTTTCAATGGCGAGCAGGGGTTCGATCCTCATCACAGGGGGCGCGGGATACATCGGGTCCCATTGCGCCAAGGCAGTCGCCGAGGCCGGGTTTCTACCGGTCGTCTACGACAACCTCTCCACCGGCCATCGCAATTTCGTGCAATGGGGACCGCTCGTGACCGGCGACGTCGCCGACCACGACAAGATCGCCGCCACCATCCGCGAGCACAATGCGCTGGCTGTGATGCACTTCGCCGCGTTCAGCGCGGTCGGCGAGTCCGTCGCGGATCCGCAGAAATACTTTGGCAATAACGTTGCCGGCACGCTCGGCCTGCTGCGCGGCATGCGTGAGGCAGGCTGCGACCGCCTGGTGTTTTCCAGCACCGGCGCCGTCTATGGCAATGCCGGGCGCGATCCCATTCCCGAGAGCGCCGCAGGGCCGACCGTCAATCCCTACGGCCGGTCCAAGTTCATGATCGAGCAGATGCTCGATGATTATCGCGCCGCCTATCAGTTCAAATCGGTCTGCCTGCGCTACTTCAACGCCTGTGGCGCCGATGCATCCGGCACCATTGGCGAGCTCCGCGATCCCGAGACGCATTTGATTCCGCGCGCGCTGATGGCGCTGCTCGGGCACGTGCCGGATTTCGCGATCTTCGGCGAAGATTATGAGACGCCTGACGGCACCGCGGTGCGCGACTACATCCATGTCGACGATCTCGCCGCCGCCCATATCGCGGCGCTCGAGCTGCTGTTGAAGGGGGGCGCCGGCGGTGTGTTCAACCTCGGCACCGGCACCGGCTATTCGGTGCGCGAGGTGCTCGACGCGATCCGCGCCGAGACCGGCGAAGCGGTGCCGAGCGTGGTGTGCGAACGCAGGGCCGGCGATCCGCCGATCCTGGTTGCCGATCCCTCCAGGTCGGAAAGCGGCCTCGGTTTCAAGGCGAGCCGGTCGGATCTCGGTCGCATCATTCGCTCGGCCTGGGCGTGGCACCAGAAGGCGCATCCGCGCCGGCGATAGGGCATGATCCGGACCCGAAGGGCCGCGTTAGCGCAAAGCGCGAAGCGGCTTTCCGTTGCGACAAACACGGAACGCGTTTGCGCGGAGATCATGCTCAAAATGGCGGAAGACTAAGCTGCGTCCGCGCGCGACCTCAGCCGGCCGAGCTGGCTGCGCAGCACCAACAGGATGAGGCGACCTGCGCCGATGCCGGCAAGACCTCCCGCCACCTTGACGATCGCGTCGAGCAGGCGGCCGTGACGGTCCGGTGTCAGCAATTGCATCGCTTCGAGTGTGAACGAGCTGAAGACGACAAAGAGCAAGATCAGCGCGGTACGCCGCGGGTAACCCAGCACAAAGGCCATTGCCATCACTGCAAACGCCGCGAAGCGCTCGGTCTGAGGATGGAAAAACGACGGACGGTCCTGGACCGGCGACAGCGTCACGAACGCGATAAAGGCAAGCGCAAGCCAGCCCGCAATCACGCCAAACCTCCGTATCTTTGAAATATGCGACAAAGTATTCCCGGTCCTGTACCGCAGACGACCCCGGGCTGGATTAGCGCATCACCCGTGTCAGCGACATGGAAATGGTCGCCGAAGGTTAACTTGCCCGCCGATTGTGACAGACACGACGGGTCGTCCTGTTGCCAAATGAAAGGTATCAAAATACCACATGTTGAAACTCAATCCCACTTGGCGCGCATCTCTCAGTGGGAACCAGTGACGCTTGCGCGGGTTCCCGGGATGGTGCACCTGACGAAAAAATAAGGTTTCGCCTGTGGCTCCATTCATAGGGCCGTTCACGGCCGGGAGCCTCATTTGATGCCGGAATATCGCAATGCTCACTCTCGGAGGCCAAAGTGCGTCTGCTCGTCGTTGAGGATGACCCGGATCTGAACCGCCAGCTCACCACCGCGCTGACGGACGCCGGCTATGTGGTCGATCGCGCGTTCGACGGCGAGGAGGGGCATTTCCTTGGCGACAGCGAGCCCTACGACGCGGTCGTGCTGGATATCGGCCTGCCGAAGATGGACGGTATCTCGGTGCTCGAGGCCTGGCGGCGGAACAAGCGGGTGATGCCGGTGCTGATTCTCACCGCGCGCGACCGCTGGAGCGACAAGGTTCAGGGGTTCGATGCCGGCGCCGACGACTATGTCGCAAAGCCCTTCCATCTGGAGGAGGTGCTGGCGCGGATCCGCGCGCTGCTGCGCCGCGCGACCGGGCATGCCCAGGTCGAGCTGACCTGCGGGCCGGTGGCGCTGAATACCCGCACCAAGCGGGTCACCGTCAACGGCAACCCGATCAAGCTGACCTCGCACGAGTACAACCTGCTCGACTATCTGATGCACCACACGGGGCGGGTAGTCTCGCGCACCGAACTGGTCGAGCACCTCTACGACCAGGACTTCGACCGCGACTCCAACACGATCGAGGTGTTCGTCGGCCGCATCCGCAAGAAGCTGGAAGTCGATATCATCCAGACTGTTCGGGGCCTCGGCTACATGCTGTCGCCGCCGACCTAAAGCGCTTTCTCAAGCGAACCGGTCCGCGTGAAGAAAGCGCGACCAAACAAAAGGATGAGGGCATATCCTGTTCAATCGGATCATGCTCTTAGAGTGCTTGATCGGCGTATACGGGCATTGGCATGATCCGCGCCGGGAGAACTGGATTCGCCAATGTTTGAATCCCTGATGTCTGTTGCCGCTGACACGCTGTTCGAGCCCGTGCTCTGATGGGCGGCAGCTCGCTTGCGACCCGCCTGTTCGTCTCGGCGACCGCCTGGGTGGTGGTGATCCTGGCGATCACCGGCGTGATCCTGTCGTCGGTCTATCGCGACGCCACCGAGCGCGCCTTCGATCGGCGGCTCAATCTCTATTTGCGCACCCTGATCGCCGAGGTGGCGACGCCGGACGAGCCGGCGGACCGCCAGTTCCAGTCGCTCGGCGAGCCGCTGTTCGACCTGCCGCTGTCGGGCTGGTACTGGCAGATCACCCGCACCGACACGGAAAAGGGCGAGACCCGCGCCTCACGCTCGCTGTGGGACAAGAAACTGCCGAAGCTCGAGGAGCACGGCGCCGAGTTGACTGCCGCCGGCGTCCGCCTCGGCTATGTCGACGGACCCGAAGGCCAGAGCCTGCGCGTGGTCGAGCGCCCGGTCGACCTCGGCGCAGACGGCAAGTTCCTGGTCAGCGTCGCCGGCGATGCCACCGAGATCTTCGATGAGACGCGCAGCTTCGACTATTATCTCGGCGGCACCTTCGCAGCCCTCGGCATCGTGCTGCTGCTGACCACGATCTTCCAGGTGCGCTACGGCCTCGCGCCGCTCAAGCGCATATCCGATGCGATTGCCGATATCCGCTCCGGCCGCGCCGAGCGGCTGGAGGGCCGGTTTCCGGTCGAGATCGCGCCGCTCGCGCGCGAGACCAACGCGCTGATCGATGCCAACCGGGAGATCGTCGAGCGCTCGCGCACCCATGTCGGCAACCTCGCCCATGCGATCAAGACGCCGCTGTCGGTGATCGTGAACGAAGCCGGCGCGCATGCCGGCGATCCCTTTGCCAGCAAGGTGCTGGAGCAGGCCGACCTGATGCGTGATCAGGTCGCGCATCACCTCGAGCGTGCGCGGATCGCCGCCCGTGCCACCATCGTCAGCACCATCACCGACGTCGCCCCTGTTATCGAGGCGCTGCGCCGGACCATGGAGAAGATCCATCGCGATCGCGATCTCGCGATCGAGGCGAAGGCCGACCCGGCAGCGCGGTTTCGCGGCGAGCGGCAGGATCTCGAGGAGATGGTCGGCAATCTCGTCGACAACGCCTGCAAATGGGCGGCCTCGCAGGTGCTCATCGAGGTCAGCGTGGTCCCGCCGGAGGCGTCGGGCGCTGGCCCCAGGCTGCGCATTGTGGTCGACGACGACGGGCGCGGCCTGTCGGAGGCCGAGCGCGCCCAGGTGGCGCGGCGCGGCCAGCGGCTCGACGAATCGAAGCCCGGCTCGGGGCTCGGCCTGTCCATCGTGACCGATCTCGCCGGTCTCTATGGCGGCAGTCTCACGCTGAATGACGCGCCGATCGGCGGTCTGCGGGCCGAGCTCGTGCTGCCGGCGGTGTAGGGCATGATGGAATTCGGTTGAATGGCGGTCGCAAAGGCGGTGCGCTCCCGCTCCGCTCGCAGGTGCTGTCCGTTTTTAATCCCTCGTGCGGTACGCAATCTGTTCTTGCCCATGATCTAGATCAAAGAATTTAGATCCAATCCCGGGTTCTCCGTGGGTGAACGGAGTTCCAGAAGTCGTATTGCGCGGATTGTTCCCCGTGCAATCATCCCCCGATCTCGGGAGGCGGCCCATGAAGGACATGCAGGCGCACTTAGAGAAGCTTCGTGTCGAGGCGGAAGAGTGCGAGCTAATCAGCAAGCTGGCGACCAATAAGACCAAGAAAGAACTGTTCGCTAAGTTGGCCGCACATCACCGGACGCTGGCCGATGAAGTCGAGCGGACCATGAAGGAAGCCCGATAGCAATTTTGTGTTCCCATGTGGAAGCCGGGATGGCGCTAATTGCAAGTCAGCTTGAACTACGAGGCCCGGCGAAGGCCGAACCTTTCTTCTTCACCCCAAAGAAACGGCCCCAGCGCCGGGGGAACGCTGAGGCCGTGTCCAAGTGCTGTCCGTTTTGAGCACCGGGACCACGCGACAACGGAACGTCACCGGGGCTGTTCCTAACCGTGAAAAAGAAGCGGCCCCAGCGAGGGGGCGCAAGCCGGGACCGAGTTTGCATACGTCATCCGACGCACCCGGCGGGGACGCCGGACGTAAAACAACCGCCAGCCGACACGCCTCGTTCCTGGGGCGCGCAGAGAAACGGCCCCAGCACCCTTGGAGATAATGCTGGAGCCGTTCTTTATTCCCATTCTCACGCCGAGCCGCCGGTTGCCGATAATTGGCGGCCCATTCTGGGCTTGTAATTTGATCTTAATGAAATGCCCTGCCCAATCCCGAAAGGATCGAATCAGCTGGCTGTTCCAGAAATCACCTGTGTGAATCGAACGCAAATAAACTGCCACTTTTTCCCGGGTGTTTGACAAGTGTCCTGGTTCCCCGGAGCAAGTGTCCGAATTAGGACAGCACCGCTTGCGGTTCGCAGACATCATATGCGATTTGCCCTGCGGAGCCGGCGCAGCCTTTTGGGCGGCGTTGCCGTCAGTATTCCTAAACGCGTTCTTAACGCGCCGACCTCTATCATCGCGGGCGGACGGGCTGCGGCGTTTGCCGGGCACCAAGCTTTCACGACCGGGCGCATGAGCCAGAAATCGACCGAGCGGCTGAGGGATTATCTCGCGCAGCTTCCGCCGCAATCGCAGGCGCTGCTGATGCGGGAGCTGGAGCGTGCCGTCGAACGCGGCGATGATGTCGCGATCGCCAATCTGGTGCTGGAGCAGCTGCGCAAGATCGTGCGCGGGGTCGAGCAGGACGAGCAGATCCAGCCGCGCAGCGACGATCCGGCGCGGCTCCTGTTCCGGCCGCTCGAGCCGTTCCTTGCCGAAACCAATTTTCCGACCCGAGCCGGCCAGCTCCGTCGTGCCTCGCTGCTGCCGATCTGGCAGTGGCTCGCCCGCGAGGGCGCGCCCGAGGCTATCAGCGAATTCGAGGCGGCGCTGGCGGCCGCCTCGGAGAGCGGCCCGATGGAGGTCGCCGCGCGCAAATTCCAGCTTGCGGCCGCGGAAGCCATCCTCAAGATCGCGGGGCCGACCCAGGACGACCGTCAGCGCGCGCTGGCGCGCGTCGGCCCGCCGAGCGTTGTCGAGGACCTGCTGCCGATCGGCCTGGTGCTGCAGGCCCGCGAGGCCCTGGAAACCCTGGGCAGCCGGCTGCCGAGCCAGATCAGGGTGTTTTCCGATTCCCAGATCGCCTCGGCGATGGAGGCGCTGAAGCTGCCGTCGCTGCAGACGCCGCAACTGCTGCCGTTCGCATTGTCATTGATCGCGCAGCGGCTCGCCGCGCCGTGGCAGATCATCCGCCTTGCCATCAAGATGGCAGCCTCCGACGATGAGCTGCGGGTCGCCGCAACGCCGTACGGCATCGCCGTCACCATCGCGCTGCATGACCTGTCATTCGTCGCAGCCTGTCTGCGCACCGACATCAAGCGCGGACATTTCGATTATGTCGGCGAGCAGCTCAAGACCCTGCATGACGGTGTCCGCGGCCTGCGCACCGAGCTCGATCTGCGCAACGATTCCACCTGGGGCCGCCAGCTCACCTCGGTGCGTGCCGATACCTCCAACGCGCTGCAATCGGAGATCGACAGCGTGCCGGGCCGGGTCCGCCGCATCCTGCGCCAGCGCGCCGACAAGGACATCGCGGCCGGCGCCAAGATCGATGTGTCCGAGGTCGAGGACGCCGCCGCCCTGATCGATTTCGTCGCGGTGTGCCGCACCTATGCCAGCGAGCTCGCCATCAACGAGGTGACGCTGCGGACCTTCTCGGACCTGCAACATTATGTCGAGCAATCGACCGAGGGGCTGGTGCAGTCGCTGCGCGGCGGCGACGCGCGGGTCCGGGCCTTCCGGCAGCAGCAGGTCAAGGCCGCGATCCGCTTCTGCGAGGTGCTGTTCGGCCATGACTACGCTTCCCTGATGAACAGGGCGGCCGAGAACGCCGTGACCGGCGAGCGCAAGTCGTCCAGGGCAGGGTAGCGAGATCGCCGGCGTTCTGGACGGCAAACCGACGAGCCCGCCATGTCGGGACGGCAAGCATTTGCGCAATTTCGGAATAATGGAAGTGTGGCGCTGATTTGCCCGACATGTCAAGTCGTCAAGCGAGCGCCGGCGGAAGCCTGCACCTTTGCATGGGGTTGTTTTCGATATTTTGGTATTGCGCGGCTTCGCCCGGAAACGCCGTTGCAATACCGCCGGAATCGCACTGGAAACGGGCTGATTTCGACCTTCGGTCGATCCAGTAATTGTCAATTGCCGCGCTTGGCGCCGTTAGTGTAAAGCGCTTCTAAGGCGGCTTGCCGGAAGCCGCCGCTCCATCCGGGAACCGCTTGATGACGCTGTGGTTTGTGTTCGCGCTGATGACGGTCGCGGCGATCTTTGCCGTGCTGTGGCCGCTCAGCCGCCGCGGACGGGCGGATACCGGCGGCAGTGAGGTCGTGGTCTACCGCGACCAGCTCGCCGAAATCGACCGCGACATGGCCGCGGGGATCATCGGCGCCGCCGAGGCCGATGCTGCGCGGATCGAGATCAGCCGCCGGCTATTGGCCGCCGCCGACCAGAGCGAACATGAAACCCGGGTGCCAGGCAGTCTCAGTCTGCGGCGCGCCGCCGCGATCGTGGCCCTGGTCGGGCTGCCGGTCATCGCTTCGGGCTTCTATCTCGCGCTCGGCTCGCCGCGCCTTGGCGACTTTCCGCTCGCCGAGCGCAGCCGGGTGGCCGATGCCAACCAGCCGCTCACCAATCTGGTCGCGCAGGTCGAGGCCCATCTGGAAAAGGACCCGACCGACGGCCGCGGCTGGACCGTGCTGGCGCCGGTGCTGTCGCGACTCGGGCGCTACGATGACGCGGTGCGTGCCTATCGCAATGCCATCACCTATGCCGGCGACAGCGCCGATCGCCGCGCCGATCTCGGCGAGGCGCTGATGGGGGCCGCCGGCGGCGTCGTCACCGCGGACGCCAAGGCGGAGTTCGAGCGCTCGGTCGCGCTGAATGCCGACGACGCCAAGGCCAACTATTTCCTCGGCCTCGCCGCCGAGCAGGACGGCCGCAAGGCCGACGCCGCCGCGATCTGGCAGAAGATGATGGCGAAGGCGCCGTCCGACGCGCCATGGCGGCCGCTGGTGCAGGCCGCGCTGGTTCGCGTCGGTGGCGCCAGCGCACCCGGTGGCGTCAGCGCACCCGCGCTGCCTGACGGCGCGGTGGCGGCGGCCAAGGACATGAGCGAGGCCGATCGCGGCACCATGATCCAGGGTATGGTCGATCGGCTGGCGACGCGGCTGAAGACCAACGGCGACGATGTCGAGGGCTGGCTGCGGCTGGTTCGCGCCTATCTCGTGATGGGACAGCGCGACAAGGCGATGAGCGCGCTTGCGGATGCCCGCCAGGCGGTGGCCAATGATGCGGATCGGTTGCGCCAGCTCAATGAGGGGCTGAAGAGTCTCGGATTGGATGGATAACGCATGATGCCGAAACATGTGCGGCGGTTTTCGGCGAATGTCATGCGCAAGGATGAACTATGACCAGGAAGCAACGGCGTTTGACACTGATCGGCTGCGCGCTCGTCGTGCTCGCGATCGCCGCAGGCCTGGTGCTGAACGCGCTGCGCGATTCCATCGTGTTCTTCTCGACGCCGTCGATGGTCGCCGAAAAGCATCTCGGTCCGGGCAAGCGGTTCCGCCTCGGCGGGCTCGTTGAGCAGGGCTCGCTCAAGCGCGGCGACAATCTTGCCGTGACCTTTACCGTCGGTGACGGCGGCGCGACGCTGCCGGTCGCCTACAAGGGCATCCTGCCGGACCTGTTCCGCGAGGGGCAGGGCGTGGTGGCCGAAGGCGCGCTCGATGCTGACGGCGTGTTCCGCGCCGACACCGTGCTCGCCAAGCATGACGAGACCTACATGCCGAAGGATGTCGCCGATGCCCTGAAGAAGCAGGGCCACTGGAAGGACGACTACGGCGCCAAACCAAACAGCATGCCGAGCGCCTCCGCGGCGCCGACCCAGGGAGCCATGCGGTGATCGCAGAAAGCGGACATTATGCCCTGGTGCTCGCGCTCGCCCTCGCGCTGATCCAGTCGATCGTGCCGATCGTCGGCGCGCGCTGGCGCGATGCGGCGCTGATGAACGTCGCGCGCTCGACCGCGCTCGCCCAATTGCTGTTCGTCGCGGCGTCATTCGCGGCGCTGGTGACGCTGCACGTCACCTCGGATTTCTCGGTCGCCAATGTCTACGAGAATTCGCATTCGCTGAAGCCGCTGCTCTACAAGATCACCGGCGTGTGGGGCAACCATGAAGGCTCGATGCTGCTCTGGGTGTCGATCCTGGCGCTGTTCGGCGGCCTCGTCGCGGCCTTCGGCAACAACCTGCCGCTGTCGCTGCGCGCGCATGTGCTGGCGGTGCAGGCCTGGGTCGCCAGCGCCTTCTACCTGTTCATCCTGATCACCTCGAACCCGTTCCTGCGCATCGCCAATCCGCCGATCGAGGGACGCGACCTCAATCCGGTGCTGCAGGATATCGGCCTCGCAGTGCATCCGCCGATGCTCTATCTCGGCTATGTCGGCTTCTCGATCTCGTTCTCGTTCGCGGTGGCGGCGCTGCTCGAAGGGCGGATCGACGCCGCCTGGGCGCGCTGGGTGCGGCCGTGGACGCTGATGGCGTGGATCTTCCTGACGCTCGGCATCGCGATGGGCTCCTACTGGGCCTATTACGAGCTCGGCTGGGGCGGCTGGTGGTTCTGGGATCCGGTCGAGAACGCCTCGCTGATGCCGTGGCTGGCCGGTACCGCGCTGTTGCATTCGGCGCTGGTGATGGAGAAGCGCAACGCGCTGAAGGTCTGGACCGTCCTGCTGTCGATCCTGACGTTTTCGCTGTCGCTGCTCGGCACCTTCCTGGTGCGCTCCGGCGTGCTCACCTCGGTTCACGCCTTCGCGACCGATCCGACGCGCGGCGTCTTCATCCTGCTGATCCTGTTCGTCTTCATCGGCGGCAGCCTGTCGCTCTATGCCTGGCGCGCGCCGGCGCTGAAGCAGGGCGGGCTGTTCGCGCCGATCTCGCGCGAAGGCGCGCTGGTGCTCAACAATCTGCTGCTCATACCACCGCCTGCGCGACGGTGTTCATCGGCACGCTGTATCCGCTGGCGCTCGAGGTCCTCACCGGCGAGAAGATCTCGGTCGGCGCGCCGTTCTTCAATTTCACCTTCGCGCCGCTGTTCGTGCCGCTGCTGCTCGCGGTGCCGTTCGGGCCGCTGCTGGCCTGGAAGCGCGGCGACCTGCTCGGCGCCGCGCAGCGGCTGATGGTCGCCGGCATCGCAGCGCTGGTTGCGATCGCGCTGGTGTTTGCGTGGACCTATGGCGGCGCGACGCTGGCGCCGCTCGCGATCGGGCTTGCGGCCTTCGTGATCATGGGCGCGCTGTGCGATCTCGCCGAACGCATCGCGCTGTTCCGGATTCCGCTGTCGCTCTCGCTGCGCCGTGCACGCGGCTTGCCGCGCGCGACCTGGGGCACGGCCTTCGCGCATGCCGGTCTCGGCGTCGCACTGATCGGGATCGTCTGCGAGACCACCTGGAACAGCGAATATATCGGCTCCATGAAGCCGGACGACGTCGCCCGGGTCGCCGGCTACGAGCTGCGGCTCGACGGTCTGAACCCACGGCAGGGGCCGAACTTCCGCGAGATGGTCGCGCAATTCACCGTGACGCGGGACGGCGAGAAGGTCAGCGTGATGACGCCGTCGAAGCGCAATTTCACCACCCGCGGCGCCTCGACGACCGAGGCCGCGCTGCTGACGCGCGGCGCGAGCCAGCTCTATATCTCGCTCGGCGATACCTCGGCCGACGGCGCGATCGCGGTGCGCATCTATCACAAGCCGCTGGTGCTGATGATCTGGTGGGGCCCGGTGCTGATGGCCTTCGGCGGCATGCTGTCGCTGTCCGACCGCCGCTTGCGGGTCGGCGCGCCGAAACCGGCGGCGAAAGCGGCGCGCGCATTGCAGGCGGCCGAGTGATGCGGTCGCGCGCCCTTGCGGCCGCCGCGCTTGCGGCGACCCTGATGCTCGGTGCGATGCCCGCCCGGGCCGTGCTGCCCGACGAGATCATGGCAGACCCGGCGAAGGAGGCGAGGGCGCGCGAGCTCTCCAAGGAACTGCGCTGCATGGTTTGCCAGAACCAGTCGATCGACGATTCCGAGGCGCCGCTGGCGCGCGACCTCCGTCTGCTGGTGCGTGAACGGATCTCGGCCGGCGACAGCGACCGCCAGGTGATCGATTTCCTGGTGGCCCGCTACGGCGAATTCGTGCTGCTGAAGCCGCGCCTCAACGAGCATACGCTGGTGCTGTGGCTGACCCCGCCGCTGGCGCTTTTGCTGGGCGGTTTTGCGCTCTGGCGGCTCGGCCGGCGCAAGGCAAATCCGGCCGCCGGCGGGGGCGATTCCACCCCAGGGCTGACGTCCGACGAAGAGGCGCGCCTGGAACGGCTGCTGACGCCCGAATCCGCGCCGGACAAGCCGCTTTAGTTCCTTTCTAAGCCCTTAATTTGCATGCGCTATTCTGCCGCAGCGGCGCCCGGCTCAATTACCAAAGTTTAATTCCGCAGCCAGCGCGCTGTAAGGCTGATGACCCCATGTTCAGGCGCATCAGGTGCTCACCCCCGCACCGACTGATTCTGGCCCTGGAGATCTCAACACATGACCGACCGTCCCGACCTCTCGACCCTTCCGTCCTACAAGGCGCCCAAGCGCTCGCTGTTTTCTGTCCGCAAACTCGCGCTGATGGCGTCGGTCGTGGCCGGCCTCGGTGCCGCCACCTACGGCTTCAGCCCCACCCACAGCCCGGCCGACCTGTTCACGACGCCCGCGCATGCGCAGGTCAATAACGAGGTCAAGAAGGTTCAGCAGCCGGTCGGGTTTGCCGACATCGTCGAGCGGGTGAAGCCGTCGGTGATCTCGGTCAAGGTCAACATTCGCGAGAAGGTCGCGAAGGACGACAGCAATAGTAATGACGATTCGCCGTTCCAGCCGGGTTCACCGATGGAGCGCTTCTTCCGCCGCTTCGGCGGTCCGGATGGCTTGCCCCCGGGCCTGCGCGGTGGACCGCGTGGCGGTGGCGTGGTGACGGGCCAGGGCTCCGGCTTCTTCATCTCGGCTGACGGCTTCGCCGTGACCAACAATCACGTCGTCGACGGCGCCGACAAGGTCGAGGTCACGACCGATGACGGCAAGACCTATTCCGCCAAGGTGATCGGCACCGATCCGCGCACCGATCTCGCGCTGATCAAGGTCGAGGGCGGTTCCAACTTCCAGTTCGCCAAGCTCTCCGACACCAAGCCGCGCATCGGCGACTGGGTGCTGGCGGTCGGCAATCCCTTCGGTCTCGGCGGCACCGTGACGGCGGGCATCGTCTCCGCCTCCGGCCGCGACATCGGCAACGGTCCGTACGACGATTTCATCCAGATCGATGCGCCCGTGAACAAGGGCAATTCGGGCGGCCCGGCGTTCGACGTGTCCGGTGAGGTGATGGGCGTCAACACCGCGATCTACTCGCCGTCCGGCGGCAGCGTCGGCATCGCGTTCTCGATCCCGGCCCAGACCGTCAAGAGCGTCGTTGCCCAGCTGAAGGACAAGGGTTCGGTCAGCCGCGGCTGGATCGGCGTCCAGATCCAGCCGGTGACCTCCGACATCGCCGACAGCCTCGGCATGAAGAAGGCCGAAGGCGCGCTGGTGGCCGAACCGCAGGCCAACGGCCCCGCGGCCAAGGCCGGCATCGAGTCCGGTGACGTCATCACCGCCGTCAATGGCGAGCCGGTGAAGGATGCGCGCGAACTCGCCCGCACCATCGGCGGCCTCGCGCCCGGCAATGCGGTGAAACTGAACGTGCTGCACAAGGGTCAGGACAAGACCGTCAACCTCACGCTCGGCCAGTTGCCGAACAGCCTGGAAGCCAAGGCTGACACCGACAACAACGGCGACAAGGGCAACGCGTCCCGTGGCACCGACGTGCCGAAACTGGGCCTCACTGTGGCACCCGCCAACAGCGTGGCCGGCGCCGGCAAGGAAGGCGTGGTCGTGACCGAAGTCGATCCCAAGAGTGCTGCCGCTGAGCGGGGCTTCAAGGAAGGCGACGTGATCCTCGAGGTCGCCGGCAAGACCGTCGGCACCGCCGGTGAGGTGCGTGATGCAATCACGGCGGCGCGCAATGACAGCAAGAACAGCGTTCTCATGCGCGTGAAGAGCGGCGGTTCGTCGCGCTTTGTGGCAGTGCCGCTGGCCAAGGGATAACTATCTATGAGTTGGAACGCGTCGCCGGCATTCGTCGCCCCCGCCGACGGCGCGTTCCAGGGGGCGGGCCCCTTGCTCGCTCCCTATGTTGCCTTTCGATGGAATATGCCCCCCTCTGTCGGAAGGTCTCAGGGCGGTGAGGTCCCCCAGCTTCACCGCCCACTTTTTTCAAACAATCCGGAATATTCGCGGTCGTCTTGCATGTGCAGGCCGGCCGCGCCATGCTGACAGAGGGCCCATTCCCGTGACCGCAACCGCTCCGCAAATGCGCATCCTGATCATCGAAGACGACCGCGAGTCAGCCGACTATCTGGTCAAGGCATTCCGCGAAGTCGGCTATATCGCCGATCTCGCCTCCGACGGCGAGGAAGGCCTGTCGATGGCGGAAACCGGCGACTACGACGTGCTGGTGGTGGATCGCATGCTGCCGAAGCGGGACGGCCTGTCGCTGATCGGTCTCCTGCGCGACAAGGGCAACCGGACACCGGTCCTGATCCTCTCCGCGCTCGGCCAGGTCGACGACCGCATCAAGGGTCTGCGCGCCGGCGGCGACGACTATCTGCCAAAACCCTATTCCTTCGCCGAGCTGCTCGCGCGCGTCGAGGTGCTGTCGCGGCGCAATGTCGGGCCGGCCGAGGAGACCACCTACCGGGTCGGCGACCTCGAGCTCGATCGCCTGTCGCATCGCGTCGCCCGCGGCAAGGACGAGCTGACCTTGCAGCCGCGCGAGTTCCGCCTGCTCGAATATCTGATGAAGCACGCAGGCCAGGTGGTGACGCGCACCATGCTGCTCGAAAACGTCTGGGATTATCATTTCGACCCGCAGACCAACGTCATCGACGTCCACATCTCGCGGCTGCGCTCCAAGATCGACAAGGGTTTTGAGCGGCCGCTGCTGCATACCATCCGCGGCGCGGGGTATATGATCAGAGATGGCATTAGGTAGATCGTGACGGCCTTCGGCAAACTGATCCGGACCACGGCGTTTCGGCTGACGCTGGTCTACCTGTTCCTGTTCGCGCTGTTTGCTGCCTCGCTGCTGGCTTATTTCGCCTGGAACACGCGGCGGCTGATCACCGAGCAGATCACGACGACCGTCAACGTCGAGATCGGCGAGATCACCGCCATCTATAACCGTCGCGGCCTGCACGGCCTGCTGACCACTATGGGCAATCGTGCGCTGCGGCCGGGCGCCAACCTCTATCTCCTGACGGCGCCGAACGGGCAGGCGCTGGCCGGCAATGTCGGCTCGCTGGCGCCTGGCGTGATGAGCGTCCAGGGCTGGAGCGAGACCGCCTATCGCCGGTTCGACGACCAGGACAAGACCGATCACCGCGCGCTGGTGCGGGTCACCGAGATGGACAACGGTTTCCGCCTCCTGGTCGGACGCGACCTCGAGGAGCGGCGGCGGCTGTTCGGCATCGTCGCCAAGGCCGCGCAATGGTCGATCCTCGTCGTCGTCGTGCTCGGCATCGGTGGCGGTATCTTCGTCGCGCGCCGCGTGCTGCGCCGGATCGACGCCATGACCGGCACCACCAAGCGCATCATGGCGGGCGATCTGTCCGGCCGACTGCCGGTCGGCCGCAGCGGCGACGAGCTCGACCGTCTCGCGGAAAATCTCAATGTCATGCTGGAGCGCATCGAGGCGCTGATGACCGGGTTGAAGGAGGTCTCCGACAACATCGCCCATGACCTCAAGACCCCGCTGACGCGGCTACGCAACCGCGCCGAGGAGGCGCTGGCGCGGTCGGGCTCCGAGGCCGATTATCGCGCGGCGCTGGAGCGGACGATCGAGGAGTCCGACGGCTTGATCCGCACCTTCAACGCGCTGCTGATGATCGCGCGCGCCGAGTCCGGCCAGGCGCGTGGCAACATGGACGATTTCGACGGCGCCGACGTCGCCAACGGCATCCACGAACTGTACGAGCCGCTCGCTGAGGACGACGGCATGACGCTGCAGGTGAAGACCGCGCCGGCGCCGATTCACGGCAACCGCGAATTGATCAGCCAGGCTGTCGCCAACCTGGTCGAGAACGCCATCAAATATGGCAAGCCCGGAGCGGGCCTGGAGCCGATGAAGGCCGATGCGCGGGAGATCCTGATCGAGGCCCGGCGCGAGGGCGATCAGGTCCTGCTCAGCGTCACCGACCACGGTCCCGGCATCCCCGAGGGTGATCGCAAGCACGCGGTGGAGCGCTTCGTCCGGCTCGAGGCGAGCCGCACCTTACCCGGTTCCGGTCTCGGCCTCAGCCTGGCCTCGGCGGTTGCCACGCTCCACGGCGGCGAGCTGCGGCTCGGCGATGCCCATCCGGGGCTGGTGGCCACCCTGGTGCTGCCGGCGCGGGCGGGCGGCAGTGACAGGCTTGCGGCTCAAACGCAGGATGTGCCACAGAAGGCGGCATGAATGCCGCCGCGCCGGGAAACGCGGATCGATACCTTCTGGCCGCGCGGTTCGCGGACGGACCGCGTGTCGCCGCTCCCGTATCCGCCGATCAGCGCCTGACCGACTGGTTCGCCGAGCTCGAGCCGGCGCAATCGGCTGCGCTCGCGGCGCTGCTGGAGCACCCGTTCGCTCGGGACATCTTGCGCGGCATTGCCGAGTTCTCGCCCTATCTGTTCGAGCTCGCGAGGGCTGATGCCGCGCGGCTGATCCGGATCCTGTCATGCGACCCGGAGTCGCATCTTGCGAACCTGATCGAGACGACCTCGCGCGACGTGCTCGCCGCCGGCAGCGAGGCCGACGTGATGGTTCTGCTTCGCCGCATGAAGGCGGAGGCCGCGCTGATGATCGCGCTGTGCGATATCGGCGGCGTCTGGCCGGTGATGCGGGTGACGGCGGCGCTGACCGACATTGCGGTGAATTCGGTGCAGTCGGCGCTGCGATACTTGTTTCTGCAGGAGGTCGCCCGCGGCCGCATGACTGCCGTCGATCCTGAGCATCCGGAAGCAGGCTCGGGCCTGATCGTGCTTGCGATGGGCAAGATGGGCGCGGGCGAGCTGAACTATTCCAGCGACATCGACCTGATCGTGTTCTTCGATCGCACGGCCACCTCGCTCGCCGAGGATATCGAGCCGCAGCCGTTCTTCGTCCGCGTCACCCAGGCGATGGCGCGGATGCTGCAGCAGCGCTCGGGCGAGGGCTATGTGTTCCGGGTCGATCTCAGGCTGCGTCCGGACCCGGCCTCGACCCAGGTCGCGATCTCGACCGACGCGGCCTTGCATTATTACGAGCGCGAGGGGCGTACCTGGGAACGCGCCGCGATGATCAAGGCGCGGCCCTGCGCCGGCGATCCCAAGGCCGGCGAGGCGCTGATCGCCGAGCTCGCGCCGTTCGTCTGGCGCAAGCATCTGGATTTTGCCGCGCTTGCCGACGTCCACGACATGAAGCGGCAGATGCAGACCTATCGCGGCCAGAGCGAGATCTCGGTCGAGGGCCACAACGTCAAGGTCGGCCGCGGCGGCATCCGCGAGATCGAGTTCTTCGCCCAGACCCAGCAGCTGATCGCCGGCGGCCGCCATCCGGAGTTGCGGGTGCGCCCGACGCTGGAGGCGCTCAATGTCCTCGCCGAGAGCAACTGGATCACCTTTGAGGCGCGCGACGAGCTGACGACGGCCTACGAATTCCTGCGCCGGGTCGAGCACCGGCTGCAGATGATCGCCGACGAGCAGACCCATTCGCTGCCCGAGGAGCCGGAAGCGGTCGAGCGCTTTGCGCATTTCTTCGGCTACGAGAATCGCGAGGCCTTCGCCAGGGACCTGCTTGGCCAACTCAAGATCGTGCAGAACCATTACGGCAAGCTGTTCGAGGGCGACGATCCGACTGGGAGCGCGAAGCTGCCGGATGTCGATTACGGGGCAGGCCCCGAAGACGGTCGCCTGATCGAGCATCTCGCCAGTCTCGGCTTCAAGAAGCCGGTCATGGTCGCCGGCACCGTGCAGCAATGGATCAAGGGTGATTATCGCGCGTTGCGCGTGGAAGCGACGCGGGCGGCGTTCCTCGAATTCATTCCCGGCCTAATCGATGGGCTCGCGGATGCCGAGGAGCCTGACGATGCGGTCGCGGCATTCGACCGTTTCCTCGGCGCGCTGCAGCGGGGTGGCCGGCTGATCTCGCTGCTGAGCCAGAACCGCGATTTCGTCGCGCTGGTGGCGCTGATCCTTGGCGCGGCGCCGCGGCTCGGTGACATGCTGGCACGGAAGCCGCAGATCATGGATGGCCTGGTCGATCCGCGCTTCTTCGGCGCGATGCCGGACAAGAAGGAGCTGTCGGAGCGGCTTGCCGTCACGCTCCAGGATGCATCGTCCTATGAGGACTTCCTCGATCGTCTGAGGCTGTTCGGCCAGGAGAGCCTGTTCCTGATCGGCACGCGGATCCTGTCCGGCACGGTGTCGGCGCAGCACGCCAGCACGGCCTTTGCCGACGTCGCGGAAGGCATCGTGCACACCGTGCACGGTCTCGTCACCGACCAGTTCGCCGCGCAATATGGTCGGATCAAGGGGCAGGAGACCGCGATCGTCGCGATGGGCCGGCTCGGCAGCCGCGAGATGACGGCGTCCTCCGACCTCGATTTGATCCTGCTCTACGATTTCGACAGCGAGGTGCCCGACTCGGATGGCGAGCGTCCGCTGCACGGCGCGCAGTATTTTGCCCGCTTCACCCAGCGCCTGATCAGCGCCTTCACGACCCGGACCAATTACGGCGTGCTCTATGAGGTTGACATGCGGCTGCGGCCGTCGGGGCGGGCCGGCCCGGTCGCCTCGCGGATCGATTCGTTTTCCGACTACCAGGAGCGCGAAGCCTGGACCTGGGAGCACATGGCGCTGACGCGCGCGCGCGTGATCTCGTCGTCACCGCAGTTCCGCGAGAGGATCGAGGCGATCATCCGCAGCGTGCTGACCCGGCCGCGCGATGCAGTGTCGACCGCGGCTGACGTTGCCGACATGCGGCGCGCGATCGCGCTGGAGAAGGGCGAGGACGATGTCTGGGACCTCAAGCTTGCCGCCGGCGGGCTCGTCGACATCGACTTCATCGCGCAATATCTGCAGCTCGCGCACGCCTCAGCGAAGCCGGAGATCCTCAGCGTCTCGACGCTGCAGGTGCTGGAGCATGCCGCCAAGCTCGGCCTGCTCGGCCAGTCCGAGGCCGAGATCCTGCGCTCGGCGGCGCGGCTCTATCATGACCTGACGCAGATCCTGCGGCTGTGCGTCACCGGCAAGTTCAATCCGGAGACCGCGGGCGAGGACCTGCGGCGCGTGATGGCGCGGGCCGGGGACGCGCCGGACTTCTCCGCGCTGGAGGCGCGCCTGCGCGAGACGCAGAGTGAAGTGCGCCGCGTCTTCAACGCGATCGTGGGCGGGGGGTAGGGAGAAGGAAGCTCGACCCGTCATCCTGAGGAGCGCGTAGCGCGTCTCGAAGGATGCACGGCCACCAGCCGGGCCGTCGCCCTTCGAGACGGCCGCTTCGCGGCCTCCTCAGGGTGACGGTGAGAAAGACAAGCAAGCTTTCGAAGCGGCTACGCCTGCTGCTTCAGCTTCTGCAAGGCGTCGCGGACGTCGGGGTCGAGGCCGGAGCCGCCGGCGTCGAGATGGGCGAAGATCTGCTTGCGCATCCGCGGATCCCAGAACTTCCAGATGTGCTCGGAAATGCCCTGCACCGCGCGGTCGTGCCCCTGGCTGTGGAAGAACTTCCCGATCTGGTTCGCCATATAGACCAGTTTGTCAGGCGACGACGACATAAGCGGACTCCTTGCCGGGCACCGCGCCTGTGACGCGTTCCGGATGCGTAAAGATTTCAAATCCATCGGTGCGGGCGATCGCGGCAAGCGTGATGCCGGCGGCATCCGCCATCCTTACCGCAAGCGCGGTCGGGGCCGACACGGCAGCAATCAGCGGTGCGCCGATTGCGGCGGTCTTCTGCACCATTTCGACCGAGACGCGGCTGGTTAGCAGCACGATGCCATCGCTTGCGACCACCTTGTCGCGGGCCAGCGCGCCGGCGAGCTTGTCGAGCGCATTGTGGCGGCCGACATCCTCGCGCAGCGCGACGATGCCGCGCGTCGCCGTCCAGAACGCGGCGGCGTGCACGGCGCGGGTCTGGTGGTTGATCTCCTGCAGCGGCGCGACCGCCGCCACCGCGGTCATGATCTCGCGCGGCGCGAAGACGCGGCCCGCGGGCACCACCGCGGCCGGCCGGACCGCCTCGCTGATGGAATCAAGCCCGCATAGGCCGCAGCCGGTCGGGCCGGCCATGTTGCGTCGCCGCTCGGCGATCCGCTCGGCCTTGTCAGGCTTCAGCCACATCCGAAGCTCGATGCCGTCGTCGAGTTCGACGATGTCGAGGGTCTCGATCTCGTCGGCCGACCGCACGATGCCTTCGCTCAGGCTGAATCCGACCGCGAAGTCGCCGAGGTCCTCGGGCGAGCCCATCATCACGGCGTAGGTGCCGCCATTATAGGTCAGAGCAAGCGGCGTCTCTTCCGGGATCAGGCGCGCGCCCTCGCTGAAGACGCCGTCGCGCCAGACCTTCCGTATCGCCTTGTGGACAGGTTCGCGCATCATTACTCCGCGGCTTCCACCACCGGCGCGATGCGGCGGGAGTGGCGTGCCTGCTCGTCATAGGCCTTCTGCCAGTCGGACGGACCGTTCGACGGCGAGATCTGCACGGCGGTCACTTTGTACTCAGGACAGTTGGTCGCCCAGTCCGAGAAGTCGGTGGTGATGACGTTGGCCTGGGTGTCGGGGTGATGGAATGTGGTGTAGACCACGCCCGGCGCCACGCGATCGGTGATCTCGGCGCGCAGCGTGGTCTCGCCGGCACGGCTCGCCAGCCGTACCCAGTCGCCGTCACGCACGCCGCGCTGCTCGGCGTCGTGCGGATGGATCTCGAGCCGGTCCTCGGCATGCCACACCACGTTCTCGGTGCGGCGGGTCTGCGCGCCGACATTGTACTGGCTGAGGATGCGGCCGGTGGTGAGCAACAGCGGGTAGCGCGGGCCGGTGCGCTCGTCGGTCGCGATATATTCGGTGATGATGAACTTGCCCTTGCCGCGCACGAAGCCGCCGATATGCATCACCGGCGTGCCTTCCGGCGCCTTCTCGTTGCAGGGCCACTGCACCGAGCCGAGTTCATCGAGCTTGGCATAGGAGACGCCGGTGAAGGTCGGCGTCAGCGCGGCGATCTCGTCCATGATTTCCGACGGATGGTTGTAGTGCATCTCGAAGCCCATCGCCTTGGCGAGCAGGATCGTCACTTCCCAGTCGGCATAGCCGTTGCGCGGCGTCATCACCTTGCGGACGCGCTGGATGCGGCGTTCGGCGTTGGTGAAGGTACCGTCTTTCTCGAGGAAGGTCGAGCCGGGCAGGAAGACGTGGGCGTAGTTCGCGGTCTCGTTCAGGAACAGATCGTGGACGATGACGCATTCCATCGCCGACAGCGCCGCCACCACATGTTTGGTGTTCGGGTCGGACTGCAGGATATCTTCGCCCTGCACGTAGAGCCCCATGAAGGAGCCCTCGACCGCGGCGTCGAACATGTTGGGGATGCGCAGGCCGGGCTCGTTGTTGAGCTTGACGTTCCACATCGCCTCGAACTGCTCGCGCACCGCGTCGCCGGAGATATGACGATAGCCGGGCAACTCGTGCGGGAACGAGCCCATGTCGCAGGAGCCCTGCACGTTGTTCTGGCCGCGCAGCGGGTTCACGCCGACGCCGGGCCGGCCGATATTGCCGGTCACCATCGCGAGGTTGGCGATCGCGATCACGGTGGTCGAGCCCTGGCTGTGCTCGGTGACGCCGAGCCCGTAATAGATCGCGCCGTTGCCGCCGGTGGCATAGACCCGCGCCGCCTCGCGCAGAGCGTTCGGATCGACGCCGGTCATGATCGCAGTGGCTTCCGGGCTGTGCTTGGGATCGGCGACGAAAGCCGCCCAGTCCTGGAATTCGCTCCAGTCGCAGCGCTCGCGCACGAAAGCTTCGTCGACGAGCCCTTCGGTGACGATGACATGGGCGAGTGCGGTAAGCACCGCGACATTGGTGCCCGGCATCAGCGGCAGATGCAGCGCCTTCACATGCGGCGATTCAACCATCTCGGTGCGGCGCGGATCGATCACGATCAGCTTGGCGCCCTGGCGCAACCGCTTCTTCAGCCGCGAGGCGAACACCGGATGAGCCGAGGCCGGATTGGCGCCGATGATCAGCACGACATCAGTGTCCTCAACCGAATCGAAATCCTGCGTGCCGGCCGAGGTGCCGAAGGTCTGCGACAGACCGTAGCCGGTTGGCGAATGACAGACGCGGGCGCAGGTGTCGACATTGTTGTTGCGCGAAGCCGGCGCGGATCAGCTTCTGCACCAGATAGGTCTCTTCGTTGGTGCAGCGCGACGAGGTGATGCCGCCGACCGAGTCGCGGCCGTATTTCTGCTGGATGCCCTTGAATTTCGCGGCGGCGAAATTCAACGCCTCGTCCCACGACACTTCCTGCCAGGGATCCTCGATCCGCTCGCGGATCATCGGCTTCAGGATGCGCTCCTTGTGGGTGGTGTAGCCCCAGGCGAAGCGGCCCTTGACGCAGGAATGGCCGCGATTGGCCTTGCCGTCCTTCCACGGCACCATGCGCACCACTTCCTCGCCGCGCATCTCGGCCTTGAAGGCGCAGCCGACGCCGCAATAGGCGCAGGTCGTGACGACCGAATGCTCGGGCTGGCCGATCTCGATCACGGATTTTTCGGTCAGCGTCGCGGTCGGGCAGGCCTGCACGCAGGCGCCGCAGGACACGCATTCGGAGCCGAGGAAGCTCTCGTTCATGCCGGGCGAGACGCGGCTGTCGAAGCCGCGGCCGGAGATCGTCAGCGCGAAGGTGCCTTGCACTTCCTCGCAGGCGCGGACGCAGCGCGAGCAGACGATGCACTTCGAGGGATCATAGGTGAAATACGGATTGGATTCGTCCTTCGGCATCCAGTTGTCGTTTTCGCAGCCGTGCGATTTGGCGAAGACGTGGTTCTCGCCTTCATAACCGTAGCGCACGTCGCGCAGGCCGACCGCGCCCGCCATGTCCTGCAATTCGCAGTCGCCGTTCGCGGCGCAGGTCAGGCAGTCCAGCGGATGGTCGGAGATGTAGAGCTCCATCACGCCCTTGCGCAGCTTCTTCAGCCGCTCGCTCTGGGTGTGCACGACGAGGCCGGGCATCACCGGCGTGGTGCAGGAGGCGGGCGTGCCGGCGCGTCCCTCGATCTCGACCAGGCAGAGGCGGCAGGAGCCGAAGGCGTCGACCATGTCGGTCGCGCAGAGCTTCGGGATCTGGGTGCCGGCTTCCATCGCCGCGCGCATGATCGAGGTGCCCTCGGGCACCGTGATCTGATTCCCGTCGATGGTCAGCGTGACCATCGCCTCGGACTTGGATTTTGGCGTGCCGAAATCGATTTCCTGGATCAGCGACATCGTGATCTCCTGTTATTCCGCGGCCTGCAGGCGGGCCGGTGCGGGACCTAAATCTCCGCCAAAATCTTCCCGGAAGTGCTTCAGTGCGCTCATCACGGGGTAGGGCGTGAAGCCGCCGAGCGCGCAGAGCGAGCCGAACTTCATGGTGTTGCAGAGGTCTTCGATCACGGCGAGGTTTTCCGCCACGCGCTCGCCGCTGATGATCTTGTTGATGGTCTCGACGCCGCGGGTCGAGCCGATCCGGCACGGCGTGCACTTGCCGCAGGATTCGACCGCGCAGAACTCCATCGCGAAGCGCGCCTGCTTGACCATGTCGACGGTGTCGTCGAACACCACGACGCCGCCATGGCCGATCAGGCCGTCGCGCGCGGCGAACGCCTCATAGTCGAACGGCGTGTCGAACAGCGCGCGGGGGAAGTAGGCGCCGAGCGGCCCGCCAACCTGCACCGCGCGCACCTCGCGTCCGGTGAAGGTGCCGCCGCCGATCTCGTCGACGAGCTCGCCGAGCGTGACGCCGAACGCGGTCTCGAACAGGCCGCCATATCTGACATTGCCCGCGAGCTGGATCGGCATCGTGCCGCGCGAGCGGCCCATGCCGAAATCGGCATAGGCCTTGGCGCCGTTGTCGAGGATGAAGGGGATCGCGGCGAACGACAGTACGTTGTTGATCACGCTCGGACGGCCGAACAGGCCCTTATGCGCCGGCAGCGGCGGCTTGGCCCGCACGATGCCGCGGCGGCCCTCGAGGCTCTCGAGCAGCGAGGTCTCTTCGCCGCAGACATAGGCGCCGGCGCCGACGCGGACCTCGAGATCGAACTCATGCTTGGTGCCGCCGATGCGCTTGCCGAGGAAGCCGGCGCGCCGGGCGGCGGCGATCGCCGCGTTCATCGCCTCGACCGCATGCGGATATTCCGAGCGGATGTAGATGTAGCCTTTGGTTGCGCCTACCGTGACACCCGCGATCGTCATGCCCTCGATCACGACGAAGGGGTCGCCTTCCATGATCATGCGGTCGGCGAAGGTGCCGCTGTCGCCTTCGTCGGCATTGCAGACGATGTATTTGCGGTCGGCGCTGGCCTGCGCCACCGTCTTCCACTTGATGCCGGTGGGGAAGCCGGCGCCGCCGCGGCCGCGCAGGCCCGAGGTCGTAACGTCGGCAAGGATCTGGTCGGAGGTCAGCGCCAGCGCCCGCTCCAGACCCCTGTAGCCGCCATGGGCGCGGTAGTCGTCGACCGAGCGCGGATCGACCACGCCGCAGCGGACGAAGGTCAGCCGGGTCTGGCGCTTCAGCCAGGGAATCTCATCCGTGACACCAAGCCGCAGAGCGTGCTGGCCGTTGCCCGCCATCGCATCGAGCAGGGATGGCACGTCCGCCGGCGTCACCGGGCCGAACGCGATACGGCCCTCGGTGGTCGAAAGCTCGACCATCGGCTCCAGCCAGCACAGCCCGCGCGAGCCGTTCCTGACAATCTCGATCGCTGCGCCACGTGCTGCTGCGGCCTGCGCGAAGGCGAGGGCGACCTCGTCGGCGCCGACAGCGACGGCCGCGGCATCGCGGGGGACGTAAATTCGCATCGTCATCGCTGTGCCTCCGCGACCAGCGCGTCGATGCGCGCTTCATCGAGCCGGCCGACCAGCCGGCCATCCAGCATCGCTGAGGGTGCGGTGGCGCAGAGCCCGAGGCAGTAGATCGGCTCCAGCGTTACGCGCTCGTCCGCCGTGGTATTCCCCAGGGAAACGCCGAGCTTGGCCTCCGCGCGCGCCGCAAGCCGGTCGCCGCCGGCAGCCTGGCAGGCCTCGGCGCGGCAGAGCTTGAGGACGTGGCGTCCGGCCGGTTGTTTGCGGAAGTCATGGTAGAAGGTGAACACGCCGTGCACCTCAGCGCGGGACAGATTGAGCGCCTCCGCCACCATCGGGATCGCGGGCTCCGGCACGTAGCCGAAGGCTTCCTGCAGCGCGTGCAGGATCACCAGCGTGGCGCCTTCAAGCCCGGCATGCCCGGCGATGATCTCCGCGCCGCGCGCCTTATCCCAAGGTTCGTATCCCACCGTCATCAGCGCTTCTCACGATCAGTTTTTTGCTTTGCACATGAGAATTGGAATCCTTCGAAACATCAATAAAGCTGTCTCATGCGGCGATTGCGAAACGCGATTAATAGTGTTGCCGAATGGGTCGATCCGGGATCGCAATAATGTTCTGGAATCACGGACTTCCGGGACGCTTTGGATTTCGGTATCGCACCCCGACCGTGCTACCTATGGGCACGTCGGGCCGCCATTGGGGGCGCCGTTTTCCGAAGGAGTTTGAACCTTGATCGACAAGCTGGAACTTCTGCTGGCGCTGGCCAAGGAACGGCATTTCGGCCGCGCTGCGGAGGCCTGCGGGGTCACCCAGCCGACCATGTCGACCAGTCTCAAGCAGCTCGAGGAGATCCTCGGCGTCATGCTGGTGCAGCGCGGATCGCGGTTTCAGGGTTTCACGCCGGAGGGCGAACGGACGCTGGACTGGGCGCGGCGCATTGTCGGCGACACGCGGGCGATGAAGCAGGAGATCAACAGCCTCAAGGACAAGCTGTCGGGCGAGATCCGGATCGCGGCGATCCCGACTGCGCTCGGCATGGTGGCCTCGCTCACCACGCCGTACCGGGCGCGCCATCCCGATGTGCGGTTTCGCATCCAGTCCTGCACGTCCGCCGACGTGCTCGGCCTGCTCGAAAATCTCGAGGTCGATGCCGGGCTGACCTACATCGAGAACGAGCCGATCGGCAAGGTCCGCACCATCCCGCTCTACAACGAGAGCTATCGTCTGCTGACGGCGCCGGATGCGATGTTCGGCGACCGCAAGCAGGTGACGTGGAAGGAAGTCGGCACCGTGCCGCTGTGCCTGCTCACGCCCGACATGCAGAACCGGCGTATCATCGATCGCGCGCTGACCTCGGTCGGTGCGGAGGCGACGCCGTCGCTGACATCGAATTCACTGCTCGTGCTCTACACCCATGTGAAGACCGGACGCTGGGCCAGCGTGATGCCGGCCAAGCTCGCCGAGACGCTCGGCCTCGCCGATGCCGTGCGCAGCATTCCGATCGTCGATCCGGTCGTCGACTACAGCATCGGCCTGGTGATCCCGCAGCGTGATCCGATGACACCCTTGATCGCAGCCCTGGTGCAGGTCGCACGCGAGGTCGCGCCGAAGCTGGAGAGCGCGTAGCTCTCAGTAATCAGCCACGGGTCTTCCTCCACCGATCTTATGCTCGGCGATTGCCTGGCATGATGCGCCAGAAAGCAATTGCGCGTTGTCTCCTTGCCTTGAAGCAAGTCCTGGTACCCAACCCGGGGGCAATCTTCTGTTGCACGCAGCAACAATGGAACTCACAGACGGTTCGGCGGTTTCATTGCGGCGTCCCGGTCAGCAAGCAGGAGCTGCTTTGAATCGTCGCCAGTTACTCCACGGATCAGCCATGTTGCCGGCACTGATGCTCCTGCCGCAGCGGGAGGCCGCAGCCGCAGGGAATACGCCGGGCGCACCTTTCAACGCGTCGATGGTGAGGGAGCTTGCCCGCAATCTCGCCAGCAAGTCCTTCGAGGCGCCGGACGAGAAGTTACCGAATGGCCTGACCGACCTGAACTACGATCAGTACCGCTCGATCCGCTTCGTGCCGGAGCGCGCGTTGTGGCACGGCCAGAAGCTGCCGTTTGAAGCGCAGTTCTTCCACCGTGGATTCTTCTACAAGAACAAGGTCAAGATCTTCGAGGTCGCCGACGGCAAGGTCAGCGAAGTCAGCTACAGCAAGGACATGTTTTCGTTCGGTGAGACCGTGCCTGCGTTCACCGAGACCGAGCTCGGCTTTGCCGGATTTCGGATCCACGCGCCGATCAACAAGCCGGACTATTACGACGAGGTCTGCGTCTTCCTCGGAGCGAGCTATTTCCGCGCAGTCGCCAAGGATGAGACCTATGGCCTGTCGGCGCGCGGCCTGTCGATCGATACCGGCGAGGCGAAGGGCGAGGAGTTTCCGTTCTTCAAGGCGTTCTGGCTCGAGCGTCCGGTGCCCAACGCGACCTCGCTGGTGATTCATGCCTTGCTCGACAGCAAGAGCTGCGCGGCGAGCTATCGTTTTACGATCAGGCCGGGCAAGACGACGGTGTTCGATGTCGAGGCCACGCTGTATCCGCGTGCCGATCTCGAGCATGCCGGCCTTGCGCCGATGACCAGCATGTTCTTCTTCGGGCCCAATGATCGCAACGAGGTCGATGACTTCCGGCCGTCGGTGCATGATTCCGACGGGCTTGCGATCTACAACGGCAAGGGCGAATCCCTGTGGCGTCCGCTGAGCAATCCGCGCGACCTCCAGATCAGCACGTTCCAGGACATCAATCCGCACGGCTTCGGGCTGATGCAGCGGGAGAAGAATTTCTTCGCCTATCAGGACATCGAATCGAGCTTCGAGAAGCGTCCGAGCTTGTGGGTCGAGCCGATCGGCGACTGGGGCGAGGGCGCGGTGATCCTGTTCGAGATTCCGACCAAGGAAGAGATCCACGACAACATCGCCGCGTTCTGGCGGCCGAAGACGCCACTCAAGGCCAAGAGCGAGACCAACCTGACCTATCGCCTGCATTGGGGGCCTGACGCGCCGAAGCCGCATTCGCTCGCGCGCTTCACGCGCAGCGGCATCGGCGCGCATGGCGAGAACAGCAAGCTGTTCGTGCTCGACCTGTTCGGCGACAATCTGAAGGGAATCGATCCCGCCAGCATCAAGGGCGTCGTGACGGCGGAGAAGGCCGAGATCACGAACATCGTCACGCAGCCGAACCCGAATACGGGCGGGTGGCGGCTCAGCTTCCAATGCGCCGTCAAGAAGGAGCCGATCGAGCTGCGTGCCCATCTGGCGCAGGATGACAAGCCGCTCTCGGAGATCTGGGTCTATCGATGGGCGCCATAGTCACGTCGCCTCGTCCCGACGTCGCGGCAACGGCCGGTGGCTTCCTGCCGCACGAGAGCCCGCTTGCGATGTCGGCGGCCGATCTCGGCCAGCCGCCGCGCGCGGTGAGCAAGCCGGTGTCGGTCGGTGCGGGCATGTTGATGCGCCGCGCCTTCATCGTGGTGCTGACGGCGGCGCTGACCGGCGCGGGCGCCTACGAGATGTACATGGTGGTCCAGGTCGGCGGCGTGACGATCATGGAATGGATGGTGCTGGCGCTGTTCGTCGCACTGCTCGCATGGATCGCGTTCTCGTTTGCGTCGGGGCTGGCCGGCTTCTTCGTGCTGCTTCGGCGCAACGGGAATGCCTTGCTGATCCGCGACGATGGTCCGTTGCCGCGGCTCGCGAGCCGGACCGCGGTCCTGCTCCCGACCTACAACGAGAATCCGCATCAATTGATGGCGCGCCTTGCGCGCGATATACGAATCCATCGAAGCGACCGGGCAGGGCGGAAGCTTCGACTGGTTCGTGCTCAGTGACACGCGCGATCCCGATATCTGGATCGCCGAGGAACAGGCGTTCCTGGCGTTCAGCGATGCCTGCGGCGGGAGGCTCTACTACCGGCATCGCGCCGACAATACGGCGCGGAAGGCCGGCAATCTCGGCGAGTGGATCACGCGGTTTGGCGGCGCCTACCGGTTCATGATCGTGCTCGACGCCGACAGCCTGATGTCGGGTGATACCATGGTGCGGATGGTTTACGCCATGGAGACTAATCCGCAGGCGGCGCTGCTGCAGACGCTGCCGGTCATCGTCAACGCGCGCAGCCTGTTCAGCCGGCTGCAGCAATTTGCCGGCCGTCTGTACGGACCGATGGTCGCCGCCGGTGTCGCGTGGTGGCACGGCTCCGAGGGCAATTACTGGGGACACAATGCCATCATACGGATCCAGGCCTTTGCCGAGCAGGCGGGCCTGCCTGAACTGTCCGGACGCAAGCCGTTCGGCGGACATATCCTGAGCCACGATTTTGTCGAGGCAGCGCTGATGCGGCGCGCCGGCTGGGGCATCTACATGGCCCCGATGCTCGGCGGCAGCTACGAGGAGGTGCCGCCGTCGCTGCTGGATTTTGCCGCCCGCGACCGCCGCTGGTGCCAGGGCAATCTGCAGCATCTCGCGGTGCTGACCACGCGCCGCCTGCACTGGATTTCGCGGCTGCATTTCATGGCGGGGATCGGCTCCTACATCACCGCGCCGATGTGGCTTGCGTTCCTGCTGCTCGGAATTCTGATCTCCTTACAGGCGCGCTTCATTCGCCCCGAGTATTTTCCGAAGGGCTTCTCGCTGTTCCCGAACTGGCCGGCGCAGGACCCGGTGCTCGCCGCCTGGGTCTTTGGCCTCACTATGGCGCTGCTGATCGTGCCGAAGCTGCTCGGCTTCATCCTGTTGCTGGCGCGCTCGGATGTCCGCCGGCAATTCGGCGGCGGCTTCCGGGCGCTGGCAGGTGTCATCGCCGAGGTGCTGATATCCGCGATGATCGCACCGGTCATGATGGTATTCCAGTCGATCGCCGTCATCGAGATCCTGCTCGGGCGGGATGCGGGCTGGCAGACGCAGCGGCGCGACGACGGCGAGGTCGAGCGACGGGAGCTCTATCGGAAATACGGCGTCCCGACCGCCTGCGGTGTCGCGATGGCGGCGAGCGCCTATGCGGTGTCACTGCCGCTGCTGCTGTGGATGTCGCCGGTGATCGTCGGTCTCTTGTTTGCAATCCCGATCGGCGCCTGGACTGCCAAGCCTGCGCTGCGTGCGTTGTTCATGACGCCGGAGGAGGTCGGGCCGCCGAGCGTGCTGGTGCGTGCCAACGAGCTGGCGTTGTCGCCCGCCCACGCCTCGGCCCCTGCGCTCGCAATGCTCCGGCAGGATTCCGACTTGCTGCATCGTCATCTCGCGTCGCTAACGTCGACGGGGCGCCGCGGTCCAGGCGAGATCGATCCTGACCTCGCGATGGCACGCGCGCGGATCGAGGCGAGCGGGAGCTTCGACGAGGCGGTCGAGCATCTCACGCCGCGCGAGACGCTTGCCGTTCTCGGCGATTCCGTCCTGCTGGAAGGCGTGCTTACGAAGTAGGGTGGGGCCTAAGCCGCCTCTTGCAGCTTCGCCCGCGAGCTACGCGGA
Source organism: Bradyrhizobium sp. JR3.5 (assembly GCF_054057015.1). NCBI lineage: Bacteria > Pseudomonadati > Pseudomonadota > Alphaproteobacteria > Hyphomicrobiales > Nitrobacteraceae > Bradyrhizobium > Bradyrhizobium sp. JR3.5. The sequence goes on from NZ_JBSRYV010000002.1 coordinate 5,995,925, forward strand.
TCGCGCGGCAGGGTGATGCGGACGACGGTGCCGACGCCGAGCTTGGAGCGCAGCTTCATCGAGCCGCCATGCAGGTTGGTGAGCGAACGGGCGATCGCAAGTCCGAGGCCCGAGCCCTGGTAGCTCTTGGTGAGCTGGCTCTCGACCTGCTCGAACGGCTTGCCGAGCCGCCGCAGCGATTCCGGCGCGATGCCGATGCCGCTGTCGGCGATCAGGAGCACGATCGAGTCATCCAGCATCTGACCGCGCATCAGCACGCGGCCGTTGTCGGGCGTGAACTTCACGGCGTTGGAGAGCAGGTTGACAATGATCTGCTTGACCGCGCGGCGGTCGGCGACGACCGAGATCGTGCTTTCGATATCCGATTCCAGCGACAGGCCCTTGTGCTCGGCGCGGCCGGAGACCACCCGCAGCGACTCGGCGAGGATGCCGGAGAGGTCGAGCGGCTCCATGTCGAACTTCATGCGGCCGGCCTCGATCTTCGACATGTCGAGGATGTCGTTGATGACCTCGAGCAGGTATTTCCCCGAGGTCAGGATGTCGTGGCAGTACTCCGCGTACTTGTCCGAGCCGAGCGTCCCGAACAGGCCAGAGCCCATGATCTCGGAGAAGCCGATGATGGCGTTGAGCGGCGTGCGCAACTCATGGCTCATATTGGCGAGGAACTTCGACTTCGCGGCGTTGGCGTCCTCGGCGCGGGTCTTCTCCTGCGAATACTTTTCGGCGAGGTCGGCGAGCTCGACGGCCTGCCGCTCCAGCTCGGATTGCGAGCGCTGCAGGTCGATCACGGTGGCGCGCAGGCGCAGGTCGTTGTCAACCAGCTTCTGCTCGTGCGCCTTGATGCGGGTGATGTCGGTGCCGACCGAGACATAGCCGCCGTCCTTGGTGCGGCGTTCGCTGATATGCAGCCAGCTGCCGTCGTCGAGCTGCGCCTCGAAGGTGCGGGCGCCGGGCGCCGGCACGCCGCTCTCGTGCAGGCGGGTGCGCACCTCGGGCATGCTGCCGACCTCGATCACGGTCTCATAGGAGGTGCCGGGGCTCACCGCGGTATCCGGCAGCTTGTGCAGCCGCTGGAAGTGCGAGTTGCAGAGCACGAGGCGGTCCTCGGCGTCCCAGAGCACGAAGGCCTCCGGAATGGTCTCGATGGCGTCGCGCAGCCGGAGGTCGGCTTCCACTGACTTCTCGGCGAGGCTCTTCTGTTCGGTGATGTCGACGGCGATGCCGATCAAATGCAGGCCGCTGTCGGCCGCGGCGTGGCTGAGCTCGCAACGGACGCGCAGCCAGATCCAGTGGCCGCCGACATGTCGCATGCGGAAGCTCTGGTCGATGTGATCGATCTTGCCCGAGATCAGCTGCTCGGCGATGTCGAACAGGTTGATGTCGTCGGAGTTCACCAGCGCGTTGACCTCGCCGAAGGTGAGGAGGTCGTTGCGGGTATCGAGGCCGAGCAGGGTGAACATCGACTGCGACCAGAAGATCCTGCCGCGCGACAGGTCCCAGTCCCACAATCCGCAGCGGCCGCGATTGAGCGCGGTGTCGATCCGGCCGCGCACGGCGTCGTTGATCAGGTCGCCCTCGCGGGCGCGGGTCGATTGCCAGTGGAAGGCGAAGCCGAGGATCAGCACCACGAAGCTCGTGGTCGCCGACAGCGTCACCGAGAGCGCGGCGTCCGATCCCCAGATCGGCTCGTTCATCTCCTGGATGACGACGACCTGGCCGGGCAGCGACTTGACGAGCTGCGAGATCGCCAGCGCGCCGGTGCCGCCCGGCAACGTCATGTCACTGACGGCGCCCTGCTGGCCCGGTGCGACCAGGAGCTGCGCGGTGGAGACGATGTCAAGGACGCGGTCGTTCTCGCCGGCGCCGTCGATCGGCACGCGGGCCAGCACGCGGTGATCGGCGCTGGTGATGATGACGTGGCGGCCATCGGCGATGCCCCAGGACGGGATCAGGTCGGGCAGCAGCTCCTGCATCTGCTCGATATTGGCGAGCCGGTCGCGCCGCACCGAGGTCAGGCGGTCGAGACGCTCGGCGAGGATGTCGGAGAGCGCGGCCAGGTCGCGCTTCATCGCGCCGCGCTTCTGCCGGTTCTGGTCGATCACCTGGACGAAGGCGCCGAGGCAGATGGTGACGAGGAAGGCGATGATCAGCGTAGGGACAGCGCGGCGCAGTGCAGGCTCGGCCGTCAAGAGCCTGTGATAGGCCGGTTTCGCGATCGACTGCGCCAATCCCTTGATCGAATCGGATTGGACGCAAGCGTTCGCTGCATGCGCGCGCGCCATGCCTTAGACCCCCATCTAAGCTGATTTTTTACCATGTTCGGATGCTCCCCACGTCGCATCCGAATCATGATGATTTGAATCCAGATTTCCCGGGCTGTCGAGAGTCAACGATTCGTTAATGCGAAAAAAATCTTGTCCAAGAGAGAATCACCGGGCGCAAAGTGAGTCCGAAACAGGAACGGCTCCGTAGAATTACGCGCGCGTCGGTTCTGCGTGACTGATCACACGCTTCACGGTTGGGAATGCGCGGCGCAGCTTGCGTTCGATCTCGTCGACGCTTTCGTGCACCTTGATCACACTCATCGAGGGCTCAGCGCGGCAATGGAAGTTGACGATCTCGCCGGCATCGCTGTTGCGGACCCGCACATTATGGATGTCATGGATCGCGCCACCATCGGCAAAGCCGGTCAGTGCGGTCTTGATGGCTTCTACGCGGTCGGGCTCGGCGTCGGTTCCCCATGGCAGTTCCGGCTGCAGCGGCTCGATATGGGTGTCGACCTCGACGTCCTCGCCAAAGTCCTCGCGGATCGCGCGCTCGAGTTCGTGGGCGATGTCGTGGGCGGCGTCCAGCGCCATGTCGCTGTCGACCTCGAGATCGATGCCGACGATCAGCTTGCCGCCGATGTCGTGGACGGTGACATGGTGGATGGCGAGACCGGAATTGCGCGCGATCACCATGATGCGCTCGCGCACGCTCTCATTGTCGCGCGCCACCGGCACCGCCGTAAAGGTGAGGTCGGCGTCCCCCAACGCCTTGGTCACCGCCTGCTGCGCCCTGCGCTTGATGTCCTCGACGCGGTCGATCGGGTAGGTGCGCGGCACGGTGACAAAGGCATCGATGAAATGCGTGGCGCCGACCATGCGGACCCGCAGCCGCTCGACGTCGACCACCCCCGGCACGGCTTCAATGGCGGTGGTGGCCTTTTCCAGCGCGCCTTCGGGCGCGCGGTCGAGCAGGGTCTCGACCGTCTCGCGGGCCATGCGCAGGCCGAGCAGCGCGATCATCACGGCGACCGCGATGGCGGCTGCGGCATCGCCCCACCAGAAGCCGAGGCCGGCCAGCACGAGGCCGACGATGACGGCCGCGGATCCCATCACGTCGGAGGCGAAATGCAGCGCGTCGGCGGCCAGCGCCTGGCTCTTGGTGTCGCGCGCGGCGCGGTGCAGGGCGCGGGCGCGCCACAGATTGACCCCGATATCGAGGACGAGGACGACGAAAGGAATGGCCGAGATCGACGGCGGCGGGGCGCCTTCGCGCAGATGGCTGTAGGCCTGCACCAGGATGCCGCCGGCGAGCACATAGAGCAGGGCGATGATACCGAGCGCCGAGACGCTCTCGAACTTGCCGTGGCCGTAATGATGCTCGGCGTCGGCCGGCTGGTCCGACACCCGCACCACCGCCCAGGTGATGATGGTGGCGACCAGGTCGATCGACGAATGCAGCGCCTCTGATATCAGCGCCAGCGATCCGATCGCGATGCCGACGACGAATTTTGCGACCGCCATGCTGCCGCTGGCAAGGATCGAGATCGCGGCGACGGAGGTCTTGGTGGAGGATGCGCTCATGGGCGGCGGTTTAGCAGGGAGTCTGTGAACATCAAGTGTCGTTCGCAACACGCAATCGCAACTCACTTGCAAGTGCATCGTTGTGTCAAACTTACGTGTTACGGCTTACTTCGTGCTCCCCCCGGCGAGACCGGGCTTGCTTGTCGCCGCCCTCGCAAGACGCTTTCGCGTTCTGCGAGAGGACACCTGCCACTGGGGCGTCAGGACCACACGACTTCACCGTCCGCCTCATGCATGCTCGTCAGTCACGCACGCGGCGGCCACCGCATCTCACCGCAACACCCGTGACGATCGCGAAGCGTCCCTCGATCGGGTGAGACGGGCAGACCATGAGTTGAACTTCTGATAAAGCAAAATATTTTAGAGCTTGAGGATTGACAGGTTTTGGTGAGTTGCCCGTCGTGTCGAATGAACAACACTCGTCGCAGGACGACCTTCAGGCCGTCAACATTTCCTTATAGGACATTCCGGCGTAGGCGAGGTCTCGATCTTTGGGGCGGTCTTCGCGGTGAGCCTTGTCGCGCTGTCATTGCCAGTTTCGCTTCGCCGCGCAAAGGTCGGGGAGATGGTCGGCGACGGCGCCGATGAGACGCCGCGCCGACGCATCCGCGCCCAAGGCAATTTTGTCGAATACGCGGCTCTCGGGATTATCTCGCTGGGCTGGTCGAGGCGCATGCCGTTCCGGCCTGGATCGTCGTTGCCATCGGAGCAACGCTCGCATCTGGGCGGCTGCTGCATGCAATCGGCATGCTTGGCGGATCGGCGCTGGTGCGCGGCTTTGGAATGCTCTTGACTTATGCGGCGCTGCTTGTCGCGGCTGGACGGATCATCATGGATGCTGTCCTTTGAGGCGGCGCCGCGCTTTAGGATGGGTGGAATGCAGCGAAACCCGTGGTCCCTCCGCGCGGGCACTTGATGCGTATCGCTTCCGCCCTCGTTCTTCGAGCTATGGCGCACCAGTCGCTCCACTCGTCGGATGCGACTATTTCAGTTGTGTGTTTGCGATCGGCATGATCGACGCGACGTGCCAGCCGTTTGCATCGTGAACCAACGTCTGGCTGATCAGGAACTTGTTGTCTTGCGACGGCTGGCCCGGAAGGCCCCGCGTGAAAACGATCGGAACAAGGATCTGCATGACGTCGCTTGAGACCACCGCGGCACGGAATTGCGACATGTCGGGCTCGAGATGCCATGTGCCCTGGTAGTATTCCTTGAACCGATCGGCGACGGCATCGGGCCCTCTGGTCTCGACGCCTCGCCCGTACCAAAGCATGTCGGGTGAATTCCACAGCATCGCCTTCACGCCGGTGACGTCATGGGCATTTTGCGCGGCGACGAATTTGGCAAAGAACCCGCGCGCCTCGGCTTCACCGGCGGCGGCGGATACTCGCCAGCCCGCGGCGATCGCCAATGCGATAAGGAGAAATGCGGTGCTGACCGAGCGATGGCGCATGAAGGCCGAGAGGTTGCTAGGCATGGTGCGAGCCCTTATTGATGATATATATCATGATTGCATTCATGATGATTATCATGTATAGAGTCAAGCGGGTTCGGAGACGCGCACATGAAAGTGAGCAGGGAACAGGTCGCAGAACATCGCGCACGGATATTGGCTGTCGCCGCCAGCCTGTTTCGGCAGCGAGGCTTCGACGACGTCACTGTAGCTGAGGTGATGAAGGAGGCGGGCCTGACGCACGGCGCCTTTTACGGGCACTTCCCGTCCAAGGAGGCGCTGGTCGCGGAAGCAGTCGGGCAAGCGCTGCCCGTGGCGCCTGACACGGCCGAGCCGCGCCGCCGGGCGGGGGAATTTGCCAACGGTTATCTCAGCGTCAAGCACCGCGACAACCGCGCCACCGCTTGCCTGTTCTCAAGTCTGGGAACGGAAGCCGCGCGAGGCTCCGCTGATCTCCGGCAAAAAATGACCGCAGCCGTCCGCAGCCGGATCGATCATCTCACTGTTGATGCAGGGGGCGACACGCCGCGGGGGAAGCGGCGCGCAGCGATCGCCGCTTGGTCGGCCATGGTCGGCGCGATGGTGCTTGCCCGTTTGGTCGACGATGAGAAACTCTCAAAGGAAATCCTGAGCGAGACGCGGGCGTCTCTTCCTTTTGCATAGGGAGCACCGCGCAGGACGGACCAGCGCAGCGCGACCCGTCGCTACAACTCGACGAGACGGCGAATGCGCTGTGCTGATCCGTCCGGCGGGTTTGCAGGTCGTGATGGCGAGCGGGCGCTTCGCGATGTCGCCAAAGCACCTACGAATTCCGCCAGCCCTGCCGCGGCTCGCCGACTCGTGACCAAAGCGATCGCTTGCCATATCGAGACCAATTGGTCTATATATCGGCAATGAGCCGCCAAGCCCCAGTGCAATCGCTCCGTGGTCGCCCGCGAAGCTTCGACATCGAAGCCGCCGTCGAACGCGCCATGGATGTGTTCTGGTCGCGCGTGTAAGGGGGGGGGGGGGGGCTATCACGCCACGGCGCTGCCGGACCTGCTGCGTGCGACGAAGCTCTCGCGTGGCAGTCTTTACGCCGCTTTCGGCGACAAGCACTCGCTCTTCCTGCGCGCGCTCGATCGCTACATTGCCGATGCGCTGACTCGGATGGATGTCGAACTCGACCCCCGCAAGGAACCGGTCGCCGGCCTGCGGGCCTACCTTGCCGGTTACGTCGAGCGCGCCAGCGGCGCCAATGGTCGGCGCGGATGCCTGCTGGTGGCGACAGCCATGGAACTGGCCGGCCATGATGCCGAGGTTGGCCGTCGCGTCGCGGGTTTTTTCAAAACTATGGAGGCCAGGGTGGCAGACGTACTGTCTCGCGCGGAGGCAGCGGGCAGATTGGCCGATGGCGTCGAGCCTGCAAGTGCCGCCCGAATTCTCGTCTGTTTCGTTTGGGGGTTACGGGTGGTCGCCAAAACGGCACAGACACGGATCACATGGCAAGCCACCGCTGACGCGCTTCTCGATCGCTTCATCAGATAAACAATAAGCCATGGACGCTCTCGCTATTGGTGCGCCCATATTTGGACTGATCGGTCTTGAAAGGAATGATGCCATGACTGCCATCCAGATCGTCTGCGCAGTGGCCGTTCCCCTGCTCTGGGGTTTTCAGTTCGTGGCCATCAAGGTGGGCGTCACGGAGTTTCCGCCGCTGTTCTTCCTCGCACTGCGCTTCCTGGCGATCGCGCTGCTGCTTGTTCCGTTCGTCAAAAAACCCACGCGTCAACAGTTCGGCCCTATCGCAGCTATTTCGATCTTCCTAGGTGGACTGAACTTCGGGCTGTTCTATGTTGGTCTTGGGCTCGGCTCGGGAAGCATATCGGCTGTCGCATATCAACTCGCGCCGCCTTTCACCGTCCTGCTGGCCTGGCCGCTGCTCGCGGAGAGGCCGTCTCTCGTCACGTCAGCCGGAGTGCTGCTTGCATTCGCTGGCGTGGTGGTGTTGGCAGCGGGGCCGGGGCTGTCCGCAAACGCGCTTCCGCTGCTGCTTGTGGTCGGGGCAGCCTTCGCGTTCGCGGTGTCCAACGTCCTGACGAAACGCTACGGCCCGTTTGATCCCCTGATGCTGATGGGATGGTCGTCGCTGCTCACGGTGCCGCAGGTGATGTTGATGTCGTTGCTGCTCGAATATGGACAAGCGGCCAGCCTTGTCACGGCTGATGGACGTGGCTGGCTGGCGCTCGCCTACACGATCTTCATCGGAGGCATCGTCGGGTTTGGCCTCTGGTTCTGGCTGATCGGGCGTTGCTCGATGAGCCGCGTCGCCCCGTTCGGTCTGCTGCTTCCGGTGTTCGCCCTGATCTCGAGCGTGATGTTCCTTGGCGATCAGGTGACGCCGAAGCTGGTTGTCGGCGGGCTGCTCGCGATCTCCGGCGTCGCCATCACACAGGTACGACCGGCGCAACTGCGTAGGGCGGATTAGCCGACCGGGTCCGCGCGAAGCACGGCCCGATGACGGGCTCCGGCGCCCCAATCCGCCGTTGCATCCGAAGAAAGAACGGCGGATTACGTTTCGCTAATTCGCCCTACGCGCCTCGCCGCTACAGCGTCACCACGATCTTGCCGAGGTGCTCGTTGGCATGTGTTCGAACACCTTGCCGATATCGGCGAATTTGTAGGCCTGGTCGCTCGACAGCTGCAGCTTGCGCGCCTCGACCGCGGGCCAGATGTCCTTGCGCACCTCGTCGATGATTTCTCTGACCTCCTCGATCGAGCGGGTGCGGAAGGTGCCGCCGAGATGCTCTTCACGCGCTGTCGAAGACCGCTCCACTCAGTCATTTTGCTGACGCATTCTCTGTCTTAGACGGGCGCGAAACTGAAGACACGGTGTGAGGACCGCCCTTGTTCTCATAATGGTTCCGTCGCCGGAACTGGCGCGAATCCGCAAAGAATTGGCACGCGTTAACGCCTCCGCGTTCGTTTGACGATGTTTTGCGGCATCGGGAACCGGACGATCGAAAAAAATCAATCAAAGGAGTTATGATGCTGTTCGGCTCGAGCGCCGCGATTTGCGGCGCGCTGGTTGCGCTCGCCATTTCTGGCACCGCTGCTCGAAGTGAAAACGGTGCGGTTCATTCAAGCGCCGTCGTCAACGCCGCGTGTGAGGATGCGATCGTTGGCGCGGCATCCATGTACAATCCGTTCAAGCCCGGCAAGGAGGAGGGCGGTCCGAGCACTGCCTCCGGCGAGCGCTATGATCGCTCGGTCTGGGCGGCTGCCATCAAAACGAGTTTGCGTGGGAAGTTTGGTGGGGTCCAATTTGGCGCGAGGCCGAAATATGCCCTCGTCGAGGCTGTCGGCAAGAAGGTCATCGTGAAGATAAATGACGTGGGGCCACTACGGCCTGGCCGCATCATTGACCTCAATGAGCGGACGATGCGCTATTTCGATCCAAGCCTGGAGCTCGGAGTCATTGGTGGCGTAAAGGTCAGCCCGCTTGCGGGGGATTATTGGATTCCCGGACCGGTCGGCTGAACACTGCACGCGAAAGAGCCAGAGCACAGCACGCAGCAGGCGCGGATTAGCGCACCGGGTGCGCGCGAAGCGCGGCCCGATGACAGGCTCCGGCATCGTCCGCGCTTGCATCCGTCAAAAGAGGACGGATTAGGTTTCGCCAGTCCGCCCATCGCTCGCAATGACGATGACAATCGCTGGAGCCTGCTGCTACAGCGTCACCACGATCTTGCCGAGGTGCTTGTTGGCTTCCATGTGTTCGAATGCCTTGCCGATGTCGGCGAATTTGTAGACTTGGTCGATCGGCAGCTGCAGCTTGCGCGCCTCGACCGCGGGCCAGATGTCCTTGCGCACCTCGTCAAAGATTTCTCTGACCTCCTCGATCGAGCGGGTGCGGAAGGTGACGCCGATGTAGTGGATGCGGCGCGCCGCGTGCAGGTCGAAGTTGAAATCGGCATGGGCGCCGCCGAGCCGGCCGACATTGACGATGCGGCCCTTGACCTTGGTCGCCTTGAGGTTCTGGTTCGCGACGGGTCCCGAGATCTGATCGACGATCAGATCGACGCCTTCGCCACCGGTGGCCTGCAACACCTGATCGACCCAGCCGGGGTCTTTGGAATCCACCGCGAGATCGGCGCCGAATTCCTTTAAGCGCCCGCGGCGCATCGCATCGGTCGAGGATCCCACCACGAGCTTCGCGCCCTTCAGCTTTGCGATCTGCATCGCCATCAGGCCGACGCCGGAACTTGCCCCCTGGATCAGCACGGTCTGGCCCGCCCGCAGCGCGCCGTTGGTGACGACGGCATTGTGCATGGTGGCGAGCGCGACGGGCAGGGTGGCGGCCTCGTCGAAGTTCATGTTCGATGGGCTGCGGAACAGCCTGCCGTGATCGGCGAGCGTGTACTCGGCGAACGCCGCGCCGCCCGAGCCCATGATCTTGTCGCCGACCTTGACACCCTTGGCATCGGGGCCGAGTTCGGCAACCTCGCCAGCCCATTCCATGCCGAGCACGGTGCCGACGCCGCCGGCCGCGCCGTGGGCGTGGCCCTTGGTCATGCCGAGATCGGCGCGGTTCAGCCCGCAGGCGTGAACCTTGACCAGCACCTGCGTGCCCTTCGGCGTGGGCTTCGCAACGTCGGTGATTTCAGGGCCGTTGGCTCCGTACACATAGGCTTTCATGGGCTTCTTCTCGTTGTGTCGTCGAATTCGAGGTGACTCTGAGCTCCGTCATCCTGAGGAGCGCGCAGCGCGTCTCGAAGGATGAACGGCTCCGGCCGGTGGCCGTCGACCCTTCGAGGGCCGCTGAAGAAGCGGCCACCTCAGGGTGACGGATCGCTACTCGATGCTTACTCCGCGGCCTGGCGCTTGCCCACCGATGTCATGCGGTCCAGACGCTCGCGGATGATCGCTTCCGCCTCGCTCACGATGCGCGAGATCAGTTCGGCGCAGGACGGAATGTCGTGGATCAGGCCCTGCACCTGGCCGGCCGACCAGATGCCTTCGTCGGCATCGCCGGTGGCGTAGACCATCTTGCCGCGGGCGCCGGCGACCAGCTCGCGCACGTCCTCGAACTTGGCGCCTTCCTTCTCCATCTGCACGACCTTGGTCGAGACCGCATTCTTGGCGACGCGCGAGGTGTTGCGCATGGTGCGGAAGATCAGCTCGGTCTCGCGCTCGTCATTGGCGACGATGCGTTCCTTCACCAGCTGATGGATCGGGCTTTCCTTGGTGCACATGAAACGCGTGCCCATGTTGATGCCTTCGGCACCGAGCGCCAGCGCTGCGACGAGGCCGCGGGCATCGCCGAAGCCGCCCGAGGCGATCATCGGGATCTTCACCTTGTCGGCAGCGGCCGGAATCAGGATCAGGCCGGGGGTGTCGTCCTCGCCCGGATGGCCGGCGCATTCAAAGCCGTCGATCGAGATCGCGTCGGCGCCCATCCGCTCGGCGGACAGCGCGTGGCGGACGCTGGTGCATTTGTGCAGCACCTTGATGCCGTGCCGCTTGAACTCGTCGACGTGTTCCTGCGGCTTGTTGCCGGCGGTCTCGACGATCTTGATGCCGCTCTCGATGATGACCTGGCGGTATTCGGCATAAGGCGGCGGCTTGATCGCGGGCAGGATGGTCAGGTTCACGCCGAACGGCTTGTCGGTCATCTCGCGGCAGCGCGCGATTTCCTTGCGCAGATCGTCCGGCGTCGGCTGCGTCAGCGCCGTGATCATGCCGAGCGCGCCGGCATTGGCGACGGCGGCAACCAGCTCCGCGCGCCCGACCCATTGCATGCCGCCCTGCACGATCGGGTGGTCGACGCCGAACATTTCGGTGAAGCGTGTCTTGATCATTCTGCCCTCGTTTCCATCAGAATTTTCCGCGACGCGGACGGCCGCGCACGCTGTTGTTTTTGGATGTCGAGGGAAGGATGCAGTCCTGTCCGGCAAATGTCTACCGGCGACCTGCGGCGCGCCCATGCGGAAATGACGGGGCGCGGCAGTCAGGCGAGGGCGAAGTCTTTGGTTGTTTGCTCCAGGCGCCGGTGATCGGCACGCAGCGCCTGGCCGAGAGCAATGACAAGCGAGATGTTTGTTACGCCGGCACCGCGTCCTTCTTCGACGCCGAAGTTTCCTCGTCGAACGCGGCCGCGATGTCGCGCATGCTGATGACGCCGATCAGGCTGTAATTGTCGATCACGGGCACGTGGCGAATGTGGTGCTTGGTCATGAGATGACGGATGTGCTCGAGCGTATCGCTCGAGGTGCACGACACCAGCTGCTGTACCGAGACGAACTGCGAGACCTTCATGCTGGCGCCGGCCGCACCGTGCTCGGCAATCGCACGCACCACGTCGCGCTCGGTGAACATGCCGACGGCGGTGTTGCCCTCGGTGCGAACGACATCCTTGACCACCAGCGCGCTGATATTGCTGGCGCGCATCAATTGCGCGGCGATCGCCACCGTCTCGTTCATGCGAACCGTGGCAACGCGAGGGGTCTTCTTGCGCAGGATATCTCCGACTTGCATGGCAACCTCCTTGGTTATCGTTGATTGGATTCTGGTATACAAAATGCCAATTGTCAACGCGGCCGTTAGGGAAATCTACCACCAGGAAACCGCCGAAATAGGCAGAGTCGCTGACGTTTCGGACGATTGTGACCTGGTGTGAGCGGGTTGGCCATCTGCCGTCCTTGGCGTATCTGGTATCTGGCATCCCTGCGCTCCCCAAACGAAAGAGGCGCACCGAAGTGCGCCTCTATCAGTCCACCAGGAAGTCCCGAAATCAGGCCGGTATTTCAAGCCGCCATTTCAGGCCGACATTTCAGGCCGTCTTGGCATTCGTCGTGGTCTCGGCAGCGGCCGCGGCAGCCTCGTTGCCGTTGATGAAGGCGCGGCGCATCGGCTTGATCACGAACAGCGCCATCAGTGCCGCGGTGGCGTTGAGCGCAACCGCGATCACGAACACCGCCTGCCAGCCATAGCTGGCGGCAACGATGCTGGCGGCCGGCACCAACAGCGCGGCGGTGCCCTTCGCGGTGTAGAGCATGCCGTTGTTGGTGGTCGCGAACTTCGAGCCGAAGGTGTCGCCGGAGGTCGCCGGGAACAAAGAGTAGATCTCGCCGAACACGCCGAAATAGACCGCGGTCGCCAGCACGAACACCAGCGGGTTATGGCCCCAGGTGGACAACGTCAGCAGCATCAGCGCGCCGGTGCCGAACGCGATGAACATGGTGTGCTCGCGGCCGATATTGTCGGAGACCCAGCCGAAGAACGGCCGTCCGAACCCGTCGAAGATGCGGTCGAGCGAGATCGCAAAGGTCAGAGCGGCCATCTGGAAGCCGGCGAGCGAGACCGGCGTAGTGGCGATCTTGTAGTCGTGCGCGATCGGCGCGATCTGCGCTGCCGCCATCAGGCCGCCGGATGCAACCATCACGAACACCAGATACATCACCCAGAAGATCGGGCTGCGCAGCACCTGCGGCGGCGTGAAGTCGATCTTGGTCTGCGGCAGATTGAGCTGCTTCTTCTTCGGCGGGATCGTGACCGCAGGCTTCTGGATGAAGAAGGCGAGCAGGAACACGATCAGGCCTTGCCCTATGCCGAAATCGAAGAACGCGGTCTGATAGCCGCTCGAGGCGATCATGTTGGCGATCGGCACGACGGTCAGCGCCGCGCCGGCGCCAAAGCCCGCGGCGGTTGCGCCGGCGGCGAGGCCGCGGCGATCGGGAAACCATTTCAGCGCATTGCCGACGCAGGTGCCGTACACCGAGCCGGCGCCGATGCCGCCGATGACCGCCGCGGTGTAGAGCAAAGTGAGTGAATCCGCGTAGGAGTTCAGCACCCAGGACAGCGTGATCATGACGCCGCCGAACATGATGACGATCCGCGGGCCGTATTTGTCGACGAACCAGGCTTCGACCGGCACCAGCCAGGTCTCGGTCACCACGAAGATCGTGAAGGCGAACTGGATCGCCGCGCGGCCCCAGTGATGCGCGCCGTCGATCGGATCGACGAACAGCGTCCAGCCATATTGCAGGTTCGCGATCATCGCCATGCAGACGATGCCCATGACGAGCTGCAGCCAGCGGAAGCCACTGGACGAAGGTTGAGCTTGTGTTACGGCGGCATTGCTGGAAACCATCGAATCCTCCCGAGCGCGCCTGGTCTTGTGACCCAGTGTCGCAATTCTTGTGGCGTATCGTCGCAAGCGCTTAACGGGAGGTTGGTATACTATATTCCAGAAAGCAAGCCCATCTTTCTGCTGCATTGCAGCAAAACTGGCATACGACGCGCCCATTCGGGCTGCTCGTGAACGCCGAAAATGAAACGCCCGGCGTTCGGCCGGGCGCTTTCGTCAGCAGAAGATTGGCGCGTTGCTAAGCCATCGCCGCCGATTTCGCGACCACGATTTTCCGCCATGGCTTGAGCACGGCGATCGCGAGCAGCGAGGCAAGGATGTTGGCGCCGGCTGCGATGATGAACACGTTGTCCCAATGGCCCGACGACTGCTGCATGTAGTTGGCGATCGGCACCAACAGCGCGGCGGTGCCTTTCGCGGTGTAGAGCAGGCCCGCATTCGTCGTCGCGAACTTGGCGCCGAACGTGTCGGTGCAGGTCGAGGGGAACAGCGAATAGATCTCGCCCCAGGCAAAGAACACGAAGCCCGAGAGCAGCACGAACCAGACCGGGTCGTGGCCCCAGAGGTAGAGCATCCAGATGCCGAAGCCTTCCATGCCGAAGGCGATGAACATCGTGTTCTCGCGGCCGATCATGTCGGAGATCCAGCCGAAGAACGGACGCGTCAGACCGTTGAGGACGCGGTCGATGGTGGCCGCGAAGGTCACGGCCGTCATCGTCACCGCCATCAGCGTGACCGGCACGCTGTCGACCTTCCAGTCGACCGCGATCGGCTTCAGGTTCGCCGTCACCATCAGGCCGCCGGCGCCGACGATCACGAACATGAAGTACATCAGCCAGAAGATCGGCTGCCGCAGCACTTCGGTCGGTTGATAGTTGCGCCGGGTCTGGATGATGTTGGCGTTCGCCACGACGGCCGGCACCTGACCGGCCTTCGGCGCGAGCAGGAAGAAGGCGAGCAGCACGATGATGATGCCCTGGCCGAGACCGAAATAGAGGAAGGTGGTCTGGAAGCCGGAGTCCTTGATCATCGCCTGGATCGGCGCCACCGTGAGTGCGGAGCCCGCGCCGAAGCCGGCTGCGGTGATGCCCGCCGCAAGGCCGCGCTTGTCGGGAAACCATTTCAGCGCATTGCCGACGCAGGTGCCGTAGACGCCGCCGGCGCCGATGCCGGCGATGATCATGCCGAGATAGTAGCCGTTCAGCGAGGTCGCCTGCGCGTTGATCGCCCACCCGATCGCGCAGAGGATGCCGCCGATCAGCACGACCAAACGCGGACCGTATTTATCGACGAACCAGCCCTCGACCGGCACCAGCCAGGTCTCGAACAGCACGAAGAGCGTGAAGGCCCACTGGATCGATGCACGATCCCATCCGAACTTCTTCTGGATGTCAGGGACGAAGAACGTCCACCCGTATTGATAGTTTGCGATCATCACCATCGCGGCGACGCCGATCGCAAGTTGCATCCAGCGATAGGTATCGCTGACACGCGCGGCCGCGGGCGCCGCAGTTGCCTGAACCATGTCCGACATTGATCCTCCCAGTGCGCGCTTTGTCATTCTGCTTGTGGCGCGGCTCGGTCATCTTGGTATTTGATATGCCAAGGTTCAAGCTGTCGCAGAGGTTGCGTGCGCATATGCCGCAGAGGACTGAAGGCGGTCACCGCAATGAGAGTAATTCAGCGCGCAAAAAAATGGCCCCGAAAATCGGGGCCATTGGTCGAAGGTTCAATGTCAGATCGCAACTTGCGACGAAACGGTCTCGGTGCAGCGCGCGCGAAATCCTCAGGCCTCAGAGGCCGACGCGCGGCAGGTCGCCATTGCCGTTGGAGATCTCCGCGCTCTTCATCAGCAGGCGGTCGATCGAGGCCATCAGGCGGCCGAACAGCGTGGAGGAGGGCGCGAGCGTGAGGGCGGTGGTCTTGGACATTGGTGTCCCCTTTGGCTGGAGGGCCAGCAACGGGCCGGCTCATCATCTGCGGCCAAATTATGTATACCAGATGCCAGAGACAATGGGCTTGTTTGCATAGCAGCATGCGCGACTGTGCATTGCAGCAAAATGGGCTGATTGGCATCCCGGATCGGAGGGGAACGGGCGGAGCCCGGAGGTTCCGCCGGGTCAGAATCTCCAGCTAAAACAGGCCTTTACCGAGTGATCCTGCACCCGATCGGCAAGCTGTCCGACATAGGCGATGCCGACGCTGGCCTGCGGCGTGATCCGCAGGTCGAGCCCGCCTTCAACCAGCGCCGCGTTGCGCGCCAGCGGCCGGCCGGCCACGCTGAAACTGGTTCCCAGGCTCTGGAACGCGAGCGCCGCCGTCGGGGTGACATCGCCAAAGGCGTATTGCCAGGCCACCGAGGCCCGCGGCGTCAGCTGCATGCCGTTGGTCAAAGCGATGCTCGTGGCGATGCGGGCGCCGAGCGAGGAGTAGCCGACATCCTGGTTGCCGCCAGCGCCGCGCAGTGCGGCGGCGCCGCTGCCACCGGTCTCGGCAAAACTGTCGGTGTCGAGATGGGCCCAGGCGAGGCCGGCGAACGGCTCGAGCGCGATCTTGCCCAGGTTGAGGCCGTAGCCGATCTCGCCGAACACCTGCGCCGTGGTGGCGTTATAACGCGCCCGTGCGCTGTCGAAGAAATCGGGGAAGACGATCGAGCGGCTGGTGTCGAGCGTGCTGAAGCTTGCGCCGGCGCCGCCGCGCAGGTTGAACGCGCCGTAGCTCGCGCCGACATAGCCGGCGAGGTGCGCAGTTTCGATATCGGCCGAGCTGTTGCGATCGCCGACATGAACGGTCGAGCTGGTGTAGCCGCCGGCGATGCCGGCGATCCAGTTCGGTGCGAAGCGGCGATCGACGCCGCTGAAGAAGCCGGCGAGGTCACGCGTCATGCCCGCCGCATTGCCGTCGCCGTTCAGCCGGCCCCAGGCGCCGACGCCCTGGGACCAGAATGTGGTGTCCGGGATCGGCGCGGGGCCGGCGAGCGGCAGCGCCTTGATCGGAAACGCCGACCTCTCCGTGCCGGCATAGGCGAGCGCGGAGCTGACCGAGAGTGAGTCCATCGCGGCGGTCTGCGGGCCGCCCGAGCCGAGCGCGGCCATCGGCCCGCTGCCGCCGGCGAAGGCGGCCTGCCGCAGACGTCCCAGCACGGCATCGCGCAAATAGCGCGAGTCATCCAGCATCGCGGTCTGCGAGGAGGCGTGGACTTCGCCGGACAGTGCGTCGAACGCCTGCCGCGCGCCGGCAGCGCTCCGGTTCAGCACGGCGACCATCAACGGATCGCGCTGCTGTCCGCTCGCATCCAGTGCGCCGGCGACGGCGATCTGGTTCGGTGTCTGCGCGACGCTCGTGAGCGAGGTGGTGTTGCGGGCGAGCGTCAGGAACACGTCGTTGGCGTTGTAGCTCAGCGACGGGGTGAGGAATACCAGGCTGCTGGTGACGTCAATGAAGGTGCCGCTGACGCCGCCATTGGCGGTGAGGATGGTGTAGACGGTCTGCGGCGCATAGGTGCCGGTCTGCGCCAGCGCCAGCACGTTGCCGCCGCCGAGCGTTGCGGTGCCGGTGGCTGCGATCTTGTCGGACTGGCCGGCTGCATTGGCTTCGACCTGATAGATCGCGCCGGCTGCCAGGGACACGTTGCCGGCGACGTTCAACGTGCCGATCGAATTGCCCGGCGCGACCGTGCCGCCGCCGGCAACGCTGAGTCCGCCAATAGTGCCGATGCCGCCGATCGTCGCGCCGCTGCTCACGGTCACGGCACTGACGAGGCTTGCGCCCGCATGGGTGTCGTCGCCGACCACGAGCTTGCCGGCATTGACACTGGTCGTGCCGGTGTAAGTGCTCTGGCCGTTCAAGGTCAGCGTGCCGGCGCCGAGCTGATCGACATTGCGCGGTACCGCCGATCGACCCGGAGAATGTCACGGCGTCGGCGCGGTTGAAGGCAAGCGTGCCGTTGTCGGTGACGTTGCCGGTGATCGAGCCGGCCGTGCCGCCGTTGCCGATCTGCAGCGTACCCTGCGAGATCGTGGTGCCGCCGAGGTAATTGTTGGTGCCGGTGAAGATGGTGGTGCCGGTGCCCCTCTGCTCGAACGCGCCGCTGCCGGTGACCGTGCTGCCGAAAGTGTAGGTGTCGGAGCGGTTGATGGCGAAGATGCCGTTGGGGACCACCACCCGGCCAAGGAAGGAGCCGGAGGTGCCACCGTCGCCGAGCTGCAGCGTGCCTGCGCTGATTCCGATGCCGCCGGTCAAGCTGCTGTTGCCGGTCAAGGTCAGCGTTCCGGCGCCGAGCTTGTACAGCGAGCCATTTCCGGCGATCGACTGACCCAGGGTGAAATTGTTGGCGGCATCGGCGATATCGAATGCGCCGTCGCCGGTTCCCAGGTTGATGGCGCGCGTGGTGCCGGTGAAGCTGGTGCCGGTGACCCGCAGCGTGCCGCCGGTGTTGAAGTTCAATGCGCCGGCCGCGGCGCCGAGATTGCTGTCCGAGGATGCCGACAAGGTGCCCAACGAAATGGTGGTGCCACCGCCATAGCTGTTGGTGCCGGTCAGGATGGTGGTGCCTTTACCGCGCAGTTCGAACGAACCGCTGCCCGAGATGTTGCCGCCGAACGTATAGGTGTCGGAGCGGTTGACGGCAAAGATGCCATTGTTCACCACGTTGCCGGCGATCGAACCCGAGGTGCCGCCGTCGCCGAGCTGCAGCGTGCCGGCCGAGATAGTGGTGCCACCGGCATAGACGTTGCTGCCGGTCAGGATCGTGGTGCCGGTGCCGCTCTGCACGAATTTGCCGCTGCCCGAAATGCTGCCACCGAACGTATAGGTATCGGAGCGGTTGACGGCGAGGGTGCCGTTGTTCGTCACGTTGCCGATGATGGAGCCCGATGTTCCGCCGTCGCCGAGCTGTAACGTGCCGGCGGAGATGGTGGTGCCGCCTGTATAGCTGCCGGTGCCGGCCAGCACCTGCTTGTAGTTGCCGCTCTTGATCAAGCCGCCCGCGCCGGACACGGCACCATAATAGAAAGCGGTGGTGATGTTCGAATTCAGGCTCATGGTGAGATTGCCGCCGGCGAGATCGACGGTGCCGGTGTCGGTCGTCCCGGACGATAGGGTCGCGACCGTCTCATTGCTGAGCAGGCGCAGCGTGCTGTTGCCGAGGACGAAGACGCTGGAGTTGTCGCCGATGGCGTTGCCGCCTTGCACGGCCAGGGTGCCGCCGAGCAACTGCGTGCCACCCGTATAGGTGTTGTTGCCCGACAGCGTCAGGGTGCCGTCGCCGGTCTTGGTGAAGAGGCCGTTGCCGCTGATCGAGCCGGCGAAGGCGCTGTCGTCACTGCGATTGAAGATGAGCCGGCCGTTGTTGACGACGTTGCCGGCGATTGCGCCCGAGGAGCCGCCGTTGCCGACCTGCAGGGTGCCGTTCGAGATGGTAGTGCCGCCGTTATAAGAGTTGTTGCCGGTCAGGATAGTGGTGCCGGTGCCGCTCTGCACGAAGGCGCCGCTGCCCGAGATGGCGCCGGCGAGCGTGAAGGTGTCGGAGCGCTTGACCGCGAGCGTGCCGTTGTTCACCGCGTCGCCGGTGATCGCGCCCGAGCTGCCGCCGTTGCCGACCTGCAGCGTGCCCTGCGAGATGGTGGTGCCGCCGTTATAAGAGTTGTTGCCGGTCAGAATGGTGGTGCCGGTGCCACTCTGCACGAAGCTGCCGCTGCCCGAGATGGCGCCGGCGAGCGTGTAGGTGTTGGAGCGTTGGACCGCGAGCGTTCCGTTGTTCACAACGTCGCCGGTGATCGAACCCGAGGTGCCGCCATTGCCGAGTTGCAGCGTGCCGGCCGAGATCGTGGTGCCGCCGCTGTAGTTGTTGTTGCCGGTGAAGGTCAGCGTTCCAGCGCCGGACTTGGTCAGCGCGCCGCTGCCTGTGAACGCGTTGCTCACGACGAAGTTGTTGGCACCGTTGACGATCTCGAAGCCGCCGCCGCCCCAATTGATGGTCCGCGACGTGCCGGTGTAGCCCGTGCCGGTCACCTGCAAGGTGCCGCCATTGAAGGTCAGGGGACCCGAGGCGCCACCGAGATTGGTGTCCGACGACACCGACAACTTTCCGCCCGAAAGCGTCGTTCCGCCGGTGTAGGTGTTGGCGCCGGCGAGCACGATCATGTCCAGCCCGTTGACCGCTACGCTGCCCGCCCCGGACACCACGCCAGAGACCGAAAGGCCGACCGCGCCCGAGTTGAAGACAACGACGGAGCTGGAGCCGAGCCTGATGTTGTTGCTGAGCGTCAGCCCGGAGTTGAGCGCGGCGACGGTCGCGCCGGCGCCGCTGATCAACTGGACGTCGCCGACGATCGTCGAGCCGGTGAACAGGTTCAGCGAATTGCCGGTTCCGCCGAACCGAGATCGCGGTCCCGTAGGTCAGACCATCATTGTTGAGGCCGCCGCGGATCACGCCGTGATTGTTGATGACGGTGCTGCCATTGGTCATGATGCCGACGCCGGCGGCCGCGCCGTTTGCGTCGCCCCCCGCGATGGTGCCGTTGTTCGTCACCACGCCCATGCCGACGAAATTGATGCCGGTGCCGCTGTCGCCGGCGGATGCACCGATCCCGCCTTTCCCGCCGACGACGGTGCCGAAGTTGTCGATCGACGTCGCATTGCCGAGGACGAGTATGCCGTCGCCACCGCCGCCGCCACCGCCGGGGTTGCCGCCGACACCACCGGCTCCGCCACGGCCTCCCGTGATCGTCGCGGTGTTGCTATAAAGCGGGCCGAGCGCGGTGGAGACGATGCCCGCGCCGCCGCCACCACCGCCTCCGCCGTTGCTTGCGCTGCCGGAGGTGCCACTTCCGCCGACGCCACCTGCGCCGCCCGTGATATCGCTGCTGATGTTCAGCGATGACGCTGAGGAGAAATAGGCTCCGCTGCCACCGCCGCCGCCACCGCTGGCGAAGTTGAAGCCGTTCGGTCCAGGGCCTCCGGTGCCTCCAACGCCACCGCCGGTGCCGCCGGCATTCTCGCCCGCCGCGCCGTCGCCGCCGATGCCGTTGCCGGGGCTGGGGTTGCCGGGCACCGCGACCGTTGTACCGGTGCCACCGTCGAACGCCGAGCTGTTTCCGCCGCCACCATTTCCGGTGCCGCCGCTGCCGCCGCGGGGTGAATCGAATCCGGGTCCGCCGGCTGCGCTGCACGCGGTTGTGTCGACCGTGCAGGTCGCCTGGGCGTGAGCCGGAACCGCGAAGCCCATCGTGCCGAGGATCAGCGCGAGCGGCGAGACCGTGGCGAGGGTACCAAGATATCTTGCGCGCGATTTCGTGTTGAGATGGGCGGCATGCGCGCCGACGAACTGTCCTGCAGCGAAATCCACTGCTGCGTATTTCCGCGTGGTCACCGCATTCAGCCCCCGGCAATGACTCAAGATGTCGCGGCGTTCATCGGGTATGCGCGTGCGATGCCCTGATGATGTCGCGCGATGTGTCGGAGTCGACAACGCAGACAGAATCCGTAACGCGATGCGATCTGGCCACTACCCAAAGGGGTATGTTGACGCGCGCACGAACGATAAGACAGCGAGCGAGGTTTTGCTGCAACAGACCGGTTGCGCATTCGCTGCAAATTGCGCGCAAAATTGAATCAAGACCGCTGTCTTCCCGGTAGCGGGTAGAGAGCGGGGTATCGATTGGTGCGACAATCTGTTCTCGACGTCGCGCCCTGGAGTCGCAGCTCAGAACTTCCAGCTAAAGTTGCCTTTCACCGAGTGATCCTGCACGCGGTCGGCGATTTGTCCGACATACGAGACGCCGACGCTGGCTTGCGACGTGATGCGCAGATCCAGACCGCCTTCCACGAGCGCCGCGTTGCGCGCCAGCGGCACGCCATTGACCGTGAAGCTCGCGCCGGTGCTCTGGAATGCAAGCGCCGCGGTCGGCGAGACGTCGCCGAAGGCGTACTGCCAGGCCACCGAGGCGCGCGGCGTCAGCCACATCCCGTTGGCAAGCACGAGGTTGCTGG
Source organism: Bradyrhizobium sp. JR3.5 (assembly GCF_054057015.1). NCBI lineage: Bacteria > Pseudomonadati > Pseudomonadota > Alphaproteobacteria > Hyphomicrobiales > Nitrobacteraceae > Bradyrhizobium > Bradyrhizobium sp. JR3.5. The sequence goes on from NZ_JBSRYV010000002.1 coordinate 6,017,346, forward strand.
CGAAGCGGGCACCGATCGTGGAGTAGCCGACGTCCTGGTTGTTGCGGCCGCCGAGCAGCGCCGCGCTGCCGCTGCCGCCGGTCTCGTTGAAGCTGTCGTTATCGAGATGCGCCCAGGCAAGGCCGGCGAACGGCTCGAGCGCGATCTTGCGGAGGTTGAAGCCGTAACCGATTTCGCCGAACACCTGCGCCGTGGTGGCGTTATAACGCGCCCGCGCGCTGTCGAAGAAATCGGGGAAGATGATCGAGCGGCTGGTGTCCAGCGTGCTGAAGCTGGCGCCGGCGCCGCCGCGCAGGCTGAACGCGCCGTAATTACCGCCGACATAGCCGGCGAGATGCGCGGTGTCGATGTTGGCCGAACTCGACCGGTCGCCGATGCGCAGCGAGGAATTGGTGTAGCCGCCGGCGATGCCGGCGATCCAGTTCGGTGCAAAGCGATGGTCGACGCCGCTGAAGAAGCCGGCGAGGTCGCGCGTCATGCCGCTCGCATTGCCGTCGCCACCGAAGCGGCCCCAGGCGCCGACGCCCTGGGCCCAGAACGTGGTGTCGGGAATCCGCGCAGGCGCCGCGAGCGGCGGCGCCTTGAGCGGGAAGCCGGGACGGCTGCCGCCGGCATAGGCGAGGGCCGAGGAGGCTGCCATCGAATCCATCGTCGCGAGCTGCGGACCGCCACTGCTGAGTGCGGCCATCGGCCCGCCGCTTTCGGCGAACGAGGACTGCCGCAACCGGCCCAGCACCGCATCGCGCAGATAGCGTGAATCATCGAGCATCGCGGTCTGCGTGCTCGCATGCAATTCGCCCGACAGCGCATCGAAGGCCTGCCGCGCGCCGGCGACGTTTTGATTGAGGATGCTGATCACCAGCGGGCTGGTCTGCGCGCTCGCCTCGAGCGCGTTGGACACCGCGAGCTGGTTCGGCGTCTGCGCGACATCGGGGAATGTCGTGCTGTTGCGCGCCAGCGTCAGGTAGACATTGCCCGGATCATAGGTCAGCGACGGGTTCAGGAAGGTGAGGCTGCTGGTGACGTCGGCAAAGGTGCCGGTGACGCCGCTGTTTGCGGTGAGGATGGTGTAGGTGGTTTGCGGTGCATAGGTGCCGTTCTGCGCCAGCACCAGCACGCTGCCGCCACCGAGTGTCGCCTTGCCGGCGGCAATGATCCGGTCGGACTGGCCGGCGGCGTTGGCCTCGACCTGGTAGATCGAGCCGGCCGCGAAGCTGACATTGCCCGAGACGTTCAGCGTGCCGATCGAATTGCCTGGCGCCACTGTGCCGCCGCTCGCGATGGCGAGGTTGCCGACGGTGCCGTTGCCGCCGAGCGTGCCGCCGGCGTTGACCGATGTGAGCGACGAGGACGCGATCGAGCCGTTGACGCTGAGCGTGCCGCCGTCGACGGTCGTTGTGCCGGTGTAGGTGCTGTTGGCGGTGAGGATGGTCCTGCCGGCCTCCACCAGCACCGATCCTGCGCCTGTGATGACGGGATCGAAGGTGTAGTTCGCAGAGGTGTGATTGAAGACGATGCTGCCGTTGCCCGAGCCGAATGTGACAGTCGGCGTGTTCAACGTGCCCGGCGCCGCGGCGGCCTGGCCGAGCCCGGCGCCGATGTTGACCGTGCCGGTCGAGCCGGTCTCATTGGCAACAGCGAAAAGCGGCGTCGAAACGCTGCCGCCATTCTGGATTGTCAGCGAGCCGGTGCCGGCATCACCGACAAGCAGAACGAAGCTGTTGCTCCAGGACGAGCCGGAGCCAGTGACCGTGACCGCGCCATTCGACCCGGCAGCAAAGCCGACGGCGCTGCCAAGCATGCTGGCCGTTGCACCGTTCTGGATTGTCAGAGTACCGGTGCCACCACCTCCGACATCGAGAACGCCGCCATGGGTCCAGGACGAGCCAGCGCCGTCGATCGTCACGGTGCCGTTCGAGCCTGCATAGTAGCCGATACCGGCGATGCCACGGGTGACGCCGGGCGCGGTATTGACCGTGCCGCCGTTCTGGATGTCGAGTGTGCCGGTGCCGGAGTACCCGACATAGATGAAGGCCGCGCTGCTCAGCGACGAACCCGCGCCGTTTACGGTGACGCTGCCGTTGGAGCCGACATTGGAGCCGATAAAGGTCGATACGTTGCTGACCGCGCCGCCGTTCTGCACATTGAGCGCGCCGCGGCCGGTATATCCGACCTTCAGATCCTTGCCGACGACAAGCGATGAACCCGCGCCATCGACCGTCACGCCGCCGCTGGATCCGACGAAATAGCCGACATAGGCATTGGAGCCGCTGCCGTTGCGCACGACGCCGCCGTCCGCGATCGTCAGCGTGCCGGTACCCGCCGTGCCGACATAGAGTTCGGCAGCGTTGGTCCAGGACGAGCCGGAACCGGTGACCGTGACGGACCCGCCCGCTCGAACTGGGGGTAAAGCCGATGCGGCCGTTGAGATCGTCCACGGCGCCGCCAGCCTTGATTGTCAGCGCTCCGGTGCCGTTTGCGCCGACATAGAGGTCGTCACTCATGGTCCAGGACGAGCCGGAGCCAGTGACCGTGACCGCGCCATTCGACCCGACAGCAAAGCCGACGTCGCTGCCAAGCATGCTGGCCGTTGCACCGTTCTGGATTGTCAGAGTACCGGTGCCACTAACTCCGACATCGAGAAAGCCGCCATGGGTCCAGGACGAGCCAGCGCCGTCGATCGTCACCGTGCCGTTCGAGCCAGGATCGTAGCCGATACCGGCGATGCTGCGGGTAACGCCCGGGGCGGTGGTGACCGTGCCGCCGTTCTGGATGTCGAGTGTGCCGGTGCCGGAGTAGCCGACATAGATGAAGGCGGCGCTGCTCAGCGACGAACCCGCGCCGTTCACGGTGACGCTGCCGTTGGAGCCGACATTGGAGCCGATAAAGGTCGATACGTTGCTGACCGCGCCGCCGTTCTGCACATTGAGCGCGCCGCGGCCGGTATATCCGACGTTCAGATCCTTGCCGACGACAAGCGACGAACCGGCGCCATCGACCGTCACGCCGCCGCTGGATCCGAAGATATAGCCGACATAGGCATTGGAGCCGCTGCCGTTGCGCACGACGCCGCCGTCCGCGATCGTCAGCGTGCCGGTACCCGCCGTGCCGACATAGAGTTCGGCAGCGTTGGTCCAGGACGAGCCGGGACCGGTGACCGTGACGGACCCGCTCGAACCGGGGACAAAGCCGATGCGGCCGTTGAGATCGTCCACGGCGCCGCCAGCCTTGATTGTCAGCGCTCCGGTGCCGTTTGCGCCGACATAGAGGTCGTCACTCATGCTCCAGGACGACACGGGGCCGGTGACCGTCACAGTTCCGCTCGAGCCGGGCAAAGACCCGATGAGGCCATTGCTGCCGGTCACGGTGCCGCTGTTCTGGATCGTCAGCGTGGCCGGTGCCGGCCACGCCGACGTTGACGCCGACGCTGAACCACACCGAGCCGAAGCCATCGACCGTGACGGTGCCGTTCGAGCCTGCATTGTTGCCAACAAAGCCATTGACGGAGTTCATCGTCCCGCCGCCGGAAATCGTCAGCTGGCCGCTGGCGTTTTGGCCGATATAGATGTTACTGGCTTGGCCCGCGAGCGCTGGGAGCGCCACGGGATGGGGCGAGGTGGTATCGATAACCGCGTTGTCCGGGAACGCCGGAAGCGTGTTCGGGAGCCAGTTGCCGGTGTCGGTCCAAAGGGTCGAATTGGCGCCGGTCCAGACAATGTCTGCCGCATGGGACGGTATCGACGTTACCGCGAGCAGCCCCAGCGCAACCAGCGATGTCGTGCACAACAAGCCATGCCTGAAGATGGTATGCCCGTGGCGCGCGAGCGATCGCGCTTCAATGCAGCCGGAACGTGTATCGTCGCATTTTCCTACAGCGGGACGATCCGCTGCGTCTTCCAATGGGGTCACCGCGTTCAGTCCCGGTAGTAACTCGAATTGTTGCAACTTTCGCCGGGGCATGCGCGTTGCTGCCCGAGACGATGTCGCGCGCTGTGTCGGACTCGACACAGCGGAGAGATTCCGCAATCGAACGCGATCTGGCCATTACCCTAAGGGGTATACCAACGCGCGCACGAGCGATAAGACGGCGAGCGAGGCTTTGCTGCAACATGTGGGCTCGTCGCGACGTTGCAGCGATCGCCAAAAAATCAAATCAAACCTGGTCGATCAGAATCCCATGGAACGGGACAGCAAACTCAACGACGAAATCATTCGTCTCTACGAATCCGAACCCAATCTGCATACGCTGCCGGGCATCTTGTTCGCCGGCGTCGGCCGTCTGGTCGATGCCGAGGTGGTGAGCTTTACCGAGTTCCATCGTCCGAGTTGGGATTTCCGGTCGCTGATTTCGGTCGGAGACGATCCGGACGCCCGTGCCCGCGGCATGCAGGCGTTTGCCAAGCACATGCACTCGCATCCGTTCTGGCAGCATGATCCGGCGTTCTACGGCGAACGCGCGTTGCGCGAGTCGGATTTCTTCAGCGACGAGGAATTCGTCGAACTGCCGATCGCCAAGGAGGTGTTCCTGCCGTCGGGCGCGCGCCGTATGCTGGGGATCGTGTTCGAGCACGCCAGCTATGTCGTCACGGTCGTCGGCCACCGCGTGGTGGGGCGGCCGGCCTATAGCGACGAGGAGCGCGACCGCATGCAGGGATTTCGGCCGCACATCCTGCGCAGCTACCGTCAGGCGCAGGAACGAACGCTGGCCGCGCTGACGCCGGGCGATCGATTGCGGCTGGCATTCCCTGCTCTGACGCCGCGCCAGATCGAAGTGGCGTCATGGATCGCGCAGGGCAAGTCGAACGAGGAGATCGCGAGTATCCTCGGCGTCGGGCTCGATGCGGTGAAGGCGCACGTCAAGGCGATCAACAGCAAGATCGATTCCGACAGCCGGCGCGCCGCGATCGTGATCGCCCACACCACGCCGCCATTCGCCGACCTGCCGCCGCTGTGGAAGCTCGGCCTCGACGCCGAGGCGCCGGAGTAACGCGGCCAGCTGCGCAGGTCGCGCTGCACCGGAGTCGTCAGCACGGTTGCATAAAGAAGGCCGCCCAAACCGGGGCGGCCTCGAGTGAAAGGGTTTGCTTTTCTTCTTGGCCGATGAAGGGTCGGGGCCAGATCCCTTCACCGCGTCCAGTCTTCGCCCGCGCACAGCGTTCCCATGCAGCCGCGAACGTTCAGCGTGCCCGATGACACCAGCGTCACCGAGCTCTCATAGGTCTTGCCGTCATCGGCGTTGTAGATCCTGCCGGCCCATTTGTTCGGGCCTGCGGGCTGCATGTTGATGAAGAGCGAAATGCCCATCACCGGCCGGGTCCGCTGCGCGGGATCGGCATTCTTGTCGTCGCGCTGCGGCTTGCCGGTGGCCTTCTCGGTCGGCTCCCTCAGCCAGACGACGCGGCCGCACAGCGCGCTGCCGCAGCGCTGGACCTCGATCCTGGCGTCGCCGGACTGGGTCAGCCAGACGCCGGCCGGATCGTTGGCCTTGTCGGCGGCTTTGGCGGCATCGGCGGCGCTGCCGAGCAGCGGAATGTGGAATGCCGCCACGATCAGGCGGCGCGTGAGGTGCGCGTGGATCAGCTGTTTCAGGGCGCTGCGGAGGCCGTCAATATCTGGGGGTAACGTCATCATCCACCTTATTCATGAAAAATTTCATGATAAACATGAAATAGATCACGTTTAAGGTTGAGTCAACAACATTACCGCAGCATGATGCGGCCCGGCCGTAACGGCCTGTACGGGCAAAAAATTATCGGATGGATGCGATGAGGAAATCGGTTCGCGAGCAGCGCCAGCTTTGGTTTCGCCGGCTCGATCGGGCGTTCTGGGTGATCTGGGCCGCGCTGCCGGTCGTGCTGTGGCTGGCCTATTACCGCACCACGACGGCTCCGGTCACGATTGCGGAAAGCCTGAACGGCGAGCAGGCGAAGTGCGCCAGCATCGTCGCCAACCCGCTCACCATGTCGACCATGGGCCAGCTGCTGTTCTGGTCGCTGTTTGCGCTTGGGGTATCGTTTTACGCCGTGCTGATCGGCATGCTTCATCGCATGGTGAACCGATTCGCGAACGGCCGGATTTTCGCCTCCGAGACACTGCAGGGCGTCTGGTGGATGGGGATCTTTCTGGTGGTCTGGCCGTTCGTCGATACGATCACGACCAACGCGGTGATCTATGTCCTGTATCGGATCGGAGACATCAAGTTCCTGCTGCTGAACTACAACCTCGATGTCGGCACCATCGCCGGCGGTGTGTTCCTGATGGCGCTGAAGTTCGTGCTTGAGCACGCCATCCTGTTGCAGTCCGAAAACGATCTGACGATCTGAGGGTGATGCTCGTGCCCATCGTGGTGAACCTCGATGTCATGCTCGCAAAGCGCAAGCGCCGCCTCGGAGACCTTGCGGACGCGATCGGCATCTCTATCCAGAACCTGTCGATCCTGAAAACCGGCAAGGCCAAGGCGATGCGCTTCTCGACGCTGTCGGCGATCTGCCGCGAACTGGACTGCCGCCCGGGGGATATTCTGGAATATGTGCCGGGCGATGAGGGTGAGGCCGAAGGCGGCGAGGGGGGCTAATGGCTTGCTGATTGCGCGAGCACCGAGGTTAGACCGGCCGCCAAAATCGGCTGATCTGTGCTCGCCGAGCAGCGGCGAATGGGCGACCTCGCTCGGCGAATCCGGCAGCGTGCGATGCCCGGCTGCGAAGCGGATTTGGCTTCTCGGATGCCTTCAAGCCCGCTTGTGACCCAACGGACATGCCGACCTTGTCTTACTTGCTTCGACCGGGCGTGGTAAAATATCCGGGGATTGCGGTGCTCGACCGACCCTATCAATCCTTCTCTTGGGAGAGAAAAGTGCATTTGCGAGTGGCTCTTGCCGCATGCGCCATTGCGGCTTTTGGATCGTTCACGATGACATTCGACGCGCTGGGCCAGACATCGCTCAAAGAGCAATTGGTGGGCACTTGGACGCTGCTTTCGTGGGAGCAGAAGAAAGGCGACGGCACCAAGGTCGAGCGTTATGGGACCAGCCCGAGGGGCATCGCCTTCTTTGATGCGGGTGGGCGGTACATCATCACGGTGATGCGACCAGATCGAGCCAAATACGCGAGCAATGCCTTGTGGCAAGGCACCCCTGAGGAAAACCAAGAAACGGCCGACGGCACGATAACCTACTTCGGAACGTATTCAATAAACGAGGCAGATAGCAGCATCGCAATCAAGGTCGAAGGCAGTTCCTTTCCAAACTGGAATGGCACTGATCAGAAGCGCTTCGTTGCGATTGCGGGAGACCGACTGACGCTGACCGTTCGTCCTCCGGCTGGAGACGTAGTCGACGTGATTTGGAAGCGAGCGGAGTAATTGAACCTCACGTCAGCTCTTAACCCGAAGCGATCGTCAGGGCGACAGCGAGAGTTCTTGCGCCAACAGGGAAAATGATTGCTGATGATCTCACCGACACGCGGCGGGATCGGACCGATTCGTATTCCGGATGCTGCTGCGCGTAGTGTACCATCGCTGTTAGGTCAATGGTGCTGCCCGATGGCCCCTCGTTCCGAAGTTGGCTAGCGCCTCTCTACTCACGATCGTGTGGCCATGTTTTGGTCAAAACTGCGTCCGCATTCTTGAGATGCCCACTGCAAAGGCTCGCGATGGAAAGGGCAAGGTTCGCCAAGGCCAGGATTTTCGCGTTTGGCGACGCTCGGAGCGTTGCGACCTACGCGGTCGAAATCCTGATAGTTGCCACAATTTACGCTGGTCTTGCCGAATCCGCGCGATTGCTTCCCGCAATAAATCCAGCCGCGACACCGCTATGGCCACCAACCGGGCTTGCGCTCGCGCTGGTCCTGCTGCGCGGCTACCGGATCTGGCCCGCGATCCTGGTAGGGGCTCTCTCACCTTACCTCATGGCCGACCGATCGCTCCTGGAGATCGGCGCCGCCGGGATCGGCAGCCTCCTTGCCGCATGTGCCGGGACATGGCTGATCGGCCGCTGGTCGAACGGTCGGCAGACGTTTGCCACACCGTCCGGTGTCGCAAAGTTTGCAATCATTTCCTTTGCGCCGACCACGATCATCAGTTCAGCCATCGCCTTGGCCGGCTTCACGCTCATCAACGAAGCAAGCTTTTCCGATTCCGTCGTCGCCGGGTTGACCTGGTGGCTTGCGGACGCTGCTGAGGCCCTGGTGATTGCTCCGGTCATCGTGCTCTGGGCGACGATGCCCTTACGCATTGCTTCCAAATGGGCTCTGTTGGAATCGATCACGGTCGCTGCTCTCGCTGGTATCATCGGGCTCGCTGCTTACAGCCCGCTGATCGGTAGCGATCTCGTCAGCAACGGCCTCGACGTATTGCTGCCCCATCGGAGCCTTCTGGGCTTTCTGGTTCTGCTGCCCTTGATCTGGGCCGGCCTGCGCGGCGATCGATGCACCATGGCGACGGCCGCCTTGATTTTCATCGGAACTGCCGTGTGGGGGTTCTCGGTGGGAAATGATCCATTTCCGAAAATCGATCCGAACGGAGCGCTGTTATCCTTGTTCGTGCTTTCGATCATCGTGTCGGCGCCTCCTCTTGCCCTCGCCGCGGCAAGTGCGACGCGCCAGGCCAGGGAAGCCCATTTGCTTTCCGTCCAGGACCAGCTGAACAGTCAACTTGAACGGAAAGCGTTGGCGCTCGACAGCATCAGACGGCACTTCCAGACCCTCATCGAAGGCGTTGTCGACTATGCAATCTTTGCGCTTGATAGGGAAGGACACGTCACGAGCTGGAATAGCACCGCTCAAAAGATCATCGGCTACACCTCGGAAGAAATCATAGGCAAGCACTTCGGGATATTCTATCGGCCGGATGAACGCCGCGCGGGTTCACCGACACACGCGCTGGAGTCGGCAATCGAAGGCGGCAAGTACGACGTAGAGGGTTGGCGTATCAGAAAGAATGGTACGCCGTTCTTCATCACGGGCTCAGTCTCTTCGAGCCGTGATGACGCAGGAAATCTGATCGGCTTTATCAGTATCCTGCGCGACGCGACGGAGCGGCGCGACGCGGAGGAGAAGCTGGTCCAGGCGCGCGAACAGCTCGCGATGTCTCAGAAGATGGAGGCAATCGGCAAGCTGACTGGCGGGATCGCACACGACTTCAACAATCTATTGATGATCATCGGAGGAAGTGCCCAGATATTTCAACGCCTGCTTGATCCAAAACTGCCAAAGGCCATCGAAGCCATACAAACCGCGGCCAAACGCGGCGAGAGTCTCACGCGCCAATTGTTGACGTTCTCTCGTCACCAGCATCTCAGCCCGACGGTCGTTGATCTGAATGCGTCCATCAAGAACATGCGGACCATGATTGAGAGCTCGCTGCGCGGGAACATCGTGTACAACGAGAACGTTGGCGACGGTGTTGCGCCGGTCAAGGTTGACCTCGCCGAACTTGAACTTGCGATCGTCAACATCGCCGTCAATGCGCGAGATGCAATGACAAGCGGCGGCACATTCACGTTGTCCGTCCACGCGGTCACCGCAAATCAGGAAACCGGCGGCGATCGCCGTGGGAAGGCCTTCTTTGCGATCACACTTGGCGATACCGGCACCGGTATTCCGCCAAATCTTCTATCCAAGATGTTCGATCCGTTTTTCACGACCAAGGAGGTCGGCAAGGGGACCGGGCTCGGTTTGTCCCAGGTTTATGGTTTTGCGCACCAGGCGGGCGGAACCGTAACGGCAGACAGCAAGGTCGGACAGGGAACAACGATTACAATCTATCTGCCGTCCTGTGCGGACGAGCAGATCACCAGCAAAGAGCTCGCCGCTGCCCGGGCAAGGCCAAGCCAGCCGCCGCGGCAGACGGTTCTCGTTGTCGACGACAGCCCCGAAGTGGCGGATGTGACATCCTCGCTGTTCGAGCATCTGGGTTATGAAACCATCTACCGAGACTCGGCCGAAGCGGCATTGAAGTTGCTCGATACGGGTACAAAGATCGATCTCGTCTTCAGCGATATCGTCATGCCAGGGACCATCGATGGCGTCGGGCTCGCGAGAGAAGTTCGGTCGCGATACCCCGGTTTGCCCATAGCCCTTACAACCGGTTACAGCGATGCCGCAAAAGCAGCTCCGCCAAGTCTAAGAATACTCCGCAAGCCGTTCGATACCGAGGCGCTAAGAGACTTTATCCAGGATCTTGCGCCGCCGAGATCGACACGATCATCCGCCGCACCCTTGGCGTCAAGCACCGCCGACGCGGTGCGCAGGAGTTGACCGGTCGCACCACTGCGGGCATTGCTCGGCGGTACCGCAGTGATCGAGCAGGCTATTGTCGCAAAAGCTGAATGGGTTATCCGTATCTCGCCCTGGGCAGACATGTGGCATCGAGCTCATCAATGTCCGCCATTGATGCGCGGAGGTCAGACGAGCAGCCGGAACAAAAATGGCCGCGGTTGTCCGCGGCCATTTGTCGTTTTGATTGAGCGCAGGCCGTTATTCGGCGGCCTGCTTGCGCGGCGGATCGAGCGCGCCGGAGTCGTGGATCTCGGCGACCTGGTGATCGCTGAAGCCGAGCACCTCGCGCAGGATCTCGTCGGTGTGCTCGCCGAGCAGCGGCGAGCGGGCCACTTCGCTCGGCGAATCCGACAGCTTGATCGGGTTGCCGACCGAGATGTACTTGCCGCGGGTCGGGTGGTCGACCTCGACTACCGTGCCGGTCGCACGCAGCGACTGGTCCTCGATGATCTCCTTCATCGACAGGATCGGGCCGCAGGGGATGTCGTCCTTGTTCAGGATCTCCATGGCCTCGAACTTGGTCTTCGTCATCGTCCACTTTTCGATGCGCGCGAAAATCTCGTTCAGGCGCGACAGGCGGGCCGGCGGCTTGGCGTAGTTCGGATCGGTCTTCCAGGTCGGCTCGCCGATCACGTCACAGATCTTTTCCCAGACCGGCGCCTGGGTGATGAAGTAGAGGTAAGCGTTGGGATCGGTCTCCCAGCCCTTGCACTTCAGGATGCGGCCGGGCTGGCCGCCGCCGGAATCGTTGCCGGCGCGCGGCACCGCGTCGCCGAACGGGATGCCTTCGCCGTACTGGCTGTATTCCTTGAGCGGGCCGTGGGCGAGGCGCTGCTGGTCGCGCAGTTTGACGCGGGCGAGGTTGAGCACGCCGTCCTGCATCGCCGCGGTGACGCGCTGGCCCTTGCCGGAGTGGGTGCGGTGATAGAGCGCGGTGACGATGCCGAGCGCGAGGTGCAACCCGGTGCCGCTGTCGCCGATCTGCGCGCCGGTGACGAGCGGCAAGCCGTCGCGGAACCCGGTGGTCGAAGCGGCGCCGCCGGTGCACTGCGCGACGTTCTCGTAGACCTTGCAATCCTCATACGGGCCGGGGCCGAAACCCTTGATCGAGGCGACGATCATCTTCGGGTTGATGCTCTGGATCTTCTCCCAGGGGAAGCCCATGCGATCGAGCACGCCGGGGCCGAAATTCTCGACCAGCACGTCGCACTGCTTGATCAGCGCGGTCAGCACTTCCTTGCCCTTCGGGTTCTTGGTGTCGAGCGTGATCGAGCGCTTGTTGTGGTTCAGCATGGTGAAATACAGGCTGTCCACGTTCGGGATGTCCTGCAGCTGGCCGCGCGTAATATCGCCGACGCCGGGACGCTCGACCTTGATCACGTCGGCGCCGAACCAGGCCAGCAATTGCGTGCAGGTCGGACCCGACTGGACGTGGGTGAAATCGAGAATGCGAACGCCCTTGAGCGCCTTGGTCATATCTATTGCTCCGTACTCTGTCTGCCCCTGCACCCGCAGGGAGTGATTGGGGTTAGGGGGGTTACTTCTTCTTGTTCAGCGCGCTTTGCGGATTGAGGTTGCCGATGCGGCCGCTCTCCGAGCCCGCCGCCGGGTCGATGACGGCGTTGATCAAGGTCGGCTTGCCGGAATCCAGCGCCGCATTGACCGCGCGCTTCAGCTCGTCGGGCGAGGTGGCGTTGACGCCGACGCCGCCGAAGGCTTCCATCATCTTGTCGTAGCGCGAGCCCTTGACGAACACGGTGGTTGCCGGATCCTCGCCCGCGCTGTTGACGTCGGTGCCGCGATAAATGCCGTCATTGTTGAAGATCACGACGCAGATCGGCAGCTTGTAGCGGCAGATGGTCTCGACCTCCATGCCGGAGAAGCCGAACGCGCTGTCGCCTTCGACCGCGAGCACGGGCAGGCCGGTCTCGACCGCGGCCGCGATCGAATAGCCCATGCCGATGCCCATCACGCCCCAGGTGCCGACGTCGAGCCGCTTGCGCGGCTTGTGCATGTCGACGACGCCGCGGGCGAGGTCGAGCGTGTTGGCGCCTTCGTTGACGAAGATGGTGTCGGGACGTTCCGCGATGATCGTGCGGAGCGCGCCGAGCGCACCGTGATAATCCATCGGCGAGGCGTTGTTCATCAGCTTCGGCGCCATCTTGGCGACGTTGTCGTCGCGCTTCTTCGCCACGGTGGCGAGCCAGTCGCCCGGTGCGGCCGACCAGTTGGCGCCCATGGCGTCGAGGAAGGCGGACACGCAGGAGCCGATATCGCCGACCACGGGGGCGACGATCTCGACGTTGGAATCCATTTCCTTCGGCTCGATGTCGACCTGGATGAACTTCTTCGGAGCTTCACCCCAGGTCTTGCCCTTGCCGTGCGAAAGCAGCCAGTTGAGGCGGGCACCGATCAGCATGACGACGTCGGCTTCCTTCAGCACGGTCGAGCGCGCCGCACCCGCGCATTGCGGATGCAGATCGGGCAAGAGGCCCTTGGCCATGCTCATCGGCAGGAACGGTACGCCGCTCTTCTCGACGAAATTCTTGATCGCCTCGTCGGCCTGCGCGTAGGCTGCGCCCTTGCCGAGGATGATCAGCGGGCGCTTTGCGTTCTTCAGCACGTCGAGTGCACGCTTGACCGCCGACGGGGCAGGGAGCTGCGCCGGCGCAGCATCGATCACCTTGACCAGCGACTTCTCGCCGGCCGCCGCGTCCATGACCTGGCCAAACAGCTTTGCGGGCAGGTCGAGATAGACGCCGCCCGGACGGCCCGACACCGCGGCGCGGATCGCGCGGGCAAGGCCGATGCCGATGTCCTGGGCGTGCAGCACGCGGAACGCCGCCTTGCAGAGCGGCTTGGCGATCGCGAGCTGGTCCATCTCCTCATAGTCGCCCTGCTGCAGGTCGACGATCTCGCGCTCGGACGAGCCCGAGATCAGGATCATCGGGAAGCAGTTGGTGGTGGCGTGGGCAAGGGCCGTGAGGCCGTTGAGGAAGCCGGGCGCCGACACCGTGAGGCAGACGCCGGGACGCTTGGTCAGGAAGCCGGCGATCGAGGCCGCATAGCCGGCATTCTGCTCGTGGCGGAACGAGAGCACGCGAATGCCCGCCGCCTGGGCCATGCGGCCCAGGTCCGTGATCGGGATACCCGGCACGCCATAGACGGTGTCGATGCCGTTGAGCTTGAGCGCATCGATGACGAGGTGGAAGCCATCGGTCAATTCCTGCTCGGTGCCCGGTGCCTCGGACTTCGTAGCGGTATTCAGCATCGGCATCGTCTCCCTGATCGTTCTTGGTTCGGACGATCTGATCGTCGTCTGAAGCGGGTGGACTCTCAAACTTACGTGAACGGTTCTCTATGTGAATAATTCTTGGCCGTGCGCCTCGACATAGGCGGCAAGGCCGAGCGTGTGATCGCGGGCGCGCTTTTCGGCGAGCTCGGTGTCGCGCGCTTCCAGTGCCTCGATGATCCCGAGATGCTCGGGCAGCGAGGTCGCGGTGCGGTCCTTGCGGCCGATCGTGAGCTGGCGATAGCCGCGCACATGCAGCAGCAGGTCATTGGTGAGGTCGACCAGCACAGGTGATTCCGACAGCGAGATCAGCGCCTGGTGGATAGGCGATGTTGGCCTTGGAATATTCCTCGACGTGATCCTGCGGCAGGCGATCGTCGCTGAAGTCCTTGAAGAAGTCGCGCAGCGCCGAGATGTCCTTCTTGCGCGCGGTGGTCGTGATCAGCCGCGCCGCCATGCTCTCCAGCGCCGCCCAGGCGCGGATCATGTCGACGATCTCCGCCTTGGTGCGGCGGACCACGACGATGCCGCGGCGCGGCACGGTCTTTACGAATCCGTCTTGCTCGAGCATCGCGATCGCTTCGCGGATCGGCGTGCGGCTGACGCCGAGACGCTCGGACAATGCGCGCTCGTCGAGCATCACCGGCTCCGGCGTCGCGTAGATGTCCATCTTCAGGATCGCTTCCTTCAAGGCCTCATAGGCCTTGTTCTTGAAGCTCGTCTCCGGCGCGATCCGGACGATGGCGATATCTGTGTCAGCCATAGTGGGCGACGCCTTGGTCTGTTTCGGTTCTGGCACGACTCGTCTCCTCCTCTTGGAGACGTCTTCTTAGCAGAAGAAAGTACCTTAGATTTTTGGCATGCCAAATACCAGAATGTCAAGCTGCCCACATTTTTCGATATTTTTGCACGTCGACCGACCTTGACAATTACGTTTTTGGCATACCAAATGCCACGAAATCTGTCCCAGGAGGAAGCCAATGTCAAATTCGAAGGATGCGGTCCGCAAAATTCTCGATGCGGTCAGGGCCGACAAGCGCACGAGCCTCACCGCGCCCGAAGGCAAGGTGGTCTGCGACGCCTACGGCATTCCGGTGCCGAAGGAAGGCGTCGCCAAGTCGGCCGCTGAGGCCGCCCGGATCGCCACCGATATGGGCTTCCCGGTGGTGATGAAGATCGTCTCGCCCGACATCCTCCACAAAACCGAGGCCGGCGGCGTCGTGGTCGGCGTCAAGAGCGCCGCGGACGCCGAGAAGAGCTACGAGACGATTCTGGCCAACGCCAAGAAGTACAAGGCCGATGCCAAGATCGAGGGCATCCAGGTCCAGCAGATGCTGGGCGGCGGCACCGAGGTGATCGTCGGTTCGATCACCGATGGTTCGTTCGGCAAGCTGGTCGCCTTCGGCCTCGGCGGCGTGCTGGTCGAAATCCTCAAGGACATCACCTTCCGCCTCGCGCCCGCGACCAAGGACGATGCGCTGTCGATGCTCGACGGCATCCAGGCGCATGAGATGCTGAAGGGCGTCCGCGGCGGCGAGCCGGTCAACCGCGAGGCGCTCGCCGATGTCATCGTCAAGGTGTCGCAGCTGGTCAGCGATTTCCCCGAGATCGTCGAGCTCGATCTCAATCCGGTGTTCGCGACCAGCAAGAACGCGATCGCCGCCGACGTCCGCATCGTCGTCGACTTCGACTACAAGCCGCGTCCAGCGCCGCGCCCGACCGAGGAAATCGTCGCCGCAATGAGCCGCATCATGCAGCCGAAGGGCGTTGCGGTGATCGGCGCCTCCGCCGAGGACGGCAAGATCGGCAACTCCGTGATGAAGAACCTCATCAACGGCGGCTACAAGGGCGAGATCTATCCGATCCACCCGAAGGCCGCGGAGATCCTCGGCTACAAGGCTTACAAGAGCGTCAAGGACGTGCCCGGCGTGATCGACACGGCGGTGTTCGCGATTCCGGCGAAGTTCGTCGCCGGCGCGCTCGTCGAGTGCGGCGAGAAGAAAATCCCGGGCGCGGTGCTGATTCCCTCGGGCTTTGCCGAAGCCGGCGCGCCTGAATTGCAGGCCGAGATTGTCGAGGTCGGCAAGAAGTACAACATCCGCCTGATGGGGCCGAACATCTACGGCTTCTACTATACCCCGGCCAATCTCTGCGCCACGTTCTGCACTGCCTATGACGTCAAGGGCCACGCGGCGCTGTCGTCGCAGTCGGGCGGCATCGGCATGGCGATCATCGGCTTCTCGCGCTCGGCCAAGATGGGCGTGTCGGCGATCGTCGGCCTCGGCAACAAGTCCGACATCGACGAGGACGATCTGCTCGCCTTCTTCGAGCAGGATCCGAACACCAATTTGATCGCACAGCACTGCGAGGACCTGAAGGACGGCCGTGCCTTCGCCGAGGCCGCCAAACGCGTCTCCAAGAAGAAGCCGGTGGTCGTGCTGAAGGCCGGCCGCACTTCGGCCGGCGCGAAAGCGGCGTCGTCGCACACCGGCGCGCTCGCCGGCAACGACAAGATCTACGAGGACGTGTTCAAGCAGTCCGGCGTGATCCGCGCGCGCTCGCTCCGGCAGCTGCTCGAGTTCGCCCGCGGCGTGCCGGTGCTGCCGACGCCGAAGGGCGAGAACGTCCTGATCATCACCGGCGCCGGCGGCTCCGGCGTGCTGCTCTCCGACTCCGTCGTCGACAACGGCCTGTCGCTGATGCAGATGCCGCCGGATCTCGATGCGGCGTTTCGCAAGTTCATCCCGCCGTTCGGCGCGGCTGGAAATCCTGTGGATATCACCGGCGGCGAGCCGCCGATCACCTATGTCAACACCGTGAAGCTCGGTCTCTCCGATGAGCGCATCCACGCACTGATCCTCGGCTACTGGCACACCATCGTGACGCCGCCGATGGTGTTCGCGCGCAACATGGTCGAGGTGAAGAAGGAGATGGAGGCCAAGGGCTTCGTGAAGCCGATCGTCGCCTCGCTCGCCGGCGACGTCGAAGTCGAGGAAGCCGCCGAGTATCTCTATCAGAACGGCATTCCGGCCTACGCCTATTCGACCGAGCTGCCGGTCGAGGTGCTCGGCGCCAAGTACAAGTGGGCCCGCGGCGCGGGACTGCTCTGATCGTCTGATCTGCCGAACACCAGAGGCCGCCTCGGACATCGTCCGGGGCGGCTTTTTATTGGGGCGCTCCATTCGGGCCTTTGCCGGCGATGGGGGGATGGGCGACATCAGCCCGATCGTTCGAAATCAGCCCGGGCTTTCCTGCTCCGTCTTGCGCCGGTTCCGCGCGCCATCCCTTTTTTCTCGACCGCGTCTTGCCCGTCAAGGCAGCTTGCTTTCCGTGACTGATGTGCTACTGATATGTCAGATAAGAATGATGGAAGGTGCCGCGATGGAGTTGGCTGCAACAGGGATGACCGACCGCCAGCGCAAATATCGCGCGACCTACCGCGAGCGCGTGGTGGGCTGGTACAATGGCTGGCTGCACGTCGTGCTGATCTACACGATCGGCTTCACCGCGCTGTACGTCTACCTGGCCAATGTGCACGACGTGAAATGGTGGGAATACCTCACCATTCCGGCGGTGTTCCTGATTGCGAACTTCTTCGAATGGGCGGTGCATCGCTTCGTCATGCACCGGCCCTCGAACGTGCCCTTGCTGCGCGCGATCTACAGCCGCCACACCCTGATGCACCATCAGTTCTTCACCGAGGAGGAAATGCGCTTCGCCGACCATCACGACTGGCGCGTCACCTTCTTCCCGCCCTATGCGCTCGTGGTGTTTACCCTGATGTCGATCCCGCCGGCGATCGTCGCCGGTCTCGTGATCTCGGCCAATACCGGCTGGCTGCTGATCACCACGACGACGTCGATGTATCTGATCTACGAATTCATGCACTTCTGCTGCCACGTCGATGAAAATGCCTTCGTGCGCAACATGCCGTTCGTCAACACCATCCGCCGGCATCATACCGCTCATCACAACCAGTCGATCATGATGGAGCGGAACATGAACCTGACCTTCCCGGTGATGGACTATGTGTTCGGCACCTCCGATCTCAATCGCGGCCTGCTTGGCCACATCTTCAACGGCTACAGCACGCGCTATGTGAAGACCGACATGCGACGGACGGCGAGGACGCCGCGGGTCGTGGTGAAGGAGCAATCGGTGCCGCATGCCGCAGCTTGAACCCAATCTCGCCGGCCTCGCCTGGTTCGGCCTGCTGTGGAGCGTGTGCTGCATCGGCTTCCTGCAGCTGGCCGGGATGTATCCGCTGCGCGGACGCGCCGTTCTGCCGGTGACGATGACGACCGCATTATGGGCGATGTTGCTCGCCGGCACGCTGGCATTCGCCCTGATCGAGCTGCGCTGGACCACCGTCGTTGTGGTAGGCGGTGTGCTGTTCCTGTTCCTGCCCGGGCTGTTTCAGGCGCTGCCGGAATGGTGGCGCGACGGACGCGTGGGATTGCGCTTGTCATGTTGCGCCATGATTGCGGCGCTGGCGCTGCTGGTCGGCGTGGCTGCACCGTCGTTTCACATCTGGATGACCTGAAGGGAGGTCTCGATGCCAAGCCACATCAAGCTCATGCTGTCGCTGGCGTGCCTCGCCACGGCGGCCTGCGGATATTTTTTCATGGTCTATCTCGGACAGCAGGGACCGAGCTACGCGGTCGCCTTCCTTGGCGTATTCGCTACGGTCGCGATGTGGATCTTCCCCGAGGTCGTCAAGAAGGACCTCAAGATGCGTCCGCCGGGATCCTGACATGATGCTGCAGCACAGGGAGACTCGCATGGCGAGCTATGCCGGAGACCGCACCATCGACGGCATTTCCGTGCTGGTCGACGGCGAGCCGCTGTCACCGCATTACGACCAGCTTCGGCTCACCGAACACGGATTTGAATGGAGCTACGAGGGGCCCGAGCCGGCACAACTGGCCTTCGCGCTGCTCTATGATCATCTGCACGACGCGGCCGCGGCGAAGGCGCTGCACGAGAGCTTCATGCGGCGCATCGTCGCCAATTTCGGCAATGAATGGGAGCTCTCCTCGGCCGATCTCGACGAGGCGGTCGCGGCACTGCGATCCGAACAAGCGGCCTGACCCGACGCGGATTTCTCCGCCGGAGAATTCTTTGAGATGACCCTGACCTGTCGCGCGGCGGTGCTGCATCAAAGCGGAACGCCGCTCTCCATCGAGCGCGTTTCGCTTGCTGCACCGATGCCGACCGACGTCGTGGTGAAAGTGCGTGCCGCGGGGCTCTGCCACACCGATCTGGAGGTGATCGACGGATCGCTGCGCTATCCCTTGCCGATGATCCTCGGGCACGAGGCGGCCGGCGTGGTCGAGCAGGTCGGCAGCGCGGTGCATGACGTGCGCGCCGGCGATCACGTGATCCTGTCCTGGAATCCGCATTGCGGGCATTGCTTTCACTGCGACCGCGCGCAGCCGATCCTGTGCGAGAGCTATCTCGCCAGGGGCGCGGAAGGCGTGCATTTCGACGGTGCGTCGAAGGCGCAGCTCGCGGGCGGCGGCAGCCTGGCCCACCTGATGTTCCTCGGCGCATTCTCGGAATACCTCGTGCTGCCGGCGCAGCAGGCGATCGTCGTGCCAAAGGACATTCCGTTCGACCGTGCGTGCCTGATCGGCTGCGGCGTCATGACCGGCGTTGGCGCCGCGCTGAACGTCGCCGCCATCGGCTATGGCGATACCGTGATGGTCACCGGCTGCGGCGCGGTCGGGCTGGCAGCGGTGCAGGGCGGCCCGGCTCGCCGGCGCCGGTGCTGTTATCGCGGTCGACCTCGACGATGCAAAGCTTGCGCTGGCGCGGCAACTCGGCGCGACGCAAGTCGTCAACGCGGCGCGCGAGGACCCGGTCCGGTTCGCCAAGGAGGCGACACGCGGGCGGGGCGCCGACGTCATCCTCGAGGCGGCGGGCCATCCCAACGCCTTCCGGCAAACCGCGGAGGCGGTGCGGCCGGGCGGTGAGGTGATCTGGCTCGGCAAGATCGACGTCACGCAAGACGTGAGTTTCCGCTGGGGCGCGTTGATGGGCGAGAAGCGATTTCGCCGCTCGAGCTACGGCGGCGCGCGGCCACGGCGCGACTTCCCCTTGCTGGCGCAGGCCTATCTCGACGGCCGGCTCAAACTCGACGAGCTGATCACCGGCCGCTGCAGCCTCGACGGCATCAATGATGGCTTCGAGGCGCTGCGGCGCGGCCGCTCGATCCGCACGGTCGTCGAACTTTGAGGGATTACAGCGTCGAACGCGCAAAGCTTTCGATATAGTCGATCAGGCTGTCGGACGCCGCGCCCGCGGCGTCGACGCGGCGCTCGGCGACGGCTTCGGCGACGTCGGCATGCAGCCGCGCCGCGAGCGGCAGGTCGGCCGCTTCCTTGTAGTGCTGGTACCAGAACCGGCGCGACAGGCCGTGCATCAGGCCCATGGCGCGGGTGGCGAACTCGTTGCGCGACGCGGCCGAGATCAATGTGTTGAACTGGTGATCCAGCCGCATGAACAGCAGATCGTCGGATTTTTCTGCCGCGCGCCGCATGCCGGCGGCGATCTCAGAGAATTGCGCGCGCTGCTCGCTGGTGGCGCGCTCGGCGGCGCCGCGCGCCATCAGCCGTTCCAGCTCGCGGCGGACTTCGAGTAGGCGGAGCTGGGCGCGCAGGTCGATCTCGGACACCAGCACGCCGCGACGGGCCAGGATGTTGACGAGGCCGTCGCGCGACAGCCGCTGCAGCGCCTCGCGGATCGGGGTGCGGCCGATGTCGAGCCGCTTGGCGAGCACGAGCTCGGAGAGCGCGGTGCCGGGCGGCAGTTGCAGCGTCACGATCAGCTCTTCCAGCTCGGCATAGGCGCGATCGGTGAGGGTGACGTCGCCTTGCGGGAGGCGGGCCTGCGCGGCAGCGCGCGGCTTGGCGGCGGCGGACGATGGCCGCGCCGGCCGGCGGTTTCCTGCTGCGCGGGCGCGCACCGTGCTGGATCGCTTGTTCGAATCTGCCATCGGGATCTTGAGTGCTGCTGTACAGCAGATATCTCACACGCCCCGCTGGCAGTGACAAGGCCGCTCGACGGGCGCTACACCGAATCCGGCCGCGTGCAGCGAACAGCGGCGCATCATCAGTGCGAAATGCTCTCCAGCGTCCGGCCGCGGGTTTCCTCGCCGAGCAACAGCACCGCCAGCGCCGCCACCACGAACGCGCCGGCGCCCAGCGCGAACACGCCGCTCTGCCCTGCCGCTGGCAGGATCACGCCGATCACATAGGGGCCGATCAGCGAACCGATTCGGCCGATCGCCGAGGCAAAACCGGTTCCGGTGGCGCGGACATGGGTCGGGTACAGTTCAGGCGTATAGGCGTAGAGCGCCGACCACATGCCGAACAGGAAGAACTGCATGCAGAGGCCGGCAATGATGAGCTGGGTCTGGTCCGCCGCCGAGCCGTAGAAGTGGCAGGCGATCGCGCCGCAGAGCAGGTTCATCACCAGCGTCGCCTTTCGGCCCCAGGATTCGACGAGCCACGCCGAGACCAGGAAGCCGGGAATGCCCGCGAGCGAGATCAGGATGGTGTAGAACACCGATTTGGTGATCGGGAATCCCTTGGCCTGCAGCAGCGCGCCGAGCCACGTGGTCAGACCGTAGAAGCCGAGCAGGGCGAAGAACCACAAGGTCCACAACATCGCGGTCCGCTTGGCGTAAATGCCCGAAAACAGCGTCCTCAGGCCGGTCACTTCCGACGCGGGTGCGGCCGCCTGGCGCACCACCGGCGGCAGCTCCTTGCTGCCGAGACGATCGCGGACCCTGCTTTCGATGTCGCGCACGGTCGCTTCGGCCCGCTCGGAATAGCCGTGGGAAGCGAGCCAGCGCGGCGATTCCGGAACGTAGCGTCGCACCACGAGCACGAACACGGCCGGGATCGCCTGCATGATGAAGACCCAGCGCCAGTCGGCGGCCTGCAGCACGAAGTAGGTCAACAGGCCCGATGCGATGAAGCCGAGCGGCCAGAACCCTTCGAGGAACGCGATGTAGCGGCCGCGGTTGCGGGCCGGCATGATCTCCGAGACCATCGACTGCGCGACCGGAAACTCCATGCCCATGCCGAAGCCGAGCAGCAGGCGCGATGCGCCTAGCGCGGTCGCCGTCGTCGAGAGACCGCAGCACAGGCTGCCCAAGCCCCAGAAGATCATGCTGACCTGGAAGACGCGGGCGCGGCCGAAACGGTCCGCCAGCAGGCCCGCGGACGCGGCGCCTATGAACATGCCGAGGAAGCTCATGCTGGACAGCAGCCCGGCTTCCGCCGTCGACAGGCCGAAGGTCTGGCGGATCGAGCCGAGCACGAAAGTCAGCGCGGCCAGGTCCATGCTGTCGAAGAACCATGCGGTCGCGATGATTCCGAATATCCATTGCTGATAGGAGGTCAGCGGCAGGCGTTCGAGCCGCGCCGCGATGTCCGCGACCTGCTGCGCTTGCGCGGTGCGCGCGACGGCGGCCGGAGCCCGGCTTCCGGCCGCTGCGGTGACGTCGGAAATGGTCATTGGTGTCCCCCCCAGATGGACGTTGCCGGGTTCTTGTCGGCCCTGTTTCATAAAATGTCACACGGATAGCAGTAATATGTCAATTGGTGATCACGCGCGTGAACTGGCAGGAGCGAGCCGGCCTCCGCGCCGGACAGGGCCGGGGACAAATCGGCGCGCGGCGCTGGCCTGCTGTGATCCGATCGACGTTCGATGCCGCTTCGGACACCTTCCGAAGCGGCATCAAAGCCCGGTTAACGGCATCCGAGAAATCGGGGCCTGTCCGATAATCCGGCTTTAATGGGGGCCGACTAAAAGGTCTCGTGGTGGCGACGTACCGGATGCCTGGAGGTATCCGATATTGGGTCCGGAGGAGGCGTTTTCCCCATCATGTCAGTTCAGGTCGATTCGGATTTTGCGAGCGACGATCGCGCACGGGCGCAGATCGGCGCGGCGGTGAGCTATCTGCTCAGGGACGCGACCGGCGCCGCGCGTGAACATGCCGTCGAGATGATTGTCGAGATGGTGCGTGATGTCGCAAGCCGGCCGGCCGGTCTCGAAGCGGCGTCCCTTCAGCCGCTCATGAGCGGCGTCACCTATCGGGATTTTGTGATCGATGCCTACCGGCGCGATGTCGATCGCTGGCGCGCGACCATCCGCCGGTCGAACGGCAAGAAGATCCGGATCGCGTCTCCGCCGTCGGTGCGCGACGAGGCAACGACGACAGCGGATGCGATCACCGCGGAGAAGGCCATCGAGTTCGCGAGGCGCGCGATCGATTTGGGCGAGGTGCTCTGACCACACCGCCCGAGGGTGGCTTTCGCCGCGAAAGTCCCGGCGATGCCACCGACCCTATGCTTGGGACGCGCGATGTGCTCCGATGCGACGGCTGCGTCGGTTCCGGAGCCGTCAGCGGAATCTTGATCCATCCCATCCCAGCAGAGAGAAGCCATGCCTTCCGAACTCCGTTCGCCCCGTCTGGCGGTCCTGATCGACGCCGACAATGCATCTGCAAGGATCGCCGATGGGCTGTTCGAGGAGATCGCCAAGATCGGCGAGGCCAGCGTGCGCCGCATCTATGGTGACTTCTCCAATCCGAGGTCCAAGGGTTGGGCCGACATTCTGGCCAAGCACGCCATCATCCCGCAGCAGCAATTCGCCTATACGACCGGCAAGAATGCATCCGACATCACCCTGGTGATCGACGCGATGGACCTGCTGCACAGCGGCCGGTTCGATGGCTTTTGCCTGGTGTCGTCGGACAGCGATTTCACCCGGCTTGCCGCCCGCATCCGCGAGCACGGCATCGACGTGTTCGGGTTCGGCGAGCAGAAGACGCCGGAGAGTTTTCGGCAGGCCTGCCGCAGGTTCGTCTATACCGAGAATTTGCGCGGCGGGGTGACGAGCAATCAGGACGCCGCGGTACGCGCCCAGCCGTTGCAGCCGCCGGACGCCGCCACGCCCATCCTCAAGAAGGTGATCGGCCAGATGGCCAGCGAAGACGGCTGGGTAACGCTTGGCGAGGTCGGACGGCAGCTGGCCAATCTGGCGTCGGATTTCGATCAAAGGACTTACGGCTTCCGCACCCTGAGCGAACTGGTGCGCAGGACAAATGCCTTCGAGATCGAACAGCCCAAGGGCGGGACGACGCGAATCCGCATCAAGCAGGCGGCGGCACCGCCGCCAAGACGGCGAACGCCAAGACGACGAGCCGATCAAAAGCCGCCGGAATGAACGGCGCGCAGCGCGCTACTGCTCTGAACCATCTCTGAATCTGAACCAACGATGAATGCCGCTTTGGGGACGATCCGGAGCGGCATTTTCATTTTTGCTGGAACTGAGGCGAGTTGCTGCGGAACTGGAATTTGCGCGCAAGTTGTCGCGTTGGAACTGGAACGTCTCGTTCCCTGCGATGTTGAAGGGGCGTCTCATAGCTCGGAGGAGGAGAATCATGAACAAGCGTTTTGCCGTGTCCCTTGTCGCCGCTGCGTCGCTGCTCGCGTCCGGCTCGGCTTTCGCACAGTCCACGACTGCAGCGGGCGCCGCGAACGGTGCGCGGACCGGTGGCGAGATCGCAGGCCCGGTTGGCGAGATCGTCGGCGGCACGGTTGGTGCTGCGGTCGGCGCCGGCCTCGAGATTCCGAATGCGGTGATCACCTCGATCCCGCGCGACGAACCGTCGGTCGTGGTGCGTGAGCGCGTCGTGGTCGGCGAGTCGCTGCCCGACACCGTCGTGCTGCGCCCGGTGCCGCGCTACACCGAATACCGCTACGCGATCGTCAATGATCGCCGCGTGATCGTGGAGCCGCGCACCCGCCGGATCGTCAAGATCATCGACTGATCGCGCTGATATTTCCAACTGCAAAAATCCTCGCGGGCTCATCGCTCGCGGGGATTTTCGCATGGCACGGGCCCGCTTTTTTCATGAGGTGCCTGGTTGGCCTGCCGGCCCGATCCCCTAGACTGGTCCGCAATAAGCGGGCGCAGCCAGCGGCCGCCTCAATCAAGAGCAGGGTGAAAACATGGGTCGGAAGATCGCGATCGTCGGCGCGGGTGCGGTCGGCGGCTATGTCGGAGCGCATATGGTGCAGGCGGGTGAGGACGTCACCTTCATCGATCCCTGGCCCGAGCATGTCGAGCACATGCGCAAGCACGGATTGCGCGTCACGCACGCGATGGATGTCCCCGAGTTCTCGGTGCCGGTGCGCGCACTGCACGTCACCGACGCGCAGCAGCTGGCGAAAGAGAAGCCGGTCGACATCGCCTTCGTCTGCATGAAGTCCTACGACACGGCTTGGGCGACCATGCTGATCCGGCAATATCTGGCGGCTGACGGCTACGTCGTGTCGCTGCAGAACTGCATGAATGAGGAAACGATCGCCGGCATCGTCGGCTGGGGCAAGACGCTCGGCTGCATCGCGAGCAGCATCACCGTCAATCTGCCCGAGCCCGGCCATATCCACCGCGGCGCCGGCAAGGGTGGGGCGGCGCATACCGTGTTTCGCGCCGGCGAGGTGCATGGCCGTATCACCGCGCGGGCGGAGGAGGTTTGCCGCCTGGTCGGCTACTCCGATAGCGCCAAGGTGACCGGCAATCTCTGGGGCGAGCGCTGGTCCAAGCTCGTCGCCAACGTGATGGGCAACGGGCTCTCGGCCTGCACGGGCCTGGCCGGCGGCGAGGTGCTGCAAAGCGAACCGCTGCGCCGCTTCTCGACGCGGCTCGGCAGCGAGGCGATCCGCGTCGGCCAGGCGCAGGGCTATCAGCTGGAAGAGATCCTGCATCTGCCGCCGGAGACGATCGCGCGCGCCGGCGAGGGCGACGAGGCCGCGGCGCGCGCCTGCGACGAGCAGCGCTTCAAGGATAGTAAGCGCACCTCATCGGCGCAGCGCCCCTCGATGGGCCAGGACATGCAGAAGGGTCGCCGCACCGAGATCGAATTCCTCAACGGCTTCGTGGTGCGCGAGGGCGAGAAGCTCGGCCTCGCCTGCAATGCCAACGCCGTGCTGACCGACATCGTCAAGCGTGTCGAACGCGGCGAGCTCGCGCCGGATCCCCGGCACATCACGGAATTGCGGATGAATTGAGCGGCGACCACCTCAAGGTTGATTACCGTCATTGTGTAATGTCGAACAGGCTTTGCCTGCCGAATACGTTCGGTGCACACGATGCACCGTCAACGCTATTCCGTCTATTCGTAGATTTTTGCAGCTGCCAGAATGTCGGCGAAGGTCGACCAGGTCGGGGATACGACAGGCGCCTTCCCAGTATTACGATAATAGTTATCCATCGATCGGACCCATGATGCCATCGCCTCAAGAAAGCGGTCCACTGTTGGATTTTCCCACTCATGCGAGTTCTTATCGAAGTCCTGCTTCATGGCTTCGATAAAATCTGCAAGATCGTCCTTCGACGAGACAGATGAGCTGTTCACTCAGAATTCTCCACGCGCCGGGCGGCTGCGCCCCCTGTCAACTAAATAGGTGCCTACAGCAACTGCCTCACTCCCATCCCGTGCATGAAGCGCTCGCGGATCTGCACGGGGTCGCGGCGGGTGGTGCCGGTGCCGGGCTTGTCGTCGATGCGGACGCCGATCAGGGTCGGGCCGAGGGTCTGTTTCGATTGCTCGATCAGCCGCTCGAAATCGTCCTCGTCGGCGGCCCATGAGCTGTTCGCGATCCCGCTGGCGAGCGCGACCGCGACGATGTCGGTATGAACAGCCGCCGGCGTCGGCTGCGCGCCCGTGATCTGGTAGATGCCGTTGTCCATCACCACCATGGTGAGATTCTTCGGCGCCAAGGTCGCGATGGTCGAGAGACAGCCGAGCTGCATCAGCAGCGAGCCGTCGCCTTCCAGCGCGAACACGCGGCGCTTCGGCTGCGCCAGTGCGACGCCGAGCGCGATCGGAAACGCAAGTCCCATGCTGCCCAGCATGTAGAAGTTCTGCGGGCGGTGGCCGGCGGCCCAGAGATCGAAATTGGTGTTGCCGATGCCGCCGATCACGGCTTCGTCCTTCAGCCCGGCGACGAGGCGCTGGGTGAGATCGAAGCGGTTCATCACCTTGGTGTTGCGCGCTTGTGTGCTGGTCATGGCTGATCTCACTTGTCGAAGGTCTTGCCGCCGGTCAGCAGCGGCGAGAGGATCAGCGCCACCGGCGCCTGGGTGGTGACGGCCTGCTTGATCGAGCGGTCGGCGATGAATTCGAGCTCGTCGAGCCGGGTGATGGTGTGATGTTCCATCGCCAGCGAATCCAGCACCGGGCGCATGGTGCGGCAGACCAGCGCCTGGCCGTAATTGAACTCTCCGAGCGTGCCGCGCTCGGAGACGAACATAATCAACGGGATCTGGTAGGGCACCGCGAGCGAGGCCAGCACATTGGCAAGCGTGGCAAAGCCCGAGGTCTGCATCAGCACCGCGCCGCGCGTGCCCGCCATCCAGGCGCCCGAGACGATGCCAACGGCCTCTTCCTCGCGCGCGGTCGGAAACGTCGTGAAATACGGATCGGCGTGCAGGTCGTTGATCAGCGTGGTCAGCACCCGGTCGGGCACATAGGGCACCAGCTTGATCTCGTTCCGCTTCAGCGTCTGCAGCACGATGCCGTGCCAGGTGGTCGCCGCATCCTGGGACTTTTCCTTGGCTTTATCCTTGGACGAGGCTTGTTCCGCGGCCGCCATCCTGTTCTCCCTCTCGCGCGACGCTGATGATCGCTTGCGCCATGAAACTTGACGCGGTGCATGTGATTGTCAACATGTCGCGGCCGCAACGCGATCTGCGCAATTCGGCCATCGCAGCGCCGAACCGGCGTGCGATACAGGCGGTAACGATCAAGGGACGGAACGATCAAGGGACGGGAGGCGTCGATGGCCGGATGGGTCTGGCGGACCGCCATTGCGGCAGCGGCCACGGTCGTGGCCGGCCTTGCGTCCGCGCAGCCATACCCGGCAAAGGCCGTTCATATTCTCGTCCCATATCCGCCCGGCGGCGGCGTCGACGTGCTGACGCGGACGCTGGCCGAAGCCGTGTCGAAAACCTGGACGCAGTCGATCGTGGTCGAGAACCGGCCGGGCGCCGGCGGGGTGATCGCCTCGCAGGCGATCGTGAGCTCCGCGCCCGATGGCTACAATCTGATCATGGTGGCGAGCGGCCACGCCACCAATCCGTTCCTCTATCCCAAGCTGCCGTACGACACGTTCAAGGATTTTTCGCCGATCTCGCTGCTGGCATCGTCGCCGAATGTGCTGCTGGTGCGCGCGGACTCGCCGTTCAAGTCGGTCAGCGACGTCATCGCCGCGGCGAAGGCGAAGCCTGGCAGCCTGTCCTTCGCCCATGCCGGCAACGGCACCTCGACCCATCTTGCCGGCGAACTGCTCAACAGCCTCGCGAAGATCGATCTCAACGCCATCCCCTACAAGGGCGGCGCGCCCGCGATCAACGATCTGCTCGGTGGACAAATTCCGATGTCGTTCAACAACGGGCCGGAATCGGTCGGGCAGTTGCAGGCCGGCACGGTCCGCGCGCTGGCGGTGACGACGGCGGCACGTGCGCCGTTCTTGCCGGACGTGCCCAGCATGTCGGAGGCCGTGCCGGGCTACGACACCGAGGTGTGGTGGGGGCTGCTCGGACCCGGCAACATGCCCGCCGATCTCGTTGCGAAGATTTCGCATGATTTCGTCGCGGCGGTGAACACCGATGCCGTGAAGGAGCGTCTCGGCAAGCTCGGCGCAATTCCGATCGGCTCAGCGCCGGACCAGTTCGCGGCCAAGATCAAGGCCGACTACGATAAATGGGGGCCGATCATCAAGGCCGCCGGCATGAAGGCGGAGTAAGTCGATGGCTGCATCAGAGATTCCCGCCTGTCTGCCGCCGCGTCCGGTGACGCCGCCGCGAGAGAAGCTGCCGCCAAAGGCCTGCGATACGCATGCGCATGTATTCGGCCCGGCGGACCGCTTCCCCTATGCCGGCGATCGCAGCTACACGCCGCCGGACGCGCCGCTCGCGACCTATCTCGGCATGCTCGATGCGCTGGGTTTCACCCGCGGCGTGCTGGTGCAGGGCAGCGCGCATGGCCACGACAATTCGGCGATGCTGGATGCGTTGCAGCGCGAGCCGGCGCGGCTGCGCGGCGTCGCGGTGGCCGATGCCGATGTGGCGGCGGGCACGCTGCGGCAATGGCATGTGCTCGGCGTCCGCGGCTTGCGCTTCAACCATTTCTTCCGCGGCGGACAGTTGCACTATCGCGGCGGCATTCCGCTCGGCGTCGCCGAGACGCACGCGGGCGTGATGGCCGAACTCGGCTGGCATCTGCAGCTCTGGATCGACGTGAAGGATTTGCCTGACACGCTCCCGACACTGAAGGCGCTGGGCCTGCCGATCGTGGTCGACCACATGGGCCGCACCGATGCCGCCGCCGGGATCAACACCGCGGGCTTTCAGAGCCTGCTGCGCGCGGTCGGCGAGGGCTGGTGCTGGGCCAAGCTCTCGGGCGCGCATCGCCTGAGCCGGCGGGCGCCCGATTATCCGGACGCGCGGCCGTTCCACGAGGCGCTGGTATCAGCCAACTCCGAACAGCTGGTGTGGGGCGGCGACTGGCCGCATCCGCGCATCGAGGGCGAAATGCCCGACGCCGGTCATCTGCTGACGCTGTTCCAGGAATGGACGCCGGACGCCGCGACACGCCACCGCATCCTCGTCGACAATCCCGCACGACTCTATGGCTTCCCAAACTGAAAGCTGCCCGAAGACATGACCGTCAACAACAAGCGCGTGTTCTACGTCAAATACCTCGCCCACGAGATCTACGTCGACATCCTGAAGAAAACGGCCGGATGTCCGGCTCGACCGTCTGGAGAACGAGACGCCGGAAGCGCAATTCGCCCCCGTTCTGGCGGACGCGCATGCCTATCAAATCGGCGCCGCCCGCGACGAGCTGGCGCCGCATTTCCATGCCCATGCGGAGCTGTTGAAGCGCGCGCCGAACCTGTTGATCGTGTCCTCGAACGGTGCCGGCTTCGATCCGGTCGACGTCGATGCCTGCACGGCGGCGGGCGTGCTCGTGGTCAACCAGTCCGGCGGCAACGCCAACTCGGTCGCCGAGCACGCGCTCGGCATGATGCTGACGCTGTCGAAGCGCATCATTCAGTCCGATCGCCGGCTGCGGCGCGAGGCCGATGTCAACCGCAACGATCTGATCGGCAACGAGCTGAACGAGAAGACCGTCGGCATCGTCGGCCTCGGCAATGTCGGCCGCCGCATCGCCGAGCTGTGCAAGGGCCTCCTGCACATGAAGGTGATCGCCTACGATCCCTATCTCACGGCCGGAGGAGATGGCGAAGCGGGGCGGGAAGAAGGTCGAGCTCGACGATCTCCTGCGCCGCGCGGACTTCGTCTCGATCTCCTGTCCGCTGGACGGCAAGAGCCGAGGCATGATCGGCGCACGCGAATTCGCGCTGATGCAGCCGCACGCCTATTTCGTCACCACCGCGCGCGGCTTCATCCACGACGAGAAGGCATTGGAAGAGGCATTGCGCGAAAAACGCATTGCCGGTGCCGGTCTCGACGTCTGGTCCAAGGAACCGCCGCCGCCGGATCATCCGCTGCTGCAGTTCGACAATGTGCTGGCGAGCCCGCACACCGCCGGCGTCACCCGCGAGGCGCGCATCAACATGGGCCGGATCGCGGCCGAGCAGATCCTCGACGCCCTCGACGGCAGGCGCCCGCCGCGCATCATCAATCCCGAGGTCTGGCCGGTTTACGCCAGAAGGTTCGAGAGGGCGTTCGGGTTCATGCCGGGGTAGGTCGACGATCATTGCTGTCAACGATGAAGTCAGCCAGGTGAGGTGACCAGGCTGGTCAGGCCCCCCTTGCGGGGGCCGCGGCTGCGCGCAGCTAAAATATCGAAAACAACCCCACGCAAAGAAGCTGACGGCTGCCGGCGGTTCGGCCAGGCAACTTGACGCGTCGGGCAACTCAGGGGTAGATTTCCAATATTCAGAAATCGTGCAAGTGCCCGGCCTTGCGGGGAGAGATACCGCAAGGGCGGAGGGAACTGTCCGCCGGTGCGTGCCTCACGCAAATGGCCAGTCGTGCGAGTGTTGTTGCGCGCGCAAAAACACCGGAGAAAATCTCCTTCGTCGTAGCCTCGATCGAGGCAATAAACCCACTGCCAAGGCACCGCCTCACAACGCGTCCGTTGTTATTTTCCCTGAGATATCGACGGCTTAGCTCGAAATCGCCATTTTCCCTTTGTGCCCGCCCGTTCCGGGTACGGAAGGAAGAAGATCATGCGACAGGTCCAGTCACTGCTCCGCAACGCGCCCGCCAGGATCGGCCGCCGCATTGCGCAGATCGTCGCGATCGCTGCCGCCAGCCTGCCGCAGGCCGGCGCGTAGTTTTCCACCCGCAGCGAAGCGCCGCATCCGTGCGCGCGAAATTAACTCACTCCCATTTCGCGTTAGTGCTAACGTGGTACCCCCAGGCTCTGCCGGCGCAGCAGGGAGGGTTCCATGTCACGTTTCGTTGTTCAGTTCATGAAGGACGTGCTCGGCGGCAACGGCCGCCAGCGCGAGGTTTGCCAGGGCGAACTCGAGGTCGACGCCTCGAGCGAAGGCCAGGCCACCGAAATGGCCAAGCTCAAATTCTGTCAGGAACAGGCGCTCTGCGACTGGTCACTGCACGCCGACCGCATCCGGATCGAAGCGGCCGACTTGCAAGTGACCTGATGTGTCCAGAGCCCCGTTCCAATTGAATCGCAACGGGAATCTGGACTATTGTTTTGGGGTGTTTTCGCTCGAAAACGCTTGGGCCGACTACTCCGGCAGGATGCGCACCGCACCCTTCGCCGCGCTGCTTGCGAACGCCGCATAGGCCTTCAGCGCGGTCGAGACGGCGCGCTTGCGCGGTGCCGCCGGCTTCCACGCCGCATTGCCCTTGGCTTCCATCGCCGCGCGGCGGCGCTTGAGTTCGGCATCGTCGACCCTGAGGTTGACCTTGCGGTTCGGGATGTCGAACTCGATGACGTCGCCTTCCTCGACGAGACCAATCAGGCCGCCTTCGGCGGCTTCCGGCGAGACGTGCCCGATCGACAGGCCGGACGATCCGCCTGAGAAGCGGCCGTCGGTGATCAGCGCGCAGGCCTTGCCGAGGCCCTTCGACTTCAGATAGCTGGTCGGATAGAGCATTTCCTGCATGCCCGGGCCGCCGCGCGGACCTTCATAGCGGATCAGCACGACATCGCCGGCCTTGACCTTGTTGGTGAGGATGGCTTCGACCGAAGCATCCTGGCTCTCGAAGATGCGGGCCGGGCCCGAGAACTTCAGGATGCTCTGATCGACGCCGGCGGTCTTCACGATGCAGCCGTCCTCGGCGAGGTTGCCGAACAGCACCGCGAGACCGCCGTCCTTGGAATAGGCGTGCTCGGCGTTGCGGATGACGCCCTCGGCGCGATCGACATCGACGTCGTCGAACCGGCGGTCCTGGCTGAAGGCTTCCTGGGTCGGCACGCCGCCCGGCGCGGCGCGGTAGAAGTTGCGCACCTTGTCGCTTGATGTCCGCACCACGTCCCAGCGGTTCAGCGCGTCGTCCAGCGTCGCGGCATGCACGGTCGGTCCATCGGTCGTGAGCAGCCTGGCGCGGTCGAGCTCTCCGAGGATCGCCATGATGCCGCCGGCGTGATGCACGTCCTCCATGTGGACGTCCTGCACCGACGGCGCCACCTTGCACAGCACCGGGACCTTGCGCGACAGCCGGTCGATATCGGCCATCGTGAACGGCACTTCGCCCTCGCGCGCGGCGGCGAGCAGATGCAGCACGGTGTTGGTGGAGCCGCCCATCGCGATGTCGAGCGTCATCGCGTTCTCGAACGACTTGAAGTTCGCGATGTTGCGCGGCAGCACCTTGGCGTCGTCCTGCTCGTAATAGCGGCGGGCGAGATCGACGATCAGATGGCCGGCCTCGACGAACAGGCTCTTGCGGTCGGCATGCGTCGCCAGCACCGAGCCGTTGCCGGGCAGCGCGAGGCCGAGCGCCTCGGTGAGGCAGTTCATCGAATTCGCGGTGAACATGCCGGAGCAGGAGCCGCAGGTCGGGCAGGCCGAGCGCTCGATCACCTCGACCTCTTCGTCCGACACGTTGGAGTCGGCGGCGGCCACCATCGCATCGATCAGGTCGACCGCCCGCTTCTTGCCCTTGAGCAGGATCTTGCCGGATTCCATCGGGCCGCCCGAGACGAACACGGTCGGGATGTTGAGGCGCAGCGTCGCCATCAGCATGCCGGGGGTGATCTTGTCGCAGTTGGAGATGCAGACCATCGCGTCGGCACAATGCGCGTTGACCATGTATTCGACGCTGTCGGCGATCAATTCGCGCGAGGGGAGGCTGTAGAGCATGCCGTCATGGCCCATCGCGATGCCGTCATCGACCGCAATGGTGTTGAATTCCTTGGCGACGCCGCCGGCCTTCTCGATCTCGCGTGCGACGAGCTGGCCGAGATTCTGCAGATGGACGTGGCCGGGCACGAACTGGGTGAAGGAGTTGACCACCGCGATGATCGGCTTGCCGAAATCCTCGTTCTTCATGCCGGTGGCGCGCCACAGGCCGCGTGCACCCGCCATGTTGCGGCCGTGGGTGGTTGTGCGGGAGCGATAGGCGGGCATCGTAAATCCTTCTCAAATCCTTGGGCTGTGGGCGCTTTTTAGGGAGATGGCAGCCCTTATGCCCGCCCGCAGCAGCCGATTCAAGCGCGGAACCGCATGGCAGAACCCCGCTATCTGAGTTCGATCCCGGCCTCTGTGGCGACGGCACGCAGGAGACGGGCCGCGGCTCGTTTCGCGGCGCCCTCCCGATCCGATTTTCTCAGACGCTCAACCCTCGAACCTGAACCTGAAGGCCTCGCCATACCTGACCACGCGGCCTGCGGTCGGGGCGGGGAAGTGCCCGGTCAGCAGATAGCTCGGCGTATCCGCCAATTCCTCCAGCAGCGTCACGCGGGTGGCGAGCGCCGCCGCGGGATCGACATCGGCGGCATTCGACAGCCACGGCTCCGCGCACTGGATCGGATGATGGATCACGTCGCCCGATATCACGGCATGGTCGCCGCTCCCATTCAGATGGATCTGCATGTTGCCGGCGGTGTGGCCCGGCGCCGGCGCAAAGCGCAGGCCCGTGTCGCGGTCGTCGAACAGCAGGTGGTCGGTCTCGACGAATTCGGCCTGTCCGGCCGCGACGACCGGCAGCACCGAATCCTCGAACGAGCCGTGATTGACCGGCGTCGGCGGGTTCGCCCGGTGCGCGGCCTCCCAGTGCCGAAACTCGGCGCGTCCCATCAGATAGCGTGCTTTCGGAAAGGTCGGCACCCAGCGCCCGTTGATCAGTCGCGTATTCCAGCCGACATGGTCGACATGCAGATGCGTGCACATCACGAAGCCGACCTGTTCGGGCCGCACACCGAGCGCGGCCATGTTTTCCAGATAGGGCTGGTTGAGATTGTTCCAGGCCGGCACCCGCGGACGTGGCTTGTGATTGCCGCAGCAGGTGTCGACAACAGCGGTCCAGCGCGGCGTGCGCACCAGATAGGAGTGGTGGCTCAGGATGAAGCGGCCGGTCTCCGGCTCGATATAGCGATGATCGAGCCAGCTTCGGTTCGCTGCGATCACCTCGTCCGTGACATTGGCGAACAGCCATGTCTTGTCGAAGGCGAGCGAGGGGATTTCGACCAGCCGGTCGATCCGCATACTGCCGATCGTGATCTGGCGCATGCGGTGCTCAGTTCTTGATGAGGTCGCCGAACGGCACCCAGCGCGTGCCGTCGTAGCGGATCAATTGCAGGCTGGTCATCGGTGTATACCGCTCCGGCGAGTTGCTGACCTCGGTGCCGTTGATCAGCATCGGCAGATGCAGATCCTTGATGCTGGTCGCCTGCTTCATCACATTGGCGCGGGTAAGGTCGTTGCCGGCGGCCTTCAGCACCGCGACCAGCGTCTGCGCGATGGTGTAGCCGTAGACATTGAGCCAGTCGCTCTTGTTGGCGTCGGGCAGATACCTGTCCATGAAGGCGACCCATTCCTTGTAGCCGGCGTCGTCCTTCAGCGCCGGGTCGGTCGAGTCCTTCAGGTACTGGCTCGAGATCACGCCGGCGGAATTGTCCTTTCCGGCGGGTTCGAGCACGCCGCTGATCGAGGCCGAGACATTGGAGATGATGGTGGTCGGCTTCCACCCGATCTCGCCGATCTTGCGGATCGCCTGCGCCGCGAATTTCGGCGTCGCCGCGACCAGCACGACGTCGGCGCCGCTGCTCTTGAGCAGCAGGATCTGCGTATCGACGGTGGGGGCGGTGGTCTCGTAGGCCGCTCGCGCCACGATGGCTTCGGTGCTGCCGAGGCCTTCCTCCAGCGCTCTTAGATAGTCCTTGCCGAGGTCATCGTTCTGATAGAGCACACCGACCTTGGCGTTCGGGTGGCTCGCCTTGATGTATTTGGCGTAGGCGATCGCCTCGTCGCGATAGGTCGGCTGCCAGCCGACGGTCCACGGAAAATTCTTCGGATCGTCCCACTTCGCCGCACCCGAGCCGAGGAAGAGCTGCGGCACCTTCCTGTCGTTGAGATATTTGTGCACGGCGCTGTTGGTCGGCGTTCCGACCCCGCCGAAGATCAACAACACCTCGTCGCTCTCGACCAGGCGGCGCGTCTGCTCCACCGTCTTGGGCGGGCTGTAGGCGTCGTCGGCGATCATCATCTGGATGCGCCGGCCGTTGATGCCGCCCTCGTCATTCACCTTGCGGAAATAGGCCTCCGCCGATTTCGCGATTTGCGCGAACGCCGAGACGGGGCCGGACAG
Organism: Bradyrhizobium sp. JR3.5; assembly: GCF_054057015.1. Taxonomy (NCBI): domain Bacteria; kingdom Pseudomonadati; phylum Pseudomonadota; class Alphaproteobacteria; order Hyphomicrobiales; family Nitrobacteraceae; genus Bradyrhizobium; species Bradyrhizobium sp. JR3.5. The sequence goes on from NZ_JBSRYV010000002.1 coordinate 6,052,743, forward strand.
CGGCGCTGTGGTTCCGATCTTGATCGTCTTATCGTCGGCGCCTGAGTCATATTTCGCGCTCTCGGCTCGGGCGGTACCGACGGCGATCAGCGGCAGCAGCAAGAGGGCCGCGCGCAAATGAGAGCGGACGAGGCGCGCCATGACGGTATCTCCCCAAATTGCCCTCCGCCTCTTTAGGAGCGGAGTTGAAACGCGAATACTTCGCCCGCCGCTTGCGGGCCGGACCGCCGCCGTGCAGACGAACGATCGTTCGTACGGTTGACTAGCGAACGATCGTTCGTTAGTCAAGGCGTCATGGCGGCTTCCCCATCCAGCGCGGCCGACGCGGTCGTGACCTCCACCCGCGAGCGCATCCTCAGCGAGGCGCTCAGCCTGTTCGCGCAAAGCGGCTATGGCGGCGCGTCGATGCGCGAGCTTGCGCGCCGCGTCGGCATCCGCGAGAGCAGCCTCTACAATCATTTTCCGGGCAAGGCCGCGATCCTCGAAGCGGTCGTCAGCGAGCACGGTCCGGCGAGTTCGGCCGACCGGCTCGAGGCGCCGCGCTACCGGCAGCTCGCGCAGCAGCCGGCGGCGTTCTGCCGCCAGTTCGCGCTCGATCTCGTCGAACAATGGTCGGATCCGCGCGAGCATCAGTTCCAGAAGGTCATCACCGCCGAACGCAACCGTGTGCCCGGCATCCGCGCCAAGTTCGCCGACCACTTCTATGCGCGCGAACAGAATCTGATGACGGACTACTTCCGCGGCTTTGCGCTCGCCGGACTGATCACGACCACAGACCCGCGCGAGGCGGCGCGGCTGTTCGCCGCCGGCCTGATCTATGTCAGGCTCGAACATTATGTGATGGGCGCGCAGGCCTCGCCGCGACCGAAGGTGATCGAGGCGATCGACCGCTATCTCGCGTTCTTCCTGTCGCTGATTGCGGCAAAGGACGCAGACATCTCGGACAAGAAGCAACGAAAAAAAGGAGAGACGCGTGGCAAGGCTGCCTCTGATTGATCCGGATACCACGAGCGGCGACATCCGCGCGGCGTTCGACCGCATGCCGGTCAAGCTCAACATCTTCCGCATGATGGCCCATGCGGAGGCCAATGCGATGCCCCTGATGCGGCTCGGCAATTCGATCCTGCACAAGCAGAAGCTGTCGGCGGTCAACCGCGAGCTCCTGATCCTGCAGGCCGCGCAGCTCGAGGGCGGCGCCTACGAGTGGCGGCAGCATGTGCCGATCGCGCTCGGCGTCGGCGTCACCCAGGCGCAGATCGATGCCGTCGAGCGCGGCAGGTACGACGATGCCGCGCTCAATGCGGCCGAGCGGGCGCTGCTCGGCTTCGGCCGCGAGGTGGTCGAGAAGGTCCGCGTCGGCGAGGCGGCTTTCGCCGGGATGCGCAAGCATTTCAGCGATCAGGAGATCGTCGAGGCGATCGTCACACTCGGCTTCTACCTGATGATGGCGCGGCTGACGGAGGCGACCGAGACCGATCTCGATCCGCGCCGCCGGCATGGCCGTCTATGAGGGCGGCAAGAAGCGGGGTTGATGGGATGTCGGAGACTTCGCAAGAGGCCAAGCAAGACACGAAGCCGGAGCGCTATGTCCGTCCGCTGAGCGCGGAGTCCTCGGGCATGGCGCCGGGCAGGGGACGCCTCAACGGCCGCCGCATCCTGGTGGTCGGCGGCGGCCAGCGCGTGTTCGATGCCGCGACCGATCCGATCGGCAATGGCCGCGCCATGAGCCTGCTGTTCGCGCGCGAAGGCGCCCATGTCGCGGTTGCCGACCTCAACCGTGGCTCCGCCGAGGATACGGTCGCGCGCATCGCGGCTGACGGCGGTCGCGCTTTCGCGATCGCTGCCGACGTCACCAGGGAGGCCGATGTCGTCAGGATGATCGCCGAGGCGCATCACGCCATGGGCGGGCTCGACGGCATGGTGCTCAACATCGGCACCTTCGGCAAGACCGGGCTCGACAATGTCAGCGCGGAGGAATGGAACAGGATCTACGACGTCAATGTCCGCGGCCCGATGCTGTGCTGCCGCGCCGCCTTGCCGAAGTTCGCCGATGGCGGCTCGATCGTCTTCATCTCCTCGATCGCGGCGCTGAAGGCGGGATCGCAGATGGCGGTCTATGATTCTTCCAAAGCGGCGCTTGGCGGCCTGATGCGCAACATCGCGCATACCGGCGCGCGGCGCGGCATCCGCGCCAACCTGGTCTATCCCGGCTTGGTCGACACCCCGAACGGCCGCGAGGCCGGTGCGGGACGGCCGTCGCGCGGCAAGGGGCAGGTTCCGTTCGGCCGCCAGGCGACGGCGTGGGAGATCGCCTATGCGGTGCTGTTCTTCATGTCGGATGAGGGCGTCTACGTCACCGCGCAGACGCTCGCGGTGGATAGCGGCCTGAGCGGACTGTGAGCGAGGCGCCGCTCCGGCGGCTGTCGCAAGCCAGACCGCGGCCCCCGGCGTAGCCGGATGATCCGGTCAACTCTCCGGCAGCTTGGACAAGACGCTCTTTGAAACCGGGCAAGTCAGCGTGGCTTCAAGCGTGTCGAGAATATTCTCGATCGTGAAGGGTTGGCCCCATAGCCGGCTGCTTTTGGTGTTGCGCAACTCGAGCGCAGCTTCGTGGGCGGACAGGATCGCGTTGGCGTAGATGGCGAGGATCGAGAGCCGCTGTTCGACGATCGGCGCCGGGAGTTGCAGCATCTGCTTCAGCTGATTGAAGCATTCGATATAGCTGGCATTCCAGCGGCCGTTCAGCGCCTCACGCAACGCCTTGGGATCGGAGGCCTGCAGGTTCGAGGTGAAGCGGATATATCCCCGCCATCGCTCGTCGTCACCGAGCTCGATCACGGGCATGACCAGCACCACGATCAGCTCGCGAATGGTTTTAGGTCCGCCGCGCGCCTCGATCTCGCCGAGCATGTCACGCCGCCGCTCTTCGAGCACAGTCGCACCGTCGACGACCATCTGCCGGATCAGCTCTTCCTTGGACCGGAAATGATAGTGCAGCGCGGCGTTGTTGCGCTGTCCGGCTGCGTCGACGATCTGCTGCACGGTCACCGCGTCGACGCCATGGCGGGCAAACAGCATTTGCGCGGCCGCCTTGATCTGGTTCCGCGTCTCTTCCGAAGTCGCGCGCGTGCCCTTCCGCCTGCTTGACATGCGAACTGATCCTGGATTAATTAAGTGAAATCGCTTAATTCGGACTCGGAGAGGAAGCAGGTCATGCGTGTACTCGTCGTGGGCGGCGGCATCGGTGGACTGACTACAGCGATTGCGCTGCGTCATCAAGGCATTGACGTTCTCGTGCTCGAGCAGGCCAGGGCATTGAACGAAATCGGCGCCGGCATCCAGATTGCCGCGAACGCGGCGATCGTGTTGCGCGAGCTTGGATTAGAGGCCGCCATTCGCAGCGTAGGCGTCAAACCGCAATCCTATGACTACCGCGACCTGCGCACCGGCAAGATGCTGTACCAGGCTCCGCTGGGCGATGAGGCCGCCAAGCGCTATGGCGCACCGATGTACAATATCCATCGCGCCGACCTGGTTCAGATCCTGTCTGACGCGGTGCCGCCCGAAGCCAGACGGCTTGATGCCCGCTGCGTGGCAGTCTCGCAGGACGCCGACGGCGTCGCAGTGAAGCTCGCGAATGGCGAGACCGTGCGCGGTGACGTGCTGATCGGATGCGACGGCATCCATTCGGTCGTGCGCGAGCATCTGCGCGGCCGGGAGGAGAAGCACTTTGCCAACATTCTGATGTGGCGTTCGCTGATTCCGGCCGAGCGGATCGAAGGCCTCGATCTGGAGGAGCGCGGCAATTACTGGTTCGGCCCGGGCCGGACGCTGATCACCTATTGGGTGCGGCCGAAAAATCTCTATAGCATCCTCGCTTCGGTGCCTGCGCACGAGGTGACACGGGAATCCTGGGACGAGACCGGCGACATTTCCGAACTGCTGGGCTCCTTCAATGACGCCGAGCCGCGTGCGCGAAAAATGCTCGAGCAATGCCAGAGCGCATTCATCACCGGCATGTATTATCGCGATCCGATCGATTGCTGGAGCTCCGGCCGCATCACGCTGCTCGGCGACGCGGCTCATCCGATGGTGCCGTTTCTTGCCGCCGGTGCCGGCCAGAGCATCGAGGATGGCTGGACGCTTGCGCGCGTGCTGTCGCGACGGCAGAACGATGTCCCCGGCGCGCTGAAGGAGTACGAGCTTCGGCGGCTGCCGCGCACGACGCGGATCCAGGCCGGTGCGCGTGCGGTGGTCAAGCTGATGCACGAGACCGATGCCGATCGCCTGCGCCACCGCAACCACCGCTGGAAGGGCATGGCGCGCATCGATCCGCTGGCGGAGACCAGCTGGGGCCTCGCGTGGGACTATGATGTGGTCAAGGCCACCGAAGGGCCGCCCGGCGAAGTGCTCAATGTCACCGGCCTGCGCGAAGGCAAGCGCTTGCAGCGTCCGGAAGCGCAGCGCGCGTTCGACCTCTGGAAGTATGCGTTCCGGCCTGAAGATGTCGCACGTGGTCATGACGGGTTGCGCGAGGCCTATGACCGTTTCCTCGTGACCAACTTTCCGCTGCCCGCAAGCGTGGCCGCGGTGGAGGACGAGCTTGGCGACGTCAAGGCCTGGCGCGTCGCGGCTCCGGACGCGCAGGGTGGCAACGTCGTGCTGCACTTCCACGGCGGTGGCTATCTGATCGGGTCCGCCAGGGGCTCGTTGGAATATGCAAGCCGGCTTGCGGCTGCGGTGGAGGGGACCTGCTACACCGTCGATTACCGGCTCGCACCGGAGCATCCCTATCCGGCCGCGCTCGACGACGCGGTGGCCGCCTATCGCGCATTGCTCGCGCGCGGCATTCCCGCGGGCTCGATCATGGTCTCCGGCGAATCCGCTGGCGGCGGCCTTGCCGTTGCAATGGTGCTGGCGCTCCGCAATGCCGGCGATCCGTTGCCGGCGGCGATCCTCGCCGCGGCGCCTTTCGCCGATTTGACATTGTCGGGTCCGACGATCCGCCAGTTCAATGGCGACGATCCTGCGGCCAACCGCGACCTGCTCACGTTCATGGGGGCGTCCTACTTCCAGGGGCACGAGCCGACCGATCCGCTGGTGTCGCCGCTGTTCGGCGATCTCACCGGCCTGCCGCCGCTGTTCCTGACCGCGAGCCGGGGCGAGGTGCTGCTCAGCGATACCACACGGCTGGCCGAGCGCGCGGAGCAGGCCGGGGTCGAGGTGACGCTGCGGGTGGTCGAGGACTCAGTCCATGTCTACCCGATCTTTCCGTTCCTGCCCGAGACGCGGGCGACAATGGAGGAGGTGGCCGCCTGGGCGCGGCGCCATCTCCGTCGCGAGGATGCGCGGCCGCAGGCTGCCGCATGATTGCTTGTTGCAGCGCTCGAGGCGCTCTCATTCCGCGGCGAGGCTGATCGGCGCCGGGATGCCCACCTTGGGGCGCGTCCTGGCCGCACGGCGGTTCTTCTTGCTGAAGCGGCTACCTGCGAGCGACGCCGCGGCGGCGCGCAGCTGCTCGCGCAGCCATTGATTGGTGGTGTCGCCCTCGGCGGTGGCATGCCAATAGAGATAATTGACGTGCGGGCTGATCGGGAACGGGCAGGGGAAGCACTGCAACAGCCCGGGATCCTCCAGCACGGAGGCGGCGCTCTCCGATGCCGTCAGCAGCATGTTGCTGCGGCTCACGACATGGCAGGCAGTCGCGAAGTTCTGGCAGGTCAGGCGAACGGTGCGCGTCAGGCCGAGCCGCTGGAACTGGAAGTCCTCGAACGACAGGCCGCTGCGCCGCGACGTCACGCAGACGTGTTCCATGCGCAGGTACGCCTTCTTGTCGAGCCGTGTGCCGAGCTCGGGATGGCCGCGCCGGGCGAACACCGCGATATGCTCGGTCAGGATCTGCTCGCGCCGCACCTCGGTGGAGAGCGGCAGCAGCGTATCGATCGCGACGTCCAGCGTTCCGGCGGCAAGCTCGCGCTCCAGATTGTTGCGCTCGCTGCGCACGGTGGCGATCTCGACCAGCGGCGCGACGGCGCTGATCCGGTTGATCAGCGCGCTCAGCATTGGCGCCTCGAGATTGTTGCGCAGGCCGATCACGAACCGCTTCGGCGTCCTGGCCGGATCGAAGCGGTTGGTATGGGTCAGCGTCGTCTCGAGGCCGTTGAGGGCCTGGCGCACGGTGGTGATGATCTGGCGCGCCAGCGGGGTCGGCGTCATCACGTGATGGCGGCGCACGAACAGCGGATCGTTGAACATCGCGCGCAGCCGGCTCAGCGCATGGCTGACCGCGGGCTGGGTCAGATTGAGGCGGAAGCAGGCGCGGCTGACGCCGCCTTCGGTGTAAATCGCGTCGAACACGACGAACAGGTTCAGATCGATATCGCGTACATGCATGGAAATAATCAATCCGTATCCGTCGAATGCATTTGACGAATATGAGTTGGCGCTCTTAAAGTCTCAAGCAAAATAATACCTGGAGGAAACGATGAGCGTGCAATCGCCATCGCGCGGCGTTGCTGTCCCTGCGGCATCATCTCGCTCGGGCACAATGTTCGCAAAACCGAGCCAGGAGCAGATCGTGCTCCTGATCACGATCGCGCTTCTGGTCGTGTTCGGCCTGACCCTGAACGGTTTTGCCAGCGTTTCCAATCTCCTGAATCTGTTGCGCAGTATTTCCATCCTTGGCGTGCTCGGCCTCGGCATGGGGCTGATCGTGATCAGCCGCGGCATCGACCTCTCCGAGGTCGCGATCATGGCGGGTTCCTGGGCGATCGCCCTGATCTACATGCAAAACGGCATGCCTGTTTTCACGGCAGTGCTGCTGGCGCTGGCCATTGCGGTGCTGATCGGCGTCGTCAACGGCGTCATGGTCGCCTTCGTGGAGGCGCCGGCGCTGTTCGTGACGCTGGCCGCCGGCTTCGTGATCTATGGTCTCGCCTTCTGGATCGCGCCGGCCTGGGTGGTCTACGCGCCGAAGGATGCGCCGGGGCCTGATGTATCTCGGCGCCGGGCGGCTGTTCGGCATCCCGGTTCCGATCCTGGTGTTCGCGGTCTGCGCGATCGCGATGCACCTGTTCCTGTCGCGCACCTCGATCGGCCGCTTCATCTATTCGCAGGGCGACAATCCGGAGGCCGCGCGGCTGACCGGCATTCCGCTGCGTCCACTGATCGTGCTGGAGCACGTCTTGGTTGCGCTGCTCGCCTGGATTGCGGGCCTGGTCTGGGTCGGCACCACGGGCAGCATGCAGATGGCGATCACGCAAGGGACAATGATCTTCGACGTCGTGCTGGTCGTCGTGATCGGCGGCATCAGCCTGATCGGCGGCCGCGGCAGCGTGTTCAGCGTCGTGGTCGGCTGCGTCCTGATCGGCACGCTGCTCAACGCCTTCACCATCATGGACGTCAACAGCGAGGTGCAGAACATCATCAAGGGCGTGGTGCTGCTGGCCGCGATCGTGCTCGACAACTGGCTGCATCCCCGCGACGAGGAGACCGCGCGGCAAGGAGACTGAAACAAGGCGACTGAGCGCGCCGCGCCAATCAAAAAGAAATCCAATCAATCAAAAGAATTTTGTGTGGAGGAGACGATGAAGACGACCAAGTTCTGGACGATCCTGCTCGCCGGAGTGACGCTCGCCGGGATGCCGTTTGCGGCATCGGCACAGGAGGAAGGTACCAAGGCCGGGCGCGAGCTGCGCACCGCCTACGACAAGTCGCTGCAGGGCAAGACCATCGCCTATCTGCCGATCGCGCTCGGCGTGCCGCTCTCCGATGAGTGGGGCCGCGTGGTGCAGGAAGAGGCTGAGTGGCGCGGCATGAAGTATGTCGTGCGCGACCCCAACAACAATCCGTCCGCCATGCAGCAGGCGCTGACCGCGCTGGTCGACCAGAAGCCCGACGTCCTGATCGTGCAGAACCCGAGCGTGACGCTCTTGATGAAGGACCTGAAGCGTGCCGAAAGCCAGGGCACGCATGTGATCCAGGTCAATATGGCCTCGAACTACAAGTCTGGCGCCTTTGTCGGCGTCGACTGGCGCGAGATCGGCAGGATGCTCGCGAACGAGGCCGTCAAGGCCTGCGGTACCGGCTCCGGCAAATCGGGCAAGGTGCAGATCGTGCAGGGCGAATTGACCGCAGCCGCCAGCGTCGATCAGGTCGGCGCCATCATGGAGGTTCTGAACAAGGATCCCAACATCAAGGTGGTGTCGAACCAGGCGGCGAACTGGGATGCCAACACCGCGCTCAACATCACCGCCACCGTGATCCAGCAGCATCCCGATCTCTGCGCCTCGATCGGCTTCTGGGGCATCATGGAGTCGGGCGCCGCGCAGGCGATCCGCAATGCCGGCAAGATCGACGACGTGAAGGTGTTCGCCTCGGGCGAGGGCTCGCAGCTCGATTGCGACCAGGTCACTTCAGGCAATTTCAGCAAGTTCCTCAGCTACAAGGCGACCGAGCAGGGCCACGACCTGATGTTCGCGGCCGAGACGCTGCTGATGTCCGGCGACAAGCCCGGCACGAAAAACCTGTCCTATTACACGCGGCCGATCTGGATCGATAAGTCGAACGCCTCGCTCGGCGGCACCTGCTTCGCGCTACCCAAGAAAAACTAACAAGGCGCGAGACAGCCGGCGCGGGGGGCATTCCCGCGCCGGCTGTATCACGGGTCAGAATCCGGAAACGTTGAAACCGGATCAGGGAGTGCTTTGGCGATGTCGATGGCAGTTGATTCCTTTGCCGCATCGGTGCGGCGGTTTTCACCCCGGCTCCTGCTGTCGGAGCTGTTGCTCAAGCAGTGGTTCGAGCCGGTCGTTCCCTTCACCGTGATGATCGGGCTGTGGGCGTATTTCGCGCTCACCATTCCCGACTACGCCTCGGTGCAGAACTCGGTGTCGCTGCTGCGGCTGTTCGCCGAATTCGGCTTTGTCGCGCTCGCGATGGGCTTCTGCCTCGTCACCGGCGGCATCGACCTGTCGGTCGGTGCGATCTTCGCGTTGTGCAATTTCGCGGCGCTCTATTTCCTCCTGGTACGCGAATGGCCGGTCGGCCTTGCCGTGCCGGCGACGCTTCTGGTCGGCGCGGTGCTCGGCAGCATCAACGGCTTTTTGATCGGCTTCCTCAAGACGCGGCCGTTCCTGACCACGCTGGTGACCCTGATCATCCTGCGCGCCTCGGTCAATCTGCTCAACACCAGCTATGCCCAGGTGTTCGCGACCAACTCGGTCGAGAGCGACGCCTGGGATTTCATTGGCGGCGGCAGCGTGCTCGGCATTCCCGTCAATGCGGCGACGCTGTTCGTGGTGATACTGGTCTGCCACATCTTCCTGTCGCGCTCGCGCTATGGCTGGCATCTCACCGCGATCGGCGCCAGCCGCAAGGCGGCGCGCCATGCCGGCATCCGCGTCCGCCTGATGCTGTTCATGACCTATGTTCTGTCGGGCACGCTGTGCGCGGCGAGCGGTATCTTCTATGCGGCACGTCAGGCCTCGACGGATTCCACCACCGGCGTCGGCTGGGAGTTCCAGGCGCTGACCGCCGTGGTGCTCGGCGGCGTCTCGCTGGCCGGCGGCAAGGGCACGGTGTGGCGGGCGATGATCGGCGCGCTGATCATCTTCCTCTTGATCAACGGCCTCGTGCGCATGGGCATTCCGGGCTATGTCACCTCGGCGGTGACCGGCATGATCCTGCTCGCTGCGGTCGGCATCGACGTCAAATGGTCGAAGAACCGCGGCAAGGCGATCCAGAAGATCTATGTCAATCCGGCCTTCGTGCCGCTCGCGTCGGCGCCCGCGGTGCAGCCCGGTGCGGCCTCGCCCTATGCGCAGAACGACCGGCTGATCAACGCGCAGGCGATCGGCGTCGACCAGGTCGAGGGGCCCGAGGACGTCATCCTCGATCGTCAGGGCCGTCTGTACGGCTCGACCCGCGACGGCAATGTGATCCGCTTCTCCGGGCCTGAGTTCAAGACCCGGGAGGTGTTCGCCCATATCGGCGGCCGGCCGCTCGGCATGCAGTTCGATCGCGACGAGAACCTGATCGTCGCGGTCGCCGGCATGGGCGTCTACGGCATCGCGCCTGATGGCCGCATCTTCAAGGTCACCGATGAGACCAACCGCACCTGGTACAAGCTGAACGACGATTCCCGCCTGCGCATGGCCGACGATCTCGACATCGCGCCCGACGGCAAGATCTATTTCAGCGACTGCACCACGCGCTACGAGATGACTACCAATACCCTCGACATCCTCGAGGGCCGGCCGAACGGCCGCGTGGTCTGCTACGACCCGGCGACCAAGACCACGCGCACGGTGATCAACCACTTCTATTTCCCGAACGGGATCTGCGTCTCCCATGACGGCAAGTCGATCCTGATTGCGTCGACCTCGCTGTGCAAGGTGTTCCGCCACTGGATCGAGGGGCCGAACAAGGGCAAGACCGAAGTGCTGATGGACGAGTTGCCGGGCAACCCCGACAACATCAACCGCGCCTCCGACGGCACCTACTGGCTGGCGCTGGTCGGCATCCGCACGCCGACCTTCGACCTTGCCGCGCGAAAGCCCGGTTTCCGCCTGCGCATGGTCAAGCAGGTGCCAACCGACGAGTGGCTGGCGCCGGCGCTCAACCATGGCTGCGTGCTGAAGTTCAATGAAAAGGGCGAGGCGCTGGAATCCTGGTGGGATCCGACCGGCATCTCGCACTCGACGCTGACCTCGATGCGCGAGCATCAGGGCTATCTCTATCTCGGCGGGCTCGAGAACAACCGGATCGGCCGCATCAAGCTCGATGGCGTCGACGACAGCTGGACCGGCTACGATGCCTATTGGGGTGCCAAAAGCAGGGTGACGAAATAATGGGATTCTTCGATCATCTGCTGCGCGACATCCGCAGCGTCATCGACCGCGACGGCGGCCAGAACGCGATCCCGCCGCTCGACGGCGCGATGAGCCCGAACGACCGGCTCGACACCGCCGTGCCGATCGGCGCGCCGCTGCCGGGCGTCGACGACGTCATCGCCGCCGGCGATGGCGCGATCTTCGTTTCCGCCGGTCGCCAGGTGCTGAAGCTCAGCGGCGCGGATTTCGCGACCCGTACGGTCGTCGCCGAGTTCGAGGATGATGCCGGCGGGCTCGCATTGCATCCGGACGGCCGTCTCCTGGTCTGCGTCGCGGGCAGGGGGCTTGCCGCGATCGATCCTGCAAAGCCCGCGCCGCGCTGGCTGGAGGCCGCCGGCGGCAGCGCGCTCACGGGGCTGTTGTCGGTCACGGCGGCGCCCGATGACCGCATCTATGCGGTGGAAGGCAGCACCGGTCGGCGCCCAAGCGAGTGGCGGCATGATTTGATGGAGAAGCGCGCCGGCGGCCGCCTGATCAGCTGCGATGCCGGCCTCGACAATCCGCAGGTGCTGCTGCGCGATCTGCCATATCCCTACGGCGTGATGGTCTCGGCCGATGGCGAGAGCCTGTGGCTCACCGAAAGCTGGGCGCATCGGCCTCAGCCGGTTCGCGCTCGCTGGCAACGGGCTTGGCCCGCGCGAGACCGTCGCCACCAACATGCCGGGCTATCCGGCGCGGCTGCATCCGGACGGCCATGGTGGGGTGCTGCTCGGTATCTTCGCCCGCCGCACCCATCTGATCGAGTTCGTGCTCAAGGAAGACGACTTCCGCGAGGAGATGATGGCGACGATGCCGCCCGATTACTGGGTGGCGCCGGCGCTGGTTGGCGGCAGCGATTGCCTGGAGCCGATGCAGATCGGCAGCGTCAAGGCACTCGGCATCCAGAAGCCATGGGCGCCGCCACGTTCCTATGGCCTGCTCGTGCATCTCGATGCCGCGGGCGAGGCCAGCGACAGCCTGCACAGCCGCGCCGGCGGGCGCTTCCACGGCATCACCGCCGCCTGCGCGACGCCTTCGGGCATCGTGATCGCGGCGCGCGGCGCCGGACGGCTGCTGCGCTACACGGGAGAGCTGCGATGAATGACGGTGTGACGCAGGCGGCACCCGCCACCCAGTCCGCAACCCGCGAGCCGGTGCTTCGGATCAGCAACGGCTCCAAGATCTATGGCGGTGTCCACGCCATCGAGGGCGTCAATTTCGATCTCTATCCCGGCGAGGTGCATGCGCTGGTCGGCGAGAACGGCGCCGGCAAGTCGACGCTGTGCAAGGCGATCGCAGGCGCGATCAATCTTACCTCCGGCGACTATCTGCTCGACGGCAAGCCCGCCAACTTCGAGCAGCCGCGCGACGCGCTCGATGCTGGGATCTGCATGGTCTATCAGGAGACCAGCCTGGTGCCGACCATGACCGCGGCGCAGAACATCGAGCTCGGCAATGAAAAGCTGCTGACGCGCTTCCGCACGCTGAACATCCAGGCCCAGCAGCTGCTGCAGTCGCTCAATTTCCACGTCGATCCGGCAACGCCGGTGGCGCTCCTCGGCACCGCCAAGAAGCAGATGGTGGAGATCGCGCGCGCGATCTACAACAAGGCGCGCATCATCATCTTCGACGAGCCGACCGCATCGCTGACGCCGGAGGAGATCGTCCACTTCTTCCACCTGGTGCGCGACCTGCGCGCCCGCGGCGTCTCGATCATCTATATCTCCCATGCGCTGGAGGAATCGCTCCAGATTGCCGACCGCATCACGGTGCTGCGCGACGGCAAGCTGGTGATCACGGCGCCCGCCAAGCAGCTCACCCGCGACGCGCTGGTGCAGCACATGGTCGGGCGCGAGGTGGCGCAAGCGGTCTATGGCGGAAGAGAGAAGACCCATCAGCGCCGCGAGAAAGTGCTGACGGTCGAGAATGTCACCATGGGCATGGCGGTCAAGAACATGTCGTTCTCGGTCTATGCCGGCGAGGTGGTCGGCATCGCCGGCCTGATCGGCTCCGGCCGCACCGAGATCGCCAAGATCGTCTACGGCGCGTTGAAGCGCAACTTGGTCAATGGCGGCACCATCCGGCTGCGCGGCAAGCCGATCCGCTACCGCGTGCCGCGTCAGGCGATCAATGACGGCATCGCCTACATCACCGAGGACCGCAAGGCCAACGGCTTCTTCGAGACCATGGTGGTCGACGACAACGTCTATATCGGCAGCCTCGCCACGCGGAAGGGCTGGAGCTTCCTGCTGTCGCGCGCCAGGCGCAGCAAACTCGCCAATTACTGGGTCGAGCGGCTCAAGATCAGCGCGTTGCAGCGCAAGGCCAAGATCATCGAGCTGTCCGGCGGCAACCAGCAGAAGGTGGTGCTGGCCAAGACCCTGGTGCAGGAGCCCTCGATCATCTTCTTCGACGAGCCGACGCGCGGCGTCGACGTCGGTACCATCCCGCACATCCACGGCGAAATCCGCCGGCTCGCCGACGAAGGCAAGGCGGTGGTGGTGATCTCGTCCTATCTGCCGGAGATCCTCGCGGTCTCCGACCGCATCCTGGTCGCCCGCACCGGCCGCATCGTCGCCGAGTTCGATGCGGCCGACGCGACGCAGGACAAGATCCTGTACGCCGCGGTGCATTGAGGGCGCGCAGCGCGCCACAAACTCAGTGTCGTCCCTGCGGAAGCAGGGACCCATAGCCACCAATTGCTGTTGGTTTACAGCGCTGGGGCCACAGCCCATTTCAACAACGCGATCCTGTGGTTATGCCCTGCTTTCGCAGGGACGACAGCTATGGGTGGGTCCACGCCGCCCTTGACAATTATTTTAAGTATAAAATATTATCCCTCATCGGCTCCCTGGGGAAAACGACCCCGGCCGAAGCCAACGGGAGAACGCCATGCGCATCGTTTGCATTGGAGGCGGGCCGGCCGGGCTCTACTTCGGCATCCTGATGAAGATGCTTGATCCCGCGCACCAGATCTCCGTGGTCGAGCGCAACCGGCCCTATGACACATTCGGCTTCGGCGTGGTGTTCTCCGATGCGACCATGGACAACATGCGCAAATGGGACCCGGTCACCGCCGACACGATCGAGCAGGCCTTCAACCACTGGGACGACATCGAGGTCCTGATCAAGGGCCGCCGGATGCGCACCACCGGCCACGGCTTCGTTGGCATCGGCCGCAAGCGGCTGCTCAACATCCTGCAGGCGCGGGCCGAGGAGCTCGGCGTCGAGTTGATCTTCGAGCGCGAGGTCAATTCCGATCTCGAGTTCCCCGACGCCGATCTGATCGTGGCGTGCGACGGTGTGAATTCGAAGGTCCGCGCCAAATACGCGGAGACCTTCCAGCCCGACATGTTGATGCGGCCGAACCGCTATATCTGGCTCGGCACCAACCGACCGTTCGATGCCTTCACCTTCGACTTCCGCAAGACTGAGCATGGCTGGTTCCAGTCGCACATCTACAAGTTCGAGGAGGGCGCGGCGACCTTCATCGTCGAGACCACCGAGGAGGCCTATCTCGCCCACGGCCTCGACAAGATGGATCAGGGAGAATCCATCGCGTTCTGCGAGAAGGTGTTCGCGGAAATCCTCGAGGGACATCATCTGGTCTCCAACGCGCGGCATCTGCGCGGCTCGGCTTGGCTGTCGTTTCCGCGGCTGATCTGCGGCAAGTGGACCGCGTTCAACGGCAACAGCCATGTCGTGCTGATGGGCGATGCGGCCCACACCGCACATTTCGCGATCGGCTCGGGCACCAAGCTCGCGCTGGAAGATGCGATCGAGCTGACCAACCAGTTCAAGATCCACGGCGCGACCAAGGACAGCATTCCCGCCGTGCTGAAGGCTTACGAGGAGCTGCGCCGGGTCGACGTGGCGCGGATCCAGAACGCCGCGCGCAACGCGATGGAATGGTTCGAGGTGGTCGGCTCGCGCTACGCCGACACGCTGGAGCCGGAGCAGTTCATGTATTCGCTGCTGACCCGCTCGCAGCGCATCAGCCACGAGAATTTGCGGCTGCGCGACAGAACGTGGCTCGAAGGCTATGAGCGCTGGTTCGCGGAGCGCAGCGGCGTGCCCGCGACCAACGACCGCGTCACGCCGCCGATGCTGACGCCGTTCCAGATCCGCGGCCTGTCGCTGCACAACCGGATCATCGTCTCGCCGATGGCGATGTATTCCGCGGAAGAGGGCGTGCCGAACGACTTCCATCTGGTGCATTTCGGCTCCCGCGCGCTCGGCGGCGCGGGCCTGCTGTTCACCGAGATGACCTGCGTCTCGCCGGAGGCGCGGATCACGCCCGGCTGCTGCGGCCTGTGGAACGACGCGCAGGCGGCGGCTTACAAGCGCATCGTCGAGTTCGTGCATCGCAGTTCGCAAGGGAAGATCGGCATCCAGCTCGGCCATGCCGGCCGCAAGGGCTCGACGCGGGTCGCGTGGGAAGGCATGGACGAACCGCTGCCGGACCACAACTGGCCGCTGGTGTCGGCCTCACCGGTGCCTTACCTGCCCGACGGCCAGGTTCCGGAGCCGATGAGCCGCGCCGAAATGGACGAGGTGCGCGACCAGTTCGTTGCCGCCGCCAGGCGCGCCGCCGCCGCGGGCTTCGATATTCTGGAAGCTGCACTGCGCCCACGGCTATCTGCTATCGAGCTTCCTCTCGCCGCTGACCAATCGCCGCAGCGACGGCTATGGCGGATCGATCGAGAACCGCGCGCGTTATCCGCTGGAAGTGTTCCGCGCCATCCGCGCGGTGTGGCCGGAGGACAAGCCGATGTCGGTCCGCCTGTCCTGTCACGACTGGGCCGAGGGCGGCAACACGCCCGAGGATGCGCTCGCCTTCGCAAAACTGTTCAAGGTGGCCGGTGCCGACCTGATCGACTGCTCCTCGGGCCAGGTCTGGGCCGACGATCATCCGATCTATGGCCGGCTTTACCAGACGCCGTTCGCCGACAAGATCCGCAACGAGGTCGGCATCGCCACCATCGCGGTCGGCGCGATCTCGGAGGCGGACCACGCCAATTCGATCATCGCCGCCGGCCGCGCCGATCTCTGCGCGATCGCGCGGCCGCATCTCGCCGACCCGGCCTGGACGCTGCACGAGGCCGCGAAGATCGGCGTCAAGCAGGTCGCCTGGCCGAAGCAGTATCTGTCGGGCAAGTCGCAATACGAGGCCAATCTCGAACGCACAGCCGCGGGAGTGAAGGCATGACACGGTTCTGGCCCAACGCCCATGCGCTCGTGACCGGTGCCGGTTCCGGCATCGGGGCCGCAACGGCAATCGCGCTCGCAAAAGCCGGTATACGCGTCAGCATCGCCGGACGCCGGATCGATGTGCTGAAGGCGACGGCTTCGTTGCTCGGTGAGCGCGCTGGCGCAGTTGTCGCGATCGACGTGACCGATGAAACGGCGGTGACCAAGGGTATCACGCAGATCGAGGCCGAGGCGGGGCCGATCGATATCCTCGTCAACAATGCCGGCAAGGCCGCCAGCGCGCCGTTCGACAAGACGAACGCGGCGCTATGGGCGGACATGCTGGCGAGCAATCTCTCCAGTGTGTTCCTGGTGACGCACGCCGTGCTGCCGGGGATGGCGCAGCGCGGCCGCGGGCGGGTGATCAAACGTGGCCTCGACTGCGGGCCTCACCGGCTACGCCTATGTCTCGGCCTATGTCGCCGCCAAGCACGGCGTCGTCGGCCTGACGCGCTCGCTGGCGCTGGAGTACGCCCGGCGCGGCGTCACCGTGAATGCGGTCTGCCCCGGCTACACCGATACGCCGCTGGTGGCGGATGCGGCCGCCAACATCGTCGCCAAGACCGGGCGCAGCGAGCAGGAGGCGCGGGCTTCGCTCGCCAAGGTCAATCCAATGCAGCGGCTGGTCACGCCGGAGGAGGTCGCCGACAGCATCCTCTGGCTTGCCTCCGAGGGCGCATCGTCAATCAATGGACAAGCTGTGGCGGTTGCCGGCGGCGAAGTCTTTACCGGGTGAAGGAACACATCATGTCCGAGATGAAAGCAAAGCTCCGTCCGTTCAGGGATTATCCTGCAAAACACTTCCGTTGGTCGACCGACGCGAGCGGCCGTGTCGCAACCATCACGCTGAACCGGCCGGACAAGAAGAACCCGCTGACCTTCGAGTCCTACGAGGAGCTGCGTGATCTCTTCACCAATCTCAAATATGCCTCCGACGTCCGCGCCATCGTGCTGACCGGCGCCGACGGCAACTTCTGTTCCGGCGGCGACGTGTTCGAGATCATCGAGCCGTTGACGCGGATGGCGATGCCCGACCTGCTCGCCTTCACCCGGATGACCGGTGAGGTGGTGCGCGCGATGCGCAAATGCCCGCAGATCATTGTCGCCGCGATCGACGGCATCTGCGCCGGGGCCGGTGCGATGCTGGCGCTGGCGTCCGACCTGCGGCTGGCGACGCCGCAGGCCAAGACCGCATTCCTGTTCACCCGCGTCGGCCTTGCCGGCGCCGACATGGGGGCGTGCGGATTGTTGCCGCGCGTGATCGGGCAGGGCCGTGCTGCCGATCTGCTCTACACCGGCCGCGCGATGAGTGCCGACGAAGGCTTTGCGTGGGGCTTTCACAACCGCCTCGTGCCGCCGGCCGAGCTCGCCGCCGCCGCGCAGGACCTGGCGCGCTCGCTTGCGGATGGACCGTGGTTCGCCCATGGCGTGACGAAGACGATGTTCAATCAGGAATGGGCGATGGGCGTCGACGAGATGATCGAGTCCGAAGCGCAGGCGCAGGCGATCTGCATGGTGACGGGCGATTTTCGCCGCGCTTTCGAGGCCTTCGCCGCCAAGCAGAAACCCGCCTTCGAGGGCAATTGAGATGATCGAGATCCTGCAACCGGACGGATGGGCGAAGCCGATCGGCTACGCCAACGGCATGGCCGCGCGCGGCAAACAGCTCTTCATCGCCGGCCAGATCGGCTGGAACGGGCAATGCGTGTTCGAGAGCGACGATCTCGTGGCGCAGATCGGCCAGACCCTGCGCAACATCGTCGCGGTGGCCGCCGCCGGCGGGGCCGGGCCGGAGCACATCGTGTCGATGACCTGGTTCTTGCTCGATCGCAAGGAGTATTCCGCGCGGCTGAAGGAGATCGGCGGGGTCTATCGCGACGTGATCGGCCGGCGGTTTCCGGCGATGACCGCGATCCAGGTTGCCGGCCTGATCGAGGATCGCGCCAAGGTGGAAATCCAGGCCATCGCCGTGGTGCCGGATTAATGGAGGCGCGATCTTGCTGATCCCGTCATCCTGAGGAGCGCGGAACGCGCGTCTCGAAGGGTGAACGGCCCGGCTGGTGGCCGTCGACCCTTCGAGGCTCGCTCCGCTCGCGCCTCAGGGTGACGGGGAATGATTGGAGTCCGCTGAGCCAATGTTAAGGCTAAGCCTAATCATCGCAGGCCGGTCCTAGTCCTGGGCGACCAAGCCGCTTGCGGCCGGGCGCGGGGGCGTGCGACCTTAGGCGAAAGCGTAAAAGCGTCCTGTTGTGAGTGGAGTAAGGGACGATGAAGGCGATTATCGTCGGAGGCGGAATCGGAGGCCTCACCACTGCGCTGATGCTGCGGTCGCGCGGCATCAGTTGCGAGCTGTACGAGCAGTCGGAGACGATCCGCGAGCTCGGCGTCGGCATCAATACGTTGCCGCATGCGATCCGCGAGCTGGCGGGGCTTGGCCTGCTCGACAAGCTCGACGAGGTCGCGATCCGTACCTATGAGCTGTTTTATCTGACGCGGCACGGCCAGCAGGTCTGGCACGAGAAGCGTGGGCTCGATGCCGGCCACGACGTGCCGCAATTCTCTGTTCATCGCGGCCGCCTGCAGGGCGTGATCCATCAGGCCGTAATCGACCGGCT
Organism: Bradyrhizobium sp. JR3.5; assembly: GCF_054057015.1. Lineage (NCBI taxonomy): Bacteria > Pseudomonadati > Pseudomonadota > Alphaproteobacteria > Hyphomicrobiales > Nitrobacteraceae > Bradyrhizobium > Bradyrhizobium sp. JR3.5. The sequence goes on from NZ_JBSRYV010000002.1 coordinate 6,071,479, forward strand.
TGGCGCGGATGCGATCCGCACCGGCTGCCGGCTCGGCTCCTTCACGCAGGACGAGGGCGGCGTGTCGGCCTATTTCTTCGATCGGAGCGGCAGCCACGTCCACACCGCGCGTGGCGACATCCTGATCGGCGCCGACGGCATCCACTCCAAGGTGCGCGAGATGCTGTTTCCGGATGAGGGCGGGCCGTGCTGGAACGGGCTGATGCTGTGGCGCGGCGCGACCGATTGGCCGGCCTTCCTGACCGGCCGTTCGATGATCATCGCCGGCGGGTTGAATGCCAAGGCCGTGATCTATCCGATTGCGCCAGGCTCGAGCCCGGCAAGCCGCCTCACCAATTGGGCGGTGCTGGTGCGGATCGGCGACGGCTCCTCGCCGCCGCCGCGCCGCGAGGGCTGGTCCAATCTCGGCCGCCGCGACGAGATGATGCCCTATCTCACGAGCTTCACCATCCCGCAGGTCGACTTCGCCGGCCTGATCAACGCGACGCCGGAGTTCTGGGAGTATCCGTGCTGCGACCGCGATCCGCTGCCCTATTGGTCGAGCGGCCGCGTCACGCTGCTCGGCGACGCCGCGCACCCGATGTATCCGGTCGGCTCGAACGGCGCGTCGCAGGCCATCCTCGATGCGCGCTGCCTCGCCGACATGCTGGCGCAAGCGGAGCATCCGCGCCAGGCGTTGGCCGGCTATGAGCGGCAGCGGCTGCCGATGACCGCCGACATCGTCGCCTCCAACCGCCGCGGCGGGCCGGAGGGCGTGATCGACGCCGTCGAGCAGCTCGCGCCACAGGGTTTTACCGACGTCGACACCATTCTCAACTACGAGGCGCGCGAGGCGATCGTGCGCGGCTATGCCGCCAAGGCCGGCTTTGCCGCGCGCGTCGTGGCGCGGCAGTAAGTCTTTGAAGAAGGAGACGCCCGGCCGGCCATCTCCACTTCGTCATTGCGAGGAGCGAAGCGACGGCGCAATCCATCGTTCCGGGATCGCCGAACTATGGATTGCATCGCTTCGCTCGCAACGACGGAGGAATCCTACGCCGGAGGCGGCGGCAGGAAGTGAATGTTGTGCTCGGCGGCGAGCCGCACCACGTCGTCCGGGTTCTGGTCCTTCATGTTGTGGATCGCCCAGAACAGGTCGTAGAGCCTGCGCGTCGGCGACACCCAGAACAGCGTCTTGGCCGGCTGCTGCGACTTGTTGAAGATACCGTGCGGCTTGCCCGCCGGCAGGCGCACCAGATCGCCTGGCGTTGCCGATTCATCGGCGCCGTCGAGCATGAAGTCGAGCTTGCCCTCGAGGATGTAGAGATACTCGTCCTGGTCGGGATGGATGTGCGGCGGAACGAAGGTGCCCGGCGGGAAGGTGGCGTGCCAGGAGAAGGAATGCTCGGTGCGGCTCTTCGGCACATAGGTCTGGCCGAGGATGCTCCAGGAAATGCCCTGGATGCCCTCATTGGCGCGGGTGATGCCGGCGATCTCGTCTTTCATGTTTGTACTTCCTCCATGTTTCAATTTTGCGCGTTTTCTTCACGCGAACCGGTATCCACTTCGCTTGAAAACGCTTCGTGTGAGCTACTTGGCCGCGCAGTCCTTGGCGTAGCGGTCGCCATAGTTCGAAAACACCTTTTCGACGATCTCGGTCTGGAATTTGCCGTCCGGCCGCTTCGCGACCCTGGTGAGGTAGAAATCCTGGATCGGATAGCCGTTGTTGTTGAACTTGAAGTTACCGCGCAGCGAGGTGAAGTCGGCCTTTCTCAGCGCCGCTGCGACTGCGTCCTTGTTGGAGAGGTCGCCCTTCACGGCCTTGACCGCGCTGTCGATCAACAGTGCAGCGTCATAGGCCTGCATGGCGTAGGTGCCGGGCACCCCGTTGTAGGCCGCCTCATAGGCCGCGACGAACTTCTTGCTCTGGAGATTGTCAAGGTTCGGTGCCCAGTTCGCACCGCCGAACATGCCGACGGCGGCGTCCTGCTGCGCGGGCAGGGTGGATTCGTCGACGGTGAAGGCGGAGAGCACCGGCACGGTGGCGCCAGCCTGCTTGTACTGCTTCACGAGGTTGACGCCCATGCCGCCCGGCATGAAGGTGAACAGCGCGTCCGGCTTCAGCGAGCCGATCTTGGAGAGCTCGGGCTGGAAATCCAGCGTGTTCAGCGGCGTGTAGGATTCCTCGACGATCTCGCCCTTGTAATCGAGCTTGAAGCCGGCGACGGAATCGCGGCCGGCCTGATAGTTCGGCACCAGCAGATAGACGCGCTTGTAGCCGCGGTCCTGCGCCACCTTGCCGAGGACCTCGTGCACCTGATCGTTCTGGTACGACGTCACGTAGAAGAACGGGTTGCACTCCTTGCCGGCGTAGCTGGAGGGACCCGCATTCGGGCTGATCAGGAAAGTCTTGCTCTCGGTGACCGGGCGGTGGATCGCCTGCAGGATGTTGGAGAAGATCGGGCCGACCACGAAATCGACCTTGTCGCGCTCGAGCAGGCCGCGCACCTTGACCACCGCACCGTCGGGCTTCAGCTCGTCATCGGCATTGACGATCTCGACCTCGCGGCCGGCCATCTTGCCGCCGAGGTCCTTGACCGCGAGCGCAAAGCCGTCGCGGACCTGCTGGCCAAGCGCCGCGGCTGGTCCGGAGGTCGTCACCAGCACGCCGATCTTGATCTTCTCCTGTGCGGTAGCCGGGGCGACCGCGATACCGAGCAGCGCCGCCAGTCCCACGAGCTTCGTCAATTGCTTCATGTCTCTCCCCCAACCACTGGCTTGATGTTTCGGCTTCGGCCCATTTGGCCTCAGCTTAGTCTGACGCGTGCAACCGCTGCAAGCGATGTGGCATTGCGTCAGGCGACCGTCGCGCACCATGCCGGCGCAGCACATGCAAGCGCCGCGCCAATTGCTTGAAGTTTAAAGAAATTGCAGGATCGGCCGGGCATGTCGGGCTGGATTCGCAATTGTCCTTGCAGGGCGCCGCGAATTGCTTGAAGCTGAAAGCAATCGGTCCGACCGAAACCTGCCGCGGAGGCACGATCGCCGCATGATCCTCGATTCCGAAACCAAAGCCGTCGAACTGCCCGACGATCACGGCACCGAGCTCAGGCTGTGGCTGCGGCTCTTGACCTGCACCACGCTGATCGAAGGCGAGGTGCGCAGCCGGCTGCGCGAGAAGTTCGACGTCACGTTGCCGCGCTTCGACCTGATGGCCCAGCTCGACAAGGTGTCCGACGGCATGACGCTGTCGGACCTTTCGAAGCGGATGATGGTGTCGAACGGCAACGTCACCGGGCTGGTCGAGCGCCTGGTCGAGTCCGGCCATCTCGATCGCCGCACCTCGGAGACCGACCGCCGCGTGCAGTACATCCGGCTGACCAAGCTCGGCCGCGCCGAATTCCGCAAGATGGCCGCCGAGCACGAGAAATGGATCGCCGATATCTTCGGCGACCTGTCGCCGAAGGACATCCGCGAACTGATGCGGCTGCTCGCCAAGGCCAAGGGCTCGGCGCAGCGCTCCGCCAAGGCGAGGACTGCTTAAGCGGTGAGCGGGATCGATTACGAGGTCGAATACAACAACCGCGCGCGCGTGCCGGAAAACCCGGCGCTGATGGCCGGCTGGGCGAGGGACTCCGCGGCCTATCGCGAGCAGCATCCGCCGCGGCGGCTGAGCTATGGTCCCGGCAGCCGTAACGTCATCGACCTGTTCGAGGGTAACGACGACGGGCCGCTCGTGGTCTTCATCCACGGCGGCTACTGGCAGGCGCTTGACGGCTCGTCATCGAGCCACTGCGCGCGGGGCCTCAATGGCCACGGCATCAGCGTCGCGGTGCCGAGTTACGACCTCTGCCCCAACGTCACAGTCGCCGACATCATCGCCGAGATGCGCGCGGCGTCACGCGAACTGGCGAAGCTCGGCCGGCCGCTGGTCGTGTCAGGACACTCCGCGGGCGGACATCTTGCCGCATGCATGCTCGCGACCGATTGGCCGGCCTACGATGCGTCGTTGTCGAAGGATCTGGTCAGGGCCGCTTACGCGATCTCCGGCCTGTTCGAGCTCGAGCCGCTGGTCGGCACCTCCATCAACAAGGCGCTTGGCCTTGACCGCGACGCAGCAAGGGCGGCGAGCCCGCTGCTCTGGAAAGCGCCGACAGGCGCGACGCTCGATGCGGTGGTTGGCGGCGCCGAGAGCGCCGAATATCACCGACAGAGCCGGACCATCGCCGACGTCTGGGGCAAAGCGGGCGTGGCAACGCGGTTCGGCACTGTGCCCGATGCCAATCATTTCACCGCGATCGCACCGCTCGCCGACCCGGACTCGGCGATGGTCGCGCGGCTGAAGCAGCTCACACAGATCTGAGGTTTGCGGGACCGCGCCATTTCCGCGCGATATCCACCCTTGCGTCAAATTATTTTAAGTATAAAATGATTGGCGATCGGAACGCTGCCGGGCGTCCTCGATACTGGTCTTCTCGATATTTGGTCTTGGCGACAAGACCTTGGCCTTTCTGGATGGAAAGTGAGGGGCAATCGAATGTCAGGCGAATTTCCCGGGCTCGGCCCATCCGGGCATGTCGACGATTTCGCGCGGCGCAACCTGCCGCCATCAGCGCAATGGCCGCAGCTGCTGCTCGACCGGCCCGAATTCAGCTATCCCGATTATCTCAACGCTGCGGTCGAGCTGACCGACCGCATCGTCGAGCAGGGCATGGGCGATCGCATCGCGCTGATCGGCAACGGCCGCCAGCGCACCTACAAGGAATTGACCGATTGGTCGAACCGCCTGGCGCATGCGCTGGTGGAGAATTACGGCGTCAAGCCCGGCAATCGCGTCCTGATCCGCTCGGGCAATAATCCCGCGCTGGTCGCGGCCTGGCTCGCGGCGACCAAGGCCGGTGCCGTCGTCGTCAACACCATGCCGATGCTGCGCGCCGGCGAACTGGCCAAGATCGTCGACAAGGCCGAGATTGCGCTGGCGCTGACCGACAGCCGCATCGCGGACGAATTGGTGGCCTGCGCCAAGACCAGCAAATTCCTCAAGCAGGTCGTCAATTTCGATGGCACGCAGAATCACGATGCCGAGCTCGACCGGATCGCGCTGAACAAGCCCGTCAAGTTCGATGCGGTGAAGACCGGCCGTGACGACGTCGCGCTGCTCGGCTTCACGTCGGGCACCACGGGTGAGCCGAAGGCGACGATGCATTTCCACCGCGATCTCCTGATCGTGGCGGACGGCTATGCCAGGGAAGTGCTGAAGGTGACGCCGGACGATGTGTTCGTCGGCTCGCCGCCGCTCGCGTTCACGTTTGGCCTCGGCGGGCTGGCGATCTTCCCGCTGCGCTTCGGCGCCACCGCGACATTGCTGGAGAACGCGGCGCCGAGCGAGATGATCCGGATCATCGAGACCTACAAGGCGACGATCTGCTTCACTGCGCCGACCGCCTATCGGGCGATGATGGCGGCGATGGACAAGGGTGCCGATCTGTCGTCGCTGCGGCTCGCGGTCTCGGCCGGCGAGACGCTGCCGGCGCCGGTGTTCGAGAGCTGGACCAGGAAGACCGGCAAGCCGATCCTCGACGGCATCGGCAGCACGGAGCTGCTGCATATCTTCATCACCAACCGCGCCGGCAGCGCCGTCGCTGGCACCACCGGCACGCCTGTTACCGGCTACCAGGCGAAGATCGTCGACGAGGACATGAACGAGCTGCCGCCGGGGCAGGTCGGCAAGCTGGCGGTTCGCGGCCCGACCGGTTGCCGTTATCTCGCCGACTCCCGGCAGACCAAGTACGTTCGCGATGGCTGGAACGTCACTGGCGATGCCTTCGTCAGCGACGAAAACGGCCGGCTGTCATTCGTGGCGCGCGCCGACGACATGATCATCTCGGCGGGCTACAACATCGCAGGTCCCGAGGTCGAGGCGGCGCTGCTCGGACATCCCGATGTCGCGGAATGCGCGGTGATCGGCACGCCTGACGAGGAGCGGGGACAGATCGTCTCGGCCTTCATCGTGCTGAAGCCGGGCGCGCGCAGCGACGATGTCGAGGTCAAGCTGTTGCAGGATCACGTCAAGGCGACGATCGCGCCGTACAAATATCCCCGCGCGATCTCTTTCGTCGAGGCGTTGCCGAAGACCCAGACCGGGAAGATCCAGCGCTTCAAGTTGCGCGAGGCGAGCTGAGAATCGGGCGACGGCTTCTGGCCGTCGCCCCGGGGATCAACGAGAGATCAATGCGCCGCGCTGCCGCCGGCGGTGTTCTTCGGCTTGCCGGTCAAGAGGATCGCGATCGCGGCGAACACCAGCACGATGCCGATCACGGCAAAGGTATCGCTGAAGCCGAGCACCAGGGCCTGGCGCTTCACGATGTTGCCGAGCGCCACGATCGCTTGGTTGTGCGCGGTCGCCGGATCGGAGATGCCGTGGCTCAGGAAGTAGTTGGTGACCTCGGCGATCCGGGTGCGAACTTCCTCGCGGCCGAGATCGACCGACTGGCCGATGATGTTGGAGTGGAACTGCTCGCGCTTGGTGACGATCGTGGCGAGCAGCGCCGTGCCGATCGCGCCGCCGAGGTTGCGCATCATGTTGGAGATGCCGGAAGCTGCGGCTGCATCCTGCGGCGCGACGCTGCCGAGGCTGACGGCGGACAGCGGGGCCAGCATGATCGCCTGGCCGATCGCGCGGACGATGTTCGGGATGAAGAACTGGTCGCCGGAGTAATCGAGCGACATCTGTATGTTCATGAAGGATGAGACCGCGAACAGGATCATGCCGGTGAAGGCGATGAAGCGCGGGTCGAAGCGCTGCATCAGCTTCGGCACCAGCGGGATCAGGATCAGCTGCGGCAAGCCGGTCCAGGCCAGCACCTGGCCGATCTGCTCGGCATTGTAGCGCTGCACCTGACCGAGATAGGCCGGCAGCAGGTAAACCGAGCCGAACAGCGCGAACCCGACGAACACCGCCGAGATGGTGCCGAAGCCGAAGCTGCGCTGAGTCAAGAGCCGCAGCCGGAGCAGCGGTTTCTCGACCACGAGCTCGATCCAGACGAACAGGGTCAGGCTGACGGCGGCGATCACCGCGAGCTTGACGATGAAGGGCGAGCCGAACCAGTCGTCCTTGTTGCCTTCCTCGAGCACGGCCTGCAGCGACGCGAGGCCGATTGCCATCGTGGCGATGCCCAGCCAGTCGCCCTCGCGAAGCAGATGCAGCTGCAGCGGCTGGCGTTCCAGCGTGAGATAGAGGGTGACGACCATGACCGCGGTCGGAATCACGTTGACGAAGAAGATGGTCTGCCAGCCGTAATTCTCGGTCAGGTAGCCGCCGATGGTCGGGCCGATCGCCGGGGCAAACGTCACGGCGAGCGCGAACATCGCAAGGCCGATCGGCTGCTGCACCTTCGGCAGCTTGGTGAAGACCAGCGTGAAGGCCATCGGGATCAGCACGCCGCCGAAGAAGCCCTGCAGGCCGCGCATCGCGATCATCGACGGCAAATCGTGGGTGAAGGCGCAGGCGACCGAGAAGATCGCAAACAGGGTGGCGAAGCCAATGATGATCTTGCGGAACGAGAACACCCGGCTGAGAAAGTCGGTCAGCGGGATCACCACGATCTCGCCGATTAGATAGGACGTCGAGATCCAGGAGCCGTTGTCGACGCCGGTTCCGATGCCGCCCTCGATGTTGAGCAGTGAGGCGTTGGTGATCTGGATGTTGAGGATCGCCATGAAGGCGCCGATCATCGCGGCGACGATGGAAATCCAGACGGCCATGCTGGCGCGGTTGGGATCGACCGCTGCCGCTGCCGCGCGGGGCGCAGCAGCCGGGGAGGAGAGCGCGAGATCGGACATGACATCACCTATTTGAAAGAGGCGACAGCGAGCTTGGGAGATGCGCTGGAGCGCGGAGTTTCCTCGGCAGGATGCGACAGCGTCGCGATGGAGGGGATCACCGACATGCCCGGCCGCAGGTCGACATTGGTTGCGTCGAGCACGATCTTCACCGGGATGCGCTGCACCACCTTGGTGAAGTTGCCGGTGGCGTTGTCCGGCGGCAGCAGCGCGAACTCCTGGCCGCTCGCCGGCGCAAGGCTGTCGACATGACCGCGTACGACCTGACCGGGGAACATGTCGACCTCGATCTCGACCGGCTGGCCCTTGCGGACATTGGTGAGCTGCGTCTCCTTGTAATTCGCGATCACGTAGGCGCCGGTGGCCGGCACCAGCGACATCAGTTGCGTGCCGGCCTGGACGAACTGGCCGGTACGCAGCGTGCGGTTGCCGACGACGCCGTCGATCGGCGCGGTGATGGTGGTGTAGCCGAGATTGAGCTCGGCCTGATTCTGGAGCGCGGTCGCCCGTCCCAACGCCGCAACCGCCTGGGCGATCTCGGCCTTGAGCAGTTCCACCTGACGCTCTGCGGAGGCGAGGTTTGCGGTGTCGCGGGCGATGGCGGCCTGCGCGCTGGCGTAGCGCGACTGCGCCTGCTGCGCGTTCTGCACACTGCCGTAGCCGGTGCCTGCGAGGTCGGTGTAGCGCTTGTTCTCTTGCTCGGCGAAGATCTGCGTCGCGGTGTCCACCGCAAGCGTCGCGCGCGCCGCCTCGATCACCGAGTGCTGCACGTCGAGCTGTGCGCGTTTGCTGGTGATCGCGGCTTCGGCGGCAGCGACGTCGGCCTTCGACTGATCAAGCGCGACCTTGAAATCGCGCTCGTCGATCCGCGCCAGGATCTGGCCGGCGCGCACATGCTCGTTGTCGCCTACCAGCACCGCGCTGAGATAGCCTGACACCTTCGGTGCGATCGTCGTGTTGTCGGCCTTCACATAAGCGTCGTCGGTCGAGACCTGAAAGCGGCCGACCGTCCAGTAATCCCAGCCATACCAGGCGCCGCCCGCCAGAAGGGCGAGTGCCGCGCCGGTCATGAGCAGGCGGCGAAGCTTGCCCTTTGCGGCGGGCTTGGCCGCCTCCGGATTTGCGATCAACTGCTTGGCGGTCTCGGCCGGAACCTGGCTCTCGGCCTTGAAGGACGTTTCATGCTGGCTCATGGCAGGCGCTCCTGATCGTTCTACCCTGCTGGGAAACCGTAGGAATTTTGCTTTCGGCGGCCCAAGGTAATTAGGAAACTTGATGTTTTCCAAAATAGAGCCCATATTGGGACTGTCAATAGAATGACAGTCATCATCTAAAAGCATGGCTCGCGGATGAACCGGAATGACAAAGACCAGACAGAGCAGACCGCGCCGGCGCCGGAACGGCGCGGCCGCGGGCGGCCACAGCTTCGTTCCGACGACGAGACGCGCGCGCTGATCTATGAGGCTGCGCGGCGCGAATTCTCGGAGCGCGGCTTCGCCGCGGCCAGCATCGCCGACGTCGCCTGCCGCGCCGGCGTCTCCACCAAGACGCTCTATCGTTTGATCCCGACCAAGCTGGCGCTGTTCGAAGGCATGGTGACCGACCGGGTGGACCGGTTCGTGTCCATCGTGAATCTCGGCGCCTGCGACGGCCGCAATGTTGCGGCGGCCCTGGAGGCCGCTCTGCTGGTCTGCGCTGAGCTCATTCTCGATGCCGAGGTCATCGCGCTGCAGCGGATCATCCTGGCCGAGAGCGACAAATTCCCTGACATCGCCGAGACGTTCTATGAAAAGGCCATGCAGCGCTCGATCGCCGCGCTGGCGAATTGGCTCGGCGTCCAGCAGCGGCGAGGGCGGATCGTGCTCGATGACACCGAAGCCGCAGCGGGCATGCTGCTCGGCATGCTGGTGTTCAAGCCGCAGCGCGACGTCATGTTCGGGCACAAGCCGGCACCATTGCACAGCGAGATGACAGCGCGCGCCAAGGCTTGTGCTGCGCTGTTCCTGTCCGGATGCGCCGTGCCGGCCGACCGGGCCAACAAGCAGAGCGGAGGCGTGTGATGCCGGAGCCGGCTGCGACCTATACTGTCGAGGCGCAGATCTCGCGCGACGACCGGTCCAAATGCGAAGACGTGCTGAAGCTTTGGATGGCGGCGCTCAATCGCCATGATGCTTCCGCCATGGACGCACTGATGCACTTCCCGCATGTGCGGATCGCCGGCGGCGTGGTCACGGTCTATCAGCAGCCCGGCAACAATCCGATGGACCTGTTCGAGCGGCTGCGCAAACAGGATGGCTGGCATCACAGCGTCTGGAACGAGACCAAGCTCGTGCAGTCCTCGCCGGCCAAGGCGCATTACGCCGTCCGCTATACGCGCTACCGCGAGGACGGATCGGTCATCGGGATCTATGATTCCCTCTGTGTGCTGAGCCTGCTCGGCGGCGCCTGGAAGATCCAGAGCCGCTCGAGCTTCGGGCCCTGATGTCGCCGCGCTACTTGGCCGCCACCGCTGATGCCGGAGGCTGGGCCAGCACCTGCCGGATCATTCGGGCGAGGTCGGATTTGCGGTAGGGCTTGGGCAGCAGCGTGACATCGGGGTCGAGACGGCCGTGGTGGAAGATCGCGTCCTCGGTGTAGCCCGATGTGAAGAGCACGCGCACCGAAGGCAGCCTGGCGATCACGGCATCGGCCACCTGCCGGCCATTCATGCCGCCGGACATGATGACATCGGTGAACAGCACGTCGCAGACGAATCCGTTGTCGACGGCGGCCAGCGCTTCCGGGCCGTTGGCGGTGACCATGGTGCGGTAGCCGAGCTGCTCGAGCTGGGCGGCCACGTAATTGCGGACCAGCGGATCGTCCTCGACGACCAGGATGGATTCGTGGCCGCCGCGCGTGTCGACCGGAGGAGGCGGCTCGACGTCGACCATGTCGCCTATGCTGCGCGGCAGATAGAGCTTGATCGACGTGCCGTGGCCTTCTTCGGAATAGATCTTGAGATGCCCGTCGGACTGCTTGATGAAACCGTACACCATGCTCAGCCCGAGGCCGGTGCCCTTGCCGGTGTCCTTGGTGGTGAAGAACGGCTCGAACACCTTTTCGCGGATCCCCTCCGGGATTCCGCCGCCGGTGTCGCTGACCGCGACCATCACATATTCACCTGCCCGCACATCCAGGTTGGTGGCGGCATAGGTCTCGTCGAGGATGACGTTGCTGGTCTCCAGCATCAGCTTGCCGCCATCCGGCATCGCATCGCGGGCATTGAGGGCGAGATTGAGCAGCGCGGTCGACATGTGGTTGGGGTCGATGAACGCCGGCCAGGCGTCGGGTTCGAGCGCGGTTTCGATTTCGATCTGCTCGCCGAGCGACGGGCGCAGCAGCCGCGCGGTGTCCTGCACCAGCGTGTTGAGGTTGGCTTCTCGCGGTTGCAGCGGCTGCTGCCGCGAGAAGGCCAGCAGGTGCTTGGTCACCTCGGCACCGCGAAACGCGGCGTCGCTGATCATCTTGGTGACGGATGACAGCGCGGCATCGTGTTCGACGGCCTCGGCAAGGATGTCGATCAGGCCGGTGATGACGGTCAGGATATTGTTGAAGTCGTGCGCGATGCCGCCGGTGAGGTGTCCGACGGCTTCCATCTTCTGCACCTGGCGCAGCTTCTGCTCGGCTTCGAGCTGTTCGCGGGCGGCCTCGACCTCGCGGGCGCGCGTGAAGATTTCCGCTTCCATCTGCTCGGTGCGCTCGCGCAGCCGGTCCGCCAGCTGGTCTTGCTCGGCCCCGCGCTGCTTCAGCTGAACGAAGCCGGTGACGTCTTCGACCCGATGCATGATGTAGGTGAACTGACCATTCGGTCCGAACACCGGCGTGTTGCGCGGGCTCCAGTAACGTTCCTCGAATCCGCCGCCTTCTGACTCGGGCTTACGGATATCGTATTTCTGCACCGACATGGTGTCGGGGCGGCGGAACTGGACCACGCGTTCCAGCGAGGCGCGCAGGTTGCGCACGCCGTCGGCGGCCGGATCGTCCGGATTATCGGGAAATACGTCGAACAGCCCGCGCCCAAGGATCGCGGCGCGCTCGGTCTTGGTGGCGCGCAGATAGGCGTCGCTTACTGCCACGATGCGGAAGTCAGGCTGCGTCAGCACCAGATAGAGGCCGGGCGCCGCCTCGAATAACGCCTTGAAGTCAGGCATGGGCGGGGACTGGTTCTGCAGTTCATCCTCCCTCGCAGGGATACGGTCCGCGCGTGACCGCGATTAAGATGTGGCACGCGTTCGCGGGAACTTCAATGCTTAACATACGGCGTTAACTCGATTTTTTCGATCGAACGGGTATCGCAACGTCGCGGCGCTAGCGCGAATTCGGCAGATAGCGCCAGCCCTCCTTGCCCAGGAAGTCCAGCATGGCCTGTGCGGGCGGCAGCAGGATCTTGTCGGTGCGCCTGATTGCGTGCCACTGCCGGACGATCGGCAGGCCCTTCACCTTGAGCACCACCAGCCGGCCATCCTCCAGTTCATGGAACACGGTGTGCTGAGAAATGAAGGCGATGCCGAGTCCGGCCATGACCGCCTGCTTGATGGTCTCGTTGCTGTCCATCGCCATGCCGAGCTTCGGCTCCAGTCCGACCCGCTCGAAATATTGCTGCATCAACATCCGCGTGCCCGATCCCTGCTCGCGGGTGATGAAGGTTTCATTGGCGAGCTCCGATGTCGCGACGTGCCGCCGCCGCGCCAACCGGTGATCGGGTGCGGCGATGATGAAGTGCGGATGCCGGCCGAGCGGCTTCATCTCGACTTCGACATCGGCCGGCGGCCGGCCCATCACCGCGATGTCGAGATCGTAGCCGCGCAGCGCGTCGCGGATTTCCTCGCGGTTGCCGATCCTGAGCGTGACCTCGATCTTGGGAAAGCGGCGCGAGAACGCCGCGATCGCGAACGGCACGAAGTATTTCGCGGTCGAGACCGCGCCCATCGCGACGCGGCCGCCGCTGCGGCCTGCGATCATGTCGAGCGACTGCTCGCAGTCCTTGAGCGCCGCCTCGATCCGCTCGATGAGCGCCAGCACATGCGCGCCGGCATCGGTCAGCGCCATGCCGTCGCCGGTGCGCTGGATCAGCGGCAATCCCGCGAGCGCCTGCAGGTTGCGGAGCTGCAGCGTCACCGCGGGCTGCGTCAGGTTCAGCTGGTTGGCCGCCGACGTGATCGAGCGGGCCGCGTGCACGGCCGACAGCGCGCGCAGCTGGCGGATCGTGAGATCCCGCGAGAAGTTGCCGGCCATGACAGCTCCATAAGAAATACTTTGTCCAGACCCAAGATAATGAAATTTCCCTAATTGGGCAATTCGCGCGTTGATAGGCCGAAGGCGACTCCCCTGCGGTCGCCTCTCGACACCTCGGGACAGAGGGCGCGATCAAAGGGAGAGGCCGGTGGAGATTCGTCCTGCATTGCATGCCCATCTGGAGTGGCCGACGCAGCACAACCCGCTGCGCGCCGCGACCGTTGCGGTGATCGAAGCCCTTGCCGGCGCCGCGATCGAGCTCTCGCGCATCATCGCCGCCGGGCCGCTCGCCGGGATCGGCGGTGAGAGCGGCGGGATCAATCCCGACGGCGATCGCCAGAAGACCATCGACATCGTCGCCGACCGCCTGATGCGGGATGCCCTGCGCACCGCGCCGGTCGCCGCGGTTCTCTCGGAGGAGGTCGAGCTGCCGGAGACGCTCGATCCCGATGCGCCGCTCTGTGTCGCGATCGATCCGCTCGATGGATCCGCCAATCTCGAAAACAACATCTCGATCGGCACGATCTTCTCGATCCGGCCGAAGGGGAACGACATCATCTCGACCTTCTTCGAGCCCGGTACGGCGCAATGTGCCGCGGGCTGCTTCATCTACGGTCCGCAGACCGTGCTGGTGCTGGCGCTCGACCAGTGCGTCGACTGCTTCACGCTGGATCCGCGAACCGGCGAGTTCGTCCTGACTGCGCGTGACCTCCGGGTGCCGCAGAACGCGACGGAATTCGCCATCAACGCCTCGAACCGGCGGCACTGGAGCGGCCCGGTGCGCAACTACATCGACGAGTGCCTTGCCGGCGTGAACGGAGAGCGCGGGCAGGATTTCAACATGCGCTGGATCGGTTCGCTGGTGGCCGAGGCCTACCGCATCCTGATGCGTGGCGGCGTGTTTCTGTATCCGGCGGATGCGCGCCAGGGCTACCGTGAAGGCCGGTTGCGTCTGCTGTACGAGGCGCATCCCATCGCACTGATCATGGAATGGGCGGGCGGTGCTGCCTCGAGTGGCCGGTCGCGCATTCTCGAACTCTCGGCACGTACGCCGCATCAGCGCGTGCCGCTGATCATGGGATCGGCGCGCGCCGTGCGCGATGTCGATGCGATCCACCTGACCGTCGAGCCGTTGTTCGAGAGCAGCGATGCCCCGCTGTTCGCGCGGCGCGGCCTGTTCCGCTGAGGGGGGAGCGCATGTCTCGTCGACATCCCATCATCTCGATCACCGGCTCGTCCGGTGCCGGCACCACCTCGGTGAAGAAGACGTTCGAGAACATCTTCCGCCGCGAGAATGTGGTCGCGGCCTATATCGAGGGCGACGCGTTCCACCGCTACGACCGCGCCGAGATGCGCAGCCAGATGCTGGAGAAGGCCGAGCGCGGCGACAAGCATTTCAGCCATTTCAGCCCCGAGACCAATTTGTTCGAGGAACTGGAGAAGCTGTTCAGCGACTATGCCGAGACCGGCACCGGAACGACGCGGCACTATGTGCACGACGAAGAGGAATCGCGGCTCTACGGCGCCAAGCCCGGCACGTTCACCGCGTGGGAGGCGCTGCCGGAGAATTCCGACCTCTTGTTCTACGAGGGCCTGCACGGCGCCGTGGTCACCGACAAGGTGAACGTCGCGCAGCACGCCGATCTCAAGATCGGGGTCGTGCCGGTGATCAATCTCGAATGGATCCAGAAGCTGCATCGTGACCGCAGCCATCGCGGCTACTCCACCGAGGCGGTGACCGACACCATCCTGCGCCGCATGCCCGACTACGTGAACTACATCTGCCCGCAATTCAGCGAGACCGACATCAACTTCCAGCGCGTGCCGACGGTCGATACGTCGAACCCGTTCATCGCGCGCTGGATCCCGACGCCGGACGAATCGATGGTGGTGATCCGGTTGAAGAGCCCGCGCGGCATCGATTTTCCCTATCTGCTCTCGATGATCCCGAACAGCTTCATGTCGCGCGCCAATTCGATCGTGATTCACGGCGCCAAGCTCGATCTCGCGATGCAGCTCATCCTGACCCCGTTGATCCTGCAATTGATCGAACGAAAGAGGCGAACGATATGACCGCACTTGCGTCCGTTGCCAGCCGGCCCGAAATCAGCCACGACGAGATGGCCAACGCCATCCGCTTCCTTGCCATCGACGCGGTGGAGCAGGCGAAATCCGGCCATCCCGGCATGCCGATGGGCATGGCCGATGTCGCGACCGTGCTGTTCACCGACTTCCTGAAGTTCGACCCGGCCGATCCGGCCTGGCCCGACCGCGACCGTTTCGTGCTGTCGGCCGGTCACGGCTCGATGCTGCTCTATGCGCTGCTCTATCTGACCGGCTACGAGCGCATGACGCTCGATCAGCTCAAGGCGTTCCGGCAATGGGGATCGCAAACTCCGGGACATCCCGAATACGGGCATACGCCCGGTGTCGAGACCACGACCGGGCCGCTCGGGCAGGGGATCGCGACCGCGGTCGGCATGGCGCTCGCCGAGCGCTTGGTGAACGCCCGCTTCGGCGACGATCTCGTCGATCACTACACCTATGTGATCGCCGGCGATGGTTGCCTGATGGAAGGCCTCAGCCATGAGGCGATCTCGCTCGCCGGCCATCTGCGGCTGAACCGGCTGATCGTGCTGTTCGACGACAACCACATCTCGATCGACGGCGCCACCTCGCTGTCCTGCTCGGACGACCAGACGGCGCGGTTCAAAGCCAGCGGCTGGAACGTTTGCCGTATCGACGGCCACGATCCGCAGGCGATCTCTGCGGCGATCAGGCAGGCGCGAGCGAGCGATCGTCCGTCGCTCATCGCCTGCCGCACGGTGATCGGGTTCGGTGCCCCGAACCGGCAGGGCAGCGAGAAGGTGCACGGCGCGCCGCTCGGCGCCGATGAGGTGGCGAAGACTCGCAGCGCGTTGCGCTGGCCGTATCCGGCCTTCGAAATCCCAGATGCCGTGCTGGCCGAGTGGCGCGAACTCGGTGGTCGCGGCCGTGACGCGCGGCGGGCCTGGATCGAGCGCTCGCGCAGCGCCTGCAAGGCGGGTAACGGCGAGCGGTCTCCGTTCCACGATGCCCTGAACCGGAAACTGCCCTGCGCCTATGCCGAGGCGATGGCGAAGCTGGTGGAGCGGTTCGCGACCGAGCGGGGCCGAAACTCGCGACGCGGCAGGCCTCGCAGCAGGTGATCGACGTGATCGCGGAAGCGCTGCCCAATCTCTTGGGCGGATCGGCCGACCTCACGCACTCCAATCTGACGCTGGCGAAGTCGCAGGTCTCGGTGCGGCCGGAAACGCTCGACGGCAGCTATATCCATTACGGCATCCGCGAGCACGGCATGGCGGCGGCGATGAACGGCATCGCCCTGCATGGCGGGTTCATTCCCTATGGCGGCACCTTCCTCAGCTTTGCCGATTACAGCCGGCCGGCGATCCGCCTCGCAGCGCTGATGGGCATCCGCGTCATCCACGTGATGACCCATGACTCGATCGGGCTCGGCGAGGACGGGCCGACGCATCAGCCGGTCGAGCATCTGGCGGCGCTGCGGGCGATCCCGAACCTGCTGGTGTTCCGTCCGGCCGATGCGGTCGAGACTGCGGAA
The DNA here is from genome assembly GCF_054057015.1 of Bradyrhizobium sp. JR3.5. Taxonomy (NCBI): domain Bacteria; kingdom Pseudomonadati; phylum Pseudomonadota; class Alphaproteobacteria; order Hyphomicrobiales; family Nitrobacteraceae; genus Bradyrhizobium; species Bradyrhizobium sp. JR3.5. The sequence continues at coordinate 6,088,172 of NZ_JBSRYV010000002.1, forward strand.
GCCTGGGACTGCGCGCTGAAGGCAGAGACCTCGCCGTCGATCCTCTGCCTGTCGCGGCAGGCACTGCCGACCGTGCGCGACGGCAGCAAGGACAACCGGGTTGCGCTCGGCGCCTACGTTCTCGTCGAGCCGGCCTTCGGGCGTGACGTCACCCTGATTGCAACGGGTTCGGAGGTGGCGATCGCGCTCGAAGCCGCAAAGCTGCTGGCGGAAGCAGGGGTGCAGGCCGCGGTCGTCTCGGCCCCGTGCTTCGACCTGTTCCGCCAGCAGCCGCGCGACTATCGCGCCCAGGTGCTGGGCAGCGTCCCGCGCGTCGGCGTGGAAGCCGCGGTCGAGGGCGACTGGGCGCGCTGGCTCGGCGACGACGGCGTATTCGTCGGCATGACCGGCTTCGGCGCTTCGGCGCCGGCCGACGTGCTGTACCGCGAATTCGGCATTACCCCTGTGGCAGTTGCCGCTGCAGCAAAACAGCTCATGCAACGAGCGAATTGAAAGGAGGACGCCATCATGGCGCGGATAACCTTGAGGCAATTGCTGGACCACGCCGCCGAACGCGGCTACGGCGTGCCGGCCTTCAACATCAACAACATGGAGCAGGGCCTCGCCATCATGGAGGCGGCGGCGGCCTGCGATGCGCCTGTGATCATCCAGGCTTCGCGCGGCGCGCGGTCCTACGCCAACGACATCATGCTGGCCAAGATGATCGATGCGCTGGAGGAAATGTATCCGCAGATCCCGCTCTGCTTGCATCTCGATCACGGCAACGAAGAGGCGACGTGCGCGACTGCGATCCGCTACGGCTTCACCTCCGTCATGATGGACGGTTCGCTCAAGGCCGACGCCAAGACCGCGGCCGACTATGACTACAATGTCGATATCACCCGCCGGGTGGTCGATATGGCGCACTGGGTCGGCGCGTCGGTCGAAGGCGAGCTCGGCGTGCTCGGCTCGCTCGAGCACGGCGGCGGCGAGCAGGAGGATGGTCACGGCGTCGAGGGCCAGATCAGCCATGATCAGCTGCTTACCGACCCGGACCAGGCGGTCGATTTCGTCCGCGCCACCAAAGTCGATGCGCTCGCGATCGCGATGGGCACCTCGCACGGCGCCTACAAGTTCACGCGGCGACCCGACGGCGAGATCCTGGCGATGCGCGTGGTCGAGGAGATCCATACACGCCTGCCCAATACGCATCTGGTGATGCATGGCTCGTCCTCGGTGCCACAGCCGCTGCAGGACATGTTCAACCAGTTCGGCGGCGAGATGCCGCAGACCTGGGGCGTGCCGGTCGAGGAGATCGTCCGCGGCATCAAGCACGGCGTGCGCAAGGTCAACATCGACACCGATTGCCGGCTGGCGATGGCTGCGGCCTTCCGCAAGGTCGCCGTGCAGTCGAAGAGCGAGTTCGATCCGCGCAAGTTCCTGAAGCCCGCGATGGACGCGCTGCGCGAACTCTGCCGTGACCGCTTCGAGCAGTTCGGCACGGCCGGCAACGCCGCTCGGATCAAGGTGGTTGCACTGCCGGAGATGGCCCGTCGCTATCGCGCCGGCGCGCTCGATCCGCAGATTGGAAAGATCACCCAGGCCGCCTGAGCAGACGGCGACGAACGACGACAGGAGATTGAGATGAACATACAGCCATCGATTACCGTGCGCGGCAAGGATCGCTACAAGTCCGGCGTGATGGAATACAAGCGGATGGGCTATTGGGAGCCGAACTACGAGCCCAAGGACACCGATGTCATCGCCCTGTTCCGCGTCACGCCGCAGGACGGCGTCGATCCGACCGAAGCCTGCGCGGCGGTGGCGGGCGAATCCTCGACCGCGACCTGGACCGTGGTGTGGACCGATCGGCTGACCGCCGCGGAGAAATACCGGGCGAAGTGCTATCGCGTCGATCCGGTGCCGAACTCGCCGGGCAGCTACTTCGCCTATATCGCCTATGATCTCGACCTGTTCGAGCCGGGTTCGATCTCGAACCTGACCGCCTCGATCATCGGTAACGTGTTCGGCTTCAAGCCGCTGAAGGCGTTGCGGCTCGAGGACATGCGGCTTCCGACCGCCTATGTGAAGACGTTCCAGGGCCCGGCGACCGGCATCGTCGTGGAGCGTGAGCGGCTCGACAAGTTCGGCCGTCCCTTGCTCGGCGCCACCGTGAAGCCGAAGCTCGGCCTGTCCGGCCGCAACTATGGTCGCGTCGTCTACGAGGCGTTGAAAGGCGGGCTCGACTTCACCAAGGACGACGAGAACATCAACTCGCAGCCTTTCATGCACTGGCGCGAGCGCTTCCTGTACTGCATGGAGGCGGTCAACCGCGCGCAGGCCGCGACCGGCGAGATCAAGGGCACCTACCTCAACGTCACCGCGGCGACCATGGAGGACATGTATGAGCGCGCCGAGTTCGCGCATGAGCTCGGCTCCAACATCGTCATGATCGACCTCGTGATCGGCTACACCGCGATCCAGTCGATGGCGAAGTGGGCGCGCAGGAACAATATGATCCTGCATCTGCATCGTGCCGGTCACTCGACCTACACCAGGCAGCGCAGCCATTGGCGTCTCGTTCCGCGTGATCGCGAAATGGATGCGGCTCGCCGGCGTCGATCACATCCATGCCGGCACCGTGGTCGGCAAGCTCGAGGGCGACCCGAACACCACGCGCGGCTACTACGACATCTGCCGCGAGGACTTCAACCCGATGCAGCTCGAGCACGGCGTGTTCTTCGACCAGAACTGGGCGAGCCTCAACAAGCTGATGCCGGTGGCCTCCGGCGGCATTCATGCCGGTCAGATGCACCAGCTGCTCGACCTGCTCGGTGAGGACGTCGTGCTGCAGTTCGGCGGCGGCACGATCGGCCACCCCCGCGGCATCCAGGCCGGCGCCACCGCCAACCGCGTCGCGCTGGAAGCCATGATCCTCGCCCGCAACGAGGGCCGCGACTACGTCCATGAGGGACCGGAGATCCTGGCCAAGGCGGCGCTGACCTGCACGCCGCTGCGCGAGGCGCTCGACGTCTGGAAGGACGTCACCTTCAATTACGAGTCGACGGACGCCCCCGATTTCGTTCCCACGCCGAGCATGGCGGTCTGACAGGAGTTTCTCATGCGCGTGACCCAAGGCTGCTTCTCTTTCCTGCCCGATCTCACCGATGAGCAGATCGCCGCGCAGGTGCAATACTGCCTCGACAAGGGCTGGGCGGTGAACATCGAGTTCACCGACGACCCGCACCCCCGCAACACCTATTGGGACATGTGGGGCCTGCCGATGTTCGACCTGCGCGATGCGGCGGGCATTATGAAGGAGCTCGCCGACTGCCGGCGGGTCTATGGCGACCGCTACATCCGGATCTCCGGTTTCGATTCCAGCCACGGCTGGGAGTCGGTTCGCATCTCCTTCATCGTCAACCGGCCGCGCGAGGAGCCGGGCTTCCGGCTCGACCGCCAGGAGGCTGCCGGACGCAACCTGCATTACGCGACGCATTCCTATGCCGCGAGCCGCCCCGAGGGCGAACGCTACACCGATCGTTGACCGCGTCCGGCTAGCAAGCCAGGCGGATTGCTCCCTCGACCGTCCTGGTCCGGATGCACTTCTCCGTCGTCGCCGCCGCGGCGACGGAGCTTTTCTCGACGCGAGAGGATAATGACGCAACCGCAAGAACAGATCCGCGAAACGCCGCCCGAGACCATCGACCTCGGGCATGAATTCGCCGACCTCGGCATTGGCGAAGTGCTGGACCAGCTCGATTCCGAATTGATCGGTCTCAAGCCCGTGAAGACCCGTATCCGAGAGATCGCATCGCTGCTGCTGGTCGAACGCATCAGGCGGAAGATGGCGCTGGCGACGACGTTCCCGACGCTGCACATGTCGTTCACCGGCAATCCCGGCACCGGCAAGACCACGGTCGCGCTGCGGATGGCCGGCATCCTGCACAAGCTCGGCTTCGTCCGCAGCGGCCACGTCATCAGCGTCACGCGCGATGACCTTGTCGGGCAATATATCGGCCACACCGCGCCGAAAACGAAAGAAATATTGAAGAAGGCGATGGGCGGCGTGCTGTTCATCGACGAGGCCTATTACCTGTACCGTCCCGAGAACGAACGCGACTACGGCCAGGAGGCGATCGAGATCCTGCTCCAGATCATGGAACAGCAGCGCGAGGATCTGGTGGTGATCCTGGCCGGCTATGGCGACCGCATGGAGAAGTTCTTCCAGAGCAATCCGGGGTTCCGCTCGCGCATCGCGCATCATATCGACTTCCCGGACTATTCGGATGGCGAGCTGCTCTGGATCGCCGAACTGATGTTGCAACAGCAGTATTATCGTTTCTCCCCGGAAGCACGCGAGGCCTTCACCCGGTACATCGGCATCCGCAAGCAACAGCCGCTGTTCTCCAATGCGCGCTCGATCCGCAACGCGCTCGACCGCATCCGGCTCCGCCAGGCGAACCGGATCGTGGCGAAGCTCGACCGCACGCTCACGACCGACGACGTGATGTCGATCGAGGCCGGCGACGTGCTTGCCAGCCGCGTGTTCGCGAAAGGGGCGGGCGAGGCGCGATGAACCGGGCGCTCGCCGGCATCAGGAGCGCCGGGATGCGCCACATCATTGCGGGCGCCCGCGCCTTGATCTTCGATGTCGACGGCACGCTCGCCGAAACCGAGGAAGTGCATCGCCGCGCCTTCAATGAGGCGTTCGCCGAGGCCGGCCTCGATTGGTTCTGGGACCAGGTCACCTACGCGCGGCTGCTTCGGGTCGCCGGAGGCAAGGAGCGCATCCGCGCCTTCGACCAGCGCAACGCGGTTCCGTCGCTGACATTCGCAGACATCGCCGACCTGCACGGGATCAAGACCAAGCGCTACGCCGCGCTGATCGCGGCGGGTGACTGCCCGTTGCAGCCGGGCGTGAGGGCATGGCTCGCCGGCGCGCGCAGCCGCGGCCAGCGCCTGGCGATCGCCACGACGACCTCGCATGGCAATATCGATGCGCTGCTGTCGGTTGCGCTGGGGCCGGCCTGGGCCGATCTGTTCGAGGCGATCGTGGCCGGCGACGACGTGCCGCGGAAGAAGCCGGCACCCGATGTCTATGTCGAGGTGCTGGCGCGGCTCGCGCTTGGCCCGGCCGATTGCATTGCCGTCGAGGATTCCGGCAACGGCCTCATCGCGGCGTCGCGGGCGGGCATCCCCGTGGTCATCACCCGCAGCACCTATTTCAGCGACGACGATTTTGCCGGAGCGTTGCTTGTTGTTGACGATCTGTCTGACATCGATGCCTGAAGGCCGCTGCCGCCGGCCGACAGTTCTGACTAATTTATTCTGTAGCTTAAATAAATGATGCTTGCCTCCGTTACATAGTAGGGGCACAATCTCCAGAAGCAGCGCCGCACCTAGCGGATAGTGAGGCTCGCTCAATTATTTCGGGAGATAACGCCTCGTGACCCTCCATGTCGCCGGTCAATTTATTTGGACATCTAAATAAATGGCCAGTCGGTGCGCGCATTCATATAGTAGGGGTGGCATCCACCAAAGGTTGCTCAAGACGGTGACGTACCACCAGCAGAAATTCTGGCGGGTGGTCGCGCTTGCCAACAGTTCCGGGAGACCGGCGCCTCATGATCCTCCACGTCATTCCCACACCTCGTTCATCCCACGGCATGACTCGCGGGTGAACTTGGTATTGCAGGATCGACATGGCTGACCGTGCGGAGTGAGCATTGGCGCTGTTGACGGGTTCAATCGACATTCCGCAATTTCGGGTCGTGACGGTCCTGGCGCCGATCCGACATCGCCGTAGATCTGCGGCCGGCCCAAGAACGATAGCCGTCGATTGACGCGGTCCACGGCAACGGTACCCTCAACTCAAAAAACCAAGGGAGCGAAGCATGTTCAAACTGAAGGTCTCGTTGATCGCACTGGCGTTGGCAGGTCTTACTGCGACCTCACCGGACGCACGCGCCCAGAGCAAGCCGACCATCGGCATCGCGATGCCGACCAAGTCCTCGGCGCGCTGGATCGACGACGGCAACAACATGGTCAAGGTGCTGAAGGAACGCGGCTACGGTACCGACCTGCAATATGCCGACGACGACATCCCGAACCAGCTCTCCCAGGTCGAGAACATGGTGACCAAGGGCGCCAAGGTCCTGGTCATCGCGGCAATCGACGGCACCACGCTGTCCGATGCGCTGAAGCAGGCCAAGGCCCAGGGCATCACGGTGATCGCCTATGACCGCCTGATCCGGGACACGCCGAACGTCGACTATTACGCGACCTTCGACAATTTCCAGGTCGGCGTGCTGCAGGCAGGGTCGATCGTGAATGCGCTCGGACTGAAGGACGGCAAGGGGCCCTTCAATATCGAGCTGTTCGGCGGCTCGCCCGACGACAACAACGCCTATTTCTTCTACGACGGTGCGATGTCGGTGCTGAAGCCGTATATCGACAGCGGCAAGCTTGTCGTTGCGAGCGGCCAAACGGGCATGGGTAAGGTCGCGACCTTGCGCTGGGACGGCGCGACGGCGCAGGCACGGATGGACAATCTGCTCAGCGCCTTCTACGGCAAGAAGCGCGTCGATGCGGTGCTGTCGCCCTATGACGGCCTGTCGATCGGCATCATCTCCTCCCTGAAGGGCGTCGGTTACGGCAGCAAGGATCAGCCGATGCCGTTCGTCAGCGGCCAGGATGCCGAGGTGCCCTCGATCAAGGCCATGCTGCGCGGCGAGCAATATTCGACCATCTTCAAGGACACCCGCGATCTCGCCAAGGTCACGGCCGACATGGTCGATGCCGTGCTGAGCAAGAAGGAGGTCAGTGTCAATGACACCAAGACCTACAACAACGGGGTCAAGGTGGTTCCGTCCTATCTGCTGAAGCCGGTCGTGGTGGATAAGACCAATTGGGAGAAAGTCCTGATTGACAGCGGCTACTACAAGCGTTCGCAATTCGACTAAGGCGGGCGAGCGGGGCTGATAGCGCCGAGGCCTAGTGGCGTTGCGGGATGTGATCCGATGACGGCGATGCTTGAGATGCGTAACGTCAGCAAGAGCTTTGCCGGCGTGCAGGCGCTGCGCGACGTCAATTTCACCGTGGAAGCCGGGCAGATCCATGCGCTGGTCGGTGAGAACGGCGCGGGCAAGTCGACCCTGATGAAGGTGCTGAGCGGGGTCTATCCCGCCGGCAGCTATGAAGGGTCGATCCTGTTCGACGGCGAGGAACGCCGGTTCCGCGACATCAACGACTCCGAGGCGCTGGGGATCATCATCATCCACCAGGAGCTGGCGCTGATCCCGCTGATGTCGATCGCCGAGAACATCTTTCTGTCGCGCGCGCCGTCGCGGTTCGGGGTGGTCGACCGCAATGCGGTGTACCGGCGGACGGCCGAGTTGCTGGCGCAGGTAGGCCTGCGGGAATCGCCGGACACGCTCGTCACCGATCTCGGCGTCGGCAAGCAGCAGCTGGTCGAGATCGCCAAGGCGCTGTCGAAGAAGGTGCGCCTCCTGATCCTGGACGAGCCGACCGCGAGCCTCAACGAGGCCGACAGCGCCGCGCTGCTGGACCGGCTGCTGGTATTCCGCGAGCAGGGCATCGCCTCGATCCTGATCTCGCACAAGCTCAACGAGGTCGCGCGGGTCGCCGACCGGATCACGGTGCTGCGCGACGGCCGCACCGTCGACAGCCTCGATTGCCGGACCGAGCAGGTCGACGAGGACCGGATCATCCGCAGCATGGTCAACCGCGATCTCGCGCATCGTTTCCCGGAGCGAAACGTTGCGATCGGCAATCCCGTGATGACGGTCGAGAACTGGTCGGTGTATCACCCGCTGCACACCGCCCGGCAGGTGATCAAGAACGTCGATTTCAGGGTGCGCCGTGGCGAGGTGGTCGGTATCGCCGGCCTGATGGGCGCCGGCCGCACCGAGTTCGCCATGAGCCTGTTCGGCAGGGCCTGGGGCTACAATATCTCCGGCAGGATCAGCCTTGACGGACGCGAGGCCAACCTTGCCAGCGTGCCGGCCGCGATCCATGCCGGCGTTGCCTATGTCACCGAGGACCGCAAGCAACTCGGGTTGATCCTCGCCGACGACGTCCGCAAGAATGTGACGCTGGCGAGCCTTCGCCAGGTGTCGGATCGCGGCGTGATCGACGATGTCGTCGAGCTGAAGGCCGCGAGCGATTACCGCAACCGGATGCGGATCCGATGCTCCGACGTCTATCAGGAAGCCGGACAGCTCTCAGGCGGCAACCAGCAAAAGGTGGTGCTGTCGAAATGGCTGATGACCGATCCGCAGGTGCTGCTGCTGGACGAGCCGACCCGCGGCGTCGACGTCGGGGCAAAATACGAGATCTATTGTATCATCAACGAGCTCGCGGAGGCCGGCAAAGGCGTCGTGGTGATCTCGTCGGAAATGCCGGAACTGCTCGGCATCTGCGACCGGATCTGTGTGATGAACGACGGCGCCTTCGTCGGCGAGTTCGCGAAGGGCGACGCGACGCAGGAGAAGATCATGCGCGCCATCATGCGCAATGTCAGGATGTCCGGGAACGGCGCCCACGACAGCGGGGTACGGGCGGGAGGCGGAGCACAATGACCGACAAGACGGTGTCACTTCCCGAGACTCCCAAGCATTCCGGCTTCATCAAGAACAATCTGCGCAACTACGGCATGCTGCTGTCGCTGCTCGCGATCATGCTGTTTTTCGAGATCGTGACCGACGGCACGCTGTTGCAGCCGGTCAATCTCACCAATCTCGTGCTGCAGAACAGCTACATCGTGATCATGGCGCTCGGCATGCTGCTGGTGATCGTCACCGGGCATATCGACCTTTCGGTCGGCTCGGTTGCGGGATTCGTCGGCGCGGTCGCAGCGGTGCTGATGGTGACCTATCATGTCGACTACCCGATCGCCTTCATCGTCTGTCTCTTGATCGGTGCCGCGATCGGCGCGGCGCAGGGCTACTGGGTCGCCTATTTCAAGATTCCGTCCTTCATCGTGACGCTGGCGGGCATGCTGGTGTTCAAGGGCCTTGCGCTCGCGGTGCTGCAGGGCCGGTCGGTCGGTGCCTTTTCCGCCGACCTTCCAGAAGCTGTCGTCGGGCTTCATCCCCGAGCTGTTTCCGAGCGCCGGCACGCTCTATCCGACCTCGCTTCTGATCGGCGTCGTGCTGGCGTTCGCGTTGGTGCTCGCGAGCGCCAAGAGCCGGGCGCGCGAGCAGTCGCACGGCATCGAGGTCGAGCCCTACGCGTTCTTCATCGCCAAGAGCATCGCGCTGGCGGGCGCGGTGCTCTATTTCACCTATCTGATCGCCTCGCATCGCGGCCTGCCGAACGTGCTCGTCATCATGACGGTGCTGATCGCGCTGTACGGTTTTGTCACGCGGCGGACCGTGATCGGCCGCCAGATCTATGCCGTTGGCGGCAACGCCAAGGCGGCGAAGCTCTCGGGCGTCAAGACCGAGCGGCTGACCTTCTTCACCTTCGTCAACATGGGCGTGCTGGCGGCGCTCGCCGGGCTGGTGTTTGCTGCCCGCCTCAACACCGCGACGCCGAAGGCAGGCCTCGGCTTCGAGCTCGACGTGATCGCCGCCTGCTTCATCGGCGGCGCCTCGGCCTATGGCGGCGTCGGCCGGGTCAGCGGCGCAGTGGTCGGTGCCATGATCATGGGCGTGATGAACAACGGCATGTCGATCCTCGGCATCGGCATCGATTATCAGCAAGTGATCAAGGGCCTCGTCCTGCTGGGCGCCGTCTGCATCGATGTCTACAACCAGCGCCGTTGATTGCCGCGCAGTCATGATCCTGCGATAGGATGCCGGCGCAACGCAGGAGAATGCCGCGTGAAACTGTCCCATGCCGATGCGCAAAATATCGGAAACATCCTCGCCGAGGTCGGCCGCACCGAGATCATGCCGCGGTTCCGCCGTGTGCGGGAGATCGAGGTCCGCACCAAGACATCGGCATTCGACGTGGTGACCGAAGCCGACGAACTTGCCGAGCAGGCGATCTCGGCGGCGTTGCTCCGGGCGTTTCCGAATGCGGTCGTGATCGGCGAGGAGGGCACGGCACGCGATCCGGCCGCGCTCGATCAGTTCGGAACCGCTGAGCTTGCCTTCATCATCGATCCGATCGACGGCACGAGGAATTTTACGTCGAGCCTGCCGCTGTTCGGCACAATGGTGGCCGCCACGATGCGCGGCGAGATCGTGTTCGGCGCGATCCATGACCCGGTCAGCAACGACACTGCGTTCGCGCTGCGCGGCGAGGGGGCGTGGCTCGAAATGCCGGACGGCAGGCGGCATGATTTGAAGGTGGCCCCGGCCGTGCCGGTCAAGCAAATGGAAGCGGTGATCGGCGTCAACTTCCTGCCTGAGCCGCTGCGGGCAATTGTCGCCGGCAATCTGTCCAGGCTTGGCGTCAGCGCCTGGCTTCGATGCGCCGCGCACGAGTACCGCATGGCGGCGTCGGGCCATTGCCATCTCTTGTTCTACAACAAGCTGATGCCGTGGGATCATGCCGCGGGCTGGCTGTTGCATCGCGAGGCCGGCGGCTACAGCGCACACTTCGACGGATCGCCCTACAAGCCGGTCAATCTGACCGGCGGCTTGCTCTGCGCGCCCGACGAAGCGAGCTGGCATGCGGCACAGCAGGCGATCCTGACGCCGGCAGGGTAGGGTGGGACGTGCGTGAGTTCTGATTCAACTGTCAAACAGCTCGTCCGTGTCGTGACCCGCGCATGCGTCGCCACTAACCCCGTCATCCCCGCGCAAAGGCTTCGCCTTTGTCGCTGGAGGAGCGCGTAGCGCGTCTCGAAGGATGCACGGCCCCACTGTGGCCGATTCATCCTTCGAAGCTCGCCGAAGAGGCTCGCACCTCAGGATGACTGGTCGGATAGGGTTCAACTGTCGAACAGCCTGTGCGGTGTCGTCCCTGCGAAAGCAGGGACCCATAACCACAGGACTGGATTGTTGGAATGAGCTGTGGCTCAAGCTCCGCAAGCCAATTCGCATTCGTGGCTGGGTCCCGGCTCAAGGCCGGGGACGACGGTGAGGATGGTTCTCGATTCAAGTTGTCACACCACGCGATGTCACCACCCGCGCAGGCGGGTGATCCAATATTCCAGAGGCGCCTGTGCTTGAGCCGAGAGGCCGCGGCGTACTGGATCGCCCGGTCGAGCCGGGCGACGACAGTTGAGGACGGGGCGCAGCTTTGCATTCTCGCGACATGAATTGCCCGAGCTTTGCCGTTCGTTTCGCTCTCTCTTGAGCAGAGGGCGCAGGGAAAGCCGGGTGCCGATCGCACCCATGTTAGCGACCGGAGGCACCACCTCAAGGCATGATGCCCGGTGGCACTATTCGCTGCCGACCTCGCCGGTGATGATGTTGCCGAACAGCTTCCAGCTCTCGCCTTCGAACCGCATCAGCTGCGACTGTTCGATCGGACGGAAGTCAGTCGCGCTGGTGTTGATCCTGATCCCGGGCAGGATCATCTTCGGCGCAAAGTCCTTCAGGCCGGCAGCCTGCTTCATCACGTTCTCGCGTGTGAGATCATCGCCGCACTGCCTCAGCACCTGCGCGAGCGTTTGCGCGGCGGCGTAGCCATAGACGTGATTGCCGTTGGTCTTGTCGCCGTCGGGCATGTACTTGTCCATGAACGCCCGCCATTCCCTGGTTTCGGCATCGTCATTCCAGATCGTGTCGGTCGGATCCTTGAGGTGGGCGACCGAGATAATGCCCTGCGAATGCTCGATGCCGGCGGCGCGCATCACCGAGGCGACCGACGTCGCGGTGGAGGTCAGGAAGAAGGTCGGCTTCCAGCCGAGTTCGGCGACCTTCTTGATGGTCTGCGCCGCGCCCTTCGGCGCCGCCCAGGTGAACAGGATGTCGGCGCCGGAGGCGCGCAGCGCCACGATCTGCGAATCCAGCGTCGGATCGGTCAGCTCGTAGGACTTGTCGGCGACGATCATGCTGGCTGCCTTGTCACCAAGGCCGTCGCGCAGCCCCTTGAGCGCATCCTTGCCGGCATCGTCGTTCTGCCAGAGCACCGCGATCTTGCCGTTCGGGAATTTGTCGAGGATGTATCTGGCATAGATCCGCCCCTCGCTCTGGTAGTTCGGCTGCCAGCCCATCGTCCAGGGAAAGCCCTGGGGATCACCGAAGCGCGTCGCACCCGATGCGACGAAGAGGTGAGGGACCTTCTTGCCGTTGAGATATTTCTGGATCGCGACATTGGGCGCGGTGCCGAGCGGCTGGAACACCAGCAGCACCTCATCGCCCTCGACCAGCTTGCGTGCCTGCTCGACCGATTTCGGCGGCGAGAAGCCGTCGTCGTAGCTCACGAAGTTGATCTTGCGTCCGTTGATGCCGCCCTGGTCGTTGATCATCTTGAAATAGGCAGCCTCGGTCCGGCCGATCGCGCCGTAGGCCGAAGCGGGGCCGCTATAGGGCATGATGTTGCCGATCTTGATCTCGGTATCCGAGACCCCTGGGCCGTAGTTCTTCTGCGCGAGCGCCGGCGACAGTGCGCCGATCGTTACCGCGGCCGCCAGGCACGCGCGAAGACAAAATCCGTCCAACATTCCTCACTCACTCCCTGATTGTCCGCTGATCGCCTTGTGACGTGCGCGCGGGGCCCCTTGCCGAGGGCCGGCGCGTTGACGTCCGGCGACAATTATCGTATGCGCTTCCGGTCTGGAAACGTTTCCAGACTAGCGCGCGTTGCCACCGATGGCAATATTCCTGCGGCCTGAGAGATGTGACAAATGAGCAGACTGGAGCAGACGAGCCCGGACCATGGCGCGAGGCCGCCGCTGGTCGCCGAATGCGATGCCGTCGTGGTCGGTGCCGGCTTCGGCGGGCTCTATGCGATCTATCGGTTGCGCGAGCTCGGGCTGAAGGTGATCGGCATCGAGGCGGCGTCCGACGTCGGCGGCACCTGGTACTGGAATCGCTATCCCGGCGCGCGCTGCGACATACCGAGCCTGTTCTATTCCTACAGCTGGTCGGAGGAGCTGCGGCAGGAATGGCGCTGGAGCGAGAAATACGCCGCCCAGCCGGAGATCCTGCACTACGCGCAGCACGTCGCCGACCGGTTCGATCTGCGCTCCCTGATTCGCTTCGACACCCGTGTGACAAGCGCCGATTGGGACGAAGAAGGCGAGAGCTGGACGTTGCGCACCGATCGCGGCGATTGCATCGTCGCATCGACTTGCGTGATGGCGACCGGCAATCTCTCGGTGCCCAACAAGCCGAAGCTCGCGGGCCTCGCGCGTTTTCGTGGACCGGTCTATCACACCGGGCAGTGGCCGCATCGGGAGATCGATTTTTCCGGCTTGCGCGTTGCCGTGATCGGTACCGGCTCGTCGGGTGTACAGACGATCCCGATGGTCGCGAAGGCGGCGAGCCACCTGACCGTATTCCAGCGCACGCCGAACTATTCTGTGCCTGCACGGAATGCGCCGCTGTCCGAAGCCGACATCGCTGCCGCCGAGCCCGTGATCGCGAAATATCGCGAGAGCCTCGAGACGCCGGAGTTCGGGCGGGTGCCCGCGAATGCCTTCGACGCGCCGGTGCCCGGGCGGGACGTGCAATGGGCGCGCTATGAGCAGCTGTGGGAGCAGGGCGGCGGCGGCATCCTGACCGCGTTCCCGAACATCCTGACCGACGAGGCCGTCAACGACGTCGCCTGCGACTTCGTGCGCGACAAGATCCGCGGCATCGTGCACGACAGGGCGACGGCGGAGGCACTGTCACCGCAGGATTATCCGCTCGGCGTCAAGCGCATCTGTATCGATACCGGTTATTTCGCGACCTACAATCTGCCGCACGTCGAGCTGGTCGATCTGCGCGCGGAGCCGCTGACGACAGTCATCGAGACCGGCGTCGAGACCGCGACGCGGTCCTTTACGCTCGATGCACTGGTGCTGGCGACGGGCTATGACGCGATGACCGGGGCGCTCGCCGCGATGCAGATCCGCGGGCGGGATGGCGCGACCCTGAACGAGGCCTGGGCCGACGGGCCCAGCGCCTATCTCGGCCTGATGGTGTCGGGCTTTCCGAACCTGTTTGTCGTGACCGGGCCGGGCAGCCCGTCGGTGATCGGCAATGTGATCCATGCCTGCGAGAACCATGTCGAGTGGATCACGGCCTGTCTCGACAACATGCGCGCCAAGGGATTGACGCGGATCGAGCCGGAACGCGACGCCGAGCGGGCCTGGATGGCGCATGTCGCCGACGCCGCCAGCCGCACGCTCTATCCGAAGGCGAATTCCTGGTACCAGGGCGCCAACATCGCCGGCAAGCCGCGGGTGTTCATGCCCTATGTCGGTCAGGGCTACCGCCACCGCATCGCGCAGATCGCGCAGCGCGATTATGAGGGTTTCGTGCTGCGCTGAGATTAGCGCGACCGCGGTCTCGCTCCGTCATTGAGAGGGGCGATAGCCGGCAATGACGAAATGCTGGAACCGTTTCCAGACTGGACAGATGAGAGGATTGCGAATGGAAATCAAGCGCGCAGGATCGATCGCAAGCCGGCGCGGCAGCGCCGATTGGTTCAGCGGCACGGTATGGGCTGACGGGATCGTCAATGCACCCGCACCCGCGCGTGTGCAGGCCGCGCGCGTCACCTTCGAGCCGGGTGCGCGTACGGCGTGGCACATCCATCCGCTCGGCCAGACGCTCTACGTCACAGCCGGCGCCGGATATGTGCAGAGCTGGGACGGCCCGATCCGCATGATCCGTCCAGGTGACGTGGTATGGATTCCGCCGGGCGAGAAGCATTGGCACGGCGCGGCGCCAACCACGGGCATGAGCCATATCGCGATCCACGAAGCGCTCGACGGCGACTACGCGACCTGGATGGAGCACGTCTCGGACGCGCAATACGCAGCGGCGCCACTGGCCGATTGATCGCCGCGGCGTTACTGCCGCCCCCGCGCGGGCGTTGCCGGCGCGGCGCAGGAATGGCGCAGGATGAGGCGCGTCGGCAGGAACACCGGGGCGCTGCTGCCGGCTTTGTCGGGCTCGCGGATCCGCTCCAGCAACAGCCGCGCGGCGGTACGGCCGACCTCGTTCATGTCCCAGCTCAGGGCTGAGATTGCGGGCGTCGCATGGCGGGCGAGGTCGGTGTCGCCGCTGCACACGATCGATACGTCCTGCGGATAGCGCAGGCCGTTGCTGGTGATCGCCTCCAGCACTTCGGCCAGCATGCTGGTGCCGAGCGAGATGATCGCGGTCGGCGGTTTTGTCATTTGCAGCAGCTGGCACACCGAGCTGAAGGCGGTGTTGGCGCCCTGCATGTGCGGGCGGATCAGGGTTGGATCGACCTCGATCTTCGCCTCCTGATGCGCCTGCCGGTAGCCCGCAAGCCGTTCCGAGCTCGGCAGCACCGCATCACTTCCGGTCAGCAACGCGATCCGGCGATGGCCGAGGCCGATCAGATAGCGCGTCGCCTCCAGCGCGCCGCCGCGGTGATCGACGCGAACCATGACGCTATCGGGTACCTCGCGGTCGACGGTGACGCAGGGCAGGTCGAGCGTCGCCAGTCCCTTCATGAAATCCTTGTGGGAAAAATCAATTGTCGCCGGCGAACAGCAGCAATCCATCCATCTGGCGCCGGCGCACCGCAGACAAGAACGCCGCCTCGCGCGCCTCCTCATGCTTGGTCGCCGCCAGCATCAGGAGGAAGCCGGCGCGCTGGAATTCCTCCTCCGCCGCGCTCACCATGCCGGTGTAGTGCGGGTTGGAGAAATCGGCCACCATGCAGCCGATCGTATTCGACGCCCGCGAGCGCAGCGCCTGCGCCGCCTGGTCGGGCTCGAACCCGAGGCGCTTCACGGCGCGCATGATGCGGGCATGCAGTTCCGCGCTGGTGTAGATGCCGCCATTGAGCGTGCGGCTGACGCTTGAGACGGAGACGCCGGCCTCGGCCGCGACGTCACGAATCGTCGGTCGTGTCCGCCGCGTCTTGGTCATCGGTGGTCGGGCCCTGTCGGTTCGGCATCGCTGAACCTAATCAGGCCCCGCCGCGAATCTCAAATGATTCCTGTCGCCATCGTGGTGGCGTCACGCCGATGCGGGCCGGTCGAAATAGGCGAACGCGGCGCTGGTCAGGCTGCCAAGCAGCGACCAGAACACCAGGCTGGTCAGCGTGACCGCGACCACGAACTGATGCGACAATGACGAGGGCACATTGGTCTCGATATGCTCCAGCTCGGGCGCGCCGATCAAATGCGGCAGCATGATCAGGACGACGCCGGCGATGGCGGCCGGCATCGAACGCCGAAAGACGATCAGCCCGAGGCCGGCCGATGTCGCCAGCACCGCCGTCACCCACCAAATCTGACGTGACATCAGTGGTGCGGCGGGGACCCCCGGCAGTTCAGGCGGCAGCCCAAGGCCCGGCGCAATCGTGAAAACGGCAAAGCCTGCGAGGCCCCACATCAGGCCTTCGTGCCACGAGATCGGCTCGCCGGTCGCGCCGCTGCGCACCGAAAAGAAGCCGCAAAGCAGCAGCGCAAAGCCGATCGCGGTCAGGATGTTCGCTCCCGCGGTATAGAGATTGCGCTCCAGACCGTCGCGCGGCTCCCACGCCTCGGTGCCATGATCATGATCCGCATGATCGTGGATGAGGATGGCCCGCGGTGGCGCGGCGGCTTCGTGCTTGTGCTCGGCCGCCTTCTCATAGACCTCGGCCTTGAGGATCAGCGGGACGGTGCCGAACTGCTGGACCGCTGTGACGATCAGGCCAACGATGAATCCGGCAATGACCGAGGAGAAGACGATCGAGCGAAACGTGCTCATGCCGACGAGATCAGTGGCAGGGGAATGCGTTGGAATGGCGCACATCGTGCGCGGCGTTGTGGATCACGTCGATGTGCGAGAAGCCGACCACTCCGACAATGAACAGGCCGAGCGACATCGCCATCAGGGATTGCGAAAGCCGTCCGACCTGTCGGGCGGCGACCGGCAGATGCGTGACCTGGGATTGCATGACCTGGGATTGCATGACCTGGGTTTGTGCGGCCGGGGACTGGCTCATGGTCGTTCTCCACGTTCGATTTGGTCGGCTTCTAGCAGCTTTCGAGCGATGTCGCGACTGGTAAGATGCAGATTTGTTCCAAGGGGGATGCGCTTGCGCAGGATCTTGGCGCGTGCCGCGGCCCTGAACGCGTCTTCAAACCGCGCGAAATAGCCGAGGCAGCCTTCCGGCGTCGGGTCGGCGCCAAGCAATGTTCGAAACGCGCCCCGATGTACCGCGCAGATGGCGCCGTGCTCAGGGATGGGAAAAACCAGGGAGGCGATGTCGGCGCGCCAGTGGGCGGCGCTGTTCGAGGCGCCGCTGCCGCTCGGAGGTTGGTCAGCGCCGGATGGTGAATTCATCCGGACCTCGTCGTGATTCCCACTTCGCCTGCTCGAGCTCCGGACGGTCGCATTCCACCTGGGGGTAACCGATGCAGAGGTAGCCGATGAATTTCCACGTGTCAGGTATCTCCAGAATCTCGTGAACGCGGCCTGGATTGAAGATCGAGACCCAGCCGAGCCCGATGCCTTCCGCGCGCGCGGCAAGCCACATCGAGCAGATCGCGGCGACCACCGAATATTCTGTCGTCTCCGGCATCGTCGCGCGCCCGAGACCGGAGCCGATGCGGTTGGTCTTTTCGGCAAACACGGCCAGATGGCCGGGCGCCTCTTCGAGGCCGGATAGTTTCAATGCGGCATATTTTGCTGCACGCTCACCGGAATAGGATCGCAGCGCGTCGGCGTTGCAGCTCTTGAAGTCCTCGATCACCGCGCGGCGCCGTGCCGCATCGTCGACAATGACGAACCGCCAGGGTTGGCTCAACCCGACCGAAGGCGACAGGCAGGCGATCTCGATCAGCCGCTCCATCGTGCCGTCCGGCAGCGGATCGGCTAAGAAGCGCCGCACGTCGCGCCGCCACACGAACAGTTCGTGCAGTTGCCGACGAAACGCCTCGTCGAATGCGACCGTCGCGGGGCCTTTGGCGGGATCGATCGTGTTGCTCATTTCAGCTTCATCGGCAGGCCCGCAACGACGAACTCGACCTCGTCCGCCACGCCGGCAAAGCTCTGGTTCATGAGACCTGCGGCGTCGCGGAAGGTCCGCGCCAGTGCGTTGTCAGGCACGATGCCGAGGCCAACCTCGTTGGTGACCATGATGACCGGGCTGCGCTGGCGCGCCAGCGCGTCCGCCAGCCGCGCGACTTCCTGCGACCAGTCGCGCTCGGCATGCAGCAGGTTGGACAGCCAAAGCGTCAGGCAATCGACCAGCCTTGCGCCGCTGCCATCGGTCTCGGCCAGCGCCGCCACGAGGTCGAGCGGCACCTCGCGTTCGATCCAGTCGCTGCCGCGGCGCGCACGATGCCTGGCGATGCGCTCATCCATTTCCGCGTCGAGCGCCTCGGCGGTCGCAACATAGACCGGCTGACCTGGAAAGCTGCGCGCGCGCAATTCGGCACGCCGGCTTTTTCCGGACCGGGCTCCGCCGGTGATCAGAATGACGGCCATAGGGTCTCCTGTCGCGAACCGGTATCCGCTTCGCCTCGAAAACGCTCTAACCACCAATCGCGGCAAAAGACAAAGCCGAAATCCGCCATGGAGGGCTTGCACTCGGCCGACGTCTTGCGCATCAGGGGGATCGCGGCGAGGAGAGGTGCGTGGGTTTTGCGGGAGCAATGGCTGTGGCGATGGCTGTGGACGCCTTGATCGGCTGGCCGGATTGGCTGTTTGCCCGCATCGGCCATCCCGTGACCTGGCTCGGCCGGCTGATCCATCTGGTCGATACCGCCTGGAACCGGGCCTCCGATCCGCCGGCGTTTCGGCGCATCGCCGGTGTCGCGGCTGCCATCCTGGTGTTCACGCTGGCAACGGCGCTGGGTTGGGCCGTGCAGTCTTTGCTCCCATCCGGATGGGTTCGCGTCGTCCTTGTCGGTGTGCTGGCGTGGCCGCTGGTGGCGCTGCGCTCGCTGCATGACCATGTCGCCGCGGCGGCAAATCCGCTTGTCTCCGGCGACATCGGGGCCGCGCGTGCGGCGGTCGCACAAATTGTCGGACGCGATCCCGCAACGCTCGACGACGCCGGCATCGCGCGCGCGAGCATCGAGAGCCTTGCCGAGAATGCATCCGACGGCATCGTGGCGCCGGTGTTCTGGGGTGCGCTGTTCGGCCTGCCGGGAATCCTTGGCTACAAGGCGATCAACACACTGGATTCCATGATCGGTCATCGCACCGAGCGGCATGAAGCCTTCGGCTGGGCCGCTGCGCGGATCGACGATCTCGCCAATCTCGCTCCGGCACGGCTGACCGGCCTGCTGTTCGTGCTGCTTGCGCCGCGCTTCTCGCAGGCGTGGTCGTGCATGCTGCGCGACGCAAGCCGCCATCGCTCGCCGAATGCCGGATGGCCGGAAGCTGCGATGGCCGGCGCGCTCGGTGTGCGGCTTAGCGGGCCCCGCATCTATCACGGCAGCATCGCGAACGAGCCCTGGCTGAACGAAGGCGCGCGCGATCCGGCTGCCGCGGATGTCCTCACCGGGCTGAAACTCTATCGTTACGCCATGATGCTGTTGGCCGCGGCGTTCGTGGCCCTGGCGCTGGCGTGAAGGAGCGGCGCATGCGCGAGCATGGCGGAAATCTCGATGTCGCCCAGCAGCACTTCGGCGGCGCCGCGGAGGATTGGATCGACCTGTCGACGGGGATCAACCGGGTGCCTTATCCTGGCGTCGATGTCGAGCTGCGGCAATGGAGTGCGTTGCCTTCGCGATCCGATATCGAGTCGCTGCAGAACGCCGCGCGGCAGGCCTACCGCACCGACGCGCCTATCGTGGCGATGGGCGGTGCGCAGGCCGCAATTCAGTCGTTGCCGCATCTGGCGCCGCGCGGGCGGGCACGGATCCTTGCGCCGACCTACAATGAGTATGCCGGGATGTTGTCGGCCGCCGGTTGGGACGTGACCGAGGTGTCCGATCTCGCAGCGCTTGCGGGAGCGGACATTGGCATCGTCGTTAATCCGAACAATCCGGATGGCAGGTGCCATGATCGGCACGAACTGCTCGCGCTGCTGCCGCGCGTTGGCCGGCTCGTCATTGACGAGAGTTTTGCAGACGCTGTACCCGACCTGTCAGTTGCAGGAGAGGCCGGACAATCCGGGCTCCTGATCCTGCGCTCATTCGGCAAGTTTTACGGACTTGCGGGCTTGCGGCTCGGCTTCGCTATCGGCAGCGGGCCGGATATCGCCGCGCTTGCGGCGATGGCAGGCCCATGGCCGGTTTCGGGTGCAGCAATTGCGATTGGACGGCGCGCGCTGCTCGATCGCGACTGGGCGAGGGCGACGACCGCACGGCTGGCGGACGACTGCGTCAGGCTCGATGCGAAAGCGCAATCGCGGGGCTGGACGCTGCTCGGCGGCACGTCGCTGTTTCGTCTCTACGAGACCGGCGACGCGCTGGCCGCGCAGGACAAGCTTGCCCGCGGCCAGATCTGGTCGCGCGTCTTCCAGCAAAAGCCGGGATGGTTGCGCCTCGGTCTGCCGGGCAGCGAGGCCGAATGGTCCCGTCTTGCCGCCGTGTTGTCGCGTTGATGGTTTAGCGCGCCAGCGCGAGCAGGCCCTCGACATCGAGATGGGCCTCGATGTGCTCGGCGAGTGCGTCGAGCGCGCTCTCGACCCTGGCGCCATACGGCTGATCCGCCGCAGGAATATCGAGCCGCGCAAGGAACGCCTTGCGAAATCCGTCCGAGGCGAACAGGCCGTGCAGATAGCTGCCGTGAACGCGCCCGTCACCCGACATGGCACCTTCCGGCGAGCCGTCAAGCATTGAAAAGGGCCGCGCGCGATCCGGGCCATCGGTGCGTCCGATGTGAATTTCGTAGGCGCTGATCGGCTGATGGGTCGCAGCGTGCACCGCGCTGACGCGGGTCAGCGTCTTCTGTTCGGTCATGGTCGTCGTGACGTCGAGAAGTCCGAGGCCGCGCGTTTCGCCGGCGAGTCCCTCGATCCCATCAGGGTCGGCGACGCTCTGCCCAAGCATCTGGTATCCGCCGCACAGGCCGAGGATGTGGGCCGCCGCGGCGATGATGCGCCAGCAGGTCGATGTCCCAGCCTTGCGCGCGCAGGAAGGCGAGATCGCCGCGGGTCGATTTCGAGCCGGGCAGGATGACGAGCTTCGCGTCGCCCGGAATGGCTTCACCCGGCCGCACCATCACGAGATCGACGCCGGGTTCGAGCTTCAGCGGATCGAGGTCATCGAAGTTGGCGATCCGCGACAGCGCCAGAAACGCGATCTTGCACTGGCCGGGCTTGCGCGCGTCGCCAAGCCCGAGCGCGTCTTCGGCCGGAAGCTCGCCGGCGCGAACGAACCAGGGCAGCACGCCGAAGCCGCGCCACGCGGTTCGGGCTTCGATCAGCCGGTAGCCGTCGTCGAACAGCGTCGGATCGCCACGGAATTTGTTGATGACAAAACCCTGGATCATCGCAGCATCATCGGGGTCGATCACCGCCTGGATGCCGACGAGCTGCGCGATGACGCCGCCGCGGTCGATGTCGCCGACCAAGACCACGGGCACGTCGGCCCTGCGCGCAAAGCCCATATTGGCGATATCGGACTTGCGCAAATTGACCTCGGCGGGGCTGCCGGCGCCTTCGACCAGCACCAGGTCGGCGCGCGCCTTCAGGCGCCCAAAGCTCTCCAGCACCGCGCCCATCAGCGATGGCTTCATGGCGGCATATTCGCGCGCGCGGGCGGTCGCGATCCGCTTGCCGTGCACGATGACCTGCGCGCCGACGTCGGTCTCCGGCTTCAGCAGCACCGGGTTCATGTCGGTGTGCGGCTCGACGTCGGCGGCGAGCGCCTGCAAGGCCTGCGCGCGTCCGATCTCGCCGCCGTCGACGGTCACGGCGGCGTTGTTCGACATGTTCTGCGGCTTGAACGGCAGCACGCGCAGGCCGCGCCGTTTCGCGGCACGCGCGAGGCCGGCGACGATGAGCGACTTGCCCACGTCCGAGCCGGCTCCCTGGATCATCAATGCGCGCGCCATGGCAATAGCAGTCAGAACTCGACGCCCGGCTGGGCCTTGATGCCGGAGCGGAAGGGGTGCTTCACCAGCGTCATCTCGGTGACGAGATCGGCAATCTCGATCAATTCGTCCTTGGCGTTGCGCCCGGTGAGCACGACATGCGTCATCGGCGGCTTCGACGTGGTCAGGAAGTCGACGACATCGGCGATCGCCAGATAATCGTAACGGAGCGCGATGTTGATCTCGTCGAGCACCACCATCCGCAGGCTCGGGTCTGCGATCAGCTGCTTGGCTTTTTCCCAGCCGGCCTGCGCTGCCGCGATGTCGCGGGCGCGGTCCTGCGTCTCCCAGGTAAAGCCTTCGCCCATCGCGTGGAATTGACAGAGATCGCCGAAATGCCCGGTGAGCAGCCGGCGCTCGCCGGTATCCCAGGCGCCCTTGATGAATTGCACCACGGCGCAGGGAAAGCCGTGCGCCACGCAGCGCACGATCATGCCGAAGGCGGAGGACGATTTTCCTTTGCCGGCGCCGGTATGAACGATGATCAGGCCCTTTTCACCGCTCTTGGTCGCCATGATCTTGTCGCGGGCGACCTTCTTTTTCGCCATTTTGGCCGCATGCCGCGCTTCCAATGAAGGGTCGGCGCCGACGGCGCCATCTTCAGCGTCGTTTCCATCAGAAATCATCACGGTCCTTCGGCTTGACAAGTGCGAGGCCAGGACGAATGGTGACCCCGCGTTGGTTCCTGTCCTACGACAGGCGAAGAGGGAATGCGATAGGGCTCGGACCGCAAGGTTTGCCCGAAGCGCAGCCGCCCCCGCGACCGTGACCGGAGAGATGCCCAAGCCACTGATTCCCTGATGGAGTCGGGAAGGTGGGCATCACGGGAGAAATCCTACTCCGCAAGCCGGGAGACCTGCCGACGCAGTGTGTTTGAGACCGGCGGACGGGGTGTTCCGCGACGGGGAACGAACCTGTTCACGTCAGGTTCGTGTGCCTCATCGCTTCCCGCAGTCAATCCAGGAAGGGCGATGAGCGTTACACTTCATGTCTGTATCACCTGCCGCGCCGGCCAGACGCTCGCCGAAGGCGAGCTCGCGCCCGGTGCGCGCCTGCATGCCGCGCTTGTTAAGGCGGGCGTGCCCGATGACGTCAATCTGGTTCCGGTCGAATGCCTCTCGGCTTGCAGCCAGGGCTGCTCGGTCGCGCTCAGCGCGCCGGGCCGGTGGTCTTATGTTTATGGCCGCTTGTCGGCTGATCATGCCAAGGATGTGATCGCAGGAGCCGCCGCCTACGCCGCAGCGCCTGACGGCATCGTGCCGTGGCGCAGCCGTCCCGAAATCTTTCGCAAGCAATCGCTTGCCCGAATTCCCCCCATCGCCGTCGTGCCGGAGGCCGCAGAATGATGACGCTCGCCAAGGTTCCGGTCACCGTCGTGACCGGCTTTCTCGGGTCCGGCAAGACGACGCTGATCCAGCATCTGATCCGCAATGCCAACGGCAAGAAGCTCGCGGTGCTGGTGAACGAATTCGGTAGCGAAGGCGTCGACGGCGACATCCTGAAGTCGTGTGCGGACGCCAATTGCCCGACCGAGAATATTGTCGAGCTCGCCAACGGCTGCATCTGCTGCACCGTCGCCGACGATTTCATCCCGGCGATGGAGCAATTGCTCGCGCGCCCTGTGAGGCCCGATCATATCGTGATCGAGACGTCCGGCCTCGCGCTGCCGAAGCCGCTGCTGAAGGCATTCGACTGGCCGGAGATCCGTTCGCGGATCACGGTCGACGGCGTGATCGCGCTGGCCGATGCGGAGGCCGTTGCTGCCGGCCGCTTTGCGCCGGACCCGGCCGCCGTGGATGCGCAGCGCGCGGCAGATGAGAATCTCGACCACGAGACGCCGTTGTCCGAAGTGTTCGAGGATCAGATCGCCTGTGCCGATATCGTGCTGCTGACCAAGGCCGATCTCGCCGGTGCCGAGGGGATCAAAGCGGCCAAGGCGCTGATCGCGGCCGAGATGCCGCGCGAGGTGCCGATGTTGCCCATCGTCGACGGCGCGATCGACGCCCGCGTGATCCTCGGTCTTGAAGCGGCGGCAGAGGATGACCTCGCGGCGCGGCCGTCTCACCATGACGGCGAGGACGAACACGAGCACAACGACTTCAATTCCGTGGTGATCGATCTTCCGGAGATCGCGGATGTCGATGCGCTGATCGCGTCGATCAAGGGGCTGGCGCGCGAGCAGAACGTGCTGCGCGCCAAGGGCTACATCGCGGTCGAAGGCAAGCCGATGCGGTTGCTGGTGCAATCGGTCGGCGAGCGGGTCAGGCATCAGTTCGACATGCCCTGGGGCGCGCGCGCGCGGCAGTCAAAGCTCGTCGTGATCGGCGAGCACGGTGATATCGATGAAGCCGCGATCAGGGCGCGACTAGGTGTCTGATGCACGTCGTCTTCCGCGAGAGCCGCGGCCTTGAGGAGACCGCGACGCCAAGGGACCTCGGCCAGGATCCGGCCGATCTCGTGGTGCTGTCGTTTTCCGACAGCGATCTCGCCGCGTTCGCGGCCGGCTGGCGGCGGGGCCGCGCGGCGCTGCCGTCGCTGCGGCTCGCCAATCTTGCGGAGCTGCGCCATCCGCTGTCGGTCGATACCTATATCGAGCGGACACTGTCGCATGCGCGCGGCATCCTGGTGCGGCTGATCGGCGGCGAGCCCTATTGGTCATACGGGCTGGCCGCGGTGCATCGTCTGGCGAAGGAACGCGGCATCGCCCTGGTGGTGCTGCCGGCGGATGGTCGCGACGATTTGCGGCTGGATGAATTCTCGACCCTCCCGGTCTCGACGCTGCGCCGCCTGAAGGTGCTGTGCGACAAGGGCGGCCCCGTTGCCGCGCAGGCCGTGATCGCGCAACTGGCGCTGGCGTCCGGCCTCTATGCCGGGCCTGTCGTCGGCGAGATCGATCTTCCCGAGATCGGCGTCTACGATTCGCGGCGCGGTGCCGTCGCGGCGCTGCCGGCATCGGATGGCCGGCCGCTTGTGCTGGTGACCTTTTATCGCTCCTATCTGGCGGCCGGCGACACGGCGCCGGTCGATGCGTTGATCGAGGCTTTGCGCGAAAAGGGATTCGATGCCCACGGCGTGTTCCTCACCTCGTTGAAGGCGGCCGGCGTGGCCGATTGGCTGCGCGCTCAGTTCGCGCAATGCTCGCCGGCCGCCATCGTCAATGTGACCGCGTTCTCTGCGGCGGGTGACGACGGTACGACGCCGTTCGATGCCGCATCGTGCCCGGTGTTCCAGGTCGCTCTGTCGACGGCGCAGCGTGAGGATTGGGCCTTGTCGCTGCGCGGCCTATCGCCCGGCGATCTCGCGATGCATGTGGTGTTGCCGGAGGTCGACGGCCGCCTGTTCACGGGTGTCGTGAGCTTCAAGTCGCCAGGCGAGCGCGATCCCGATCTGCAATTCGCGCATCTTGCGCATCGGCCGGATGCCGAGCGCGTCGCAGCGGTCGCTGCGCGCGTGGCGGCCTGGCATCGGCTTGCCGGCAAGCCCGCCCCGGGACAAGCAGTTTGCCGTCGTGCTCTCGAACTATCCCGGTCGTCCGCATCAGATTGCGCATGCCGTTGGTCTGGATGCGCTGGCTTCGGTGGAGACGTTGCTGGCCGATCTCGCAACCGCGGGCTTTGACCTTGCGCCGGTGCAGTCGCTGGGCGGCGTGCTGCTGCACCGGAAGCTGACATGGGACGTGGCTCATTATCGCGCGGCGATCTCGAGCCTTCCCGAGCTGCTACAGGACGAACTTTCGCGCGCATGGGGCGCGCCGGAGGATGATCCCGATTGCCGCGACGGCGCGTTTCATTTCGCGGCGATCCCGTGCGGCAAGTCGATCATCGCGGTTCAGCCGGAACGCGGTGACGTCGGCCAGCGCGATGCCGATTATCACGATCTCTCGCGCACGCCGCGTCATGCCTATGTCGCATTCCATCTGTGGCTGAGGCAGCAGGGCATCGATGCCGTCGTCCACATGGGCGCGCATGGAACGTTGGAATGGCTGCCCGGCAAGTCGGTTGCGCTGTCATCCGCATGCTGGCCGGAAGCGCTGATCGGCGATCTGCCGGTCGTCTATCCCTTCATCGTCAACGACCCCGGCGAGGCCGCGCAGGCCAAGCGCCGGATCGGTGCCGTGACAATCGGCCATCTGCCGCCGCCGCTGGCGCTGGCGGCGGTGCCGGAGGGCTTGCGCAGTCTCGAGCGGTTGCTCGATGAGTATTCGACTGCGGACGGTCTCGATCCGGCGCGGCGGCAGCGCCTGATTGCCGCGATTCGCGAGGAAGCCCGCATCGCCGGGCTGGAGGACGATCTCGGTCTCGCGGCGTCAGTCTCCGCAGCCGAGGCCATTCCCCAGATCGATCGTTTCGTCTGCGATCTCAAGGAAAGCCAGTTCGGCGACGGCCTGCATGTGTTCGGGCAAGGTGCTTGCGGCGAGGCGGAGAGGGCCGCGCTGCGCGATGCGCTCGCCGGTCGGCGTGTTGCGCCGGGGCCGTCGGGCTCGCCCTATCGCGGGCGGAGCGACGTGCTGCCGACCGGACGCAATCTGTTTGCGGTCGATCCGCGCGCGGTGCCGACGCCGTCGGCGCATGCGCAAGGCGTGAAGCTCGCCGAGGAGCTGCTGCGCCGTCATTTGCAGGATCACGGCGACTGGCCGAAAGGGCTGGTCGTCGATCTCTGGGGCTCCTCGACGATGCGCACCGCCGGCGAGGACTTTGCGATGGCGCTGCATCTCGCCGGGATCGCGCCGCGCTGGGATCATGGGTCGGGCAGGGTGTCGGGCTACGACATCATCGCGCCGGCGGAACTCGGCCGTCCGCGCATCGACGTGACGCTGCGCGTGTCGGGGCTGTTCCGCGACGTCTTCTCCGGTCTTGCGCAGTTGTTCGAAGCTGCGACCGAGGCGTTGTCCGAACGCAGCGAGGAGAGCGACGAGAATCCTTACCGGCAGCACGTCTCGCGCGTGTTCGGGCCTCGTCCCGGACATTATGGCGCCGGCATCGCGTCTGTCCCGGACGTCTTCACGGAGCAGGCGCGTGACGCGGCCGGCGAAGCCTGGCTGTCGGCATCGTCCTGGGCCATTGCATCCGATGGCGAGATCAGGCCTGACCGTGCCGGCATCGAGGCACGGCTCGCCTCTGCCGACAGCTTCGTCCACACCCAGGACTTGCCGGAGACCGATTTGTTGCTGGCGGCGGACTATGCCGCGCATGAGGCCGGCATCGCCGCCGCGGCGCGGCGGCTCGGCGCAAAGGTCCCGTCGCTCTATCACCTCGATGCGACGCGGCCGGATCAGCCGCATGCGCGGTCGTTGACCGAGGAGATCTCGCTTGTGGTGCGGGCGCGCGCCGCCAATCCCGCGTGGATCACTGGCATGATGCGCCACGGCTTCCGCGGCGCCGCCGAAATATCGGCGACCCTGGAGCACATGGCGGCGTTCGCGCATCTCGCTGGTGCAGTGCCGCCGCACCTGTTCGACCTCTATTACGACGCGACGCTCGGCAATGACGACGTCCGCGCCTTCATGGCGCGCGAGAATCCGGCTGCGGTGGCTGCGATCGAAACCTGCTTCATCCGGCTGCACGACGCGTCGCTCTGGCAGACGCGGCGCAATTCGATCGCGGCGGCGCTGCAGGAGGCCTCATGAGCGCGGTCGCGATCAAGGGTTGGTGTCCCGGCGCGCTGCGGCCGATGCAGTCGGGCGATGGCCTCGTGGTGCGCATCCGTCCGCGCGGCGGGCGGCTGGACGCTGCGCAGGCGGCGGGAATTGCTGAGCTCGCTGCGCGATACGGCAACGGCCTGATCGATCTGACCAGCCGCGCCAATCTCCAGATCCGCGGCGTCAGCGATGAGGGTTA
The DNA here is from genome assembly GCF_054057015.1 of Bradyrhizobium sp. JR3.5. Taxonomy (NCBI): domain Bacteria; kingdom Pseudomonadati; phylum Pseudomonadota; class Alphaproteobacteria; order Hyphomicrobiales; family Nitrobacteraceae; genus Bradyrhizobium; species Bradyrhizobium sp. JR3.5. The sequence goes on from NZ_JBSRYV010000002.1 coordinate 6,116,082, forward strand.
TCCGCCCTTGATCGACGGGCTCGCCTGCCTCGGGTTGCTGGACGCGGATTCGGATACCGAGGCGCAGCGCAACGTTCTGGTGACGCCGTTCTGGACCGCCGATGACGACACGCCTTCGCTCACGGCCGAACTTGAGCGGGCGCTCGCCAGCGCGTCGCTCGGTCTTCCGACCAAGTTTGGCTTCGCAATCGATGACGGCAGCGAGCGGGTGCTGGCCGGCGCGTCTGCGGATATCAGGATCGAGCGCGATCGCAATGGCGGACTGCTGGTGCGTGCCGATGGCGCACGGTACGGTCGCTCTGTCTCGCGCGGAGAGGCGGTGGATATCGGACTCGCGATAGCCGAATGGTTTGTCACCTCCGGCGGAGCCAAGGGTGAGAAGCGGCGGATGGTGGCTCACCTGGCCGGTGGAGCGAGCCTTCCCGAATTGCTTCGCGGCGACGCCGAGCCCGTGGCCCGATCGGCGGACCCTGTGCCCGGCCTCTATTCGACTGGTGCGCTGGTTGGCGTGGCCTTTGGGCAGATGCCGCACCGGACGCTCAGCCATCTCGCCGGGGGCGCGCAGGCTCTGCGCATGACGCCGTGGCGGATGGTGCTGGCGGAGGGGATGCATGAGATGCCCCGTGGGGCGGACCTGGTCACTGATCCCGATGATCCGGCGCTTCGCGTGATCGCTTGCAGCGGCGCACCGCGCTGTCGCGAGGCGCATGCCGACACGCGTGCATTGGCATCGGCGCTTGCATCCTTTGTCCCGGCGGATGCCCGGCTTCACGTGTCCGGTTGCGCCAAGGGCTGCGCCCATTCCGGTTCGGCTGACGTCACCCTGGTTGCGTCACGCGAGGGCTTTGACCTCATCCGCGACGGCACCACGCGGGATGCGCCGGTCATGCGAGGTCTGACCCGTTCGGACCTCATCGCGAATCCCTCCGTGCTGACGGGAGGCCATTGATGCCGCACGTCTATGAGACCGATGGTGCGGCGATCTATCGGCAGTCCTTTGCGACGATCCGGTCGGAGGCCGACCTTGTCCGCTTTACATCAGACGAGGAGCCGGTGGTCGTGCGCATGATCCATGCCGCGGGCATGGTGGGTCTGGAAGCGCATGTCCGCTTCACGCCCGGCATGGCTGCGCGCGCACGGACAGCCTTGCAGGAGGGCGCGCCGATCCTCTGCGATGCGCGGATGGTGTCGGAGGGAATCACGCGTGCGCGGCTGCCGGCCGGCAACGCCGTCATCTGCACGCTCGGTGATGTCAAGGTTGCCGAACTCGCGCAATCGATGCACAACACGCGCTCCGCGGCGGCCCTCGAGCTGTGGCGGCCGCATCTGGCCGGAGCGATCGTCGCGATCGGCAACGCGCCGACGGCGCTGTTCCATCTGCTCAACATGCTGGAAAATTCTGATTGCCCGAGGCCGGCGGCGATCATCGGCTGTCCGGTCGGCTTTGTCGGAGCGGCCGAGTCGAAGGCGGCATTGATGGCAGCGCCGCCCGTGCCGGCGCTGACGGTCGAGGGACGTCTCGGTGGTTCGGCGATCACAGTCGCCGCAGTCAATGCGCTGGCGAGCCGGAGCGAATAGCGATGGGACGCATCATTTGCTGCGGCCTTGGCCCTGGCGACCCGGAGCTGATGAGCGTGCGCGCCGACCGCGTTGTGCGTGCGGCGAAGCACGTCGCCTATTTTCGCAAGAAGGGGCAGCTCGGACAGGCGCGGCGCATTGTGGAAGGATTGCTCGCCGCCGATGTCAGTGAGTATCCGATGGAATATCCGGTCACCACGGAGATCGGCTTCGACAGTCCGGACTATGCGCGGCTGCTCGCGGGCTTCTACGACGAATGGGCCGAGCGCCTGGCGCGGCTTGCGCGCGCGATCGACGTCGTCGTGCTCTGCGAGGGCGATCCTTATTTCTACGGCTCGTTCATGCACCTGCATGCGCGCTTGCAGGGGCGTGTCGAGATCGAGGTGATCGCCGGCATTCCCGGTATGGTCGGTTGCTGGAATGCGGTCGGCCAGCCGATTGCGCTTGCCGACGATGTCACGACTGTGCTGATGGGCACGCTGCCGGAGGTCGAGCTCGAGCAGCGGATGCGGGGCTCCGACGCCCTTGTCGTCATGAAGACCGGCCGCAATCTGACGAAGATCCGCCGCGCGCTCGCCTCCGCCGGCCGTCTCGACGATGCGTGGCTCGTCGAACGCGGCACCATGCCGGATCAGCGCGTCGCCCGGCTCGCCGATCTTGCTGAGGCGGACTGTCCGTATTTTGCGATCGTGCTGGTGCACGGGCAGGGGCGGCGCAGGGGGGCGGCCCAATGATCGGCACGCTGACCATCGCGGGCCTGGGGCCGGGCGACGAAGCGCTGATCACGCCGGAGGTCTCCGCTGCGCTCGCAATGGCAACCGACATCGTCGGCTATGCGCCCTACGTGACGCGCGTGCCGCCGCGCGAAGGGTTGACGCTGCATCCCTCGGATAATCGCGTGGAGCTACAGCGCGCCGCTGAAGCGCTGCGGCTTGCGTCCGAGGGGCGGCACGTCGTCGTGGTGTCCTCGGGCGATCCCGGCGTGTTTGCGATGGCGTCCGCTGTGTTCGAAGCGCTCGAGGGCGCGCCGCAATGGCACGACCTGCCGATTCGCGTTCTGCCCGGTGTGACGGCGATGCTGGCGGCTGCCGCCAGTGCCGGCGCGCCGCTCGGTCATGATTTTTGCGCGATCAACCTCTCCGACAATCTCAAGCCCTGGCCGCTGATCGAGCAGCGCCTCCGGCTCGCGGCCGAAGCCGATTTTGCGATCGCGATGTACAATCCGCGCTCGGCGAGCCGCGCTGATGGTTTTGCGCGGACGCTCGAGATTATGAAAGAGGCGGGCTGCGGCGAGCGCATTGTGATTTTCGCGCGCGCCGTCAGCACACCCGAGCAGCGCATCGAGACGGTCGAATTGCGAGACGCGAGGCCCGAGATGGCCGACATGCGGACGCTTGTGATCGTCTGCAATTCGACGACGCGCCAGGTCGGCCGCTGGGTCTATGCGCCGAGGCAGGTCCGATGACCGAGCCATTCCATCACCTCGCTCACGCTTTCGACCCGCGGCCTCTCGGGCAGCGGCGGCCGCGTGATCATGATGACGGGAAGGCCAAGCGCCCGGGCGGCATCGATCCTTGGCGCGCGCGCCACCTCCGCCGGAATTGCGAGCGACGATCCACGCGATGGAGCGCGCACGCATCAGCGCGAGCTCGCTCTCGAGCGTGAATGGGCCGCGCGAGACGATGACGTCGGCACCGGGCAATGGCAGCGTCTCCTCCGGCGAATCGACGAAACGCAACGTATAGGCATGTTGCGGCCGGCTGCCGAACGGCGCGATGTGCTGGCGGCCGATCGCGAGGAACACGTTGGCGCGGCTGTCCGGCAACGCCGCGACCGCCGAGACGACGTCCGCGACCTCGATCCAGCGGTCGCCGGACGTCTTGTCCCAGGGGGCACGTTCGAGCGCGAGCAGCAGCGTTGCGGTTTGCGCGCACGCGGCGATCGCGTTGCGGCTCATTTCGGCAGCGAAGGGATGCGTCGCGTCGATCACATGCGTGATGCCCTCGCGATGCAGATAATCGGCAAGACCGCTGACTCCGCCGAACCCGCCGATCCGCATCGGCAGAGGTTGTTCGGCAGGAGCGGCGGTGCGCCCACCATAGGAATAGACCGCGTCGATCCCCGCGCGGGCCATCGCAGCGGCAAGCGAATTGGCGTCGGCCGTTCCGCCCAGGATCAGGGCGCGCATCATGGGTAATCCCTGGTTGACCATCATCGGCATCGGCGAAGATGGCCTTGCCGGCCTCTCCGACGCAAGCCGAAAGGCGCTTGGTGAAGCCGAAACGGTGTTCGGCGGCGAAAGGCATCTGGCGCTGGCCGGAATCACCGAGCGCGGCCACGTCTGGCCGGTGCCGTTCGATGCGGAGATCGTGCTCGAATGTCGGGGGCGACCAACTGTTGTGCTCGCCTCGGGTGATCCGTTCTGGCATGGCGTCGGCGGAAGCCTCGTCGGGAAGTTGCAGGTCGGTGAGTGGGTCGCGCATTCCGCGCCGTCGACGTTCTCGCTGGCGGCGGCACGTTTGGGCTGGCGTCTCGAGAATGTCATCTGTCTCGGCCTTCATGCCGCACCCTTCGAGCGGTTGTTGCCGCATCTCGCGCGCGGTGCACGGATCATTTGCCTGGTGCGCGACGGCAGCGCGGCTTCCGATCTCGCGCGCTGGCTCACGGAGCGCGGCTGGGGGCCGTCGGCGGTGTGGACGCTTTCGGCGCTTGGCGGACCGCGTGAGTCCATCGCGCAGCATCGCGCTGACAGCTATGCCGGCGATTCAAGCGACAGTCTCGTCGCTGTTGCGCTGGAGGCCGCGGGAGCGCAAGGGATCGCGCGCAGCTCGGGTCTTCCCGACGCACTCTTTGTGCATGACGGGCAACTGACCAAGCGGCCGGTCCGAGCGCTTGCGCTGTCGGCGCTTTCGCCGCGGCCGGGTGAGCAGCTATGGGACATCGGCGCCGGCTCGGGCTCGATCTCGATCGAATGGGCGCTTTGCGGCGGGACGGCGATCGCCGTCGAGGCCCGCGGCGAACGCGCCGCCAACATCCGCAGCAATGCGGCGAGCTTCGGCTTGACGCATCGGGTCACGGTCATCGAGGGCAAGGCGCCCGGTGCTTTGTCGAGCCTTGAGGTGCCTGATGTGGTGTTCGTCGGCGGCGGCCTCAATGCTGATATGTTCGATGCGATCTGGTCGCGCATTTCATCGGGAACGCGACTGGTTGCGCATGCGGTGACCCTGGAAACCGAGGCGCTGCTTTCCGATCTGCATCAGCAACTTGGCGGCGAACTGGTGCGGATCGAGATCGCGCAGGCCGAGCCCCTCGGCCGGTATCGCTCCTGGAAAGCCGCGCGGCCGATCGTGCAATGGAGCGCGGTCCGATGAAGGTCGCGGGCTTGGGGTTCAGGCGCAATGCCAGCGTCGCGTCGTTGCGCGAAGCGCTCGACGCGGCCGGCGGTCCAGAAGGCCTTGCGGCGGTTGCGACGGTGAGTGACAAGGCCGATGCTGTGGCATTGCGAGCACTGGCACAGGAACTGGGGTTGCCGATCCGGGGCATTCCCGCCGAGATGTTGGCTGAGATAGAAACCGCGACACAATCCGAATTCGTCAGGGCCAGGTTCGGGACGGGTTCGGTGGCCGAAGCAGCCGCAGTCGCAGCCGCTGGGCGCGGCGCGCGCCTGATTTCGGTCAGGGCCGTATCGCAGGATCGGACGGCCACTGCGGCGATCGCAGAAGGAGACGGTGAATGACGGTGCATTTCATCGGCGCGGGGCCGGGCGCCGCCGATCTCTTGACCCTGCGGGGCCGCGATCTCATCGCCGCTTGCCCGGTTTGTCTTTACGCCGGATCGTTGGTCCCCGAGGGCGTGCTGGCGCATTGCCCGAAGGATGCGCGCATCGTCAACACGGCGCCGCTCTCGCTCGACGAGATCATCGCCGAGATCGCCGCGGCGCATGCCGAGGGCAAGGACGTGGCGCGGCTGCATTCGGGTGATCTCTCGATCTGGTCGGCGATGGGCGAGCAGCTGCGCCGGTTGCGCGCGTTGCAGATTCCCTATTCGGTCACGCCCGGCGTGCCGGCTTTCTCGGCGGCTGCTGCGGCACTGGAGGCCGAACTGACGCTGCCCGGCCTTGCGCAGTCGGTGGTGCTGACGCGCACGCCGGGTAGGGCCAGCGCGATGCCTGATGGCGAGACGCTGGCGGCCTTTGCCGCGACCGGTGCGGTGCTTGCGATCCATCTCTCGATCCATCTGCTGGACAAGGTCGTTGCCGAACTCACGCCGCACTATGGCGCGGATTGTCCGGTGGCGATCGTCTGGCGCGCGAGCTGGCCGGAGCAGCGCATCGTGCGCGCCACGCTTGCGACGCTCGATGCCGCGGTCGGCCCGGAACTCGAACGCACCGCGCTCATCCTGGTCGGCAAGACGCTCGGCGCCGGTGAGTTCGCCGAGAGCCGTCTCTATGCGGCCGACTATGACCGCCGCTATCGCCCGGTCGGAGCGGAGCCGCGCTTTCCGGGATCATCGCAATGACCGCGGGGCTTGTGATCTCTGCGCCTGCATCGGGCGTCGGCAAGACGACGCTGACCACCTGGCGTTGGCCCGCGCCTATCGCAATCGCGGGCTGAAGGTGCAATGCCTCAAGAGCGGGCCGGACTATATCGATCCGGCTTTTCATGCGGTCGCGACCGGACGCGCATCCGTCAACATCGACAGCTGGGCGATGTCGCGCGATGCGATCGTGCATCTGGCAAACCGCGGCGCGGACGCTGATCTCGTGCTGGCCGAAGGCTCGATGGGATTGTTTGACGGCGTCGCGACGCGCGGCGTCGCGGGTACCGGCGCCACCGCCGATATTGCCGAGATGATGGGATGGCCGGTGCTGCTGGTGATCGATCCCTCCGGCCAGGCACAGACGGCGGCGGCGGTCGCGGCGGGATTGCGCGATTTTCGGCCCGGCGTGCGGCTTGCGGGCGTCGTGCTCAACCGCGTCGCCAGTCCGCGGCACGAAGCGCTGGTGCGGAGCGCCATGGCGGGCGCGGGCATTCCAGTGTTGGGTGCGCTACCGCGATACGCCGAGATCGCCTTGCCGAAGCGGCATCTCGGCCTGGTGCAGGCCGAAGAGCAGGCCGAGATCGACGCTCTGATCGACGAGGCCGCACGCTTCGTTGTCGAGCATGTCGATCTCGACGCCGTGCTGAAATCGGCGCGCGCCTGGTCGCCGCAATCGGCCGTGCGGAGCCTCGACATCACGCCGCCGGGTCAGCGCATTGCGCTCGCGCGCGACGCCGCATTCTCCTTTGTCTACCCGCATATGCTGGAAGCCTGGCGCGCGGCCGGCGCCGAGATCGTGACGTTCTCGCCACTTGCCGACGAAGCTCCCGACGCGGACGCCGATGTGTGCTGGCTGCCCGGTGGCTATCCCGAACTGCATGCCGCCCGGCTTGCCTCCAACAAGCGGTTTCTTGGGCAGCTGCGTGCCTTTGCGGAGACGAAGCCGGTGCACGGTGAGTGCGGGGGCTACATGGTGCTGGGCGCCGCGTTGACCGATGCCGAAGGCGTGCGCCATGAGATGGCGAGCTTGCTCGGCCTCTTGAGACCAGCTATGCCAAGCGGCGCATGCATCTGGGCTACCGGCTCGCCGAGCTTGCCGCTGCGATGCCCGGGCATGGTCCGGGTGCACGTCTGCGCGGCCACGAATTTCACTATTCGACGATCATCGCACAACCCGACATGCCGCTTGCGGTGGTGCGCGATGCGACCGGCTCGATCGTTGCGGAGACCGGATCGCGGCGGCGCAACGCAACGGGTACATTCTTCCATCTGATTGCGGAGGACCGGTGAGCGGATTCGTTTCCTTCGTGTCGGCCGGCCCCGGCGATCCCGAGCTCCTGACCATGAAGGGAGCCGCGCGGCTGCGCGAGGCCGACGTGGTGCTCTATGATGACCTCGCCTCGGGCGCGATCCTTGATCTCGCGCGCTCCGGCGCCAATCTCGTCGCGGTCGGCAAACGCGCCGGCCGCCTCTCGGCGAAGCAACATCATGTCAGCCGGCTGCTGGTCGACTACGCGGCGGCCGGCGTGCGCGTGGTGCGGCTGAAATCCGGTGACGCCGGCATCTTTGGACGGCTCGAGGAGGAGATCGAGGCGTTGCGCGCGGCCGGCATCGGCTACGAGATCATTCCCGGCGTGACCTCGGCCTCGGTTGCCGCGGCGCAGGCCGGCATTCCGCTGACGCGGCGGCTGACCTCGCGCCGCGTCCAGTTCGTGACCGGCGCCGATGTCACGGGCGAGTTGCCCGCGGATTTGAATTGGGGGGCGCTGGCCGATCCCGAGGCGACCACCGTCGTCTATATGGGGCGGCGCACCTTTCCGGCCTTGGCCGCAAGGCTGATCGCGCATGGCCTCGCCCCCGAGACGCCGGCACTGTTGGCGGAGTCGCTCGGCCACGCCGACGAGCGGCTCGTTCGCACCACGATCGCAGAGCTCGCCGAACGGCTTACGCATGCAGGCGCTGCCACCGCGGCGGCCGTTATCCTGTTCGGTGCGCTGGCGCCGGAGCAAGGTTGATACGACCATGTTGACGCTTTCCCTGATCGGTATCGGATGTGGCGATCCGCAGCAGCTCACGCTTGCTGCGATAGCCGCCATCAATGCTGCCGACCTGGTCCTGATCCCGCGCAAGGGGACCGCGAAGTCGGATCTTGCCGACTTGCGCCGAACGATCAGCGCAGAGGCGTTGAACAACGACCGCACGCGCATTGCCGAGTTCGACCTGCCGGTGCGTGACGCCGGCGAGGCGAACTATCGCAAGGGCGTCGACGATTGGCACGATGCGGTGGCCGCAACCTGGTCACAGGAAATCGCGCGCCATCTCGGCGGCGAGGGGCGCGTCGCCCTGCTGATCTGGGGCGATCCTTCGCTCTACGATTCGAGCCTGCGGATTGCGCGACGGCTCGATCCGTTGCCGTCGATCGAGGTGATCCCGGGCATCACGTCGATCCAGGCGCTGTGCGCGGCGCATGCGTTGCCGCTCAACGAGATCGGCGAGCCGTTCCTGGTCACGACCGGCAGGCGGCTCCGCGTGGCCGGTTTGGCCGCCGGGCGTCGAAACCATCGTCGTGATGCTCGACGGCGGCGCCGCCTTCCAGACGCTGGATCCGGAGGGCTTGAAGATCTGGTGGGGCGCCTATCTCGGCATGCCCGATCAGATCCTCATGGCGGGCGAGCTGGCGGAGGCAGGCCCTCGCATTGTCGCCGCGCGCCGCGATGCGCGTGAGCGGCACGGCTGGATCATGGACGCCTATGTCCTCAAGCGGCGATCGTGATCGAGGGATTGCGTCGGCAGTCGACGCAGCGGGGGGCTATCCGGTCTTCAATCCGCGAATTGAGGGTTGGATCGTCAGGCGGTAGGCGACGAGCGTGTCGCCATCGAACTGCTCGAGGGTTGTCTCGCAGACCGGGCAGCGATACTCGCCCTTGCTTCCTGATCCGGATGCCAGCTCAAGGCGCCGGAATCCAGCCCCGCAGCGCGGACATGTGACGTCGCCCTTCTTCATCAACTCACCCCAGAACAACACCGGCGGTATCTTGTAACCCGGAGCGCACGGCAGAACTACATTCATGGCCGGGAGAGCGACCGATCATTCCTGCATGGCAACGCCGATGCGATCGAGATCGAACATCCGGACCGCCAGTCCGATCCCGCACAGGAACGGACCGGCAACTGCAACGCATTCCGCAAACTCGGCAACAGCTTATGGCGTGACGTCGAAGCCCGATCTGACCTCGCCCGCACCGCAACAATGGCTGCGATGTCGCGACGCCCGCGCTTTCCCCGCCCCCCGATCAACGCGCGATCGCCGGCGAACCCGAGGTTCGCCGGCGATCCATCGCCGTCAGCGGACGCCACCTATTGTCGCGTCAGGCGAACCACGTCCTGCCTCAGAAGGTAGAGCGACACGGCGAGCAGAACGACGTCCTTCATCAGGAAGGGTACGTTGCCGGTCATTGCAGGGAAGCCTCCAGCGGCAACGTCCCAGCCATCAGGCATGAACGGGATGATGGTGACGGTCGCGATGAAAGTGCCGGTCGAGCCGAGGGCGCCGAGCACGCCGAGGCGCTTGTCCCAGAAACCCGCCAGCAGCAGCGAGCCGAACGTCCACTCCGAGGCGCCGAGGAAGTAGCTGGCGCCGGCATGGCCGAAGACTGGATAGAGCCGCCAGATCAGCGGCCCGTTGCTGATGAACGGGACCAGCCGTTCGAATTCGTACGGAAACCACTTCTGGTAACCGAAGAACAGGAACATGATCACCATCGCGGCGCGGACGACGTGGTAGTCGAGATCTTCAGCGAGCAGGCCGGACCGGTATAGCGTGCGGACAAGTGGACTTTGCGTTGTGTTGGAAAGCGTGGTCATGGTCGTGATCCCTTCGTGTGACATCGCGCGGTTGCTCTAGGCGACCGCGGGGAAGTCGATGTCGGTGTCGTTGATGCGGTTGAAGACGTTGGTGAAGACGATGGTCGCGAACGCCAGGCTGATCTCGACCAGCTGCGCGTCGCTGTAGCCGGCGGCCTTGATCGCGACGAAATCCGCGTCGCTGACGGTGCCGCTCGACTGTGCGAGCTTACGGACGAAATGCACCAGCGCATCGCGCTTGGCGTCACCGGTCGGCGCGCCGTCGCGGATCTGCTGGAGGACGTCCGCGTTCACGCCGGCGAGCCTGGCGAGATGGGAATGCGCGGCGACACAGTAGTCGCAGCCGCCGGCGGCGCTGATGACGAGCTTGATGATCTCCCGATCGCGCTTGGAAAGGCTTCCGCTGGCGAGCACCGCATCGGCGGCGAGCATCGACTTGAGCGCGGCCGGGCCGTGGGCGGCGATCGCCGCGTAGGCGTTCGGGACGCTGCCGGCCGCCTTCTTGATCTGGGCGTAGATCTGGCCCGACGGGCCGGTATCGGTTTCGAGATTGGGGACTGAGAGACGGGACATGGTGGCACTCCTTGTTGGGGTTGGTGAACGATTACGGAGTGACAATAGGATCGAGATGTGAGACACTGAATGTCGATATAGCTCATATATATGCTCGATCGTCTCAATCCGGTCGCTTTGGGGGACTGCCATGGATTGGCTCAGTCGGCTGTTCGCGATGATGCCGGTGCGCGGGCGGCTCGACCTGCGTTGCAGCTACAGCGTGCCGTGGCGCATCGACCAGGGGCCGGGCGCGTCCAACGAGATTCCCTATCATGCGGTGCTTGCCGGCTCGGCGATCCTGGACGATCCCGCAGGCGGTCGGCCGTTGCTGCTGAAGACCGGCGACATTCTCCTGCTGCCAGGTAACCCGCGACACGTGATGCATGACGGCAGCGGGGCGACACCGCTGCCGGCGCGCAACCGGGCGGCACAGAATTTCACGATCAGCGAAAACCTGGGTTCGGACGAACGGCTCGACCTGCTGTGTGGACACTTCGCGATTGCGCCCCCGCACGACCGTCTGTTGCGCACCTATCTTCCGCCGCGTCTTGTCGTGCATGCCGGCCCGCGGACGGGAAAGGGAACCGCCGCACAACTCGCCGGGCTCGTGTCCCTGATGCGCAGCGAAACGGCCGACGATCATCTGGGCGGCCGCGCCATGCTGGACGCGCTGTCCACGGCGATGTTTGCGCTTGTGCTGCGGCTTGCGAGCGAGACCGATGACAGGTCACACGGTCTGCTTGCACTGGTCGGCGATCCCCGTCTTGCGCCGGCGGTGGCGGCCATGTTCAACCAGCCTGCGCGCGCGTGGTCGCTGCCGGAGCTGGCGCGTCTCTGCAACATGTCGCGCGCCACGCTTGCACGGCAGTTCCAGGAGAAGCTTGGGCGATCGGCCAGCGATCTGCTTGCCGATATCAGGATGATGCTTGCGGCGAACGAGTTGAGGAGATCATCGCTGTCGACCGGCGCCGTTGCGGAGATGGTCGGCTACCAGTCCGAGGCCGCATTTCAGCGCGCCTTCAAGAGCCATATGGGCGTGACACCGGCGCAGTGGCGAAAGGCGCAACCGTCTGAACCGGATGCCGTGATGGGTGTCGCCGCACCGGGTGATCCGCCAGGCGCCGTACAGGTTTGACCCACGACAGGCAAGCGGCCGATGGGCGATCGCCACCGGCCGCTCTGCGCGCTGTCATGCCTTCACGGCCGCCGCCTGCTGGAGAACTGCGATCATGTCCTCGGGCTCCGGGCGGCGGGTATAGTCGGGGTTCACCTCCGAGTAGAGGATCACGCCATCCTGTCCGATGACGTAGCGGGCCGGCATCGGCAACGTCCAGCTCGGATCGTCGTTGAAGGTCGGCAGATCGTTCTTCAGCTGCTTGTAAAGTTCGACCAGATAGTCGGGCAGATGGAAGCGCAGTCCGAAGGCGTCGCCGATCTGGCCCTTGACGTCGGACAGGATCGGGAACGAAAGCTTGTTCTGGCGCACTGACTTCCGGCTGTTCGGCGCGGTCTGCGGCGAGATCGCGACCAGCGAAGCGCCGTATTTGTCGAATTCCGGCTTGGCGGCTTCCAGCGCCTGCAGCTCCATGTTGCAATACGGGCACCAGACGCCGCGGTAGAAGCTGAGCACCAGCGGGCCGCGCTTCAGCAGGTCGGCCGAGTTGACGATATTGCCGTCGGGATCCCGCAGCGAGAAGGCAGGGGCGACATCGCCCGCCTTCTTGGCGCGCTGGGCCGCACCGGACGCGACAAGCTCTGCGGTGGCACGGTGCATGATCTCGATGACGGCTGGCGGAACGTTGTAGGGCGGCTTTCCGGCTTCGAAATCGGCCTTGAAAGCGTCGAGCTTGGCTTGCAGCGACATGGCGGTTCTCCTTGGCTTCTGCGTGGTGGACGGCAGCGCCGTCCGTTTGTTGAAATCACACGCAGGAAGCTAAATGAGATGGCCGCACAGGGTAGCGCTGCCGCTGGACTAGCGCTTATTCCTGGCCGGAATAGGCGCGAACCGCTTCAACCGGCGGATGACGCTCAAGCATTGAAGCTGCGCTCGAAGAAGTTCACGAATGCGCGGGCCTTGGCAGTCGCGGCGCGCCCGGTCGGAAGCACGGCCCAGAGATCGAGCGCGGGCAGGCTCCATTCCGGCAGGACCGCACGCACCGTGCCCGCTTTCAGTTCGGGGCTGAACATCCATTCCGAGGCGATCGCGAGCCCGGCATCGGCAAGCACCGCAGCCCGGACGCCTTCGGCCGCGGTGACCCGCAACCGGCTCCGCACCGTGACGGCCAGTTCGGTGCTCTCGCGCTGAAAGGACCACACGCTGCCCTCGCGCAGATAAACGACGGCCTGGTGCCGGCTCAATTCGCTCGGCGTGGCCGGCGTGCCGGCGCGGTCGAAATAGGCCGGTGTGCCCAGCACGAGGCGCTTGCATCTCGCGACACGGCGGGCAGTCAGCGTCGAATCCGTCATCTTGCCCATCCGCAGTGCGACGTCGATGCCTTCCTGCACAAGATCGATCTGGCGGTCGTCGAGCACGACCTCGAGCTCCAGCTCCGGGTGCTGCGCGAGAAACTTCGGCAGCATCGGAATGAGATGGATCCGGGCGAAGGTGACAGCGGCGCAGACCCGCAATCGTCCCTTGAGGCCGGCTCCGGCGCCGCGCGCCGCGATCTCGGCCTCGGCCGCCTCTTCAAGCGCGCGCCTGGCGCGCTCGAGATAGCCGAGCCCCGCTTCCGTCGGGGTAAGCCCGCGGGTGGAGCGCGTGAGCAGCTTGACCCCGAGAAATTCCTCGAGCTGTGCGACTGATTTCGAGACTGCCGGCTGGCCGACCCGGAGCTGTCGCGCCGCTGCGGAGAACGAGCCGGTCTCGACCACCCGCACGAACGTCTCCATCGCCGCCAGACGATCCATGGCTATTCTCCGCAGGAATGAGCGATCATGCCCATCCTGTCATGGTCCGAGGCGATTGGCCATCTTCAGACGCGCGCCGGCAGCGAAGGCGGCAGGCTACGACTTGCGATGCCTGGCGTTGACCGCGATCGCGGCGGCGGCGGTGCGATTCTCGACGCCGAGCTTGGCGTAGATCTGCTCGAGGTGCTTGTCGACGGTGCGTGGGCTTAAGCCCAGGATCTGCGCGATGTCGCGGTTGGTCTTGCCCTTGGAGAGCCAGGACAGCACCTCGCCCTCGCGGGTGGTCAGGCCGAGCTCGCTGGAGAACTCGGCCGGCATGTCGCCGCTGGTGTCCTTGGCCAGCCGCAGCAGGAATTCGTTGGGCCCGAGCTTGCCCATGAATTGCAGGCGAAGCTGCTCGCTGCCGGGGAATGGCGCCACGGTTGCGGTCTTCGCTCCGGCTTTCCCCTTCTGCGCCTGTTCAAGCCATTGCGGCATCGGCTCCGGCAGCACGAAATTGTCGGCGGCATCGGCGAGCGTATCCGACAGCAGCCGCTGTGCCTGCGGCGTCGCCCATAGCAGGGCGCCTGAGCTGTTGACCGCGAGCAGATAGCGGCCGGAGACGTCCAGCGCGGCGCGGGCGCTCTGGGTCATCCGTGCGTTGGCGAGATGCACCCGGATGCGCGCCAGCATTTCCTCGACGACGATCGGCTTGGTGACATAGTCGACGCCGCCGGCCTCCAGCCCACGCACGATGTGCTCGGTTTCGGCCAGCCCCGTCATGAAGATGATCGGCACGCCGTCGAGCCCGGCGTCGCGCTTCAGCCGCCGGCAGGTCTCGAAGCCGTCCATGCCGGGCATCACGGCATCGAGCAGCACGATATCGGGCGTGATCTGGTCGACGATGCGCATCGCGGAGGCGCCGTCGAGTGCGACCATCACGGTCATGCCGGCGCCGTCGAGCGCGTCGGTGAGCAGGCGCAACGTCTCGGGCGAGTCGTCGACGACAAGGGCAACGTCGCGCTTTCGCTGTTCAATGGTCATAGCTGTGCAAAGTTTTCAACGTCGCCATATATTGATCAAGATCGAAACGGTCGATCAGCGTGCGCATCTGGCCGACGAAATCGGCATGTTCGGGACATTCGTTGCCGATCTCGTCGAGCTTGAGCTGGATCGCCCTGATATAGCCGAGCTGGCCGAGGCTGATCAGCTCTTCGACATATTTCACCGGCGGGGCGCGAACCCGTGTCGGGCTTCCATTGCGGGGGCGGAACCTGCTCGGCCTCATACTGCCACTCGATCTTGAGCAGTTGGCGGATGCTCTCGAGCAGCCGCGGGATGTCGATCGGCTTCATCAAATAGCCGTCGTGGAACGGTTGCGCCAGCGGCGCGCCATGGGCTTCCAATGCGCTCGCGGATATCATCAGGATGCGGGCCTGGTGATGACCTTCGGAGCGCAAGGTTTCAGCGACCGTCCAGCCGTCCATGCCCGCCATCGAGATATCGAGCAGGAACATGTCCGGCCGACAATGCTGCGCGAGGGCCAGGCAGCCCGGCCCGTCAGGCGCACTGAGCAGGATGAAGCCGAGCGGCGCCAGGATCTCGCGTAGCAGGTCGCGGTGGGTCGGGTCATCGTCGGTGATCAGGATCGTCTTGCGCGGGCCGTGATAGCCGTACACCGGAGCGTCGACCGGCGCATCGCGCCGTGGATTGGTGACTTCGGAGAGCAGCAGCTTGACGCGGAAGGTGCTGCCGGTGCCGACCGTGCTCAAGACCTTGATGTCGCCGCCCATCACACCCGCGAGCAGGCGGCTGATGGTGAGGCCGAGCCCGGTGCCGGTCTGCGGCTGGGTGACGCCGAGCGCGCCGCGCTCGAACGGCGCGAAGATCCGTTCGAGATCGTCGGGCTGGATGCCCGGCCCGGTATCGATCACCTCGAACTCGGCGACCGGGCTGCGATAATGCACCACGAATTGCACCTTGCCGGTCTGCGTGAACTTGATCGCATTCGAGAGCAGGTTGATCAGGATTTGCCGCAGCCGCTTCTCGTCGGCATAGACCACGACCGGCAGCACGGCCGGCCGCCTGAACACGAAGTCGATGCTCTTGGCTGCGGCCTGCAGGCGGAACATGCCGACCAGCTGCTCGAGGAAATCGTTCAGCCGCACCTCGTCGCGCGATAGATAGAGGCGGCCGGCCTCGATCTTGGAGATATCAAGAATGCCATCGATCAGGCCCGACAGATGATCCGCGCTACGGCGGACCACGCGCACTTGCCCGCGTGGCCGCACCGGGAGGCTGTCGTCCTGCTCCAGCAGCTGCGCATAGCCGGAGATCGCATTGAGCGGCGAGCGAAGTTCGTGACTGAGACCCACGACGTATCGGCTCTTCGCGAGATTGGCGGCCTCGGCGACTTCCTTGGCGCGCTGCAGCTCGGCGTCGGTGCGCTTGTGGGCGTCGATCTCCTGGATCAGCAGCGTGGTCTGCCGGCGAGTTTCGTCTTCCGCGGCACGCCGGCTCTGTTGCGCCAGCACGAACAGCCAGGCGACGACGCCGATGATGAGGGTCAGCGCAAAGAACACCTTCCACAGCACGTCGGCCAATAGCTCGTTGGCATGCATGGCTGCGGTGGTCTGCAGGTAGATCAGGCCGAGCACCAGCGCCACGAGGCCGGCCGAGACGGCGAACACGCCGAGGTAATGTCCGAGCTGCGAGTTGATGCGGGCGTAGATCGGCTGCGGCATCACCTTGCCCAGGGCTTCCGAGACCTGTGCGCCGATCCGCCCATGCGGCTTGCAGAGGTCGTGGCAGCGGGCGTCGAGCGAGCAGCACAATGAGCAGATCGGGCCGGCATAGGCCGGGCAGGCGGCCATGTCCTCGGGCTCGAACGCATGCTCGCAAATACAGCACTGGATCGATTCAATGTTCTGCCAGCTCCGCTTCGGCTTGCGGGCGATGTAGTACTTGCCGCCGGTCGCCCAGGCAATGAGGGGAGCCGTGATGAAGGCAACCGCAAGCGCGACGAAGGCCGACAGCGCCTTCGCCGTCGGGCCGAACAGGCCGTAGAACGCGCTGATCGAGACCACGGTCGCGATCGTCATGGCACCGACGCCGACCGGATTGATGTCGCAGAGATGTGCGCGCTTGAACTCGATATGCTGCGGCCGCAAGCCGAGCGGCTTGTTGATGACGAGATCGGCCACCAGCGCGCCGACCCAGGCGATTGCGACGTTCGAGTAGAGCGCGAGCGTCTGCTCCAGCGCCTTGTAGACGCCGATCTCCATCAACAGCAGCGCGACCACGACGTTGAACACCAGCCACACCACGCGGCCGGGATGCGAATGGGTGAGGCGGGAGAAGAAGTTCGACCAGGCGATCGAGCCGGCATAGGCGTTGGTGACGTTGATCTTGACCTGGGACAGGATCACGAACGTCCCGGTCAGCGCCATCGCGAGATCCGGCTGCGACAGCACGTAGCGGAAGGCTTCGAGATACATGTTCGCCGGCTCGGCCGCGTGCTCGGCCGAGACGCCGTGGCTGAGCGCGAAGAAAGCGAGGAACGAGCCGGCGAGCAGCTTGAGCGCGCCGAGCACGATCCAGCCCGGACCGGCGCTGAGCAGTGCGATCCACCAGGCCTTTCGCGAGGTGCGGCGGTCGCGCGGCAGGAAGCGCAGGAAGTCGACCTGCTCGCCGATCTGTGCCACCAGTGCGAACACGACGGAGGCCGCCGTGCCAAACAGCAGGAGATCGAGGTTGCCCGCGGGATCACCGTGCTCGCCGGCGAACTTGCGCCACTCGGTGAACGAATGCGGGTTGGCCCAGGCAATCGCCGCGAACGGCATGATATGCAGGATCACCCACAGCGGCTGGGTCCAGACCTGGAAGCGGCTAATCAGCGTGATGCCGTAGACGACCAGCGGAATGATCACGACCGCGCTGATCAGGTAGCCGATCGGCCGCGGGATGCCGAAACACATGTCCAGCGCGCTGGCCAGGATCACGGCCTCGATCGCGAAGAAGATGAAGGTGAAGGAGGCGTAGATCAGCGAGGTGATGGTCGAGCCGATATAGCCGAAGCCGGCGCCGCGGGTCAGCAGGTCGATGTCGATGCCGCTTTTCGCGGCATGGTAGGCGATCGGCAACCCGCAGAGGAAGATGATGACGCTGACGACCAGGATCGCGGCGGAGGCGTTGATCGCGCCGTAGTTCAGCGTGATGGTGCCGCCGATCGCCTCCAGCGCGAGGAAGGAGATCGCGCCGAGCGCGGTGTTGGCGACGCGGGCGGCGGACCAGCGCCGCGCGCTCTTGGCGGTGAAGCGCAGCGCGTAGTCTTCCAGCGTCTGGTTGGCGACCCATTGATTATATTGGCGCCTGACGCGGTCAATCCGCTGCCGCCCTGCCACTCGCTCTACTCCTGGTCCACGATGCTCTGATCGCGGGCAAATCCCGTACCAAAAACCTACGTCGCTATTTTGCGGTGCAGTATACGCGATCTCACGTATCAGTGCGCTGCACAAAAGTGAGCAATCCTCGCCTGATCAATAAGCGTTCTCGAACCAATGGGGTGCTCATGTCAGACGAAACCAGACCAGGCCTGAAGTCTCCGCTCCGCCGCAAGCTCTTGATGGGAATGGCGGCTTTGCCGGCTGTTTCGATGCTGGGCCGACCCGCTTTTGCCGACGTTCCTGCAACCTCCGCGGTCAACACCACGGGTCTTGCAGTCACCGATAGCGAAGTCACGGTGGGCATCCTGCATTCGGTGACTGGCACCATGGCGATCTCGGAGACCGGGTCGGTCGAGGCCGAGAAGCTGGCGATCGAGCAGATCAACGCCGCCGGCGGCGTGCTCGGCCGCAAGATCAAGTTCATCCAGGAAGACGGCGCGAGCGACTGGCCGACCTTCGCGGAAAAGGCCAAGAAGCTGCTGGTCAACGACAAATGCGCAGCCGTGATGGGCTGCTGGACCTCCGCCTCGCGCAAGGCGGTGCTGCCCGTGTTCGAACAGTATAACGGCATGTTGTACTATCCGACCTTCTATGAAGGCCTCGAGCAGTCGAAGAACGTCATCTACACCGGCCAGGAGGCGACGCAGCAGATCATCGCCGGCCTCGACTGGGTCAACAAGACCAAGGGCGCCAAGAGCTTCTATCTGCTCGGCTCGGATTACATCTGGCCCCGCACCTCGAACAAGATCGCGCGCAAGCACATCGAGAACCATCTGCAGGGTTGCAAGGTGGTCGGCGAGGAATACTTCCCGCTCGGCTCGACCCAGTTCAATTCGGTCATCAACAAGATCAAGCTGACCAAGCCCGACGTGATCTACGCGATCATCGTCGGCGGCTCGAACGTCGCGTTCTACAAGCAGCTCAAGGCGGCCGGCATCGACCTGTCGAAGCAGACGCTGCTGACGATCTCGGTCACCGAGGACGAGATCGACGGCATCGGCGGTGAGAACATCGCCGGCGCCTATGCCTGCATGAAGTACTTCCAGTCGCTCGACAATCCGAACAACAAGGCCTTCGTGCCCGCGTTCAAGAAGATGTGGGGCGAGAAGACCGTGATCGGCGACGTGACGCAGGCCGCGTATCTCGGCCCGTGGCTGTGGAAGTTGACGGTGGAGAAGGCGCAGAGCTTCGACATCGACAAGATCGCGGCGGCTTCCCCCGGCGTCGAGTTCAAGGGCGCGCCGGAAGGCTATGTCCGGATCCACGAGAACCATCATCTGTGGTCGAAGAACCCGCGTCGGACGCGCCAAGGCCGATGGCCAGTATGAGCTGATCTACGAGACCGCCGATCTCGTCGAGCCGGATCCGTTCCCCAAGGGCTACCAGTGAGCCAGTAGCCCGCATGAGCGGGGCGATATGCCGGGCCATCCCGGGTATCGCACCCGCTCACCCGGCCACGAAGCTCCACAACGCATCGCGGCGTCGACGTCATCGTCCTCGCCACGGAACGAGCGTCGCTTGACCGGCGGCGCGTGCCCCTTGGACTGGAGGACCAGATGTTCGGCGACTATTCGATCAGCGATCTCGGCGCCATCCTTGCGATGCAGGGATTTGCCGGGCTCATCCTGTTCTCCGTCTATGTGCTGATGGCGCTCGGGCTTGCCATCATCTTCGGCCAGATGGGCGTCATCAACATGGCCCATGGCGAGTTCATGATCCTCGGCGCCTACGTCACCTGGATGACGTCGAACGCCGTGCAGCACGTCGCGCCCTGGCTGTTCCCCGGTTACTTCTTCATCGCGATGATCCTGGCATTCATCGCCTCGGGCGCGCTCGGCATGCTGGTCGAATGGGCGCTGATACGCCATCTCTACAAGCGCCCGCTCGACACGCTGCTGGCGACCTGGGGGCTCAGCCTGATCCTGCAGCAGGCCTATCGCTCGATCTTCGGCGCACGCGAGGTCGGCGTCGAATTGCCGGAATGGATGATGGGCTCCTGGCAGGCGACCGACTCGATCCAGATCCCGATCAACGGCATGTTCGTGATGGCGCTGACCATGCTGATCACGATCGCGGTCGCCTATGTGCTGTTCTGGTCGAGCTGGGGCAAGCAGGTGCGCGCCGTGGTGCAGAACCGCGTGATGGCCGGCGCCGTCGGTATCAACACCGAGAAGGTCGATCGTTACACCTTTGGCCTCGGTTGCGGCATCGCCGGGATCGCAGGCTCGGCCTTCACCATGATCGGCTCGACCGGGCCGACCGCCGGACAGCTCTATATTGTCGACACCTTCCTGGTCGTCGTGTTCGGCGGCGCCGCTTCGCTGTTCGGCACCATCGCCTCCGCCTTCTCGATCTCGCAGACCCAGTCGACGCTGGAATTCTTCCTGTCGGGATCGATGGCCAAGGTGATCACGCTCTTGACCATCGTCGCGATCCTGATGGTGCGTCCGCAGGGGCTGTTCGCGCTCAAGGTCCGCAAATAAGAACAAGCAGGCAGGTCATGGTCATCAACTCGCGCTTTTTCAATCGCTCCGAACTGCTCGGCTTCCTTGCGCTCGCGGTCTTGTTGCTTGTCATCCTGCCGCTGTCGCTGGATATCTTCCGCCTCAACCTGGTCGCCAAATACCTGACCTACGCCTTCGTCGGCATCGGCCTCGTGCTGTGCTGGGGCTACGGCGGCATCCTGAGCCTGGGGCAGGGCGTGTTCTTCGGCCTCGGCGGCTACTGCATGGCGATGTACCTCAAGCTCGAGGCGTCCTCGGTCGCGAACACCAAGATCCAGTCGACGCCGGGCATCCCCGACTTCATGGACTGGAACCAGATCACGCAGCTTCCGCTGTTCTGGAAGCCGTTCCACAGCTTTCCGGTCACCGTACTGGCGATCTTGCTGGTGCCCGCCTTGTTCGCGCTGATCATCGGCGCCGCCATGTTCAAGCGCCGGGTCGGCGGCGTGTACTTTGCGATCATCACGCAGGCGATCGCCGCGATCCTCACCATTCTGATCGTGGGGCAGCAGGGTTACACCGGCGGCATCAACGGCATTACGGATCTGCGCACGCTGCACGGCTGGGACATCCGCACCGATCACGCCAAGTTCATTCTGTATTTTGTCGAGGTTGTGTTGCTGTTCGGATGCATCGTTGCCGCGCAATTCATCCGGCTGACAAAACTCGGGCGCATCCTGGTGGCGATGAGGGAGCAGGAGGATCGCGTGCGCTTCTCCGGTTATAGCGTCGCCAATTTCAAGATCTTCGCGTTCTGCGCCGCGGCGGTGTTCGCTGCGATCGGCGGCGCCATGTTCACGCTCGAGGTCGGCTTCATGTCGCCGTCCTTCGTTGGCATCGTGCCGTCGATCGAGATGGTGATCTACACCGCGGTCGGCGGACGGATGTCGATCTTCGGCGCGGTCTGGGGGGCGCTGCTGGTCAATTTCGCCAAGACCAGCCTCTCGGAGTCGTTCCCGCAGCTCTGGCTGTTCGGCCTCGGCGCGCTGTTCATCGCAGTCGTGCTGGCCTTCCCGAACGGGCTCTCGGGCATCTGGGCGGACCATATCCAGCCCAGCATCGATCGCCTGTTCGCATCCCGCAAATCGAAATCGGCGGCCGGCCTGATCGCCGACGGCGCACCGGCCGAGTGAGGAGGGTCCATCATGCTCGTCGGCCATCAGCCCAAGGATTTCCTGCTCGCTGTCTCCGGCCTCACCGTGTCCTTTGACGGCTTCAAGGCGGTGAACGATCTCTCCTTCTATGTCGAGGAGAACGAGATCCGCGTCATCATCGGCCCGAACGGCGCCGGCAAGACCACCGTGCTCGACCTGATCTGCGGCAAGACCCGGGCCACGTCAGGCTCGATCCAGTTCCGCGGCCAGGAGCTGACCCGGCTGCGCGAGAACGAGATCGTGCAGGCCGGGGTCGGCCGCAAGTTCCAGACGCCGTCAGTGTTCGAGGATCTCACCGTGTTCGAGAATCTCGAAATCTCCTACCCGCGCGGCCGCACCGTGTTCGGCTCGCTGACTTTCCAGCGCGATGACGCGGTCAAGCAGCGGGTCGAGGAGGTCGCGGAGATGATCTTCCTGAAGGACCGCCTCAACACCTATGCCGACCAGCTCAGCCATGGCCAGAAGCAGTGGCTCGAGATCGGCATGCTGCTGATCCAGGACCCGGACCTCCTGATGCTCGACGAGCCGGTGGCCGGCATGAGCGTCTCCGAGCGCGCCAAGACCGCCGAGCTGCTCAATCGCATCATCAAGGATCGCTCGGTGCTGGTGATCGAGCACGACATGAAATTCGTCGAGGACATCGCGCACAAGGTCACGGTGCTGCATCAGGGCCAGATCCTGTCCGAGGGGACGATGGAGCACGTCAAGAACGATCCGAAGGTGATCGAAGTCTATTTGGGGCACTGATCGATGATCGAAACGCCACGAGCGGCAGCCGCGCACTCGGTTCACCTCTCCCCTTGTGGGAGAGGTCGGTTCGCATCGATAGATGCGATCCGGGTGAGGGGTTGCGCTCTCTCGTGGGACCGAACCCCTCACCCGAATTGCTGCGCAATTCGACCTCTCCCCGTTGGGGAGAGGTGAAGAAGACGATCCGGCAATAGAGGACGCACATGCTGGCAATCAATGATCTTCACGTCGCTTACGGCCAGAGCGAGGTGCTGCACGGCCTCAACGTCTCCGTCGCGCCGAACGAGATCGTCGCCATCATGGGCCGCAACGGCATGGGCAAGACCACGCTGATGAAGTCGCTGATGGGTATCCTGCCGGCCAAGAGCGGCAAGGTGACCATGGATGGCACCGAGCTCGGCGCGATGAAGAGCTACGAGCGGGTGGCGAAGGGGCTCGCTTACGTGCCGCAGGGCCGCATGATCTTCTCCACCATGACCGTGAAGGAGAACATCGAGACCGGGCTCGTGGTGTCAGGCGGCTCGGAAGTGCCCGGCGACATCTATGAGCTGTTCCCGGTGCTGCTCGAGATGAAGGGCCGCCGCGGCGGCAACCTCTCGGGCGGACAGCAGCAGCAGCTCGCGATCGCCCGCGCGCTGGCGACCAAGCCGAAGGTGCTGCTGCTCGACGAGCCGACCGAAGGCATCCAGCCGTCGATCATCAAGGACATGGCGCGCACCCTGAAGCGGATCCGCGATGAACGGGGGCTGTCGATCGTTGTCTCCGAGCAGGTTCTGAGCTTCGCGCTCGACATCGCCGACCGCGTGCTCGTCATCGAGAACGGCGAGATCGTCCGCGACGATCCGCGCGCCAGCGTCGATGCCGCGCAGATCTCCAAATACCTGTCCGTCTAACCAGTAGCCCAAGGGGAGCATCTCGATGCCAGATACACTGATCAAGGTCGATCT
Source organism: Bradyrhizobium sp. JR3.5 (assembly GCF_054057015.1). NCBI lineage: Bacteria > Pseudomonadati > Pseudomonadota > Alphaproteobacteria > Hyphomicrobiales > Nitrobacteraceae > Bradyrhizobium > Bradyrhizobium sp. JR3.5. The sequence goes on from NZ_JBSRYV010000002.1 coordinate 6,139,304, forward strand.
CAGCAAGTCGGCCTATGAAAACGACAAGATTCACAACCGCTGGCATCCGGAGGTTCCGATCGTCGAGTGGGTCAGCCCCGGCGACGATTTCATCATCGAGACCGTCGACTGGACCGGCGGCTTCATCAAGAACAACGATTCCGCCGATGACGTGCGCGACATCGATCTGTCGATCGTGCACTTCCTGTCCGGCCCGATCGGCGTCAAGGGCGCCGAGCCCGGCGATCTCCTCGTCGTCGACCTGCTTGACGTCGGTCCCTTGAAGGAGAGCCTGTGGGGCTTCAACGGCTTCTTCTCCAAGCAGAATGGCGGCGGCTTCCTCACCGACCATTTCCCGCTGGCGCAGAAGTCGATCTGGGACATCAAGGGCCTCTACACCTCGTCGCGTCACATCCCCGGCGTCAACTTCGCCGGCCTGATCCATCCCGGCCTGATCGGCTGTCTGCCCGATGCCAAGATGCTGGCCGCCTGGAACAAGCGCGAAGCCGAGCTGATCGCGACCAATCCGACCCGTGTGCCGGGTCTCGCCAATCCGCCGTTCGCGCCGACCGCGCATGCCGGCCAGGCCAAGGGCGACGTCAAGGCCAAGATCGGTCTTGAGGGCGCCCGCACCGTGCCGCCGCGCGAGCATGGCGGCAACTGCGACATCAAGGATCTGTCGCGTGGATCGAAGATCTACTTCCCGGTCTATGTGCCGGGCGGCGGGCTTTCGATGGGCGATTTGCATTTCAGCCAGGGTGACGGCGAGATCACCTTCTGCGGCGCGATCGAGATGGCCGGCTGGCTGCACATCAAGGTCGACGTCATCAAGGACGGCGTATCGAAGTACGGCATCAAGAACCCCGTGTTCAAGCCGTCGCCGATCACGCCGAACTACAAGGACTATCTGATCTTCGAGGGCATCTCGGTCGACGAGGCCGGCAAGCAGCATTATCTGGACGTCCACATCGCCTATCGCCAGGCCTGCCTGAACGCGATCGAGTATCTGAAGAAGTTCGGTTACTCCGGCGCCCAGGCCTATTCGATCCTCGGCACTGCGCCGTGCCAGGGCCACATCTCCGGCGTGGTCGACGTACCCAACGCCTGCGCCACGCTGTGGCTGCCGACGGAAATCTTCGACTTCGACGTCATGCCGTCGTCGGCGGGACCGATCAAGCACATCAAGGGCGACGTGCAGATGCCGATCTCGCCCGACAAGTGATCCTTCGAGTGATCCCTGCGCGAAGGGTGCGGGACGGCTGCGTATTGGCCGCCCCGCATCCATCGCCGGATGTCACAACGACTGCGCAAGGATTAAGGAAATGCCGATCTACGAATATCTCTGCAACGATTGCGGTCCCTTTACCGACATGCGGCCGATGGCGGAATGCGACCTGCCGCAGGACTGCCCGCAATGCGATACGACGTCGCCGCGTGTGATCCTCACTGCGCCGGCCGTTCTTCTGCATGCCCTCGGAGAAGCGCAAGGCGCACGCCACCAACGAGCAGAGCCGGCACGCGCCGAAGACGCTCGATCAGTACAAGGCCGCGCACGGCCCGGGCTGCGGCTTTTGTTCCACGGGAAAGAAGAAGCCGGCGCGGCTGATGACCAAGACCAAGAGCGGCGCCAAGGGCTTTCCGACCGCACGTCCCTGGATGATCAGCCACTGACGGCCGAGCATGATCCGGAAAAGTGCGAAGCGGTTTTCCGAAAAGATCATGCTCTAACAACATACTAAAGCGTGATGATTCAACACGATCCCATCGCGCTTTAGCTGATCGTCAGGCCTGTTCGGCGACCTTCAGGGCCCCGGTGCGGATCTCCTCGACCAGCCGCTCCTTCAGTGCGACGAATTCGGGCGTGGTCTTGATCTTGTAGGAGCGGGGATGCGGCAGGTCGACCACGATCTCGGCCTTGATGCGGCCGGGACGCGCGCTCATCACGATGACGCGGCTGCCGAGGAAGATCGCTTCCTCGATGTCGTGGGTGACGAACAGCACCGTCTTCTGGTCGCGCTCCCAGATCCCGAGCAGCATCTCCTGCATCAGCGCACGCGTCTGGTTGTCGAGCGCGCCGAACGGCTCGTCGAGCAGCAGGATCTTCGGATCATTGGCCAGCGCCCGGGCGATCGCGGTGCGCTGCTGCATGCCGCCCGACAGCTGCTTGGGCCAGTGGTTCTCGAAGCCGGATAATCCGACCCGGCGAATGAAGGCGTCGGCGATGTCATGGCGCCCTTGTTGCTGAACGCCGCGCTCGCGCAGGCCGAAGGCGATGTTCTCCCGCACGGTCAGCCAGGGAAACAGGGTGTAGGACTGAAACACCATGCCGCGATCGGCGCCGGGGCCGGTGACCTCACGCCCGTCGAGCGTGACGCGTCCGCTGGTCGGCCGATCGAGCCCGGCGATGATCCGGAGCAGGGTGGATTTTCCGCAGCCGGACGGGCCGAGGATGGTGACGAAGTCGTTGTCGCCGACGTCGAGCGTTGTCGGCTCGAGCGCCCTTGTCGGCGCGTTGCCGGCGCGGGCGGGGAAGGTTCGCGAGACCTGATCGATCCTGAGCGCGGTCATGCGAGCTTCCACGGGAACAGCCAGGCGTTGAACGCCTTGAACAGGAAATCGGAGATCAGGCCGATCAGCCCGATGACGATGATGCCGAAGATGATCTGGCCGGTGTTGAGCAGCGCCTGGCTGTCGGTGATCATGTGCCCGATGCCGGACGATGAGCCGATCAGTTCGGCCACGATGACGTAAGTCCAGGCCCAGCCCAGCACCAGCCTGAGGATCTCTGCGATCTCGGGGGCCGCGGAGGGCAGCAGCACGCGGCGAATGACGCCGCTGTCGCCGGCACCGAGCGTGTAGGCGGCTTCGACCAGGTCGCGCCGCGTGGCGCCGACGGTCACGGCCACCATCAGGATGATCTGAAACACCGCGCCAATGAAGATCACGAGCAGCTTTTGCAGCTCGCCGATGCCCGCCCACAGGATCAACAGCGGGATGAAGGCCGATGCCGGCAGATAGCGCGCAAAGGACACGAAGGGTTCGAGAAAGGCCTCGACCGGCTTGTAGGCCCCCATCAGCACGCCGAGCGGCACTGCGATGACCGCGGCAAGGGCAAAGCCGCCGATGACGCGCCAGATCGTCATCCCGATGTCGAACAGGAAGCCTTGCTTGGCGAGCAGCTCATAGCCTTCCTGCACCATGGTGAGCGGGTTGGCGAGGAATGTCTTCGACACATGGCCGCCGAACGTCGCCCAGGACCAGAGGGCGACGAACAGCACGAAGAAGGCGAGGCCGTAGACCACGCGCTGCGTCGATGTTGTGGGTTCGAGGGGACGCATCAAATTTGTCCAGGCGTATCTCATGCGCCAGTCCCGCCCGGCTTGTCGCGGGGCGGGACCGGCCGAAATGATGGCTGCGTTACTTGATGAAGCTCGCGTCGTAGATGTCTTCAACCTTCGGCGCGGCCTTGATGATGCCGACCTCGAGCAGGAGCTCGGCGGCATCCTTGTTGAAGGTGAGGAAGTCGCCGGCGAAGAACTTCTGATTGGCGGCCTTGTCCTGCCAGCGCAGGTACTTTGCCGAGTTGCCGAACTGCTCGCCGGACTGCTTCACGTCCGCGCCCATGATCTCATAGGCCTTGGCCTGATCCTTGGCGATCATGTCGAGCGCCTCGAAATAGCTGTCGGCCAGCGCATGGGCCGCCTTCGGATTGTCGGTCAGGAATTTCGGGGTGCAGCCGAACGTGTCCATCACGATCGGATAGTCGAGCGTGGTGGCGATGATTTTGCCCTTGTCGGGGGCGGCGCGCACGGTCGACAGATAGGGCTCGTAGGTCATCGCGGCGTCGTTCTGGCCGGAGACGAACGCCTGCGCCGCGGCGGCGGGCTCCAGATTGACCACGGTGACGTCCTTCACCGAGAGGCCGTTCTTCTTCAGCATCCAGGCCAGCGCGAAGTAGGGCGAGGTGCCCGGCGCCGATGCCGCGACGGTCTTGCCCTTGAGGTCCTTGATCGCGGCGACGTCGTTGCGCACGGCCATGCCGTCGGCGCCATAGCTCTTGTCGAGCTGGAAGATCTGCTTGGTCGCGACGCCGTTGGCGTTCCAGGAAATCCACGTCTCCACGGTCGTCGCTGCGCACTGGATGTCGCCCGAAGCGATCGCGAGATGCCGGTCCTTCTGCGGGATCTTCTTCAAGGTCACGTCGAGGCCGTTCTTCTTGAAGATGCCGGCCTCCCTGGCGAGCGTCAGCGGCGCGAAGCCGGTCCACCCGGAAATGCCGACGCCGACCTTGACGTCATCCGCGAACGCGGCGGTGGACGCGAGCAAGGCTGCGATTGCGGGCAATAGCTTGAACGAACGCATGATTGTCGACCCCTTGGACGATGGATTGAACCCTGTTGATGTCTTCACGTCAGTGATGTCTTCACGTCAGTCGCGGCGGATTGCCGCATGAGCATGTCGGTGGATGGTGGCCCATGATGCATTGCATGAAATATGCCGCGCAAGCCGTCTCAGCCTCCCTTGAAGCGAGCCACCAGCCGGTGCGTCTCGCCTGGATAATGCAGCCGCACCGCCGTTACCGTGCGCGCGCTGCGCCAGGTGTAGCGGTCGATCACGAGGCAGGGCGCACCGACCGCGATGTCGAGCGCCTTCGCGGTGCGATCGTCCGCAACGACCGCGCTGATCGTATGTTCAGCCTCGGTCCACGGCACATGGTGCAGCAGCCATGATCCCGGAGGTTCGCGCGCAAAATCCGCCGTCGCGGCCTCCGGAACCGTGGAGAGATCGATCAGCCTGTCTTCGACCGCAAACGGCACATTGTCGGCGCTGTGCCGGCAGGCAATCGCGATCACCTTGCCGGCCGTGCTCACGCCAAGCCGGGCGCGATCGGCCGCGGTCGCGGTGCGACGCCGGCAATCGATCAGCTGATAGCCGTAGCTGCGGCCGAGCGCCGTGATCTCGGCGCGCATGTCGGCAATCTTGAGCACCGCCGACAGATGCTGTGGACGGCGTACGAATGAGCCGGCACGCCGCCGCCGCTCGATCAAGTCGGCCTGTGCCAGTTCCGACAGCGCCTTGTTCACGGTCATGCGCGAGCAATGATAGCGCTCCATGAGCTGGTGTTCGAAGGGGATGCGGTGGCCCGGTGGCCATTCGCCGGTCAGGATCCGTGTCTCGATATCGAGCCGGATCCGCTTGTAGAGCGTCGGCTTTTCGGCTGCGCGCGGCTTGGCTCGATCGGAAGCGAGGCTCATGCGACGAGCCTCCGGACGCTGGCATTGAACCGCTCGCGCGCCTTGTCGCGCAGCCGGTGCCGGCCGCCTGTGACCAGTTTGTCGCCGCCGGCCCAGACGCAGTCGATCGCGTCGCTTCCGGACGCAAACAGCCAGCCGTCGAGCACGGCGTCGCCCGATCGTCCCGCCAGGGATGGGTGTGCGGTATCGAGGCTGACGATATCGGCGCGCGCGCCAGATAGGAGGCCAGCGTTGGTCTGCGCCAGGGCCTGCGCGCCGCCCGCGAGCGCGTGATCGAACAGGGCACGGCCGGTGGATGCGCCGGGACGCCCCGAGAGCACGTTGCGCTCGCGGTGCTTCAGCCGCTGGCCGTATTCGAGTTGGCGAAGCTCGTCGGCGACGCCGACCAGGACGTTGGAATCGGTTCCGATGCCGAAGCGGCCGCCCGCAGCAAGGAATTCGCGCGCCGAAAAGATGCCGTCGCCGAGGCTTGCTTCGGTGACCGGGCAAAGGCCGGCGACGGCGCCGCTGCCGGCGAGCGCAGCGACTTCCCGTTCCGTCATGTGGGTCGCGTGAACCAGGCACCAGCGACGATCGACGGGCGCATGTTCGAGCAGCCATTGCACCGGCCGCTGCCCCGACCAAGCCATGCAATCCTCAACTTCGCGCACCTGCTCGGCGGCGTGGATGTGGATTGGATCCGTCCCGGCAAGCGGAATGATCGCCGCGAGCTCATCCGGCGCCACAGCGCGCAGGCTGTGCGGAGCGATGCCGATGTTGGCACCCGGGAGTGTTCGGATTGCCTCGCGCGAGGCCGCCATCAGCGCGGCGAACTGATCGACCGAGCAGATGAAGCGACGCTGCCCGGCATGCGGTGCCGCGCCGCCGAACGTGCCGTGGGCATAAAAGCTCGGCAGCAGCGTGAGCCCGATGCCGGTGGCCTCAGTCGCCTCCGCGATGCGCACGGCCATCTCGGCCGGATTGGCGTAAGGCGAGCCGTCCCGATCATGATGGAGATAGTGAAACTCTCCGACCCGGGTAAAGCCCCGCTCGAGCATCTCGACATAGAGCAGGTTCGCGACGGCCGCGACGTCGTCCGGCGTCATCGTCAGCGCAAAGCGATACATCGTCTCGCGCCAGGTCCAGAACGTGTCGGTCGTATCGCCGCGCAGTTCGGCAAGGCCGGCCATGCCGCGCTGAAACGCGTGGCTGTGCAGGCTCGCCAATCCCGGAACCGCCAATTGGTGACGTTCGTCGCGCGCGGCGGGGGGCACATCTGCCGTCACCGAGGCGATCGCGCCGTCGGTGACCACGATTTGCACATCATTGGCCCAGCCCGAGGGCAGCAGCGCGAATGCGAAATGCAGTCGTGTCATTTTTCCATGCCGGCTGGACAGAACTCCGACACGATTATATGTCTAGACATATAAGTCAAGCATCCCACCTTAAGGGGACGATCGCATGGCAGAGCGTTTCGACCGCATCTGGCACAACGCCCGGCTCGCCACGATGCGCGGCGATCGCGCCGATCTCGGCGAGATCGAGCGCGGCCTGATCGCGGCGCGCGACGGCCGCATTGTCTATGCAGGCGCGCGGACCGACTTTCCTGTGGATGCGGACGCCGTGGAGCGGATCGATTGCGGCGGCCGCTGGATCACGCCCGGGCTGGTCGACTGCCACACTCATCTGGTCTTTGGCGGCAACCGCGCGCACGAGTTCGAGCGCTTCGTCTGAAAGGCGCGAGCTATGAAGAGATCGCGCGCGCAGGCGGAGGCATCGTCTCGACCGTTGCCGCCACGCGCAGCGCGACCGAGGCCGAGCTTGTCGCCGGCGCACTGCCGCGGCTGGACGCGCTGATCGGCGAGGGCGCAACCACCGTCGAGATCAAGTCCGGCTATGGCCTTAACGTCGAGACCGAGATGCGGCAGCTTACAGCGGCACGCAGCCTCGGCCGCTTGCGGCCAGTCGCGATCCGCACATCCTTTCTGGGCGCGCACGCATTGCCGCCCGAAGCCAATGGCGACAAGGACCGCTACATCGATCGGGTTTGCAACGAGATGCTGCCGGCGGTGGCCGAGGCCGGCCTTGCCGATGCCGTCGATGCTTTTATGGAGGGCATCGCATTTTCCGGAGAGCAGACGGTCCGGGTGTTCGCGGCGGCGCGTGCGCTGGGGCTGCCTGTGAAGCTGCACGCAGACCAGCTGTCGAATCTCGACGGCGCGGCACTCGCCGCAAAGTTCTCCGCGCTCTCGGCCGACCATCTGGAGCACACCGATGAAGCCGGCGTTGCCGCGATGGCCAAGGCGGGGACAACAGCGGTGCTGCTGCCCGGCGCGTTCTATTTCATTCGTGAAACACAGAAGCCGCCGGTCGAGTTGTTCCGCAGCCATGGCGTGAACATGGCGCTGGCGACCGACTGCAATCCCGGCAGTTCGCCGCTGACCTCGCTTCTGCTTACGATGAACATGGGCGCAACGCTGTTCCGGATGACCGTTGCCGAATGCCTCGCCGGGGTGACGCGGGAGGGAGCGCGCGCGCTCGGCATGCTCGCCGAGACCGGGACGTTGGAGGCCGGCAAATCGTGTGATCTGGCGATCTGGGACATCGAACGCCCCGCCGAGTTGGTCTATCGCATCGGCTTCAATCCGTTGCACCGACGGGTGTGGAGGGGCCAATGAGCGATCCGGATGTCCCGATTGTCGTGAAGCCCGGAACGGTCGGCCTCGACGTGCTGGCGCGCGTGCTCGTAGGCGCGCCCATCGTGCTCGATCCGTCGTTCTGGCCGCGCGTCGAGGCAGCCGCGGGGATCGTCGCGAAAGCGGCGCATATCGCCGTTCCCGTGTACGGCATCAATACCGGTTTCGGGAAGCTGGCCTCGACGCGTATCGCGCCTGATCAAACCGCACTGCTTCAGCGTAATCTCATCCTGTCGCATTGTTGTGGAGTAGGCCCCGCCACGCCGGAACCGATCGTGCGCCTGATGATGGCGTTGAAAGTGATTTCGCTTGGCCGCGGCGCGTCCGGCGTGCGCCGCGATGTCATCGAGCAGTTGCAGGGCATGCTGGCGCGCGGCGTCACGCCGCTGGTGCCGCAGCAGGGCTCGGTCGGCGCCTCCGGCGATCTGGCGCCGCTCGCCCATATGACCGCCGTCATGATCGGGGAGGGGCAGGCATTCCTTGATGGCAAGATCGTACCGGGTCGTGACGCGCTTGCGGCTGCCGGGCTCGCGCCGTTGACGCTCGGCCCCAAGGAGGGACTCGCGCTGATCAACGGCACGCAGTTTTCGACGGCCTATGCGATTTCCGGCCTGCTGCGTGCGCATCGTCTGGCGTGTGCTGCACTGGTGACCGGTGCGCTGTCGGTCGACGCGGCGATGGCCTCCACGGTGCCGTTTCGTCCTGAAATTCAAGCTTTGCGCGGCCATGGCGGGCAGATCGCCGCGGCTGCTGCTCTGACCGCGCTGCTTGACGGCAGCGACATCAGGCAATCGCATCTCGAAGGCGATGAGCGCGTGCAGGACCCGTATTGCCTGCGCTGCCAGCCGCAGGTCGCGGGCGCCGTGCTCGACCTGCTCGTACATGCCGCGCGTGGACTGACGATTGAGGCCAATGCCGTGACGGATAACCCGCTGGTCCTGGTCGAGACCGGCGAGATCGTCTCGGGCGGCAATTTTCATGCTGAGCCGGTGGCGTTCGCCGCCGACCAGATCGCGCTGGCGCTCTCGGAGATCGGCGCCACCAGCGAACGCCGGATCGCGACCCTCGTCGATCCCGCGCTGAACTTCGGCTTGCCGCCGTTCCTGACGCCCGAGCCCGGCATCAATTCCGGGTTCATGATCGCCGAGGTGACAGCGGCGGCGCTCTATGCCGAGAACAAGCAGCGTGCGATGCCGTGCTCGATCGATTCCACGCCGACCAGCGCCAACCAGGAGGATCACGTCTCGATGGCCGCGCACGCCGCGCGCCGGCTGTCCGACATGGCCGACAACCTCGCGGCCATCCTCGGCATCGAGCTTCTGGTCGCCGCGCAAGGCATCACGCTGCGCGCCCCGCATGCGACCAGCGCGCCACTCGCTGCGGTCATTGCCGCGCTGCGCGAGCACGTTCCGGCGCTCGCTGCGGACCGCTACATGGCCGACGATCTCGCGCGGGCCGCGTCGCTGATCGAAGCCGACGCGTTGCCGGCGGCCGCGGTCGCGGCCCTTTCGTCCGATCCGTTTCCAAAACTTGCTTAGCCGACAGGGACATCCGTCATGAACCGCCGACTGGATAACGAACGTATCATCCGCGCTCCCCGCGGCACCGACATCAGCGCGAAGAGCTGGTTGACGGAAGCGCCGCTGCGGATGCTGATGAACAATCTGGACCCTGATGTCGCCGAGCGTCCGAGCGAGCTCGTGGTCTATGGCGGCATCGGGCGTGCGGCGCGCGACTGGGAGAGCTTTGACCGGATTGCCGCCTCCTTGCGCAAGCTCGAGGGCGACCAGACGCTGCTGGTCCAATCCGGCAAGCCGGTCGGGATTTTCCGCACCCATGCGGATGCGCCGCGGGTCCTGATCGCGAATTCGAACCTGGTGCCGCATTGGGCTACGCTCGACCATTTCAACGAGCTCGACCGCCAGGGCCTGATGATGTTTGGCCAGATGACGGCAGGCTCGTGGATCTACATCGGCAGCCAGGGCATCGTGCAGGGAACCTACGAGACGTTTGTCGAGGTCGGCCGCCGGCACTATGGCGGCAGCCTCGCCGGCAGATGGATACTCACGGCGGGCCTTGGCGGCATGGGCGGCGCCCAGCCGCTGGCCGCGACCATGGCCGGCGCTTCGATGCTCGCCGTCGAGTGCCAGCCGAGCCGCATCGAGATGCGGCTGCGCACGGGGTACCTCGACCGGCAGGCGACGACGCTCGATGAAGCGCTGGCGATCATTGCCGACGCGGCCAAGACCCGGAAGCCGGTCTCGGTCGGCCTGCTCGGCAATGCGGCCGAGATCTTTCCGGAGCTGGTGCGCCGCGGCGTGCGCCCGGACATCGTCACCGACCAGACCAGCGCGCACGATCCGATCAACGGCTATCTGCCCAAGGGATGGACGCTCGCCGAATGGGAGGCGCGCCGCGCCGCCGATCCGAAGGCGGTCGAGACCGCGGCCAAGAACTCGATGGTCGATCATGTCCAGGCCATGCTGGACTTCCACGCGCAGGGAATCCCGACGCTCGACTACGGCAACAACATCCGCCAGATGGCCAAGGACATGGGCCTGAAGCAGGCGTTCGACTTTCCGGGTTTCGTTCCGGCCTATATTCGTCCGCTGTTCTGCCGCGGCGTGGGGCCGTTCCGCTGGGCGGCGCTGTCCGGGGATCCCGAGGACATCTTCAAGACCGACGCCAAGGTCAAGGAGCTGATGCCCAACGATGGCCATTTGCACAACTGGCTCGACATGGCGAAGGCGCGCATCAAATTTCAGGGGCTGCCGGCGCGGATTTGCTGGGTCGGGCTCGGCGACCGCCATCGGCTTGGCCTTGCCTTCAACGAAATGGTCGCGCGCGGCGAGCTCAAGGCACCGATCGTGATCGGCCGCGATCATCTCGACAGCGGGTCGGTGGCAAGCCCCAACCGCGAGACCGAAGCGATGCGGGACGGCTCCGATGCGGTGTCCGACTGGCCGTTGCTCAACGCGCTGCTCAACTGCGCGAGCGGCGCCACCTGGGTGTCGCTGCACCACGGCGGCGGTGTCGGCATCGGCTATTCGCAGCACGCCGGCATGGTGATCGTCGCAGACGGCACGCCGGAGGCGGCGCGCCGGCTCGAGCGCGTGCTGTGGAACGATCCGGCGACGGGGGTCATGCGCCACGCCGATGCGGGCTATGAGACGGCGATCGAATGCGCCCAGGCCAATGGCCTCGATCTGCCGAGCCTGCGCGCGTGAGTTGATGTTGGCGAGAAGCCGCTGATGACGGTTCTCGCCGACCCGGCTCAATCGGCCGACAGCGGCTCGCCGGTCAGCGACCAGCTCTCGCCATCAAACGTCGCGATCCGCAAGGTCCTGAACGGCGTGTAGTCGCCGGGCCGGGTGCTGATCGAGACGCCCGGCAGCATCATCGGCAGCCGCTCGCCGTTCAGCGACGTCGCCTGCTTGATCAGGTTTTCGCGGGTCAGGTCGTCGCCGCATTTGCGCAAGGCCAGCTCCACGGCGTGCACATTCATATAGGCAACCAGCACGGAATAGTCGTCCGGGTTGGCCGAAGCTGCGTACGTCTTCAGGAAATCCTTGTAGGCCTTGACCTCGTCGTCATTGGCCCACGCCGGGTCGCCGGGCTGCTTGAGGAATTGGGTGGTGACCAGCCCCTTCGATGCCTCGAGGCCCGCGGGCTTCAGGATGGTTTCGACCGATGCCGTCGAGCCGCCGATCACGTGCAGCGGTTTCCAGCCCAGCTCGTAGACCTTGCGGATCGATTGCGCGGCGGCCTTCGACGACGACTGCTCGATCAGCGTGTCGACCCCGGCAGCCTTCAGCTGGACGATCTGCGAGTCGATCGTCGGGTCGGCAAGTTCGTAGGAGGCCTGGGCGACGATCAGCTCGGCCTTCGGACCGAGACCCGCGCGGAGGCCCTTGAGATAGTCCTTGCCGTAGTCGTCATTCTGGTAGAGCACGCCGATCCTGGCGTCGGGCTTTGTGCGCAGGAGGTATTTGGCGACAACGCGGCCTTCGGTTTCGAAGTCCGGATAGAGCGGGATTGTCCACGGGAACGTCTTGGGATCGTTGAAGCGGCGTCCTCCGGCGGTGATGAAGAGCTGCGGCACCTGCTTGCCGTTGAGGTATTTCTGGATCGCGACGTTGGGCGCGGTGCCGATCGTACCGACCTCGGCCAGAATGCCGACGTCCTCGATCAGCTTGCGGGATTGCTCGACCGCCTTCGGCGCGCTGTAGGCGTTGTCGAGCTGGGTGAAGTTGATCTTGCGGCCGTTGATGCCGCCCTTCGTATTCAGCATCTCGAAGTAGCCGACCACGGCGCGCCCGGCACCGGCGCCGAAGGCAGAGGCGGGGCCGCTCAGCGGCGTCGATTGGCCGAGCTTGATCTCGGTATCGCTGGCGCCGGGTCCATAAGCTTTCTGCGCGTAGGCAGGCGCCGCCAGCAGGGCTGACAGCGCGACGGCCGCCAACGCCCGGTCTATGATGTGGTTCAAGGTCGTTCCTCCCTGTAATTCGTTTCTTATTGCAATCGATCTGCGCTAGCGCAGCAGCTCGCGGGCGATCACCACCCGCTGGATCTGGTTGGTGCCTTCGAAAATCTGGGTCAGCTTGGCGTCGCGCATCATGCGTTCGACCGGGTAGTCCATGGTGTAGCCGTAGCCGCCGAAGATCTGGACCGCGTCGGTTGTCACCTTCATCGCCACGTCGCTGCCGACGCATTTGGCCATGCTGGCAAGCACGTTGAGCCGCTTCCAGTCGCCGGCATCGCCGGCGCGGGCGCATTCATAGACCAGCGCACGGGCGGCCTCGATCTGCATGGCCATGTCCGCGAGCATGAACTGCACGCCCTGGAATTCGGCGATCGGTTGCTTGAACTGCTTGCGTTCCTTGGCGTAGGCGACGCAGGCATCGAGCGCGCCTTGCGCGAGGCCGACCGACTGGGCGCCGATGGTCGGGCGATTGAGGTCGAGCGCGCGCATCGACGCGCGAAAGCCCTTGCCTTCCTCGCCGACGAGGTTTTCGGCCGGGACCCGGACATTGTCGAAGAAGATCGGGGTATTGGGGGCGCCGCGAAAGCCCATCTTGCGCTCGTGGCGGCCGAACGTAATGCCCGGCATCTTCTTCGGCTCGACGATGAAGGCGCTGATTCCGTCGGCGCCGGCGCCGTCGCTGGTCCGTGCCATCACCACGATGTAGTCGGCGACGACGCCGTAGCTGCACCACTGCTTGCGGCCATTCAGGACATAGCTGTCGCCGTCCTTCCGGGCGCGGGTATTGAGCGCGGCGACGTCGGAGCCGGCCTGCGGCTCCGAGATCGCAATCGCCGTGACCACACCGCCCTGGGCGATGATCGGCAAATATTTCTGGCGCTGCTCCTCCGAGCCGAAATGCAGCAACGGCATGATAAACATGGTGTTGAGCGCCGCGATCGATGCGCAGGCGGGCGAGACCTTCGAGATTTCCTCGCGCGCGATGCAGGCCATGGTCAGGTTGCCGTTCGGGCCGCCGTAGCGCTCCGGCACCCAGAGCTGCATCAATCCCATCTCGCCGAACAGCTTGACCAGTTCGAGCGGGAAGCGGTCGGTCTCGTCGATTTCGGCGGCGATCGGCGCCACGTGCCTGGCGACCATCCTGCGCACGTTGTCGCGAAAGGCGACCTGCTCCTCGGAAAAACTCATACGGACTCCCCGTCTGTTTTCTTTGCCGGAAGCCAAAAAGGGGCTTCCATTGAATGGGTGATCCATTTAATAATTCACCGCATGAGCACCAAGTCAAGCCCTCGCGCGCCGCAGCGCCCCCGTACCGCCTCGCCGAACCGCAGGGAGCGGGCCACCGATCTCCGTGCGGCCGGCTCCGCGGCCGCGCCGACATTCAAGCCGATCCACACCAGGCGGACGTTCGAGGAGATCTGCGAGCGCATTCGCGAGCAGCTGGCGCTCGGCGTGCTGAAGCCCGGCGACAAGCTGCCGGCCGAGCGCGAGCTGGCCCAACAGCTTGGGGTCAGCCGCAACGTGCTGCGGGAGGCGCTGCGCAGCCTGGAGATGGCCGGCGTGTTGCGGCTGCAGAAGGGCGTCAAGGGCGGCGCCTTCATCCAGCAGGGCGACACCCGGCGCATGAACGAGGTCATGCGCGACATGCTGAGCCTCGGGACGATATCCGTGCGGGAATTGTCGGAAGCGCGGGTCCACGTCCTCGACCTCGTGGTGCAGCTGGCATGCGCAAATGCCCGGCGCACCGACCTCGATGCGCTGGAAGCCAATATCGAGCGGACCGAGCTCGCCACGAAGGAAGGCCGGCTGCTCGATCGGGTCGAATGCTCGCGCGAGTTCTACAAGCTGCTGGCGGCCTCGACCGGCAACAAGGTGATCGCGATGATCGTGGATTCGGTCACCGAGATCCACATGCGCTTTGTCTACGCCAAGGTCGCTTCCAGCGGGGTCGCGATGGCGCGGCTCGCGGAGAAGCGGCGGCAATTCCTGGCGGCGCTGAGCGAACGAGACGTGGCGCTGGCAAGCCGGCTGCTGCGGTCGCACCTGGAATCCGTGCAGCGCATGCTGGAGCAGGATCCGGGTGCCATGTCGCTTCACGTCGCGTTGGCCGACGTGCAGCCCGGGCTGCGCCGGTAGCGCGCCGCGCCGGCGAATTAATCAACACTCAAACAGCAACAACAATGGAGGCAAACGTGTCCAACTACGCCAAGTATGAATGCCTGACGGTCGAGGTCGCGGACAAGGTCGCGACCGTGACCTTGAATCGCCCGCAGGCGCGCAATGCCATCAATCAGAAGCTGATCCGCGAGCTGCGAACGATCTGGGACGACCTCGCCGACGATCATGCCGTCAATGCCGTGGTCCTGACCGGCGCCGGCGACTTCTTCAGCGTCGGTGGCGACGTGAAGGCGATGTCCGAGCGGCCGGGCGGCGACGTGCTCGAGGAGGGCGAAGTCCACGATCCCATGATCAGCCGGCGCGGCGTCACCCGCCAGCTCGAGCTCGACAAGCCGATCATCGCGGCGATCAACGGCGACGCCATCGGCCTGGCGGCGACCCATGCGCTGCTCTGCGACATCACCGTGATGGCGGAAGATGCGCGGATCGGCGACACCCACGTCTCGCGCGTCGGTCTGGTCGCAGGCGACGGCGGCACGGTGATCTGGCCGCTGCTGGTCGGCATCAACAAGGCCAAGGAATTCCTGATCCGCGGCACGCTGCTGAAGGGCAAGGAGGCGGAGCGGATCGGGCTGGTCAATCACGTCGCGCCGCGCGCGGAGGTACTGGCCAAGGCCCGCGAGATCGCGGTCGAGCTCGCCAACGGTCCGACCTGGGCCATTCGCTGGACCAAGCTGTCGATCAACCAGATCGTCAAGGAGCGCGTGAACATGCTGCTGGAGGCCTCAATGGCGCTTGAGCAGGTGACGTTCGAGACCGCGGACCACAAGGAGGCGACGATGTCGTTCAAGGAGAAGCGCAAGCCGAAGTTCGGCCAGGCATAGCTCGGGGCTGGGCAATGACGGCGACCGAAGCGTCGAATGACGATGTCGCAGGAATGCTGCGCGATTCCTTGCGCCGCTTCCTCGACGAGCATTGGCGTTCGCGCGGCGCAACGGCGTCGTCCTCGCCGGACGAAGTGTCGGCGATCTGGCGCAAGCTGGTCGGGCAAGGCGTCGCCGCGCTTGGTGCAGAAGGTGGCGAAGGCGGACTCGCCGAGATTCTTGTCGTCATGTCGGAGCTTGGCCGGGCCGGATGTCCGGCGCCGATGTGGTCTGCGGCGCTCGCCAATCTTGCGATCTCCGGATCGCAGGTCGACGTCGTGGTGGATCTGCTGGAGCGGCTGCATTCCGGGAAGGCGATCATCGCCTTCTCGTTTGGTGCGCTGGACCCCGACCCTGGCACGGGCTCGATCCAGGTCATGGACCTCAGGGCAACAGGTGTGCTCCGCTTTGTCGAGGCCGCGGGAGGCGCCACGCATCTTCTGGTCGCGCTCGATCAAGCCCATCTTGCGCTGATCGATCTTGGCGGTCCCGGTGTCGAATGCGTTGCGACCCGCGCGATGGGGGCATGGGGGCTCTCCGAGGTCAGGCTGAACGCAGCGCCGCTCACGTGCATTCCCGTCGGGATGGTCGATCTGGACGATCTCCGCACCAAGGGCAGAGCGGCGTTGACCGCGCGCGCTTACGGCGCGGCGCGGCGGGCGTTTGAGCTGGCGGTGGACTACGCCAAGGAGCGGCACCAGTTCGGACAACCGATCGGCAAGTTCCAGGCCATTCAGCACAAGCTGGCCAACTGCCTGATCGCGCTCGAAGGCGTCAGGCTGATCCTCGAGCATGCCGCCAGACTGCACGATGGCGGCGACGACGACTGGCGCTACTTCGCCGATTGCGCATCGGCGTTCTCCGGCAATGCGCTGCGGCAGGTCTCGCTGGAGACCCAGCATACATTCGGTGCGATCGGCTATGCGGAGGAGCACGAGGCGCCGATCCATTTCAAGCGCGTGCACCTCGATACGATCGCGCTCGGCGGCGCCTCGGATGCGAAGTGCAGACTTGCCGCGCGACTGTTGGATGCGGGTGGCGCCGGGTTGCCGCAATACAACCTCGGGTCCGCCGGAAATGCGTTTCGCGAGCAGATCCGGCTCTGGCTCACGCAAAACTGGACCGGAGACACAAAGCAGGCGTTCGACCAGAGGCCATTCGCCAAGCGCGAGTTCGATGCGAGCTTCGCCCGAAATATCGGCGAGACCGGATGGATCGGGCTCGGATGGCCGGAGCAGTTCGGCGGCCAGGCACGCTCTCCGCTGGAGCAGATCGCCTTCATGGAGACGATGGAGCGGGGCGAGGCGCCGCGGATCGGTGCGGCGATCCAGGCCAACGCGTTGATGATGTTCGGCACGGCAGAGCAGCAGCAAAAATATCTTCCGGAAATCCTGCGCGGCGAAGCCATGCACGGCATGGGTTACAGCGAACCGCAGGCGGGCTCGGACCTCGCGGCGCTGCGCACCAGTGCGATCAGGGACGGCGAGCACTGGGTGATCAACGGCCAGAAGATCTGGACCACCACCTGGTGGGGCAAATACATGTTCCTCGCCGCGCGAACGGACAAGGATGCAAAGCCGCCGCATGCCGGCATCAGCATGTTCATCGTGCCGATGGATGCGCCGGGCATCACCATCCATCCATCCGTCACCATGTATGACGGTACGTTTGCCAACATCTTCTACGACAATGTCCGCATTCCCGCCGAGAATTTGGTTGGCGAGGTCAATGGCGGCTGGAAGGTGCTGACCGGCGCGCTCGCCTTCGAGCGAGGGCTGGTCGGTGGCGGGATCGTCCTGAAGGTCGCGCACGCCTTCGAACAGCTGCGTTTGCATGTGATGGCGAGACAAGGTGAGCGGTCTCTCGCCGATGACGTCCGCGACAGGATGGCGACCCTGGCATCCGAGATCGAGATCGGTCGTCTATTAATGATGCATTGTGCCGAGCTTGCCGCCGACGGCATGACGCCGCCGGAATATGGCGCGATCAGCAAGGTGTTTTCCGGAGAGCTGATGGAGCGATTCGGCGAGGCCGCGCTCGACATTCTCGGCATGCGCGCCGCGCTGTCCGAACAGATGCCGGGCGCGATCGACAATGGCCGCTTTGAGCAGAACCTGCGGCATTCGCTGATGTGGGTCATCAGCATCGGGACCAATGAGATTCAGCGCAGCCTGATCGCGCAACGCGCGCTCGGGCTGCCGAGATAGGATAGATCGGATGCAGAAGGATGGCGACAGGGCGCCGCTCGCCGGGGTGCGGGTGCTGGACTTTTCCATCATGGTGGCGGGGCCGTATTGCGCGCGGCTGCTCGCTGACGTCGGTGCCGAGGTGATCAAGATCGAGCCGCCGGAAGGCGACGACATGCGGCTGCGGACGCCGCTGCGCGAAGGCCACAGCACCTATTTCGGCCAGCTCAATGCCGGCAAGCGCAGCCTGGCGCTCGACCTGAAGAACGCCGATGCCATCAAGCTCGTGCATCGCATGGTCGCGGAGGCGGACATTCTCGTCGAGAATTTCCGCCCCGGCGTCATGGACCGCCTCGGCCTTGGCTACGAGGCACTTCGCGAAATCAACCCGCGCCTGATCTATTGCTCGATCTCGGGCTATGGCCAGACAGGCCCCGCCGCCGAGCGGGCCGCTTACGCCATGATCGTGCACGCCGAGAGCGGATTCGATACCTCGCTCATGCGCTATGCCGGCGACCGGCAACGTCCGGCCGCCGGCGCGATCTTTGTCGCCGACATCCTCGGCGGCATCTTCGGCTATTCCGCGATCCAGACCGCGATGGTCCAGCGCGAACGCACCGGGAAGGGGCAGCGCGTCGATGTGGCGTTGTTGGATTGCATGCTTAACCTGCTGGTCTACGAGCTCCAGGAAGCGCAATTCCCGATCCGCTCGCCGCGTCCGACCTATGGGCCGGTGCGCACGCGCGATGGTGATATCCTGATCGCTCCGGTCACGCCGCGCAATTTTGCAGCGCTATGTGAGGTGACGGGGCAGGACGAACTGGCGAACGATCCGCGCTTTGCGACCATTCCGGCGCGCGGTGCCAACTGGACCGCCATGATGCAGGTGATCGAGCAATGGACCGAGCGCCACACCGTCGCCGAATGCATCGCGGCGTTGGATCGTGCCGGTGTTCCCTGCGCCGAGTACCGGACGCCGGGCGCGGCGCTGACCGATGCCCATCTGCGTCAACGGGGCGTGTTTGGGACGGTCTCGGATGGCGCCGGCGAATTCGTCGGCGTCAATGCGCCGTGGCAGATGTCCGGGGCCGATACGTCGATCGGAAGTCAAGTTCCCGGGATTGGCGCGCAGCGCGACGATGTGCTGTCGCGGATCCTGGGATTGTCGCCGGACGCAATCGCGGCGCTCGCCGCTGCGGGCACGTTTGGCAGGGCGCAGGCCTAGGCGGGGCGCCGGCGATCTCAGGTATCGGACGGAGCGTCCGGCGGCGGAGCTTTCGCGATCGCCAGCAGACATTTCAGGAAATGCGCGCGGTCTTCCTTGCGCAGGGGAGCCAGCATGATGTTTTGCAGCTCGGCGGCCGCGGGGATGACGGCCAGAAGCGCTTCCTCTCCCTTGGCGGTGATCTGCACCTGGAGCGAGCGGCGGTCGTCCGGATTGTTCTTCTTGGAAACCAGCCGGCGTGCAACCATCCGCTTCAGCATCTCGCTGAGCGTGTTGCGGTCGCAACTGATTCGTTCCGCCAGCACCGAGGGGGTGAGAGGACCCAATTGGTACAGCGCCATCAGCACGCCGAACTGCCGCGGCGTGATGTCGCTCTGGCGCGTCATGCTCTGATAGAGCCCGTCGTAGCGGGCCTCCAGCAGCCGCAGCAGAAATCCGACGCCGCCTTCGAGTTGCCAGTCGCGGGCAATGTCCGTCGCCGAGTTCGCCTTCATACCCTTGTCGGCTGCCATGCCGTCGTTGGACTCCGATTTTTCGAATTCGCGTAGCCGTTAGCAGCTTGGCCTGACGTCCTCAACCCTGCGGTGAACCGCACCCCGGCCTGTTCCCGGCACGATGCAACTGCTTTCGGCCTTGTCACGCATTTGGCAATGTAGTACGTATACGTATCAAATGCGATGCCAATACATCGTTCAGGGGGGTTGAACTTGGACCTGCGTGAGCTGCTGTCGATTCCCTATTTGCTCGAGGCTGAGGCGGTCGAAACCGAGCCGGGGCACTGGCGGGTTCGCCTTGCCTATCCGGAGCTGCCGGGATGCACGGCGGAAGCCGCCGTCGTCGAGGACGCACTGCGGGAACTGGAGCGGCGGCGCATCGAATTGATCGTCGGCCTCGTGGAGGAGGGCAAGCAGCCTCCCATTCCGCGCAAGCCGCTCACCGCATCCGATCCACTCTGGACCGCTCAGGATCTCGGACTGTCTGACCGTGTCGCCGCGCTTCTCGGCGGCGCGGCGGGCCCGGCCACACGCAATTGAAGGAGGCAAACCCATGCTCTCGCGCGAAGACAATGAACGCCTGGTGAGGGTCGGGAAGGGAACGCCGCTCGGCGACCTGTTTCGGCTCTACTGGATTCCCTTCCTGCCGTCGGCCGACCTCGCCAAGGACGGACAGCCGAAGCGCATCCGGCTGCTCGGCGAGGATCTGGTCGCCTTCCGCGACACCGAGGGGCGGGTCGGGCTAGTCGACCAGGCCTGCCCGCATCGCGGCGCGCCGCTGATCTTCGCACGAAACGAGGATTGCGGGCTGCGCTGCGTCTATCACGGCTGGAAATTCGACGTCACCGGCGCGGTGACGGACATGCCGGCCGAGCCGGTGCGGAGCCGCCTCAAGGAGCGGGTGCGGATCAAGGCCTATCCCTGCAAGGAGCGCAACGGGATGATCTGGACCTATATGGGTCCCGACCAGGCCGAGCTTCCGCCGCTGCCGAACCTCGAATGGAATCTGGTGCCAGCCGAGCAGGTGCACATCTCGATTCGCGTCCAGGAGTGCAACTGGCTGCAGGCGGTCGAGGGCGAGATCGACTCGGCGCACGGCCCCGCTGCTGCACGGTCGGCTGGACGCCCAGGGCACGACGAGCGCCTGGATCCAGAAGCGCGACCTGCGGCCGACCTTCGAATGCATCAAGCAGGACTTTGGCATGAGCATCGCCGCGCGGCGCAATTACGATGCCAACACGCTGTACTGGCGCGTCAATCAGTTCCTGCTGCCGTTCTATACGCTGGTGCCGCCGCTGTCTCCGTTCCCGGATCTGAGCGGGCACGCCTGGGTGCCGATCGATGACGAGAACACGCTTTGCATCATGTTCTCTTATCATCCGTCGGAGCCGCTGCTGGAGAAAACGCGGCAGGTCTTCGCCGAAGGACACAAGGGCCGCGAGAGTGGCCATGCCAGCCGCCACGCGCTGGTCCAGCACCCGGTGACGGTTCCGTATGCAGGCTACTGGACCAAATACAATCCGCAGAACGGCTTTCAATTCGACTACGAGGCGCAGCGCACCACATGGTTCTCGGGCCTGCCGGGGCTCTGGGTGCAGGACGGAGCCTGCCAGAGCGGCGTCTCGCCGATCTTCGATCGCACCAGGGAGACGCTCTGCTCGAGCGATACCGGCATCGCGATGACGCGGCGCTTCATTCTGGAAGCGCTCGGCGCCTATCGCGATCACGCGATCAAGCCCAAGGGTGTCCTGGACCCCGACGTGTTCATGGTGCGGGCGGTGTCGCTGCGGCTGCCGCCGGAGGATTCCTGGGTCGATGTCGGCGCGCCGTTCATGCGGGCGAAGCTCGGCGCCGATTTCGGGTACGAGCTGTGAGCGCATCCCGCCATGGCTGACGTGACGCAGGACGTGCTGGTCAAACGCATCGGCTACGAGGCCGAGCGGATCAATTCCTACGAGCTGATCGCGCGGAGAGGCGGCGAGCTTGCGCCGTTCACCGCCGGCAGCCATATCGACCTGCATCTGCCGAACGGCATGTTCCGCAGCTACTCGCTGGTGAACGATCAGCGCGAGCGGCACCGGTACGTGATCGCGGTCAACAAGGATGCCGAGAGCCGCGGTGGCTCCAGCTTCATCCACGACTCCGTGAAGGTCGGCGACATCGTGACGATCTCCGGGCCGCGCAACAATTTCGCGCTGCACGAAGCGGCAGAGCATTCGGTCCTGATCGCCGGCGGCATCGGCATCACGCCATTGCTGTCGATGATCCGGCGGCTGGAGGCGCTCGGACGCCGCTGGGAGCTGTTCTATGCCGCGAGGACGCGCGCCGCCGCCGCATTCCTCGACGAGCTCGACACATTCCGATCCGATCTTCGCTCCAGGATACATCTCGATTTCGATGACGAGCGATCGGGGCGTCTGTTCGACCTGCCGGCGATTGTCGGAAACGCGCCGGCCCACGCGCATCTTTATTGCTGCGGTCCGGCGCCCATGCTCTCGGCATTCGAGGCAGCGGCGGCCGATCGGCCTTCGGATCGCGTACATGTCGAATACTTCCAGGCGCGGGAAGCGCCCGCTACCGAGGGCGGCTTCGACGTCAAGCTCGCGCGAAGCAACCGCACGATTGCGGTCGAGCCCGGCAAGACGATCCTCGATGCATTGCTGGATGCCGGCATCACCGCGAACTACGCCTGCACCGAGGGGGTCTGCGGCACCTGCGAGACGCGCGTGCTCGAGGGCACGCCGGATCATCGCGACCAGTTCCTGAGCAAGGAAGAGCAGGCGGCGAACAAGAGCGTCATGATCTGCTGCTCGGGCGCCAAGTCCCGCACGCTCGTGCTCGATCTCTAGGACAACAACATACGACGGGTGGAAGCAATGAAGTATCTTTCGCATATTGCCGGAATGGCCCTGCTGGCCGTATGCGCCAGTTCGTCCGCGTCGGCGGACGCTGCGCGCTCCCTGAGGATCGGCGTGCTCAACGACGCATCCGGCCCTTATTCGGACAATGCCGGGGAAGGTTCGGTGACGGCGGCCAGGATGGCTGCCGAGGATTTCATGCGGCTTCACCCGGACTTCAAGGTCGAGATCGTCTCGGCCGATCATCAGAACAAGGCGGATGTCGGCGCGGCAATCGCGCGCCGCTGGATCGATCAGGAGAAGGTCGATGCGGTCGCCGACGTGCCGAACTCGGCCGTCGGGCTCGCCGTCAACGAAGTCGTGCGCGGCACCAAGGCGGCGCTGATTGCATCGAGTGCGGCGTCCTCCGATCTGACCGGGAAATACTGCTCGCCCAACACGATCCAGTGGACCTTCGACACCTGGGCGGCCTCGCACACGATCGGTGCCTATCTCGTGCGTCACGGCGGCAAGAAATGGTACTTCATCGCGACCGACAATGCGCTCGGCAAGTCGATGGTGCGCGACGGCACGGCCGTGATCGGCGCCGGCGGCGGCACCGTTCTCGGGTCGATCAATGTGCCGATCAACAATGCGGACTATGCGTCGTTCATCCTGCAGGCCGAGAGCTCCGGCGCCGATGTGATCGCGTTCGCGACCGCCGGCGGCGACACGGTCAGCCTGATCAAGCAATCCGCCGAGTTCGGGCTGAAGCAGAGCGGACGCACCTTCGCGGCGCTGTTGACCACCACCAACGATGTCGAGTCCAGCGGCCTTGCGGTCGGGGAGGGGCTGATCATCACCCAGCCGTTCTACTGGGACCTCAACGATGCCAGCCGCGCCTGGTCGGCCAGGTTCAGCGCACGTCAGCACGGGCAATCGCCGACCGCCTTTCACGCCGGCGTCTACTCCTCCGTGCTGGCCTATCTCAACGCAGCGTTGGCGGCACGAACCAACGACGCGCCGGCCGTGATCGAGAAGTTGAAGGAGAAGCCGATCGACGACGCCTTGTTCGGGCCGGTCGTGGTGCGCGCGGACGGCCGTGCCATTCACAACATGTACATCTTCAAAGTGAAGAGCCCGAATGCGTCGAAGAGCAAGTGGGACCTTCTGGAGCAGGTCGGCGTTCTCACAGGGCCGGAGGCATTTCGGCCGCTCGAGCAGGGCGGATGCTCGCTCGTCGAGCCTCCGAAGAGCAATTGACGGCGACCGCCGCGCCCCTCGGATCAACCCTTCTCAAACTGACGGACCTCCCGATGCTGGATCAGCTTGAAGCCGACTTCCCCGAGCACACGCCGCGCCCCGTCGATGCGCCAAGGGCGCTCGAGGGGATCCGGGTAATCGACTTCTCGCATTTCATCGCGGGACCGTTTGCGACCATGATCCTTGCCGACATGGGCGCCGAGGTGATCAAGATCGAAGCGCCGGGCCGCGGTGACGATTTACGCCGCTATCCCCCGGTGCATCCCGATCTCAGGCACGGTGCGCCGTTCCTCTGGACCAACCGCAACAAGCGCAGCGTCGCCCTCGATCTCAAGTCCCCCGAGGGCCTGAAGGTCGCGCGCGAGCTGATCGCGACGGCGGACGTCCTGGTCGAGAATTTTTCGGCTGATGTGATGACACGGCTGGGGCTCGACTATCAGAGCTGCCGCAAGATCAAAGCCGAGATCATCTATTGCTCGGTGTCGGCCTATGGCCGCGACGGGGCATTTTCGGACCGGCTTGGCTTCGATCCGATCGCGCAGGTCGAGAGCGGCTTCGTGTCGATGAACGGCTATGCCGACCGCGAGGGCGTGCGCGCATTGTCGCCGGTGATGGATATCAGCACCGCGATGATGGCAAGCAATGCAATCCTCGGCGCGCTGTTCGCGCGGGAACGCAGCGGGCAGGGCCAGGCCATCGAGGTGTCGTTGTTCGAGAATGCCGTCCTGATGACCGGCTACGCGACCATGCAGTCGCTCTTCAGCGGCGCCGATCCGAAGCGAAGCGGCAATACCAGTCCAGACACCTGTCCGTCGGGTGTGTTCCTGGCCAGCGATTGCGCCTTCTATATCAACTGCGGCAACGACAAGATCTTCCAACGCCTGATGGCGCAGGTTCTCGAGCGCGAGGATCTCGCCGCGGCCGAGATCTATGCAACCGGCCCCGATCGGATCCGCCGTCGCGAGGAGTTGTTTGCGATTCTCGGCGATGCCTTTGCCCGGCAGCCCTGGTCGCACTGGCAGTCGCGGATGCGGGCGGCCGGGGTGCCCTGCGGTCAGGTGCGCACCGTCGGCGAGGCGATCCGTTCCCCGGAGGCGAGGGAGCGCGGGATCGTCACCCGGATCCCGCACGAGACGCTGGGTTGGGTGCCGAACGTAAACCTGCCGATCCGCTATTCGCGAACACCGATCGTTGATCCCGTTGCCGCACCAGCCATCGGGCAGCACACCGAGAATGTCCTGCGTGAGTTGCTCGGCTACGACGAGGCGGAGATTGCGCGCCTCGCCGCAGGCGGGGCTTTCGGCAGCCAGCCCGCGCGACAGGATGCCAAGTCGTGACGGCGCGCGCGCGAGACGAGCGGACGCTGCGGGGCCGTGTGGCTGTCATCGGGATCGGTGAAACGGAATACTATCGCCACGGCGCTTCTCCCGACCCGGAATTCAAGCTCGCGCTGAAAGCCATTCTGGCGGCGTGCGAAGATGCCGGGCTCGATCCGCGCAAGATCGACGGCTTCTCGTCCTACAGCGATGATCGCAGCGAGGCCTCGCGGCTGGCCGCGGCGCTGGGTACGTATCGACTGCGTTCAGCGACCATGCAATGGGGTGGAGGCGGCGGCGGTTGCTGTGCTGCGGTTGCCAACGCGGCAGCCTCGATCGTCGCGGGCCTCGCCGATTGTGTCGTGGTGTTCCGCTCATTGGCGCAGGGCCAGTATGGCCGCTTCGGGCGGGCGGGCGGGATCCACACGGTTTCGGGCGAGCGGTCCTACCTGATGCCTTACGGTGTGCTGGCGCCGCCGCAGCGCTTTGCCATGCGGGTGCAGCGCTACATGCACGAGCATGGCGTGCGACGAGAGGCGTTGCGCGCGATTGCGCTCGCCTCCTATCACCATGCCCAGGCCAACCCGCGTGCCGTGATGCACGGCAAGCCGCTGGACGTCGAGAAATACGATGCCTCGCGCTGGATCGTGGAGCCCTTCCATCTCTATGATTGCTGCATGGAAAATGACGGCGCGGCGGCATTGTTGCTGGTATCGGCAGAGCGCGCCGCGGAATTCCAGCACAAGCCGGCCTATCTGCTCGGTGCGGCCTTCGGATCCGGACATCGCGCGGCGGCGACGGCGCACAACGCGCCGCTCTACGCCACGGCGAGCTTCGACACCGTCGCGCCCGATCTTTACCGCATGGCCGGAGTAGGGCCGTCCGATGTCGGCGTGGTCCAGGCGTACGAGAATTTCACCGGCGGTGTCGTGATGGCGCTGGCGGAGCACGGCTTCTTCAAGCCGGAGGAGGCCAACGACTTCCTGACATTCGACAACCTGATCGCGCCGTCCGGGCGGCTGCCGCTCAACACCAGCGGCGGCAATCTCGCCGAATGCTACATGCACGGTTTTGAGCTCGTGCTGGAAGCGGTTCGCCAGGTGCGCGGCACCTCGACGAGCCAGGCTCGACGCAGCGACGTCGCAATGGTCATCGGAGGTCCGATGGTCTCTCCCGCGAGCGACCTCATTCTGGGTTCGGAGGCCACCATATGAGCAAGCCGAGCGCGCGCTATCTTCCGGCGGGCCTGCCGATCCCGGTCGCAGAACCTGACGGCCTGTCTGCGCCTTATTGGGAGGGATTGCGTCAGGGCAAGCTGCTGGTGCAACGCTGCAGCCGCTGCAGAACGTGGCAGTTCGGACCGGAGTGGCTCTGTCACCACTGCCACGCCTTCGATCCGGCATGGACCGAAGTCGCGCCGCGCGGCCGGATCTTCAGCTGGGAACGCGCGTGGCATCCGTCGCATGCGGCGCTGAAAGGGCATGGACCGTACATCGCGGTGCTTGTCGAATTGCCGCAGGCTGGCGGCATTCGCATGGTCGGCAATCTGCTCGGCGATCCCGAACAGGTGGTGACAATCGGCGCAGATGTCGAAGGGGTCTTCGAGCATCACCTGGACTCGGATCCGCCTTGCTCCTTGCTGCAATGGCGCCGGCCGTAGGTTTCTTAGGAGTTACTGCTCCATCCCTGCGCTCGATACGGGCAATCGATCGCGCGTCTACCGGAGATAGATGGTCCTTGGATCGCTGCACCTGTGATGCGTCGCGGGTGACATCCGGTTTGCCTGCTTTCGCGTCAGCGCCGCTGACAGGATGAGCTGCCTGGGTCCTTGTCTCGCGGCAGATGACATGCAATCTTCCGCCCCCGGCAATGCTGTTCGAGAGCAACAAGAACAATAATCCCTCTCGTCCCTCCAATTCTGTCGAGGGCCTGATCATGTCGAACCTTACCCAAGCGACCTCCGCTCCATGGCGGATAGGCGTGCTGTTCTCGCGAACCGGCTTCATGTCGGTGATCGAGGAGACCCAGTATCAGGGCACGCAGCTTGCGATCGAGGAGGTGAACGAGGCAGGCGGGGTCTGCGGCCGCGAGCTGGTTCCCGTCGCCTACGACCCTGGCTCGGATTCGGCCGCCTATGGCCACTACGCCAAACGGTTGATGGTGGAGGATCAAGTCAGCACTATATTCGGCTGCTACACCTCGTCGAGCCGCAAGGCGGTGCTGCCGGTGGTCGAACGGCTGAACGGCCTGCTGTGGTACCCGACGCTCTATGAGGGTTTCGAGGCGTCGCCGAACGTCATCTACACCGGCGCCTCGCCGAATCAGAACAGCCTCGCGCTGTGCCGCTATCTGATGGATACGTTCGGAACACGATTTTATTTCGTGGGGTCGGACTACATCTATCCGCGCGAGTCGAACCGGGTGATGCGGGAACTGCTGAAGAGCAACGGCGGCTCGGTCGTGGGCGAACGCTACGTCAATGTCTACGCGCGCTGGCAGGACTTTGTCCCGATCATCCAGGACATCAAGCGGGTCAGACCCGACGTGATCTTCTCGACCGTCGTGGGGGAGGGTACGGTCTTCCTTTATCAGGCCTACGCGAATGTCGGGCTCGATCCCAAGCAAGTGCCGATCGCCAGCCTGACCACGACGGAAGCCGAAATCGCCGCCATGGGTTTTCGACGTCGGCGAAGGACACGTCACCGCGGCATCCTACTTCCAGGGCGTCGAGGGCAGCGCCAACAGCGCGTTTGTGCAGCGCTTCAAGAAGCGGTTCGGCGCCGACATCTCCACCAACATGTGCGCCGAGGCATCCTATTTCCAGCTGCATCTGTTTGCGAAGGCGCTCGAGCAGGTCAATTCGCTCGACACCGAAGTGCTGCGCTCGATGGTGTTCGGCACCAGCTTTGATGCACCGCAAGGTGCGGTGACAGTCAACCCGATGTCGGGTCATACTGATCTGTGGACGCGCATCGGACGCGCCAACCGCCAGGGACAGTTCGATGTGGTCAGCCAGTCGAAGGAGCCGGTGCATGCGGATCCGTTCCTGATCGGGTATGGTCGTGCAACGCAAACAGGAAGCGTCCAATGAACGAGCAGTCGCGTAAGCCGTCGCTGAGCCGAGACGTCGGCGGACGCAAGACCATGGTTCAGGAACTTGCCGATCTGTCGGCCGTCGTGGTCGCGCCGGTCGATGATCAGGTCGGCATGTTGCTGCGCGAATTGCAGCGATTCAGGATGCGGGTGCGCCAGGTCTGGCCGATGCCGGAGAGCGTGCCGGCCGATGCCGACGTGGTGTACTGCGAATACTCGCCGGATCTGGCGCGGCGCCTGCCGTGGATTCCAGGCGATGCGCGTTCCGCGCTGGTCGTGATCCTGCCGGCTACGGAGGCCGTTCAGGCCGATGCGCTGTGTCATGCCACGCCCAACGCCGTTCTGCCGCGGCCGTTCACGCAGAATGCAGTGTTGTCCAACCTCGTGCTGGCGCGCAGTCAGTTCAGCTACGAACGGCGGCTTCGCAGCAAGATCGAGAAGCTCGACGACAATCTGCGTTCGATGCGCACGGTGGAACGCGCCAAGGCCATCCTGATGGCGACGCGGCAGATGCCGGAAACCGAAGCCTATGGCTTTATCAGACGACAGGCGATGGATCGTCGCGTGTCGGCAAGTGCAGTCGCCGCGGCGATTGTTGACTCGTTCGAACTGCTTGGCTACGATCATCAACAGTAAGCCCCAATAGCGGGGCCGGCGGCGACAGCGCCGCCTTCGACACAACCGGCAACAAAGCCCTCCCAATGCTCGCGTAAGCGCGCATCGGGAGGGCTTTTTGTTTTTTCAGTCCTGAAGGGAGCTAGGGATGAGCATTTCACGGCGGACTTTGCTGAGGAATACCGCGGCGCTTGGTGCATTTGCCGGCGCCGGACTGCCGCATATCTGGATCAAGAACGCCGACCTCGCGTACGCCGCGGGCGGCGAGATCAAGGTCGGCGTGCTGTTCTCGCTGACGGGAACGACCGCGATCATCGAGGAATCGCTCAACAAGGCGACGCTGCTTGCGATCGAGGAGATCAACGCCGCCGGCGGCATCAAGGGCAGCAAGATCGTGCCGATCGTCGAGGATCCTGCGTCTGATCCGGCGACGTTCTCGGAGAAGGCCCGCAAGCTCGTCGTCGGCGACAAATGCGTCAGCGTGTTCGGCTCCTACACCTCGGCGAGCCGCAAGGCGGTCCTTCCGGTCTTCGAGCGGCAGAACAATCTCTATTGGTATCCGACGCTCTATGAGGGCCGCGAGTGCTCGAAGAACGTCATCTACACCGGCGCGGTGCCGAACCAGCAGCAGGACGAGTTCGTGCCCTGGCTGGTCAAGAAGTTCGGCAAGAAGTTCTATCTGATCGGCTCCAACTACATCTATCCGAAGGAAGAGAACAATTACTGCAAGAAGCTGCTCGAGAAGCTCGGCGGCGAGGTCGTGGCGGAAGAATATGTGCCGCTCGGCCATTCCGAATTCTCTTCCGTCATCAACAAGATCCGCTCGACGCAGCCGAACGTGATCTTCTCCACCGTGGTCGGCGATTCCGTGGTCGCACTGCATCGTCAGTACAAGGCTGCCGGTCTCGATCCCGAGAAGATGCCGATGGCGAGCCTGACGACCTCCGAAAACGAGGTCGCGGCGATGGGGCGGGGAGGCTGCCGCCGGTCACTTCACCTCGGCGCCGTACTTCATGGTGCACAAGTCGCCTGAGAACGAGAAGTTCGTCGAGGCCTACAAGAAGCGCTGGGGCGCCGACAAGGTGACGCATTTCGTCTCTGAGGCCTGCTACTTCCAGACCTATCTGTTCAAGCAGGCGGTCGAGAAGCTGGCAACCAGCGATCTCACGCCACCGAACATCCGCGACGCGGTCAAGGGCCAGGAAGTGATTGCGCCGCAGGGCAAGGTCCGGATCGAGCCGGAGAACCTGCACACCTGGCTATGGCCCAAGATCGCGCAGGCGAAGTCGAACGGCCAGTTCGAGATTCTCGTCGAGGCCAAGGATTGGCTGAAGCCCGTGCCCTACGCGGCCTATCCCGGGCAGTCCTGCACCGAGAAGGGCCTGGTCGAGAAGAGCTGACGGGGGCTGACGACGGCCGTCGGCGTGCGGCGCCGGCGGCCGGCTTCCGGCAACGAAAGCAGCCTCACGCACACATGCGAGGGGCGCGCAGGGCGCCCAAACCAACATCGAAAGCGGATCCCGACGTGGACCAACTCATCGAACAAATTGTCACAGGCCTCAGCATCGGATCGATTCTGCTGCTGGTGGCGCTGGGACTGTCGATCATCTACGGCTCGATGGGCATCATCAATCTCGCCCACGGCGAGTTCGTGATGCTTGGCGCTTACGCCGCTTGGGTGTTCCACACCTATCTCGGTCTCGGTCTGCTCGCGAGCCTCGTTCCGATCTTCCTGGTGGTTGCCGCGTTCGGCTGGGTCATCGAACGCTACGTCCTCAGCCTGCTCAACAACCGGCCGCTCGATACGATTCTTGCGACCTGGGGCGTCGGCATCATGCTGCAACAGGCGGTGCGGCTGATGGTCGGCAGCGAGTTGCGCTATGTGCAGCTGCCGCCGGCGCTGGCCGACAGCATGGACGTGTTCGGCATCCCGATATCTTCGTATCGGGTGTTCCTGTTCGTCGTGTCGATCGCGCTGTTCGGGGCGACCTGGTTGCTCATGAATCGCACCACGGTCGGAATGAAGCTGCGGGCCATCATCCAGGATCGCTCGGTCGCCGCCTCGTTCGGCATCAACGCCAAGCGGGTCTATGCGCTGACCTTCGCTTACGGCGCGGGCCTTGCCGGGCTTGCCGGCGCGCTGGTGTCGCCGCTCAAGAGCGTGTCGCCCGATATGGGCACCGGCTACGTGGTCGACGCCTTCATGGTGGTCGTGCTCGGCGGCGTGCAGAGCCTCGCCGGCACCGTGGCGAGTGCCTTCATCCTCGGGGAACTCTCCGGCGGCATCGCCTTCCTGCAGAACGACACGGTCGCCAAGACGATCGTGCTGCTCGCCATCGTCGTGCTCATCCGTTTCCGCCCCGAGGGGCTTTTCACCGCACGCGTGCGGGCCTGAGACAGATCGCTCATCTATGCCGTCGAATATTTCCAACTCCAGCGGATTGCAGCGCCTGATCGCGCAACTTGCCCCGGTTGCTCATCGTTTCCGCGCTGGTGTTCGCGCTCCCGGTGCTGCTCAACAATGACTTCCTGCTCAACAAGGTCGCGCGCTATCTCGTGCTGGGCATCCTGACGATATCGCTAGGGCTGTCCTGGGGCTTCGGCGGCATCCTGAATCTCGGCCAGGCGATGAGCTTCGGGCTCGGCTCCTACGCGATGGCGATGGTGCTGAAGCTCAAGACCGTGCCGGTGCATACGGGGGCGAGCGGACTGCCGGACTTCATGGTCTGGAACAATGTCCAGCATTTGCCCTGGTTCTGGGAGCCGTTCCGGTCGCTCAGCTTCGCCATCGCCGCGGGCCTGCTCGTGCCGGCGCTGGTTGCGGCGGGACTCGGCTGGTTCATGTTCCGGGGGCGGGTCACCGGCGTCTACGTCTCGATCATCACGCTCGCCACCATGGTGGTGATCAATCTCGTGATCATCGACCAGCAGAGCTACACTGGCGGCTTCAACGGCATCACCGATCTCGCCCAGCTCGAGCTGTTCGGCGTCGCGTTCGATGCCTATGGCCGCGCGACCTACTATCTCGTTGCCGGGTGCGTGCTGCTCAGCCTGCTGGTTGCCTTTGCCTTCACCAAGTCCAGGGCCGGCCTGATCGTGCAGGCGATCCGCGACCACGAGAGTAGGGTGCGCTACTTCGGCTACGACGTCGCGCTCTACCAGATCTTCGTGTTCGCGCTGTCGGCTGCGATCGCGGGCCTCGCCGGCATGCTCTACACGGTCGTGATGGAGTTTGCCTCGCCGACCTTCCTCGGCGTGCAGCTCTCGCTCTCGGTGGTGGTGTGGTGCGCCGTCGGCGGCAGGCAAAGCCTGGTCGGCGCGTTCCTCGGCGCGGTGCTGGTCGCGGGCATGCAGGGCGCGCTGTCGGAATCCGCGACGTTCCTGGAAACCTGGACGCTGGTGATGGGCGCGCTGTTCGTGCTCGTGGTGCTGTTCCTGCCGAAGGGGCTCGCCGGCCTCGCGCAGGCCATTTGGCGCTGGGTTGCCCAGCGTAGACAGGCCGCTAGCGGCGCGGTTGCACGGGGTGTCAGCCAGACGGAGGGCAGCACATGAGCTCCCATCTCGATCTGCGCGACGTCTCGGTCAGCTTCAACGGTTTCAAGGCGCTCAATTCGCTCAACATGAGCGTCGGCAAGGGCGAGCTACGCTGCCTGATCGGGCCGAACGGCGCCGGCAAGACCACGGCGCTGGACATCATCTGCGGCAAAGTCAAGCCGAGCGCCGGCACCGTCAGCTTTGATGGCACCGCGCTGCAGGATCTCGAGGAATACGAGATCGCCCGCGCCGGTGTCGGCCGCAAGTTCCAGGTGCCGAGCGTGTTTCGCGAGCTCTCGGTCAGCGACAATCTCGAAGTGGCGCGGGCGCGCCGCACCTCCGTGTTCGGCAATCTGCGCTGGAGTATCGGCAATGCCGGCCGCGACGACATCGAACGTCTTGCCGAACTGGTCGGGCTCACCGAACAGCTCGACCGGCCCGGCCGCCTATCTGTCGCACGGCCAGACCCAGTGGCTGGAGATCGGCATGCTGGTCGCCCAGGACGCCGAGCTGATCCTGATGGACGAGCCGACCGCGGGCATGACGGCACAGGAAACCCGCAAGACCGCCGAACTGTTTGCGCGGCTGAAGGGCAAGCACACGCTGATCGTGGTCGAGCACGACATGGGCTTCGTCAAGGCGATCGGCGACATCATCTCGGTGATGCATATGGGCCAGATGCTGGCCGAGGGCACCGCCGCGGAAGTGGAGGCGCATCCGGAGGTGCGCCGCGCCTATCTCGGATCGGGAGGCATCAGCCATGCTTGAGCTGACCGACGTCGACGCATTCTATGGCAACAGCCGCGCGCTGCAGGGCATCAACCTGATGGTCGGCAATGGCGAATTCCTGTCGGTGCTCGGCCGCAACGGCGTCGGCAAGACCACGCTGATGCGCAGCATCCTCGGCCTGATGGACCGGTGCACCGGACGCCTGTCGCTCGACGGCGCCGACATCTCGCCGTTGCGCACCCATCAGCGCGCCAAGTCCGGCATCGCCTATGTGCCGCAGGGCCGCGGCATCCTGCCGCGCTTCACCGTGCGGGAAAATTTGACGCTCGGGACCTTCGCCGCGAAATCGGCCAACGGCATCGAGGAGTGGGTGCTCGAGCTGTTTCCGGTGCTCAAGGAGTTTCTCAACCGCTACGGCGGCAATCTCTCCGGCGGTCAGCAGCAGCAGCTTGCGATCGCACGCGCGCTGCTTGCCCAGCCCAAGGTCATCCTGCTGGACGAGCCGACCGAGGGCATCCAGCCGAACATCGTCGAGCAGATCGAGGACGTGATTGTCAAACTCAATCGCGAGCGCGGAATCACGGTGGTGCTGGTCGAACAGAATGTCGCGTTCGCGCGGCGCGCGTCCCACCGCTTCGCGTTGCTCGAAAAGGGACGCGTCGTCGCCAAGGGCGCGATCGGTGAGCTCACCGATGATCTCATCCAGCTCCACATGGCCGTGTAGCGGGAATTATCGTTCAGAAAGGGAGTCGAGACATGTTGCATGGAGACATATCGAGCAGCAAGGACACGGTCGGCGTCGCCGTGGTCAATTACAAGATGCCGCGTCTGCACACCAAGGCCGAGGTGCTGGATAACGCGCGCAACATCGCCAAGATGGTCGAGGGCATGAAGCTCGGTCTGCCGGGCATGGATCTCGTGATCTTCCCGGAATACTCGACCCACGGCATCATGTACGACTCCAAGGAGATGTACGAGACGGCTTCGTCGGTGCCGGGCGAGGAAACCCGCATCTTCGCCGACGCTTGCCGCAAGGCGAAGGTCTGGGGCGTGTTCTCGCTGACCGGCGAGCGCCATGAGGAGCATCCCAACAAGGCGCCATACAACACGCTGATCCTGATGAACGACAAGGGCGAGATCGTCCAGAAGTATCGCAAGATCATGCCGTGGGTGCCGATCGAGGGCTGGTACCCCGGCGACTGCACCTACGTCTCGGAAGGGCCGAAGGGCCTGAAGATCAGCCTGATCATCTGCGACGACGGCAATTACCCGGAGATCTGGCGTGACTGCGCGATGCGCGGCGCCGAGCTGATCGTCCGCTGCCAAGGCTACATGTATCCGGCCAAGGAGCAGCAGATCCAGATCTCGAAATCGATGGCCTGGGCCAACAACTGCTACGTCGCGGTCGCCAACGCCTCCGGATTCGACGGCGTCTATTCCTACTTCGGCCATTCCGCGCTCATCGG
The DNA here is from genome assembly GCF_054057015.1 of Bradyrhizobium sp. JR3.5. NCBI lineage: Bacteria > Pseudomonadati > Pseudomonadota > Alphaproteobacteria > Hyphomicrobiales > Nitrobacteraceae > Bradyrhizobium > Bradyrhizobium sp. JR3.5. The sequence goes on from NZ_JBSRYV010000002.1 coordinate 6,173,495, forward strand.
CTTCGACGGCCGGACGCTCGGCGAGTGCGGCACCGAGGAGAACGGCATCCAGTACGCCCAGCTCTCGGTGTCGCTGATCCGCGATGCCCGCCGCAACATGCAGTCGCAGAACCATCTCTTCAAGCTGATGCACCGCGGCTATACCGGCCTGATCAACTCCGGAGAGGGCGACCGCGGCCACGCGGTCTGTCCGTACACCTTCTACAAGAACTGGATCACGGACCCCGAAGGTACGCGGGAAATGGTTGAAGCCATGACCCGTCCGACCGTCGGGACCGACGAATGTCCGATCGAGGGCATTCCGAACCAGAAAGTCGCACATCGTTGATTTGGAAAAGCCGAGCCGTGCCGGCGCGATCATTCGCGCCGGCGCGGTTCTGAAACTGTTGCAACGGGACACGGGGGTTACCATGAGCAGCGAAGCCAATAGCGGACTGGTGCATCAGACCGAGGGGCAGATTGACGACCTTCTCGGCCATGAATTCGAGCATGAGCCGGTGCCGATCAGCGCCCGGCGCAGCGCCTTCTCGGTCACCATGGTGTGGTTGGGCTTTCCGATGATCATCACCGGCGCGATGACGGGATCGCTGCTGGTGCTGGGGATGGGCTTCAAGAATGCACTGGTGGCGATGATCATCGGCAATCTGATCATGTTCGCCTATGTGGGCGCGCTCGGCCTGATCGGCACCAGGCGCGGCATGAACTTCGCACTGATCGCGAGCATCGTGTTCGGAAAGAAGGGTTATGTGCTGGCGTCGGGCCTGCTGTCGACCCTGCTGCTCGGCTGGTACGCGGTGCAGACCGGCATCACCGGCGCATTGATCTCCTCGACCTACGGCCTCAATTATGTGGCGATGACCATCGTCGCAGGCGTGCTCTATATCGGGATCACCTTCGTCGGCGTGAAGGGATTGCACTATATCGGGCTGGCGTCGGTGCCGTTGTTTGTCGTCCTCGGCCTCTGGGTCGCGGCCGACGCAGCCTCGACCACGACGGCAGCGGCGATCTTCAGTTATGCCGGTAATAATGGCGTAGCCAGCATGTCGATGGGCGTCGGCCTCACGGTGGTGCTTGCGCTGTTCATCGACGCCGGCACGGTGACGGCTGACTTCAACCGCTGGGCGCCGAGTCCGCGGGCATCCCTGTTTGCCACGTTCAGCGCGTTTCCGTTCGCCAATTTGGTGGCCATGCTGGTCGGCGGCGTGATGACGGCTGCGCTTGCGGTGCCGAACGCCAATCCGTTCGGTGTCGACAACATGTTCGGCTACATGAACGGCAAGCAGCTCACCTGGCTCAGCATTCTTGCCTTTATCTTCCTCTACGCCAATCTCGGCTCGGTCTGCTCGCACTGCCTTTACAATGCGGCCACCGGCTGGTCGCGTATCCTCGGCACCAACATGCGGCTGATGGCCGTGATCCTCGGCGCCATCGGCATCGTGGTTGCCGCGGGGAATGTCTGGGCGTTCTTCATCCAGTGGCTGTCGCTGCTCGGCATTCTCGTGCCGCCGATCGGTGCGATCATCCTGGTCGATCAGTATTTGTTGCGCACCGGGGCGCGTGCGGACGTGGACTGGCGTGCGAAGCCGTTCATCGCCTGGGGCATCGGGTCGCTGTGCGCATTTGCGGTTGAAAATCTGATGCCGGGGCTGTCCACTGCGATCTCCGCCGCGCTGGTCGCCGGCATCGTGTACGGGGCGATCGCGCGGGTGGAATCTTCCACCGAAAAGGTGGCGCGTCCCGCGTAAGCGACAAGCTCGATCAAGCAAGAAGGATACATCAATGAGCGTCGACTATCAGATCTATGATCTCGGCAATCTGGCCTTGCAGCGCAGCGCGACCCTCCGCGACTGCAAGCTCGCCTACAAGACGTTTGGCCAGCTCAACGCGGCCAAGGACAACGTGATCGTCTATCCGACCTGGTACTCCGGCCAGCACACCGACAATGAATGGCTGATCGGGCCGGGCATGGCGCTCGATCCGGCGAAGTACTTCATCATCATTCCCAATATGCTGGGCAACGGCCTGTCATCATCGCCGAGCAACACGCCGGAGCCTTATAACGGGCCGCGTTTTCCGCAGGTGACGGCCTATGACAATGTCCGCGCTCAGCACCGGCTGGTGACCGAGAAATTCGGCATCAAGCACATCCGTCTGGTCGTCGGCTGGTCGATGGGCGCGTTGCAGACGTTCCATTGGGGCGCGCTCTATCCCGATATGATGGACCTGCTGGCGCCGTTCTGCGGCTCGGCCAAATGCTCACGCCACAATTATGTGTTCCTCGAAGGCGTCAAGGCCGCACTCACGGCAGATGCGGCCTGGAAGGAGGGCTGGTACACCGACAAGCCGGCCCGGGGCCTGCGCGCCGCCGCGCGGGTCTATGCCGGCTGGGGCTTTTCGCAGGCCTTCTATCGCGAGCAGCTCGACATCAAGACGATGGGCTTTTCGTCGCTGGAGGATTTCCTTGTGGCGTTCTGGGAGGGCTTCTTCCTGCCGAAGGATCCCAACAATTTGCTCACCATGCTGTGGACCTGGCAGAACGGCGATATCAGCGCCAACGAGATCTACAATGGCGACTTCAAAGCTGCGCTGAGGGCGATCAAGGCCAAGACCTATGTCATGCCCGGGCAGACCGATCTCTACTTCCCGCCTGAAGACAGCGAGAACGAGGTCGCGAACATGCCGAACGCCAAGTTCGTGCCGGTGCCGTCGATCTGGGGCCACTTCGCGGGTGGGCCGGGGACCAACCCGGTCGATGTCGCCTTCATCGATACCAAGCTCAAGGAGCTGCTCGCATCGTGAGTTCGAACGGTTGCGAACGGCTGCCTGCGCGATCATGGGAGGCGTGAGCTTGTCCAATCCCGCTTTGCTGCTCGACCAGTACCGCATTCGCCAGGAGCCGTATTACCGGCCGCTCAAGGATGAGGTCGAACTGTTCGGTGCGGCCTATGCGAACCGCATGCCGGTCATGCTGAAAGGCCCCACCGGCTGCGGCAAAACCCGCTTCATCGAATACATGGCCTCGCGGCTCGGCCGTCCGCTGATCACGGTCGCCTGTCATGAGGACATGACGGCGGCGGATCTGGTGGGACGCTGGCTGCTCGATGCCGAGGGCACGGTGTGGAGCGACGGGCCGCTGACGACGGCCGTGCGTCTCGGCGCGATCTGCTACCTCGACGAGATCGTCGAGGCGCGCCAGGACACCACGGTCGTGATCCATCCCTTGACCGACGATCGGCGTGTGCTGCCGCTGGAAAAGCGTGGCGAACTGATCCACGCGCATTCCGACTTCCAGCTCGTGATTTCCTACAATCCGGGCTACCAGAGCGCGATCAAGGACCTCAAGGAATCCACCAAGCAGCGCTTTGCGGCGCTGGATTTCGGCTACCCCGACCGGTCGGCGGAAACCGAGGTGGTGTCGCGCGAGGCCGGCATCGAACCGAACCTCGCCGATCTGCTGGTGAAGATCGCCCAGCACAGCCGCAATTTGAAGGGCCAGGGTCTCGACGAAGGCGCTTCGACCCGGATGCTGGTCAATGCCGGCCGCTTGATCGGATGCGGCATCAGCCTCGAAAAGGCGTGCGAGACGACGATCGTGGTTCCCTTGACCGACGATGCGGACACCAGGAACACGTTGCGTGACGTGATTTCGGCCTCTGCGTGAATGGAAGCCCGGAGGTGGCGGTCGCGCAAATCAGTTCGCTCGATGGCTTCCGATCCGGGCGCCGGCTTGCGGCGCTGTTGCGCGGCCACGACGAGATCGCCTTGGCGGTGCAGGCGGCGCGGGCCGCCTTGCACCGGACGGGTTCGTTCGATCGTCTGACGGCCTGGGACGAGGCGGTGCACGACCTGTTCGAGGCCAACCTCGGCCAGGCCGTGGTTCTGGGCTTTCTAAAGCTATCGGAGCAATGGCCCGCGCTGCGATCGACCGATGATCTGATCGCGATCGGACGCGCCGCGGGCGATATCGGCCGCAGCGCCGGAAGCCGCGCCGCCCATGGGCTGCTGACCGAATTGTCCAAAGTGCTGCCGCGGCTTGCGGGTGCTGGAGAACTCACGGCGGTTCTTGCAGCGCTTGGTCAACTCGCAGATGCAGGCCCGGAATCGGTGGGCCTTGCGATCGGCCGGCTGGAGCCGCTGCTCGCGCATGCCGGTGCCGACGATTTTTCCGCCTGGGTTTCGGCGGGCTTGCGCGCAAGCGGTGGCCGCGCATCACGCCGGCGCGCCTATTTCGCGCTCGACGATCCGCTCTCGGTGCGGCTGTTCGCGGTCGGCCGGACCGGCGATGATTTTGCGCGGCTGGAAAAGCGCCTCGCCGCAACCACGATCGCGCTCTGGAACAGGAAGCCGCGTTTCCGCAAGCTTGCGGTTGCGCCGACGCCGGTGCCACGGCGCGCCTCGCTCGCCGCCGGCCTGATCGGGCTCCCGGAGACCTTCCCTGGTTTTGCGGGCGATGAGGCGGATAGCATCTATCTCGCCGCGGTCGCGCATGCCGGCGCGCATCTGGTGCACTCCACTGTCCGCTTTCCCGTGGGGCGGCTGAAGGCGCTGCAGATCGCGCTGGTCTCGCTGATCGAGGATGCCAGGGTCGAGACGCTGGCGCTTCGCGAGATGCCCGGGCTGCGCCGACTGTGGTTGCCGTTTCACAGCGCGACGCCAGCTGGCCAGGCAACTGCCGCCGGACTGATGACGCGGTTGGCGCGGGCACTGATCGATCCGGACTATCAGGACCCGGATGCGTGGGTGGCGAAGGGGCGCGCGCTGTTTGCCGATGCCGCCGACCGCTGGATTGATCCGGCCATCAGCCGCGAGATCGGCGGGCTGCTCGGCAACGACATCGGGCAGATGCGGCTGCAGTTCAATGCCAGGAGCTATGTCGTCGAACCGGCCTATCGCGATGACAATCTGGCGCTGTGGGATTTTGGCGATCAGCCGGACAGCCCGACCGAGACGATCGAACTTGCGGTCGATTCGGTGCGGATCGAGCGCCGCGACGACGCCGATGGGCAGTCCACCGACGACAACGCTAGGCCCGACGAAACGCTGCGCGCGAAGGCCGCAGCGGTGACCCTGCTGGACGGGTTTCCGGTCGCGACCTATCCCGAATGGGACTATGCCACGCGCACCGAGCGCGCGGACTGGACCACGATCCTGGAGGCTGACGCAGCGGTTTCCGCACAGCCGTTCGACCCTTCGACGGATGCCGAGGCGATGCGCTGGATCACCGAGTTGACCCGCGACGCCTCGATCGGCCGCCGTATCAGACACAAGGGCCAGCGCGACGGCGACGCGCTTGACATCGACGCAGCAATCGCGGTGACGATCGAGCGCCGCGCCGGCAGCATCAGCGAGCCCAGGGTCTACCAGCGCGATGCGCCGGGACCGCGTGATCTCGCCGTTCTGCTGCTGCTCGACCTGTCGCAATCGACCGCCGACCGTGATCGTCGCGGCCGGACGGTTCTCGACGTCGAGCGCAAGGCCGCCGCGATCATGGCGACGGCGGTCGAGGCCGCCAATGATGCGATCGCGGTGCACGGCTTCAGCTCCGACGGCCGCGAGCGCGTGCGCTATCTCCGCATCAAGGGCTTCGAGGAGCCGATGGACGCCGTCGTGCGTTCGCGTCTCGCGGGTCTTGGCAGCAGCCATTCCACCCGGCTCGGTGCCGCGTTGCGCCACGCCGGGGGCTACCTCGCGGGACGACGCGCATTCCGCAAGGTGCTACTGGTTCTGACCGATGGCGAGCCGTCCGACGTCGATGTGCCCGATCCGCAATATTTGGTGGAGGACGCGCGCCGTGCCGCTCAGCAGCTGCGGCGGCGCGGCACCGATATATTTGCCTTCGGCATCGGTGAGGACAGATTTCGCCAGCTCGATCGCATTTTCGGCGAGCGCCATGCGCTCCGGGTGCCCCGTATCGAGGTTTTGCCGCAACGGGTGATGCAGCTTTATGCGGAACTGAAGAAGTAGTCGCAGGAGCTAACCGGCCGCTCGGGGCAGGGAGCCCTTTACCGTGATCTCGGCCGAGAGCTCCTCGATGGTCTTGCGTTGCTCCATGGCCGCGCGCCGGATCAGCGCAAAGGCGGCCGGCTCAGCGAGTGCATGCGTGTGCATGACCTGAAGGACGGCGGCGAGCACGACGCGGCGGGATCGAAGGCGCTGTTCGAGCTTGAGCACCTGCTGCTTGAGCTCGTTGGTGCGCTCGCTTCGCTCGAAGGCGAGGACGAGGGCGGCATAGATGCCGGCCGAAGCGCAGCGGCTTAACCAGGAACGAGGCCGGATCGAGGTCGAGCACCAGCTTCAGGCGGCTCGGCGTCTCGGTGCCGAGCAGGGCGATGACCGGGCTTCGCCCCAGCGACGCGCGCTGCGCCGGCGAGGTGAGCGGCAGGAACTCGTCGTCGATCAGCGTCACGTCCGGCCGGCAGTCGATATCGGCGCCGCCGTCCCATGTAAGGATGTCGATCCCGAGACGCTCGAACTGGCGCCTGACGATGGTGGCGTCGCGCTCGTCCTTGATGGCGACGAGCGCCTTGCGCCCGCGCAGCGAAAATGACGACGGTTTGCTCATTTCACAACCCGCAAATGCGGCGCATTCGGCAACGTTCCATCCCTTGCGGGGCCGGCGGCGATGTCGAGCTGCGCCAGATAGGGATCCGGCTTAACCGGAGCTTCAGCTTCCCAGAAGATGTCAAACTGTCCGTCGGCGTTGGAGACGGCGAGCCGCGGCGTCAGGACGCAGTGGTTGTTGCTGCCGTCGATCCAGACCGGGCCTTGCGGCGAATTGTAGCGATGGCCGGCCGCGGCGCGCCGTACCTCGCCGATATCGGACGTGCCGGCACGCTGCAATGCGCGGGCCAGCAGATAGACCGCGACATAGGCGGACTGCCCGTCCACCGACGGGCTAGAGTGCGCGCCGTGACGCGCCTTCCAGCGCGCGACGAAGGTCTGGTTCTCGGGCAGGCGAATGCTTTCGAAATAGGCCGACGACGTGATGCAGCCGGCCGATGCGGGGCCAGCGATCTTGAGCTCGGGCTCGCACAGGCTGCAGCTCAGCATCGGGATGTCGAGACCTGCCGCTGTGGTTGCGGCATGAAACGCACGGATGAAATCATAGCTCGAACTGCCGACCAGCGTGTTGAACACAACCGGCGGCCGACGCCGCACGATTTCGTCGACGATGTGCGTGACCGCGCTTTCACCGAGCTCGAGCAGGCGTTCCGCGAGAATACGTCCCCGCGCCGCCGTCACCAGCTCGCGGGTGACGCGATTGGTTTCCCAGGTCCAGACATAATTGGAGCCGACGCAGAAGATCTCGCGCGACAGATTGTCGAGCACATAGCGCACCAGCGGCAGCACGTTGTGATTGGGCGAGGCGCCGACATAGATGACGTTGTCGGAGCACTCGAACCCCTCGTAGCGGGCCGGATACCAGAGCAGGCGGTCGGTGCGCTCGACGATCGGAAGCACTTGCTTGCGCGATGCCGAGGTGTAGCAGCCGATGATGTGCTCGACCCCGACATTGCGAATGAGATCGTCGCAAACCGTATGATATTCCGAAATGATGCCGCGGGGATCGCGGACATGCGCCGATATCGCGAAGTCGAACTCGTCCTGCTCGTTGATCTCGTCGACCGCCATCATGGCGCTCTTCAGGATCTCGCGCCCCATGGCCTGATAGGGCCCATGCTGCGAGCAGATAATGCCAACGGGAATGGACGGCTTTGTCATCGACGACTTTCAGTGCAACTCATGCAGGAAACCATCTTCGCAGAGACCGGCGCAAGTGGTCATGCCGATTTGCTGCGCAGCACCTCGCGAAATTTGTGCAGCCAGCCTCGTTGACAACGCGCTGCACACCTCCTTAGAATTTTCTCCTACAGGGCTTCCTGTCGAACCTTGCGTGCGTCGATTTGGCCGATGACGTCCCGATCGCCGCGCAGAGTGCTCCGTTCGATCCCGGACCCACGCGATAGTTCATAGCCGCGGCATTTGGGCCATTCGTCACCTTCGTTTGGAGGGGCGGGTGGCTTTTTGCTTTTGCCGCCAAAATAAATTGGCGACACATCCGTGTCGCCAAGCCGGAGGCGCATGCGCGGTGATGGGCAGTGCCTGCGCTTGCGTCGTGCCAAATGCGGTGCCAAGTGCGGGGATGAGAAACGATGCCGACAACGGAACTTCACTATCTCGGGCTCACTGAGGTCGGGCAGCAAATCCACGCCAAAAAGCTCTCGTCGGTTGAGGTGACGAGAGCGATGCTCGGGCGGATCGAGCAGCTCGACGGCAAGCTCAAGAGCTACGCGTATGTAATGGGCGATGCGGCGCTTGCGGAAGCCGCGGCAGCCGACAAGGCGATCGCCTCCGGCAAGATCAAGGGGCCGCTGCACGGCGTGCCGATCGCTGTCAAGGATTTGTGTTGGGTCAAGGGCGCGCCGGCCGCGCACGGCATGACCATTCATCGCGACTTCCGTCCGAGTGAGGATGCCACCGTGGTCGCGCGGCTGAAGGACGCAGGCGCTGTGATCCTCGGCAAGCTGCAGCAGACCGAGGGCGCCTATGCCGATCATCACCCGAAGATCGATCCGCCGAAGAATCCGTGGAATGCCGATCTGTGGTCCGGCGCATCGTCGAGCGGTTCCGGCGTCGCCACCGCGGCGGGGCTTTGCTTCGGTTCGCTTGGAACCGATACCGGCGGGTCGATCCGCTTTCCCTCGGCCGCCAACGGCATCACCGGGCTGAAGCCGACCTGGGGACGCGTCAGCCGTTACGGCGCTTTCGAGCTCGCCGCAACGCTGGATCACATCGGTCCGATGGCGCGCAGCGCGGCCGATTGCGGCGCGATATTGGCCGTGATCGCGGGCCAGGATCCGAAGGACACCACGTCCGTGCCGCTATCCGTGCCGGACTATCTCGCTGGTTTGTCCGGAGACTTGCGCGGCGTGACGATCGGGGTCGATCGGCGCTGGACCAGCGAGGGCATCGACGAGGCTGCCGGCAAGGTGCTCGGCGAAGGTCTGCGTGTTGCTGCCGATCTCGGTGCGAAGATCAAGGAGATCATCTTCCCCGATCCGAAGGCGGTCATCGAGGACTGGTTCCCGCTGTGCGGCATCGAAGTGGCCGTCGCACATGAGGAGACTTATCCGGCACGCAAGGACGAATATGGTCCGGCGCTTGCCGGCCTGCTCGATCTCGGCCGGGCGCAATCCGGCATGGACTATCAGAAGATCGTGCTGCGGCGCGAGGCGTTTCGCGGCGCCGTGCGACTGCTGTTCGAGACGGTCGATCTGATCGCGGTCCCCGCCCAGGCGTTCGCTGCGCCGACATTGGCCAGGATGGCCGCGCTCGGCGAGGACCCGTCGCTGATTACCGGGCTGCTGCGCTTCACCTGTCCGTTCGACATGACCGGCAGCCCGACCGTGACGCTTCCCGGCGGCTTTGCGCCAAACGGCGGTCCGGTCGCCTTCCAGTTTGTCGGCCGTCATTTCGACGAGACAAGTCTCGTCCGTGCGGGCGATGCCTTCCAGCGCGTCACCGACTGGCACAAGCGCCATCCCGCGATCTGAGTTGAGGAGCCGTTCGCATGACCGAAGACTGGTTGAAGAGTTCCATCATGGCCAAGCGGGCCGTCGCCAAGGGCGCGACGGGCACGACCCATAGTTTGACCATCGCGCAACAGGGCAGCTTCCATTACGTCTATGGACCTTATGCCAAGCCGACCCTATCGATCGATCCGGGCGGGGTGGTCATCGTCGAGACTGAGGATGCCTTCGGCGGCGTGCTCACCAGCGAAAGCGACAGCCCGACGGCGAAGCTGAACTTCCCTTATCTCAACCCGCAATGCGGGCCGATCGCGGTCAAGGGCGCCAGGAAAGGCGATTGCCTCGCCGTCTATATCCGCGACGTCGAGACCCGCGGCGCGCAGCCGGCAGGCACCACCTGCATCATTCCGGAGTTCGGCGGCCTGGTCGGGACCGCATCCACGGCGCTGCTCAATCCGCCGCTGCCGGAGCGCGTCAAGAAGCTGCACGTCGACCGCAACGGCGTGCGCTGGAACGACAAGATCACGCTGCCTTATGAGCCGTTCATCGGCACCATCGGCGTGTCGCCCGAGATCGAGGCGATCTCCTCGCTGCAGCCCGACTATCACGGCGGCAACATGGACCTGCCTGACGTCGCACCTGGCTCGATCATCTATTTTCCGGTGCATACCGAAGGCGGGCTGCTCTATGTCGGCGACTGCCACGCCACGCAGGGCGACGGCGAGCTCTCGGGCGTCGCGCTCGAACAGCGCGCCACAGTCACGCTGCAGATCGATCTGATCAAAAACTGGAGCTTCGCCTGGCCGCGGCTCGAGACGCGCGACTTCATCATGACGATCGGCAGTGCGCGGCCGCTCGAAGATGCGGCGCGGATCGCCTATCGCGAGCTCGTGCGCTGGATGAGCGCGGACTACGGCTTCGACGAGATCGACGCCTACATGCTGCTCAGCCAGGCCGGCCGCATGCGGCTCGGCAACATGGTCGACCCCAAATATACGATGGGGGCGTCGATCCTGAAGAATTACCTCAAGGCGTGACTTCCACATCATTCAACGACAAGGAACATCGCGATGAATTCGGGGCGTATAGTCGGAATGGCTTTGCTTGGTGCCGTGCTCGGGACGGCAGTCATTGGTGCTGCTCAGGCGGCCGACCCGCCATTGAAGGTCGGCTTGCTGGAGGACGTCTCCGGCGATCTGGCATTCATGGGTATGCCGAAGCTGCACGGATCGCAGCTCGCGGTCGAGGAGATCAACAAGAGCGGCGGCATTCTCGGCCGCCAGATCGAGCTGATTCACCTTGATCCTCAAGGTGACAATGCCCGCTATCAGGAGTTCGGCCGAAGGCTGCTCAACCGCGACAAGGTCGACGTGCTGATCGGCGGCATCACCTCGGCGTCGCGCGAGGCGTTGCGTCCGATCGTCGATCGCACCACCACGCCGTACTTCTACACGAACCAGTACGAAGGCGGCGTCTGCGATGCCTCCATGGTCAGCATGGGCGCGGTGCCGGAGCAGCAGTTCTCGACCTTGATCCCCTGGATGGTCCAGAAATTCGGCAAGAAGGTCTACGTCATCGCCGCCGACTACAATTTCGGCCAGATCTCCGCGGAATGGAACCGCAAGATCATGAAGGACCTCGGCGGCGAGGTCGTAGGAGAAGAGTTCATCCCGCTTGGCGTCTCGCAGTTCGCGCAGACGATCCAGAACATCCAGAAGGCGAAGCCGGATTGGCTGCTGACGATCAATGTCGGCGCCGCGCAGGACTCATTCTTCGAGCAGGCGGCCGCGGCCAACCTCAATTTGCCGATGGGGTCTTCGATCAAGATCATGCTCGGCTTCGAGCACAAGCGGTTCAAACCGCCGGCGCTCAACAACATGCATGCGACCGCGAACTGGTTCGAGGAGATCGATACGCCCGAAGCCAACGATTTCAAGAAGCGCTGGCACGCCAAGTTCCCCGACGAGCTCTACATCAACGACATGGGCTACAACGCCTACAACGCGCTCTATATGTACAAGGCGCTGGTCGAGAAGGCGAAGTCGACCAAGCTCGAGGACATGCGCAAGGTGATCGCGACCGGTGATGCCTGCATCGACGCACCCGAGGGCAAGGTCTGCATCGATCCGAAGAGCCAGCATACGTCGCACCGCATGCGCCTGATCTCGGTCGGACCCAAGCATGAGGTGACGGTCGAGAAGGATTACGGAACGATCCAGCCATACTGGCTCGGCGAGATCGGCTGCGACCTCACTAAGAAGAACGACAAGGATCAGTACACGCCGAGTCATCTTCCCAGCAAATCGTGATGCAAGCGGGCACGAATCTTGCTCGTGTTTTGCCTCACGGCTTTGAAGCGAACCGGCGCCGCAATGATGCGGCGCCGTGATCACGGAGAGTGGAATGTCGGCGGAACTCTTCTCGGTATTCTATCAGTTCGCCGACGTCTTCGCGTTCCTGATCCTGTCGGCCGCGGGCCTTGCCATCGTGTTCGGCATGATGGGCGTCATCAACATGGCGCATGGCGAGTTCATCATGTGCGGGGCCTATGTGACGGTCGGGCTCGTGAATGTCGGCGTGCCGCTCCCGATCGCGCAGGTCCTGGCCGCGCTGACCGCGGGGATCATCGGCATGATCGTCGAGTACCTAGTCGTGCGGCGTTTCTACAAGCGTCCGCTCGACTCCCTTCTGGCGACCTGGGGCCTCAGCCTGATCGTGACGCAGTCGATGCTGCTGATCGTAGGCTCCGCGGTGCGCGGTATCGGCACGCCGGAAGGAAGTTTTGCGATCGGCGGCTACACATTCTCGACCTATCGCCTCGTGCTGTTCGGCTGCGCGGTGGCGGTGCTGGCCGGGCTCTACATCGTCTTCATGAAGACGCGCTTTGGCGTGATCGCGCGCGCGACGATGCAGAACGCTGCAATGGCGAAGGCGCTGGGCGCGCGCACGGGACGCATCTATTCCATCAGCTTCGGGATCGGCACGGCACTCGCGGGGCTCTGCGGCGCGCTCTACGCCCCGACCATGACGCTGATCCCGACCATGGGTGCGACCTTCGTGGTCGAGAGCTTCGTCACCGTCGTGATCGGCGGCGCCAATGTCTTGCTCGGAACCGCGCCGGCCGCGGTGTTCCTGGCGATGATCAGGATGGCGTTGAATGCGAGCTACGGGCAGATCATCGGACAGATCGGCATGCTGTTTGCAGTCATCCTGATCATACGCGTGTTGCCTGAGGGACTATCCAGCGTGCTGGTGCGTCGTGGCCGCTAGACGGGAATTTCTGATGTTGAAGCTGCTCGACGGTCCGCAGACGCTCGGACGAGGCAAGGTCTTCTGGTCCTGCTTTGTTGCCGTGCTGGCGGGCGCGCTGATCTATCCGCTGTTCGCCGACTCCTATGATGTCGGCAACTTTGCCTACTTCCTGATCTGGATCTTCATGGCGCTCGGGCTCTGCCTGATGTGGGGGTATGGCGGCATGCTGTCGTTCGGCCAGACCTTCTTCTTCGGCATCGCAGGCTACGGCTATGGCGTGCTCGCCATCAACATGGGTGGGGGCACGGCCACGATCGCCGCACTCGTGCTCTCGGTTGTCATCGCGATGATGGCGGCGGGGGTCCTCGGCTATTTCATGATCTGGGGCGGCATCAGCGGGATTTTCTTCGGCATCGTGACGCTGTCGGCGACGCTGGTGCTGGCCTTCTTCCTCGGGCAGACGGCCGGGCCGGAATGGCATATCGGTCCGGCCCGGCTCAACGGCTTCAACGGCATGAAGGGAATGGACCCACTCACCGTCGGCAGCTTCGACATCGAGGGATCTGCGCTCTATTACGTCATGATCGCACTGATCGTGATCGTCTATGTCGCGTTGCGCATGCTGGTGAACTCGAGCATCGGCAACGTGATCGTGGCGACGCGGGAAAATCCGCAGCGCGCCGAGATGCTCGGCTACGACGTCCGCAAGTATCAACTCCTGACCTTCGTGATCGGCAGCGGCCTCGCGGGCCTCAGCGGCGCGCTGTACACGTCCTGGGGGCAGTTCATCACGCCGTCCAGCATCGGCCTGCCGGCGGCGGCGATGCCGATCGTGTGGGTGGCGTTCTCCGGACGCAATGATCTGACCGCGACCCTGGTCGGGTCGTTCCTGCTGCTGTTCGGCTTCCAGACCATCACGGTCTACAGCCAGCAGGCCGCGCTGGTGCTGATGGGCGTGCTTCTGCTCGCCACCGTGATGCTGGCGCCCCAGGGCTTTGTGCTCGGTATCGGCAAGCTCGTCGTCGACTGGTGGTCCAGGCGCCGGCGGCGCGACGAGGCCCCCGCGCTGGCGGATGCCGGCCGTCTGCAATCGGACGAGACCTGAACCATGGCGCTGGTCGATGTAAAATGCGTCTCCAAGCGCTTCGGTGGATTGACCGCCGTCTCCGAGGTCGACTTGACGGTCAATGCCGGCGAGGTCCATTGCCTGATCGGGCCCAACGGGGCCGGGAAGAGCACGCTGTTCAAGCTGATCGTCGGCCTCTATCCGCCGACCACCGGCAGCATCTTCTTCGACTCCGTCGATATCACCGCGGAGCGTCCCTACGCGCGGGTGCAGCGCGGCATGAGCATCAAGATGCAGGCGCCGAGCGTCTTCAAGGAATTGCCGGTGCGACAGAACATCCAGATCGCGCTGCAGGAGCGGCTTTCGGACGCGGAATGCCGGGTTGAGGAGGAACGGCTGCTGGCGCTGCTCAATCTGGCTGATGATAGCGGCAAGCTTGCCGGTGCGCTGTCGCACGGCCAGCAGCAATGGCTGGAGATCGGGATGGCGTTGGCATTGCAACCGCAGCTCTTGCTGCTGGACGAGCCGACCGCCGGCATGTCGCCGGAAGAGACCTACAAGACCGGCGAACTGATCAAGTCGTTCAATGCCGAGGGCATGACGGTTCTTGTCGTCGAGCACGACATGGCGTTCGTGCGTCAGGTCGCCCAGCGCGTCACTGTTCTGCATCTTGGCAAGATCTTCGCGCGCGGCAGCTTGGAGGCGATCCTGGAAGACGAGAAGGTCGCGGAAATCTATTTGGGTAAGACCCATGCCCATTGATCGCATCCTGGACGTATCGGGACTTTGGGCGGGCTACGGCGCGACGCCGATCCTGCAGGGCGTCAGCATGCAGGTTGCGCGCGGCGAGATCGTCGGCGTGATCGGCCGCAACGGCGTCGGCAAGTCGACCCTGATGCGCTGCCTGATCGGGCTGCTGCAGTCCTGGCGCGGCACCATCACCTTCATGGATCAGGATGTCACGGAGCTCGAGGCCGATGCGCGAGCGCGCGCCGGCTTCGGCTACATCCCGCAGGGCCGCGATGTCTTCCCGCAAATGAGCGTCGATGAGAACCTGCAGGTCGGTGAACTGATCGGTGGACCCGATGGAAAGAAGCTGCCGGAGCTCGTCTATGAATATTTCCCGCGCCTGAAGGAGCGCCGGCGGCAGATCGCCGGCACCATGTCGGGCGGCGAGCAGCAGCAGCTAGCGATCGGCCGCGCGCTGATCGGCAATCCGTCGTTGATGATCCTCGACGAGCCGTCCGAGGGCATCCA
The DNA here is from genome assembly GCF_054057015.1 of Bradyrhizobium sp. JR3.5. Classification (NCBI taxonomy): domain Bacteria; kingdom Pseudomonadati; phylum Pseudomonadota; class Alphaproteobacteria; order Hyphomicrobiales; family Nitrobacteraceae; genus Bradyrhizobium; species Bradyrhizobium sp. JR3.5. The sequence goes on from NZ_JBSRYV010000002.1 coordinate 6,188,600, forward strand.
GCCCTCGATCGTGCAGCACATCTGCGAGGCGCTGCAATCGTTCCGAGCCGAGCTCGGGACCACGATCATCTTCGTCGAGCAGAACCTTGACACCATCCTGGCGATCGCCCAGCGCTGCTACATCATGGAGAAGGGCAAGATCACGCGATCGCTGGCCGGTGAGGAGGTTAACGCGGACAATGTTCGCGCGCAGCTGCTGCTTTGATCGGCCACGCCATGTGGTGAGGAAGTGCGCGTTTCATAATCGATAACAACGGAGGGAATGGAGATGGATCTGGGACTCAAGGGCGCAAAGGTTCTCGTGACCGGCAGCACCAGGGGGATTGGGCGCGCGATCGCCGACACATTCGCTGCGGAGGGTGCCAATGTCGGCATCTGCGCGCGCAATCAGGCGGATGTCGACGGAGCGGTTGCCGCAATCAAGGCCAAGGGCGTTGCGGCGTTCGGCGGTGCCGTCGACGTCTCGAACGGACCGGCGCTGAAGACCTGGGTCGCCGACATGGCTGGAAAGCTCGGCGGCATCGATGTCGTGGTCGCCAATGTCAGCGCACTGTCGATCGGGCAGGACGAGGAGAGCTGGGAGAAGGAATTCTCCACCGACATGATGGGGACGGTGCGGCTTGTCAACGCCGCGATGCCCTATCTCGAGAAAAGCGCGGCGGCGGCGATCGTCACCATCTCCAGCGTGTCGGGGCGCGAGGTCGATTTTGCCAGCGGTCCTTACGGGACGTTCAAGGCCGCGATCATCCACTACACGCAGGGCCTCGCCTACCAGCTCGCAGCCAAGGGCATCCGGGCCAATTCGGTGTCGCCGGGCAACACCTATTTCGAGGGCGGTGTCTGGAACATGATCAAGGACGGCAATCCCGAACTGTACAAGACCGCGCTGGCGCTCAATCCGACCGGCCGGATGGGCACGCCGCAGGAGATGGCGAATGCCGCCGTGTTCCTGGCGAGCAAGGCGGCGAGCTTCATCACGGGGACCAACCTCGTCGTGGACGGCGCGCTGACGCGCGGCGTTCAGTTCTAGCCGGGGCCACAACGACATGTCAGCGGATCCTCTGCACTACAAGTCGATCATCGAAATCTCCGGGCTCATTCGCCGCGGCGAGGCAAAGCCTTCGGAGATCACCGAGGCGATCCTGAGCCGGATCGCGAAATTGGATGGGCAGTTTCATGGCTACGCGCACGTCCTTGCGGAGCGGGCCATGGCGCAGGCCAAGCAGCACGATGCCGAGATCGCCAAGGGCATCTGGCGCGGCCCGTTGCATGGCGTTCCGATCGCCCTGAAGGACCTCTGCTACACGACGTTTGCACCGACCGCTGGCGGCACGACAATCCATGCGAAGTTCGTGCCGTCCTTCAACGCCACGATCGTGGACCGGCTCGAGGTCGCCGGCGCGGTCACGCTCGGCAAGCTCAAGATGACGGAGGGGGCCTATACCAGCCATCATCCGGCGATCCAGGCTCCGCTCAATCCGTGGAATGTGAACTATTGGGTCGGCTCCTCGTCGACCGGATCGGGCGTCGCGACGTCGGCGGGGCTCTGCTACGGCTCGATCGGCAGCGACACCGGCGGCTCGATCAGATTTCCGTCGGCGACCTGCGGCTTGACCGGCATCAAGCCGACCTGGGGCCGTGTCAGCCGGCACGGAATCTTCCCGCTGGCGGACTCGCTCGATCACGTCGGACCGATGTGCCGCAGCGCTGCCGACGCCGGAGCAATGCTCGGCGTCATCGCCGGCGCGGATGCCAACGATCCGACCGCCTTGCGCGCCCCGGTGCCGAACTATCTGGCCGGCGTCGGCGAGAGCATCCGGGGCTTGAGGATCGGCGTCGATCGCAGGTACACCCAGGAGGGAATCGATCGCCAGGTCGTCGCCGCCCTGGTGCAAGCGGAGCGCGCGCTTGCCGATCTCGGTGCCGACATCCGGGAAGTGCATTTCCCGCCCTATCAGAAGCTGGTCAGCCAGTGGATTGCGATGTGCTCGGTGGAAACGGCGGAGGCGCATCTGGACACCTTCCCGTCGCGGAAATCGGAATACGGGCCGGACCTCGCGCAACTGATCGAGCAGGGCAGGGCGACGAGTGGTGTCGACATCGCGGCGATCCATCACGAGCGGCTGAAGTTCGCAGGCAGCCTCGCTGCGATGTTCGAGGATATCGATCTCTTGCTGATCCCGACGATGCCGGTGCCGATCCCGACGCTCACCAAGATGAGCGAATACGGCGCCGACCCCAGCGTCCTCCTGAACATTCTGCGCTTCACGGCGGTGTTCGACTTCTCGGGCAGCCCGACCATCACGCTGCCGATGGGCATGGCGTCGGACCAGATGCCGCTCAGCATGCAACTGGTCGGCCCGCATCTGTCCGAGGACGTGCTGGTCCGCGCCGGCGCCGCATTCCAGTCGGTGACGGACTGGCATACGCGGCGGCCGCCGATCGGATGATGCCGCGTCAATGGCGGTCGCGCTTTATCAGGCCTTGCCGGCAAGTCTGGCCGCAATCGCACGGTAGCCGCGCATCCACATGTGATCGAGATCGAGGTTCATCGGCAGCGGCTGCGAGGAGACGCGCGCGATCACGGTCTCGTTGGCCGGATCGATGTAGATCCATTGGCCGTGGATGCCGACCGCGGCGAACGGGGTTTCGTTGCGATCAATCGTGTACCACTTGTTGCGGTAGTTGCCGTTCGGAAACACCTTGGTCAGGTCGCCGCGCGACCAGGCCTCGGCATTGCCGTTTTGCCTGATGTCGTCGACCCACCAGCCCGGGACCACCTGCCGTCCGTTGCTGATGCCGTGGTTGCGCATCATCTCGCCGAAGCGGGCGAGATCGCGCAGTGTCGCGCAGATGCCGCCGGCGACGCGCGCCGCGCCGCGCGAGTCGACGGCGATGTAGGCGTCGTGCTCGGCGCCCATCGGCTGCCACAGATACTGCGCGAGGATCTTCGCGTAGGACATGCCGCAGGCGCGCTCATAGACCCAGCCGAGCACGTCGGTGTTGGTCGAGACGTAGTGGAAGGTTTGCCCATGCGGTGTACCGTTCGGCCGCAGGGTGCGCAGATAGTCGCGTAGGTTGGTCGGCGGCACGGTCGGGTCCGGCGGCTCCCAGCCGGTCGAGCGCCGGTAGTTCAAGACGTCGCCGTCGCGCGCCATATAGTCCTCGTCGAAGCGGATGCCGACGCTCATGTCGAGCAGGTGGCGCACCGTGCAGCTGCCGCCATAGACCGATCCCTCCATCTCCGGGATGTAGCGCGTCACCGGCGCGTCGGGATCGAGCTTGCCGTGATCGGCCAGGATGCCGCCGAGCGTTCCGGCGACCGACTTGCTGACCGAAAAGATCAGATGCGGGGTGTCCGGTGCCAGGCCGTGGGCATACCATTCGAAGGCGACTTGTCCGCGATGCGACACGACGATGCCGTCGGTGTGGCTTGCGCGCAGCGCCTGACCGACGCCGACCGTCTCGCCGCGCGGGTTAGCGAAGCTGACGTCGTCGAGATGGCGCGGCGCAAAGGATAGCGGGGTCGGCGTCGAGGCGCGCGCGATGTTGGCGGTGGGCAGCAGTTCGCGGACATTGCGGAATGCCCACTCGCTGAAGGGATGCTGGCGCCAGTTGGCGAGCGTGACTTGTTCGTCGGCCGCCGACGGGAAGGCGGCCATGATGCGACGCGAGTTCATTGTTGATCCAATAATGATACCGGGGACAAAAGTTCCGTATAGCTCGCGCCGCTCGCAATCAACCGGATGGTGGAGGTCATGGCCGGGTTACTCCGGCGTAACCGTTTCAGGGACGAGCGCTTGGCCCGCAATTTGCTTGACTATGTCCGGCGTCTGTCTCAGCGTGCCGGCGATGCGACGCGCAGACGTTCGCCATCGGGGAACATCGATCGGGAGGTAGGTCATGATCGCGCTTCTGGGCCGACCGGATCCGGCAACCACACAGGCCATCCAGTTCGCGCGCGGGATCCTCGAAGGCTCGGCGACCGCGTTCTACGAGGTCGACGGCAATCTGACCCTCAACCGCTTCGTGCTCTCTAGCAACGTTCCGCCGAGCTTCCACGACCAGTATCTCGCCGGCATGAACCGGCTCGATCCGTTGCATCCGCGCTCCGCGAGCAACCGGCCGATCGCCCGGCTGAGCATCGCGCTCGACCAATGCGCGTCCCAGGAGGCGGCGACCTATCGTGCGTTTGCCGGCCAATGCGGCGTCGCCGACATGATCGAGTTCTTCTTCCGCCGCAACGACCGGATCGTGGCCGGAATGAGCGTGCTCTGGGCGCCGGGCTGTGCGATTCCCGACGGCAGCATGCACATCGCCGAGAAGATCCACGATTACCTCGAATTCAACCTGACCAGCCGCCTGTCCCCGAATCCGGACGAGCCGGCGCGCTACGGACTGACCTCGCGCGAGATGGAAGTGGTCGAGCTGTTGTGCTGCGGCCGCACCAACCGCGAGATCGGCGAGTGCCTGAGCATCGGTCTCGCGACAGTGAAGACGCACCTGATCCATATCTTTGAGAAACTCGGCGTCGAGACCCGCTCCGCCGTCGTCGCGCTGATGTCCCGGCCGCATTGAGGCGCGGCTCTTTCCTCCCGTCGTCCCTCCCGGCGAAGGCCGGGACCCATACTCCGCGGCGGATATGTCGGTGGGACGCGTCGTTCTAGCGTTGCGCAACAATCACCTTCGGTGGTAATGGGTCCCGGCCTTCGCCGGGACGACGTTTGTTGCGCCGCCTGTGGGTCAAGCATCCGCGCTCTCGCAACATGTTTTGTCCGAGCTTCGTTATTCGCTTCACTCTCGCGTCCACCCGATCCACCGTTAGGTGGATTGCTGCCTGTCGGGCTGCCGATCGAGAGTTCCTCGAGGACCGGTGTCGTTTTCGACAATGTTGGCGAGCGGCTGCCGCTCGCAGCATTGAAGGAAGCGACATGCGTGATTTCATGGCCATCGGCCGCTCGGTGGCGGTTGCGGAGCGTGGCATGGCCGCGACCTCGCACCCGCAGGCGACACTTGCCGCGGTCGAGATGTTGAAAGCCGGCGGCAATGCCGTCGATGCCGCGGTGGCGGCGGTGGCGGTGCAGGGCGTCGTCGAGCCGCAGATGACCGGGATCGGCGGCGACTGCTTTGCGCTGTATTCGCCCAAGGCCGGGGAGCCGATCGCGCTGAACGGCTCGGGCCGCACGCCCGCCGGCACCGATACTGAAAAATATGCCGGCAGCGGCGCGCGCGACATTCCGCCGACCGCGCCCGAGGCCGTGACCGTGCCGGGCGCCATCGACGCGTGGTGCAGGCTGGTCGCCGATCACGGCAGCAGGTCGCTGGAGGAGATATTCCGGCCAGCGATCGCGGCGGCCGAGCAGGGCTTTTGCGTGACACCGCGCGTCGCGGAAGACTGGCGCCGCTTCCGGGCGCGCATCGAGATCGACGCCAATGCCGCCACGCAGTTCCTTCCCGGGGGCAAGACGCCTGAGGTCGGCGACATCCGAATGCAGCCTGCGCTTGGCCGGACCTTGCGGCTCATCGCGCAGCACGGGCGCGAGGCGTTCTACGCGGGCGAAGCCGCCGACGAGATGGCCGGCATCTTGCGCGGATTGGGTGGTGCCCACAGCATCGAGGATTTCGCGGCGCAGACCTCGGACTACGTGCGCCCGATCTCGGCGCGCTACCATGACCACGACGTGATCGAGTGTCCGCCGAACGGGCAGGGCCTGGCGGCGCTGATGATCCTGCGCACGCTCGCCGGCTTCGATGTCGGCGTCCTGGCGCAGGCCGATCGCATCCATCTGCTCGCCGAAGCGACCAAGGCCGCCTACCGCGTGCGCGACGCCTTCTTCTGCGATCCCGCTGCCGGCAAGGTCGATCCGGCCGCATTCCTTGCCGACGACTATATCGGGCGGATCCGCAGCAAGATCGACATGAGCCGCGCGTCCGCGCCCGCGATCTGGGACGATATCGAGCATCGCGACACCGTCTATGTCACGGTGGTCGACCGCGACCTCAACGCCGTCTCGCTGATCAACTCGCTGTTCTATCCGTTCGGCAGCGGCATCTACGCGCCGAGATCGGGCATCCTGCTGCACAACCGCGGCTGGAGCTTTCGCGCCAGGCCCGGACACCTCAATTCGCTCGGGCCGCGCAAGCGCCCGATGCACACCATCATCCCGGGCCTGCTGCGCAAGGACGGCAAGACCGTGATGTCGTTCGGCGTGATGGGTGGGCACTACCAGGCCGCCGGCCATGCCAATCTGCTGTCGAACATCTTCGACATGAAGATGAATATCCAGGCGGCGGCCGAGGCACCGCGCTCCTTTGCCTTCGATGGTGCGCTGTCGCTGGAGACGACGATATCACCAGCGATCCGCGACGAACTGCGCGCCCGCGGCCACGATGCCCGCTTCTCCGAGGAACCGATCGGCGGCTGCCAGGCGATCCGCATCGACCATGCTCGCGGCGTTCTGTTCGGCGCCTCCGACCACCGCAAGGACGGGCTGGCGTTGGGCTTTTGAGAGGGCGCCTGCCCGCACTGCGGGGGGCGGGCGGAGCATCCACCGGACGGTGGATTGTTCCAAATGCCGACATGTCGAACGTTTGGCCGATCATGCCGGCGCCGTGCACGGTTTCGCCGCTGTGCACCGCACGGCGAAGGCTGATCGCTCCGGACTTTCCCAATCGAGAAGTTGATCCGTATGAACAATACATTCGCCGACACGGTCTTCCGCAACGGCCGGATCTACACGTCGAACCGGGCGCAGCCTTGGGCGGCGTGCGCAGCCGTGAAGGCCTGCCGCTTCATCGCCGTGGGCGAGGAGCGCGACGTCGCGTCGCTCATCGGCGAGGGGACCAAGACCGTCGATCTCGGTGGACGAATGGCGATGCCAGGCATCATCGACATCCACAATCACATCATGATGGGCGGGCAGGCCGACCTCTACGAGCTGCGCTTCTCCAACGCCGACAGCGTACCAAGGATCGCCGAGACCTTGCACAAGGCTGCTTCGGTGGCTGCGCCCGGCGCCTGGATCGTCGGCGGGCAGTTCGGCAACAATCTCCTGAACGAGATGAACACCGCGGAGTCCTGCGCGCTGCTGGACGCGGCGTGCCTCGGACATCCCGTCGTGCTGCGCGACGACACCTATCACAATCGCTGGGCGAGCTCGGCGGCGCTGCGGCTGGCCGGCGTGCAGGCCGAGACCCCCGATCCGACCGACGGCGAGATCGGCCGCGACCTCAAGACCGGGACGCTGACCGGCATCATGATCGAGGCCGCCTCCGGCCTGGTCGAGCGGGCGCTCGCGGCCTCCGGTCACTACACGGCCGAGATGGACCGCGCGGCGGTGGCGCGTTCGATCTCGGTGCTGAACGCCTATGGCGTCACCGCCTTCATCGACGCCGCCAGCATGCAGCCGATCATGGCGGCGCTGAAGGGGCTCGACGACCGGGGCGAGCTGACCGCCTGGGCGGTCTGCGCGATGCCGGTGGTCGAGCCGGGCTTCATGTTCGGCAAGGCCGGCGAGGAGCTGTTTGCGCTGCGCGAGCAGTATCGCGGCGCGCATGTGAAGCCGGACTATGTGAAGGTGTTCCTTGACGGCGTGCCCGGCGCCAAGACCGCGGCGTTCCACGAGCCCTATGTGGCCGATCCCGTGCGCGGCTGCTGCTTCCGCGGATCGACCATGCTGACCGTGCCCGATCTGATCCGCTGGCTCGGGCGCTGCGAGAAGCTCGGCCTCGCGGCGAAGATCCATTGCGCGGGAGACGCAGCGGTGACGCAGGCGCTCGACGCGATCGATGTGGTGCGCAGCTTCAACGGCCCGACCCACCTGATTCACCAGATCGCGCATGCGAGCTACATCGCGCCCGACGACATCAAGCGTTTCGCCGAGCTCGGCGTCGCGGCCGATCTGTCGCCGATCATTTGGTATCCGACCATCTTCCTCGAGGCGCACAAAGCCGCGATGGGCGAGGAGCGGGCGCAACGCTTCTGGCCGAACAAGGACCTGAAGGCGGCCGGCGCGTTGATGGCCGGCGGCTCGGACTGGCCAGTGATCCCGATCCCCGATCCCTGGCAGGGCATCGAAGGCATGGTGACCCGGCAGAATCCAACCGGGGATTTTCCCGGCAAGTCGTTGTGGGCCCGAGCAGGCGCTCGATCTCGCCACCGTGATCGACATCTACACCATCGACGCCGCGCGGGCGGCCGGCCTAGGCCAAACGATCGGCTTGATCGAGGTCGGCAAGTCGGCCGACCTGATCGTGCTCGACCAGACGATCTTCGACATCCAGCCGGACCAGCTCGCCGACACGCGGGTCGAGATGACCTTCTTCGAAGGCCGCAAGGTCTACGAGCGGGGTGCGTGATGATTGCTGTGGATCAGATCCCGGTCACGGTGCTCACCGGCTTCCTCGGCAGCGGCAAGACCACCGTGCTGAACCATCTGCTGCGCCAGCCGGAGCTCAATGGCGTCGTCACCATCATCAACGAGTTCGGCGAGGTGGCGCTGGATCATCTGCTGGTCGAGAGCAGCGAGGATCGTCTCGCGCTGCTCGACAATGGCTGCATCTGCTGCTCGGTGCGCGAGGATCTGATCGAGACGCTGGCCGATCTCGCCGGCCGCCGCGCCGCCGGCACCGTCCCGCCGTTCCACCGCGTGCTGGTCGAGACCACCGGGCTCGCCGATCCCGTGCCGGTGCTGCACACGCTGATGACAGCGCCCGACGTCGTTGGCCGCTACCGGATCGACGGCGTGGTCGCGACCGTCGATGCCGTCAACGGCATGCGCACCCTCGAGGCGCACGTTGAAGCCGTCAGGCAGATCGCGGTCGCCGACCGGCTGCTCGTGACCAAGACCGACCTTGCAGCCGATGATGCACTCGCGCAGCTCGACGCGCGGCTCGGCGCGATCAATCCGGTCGCGACGCGCGCGCATGTGCGGAACGGGGTGGTCGATCCGGCGAAGGTTCTCGATGCCGGTCTGTTCGATCCGTCGGCCCGCTCGGCCGATGTGGTGCGCTGGTTCGATCTGGCGTCGCAGGCGGCGAATGCGCCGCATCATCACGCCGAGCACGATTGCGACGGCGCAGAATGCGGCCATCACAGCCACCACGCGCACGATGCCGGCGTATCCTCCTACAGCCTGATCATCGACGAGCCGATCCAGCGTGACGCGTTCGCGCGCTGGCTCGATTATGTCGCTGCGCTCAAGGGCGAGGACCTGCTGCGCTTCAAGGCGATCGTGCATGTCGCCGAACAGCCCGATGCGCCGGTCGTGGTGCATGGCGTGCAGCATGTGTTCCATCCGCCGATCACGCTGCAGGGCTGGCCGTCGGCGGACCGGCGCTCGCGGCTCGTCTTCATCGTGCGCGGCATCCCGCGCCGGATCATCGAGAACACCTTGTGCAAGTTCGCAGCAGTGAGCCGTGCGGCGATCCAGCGATCGGCGGCCTAGGCAGGATTCACTTCAGACAATTGTTTCAGGGGAGAGGGACATGACGGAGAATTCGAAGACCAACTCGTCCATCGGCCGGCTCAACCGGCGCACACTGCTGAAGGCGGCCGGTGCGACCGGTCTCGCATCGGCGATGAACGTGCCGCTGGCCAACATCGCGCGCGGCGCCGGCAGCACCATCAAGATCGGTTGGGTCGGTTGCCTCTCCGGCGTCCGGGCGCCGTTTGCCGAACCCGACACCTGGATTCATGAACGCATCAAGGCCCGCCTCAAGGATGGCCTCAAGATCGGCGGCAAGACCTGGCAGGTCGAGTTTGTCTTCAAGGACAATCAGTCCGATCCGAACCGCTCGTCGGTGGTTGCGAGCGAGCTGGTGCTGCGCGAGAAGTGCGACCTGATCCTGATCGAGGACGGCGACGCGCAGGCACCGGTGCAGGAGCTCGCCGATGCCCGCGGCATTCCCTCGATCTCGACCATGGTGCCGTGGCAGGGCTGGATGTTTCCGCGCAAGTCGACGCCCGATAAGGGCTTCCCCTACAGCTATCACTTCTTCTGGGGCGCCGATGATGTCGTGAAGAACTTCCTCGGCATGTGGCAGTCAGTCGAGACCAACAAGAAGGTCGGCACGCTCTATATCGACAATCCCGCCGGTCAGGCGTTCTCCGACCCGAAGGTCGGCTTGCCCGGGCGGCATTACGCAGGCGGGCTATCAGGAATTCTCCGCCGGAAAATTCCAGATTGCGACCGACGACTTCACCAATCAGGTGTCGTCCTTCAAGAACAATGGCGTCGACATCGTCTCCGGCTTCACTTACGGCAATCACTGGGTGACGCTGTGGAATCAGGCGGCCCAGGCCGGCTTCAAGCCGCAGATCTGCACGGTGGCGGCGGCGTTCCTGTTTCCAAGTGCGGTGAATGCGCTCGGCGATCGTGGTGACGGCATGTCCACCGAAGTGTGGTGGACGCCGGCCTATCCGTTCAAGTCGTCGCTGACCGGACAGACCGCCGCCGAACTCGCCGCGGAATGGGAGAAGACGACGGGCAAGCAATGGACCCAGCCGATCGGCTACGCCCATGCCTTGTGGGAGGTTGCGCTCGCCGCATTGCAGAACAGCGATCCGAAGGACAAGAACTCGCTGCGCGATGCCGTCGCGGGTCTCGACATGGAGACGGTGGTCGGACCGGTGAGGTTCAAGGGAACGCCGATCAAGAACGTCGCGGTGACGTCGCTGTCGGGCGGGCAATGGCGCAAGACCAGGGGCGGCAAGGCGAAATACGAGCTCTTGATCGTGCACAACGGGACGGCGCCGTTCATCCCGAAGCAGGCCGATCTCGCATTGCTGTCGAAGCTCGCCTGAGATGGCACCGCTTCTGCGCGTCAGCGGGCTCTCGAAGCGTTTCGGCGAGATCGTGGTCGCCGATAACGTTCGTTTCGAGCTGGCGCGCGGCGAGTGCCTCGGCGTGATCGGCCCGAACGGCGCCGGCAAGAGCTCGCTGTTGAACCTGATCGTCGGCCTGCTCACGGCCGACGGCGGTTCGATCATGCTCGACGATAAGGAGATCTCAGGCCTGCCGCCGCATCGCCGGGCGCGGCTGGGGCTCGGGCGCGCGTTCCAGATCCCGCAGCCGTTTCCGCATCTGTCGGTCTACGAGAACGCGCTGGTCGCGGTGTCCTACGGCGCGGGCCTGTATGGCGAGGCGGCATCGATCTGGACGATGGAGGTGCTGCAGCGCACCGGGCTCGACGCCAAGGCGGACAAGCTCGCGGGCGCCTTGCCGCTGATCGACCGCAAGCGGCTGGAGTTCGCCAAGGCGCTGGCCTCGAAACCCAAGCTGATCCTGCTCGACGAGATCGCGGCCGGGCTGACCGAGCCCGAGGTCGAGCGCCTCGTTGCCATCATCAAGTCGGTGAAGGCAGATCACGCCATGATCTGGATCGAGCACATTCCGCACGCTTTGCGCGCAGTGTCGGATCGGATCCTGGTGCTCGATTTCGGCCGCAAGGTGCTGGAGGGGCCGCCGGCCGAGGTCATGGACAGCGCGGTGGTGCGCGAGATCTACATGGGATTGAAGGCCGATGGCGTTGCTTGATGTGAACGGCCTGCAGATCTTCTATGGCGATCTCCAGGCCGTGTTCGACATGAATTTCACGGTCGCCGACGGCGAGGCGGTGGCGTTGGTCGGCGCCAACGGCGCCGGCAAGTCCACGTTCCTGAAGGCGCTGGTCGGGTTGAACGAGGAGCGGCGAGGGGCGGTGCATTTCGACGGCATCGACATCTCGCAGATGCCGGCGGAAGAGGTGTCGCGGCTCGGGCTCATCATGGTGCCCGAGGGGCGCTTGCTGTTCGATTCGCTGACCATCGAGGAGAACCTGCTGATGGGCAGCGTCAACCGTCGTAAGGGCAGCTGGACGCTACGGCGGGTGTTCGACCTGTTCCCGATCCTGGAAGAGCGGCGGCGGATGTTTCCGGGCCAGCTCTCCGGCGGCCAACAGCAGATGGCGGCGATCGGCCGCGCACTGATGTCGAACCCGCGGCTGTTGCTGTGCGACGAGATTTCGCTCGGGCTCGCGCCCGTCGTGGTCGAGCAGATCTATCGCTCCTTTGCCGACATTCGCCGCGAAGGCACCGCCGTCGTGCTGGTCGAGCAGGATGTCAAGCGCGCGCTCGCGACGTCGGAGCGGATCTACTGCCTGTTAAAGGGACGGGTGTCGCTAACCGGCCCGGCGCAAGGGTTGCAGCCGGAACAGCTGACGCACGCCTATTTCGGTAACTAGCCAGGATTGGCACGATATGATCTGGGTTGAGACATTGATCAACGGAGCCCTGCTGGGCGGGCTCTACGGCCTGCTCGGCATAGGGCTCGCTCTGGTGTTCGGCGTGATGCGCGTCGTCAACATCGCACACGGCGAATTCATGGTGCTGAGCGCGTTCTGCGCGGTGCTGCTTTCCAACCTGTTTCCGCAGGTGTCGCCGCTGCTGATGCTGATCCCGGTGATCGCGCTGTCGTTTGCAGTCGGCTGGCTCTATCAGGCGGCCATCGTCAACCGCGTGGTGACGTCGCCCGATCCGCTGTCGCCATTGCTGCTCACCTTCGGCGTCTCGGTGATCCTGCGCAACGTCATGGTCGAGATATTCGGCGCCGACGTGCGCAGCCTCCAGGTCGGCGAGCTGTCGCGCGCCAGCCTCGAGATCGCCGGCCTCAACATCGGCATCATGCCGTTGCTCACGCTGGTGCTGGCCGCACTGCTGTTCATGGCGCTGCAGCTCGTGCTGCGCCATACCGAGTTCGGGCGGATCGTGCGCGCCACCGCCGACCGCCGCGACATCGTCCGGCTGTCCGGGGTCAAGCCGGATCGGGTCTACAACTATGTCATGGGCCTGTCGCTCGCGCTTGGCGCGATCGGCGGCGTGCTGCTTGCGGTGCGGTCGAGCTTCACGCCGTTCTCCGGCGCCGAACGGCTGCTGATCGCCTTCGAGGTCGTGGTGCTCGGCGGGCTCGGCTCGTTCTGGGGCGCATTGCTCGGCGGCATCGCGCTCGGCATGGCGCAGTTGATCGGGCTGAAGATCGATCCGAATGCGGGGCTGCTCTATGCGCACCTCCTATTCTTCATCATGCTGTTGATCCGCCCGTCGGGTCTCGTGTCGAGCAGGGTATGACGCAGATGCCGACACGGACAATTCTCCTTGCCTGTGCCATCGTGCTCGTCGCTGCTATCGCCGGCGCGCCCTTCGTGCTGAACGAGGGCATCCTGCGGCTCGCGACCGAATGCCTGCTGCTGCTGACGATGGCGCAGATGTGGAACCTGCTGGCGGGCTACGCCGGGTTGGTGTCGCTCGGCCATCAGGTCTTCATTGCCTTCGGCGCCTATGCACTGTTCATGACCTCCGGTTGGCTCGAGGTGACCCCGATCTGGGTGCTGCCGGTGGCGCCGCTGGTGGCCGCGGCCGTCGCGGCGATCATCGCCTTTCCACTGTTTCGTTTGCGCGACGCCTATTTCTCGATCGCGATGTGGGTGTTCGCCGAGATCATCGGCGCCTTCACGATGAAATCGCAGGCGATCGGCGGCACCTCGGGCGTGCCGCTCGCCACCAGCAAGCTGATCGATTTCGACTGGTTTGAGCCGACCATGTTCTGGCTGGCGGGCGGCCTGACGCTGGTCACCATCGCGGCGCTGTACAAGATGATGACCTCGAGCTTCGGGCTCGGGCTGATGAGCGTGCGCGACAATGATCTCGCCGCGATGAGCGTCGGGGTCGACGTCCGGCACAATCGCTTCATCGCCTTCGTGCTCTCCGCGGCTGGGTGCGGGCTTGCGGGTGCGTTGAGCTTCATGGGCAATCTGTTCATCGCGCCGCTCGCGGCGTTCGACGTCAACTGGTCGGTCTACATGATGTTCATCGTGATCATTGGCGGTATCGGAACGCTGGAAGGCCCGATCCTCGGCGTCATCATCTTCTTCGGCCTGCGCGAATTGATGACCGGGCCGCTCGGCCTGTCCGGCGGCTGGTATCTGGTCGGGCTCGGTATCATTGCCGTCGTCGTGATGATCGTGGCGCCGCGCGGCATCTGGCCGGCCTTGCGCGATCGCCTCGGCGTGCGGCTGCTCGACGTCCACCGTGTCGCGCCACGGCCGGCCGCGGCCACCATCCTGCCGGGCGCATCGGAACGGGTTACCGGATGAGGCGGGCCTTCACGCCGTCACCATTGCTTGTATTCTGACAGTTCTAGCTTTGCGTGGAGGGTGTGATGGCTCTGATATTCCGGGGATGCGGATCGGCATTGGCCGGCCTGGTTGCGATGACGATGGCGGCGCCGCTGCCGGCGCAGGCCGAGCGCAGGATGTGGCCGCAGGCGGCCGCGACGCACCCGATGGATGGGCTGACGACGGACGAAATCCGTTCGGTCTCCGAAATCCTCCGTGGCGCCGGCAAGCTCGACGATGCGGCGCGGGTCGTCTCCATGACGGTCGACGAGGACCCCAAGGACGAGGTGCGGGCGTGGAAGCCCGGACAACCCTTCGCGCGGCGGGCGAATGCGACGCTGCTGAGCGGCGGACATCTCTACGAAGCGCATATCGATCTTGCCGCGCGCAGCCTGCTCGGCTGGGATGAGATCAGGGATCATGAGGCCGCGCTGACGATCGACGAGCTGATGTCGGCCGGCGATCTGCCGAAGCAGGACCCGCGCTGGATCGCCGCGATGGCCAAGCGCGGCATCACCGATTTCCGCAACGTCATGTGCCTGCCGCTGACGGTGGGGCCGGTGAGCGACCCGGCCCTGAAGGGCCGCCGCCTGCTCAACGTGCCCTGTGTCGACACCACCGGCGCCGCCAACAATCTCTGGGGCAAGCCGATCGAGAACCTGGTCGCCCAGGTCGATCTCAAGAGCAGGACGGTGCTCTCGGTGACCGATCTCGGCGTGCTGCCGCCGCCGGCGCAGACGCCCTCGCATGCCTATGCCGAATCCGGAAAATACCGCAAGCCGCCGAAGCCGATCGAGATCACCGCGCCCGAGGGCAGCAATGTGAAGGTGGAGGGCGGCCAGGTCCACTGGGACAATTGGTCGTTCCATGTCCGTCTCGAGCCGCGCGTCGGCGCGGTGCTGTCGTTGATCCGCTACGACGATCACGGCACGTTCCGCGACATCGCCTATCAGATCTCGGCGAGCGAGATGTTCGTGCCCTATATGGATCCGGCGCCGACCTGGTCGTTCCGCGGTTATATGGATATCGGCGAATACGGCTTTGGCGTGCTCTCCAGCGAATTGCAGCGCGGCATCGATTGCCCAGAAGGCGCGCATTTCCTTGATCTGACGATCTCGGACACCAAGGGCATGCCGGTTGTCTCCAAGGGCGCGGTCTGCATCTTCGAGCGCCCGACCGGCGATCCGATCTGGCGCCACAGCGAGCTCATCAACAACACCGCCGAGGTGCGGCCGAACAACGAGCTGGTGGTGCGGATGGCGCCGGTGGTCGGCAATTACGACTATCTGGTGGACTACGTGTTCGACCGCGCCGGCAACATCGACGTGCGGCTCGGCGCCTATGGCATCGATGCAACCAAGGGCGTCGCAAGCCGAACCTTGAGCGATCCGACGGCGAAGCAGGACACGGCCTACGGGACGCTGGTCGACGAGCGGCTGCTGGCTGTCAATCACGATCACTACATGACGTTCCGGATCGACATGGACGTCGACGGCACCGCGAATCGGCTGGTCGAGGACCGCTTCAGCGTCCGCCGGCTGGATGAGGGCCAGCGCAAGAGCCTTTGGCAGGTCGACACCAGGCCGGTCGCGAACGAAGGGCCGATCACGACGCCGCTGAACGCGGCGCAGTTCAGGATCGAAAGTACGGGCAAGACCAACAAGCAGGGCTATCGCACGAGCTATCAGCTGATGCCCGGACACTCCGACGTCTCATTGCTCGCCAAGGACGATCCGATCCAGCTCCGCGCCGGCTTCAGCGCCTACACGCTATGGACCTCGGCCTACGCAAGGGACGAGAGATATGCCGCAGGCATGTACCCGAACGAGAATCCTGAGGTCGATGGCTTGCCGAAATGGACCGCCGCAAAGCGGCCGATCGAGGATCGTGACCTCGTGCTGTGGTACACGGTCGGCTTCCGCCATGTGCCGCGCGCCGAGGATTGGCCGGTCATGCCGGGCCTTTGGCACGGCTTCCGGCTCCGCCCGTTCAACTTCTTCGATCGCAATCCCGCGCTCGACGTGCCGCCGATGGTGAATGCCAGGGACGCCAAATGAGTGGCCGCGTGCATCGCACGGGAGCCGTGGCCGGCGCGCTGCTGGCGTTGTTGGCGGCGCAGCCGGTCGCGTGGGGCGCGACGGCCGAAAACAGCGCTGACGATGCGTCCTTGCTCTATTTGAGCAGCGGCGACTGGGAGCGCCAATCCGCGCCGCGCAAGGTCGCGCTCGCGGCCGACTTCATGCGGATCTTCTGCACCGACCAGAAAATGTCGGCGGCATCGCTCGCCGATTGCCTCGACCGCGACAAGGCGGATGGCGCGCCGTTCGAGCGTGCTATCGCTTGCGTTGGCGCACGATAACTTTGGTGTAGTCCTATCCCCGTCATTGCGAGCGAAGCGAAGCAATCCATCGCGCAGCGTGTGGAGGTATGGATTGCTTCGTCGCTGTCGCTCCTCGCAATGACGAAGAGGCCTTACAACGTCTTAGCCGGCCGCTGAGAGGCCGGCGTCGATCCCTTCGGCTATTGCCTTCACATCCGATGAGGTGAGGATCAGGGGCGGGGACAGAATGAGGTTGTTGCCGGAGACGCGCAGCATCACGCCGGCCTCGTAGGCGGCATCGGCAACCTTCGCCATCGTCTTCTTGTCGGCGGGCTTCTTGCTGTCGCGATCGGCGACGAGCTCGAGCGCGGCCATCAGGCCCTTGCCCCTGACGTCGCCGACCAGCGCATGCTTCGCCTTGAGCGCGGCCAGCGCCTGCGCGAGGTCCTTGCCGCGTGCGGCGGCATTCTCGTCGAGCTTGAGGCGGCGGGTCTCGGCCAGCGCGGCAAGGCCCGCGGCGCAGCCGACCGGGTGGCCCGAATAAGTATAGCCATGCCCAATCGAGCCGAACGTGGTCGTGTCAGTCTCGAAGGTTTCCGCGACCTGCTCGCCGATCAGCGTCGCGCCGAGCGGGAAATAGCCCGAGGTGATCGCCTTGGCCATCGTCATCATGTCGGGCTTGACGCCCCATAGCCGTGAGCCCGACCAAGCGCCGGTGCGCCCGAACCCGGTGACGACCTCGTCGGCGATCATCAGGATGCCGTGCCGGTCGCAGATCTCGCGCGCCAGCTTCATGAAGCTGTCCGGGGGCACGATCACGCCGCCGGCCCCTAATACCGGCTCCATGATGAAGGCCGCGATGGTATCGGCGCCCTGGAATGCGATCTCTTCCTCCATCGCCGCCGCGCACAGCTGCGCGAGCCTGGCAGGATCGGTCTCGTTGAAGGGATTGCGGTAGGTCGACGGCGCCGGGATATGGAATACGCCTGGCAGCATCGGCTCATAGTTGCGGCGGAAATTGGCGTTGCCGTTGACGGAGGCGCCGCCGAAATGGGTGCCGTGATAGCCCTTCTTCAGCGCCAGGAACTTGGTGCGGTCGGCCTGGCCCTTGATCTTCCAGTATTGCCGCGCAAGCCGCAGCGCGGTCTCGACCGAGTCCGATCCGCCCGACGTGAAGAAGGCGCGAACCATGCCTTCCGGCTTGAACCATTCGGTGAGCTCGTAGGCGAGCTCGATCGAGGGGCCGCTCGAGGTGCCGCGGAATCCTGAATAATACGGCAGCGCGCTGAGCTGGTCCGCGATCGCCTTCTTGATCGGATCGCAGCTGTAGCCGAGGTTGACGTTCCACAGGCCGCCGACCGCATCGATCACGGTGTTGCCGTCGATGTCGGTGACGTGGACGCCTTCGCCCTTCATCACAATCCGCGGCGGCTGCGCCCGCATCTCGGCGGGATGGGCCATCGGATGCCAGATCGGCTTGGCGTTGTTCTCAACCAGGAAGTTTCTGTCGCGCATGATCGCTCTCTGTCCGGCTGGAGTCTTTTCCGTTCCGATGGAATCGGAACGGGGCTCCAGATTCTAGTTTTGACGCGTTTTCTTCACGCGAACCGGTACCCACTTCGCTCGAAAACGCTTTAGTCGAATTGCAGCCCGAAGTGCCGAAGGGCCTCGCGGTAGGACGCGGCTGGGCTGCGTACGTCAAACAGCACCGTGCGCATGTTGTACGCGGCGGCGCCCGTGATGTTGCGGCGCTGGTCGTCGACGAAGACGCAATCTTCTGCTTCCAGCGCCAATTCGTCCAGCACGCTTTGATAGGCGCGCGGATCGGGTTTCAGGATCCCGGTATGGGTCGCGTCGACGACGGTGTCGAAGCGCTTGAGGATGGAGAGGCGGGTGCGAAACTCCGCACCGTAGAACAGGTCGAGCTCGTTCGAGAGGATCGCAAGCCGGAAACCGGCGTCGGCGGCGAGGGCGATCGCGCGCACCGCCTCGGGGCGGATCACAGTGTCGGGATCGGCACCGCGCGCGCGTTTCACGAAGGTTTCCATGTCGCACCAGTCCTCGCCGACCATGCGCCCGACCTCGCGGCTGCGGGTCAGCCAGTAATCGCGTTCCGAAATCTCGCCGCGCTGCATGGCAGCCCAGAGCGGATCGCTGTCGGGGGGCAAATGGTCCGAGCCATTTCAGCGTGCACGGCGCGAGTCCGAGCGCGCGCTCGGTCAGATCATGGGTCTCGAACAGGGTCTTCGAGATGACACCGCCGAAGTCGAGCACCAGCGCCTGGGCGAGCGGTCGCGTCATGCGGCAGCCGTCGCGCGGCCGGGGCGGACAATGCCGGCCGCGACCCATCGGTCGAAGATACCGAGCACCGTTTCGTTGAACGCCGCGCTGTTGATGTGGTCCTTGATCTCGTGCAGTTCGACCGGCGGCTGGATCGCCGACCGCATCGCGTCGACAAAGGCGGCGAGGGCGTCGGGGTCGTGCAGGGCTTCGCCTTCGCGGTCCCATTGCTGGATGCCGCCGGCGGGCAGCACAAAGGCGACGGGCGCGCTGGCGCCGGCGAGCTTCTCCGCAATCGCGTGGGCGATCCGGCGGCGATCGGAGGCTCCCGAAGTCGCCGACGCGAGCAGCCGGTTGTGCGCGTGGAACGGCCGATCCGAGAGCTCGTTCGGAATCCCAAGCCAGGCCGGGAAGTCGACCATGTCGACCGCCCCGGGGGCGACGATCTGCGGAATGCCGGCTCTGCCCGCATTCTCGAGCCGGTCGGCGCCTGAATTGACCACCGAGCCGGTGAGCTGATTGGCGACCTCCTGCAGGCTGAGGTCCAGCACCGCGGCAAAGCCACCCTGGGCGGCGATCGACTCCATGGCACGGCCACCCATGCCTGTGGTGTGGAAGACGACCACTTCATAGCCGCGCTGCTCGAGCTGCGGCTTGAGCTCCACCATGTAGCGCAGGCAGCTCTTGCCGAGCGAGGTGATCGCAACGACCGGCCGGTCCCGACTCGGCTTGACGGCGCTTTTCGCCGCGCCGACGATCGCGCCGCAGGCTTGCGACAGCACGGCGGTGCAGGTGCCGTTGAGGCCATAGAGGCCGCCGGCCCACAGGATCATCATCAGATCGGCGGCGACGCGCTCGGGCGGAATCAGATGCGAGAAGGCGACGGTCGAGACGATCAGCTTCGGCAGGCCGAGCGGCAGCGCCTGCGCGACGTCGAGCGCGAGGTCGGTTCCCATCGTACCGCCGATCGCGATCACGCCGTCGATGGCATCGCGCGCCGCAAGCTCGCGCGCCAGATTTGCGGCGCCAATCGCCATCAGGGACATCGCGGAGTTTTCGTCGCCGCTGGATGCGATCGCCGCGATCGTGGTCTGCGCAGCGGATGCCACCGCGTGCTTGTCATGTGCGGGTTGATACGGCGGATCGCCGAGCACGCTGATGTCCATCATGATCGTGCTGCCGCCGGCGCGCGCGATGCACTCGCTCATGAACAGCAGTTCGTCGGCCTTGGTGTCTCCAGTGCCGATCAGAAGAATGCGGGGCTGCGTGATCTCGGGCATGACCTTCGGCTCGCCGGCGGCGTGAGGGATGTGGACGAGTTGGTTTGCACCCAGCGGGCAGGGCGTTCGGCCATCGTGCGATCACGCTATGAGGGCGCTGGCCGCGGCGACATCCACCTATCGGTTGATTGCTGCCAAAGCCTTGATTTGGCGAGGATTGCACCATGCCAGCGGTCCTCGGTCGGGAGCCGCTTTTGTCACCGTCATGATGATCGCGCATGCAGCAAGCCCAGATCGATCTGTTACGCTCGGCCGCAATTCCGGCCCAGCAGCTCTTCATCGGCGGCCGGCCGGCGCAGGCGATCGGCGAGGCACGGCTCGATGTGGTGTCGCCGATCGACGGCAAGGTGCTGACGACGATTGCAGACGGCGACGCGGCCGATGTCGACCTTGCGGTGAAGCGGGCACGACAGGCCTTCGAGCAGGGAAGTTGGTCGCGCGCGGCACCGGCGCAGCGCAAGAAAGTGCTGTTGCGGTTCGCCGATCTGATCGAGCAGCACGCGCTCGAGATCGCGGTGCTCGGTGTGCGCGACAACGGCACCGAGATCGGCATGGCCTACAAGGCCGAGCCGCTGTCGGCGGCCGGCACCGTCAGGTACTACGCCGAGGCGATCGACAAGGTGTATGGCGAGATCGCGCCGACCTCGGGTGACGTGCTCGGGCTCGTGCATCGCGAGCCGCTCGGTGTCGTCGGCGTCATCGTGCCTTGGAATTTCCCGCTGATGATCGGGGCGTGGAAGATCGGTCCCGCACTCGCCGCCGGAAACTCGGTCGTGGTCAAGCCGCCGGAGCTGGCATCGCTGACCCTGCTGCGGCTCGCCGAGCTTGCGACCGAGGCAGGCCTGCCGGACGGCGTGCTCAACGTCGTCACCGGCCGCGGTGCATCGGCCGGCGAGGCGCTCGCGCTGCATATGGATGTCGATGTGCTGGCCTTCACCGGCTCGGGCGCGGTCGGCCGCCGGCTGCTGGAATGCTCGGCGCGGTCGAACCTGAAGCGGGTTCATCTCGAGCTTGGCGGCAAGTCGCCCAACATCGTCTTCGCCGATGCGCCCGACATCAAGCATGCGGCCAAGGTCTCTGCGAACGGCATCTTCAGGAATTCGGGCCAGGTCTGCGTGGCGGGCTCGCGGCTGCTGGTGCAGTCCGCGATCTATGATCGCTTCATGGATGAGCTGCTCGACGCCACCGCAAAGCTCAGGGTCGGCGATCCCCTCGATTTGACGTCGGATATCGGCGCCATCTCGAGCCAGGTGCAGTTGCGCAAGAACCTGGACGCGGTTGCCCGCGCGGAAGCGCAGGGTGCGAAGCGGCTGGTCGGCGGCGAGCAGATCCACGTCGAGAGCGGCGGCAACTTCATGGCGCCCGCGATCCTCACCGAGGTGGCGCCGTCGATGGAGGTCTGGCGCGAGGAGGTGTTCGGCCCGGTACTGGCGGTCACGCGGTTCGACGGCGAGGATGAGGCCACGGCGCTCGCCAACGCGACGCCCTATGGACTTGCGTCGGCGGTGTGGACCGGAAGCCTGTCGACGGCACATCGCATGGTGCGCGCCATCAAGGCCGGCGTCGTGCACGTCAACGCCTATGGCGGCGCCGATATCACGGGTGCCGCTCGGCGGCTTCAAGCAATCCGGCTTTGGACGTGACAAGTCGCTCCACGCGCTGGACGCCTATACCGACCTCAAGACCGCCTGGATCGCGCTATGACATCAGCAACTACTGAGCGCGCAGGCGTTCTGAACCGTTTGCTCGATGCCGAGCAGGAGCGCTTTCGGGCACTGCATCCGCGCTCGGCGGCGGCCTGGCAGCAAGGCAGGCAGCACTACCTCTATGGCGGTCCGTCGCACTGGATGCGGCGCTGGGCCGGCGGTTTTCCGATCTATGCCGAGGAGGCGCACGGCGCGCATATCAGGGACATCGACGGCCGCGACTACATCGACTTCTGCCTCGGCGACACCGGCGGCATGTGCGGCCACGCGCCCGAGGCAGTGACGGAAGCCGCGCTGGCCCAGCTCAAGCGCGGCGCGACCATGATGCTGCCGACGGAGGGCAGTATCTGGGTCGGCGCCGAGCTGTCGCGCCGCTTCGGCCCGAAATACTGGACGCTGACGACGTCGGCGACCGATGCCAACCGCGCCGCGATCCGCATCTCGCGCATGATCACCGGCCGCCGCAAGGTGCTGGTGTTCTCCGGCTGCTATCATGGCGGCGTCGAGGAGGCCCATGTCGAGATCCGCGACGGCCGCGTCGGCCTGCGTAACATGATCCATTCCAACGGCATCGATCATGATGCCGTGAGCCGGGTGGTCGAGTTCAACGACGTCGCGGCGCTGGAGGCGGCGCTGGCGCAGGGCGATGTCGCCTGCGTGCTGACCGAGCCGCTGATGACGAATTTCGGCATGATCCCGGTCGACCCTGGTTTCCACCAGGCCCTGCGCGATCTGACCCGCCGCGCCGGCACCGTGCTCATCATCGACGAGACCCATACGCTGTCGTGCGGACCGGGCGGCTACACGGAGGGCCACGGGCTCGAGCCCGACATCTTCGTCGCCGGCAAGGCGATCGCGGGCGGCATCCCCGCCGGCGTGTTCGGTCTGAGCGAGGAGATTGCCGAGCGGCTCTGGAAACGCGTCCCCCATGTCAATCCGCGCGAGCGGCAGTCGGCGCATCTTGGATTCGGCGGCACGCTCGCCGGCAACGCGCTGACGGTCGCGACCATGCGCGCGGTGCTGGAGAAGGTCCTGACCTCAGCGAATTACGAACGGATGATCGGATCCGCGACCTGGCTCGCGCAGGAGGCGCGCCGGCTGATCGAGGCGGCCGGACTGCCCTGGCACGTCACCCAGATCGGCGCGCGTGCCGAGATCATGTTCATGCCACGGCCGCCACGCAGCGGCGCCGACGTCATTGCCGGCCGGCAACCCGATCTCGAGACCTTGCTGCATGCGTTCTACATGAACGAGGGCATTCTGGTGACGCCGTTCCACACCATGCTGCTGATGTGTCCGGCGACGTCGGAGCGGGACGTGGACAAGCACACGGCGGTGTTCGCGCAGTTCATCGATCTGCTGCGCGGCGCGGGAGCAATCTGATGCAGGCGCTTCCGTTCAATCTCGACGGCCGGGTCGCCATCGTCACCGGCGGCGGCCGCGGGATCGGTGCGGCCATTGTCAGGCGTCTTGCGCAGGCGGGTGCGACCGTGGTGATCGCCAACCGGACGCCTGACGTGGCCGCGGTGCTGGCGCGCGAGCTCGCAGACGATGGACGGGCCGCGCATTGCGTTCCGTTCGACCGGCTCGATCGCAGCGGCTTGCGTACGATGATTGACGATGTCACCGTCAAGTTCGGCCGGCTCGATATTGTCGTGCACAATGCCGGTGGTTGTCCGTGGGCATCGCTTGACAAGCTCGACGAAGCCAAGCTTGACGAGACGCTGACGCTCAATCTGAACGCCAGCATCTGGCTCGCACAGGCTGCGATTCCGCATATGCGCGCCGTCAGCTTCGGACGCATTCTGGTGACATCCTCGGTCTCGGCGCGCGTTGCGATGGGCGGCGGCGCGCATTACTCGGCGGCAAAGGCCGGCGTCAACGCGTTTATCCGCGGCGCCGCCTTCGAGCTCGCGCGCGACGGCATCACGGTCAATGGCGTCGAAGCCGGCTTCATCGAGAAGCCCGGCCGGGGCACCATGAGCGCGCCGGAGAACAAGGCGAAGCTCGAACGCTTCATCCCGATGGGGCATATGGGGAGCGCGGACGACATCGCCTGCGCGATGCTCTATCTCGCCTCCACTGAGGCCAAATATGTCACCGGGCAGACCATCGTCGTCGACGGCGGCTCGACGCTGCCGGAGACCGGATTTGCCGTCGAACGGCAGTGGGGGCTCTAGATGAGCATGATCCTTTCGGAAGACCGGTTTCCACTTTTCCGGATCATGCTCTGATGCCGCGGCTGGACGGAAAGACCGCGCTGGTGACCGGCGCAGCCACAGGGATCGGCCGGGCCACGGCTTCACTGCTGGCATTGAGCGGCGCGCGCCTCGTGCTGTTCGGGCTCGGCGACGCCGAGCTTCAGGCCGCCGCAGCGGAGTGCGGAGGGCAGGCGGTCCATGGCGACGTCACGCGTCCGGACGACATTGCCAATGCCGTCGCCGCCTGCGGCGCCAGGCTCGACATCGTCGTCAACGCCGCCGGCTTGATCGTGCCGGATCAGCCTGCAAGCGTCTCCGACGAGGTCTGGGCCAGGACGCTTGATGTCAACCTCACAGGGACCATGCGGGTCTGCCGGGCATCCCTGCCGCTGCTCCGGCAGCGCGGCGGCGCGATCGTGAACATCGCCTCGGTTGCCGCATTCAATGCCAGCCCGGACAGCACAAGCTACGCCGCCAGCAAGGCGGCCGTCGTCGCCTATACGCGTTCGCTGGCCTATGCCCACGGCGCCGACGGCGTTCGCGCCAATGCCGTGGCGCCCGGCTGGGTGCGGACGCCGATGAGCGCCCATGAAATGCAGCTGCTCGCGGACCAGAATGGCACCACCGCCGAGACCGAATTTCGCGGCGTCGAGCGACGGATCGCTTTGGGACGGATGGCCGAGCCTGCCGAGATCGCGGCATGCTGCCTGTTCCTCGCTTCCGACGAGGCGTCCTTCGTGACCGGTGCGGTGCTGGTCGCCGACGGCGGTGGCCGCTCACCGACGCAAAACCGCGCCGTGTAGACGGCCGGTTGGCGTCGCGGCGCGGGCGGCCGGCACCTTGATAAGGACCGCCGGATTTGGCACTCTCGAGTCGTCACGTCATTCGATCGAGGGGCGTTATGAACAAGTCATTTTCTGTGATCATTGCCGCGGCTGCTTCAATCGTCGTTCTGTCATCGACGGCGGCGCGATGCGGCGACTATCCGTTTGGGGATCCGCCGTACCGGCTGGACTACGTGCAGGAACCTCA
The DNA here is from genome assembly GCF_054057015.1 of Bradyrhizobium sp. JR3.5. Classification (NCBI taxonomy): domain Bacteria; kingdom Pseudomonadati; phylum Pseudomonadota; class Alphaproteobacteria; order Hyphomicrobiales; family Nitrobacteraceae; genus Bradyrhizobium; species Bradyrhizobium sp. JR3.5. Next base: position 6,213,570 of record NZ_JBSRYV010000002.1, read on the forward strand.
GATCGAATCGGGCTGCTGGAAGTGGAATTGGCAGCAATATCAGTGGCAGGACCACTGCCCGGTCTACGTCTATCCGAAGGCGTATATGTTCTCGCGATCGTCGCGCGTCGTGCTCCGCACCAAGGGGTGAGGAGCGGCCGGCATCATGATGTGCTTTTGTGTCACCCCAGTCGGCGTGGCGCGGAGCGCGCAGTAGATCGGGCCGAATCGCTATCGCGCTCGACCGTCTTGTTTGGGCACGAACTCCGCGCAAGCGCGGAGCGCTTGTCGCGAGGGAAGGCTGCTTCGCGGTTTTCCGGATCAGGCTTTGATCAGTGCGCGATGGCGCAGGCCACCTGGTGGTGCTTGCCGAAGTTGAGCAGCGCGTTTTCGCGGAAGCCGTCCAGCCAGATGCCGTGACCGGCATAGCGATAGCCGACTCCCATCGGCACCAGCCGCACATGCACGCCGCCGGAATGACCGGTCAGCAGCGAGGCGGTGACCACTTCGCCCTCGACCGACACGGCGCGCGGGCACAGCGGATACTGATGGCCATTCTCGCAGGTGAAGACGATCTCGGTGCAGGTGCCGGCCGGTGCTTTCGTAATCAGGCCGAGGTCCGCGGCCGCCGCCGGCCGGGAAGCGCCTGATAGCGTTGCGCCCAAGGCCAACATGCCCGCGACCATGTAGCAAATCCGAATACGCATCAGTGCCCCCTCGTCCAGCGATAGGCTAAGTAATTGAGCAAAAAATATCTCGCGCTAAATGAGCAAAAAAAACCTCCAAGGTCAAACCTGTCCGGTGCGCTTTCAGGTCCCGTCCTTCGACTGCTCGCGCGTTTTGTGGCCTGATGTTGCGCCCTGGGCGGCGGCGCAGGCCCAGGGCCGCATGAGGGGAGCGCCGAGTGTTGCAAGTTTGCTGCAGTGAGTCGGAATTCGGCTAGAAGCTGTCGGGTAGGGTTAACGCGCCTTTACTGGCCACAATTGGCCTGCAAGTGGTGTGACGTATTGAGTCGTGTTCCGGGGACTGCTTCAATGATCGGACCGGACCGCATCACGAACGGACTCGAACGAACGTCGGGGGTGGGAATGGACTTCCGTGGTGGCATTGCAGGTTCGCTACTGGCTTTAATGATTGTCTCGATGCCGTCGCTGACGGTTCATGCACAGACGCCAGTTCTTCAACCGGCGAACGGCCGGGCTACGGCGGTTCAACCTGGCCAGAACGATCAGTCCTTTTCCGGCCCGAGCTTCCGTAAGGGCTTGTGGCGCTTCATAAGGACGCTCGACGTCGTCAAGACCGCGAACAAGAACTTCAAGTATCGGGTGGTCAACGCGGAAACGACGCGCTGTGTTGACCCGACTTACGCCATGAAGGCGACCTTTTCGTCGGAGCCGGTCGGAAGCTGCGTCTCGGACAAGCCGGAAAAGGTCGGCAACAAATACACCTTTGGGCACCGGTGCGATTACATGGGCGCGGTTAGCACTGTCATCACCGTGCGCAGCGACGAGGCCTATACCGAGCTGAATGAGGTCAGTACTGGCGAGCATCCCAGGACCGACATGGTGGTCGCAACGAGGATTGGCGACTGTGACGGCGGCGGCGCAGCTAACTCTGCCGCAGCTAACTCTGAAGTGTCAGCTGCGGCGCGTTTGCAGCACTAGCTGGCGATCAGCCGCGGAGCTTGCCCAGTTCGGCTCGTCGGAGGCTGAAGCATACGCTTGGTTTGCGGCGGGCGGAGACCGGACCGTTGCTTTCCGGAGAGAGGTTTCCGCAGCCGGCCTTGATCGTGCTTCGCGTCGGGTCGAGTCTTGACGGCGCAGAACTCCAGCCAAAAGGGCGAGTATTTACTCGACCTTAACTCGAAGTGTTCTGGAATGAAGTGAGGTGGGGCGTGCTTCAAGTGAAGTCACGCGATGTGCATCGTGCAGCCGATAAGGATTCAACGAATGACTTCGCGTGAGGGCTTCGGGCCGTCGAAAGTCTTCGCATGCACGCTTGGCGTCGTGGCCGTCCTTGCCGTGTCCTTGCTCGCTTCCCACAGCGCGGCGGCCGAGGAGAGCTTCAGCGGGCCGACCTTCCGAAAGGGGATGTGGCGATTCACGCGGACGCTGGAATTGGTCTCGCCCTCGAACGTCCGGCAGAAGCTGCTCGAGCGCGAAATGACCCGCTGTGTCGACCCTACTCAGGCGATGAAGGCGACATTTTCATCGCCATCGATCGGAAATTGCCATTCTTCAAGGCCGGAGAAGATCAGCAACAAATACGTCTTCTCTAACCGGTGCGACTACATGGGGCCGGTCAGCACCGTCATCACAGTGCTGAGCGACGAGGCCTATACCGAGGTCAACGAGGTGCACGGTCAGGCGCCGCGGATGGACCGGGTGGTCGCCCGCCGGATCAGCGATTGCCGGGAGGACAGGGCACAGCTTGGCCAGCCGGCCGCCGCGCCGAGCGAGGTCTCGCACGATGTCGAGCAGGAAACGGCCGACGGTGAGCCGCTATAGGGCGGTGCTCGGGCCTGCAGCGGGCCGTCAGATCTTTTGCTGGTTACCCGGCCCACCCACCTTGACGGTGATCTTCTGAATCTCGGTGCGGCCACCCTGATACTTGACTTCGATGGTCAGGGCGTCATCGCCGAGAAATTCGGGCGGCGCCTTGTAGAAGGCGACGTAGGCGGGCACCTCGAGTGCCAGGCAGGCCTTGTAGTTCGTCGCTTTGGCCTTTGCCGACTTCACCACGACTTTTCCAGCTGCCGGTGGACTGACCAGGCGGATGGTTGGCAGCGGCCCTGACGTGCAGTCAGGCAATACGTTGAGATAAACGCCGATTTGGGTGTCCCGGTTCGGTAGGGCCTGGACCTGGCGTTCGACCGTGGTCTCCGGCGGGACCGGCTTTGGGGCTTGCGCGGATGCCGCGCTGATTGCGCCCCAAAACAAAACCGCGGCGTATCCCTGACGAATCACCCGCATCGACCACTCCAAATCACCGGCAAGCATCAAACCGGACCGGCGGCGCGTATCGCCTTTCGGCCAAACAAAATTGGCTAAGCCGTTGTTCTTGCAGCTTCGACCTGTTCGATCTTTACCACACTCGCAGGGAAAGCATTGATTAACCAAATACATTTCTTGACCGGGGGGAGGGTTAACAATAGCCTAAAACTAAATTTTTCTACAACTTTTCCTCTAATCGCATTTTGCGGAGTTGATAATGCAGGGTTCGTTTCAGGTCGCTCAGGCTACCGGCACCGGCAATTCCACCAATTCGGCTCCCGTACGAATTTACAAGCTGACGAAGCCGCTGACCGATCAGGCGGTGGTCGTTAATCTTGGATACGACCAGCATGTGAAGGTCGACTTTTCGTCGATCGCCAATGAAAAGATCACGCTGGTCCATATCGGCGAAAAGCTGATCATCCTGTTCGACAACCAGTCGACCGTCACGGTTGAGCCGTTCTTCGACTCCCGCGCCGATAGCCAGGGCGGCCAGTCGCAAGACGGTGGCGCGCGAAGCAACATCACGGTCGAGATGGCGCCCGGTCGCGACGTCACGGTCCAGGAATTCGCAAATCTGTTTCCGATCGGCACGGACTCGTCCGTGCTGCCGGCGGCCGACAATGGCGGCAACTCGAACGGCAACGCGCAAGCGAGCGGCGCGAATTTCAGCCCATTCGCGGTCGATCCGCTCGGCCCCGTGGGCACCAATGAACTGGCGCCGCAGGAAGAGCTGCCGGGCTTCAACATCCAGCTGCCGACCGGCTTCGTGCTCACACAGACTACGCCGCCGCCCACCATTTCCGGCGGGCTTGTGCCGGCGCTGATCGTCGACGAGAGCTTCCTGACCGCTGCGACCAACCATGGTGTTGCCGGTTCGGGGCTGGGGCCGGCAGGAACAACGGTCGCGTCCGTTCAGGTGTCGTTTAACGTCAATGCGCCGGGCGGGCAGCAATCGCTGACCTTTGCGCTGTCCGTCACTTCACCGAACGAGGACTCCGGTCTGATCGATTCGGCGACCGGTCAGCACGTGCTGTTGACGGTCAACGCGGCCGGCGTCGTGGAAGGGCGCACGGCCGCCGGCGGCGATCTCGTCTTCACGGTCGCGGTTGATGGCACAGGGCACGTGACGCTGACGGATCTGCGCGCCGCTCACGAGGGAACACCCGGCAATTTCAACGAAGGAATTTCGTTGGCGTCCGGTCTGATCACGCTGACCGCGACAGTGACGGACAATGTCGGCCAAACCGCAACCGCAAGCGTCGATGTCGGTTCGCACCTGACGATCCTTGACGATGGTCCGAGCATTGCGGTGAGCGGGACCGGTCCGGCGCTGACCGTCGATGAGAGCAATCTAACGGCTCTGACCAACGGCATCGACGGCACGATCCACAATGGCCAGACGTCGGTGAGTGGTTCGTTCGCCAGCCTGTTTACGGCGGCGAGCGGCGCGGACGGTGTTGCTGACCCGGCGCATCCGGTCAGCTATGCGCTGTCGATCGATACCAGCAAGCCGACCGGCCTGGTGGACTCGCAGACCGGCGAGAACGTGGTGTTGGTGTTGAACAACGGCGTGGTGGAAGGCCACACCGCGAGCGGCAACCTCCTGGTGTTCACGCTGTCGGTGGACAGCAACGGCGTGGTGACCTTCACCGACGACCGCGCGGTGAAGGAGGCTGACGGCACCAACCCGGACACCAGCGAAGGCATCAGCCTCGCGAACGGGTTGGTGACGCTGGTTGCGACGATCACGGACAAGGACGGTGACCAGGCGAGCTCGAGCATCGACCTCGGCAAGCAGGTGACGTTCCTGGACGACGGCCCGAGCGTGACGGCGGTTGCCTCGGGAGTGACGGCGGCGCTGGATGAGAGCGGCCCTGCCGGCACGGCCACGATCGATACCGGCGCCATCGTCAAGGGTGATGATCCGGACGTTGCGGGCTCCGGCTATATCTCGCATGCGGTGAGCACCGGCTCGCTGGTGACGCCGACGCCGGTGTTCGGCGCGGACGGTCCGGCGGCGGCGGCTGCGACGGCCTATGGTCTGACGGTGACGAGTGCATCGTCCGGCCTGTTTGTGACCGACGGCTCCGCGATCAACCTGCAGCTGGTGAACGGCGTGGTGGTCGGCGTGGTGTCCGGCGGTGCCTTCAATGGCGAGGCTGCGTTTGCGATCTCGATCAACAGCAGCACCGGCGTGGTGACGGTGGAGCAGTATCTGTCGCTGCATCAGGACAGCGCCTCGAACACGCCGAACGATGCGGTGACGCTGACGGCGGGCAGCCTCGGCATCACGGTGACGGTGACCGACGGCGACGGCGACCAGGCGAGCACGCCGGTCGACGTGTCGACCAAGATCAGCTTCGCAGACGACGGCCCGAGCGTGACGGCGGTTGCCTCGGGAGTGACGGCGGCGCTGGATGAGAGCGGCCCTGCCGGCACGGCCACGATCGATACCGGCGCCATCGTCAAGGGTGATGATCCGGACGTTGCGGGCTCCGGCTATATCTCGCATGCGGTGAGCACCGGCTCGCTGGTGACGCCGACGCCGGTGTTCGGCGCGGACGGTCCGGCGGCGGCGGCTGCGACGGCCTATGGTCTGACGGTGACGAGTGCATCGTCCGGCCTGTTTGTGACCGACGGCTCCGCGATCAACCTGCAGCTGGTGAACGGCGTGGTGGTCGGCGTGGTGTCCGGCGGTGCCTTCAATGGCGAGGCTGCGTTTGCGATCTCGATCAACAGCAGCACCGGCGTGGTGACGGTGGAGCAGTATCTGTCGCTGCATCAGGACAGCGCCTCGAACACGCCGAACGATGCGGTGACGCTGACGGCGGGCAGCCTCGGCATCACGGTGACGGTGACCGACGGCGACGGCGACCAGGCGAGCACGCCGGTCGACGTGTCGACCAAGATCAGCTTCGCAGACGACGGCCCGAGCGTGACGGCGGTTGCCTCGGGAGTGACGGCGGCGCTGGATGAGAGCGGCCCTGCCGGCACGGCCACGATCGATACCGGCGCCATCGTCAAGGGTGATGATCCGGACGTTGCGGGCTCCGGCTATATCTCGCATGCGGTGAGCACCGGCTCGCTGGTGACGCCGACGCCGGTGTTCGGCGCGGACGGTCCGGCGGCGGCGGCTGCGACGGCCTATGGTCTGACGGTGACGAGTGCATCGTCCGGCCTGTTTGTGACCGACGGCTCCGCGATCAACCTGCAACTGGTGAACGGCGTGGTGGTCGGCGTGGTGTCCGGCGGTGCCTTCAATGGCGAGGCTGCGTTTGCGATCTCGATCAACAGCAGCACCGGCGTGGTGACGGTGGAGCAGTATCTGTCGCTGCATCAGGACAGCGCCTCGAACACGCCGAACGATGCGGTGACGCTGACGGCGGGCAGCCTCGGCATCACGGTGACGGTGACCGACGGCGACGGCGACCAGGCGAGCACGCCGGTCGACGTGTCGACCAAGATCAGCTTCGCGGACGACGGCCCGAGCGTGACGGCGGTTGCCTCGGGAGTGACGGCGGCGCTGGACGAGAGCGGCCCTGCCGGCACGGCCACGATCGATACCGGCGCCATCGTCAAGGGTGATGATCCGGACGTTGCGGGCTCCGGCTATATCTCGCATGCGGTGAGCACCGGCTCGCTGGTGACGCCGACGCCGGTGTTCGGCGCGGACGGTCCGGCGGCGGCGGCTGCGACGGCCTATGGTCTGACGGTGACGAGTGCATCGTCCGGCCTGTTTGTGACCGACGGCTCCGCGATCAACCTGCAGCTGGTGAACGGCGTGGTGGTCGGCGTGGTGTCCGGCGGTGCCTTCAATGGCGAGGCTGCGTTTGCGATCTCGATCAACAGCAGCACCGGCGTGGTGACGGTGGAGCAGTATCTGTCGCTGCATCAGGACAGCGCCTCGAACACGCCGAACGATGCGGTGACGCTGACGGCGGGCAGCCTCGGCATCACGGTGACGGTGACCGACGGCGACGGCGACCAGGCGAGCACGCCGGTCGACGTGTCGACCAAGATCAGCTTCGCAGACGACGGCCCGAGCGTGACGGCGGTTGCCTCGGGAGTGACGGCGGCGCTGGATGAGAGCGGCCCTGCCGGCACGGCCACGATCGATACCGGCGCCATCGTCAAGGGTGATGATCCGGACGTTGCGGGCTCCGGCTATATCTCGCATGCGGTGAGCACCGGCTCGCTGGTGACGCCGACGCCGGTGTTCGGCGCGGACGGTCCGGCGGCGGCGGCTGCGACGGCCTATGGTCTGACGGTGACGAGTGCATCGTCCGGCCTGTTTGTGACCGACGGCTCCGCGATCAACCTGCAGCTGGTGAACGGCGTGGTGGTCGGCGTGGTGTCCGGCGGTGCCTTCAATGGCGAGGCTGCGTTTGCGATCTCGATCAACAGCAGCACCGGCGTGGTGACGGTGGAGCAGTATCTGTCGCTGCATCAGGACAGCGCCTCGAACACGCCGAACGATGCGGTGACGCTGACGGCGGGCAGCCTCGGCATCACGGTGACGGTGACCGACGGCGACGGCGACCAGGCGAGCACGCCGGTCGACGTGTCGACCAAGATCAGCTTCGCAGACGACGGCCCGAGCGTGACGGCGGTTGCCTCGGGAGTGACGGCGGCGCTGGACGAGAGCGGCCCTGCCGGCACGGCCACGATCGATACCGGCGCCATCGTCAAGGGTGATGATCCGGACGTTGCGGGCTCCGGCTATATCTCGCATGCGGTGAGCACCGGCTCGCTGGTGACGCCGACGCCGGTGTTCGGCGCGGACGGTCCGGCGGCGGCGGCTGCGACGGCCTATGGTCTGACGGTGACGAGTGCATCGTCCGGCCTGTTTGTGACCGACGGCTCCGCGATCAACCTGCAGCTGGTGAACGGCGTGGTGGTCGGCGTGGTGTCCGGCGGTGCCTTCAATGGCGAGGCTGCGTTTGCGATCTCGATCAACAGCAGCACCGGCGTGGTGACGGTGGAGCAGTATCTGTCGCTGCATCAGGACAGCGCCTCGAACACGCCGAACGATGCGGTGACGCTGACGGCGGGCAGCCTCGGCATCACGGTGACGGTGACCGACGGCGACGGCGACCAGGCGAGCACGCCGGTCGACGTGTCGACCAAGATCAGCTTCGCAGACGACGGCCCGAGCGTGACGGCGGTTGCCTCGGGAGTGACGGCGGCGCTGGATGAGAGCGGCCCTGCCGGCACGGCCACGATCGATACCGGCGCCATCGTCAAGGGTGATGATCCGGACGTTGCGGGCTCCGGCTATATCTCGCATGCGGTGAGCACCGGCTCGCTGGTGACGCCGACGCCGGTGTTCGGCGCGGACGGTCCGGCGGCGGCGGCTGCGACGGCCTATGGTCTGACGGTGACGAGTGCATCGTCCGGCCTGTTTGTGACCGACGGCTCCGCGATCAACCTGCAGCTGGTGAACGGCGTGGTGGTCGGCGTGGTGTCCGGCGGTGCCTTCAATGGCGAGGCTGCGTTTGCGATCTCGATCAACAGCAGCACCGGCGTGGTGACGGTGGAGCAGTATCTGTCGCTGCATCAGGACAGCGCCTCGAACACGCCGAACGATGCGGTGACGCTGACGGCGGGCAGCCTCGGCATCACGGTGACGGTGACCGACGGCGACGGCGACCAGGCGAGCACGCCGGTCGACGTGTCGACCAAGATCAGCTTCGCAGACGACGGCCCGAGCGTGACGGCGGTTGCCTCGGGAGTGACGGCGGCGCTGGATGAGAGCGGCCCTGCCGGCACGGCCACGATCGATACCGGCGCCATCGTCAAGGGTGATGATCCGGACGTTGCGGGCTCCGGCTATATCTCGCATGCGGTGAGCACCGGCTCGCTGGTGACGCCGACGCCGGTGTTCGGCGCGGACGGTCCGGCGGCGGCGGCTGCGACGGCCTATGGTCTGACGGTGACGAGTGCATCGTCCGGCCTGTTTGTGACCGACGGCTCCGCGATCAACCTGCAACTGGTGAACGGCGTGGTGGTCGGCGTGGTGTCCGGCGGTGCCTTCAATGGCGAGGCTGCGTTTGCGATCTCGATCAACAGCAGCACCGGCGTGGTGACGGTGGAGCAGTATCTGTCGCTGCATCAGGACAGCGCCTCGAACACGCCGAACGATGCGGTGACGCTGACGGCGGGCAGCCTCGGCATCACGGTGACGGTGACCGACGGCGACGGCGACCAGGCGAGCACGCCGGTCGACGTGTCGACCAAGATCAGCTTCGCAGACGACGGCCCGAGCGTGACGGCGGTTGCCTCGGGAGTGACGGCGGCGCTGGATGAGAGCGGCCCTGCCGGCACGGCCACGATCGATACCGGCGCCATCGTCAAGGGTGATGATCCGGACGTTGCGGGCTCCGGCTATATCTCGCATGCGGTGAGCACCGGCTCGCTGGTGACGCCGACGCCGGTGTTCGGCGCGGACGGTCCGGCGGCGGCGGCTGCGACGGCCTATGGTCTGACGGTGACGAGTGCATCGTCCGGCCTGTTTGTGACCGACGGCTCCGCGATCAACCTGCAGCTGGTGAACGGCGTGGTGGTCGGCGTGGTGTCCGGCGGTGCCTTCAATGGCGAGGCTGCGTTTGCGATCTCGATCAACAGCAGCACCGGCGTGGTGACGGTGGAGCAGTATCTGTCGCTGCATCAGGACAGCGCCTCGAACACGCCGAACGATGCGGTGACGCTGACGGCGGGCAGCCTCGGCATCACGGTGACGGTGACCGACGGCGACGGCGACCAGGCGAGCACGCCGGTCGACGTGTCGACCAAGATCAGCTTCGCAGACGACGGCCCGAGCGTGACGGCGGTTGCCTCGGGAGTGACGGCGGCGCTGGATGAGAGCGGCCCTGCCGGCACGGCCACGATCGATACCGGCGCCATCGTCAAGGGTGATGATCCGGACGTTGCGGGCTCCGGCTATATCTCGCATGCGGTGAGCACCGGCTCGCTGGTGACGCCGACGCCGGTGTTCGGCGCGGACGGTCCGGCGGCGGCGGCTGCGACGGCCTATGGTCTGACGGTGACGAGTGCATCGTCCGGCCTGTTTGTGACCGACGGCTCCGCGATCAACCTGCAGCTGGTGAACGGCGTGGTGGTCGGCGTGGTGTCCGGCGGTGCCTTCAATGGCGAGGCTGCGTTTGCGATCTCGATCAACAGCAGCACCGGCGTGGTGACGGTGGAGCAGTATCTGTCGCTGCATCAGGACAGCGCCTCGAACACGCCGAACGATGCGGTGACGCTGACGGCGGGCAGCCTCGGCATCACGGTGACGGTGACCGACGGCGACGGCGACCAGGCGAGCACGCCGGTCGACGTGTCGACCAAGATCAGCTTCGCGGACGACGGCCCGAGCGTGACGGCGGTTGCCTCGGGAGTGACGGCGGCGCTGGACGAGAGCGGCCCTGCCGGCACGGCCACGATCGATACCGGCGCCATCGTCAAGGGTGATGATCCGGACGTTGCGGGCTCCGGCTATATCTCGCATGCGGTGAGCACCGGCTCGCTGGTGACGCCGACGCCGGTGTTCGGCGCGGACGGTCCGGCGGCGGCGGCTGCGACGGCCTATGGTCTGACGGTGACGAGTGCATCGTCCGGCCTGTTTGTGACCGACGGCTCCGCGATCAACCTGCAGCTGGTGAACGGCGTGGTGGTCGGCGTGGTGTCCGGCGGTGCCTTCAATGGCGAGGCTGCGTTTGCGATCTCGATCAACAGCAGCACCGGCGTGGTGACGGTGGAGCAGTATCTGTCGCTGCATCAGGACAGCGCCTCGAACACGCCGAACGATGCGGTGACGCTGACGGCGGGCAGCCTCGGCATCACGGTGACGGTGACCGACGGCGACGGCGACCAGGCGAGCACGCCGGTCGACGTGTCGACCAAGATCAGCTTCGCAGACGACGGCCCGAGCGTGACGGCGGTTGCCTCGGGAGTGACGGCGGCGCTGGATGAGAGCGGCCCTGCCGGCACGGCCACGATCGATACCGGCGCCATCGTCAAGGGTGATGATCCGGACGTTGCGGGCTCCGGCTATATCTCGCATGCGGTGAGCACCGGCTCGCTGGTGACGCCGACGCCGGTGTTCGGCGCGGACGGTCCGGCGGCGGCGGCTGCGACGGCCTATGGTCTGACGGTGACGAGTGCATCGTCCGGCCTGTTTGTTGTGACCGACGGCTCCGCGATCAACCTGCAGCTGGTGAACGGCGTGGTGGTCGGCGTGGTGTCCGGCGGTGCCTTCAATGGCGAGGCTGCGTTTGCGATCTCGATCAACAGCAGCACCGGCGTGGTGACGGTGGAGCAGTATCTGTCGCTGCATCAGGACAGCGCCTCGAACACGCCGAACGATGCGGTGACGCTGACGGCGGGCAGCCTCGGCATCACGGTGACGGTGACCGACGGCGACGGCGACCAGGCGAGCACGCCGGTCGACGTGTCGACCAAGATCAGCTTCGCAGACGACGGCCCGAGCGTGACGGCGGTTGCCTCGGGAGTGACGGCGGCGCTGGATGAGAGCGGCCCTGCCGGCACGGCCACGATCGATACCGGCGCCATCGTCAAGGGTGATGATCCGGACGTTGCGGGCTCCGGCTATATCTCGCATGCGGTGAGCACCGGCTCGCTGGTGACGCCGACGCCGGTGTTCGGCGCGGACGGTCCGGCGGCGGCGGCTGCGACGGCCTATGGTCTGACGGTGACGAGTGCATCGTCCGGCCTGTTTGTGACCGACGGCTCCGCGATCAACCTGCAACTGGTGAACGGCGTGGTGGTCGGCGTGGTGTCCGGCGGTGCCTTCAATGGCGAGGCTGCGTTTGCGATCTCGATCAACAGCAGCACCGGCGTGGTGACGGTGGAGCAGTATCTGTCGCTGCATCAGGACAGCGCCTCGAACACGCCGAACGATGCGGTGACGCTGACGGCGGGCAGCCTCGGCATCACGGTGACGGTGACCGACGGCGACGGCGACCAGGCGAGCACGCCGGTCGACGTGTCGACCAAGATCAGCTTCGCAGACGACGGCCCGAGCGTGACGGCGGTTGCCTCGGGAGTGACGGCGGCGCTGGATGAGAGCGGCCCTGCCGGCACGGCCACGATCGATACCGGCGCCATCGTCAAGGGTGATGATCCGGACGTTGCGGGCTCCGGCTATATCTCGCATGCGGTGAGCACCGGCTCGCTGGTGACGCCGACGCCGGTGTTCGGCGCGGACGGTCCGGCGGCGGCGGCTGCGACGGCCTATGGTCTGACGGTGACGAGTGCATCGTCCGGCCTGTTTGTGACCGACGGCTCCGCGATCAACCTGCAGCTGGTGAACGGCGTGGTGGTCGGCGTGGTGTCCGGCGGTGCCTTCAATGGCGAGGCTGCGTTTGCGATCTCGATCAACAGCAGCACCGGCGTGGTGACGGTGGAGCAGTATCTGTCGCTGCATCAGGACAGCGCCTCGAACACGCCGAACGATGCGGTGACGCTGACGGCGGGCAGCCTCGGCATCACGGTGACGGTGACCGACGGCGACGGCGACCAGGCGAGCACGCCGGTCGACGTGTCGACCAAGATCAGCTTCGCGGACGACGGCCCGAGCGTGACGGCGGTTGCCTCGGGAGTGACGGCGGCGCTGGACGAGAGCGGCCCTGCCGGCACGGCCACGATCGATACCGGCGCCATCGTCAAGGGTGATGATCCGGACGTTGCGGGCTCCGGCTATATCTCGCATGCGGTGAGCACCGGCTCGCTGGTGACGCCGACGCCGGTGTTCGGCGCGGACGGTCCGGCGGCGGCGGCTGCGACGGCCTATGGTCTGACGGTGACGAGTGCATCGTCCGGCCTGTTTGTGACCGACGGCTCCGCGATCAACCTGCAGCTGGTGAACGGCGTGGTGGTCGGCGTGGTGTCCGGCGGTGCCTTCAATGGCGAGGCTGCGTTTGCGATCTCGATCAACAGCAGCACCGGCGTGGTGACGGTGGAGCAGTATCTGTCGCTGCATCAGGACAGCGCCTCGAACACGCCGAACGATGCGGTGACGCTGACGGCGGGCAGCCTCGGCATCACGGTGACGGTGACCGACGGCGACGGCGACCAGGCGAGCACGCCGGTCGACGTGTCGACCAAGATCAGCTTCGCGGACGACGGCCCGAGCGTGACGGCGGTTGCCTCGGGAGTGACGGCGGCGCTGGACGAGAGCGGCCCTGCCGGCACGGCCACGATCGATACCGGCGCCATCGTCAAGGGTGATGATCCGGACGTTGCGGGCTCCGGCTATATCTCGCATGCGGTGAGCACCGGCTCGCTGGTGACGCCGACGCCGGTGTTCGGCGCGGACGGTCCGGCGGCGGCGGCTGCGACGGCCTATGGTCTGACGGTGACGAGTGCATCGTCCGGCCTGTTTGTGACCGACGGCTCCGCGATCAACCTGCAGCTGGTGAACGGCGTGGTGGTCGGCGTGGTGTCCGGCGGTGCCTTCAATGGCGAGGCTGCGTTTGCGATCTCGATCAACAGCAGCACCGGCGTGGTGACGGTGGAGCAGTATCTGTCGCTGCATCAGGACAGCGCCTCGAACACGCCGAACGATGCGGTGACGCTGACGGCGGGCAGCCTCGGCATCACGGTGACGGTGACCGACGGCGACGGCGACCAGGCGAGCACGCCGGTCGACGTGTCGACCAAGATCAGCTTCGCAGACGACGGCCCGAGCGTGACGGCGGTTCAGGACGCGATCATGCCGAACCTGAGCAATACTCAGGTCGACGGTACGTGGCAGCCGATCTTTGGTGCAGACGGGCCGAGCCTGACCAGCGCGATTGGTGTCGCGCTGTCGACCGGGACGATCAACGGCATCACTTACACGCTGACGGATGCACCCGATGTGGGCGGACATGACCTAAAGCAAGTCGTCGTTAACAACGGTACGTCATCGTACACATTCTACGAATATACGACGTACGATCCGGTCAGCCATTCAGGCGAGATGTTTGCGTTCACCGATCCGAGCGCGGCGACGCCGTTCTTTGAATTGAACGTGAACGTCGATGGGACGTACACATTCCATCTCGACACCAACACGCTTCAGTCGACGACGAGCTTTAACGTGTTGACCCAGATCAGTAACGGCCCGGCCGATTACATCACGATCAATGGCACGACCGTTACCTATGGTAACGGCAACGACGCCGACTTCCGGATTCGATGTACTTATCGACGGGTACTCGGACACAAATACCGATCCGAACGCGAATAGCGGCGGCGACGGAAACCGAATCTCCAAAGACCAGAACGGTATGGGTCTGCATAACTCGAATCTCGAGACCGGCGAGACGATTTTCTTCGAGTTCGGCGCTCAGCAGAGTGCCTTCAGCCTCGTCGTCGGCAAGGCGACGACGACGAGCGAGCACTTTCTGGTTACGCTGTACGACCAGAACCATAATTTCATCGCAAGCGAGAACGTGGTCCTGCCCGACGGATCAACGCTGTTGGTCGATGCTGCGCATTGGGGCACGGGCGGAACCGGTACGACCAGCGGGGCCTTCGGCAACTTCTATGAGGTGGATATCAAGAACGTCGCCGCGGGCGGTTCAGAAGACTCAAGCATCGTTATCACCGGCTTCCAGTTCAACGAGCAGGTGACCGTCGGCAATACGGCGTTGAACTTCAACCTGACCACTACGGATGGTGATGGCGATTCCTTCACCAGCTCCGACAATCTGACCGTCTTGCTACAGGGGACTCATACCGGTAACGGATACCAACTGACCGGCGCAAACGGTGCGCCGGAGGTTCTCGCCGCCTCGGCCGGCGCTGATACGTTGATCGGCGGTACCGGCGGCGGCGACACTGTCGACTACAGCAACACGACGGGAGGTGTTGGCGTAACGATCGATCTCTCGGCTGAGACGGATACGGTTGCTGCAACTGTCGGCCAGGCCGCAACCGGAGATGTCATCAAGGGTGTCGAGAATATTATCGGAACGCAGTACGCCGACATCCTTACCGCAGCTCCAGGCGGGAGTATCCTAATCGGCGGCGGAGGAAATGACACGCTGAACGGCGGCGTCGGAAACGACACGTTGATTGGAGGTGCTGGCGACGACACGCTGAGTGGCGGTGGCGGCAACAACATCTTTGTTCTGCAAGGCTCGGGAGGTGGGCACGACAGCATCAGCGGCTTCTCCGCCTTGGCTGACCAGATCTTTGTCGACGTCGCGAGCCAAAATCTTACGATCGGGACTTCGACCGGGATCACGGCCGGACAGTTCACCAGTTCTGCTGCGACTGGCAGCGATGAGAACGCGCTGAATGCCTGGAACGAGAGTGCCAGCGCCAACAAGTTCTTCTTCAACAACGCAAGCGGCGAGCTCTGGTACTCGGCGAATGGCACGGGCGCAGACAAGGTGGATCTTGCGCATGTGAGCACCGGCGTGCCGGCTGCCGCAAATATTCATACGATGTAAGATAGCTTACCACTTGAAGTGAAAGTCCGCGGAGACCTCTCCGCGGATTTTTTATTGGATCTGCTCGCGGGCGGGCTACATGAACGGTGGCAGGAAGCCCGCGAGAGGGCTGGCTGCATCTGCCGACTCCGCGCCAATCCACTCCGCGTCTGCCGCATCGGCCGCCGCCGGCGCCGCGTCGAGTTCGTCGCCAAACGGAAGCCGCTTGGCGTAGGGCGCCGCAAACAGCTGTACGCCGCGGCCGTTGATCGCAAACATCGGCGTGAAGTTGTCGAGTTCGCCGTCGTCGATCAGTTCAGAGCGGCGGCTGTCCAGGATCAGCCAATGGCCGTCCAGCCGCGCCGCCAGCACGGCATGATCCTGGCGGATGGCGCGATCGCGGCCGAGCACCAGGCGCAGCTCCTCACGCGGGAAGCCGGCTTCGCTGAGCGCGATGTATTTTGCGATCGCGTAGTCCTCGCAATCACCCCTGCCGGTGGCAAAGGTGGCGAGCGGGGCGGTCCAGCGGTCGGCCTCGCCGTGCTGGGCGAAGTCGCTGACATAGCGGATCGCCTGGTTGACGGCGCGGTTGGCCTCATCCAGCCGCTCGCGTCCGGATTTGGACTTGACCGCGTTGATCAGGCGGAGGAATTGCGCGGCATTGGGCGGGCAACCGGCGGCGTTCTCCCGGCATTGGTCGAGCACGATCCGCTCCTTGGCAAGATCGGCTTCGAGGCCGCGCCATTTGCGCCACAGGCCGTTTTCCGGTGCGCGGAAGATGAACAGGCCGAAAGGCTCGGCGCCAACGGGCGGAAGCGGCTTCGCCGCGGTCAACGCGTCGGTCGCCGTATTCAGCGGCGTGAGCGAGGCGGTGCGAATGGCGTTCGGACCACGGCCGCGCCGCCGGTCGAGCTTAGCCAGTACGTCGGTGATGGTGAAGAAGGTGGCAGGCGGGCGGTTCGATGAGGCATCCGAGGCCGGCGCGAGCTCGCCGGCGGGATTGCCGAGAGGAATCTCGTCCGCTGCAAACGCGGACGGCGCTACAAGGCTTATTGAAAATGCGGCCATGGCCATGACCGCCGACGAAGCAATCTTCAGCGACTTCATAATGACGTCCCCAATGTCGGGGACCGTCAACGTCTGTGCGTCGACCTGCGTCCCCGCTGTTATCGGGACGCAGACTGGCGCCTTGGCCGCTTAAGCAGAGTTAAGTGGAAGGGGCTGCTCCTGGATTGTCGGGAAGGCGGTCAACCCAGGGTTTGCTGGTTCGTTCGAAATTGAACGACCGCAGATCATGATCGGTTAACCACGCACTCCGGAGGGCCCCGATCAGCGTTCGCGCAGGGCCTCGTCACGCAGCAGCCGAGCGGGCTTGACGATATAGTCCAGCACGGACTTCTCGCCGGTCAGGACTTCAACCGTGGTCACCATTCCCGGAATGATCGGCAGCGGATGCTGCTCGCTGCCGAGATGGTTCTTATCGGTGCGTACCATGACCCGATAGAAGGTCTCCGGCCGTTCGGTCTTTTCCTTGTCATCGACTATCGTATCGGCGCTGATGCGTTCGACCTTGCCCTTCAGCGATCCATAGACCGAGGAATCGTACGCGCTGATCTTCACCACCGCATCCTGGTTGGGGCGGATAAAGGCGATGTCCTGCGGACGAATCCGGCTTTCCACCAGCAGCGTGTCGTCCAGCGGCACGATATCCATGAGGTTGGCGCCGGGTGCGACGACGGCCCCGATGGTGCTGACGTTCAACTTGTTGACGATGCCGTGGACAGGCGCCTTCAGGTCGGTGCGGCGCACCCGGTCTTGGGCGGATTTGATGTTCTCGTCGAGGACGGCGAGGTCGCCACGCGATTTGGCCAGATCCTCGTCGGCTTGCGAACGGAACGACGCGGTGATGTTTGCGATCTTCGATTGTGCCTCCGCGAGCTGTCCCTTCATCTCGGTTGCCTGCCGGTCAAGCCGCAGCATCTCGATCTCTGGCACAACCTTCTGATCATACAGCCTGCGCGTCAGGGTCTGCTCACGTTCCAGGAGCTTGAGGGAGCCGCTGAGGCGAGTGACCTGCTGATTGAGGACGTCGATGTCCTGCGCGACTTTCTGACCCCGCATTTTGAACACGCTGGCCTCGGTCGCAACCGCGGCAGGAACCACCTTGTCGATTTCATCGGGAAAGGCGATCTCGCTTCGTCCCCGCGCCTCGGCCTCGAGGCGGGCCACCCGCGCCGCCATCGCCGCTCGGCGCTCGCGGATTTCACCGAACTCGGAGGCGAATTTCGTATCGTCGATGCGCATCAGGGATTGGGCCTGCTGAACGATGTCGCCTTCCTGCACCAGGATGTCGCCGACGATGCCGCCTTCGAGCGACTGGACCACCTGCATCTGCCGCGACGGCACGACGCGGCCGCTGCCGCGCTTGACCTCATCCAGCACTGCAAAGTGAGCCCAGATCAGAAACGTCCCAAGCAGGGCGCAGGACGTCCACAGTAGCATGCGCGAGGTGCGTGGCGTGCGCAGCAGCGCCGCGGACCGGATATCATTTGCAAATGCAAAATCGGAAGATGCCATAATATATTTTGCTCGTTATGCAGATTTCGGCTGGATCGTATTCTCGGGTGCCGGCGCCGTTGATGCGGGCTTTCCCTGCAGAAGGGCAAGCACCTTGTCGCGCGGGCCGTCGGCAACCAGGCGGCCGTTGTCGAACAGCAGCAGGCGATCGACCATGTTCAGCAATGACAGACGATGGGTCGAAATGATGATGGTCATGCGCTCGTCACGGAGTCCCTTGAGGCGTTCAAGGAACTCTTGCTCACTGCGAATATCGAAGTGCGCGGTCGGCTCATCAAGAAACAGCACGCGCGGCTTGCGGATCAAAACGCGCGCAAGTCCGATGGCCTGCTTCTGGCCGCCCGACAGGCTGCGGCCGCCTTCCGAGATGAGCATATCATAGCCCATCGGGTGACCGGCGATGAAGCTCTCGACGCCCGAGAGCCGCGCGGCAAGCAGGACTTCCTCGTCGGTCGCTTCGGGTTTGCCGAGCGCGATGTTGTCGCGCAGCTTGCCGAAGAACAGATCGGTATCCTGCATCGCAAAGCCGATGCCGGCGCGCAGGTCCGACGGATCGTATTGGCGCGAGTCGACGCCGTCGACCAGGATGCGACCTTCCTTCGGCTCGTAAAATCCGAGCAGCAACCTGCCGACCGTGGTCTTGCCCGAACCAACCCGGCCGATGATGCCGACCTTTTCTCCACCCTCGATCTTGAAGCTGACCTTTTCGAGAGCATGGCCCGGCGCGTTGGGGTAGGCGAACGAGACGTTCTCGAAGGCGACCTTGCCGTCGTCAATCCGTCTTGCGACATAGGATCGGGTCGGCGACCGCTCCCGCTCGATCGACATGATGCGGTCGATGGCCTTGAGGGCCGTTAGTGTTTGCGTTCCCTTGGTGATCACAGATGCGATTCCGGCGATCGGCGCCAGCACGCGGCCGGCGAGCATATTTGCGGCGACCAGCGCGCCGACGCTCAGCTTGCCGTCGAGGATCAGGAAAATTCCGACGATGACGAGGAGCAGGCTCGTGATCTGCTGGGCCGCGCTCGCGCTCGTCAGCGACATCGACGACCAGAAATGGACATCCTCGCCGGATCGGGCGGTCGCGGCGACCGAACGCTCCCACAAGGTCTGCATGCGGGCCTCGGCGCCGGTCGCGCGGACGGTTTCGAGAGCGGACAGGGATTCGACCAGCACGCCGTGCCGGGCAGCGGATTCGGCCTGCAGGCGCTTCATGGCGCGATCGAGCGGGCGCTGCAGCAGGAAGCCGATCAGCATGACGAGCGGGAGCATGATCAGCGGAATCCAGGCCAGCGGTCCGGCGATGATGAACAGCACCCCGACAAACAGGATGGCAAACAGCAGGTCGGTCGCCGAAACAACGCTTCCGGACGTGAAGAACTCGCGCACCGAGTCGAAGTCCCGGAGCTGATTGGCGAGGATGCCCACGGAAGTCGGCCGTTGCGCCATCTTCACTGCCATCACATGCTCGAAAATGTTGGCGGCCAGCACAACGTCGATGGTCTTGCCGGTCACGTCGATCATGCGGCTGCGGACCATGCGGAAAATGAAATCGAAGACGATTCCGAGCCCCATGCCGATCGAGAGGGCGATCAAGGAGGGGATCGCGCCGTTGGGGATGACGCGGTCATAGACGCTCATCGTGAACAGCGGCGTCGCCAGCGCCAGGATGTTGGTCAGAAAGGCGGCGATCGCGATGTGTCCGTAGCTGCGCCAGTGCGTCTTCACCACCGACCAGAACCAGTGGTTCTTGGGAATGTCTCCTGCCGCGACGGTACGAGCATCGGCCTGTGCGGCACTTCTCACCAGGAACGCGTAGCCGGTGTAGTCCGCACCGATCGAGGCAACTTCAGCGACGCGCGGGGCGTTCGGGGTCGTCGGATCAACGAACTTGATGGCCTTGTTCGCCGGGTCCACGCCGAGAAGGATGAGCGCGGAGCCGTCCTTCATGATGAGGACGGCCGGCAGCACCAGCGCGGGAATATCTGCGATGTCGCGCCTGACGGCCTCGGTCTCCAGGCCCGCGCGTCGTGCCGCGCGGTCGTAGAGCGAAACGGACAGGCGTCCATCCGTGATCGGAAGTCCGCCGAGCAGTGCTTCACGGCTCACGGCGCGGCCGTGATGAGCGGCGAGATAGGTCAGCGATGCGGTGAGGGGATCATCGCCGAGCGCACGCGGCAGGCTTGTTGCGGCGGGCTTTGACGTTGCATCATCTGACGGGGAGCGGCCGGCGCCAGTCGCCGCGCTGGGGGTTCGAAACAACAACTGAAACCTCGACAACCAAAATGGAAATGCAGAAATCGCATGCGATGATTTCGTGCAGGCTACAACAAATGGCGAACAAAATCAGCGAAACTTGCTTTAAGTATTAATACGGAATCGAAAGGGCCCCGTTCGGGGCCCTTTTGATAGTCCCTGATGTTGGCTGACGGCTTCTATTGAGCGGAACTCGGGAAGGCCGACAGGAGCCAGTGGGGCTTTGTCGACGCATAGGAGCTCGCATTGGCCGTGACCGACGGATCCGCGTAGATGACATTCGGGCCGTCCGCAGCGCTCTTTTGCTGCTGCATCCATTCCGCGGAGCCGGGCACCGCCGCGGTCGTGGCGGTCGCGCCGGAGAATCGGTCGGCAAAGCCGGTATCCTTCGGCTGGGCTGCCGAAGCTGCGGCATAGCCCTTGGCAGGGCGGACCGTGGCGGCGGGAGCCGGAACGCCGACATGCAGCGGTTCGGGACCGGTTTGCGGCAGGTTCACGCGGAGAGTGGGGAACGAGTAGCGCGGCAGGCCAATCGAAAGCATGTCGGTCGGCGCAGCGTCGACCGGCGGCGGAGCCTTCAGATACTCGATCAAGGTGCCCATCGCGGCCAGCAGCTGGTAGTCGGCGAAAACGACGACGCTGCGGGCGGAGGTGAGCGAGACCGACGCGTTGAAGAACTGATTCTGGGCATTCAGGAGATCGATCAGCGAGCGCTGACCGAGTTCGTATTCTTTCTGGAAGGCTGCGATGGTCTTCCTGTCCGCTTCCAGCTGGCGCGTCAGAGCGGCAATGCGCGTGGCCGTAATTGTACGGGCATTCCACGCCTTGTCGATCGATTCATAAGCGTCGCGCTGGAGGCGGGCGTGACGCATGGTGGCTTCGGTATAGCGCTCGGCCTTCTCCGACCTGTTCCAGGCATCCTGGCCGCCGCGGAAGATGTCCCACGACATCACTACCTTGCCGCTGTAGTCCTCATGCGTAACGGCGGGATTGCCCGGGGCCGTCACGTACGGGAATGAGTTGTCGTAATGGGTCGCCCGTCCCTCGAGATAGAACTTCGGGCCGAACGTTCCGTCCGTGGCCTTGAACGCATGTTTGGCGGCGTCGGCGTCAGACTGTGCCGCCGCAATCGTCGAGTTGAACCGGAGGGTGGTCGCCAGCGCTTCGTCGCGGCTGTTCGGCAATCCCGCGAGAGGGGCGGGGAAGCGAACATTGATCGGCTCAAGGCCAACCGTCTTGCGGTACTTCGCCCTGGCGTCATCGAGGCTGCGCTGGAATTCGGCGAGCGCCGCGCGGGCGGCCTCGACGCGTTCTCGCGCCTGCTCAAGGTCGCCTTCGCCGGCCCGGCCGCCGGAGAAGCGGGAGTTCACGTTTGAGAAGATCTTCTCGTGATTGGCGACGTTTTGCTGGGCAAGGCTCACCAGCCGGATGTAGCGGACGACGTCCATGTAGCCTTCAGCGGCGTCGAGGGCCAGCAGCTCGGTGCGTTCCTTGACGCGGGAGGCCGCAGCATTTACCCGCGCGGTCTGCCGCCAGACGTCGTAGATCGACGAGAAGCCGTCCCAGAGCAGCTGGCGCACCACTACTGATTCCTGGCTGCCATTCCGCCACGGTCCAGAACCAACAGTCGGAGCCTGCAGGGACGGGCTGATGAAGCCCGGCGATTGATCGAACTTTTCCGGTCCGTAGCTGGCGTCGATACGGACCTGCGGCAGCAGCGTGCTCTGAGTCTGCCTCAGCTCGCTTTCGGTCGCCCGCCGATTTGCAGAAGCTTCGCCCACGCCCGGGTTGGTCTGCATCGCCTGGCGCAATGCATCGTTAATTGAAAAAACCTCGGCACATGCTGGCGTTGCCGCCAGGCAAAGGCACGCGATGACCGTGTATGCCGATTTCATAATTTCCCGCCCCTACTCATCAAAATTGATCGCGTTACTCACAAAAAAAATACGCAGAATCTCCCTAAAGCGTAACAAAGGAAGGTTCCGCGACCTATGACATTTCAGCCACACACCCGCTCTAAGTGCAGACGGCGCGGCGGGCGCTGGTGAGCGCAGATCGGAACATTTTTATTTAAATTCAATTGGTTAATTGCTGCTGGCCAGGCATGCGACTTGGTGCCGACCAGCAACACCGGCGACCGGAACAGAGTAGGTCAGTTAAATTCGTCTTAACGGCCGGCCAGCCACCCGCTACTGCTCGCGACAGGTCGCCAGATAGGTTGCAACGAACGGAGCGGCCTTGGCGTCGGGTGAGGGGCCCCCCAGGCGGCTCGTGAGCTTGTAGAGCGACTTGTTGCCAAAATAGAAACGGAAGATCTCCGCCGTGGACTCGTCCACGCGGGTTGCAAAAATCGATGCAGCCGTACGGTGCGCGGCCGCAAAGACATAGGTGGTGAGCTTGGCTGCCTTGCCTTCCGTCGCGACGGACGTTCCCCAGGTGACCGAGAAGGTCTCGCCATCGATCACGACGGATGGCCGGACCGTATCCAGATCATCATCGATCCACTGAACGTCGCTGCCCTTGCCTGAGGGGCCAACCTCCACCCGTTTGCCGCGTGGCGCGTCACAGCTGAACCTTGAAGGTTCAGCTATCGCTGCGCTTGTCGTCGCCAGCAACAACAAGACGCAGCCGACCGACCTCCACATTGGCTTTCCCTCTGCAGTTGCGTTGGTTGGGTTCATACTGATGGCTGCGCGCGGCCCGCGCAACTCGGTGATGTACGGATGCGGTCGGCCGGGCCGCGCGCGCGTCTCCAGCCGATCTCCGCCGGCGATCTCGGAAGGCGCCCGCAACGTCACTCCGGGGCTATCGGATGCGCGGGGCGCTCGATCGATGACCTGAGGCTCTCGAGTTCAACGAAGGCATCGGCATGCCTGCGAAGCTCATCGGCGATCATCGGAGGCTTGGTTCGAATGCTGGAAACGACGGTGACACGCACGCCCATCCGCCTGACCGCTTCGACAACGGCTCGCAAGTCGCCATCGCCAGAGAACAAGAATACGTGGTCGATGCGGTGCGCGATTTCCATTGCATCGACCGCGAGCTCGATGCCGATGCTGCGCTTCATTCGCCGCCGTCCATCGCCGTCGTCGTGCTGCTTGGCGGCCTTTCGCCTGACTGCATATCCGTTGTAATCGAGCCAATCCACCAGCGGACGAAGGCTGCTGAACTCGTCGTCGTCCCTCACGACCGTGTAGAAATAGGCGCGGACGATTTGCCCGTGCTTGCCGAACTCCAAGAGTAATCGCCGGAAGTCGACCTCAAAGCCGAGGCTCTTGACCGTGGTGTGCAAATTCGCGCCATCGATGAAAAGTGCAATGCGATCGGTCATCTCGAGCCCCATGACGCCGGATCAGTCGCTCTACGTTTTGGTTCTGGAAATATCGCGAGCGCATGCTGGGCGCTCTGATTGAAATGCCTGATCCTAGAGCAAGGACTCGGCGGTGATGAAGCGAAATTTTCGACACCGGCCGGTGCCATGATGATCATGCGCCTATTGATAAGGCAATGGTGCAGCGCGGCCTGCGGTGCCGACGAGCTGCCGCGCCGCTGCGTGAGAGGCAACTATTGCGTCACCAACGAAACTACATCTAAAATCAATCGGGTGTACCGGCGCCACCTCGTGCCGACGCGATATTTCGAGATACCACTTTTTTGCTGATACAGATTTTCGCCATACTAGTTTCGCCGGAGGGACGAGGACGGCGTCGCGTCCCCGCATTGCGCAGACAGTTTGTTCGTGCTGGCGGGCGGGGATGCGCGGCGGTGCGTCTTCTGCGCCGTCTCAACGAGTCTCTCGCCTTCATCGATAACGAACCGTCGCAATCGACCTGCTGACTCGATGTGATGTTCGTATCAGTAGGGGCCAGGTGGGGCTCGCGATGGGGCTTGCCGTGAGCGACACAAACAATCGGGCGCCGGATCAAGCGGCGAGCCAGGGAGGATTGGCCAAGGCGCGCGAGATGCCTGGTCGTTCTCTCCCTCTGTATCCTGCTGCCCTGTTGCGGGGCCGCTCGCCAGGCCATCGAAAAGGAGGCGGGACCGGCAACGGAGACCGCAACAGAGCCGGCGACGGAGACGACCACGGCACCGGTACCGGCACCGGCACCGGAAACCGCACCGGCGGCGGAAACCGCACCGGCGGCGGAAACGGTCAACCTGAGCGGCGCGCTCGCGGGATGCCGGAGCGCCTTTCCGGATCAGATCGCGCAAGCGGTGGCGCGGGCGTCGTGCGTGATCAAGGCAACCGACCTCGTCCGGCCGCTGTTGCCGTTTCCTGAGCTGCTCGATCGGGAGAATGCCCTGCGCAAGGCGTTGGCAGAGCAGGTTCAAGCGCGCGCCATGTCCCTGCTCGAGCGAAACGTCCAGATCCAGAAGTTGCATTCGCAGCTCCTCGACGAAGAGCGCAGCCGGCTGCCGGCCACCCCGGCCGACGCGGACAAGCCGCCGCTGGCGGTCACGCAGTGGCGACAATCCAACGGGGAGGGGTGTGGCCGGCTCGGAGGGGACTCTGCGAGCTGCTTTTGAGACGGACGAACTTGGGCTGCTACTGCGTTTCGCCCATGGGTCTGGGTCGACAATGATCGGCAGCGCGGGAGAGACAGCATTCTTTGGCTGGTTGTCGCATCAGTTTTTGCCGGCCTGATCGTGGAGCCGACGCGCAGTGATCGCTTCGGCCTTGGTTGCCGCCGAGAATCTGATCGATAGCGATCAAATTGGGATGCGAAGTTCTTGGACCGAGCAAATTCCGTAGAACCACGGACAATTCGTGAGCGCGAAGGAACCGCTTGGAGAAGCGACGTTAATCGTTAATAGAGCGTTTTCGCGCGGCTCTGGACGGTTGCACAAATTTGCGCCAGATTGCAGCCAGTTGGGTTAAGGGATTTTTTGCGAACGCGATTTGCGGACAAAATAGCGAAGTCTTCCCAAGGCCAAAAAGAATTGAAGACAAGATTTGCAGGCGTGCGGAGCACAGGCCGCACGCGAAGCTGGCAGGGTAATGGCGGTCGGAGTCTTTTCACGGTAGGCGTTTGTAGCACATGCGTGGCTTTGGCCGCGTGCCCCATGAATATTGCTGATGGGCATCGTGTGCGTGTTGTTGTGAATTGATTTTCGGGTGCGCTCACACCCGCTCTGTGTCGGCAGAGTTTGAGGAGCGTGTAGTGAGTCGCGTTGATTTTTTTCCGGAAGGCCATATTCCGTCAGTCCATCGTTCGGTCGGGCCTTCACTTGCCGTCGCAAAGGATCTGCCACCTCTAATCGATCAGACAATCTCGACGGAGCCCGTCGCCCTGATCGACGCATCGACAATCGCCAAACGCGATTCATTCGAAACGCCGTCGTTGCTGGCAGCAGTCCATCCAGACCGAACCGAATTTTCAGAACTAGTCGATTTTGGGAGTAGCAGTATGACCGCTCGTTCCGACGTTGCTTCAATCTCTCCGAACGCTTCGCGCACCAACGGACGGTTCCAGCTCAATCATTTTCAGCGGAGGGCGTTCATGAGTGCAAGCGACAAGCGCGAGATCGCCTTCATCGACCGCGGCATTGATGACCACGAGACGCTGCTTGCCGGTATCCGGCCGGATGTCGAAGCGGTCCTGCTCTCCGATGAGGAACCGGCACTCCGCCAGATGGCGCGAGCGCTTAAGGGCAGGGCAGGATGGGAAGCGATCCACGTGATCGCGCACGGAAAAGCCGGCGAAATCTCCTTCAGCTCCGGGGCGCTGTCGCTTGAAACTCTTCCCGATCACATCGATGAGCTTTCCCTGATCGGAGCAGCCGTTGCTGATGGTGGAATTCGACTGTGGTCTTGCCAAACCGCCCGAGGCAAACGGGGCCGGGCGTTCCTCGTGGCTCTCGCGGATTGCGCGCAAGCTGACGTGCGAGGCTCGAGCAGTCTTGTCGGATCCTCCGATCGCGGCGGAACCTGGACTCTCGACACCACTGCTGTCACTCCCATCACAAGCGAAGCCATGGTCAGCTACCAGGGCATCATGGATACTGGCACCGGCACGACGGTCGACAACCTCAATGTGCTCGATGCGATTAAAACCAACGACACCAACGGCGTCGAATACATCTACTGGGCCGACATTTCGACCTTCCTAACGACCGGCACGAACGCCACCCAGACCGTCACCATTCAACAGGCGTTTCAGGCCGGCCAACTGCTGCTGACATTCCAAGTCGGCACTTCGTACTATACGATCGGCTATAACAGTTCGTCGTCTGTCTACTATCAGAGCGGATTGGGAAGTGGATTTTTCCTGGAGCAGACTGATCAGTATGGAAAACCCGTGGGTCAATTCGATCCGATCACCGGGCAAGTCGTTACGGGCGCCCAACAAGCATTGCTGAGCGGTATTAGTGGCTCGATTTCCGACTTCGTCGCGAAGGTCAACAATCTTTCACTGTTTAGCGGCTCTACCCAGCTGATCACCGATTCCATCGATGGCGGCGCGGGCAAGGACAACATTCAGGGCATCGCCAGCAACGCGGCCATTCACAATATCATCCAAGGGGGCGCCGGTGCCGACGTTCTCACCGGTGGCCTCGGCTCCGATTATTTCGTCTTCGCCCGAGCCACTGACTCACCGGCTGCGGGGCAGCTCAATTCAGGCGGACAACTTGCTCAGACCTGGGACCAGATCACCAATTTCCAGGTGGGTTCAGACAAGATCGATTTCAGCCAGCTGATCAGTGACCAGTCGGTCGCCAGCGCGGGAGGCGTAACCGCGTTCGCGGCCGGGCTTGCGGAATTCCGCTGGTTTGGCGCGCAGTCGGCGAACACCACCTCGATGGGATCCGCCAACGGCTACGGCGTTTGGTACACCCCCGACGGATCCGGCGGGTCCTATGTCTATGCCGATACGAATGGCGACGGTGTTGCAGATCTGAAGTTTGACGTCGCTGGCGTTACCGCGCTCAATCCCAGCGATTTTATCGCAGTCGACCCGCCCAGCACGTTCACGGTCCATATCAATCCGATCGAGCCCAGCCAATCAAACCAGTGGCTGATCAATCTCGCCGATGCAAATGCGGGGGTCACCGTAACGGGCACAGTGACCCACTTCACGCCCAGCGCTCTGCTCATCGTTACGCTGAATGGCCACAACTATACTGCCACTGTCGCGGCCAACGGCACCTGGTCGGCCGTCATTCCAGCCGCGGATCTCGCGCATAACCTGCTGCCCGACGGGGGCTACACGCTTGCTGCGACGGTAAAGGTTGGTAGCTCTACGGCTGCTTCAGATTCCCATTTGGTAACCGTCGATGAGACGCCTCCGAGCGAGACGATCAGCTCGACAATCGGGACCAATACCGGGCTGACAGCGACGATCAGCAGCGGCGGGCTGACCAAGGACAACACACTGGCGCTGTCCGGCACGGTGAGCGACGCCAATGGTGTGGCGTCGGTGCACGTGTTTGAGGGCAGCACGGACCTTGGTGCTGCCACGATCACCGGCAACACCTGGACGCTCACGACCGCCGCGCTGTCGGACGGCGCGCACAGCTTCACGGCCAAGGCGGTGGACAACGCCGGCAACAGCACGACGACGGCAGCGATCACGGCGACGGTCGACACCACGGCGCCGAGCGAGACGATCAGCTCGACGATCGGGACCAATACCGGGCTGACAGCGACGATCAGCAGCGGCGGGCTGACCAAGGACAACACACTGGCGCTGTCGGGCACGGTGAGCGACTCCAATGGTGTCAGCTCTGTGCATATTTTTGAAGGCAACACGGATCTTGGCGCGGCCACGATCACCGGCAACACCTGGACGCTCACGACCGCCGCGCTGTCGGACGGAGCGCACAGCTTCACGGCCAAGGTGGTGGACAACGCCGGCAACAGCACGACGACGGCGGCAATCACGGCGACGGTCGACACCACGGCGCCCAGCGAGACGATCAGCTCGACGATCGGGACCGATACCGGGCTGACCACGACGATCAGCAGCGGCGGGCTGACCAAGGACAACACACTGGCGCTGTCGGGCACGGTGAGCGACACCAATGGTGTCAGCTCTGTGCATATTTTTGATGGCAACACGGATCTTGGCGCGGCCACGATCACCGGCAACATCTGGACGCTCACGACCGGGGCGCTGTCGGACGGCGCGCACAGCTTCATGGCCAAGGCGGCGGACAACGCCGGCAACAGCACGACGACGGCAGCGATCACAGCGACGGTCGACACTACGGCGCCGAGCGAGACGATCAGCTCGACGATCGGGACCAATACCGGGCTGACCACGACGATCAGCAGCGGCGGCCTGACCAAGGACAACACGCTGGCGCTGTCCGGGACGGTGAGCGACGCCAATGGTCTGGCCTCGGTGCACGTGTTTGACGGCAGCACGGACCTGGGTGCTGTCACCATCACGGGCAACGCCTGGACGCTCACGACCGCCGCGCTGTCGGACGGCGCGCACAGCTTCTCGGCCAAGGCGGTGGACACTGCCGGCAACAGCACGACGACGGGAGCGATCACGGCGACCGTCGACACCACGGCGCCGACCGTGAGCTTCGACACCGTGTCGTTCAGCGACACCGGGGTTCAGGGCGACCACATCACCAAGACCGACAGCGTGACGCTGTCCGGCTCGGTTGGCGATGACGTGCACGTCCAGACCGTCGAGGTGTTCGACAACGGCACCTCGCTCGGCCTTGCCACGGTTTCCAACGGCACCTGGAGTCTGACCACCGCGGTCGGCCAGGGCAGCCACAACACCTGGTCGGCGACGGCGACGGATGAGGCCGGCAACACCACCAGTGCCGGCAACACCACGCTGGTCCAGGTCGACACCACGGCGCCGACCGTGAGCTTCGACACCGTGTCGTTCAGCGACACCGGGGTTCAGGGCGACCACATCACCAAGACCGACAGCGTGACGCTGTCCGGCTCGGTTGGCGATGACGTGCACGTCCAGACCGTCGAGGTGTTCGACAACGGCACCTCGCTCGGCCTTGCCACGGTTTCCAACGGCACCTGGAGTCTGACCACCGCGGTCGGCCAGGGCAGCCACAACACCTGGTCGGCGACGGCGACGGATGAGGCCGGCAACACCACCAGTGCCGGCAACACCACGCTGGTCCAGGTCGACACCACGGCGCCGACCGTGAGCTTCGACACCGTGTCGTTCAGCGACACCGGGGTTCAGGGCGACCACATCACCAAGACCGACAGCGTGACGCTGTCCGGCTCGGTTGGCGATGACGTGCACGTCCAGACCGTCGAGGTGTTCGACAACGGCACCTCGCTCGGCCTTGCCACGGTTTCCAACGGCACCTGGAGTCTGACCACCGCGGTCGGCCAGGGCAGCCACAACACCTGGTCGGCGACGGCGACGGATGAGGCCGGCAACACCACCAGTGCCGGCAACACCACGCTGGTCCAGGTCGACACCACGGCGCCGACCGTGAGCTTCGACACCGTGTCGTTCAGCGACACCGGGGTTCAGGGCGACCACATCACCAAGACCGACAGCGTGACGCTGTCCGGCTCGGTTGGCGATGACGTGCACGTCCAGACCGTCGAGGTGTTCGACAACGGCACCTCGCTCGGCCTTGCCACGGTTTCCAACGGCACCTGGAGTCTGACCACCGCGGTCGGCCAGGGCAGCCACAACACCTGGTCGGCGACGGCGACGGATGAGGCCGGCAACACCACCAGTGCCGGCAACACCACGCTGGTCCAGGTCGACACCACGGCGCCGACCGTGAGCTTCGACACCGTGTCGTTCAGCGACACCGGGGTTCAGGGCGACCACATCACCAAGACCGACAGCGTGACGCTGTCCGGCTCGGTTGGCGATGACGTGCACGTCCAGACCGTCGAGGTGTTCGACAACGGCACCTCGCTCGGCCTTGCCACGGTTTCCAACGGCACCTGGAGTCTGACCACCGCGGTCGGCCAGGGCAGCCACAACACCTGGTCGGCGACGGCGACGGATGAGGCCGGCAACACCACCAGTGCCGGCAACACCACGCTGGTCCAGGTCGACACCACGGCGCCGACCGTGAGCTTCGACACCGTGTCGTTCAGCGACACCGGGGTTCAGGGCGACCACATCACCAAGACCGACAGCGTGACGCTGTCCGGCTCGGTTGGCGATGACGTGCACGTCCAGACCGTCGAGGTGTTCGACAACGGCACCTCGCTCGGCCTTGCCACGGTTTCCAACGGCACCTGGAGTCTGACCACCGCGGTCGGCCAGGGCAGCCACAACACCTGGTCGGCGACGGCGACGGATGAGGCCGGCAACACCACCAGTGCCGGCAACACCACGCTGGTCCAGGTCGACACCACGGCGCCGACCGTGAGCTTCGACACCGTGTCGTTCAGCGACACCGGGGTTCAGGGCGACCACATCACCAAGACCGACAGCGTGACGCTGTTCCGGCTCGGTTGGCGATGACGTGCACGTCCAGACCGTCGAGGTGTTCGACAACGGCACCTCGCTCGGCCTTGCCACGGTTTCCAACGGCACCTGGAGTCTGACCACCGCGGTCGGCCAGGGCAGCCACAACACCTGGTCGGCGACGGCGACGGATGAGGCCGGCAACACCACCAGTGCCGGCAACACCACGCTGGTCCAGGTCGACACCACGGCGCCGACCGTGAGCTTCGACACCGTGTCGTTCAGCGACACCGGGGTTCAGGGCGACCACATCACCAAGACCGACAGCGTGACGCTGTCCGGCTCGGTTGGCGATGACGTGCACGTCCAGACCGTCGAGGTGTTCGACAACGGCACCTCGCTCGGCCTTGCCACGGTTTCCAACGGCACCTGGAGTCTGACCACCGCGGTCGGCCAGGGCAGCCACAACACCTGGTCGGCGACGGCGACGGATGAGGCCGGCAACACCACCAGTGCCGGCAACACCACGCTGGTCCAGGTCGACACCACGGCGCCGACCGTGAGCTTCGACACCGTGTCGTTCAGCGACACCGGGGTTCAGGGCGACCACATCACCAAGACCGACAGCGTGACGCTGTCCGGCTCGGTTGGCGATGACGTGCACGTCCAGACCGTCGAGGTGTTCGACAACGGCACCTCGCTCGGCCTTGCCACGGTTTCCAACGGCACCTGGAGTCTGACCACCGCGGTCGGCCAGGGCAGCCACAACACCTGGTCGGCGACGGCGACGGATGAGGCCGGCAACACCACCAGTGCCGGCAACACCACGCTGGTCCAGGTCGACACCACGGCGCCGACCGTGAGCTTCGACACCGTGTCGTTCAGCGACACCGGGGTTCAGGGCGACCACATCACCAAGACCGACAGCGTGACGCTGTCCGGCTCGGTTGGCGATGACGTGCACGTCCAGACCGTCGAGGTGTTCGACAACGGCACCTCGCTCGGCCTTGCCACGGTTTCCAACGGCACCTGGAGTCTGACCACCGCGGTCGGCCAGGGCAGCCACAACACCTGGTCGGCGACGGCGACGGATGAGGCCGGCAACACCACCAGTGCCGGCAACACCACGCTGGTCCAGGTCGACACCACGGCGCCGACCGTGAGCTTCGACACCGTGTCGTTCAGCGACACCGGGGTTCAGGGCGACCACATCACCAAGACCGACAGCGTGACGCTGTCCGGCTCGGTTGGCGATGACGTGCACGTCCAGACCGTCGAGGTGTTCGACAACGGCACCTCGCTCGGCCTTGCCACGGTTTCCAACGGCACCTGGAGTCTGACCACCGCGGTCGGCCAGGGCAGCCACAACACCTGGTCGGCGACGGCGACGGATGAGGCCGGCAACACCACCAGTGCCGGCAACACCACGCTGGTCCAGGTCGACACCACGGCGCCGACCGTGAGCTTCGACACCGTGTCGTTCAGCGACACCGGGGTTCAGGGCGACCACATCACCAAGACCGACAGCGTGACGCTGTCCGGCTCGGTTGGCGATGACGTGCACGTCCAGACCGTCGAGGTGTTCGACAACGGCACCTCGCTCGGCCTTGCCACGGTTTCCAACGGCACCTGGAGTCTGACCACCGCGGTCGGCCAGGGCAGCCACAACACCTGGTCGGCGACGGCGACGGATGAGGCCGGCAACACCACCAGTGCCGGCAACACCACGCTGGTCCAGGTCGACACCACGGCGCCGACCGTGAGCTTCGACACCGTGTCGTTCAGCGACACCGGGGTTCAGGGCGACCACATCACCAAGACCGACAGCGTGACGCTGTCCGGCTCGGTTGGCGATGACGTGCACGTCCAGACCGTCGAGGTGTTCGACAACGGCACCTCGCTCGGCCTTGCCACGGTTTCCAACGGCACCTGGAGTCTGACCACCGCGGTCGGCCAGGGCAGCCACAACACCTGGTCGGCGACGGCGACGGATGAGGCCGGCAACACCACCAGTGCCGGCAACACCACGCTGGTCCAGGTCGACACCACGGCGCCGACCGTGAGCTTCGACACCGTGTCGTTCAGCGACACCGGGGTTCAGGGCGACCACATCACCAAGACCGACAGCGTGACGCTGTCCGGCTCGGTTGGCGATGACGTGCACGTCCAGACCGTCGAGGTGTTCGACAACGGCACCTCGCTCGGCCTTGCCACGGTTTCCAACGGCACCTGGAGTCTGACCACCGCGGTCGGCCAGGGCAGCCACAACACCTGGTCGGCGACGGCGACGGATGAGGCCGGCAACACCACCAGTGCCGGCAACACCACGCTGGTCCAGGTCGACACCACGGCGCCGACCGTGAGCTTCGACACCGTGTCGTTCAGCGACACCGGGGTTCAGGGCGACCACATCACCAAGACCGACAGCGTGACGCTGTCCGGCTCGGTTGGCGATGACGTGCACGTCCAGACCGTCGAGGTGTTCGACAACGGCACCTCGCTCGGCCTTGCCACGGTTTCCAACGGCACCTGGAGTCTGACCACCGCGGTCGGCCAGGGCAGCCACAACACCTGGTCGGCGACGGCGACGGATGAGGCCGGCCGTGCACGTCCAGACCGTCGAGGTGTTCGACAACGGCACCTCGCTCGGCCTTGCCACGGTTTCCAACGGCACCTGGAGTCTGACCACCGCGGTCGGCCAGGGCAGCCACAACACCTGGTCGGTGACGGCGACGGATGAGGCCGGCAACACCACCAGTGCCGGCAACACCACGCTGGTCCAGGTCGACACCACGGCGCCGACCGAGACCATGAGCTCGACCCTTGGTACCAACACCGGCTCGACCACCACCATCAGCAGCGGCGGCCTCACGAAGGACAATACGCTGGCCCTGTCGGGAACGGTCAGCGATGCCAATGGGGTTGCCTCAGTTCACATCTTTGACGGTGCGACGGATCTGGGCGCCGCGACGGTGAGCAGTGGCAACTGGAGCTTCACCACGGCAGCGCTCTCTGACGGCAGCCACAGCTTCACTGCGGTGGCCGCGGACAACGCCGGCAACGTCACGACGACCTCCCCGGCAGTGACCGCTACGGTGGACACCACGGCGCCGACCGAGACCATGAGCTCGACCCTTGGTACCAACACCGGCTCGACCACCACCATCAGCAGCGGCGGCCTCACGAAGGACAATACGCTGGCCCTGTCGGGAACGGTCAGCGATGCCAATGGGGTTGCCTCAGTTCACATCTTTGACGGTGCGACGGATCTGGGCGCCGCGACGGTGAGCAGTGGCAACTGGAGCTTCACCACGGCAGCGCTCTCTGACGGCAGCCACAGCTTCACTGCGGTGGCCGCGGACAACGCCGGCAACGTCACGACGACCTCCCCGGCAGTGACCGCTACGGTGGACACCACGGCGCCGACCGAGACCATGAGCTCGACCCTTGGCACCAACACCGGCTCGACCACCACCATCAGCAGCGGCGGCCTCACGAAGGACAATACGCTGGCCCTGTCGGGAACGGTCAGCGATGCCAATGGGGTTGCCTCAGTTCACATCTTTGACGGGTGCGACGGATCTGGGCGCCGCGACGGTGAGCAGTGGCAACTGGAGCTTCACCACGGCAGCGCTCTCCGACGGCAGCCACAGCTTCACTGCGGTGGCCGCGGACAACGCCGGCAACGTCACGACGACCTCCCCGGCAGTGACCGCTACGGTGGACACCACGGCGCCGACCGAGACCATGAGCTCGACCCTTGGTACCAACACCGGCTCGACCACCACCATCAGCAGCGGCGGCCTCACGAAGGACAATACGCTGGCCCTGTCGGGAACGGTCAGCGATGCCAATGGGGTTGCCTCAGTTCACATCTTTGACGGTGCGACGGATCTGGGCGCCGCGACGGTGAGCAGTGGCAACTGGAGCTTCACCACGGCAGCGCTCTCCGACGGCAGCCACAGCTTCACTGCGGTGGCCGCGGACAACGCCGGCAACGTCACGACGACCTCCCCGGCAGTGACCGCTACGGTGGACACCACGGCGCCGACCGAGACCATGAGCTCGACCCTTGGTACCAACACCGGCTCGACCACCACCATCAGCAGCGGCGGCCTCACGAAGGACAATACGCTGGCCCTGTCGGGAACGGTCAGCGATGCCAATGGGGTTGCCTCAGTTCACATCTTTGACGGTGCGACGGATCTGGGCGCCGCGACGGTGAGCAGTGGCAACTGGAGCTTCACCACGGCAGCGCTCTCCGACGGCAGCCACAGCTTCACTGCGGTGGCCGCGGACAACGCCGGCAACGTCACGACGACCTCCCCGGCGGTAACGGCAACAGTTGATACCACAGCTGATGCGGCACCTCTTATCACCTTCTCAGGTGTAAACAGCCACACTGGAAACAACGTCAATAGTCTTTCAGTCACGATCAGCAATATCGATTCCGACCTGCAATCGATGATTGTGACAGTTTCAGATCAAAGTGGACATTCCGTTTCACACACGCTCACGGCGTCGGAGATTAATACCGCCAAGACAAACGGGACAATAACGATTTCCGGTAGTAGCCCGGTTTGGGGCTCGCTATCAGACTTGAAAGGAAATCAGTCCATGCAGGCCTCGGCTTCCGTTACCGATGCCGCAGGAAATAATGTTACGCGGACAGAAACGGGGACCTTCCCGGCAGGCGTTGCGGGAGCGCCAATTGATTTGGGCCTGGAAGGCGCGGCTATACCATCCAACACCACGATTCACATTGGCGGTATGCCTTCGGGTTGGTCTTTAAGTTCCGGAACCCAGAACATTGACGGCAGTTGGTCATTCCAATACGCCGAATCCCAATACGTCACAGTCCAAACGCCTCTGTCCTTTGTGGGTGCGGTCGTCCTCACAATTGGTATCGATATGGCAAATCCCGATGGGTCACTCGATACGTTCTTCGAGAATGTCAATATCGAAGCGTTTGGGGTCGGCTCTCCGATCTTTGCGTGGTCTGCCGATGATCATCTAAGCGGCTCAAGCGGACACGATCTCTTCGTGTTCTCGAAGCCAATCGGCAACGACTTCGTGCACAGCTTCGAGGTGTCCTCCGATGTCATCGACCTGATCAGCTACGGCTGGCAGAGCTTCGCCGACGTTCAGGCCCACACCGCGGATGACGCGAGCGGCAATGCGGTGATCACGTTGATCGACGGCCAGACCATCACGCTCGATGGCGTGCATGCGGCGGACCTGACGGCGGCGAACTTCGAATTCGACGTGACGCCGACTGTCGAAAATCCCGGCCCGATGACCATCGGCGATGGCTCGATGCTGCCGCTGTCCGGTATCATCAACAACACGGGCGAGATCGACCTGCAGGGGTCGGGTGATGATACCTTGCTGCAACTGATCCAGACCGGCATCAAGCTGGAAGGCGGCGGCCACGTGGTCCTGTCCGACGATGACCACAACATCATCGCCGGCACGGCCTCCAACGTCACGCTTGATAACGTCGACAATATCATCTCCGGTGCGGGCCAGATCGGGCAGGGCAGCCTGATGCTCAGTAACGAGGGCACCATCGATGCCACCGGCACCCATGCCCTGGTGATCGACACTGGCGCTAACGTGATCGCCAACGCCGGCACGCTGGAGGCGACCGGTGCGGGTGGGCTGGTGCTTGCCAGCGCGGTGACCAACAGCGGCTTGATCTGGGCCAATGGCGGCACGGTCACAGCAGAAGGCGAGGTTACCGGCAATGGCAACGCTCTGATCAGCGGGGCCGGCACCATCGAGTTCGGGGCAGGCTCGACGGCAGGCGTCACCTTTGACGCGAATGCCGCCGGCCACCTGATCCTGGATGATGCCTTCCACTTCTCCGGCACGGTGAGCGGCCTCGATGGCAATGACGACATCGACATCAAGGGCCTCGGCTCCGGCGCTGGCACCACGTTGAGCTTCACAGAAAACCAGGCGGGAACCGGCGGCACTTTGACGGTGTCCGACGGTGCTCATACCGCGAACATCGTCCTGCT
Source organism: Bradyrhizobium sp. JR3.5 (assembly GCF_054057015.1). Taxonomy (NCBI): domain Bacteria; kingdom Pseudomonadati; phylum Pseudomonadota; class Alphaproteobacteria; order Hyphomicrobiales; family Nitrobacteraceae; genus Bradyrhizobium; species Bradyrhizobium sp. JR3.5. The sequence continues at coordinate 6,250,211 of NZ_JBSRYV010000002.1, forward strand.
CGGTCAATACGATCCGACCGGCTTTGCCGAGAAGGCCGACGCCACGAATGGCACGGTGATCACCTATGATCCGCACCACATCGCCTGAGGGGCGCGAGCTCCGTCAGGCGGAGCGAACGATACGAGGAGAGGCCGAACTCCGTAAGTTTACCCTCCTGCTCGTTTTGCGCCGGCAGCGCTTTGGCGCGGTTGCCGGCTGTGCTACATAGAGCAGATTGATGATCGATTTACTTGCACCTTTTGGCTGTCGCCTATTGGCTGCCAGTCATCATATTTTCAGGGATGGCTCCGGCCAGATTTCGCGTGAGTTCCTTTCGTAAAAGAACGGACGAATTGCGGCAGTCACTGCAAGCCTGCCACGGCTATTTTACAAATGCAGCCACATTCAGCCTGGCCATTAACCTGCTCTACCTGGCCGGGCCATTGTACATGCTGCAGGTCTATGACCGCGTGATCTCGAGCGCCAGTGAGATCACCCTGCTGATGCTGACGCTTGCACTATTGCTGGCGTTCATGGCGCTTGCGGGTCTCGATGCGGTACGGGCACGCGTGCTGACACGCACCAGCATCCGCCTAGATCGGAAGATCGCGCCGCGGGTGATGACCGCCATCATCGACCATTCGGCAAGATTAGGTGGCGCCCGCAGCCAGCTGCTGCGCGATTTTGACACGTTCCGCCAGTTCATCACTGGGTCCGGAATTCACGCTGTCTTCGATCTGCCCTGGGCACCGATCTACATCGCGGTGATTTTCGCTCTACACCCCTTCCTGGGCGCATTTGCGCTGGGGAGCTCGATCATTCTGGTCCTGATGGCCTTTCTCAGTGAATGGATCGTCAAGCCTCCGCTCTCCGAATCCGGCGAGGCGGCAAATCGGAATTACAGCTTCACCGAGATGAGCCTGCGCAACACCGAAGTGGTGCGCGCCATGGGGATGACCGCTGGTCTCTTAAATCGTTGGAGCCGGGACCGCGACCGCATGCTCGAGCGCCAGGTCGCCGCAAGCGATCGCGCCGCCACGATGCAGAGCATGATTCGTTTCCTGCGGCTTTCGATGCAATCCTTGATTCTCGGTCTTGGCGCCTATCTCGTGATCGAGCGGCTGACCACCGTAGGTGCGATGTTTGCCGCCAGCATCCTGCTTGGCCGTGCGCTGCAGCCGGTCGAACAGATCGTTGGGTCATGGCGCAGCCTGGTCTCGGCCCGCGGTGCATTCCTGCGGGTGCGCGAGCTATTGGCTGCCAATCCGCCGCATCAATCAGGGCTGACGCTGCCGCGACCCGAGGGCCGTCTTTCCGTCGAAACGCTGTCCTATGCCGCGCCTGGAACCTCGAAGCCCATTCTGCGCGGGGTCACCTTCCAGATCGAATCGGGTGAAGTCCTCGGGATCATCGGCCCCTCGGGCGCCGGCAAGTCCACGCTGGCGCGCCAGATCGTTGGCGTTCAGGCCCCATCCGCAGGTGCCGTCCGCCTTGACGGATCCGATGTTTCGACCTGGATCAGGTCATCGCTCGGCCAGCATTTGGGCTACCTGCCTCAGGATATCGAGCTGTTCGCCGACAGTGTGGCTGCCAATATCTGCCGGTTCGATCGAAAAGAGGACAGGGAGATCATTTCGGCGGCGCAGATGGCCGGTGTGCACGAGATGATCCTTCGGCTGCCCGAGGGCTATGATACCCAAGTAGGCGAGGGCGGCGCAATCCTGTCCGGTGGCATTCGCCAGCGTATCGCCCTCGCTCGTGCGGTTTACGGCAATCCGAGCCTCGTTGTGCTCGATGAGCCAAGTTCGAATCTCGATTCGGAAGGTGATGCCGCGCTCGCAGAGTGCGTCATGGAGCTAAAAAAGCGCGGAACGACTGTGGTGATCATTTCGCATCGGCCAGCCACGATCGGCGTTGTCGATAAAGTGTTGGTGTTGCGTGAGGGCGTCGCCGAGATGTTCGGACCCCGGCACGAGATCCTCTCGCGTCTCACCAGGCCGGTGCCGGTTCCGGCGGTTCGGGGAGCGGCTGGTTAGGAAAAATCATGGCATTGCTTGATGTCCTAGACTTGTCGATGCGCCCCGGAGCCGCCCCACGCGGGACAAAACCCGCGAACCAGGATGGCGCGCCAAGCGACTCCATTCGCAAGGTTGCTGTGGCGGGGTGGCTGATCATCGCGATCTTCTTCGGCGGTATCGGGACCTGGGCGGTGACCGCGCCGCTCAACGGGGCGGTGGTTGCGAACGCGGTCGTGAAGGTCGATGGCAACCGCAAGAGCCTCCAGCACCTCGATGGCGGCATCGTTAAGGAATTGCATGTCAGGGAAGGCGACAGGGTGCTCGCGGGCGATCTGTTGATCGTTCTGGACGAGACCCAGGCTCGCGCAGAGCATGAAGTGCTGACGCAGCAATATGCCGTGCTTCGTGCGTCGGAAGTCCGGCTGCTGACCGAGCTGGATCATGGCTCCCAGCTTGTCATGCCGCCGGATCTGAAGGCGCGCTCTGACGATCCCTATTTCAAGAGCGTCTGGAACGGGCAGGTCAGTCAGTTTGACACCCGCAGGGCCTCGCTCGAAGGGCAAAGAAGTGTCGTCCGCGAGAAGATCAACCAGCTGGGATCGCAGATCGTTGGTGCGGAAGCGCAGGTGAAATCGTTCACCAACCAGATCGATTCGGTGCACAAGGAGGCCAAAGACATTGCGCCGCTCGTCGAACGCGGGTTGATCGCCCGTCCACGCATCCTGCAGCTGGAGCGGACCGCGTACGGCCTCGAGGGCCAGATCGCAGATGCAAACGCCAGCATCGCCAAGGCACGCCAGGCCATTGCCGAGCAGGAGCAGCAGATCGCCCAGTTCGACAACGATCGGATGACCGACGTCACGAAGGACTTGCGCGACACCCAAGCCAAGCTCCTGGAGGTGATCCCGAAGGCGATGAACGCCAAGGCAGTGCTGGGCCGCATGGAGATCCATGCACCCTACACCGGTCGCGTGGTTGGGCTGAGCGTGTTTTCGGTCGGAGGCGTGATCCAGCGCGGCGACAAAATTCTGGACATCGTGCCTGACGAGGATTCGCTGACCATCGAAGCGCAGGTCGCCGTCGAGGACATCAGCGACGTTCACCCGGACACCCGCGCCGAAGTTCACCTAACAGCCTACAAGCAACGGATCGTTCCGATCATTCATGGCGACGTCATCCAGATCTCGGCGGACCGCTTGACGGATCCCAAGACCAACAATCCGTATTACACGGCCTTTGTTCGGATCGACCAGAGCGAATTGGCCGCGATGCCCAACATCCGCCTTTATCCGGGAATGCCGGCAACCGTGATGATCCCAACGGTCCAGCGAACCGCGTTTGATTACATCGTGGGGCCGCTGGTGATGTCGTTCAATCACGCGTTCCGGCAGAAGTGAGTCTTGGACCGATCCCTTGGGGCCAGTCTGGTTCGCTGGCGCCCAATTGTTTTGAAGTCGCTGTTGCACCCGCACCACCAATAACGCTGCTGTGCAGGTCTATGCTGCCCCCTGCAACCTGGGCGCTCTCATGTATGACGTATATTTGGGCGGCAAAAACGATCTGCTGGTGATCCGGCGTGGGCTTCCCATCCCTTCGACGTTGGGCGGAAGCTGGCGCAAAAAGAAACGTACCGTGCGATCGGTGAGCGAAAGAATTCGGGAGGACGTCGAAAAGCGTGGCTACCACTGGCGCAAGCTGGCCAGTCGGGTTCGATGAAACAGCTACGTTGAGGAGCAGATTCTGCTCTACGCTCGCCTTAAGGCTCTGGTTACCGTTTTCGGCCAGCATTCGCTATGTAGGTAGGTCGCGATGAGCGACAGCGAAGTTTCGATCCAACGTGAAACTTTGACAGCCCGGTTGGCGGTCTCTTTCGTAGGGGGCCCATTATGATCAAGGGCTTTGCAATAGCCGCATTGGCGGTGCTGGGAGCATCGCAGGTAGATCAGTATCTCACGCATGGTCGGTACACCGACGCGACGCTGGCCATGCTAAGGCAGATCAGGCACTCATTTCGCATCTGAAACGCCCGGCGCGTCAACACACGCACCGGCTCCAGCCTCTCTGCGCCAGCGTTGGGGGATTCCAATCCAACGGGGAGAGTTGCGGCCGGCTCGGACGGGCCTCTGCGAACTGCTTTCGAGACGGCGCGAACTCTGCCAAGGTCTCTCTTCTTGGAACCGATGGGCGGCAGCGATCAAGGTGAGACCTCGCTCTCATCCTGATTGTCGCGCCATAAACCGAGCAGTCGCGCCTGGATCGCCATTGTCGTTGTCATACGAGACTAATGCAACGCGACAGATCGATCCTTGGCCTGCTGGATGCCACCGGCAAGCGCCTTTGCGTATAGCTCGCGCGCCTTCGTCACATCACCGCGTGTTCCGTAGGTCTTCCATCTGGAAAGAACGAGGGGATCATAGGTTTCCGCGAGCATGAAGCTCGCCCGTGCGCTACCCGTCTCGACGGCGTGTTCGAGTACGATCCGCGCGGCACCGATATCCCCTTGGCCGAGCAGGGCGCTGGCGCGCGCCAGCAACCTGGCCGCGTCCGGACCGCCTTGCGCCTCAGCGACCGCTGGCTGCTCTGTCGCAGCCGCCTCCGCGGTTTGAGTTAGCGTGGGCTCGCGGCCGGCCTCGGCCCGGTCGCGCTCCTTCTTCGGAGACGGCCGCAGCACGGCCGTCGCGCTCTTGGCGGCCGTCTTCGCCTGCGCCGCCTCGTCACCGGCCTTGCGTGACGGCGTCAGCTGGGTCTCGAGATCCCGCCGTGCCCTCGCAAGCTCGCCCGTCAGCGCCTCGGCCCTGTCGCGCTCCGTCTGCAGAGACTGTCGCAGCTCCGCCGTGACGCTCTCGGCGGCCCTCTTCGCCTGCGCTGCCTCGTCACGGGCCTTGCTTGAGAGTGCCAGCTGGGTCTCGAAATCCCGCCGCGCCTTCGCAAGCTCGCCCGCCAGCGCCGCGGCCCTGTCGTGTTCCTTGTGCAGCGACTGTCGCAGCTCCGCCATCCCGCTGTCCGCGGCCTGGCTGAGCTGCGTCGCCTGATCGCGCGCCCTGTTCGCCTGCGCTATCTGCATCCCAATGATCTGCTGTGCCCTCGCCAGTTCATTTGCCAGGCCCTCTGCGCGGCGCCGCTCCTTTTCAGAAGACTGTTGCGCTTCCGGCTGCATTGCCTCCGCACCTTGCTTGCCCGGCGCAGTATCCCGCGGTGCCTGTGAGATCGCCCGGTCGGCTTGCTGATGAAGAGCTGGATCCCGCGCCGATGGTTCGGCTTTTTGCAGGTCCTCTCTTGCGGCCTGGGTCTCTTGCTTGACGGCCTCCACGCCAGCTGTGCCAGTCCTGACGTTATCCTGCTCCACAATGTATCGCGTCAAGTAGGCGACGAGCTCGGGGTGGAAATACCAGCCGACGAGCGATGCCCCGACCATCACTGCGGCGATCGAGGAGAGGGTAAACCAGTGCCGCGCGGCCGGTCCGCGCTCCTGTTTGCTCCGCGCGGCCTGCGCTTCAACCCGGACGCCGGCGACCGGGTCCGCGTTCGCAACCAGACGAGTTAATTCCGCCACCCTCGCGCGTTCGGCCAGGCCCGAGGGGAAACAAAAGGAGCGGGGCCCTGGCGACGCCGGGGGGGCGATTGATCCAGTTTCCTTTGGCGGGATGAATTCATCCTGCAGAAAAAATTCATCACCTTCCTCTGGAAGCTGCATTGTTAGCCAATGCGTCGCCGTGATCTCGCTTGGCTCGCCATTTTCCCTAATCCACCCGCGCCCCTCAGCTGACCATTGGGCAGATTCAAAGCTTCCGCTTACGTCATCCTCGAGAATGACGAATGTCCCATCCTTTGGAGCGGTGTCGATCACGCGGCGCATGAAAAAGACGCCTATTCGAAGCGGCTATCCAATTTTTAAGAACGACTTCTCGAATACGCAGACCCTACTCCACCCCATCAAAGGCCTCAAGAAGATAGGTCATTTAGGTACCTGTTCGGGAGGCGAAACGCGCTGCAGAGCGCGAGGGGCTGGAGACCTCGGTTGTGGTCCGACCGCGGATGGCGTGGCCCGCATCCGACCTACCAGCCACGGCCGCCGGCCCGGAGAGCTGTGGCCGGCTCGGAGGGGATTCCGGGACCTGTTACTGAGACGAAAGCGTAAGCCTGTGAACGACAGTGGGCGGGTGCCTTGTGGAACCGGATTGTGACGCCGTCACTCCACGGAGTCGTTCGCGCGACCACTTGTCCGGTGCGCTCTTTGGATGCCGTCACCGTATTCGCACGGAGCGGCTACAATGAAATGTCGAGAAATGCAGAAAACCCTATAATTTAAGGTGTTTCGTGCATTGTCATCGAAGCGTCGCGCCCGTGGAGAGGCGTCCGCGGCTACGCCGGTAGGGTTAATAAACGATTACCAATCGACAGATTTCTCGCGACGCATTATAAGAAAATCCTAGTTGGCATCGGATTTGCCCCCCCGCCAACATATTACGTGAATTTACTCGCACAAGGGATATTTTCCTATGTTGAAGCTTTACATCCAGACCACCGAAGCCTTCAGGCGTCTCCGCGCTCGGACAACGACGGCGTTGTGTCGTTTGAATACGTGATCGTCGCCGCTTGCATCGTCGCCGCCGTTTCGGCCGCGTTCGGTACGGGTACCGCCAGCGGCATCGGCTCGGTTCTGAGCGCCTCGATCACCACGATCGCCGGCAAGGTCGCCACCGCAGTCTCCGCTTAACTCCGGATGTTTGAATGCTGTTGGCAGATCCCGTCTGCCAACAGCGGTCAACCGGATTGCGATGTGTGCAAGCCTTAAGGAGGCTTTCTCCTATGTTGCAGTCGTACATCAAGATCACCGAAGGATTGAGGCACCTGCGCACGGACAAGGACGGCGTTGTGTCGTTCGAATACGTGATCGTCGCCGCCTGTATCGTCGCCGCCGTTTCCGCGGCGTTCGGTACCGGTACTGCCAGCGGCATCGGCAGTGTTCTGCTCGCCTCGATCACTACGATCGGCACCGCGGTTGCCAACGCGGTTAGCGCTTAAGCCCAGAGGACGGGCTCCGGAGGGGGGCATTATTTTGTGCCCCCCGCCTTTTCTGAGGCGTTTATTTCATGAATTGGATTGCGTCCACGACCTCGTGTCTGGAAATCGCATTGTTGTTCTATGTCGCAACGATCGATATCGCGACACGGTTGATCCGAAACGAAATTTGTCTGGCGCTGGCGCTCCTTGGGATCGTCGGCCAATTGGCCAGTCCGATGCAGATCGGCCAGTCGCTGATCGTTGCCGCAATCCTGTTCCTGGCGCTTTTCGTGATCTATCTGCGGGGAGCGATCGGCGGGGGCGACGTCAAGTTGCTGGTTGCCCTGGCGATCGGTCTGCCGCTGACCGGCGTGATTGAACTGTTGACGGCAACTGCACTGGCCGGCGGCGTTCTGGCCGCGGTGCATCTGATGATGCGCCGTCTGCCACAACCGAAGCTGGCGCCCGCCGGGTCGTCGCTGGTGCGCCGGGTCTACGCGGTCGAGCGCTGGCGTCATTTGCGACATGCGCCGCTGCCCTACGGGGTGGCCATCGCATGCGGCGGTATCTGGACTATTTTGAGCAAAGGATTTTGACATGTCGTCCGCTCTCCGCGTCTCGATCATCATGGTGCTGCTGCTTGCGGCTACGGCGCTCGGGCTCATCGCCTATAGCCTGAACCGGCCGAACGATCCGGTTGTTGCCGAGGTGGTCGCGGAAAAGCCGCAGCCCGCAGCTGCGACCGTCGGCTACTTCGTTACGACACGTCCGCTGTCGAAGGGGACATTGGCGCGGGACGAGGATTTCGCCGTACGCCAGGCGGCCCCGAATCGTGTCCCCGCGGGCGCGATCCTCGAAACGCCTGACACCAAAGCCGGGCTGCCCGGTTCGCTGGTTCGCAAGTACGTCGACGCCGGCAGCGCCATTACCCTGGAAGACATCCTGCGTCCGAAGGATCGCGGTTTCCTTGCCAGCGTCCTGGCGCCGGACAGCCGCGCCATCAGCATCAAGGTTGATGAGGAGACTGGCGTCTCGGGTCTGATCAGGCCGGGCGACAATGTCGACGTGGTGTTGACCCAGGTGTTCGAGAAGGGGGCTCCAGTGCGGCGGGCCGTCAGCGAAACCGTTCTGTCCAACGTGCGCGTCATCGCGATCGACCAGGAGATTGCCCAAGGCGGTCGCTCCGTCAGCAATGCCGTCGCAGGGAAGACGGCGCAAACCGTCTCGCTGGAGCTCAAGCCGGAACAGGTCAAGAGGGTCGCCGTTGCAAAGCAGCTTGGAACGCTGTCGTTCGTCGTCCGCGCTGCGGCCGAGCAATGGGACAAGGCTGACACAGGTGCGACATCCAGCTGCGATGTGTCTCCGGAGCTGGCGCGCCAAAGTGCAGTTGCCGGCCAGAGCACGACGGTCGCGATCTATACCGGCAGCGAGGTCAAGCAGTACTCGGTCAGGAAGCAGGAGCTCGACGACGACGCCCTGGCGAACTGCGACGTCTCGCAGGCGGCCGACCGTCAGACGACAGCAGTGGTGGGTGACGCGAGCAAGGGGTCGGAGAAAAGTCGATGAGTGCGAACATGGCTGTGATGGAAACACCCGAAGAAACGACGTCCCTTGTTGCGCGTAACCGGATCGTCTGCTTCGTCAACGACGAGCTCAGCGCTGCGGCCCTTCGCAAGGGTCTCGATGGCTGCAACCTGGTGATCCGGCGTGGCACCATTCGTCATGCGACACGCATGCTCGAGACCGACACCGATCTGTACGCGCTGGTGACCGATATCAGCGGGATGGATGATCCGTTCACTGAACTGGAGCGTCTGGCCAGCGTCTGCCCGCCCGATGTCAAGGTGTGTCTGATCGGCGACAACCGGGAAATCACCTTCTACCGCGAACTGATGGAGATCGGCCTTACCGAGTATCTTCCGACGCCGATCACAAGGGATATTGTGCTGGACCAGCTCCGGCCGAAGCTGCTTGGCGACGTCGCGCCGGCACATAATGACCGTGGCGGGCACGTGGTGTCGATCTGCGGCGCGCAGGGCGGCGCCGGAGCGACCAGCATCGCAATCAACCTCGCAATGCAACTGGCCGAAACCACCAAGGCGAAGGTGGCGCTGCTCGACCTGCATCTGCAGGGCGGCGAGACCGCGGTGATGCTCGGTGTTCGCCCCGGACCCGGCCTCCGCATCGCGCTTGAAAACCCGATGCGAGCCGACACGCTGTTCCTCGAGCGGGCGGCGATCGAGGTGAACGATCGGGTTGTCCTGATTTCCGGCGATGAAGAGCTTGATGCCAAGCTCGACATTACGGAAGCGGGCGTGCGGCACGTGCTGGGCCTGCTCCGTCAGCGGTTCAACTACGTCGTTGTCGACGTGCCGGTGCCGTTTCCGGCATCGATCTATCCGGTCATCCAGATGTCCCGTCATGTGCTGGTGCTGCTGGAGGCCGAAGTGACAGGCCTGCGCAATGCCCACGCACTTCGCAACGCCGTCACCAACATCGCCGGCAAGGATCGGGTCTTTACTTTGCTCAATCGCGCCGACCGCGCCGGCGGCCTGCCCAGGGCGACGATCGTCAAGGCCCTTGGCGCAGAGCCGGACATGATCATCCCCGATCTCGGCAAGGGAATGACCCAGGCGGTCAACCTCGGCATTCCGGCGCTGAAGCACGTATCCGGGCTTCGGCGTCACCTTGCCCCGATCGTACGGGAGATCACCGGCGTCGGTGCCAAGAAAAAGGCCGCGTGGAAGAGGTGGCTCGGGCTATGAAAAAGTTCGGCAGGCGCGCAGACGAAATGCCGGTGCGGATGCCCGGAGCGGTGCTGGTCACGCCGTCGGCGGTCCCAAGCGCGCAACCGGCGCCGCCGGCCTTACCGCCGGAGGAATCAAGCGTGGCGCCATCGGCGTCGAGCCTGTTCGTATCGGCGCCCAGGCATGACGAGCCCTCCACGCATCATCCGGTGATGTCGGCGTCACTCCGTGAACGGGTGATCGAGCAGATCGAGCCGGCGGTGGCCACCACGGTCTCCCGCGACGTCCTGCGGCGGCAGATCGAGGAAATCATCCACGGCATCGCCAACCAGGAGCGGCTGGAACTGTCGGGCCGCGAGCAGCTCTTCCTGGCGGAGGAAATCGCCGACGACATGACCGGCTACGGGCCGCTGCGTCCGCTGCTGCTCGACCAGACGATCAACGACATCATGATCAATGGGCCGAACAACGTCTATGTCGAGCGGGCCGGCAAGCTCGAGCGGGTCGCGGTCCGGTTTCGCGACAATGACCACATCGCTTCCGTCGCACAGAAGATTGCCTCGCAAGTCGGCCGACGTGTCGACGAGTCCAGCCCAATGGTGGACTGCCGTCTGCCTGACGGCAGCCGCGTCAACATCATCCTGCCGCCGCTGGCGATCCATAGCCCCTGCATCTCGATCCGAAAATTTCCGAACCGGCGTCTGAACATCGCCGGGATGATCGAAAACGGCTCGATGACGCCCGCGCTTGGACAGTTGCTGGAGATCGCCTCCCGCTGCCGGCTCAATGTCCTGGTCTCCGGCGGCACCGGTTCCGGCAAGACGACGCTGCTGAATGCCTTGAGTCAGTTCATCGACAACAGCGAGCGCATCGTCACGATCGAGGACGCGGCGGAGCTGCAGCTCCAGCAGCCGCATGTGATCAGCCTGGAGACCCGGCCCCCGAGCCTTGAAGGCACCGGACAGGTGACGCAACGCGATCTCCTGTGGAACGCGCTGCGTATGCGGCCGGACCGCATCGTCGTGGGCGAGGTGCGCGGCGCCGAGGCCTTCGACATGCTGCAGGCGATGAACACCGGCCATGATGGATCGATCTCCACCGTGCATGCCAACAGCACGCGCGATGCCCTGACCCGCGTGGAGAACATGGTGCAGATGGGGCAGGTCAATCTGCCGTCGCGCGCAATCCGATCGCAGATCGTGGCCGCGCTGGATCTTATCGTGCAGGTCGAGCGCATGCGGGACGGCCAGCGCCGCATCATACAGATCAGCGAGGTGATCGGCCTGGAAGGCGAAGTGATCACCACCAACGACATCGCGCTGTTCGAGTACAAGGACGAGGACGTTCACGGCCGGATATCGGGCACCTACCGCTCCACCAACGCGGTTCCGAAATTCAAGAGCCGCCTCGTCTATTACGGGCTCGATCGGGCCTGGGCAGATGCGATGAGGCAGATCTGATGTCGACGCCCTTGATGATCGTCCTGGTGCTGCTGCTGTGTGCTGGGGCAAACACCCTTTGGCTCGACGCACGACAGAGGCGAATGGATCGCCAGCTCGAGATCGCCTTGCCGACGGCTGAAGCGGCGACTCTGGTGTCCATCCGTCGTGCGGCGAAGACCTCGCGTTGGCATATGCTGCATCGCCTTTCCAACTACCGTCCCGACGCGGTGTACATGCTACGCCCGATTTACGTGCTGCTCGCAGGGGGAATGGCAGGGGCGGCAATCATCTATGTCAATGCGTTCCTGAAGTTTCCGGGCCTCTATGCGGGCATTGCCGCCGCGGGCGTCGCCATCCTGGTCGTGCGCGGGCTGTTCGGATGGCAGCAACACCGCTTTGCAAATCAACTGTTCCAGCAACTTCCAGACGCGGTTCAGCTGGTGACGAGTACGGTCCGGTCCGGGTTGCCCGTCCACGAAGCATTTCGCACCATCGCCCGCGAGATGCCGCAACCGACATCCGGGCAGTTTGCCATCGTCTGCAGCGAACTGAATATGGGCCGGTCGCCCGAGGAGGCTGTGGAAGGCGTCTACCAGCGGACGCAGGTGCCGGAATATGCGATGTTTGCGGTGACCCTGGCGGTGCAATTGAAGACCGGCGGCAGCCTGGCGGAAACGCTGCAAACGCTGGGTGAGACCGTGAGCCAGCGGGTTGCGCTGGCGGCCCGTGCGAAGGCCTTGGCGGGAGAGGTCATCTTTTCATCGCGTGCGCTCACCTTCGCGCCGGTCGTTATCGGCGGGATGCTTTACCTGATCAATCCGCGGTCGATCGATCTGCTGTTGTTCGATCCGCAAGGCAATGTGCTTCTCGCTTATGCGGCTTGCTCGGTCCTGGTCGGGCATTTCGTGATCCGTTGGATGGTCAGAAGGGAAACCACCCTATGACGGCTGTTCTCGGTTTTGCCACTCTTGCCGTCGGGGTTGCGGCTGCGACCTTCCTGCTGATCATCCGCGAGATGCACCTTCGTGCCTTGAACACGCGGGTCTCGAACGCCGTGCTGGGAATTCCCGACCGATCGAGCTCGTCGAACGACCTGATCGGCTGGCTCTCATCGGTCGGCATGCGCTACAGGCGCTTCTACGGCCAGGAAAACCTGGACCAGCTGCGGATGATTCTCCAGTCGGCCGGGTTCAATCATCATCGAACGCTGCCGATCTGGCTCGGCTTCAAGACGGTCAGCTCATTTGCATTTCCGATCACGGCCTTCGCGGTCTCGCAACTTCTCGGGCGGCCGTTCACCGACGTGATGATCTTCACGCTGATTGGCGTGGCGTTTGGAATCATGATTCCGCGTCTGATCTTGCTGGTCGTGAAGCGACGCTTCGATGCGGCGATCCGGCTCGGCACGCCCGACACCATCGATCTGCTTGTCGTTTGCAGCGAAGCCGGCATGGGCCTGGAGAGCGCGATTGAGCGTGTGGCGGACGAGATGTGGGAGACCAATCCCGCCATCTGCCACGTGCTGCGCGGTCTTCTCGACGATCTGCGGATCCTGCCGAACCGTGCCGACGCCTTCGAGAAGCTCGCTGCCACGTCGGAGGGCCTCCGTCGTTTCGGCACCATGGTCAGTCAAAGCCTGCAATATGGCACGCCGCTGAGCCAGGCCCTGCGCAGCATCGCAGTCGACCTGCGCCGGGAACGCATCACCAAGCTCGAGGAGCGCGCCCACAAATTGGGCGCCAAGCTCACCGTTCCGATGGTGTTGTTTTTGCTTCCGGCGATGTTCGTCATCCTGGGCGGAAGCCCGTTCCTTCACCTGATTCGTACCTTCGCCGACCTGGGTAAGTAAGCCCATGAGTGCTAGTGTAATGAGCCTTTCGACGAACCTGGCCTACGATCGGCTCACCCGAATGCTGGGCAGCGCGTGGTTCCTCCTGTTGGCGCTTGCCGTGTCGTTCAAGCTCGCCACCCCGGCGGGGGAGCCGTGGCCATCGCTCGTGTCGAACTTCTTTGTCGCGGTGTTTTACCTGATGCTGGCGCTGCTGATCCTGATCCGGGGGCCTGCGAAGGCGCAGGCCGAAGGGCTGCTGCCGAGGATCGCCGCGTTCGTTGGCACATACTGGCCGTGGACGATCACGTTTTTCGAGAAGACCGAAGGCACATTGCCGAATCTGTTGTCCACGGCTTTCGTGCTGACCGGCATGATCATGATCCTCGTCACTGTCCGCCATCTCGGACGGTCGTTCAGCCTGGTGCCGCAGGCGCGTTCGGTGGTGCAGACCGGGCCGTATCGGTGGATCAAGCACCCGCTCTATCTGTCGGAAGAAATCGTGTTCGTCGGCGTTGTGTTGCAGCATCTGAGCTGGATGACCGTCGCCTTGCTGTTCCTGCATATCGGCATCCAGGTCTGGCGAATTCATTACGAAGAAGACGTGCTTCGGCGCACTCTTCCTGAATATTCCAGCTACGAGGCCTCGCGCTGGAGACTGATTCCTTATGTCTGGTGAGTGGTCATGCGCTTCCGGAAAAGCCGCGTGAGCGGCAAGCGTTCGCTGATCGCGGATCGACGCGGCGCCGTCGCGTTCGAGATGCTGTTCGTGTTCCTTTTCCTGTTCGTGGTTATCCTGCTGCCGCTGGCCGACCTCGCGATGGCGGGCTTTCAATACATCCAGGCGTTCGCGGCATTACGAGGGTTTGGGCAATATTTGCAGTACCATCAGCCAACGGATGTCACGAGCACGTCGGATTGGCTGGCGACTGTGCGTCCCAGGGCCACCGCTAATCCGAGTTATCCTATCAGCGATCCTCAAATCATTTGCGGTGACAATCAGGCCGGCTGTTCGGACGCGACGCTCTCGCCCAAATACTATTTGTACACGACGACCATAACCTTTGCGCCCATGGTGTTGAGGTCTGCGCTTTGCAGCAGTTCCTGCACGTACACGCTGTCATATTCTGAACGGTTTCAATAGGAGGGCTCCATGCGCGACATACTCCATTGCCGTCGAGGTTCGGCCGCGTTCGCGACTGTGGTCGCCTTGATACCTCTGATTGGAATGATGGCGCTTGGCGGTGAGGCGGGGTCTTGGTATGTTACCAAGCAACGCGCGCAGAATGCCGCTGATGCAGCCGCCTATTCGGGCGCCCTGCGGCTCGCTTGCTCTCTCGGATCACTTACGTGCGCCGATACGCAGTCTGTGGACTATCGCGGCAAGCAATTCGCAGCGCAGAACGCGTTCTGCAACTCAGGTGACACGTCGTATCCAGGCTCTATCTGTGCGGCCAGCCTTCCGAGTGGCATCTCGCAAACGGTTGCGATCGCTTCGCTTACGTCGTGGAACGGAAACACCGGAAACTTCATTCAAGCCACAGTTAGTCAGCAGCAGCCGGCGTACCTGGCCGCAGTGCTCGGCTTGTCTACGGTCAACATCGCCGCGGCAGCTGTTGCCGAAGTCAAGAACCCGAAAGATCTATGTGCGTTGGGACTCGGGAGGTGGCCCCAAGGTAGCGCACTTACCATCGGTGGCAACGTTACGACCGCCGGAAATGGCTGCGGGCTAATGTCAAACGACACTGTCAAATACTCCAGCACTCCGACTATCACGGGGTCAGGCTGGCAGATCGATGCTGCGAAGGGCTGCCTTCCCAACGTCACTCAGTGCAATAGCCTCAACGCGCCATACAACTATTTTATGCCTGCTGCGACGAATCCACTGCAAGCACTTGACACCGCTTCGTTCAACTCATGGACCGGCAAGACGACTAAACTGTCATGCAGTGGTACGTTGACGCCAAACGACAGTACCAATTTGTATGGTAATTTGAGCTGTACGAACGGGGACACGGTAGCTTTCTCCCCCGGAACCTACTTCTTTTACAACGCAACAATCACAATTAATGGCGGAACCGTCAGTTGCCCGGCCTGTAACGGCACAACATTAGGCGTTACGCTTGTGTTGCTCGGGGATTCATCGATTTCCATCAGTGGCACCGCTTCGGTTAGCCTTTCAGCACCTTCTACCAACGCTACCTATCCTGCACTCGCTGGCGTTCTGATTGACGATCAGGCGCCAAATAAGAGTAAGAATGCCGTCACCGTAAACGGCAATAGTAACATGATTGATTTGGGCGGCGCGATGTACTTCCCGAACGTTGGTGTTACGTGGAGCGGAACGGGCGCCAATGCGAACACGACGTGTTCAGAGGTAATAGCCAATACTTTGACGATGACCGGTAGCGCTTACTTGAGCACGAATGGCTGTGTCCCTGGCACGGTTGCTCGTACCCAGGTCGTCTATTTGGTGCAATAATGAGAAAGATAGACCAGCGGGGCGTTGCAGCACTGGAGTTCTGCCCTCATCGCTGTGCCCTTGTTCACCCTGATCTTCGCCGTCTTTGATTTCGGGCGCTACGCGATCACGATGCAGTCGCTGCGCATCCTTGCCGATGCGAGCGCTCGCGCGAACATGATCAATTGCTACACACCTGCTGTACTGCAGTCCACATCACCATCCACTTGTACTGGTGACTACTTGTCCGCTACAGACAAGCGGGCCGCCGCGCCCTTCCTTTATGCCGCCGGTCTGACGCCGACGGTGGCCACGACCGCGGGGGCCTACGCGCTGACGGTGACGGCGTCGCAGTCGGGCTTCACCATGATCATGCCGATCTGGGGCACGTCCCTCAACGCGCCGAGCGCGTCCACCACAATTCCGTTCTGAGGCGGACCGATTCGTTGGGGGGTATTGGGCCTGTCGGGACCCGGGCGGCCGGCGGAGCCGCGTCGGCAGGCTGGACATAGCCCACGCGGGCTACGGAAGTGGTGCGCGCTGGCAACATCGGGGAGTTTTCTCAGGCATCGGCGCAGCCTGGCGGACCTCTTTCCTTGCAATCAAGGGGGGCCGCGGGAGATGATCCCGAAGCCGCCATGTGCGGCCCGGCGAGTGGGGATGCGACCGGAGTGAACTGGCTTTTGGTTCAGCTTAGCGCGCCGGGGATGGGAATTCGCAAGTAACTATTTGTAGTCGGACAGACTGTAAGCTCTACGGCGTGATGGACGAACTGGAGTGATCGGGACGCCGCGGCCGTAGGTTTACGGGGGTCGTCGCGGAGGCGCGGCGAAGGGGATGGCATGATGGGAAGTCGCGTTTCGGATGGTGCGGGACGTAGGCTGGTCGCCTTCAGCGCGATGGCGCTTGGCGTTGCGGTTGCCCTGATTCATTCCGCCGATCCCGTACTGGCTGCGGACCGGCGTGCCCCGTCGTCCGGTGGCGGCGTCTTCGTCAGCGAGATGAGCGACGTCCAGCGCGTCAGGGTGACGCTCAACAAGTCGCGCACTTTCAGGGTCGAGACGGCCGTTCTCGTCGATCGTCGCGGGCTCGCCCGACATCGTCGACGTGAAGTCGCTGAGCGACCACCTGATCTACGTCCAGGGTAAGAAGACCGGAACCACCAACGTCATCCTGTTCGACAGCTCGATGAAGCAGATCGGCATTCTCGATGTCGAGGTGACGCTCGATATCGGCAATCTGCAACAGAACATCCAAACGAGCACGGGCACGCGCGGCATTCGCGTGTCTGCATCGGAAGGCCAGGTGGTGCTAAGCGGAATGGCCGCCGATGCGGTCGCCGCCGAGCGAGCGATGTCGATTGCCAAGGGCAGCGTTCCCGAGGGCGGCATCGTCGTCAATGCCATGAACGTGGCTGCGCCGCAGCAAGTCATGCTGGAGGTGCGCTTCCTCGAGGTCGCGAGGTCCGCTGGCCGCGAACTAGGCGTGAACCTCTATGCCGGCAACGGCAACCTCACGCAGGTTGGAAACAGCGGAACTGCGGGCCGTCCTGTCCCATCATCCACCCCTCAAGGTGTTCCTGTTCTAGCCACTGCGTCAGGGCTAGCAGGTGCCGCAACCCCGTTCGGTAACCTCTTAACGAATGTGCTGAGAACGAGTAATGGCACTTCGGTCGATCTCCTGCTGCAGGCGCTGGAGACGAAAGGGCTGGTGCGCAGCCTGGCCGAGCCCAACCTGATGGCGTTGTCGGGCGATGCGGCGCGCTTCCTGGCCGGCGGGGAATTTCCGGTGCCGGTAGCTTCTAACACTACGAACGGCTTTCCCACCACCACCATCGAATTCAAGAAATTCGGCGTCGAGTTGGGCTTCGTACCCACTGTGCTTTCGCGCGGCGTGATCAACCTTCGGGTTGAGCCGTCGGTCAGCGAACTCGATTTCACCAATGCCGTAACCATCGCTGGAACGGTGATCCCGGCATTGAGCAGCCGCAACGCTCGGACCACGGTTGAATTGCGCGACGGCCAGAGCTTCGCGATCGCCGGGTTGCTCCAGACCCGCAACGCACAGGATGTCCAGCAATTGCCATGGATCGGCTCGGTGCCAGTCCTCGGTGCGCTGTTCCGAAGCGCATCTTATCAGCAGAAAGAGACGGATCTGGTGGTCATCGTGACACCGCGCCTGGTCGCGCCGGCGGTCCCGGGACAAACCCTCGCGTCGCCCCTCGATTCGCGATTGCCCGCAAATGACGTCGACTTCTTCCTCAACGGCCAGATGGAAGTGAAAAAGCGCTACACTGACTACGTCAATTCCGGCGGTGACATCAAAGGACCCTACGGGCACATCATCGCCCCCGATGTCCGGATGTCTGCGCCACCTGCGGTTGCAGCCGAGCCCATAGTCAAGACCCTCAACTGAAGGACGACCGATATGACATGCACGGCGTTACTCGCAGTCTTTACACTGGGGGCTTGCAACGGCTTGGCTGGCAATGACGAAATGGATCGTTACTTCCAGCGTTCGGATACCATCACCTTAAGTGCCGGCGACGCGAAGCAGGTCAATGCCGTGACCCACACGATCCATCCCTGGCCGAGCTACGTCGGCGATCGCAGGATCGTTTCCCAGGCGGCGAAGACCGAACGCGCTATTCCGCGTTATCGTCTCGGTAACCAACCGCGCGATCCGTTACCGGCGTTCGGGGGAGACGCGCCAGGGTTGGGGCACCCCCCAATGGGAGTCGCGGGCGCAACGGCAGCAGCAGTGGACGCAGGTGGTGTCGTCGGCTTGGGCACTGGCGTGGCCAACGTAGGCGTCCCACGTCGATGAGTTGAAAAAGTTCTCTTGTTTCCGGTGGTATCAAGACCAAGCGTGACATTCGCGGCGGCTGGATCCGGCGTCTTTTTCAAAGTGGGACATGTGGCGTCCCGGTAACAGGTCTGTAAGCCCACTCATGTTAGCGTGGAACGAAATTTCGAACGGTTGCGGATATTGCAAACGGGACGGTAGACGGGGATAACGGTAATGAGGCGCTTACTCCTATGGCTTGCTAGCGCCTTACTGGCCACACGCATTGGCGGCTTGCGAGACGGTGCAAGAATATACTGTGCGTGACGCTGCTGTCGTTGCGCCCGGCGCTCCAGCCGGTCCGGACCCTGTGCAGGAGCCGACCGACGTCAAATATTACCCTTCCGATGAACCTGTTCGGATGGGGTTGGAGCACTACAACCGCGGCAATTACGGAATCTCGCAGCGCTATTTCAAGGACGCCGTCGAGAAGGCGCCGAAGGACGTCACGGCCTGGGTCGGGCTTGCGGCGAGCTATGACAAGTTGCGCCGGTTCGATCTTGCCGATCAGGCCTACGCGCAGGCGATCCGGATTGGCGGCGAGACCGTCCAGATCCTGAACGACCAGGGCTATTCCCTCATGCTGCGCGGCAATCTGAACGGCGCGCGGCGCAAGTTCGAGAAGGCGTATTCGCTCGATCCGGGCAACCCGGTCATCGCCAACAATCTCGAGCTTCTCAACGGCAGCCGGAAGTTCATCGAAAGGCCGCCGAACAATCAGCCGTAGGCTGACAGCCGCACGACGGTCGCCCGATTTTCATGATGTTTCCGGACCCGGGCAGCGCGGATCAAGGCAGCATCGGCTATGCCTATGTGAGCGATTGCTGAGGACCCCACCTCGCGTTGTTGCATAGGCAAACCAGGTCAACTGCAAACAGACTCCGCAACCGAATGACGGGACCTTCGCTGTTTGAATTGGTCCCGCAGCTTTGGCAACCGTGGTTTGACGGTCCGAAGCATTGCGGGCTGCTGAGCCCGGTCATAGCGGAAGGTGTGGTGCCGCCCTCTCGACCACGCTCATTGAATCAACGGGATGCCGCAGGAACCGTCCTCAAAGTCTGCAGGGCTCTCCGTTAACTAACGGGCCCCCAATCCGTTGCCGCACCAGAAAGCGCAATGGTAGATTGCGCTTTTGACGGGATCGCGCGATTTTTCATGACCTGGGTTATTTCGCACGAGGACGGCGAGGATCGAGGGCAGGCGATTGCCTGCCTAATCCTGCTCAGTATGACGATACTGGCTTTGGCCCTGATGTTTATCAGTGGAGCCGGTCATCCGGGCATCGACTTCTCTTGTTTTTGGGCCGCCGGCTCCATGGCTTTGAAGGGCCATGCTGCGACCGCCTATGATTGGGGCCAACTGCGTCAGATGCTCGTTCAGATGCAGCCGGCGGATCATGCGCCGTATTCCTACGACCAAATGCCGGTTCCGTTCTTCTATCCTCCGGTGTTTTTTCTGGTTCTGGCGCCCTTGGCGCTGTTGCCCTTTACAGCTGCCTTCTGGATCTGGAGCGCGGCAAAGTTGTTTTGCTGGCTGTTGGTGGTCTACTCCATTCGGGCGCGTTCAGGCGCGCTGCTGCTGGCATTGGCAGCACCGCCCGTCGTCTACGATTTTCTTTCTGGCCAAAGCTCGCTGCTTGCGGCAGCGCTGCTGGGTGGCGCCCTGCTGCTATTGGACAGGCGCCCGATCGTCAGTGGTTTCTTGATCGCGCTTCTCATCTTCAAGCCTCAATATGGCGTTCTTCTCCCCCTCGTACTGATCGCCACTGGACGTTGGAGCGTTGTCATAGCGGCCTCCTTGATGGCGTCCGCTCTGCTGCTGCTGTCCGGGACCATCTTCGGCTGGGATACGTTCACGGGATTTCGTGAAGCAGCGACCTTCGCGACGACGCAGTTCCATCTCACTGGCGCGCTGCCGTGGTACAAGTTGCAGAGCATCTATGGCCTGTTTCGCCTTGCCGGCTTTGGCTACGGGTTGGCCATGTCGCTGCAGATCCTTGTCGCGTCGACCTGCGCAGTCTGGGTGCTGATCACGTGGCGGCGCGATGTAAGCTTCGCCGTCAAGGCCGCCTGCCTGCTTGCGGCAACGCCTCTGATTTCTCCTTACTTCGCCATCTACGACATGCAGATCCTGGTGATCGCGTTGGTGTTCCTCATGAGCGATGACCGGATCACTCCGCCATCAAGGCGATCCTTCCGATTCGGCGTCGGTATTATATTTGCGCTGGGATATGCCTTCCCGGTCGCGCTTGTGCCGGTAGGTCCATTCATGTGCGCCACGCTGATCGCGGTCATCTGGATGAGATTGCGGCAGCTCGACGCTAGCGGGACAATTCCGGTTCGTGTTTCCTGATCCGGATCGGGTATCAACTGAGATCCCCGGGAGAGCATTCAAATGCCCGGTCAAGCAAAGTAGCCGGTTCAACCCGCGCTCGCGATGGTGACGAGGTTGTTTAGTACGGGCGTGGCGCAAAGGCCATCACGACAGCGATATGGTAATGGTTGTCGCTGAGCCAAAGCAATCACGTCACGAGATATGTCAAATCGAGCTCAGGGATGAGCAACCCTTAACGATGTCTGAGCCAGCCAGATGAAGGAGTTCGTTCATTCAATGCGGGCGCTACGTTCGTGGACACCAGGTACTCCAGGAACACGTTGAACGGCCGGCTTCTAGCCCACTTCATTCTTGGACTCTCGATGCTCCTCCGAATGCGTGGCAGAATGATTCCATGGGCGGTGAACGGATCCCCCGACGTTGATCGACGGTCCGCCATGACCCGCGGCGCTGGGAACGTCTCGCAAAACTCGAACAGATTCGGAATCACGAAGCGCGATGCCCGGCCCAACAAGGACGAAGCCCAAGACCGGCCCAAGGAAAACAAAGCGCCAGCGAACTGGTCAGTACTCCCTTATCGATTGAATCTCGTTCTCGCGAGAGGTTGAGCGCGTCGTCCCACTGCGTGCCGAGATGACCGCGCTGCACCATTACGTTCTCCTTAAAAAGTGGTTTACAATTTGAAACACTGGTGTTTAGCTATTGACATACTACGCGAGCTGTAGGCTGTGCCCCGCCGTGGTGGGACTGCAATAAAAGTCAAAGGTTGCGTAATGTCGCGTCGGGGTAAATCGTCATAGAAGCTGGACTGTGCCCGATCGGCGCGTCCGGCTGTTTTTGTTTGGCGTGCAAGTGATGGTGGGTGATGCGGCCGCTTCCGTGGGCATCGTGCTGATGCGCCACGGCATTGCTAGCGAGTCGCGGGCGGACATTGCAGTGCACCCGGAAGGGTAGCCTGATGATTGTTTTGGAATGACCTTGTAATCGCGTGGCCCGTTAGGGCCGACGAACTTCGAAACGATCGCTTCGGTTGAATTGCGCGAGGTCCGTGGAGCACTCGCTTCCGCGGGCTCTGCGGTTGTGCGTCGATATCGAACTGGTCGCACTTTTCAGCATGGCAGTGCGGTCGCACTGCGAAAAACCGTGATGGATAGTTAGCAGGAGATTGGTCATGGCGACGTACAAATACGATCCCGCTACTGGCACCTACGTCCTCAGCGACGATCTGTTCTCGGTCACCACAGATCTCTCGGACTACGCTCCCGGGTCGACAGCGAGCTTCACCGCATGGAACGTGACGCCAGGTGGCTCCATCCAGTTCACGGTCTGGCACACGATCGGCGCCGGTCCGGATGGCATTTGGGGCACCGCCGACGATCAATTGGGTACACCGCTCAGCGGCAGCACGCCGTGGACGGTCACGGATGGCGGGTTTGGTGATCTCGACGGCACCGTCAACGGCAGCATCACGACCTCATGGTACGTCAATTCGGATGCAGCGAACCAAAGCTTCCTGCTTACGGCTTCCGACGGGACGACCGGATTGCTGGCGACAACCGGCTTTACCGACGCAACGCAATTCATCGATCTCACATTCCAGGACACCCAGACCGTTACGAGCGGCTCGGTCAGCGCCATTTTCTCGACCTCGGTCACGACGGTCGGTGCCGGAACGGGCCTTCTTGATCCCTTCGTCCGGCTCAGTACGAATGGCGACACGGAGCAGGGCTACAACACCGATTATAACGGAGCTGCGCTGCTGGATAACGCCGCCAAGGGCGGCACCAATTTCGTCCAC
Organism: Bradyrhizobium sp. JR3.5; assembly: GCF_054057015.1. Classification (NCBI taxonomy): domain Bacteria; kingdom Pseudomonadati; phylum Pseudomonadota; class Alphaproteobacteria; order Hyphomicrobiales; family Nitrobacteraceae; genus Bradyrhizobium; species Bradyrhizobium sp. JR3.5. Next base: position 6,272,667 of record NZ_JBSRYV010000002.1, read on the forward strand.
TCGTTGCAGCTCGCCAATCTGCCCATCGAATTCCACAATGGTGTCGGTTATTACCGCTTCGAGCTCGACATCAACCAGCTCAACTCATCCGACAAGATCCTGCTCTCGCTCGATGCGCTGCAGATCTGGCAAGCCGGTGTCGGCGATCTGCACGACTATGCTCCCGGCGCGACTCCGGCCCAGGGCACGGGCGCCTTCCCGGCGGCGGACAACGCCACGCTGATCTACAATCTGGATGCCGGTGGCGATAAATTCATCGGACTGAACGGCAGCCTGCAGTCGGGCAGCGGCAACACGGCCGATATGTCGTTCCTGATTCCGATCAGTTCCTTCGATCCAAATCAGGCGTATGTCTATCTCTATTCCGCGTTCGGATATCAGCCGGGCACGTACGATTACAGCTATGCGGACACCAACGGAACGACCCACACCGGCACCAGTGCGTGGACCACCAATGACGGCTTCGAGGAGTGGGACCGCCAGAACGGGCAGGTCATCGACGGCTACAAATTCGACGACCTCAATGCCGACCATACCTGGCAGACCGGCACCGAGCCGGCCCTCAATGGCTGGAGGGTCTATCTCGATCTCAACAACAACGGCGTGCTCGATTCAGGTGAGCCGTCGGTCTTGACCGGCAGCATAGATCTGAACGGCGACGGCATCGCCGGCAATGACGCCAACGAGGTCGGTTACTATCGCTTCTTTGTCACGCCGGGCAGCTATACGATCCGCGAGGTTCCGCAATCCGGATGGACCCAGTCGGCGCCCGTCGGCGGCGACTATGTCGTCACGCTGGCCGCAGGAGATGTCAGCCACAACAACAATTTCGGAAACCTGCAGACCGCTTCGATCTCGGGTCACAAATACGAGGATGCGGACGGCAACGCCGCGACGACGGGTGACGAAACGCCGGTGAGCGGCTGGACGATCACGATCTACAACGATGCCAACCATAACAACAGCGCTGACCCCGGCGAGCAGGTGGCGCAAACTACGACCGATGCGACCGGCTCGTATTCCTTCACCGGCCTGTTGCCGGGCGACTACCTGATCAAGGAAGAGGACCGGTCCGGCTGGGTTCACGTGACATCGGCGCAGATCAATCTGGACAGCGTCACCTCGGGCCAGAACCTCACCAACGAGAATTTCGTCAACTTCAAGACCTTCAGCATCTCCGGAACCAAGTACACCGACATCACCGGCAACGGCATCACCGCTGACGACACGCCGCTCGCCAACGTGACGATCTTCATCGACAAGAACAAGGACGGCGTCTTCGACGCCGGCGATCTGTCGACGACGACGGCAGCCGACGGCACCTGGTCGTTCACCGGGCTCGATTACACTGTTGCCGGCGACAAGGTCTACGAGGTTCTGCCGTCCGGCTACGTGGAGACGGTCGGCACCGCCGGCTACACCATTGTCGGTACCTCGGGCCACGACCAGAGCGGGCTGGACTTCGCCAACTTCAAGACCTTCAGCATCTCCGGCACCAAGTACACCGACATCACCGGCAACGGCATCACCGCTGACGACACGCCGCTCGCCAACGTGACGATCTTCATCGACAAGAACAAGGACGGCGTCTTCGACGCCGGCGATCTGTCGACGACGACGGCAGCCGACGGCACCTGGTCGTTCACCGGGCTCGATTACACTGTTGCCGGCGACAAAGTCTACGAGGTTCTGCCGTCCGGCTACGTGGAGACGGTCGGCACCGCCGGCTACACCATCGTCGGCACCTCGGGCCACGACCAGAGCGGGCTGGACTTCGCCAACTTCAAGACCTTCAGCATCTCCGGCACCAAGTATACCGACATCACCGGCAACGGCATCACCGCTGACGACACGCCGCTCGCCAACGTGACGATCTTCATCGACAAGAACAAGGACGGCGTCTTCGACGCCGGCGATCTGTCGACGACGACGGCAGCCGACGGCACCTGGTCGTTCACCGGGCTCGATTACACTGTTGCCGGCGACAAGGTCTACGAGGTTCTGCCGTCCGGCTACGTGGAGACGGTCGGCACCGCCGGTTACACCATTGTCGGTACCTCGGGCCACGACCAGAGCGGGCTGGACTTCGCCAACTTCAAGACCTTCAGCATCTCCGGCACCAAGTACACCGACATCACCGGCAACGGCATCACCGCTGACGACACGCCGCTCGCCAACGTGACGATCTTCATCGACAAGAACAAGGACGGCGTCTTCGACGCCGGCGATCTGTCGACGACGACGGCAGCCGACGGCACCTGGTCGTTCACCGGGCTCGATTACACTGTTGCCGGCGACAAAGTCTACGAGGTTCTGCCGTCCGGCTACGTGGAGACGGTCGGCACCGCCGGCTACACCATCGTCGGCACCTCGGGCCACGACCAGAGCGGGCTGGACTTCGCCAACTTCAAGACCTTCAGCATCTCCGGCACCAAGTATACCGACATCACCGGCAACGGCATCACCGCTGACGACACGCCGCTCGCCAACGTGACGATCTTCATCGACAAGAACAAGGACGGCGTCTTCGACGCCGGCGATCTGTCGACGGCGACGGCAGCCGACGGCACCTGGTCGTTCACCGGGCTCGAATTACACTGTTGCCGGCGACAAAGTCTACGAGGTTCTGCCGTCCGGCTATGTGGAGACGGTCGGCACCGCCGGCTACACCATTGTCGGCACCTCGGGCCACGACCAGAGCGGGCTGGACTTCGCCAACTTCAAGACCTTCAGCATCTCCGGCACCAAGTATACCGACATCACCGGCAACGGCATCACCGCTGACGACACGCCGCTCGCCAACGTGACGATCTTCATCGACAAGAACAAGGACGGCGTCTTCGACGCCGGCGATCTGTCGACGACGACGGCAGCCGACGGCACCTGGTCGTTCACCGGGCTCGATTACACTGTTGCCGGCGACAAAGTCTACGAGGTTCTGCCGTCCGGCTACGTGGAGACGGTCGGCGTCGCCGGCTACACCATCGTCGGCACCTCCGGTCACGACCAGACCGGGCTCAACTTCGCAAACTTCCAGCTGTTCAGCATCTCCGGTCACAAGTACACTGACATGAACGGCAACGGCGTCGTCGATCCGGGCGACACCGGCCTTGGCGGTGTGACGATCTTCATCGACAAGAATAAGGACGGCGTCTTCGACGCCGGCGATCTGTCGACGACGACGGCAGCCGACGGCACCTGGTCGTTCACCGGGCTCGATTACACCGTTGCCGGCGACAAGGTCTATGAGGTCAACCCATCAGGTTACGTGCAGAGCCTGGGCCAGGCGGGTTACACCATTGTCGGCACCTCGGGCCACGACCAGACCGGGCTGAACTTCGCCGACTATGTGAATGGCTCGATCCACGGGTTCAAGTTCAATGACCTCAACGCCGACGGTGTGTTTGACGGATCGGACACGCCGATGGCGAACATCACCATCGAACTGAAGGGTGATGTGGACGGCAACGGCACCGTCGATACGGTCGACACTGTAACCGATGCGAACGGTGACTTCTCGTTCACAAACCTCCATCCTGGAACATACACGATCAGCGAACTGTTCACGGATGGCGCGAACTGGGCTGCGACCGTCGACCACAACGGCGACGGCATTGGCGATGCGACCACGACGGTCACGGTTCAGAGCGGGCAGGAGCTCGTCGCGGTCAGCGGCGAAGAGGGACAACTCGACTCTCTGCACACTGAAGTCAATGTCGGCAATGAATTGACGTTCGGCAACCACCAACTCGGTGCGGTTGGCCTGACCCCGGGCTTCTGGTGCAACCACGAGTATGTGTGGGATGCTCCGATCAGCGGTGCCGACAACAGTCAGGGTAAGGTCGACGGAAACGGCATCTCGCTGGCTTCCAAGCTCGCATCGTCGGGCGTCATCACCCAGCCCGATATTGCTAATCTGTTGCCTGGGACTGTTGACGTCGATCACGACGGCCACAAGGATCTGATGTTCGAGGCTTCAGATGGCAAATGCCTGGTCATCGAATGGGATGATGCTCAGGAGATCGTCTGCCAGAACACTGGAACCGGTCCGGACAAGCTTGGCGATTTCACGCGCTATGCAATCACAACGCTGTTGAACGATGTCGGCGTGCCCAACTTCAACGCACCGAGCGGGTTGATCGACGACATCGCTCACTGGCTGATCAAGTACGGCGGTGCCAAGCTGGCAGACACGAACGGCGATGGCAGCATCACGTCCGCCGACTGTTACGTCCTCGATTACAACAATTCGCACGAACCGGGCAAAGACGGGTTCAGCACGACGATCAAGGCAAGCAGTACTGCATGGCAGACCGGAGCTCCGGGCATTCCGTCCGGCAGCGGCATCTTCGCGACGATGAATGCTCTGACCGATGGTACGTCGAAAAACATGGTCGTCGACTCGCAGCAGACGCTGGTGACGTCGGTGATCGACGAGGGAAGCTATTTTGGTCTCCTCGGCGTGGCGCCGAACAATCCAGACGGGTATCTGCACCTGATGTGACGGGTCCTGGATGGCCTTAGTCCTCATGCAAGATGCGGACGATTTGGTACTGCAACTCGCGGCGCTCCATGTGCGCATGGGCCGCCTCACACCGTTGTAAGTGTCGCGAACGCCAGACGCGCCTCGATTTCGGTCGCGGCAAGGGGATCGAGCCGCCAACTCAGCACGTTTTGCCGCGTGCAATAGTCGGCCTCATCTTCGAACTCAGGCGCGATGCCAACCACGTCGATACTGCGTAAGGCGGCCTCGATCGCCTGTTGCCGATAGCTCGCAAGCAGCAGGCGGTAGCGCTGGATCTCCCAGGAAAGTTCGGCGACGTCGATCGCAAGCAGCCATTCAATGGCAGAGCGCGGCGCCAAATCAGCGAAGATCGCCTGACGCAGCGCGTGGTAATCGTCAAGGCGTTCACCGGGAAGCAGCAGGGGAGGCGGCGCCAACCTCGACCGGCAGCGTTGGCGTTGTTGCGGTCAGCTCATGCCGGGCTTGGAATGGCCCGTTCATGGTGCGGAAGCCTTCGACCCCAGGCGCGCGGGAGCGACCGCGCTGACGACGGCGGCGGTAAGCGGGCCGTGGATCGGACTTGCCGCCCCACAAATCATGCGCCACCTGCAACGGCTCGATCTGCAGGTTTGCCCACCAGGCCCTTTCATTGCCATGCCGATGCAGCTCGTGGTGATGGGCGCGGCACAACGGAACGGTGTACTCGTCACTGACCTTGCGGCCGAGAGCCCTGGGTTGGGCGAACTTTAAATGATGGGGATCGCACGGCGTTTGCCGGCAAACGAGGCAGGGTTGTTCCCGGACAAACACGAGGTGCGCCTTGCTGCGCTTGCGCGCCGGTTCTTTGGGATGGGCCAGCGCGGCCTCAGGTGCAGCCGAAGGGCCCCGTAGCGGGGCCTCGGTGCCAGCCGGGGCCTTTGGGAGCGGCTCCGGCGACAGGCCCGAGTCTAGATCGGGGGCAGCCGTCTGTTCGGCCATCCTGGCTCGGTCGGCTTCCTGGAGCTTGGTCAGATAGACGGTCTCGACGAGCTTGGCGTCCGCCTCGAGAAGGGTATTTTTGAGCGGAAGGCTGGCCTTTACCCAGTTGAGCATGTCGTCAGGAGGCAGGACAGCGAGCTGGCTCAGCAGCCGCTCACGAAGCTCGGCGGATTGCTGCGGCGCAAGCATCGCCGGGCGGTTGAGGATGCCTTTGGCTGGCTTGGCCTGCGATCTGGGGACGCTTTGCGGCGGTGCGGCCGACGGGCCGGCCACCGCGTCCGGGGCGTCCAGGTCGTCCTCGCCGGCGATCCCGACCAGGGCGAACAGGGCGTAGCGGCGGGCGTAGGTCAAGGCCGCCCCCATCCGGTGCGGTGCCTCGATATCCTTGACCATGCAGACCGGAAGATCCGAGGAGATCCATTCGCCGGACGAATGGGCGAGCAGGGTGGTGAGGTGGACGTGCCCGGTGGTGGCTTCAGTCCGGGTGGTCTGGATAGTGGCGATCTCCTGCTGGCTCAGTGTTTTGCGGACAATCTCGAGGCCAGAGGCCAGCGACGCATAGCGGAACGTTTGGGGCGCCTCGCGCGGAAACGGCGACCGGGTCGTGGCGGTCAGGGTCTTTTCCGGGTTGACCAGTTCGGCTTGTGCGCGGGCGAGTGCCGCTGCGATCGCGCCGATGGTTTCACTTGACCGATGCATGGGCGTCCTCCGTCGCGACCATTTCAAAGCTGATGGCGCCGGACTTCGAGCGTTTTGCCCTGACGCCATGTCCCGTCGCTTCCTTGGCATCTTCCGGCACAAGCTTCTTCAGTTCCGACTTGGCGCCTTCATGGTCGCCATGCGCAACCCGCGTTCGCATATAGCACGCCGCAAGCTCCGCCCAGCGGTTCGACGACGACATGTCGACCATCCGCACGGCCTCGAGCCGTGGCCTTGGAGTTTCGACGCCAAACAGCGCCGGCGGTTCGCCGGTCTGCACGCAGCGCCAGAACTTCCGTTCGGCGGTCAAGAGAAGATGCTGGTAGAGCGGATCGGCATGAACCGTGATCTCGACCCATTTGCCGCCCCCGGTGATCACCGACAGCACGGCCGAGCGCGCAGCCACCACCCACATATTGTGCTGCAACTGCGCCATGTGTTTTTCGACGGCGGCTTCCTCGGCAAAAGACCAGGGCAGCATGAACTTGGCCTCGAACACCGCACCGGTTTGTTCGACGGTACCGTCGAGCGTTGCGGCCATCCACGTGTGGACCGGATGACGAACGCGCTTCTGGATGTCCTTGATCCTGTGTTGGGTCGAGCGTTCATACGGGCTCCGGTTGAGCTCCTCGGTGACGTTACCGAGCTGAACGATCAGATTCTCGGAGAAATCTATGGTTTCGATTTCGCCTCGTTTCTCCCGCCAGAGCCGAATGAGATTGCTTTCATCGTCGCCCATAATGATGCGGGCGTCCGAGCCGCCGATGAAGGAGCGGCGATCGTGCTTGATCGACATGACCTTGTCCTTTAGGTGCGTTCTGGTTGAGGTCGAACAGCACACGCCATCCGACACGCCATCGGCGCGTCGGGGCCTTCAACGCGTCTTTGAAGCCTTGGCCGAAAGAGGATCGCCAGATTGATGAATCGGCTGGAGCGCGGTTCGCCTTGCGAAGAACGCGGGGGCGCCGAGACGAAGGCATCGTGCGCAGGATGGCCACGGTGATGTCTGATGCGACTTGCGTCGCGGTGACTGAGCCTCTTCGGCTGACCAGTCGAGATTGTCCGGACAGTCCGCCTGCGGTGGTTACTTCGCCGACGCCAAGGCGGGCACACGCGACCCGCCCGGATCAAAGCCGAAAAAGCAAAACCGGTATCTGTGGTAATCAGGCTGCCTTTTTTCTCGGATGAGTTCGCGCAGGACCGCCATTTCCAGACTGGAGGGCGTTCGCCGTCACCGCGAAGAACTCTATTTGATTCTTCATCAGTCAGGCATCGGCCGAATAAAGCTGTTTGCTTCGCGCGGCATCCTAGAAAAACATGATCTACCTATTTTCACCCTCTGGCAGAACCTGATCATGCAGGGCGTGGAGCATCTCATGCAACACGATCGGCCGGCTGGGTTCAAATCATATGGATGGCCGCACCCCGAGCACTTAGGCGTTGGCTGTCCCTGATCGATAGATGTCCGGAGTCCGACGGCCAGTTGATGCGTGGTCCGTAGCAGCCTCTGATCTGAGGCGAGCCAACTCGTCGGCCACGTGTGCACCAATTCCAAGACCCGGGGACTGAGCCCATCTCGACGATATCAACCTGGCTTCGAATCCCATCAGCAGGTCGCGCAAAGTCAGACCTGCTTGCGAATTTCGACAGATCCCGGCGCGAAGATCTGTTCGTGTGCGCGGCTCTCGTCGGCGCTCCGACGCTCAGCCAGGACAGCAGCGATCTCGCCCGGCGTCGCTGACGCTTGTCAAGAATAAGGAACATCACCAACGATCAAGCGCATCTTCTTTCTCGACGTTCGCATTCCTCTGTGGCTCGGTGTTTACGTCGCCCAGGTATGCGGCTTGGGGCGCGGGTTAAGAGGCGCTGGCTGCGGCGGCCCGGACGCGATCGGCGCTGGCGTCATCGAAATTGGTACGGCAAACCCGACCCTGGCCTCACTGGCGAAACTTGCAGATACGCCCGGCGTCGCCGTAGCAGAGTTATTTCTCAAGCAGGCGGTCATTCTCATCGTCGATCTCCGGACCGTAAGGGACGCGCAGCTTGCGAGCAACGTGTCCGGTCCGTAACGCCGACCTTACGTCCATGCCTCCCAACTGATCCTGGAGCGCGGGCGTCGCGGTTTCGGGTGGAGGACGTTCATCCACGAATGCAGGTGAGGATGCCGAGAGGCCCAGGCCACCATCGCCATCGAGATCGCGAGATCATCATGGCCTCCCACCGGGCAGGCATAGATTCGGCCGCTGTCGCGGAGTTCGACCTCGAGCTCCGCCAGTTGCTGATAGGCGCGCGTCACGTCGGAGCCCTTGGCAAGTTTGATCTGACGCGCTTGAAGCTCGCCGTGCAGCAGGTCGAACAGATGAGTTCGGCCGATCGTATAGACCGGCACCGCACCATCGCGAACCTGGCGGATTTTCGCACTGCATCCCATCACCATGCCGCGTGATGTGGAGCCCGATGACCCTCCGGCCGAACGCCTGGTGAAGCGGTTCAGCATAGGAGGGATCCTGGCTGAGGTCGGCCACGATCAGCCCGTTGGAATGATAGCGACGGTCGATCTCGGCGAGCGCGCTTGCGCGGGCCGTGCCGTAGAGATTCTGCTGCAGCTCGCGTGCTTGCAGAATTCCGATCAGATTCGAACTGAAAGGACTGAGACCCCCGATCACGGCGGTCGAATGATCCCTGCTTCGCGCCACGTCGTGCGCAATAATCAATGGCCGACACCACGGCCAGGTTTGCGGATTGTCGGGATGGAACGACATTGCGTACGCCTTTCGTGGTGTGGGTTTAATCCAGGATTTGGGTTCACGGTTGCAAGTTCCTGAAGGGGTTCTCGACGATGCGCCCGGGCGCGCTCACCGCAGGATGGAACGCCTCCCCCGGAGGGTTGCGAGGAACGAAGATCTTCGTCGCGTCCTCGTAGAGTTCCCAGGTGAAGGGGCTGGTATGGGTGCCTGCAGGGATGCCGAGATATTCTCGCTTGTAGTCGTCGTCGGACAGCGCGGCGCGTTCCCGCGCCAGATGTTCGGCTGGGATCGGACAGTCCGGCATGTCGGCGGTGGCCTGCAGTCGCACCCAGCTGGCGTCGTCGCTTTGCCAGGCCTGCCAGAACGGGTCGGTGCGGCTCCAGGCGGTCGACAGCATGGCGAAGCGCGAATGCGCAAAACGCGCCCGCATCGGGCGAACGGCCGCGATCAGGTCGGTCGACAGTCGCGCCGCCTCGTCGGCGATGATCCAGCCGTCGACCGATAGGCCGCGGATCGATTCGTCGTTGCCGGGCAGCGCCAACACGCGCGAGCGGTTGTTCAGTTCAAGGCCGTAGGTGTTGTCGACCACGAGACCGACCCCGGCACGGGTCAGCGTATCCTTGACGCGCCGGACCGCCTCGCCGCTTTGGCGTTGCGCCGGACAGATCACCACCGACAGGCTGTTGCCGGTGTGAACCATTTGATGGGCAATTGCCCATGCCGCGGTTGTCGTCTTGCCGACCTGCCGTGCCGTCAGCGCCAGCAGCTGGACGCCGCGCGGGGCTCGCAGGAATTTCGCTTGCCAAGGCACGGGGGTCTGGCCGACCACCTTTTCCACCCAAAGGACCGGATCAAGCCGGTAGGCGAGCTCACGCAAACTGTTCATCGTCGATCTCCATCAGTGCTGAGGCGAGCTTTTGCTTCATTGCAGGATCATGGTCGAAGCGATCGAGCAGGCGCTCGAGCAGCCGGTCGAGATCGAGATCCTTTTGCGGCGGGCCGCTCGCACCTGTGTCGTGATGAACGGCGAGGCGAGACAGACTGTCGAGCGTCTGGCGCAGCGAATTCAGGCCCGAGAGTGCCGTCTTCAACGAGCCCTCCGCTTGAGCTTGACGCGCGATTTGCTCGATTTGGGCCTTTAGCTCCGCATATGCGTTACCGAGCTCGCCCGGGGAAGGCAGGCAGGCCGCTGCGGCGGTCCCTCGCGCTGTCTCCTTCATGATGATGTTGGAGGACGCAAGCTCCAGGCAGTTGGTGCGGTGGCGATGCAGGCTCGACGGATTGACCCCGTAATCCTGGGCAATCTGGCTGCCAGGCTCTCCGGCGGCCAGCCGCCGGTCGATCTCGGCCCGCTTCACATGCTGGCAGGTGCTGCACTTCCTGGACATCGACCGAAACTCCGATTACGCGATACTGGTTAGGGCAAGGTTCGGCAGGAACCAGGCGGTGGGCTGGCCTTCCGATTCGTCTCGCTTGTGCGGGCTCATTCCGAATCGCTATTCCGAAAGCGACCCGCGCCCCGGTTAATTCCATGTAAAAGTGGATATGCTTACAGGATCGTTAATCGCGACGATCCGACCGCGGCCGCGCGTCATCAATCGGCATCTAAGAATGTAATCCTATGGCCGGGAAGCCCGGCGCCACCCTATCGGAATCAACAAGCGCCCGAAAAATCCCGGTTTCGCTTAAGCCGGAAAGGGGGCAAAGCGGTTCATTCTGCCCAGTTCGCCATCAGCACGGCGTCGACGCGACGGCTGTTTCGCGTGCTGATAATGATGGTGCCGTTGCGGGTCGCAAATTTCGCACCGACCAGTCGTGGCACCTTCTTCGTCAGCGGCAACGGCAAAGATCGGCGGCCCGCCGGACGCCGCCGTCATTGGCCAGGATCCTTAAATCAAGCCGCGTTCCACCGCGCGCACCTAACCCGAAAGAGGTAGGCGAGGGGGCCCCTTGCGAGGGAATGGCATTCGAGCTCGCGTGCGCTATCGTGCCCCATCAGAGGAGGCCAAGGATGGGCCAAATCACCATGCGGCGGGTGATTGTGGACGGGTCGGAGAATCCAACAACCGTCATCCTCCTGGATGAAGTGCACGCCGGTGGCATCGCCGGCGGCTCGAACAATGGGCAGTTCGCTTGTCCGCCGCCGCACCCATCCGGATGGCAGCGAGCCGCGCCCGTGTGCGTCATCGCGACTCTGCTCGCGTCCGCATGGTTATCACAAGCATCGGGCGAAACCCTCCAGGTGCAGATGCGCCCAGGCAGCGACAGATCGGTACGACTGGCGCAAGCAACGAGCAGCGAGCCGAACGGACCGCTGTCGGCCGTCGAGCAGGAGCACCAGAGGGCGGAGAGGCTGACGCGCGAACTCGCCGTCGCCAGGCGCGATCTTGAGGCTTTGCAGGTACGGCTGAAGGAGGCGGCCCAAGAGTCGGCTCGAGCCAGACAGGCAGCCGACAGCGAGATCGCAGAATTGCGCAAATCCCTGCAACGGGAGGGTGAGAGCGCCGACCGATCGGTGGCGGAGCGCCGCGCTGCCGAGTTGCGCAAATCGATGATGCGCGAACAATCCGAACGGATGGAGCGGGACGTTGCGAGAATGCGCGGCGATGCCGATCCGCGGGCTTCGGCGGCGGCTACGGCAAAAGATGGCGCAAGGCCGGCGACCGACAATGGCGTGGAGCTAGAAAGATCGCTTCGTCGGGAACGCGAGCGGGCCGCTCAGCTCGAGCAGGACCTTGCGGCGGCGCGGCGTGAGGTCGGGACGCAGACCGCACTGGCGGCGAGGGCCCGCGCCGAAGCGACTGAAGCAAGGCAGGCGGGAGAACGCGGCACGGCGGAGCTGCAGAAACTCCAAGAGGAGCGCGCGCGGCTGGAGCGGGATCTGGCGGCGGCGCGGCGCGAGGCCGAGACGCAGGCCGCACTGGTAGCGACGGCGCGCACCGAGGCAGTCGAAGCAAAGCAGAAAGAGGGCGGCACGGCGGACCTGCAGAAGTCCGTGCAAGAGGAACGCGAGCGAGCTGCCCGACTGGAGCAGGATCTTGCGGCAGCGCGGCGCGAGGTTGAGACGAAGTCCGCGTTGGCGGCGAAGGCGTACGCTCAAGCCACCGCAGTAAGGCAGGAAGGAGAGAGGGGCACGGCGGATCTGCAAAAATCGGTACAAGAGGAGAGCGCGAGAGCTGCGCGACTGGAACAGGATCTTGCGGCGGCGCGGCGGGAGGCCGAGACGCAGGCCGCACTGGTGACGACGGCGCGCGCGGAGGCAACCGAGGCCAGGCAGAAAGAGCGCGGCATGGCCGAACTGCAAAAGGCCGTGCAAGAGGAGCGGGAGCGAGCCGCGCGACTGGAACAGGATCTTGCGGCGGCGCGGCGCGAGGTCGAGACGAAGTCCGCGTCGACGGCGAAGGTGGACGCTCAAGCCACCGTAGGAAAGCAGGAAGGAGAGAGCGGCACGGCGAATCTGCAAAAATTGGTGCAGGAGGAGCGCGCGAAGGTCGGCCGGCTGGAGCAGGACCTTGCGGCGACGCAGCGCGAGGTCGAGACGCAGACCGCACTGGTCGTGAAGGTGCGCTCCGAAGCGGCCGAACTGAAGCAGGCAGGTGAGAACGGCACGGCGAAGCTACAAAAGACCGTGCAAGAAGAGAGCGAGAGGGCGGCGCGGCTGGAGCAGGATCTCGCGGCAGCGCGGCGCGAGATCGAGACGCAGGCCGAGCTGGTCGTGAAGGTGCGCTCCGAAGCAGCCGAACTGAAGCAGGCGGGGGAGAACGGCACGGCGGAGCTGCAAAAATCCGTGCAAGAGGAGCGCGCGCGAGCGGCGCGGCTCGAACAGGATCTTGCGGCGGCACGGCGGGAAGTCGAGACGAAGGCCGCGTTGGCGGCGAAGGCGTACGCCCAAGTCACCGCAGTCAAGCAAGAACGAGAGAACGACGCGGCGGAACTGCAAAACTCGGTGCAAGGGGAGCGCGGAAAGGCCGGCCGACTGGAGCAGGACCTGGCGGCGACGCGGCGCGAGGTCGAGACGCAGACCGCGCTTGTAGCGAAGGTGCGGGCCGAAGCGGCCGAATTGAAGCAGGCGGGAGAGCGCGAAACGGCGCAACTGCAAAAATCGCTGCAGAAAGCGAGCGAGAGGACCGGGTGGCTGGAGCAGGAACTCGCCCTCGCGCGGAGCACGAAGGACATGCCTGTCGCCGGTCAGATTGCACAGGCCAAGCAGGTCGAGGCGGATGCGGCAAAGCCGGTCGCGGCGGAAACGGTGACAGTCGCCAACGGGCGGGGAGAATCTCCGGCGAATCCAGATGCCCAGGACTTGGCAAGATTGGTGGCGCGCGCGAGCGTGTTGCTTGGGCAGGGTGATATCGGCTCGGCGCGGATCGTGCTCGAGCGCGCCGCTGAGACTGGCAATGCGCAGGCGAGCTTCATGCTCGCGGAAACTTACGACCCACTGATCCTGCCCCAATGGGGAACTTATGGGACGCGCGGCGACGTAACGAAGGCGCGCGATCTCTACGCAAAGGCTGAGGCCGGCGGAGTCAAGGAAGCGAAACAGCGGGTCGATGCGCTGCGCCAATAGCACAGAAGGAGCTGATCGATGATCAGGTTCTGCTTAGGCGGGAGCAAACACCGGGAGGAGGCCACTAGTTCGCCATCAGCAGTGCATCGACGCGACGGCTGCTTCGTGCGCTGATGATGATCGCGCCGTTGCGGATCGCAAATCTCGCGCCGACCAGTCGTGGCGCCTTCTCCGTCAGCGGCGACGGCAACGGAATCATTCCGCCGGTGACGGGATCGCCGACGTTGATCGGCGGCCCGCCGCCGGCGGCCGAAGGGGCCGCCTTGATGTATTCCCTGATCAGCTGAATCTCGTCTCGCGAGAGGTTGAGCGCAGTTTGCTCGCTGCCGGCATCAGAGGCCTTCTTGTCCGCCTCAAGCTTGTCCTGCGCCTCTTGTTGCGCGGCCTCGCGTTTGGCGGCTTCCTGCTCGATCCGTGTGAGACGATCTCTCAGCGGGACCAGCTCCCGCCGCAGCGCAGCGTTGTCCGACTTCAGCGAAGTGATCTGGCCGAGTGCAATCGCTGCGGCAACGCATGCAACGATCGAAATCAGGCTGAGGCACGCAACCGCCAGCCCCGTCACTCCGACGCCGTTGACCGTGTTCCGATCCGGTCCTTCGCGCTTGGTGCGCCGCCGCCGCGCCTGGGCAAATCCAGGCAGGCTGGTGCCGAGGCGTTTCACAAGGTGCGAGAGCCGAGAGCCGCTTCGGTCCGTGTCGTGAATGGAGCCAAAGGCCGGTTCGGGGACGATCGCGGCGCGCGCGGGCAGGTCGGAGGCTGCTGTCGAGCGGCTTGCGCCCGAGGCCGCGCGATCGGCAAGGCCCTCTTGCATCACGAAAGGGATTTGCCGATCGATCGCGCCGGACCGTTCGATCACAGCATCGCGCGGGTCGGCAGCAACGGTCTCTAGGCGCTCCGCCTGCGGTTCGCCCGACTCCTGCTCGCTGAGCTCCTGCGCGTTGAGTTCCTGCTCGACCCGGGACGCTTCAAGCTCGCGCCATAGCGCGAGGCCGGAGTCCGTGATCTGCAGCCCGGCCTCATTGATCGAAGCCCATCCGGATTGGAAGACGTCGGCGTCGCCTAGCTCTGACGATCGCTTCAGCTTCGTGGCTGCATCGCCCGCCCGCGATCATGCGCTTGACTTCGCGGCTGACCTCTTCGAGCGGGATCCGTTGCTCGGGTCTTGCGGCCAGCACGCTCAAGATCGCCAGATTGAACCTCATGTGGCGCCTCTCGATGCCCCGGCAACCGGTCGTGCAGCAGCTGTGCTCCCGTGCCGGCGATGTGCGAACCGCAGAGGAGGTCGAAGCGGATCAATCATGCCGGCGCGGAGGTCCAGTTAGTGAGCCAGGCAAGTGTAGCGGCTCCCTCAGAGGCAAACAATGCGCCTTCCGGCGCATGACATCCGCTGAAGCGCCTCAGAGAAACTCGCGAAGCCTGGAGAGCTCGATCACGTGCTCGGGCGACAGCACCTCCGGCACGAGGGGAGGCTGCGACGTGGTCCGGATCTCGTAGAGATGCCGGGTCTTCTCGGGCTTGCCCATGAAGTCCCGGATGCATTGGTCGAGCGTTCCGTTGACGATCATATAGGGCGCGCGATCCTCTCGCCTGGAATTGCCGAGAGAAGGCCATTTGTAAAGCGAGGCCGCAGCCTGGAAGTCCACCTGATGAGAGTGGTCGGTCATTCCTTGATCTCTACCCGAAAAAGCCTGTTCGTCAAACAACGCCGGCTCATGAGCGAGCTGGCGCAGCGGGACGCGAGAGCCGGCATAATCGCGCTCCCCGGCAGAGAGTGCCCGCGGACCTCGAGCAATCTGCCAACCGCCTCGCGGTGATTCCTTCGACAGCGACCGGCAGCCGGGCCCGCTTCGACGCTTGGCACGACAGCGCGCGCCCGGCGTTCGCCGGGAGGCCGCCAGCGCCCGCGACCATTCCTGGTCGGCCGGAATTGAGTTTGTTCTTGTTTTGTTCAGTTCTCCGTTGTAGCGTCCAAGGAACGAGCAGTTTTGGTCAGGTCAGGGATGAACGGGTTGAGATGGCAACCGCAGCCACCATCCTTCACGCGGACCTGGATGCGTTTTACGCGTCGGTCGAGCAGCTGCTCGAGCCGTCGCTGCGAGGCAAAACCGATCGCCGTCGGAGGCGGGGTCGTGCTTGCCGCGTCCTATGAGGCCAAGGCCTTCGGGGTGTACGGCGGCATGTCGGGACGGGAAGCTCGCCGGCTCTGCCCGCAACTGATTTTCGTCGGCGGCCACTTCAGCGATTACCAACGGCTGGGTGACGCAGCCATCGAGGTGATCGGTGACTTCACCCCGCTCGTCGAGCGCATTTCGATCGACGAGGCGTTTGCCGATGTTGCCGGCTGCACGCATCTGTTCGGAACGCCCGCCGAAATAGCCGCGGCGATCCGGCGGCGCGTGCGCACAGAACTCGGCCTTGCGATCTCGGTGGGCGTCGCGCGCACCAAGCATCTGGCGAAGATCGCCTCGCAGGTCGCAAAGCCCGATGGACTTGTCGTCGTCGATCCCGGCGCCGAGCTCGGATTCCTGCACGAACTCCCGGTTGAATTGATGTGGGGAGTAGGGCCGGTCACCAGGACACGGCTGGACGCGATCGGCGTCTCGACGATCGGTCAACTCGCCAGATTGTCGGAGCGGTCGCTGACGCGGCTGCTCGGTCCGGCGGCGGGCGAGAAACTCGCCGCGCTGGCCTGGAATCGCGATCCGCGACAACTCACGCCGCATCGGCGCGCGCGATCGGCAGGAGCACAATCGGCGCTCGGCCGAAAGCCCGCGATCGAGCAGGTCATTCGGCCGACGCTGCTTCATCTCGCCGACCGCGTCGCCACGCGGCTTCGGGCAAAATCCCGACCCGGACGAACCGTGACGGTGCGCGTTCGCTTCGCCGACCTGAAATCGGTGACGCGCTCGATGACGCTCGATGCGCCCGTGTGCACGACGGTGATCCTCGCCAGCCTCGCCGAGAAGCTGGTGCGCGCTACGCTTGCTGATCACCCGAGCGAGAAAACCATCTCGCTGCTGGCGATCTCGGTGTCGCATCTGGAGGAGCATTGGGATCTCGCACTCGAGCTCCCGCTCGGGCTGGCCGATCAGGCGCTTCGCCCTGGAAGTCCGATCGGGATGGCGCGCTGGGCCGCGGATTGTGCCGTCGACAAGGTCCGCGATCGCTTTGGCTGGGATGCGATCGGATATGGTTCGGCAGCGCTGCAGGTTGTTCGTTCGGTGCCCGACGACTTCCGCAAGCTGGCCGAAAAGGACCTCTAAAGCGCGATGAGATCAGGTTGAATCGTCATCGCGCTTTAGCTTCTTATTTGCGCATGATCTTTTCGGAAAACCGCTTCGCACTTTTCCGGATCATTCTCTAGCGCTTCGCCGATTCACCGGCTTGTCGTTGCATTAAGAAAACGCAATCCGGAATCGCGGGCTTGTGAGTGGTGGCGTGGCGCGCCCGGTCTATCCTGAGCACGCGGAGGATAGCCATGAAATTCAGCTCCGAACTGATCCAGACGATGCGCGACGCGCTGGAGACGGTGATGGCAAGCGTGCCGGCCGATCAATCCGTGTTCGGTCTCAAGGCGGCGGTTGCCGAATGCATCTTGCGGGCGGCGGCGCACGGGCAGACATCGTTCGACGGGTTCGTAGCGTCGGCATCCGATCAGCTGCAATCGATCATCTCGATGCTGACGTAAAGTATGATCCGGAAAGGTGCGAAACGGTTTTCCCTCGCGACCAACGCAAGGCGTTTGCGCGGAGATCATGCTTAAACAATGAACTAAACGCGATGACGATTTCAACCCAATCTCATCGCGCTTTGGCAGACCAGATCGCGCCCAAGCGCCATTGACGGTTCCGGCGCGGCTTTCGTTGGACGCCTACGATGAGCCCATGCCTTCTTTGGCGATCCTGGTCAGGGCCTCGTATCCGGATGGCGTCAGGTGCAGGAGGTCGCTCTTGTAGTTTGCGCACGGCGTCGTGCGTCCGCACGCGATATTGGAGGCATCGATCGTCCTGATGCCGAGTTCCCGGCTTCTTCTGCTGAGTTCGGCATTGACAGATCCGATATTCTCGGCTGCGCCCTTCATCTGGTCGCCTCGCGGAAGAATCTGGATGGAGAAAATCTTGCCGTTCGGCCAAAGCGACCTGATCTCCTCAAACAGCTTTTGATAGGATTCCATCACTCCGCACGGCTTATCGAGATAGATGTTGTTGGTCCCGACCAGCACGATGACGGACTTCGGCCTGATTTTTCGCAGCCGCTCGCGTTCGTGTTCGATGAACCAGAGCGTATTCTGAATCCTGTCGCGTCCGACGCCGAGGTTGGCCACTGGCCCGGCGCCGAGCGAGGCTGATAGTTCCCTCGGCCACGCCTCAACCAGCGAGTCGCCAAGCAAGACCGTCGACACATCGCCGGACAGACCCGACACATTTCTCTCATATTTGCGCAGGGCATCAGCATTGTCCGGCATGGCGGCTGTTACGGCGAACTGCGCATCGGTTCTATCGCATGCAGCTCTCGAACTTTGCGCGCGTCCCGCCGATGGTAGACAGAGCGCCGCGACAATTGATAACGTCGCCGCGACATAGACGATTGACGCGGTGTAGCGGGGTTCTCCATCGTGCGTTTTCGATGTCATTGCGCGGTTCCATCTGAGGGCAATCAATCTGATGTCGCTGAGCATTTCGATCCTGGGACAGTCAAACAGCATCCTGAAGGCAGGCTTTTTCCAGAAATTTCTGGACGCCGATGACACAATTGAAGTGACATCGGCAGGAAGGATCGGTGCATCTCCGTCCTTGCTCGGTCCGTACTTCGCCCAGGGTGATTTCTTCAAAGGCTCGGAGTTTTGCATTGTCGACACGTGCGTGATCGATTTTTCGCTGCTTTCCGCCAATGCGATCGATTACTACGATGTTGTGAGATGGGTCGAGTGGATCGGGCATTCCGCAAAACGCGCCAATTGCGAGCCGGTTTTTGTTTGCATACCGGTGAGCGACATCAACGCATCAAGAACGATCATCTCCGCCTGTATTTCCGTCTGCCAGAAGCAGGACTGGTACTATCTTGATGTAAGGGACGTCATTGCCTCGGTCGTCAAGTCCAAGAACGTAGACGCAAAGGAACTCTACGCAGACGGCAGTCATCCGGCCGAGTTCTTGTCGGGCGTGATAGCGACGCACCTTGGCAATTTCTTGACTAAGATAAGGACGACCGAGACTGCAAAGTGCAAACGCACGTTTGCATTCACGGCTTACGATCGCGTGCCGCTCAAAGATCAAATTGCGGGCACACCGGTGGAGTATTCGTCGAGGCTGATCACGTTTTCGGGTGTCCGGCTGGAACGCGGCGAGACGTACCCGATCCACATCGGGTCGGATTCATCCATCCGCGGCCTCATGGTGAACTCGGCAGCCTGCAAGAGCGTGCTGTCGATCGAGGGAGACAGAACCTTCCACAAGAACCTGCGTCTCAAGCCCTATCACCCGACAAATTTCGAGGCGCGGCTCATTCCGATTTGCAGGCCAATTCGAGACCATCGGGGAATGGTCAGGCTATCGCTGACGAACCAGGATGTCTCCATGAGCGATGTGACGCTGCACAGCTCGCAAGGAGGGGAATGACGAGGGCTTCATCGAAGTTGCCGATCTCGTCGTCGAGCGAGGATACGACCTGGTGACCTACACCACCACGCGACCTGCCGATGCGGCCTCCATCAGATGGATGCCCGATTAATGGATTCGTGTGATCCAATGGGGCGCCCGGCTGATTGAAACTGGCCACGGGCGTGTGCACTCTCCAAGATCGCGCACGCTGGGCAGCCCTGTACGATCGGGACCGGATTTGTCCAGCATGGCGCGTCCCTGCAGACTGCGATACCGATTCCGGTCTTCTGCAACGGCGTCGTAATGCGTTGAATTTACTTGTCTATCTGCGATCCGGCGGTCCAGCCAGGCAAGCGGATTTCTGGAGCTCGGATCACGCGCGGCGGAGCCGCGCGAAACCGATCCGGTCTAGGCAGCCTCAGGGCGTATGAATGACGGCCTGCCGAAGAAGAGGGTGTCTTGCTCCTGGCGCAGCGCATCGCACATTCGGCCCGCCGGAATCTCGACGTCGTCGTATCCGAGCACCTGGTCCCGCGCAACGTTCCGCCGGAGACGACAACCTTCGGCGAGACCGATCGGAAGGAGGCGCTCGGCGTGAGCGACCTGCGCGTTCTCGCACAAGCCGTAGGTCATGTAGTGGCCAAGCCCGTCGATGATCTCGCCAGCCCTGAGATCCCTCTTGGCGGCTGCAACCACGTCGACATGCGGCGCGCCGAGTGGAGTGATGGCTGCATCCCGGAAGATCGCCGCGCGAGCAACCGTGAACGGGACTTCAAAGTGACAAAGATGATAGGGCCAGTAGAAGCAGTAGAGCGGGCCTGCTCCCATCTTGTAGAGCGACAGGTAGTGCTTCTCGACCGTATCGTTCGTCGTCCCAAGTACGAATATACCTGGGTTTGGCATGGCTCCCACACAGTAATCCACGATGCCGGGACCCTCGAGAAGCTCATCGAGCGGGTACCAATTGACCGCTTCCTGGATCGGGGTGCCGGCCTCGACGACCGGACCGTGCATTCCGCGCCTCGCGACCCGCATGCCTGTTGCATTGGCAACGATCGCGTTCTCGAAAGATATCTTGGTGCCGTCTGCGAAGGACGTGACCATCGGGGCCTTCATCCCCCAACGTTTGGCAAACCCCTCCTGGGTCGTCGGATTGCGGTATGGGTCGTGTAGACCTTTGATGTTCCCGCACAGCACGGGTCTAATACCTAATCCCTTCACCCACCGGTACAGATTCATGATGACGCCTGGCTGGTCACCTTCCGTGTTCGTGATGACGACCCCGGCGCGGTCGGCATAGGTCTTCAGAATCGGGCCGAGAGTACCGTCGAGTTCGGCGTTCATCATGACGACGTGCTTGGTTCGGGCGATCGCCTGCATCACCACACCAGCCGCGAATTCGATCGTGCCGGTAACCTCGAGAATCACGTCGATCCCATCAGCGTTGCAAAGAAGCATCGGATCGTCGGTGATCGCGCGCCGGCCCCGGGCGATGCAGTCGTCCAGTTCGTCCACGCGGCGCACTTGTGTGACGTTGCTCTCGCCGGATTCGGCGTACGCCTTGCGGGCTTCCTCGAGGTGACGGTTGCAAATCGCAGCGAGTTCGATGCCCTTGGTATACTGCAGCATCTGACGCGCGATGCCTTTGGCCATGAACCCGGCGCCCACCATTCCGACCCTGATCGGGGTGCCGGCCCGTTGCAGCCGCTCGAGCTCGCGGTCGACGATGAACATGCGATCTACCCCTCATCTGCGGCTGCGACGAGCCGGCGCTCGTCTACAAAATCAGGCCAGCTGCAGTCCTTTTCCGAGATGACGACGGGCTCGGCAGGCCACTCGATGCGAAACGCCGGATCATTCCAGCGCACACCCCGCTCGGCGGTCGGCGTGTAGAACTCGGATACGAGATACGTGACCTCCGTCTCGTCCGCGAGAGTCAAAAAGGCGTTCGCGCATCCTTTCGGGACGAGGAGCATGCGGTAGTTCTCGGCACTAAGCTCGACCGCGATGTGACGCATGAACGTTGGCGAGTCAGGTCTCAGATCGAGCATCACGTCGTGCACGGCGCCGCGAACGCAGCGCAGAAGCTTGGCCTCCTGATAGGGAGCGACCTGGTAGTGGAAGCCGCGCAACGTGTGCTTTTGGCGGTTGAAGGAGATATTCATCTGGGCGATCTGGCTGGGCAGGCCGTGATCGTCGAACTCCTGACTGCACCAGCCGCGGGCAAAAAAGCCGCGGTCGTCGGCTCGCTTTTCAAGCTCTACCGTACAGACGCCCGCAATTTCGGTGGTCTTGAAAATCATCGAATCCTCCAAGACCAGCGTCACCCGGCCGGGTAAAGCACCCGCGAGCCATGGACCTCGTACCCTAGCGACACCAGGGGAAGATCCGAGAGCGCCTGACGCACCCGCTCGCGCTTCTCCGGCTTCACGATGAACATGAGGAAGCCGCCACCGCCAGCACCGCAGAGTTTGCCACCTTCGGCGCCTGCCTCGAGGGCCCGCGTGTAATAGCGATCGATCTCGGAGGTAGTGATCTTGGAAGCAAGACCTCTTTTCAGTGTCCAGCCGCGGTGAAGAGCCTCGCCCACCTGCTCGAGCCCGATCTGTTGACCGGAGCAGAGCGAGCGAAACTCAAAGGCGTCGTTGCGCATGTGTCGCAGAACGTCCAGGTTTCTCGACGTGTTGCTCCTCTGCTCGGTGAGTACCGAGGCGGCAGGGCGCTGATGACCGGTCCAGAACATCATGATGTTGCTGAACAGGTAGGCAACAGAGCCGCTTCGGGCCGGCTGCGGTTCGACCGTCACGCGGCCGCCGCGCCCGAAGCGGAGCAGATTCAGGCCGCCGAACGCTGCGGCGTATTGGTCCTGCTTGCCGATCGGCTCTCTGAGAACTTCCATCTCAATATAGCAGGCCTCCTCAGCCAGTTGGCCGGCGGTGACGCGCTCGCCACGGAAGGCATGGAGCGCGTGGAGCAATCCCACTGCAAAGGCGCTCGATCCGCCCATGCCGGTGGAGGCCGGCATGTCGGCGACGGTGCTGATGAAAATCGGAGGCTCGATGTCGAGAAACTTGAGGCACTCACGAGCAATGTTGTTGTCGATCTCCTCGATCGTATTGACCTGCTCGGTGCGTGAGTAGTTGAGCCGGATCGGCTCGTTGAAGAGGTGGCTGTGACGCTTCACGGTGACGTAGACGTATTTATCAACGGCCGCGCTCAGCACGGCGCCTTCCTCGACCTCGTAGAATTCCGGTAAATCCGTGCCGCCTCCTGCAAAGCTGACGCGGAGCGGGGTCCGTGTCATGACGATATCGGTCGGGCGCCAGCTGGCGTGAGAGGGTCGGAGCCGCTCCGTGTCAGGGACGACGGATGCATGCTCGAGTTCCCGCGTCGATAGAGTTTCCACTGCGCTCGGCCTCCCAGCCTGTCGAGCCTCAGGCCCGATTTCGACTCACGTTGGCTGTGATCTCGGTCCACCTCAGCGAATCGTCGATCGATCCGCTGTCGAGCAGATGCCGCAACCAGCTCAGACGCGTAAAACGCTTGTCCCTGAATGCGTCATGCTTCAGGCCGATACGTTGGAACGCGGTATAGAGTTCCCTCGCTCCGTCCGTGGCCGTCCATCGGAAGCTGAATTCCGGAAAGGTTCGCTTGAACTTGGCAAAATCCGCCTTGTAGGTGCGCTGATCGGCTCCGGGCTGCGGTACGCTCGCGAGTTCGCAACCGGGAACGCTTTGCGCCGCAATCTGCCCGAGCTCGCGGATCTGGTGGTTGAGTTTGTCGGCACCGACGTTGAAGGCCTGGTTGTGGACAGTCTCTAGCGGCGCCTCGAGCACCGCCTGAAACGCGCGCGCAACGTCCTGGACATGGACGACTGGCCGCCACGGAGTGCCGTCGCTCTGGATCACAATGCGGCCAGTCGTGAAGGCGTTGCCCATGAAATCGTTGAGGACCGTGTCGAACCGCATCCGCGGCGATAGGCCGTAGACGGTCCCGTTGCGGCAAAACGTCGGAGAGAAACGATCGTCGGCGAGGGCGCGCAGCGCCGTCTCCGCTTCGACCTTGGAGCGAGCGTATTCGGTGCGCGGCGCGAGCGGCGCATTCTCGTCTACGACTGTCGCTTCGGACGTCCCGTACATGATGCAGGAGGATGAAAAAATGAAGCGCGTGACGCCCGCCTGTTTCGCCAGCTTCGCGAGCCGGATCGTTCCCTGCGAGTTGATCTCCCGCGTCCAGGCTTCGTTCAAATTGCCGATCGGATCGTTGCTGAGTGCCGCCAGATGAATCACCGCGTCGAAACCGGTGAGCTCCTTGGCGGTAACTTCGCGTAGGTCCTGATGGATCGTCGGGACCTCGGCGAGGTCGGGGACGAGTGTGCAGGCAGAGAAATATCCGGTGTCGAGACCGACCACGTCGAAGCCCTGGCGCTGGAGCCAGGGCGCCATGACCGATCCGATATAGCCATTGTTGCCGGTGATCAGGATCCGCTTGTTGTTAGGCATATTCCGGGGTTCCGTTCAGCATTTGCCGGGTGAGGTCGAGGAGCGAATAGTCATCGGTCACGCGCTGGAAGGGACAGTCGGCCGCCGCCGCTGCCGCAGCGTCGCGCTCATCGTCGCCAACGAATAGCGTGCGCGTGAGGTCGAGGTGGAAGTCACGTTGCGCCTGGTAAAGGAGACCGGGTTTCGGCTTGCGGCACTCGCAGCCGTCTTCCCAACCGTGCGGACAGTAATATATCGCGTCGATCGAGCCTCCCGCCTGCGAGACTTCCCGCTTCATGCGGTCGTGTACGGCGTCGAGGTCGGCCTCGCTCATGACGCCACGGCCAATGCCGGGTTGGTTCGAGGCGATGATTGTGCGGTAGCCCCGGTCGTGCAGCAGCCGGAGTGCTTCGAGAGAGCCCGGGCACCACGCCCACTCATTCCAGTTCCGTACGTACTGCGCTTGCGGCGGCTTGCGGTTGAGCACGCCGTCGCGATCGAGGATTACGGTCGGCTTGCGGCGCATGAAGGCTTCCGTCGCCGGCAGGCGATCCAGCGAGCCGACGCTGTAATAGCGGTGATCGCTGGCATAGGCCGTGAGCCGCCCTTGTCGAGCGAGTGGTGTATAGATCGCCTCCTCGAGCAGTGTGTCCTGCTCAGGCAGCAGCGCGAGGGCGAGGTCTGTAAGGATCGCGTAACTGATTTCGACCTGCTGAAGCCCGGGCGTCACGCGCAAACGATCGAATACGCTCACATGACCGTCGTGGTCGAGCAGGGCGCTGCCCCGGGAGTAACGATCCTTGTTGTTATAGACGGTGATCAAGCCGGGCTTCCCGGCTTCGCGGAACCGCGCCCACAGCCGGTCCATCTGCATCGGCCAGTAGTTGTCGCAGTACAGCAGCAGGAAGCAGGGATCGATCATGTGCCGAGCAGTCGCCACCCGGCTGCTGGTCAGTTGGTCGGGTTCCGTTACCGAGTACTCGATGTGCACGCCCCAGTCGCGACCATCGCCGAAGTGGTTCTGCACGACCTCGGGCAAATAGCCGAGGAGGATCAGGACTCGTTCAAAACCCTGGTCGCGCAATTGCTCGATCTGGTACTCCAGGAAAGGGCGTCCGAGAACCGGCACCATCGGTTTGGGCCGATCCTTCGTGATCGGCTGCATACGCGTTCCGCGGCCGCCGGCAAGGATGACCGCCTGTGTCGGCCGATCATAGATCCGGCCTTCGATACGCGCTTGGCGGGACGTGCCGTCGAGGGCGGCCATCAGTTAAGACCTGGTCTGTCGGCAACGAGACACCTTGTGACCGCGTGGCAGATCGCCGAATGGACGTCCTCGACGAGCTCGTACTTGCCTTTCTCGGTCTCGACGCACACCGGCTCATCGACGAGACCTCTCAGCACGCCGCCGTCAAACCCGAGTAGCGCTGCGGTGGTGAGCTTCTGCCTCCGCGCCAGTTCGACCGCGCGAACCAGGTTCGGGGAGTTGCCGCTCGCGGAAATGCAGGTCAATACATCTCCCGGGGGTCGCGAAATTCTCGAGCTGGCCAGAGAATGCCCTCTCGTAACCTTCGTCGTTCGACAGAGCGGAGAACCAGGACATGTTGTCGGACAGACACATGACTTTTAACGGTCGGCAGCCGGAGCGCTTGGTCGCCTTGCCAAGGTCATTGACCCAGTGAGAAGCGGTTGAAGAACTGCCGCCATTTCCGGCGATGTAAATGAACGCCCCTCGGTCGCGAGCCTCACGGAAAACATCGACAAGCCTCTGGACCGCGTGCACTTGAACTTCCGCCAGCACACGCCGCACATTCTCAAAATGCGTCGAGATGACGTCTGATGTCTCCGATGGTGTCGAAATCACCGGTTGCACATGTGGTGATTCAGACCAAATCGTGCGCATACGCCCGGCTCTCCAAGGTGAACAAAGGCTCAAACCTCTGGACGTATTAGACGACAGTTCTTGCCGCGCGACATTCACTCTTTGGGGGTAGGCCGGATGGCGACCAAATATCATTGGTCGCGAGGAGGATGCTTCCGCGCTTTCTTGGTGACGGAAGGCACGAGCATCTCGAGCTGTACGTCACGCCGGCAAGGGCGACATCGCAGCGGCGGCGACTTCTCTGAGCCGGGACTTGCGATCGTGGAGCTGCGGGAGCGGCTCCATTCCGATAGCAGACAAGATGTGCTCCCAGCGGTAGACCCAATCGTGCCGCAGCAAGCTACCCACGGCGTTCGTTCGCCGAATGCGCGCTATTCGCTCCGGCTGCGCATCCAGTTCGTCGATCACGGCAGCGATGTCGCCGGTCTCCGGAGAGACCTCAATCACGGCATCCGGCCAGTCGAAGTACTCTTTGAACTCGGCGCATTGCGGCGCGTTTCCAAGGATGACGGCGCCCCCGGCGGCGCCCTCGAACAGACGTGACGGAAGGACCTGCTCGCCTGCGATCTTGTGCGAGTTTGCACTCACGACTGCCGCGGGATTGAAGCCCATGAAGTAACGGGTGCGCTTGATAGTATTGGCAAGAAGCAGTCGATGTTCCCGCCAATCCTTGACCTGAGAATTGCCGCTCGAGAGCGAGTCATACAGATAGAAGAGGTTGCGGCGTTCAGCCAGCGCCACCAACTGCCGATGTGGTCCCACCGCGCGATTGCCCATCGAATATACATCGACGACCCGCTCGGGGGGCGACGGATACGGTGTGGCAATCAGGCAATCGACGCCGGTCGCCAGAAAGGAACAGGGAGCGGCCGTGTATTGGGAAAGGCGTGCAATGCTTGCGCTGTGAAGCAGAAACACGTGGTCGAACTGGTCCAATAGTTTCAAATATTGGCGATCCTCTTCGAGTGTGCTCGACCAGAGCTCGATCAGATATGCGACGGCGATCTTGCAGCGACCGCGCCAATTTCGGATGCGCGAGAGCTCAACGAAGCTTTGCGGACTCCAGGCCACAAAGAAGAAGACGTCGTAGTTCTGGTCGAGTTCGACCCGCTCAATCGTCGGCGCGTTCTTTAGTCCGAGCCCCTTGCGGACACCGTTGACCAGCCTGTTGAAGTCGCGCTGCACACTCTGGTTGTCGTGAGGTGGCAGGATGCCACCGAGATGTTTCGTCAGGTAGTTGTCGATGCCAGGTGCGACGAGGTCTGCATGATCGCACTCGGTGACGATACGGCAGAACTCGTAGGACGATGCGAAATGGGCTCGATCTTTCGCGTTAAAGTCGGAAGCAACGAGGATTCGTCTCTTCAAAAACCGGTCCTCCATTTACCTTTTAGCCAGCGTGGCCTCTGGATCGCGATCTAGGCCATCAAGGCGCGCTGAGGACGCTCGACACGGTCGGAGGGATCGGAATGCGTTGCGGGCAAAGGATGCCGTCCCAGTATCATGTCTGCGGCCTTTTCTGCGATCATGAAGACGGTCGCGGACGTGTTGGCGGACGGCACAGTGGGCATTATCGAAGCATCCGCTATCCGCAGATTCTCCAAACCGTGGACACGCAACTGATCATCGACGACAGACGCCGGGTTGTCCTGCGGGCCCATTTGGCACGTCCCGCACGGATGATATGACGTCAGTCCAGCCTCCCGCGCAAACCCCAGGCATTCGGCGTCGTCCGTGACCGAGGGACCGGGCAATTCCTCTCCGCAGCAGTAGGGCTGAAGCTCGGGGGCGGCGAGCAGCCGTCGCATCATCCTGATGCCGTCGACAGCGACACGCTGGTCCCTTTCGTCCACGAGAAAGTTGGGCTGGATGATTGGGGCACGGAAGGGATCCGGCGAGCTCGCGCGGACGAACCCGGTGCTGTGCGGCCGTAGCTGGTAGAAGCCGGGCTTGAGGACGGGAAAGCGCTCCCGGAGATTGGAATAATTCCCGATGGCAACGTCTATTTGAACGTCCGGCGTGGAGGAGAGATCCCGCGAATTGGCGAAACCGTATACGAGAGATGGACTGAGAGCGAGAATGCTCGGACGGCCGAGCAGCCATTTGGTGCCTTCCTGGAGTAGATTCAGGCCGCGCCCGCCTGACCGTCTTGCCTTTCACCCGGACGATGAAATGGATCATGTAGTGGTCTTGCAGGTTCTGGCCGACGCCAGGCAGCTCATGCAGCACCGGAACCCCAAGGTCCGCGAGCAATGCCGGTGAGCCGACTCCTGAAACCTGCAGCAGCTTCGGCGTGTTCGCGGCTCCGGCGGTGAGGATCACCTCGCGGCGTGCTTTCACTTCACGAGCCGGATAGCCAGGTCCTTGCGCGTACCGAACGCCGACCGCTCGCTTTCCCTCGAACAGCACTGCGGTGGCCTGGGCTCCGGTCCGAATCGCCAGGTTCCTCTTCTTGGCAACGGGTCGCAGAAATGCCTGCGCTGCACTGACGCGCCAGCCGTTCTCGATGTAGCGCTGATAATATCCGAAGCCCGCCTGCCTTGCGCCATTGTAGTCGGAATTGTGCGGGAGTCCGAGGTTGTGCGCAGCCTCGATGAAAGAATCGCAAAGCGGGTGCTTCCAATCGCAGTCTGTGATCGGCAGCGCTCCCTCGACGCCTCGGTACGTGGTGTCGCATGTCCCGATTCTTCGTTCGGTTTTTTTGAAGTACGGCAGCACGTCGGCGTAGGCCCAGCCCCGGTTGCCGCGTCGGGCCCAACCATCGAAATCGTCGTAATGTCCCCGGTTGTAGTTCATTCCGTTGATGGCAGTCGAACCACCGAGCGTCTTGCCCTGCGGGATCGGTATGGCACGGTTTGCCGTGGCCGGGTTCGGCTCAGTTTCGTACTGCCATGCATATTTCGGAATCGATGCGGCCTTATAAACCCCCGCGGGGACGCGCAGGAAGACACTGTAGTCCGGCGGGCCCGCTTCGAGCAGGCAAACAGTGCAGGCTTCGGTGGCCGCGAGCCGATTGGCCACCACGCACCCCGCGGCCCCGGCACCGACAATGATATAGTCGAAAACCTCTGTCTCCGCCGACATTGCTTCTACCCCACGGGTGCCACTGCACGGTGGATGTTAGCGGACAGGTCTTCGCGTCACTCGGTTCATCGGTGTTACCCCTTCGGAGAGCTTTTTGAGATTGTCATTCGCAGGCATGCTTCTGAGCTGCCGCGGCTCACCATGACAGACAGGGGCTCCAGGGGATTTGGCGTTGCACGTCTGCGGCTTCGCCTGTCTGGAGGGCGCCAGGACTTATGGGGCCTCCCTCAGTGAGGACTTCTGATGAGCCTGCGTAAGCAAGCGGTCAGTTTAGCCATTATGCATGCGGCCGACGTGCTGCAGCCCCTTCTCGTTTTGCCATATGCCGGCAGGGTTCTGGGGCCGCTTCATTTTGGACTTTACGCGTACGCCCTGAGCGTCGGATGGCTCGCAGCCACGATCGTGGAGTATGGTTTTCATTGGACTGCGCAACGCGCCGCTGCGTCCGCCCGGGATGAGCCAGCTGCTATCGCTTCTCTTCTCGCGGAAGTCACTGCCACGAAAGCTGTACTGTGCTGCCTGGTGATGCTCGTCGGCGTCGCCGCCTCGGACGGCCTCATCGCTGTCAGCAAGCCCATGTTTTTGTGCGCCATGCTGACCTCGGTGGGAGGCATCCTGTTTCCGACCTGGCTGTTCATCGGTCTGGAACGTGCATGGCAAGCGGCCATCGCGGTGGTTGTCGGTCGCAGTCTGGCTTTGGTGTGCTTCCTGATGATGGTGACCTCGTCCGCCCAAATCGAACTAGCGGTGGCGATTCAGAGCTCGATAGGGCTTGTCGCTGCCGTTGTCAGCCTGCCGTTCATCGTTCCCGTCGGTTTCAGCGGTTTCCGGGCCGTGACACCCTCCATGGTGGGATTGCAGCTCCGGAACGGCTGGCGAGGATTCCTCTTTACTCTTGTCGAGAGGATGTTCGTGGCTCTGCCCGTTCCGCTTGTCGAGCATTTTTCGGGTTACGTTGCCGCCGGCAACTATTCGATTGCGGAGAAATTCGTGAATGCCACACGGCCTTTTTTCAGGGCCATGTGGGAAACGCTCCTACCCAGAGTCGCATATTGCGCACGCCACGACCCGGAAGCAGGGCTCGCTCTGATTCGGCGTTCCTTGCTGACCCTCGTCGTTGGTGCGGCATTCAGCCTATTCCTGTTCTTTATAGCCCCATATGTCATCCTCTTGTTATTCGGCGAGAGTTTTTCGGGTGCGATCCCGATCGTTCGGGTGATGTCTGTCATCCCGGTCCTGATCAACGCGAATACGTGCACGTCAAACCTCTATATGTTCAACTACGGCCACGAGCGCGCTTGGGCCATTCTCAACGTATCAAGCTTATTGATATTCCTCGCTGTCGCATACCTGCTCTCCCAGCAACTCTCGAACGCGGCAATCGCCGTCGCGGTCGCGCTAATTGCGAGGGAATTCTTTGTGCTAGTGGTCTCAGCAGGTTTCTTCCTGGTGTTTGGTACTGCCAGAGCGCAGGGTCCCGCAACTCAAGGTGACGGCAAAGCGCACGCAAGCGACGTTGCAGCGGGTGCCGTGCTCGCGTCGCGCGCTCAACTTCGCTCCGAACGCTAACTCGACTTGCTTGTTGCCGGTCCTGTACAACCCGCCCGATTTCGTCGGATACCCTGGTCCAGCAGCATCATTCCGGGCTGGTCGCCATCGACGCGCCAGGTTCGATCGCCGGGCGTCGGAGAGGGCAGGGCTCATCGACAACGCCGGGCCTGCCGACACAGCCGTGAACCGCCATAAGAGCCCAGTCAGGCAGGCGGCGACGCTTCGCGTGCACCGGCCGGCAGTGGCGGGCTGGCTCCCGATGCTTCGGATTCGTCCGTACCCAGCAGGTAGCGGTAGATCATCGTCGCGCCGATGCCGAAGCCGATCAGGCACCAGAACCAGATCCCCTGCATCGGCGCCTCGAGTGCGACGTCGAACGAAGCGTTGATGATGCAGGAGGAGACGTAGCAGGCGATAAACAGCATCAACGCGGCCCATTCGGTGTGCCCGCGTCTGTAGGCCAGCACCATGGCGCGAAGCAGCGTGCCAAACCAAGCGGCCAGAAAAAGCAGCCCACAGCACAAGCCCCGGCACCCCCGCGCGCGCCAGGATCGTCATATGGGCGCTGTGCGGGCTGCGCAGGGGCCGCTCGCTGTTAGCCCTCGCAAGCCCGTCCTCGACAGCCAAATTTACCCCAAATCCGCGGCCGGTCCAGAAATACGGTCCATGCACCGTTTTCTCGACGATGGTCCGCCACCAATTCGCGCGCCACTGCGTGGTGTCCTCGGTCTGGGCGCCTCCCTGGCCGACGATGCTGGCGATATTCTCGACGATTTGCGCAACGCTGATCCGCCGTTCGGTCGAGACGCGGGCTTCCTGGTAGCCGGAGACGGTCGTTTCAATCGCGTAGGAAGCGGCAAGCAGCACTGTACCGGTCGCGACGACGACGAGAACTGGGCGCAGTTTGCCGAGCGCCAACGCCGCCAGAACGACTGGCACGGCAAATGCTAGGACGGCTGCACGGCTAACGGCGCCGACCATAACCACTGCCGTGATAAGACAGGCCGTCCAGATCGGAGTTGGCCTGCGCATGCCCGTGAGGATGAACACGGTAGCGCCTGCGAGGTGTGTCGCGACCTCGCCGGCGCCGAGCCAGACCAGGCCGACGCTGGTACCGGGTACATTCGGTATATAGTCCGCAAAATAGAAGCTGAGCGGAAACAGGATGGGGACGACAGGAACGTAGATATCCAGGAATTTCTGGTAGTAGCTAATGATCGTATCGATGCGGCGATAGTCTTCGATCAGAAGGGCGGCGACGACGAAGGCGAAGACCCCGTACACGAGGATCACGCTGTCGCGCAAGGCGTCGGAACCGTAGGTGTCAAGATAAGGAAAGGTGCGCAACAAGGCCCAGCCCATGGCCGCCGCGAGAAGAAGGCTCGGTCCGGATGCGAATACGGCCACCAGACACCCTGAACGCAACAGCACGAAGAGCCCAGCGACGAAGGCGATCTCGCCGACGAAAAGCGGCCGATAGCCCCAATAGGCGAAGCCCTTTCCCATCAACGCATATCCTGCCAGGGCGCAGCAGAGCGCGAGGGTGTAGCGGTCGCCCAGGCTTGCAGAACGGGAAGGTGAGAGAGGGGTGGCCATGATAGGTCAGGATTCATCCCTTGCTTACGGCCTGTAGGCGACCATACGCAGACCTCCATCGATAGCCAGCTTTTGCATCCCGACGTGAAGAAGCGCACGTAACGGAGAAGCCTCAGGGTACCGAACATGCCAGCGCTGACGCTGGACGCGGCTGAATCCATTCTTCTTCAGGATCCCGGCGAGCGCTGCGGGAGTGAAAAAAACGATATGGCCCGGCCTTGTTGCTTCGCGCCAACGTTGACCCATCAGTCGTGCCGGGAAACCAGCTGCGTTTGGAGTGGTGATCAGGAGCCAGCCGCCCGGCGACAAGCGCTCGTACAAGCCTGCCAGCACGCGGCCGGGATCACGAAGATGCTCAATGACTTCGAGGGACACGATCCCGTCGAAGCTCGATCCGTCGGGGAGGTTCTGCAATATCCCGGTAAACTGCAATGCCACGTTCGGCAAGGAATTGATAGCCGAACGGTTCAACAGCGGTGAGCCTGGCGCCGCGCTTCATCAATTCGAAAGTCATTGCGCCGCGGCCAGCACCGAAATCCAGGATGCGCAAGCCGGAAAGGCCACGTACGCCCAGCGTATTTGTCAGGGAATCCACGAGACATCGGGCGACAGCTTCATCCGTAGCGCCGGTTTCGACGGTGTTTTGCTCAGGTTCTTTCCATCCTTCGCGGTAATAGTTCGCAAGCTCCGACTCTTCTGGATAGGGATCACGAAATATCGTGCCGCATTCGCGGCAGCGCAGGAAGCGGGGCGCCTGCCAGTGCACGCAAACGTCTCCCTGGTGCCTGCATTGAGGACAGATCGGAGTATTCATCTTGGTGGTTCACCCTTCGTATGCCCGTGGCGCCGCCGTTCCCGAGTCCAACATCCGCTCTCTCCTACGCAACAATTCTCATGACACCGCCGCAGATGACGTCAGCGCTGGATCAGCGGGAAATTGGATTTTGCTCGAGCCAGAATCACCTCTCGCCCGCCTTGCAGGGTTGTCCGCGCAAACGCCGCGGAGCGGTATCGGTTTGCGCGAATTGTCGATATCCGACCGTGGCTCGTGAAGGATCGATACATCGTGGCACAGGCTCGCGTTGGTCATGTTGTCGGCCCGACAGCCCGAGACTAGTGGTTGCGTACGCCCTGTTGCCGAGAAACACGGGCTATCGGAATGCCTTTCGGAAGTACTTCGCTGGGGGTACCAGGTTCGCCGTTCCGAATTCCATACTCGCATCGTCACCAAAGCTGTCCCCGAGCGCCAACGCGACGTGCTTCCCGCGAAGGCGGGCGCCACGCACGTATGGAGTACACCTGTATTGATCATTGAACCCATGCCTTCTGTGATCCATAATCACAGACGGAGAGGTTGATCGCATGCGTATTGTCCTCACTCGGCGTGAGGCTCTCGACTGGCCCGACGGCGTCAACATTTTCATCGTATCGCTTGCTCAAGCTCTGGCCGATCTTGATCACGAGGTGACGATCGTTGTCGGAAGCCTCCAGAGCCATGAGGAGTACCGGCGCCTGCTAGGTCCTCGTCTCGATCTACCGATCGTTGCCCTGAGCCCCACGCCCTTAACGGGGCTTGCCTCCGCCGCGGCGTGGCTACGCGCGAAGGGGATTATTGATCGCTTGAGGCCCGATCTTGTTGTCCATAGCGAAGCAGTGCCGCTCCCGCTCCGCGGCACGATCGTCCAGGTTGTCCACGATCTCGAACCTCGCAGTGGCCGGCTTGCTCCATTGTGGCGCAGCATTCGGCGATTCAGCACCAAACGGTGCGACTACGTGGTCGCCACGACGACGGAGCTTCGCGATGAACTCGTCCGCGATCTTGGCATGTCACGGCACCAGCTTGCCGTAATCCCCAAATGCATTGAGCTTCAGGCCTACCGTGGGGGCGACCTTGCTGCGCGTGAGCGGGGGGCGATCCTTCATTCCGGAACCTCGCCCTACAAGGATCCCGCCGCCACAATCCGGGCATTCGGCGTGCTCGACGATCCCTCGGTAGGCCTCTACGTTGCAGGCGATATCACTCGACAGACGCAAGCAGCAGTGGATGCTCTCCCGGATCGGATTCGCGGGCGCGTTATCCTCCTGGGGTCCGCGGATGGGCAGACTGTGCGGATGCTGCATGGTCAGGTTAGGGTCGCCGCTTTCCCCACGCGCTATGCGGTCCCTGTCGCGTCTGCAACTGTCATGGAGGCGATCGCCAGCGGAACGCCTATTGTCGGTTCCTCTCGGCTCAGCCGGGATGTGCTCGAAAATGACGTGAACGGGCTTGTGACCGATACGAGCCCAGGTGCGATGGCGATTGCGCTTCGATCCATCCTGAATGATGACGCGTTGTGGTTACGGCTGTCCGCCGGCGCCCGCCGAATGGCTCAACGGTTCGATGGTTTTCTCGTCGCACGGCAGTACATCGAGCTTGCGTCTGGAGGAGCCCGTCGCAGCTATCGTCATGGCGACCGCGAAAGCGGCTCCGGTCTAATCGGCTTTCGCCGGGAGAACCCGCATTCGCTGCGGCGGTTATCGAGCAACGCTTAGAACCCGATACGCCGAGCACCTTGTCAGAATGGATACCCAAAGCTTCGGTGTCCTACCTGGATTCCCGCCGCACGCCGAACGCCGCCGTCACCGTCCGCGCCACCAACCGATGCTCAGATCCCATAGCACAGACCGCAGCGGGGAAGCGCCAAGCGACCAAAGGGGTGCCGATCCGAGGATCATTCGTCCGGTCGTGGTACTCGTGTCAATCGGCGTACCGAGGATGCGAAGGCCGACGCCCTTGCGGCCCAGCCGCTCGATGAGCGCCAGCACGCCCCGGGTCGAATGTGCCACGCGATAGGGTTTCGTGATCGCTATCACGTCCCCTTTCCGAGTGACTTCGATCGCGCGCTGCAACTCCGGCATCTTTCCGAACACGCTGGCCTTCTCGCAAAAATGGTCTTGCGCTCCAAGCGCGGCCAGGTCGCGCTTCTGGGCGTCAAGTCGCTCGATGGGTTCGAGGGGACCAACGCGACAATAGCCCACGATCACGGATCTTTCCCCCTTGTTGTCACCTACCTAAAAAACGGGCCTGAAACATGTGCCCCTTTGGACGGCGGTTCATGGGTCTCGCGGCCACCATCGTGAGTGCTGTCCGCCGCGCTGAACGCGCGCCTCGGGTCCAAAGCCGGTTCAAGTGCACGGGCTGGCCAACTAACGAGCTCCCTTTGCTCCCAGCACGGCTGGCAGCGTTTGCAGTATGATGTACACGTCCAGCCAGAATGACGAATTGTGGATGTAAGAGAGATCCTGCTCTTTCAGAACCTGCAAGTCGCCATCGCTGCGGGACGAAACCTGCCACAGTCCGGTGAGTCCCGGCTGAACGCTGGCGCGCACTGACCGGAATTCTTCATCGAGCTGTTCGATATGGTAAGCGGTGGAGGGGGCGCGGGCCGACCAGACTCATGTCGCCGCGGATGACGTTCCAGAGCTGCGGCAATTCATCGATGCTGGAGCGGCGCAGGAAGTTGCCGATAATCGGCAGAATACGCGGGTCGTTCCGCAGCTTGAAGAACTGTTGCCACTCGGCGCGCGCATGCGGGTTACGATTGAGATGCTCCTCCAGCATACGACTGCTGTCGGCATACATGGTCCGCAACTTGTGCATCTTCACCAGCTTACCGCGGTATCCTACGCGCTCTTGGACGAAGAAAGCCGCGCCTGGGTCGATCAGCTTGATCGATATCACGCCCAGCGCCACGACGGGCAGCGCGAGCAGCCCCAGCGGAACAGCGAATACGATATCCAGCATCCGTTTGAGGAGCCAGTTCTGCCGGGAGTATCGTGCAAGGTCGCGGTCTTGACTGGCCGGACCAGCCAGGATGGCTGAGGCATCCCACAGGTCGAAATGTATCAGCAGAGTTCGCAGCGCGACCTCTACGTAATGGCCGATCAGTAGGAGGCAAGCCGCGTAGGCGATCTGAACGAAGATGACATGGACGATGTTCCAGCCGCTGGCGTTCGCCATCGTGACAATGCTCCACAGCACCATGACAATGCCAACGCCAAGGGCGCGCTGCCGGAAACGCTGGTAGGGTTCCGGGTCCGGACTGTTGTAGAGTCCGGTTACGAAGAACGCGAAAGCGGCAAGGAGCACTGCGACCCCAAGATGCTCCGGCGTCGGTAGCCCGACCGCTCGCGTGAGTGAGCTGGTACAGGCGCCTGCGTCCAATGCGGCGGCGAGATCGCCGCTGACCAGCAAGGCCGTCACGATCGACTTGCGATGCCGACGGACGAATGCAGAGCCACGTTGGCTGCCAGAGGGCAGGTTCGCGCGGCTCGCTTGGC
Organism: Bradyrhizobium sp. JR3.5; assembly: GCF_054057015.1. NCBI lineage: Bacteria > Pseudomonadati > Pseudomonadota > Alphaproteobacteria > Hyphomicrobiales > Nitrobacteraceae > Bradyrhizobium > Bradyrhizobium sp. JR3.5. The sequence goes on from NZ_JBSRYV010000002.1 coordinate 6,308,676, forward strand.
GCAGGTTCAGCCCCTGGTCTGTCATGCTGGTACTTGCTTCCGTTCGGTCTAATGGAAACGTCCCCCAGCTGCGATGTCGGAGGACGTCTGCGACTAGGCGGCTGCGATGTTGGAAAGATCGGGCTTGCCGAGAACTCGCCCTTCGATCCAGCGGTAGGTGGGAACAAGGCCTTGCCGCAGCGTCGTCGCGGGCTCCCAGCCGAGGATCGTCCTTAGTCGCGAATTGTCGCTATTGCGGCCGCGCACGCCTTGCGGCTTCGATGTGTCGTGACGCTTGATCACGGACTTGCCGGCGATGGCGGCAATGATGTCGACCAGTTCGTCGACCGTCACCAATTCGTCTGTGCCAAGGTTCAGCGGCAGGGAATAGTCGGACTGCATGATGCGATGAATGCCTTCGACGCAATCATCAATGTACATGAACGAGCGTGTCTGCTTGCCGTCTCCCCAGATCTGCAGTTCGTCTCCGCTGCGGAGACCGGCGATCTTGCGCGAAAGGGCTGCGGGTGCCTTTTCACGACCGCCGTCATAGGTACCGAGCGGGCCGTAGACGTTGTGGAAGCGGACGACGCGCGTGGGCAGGTGCCAGTCCTCGGTGAAGTACTGGCAGAGCTTTTCGGTATAGAGCTTTTCGAGCCCGTACCCTTCTTCCGGATCGGCCGGAAACGCATCGTCCTCGCGCAGAGGAACGACGTCGGGATTTCGCTGCAGATGCTGCGGGTAGACGCAGGCGGACGAGGAGAACAGGAATCGCTTGACCTCGTTGCACTTTGCGGCCTGCAGCATGTGCGCATCGATCAGGGTGTTGTTGAGCGTGATCTCAGCGTGCTGCGTGCTGATATAGCCGATGCCGCCCATGTCGGCGGCAAGATGATAGACCTCGTCGATATTCTTCGTGACACGCTGGCACTCTGCACGGTCACGCAGGTCAGCAATCATGAACTCGTCGGCGGCGGTCTCTTCGTATTCGGGAGACTTGATGTCGGCGCCACGGACGAAGTATCCAAGCCCGACCAGATACTTGACCAAATGATGGCCGATGAACCCACCGGCACCCGTAACGAGCGCCGTTTTCCTGCCTCGCATTTTCGCGCCTCCATGTTCTCTCGGTAGTTGCCTGAGCTGCATCAGTCGCGGAAGGGATTGAGCAACGTCGAATGCCGACCTTAACCGGACCGTTTCAAAGTCCCGATTGAAACGAGGTGGTAGTCCGAAATCGCAACAACCGTCGATAATATCGGTCGATGCGCGCGGTTTGCGAGCGTCGTGGCCCGAGCCCTGTCAATGGACGAGGAGACTACCGTTCTGTTCGAGCCCGGCGTGCCGCAAGCGGTCCCAATCGAGGACGGCACGTCCCCACGCGAATCTGACCGGCGTGCTTTCGCGAGAGATGCGGTAGACGTTGTGATCGAACCGGTTGTTGCCGGTCTCGATGACATCGGCGTTAGCGTTGTCAGGTCCGACGTCGGAGGCGGCGCCGGCACAAACTGCACCCTCGAATTTCATGTCGTTGTCGTGGATGTGGTTGTTGCGGGTCTTGTAAAGCTCACCCGATTTGGTGCGGCGGCCCTGGTCGACAAGGATGACGCCGCACTTTCCCGCGCTAATGATCAGCTCGTTGCCATAGACATCGACGTCTTGCGATGCGGCAATCAGGAGGTTGTTGCCCCAGAACCCACCCTTGCCGAGGCCGTTGTGTCGAAGCTTGTTGTTGCGGATCACCGCCGCGAACGAGATCTCGTGAAATATTCCGGCTTCGCTGTTTCCTTCGGCGATATTACCCTCGTAGAGAACGTCGCGGCATTCGATGTCGCACCACAAGCCTGGGCCGCGATTGTCGTAGACGCGATTGTCGCGCATGACGACGTTTGAGCTGACCGCAAGTTTAACGCCCCCGGCCTCCCAGTTGGGATTGAATTCGCGGGTGTTGTTCGCGAACACGCGGTTGCGTTCGATCACAACGTCGCGGCCGACTCCCGTGATCCCGATCTGGCCGTTGTGGTGAATGTCGCAGTCGCGGATCCGGGTGCCGGATCCCACCGCGATCCCTGCCGCGCTGTTCAGCCGAAGTTCGCAATTCTCGACCACCCAGCCGTTGGCATCCTGGGCCTGGACAGCGCCCTTCTGGCCGACGCTGGCATATTTCTCGATGATGAGATTCTTGATCAAGATGCCGGGTGCGGTGCTGTCGAATGCGAACGCTGCGACGGTGACTTCGACCTTATGGGCCGATGGATCATTGGCGAGGAATATCTTTCCAGTCGAATGATCGAAGTAAAAGCGATCGGAAGTGACGTCGTTCTTCGTCAACACCTGGGTGAGGGGAACGTCGTCGACGAAGACGGCCTCCGGCAGATTGCAAGCCGGCGCCGACCTGACACATGATCCGACCCGCCGGCCTTGCTGGTTCTGGCCACTGGCAACCCAGTAGGTGCCTTCCCGGCTGAAGTCGGTGAGAATGCGGCTGCCGTTGAGAATTGTCCGGCCTTCCCCATAAAACCGCTGGTTCTTGCGTGGCCGGACGGCCTGGCTGCGATGAATGCCATTCTTCAGACAGAACGCGGCGCCCACTTCGGCCCGATCGACGGCCGGCTGGATCGGTTCGTCCGGCAGAATCGAAATGGCATCGGCCGGGCAGGGCTCCTCGACGGGGCCAGACAGCGCCGGCTGCGCCGAGAGCCAGATCAACGGCGTGAGCCAGGCCGCGAGCTTGATCGTGCGCCGGATGGCGAGGGCTCGCGACAGGCTGGTGCGTCGGAGGCACGGAGCAGACGCGGACAGGGCGATCAAGCAGCCTGACCGAAGCAGAGCAAGCGGCCCTACGATAAAGGTGAATTCGCCGATGAAGATCGGTCGGTCGCCGAAATAAGCAAAGCCGCCGTTTCTGAGCAGCGCATAACCCATGAGAACGCAACATAGCAGGAGAACGTAGCGGTCCGGCCGAGGCAAGGTGCGCGCGGTTGAGGGGGGTATTGTCATGGCTCCCGAAGGCGCAATCTCAATTGATGGGCGGCAGTTGGCAACGCTGCTTGCTATCGGGAAATCGGGCTGGTGAAGTCCTGGCCGCTGGCTTGTTCAGTCCCGGAGGGGTACGTGATCTAAGCAGTTCCGCGGCGGCCTGGTCGTTCGACGTGACGCCGGCCGGCATCTCAGTCTTGACGTCGATGACGTCTCCAGGCTCAACGGGCGTCGTCTCGTCGGCATCCGATACGACGGCGTGACCGTTCCGCATGCGCGTGATGCTGATCAAATGCTTGGCGCCGGTGCCGCCGCCGACGTTGCGCCATCTGGCGTCGCGGACCGCGATGGCCGCAGGCAGCGTAATGTCGAGGTCGTTGAGCAGATCGCGCGTCTGCTGCAGTTCGGTCGCGACCTGGCGCTTGAATGCCGCGTCAACCTCCTTGATCCTGAAATCCACGTTTCCCGCATCGACCTGCAGCCGGGAGACGTCCGAGAGCAATCGCCAGACCGTTGCCTCCTGGTTTGCCTCGAGGACGCGGTAATTGAAGTCGTTGTTCTGTGTCCCCAACCCTTGTCGGAGAAGGTTGCCATATCGATCGATTTGCTGACGGATCAGGTCGAGCTGCTTCTTTGCCGGCATTGCCCTGTTCGCTGTTGGCCTCGATCTGCTCCTTTAGCAGCGGCTTTTGCGACCGGAGCAGGTCGATCTGCCCCTGCAGGATCGTAGCCTGGATCCTGAAGACGTCCTGCTCGCTTCCGATGATCCGGAGCGTGTCCTTGTCGTTGGCCGCATTGCCAAGATCCGGCGGAACGAAGCTGTCCTTTCCGTCGCGCTGCGCCTCGAGACGAGCCTGGCGGATGAGCATGGTGCGCTTCTGGTTCGTGAGCTGGCGGACACGTTCTTCCGCTAACAGATAGTCGGAGAGTGCGGTCTGGCGCAGTGCGTCGACGGGGCCATATCCTCCAGCGAGCGCCACGGCGCTCTGCGTCGTACTGCCGTAGCGGAAGGGATAAGCGCCCGGCAGCCGCACGTCGCCCAGCACATAGAGCGGCCGCAGTTCGGCGATGCGCACGCCGACCGATCGTGTCCGAAGAAGTCCCTCGGCAAGAAGTTTGTCGTTGATCCGCTCCTGGCATTCAAACACTGTCAGGTCCTTGACCTCGATGGCCGCAGCAAGCGGAAGGCTGATGGTGCCGGCATCATCGATCAGGACGTCACCCGAGAGTTCAGGCTGCCCGAAGACGGTTACCGTGATGCGGTCACCTGACGCAAGACGGTAGGTTGTCTGTCCTGCCGGCGCCACACCTGCGCACAACAGGACGGAAAGGCACGCCGCCGACAACGATGTCAGCAAGCGTCGGATCGGCGTCGACGGGCTGGTACCGGAAGCAATCGGTCGCTGATCACTGTCCACGAATAACTCCACGCGCGGCCAGCTGGATTCGCGCAGACGCTCCATGGCCGGCAGCGTCAAGACTAGTGGTTGCGTGGGCCAAGTGCAGAAAAACACGGGCTAATGACGCGCGCGTCAGCGGTACTTCACTGGTGGTACCTCCGGATTCGAGCCGGATAGCTCCTATTCGTTGCGGCTTATCCATGAGCGCAACTGTTGGCGGCGTGTTGGCTCCCTCAAGATCGGGAATGCCGGAGACCGTCCGGCGGACATGCAAACCGGCGGAGACGCAGCTTGAAAAGACGTGTTCTGGTCACCGGGGGAGCTGGATTCCTCGGCTCACATTTGTGCGCGCGACTGCTGAAGCAGGAATGCGAGGTGCTTTGCGTCGACAATTTCTTCACCGGGATGCGTCGGAACATCGAACCGCTTCTCGGCGAGCCGGCATTCGAGGTCATGCGGCACGACGTCACGTTCCCACTCTATGTCGAGGTCGACGAGATCTACAACCTCGCGTGCCCGGCATCGCCAATTCACTACCAGCGCGACCCGATCCAGACCACGAAGACGAGCGTGCTTGGCGCGATCAATATGCTGGGCCTCGCCAAGCGGCTGCATGCCCGTATCCTTCAGGCGTCGACCAGCGAGGTCTATGGCGATCCAGATGTCCATCCCCAGACCGAGGACTACTGTGGCATCGTCAACATCGCGGGACCGCGAGCCTGTTACGACGAGGCAAAGCGCTGCACGGAGACGCTGTTCTACGATTACCGGCGGCAGCATCGGCTGGATATTCGCGTCGCCCGCATCTTCAACACCTACGGTCCGAATATGCATCCGCAGGACGGCCGCGTCGTGTCCAGCTTCATCGTGCAGGCGCTCAGAGGCGAACCGATCACGGTCTTCGGGACGGGAATGCAAACGCGATCGTTCTGCTACGTCGACGACTTGATCGATGGATTGACGCGGTTGATGAACGCGCCGGCGGACATTGACGGATCGGTCAATCTCGGAAATCCGACCGAGATGACCATGTGCGAACTCGCCGAGCTCATCATCTCGCTGACGGGGTCGCGCTCCAGGCTCGAATTCCGACCGTTGCCGCAGGACGATCCGCGTCAGCGCCGGCCCGACATTTCCCGCGCGCGTGAGCTTCTGCATTGGGCGCCGGTCGTGAGCGTGAAGGAAGGACTGAGCAGGACCATCGCCTATTTCGACAACCTGCTGTCCGACCCGCGCGAAGCTGACAAGCTCGTGTGGAAGATGCCCCAGTGAGTCCCAGGGCCGACCCAGCGCTTGATCGTGGCGACGTGCTCGGTGTCAGCGTGAGCGCCATTACCATGGACGACGCAGTTGCAACGCTCGAGTGCTGGATCGAAGAGCGACGCCGCGAATATGTCTGTGTCACGGGGGTGCACGGCGTGATGGAATGCCGATGCGATCCGTCGCTGCGCAAGATCCACGATGAGGCCGGCATGGTGACCCCGGATGGGATGCCGCTCGTGTACTTCCTGCGTCTTGTCGGCAAAAAGCGCACGCAACGGGTCTATGGACCGGACCTGATGCGAGCGATGACGGCGCTTTCCGCAACACGGGGTTATCGGCAATTCTACTATGGCGGGGATGTCGGGCTTGCCGAGAAGCTCAAGGAAACCCTGGTTCGCTCCGCTTCGGGCCTGCAGGTGGTGGGCACCTTCTCGCCGCCGTTTCGCGCACTGACGCCGGAGGAAGACCGCGCGATTGTCGACATGATCAATGCCGCGCGGCCGGACATTGTCTGGGTCGGCCTGAGCACGCCGAAGCAGGAGCGGTGGATGGCGGCGCATCGCGGGCAGATCGAGGCACCGGTGATGATCGGCGTCGGCGCGGCATTCGACTTCCTCGCGGGAACCAAGCGTCAGGCGCCGCTGTGGATGCAGCGTCATGGCCTCGAATGGCTGTTCCGGCTGTGCTCGGAGCCGAAGCGTCTGTGGCGGCGCTACGCCTACATCGTCCCGGGATTCTCCTGCCTTGCGGCGGGTGAGCTATTGCGACGCGCCATGCAAGGTCGAAAGTCGACCGGCACGATGGCGTCGCGTGAGGCCGGGTGAGTCGAAGGTTGGAATGCAGAAAATCGGAATGAAAGACCGCCCCTTGGCGCTTGGTGTGGACCGCAATGCGCTCCCGCATCCGGAGCGCCACGTTCTGCAAGAACCCGCAAGCCGGAGCGCCACAGCGTGGGCCGGCGATCATGAGCATCATCTTCGGAACGCACGCCCTGGCGTTAGCGGACCAGGCGGTCGTGAGCGGCACCAGCCTTATGTCGACGGTGCTGGTCGGTCGCTTCACCCAGCCCAGCCAACTCGGCATCTACGCCATTGGTCTGTCCGTATTGGGATTTGTGCTCGCGGTGCAGGATGCCCTTATCCTGATGCCTTATACGATACAGCGGCACCGCTCGTCGCGAACCCCCGCGCAGCATGCCGGGCTCTCGCTGCTGCACAGCGTGTGGTTGTCCGCGGCCGCCATTGTCGTGCTGGCCATCGTGGCTGTTGCGATGATCGCGCTATGGGCCGCGAACGATTTGACCTGGCTGGTCTGCACGTTGGTGCTGACCGTCCCGTTCGCATTGCAGAGGGAGTTCAATCGAACGTATGCATTTGCACATTTGAATGTGGCGAATGCCCTGATCCTTGATGCCGGCGTGGCGGCGGTGCAACTGCCTGTGCTGGCTTGGCTCGGATTGGACCGACAGGATGTCCGCTGTCAATGCCTCCCTCGCCCTGGCGGGCGGCTGCGCGTTGACCAGCCTCGTCTGGCTCTACCTGGCACGACAGAATTTCTCGTTTCCCACGGGCCGCGTGCGGCAGGCGACCGCGGAGAGCTGGCGACTTGGCAAATGGCTGTGTGCCGGACAGATCACGGTCACGATCCAGAGCTACGTCAGCTACTGGGTGCTGCCGCTGTTGGTCAGCTTGGCGGAAACCGGCGTTTTCGCAGCCTGCAACAGTATCGCGTCTGTGGCCAACCCGTTGCTGAGCGCATTCCGCAACACGCTGACGCCGCGCTCGGTCCTTGCTTTCAAGGAGGGGGGAGTCGAGAGACTGCGCCGTCAAGCGTCGCGTGACGCGCTTCTGCTTGTCGGTGTCATGTCGCTGTTCTGGGTCATGATTCTTTTCAGCGGCGACTTCCTGATGAGGCTGATCTACCACGATCACGGATACGACGGGCGGGGCGACGTCGTGACGATCCTGGCGCTGGCCGTGCTTGCGACTGCCGCGGGGGCGTCGGCTTCCAACGCTATGGCAAGCATGGAACGGCCGCGGGCGGTCGTGGTGGCGACGTCGGTCGGAGCCTTCGTCACGGCGACGGCGGTCTGGGCGTTTACCGCCGAATGGGGATTGCTCGGAGCTGCTTACGGGATATTGGCCGGGAGCGTTGCGGGATCGGCGGCCCGCTGGGTCGCATTCCTGACGGTCGCAGCCCTGCCCGGTCCTGCGGATCACGTTCGCGCTCCTATCGTGCAGGTCCTGCAGCAACTTGCGCAACCGAACCCGGCTGTCGATTGGGACATCAGGCAGATCGGAGAAGGATTCCAGGGCCGGATCTACGGCATCCGTACAGGTAGGGACGATGCGGTCTGGCAAGGATATCGCGATCTGGCGGTCAAGCTCTATCCCGACGAGCCGGCCGCGGTCGAAACGGCAAAACGGCAGTTCGATGCCCAGATGCGGCTGCACGGCTCGGTCGACGGCAGGACGGTTCATGACTGGACGTTACGCGCGCCATTGCCGCTTCATGTCTCGGAAACGCCGCCGGCCCTGGTGATGACGATGGCTGCCGGCACGGACCTCAACAAGTCCCTTGCCGCCCATAGCGATCAGCCTCCCGAAGTGCTGGCGGCCATGGCCCGGGTTCTTGTCACCGTGTTGCGGCCGCACTGGGCCACGGGCAGTCCGCACGGTGATCTCTGCCTTCAGAACATCCTTTACGATCCCGCGCAACGCATTCTCACGCTCGTCGATGCCGACAAGCCGGCTTGCGTCGGTGTCGTATTCAACCAACGTTACCCGGCGGCCTATGACCTGGCCGGCCTGCTTTGCGATGTGGCGACCGATATTCGTACCGTCGATCGGCGCGTGGCCCTGAGCAAGCGGACGTTTGTAGAAAGCGTGTTGTCGGCCTTTCTGACAATGATGGAAGCACCGGAGCAGGAGCCGGAGCTGATCGCGGAAATCCGCGCCATTTGCGCGAGCGGAGCTCAAGTTGCTCGACCTGCGATGGTCGCCGCGAGGGCTTTTCCGCTTGATTCAGCGAAGCGTCGCGATGCCCCGCATCGATCGGATGCTCGCCGCCGCTCAGGCGAACGTCCGGATGCGTCATCGCTTGAGCGTGGTGGGAGGCGGGTCATGACGTTACCGGCCTACATCACGACCAGTTGGGATGATGGCCATCCCCTGGATCATCGCGTGGCTGCATTGCTCTCAAAGTACGGACTGGAGGGCACCTTCTACGTACCCGCGACGACGAGCGAACGACAGACCATGTCCGCCATGCAGCTGCGCGCGCTGGGCAAGGGCTTCGAGATCGGCGCGCACACGCTCCACCATGTCGATTTGACGTCCGTGACGACAGAAACGGCCTCGCAGGAGATCGCCGAGTCCAAGGCCTGGATCGAGGACAGCACGGGTATTCGCTGCGAGTGCTTCTGCCCGCCGATCGGCCGCTACCGCAAGGAGCATGTGCGCATGGTCCAGCGAGCGGGATATATCGGCCTGCGCACCGTCGAGCTTCTTGCGCTCGGCTTTCCGCGACCGTTAGCCGGCCTGTTGCAGATACCGACGACCGTCCAGGCGTTTCCGCACCGCCGTTCCACTCTGGCGAGGAACGCGATCAAGCGGATGGCCTTCGGTAACATCTGGCGCTACCTCCGTCACGGCCGCGCGACAGAATGGCCCGCGCTCGCGGAATCGCTGCTGTCTCAGGTCATTGCGCGCGGCGGCGTCTTCCATCTCTGGGGACATTCCTGGGAGTTGGAGGAGTTCGACCAATGGCAGCGGCTGGAAAGTGTGCTGCGCCTCATGGGGCAATTCACGCGGCAGGCGCCGGCGGTCAGCAACGGACAGCTCTGCCGCTTGCCGATGCCGCCCGTCGCTGCGTCCGGTCAGGCGGTGGCCGCGGCGGAAGCTGCAGCTGCAGGAGGACGTCGATGAACATTCTCGTGGCGCACAATTTCTACAAGCTCCGCCGGCGGCGAGGACCAATGCGTCGCGGCCGAGGTTGCGCTGCTCAGGGCGCACGGCCACGAGGTGACGCAGTATTGCCTCTCCAACGACACTATCGACGACATGGGGCGTCTGCAGCTCGCGGGCCGCACGATCTGGAGCCGGCAGACCATTGTCGAACTGCGGCGATTGATCCGTCTGCATCGACCGCAGGTCGTTCACTTCCACAACACGTTTCCACTTATGTCTCCGGCCGCCTATTACGCCGCGCATGCCGAGGGCGTTCCCGTGGTGCAGACGCTGCACAACTTCCGTCTTGTGTGCGTCAATGCGCTGCTGTTCCGCGATGGCAAGCCTTGTGAGGATTGCCTCGGCAAGGCGACGCCCTGGCGTGGCGTTGCGCACAATTGCTACCGTCATAGCACGGCGGCGAGCGCGACCGTCGCGGCGATGCTTGCGACTCATCGTCTGCTGGGGACCTGGCAGCACGCCGTCGATGCGTATGTCGCCCTGAGCGCATTCAGTCGCCGGAAGTTCATCGAAGGAGGGCTTCCCGCGGACAAGATCGTGATAAAGCCCAACTTCCTTTATCCCGAGCCGCGTGTCGGCGTCGGCGATGGCGGCTACGCTGTCTATGTCGGCCGGCTTTCCGAGGAAAAAGGCATTCAGGCGCTTCTCGAGGCCTGGCGGCGACTCGAAGTGCCGCTGAAGATCGTGGGCGACGGCCCGCTCGACGGCCTGGTTCGCGAGGCGGCCGCCCGTAACGCGGTGATCGAACGGTTGCACGGCGTGCCCCACGACGACGTCTACGAACTGATCGGTGCCGCGGCGGTATTGATCTTGCCATCGCAATGTTACGAGGGAGCTCTTCCTCGTGTCGTGATCGAAGCGTTCGCCAAGGGCACGCCCGTTATCGTTCCTCGGCATGGCGCGATGGTCGACATCGTCGATGGGCGCAACGGCGCGTGCTTTGCAGCAGGCGATGCAGACGATCTCGCGGCATGTGTGCGCTCCCTCTGGTCAGAGGCATCCGCACTGACTGAGATGCGCCGTGCTGCGCGGGAGACGTTTGACCGGCATTTCACCGCTGAAGCCAACTACCAGGCGCTGATGGCGGTCTATGCACGCGCGATCGATCAATATGCCCGACATGATTTGTCCGAAATCGAGGCGGGTTCGGCAGCGTAACCATTCAGGAACCGGAGCCGAAATAGTGATGTTGGTGCTGGAGAGGCAGGCGATTATCGAGCGATCGGCGGTGGCGCTGGACCCGTTGCCGGCCGAGACCGAGTTCTATGCCGCCTATGATTGGTGCCTCGATCCTCATCTGACGGTCGGTGAAGTGAGCGAGCGTCTTGCCGCCGAGCTTGATCGGCTCGGTGATGTTGAACCGGGATGGCAGGCGAGGGAAGTTGCCACAAACATATATCTGCTTTCATGCTCGCTGTTGAATGGCGTCGACGAGTATCTGCGCGGACACACGCTGCGCATACCCTCGCAGTTGGCAAAAGGCCCGCTCGGGCGTCTCGCGGTATCGACTACCGACAAAGTCGCGCAGAAGTGGCCGCAACGGCACAGGACCCAGCTTCGTCGCTGGAAGGAGGAGTGGCAGAACGGGCTCGAGATACTTCTTGCCGGTCTGATGCGATCGGAGGGCGAGGCGGCGCCGTTCGCGGAGGTCATCGGGAAGCTGTCAGCGTTGTTGCGCTGGCAGCTCCCGTCCGGTCTGCTCGACGTTCGCCTCGGCATACCGTCCGCGTTCAACCGGCTCGATCTCACGCCTGTCGACGTGTTCGAGCTGGGGCGACAGTTCATGCGGGGCGTTGCCGACAGGTCGCACCCGGTTCTCGTGCTCGGGCTACGAACGGCTGGTACCTACTTTTCCGCGCTGTTGTGCTCCTTCTTCAAGGCCGAAGGTTACGGCCGGATCGCCGCGCTCACGGTGCATCCGAAGAAGGGCCCGAGCGAATGGGAGCGCAGGCAGTTGTCGGAGTACGCCCGCAAGGGCTTCAGGCTCGTAATTGTGGACGATCCGCCCAATTCGGGAGGCACGATCGTTCTTGCCGTCGATATCGCGCGTCAGGCGGGCTTCGACCTTTCCAAGATAAAGGTGCTGGTGCCGACACATCCGGCAACGCCCGGTTGGGCTGCGGCGTTGCCTGACGACTTGGTGATCACGCTCGAGCCGGAGCGCTGGCGAAAGCAGCAGCTACTTGATCCCCGGATGGTCGCGGAAAGATTGGCCGAATATCTTGCGCCGCGCGGGTTCACCGATGTTCATGTGCTCGATAGCTGGCGGGCGGAGGAGCTCGATGGTGGTCTGCAGCACAGCGCGAGCGGCAAGCGAGGCGCGACGCTGAGGCGGATATTCAAGGTGCAGCTGCAGACTGCGCAAGGCGACCGCGAGGTCCGTCATTTCGTGGCGAAGAGCGTTGGACTGGGATACCTCGGTTACCCGGCGTTCCTTGTCGCGCAGCGGCTGTCCGAGTTCGTTGCGCCGATCCTTGGGCTGCGTGACGGCATCCTCTACAGCGAGTGGCTGCCGCAGCAGCAGGCCGCCATGGATATCGGATTGGATCGCGATTCCTGGATCGACAGGGTGGCCTGCTACGTTGCCGCGCGCACCCGTCTCCTGGCCCTGCCGAAGTCGCGTGTCGCGGGCAAGGCCGTGCACGAGAACGGTTGGACGCTGCTGGCCGAGGCGTTCGGCCGCGCATATGGTGATTTCGTGCTCGACATACCGATGCGGTCATTGATCCAGCAGCGACTTTATCGATTACATTGCCCGTGTCCCACGTTGATCGATGGCAACATGGGAGCTGCCGAGTGGATCGTGGGCGGGACGGGTTTGTTGAAGACGGGCTATTTTGGGCATGGCCTCGGCAAGACCCTGCTAAACAGCGTCGATCCGGCTTACGACCTCGCGGACGCCATCTTGAGCTTCGAGCTGTCGCCCGACGAGGAGGAGCGATTGGTCCGCCGTTACGTCGAGCATTCCGGCGACGCGTCGGTTGCAGACCGGCTCTTCATCAATAAGCTGCTGGCCGGCGTGTGGGCAATGGAGACGGCGCAGGAGAACCTCTTCAGTGTCGTGCAGTGCGGTAAACAGCAGCAGGAGCAGCACCGGCGCTTCCTCGGCGCGTGGGATTTCCTGACTGCACAGACCGCCAAGTTCTGCGGTGCGCGATGTCGGCCGTCGCGAGCGGTGTCTTGGCAGTCGCCGCTTGTCTTCCTCGACATCGACGGCGTCATGGACCGGCGCATCTTCGGTTATCCTTGCACGACGGCGGCCGGCATCGAGGCTCTTTCCCTGCTGTCGAAGCACGGCTGTTCGGTCGCGCTCAACACGGCGAGGTCGGTCTACGAGGTCAAGGACTATTGTGAAGCGTACGGGCTGGCCGGTGGCGTTGCGGAGAACGGCGCTTACTTGTGGGACGCCGTTGCCGGGCACGGATTGCCGCTGATCGATCAGGACACGCTGGTTCAGCTCGATGAACTCAGGAGAGCGCTGCGGCAACTTCCCGGCGTTTTTCTCGACGAGCGCCACAGATATTCCATCCGGGCCTACATGATCGAGAAGAAACCCCAGAGCCTGCTATCGCGGATGCGCCGCTTCAACATCGGTCAGGGCGTTCCGGTCCCGCTGCCGACGCTGATCGTGCGTGATCTGATCGCGACGCTGCAGCTCGACCGGCTCTGCTTCCGCCAGACCACGAGCGATACCGCCGTGGTGGCAAAGAACGTCAACAAGGGGACGGGCCTGACGGCCCTGCGCGATCGGGTCTTGGGACCGGACGCCGAGACCATTGCGATCGGCGACACCGAAGCCGACCTGCCGATGTTTCGGTCGGCTACGCGCAGCTTTGCTCCGGCGCAAATCCGCTGCAAGCAAGAGGCGCGGCTGCTCGGCTGCACGATCTCGCGCTATTCTTATCAGCGGGGTCTGCTCGATATAGTCGGCGCTCTTGTCGACCGAAAGGCTGACGGGAGCGCTGGCCGGATAGAACCAGCCGGCCAATCCGACGGCGAGCACCTGTTTCTGGATCTGCTCAGGGTAGCCGACCGCCTTCAGGCCCGCGCGCTGGTCGGTGCGCTTTTCAACAGGGCCGCTTTCAGGATTTTCATACGATGACCTCACTGAGCCATCGACTATTGGCCAACCGCCTTGGCCACGCGCAAAGATCGGGAACTCGCACCCGTTCGGGAGATCAGGAAATGTTTGTCGAGACAGGCGCGATCAACGCCCCCCGCATACATTATGAGCAGGTCGTACATGATGCGCTGGGTGTCGTATGGAGGCACCGGCAGCTCGTCATGATAACTGTCGTGCTTGCGCAGGCAGCCTTTCTGGTTGCGTTCATGTTTATGGCATCGCGATACACCGGCGAAGCCACCATTCAGCTCGAATTTGTGCGCAACGAAAATATTGCCGGCGAGAGGCTGCAATCGACAGCGGCCGTCGATGCGGCTGCCGTCGTTGACAGCTCGGCGCGCATCATCCGATCGCGCGGCACCGCAAGCGCGGTCGTGTCGGCGCTGCGGCTCGACCAGGACCCCGACTACGCGCGCCCGGGCCGCCTGGAGCGAGCGCTCTCCCATGTCTGGCCGTATCTCGGGGCTCATCCCGCGCCAACGCCGCGCGAACTCGCGATCACACGCCTCATGAAGCAGATCACCGTTACCAACGATCCGCGGTCTTATTTGATCGCGATCGCGGTGACCACGTCGAACCCGCAGCGCGCGGCCAACCTGGCGAATTGGGTTGCGTCCGAATATCTGCGCGGGCGGCTGCGCGCACAGGCGACGGAGGCGTACGCTGCGGCCGAGCGGGAATTGGCCGGGCTTTCGGCCGTATTGGGTCCGCGTCATCCCACCTATGTCGGCGCTCAAGCCAAACTCGAACGTCTGAAGGAGGCAATGGAGGGCGCGGAGAAGAATCCTGCGTTCGACAACCAGGACAGCGCGCCGGCGCGTGACATGGTCAGGTCCGCTGCTGGTCAAACGCTACTGCCTGCGGAAGCGGTGATGGTACCCTCCGGTCCGAACGGTCCGCTGCTGTTCGCGCTGACGCTCCTCGCTGCACTGGCGCTCGGTGGCCTGCTGTCGCTGCTCGCCGAAAGACGCCAACGACGACGGCTTGCCCGTCCGCACGGCCATTGAGGAGGTTGCTTCTATCAAGCAATCACCTCGCATGGCCCGGTGACGTCAACGATCGATGAACGCCCAGGGTCAGCTCCGACGACGATCATTGAGCGATCCTGATCGCCGTTGATCGTCGCATTGAGTCCGCGTCCGTCGGGGGGATAGATCAAATCGAGGCGAACGGGGCTCGAGCGCGGGCGATGCGTTGGTGCGCGGTCATTCGTGAATCTCGCTTGCGTCGTTCGGCCGCACGCAGATGCAGGTGGAGGATAAGCTGGTCAAGCTCGGTCCTGGCATGGTGACGGTTGAGATCTAGACAGGCAGGCGCCGGATCATCGGTTACCTGCTTCTTGCCGCCGGCGAGGCGACAGCGTGAAACATTGTGGGAAGGATAGACCAGCCGTCTGCGCTGGCGCTGACCTCGGCATCGGCCATCGCGCATCGCATTCCGTTGATGCGGCTCGCAGGCCGAGGGACATCCCGCCTGGGTTACCCGGCGAGATGTCAACGGGAAGGTTCAGCTATTTGCGAAGCCGGATCGCCTCGTCGATCTTCGAACTGCCGTTGTGGGCGTGACCGTTCGTAAGCGGCACTTCAAAATAGTTCGCCGTGTGGTCGATCGCGCCAAGTGGCGCCGGCCGGCCCGCTCTTGCGATCTTGGGAACTTCCCGCTTCGGCGGGAGAGGTCGCTCGGCATCGTTCGCGTGGGGCGCCGACCCGTGGCTATTCGGCCATGCCGCAGGGCGATGGTGCAAGCCCCAGATCGCGGCCTGCGTTCTGTTCTGGACCCTGATCTTGCGAAGGATCGCCTTGATGTGAACCTTCACCGTGGCTTCTGCAATATTGATCTTGCGGGCGATGCACTTGTTGGAATCGCCCTCGATCAGGCACTGCAGAATCGAGATTTCCCGGGGCGAAAGTTGCCGAGCAAGCCTGTCGTCCGGTTCTGCGGCGGCAGGATCGTCATTATTGGGGCCGGGCGTATCCTCCGCATCGCGTTCTTCGGCGTCGAGTGCGGACGTCAGGAACGCCGGCGGGAAGACGGTGCCACCCATCATCACGAGTTCGATGGACTTGATGAACGCGTCGCAATTCATCACGTCGATGAAGTATCCGGTGGCACCGGCCCGAAGTGCGACAGCCAGGTCGCTCACACGATATTGATCCGCGACGACGGCGACGCGCCCATCGGCGTGACGGCGCCTGAAGGACTCGATTTGCTCGATTGTCGGGCGGAAATCGTCGCCGGTGTGAACAATGAGGAGCAACAATGCCTGATTGGTTGCGGCCTTCTTGGGCGTGTCGTCGCCAAGCAAATCGTCGGCATCGGATATCGAAGTCAGGACTTGAAAACTCTCCGAATTCAGAATTCTGGCAAGACCTTCCTTACGAAGACTATTTTCACCAACAAGCACAATAGCAAAAGGATATCGTCGTCTCATGGAAATTCTCCCGGACGCTACAATGAAACAATGGGCGGGTCGGTTGAATCCGGCTCATTTGTTGATCATCACCCAGCTAAAAAGAACGACGTATGCAAAACGCTTCCTCGGATTTGTCCGATCGGACCAACGAATCTGAGGACGAAAAAGTCTTGAGCGCACTCTAAATATTTAAGAATGTTAGATGCTAATCCCCAATATCCCTATATACCGTTGGTTATAGTCATTGCCTCAGATGTCGTCCGTCGTTTCAGATGTCGATCATCATGAGAAAGAGACGCCACCCTTAGGGCGCGCGCGCAGGGCACCCTTGAGAAACACCCGCTCTGGGTGAGTAGGTCAGGCGCTGCGATCATGCGTTGCTGAAATTATGCCTGTTGGCACGCTTAGGGCAGTAAATTCACGGGGCGTCCGCGACAACAAATCCTTACGGAAAAGTGTCATATTGGAGTAGCTTATTAATCAATTGGGTTGGAGTAGCTTATTAATCAATTGGGCGCGGAGCTGATCTGGAGGGACTACGGAGCTGAACTGGAGGGACTGAGGGATTGGTCGTAAATGCATTTCAGTCGTGTGGTGATTGCTAGCAGATATCCAGTTGTCTTATTGGGTCTGAATTGCCTGCTCGAAGCAGAACGTGATTTCAAGGTTGTCGCTCGTTGCAATGATGCTGCGAGTTGTTTCGAAGCAGTACGGGGTCTAGCGCCCGACATAGCCATTTTGGACATGTCGATGCCTGACATTTTTGAGCGGGCAACGATCGACATTGGAAATTCCGCGACGCGTGCCGCGCGCCTCGTCTTTCTCGCTACCTCCGTCGAGGATCGCGATCTCGCGACGTTGGCAGCAGCCGGAGCCTACGGCGTTATTCTCCATGACGAGGAGCCTGAGACTCTCCTGCAAACATTGCGGCAGGTCGCGGACGGTCAGAAGATGATTGCCGCCGCCCTCGTGCGAGGAAGCGATCTCCCGTGCTCAGACCGCGATGCCGGAGAAGTATCTTGCAATGCTGACGGAACGCGAGCGTCAGATCATGAACCTGGTGTCGGAGGGGCTGTCGAACAAGGAGATCGGCCGCCGTCTGAAGGTGGCCGACGGCACCATCAAGGTTCATTTGCACCACATCTTCCGCAAGCTCGAGATCAGCAACAGGACAATTCTGGCGACGCTCGCCGTCCACTATGCCGGGCCAGGCGGAGTGTAACGGTCGCGCGTCCTTGCAACTGAAACTGCCGCGGGCACGTCATCGCGATCGCCCGATCGGTGGCGCATCGATGGTGATCGCCCTGGATCGTCAGCTGGGTCGGCCGTGCCCGTAATCCAAAAATATTGCAATCCGAGCCGAGGGCGACCGCGCTCAGTTGTCGTGCGCATCCCGCGGTTTTCGCAGGGGCGGCGATCGATGGCGGCTTGCCGGCCGAACTGACTGTGCGCGCGACGAACGCGGCGAACTGCTTGCCTTGGCTCCCCAGTTCCGGCCCTCCGCCGGGTCGGCGATTGACAGGTAATTATTACATGTATAAAAATATGCAAATTCATATAATATGAGCTGCCCGAATGGACGCGCATCCGCTCAAGCTCAAAGTGCAGTCGATCGTTGCGGAGACGCCTGTCATTCGCAGCGTCGTGTTCGGTGTGGAGGGCGGTGCTGTGCCGGAGTGGCAAGCGGGCGCGCACATTCGCGTGTTGCTGCCGGGCGGGGGAGATCGGCCGTACTCCCTGATGGCATTGCCGGACCTGCCTGAGGGCGCTGTTGCGCTGGGGGTGCTGCGCGAGGAGACGTCAACCGGCGGCTCGCAGTTCATGCATGCCCTTCAGGTCGGCGACGTCGTCAGCGCGACCGCGCCGGTCAACAATTTCGGTCTTCATGGGGGCGCCGCGCCGGCGTTGCTGTTTGCCGGCGGCATCGGGGTCACGCCGATCCTGTCCATGGCGGCGGTGCTGAAGGCGCAGGGAACCTGGTTTCGACTGCACTATGCCGGACGAATGCCGGGGCTGCTGGCGTTCCTGCCGCAGTTGCAGGCAATCTGTTCAGAGGGCTTGGCGGTCCATTACGACAGCGATACGTCCCGCCTCGATATTGCGGCAGCGCTTGGCGATGCGCCCGCAGATGCCCACGTCTATGTCTGCGGGCCCGCCGGCATGATTGACGCGGTGAAGGTAGCGGCGCTCGCCAGGGGCATCCCGGCAGACCGCATCCATTTCGAGCTGTTCAAGGCGGAGCCGGCCAGCTCCCCGAACCAGCCGTTCGAGGTCGAGCTCAAGTCGACCGGGCAGGTCATCACGGTCGCGACCGATCAGAGCATCATCCAGGCGCTGGAAGCGGCAGGGCTCGACGTGCTCTATGATTGCCGGCGGGGCGATTGCGGCATCTGCCAGTGCGGCGTGATCGCGGGCGTGCCCGATCATCGCGACGTCATTCTCAGCGATGACGAGAAGGCGTCCAACAAGGTCATGCAGATCTGCGTGTCGCGTGCGAAGTCGGACCGGCTGGTGTTGGATCTCTGAGAGGAGGCAAGAGGCGCCATGGCGAAATACGGAAAGAATCCCCGCGCGATCGGCGGGCTTGTGCGCGACGCCGAGGTGCATCGCGACGTCTATGTCGATCCCGAGGTCTTCGATCTCGAGATGGAACATCTGTTTCCCAACAGCTGGATCTATGTCGGGCATGCCAGCCAGTTGTCGAAGGCCGGCGATTTCATCACCGCCAATATCGGTCGGCAGCCGGTGGTGGCCAGCCGCCATACCGACGGCTCGATCCACCTGTTCTACAATCGCTGTCCGCACAAGGGCGTCAAGATCGCCTCCGAGCCGTGCGGCAATACCGGAAAGTTCTTCCGCTGCCCCTATCATGCCTGGTCGTTCAAGACCGACGGCTCGCTGCTCGCGATCCCGCTGAAGAAAGGCTACGAGGGCACCGGATTTACCGACACTCAGGCCAACGACGGGCTATCGAGGATCAAGAATGTCGTCGTCTACCGCGATTTCATTTTCGCGCGCCTGAGCGAAAGAGGTGTCGCCTTCGAAGACTATTTTGGCGAAAGCCTCTCGACCATCGACAACATGGCCGACCGCTCGCCGGAGGGGAGACTGGCCGTCGAGGCCACGCCGATCCGCTACATGCACACCTGCAATTGGAAGATGCTGGTCGAGAACCAGACCGACACCTGCCATCCCATGGTGGCGCATGAGAGCTCGGCCGGCACCGCCATCAAGGTCTGGCAACGCGAACAGGGCAATTCCACGGAGACGCCGATGGCGGTGCAGCTCTATGGGCCGTTCATGAGCCCGTACGAGTTTTACGAGCAGAGCGGCATCCGGATCTGGCCCAACGGCCACGGCCATACCGGCGTCGCCAATTCCATCCATTCGAACTATTCGGATGTCGAAGGCTATCTCGGCCAGATGGTCGCAGCCTATGGCGAGAAGCGGGCCCACGAGATTCTAGGAGAGGTCCGGCACAACACCGTCTATTTCCCGAACATCATGGTCAAGGGCGCGGTGCAAATCCTCCGCAATTTCATCCCGATCGCGGTGGACCGGACGCTGGTGGAGAGCTGGGTCTATCGCCTGGTCGGTGCGCCCGACAAGCTCTACGAGCGTGCGCTGATGTACAACCGCTTCATCAACGCACCGACCTCGATCGTCGGGCACGACGATCTCGAAATGTATGAACGGGCCCAGGAAGGGTTGAAGTCGAACGGCAACCAATGGGTCAATCTGCGCCGGCTCTACGAGAGCAACGAAGAGCCTGATGTCACCGCGGTCATCAATGGCACATCGGAGCGCCAGATGCGGAACCAGTTTCATGCCTGGGCCAAATTCATGACCATGGACATGGACCAGCCCGTCGAGGCCGCGGAATGATCAGCGAAAAGACCATCACCGATTTCATCTATCGGGAAGCCGACCTCCTCGACACGATGCAATGGCAGGCGTGGCTCGATCTGTTCCATCCGGAAGGGCGCTACTGGATGCCGCTGGAATGGCAGCAGCAGGATCCGGTGCTGCAGCCGTCGCTGATGTACGAGGACCTGTTGCTGATGAAAGTGCGCATCGAGCGACTGGCCGGCGAGCGCACCTTCAGCCAGAAGCCGAAGAGCCGCTGCCATCACCTGCTGCAGGCGCCGCAGATCCTGGTGTGCGACCCGGCGGCCGGCCTGTTCAAGGCACGGACGTCCTTTATCTACACCGAGACGCGTGGCGACACGCTGGAACGCTTTTCAGGATGGGCGTCGCACGATCTGGTTCAAGTCGGCGATGAACTCAAGATCAGGCTCAAGCGCATCGATCTCGTGAATTTCGACGCGCCGTTCGGCAATATCCAGCTTTTCATGTGAGTGCGCCTTGACCTCAGCGACCACCGTCTACGCCCGCTTCCGCGAGACCGCCCTGCGCCGCGGGGAAGCCGGGTTTCTCAACGTGCTGCCCGAGACGGGCGAGATCTACGGCATTGTGGCCGGGGAGATCTCGTATCGCGCCATGCTCGAACGGGTCGAGCGCTGGCGCGCGGCATTTGCAGACCGCGGTTACGGTGAAGGCCATCGGGTCGGGCTGCTGCTCCAGAACAGGCCGGTGTTCGTCGAGCTGTGGTTCGCCTTGAACGCGCTCGGCGTGTCCGTGGTGCCGATCAACCCCGATCTGCGGGTCAGCGAACTCGAATACATCATCGCGCATTCCGAGATGAATGCCGCATTCGTGCTTGCCAAACGACGCGGCGAGGTCGAGACGGCGGCGCGCCAGGCCGGGTGGCCCATTCCGGTTGCGACCGACAGCGGCGATGTTCCAGCCCCGTTCGGTGGCGCGCGGCCGGCGAACGCCGGCGACGGTTCGAGCGAATGCGCGCTGCTCTATACGTCGGGGACGACGGGCCAGCCCAAGGGCTGCGTGCTGACCAACACCTACTTCCTGTATTCCGGAGACTGGTATCGCGATGTCGGCGGATTGATCGATCTCAGAGGTGATGGCGAGCGCATGATCACGCCGCTGCCGCTGTTCCACATGAACGCGATGGCGGTGTCGCTGATGGCGATGCTGTCGGTCGGCGGCAGCCTGACGATGCTCGATCGCTTCCATCCGCGGAGCTGGTGGAAATCGGTGCGCGACAGCCGGGCGACCTGCCTGCATTATCTCGGCGTCATGCCCTCGATGTTGATGGGCGCGCCGCCGACGCATGAAGATCGCGCGCACAGCGTGCGGTTCGGCTTCGGCGCCGGCGTCGACAAGCTGCTGCACGCGCCGTTCGAGCAGCGCTTCGGTTTTCCGCTGCTCGAGGCCTGGGCGATGACCGAGACGGGAAGCGGCGGCGTGATCGCCGCCAATGTCGAGCCACGGAAAGTCGGCACAAGCTGTTTCGGACGTCCGGCGCCCGAAGTCGAGGTGCGGATCATCGACGACGGCGGCAACGATGCGACGGTCGGTATACCGGGCGAGCTCTTGGTGCGGCGGGCGGGGGACGATCCGCGCTACGGCTTCTTCAGCGAGTACCTGAAGAACCCGGAAGCCACCGCCGAGGCCTGGAAGGACGGATGGCTCCATACCGGAGATATCGTGTCGCGCGATCATGATGGCGATCTTCATTTCGTCGACCGCAAGAAGAACGTGATCCGCCGCTCTGGCGAGAACATCGCCGCGGTCGAGGTCGAATCCGTCCTCAACCGCCATCCGGCGATCCGGCAGGCCGCGGTGGCGGCGACACCCGATCAGGTGCGCGGCGACGAGGTCGCGGCGGTCATCATTGCGGAGCAGCCGGGAGCGGACCGCGCGCTTGCCGAGGACATCGTGCGCTGGAGCCTGGAGCAGATGGCCTATTACAAGGCGCCGGGCTGGATCTCGTTCGTCGACCAACTGCCATTGACCGCGACCGAGAAGATCCAGCGCGGCGGATTGAAGGATTTCGTCGCGAAGCTGATGCGTGATGGCGCGTTCTTCGATCTTCGCGACCTCAAGCGGCGGCAGGAGTGACACGTGGCGTTCGCAGGGAGCCGATCATGAGCGAGAGCCGCACCACACTCATCACCGGAGGCAATTCCGGGATCGGCGAGGCCCTGGCGAAGAAGCTCGTCGACGAGGGACAGCGGGTGATCTCGGTCGGTCTTGAGAAGCCGGACTGGACGCATGATCTGCTCACCGCCTATCGCGCGGACTTGACCAGCATGGCCGAGACAAGGGCCATTGCACAGGAGATCTGCCGGGATCATGCGGTCGATTGCCTCGTGCACAATGCCGGCATCATCCTGCCGAACCTCCTGGCCGACGCGAAGCCGGAAGACATCCTGACGCTGGCGCAGTTGCACCTGGGCGCACCGATGCTGCTGACCCAGGCGGCGATGGAGGGGATGCGTTCGCGGCGGTTCGGGCGGATTGTGTTCGTGAGCTCGCGCGCTGCCATGGGCGCAGCGACGCGCTCGGCCTATTCCGCGACCAAGGCCGGCGTGCACGGCATGGCGCGGACGTGGGCGTTGGAGCTGGCGTCGAGCGGGATCACGGTGAACGTGGTCGCACCAGGCCCGATCCTGACCGACAATTTCTGGGGCATCATCCCGAAGGACTCCGAGCAGCAGGAGCGGATGGCGCGCAACGTTCCGGTCGGGCGACTCGGGACGCGCGAGGACGTGGCGCACGCGATCAGCTTCTTCCTCGACGAGCGCTCGGACTTCGTGACCGGACAGGTGCTCTACGTCTGCGGCGGCACCAGCCTTGCCGGCCTCAGCCCTTGATCGTGAGCGGATCAGATCTGATTCTGGCGGATGTTCTCGACCATCGTGGCGAGCACGCGGGCGCACACCTCGATCTCGTCGGGATCGATACCGACGGTCAGCCGGTCGTAGTTGTTCTCCATGATGGGCCAGATCTTTCGCAGCAGGGCCTCACCGTCCGCCGTCAATCCGACGACGCGGCGACGCTGGTCTTCTTCCGCGATCTCGCGCTTGACGAGACCCGATGACACCATCGACTCGACCATGCGGCTCGCGGTCGACTGCTCGGTGACCGCCAGAACAGCGATCTCGTTGACGGTCAGGGTCTTGTAGATGAACAGGACCGACAACGTCCGGAACACGACGTTGTTGATGTTGTGCTCGCTGAGATCACGGTTCTGATCGAGGTTCCAGCGATTGGCGAGCCGGTTGAAGAGATAGGGAATGTAGCTTTGCAGCTGGTCCCGCGTCCGCGGTGGACCGGATTTCCATCTGCTCCTGGAGTCTTTGGCCATTATTTCTTGCGACCCTGCTTCTTGCTTTCGCTGCCAAGTTTCGAGGAGAGGGACCGCAGCACCGACAGTGCGGCCTCCAGCTCCTGGGCGGGAATACTTTCGAGCCGTTCGCTGAGATGCCTCTTGTGCACGTCGGCTGCCTTCCTGAACAGTGCTTCGCCCTTTGGCGTCAGGCGCACGATGAACGACCGGCGGTCCTCGCTCGACATCTCCTTGCTGATGAGGTCGTCAGCCAGCAGGCGCTGCACCAGGCCCGAGACGTTGCCGCCCGACACTTTCAGGTTCTGCGACAACTGGCCGAGCGCCATTCCGTCCCGGTAGCGATCGAGCTGGGCCAGCACGTCGAACTTTGCCAGCGACAAGGCGAATTCCGAGCTCAGCATGGAATTCAGCGACGCAAACAGCTCGCCATGCAGGGACAGCAGTTGCAGCCACAGCCGGGTTTCAATCTGCCCGAACACGGGAGCCGTGCTCTCTTTGAGTGCTGCCGGCATCATGCAAAGCTCTTGATGGTCTGAATCACGCCGTCGAGCTCCTTGCCTTCGCTGTCCTTCAGCGCGGCTTCCCGCAGCCGGCGCGCCCAGTCGGCGGCATCGTCGCGCGGTGCGACCAGCTTGATCGCGGCCAGCGTCTTGTCAAATTTCGACAGGCCGCGGCTGTGGGTGTCGGAATAGCCCTTGACCAGGCGCCGGCATTGCAGGATCTCGACGCCCAACTGATAGTTGGCTCGCACTGCCTCGGTCGCGGCCTTGAGCCATTCGTCCCGATGAGCGGTCTCGATGGCGTGACGCAGCGAGCGGCGGCGTATGCCGCGGAGTCCGCCGACGACATAGAGCGCGAGGAACCAGGGCAGCGAGTAGGTCCGCACCCGGCGTCCCTTGTTGACGCGACGGTCGAGCCAGCCGAGGAGGCGCGGCTTGGCGCCGAGCCAGCGGCCAAAGCCCACTGGGAGCATGCCCATCACCTCTTCCATGCGGGGATGCATGAACTCGGTGGTCTGGAGCACCTGGTCCTGCGACAACTCGAGTTCGCCCTCGATCCGCGCACGGCGGCCGGATCTGGTCTTGAGGTCGGCAACGCGGATGACGTCATCATAGGCCATGGCGTTGGCCAGATATTTTGCGGCGGCCTGGGTGAAGGCAAAATCTCGCCCGGCGCCACCGCAGCTGCGATCGGCGGCGTGGAGCTTGCCGAGGATGTCGAGATATTCGCCGCCATAGGCGACGTCCTGGAAATCGACGACCTTCTTCAGCCCGGCGCGGCCCATCGCCTGCACGGCCTCCGGCAACTGCTGCGTCAGCCGGGCGGCGAGGCCGGCAAGACGGGGATCGAGGGCTGCCGGGGAGGGAGGCGCGTCAGTCGGCCCCGATTGCGCCAGCGGCGCCGGGTCGGGAGATTTCGACTGCACCCGGTCAAACGCAGCCTCGAACGCGCGGACGCTGGCCTGCGCGCCTTTGTCGCCGGCGCGGATGACGTCGAGATAGCTCTCGCGACTAAAGCTCAGCACGCCGGCGCCCGCGAGCGCGCCGAACATCGCCGCCGAGATCACGCTGCCATTGGCGATCGCCAGCGCGTTCATGTCGAAGATGATCTCGGTCTTGGCGGCGACCCCGATGGCGCCGGTCACCGCACCCTGGTCGGCGATACCGTTGCCCGGCGCGATCTTTTCGCCGATCGCGAACGTCCGGTGATTGGATGCGATCAGCGTGGTGCGGTCCGGCGTTACCAGGCCGCGCAGGATCGAGCGGCCGGCTTCCATGAATTCCGCCGCCATCACCACGTCGACATCGCCGGGCGTCGGCATCAGCGACAGGATCGGCTTGCGGCCATCGAGCGGCGGCATCGCCTCGATATAGTAGATCGTGGCGCCGGTGCGCTGGGCGACGCCGGGCACCGATGTCGACTGCGCGACCCAGCCATGGTTCTCGGCGAGCTGGACGATCCAGTCGGTCAGGACGCCGCCGCCCTGGCCGCCCATCGCGACGATCGCGATCGAGATCGGCCGCTCGGTCGCGTCACCTGCGGGGGGAAGCGCCAGCTGGACCGTTTCGTCTCTCATGCCAGAGCTTTCATGCCAAAGTTCTCATGCTAAGGCCTCGAGCGCCGGACGCCGGCGATCACGCCGCCGTTGCAGCCAGCCGATCACGGCCATGGCGACCCTGGATTTGAACTTGTCCCAGCCGGTCGGATTGTGAATGACGTCTGCGCGATAGAACGAGGGACACAGCACGGCCGCGTCCGCGACCTCGCCGCAATTGCCGCAACCGACGCAGGAATTGTCGATGGCCGCGACGGGATCGTCGCGCAAGGGATCGTCGAGCTGCTTGACCGAGAGCGACGGGCAGCCGGAGAGGCGGATGCAGGCGTGGTCGCCGGTGCAGACGTCCTCGTCGACGCCGAAACGTTCCTTGACGGTGCGAACGCCGTCCTTGATCGCCTTGCTGATCTGCGGCCCCACGCGGCGCTGCTTGTTCAGCATGCATTCGGAGGACGCGACGATGACCTTTGGGCCTTCCTCCTTGGTCGTCAGCGCCTCCTTCAGCGTGTCGCGCATCCGGCCGACATCGTAGGTACGGTCGATCTGCCGCACCCATTGCCCGCCGATGCCCTTCACGGCCTGCACGATCGAGTTGTTGGTGTTTCGCCGCTTGCTCGTCGCGCGCGACGACAGGATGTCCTGACCACCGGTCGCCGAGGTGTAGTAATTGTCGACGATGATGAAGACGCCGTCATGCTTGTTGAAGACGGCGTTGCCGATGCCGCTGGTCAGCCCGTTGTGCCAGAAGCCGCCGTCACCCATCACGGCGATCGGGCGCTTATCGGCCTTGACGTTGAAGGCCGAGGTCGAGGCCGGGCCAAGGCCAAAACCCATGGTCGTCGCGCCGATGTTGAAGGGCGGCAGGATCGAGAACAGATGGCACCCGATGTCGGCGGAGACGTGGTGCTGGCCAAGCTCGCTCTCGACCAGCTTCATGGCGGCGAAGATCGGACGTTCCGGACAGCCGGTGCAAAGCCCGGGCGGACGCGCCGGCACGATTTGCTTCAGCTTCTCGACCTCGGGGCGGTTGAGCACGGGGCTCGCGTCCGGCGCCGGCGGCCGATTGCCAAGCAGCCTCGGCTCGGTCTTCTCGAGGAACTCGCGCACGCCGCCGAGCAGCACCTGCGCGGTATAGTCGCCGCCCATCGGCAGCACATCCTTGCCGTGGATGCGCGCCTGGATATCCCTGCGGCGCAGCACCGTGTTGATCGCCTGCTCCAGATATTCCGGCTGGCCTTCCTCGACGATCAGGACGGCGTCCTTGTCGAGGCAGAACTCGGCGACCTCCGTGTCGATCACGGGGTAGGTGACGTTCATGACGTAGAGCGGGACCTGCGTGTTGCCGTAGGCATCCGACAGCCCGAGATATTGCAGCGCGCGGATGACGTTGTTGTACATCCCGCCCTGCATGATGATGCCGACCTTGCCTTGCTTCGGCCCCATCCATTCATTCAGCCTTTGGTCGCGGACGAAGTTGATGGCCGCGGGCATCCGCGTCTTGATCTTCTCCTGCTCATGCTCGTAGGCCGCCGGCGGCAGCACGATACGGCCGACGTCGCGCTTCGGATTGTTCAGGGCGTCCTTGATGGTGTGGGCCGGCCTGACATTGTCCTTGCAGGCAAAGCTTCCGTGCATGTGACAGGCTCGGACGCGCACCTCCAGCATGACAGGGGTGTTCGAGGCTTCCGAGAGCTCGAAGCCCTTCTCGATCAGGTTGACGATGCATTCATGGTCAGGGCGCGGATCGAGCAGCCAGATCTGCGATTTCATCGCAAAGGCATGGGTACGCTCCTGCATGATCGAGGAGCCTTCGCCGTAATCCTCGCCGACGATGATCATCGTGCCGCCGGTAACGCCGCCAGAGGCGAGATTGGCCAGCGCGTCGGAGGCAACATTGGTCCCGACCGTCGACTTCCAGGCCACCGCGCCGCGCAGCGGATACATCACGGAAGCCGACAGCATCGCCGCAGCCGCCGCTTCATTGGCAGAGCTCTGGAACACGACGCCGAGATCGTCGAGCACGTCCTTGGCGTCGGCCAGCACGTCCATCAGGTGCGAGATCGGCGAGCCCTGATAGCCGCCGACATAAGCAACGCCGGATTGCAGAAGTGCCTTGGTGATGGCGAGGATGCCTTCGCCGCGGAAGGTGTCGCCGTCGCCGAGCCGGAGATCCTCGACCTCGCGAGCAAAAGACCGTTCAGCCATTGCACCCTCCAGAAATATGCGATAGCATACGTTTACATGTAAAGTAAGTCAACGCTGCGCCCCGATCATGAGCCGGCGACAGGGTAGGGCCCATGCTGAAGCTGCCGCGCTTTAGAGCCGCCGCCGTCCAAGCTTCACCTGTATATCTCAACGCCAGCGCGACCGCCGACAAGGCCGCCTCACTGGTGCGTGAGGCGGCGGCGAACGGCGCGAGGCTGGTCGCATTCCCCGAAGTGTTCGTGCCGGGCTATCCCTATTGGAACTGGATCACCGATCCCGTCAGCGGAAGCGCCTGGTTCGAGAAGCTCGTCAAGGCGTCGGTGCTGGTGCCGGGTCCTGAGATCGACGTCGTCCGGAAGGCGGCGCGCGATGCCGGGTGCTATGTCGTACTCGGCGTGAACGAGCGCAGCCCGGTGTCGCTCGGCGCAATCTACAACACGCTGGTCTTCATCGACCCGGACGGAGCGCTGCTCGGCAAGCACCGCAAGCTGGTGCCGACCTGGGCAGAGAAGCTGACCTGGACCGGCGGTGACGGGTCGAGCCTGCGCGTCTATGACACCGAGATCGGGCGCCTCGGGGGCTCGCCTGCGGCGAGAACACCAACACGCTCGCGCGCTTCGCGCTGCTCGGGCAGGGCGAACTGGTTCACGTCGCAAGCTACATCTCGCTGCCCGTCGCGCCGCCGGACTACGACATGGCGGAGGCGATCAAGTTGCGCGCCATTGCCCATTCCTTTGAGGGGAAGATCTTTACGGTCGTTTCCTGCTCGACCGTCTCGGAAGAGATCATCACGGCCATGGAGACCGTCGTTCCAGATGCACGGGCGCGCCTGCAGCGCAAGTCGAGCGCGTTCTCCGGCGTCATCGGGCCGGACGGCCGTCTCGTCGGCGAACCGCTGGTCGACGATGAAGGCATCGTCTATGCCGATATCGACCTCGAGCGCTGCATTCAGCCGAAGCAAATGCATGACATCGTCGGGCACTACAACCGGTTCGACATCTTCGATTTGCGGGTCAACCGCCGTCCGCAAGCGCCGCTCGGCCTTGCGGAAGGCGAACGTCTGGCGGCTGACGCAGCGGAGCAGGCGAACTTCGTCTCAATCCCAGGCAGGACGGAATAATGGGACGTGTCGATCCAACGACGCCTCCTCCCCGTTGTTCTGGCGAAAGCCAGGACCCATTACCCGAATGGTCATTGTCGAGCGATCTGGGGCCACGACCCCTTTCACAATCAAATGCGGTGGTGATGGACGATAGTTTTGGATGTGGCGACAGGACTGCGTGAGACAGGACGTCATCAGATAAGACTTGGAGGACAGGATGGGCGAGAACGTCATCGGCCGGGCCAATGTCGAGGATACCCCGGAGCTCAAGGCCTACTACAAGGACCTCGAGAAGTTCGACGCGGCCGCGCTGTGGACGGTCGCCAACAAGATCGAGCCGTGGCAGCCGCAGTCGGCGTCCATTCCCGTGCTCTGGGCGCTACAGCGATCTGCGCGAGCACGTGCTGCGCTCGGTAGAACTGGTTTCGCCGGAGAAGGCGGGACGGCGGGTGATCTATCTCAACAATCCCGGTCGCCGCGACGTGTCGGCCGCTGTCGGTTGGCTCTATTCAGGCTTGCAGGTGATGCACCCGGGCGAAGTGGCATCGGCCCATGCGCATTCGGCCTCCGCCCTGCGCTTCATCATGGAAGGGACGGGCGCCTACACCATTGTCGATGGCCACAAGATGACGCTCGGCGCGCGGGATTTCGTCCTGACACCGAACGGCACCTGGCACGAGCATGGCGTCGAGGGCAACGGCTCGGTCTGCATCTGGCAGGATGGGCTCGACATTCCGCTCATCAATGCGCTGGAGGCCAATTTCTTCGTCGTGCACCCGAAGATCCAGCAGGAGGAGTCGGGCTATCCCGTCGACGACATGACCAAGACCTGGGGCAATCCGGGCCTTCGGCCGGTGGGCTCGCGATGGTCGAACGGTTATTCACCGATGTTCAAATATGAGTGGGAGCCGACTTACGAGTCGTTGCGGAAATATGCCGCCGCGACCGACGGATCGCCCTATGACGGAATCCTGATGAACTACGTCAATCCGATCACCGGCGGACATGTGATGCAGACCATCGGCGCCAGCATGCAGTTGCTGCGGCCCGGCGAGAAGACCAGGTCGCACCGGCACACCGGAAGCTTCGTCTATCAGGTCGCCAAAGGACACGGCTACTCCGTGATCGGCGGCAAGCGGTTCGAGTGGCAGGAGCGCGACATTTTCTGCGTTCCCTCCTGGGCCTGGCATGAACACGGCAACGCCTCCGGGAGCGAGGACGCCTGCCTGTTCTGCTTCAATGATCTGCCCGTCATCGAAGGGCTCGGTCTCTACCGGGAAGAGGCCTATGGCGACAATGCCGGCCATCAGTCGGTCGCTGCCTGACATTCTCCCGCAGAACTCAACCCGAATAATCGGATCAAGCTCTCATGCGTCTTGTCACCTACACCTTGGGCTCCAGCGGTGCGCGGCTTGGGGTTGTCGTCAACGGTTTGGTTGTCGATGTCGAGCGCCTCGGTGCGTCACGCGGTCTCGTCTGGCCGGGCGATATGCTCTCGTTGATCGATAACGGCGTCACGCTGCTGCCGGCGCTGAGGGAATGCCTGGATAGCGCCAACGGGGCGCTGCCGGTCGGCGCCGCCGTTCCGCTCGAGGATGTCAAGCTGCAGGCGCCGATCCCGCGCCCGCGCAAGAACATCTTCGGCATCGGGCTGAACTATCGTGCGCATGTGGCGGAGTCCGCCAAGAGCCTCGATACCGACAAGGATCTGGCGAAGCAGCCGGTCGTGTTCTCCAAACCGCCGACCGCCGTAATCGGACCGGGAGCGGCGATCCAGCACAATGCCAGCATCACCCGGCAGCTCGACTGGGAGGTCGAACTCGCCGTCATCATCGGCAAGACCGCAACCCGCATCCCGGTCGAGAAGGCGATGGATCACGTCTTCGGCTATTCCGTGATGATCGACATTTCCGCGCGCGACAATCGCCGCGCCGGGCAGTGGATCTTCTCCAAGGGCATGGATACCTACGCGCCGTTCGGCCCCTGCATCGTGACCGCGGATGAGATTCTCGATCCGCATGATCTCAGGCTTTGGCTGACCAAGAACGGTGTCATGAAGCAGGACTCCAACACCAAATACATGATCTTCGATATTCCGGCCCTGATCGCCGACATCTCGTCCGGCATGACGCTCGAGCCGGGCGACATCATCGCGACCGGAACGCCGGAAGGCGTTGGCGCCGGCATGAGCCCGCAGGAATGGCTGTGGCCCGGCGACGTGGTCGAGGCCGGCGTCGATGGCGTCGGCGTCATCCGGCACCCCGTTGTTGCGGTCTGATGACGCCATTCTCGTTCGATCGCGAGTTGAGGTTCGGGGATTGCGATCCATCGGGGATCACCTATTTCCCGTCCTACCTGAACATCCTCAATGGCGTGGTCGAGGAGTTCTGGGCTGTGATCGGATTTTCCTGGCCGGAGCTGATCACGATCCGCGGGATCGGGACCCCGACCGTGCATCTGGCCTGCGACTTCTCACGGCCGTCGAAGTTCGGCGAACGCCTGACGTTCGGCCTGTGCGTCGTCAAGGTCGGCCGCGCCTCGCTCCATCTGGCGCACGTCGTGACGGCCGCAGATGGCGTGCGCTGGCGGGCGCGCCAGATCCTCGCCGCGACGTCGCTGGTCGATCATCGCGCAATTCCGTGGCCCGACGACGTCCGTGCCGCGCTCGAATTGCATCGACATGCGGAAGAAGGCACGCAGGTGGCGTCGCTATGATCTCGCTGTTCATGACGTTCTCCGATCCGAAAGGCGAGCGGCGAATTCACACGGACGATCTTGCGGCTGCGGCTGCCATGGTGGGGTCTACTCCGGGGATGGCCGAAGGCCTGCTGTTTACGCCGCTGGAGCAGTCGGTCGATCATCCCTACAAGGCTGACGGGGACCGGGCCGGCATTTGCGCTCCAACTGCGCTTTCCGAACCTGTTTGCGTGCGAGGCCGCGATGGACCGCGGTGGCGTGCTCGCAGGTCTTGCGGCAGGTCGCGGACTGTCGAGCCTTGCCGGATTGGACGTGACGCACCAGGCGATGGTAACGCGTGCCTATCCCGTCGACGACGCCACGCATGCGAACGGTACGGTCACGCCGTGTAGCTACCTCGTGCACTATCCCGGGCCGGCCGACAATATCAATGCCTGGAATTTGCATTACCTGGAGCATCATCCGTCGATCATGCGGACCTTCCCTGACGTCCGCCAGATCGAGATTTACACGCGTATCGATTGGGTCGACCGGCTGCCGTCGCAGCGGGTCGAGTACATGCAGCGCAACAGACTGATGTTCGACAGCCCGCAAGCCCTTGCGCGAGCGCTGAGCTCCGACGTGATCAAGCGGATGCGCGCGGACTTCGTCCGCTTTCCGCCGTTCGCGGGCTGCAACAAGCATTTTCCGATGCTGACGAGGATCGTCCCGGCCAGGGAGAGGGGCGAGGGCGGAACGCCGCGATGCTGGCATTGTGCTCCTGATTTGCCCGACGGAGCAAGCGGATTCTGAAAATCAGCATGCGTTGCTTCGGGCCAGCAAGCCATTGATATTGCGGTGGCCGGCTACTGTGCATGGGGTTGTTTTCGATGTTTTTGATGTGCGGCTCGGCGGGGCCGACCCAAACGGGTCTCAGTGTCCGCCGAGATAGGCCGTGATCAGCCGGGGATCGTGGATCAGATCCTTGGCAGGGCCGGACTGCACGATCTCGCCGGTCTCCAGCACGTAGCCATAGTCGGCGGTCTCGAGCGCGGCGCGGGCGTTCTGCTCGACCAGCAGGATGGACACGCCGAGGTCGCGCAAGGACGCGATGGTGCGAAAGATCTCGCGCACGATCAGCGGCGCAAGACCGAGACTGGGTTCGTCGAGCATCAGCAGCGCGGGCTTTGCCATCAGCGCGCCGTCCCAGCGCGAGCATCTGGCGCTCGCCGCCGGAGAGCGTGCCTGCGGCCTGGCGCTGCCGCTCCCTGAGCCGGGGAAAGCGATCATAGACCTCATCCAGCGTCTTTCGGACACCGGAACGATCGCGCAGGCTGTAGGAGCCGAGCAGCAGGTTGTCGGCGACCGACATGTCGGAAAACAGCTCGCGCTTCTCCGGAACAAGGCAGAGCCTGCGCACGACGCGATCCTCGACCGACATCTTACCGAGATCGTTGCCACGGAATGCCATGCGGCCACGCGATCCGAGCAGCCCGATGGCGGCCATCAGCAGCGTGGTCTTGCCGGCGCCGTTCGGACCGATCACGGTGACGATCTGGCCCTCGTCGACCGACAGCGAGACGTTGCGCACGGCCTCGACGTTGTCGTAGCAGACGGTCACGTCGGTCATGGAAAACATCTCGCTCACGCGACGCCCCCGAGATAGGCCTCTTGAACCCGCTCATCGCTGCGGATCGCGCTTGGGGACGCCCTCGCAAAGCTTGGAGCCGAAATCGAGCACCACGATGCGGTCGACCAGCGACATCACGAACTCCATATCGTGCTCGACGATGAGGATGGTCAGGTGATCCGCCCGCAGCGCGCGGAGCAGCTCGGCCAATCTCAGCTTTTCCTGGCGGCGCAGGCCAGCCGCCGGCTCGTCCAGCACCAGCAGGGCGGGATCCGCGGCGAGCGCGCGTGCGATCTCCAGGATGCGCTGGTTGCCGAGGGGAAGATTGCCGGCGAGCTCGAACGGCTTGTCGCCGAGCCCGACGCGCTCGAGCTGCATCAGCGCCTCGTGCCGGGCGCTGGCTTCCTCGCGCTGATTGAGGCGAAAGGCACCCGCGAACAGGCCGGTGCGGGTTCGGCTGTAAGTGCCGAGCATGACGTTCTCCAGCAGGTTCATGCGCGGCCGCAGCTTCACATGCTGGAAGGTCCTGGCGACGCCGGCCTTGGCGATGCGGGATTGCGGATCACGCGTGATCCGGCGCCCCGCAAAGACGATCTCGCCCTTGTTGACCCGCAGCGCGCCGGTCAGGCAGTTGAACATCGTGCTCTTGCCAGCGCCGTTCGGGCCGATCACGGCAAGAATCTCGCCGGATCTCACCTCGAAGCTGACATTGTTGACCGCGACGAGGCCGCCGAACCGGCGCTCGGCGCCGTCGACCTTCAGAAGAAGCTCGCCCGGTGCCGGCTGCGGCCGGCGCGGCAGCGGCGGCGCCGGCTGCGGCCGCTCGCGCCTGGTCTTCGGCAGATAGCGTGCGATGGAGGGGACGATGCCCTGCCGCGCCCATTGCAGGAACAGGATGAACAGCGCGGAGAAGGCGACGATCTCGAGCTGCCCGGATGCGCCCTTGGCGATCAGCGGCAGATAGTCCTGCACGCTGTTCTTGAGCAGCGTCACGATGGCGGCGCCGACGACACCGCCGAGCAGGCTGCCGGCGCCGCCGACCATCGTCATCATCAGATATTCGATGCCCATGCTGGCATCGAACGGACCCGGGCTGATGAAGCGGCTCATATGCGCGTAGAGCCATCCGGAGAGCGAGGCCAGGAACGCCGCGATCACGAAGGTCACGAGCTTGATCCGGAAGGCGTTGATGCCGAGGCTCTCGACCAGCGTATTGCCGCCGCGCAGTGCCCGCATGGCGCGGCCGAGCCGCGAGTCCAGGAGATTGTAGCCGAGGAACAGTACCAGAGCGACGATGCCCCAAATCAGATAATAGATCTGTGCGCTGGAGACGAGCGCGAGCGAGCCGAGACTGATCGGCGGGATCGACGAGATGCCGTTGAAGCGGCCGAGCCCCTCGACGTTGCCGAACAGGAAGCCGATCGCAAGGCCCCATGCCACGGTCGAGAGCGAGAGGAAATGGCCCTGGAGGCGCAAGGTGACGACGCCGAGGACGGCTGCGACGCCGCAGGTCAGCGCCACCCCGAACAGCAGGCCGAGCCAGGGCGATTGCCCGTTCAGGGCGGAGACCCAGGCCGTCGCATAGGCCGCGATGCCGACGAACGCAGCCTGTCCGAACGACACGATGCCGCCGACGCCGGTGAGGAGCGCAAGGCCGATGGCGACCAGCGAATAGATGCCGATATAGTTCATCAGCGTGACGCTGAACGGGCTCAGGACGAGGGGCGAGAGTGCGAGGCACGTCAGTGCCGCTACTGCTGCGAGCTGCACATGAAGGCGCGTCATTCCTCGATCTCCTCCTCGGAATGCAGCGAGGCGAGGGATCGCCGGATCAGAACCGGGATCAGCAACGAGAACACGATCACGTCTTTGAGCGCACTGCTCTGGAAAGATGCGAAGCTTTCGAGGATGCCGACCCCGACCGCGCCGATCGCGGCACCGGGATAGCTGGTCATGCCGCCGACGATGGCGCCGACGAACGCCTTGAGTCCGATCAGGAAGCCAGAATCGTAGAACACGGTATTCACCGGCGCGATCAGGATGCCGGATACGCCGGCCATCAGCGAGCCCAGCAGGTAGGCGATGGTGCCGGCCCGCGCCGGCCGGATCCCCATCAGCCGCGAGCCGGTCCGGTTCACTGCCGTGGCGCGGAGCGATTTGCCGACCAGCGTGAAGTCAAAGAAGAGATAGAGGAGGCCGCTGAAGACGAGCGCCGCGATCACGATCAGCATGGTCTGGCCCGAGATCAGGACGCCGGCGAGCTCCGTTGAGAACGACGTCAGCGGCTCGGTACGGACCCCTTCGGGGCCGAAGAACAGCAGGCCAAGACCGACCAGCGCGAAATGCAGCGCCACCGAGACCGTCAGCAGCAGCAGCACCGTGCCGTCGGCGATCGGGCGGAAAACGATCCGGTCAAGCAGAGGGGCGATCGGCGTGATCAGCATCAGCGCGAGCACGAGCCGGACGGCGAGCGGCGGGTCCAAGCGCATGGTGAGCCAGGCGACGCCGACCACTGCCAACGGAAGGGCGAGATAGAACAGAAGCGCGCGCGGCAGGAGTCGAGCGTCGCCGTTGCGGATGAGCGAAATGATCTCGATCAGGGTCGCAAGGCACGCCAGCACCACGACCAGTGCGCCGGTTCCGGGAAAGCGCTTGGCATCGAGAGCCGCAAGCGTCAGCGCGGTGAAGGCGGCGATGTCACCAAAGGGAATGAAGATGACCCGTGTCACCGTGAAGATGAGCACGGTCCCGATCGCCACCAGCGCGTAGACCGCGCCGGTGGCGATCCCGTCGATCGCAAGGATGGCCGCGATATCGCTGGTCATTGAGACGCCGTTCCCCCGTTCTGACCGCTGGCCATCGTCCCGCTTATGGCGCGTACTTCCAGGCGCGCACGCCGGGCAGTTCCTTGGTGCTGAGGATGGCGTCTCGCAGCGCCGCACGGAATTCCGTCGTGCCGGGCTTCGCGGTCTTCAGCGCCCGCTCGGCGGCGTTGGCAAAGATCAGCCAGGCATCGAAGGAGTAGGCGGAGAAGCCGTCGGTGGTCGGTATGTTGTGGGTCTTCTGGTAGACCGCGCGGAAATCGAGCGCGATCTTCTTGGCAAAGTGCTCATCCGGAAGCTGTTCGGCCACGATCACAGGCCCGGCGGAGACCTGAATGCCCTCGGCGGCCTTGCCACCGACCGTGACGAAGTCCGGATTGACCAGCGCCACGGTGCCGTAAGTATTGCCCTTGAAGCCGCGCTCGGAGAGCGTGATGAGAGGCAGTGCGCCTTGCGTGCCGGAGCCGCCGATCAGCACGGCGTCGGGACGTGCAGCCATGACCTTGAGGATCTGCGCGGTCACCGAGGTATCGGTGCGGGCATAGCGCTCATTGGTCTGGACCTTGATGTCGTCAACGGGCTCGGCGGCCTTGGCCCCGTTGTAGACGAGGTCGCCCCACGCATCGGAGAAGCCGATATAGCCGATGTTCTTCATGCCGTCGCGCTTCATGCGGTCCGCGACGATCTTGACCAGGAGCGAAGCCGGCTGTGGCACCGCGACGACCCATTGTTCCGGCGATTCCGGAAGCTTGCCGATGGGCGAGATCGAGATCATCGGCACCTTCAATTCGCTCGCGACGGCCGCCATGGCGATGGTCGAGGGAGTCGTCGCGGTGCCGATCAGGAGGTCGACCTTCTCTTCCTCGACGAGCTTGCGCGCGTTGCGCGTCGCGGCCGACGGATCGGAACCGTCGTCGAGCTGGATCAGGCGGATGGTCTCGCCGTTGATCGTCTTCTTGTATTCATAGGCGGCATTGATGCCGCGCCCATAGGGGATGCCGATCGACGCGCCGTTGCCGCTCAGCGAGGTGACAAAGCCGATCGTGATGTCGGCTTGCGCAGCCGGTGCTGCGAAGACGCCGGCGACAAGTGCGAGTAAGCCCAGGGTCTTCTGCCGCATTTGCGTTGTCCTCCGTTGATGCTGGATACGAATGTCTGGAAGCCAGGCAGGAGCCCGAGCTGTGCACGAACCAGTTGAAGGCATTGCTGCAGCGCCTGACGCCGGGCGCGGCGAGAGGGAAGTTCGCTTGGCCGGGGCGTCAGCGGCCATGGCGAGGCGTGCTGCTCGAATGGCGGGCGGGTCTGCGGCAACCGGCGTGCGTCTGTCGAAGCGAAGGAAGATGAATCCCGCAGCCGCGATGCGCGACCGGCGATGATGCTGCCGGCCAATCGGGCCCGACGATAGTCCACGCGATTGAGTTTCTCAAAATCGGTGCCCTGCAACATCATCGTCATGGCCGCCGGCAGTGGCCGGTGATCGATTACTTAAAGCCTAAAGTATTCTCCGTGGCGCCGTCAACACGTGTCACGGGGCTGCCCGAAAAAAATGTTGCTGCATACAATTCCGTCAGAGTGCGCCATTTCCTTCATCTTCTTCTCCCGAAAAATGGACCTTCTCGTCGCGATGGAGAAGGCCCCTTGGGGGGCTCCATCGTGCGCATTTGACGGGTCGATTAGTTTATGGTTGAAATATATTGGTCGGCAGGCCGACGGCCGATGCTCCTGTCACCGTTTGAGGAGAAGGGCGATGCGCATCTTCTGGCAGAGTTTCGTCGATGCGAGCGTGAACGCGCCCTACATGGCGCGGCTGTCGGAGTACCTCAACAAGATCGCCGCGCCCGGTACGACGGTTCACGTCGAGGGCATTTCACCGCCGGATAGGGAGTTCGGCCGGCTTGCCGAATTACGCTGCGCGGTTCAGGCGATCGACAATGGCATCGCGGCCGAAGAGGCCGGGTTCGACGCCTTTGTGATGGGCCACTTCCAGGATCCCGGACTCTATGAGCTCCGCTCGACGCTCGACATTCCCGTGATCGGGACCGGCGAGGCGACGTTGCTCGCGGCCTCGCAACTCGGCCGGCGCCTCGGCCTCGTGACGCTCGATCCCGTCTTCGAGATCTGGCACTACGAGCAGGCTGAACGCTACGGCCTGCGTGATCGCGTCGTCCACGTGAGCGGGCTCGGTTGCAAGCCGGAGGATTTCGCAAGCGCGTTCGCCGGCGATCAGGCGGCACACGCCCGGATGATCGAGGATTTCCTGGCCTGCGCCCTTCCGCTGGTGCAGCGCGGAGCCGACGTGGTGATCCCTGCCGGCGTGCTGCCGGGCCTCTTGATCGGGCGGGAGCACGGCCTGAAGGTCGGGCACGCGCCGGTCGTGAACTGCGCTGCGGTGGCGTTGAAGAGCGCCGAGATGTGGGTGCAGCTCAGACAACTCAATGGCACCGAGCCGAGCCGAGGGCCGAGCTTCAAGCGTGCCAGTGCGCTGGCGCGTGACGATTTCCGGGCGATGCTTGCGCGCAACAAGCGTTAGCACCCGAACAGCCGCCCAGCTCTGGAGAGCAAGACGTGACGAGACCCGAGAAGGTGACCCTGTTCGAATACGACTCGTGGCAGTATCGATGTGTGGCTGGAGATGATCTGAGGCGGGCAGGCAAGGCAGGCGGCTGGTGAAAAATTCGCTGCGCACACCGTATGAGGGCATCGTGATGGCGGCTCCCGTCACGATCCCCTATGCGCGCTATTCCATCGAGAGCGCACAATGGTGGATTGGCCGCGCGCTGAGCGCGCTGGTCGCGCGGGCCGGCATCAAGGCCTCCGATATCGACGGCCTGTGCGTCTCCAGCTTCACCATGGGGACCGACAGCGGGATTGGACTGACACAGCATTTCGGACTGTGCATCAGATGGCTGGACACCATCCCGCTCGGCGGCGCCAGCGCCATCGCGGCATTGCGGAAGGCGGCGCGCGCGGTGCAGGCACACGATGCCGACGTCGTGGCTTGCGTGGCCGGCGATACCAACCACGTCGATTCCTTCCGCCTGACGCTCGAGAATTTCTCGCGCTTCAACCAGGACGCGGTCTATCCTTATGGCGCAGGCGGCGCCAATGCGAGCTTCGCGCTGATCGCGCGCAACTATATGCGGACTTATGGCGTCACGCGCGAAGACGTCGGCAGGATCGCGGTCGCCCAGCGTGCCAACGCGCTGCGCAACCCGCATGCGCTGATGAAGACGCCGCTGACGATCGAGCAGTATTTGGCGGCCCGTCCTATTTCCGACCCTATTCATCTGTTCGATTGCGTCATGCCGTGCGCCGGTGCGGAGGCCTTTCTTGTGATGCGGGACGAGACCGCGGCATCGCTTGGCTTGCCGGCTGCACGATTGCTGTCGACGATCGAGCGGCACAACGCCTTCGCCGACGATCCGATGCAGGTGCGTGGCGGCTGGGCGATGGATGTCGGCGAACTCTACGCGATGGCCGGCGTGAAGCCTGACGATCTCGATTTCGTCCAGACCTATGATGACTATCCGGTCATCACGATGATGCAGTTCGAGGATCTCGGCTTCTGCAACAAGGGCGAGGGCGCGGCCTTCGTTCGTCAGCACGATCTGACGGTTGACGGCGACCTCCCGCACAACACCTCGGGCGGCCAGCTCTCGGCAGGGCAGGCCGGCGCCGCCGGCGCCTATCTCGGGCTCGTCGAAGGATTGCGGCAGGTCCTGGGCGAAGCCGGACCCACGCAGGTGAAGGATGCAAAGCTCGGTTTGGCCTCGGGCTTCGGTATGATCAACTATGACCGTGGCCTGGCCTCGGGCGCCGTGATCTTTGCAGGGCCTGCGCGATGATCGATCCGATTGAGCTGCCCCGGCGCAAGAACCCGCTGCTGCGGACGCGACTTCCGACGTCGCCGCCGCAAGCGCGCAGCAGAACATCGCACGGCTTCACCCGCGCCGCCGCCGAAGGCCGCTTCATGCTGCAGCGCTGCGAGGCCTGCGGCGCCTTCGCCTATCCGGCACGTGAGGCGTGCCCCGCCTGCCTGTCGGCCGGTCTCGCGTTCGTCGATGCGCCGCGCCGAGGCGCGCTGCTGGCCGAAACGACGGCGCGCGTGCCGAGCGACGTTTATTTCCGCGAGCGGGCGCCGTGGCGCATCGGTCTCGTCAAGATGGACTGCGGTCCGACGATGGTGGCGCATCTGCATGCCGACTGCGTCGAAGGGGCGCCCGTCCTCATGTCGTTTCAGCTCGACAAGAGCGGTCAGGCGGTAGCCTTTGCCCGACCCGAGGGGGAGACTCCCAACATGGCGGACGACAGGCAGTGGCGGGAAATGACGGCTGATCCGAAATTCCGCCGTGTGCTCGTAACCAACGGCCGCGGCGTGATCGGCCAGGAGGCCGTTGCAGCACTGAAGGCCGCGGGCGCGAAGACGGTGTTCGTCGGCGTTGCCGAACCGTGGCGGCCGTTTGCCGGCGAGCAGCTGTTGCGCGGACAGCAAGGGATCGAGGTCGTGACACTCGACGCGGCCGACGAAAAGTCTGCGACCGATCTCGCGGCCGACATCGGCGGCAAGGTCGATATCCTCGTCAACACGACGGAATATGTGCGGCCCGGCGGCCTCCTCGACCGCAGGGGCACGAGCATCGCGCGGGACGAGATCGACCAGGCCTATCTCGGCTTCATCAACCTCGCGCAGGCCTTCGGTCCCGCGATGCGGATGCGGGGGGCGGATGGCGTCAACAACAGTGCGGCCTGCGGTCAATATCCTGTCGGTCTATGCGCTGGCGAACTGGCCCGCTTTCGGCGCCTACTCGGCATCGCAAGCCGCCTGCCTGTCGCTGTCGCATTGTCTGCGCGCTGAACTCAGGCCTGGTGGCGTCAAGGTGCTGAACCTGTTCACGGGGCCGGTCGACACCGAGTGGTTCCAGACCGTGCCGCCACCCAAGGTCGCGCCGCGCGCTGTCGCGCAGGCGATCGTGTCCGGCCTCCGGGGCGGGCTCGAGGAGATGTATCTCGGAGACGTCGCCGAGGAAATCAGGCAACGCCTCGCCGCCAATCCGAAAGCGCTTGAGCGCGAGCTCGACAGGTAAGATCAGGGTTTCAACCAAGCAGGAGGACGTGACGATGCAAAGCAAGAATCTCCTGGAGCTCGCAGGTGCGATCTCGTCTGGCGCGGTGCGCGTCGTCGATCTGACCTTCACGCTCAGTCCGGATTTTCCGGTCATCGTGCTGCCGCCGGAGTTTGGCCAGGCAGCTCCCGTCCGGATCCAGGAGATCTCGCGATATGACGGTCGCGGTCCGGCCTGGTACTGGAACAACGTGACATTCGGCGAGCACACCGGCACGCATTTCGACGCGCCGATCCACTGGTTCACAGGCAAGGATCTGCCGAACAACGCCGTCGACACGATGCCTGCCAAGGACATGATCGCTCCGGCGTGCGTCATCGACTGCTCGGCTGGCGCAGCGCAGGATCCGGATTTCCTGCTGACCGTTCCGCTCGTCGAGGCCTGGGAGGCGAAGCACGGGCGAATTCCCGCGCGGCAATGGGTTCTGCTGCGTACCGACTGGTCGAAGAAGGGCTGGCGCGACTACGCCAACCTCGGGGATGACGGCGCGCACACGCCGGGTCCGAATCCGGCCGTGATGAAATGGCTGGTGGAGGAGCGCGGCATCATCGGCTTCGGCACCGAGACGATCGGCACCGACGCGGGGCAGGCCGGCCATTTCGAGCCGCCTTATCCGGCGCATCACTTCCTGCACGGCGCCGGCCGATATGGCCTTCAATGTCTTTGCAATCTCGATCAGCTTCCCGCCACCGGCGCCGTCATAGTGGCTTCACCCCTGAAGATCCAGAACGGTTCCGGCAGCCCGCTGCGCGTGATCGCGTTGGTTTCGGCAGACTGAAGCGAGCGGATGGCGCTTGCCCGATAGATAAACGCAAATCAAGAAAGACAGGTGCCATGATCTCGATGAAGACCCTGCTGGCTTCTGCCGCGCTGCTTGTCGCCGTTCCGCAGGTCGGGCAGGCGGAGATCCTCGTCGGATTCGTCACCGGCCTCAGCGGGCCGGTGTCGTCGATCGGGATTCCCAATGCAAAAGGATTAGCGGCGGGCGAAGCCTATATCGGCGAAGTCGGCGGTGAGAAGCTCCGCGTCGTTCAACTCGACGACGGCTCCGATCCCGCGGCGTCGGCGCGTAACGCGCGCAAGCTCGTCGAGCAGGAGAAGGTCGACATCCTCATCGGCACGTCGGGTGCGCCGCAGACGCTGGCGATGGCGACAGCCGCGATCGAGATGAAGATTCCAATGATCGCGGTGTCGCCGATCGCGGCGGTGCCGCCCGGCGATGGCGGGCCTTGGGTCGTGCAGACGCCGCAACCGACGCCGCTTCTCGTTCAGGGCATCGTCGATCACATGAAGGCGCGAGGGTTGAAGACCGTCGCGTTCATCGGCTTCTCCGATGCCTTCGGCGACCTCATGTACGATTCGCTGACGCAAAGCGCCAAGGCGGCCGGCATCAAGGTCATCGCCAACGAGCGATACGCCCGATCGGATTCGTCGGTGACCGCCCAGGTGCTGCGCGCGTTGGCGGCCCACCCCGACGCCATCATGCTCGGCGGCACGGGAACGCCGGGAGCGTTGCCCGTGATCGCCTTGTCCGAGCGTGGCTACAAGGGACCGCTCTACGGCAACCACGGACTCATCAGCGCCGATTTCCTGCGGCTCGCCGGCAAGGCGGCCAACGGAATTATCTGCCCGACCGGGCCGGTGACCGCGGCCGAGCAGCTTCCAGCCAGCAATCCGATCCAGAAGGTTGCCTTGGCGTTCCGCGCGGCCTTCGAGAAGGCGAATGGCGAGGCGCCGACCGACTCGTTCTCATCCTATTCCTTCGACGGTTGGCTGGTGTTCGTCGATGCAGCCAAGCGCGCGCTGGCAACCGGCGCCAAGCCGGGCTCGCCGGAATTCCGCACCTCGCTTCGCGAGGCGCTGTTCACCACCAAGGAGCTGGCCGGGACCCAGGGCGTCTACTCCTACACGCCCGCGGATCGCCACGGCGTCGATGCGCGCGCGCGGATCCTGGTTCAGATCGAGGACGGGAAGTACAAGCTGCTGCCCTGATTGAGCGGCGGGATTGCGTCGGAGCACGGCGTGCAGGCGAACACCGGCAAGACGATGGAGCAGGGCAGTGCGATGCCGACACGGGCGCGCGCGGTCGATTTGTTTTCGCCGGCGGACAGCAAGAAGGGCGCACTGCGTGATGCGGGCGTGACGGCGGATATCTGGGACCGCGAGGCGGCCGGCATTCGGCTGCAGCGTTAGTTACAACGTCAGCTCACGGCTTCTGCATCGCGTCCTTGACGGTTCCCTTGAGCTCGTCGAGCTCGCTGGTCAATTCATCGAGCCGGTCGGCCGAGAATCCCGCCAGCAGTTCGGCCAGCCATGAGCCATGGCTCTTGGCCATGCGCCTGAAGGCCTTGCGGCCCTCGACGGTCATGCAAACGATCTGCACGCGCCGATCCAGGTTGGACGGCGTGCGCGTGATGTAGCCGTCCTCAACCAGGCGATCGACGATGGGTGTGAGGTTTCCGGCGGAGACCATCAGACGCTTCGGCAGCTCTCCCAGCACCAGTCCACTCGGCTCGCGGTCAAGCTGGGCCAGAACGTCGAAGCGCGGCATCGTGAAATCGAATTCCTCGCGGAACCGGCGCCGCAACTCGCCCTCGATCAGGGTTGTGCAAGCAAGCAGCCGAAGCCAAAGCCGTGTCTGAGCCCGGTACTCGGCCTCCTGGTCAACCCCGCTCTTGGGTGAAACAGGTGGGGACTCCTTCGCGACTGCCAAATCAGATCTCCTGCGGCATCCGGGCCCGCTGAACGCGACGACCTCGATGTCGGCCACAAGATAGTTCGTGCCAAAAGTAAATTCAAGGCTCGTTCAACGCGCACCGAAGTTGCTTGCCGATATGCAATTTTGCGGACCTTTGTTCGGAGAACAACTATCCCGATGGCTCTCCATTGGGCGCCTCGGTGATCTTTGGTCTGTATTGATACTTTAGACTTAAAATAAATCTGCGGCCTCTGCCGTGAGATTGCACGAGCCCACGGCAAACGAGGCCGCGTTTCCTCTCGTGTACCCTTCCGTGTTGACCGCGACAGTGCAGTCCGAAGCGACTTGCGAGCGGAACCGCCGTACGCGCCTACGTCCTAGCCCGTCTTATTCATCAGCGGCTTGTTGAGAGGCTGGCGAGCGTGGCGTAAGCCGCTGAGATGGCGTAGGATTCGGTTGCTGACACCCACCCTCCGCGCATCCGGGCCGCCACACTCGCCATGACCGACGATACGAGTCTGCCGTTCTCATTTCCAGCCGTTTCCCGCAAGAAGATCACAGCCTCGTTCGACGGCGGCAAGCTGACGTCGGATGGC
This sequence comes from Bradyrhizobium sp. JR3.5, assembly GCF_054057015.1. Lineage (NCBI taxonomy): Bacteria > Pseudomonadati > Pseudomonadota > Alphaproteobacteria > Hyphomicrobiales > Nitrobacteraceae > Bradyrhizobium > Bradyrhizobium sp. JR3.5. The sequence goes on from NZ_JBSRYV010000002.1 coordinate 6,352,922, forward strand.
GGCGTCATGCTTCTGGCCATGGCGGACCGGCGCCTCGGCTTGGCCGCGAAGTTGTCCTGCGTATTCCCCGAGCGGCGCGATCCGGGACGCATCGTGCACAGCCTTGCGGATATGATCCGCGCCCGCATCTTCGCCATCGCGTGTGGCTACGAGGATGGCAATGATCTCGATCGTTTACGCGGCGATCCGGCGTTCAAGCTGGCTTGCGGCCGACTGCCGGACACTGGCCGGGATCTGTGTTCGCAGCCGACCCTATCGCGCCTGGAGAATGCACCACACCTGCGCGAGGTGATCCGGCTGAGCTCTGTGCTGGTTGACCTATGGATGGACAGCTACGCGCGAGCGCCGAGCGCAATCACGCTCGACATCGACGACACGGTCGACGTGGTGCATGGCCGTCAGCAACTCTCGCTGTTCAACGCCCATTATGATGAACACTGCTTCCTGCCGATCCACGTCTACGACACCGAGCACAGCCGGCCTGTTGCGGTCATCCTGCGCCCCGGCAAGACGCCGAGCGGCCGCGAGGTGCGGGCACACCTGCGCCGCCTGGTTCGGCGCATTCGCCGGCGCTGGCCCGATACGCGTATCACCTTCCGCGGCGACAGCCATTACGCCGGCCCCGAGGCGATGACTTTTTGCGAGCAAAACGGCGTCGATTACATCTTCGCGCTAGCCGGCACGAAGCCGCTCGCCAGAAAGGTCGACGAGGTCTGTGATGCATTTCGAACCGAACGTGCGATCGAGAACAAGATCGTGGTTCGCGGCTACACCGAGACCCGCCACGCGGCCGGCTCCTGGCATCGTGAGCGCCGCGTCGTCGCCCGCATCGAGGCAACCCAACAAGGGCTCGACGTCCGCTACGTCGTCACCAGCCTGGATATCGGCTCGGCTGAGTGGATCTATGACAGCCTCTATTGCGCTCGCGGACAGGCCGAGAACCTGATCAAGCTGCACAAGACCCAGCTCGCCTCCGATCGCACCAGTTGCCGCTCGGCGCTCGCCAACCAGGTCCGCCTCGTCTTCCACACCGCCGCCTATTGGCTCATCCTCGCCGTGCGCGATGCCATCCCAAAGCCGCGCGATCTGGCAACGGCCGAGTTCAACACGATCAGGCTCAGGCTTCTCAAGATCGCAGCCCGCGTCATCGAGACCGCCACCCGCGTCCGTCTCGCCTTCGCTGCGGCGTGCCCCGACGCCGACCTGTTCCGCGGCTTGGCAAACGCTCTGGTCCCGCAAGCACCCTGACGCGCGGGGCATGAGCCCCCGGTCACCCCGCTGCCGTCCTCCAACGCGTTCACGAAGTCGGGTCGAAAAGCGGCGAAAAAGCCGAAGCGTTCGCGCGCGCCTTCACCCCGACCGGAAATGTTCCAGCTGCCCCGCCCGGCAATCATGAATAAGACGGGCTAGCGTAGCTGCGCTTGAGTCCAAGACGTACTTGGCCCGGTGGGTCTAACTGACAGCAACGAACGATCGTCGGATAGCAGTTTGTCGTCCGGCTCGACGAAAACGCGGGCGGCATCGAGGGCGAGGCGAACACATGAGATTCAGAGGACGAACGGCCTTGGCGTCGGAGGGCGCTAACGTTGCCGTCATGGGCCGGCGACGGGAGCCGTTGCAGGCGTTGGCAGACGAGACCGGCTGCTTCGTGGTGCAGGCGGACGCGGCCGACAGCGTCGCCGTACGGGCAGCGTTGCAGGAGATCCACGGCAAGTTTGGCAAGGTGGACATCCTGATCGCCAATGCCGGAGGCCACGGCGTCGGTCCGACAATCTCGATGACTGACGAGACGTGGTCGCTGGCGACCCGGCTCAACCTCGACACAGCCTTTGTCTGCGCCCGCGAAAGCCTTCCGGATCTCATCGCGCAAACAGGCGCCGTCGTGGTCGTTGCTTCGATCGCCGGTTTGTTCGCGGGCCCCGACGCGGCCGGCTATGTGACAATGAAGCACGCCTGCATCGGCTTCGGCAAATCGCTGGCGCGCGATTACGGCCGCAAGGGTGTGCGGACCAATATCGTCTGTCCCGGCTGGGTCGCGACAGCGATGGGGTCCGTGTCGCCGAGCGCGCGGACGAATACGCCCCGGTCGAAGCAGGTGTCGGCGTATCCGCGCGCGCAGCCCGGAGCTGCCCTGAGCGGCCTCGATCTCGACCGCGCCGAGCAGAGCGCAATCTGCTTCCGGGGCAGCATGATTGGACATCCTCCGGGCGACGCACCGCTTTGTGTGCGCTACGCGTGCACTGGCAGGTCAAAACGGGTACAAGCGTGCGCAAATTCGGCCTGGTTTGAAGCGAACATGCTTATGGGCATCCCTTTGAATTCCAAGGTAACTCGCTGAAATATCAAGATTATATCTTTTCCGTGGCCCCCATGATGGATTGGAGCGAGAGTTTAAG